>NZ_RXFT01000009.1 GCF_003952165.1 Variovorax guangxiensis | reverse complement strand
ATCGATATCGATCGGGGGTTTTTGCTTTGCTCAGCACAAACAAGAAAAAACGCCAGGAGACGGATCAGATGCTCCGAGAGCGCCAAAAGTGAAGCAAAACGCTTGGCGCGGGGTACACCAATTACCGATTGCGGATATCTGTGCGGCCCACTTCGGCCGCGCCAACGCTGACCAGCTCCGCCAAGATATCGCCAGTCAGCCGACCCAACTCGACATCACTGAAAAAGCGTGATTGGATCGCCTCGAGATAGGGCGTGCCGTGCAACCAGGCATTCCATCCGGCTGTCGAGATGGTCTGCACTTCCAGCAACTTGAACTTCATCAAGACCTTGATGGCATGCCGCGCATGCTTGGCCGGATCGCGCATCAATTTCTCCAGGCGCTGACGCGCAACAGCCAGCGCTTTCCCAACATCGTCGAACACCGCTCCGTGCCCCGGAATCACTCGTTCCGGCGCCAGCTTCTCGATCAGATCCAAGGTCGCTCCTATTTCTCCGAACGACGGCTCCCCCGCCAGTTCTGGAAACGCGATACCGAACCCGTTCTCCCACAGCGCATCCGCCGATATCAACGTGCGCGACTGCTCATCGAACAAGATGACCGAGTGAGGATCGTGCCCCGGTGCCGCGTGCACCTGCCACGGCCTGCCGCCAAGCACGCAATCGCTCCCCGGCAGCAGCAGCGTTGTGAATCGGAACCTGGGACAAGTCTGCCCGGTAGCCAGAAAACTCAGCCCCTGCTGGTCCCAGCTCTCCACAAATGCAGCTTCCCCCGGCGGAATCTCGGTACGAACCGTTGGATATCGCAGTTGCAGCGCAGCATTCCCCCCGCAGTGGTCACTGTGCAGATGCGTATTCAGAATTCGGTCGAGCGGTCGCTCTCCCAGTACCGACTCGACCAGCGCCAAGGTCTGCTCGGCGTGCGCGGCGTACCCCGTGTCGACCAGCGCAGTCTCTTCGCCGGCCACGAACAGCACGTTGTTCGAAGACAGCCACCCCCGCTCGAACACAACGACACCCGCCGGCAGCCCGGCGCCAGCCGGCGAATGGCTCATCTGTGCCGCTCAGGCGTTTGCATTGACGCGAAGCTCACGCCGCAGGATCTTCCCGACATTGGTCTTCGGCAGCGATTCCCGGAACTCGATGTGCTTCGGCCGCTTGTAGCCGGTGAGCTGCGAATGGCAGTACTGCAGCACCGCATCCTCGGTCAGCGCCGGATCCCTGCGGACCACGAAGACCTTGATGGCTTCGCCCTGCTTCTCATCGGGCACGCCCACCGCCGCGCACTCCACCACGCCCGGGCACAGCGAGATCACGTTCTCCAGTTCGTTGGGGAACACGTTGAAGCCGCTCACCAGGATCATGTCCTTCTTGCGGTCGACGATGCGGCTGTACCCGTCTTCCTGCATCACCGCGATGTCGCCAGTGCGCATGAAGCCATCGGCAGTGAAAGCCGCGGCAGTCTCTGCCGGCTGGTTGTAGTAGCCCGTCATCACGTTCGGCCCCTTGATGCAGAGCTCCCCGGCTTGGCCGACGGGCAGCGAGTTTCCATCGTCATCCTTGATGGCGATCTCGATGCTGGGCAGCGGCAGCCCGATCGTCCCGGTGAACTCGGTATTCGATACCGGGTTGTTGGTCCCGATCGCGCAGGTCTCGCTCATGCCCCAGCCTTCGATCATCGGGCAGCCAGTTGCCTCGAACCACTTGCGCGCCGTGCCTTCCGAGGCGGCCATGCCGCCCGCCTGCGAGACGAACAGCGTCGAGAAGTCGATCGACTTGAACTCCGGATGCATCAGCAGCGCATTGAACAAGGTGTTCACCGCGGGCAGCATGTGGAAGGGCCGCTTCTTCAGCACCGCGATGAACTTGTTGAAGTCCCGTGGATTCGGGATCAGCGTCATGTGCGAGCCCTGGCGGATCACCAGCAGGCACAGCGTCAGCGCGAAGATGTGATAAAGCGGCAGCGCCGCGATACTGTTGACCTTCGCCAGGTCACCCGCGCGCGAAAGTGCCGGCGTGAACCAGGCCTCGGCCTGCAGCGTGGCCGCGACGATGTTGCGGTGGGTCAGCACCGCGCCCTTCGACAAGCCGGTCGTGCCACCCGTGTATTGCAGGAAAGCGATCGAATCGAGCGTGCTCTGGTCAGGCCCCAGCGTACGGCCGCGTCCCTCGGCAATCGCCTGGCTGAACGGCGTCACGCTGCGCCCGTCGCTCAGCGGCAGCTTGTAGGCCGGCACGAGCTTCGCGAGATGGCGCACGGCCATCGTGATCCACGCGCCGTACAGGCCGCCCAGCAGGTCACCCATCGAGGTCATGACCACCTGCTTCACCGGCGTGCGCTCGATCACCTTCTCGAGCGTGGACGCGAAGTTTTCAAGAATGACGATGGCCGTCGCGCCGGAGTCCTTCAACTGGTGCTCCAGCTCCCGCGCCGTGTAGAGCGGGTTGACGTTGACGCACGTGTACCCCGCGCGCAGCACGCCGCACATGGTGACCGCGAACTGCGGGATGTTCGGCAGCATGATCGCCACCCGCGCACCAGGCTCCAGCCCGCGCGACTGCAGCCAGGCGCCCAGCGCCTCCGACAGCACATCGAGCTCGCCGTAAGACATCCAGCGCTCCATGCAGACCGAGAAGGGCCTGTCGGCATAACGGGCAAAGGCCTCGTCGAACATCTGGGGCAACGAGCGGTACTGCTCCGGATGAATCTCGTGCGGCACGCCGGCCGGATAGTTCTGTCGCGCGGATGTGTTGGTCTGCATGCAAGCTCCTTTGGCGCGGATTGTGGAAGGCACCCTGCCTCCGCGACCAGCGGGCTTGTCCTAGGGAAGGGGTGTGCGCTGTCGCGCGCGCGATAGCTGCGCGTGCGAACAACCCTTCGAGGTTTCAGGCCTTGCCGGACTCGCCCGGCAGCAACACCCCGGCCTCGATGTCGGTCGCGACCTTCAGCGACTCGTACAGCGGCGTGAAATCGGGCTCCGTGAGGTCGAACAGCTGCCTGAAGCTGTCGATCACGAAATAGTTGGCCTGGTAGGTGTCGATCTTGTAGCGCGTGCGCATGGTGCGCAGCAGGTCCAGCGGCAGCCGGCGCGGCTCGTCGCTGAGCACCGCGTGCCTGAGCTCGCCCACCGAGCTGAGGATGCCTGCGCCGTACGCGCGCAGGCCGTCCGGCTGGCGGATCAGTCCGAACTCCACCGTGTACCAGTAGAGCCGCGCGAGCTTCTCGCCCGCGCCGAGTTCGTGCGCCTTGATGCCGCCCTGGCCGTAGCGCTGCACGTAGTCGGCGAAGGTCGGGTCGAACAGCATCGGCACGTGGCCGAACAGGTCGTGGAACACGTCGGGCTCGACGATGTAGTCGAACTCCTCTGGCTTGCGGATCCAGTCCGTCACCGGAAACTTGCGGTTCGCCAGCAGCGTGAAGAAAGGCAGTTCAGGAATCAGCCCTGGCACCGCCACGATCTCCCAGCCCGTCGCGCGGTGCAGCCGTTCGTTGAGCTCGTCGAAGCGCGGGATGCGGTCCTTCACGCCCAGCGAGGGCAGCGCATTGATGAAGGCGTCGCAGGCCAGGCCCGGCAGCTGCGCCACCTGCCGCTCGTAGAGGCGGCGGTAGGTGTCGTGGTCGGCCGGCGTGTAGCTGGCCCAGTCCTGCGGGCAGGTGTAGTCGGCCAGCACCGCGCCGCCGCGCGAGTAGTCGCCGCGCGGCGGGCGGTCGGAGGCGCCATAGACGGCGGGGGTGACAACTGCGGCGGCGGGGGAGTCCATGAAAAAGCGATCTCGGAGGAGGAAGGTTTACTTGAGCCAGCGGTCCATCGTCCGCTGGAAGTCGCCGCTGGCTTGCTGCAGGTGCAGCCACTGGTCGACGTACGACTTGAAGGCCACGTCGTCGCGGGGCAGCATCCAGGCCATTTCGCCGTACTGCAGCGGCTTGTCGGGGTTGATTGCGCACAGGCCCGGCTTGAGCTTCTGCTGCGTGATGGCCTCGGCCGCCTCGGTGACGAACACGTCGGCGCGGTTGGCGAGGATCTCGTCGAAGATCGTCACGTTCTCGCCGTGCAGCGTGAGCTTGGCCTGCTTGAAATTGGCCCGGGCGAAGCGCTCGTTGCTGCCGCCCGGGTTGAAGATGACGCGCACCGACGGCTTGTCGATGGCGGCCACGCTCTGGTACTTGGCCACGTCGGCGCAGCGCGCGATGGGCGTCTTGCCGTTGACCATGTAGGGTGCGCTGAAGAAGGCGCGCTTCTGCCGGTCGGTGGTGACCGACACGCCGCCTACGGCGATGTCGCACTTGCCGGCGGCCAGGTCGGGCAGCAGGTTGGCCCAGGTGGTCTTGACCCACTCGGGCTTCGCGCCGAGGCTGGCGCTGAAGCCGGTCATCAGGTCGACGTCGATGCCCTCGAAGGCGCCGTCGGGCTTCTGGAAGCTGAAGGGCTTGTAGTCGCCCGGGGTGCAGATGCGCAGTACCGCGGCCTTCTGCACCGTGTCCAGGTGCGAGGCCCCGGCCACCGGCATGGTGGCGGCCGGGGCCATGGCGCAGCCCGAAAGAAGGGCGGCTGCCGCCGCAATGAAGGTCAGACCGATCGAAGGCGTACAGCTGCGCATGCGTGCTCCAGAAGCGTGAATAAGGGATGGGGCCCTTATTTTGCGGCGCTCAGCACCCCGCGGCGCATCTGGTCGAGTTCGATGCTCTCGAACAGCGCCTTGAAGTTGCCGTTGCCGAAGCCGTCGTCGCCCTTGCGCTGGATGAACTCGAAGAAGATCGGGCCGAGCTGGTTCTCGCTGAAGATCTGCAGCAGCAGCGCGTCCTTCTTGCCGTCGATCAGGATCTTGCGCTTGTGCAGCTCCTCCACGCTTTCGCCGTGGCCGGGAATGCGCTTGTCGACCAGCTCGTAGTAGGTGTCGATGGTGTCCAGCAGCTTCACGCCGTTGGCGCGCAGGGCGTCGACCGTCTTGTAGAGGTCGTCCGAGCCCATTGCAATGTGCTGGATGCCTTCGCCGCGGTACATGTCCAGGTACTCCTGGATCTGGCCTGCCTGCTCCTTGCCTTCCTCGTTGATCGGGATGCGGATCTTGCCGCAGGGGCTGGTCATGGCCTTGCTCTTCACGCCGGTGACCTGGCCTTCGATGTCGAAGTACTTCACTTCGCGGAAGTTGAACAGGCGCTCGTAGAACTCGGCCCACTCGTTCATGCGGCCGCGGTGCACGTTGTGTGTCAGGTGGTCGATGTAGGTCAGGCCGTTGCCCACCGGGGCCAGCGCCTCTTCGGCCGTCAGGCCCGGCAGCGCCTCGAAGTCGACGTCGAAGAAGCCGATGTTGCCGATGTCGCCCGGCTTCGCGCCGTTCTTGCCGCGCCAGCGGTCGACCAGGTAGATCAGGCTGTCGCCGATGCCCTTGATGGCGGGAATGTTCAGCTCGCCCGGGCCGGCCTTGTCGGCGAAGCCCCAGGCGCCCAGCGAAATGGCGCGCTCGTAGGCGAACTTGGCGTCCTGCACGCGGAAGGCGATGGCGCAGACGCTGGGGCCATGCAGGCGCGCGAAGCGCTGCGCGAACGAATCGGGCTCGGCGTTGATGATGAAGTTGATCGTGCCCTGGCGGTACAGCAGCACATTCTTGTGGCGGTGCTTGGCCACGGCCTTGAAGCCCATGCGCTCGAACACCTTGCCCATGGCGACAGGATCGGGTGCCGCGTACTCGATGAATTCAAAGCCGTCGGTGCCCATGGGGTTCTCCCAGGGCGTGAAGGCGGGTGCGTCGGCTTGGCTCATGTGCGGTCTCCGGTGGGTGGGGATTGAATGAATCGAACGAATAACAGGGCGCGAAATCGGCCGGTCATGCAATGTAGGGTGGATGCCTCTCAGGTTTTCTGCGTTTCCACGCGCCCATGGTGGCTCTTGCGCAGTAAAACTGCAAAAATGTAGAAATGGAAGCACTGGACAAGATTGATAGGCTCATTCTGCGCACGCTGCAAGCAGACGGCCGCGCCACCTACGACCAGATCGCCGAGCAGGTGAGCCTGTCGCCCAGCGCCGTGCTGCGCCGGGTCAAGCGGCTGGAAGAGCATCGGGTGATCGACCGCTATGTGGCCCTGGTCCAGCCCGAAGCCGTCGGCCTTGGGCTGACCGCCTACCTCAACGTGCGGCTGGAAAAGCACACCGAGACCCACAAGCGCAACCCCATGGACCTGTTCCGCGCCAGCGTGCAGACCTGGCCCGAGGTCGTCGAATGCGCCGCCCTCACCGGCGACATGGACTACCTGCTGCGGGTGGTGGTGGCCGACATGGCTCACTACAGCCGCTTCATCATGGACACCCTGCTCAAGCACCCGAGCGTGGAAGACTGCAAGACCAGCTTCGTGCTCGACCGTGTCAAGGCCACAACAGCTGTGCCTGTTTAGCCACAATTTGGTTGCGATGGCGCCACACGTTCTGGTAAGGGGTCACGAATGTGTCCCCGGATTAACCTTGTGAACTTGTTGTTTAGGTGGAAACCCTTACATTGGAGCCATGCTTACCGCCAAGACCCTTCTCAAAGCGTCTCTCGGCATTGGCTCTTTCCTGAAGGCGCCAATGGTTGAGGCGCAACCGCGCGCAGTCAGCGCGCCTCAACCGGTGATGGTGCCGATCCGCTCGATCGGCCCCCGCGAACGCGAGCGCATCGCCCGCCACCTGCTCGACCTCACGCCGCACGACCGCTACCTGCGCTTCGGCTACGCGGCGGCCGACGAGCAAATCCAGCGCTACGTCGACAGCCTCGATTTTGAGCGCGACGAGCTCTTCGGCATCTACAACCGCCGCCTCGACCTGATCGCGATGGCCCACCTGGCCTTCGCCCCCGGCGACCAGCACAGCGACTGCGCCGAGTTCGGCGTTTCCGTGTCGGCCCATGCCCGCGGACGCGGCTACGGCGCCCGCCTCTTCGAGCGTGCGGTGGTCGTGGCGCGCAACGAAGGCGTGGGCATGCTCTTCATCCATGCGCTGAGCGAGAACGCCGCCATGCTGAAGATCGCCCGCAACGCCGGTGCCACCGTGGTGCGCAGCGGCTCGGAAGCCGAGGCTCATCTCGAACTGCCTAGCGCCACCTTCGACAGCCGAATGAGCGAGATCGCCCTGGAGCACTACGCCGCCGTCGACTTCGCGCTCAAAAGCCGCGCCAAGCAGTTCTGGGCCTTCCTGGCCAGCCTGCAGGAAGTGCGCAGCGGCATGCGCGACGCCCGGAAGAAGTCGGCGCCCTGAGCTCCGCGGCCCTGGCGGCTGCTTCCGTACTTACCCTCGGGGAGTGCCGGTAGAGCGTGTCACACGCAATCCGGTATCCTTGTCCCTCCTCAACTCCGCCCTCCCGCAGTGGCCGAACCTCACCCTGAACGCGCTCCCGTCGAACGGGAAGACAAGCGCAGCTTTCTCCAGAAACTCGCCGAATTCATCCACCCCGGCCCCGATTCGCGCGACGAGCTGATCGAAACCCTGGCAGACGCCGAGGACAACGAGGTGATCGGCGCGGAGTCGCGCGTGATGCTTGAAGGCGTGCTGCGCATGGCCGACATGACCGCCGGCGACGTGATGGTCGCCGCGCCGCGCATGGACCTGGTGAACATCGACGCCCCGTTCGACGCGCTGCTGCATCTCGTCATCGACACCGCGCACTCGCGCTTTCCGGTGTACGAGGGCGAGAAGGAAAACATCATCGGCATCCTGCTCGCGAAGGACCTGCTCAAGCTGCAGCGCGCGCCTGGCCTGAACATCCGCGCGCTGCTGCGCCCGGCCACCTTCGTTCCCGAGAGCAAGGGCCTGAATGACCTGCTGCGCGAGTTCCGCGGCAACCGCAACCACCTGGCCATCGTCATCGACGAGTTCGGCCGCGTGGCCGGCCTCATCACCATCGAGGACGTGCTCGAGCAGATCGTCGGCGAGATCGAGGACGAGTTCGACATCGCCGAGGACGAGGGCGACATCTTCGGCCTCGCCGACCACACCTACCGCGTCTCGGGCGACACGCCCATCGAGCGCGTCGCCGAGGCCTTCGGCATCGTGTTCGACGAAGAACAGCTCAGCGAAGACTTCGACACCATCGGCGGCCTGATCGCGCACGAGATGGGCCACGTGCCCAAGCGCGGCGAGCACCATGCGATCGGCGGCTTCGACTTCGTAGTGCTGCACACCAAGGGCGGCGCGGTGCGCTGGTTCAAGGTGTCTCCGGCGCGCGGCGGCGACGCGGCCGACTGATGGCTCGCGCGCCGGCTTCCTCCTTCGCCTCCTTCCTCCGTCCGCTCGGCTTCGTCGCCGCCGGGCTTGCGCAGGCGCTCTCGATGGCTTCGCCGGCCGGCGGAAAGCCGCTGTGGTGGCTGCAGCTGCTGTCGCTTGGCGCGTTCGTCTGGCTGTTGGACGGACTGCGTTCGCAGGGCGCAGGCTGGCGACGTGCCGGGCTGCACGGCTGGCTGTTCTCCACCGCCTGGCTCACCGGCAGCTTCTGGTGGCTCTTCATCTCGATGCACACCTATGGCGGCCTGCCGGCGCCGCTGGCGGCCATCGCCGTGCTCGCGCTGGCTGCTGCACTGGGCCTCTATTACGCAGTCGCCGCGGCGTGGTTCGTCGTGCGGGGGCCGAGCGGCCGGGTGACGGGTGCGCTGGTCTTCGCCGCTCTCTGGACGCTGGCCGAGATGGTGCGCGGCAGCTGGTTCACCGGCTTCCCGTGGGGCGCGGGCGGCTATGCGCATGTGGAAGGCCCGCTCGCCGCGCTCGCGCCGTGGGTGGGCGTGTACGGCATCGGCGCCGCAGCAGCACTGGCCGTTGCGCTGGTCGCGCTGCATCGCCCGCTGCGCATCGCGGAAGCCGTGCAGGGCGTGGTGCTGATCGCATTCGTGTTTGCCGTGCCGAACCTCGTGCCCGCGCTGCGCGACGATGTGCGAGGCGCGAAAGGCGCGGCCGGCAACCTGAGCGTCGCGCTCCTGCAGGGCAACATCCCGCAGGACGAGAAGTTCATTCCCGGCGGCGGCATCGAGACCGCGCTGCGCTGGTACGGCGAGCAACTGCGCGATGCCAAGGCTTCGCTCGTCGTCACGCCCGAAACCGCCTTGCCGCTGCTGCCTCAGCAGCTGCCAGCCGGCTATCTCGAAGCGATCAAGGCCCGCTACAGCGAGGGCAACCAGGCCGCCATCGTCGGCCTGCCGCTGGGAGGACAGGGCACCTACAGCAACGCGGTGCTCGGCTTCCGCCCCGGCGACGCGCAGCCCTACGCCTACAGCAAGCACCACCTCGTGCCTTTCGGCGAATTCATTCCCTGGGGCTTCCGCTGGTTCATCCAGATGATGAACATCCCGCTGGGCGACTTCGCGCGCGGCGGGCTCGCCCAGGCGCCCTTCGTCTGGCAGGGCCAGCGCATCGCGCCGAACATCTGCTACGAGGACTTGTTCGGCGACGAGATCGGCGCGAACTTCCGCGACGAGACCACGGCGCCCACCATCCTGCTCAATGTGAGCAACATCGCCTGGTTCGGCGACACCGTGGCCATCGACGAGCACCTGTCGATCTCGCGCATGCGCGCGCTCGAGTTCGCACGGCCGATGGTGCGCTCCACCAACACCGGCGCCACCGTGGTGATCGACGCCCAGGGCCGCGTCACGCACGAGCTGCCGCGCCTCACGCGCGGCGTGCTCGAGGCGAACGTGGAAGGCCGTCGCGGCCTCACGCCCTTCGCGCGCTGGGTGGCACCGTTCGGCCTCTGGCCGCTCTGGTTGCTCGCCATGGCCATCGTGGCGGTGGCCTGGGTGCAAGGCCGCCGCAGGAACTGAAACCGGTCAGGCTGCCGGAGCCGCCTTCACCGGCCAGTCGCGCAGCTTGCCCGGGTTCAGCAGTCCCAGCGGGTCGAAGCGCTTCTTCACCTCGATGACCTCCGGCGGCAGCGGCCCGCCGGCCTTGCCGTCCTCGACGATGTTCACGTGCGGGTTGTTGATGTGCACGCCGTGCTCGCGGTGGATGCGCATGATCTCCTGCAGGCGCTCCTCGGTGCTGAAGCGCACCAGCTGCAGCCCGCTGCAGGTCATGAGGCCGGCCACGTTGCGCAGGAACTCGATGTGCATCATCACCTCGCCGGTTTCGCCGCCCAGCAGCTTCTCCATCTCGATGACCTGCTCGACGTGCCGGCCCGGAACGAAGCCGCTCTGCAGGTAGGTGAGGCTCGGATCGATCTTCAGCGCATGCAGCGTCGTGTGGTTCCAGGTGAATTCCATCAGCGTGCGATTGCTCTTCTGCACCTCGGCCGCCGTCTTGCGGTAGCCGACGGTGCCGCCGTGGGCCTCCGCCAGTTGCAGCATCGCGGGCTCGCACGACTCGGCCACCAGCGACAGCACCGTGTGGCAGCCCTTGGGCAGGTGCGCGGCGAGTTGCGACAAATGGTCGGAGATCGGCGCCGCGAAGAAAGTGACACCGCGCTTCACGATGCCCGGCGCATGCGCGAGCTTGTCGGCGAAGTTCAGCGCGCTTTCGAAGTCGGTGAAGGTCACCAGTGTTTCCAGCCACGGATGCGCGGGTGCCAGCGCGATCTCCAGCTCCAGCACCAGTCCATTGGTGCCCCACAGGTGGTGCATGCGCATCGCGTCGGCGCCGCGCAGCTCGACGACCTGCGGCTCGGCCTCGATGGTCATCGCGCGGATGCCGATCACGTTGCCAGGCGCGCCCAGCGGCCCGTAGTTGATGGAGCCCACGCCGCCGAAGCCGCCGCCGAAGAGGCCGCCCAGCGTCGCGCTGCGGTAGGTGGACGGAACACAGCGCAGCTCCTGCCCCGTGGGCTTGGTCTGCTTCTCGAGTTCACCCAGGCGGATGCCGGCCTGCGCGCGCGCCACGCCGGGGCGCACCCACAGGCAGCTGTTGTAGCCCGTCATGTCGAGCACCACGCCGCCGGCCAGCGGCGTGGTCTGGCCGTAGTTGCCGGTACCGCTGCCGCGGATGGTGATGGGCACGCAGCGGCGCGCACAGGCACCGACCACCGCGCGGATCTCCTCCTCGGTGCGCGGGCGCACGACCACGTCGGCGCGCTTGTCCTTGAGCTGGCGCACCAGCACGGGGCTGAACCACGAGAAATCGGAGGACAGCCGCGTGACGCGGCTCTCGTCGGTGATCCAGTCGAGGTCGGGGAGTTCGAGCAGCAGTTGCTCGATGGCGGAAACAGGGGCGTTCATGGTCAAGGTCAGTCCTGGGAAAGTTCGCTCGCATGCCACGAGCCCAGCGCCAGCTTGGTGAGCCAGGCCATCAGCACGAAGAGCGCGACACCGGTGAGGGAAATGAGCAGCAGCGCCGCGAACATGCGCGGAATGTTCAGCTGGAAGCCTGCCTGCAGGATCTGGTAGGCCAGCCCCGCCCCCGAGCCGCCGGTGCCCGCGACGAACTCGGCCACCACTGCGCCGATCAGCGCGAGGCCGCTGGAAATGCGCAGCCCGCCGAAGAAGTAGGGCAGCGCGCTCGGAATGCGCAGCCGCACCAGCTGCTGCCAGCGCGTCGCGCGATTGAGCTTGAAATAACTCTGCAGATCGGGGTCGATGCTGCGAAGCCCCAGCGTGGTGTTGCTGATGATCGGGAACAGCGCCACCAGTGCCGCGCACACCGTCATAGCCGCCACCGGGTTCTTCACCCAGATGATGATGAGCGGAGCCACCGCCACGATGGGCGTGACCTGCAGCAGCACCGCGTACGGGAAGAGCGCGGTCTCGATGCGCTTGCTCTGCACGAACAGGAACGAGATCAGCACGCCCGCCACCGTGGCCAGCAGGAACGACAGCACCGTGATCTTCAGCGTGACCAGCAGCGCGTTGCCCAGCGGCGCCCAGTCAGTCACCAGCGTCTGCATCATCAGGTAGGGCGATGGCACCAGGTAGGGCGGCAGTTCCATCGCCACCACCAGCCATTGCCACAGGGCGACCAGCGCCACGCCGATCAGCACCGGGTAGAGCACGCGCTGCACGCGCGGCTGAGCCAGCAGGGGAAGGGTCTTGGCAGTCATCGCGCGGCCTCCTCGTCGGTGCTGCTGGCGCGCAGCAGGCTGTCCTGCAACTGCTTGGCGTAGCGCGCGAATTCGGGCGTGACCATGAAGTCGGCGCTGCGCGGATAGGGCTCGTCGATGCGGAACTCTTCCACCACGCGGCCGGGCCGAGCGGCCATCATCACCACGCGGCTCGACAGGAACACCGCCTCGTGGATCGAGTGCGTCACGAAGATCACCGTGAGCTTCTTCTTGCGCCACAGCTCCAGCAGGTCGGCATCGAGCTTGTGGCGCGTGATCTCGTCGAGCGCGCCGAAGGGCTCGTCCATCAGCAGCAGGTCGGGCTGCGTGACGAGGCCGCGTGCGATCGATACGCGCATCTGCATGCCGCCCGAGAGCGCACGCGGCAGCGCGTCGGCGAACTTCTCCAGACCCACGAGCGCGAGCGATTCCATCACCCGCGCGTCGGCCTCCTTGCGCGGCACGCCGGCCAGGTCCAGCGGCAGGCGGACGTTGGTCTGCACGCTGGCCCACGGCATCAGCGTGGGCGACTGGAACACGAAGGACATCTTGCGCGGGCAGTCGTGCAGCTGCGCCGCCGGCCGGCGCCACACCAGCAGGCGCCCGTCGCTGGGCTCCAGCATGCCCGCCACCATCTTCAGCAGCGTGCTCTTGCCGCAGCCCGAGGGGCCGAGCAGGGTGACGAACTCGCCTTCGGCGATGGACAGGTCCACCGGCAGCAGCGCCTGCGTGCCGTTGGGATAGGTCTTCTCGGCCGAGAGCACTTCCACCGCGGGTACGGTGGGTGAGTGCTCCGGGGGCGGTGCCAACGTGTGGGGGTCGATTCGGTTCATGCGCAGCGCGTCGTTAAGGTTCAGGGGATGACCTTGGCGTCCTTCACGAACTCGGTCGTGTAAGTCTTCGCCAGCTCCACCTTCGACGGATCGAGCAGCTTCGCGCTCACCAGGAAGTCGTAGCTCGCCTTGGCGCGCGCATCCGTCATCACGCCGATGCCAAGCCTGGCCGCGTCGCCGCCGGTGACCATGCCCATCTCCTTGAGCTTGGCCACGCTGTAGGCCAGCTGGTCGTCGGTCATGTTGGGGTTGTCCTTCTTGATGAGGGCATTGGCGGGCGCGGGGTCGGCGAGGTAGCTCTTCCAGCCCTCCGCCGAGGCCTTCACGAAGGCGGCGACCTGCTTGCTGCGGTCCTTCACCGTCTTCTCCATGCACGACACGGTGGTCGCGTAGGCAGGGAAGCCGTGGTCGCTGAACATCAGCACGGTGCTCTTCACGCCGGCCTTCTGGATGGCGTAGGGCTCCGAGGTAAGGTAGCCCTGCTGCGCGGCGTTCTTGTCGGCCACGAAGGGCTGGATGTTGAAGGTGTAGGGGCGGGTCTGCTCGTCGGTGAGGCCGAACTTGGCCTTCAGCCACGGCCAGTAGCCGCGCTGGGCCTGCGCGCCGATCAGCAGCGTCTTGCCCTTGAGGTCCTCGAACTTCTTCACGTCGTCGTGCGCGATCAGCACCTGCGGGTCCTTCTGGAAGAAGGCCGCCACGTTGACCACCGGCACGCCGCCTTCGCGCACCTGCATCATCTGGATGTCGCTCGAACCCATGATGCAGTCGGCCTGGCCGGCGGCCATCATCTGCGTGATGTTGACCTGCGGGCCGCCCATCTTGATGGTCACGTCCAGGCCGTACTTCTTGTAGATGCCCTGTGCCACGGCCTGGTAGAAGCCGCCGTGCTCGGCCTGCGCGTACCAGTTGGTCATGTAGGTGAACTTGTCCTCGGCCTGCGCGGGGGCGGCGGCGAGGAAGGCGATGGCGGCGGCGCCGGCGATGGACAGTGCGAAGGAACGCATGATGAGGACCTCTCGTGGGCAGGGGAGTTGAAGAAGAAAACGAAGGAAAAGGAACAAGCGGCCGTTGCAAGAAGCGGGCTCAGGCCGCCGGCTCGAAGCGCTGCTGGATGAAGCCCTGCTGGTGTCCGCGCTCCCAGGTGGCTTCCTCGCGCACCACCCAGCGCAGTGCGTGCAGCTCGGTCAGCGCCTGCACCCAGCTGTCGGAGAGCGTGTCGAGGATGGCTTCGCCCTGCTCGCGCGTGGCGGTGGTCGGGTCGCCGATCACGCCGCTCGGGCCGAAGTCGCGCGAGGTCCATGCACAGGCCGGGCGGCCGTCGGCCGACAGCAGCTTGATCGGGAAGGGCGGCGGAAAGTTGGCGACCGCATGTTCCATGTGCACCGTCTCGGGCGCGAGCGCGAGCATCAGCGCGGTCTCGGAATGGCCGGCGTGCATCGCGAGTTTCTTCTCCTGCTCGCTGACCTGCTTGCTGGCCGCGCTCGGCAGGCGCGACACGCCGTGCGGCACCACCACGAAATCGCCGTGGCGCAGGCGCAACTCGCGCGCCGCCATTTCGAGCACCTGCGGCTGGCCGCCGTGGCCGTTGGCGAACAGCAGCTTGCGAAAGCCCGAGCGGTACACCGACTCGCCGATCTCGATCACCGTCGACAGCAGCGTGGTGCCTGTCAGCGTCATCGTGCCGGGGAAGTGCAGGTGCTCTTCCGACTTGCCGTACGTGATGGTCGGCAGCGCGAAGGCGCGCACCTCGGCGGGGAGCTTTTCGAGCGCCTTGCCCATCACGCCCGAGCAGATCACGCTGTCGACCGAGCAGGGCAGGTGCGGGCCGTGCTGCTCGATGGCGCCGCAGGGCAGCACGATGACGGTGTTCTCGCGGTCGGGCAGCGCGGCGATCTCGGTCCAGCTCAGGTAGGGCAGGAAGCGGTGGGGCGGGATGTAGCCGTGGAGCATGGGAAGGTGTCCTTGTGTGTTCGTTACCGGGGGAGGAAGGGCGTCGCGTCGCCGTGCGTGACGCGGCCGTCGCGCAACACCACGCGGCCGGCGGTGCGCGAGGGCCAGCCGTGGCGGTCGGCCTGCGTGAACAGCACCAGGTCGGCGCCCTGGCCCACCAGCGTGGGCCTCGCAGGAGCGGCTTGGTGCCGCAGCCAGTCGCTGCGGCACAGCGCCTGCGACCATTCGTCGAAGGGTTCGTCGAGCTGCGCCACCAGCGCGGCCGTGCCCAGCGCCTCGACCGGGTCGAAGCTGCCGACGCGGCAGAAAGGGTCTTGCACGTTGTCGCTCGCGAAGAGCAGCGGAATGCCGCGCTCGCGCGCTTCCTTCACCAGCGTGATGCCGCGCAGGCGCGGCGTGCGGCCGGTGACGGCATCCTGCAGCAGCAGGTTGGTGGCGGGCAGCGACACCACCGTGATCGGCGCACGCGCCACCGCGTCGAGCGTGGCGAGGGCCTGCGCCTCGGGCTGCGCCGCGAGCGCGCAGATGTGGCCGCAGACCACGCGGCCCTCGTAGCCGATCTCGCGCAGGATGCGGGCGGTGGTCAGCAGGCCCACTGCCGCAGCGTTGAGTTCCTCGTCCACGTGCAGGTCGATGTCCAGGTCGCAGGCCTGCGCCGACACCAGCAGGTTGCGCAGCGCTTTCTCGCTCCAGTTGGTGGAGTGCACGAAGCCGCCGAGCAGCGCGTGCGGGCCGGTGGCCTTGACCTGCCTGGCGAGGCGCATGGCCTGAGCCGCGTCTTCGAAGAGCGGCAGCTTGATCAGACTCACCTGCTCCAGCCGGACCCTGCCGGCCCATTCCTGCGCCAGCTCGGCCATCACCGGCCATGCCATCGGCACGGCATCGGGCTCCCACCAGTCGACGTGCGTGCGCAGGTGCGAGGTGCCGCATTCCCAGGCCCATTGCAGGCCGCGCGAGGCACGCTCGCGCACGTCGGCCGGCGTCCAGTGCACGCGATCGGCGAGCATCGCGTCGATGGCGCCGAGCAGGCCGGGCTGCACCTGCCTCATGCGCGGCAGCGTGAAGGCCTTGTCCAGATGCGTGTGGGCGTCGACGAAGCACGGCAGCGCGAGCGCGCCGCCGAGGTTCCAGGCGGAGGGCGTGGCGGCGACAGCGGGGTCGACAGACCGCACGCGGCCGGCCTCGATCGCAACGCGCGCGAGTTCGGGCACGCCATCGCGCTGCGGCCAGTCGGCCGGCAGCAGCCAGCGCGGCAGGCGCACGTTGTCGAGGAGCGATGGCGCGCTCATGCGAAGCGCGCCATGGCTTGCCCCACGCGCGCCATGAAGCGCTTGAGCTGGGGCTCGGTGGCGACATTCATGTGGTAGTGGGCGTGGTAGTCCACCTTCGCGCGCCGGCCGGTCAGCCGCAGCATGTACCGCGTGACGATCTTGCGCGGCGGATCGCCCATGTACATGGCCATCCAGCGCGGCCGCCCGTACGTGACGACGGCGCTGATGCGCTTGATGTGCGTGAGCATCGGCTTCACGTTGGCCGGGTCGCTGATGTCGAAGGCCACGCCCGGCATGAAGAGCCGGTCGAAGTAGCCCTTGAGCATCGCCGGCAGCCCGAAGCACCAGGTCGGAAAGCAGAACACGATGCCCTCGGCCCACAGCAGCCGCTCCACGTAGGGCGCGAGCGGCAGCTGGTTGGAGGGCACGTCGTGGTAGCCCAGGCGCTCCTCGCGCGAGAGCACGGGGTTGAAGCCTTCGGCGTAGAGGTCGCAGTCGTCCACCTCGTGCCCGGCCGCGCGAAGGTTCTTCAAGACCTCCTGGTGCAGGGCGGCGTGGAAGCTGGTTTCGACCGGATGGCAGTAGACGACGAGCACTCGCATGGTGTGTTTGACCGCTTAATCAGAGCAAGTGGTCAGGTTATGCAAGCGACGTGCCAGTGCGGGTGCACCGGCTTGGGGCGGCGTGGCGGCCGCGCTACGGAACTGTCGGAGGGCTGCTGGATGAGTGGCCGAATTTCGTAACAAAAGTCACGCAAGGCCGGGAAACGAGTGCTTGCACGAGCGAATTTTGCTGTCGCCGTAACAACAGCTCACTCTTTCTTCCAATTGTTAACTAAAATTCACAGTCCCAAATTTGTGAACTTTGGGCCTCATTCTCTCTTCATCAACCGTTCGATACCCGAGAGTCCGTCCTCATGAAAAAACCTTCCCTCATCGTTGCAGCCGTCCTGGCCGCTCTGGCCGCCAGCGCGGCGATCGCCGACACGGCCAGCTCCACGTTCAAGGTCCTCATCACCGTGACCAAGGCCTGCTCGGTCACGGCGGGTGCGGCCTCGAACATCGACTTCGGCTCGGTCACCTCGACCGCCACCGCCCTGTCGGCCAGCAGCAACATCAGCGTGACCTGCTCCAAGTCGACGCCCTACAACATCGGCCTGCAGCCTTCGAGCACCGCTGCCACCGACACCACCGGCGCCGGCTTCATGAGTCCCATCGTGGCTGGCCCGGACACCATTGCCTACCAGCTTCGCTCGGTGAGCGCGACGGGTCCCATCTGGGGCAACACCGCCACGCCCACCTCGGTTGGAAACGGCGTGGCCGGCACCGGCACCGGCACGGCCCAGTCCATCCCCGTGTTCGCAACGGTCGCAAGCGCCAACGTGACGCCTGGTGCCTACGCCGACACCGTGACCGTCCAGGTCAACTACTGATCCATTGCCTGAGGCCGACCGTGCACCGCCTGCTGCGCCACACCCTTGCCCTCGCGTTCGCCCTGCTGGCGCACGCGGCCGCCTCGGCTAGCGGGCTGCAGGTCTCTCCGGTCACGCTGACGCTGCAGGCCACGCAGAACGCCGATGGCCTATGGCTCAGCAACACCGGCGACGACGTGGTGCACGCCCAGGTGCGGGTCTACCAGTGGTCGCAGGAAGCCGGCAACGAGAAGCTCACGCCCTCGCGCGAGCTCCTCGTGAGCCCGCCGATGGTGCAGCTTGCACCGTCCGAGCGGCAGCTGATCCGCGTCATCCGCACCGGGGTTCCTGCCGGCGCGGTCGAGAATTCGTACCGGGTAGTCATCGACGAACTGCCCGTCGAGATGAAGGAAAAGAAGGGCCTGCAGCTGGTGCTGCGCTACTCGGTGCCCATCTTCATCGCAGCCGCCGGCGCGCAGCCGGCCGCACCCCAGCTCAGCTGGTCGCTGCGCCGCGAAGGCAGCCAGGCGGTGCTCGAGGTCGCCAACGGCGGCGGCATGCACGCCCAGCTCGCCGATCTGGATTTCGTCGATACCGCCGGCAAGCGCACTCCGGTGCACGCCGGCCTGATGGGCTACGTCCTGCCGGGCGCGAACATGCGTTGGCCCTTGAAGGCCCCCGCGGAGGCCTTCGCCACTGGCGGCGTTCTGGAAACGAAGATCAATGGCAACGCGACGCAGGAAAAGATTCCGCCACTTCCACGCGTCCGCTGAGCGTCTGCTCCCACTGCTGCTTCTGTCGGGTCTGGCGTCGTTGGACGCCCAGGCCGAGAAGACTGCAGCCGGACCGGGCCCGTGGCTGGTTGCATCCGCTGCGGAAAGCGACCTCACCGGCCCGACCGGGAGCGACCTCTACCTGGAACTGAGCCTCAATGGCAACCCCCAGGGGCTGGTGCATTTCGGGCTGCGCGATCGCGAGCTCTGGGCCAGCGCCTCCACCCTGCGGCAACTGGGCTTCGTACTGCCGCCGGGCGCGTCCGACCCGGTGAGGCTCAACAGCCTTCCCGGCGTGAAGGTCGCCTACGACGCCGCAAGGCAGAGCGTCGCCATCAACGCGCCCGCCGACGTGCTGCGCCTGCCCACGACCGTGGTGAACACCTCGACGGTCGCCTCCCCCAGGGCCAGCGCCTCGCCCGGCCTGCTGCTGAACTACGACCTCTACGGCACGCAGGGCCGCGGCAACAGCACCAGCCTCAACGCGCTCGCCGAAGTTCGCGCCTTCAGCGGAAGCAGCGTGTTCACCAGCACCATGATGTCGCGCGCCTACCGCTCCGACAACGAAGACTGGAAGCACGACTCCGTGCGGCTGGACACCACCTGGAGCCAGTCCTTCCCCGACGACATGCTGACGCTGCGCGTGGGCGACACCACCACCGCGTCGCTGCCGTGGTCGCGCTCCACCCGCATCGGCGGCATCCAGCTCTCGCGCAACTTCTCGCTGCAGCCCTATCGCACGACGACCCCTCTGCCGGCCTTCCTGGGCTCGGCCACGCTGCCCTCGCAGGTGGAGCTCTACATCAACGGCCTGCGCCAGTACACCGGCCAGGTCCCTGCCGGGCCCTTCCAGCTGAACACGGTGCCCAGCATCAACGGCGCGGGCAATGCCCAGGTGGTTCTCACCGACGCCTTCGGGCGTGCGACGACCCTCGACTTCTCGCTGTACGACACGCAGCGCCTGCTGCAGGAGGGCCTGTCCGACTGGTCCGTCGATCTCGGCATGGTGCGCAGGAACTACGGCCTTCGCTCGAACGACTACGGCAGCGACCCCGCCGCCACCGGCACCTGGCGCTACGGCGTGAGCAACAGCTTCACGCTGGAGGCGCACGGCGAGACCACCAAGGGGCTGGTGAAGGGCGGTGTCGGCGGCGCATGGCTGATCGGGCAGAGCGGCGTGTTCACGGGCGCCGTGGCGCACAGCAGCTATCGCGGCGAGCAGGGCTCGCTGCTCAACCTAGGCTACAGCTGGCGCGACAACCAGTTCAATTTCGCGGTCGAGGGCACGCGCACACGCGGCGAGTACCGCGACGTCGCCTCGCTCTACGGCAGCGCACCGGCCCGTGGCTCGGGCCGTGCATCCATCGGCTACACGACAAAGGATCTCGGCAGCTTCGGCCTGAGCTACCTCTACCTGCGCTACCCGGCGCAGGAGGCGACGCGCATGGCCAGCGTCTACTGGTTCCGGGCCATCGGAAAGAGCGCCTCGATGAACGTGAGCCTCAACCAGAACCTCGACAACCGCCGCGAGCGCAGCCTCTTCGTCGGCTTCACCTGGGCGCTGGACGGCAACATCACGGCCAGCGCCGGCGTCCAGCGCGACAACGGCAAGACGGTCTACACCGCCGATGCGCAGAGCTCCATGCCGGGCGACGGCGGCATCGGCTGGAGAGCGGGCCTGCGCCAGGGCGGCGGCCAGAACGGCGGTCAGGCCGAGATCGACTACCTCGGCCGCTACGGCCGCGCCATGGCCGGCATCAGCGTGCTCGGCGACAACCGCTTCGCCTA
The DNA here is from genome assembly GCF_003952165.1 of Variovorax guangxiensis. Classification (GTDB taxonomy): domain Bacteria; phylum Pseudomonadota; class Gammaproteobacteria; order Burkholderiales; family Burkholderiaceae_C; genus Variovorax; species Variovorax guangxiensis. The sequence continues at coordinate 297,086 of NZ_RXFT01000009.1, read as the reverse complement.
CGCGGGCGCCACCGGCTCGATCGCGTTCATGGGCGGCCAGCCCTTCGCGGCGCGGCGCATCGACGACGCCTTCGCGGTGGTTTCCACCGACGGCATCGCGGGCGTGCCCGTGAGGCTGGAAAACCGCGACATCGGCACCACGGACGACAAGGGCATGCTGCTGGTGGCGCCGCTTCGGTCCTACCAGAACAACCAGCTGTCCATCGACCCGATGCAGCTGCCCGCCGACGTGAGGATCGAGCGCGTGAAGACGGTCGCCACGCCGAGCGACCGGGCCGGCACGCTGGTGCGCTTCGGCATCACGCCGGTCAGCGCGGCCGCGCTGCTGCTGGTGGACGAGGCGGGCAAGCCGCTGCCGCTGGGCAGCCGCGTGCGAGCCAACGCACAGGGCGGCGAGCCGGCGCTGGTGGGCTTCGACGGCGCCGTGTATCTCGAGTCGCTGCAGGCCCGCAACACGCTCGACGTGCAGACGCCCAACGGCGTCTGCCGGACCAGCTTCGACTATCGCAAGGAAGGCGCGGCAATCCCGCAGATCGGGCCGCTGCGCTGCACCAGGGAGGCCAAGGCGCCATGAGTCTTCTGATCCGCACGCTGCGGGCCCTGCGCCTGCCCATGTTCTGCGCGCTGCTGTGGCTGCTGTCGGCGGGCAGCGCCCAGGCGTCGATCAATTGCACGGCATCGATGACGGCCGTGGCTTTCGGCCCGGTCGACCTGGTTGCCGGCACGGCCACGCCCGCCAACGCCACGCTGAGCTACACCTGCACCAAAAGCGGCAACAACAACACCACCGAGTACGCCAGGGTCTGCTTCAACATCGGCGACGGCAACGAGGGCCTCACGAACTTCAATCCGCGCGTCATGAAGAACACCGCGGGCGACAGCCTGAAGTTCCAGCTCTACCAGGGGACGAGCAGCACGATCTGGGGCTCGAACGGCAACGCCGCGGTGCCGAACCCGTTCGCCATCAACATCAGCATTCCCGCCCGGTCCAGCAACAACACCATCTCGGGAAGCGCCACCATGCGCGGGGAGCTGCTCGCAAATCAGGGCACGGCGCCCCCCGGCACGTACCAGGACAACTTCGCGGGGATCCACACGTCGATCACGCTCACGTCGAGCACGGCCGGCGCGCCGACCACCTGCGGCACGACGCTGGCGGACCAGTTCGCCTTCATCGTCAGCGCGACCGTCTCCAAGAGCTGCATCGTCACGGCCGACCCCCTGAACTTCGGCTCCGTCGCCGGCCTGCCGGGCGGGGCCAACATCGACCAGCTCAGCACCATCTACGTCACCTGCACGACACCCACCCCCTACACGGTCGCGCTGACGCCGTCCAACAACGTGGCCAATGGTGCAGGGGCGATGATGCCGACCGGGGGCGTACCCGGCAACACGGACACGGTGCCGTACCAGCTCTACCGCAACCCCGGGCGCACGAATGCCTGGGGCAACATCTCGGGAACCAACACCATGGGGGGTACGGGCAGCGGCCAGGTCCAGACGCTGCCCCTGTATGGCCGCGTTCTCGGCGCAAGCACCAACGTGCGGCCGGACAGCTACCTCGACGTCGTGACGGTCACCGTGACCTACTGAATCCGGGTCCGGGCCAAGCCCGGGCGAGCGAAACGGGAAGCCCGCTGGCAAATTGCGGGAATGTGTGAAGAATGGGGCCTCACGGCCTTCATTTTTCCGCGACTCTGCCGATAAGCCTGACTGGGCATCGATCCGATGCCTCCCAGGTTGCAACGATAGGAGTTCCCATGCCCGGAAACAGGCGAACTGCGAGGGCGACTGCGCTGCGGTCGCCGCGAACGGCTCCACCGCTGGCGGCCGCAGGCATGCTGCTGCTCGTGTTGCCCCTGCCGCTGCAATTGAGTTCCGCCGAGCCGGCGCGCGAAGCGAACAGGGCGGCCGGCCGCTTCAACCTGACGATCAACGTGCTCCCGACCTTCGAGGTGCTGGAGATCAGGCCCGTGAGCGGCGGGCACGAGTACCGCGTGCGGACCAACATGGCGTCGGTGGTCATCAAGGGGCGGGAGTACCGGTTCGACAAGGTCGGGGAAGCGACCTTCATGGTGCCTGGCACCGATGCCGACGGCCGTGCAAGCCTGGGCACCGCCCTGCACGGCACCGTCAGCGCGATGGCCGCGACCGCGGGCGGCGCTTCGGCGCAGTCCGCGAGTGCTGCAGCCGGCGACGGCAGCAATGCCACGCGGGTGACGGTGACCTACTGACCGGCCGGGCCCGCCGGCCAGTCGCCGGCCAGTTGCCGGCCAGTCGCCGGTTTCTCCGGCGGGCCCTGCATTTCTTTCCATTCCTGCCGATATCCGGATGCCGGGCGCCCCTGCCGCGCCCGCGCCTCGCGTCCTTGCGACGCACGACAACGGATCGGGCTTCATGACGGGAAATCGGTTTCAACCGGCGCGCGCCGCCCTGGCTGCGCTGGTCGCATTCGCGCCGCTGGTGTGCGCGGCGGAGAGCAGCGCCGGCCCGGCCACAGCGACGGCGCGGGTACGGCTCGTGGTGAGCGTGACGCCTGTGTTCCAGGTGCTGCAGGCCACGCGAACCCCCGAGGGATACGACTATCTGGTCTGGACCAACATGAAGTCGATCACCATCGGCGGGCGCGAGTACAGCTTCGACCGGCTCGGCGAGCACACCGTGCACGTCCCGGCGGCGCCCGCGGGCGCCTGGGTCGTGCACGGCCTGTAGGCGGCGCGCGCATCGCTTGCCCGCGCCGCCGCGTCGCACTGGTCAGTTGCAGTATTGCGCGTTGCCGCTGGTGTCGAGCGGCGCCGGAGGATCGGCCAGGAACTGCTGGACTGGAACCACGGACGCGTTGCAGGCTTCGTCAGTGCGGATGTCGAAGACATGCCAGAAGTCCGTGCTGCCGCTTTCGCCTGCGGGCGGCGAGAAGACCGTCTGTGCGCCGCGATTGCTCACCTCGACCCGCGCGGGCGAACCGGTCTGCCCCGGATCGAAGGTGCCCGAGAAGTTGCGGACATAGAAGCGGTAGGTGCGGTTCTTGGCCAGCTTGGCAAAGGTCGTGACTTCGGGACCGAAGCTGTCCACATCGTCCACGTCGAGCGCGATGAACGGCGCTGTAGCGAGGCTGCCCTTGTCGCTGTAGTAGACATGTTCGTCGGCGTTGGCGCCCAGCGTGTGCGAGTCGAGGTCGCGCGGACGCTCGCCCCAGGTCAGCTTGATCGACAGCGCGGAGCGCGTGAGTTGGAGACAGCCGCCCAGCGAGATGTCCTGATCCCCGGCTTCTACCGTCGGGGAGTTGGAGATCTCGCTCGCGGTGGTGGCGACCACGAAGGCCGAGCTGGAACGCTTCACGGCGACCGAGAACTCACCGTTTGCATTCGTCAGCGTCGATGCCAGGCCGGTGTACGACTTGCCTTCCGACGCCACCAGCGCACCCGCGACCCGTGCGCCCGCCGCATCCTGCACGCAGCCGTTGATGCGCACGGTGTTGTAGATTTGGTCGGCGTTCCAGGTGGTGAAGTGCGTCACCGTGCCTTCGTAGTACTGGTTGGGCGCCGTGCCCTGCAGCGTGGCGGAGCCCTCCTGCACCCACAGGCCCGTGGTGGTGTTGTAGAAGAACAGCGGCACCGACGGCGGCAGCGTGCCGCTGCGCGAGGACGGGGCGATGCGCACCGTCGCGTTGGTGCCTGCAGCCAGGTTCAGCGGCGTGCCGTCGGCGTCCGTGAAGCTGGCGTCGAGCGCGCCGAAGCTCTCCATCGGCGCGCTGCCGCCTTCTGCCGCGGCCAGATAGTTGCCGGGCATCACATTGACGTCGTTGGCCGGCGCGATGGGTGTCACCTGCGCGGTCACCAGTCCGCCGGGCGCGCTGCCATCGGGGCGGCGAAGGGAATTGGCGCTCAGGCGAACCATCGCGGTCGAGCCCGGAACGACGACGTCGTGCGCCGATTGCCCGTCGAAGCTCTCTGTCACCGCAACAGGGAGCATCGGCACGTTGATCACCGTCGATGCACCCGATCCGGCGAGCGCGGCCGTGGCCCGGCTCTGCGGCACCATGCCGCTCTTCGAGAAGCTCAGCAGCACGGACGCATTCGGCGGGATCTCTGTGAGCGAGTAGCTGCCATCGGCGTCCGTCACGGCGGAGACGCCCGCGGCCGTGACCGTGACCTGCGCGACCCCCCGGCCGTCGAGCGCATTCGTCACGCGGCCGCTGACCTTCGCGTTGCTCTGCTGCGGCGGTGGCGGCGGGGGAGGTGGTGGCGGCTCGTTCTGCTGGGGCGGGGGCAGGGCGACGAAGCCTGGGCCTCCGTCGCCTCCGCCGCAAGCTGCCAAAGCCGCAACTGTTGCGATCGCGGCAAGAAAAAATCTGATTTTCATGGTCCCTCTTCTCCTGTGTATTCGTGATTCGCCGTCATGAGACAGCCTGGACAGCGAAGCGTGCGAAGGTAGGCGCGCGGGGGCGCCGAACACAGTGCACAAAGTCACTGCGTGGCAGGAGGCCGCAGGAAAACGGAGAGCGGGTTAAGAAGAAAGGATTGGCCCCGGCCAGGGCCGGCGCTCAGGCCTCGATGCCGCAGCCGTGCAGCACGAAGGCCACCAGCTCGCGCGCGATCGGCTCGCGGTCGAAGGGCGCGTCGGGCGGCAGGCCGAGCATCACGCGCGTCTGGATCGCGTAGTCGGCATAGCTCTGCGTCATGGCCCAGATGTGCATCAGCAGGATGCGTGCGTCGAGCGGGCGCATCTGGCCGCGCGCGATCCAGCCGTTGATGACGTCGATCTTCTTCTGCGTCCAGGCCCGTGCGTTGGGCCAGTAGCGGTCGAGGTTGCGCCCGCCGTCGAGAATTTCGCGCGTGAAGATGCGCGACATCTCGGGGCTGTCGATGGCGTGGTCGAGCTTCTTGCGGATGTAGTCGCCCAGCACCGTGGCCGGGTCGCTCGCGTCCTCGAAGGAGAACACCACCTTCCAGGCGTGCAGCACCTGCATCAGCAGCTCCTCGTAGAGCTCTTCCTTGCCGGCGATGTAGTAGTGCAGCTGGGGCTTGGTGAGGCCGGCGCGCGCCGCGATGGCCTGGGTCGAGGTGCCCTTGAGGCCATGCAGGCTGAACTCGGTGACCGCCGCGGTGCGGATCGCCGCCATGATGCGTTCGCGCCCGGGCCTTGCGCGCGACAGGGGGCCGTCGGGCGCGGGCATTTCCTGGGCGGTCGAGACGGGAAGGGCGGCGGGATCGGCGTTCATGGTGGCGGGTGGGCGAGCGGCGGTGCGCGCGGTCGATGGTAATACCACCGGTACCTCTGGCATGACCGCATGCCATGCCGGCATGAGCGGGCAGGGCATGCGGGCATGGTTCCTGTATCTTCCTCGCCGCCTCAAAAAATTCCACTCAACACAGGAGTTGTTTATGTACCTCTCTCCCCGTTTCCGTGCCTTCGCGGCCGGCGCCGCGCTGCTGGCCGCCAGCGCGCTCGCGCAGGCGCAGCAGGCGCTACCCAATGTGGTGATCCTCGCCACCGGCGGCACCATCGCCGGGGCCGGCGCCTCGGCCGTCAACAGCGCCACCTACGCGGCCGCCAAGGTCGGCGTCGAGAAGCTGATCGCCGGCTTGCCGGAGCTCTCCAAGGTCGCCAACGTGCGCGGCGAACAGGTGTTCCAGGTCGCGTCGGAAAGCCTCACCAACGACAACCTGATGACGCTGGCCAAGCGCGTGTCTGCGCTGTCGAAGCAATCGGACGTGGACGGCATCGTCATCACCCACGGCACCGACACGCTGGAAGAAACCGCCTACTTCCTCACGCTGACCGTGCACACCAACAAGCCGATCGTGGTGGTCGGCTCGATGCGCCCGGGCACCGCGCTGTCGGCCGACGGCGCGCTCAACCTGTACAACGCCGTGAACGTGGCGGGCAGCAAGGACGCGATGGGCAAGGGCGTGCTCGTGACGATGAACGACAACATCGACACCGGCCGCGACGTGAGCAAGAACGTCAACATCAAGACCAATGCCTTCTCCAGCCAGTGGGGCCCGCTGGGCATGATCGTCGAAGGCCGCAACTACTGGTTCCGCGCGCCGGTGAAGCGTCACACCATGAACTCGGAGTTCGACATCGACAGCATCACCGCGCTGCCGCCGGTTGAAATTGCCATGGGCTACGAGGGCGTGAGCTCGGTGGCCATCGACGCCATCGCCAGGAGCGGCGCCAAGGCGCTGATCCACGGCGGTACCGGCAACGGCTCGGTGGCCGACCGCATCGTTCCGAACCTGCAGAAGGCCCGCGCCGACGGCGTGATCGTGATCCGCAGCGCCCGCGTGCCCGACGGCTTCGTGATCCGCAACGCCGAGCAGCCCGACGACAAGTACGACTGGGTGGTGGCGCACGACCTGCGTCCGCAGAAGGCGCGCATCCTGGCGATGGTCGCCCTGACCAAGACCAACAACACCAAGGAGCTGCAGCGCATCTTCTGGGAGTACTGATCCCCCCGGGGCGCATGGCGCCCCTCTGCAGAACAAGGCCGCAGCGGTGAAAGCCGCCGCGGCCTTTTTTTCTTTCTATCGGCGGTCCGTTCCGCGATGGTGCCGCGCGTACTCGATGCTCGCGATGCAGATCGCCAGCCATGCGGCGCCCGAGCACAGCCCCGCGAGCACGTCGCTCGGGAAGTGCGCCCGCACGAAGATGCGGCTGCAGGCCACGGTGACGATCACGGCCGTCGCCGCCATCACCGATGGCACGCGCCAGCGCGCGGGCATCATGCGCAGCCCCAGGTAGCCCAGCATGCCGTAGAGCACCATCGAGCCCGAGCTGTGGCCGCTCGGAAAGGAGTAGCCCGAGACCTGCGCGAAGCCGAAGTCATGCACCGGCCGGGCGCGCTCGAAGATGTGCTTGAGCATGTGGTTCAGCAGTGCATTGCCGACCGTGGCCGCGACCCAGCCGGCAGCGAAGCCGCGGTGCCCGCGTAGCCACAGCGCGATCGCCACGCCGGTGCACAGCAGCACCACGGTGATCGGGTCGGCAAGGTGGGTGAGCCACGAGAACACCTCGCGCACGCCCGGTGGCGTATTCATGCCCACGGAATGGCTGATCGTCTCGTCCAGCAGGCCCATTGGCCGGCCGTTGCCAAGGCCCTCGGCCACTTCGGCGAATACCCAGGCCAGCGCCAGCACCGCCGCCGCACCGATGGCCAGCCCGCCGAACAGCAGCCCGGCGCCCGGCTCGGGCTGCGCCGCGCGGCGGCGGCGCAGGTGCTCGAAGCCCCATGCGGCGATGCCGGCGACCAGGGTCAGCAGGGCGAGAAGAACCAGGAATCCGGGCCAGGCCTGGGCGCCGAGGCGCTCTCCCAGGGCGATCAGTGCGGCATGGTCAACGGGCATGAGTGGGGCGTTCGGGCGACAGGGCTGGGGGTTCGAAGGGAAGGGCAGGAGCATAGCGGCCCGTTCCTGACTGCCCGCTGCCTCGTAAAATAGCCGGTTCGTTGCGCCGCGGGGTCTTCTCCCGCCGGGCGGCCGCCTTCACGCAGATCCATGCTGACCTTCCAACAAATCATTCTCAAACTGCAGTCGTACTGGGCCGACAAGGGCTGCGCGCTGCTGCAACCGTACGACATGGAAGTGGGCGCGGGCACCTCGCACACAGCCACCTTCCTGCGCGCGCTGGGCCCCGAGCCCTGGAAAGCCGCCTACGTGCAGCCCAGCCGCCGCCCCAAGGACGGCCGCTACGGCGAGAACCCCAACCGCCTGCAGCACTACTACCAATACCAGGTGGTGCTGAAGCCGGCGCCCTCGAACATCCTCGAGCTCTACCTCGGCAGCCTCGAGGCCCTGGGCTTCGACCTCAAGAAGAACGACATCCGCTTCGTCGAGGACGACTGGGAGAACCCCACGCTCGGCGCCTGGGGCCTGGGCTGGGAGGTGTGGCTCAACGGCATGGAAGTGACCCAGTTCACCTACTTCCAGCAGGTCGGCGGCATCGACTGCAAGCCCATCACGGGCGAGATCACCTATGGCCTGGAGCGCCTGGCCATGTACCTGCAGGGCGTGGACAACGTCTACAACCTCACCTGGACCGAGGGCCTGAGCTACGGCGACGTCTACAAGCAGAACGAGGTCGAGCAGTCGACCTACAACTTCGAGCACAGCGACGCCGAGTTCCTGTTCACCGCCTTCAACGCGCACGAGAAGCAGGCCAGGCACCTCATGGACGCCCAGCTCGCGCTGCCCGCCTACGAGCAGGTGCTGAAGGCCGCGCACAGCTTCAACCTGCTGGACGCGCGCGGCGCGATCAGCGTGACCGAGCGCGCCGCCTACATCGGCCGCATCCGCAACCTCGCGCGCAGCGTGGCGCAGAGCTACTACGACAGCCGCGAGCGCCTGGGCTTCCCGATGGCGCCGCGCGAGTGGGTCGCGCAGATCCCGCCGAAGAAGGTTGCCTGAGCGATGACGACCCCCATGAACAAGAACTCCCTCCTGGTCGAACTGTTTGTCGAAGAGCTGCCGCCGAAGGCACTGAAGAAGCTCGGTGACGCCTTTGCCGGCGTGCTGCGCGACCAGCTCGTGGCGCAGGGCCTTGCCGACGCCGGTGCGGTGCTGACGCCGTACGCCTCGCCGCGCCGCCTGGCCGCGCACATCACGCACGTGGCCGAACGCGCCGCCGACAAGGCCGTGTCGCAGAAGCTCATGCCCGTGGCCGTGGGCCTCGACGCTTCGGGCCAGCCTACGCCCGCTCTGCTGAAGCGCCTGGGCGCGTTGGGCGCCGACGCCTCCGCCGTGCCCGGCCTCAAGCGCGCGATGGACGGCAAGGCCGAGGCCCTGTTCTACGAAAGCATCGCCAAGGGTGCAACGCTGGCCGAGGGCCTGCAGAAGGCGCTGGCCGAAGCCATCGCCAAGCTGCCGATTCCCAAGGTCATGAGCTACCAGCTCGAAAGCGGCTGCGAGCTGCCGGGCTGGAGCAGCGTGAGCTTCGTGCGACCCGCGCACGGCCTCGTGGCGCTGTACGGCGATGCCGTGGTGCCGGTGGAGGCGCTGGGCCTGAAGGCAGGCCGCGAAACGCACGGCCACCGCTTCGAGGCGGCGGTCGATCCGGTGGTGCTGCGCGATGCCAACAGCTATGCGCTGCAGCTGCAGGAGGAAGGCGCCGTCATCGCGAGCTTCGAGACGCGCCGCGCCGAGATCGCGCGCCAGCTCGCGGCGGCCGCGGTGAAGGCCGGCGGCGGCTCGGTGCCCATCGAGGACGACGCCCTGCTCGACGAAGTGACCGCGCTGGTCGAGCGCCCGAACGTTCTGGTCTGCAGCTTCGAGCGCGAGTTCCTCGAAGTGCCGCAGGAGTGCCTCATCCTCACGATGAAGGCCAACCAGAAGTACTTTCCGCTGCTCGACGCCTCGGGCAAGCTCACCAACAAGTTCCTCGTCGTCAGCAACATCAGCCCCGACGACGCGAGCGCGGTCATCGGCGGCAACGAGCGCGTGGTGCGCCCGCGCCTGGCCGACGCCAAGTTCTTCTTCGACCAGGACCGCAAGAAGTCGCTGGCCTCGCGCGTCGAATCGCTGGGCAAGGTGGTCTATCACAACAAGCTGGGCACGCAGGGCGAGCGCGTGGAGCGCGTGATGCGCATCGCGCGCGGCATTGCCGAGAAGCTCGGCGACGCGGCCCTCGCCGCGCGTGCCACGCAAGCCGCCCAGCTCGCCAAGGCCGACCTCGTGACCGACATGGTCGGCGAGTTCCCCGAGCTGCAGGGCATCATGGGCCGCTACTACGCGCTGCACGACGGCCTCGACGCATCGGTGGCCGACGCCATCGAGGACCACTACAAGCCGCGCTTCGCCGGCGACGAGCTGCCGCGCAACACCGTGGGCCTCGTGGTGGCGCTGGCCGACAAGCTCGAGACGCTGGTCGGCATGTTCGGCATCGGCAACCTGCCCACGGGCGACCGCGACCCGTTCGCGCTGCGCCGCCACGCGCTGGGCGTGATCCGCATGCTGGTCGAGAAAGACCTGCCGCTCGAGCTGACCAGGCTGGTGAGCGACGCGCGCACGGCGCTGGACGACGCCATCGGCAAGACCGGCGAGTTCCCGCTGCACAAGGCGGCGGAGGACGTTGGCCAGGTCGTCGACTTCATCTACGACCGCCTTGCGGGTTCCCTGCGCGAGCAGGGCGCCAGCGCGCAGGAGGTCGAGGCCGTGCTGGCACCGCGCCCGCAGCGCCTGGGCGAGGTGCCCAAGCTGCTGGCCGCCGTGCGCGCCTTCGCTGCCCTGCCGGCCGCCGCAGCGCTCGCGGCAGCGAACAAGCGTATCGGCAACATCCTCAAGAAGGCTCCCGAGGCCGACGCGCACGTCAGCGAACTGCTGCTGCAGGAGCCCGCCGAGAAGGCGCTGCACGCGGCCATGGCGCAGGTCGTGCCCGCCGCCAACGCGCAGTTCGATGCCGGCGACTACACCGCCTCGCTGCAGACGCTGGCCGCGCTGCGCGAGCCGGTCGATGCCTTCTTCGACGGCGTGATGGTCAACGCCGAGCAGGCCGACCTGCGGCTGAACCGGCTGGGCCTGCTGATGTCGCTGCACGCCGCGATGAACCGGGTGGCGCAGCTCGAGCGGCTGGCGGTCTGATTTTCGGCGCTCGATAATTCGGCCATGAACCGCCAGCAACAGATCGACGACTTCCTGCTTCAGGCGCATCGCCTTGCAGTGTCCCGGCTGCGGGCGGAGCCTGCGCGCATCGCGGATGTTTCCGCGACGCTCGAGCGGTGGCAGGCGCAGGCCGGTGCCACGCGGTCCGATCCTTACTGGAACGAGTGGCGCGCCATGCTCGCTGCCGGCGTCGATGCGATCGAAGAGGCCACTTGCGGTACCGACGATCACGCGGTGGCGCTGCGCAATGTTTCTCCTGTTGGCGTCCTCATGACGCAGCGCGAGCGCGGCGAACTCCTGCGCGCGGCGCGGCAGGGCACACATGCAGCGTAGCGAAGCCGAGCATGTGCTGCGCGCGGCCGCAGCCATTGCGCAGGAGCAGTCGTTCGTCGTGATCGGCAGCCAGGCGTTGCTCTTCCTGCTGGAGGATGCACCGCCGAGCCTGCTGGTGTCGCGGGAGCTCGATCTCTATCCCGCCCTGCACCCCGAGAAGTCCGATCTGATCGACGGTGCCATCGGCGCACTGTCCAGCTTCGACGACACCTTCGGATACCACGCCGATGGCGTCGGCCCCGAGACGGCAGTGATGCCCGGCGACTGGATGCAGCGTGCCAGTCTTCACTACTTGGGTGACCTGACGGTGGTCTGTCCCGATCTGCACGACCTGGCGCTGTCGAAGTGCGTGGCGGCTCGCGAGAAGGATGCCGACTTCGTGCGCGAGTTGCTCAGGCTCGACTTGGTGAACACCGCCGTCCTGCACGAACGTGCTGCCTTGCTGGACGGGGCGAAATATCCTGTGGCGCAGATCGACGACTGGATCGGGCGGCGCAGCATCGAAGCGGGGAAAAGCTCATGAAACTCGTCATCCTCGACCGCAACGGCACGCTCAACGTGCACCGCGAAGACTTCGTGAAGAGCGACATCGAGTGGACGCCGCTGCCCGGTGCGCTGGAAGCGGTGGCGCGGCTCAACCATGCGGGGTGGCACGTGGTGATCGCGTCGAACCAGTCGGGCCTGGGGCGCGGCCTGTTCGACATGGCCTCGCTCAACGCGATGCACGCCAAGATGCACAAGATGCTCGCGGCCGTGGGCGGCAAGGTCGACGCGGTGTTCTACTGCCCGCACAGCCCCGACGAGAACTGCGACTGCCGCAAGCCGAAGCCGGGCCTGTTCCTGCAGATCGGCGACCGCTACGGCATCGATCTCAAGGGCATCCCGACCTGCGGCGACAGCCTGCGCGACCTGCAGGCCGGCGCGGCGGCCGGCTGCGAGCCGCACCTGCTGCTCACGGGCATGGGCGCGGCCTGCCGCGGCGTGGATCCGCTTCCTTCCGAATACCCGGCGAACACGATGGTCCACGACGACCTCGCCGCCTTTGTCGATTTTCTGCTCGCGCGAGAAGCGCGGGATGCACTGCAGGTGGCTGTCTGATGGCGTTGTTCCGTTCCGTTCTCCACGCACTCTGGATGCTCGTCACCGTGGTGCCCTGGGGCATCATCATGTGCGTCAGCTCGCTCTGGAAGCGCGGCGTGCCGCTCTACTGGATGGCCGTGCGGTGGCTGGGCTGGGCCATCGGCGGCGCGCGGGTGCTGCTGGGCATCAGGACGCGCGTGAGCGGCATGGAGAACCTGCCGACCGACAAGCTCGCCGGCGCGATCCTGCTGGTGAAGCACCAGTCCACGCTCGAGACCTTCCTCATGCCCACGCTCATGCCGCACCCGCTGGCCTACGTGTTCAAGAAGGAGCTGCTCTACATCCCCTTCTTCGGCTGGGCGATGGCGCGGCTGGACATGATCCACATCGACCGCAGCCAGCGCGCGCAGGCCTTCAACAAGGTGGTGAACCAGGGGCGCAAGCTGCTCGCGCAGGGCATCTGGATCATCATGTTCCCCGAGGGCACGCGCATCCCGCGCGGGCAGAAGGGCACCTACAAGAGCGGCGGCACGCGGCTGGCCTGCGAGACCGGCGTGCCGGTGATCCCGATCGCCGTGACCTCGGCCAAGGTCTGGCCGCGCAAGGCCTTCATCAAGCGCCCCGGCGTGGTCGACGTGTCCATCGGCCCGGCCATTCCCAGCGTGGGCCGCAAGCCCGACGAGCTGATGCGCGAGGTCGAGGAGTGGATCGAGGCCGAGATGCGCCGCCTCGACCCCGAGGCCTACGCGAACAGCCCCTCCCGGCCCGCCCGGCAGGAAGCGGTGAGCTGACGGGCGCGGGCCGCCGGTAGAACGACAGAAACCAGAAGGCCCGCCATGGGGGGATTGCTCCGGTTCACGATGGACCTGTTCGAGGGGCTGGGGAGCGAGTTCGCGCCCCCGGCGCCCGCGCCGGCACGTCCGCGCCGTCCGAGGAAGCCGAAGCCGGCGGTACCGCCTTCCGTGCTGCCGGACGCGGCCATCCTTCCTCCCGCGCCCGTCGATCCGGATGCGCCGCCCGCGGTGCCGCTGGCCGACACGCTGACGCTCGCGAACTTCGCGCACCCCCAGGCCACGCGCGAAGTGGTGCTGGGCTCCGCGCGCGTGGCCTACGAATTCAAGCGCGGCAAGCGCAAGACCATCGGCTTCCTGGTGGGGGCCGAAGGGCTGTCGGTGCGCGCGCCGCGCTGGGTGGCGCTGCGCGATGTGGATGCGGCCATCCACGAGAAGTCGGACTGGATCCTGCGCAAGCTCACGGAGACGCGACAGCGCCTCGCGCGCGTGGAAGCCACGCGCATCGAATGGAAGGACGGCGCAGCCTTCCCGTTCCTGGGCGAGCCGGTCGTGATGCGGCTCGATCCCAAGCACGGCTTCGCGAGCGTCGGTGGCACGCTGGACGCGGCCACCGAGGAAGGCGCGCCGCGCATCCTGCGGCTGGCCGTCTCGCAGAACGCCGAGCCCTCGCAGATCCGCGACGCCGCGCAGGCCTGGCTCATGCGGCAGGCGCGCAAGCTGTTCATCGAGCGGCTGGACCACTTCGCGCCGCTGCTCGGCGTGCAGTGGCAGAAGCTGTCGCTGTCCAACGCGGCAACGCGCTGGGGCAGCGCCAGCGCCGACGGGTCGATCCGGCTCAACTGGCGGCTGATCCACTTCCGGCTGCCGGTGATCGACTACGTCGTGGCGCACGAACTGGCCCACCTGCGGGTGATGGACCACTCGCACCGCTTCTGGGAGACCGTGGAGAGCGTGGTGCCCGACTACGACGCGCTGCGGCAGCAGCTCAAGGACGAAGCGGTTCCACGCTGGAACTGAGGCCGGGGCGCCCCGGCCCCGGGGTCAACGCTTCAGGACACGGCCTTGATGGGGATGTACATCTCGCCCCCGCCCGCCATGAACTCCTTCGACTTCTCCTCCATGCCCTCGCTCATGGCCTGATCCTCGGCCACGCCCTTCTTCGCGGCGTACTCGCGCACTTCCTGCGTGATCTTCATCGAGCAGAACTTGGGGCCGCACATCGAGCAGAAGTGCGCCACCTTGCTCGAATCCTTGGGCAGCGTCTCGTCGTGGAATTCGCGCGCGGTGTCGGGGTCGAGGCCGAGGTTGAACTGGTCCTGCCACCGGAACTCGAAGCGCGCCTTGCTCAGCGCGTCGTCGCGCGAGCGCGCGCCCGGGTGCCCCTTGGCCACGTCCGCGGCGTGCGCGGCGATCTTGTAGGCAATGATCCCCTGCTTCACGTCGTCGCGGTCGGGCAGGCCCAGGTGCTCCTTCGGCGTCACGTAGCACAGCATCGCGGTGCCGGCCCAGCCGATCATGGCCGCGCCGATCGCGCTGGCGATATGGTCGTAGCCCGGCGCGATGTCGATGGTCAGCGGGCCCAGCGTGTAGAAGGGCGCCTCGTGGCAGTGCCTGAGCTGCTCGTCCATGTTCGACTGGATCATGTGCATCGGCACATGGCCCGGGCCTTCGATCATGGTCTGCACGTCGTGCTTCCAGGCGATCTGCGTGAGCTCGCCCAGCGTGCGCAGTTCGGCGAACTGGGCCTCGTCGTTGGCGTCGGCGCCCGAGCCGGGGCGCAGGCCGTCGCCGAGCGAGAAGCTCACGTCGTAGGCCTTCATGATGTCGCAGATGTCCTCGAAATGCGTGTAGAGGAAGCTCTCCTTGTGGTGCGCGATGCACCACTTGGCCATGATCGAGCCGCCGCGCGACACGATGCCCGTCATGCGGTTGGCCGTGAGATGGATGAAGGGCAGGCGCAGGCCGGCGTGGATGGTGAAGTAATCGACGCCCTGTTCCGCCTGCTCGATGAGCGTGTCGCGGTAGATCTCCCAGGTCAGGTCCTCGGCCACGCCGCCCACCTTCTCGAGCGCCTGGTAGATGGGCACGGTGCCGATCGGCACGGGGCTGTTGCGCACGATCCAGTCGCGCGTGGTGTGGATGTTCTTGCCGGTGGAAAGATCCATCACGTTGTCCGCGCCCCAGCGGATGGCCCACACCAGCTTCTCCACCTCTTCCTCGATGCTCGAGGTGACGGCCGAGTTGCCGATGTTGGCGTTGATCTTCACCTTGAAGTTGCGGCCGATGGCCATCGGCTCGACTTCGGGGTGGTTGATGTTCGCGGGAATGATCGCGCGGCCGCGCGCCACCTCGTCGCGCACGAACTCGGGCGTGATGATGCGCGGGATGCTCGCGCCCATCGGGTTGCCCGCCACGCGCTTCGCGCGCTCCTCGTTGGCGAGGTACTCGGCCATCCACTCGCGCTTGCCGTTCTCGCGCAGGGCGACGTATTCCATCTCGGGCGTGACGATGCCGCGGCGTGCGTAGTGCATCTGCGTGACATTGCCGCCCGACTTCGCGCGGCGGGGCGTGCGCTGCAGCGCCGAGGCACCGGCGCGCAGTTCGGCCAGGCGCTGGGCGTCGCGGTCTTCGTTCTTGGCGCCGTCGTCCAGCGCATGGTGCACGCGGCCTTCGTAGCTCTCGGTGTCGCCGCGTTCGGCGATCCACGCGCCGCGCACGTCGGGCAGGCCCCGGCGCACGTCGATCTCGACCTTCGGGTCGGTGTACGGGCCGGAGGTGTCGTAGAGCGACACGGTCTCGCCGTTGGTCAGCTGCACGTCGCGCACGGGCACGAACAGGTCGGGCCGGCTGCCCGGAATCACGCACTTGTGCGACGCGGGAAAGGGCTCGCGCGTGAGCGTGAGCAGCGAGGTGAACTTGTCGGGGGCATTCATCGGAGGCACTCCTTGTTGAGGAAAGGGTGCTCCGCAATCGCTCGGTGGTCTTCGGCAGAAGCCCGTCACGGGAAGGTGGACGGACCGAAGTCAGGGAGTGCAGCTCTTCTTACGCCGGTATGACCCGGATCAAGTTCGCGGGTCGGCAGCTTTGCCATCTCAGCACGCCACATGCGTGCACCCCGGAGCGGGGCCGATTGTGCGAGCCCCGGCCCGGCGCGTCAACCCGCGGGTTGTTACCGCAGGTCGCCGTCGAGGTAGTACCAGCGCCCGTCCTCGCGCACGAAGCGGCTGCGCTCGTGCAGGCGCGTGGCGGCGCCGGAGGGGCCGCGCTGGCGCGCGACGAACTCGACCTCGGCGTGGTCCGCATCGAGCACCGACCGGGCGCGGACGTCCAGCCCGAGCCATTTGACGCCCGGCTCGAACTCGATGGAGGCCGGGCGCTTCGAGGGATGCCAGGTGGCGAGCAGGTACTCGCCGCGCTCCAGCACGAAGGCCGAATAGCGCGAGCGCATCAGCGATTCGGCATCGGGCGCGGGCGTGCCGTCGAAATCGTCGAGATATCGGCCGCAGCACAGGGCATGGGCGACGGGCTTGTCGCGGCGGTCGGTTCGGCCGCAGGGGCAAGGCCCGGGGGTGGGATCGGTGGAACTCATGAAGACTGCTATTGGAACACCCCGCGGCCCAGCCTCCGACAGGGCAAGCCCGGAGCCGGTGAAGGCCGCTTGCGGCGGATGGGCTCCTGCAGCGCCTGCGCACCGGCCGGCCCGGTCCCCGGGCATCCACCCTTGGCGCGGCGCTTGCTAAACGATAGCGTTGCCCTAGCCCGTCGAGAAAGCCCGCGATGTACCTCACAGCCCCCGAACAGCAGGCCCTGCGCGGCGTCTTCGCGCTGCTGGCCGAGGACGACCGTGACGAGCGGGAGATCCGCGAGCGCCTCGGCCAGGCGCTGCTCGACCTGCTGCACGCCGACCAGTTCGCCTCCTTCGTGTGGAACGCGGCGGGCAACAGCTTCGGCTCGCGCGTGGCGATCCACATGGACCCGGCGAACCTCGACACCTACGCGCAGTGGCACCAGCACCACGACCCGATCACCTTCGTGCTGCAGTCGCGCCGCCGTGCCACGCGCGTGACCGAGGTGATGCCGCAGCGCGAGCTGATGCGCACGCCTTTCTTCAACGACTTCCTCGCGCGCGACGGCCTGCACTGGGGCATGAACCTGCATGCCTTCGAGGGCGACCGGGCACTGGGCGACCTGCGCATCTGGCGCCGCAAGGGGCGCGGCGATTTCGGCGATCACGAGAAGGCGCTGCTGGACCTGATCGAGCCGGCGTTCATCGGCGCGTTGCAGCGGGCGCAGCGTGCCGCCGCTGCCGCCATGCCTTCATCGCATGCACCTGCCTCCTCCGATGCGCTGCTGAGTGCGCGCGAGCAGGAGGTGGCCCGCTGCGTACGCGAAGGGCTCACCGACAAGGAGATCGCGCGGCGCATGGCGGTGAGCGTGCCCACCGTGCGCACCTACCTGCGCCGCATCTTCGACAAGCTGGGCATCGAGCGCCGCTCGGCGCTGGCGGCCTTGCGCTGACAGCCGCAGCCAGTCACTTCGGCGCGGGCAGCCGTCCCAGCACCTTCTCCACCGCGAGGCCCACGGCCAGCAGCCTGCGGTCGCTGCCGGCGGGGCCGTCGAGCTCCAGGCCCACGGGCAGGCCCGTCGTCGCGCCGATGCCCGAGGGCAACTGGATGCCGGGGATGCCGGCGTTGCTGCCCGGGTCGGTGTTCTGGATCAGCGCGCCGAAGTTCTCGGGGCTGCTGGCCTCGGGCGCGGCCGCCAGGGCCACGCGCGGCACCGTCGGAAACACCAGCGCGTCGAGCCTGTTCTTCGTGAAGGTGTCGCGATACAGCTTCTGCAATGCGGGGCGCGCGACGCGCATCGCGTTGTCGTAGACCGGCTTCGCATCCACCACGCCGCTGGGCGCCGGCAGCTTGCGCGGGATGACGAAGGCTTCGAAGGTGCCCTTGACGTCGGGGCTCGCGATGCCGGCCGTGAGCTGCGCGATGTCGATGCCGGTGCGGTACTTCGCGAGGTAGGCCGCCATGTCGTCGTTCGCCTCGTAGAGCGCGAGCGGAAAGCCCACGGCGCCGTTGAGCTCCATGAGCTTCGGCATCTCGACGTTCACCAGCGTGACGCCGGCAGCGCGCAGCTTTTCCAGCGCGGCATCGGTGGCCGCGCGCGTGTCGGCATCGAGATTCGCCTGGAAGGCCGGCACCACGCCGAGCCGCACGCGCTTCAGGTTGGCGGGCTTCGGTGGCGCACCCCCGGCGATGACGCTGTCGAGCAATGCCACGTCGGCCATCGACTGCGCCATCGGCCCGGCGGTGTCGCGCGTATGCGAGATCGGCGCGATGCCCTGCTGCGGATAGCGGCCCACCGACGGGCGCAGCGAGGCGCAGCCGTTGAATGCGCAGGGAATGCGCACCGAGCCGCCCGTGTCGGTGCCCAGCGCGGCGGGCACCATGCGTGCGCCGAGTGCCGAGCCGTTGCCCGACGACGATCCGCCCGCGATGCGGCTGGCGTCGTAGGCATTGCGCACGCCCACCTCGGGGCCGGTCTGGAAGGCGGGGTTGTAGCCGGTGACGCCGAAGGCCAGCTCGTGCATGTTCGTCTTGCCGAGCACGACGGCGCCGGCCGCGCGCAGCCTGGCCACCACCGGCGCATCGGCGGCAGGCACGAAGCCCTTGAGCGCCGGTGTGCCGGCTGTGGCGGGCAGGCCCTGCACCTGGATGTTGTCCTTGATGGCCACCGGAAGCCCCGCCAGCGGCTTGCATGCGCCGCCGCGCTTGCGCTGCGCATCGGCGGCACGCGCCTGCTTCAGCGCACCGGCTTCGTCGAGGGTGATGAACGCGTTGAGGTTCGATTTCGCCTTGGCCTGCGCGATGTAGGCGGCTGTCAGCTGCTCGCTGGTGACGGTGCCTGCGCACAGCTGCCGCACGGCTTCTGTTGCGGTCAGCGTCGCGATGTCGGGCGTCGCCGGCTGGGCCTGGGCGGAGAGGGCGAGAGCGACGGCGGACGGCACAAGGGCCAGCCGCGCGGCAAGGGAAATGGATTTCTGAACGGTCATGGCAAGGGCCTCCGGGAAAGAGGCGGCCATGGTGCGCCGGCACGCGGCGCCTGTCTGTCATCCAAACCGATGACAGGCAGCAGTGGCGGGCGTTCGCGCTACCGGAACATCACCCACTCGGGCCGCATGTTGAAGCGCACCGGCAGGATGCTGACGCCCAGTCCGCTGGTGACGTACATGCGCCGGCCCTTGTGCGCGATCCAGCCATAGGCCCACTCGCGCGGGGCGGCGCCCGGCACGATCAGCGCGCCGTAGCCGGGAATGCTCACCTGCCCTCCATGCGTGTGCGAGGCGACCACGAGGCCTCGCGTGCGAGGCATGGTCGCGAAGCTGAAGGGGTCGTGCATCATGACCAGCGTCGCCGCATCGGCGGGGATGCCGGCCAGCGCGCGCATCGGATCCGAATGGCCGGTCGAATGGTCTCCGATGCCGGCCACCCAGATGTCGTGGCCGGGCAGGCGCGCCGAGGTGTTCTCCAGTACGCGGATGCCCTGTGCGGCGAGTGCCTTTGCCGTGCGCTCGCCGCCGTGCCACCAGTCGTGGTTGCCCAGCACCGCGTACACACCCTGCGGCGCCTTCAGCTTGCCGAGCACGGCGGCCATGTCTTCGATGGGCAGGGGCTCGTCGTCCTCGCCGGTGCCCGCGAGGAAGTCACCGGGCAGCAGCACCACGTCGGGCTGCGCGGCGTTGATCTCGTCGATGATGCGCGCGGCGCGCTCCACGCTGGTGATGCGCCATGCCGAGCGGGATGTGAGGTGCCAGTCGCCAGCCACCGCGACCTTCAGGCCGGCGGGCGCCTGCCACTGGTCCGAGCTCAGGGGCTCGACGCGTGCGGCCACCCAGCGCGGCTCGACGGCGAAGCTCCAGACCGCCAGCGCCGCGAGCACGAATGCCGCGGCGTACCACCAGCCCGGGCGTCGCCCTCGGCGCTCGCTCACGTCACGCCAGCGCGCGCTGGATCAGCAGCTTCTGGATGTCCGAAGTGCCTTCGTAGATCTGGCACACGCGCACGTCGCGGTAGATGCGCTCCAGCGGAAAGTCGTTCACGTAGCCGTAGCCACCCAGCGTCTGGATGGCGGCGCTGCACACGCGCTCGGCCATCTCGCTTGCGAACAGCTTGGCCATGGCGGCCTCTTTCAGGCAGGGCAGGCCGGCGTCGCGCAGGCTGGCCGCGTGCCAGATCAGCTGGCGCGCGGCCTCGATCTGCGTCGCGCATTCAGCGAGGCGGAAGCCCACGGCCTGCTGGTCGAAGATGGAGCCGCCGAAGGCCTGGCGCTCCTTGGCGTAGGCCAGCGCGGCGTCGAAGGCGCTGCGCGCCATGCCCACGCTCTGCGCGGCGATGCCGATGCGCCCGCCTTCCAGCGCGCCGAGAGCGATCTTGTAGCCCTCGCCCTCCGCGCCGATCAGGTTCTCGCGCGGAATGCGGCAGCCGTCGAAGTTGATCTGCGCGGTGTCGCTGCTGTGCTGGCCGAGCTTGTCTTCCAGCCGCGCGACGTTGTAGCCGGGCGTGTCGGTGGGCACGATGAACGCGCTCATGCCGCGCTTGCCCGCGCCCTTGTCGGTCACCGCGATGACGATGGCGACCTGCCCGTTCTTGCCGCTGGTGATGAACTGCTTCACGCCATCGATCACGTAGCCGTCGCCGTCCTTGCGCGCGGTGGTGCGCAGGCTCGACGCATCGCTGCCGGCCTGCGGCTCGGTGAGGCAGAAGGCGCCGAGCATCCGGCCCTGCGCCAGCGGCTCGAGCCACTGCTTCTTCTGCTGCGCGTTGCCGTAGCGCATGAGGATGGCGTTGACGGGGCAGTTGGTCACGCTGATGGCAGTGCTGGTGCCGCCGTCGCCGGCGGCGATCTCCTCCAGCACCAGCGCGAGCGTGAGGTAGTCGAGACCCGCGCCACCATGCTCCTCGGGCACGCAGATGCCGTAGGCGCCCAGCGCGGCAAGGCCCTGGTGAGCCTCCTTCGGAAAGCTGTGTTCGCGGTCCCACTTCGCGGCGTTGGGCCAGAGTTCGGCTTGCGAGAAATCGCGCACCGCGTCGCGGATGGCTTCTTGGTCGGCGCTGAGCAGCATGGCGTTGTCTCCTGTCTTTTCTTTTCGTGCCTTACTTGCCTGCCCCCAGGTCCATGATGAGGCGGGCGGCCATGTACAGCCGGCGCGGGATGGCGCTGATGTCCACGTACTCGGCCTTGTCGCTGTGGTAGCCGAAGCCCGGCAGGCCCAGGCTTTCGATCACGGGCTTGCCCGAGAGCGCCGCATAGGCGGCGTCGGTGCCGCCGCCGGTGCGCTCTTCAACGCCCAGCGTGCCACCGGCTTCCTTGTAGTAGGCCACCGCCTTGTCGACCAGCTTCTTGCCGCCTTCGCCCGCGTTGAAGGCCGGACGGCCGCGCGTGACGATCACCTTGACGTCGGCCTCGGGCAGCTTCTTCTGCTGCGCGCGCTCCTCCAGCGTCTTCATCGCGGCGTCGAAGTCCTCGTTGCGCGCGTAGCGCACGTCGGCGTTCAGCGTGGCGCTGGCGGGGATGATGTTCGAGACGTTGCCGGCCTTGGCAATGGTCCAGTTGAAGCGCAGGTTCTTCGACTTGTCGTCGATGTTCATCGTGCGCAGCACCAGGTCGGAAGCCTCGACCAGCGCGTTCACGCCCAGCTCCGGCGCGGCACCCGCGTGCGAGGCCTTGCCGGTGATGTTGACCTGCACGTAGGCGATGCCCGAGGTGCCCAGCGAGAGCTTTTCGTCGCCGGCGCTTGTGGGCTCGAAGGAGAGCACGTAGTCGGCCAGCTTGGCTTCTTCCTGGATCAGGTCGCGCGAGCCGAAGGAGCCTTTTTCCTCGTCGGTGTTGAACAGCACGGTGATGGTGCCGTAGTCGCGCACGCCGTATTCCTTCAGCAGCTTGAGCGTGTGCAGGATGACCGCGTTGCCGCCCTTGTCGTCGGCGATGCCGGGGCCGTAGGCCTTGTCGCCCTCGACGCGGAAGGGCGCCTTCGCGAGGATGCCCTTCAGGTAGACGGTGTCCATGTGCGACATCAGCAGCAGGTTCTTGCCGCCGCGGCCCTTGATCTTGCCGACGATGTTGTCGCCCACCACGAGGCCGGCCGACTTGCTGCGCGTGACGGTGAAGCCCAGGTTCTTGAGCTCGGCTTCGAGGTAGTTGCCCGCGGCGGCGATGCCTTCGGCGTCACCGGTGCCGGTCTCGATGTTGACGAGCTTCTCCAGCGTCTTGATCACCGCGGGCTGCTCGTCGGTGGCGGCCTGGAACAGAACGTTGTCGCGCTTCTGGGCCCAGGTGGCGGCGGGCGCGACGAAGGCGGCGGCCAGCAAGGCGGCGAGGGCGGTACGGTGGATGGAAGGGCGCATGAAATCTCCTGCTCTACGCATTTGTATGTATGTCTGTCTGTATGAAAAAAGCCGGGAGCGCCCCGATCGGGACGCTGCCGGCCCTGCACTTATAGCAATTCGAGTGCCACGGCCGTGCCTTCGCCGCCGCCGATGCACAGCGTTGCCACGCCGCGCGTCTTGCCGCGGGCCTTCAGCGCGTGGATCAGCGTGACCATGATGCGCGCGCCGCTGGCGCCGATCGGATGGCCCAGCGCGCAGGCGCCGCCGTGCACGTTGACGATGTCGTGCGAAACGTCGAGTTCGTGCATCAGCGCCATCGGCACCACGGCGAAGGCTTCGTTCACTTCCCAGAGGTCGACATCGCGCGCCTTCCAGCCGGTCTTGGCGAAGAGCTTCTGCACGGCGCCGACCGGCGCGGTGGAGAACCACTCGGGCTGCTGCGCGTGCGTGGCATGGCCGACGACGCGGGCGATGGGCTTCGCGCCGATCTTCTTCGCGTGCGACTCGGTCATCATCACCAGCGCGGCCGCACCGTCGTTGATCGAGGAGCTCGATGCGGCGGTGATGGTGCCGCCGTCCTTCTTGAACGCGGGCTTGAGCGTGGGGATCTTGTCGAGCTTGACCTTGCCCGGGCCTTCGTCGACCGAGATCACGGTCTCGCCGCCGCGGCCCTTCACGGTGACGGGCGCGATCTCGTCCTTGAAGAGGCCGGTGTCGGTGGCCTTCTTGGCGCGCTCGACGCTGGCGATGGCGAAGGCGTCCTGCTGCTCGCGCGTGAACTTGTACTTGGCGGCGCAGTCCTCGCCGAAGGTGCCCATGCTGCGGCCGGGCTGGTAGGCGTCTTCGAGCCCGTCGAGCATCATGTGGTCGAAGATGCGGTCGTGGCCCATGCGGTAGCCGCCGCGGCCCTTGAGCATGAGGTAGGGCGCGTTGGTCATGCTTTCCATGCCGCCCGCCACCATCACCTCGTGCGTGCCGGCCAGCAGCAGGTCGTGCGCGAGCATCGCTGCCTTCATGGCGGAGCCGCACATCTTGCTGAGCGTGACAGCGCCCGCGCTGTCGGGCAGGCCGCCCTTGTAGGCCGCCTGGCGCGCCGGGGCCTGGCCCTGGCCGGCCATCAGGCAGTTGCCGAACAGCACCTCGCCCACGCTGTCGGGCGCGATGCCCGCGCGCTCGACGGCGGCCTTGATGGCGACGCCGCCGAGGTCGTGCGCGGAAAGGGAGGCGAAATCGCCCTGGAAGCCGCCCATGGGGGTGCGGGCGGCGCCGACGATGACGATGGATTCGGACATGGAAGTCTCCTTCGGAAATGTGAAAGCGGAATCGGAAAAGAAACGAGGGGTCAGAAGTGCGTCGCGTGCCCCTCGTGCCTGAAGCGCTGCGACTCTTCGTAGGGGAACACGTCCAGCATCTGCCCGGCCTGGATGCGTTCCTTGTGGTGCTGCCAGAAGGCGGCGTCGAGCAGGTCGGCGTGGTGCGCCATGAAGGCCGCGCGCACGTCCTTGTTGCCCAGCAGGAAGGGTTCGAAGGTTTCGGGGAACACGTCCTTCGGGCCCACCGAATACCAGACCTCGCCGCTCATCTCGTCTTCCTCGTTGCGCGGCGTGGGTACCTTGCGGAACTGGCAGTCGGTGACGTACTCGATCTCGTCGTAGTCGTAGAACACGACCTTGCCGCCGCGCGTGACGCCGAAGTTCTTCCACAGCATGTCGCCGGGGAAGATGTTGGCGGCCACCATGTCCTTGATGGCGTTGCCGTATTCGACGACCGCATGTTCGAGCTGGTCCTTCGCGCGCTTCGCATGCGCCGGGCTCTCGGGGGCGGCCAGGGTGTCGAAGGCTTCCTGCAGGTAGATGTTCAGCGGGATCATGCGCCGCTCGATGTAGACGTGTTTCACCACGACTTCCATCTCCCCGTTGCCGTCGCGGTCGCCGATTTCCAGCTGGCTGGGCGCGAACCTGCGGATTTCCTCGATCAGCTCGGGCTCGAAGCGGTCGAGCGGAAAGCCCACGTCGCTGTACTCCAGCGTGTCGGCCATGCGGCCCACGCGGTCGTGCTGCTTCACGAGCATGTACTTGCCCTTGATCTGCTCGCGCGTGGTGTCCTTCTGCGGCGGATAGAAGTCCTTGATGACCTTGAACACGAACGGGAAAGAAGGCAGGTCGAACACCAGCATCACCATGCCCTTGATGCCGGGCGCGATGCGGAAGCGGTCGCTCGAGTAGTTCAGGTGCGAAAGAAAGTCGCGGTAGAAGAGCGTCTTGCCCTGCTTGGCCAGGCCCAGTGCGTTGTAGATCTCGGCGCGCGGCTTGCGCGGCATGAGCGAGCGCAGGAACTGCACCCAGGCGGAGGGCACCTCCATGTCGACCATGAAGTAGGCGCGCGCGAAGCTGAAGAGCATCTGCAGGTCGTCCTCGCCGAAGAGCGCCGCGTCGATGTAGAACCGGCCGTGGCTGTCGTGCAGTATGGGCAGCGAGAAGGGCAGCTCGGTGAAACCGTTCATGATCTTGCCGACCACGTACGCACCCTTGTTGCGGAAGAACAGCCCCGAGAGCACCTGCAGCTGGAAGTTGGCGCGCAGCTTGACCTGGTTGAAGCGGCCCAGGATGACGTGCGCCACGCGCTCCGCGTCACGCCGCTTGCTGGCGAAGCTGCCGATCAGCGCGAAGTCGTCGAGCATCTGCTCGACGGTGTCGGCCAGCGTCTCGGGCTTGGGGTAGTAGGGGCGGTAGGTGGGCGCGCCCCGCGGCTCGATGTACTCGGTGCTGATGGCCGGGCGCACGAAGATGAAGTTGTTCTGGAAGTACGCCCGGTGCAGGATCTTCGTGGTCACCGAGTTGAAGAAGGTCTCGGCCAGCTCGGGCTGGTGGTGGTCCACCAGCAGGCCGATGTAGTGCAGCTTGATCTGGTGCCACACGTCCATCGGCTGGTCGCCTGCCTTGAACTCTTTCTCGAGCCGGGCCACGGCCTCGCTCACGCGCAGGTCGTAGAACTCGATGCGCTCGCGCTGCGCGCGCTGCTGGCCATGCCAGTCGGCGGTCTCGAAGCGATGCTTGGCGCGCGCCGACTCGGCCCTGAACAACCGGTAGTGCCGGTTGAAGCCGTCCATCATCGCCTTCGCGATGTCGTAGGCCAGCGGCGAGTCGAGGCGCTGCGGGAACATGGCGGCGCGAGACTGCGGATGAAAGGCTGCGAGCTGCCCGGTATCAGGCCGGCTCGGAGCCGCTGCCTGCGGCCTGGGCCCCGATCGAACGCACCACCTCGCCCGGCTTGCTCCACTTGTGGCGGATGCGCTGCACGGTGGCCTTGTAGGCGGCGTCCAGCGGCTGGGTGCCGTCCACGCTCAGGCCCAGGTCCTGCAGCAGGCCGTCGTGCACGCCGAAGGTCCAGCCGTGGATCTTGACCTTCTGGCCGCGGGCCCAGGCATCGACCATCACGGTGCTGACGGCCACGTTGACCACCTGCTCGGCCACGTTGAGTTCGCACAGCGCATCGACGCGGGCTTCCTCGTCGGGCAGGCTCTCCAGCATCACGTGGTGGCGGTCGCGCACGTCCTGGATGTGGCGGATCCAGTTGTCGGCCAGGCCGATGCGCGCGCCGCTCAAGGCGGCCTTCACGCCAGCGCAGCCGTAGTGGCCGACCACCATGATGTGCTCGACCTTCAGGTGCTCCACCGCGAACTGGATCGCCGAGAGCGCGTTGAGGTCCGAGTGCACCACGATGTTGGCCACGTTGCGGTGCACGAACACTTCACCCGGTTCCAGGCCGGTGATCTGGTTGGCGGGCACGCGGCTGTCGGAACAGCCGATCCACATGTAGCGCGGCGTCTGCTGCTTCACCAGGCCGGTGAAGAAGCCGGGCCGGTCGCGTTCCATCTGCGCGGACCAGGCGCGGTTGTGGGCGAAGAGGTCGTCGAGGTTGTCGGATTTTTCGGACATAGTCGGCTATTGTCGGTGAGAGGTGTATCAGGCCTTGGCTTCGGCCGGTTTCTGGGCCTTGCCGGCCTTCTGTGCCTTGGTTTTCTGCGCCTTGGCGAGTGTTGCCCGCCCCTTCTTCTCGTGCTCCTTCACTTCGGCGAGATTGGCCTGCAGTTCGGCCAGCTGCGCTTCGAGCTGGGCCCGGTGGGCACCCAGCACGCCGAGGAATCTTTCCAGCTGCGGGACGGTGTCGCGCGGGCTGTCGTACATGTCGAGGATGTCCTTGGCCTCCGTGAGGCTCAGGCCCAGGCGCTTGGCGCGCAGGGTGAGCGTGAGCCGGGCCCGGTCGCGCGAGCTGTAGATGCGCTGCAGGCCGGCGCGCTCGGGCGAGAGCAGGCCCATGTCCTCGTAGAAGCGGATGGCCCGCGTGGTGAGGTCGAACTCCTTCGCGAGCTGGCTGATGGTGAAGGTCTGCGCGGGCATGGCGACGGTGGCGGAAAAGGGCCTTGTTCGGGGGACGTTACGGGCGCGACAGCAGGTTTTCGCCGCGATCCCTACAATGGTGCCCTTGACTCATGACGTTTACGTAAACGTCAATCTTACATGAACCTCCTCGAACGCGAACTCCACTACCCCCTCGGCGACACGCTCCCCGAGCCCGGCCAGACCCTGGAAGTGGCGCCCGGCGTGCGCTGGATCCGCATGCGGCTGCCCTTCGCGCTCGACCACATCAACCTCTGGCTGCTTCGCGACAGCATCGACGGCGTCGAGGGCTGGACGGTGGTCGACTGCTGCATCGCCCGCGACGAGGCGCGCGCGCAATGGGAGCAGGTGTTCGAGACGCAGCTGCAGGGCATGCCGATCCTGCGCGTCATCGTCACCCACATGCACCCCGACCATATCGGCCTGGCCGACTGGCTGTGCAAGCGCTGGAACGCGCCGCTGTGGATCAGTTCCACCGACTACCACGTGGCCCGCGTGCTCAGCACCGCCGGCGACACCCTGGCGGGCGGCGAACAGGCGGCGCGCTTCTTCTCCTCGCACGGGCTGACCGATCCCGAGTCGGTCGCCAAGATACGCGCGCGTACCAACTACTACGCGAACATGGTGCCCTCGGTGCCCGACAGCTTCGTGCGCATGCTCGACGGCGACATCGTCGACATCGGCGGCCACGCCTGGCGCTGCATCAGCGGCTATGGCCACGCGCCCGAGCACATCTCGCTGTACTGCGACGAGCTCAAGCTGCTGCTGGGCGGCGACATGATGCTGCCGCGCATCTCCACCAACGTGAGCGTGCACGCGGGCGAGCCCGAGGCGAACTCGCTGCGACTCTTTCTCGACAGCATCGAGAAATTCAAGTCGCTGCCTGCCGACACGCTGGGGCTGCCTTCGCACGGCAAGCCGTTCCGGGGCATCCATCGCCGCGTCGAGCAGCTGCAGGAGCACCATCGCGACCGCCTGGCCGAGCTGCTCGAAGCCTGCACGGCGCGCGCGCTCACGGCTGCCGAGGGCCTGCCGATCCTGTTCAGGCGCGAGCTCGACCTGCACCAGATGACCT
Organism: Variovorax guangxiensis; assembly: GCF_003952165.1. GTDB lineage: Bacteria > Pseudomonadota > Gammaproteobacteria > Burkholderiales > Burkholderiaceae_C > Variovorax > Variovorax guangxiensis. Next base: position 269,420 of record NZ_RXFT01000009.1, on the reverse strand, counting down.
TCGCGATGGGCGAGACCGTGGCGCACCTGCACCTGCTGTGGTTCTCCGGCCAGGTGAAGCGCGAACTGGGCCAGGACGGTATCTACCGCTTCGGCCCCAAGGCTTAGACTCGCCCGATGGACACGCTGGCTCAGCTGCGCGCGGGCCGGCTGGCAGGCGCAACACGAATCGATCTCTCGTGCGGACTCACCGAGTTTCCGCGCGAGGTCTTCGACCTTGCCGATTCGCTGGAGGTGCTGAACCTGTCGGGCAACGCGCTCGAGACGCTGCCCGACGACCTGCACCGCCTTCGCGGGCTGCGCGTGCTGTTCTGCTCCGACAACCGCTTCACCACGCTGCCTGAATCCATCGGCCGCTGTAACGGCCTCGACATCGTCGGCTTCAAGGCCAACCGCATCCGCACCGTACCGGCCAATGCGCTGCCGCCTTCGCTGCGATGGCTGATCCTCACTGACAACGAAATCGAAGAGCTTCCCGATTCGCTTGGCGCATGCACGCGGATGCAGAAGCTGATGCTCGCAGGCAACCGCCTGCGCACGCTGCCTGATTCGATGGCGAGGTTCGAGCAGCTCGAACTGCTGCGCATCTCCGCCAACCGCTTCGAGACGCTGCCCGGGTGGCTGCCATCGCTGCCGCGCCTGTCGTGGCTCGCCTGCGCCGGCAATCCGTTCGACACCCAGGCCGAGGATGCGGCCATCGTGGCGCAGTCGGTGCCGCATGTCGACTGGAGCGAACTCACGCTGGGCGAGAAGCTTGGCGAGGGCGCATCGGGCGTGATCCATCGGGCAACCCTGGGTTCTGACTCACGGCCGGTGGCAGTCAAGCTCTTCAAGGGCGCGGTCACCAGCGACGGTTGGCCGCACAGCGAGATGGCCGCCAGCATCGCGGCCGGCGCACACCCCACGCTGATCGCCGCGCAGAGCCGCATCGACGGACACCCCGAAGGCACGGAGGGGCTCGTGATGGCGCTGGTCGATCCCGCGTTCGCTGCGCTCGCCGGGCCGCCGAGCCTTGCGTCGTGCACACGCGACGTCTACGCCGAAGAGGCGAAGTGGACCGCCGGCGAGGCGATGCGCATCGCGCGCGACATCGCCTCGGCCATGCAGCATCTGCATGCGCGCGGGATTCTTCACGGCGACCTCTACGCCCACAACATCCTGTGGCATGCGCAAGGCGGCGGCCGCCTGGGCGACTTCGGCGCCGCATGGCTCACCGGCGCGCTCGATGCGAGGCAGACGCAGGCGTTCCAGGCGCTGGAGATGCGCGCCTTCGGCTGCCTGCTGGAAGAGCTTCTGGACCGCTGCATCGACGTGCCTGCGCCGGAGGCCGCAACGCTGAAGGGCCGCTGCCTGCACCCCGACGCAGCAGCGCGCCCGACCTTCGCCGAAGCCCTGTCGATACTGCAGCGGCACGCCCTCCAGCCATGACCCGTCGCCGCCCTGCGCAGATGCCGCTGCCCACGCGCGACGGCGTGGGCCCGAGCTGCATCGGCCTGCCTTACGGCGCCTGGCCGACCATCGCGGAGTTCCTGATCGAGCGCTTTCCCGTCATCACGCCCCAGGCCTGGATGGAGCGCATCGAGGCGGGAGACGTCGTCGACGAGCACGGCGTGCCCGTGACCGCCGCGCGCCGCTACCAGTCGCCGCTGCGCGTGTACTACTACCGCACGCTCGATGGCGAGGTGAGCATTCCTTTCGAGGAGGAGGTCGTCTTCCAGGACGACCAGCTGCTGGTCGTCGACAAGCCTCCCTTCGTGCCCGTGACGCCCAAGGGCAAGTACCTGAAGGAAAGCCTGCTGGTGCGCCTCAAGCGCAAGCTGGGGCTCGACGACCTCGTGCCGCTGCACCGCATCGACCGAAGCACCTCGGGGCTGGTGCTGTTCTCGGTGAAGCCCGCGACGCGAGGCGTCTACCAGTCCCTGTTTCCGGAGCGCCGCATCGTCAAGCACTACGAGGCCGTGGTGCCGTGGCGGGAGGGCGTGTCGTCGGTGCCGGAGGTCTACCGCAGCCGCCTTGTGGACGACGACCATTTCATGCGCGTACGCGAGGAGCCCGGCGAGCCCAACTCCGAGACCCGCATCGAAGTGCTGAACGTGCAGGACGGCCTTGCGCTGCTGCGGCTGTCGCCCATTACCGGCCGCAAGCACCAGTTGCGCGTGCACTGCCTGGCGCTGGGCATGCCGATCGTGAACGATCCGATCTATCCCGTGCTGCTGCCCGAGGGCGCCGACGACTTCGCCCGGCCCATGCAGTTGCTCGCGCGTTCGCTCTCCTTCGTCGACCCGGTGACGGGGGCGCAACGCAGCTTCGGCAGCCGCCGCAGCCTGCTGCTGACACCGAGGTGACGCGCGCGCGGAGCGGCGCGCAATAAGCTCGGTTTCCTGAATCCGATCACTCTTTCAGGAGACATCCGCACCATGGACACCACCCAACTCTTCTCGCTGAAGGGCCGCACCGCGCTCATCACCGGCGGCTCGCGCGGCATCGGCCGCATGATCGCCGAGGGCTTCCTCGCGCAGGGCGCGCGCGTCTACATCTCGGCGCGCAAGGCCGCGGCCTGCGACCAGACGGCGAAGGAGCTGTCGGCTTTCGGGCATTGCGTTTCCTTGCCGGCCGACGTGTCGACGGTCGAGGGGGCGCAGGCGCTGGTCGATGCCTATGCGAAGCATGAAGGCTCGCTGGACATCCTCGTGAACAACGCCGGTGCCGCCTGGGGTGCGCCGTACGAGGAGTTTCCGGAAAGCGGATGGGACAAGGTGGTGGACCTGAACCTGAAGACGCCGTTCTTCCTGACCAAGGCGTTGACGCCGATGCTCAAGAAAGCCGCCACCGACCATCTGGCGAAGGTGATCAACATTGCGTCGATCGACGGGATCTCGGTCAATCCGCAGGAGACGTACTCCTATGCGGCGAGCAAGGCGGGGCTGATTCAGCTTACCCGGCGCATGGCGCTGCGGCTGGCGCAGGATCGCATCGTGGTCAGTGCGATTGCGCCTGGGGCCTTTGCTTCGGATATGAACAAGGTGGCTCGGGATCATGGGGATGAGATCAAGGGGCGGATTCCTGCGGGGCGGATCGGGGTGCCCGAGGACATGGCGGGGGCTGCCATCTACCTTGCTTCCAGGGCTGGGGACTATGTGATGGGGTCTACGTTGGTGGTTGATGGGGGGGTTACGCACGCTCGTTGAGTTTTTGGGCTGGGTGTTTGCTTCCCGGGGCCGGGTCTCGGCCCGGCGGCCGACCTACTTTTCTTTGCTTCGCCAAAGAAAAGTAGGCAAAAGAAAGGCGACCCCACTGTCTGCGACCCTCCGCTTCGCTGCGGGCAACCTGCGGTGCTCGCGTTTCGCGGGGTCTCGCAGAACTCGCTTCGCTCAGACAGCTGCGAGCCCTGATCCGCGAAACGCTGCGCTCCTCGGCGCAGCCAGAGGGGAGGGGAGATGCCCGGGCCATCGCGTTGCTCGGCCCCCAAGGCACGGCAGGCGCTTAGCGCCTGCCGTGCTTGGAATGAGGCGGTGAGGTTGCTGCGTGCGCTGCTGGCGCCGTCAAGACTAGTTCTGAACCTGTATCCCTGGCCGAGCGAAGCGAAGGCCAGTCCAAGGCTGTTCAGAAGCCGAGCGCAGCGATGGCGCGTGGAGATCCCTTCTGGCTGCGCCGAGGAGCGCAGACGTAGGAGGGATCAGGGCCGCAGCTGTTTGAGCGAAGCGAGTTCTGCGGACCCCCTCCTACGTCGAGCACCGCAGGTTGCCCGTAGCGAAGCGAAGGGACGCAGACAGTAGGGTCGCCTTTTCTTTGCTTACTTTCTTTTGGCGAAGCAAAAGAAAGTCAGTCGGCCGCCGGGCCGAGACCCGGCCCCGGAAAGCAAACCCCCAAAGCCGATTGCTACCATCAACGGCAACCCAAAGGCCCAAAAAACACAATGCCCCCTTTCCCCTTCTCAGCAGTCCTATTCGATTGCGACGGCGTCCTGGTCGACTCCGAACCCATCACCAACCGCGTCCTCGCCGGCATGCTCGGCGAACTGGGCTGGCAGCTCAGCACAGAGGAAGCGATGAACACCTTCACTGGCAAGGCGGTGAAGGACGAAGCCGCGCTGATCGAATCGAAGACCGGCTTCCGGATCACCGACGAATGGTTGGCGAACTTCCGCGCTCGCCGCAACGAGGCACTGGAACGCGATCTTGTCGCCATTCCGCGTGCTCCTGAAGCCATCCGCGAAATCCACGCCATGCTCGCCGGCCGCATCGCCTGCGCCTCCGGCGCCGACCGCCACAAGGTCGAACTGCAGCTCGCCAAGGTCGGCCTGCTCGACTTTTTCCAGGGCCGCATCTTCAGCGGCCACGAGATGCCGCGCTCCAAGCCGCATCCCGATGTGTACCTCGCGGCGGCCAAGGCGCTGGGCGTGGACCCCAGGCGCTGCGCCATCGTGGAAGACACCGTCACCGGCGCGATGGCCGGCGTGGCGGCGGGCGCGACGGTGTTCGGCTACAGCACGGGCGAGTCGGGCCATAGCGGCCCGGGCCCATTGTTGAGCGTGGGCGCGGTGAGGGTGTTCAGCGACATGGCCGAATTGCCCGCGCTGCTTTCGGGCTACGGGCTGCAGGCGGCCTGAGTTTCTGTTGGAATGCAGGAGGAAGCCCGGGCACCCCCCGAGCCAACCCCGAGCCGAAGGCAGGCAGGAAGGAAACAAGCACATCCATGACCTCCGAATACAAAACCGAGCAGCCCGAGCGCAGCGAGATCGACGCGCTCACCGGTCCCGCCGTGGTCGAGTTCGGCACCAACTGGTGCGGCATCTGCAAGGCCGCGCAGCCGAACATCACCGAAGCATTCGCCCAGTTCCCGAACGTGCGCCGCATCAAGGTGGAAGACGGCAGCGGCCGCCCGCTGGGCCGCTCGTTCAACGTGCGGCTGTGGCCCACGCTGGTGTTCATGCGCGACGGCAAGGAAGTCGCGAAGCTGGTGCGGCCGGAGGACAGCAAGTCCATCGCCGACGCGCTGGCGCTGATCGATCGGCCGGCCTGACCGCTCCCGGCATGGTGCCTGCCCATCGGTGCAGCGCCGCGAACCCATGAACTCCGAACTGCATCAGCTCGCGAAGACGGCCGATCTCGGCTCGGAAGCGCGGCGGCTGCCGCGGCTGCGTTTCGGCTTCACGTGCGTGCAGCGTGTGCGGCACCTGCTGGAGTCGCCGGAGGCCCTGGAAGGGCTGGACACGCTGGGCGCATTCCTCGAAGGCAAGATCAACTCCGCCGCTCTGGCATTGGCCGAACAGCGGATGGCTGTGGTGGCAGGAAGCCATCCGGGTTCCCGCTCCATCGACGGAACGGCCCATGCGGCAGTCTCGGCGACCTATGCGGTGTTCCAGGCGGTTGCCGGCCGCGCACTGCAGGCCGCGGAGTACGCGGCCTACGCAACCGTCTATGCATACGGCGCCTATGCGATCACCGATCCCGAGGCTTTCGCCGAGGAGTTCGCCTGGCAGGTCTCGGCGCTCGAGGCACTGCTGCGCGAAGAGCATCCACTGCGGGCGCGGGCCGGCTGACCCCGCATCCGAACGCAGCGCCTATTTGTCCCGCTGCCTGAAGTCGCGCGGCGCCTGCCCAGTCCATTGCTGGAAGGCGCGCGAAAAGCTCTTCTCGTTGCGAAAGCCCACGGCCAGCGCGACCTGCTTGATGGGGCGGTTGGTCCGGCGCAATTGATCCACGGCCATCTCGTGGCGCACCTCGTTCTTCAGCGCCTGCAGCGAGGTGCCTTCCTCGTGCAACTGCCGATGCAGCGTGCGGCCCGACACGTTGAGCAGCGCGGCGAGCGCCTCGGCGGTGGTGGCCTCGTTGGTGCGCGAGCGCAGCAGTTCGCGCACGCGCTGGCCCAGCAGGCGATCGCGGCGGTATTGCAGGATGGTGAGCGGCAGCGCGCGCTTGAGCATGGCACGCAGCGCGCGTTCGTCGCGCTGCAGCGGCAGGGCAAGGTAGCGCTCGTCGAAGGCGATGCCGGCCTGCGGCGCGCCGAAGCGCACGTCGGGTGCGAACATCAGCGGATAAGCGTCGCTGTGCGGGGGCGCGGCGAACGGAAAGGCCGCATGGCGCAGCGAGATGCGCGAGTCGATGGCCCAGCACATGTAGCCATGCACGAAGCGCAGGATGGTCACCAGGCAGAACTCGCGGAAGGCGTCCTCGAGCGGGCGGTTCTCGGCGATGCGCAATGTGGCCACGCCGCCGGCCACGTCGAGCGACAGGCCGATGTCGTCGGTCAGCAGCCGGTGGTGGCGGCACCAGCGCTTGAGGGCCACGCCCAGGTTGGGCGAACTCAGCGAGGCACGGCACAGCATGCCGTAGCTGCCCCAGGGCAGGCGCCGGGAGAACCAGCCGAGCGTTTCGTCGTCGAGTTCCTGCATGGCGTGGCTCGACAGCGCCTCGAACTGCGCCGCCGTCACCCGCGCGCCCGGCCGGGCCAGTTCGCGCGGCGTGATCTGTGCCACCCTCAGTGCCTCCGCTGGGTCCTTGCCGTAGCGCTCGTAGGCCTGCACGATGGCTCTCACGAAGGCCATCGGCGTGACGGCGCGGGTGGGGCGGAGGAACGACGGGGGGGACATGGCTTGGGCGGCGGGTCGTGGCGCAATTTGCAACCATTGTGGCGCCAATTGAGGCGCAGCGAAGCGTAAGCTGCGGACTTTCAAGCAAGCGCCATTCCGCGCGGGTAGCTCTGCGCGCCGACCTCAGAGGAGACAAAACCCATGCACGATCCCGGCCTGAACTTCGACCTGGGCGAGACCATCGACTCGCTGCGCAGCGCGATCCAGGACTTCGCCGCCAACGAGATCGCCCCCCGCGCCGCCGACATCGACCGCGACAACCTGTTCCCGCACGACCTCTGGAAGAAGCTCGGCGACCTCGGCCTGCACGGCATGACGGTGAAGGAGGAATACGGCGGCACCGAGCTGGGCTACCTGGCCCACATCGTGGCCATGGAAGAGGTCTCGCGCGCATCGGCCTCGGTGGGCCTGTCGTACGGCGCGCACTCCAACCTGTGCGTGAACCAGATCCACCGCAACGGCAACGACGCGCAGAAGAAGAAGTACCTGCCCAAGCTGGTGAGCGGCGAACACGTGGGCGCGCTGGCCATGAGCGAGCCCAACGCCGGCTCCGACGTGGTGAGCATGAAGCTCAAGGCCGAGAAGAAGGACGGCTACTACGTGCTCAACGGCGGCAAGATGTGGATCACCAACGGCGGCGACGCCGACACGCTGGTGATCTACGCCAAGACCGAGCCCGAGATGGGCGCGCGCGGCATGACGGCCTTCATCGTCGAGAAGAGCTTCAAGGGCTTCTCGGCCGGCACCAAGCTCGACAAGCTGGGTATGCGCGGCTCCAACACCTATCCGCTGTTCTTCGACAACTGCGAAGTGCCGCAAGAGAACGTGCTCGGCGGCGAAGGCATGGGCGCCAAGGTGCTGATGAGCGGCCTCGACTACGAGCGCGCCGTGCTCTCCGGCGGCCCGCTGGGCATCATGGCCGCCTGCATGGACGCGGTGATTCCCTACATCCACGAGCGCAAGCAGTTCGGCCAGAGCATCGGCGAGTTCCAGCTGATGCAGGGCAAGATCGCCGACATGTACTCGACCTGGCAGGCCACGCGCGCCTACGTGTACGCGGTTGGCAAGGCCTGCGACCGCAACGACCATGCGCGCACCTTCCGCAAGGACGCGGCGGGCGCGATCCTGTACTCGGCCGAGAAGGCGACCTGGATGGCCGGCGAGGCGATCCAGACGCTGGGCGGCGTGGGCTACACCAAGGAATTCCCGGTCGAGCGGCTGTGGCGCGACGCGAAGCTGTACGAGATCGGCGCCGGCACGAGCGAGATTCGGCGCATGCTGATCGGGCGCGAGCTCTTCTCCGAAACGGCCTAGGATGTTTTGCGCCTTCCCCAGCGGGGAAGGTGCCGGACGAAGGAGACAAGGAAGGAAATGAGCATGACCGCCGCATTGACCGAGAGCTACAACAAGGGCGCCACCGATGTCCCGCTGATCGAACAACCCATCGGCGACTTCTTCGACGACATGGTCGCGAAGCAGCCCGACCGCGAGGCGCTCGTCAGCCGCCACGAAGGCAAGCGCTACACCTACCGCGAGTTGCAGGCCGAATCGAACCGCCTTGCCAGCGCGCTGCTGGGCCTGGGCCTCGTGCCCGGCGACCGCGTCGGCATCTGGTCGCACAACAACGTGCCGTGGGTGCTGATGCAGATCGCCACCGCCAAGGCCGGCCTGATCCTCGTCAACATCAACCCGGCCTACCGCACCTCCGAGCTCGAATACGCGCTCAACAAGGTCGGTTGCAAGGCGCTGGTGACGATGGCGCAGTTCAAGACCAGCGACTACCTCGGCATGCTGCGCGAGCTGGGCCCGGCGAAGCTGCCTCAGCTGGCCCACACCTTCTGGATCGACGCGAAGCCGGGCGAGGGCGAGGAGCAGCCCGGCATGAAGCGCTTCTCGCAGCTGCTCGCCAGCGGCGACGCCAACGACCCGCGCGTCGCGCAGGTGCAGAAGACGCTGAAGGCCACCGACCCCATCAACATCCAGTTCACCAGCGGCACCACGGGCTTTCCCAAGGGCGCGACGCTCACGCACCGCAACATCCTGAACAACGGCTTCTTCATCGGCGAGTGCATGAAGCTCTCGCCGGCCGACAGGCTGTGCATCCCGGTGCCGCTGTACCACTGCTTCGGCATGGTGCTGGGCAACCTGGCCTGCCTCACGCACGGCTCGGCCATCGTGTATCCGAACGACGGCTTCGATCCGCTCACCGTGCTGGAGACGGTGCAGGCCGAGAAATGCACCGGGCTGCACGGCGTGCCCACGATGTTCATCGCCGAACTCGACCATCCGCGCTTCAAGGAGTTCGATCTCTCGACGCTGCGCACCGGCATCATGGCCGGCTCGCCGTGCCCCATCGAGGTGATGAAGCGCGTGGTCAGCGAGATGCACCTGAGCGAGATCACCATCGCCTACGGCATGACCGAGACCAGCCCCGTCAGCTGCCAGAGCAGCACCGACACGCCGCTGGACCGCCGCGTGTCGACCGTGGGCACGGTGCAGCCGCACCTGGAGGTGAAGATCGTCGACCCCGAGACCGGCGCCGTCGTGCCGCCGGGCAAGTCGGGCGAGCTGTGCACGCGCGGCTACTCGGTGATGCACGGCTACTGGGACGACGAGGCCAAGACCCGCGAGGCCATCGATGCCGAGCACTGGATGCACACCGGCGACCTCGCCACCATGGACGCCGAGGGCTACGTCAACATCGTCGGGCGGATCAAGGACATGGTGATCCGCGGCGGCGAGAACATCTACCCGCGGGAGATCGAGGAGTTCCTCTACCGCCATCCGAAGGTGCAGGACGTGCAGGTCGTCGGCCTGCCCGATCGCAAGTACGGCGAGGAGCTGTGCGCGTGGATCATCGTCAAGCCCGGCCAGAGCGCCAGCGAGGAAGACATCCGCGAGTTCTGCAAGGGCCAGATCGCGCACTACAAGGTGCCCAAGTACATCCGCTTCGTCGCCGAGTTCCCGATGACCGTGACCGGCAAGATCCAGAAATTCAAGATCCGCGACGAGATGAAGGCGCAGCTGGGGCTGGACGAAGCTCGTACAGCGTAGAGGCCGTCCATGAACAGCCGAACGCAGAAGAAGGACAAAGGTACGCAGAAGTCGCAGAGGGACATCATCCTGTTTGAAGGTTTTCTTTTGCGACCTTTGCGAAACCTTTGCGCCCTCTGCGTTCGGTTCCCGCTTCCGAATTCCGAATACCCATGACCCAACTCGAAACCAAACTCAATGCCCGCTCGGCCGACTTCCAGGCCAACGCCGCAGCCATGCGCGCACTGGTCGACGACCTGCGCGCGCAGTTCGCGAAAGTGGAGCAGGGCGGCGGCGAGGCCGCGCGCGCCAAGCACACGGCGCGCGGCAAGCTGCTGCCGCGCGACCGCGTGGCCGAACTGCTCGACCCGGGCACGCCCTTCCTCGAGATCGCGCCGCTGGCCGCGCATGCGATGTACCTCGACGGCAAGGGCGTGGAATCGGCGCCGGGCGCCGGCATCATCGCGGGCATCGGCCGCGTCAACGGCGTGGACTGCATGATCGTATGCAACGACGCCACGGTGAAGGGCGGCACCTACTACCCGATGACGGTCAAGAAGCACCTGCGCGCGCAGGAGATCGCCGAGCAGAACCGCCTGCCGTGCATCTACCTGGTCGACTCGGGCGGCGCCAACCTGCCGAACCAGGACGAGGTGTTTCCCGACCGCGAGCACTTCGGCCGCATCTTCTACAACCAGGCCAACATGAGCGCCCAGGGCATCCCGCAGATCGCGGTGGTGATGGGCTCGTGCACGGCCGGTGGCGCCTACGTGCCGGCGATGAGCGACGAATCGATCATCGTGAAGAACCAGGGCACCATCTTCCTGGGCGGTCCGCCGCTGGTGAAAGCGGCCACGGGCGAGGTGGTGACGGCGGAAGACCTGGGCGGCGGCGACGTGCACACGCGCCTTTCCGGCGTGGCCGACCATCTTGCGCAGAACGACCTGCATGCGCTGGCGCTCGCGCGCTCGGCGGTGGCGAACCTCAACGCCAAGGCTGCCGAGGCCCCGGCGGGCGGCGAGGTGCGCGAGCCGGCGTACCCGAGCGAGGAGCTCTACGGCGTGATCCCCACCGACACGCGCAAGCCCTTCGACGTGCGCGAGATCATCGCGCGCATCGTCGACGGCAGCGAGTTCCACGAGTTCAAGGCGCGCTTTGGCGCCACGCTGGTGTGCGGCTTCGCCGAGATCGAGGGCATGCCCGTGGGCATCGTCGCCAACAACGGCATCCTGTTCTCCGAATCGGCGCAGAAGGGCGCGCACTTCATCGAGCTGTGCTGCCAGCGCAAGACTCCGCTGGTGTTCCTGCAGAACATCACCGGCTTCATGGTGGGCCGCAAGTACGAGAACGAGGGCATCGCGCGCCACGGCGCCAAGATGGTGACGGCCGTGGCCACCGCCAACGTGCCCAAGTTCACCATCATCATCGGCGGCAGCTTCGGTGCCGGCAACTACGGCATGTGCGGCCGCGCGTACAGCCCGCGCTTCCTCTGGATGTGGCCCAACGCGCGCATCAGCGTGATGGGCGGCGAGCAGGCCGCGAGCGTGCTCGCCACCGTGAAGCGCGACGGCATCGAAGGCAAGGGCGGCAGCTGGAGCAAGGAAGAGGAAGAAGCCTTCAAGGCGCCGATCCGCCAGCAGTACGAAGACCAGGGCCACCCCTACTACGCCACCGCGCGGCTGTGGGACGACGGCATCATCGATCCGGCCGACACGCGCCGCGTGCTGGCACTGGGCCTGGCGGCCGCGCGCAACGCGCCGGTGCCGGAGCCGAAGTTCGGCATCTTCCGGATGTGAGGAGCCTGGCATGAGCGAATACACCAAGCTCCAGCTGAGCCTCGACGGCGCCATCGCCCGCGTCTGGCTCGACCAGCCCGATGCGCGCAACGCCTTCGACGACGTCGTCATCGCCGAACTCACGCGAGCCTTCGCCGAAGCCGGCGCCGCGCCGCAGGTCAAGGCCATCGTGCTGGGCGCGAACGGGCCGGCCTTCTGCGCGGGCGCGAACCTCAACTGGATGCGCCGCATGGCCGACTACACGCGCGACGAGAACATCGCCGACGCGGGCAAGCTCGCCGAAATGTTGCGCACCATCGCCGAGTGCCCGAAGCCCACCATCGCGCGCGTGCAGGGCGACGTGTACGCGGGCGGCATGGGGCTGGTGGCGGCCTGCGACATGGCCGTGAGCGTGGACACCGCCTGGTACTGCCTGAGCGAAGTGAAGATCGGCCTCGTGCCCGCGACCATCAGCCCCTACGTGCTGCGCGCGATGGGCACGCGCGCCTCGCAGCGCTACTTCCTCACGGCAGAGCGCTTCACCGCGGCGGAGGCGCATCGCATCGGCTTCGTGCACGAGGTGGTGGCCGCCGACTCGCTCGACGCGAAGGTCGACGAACTGCTGAAGGCGCTGACCGGTGCGAGCCCGGCGGCAGTGCGCGCCTGCAAGAAGCTGATCGCCGACGTGGCGGGCCGTGAGATCGACGACGCGCTGATCGCGCAGACGGTCGAAGGCATCGCGGACATCCGCGCCAGCGATGAAGGCCGCGAGGGCGTGCAGGCCTTCCTTCAGAAGCGCAAGCCCTCGTGGCTCGAAGCGAGCAAGTCCTGAAGACCCATCCTCCGGAGGTCGCGCCATGAACACCAGCCTCGACATGCCGCAGCTGCTCGCGCTGGCCGCCGCCATCGGCTGGGCCAGCGGCGTGCGGCTCTACCTGGTCGTGCTGCTGACGGGCCTGGCCGGCTACTTCGGCTGGGTGCCGTTGCCCGGCGGGCTGCAGATGCTGGCCCATCCGGTGGTGATCGCGGCCAGCGGCTTCATGGTGTTCATCGAATTCTTCGCCGACAAGATCCCGGGCCTCGATTCGCTGTGGGACGTCGTGCACACGGCCATCCGCATCCCGGCGGGCGCGGCGCTCGCGGCCAGCGTGTTCGGCGTGGACCACGGCGTGATGGCCATCGTGGCGGCGCTGCTGGGCGGCAGCTTCGCGGCCACGGCGCATGCGGCCAAGGCCACGACGCGCGCGGCCATCAACACCTCGCCCGAGCCGTTCTCGAACGTCGGCGCCTCGCTGGCGGAAGACACCATGGTGCCCGCGGGGCTGTGGCTCGCGGTGGCGCATCCCTTCGTCTTTCTCGTGCTGTTCGTGCTGGTGCTGGTGGCGAGCGTGTGGCTCATCCGCAAGAGCTGGCGTTTCCTCAAGGCGCTGTTCGCCCGCGTGGCCCGCATCTTCAGCGGCCGGCCCGATCCGGGCGTGGTGCCCGCGTTTCAACTGAAAAAGAATCCTCCGGGAGACACTCCGAATGTTTAAGAAGATCCTCATTGCGAACCGTGGCGAGATCGCCTGCCGCGTCGCGGCAACTGCCCGCCGCATGGCCATCCGCACCGTCGCCGTTTATTCCGACGCCGACGCGCACGCCAACCACGTGCGTGCCTGCGACGAGTCGGTCCATCTTGGCGGCAGCGCGCCCAAAGACAGCTACCTGCGCTGGGAAAAGATCCTCGAGGCCGCCAAGGCCACGGGCGCCGAGGCGGTCCACCCCGGCTACGGCTTCCTCAGCGAGAACGAGGAGTTCGCGCAGGCCTGCGCCGATGCCGGCCTGGTCTTCATCGGCCCGCCGCCGTCGGCCATCAAGGCGATGGGCCTGAAGGCCGAGTCGAAGCAGCTGATGGAGAAGGCCGGCGTGCCGCTGGTGCCCGGCTACCACGGCCACGACCAGAACCCGCAGCTGCTGCAGCGCGAGGCCGACCGCATCGGCTATCCGGTGCTCATCAAGGCCAGCGCGGGTGGTGGCGGCAAGGGCATGCGTGCGGTCGACAAGGCGGAAGACTTCGCCGCCGCGCTCGCCTCATGCCAGCGGGAGGCCATCAACAGCTTCGGCGACGACGCGGTGCTGATCGAGAAGTACGTGCAGCGTCCGAGGCACATCGAGATCCAGGTGTTCGGCGACACGCACGGCAACTACGTCTACCTGTTCGAGCGCGACTGCTCGGTGCAGCGGCGCCACCAGAAGGTGCTCGAAGAAGCGCCCGCGCCTGGCATGACGGAGGCGATGCGCAAGCAGATGGGCGAGGCCGCAGTGGCGGCTGCGCGTGCCGTGAACTACGTGGGCGCAGGCACTGTGGAGTTCATCGTCGAGCAGCGAGAGGGCGGCGAGATGAACTTCTTCTTCATGGAGATGAACACGCGGCTGCAAGTGGAGCATCCGGTGACCGAGGCCATCACGGGTCAGGATCTCGTCGAATGGCAGCTGCGCGTGGCTTCGGGCGAGGCGCTGCCCGCGAAGCAGTCGGAGCTGCAGATCCACGGCCACGCCATCGAGGCGCGCATCTGCGCCGAGAACCCCGACAACAACTTCCTGCCCGCCACCGGCACGCTGCGCGTGTACCGTAAGCCTGCTGCCACCGCCTTCCAGCGCAGCCGCGTGCGCATCGACGACGGCGTGCGCGAGGGTGGCGAGATCTCGCCCTTCTACGACTCGATGATCGCCAAGCTCATCGTGCACGGCAGCACGCGCGAAGAGGCGCTGGCGCGGCTCGACGCCGCGCTGGCGCAGGTGCAGATCGTGGGCGTGGCGACCAACGTGCAGTTCCTGCGCGGCATCCTGGCGACCGAATCGTTCTCGAAGGCCAACCTCGACACCGCGCTGATCGAGCGCGAGCGCGCGGTGCTGTTCGACCGCGAGCCGCTGGGGCTGTCGCTGGCCGCGGCCGCCGCGATCACGCGCACGCTGATCGGCGAATGGCCCGGGAAGATGCCCGATCCCTTTGCGCGGCGCGACGGCTGGCGCTCGCTGGGCGAGTACCGGCGCCACTTCGACTTCGAGTTCCGCGGAGCGGAGCAGACCGCGCTGCTGACCTACAAGCGCGACGGCGGCCTGTGGCTCGAAGCCGGTGGCGTTGCGGGCCCGCTGGTCATCGGCCGGTTCCCGACCGGCGAGTTCGAGGTGGAGTTCGCGGGCAGCCGCCAGACGCTCGACGTGCACCTCGACGGCGCCGTGGCCCACGTCTTCGCCTCGAAGGGCGCGACGAAGATCACCGCCATCGACCGGCTGGCCCATGCGGGCGACACGCAGGCCGAGGGCGGCCGGCTCACCGCGCCGATGCCCGGCAAGGTGGTGTCCTTCGCGGTCAAGGCCGGCGACAAGGTCAGCCGCGGCCAGCCGCTGGCGGTGATGGAGGCGATGAAGATGGAGCACACCATCGCCGCGCCGGCCGACGGCACGGTGGAAGAGCTGATGTTCGCGCCGGGCGAGCAGGTGGCCGAAGGCGACGAGCTGCTGCGCATGAGCGCCGCAGCCGCTGCGGCAGCCTGAAAAAAAGTTAACCCCGTTGCGGGCGCCCGCCCGTATGAGCTGCGGTAGTCAACATTCAAGGGAGCTCCTTCCATGACCTATCGCATGCCCAGTTTCTCCGTCCGCCGCCACGCGGGCATCGCCCTGCTGGCTTTGGCCGCGGCTCTTTCACTGGCCGGCTGCGGCCGCAACGGCGAGGAGAAGGGGGCGGCAGCCGTGCTCTCCGAGCCGGCCCCGCCGCCCGCGCCCATGCAGGCCGCGAGCGGGCACGCAGGTGGCGCGGACATGCGGATGCGGTCGGCCGAGGCGGCCACCGACGAGTCCCGGAACAGCCAGGACACACCCCTGCAGCGTTTCCTGGCCGTGCGCCAGGAGCTGAACGTCGAGGTGCCGGCCGACCAGCTCGCCGATGCCTGGGGCAAGGTGCGCGACCTCTGCGGCACGCTGAAGTGCGAGTTGCTGTCGTCGTCGCTGCTGCGCGAGACGCCGCAGCAGCCCGGCAACGCCATGCTGGAGATGCGCGTGGAGCCCGCCGACGTCGACAGGCTGCTCGGCGGCCTGGCGGGCGTGGCCAGCGTGGTCTCGCACACCACCACCAGCGAGGACAAGACCGCCGAAGTGATCGACGTCGAGGCCCGTATCAGGAACCGTACCGAATTCCGCGACAGCCTGCGCGCGATGCTGCGCGACACCGTCACCAAGCGCACCATGACCGACCTGCTGGCCATCCAGCGCACGCTGTCGGACACGCAGGCCGAGCTCGACGCCATCGCCACGCAGCGCAAGGTGCTGGCGCAGCAGACCAGCAAGCAGCACATCCAGATCCAGTTCACGGCCAGGCGCGCGCTGGTGAGCGGCGGCGACGGCTACAGCCCGATGCGCAATGCGCTGCGCAACGCAGGCTCGGTGCTGTCGGAAAGCGTGGGCTCGCTCATCACCTTCATCGCGGCCGTGCTGCCGTGGCTGCTGCTGGTGGTGCTGCCGCTGGGCTGGCTGGCGCGGGTGCTGTGGCGCCGCCGCCGCGCCAGCTAAGACGCGCCAGCTAAGAATCAGTCAGTAAGATCGCGCACCTACCGCTTCAAGGCCTTTTGTTTTAAAGGCCCCCATTCGCGCAGGAGCCTTCTTCCCGATGCCGGACCCGCTACGCCTCCATGTGGACGCCCAGTTCGCCAGCCCCTACGCCATGTCCGTGTACGTGGCGCTGAACGAAAAGCAGCTGGACTTCCACATCTCCCCGGTCGACCTGGGTGCGCTGGAGCACCGGGCGGCCGGCTTCTCCCGTTTGTCCTTGACCCAGCGCGTGCCGACGCTGGTGCATGGAGATTTCGCGCTTTCCGAATCGTCCGCCATCACCGAGTACATCGACGAGACCTTCGCCGGGACGGCGCTGTATCCCTCCGAACCCCGTGCCCGCGCCCGTGCGCGCCAGCTGCAGGCCTGGCTTCGCAGCGACCTCATGCCGGTGCGGCAGGAACGCTCCACGGAGGTGATCTTCTACGCTCCGGCGGGCGCGCCACTGTCGGCGGCCGCGCACCGCGCGGCGCAGACGCTCTTCCAGGTCGCGCAGGCGCTGCTGCCGGAAGGCGCGGAAAACTTGTTCGGCGACTGGTCGATCGCCGACGTCGACCTGGCGCTGATGCTCAATCGCCTGGTGATGAACGGCGACGCCGTGCCGCAGCGGCTGGCGTCCTATGCCGACAGGCAGTGGCAGCGGCCGTCGGTGCAGCGCTGGGTGGCGCTGGAGCGGCCGCCGCGCTGAGGCCGCGTCAGGGCTCTTTCGGTCAGCCCACCACCACTTCGCTGATCTGCGTCAGCGGCACGATGTCGGTGTAGTTCTTCACGTCGTCCCTGACCTCCTTCTGGTGCGGGCCGAAGGCCTTCAGGAAGGATTCGACCGATTCGGCGAACACGTGGCACATGGCGACGTAGGTGGGCGCGGAGCCCGGCGCGCCGCCGGACAGGCCCTTGTCGATGGTGTACGAGAGGCATGCGTCGCCCATGCGGGCCTTGATCATGGGCATGTGCTTGTCGCGGTAGTAGTCGTGATCGAACCGTGCGCCGGGGGTGTGGGGGTACATCACGCTGAACTTGATCATTCCAAGAGTCTCCTGAGGTGGGCGTTCGAGGATAGGAGATGGCCAGTGCCCGCACAAGCCGATGGCGACGCGGGCGCGACCTAAGATGCGTGCCCATGCGAATCACCGTCTACCTCACCGACAACCGCCCAGACCCCTGGATCGAAGGCCTGAAGGCCGAACTCCCCGATGCCGTCATCGAAGCCTGGAAGCCCGGCGCGCCGCAGGCCGACCATGCCGTGGTGTGGGCGCCGCCGCAGGAGTTCCTCGACGAGCAGCCGAAGCTGCGCGGCATCTTCAACATCGGCGCGGGCGTCGATGCGCTGCTCAAGCTGAAGGTGCCGGCGCACACGCGCATCGTGCGGCTCGACGATGCAGGCATGTCGGTGCAGATGGCGGAGTACGTGTGCCACACGCTCATTCGCCATTTCCGCGAATTCGACGCCTACGAGGCCGACGCGCGCGAGGGCAAGTGGAGCTACCGCAAGCCGAGGATGCGGCGCGACTTTCCGGTGGGCATCATGGGCCTGGGCGTGCTCGGCGAGCGCGTGGCGAAGGCCGTGGCGCAGTTCGAGTTCCCGGTGCTGGGGTGGAGCCGCTCGCCGAAGGAGATCGAGGGCGTGCGCGTGTTCAGCGGCGAGGCGCAGTTCGACGAGTTCCTCTCGTCCACGCGCGTGCTGGTCAACCTGCTGCCGCTGACCGATGCGACGCGCGGCATCCTCAACCGCGACACGCTGGGCAAGCTGAAGCCCGAGGGCTACCTCATCAGCATCGCGCGCGGCGGCCACCTGGTGGAAGACGACCTGATTCCGATGCTCGACGCCGGCCGGCTCGCGGGCGCGACGCTGGACGTATTCCAGGTCGAGCCGCTGCCCGCCGACCACGCCTTCTGGCGCCATCCGAAGATCACCGTGACGCCGCACGGCTCGGCACGCACGTTGCGCGAAGAGTCCATCGCGCAGATCGCCGGGAAGATCCGCGCGATGGAGCAGGGGCTGCCGATCGCCGGCGTGGTCGATCCGGTGCGCGGCTACTGACGGCGGGGGCGTCCCCTCTCCGGGCCCGCCGGAGTGCATCGCGGGCAGGGGAAACCCTGAAACACTGATTTTTCACAAGTATGAAAATATTTTCATGACTGTGAAAACCGCGTTTCGGGTGATCGAGATCGTCGAACTCTTCGCCCGCGAGAAGCAGCCGCTGGCCCTTTCGGAGATGGCGCGCCTGCTCGACATGCCGGTGTCGAGCTGCCTGGGCCTGATCCGCACGCTCGAGGAGCAGGGCTACATGTACGAGACCGGCCGCCGCCAGGGCTACTACCCCACCGGCCGGCTGCTGGCGATGGCGCAGGTCATCGCCGCCCACGACCCGGTGCTCGACCGGGTGAAGGCCACGCTGGAGGAGCTGCGCGACGCGGCGCGCGAGACGGTGGTGTTCGGCAAGTTCCGCGACGCGGGGCAGGTGGTGTACCTGGAAGTGCTGAGCGCGCCGCAGAGCATCCGCTACACGGCCGAGTCGGGCGAAACGCGCCCGGCCTACGCCAACTCCATCGGCCGCGCGCTGCTTTCAACGCTGGACCCGGACGAGCGCCGCCGGCTGCTCGAAGGCGCGACGCTCGCGCCGCTGACCGACGCCACGCTCACTACCGCCGACGCCATCGAGGCCGAGCTGCAGCGCTCCGCCACGCGCGGCTGGTACGGCAACCTCGGCGAGAGCATTCCCGACCTGATCGGCCTCGCCTGGCCGCTGCGCATCGGCGGCGAGGCCTACGCCATCTCCGTCGCAGGGCCGCGCTACCGCATGGAGGCGCGCATCGAGGAGATCGCCGCGATGCTGCGCTCGGCCTGCCTCGCCATCGAACCCAAGAACGAAAGCCCCCGATGACAGCAACGACAGCAGCAGCCCCCCGCTATTTCGTCCGCGAGGCCGAGATCGCCGGCTACCACCCCGCCAACCACACCGGCACGCTGAACAAGCGGCTGATCGGCCCCGAGACCGTGGGCGCGAAGCAGCTCGAAGTGCTGGTGGGCCACATCCAGAAGGGCAAGGGCGCGCTGCCGCACGCGCACCCTGGCATCGAGCAGGTCTGCTACATGCTCGAAGGCCGCGCGGTCGCCGAAGTGGGTGGCCAGCGGCAGGAGCTGCACCCGGGCGACAGCTGCTTCTTTCCCGCCGAAGCGATGCACACCTTCACCGTGGTGAGCGACGAGCCGGTGCGCGTGCTGGTGATCTACAGCCCGCCCTACGAGGAATCGCCGGAGCGCGTGATCCGGCCCTGACGTAACAACAACCGGAGACAAAGCAAATGCAGACAACCAAGAACGCGACCGGGCAACCGGCCGCGATGGCGAACCGTCGCCGTTTCATTTCCATCGGCGCCGCCGCGGGCCTCGCGGGCGCCATGCCCTGGGCCTTCGCGCAGGACGGCTATCCGAAGCAGCCCATACGCATCGTCGTGCCCTTCGCCGCAGGCAGCGGCACCGACGCGGTGGCGCGCATCGCGGGACAGATGCTCGGCGATGCGCTCAAGGCCTCGGTCATCATCGACAACAGGGCGGGCGCCAACGGCGTGATTGCGGCCGAGTACGTCGCCAAGGCGGCGCCCGACGGCTACACGCTGTTCATGACCACCAACACCACGCACTCGGCCAACCCGAGCCTGATGAAGTCGCTGCCCTACGACCCGGTGAAAGACTTCGCGCCCGTCAGCCGCATGGGCAACCTGCCCTTCATGCTGGTGGTGAACAACGACCTGCCCGTGAAGAGCGTGGCCGAGCTGCTGGCCTGGGGCCGCGCGCATCCCGGCAAGCTGACCTACGCGAGCGGCAACAGCACCGGCATCGTGAGCGGCGCCACGCTCTCGCGCATGAGCGGCGTGCCGATGCTGCACGTGCCCTACAAGAGCACGCCGCCGGCCATCGCCGACCTGATCGGCGGGCAGGTGTCGATGATGGTGGTCGACCTCGCGGCGGGCCTGGCCACGGTGAAGGCCGGCAAGATGCGGGCAATCGCCGTCACTACGCAGGAGCGCACCAAGCTCTTTCCCGAACTGCCGCCGCTGGCCGACACGCCCGAACTCAAGGGCTTCGACATCACCTCGTGGAACGGCGTGTTCGCGCCGGCGGGCACGCCGCGGGACATCGTGCTGAAGCTCAACAAGGTGCTGGCCGACATGGCGAACGGCCCGGTGTTCCGCGAGCGCGTGGCGAAGCTGGGCTTCGACGCCTTCGGCAGCACGCCGGAAGAGCTGGGCGCGTTCACCGTCTCGGAGCTGGCGAAGTGGAAGAAGCTGATCCAGGCCGCGGGGATACAGCCCGAATGAGCGATCTGAGTTTCCCCCTCCCCCGCTGGGGGAGGGCAGGGGTGGGGGCACGCGGCGTCCCCACCTGGCGCTCTGCCTGCCCCCATCCCAGCCTTCCCCCAGAGGGGGAAGGAGCGAAGACATGAACTCCTCCGGACCTCTCCAGGGCATCCGCATCCTCGACCTCACGGCCGTGGTGATGGGCCCCTATGCCACCCAGACGCTGGGCGACCTGGGCGCCGACGTCATCAAGGTCGAGCCGCCCGGCGGCGACAACCTGCGCGCCGTCGGCCCGATGCGCAACCCGGGCATGGGCGCGATGGCGATGCACCTCAACCGCAACAAGCGCTCCATCGTGCTCGACCTCAAGCAGCCCGAGGGCCGCGAGGCCTGCCTGCGGCTCGCAGCGGGCTGCGACGCGCTGATCTACAACACGCGGCCGCAGGCGATGGCGCGGCTCGGGCTGGGCTACGAGGCGGTGTCGGCGGTGAACCCGAAGATCGTCTACCTCGGCGCATTCGGCTATGGCGAGCAGGGGCCGTATGCGGGCAAGCCTGCCTACGACGACCTGATCCAGGGCGCGGCCGGCGTGGCCTCCCTCTTCGCGCAGCAGAGCGGCAGCGCGCCGCGCTACGCGCCCGTCACGCTGGCCGACCGCGCGGTGGGGCTGCAGGCCGCCATCGCGCTGCTCGCGGCCGTGCTGCATGCCCAGCGCACCGGCAAGGGCCAGGCCGTGGAGGTGCCGATGTTCGAGGCGCTGTCGCAGTTCGTGATGGGCGACCACCTCGGCGGCCACAGCTTCGAGCCGCCGCTGGGGCCCACCGGCTACGCGCGCCTGCTCGCGCCGCACCGCAAGCCCTACGCCACGGCCGACGGCTACCTCAGCGTGCTGATCTACAACGACAAGCACTGGCAGGCCTTCTTCGACGTGATCGGCCGGCCCGAACTGCGCGGCTCGCCGATGTTCGGCACGCACACCGCGCGCGCCGCGAACATCGGCGCGGTGTATGCCTTCGTGGCCGAGGTGATGGCCACGCGCACCAGCGACGAATGGTTTGCCGCGCTGTCCGCCGCCGACATCCCGGTCGCGCGCCTGCACAGCACCGAAAGCCTGCTCGACGACCCGCACCTGCGCGCCGTCGGCTTCTATCCCGAACTCGACCACCCGAGCGAGGGCCGCATCCGCACGCTCGCCCCGGTCGGCCGCTACAGCGCCACGCCAGCCGCCATCCGCCGCCCCGCGCCGCGCATCGGCGAGCAGAGCGTGGAGCTGCTGCGAGAAGCGGGCTACGGCGAAGAGGCCATCGCCCGCATGCTCGAAGGCGGCGTCACGCTGCAACCTGAACCCACGAAAGACAGCGAAGAATGAATTTCTCCTTGAACGAAGACCAGCGCTCGCTGGTCGCCGCCATCGAACGCCTCTGCGAGGACTTTCCCATCGACTACTGGCGCGACCACGACGACCGCGCCGTGTTCCCGCACGAGTTCCACCGCGCCGTGGCCGAGAGCGGCTGGCTCGGCATCGCCATGCCCGAGGCGCAGGGCGGCGCGGGGCTGGGCATCACCGAGGCGGCGCTGATGATGCGCGCCATCAGCGCATCGGGCGCGGGCATGTCGGGTGCGTCGTCGGTGCACATGAACATCTTCGGGCTCAACCCGGTGGTGGTGTTCGGCAGCGAGGAGCAACGCCAGCGCTTCCTGCCGCCGCTGATCGCGGGCACCGAGAAGGCCTGCTTCGCAGTCACCGAGCCCGACGCGGGGCTCGACACCACCAGCCTCAAGACCCAGGCCGTGCGCCAGCCCGAAGGCGGCTACGTGCTGCACGGGCGCAAGATCTGGATCTCGACCGCGCAGGTGGCCGACCGCATGCTGATCCTCACGCGCACCACGCCGCTCGACCAGGTGAAGAAGCCCACGCAGGGCCTCACGCTGTTCTACACGCCGCTGGACCGCGCCCGCGTCGAGGTGCGCGAGATCCACAAGCTGGGCCGCGCGGCGGTGGACTCCAACATGCTCTTCATCGACGGGCTCGAGGTGCCCGAGGAAGACCGCATCGGCGAGGAGGGCAGGGGCTTCGAATACATCCTGCATGGCCTCAACCCCGAGCGCATATTGATCGCGGCGGAAGCCATCGGCATCGGCCGCGCGGCGCTGCGCATCGCTTCGCAGTACGCACAGGAGCGCGTCGTGTTCGGCCGGCCCATCGGCCAGAACCAGGGCGTGGCGCATCCGCTGGCGCGCGCCTGGGCCAACCTGGAGGCGGCCGACCTGATGATGCTGAAGGCCGCCACGCTCTACGACGCGGGCGAGCCCTGCGGCATCGAGGCCAACGCCGCCAAGTACCTCGCGGCCGAGGCGGCGCACGATGCCTGCCAGAACGCGGTGCTCACGCTCGGCGGCATGGGCTACGCGAAGGAATACCATGTGGAGCGGCTGCTGCGCGAGAGCTACATCCCGCGCATCGCGCCCGTCAGCCCACAGATGATCCTGAACTTCATCGCCGAGAAGGCGCTGGGGCTGCCCAAGTCGTACTGATCTCTCTGGAGCCATGAACACCGTCGCCCGCCATCTCGCCATCCGCGGCCTCGTGCAGGGCGTGGGCTATCGCTGGTCGATGGTGCAGGCGGCGAAGCGCCTGCGTGTGCGCGGCTGGGTGCGCAACCGGCGCGACGGCAGCGTCGAGGCGCTCGTGGCCGGTGAGGCTTCTGCGGTGGAAGAGCTGATCCGCTGGGCGCGCCAGGGGCCGGAAGGCGCGCGCGTCGATGCGGTCGACGTTGGCGATCCGGCCGGTGCCATCGCGGCCCAGGCCCCGCCCGACGGCTTCGAGCAGAGGGAAACAGCCTAGCACCGATCGCCTGGCGCCATTTGCAACCTCGCAGGCGCGCATTGCTACCTTCCCCGGCTTCTGTACCAGGCAGGGGATTTCCATGTGGCCGACAATCGAAGGCGGTCTTCCATCCTCCAGCGATACAAGAGACATCCCATGAAACTCCCCACCCAAGTCAGGCTCGTCGACGTCGGCCCGCGCGACGGCCTGCAGAACGAAAAGCAGCCCGTGTCCGCCGAAGTGAAGATCGGCCTCGTGCACCGCCTGCAGGACGCGGGCCTGAAGGAGATCGAGGTCACCAGCTTCGTGAGCCCCAAGTGGGTGCCGCAGATGGCCGACAACGCCGAGGTGATGCACGGCATCGGCCGCAAGCCCGGCGTGCTCTATTCGGTGCTCACGCCCAACATGAAGGGCTTCGAGGCGGCCATCGCCGCGCCGCGCGAGGAGTGGCCCGACGAGATCGTGGTGTTCGGCGCCGCCAGCGAGGCCTTCAGCCAGAAGAACATCAACTGCTCCATCGCCGAGAGCATCGAGCGCTTCGCACCGGTGGTGGCGGCGGCGCTCGAGAAGGGCATCCGTGTGCGCGGCGCGATGTCGTGCACGGTCGGCTGCCCCTATGAAGGCGAGATCGCGCCGGCCAAGGTCGGCTACCTCGCGCAGCTGATGAAGGGCATCGGCGTGCAGCGCGTGGACGTGGCCGACACCATCGGCGTGGGCACGCCGCGCAAGGTGCAGGCCGCGATGGAAGCCACGCTGGCGCACTTCGGCGTCGACGCCATTTCCGGCCACTTCCACGACACCTACGGGCAGGCGCTCGCCAACACGCTCGCGGCGCTCGAACTGGGCGTGTGGAACTTCCAGTCGTCCTCGGCCGGCCTGGGCGGCTGCCCCTATGCCAAGGGCGCGACCGGCAACGTGGCGACCGAGGACGTGGTCTACATGCTGCACGGCATGGGCATCGAGACCGGCATCGATCTCGACAGGCTGATCGACGCGGGCGTCTACATCAGCGAGGCGCTGGGCCGCGAGCCGAACTCGCGCGCCTCGAAGGCCATCCGCACCAAGCGGGCCGGCTGAAGCGCTGAATCGAACAGATAGATAAGCGGGAGTAGTCAGTGGATCTGCATGTGTGGCTTGCATTCCTGGTGGCCAGTTGCGTCATCGCGGTGTCGCCCGGTTCGGGCGCGGTGCTCAGCATGAGCCACGGGCTCAGCTACGGCGTGCGGCGCACCACGGCGACCATCGTGGGGCTGCAGCTGGGGCTCGCGGTGATCCTGCTGGTGGCCGGCCTTGGCGTGGGTGCGGTGCTCACCGCCTCGGCCAGCGCGTTCCTGGTCGTCAAGGTGGTGGGCGCGTGCTATCTGCTGTGGCTGGGCTGGCGCCAGTGGCGTGCGCCCGTCGCGAAGATCGAGGGCGGCGCGACGCAGGCGGCTGAACCCGACCTCACGGCACCGCAGCGCGTGCTGCGCGGCTTCCTCACCAACGTGACCAACCCCAAGGGCATTGTCTTCATGGCTGCGGTGCTGCCGCAGTTCATCCAGCCGACGCGGCCCCTGTGGCTGCAGCTGCTGGTGCTGCTGGCCACCACGGTGATGGTCGACGTGACCGTGATGCACGGCTATGCCTGGCTGGCCGCGCGGCTGCAGGGCATGCTGCGCAGCGTGCGCGCACGGCGCGCGCAGAACCGCGTCTTCGGCGGCGTGCTGATGGCGATGGGCGCGATGCTGTTCCTGTTCAAGCGCAGCGCCTGACGGAGCCCGCGCCCACGGCCCGGCAGCCTGATAGATTCGAAGCCATCATGTGCGGATCCGAACTCCATAACCTCCCCGAAGGCGTCCAGCGCGTTTCCCGCGCCCTGCAGGATGCCGGCCACCCCCACTCCCCACGCATGCTCGACGACGCCTGCCGCACCGCGCAGCAGGCGGCCGACGCGCTCGGCATCGCGGTCGGGCAGATCGCCAAGAGCATCATCTTCCGGCGCAAGAGCGACGAGTCGGCGGTGCTGGTCATCACCTCGGGCGACAAGCGCGTGGACGAGAAGAAGGTCGACGCGCTGGTCGGCAAGACCGGCCGCGCCGACGCCGACTTCGTGAAGTCGCGCACCGGCTTCACCATCGGCGGCGTGTCGCCCGTGGGCCACCTGACGCCGCCCGTGGTGCTGATCGACCGCGAGCTCTTCCGCTTCGAGGAGATCTGGGCGGCAGCCGGCCACCCGCACGCGGTGTTCCAGCTGCGCCCGCACGACCTCGAGAAGCTCACCGGCGCGCCGGTGGCCGACGTGGTGTGAATTTCGCGGAAGCCGAGACGCTGGCCGAACGCGCCGTGGCGGTGCAGGCCGCGGCGGGCGATGTGCCTTCGCCGTGCTGCTCGGTGTGCCGCATGGATCGCCTGAGCGGCTTCTGCGAAGGCTGCCTGCGCACCATCCCCGAGATCGCGGGCTGGAGCAGGATGGAAGACGAGACCCGGCGCCACGTGTGGCGGGCGATAGAGTTGCGGGCGAAGGCCGGCATCTGGCGCGTGCCCGCGGCGAACCCAGGAGACAGCAGCCCATGAAGCACATCGACTTCCATCTCGACTTCATCTCGCCCTACGCGCACCTCGCCTTCGAGCACCTGCCCGAAGCGCTCGAGGGCCTGAGCTACAGCGTGGCCTACAGGCCGGTGCTGCTTGGCGCGCTGCTCAAGCAGCACGGCCAGCTCGGCCCGGCGGAGATTCCGTCGAAGCGCAGCTGGACCTACCGCCACGTGCTCTGGCTGGGCCACACGCACGGCATAGAGATCCGGATGCCGGCCTCGCATCCTTACAACCCGCTGGCGCACCTGCGGCTGGCGGTATCCACGGGCGACGACGGCACCATCAGCCGCCTCGTGGCCGAGACCATCTTCCGCCACGTGTGGCGCGGCGGCGAGGAAGCGGGCGACCCCGCGCGGCTCGCCGCGCTCACCGCGCAGCTCGGGCCGAAGCGCGACGCGAACAGCGAGGAGAGCAAGGCCCTGCTCAAGCGCAACACCGAAGAGGCCCTGCGCCAGGGCGTGTTCGGCACGCCGACCTACGTGGTCGACGGCCGCCTGTTCTGGGGCTTCGACGGCCTGCAGATGCTGCGCGCCTACCTGTCGGGCGATGCGTGGTTCGACGGCCCCGAGTGGGCTTCGGCGGACCAGCGCCCGGCCTTGCTGCGCAGCAGCAAACAGGGCTGAGTACAAACCCGCGGGCGCCGGAAAAGCGCCCCGATTTCTTACAGGCTGAAACGTGCTGCGCGGGTTTCACCCTAAACCGTAAGCGCCGGTTCAGTTTCGCGAAAGGCTCGGGTCAGTCGCGCCTCCAAGAATGCCGCACGGTCCCGGATTCCGGGAACGAATGAACGCATACACACAGGAGACGACCAATGGCAGCCACACTAGATTCGAGGGGAGTGCCGCACCCGGCCCCCCGGCCCATGTCCTCGGAGGAGAAGAAAGTCATCTTCGCCTCCTCGCTGGGCACCGTGTTCGAGTGGTACGACTTCTACCTCTACGGTTCGCTGGCCGCGATCATCGCGAAGCAGTTCTTCAGCGGCCTGGATGCGGGCGCCGCCTTCATCTTCGCGCTGCTGGCCTTCGCCGCCGGCTTCCTGGTGCGTCCGTTCGGCGCCATCGTGTTCGGCCGGCTGGGCGACATGATCGGTCGCAAGTACACCTTCCTGGTGACGATCCTGATCATGGGCCTGTCGACCTTCATCGTCGGCCTGCTGCCCAGCTACGCGACCATCGGCGTCGCGGCGCCGGTGATCCTGATCGCGCTGCGCATGCTGCAGGGCCTCGCGCTCGGCGGCGAGTACGGCGGTGCCGCCACCTACGTGGCCGAGCACGCGCCGCACGGCAAGCGCGGCGCCTACACCTCGTGGATCCAGACCACCGCCACGCTCGGCCTGTTCCTGAGCCTGCTGGTGATCCTGGGCGTGCGCGAGTTCATGGGCGAGGCGGCCTTCAACGACTGGGGCTGGCGCGTTCCGTTCCTGGTGTCGATCCTGCTGCTGGGCATCTCGGTGTGGATCCGCCTGACGCTGTCCGAGTCGCCCGCCTTCCAGAAGATGAAGGCCGAGGGCAAGACCTCCAAGGCGCCTCTGGCCGAATCCTTCGGCCAGTGGAAGAACCTGAAGATCGTGATCCTGGCGCTGGTGGGCCTGACGGCCGGCCAGGCGGTGGTCTGGTACTCGGGCCAGTTCTACGCGCTCTTCTTCCTGACGGCGCAGCTGAAGGTCGACGCCACCACGGCCAACCTGATGATCGCCGCCGCGCTGCTGCTGGGCACGCCCTTCTTCGTGGTGTTCGGCACGCTGTCGGACAAGATCGGCCGCAAGCCGATCATCATGGCCGGCTGCCTGCTGGCCGTGGTCACCTACTTCCCGGTCTTCAAGATGCTGACCGAAGCCGCCAACCCCGACCTGGCCCGCGCACAGGCCACCGCCGGCGTGACGGTGACGGCGGACCCGGCGACCTGCTCCTTCCAGGGCAACCCGGTGGCTCGCGAGATCGACTTCAAGAGCTCGTGCGACATCGCCAAGCGCTACCTGGTTCAGAACTCGGTGAGCTATGAGAACGTGGCCGGCGCGCCGGGTTCGAAGGCCATCGTGAAGATCGGCGACAAGTCGGTCGAGGCACCCGTCGGCAACGTCGTGAATTCGAAGTTCGACGAGAACTCCGTCAAGGAAATCGCCGCCTTCAAGAAGGGCGTGGCCGAAGACCTGAAGATCGCCGGCTACCCGGCCAAGGCCGACCCCGCGAAGATGAACAAGGTGCTGACGGTGGTGCTGCTGTTCTGGCTGGTGCTGCTGGTGACCATGGTCTACGGCCCGATCGCCGCGATGCTGGTGGAGCTCTTCCCCACGCGCATCCGCTACACCTCGATGAGCCTGCCCTACCACATCGGCAACGGCTGGTTCGGCGGCCTGCTGCCGACCACCGCCTTCGCCATCGTGGCCTCGACCGGCAACATGTTCAACGGCCTGTGGTATCCGATCATCATCGCCGGCATCACGCTGGTGGTGGGCACGCTGTTCATCCGCGAGACGAAGGACGTGGACATCTACGCTAACGACTGACCGTCGCCGAAGAACAGGCAGGAGGGCGCCGCCCTCCGTTCAACAAAGAGGCTTCATGCCGACCGCATGAGGCCTTTTTCTTGAACCATCCAGGAGACAAAACCCATGTGGAAACTCGTCGTCGGCTTCGTCATCTTCGCCGCCATTGCCCTGTACGTGATCTCGAAGGCCGGTGACAAGGTCGACATGTCGGGCGAGAAGCATGGTGGCGACACCACCACGCACGAACCCGCGCCCGCCGCCGCGCCGAAGTGAGGCCGGGCGAGCCTATCTCTTGAACTTGCCGTCGCTGACGATCGACAGGTCTACGTAGTCGATGCCGGTGTGGTCGGTCGGCGAGTAGCTGATGTCGAGCCCGCCGCCCACGTCGTACTGGAAGGCATTCAGCGTGGCGATCAGCTTCGCGCGCGTGGGCTTCGGCCCCGTGCGGCGCAGAGCCTCCACCATCACCTTCGTGGCGACGAAGCCTTCGAGCAGCGCGGGCGAGAGCTCGTTCTGGCCCTTGGCCTTGGCCAGCGCCAACGCTTCCTTGATGAGCGGATGGCCGAAGGAGCGCTCGTAGGGCAGCACCTGCGTGATGATCACGCCCGCGCTGGCCGAGCCCAGTTCCTTGATGAAGCCCGAGGCCGCGTTGTTCGACAGCGTGATGATCTGCGCCGCCGAGCCGGCAGCACGCAGCGCCTTCACGCCGTCGGTCACGGCCGTGCCCGAGCCGATCCACAGCACCGCCTGCGCGTTGGCCTTGGTGAGTTGCGGGACGATGGCCGCGTAGTCGGGCTTGTTGCGGTCGGCCAGCGCCACCACGGCCGGCTTCAGGTTGGCCTTCTCGAAGCCCTTGTTCGCGCCTTCCATCGCGTCCTTGCCGAAGGAGTCGTCGGCCTGAACGACGGCGATGCGCTGGATGCCGGTGGTCTGCAGGTGCTGCACCGCCTTCTCTGCCTCGCGCTGGTAGGTGGAGCGCACGTTGAAGATGTTCTTCTGCAGCGGCTTGTGCAGCGCCATCGCGCCGGTGGAGGGGCCGACCAGCGCCACCCCGTACTTGTCGAGCAGCGGGATCACCGCGAGCGTGTTGGGCGTGCCGCGGTTCAGCAGCAGCGCGACGACCTTCTTGTCCTCGATGAGCACGCGCGTGTTCTCCAGCGAGCGCTTGGCGTCGAGACCGTCGTCCATGCGGATGACCTCGATCTGCTCGCCGTTGATGCCGCCCTGGGCGTTGACCTGGTCGATGACCAGCTGCGAGCCCATGATGGTTTCCTTGACGCTGGCCGCCACGGGGCCCGAGAGGTCGGCCGACTGGCCGATCAGGATCTGGGCCGCCGCCCCCGGCGCCATCATGGCCAGGAACAGCGCAGCGGCGCAGGACGTGAACGTCTTCTTCATCGAGCAAAGCCTTTCCAGGAAGCGGTCGCCTCTGTCAGAAACTGTGTAATGTGTTGCTGAACGTCACGTCTCGCTAGCTCGCGCAAACCCTGTCAAACCAAGGTTTCCAGCGCCCGGAAAAAAAGCGGCCCGCCGGTTGTGCCGGCGGGCCGTTCAAACTCGCCCCTCTCGGGGCGGGGACTCAACGCTTGAAGCGACCGTCGCTGATGATCGAGAGGTCCGCGAAATCGATGCCGCTGTGGTCGGTGGGCGAATAGCTCACCTCCAGCCCGCCGCCCAGGTCGTAGCCGCGCAGGCTGTCGAGGGCGGCCACCATCCTGGCGCGCGTGGGCTTGGGGCCGGCGCGGCGCAGCGCCTCCACCAGCACCTTGGCCGAGGCGAAGCCTTCGAGCGCGGCCGGCGACAGTTCCGATTGGCCCTTGGCCTGCGCGAGAGCCAGGGCTTCCTTCACCATCGGATGGCCCAGCGAGCGCTCGTTGGGAAACACCTGCGTCACGATCACGCCGCGGCTCGCGTCGCCGAGCTGCTTGATGAAGCCCGAGGAGGCGTTGTTCGACAGCGTGACCACCTGCGCGGCCGAGCCCGCGGCGCGCAGCGCCTTGATGCCGTCGACCACGGCCACGCCGGAGCCGATCCACACCACGGCCTGCGCGTCGGCGCCCTTGATGGCGGGCACGATGGTCTTGTAGTCGGGCTTGTCGCGGTCGGCCGGGATGATCACGGTCGGCTTGGCGTTGCCCTTGCTGAAGCCGGTCATCGCGCCTTCGAGCGCGTCGGTGCCGAAGGAGTCGGTCACGTGCACCACCGCGATGCGCGTGAGGCCGATGGTCAGCAGGTGCTGCACGGCCTTCTCGGCTTCGCGCTGGTAGGTGGCGCGCACGTTGAACACGTGCTTCTGCAGCGGCTTGTGCAGCACCATCGCGCCGGTGGAAGGGCCGATGAGCGCCACGTCGTTCTTGTCGAGCCAGGGAATGATCGCCTGCGAGTGCGGCGTGCCGCGGCTCATGAAGAGCGCCAGCACCTTCTTCTCCTCGATCAGCACGCGTGCGTTCTCGCTGGCGCGCTTCACGTCGAAGCCGTCGTCCATGCGCAGCACTTCGATCTTCTCGCCATGGATGCCGCCCTGCGCGTTGACCGCGTCGATCACCAGGTTCGCGCCGCCGATGGTCTCGTTCACGCTCGCGGCCACCGAGCCGGTCATGCCGGCGGTCTGGCCGATCAGGATCTGGGCAGACGCCCCCAGGGCGCTGAAGGCCAGCAGGGCGGCGGCGCAGAGCGTGCGCGTTTTCGTCATGGAGTCCTTTCGAAGCAATGCTGGCGCCCGGCCGGGCGAACGTGAAAACAAATGTGCTATTTGTTTCTGAAAGTGTTTTTAACTCCATCCGGACAAACCCCTGCGCAGCCACCGACCTTGTGACGTAGTGCGCAAACCCGTCACGAGGCACTCCCTAGAATGTTTGCCCCACCCCCCAAGGCACTCATGACACAGGGCTCCATCCGGATTCGCGGCGCGCGCCAGCACAACCTCCAGAACCTCGATCTCGACATCCGCACAGGCGAAATGACGGTGGTCACCGGGCCCAGCGGCTCGGGCAAGTCGAGCCTCGTCTTCGACACCCTTTATGCCGAAGGCCAGCGGCGCTACGTGGAGACCTTCTCCGCCTACGCGCGCCAGTTCCTCGACCGCATGGACAAGCCGGCCGTCGACAAGGTGGAAGGCGTGCCGCCCGCCATCGCCATCGACCAGACCAACCCCGTGCGCTCCTCGCGCTCCACGGTCGGCACGATGACCGAGCTGAACGACCACCTGAAGCTGCTCTTCGCGCGCGCGGCCAACCTGTTCGACCGCGAGACCGCGCTGCCGGTGCGCCACGATTCGCCCGACAGCATCTACGCGCAGATCGTCGAGCGCGCGGCCGCTGCGGGCGATCCGCGCCTGGTCGTCACCTTCCCGGTCGAGCTGCCCGCGAGCACCACGGCCGAGGAAGTCACGCAGTGGCTCTCCGCCAGCGGCTTCACGCGCGTGCAGTCCGAGCGCGAGGTGGCCACGCCCACCGGTCCGCGCAAGGTGCTCGACGTGGTGGCCGACCGCTTCCGTGCGTCCGGCGCCGAGCGCTCGCGCGTGGTGGAAGCCATCGAAGTGGCGCTCAAGCGCGGCAGCGGGCGCGTCACGGTGCACGCCTCCGGCTCGGAAGAGAACGCAGTGACCGACGTGTGGAAGTTCTCCACCGGCCTGCACTGCCCCGAGAGCGACATCCGCTACGCCGACCCGATCCCGTCGATGTTCTCGTTCAACTCGGCCGTGGGCGCCTGCGACACCTGCCGCGGCTTCGGCCGCGTCATCGGCGTCGACCTGGGCCTGGTCATTCCGAACGACAAGCTCACGCTGCGCGCCGGCGCCATCAAGACCATCCAGACGCCCGCCTGGAAGGAGGCGCAGGACGACCTCATGCGCCACGCGGAGGCGGCCGGCATCCCGCGCGACACGCCCTGGAACAAGCTCACCGACGAGCAGAAGCACTGGGTGATCGAGGGCACGCCCAACTACAAGGAAGGCAACTGGAACAAGCAGTGGTACGGCGTGCGCCGCTTCTTCGGCTACCTGGAGAGCAAGGCGTACAAGATGCACATCCGCGTGCTGCTGTCCAAGTACCGCAGCTACACGCCGTGCCCCACCTGCAGCGGCGCGCGCCTCAAGCTCGAGAGCCTGCTGTGGCGCATCGGCAGCAAGGAAGACGCCGACGCCGTCCTGCCGCCCGAGAAGCGCTTCATGCCGACCGGCGCGAAGTGGACGCGCGCGCAGCTGGAAGCGCTGCCGGGGCTGTGCCTGCATGACCTGATGCTGCTGCCGATCGAGCGGCTGCGGCAGTTTTTCGATCGGCAGCAGCCCTCACCCCAACCCTCTCCCGCAAGCGGGAGAGGGGGCAAGACCGAACAGCCGGCCGAGGATTCCGCATCGCTCCCTCTCCCGCTTGCGGGAGAGGGCAGGGGTGAGGGTGAAACCCAGGCGCTCAAGCTGCTCCACGAAGAAATCACCACCCGCCTGCGCTACCTGCACGACGTGGGCATCGGCTACCTCACGCTCGACCGACAGAGCCGCACGCTCAGCGGCGGCGAGGTGCAGCGCATCAACCTGACCACGGCGCTGGGCACCTCGCTGGTCAACACGCTCTTCGTGCTCGACGAGCCCAGCATCGGCCTGCACCCGCGCGACATGAACCGCATCACCGAGGCCATGCTGCGCCTGCGCGACGCGGGCAACACGCTGGTGGTGGTCGAGCACGACCCGGCCGTGATGCTGGCCGCCGACCGCGTGATCGACATGGGCCCGGGCCCCGGCGCGCGCGGCGGGCAGGTGGTGTTCGACGGCACCACCGACCAGCTGCGCGACGCCGACACGCTCACCGGCCTGTACCTGGGCGGTCGCAAGAAGATCGGCATGGGCTTCAAGCGGCTGGTGAGCGAGAACACGCACCGGCTCATCCTCGAAGGCGTGCGCGAGCACAACCTGAAGAACGTGACGGTCGAGTTCCCGCTGGCGCGCCTGGTGTGCGTGACCGGCGTGAGCGGCTCGGGCAAGTCCACGCTCATCCAGGACGTGCTGGCGCCCGCGCTGATGCGCCACTTCGGCAAGGCCACCGAGACGCCCGGCGCGCACGACCGCCTGCTCGGCGCCGACCACCTGGGCGACGTGGTGTTCGTCGACCAGTCGCCCATCGGCAAGACCGCGCGTTCCAACCCCGCGAGCTACGTGGGCGCGTGGGACGCCATCCGCGAGATCTTCGCCACGGCCACGCTCTCGCGCCAGCGCGGCTACACCGCGAGCAAGTTCAGCTTCAACTCCGGCGACGGGCGCTGCCCGACCTGCGGCGGCTCGGGCTTCGAGCACGTCGAGATGCAGTTCCTGTCGGACGTGTACCTGCGCTGCCCCGACTGCGACGGCAAGCGCTACCGCCCCGAGATCCTCGAAGTGCGCGTGGAACGCAAGGGCCGCAGCTACAACGTGGCCGACGTGCTCGAACTCACCGTGGCCGAGGCGGCCGCGGTGTTCGAGGCCGACCGCGACGTGCTGCGCGTGCTGCAGCCCATTTCCGACGTGGGCCTGGACTACGTCAAGCTCGGCCAGCCCGTGCCCACGCTCTCAGGCGGCGAGGCGCAGCGCCTGAAGCTCGCGGGCTTCCTGGCCGAGGCTGCGAAGAACGCCACCGCGAGCAAGCAGTCGGTGGCGCGCAAGGGCACGCTCTTCCTGTTCGACGAGCCCACCACGGGCCTGCACTTCGACGACATCGCGCGGCTCATGCGCGCGCTGCGCAAGCTGCTCGATGCCGGCCATTCGCTGATCGTGATCGAGCACAACCTCGACGTGATCCGCGCGAGCGACTGGCTCATCGACCTCGGCCCCGAAGGCGGCGAGGGCGGCGGGCAGGTGGTGGCCGAGGGCACGCCCGAGCAGCTGCGCGAGAACCGCGCCTCGCTCACCGGCGCCGCGCTGGCCGACTACGAACTCGCCATCGGCCCCGAGGCCTACAAGGTGGCCGAGCGCGCCGCGCGCCGCTACATCGCCAACGCCAAGGCGGCGCCGGGTGCAGATGCGGTGCAGATCGTCAACGCGCGCGAGCACAACCTGAAGAACCTGAGCGTGGACATTCCGCGCGGCAAGTTCAGCGTGGTGACGGGCGTGAGCGGATCGGGCAAGTCGACGCTGGCCTTCGACATCCTCTTCAACGAAGGGCAGCGCCGGTACCTCGAATCGCTCAACGCCTACGCGCGCAGCATCGTGCAGCCGGCGGGCCGGCCCGAGGTGGACGCGGTGTACGGCATTCCGCCGACGGTGGCCATCGAGCAGCGCCTGTCGCGCGGCGGCCGCAAGAGCACGGTGGGCACCACCACCGAGGTGTGGCACTTCCTGCGCCTGCTGTACGTGAAGCTGGGCATCCAGCATTGCATCCACGACGGCGCGGCCGTGCAGCCGCAGACCCCCGACAGCATCGCCGCGCAGCTCATGCGCAACTTCAAGGGCCAGCACATCGGCCTGCTCGCGCCGCTGGTGACCAACCGCAAGGGCGTGTACACCGAGCTGGCCGACTGGGCGCGCCCGCGCGGCTTCACGCACCTGCGCGTGGACGGCGACTTCCTGCCGACCACCGGCTTCCCGCGCATCGACCGCTTCAAGGAGCACAGCATCGAGCTGCCGGTGGCCAGCCTCGACGTGCTGCCCTCGAACGAGAACGAGCTGCGCGCGGCGCTGGCCAAGGCGCTCGAGCACGGCAAGGGCGTGGTGCACGTGCTGAGCGAACTCGACGGGCTGCGCGCCGCGATGATGGCGGGCGTGTCCGCCGCCGGCATCGGCCGCGTCCACGTGTTCTCCACGCTGCGCGCCTGCCCGGTGTGCAGCACCAGCTATGCCGAGCTCGATCCGCGCCTGTTCAGCTACAACAGCAAGCACGGCTGGTGCCCCGACTGCGTGGGCACCGGCGTCAAGCTCAGCAAGGACCAGCGCAAGGTGTTCGACGACTCCGTGCTGGCCGGCGACGACAAGGGCCGCGAGCAGACCTTCGCCGAACCGGAGGTGGAAGACCTGGCCGACGTGGCCTGCCCGACCTGCGAAGGCACGCGCCTGAACGCCACGGCGCGCGCCGTGGGCTTCGGCACCGCGGCCGACGGCTCGGGCGGCATCGGCATCACCGAACTCGCGCGCATGAGCGTGACCGAGGTGCGCCAGTGGTTCGAGGGGCTCGCGCTCAGCGGCCGAGAAGCCGAGATCGCGCGCGACCTCGTGCCCGAGATCCGCAGCCGGCTCGAGTTCCTGGAAGAGGTGGGCCTGGGCTACCTCACGCTGGACCGCGGCGCGCCCACGCTCTCGGGCGGCGAGGCGCAGCGCATCCGCCTGGCGGCGCAGCTCGGCAGCAACCTGCAGGGCGTGTGCTACGTGCTCGACGAGCCGACCATCGGCCTGCACGCGCGCGACAACCAGATCCTGCTCGACGCGCTGCACAAGCTCGGCGACAAGGGCAACACGCTGGTGGTGGTGGAGCACGACGAGGACACCATCCGCCGCGCCGACCACATCATCGACATCGGCCCGAGCGCCGGCAAGCGCGGCGGCCGCCTGGTCGCCGAGGGCACGGTCGCCGACATCCAGAAGGCCGACGACTCGCAGACCGGCCGCTACCTGCGCGACGCCATCCGGCATCCGCTGCAGGCGCGCCGGCTGATCCCGTCGCCCGACCCCAAGGCAGAAGAGAGCGGCGAATGGCTCACGGTGCACGGCGCCAACCTGCACAACCTGCAGGACGTGACGGCCACGCTGCCGCTGCGCCGCCTCGTGGTGGTCACCGGCGTGAGCGGTTCGGGCAAATCCACGCTCGCGCGCGACGTGCTGCTGGCCAACGTGCAGGCCATCGTGGCGCAGCGCTCGACCAAGGCCGGCCGCGACGCCGACGCCGCCGGCAAGCGTCCCGCGTGGGCGGGCTGCCGCAAGGTCGAGGGCTACGAGACCGTCGACCGCGTGCTCGAGGTCGACCAGACGCCCATCGGCAAGACGCCGCGCAGCTGCCCGGCCACCTACATCGGCTTCTGGGACACCATCCGCAAGCTCTTCGCCGACACGCTCGAAGCCAAGGCCCGCGGCTACGGCCCGGCGCGCTTCAGCTTCAACACCGGCGAAGGCCGCTGCCCGGGCTGCGAGGGCGCGGGCGTGCGCACCATCGAGATGAGCTTCCTGCCCGACGTGAAGGTGCCCTGCGAGGTGTGCCACGGCGCGCGCTTCAACCCCGAGACGCTGGCCGTGAGCTGGCGCGGCAAGAGCATCGGCGACGTGCTGAAGATGGAAGTCGACGAGGCCGTCGAGTTCTTCGCGAGCATGCCCAACATCAGCCACCCGCTGCAGCTGCTGAAGGACGTGGGGCTGGGCTACCTCACGCTGGGGCAGCCCTCGCCCACGCTCTCGGGCGGCGAGGCGCAGCGCATCAAGCTGGTGACCGAGCTCAGCAAGGTGCGCGACGACATCACCCGCCGCGGCCAGAAGGCGCCGCACACGCTGTACGTGCTCGACGAGCCGACCGTGGGCCTGCACATGGCCGACGTCGAGAAGCTGATCCACGTGCTGCACCGTCTGGTGAACGGCGGCCACAGCGTGGTGGTGATCGAGCACGACCTCGACCTGATCGCCGAGGCCGACTGGATCCTCGACCTCGGCCCCGAAGGCGGCAGCGCCGGCGGGCGCGTCGTCGCGTCGGCGCCGCCCGAAGAGGTGGTGCGGCTCGGCACGCACACGGGCGTCGCGCTGAAGCCCGTGCTGGCGCGCTGAGCGCCGCCGCTCAGGCGGGGCCTTCCGAGCGGGCGGCCTCGCGCAGTGCCGCCAGGCAGGCGGCGACGGCCGGGCTGTCGTTCTCCGGGCTCTGCAGCACGCCAAGGCCCTCGAATTCGCCGCCGAACTCGTAGGGCACGCGTGCGACCAGGCCCCACTCGACGAAGGGCGCGATGATGCTGCGCGGCACCAGCGTCAGCACGCGGTGGCTGCGCAGCAGCTCGAGCACCAGCGGCAGCGAGGTGGTCGAGATCGGATGCAACTCGGGTTTCGGCGCGTCGGGCGGGTCGAAGAGCGCATCGAAGACGCGGCGCACGCCGATGCCCCGGACAGGCTCCATCCAGCGCGCGGCGCGCAGATCGGCCAGCGTCGGCTGGGCCTTGCGCACGAGCGGATGCCGGCGGCCCGCCGCGATCCAGGGCACGTCCGGCGCGAGCCGCTCGAAGGTGCAGGGCGCGGGCAGTTCGCGCGGCCGGCGGCACAGCGCCATGTCCACGCGGCCGGACATCACGTCGGCCAGCAGCTGATCGCCGGGCGCCTCCAGCACCTCGATGCGCAGGGCCGGGTAGCGCGCTGCGAACGACGGCAGCACCCGGCACAGCAGCCCGGAGACGCCGGCCGTGATCGCGCCCACACGCAGCACGCCGCCCGCGCCGGCCTGCAGCGCGTGCACCGTGTCGGTCGATGCGCGCAAGGCGCTCAGCGTGTTGCGCGCCATCGGGACCACCGCGCGGCCCGCGGCCGTGAGCCGCATGCCTCGCACGTGGCGCTCGAACAACGGCGCGGCGAGCAGGCCTTCGATGTCCGCCAGCGCCTGCGTGGCGGCGGGCTGGCTCATGCCGATCTGCTCGGCCGCGCGCCGCACGCTGCCCGAATCGGCAACGGCCACCAGCAGCTGCAGGTGCCGCAGGCGCGCCTTGGCGACCAGCCGGGCGTAGAGGACGGAGGAGGCTGGCGTCGCGTTGGACATGGCGGACCTGGGGTATCGGGTTTGCTTATCGCAGTGGCCGCGAATCTATTGGAAGCCGGTCGAAGGCGTCAACATAATCCGCCCACTTTCGTCTTACACGGACCACCGACCTCATGCAATCCTCACGTCGCCGGCTCGCCGCCCTCCTGGTCCTGCTGGGCTCGTTCGCGCTCCAGGCGTCCGCGCAGGACGGCTATCCGCAGCGACCGGTCAAGCTGATCGTGCCCTTCGCGCCGGGCGGCTCGACCGACATCGTGGCCCGGCTGGTGGCCGACAGGATGCAGGTCGAGCTGGGCCAGCCGGTGGTGGTCGACAACCGTGCGGGCGGCGGCGGCATGATCGGCTCCGAAGCCCTGGCCCGCGCGGATGCGGACGGCTACACGATCGGCATCGGCACCGTGAGCACGCTGACGGTGAACCCGATCCTGCTGAAGGCGAACCGCGTCGATCCGCTGAAGGAACTCGCGCCGATCACCATGCTGGCGACCGTGCCCTCGGTGTTCATGGTGCATCCGTCGTTCCCGGGGCGCACGTTCGAGCAGGTGATCGCCGAGGTGCGCGCCAAGCCCGATTTCTACAACATGGGCTCCTCGGGCCCGGGCTCCATCAGCCACTTGCTGATCGAGGCGATGAACACCGATCTCAGGATCAAGCTGCGGCACATTCCGTACCGCGGCATGGGGCCCGCCCTGACGGCGGCGCTGGCGGGCGAGACCCTGGTGTCGATCGACCAGTACCCCTCGTCGGCCGCGCACATCAAGAGCGGCAAGCTGCTGCCCTTCGCGGTGGGCGCCCCGAAGCGGCTGGAGGCGCTGCCTTCCGTGCCCACGCTCAAGGAGTTCGGCCAGCCGGATCTCAACGAGCTTGCGATGACCTGGTTCGGCCTGGTGGCTCCGGCGAAGACGCCGTCCGCCATCCAGAAGAAGCTGCACGACGCGGCCGTGGCCGCGCTGCGCGACCCGGCGCTGGTCGCGCGCCTGAAGGAGGTGGGTGCGGACGCGGTCGGTGGTTCCGCCGATGCCTTCCGCTCGCATATCGAAAGCGGGCTGGCGCGCAACCGCCGCATCGTCCAGGCCGCGGGCATCAGCCCCGAGTGAGCGACGGCACCATGAACGTATTCAGCACGCGTTTCTCGCTCGGCGACATCGCCGAAACCATCGACGCACAGTCGCAGCGCCAGCATGCCGAGGTCGTCGCATGGCGACGCCACATGCACCGCCACCCGGAGCTGTCGTTCAAGGAGGTGGATACCGCCAACTTCCTCGAGCGCGAGCTTGCCGCCATCAAGGGGCTGGAAGTGAGCCGTCCCACGCCGACCAGCCTGCTCGCGCGGCTGGCCGGCGGCAGGAAAGGACGCACGCTGGCGATGCGCGCGGACATCGACGCACTGCCCCTGCAGGATCGCAAGCGCTGCGACTACGCTTCGGGAAAGCCCAACGTCATGCACGCCTGCGGCCACGATGGCCACGCCGCGATGCTGCTGGGCGCGGCGCGCATCCTCGCCGGCCTGCGCGCGCAGGTGCCGGGCGAGGTGCGCTTCTTCTTCCAGCACGCCGAGGAGCAGCATCCGGGCGGCGCCCAGCAGATGGTGGATGCGGGCGTCATGAAGGGCGTGAACCAGGTGATCTCGGCGCACGTCATGTCCACGCTGGACACCGGCAGCATCGCGGTGCTCGACGGGCCGGCGCTGGCCAGCTCCGACCGCTTCGTGCTGCGCCTGCACGGCCGTGGAGGCCATGCGGCCAATCCCGACCGCTGCATAGACCCCATCATGATCGGCGCGCAGATCGTCTGCAACCTGCAGGCCGTGGTCTCGCGCAACGTCGATCCGCACGAGGCGGTGATCCTGTCGGTCACCCGCTTCGACGGCGGCACGGCCTTCAACGTGATTCCGGACACGGTGGAACTCTGGGGCTCGGTGCGCTGCTTCAGCGAGCATGTGCGTGAACTGGTACCGGCGCTCGTGGAGCGCATCGCCAACGGCGTGGCGGGTGCGCACGGCGCGAGTTGCGAGCTGGAGTACATCCGCGGCTACAGCCCGGTGGTCAACGATGCGTCGGTGGCCGCCCGGATGCGCGCGGTAGTGAAGCAGGGCATTGCTACCGCGGTGCTCCAGACCATCAAGCCGCTGCCGAACAGCGAGGATTTCAGCGCCTTCCTGAAGCATGCGCCGGGCGCCTACGTCTTCATCGGTGCGCGCAGTGCGGCCAAGGGCATCGTGCACCCGCATCACCACCCGAATTTCGACTTCGACGAGGACGCGCTGCTGCACGGCGTGCAGCTGTTCGCGAACGCGCCTTTCCACCTGAACGCATAGGCCTTTGAAGAGGCGCTTCTGAAGAGGCGCGCCCGTCCTCCTTCCCGTCCTATTTCTGGATGTCGCCCAGGCAGAGGTACTTGATCTCGACGTAGTCGTCCATGCCGTGGT
Organism: Variovorax guangxiensis; assembly: GCF_003952165.1. Classification (GTDB taxonomy): domain Bacteria; phylum Pseudomonadota; class Gammaproteobacteria; order Burkholderiales; family Burkholderiaceae_C; genus Variovorax; species Variovorax guangxiensis. Next base: position 229,138 of record NZ_RXFT01000009.1, on the reverse strand, counting down.
GCGAGCCCTCGCGTCCCAGGCCCGACTGCTTCACGCCGCCGAAGGGCACGTGCTCGGTGGCGATCACGCCGGCATTGATGCCGACCATGCCGTACTCCAGCGCCTCCGCCACGCGGAAGATGCGGCCCACGTCGCGCGTGTAGAAATAGCTCGCCAAGCCGAACTCGGTATTGTTTGCCGCGTCGATGCCTTCCTGTTCGGTCTTGAAGCGGAACACCGGCGCGAAGGGGCCGAATGTTTCCTCCCGCGCGCACAGCATGTCGGCCGTGGCGTCGGCGATGACGGTCGGCTCGAAGAACTGGCCCTGCATCCTGTGGCCGCCGGCCAGCACCTTGCCGCCCCTGGCGACGGCGTCGTCGACGTGGCGCTGCACCTTGTCGATGGCCGCGTCCTCGATCAGCGGGCCCTGCACCACGCCGTCGTCGAAGCCGTTGCCGACCTTGAGCGCCTTGACCCTGGCCGCGAACTTCTCGACGAAGGCGTCGTAGATGCCCTCCTGCACGTACAGCCGGTTCGCGCAAACGCAGGTCTGGCCGGCGTTGCGGTACTTGCTGGCAATCGCGCCTTCGACGGCCGAATCCACATCCGCGTCGTCGAACACCAGGAAGGGCGCGTTGCCGCCCAGCTCCAGCGACAGCTTCTTGACCGTCGGCGCGCACTGGCTCATGAGGATGCGGCCCACCTCGGTGGAACCGGTGAAGCTCAGGTGGCGCACGACGTCGCTCTCGCACAGCTCCTTGCCGATCGCGATGCTGTTGGCGCTGTCGGCCGTGAGCACGTTGAGCACGCCTGCCGGAATGCCGGCCCGCACGGCCAACTCCGCCGCGGCCAGCGCAGTGAGCGGCGTGAGCTCGGCCGGCTTGATGACCACCGTGCAGCCGGCAGCGAGAGCCGGAGCCACCTTGCGGGTGATCATCGCGAGCGGAAAATTCCACGGCGTGATCGCCGCGCACACGCCGATGGGCTGCTTCATCACCAGCAGGCGGCGGTTGTTGTCGAACTGCGGCAGCACCTCGCCGTTCACGCGCTTGGCTTCTTCGGCAAACCATTCGATGAAGCTCGCGCCGTAGGCGACCTCGCCCTTGGCCTCGGCGAAGGGCTTGCCCTGCTCGGCGGTCATCAGGCGGCCGATGTCCTCGGTGTTGGCGATCAGCAGGTCGAACCACTTGCGCAGCACGATGCTGCGCTCCTTGCCGGTCTTGCCGCGCCAGGCGGCGAGCGCCTTGTTGGCGGCGGCGATGGCATGCGCGGCATCCGCGCGCGTGAGGTTGGCCACGTCGACCAGCTTGCGGCCGGTGGCCGGGTCGTTCACGTCGAAGCGGCTGGCGCCTTTCGTCCATTCGCCGGCGATCAGCGCATCGGTCTTGAGCAGGGTCGGGTCGTTCAGCAGCGCGAGGGGAGAAGTCTTCGTGTCCATGGTGTCGTGTTGTCTCGGAAGTAAATGGGTAACCGGTAATGGCCTGCTCGGGCAGCGGCCGCGTCAGCGGAAGGGCACGCCGGGGAGCACGCAGAGCATTTCGTAGAGCAGGTTGGCGCCCAGCAGCGCGGTGTTGCCGCTCGTGTCGTAGGGCGGGCTGACCTCCACCAGGTCGGCGCCCACCACGTTCAGGCCGCGGCAGCCGCGCACGATCTCCAGCGCCTGCGGCACGGTGAGCCCGCCGATCTCGGGCGTGCCGGTGCCGCCCGCGAACGAGGGGTCGATGCCGTCGATGTCGAAGCTGATGTAGACCGGATGCGCGGGCCCGATGCGCTCGCGCACCTGCGCCATCAGCGGCGCGAGCGACTGGTACCAGACCTCGTGCGCCTGCACCACGGTGAAACCCTGCGCGCGCGGCCAGTCGAAATCGTCGGCCGCATAGCCGGTGCCGCGCAGGCCGATCTGCCAGACCTTGTCGCAGGCCAGCAGGCCCTCTTCGACGGCGCGCCTGAACGGCGTGCCGTGGGCGATGCGCTCGCCGAACATGTCGTCGTTCACGTCCGCATGCGCATCCACGTGCACCAGCGCGACCGGGCCGTGCTTTCGCGCCACCGCGCGCAGGATCGGCAGCGCGATGGTGTGGTCGCCGCCCAGCGTCAGCGGGGCGCATCCTGCTGCCAGCACCGTGTCGTAGAAGGCCGAAATGATGGCCAGCGACTTGTCCAGCGAATAGGTGTTGATCGGCACGTCGCCCAGGTCGGCCACGTTCAGCCGGTCGAAGGGCGCGGCGCCGGTGGCCATGTTGTAGGGGCGCAGCAGCGCCGACTCGGCGCGGATCTGGCGCGGCCCGAAGCGCGCGCCGGGGCGGTTGGAGGTGCCTATGTCCAGCGGCACGCCGATGAACGCGGCGTCCAGTCCTTCCGGCGACGTTGCCGGGGGCAGCCGCATCATCGTGCCGGGGCCGGCGAAGCGCGGCATGGTGTTGCCGCCCAGCGGCTGGTTCGGGGTCGTGGAGGGCATCGCGCGAATGGAGTGTTCAGCGCCGCCGTCCGCGCAGCCATTCGAGCGCGAGCAGCAGCGTGGTGGTGAAGATGATCAGCAGCGTCGCCACGGCGGCGATGGTGGGCGAGATGTTCTCGCGGATGCCCGTGAACATCTGGCGCGGCAGCGTGACCTGGTCCGGCCCCGCGAGGAACAGCGTGACCACCACCTCGTCGAACGAGGTCGCGAAGGCGAACAGCGCGCCCGAGATCACGCCCGGCGCGATCACCGGCAGTGTGACGCGCATGAAGGTCCGGAACGGCGTCTCGCCCAGGCTCAGCGATGCGCGCACCAGGTTCTGGTTGAAGCCGGCCAGCGTGGCGAGCACGGTGGTCAGAACGAAGGGCGCGCCCAGCGCCGCGTGCACCACGATCAGGCCGAGGTAGGTGTCGGCCAGACCGAGCGGCGCGAAGTAGAGGTAGGTGGCTACGCCGACCACCACGATCGGCACGACCATCGGCGAGATCAGCACGCTCATGAGCAGGCCCTTGAACGCGAAGTTCGTACGCGACAGCCCCACCGCCGCGAGCGTGCCCAGCACGGTGGCCAGCACCGTGGCGGCGGGCGCGACGATGAAGCTGTTGCGCGCCGCGCGCGCCCATTCGGGCGAGTCGAAGAGATTGCGGTACCAGCGCAGCGACCAGCCCGGGATCGGATAAGCCAGGAACGAGCTGTCGGAGAACGACAGCGGGATCACCACCAGGATCGGCGCCAGCAGGAAGGCCAGCACCGCGACGCAGCCGCCGCGCACCAGCCACCAGCCGAGCTTGTCGGCGAAGGTGGCGTAGGCCGGGAATTGGGGAAGCTTCAACATGCTTGTTCGTCTTTCGTGCGGCTTTTCGTGCTGATCAACCGAGGCTCAGCTCGGCCTTGCCGATGCGGCGGTACACGGCGTACAGCAGCAGCGTGGCGACCAGCAGCACGGCGCCCAGCGCGCAGGCCATGCCCCAGTTGATTTCCACGTTGGTGTAGCGCGCGATGTAGTAGCTCAGCATCTGGTCGTCCGCGCCGCCGAGCAGCGCCGGCGTCACGTAGTAGCCGATCGCCAGGATGAAGACCAGCAGCGCGCCGGCGCCGATGCCGGGGTAGGTCTGCGGCACGTACACGCGGAAGAAGGCCGCCAGCGGCGAGCTGCCCAGCGAGACGGCCGCGCGCAGGTAGGTGGGCGGCACGCTCTTCATGACGCTGTACAGCGGCAGGATCATGAAGGGCAGCAGGATGTGCACCATCGCGATGATCACGCCGGTGCGGTTGAACAGCAGCGCGAGCGGATGGTCGATGAGGCCGATGCCCATCAGGCCGCGGTTGACCAGGCCCTCGGACTGCAGCAGCACGATCCATGCGGCCACGCGCACCAGGATGGACGTCCAGAACGGCACCAGCACCAGGATCATCAGCACGTTGGCCTTGCGCGCCGGCAGCGTCGACAGCCACCACGCCAGCGGATAGGCCAGCAGCAGGCAGAAGAAGGTGACCACGGCGCTGATCTGGAAGGTGCGCAGCAGGATGCCGGCAAAGGCGCGCTGGTCGGCGGGCATGCGCTCCACCTCGCCGGCCACGTCGCGCCGCAGGTCGACCGAGGCGAGCAGGTAGTCGGGCGTCCAGCGAGAGCCGTTCTTGGCGATCGCCTGCCAGTACGGCGCTTCGCCCCAGCGCGGATCGAGCTCCAGCATGCGTGCCTTGATCTCCTCCGGCGTGCCGGCGATGGGCAGCGCCCTGAAGGCACCCATCACCAGCGAACGGGCGCCCGCGATCTCGGTGTTGAGGCGGCGCGCGAGGGCGCCCGCGTCGGAGCTGTCGGGCAACTGGCCGAGGTCGGCCGCGATGGCCGCATAGGCCGCCGGCGCGGGCGCCTCCTTGCGGTTCCAGCCGTCGAGCGCGCGCACGGTGCGCGGCAGCGCGTTGGCCACTTCGGGGTTCTCCACCGCGCGCTGCAGCAGCGCCACGATGGGCACCAGCAGCGTCAGCAGAAGAAACACGAGCAGCGGCGCCGTGAGCGCGAAGGCGCGCCACTTGCGGCGGGCCTCGGCGCGCGCCAGTGCGCGCCGCAGTTCGCCGGGGGGCGCTTCCGCTGGAACCGGGGGAACAGACGTTGCCGCGTGCATGGCCTCTTTCGCGTTCGCTGGTTCGTCTGCCGGTTTACTGCGTGGCCCAGGCCGCGAAGCGCTTCTCCAGCGCCTCGCCCTGGTCGGCCCAGAAGCCGACGTTGAACTGCAGCGCGTCCTTGGCGTTGGTCGAGGAGGTCGGCAGGTCGGCCAGCACCTTGGGGCTGAGCGAGGCCAGCGCCTTGGTGTTGGTGGGGCCGTAGGCGATGTTCTGGGCATACACCGCCTGGTTGGCGGGCTGCATCGCGAACTGGATGTACTTCAACGAGGCTTCCTTGTTCGGCGCGCCCTTGGGGATCACCAGGTAGTCGAGGTCGTAGATGCCGCCCGGCCAGTAGATCTTGAGGTCGCGGCCTTCGCGGTTGGCCGCGTCGATGCGGCCGTTGTAGACGGTGGTCAGCACCACGTCGCCGGCCACCAGGAACTGCGGCGGCTGCGCGCCGGCCTCCCACCACTGGATGTTGGGCTTGAGCTCGGTGAGCTTCTTGAATGCGCGGTCGGCGCCTTCCTTGGTGCCGAGCACCTTGTAGACGTCGCCCGGCTTCACGCCGTCGGCCATCAGCGCGAATTCGAGGTTGTAGCGCGCGCCCTTGCGCATGCCGCGCTTGCCGGGAATCTTCTTCACGTCCCAGAAATCGGCCCAGCTCGTGGGCGCGGTCTTGAGCTTCTCGCCGTTGTAGGCCATCACGGTCGACCACACGAACAGGCCCACGCCGCAGTCGGTGACGGCGGCCGGCAGGAAGTCGGACTTGGTGCCGATCTTGGAATAGTCGAGCTTCTCGAACAGGCCCTCGTCGCAGCCGCGCGCCGCGTCGGGCGATTCGACCTCGACCACGTCCCAGGTGACCTTTTTGGTCTCCACCATGGCCTTGATCTTGGCCTGCTCGCCGTTGTATTCGACCGCGACGATCCTGGTGCCGGTCTTCTCGTAGGGCTCGTAGTAGGCCTTCTTCTGGGCGTTGGCGTTGGCGCCGCCGAAGTTGACCACGGTGAGCTGCTGCTGGGCGAGGGCCGGCAGGGCGAAGCTGGCGGCGACGGTGCAGGCGAGAAGTGTCTTTTTCATGGTGGAAATCTTCCTGGGTGATGAACGGGAACGAGGGGGAAAGCGATCGGGGAAGGGAAGGCCGGCTTCAGGGGGCGTAGATGCGCGCATGCGCGGTCGGGAACTCGAGCACCACCGCCTCGCCGGCCCGCGGCGCGGCGGCGCCGTCGAGGCCGTCCAGCGGCAGCTTCACGGTGGCGTCGGCCTGGCCGCCGCCGACGCTGCACAGCAGCCGCAGGTGGTCGCCGAAGTAGATGACGCGCGCCACCTCGGCCTCGAGCATGTTGGCGCGCTGCACGTCCGTGCGGCGGTGCAGCACCACGCGCTCGGGGCGGATGCAGGCCTCGACGGCCGCGCCAGAAGCCGCGCCGCTCACGTTGAGCCCGTGCAGCACGCGGCCGTCGGGCAGCATCATCTCGGCATGCTCGCCGCCATGACCCTGGCGTTGGCCCAGCTGGCCCCTGAGCACGGTGTTGTCGCCGACGAAGCCGGCCACGAAGCGGTTGGAAGGCGTTTCGTAGAGACGGTCGACCGTGTCCAGCTGCTGGATCACGCCTTCGTTGAACACCGCCACGCGGTCGCTCATGGTGAGCGCCTCGCCCTGGTCGTGCGTCACGTAGACGAAGGTAACTCCCAGCTGGCGGTGCAGGTCCTTGAGTTCGATCTGCATGTGCTCGCGCAGCTGCTTGTCGAGCGCGCCGAGCGGCTCGTCCATCAGCACCAGCTGGGGCTCGAACACCAGCGCCCGCGCCAGCGCCACGCGCTGCTGCTGGCCGCCCGAGAGCTGGCCGGGCAGGCGGTCGGCCATGCCGCGCAGCTGCACCATGTCGAGCGCGCGCTGCACGCGGCGCTGCTGCTCGTCCTTCGGCACCTTGCGCACGGTGAGCGGATAGGCCACGTTCTGCCCCACGCTCATGTGCGGGAACAGCGCGTAGTTCTGGAAGACCATGCCGAAGTTGCGCCTGTGCGGCGGCGTGCGGGTGATCGGCTTGCCGTCGAGCAGGATCTCTCCCGAGGTCGGCGACTCGAAGCCCGCCAGCATCATCAGCGTGGTGGTCTTGCCCGATCCCGAAGGGCCGAGCAGGCTCAGGAACTCGCCGCGGTGGATGTCCAGGTCGAGCTGGCGCACCACCAGGTGCTCGCCGTCGTAGGTCTTCTGGACGCGCTGGAAGCGCACCAAGGGTTCTGCGGTCATGGAGGATTCAGGAAAAGGATCGGTCGATCAGCGCAGCGCGGCGAAGCTGTCCGCGAGAAGCGCCAGGCCTTCGTCCACAAGCAAGTCGGATGCCGTGAGCGGCACCAGCACGCGAATTACATTGCCGTAGGTGCCGCATGACAGCAGGATTAACCCGCGCCGTGCCGCCTCCGCGACCACTTTGCGGGTCAGCGCGGCGTCGGGCCGCGCGGTGTCGCCCTCCTCGAACAGTTCGATGGCCACCATGGCGCCGAGCCCGCGCACGTCGCCGATGGACGGCTCGCCCGCCGCGATGCGGCGCAGGCCGGCCATGAGCCGCTCGCCCAGCGCACGGCTGCGCGCCAGCAGCTGCTCGTCGTCGAACACCTTGAGCACCGCGAGCGCCGCGGCGCAGCCGATGGGGCTGCCGGCATAGGTGCCGCCCAGGCCGCCGGGGGCGGGGGCGTCCATCACCTCGGCGCGGCCCACCACGCCGGAGATCGGGAAGCCGCCCGCCATCGACTTGGCGGTGGTGATCAGGTCGGGCGCCACCGGCCACTGCTCGCTGGCGAACCAGGTGCCGGTGCGGCCGGCACCGGTCTGCACCTCGTCGGCGATGAGCAGGATGCCGTGGCGGTCCGCCAGCGCGCGCAGGCCCTCGACGAAATCGTTGGGCGCCACGTAGAAGCCGCCTTCGCCCTGCACCGGCTCCAGGATGAAGGCCGCCACGCGCTCGGGCTCGATGTCGTTCTTGAACAGCAGCTCGACCGAATGCAGGGCCTCGTCCACGCTCACGCCGTGCAGCGCGTTCGGGTACAGCGCATGGAACACCTCGCCCGGGAAGGGGCCGAAGCCGACCTTGTAGGGCGCGACCTTGCCGGTGAGGCCCAGCGTCATCATCGTGCGGCCGTGGTAGCCGCCGGTGAAGGCGATGACGCCGGGGCGCCGGGTGTGGGCACGGGCGATCTTGACCGCGTTCTCCACCGCCTCGGCGCCGGTGCTCAGGAAGACCGACTTCTTCGCGAACGCGCCCGGGGCCAGTGCATTCAGGCGCTCGGCCAGTTCCACGTAGGGCTCGTAGGCCAGTACCTGGAAGCAGGTGTGCGAATAGAGCCCGGCCTGCGCCTTGACTGCAGCCGTGATCTCCGGGTGGCAGTGGCCGGTGTTGAGCACCGCGATGCCGCCCGCGAAGTCGATGTAGCGGCGGCCCTCGACGTCCCAGAGCTCGGCGTTGGCGGCCCGGCTGACGAAGATTTCATGGGCCTGGCCGACGCCGCGCGCGACGGCCGCGCTGCGGCGGGTCATGAGGGCGGCGTTGCTGAGGTGGGGTTCGCGTTGCATGGGGGACGACCTGTGCTTGAGTGCTGGAAGGAAAGGAATGCCGGCACTCTAGGTCGCCCGATCCGGACCGGCCATGTACACCGGAAGCGGTCGTCCGGAGGACTGTACTGGTCTTGTATCCTGTACATACTTTCCTCAATATGGTGCAGGCCGGACCGCCGGAGACACCCCCGATGCTCATTCTTCGCCCCGAACAGCCGACGCCACTGGTGAGCCAGATCGTGGAAGGGCTGCGCGGCCTGATCGGCGCCCAGAAGCTCAAGGCCGACACCAAGCTGCCGTCGATCCGCGCCTTCGCCGCCGCCCATGGCGTCAGCGTCTTCACGGTGGTCGAAGCCTACGACCGGCTGGTGGCGCAGGGCCTGCTGGTCTCGCGGGCCAACGCCGGTTTCTTCGTCAAGCGGCGCAGCGAGGAGAGCGCCGCCGGCACGGCCAGCGCGCCCCGCGCGGACCCCCGCTTCGACGCGCGGTGGTATCTCCAGCAGATCTTCGAGAACCGCAACCTGCCACTCAAGCCCGGTTGCGGCTGGCTGCCGCACGACTGGCTCTTCGAGGACGGCATGCGCCGCAGCCTGCGCCACCTGGCCTCCGAAGGCAGCGACATCGGCGGCTATGGCCTGCCGTTCGGCCACATGGCGCTGCGCATGGCGACGGCCGAGGCGCTGTCGGAGCAGCAGATCGTGGTCGAGGCCGCCCAGGTGCTGCTGACCCAGGGCTCGAGCCAGGCGCTGGATCTCGTCGCGCGCCGCCTGCTCAAGCCGGGCGACCGCGTGCTCGTGGACGATCCCGGCTACCCGAACCTGATGTTCATGCTGCGCTTCCTGGGCGTGGAGATCGTCGGCGTGCCGCGCACTCCCTCGGGCTACGACATGCCTGCGCTCGAAGCGCTGCTGGCGGTGCACCGCCCCAAGGCCTTCTTCACGCAGCCGCGGCTGCAGAGCCCGACCTGCTCCATGGCCTCGCTGCCCCAGCTGGTGCAGCTGCTGCAACTCGCGCAGGCGCACGACTTCACGCTGGTGGAGAACGACATCTACGCCGAAATGGACGCGTCGATGCGCCCCTCGCTCGCCAGCCTCGGGCAACTGCGCCGCGTGGTGTACGTGGGCAGCTACTCGAAGACCATCTCGCCGAACATCCGCGTCGGCTATGTCATCGCGCAGCCCGAGCTGCTCGACGAGCTGGCGCAGCTCAAGATGATCTCGGGCCTCACCTCGTCCGACATCACCGAGCGCCTGGCCTTCGGCACCGTGACCGACGGCCGCTGGCGCAAGCATCTCAAGGCCCTGCGCGAGCGCCTCGCGCAGGCGCACGGCAGTGTCGCGCGGCGGCTGGGGGGACTGGGCTTCGAGCTGTTTCATGAGCCCGCGGCCGGCATGTACCTTTGGGCCCGGCATCCGGACATCACCGACAGCGCCGAGCTCTCGCGGCGCGCCGCGGCCGAGGGAATCATGCTGGGCCCGGGCCAGCTGTTCCTGGTCAACCCGCGCCCCACCGGCTGGCTGCGCTTCAACGTCGCCTTCAGCGAGGACGAGCGCCTCTGGCGCTTCCTGGAGCGCAGCATCGAGGAGCGCCGCAGCGACTGAAGGCGCAGCCGCAGAGGGCTCGCAAAGGTTCGCGAGCAGGCGCACAATGGCTCTCAACCCTTGGCGCAGGCGCATCCTGAATCAGCCATGGTGGAGTAAACATGCGATGGGATGAAGCGCCGCGACGGGGCTACGCAAGGAGCCATGTCATGACCCGCTTCATCGATGTTCACAGCCTGGTCCGCCTGGTGGACGAGACCGGCGTTCCGCAGTTCCTCACCGCGCTGGCCGACGCGCTGCGCGATGACTTCATGCGGTGGCGCGAGTTCGACAAGAAGGCGCGCGTGGCCAGCCATTCGCACCTCGGCGTGATCGAGCTGATGCCGGTGGCCGACGATGGCGCCTACGCCTTCAAGTACGTCAACGGGCATCCGCACAACACGCAGGTCGGGCTCCCGACCGTCATGGCCTTCGGCGTGCTCGCCGAGGTCGACACGGGCTACCCCGTGCTGCTTTCCGAACTCACGCTCACCACCGCGCTGCGCACGGCCGCCACTTCGGCGATGGCCGCGAAGGCGCTGGCGCGGCCCGATTCGCGCAGCCTCGCGCTGATCGGCAACGGCTCGCAGAGCGAGTTCCAGGCGCTGGCCTTCCATGCGCTGCTGGGCATCGAGGAAGTGCGGGTGTACGACATCGACCCCCATGCCACCGACAAGCTGGTGCGCCACCTCGCGGCCTGCACGCCGCTGGAGATCGTGCGCGCCCGCTCGGTGGCCGAGGCGGTGCGCGGCGCGGACATCGTCACCACCGTCACCGCCTACCAGGGGCGCGCGACGGTGCTCACGCCCGACATGATCGAGCCGGGCATGCATATCAACGCGGTGGGCGGCGATTCGCCCGGCAAGACCGAACTGCATCCCGGCGTGCTCGGCAAGGCGCGCGTGTTCGTCGAGTACGAGCCCCAGACCCGCGTCGAGGGCGAGATCCAGCAGGTGGCCGCCGACTTCCCGGTGCACGAGCTCTGGCGCGTGCTGCTCGGCGAGGTGCCGGGGCGCGAGAGCGCGGCGCAGGTCACGCTGTTCGACTCGGTGGGCTTCGCGCTGGAGGACTACACGGCGCTGCGCTACATCCAGCGCATCGCGACCGAGCGCGGCATCGGCCGGCAGATCGCGCTGGTGCCGGAGCTCGACGACCCGAAGGACCTGTTCGGGCTCACGGCCTCCGGAAGGCGCCGGGCGGTGCTGCGGCGTGCGGCATGATGGGCGGCTTCGCCACAGCCGCACCGGCCTTCCATCTTCATGCTCACCATCTACAACGACCAGCACGTTCTCCATCAGGGCAAAGTCGAGATGTTCCGCGGCGAGCTCGTGCCGTGCTTCGAGGTGCCCGCGCGCGTCGATCATGTGAGGCATGAGCTGGAGCGCAGGAACATCGGCCCGCTGCAGGCGCCCGATGCCTTCGACGAGGCGGTGCTGGCCAAGGTGCATGCGCCGCGCTACCTGGACTTCATCGCGCATGCGTGGGACGAGTGGGTGGCGCTCGATCCGTCCAACGCGACGCGCGACGCGCTGCCTTCGTACTGGCCCACGCGCGGCATGCGCAGCGATGTGCTGCCGAAGAGCTTTCCGGCGCGCCTGGGGCTTTTCTCCTTCGACGCGGGCACGCCGCTGATGGCGGGCAGCTGGACGGCGGCGCGCCACGGCGCGGCATGCGCGTGGACCGCGGCGCAGCGCGTCATCGGCGGCGAGCGTGCCGCCTTCGCGCTCACGCGGCCGCCGGGCCACCATGCGGGCGCGGATTTCTTCGGCGGCTACTGCTTCCTCAACAACGCTGCCGTCGCCGCGCAGGCGTTGCGCGACGCGGGCGTCGAACGCGTGGCCGTGCTCGACGTCGACTACCACCACGGCAATGGCACCCAGGCCATCTTCTACGAGCGCGACGATGTGCACTTCGCGAGCCTGCATGGCGATCCGCTGACCGACTATCCCTACTACCTGGGACATGCCGACGAGCGCGGCGCCGGGCGGGGCGAGGGCTTCAACCACAACCTGCCGTTGCCGCGCGGCACCGATTTCGCGGCGTGGCGCGCCGCGCTGAAGACCGCGCTGGACCGCATCGCCCAAGTGAAGGCCGGCGCGCTGGTGGTCTCGCTCGGCGTCGACACCTTCGAGGGCGACCCGATCTCCGGCTTCAGGCTGAAGAGCGACGACTACCTGCGCATGGGCGAGGACCTCGCTCGCGCCGGGCTGCCGACGGTGTTCGTCTTCGAGGGCGGTTATGCGGTGGCGGAGGTGGGCGTGAACGCGGTGAACGTGATCGAGGGCTTCTCGCACGCGTAGCAGCTGACGCGCAGGCGACTCGGACGCCGGAATTCGCCCCTGTTTCCCACGGAAATCAGGGCAGCCCCGATTGCCTTCGCCGGTGCGGCGGGGCCCAATCGGCGCTTTCCCAAGTCAGGACCCAGTCAGCCATGCTCCGCCGCTCCACCTTCCTCCGTACCGCTGCCGCACTCGCCGCAACCGGCGGCCTCGCTTTTCCGATGGCGGCGCTCGCGCAGGCCTTTCCCGCCAAGCCCATCAAGCTGGTGATCGCCTTCCCGGCAGGCGGCCCGACCGACATCACCATGCGCCAGCTCGCGGAGAACGCGAGCAAGATCCTCGGCCAGCCGGTGATCATCGACAACAAGCCCGGCGCCGGCGGCACGCTGCCCGCGCAGGCGCTGCAGACCGCGCAGCCCGACGGCTACACCGTCGCGCAGATTCCGCTGGGCGTGTTCCGCCTGGGCTACACCACCAAGATCAACTGGGATCCGCTCAAGGACATCACCTACGTCATCAACGTCACCGGCTACGCCTTCGGCATCGTCGTGCCGGCCGACAGCCCTTTCAAGACCTGGGCCGACTTCGTTGCCTACGCCAAGGCCAACCCCGGCAAGCTCACCTACGGCTCCACGGGCACGCTCACCAGCCCGCACCTGACGACCGAGATCGTCGCGCAGAAGGCCGGCATCCAGCTGCAGCACGTGCCCTACAAGGGCAGCGCCGACCTGATGCTCGCGGTGGTCAGCGGCCAGCTGATGGCCGCGGCCGACAGCACCGGCTTCGCGCCGCAGGTGGAGGCCGGCAAGCTGCGCGTGCTCAACACCTGGGGCGAGAAGCGCCTGGCCAAGTTCCCCGACGCGCCCACGCTGAAGGAACTCGGCTACGACGTGGTGCAGAACTCGCCCTTCGGCATCGGAGCGCCCAAGGGCACGCCGCCCGAGGTGGTGAAGAAGCTGCACGACGCCTTCAAGCAGGCGATGGAGGAGCCGAGCTACGTCGCCGCGCTGGGCCGCTACGACATGCTGCCGAACTACATGAGCTCGGCCACCTATACCAAGTTCGCGCAGGACACGGTGGTGAAGGAGAAGGCGATCATCGAGAAGCTGGGGTTGGCGAAGGAAGTCAAGACGAACTGAGGACGAAGAGCTCGTCCACCAGCCGGCCCGCCAGTCCCGGCTGCACCCCGTCACCACCGAACACCAACCGGAACACGATCGGCGCGATCAGGTGATCGATCACCTGCTGCGGCTCGGGTGCGCGCTCGCCGCGGGCGCGGGCCTGCTCGACAAGCGTGAGCGCCTCCCTGCGGCGGTTGCGCAGGCAGTCGGTGTCCGCGCCATCGTTGGCCAGCGCGGCCGCGGCTTTCAGCAACGAGGTATTGCACGGCCTGGCCAGGTGCTCGATGAGTTCGCGCGCCCAGGCTTCCAGGTCGGCGCGCAGCGTTCCCGTATTCGGCAGTGGGCGGTTCGGGTCCAGCCGATGGGTTGCGGTTTCGGCCAGCAGCCCCTGCAGGTCGCCCCAGCGCCGGTAGATGCTGGAGGCGCTGACACCCGCGCGCTCGGCCACCGCCGGCACCGTGACGCGCTCCCTTCCTTGTTCCGCCACGAGTTCTTCGAGGGCAGTGCGCACCAATGCCTGCACCTGGGCGCTGCGGCCGCCGGGGCGTTTGTTGGGGAGGGCGATGTCGGTCATGGTCTGGACTTTAACGCAAAAATATTTGCTTTAGAGAATTCGCAGGTCTAGAATCGCAAAAGCAAAAAAAGTTGCATTAAGGATTCGCCATGCCGTCCTCCTGCCCCGAACTCGCTTCCGCCACTGCCGACCTCGCGGCGCGCTCCAGGCCCTGGCGCCTGCCGCAGCGCGCGGCCTTTCCGCTGCTCGCGGCGGTGCTGTTCGCCTTTTTCTTCGCAGCCGCCGCGCCTTCGCCGCTGTTCGTGGTGTTCCAGCACGCCTGGCATTTCTCTTCGTCGCTGCTCACGGTGGCCTTCGCGGTCTACGCGATCGCGCTGCTGGTTTCTCTGCTGGTAGCCGGGTCGCTGTCGGACCACATCGGGCGGCGCCCGGTGGTGCTGGCGGCGCTGGTGCTGCAGGCGGTGGCGATGGGGCTTTTCCTGCTCGCGGATGGCATCGGCGGGCTGATCGTCGCGCGCGTGGTGCAGGGCATCGCCACCGGCGTGGCGAGCGGCGCGCTGAGCGCGGCGGTGGTCGAGGCGGCGCCGGCTTCGCGCAAGCGGCTGGGGGCGCTGATCACGAGCGTGTCGCCGCTTGCAGGCCTTGCCGCGGGTGCGCTGCTCACGGGCATGGCGGTGAAGTTCTCGCTGCAACCGGTGATGCTGGTGTTCGGCGTGCTCGCCGCGGTGTTCGCGCTGGGCGCGGCGGTGGTGCTGTGGATGCCCGAGACCGTCACGCCGCGCGCCGGGGCGCTGGCCTCGCTGGTGCCGCGCGTGTCGATTCCGGCGAAGGCACGCGCCGAGTTCGCGCGCGGGCTGCCGGTGTTCATCGTGGTGTGGGCGCTCGGCGGGCTGTACCTGTCGCTGGCGCCTTCGCTCATGCTGCATGTGTTCGGCATTGACAACGGCGTGGTCAACGGCCTCACGGTGGCGGTGCTTTCCGGCATGGGAGCCATCGCGCCGACGCTGCTCGGCCGCCTTGCGGCTCCGCGCCCGGCCATCGTCGGCATGGCCAGCATCGCGCTCGGCCTGGTGCTGCTGCTGGCCTCGCTTGCCACCCGTTCGCTCGCGCTCTTCTTCGTCGGCACGGCGGTAGCGGGCATCGGCTTCGGCGGCGCGTTCTCGGCGCTGGTGCAGACGCTGGCGCCGATGGCGCAATCGCACGAGCGCGGCGAGCTCTTCGCGGCGATCTTCGTGGTGAGCTATCTCGCGTTCAGCCTGCCGGCCATGCTCGCGGGCTTCCTGGTGGCGCCGCTGGGGCTGCTGAACACGGCCGAGGGCTATGCGGCGGTGTTGCTGCTGATCGCCGCCTTCGGCACGTGGAGCCAGTGGATGGTGCTGCGACGCCGGCAGCGCGAATTGCCCATGAGCGAGTGAGTGGCCGGAACGGCGTTCCGGGTCAGGAAACAGTCAGGACACTTATGTCAAGAGGCTTGGCCCTTCGGGGGTTGGGTACTTACCCTATGTAATTCGTTTGTCTTCCGCGATGGAAACACTCCGATGCAGTCTTGTGGCGCAAAAGCCCGGGCTCTCAGCAGCTGCATCCGGCATCGGAGCGGCAACTTCCCCATCCTGGAGTGATACGAATGAAAAAATCCCTGCTTGTTCTGGCTGCGATGGCAGCCTGCGGTGCCGCGTCGGCGCAATCGACCGTGACGCTGTTCGGCGTCGTCGATGCGGCCTACCGCAACGTCTCGAACAAGAGCGAGTCGGTCCCGGCCACCCTTTTCACCCCCTACTACAGCGTGAAGGCCAGCCGTACCGAGCTGGCCAACTCGGGCCTGAGTTCCAGCCGCCTGGGCTTCCGCGGCGTCGAAGACCTCGGCGGCGGCCTGTCGGCCAGCTTCTGGCTCGAAGCCCCGATCACCAACGACGACGGCGCCACCGGCGTCTCCAACTTCAGCCGCCGCTCCACCGTGAGCCTGGCCGGCAGCTTCGGCGAGTTCCGCATCGGCCGCGACAAGACCGCCACCGTGCTGAACGACGAGCAGTTCGATCCGTTCGGCGACACCGGCATCGGCGGCTCGCTGATCATCGACGCCAACGAAGGCAGCCTCTCGGGCACCGGCTACGGCAGCAACAGCACCTACAAGCGCGCCGGCAACATGGTCCAGTACTTCCTGCCGCGCAACCTGGGCGGCTTCTACGGCAACCTGGGCTACAGCTTCCACGAGATCACTCGCCTGTCGCCCGACACCATCACCGGCGCCGACCGCACCAACACCGGCCGCCATATCGGCGGCCGCGTCGGGTACGCCTCGGGCCCGGTCGACGTCGCCGTCAGCTACGCGCAGAACGACACCAGCTTCACCTCCGGTTCAGGTTCCTCCGCCGTGGCACGTCTGGGCAAGATCAAGACCTTCAACCTCGGCGCGACCTACGACTTCGGCGTGGCCAAGCTGTTCGGCGAGTACTCGCGCTCGAAGGACCAGCGCGATCCGCTGAACATCTTCACACCGGTGCCGAGCACCGACCTCACCGGCTACCTGATCGGCGTGACCGTGCCGATCGGCCCGGGCCAGATCCGCGCCTCCTACTCGCAGGTCAAGTACGACTACAACCGCGCGCCGGCCCTCTTCGCCGTGAACACCCCCGACCCGAAGTCGAACAAGTTCGCGCTGGGCTACGTGCACAACCTGTCGAAGCGCACCGCGCTCTACGGCACGATCGCGCGCGTGACCAACAAGAACGGTGCCGGCAACACGGTCGGCGCCGGCCCGTCGTACGTGGCAACGTACAACCGCGTGGCGCTGCAGCCCAAGTCGTCGATGGGCTACGAGTTCGGCATCCGCCACAGCTTCTGATCGCAGCGAACCCCGAGACTGTTTTCTCCAAGGACCCCGTCGAACGGTCCCTTCGCCCGCCTCGTGCGGGCTTTTTTTCGTCCGCATTTTTCGCGCGGAGTGTTGTTTGTCCGCAGCGTCCGGCGGTGTTCAGCGCGCCGAGAGAATCGCGCTCGCCGCCTCGGCGAAGCCGGTGCCGCGTTCGCCCCGCGTCACGTAGCGCGGCAGGTGCTCCAACTGCGGCACGAAGCGCGCGACGTTCGCCACGCCGATGCTGTGCGCGAAGCTGCGGAACATCAGCTGGTCGTTGGTGGAGTCGCCCACGTAGGCCCAGCGGTCCATCTCGCCGTCTAGCGTGCGACCCCACAGCTCGCGCACGATCCAGCGCGCGCCTTCGAGCTTGTCGTTGTCGCCGTACCAGCCGTTGACGTGGATGCTGCTCACGGTGGCGTGCATGCCCTCGCCGCGCATCAGCGCCACCACCTGCGCGATGGTGGCGTCGCTCAGCTGCACGAACTCGCTGTGGTCGATGGCGATGTCGGTCTCGCGCCCCGGCGAGTCGGTGGCGCGACCCACGCCCGGCAGCTCGCGTTCGATGCGCTCCAGCACCGCCTGCATGCGCGCGAAGTTGGCGGCGCGCGTGGGCTCGTCCTGCTGGTAGCGCTTCTCGACCTTGCCATCGGCCGAGGGCAGCAGCGCGACCGCGCCGTTCTCGGCCACGATGGCGTCGACCGGCCAGGCGTTGACGAAGGGCAGGCTCCAGCCCACCGGCCGGCCGGTGATCGCCACCACCGAAAGCCCCGCCGCCTTCAGATCGCCCAGCGCCTGCAGCGCATCGGGCGTGATGGCGCCGTCGTGCGTGAGCGTGTCGTCGATGTCGGTGAAGACGCCGATGAGCGCACCGCGCGCGGCCTGCGGCCATTGGGCCAGCGGCAGCAGATGGTGGGGCGAAGAAGGCAAGGTGGGCATGGAGAGAGCAATGCAGGGGGAGCGCCGATCGTACCGGCGCTTTCGTGTAGCATCCCGCCCCCGCCGTGCCATCGAGGCCGGCGCGGCGCCCTCCATGCCCCACATCCTCGTCGACGACCTTCGCAAGACCTACCGCATCTCCGAACGCGACCCCGGCGTGATCGGCGCGCTGCGCGGCCTCGTGCAGCGCCGCCATCGCACGGTGGAGGCGCTGTCGGGCGTGTCGTTCGCGCTGGAGCGCGGCGAGCTGCTGGGCTTCATCGGGCCGAACGGCGCGGGCAAGTCGACCACCATCAAGATCCTCTCTGGCATCCTGCGGCCCGATGGCGGGCGCGTGGAGATCGACGGTCGCGATCCCTTCGCCGAACGCGAGCGCCACGTGGCGCGCATCGGCGTGGTCTTCGGCCAGCGCACGCAGCTGTGGTGGGACCTGCCCGTGGGCGACGGCTTCGACCTGCTGCGCGACATCTACCGCGTGGACCCGGCACGCTACCGCCGCACGCGCGACGAACTGGTGGCGCTGCTGAACCTGGAGCGCGTGCTCGCGCAGCCGGTGCGGCAGCTCTCGCTGGGCCAGCGCATGCGCGCGGAGATCGCTGCCGCGCTGCTGCACGAGCCCGACATCCTTTTTCTCGATGAGCCCACCATCGGCCTCGACGCGCCCTCCAAGCTCGCGGTGCGCGACTTCGTGCGTCGCGCCAACCGCGAGCGCGGCACCACCGTGCTGCTGACCACGCACGACATGCACGACATCGAGGCGCTGGCTCGCCGCGTGATCATCATCGGCCACGGCCGCGTGCTGGCCGACAGCCCGGTCGAGGCGCTGCGCGCGCAGGTGATGGCCGAGCGCCGCCTGGTGGTCGACTTCGCGCAGGGCGCCGAGCTGCCCGCGCAGGTGGAAGGCGCGCGGGTGCACTCGCGCGACGGCCAGACGCTGGTGCTCGACTTCGACCCGGCGCAGACCGCAGCGCCCGCGCTGATCGCGCGCATCGCGGCCGCGCATGCGGTGGAAGACATCCGCCTCGAAGGGCTGGCGATCGAGGCCGTCATCGCCCGCTTCTACGCCATGCACGGAGCGGCCGAGGCATGACGGCGGCGACCAGCCCGCGCGACCTGGCGAGACCCTATCTCGCGGCCTTCGCATCGCGCTTCCTGCAGATGCTGCAGTACCGCACCGCCGCGCTCGCCGGCTTCGCCACGCAGTGCTGGTGGGGCGGCATCAAGGTGATGGTGTTCGCGGCCTTCTACGGGCATGCGGCTGGCACCGGCGCGAGCAGCTCGATGTCGCTCGCGCAGGCCATCACCTACAGCTGGCTCGCGCAGGGGCTGCTCGTGCTGCTGCCGTGGCTGGGCGACCCGGAAGTGGCGCAGGCGGTGCGCACCGGCGCCGTCGCCTACGACCGGCTGCGGCCGGTGGATGCCTACGCGCTGTGGTTCGCGCGCAGCGCCGGCTGGATCGCCGCGCGCGTGCTGCCACGCGTGGCGCTGATGGCGGCCTTCGCGATGGTCGCGCTGCCGCTGTTCGGGCTGGGCGAGTGGGCCTGGCAGCTGCCGGCGGGCGTGGCGGCGGGGCTCGCCTTCGTGCTCTCGGCCGTGCTCGCGCTGCTGCTGTCGACGTCGATGGTGATGCTGCTGAACGTGGCCGCCACCGCCGCGCTCAACGAACGCGGCATCAGCGCGGTGGCCACGCCGGTGGTCATCGTTCTCTCTGGCAACCTGCTGCCGCTCGCGATGCTGCCCGACGGCTGGCAGACCGCGCTGCTGGTCCAGCCGCTGGCCGGGCTGATGGACATTCCGGCGCGCCTGTACTTCGGGCAGCTGCGGGGCTGGCAGGCCGTCGGCGGGCTGGGGCTGCAGGCCTTCTGGATCGCGGTGCTCGTGGCCTTCGGCCATTTCGCCATGGGCCGCACCATGCGCGGCCTGCAGGTGCAGGGCGGGTAAGGGCAGGTGAGGGCGATGGGATCGATTCCGCTCTTCTTCCGGCTGGTGGGCGCGTCCCTCGGCGGACAGGCGCGCTACCCGGCTTCGGCGCTGATGTTGACCGTCGGCCAGTTCCTCGGCACCGGCATCGAGGTGATCGCCGTATGGGCGCTGTTCCACCGCTTCGGCGACGTGCAGGGCTGGCGCATCGGCGAGGTGGCCCTCTTCTACGGCCTGGTGAACTGCATGTTCGCGCTGGCCGATGCGCTGGGCCGCGGCTTCGACGTGCTCGGCACGGAGTTTTTGCGCACCGGCGCCTTCGACCGCCTGCTGCTGCGGCCGCGTCCGCTCGCGCTGCAGCTGATGGGCAACGACTTTCGCATCAGCCGCCTGGGCCGGCTGCTGCAGGGGCTGGCGATGGTGGCGTTCGCCACGCAGCAGATGGGCATCGCGTGGACGCCGGGCGCGGTCGCCATCGCGCTGATCGCCATCGCGGGCGGCGTGGCGCTGTTCCTCGGCATCCTGGTGCTCCAGGGCACGCTGGCCTTCTGGACCGTCGAGAGCCTCGAGATCGCGAACGTGCTGACCTACGGCGGCGTGCAGGCCGCGCAGTACCCGCTGGCGCTCTATGCGCGCTGGTTCCGGCGCGTGCTGACCTTCATCGTGCCGCTGGCCTGCGTGGCCTATTACCCGGTGCTGGCGATCCTGGGGAAGGCCGACCCGCTGGGGGCGCCGGCGTGGGTGGGCCTGGTGTCGCCGCTCGCCGGGTTCGTGTTCCTGGCGGCGGCTTTCGGGGTGTGGCGCTTCGGGTTGCGCCGCTATGCGTCGACGGGCAGTTGAGGGACTGCGAACCGGCAGGAAAGCCGAACGCAGAAGTCGCAGAGGACAAATCCAGAAATGACCAGGTTCTCTTCTGCGACCTCTGCGTAGTTTTTGTCTTCCTTCTGCGTTCGGCTACCCGATCCCGTCTGTTTACCCCGCGCTCTGCAGCGCCAGCCCCGCATGCTCGCGCAGCGGATGGAAGTGGATCTTCGGAAACCGCTCCTGCGCCAGCCGCACGTCATACGGCGAGGTGCACAGGAAGGCCAGCGTGTCCGCCGCGTCCTTCGCCATGCGCTGCGGGTACGCGTTGACGAACTCGCGCAGCTCGGCGGGCGTGTCGGCCGTGATCCAGCGTGCGCCGGTGTACTGGCAGCCTTCGAGGCGCACGTCGGCGTCGTACTCGGCCTTCAGGCGGTGCTGCACCACTTCGAACTGCAGCTGGCCGACCGCGCCCAGCAGCATCGGGCCGCCGATCTCCGGGCGGAAGACCTGGATCGCGCCTTCCTCGCCGAGCTGAGCCAGGCCCTGCTGCAGCTGCTTGGTGCGCAGCGGGTTCTTCAGGATCACGGTCATGAAGAGCTCGGGCGCGAAGAAGGGCAGGCCGGTGAACTGCAGGCTGGCGCCATCGGTGATGGTGTCGCCCAGCTGCACGCCGCCGTGGGTGGTGAAACCCACGATGTCGCCCGCGTAGGCCTCTTCCACTGCCTCGCGGCGCTGGCTCATGAAGGTCACGACGCTCGTGGGGCGCAGTTCCTTGGCGGTGCGCTGCACCTTCAGCTTCATGCCCGGCGTGTACTTGCCCGAGGCCATGCGCACGAAGGCGATGCGGTCGCGGTGGTTGGCGTCCATGTTGGCCTGCACCTTGAAGACGACGCCCGCGAAGTCCTTGTCCTCGGGCTGGATCTCCTTGGTCACCGGCTGGCGGTTGACCAGCGTGGTGCTGGTGCGCGAACGTGGCGAGGGCGCCAGGTCGACCAGCGCGTCCAGCACTTCCATCACGCCGAAGTTGTTCACGCCGGAGCCGAAGAACACGGGCGTCTGCTTGCCGGCCAGGAAGGCCTCGCGGTCCCAGGCGGGCGATGCGCCAGTGGCGAGCTCCATGCTTTCCATGGCGGTCTCGAAGTCGGCGCCGAAGCGCTTGACCAGCGTATCGCGCTCGCTCAGCGGAATGGTCTCGAAGTCCTGCGGCAGGCGCTCGCTGCCCGACTCGAACACCGTCATCGCCTGCGTGCGCAGGTTCATGATCCCGCGGAAGCTCTTGCCCTGGCCCACCGGCCAGGTCATGGGCACGCAGGGCATGCCCAGCTCGCGCTCCACCTCGTCGAGGATGTCCAGCGGCTCGCGCACTTCGCGGTCCATCTTGTTGACGAAGGTGATGATGGGCGTGTCGCGCTGGCGGCAGACCTCGATCAGCCGCCGCGTCTGCGCTTCCACGCCGTTGGCCGCGTCGATCACCATCAGCGCCGAGTCGACGGCGGTGAGCACGCGGTAGGTGTCTTCCGAGAAGTCCTTGTGGCCGGGCGTGTCGAGCAGGTTGATGACGTGGTCGCGGTAGACCATCTGCATCACCGACGAGGCCACCGAGATGCCGCGCTGCTTCTCGATCTCCATCCAGTCGGAGGTGGCATGGCGCGAGGCCTTGCGCGCCTTCACCGAGCCGGCGATCTGGATCGCGCCGGAGAAAAGCAGCAGCTTTTCGGTCAGCGTGGTCTTGCCGGCGTCAGGGTGGGAAATGATCGCGAAGGTGCGGCGGCGGCGGGTTTCGGCTACGAAAGACAAGGTGGGCAATCTGCGGGGGAATCCGCGATTTTAAAAGACCGCTCCGGCAGTTCCCGCTTTCAGCCTTCTTCCCTGCCGTATCCGCCGAATCGGACGCCGTTGAAGGTATGGGTGCAACACGGGCAGCTGGGCGTCATCCGCTCGGGCCCCAGCGTCGGATTGACCACCTGGAGCTTGCCTTCGTCATCGACAAAAAGGCCGCTGTAGTAGCTCGAATCGCCGATTCTCACGACGTCTTGGCGTTGCTCGGTGCGCAGGGCCACCAGCCAGAAGATCGGTTCGGGCCGGTCAAGTCGTGACACGGCTTCGCTATGCACCGAGTCCCAGTCGGCACCGATCTTTGAAAGGAGAAAGCGGAACAGCGGGGTGTAGTCGAGCCCGCGTTGGTGTTTCCCGTGCATGGAGCCTCGAGTGGCTTCGGAGCGCTCGGAATTCTTGGTGTTCCGTTCGTGACGATAGTCGCCTCCGAAGGCGTGATGGACATTGCGCGCCTTGGTGTTGACCTTGCGGTAGAGAGGCTCCTTCTGCATGGGCGCATTGTGCAGGGAGCGGCGCCTCATCAAGCGAGCGCGTCGTTCATCCCATACGCCCGCATCTGCGCCTCGAAGCGCGCCACGTCGTGGCTCAGCACCACCAGGTCGTGAGGCACACCCTGGCGGTCCTTCACGTGCTTGCTCAGAAGCGCCTCGGGCCTGAAGCCCAGGGCCTGGAAGACGGAGATGGCGCCGCGCTGGTCGACGGTCATGCGCGCGACCAGCTTTTCGGCGCCGCGCTCGATGGCCAGCGCGCAGGCCTCGCGGGCGAGCTTGTGCCCCAGGCCGCTGCCGCGCAGCTCGGGCGCGGCGAGCACTCGCAGTTCGGCCACATGGCTGGACCAGGAGTGCGGATCGCGGATGACCGCCGCGCAGCCGAGCACGGCCTTCTCGCGCACCGCGAGCACGCTGTCGATGTCGCCGCGCTCGATGGCGCGCACCCAGGCGTTCATCACCTTGGGCTGGGTGATGTCGCGCGGCAAAAAGAGCAGGTCGTGTGCCGGGAGGGCCTGCGCGAAGGCGAGCACGGCATCCGCGTCTTCGGCGGCCATCAGGCGCAGGACGATGCTGCCCTCGCTGCTGGTCACGGTACGCGGGTAGGTCCGCGAGAAGGAGTCGGTCACGGTGGTGATGCTCATGTCGATCGCACTCCAAGCCATTCGTCGAGTTTGGGCCACAGCCGGCGCACCGCGTTGGGCCCGGCGGCGAGGCTGACGTGGCCGCCCTTGAGCACCACCTCCTCCTTGTCGGTGGAGCCGACGCCGGCCACGAGCGGCTGCCCGGCCTCGTAGGGAACGATGTGGTCGTGCTGCGCGAGCGCGTGCAGCACCGGCACCTTGATGTTCTTCAGCTGCACCTTCTGCCCGCCGATCACCAGCTCGCCCTTGTACAGCTTGTTGCCCCACATGAGCTCCTTGACGGTCTGGCGGAAGTACTCGCCGGCCAGCGGCAGCATCTCGTTGCCCCAGCGGTCGAACATGCGGTACGACCTGACGAATTCGTCGTTGTCCATGTTGTCCCACAGCTGCACCATGCCGGCGCTCCGGCCGGCGGGGCGCAGCATGTCGAAGGAGGTGAAGAGCATCTCGGGCGGCACGTTGCCCACGGTGTCGATGAGCCGGTCGACGTCGAAATACCGGCGGTCCGACCACGCGTGGAAGAGCTTCATGCGGCTGAAGTCGATGGGCGTGGTGAAGAGCGCGAGGTTCTTCATCGGCCCGCCGGGGTGCAGCGCGGCGTACAGCGTGGAGAGCACGCCGCCCATGCAGTAGCCCACGAGCGTGACGTCTTCCTCGCCCGAGCGCTCCTGCACGCGGCGGATGGAATCGGGGATGAAGTCGAGCACGTAGTCCTCGATGCGCAGGTGCTTCTCCTGCGGGCGCGGCGCGTTCCAGTCCATCATGTAGACGTCGTAGCCCTGCAGCAGCAGGTGCTCGACCATGCTCTGGCCGGGCGCGAGGTCGAGGATGTAGCCGCGGTTGGTGGTCGCCATCACGATCAGCAGCGGCACGCGGTAGATCTCGTCGGCCATGGGCCGGTAGTGGTACAGGCTCAGCGTGCCGCGCCGGTGGATCTCGTCCTTGGGCGTCTGGCCGACGGC
The DNA here is from genome assembly GCF_003952165.1 of Variovorax guangxiensis. Lineage (GTDB taxonomy): Bacteria > Pseudomonadota > Gammaproteobacteria > Burkholderiales > Burkholderiaceae_C > Variovorax > Variovorax guangxiensis. The sequence goes on along the minus strand of NZ_RXFT01000009.1, from coordinate 205,098 downwards.
GGGCGCGGCGGTGGTGAGGAAGTCCAGGCCCTTGAGGTTGCGCTGGATCGCGCGCTCGATCTCGGCGGCCATGTCGACCGCGATGTCGGGCAGGGCGAAGGGCGTGTCGGCGGTGGTGCTCATGCCGGGCGCTTTCCTGCCGTGCGCGTGCGGGGCGGGGTGGCGGGCGCCGCCGCAGGTGCTGCAGGTGCTGCAGGTGCTGCCTTCGGAGGCTGCCGGGTGCGGCGCGGTCCTGGCGCTGCCGCAGCGGGGGAAGCGGGCCCGCCCTCCACGGCGCGGGCAATGCGCGCCAGGTGATCGTCGATGCGCTGCAGCTGCTCCCCCAGCACTTGCAGGTCGGCGCGCGTCGGCAGGTTCAGCATCGTCAGGTAGCGCGCCATCAGCTCGCCCAGCGCCTTCTGCGCGGTGAGCGAGGCGTTCATGCCGCCGTGCATGCCCTGGCGGAACGGGTCCGAGGCCATGGTCTCGTTGGCGAACTCGTTGGTGGCTTTTTCCCACTGGGCCGTGAGTTCGCGCCACATGGCCATCGGGTCGAGAGGGGAGAACTTGTTCGTCATGGCGGATGCTCCCTTGTCGCCTTGTTCTTTCTTGTCGTCGCCGTCTCAGGTGCCGGCGTGCCGCGCCGTGTGCGCCGCGATGGCGTCGACGATCTGCGGCCACATCGGGATCGGCAACGCATGCCCCATGCCGGGGATGCGCAGCAGCTGCGAGCCCGCTATCGCATCGGCCACGTCGACGCCGCAGGCCACCGGCACCAGCGGGTCGTCGTCGCCGTGGATCACCAGCGTGGGCACGCGCACGTTGCGCAGCGCGGGCTTGCGGTTGCCCGAGGCCAGGATGGCCGCGAGCTGCCGCGCCACGCCGGCCGGGTTGAGCCCGCGCAGGAAGACGAGTTGCGCCTTCTCGGCGTCGCGCGCTTCGTCGAGCGGAAAGCTGCCGGGTCCGCGCAGCACGCGCCACACCTTCGCGTAGTGCGCCTGGTAGGCCGCGAAGGTGGTCGGCGCGGGCGAGAACAGCACTGCCATCGCCTCGGGCGTGGGCGGCGGCAGTCCCGGCGCGCCGGTGCTCGACATGATGCTGGTGAACGACAGCATGCGCTGCGGATGGTGGATGCACAGCTCCTGCCCGATGGCGCCGCCCATGGAGGCGCCCACGATGTGCGCCCGGGCGATGCCCAGCGCGTCGAGCAGCCCGACGCAGTCGGCCGCCATGTCGCGCAGGTCGTAGGGCGCTCGCAGCGGCAGCCCGGCCATCGCCTGCGCCATCAGCGCCTGGATGTCGGGCACGCCCAGCAGGGTGAGGTGCGTCGAATGGCCGATGTCGCGGTTGTCGAATCGGATCACGCGGTGCCCGCCGGCCTCGGCGAGCCGGGCGCAGAAGGCGTCGTCCCACGCCACCATCTGCGCGCCGAGGCCCATCACCAGCAGCAGCGGCTCGGCGGCCGGATCGCCGAAGCTGTCCCAGGCCAGCTCGATGCCGTTGGCGCGCGTGCGTTGCTCGACGCGGGGCGGGGCTGCGGTCATGGCCGGGCGCGCAAGCGTATTACTTGCGCTGCAGCATCTTCGTCACTTCGTCCACGTTCGCCTGGATGCGCTGGCGCACCACGTCGAAGGCATCGGCCTGCGACTTGGCGGCGAGGTTTGCCAGCTCCTTGATGTCGTCGATGGCGCGCTGGAACGACTGGCGGCCGAGCTCGTCGAGCTTGGCGAGGTTTTCCTTCGGGTCCTTGCCGGGCATTTCCTTGGCGGCGGTCTGCCACTCGGAGATGGCGCTCTTGATCATTTCCGTCTGCCGCTGCACGACGGTCTGCAGGCCCTTGTACGACTTCTCGTTGGCCTCCATCAGCGCCGCCAGGTCCTTGCGGCCGCTTTCCAGCAGCTTGCCGGCGCCACCGGTCAGGTTGAGGCTCTGCAGCCGGTCGGCCATGCCCTTCAGCGGATTGAGCATGTCCGCGGCATCGGGCGCCGCCTTCTTCGCGCCGGCGGTGCTGGTGCTGCTGCTGGCGGTGGTCTTCTTGGCGGCGGCTTTCTTGGCAGTGGCCATGGTGCGGAATCTCCTGTGACGGTGGACGTTTGGATGGCGAGGACCAGCCTGACGGCAAAAATCCCTCGCCACGATACGCCGCGCCGGTGCGCCGGAGGTCGCCGCAGCGACAAAAATGCCTGCGGGATTTCCCTTGGGTGCGTGCCCGCGTCCGTTGCCGGCTTCGGGGCCTACATCGGCGGCGCGAAGCCGTTGCGCCCGGCCGTCACGCGCAAGGCCGTGGGCGTACCGTTCTTCTCCTGCGCATTGACCAGCACCCGGGCGCCGGGTACCAGCAGCGCATCGGTGCCGGGGCGGAAGGTGACCACCGGCACGTCGGGCGGCACCACGACGGTTTTCTCTCCACCCTTGTAGGTCAGGTGCAGCTGCTGGCCGCCGCGCACCGACTTCGGCGCCGCGCCCAGGTCGGCGACGGTGGCGTTGGTCATGGTGCTTTCGGGCAGCAGGTCCCATGGGCGATGGCCTTCGCCGGTGCCGCGCGCGGCCTCGGGGAACACGACCACTTCGAGCGCCTTCTGCGTGCCGTCGGCCTGCGGCATGGCGGCGGTGCCGATGAAGCTGCCGCGCCTGATGTCCGAGAGCTTGATCGGATAGACCTCGGATACCGACAGGTCGGCCGGGCGCGCGAGCGAGACGACCTCGCCGGTGCGGTCCTGCACGACCAGGGTGTTCGCATCGACGCGCACGAGAGTGCCGCGGATGCGGACGGTGTCGGCGCTCTGGGCGGACGCGATGGCCGAAAGCAGGGCGACGGCCAGGCCGGCGGCGGCAGCAAGGGCCGAGAGCAAGGTCCTGGGCGTGCTGGAGGAGTGGATCTTCATGTTGGCTTTTCAGGGGAGGGGCTGTGGGCCGGCCAATGTACGTCGCGTCGGCGAAACGTGCTGGCGGCCGTCTTAGGCCTGAATGAGCAATGAAAAAAGGCCGCATGCCACGAGCGCGGCATGCGGCCTTCCTGGCCTTCAGGGCGAAGCGCCCGCGGCGTCAGTCGATCAGGTCGATCTCCATCGCGCCGGCCGTGGCCGGGTTGCGCGAGCCGACCATCGCGAAGAGCTTGCTGCTTTGGCTGGCGAAGTGGTAGTTCGGGCCGGTGAAGGTCGCCGCGCGCATGTTGAGCGGGCCGTTCGTGCCCATCGAACCCAGCGTCGCGGCGAGCGTGGCGCTGGTGCCGTCGGGCAGCGTCTGCGTGCGCGTGTAGTACGACGCGTCGAGCCCCGTGTTGCCCCATCCGCCGCTGGTGGCGCCGCCGCGCGCGATGACGGTGGGCCATGTGGCGCGTTCGGGCAGGCCGATGCGGAACACCGACCTCGGGGGCGTCGACGCCACGTTGCCGGCCGAGAGGTAGATGTTCTCGCCTCCGACGCGCGCGACCGCGAAGGTGCCGTTGTCCGACGGATTGGCCACGTTCACGATGCGCCAGGTGTCCACGGTGGTGCCGGCCGACACGGTGTACGTCAGCACGGATGCGGAAGGACAGTTGTCGATCCGGTAGATCACGTTGTCGTTGCACAGATAGAGCACGGTGCCGCCGTTGGCGATCTGGATCTGGGTGATCGACGAATCGCCGCCGGTGGCCGTCATGTTGATGCCCAGCCGGTTGTAGGTGCCGTCGAGGGCGCTCTGCGTCTTCACAAGCGCACGCGATGCCACGAAGGGCCGCACGGCGTAGCTCTCGGGCGTGACCTGCGCGACCGCGAACGGGAACGCGCCGACCACCGTGTCCGTCGTGAAGCGGAAGCGCGCCGTGTTCGCGGGACTCGTGATGCGGCTGCTGTCGAAGATGAAGCTGCCCGCTTCCGTCGTGTCCTCGGCGAAGCTGCCCGAGGCGACGGTGCCGGCGGCATCGGTCATCTCGTAGCGCTTGCTGTCGAGGTTCAGCGCCAGCGTCTGCCGCGAGCCGTTGGTGGCGTAGACCTTGTAGCGGCCGTTGCGCGCGTCGGGCGTGGCGCCGGTGTCGATCAGGTTGAACTGGATGTAGCCCTGCGTGGCGGTGTTGTTGCGTGCGCCGACCAGCACCGACAGCTCGCCGGCCTGCATCGCGAAGTACTTGCTCGCGCCGGTGAAGTTGACGCCGCGGATGCCCAGGGGCTGGTTCGTGTAGGCCGTGCTGTCCACCGGCATCGTGAGGGTGCCGAAGGTGTCGTCCGTGCCGGTGGAGGTGCGCACCGAGCTGGTGGTGCTGATCAGGTTCGTGCCCCAGCTGCCCGTGGTCGACGAACCGATGCCGCGCGTGGTCGGCCAGCTCGAAGATTCGGGCAGGCCGATGCGCATGAACTGCTGGGCCGGCGAGACGCTGACGCCACCGCCGAGGTACACGTTCTGCCCGCCGATGCGCGCCACGCGGAAGTTGGCGACGTCGCTGCTGTTGGCCACGTTGGTCGCGACCCAGGCGTCGTCGACGCCCGCCGTGACGGCGTAGGTGCGCTTCGAGGCGGCGGGGCAGAGGTCGATCCTGTAGATGATCGAGTCGTTGCAGAACTCCAGCACCGTGCCGCTGCCCGACAGGCGCATCGAGAGGATCGTCGAGTCCTGCACGCCGCCGGGGCTGCGCGTGATGCTGAAGCGGTTGTAGGTGCCGTCGATCAGCGCGGCGGTGGTGACGAAGTCGCGCGCCGCCACGAAGGGCTGCGCGGCGTACGCGGCGGGGCTCGAATACGCGGTCTGGAACGGGAACGCGCCGACGATGGTGTCGGTGGTCACGCGAAAGCGCGAGGTGTTGGCCGCGGTCGTGATGCGGCCACTCGCGAACACATAGGTGCCGGGCTCGGTGAAGTCTTCGGCGAAAGTGCCGGACTCGGCCGCGCCGAGGTTGTCCGTCATCGTGTAGCTGCCGGCGTCGAAATCGACCGAGAGCTGCTGCTGCGTGCCGTTGGCCGCGTAGACGCGGTAGCTGCCGTTGCGCGCGTCGGGCGTGCCCAGGGTCTTGGCTGCCGCGACCTCGGGTTTCCCGCTGCCGCCCGACGACAGCGAGAGGCCGGATCCTCCTCCTCCTCCGCCCCCTCCGCAGGCCGCCAGCAAGGCGACCATGCCCCAGCTCGCGAGATACCTCGTCATCCTCTTCCTCATGTCGTGTCCTTTTGTTTTCAAGTGGGCTCGGCAGCAAGCCGGCGGCTCCTGAACCGAACCTGTTGAAATCGTAACCAGAGGTCAATGACATGCCGGGGATGACAAATGCCGGCCAAACCCCGAGCATTGGCGCCCGCTCGTGCCCCGTCTACAATCCGCCGCTCCGAGGAGCGTTGCAGCGCCGTCAGGCGTGAGGCTCGGACCACATATCGCAACGACGCTCACCCGCTGTTCTTGCGGTGAGCCTTTTTCCCCGTATCCGGCGGCATCTTTCAAACCAGTTTTGTTGGAGTTCCCATGAGCGCTGTTCTCAAACCCACCCCCGTTTCGACCGCCGACCAGGCGATCGCCGACCTGTCCCTCGCCGCCTGGGGCCGCAAGGAAATCCGCATCGCGGAAACCGAGATGCCCGGCCTGATGGCCATCCGCGAGGAGTTCTCGAAGTCGCAGCCGCTGAAGGGCGCGCGCATCACCGGCTCGCTGCACATGACCATCCAGACGGCCGTGCTGATCGAGACGCTGCAGGCGCTGGGCGCGCAGGTGCGCTGGGCCTCGTGCAACATCTTCTCGACGCAGGACCACGCCGCCGCCGCCATCGCCGAGAAGGGCACGCCGGTGTTCGCGATCAAGGGCGAGTCGCTGAAGGACTACTGGGACTACACCCACGCCATCTTCGACTTCGGCCCCAAGGGCTCGAAGGGCGAAGGCCCGAACATGATCCTGGACGACGGCGGCGACGCCACGCTGCTGATGCACCTGGGCCAGCGCGCCGAGAAGGACCAGAGCGTGCTCGCCAACCCGACCAGCGAGGAAGAGCGCATCCTCTACGCCGCCATCAAGGCCAAGCTGGCCGTCGACGGCACCTGGTACACCCGCAAGTCGGCCGAGATCATCGGCGTGACCGAAGAAACCACCACCGGCGTGCACCGCCTGAACGAAATGTCGGCCAAGGGCACGCTGCTGTTCCGCGCCATCAACGTGAACGACTCGGTCACCAAGAGCAAGTTCGACAACCTGTACGGCTGCCGCGAGTCGCTGGTGGACGGCATCAAGCGCGCCACCGACGTGATGATCGCCGGCAAGATCGCCTGCGTGGCCGGCTACGGCGACGTGGGCAAGGGCTCGGCCCAGGCGCTGCGCGCGCTGTCGGCGCAGGTGTGGGTGACCGAGATCGACCCGATCAACGCCCTGCAGGCCGCCATGGAAGGCTACAAGGTCGTGACGATGGAATACGCCGCCGACAAGGCCGACATCTTCGTGACCACCACCGGCAACCGCGACGTGATCCGCCACGAGCACATGGCCGCCATGAAGGATCAGGCCATCGTCTGCAACATCGGCCACTTCGACAACGAGATCGACGTCGCGTCGATCGAGAAGTACGAGTGGGAAGAGATCAAGCCGCAGGTCGACCACATCAAGTTCCCCGACGGCAAGAAGATCATCCTGCTGGCCAAGGGCCGTCTCGTGAACCTGGGCTGCGGCACGGGCCACCCGAGCTTCGTGATGTCGTCGTCGTTCGCGAACCAGACCATCGCGCAGATCGAGCTGTTCACCAAGCCCGACGCCTACCAGGCCGGCAAGGTCTACGTGCTGCCGAAGCACCTCGACGAGAAGGTCGCGCGCCTGCACCTGAAGAAGGTCGGCGCCATGCTCACCGAGCTGACCGACACGCAGGCCGCCTACATCGGCGTCGACAAGAACGGCCCCTACAAGCCGGACACCTACCGCTACTGAGCGGCGACAGCCAACGCATGCGCGCCGATCAGTTGCTGGTGGAGCGCGGCCTTGCCGCATCGCGTTCGCAGGCCGTGCGGCTCATTGCCGGCGGCTTGCGCTGGCGTGATGCTGGCTCGGGCGACGCGTGGCGCGACGTCGTCAAGAACAAGGACGACGTGCCCGAATCGGCCGAGCTCGAGTTGCTCGACGCGGCGGAAGCGCGCTACGTGTCGCGCGGCGGGCTCAAGCTCGAAGGCGCTCTGGCGGCGAGCGGTATCGACGCCGCCGGCAAGCTGTGCCTCGACGTGGGCCAGTCGACCGGCGGCTTCACCGATTGCCTGCTGCAGCGCGGCGCCGCCAGGGTGGTGGGCGTTGACGTCGGCCATGGGCAGCTGCATGCGCGGCTGCGCGAGGACGAGCGCGTGGTGGTCATCGAGGGCGTCAATGCGCGCGCTCTCTCGGCCGACGATCTGGGCGAGGAGGGCGAGTCGCGTTTCGACCTGATCGTGGGCGATCTGTCGTTCATCTCGCTCACGCTGGTGTTGCCGGCGGTGGTCGAGTTTCTGGCCGACGAGGGCCGCTTGCTGATGCTGGTCAAGCCGCAGTTCGAGCTGCAGCCCGGCCAGGTCGGCAAGGGCGGCATCGTACGAGACGAGTCGATGTACGCGGTGGTCGAGAAGCGCCTGCGCGATGCCTGCGAGGCGCTCGGCCTGCGGGTGCTGCAGTGGTTCGACAGCCCGATCGCCGGTGGCGACGGCAACCGCGAGTTTTTCATTCATGCCGAGCGCGCCGTGCGCGCGAACGGTTCCTAAGGAGACGCAGGTGCGCCTTCCGTTGAGTTTCGAATTCTTTCCGACCAAGACGCCCGAAGGCGCGGTCAAACTGCGCGCGGTGCGCCAGCAGCTCTATGCGCGCAAGCCGCAGTTCTGCTCGGTCACCTACGGCGCGGGCGGGTCCACGCACCAGGGCACCTTCGGCGCGGTGCAGGAGATCCTGGCCGAGGGCGTGGACGCCGCGAGCCACTTCTCGTGCATCGGCGCCACGCGCGCCACCGTGCGCGAGCAGCTCGCCGAACTGAAGGCCATGGGCGTCAAACGCCTGGTGGCCCTGCGCGGTGACCTGCCCAGCGGCTATGGCATCGGCGGCGAGTTCCAGTACGCGAGCGACCTCGTCGGCTTCATCCGCGAGGAGACCGGCCGCGACTTCCACATCGAGGTGGCCTGCTACCCCGAGATCCACCCGCAGGCCCGCTCGCCCGAAGCCGACCTGCAGGCCTTCGCCGCCAAGGTGAAGGCGGGCGCCGATTCGGCGATCACGCAGTACTTCTTCAGCCCCGAGGCGTACTTCCGCTTCGTCGACGACGTTCGCAAGCTCGGGCTCGACACCCCGATCGTGCCGGGCATCATGCCGATCACGAGCTCGACGCAGCTCATGCGCTTCTCCGACGCCTGCGGCGCCGAGATCCCGCGCTGGATCCGCCTGCGGCTGCAGAGCTTCGGCGACGACACGGCGTCGATCAAGGCCTTCGGCCTCGACGTGGTCACCGACCTGTGCGCGCGCCTGCAGGAAGGCGGCGCACCGGCGCTGCACTTCTACACGATGAACCAGTCGGCGGCCACGCTGGCTGTGCTGGAGCGCCTCGATTGAGAGGGCGCGCGGGGCTTCGGGCGGCGCTTGCCGCGGCGACCTGCGTTCTCGCGGGATGCGCCATGCCGCCTGCGACCGACGCCGAGGGCAACGCGAAATTGCTGCCCCTGCCTCGCGCCATCGCGGTGCCTCCGGGCGCGGCCGCGCGCTCCAGCGTTCCGGCGGTGCGCTATGACCTCGCCGTCTCCGGCACGGGCGAGCAGGCGCCGGACGACGGCGTGCCCGACGACGGGCCGCGCGAGATCTTCGAGCGCGGCGGCGCCTCGTGGTACGGCATCCAGTTCCACCAGCGCAAGACCGCCAGCGGCGAGCGCTTCGACATGACCGCCATGACGGCGGCGCACAAGACCCTTCCCTTTAACACGCGCGTGTGCGTTCGCAGCCTCGTCAACGGCAGCGAGGTGCTGGTGCGCATCAACGACCGCGGGCCCTACGCGGCAGGCCGGGTGATCGACCTGAGCCGCGCGGCGGCCGACCGGATCGGCCTGACGGGGCTGGGCATCAAGCAGGTGGCTCTGACGGTGATCGACCGCGACGGCATGCGCTGCGGCGGCCTGCCGGTCGAAGCCGGCGATGCGGCGGCGCCGGCGGCGTCGAGCGAGCCCTCGCAGCAACGGGCGCGGGCGCCGGTTCCGGTTCGGCGCAAGGCGGCGGTGCCGCCCCGGCGTCGCAAGTAAAAAGGTTGGGAGATTCGGCCGGCTCAGCCGCCCGAATCGAGCGAGAAGGCGGCGTTGCGGTCCTGGCCCAGGCGCTCCACCAGCTGCGGCAGTGCGGCCGCCAGCATCGGCTTCAGCGTGTAGGGCGGGTTGATCAGGAACATGCCGCTGGCCGGCAGGCCCGGCCGGTGCGTTTCACCCGAGGCGGCATCTTTCGTGATCTTGCTGGACTTGACCGTCAGCGTGGCGTGCAGCCACGACTTGCCGGCCTTGGTCGCCATCGTCTTGAGCCGCCGCGGCAGGTCGTGCGCCTCGGGGCGCGGAATGATCGGATACCAGACCGCGTAGGTGCCGGTGGCGAAGCGCTTGAGCGCCTCGGCCATGAAGTCGAGCACGCGGCCGTAGTCGGTCTTCATCTCGTAGCTGGGGTCCATCAGCACCAGCGCGCGGCGCGACGGCGGCGGCAGGAACTTGGTGGCGCTGCCGAAGCCGTCCTCGCGCAGCACGGCGATCTGGCGGCCGGCCTCCAGCTGGGCGATGTTGGCGTCCAGGGTGCGCGCGTCGGTGGGGTGCAGCTCGAACAGCTTGAGCTTGTCGTGGTCGCGCAGCAGGTGCTGCACGATGAAGGGTGAGCCGGGGTAGACGCGGGCGCCGCCCTTGGGGTTGAAGTCGCTGATCACGCTCAGGTAGCGGGCAATGGCGTCGGCCAGCGGGGCTTCGGCTTCGGGTGCTGCTTTTTTGATAGCAGGCTTTGCCGCAGGAGCGGGCGTGGCGGGCTCTTTCTTGTCCGAAAGAAGGCGCAGGACGCCGTCTGCCGCCTCGCCGCTGGTGCCGGCGTAGTCGCCGTCCAGGCGGTAGAGGCCGGCGCCGGCGTGGGTGTCGACGACCGTCAGCGCTGCCTCTTTTTCGAGCAGGTGGTCGAGCGTGGCAATCAGCACCGTGTGCTTGAGCACGTCGGCGTGGTTGCCGGCATGGAAGGCGTGGCGGTAACTGAACATAGGGGGAGGATGGTAACGGTGTTGGGGCCGCAGAAGCGCGAATTTGCCTGTGCCAGGGCATTCTTCGTATAATCGCGGGCTTCGCAGCGTTTTTGTGGCCCCGCGGCGAAGACTTCGAAACCCACCTAAGAGATTCCCGTCAGAGGAACGCCGACCGTGGAAAAGGGCCCGCCAAACCCTCTTTTCAAGAGAAAACTCATGACCAAAACGTTCAGCGCAAAGCCCGCTGACGTGACGCACGAGTGGTTTGTGATTGACGCGACCGACAAGGTCCTCGGACGAGTAGCCAGCGAAGTTGCTCTCCGTCTGCGCGGCAAACACAAGGCCATTTACACGCCTCACGTCGATACCGGTGACTTCATCGTCATCATCAACGCATCGCAACTGCGCGTCACCGGCGCCAAGTCCATCGACAAGGTGTACTACCGTCACTCGGGCTACCCGGGCGGTATCACGGCGACGAACTTCCGCGACATGCAATCGAAGCACCCGGGCCGCGCCCTGGAAAAGGCTGTCAAGGGCATGCTGCCCAAGGGCCCGCTCGGTTACGCAATGATCAAGAAACTCAAGGTGTACGGTGGTGCTGAGCACCCGCACGCCGCCCAGCAGCCCAAGACGCTGGAAATCTAAGGAGCCTTGAGAATGATTGGTGAATGGAACAATGGCACCGGCCGTCGCAAATCGAGCGTCGCCCGCGTGTTTCTGAAAAAGGGCTCGGGCAAGATCACGGTCAACGGCAAGGACATCCAGGATTTCTTCGGCCGTGAAACCTCGATCATGATCGCGAAGCAACCCCTCGCGCTGACCAACAACCTCGAAACCTTCGACGTGATGGTCAACGTGCACGGCGGCGGCGAATCGGGCCAGGCCGGCGCTACCCGCCACGGCATCACCCGCGCGCTGATCGACTACGACGCAGCGCTGAAGTCGGTGCTGAGCCAGGCTGGCTACGTCACGCGCGACGCACGTGAAGTCGAGCGTAAGAAGGTCGGTCTGCACTCCGCCCGTCGCCGCAAGCAGTTCAGCAAGCGCTGATCCGCTTCCTGCGAGCGAACAAGAGCCGCCTTCGGGCGGCTTTTTCGTTGGAGGCCCCTGGTACCGGGTTGCTCCGACCCCACTTGCAATGGGGTGCGAGCCGGCCATGGCCTGCCGGGATCGCGTCATTGCAGTAGGATTCGTCCCATTGGCCGCACATCCGGCCCCCTCCCAAGGAGTTACCAGTCCATGAGCGCCGTAGCCGAAAACATCCAGACCCAGATGCCCGAGCCGATCATCTTCACCGACAGCGCGGCAGCCAAGGTGGCCGACCTGATCGCCGAAGAAGGCAACCCCGACCTCAAGCTGCGCGTGTTCGTGCAGGGTGGCGGCTGCTCCGGCTTCCAGTACGGGTTCACCTTCGACGAGATCACCAACGAAGACGACACCACCATGACCAAGAACGGTGTGTCGCTCCTCATCGATGCCATGAGCTACCAGTACCTGGTCGGCGCAGAGATCGACTACAAGGAAGACCTGCAAGGCGCCCAGTTCGTGATCAAGAACCCGAACGCCACCAGCACCTGCGGCTGTGGGTCGAGTTTCTCGGCCTGATGCCTGGATGCCGCTGATCAGCCTCCCCCCAGAAAGCCGCCTTCGGGCGGCTTTTTCGTTCCCGTTTCCTTTCGCGCCATGACGACTCCCGAGGCTGAGCCCGCCGATCAACCCGTTCGCAGGAGCCTGCTGTGGCTCGTGGCCGTCGGCTTCTTCATGCAGACGCTCGACGCCACCATCATCAACACGGCGCTGCCCGCGATGGCCGCGAGCCTGGGCGAAAGCCCGCTGCGCATGCAGTCGGTGGTGGTGGCCTACGCGCTCACCATGGCGATGCTGATCCCCGCCTCGGGCTGGATCGCCGACCGCTTCGGCACCCGGCGCATCTTCTTTTCGGCCATCGTGCTGTTCGCGCTGGGCTCGGTGCTGTGCGCGCTGTCGCACAGCCTGGGCCAGCTGGTGGCGGCGCGGGTGGTGCAGGGGCTCGGCGGAGCGCTGCTGCTGCCTGTCGGGCGGCTGTCGCTGCTGCGCACGGTGCCGCGCGGGGAGTTTCTCCAGGCGATGAGTTTCGTGGCCATCCCGGGGCTGATCGGGCCCCTGCTGGGCCCCACGCTGGGCGGGTGGCTGGTGCAGTACGCCTCCTGGCACTGGATCTTCCTGATCAACGTGCCCGTGGGGCTGGCCGGTTGCATCGCTACGCTGAAGTACATGCCCGACCTGCGGGGCGCGGCGCTCAAGCGCTTCGACAGCGTGGGCTACGCGATGCTGGCCTTCGGCATGGTGGCGATTTCGCTCGCGCTCGACGGCGTGGGCCTGCGCCAGGGCGGGGTGATGGTGGTGCTGATCTTCGGCTTCGCGAGCATCGCCGGCTACTGGCTGCGCGCCGCGCGCACGCCCGAGCCGCTGTTCGCGCCCTCGCTCTTCCATGTGCCCACGCTCAGCATCGGCCTGATCGGCAACCTGTTCTCGCGGCTGGGCAGCAGTTGCATGCCCTTCCTGGTGCCGCTGCTGCTGCAGGTGTCGATGGGCTACTCGCCGGTGCACGCCGGGCTGATGATGCTGCCGATCGCGCTGGCCGGCATGGCCATGAAGCGCTTCGCCACGCCGTTGATCACCCGCCATGGGTACCGCAAGGTGCTGGTGGTCAACACCATCCTCGTCGGCTGCACCATGGCCAGTTTCGGGCTCACGGCGCCGGGCCAGCCGATGGCGCTGCACGTGCTGCAGCTGCTGGCCTTCGGCGCGGTCAATTCGCTGCAGTTCACGGCCATGAACACCATCACGCTGAAGGACATGGACGGCAGCACGGCCAGCAGCGGCAACAGCCTGCTGTCGATGGTGCAGATGCTCGCGATGAGCATGGGCGTGGCCGCCGCGGGCGCGGTGCTGGCGGGCTACAACGGTGTCTTCGGCACCGACACGCCGGCCCATACGCTGGATGCCTTCCAGGCGACTTTTGCGACCATGGGGCTCATCACGATCGCTTCCGCGCTCATCTTCTGGCATCTGCCCTCGGAGGTGCGTGCGCCGCACCCGGCGCAGCCGGAGGTTTCCGGCCAGGGCTGATCGGGTCAGGCGGGGTAGATCGCGCCCAGCACCCGAGCGCCGCGCGCGCCGGTCACGCTGGCGAGGTTGCCCGGCTCGCGGCGCACCGTTGCGCCGGCAAGCCAGGCGAAGGCGGCGGCCTCGACCTGCAGGGGCGGCAGCCCGTGATCGGTGGAAGCCGCGACCGTCACGCCTGGCAGCAGGGCGCGCATCCGGGCGAGCAGGTGGTCGTTCAGCGCGCCGCCGCCGCAGACGATCAGCAGCTTGCTATCTTTTCCGTAGCTCTTGAGGTCCGCCGCGCAGGCATGCGCGGTCAGTTCGGCCAGCGTGGCCTGTACGTCTTCGGGCGCCATGGCCGCGGTGCCGAGCTGCGCGGCCAGCCAGGCGGGGTTGAACAGGTCGCGGCCGGTGCTCTTGGGCGGGGTCCGGGCGAAATACGGGTCGGCCAGGAGCTGCGCGAGCAGGCCGGGCAGCACCTTTCCACTGGCCGCCCACTGGCCGCCGCGGTCGAAGGGCTGGCCCTGATGGGCCTGGCACCAGTGGTCCATCAGCGCGTTGCCGGGGCCGCAGTCGAAGCCGAGCACCGTGGGCGCGCCTGCCGGCCGGTTGGTGGCCGGCAGCAGGCTCAGGTTGGAAATGCCTCCGATGTTCAGCACCGCAACCGTCTCGTCTGGCCTGCCGAACAGCGCGCGGTGGAATGCCGGCACCAGCGGTGCACCTTGGCCGCCGGCCGCGAGGTCGCGGCTGCGGAAGTCGGCCACCACGTCGATGCCGCTCAGCTCGGCCAGCAGCGAGGGGTTGTTGATCTGCAGCGTGTAGCCGACTTCGTCGAACTCGAGCGGCCGGTGCCGCACGGTCTGGCCGTGCGCGCCGATGGCGGTGATCGCGCCGGCATCGGTGCCGCTGTCGGCCAGCAGCTGGGCGACGACGCCGGCGTAGGCGCGGGCCAGGCCGTTGCCGGCCAGTGCCGCGCGGTGGAGTTCGTTGTCGCCCGGCGTGTTCAGCGCCAGCAGCTCGGCGCGCAATGCCACCGGAAACTGGGCTGTGGCGTAGGACTTGACCGCGATGCGGCCGCCCGAAAAGTCGGCGAGCACGCCATCGACGCCGTCGAGCGAGGTGCCCGACATGAGGCCGATGAAAAGCTCCTCGGCCGCCATCGCCGGGAGGTCAGTCGGCGCTGGCCTGAATGACGGAGAAGGCCGCGGCCAGCTCGGTGCGCGCGCCCACGGCAACGCGCTCGAAGGCAGGACGCATGGCAGCGGTGATCGGAGCACCGCCTTCCTGTGCGATGGAGGCTGGGTCCTGGTAGACGCCGCCCACGCGGAATTCGAAGTGCAGGTGCGGGCCAGTGGCCCAGCCGGTGGAGCCCACCGCGCCGACCGTCTGGCCCTGGCTCACCGCTTGGCCGGCCTTGACGTCGATGCGGCTCAGGTGAGCGTATGCCGTCTGCTGGTTGTTGCGGTGGTTGATGATGACGATGTTGCCGTAGCCGTTCTGCGTGCCGGCGAAGTCGACCGTGCCGTCGCCGACCGAGCGCACCGAGGTGCCGGTGGGCGCTGCGTAGTCGATGCCGTTGTGCTGGCGCCAGCTGTTCAGGATCGGATGCATGCGCATCGCGAAGCCGCTGGACACGCGCGAGAACTCGACCGGCGTCGCCAGGTAGGCCTTGCGCAGGCTGTCGCCGTTCGGGCGGTAGTAGCTGCCCTTCTGGCCCGCGCCGGGGGGCTGGAACCAGACGGCCTGGTGGATCTTGCCGTTGTTCTCGAACTCGGCCGACAGCACGCGGCCGCTGCGCAGTGCCTGCCCGTCGGCTTCGAAGGTCTCGTACACCACGGCGAAGCGGTCGCCCTTGCGCAGGTTGCGCACGTCGACGTCGCCCGCGAAGATGTCCGCGAGCTGGCTGGCCACTGCGTCGGGGATGCGCGAGTCGTCGGTGGCGGCGAAGAGCGAGGTGCGGATGGTGCCGCTCGCCAGGCGCGTGCCGGGGGTGAGCGAATCGCGCTCGGTGACGCCCGAGAAGCCGGTGGGCGTGCGCTCGATGACGAAGCGCTTGAAGCCGCCGTCGCCGTCGGGAATCCAGCGGGCGCTGAGCTTCTTGAGCTGGTTTTCCTGCGTGGCCTCGGCCGTCACGGTACGGCCGGCGCGCGAGAAGAGCGCGTTACGGGCCTCGACGCTGCCGCGCACGAAGGCGGTGGCGGCCGGGTCGGAGATGCCCAGGCGCTTCATGAGCGCATCGGCCGTGTCGCTGGAGCGGGTGACGTCGGTGCGGAAGAGGGTGAAGCTGAAGTTCTCGAGCGATTCGCTCTGGTCGGCGAACGAGACGGGCGCCGTGGCTTCGAGGATCTGGTGGACGGGGAGGTCGGATGCGTCGGGGCCCAGGGAGGCCACCGCGAGGGTGCCGGCGCTCAGCAGCGCGCCCGCGATGATCGCGGTGATCTGCCTGGGGTACGTCCGGAATGTGTAAGCCACGCGGGAAGCGAGAAGCTCCTCGGCGGCAAGGATGCCGTTGATCAAACTATGAATTCCAGCTCAGGTTCTGCAGGTCCGTGCTGCAAGGCCCAGTAACGTTCAGGGCGGCAGGAGACGGTGCGGAAAGAGCGCCGCTTAGAATTCGGCGCTAGAAAAGTCGGGCTGAGTATAGCTTCGGCACCCCAAAAATCAGCTAAAAAAGCCCGTAAAGGCCGATTCTGTTACATCCATGAGCCTCTCGAATAGTGTAGGACGCGCGCTCGAAATCTCCCTCCGGGGCGCCGACGAGCTGCTGCCGCAGGACGAATGGGTGCGCAAGCTCCAGCGCTCCGAAGCCACCGGAACCCCGCTGCGCATCAAGCTGGGCCTGGACCCCACCGCGCCGGACATCCACGTCGGCCACACCGTGGTGCTCAACAAGATGCGCCAGCTGCAGGACCTGGGCCACCGGGTGATCTTCCTGATCGGCGACTTCACCACCACCATCGGCGACCCCTCCGGCCGCAACAGCACCCGCCCGCCGCTCACCCGCGAGCAGATCGAGGCCAACGCCCAGACCTACTACAAGCAGGCCAGCCTTGTGCTGGACCCCGAGAAGACCGAGATCCGCTACAACTCCGAATGGAGCGACCCCCTGGGTGCCCGCGGCATGATCCAGCTGGCCGCCAAGTACACGGTGGCCCGGATGATGGAGCGCGACGATTTCAACAAGCGCTTCAAGGCCGGCCAGTCGATCTCGGTGCACGAATTCCTGTACCCGCTGATGCAGGGCTACGACTCGGTCGCGCTCAAGAGCGACCTGGAGCTGGGCGGCACCGACCAGAAGTTCAACCTGCTCGTCGGCCGCCATCTCCAGCAGGAATACGGCCAGGAACCGCAGTGCATCCTCACTATGCCGCTGCTGGAAGGGCTCGACGGCGTCGAGAAGATGTCCAAGAGCAAGAACAACTACATCGGCATCAGCGAAGACGCCAACACCATGTTCGCCAAGGTGCTGTCGATCTCCGACGACCTGATGTGGCGCTGGTACACCCTGCTGAGCTTCCAGTCGCTGGAGCAGATCGCGGCGCTGAAGGCCGAGGTGGAGGGCGGGCGCAACCCGAAGGACGCCAAGGTCGCGCTGGCCAAGGAAATCACCACCCGCTTCCACAGCGCGGCGGCGGCCGATGCGGCCGAGCAGGACTTCATCAACCGCAGCAAGGGCGGCGTGCCGGACGAGATTCCGGAGGTGTCGCTGTCGGGCGCACCGCTGGGCATTGCCCAGGTGCTCAAGCAGGCGAATCTCGCGCCCTCGACTTCGGAAGGCAACCGTCTGATCGACGGCGGCGGCGTGCGAGTCGACTCCGTAGTGGTCAGCGACAAGGCGCTGAAGCTGCCCACGGGCACCTACGTGGTACAGGTCGGCAGGCGCAAGTTCGCCCGCGTGACCCTGAGCTGATCGCCCTCCGGGGCGACCTGCTCGATCCCTCTATATCTAATTAGCGGACCTCGATGGTGACGCGCCGGTTGCGCGGCTCGTCCACGTCGTCGGCGGTCTGGATGGCGAGGTCTCGTTCGCCGCGGCCCACGGCCTCGATGCGGTTGGCCGGGAACTGGCGCTCCACGAAGAGCTGGGCCACTTCCTGCGCCCGGCGGCGCGACAGCTCGTCGTTCTGGTCGCCGTTGCCCTTGGTGTCGGTGTGGCCGGTGACCACGATGTCGCCGCCGCTGCGCGCCAGCGCCGCCGCCAGCGCCTCGCTCATGATCTGCTGCGACGCCGCCGTCAGCGTGGTGCCGCCGAGTTCGAAGTACACCGTGTAGCGCTGCGGCGGGGGCGGGCGCATGTCGAACAGCGGCTTGTTCTCCGCCTGCACCTTGGCCGGATCGACGTTGTCGACCACCGGTGCGCCCTTGGCGCCGACCGCGGCCGTGGCGCGCTGGTAGGGCGTGGAGAGCACTTCCTCGCCGTCCTTGGCGCGAACCACCACCGCCGAGGGCCTGCCGTCGGCCTGCGGCAGCAGCACCACACGCGTGCCGGGCGTGGAGCAGGCGGCCAGAAGCGCTGCGGCCAGCGTCGCCGCGAGAAGGGAGGGGAAACGGGAGGATTGGGGTTTCGGCATCTGCGTCTTCATCATGGCTGGCCGTCGGCTTGCACGATGAAGTCGGTGCCGCGTATGCCGATGGTGGCGGTCTGCGTCTCGACCCGAACCGCGTCGGGGTTGGTCTTGCCGATGAGGCCGGTGATCATGCGCATCGAGCCGCGCAGCAGCGACAGCAGGATGCCGCCCTCGCGCGTGGTGCCGTCGAAATGGAATTCCTTGAGATCGAGCCGCGACGAGGGGCCGACCACCAGCGTCGTGTCGTCGCGCAGCACCACGGCGGCGGAGGAGTCGGGGCCGGTCACGATGCGGTCCACGGCGCCCAGCGCGTCACCGGGGCTGGCGGTGCGGGCGGCGCCCGCGCCGTTGAGCAGCTGGACGTTGCCGCGCACCGACTTCACGAAGCCGGCCTGGAGATCGGCCTTGGCAGCGGCAGCGGCAGGCACTGGAGCCGGCACGGCTGCTGCGGGAGCAGGCGCTGCTGGAGCGGGAGCAGGTGCTGCTGGAGCGGGAGCAGGTGCCGGAGCGGGAACAGTCGCGGGGGAGGCCGCGGGTGCGGCCGGCGGCGTCTGGGCCTGCGCCAGCATGGCGGCTCCCGCGATGGCGAGGCCGCCGAGGGCGGTCACGAGGTTTTTCATCATCTGGCTCTCTGCGAATAACAGTTGCGCAACGTTTGCCAAACATTATTAATGCGAAGGCGTTACATATGGACACGAGGCCGATAATTCAGGCTGTTTCTGCGGTCTTTTACCGCTTTTCGCGTTGCTTCCTGCTCCATTCCTGATGGCATTTGCATGATGTTTACCCCTAAGACGCTGCTGCGCGCCTCGGTTGCCGTGGCTTTGATCACGATCGCGCTCAAGGGATTGGCCGGCTACATGACGAATTCCATGGGCCTGATCTCGGACGCCATGGAGTCCTTCGTGAACCTCGCGAGCGCCGTCTTCGCGCTGGCCATGGTGACCATCGCCGAGCGGCCGGCCGACGACGGCCACCCCTATGGCCACCACAAGGCCGAATATTTCTCCTCGGGCTTCGAAGGCATCCTGATCGTCGGGGCCGCCGTCGCCATCCTCTGGGTTTCGGTGCAGCGCCTGCTGTCGCCCCAGCCGCTGGAGCAGCTGGGCTGGGGCCTGGCGCTGTCGGTGCTCAGCTCGGGCTTCAACGCGGGGCTGGCCTTCCTGCTGTTCCGCGCGGCGCGCGCCCACCGCTCGATCGCCCTGGAGGCCGACGGCCGCCACCTGATGGCCGACGTCTGGACCTCCGCCGCCGTGCTGGTCGGCATCGTCGGCGTGATGCTCACCGGCTGGCTCTGGCTCGACCCTGTGCTGGCCATCGGCGTCGCGCTGAACATCGCCCGCGAGGGCGTCAAGCTGGTGTGGCGCTCCTCGCAGGGCCTGATGGACAAGGCCCTCGACCCCGAGACCCTCGCCACCGTGCGCGCCACCATCGACGCCTTCGCTACCCGCGTGCCCGAAGGCAGGCGGCTGCGCTTCGACGACATGGTCACGCGCAGCGCCGGCCAGCGCCGCTTTGCCGACCTGCACATGCACGTACCCGGCGACTGGACGCTGCAGCACGCCGCCAGCATGCGCGACGAACTCGAGCAGGCGCTCATGGACGCCGTGCCCGGCCTGCGCGTCACCATCCAGCTGTTGCCCCTGACCATGGAAGCCCGCGCCACCCAGGCCGGCGAACATCACCCCCTATGAAAGCCGTTCTCCAGCGCGTGGCGAATGCCCGCGTAGACATTTCCGGCCGCACCGTCGGCGCCATCGATGCGGGCCTGCTGGTGCTGCTGTGCGCCGAGCGCGGCGACGTCGACGCGCTCGCCGACCGCATGCTCGCCAAGATCCTCAAGCTGCGCATCTTTGCGGACGAGGCCGGCAAGATGAACCGCAGCGTGCAGGACATCGGCGGCGGTTTGCTGGTGGTGAGCCAGTTCACGCTGGCGGCCGATGCGAGCGCCGGCAACCGCCCCAGCTTCATCCAGGCCGCGCCGCCCGACGAAGGCCGGCGCCTCTACGAATACTTCGTGGCGCAGGCCCGCGCCGCGCACCCGGTGGTGGCCACCGGCGAATTCGGCGCCGACATGCAGGTGCACCTGCTCAACGACGGGCCGGTCACCATCCCGCTGCAGATGACGGCGTAGCGCCGCAGCCTGCTATCTACTTGCCGTAGGGGCTGCGGATGCCCAGCCCCGCGAGGATCTCGATCTCGTACGCCTCCATCTCGTCGGCGTCGGCCTCGCTGGTCTCGTGGTCCCAGCCCTGCGCATGCAGCGCGCCGTGCACCAGCAGGTGGGCGTAGTGGTCGGCCAGCGTCTTGCGGTTTTCCTTCGCCTCGCGCGCGACCACCGGCGCGCACAGCACCAGGTCGGCCATCACGACGGGGCCCTGCGCATAGTCGAAGGTGAGCACGTTGGTCGCGTAGTCCTTGCCGCGGAATTCGCGGTTCAGGCGCTGGCCTTCGTCGGCATCGACGATGCGCACCGTGATCTCGCCGTCGATGTCGAGTGCATGGCGTATCCAGCGCGTCACGCTGTGGCGCGGCAGCGCGGCGCGATGGCGCTCCACGCCCTTGAAGCGGCCGAACTGCAGCGAGAGCGAAAGCGCCGGGAGCTTCGATGCCGCCATCTCAGTGGCCTCCCGCGCGCTTGCGCTGGCCGTCGTAGGCATCGACGATCTTCGCCACCAGCGGGTGGCGCACCACGTCCGCGCTGGTGAAGTGCGTCATCGCGATGCCGTTCACCCGCTTGAGCACGCGCTCGGCGTCGATCAGGCCGCTCAGCTGATTCTTCTGCAGGTCGATCTGGCTCACGTCGCCCGTCACCACCGCGCGCGCGCCGAAGCCGATGCGCGTGAGGAACATCTTCATCTGCTCCGGCGTGGTGTTCTGCGCCTCGTCGAGGATCACGAAGGCGTTGTTCAGCGTACGCCCGCGCATGAAGGCCAGCGGCGCGATCTCCAGCGCGTTGCGCTCGAAGGCCTTCTGCACCTTCTCGAAACCCATCAGGTCGTAGAGCGCGTCGTACAGCGGCCGCAGGTAGGGGTCGACCTTCTGCGTCAGGTCGCCGGGCAGGAAGCCCAGCCGCTCGCCCGCTTCCACCGCCGGGCGGGTCAACACGATGCGCTGCACCGCAGCGCGCTCCAGCGCGTCGACCGCGCAGGCCACCGCCAGGTAGGTCTTGCCGGTGCCGGCCGGGCCGATGCCGAAGGTGATGTCGTGCTTGGCGATGTTGTCGAGGTAGATGGCCTGCGTGGGTGTGCGCGGGCGCAGGTCGCCGCGGCGGGTGACGAGCATCGCCACGTCCTCGTCGCCTTCGAGCATGCCGCCGTCGCCGGCAAGCGTGAGCTGCACCACCGCAGCGTCTATAGGCCGCTGGGCGATCTCGTACAGCGCCTGCAGCACGTCCATGGCCCGCTGCGCGGGGGCCTTGGGGCCGTCGACCTTGAACTGCTCGTGGCGGTGCGCGATCTTCACGCCCAGCGCGTCCTCGATGCGGCGCAGGTGCGCGTCCAGAGGGCCGCACAGGTGGCTGAGGCGCGAATTGTTCAGTGGGGTAAAGGTGTGTCGCAGAATCACGCGGTATCCATTTCCATCTAATCGGCAGCCCTATGCAAGACCAGCCACGCTCGAAAAAACGCAGTCCAAGGCGGGGAACACCGCGGAACCGGCTTTGCCGGGCCGCCGGTGTTGCCCCCTTGAGGGGGGAAGCGGCTACACGAAGTGAGCAAGCAACGGGGGGGAGCCAATGATAGGCAAACTGACCGGCATTCTGGCGGAGCGCAATCCGCCGCAGGTGGTGGTGGACTGCAACGGCGTCGGCTACGAGGTCGACGTGCCGATGAGCACGTTCTACAACCTGCCGAACGTCGGCACCAAGGTGTCGCTGCTCACGCACTTCGTCGTGCGCGAGGACGCGCAGATTCTCTACGGCTTCGGCACGGCGGAAGAGCGCGCCGCCTTCCGCCAGCTCATCAAGATCACCGGCGTGGGCCCGCGCACCGCGCTGGGCCTGCTCTCGGGCATGAGCGTGGGCGAGCTCTCGCAGGCGATCACCACGCAGGAGCTGGGCCGGCTGGTGAAGATCCCGGGCATCGGCAAGAAGACGGCCGAGCGGCTCCTGCTGGAGCTCAAGGGCAAGCTCGGCGCCGACATCGGCCTGCCGGCGCACGCCGCCTCCGACGCGCAGGCCGACATCCTGCAGGCGCTGGTCGCGCTGGGCTACAGCGACAAGGAAGCCGCGCTCGCGCTGAAGGCACTGCCCAAGGATGTGGCGGTGAGCGAGGGCATCAAGCTGGCGCTGAAGTCGCTGGCCAAGTAAGGCCGGCGCGGCCGGGGCTTCACTCCAGCGTGAGCCCGATGTCCTTCACCAGCACGCTCCAGTCGTGCAGGTCCTTCTGCATCGTCGCGGCGAACTGCTCGGGCGTGTTCTGCGGCAGGTCGGTGAAGTTCAGTTCGCGCAGCCGCTGCACCACGGCCGGGTCCTTCAGCACCTGGTTCACCGCCGCGTTGAGCTTCTTCACGATGGCCGGCGGCGTCTTCGCGGGCGCCAGCACGCCGTACCACGAGTAATTGCCGAAGGGGTAGCCGGCCTCGGTCATCGTCGGCACGTCGGGCAGCATCGGGACGCGCGAGGGGCCGCTGTTGGCCAGCGCCTTCAGGCGCCCGGCGCGCACCAGTTCCACCGTGGACGACATGTCGGCGAAGGCCGCATCCACCTGCCCGCCCATCAGGTCCTGCACGCAGGGGCCGCTGCCCTTGTAGGGCACGTGCGTCATCGACAGGCCGGCCTGCTTCTTGAGGCTCTCCATCGCGAGGTGGCCGCCGGAGCCGCTGCCCCACGAGCAATAGTTGAGCTTGCCGGGGCGGGCCTTGGCATAGGCGACGAATTCCTTGAGCGTCTTCACCGGCAGGTCCGGCCGCACAAGCAGCAGGTTGCCGCCGCGCCCGATCTGCGCCACGGGCGCGAAGTCCTTCAGCGGGTCGTAGGGCAGCTTCCTGTAGAGGCTGGGGTTCACCACCATCGCCGCCGCGTAGGTGAACAGCAGCTTGTAGCCGTCGGGCGTGGCGCGCGCCGCGAGTTCGGTGCCGAGGATGCCGTTGGCGCCCGGGCGGTTGTCGATGATGAAGGGCTGCTTCAGCGACTTGGAGAGCGCATCCGCGATCAGCCGCGAGATGGTGTCGGTGCCGCCCGCTGCCGCCGTCGGCACGATCAGCGTCACCGGCTTGTCGGGATACGCGTCGGCACTGCCCTGCGCATGGCCGGAGGCTGCGGCCCATGCCGCGAGCGCCCCCACGGCCAGGGTGCGCAGATGGCGTCGGAGGAGTGTTGTGCTTCTCATGTCTTGTCTCCTGGTCTCTCTACTCTCTATCTATCTACCTGTTTGTCAGTGGATGCCGAAGCGCGCCTGCGTTCCCTGCTCGATCATGTCCGCGCCCACGCGATACAGGTTGCGCGAGACGTAACTCGGCACCTGCCGCGCGCGCTCGCGCAGCCATTCGGCCTTCAGCGAGCGCGCCTCCACGATCTCGGGCGCGTCGCCCTCGGCCGTGGCCAGCAGGTCGATCACGTGCAGCGCGAGCTGCCAGCGGCCTTCCTTCGCGAAGCCGCACGCCCGCACGATCACGCCGCGCTTGTCGGTGATGGCCTCCGCCACGGCCCGGCCGATGGTCTCGGGCGCCTCGGGATGCAGCGAGGTCGGGTTGCGGTCCCACCAGCCGTTCTCCGAGCGGTAGATGTCGCGCACGATGTAGCCGGGGTCGCCATAGGTGGGCTTCATCCACTCGACGCCGAACAGCTCGTCGGGAAAGCGCATGCGCGCCAGCACGCCGCGCTCGTTGTGCCCCTCGTTCATCAGCCGCACGACCTCGGCGCGCAGCCAGCGCAGCGCGCGCGCGGTGTGCGTGAGCACGTGCCGCACCTGCTCCTCGCCTTCGAGCGTGGCGCCGAACTCGCGCACCGCCTTGCGCGCACCGAGCGCGGCGAGCGCTTCGAGCGTGTCGGCCCAGCGCACCGTGTCGCGCATCGTGCGAAACGGCGTGCCGATGTTGGGAATCGAGTCGATCAGCGCCGCGCCGCCGTACAGCACGCGCTGTGACGGGCTCCACAGCGCGATCGCGTCGTCGGTCTCCGAAGGTGCCCAGCGCAGCTCGATGCGGCTGTCGCCCTGGCCGATCTGCAGCCGGTCGTCGAAGGTCTCCGTGGGCGGATGCATGGCGAGCCGGTGGTCGAAGAAGCCGGCGGGCCGGTTGAACTGGATCTCCGCCATGCGGTGCTGCAGCGCCTCGGTCTCGCGGTAGCGCGCATGGCGCTTCGGCACGTTGCGGTGCGCGATGACGCGCGGCGGCGCATCCCCGCGCTGCGCGGCATGCGCGAGCCACATCGGCACGCCGGAGTTGTAGCCCACGTGCCCGTGGCTGAAGCACAGCGCATGCAGCGGCGCGTTGCTGAGCTGGCGCACCGCGTCGATCATGCCCTGCGTCACCGCGCCGCCTGGCCCGGCGTCGATCACCACGAGGCCGGCATCGGTCTCGGCCACGAAGGACTGCCCCTGCCCGCGCAGGATGTGCAGCCCCGGCGCAACCGTCTCGGTGCCCGTGCCGACGATGAGGAAGGGCTTTTCCTGTTCAGTGTTGCCCGTACCGTTGTTGGTGCTCATGCGGCCTCCCCGATACGCACCAGCGCCGGCAGCGCATAGCGGCCGTCCAGCATTTCCTCGCGCGGCACATAGGCGCGCAGGCACAGATAGAAATCGCCGGCGGGCGCCGGCAGCCAGTTCGCCTGCGCGGTCTCGCCCTCGGGGCTCGCATGCTGGATGTGCAGCGTGAGCCCGCCGTCCGCATCGCGGCGCAGCGCCGGCGTGCGGTCGCCGATGGCGTAGCGGTCGATGGGGTTGTCCACCAGCATGTAGTCGCGGCTGTCGTACATCGTGAGCGACCAGAAGGCTTCGACCGGCGGCAGCGCGCCCGGCGCGAAGCGCAGTGTGTAGCGGCCGCTGCCGTCGAGCTTGCGCCCCGTGGCGTCGTGCCAGGCCAGCGGATAGGTCGCCTCGCGGCTCTCGAGCATGCCGATGTACTTGAGCGCGACCAGCGCGCGCGCCAGGTGGTCGTCGCCGAAGCTGCCTTCGACCAGCGGCATCTGCACCCAGCCCGAAGGCGCCGTGGTGCCCGACTGCGCATTGCGCAGGCGCGGCAGCACGGCATCGAGCGCGTCCTGCAGCAGGCCGAGCTGCGTTTCGTCGGGATTGCCGGCATCGGGGCCCAGCCCGAGCCGCGTGAAGCGGGCGAGCAGCGCGGCATCGCGCGCGGGCGGCAGGTTCTCGCGCAGCGCGCGGTTCACCTGGGTGGCGAAGTGCTCGGCGCCCAGCGGCGCCTTCGGGTCGCAGGCCGGGTCGAAGTGCTTCGGCATCGATGCCGCCTTGCCGGCCCGCCAGTCGCCGAGCGTGCGCACGACGAAGCCATCCTGCAGCGCATTGACTGCGGGCACATCGCCCGGTCCGTCGACCAGGATGCGGCCGATGACCCACAGCCAGCGCGTCGGCGCCTCAATGTGCGAGCCGGGTTGCGCGAACGCGGCCGGCACTTCTCCGCGCCAGCCCGGAGGCGTGACGAGGAAGGAGCGCGCGGCCGTGCCCGTGAGCCGCTGGCCGATGTGCGCGAAGGGGTTCGTGTAGAAGTCCAGCAGGCCCAGCACGTAGTAGCGCCCGGCCGTGTCGGGCACGTCGATCACCAGCGGGCCGTCGCCCAGGTCCAGCCATGCGTTGGTGTAGAGCGTGTCGTTGTTCGGCGTCACCACGCGGCTCTTGCCCGCGCCCAGCAGCTGGCGCGCGTGGGTGAACACGTTGCACCAGCGATGGGGCTTGGGCGCTTCGCCGGCGCTGTCGGTGCGTTGCGGCGAGGTGGCGGCGCGCATGCGGCTCATCTCGTAGAGCGGAAAGGCGTAGACGACGGCCTCCTCGGCCAGCGTGCGCAGTTCGTCGTCGATGGTTGTCGTCTGCATCGCTCAGGCCTCCCGCGCCTGCAGGGCGGGAATGCGCCAGCTCTGCACGCCTTCGCGCGGGTAGTACATGCGCAGGATCAGGTAGAAGCGGCCGGCCGGCGCGGGCAGCCAGTTGGATGTGTCGGCAGGGCGTGCGTGGCTCAGGCTGAGCTCCAGGCTGCCGTCGGCCGCGCGCTTCAGTCCGGGCGTGCGGTCGCCGATCGCATGTCGTTTGATCTCGTTGGGGTAGAGGAAACGGTCGGCGTCGTAGAGCGTCACCGACCAGAAGGCGTCCGCGGGCGGCAGGTCATCGGCCTCGAAGCGCATCGTGTAGCTGCGCTGGCCGTCCAGCGGTTCCTGCTTCTCGTCGTAGTGCGCGGCGGCGTACACCGCCTCGCTGGTGGCCAGCGCGCCCAGGCCCAGGTAGGCGGTGCGGGCGCGGCCGAGGAACTCGTTGCCGTAGCGGCCGGTGGAAGGCGTCATCGACCAGGGCTTGGGGCGGCGGTTGCGGCCCGCGGCACCTACCAGCTGCACGCCTTCGGCAAAACCTTCGATCAGCCCTTCGCGCGCGGGCTCGTCCAGCGTGTCCCAAGAGAAGGCGGCGTCCGGCCGCAGCCCTGCCTGACCGAACCAGGCCACCAGCGCCCGGTCTTCCACGCGGCCCGGCGCCTCCGCGAGCTCCAGGCACATGTTGGTGAAGAAGCGCGGCGCCACCTGCGCGGCCGGCTCGCCGTTCTCGAAGGCGGCGGCCATGGCATCCACCGGCGGGCCGGCCCAGTGCTCGATGGCGGAGGGGCGGCCCTGCGGCACCGTGCCGGGGGCGGGCTCCAGTTTGATCTCCGATTGCAGCGCGCGCGCGGCGGGCCAGTCGCTCTCGTCGCCGACCAGGATGCGGCCGATCAGCCAGACGAGATCGGTCGGGCAGCGCACCACGCGATGGCCCGCGAGCTGCGGCGGTACCGTGCCGCCCGGGCCGACGAGTACCACGGTTTCGCCCTCCGGGTTGCAGTTGCGCGGGCCCAGGTTCTCGAAGTTCTCGGTGTAGGCGTCGTACAGCGGCAGCACGAAGTAGCGGCCCGGGTGGCGCGACGACGCGGGCACGGTCAGCAGCATCGGCCCCTGCGCCAGGTGCACCCAGGCGATGGTGTAGAGCAGGTCGTTGGCCGGCGTCACCACGTCGCGGTCCTCATCTGTGGACGGGCGCGGCGCGTGATGCAGCGTGTTCACCGGCGCGCGCACGTCCGAACCGTGCGAGGCGCCGGTGCGGCGCTCGCCCCGGGGCGCGGTCTGCATCGCGCAGGTGCGGTAGGTCTCGGTGAGCGGATAGCCGTAGACGAAGGCGGCCAGGCCGATGGAGCGGGCCAGCGCCTTGCGCGCGGCAGTGACGGTGGAATCGGGAGCGGTCATCGGGATGTCTCTTTGCTGGAGTTCATGGATCGGTTCAATCGAGCTTCACGCCCGTGGCCTGCGTGAGCCGCAGCGTCACGGGAAGGAACGCCTTGTAGGCAGCGGTGGCTTCGGCCGGCAGGTTGCCCACCGGCTCGGCGCCGAGTTCCTCGATGCGGCGGCTGACCTCGGGCTGGCGGATCACCGCGCTGACTTCGCGCCCCAGCCGCTCGACCACCGCGTCGGGCGTCTTCGCGGGCGCCATCAGCGAGGTCGGGCCGGTGAGCGCATAGACCTCGTCGGCGTAGCCCTGCTCGGCGAAGGTCGGCACGTCGGGCAGCGCCTTGGCGCGGCGCGGGCCGGCCACCGCGAGCGCACGCAGCTTGCCGGCCGCGATGTACGGCTGCAGCGTGGTGACCGAGCCGACCGTCATGTTGATGACGCCGCTGATCAGGTCCACCGCCATCGGGCTCTCGCCCTTGTAGGGCACGTGCAGCGTCTGCAGGCCGTAGGTCTTGTCCATGTAGACCTGGATCTGGTGCGGCTGCGTGCCCGGGCCCCACGAGCCCATCGTGTACTTGCCGGGCGCTGCCTTCACCGTGGCGATCAGGCTCCTGAAGTCCTTCGCCGGCACCGAGGGGTGCACGGCCAGCACGGTGCGCGTGGTGGCGATGTCCGAGACCATGCGCAGGTCGGTGCGCGGGTCGTAGGGCAGCGTGCTGTAGAGCACCATGTTCGCGGTGACCGGGCCCGGCACCGTCAGCAGCAGCGTGTAGCCGTCGGGTGCGCTCTTGGCGACGTAGTCGGTGCCGATGATCCCGCCCGCGCCGCTGCGGTTCTCGACCACCACCGGCTGGCCCAGCCGCTTCGACAGCCCCTCCGCCACGATGCGCGCGAGGATGTCGGTGGAGCCGCCCGCCTGGTACTGCACGACGATGCGCAGCGGCTTCGACGGAAAGGGCGCTTCGGCGTGCGCGATGGCGGTGCCAATGCCGAGGATGCCGAACATGGCAAGTTGTCTCTTCGATGTCGTCATGCGGTCTGTCTCCCGTGGTTGTTCATGCGGCGCGTCCGACGACCAGCGCATCGACCGCCACGCAGCCGCCGTCGGCCCGCGGCCGCGCGATCAGCGGGTTGATCTCGGCGCTGTCGAGCGAATCGCCTGCGCGCAGCGCGAAGTCCGCCAGCGCGCACAGGGCATCGGCGATCGATTCGAGATCGACCGGCGCACGCCCGCGCGCGCCGTCGAGGATCGCGAAGGCGCGCAGCTCGCGCACCATGGCCAGCGCGTCGTCGCGCGTGATCGGCAGCGCGCGCAGCGACACGTCGCGCAGCGTCTCGACGTGGATGCCGCCCAGGCCGAACATCAGCACCGGCCCGAACACCGGGTCGCGGTGCACGCCCGCGATGCACTCGACGCCGCCTGTCAGCATGCGCGCCACCAGTGCGCCGTCGAGCCGTGCGTCGGGCCGCGCGGTGAGTGCCCGGTCGCGCGTGCGCTCGAAAGCAGCCTTTGCCTGCGCCGCGCCGCGCAGCCCGAGCGCCACGCCGCCGACGTCCGACTTGTGCGGGATGTCCGCGCTCACGATCTTCACCACCACTGCGTCGCCGATGGCTTCGGCGGCTGTGGCCGCCTCGTCGGCGCTGTGCACCACCCGGTGCTCGACCACCGGCACGCCGGCCTCGGCAAGCAGCGCCAGCGCGTCGGGCTCGGACATGGCGCCGGGGGACAGCTTCAGCGGATTCGAGGCGAGAGCCGGGACCGTCGAAGGCCGCACGCCGGTCTTCAATCCGGCCAGCGCGGCGATCGTGCGGATGCCGTCCGAGGGATCGGCGAACACCAGGCAGCGCATCGCTTCCAGCTCCGCGCGGCGCTCGGGCGCCAGCAGCGTGCTGATGGCCAGCAGCGTGTCGGGATAGGCCGCGCGCAGCGAGCCCACCAGTTCGCGCAGCACCGGCCAGAAGGCGTCCGACGCGCCCGCGGCCGCGAGGAAGCCCATCCACGATGCGAAGCCCCGGTCGTCGAGCATCACACGGGCGCTGCGCTCCAGCAGGCTCATGTCGTTGGTGACCTGCCCGGTGATGTCGACCGGGTTGCGCGGCGCCGCGAAGGGCACCCAGCTGCGCAGCGTGTCCTGCGCCGCATCGCTCAGCGGCTGCACGTCCAGGCCCTGTGCCGAAGCCTCGTCGGCCATCAGCGCGCCCACGCCGCCCGAGAGCGTGAAGAGGCCGATCGAGCGGTCGCGCGGCCGGCCGGCCACGGCCGCGCTGTGGGCCAGGTCGAAGAACTCGGTGAGATTGCGCGCGCGCAGCACGCCGTACTGGCGGAACACAGCGTCATACACCGCGTCGTCGCCTGCCAGCGCGGCGGTGTGCGAGGCCGCGGCCTGCGCGCCAAGCGCCGTGCTGCCGACCTTGACCATCACCACCGGCTTGCCGTTCGCCTGCGCGAGGGCCAGCGCGGCGCGCAGGCGAGGGCCGTCGCGGCAGCCTTCCATGTAGCCCATGATCACGTCGGTGGCCGGGTCCTGCGCCAGCCAGGCGAGGCAGTCGGCGAACTGCACGTCGGCCTCGTTGCCGGTGGTGGCCCACAGCGACAGGCCCACGCCGCGCGCGCGCGCCATCGAGTACGCGTACGCGCCGAACGCGCCCGACTGGCTCACCAGCCCGATGCGCCCTGCCGCCACGCGGCCCACGCCGGGCGCCGGCGAGAAGGTCGCGTAGACATTGCGCGCGATGTTCATGAAGCCCAGGCAGTTGGGCCCGATGAGCCGCACCCCGGCCGCGCGCGCCTTGTCGCCCAGCCGCGCCTGCGCGGCCGCGCCCTCGGCGCCGGTCTCGGCGAAGCCCGACGAGAACAGCACCACGCCCTTCACCTTCGCGGCGATGGCGTCGTCGAGCGCGCCGTCGACCAGCGCTGCGGGCACGGCGAGGATGGCCAGGTCCACCGGCTTGCCGATGGACCGCAGGTCGGGCCAGGCCTGCAGCTCCTGGATGCGATCGGCTTTGGGGTTGACCGGATAGAGCGCGCCGTGGAAGCCGAAGCGGCGCTGGTAGTCGATGGGGATGCCGCCGATCTTCTGCGGGCTGGACGAGGCGCCGACCACCGCGATGGAGCTTGGCGCGAACAGGGCCGAGAGCGATTCGGCCTGGGACGAGAAGAAATCCATGGATAGAGGAAAGAGGAGCGGTTTCAGAAGTTGTGGCGGATGCCGGCGGCGAGCACGCGCACGCCGGCGCCGCTGTCGGGCGCGACGGCGATGGTCGCGAGCGAGGCCGAGGCACCGTGCCGGTTGAGCAGGCGCAGCCAGCGCGCATAGAGCACGGTGCGCTTGCTCAGGTAGTAGTCGTAGCCCAGCGTCCACGCGAGCTGCGAGCGGCCGGTGTCGTCCACCTTGCGCTGCATGGCCTCGAACATCAGGTTCGAGGCGGGCGTCACGTTGTAGGTGACGCCCAGGCTCGCGAGCTTCGCCGTGGGCACGCGCGGCAGGTTCGAGCTGTTGCGCACGTAGTTGGCGTAGAACTGCAGCCCGGCGTCCGGCAGCTCGTAGGCGCCGCTCAGTGCCTGGTAGGTGGTGGTGGCCGGTTCGGCCACGGGCGCGGCGGCCGAGCCGGAGCGCGCGCGCTGGAAGGCGTAGGCGATGTAGTAGGGCTTGCGCGACCAGCCCAGGCTGCCGCCGTAGAAGTTGCCGCTCTGGTGGCTGGGCGCGCTCGATTCGCCCGGCGCGTAGGCGATGTCCGCGAAGAAGTCGCTGCTGGCCGGCGTGCGGTAGCGCACCATGTTGCTGGCACGCGCGGCGAAGGGCGTGAGCCCCGGCTGCGCGTCGGTGGCGGCCACCAGGTTGATCGGCGAGAACACCGAGTTCACGCCGTACGGGTCGGCCTTGAACAGCGTGTAGAACATCGGCGTGTACATGCGGCCCGCATCGATCTGGCCCCACGGCCCCGACAGGCCCACGAAGGACTGCCGGCTGAACGACATGGCCGGCCCGGGCAGCGTGCCGTTGCCGGTGTCGGGCGCGAAGCCGCTTTCGAGCGTGAAATGCGCGCTGAGCCCGCCGCCGAGGTCCTCGGTGCCGCGAAAGCCCAGGCGCGAGGCGGTCTGGCCGCCATCTTCGAGCCGCTTCGACGAGGTGATGCCCGACTTGGCGAAGGCCATGTAGAGGTCGACCGTGCCGTAGATGGTCACGCTGCTCTGGGCCAGGGTGAGCGAGGAGTAGGCCGCCAGCGCGAGGCCGGCGGCGGCTGTCTTCTTCATGTGCTGCTTGTCTCCGGTAGGGCTTGCCGCATGCGGATGCATGGCGGTGCCGCTTGTGTGCTTGTGGATGTCCGGTGCTTACGATAGAAATGACGCCCTCCCGAATCTGTCAACGCTTTGACAGATTCATGAACACCACGGCAGGGAGAACCCGCTGACCCGATCGCCCCGCTCCACCCCCAGGAACGCCGAAGAGAGCGCCGCGCTCATCGAGCGCGCACTGCGCTGGAACGAGCTGTTCTCGCGCTGGCCCGACGCGCGCCGCACCGAACTCATGAAGTCCGCGCGCATGGAGCGCTACAGCCGGCGCACGCAGGTGCTCGCGCACGACCGCCACCGGCGCGAGCTGCTGGTGGTGGTGTCGGGCTGCCTCGAGATCAGCAGCATGAGCGCCAACGGCCGCAAGTACGTCAACGCACTGCTGGGCCCGGGGCAGGTGGCGCCGCTGGTGCGGCTGCTGGAAGACGTTCCGCTGGCCTACGACTACCACGCGCACGAGGATTCGGTGATCGTCCACCTGCCCAGCGACGCGGTGATCGCGGTGCTCGACGCCGAGCCGGTGCTGTGGCGCGACGTGGCCAAGCTGGGCCTGCAGCGCCAGCGGCTGAGCATCGTGCTGCTGCAGAACCAGATGCTCAACTCGATCCACGGGCGTGTGGCGGCCACGCTGATGAGCCTGGTCCACTTCTACGGCGGGCAGGGTCCTGGAACCGCGGAGGACGCCGGGGGCCCGCTGGTGCGGCTGTCGCAGAACGACCTGGCGGCCATGCTGGGCCTGTCGCGCCAGACCATCAACAAGGAACTGGGGCGCCTGGTTGAAGAGGGCGCCATCGACATGCGCTACAAGCGCATCCGCATCGTCGATGCGGACCGGCTGGCGCGCATCGCCGCCGGCACCTGAGGAGGAGCCGGATGAGGCTCAGGGGTGGATCTTCTCGCCCTTGGCGAGCATCTCCACGAACTGCGCGATGCGGCGCGCGCGGGTCTCGGGCTTCTTCGCGCCCTGGGTGCGGAACAGCACCGCGAAGCGGTTGCGCGAATCGAGCGTGGCGAAGAACTTCGCGGCCTTCTTGTTGGCGTCGAGCGCGGCCTGCAGGTCGGGCGGCACCGTCGCGGCGCTGACGCCCTCGTAAGCCGCCTCCCAGCGGCCGTCGGCCTTGGCGCGTTCGATCTCGCCATGGCCGGCCGGCTGCATGCGGCCTTCCTCGATGAGCTTGAGCACCTTGGCGCGGTTGATCTGCGACCAGATGCTGCGCTTGGTGCGTGGCGTGAAGCGTTGCTGGAAGTACTGCGCGTCGTCGCTCCTGCGCTGGCCGTCGATCCAGCCCCAGCACAGCGCTTCTTCGAGCGCGGCGGCGTAGTCGACGGAGGCGATGCCGCTGTCCTTCTTCGCGATGCGCAGCCATATTCCGGCGGCGCTGGCGTGGTGGCGCCTGAGCCAGCGCGCCCACGCGGCTGCGTTGGCGCACTCCAGGGGCGCCTCGTGCACGACGCGCTCTTCTTGCTCTCGCGCCTTGCTCATAGCACCCACCAGTAGCGCAGCGCGTGGAAGTAGATGGGCGCCGCGAAGATCACCGAGTCGAGCCGGTCGAGCATGCCGCCATGGCCCTCGATCATCGAGCCCCAGTCCTTCACGCCGCGGTCGCGCTTGATGGCCGACATCACGAGGCCGCCGAAGAAGCCCATGAGGCAGATGGTGAGCGCCATCAGCGCCGCCTGCCACGGGTTGAAGGGCGTGGCCCAGTACAGCGCCGCGCCCAGCGCGGTGGCGCTGGCCACGCCGCCGACCAGGCCTTCCCATGTCTTGGAGGGCGAGAGCTCGGGCGCCACCTTGCGCTTGCCGAAGAGCTTGCCCCACACGTACTGCAGCACGTCGCTGCCCTGCACCACGATCACGAGGAAGGCGATCAGCAGCAGGTTGCGGCCCTCGAAGCCCGGAATCTGCAGCGTGAGCAGCGCGGGCACGTGGCTGATGCAGAACACGCACACCATCAGCCCCCACTGGATCTTCGAGGTGCGCTCCAGGAAGCGCCGCGTGTCGCCGCCGACCGCCGCCAGGATCGGCAACAGCAGGAAGGCGTAGACCGGGATGTAGATGGCGTAGAGCCCGTACCAGTCGATCCAGATCAGGAAGTACTGCCCCGGCAGCGCGAGGTAGAAGGCCAGCGCGATCGGCGCATGGTCGCCGCGGCGCGTGTAGGCCAGGCTGATGAACTCGCGCAGTGCATAGAACGAGATCAGGTAGAACAGGATGATCACGCCGCCCTTGCCGAAGGCGAAGGCGATGCCGATCACCGCCACCATCACCCACCACGCGTTGACGCGCGAGTTGAGGTTGTCGATCACGGAGTGCGGCTGGCCGTGCGCCACCTTCCACTTGAGCAGCGCGCCGATGGCCGAGGCCAGCACCAGCACGCCGGCCACGCCGCCGAAGAGCTTGAGCGTGGTCCACGCGAAGGGAGAGAGCTCGATCATGCTGCGGCTCCTCCGTTGCCGTTCTGGCTGCCGGCCGTACCGTTCTCCTCGATGCGGTCGTACTCGGGCCGCAGGTCGAGCATGGCGGCGCGAGCGCGGGCAATGAAGCTGGTCTTGTCCTCGCCCTCTGCCAGCGAGATCGGCGCGCCGTAGCGCACCGTGCACGCCAGCGGAATCGGCACCAGCGTCCCCTTGGGCAGCACGCGCTTGAGGTTCTCGATCCACACCGGCACCAGCCGCACGTTGGGGCAGGCGCGCGCCAGGTGGAAGAGGCCGCTCTTCAGGGGCAGCAGGATCTCGTCGCCGGTGTTGCGCGTGCCCTCGGGGAACATGATGAGCGAGTCGCCGGCGTCCAGCGCCTGCTTCATCTGCTCCACCGGGTTCTCGCCCTGGCCCGAGCCGTCGCGGCGGATCATCAGCGCGTTGAACACGTCGATGCCGATGAACTGCCGCAGCTTCGAGGCCATCCAGTAGTCCTGCCCCGCCACGGGCCGCGTTAGCGCGCGCAGGTCGGGCGGCAGGGTGGCCCACAGCAGCACGAAGTCGCCGTGGCTGGTGTGGTTGGCGAAGTACAGCGTCTGCTCGGCTTTGGGCGTGGTGCCCGACCAGATGGCGCGCACGCCGGTCAGCAGCCCGGCCGCGCCGATGATGAGCTTGCCCGCCACGATGGCGAGCCCGCGCCGCAGCACGGTGCTTTCGGGCTTGTCTGTGCTATCGCTCAAAGCGTCGCCTCCGGCGTGAATGCCTGTTTCGGTGCGCACCGCGGAACCGGCTTTGCCGGGCCGCCGGTGCGGCCCCCGGCGAGGGGGGAGGAGGCCACACGCAGTGGGCAAGCCTGGGGGAGAGTCATGACAAGTCCTGTGTCATCAAGGCAAGGAGGAACAAGGCGCTCTGGCAGGCCACCACGATGGCGTGGCGCTGCATGAGCTGGCGGGTGCCCTGCACGCGGTCGTCGAGCGGGCGGGGCGCATGCTGCGAAGGCGGCGGCTCGCGCAGGCCGAGCGAGGAGAGCGCGCGATCGAGCGCCTCGAGCGAGGCGACGGTGTTGCGCGCGAGGCCGTCGAACAGCGCCTCGTCGAAGCGCAGGCGGAACGCGAAGTAGCGCTCCAGCGCGCCGAGGATGACGACCGCGCCGAAGCCCATGGTGGCGGTGGTCGAGAGCGAGCGCAGCGTCAGCGCTAGCACCAGCGCCGAGATGCAGGTGAGCGCGAAGCCCCAGAGGGCCAGCAGCGCCATCGCGCGCAGCAGCGCCGCGAGCGCGGCGCAGGTGGTTCTGTCGTTGTCATCGGTCATGGTGCGGCACCTCCTGCAAGGGCTCGAACGGCTCCAGGGAGACCCGCCACGCATCCCGCAGCACGATCTGCGGCCGTGCCCGGCGCACCGTGTCCTCGGCCTGGGCGACGCCACCGGCCGCGCCGTAGCGGCCCAGCCAGGCGATCACCGCCGCCGCGCTGCGCGAGAAGCCGAGCGCGCAGCAGACCCACACTGTGGCACCGTCCGCGTTCCTGCGCTGGCCTTCGATGACCGCCGCCGCGCGCTGCAGGCGCACGGTGGGTGGCACCGTCAGGTCGAGGATGGGTACGCAGCGCGCGTGCGGCACGCCGGCGGGCAGCTGCAGCTCGGCGCACAGGCTCACCAGCCGGGGCCGACCGGCCGCCAGCCATTCGGCGTGCGTCGGCCGGCGGCCCAGCCGCAGGCCCGGCACGATCTCGACCGAGGCCGGCAGGCTGCGCGTCCAGAGCCAGGCGTTGATGGCGGCGCCGAGCCGGTAGGGCGCCAGCATCCACCGCGCCGCCCAGGCCATGCGGCCATGGCCGTCCATCTGGAAGCCGCGCGCGCCGAAGCCCGCGTAGTTCAGCGCCACCAGCGCCAGCGAGGCGGCCGGCCAGGCGAGCCACAGCGCGATGCCGCCGCCGTAGAACGCCGCCGCCAGGAACAGCGCCGCGCCCACCGCGTAGAAACCGGCCAGCTTCCAGCGCTGCGGATCGCGGGTGGTGCGCCAGGCGCGCGGCATGGCCACCACGCGCTCCAGCGGCCAGAGCCACACGCAGAAGATGCCGAGCAGCGCGCCGGTCGGAATGTCGATGAAATGGTGCTGCCAGGTCGTGAGCACCGACGCGCAGATGGCGAAGGCCCACACATGCAGCACCAGCCGCGCCCACAGCGGCCGGATGAACTGCCGGTACCAGTCCCACAGGATCACCGCCAGCGCGATGTGCAGCGAGGGCGCCTGGTTGAAGGGCTGGTCGAAGCCCCGCAGCGCGTTGAACAGGAAGGCCGGCGCCCCGTCGACCGGCGGCTGCCCGAAGCTGAAGTGCAGCGGCCACAGCACGAAGCAGGTGCAGGCGACGAGCGTTGCCGTCAGCAGCCGCAGCGCATGCCGGTCGAGCGCGTGCCTGCTGCGCGCCAGGAAGAGCGACAGCGCGTAGAAGGCGTTGATCGTCCAGTACGGGAAGATGGTCCACGGCCAGAACGGCACGTGCCGCTCCCATTCGAAGGCCATCGACGGCACGTTGGCGCGCGTGGTGGCCCACCAGTTGGCGAAGCCGTAGGTCGCGTAGAACAGCGGCCCCAGCAGCACCAGCCAGGCGGCTGCGCGCTTCCAGGGCCGTCGTGCCGGCGGGGCGGTCGTCATTGCGTGACGCGCACCGCCAGCGACACCGTGAAGATGCCCCACTCGTCCACCCGCTGGTCGATCTTGCGGAAGCCGGCTTCTTCCACCAGCTGGTCCATCTCGTACTGGGTGCGGCGGCGCATCACCCAGGCCTCGCCCTGGCGGTGGCTGGTGAGGGCGCGCGCGATCATCTCGAGCTGTGGATGCCAGGGCTGGCCGGTGTAGACCAGGTAGCCGCGGTCTTCCACCGCGTCGCCCACGCCCGCGAGCGAGCGGCGCACCATCTCGTTGTCGGGGAAGAGCTCGTACAGGCCCGACACCACCGCCAGCGTGGGCCTCGGCGTCACGCTGGCGAGGCTCATGCGGTCGAAGGCGTCGGCCTGCACGAACTGGGCGATGTCCTCCAGGCCCTTCTCGGCGATGAGCGCGCGGCCGTCGCGCACGTTGATGTCGCTGTAGTCGCGCAGCAGGATCGAACTGGCCTTCACCGGGCTGGCCTGCACCGCGTCGAGCACGTAGCGGCCGTGGCCGGCGGCGATGTCCATCAGGCGCACCTCGCGGTGCATCTCGGCCAGCCGCTCCATCGCGATGCGCAGCAGCTCCTCGACGTGGATCTTGCGCTGGCGGATGCCGCGCCAGCCGATCGATTCGAGGTAGGCCTTGTCGATGGAGCGCCCGATGAACGAGCTGCCCTGCGGATGGTTGCGGTAGACGTAGTCGAGCGTGCTGCCCGAGTCGAAGCCGGTTTCGTGGCCCAGCCTGATGCCCTCGGACATCGTGCCGCCCAGCTTCAACCCGGCGCGCGTCATGGCCCAGTAGGCGCCGCGCGGCGACAGGGGCGACAGCGGCTCGGCCAGCGCGCGCGACTCGTCGGCCGTCTCGCCGCTGAGGTGCGCCTCGCGGCGGTCCACCGGCACGGCCGGCTCGTCGAAGCGCTGCAGGATGAATTCGCGGATCTGCGCCACGGCCGGCGCGCGGTCCTTCTCGCCCAGCGTGTCGTGGAAGAAGCCCGGCAGCTCGACCTTGGTCTTGACCGCGCTGCCCAGCCGCTCGAAGAACTGGTGCTGCGGCTTGTGGTGCACCACCCAGTCGGCGCCCGAGATGAGCAGCTGCACCGGCAGCGTGATCGCGTTGGCGTCGGCCACCACGCGTTCGGCCGCCTCGTACAGGCCCAGCAGGATGTTGACGGCGATCGGCCGGCTGATGAGCGGGTCGCCTTCGTAGCTGGCGATGCGCTCCGGGTCGTGCGTGAGGAACTTCGCCTTCACGTAGCTGTTGACGAAGAACAGGCCGCGCAGCTTGTGCATCAGCGCCAGGCCGGGCCGCGCGAAGGGCACGTAGAGCTTGACCTTGAAAGCCGGCGAGGCGAGCGTGAGGCCGCGCACCTTGGGCGCGTAGTCGTGCGCCCAGGTGGCGATCAGCACCGCGCCCACGCTCTGCGCGACCACGTGGATGTCCTGCTCGGGCACGCCGTGCACCGCGCCGATGTGCTGCACGAAGGTCTGCACGTCGCGCACCGAAGTGCCGAAGCTGGGGCTGTAGCCGCGCTGGCCCGGCGAGCGGCCGTGGCCGCGGGCGTCCCAGGCGTAGAAGTCGAAGTCGGGCAGGTCGAGCTCGTCGACCAGGTGCGCCATGCGCGCGCCGTGCTCGTGGCCGCGGTGGAAAAGCAGCACGGCGCCGCGCCGCGCGGCCCCCGTGGCGGGCCAGCGGCGATAGAAGAGCGATTCGCCGTCGTGCGTCTGGAAGTGGAGTTCCTCGGCGATGCGTGGAGTGGTGTTCGTCATTGAGTCCCTGTCTGATTCTTGTCGTCTGCCTCCGCCAGCGCCCGGCGGATGCGGTTGGTGATGGTCCAGGCCACGAGCGCGGCCACGAGCGGCATCAGCCAGGCCGTCCAGCCCGGCAGCGGCCCGCCCAGCGCCACGTACAGGCCGAGCGCGCCGAACACGAAGGCCCGGTCGCTCTTGCCCAGCGGGCCGTCGTAGCGGCGCGAGGCGCCCACGGTGGGGCCCAGCGCGCCGGCGAATTCGCTCAGCCCGGCCAGCACGATGACGGTGCCGACCCAGAAGCCGCCGAAGGGCTGGACCAGCGCGAAAGGCAGGTACAGCGCCGCGTCGGAGACCACGTCGGTCAGTTCGTTGAGGAAGGCGCCCAGCTTGCTCTGCTGGTTGTGCTCGCGCGCCAGCATGCCGTCGATGGCGTTGAAGGCCATGCGCAGGAACATCCACAGCGGGATGAGCCCGAAGGCCGCCAGCGAGGGCGCCGCGAAGAAGAGCCAGAGTCCGAGCGCCACCGATACCGCGCATGCCGCCAGCGTGACCTGGTTGGCGGTGACGCCCATCGCATGCAGCCGGATCACCAGAGGCCGCAGCAGGGCCTGGAAACGCGGCTTCAGTTCGTAGATCGACACGTGCTGGCTTCCCCTCGTTCGTTATATGGCCGAAGCATTCTGCCAGCCTGTGGCAGGCACTAAACTCATCGGCGCACACCCCCAGCAAATGACCATCCAGACAGACGATTTCGCGCCCGCTCCCCAACGCGTGGTGTCCGCCGCCCCGGCCTCGCCCAACGAGGAGGCGATCGAACGGGCCCTGCGCCCCAAGCTGCTCGACGAATACGTCGGCCAGGCCAAGGTCCGCGAGCAGCTCGAGATCTTCATCGGCGCCGCGCGCAAGCGGCAGGAAGCCCTCGACCACGTGCTGCTTTTCGGCCCGCCGGGCCTGGGCAAGACCACGCTGTCGCACATCATCGCCGCCGAACTGGGCGTGAACCTGCGCCAGACCTCCGGCCCCGTGCTCGAGAAGCCCAAGGACCTGGCGGCGCTGCTGACCAACCTGGAGCCGAACGACGTGCTCTTCATCGACGAGATCCACCGGCTGAGCCCGGTCGTCGAGGAAATCCTGTACCCCGCGCTGGAGGACTACCAGATCGACATCATGATCGGCGAGGGCCCCGCGGCGCGCAGCATCAAGCTCGACCTGCAGCCCTTCACGCTGGTGGGCGCGACCACCCGCGCCGGCATGCTGACCAACCCGCTGCGCGACCGTTTCGGCATCGTCGCGCGGCTGGAGTTCTACACGCCCGAGGAGCTGACGCTGATCGTGCACCGCAGCGCCGGCCTGCTCAAGGTGGAGGCCGACCCGGCCGGCGGCTTCGAGATCGCCCGCCGCTCGCGCGGCACGCCCCGCATCGCCAACCGCCTGCTGCGCCGCGTGCGCGACTACGCCGAGGTCAAGGGCACCGGCCGCATCACCGAAGACATCGCCCACCGCGCGCTGGCCATGCTCGACGTCGATCCGCAGGGCTTCGACCTGATGGACCGCAAGCTGCTGGAAGCCGTCATCCACCGCTTCGACGGCGGCCCGGTCGGCCTGGACAACGTGGCCGCCAGCATCGGCGAGGAGCGCGACACCATCGAGGACGTGATCGAGCCCTACCTCATCCAGCAGGGCTACCTGCAGCGCACCCCGCGCGGGCGCATCGCCACGCTGGCTGCCTACCGCCACCTGGGCGTGGCGCCGCCTTCGGGCCGCGCCGACGGTCCCGATCTCTTTGGAGCCTGAACTCCATGCACACCCATGACCTGAGCGCCTGGCAGCACGACCACCATTTCGGCGCCGACAACTCCTCCGCCGAGCGCAGCACGCGCCTGGTGATGTGGATCACCTTCGCGATGATGGTCGTCGAGATCGGTGCCGGCTGGTGGTTCAACTCGATGGCGCTCCTGGCCGACGGCTGGCACATGAGCTCGCACGCGCTGGCCATCGGCCTGAGCGCCTTCGCCTACGCCGCCGCGCGCCGCTACGCGCGCGACCCGCGCTTCGCCTTCGGCACCTGGAAGATCGAGGTGCTCGGCGGCTTCGCGAGCGCGCTGGCGCTGCTGGGTGTGGCGGCGCTGATGGTGGTGGGCTCGCTGGAGCGGCTGTGGTCGCCGGCGGCCATCCATTACCCCGAGGCCATCGCGGTGGCGGTGCTGGGGCTGGTGGTCAACCTGGTCTGCGCGCGGCTGCTGGGCGGGGCGCATCACCATCACGGGCACGACCACGGCCATGCGCACGATCACCACGGGCACGGCCATCACGACCACCATGGCCACGACCTGAACCTGCGCTCGGCCTACCTGCACGTCGTGGCCGACGCCGCCACCTCGGTGCTCGCCATCGCGGCGCTGCTGGGCGGCTGGTTCTACGGCTGGGCCTGGCTCGACCCGGCCATGGGCATCGTCGGCGCGGTGCTGGTGGCGGTCTGGGCCAAGGGGCTGCTGAAGGAAACCGGCAAGGTGCTGCTCGACCGCGAGATGGACCACCCCGTCACGCAGGAGATCAGGGAAGGCGTCGAGACCCTGCTGGCCGACTCCGAAACCCGCGTGGCCGACCTGCACGTTTGGCGCGTGGGCCGCGACGCGTATGCCTGCGCGCTCACGGTGGTGACCCATTCGCCGACGCTCACGGCCGACGAGGTGCGGGCCTGCTTCTCGATGCACGAGGAGATCCGCCACTCGACGGTGGAAATCCAGCGCTGCGCCGATTAGGTCCAGCGGGGGGGCGAGCAAGCCGAAGTCAGGCCTTGGGCCTGGCGTGCCGCACGATCAACACCTGCGCCGCGTAGTAGGTCGCCAGCACCCACAGCTGCGCCAGCGGCAACGGCGCCACAAACTTGTTGATCGCCAGCAGCGAGTCGCTCAGCATGAAGAAGCACGCGCCCACCGCCACCCATGCCGCCGATGGGTCGGCCCGGCGCAGCACCGCGGCGCGCCCTATGGCCTGCGCCGCCATGCAGGCGATCACCACCACGTAGGCGCCGACCGGGATCCGCAGCGCCGCAGGCAGCCCGCCGTGCCAGAGAAAGGCGTACATCCCCGCGCCGACCAGCAGCGTGGCCGCCAGCGCCCCCGGCCGCGGGAACAGGCCCACGCCGATGCGAAACAGCGCGATGTAGGCGAGGTGGGCCAGCAGGAAGCACACGAGGCCCGGCACGAACATCCCGCCCGGCCCCATCAGCAGCACGTCGCCTGCCAGCGAGGCGACCAGGCCCGCCAGCAGCAGGCCATCGAAGCCGGTGATCGGGCCGGCCGAAAGCGCCCGCCGGGCCGCGAGGAAGATCGCGATCGACAGCGCCAGCGGCTTGAACAGGTAGTGCAGCCAGCCGATGCCCAGTGCCGCGCTGGCCGTGGCCAGGGCGGCTGCCTCGATCAGCAGCACCTCCGTGACGGTCAGCCGCCCCTGCAGCACGCCGCCGATCGCCCACAGCATGGCCGTCAGCGCGGCCAGCCACACGGCCGAATGCGGCAGCGGCAGGAGGTCGGAGAACCACAGGAACACCACCGCGAACCCGACCAGCAGCAGGAACTGGATGCCCGCGAACCACTGCACGCCCGCGCTCACCACCGGTTCGTAGCGCGTCACCTTCGCGATGTCGAAGGGCGGCTTCGGAAAGCGCGCCGCCACGTCGGCCGGCCGCCAGCCTGGCGGCCTGATCCATACGCGCAGCTTGTCGGCCCAGCTGCGCGCGTGCCATGAATCCTTCGCGAGCGCCCAGTAGACCTCGGCGTTGGCCCACAGCGGGTCCCAGCTGCGCAGCCCGCCGCGCGTGCCGTAGAC
Organism: Variovorax guangxiensis; assembly: GCF_003952165.1. Taxonomy (GTDB): domain Bacteria; phylum Pseudomonadota; class Gammaproteobacteria; order Burkholderiales; family Burkholderiaceae_C; genus Variovorax; species Variovorax guangxiensis. Next base: position 163,036 of record NZ_RXFT01000009.1, on the reverse strand, counting down.
GCAGCGCTCGTCCTCCTCGCGGAAGGTGCCGAACATGCGGTCCCACACGATCAGCACGCCGCCGTAGTTGCGGTCGAGGTAGCGGTCGTTCACCGCATGGTGCACGCGATGGTTGGAGGGCGAGCAGAACCAGCGGTCGAACCAGCCCAGCCTGCCCACCTGCTCGGTGTGCACCCAGAACTGGTAGAGCAGGTCGACGAGCGACACCACGACGAACACCAGCGGCGGCACGCCCGCCACCGCCATCGGCAGGTAGAAGATCCAGCCCAGCAGCGCGCCGCTGGAGGTCTGGCGCAGCGCGGTCGAGAGGTTGTAGTGCTGGCTCTGGTGGTGCACCACGTGCGCGGCCCACAGCACGGCCGACTCGTGGCCCATGCGGTGCAGCCAGTAGTAGCAGAAGTCGTAGAACACGAGCGCCAGCAGCCAGCCGTACCAGGCGGTCCAGAACTCCTTCGCTGCTTCCTGCGGAAAGAGCGCGATCGACGAGTACACGGCTGTGTAGATGCCGATGCGCAGAAGGCCGGTGAGCACCGCGCTGATCTGGCTCAGCATGCCCAGCCCGACGCTGTTGACGGCGTCGGCGAGGCGGTAGGTGTCCTGTCCCGTGCCGCGGCGGGCACGCGCGCGGCCGACCGCGAATTCGATCCCCATCAGCAGGAAGAAGACAGGGGTCGCTAGAACGATGATCTGGCCAGGTCGCATCGGGCGATTGTGCGTTGCTGCGCTGCGACAAGTCATCGGGATGTCACGGGGACGCCATCGTATGGTCACCCGGCGGTGGGAGCCTACCCGGCCATGCAACGCGACGACGCTTTCCTTCGCGCATGGCGCGACACCGCGACCCGGGCCCTCGACCCCGAGGACGATGATCGCGGGCGTCCGCCACTGCAATTCCGCACCCTCTGGATCTCCGACCTGCATCTGGGCACCCCCGGCTGCCAGGCCAGGGCGCTGCTCGATTTCCTCAAGCACACCGAGTGCGAGACCCTGTTCCTGGTCGGCGACATCATCGACGGCTGGCAGCTCAAGCGGCACTGGTACTGGCCGCAGGCGCACAACGACGTGATCCAGAAGCTGCTGCGCAAGGCGCGCAAGGGCACGCGCGTGATCTTCATCCCGGGCAACCACGACGAGTTCGCCCGCAAGTACCTGCACCACAACTTCGGCGGCATCGACGTGGCCGAAGAATGGATCCACGAGACGGCCGACGGGCGCAAGCTCTGGATCATCCACGGCGACCTGTTCGACGGCGTGATCCAGTGCGCCAAGTGGCTGGCCTACGTGGGCGACTCGCTCTACGAGTTCACGCTCAAGCTCAACCGCCACCTCAACTCGCTGCGCGCGCGCATGGGGCTGCCGTACTGGTCGCTGTCCAAGTACCTCAAGGGCAAGGTCAAGCGGGCCGTGAGCTACGTGGGCGACTTCGAAGTGGCCGTGGCGCGCGAGGCCAGCAAGCGCGGCGCGCAGGGCGTGGTCTGCGGCCACATCCACCATGCCGAGATGCGCGACATCGACGGCATCCTCTACTGCAACGACGGCGACTGGGTCGAGAGCCTGACGGCGCTGGCCGAGCATGCCGACGGCACGCTGGAAATCATCGACTGGGCCAGGCACATGCCCGTGCCCGCGAAGGCGGCGCCGCAGCGCGAAGCCCTCGCCGCCTGAGCGCGGTGCGGCCGGCCGTCAGCCCTTGCGATCGGGGCCGTTCGCCGTCGCGTGGCCGAGCTGCTCGCGCCAGGCGTCGTAGTGCCTGAACATGCTCTTGCCCAGCTCGTCCATCCACAGCCACCAGGCCAGCGCGAGCTTCTCGGGGCCGTCGGCTTCCGGCAGGTTCTGGAAAAGGGTGGAGGCGGCGGCAGGCGGTTCCGGCAGTTCGTAGTCGCACAGCCGCTCGACGCTGGCGTGCGGGAAGCCGGGAATGACAGTGCTCACTGCGGTGCTCCTTCAGCGCGGCGCATTTTTTTGCGCCCGGAACGACTCCCCGGCAGATTGAAGCAAAAAGCGGAGCGGCGACGTATCGGACTATCCCGGATGAAAACAAAAGTCCACCGAAATCCGTAGGCCACCGACGTTCGTCCAATCCGACGATGCCACCAGCCCCCGCCGGCATCACACTCGCCGCAGCATCCCGAATGGAGACGACAAACACATGGCCTGGGCACTCACGGCCGCGGAAACCGCATTCCGCGACGAGGTTCGAGACTTCCTCGCGCGCGAGCTGACGCCCGAGCTGCGCGCCGCCGGCCGGCGCAGCTCGGGCATCTTCAGCGACTACGAATACGGCAACCGCTGGCACCGCATCCTCGCCAGGCGCGGCTGGAGCGTGCCGCACTGGCCGGTGGAGCACGGCGGCACCGGCTGGACGCCGATGCAGCACTACATCTTCTCGGCCGAGCTGGCGGCCGCCGACGCGCCGGCGCGCGCGCCCATGGGCCCGGGCATGGTCGCGCCGGTGATCATCGCCTTCGGCACCGAGGCGCAGAAGCGCGCCTGGCTGCCCGGCATCCGCTCGGGGGAGGACTACTGGTGCCAGGGCTACTCGGAGCCGCAGTCGGGCTCCGACCTGGCTTCGCTGCAGTGCAAGGCGGTGCGTGACGGAGACGGCTACGTCATCAACGGCACCAAGATCTGGACCACCCACGCCCAGTACGCCAACCGCATGTTCTGCCTGGTGCGCACCGCCGCTGGCGGCAAGCCGCAGCAAGGCATCAGCTTCCTGTGCTTCGATATCCCGGCGCCGGGCATCACCATCCGGCCGATCATCAGTATCTCGGGCGACCACGAGCTCAACCAGGTGTTCTTCGACGACGTGCGCGTGCCGGCCGAGGGGCTCATAGGCGAGGAGAACCAGGGCTGGACCATCGCCAAGTACCTGCTGCAGCACGAGCGCGGTGGCGCGTGGGCGCCGATGCTGCGCGCGCGCCTGCGCCGGCTGCAGGCGGCGGCCGATGCGGCCTTCTTGGCGGGAGACCCGCACGAGGCCGACGACATGGCGCTGCGCCTGGCCGAAGCCGAATGCGCGATCGACGCGCTCGAGGCCACCGAGCTGCAATCTCTGCGCGCCCAGGCCCGCGGCGAGCCGCACGGCATCCGCCCGTCGATGGGCAAGGTGCTGGGCTCCGAGCTGCGCCAGCGGCTGACCGAGCTCGGCGTCGAAATCGCCGCCCACTACGCCGCCGCCGACCTGCCGCTGGACGACGGCCTGCAGGGTGGCGCGCTGCCCGTTCCCGAGGACGCCGTGTTCTCGATGTCGGCCTACCTCAACGATCGCGCGGCTTCGATCTATGCGGGCTCGAACGAAGTGCAGCGCAACATCGTCGCTGCCCACCTGCTGGCGAACTGAGAGAGAGGCCGCTCCATGAACGCCACCACCGAACGCGACGACACCCTGGCGATGCTGCGCGACAGCCTCGCGCGCTACCTCGACGACAACCACGGCTTCGAGCAGCGCCTGTACGTGCTGCGCAAGGCCGACGACGCACCGCCGCCGTTCTGGCACGGCCTCGCCACCGAGCTCGACCTGCTGCGCGCGCCACTGCCCGAGCCGCAGGGCGGCCTCGGCGGCGGCATGGCCGCGCATCTTGCGATGATGGAAACGCTGGGCGGCGCGCTCGCCGCCGAGCCTTATCTGTCGACGATGGTGATCGGCGCCGGCCTTTTGCAGCGCAACCCCGGCGCGCAGGCCGATGCGCTGCTCGCTCGCGTGGTCGCCGGCGAAGCCGTACTCGCCTTCGCGCATGCCGAGCCGCAGAGCCGGCACGACCGCGCCGACGTACAGGCCCAAGCCGTGCGCGATGCCGATGGCTCCTTCCGCCTCGATGGCCGCAAGGCCGTGGTGCATGTCGCTCCTTGGGCCAGCCACCTGCTCTTGAGCGCGCGAAGCGGTGCCGGCCTCTCGCTCTTCGTCGTTCCGAAGAACGCGCCCGGCCTGCGCCTTCGCGCCTATCCGACGCGCGATGGCGGCCGCGCAGCCGACGTTGCCCTCGACGACCTGCGCCTGCCCGCCGATGCCTTGCTGGGCACGGAAGGCGCCGCGCTGCCGCAGATCGAACAGGCGCTCGACGAAGCCACGCTCGCCGTCTGCGCCGAGTCCGTCGGCGTCATGCGCCGCCTGATGCGCGACACGCTCGACTACGTGCGCCAGCGCAGGCAGTTCGGCGTGCCGATCGCGAGCTTCCAGGTGCTGCAGCACCGGCTTGCCGACATGCACATGGCACTGGAGCAGGCGGCCGCGCTCACCGCCAGCGTGGGTGAAGCCATCGACACGGCATCCGCGCCGGAACGCGCACGCGCCGTTTCGTCCGCCAAGGTGGCCGCCGCGAAGGCCTGCAAGGCCGTGGGGCAGGGCGCGGTGCAGCTGCACGGCGGCATGGGCATGACGCAAGAGCTGGCGGTGGGCCACTACGTGCGCCGCGCCACGCTCATCGAAGGCCAGTTCGGCCCGCCTTCGTGGCATCTGCGGCGCGTGGCGAAGCTGCGTGCCGCCGCCGCGATGGCATAGCGCCGCGCATTCGTCGCTTTCGACGATGCGGCGCCGTGGGCCCGGCGCCAAGATGCCTCCACACACAGGAGACGCACCATGGCTGGTCCACTGCAAGGCCTTCGGGTGATCGAGATGGCGGGCATCGGCCCGGGGCCGTTCTGCGCGATGCTCTTCGCCGACATGGGGGCGGAGGTGATCCGCATCGAGCGGCCCGGCACCCGCACCGCGCCGCACGACATCCTCGCGCGCGGGCGCAGCACGCTGCAGGTCGATCTGCGCGCGGAAGGCGCCGCGCAATCGGTGCTCGACGCCATCGCCAGGGCCGACGTGCTCATCGAAGGCTTCCGTCCTGGCGTGATGGAGCGGCTGGGGCTCGGTCCCGCCGAGTGCCACGCGCGCAACCCGCGGCTGGTGTACGGCCGCATGACCGGCTGGGGCCAGCAAGGGCCGCTCGCGCATGCGGCGGGCCACGACATCAACTACATCGCCATCAGCGGCGCGCTGCACGCCATCGGCCGCGCGGGCGAGCCGCCGGTGCCGCCGCTGAACTACGTGGGCGACTTCGGCGGCGGCGCGATGCTGCTGGCCTTCGGCATCCTCGCCGCGCTGCACGAGGCCAAGGGCTCGGGCCAGGGCCAGGTGGTCGATGCCGCCATGACCGACGGCGCGGCGCTGCTCTCGGCCATGATGTACGGCTTCAGATCGGCCGGCCAGTGGAGCAACCAGCGCGGCGAGAACATGCTCGACGGCGGCGCGCACTTCTACGACACCTACGCCTGCGCCGACGGCAGGTACGTGGCCGTGGGCGCCATCGAGCCGCAGTTCTATGCGCTGCTGCGCGAGCGCTGCGGCATCGCCGACGACGCCGCCTTCGACGCGCAGATGGACGCCGACCGCTGGCCGCTGCTCAAGCTGCGCATGGCCGACGTGTTCCGCACCCGCACGCGCGACGAGTGGTGCGTGCTGCTCGAAGGCAGCGACGCCTGCTTCGCGCCCGTGCTCGACTGGGACGAGGCCCCGGAGCACCCGCACAACGTGGCGCGCGGCACCTTCGCCAACGTGGGCGGCGTGGTGCAGCCCGCGCCGGCGCCGCGCTTCAGCCGCACCGCGCCCGTGGTGCCGCAGCCCGCGGCGCGCGACGACGGCCCGACGGTGCTGCGTCGCTGGGGCGTGGCGGCGGAAGCCATCGCGCCCCTGTGCGGAGCTTGAAGAAGGAAAACGAGAACGGAGACAGCAACCATGTTCCTCACCCAACCCCTGCACAAGGGCCGGCGCGAGAAGTCGAAGGCCGCAGCCATCGTCTGCGGCGCCACGCGGCTGGACTTCGCCACGCTCGCCGATCGCGTCGCGCGCCTGGGCGCTGTGTTGAAACAGCTCGGCATGGGCAGCGGCGACCGCGTCGGCATGATGAGCCTCAACTCACACCGCTTCGTCGAATACTTCTTCGGCACCTGGTGGGGCGGCGGCGTGATCAACCCGGTCAACATCCGCTGGAACCCGAAGGAGGTCGCCTACTCGCTGGACGACTGCGACACCCGCATCCTGCTGGTGGACGACCTGTTCGTGCAGATGGTGCCGGCACTGCGCCAGCTCTCGGCCTCGCTGCGCACCGTGGTCTATTGCGGCGACGGCGGGGTGCCCGAGGGCATGGTGGGCTACGAGGCGCTGCTGGCGCAGGCCGAGCCTGTCGAGGACGCACCGCACCACTCCGACGAGCTCGCCGCCATCATGTACACCGGCGGCACCACCGGGCAGCCCAAGGGCGTGATGCTCACCCACGGCAACCTCTGCATCAACGCGCTGAGCACGGTGGCGGCCCTGCCGCGCGATGCGCAGAACGCGGTGGCCCTCGTCGCCGCGCCCATGTTCCACGTGGCCGGCTGCGGCGCCACCATCCAGAACATGCTGCGGCTCACGCCCACGCACGTGCTGCCGATGTTCGACGAGCTGGCGGTGCTGCAGGCCGTGCAGACCGCGCGCATCACCGAGATGTTCATGGTGCCGACGATGATCAAGCGCGTGGTCGAGCATCCGCGCTTCGCGGAGTTCGACCTGTCGAGCCTGCAGCTGCTGTTCTATGGTGCCGCGCCCATAGACGCTGCGCTGCTCGACCAGGCGATGCGCGCCATTCCCGGCGCCGCCTTCGCGCAGGTCTACGGCATGACGGAGCTGTCGCCCGTGGTCACCGCGCTGTCGCCGCACTGCCACCTGCCTGGCCCTGACCGGGATCGCCTGCTGCGTTCGGCGGGCACGCCGGTGCCCATCGCCGAGGTGCGCATCGTCGACGGCGAAGACAACGAGCTGCCTCCCGGGCAGGTCGGCGAGATCGTCGCGCGCGGCCCGATGGTGATGAAGGGCTACTGGAACAAGCCGCAGCAGACCGAGGCCGCGCTGCGCGGCGGCTGGATGCACACCGGCGACGGCGGCTACATGGACGAGCAGGGCTTCGTCTACGTGGTCGACCGCATGAAGGACATGATCGTCAGCGGTGGCGAGAACGTCTATTCGGCCGAGGTCGAGAACGCCATCGCGCAGATGCCGCAGGTGCTGATGTCTGCCGTGATCGGCGTGCCCGACGACAAGTGGGGCGAGCGCGTGCACGCGGTGATTGTGCGGCGCGAGGGCATGGCGCTGGAAGCCGAGGCCGTCATCGCCCACTGCCGCGAGCACATCGCGAACTACAAGTGCCCGCGCAGCGTGGAGTTCCGCGACGCGCTGCCGCTGTCGGCGGCCGGCAAGCTGCAGAAGTTCCAGCTGCGCGAACCCTTCTGGGCCGGGCGGGAACGGCGCGTCGGCTGAGGCCCGGGACGCAAGAATCAGAGAAAGAAAGCAAAGGAAGACAACATGGCCATCGATTTCCGCCGCTCGTGGAGCGACGAAGACCTGGAGCTGTACCGCGACAACGTGGTGCGCTTCATCGAGACCGAAGTGCTCCCGCACGACGAGGAAGCCCGCAGGCGCGGCCACGTGGGCCACGAGGTGTGGCGCAAGGCCGGCGCGCTCGGCCTGCTGTGCGCCGACATTCCCGAGGAGTACGGCGGCGCCGGCGGCGACTTCCGCCACGAGGCCGTGTTCTACGAAGAGATGTCGCGCCGCGCGCTCACCGGCATGGCGACCTCGGTGCACAGCATCGTGGCGCACTACTTCCTCAACCACGGCACCGAGGCGCAGAAGCGCCACTACCTGCCGCGCATGGCGCGCGGCGAGATGGTGGGCGCCATCGCCATGACCGAACCCGGCGCAGGCTCCGACCTGCAGGGCGTGCGCACCCGCGCCGAGAAGAAGGACGGCGGCTATGTCGTCAACGGCTCCAAGACCTTCATCACCAACGGCTTCCTGGCCGGCGTGGTGCTGGTGGTGTGCAAGACCGACCCGACGCAGGGCGCCAAGGGCACGTCGATCCTCATCGTGGAGACCGAAGGCTGCGAGGGCTTCCGCGTGGGCCGCGTGCTCGACAAGATCGGCATGAAGGCGCAGGACACCTCCGAGCTCTTCTTCGACGACGTGCGCGTGAGCTCCGACGCGCTGCTCGGCGGCGTGGAGGGCCAGGGCTTCTTCCAGCTCATGAGCGACCTGCCCTACGAGCGCACCATCATCGGCCTGAGCGCGCTGGCCACCATGGAAGGCGCCTACCAGGCCACGCTCGACTACGTGCGCGACCGCAAGGCCTTCGGCAAGCCGGTGGCCGAGTTCCAGAACACGAAGTTCAAGCTCGCCGAGATCGCCACGCAGATCAAGGTGGGCCGCGCCTTCATCGACCGCTGCATCGAGGACCTCGTGGCCGGCAGGCTCGATACCGCCACCGCCTCCATGGCCAAGCTCTGGGGCTCGGAAGCACAGGGCCGCGTGGTCGACGAATGCCTGCAGCTCTTCGGCGGCTATGGCTTCATGAACGAATACATGGTGGCGCGCATGTACGCCGACGCGCGGGTGCAGCGCATCTACGGCGGCACCAACGAGATCATGAAGGAGGTGATCGCCAGGGCGCTCTGAGCCCCGGCCGGGTCACGACAGCCGCCTGATTTCCGCCCGCGCGATCTCGCGGTGGGGATACGAGGGCGACAGGCCGATGAACTGCGTGTACTTCTCGCGCGCCGCCTCGGGGTTGCCCGCGTCCTCCAGTTCCAGCGCCTCCATCGTGAACTGGGTGAAGAGCCGGTTGGCGTCGCTTTCGCGCGATGTGGCGGCCAGCGTCTTGGGCTGCAGTTCCGGCTGCGCGGCGTAGATCTGGCGCTGCACCTCGATCACCTCGATCAGGGCGCGGCCGATGCGCTGGATGTTCTCGTCCACCGGGCCGAGGTCGGTGGCGTGTACTTCGGCCGCGGCCTGGTCCATCAGGTGCGACGCCACGCGCAGCAGCTGGTGCAGTTGCTTGTGCCTCATCGGCGAGCCGCTCCGCGCGCACAGCCGCTCCCTGGCTTCGCAGTCTTCGCGAAGCCTCTTTCTTGCAATGACCTCATCAGTTGTTCCGCCGCGCGCCGGATGCCGCTCGGGCTCCCTGCTCGGCTTTTCCTCTCTGCCGTTCTTCTTGGTTGCCGGTCGCCCGCCGCTTGTCGGCGAGCTGGTTCGCACGCTCGGCGATGGCCATGTTCTTCGCCACCTCCGCGCCGTATGTCTTCACCGAAAAGGCCTTGCTCACGCTGCCCTTGCCCGCCGTGTAGGTGATGGCCAGCCAGTAGCCGGGGTGGCTGGGGTTCGGCGTCTTGAAATGCACGCCGCTCACGCCGCTGGTGTTGTTGCGCCGGGTGATCTCGGATTTGGAGCGCTTGGGTTCGCGCGGCCCGGCGGGGTGGGCCGACAGGCCCATGCGGATCGCTTCCTCCGCCGGGTGGATGTGCGCCAGTCCCGTCATGCGCTTGAGCTGCAGCGCGCGTTCCTGGATCGCCAGCGCCTGCGCGGCGTCGCCGAGCTCGGCGACGGAAAAATCGGTGCGCAGGATCTCGTCGGGCGCGATGTAGGTCTTGGCCATCCAGGCCCGCACGCGGCCGCCCGGCGCGAGATGGTGGAACACGCCGGTCACGCCGGTGCTGTTGTTGGCGCGGGGCTTCTCGGCGCGCGCGCTGCGCGGCTGTGGCGGCACGCTGCGCACGATGTGGTCGCGCCAGTCCTGCGCATGGAGCAGCGCCTGTTCCGCGCCGCCATAGCTGGCCTTGCCGAACAGCCTGTGATGGCGCACGCCGTTGCGGACGATGGAAACTTCGAAACCCCAGGACCTGGAGTAGATGCCATACATGGCTGCCGGGTTCGGGACACCTTTGGGCATTCTCGACGTGATGCTGCTACTTCCGTACTCAGCATCGCCGATGCTGATTCCGATGGGCTCCCCGGCTTGCGCGTCTCGCTTCGGCGCGCATTTTTCGCAGCTATTCTGGCCGAAGCGCCGCCACGAATTCGCTCGCAAGCAACAGATCGGAAAAATATCTTCGCGGGAGCGCGCCGGGCGCGCATATCCGCCGGCAGCCGCGCCAACGGAGCCGGTCCCGGAAGCGGGTGGGTTCACTGCGGCGGCCTTGTCCCGCCGGCAGCCATGCCGTGCTGCAGCGAGGATGCCTGCGAAGGCTGGTCGAGCAGGAAGGGAATGGAAAGCGGCGGCGTCCTGGCGGCGACGTTGCTGTCCTGCTGCAGGAACGCGAGCTTCTCCTCGAGCTGGCGCTGGCGCTCCTCGATGGCCAGCTGCTTCGCCTTCTCGGGCCCGTGCTCCTTGATGGAGAAGGCCTTGCTCACGCTGCCGCGGCCGGCCGTGTACGTGATGGCGAGCCAGTAGCCCGGATGGCCCGGGTTCGGCGCCTTGAAGTGCACGCCGCTCACCCCGCTCGAATTGGTGCTGCGCCTGATCTCCGACTTCGAGCGCTTGGGGGCCAGCAGCCCGGCGGGAGCGGACGGCGGGCTCGTGCGGATGCTCTCCTCGGCCGGATGCAGCTTGGCGAGCCCGTCCATGCGCTCGAGCTGGCGCGCGCGCTCCTCGATGGCCAGCGCCTGCGCCGCCTCGCCCACCGTGTTCACGGGAAAGTCGGTGCGCAGGATCTCGTCCTGCCCGATGTAGGTCTTGGCGACCCAGGCCCGCACCCTGCCGCCGGGCGCGACCTGGCAGAACACGCCCGACACGCCCGTGGTGTTGTTGATGCGCAGCTTCTCGGCCCGCGTGCGCCGCGGCACCGGCGGCACGCTGCGTACCACGCCGTCGCGCCACTCCTGCGCCTGGCGCAGCGCCTGCGCGTCGCCGCCGTAGCTGGCGCGGCCGAACTGCTGGAAGTAGCGCTTTCCGTTTCGCACGATCGACACCTCGTAGCCCCAGCTGCGAGGGTAGATGCCGTACATGGCTGCGGGGTTGGGGATTCCTTTGGGCATGGTGCTTCGGCTTGAGTCCGCTCTCTGGTTCTTGCATGGCTTCCTGCCGGGCGCCTCGGGGTGCGGCGCCGGGCCGGGATTCCCATGCGCCGCGATGCGCCTTGCGCTATCGCGGCAGTTGGAACACAGAGGGAAATGCTAGGGACGCAGGCACCGGCGGGGTATCACCGGAATCCGTAGTTCAGGGGGTGCGCGGTGCCTGAAAAAGGCCGGATGTAAGGCTATCGGATGACACCGAGCCTGCGCGCGATCGCCACCGCCTGCGTCCGGCTCTTCGCGTCCAGCTTCATGTTGATGTTGCGCAGGTGCGTGCGCACGGTGCTGTCGGACACGAAGAGCTTCTCGGCCATCGCGCTGTTCGAGTAGCCCTCGGCCAGCAACTGCAGCACGCGGATTTCCTTGCGCGTGAGCGGCTCCTCGATGGCGTCGCCGGCCGGCGCTTCCGACTCGGCCGGTGCCGCCATCGGCCCCACGGCCTGCAGCAGGCGCTGCAGGTGGTCGGCGAGGATCGGGTCGCCGCCGCCTTCCTGCATCGCGGCGGCGCAGCGGTGCACCAGCGTGCCGACGGCCGGGCCCTCGTCGAGGATCAGCCGCATGAAGCCTTCCTGGCTCGCGGCCTGCAGCACCTCTGCGAACTCCTCGGTGGCGGCGGCCGGGTCGCCGGCGCGTTGCAGGGCGAGGGCGCGCAGCACCCTGAGCTTGAGCGCGCGGCGGTTGCGGGCCACGGCGAGCGCGGCGTGCAGTTCGGCGTCGAGCACCGAGAGCGCCATGCGCGCGTCGCCGAAGGCGATCTCCCAGCGCGCCTTGGCGAGCGCCAGATAGTCGAGGTCGTGCGCGGGCAGGCGCTGGCGGCGCTCGCGTTCCCACAGGGTGGGGTCGTCGGCGCGCAGCAGCTCGTCGTGCGAGGCCGGGCCGTTGCCCTGCAGCAGCAGCATGCGCGAGCGCTCCAGCTTGGCGCCCGCCACCACGCGCGGCAGCTGGCGCGCGTGGCCCAGGTACTCGAGCTCGGTGAGCGCCTGGAAGGCCGCGTCGATGTCGCCCACGTGGAAGGCCAGCCTCGAGCGCATCGCGTGGCTCAGGATCATGTGGTCGGGCAGCCCCACGTCGCGCGCCAGCGGCAGGTAGACGTTGAGCAGCCGCTCGGCCTGCACGAGCTGGTTGGTCTCGTAGACGGCGCCCGCATACAGCACGCCGGCCCATGCATTGCCGTGGCTGTGGTTGTACGACACGGCATGCGTCGAATCGACTGCCATGCGCAGCCGCGCGGTGGCCTGCCGCAGCCGGCCTTCGTGCAGGTCGAACAGGCCCGCAAGCGACTCGGTGTACATGCGGTTGAAGGCGCTGTTGCCCTGCTCGCGCCGCGCGGCGTCGAGCAGCCGCCGCGCCTCGTGCTGGTCACCGCGCACCGCGAGGATGTGGGCCATGGCGTTGAGCAGCACGCTGTCGGCGAAGGCCAGGCCGGTGGGCAGGCGCGCCAGGCTCAGGCGGCCGGCCTCGTAGGCTTCGTCGTGGCGGTCCTGCATGGCCAGCAGCAGCGGCACCAGCGTGTGGGCGCTCGCGCGCACCTCGGCGATGGGGCTGTCGAGGCAGCCCGATGCGTCGAGCTGCCGCATCGCGTCCCATGGGCCGTGGGTGAAGCAGGTGGCCCACAGCGAGATCGGCTGCAGGAAGGGGTGCTCGCGCAGCTGGTGCTCGGGAATGGCCGAGAACCAGCGCGCCAGCAAGCGCATGCGGCCCTCTTCGAGGAACTGCGCGGCATGGTGATCGAGCAGATTCAGCGCATGCGGATGGTCGCCGCCCTCGATGGCGTGGTCGATGGCGGGCACCGGGCGGCCGTGCGACTCGTACCAGCCCGAGGCCGCGAGATGCAGGCGCGCCGGCTCGCCGGGCATCTCGCGCGCGAGCTGGGCGCGAAGGAAGTCGGCGAAGAGGCTGTGATAGCGCCACGCGTCGCCGTCGCCGCTCATCACCGTCGTGAGGAAAAGGTTCGACGCGGCCAGCCGCTCGAGGATGGCCGCGCAGTCCACGCGCGGGCACAGCGCCTGGCACACCGATGCGTCGAGCTGCCGCAGGATGCTGGTGCGCAGCAGGAAGTCGCGGATCTCCTTCGGCTGGTGCGCGAGCACGTCCTCGGCCAGGTACTCGGCCACCGCGCGGTCGGAGCCCGAGAAGCGCTCGACAAAAGCAGTGGCGGTGGCGGTCTCGGTGCCGGTGCCAGTGCCAGTGCCGTGGCGTTCCAGCGCCATCGAAGCGAGCCAGATCGCCGCCACCCAGCCCTCGGTCTTGCGGTGCAGCAGCGAAAGCATTTCGGGTGGCAGCGCCTGGCGCGGGCCGAAGAAGGCGCCGGTCTCCTCCAGGCTGAAGCGCAGCCGGTCGGTGTCGATCTCGGTGAGCTGCCCGCGCGCGCGCAGCCGGCCCAGGCCCAGGTCGGGCAGGCTGCGCGAGCCGATCACGATCTGCCCCCGGCGCGGCAGGTGCTCGACGATCTCGCGCACCAGCCCCAGCACGGCCGGCTCCTGCACCCGCTCGAAGTCGTCGAGGAAGAGCGTGAAGGGCGACTCGTGCGCCGCCAGCGCGGCCACCGCGTCGAAGGGGTTGCTGTTGTTGCCGCGCGCCTCCTCCACGCCCAGGCGCTGCACGGCCTCGGCCAGGCAGTCGAGAAAGCGCGAGACGTCGTTGTCGGCCCGGTCCAGCGTGAGCCACGCGGTGGCGATGCCCCGGGCCTCCATGCGCTCGCGGATCTGCGCCATGGCGGTGGTCTTGCCGAAGCCGGCCGGCGCGCGCACGAGCACCAGCTTCACGGCCGCCGAGGCGACCTCCTCCCCGATCGCGGTGCGCGGCACCTGCGTGGCGACGAAGGCCGGGGGATTGAGCTTGGTTTCGAGGATGCGGGGTGTGGGCGGCTGCATGCGGCGCTGAAATCCCGTCGTTTCCGACGATGTGTGCGGCCGATTCTGCTTCCTAAACTGGATGTGGACAAACCATTCAAGACACCTCAAGGACACCAGCAGATGCAACTCGATTCCAGCATTGCGGCCGTCGTCACAGGCGGCGCCTCGGGCCTGGGCGCCGCCACCGCGCGCCGCCTCGCGGGCCACGGCGTGAAAGTCGCGCTCTTCGACCTCAACGCCGAGCAGGGCGAGGCGCTGGCGAAGGAACTCGGCGGCATCTTCTGCAAGGTCGACGTCACGTCGGAGGAACAGGTGGACGCCGCCTTCGCCAGGGCGCGCGCCGCGCACGGCCAGGAGCGCGTGCTGGTCAATTGCGCCGGCACCGGCAACGCGGTGAAGACCGCCAGCCGCGACAAGGCCACCGGCGAGATCAAGCACTTTCCGCTCGCGAATTTCGACCGCATCATCCAGATCAACCTGGTCGGCACCTTCCGCTGCATCGCCAAGTCGGCCGCCGGCATGCTCACGCTCGGCATGCTGCAGGACGGCGAACGCGGCGCCATCGTCAACACCGCCTCGGTGGCCGCGCAGGACGGCCAGATGGGGCAGGCGGCCTACACCGCATCGAAGGCCGGCATCGTCGGCATGACGCTGCCCATCGCGCGCGACCTGATGAGCGAGGGCATCCGCGTCAACACCATCCTGCCGGGCATCTTCGACACGCCGCTGCTGCAGGGCGCGCCCGACAACGTGAAGGCGGCGCTGGCGGCGTCGGTGCCGTTTCCGAAGCGCCTGGGCAATCCGGCGGAATACGCGACGCTGGCGGAGCTGATGATCACCAACGGCTACTTCAACGGCGAGAGCGTTCGGCTCGACGGGGCCATCCGCATGGCGCCGCGCTGATCCGATCCCTACATCCACACAGATACAGACAGGAGAACTCGCATGCCCGAAGCATTCATCGTCGCCGCCGCGCGCACCGCCGGCGGCCGCCGCAACGGCCGCCTCGCCGGCTGGCACCCGGCCGACCTCGCAGCGCAGGTGCTCGACGCGCTGGTGGAGCGCACCGGCGCCGACCCGGCGCTGGTCGAGGACGTCATCATGGGCTGCGTCGACCAGGCCGGCGAGCAGTCTTCCAACATCGCGCGCAACGCGGTGCTCGCTTCGAAGCTGCCCGAATCGGTGCCGGCCACCTCGGTCGACCGGCAGTGCGGCTCGTCGCAGCAGGCGCTGCACTTCGCGGCGCAGGCCGTGATGTCGGGCACCATGGACATCGTGATCGCCGCCGGCGTGGAAAGCATGACGCGCGTGCCCATGGGCATGCCCGTCACGCTGCCGCTGAAGAACGGGCTGGGCTTCTACGTGAGCCCGCTCATGGCCAGGCGCTACCCCGACGTGCAGTTCAGCCAGTTCACCGGCGCCGAGATGATCGCGAGGAACTACGGCATCGAGAAGGACGAGCTCGACCGCTATGCGCTCGAGAGCCACAGGCGCGCCATCGCCGCCACCAGGGCCGGCCACTTCGAGCGCGAGATCGTGCCCGTGGCGGTGCGCATGGCCGACGGCGCCGAGCCCGGCGAGCAGCACACCGTCGACGAAGGCATCCGCTTCGACGCCACGCTGGAGAGCATCGCGGCCGTGAAGCTCATCGCCGAGGGCGGGCGCTGCACCGCGGCCACCGCCAGCCAGATCTGCGACGGCGCCAGCGGCCTGATGGTGGTCAACGAGCGCGGCCTGAAGACGCTGGGCGTGGAGCCGCTCGCGCGCATCCACCACATGAGCGTGATGGGGCACGACCCGGTGATCATGCTGGAGGCCCCGCTGCCCGCCACGCAGCGCGCGCTGAAGAAGGCGGGCATGAAGATCTCCGACATCGACCTGTACGAAGTCAACGAGGCCTTCGCGCCGGTGCCGCTGGCCTGGCTGCAGACGCTGGATGCCGACCCTGCGCGGCTGAACGTGAACGGCGGCGCGATCGCACTGGGGCATCCGCTGGGCGCGTCGGGCACCAAGCTCATGACCACGCTCGTGCACGCGCTCGGCCAGCGTGGCAAGCGCTACGGCCTGCAGACCATGTGCGAGGGCGGCGGCATGGCCAACGTGACCATCGTCGAGCGGCTGTGACGGCCTTGGAGCAAGGCATGGGTCCCGTGGATGAAGACCCCATCCTGTGCGAGCGCGAAGGCGATGTGGAGATCGTCAGCCTCAACATCCCGAAGCGGCTCAATCCGCTGACGGCCGGGCTGCAGCAGGCGCTGCGCGACAGGCTCGCGCAGCTGCGCAAGGAAGGCGAGGCGGGCACGGTGCGCGCGCTGGTGCTGACCGGCGCGGGCAAGTCCTTCTGCGTGGGCGCAGACCTGTCGAGCATGGGCCCCGGCGGCGGGGACGGCAGCATCGGCCAGCGCACGGCCGATGCGATGGAGGCGCTGTCGAACCGGCTCATCGAGGACCTGCGCGGCATACCCTTTCCGGTGGTGAGCGCCATCAACGGTCCGGCGGCGGGCGCGGGTGTCGGCGTGGCGCTGGCGGCAGACGTGGTGATCGCGGCGCGCTCGTCCTATTTCTACCTGCCCTTCATGCCGAGACTGGGCATCGTGCCCGACCTGGGCACCACCTGGTTCCTCGAACGGCTGGTGGGCCGCGCGCGGGCCGTGGGCATGTCGCTGCTCGGCGAGCGGCTTTCGGGCGAGCAGGCCGCGCAATGGGGCCTGGTGTGGGCCTGCGTGGACGATGCCGAACTGCGCGCGCAGGCCGTGTCGGTGGCGCAGCGGCTCGCGCGGCTGCCTGCGCATGCGGCGCGCGAGATCCGCGCGGTGTACGAGTCTGCCGCCGGCCAGCCGCTGGTGGCGCAAATGCGCCACGAGGCGCAGCGCCAGCGCGAACTGCTCGACCGGCCCGAGTTCGCCGAGGGCGTGAGAGCCTTCCTGGAGAAGCGCGAGCCGGTGTTCCGAAAGGCCTGAGCAGCGCCCCGCCCGGGCCTGCGGAACCGGGCCGCGGGATAGGGGTTGGCCGATGCCAACATAATCGGGCTCCATGGGCGCATCGCCATCCATCCTCGATCCTCGATCCGTCATCCTGCTGGCCGGCGTCATGGGCGTCGTGATGGCGCTCGTGGTCTTCTTCATGCAGCGCAGCTACCCGCGCAGCATCCAGGGCCTGGCCGAATGGGCGCGGGCGCCGCTGGTGGCGTTCGTGAGCACCATGCTGTTCGCGGCGCGCGGCTACTTCCCCGACTTCCTCACCATCGTCGTCGCCAACTTCGTCCTGTACCAGGCCTGCATCCTCTACTACGCCGGCAGCCAGAAGTTCCTGTTCGGCCGCAGCGACACCCGAGGCTGGACGGTGCTGAACTGCGTCCTGGCGGTGGCGCTTTTCTGGTTCGGCATCGTGAAGCCCGACTTCGAGATGCGGCTGCTGTTCGTCACCCTGGCGGTGTCGGCGCTGTTCTTCCGGCATGCGCTGCTGTACATGCGGCACACCGGCCGCGTGTTCGGCAAGCGGCTGATGACGGGGCTGCTGCTGGCGCAGGCGCTGGTGGCGGCCCTGCGCTTCGTGTCGGTGGTGGCGGGCATGGCGGGCAGCGGTCTCATGGAGGGCTCCTGGATCCAGTCGCTCTACATCAGCATGTACTCGTTCACCGTGCTGCTGCTGACCATCGCCGCCATCCTGATGGCCACCGACCGCGTGCACACCGAGTTCGAATACCTGGCCACACGCGACCCGCTGACCGGCGCGCTCAACCGCCGCGCGGTGCTCGACGCCTGCGAGGGCGCCTTCACCTCGGGCGAGCGCCGCGGCGCGCTGCTGATGGTGGACCTGGACCACTTCAAGGACATCAACGACCGCTTCGGCCACCAGATGGGCGACGCCGTGCTGCGCGAGGCGGTGCACCGCATGCAGCGCGCCATCGGCGACAAGGGCGTGCTCGGCCGCTACGGCGGCGAGGAATTCGTCGTGCTGCTGCCAGAGTCCGGCAAGGCCGAGGCGATGGAAATTGCGGCGCGCCTCAGGCAGGCCGTGGGCGAGCCCTTCCCGGCGGATTCGTCCATGGCCGTCGTCGGCTCGATGGCGGTGAGCATCGGCGTGGCGGCCGGCGAGAGCAGCTCCGGCGGCGCCGGCATCGACGACGTGCTGGCGCTGGCCGATGCGGCGCTGTATCGCGCGAAGGCGATGGGGCGGGATCGCGTCATCGCAGCGGCCTGATCCGCAACGACGGCCGGGAGCTTGTCAGCCGGCGCCCTCTCGGTTCATTCCGGCGTACTCGCGTCGAGCGTTGCTGCGTCGACGCGCGGGGCATTGCAGCTTGCGCAGTAGCGGGCTGCAGGTGTGCGAAGCGGTTTGCCGCACTCATGGCATGGCGGGCCATAAAGGCTCAGGCGGTGATGCAGGATCGCATTCGGGTTGGTCTCCCTGTAGCCGGTGATGCGTTCGTAAGCCGCCACCGTCAGGTAGCCGAGCCCGCGCTCACGGGCTTCGGCAAGGCTGCAGCCGGTTTCTTCACGGTACTGCGTCATCTGCGCGATGTAGCCCATCGGATGGGCGACCTGCCACTCTTCCTCCGTGAGCATCGGCATGTCGGTCTGGCAACGCCAGCAGTAGAGGGTTCGGGGCATGGGATGAATGCCGTGCGGGTTTCGGTCGCGATGATTCGCCGCATTCTGCCCGCGTCACCCGAGGCTGCCATGTCGAAGCGCGTGCCGCTTGCGTCGCTCCCCACCTCACCGCCCCGCTCGCCAGCACGATCCCCGGCAACATTCTGCGCGCCGAGGGGCACCGGCGGCCTATTTCCCGCTGTCTTCGTCGCCCCAGCGCCAGCGCGGCGGCTCGCCCTTGAGCCAGCAGACCGCCACCAGCGCGAGGGTCGGAATCGCGAGGCCGGGGAAGAAGCGCAGCGGCTCCTGTTCGGGATGAAGCGAATACACCGCCGTCAGCACCAGCGCGGCGTAGACGGCGACCACCACCCAGCCTTGCCAGCGATTGGGAAGCCCCCAGCCCCAGCCGTGGCGCTTGGCGGGAAACCAGTAGGGCTGTTGTTGTTTCTGCATCGAATCTCTCCTGGTCGACCGGGGCTGCCCCTGCGTTGTTTGGGTGGCTGCGTCGTTCCTTGCGGAACCCGGGCGGATTCTGTCCGCCTTGCCTGAAGAGATCCTGAGCGCGCGAACGCCGGCTCGCTCAGGCGAATGGGAATGGTCCGTCCATCGCACCGATGTGGCTGACATGGCTCACCATGCCGTGGTTGTCGCTCCACAGGTGCAGCATGCAGCCCGGCCGTCCCATGTACGAGGCCGGCGCCGCGCCTTCGGCCAGTTGCAGCGCGATCTCGGTCGTGCTGCTCGGGCAGGCGCACACGGCGGTGCCCGCCCAGCGCCGCAGCATCGTGCGATGCACGTGGCCGCACAGCACCAGCTCGATGTTGGGGGCGCCGCGCACGATGGCTTCGAGCGGCGGGGTGTCCGTGTAGCGGTACGTGTCCATGTAGGGGATGCCGCTGACGAAGGGCGGGTGGTGCAGCATCAGCAGCGTGGGTTTGGCGCGGTGGGCCTCCAGCGTGCGCTGAAGCCATGCGAGGCCCTGCGCGTCGACGCCGCCGTGGTGCAGGCCGGGAACGCACGAGTCCAGTGCCACGATGCGCACGGGGTGCTCGTCGATGCAGTAGTGCAGCGCGCCCTCGGCCGGCAGGTAGGCGTGGTCGGCGAAGGCGGTGCGGAAGTTCTCGCGGCGGTCGTGGTTGCCCGGGATCACGAGGTACGGGATCTCCAGCTTCGCGAGCAGGCGCCGCGCCTGCTCGTATTCCTCGGGGCGGCCCTCGTCGACGAGGTCGCCCGTCAGCAGCACGAGATCGGGCCGGCGGTCCAGCGCGTGCAGGTGGTCGATGGCTTCCCCGAACATGCGGTTCGAGTCGGCCACGCCCTGGTAGAGCTGGCCTGCGGGGCGGATGTGCGGGTCGGAGATCTGTGCGATGAGCATGCGGCGTCTCGTGCTGTTCGTTGTGCCACGAGGGCTAGCACGATCCGTTCCGCTGCGAGCATCGCGCTCAGATGCCGATGAACTCCGCCACCTCCGACAGCGTTGCGCGCTCGGTGACCAGCGCATCGAGCGGCCGGCTGCGGTCCGCGTAGCCGATGGCCATGCCGGTGAAGAGCATGCGCTCGGGCGGCAGGCCGATGAAGCTGCCGATGGTCTGCGGGTAGATCGCCCAGCATTCCTGCGGGCAGCTGTCCAGGCCTTCGGCGCGCAGAAGCAGCATCACGTTCTGCAGCAGCATGCCCAGGTCGGACCACTGCGGCGGGCCCATGCGGCGGTCGACGCTGCAGAAGAGCGCGAGCGGCGCGCCGAAGAACTGGTAGTTGCGCGCGAACCATTCGCGGCGCGCGGCCTTGTCCTCGCGCGGAATGCCCAGGCGCGCGTACATCGCCTCGCCCACTGCGAAGCGGCGGTCGCGGTAGGGCGCGACCAGCTCGCGCGGGTAGATGTCGTACTCGCTGCCTTCGCCGGCGGGCGCTTCCTTCACGCGCGTGCGCATGATGGCCTTGAGCTCTGCGAGCTTCTCGCCACCCACCACGTGCAGGTGCCAGGGCTGCAGGTTGCCGCCCGAAGGCGCGCGCAGCGCCTGTTCGATCACGCGGCGGATGACTTCGCCGGAGACGGGCGTGTCGAGAAACTCGCGCACCGAGCGGCGGGTGGCGATGGCGTCCTGAACGTTCATTCCAAAGTCCTCTTGGGGGTCGATGCTAGGGGCAACCCTCGGATGGCCTCAATCGTCTCTTCCGACGATGCCGCACGGCATGGCCGCTGCCTAGCATCCGGCCAGCGTACAGGAGACAAGACATGTTCGGATTGATGCAAGACCGCCCGCTGCTGATCTCGTCGCTCATCGACTACGCGGCCACCTTTCATCCGCATGCGGAGATCGTGGGCCGCACCGTCGAGGGACCGGTGCACCGCACCGACTACGCGCAGATTCAGCGCAGCGCCAAGCAGGTGGCCAATGCGCTGAAGACGTTGGGCATCGAGAGCGGCGACCGCGTGGGCACGCTCGCGTGGAACACCTGGCGGCATCTGGCGCTGTACTTCGGCGTGTCGGGCTCAGGCGCTGTGCTCCACACGGTGAACCCGCGGCTCTTTCCGGAGCAGATCGACTACATCGTCAACCACGCCGAGGACAAGGTGCTGTTCTTCGACACCACCTTCGCGCCGCTGGTGGAGAAGCTCGCGCCCGCGCTGAAGTCGGTGCGCGCCTTCATCGCAATGACCGACCGCGCGCACATGCCGGCCATCGACGTGCCCAACCTGCTGTGCTTCGACGAACTCGTCGGCTCGCAGAGCGAGCAGTACGAGTGGCCCGAGTTCGACGAGCGCACCGCATCGTCGCTTTGCTACACCTCGGGCACCACGGGCAATCCGAAGGGTGTGCTGTATTCGCATCGCTCCACCGTGCTGCACTCGCTGATGGAGTGCGCGCCCGACACCTTCGGCGTCAACTCGCAGATGACGCTGCTGCTCGCGGTGCCGATGTTCCACGCCAACGCATGGGGCATGCCGTATGCGGCGGCGATGACCGGCATGAAGCTGGTCATGCCCGGCCCGCACATGGACGGCCAGAGCCTGTATGAGCTCATGCGCGACGAGAAGGTCGGCTTCTCGCAGGCCGTACCCACCATCTGGCTGATGCTGTTCCAGTACTTCGACGCGCACCCCGAGATCGACACGCGCGCCATCGGCCTCAAGCGCATCGGCGTGGGCGGCGCCGCCACGCCACGCAGCATGATCGAGCGCTTCGAGCGCGACTTCGGCGCCGACTTCGTGCAGGGCTGGGGCATGACCGAGACCAGCCCCATCGGCGTGATCGGCAACCTGCTGCCCAAGCACCTCTCGATGCCCAAAGAAGAGCAGACGCGCGTGAAGATGCGCCAGGGCCGCGGCGTGTGGGGCGTGGAGCTGAAGATCGTGGGAGAAGACGGCCAGCGCCTGCCGCACGACGGCAAGGCCTTCGGCCATCTGCACGTGCGCGGTCCGTGGATCGCGAGCGGTTACTTCAAGGGCGAGGGCGGATCGGTGCTCGATGCCGAAGGATTCTTTCCGACGGGCGACGTGGCCAACATCGACGAGGACGGCTACGTGCAGCTGGTCGATCGCGCGAAGGACGTCATCAAGTCGGGCGGCGAGTGGATCTCGTCCATCGACCTCGAGAACGCGGCGAGCCTGCACCCCGCGGTGGCCGAGGCGGCGGTGATCGGCATCGCGCATCCGAAGTGGCAGGAGCGTCCGCTGCTCATCGTGGTGAAGCGTGCGGGCATGGAAGCCACTCGCGAGGAACTGCTCACATTCCTCGCCGAGCGCGTCGTGAAATGGTGGCTACCGGAAGACGTGGTCTTCGTCGACAGCCTGCCGCATACGGCCACCGGCAAATTGCTGAAGACAAAGCTGCGCGAACAGTTCAAAGGTTACGTTGCGACGACATCCGTTTGACAGTTCAGTGACTTGTTAGATTTTTCTGTGGACAACTCTGTGAGTTGTGGGTGGAGGCTGGGAGGCGGAGCGAGAACTGGCGTGGCTTCCCACCACGTTGCCTCTTGAATAGGCACCCGGATCGGTGTGCTCGCCGCGTGTAGACCAAAGGCCCAGGGCTCGCGCGAATGTATGCAAACCGGAGGGCTCGGCGCATGCCGGCCCGTTCGCGATCTTCCGGATGCCGCGAAACTACTTGGCGGCGCCACGCGCGAGTTGCGCCCGTCCGAACGGTGTGATGCGCCGGATCACGGCGAGCTCCTGCGGCGATCCGTCAGCGTCCTTCCAGGCGAGCCCGGGGCTGATGGCCGCATCGACGAACCCGGCCTGCTTCAGTACGTCGACGCAGCTGATCTCCTGCGGATCCTCCACCCGCAGGGGGAAGGCCGAACGTTCTATGGCGCGCAGGTAGTCCAGTGGCTCCAGGCGCGTCTTCGCCTTCTTTCTTCTCGATGCCGGGTCGGTGCCGCCGCGGTGGCCGCGCAGCTTTTCGATCTCGGCATGCCCTTCCTCCGTGATGCAGACCACCAGCGCCGCCTGCGCCAGCCTGTAGCTGCCGTGGTCGGTGTCGAAGGCCGGATCGATGGCCGCTTCGATGAGGCCGGTGGCCTTCAGGACGGACACGCGCCGCACGTCCTGCGCGTCGGTCACGTGCATCGGCAGGTTGGCATGCTCCAGATGGAGAAGGTATCTGAGCGGCACTGAAGGACCCCTGTGATCACCTCCCTCGGCCTTCGATGCCGCGCCGTGCCGACCAGCCGGAGCCGGGACGGCGAGATCGCCTCCCGGCACCCTGGACAACTCATGCGCCCCGGGGAACCCCGGCCCACGAAGGAGCCGGCCGGCGAGGGGATGGATTGTGAATATTTGTCAACAATTCTTCTGATCTCCGGGGGTGAGCGCCATCACCGAAAAAGGGTATTCCCTCTGGCCTGTCCCGGCGCAAGGGTGGCTGGCCGCGCGGGGCGGATTCAGTGCTTGTGCCCGCCATGCCCCGCCGGCTGCGCCGAGGCATTCAGCGCCCGCACCGGCGCCTTCACCTCCAGCGTCTCGCGCTCGCCGTCCTTGCCCTCGAAAGTGAGCGTGAGCGGTACGGTGTCGCCTTCCTTCACCTGCTGCTTGAGGTCGAGCAGCATCACGTGATAGCCGCCGGGCTTGAGCTCGACGGTCTTGCCGGCCGGCAGCTCGAGCTCGGGGATCTGGCGCATGCGCATCACGTTGTCCTGCATGGCCATCTCGTGCACTTCGACGACCGGCGTGACGGGCGAGCTGGCCGAGACCAGCTTCGTGTCTTTCGCGGCGCTGAGCTGCATGAACGCGCCGGTGGCCTTCTGCTGCGGCACGGTGGCGCGCACCCATGCGTCCTTGACGGTGACCTGCGCGTTCGCCGCATGCGCGGTGAGCAGCGCGGCGCTGGTGATGGCGAGGATGTGTGCGATACGGTTCTTCATGATCTTGATCTCCTTGGTTTGAATCTGTGTGCGATGGCGCAGGCCCTCAGGCGGACCGCAGGATCTTGCGCAGGTCTTCGGCGCACTCCTGCGCGCTCTGCTCGTGGCGCAGCACGATGCGGATCTTGCCCTTGGGGTCGAACACATAGCTGAAGGCCGAATGGTCCATGGTGTACGAGGAGCCGGTGGGCACCTTCCGGTAGAACACCTTGAAGTCCTTCGCGGTCTCGCTGGTTCGCTGCATGTCGCCGTACAGGCCGATGAAGCTCGGGTCGAAGGCCTGCGTGTAGGCCTTGAGCACGACGGGCGAGTCGCGCTCGGGATCGACTGTGACGAAGATCACCTGCAGGCGCTCGCCGTCGCTGCCGAGCAGCTTTCTGATCTCGGCCGCGCGCACGAGAGCGGTGGGGCAGACGTCGGGGCATTGGGTGAAGCCGAAGAACATCATCACGGCCTTGCCCTTGAAGTCGGCCAGCGTGCGCTCGCGGCCGTCGGCGTCGGTCAGGCGGAAGTCTGTCGCGTAGCTGGCGCCGGTGATGTCGACGCCGTTGAAGCGGGTGGGCAGCACCTTGTCGCAGGCCGCGAGGGTCGTGAGCGCGGCGAGGCTGCCGCCTGAGAGCAGCAGGCGGCGACGCGTCGGCTGGCTGGATTCTTTTATGGTCATTGAATGGACTCGCTCCGGCGCCTGTCCGGGCGCCGATGGATTCGTTGCACAAGCGCATGCGATGGATGAGCGACAGGCCTCGTATGGAGGCCCGCCGCGGCATCACGCGTGCGGGAACTGGGGAAGAAGCCTCAGAGGAGCGAGGGAGGCCCGCGTGCCGGCAGCGGCGCCGCGGTGGCTGCTGCGATGTGCGCGGACGGAGTCGGCCGTGGCACGCGGGCCGCTGGCGGGAGCACCGGCAGCTCGACGATGGGCGTGGTCGCCGGCGGGGCGCCGGTGAGCACGCACAGCGGGCAGTCCATGTGGCCCGCGCCCAGCTCCTGCGCGCCGTCGTCGGTGTGCACGATGGCCTTGAGCGATCCGGCGTTCGAGCAGACCAGTTCTACCGCCTGCGGATGCACGAGCGGGGAGGCGACGGCCGCGCCGAGCGACAGCGCGAACCACAGCAGCACCCACCGGATCAGCCCGGCGGCCGGGCGCCGCAATCCCTTGCCGAGGCGGTCAGGCGTGGGTCGAAGGGGTGGCGCAGGCATCGTCCGGATTATCGGCCAGCCTCGCGCGGCAAAGAAAAAAGCCTTGCAAGTCGTTGACCTGCAAGGCTTTTTCGGTTGTTTTGGTGGCTCTTCACGGACTCGAACCGCGGACCTGTGGATTATGATTCCATCGCTCTAACCGACTGAGCTAAAGAGCCGTTCGGTGTGTTGCTCACCGAGCCCGCGATTATAGCCCAGACTTTTGCGGCCGCTCAACCACCCGACGGCAACCTGCCCAATTCTTCGGAAACCAGCCGCACGATCAGCTTGTCCAGCGTCTGCACAGAATAGTTGCCGACGTCGTGCACGGTCTGCGTTCCCGGGCCGCTCGCCGGGTTGGCCGCGTCCTTGTAGGTGAGGAACACGAAGCGCCCGCCGGTGTACTGCGCAATCTGGCGCTGGATGTATTCGCCCTGCTTGTCCAGGCCCGATGCGCCCACGCTGAACACCTTGATGCCCTTGCCCAGCGCGGCGACCATGTCGTCGTCGTATTGCGGGCCGCCGTAGTCGAGGTGCGGCGGCGCGTCGGCCAGAAGCACCACGAGGCGCGTGGTGTCGTTGCCGCGCCAGCTCAGCTTGTGGACGGTTTCGTTGAGCGCCTCGTTCATCGCCTCCGGGTAGTCGCCGCCGCCCGCGGCGCGCAGCGCGTCCAGCACGCCCTGGAAGCCGTCGAGGTCGTTGGTGAAGTCGTGGCGGCGCACGAGGAACTCGTCGCCGCGGTCGCGATACGCCACGAGGCCGAAGCAGGTGTCGGGGCGGCTGGGCAGCCTGGCGACCTGGTCGGCGATGGTGCGCAGGGTGGCCTTGAGCTTGGCGATCTCGTCATCCATCGAGCCGGTGGCGTCGATCAGGAAGACCAGGTCGAGCCTCGCGCGCGCGGGCACGGCGCCCGGCTTGCCGCCCAGCACCACGTCGACCGCGTTCTTCTGGCCGCGCTGCAGAAAAACGGTGCTCTGGCGGCCGTTCTTGCGCACGGTGACTTCATAGACCGCGCTCTGCGCCTTGTCGAAGGCGTTCGGATGCAGCCACGCGCGCCCGCCCGAATCGGTGCGGGCCCACATGGCGGCGCCGTTGGCGGCCTGCACGGCCACTTCGGCATCGGGCACCACCGCGCCGCGCGCATCGCGCACCTGCAGCAGGTAGCGCACGCTGATGTCGCGCTCGCGATGGGGAACCTGCGTGCGGCCGTGGAAGGCCAGGTATTCGCTGAAGTCGGCGTTGTCGTCGACCATGCCGGCGGTGACGGGTTCGTTGGCCGGGCGCTGGGCTTGCACAGGCGCTTGAAGCTCGCCGGCCGCGCGAGCCGCGGGGGCGGGCGCGACGGGTGCTACCGGGGCCGGCGGCGCCTCCGCGATGGCATCCGCGAGAGCCGCTCCAGCCGGTGCCGACTTGGCCGCTGGCGTCGCCATCGGCTTTGGCGTCGTGGGCGAAGGCACGACCGCAGGGCTCGCCCTGTATTCCTTCGACAGCTCGGCGTACCTGCGCTCTTCCCGCGCGCCCGACACGCGCGGCATGCCCGGCGTCTCGTAGGTCCGCACCGGCCGTGCGCAGTGCGTGGCGGAAGGGGCATCGAAGTTCGGCACCGTCTGCGTCGGCAGCGTGCGGCTGTCGGGCGCGGGCGTCGGCCAGCGCACGGAGCTTCCGATGGCGGGCATTTCGGTGGCGCCGCTGGCGCCCAGCAGCAGCTGGGCGCACAGCAGCACGACGAGCGGGCGGCTGAACCGGTAAACGAAAGGCTGGGTCATGGAAGCACTCCGGGTGGTTGGGTGCTGGCTGATACGGCCTGCTTGCGCCGTCGGGGTTAGCCGGCGGCGAATTTTTTGCCGCCTCGAACCCCGGTGCGCCTCTTCGCCCGTACAAGCTCGGGTGAAAATCCTCCGATGTCCGCGCTTCCCCGCGCCCCTTCAGCCAAGAACGCCCCCGAGCGCCAGGCCATGCCCGACGATCAGTTGATGCTGGCCTACGCGCAGGGCGACGCTGCCGCGTTCGACGTGCTCTATGCGCGCCACGAGGGCGGGCTGTTCCGCTTCGTCAAGCGTCTGCTGGGTGCGCGGCTCGCGGCGCAGGCCGACGAAGTGTTCCAGGACACCTGGGTGCGGATCATCTCGGCGCGCGAGAGCTTCTCGCCGCAGGGCGCGACGTGGCGCACCTGGGCCTTCACCATCGCGCACAACCTGGCCATGGACCGCCTGCGCGTGAGCGGGCGCGAAGTGACGCTCCAAGCGCATGCGGACGATGACGACAGCCCCGTGCCCACGCTCGAACACGGCGTGCGCGGCGCGGCAGCCGATGCGGCATCGCATCCCTCGGCCGAGGAGCTCGCGTTCTGGCGCGCCGCCGGCCGACGCCTGCTCGCGTGCCTGGACGAACTCCCGGCCGAGCAGCGCGCCGCGTTCCTGCTGCACCATGAAGACGGCCTGACCGTCGAGGCGCTGGCCGCGAGCCTGGAGATCGGCTTCGAGACCGTACGCAGCAGGCTGCGCTACGGACTGCAGAAACTGCGCGGCTGCATGGAGCGCTACCTGTCGGTGCTGGAGAAGCGGGCATGAGCGGCGGCAACAACGACAACTCCGGGTTCGACGACCTGCGCGACCCGGCGTTGCGCCGCGCGCTCGACCATGCGCCAGACAGCGAGGCCACGCCCCATCCGCGCACGCGCGAGGCGATCCTGAAGATGGCGCACAACCTCGCCGCCGCGCCTGCCAACGCAGGCCCCGCAGCCAACAACGCGAGCGCAGCGCCCTGGTGGCGCCGTCTCTTCGGTGGCGGCGGGCCGCATGCGCGCATGCCGTGGAATGCCGCCTTCGCCACCGTGCTGGTTGCCGCCTTCGTGACGGTGCTCTGGCACAAGGAGCCCGTGCCGGATGCGCGACTCGATGGCGAGGCGCGGGTGGGGGAAGCGACTGCACCGGCTCCGGCACAAGCGCCTGTCGCGCCGCCTGCACCTGCTGCACCGAAGCCAGCCGAGCCTCCCGCAGAGGCTGCCGCCGCGCAGGCAGAGACGCAGGCGGTACCCGCAGCAGCAGCGCCGGCACCCGCAAGAGCGCCCGCAGCAGCAGCGCCGGCACCCGCAAGAGCGCCCGCAGCAGCAGCGCCCGAATCGGGACCGCGTGCCAGGATTGCGCGCGAGTCGGCAGACTCGTCCGCCAAACGGGCACCCAAGGAGGCCGCCAACACGGCTAGCGCGGATGCCGTGCGGAAAGCAGAGCCGGCGCCTCCGCTGTTGCAGGCGGCGCCTGCCGCGCCTGTTGCTCCGGCTCCCGTCGCGCCGCCCGCGCCATCTGCGTCGATCGCACCCGCTCCGCCGCCTCCGGCCGTGGCCGAGCAGGCTGCGCCGGCACCGCTGCCCACGCCCATCGCGCGCGACGAGCGTCGGGAAGCGCAGGTGGAAGGCGAACAGCGGCGCCGTGCCTACGCGGCGGCCGCCCCGGCAGTGCCGCCGTCAGCCGTCGTTCCTGCGCCCGCACCCGGCGCCGCGCCGACGTATCGCGAACCGCTCCAGGACTCTGCGCCTGCGCTCGCCCAGCAGGACAACGCCCGCGCGGGTGCCTCCGGCGCGGTGCGTCCATCCGCACCGGCTCCTTCGGCGGCCAAGGCCATCGCGCCGCGAGGCGCGGCGTCTTTCTCGGCCCTGGATCGTTGGACTTCCCTGGGCTTCACGCGCAACGGCGAGAGCGTGCGCCGCGAGCGCGGCGACATCGAAGGCTTGGCGGCGCTGGTGGGCACCGTGGCGCGATCGGCCACGGCGCCCGACGAGCCGCTGGCCGCGCCGGTCGAGGCGCGGCTCGAGCTCTATCGGGGCAAGTCGCTGGTCGCGGTGCTGGAGATCGCCGGCGACCAGGTGCGCTGGACGCCGCAGCCCGGCGGCGCGGCGCTGGTCGGCACGCCGCCGGCCCAGGCGCTCGACGCGCTGCGTTCGCTGCTGCAGCGCTGACTGAGCAATTCCGCCGTCAGGCGTTCTTGAAGTCGGGCTGGCGCTTGGTCAGGAAGGCGTCCATGCCTTCCTTCTGGTCCTGCGTGGCGAACAGCGCGTGGAACAGGCGGCGCTCGAACATCACGCCGTCGCTCAGGCCGCTCTCGAAGGCGCGGTTGACCGATTCCTTGGCCGCCATCACCGAGATCTGCGAGAAGCCGCAGATCACCAGCGCCGCGCCCAGCGCCTCGTCGGCGAGCTTCTCGAAGGGCACCACGCGGCTGACGAGGCCGGCGCGCTCGGCTTCGGCCGCATCCATCATGCGGGCGGTGAGCACCATGTCCATGGCCTTGCTCTTGCCCACCGCGCGCGGCAGGCGCTGCGTGCCGCCGGCGCCGGGGATCACGCCGATCTTGATCTCGGGCTGGCCGAACTTGGCGTTGTCGGCCGCGATGATGAAGTCGCACATCATCGCCAACTCGCAGCCGCCGCCCAGCGCGAAGCCGGCCACCGCGCCGATCACCGGCTTGCGGATGGAGCGGATGGTTTCCCAGTTGCGGGTGATGTAGTCGCCCTTGTAGGTGTCGATGAAGCTGTACTTGGCCATCGCCGCGATGTCGGCGCCGGCGGCGAAGGCGCGCTCGCTGCCCGTGAGGATGATGCAGCCGATGGCGTCGTCGGCGTCGAAGGCCTTGAGCGCCTGGCCCAGCTCGGTCATGAGCGCGTCGTTCAGCGCGTTCAGGGCCTTGGGGCGGTTGAGGGTGATGATGCCGACCTTGCCTGCTTCGGTCCGCACTTCGATGTTTTCGTAGCTCATGGTGTCTCCGGGGGAACGGGAAAGGGGAAGAAAAACGCGCTTCACTATACCCAGCATGGCCGGCGGGTGATCCGCTGCGGATTGCTTCAATTGAGAATTGCTCTCATCTAGAATGCCCGCCATGGAGTTCCCGATGCAAGAACATGCCGTGTTGCTGCGGGCCTATGCCCGCGTTCAGGAGCGCTGCTCGCGCCTGCTGGTCGAGCAGGCAGCCCTGGTCGAAAAGCTCGAAGCGCAGATCGTGCGGCTGCGCGGCGCGCTGGTGGCGCGGGATTCGGCCATCGCCATCGTGCGCGAGGAGCTCGCGGCGCGAGCCTCCGCGGGCGGTGCGCTGCCGAAGCGGCTGCATGCGCTGCTTATGCCGGGCAGCAAGCGCCACCTGAAGCCGTCGGGGGCACCTGCGCCGGCCGATCTGCGCGAGAAGGCGGTGCTGTGCGTGGGGCAGGGCGACGAGGCGCCGGCCTCGCTCGCGCGCCAACTGGTGGAGATCGCCGGTGGCCGCTACCTGCATCACGACGGCGGCGACGAGGCGGACGACGCCGCGCTCGAAGCCAGCCTGCGCGCGGCCGATCTCGTGATCTGCCAGACCGGGTGCGTGAGCCACGGCGCCTACTGGCGCGTGCAGGACCACTGCCGGCGCACCGGCAAGCCCTGCGTGCTGGTGGGCGAACCCCAGCCGATGATGTTCGTGCGCCACCCCGTGGCGGCAGGAGAAAACGGTTAGCCGCCCAGCCAGCCCGTCACTTTGCCGGCATCGTGCGAGAACAGCCGCCAGGTGGTCACCCCGGTCGGCAGCGCCAGCGGTAGCCTGATCAGCTTGCGGTCGCGCGCCACGATGGCGGTGCACTTCGTGGCATCGCCCAGGTAGAGCGCCAGGTCGTCGAGCTTGGCGATGCGCCAGGCCTGCGCCGGTCGCTGCTGGCCCTTTCTGCCGGATGCGGGCAGCTCGATGCCGATCCACTCGTCGTTGGCAGAGAAGCCGGCCTTCTCGGCGGCGCCGCCGCGCAGCACCACCTTCAGCTGCACACCGCCGTTGGCTTCGGCCACGCGCAGGCCCAGCGCCTGCGCCGGCTGAGACGGGTCTTCGAGCGTGGCCACGCCGTGCGAGCGCAGCAGCAGCGAGAGCGGGAGCTCTTCCGTCGAATGCACCCAGCGCGCCAGTTCCGGCCTGTACGAGCGGCCGCCCACCGCTTCGAGCGCGGCTGCGATGTCTTCCTCGCTGATCGGCCCGCCCTCGCTGTGCTTCCACAGGTGGCGCATCACGTCGTCGAGCGTGCCCTTGCCTTCGTGGCGCAGCGTGAGATCGAGGCACAGCGCCACCAGCGCGCCCTTGGTGTAGTAGCTCACCGTGCTGTTGGGCGTCTGCTCGTCCTGGCGGTAGTACTTGACCCAGGCGTCGAAGCTCGCGTCGGCCACCGGCTGCACCAGCCGGCCCGGCGTCTGCATGACCTGGTTGATCGTCTTGTTAAGCAGCCGCAGGTAGCCCGCGTCGTCGATGCGCCCGGCGCGGCGCAGCAGCAGGTCGTCGTAGTAGCTGGTGAAGCCTTCGAAGAACCACAGCAGCTGTGTGTAGTTCTCCTGGCTGTAGTCGTAGCGCGCGAACTCCGCCGGCCGCATGCGCTTGACGTTCCAGGTGTGGAAGTACTCGTGGCTGACGAGCCCCAGCAGCGTGGTGTAGCCATCGGGCTGCTTCTTCTTCTCGCCCAGTTGCGGCAGGTCGCGCCGGTTGCAGATCAGCGCGGTGGAATGGCGATGCTCGAGCCCGCCATAGCCCTCGTCGACCACGTTGAGCATGAACACGTAGCGGTCGATCGGCGGCTTCGCACCGCCGCGCTTGCCGACCTTGTCGCCGTGCCAGAAGCGCATCTCGGCTTCGCAGATGGCCTTGGTGTCGGCGATGAGCCTGTCGCCGTCGAACGAGGCGGCCGCGCCGGCCACCACGAAGCGGTGCGGCACGCCGCAGGCTTCGAAGTCGGCGCTCCAGAAGGCGCCCATTTCCACCGGGCTGTCGGCCAGTTCGTCATAGCCCGAGGCGATGTAGCTGCCGAAGCCGTGCTTGTCGGCCTTCAGCGGCACGAGCGCGGTGGCGCACGACCAGCGCGGGCTGTCGCCATCGACATGCGCGGGCGCGACGATCTCCATCGCGTGCGGCGATTCGGTCTGTCCCTCGACGCGCAGGCACACGCTGGTGCCGTTGAAGAAGCCGCGCTCGGCGTCGAGCCAGGCGGTGCGCACCGAGTTGTCGTACGCGCAGACCTGGTAGTTCAGCACCAGCGGCTGCCCGGGTGTGCATTCGACCAGCCAGCTGCATTTGTCGAGTTGCGTCAGCACCGGCTTGCGGCGGCCCTGCGTGGCGCGCAGGCCCTGCAGGTTCTTCGCGAATTCGCGCACCAGGTAGCTGCCAGGAATCCATACCGGCAGCGACACGCGCTGCTGCGCGGCGGGCGTGTCGATGGTGAGTGTGACCCCGAACAGATGCGCGTGCGGGTCGGCGCATTCGACGCGGTAGTGCACGCCTGCCGCGTGCTGCGCTGGGGCTTTCGTCGCCATCAGCTGGACGACGCGGTGAGTTGCTTCTCGACCTGCTCCGCGGGAATGGCACCCGGCGTGCGCGTGCCGTCGCTGAAGATCAGCGTGGGCGTGCCGGTGATGTTGTACTTGCGGCCGAAGTCGACGTTGCGCTGCAGCGCGGTCACGTCGCAGCTCGAGGGCGCGGTGGCCGGGCGGGTGCTCGACTCCATCCAGTCGCTCCAGGCCTTGCCCTTGTCCTTGCTGCACCAGATGTCGCGCGACTTGACGTTCGAGTCGGGGCCGAGCACGGGGTACAGGAACAGGTACACGGTGACGTTGTCGACAGTCTTCATGTCCTTCTCGAAGCGCTTGCAGTAGCCGCAGTTGGGGTCTTCGAACACCGCGAGCTTGCGCTTGCCGTTGCCGCGCACGATCTTGATCGAGTCCTTCAGCGGCAGCTGGTCGAAGGCGACGGCGCTGAGCTTCTCGACGCGCTCCTCGGTGAGGTTCTTGCGCGCCTTCACGTCGATCAGGTTGCCCTGGAAGAGGTAGTTGCCCTGCTCGTCGGTGTAGAAGATCTGCGAGCCGTTCACGCGCACTTCGTACACACCCGGGATCGGCGACTTCGACACCTCGTCGATGGCCGGGAACTGCGGAATGCGCGAAGGCAGGTTCTTGCGGATCTCGGCCTCGCCTGCGGTGGCGGCCACGACCGCGCCGAGCGTGCAGGCGGCGAGAAGAAGGTTGCGTACGAGTGTCATCGGAAGTCCGTTTGTTCGGTCGGGATTCAGTCGAAGGGTAGGGCCTCAGGCCTTCAGGCCCATGGCCTGCGCGGTGATCCAGTGCTTGACGAGGCGCGTGCGGTCGAAACCGCGCATGCCCCAGTTGCGCAAGGCCTGCAGCGGGCCCAGGTCGTGCGCGAAGAGCTGCTGCAGCCCGTCGGTCGCCAGGCTCATCTGCAGCACGTCGGTGCGGCGGGCGCGCTCGTAGCGGCGCAGCAGCCGAGCATCGCCCACGCTGCGCCAGTAGTCGCGGTTCTTGATCACGCCGGCCAGCTCGGCGGCGTCGGCCAGTCCCAGGTTCAGGCCCTGGCCGGCGAGCGGGTGCACCGTGTGCGCGGCGTCGCCCGCCAGCGCCCACGAGCGGTTCGGCTGGCCGGGCATGGCACCGGTCCAGCGGTCGGCGATGGCGCGGGCCAGCGGCCAGGCGGCGCGCTCGCTGGTGAGCCGGAGCGCGCCGAGCGCGTTGTGGCTGGCCTCGGTGACCGCGACGGCGAACTCTTCGTCGCCCTGCGCGAGCAGGCCCGGCGCGCGCAGCTGGTCGGTCGACCACACCAGCGCGACCGTCCTGCCGTGCGTGCCGTCCAGCGGCAGCAGCGCGAGCACCTCGCCCTTGTCGTTGAACCACTGGCGCGCGATGCCGTCGTGCGACTGCGCTGCTTCCAGCCGGGCCGCGATGGCGTGCTGCGGATAGCGAGTGACCTCGTAGCTCACGCCGAGGGCCTCGCGCGTGGTGCTGGCCTTGCCCTCGCACACCACGGTCAGCGGCGCGGCCACGGGCTCGGCCACGACTTCGATCTGGGGCTGGAAGCGCACAGCGTCGGCCAGCTGCTTTTCGAGCGCGGGCACGTCGACGATCCAGGCCAGTGCATCGACCTTCTGGCGCGCGGCGCTGAACTGCACCCGGCCGCCTTCGTCGCCATGCACCAGCATTTCGCGCACGGCCGTAGCGTGGGCCGCATCGGGCCAGGCGCGCAGCGATTCGAGCAGCGCGCGGGAGGCGGTATTGAGCGCGTAGGCGCGGATGTCTTCCTTGCCCTGCGCGGCCGGCGGCACCACCAGCGCGACGCGCACGCGCTCGCGTGCGAGCAGCAGGGCCAGCGTACGGCCGACGATGCCGGCGCCGCGAATGCAAACTTCTGGGGGGAGAGCCATCGAAGGATTGTAGGAGTTGCCCGTCCGGCGCGGACCCGGGGTCTTTTCCCGGTGGCCCACGGTCTTGCCGCCGCTGCGATACGGGACAATCGCGGCCGAATTCCAAGGAAACCCCACCGTGTCCGCTTCCCAGCCCGCCTTCGATCTCCAGGCCACCATCTCGCGCCTGTTCGTCTACCCAGTGAAATCCTGCGCCGGCGTCGAGCTTCCCGAAATGCTGCTGACCGAGACGGGGCTGGAGTTCGACCGCGCCTGGATGGTGGTCGACGCGCAGGGCGAGTTCGTCACCCAGCGGCAGCTGCCGCGCATGGCGCTGATCAAGCCGCAGATGAAGCACACCGAAGTGGTGCTGCGCGCGCCCGGCATGCTGGCGCTGCACCTGGCCTTCGACCGGGTAGAGAAGCCGGTGCGGGTGCGCGTGTGGAAGGACGAAGTCGCCGCCTACGACATGGGCGACATCGCCGCGCAATGGTTCAGCGATTTCCTCTCGGAGCCCGGCAAGCCGCAGACCTTGCGCCTGGTGCGCTTCGACCCCGAGCACAGGCGCCTGTCGAGCATGAAGTGGACCGACGGCGTGGAGGCGCAGACGCAGTTCGCCGACGGCTACGCGCTGCTGGTGGCGAGCGAAGGCTCGCTCGCCGAGCTCAACGACCGTCTCGCGGCGCAGGGCCATGGCGCCGTGGGCATCGAGCGCTTCCGCCCGAACATCGTGCTCGCCGGCATCGAGTCGCACGACGAGGACCGCGTCGACGCGCTGCACATCACGACCGGCGAGGGCGAGGCCGAGCTGCGGCCCGTCAAGCCCTGCACGCGCTGCCCGATTCCCGACATCGACCCGGCCACTGCGCTGAGCAGCCCCGAGGTCGGCAACACGCTGCGCACCTACCGCGCCGACGCGCGCGTGGATGGCGGCATCACCTTCGGCATGAACTGCATCGTGATCCAGGGCGTGGAGCACACGCTCAAGGTGGGGCAGGTGGTGGGCGCGAACTACAAGTTCGAATGAAAGTCGGCGCCCGGTTGGCGCCTCAGAACTTCACCCCTGCGATCAGGATGATGTTGGCGTAGGGCGTGCATTCGCCCGTGCGCACCATCGCGCGTGCCTTGGCGGTGCGGCGCTTGAATTCTTCGTGCGACACCGCCTGGGGCTCGATGCCCAGCGACTGCGGATACCAGCCGGGCAGCTTCTTCGCATCGCCGAGCGCCTCGTCGGCAATCACGATGGCTTCCACCTGCATCTCCGACAGCACCGCCTGCAGCACCTCGTCGAGCTGCGGCACGCCGCGCGCCACCGCAAGGTCGATGCGGCGCGGGCCGTCGGGAATGGGCAGGCCGGCGTCGCCGAGCACGAGCATGTCGCCGTGGCCCAGCGAGGCGATCACGTGGGAGAGTTCGGCGTGCAGCAGGGCGGTGCGTTTCAAAGCTTGATCCAGTCGGGGGGCATGGGGCTGCGCAGCACGGCCTCGCGCTGCGGAATGGAAGGCTGGGCGCCCGGCTGCTGGATGCACAGCGCCGCGGCGCGGATTCCGAGACGTACGGCCTCGTCGAAGCCCTGGCCTTCGCCCAGCGCGACGGCGAGCGCGCCCAGGAAGGTGTCGCCGGCCGCCGTCGTGTCGACCGCCTGCACCTGCGGCGCGGGATGGTGGCGCGCGCCGTCGGCATCGACGGCCACCGCGCCGCGCGAGCCCAGCGTGACGACCACGCGCGCGATGCCCTTGGCACGCAGTGCCTGGCCCGCATGCGCGGCCTCCTCGGGGCTGTCGGCGGATTGGCCGCACAGCGTCTGTGCCTCGATCTCGTTGACCACCAGCGTGTCGATCTTCGGCCACAGAGGCTCGGCGATGGCCTGCACGGGCGAGGGGTTCAGCAGTACCTTGCAGCCGGCCTCGTGCGCCACCGCGATGGCGCGGGCGACCTGATCGAGCGGCGTCTCGAACTGCGCCACCAGGAAGGCGGCGCCCTGCACCTGCTGCTTCAGCGCGGCCTCGTCGGCCTCCAGCCGGGCGTTGGCGCCGGGGATCATCACAATGCGGTTCTGCCCGCTGTCTTCCACCAGGATCAGCGCGGTGCCGGTGGGCTCGCCCGCAACGGTGCGCAGGGAAGCGGTGTCGATGCCGTCGCGCTCCAGCGAATCGCGCAGCGCCTTGCCATGCGCGTCGTCGCCGACGCAGCCGATCATGCGCACGCTGCCGCCCTGGCGCGCGCAGCTCACCGCCTGATTGGCGCCCTTGCCGCCGGGAATGTCGGCGATCGAATGGCCCAGCAGGGTCTCGCCCGCGGCCGGCGCGTGCGGTACGCGCACGACCAGGTCCATGTTGAGGCTGCCGAACACCACGATGCGCGGTGCCGCGGCACGGCCATCGGTGCTGCTGCTAGAAGAAGGCTTCAGGCTCACGAGGTGCGGGACTTTCGGGGTTGCTGGGAGGGCGTTTCGGCGGCAGCCGGCGCGGGAGCGGGGGCTTCGCGGAAGCTCGCGTGGCGCGCAGTGGAGGCGCGCACGCACAGCTCGGGCTGCAGCACCACCTTGCGCGCGTCGCGGCGCTTGCCGCCCACGCGCTCCAGCAGCATGTCGACCGCCAGCGCGCCGATGCGCTCCTTGGGTTGCGCCACGGTGGTGAGCGCGGGGCTGGTGTAGGCAGAGAGTTCGATGTCGTCGAAGCCGACGATCGAGAGCTCGTCGGGCACGCGCACGCCGCTCTCGTGCGCCGCGCGCAATGCGCCGATGGCCATCAGGTCGTTGCAGACGAACACGGCCGAGGGCTTCTGCTCGGTGCGCAGGATGGCGTGCATCGCCTCGTAGCCGCCCTGGCTGGTGAAGCCGCCGCGCCACAGCAGCGAGTCGGTGCTGGCGATGCCGGGCGCGGCGCCGGCTTCGGCCAGCGCCATGCGCCAGCCTTCGATGCGCTGCTCGCTGGGCATCACGCCCACCGGCCCGCCGATGCAGGCGATGCGCTTGTGGCCCAGCGACAGCAGGTGCCGCACGGCGAGCAGGCCGCCCTGCATGTGGGCGGTCTCGACCAGGTCGCACACGGGGTTGGCGATCTCGCGGTCGACCAGCACGGTCGGCACGCGCAGGCCATTGAGCTGCTTCGCCAGGTCGTTGTCGCCGCTCTCGCCGGTCGACACCACGATCAGCCCGTCGATGCGGCGCTCGGCCAGCACCTGCAGGTACACGCTCTGGCGGCGGGGCTCGTCGTCGGTGTTGCACAGCACCAGCGTGTAGCCGGCGCCGAAGCAGCGGTCTTCCACGATGCGCACGATCTCGGCGAAGTAGGGGTTGGAGCTGTTGGGAATGAGCATGCCCAGCGTCGAGGTGGTGTTGCTCTTGAGGCTGCGCGCCATCGCGTTGGGCACGTAGCCCAGCTCGCGGATGGCGAGCTCCACCCGCTCGCGCACCTTGGCGCTCACGTGGCGCGTGTCGTTGACCACATGCGAGACGGTGGTGACCGACACCTCCGCCTTCAGCGCGACGTCCTTGATGGTGGCCATGGTTCTATTCCTCTTGCTGGATGGGCGGCGGCGATCAGGCCAGCCGGCGTTCCGCGCGGCGCTGGCGCAGCGTGTCGATGATCACCGCCACCACGATCACCGCGCCGGTGATGATCCGCTTGCTCGGCTCGCTGGCACCCACCTGCGCGAGGCCGGCTTCCAGCACCGCGATGATCAGCACGCCGAAGAAGGTGTTGACGACCGAGCCGCGCCCGCCCATCAGGCTGGTGCCGCCGATGACCACGGCCGCGATCACCTGCAGCTCGATGCCCACGCCCGCGTTCGGGTCGGCTGCTTCGAGGCGGGCCGACTGCATCAGGCCCGCGAGGCCGGCCAGCAGCCCGGTGACGGCGAACACGATGATGCGGATGGGCCGCGGATCGACGCCCGCCAGCCGCATCGCCTCTTCGTTGGTGCCGATGCCCACCACGTGGCGGCCGAACACGGTGCGCGTGAGCACCAGCTGCCCGATGACCACCAGCACCACCGCCAGCACGAAGGCGGCGGAGATGCCCCCGATCCACGGAGCGGCCAGGCCCGAGATGGCGTCGCCCACGTACTGCGTGCGCGAATCGGTCACGAGGTAGGCGCCGCCGCGCACCGCCTCCAGCATGCCCAGCGAGACGATGAAGCTCGGCAGCCGCCAGGCCACCGACACCGCGCCGGTGACCGTGCCGCAGACCAGGCCCGTGGCCAGGCCGAGCGCAGCGGCCAGCGGCACCGAGAGCTTCCATTCGAGGATGGCGGCGGCCGTGACGGCCGCGCTGAGTGCCAGCACCGAGCCCACCGACAGGTCGATGCCCGCGATGATCAGCACGAAGGTCATGCCGACCGCCATCACGGCCAGCGCGGGAATCTCGTTGGCGATGGAGACGAAGGTCTCGCGCGTCAGGAAGTATTCGCTGAGCGAACCGAAGAGGGCGATCATGCCCACGAGCACGACCGTGAGGCCCAGGTAGGTGCCGAGCTGGCCCTTCAGCGCGGAGGGCGCGGGCGGCGTGTTGGATGTCGTAGAGGCGGCGTTCATGGTGTGTCGGCGGTGACCGGGATCGGATCGGAAACGGGGGATACCGTCGGCGGATTGGCTGCTGCTGCGTGTCCTGTCGCGTCGCTGAATGCCGCGGCCAGCAGCGATTGTTCGGTCCATTCTCCGCGCTCGAACACCGCGACCAGGCGCCCGGCGCTCATCACGCCGATGCGGTCGCACATGGCCATGAGTTCGCGCAGGTCGCTGGACACCATCAGCAGCGCCTTGCCGGCGTCGGTCATGCGGTCGAGTTCGGCGTAGAGGTCGGCGCGCGCGCCCACGTCCACGCCGCGCGTGGGTTCGTCCAGCAGCAGCACCTTGCATTCGCGGTGCAGCCAGCGCGCGAAAACCACCTTCTGCTGGTTGCCGCCGCTGAGCGTGGAAACCGGCTGCTCGATGCTGCGCGAGCGGATGCGAAGCAGTTCCACCAGCTTGCGCGCGATGCCGCGTTCCTTGGCGCCGCGCAGCCACCCGGCGTGCGAGATCGCGCCCAGGTCGCTCAGCGTGGCGTTGACGCGGATCGACTGCGGCAGCAGCAGGCCCTGCGACTTGCGGTCTTCGGTGACCAGGCCGATGCCCGCGCGGATCGCCTGCATCGGCGAGCGCCAGCCCTTGCGGACGTGGTGCGTGGCTTGCCCGTCGGCATGCAGCGTGATCTCGCCGCGGTCGGCGCGGTCTGCTCCGAACAGCAGGCGCACCAGCTCGGTCCGGCCCGAGCCGACCAGGCCGGCCAGGCCCATGACTTCGCCCGCGCGCAGGTCGATGTCGACGTCGCGAACGACCTGCGCCCGGCCGATGCCGCGCGCGCTCAGCAGCACCGGGCCCGCCACGCGGCGGTCGCGACCCTCGTGCTCGTGCACCGCACGGCCCACCATGCGCTGCACCAGTTCGGATTCGCGCACGCCGGCCATGGCGCGCACATCCACCAGCCGGCCGTCGCGCAGCACTGCCACGCGGTCGGCGATGCGCTGAAGCTCCTCGAGGCGGTGCGACACGTAGACGATGGCCACGCCGCGCGCCTTCAGCAGGTCGATCTGCTCAAAGAGATGCGAGGTCTCGCGCGGCGTGAGCATGGCGGTGGGCTCGTCGAGCACCAGCACGCGCGTGTCGTCCTGCAGGTTGCGCGCGATCTCCACCATCTGCTGCTGGCCGATGCCCAGCCGCGCCACGGGCGTGGCCGGGTCGATGTTCTGCATGCCGATCTTGGCGAGCTGGCGCGCGGCCAGCTCGTGCAGCCTGGCCTTGCGTATCCAGCCGGTCTTGTTGGGCAGGCGGTCGAGCAGCAGGTTCTCGGCCACCGACAGCGTGGTGACGAGGCCGAGCTCCTGCATGACCATGCGCACGCCCAGGCGCTCCGCGTCGCGACGCGAGGTGGGCGCGAAGGGCTTGCCGTCGAGCAGCATCCGGCCGCGCGTGGGCTGCACCAGGCCGCAGACGATCTTCGACAGCGTGCTCTTGCCCGCGCCGTTCTCGCCCGTGAGGGCCAGCACTTCGCCGGGGTTGAGCACGAGCGAGACGTCGTCCAGCACCGGCGCCGCATAGTCCTTGCCCATGGCGCTCAGGGAGAGCACGGGCGCGCCGGGATCGTTATCAGCCATCGATGGCAACCTTATTCATTCAAGAAACACCGAGGAACCGGCTTGGCCGGGCCTCAGGTGTTGCCCCCGGTAGGGGGTAGGCGAAGCGACACGAAGTGCGCGAAGCCTGGGGGCGAGCAACATTTACTTGGAGTCTTTGGTGACCAGGACCACGTCGGTCTTCACCTCGGCGGGCATGTCGGCCTGCTTCTTGCCCTCGGCCAGCGCCTTCAGCGCGGTCTCGATGCCGAACACGGCCTGCTTGGCGGCGAACTGGTCGGCGGTGGCGAGCACGCGGCCGTCCTTGAGCATCGGCTTGATGGCGCCGATGTTGTCGTAGCCGACCACCAGCACCTTGCCAGTCTTGCCGGCGGCCTTGACGGCAGCCACGGCGCCCAGCGCCATGCTGTCGTTGCCCGCGAGCAGCGCCTTCAGGTCGGGGTGCTCGCGCAACATGCCGGCGGCCACGGTGTTGCCCTTGTCGATTTCCCACTGGCCCGACTGCACGCCCACCACCGTCACGCCGGCGGCCTTCATCGCGTCCTGGTAGCCCAGCGTGCGCTGCTGCGCATTGAAGGTGGTCGACACGCCTTCGATGATGCCGACCTTGTCGCCCGCCTTCAGCTCCTTGGCGAGCGCGTCGCCCACAAGCTTGGCGCCGGCGCGGTTGTCGGGGCCGACGAAGGGAACCTGGATGCCCTTTTCCTTGAGCGCGGCGGCGTCGAACTGGTTGTCGATGTTGACCACCAGGATGCCCTTGTCGATGGCGGCCTTCACCGCGGGCACCAGCGCCTTCGAATCGGCCGGCGCGATGACCAGCGCGTTGATCTTCTGCGCCACCATCTGCTCGACCATCTTGATCTGCGCGGCGGTGTCGGTTTCGTCCTTGATGCCATTGGCCACCAGCGTGTACTTCGAGGCGTTGGCCTTCTGGTGCGCCTTGGCGCCGTCTTCCATGGTGCGGAAGAACTCATTGGCGAGCGACTTCATGACCAGCGCGACCTTGGGCTTGTCCTGCGCGAAGGCGGGCGTTCCGGCCATGGCGCCCAGCAGCGTCAGTGCGGCAGCGCTTTGCAGGGTACGGCGGGTGAACTTCATGGTGGATGTCTCCTGGGATAGGTTGATCGGAACGGGTGCGCCGGTCTTTGCCGGGGCGCCGATGTTAACTGAGGGAAACGTTTGCGCAAACGTTTGCCGATTGGGTCTTACCCTGATGCATCCGCGGGCTCGAATGCTGTTCGAAGACCTGTCCGACGGGCGCCAAACCATGCTCGCCTAAAATTCGCGGTTATCCAAGAGGACCTCCCATGAGTTTGCAATGCGGCATCGTCGGCCTGCCCAACGTCGGTAAATCCACTCTTTTCAATGCGCTGACCAAGGCCGGCATCGCGGCGGAGAACTATCCCTTCTGCACCATCGAACCCAACGTGGGCGTGGTGGAAGTGCCCGATCCGCGCCTCGACCAGCTCGCCGAGATCGTCAAGCCCGAGCGCGTGGTTCCCGCCATCGTCGAATTCGTCGACATCGCCGGCCTGGTGGCCGGCGCCAGCACCGGCGAAGGCCTGGGCAACAAGTTCCTGGCCCACATCCGCGAGACCGATGCCACCGTCAATGTGGTGCGCTGCTTCGATGACGACAACGTCGTCCACGTGGCCGGCAAGGTCGACCCGATCTCCGACATCGAAGTCATCCAGACCGAGCTGTGCCTGGCCGACCTCGCCACCGTCGAGAAGGCGCTGGCCCGCCACACCAAGGTGGCCCGCTCGGGCGACAAGGACGCGCAGAAGCTGGTCGGCCTGCTCGAGCGCTGCCAGGCCGCGCTGAACGAGAACACGCCGGTGCGCGCGCTCGAGTTCACCAAGGAAGAGCGCCCGCTGGTCAAGAGCTTCACGCTGATCACCGCCAAGCCCGCGATGTTCGTGGGCAACGTGTCGGAAGACGGCTTCGAGAACAACCCGTACCTCGACCGCCTGCGCGAATACGCCGCCAAGCAGGGCGCGCCCGTGGTCGCCATCTGCGCCAAGATCGAAGCCGACCTGGCCGAGATGGACGACGAGGACAAGAAGATGTTCCTCGCCGAGATCGGCCAGGAAGAGCCGGGCCTGAACCGCCTGATCCGCGCGGCCTTCAAGCTGCTGGGCCTGCAGACTTACTTCACCGCCGGCGTGAAGGAAGTGCGCGCCTGGACCATCCACATCGGCGACACCGGCCCGCAGGCGGCAGGCGTGATCCACGGCGACTTCGAGAAGGGCTACATCCGCGCCCAGACCATCGCCTTCGAGGACTACATCGCCTACAAGGGCGAGCAGGGCGCGAAGGACGCGGGGAAGATGCGCTCGGAAGGCAAGGAATACGTCGTGAAGGATGGCGACGTGATGAACTTCCTGTTCAGCTCCTGATTCCCGCCGGGTGAATGGCCCCCTCTGATGAGCCGTCCCAAGATCGTCATCATTGCGGGCCCCAATGGCGCGGGCAAGACCACTTTCGCCCGCGCCTTCCTTCCGCAGGAGGCGCAGGTTTCGCGCTTCATCAATGCTCAATGCGGACTTGATCGCAGCCGGGCTGTCTCCTTTCGCGCCGGAAGCAGAAGCGATCAAGGCCGGTCGGCTGATGCTCGAAGAAATTGCGGAATGCGTCCGTCGCCGGGAAAGTTTCGCCTTCGAGACCACCTTGTCGGGGCTGGGCTATCTGCGTCACATCGGCGCCTGGAGAGCCCTGGGCTATCACGTGAGTCTTTTCTTCCTGGCGCTGTCGACGGCAGAATTTGCGATCGCGCGCGTGGCGGAGCGTGTGCGCCAGGGTGGCCATCACATTCCTGAAGACGTGATTCGCCGTCGCTTCGTGTCGGGGCGCAGGAATTTCGACGACAGCTACCGCGGAGCGGTCGATGCCTGGGCTCTGTACGACAACGCCGGCGAAGAGCCGGCACTCATCGAATGGGGAGAAGCACCATGACCAATGAGCAACTGGCACAAGCTAAGGACAAGGATCTTGCGGCTTCGCTGATTGCGATCCGGCGCGCTGCGCGGGCGGCGCGGGAAGCCGCAGTGCGCACCAACACCGCCATCGTGGTGCAGCGAGACCAGAAGCCGGTCCGTGTCACGGCCGACGAGTTGCGCAAAGCCGGCGTGAAGTGAATCGACGGCGCGGGGTTGTTGGATAGACTCCGCGCGCCCTGTCTTCTTCCAGGCCCCGCCCCATGCTCACCGTCCACCACCTCAACAACTCCCGCTCGCAGCGCGTGCTCTGGCTGCTCGAAGAGCTGGAGCTGCCCTACGAGATCGTGCATTACCAGCGCGATCCGCGGACCATGTTGGCGCCCGCTTCGCTGCGGGCCGTTCATCCGCTGGGGAAGTCACCGGTTGTCACGACGGATGACGGACTGACGCTCGCGGAGTCGGGCGCGATCATCGAGACGGTGATCGAGCGCTACGGCAACGGTCGCCTTGCGCCCGCCGCGGGTTCGGCGGAGGCGGTGCGCTATCGCTACTGGCTGCATTTCGCGGAGGGCACGGCGATGTCGCCGCTGCTGATGAAGCTGATCTTCGACCGCATCGAGACGAGCAGGATGCCTTTCTTCGCGCGGCCGGTGGCCAAGGCGATCGCGGCGAAGACGAAGTCGGCGTTCATCCATCCGAACATCGCCAACCATCTGAACTACATGGAAGCCGAGCTCGGCAAGAGCGAGTGGTTCGCCGGCGATGCGTTCACGGGCGCGGACATCCAGATGAGCTTCGTGGTCGAGGCCGCGCAGGCGCGTGGGGGGCTCGATGCGAAGCGGCCGAAGCTGATGGCGTACCTTGAGCGCATCCACTCGCGTCCTGCGTACAAGCGCGCGCTGGAGCGCGGCGGGCCCTACGAGCTGCTGAACTGAGCCGAGGCGGCGGCTTCAGGATGGAAAGACGTACAGCAGCGCGACCGTCATCGTGACGTAGCGCAGGAATTTCCCGATCGCCATATAGGCCACGCATGGCCAGAACGGCAGCTTGAGCCAGCCCGCCACCGCGCACAGCGGGTCGCCCACCAGCGGCAGCCAGCTCAGCAGGCAGGCCTTCGGGCCGAGCTTCTCGAGCCAGCCCAGAACGCGCACATGATGTTTCGAGTGCGAGTATTTGTCGGCCACCTTGTGCGCGCCGTAGCCCATCCACCAGTCGACCGCGCCACCCAGCGTGTTGCCCACTGTCGCGACCGCGATGGCGGGCCAGAACATGTCGGGGTTGAGCTTGAGCAGGCCGAAGAGAAATGGCTCGGAGCCCACCGGCAGAAGCGTCGCCGAGACGAAGGCCGCAACGAACAGCGTGGAGAGGCCGACCTGCGGCAGCGCCAGCAGGGCAAGGAGGGAGTCGAGCCAGGCTTGCATAGGGTCGGCGCAGTATA
This sequence comes from Variovorax guangxiensis, assembly GCF_003952165.1. Classification (GTDB taxonomy): domain Bacteria; phylum Pseudomonadota; class Gammaproteobacteria; order Burkholderiales; family Burkholderiaceae_C; genus Variovorax; species Variovorax guangxiensis. Next base: position 118,513 of record NZ_RXFT01000009.1, on the reverse strand, counting down.
GGCAGCGCCCGCGCCGCAACCGCGTGGGAGAAAGCCCCGGCGCGCACCGGTATTTGTACGGGGTACCGAGGCGCAAATCGTTTCAGTCGCTGAAATGCGGCGTGGCTACAATCGTGCCTCATTTTTCAGCAGCCGAACGCGCACGCTCCCCTTCCAAATGACCTTGCAGATCGGCAACCACACGCTGGAAAACCGCCTGTTCGTCGCGCCCATGGCCGGCGTGACGGACCGGCCCTTCCGCATGCTGTGCCGCGAGCTCGGCGCGGGCTACGCGGTCAGCGAGATGGTCACCTCGCGCAAGGAACTCTGGGGTTCGCTCAAGACCTCTCGGCGCGCCAACCACGACGGCGAGCCGGGCCCCATCGCGGTGCAGATCGCCGGCACCGACGCGGCCATGATGGCGGAGGCCACGGTCTACAACATCGAGCGCGGCGCGCAGATCATCGACATCAACATGGGCTGCCCGGCCAAGAAGGTCTGCAACAAGTGGGCGGGCTCTGCGCTGATGCGCGACGAGCCGCTGGCGCTGGAGATCGTGCAGGCCGTGGTCGACGCCGCGCAGCCCTTCGGCGTGCCTGTCACGCTCAAGATGCGCACCGGCTGGAGCCTGGAGCACCGCAACGCGGTGAAGCTGGCGCGAGACTTCGAATCCGCCGGCGTGCAGATGCTCACCGTGCACGGGCGCACGCGCGAGCAGGGCTACAAGGGCTTCGCCGAGTACGACACCATCGCCGCCGTGAAGGCCGCGGTGCGCGTGCCGGTGGTGGCCAACGGCGATATCAATTCACCCGAGAAGGCGCGCGACGTGCTCGCGGCCACCGGCGCCGACGCGGTGATGGTCGGCCGGGCCGCGCAGGGCCGGCCGTGGATCTTCCGCGAGATCGCGCACTTCCTCGAAACCGGCACGCACCGCGCGCCGCCGCTGGTGGTGGAAGTGCGCCGCTTGCTGCTCGACCATCTGGTGGAGCACTATGCGCTCTACGGCGACTACAGCGGTGTGCGCACGGCGCGCAAGCACATCGGCTGGTACGTGCGCACGCTGCCCGACGGCGAGGCGTTTCGCGCGCGCATGAACACCATCGAGGACTGTGCCGAGCAGCTGCGCGCGGTCGGCGACTATTTCGACGGGCTGGCGGACCACATGGACCGCATGCCCGTGCAACGCCCGGCGGACGCAGACGCGCCGGGCGAAGAAGAGGAGGCGGCCTGCGCCGTCCATTGAGAGAGGAAAAGAAGAAGCAATGAGCAAGAAACACATCGAGGACTGCGTGCGCACCAGTCTGGACAGCTACTTTCGCGATCTGCGCGGCACCGAACCCGACGGCATGTACGAGATGCTCGTGCGCGTGGTCGAAAAACCCCTGCTCGATGTCGTGATGACGCGCGCCGAGGGCAATCAGTCGAAGGCCGCGCAATGGCTGGGCCTGAACCGCAACACGCTTCGCAAGAAGCTGGTCGAACACAAACTCTTGAAATAACCCCACGGCATATCCAATGGCCCAGACAGCACTCATCTCCGTTTCCGACAAGACCGGCATTCTCGAATTCGCACAGGCGCTGCATGCGCTGGGCATCAAGCTGCTGTCCACCGGCGGCACCGCCAAGCTGCTCGCCGATGCGGGCCTGCCCGTCACCGAGGTGGCCGACCACACCGGCTTTCCCGAAATGCTCGACGGCCGCGTGAAGACGCTGCACCCGAAGATCCATGGCGGCCTGCTGGCGCGCCGCGACCTGCCCGCGCACGTCGCCGCCATCGAGGAACACGGCATCGACACCATCGACCTGCTGGTGGTCAACCTGTATCCGTTCGAGGCCACCGTGGCCAAGCCCGGCTGCACGCTGGAAGACGCGATCGAGAACATCGACATCGGCGGCCCGGCCATGGTGCGCAGCGCGGCCAAGAACTGGAAGGACGTGGGCGTGCTCACCGACTCCTCGCAGTACGCCGTGGCGCTGGCCGAGCTGAAGGCGAACGGCAAGCTCAGCGACAAGACCAAGTTCGCGTTCTCGGTGGCCGCGTTCAACCGCATCGCCGACTACGACGGCGCGATCAGCGATTACCTCTCGGCCATCGACTTCGACGCCAGCATCGGCCAGCCCGCGCCGAAGCGCTCGCTCTTCCCGGCGCAGAGCAACGGCCGCTTCGTGAAGGTGCAGGACCTGCGCTACGGCGAGAACCCGCACCAGCAGGCCGCGTTCTATCGCGACCTGCATCCGGCGCCCGGCTCGCTGGTGTCGGCGAAGCAGCTGCAGGGCAAGGAGCTGAGCTACAACAACATCGCCGATGCCGACGCGGCATGGGAATGCGTGAAGAGCTTCGACGTGCCCGCCTGCGTGATCGTGAAGCACGCCAACCCCTGCGGCGTCGCCATCGGCAAGGACGCAGCCGAGGCCTATTCCAAGGCCTTCAAGACCGACCCGACCTCGGCCTTCGGCGGCATCATCGCCTTCAACCGCCCGGTGGACGGCGCGACCGCGCAGGAGATCGCCAAGCAGTTCGTCGAAGTGCTGATGGCGCCCGGCTACACGCCCGAGGCGCTCGAGGTGTTCCAGGCCACCAAGGCCAAGCTCAACGTGCGTGTGCTGGAAATCGCACTGCCCAAGGGTGGCACGACCGACTGGGACAACGGCCGCAACGCCATGGACGTCAAGCGCGTCGGCTCGGGCCTGCTAATCCAGACGGCCGACAACCACGAGCTCGCCGCCAGCGACCTCAAGGTGGTCAGCAAGAAGCAGCCGACGCCGCAGCAGCTGCAGGACCTGCTCTTCGCATGGAAGGTCGCCAAGTACGTGAAGAGCAACGCGATCGTGTTCTGCGCCAACGGCATGACCATGGGCGTGGGCGCGGGCCAGATGAGCCGCCTCGATTCGGCGCGCATCGCCAGCATCAAGGCCGAGCATGCCGGCCTCTCGCTGAAGGACACGGCCGTGGCCAGCGACGCCTTCTTCCCGTTCCGTGACGGCCTCGACGTGGTGGTCGATGCGGGTGCGAGCTGCGTGATCCAGCCGGGCGGCTCGATGCGCGACCAGGAAGTCATCGACGCCGCCGACGAGCGCGGCGTGGTGATGGTGCTGTCGGGCGTGCGCCACTTCCGTCACTGACGGGGAAGGCGCGGCCTCCACGAAAAAAGCCGGCAGCGTGCCGGCTTTTTCATTGGGCGGCGGCGGTTCAGTTGCCGCTACTCGTGGTTGCCGAAGCGGTACTTCAGCTGAAAGGTGACGGCGCCGTACAGCCGGTTCTTGATCGTCGGCACGTAGGCGATGTTCAGGCCCCAGTTCTTGCCTTCGATGGCCGCCACCGGAAGGATGGCGGGGAACCAGTTGCCGTTGCGGTAGTTGGGGTAGCCGTCGAAGCCGCCCACCACCGCACCGAACTTCACGCCGTAGAACTCGAAGGGCAGCGCATACAGCCCGACGTAGTTCGACTGCCTGCGGTCGCTGTTGCGGAAGGTGCCCGCCGTGACGCGGAAGGTGTCGTTCAGAGGGTACTCGAAGCCCAGCCCCTGGTTGACGTTCTCCAGGCCCTTGCCGCTGTCGAAGTGGGCCGAATAGAAGCCGGGGTTGATCCAGATGTTCTTCGGATCGAAGGACGAGTCCTGCGCCGCTGCGAAGCCGGGAATGAGAAGAGCGATGCTCAAGGCCGGCAGCGTGCGCAGGAAGTTCATGATGGCTAGGGTGTCCTGAAGATTTGTCGTGCGGCTTCGATGGTGGCGGCGATGTCGTCGTCGCTGTGTGCTGCGCTCACGAAACCTGCTTCGTAAAGCGCGGGCGCAATATACACGCCGCGATCCAGCAGACCGTGAAACAACGCATTGAACTTCGCGTTGTCGGTTGTCATCACGGTGGCATAGTTCTGCGGCAGGTCCTTCATCAGGAAGAAGCCGAACATGCCGCCTTCGCTGTCGGCGCTGAAGGGCTGGCCTTCGACTGCGGCGGCGGCCTTGAGCCCTTCGACCAGCGAGCGCGTCTTCTTGCCGAGCGCTTCGTAGAAACCGGGTTTCGCGATTTCCTTCAGCGTGGCGAGCCCGCAGGCCGTGGCCACCGGGTTGCCCGACAGCGTGCCGGCCTGGTAGACCGGCCCCAGCGGCGCGAGCTGTTCCATGATCGCGCGCGGGCCGCCGAAGGCCGCGAGCGGCATGCCGCCGCCGATGACCTTGCCGAGCACCGTGAGGTCGGGCTTGATGCCCAGCACCCCCTGCGCGCCGTGCAGGCCCACGCGGAAGCCCGTCATCACCTCGTCGAAGACCAGCAGGGCGCCGTGCTGCGTGCAGAGCTCGCGGCAGCGGCGGGCGAACTCGGGCGTGGCGCGCACGAAGTTCATGTTGCCGGCGATCGCCTCGATCATCAGGCAGGCAATGTCCTTGCCGTGCAGCGCGAAGGCTTCTTCCAACTGCTGCAGGTTGTTGTATTCGAGCACGATGGTGTGCTGCACCACCTCGGGCGGCACGCCGGCGGAGGTGGGATTGCCGAAGGTGGCGAGGCCGGAGCCGGCCTTCACGAGCAGCGCATCGGCATGGCCGTGGTAGCAGCCCTCGAACTTGACGATGCTCTTGCGGCCGGTGGCGCCGCGCGCCAGGCGCAGGGCGCTCATGGCGGCCTCGGTGCCGGAACTGACCAGCCGCACCATCTCCATCGACGGCACCAGCGCGAGGATGGCCTCGGCCAGTTCGACCTCGCGCTCGGTCGGCGCGCCGTAGGAGAAGCCTTCGAGCACGGCCTTCTGCACGGCCTCGACCACGGCGGGGTGGCCGTGGCCCAGGATCATCGGGCCCCAGGAGCCGATGTAGTCGATGTAGCGCTTGTCGTTGGCGTCCCAGAAATAGGCGCCCTGGGCGCGCTGGACGAAGCGGGGCGTGCCGCCCACGGCCTTGAAGGCGCGCACGGGCGAGTTCACGCCGCCGGGAATCACGGCGCGGGCGCGCTCGAAAAGAATGTCGTTGCGATCGGTACTTGGCATCGGGACTCAGCAGAGGTTTTCAGTGGGGGCCGCCGCGCACGGCCGCCCCGGTAGGGGCGAAGCGACACGGAGTGCGCGCAGCCTTGGGGGCGAGCAACATTTTCAGTGCCGGGTGTCGTGCGGGGGCAGGGCGAAGTCCGGCGGGGCGTCGGGATCGTCGTCGCCTTCCTCCGGCTCGGGCTCGGCCCAGAAGAGGCGGTCGGGCAGCACGTGGCCCATGCCCGGCCGGAAGCCCGCGTCGAGGCAGCGGTCCATGTAGGCCAGCGCTTCCGTGGTCGCGGCCACGAGGTCGGTGCCGCTGGCGAGCAGGGCGGCCAGCGCGGCCGACAGGGTGTCGCCCGCGCCCGCGAAGACGGCCTCGAGCCGCTCGTACTTCTCGCTGGCGAGCACCGACTGCGGCGAGGCCAGCACGTTGTCTATGAACTGGTCGGGCAGCATCAGGCCGGTGACCAGCGTGTAGGGCACGCCGAACTCGCCGGCGGCCTTGGCGATGTCGCGCGCGCCGGGCGGACGGTCGCCGTTCCAGTCCGGAAGCAGCCAGCGCCACAGGGTACTGTGGTTTCCAACCAACACTGTCGTCTGGGGCAGGACGAGCTCGCGAAAAGCGTCCAGATAGGGCTCGATCAGGTTCTCGTCCCACCAGGAAAGATTGGGCATGTAGGCCACCACGGGCACCTCCGGATAGTCGGCGGCGGTTTCCGCGATGGTGCTCAGCGCCTCGGTGGTGCCGGCGAAGCCGACCTTGATCAGCTGTACCTCCACGTCCTCCAGGATGGCGCGCGCCTGCTCGGCGATGGCCTCCTCGTCGAAGGGGAAGTGATCGAAAATCTCGGCTGTGTCCCGGGCGTAGGCGCCCGTGACGACGGGCAGGATGTGTGCGCCTACCGACCCCATGGCCAGGGCGTCGGCGCCCAGCCCGCCCGCACCGCTGGGATCGCTGGCATTGAACACCAGCACGCAGGGGGGATTCAGGTCGTGCTCGGCCGGCTCGCCGGCATCCTGCGAGGGGTCGTTAAGATCGCCCGGTTTGCGGGCGTCGTCTGCTGGAAGTAAGTAGATGGTCATACGCCGTGCGGAATCCTCTGGATGGTGGCATAGGCGCGACGTTTACAGTCTGCCAGAGAGATACGCATAGATACACTCGTTGCATTTAATGAACAAGGACTTTAAGCTCCGATGAACACGAAAACTTGGATGTGCCTGATTTGTGGGTGGATCTATGACGAAGCGGTTGGTGTACCGGAAGATGGCATCGCGGCAGGCACGGCCTGGGCCGATGTTCCGATGAACTGGACCTGTCCTGAGTGCGGCGCGCGCAAGGAAGACTTCGAAATGGTTGAAATCTGAAAGCATGGCATAGATAGAGCTACGCGGTCTGCGTCGATGTTCGGCGCGGCGGGCTTCCAAGTCTCATGAGCAGGAGCGTTTGCAATGGGCCCGAATGGATCTGGTTACAAGGTGCTTGTCATCGACGACAGCAACACCATCCGGCGCAGTGCCGAGATTTTTCTGAAGCAGGGTGGGCACGAGGTTCTTCTCGCCGAAGACGGCTTCGACGCGCTCTCCAAGGTTAACGACCACAAGCCGCATCTGATTTTCTGCGACATCCTGATGCCGCGCCTGGACGGCTACCAGACCTGCGCCATCATCAAGCGCAACGCCCACTTTTCCAACGTCCCGGTCGTCATGCTGTCGTCGAAAGACGGTGTATTCGACAAGGCACGCGGCCGCATGGTCGGTTCCCAGGACTACCTGACCAAGCCTTTCACCAAAGACCAGCTGCTGCAGGCCGTGCAGCAGTTTGGCACCGTTCAACAGGAAGTGCAGTAATGCCCATTCGAAAAATCCTCGTCGTCGACGACTCCAAGACGGAACTGGTGTTCCTGTCCGACCTCCTCCAGAAGAACGGCTTCGCCGTCAAGACGGCTGAAAACGCCGACGACGCCATGCGCCGCCTCGAGGAAGAGCACCCCGACCTGATCCTCATGGACGTGGTCATGCCCGGCCAGAACGGCTTCCAGCTCACGCGCGCCATCGCCCGCGACCCGAAATACGCCGCGATCCCGATCATCCTGTGCACCAGCAAGAACCAGGAGACGGACCGCGTCTGGGGCATGCGCCAGGGCGCGCGCGACTACATCGTGAAGCCGGTCAACGCCGCCGACCTGATGTCCAAGATCAGCGCCCTGAACTGAGCGAAAGCCTGCCGAGTCCATGGCGAATCGCGATGCTCTGAGAGCCTTCCAGTCCCGGCTGGCGAGCCGCCTGCAGGCCGCTCGCACGACGGGGGTGGCCGCCACCTGGCTGGCGGTCGAGGCCGGCGAGGGCAAATACCTCTTTCCGCTGGGACACGCCGGCGAGATCTTTCCCTGGACGCCGCCGCAGCCCGTGCCCTACACGCAGCCGTGGTTCCTCGGCGTTGCCAACCTGCGCGGCGGCCTCTACGGCGTCGTGCAGCTTGCGGCGTTCGCCACCGGCGTTCCTGTCGCGCTGGCCGCCACCGAGGCGGCGCGCATCCAGTCGCGGCTCGTTGCTTTCAACGAGCTGCTCGAAGTCAACTGCGCTTTGCTGGTCGATCGACTGGCGGGGTTGCGGGGGGCGGAGGCCTTCACGGCATCCGAGCCTCCTGGCGCAGAAGCACCTGCCTGGCACGGGCATCTGTTTACCGATGCAGCGGGGGAGCGCTGGCAGGAAGTCAACCTGCAGGCGCTTTCGCAGCAACCCCAGTTTTTGAGCATTGGTGCGTAGTGCCGCCGCACGCCGTACCGGAAACCACCTGAAGGACCGACCGTGAGCTCGATCGCCGACAAGTTCAAGAAATTACTGCCCGTGAACAACGGGAACGACAAGGCCCGCGTCGATGGCTCCGGTTCGATATCGCTCGACGATGTCGATACCGTCCAGGTTCCGGACGAGAAAACCGTGCGCCTCGCCAGGAAGGGCTCCGCGGCCCCCGACACCAGCTTCGGCGACGTCGACCTGCCCGGCGGCGGCGACGCAGCCAACGAGCCCGGCGCCGCGCCTGCCGAAGTCGCGCCCGACGCCACCGGCGGCCGCGCGGGCTCCAACCCCGCGAAGCAGCAGCGTATCCTGGCCATCATGCTGGCGGTCGTGGTGCTGCTGCTGCTGCTGGTCGCAGGCTCCGCAATTCTTCGCGCCGAACGCCTCGCGCAGCAGGTGGCGGCCACCGGCCAGTCGCTGATGCAGTCGCAGCGTCTCGCCAAGTCGATCTCGCAGGCCCTCGTGGGCAGCGCCTCGGCCTTCGTCGAAGTGAAGGACGCCGCAGACGACCTCACGCGCCGCGTGCAGGGCCTGACCAACGGCGACGACTCGCTGCGCCTGGAGCGCGTGGGCAACCAGTACGACGAGGAGATGAACAAGATCAATCCCCTCGTCACCCGTGCCGACGCCAGCGCCAAGGTCGTGCTGGCCCAGCGCCAGATCCTGACGCAGGTGGGTGCCGCTCTGCGCGACATCAACCAGCAGTCGTCCACGCTGCTCGAGATGACGGAAACCGTCGCCTCGCTGAAGATGCAGCAGAACGCCACGCTGCCCGAGATCTCGGCCGCCGGCCAGCTCGTGATGCTGACGCAGCGCATCGGCAAGTCGACCAACGAGTTCTTCACGGTCGAGGGTGTGAACCCGGACGCCGTGTTCCTGCTGGGCAAGGACCTGAACACCTTCCAGGAAACCACCCGCGGCCTGCTCGACGGCAATGCGCAGCAGCGCTTCCCCGGCTCGAAGGACCCGCAGACGCGCCAGCAGCTCGAAGCCATCCTGAAGACCTATGAACAGATGCGCACGCAGGCATCGGCCATTCTGGGCAACCTGCAGGGCCTGGTGGCCGCGCGCGAAGCGCAGGCATCGATCCTGACCGACAGCGAGCCGCTGCGCAAGTCGCTGGGCGACCTGCAGGAAAAGCTCTCCGCCCGCACCGGCCTTGGCGCCGGCACCATCGTGCTGCTGTTCGTGCTGTCGCTGGCCGCCCTGGCACTCGCCGGCGCCATCGGTTTCGTGCAGGTGCGCGAAGGCCGCGAACGCGCCGCCGTCGCCGAACGCGAGCGTCTGGCCGCCGAACAGGCTTCCGACGAAGCCAGCCGCGTGAACAACGCCAACCAGGCCGCCATTCTTCGGCTGATGAACGAACTGCAGACAGTGGCCGAAGGCGACCTGACGCAGGAAGCGACCGTGACCGAGGACATCACCGGCGCCATCGCCGACTCGGTGAACTACACGGTGGAAGAACTGCGACTGCTGGTGGGCAACGTGCAGAACACGGCAACCCGCGTGGCGCAGACGACGTCGCAGGTGGAAAACACCTCCACCGAACTGCTGGCGGCATCGACCGAACAGCTGCGCGAGATTCGCGAAACCGGCCAGTCGGTGCTGACCATGGCCGAGCGAATCAACGGCGTGTCCACCCAGGCGCAAGAGTCCGCCACCGTGGCGCGCCAGTCGCTGCAGGCTGCGTCGTCGGGTCTGCAGGCCGTGCAGAACGCCATCGGCGGTATGAACTCCATCCGCGACCAGATCCAGGAAACCTCCAAGCGGATCAAGCGCCTGGGCGAATCCTCGCAGGAGATCGGTGAAATCACGGAGCTGATCTCGGACATTACCGAACAGACGAACGTGCTGGCACTGAACGCCGCCATTCAGGCAGCGTCCGCCGGTGAAGCCGGCCGAGGCTTCTCGGTGGTGGCGGAAGAAGTTCAGCGGCTGGCCGAACGCTCCGCGGACGCCACGCGCCAGATCTCGGCGCTGGTGAAGGCGATTCAGACCGACACGCAGGACGCGGTGGGCGCCATGGAGCGTTCCACGCAGGGTGTGGTCGAAGGGGCCAAGCTGTCCGACAACGCGGGTACCGCGCTGTCCGAGATCGACCGCGTGTCGCGCCGACTCGCCGACCTCATCGAGCAGATTTCGCAATCCGCCTCCCGCGAAGCCGATTCGGCCAACGTGGTGGCCGCGAACATCCAGCACATCTTCGCGGTGACGGAACAGACCGGCGAGGGCACGCGTACCACGGCACAGCAGGTGCGCGAACTCTCGCAGATGGCCGAAGAACTGCGCCGATCGGTTGCCCGTTTCAAGATTGCGTGATGACGCTCTCCTCCAGCCTTCGCGCACTTCGTGTCGCTGCGGCAGCCCTCTTCCGGGGGCAATACCGGCGGCCCGGCAAAGCCGGTTCCGCGGTGTTTCGTGAAGTGGCCGCGACGGCCTTGTGCATTCGGGGCGCATCGCGCCCATTGAAAAACTGACAGTCAAAGAACGGCGAGCACCCAACGTGTCGATTCAAACCCCTGCCACGGCCCCTCACGCCGGCAACACGCCGGTCACCGAAGACCTCGGGCCGCTGGCCTGGGTGCTGGGAGAAATCCAGAAATCCCTTGACGGTGTAGGCAAGTCGTTGCGGCGCTTCGTTCGCGAAGTGGATGCCGCCGCGTCCGAGCCCGAGGCCGGTCCGCTGCAGATGGCCCGCCAGCAGTTGCACCAGGCCGTCGGCGCGCTCCAGATGGTGGGGCATTCCTCGCCCGCGCTGGTGCTCGGCGCCATCGAGTTCGCGGTGCAGGGCTTCATCGCCGAGCCGCAGCGCTGCACCGAAGCCGCGGTGCTCAAGATCGAGCGTGCAGGCTTCGCCGTCACCGACTTCCTCGGCGCGCTGCTGGCCGGCAAGCCGGTGTCGTCGGTCGCGCTGTTTCCGCAGTACCGCGACGTCCTCGAACTGGTCGGCAACGAGCGCGTGCACCCGGCCGACCTGTGGAGCACCGCCTGGCGCTGGGTCGAGATCAAGCCCGCGGTCACGCAGGCTGCCGTCGCCTACGACCCGGCCGTGCGCTCGCGCCTCGACCGCGAGGTGCTGCAGCTCGTCAAGAGCGGCGACACGCAGGCCGCGCGCCGGCTGCATGCGCTGTGCCTGGGCCTCGGCCGCGGCGCGCTGCTGCCTCGCGTCTCCAGCTTCTGGACCCTGGCCGCGGGCTTTTTCGAGGCCCTGGCAGCGGGGCTGATCCAGCCCGACGCCTACGTCAAGCGCGCCGCCTCCCGTGTGCTGCTGCAATACGCCACGCTCGCGCGCGGCGACAGCCTCGTGTCCGACCGGCTGGGCCAGGACCTGCTCTTCTTCTGCGCGCAGGCCGTGCCCGCCGCGGGCGACGATGCCGCCACGCTGCGCACCGTGCGCACCGCCTGGGGCATCTCGGGCGAACAGCGCGTCGACTACAACGTCGAGCAGTTCGGCCGCTTCGATCCGCTCGTGCTGCAGCAAGCGCGCAAGCGTATCGAGACCGCCAAGGAAATGTGGTCGGCGCTCTCGGGCGGCGACATCACCCGCACCCGCCAGGTGGCGGACACCTTCGCGCAGCTGGGCGAATCGCTGCAGAAGCTGCATCCGCCGAGCCTGCCGATGGTGCAGGCCCTGACCCACGCGGTCGAGGCCTCCGTGCGTTCCGGCCAGGCGCCGGGTACCGAACTCGCGATGGAAGTCGCCACCTCGGTGCTCTACCTCGAAGCCGCGCTCGAAGACCTCGACCCGAGCGATCCACAGCTCACCGCCCGCACGCTGCAGCTCGCGGGCCGCATCGAGCGCGTGCGCGCCGGCGGCCACTCCGAGCCGCTCGAGCCGTGGATGGAGGACCTCTACCGCCGCGTGAGCGACCGCCAGACCATGGGCACCGTGGTCGACGAGCTGCGCAGCCACCTGAGCGAACTCGAGAAGTCGCTCGACCAGTATTTCCGCCGCCCGGCCGAGAAGGGCCTGCTGCGCACCGTGCCGACGCAGCTCATGCAGATGCGCGGCGTGTTCTCCGTGCTCGGCCTCGACCAGGCCGCGCTCACCGTCCAGCGCATGCGCGAGGACGTCGAGGCGATGCTCGTCAGCACCTCGCCGGCCGAGGAAATGGCCGGCTTCGATGCGCTGGGCAACAACCTCGGCGCGCTGGGCTTCCTGATTGACATGCTGGGCTACCAGCCCGCGCTGGCCAAGCGCCTGTTCGTGTTCGACGCCGAGGCGGGCGAGCTCAAGCCGCTGATGGGCCGCCAGGCTGCCGAGGCCGAGAGCGGCGAGGGCGCCGCCGCGGGCCAGGCGCCCGCCGCCGAGGCCGTGCTCAGCATCGAGGAAGTCGACGCGCAGATCGCCTCCAAGCTCGCGGCGCTCGCCGCGCCCAAGGCCAAGCCTTCGCCGATCGAGGAATTCAGCAAGAAGGCCGACAGCTGGACCCACAAGATCACCGGCCCGGCCGAGCTGCCCGACACCGAAGTCACCGAGCTCGAAGAAGACGACCTGCAGAACATCTTCCTCGAAGAGGCGCGCGAGGTCGTGCAGAACGGCCTGGCCGCCATCGAGGAACTCGGCAGCTACCCGGACGACTCCGAGGAGCTCACGATCCTGCGGCGTGCCTTCCACACGCTCAAGGGAAGCTCGCGCATGGTCGGCCTCACCGAGTTCGGCGATGCCGCATGGTCGCTCGAACAGGTGCTCAACACCTGGCTGGCCGACCAGCGCCCCGCCACGCCGGCGCTGCTGGAAGGCACCGAACGCACGATGAAGGACTTCGGCCAATGGGTCGAAGCCATCGCCGCGGGCTCCGCGCAGGGCTGGAAGTCCGCGCCGTTCAGCCGCGTGGCCAATGCATTGCTGGCCGGCGAGCCCGTGCCCCCGCCGGTGCGCGTGGCCGACGCGGAGGCCCTGGCGGTCGCCGCGCGCCACATCGCCGCCGAGGCGCCGATGTCCGCGCCCGCGCCGCTCGAAGTTCCCGCGCCAGTGGCGCCTGCACCGGTCGCGGCGGAACTGCCGCCCCTGCGCCTGCCCGACCTGCCGGACCTGTCGTTCACCACGCAGGCTCCGGCGCCCGTGCAGGCGCCTGCACCGGCCGCGGCCCCCGAGATCCCGCCGCTCCAGACCCTGGACTGGCAGGTGCCGGAGCCCGCGAAGGCCGGCACGCCCGAGGCCGACGACGATTTCACGTCGACCGACTTCATCGACTTCGATGCCAAGCCGCAGGCCGAAGAACCCGCGCCGCTGGTCCTGCCCAGCGGCGAGATGTTCGACTTCCTCGCGCCGCCCGCCAGGACGCCCGCGACCGTCGAACTCAAGCAGGAACCCGCCGAACTGGCGACTCCGCCGGCTCCCGCGGCCGAACCCATCGCCGCCACCGTGCCCACCACCGCCGGCCTGCCAGATCTGCAATGGGAGCCCGAGCCGCTGCCCGTGCAGGCTGCGGAACCCGTCGTCGAGCCGGAGCCCGTTTCCGTTTCCGTTCCCGAAGCGGTCGAGGCGGTGGAAGCTCCGCTGCCGGTGGAAGAGCCGGTCGCCGTGCCCGAGCCGCAACTGGCGGTCGAGCCCGAAGCCGAACCCCAGCCTGCCCCGGTGGCTGCGGCCGAGGAAGCCCTCGTGCCCATCTTCGAGGCACCGGCCGCTCCCGCCGAGGCGCAGATCCTCGTCGCCGATGCGGTCGAGGCCCCGGCGCCGGAACCCGTGACGAGCGTCGAGGCGGCTCAGCCCGTCGAAGCCATCGAAGCCGCCGCTCCTGCAGTGCCGCAGGAAAGCGCCGACGACCAGGTCAAGGTCATCGGCCCGCTGCGCATCGGCATCCAGCTCTACAACGTCTACCTCAACGAGGCCGACGAATGGTCCCGCCAGCTCGCCACCGATGTCGGCGAGTGGGCGCTCGAGTCGCATGAGCGCATGCCCGACTCGACCATCGCGCTGGCCCATTCGCTGGCCGGCAGCTCGGCCACCGTCGGCTTCCACAGCCTGTCGGGCATGGCCCGCCTGTTCGAGGCCGCGCTGCAGCACCTGCAGATGCAGGGCAGCGGCACGCGCGAGCAGGGCACGGTGCTGGTGGCCGCGGCCGACGAACTGCGCCGCCTGCTGCACCAGTTCGCCGTCGGCCTGCTGCGCGATCCGGCGGAAGGCACGCTGCAGGCGCTGCGCGACATCGCCAACTCGCCGATGCCCACCGAGGTGGCCATGCGCGCCGAAGCCCGTCCGCTGCCGCAGGTGGTGGTCAGCGAGCCGGTCGCCGACGTGGCGCTGGACGATTCCGAAGACGCCATCGACCTGGCCGACGCGGTCGACGTCGACCTGTTCCCCATCTTCGAGGAAGAGGCGGCCGAACTGCTGCCCCAGCTCGGCGAAGCGCTGCGCCAGTGGGCGCACCACCCCGACGACAGCGCGCCGCGTGCCTCGGTGCTGCGCACGCTGCACACGCTCAAGGGCAGCGCGCGGCTGGCCGGCGCCATGCGCCTGGGCGAGCGCGCGCACCGCATGGAGTCCGAGATCGAGGTCCTGGGTTCCCAGGGCGCCGAGCGGGCCGACATCGAGAAGCTGCTGATGCGTCTCGACACCCTGCAGGCCACCTTCGACGCGCTGCGCGCGGCCGACGACGCCACGCAGGTCGAGCTGGCCCAGATCGTGGCCGCGGCCACCTCGGCGGCGCCCGTCACCGTCGCATCCCAGGCGCCCGAAGCCGGCGTGCCGGCGAACGACGAGACCGCCGCCTCCGTGGCGAGCCTGGACGACCAGCCCGCCGCCGAAGCCGCTGCGGCTCCCGAAGCGGCAGCGGCCGACGCCCCCGCCACGCTGCAGCCGCGCCCCGCGCCGGCCGCCCTGGTGGCACCGCTGCGTGCCGCGACCGGCCAGGCGGTGCGCATCCGCACCCAGCTGCTCGACCGCCTGGTCGCGCAGACCGGCGAGGTCATCATCACGCGTTCGCGCCTGGAGGCCGAACTCGGCCAGCTGCGCGGCTCGCTGTCCGACCTCACGGGCAACCTGGACCGCCTGCGCCAGCAGCTGCGCGACATCGAAGTGCAGGCCGAAAGCCAGATGCAGTCGCGCCTCGCGCAGGCCAAGGACTCGCAGCAGAGCTTCGACCCGCTGGAGTTCGACCGATTCACCCGCGTGCAGGAGCTCACGCGCATGATGGCCGAGTCGGTGAACGACGTGGCCACCGTGCAGCGCACCCTGCAGAAGACGGTGCAGGCGACGGAAGACGACCTCAGCGTGCAGGCGCGCCAGACGCGCGAACTGCAGCGCGGCCTGCTGCGCACGCGAATGGTGGAGTTCGAAGGCATCTCCGACCGCCTCTACCGCGTGGTGCGCCAGGCCTCGAAGGACACCGGCAAGCAGGTGCGCCTGGACATCGTCGGCGGTTCCATCGAAATGGACCGCGGCGTGCTCGACCGGATGACGCCCGCCTTCGAGCACCTGCTGCGCAACTGCGTGGCCCACGGCATCGAGGATTCGGCCGTGCGCGAGAAGGCCGGCAAGGACGCCAGCGGCCTGATCGTCATCGACCTGCACCACGAAGGCAACGACGTGTCGGTGAGCTTCCGCGACGACGGCGCCGGCCTCGACCACAAGCGCATCGCCGAGCGTGCCCGCACGCTGGGCCTGCTGGGTGCCGACCAGGAACTCACGGCCGAAGAGGCCACCGAGCTGATCTTCAAGCCCGGTTTCTCGACGGCGGGGCAGGTTTCCGAACTCGCCGGCCGCGGCATCGGCATGGACGTGGTGCGCGCGCAGATCGCGGCGCTCGGCGGCCGCATCGAGACGCACAGCACCCAGGGCCAGGGCACCACCTTCAAGCTGGTGCTGCCGCTGACCACCGCCGTGACGCACGTGGTGATGCTGCGCGCGGGCGAGGTGTCCATCGGCGTGCCGTCGAACCTGGTGGAACTGGTGCAGCGCGTGGGCTCGGCCGACCTCGAGGCCGCCTACCTGAACAACAGCCATCCCTTCGGCAGCGAGCATGTGCCGTTCTACTGGACCGGCGCGCTGCTGCAGGCGTCCACCCGCAGCGAGCACGGCCTGGCCAAGAACAACACCATCGTGGTCGTGCGAAGCGCGGCGCAGCGCGTCGCCCTGCACGTGGACGAAGTGCTGGGCAACCAGGAAGTCGTGGTGAAGAACCTCGGCCCGCAGCTGGCGCGGCTGCCTGGCCTGGCCGGTATCTCGGTGCTGGCCTCGGGCGCGGTGGCGCTGATCTACAACCCGGTGGCGCTGGCCGCGGTGCATGGCGAGCAGGCGCGCGAGCGCCAGGCCGCAGCCGCGATCGCGGCAACCTCGGCGGCGCAGGCCGCGACCGCTGCGGTCGAGCACGGCGCACCGCAGGAGCCGTCGCAGGCGCTGGCGCCGGTGGTGCCGCAGATCCCGCTGGTGCTGGTGGTGGACGACTCCATCACCGTGCGCCGCGTCACGCAGCGCCTGCTGCAGCGCGAAGGCTATCGCGTGTCCCTCGCGGCCGACGGCCTGCAGGCGCTCGAACGGCTTCAGCAGGAACGCCCGGCGGTGGTGCTGTCGGACATCGAGATGCCGCGCATGGACGGCTTCGACCTGGCCCGCAACATCCGCGCCGACGCGGCCCTGGCCGAGCTGCCGATCATCATGATCACCTCGCGCATCGCCGAGAAGCACCGCGACTACGCGCGCACGCTGGGCGTGAACCACTACCTCGGCAAGCCGTACTCGGAAGAGGAGCTGCTGCGCCTGGTGCGGGCGTACACGAGCGAGCCGGCGCTGGCGGCTGCCGCCTGACGCGCCGCGCTCCATCAAAGAAAAGGGCCTTCTCGAAGGCCCTTTTCTTTTTCCGGTTCTTTCTACTTCTACTTCTGCAGCGCCTTCGCCCGCGCCACCCCGTAGCGCTGCAGCGTCTTCTCGCGCGCCTCGGCGTGGTCGACCACCGGCTTCGGGTAGGTCTCGCCGAGCTTGATGCCGGCGGCCTCCAGCTCCACCGGCGAGGCCAGCCACGGCGCATGGATCGCCGTGTTCGACAGCCCCGCCAGCTGCGGCAGGTAGCGGCGGATGAACTTGCCCTCGGGGTCGAAGCGCTCGCTCTGCGTGACCGGGTTGAAGATGCGGAAGTAGGGCTGGGCGTCGCAGCCGCTGGAGCTGGCCCACTGCCAGCCGCCGTTGTTCGAGGCCAGCTCGAAGTCGTTGAGGTGCAGCGCGAAGTAGGCCTCGCCGCGGCGCCAGTCCAGCCCCAGGTCCTTGCACAGGAAGCTCGCCGCCACCATGCGCAGGCGGTTGTGCATGTAGCCGCTCTGGTTGATCTGCAGCATGGCCGCGTCCACCAGCGGGTAGCCGGTGCGGCCGTTGCACCAGGCGTCGAAGAGCTGGTCGGCGTGCTTGCCGTGGTGCCACTGGATCTTGTCGTACTCGGGGCGGAAGCTCTTCGACTCGCCGCCTTTGTGCACGTGCGGGAAGTGCGCGAGGATCTGGAAATAGAACTCCCGCCAGATCAGCTCGCTCAGCCAGGTCGCTGCGCCCGTGTTGCCCTGCAGCGAGAGCTGGTGCGACAGGCTCGCCAGCTGCCGGATCGACACCGTGCCGAAGCGCAGGTGCACGCCCATGTAGCTGGGCCCGCGCACGGCGGGGAAGTTGCGCGCCTCGTCGTAGCGGTCGATGCGCTCGAAGAAGTCCTCGAAGAGCTGGCCGGCGCCTCGGGTGCCGGTGGGAATCTCCAGCGTCGACAGGTTGGTCTTCTCGAAGCCGATCTCGCGCAGCGCGGGCACCGGCTCGCCGTAGGCCTGCGGCGAGGGCGCCAGCGCGTCGGCGTGGCTGCGCACCGGGTACGGCTTCAGGAAGAAGGAATCGAGCTTCGCCAGCCAGGCCCGCTTGTAGGGCGTGAACACCGTGTAGGGCTGGCCGGTCTTGGTCATGACCTCGTCGCGGTCGAAGACGGTCGAGTCCTTGTAGGTGTGGAAGGTCACGCCGGCATTGGCCAGCGCGCCGAAGACCTTGGCGTCGCGCTCCAGCGCGTCGGGCTCGTCGTCGCGGTTGGCGAAGACCGCCTGCACCTCCAGCTCGCGGGCCAGTGCCGGGATCTCCTGCGCCGCCACCGCGTGCCGCACGATCAGCCCGCCGCCCAGCGCGCGCAATTCGGCCTCGAGCTCCACCAGCGATTCGCGGATGAATTCGACCCGGCGGTCGGCCGTGGGAAGGGCGTCCAGGATCGCCTTGTCGAACACGAAGACGCACAGCACCTGACGGCAGGCCCGCAGCGCCCGGTAGAGGGCGGCGTTGTCGTCCACACGGAGGTCGCGGCGGAACCACATGAGCCCTTTGGGATAGGTCTTGTCGACGGCCAGTAAAATCGGAGGCATATGGCCGCCGATTCTGCCCCGATGAACCTCACGCATCACTTTTTGATAGCGATGCCCGGGATGGAAGACAAAACTTTCAACCGCAGCGTCGTTTACCTCTGCGAACACAGCGAGCGCGGCGCGCTCGGCCTGGTGATCAACAAGCCCAGCGACATCAACCTCAAGGTGCTGTTCGAGAAGATCGAGCTGCACCTGGCCCGCCCGGAGCTGGGCGACGCCCCCGTATTCCAGGGCGGCCCGGTGCAGACCGAGCGCGGCTTCGTGCTGCACGAGCCGGTCTTCGCCCAGGCCGAGAAGCCCGAGGAATCCGTCTACGCCTCGACCATGACCATCCCCGGCGGGCTCGAGATGACCACTTCCAAGGATGTGCTGGAGGCCCTGGCCACCGGCGCGGGCCCGCGCAAGGTGCTGGTTTCCCTGGGCTATGCGGCCTGGGGCGAAGGGCAGCTCGAATCCGAGCTGGCCGAGAACAGCTGGCTCACCGTGGGCGCCGACCCGGCCGTGATCTTCGACACCCCGATCGAGCAGCGCTACGACAAGGCGCTGATGCTGCTGGGCCTGGAGGCCTGGAAGCTCTCTCCCGACGCCGGACACGCATGAGCGCAGCCGCCATGCCGGACGCCCCCGCTCCCACTGCTTCTTCTTCCGTTCCTGTTCCCGTTCCCGCCCATTTCCAGAGCTTCCTGGCCTTCGATTTCGGCCTGAAGCGCACGGGCGTGGCCAGCGGCAACCGGCTGCTGCGCACCGCCACGCCCCAGCCGACCATCAAGGCCGAGGGCGACGCGCGCTTCGCGCAGGTCGAGGCGCGCATCAAGGAATGGCAGCCCGACGCGCTGGTGATCGGCGTGCCCTGGCACCCCGACGGCGCCGCGCACGAGAACACCCGCCGCGCGCAGAAGTTCGCGCGCCAACTGCGCGGCCGTTTCAATCTCCAGGTGTTCGAGGTCGACGAGCGCTACAGCACCACCGAGGCCCTGTCGTCAGGCGCCCGCGATGCCGACGCGGCATCGGCCTGCATCATCCTGGAGCAATTTCTGAGGAGTCTCCAGGAATGAGGCTCTCCCCCAGGCTTCGCGCACTTCGTGTCGCTTCGCCAACCCCCTCGCCGGGGGCGACACCGGTGGCCCGGCAAAGCCGGTTCCACGGTGTTCCCCGAACTTTCCGTCTCCCTTGCCTTGCCGTGGAGCAATCATCGTGAGTTCTGTCGTTCCTGACGCCGAGGCGTTGTATCTCGACCTGCTGGCCGGCGTGAAGCCGCTGATGCGCCCCGAAACGAAGCTGGTCGGCATCACCTCCGGCGGCGCCTGGCTGGTCGAGCGGCTGCAGAAGGACCTGGGCCTGCCCGGCGCGCCCGGCATCATTTCGTCGGCGATGCATCGCGACGACTTCTCGCGCCGCGGCCTCTCGGCCAGCGTGCAGACCGCGCTGCCCTTCGACGTGAACGGCGCCGACGTGCTGCTGCTCGACGACGTGCTCTACACCGGCCGCACCATCCGCGCGGTGCTCAACGAGCTGTTCGACTTCGGCCGTCCGGCCAGCGTGCGCCTCGCGGTGCTGGTGGATCGCGGCGGCCGCGAGCTGCCCGTGGCCGCCGACTTCGCCGCCACGACGCTGGCGCTGCCCGACACGCAACTGCTCGCCCTCGCACGCGCCAACGACGGTGCCTTCAGCCTCAAGGTGGAGGAGAACAAGTAAATGCTCTACAAGCGAAATCCCCAGCTCAACAAGAACGGCGAGCTGATCCACCTGCTGTCGATCGAGGGCCTGCCCAAGGACATCGTCACGCACATCCTCGACACGGCCGCCAACTTCACGAGCGTGAGCGACCGCGAGGTGAAGAAGGTGCCGCTCTTGCGCGGCAAGAGCGTGTTCAACCTGTTCTTCGAGAACAGCACCCGCACGCGCACCACCTTCGAGATCGCGGCCAAGCGCCTCTCCGCCGACGTCATCAACCTCGACATCGCGCGCTCCTCGGCCACCAAGGGCGAGTCGCTGCTGGACACCATCGCCAACCTGAGCGCCATGGCCGCCGACCTGTTCGTGGTGCGCCACAGCGAGTCGGGCGCGCCCTACCTGATCGCGCAGCACGTCGCGCCGCACGTGCACGTGGTGAATGCCGGCGACGGCCGCCACGCGCACCCGACGCAGGGGCTGCTCGACATGTACACGATCCGTCACTACAAGAAAGACTTCTCGAACCTCACGGTCGCCATCGTCGGCGACGTGCTGCATTCGCGCGTGGCGCGCTCCGACATCCACGCGCTCACCACGCTGGGCTGCGCCGAAGTGCGCGTGGTCGGCCCCAAGACGCTGGTGCCCGGCGACATGGCCGGCATGGGCGTGCGCGTGTGCCACACGCTCGAAGAGGGCATCAAGGACTGCGACGTGGTCATCATGCTGCGCCTGCAGAACGAACGCATGAGCGGCGCGCTGCTGCCCTCGTCGCAGGAGTTCTTCAAGACCTTCGGCCTCACGCAGGAAAAGCTGCAGCTGGCCAAGCCCGACGCCATCGTGATGCACCCGGGCCCCATCAACCGCGGCGTGGAGATCGACTCCGCCGTGGTCGACGGCAAGCAGAGCGTGATCCTTCCGCAGGTCACTTTCGGTATCGCGGTCCGGATGGCGGTAATGAGCATCGTCGCAGGTAACGAAGCATAGAAATGTTGCTCGCCCCCAGTCTTCGCGCACTTCGTGTCGCTTCGCCAACCCCCTGCCGGGGGCAACACCAGTGGCCCGGCGAAGCCGGTTCCACGGTGTTTCCCGAAAAGGCCATGACTGTCACTGGAAGTACAGACGCATGAACATCCACATCGCCAACGGCCGCGTCGTCGACCCCGCGTCGGGCATCGACAAGCAGGCCGACATCGCCATCGCCGACGGAAAGATCGCCGGCATCGGCGGCAGCATTCCGGCAGGCTTCAAGGCCGAACGCACCATCGACGCCACGGGCTGCATCGTCGCGCCGGGCCTCGTCGACCTCGCCGCGCGGCTGCGCG
The DNA here is from genome assembly GCF_003952165.1 of Variovorax guangxiensis. Taxonomy (GTDB): domain Bacteria; phylum Pseudomonadota; class Gammaproteobacteria; order Burkholderiales; family Burkholderiaceae_C; genus Variovorax; species Variovorax guangxiensis. Next base: position 97,462 of record NZ_RXFT01000009.1, on the reverse strand, counting down.
AGCCCGGCTATGAGCATGAAGGCATGCTCGAAAGCGAAATGGCCGCGGCCATCGCGGGCGGCGTGACCAGCCTCGTGTGCCCGCCCGACACCGACCCGGTGCTCGACGAGCCCGGCCTGGTCGAGATGCTCAAGTTCCGCGCCGAGAAGCTGCAGGCCGCGCGCCTGTTCCCGCTGGGGGCGCTCACGCGCGGCCTGGCCGGCGGCGTGCTGACCGAGATGGCCGAGCTCACCGAGGCCGGCTGCATCGGCTTCGGCCAGGCCGACGTGTCGCTGGGCGACACGCAGGTGCTGCAGCGCGCGCTCTCCTACGCCAGCACCTTCGGCTACACCGTGTGGCTGCGCCCGCAGGACCGCGACCTCGGCAAGGGCGTCGCCGCCAGCGGCCCGCTGGCCACGCGGCTGGGCCTGGCGGGCGTGCCTGTGTCGGCCGAGACCATCGCCATCTTCACCATCGTCGAGCTGATGAAAGCAACCGGCGCACGCGTGCACCTGTGCCGCATCTCCAGCGCCCGCGGCGTGGAACTGGTGCGCCAGGCCAAGGCGCAGGGGCTGCCGATCACCTGCGACGTCAGCATCAACTCGCTGCACCTGGCCGACACCGACATCGGCTACTTCGACAGCCGCGCCCGCCTGAACCCGCCGCTGCGCCAGCAGGGCGACCGCGACGCGCTCTCGGCCGCGCTGGCCGACGGCACCATCGACGCGCTGGTGTCCGACCACACGCCGGTGGAGGCCGACGCCAAGACGTTGCCCTTCGCCGAGAGCGAGGCGGGCGCCACCGGGCTCGAGCTGCTGCTGCCGCTGGCGCTGCGCTGGGGCGAGCGCAGCGGCGCGGGCATCGCGCGCGCCATCGAGGTCGTCACCGCTGCGCCCGCGCGCCTGCTGGGCGCCACCGACGCGGGCGCCGGCATCGGCCGCCTGCAGCAAGGCGGCGTGGCCGACCTGTGCATCGCCGATCCCGCGCTCGAATGGCAGGTGGAGCCCGGCGCGCTCAGGAGCCAGGGCAAGCACACGCCCTTTGCCGGCTACCCGCTGCAGGGCCGCGCGCGCCACACGCTGGTGGCCGGCCGCATCGTCCACGGTTGAGAGGGGCCCGGGCGCCGATGCTTCATTCGCTGAAAGCCTGCTGGCGCCTGGCGCGCGCGGTGGCGCACGCGGCCTCGGGCTGGTGGACGATCCGCTTCACCTTCCCGAAGCTCACGCAGGCCGAGCGCAACGCGCGCGTGCAGGCGTGGTCGCGGCGCATGCTGGAGCTCATGGGCATCACGCTGGTGGTGCAGGGCACGCCGCCGCCCACGGGGCCGGTGCTGCTGATCTGCAATCACCTTTCGTGGCTGGACATCACGACCATCCATGCCGCGCGGCACGTGCGCTTCGTGTCGAAGTCGGACGTGAAGGGCTGGCCGCTGATCGGCACGCTGTCCAACGGCTCGGGCACGCTCTACATCGAGCGCGAACGCCGCCGCGACGCGCTGCGCGTGGTGCACCACATGACCGACGCGCTGCGCAACGGCGACCTGATCGGCGTGTTCCCTGAAGGCACGACCAGCGACGGCCGGGGCCTGCTGCCCTTCCACGCGAACCTGCTGCAGGCGTCGATCTCCTCGGGCGCGCCGGTGCTGCCCGCCGCGCTGCGCTTCGCCGACGCCGCCACCGGCGAGACCAGCCAGGCGCCGCGCTATATCGACGACGACAACCTCGTCGTCTCGCTGTGGAACACGCTGCGCGCGCCGCCGCTGCTGGCCATAGTGCGCTTCGGCGAGCCGCAGGACCCGCACGGCCGCGACCGGCGCGAATGGGCGCACTCGCTGCATGAAGACGTGCAGCAGCTGCGCCGCGAGACGCACTGACCGGCCGGAACCAAAAGAAAAAGGCGCTTCGTCGAAGCGCCTTTTTCTTTTGCCGGGAAGCCGGTGAAGGCCCGCGATCAGGCCTGCTCGCCCGTAGGCACGAAGCCCAGCCGGCGCGAGATCTCCAGCGCGCAGGCCCTCAGCGGCACGGCCACGCGGCCGTCCCATTCGCGGTCGAAGGTAGCCTCGGGACCCATGGCGGTGATGCCCAGCACCAGGTTGTTGGTGGAGTCGAACACCGGCGCGCAGAAGGCGTCGATGCCCGGGATCGGCTGGCCCAGCGTGCGTGACATGCCGTGCAGGCGCGTCTCGACCAGCAGGGCCTCGATCTCGGCGCGCGACAGCTCGGCGGTGGCGCCGCGGCCGTCCGCGGGGCGGGTGCGCGCCAAGTCCTCCAGCATCATCTTCTCGACCACCTTGGGCGGCAGGTAGGCCGCGAAGAGCCGGCCCGTCGCGGTGTAGGCCAGCGACATGACGGTGCCGGTGCGCAGGTTCACGTGCAGCGGATGGATCGGCTCCTCCAGCCGCACCACCGTCGGCCCGAAGTTGCCCCAGACCGCCACCGCGATGCTCTGCTCGGTCTCCGAGGCGAGCTGCTCGATGAGTGGCGACGCCTCCTTGATCGGGTCGAGCCGCTGCAGCTTGGCCAGCCCCAGCTGCAGCGCCAGCGGGCCCAGCTCGTAGCGGCCCGCGCTGTCCTGCACCACGAAGCCGACCTTCAAAAAGCTGACGAGATAGGGGTGCGCCTTGCCGACGGGAACGCCCGCGGCCTTGCCCAGGTCGCGCAGCGCCATGGGCGCGACGTGGCGCCCGAGCGCCACCAGCAGTTGCGTTCCGATTTCGACGGACTGAATGCCACGTCTTGGCTTTTCCATGGGGCGCCCGGCGTGGGGAGTGAGAGTGGGGGCGAGTATAGCCATCAGGGTTTCTACTGATATTGTCGTGTTCAATCGATGATGATTGAACATCTGATAGTAACGAAGAGACTTGACCATATCAACGTCGCTGCCTAAACTGCGCCGCAACTTAGGTCTTACACAAACACGCGAACAGGCAGAGACATGGAACAGAACACTTTCGAATGCGACGTGCTCGTCGTCGGCAGCGGCGCATCGGGCATGGCCACCGCGGTCACGGCGGCTTCGCAGGGCTTGAAGGTGCTGGTGGTCGAGAAGGAGCCGCGCTTCGGCGGCACCACCGCGCGTTCGGGCGGCTGGCTGTGGATTCCGGGCACGCGCCTGGCCACGGAGCAGGGCATCCACGAGCCCGAAGGCGCCGCGCTCGAATACATGAAGCACGAGGCCACCACGCACTTCGACGCCGCGCGCGTCGGCGCCTTTCTGGAGATGGGGCCCAAGGCCATCGACTTCTTCACGCGCAACACCTGCGTGCAGTTCGACATGCCGGCCGTCTTCCCCGACTACCACGCCGAGGCGCCGGGCGGCCAGCAGGGCGGCCGCTCGATGGTCACGCGCCCGTTCGACGGCCGCGAGCTCGGCAAGCGCATCAAGCAGCTGGCGCCGCCGCTGCCCGAACTCACCGTGTTCGGGATGATGTTGGGCTCGGGCCCCGAGATCAAACACTTCATGCGGGCCTTCAAGTCGCCGACCTCGTTCTGGTACGTGACCAAGCGCCTGAGCCGCCACTTCCTCGACGTGCTTCGCCACGGCCGCGGCATGACGCTGACCAACGGCAATGCGCTGGCCGGCCGCCTCGCCAAGGCCGCGATGGACAAGAACATTCCCGTGTGGCTCTCGTCGCCGGTGAAGAAGCTGGTGGTCGAGTACGACGGCGTCTCCGGCGCGGTGGTGCAGCACGAGGGCCAGAACGTGCGCGTGGTCGCGAAGCGCGGCGTGGTGCTGGCCTGCGGCGGCTTCCCCTACGACGTGGAACGCCGCAAGCAGCTCTTTCCGCATGCGCCCACCGGCCGCGAGCACTACTCGCCATCGCCTTCCACCAACACCGGCGACGGCCTGCGTCTGGCCGAGGCCGTGGGCGGCCGTGTCGACGGCACCATCCCGCATGCCGCGGCGTGGGTGCCCGCGTCGGTCACCACGCGTCCCGACGGCAGCAAGGGCGTGATGCCGCACTTCATCGACCGCGCCAAGCCCGGCGTGATCGCTGTCACCACCAAGGGCCGCCGCTTCACCAACGAAGGCAACTCGTACCACGACTTCGTGCAGGCGATGGTCAAGGCCTGCGAGGGCGAGCCCGAGGTCACGGCCTGGCTGCTGTGCGACCACAAGGCGCTGCGCGACTACGGCCTGGGCTGCGTCGCGCCCGCGCCGCTGCCCATCGGGCGGCACCTGAAGAGCGGCTACCTCAAGCGTGGCGCCACCGTCGGCGAGCTGGCCAAGGAACTCGGCATCGCGCCCGCCACGCTCGAAGCCACCGTGCAGGAGTTCAACAAGGGCGCGCGCACCGGCGACGACCCCGCCTTCGGCAAGGGCAGCAAGGCCTACAACCGCTACCAGGGCGACGCCAACATCACGCCCAACCCCTGCGTCGCGCCGCTGGAGAACGGCCCCTACTACGCCATCAAGCTGGTGATCGGCGACATCGGCACCTTCGCCGGCCTCGTCACCGACGAGAAGACCCGCGTGCTCGACGCCAACCGCCAGCCGATCAAGGGCCTCTACGCGGTGGGCAACGACGCCGCCAGCGTCATGGGCGGCAATTACCCCGGCGCCGGCATCACGCTCGGCCCGGCGCTGACCTTCGGCTATGTCGCGGGCCTGCAGGTCGCGCAGGCCGAAGCCAAGGCCACGGCGCAGCTGAAGGTGGAGCAGCGCGAGGCCGTGCCGGTCAGCCGCACCGCCTGAGCGTCATACATCCACACATATATATAAGGAGACACCGATGGCCTTTCCATCCACCGTCGCACCCCGCCTGCTCGAAGGCCGCCTGGCCTTCATTACCGGCGCGGGCCAGGGCAACGGCCGCGCGCTCGCGCTGGGCCTGGCGCAGGCCGGTGCGCGCGTGGTCGTCACCGACATGAACGACGCCACCGTGCGCGAGACCGCGCAGCTGGTGCGCGACGCGGGCGGCGAGGCCTGGTCCTTCGTGCTCGACGTGACCGCGCCCGAAGCCTGCCAGGCATTGGCCGAGCGCGTGGGCAAGGAGATCGGCAACGTCGACCTGCTGGTCAACAACGCCGGCATCATCATCCGCGAGAACACCAGCAGCCCGAACGCCGCGGCCAACTGGAAGAAGACCATCGACGTGAACGTGCACGGCACCTTCAACACCACGCTGGCCTTCATCCCGGTGCTCAAGCAGACGAAGGGCTCGATCATCAACATCGCCTCCATCGCCGCCTACGCGGGGCAGGGCGCGAGCCTGGGCTACTCGCCGTCGAAGGGCGCGATCAAGATGCTCACGCAGTCGCTCGCGCAGGAACTCGCGCCCGCCGGCGTGCGCGTCAACGCGCTGGCCCCCGGCGTGATAGAGACGCCCATGACCGCGGCCACCCGCGAGAACCCGCAGCGTCTCGAATCGTTCATGACGCGCATCCCCATGGGCCGCGTCGGCCAGACCGAAGACCTAGTGGGCCCGGTGATCTTCCTGGCCAGCGACATGTCGCGCTACGTGACCGGCATCGTGCTGCCGGTGGACGGCGGCTTCCTCGCCGTCTGAGCCCCCTTTTGTTTTTTCCGCTTCCCAGTCCGTCAACCTCAGGAGACAAAAAATGAAAACCATCCGTCTGTACAAGACGCTGCTCGCCGCGGCCGCGTTCGCCGCCTTCACGGCCGGCGCTACCGGTGCCATGGCGCAGGACATCAAGGTCGGCTACAACGGCGACCTCTCCGCGTCGCCCTCGGCCCAGAGCGGCCAGGCCGCGGTGCTGGGCATGGAGGCGGCCATCGCCGACATCAATGCCGCAGGCGGCGTGCTCGGCAAGAAACTGGCGCTGGTGACGCGCGACGACGTCTCGGCGCCGCCGAAGTCGATCCAGAACATGAGCGACCTGATCGACAACGAGAAGGTGGTTGCTGTCTTCGGCCCCACCAACTCGGGCAACGCGATGGCGTGGAAGCACATCGCCAACCAGAAGAAGATTCCCGTGCTGGGCAACGTGGGCTCGGGCACCGACATCACCAAGCCGATGAGCCCCGGCGCCGACAACTACATGTTCCGCGTCTCGATGGTCGACCGCGAGCAGGTCGCCGCGCTCATGGCCTACGTGAAGAAGAACACCGCAGGCTCCAAGGTGGTGGGCCTGATGGCCGAGACCACCGGCTACGGCCAGGGCGGCCTGAAGGACATGGAAGAGATCGCCAAGCTGCAGGACATCAAGATCGCCGCCACCGAGCGCTTCGGCGTCGGCGACACCGACATGACCTCGCAGCTGAGCAAGATGAAGGCCGCCAACGTCGACACCGTGGTGGTGTGGGCGCAGGGCACGCCCATCGCACAGCTGGTGCGCAGCATGGAGAAGATCAACTACTTCCCGCTGACGCTGACCTCCTGGGCCGCCGACAACATCACCTTCTACGACGCGGCCGGCAAGCAACTCGCCGAGAAGCCGATCTTCATGCGCACCGTGAGCGAGACCCGCACGCCCGCGCAGCAGAAGCTCTTCGATCGCATCGGTGCCAAGCTGAAGGCGCCGGGTTCGTTCTCCTTCGCGCTGCACGGCTACGACTCGATGCAGCTGCTGGCGCAGGCCATGAAGCAGGCCAACAGCGCCGACGGCGCGGCGGTGCGCGCGGCGCTCGAAGACCTGAAGACGCCGGTGCAGGGCGTGCTCAAGACCTACGACAAGCCCTTCAGCAAGACCAATCACGAGGCGCTGACCGCCAAGGACCTGGTCTGGATCCGCTGGAAGGACGGCAAGCTGATGCCCTACACCGACGCGCTGATCCAGGGCTTGAAGCCGGCCGACTTCAAGCAGTAAGCAAGACAGAAAAGAAGAGGCGAAGCGACCGGCGTGCCCGCGCGGCAGCCAGCGCCGTCTCGCAACGGAGATACACACCATGGTTGAAGCGCTCCTGCAGGCGCTCATCAGCGGGCTCGCCGTCGGCGGTGCCTATGCGCTGGTGGCGCTGGGATTCAGCATCACGTTCACGACCACCAAGACGCTGAACTTCTCGCACGGCGAGTTCGTCTCGGCCGGCGCCTTCATCGGCATGAGCGCCCTGTTCCTGGTACTGGGCAAGCCGCTGAGCTCCACCACCTTCGGCGACGCCGTGCCCGGCGCGGGCGCGCAGCTGTTCGCGCTGCTGGCCGCGCTCGGCGTGATGGGCCTGCTGGGCTGGCTGCTCTACGTGCTGGGCGTGCGACCCTTCGCGGGCCGCCCCGGCATGGCCTGGGTGATGAGCACCCTGGGCTTCGGTGTGATCCTGCAGAGCGTGGGGCTCGCCATCTGGGGCCCGAAGCCGGTGGTGGTGCCCGCGCCCGTGGGCGACACCGTGATCCGCATGTTCGGCGTGGGCGTGCGCCCGCAGGAGCTGCTCACGCTGGGCGTGGCGGTGGTCGTGATGTTCGGCTTCGACCGCGTGATGAACCGCACCATGATCGGCAAGGCCATGCGCGCCGTCGCGCAGAACGGCAACGTCGCCAGCCTGATGGGCATCAACACCAACGCGATGATGATCGGCGCCTTCGTCGTGAGCTCGGCGCTGGCGGGGCTCTCGGGCTTCCTGCTCGCGCCCATCGCGCAGGCATCGCTCTTCATGGGGCTGACCGTGGGCCTGAAAGGATTTTCGGGCGCGATGATCGGCGGCCTGAGCAACCCGCGCGGTTGCGTGATCGGCGGCTTCCTGCTCGGCGTGCTCGAGTCGATGGTCAACCTGTGGCAGGCGCAGTGGCGCGAGGTGGCGGTGTTCGCGCTCGTCATCCTGGTGCTGGCCTTCCGCCCCACGGGTCTGTTCGGCCGCTCGACGGTGGAGAAGGTATGAAGCGCCTCGCCCATCCTCTCGCCGTGTTGCTGGTCGCGGCGGTGCTCTGCGGCATCGTCTCGATGTCGGGCAACGACTACTACCTGCGCATCGCCTTCATGATGTGCGTCTACTACCTCTGCGCCGCCGGCATGAACGTGCTGGTGGGCTACGCGGGGCAGAAATCGCTGGGCCAGGCCGGGCTGTTCGCGGCCGGCGCCTACGGCGTGGCGCTGCTGACATCGCGCACCGACATGGACCCGTGGCTCGCGCTCGCGCTGGCCGCTGTCATCTCGGGCCTGTGCGGCGTGCTGATCGCGCTGCCCTCGCTGCGCGTGAAGGGGCCGTACCTCGCCATGGTCACGCTGGCCTTCGGCATCGTGGTGGAGAAGCTCGTGGGCGAATGGACCGACGTGTTCGGCGGCGCCCAGGGCATCTACGGCATCCGCCCGCTCACCTGGAAGGGGGCGCCGCTGGACACCACGCAGTGGGTCATCCTGGGCATCGTGCTGTGCGCGGCGCTGCACCTGCTGCTGCGCAACCTGCTCAACGGCCGCTTCGGCCGCGCGCTGCTGTCGCTGCAGGCGGACGAGATCGCTTCGTCTTCCGTGGGCGTGCGCGTGTACCGCGCCAAGGTCATGGCCTTCGTGGTCGCGGCCGTCACCTGCGGCATCGCGGGTGCGCTGGTGGCCCAGCAGAACCAGTACATCAACTCCGACTTCATCACCTTCCACCTGTCGATCTTCATCCTGCTGCTGGTGCTGTTCGGCGGCGCGGGCTCGATGTACGGGCCGCTGGTGGGTGCGGTGCTGCTCACGCTGACCGACGCGCTGCTGGCGCGCTGGCCTTCGGCGCAGCACTTCCTCTACGGCTTCCTGCTGCTGTTCGCGCTGTACGTGATGCCGGGCGGCGTGGTGGGCCTTTTCAACAAGTGGTTCATGAAGTCGCGCCATCGCGGCGAGGGCGCTGGCGGCAGCGGCATTCCGGGCCAGATCGGCCCCGGCGGCGAAGGCGAGCTGCTGGTGGTGCAGGGCGTGACCAAGTCGTACGGCGGCGTGAAGCCGGCGCAGGACGTGTCGTTCCGCCTGCAGCGCGGCCACATCCATGCGCTGATCGGTCCGAACGGCGCGGGCAAGAGCACCATGATCAACATGCTCACCGGCGTGATCGAACCCGACGCGGGCTCGATCCGCTTCCTGGGCCGCAACATCGTGGGCCAGCCGGCGCACACCATCTGCTGCCTGGGCATGGGCCGCACCTTCCAGAACCTGCGCCTGTTCGCGGACCTCTCGGTGCTCGACAACGTCATGCTCGGCCGCCACAGCCGCATGAGCAACGGCTTCCTGTCGTCGCTCGTCGCGTGGCCCACCGCGAACCGGCAGGAGAAGGCGACGCGCGAGCGCGCGCTGCAGCTGCTCGACCTGGTCGGCCTCGGCCACCTCGCGCACTGGCCCGCCGGCAGCCTGCCCTATGGCCTGCAGCGCCGCGTGGAGCTGGCGCGCGCGCTGGCCACCGAGCCGCAGCTGCTGCTGCTCGACGAACCGGCCGCAGGCCTCAACCCGCAGGAGACCGCCGAGCTCGGCGAGCTGCTACTGCGCATCGGCAAGTGCGGCGTGTCGATCCTGATGGTGGAGCACCACATGGACCTGGTGATGTCCATCTCCGACCACGTCATCGTGCTCGACTACGGCATCAAGATCGCCGAGGGCAAGCCCGCCGAGGTTCAGGCCAACCCGCGCGTGGTCGAGGCCTACCTGGGCGTGGACGACGAAGAAGAAGAGGCACTGGCCACGGCCATGCCGGCTTGAGCAGAAAGACCGAAACCATCATGCTGAAAATCGAATCGGTGAAGGTCTCGTACGGCGCCATCGAGGCTGTCAAGGGCGTGAGCCTGGAAGTGCGCGCGGGCGAGGTCGTCACCATCATCGGCGCCAACGGCGCCGGCAAGAGCACGCTGCTCAAGAGCATCGTCGGCCTGGAGCCCGTGGCCGAGGGTCGCGTGCTGATCGACGGCAACGACTGCACGCATGTGCCCTCGCACAGGCGCGTGGGCCTGGGCGTGGCGCTGTCGCCCGAGGGGCGCGGCGTGTTCCCCGACCAGACGGTGCGCGAGAACCTGATGCTCGGCGCCTACTCGCGCCGCGGCGACAAGGCTTTCGTGGAGCGCGGCATCGAGCGCGAGTTCGCGCGCTTCCCGCGCCTGAAGGAGCGCCAGCACCAGCCCTCGGGCACGCTCTCGGGCGGCGAGCAGCAGATGCTGGCCATTGCCCGAGCGCTCATGAGCGAGCCGCGCCTGCTGCTGCTGGACGAGCCCTCGCTGGGCCTGGCGCCGCTCATCATCAAGGACATCTTCGACGCCATCCGCCAGCTGCGCAGCTCGGGCCTGACCATCCTGCTGGTGGAGCAGATGGCCAAGCAGGCGCTGGGCGTGGCCGACCGCGCCTACGTGCTCGAAACCGGCTGCATCACGCTCGAAGGCTCGGGCCGCGAGCTGCTCGACAACCCCAAGGTGAAGTCCGCGTACCTCGGCACGCATTGACTCGCATCGCTCATTTCAAAGGAACTCCCATGACCACCAAGAAATTCGCCAGCCACGCCGACCTCGAGGAGAAGAAGGTCTCCTTCACCCGCCTCTCGGAGAACGCCTACGCCTACACCGCCGAGGGCGACCCCAACACCGGCATCTTCATCGGCGACGAGGCCGTGATGGTGGTCGACACCCAGGCTACGCCCGCGATGGCGCAGGACGTGATCCGCCGCATCCGCGAAGTGACGCCGCTGCCCATCAAATACGTGCTGCTGAGCCACTACCACGCGGTGCGCGTTCTGGGCGCCTCGGCCTACTTCAAGGAGGGCGCCGAGCAGATCATCGCCAGCCGCGACACCTACGACCTGATCGTGGAGCGCGGCGAGCAGGACAAGGCCAGCGAGATCGGCCGCTTCCCGCGCCTGTTCCGCAACGTCGAGTCGGTGCCGCCGGGCCTGACCTGGCCGACCATGACCTTCGACGGCACCATGAGCGTGTGGCTGGGCAAGAAGCTCGAAGTGAAGATCGCGCAGGTGGGCCGCGGCCACACCAAGGGCGACACCATCGCCTACCTCGAAGACCAGAAGATCTGCTTCGCGGGCGACCTCGTCGAATACCAGAGCACCGCCTACGCCGGCGACTGCTACTTCCGCGACTGGCCCGCCACGCTCGACCGCCTCGCGGGCTTCGGCTTCGAGAAGCTGGTGCCCGGGCGCGGCGCCGCGCTGGAGAACGCCGCCGACGTGCGCAAGGCCATCGCCTCCACGCGCGCCTTCATCTCGGACGTGTACACGCTCGTCAACAACGGCGTGGCGCAGGGCAAGACGCTGAACGCGATCTACAAGGAAACCGTGGCGGCGCTGCGCCCCACGTACGGCCACTGGGTGATCTTCGATCACTGCATGCCGTTCGACGTGACGCGTGCGTACGACGAAGCGACGGGTCACGTCCACCCGCGCATCTGGACCGCGGAGCGCGACATCGAGATGTAGAACGAGCTGGAGGGATGACCTCCCCAGCTTCGCCCACTTCGTGTGGCTCGGACACCCCCTCGCGGGGGGCGCACCCTGCGGCCCGGCAGAGCCGGTTCCGCGGGAGCCCGCGAGGGGGCCTCGCTGCGCGGGCCGTGGTGTGGCGTTGTCTTTGACGAACGATTGAAATGAACCAGCCTGCGCCGTCGTCGTCTTCATCAGCCTCTGCTGGCGCCACACCCGCCGCCGTGCAGGCCTGGCTGCTGCTGGGAATGCTCGTGTGGGGCGTGAACGTGTCGGCGGTGAAGGTGCTGACGGGCTTCTTCGAGGCGCTGCCGCTGGCGGCCTTGCGCATGGTGGTGGCCTGCATGGCGCTGAGCGCGATCTTGCTGTGGCGGCGCGGCGGGGTGCCGGTGTTCGGCATGCGGCGTCTTGCGGCACTTGCCGGCTGCGGCTTCCTGATGGTGTATGCCAACCAGATCCTGTTCGCGCTGGGGCTGCAGCGTTCGACGGCCACCAACGGAGCGCTGATCATGGCGCTGAGTCCGCTGGTGTCGGCGCTGATGGCGGCGCTGGTGTTCCGCGAGGCGCTGACGGCGCGGCGGCTCGTCGGCGTGGCGCTGGGCTTCGCGGGCGTGGCGGCGGTCGTGCTCAGCCATCCGGGAGCAAGCCTGTCGCACGCGGGGTTGGGCGATTTGCTGCTGGCGCTGTCGGTGGTGAGCTTCGCGGTCGGCGGCGTAGGCGTGCAGCGCCTGGCGCGGCAGATCGATCCGCTGTCGATGAGCTGGGGCATCTACGTGATGGGCACCGCGATGCTGGTGCTGCACACGCTGCTGGGGCCCTCGCCGCTGGGCGCGGCGCAGCTGTTCCCGGGTGCGTGGCCGTGGGCGCTGGTGCTGTTCTCGGGCGTGGCCGCCACCGCCGCCGGCAACCTGATCTGGAACCGCGCCATCTCCGTCATCGGCGTGGCGCGCACCGCTGTCTTTCTCTATTGGGTGCCGGTGTTCGGCGTCGCGGTCGCGGCGCTGCTGCTGGGCGAGGTGCTGAGCTGGTGGCACCTGTTCGGCTTCGCCGCGGTGATGAGCGGCACGTGGCTGGGCACGCGGCCGGCAGCCGCCGCCGTGCCCAAGCCTGCACCCTGATTTCTTCCATCCATGTCCACCGACTCTTTCCCCCTGCTGTTCCAGCCCCTGCAACTGCGCGGCCTCACATTGGCCAACCGCGTCGTGATCTCGCCGATGTGCCAGCACGCCGCCGAGCGCGGCCATGCCACGCCGTGGCACATGGTGCACCTGGGCAAGTTCGCGCTCGGCGGCGCCGGGCTGATCCTCACCGAGAGCACCGCGGTCGATCCGCGCGGTCGCATCGGCATCGCCGACCTCGGCCTGTGGAACGACAGCCAGATCGCGCCGCTGAAGGCAGTGGTCGATTTCGTGCATGCGCAGGGCAGCGCCATCGGCGTGCAACTCGCGCATGCAGGCCGCAAGGCGGGCAGCGAGCCGCTGTGGGAGGGGGGCGCCGCACTCGGCGATGCGCGCATGGCCGCCGACGAGGAGCCGTGGGAGCGCCTGGGCCCGAGCGCACTCGCGGCAGGGCCGGGCTGGTCGGCACCGCGCGCGCTCGATGCCGATGGCATCGCGGCGGTGGTGCAGCGCTTCGTCGATGCCACGGTGCGCGCAGACAAGGCGGGCTTCGACGTGGTCGAGCTGCACTTCGGGCACGGCTACCTCGTCGCCAGCTTCCTTTCACCCAACGCCAACCATCGCGACGATGCCCTCGGCGGCAGCCGCGACAACCGCATGTGGCTCGCGCTGGAGATCGCGCAGCGCGTGCGTGCCGCGTGGCCGGCGGAGAAGCCGCTGTTCTGCCGCCTCTCGGCGGTCGACGGCACGCCCGATGGCTGGAACCTGGACGACTCGGTGGTGCTCGCGCGCGAGCTCAAGCGCTGCGGCGTCGACGTGATCGACTGTTCCTCGGGCGGCCTCACCGAGGAGACGCGCGCGCTGCCGGTGCCGCGCGGACTGGGCTTCCAGGTGCCGTTCTCCGCGCGCATCCGACAGGAGGCGCAGGTGCCCACGCAGGCGGTCGGGATGATCGTCGACGCGCATCAGGCCGAGGCCGTGCTCGCCGCCGGGCAGGCCGATCTCGTCGCCCTGGGCCGCGAGGCCTTGCTCGACCCCTACTGGGCGCACCACGCGGCCGCGGCGCTCGGTGCGGACCCCGGCTTCCGGCGCTGGCCGGTGCGCCACGGCGTGTGGCTGGCCAAGCGCGCGCCCGGCCTCGCGCGAGCGCGCGCCGAGGCCGAGGCCGCCTTGCAAATCAACGATAAGGAGACAAGCAGATGACCGAACCGACGCCCCTGCGCATGGGCCTGATCCGCAAGAAACCCGAATGGACCGACGAGGCCTTCCGCAGCCACTGGCGCGACAGGCACGGCCCGCTGGTGGCGCAGCTGCCCACGCTGCGCGGCTACCGGCAGAACCTCGTGCTCGACCGGCTGCAGCGCGGTATCGACTTCGCGCGCGGGCCGTGGGACTTCGACGGCTTCTCGCAGCTGGGCTTCGACGAGGCGAAGCAGGCCGAAGCGGCCTTCAACCGCGGCGAGCTCGCCGCCGCCATCCGCGCCGACGAGGAACGCTTTCTGGGCGGCCTGCACATCGTGACCGTCGCGCAGACCGAGGTGATAGCGCCACCGCCGAAGCCCGAGGGGCTGCTCAAGCGCATCTCGCTGCTGCGCCGGCCCGTCGAGCAGTCGGAAGAAGACTTCCGCCGCGAATGGAAGGTGCACGCCGACCATGTGCGCCGCATGCCCGGCGTGAGCGGCTACCGCCAGAACGTGGTGACCGCGCGCGAGTTCGTGAAGGGCACGCCCTGCGGCTATGCGGAGCTGCCGATCGACGGCATCGTCGAGCTGTGGTTCGAGAACCCCGGCACGCTCGATGCGGCCTTCGCATCGCCGCAAGGGCAGGTGACGATGGCGCATGCGCTCACCTTCCTTGCGGAGATCACGGCCTTCGTGGTGGAAGAGCACCGCGTGGTGTGAGGCCAATGAGGGCGGGCCGGGCATGGATGCGCTCGCCGCACGGCGTCGCCGGCCATAACATCGGCGATCGTCAAACCGGAGCGGCACACATGGGGCGCACTCGCATCTTCTTCCTGGGCATCGCCATGGCCACGGCCGCATGCGCGGCGTCCGCCCAGACGCGCAAGCCGCTTCCGCCCGGCGTGGCGGGCGTGATGCGCATCGACGCCGGCACCGACTACGTGTTTCTCGACCGCCCCACCACCGTCGGCGGCGCCTGCAAGGGATGGAAGGCGGTATCGATACAGGCGCCGGGACCGGCGGGCTCGGGCACCACCAACCTCATGTGCTGGAAGGAATCGAACGGCCAGCTGCTGACGGCGACCGAGCAGAAGGTGACGCCGCAGGTCGCGCCGATGAGCCTGATCCGCTGAGGAGCAGCGGCGTTCACGCACGCGCCCCAAAAAAAAGCGCCCCTCGAGGGAGCGCTTAACGACGCACGGATGCGTCGTGAGGAGGAACCGGGATCCACGGAACCTCCACATTGACTCTGCGCAGCGCCCGCCCATGCGGGACATTGCAAGGCAAGTGCGTGAGCGCCTGCCTACATCGGCACCCCGGGGCCGGCAGCGGGCGAGCGGGTGGCTCGCTCAGCCCAGCAGGCCGTGCAGGATGTTGGTGACCGGGTTCACCACGTGACTCACCGTCTGCTCGACCTGGCTGGTGATCGGCGCGACGACTTCGCCCACGCCGGAAGCCACTGCACCGGCCGCGCCTTCGGCCACGTGGGCCACTGTCTCGGCCACCGGCGCCACGGTGCCGGAAGTGCCGGCCAGGATGTCGGTCGCCGGCGCCGCCGCGCTGGAGGCCGCATGTGCCGCCGGAGCAGCCGCTTCGCTGGTCGCCGACTGCAGCACGTTGGCCACCGGGCCGTCGTCGCCGCCGAGCGAGCCGAGCAGGCGGCCGACCAGGCCGTCTGCGCCCAGCACGCTGCCGACCAGGCCTTCGTCGCCGAGCAGGTTGTTCACGATGCCGTCTTCGCCGAGCAGGTTGTTCACGATGCCGTCTTCGCCGAGCACGCCACCCAGCAGGCCGCCGGTGTTGCCGCCGCCGGTCACTCCGCCGAGCAGGCCGCCGACGAGGCCGTCTTCACCGAGGAGGCCACCGACCAGGCCACCGGCATCGCCGTTGGTGACGCCGCCGAGCAGGCCGCCGACGAGGCCGTCTTCACCGAGGAGACCACCGACCAGGCCGCCGGCATCGCCGTTGGTGACGCCGCCGAGGAGGCCGCCATCGCCACCGAGTACGCCGCCCAGCAGGCCGTCGTCGCCCAGCACGCCGCCGAGGAGGCCGCCGTCGCTACCGAGCACACCGCCCAGCAGGCCGTCATCACCCAGCACGCCGCCGAGGAGTCCGCCGTCGCCGCCGAGTACGCCGCCCAGCAGGCCGTCGTCGCCCAGCACGCCGCCGAGCAGGCCACCATCACCACCGAGCAGACCGCTCAGCGGGCCATCGGCACCGAGGAGGCCGTCGTCGCCAAGAACCCCGCCCAGCAGGCCGTCTCCACCGAGGAGGCCGCCGATCAGGCCGTTGTCGCCCAGCACGCCGCTGAGCAGGCCGTCTTCGCCGCCGAGCAAGCCGCCGAGGGGTGTTGCGCCAAGCAGTCCGCCGGCCACGCCGTCGGGACCGAGCAGGCTGTCGACCAGCCCGTCGCCGCCCAGCAAGCCGCCGGTGAGGCCCTCGCTGCCGAGCAGGCCGGCGAGCGAGCCGTCGCCGCCGAGTACGCCTCCGAGCAGGCCGTCGTCGCCGCTCAGCAGGCCACCCAGAAGGCCGTCGTCACCCAGCACGCCGCCGAGCAAGCCGCCATCGCCACCGAGTACGCCGCCCAGCAGGCCATCGTCACCCAGCACGCCGCCGAGCAAGCCGCCATCGCCACCGAGTACGCCGCCCAGAAGGCCGTCGTCACCCAGCACGCCGCCGAGCAGGCCGCCATCGCCAGCGAGCACGCCGCCCAGCAGGCCGTCGTCACCCAGCACACCGCCGAGCAGGCCGCCATCGCCACCGAGCACGCCGCCCAGCAGGCCGTCGTCACCCAGCACGCCACCGAGGAGGCCGCCATCGCCGCCGAGCACGCCGCCCAGAAGGCCGTCGTCGCCCAGAAGGCCGTCGTCGCCCAGCACGCCGCCGAGCAGGCCGCCATCGCCGCCGAGTACGCCGCCCAGCAGCCCGCCGAGCAAGCCGCCGTCGCCAAGCAGCTGCCCGACCAATCCGTCTTCGCCGAGCACGCTGCCCACGAGGCTGCCTTCGCCGAGCAGGCCGTCGAGCACCTGGCTGACCACGCCTTCGTCGCCGACGATCTGGTCGACGAGGCCGTCGATGCCCAGGCCGGTGGTTACGCCGCCGAGCAGTCCGTCGCCACCGAGCAGGTTGTCGAGGATGTTGCCGAGCGCGTCGGTCAGGTAGTCGACCTGGCCGTTCAGCGAGCCGATGAGCGCGCCGGTGAGGCCGGCGCCCAGCAGGCCGTCGACCACGGGTGTGAGCACGCCGCCGAGGTCGGCGGTGATGCCGTCTACAGTGTCGTCCAGCGGGTCGAAGGCGTTCGGATCGTCGGGCCTGAATTCGTTGCCCGCGATGGGCGAGAGCACGTCGTCCACGAGGTCGGTGAGGCCGTCGACCGTGGGCATCAGCGACGAGAGCGTGGGCGCGGAGCTCGTGACCGCGGCACTGCGCGCGGCGGCGGCCGTACCGCCGCCTCCGCCGAGGCCGAGCAGGTTGTCGAGGGCTCCGACAAGATGGTCGGCGGCGCCGTCGCCTGGGTCGAGCAGGTGGTCGGCGTCCGCGTCGGCATCGGCGTCGGCATCCGAGTCGGCGTCTGCATCGGAGTCCGCGTCCGAATCGGCATCGGCGTCCGAATCGGCGTCGGCGTCAGCGTCGGCATCCGCATCGGCATCCGCATCCGAGTCGCCGTCCGCATCCGCGTCGGCATCGGCGTCCGCGTCTGCATCCGCATCGCTTTCGCCGATGCCCGGAACGAAGAAGGGGACCGCGCCGTCGCTGCCCCCGCCGCCGCCCAGTGCCGCCGCGAGCCCGGCGGCGCCCAGCGCGCCGAGCGCGAATTCGCCCAGCCCGATGCCGCTGCCGGCAGCGGTCTTCTTGCTCACCGCGAGCGCGGCGGCTTCGGCGTCGCTGTCGGGCGCGGTCACTTCCAGGTCGCCGGAGGCCACGTCCACGTTCACCTGCTCCAGGCCGCTCGCGAGCTTGGTCGAGCTGATGGTGGCGTCCGTGCCGCCCGTGAACACGCCGGCCAGGGGTGCCTTGTTGGTGGCCGATCCGGGAAATAGAACGTTGGCATGGCCGTCCTGCGGAACGATCACGCGGTCGCCGGCCATCAGCGTCTGGTTGCCGGACACCGGAATCGCCACGCCGTCGCGCATGACGACCGTGCCGGGCGTCGCATTCGACAGCGACCCGATGCCGGCCGGCGCCGCAGCCGGTGTTGCCGAGGCGGCGGTGGCCGCCCCCATGGGAGCGACCGGCCGGACCGTCGCCTGCGCGAGGATCACCGGCGTGGCGGCACTGCTGTCGGCGCCTCCGGCGATCGAAGAAATCGTTGTGTTGGCATCCGCCATGGCAGCCTCCTCGGTAGTGGGAGTGGCTGACGGGGCAACTTGTGTGCCGCTTTTTTGCGCAGGCGCCGGCGTTGGGCAAGGTGCGCGCAAACTGTTGATTTACATGGAGATTTTTGCCGGAGCCATGCCGTGATGAAAGCGCCGGGCGGACGCACTTCGGCACTTGTTACGTAGCGCTGTTACCTTGTCAGTACGTAACGAAGGCCGGGGCGCAAGCAGCTGCCCGGCCGCGGATCAGGCCGCGGGCCGCAGCCGCGGCGACACCGGGATGTTGCGGGAGAAGTCGCGGCGCGGTGCCGAGGGCAGTGCGTCGCGCGGTACGTCGCCGGGCAGCACGAACTGGCTGATGAGCGTGTCCAGGTTGCGGGCCTGGTCGCGCAGGCTTTCCGATACGGCGGCCGATTCCTCGACCATGGCCGCGTTTTTCTGCGTCATTTCGTCCAGCCGGGCGACGGCGGCGTCGATCTGGGCGATGTCCTGCACCTGCGACTGCGTCGCCATCGTGATGGCGCCGACCGTGTCGGCGACCTGGCCGATGGAAGCGACGATGCGCCCCATCGTGCGGCCAGCGTCGTCGGCGAGCGCGGTGCCCGACTCGATGCGCTGCACCGAGTTCTCGATCAGGCTCTTGATCTCGCGGACAGCCGCGGCCGATCGCGTGGCCAGCTGCCGCACCTCGGACGCGACCACCGCGAAGCCGCGTCCCGCGTCGCCGGCCCGCGCAGCCTCGACCGCGGCATTGAGCGCCAGGATGTTCGTCTGGAAGGCGATGGCGTCGATCACGCCGGTTATGTCGGCCACCCTGTGCGACTCGCGCCGGATGTCCTGCATGGTGCTCACCACCTGGGACACCGCCTCGCCGCCCTGCGCTGCGACCGTGGCGGCGGCCCCGGCCATGCGTTCGGCCTCGCCGGCGGCCGTGCTCGATTGCTGCGCGTTGTGCATGACCTGCCCGAGCGCCGCCGCCGTCTGCTGCAGGCTGGCCGCGGCGCCTTCGGTGCGTGCCGAGAGTTCCGAGTTGCCGTGCGCGATCTCGGCGGCCGCCGTGCGCACGTTCTGCACCGACTCGCGCACGCGCTGCACCAGTTCGCGCAGCGCGCCCTGCATGGCGCCCAGCGCCTGCAGCATCTGGCCCGCCTCGTCGCGGGAGTGGCCCTCGATGTCCTGGCGCAGGTCGAGGGTGGCCACGCGTCCGGCTGTGTCGCTCGCGAGCCTGATCGGCCTGCCGATGCTGCGCATCAGCCCCAGCGCCAGCACACCGCCCAGCAGCAGCGCGGCCACGCTGAACAGCACCAGCGCAATGCGCGCCGAGGCGCTCAGCTCGGCGACGTGCTCGCCTGCCACGTCGATGGCCAGCCGCTGCGATTGCGCGAGCCTGGAAACGGCGGCCAGCAGCGCGGCCGAACTGGGCTGGAAGCGCTGCGCGTACACGTTGCGGATGCGCTCGGTGAGGCCCGAGTCGCGCGCGGCGATCAGTTCCTTGACGGCGCCCGCGAAGTCCCTGGCGGCGGCGTCGGCCTGCGCGAGCAATGCGCGGTCGGCCTCGTGGTGCAACCGCTGGTCGAGCTGTTTGATCAGTTCGTCGTAACTGGCGGCGGTTGCGCGGATGTCCGCCGCAAGAATCTCGCCGACCTCGGGTTCGGAGCTCAGCGCCATCGCCTTGTAGCGCTCGGCATTGATCGCCTGCAGGCGGTAGGCGTCGGCCACGATGCGCTCCGACACGCCGCGCTGCTGGATGGCTTCGCGCGTGGCCTCGTCGACCTTGGCGAGCGAACGGATGCCGATGCCGGAGCCCGCGAGGGTCAGCAGCAAGACGGCCGAGAAGGTGAACAGGAGGCGGCGACCGAGGATGTTGCGGGAGCCGGAGGAGGGGAGGAGAAGGTGGGCGTCTGATGTCACGCGCGGATTAGACCGAGGGCGTGTGACTGGTCGTTGACCCGGACCCGCGTGTGGGCGGGGCTTGCGCCGGGCCTGCCTGGGGTCTTGAAAAGCCGTTGCGATTCAACGACTTGGCGATCTGGTGGTGCCTTCGACAGGAATCGAACCTGTATCTGAGTCTTAGGAGGACCCCGTTCTATCCATTGAACTACGAAGACCGGATGGGGATGCACGAAGCGGCGAGCCGCGGTGCGCCCGCGATTTTATAGGGTTCGCGATGACAGTCCCGGCCGGGGCCGCGCCCGGCCCCTCGCGCATCGCCAGCGCGGGCTTACCCCGATACGAAATCTGCAAAAAGTTGACCGCGATCAAGCCGCCTCGAATCGCCGGCGCGCACCATCGTGCCCGTTCGCATCTCTGCTCAGATTCAAGAACAAAAAAGAGCGAAATCACTACACAGGAGACAACCTGATGAAGAAGATCGCCTTGAATGTTCTGAGCCGCGCGACTGCCGTTCTTGCCACGACAACCGCCGCGATGGCGCTGGCGACCGGTGCCGCGCCTGCCTTCGCATGGGAACCCACCAAGCCGGTGGAGTTCGTGATTCCCGCCGGCACCGGCGGCGGCGCCGACCAGATGGGACGGCTGCTGCAGGGCATCGTCATCAAGTACAAGCTGATGAAGGAGCCGCTGATCGTCGTCAACAAGTCCGGCGGCGCGGGCGCCGAGGGCTTCCTGGCGGTGAAGGAGGCAAAGGGCGATCCGCACAAGATCGTCATCTCGCTGTCGAACCTGTTCACCACGCCGATGGCCACGGGCGTGCCCTTCAACTGGAAGGACATGACGCCGGTCGCGATGCTGGCGCTCGACCAGTTCGTGCTGTGGACCAACGCCTCCGAGCCCTACAAGAGCGCGGGCGAGTACGTCGCGGCGGTGAAGACCGCGGGGCCGAACAAGTTCAAGATGGCCGGCACCGGCTCGAAGCAGGAAGACCAGATCATCACGGTCGCGCTCGAGAAGGCCACCGGCACCAAATTCATCTACGTGCCGTTCAAGGGCGGCGGCGAGGTGGCGGTGCAGCTGGTGGGCGGGCACGTGCAGTCGACGGTGAACAACCCGATCGAGGCGGTGGCGCAGTGGCGCGCGGGCAAGCTGCGCGCGCTGTGCGTGTTCGACGACGAGCGCATGCCCTTCAAGGCCAAGGTCACCGACACACAGTCGTGGAACGACATCCCCACCTGCAAGGAAGCGGGCGTGCCCACCAGGTACACGATGCTGCGCGGCATCTTCATGCCGCCGGGCGTCACCCCCGACCAGCTCGCCTTCTACAAGGACCTGCTGACCAAGGTGGCGGCCACGCCGGAGTGGAAGGAGTACATGGAGAAGGGCGCCTTCAACCCGACCTTCATGACCGGCGACGCCTTCGCGAAGTGGCTCGCCGAGGCCGAGACCACGCACCGCACGCTGATGTCCGACGCGGGCTTCCTCGCGAGCAACAAGTAGGCGGGCAGACCGCCGACGGCCGACTGCCGCGCCTCGCGGCAGCGGGCGCGTGCGCCGCGGGCGCACGCCGCATTCCTTCTTTTTTCAAACAACCACGATGGGGGCTCCATGGAGCACGACGAATCATCCGGGGGCCCGGCGCGCACGGGCATCTCCACCCACCTCGTAGAAGCGGCGGTGGCCGTGGCGCTGCTGGTCATCGGCCTGGTGGTGGTCTTCGAGGCGCGCAAGCTCGGCGCCGGCTGGACCACCGACGGCCCCGGCGCGGGCTACTTCCCGTTCTTCATCGGCGTGATCATCACGATCTCGGGCGCCGGCATCCTCTACCAGTCGCTGCTGGGCAAGAACCGCAACACCGCGGTCTTCGTCGACTCGGTGCAGCTCAGGCGCGTGCTGTCGGTGCTGGTGCCGGCCACGGTCTACGTGCTGGCGATTTCCTTCCTCGGCATCTACGTGGCGTCGGCGATCTACATCGCGCTCTTCATGATGGTGCTGGGCAAGTACGCGTGGTTCAAGAGCGTGTTCGCCGCGCTGGCCGTGAACGCGCTCTTCTTCTGCATGTTCGAGGTCTGGTTCAAGGTGCCGCTGTTCAAGGGCGCGCTCGATCCGCTTCGATTCCTCGGCTACTGAACCCGACCCAAGGAGCACAAGCGAAATGGAAGAAATCAGTGCCCTGATGCAGGGCTTCTACGTGATCCTCTCGCCGATGAACATCGGCCTGATGTTCCTCGGCATCATCCTCGGCGTGCTGATCGGCGTGCTGCCGGGGCTCGGCGGCGCCAACGGCGTGGCGATCCTGCTGCCGCTCACCTTCACGATGTCGCCGACCTCGGCCATCATCATGCTGTCGTGCATCTACTGGGGAGCGCTCTTCGGCGGGGCCATCACCTCGATCCTGTTCAACATCCCCGGCGAACCATGGTCGGTGGCCACCACCTTCGACGGCTACCCGATGGCGCAGAACGGGCAGGCGGGCGCGGCGCTCACCACCGCGTTCACGTCCTCCTTCGTGGGCGCGTTCCTTGCGGTGGTGATGATCACCTTCCTCGCGCCGCTGGTCGCCAAGTTCGCGCTCAAGTTCGGCTCGCCCGAATTCTTCGCGGTGTACCTGCTGACCTTCTGCAGCTTCGTCGGCATGGGCAAGGGCTCGCCCTTCAAGATCCTCGCGTCGATGGCGCTGGGCTTCGCGCTCGCCAGCGTGGGCATGGACACCGTCACCGGCCAGCTGCGCCTGACCTTCGGCCAGCCCGAGCTGATGCGCGGCTTCGACTTCCTGATCGCGGTGATCGGCCTGTTCGGTATCGGCGAGATCCTGCTGTCGATGGAGGAGGGCCTGAAGTTCTCCGGCAAGAGCGCCAAGATCGATCCGAAGGTGGTGTGGCAGACCTGGAAGCAGCTGCCCAGGTACTGGATGACCTCCATCCGCAGCTCGCTCATCGGCATCTGGATGGGCATCACGCCCGGCGGTGCCACGCCGGCTTCCTTCATGGCCTACGGCCTCGCCAAGAAGATGTCGAAGAAGGGCGCCAAGTTCGGCACCGGCGAGACGGAAGGCGTGGTCGCGCCCGAGACCGCCGCGCACGCGGCCGGCACCAGCGCGCTGCTGCCGATGCTGGCGCTGGGCATTCCCGGCTCGCCCACCGCCGCGGTGCTGCTGGGCGGCCTGCTGATCTGGGGCCTGCAGCCCGGGCCGCTGCTCTTCGTGGAGCAGAAGGACTTCGTCTGGGGCCTCATCGCCAGCATGTACCTCGGCAACATCGTCGGGCTGATCGTGGTGCTGAGCACCGTGCCGCTCTTCGCATCGATCCTGCGCATTCCGTTCTCGATCATCGCGCCGGTGATCATCGTGATCTGCGCCATCGGCGCCTACACCGTGCACAACGCGATGCTCGACATCTGGTTCATGCTGGGATTCGGCGTGCTGGGCTATCTCTTCAAGAAGCTCGACTTCCCGCTCGCGCCGCTGGTGCTGGCGCTGGTGCTCGGCGACAAGGCGGAAGACTCCTTCCGCCAGGCCATGCTGGTGTCGCAGGGCGACGTGATGGTGATGTTCTCCAACCCGCTGGTGGGCACCATCACCACGCTGGCGCTGGTGCTGCTGTTCTGGCCGCTGATCTCCAAGGCGCTGGCGTTCGTCAGGAAGCCGAAGAAGGCCGACGAGTTCGCCGTCGAACGGCCGGTGGATTGACGAAGGAGGCCAGCACATGCCAGTGATCGCACTGACCCAGGAGATGGGCTCCCTCGCGAAGGATGTTTCGCTGAAACTCGCCGAAACGCTGGGCCTCGCCGTGATGCGCCACGAGGTCATCGAGCACGTCGCGGACCGCATGCAGGTCTCTACCAGCCTCATCGGCCGGCTGCGCAGCGGCAAGGCAGGCCTGGTGGAACGCCTCACCACCGACCGGCGCAGCGTGGCGCTCTACACCGCCGAAGAACTCTTCGCGCTGGCCGACCGCGGCAACGTGGTGCTGCGCGGCTGGGGCGCCACCTGCCTGCTGCGGCCGGTGCCGCACGTGGCGTGCGTGCGCATCACGCGCTCGATGAAGAAGCGCGTCGAATGGCTGATGGGCGACCTCGAGACCGACGACGCCGAGTTCGCCGAAGCCGAGATCCGCCGCAGCGACCAGGCGCACGCCGCCCGCATGCACGCGCAGTTCGGCGTGACCTGGGGCGACCCGGTGCTCTACGACCTGGTGCTCAACACCGACCGCCTTTCTGTCGAGAGCTGCGTCGAGCAGATCCGGCTGATGGTGAACCGCCCCGAGTTCGCCGAAACACCGGCCTCGCGCGCGCTGCTCGCCAACATGGCGCTGGAGGCGCGCGTGCGCGCGGCGCTGAAGGAGCACGAGGCGACGCGGGACATCAACGTGACGATCACCGCGAATCATGGCGAACTGCTGCTGCGCGGAATCGTGCTGAATTCCGACGAGCGGGCGCAGGCCGAGGCTGTCGCGGCCGAGGTCTCGGGCGTGAGCGGCGTGCACAACCAGCTGAGGCTGATGGCCAGCACGCGGCGCTTTGCTTCGGCGAAGCAGACTTAGGCTTTGCTCCTTCCCCCTCTGGGGGAAGGTGGGGATGGGGGCAGTCGGCGGTAGATACGCTGGCGGCCCTTGATGCGCCCCGTGCCCCCACCCCAGCCCTCCCCCAGAGGGGGAGGGAGCAAGACGGGCTCAGATCTTCCCGCGTTTGCGAAGCCGGCTAAGGGTTTCCGCAGACAGATTCAAATAAGAAGCCAGTTCCTTGCTCGGAATCCGGTCTTCCAGTTCCGGGTGCTTGCGCATGAAGCGGTGCACGCGCCCGGCGGCGTCGAGCAGGTGCAGCGTGATCGTGTGCGCCATGATCTCGCTCATGCCGCGCATCACGAGGAACTCGAACAGCTCCTTGGTCTCGGGATGCCTGTTCAGAAAGGCGATCCACTCCTTCAGCGGCAGGCTCGCCACCCGCGCCTTGGTCACGCAGACGATGCCGTAGGGCGTGGGCGTGCCCAGCCGCAGCGCGGCGTAGCTCGTCTCCATGTCGTTCTCGTCGGCGAAGCGAAGGATCATTTCCTTGCCCTCCGGGTTGCTCACCACCCGCTTGAGGATGCCGTCGAGGATGAAGTACTGCTCCATCTCCCGCACGCCCTGGTGCAGCAGGAACTCGCCCTTGTTGCCGTCCACGATGACCAGGTGTGCCTCGAGCTCCGCGCGGTCGGCTTCGCTCAGGTCCTTGAGAAGCACGTTCTGCCGCAGCTGGGCGCGAATGATGTTCTTCTCCGGATGGTTTTCCAACGTCGTCATGGTCACCGTCTTGCTCGATTTCGCTGCCGGCGCCGGTCATCGGGGCCGGCGCCGTTTTCGGGAAAGTTGACCGAGGTCAACGGCCGAAAGTTTGGCCCGAATCATAGTCGCGGCTCGGGCCTCGGCCATTCACCCATGCAGAAGGAGAGACATGTCTTCAGTCAGAACAGAGAAAGAGGCGACCACCACGCTGAGCGAAGCCCTCAAGTCCGCGAAAACCCGTGACGCCGACGGCGACGCGGTGGTGCGCGCGCTCAAGAGCGTGACGGAAGACAACGCGCCCGAGGGCGAGACCATCGACGGCTTCCACCTCGTCATCGATGCCCTCAAGCTCAACGGCATCGACACCATCTTCGGCCTGCCCGGCATTCCGATCACCGACCTCACGCGCATGGCCCAGGCCGAAGGGCTGCGCGTGATCTCCTTCCGCCACGAGCAGCACGCCGGCAACGCGGCGGCGGCCGCCGGCTTCCTCACGCAGAAGCCCGGCATCTGCCTGACCGTGTCGGCGCCCGGCTTCCTCAACGGCCTGACCGCGCTTGCCAACGCCACCACCAACTGCTTCCCGATGATCCTCATCAGCGGCTCCAGCGAGCGCGAGATCGTCGACCTGCAGCAGGGCGACTACGAGGAGATGGACCAGCTGGCCATCGCCAAGCCGCTGTGCAAGGCCGCCTTCCGCGTGCTGCACGCGCAGGACATCGGCGTGGGCATCGCGCGCGCCATCCGCGCCGCGCTCTCGGGCCGTCCGGGCGGCGTCTACCTCGACCTGCCGGCCAAGCTCTTCGCGCAGACCATGGAAGCGGCCGCCGGCAAGGCCTCGCTCATCAAGGTGGTGGACGCCGCGCCGCGCCAGATCCCCGCTGCCGACGCGGTGAACCGCGCCCTCGAACTGCTCAAGGGCGCCAAGCGTCCGCTGATCCTGCTCGGCAAGGGCGCCGCCTACGCGCAGGCCGACGCCGACATCCGCGCGCTGGTCGAGAAGACGGGTATTCCCTACCTGCCGATGTCCATGGCCAAGGGCCTGCTGCCCGACACGCACGCGCAGTCGGCATCGGCCGCGCGCTCCTACGTGCTGCAGGAAGCCGACGTGGTGGTGCTGATCGGCGCGCGCCTGAACTGGCTGCTCTCGCACGGCAAGGGCAAGACCTGGGCTCAGGAGAAGGGCGCCAAGCGATTCATCCAGATCGACATCGCCCCGACCGAGATCGACAGCAACGTCGCCATCGAGGCGCCGGTGATCGGCGACATCGGCTCCTGCGTGGCGGCGCTGCTGGCCGGCATCGACGCGAAGTGGGCCAGGCCGCCGGCCGAGTGGACCGGCGCGATCGCCGAGCGCAAGGACAAGAACCTGTCGAAGATGGCCGCCACGCTGGCCGCGCGGCCCTCGCCGATGAACTTCCACAGCGCGCTGAGCGTGATCCGCGACCAGGTGAAGGCGCGGCCCGACGCCATCGTCGTCAACGAGGGCGCCAACACGCTGGACTTCGCGCGCAGCATCGTCGACATGTACGAGCCGCGCAAGCGCCTGGACGTGGGCACCTGGGGGATCATGGGCATCGGCATGGGCTTCTCCGTGGCCGCGGCCGTGGTCACGGGCAAGCCGGTGATCGCCATCGAGGGCGACAGTGCCTTCGGCTTCAGCGGCATGGAGGTGGAAACCATCTGCCGCTACAACCTGCCGGTCTGCGTGATCGTCTTCAACAACAACGGCGTCTACCGCGGCACCGACGTGAACCCCAGCGGCACGAGCGACGTGGCGCCCACCGTGTTCGTCAAGAACGCCCGCTACGACAAGCTGATGGAAGCCTTCGGCGGCGTGGGCGTGAACGCCACCACCGCCGACGAGCTGCAGAAGGCCCTGGCCGAGGCCGTCGCCTCGGGCCGCCCGACCCTCATCAACGCCGTCATCGACGAGACGGCGGGCACCGAGAGCGGCCGCATCACGAGCCTGAACCCCGCCACGGCGAAGAAGAAGTAACCCGCGTTCCGTTTCATTCAAGGAGATATCCCAATGAGCAACAAGCCCCTCAACGGCATCAAGATCATCGACTTCACGCACGTGCAGGCCGGTCCCGCATGCACGCAGATGCTGGCCTGGTTCGGCGCCGACGTGATCAAGGTGGAGCGTCCCGGCGCGGGCGACGTGACGCGCTCGCAGCTGCGCGACATCCCCGACGTCGACGCGCTCTACTTCACCATGCTCAACAGCAACAAGCGCTCGATCACGCTGGACACGAAGAAGCCCGAGGGCAAGGCCGTGCTGGAGAAGCTGATCCGCGAATCCGACGTGCTGGTGGAAAACTTCGGCCCCGGCGCGCTCGACCGCATGGGCTTCACCTGGGAGCGCATCCAGGAGCTGAACCCCAAGATGATCGTCGCCTCGGTCAAGGGCTTCAGCGAAGGCCACCACTACGAGGACCTGAAGGTGTACGAGAACGTGGCGCAGTGCGCCGGCGGCGCGGCCTCCACCACCGGCTGGTGGAAGGGCGGCAATTCCGTGCCGACCATCTCGGCGGCGGCGCTGGGCGACTCCAACACCGGCATGCACCTGGCCATCGGCATCCTGACGGCCATCATCGGCCGCCAGCAGACCGGCAAGGGCCAGAAGGTGGCCTGCTCGATGCAGGACGCCGTGCTCAACCTGTGCCGCGTGAAGATGCGCGACCAGCAGCGCCTGGACAGCGTGGGCTACCTCGAGGAATACCCGCAGTACCCGCACGAGATGAGCGCGTTCGCCGACAAGGTCGTGCCGCGCGGCGGCAACGCCGGCGGCGGCGGCCAGCCCGGCTGGATACTGAAGTGCAAGGGCTGGCAGACCGACCCCAACGCGTACATCTACTTCACGGTGCAGGGCCACGCCTGGGAGCCGATCTGCGAGGCGCTGGGCAAGCCCGAGTGGAAGACCGACCCCGACTACATGACGGCCAAGGCCCGCCAGCCGCACATCGAGCAGATCTTCGCCACCATCGAGGACTTCATCAAGGACAAGACCAAGTTCGAGGCGGTGGACATCTTCCGCAAGTACGACATTCCGTGCGCCCCGGTGCTCTCGATGAAGGAACTGCTGCACGACGAGTCGCTGCGCAAGAGCGGCTCGATCGTCGAAGTCCCGCACAAGGAGCGCGGCACTTACTGGACCATCGGCAGCCCGATCAAGTTCTCTGACCTCAAGCCCGAAGTCACCGCGTCGCCCCTGCTGGGCGAGCACACCGACGAGGTGCTGGCGGAGCTCGGCTACAGCCAGGATCAGATCGCCGGCCTGCACGCCGCCAAGGCGGTGTAGAAGCCCACCCCCAGGCTTGTCCACTTCGTGTGGCAGCGCCAACCCCCTCCAGGGGGCGACACCTGCGGCCCGGCGGAGCCGGTTCCGCGGTGTCCCTGGAACTGGGGGAGGCTGCTGCGGGAGCCTGGCCTGGATTGAACGAAGCGCCGGAGGTTCACATGCAAGCGAATGTCGATTTCAAGCAGCTCGTCGAAGGCGCCGGCGATGCGATCATGGTGTGCGACGCGCAGGGCGCGATCACGCTGTGGAACCGCGCCGCCGAACGCATCTTCGGCTTCAGCGAGGCCGAGGCACTCGGCCAGTCACTCGACCTGATCATTCCGCAGAGGCAGCGCCAGCGGCACTGGGACGGCTACCACAAGACCATGGAAACCGGCGTCACCAAGTACGGCGCCGACCTGCTGCGCGTTCCCGCGCTGCACAAGGACGGTCGCACCCTTTCGATCGCCTTCACGGTTTCGATGCTGTTCTCCGCCGATCACCAAGTCACGGGCATCGTCGCCATCGTGCGCGACGAGACAGCCCGCTTCGCCGAGGAGCGCAAACTCCGCGCCCGTCTGGTAGAAGTCGAAGCCACGATGATCAGAGAAGGAGACAGTCAATGAGCCAAGCACTCGAGGGCGTGCGCATCCTCGACTTCACCCACGTGCAGTCGGGCCCCACCTGCACCCAGCTTCTGGCCTGGTTCGGCGCCGACGTGATCAAGGTCGAGCGCGCCGGCGAAGGCGACGCCACGCGCGGCCAGCTGCGCGACATTCCCGGCGCGGACAGCCTCTACTTCACGATGCTGAACCACAACAAGCGCTCGATCACGCTGGATACCAAGAACCCCAAGGGCAAGGAGGTTCTCGACAGCCTCATCAAGACCTGCGACGTGCTGGTCGAGAACTTCGCGCCCGGCGCGCTCGACCGCATGGGCATCACATGGGCCCACATCCAGAAGCTCAACCCGCGCATGATCGTCGCCTCGGTCAAGGGCTTCGGCCCCGGCAAGTACGAGCACTGCAAGGTCTACGAGAACGTGGCCCAGTGCGCGGGCGGCGCGGCCTCCACCACCGGCTTCGAGGACGGCCCGCCGCTCGTGACCGGCGCGCAGATCGGCGACAGCGGCACCGGGCTGCACCTGGCGCTGGGCATCCTCGCGGCGCTCTTCCAGCGCAACAGCACCGGGCGCGGCCAGCAGGTGCTCGCGCCGATGCAGGACGCGGTGCTCAACCTGTGCCGCGTGAAGATGCGCGACCAGCAGCGGCTGGAGCGCACCGGCACCATGCACGAGTACCCGCAGTACCCCGACGGCAAGTTCGGCGACGCGGTGCCGCGCGCGGGCAACGCATCGGGCGGCGGCCAGCCCGGCTCCATTCTCAAGTGCAAGGGCTGGGAGACCGACCCCAACGCCTACATCTACTTCATCACGCAGGCGGCCGTGTGGCCGGCGGTGTGCAAGGTCATCGGCGAGGAAGGCTGGATCACCGACGAGGCCTACGCCACGCCGGCGGCGCGATTGCTGCACCTGAAGCCGATCTTCGCGCGCATCGAGCAGTGGACCATGACCAAGACCAAGTTCGAGGCCATGGACATCCTCAACGAGTACGACATTCCGTGCGGGCCGATCCTCTCGATGAAGGAGATCGCCGCGGACGAGTCGCTGCGCGAGACCGGCACCATCGTCGAGGTCGACCACCCGGTGCGCGGCAAGTACCTGACGGTGGGCAACCCCATCAAGATGTCCGACAGCCCGACGGTGGTGACGCGCTCGCCGCTGCTCGGCGAACACACCGAGGAAGTGCTCAGGCAGCTCGGTTACGACGCGGACGCCCTGGCGACCCTGCGGGCCGAACGCGTGATCTGAAGCCCGGCGGCGCGGGCCGCCGCCTCTTGCCGTTTTCCTTTTTCCTGGCGCGCTGCCTGTTCGCGGGCAGCGCGGAGGGCGCCTGCGCGCCCGGATTCGAATCAATTGCCGGTTGTCGATCTGGCTGGAATTTCGGAATTTCCATCCATAACCTGCAATGAATGGTTTTTATAAATTCATTTAATTTTTATTTATCGTCCATCGCTTCTACATTTTGAACTCGCCGGAATTGCCCGTCTTATTCATCGATCCGGCATTCATTCAAGGAGAAGATCATGGAAAACCAGTCACCCATCCAATACTGGCGCGACGAGATCGAGCGCAATGCCTACAACGCCGCCTTCTTCGAGCTGGGGCTGCGCTGGTACTGGGACGGCGAGACCTATGACCGCCTGATGGGCCTGGGCGAGGACGCCAATACGCGCATCGGCCATTACCTGAAGACCGAGCAGCCGCATTTGCTGAAGGCCTACGACGCGGAATTCCTCGCCGTGGCCATCGAGCAGAAGAAGGAAATCCACCGCAAGCGCGAAATGGCTTCGTCGAGCTATTTCAATTGGGCCGAAAGCCACGGCGTCGAGCTGGGCGCCTGAATTTCAATTAACGATTTCAGGTAATTGCGGCCATGAGCATCCACGAATACCAGGGCAAGGAAGTGCTGCGCCAATACGGCGTGGCAACGCCTCGCGGCTTCGTCTGCCGCTCGCCCGACGAGGCCGCCGAAGCCGCCAGCCGCATCGGTGGGCGCGCCTGGGTGGTCAAGGCGCAGATCCACGCGGGCGGCCGTGGCAAGGGCGGCGGCGTGAAGCAGGCCTGGTCGGTGGACGAGGTGCGGCGCCACGCCGGCCAGATGCTCGGCATGACGCTGCAGACGCCGCAGACCGGCCCCGAAGGCCGCGTGGTGAAGCAGTTGCTGGTGGAAGAAAGCGTGGAGATCGACAAGGAGCTCTACCTGGGCTTCGTGGTCGACCGCAACTCGCAGCGCGTGGCGCTGATGGCCTCCAGCGAAGGCGGCATGGACATCGAGGAAGTGGCCGCGCGCACGCCCGAGAAGATCCACCGGCTCTTCATCAACCCCGACACCGGCCTCGGCGTGGCCGAGGCGGACGGCATCGCGCGACGCATCGGCATTGCCGACCGCGCGGTGGTGCAGGCGCGCGTGCTGATGCAGAACCTCTGGCAGGCCTTCGACGGCAGCGACGCCTCGCTGGCCGAGATCAACCCGCTGGTGCTCACCCGCGACGGCCGCGTGATCGCACTCGACGCCAAGTTCGACTTCGACGACAACGCGCTCTTCCGCCAGCCCGACATCGTCGCGATGCGCGACCTCGAGGAGGAAGACCCGCTGGAGATCGAGGCCTCGGACGCCGGGCT
Source organism: Variovorax guangxiensis (assembly GCF_003952165.1). GTDB lineage: Bacteria > Pseudomonadota > Gammaproteobacteria > Burkholderiales > Burkholderiaceae_C > Variovorax > Variovorax guangxiensis. The sequence continues at coordinate 65,913 of NZ_RXFT01000009.1, read as the reverse complement.
CTCGTACATCGCGCTCGACGGCGACATCGGCTGCCTGGTCAACGGTGCGGGCCTCGCGATGGCGACGATGGACGCCATCAAGCTCTACGGCGGCGAGCCCGCCAACTTCCTCGACGTGGGCGGCGGCGCGACGGCCGACAAGGTGGCCGAGGCCGTGCGGCTGATGTTGCGCAACCCGAGGCTCAAGGCCGTGCTGGTCAACATCTTCGGCGGGATCATGAAGTGCGACGTGATCGCGCATGGCGTGGTCGACGCGGTGCGCGAGACCGGCCTCAAGGTGCCGCTGATCGTGCGCATGAAAGGCACCAACGAGGACCTGGGCCGGACCATCCTCGCGCAGTCGGGCCTGTCGATCATCAACGCCGACGACATGGCCGAGGCCGCGCAGCGCGCCATCGGCGCGGCCAGCAACTGGGAGCGCCCGCGATGAACCGCTCCTGTTTCCAGCAACAGCCGATGGAGATTGCCGCATGTCCATCCTGATCGACAAGCACACCCGCGTCATCACGCAGGGCATCACCGGCAGGACGGGCCAGTTCCACACGCAGGCCTGCCTCGAATACGGCAACGGCAGGCACTGCTTCGTGGCGGGAGTGAATCCGATGAAGGGCGGCCAGTCGATGGCGGGCATCCCGATCTTCGGCACGGTGAAGGAAGCCAAGGCCGAGACCGGCGCGACCGTCTCCGTGATCTACGTGCCGCCGGCCTTCGCGGCCGCCGCCATCGACGAGGCCGTCGATGCCGAGCTCGACCTCGTCATCTGCATCACCGAGGGCATCCCGGTGCGCGACATGATCCGCACGCGCCACCGCATGCAGGGCCGCAAGACGCTGCTGCTGGGGCCCAACTGCCCGGGGCTCATCACGCCCGGCGAGATCAAGATCGGCATCATGCCCGGCCACATCCACCAGCGCGGGCGCATCGGCGTCGTCTCGCGCTCCGGCACGCTGACCTACGAGGCCGCGAGCCAGCTGGCGAGCTTCGGCATCGGGCAGTCGACGGTGGTGGGCATCGGCGGCGACCCGGTCGGCGGGCTGCGGCACATCGACGTGCTGAAGATGTTCAACGACGACCCGCGCACCGACGCCGTGATCATGGTCGGCGAGATCGGCGGCGACGCCGAGGAGCAGTGCGCGCGCTGGATACGCGACCACATGACCAAGCCCGTGGTCGGCTTCATCGCCGGCGCCAGCGCACCGCCCGGCAAGCGCATGGGCCATGCGGGCGCCATCGTCTCCGGAGGCCGCGGCACCGCGCAGGAAAAGCTCGCGGTAATGAAGGAGTGCGGCATCCACGTCACGCGCAATCCGGCGGACATGGGAAAGCTGCTCGCCTCGCTCGTGGTGCCCGACTACCTGCCGTTCGACTGACCGATCGAACGGCGGCGGACCCGAATCCTCAATATCCAGAAAGACGACAACAACATGGAACAGCAGCAGATGACGAAATGGGTCCGCTTCGAGCACGCGGGCGGCATCGGCTTCGGCACGCTCGAGGGCGATGCGGTGCACGAGCGGCAGGGAGACATGTTCGGCAGCTCCGAGCCCACGGGCCGCGTGTTCGCGCTCGCAGGGCTGCAGCTGCTCACGCCCACCGAGCCGACCAAGGTGATCGCGCTGTGGAACAACTTCCACGCGCTGGGCGCCAAGCTGAGCCTGCCGGTGCCGGCCGAGCCGCTGTACCTGCTGAAGACGCCCAACTCGTACCTCGCGCCCGGCGCGCCCATCCGCAAGCCGCTGTGCGACGGCAAGGTGGTGTTCGAGGGCGAGCTCGGCATCGTCATCGGCAAGACCGCCACCGCCGTCTCCGAAGCCGACGCGCTCGACCACGTGTTCGGTTACACCTGCGCCAACGACGTCACCGTGGCCGACATCCTCAACCGCGACGCGTCTTTCGCGCAGTGGGTGCGCGCCAAGGGCTTCGACACCTTCTGCCCCATGGGCCCGGTGGTGGCCACCGGCCTCGATCCCGCCACGCTCACCGTGACCACCACGCTCAACGGCGAGCAGCGGCAGAACTACCCGATCAGCGACATGCGCTTTTCGGTGCAGCAGCTCGTGAGCCTCATCTCGCAGGACATGACGCTGCACCGCGGCGACGTGATCCTCTGCGGCACCTCGATCGGCGTCGGCTCCATGAAGCCCGGCAGCCTCGTCGAAATCGAGATCGGCGGCATCGGAAAGCTCAGCAACCGCTTCGGCTGAACGCAGCCGAAGGGTCGCGCAAGGAATTCAACTCTTGGGGATCGACGACATGAAGATTGCAATCATCGGCGCAGGCGCCATCGGCGGGCTGGTCGGCGCGAAACTCGCGCTGGCCGGCGAGGACGTCACGTTCATCGTGCGGGGCGCCAACCTCGAAGCCATAGGCCGCAACGGCATCAGGCTGGTCTCGGCCGAAGGCGAGGAACAGGTGGCGCGCAACGTGAAGGCCACCGACCGCTACGACGAGACGGGCCCGCAGGACATCGTGGTGCTCGCGATGAAGGCCCACCAGGTCGAGGCCGTGGCCAACGACGTGCCGAAGCTCTTCGGGCCAGACACGGTGGTCGTGACCATGCAGAACGGCATCCCGTACTGGTACTTCCACAAGCATGGCGGCACGCTCGAAGGCACGCCGGTGCGCAGCGTCGACCCATCGGGAACGCTCGCGGCGAAGATCCCGGCGCAGCGGGTGATCGGCTGCGTGGTGTATCCGGCTTCGGAGCTCATCGCGCCCGGCGTGGTCAGGCACATCGAGGGCGACCGCTTTCCGGTGGGCGAGCTCGACGGCTCGGCCAGCGAGCGCGTCGAGCGCGTGTCGGCCTGCTTCACCGGCGCGGGTTTCAAGGCGCCGGTGCTCGACAACATCCGCGCCGAGATCTGGCTCAAGCTGTGGGGCAACCTCACCTTCAACCCGATCAGCAGCCTCGCGCATTCCACGCTCGTGGACATCTGCCAGTACCCGCCTTCGCGCGAGCTCGCCGCGGCAATGATGCGCGAGGCCCAGGCCGTCGCACACAAGCTCGGCATCGAATTCCGCGTGACGCTGGAGAAGCGCATCGCGGGCGCGGAGAAGGTCGGCAAGCACAAGACCTCGATGCTGCAGGACGTGGAAGCGGGCCGCGCGCCCGAGATCGACGCGCTGGTCGGCGCCGTGGTCGAGCTGGCACGGCTCACCGAGACGCCGACGCCGCACATCGACACCGTCTACAGCCTTGTGAAGCTGCTCGCACGCACCATGGAAGACCAGCGCGGCCGCGTGAAACTCCACGAAATGGCTTGACGCCATGAGACGCACGCGCAGCGCCCGGATCGTCGCAACCCTCGGCCCGGCCACCACCGACGAGCAGGCCATCCGCGCGCTGTTCGGGCGCGGCGTGGACGTGTTCCGGCTCAACCTGAGCCACGGCACGCAGCACGACCATGCGCGCCGCATCGAGACCATCCGCCGGCTCGAGAAGGAGCACGGCCGGCCCATCGGCATCCTGCTCGACCTGCAGGGGCCCAAGCTGCGCCTGGGCACCTTCGAGGGCGGGCGGGCGCATCTCGACGCGGGCGCGCGCTTCCGGCTCGACATGAGCCAGGCCAGCGGCAATGCACGCCGCGCGCCGCTGCCTCATCCCGAAATCTTCGCCGCGCTGCACAACGGCACCGAGCTGCTGCTGGACGACGGCAAGCTGCGCCTGCGCGTGGACAGCCATGGCCCCGACTTCGCCGAGACCACGGTGCTGGTCGGCGGGGACATCTCCGACCGCAAGGGCGTCAACGTGCCCAGCGTGCTGCTGCCGATCTCGCCGCTCACGCCCAAGGACCGCGACGACCTGGCCTTCGGCCTCTCGATGGGCGTGGACTGGGTCGCGCTCTCCTTCGTGCAGCGGCCCGAGGACATCGAGGAGGCGCGCGCCATCATCGGCTCGCGTGCCTGGATCATGGCCAAGCTGGAGAAGCCCGCCGCCATCGAGCACCTGGATGCCATCGTCGCGCTGTGCGACGGCATCATGGTGGCGCGCGGCGACCTCGGCGTGGAGCTGCCGCCCGAGCAGGTGCCGGAGCTTCAGCGGCTGATCGTGCGTTCGTGCCGCAAGCGCGGCAAGCCCGTGGTGGTGGCGACGCAGATGCTCGAATCGATGATCGTCTCGCCCGTACCCACGCGCGCCGAGGTGTCGGACGTGGCGACCGCCGTGTACGACGGCGTCGACGCGGTGATGCTCTCGGCCGAGTCGGCCTCTGGCAAGTACCCTCTGGAGGCGGTCGCGATGATGGACCGCATCATCGCGCGCGTGGAGGCCGATCCGTCGTACCGCACGGGCATCGACGCCACGCACGATGCGGCGCTTTCCACCACGGCCGACGCGGTGTGCGCCTCGATGCGCCAGGTGGCCTCGCTGCTCGCGCCGGCCGCCACCGTGACCTACACGTCGTCGGGCTTCACGAGCCTTCGCGCGGCGCGCGAGCGCCCGGCGGTGCCCATCCTGAGCCTCACGCCCGACGTGGCCGCAGCGCGGCGCATGGCGATGGTCTGGGGCGTGCACGCGGTGCTGGTCGACGACGTGCACGACGTGGCGGAGATGATCGACTGCGCATGCCGCACGGCGCGCACCGAGGGCTTCGCGAATGAGGGGGACGACGTGGTGGTGGTGGCGGGCCTGCCCTTCGGGCAGTCGGGCACCACCAACCTGCTGCACGTCGCCCGAATACCGCGCTGAGCGCCCCCAGCTTCGAAGGCCCTGCGATGAAACACGCGACCCTGCGCCAGATGAAGGTCTTCGAGGCGGTGGCGCGGCTGCTGAGCTTCTCGCGCGCGGCCGAGGAACTGCACCTCACGCAGCCCGCCGTCTCCACGCAGGTGCGCAAGCTCGAGGAGCATGCGGACAACGCGCTCTTCGAGCAGTTCGGCAAGAAGATCTACCTCACGCCCGCGGGCACCGAGCTGCTGCAGATCAGCCGCGCGATCATCCAGCAGTTCGAGGCGGCCGAGCACGCGATGATGCAGTTCAAGGGCGTCTCGGGCGGCAAGCTCAACGTGGGCGTGATCAGCGCGGGCGACTACTTCTTTCCGCGCCTGCTGGTCGAGTTCGCGAGCCGCCACCAGGGCGTAACGCTGAACTTCACGGTCCACAACCGCGCGGAGCTGCTGACCCACATCGCGGAGAACCTTACGGATCTCGCGATCATGGTGCGCCCACCCACCGACCTGGACACCGTCAACCAGCCCTTTGCGCCGCACCCTTACGTGATCGTCGCGGCGCCCGGTCATCCGCTGGCGCGAGAGAGAAACATCCCGCGGGCGCGGCTGATGCGCGAGCCCTTCGTGGTACGCGAGAAGGCGTCCGACACCTGGCACTCGATGGAGGACGGCTTCGGCGGCGACCTGAGCGGCATCAACGTCGCGATGGAGATACGCAGCACCGAGACCATCAAGCAGGCGGTGATCGCGGGCATGGGCGTGAGTTTCGTGTCTGCCCACACCGTGAGCCAGGAGCTGCGCGCCGGCAGCCTCTGCGTGCTCGACGTGCAGGGATTTCCGCTGATGCTCAACTGGTACGTGGTGCATCGCCGCAGCAAGCGGCTGCCGCCGGTGGCGCAGGCCTTCAAGGAGTTCCTGCTGAGCGACGGGCCCGCGCTGATCGCGCAGATCGTCCCGTTCGAAGGCCCCAAGGAAAAAGAGCGCGGCGAGTGACTCGCGCGCGCTCCTTGCGGGGGATTGCCTGGCTGCTGCGTGCGGTGGATCAGCGTTGCACGAACGACGAGCGGCGCTGCATCAGCGCGGCGCGAGCGGCCTTGTAGAAGATCACGATGGGCATCACCGCGAACAGCTCGCGCATGACGTTGCCGGCGGCCGAGGAAGAAGAGGGGGCACGCAGTGCGTTGGAATTCAGGGTCGTGTGGCTCATTTGATGGCTCCAAAAAAAGAATCTGAAACTGAATCGGAAAGACCGAAGGGATTACCCTGAATTTTAGGGTTTACCCTAGACGAGGGCAAACGCGATTTTTGCGTTTCTTGACCTGGGTCAATTTTTTCCCTGTCGGACAGGGTCCCGTCGTGCGGTGAAAGTTCCCCCTGCCAGAGCCGATCGGAAGAGCATCGGCCGCGCGCGACGCGCATCGCGAAGCCATCGAGGGACATCGCAAGAGCCGATGCGTCCATCGAAAAATGGCGCGCAACCATCACGCGCGAATCATCGAAATTCCTCCATCCATTTCTATTCCTTGATGCGATGCGCGAGAGGCCGTTCGACACGCATCGCAGCGGCCTCTCGTTCGCGTCGCGCGCGGTGCGATTTCCAGAGAGGAATCAGTGCATCGTGCTAGGGATACCTCGGGGGTTCGCCGAGGGCGCGATTCGTGTGAACTTGACTGAGGTCAAGAGTTTTTGAGTCGCTCGGTCCGACAGTCATTCACGCGCAGAAAACTGGTGATTCCAATGCCGTGTATCGATGTCAACGAAGCCTCGTCGCCCGTCGATGCGCACAGTTCGCTCGACTGATTGCTCTGCTCTGGCAGCCCGTCGGATTTCAACGAAAACACCAAGGACAACTCCATGACTCGGCCCACCTCCACGATCGCAGGTTCCAACGCCGCGATGTACCCCCCGTCCGAAACCTATGGCGCCAACGCGACCCGATCCGAGGCGTACCGATGGGGCCAATTGCTCATAGGCATCGTCTGCATGGCGATGATCGCCAACCTGCAGTACGGCTGGACGCTCTTCGTCAATCCGATCGCCGACAAGCACGGCTGGAGCCGCGCCGCGATCCAGGTCGCCTTCACCATCTTCGTTCTCACCGAAACCTGGCTGGTGCCCATCGAGGGCTACCTCGTCGACCGCTTCGGCCCACGCCCCGTGGTGCTGGTGGGCGGCGTGCTCTGCGGCGTGGGCTGGGTGCTCAACTCGTTCGCCGACTCGCTGGCGCTGCTGTACGTGGCGGCGGCCATCGGCGGCATCGGCGCGGGCGCGGTCTACGGCACCTGCGTGGGCAATGCGCTCAAGTGGTTCCCCGACCGGCGCGGCCTTGCAGCGGGCATGACCGCCGCGGGCTTCGGTGCGGGCTCTGCGCTCACGATCATCCCGATCTCCGCGATGATCAAGTCGAGCGGCTATGAGGCAGCCTTTCTCTATTTTGGAATCGGGCAGGGGCTCATTGTGTTCCTGCTCGCATGGCTCCTGACCCGCGCGCCCGACCACGCCAAGGCTTCCAACAACCGCGCCGTGCAGCAGTCGCGCCGCGACTACGCGCCCTCCGAGGTGCTGCGCTCCCCGGTGTTCTGGGTGATGTACGCGATGTTCGTGATGGTGGCGGCCGGCGGCCTGATGGCCACCGCGCAGCTCGCGCCCATCGCCAAGGACTTCAAGATCATCGACGTGCCGGTCAACATCATGGGCCTGGTGCTGCCCGCGCTGACCTTCGCACTGGCCATCGACCGCGTGCTCAACGGCCTCACGCGGCCCTTCTTCGGATGGGTGTCGGACAAGATCGGCCGCGAGCAGACCATGTTCATCGCCTTCGCGATCGAGTCGGTCGGCATCCTGATGCTCTACCACTACGGCCAGAACCCGCTGCTGTTCGTGATCCTCACGGGCATCGTGTTCTTCGCATGGGGCGAGATCTACAGCCTGTTCCCCTCGACCTGCGCCGACACCTTCGGCTCCAAGTACGCGGCCTCGAACGCCGGCATGCTCTATACCGCCAAGGGCACGGCCTCGCTGCTGGTGCCCCTGTCGAGCGTGCTGGCCGCCTCCACAGGCAGCTGGCAGGCCGTCTTCATCGCGGCCAGCGCGGTCAATGCGCTCGCGGCGCTGATGGCCTGGTTCGTGCTGCGCCCGATGCGCCGCAGGCACATCGAGGCCAGCCGTACCGAATAGCACCGAATAGAACACCTGCACACCACCGAAGGCGGCAGCGCCGGTACCATCCGGGCATCCGCCTTTCCCCCGCGGCCCCGCCATGAAGATGGCGGGGCCTTTTGCCGATGAACAGGAGCCTTTGCAGTGACGATCTACCGACTTGACGCGCATGAACCGGTCATCGACGCCAGCGCCCGAGTGGCCGAGAGCGCCAGCGTGATCGGCCAGGTCGTGCTGGCGGCCGGCTGCAGCATCGGCGCGCACTCGGTGCTGCGCGGCGACAACGAGCCCATCACCGTCGGCCGCGGCAGCCAGGTGGAGGCGGGCGTGATGCTGCATGCCGACCCCGGTTTCCCGCTCACCATCGGCGCCGACGTGATGGTCGGCCCGCACGTGATGCTGCACGGTTGCACCGTGGGCGACGGCGCCGTCGTCGGCGAGAACACCGTCGCGCTCAACGGCTCGGTGGTGGGCCGCGGATGCATCGTCGAGCCCGGTTCGCTGCTCACCGAAGGCAAGGTCTTTCCCGACCGTTCGCGCATCGCGGGCCGCCCCGCGAAGGTCACCGGCGAGGTGGGCGACGAAGAAGCCGAAGCGCAGCTGCGCAGGGCGCGCGAAGCCTCCGCCCGATAGGGTCTTTCAGGCAGTTCTCCCGGTCCTTGCGAAACCCTGCGCGCCCGCAGGGTTTGTGCGCATTGGCACCGTGCTTGTTTCGGCGGAAATTGACTTGTGTCAAGGCCCCCGACGCCCGATTCATCGACATTGATCCCCAAGCGGACGACCACGGGATTCGCGTCGAATTCGCGACGTCGAACCCGTGACGAACCACGATGAAAACAGCTCCGCCTGCAAGGCCTTGAAGGCTTCACGCAGCGGAGCAGATCGGACGGACCATGAGACAAGAACAGGTTCAGCAGGCGCAGCAGGGGCACGAGGCGAGCGAACTCGCCGCCGTGCAGCGCATCCTGCAGGCGCACGAGAACGAACCCGGCGCGCTGCTGCCGATACTGCACGACGTGCAGGACGCGCTCGGCTACATCCCCGCCCACGCGGTGCCGGTGATCGCCGAGGCGCAGAACCTCTCGCGCGCCGAGGTGCACGGCGTCGTCACCTACTACCACCACTTCCGCAGCGCGCCCGCGGGCCGCCATGTGATCCAGATCTGCCGCGCCGAGGCCTGCCAGTCGATGGGCGCCGATGCGCTGCTGGCCCATGCGGAACTTCGTCTGGGCTGCAGCGCGCACGGCACCACGAAGGACGGCGCGTTCACGCTGGAGCCGGCCTTCTGCCTCGGCCTGTGCGCCTCCTCGCCCGCGATGACGCTGGACGACCAGCCGCATGCGCGCATGACGCCCCGCACGTTCGACGCGCTGGTCGCGCAGGTCAACCCATGAGCACCATCACCGTATACGTCCCGCGCGACTCGGCCGCGCTCGCCGCCGGCGCAGACCGCGTGGCCCGCTGCATCGCGAAGGAGGCAGCGGCGCGCGGCCTGATGCTGGAGATCGTGCGCAACGGCTCGCGCGGCATGTTCTGGCTCGAGCCGCTGGTGGAGGTGAACACGCCCGCCGGCCGCATCGCCTACGGCCCGGTGACGCCCGACGACGTGGCGGGGCTGTTCGACGCGGGCTTCATCACCGGCGGCAGGCATCCGCTGGCGCTCGGCCCGACCGAGGAGATCCCTTACCTGAAGAAGCAGGAGCGCCTGACCTTCTCGCGCATGGGCATCACCGACCCGGTGTCGCTCACCGACTACCAGGCCTACGAGGGCTTCGCCGGCCTGCGCCGCGCGCTGGCGCTCGCGCCCGAGGACATCGTGCAGCAGGTGCTCGACTCCGGCCTGCGCGGACGCGGCGGCGCGGCCTTTCCCGCAGGCATCAAGTGGAAGACGGTGCTGGGCACGGCTGCCGCGCAGAAGTACATCGTCTGCAATGCCGACGAAGGCGACTCGGGCACGTACTCCGACCGCATGACGATGGAGGGCGACCCCTTCATGCTGATCGAGGGCATGACCATCGCGGGCCTCGCCACCGGCGCGACGCAGGGCTACATCTACGTGCGCTCCGAGTATCCGCATGCGATCGCCACGCTGAACGAGGCGATCCGCATCGCGGAGGCGGCGGGCTTCCTCGGCGACAACATCCTGCGTTCGGGCAAGCGCTTCTCGCTCGCGGTGCGCAAGGGCGCGGGCTCGTACGTGTGCGGCGAAGAGACGGCGCTGCTCGAAAGCCTGGAAGGCAAGCGCGGCATCGTGCGCGCCAAGCCGCCGCTGCCGGCCATCGAGGGGCTGTTCGGGCAGCCGACGCTCATCAACAACGTCATCACGCTGGCCAGCGTGCCGCTGATCCTGGCGCGCGGCGCGGCCTTCTATCGCGACTACGGCGTGGGCCGCTCGCGAGGCACGCTGCCGATGCAGCTGGCGGGCAACATCAAGTACGGCGGCCTGGTCGAGAAGGCCTTCGGCGTCACGTTGCGCGAGCTGCTGTACGACTACGGCGGCGGCTCGGCCTCGGGCCGGCCCATCAAGGCGGTGCAGGTCGGCGGTCCGCTGGGCGCCTACCTGCCCGAATCGAAGTGGGACCTGCCGCTGGACTACGAGGCCTACGCAGCCGTCGGCGGCACCGTGGGCCATGGCGGCATCGTGGTGCACGACGACACGGCCGACCTCTCGAAGCTCGCGCGCTACGCCATGGAGTTCTGTGCGCTCGAATCCTGCGGCAAGTGCACGCCCTGCCGCATCGGCTCGACGCGCGGCGTGGAGGTCATCGACAAGATCCGCGGCAACCAGAACCGCCCGCAGCAGGTGATGCTGCTGCGCGACCTGTGCGACACGATGGTCCACGGCTCGTTGTGCGCCATGGGCGGCATGACGCCGTTCCCGGTGCTCTCGGCGCTCGACCATTTCCCGCAGGACTTCGGCATCGAAGCTCCCGACAGAAAGGCCGCCTGACATGACGCATCCGGATACGGACAGCCGAACGCAGAAGGAATACAAAAACTACGCAGAGATCGCAGAAGAGACAAACACCATTTTTGGTTTTCCCTTTGCGACTTCTGCGAAATCTTCGCGACTTCTGCGTTCGGATGTCCGCTCCCGCATTTGCCTCAGGCCTCAGTGAAAGCCCCCAACATGTTGAACCATCTCAAGGACATCGACTACGGCACCCCCAAGCGCGAATCGGAGCGCGAGGTGACGCTGGAGATCGACGGCAACGAAGTCACGGTGCCCGCGGGCACCTCGCTGATGCGCGCGGCGGTGGATGCGGGCATCCAGGTGCCAAAGCTCTGCGCCACCGACAGCCTGGAGCCCTTCGGCTCGTGCCGGTTGTGCCTGGTCGAGATCGAGGGCCGCCGGGGATTCCCGGCCTCGTGCACCACGCCCGCCGAAGCCGGCATGAAGGTGCGCACGCAGACGCCGAGGCTGCAGGAGCTGCGCAAGGGCGTGATGGAGCTCTACATCTCCGACCATCCGCTGGACTGCCTCACCTGCTCGGCGAACGGCAACTGCGAGCTGCAGGATATGGCGGGCGTGACCGGCCTGCGCAACGTGCGCTACGGCTTCGACGGCGCCAACCACCTCAAGAGCGAGAAGGACGAGTCGAACCCGTACTTCAGCTACGACCCCTCGAAGTGCATCGTGTGCAACCGCTGCGTGCGCGCCTGCGAGGAAACGCAGGGCACCTTCGCGCTGACCATCAGCGGCCGCGGCTTCGAGTCGCGCGTGTCGCCGGGCCAGGACGAGGCCTTCATGGATTCGGAGTGCGTGAGCTGCGGCGCCTGCGTCGAGGCCTGCCCCACTGCGACGCTGCAGGAGAAGTCGGTGATCTGGCTAGGCCAGCCCGAGCACAGCGTGATCACCACCTGCGCCTACTGCGGCGTAGGTTGCTCGTTCAAGGCCGAGATGAAGGGCAACGAGGTCGTGCGCATGGTGCCGTGGAAGGACGGCAAGGCCAACGAAGGCCACTCCTGCGTGAAGGGCCGCTTCGCCTGGGGCTATGCCACGCACCAGGACCGCATGCTCAAGCCGATGATCCGCAAGAACATCAGCGACCCGTGGCAGGAGGTGAGCTGGGAGACCGCGCTCGGCTATGCGGCCAGCGAGTTCAAGCGCCTGCAGGCCAAGTACGGCCGCGACTCCATCGGCGGCATCACATCCTCGCGCTGCACCAACGAGGAGACCTACCTCGTGCAGAAGCTGGTGCGCGCCGCCTTCGGCAACAACAACGTCGACACCTGCGCGCGCGTGTGCCATTCGCCCACGGGCTACGGCCTGAAGCAGACGCTGGGCGAGTCGGCGGGCACGCAGACTTTTGCCTCGGTCGACAAGGCCGACGTGATCATGGTGATCGGCGCCAACCCGACCGACGGGCATCCGGTGTTCGCCTCGCGCATGAAGAAGCGGCTGCGCCAGGGCGCGAAGCTGATCGTGGTCGACCCGCGCCGCATCGACATCGTGAAGTCGCCGCACATCCAGGCTGCGCACCACCTGCAGCTGCGCCCCGGCACCAACGTGGCGGTGGTCACCGCGCTGGCGCACGTCATCGTGACCGAAGGGCTGATGGCCGACGAGTTCGTGGCCGAGCGCTGCGACACGGCCTCGTTCAAGGAATGGAAGTCGTACGTCGAGCGCCCCGAGCAGTCGCCCGAGGCCACCGAGGCGGTCACCGGCGTGCCTGCCGCCGAGATGCGCGCGGCCGCACGGCTCTTCGCCACCGGCGGCAACGCCGCCATCTACTACGGCCTGGGCGTGACCGAGCACAGCCAGGGCTCGACGACCGTGATGGGCATCGCCAACCTCGCGATGGTCACCGGCAACGTGGGCAGGGAAGGCGTGGGCGTGAACCCGCTGCGCGGCCAGAACAACGTGCAGGGCTCCTGCGACATGGGCTCCTTCCCGCACGAGCTGCCGGGCTACCGCCATGTGTCGGACAGCACCACGCGCTCCGCGTTCGAGGCCGCCTGGGGCGTGCCGATCGACCCCGAGCCGGGCCTGCGCATTCCCAACATGTTCGACGCCGCCATCGGCGGCAGCTTCAAGGGCCTCTACTGCGAGGGCGAGGACATCGTGCAGTCCGACCCGAACACCCAGCACGTGGCCGCCGCGATGATGGCCATGGAATGCGTGGTGGTGCAGGACATCTTCCTCAACGAGACCGCCAAGTACGCGCACGTGTTCCTGCCGGGCTCCTCCTTCCTGGAGAAGGACGGCACCTTCACCAACGCCGAGCGCCGGATCTCGCGCGTGCGCAAGGTGATGCCGCCGAAGGCGGGCTATGCCGACTGGGAAGTGACGGTGAAGCTCGCGCAGGCCCTGGGTTATCCGATGGACTACCAGAGCCCGGAAGAGATCATGGACGAGATCGCCGCGCTCACGCCCACCTTCCACGGCGTGAGCTACAAGCGCCTCGACGAGCTCGGCAGCATCCAGTGGCCCTGCAACGAGAACGCGCCCGACGGCACGCCCACCATGCACATCGACCGCTTCGTGCGCGGCAAGGGCAAGTTCATCGTCACGCAGTACGTGGCGACCGACGAGAAGGTCACGCGCAGGTTCCCGCTGCTGCTGACCACCGGGCGCATCCTCTCGCAGTACAACGTGGGCGCGCAGACGCGGCGCACCGAGAACAACCAGTGGCACAGCGAGGACCGGCTGGAGATCCATCCGCACGACGCCGAGGAACGCGGCGTGAAGGAAGGCGACTGGGTCGGCATCCAGAGCCGCGCGGGCGAGACGGTGCTGCGCGCCACGGTGTCGGAGCGCGTGCAGCCGGGCGTGGTCTACACCACCTTCCACTTCCCCGAGTCGGGCGCCAACGTGATCACCACCGACAACTCCGACTGGGCCACTAACTGCCCTGAATACAAGGTCACGGCGGTGCAGGTGGCGCCGGTGATGCAGCCTTCGGCATGGCAGCAGGAGTACAGCCGCTTCAACCGGACGCAGCACGACCTGCTCGCCGCCGCCTCGCACCAGAGCAACGAGACGGTGCCGGCCAAGTGAGGATGCATCGCGCATGACCATGCAGGCCGCAGACACGGTCCGCTTCTGCGAAGGCGCGCAGCTGCTGCCCGTGCACGGCGTGCGCGGCGGCCGGCCCTTCGACGTGCAGGACTGGGTGGCCGAGGAAGTGCCGGTCGCGCTCGAATACAACGGCATCTCGCACGCGGTGATGCTCGCGACGCCGCTCGACCTGGAAGACTTCGCGCTCGGCTTCTCGCTGAGCGAGGGCATCCTCGAAGCGGCGCATGAGCTCTATTCGGTGGAGGCCGAGCAGTCGGCGCTGGGCTTCACGGTGCGCATGCAGGTGTCGGGTGCGGCCTTCGCGCGCCTCAGGCAGCGCCGCCGCTCGATGGCCGGGCGCACCGGCTGCGGCCTGTGCGGCACCGAAAGCCTCACGCAGGTGTCGCGCGAGATTCCCATGCTGCGCGACGATGCCGCCGTGCGCTTCAAGCGCGAGGCCATCGGCCGGGCGATGTCGCAGCTGCCTTCGCAGCAGACCTTGCAGGAAGCCACCGGCGCGGTGCACGCGGCGGCGTGGTGTTCGCCCGACGGCGAGGTGATGTGGTTGCGCGAGGACGTGGGCCGCCACAACGCGCTCGACAAGCTGGTGGGTGCGCTCGCGGCCAACGACGTCGATGCGTCCGGCGGTTTCATCGCCGTCACCAGCCGCGCGAGCTTCGAGATGGTGCAGAAGGCCGCGATGGCCGGCGCGCCGCTGCTGGCCGCCGTGTCGGCACCGACCTCGTTCGCGGTGACCACGGCGCAGCGCGCGGGGCTCACGCTGGTGGGCTTCGTGCGGCAGGAAGATCTGGGCGTGTACAGCCACCCTCAGCGGCTGCGCTGAGCCGTTTCCTTTTTCAACGCTACAACTTTCCGGAAACCAAATGGAGCACGATCAATCGGCGCAACTCGTGAAGATGGCCAACCAGATCGGCAGCTTCTTCCAGGCGCAGTCGCCCAGCGACGCGGGCGCGGCCACGCAGGCCATTGCCGCGCACCTGAAGTCGTTCTGGGCACCGAGCATGCGCATCCAGCTGCTGCGCGATTTCGATGCGGGCAAGACGCCGCAGCTGATGCCTATCGTGGCATCGGCACTTCGCAGCCATCGGGCGACGCTGCTGCCTGCGCCATGAGCAGGGACTCGTAGTAGAGGCACAGCGGCATCGCGATGAACACCATGCCCGCGACGTAGATCACGAGGCTGGTGACGGGAAAGTGCATGCCGCCCCAGTAGGGAACGGACGCCACGAGCGCGAGGCCCGCGATCAGCGCGATCGTGCCGCGCAATGCGCCTCGCGTGAGGGCGATGCGCGAGAGCCCCGGCGGGGCGGATGTCCGAGAGCCATCTGGAAAGTTCCGAAGGCTCTCGCCCTTGTCTCCAACTCTTTTCATCGTGGTCGCTCCTCGGTGAAGGCGAGGCACGGTTCTTATCACGCGCGCAAGACGCGGGTCAAGGCCGAAGTCGGGAGCGGGCCGGGGGAAGGGATCGGACAGCCGAACGCAGAAGAAATACAAAAGCTACGCAGAGGCCGCAGAAGAGACAGAAAACCATTTTCTGGTTTTCCTTTTGCGACTTTCGCGCAACCTTCGCGACCTCTGCGTTCGGCTGTCCGCTCCCGTTCCCGCTTCAGTCGTACTTCACCGTGTAGATGAGGTCGAGGCCGCTCGTCTGTCCGGCCTGGCCGCGCAGGGTGAGGCGCGTCGTCAGGTCGTAGAAGATGAAGAGGGTGCCGAAGGTGCCGCCGATGCTGCGCTCGTAGGTGATGTAGAAGTCCTTCGACAGGCGCTTGCCAAGCGTCACTGCCGATTCGCGCAGGTCGCCGCCGTCGCCCGGGCCCTTGAAGCCGAGTTCGTCGAGGCCGAAGCGGCTCGCGAGGCTGCCGCCGGTGGAGGCGCCGCCGATCTTGCCGAGCAGCGACAGCGCGGCCTGCTGCAGCAGCGCCGATTCGCCGCCGCTGGTGGCCGAGGCGCGGCCCAGCACGACCCATGAGAGCGTCTCGGCATCGGACAGCGCCGGCTCCGAATACAGCTTCACGCGCGGCGACTGCGCGGTGCCGGTGATCTGCACGCCCGCGCGCTGCGAGAGGTTGGGGCGGATCGCGAGGATGTCGAGCGCCGGGTTGTCGAAGGGGCCGTTGAAGCGCGCGATGCCGGTCTCCACGTCGAGCTGCTGGCCGTAGGCGCGGTACTGGCCCTTCACCGTCTTCACCTCGCCGGTGATGCGCGGCGGCGCATCGAGCCGGGTGCTGCGGATCTCGAGGTTGCCTTCGAGGCGCGTGGTGATGCCGCGGCCCTGCACCGCGAAGTCGTCGCCCAGGTCGAACTCGACGGTGATGTCCGGCGGCTTGGCGGTCTGCGGCTTCGCGGCCTGTGCGTCGGCGCGGGCGGCCTCGCGCTTCGCCGCCTCGGCGGCCTCGCGGTCCTTGGCGGCGGAGCGCACGACGACGTCGCTGCCCAGGCTGGGCGCGGTCTCGTCGGGCAGGATGATGACGGCGCGGTCGGTCCTGAGCTTGCCGCGCACGGTGAACTGGCCGTTGTCCAGCCGCGCCTGCAGGTCGCCCGAGAGCGTGACCTGCCGGTCGGTGCGCACCAGCACGCGCAGTGCGCGCAGCTGGCCCTGCAGCGCCATGCGGATGCCGGAGGCCGAGCCACTGGCCGGGCCCCAGGCGAGCTCGCCGCTGGCTGAAAGGGTGCCGCCGTCGGTGCGGGCCTCGCTGGCGGCGGTGCTGCGGTTGCCGCTCTGGCCGCCGATGCGCGCCGAACTGCCGGCGCCGCCCTTGAGCGTGAATTCGGTGATCTCGATGCGCTCGCCGGTGAGCGTGGCGCGCAGCCGGCCGTCGCGCAGGTCCAGCCCTTCGACCGGCGCGCGCAGCGCGAGCTTGTCGGCGCCCAGCGTGCCGTTCCAGCGCGGCGCGGCGCGGTTGCCCGAGAGCGTGGCGTTGGCGTCCAGCGTGCCGGCGATGCGCCAGCCCGGCGGCGCAAGCATCGACCACACGCCCAGGTTCGGCAGCATGGCCTTGATGGTGCCGCCCAGCGGCGCGTCGGGCGCCCACTGCCAGCCGCCGGCGCGCTGCTGCACGCGGGTGTCGAGCTGCGCGTCGATCTTGCCGGCGCGTTCGCTGTCCCACGCGAGAACGGCGCGCACGGCGTCGCCGTCGGCATCCAGGCGCAGCTCGGCCTGGCGCAGGCCGGCCGGCGTGCTGGGCGCGTCGCCGCTGGCCGAGGCGGAATTCATCGTGCGCTCGCTCGCGGTGCCGGTGCCGGTGCTGGTGATGCGCGTGACCAGCGCGGCCTCGCCGGCCTGCACGCGGATGTCGCCGCTCTGGCGCGCGAGGCGGGCCTTGGCGTGCAGCGTGTCGCCCGCGTCGATGTCCCAGTCGCCGTTGAACATCAGGTCGCCGCTGATGCCGTATTCGCCGAGCGCGGTATTGGCGCCGAGCGCGCTGGCCCAGGCCATGGGCAGGCCCTGCAGCTGGCCCTTGGACTGCACGCGGAACACTCGGTTGGGCGCCGCGCCGCTCTGGCTGAAGCGCAGCGGCTGCCAGTCGATGCGCACCGTGCCCGGTACGGGGCCTCGCAGCGTGGCCGAGGCGGCGGAGGCTTCCACGTCGAGGCGCGGCGCATTGCCGCTCGCGGTCCGGATGGTGGCGGTGACTTCGCGGCCCAGCTCCAGCACCCATGGCGCGCCGGGGCGGGCGCTGTCTTGCGCCTGCAGCTTCAGGCTGGCCAGCGCCGCGCGCCACTGGCCGGCACCGGCGATGCCGCCGCTGGCGCGGGTGTCGATGTCGAACTTCTGCGTGCCGGTGGCGGCCTCGCCCTTCAATGCGAGCGTGGCCTGCGCGAGGCTGCCGGCCAGATCGGCCTGCAGGTTGCGCAGCTGGATGTCGGTGTTCGTTGCGCCGGGCTGCTCGGAGGGCAGTGTGAGGTCGAGGCGCGGCACAGAGAGTGCGGCCTTCAGGCTCGGTTCGGCGACGCCGCGCGGGGCGGGGGCGTTGGGGTTTTCCAGCCGGCGCTGGATGGTGCGCCAGCCACCCTGCCAGCTGGCATCGAGCTTCGCCGAGCCCTTGGCGCCCGCGTTCGCGAACATCTTCGACATCCCCGGCAGGCCCTGCACCCAGCGCTGCACGGTGTCGGCGTCGTCGATGGCGGCCTTGATCTCGCCGCTGCCCGAATCGGGCGCGATGCGGCCTTCGACCTGCGCGCTGCCGCCGGGCAGGGCGAGGGCCAGCTTGCCGCTGGCGGCCTGCTCGGCCACGCGCACCTGCAGGCGGCCATCGACGCTGGCGCGCTGCGCATCGATGCGCAGCGTGCGCAAGTCGAGCACCTGGTCCTTCCACTGGCCCTGTGCCAGCGCGCGGTCGAGCGCGAAGCCGGGCAGGGCCTTGCTGCCCGCGCCGCCGCCTTCGGCGCGCAGGCTGGCGTCGAAGGCGATGGTGCTGTCCTTCTGCTCGGCCTTGATCTGTCCGCTGACCGGCGCGCCCGCAAGCTCGCTGTGGAGCGCCGCGGGCCGCACGCCCCGCACGGTGGCCTGCGCCTGCCAGGGCGAGGGCGCCGGGCTCCACTTGCCGGCCGCATCGATGCGCCCGCCGCCCGCGCGCACGGTGGCTTCGGAAATTGTCCAGCTGGTGCCGTCGAAGCCGACCCTGGCCAGCAGCTGTTCGAGCGGCAGCTTCTCCTTGTCCCACGGGCCGGGCAGGGCGTTGCGGATGTCGGCCGAGGCCTTCCACGCGGCGGGGCCGGTGTCGGCATCGGGCTGCAGTTCGACGGTGCCGGTGAGCCGCGTTTCGGGCGCACCGGGCCACAGGCTCGATGCGTCGACGTTGCGCAGGTCGGCCTTCGCGTCGATCACCGGCTGGGGCAGCCAGGGCGCGATCTGCGCGTGCAGGCTGGCTTCCATGGGGGCGTCGGCGTTCTCCTTTGCCGGCTTAAGCTCGGCCGCCACCTGCAGCCGCGCGCCGGTGCCGGCGAGCGTGCCCTTGACGGTGGCGGCGGCCAGCACGTCGATGTCGTGGTCCTCGGCCAGCGGCGCCTTCACGCGGCCGTCGAGCGCGGCGTCGATGGCCATCGGCGCGGGGCCCTGCAGCTTCACGCGGGCGCTGTAGTGGCCGCTGGCGATGTCCACGCCCTTGACCTCCAGCGCGTGTTCCGCGGCCTTGTAGCTGTAGCTGCCCGACAGATTGAGTGCCTGCAGCACGGGCGGGCCGGCCCAGCGCAGCTCGTCGATGCGGAAGGGCAGATCGACCTCCACAGGCAGCGCGAGCTGCTCGAGCGGCTCGGTGGGCCTGTCACTGGGCGCACCGCGCTTCTCGATCAGCACCTGCTTCGCATGCACCTCGCCGAGCTGCACCTTGCGCTGTAACAGCGGCGCGAACTGCCAGCCGATGGTGGCGTCGTTCACCTCCACGGCGATGCTGTCGCTCTGGTACCTGAGCCAGCCGATGTGGCCGCCGGTGCGCAGCGAGCCGCTCACGTCGCGGCTCTCCAGCGTCTGGCCGGCCGGCAGCCGCTGCGCCGCCTGCGCGAGCGCGAAGGCGAGCGAGGTATTCGAGCCCAGCCACCACCATGCGCCTGCGGCCAGCAGCATCACGGCCAGCAACAGGCCGGCGACAGTCCAGGCCAGGGCGCGCACCGCGCGCCGCGCGCGCGAACGGCGGGGAGGCAAGGGCGGCGTAGGCTTCTGGTCGTCGGTCTGCATCTGCGTGGCCTGCGTCAGAAGGTGAAGCCGAGGCGGAAGTGCAGGCGGAACTTCTTCGAGTCCACGCCGTAGGCCAGGTCGGCCTGCACCGGCCCGACCGGGCTGCGCCAGCGCGCGCCCACGCCCACGCCCACCTTGGGCTTGAGCTCGCCGGGCTTGTCGGCCACTGCGCCGGCATCGACGAACACCACGCTCTCCCATTCGGTGAGCTTGTTGTTGTAGACGAAGGGGCGCTGCCACTCCACGCTGGCCACGCCGAGGTAGCGGCCGGCGACGGTGGTGCCGTCGGGGCGCACGGTGCCGATCTGCTTGTAGCTGTAGCCGCGCACGGTGGTGTCGCCGCCGGTCAGGAACATCAGCGTGGAGGGGATCTGCGCGCTGTCTTTCGCCGATACCGCGCCGGCCTCCACGCGCAGCTGCAGGCGGCTGCGGCGCGCGCGCAGCTCCTTGTCCTCGGCCGAGCCCAGCGGCAGCACGCCGAGCCAGCGCGCGTAGGTGCGCGTGAAGGGCACCTGCTCGCCGGTGAGCGTGTAGCCGGCAGCCACCTCCAGCGCGAGGCCGTAGCCGCGCGAGGGGGCGGAGTTGTCGTCGAAGTAGCGCCCGGTCCAGCCCCAGTTGGCCGTCACGGCCGAGGCCGAGGGCGGCGCGTTGGTGCCGCGGTTCTGCGCGTAGTCGTACTGCAGGAAATAGCTGCGGTCGATGTGGTCGCCCGACTTGCTGCGCCCGCCGCGCAGCCGGCCGCTGTCGACCACGTAGCTGCCCGACTGCTCGCTCTTGAGCTCCGCGCCCGCGAACCAGCGCCAGCCGCGGTCGTCGGGAATGGCCTTCAGCTCGGTGGACAGCGACTTGATGTCGTTGTCCACCGACAGCCGCGAGACGGCGCGCCAGCCCAGCAGCGGCACCTGGTTGTGGATGTGGTCGATCGACAGGCGCGGGCCGTTGTCGGTGGTGAAGCCCACGCCCAGCACCACCTTCTGCAGCGGCGCCTCGCGCAGCTGCGCGATGACGGGCGCGGCCAGCGGGTTGCCGCCGTCGGTGTCGAGCGTGAGGAACACCGAGTCGTAGTAGCCGCTGCTGGCCAGGCGCTGCTGGGCGTCGAGCAGCTTCTGCTGGTCGTAGTCCTGGCCGCTGGGCAGGCGCGCGATGCGGCGCGCGCCGTCGGGGTCGTAGCGCTGGATGCCGCGCAGCACCAGCGGCCCGAACTTGTAGGCCGGGCCCGACTGGTAGGTGACGCTCAGGCGGGCCTCGCTGCGGTCGGCATCCACCTCGGCGCGGCTGATCGCGATGCTGCCCGTGGGAAAGCGCTTCGCCGTGAGGCTGCGCAGCGCGGTGGTCTTCGCGTCGTCCCAGGCCTGCTGGGTGAAGGGCTGGCCGGCGCGCAGGGCCCAGGCGGTGCGGATGGTGTCGCGCTGCGACTCGGCGGCCGGGTCGTCGGCGATGGGGCCGGCATAGCTGATCTGCACGTTGCTCACCTTGGTGAGCTCGCCGGGCGAGACGTTGATGACGATCTCGCGCGGAGCCTTTTCGCCCTGCGGCGTCTCGTTGAGTTCGAGCGTCAGCGTGGGCGTGAAGTAGCCGAGCGTGCCGAGCAGCTCGCGGGCATTGGCTTCGGCGGCCACCATGAGGCGGGAGATCTCGGTCGCGCCGAGGTCGTCGAGCTCGCGGTAGCGCTGTATTTCGAGATGCAGCTTGAGGTAGTCGCGCACGGCTTCGGGGCCGCGCACGTCGACGGTGAAGGCGTCGCGCTTGTCACCGGCCTTCCTGCCGCCGCCTTCCTTCTCTTCCTTGTCGGCACCGGTGGTGCCGGCACCCGCCGCGCCGCTGCGCACGAGGCCGGCCACGGATTTGTTTTCTTCGGCGGATTCCTTTTTCGGCAGCAGGCTGCAGCCTTGCAAGAGCAGGACGCCGCACAAAAACAAAGCCGGCCACCACGCCGGCGAAGAAACAGGAACCGCCCTGACCATGGGCGGATTCTGACAGCAAGCCCGGCCGGTTCCTGAAGGCCCCGCCGGATCGGCGGCATCGTCCTACTTGGACAGCATGCGCATCGCCTCCTCGAGCCCGCGCAGGGTGAGGGGGTACATGCGGTTGGACATCAGCTGCTGCATCACCGCGATGCTCTGGCGGTACTGCCACACGCCCTGCGGCTCTGGGTTGATCCACGCGAACTTCGGGAAGGCGTGCGTGAGGCGCTGGATCCACTCGGCGCCGGCTTCCTCGTTGTTGTATTCGACGCTGCCGCCGGGCTGCAGGATCTCGTAGGGGCTCATGGTCGCGTCGCCGACGAAGATGAGCTTGTAGTCCTTGTTGTACTTGCGCAGGATGTCCCAGGTGGCGAACTTCTCGGAGAAGCGGCGCTTGTTGTTCTTCCACATGAAGTCGTACACGCAGTTGTGGAAGTAGAAGAACTCCAGGTGCTTGAACTCGGTCTTCACGGCCGAGAACAGCTCCTCCACGCGCTGGATGTGCTCGTCCATCGTGCCGCCCACGTCCATCAGCAGCAGCACCTTGACGTTGTTGTGGCGCTCCGGCCGCATCTTGATGTCGAGGAAACCGGCGTTGGCGGCGGTGGAGTGGATGGTGTCGTCGAGGTCCAGTTCCTCGTCATGGCCCTCGCGCGCGAACTTGCGCAGCCGGCGCAGCGCGACCTTGATGTTGCGCGTGCCCAGTTCCTGCGTGTCGTCGTAGTCCTTGTAGGCGCGCTGGTCCCACACCTTCACGGCGCTGCGGTTCTTGCCCGCCCCGCCGATGCGGATGCCTTGCGGGTTGTAGCCGCCGTTGCCGAAGGGCGCGGTGCCGCCGGTGCCGATCCACTTGCTGCCGCCCTCGTGGCGCTCCTTCTGCTCCTCGAAGCGCTTCTTGAGCGTTTCCATGAGCTCGTCCCAGCCCATCTTCTCGATCTTGGCCTTCTCTTCCGCCGTGAACTCGCGCTCCAGCGTCTTGCGCAGCCAGTCGAGCGGCACTTCCTTGGTGAAGTCGGTCAGCATCTCCACGCCCTTGAAGTAGGCGGCGAAGGCGCGGTCGAACTTGTCGTAGTGCTTCTCGTCCTTCACCAGCGCGGTGCGCGAGAGGTAGTAGAAGTCGTCGATGCCGTAGGCGCCGTCGGAGTTCGGGCCCACCACGTCGGCCTGCAGGGCCTCCAGCAGCGTGAGGTATTCCTTGACCGACACCGGCAGCTTGGCCGAGCGCAGGGTGTAGAAGAAGTCGATGAGCATGGGGTGCTCCTTGTGTTTCTTTCAGCCGCGCGGCTTGTCGAGCAGGTACAACAGCTGCGCCTTCACCTCGGGCCACTCGCCCGCGCGCAGGCTGTACATGACGGTGTCGCGGATGGTGCCGTCGCGGCGCATCGCGTGGCCGCGGATCACGCCGTCCTTCTTCGCGCCCAGGCGCTCGATGGCGCGCTGCGAGGCGAAGTTGAAGTTGTCGGTGCGCCAGCCCACCACGTTGCAGCCCAGTGCGTCGAAGGCATGCGCGAGCAGCAGCAGCTTGCAGGTGGTGTTGACGTGCGTGCGCTGGCAGCGCGCGGCGTACCACGTGTAGCCGATCTCCACGCGCTTCACCGCGCTCAGGATGTCGTGGTAGCTGGTGGAGCCGAGCACGGTGCCGGTGGCCTCGTCGGTCACCGCAAAGGCGAAGCGGTCGGCGGTCTTGAGCGCGGTCTCGATGTAGGCGCGGGTGTTCTCCGGCTCGGGCACGGAGGTCACGCGCAGCTTCCACAGCTCGCCGTCGGCGGCAGCGGCGCGAAGGCCTTCTTCGTGCGCGAGCGAGAGCGGCACCAGCGCGAGGCCGCGCGCCTTCAGCGTGACAGGTTCGACGAACGCCATCTTCAGCACCTTCTCTTCGTGATTCTTCAGCCGCGCGGATCGCCGTACTTGTGCACGTACCAGACGCGCGCGGCCTGTGCACCGGCACCTCCGCCCAGGCCGATCAGCGCGATGCCGATGAGCTCTCGCTTGTTGTATTCGCCGCTGCCGAAGGCGTCGAGGCCCAGCAGCAGCCCGAGCCCCCGACCGAGCATCGCGCCCACCATGAACAGCACCGCCTGGGCGATGCCCAGCTTCATGAGCTGCCTGGTTGAGTGTTTCTGGCCGCTCATGGGTTCAGCGGTTGTTGCGCTGCATGAAGACGAGCTTCTCGAAGAGCGTCACGTCCTGTTCGTTCTTGAGCAGCGCGCCCACCAGCGGCGGCACCGCGACCTTGTCGTCCTTGCTCTGCAGCGCTTCGAGAGGGATGTCCTCGGCCACCAGCAGCTTGAGCCAGTCGAGCAGCTCGGAGGTGGAGGGCTTCTTCTTCAGGCCGGGCAGGTTGCGCACGTCGTAGAAAGTCTTCATCGCGGCCGCGAGCAGCTCCTGCTTGAGGCCGGGGAAGTGCACGGCGACGATGTGCTTCATCGTCTCGGCGTCGGGGAACTTGATGTAGTGGAAGAAGCAGCGGCGCAGGAAGGCGTCGGGCAGTTCCTTCTCGTTGTTGGAGGTGATGAACACCACCGGCCGGTGCTTGGCGCGGATGAGTTCGCGCGTCTCGTAGCAGTAGAACTCCATGCGGTCGATCTCGCGCAGCAGGTCGTTCGGGAATTCGATGTCGGCCTTGTCGATCTCGTCGATCAGGAGCGCCACCGGCTGGTCGGCCGTGAAGGCCTGCCAGAGCACGCCCTTGACGATGTAGTTGTTGATGTCGCTCACGCGCTCGCCGCCGTCGAGGTCCTTGAGCTGCGAGTCGCGCAGGCGGCTCACGGCGTCGTATTCATACAGGCCCTGCTGCGCCTTGGTGGTCGACTTGATGTGCCACTGCAGAAGCGGCAGTCCGAGCGATTGGGCCACTTCCTCGGCCAGCATGGTCTTGCCCGTGCCGGGCTCGCCCTTGACGAGCAGCGGGCGCTTGAGCGTGATGGCCGCGTTGACGGCGAGCATCAGGTCCTGAGTGGCGACGTAGTTGTCTGAGCCCTGGAATTTCATGAGTGCGATGGGTGGAGCGAAGGCTGGGGTGGAGAAAAGAACACACCCGATGTGCGTCGTGCAGCCTCAGGGTTGGCCTGCACAGGGTTCCAGGGGACCCCTGCATATAATCGAATGTTGATCCGAAAAACTGTACTCTCCACGAGATTGTGCGCGCAAAATGAACAAGTTGTTGACCACGATGTTTGCCCTTGCTGTCGCTTCCGTGACGGTCTCGGCTGAAGCCCAACAAGTCACTGGCAAGGCCCAGGACGGAGCAAAGAAGGTACAGATGTGCGTGGGCTGCCACGGCATCATCGGCTACCAGGCCAGCTTCCCGGAGATTCACAAGGTGCCGATGATCGCTGGCCAGAGCGCCACGTACATCACGGCAGCGCTCACCGCGTACAAGGGCGGCGACCGCAAGCATCCCACCATGCGCGCCATCGCGGACACGCTCACCGACCAGGACATCGCCGACGTCGCCGCCTACTACAGCCAGCTCGGCCTGAAGGACGGCAGCGCACCTCCCGCCACGCTGGCCAAGCCCACGCCGGCCAACGTGGAGGCCCTCATCACCCGCAACGCCGACAACAGCTGCACCAAGTGCCACGGCGCCAACTTCAACACGCCCAACGACGGCACCGTGCCCAAGCTGGCCGGCCAGCATGCCGACTACCTCTTCGTCGCGCTCAAGTCGTACCGCGTGAAGAACAACTCGCACCTGGGCCGTTCGAACGCTGTGATGGGCCAGCAGGTCGAGGAGAAGAAGTTCACCAACGCCGAACTCAAGACGCTGGCCAGCTACATCAGCTCGCTGCCGGGCGAGCTGAAGACGGTGCCCGAGTCGCGCATCCACCACGGCGCCGAATAAGCAGGCCGAGCGCTTCCAGAAAAAAAGCCCGCGTCAGCGGGCTTTTTTGTGTCCGGGATTTCCCTGAGAGATCAGGTGGATCAGACGTCGAAGAACGCCGTCTCGTCCGCACCCTGCATGCGGATGTCGAAGCGGTAGGTGACGGCGCCGCCTTGCTCCACGCGCTCGGCGATCAGCGTGTGGCGGCGGTCGGCCGGCACGCTCTGCAGCACCGCGTCCTTCGCGTTGGCCTCGGCCTCGTCGCTGAAGTAGATGCGCGTGAAGGCATGCAGCAGCAGGCCGCGCATCAGCACGATCGCGTTGATGTGCGGTGCCTCGCCGGGCGACTCGGCGCCGGGCTTGACGGTGTGGAACACGAAGCGGTTGCCCTCGTGCGTGCCGGTGCCGACGCGGCCGAAGGCGCGAAAGCCCATGGCGCGCGCCTCTTCGGGCGTCTGCGGATAGCGGCCTTCGCCGTCGGGCTGGCTGATCTCGACCATCGCGTCGTTGATCGGGTTGCCGTCGCCGTCGAGCACGCGGCCTTCGAGGCGGATGCGCTGGCCCTTGGCGCTGTCGAGCGCGAGCACGGCGTCGAAGGGCTGGTCGAAGTCGTAGCCGTATTGCGTGGCGGTGAGGCCGTAGGCGAAGTAGGGGCCCACGGTCTGCGAGGGGGTCTGGCCGAAGTCGGCTTCCAGTGCGGTCATCAGCATGGTGTGTCTCCTGGCTCAGCGGTTCTCGAAAGGGGTCTCGTCGGCGCCGCGCAGCACGATGTCGAACTGGTAGCCCAGTGCGTAGCCGTCCTCGGTGATGTCGAGGCTGAAGTCGGCGATCAGGCGGTTGCGGTAGCGCTCGGGGGTGCCGGTGATCATCGGGTCGTACTGGTGCAGCGGGTCGCCGGGGAAGTACATCTGCGTGACCAGGCGGCTCGCGAAGCTCTGGCCGAACAGCGACAGGTGGATGTGCTGCGGACGCCAGGCGTTGGGGTGGTTGCCCCAGGGGTAGGCGCCGGGCTTGATGGTGAGGAAGCGGTAGCGGCCTTCACTGTCGGTGAGGCAGCGGCCGGCGCCGAGGAAGTTGGGGTCCAGCGGCGCGTCGTGCTGGTCGACCTTGTGCACGTAGCGGCCGGCGGCGTTGGCCTGCCACAGCTCGACCAGCGTGTTGACCACCGGGCGGCGGCGCTCGTCGAGCACCTGGCCGGTGAGGATCATGCGTTCGCCCAGCGGCTCGCCGTTCTTGCGCGCATTGCGCGTGAGGTCGTGGTCGAACTCGCCGATGCTGTCGTGGCCGTACACCGGCTGCTGCAGTTCGCCGAGCGAGGCCTTCAGCGGAATCAGCGGCTTCTGCGGGCCGCGCTTCACGGTGGACTTGTAGCCGGGGTAGATGTAGCTGGGGTGGGCATCCCAGTCGCGCGGGGTGAGGATGGGCGAGGGGCCCTGGATCTTGGTCAACGTTGTCTCCTGTCGTGGGACGAATCCGGAAGCCGCAACTTTAGGAGCGGCATCCGATGATGTAAATTGAAGATTGCTACGTTTTCAATAACCGGCAGGAATTGAAAGCCCCCACTTGAAAGACCCCCTCACCGATCTTCGCCAGGACTTCGTGCGCAATGTGCAACTGCGGCACCTGCGCTGCTTCGTCACGGTGGCGCAGGAGCGCCATCTCGCGCGCGCCGCCGGGCGGCTGGCGCTGAGCCAGCCCGCGGTGTCGAAGACGCTGTCCGAGCTCGAGGCCATTGCCGGCACGCGGCTGGTCGAGCGCAGCAACGCCGGGCGGCGCGGCGTGCAGGGCCTCACGGCTGCCGGCGAACAGCTGCTCGCGCACGCGCTGCGCGTGCTGGAGGCGCTGGACGCCAGTGCGCAGGCCGTGGCGCCGGCAGCGGGAGAGCGCATCGAGCGGCTGCGCATCGGCGCGCTGCCCAGCGTGGCGCCGGCCCTGCTGCCGCAGGCGCTGGCGCGGCTGCGCGACAGCCGTCCCTCGGTGCAGATCGTGGTGAAGAGCGCTGCCAACGCCGCGCTGCTCGACGAGCTGCGCGCCGGCGAGCTCGACCTGGTGGTGGGCCGCATGAGCGATCCGCGCCTGATGGGCGGCCTGAGCTTCGAGCTGCTGCACACCGAGGCGCTGGTGTTCGCGGTGCGCGCGGGCCATCCGCTGGCGCACAAGGCGGTGTCGGTGCAGGCGGTGCTGGCCTATCCACTGGTGGTGTACGGCGAGGGCACGATCCCGCGCCACAACACCGAGAGCTTTCTTTCAGCGCGTGGGCTGGTGCTGCCGGCCAACACGCTGCAGACGCTCGACGTGGCGGTGGCGCGCGCGCTGGTGGCGGTGTCCGATGCGGTGTGGATCACGCCGCTGGGCGCCGCGCGCGGCGAACTGGACGATGGGCGCCTCGTGCGGCTGCGCATCGAGACGGCCGGCACGGAAGAGCCGGTCGGACTGCTGCAGCGCAGCGATGCCGAGCCCTCGGCCCTGCGAGCCGCCATGGCCGCGCTGCTGCGCGAGGCGGCGAAGCAGCAGGGGGCCGTGCCTCCCACGGCAAAGCGCAAGCGCGGCGGCTAGTCCTTCGTCGCCCGGCGCTGCACGCAGGCCACGTAGCCCTCGCCATCCGGCGGCCGGCCGGCGCGCTGGCTCTCCCACATCATCTGCCCGAGGCACTCCATCGCCTCGTGATGCGCATGCAGCAGCGAGCCGCGCCGAGCCGCCAGCAGTTCGACCGCCTGGCGGATGCCGCGCGGCTGGTCGATGGAGCACTGCTCGCTGATCGACAGGTGCATCGACAGGTGAAGGAACGGGTTCTCGCGTCCGTTCGAGCCGTCGTACACGCGCGCCACCGCCGCGTCGGCGTCGGCCAGATCTTCGTGGTACTCGGGGTGCTGGTCGATCCAGCCGGCGGCGATGGTCTCGAGCGCTTCCATCGGCAGGCCCTGGCGGTGCTTGGCGTAGACGTCGCAGAAGAAGCGGCGCACGTCTTCCTGGGAGGGGTTGAACATATATCTATATAGAGGTGGCGAAAAGATGAGAGGGAGGGGCCGGCGCGAACTGCTTTTTCGGCGGCTTCGCGGTGCCTCGGATGTGTCGGACGTTCCGGGTACGCGGCGTTACTTCGTAACGTAACGAATCGCCGATTGACCTCCTTACGAGCTGTTTCCACACCCCGCCGGAGGCCCTGCAAAAAGAAAATTTTCCATACGAATCAACGAGTTGCGGTGTTCGAGGCAGCTTCGGCATGGCGCCTCGCAAAAGCGGCACGCTAGTTGCCCCTGAGTAGGCATCTTTTGTCACAGAGGCTGCCCAATGACCGCTCAACAAGCATCGACCAACTCGACCGAGGGACTTGCCGCCGCTGGCGCTGCCCCTGTGGTTCTCGCCCAGGCCACCGTCACTCCGCTGGGTACTCCCGGCGTGGTGAGCCCGGCCGCTCCTGCCGCAGCTGCCGCCCCGGCCAGCATCGGCACATTATCGAACGCCACGCCCGGCGTCACCGTCATGCGCGACGGTGTCAGCATTCCCGTCGATGGCAATCAGACACTGATGGCCGGCGACCGCGTGCTCGTCCCGCAGGACGGCCACGCCAATGTCCTCTTCCCCGGATCGGCCACCAACAAGGCCCCGCTCGCAGGTGTGTTCACCGGCGGCACCGACGCCACCATCGGCTCGACCAAGCTGCCCGGCGGCCTCGAACAGGTGAACGTGGATGTCGCCTCGGGCGACCTGCAGGTGACCCCGCCCGACAGCGACGCCGACGCCGCTGCACTGGCCGTCACCAAGAAGCTCGCTGCCGGCAGTGGCATCGGGCTGGGCGAATTCGCACTCGGCGCCCTGGGCGCCGCGGCGCTGGGCGCTGCCCTGAGCGGCGGTGGCGGCGGCAGCGACAGCGTCGTTCCGCTGCTCGTCGGCTCGGGCAACCCGAACAACCCCGGCGAATCCGACGCGGACGCCGACTCGGATGCGGACGCCGATGCCGATGCGGATGCGGACGGTGACGCCGATGCGGACGCTGATGCCGACGCCGACGCCGACGCCGATGCTGACGCCGATGCCGATGCCGATGCCGATGCCGATGCCGATGCCGACGCTGATGCAGACGCTGACGCTGACGCTGATGCCGACGCTGATGCGGATGCCGACGCCGATGCGGACGCCGACGCCGATGCGGACGCCGATGCCGACGCGGACGCCGACGCCGACGCCGACGCCGACGCCGATGCGGACGCCGATGCCGACGCGGACGCCGACGCCGACGCCGATGCGGACGCCGACGCTGATGCGGACGCCGACGCTGATGCGGACGCCGATGCCGATGCCGATGCCGATGCCGATGCCGACGCAGACGCAGACGCAGACGCCCTCCTCAACCCCGGCGACAGCCTCGTCAACCACGTCACCGACAGCCTTGGCGGCGCACTCGGCCTGGGCGACTCGCTCACCCCGGTCACCAACGCGGTCGATGGCGTGACCGATACGCTCGACGACGTGCTGGCTCCGCTGCTGGGCAGCGAGTTCACGCCGAACGACCCCAACCAGTTCGACCCGATCGACAACACCGTGAGCGGCGTCACCGACCTGCTGGGCGACTCGCTGAGCCCCACGCTCGACAACCTGCTGGGCCAGG
Source organism: Variovorax guangxiensis (assembly GCF_003952165.1). GTDB lineage: Bacteria > Pseudomonadota > Gammaproteobacteria > Burkholderiales > Burkholderiaceae_C > Variovorax > Variovorax guangxiensis. Next base: position 35,994 of record NZ_RXFT01000009.1, on the reverse strand, counting down.
GCGCGACCGGCGCCATCCTCGGCACGGTGGCGGGCCAGGTCGACTACCTGACCGACGCGCTGGACAACGGCCTGACCAACCTCGTCGGCGACCACGGCATCATCAGCGGCCTGACCGATGCCCTCGGACTCGGCGGCCTCACCGACCAGCTCGTGGGCAACGACGGCCTGCTGGGCGGCACGCTCGACAACGTGCTGGGCGAGGGCAGCCTCGTGAACGGCCTGCTGGCCGAGGACGGCCTGGTCGGCGGCCTGCTCGGCCAGGACGGCGTCGTCGGCGGCCTGCTCGGTGAAGACAGCGCCCTGGGTGGCGTGCTCGGCAACGTGCTGGGCAGCGACGGCGTCGTGGGCGGCCTGCTCGGCGACGGCGCCGTGGGCAGCCTGACCGGCGGCCTGCTGGGTGACGACGGCCTGCTGGGCGGCCTGCTCGGCGACGGCAGCGCGGTGGGTGGCTTGCTCGGCAACGACGGCCTGGTCGGCGGCCTGCTGGGCGGCGACGGCACCCTTTCCAACGTGCTCGGCAGCGGCGGCCTCACCGGCGAACTGCTGGGCCACGGCGGCCTGGTCGACAGCCTGCTCGGCCAGGACGGCGCCATCTCCGGCATCCTCGCCGACAGCCCGCTGGGCGGCCTGCTCGGTGGCGAAGGCGGCCTGCTCGGCGGTGCGCTCGATGGCGTGCTCGGCGACGACGGCCTGGTCGGCGGCCTGCTGGGTGACGACGGCCTCGTTGGCGGCGTGCTCGGCAACGACGGCCTGCTCGGCGGTGTCCTGGGCGGCGACGGCTTGCTGGGCGGCGTGCTCGGCAATGACGGCCTGCTCGGCGGCGTGCTGGGTGACGACGGACTCGCCGGTGGCCTGCTCGGTGGCGATGGCCTCCTGGGCGGCGTGCTGGGCGATGACGGCCTGGTCGGCGGCCTGCTGGGCGGCGACGGCCTCGTGGGCGGCCTGCTCGGCGACGACGGTCTTGTCGGCGGCCTGCTCGGTGACGATGGCCTGCTGGGCGGCGTGCTCGGCGACGGCGGCATCGCCGGCGGCCTGCTCGGGCCGGACGGCCTGGTCGGCGGCGTGCTGGGCGAAGAGGGCCCGGTCGGTGGCCTGCTGGGTGAAGACGGCATCGTCGGCGGCCTGCTCGGCGGTCTGCTGGACGGCATCGGCGGTGGCGGCACCCCCGGTACCGGCGCGGCGCTGCTCGACCCGGCCGACGGCGTGCTCGGCAACCTGGTGGACGGCCTGGGCCAAGGCGCGCTGGGCGGGCTCGGCCTGACCAATGTGCTCGGACCGGTGGTAGGCGTCGCCGACGGCCTGACCGACACGGTCGACGGCTTGCTGGGCCCGGTGCTCGGCACCAGCTTCTCGGAAAACGATCCCAACGTGCTCGACCCGGTCGACGGCCTCGTCGGCCAGGTGGCCAGCGGTGCCTCCGGCCTGCTGAGCCCGCTGACCGACCAGCTGCTCGGCACGAACACGACGGCCGCGCTGCTGAACGGCGTCACGGCGCAAGTCGACTACCTGACCGACGGCGTGGCCAACGTCCTGTCCGGCGACGGCCTGCTGGGCGGTGTGCTCGGCGGCGACGGCGGTCTGCTTGGCGGCGTGCTGGGTGACGACGGCCTGCTGGGCGGTGTGCTCGGTGGCGACGGCGGCCTGCTCGGTGGTGTGCTGGGTGACGACGGCCTGCTGGGCGGCGTGCTCGGTGGCGATGGTGGCCTGCTCGGCGGCGTGCTGGGTGACGACGGTCTGCTCGGTGGCGTCCTCGGCGACGACGGCTTGGTCGGCGGCCTGCTGGGTGGCCTGACCGGTGGCGACGCTGGTGGTCTGCTCGACGGCGTTCTCGGCGACAACGGCGTGGTCGGTGGCCTGCTGGGTGGTCTGACCGGTGGCGACGCCGGCGGCCTGCTCGACGGCGTCCTCGGCGACAACGGCGTGGTCGGTGGTCTGCTGGGTGGCCTGACCGGTGGCGACGCTGGTGGTCTGCTCGACGGCGTTCTCGGCGACAACGGCGTGGTCGGCGGCCTGCTGGGTGGCCTGACCGGCGGCGATGCTGGCGGTCTGCTCGACGGCATCCTCGGCGACAACGGCGTGGTCGGTGGCCTGCTGGGTGGCCTGACCGGTGGCGACGCCGGCGGCCTGCTCGACGGTGTGCTCGGTGACGACGGCCTTGTCGGCGGTCTGCTGGGTGGTCTGACCGGCGGCGATGCTGGCGGTCTGCTGGATGGCGTGCTCGGCAGCGACGGCCTGGTCGGCGGCCTGCTCGGCACCGTGACCGGCGGCGACGCTGGCGGCCTGCTGGATGGCGTACTCGGCAGCGACGGCTTGGTCGGCGGCCTGCTCGGTTCCGTGACCGGCGGCGACGCTGGCGGCCTGCTGGATGGCGTACTCGGCAGCGACGGCCTCGTCGGTGGCCTGCTCGGCACCGTAACCGGCGGCGACGCTGGCGGCTTGCTGGATGGCGTACTCGGCAGCGACGGCCTGGTCGGTGGCCTGCTCGGCACCGTGACCGGCGGCGACGCTGGCGGTCTGCTGGACGGCGTGCTCGGCAGCGACGGCCTTGTCGGTGGCCTGCTCGGCACCGTGACCGGCGGCGACGCTGGCGGTCTGCTGGACGGCGTGCTCGGCAGCGACGGCCTTGTCGGTGGCCTGCTCGGCACCGTGACCGGCGGCGACGCTGGCGGCCTGCTCGACGGCGTGCTCGGCAGCGACGGCCTGGTTGGCGGCCTGCTCGGCACCGTGACCGGTGGCGACACGGGCGGCCTGCTGGATGGCGTGCTCGGCAACGACGGCCTCGTCGGCAGCCTCCTGGGCCAGGACGGCCTGGTGGGCAGCCTGCTCGGCGGCCTGACCGGTGGCGACAGCCCGGTGGCGAACATCCTGCAGCCCGTGAGCGAAGTCGCTGGCGGCGTGACCGATGCCGTCTCGCCGATCGTCTCGAATGCGACCAGCGCGGCGCACGACGTGACGGCGCCGGTGACCGACATCCTGGCTGGCGCCACGACGGCGGCTGCCCCGGTGACGGATGCCGTCAGCAACGTGACGAGCGGCGTCGAACATGCCGTCACCCCGCTGGTGACGGAAGTCGTGACGCCGATCACCAGCCTGGTGGAGCACACGGTTTCGCCGGTGACGAACATCCTCCACGGCCTGCTGGGCTGATCGGCGGACACCGGAAGCAAGAACACAAGAAGGAAGAGGGGCGAGGGAGCTTGCCGCAGCACCAGGGACAGGCCGCCACCGGCCTGTCCCGCGAAAGGACCGATATGAAGAAGAATTTCCAGACAGTGGCCATCGTCGCGCTCGGCGCAGTCCTCGTGGGCTGCGCGGCCCCCAAGACCGGCCGTGACGATGCGACCTATTACTACTCGAACAAGGCTGCGACCGCGGTGCCGAAGGTGGAGCCGGCACCGCCGCCACCGGTGCAGAACGGACCGGCCGGCGTGCCGAAGATCGTCTATTTCGACTTCGACAAATACAACATCAGGCCCGCCGACCGGAACGTCGTGGAAGCTCACGCCAGCTTCATGCGCAACCGGCCGCAGAGCAGGGTCGTGATCGAAGGCCACACCGACCAGCGCGGCGGCCGCGAATACAACCTGGCTCTGGGCCAGCGCCGCGCCGACGCGGTGCAGCGCGCGCTCACGCAGCTGGGCGTGCCCGCCGAGCGCATCGAGGCCATCAGCTGGGGCCTGGAGAAACCCGCATCGCTCGAGACCACCGAGGAGGGCTATCAGCTCAATCGCCGAGCCGAATTCAGCTATCGCTGAAGCCGGGTCACCGCGATGACCTCGGTGGTGGCAGTCCCCGGACCACGCACACGTCACCAGAGCGAAAGCAGATGACGGGCGTGGCCGGTTTCCCGCATCCGAACGGGGCCGAATGATGTCCTTCCCAGACCAGCTCCACGCCTGCCACGAACGCCTTGTGTCGGTGTGCGCGGCGCTGCCTGCCCCTTACCCGGCGTTCACGCTGTTCTTCTCGGTCAGCGACGGCGCGCAGCGCGCGCACGTGGTGCACGCGCGGGCCGCCGACTTCGAGACCGCGTGGCGCGAAGGCGCCGGCCACGTCGAGCGCTGGGTGCGCGAGCGCGGCATCGTCTCGCCCTGGCTGCGCATCGACTGGGTCGAGGGCGCGAGCCCTATGGACTGGGCCCAGTTCAAGACGCAGCTCACGGCCGTCAAGCGCAACTACTTCCGCCTCGGCCTGGCCTTCGACAAGGATTTCACGCTCGCCTTCACCGAGCAGGAGCTCAATGCCAACGCCATGCTGTGCGGCGACTCGACCATCGCGCACTCGGTGGTGAACGCGCGCAACTTCGAGGTCTACGGGCAGGCGCGCTTCGAGTGCTCGCCGCCGCTGGACATGTCCTCGGACCAGCCCGTCTACCTGCTGGCGACCGTGGGCGTGTTCTGCCAGCCCGACGGCGTGGTGCACAAGCTCGTGGGCACGGGGCTCGACGCGGGCCGCAGGCAGCTGCCGGCGCTCAATCCGCAGTCGGTGATGGATTTGGTACGCAGCGGCTCGTCGTACCTGGCGCGCCAGGTGCAGAGCGACGGCCTCTTCGTGTACGGCTACTTCCCGTGCTTCGACCGCCGCATTCCCACCTACGACGCGATGCGCCACGCGAGCGCGGTCTACGCCATGCTCGAGTCGTGGGAGCTCACGCGCGACGAGACGCTTCGCGCGGCCATCGACCGGGCGCTGGACCATCTCACCATCTCGCTGATCCGCGAGTACACGCTGCTCGACGGGCGCGCGGTGGCCTTCCTGGTCGACACCGGCGGCGAGATCAAGCTCGGCGGCAACGCGGCCTGCGTGCTCGCGCTGGTGAAGTACTGCGAGCTGATGGACACGCGCCGCTGGCTGCCGCTGCTGGAGAAGCTCGCGCTGGGCATCGCCTCGATGCAGGATGCGGCCACCGGCCGCTTCAACCACGTGCTGCACGCGGCCGACCTCACGGTCAAGCAGGCCTCGCGCATCATCTACTACGACGGCGAGGCCGCCTTCGCGCTCATGCGCCTTTACTCGCTCACGCGCGAGCCGCAATGGCTGGCGGTGGTGGAGAAGGCCTTCGACCATTTCATCGCCAGCCAGCACTGGCAGGCGCACGATCACTGGCTCAGCTGCTGCGTGTGCGAACTCACGCACTGGAGCCCGCAGGAGAAGTATTTCCGCTTCGGCCTGCAGAACGTGGCGGGGTATCTCGACTTCGTGCTCGACCGGAAGACCACCTTCCCGACGCTGCTCGAACTCATGCTGGCCGCGCAGCAGATGCTCCAGCGGCTCGAAGGCATGCCCGCGATGCGGCACCTTCTGGACGAACTCGACACCGAGAAGTTCTACCGCGCGCTCGACTACCGCGCGCACTACCTGCTCAACGGCTTCTTCTGGCCCGAGATGGCGATGTACTTCCGCCGGCCCTCGGCGGTGGTGGGCTCGTTCTTCATCCGCCATCACTCGTTTCGCGTGCGCATCGACGACGTGGAGCAGTACCTCTCGGGCTTCGCCGCCTACCACCGCTACCTGGTGGAGCGCCGCGCGGCGCCCGGTGCGGCGGGCACGGGCTCCGGCGGCGGACGCGACGACGGCGCCGTGTGGACCGCCAGCGAGATGGCGCGCGTGACCGGCGGCGAGTGGGTCGTCAAGCCCGAGGACGGCTGGCGCGCCGCGGGCGTGGCGCAGCGCTCCTTCATGCGCAAGGGCCGCGTGGTGTTCGACCACCAGACGCGGCCTTCCAGGACGCCGCTGGCCGCCGTCACGCTCAAGGGCGTGCTGCAGCCGGCCGCCGCGGTGCTGTGCTCCGACCCCAAGCCGCACCTCGACAAGCGCGTGCCCGTGCTCAAGGTGCAGAACGTGCTGCAGGCGGTGCTGGAGCTCGGCGACCATGCGCGCGCCGAGTTCACCGGCCGCGTGTGCGGCGTGCTCGGCAGCGGCGCGGGCAGCAGTACCGTGGCCGCGATGCTGGCCGGCGCGCTCACCGTGTGGGGCGAGGTCGGCCAGCCCGAGGGCAACGTGAGCCTGCCTTCGGGCATCGCGTGGAACATGACCTGCATGCCCAGGCACGCGGCCTACTGGGTGCTGGAGATGGGCACCTCGCACATGCCGGCGTCGGCCCAGTTGGTGCGGCCTTCGCTCGTCGTGGTGACGGGGCTTTCCGCCGCGTCGCAGAAGCACCGCGGCCCGAGCGAGGCCGCCGCGCGCATGGACAGCCGGATCTTCCAGGCCATGGCGCCGGGCGATTCGGTGGTGCTCAACCGCGACATGCCCGAGTTCGCCACCTTCGCCGAAGCGGCGATGGCGCAGCAGCTGCAGATCGTGACCTGCGGCGAGCACCGCGACGCCGACGTGCGCCTGCTGGCCTTCGACCACGGCGAGGTGCAGGCGCTGGTGGCGGGCGAGCCCTTCCAGCTGCGGCTGAACGCGCCGGGCCGGCACATGGGCGCGAGCGCCATCGCAGCGCTCGCCGCGCTGCAGGCCATGCGCCTGCCGCTGGCCGCCGCGGTCGAGCCCTTCGCGCATTTCGAGCCGCCGGGCGGACGCGGCGCGCTGCACACCATCCACATCGGCGGCGGCAGCTTCAAGCTGATCGACGAGACCTACGACGCCAACCCGAGCTCGATGCGCGCGGCGCTGGAGCTGCTGTCGCAGGCACCCTGCGAGCCGGCGCGGCGCGTGGCGATCCTCGGCGACATGCAGGAGCTCGGCCCCGCCGCGCAACGCCACCACCTCGACCTCGAGGCCGAGTTGCTCGCATCGCAGCCCGACCGCGTGCTGCTGTGCGGCCCGCTGATGCGCGCGCTGCATGCGCGCATCCGCACCAAGGTCCGCTCGCACTGGTTCGTCGATGTATCCGATCTGTCGACAGCGCTCGGCGGGCTGCTTCAGCCCGGCGACTGGGTGCTGGCGAAGAGTTCCGCGGGCGTGGGCCTTTCGCGCCTCGCCCGGGTTTTGAAAGCACTGCCATGAGATTGAACGCACTTCTGCACTCGGCCTTCGGATACGAGGCTCCGGTCAAGCGACAGCCGGTCGCGCGCCACTGGTGGCTGGGCTGGCTGCAACTGCTGTGCGCATGGGTGCTTTGCATGCTGCTGTGCGCCAACATCGCGCTGGTGTTCGCGCAGGATTTGTCAGGGCGAACGGGGGAGGCAAGGGCAGGGAGGCCGGCCGGTTGCGCGGTAACGGGAAGCGCCGCGCAACCGGTTCCGGTTCATGGGATCAGGGCCGATGTGGCGAGGGGGCAAAGGCTGCCGTGCTGATGTGTGTTTGAAGCACACGGTGAGTGAATATTTGCCTTGTAACAGTCGGGTAACAGTTGATAATGACGCAGGCGTCATTGCACGACGAACCGGCTCTTTCCCATGATCAAGTTCCTCCTGCCAAGCCAACTGGTTGCCGAGACCCCGGACGAGCCCGGCGCCAGTCCCTACGCGGGTGCGTTGAACGCCGCGTTCCGCGCGGCCTACCCGCTGGTGAAGAGCGCGGCATGGCGCTCGCTGCCCATCAGCCTGTTCGGGCTGCTGCCTTCCATCTTCCTGCTGCAGGTTTATGACCGCGTGCTCTCGCGCAGCGGCACTTCCACGCTCGCCGCGCTGGTCAGCGGCATCCTGTTCTTCCTGTGCATCGAATTCTGGCTGCGCACGCGCCGCTCGCGCCTGCTGCGCAACGCGGGCGCCATCGTCGACCACGGCGTCTCGGGCGCGCTGCTGAACTCGATGCTGGGCCGCCCGCTGCGCGCGCTGGAAGCGCGGCCGGCGTCGGTGTGGCACCTGTACTTCCGCGACGTGGCCTCGGTGCGCGGCACCATCACCGGCGGGCTGGCGCAATCCATCTTCGACCTGCCCATGGCCGTCTTCGCGCTGGTGGTCATCGGCATCGTCGCGCTGCCGGTGCTGCCGGTGGTGGTGCTGTTCCTCGGCATCATGTCCTTCCTGGCGTGGTGGTGGGCCGACGAGGTGCGTTCCGGCCGCGTGGAGGAAGTGCAGCGCGGGCGCGGCCTGGAACGCGTGACCGCCGAGATCTGCAACGCGCGCGAGACGCTCAAGGCCCAGGCCAACGACGGCCCCACCATCGAGATGTGGCGCCAGACCTACAACGCCTGGCTCGCCGAGAGCTTCAGCAAGAACGGCCAGATCGAGACCGCGCGCGACGGCACCACCGTGCTGCTCACCGTGTTCTCCGTCGTGGTCGTGACCGTGGGCGCCGTCTCCGTGATGGAGCAGTGGATGACGGTGGGCGGCCTCGTCGCATCGAACATGCTGGCCCTGAAGGCGCTGCAGCCGGTGGCGGGGCTGGTGTCGAACTGGCGCTCGCTGGCTACCGCCAAGGAAGCCGCCAAGCGGCTGGAGACCGTGCTGCGCGAGCCGGTCGAGAAGCCGCCCACGGGCATGACGCTGCCCCAGCCGCTGGGCCGCATCACGCTGAAGGACGTGAGCTTCAGCTTCACCGAGACCGCGCAGCAGCCGGTGCTGGAGAACGTCGACCTCGACATCGGCCCGGGCGGCCTGCACGTGATCGTCGGGCGCAACGGCGCGGGCAAGTCCACGCTGGTGAAGCTGCTGTCGGGCCTGTACACGCCCACGCGCGGCATCGTGAGCATCGGCGAGTACGACCTCTCGCAGTTCGGCCGCGAGGAGCTCTCGCGCTGGATCAGCTATCTCTCGCAGGAGGTCTACTGGTTCGGCGGATCGATGATCGACGTGATGCGCCGAAACGCGCCGGGCCAGAGCGACGAGCAGATCGTCGCAGCCTGCAAGCTCTCGGGCGCGCACGACTTCATCTCGCGGCTGCCCGACGGCTATCGCACCATGATCGGCGAAGGCGGCACCGGCGTTTCGGTGGGCGAGCGGCGCAAGCTCGCGCTGGCCATGAGCTTCCTGCGCAAGCCCTCGGTGCTGGTGCTCGACGAGCCCAGCAACGACCTCGATTTCCAGAGCGAGCGCAACCTGCTCGCCACGCTGCTCGCGGTGGCCAAGGTGCGCACCGTGGTGGTGGTCACGCACTCGCTGCGCATCGTCTCGGCCGCCAACGTGGTCTACCACGTCACCGGCATGGGCAACGTGGAACAGGGCACGGCGGCGGTGATGGTGCCGAAGCTGTTCGGCGTGAAGAAGCCGCTGGTGGCGCTGGGCGACGCGGAAGACGGCGCGGCGGGAGCCTCCCCGGCTTCCCGCTCGATGGCGTGATCGACTGGCGATGTGATGAGTGACGAACGAAGAGTGATCGGGGACGCGACTTGAAATCAGACCTGCCGCAGATTCTTCAGGACGAGAACGAGAAGCGCGCGGCCCAGACCTCGCCGCAGGGAAGGCGGCGACAGTGGATCATCGGCGGCGCCATCGCCGTGCTCGCGCTGGTCGGCCTCGGCTTTCCGATGGAGACCGTGGTGGTCGCGCCGGGCCGCGTGATCCCCTCGGACCGCGTCAAATCCATCCAGCATCTGGAAGGCGGCATCGTCAGCAACGTGCTGGTGAAGGAGGGCGAGAAGGTCAAGCAGGGCCAGTCGCTGGTCGAGATCGACCTGGGCGGCAGCGGCCTCAACCTCGAGGAGCTGACTGCCCGTTATGCCGCCACGCAGGCCACGCGCGTGCGGCTCATGGCCGAGAGCCGCGGCCAGCCGCTCACGCGGCAGTCCTTCGCGACCGACATCGACGAGGGCGTGTTCGAAGGCGAGACCGGCGCCTACCAGGCGCGCGCGCTCGAGCAGCGCGGCGTGATGGCCGGCGCGGTGTCGGGCCTGGAGCAGGCGCGCAGCAAGAAGCTGGAGCAGGAGGCCAAGGTCAAGGGCCTGAGCGACCGGCTCGCGCTGATGCAGAAGGAGCTGGAAATTTCCGAACAGCTGCTCAGCGAGAAGCTGGTGGGCCAGGTCGAAGTGCTGGAGAAGCGCCGCCAGGCCGAGAGCGTGCGCAGCGAACTCGCGGTGGCGCGCCAGGGCGTGGTTTCCGCCAACGCCTCCATCACCGAGGCGCAGGCCAAGATGGCGGAGGCCGAGGGGCGCTTCCGCCGCCGCGCGTCGGACGAACTGGCCACCGTCGAGCGCCAGTTCGCGAGCCTGAGCGAAGACCTGGCGCGTGCGCGCACGCAGCGCTCGCGCACCGTGGTGAAGGCGCCTTCCGACGGCATCGTGAAGGGGCTGCGCAACTCCAGCCCGGGGTGGGTGGTGAAGCCGGGCGAATCGATTCTCGAAGTGGTGCCCGACGAGGACGAGATCATGGTCGAGGCGCGGCTCAACCCCAACGACCGCGGCTTCATCGAAGTGGGCCAGGAGGCGCGCGTGAAGATCACCGCCTACGACTACCTGCGCTACGGCGCGGTCGACGGCAAGGTCAGGCTGGTGGCGGCCGACGCCGACCGCGACCCCGCCATCTCCAACGGCGCGCCCTACTACCGGCTGCTCATCAGCATGTCGCAGTCGCACGTGGGCCGCGTCGAGAACCGCATCACCGCCGGCATGGAGTCCGAAGTGGACCTGCGCGTGGGCACCGACCCGTTCATCTGGTACATCCTGCGACCTGTGCTCAAGCTTCGCCGCGAAGCTTTCCGCGAACCATGAAGTACCGCAAACCGGTCGATCTGCGCCGCGTTGGCACCGGCGCCGTCTGCGCGGCGCTGTGCGCGGGCTTCGCGCTGCCGCCTGCGTACGCGCAGGAGCGGCAACAGCCGCTGCCGGAGCACCTGCTGCAGCAGCAGGAGATGGAAAGCGCCGCCAGGCTCACGGTCGCGCGCAGGCTGTCGCCGCCTTCGCTCGGCGCCGCCAGCTACGCGCAGCAGGTGAAGCAGGCGCTGATCGCGCTGTCGCAGGACTACCCCGAAGTGCAGACCATGCAGGCGGCCGCCAACACCAGCAGCTACGGCGTGGACGCCGCCAAGCAGGCGCGCTACCCGAAGTTCAAGGTCGGCACCTCATCGGGCAACTACAACAGCGGCGCGGCCAACGCCAAGACGCAGAGCTACACGGTGCTGACAGCCGAAGCCCGCGTGAGCCTGATCGACGGCGGCGCCATGAGCGCCGCCCAGCGCGCCGCCGAAGCCGGCAACCAGGCCGACGACGAGGCCGTCGTCACCACCTCGCAGAAGGTGGTGCTGGACGCGCTCACCGCCTACCTGCAGGTGCAGCGCTTCGACCTCAAGAAGCAGATCGCGCACAAGGCCACCGAGGTGGTGGCCGAACTCTCGAAGGCCGAGGCCCGCCGCGTGGCGCTGGGCGTGAGCGGCGACAACGACCTGAACATGGCGGCCTCGCGCCGTGCGCTGGTGGCCGCGCGCGAGTCCGACTTCGAGGCGCAGCGCGACGAGGCGATGGCCAAGTTCCGCAACTACTTCAAGTTCTCGCCGAACGCCGAATCGCTGCCGGTGCTCGCGGCGCCGGTGCAGTGGCGCATCGGCTCGCAGGAAGAGGCGCTGCGCCGCGCCGAGTCGCGCAGCACCGAGATCGCCGAGGCGCTGGGCCGCATCGAGCGGGCGAGGGCGCTGGCCGACCAGCAGGATGCGAGCCTCTACCCCACGCTCGACGCCGTGCTCGTGAAGAGCCGCGACCCGCGCGGCGTTTCTCCGCAGGACCCGACGCGCGCCGCCTTCGAACTCAACTGGAACTTCGGCAACGGCTTCGACCGCCAGTTGCGCATGAAGTCGGCGCTGGCCGAAGTCGCCAACCAGGAAGCCAAGCTCGAGGGCGTGAAGCTCAACCTGTTCGAGCTCACGTCGGCATCGTGGTCGCGCACCGTCTCCGGCCGCGAGCGCGAGAAGCAGCTGATGGAAGCCGTCAGCACCGCCGGCCAGGCCTTCCGCGGCCGCCGCCGCCTGATGGAGTTCGGCCGCGAGACCCTGCCCAAGGTGCTCGACGCCCAGCTCGACTACTACACGCTGCTGTTCGACTACGTCGACGGCGTCTTCGACCTGCGCATCTCCGAGCTGCGCCTGGCGCGCACCACCGGCGAACTGCGCATCGACCCCAACGGCCCCAACAACTGGATCGACCGCCTCTTCGGCGCCCCCAGCCGCCAGGTGCTCACCGAGGACGGGCTGCTCGCGAAGCTGTGCATCTCGAGCAACACCGCCTGCGCAAGCGAACCGGTAGTGGCCGAACGCGCCACCGGCGCCGCCGGCGCCCCACCGGCCCTGCGCAAAGCCCAACGCCTCTCGATCCCATAAAGGCGAAGCGAAGCCAATTCGGGAACACCGAGGAACCGGCTCTGCCGGGCCTCAGGTGTTGCCCCCGGAAGGGGGTTGGCGAAGCGGACACGAAGTGCCGCGCAGCCTGGGGGCGAGCCAAGCCTTGCCTGGGGGAGAGCCTATTGTTCTTCCGGAATGCCCGGCTCGCCGTCGAGGATCTGGTACTTGCGCATTTTTTCCCACAGCACCTTGCGGCTGATGCCCAGGTGTTGCGCGGTGTCCTGGCGCTTCCAGTCGTTTATCTCCAGCGCCGCGATGATGCGGTTGCGCTCGCTGCTGTTCCAGCCCTTGCGGTCGGCGCTGCCGTCGATCGCGCCGATGCCGCCGCCATTGCCGTTCATGCCGTTGCCGGCCGATGCAGCCGGTGCCGGCGTGCCACGCGTGAGCGCGATGGCGCGCTGGATCAGGTTCTGGTCCCAGCCGTGCAGCTGCCGAGCGATCACGCCCACGCGCTCCGCGAGATTGCGCAGCTGCCGCACGTTGCCGGGGAAGTAGGTCTCGGCAACAGCATCGCTGAGCCAGTGCGGCGTCTCGCCGAGCGCTTCGAGTTCGTCGCCGAGCACGTTGCTCAGCAGCGCCTTGAAGATCGCGATCTTGTCGATCTCGCCGCGCTCCTCGAGGCTGGGCACGTGAAGCTCGATCACCGCGAGCCGGTAGAACAGGTCGGCGCGGAACTCGCCGCTGGCCACCATCTCGCGCAGGTTGCGGTTGGTGGCCGCCACGAGCCTGAAGTCCACCCGCACCGGCGCCGTCGCGCCCAGCCGCGTGACCGCGTTGTCTTCCAGCACGCGCAGCAGCTTCACCTGCTGGTAGCGCGGCAGGTCGCCGATCTCGTCGAGGAACAGCGTGCCGCCCGTGGCCTGCTCGAAGTAGCCGCGATGCGCATGCACCGCGCCCGTGAAAGAACCCTTGGTATGGCCGAAGAAGAGCGACTCGAAAAGACCGTCGGGAATCGCGCCGCAGTTCACCGCCACGAACGCGCCCTTGCCGTAGCGCTGGTGGCCCAGGTGCAGCTGCTGCGCGATGCGCTCCTTGCCCACGCCGGTTTCGCCGCGCACCAGCACGCTGTGGTCGCAGTCGGCGAACGCGTTCACCTCGGCCAGCAGCGCCTTCATCGCATCGGAATGCGCCACCAGCACGTCGGGCGCCTGTGGCGCCACCTCGCGCGCACGCAGCTGGCGCACCAGCTTCGCGACCATCGTGCGCAACTCGGCGCAGGTGAAGTCGTAGGGCAGCACGTGCAGGTACTCGGGCGGATAGGTGCGCGAGTCGCGCTCGCGCGAGCCGGCCGCCACCCAGATCACCGGCATGCCCTGCAGCAGCTCCGTCGCATGCGCCAGCCCTCCGCCATCGATGACCGTCACACTGATGATCGCCACCGAAGGCCGCAGCGCAGCCCCCTGCTCCGGATGCGGCGTCGGCATGCCGTCGGCCCGGATGACCTCCACGTCGAAGCTCGCCATGCACCGCGCGATGCGGTCGAGGATGTCTGCCTTGCCTTCCCAGACAAAGAGGTCGAGTTCGTCGAAATTGGCGGGGGAGGTCATGAACGCTTGAATTGGTCGGCGCTTAGGTCTGCAGATTGGGGCAACTCAATAGACGAGCGATGGTGCGGCATTGCAATCCAGAGTACGGAGATTGACGTCTACTTGACCCAGGTGAAGTCCGAGGACGTTCTGCAGTAGAGGAGTGAGTATTTGGGTGCCTAGGGCGTCAAGAATCGGCTGCAACAGTTGAAGCAAGAAGCCAACTAGGGAGGTAACTGCATTCGGTGTCGACCCGCTTCCGCTGCTGGACGAATTCTTCAAGCTGTCCGCGATCTTGCTGATGCATCCGGCATCCGAGCCATAGCCGCCGAGTAGGCCTCCTCCTGTGCATGTATTGCCTAGGAGGCCACCAAGGATGCCGTTTAGTACGTCTCCTACATTGTTGAGAAGGCCACCCACCAAATTGAGGATTCCAGAAATAAGACCGGCGACATCCAGTGTCAGCAGCTGGTTCAAGATGCTCACTGTGTCTGTGCCCAAGTTGCCGAGAAAACCGCCGAGACCGTTGGCCGCTGTTGTGATCCTGTTGTTGACCGTTGTCAGTCGTGCTTTCCGGCAAGCACTGTCGTTCGCACCGCAAGGAGGTGTTCCCCAAAGATCCGTCGCCATGGCCTGGCGCTGTGCATCGGTCAGGGGCGCTGATTGGCTTAGTGAATTTGCCAAGAGTGATGCCAGCAAGGCATTGGTGATATTCGAAACGGTCGTTCCAATTAGCAGATCGTTGCCCAGCGTGCCGGTCTCGGACTGTGCCAATGTCACGGCGGAGTTCGGCGGAAGTGGCAACGCATCGATCTTGAGTTGAGTGTTGAGCGAAACCAAATTGATGCCAAGGAGCCCCACGTTCAGCAACTGCTCGTTCTGAAGATTGGTTTCGCAGCTGGCGCTGGTTGAGAAAATCTCATCTTCCTTCGCGGGATCAGCTCCCGGCTTACCTACGCAGACCTTGAGAATCGATGCTTGCACGTCGATGCGTGCACGATCGACGCCTGCTGGTGTTCTCAACTCGGGCGTGCACATCTGCGTGAGAGTTCCCTTGCCGTTGATTGCGTCAATCATGATCGGCAATTTCAGCCGCACAAGGCTGCCCACGATGGGGAGATTGCCTGTATCGATCTGGACATAGGTTCTCAGCTGCCCGGTGTACGCAGTCGCTCCGACGCCGCCTACCGCGATTGAGGGCGGCTCGATCAGTGCAACCCGGGACTTGATGAGATTTGCTGCGCTCAAGTCGTTGATCGCGATGGCGTGTTTTTGCGTGGCGATACCGATGCCGGTAGAAAGAATATCGAGTGCATTGATTCCCACATTCAATGCTGCGCCCGCCGGGCCATCGGGTGCTGTGATTTGTAGCAGGGATCCCAGGGGAACAGTCAATCCTGAGAGACCCAGCTTGGCCTGGATCGCGTTTAGCAACAGGATGTTGCTCGCCAACAAGTCGTTTCCAGCACCTGCCGCTTGTACCGTTGCGTCCAATAACTGGGCGAGCGTGACGGTCTTTGCGTTGAGAAGTGCATTCAACTCCCCTACGGTGATGTCTGCATTGACTGGTATTCCCAGTTTTTCTAACAAGCCAGTCGGTGTCACTTTCAGTTGGGCAAGACCGTCATAGCCAACCAACGAGCCGGAGAGATTGAGGCCGATGCCTTTGAGCGCC
Organism: Variovorax guangxiensis; assembly: GCF_003952165.1. Classification (GTDB taxonomy): domain Bacteria; phylum Pseudomonadota; class Gammaproteobacteria; order Burkholderiales; family Burkholderiaceae_C; genus Variovorax; species Variovorax guangxiensis. The sequence goes on along the minus strand of NZ_RXFT01000009.1, from coordinate 20,635 downwards.
CGTCCCAGCAGTGAATCGCCGCTGATCTCGACGAGCTTGGTGCCGATGGAAAATGAAGCAAGTGGAGCACTTAGTGCTGCCACGGCACTGACGCTGATGATGCGATTGCCGTCGAAGAAAGGCAGAAGTTTCACAGTCTCCTTCTGAAAGCTCACACGTACTGCATTCGGAGTGCCGGAGGTCGCGGGAGACTGGAAGCTGGTGGCCCTGTCCCAATAGCCGCATTGCACTTCACTTGCGGCCAGCGAGAAACCAATAGGCATATTGCGTGCCGTATCGCTTGCCGAGGTGCCGTTTGCGTTCGATTGCGCCGCGGTACTCGCTGCGGTGCAGCCGCTGCGGATCTGCTGTGCACCCGCCAGCGCGGCAAGGTCCGCCGTCTTCTGAAATTCCCGCTTCATGAAGTACATGAAGCCGATCTCGGTACCGATCAGCGTGATGACGATCAAGCTCATCGCGATTGCCGTGTTGATGAGGACCGAACCACGAATTCGCCTGTGGCGAGGGTGCTTCCGAAATGCAGCGTTCATGTCGAAGATGCCCTTCAAGACGCTTGAAGCGCGGCGGTTGTCCGGCTTTGCAATTGATCGGGCATCCATTGCTCCACCAGTGGAATCGTGGGCAGTAGCTGGTTTGCGCTATAGGGGTACCTTACGGTGACTACATAGCGGATGTAGGCTCCCGGGCTGCTCGGAGTGCTGCGGGCCACGTCCACCGGAACGTTGGCGATGATCCAACTGCGTCGCGCTGCAATGCTGGTGTTGGCCGACGCGGGAACCACTATCGAGTTGGCCAGTGAGTCGTACACAGCATCCTTGACGCGCTGATCGCCTGCAGTTGGTGCTGGCGTAAGCAGGCCCACAGTCCGCGCCCCTTCTTCCGATGCCCGCGTGATCGACTGCTGCATGTAAAACACCGCTCCGAAGGTCGCCAGTGCATACAGCACGCTGAACAGGATGACAAAGACCATCGCGAACTCGATGGCGGCCACGCCGCGCTGCATTCCACCCGCAGTCTGGCGCCTCTTGCTATTCGAATATCGACCAGTAGTCAAGGAACTCTCCCATCGAGGAGCATGTTTGCCTTGCCGACAATCTGGTCAGGCATTGCAAAGCTGGGGAAGGGTGGCAGCAATTGCTGCAGATTGTTGGCCGTGACGGTCACGATCATCTGGCATCGTGTATCCCAAGTAGTGCATGCGGGGTTTGCGCAGTTGTTCGTCAGCACCTCGCACACTGTTGCTTCGACGTCTGGAGCCACTTTGCTCGGCATCCAGCTGCTGCTGGACGTTGCAGTCGCCTTGGCCTGATCCGCACGCTTCGCGATCGTGGGCTGGTAGCGCAATGCCGCGCGGGCACCGTCTTCCGCGGCGTTCTGCAGCCCCATGCGGAACGCGAACAGCATGCCGTAGGTGATGACCCCGTACAGCAGGGAAAAGGAGATCAGGAACACCATGGCGAACTCGACCGCGTACGCGCCGCGCTGGGCGTGCGCGCGGTTGCGGTTGCGAAGTCGGAGGGGGGTGTCCATGGCGATGCCCGTCGTGTCGTTTGCGTCGGCGCCTTGCCTGCCTACTTCGTCGGCCCGCTGCCGCCGCCAACGGCCGTCTGCTTGACGATCGAGCCCATGCTCTCCGGAATCGGGTAGTCGAAGCTCTTCAGGTAGCGTTGGTAGCTGTGGTTCGCAACGTTGCCGGCGATAGGCCGCGGCGTTGTGGAGGCAATCTCGCCGCCGCGCTGCCATGCGAACAGATCATGCGTTGCGTCGCCCACCTGCAGCGGCTCGTAGATGACGTAGTCCTCCTCGTCCATTCCTTCCTGGCCCTGCGCCTGCGCGGGCATCGGCGCGGGTGCGGCTGCGGCACCGGCGGCAGCAGGGGCTTTCTGCTCCTGAGCCTTCGCAGGTGCGGGCTGCGCTTGCTGCTGTGCCTTTACCGTGGGCACGAAGGTCATCAGCGCGGCTGCGATACCGAATGCGGACAGGATGGCCAGACTGTGCGTGGGGACGGCGCGTGCCTGTTCTTGTTCTCTTTTCATTGGGTACCTCGTGAAGCCGGAGTCGGCGAAATGGAAGCCGCGGCATCCGCGGCAGCGGGGTTGAGCTGGCTGGCCGTGCGGATGCCGCCGCTGCCGGACCAACGAGAGGCCTTCAGCATCAGCGGCTGCTGCTGCGGCATTGCCGTGTCTTCGCGCGGCGACTCGGCGGTAGCGGGAAGCGGGCGTACGGCGGCAGCTGGAGGCAGCGTGGCACGGGCTGCTGCGAGAGGCGCCGTGTTACCGGCGCGCAGTTGCTGTGCGGCGTCGCGCACCGCCGTTCGGGCCGCGACGGACATGCGATTGGCTTCCATCAGCCTGTCCGCCTGCTCGCTTTGGCCCGTGACTTCGAGATATAGCGCGAGATTCGACTGGGCCTGGGTGCTGTCGGGGCGCAGCTGCAGCGCCTGCATCAGCGGCAACCGGGCTTCGTCGATCAGTCCGGCGCGCAGGCTGGCATAGCCCAGGTCGCTGAGCAGGGCTGCGTCGGTGGGCGTCAGTCGCTGGGCCTGCTTCAGCAACTGCACGGCTTCGGCGAAGCTGCCGCGCGTGCCGGCCAGGAGGCCGAGGCCGCGGTAGCCGGCGCTTTCGAGCGGCGTGCCGAGGAGGCGTTTGTAGGCCTGTTCGCTCGCAGCGGCCTGTCCGGTCTGGCGCAGCGCATCGGCGCGCATGCGGGTCGACTCGGGCGATATGCCCCAGCGCTGCTCCAGCGCATCGATATGCGCCAGCGAGGCGAACCACAGGCCTTCTTTCTGCATCTGCTCGACGAGCTTGAGATAGGTGGCCTTGGTGTCGACGGATGCACCTGCCTTGGTGTCGGCGGCTGCTTCGGCGGAAGCGCGTTGCTGCGCATCGGCAGCCGCGGCGTACTGGTCCTTGAGCGCGCCGCATCCGGTGATGGCGACGGCGGCCACCACTGCGGCGGCGCAGGCCAGCAGACGGTCGGAGAGACCCGCGCGCCCGGGAAGGTCGAAGGGTGTCATTTGCTGATGGCTCCCAGTGAACGGAATATCGCGATGAAGCCCGGCCCCGCGGTGACGATGACCAGTGCCGGCAGCAGCGTGGTCACCATGACGCCGGTCATCTTCACGGTGATCTTTCCGATGCGTTCCTTCATCTCGGAGCGGCGGCTTTCGCGCAACCGGTCGCTGTAGATGCGTAGCGGCTCCTGCACCGCGCCACCGTGTCTGTCGACCTGCACCAGCAGCGAGACGAGGCCGCGCATGTTCTCGTTCCTGTGCAGCGTTGCGAGGCGATGCAGGGAATGCTCGCGCGTGCGGCCCTGGCTGTACTGCGCGTTGGCAATGGCCAGCTCGAAGCCGAGCACCCGCAGCACATGGCGGAAGTCGGTCGCCATGATCTGCAGGCTCTGGTCCAGGCTCAGACCCACGCCTTGCAACAGCCGCAGCAAGTCGATGAACAGGGGCAGCTCCTGCGCCGCGCGCTCGCGCCGGCCGGCGGCGATGCGGCCGAGCACCCACTTGGGCGCCATGAAGCCGACGGCGGTCGCGGTGGCGAGGACGATGGTGACGGTGCTGCGCACATGCCCGCCGCTCCAGAAGACATAGGCTAGCAGCGGGAGCACGAAGGCAAGCGAGATCCGCGTGACCAGGAAGATGAGCTGCGACCGCTTCGAAGGAAGGCCGCACTGGTCGATGAGGTTGCGGTCTTCGTCCGCCACCAGCGCACGGCCGAGCTTCGAGTCCAGCCAGTGGAAGGGCAGGTCGAGTTCGGGCTTGGGAGGGGCGTCCTGATCCACGGCGAGTTCGACGGCGGACTTCGAGCCCGGATCGGCGGCTCCGGCCGCCTGCCTGATGGCCCGGCCGATGACCTGCCCGCTGCGCGTGCGGCGAAGCTCGGCCGCGATGAGCGCCGCGGCGCCCACCAGCAGGCCCAGCGCCAGCAGAACGATGCTGTAGATGGTCAGTTGGCTGGACGTGAGCGCCGTCATGCTAGCCTCGCCAGACGGTAGAGTAGCGCTGCACCCGTCAGCTGCAGGCCCACCGCGGAAAAGATCAGGATGCGGCCGGTGCCGTCGTTCCACATCCCCATGAAATAGCTCGGATTGGTGAGGATCAGGAAGGCACCAACCGCCACCGGCAGCAGGCCCAGGATCCAGGCCGAAAGACGCGTCTCCGAAGACAGCGCGATCAGTTCCTGCTCGGCCTGCTCGCGGTCGCGCATGAAGTTGCTCACGCGTTCCAACAGCAGGTCGGCGCGGCCGCCGTATCGCACGCCCAGGCCTAGGATGGAGGCGAGCAGGTACATCTCCTCGATGCGCACGTTGTCCGCTGTCTGGTGCAGCGCGCGGTCGAGATCGACGCCCGCGCGCACCAGTGCCGCCGCGCGTTCCAGGTGGCCGCGCAACGGCGCCTGCGTGGTGGCGATCGCGAGCTGGAAAGCCGCCTGTGTGGAGTTGCCGATGGTGATCAGCCGCACCATGGCGTCGATGTAGCCGGGAAGCTGGTGGATCAGCTTGCGGCGGAACTTCTGCAGCTGCAGCCACAGTGCGAAGCTCGTCAGCAGCACCAGAAGGAACAGCACGCCCAGTGCCGCGAGCCATCCGATCAGCAAGCCTACGAGCACGACGATGCCGACGATGGCCGCGAGTGCGAAGGCGATGGTGCGTGGCTCGACCACGCCCACCATCCACCCGGGAATCACTCGTTCGACAAGGCTGATGCGCTCCGGCGCGACGGGGGCTGCGCCGGTGTCCAGCCATGGGTCGGTGGTGAGGCTGGAGGCAAGGCCGTCGCCCGGCATGTCGCGCAGCGGCATTGGAATCGGCGAAGCATCGGCTGCCGAAGCCGCCGCTGACGCCTGAATCTGCTGACTCAGATGCCGCCCCGTCGCCTGCCGCTCCTGCCGGTTCTTCGCCCACTGCCACAGCAGCAGCCCCGCGGCCGCGAGCAGCAGCGCGATGCAGAACGCGACGAGCAGGCCTTCACGCACGGTTGTCTCCTCCATGCTGCGCCGCGCGCTGCAGCGACTGGCGGAAGCGCGTGATCTTGGGCGAATGCGGCGCGATGCCCAGCGACACCCAGCGGTCGCGCTCCTCGCCGTCGGGCGAGACGATCGGTTCGTAGCGGTACAGCTCCTGCATTGCCACCACGTTGTCGTTCACGCCCGTGACCTCGCTCAGCGAGATGATGCGGCGCTGCCCGTTCGACAGCCGTCCGATCTGCACGATGAAGTCGATGGCGTTGGCGATCTGGCGGCGCAGGCTCACCTCGCTGCCCTGGTAGCCGGCGAAGCCCGCGAGCATCTCCAGGCGGTAGAGGCATTCGCGCGGCGAGCTCGCGTGGATGGTGCCCATCGAGCCTTCGTGGCCGGTGTTCATGGCCTGCATCATCTCGATGACTTCGGCGCCGCGCACCTCGCCCACGATGATGCGGTCGGGCCGCATGCGCAGGCTGTTGCGCAGCAGGTCGCGGATCGACACCACGCCCTGGCCGTCGAAGCCGCCGGGGCGGCTTTCGAGCCGCACCACGTGGCTGGTGCCCAGCGAAAGTTCGGCCGTGTCCTCGATGGTGATCACGCGTTCGCGCGCAGGAATGAAGCTGGCGAGTGCGTTGAGCAGCGATGTCTTGCCCGAGCTGGTGCCGCCGCTCACGAGGACGTTGCAGCGCGCGCGCACCGCGATCTCCAGCAGCTGCGCCATGCCCGCGTCGAAGGTGCCCAGCTTCACCAGGTCGGCTGGCGTGAGCGGCTCCTTGCGGAACTTGCGGATCGACACCGACAGGCCGTCGATGGCCAGCGGCTCGATGATGACGTTGATGCGCCCGCCGTCGGGCAGGCGCGCGTCGACCATCGGGTTCGACTCGTCGAGCCGGCGACCCAGCGGCGCCAGGATGCGCCGCACGATGCGCATCACGTGCTCGGAATCGGCGAAGCGCACCGTCTCGCGTTCCAGCACGCCGTGGCGCGACACGTACACGTTCTGGTAGCCGTTGATCAGGATGTCTTCCACGGCCGGGTCGTTGAGCAGGTCTTCCAGCGGCCCGAAGCCGGCGAGCTCCTTGGTGAGCGCGTCGGAGATGAGCTGCATCTCGCGGTCGTTGATCGGCACGCGGCGCAGGCGCACGAAGCTGTCGACCTCCAGTTCGACGAACTGCTGGATCGATGCGCGCGACCAGCGGCCGAACTCCGCGCCCAGTTCCTCGATGCGGCTGAGCAGGTGGTCGTGCGTCCAGCTCTTGATGTCCTGGAACTGCTGGGAGTTGATGAACGCCTGGTCGTCGTCGGCGAATTCGATATCGGTGGACATGGGCTCAACCTTCGTGTGAACTCTTCCAGAGGCCGGTGACCTGCGACATGAGCGCAACCCAGCGTGGATCCTTGGCCGGGGGTTGGCCCGAGGCAGACATGTATTCCTGGTGCAGGCTGCGGGCGAGTCCCGTCACGGCCTGCGAATAGGGGTCGTTGCGCGCGGTGCGCACCAGCATCTCGCCGCGGCTGGCGGCAGCGAGCAGCTGGGCGCTGCGCGCGGGCAGCACATGCCGCAGCGGCAGCTCGAGCCGCTCGGCGATGTCCTTGGCCGACAGGCCGACGTGGCTGTCGAACTTGTTCACCACCAGCGACAGGCGCTCGGTTTCGACGCCGCGCGCGCGCAGCTCCTTGAGCATGTTGGCCGTGGAAACGATGCCGCCGATGCTCTGGTCGCACACCACCCACGCCTGCTGCGCCTCGCGCACGGTCTGGGCCATGAAGTCGATGGTCGAGAAGCCGCCGAGGTCGGCGATCTGGAAGTCGAAGAAGTCGGCCAGGCGTTTGATCAGAGAGACCGAGTCGGCATGCGAGATCTCGCGCACCTGCGCCAGGCTCGCGGGCAGCGGCAGGATGGCCACCCCGCTGGTGTGGTGCGCGAGCGCGGTGTGCAGCAGCGTCTGGTCGAGCCGGCGCAGGTTGCGCACGCCGTCGACGAAGCTGAAGCCGCTTTGCGTGTCGAGGTAGAGCAGGCCGTCGCGCGCGGGCAGGCCCAGGTCGAGCAGGGCCACGCCGTGGCGCGAACTGCGGCCCGGCGGGCGCTGCGGCGCCTGCGTGAGCTGGTCGTTCAGCGCGAGAGACAGGCTGGTGGCCAGCGTGGTCACGCCGAGGCCGGCGCGCGCGCCCAGCAGTGCGAGCGTGCTGCCGCGCGTGCCGCCCTGAAGCGTGCTGCGCCGCTCGAGCAGCGTGCGCAGCGTGACCACGGCGTCGGTAGGCGGCGCGGCCATGTCGATGAAGTCGTCCACGCCCGCGCGCAGCGCCGAGAGCATCGCGGCGGGCTCGGCCGAAACGCCGGTGGCCAGCACCGGCAGAGTGGGCCAGTCGCGCTTCAGGCGCTGGTGGAGCTGGCTCGCGGTGGCGCCCTGGTCGGGCGAGAAGTCGATGAAGACCGCCACCGGCCCCAGCAGGGCGATGCGTTCGTCGATCGACTTCGTGTCCGGCGGCAGGACCACCACGGAGCCGAGGGTGCCGAGCGCGTCGGTCAGCCAGGTGATGTGGCCGCCATTGCTCGACGCGAAGAGATAGGTCTCGCTGCCTGTTTCTGGGATGCTGTCGCGTGGTGCGTTCATGGTGCCAGCCTGCGATGCATGTTCCGGGTCATCGATGTCGGGTCGGTCAGCGGGAGAAGCCGGGCACGGGCGTGTCGATCGCGCCGCCCAGGAAGTACGAGCGCCACACCGCGCCGTCGCGCTGCTCGGCGGTGCCGGGCAGGTAGGGCGTGAGGTCGGTGCCGCGCGCGATGGGCTTGACCAGGTGCGGGGTGACCAGGATCACCAACTCCTTCTCGTTCATCTTGTAGTTGTTCTTGCTGAAGAAGGTGCCGAGGATCGGCAGGTCGCCCAGCAGTGGGACCTTGTCCGCATTCGAGGTGGTGGTGCGGCTTACGAGGCCACCGATGATGAAGCTCTCGCCGTCGCCCAACTCCACCGTGGTATCGGCGCGGCGGGTGGTGATGGCGGGCACGGCGACGCCGTTGAGGCTCAGGGAATTGGTGTAGTCGAGGTCGCTGGCTTCAGGTGCCACCTTCAGCACGATGCGCTCGTTCGAGAGCACCGTGGGCGTGAGCGTGAGGCCGATGCCGAAGGGCTTGTATTCGATGCTGGTGGTGCCCAGGCCCTGCGGCACCGGAATTGGCAGCTCGCCGCCGGCCAGGAAGCTCGCGCTCTGTCCCGACAGCGCCACCAGCGTGGGCTCGGCCAGAACGCGCGCCATACCGTTGCCTTCGAGGAAGCCGACGTTCAGGCCGATGCCGGCCTTGCTGAAGTTGAAGAGAAGACTGAAGGCCTGCGAAAGCGGGTTGTTGTATTCGCCGCTGAGCTGTCCGTTGGAGGCGAAGGTCGCGGACGCCAGCGATGAGGGTGAGAAGACGCCGAAGCTGAACCCGCTCGAGTTGGGACGCGTGCTGAAGATGTTCAGGCCGGCCTGCTTGAGTACGCTCCGGTTGAACTCCACGACCTTCACTTCGACCTGAACGGTGCTGCTGCGCACGTTCACGACCGAGCGGTCGATCAGATCGGCCTTGTCGGCGGCGCTGGCCAACGCGGTGTCGCGCGCTTGCTGGTGGGCGGTCATGCTGTCCATCGATCCGGCCAACGTTGCCGTGCGTCGCCGCACCTCGATGACGTAGCTGGTTGCCGCCGCGCTGCCCTTTTCCCAGACCATCAGCGAGGTACGGCCCGCGGCCTTGCCGGTCACGATCAGCCGTGCCGCGGGCGAGCTCTGCGTCTTGCGCGTGATGGTGACGCCGGCCACCGCCTCGTCGCCGATGGCCATGCGGTCGATGCCCTTGTCGATCACCAGCTCCTGCTGGGTTCCCGCGCTCAGCACGATGGGACGTTGCGGTTGTGTGCGCGCCGGCTGCGCGTCGGCGGCAACCGTTACCGGGGACCAGACGGCTTGTGTCATCGCGCACAGGGCAATCAGGGACGGGCGCAGCAGCCGCGAGGAAGTGTTCATGAGGCTGCGAGTGGCACGTGTCGACTGCTCGCGAGGCGTGGTGTGCATGTGTTGTTTTCCTGGATGGCGGATTCCGGCTGGCTGCCTGCTCAGTAGCTCACGGTCTCGCTGCGTTCGCCGCGAATGACTTCGACCTGAAGCCCGCTTCGCGCGGGACCGGCCGCGCGCGGGGCACCGTTGGTGGCGGCGCGCACTTCGATGGCTTGCGGGCGGACACCCGGGCCCTTGCCGCCGGTGACGAGGTCTGCGGCGGTCAGGCCGGCCTGGGCGCGGTCGAGTCCTTCGAGAGGTGTGCGGCGCGGCTCGCCGGCCTTGGAAACGGACGGCTGCAGGGCGGTGGGCAACTCGGCGAAGAGCTTCGGATCGGGCTCCGACATGTCGGTCGGGTTGCGCAGGGCGAGCATCAGGCGGCCACTGGCGTCGCCGATGGTCAGGCGGTTCACTTCGTCGACAGGCACGGCGAGAACGGCGGTGCGGGCCTGTTCGTTGCGCTGGGCCTGCTGTGCGGCTGCCTTGTCCGGCGACTTGGATTGCAGGCCGTCGACGGAGGCGCTGCCGAAAGCCAGCACGCGCTTGCGTGCGAGCAGCAGTCGCGCCTGGCTGCGATCCACGTCCTTGCCGTCCGACTTGAGCGTGATGAAAACATCCACGAAGTCACCGGGCTGGATCTTGTTGCCTACGCCCATGACCTCGTCGGCCTTGACCGCCACGGCACGCTCGCCTTCGTTGATGCGCAGCGCGAGACCGGAGACCAACTGGTTCTCCATCAGCGGCGTGCCTTCGGCGAGGTCGAGCACCGGAACTCGGCCCGTCGCAACGTTCACGTCTTGGAAGGCGCCAACGGGATTGATCGTCAGCCTTTCCACGCGCAGCGCATCCGCGGGAATGGCCAGGCCGGCAGGCAGGGGCTTGGACGCCACCACGACGGGGTATGTAAGCGTCTGCTGGGTCTTGGCGGGAACGTTCGCCGGGTTGGCGGCTGTCGTCACTGGCACGGGCGCCTGCCGGCTCAGCATCCATGCATAGACGCCCAGCGCGATGGCCAGGAGTACCAGGATGGCTGCGATGATTTTGGAGAAATTGATCATGTGCGGCGGGCTGGAGGGTGAGGGCAAGCGATCATGAAAAATGGGAAATGAATGGCCTGCGGTGACAGAGGCGTATGGCTGCTAACTCTGTCGTCCCCAGAACATCCAGGCCACCGTGGCCAGTGCGAGGTAGGCCCCGTAAGGGATGAAGCGAGCCCGGCTTGGCGATCTGCCGCCAGCGGAGGGGGAGGGCGGGCCCGAAAGGATCAGGGCAAGCCGTGGGAAGAAGGGCCAGCGCTGCAGGGCGAGCCAGAGGGCTCCGTGCAATCCTGCGAACAGACTGGCGATGATCCAGATCGGCACCAAGGCGGACATGCCGACCCAAAGTCCGAGAGCACCAGCGAATTTCACGTCGCCTGCTCCCATGAGCCCCATTGCGTAGAAGAGCAAGAGGAAACCGAAGCCTGATGCGGCGCCTGCGAGTGCTGCTGTCCAGCCGATGCCGAAAGGCTGCGCCCCGAGGCCGAGGATTGCCAGAGCCAGGACAACTCCGGACAGGACCAGCCAGTTGGGAACACGGCGCTTTCGGAAGTCATAGACGGCAACACAGAGCAGCCATAGCAAGCAGGTTAATGCCGGCACTTATTCAAGTCTTTGGGCTATGGTCAGGTAGTTCCCGACTTGGTGGACGTCAGCTTGTCGGTAATGTCTTGGAAGACTTTGGCCAGACGCTTGCCCAGACCGTCTTCTCCAGCCAAAACTGCGACGATAGCAACGGAAATAAGCCCCGCAATAATTCCATATTCAATTGCGGTCGCGCCTTCTTCATCGCGCAAAAAACGAGCAATAGAGCTAAGCATGATTTCCCCTTTCAGGAAGTGTTAACAAAGGCTTGCGAGGTGGATGTTATACAGCGTAACTCCGTGTATCAACAAGGCAAACCCGCAAGACTTTCGTCAGAGTGTGCTAGCCGAAAGGGGTAAAGCAGGATAGCGGCCAGCCTCTTGCCAGCCCGAGCCAGGAGTGGCCTGGTCAGCTGGTTAACGATTAGGAAACGAATTTTTCCCTCTGTAGGCCACATGGCGCCTCCCATGAAGGGGGGATGTGGCGTAACGCCGCGGGGAACGCTCGGAGCGGGGGTGTTACGGGAACAAACCCGTTACGCGTTACGTAGCATGGGGTCCGAAGCCCCAAATGTAACGGTCAAAAAAGGCCCAACTCGTGAGCAAAAAGTCACGAGTTTGAGGGGGTCGCCCCTTCGGCGGGAGGGTTTCGGGCCGGGCTTCAGCCCAGGATTTCTTCGTGGAAGAGCTTCCAGTCGGTACCCTGGCGTAACCAGTACTGGCGACGGGAACGTCCGCTCTTCTCGCCTTCGAACACCTCGCCGAAGGTAACGACCATGGTGTCGTCGCCGTCCTTCCAGTGGAGGTACGACATGTCCTTGAGCTGGACGCGCTTGCCCTGCGCATATTTCACTTCGTCGTCGACGACTGAAATTCCCTCATTGGATTTCTTGCTGCTGCGCTGGAAATCGGGCAAATAGAATTTCTTCAATTGCGCTTCATTTCCGCTGGCGCGGGCGTCTTTCCAGCCGTTGATAGCACTTGTAATTGACTGGGATTCTTTTTCTGCCTGCGGTTGCGAAATCCATTGCAGGCTGCGTGCGGTCACTACCGGGGTGGCGCCGATTTGCACTTTTCGCAATAGCTGCCTGAGGTCGGGGTTTGCCATGACCACGCAGCCGTCGCTCGCCAGCGGCGCCCGGGCGAACTGCTGCGGCGGCGTGCCGTGCAGCCAGATGCCGCCGCCGGTCTTGCCGCGCCGCACGTCGTACGGGTTGGGGTAGTTGATGGGCAGGGCACCCGCGCCGTAGAAGTCCTTCAGCGACTTCGGATCGAGGCTGCTGGTGATGTAGTACACGCCCAGCGGCGTGCGCGCATCGCCTTCGGTGACCTTGTCGGTGCCGGCCTTGCCGACGGAGATGTAGTAGTCGGCCGTGAGCTTCAGGCCCTTGTCCGAGTTCTCGAACAGGTACAGCCGCGAGCGCGATGCGTCCACGGCGATGGCGTAGCGGCTGCGGGTGGACAGCGCCAGGAACTGCGAGGGCACGGTGTTGGCCGGCGGGCGGTCGCGCAGGGCCTGCAGGCGGCGCTTCGATTCCTCGTGCAGTTCGGCCATGGCCGGGTTGCCGCGCATCTTCGCGATGCTGGCGGTGTCGGGCAGCGAGTTCGACGGCGGCAGCTGCGCCGCGAGCAGGTCGCCGTAGACGAGCTGCGCGAGCTGGAAGTTCGGATAGTCGCGCACCAGGTCGCGCGCCTTGGCCAGCGCGGGGCGGGTCTGGCCGCGGCCGAACATCTCGTAGACCGCGATCAGGCGGGCTTCGGCGTTGCTGGCTTCCTGGATGGTGCCTGCGGGCGCAGGCTTGCGCGTGGCCCTGGCGGCGGTCGCCGAAGTCGCGGCCGCTGCAACAACGGCGGTACCGGCCTTCCTGCTTTTGGCGCTGCGGGCTTCCTTCGCTTCCTTGACGGAAGAGGGGCGTCCGGCCGCACCGGCACGCGCCGTGGACCGTGCATTGGCAGCCGGGCCCTTCGCCCTGGTTTTTTCCTTGTGGACGCTGCCGCTTGTCTTGGCCGTCTTGCCGGCGGCGTTCGAAGCCAGCGCGGCACCGGGCGCCGCGAACATCAGTGCGGAAACGGCGGCAAGCGCCGCGAGCAGTTGCTGCCCGCTGCGCAGACGAAAAGGGGGATGCTGAAGCCGGCCCTGCCGGACGATGTCTGCCACTAGCCGCCGACGCTTTCCTTGCGAATGTGCCATTGATTGCCCGAGCGCTGCATCTCCAGCGTCTTGCGGCTCGAAACGTTGAGGTTGTCCGCGCGGTAGATCTGGCGGAACCTGGCCGTCGCGTTCTGGCCGTCGACCTTGATCGCGAGGTTCTCGATGTTCACGCTGATGCTCGACTTGCCGACGATGCGCGCGCGGCGGTCTTCTTCCCAGTTCTTGCGGCTCTGGCCGCCGGCGGGCGTGAAGTCGGGGCCGTAGGCCGCAAGGTAGCGGTCCATGTCCTGGCTGGCCCAGGCCGAGGCCCAGGCGCGCACGGCCGATTCGACTTCGGCATTGGCGGTCGCGCTGGCAGCCGGTGCCGGGGCGGGCGCGGGAGCCGGTGCAGCTTCCGGTGCCTTGGGTGCGGCGGCCACCGGTGCGGGAGCGGCCGCGACCTTGGCGGGCGGCGGCGGAGCGACAGGTGCCGGAGCCGGCGCAGGCGCTGCCTTTGCAACCGGGGCCGGCGCGGGCGCGGCGGCAATCAGCGCGGTCGGCTTGGCGCCGGGTGGCGTCGGCGTGAAGAGCGTGCGGATCACCGCCAGCTTGGGCTGCACGGCCGTGTTGTTCTGGTCGAGCTGCAGCGCCTTGCTGTAGGCCTGGCTCGCGAGCCGGGCGTACACGTCGCCGAGGTTCTCCTGGGCGGTGGCGTAGCTGGGGTTGGTGCGGATCGCGCTTTCCAGCGCGGCGCGGGCCTTGTCGAACTGGTTCTGGCTCGCGTAGATCACCGCGAGGTTGTTGTAGGGCTCGGGCAGTTCGGGCGCATCGAGCGTGAGTTGCGTGAAGGCGGCGATGGCTTCGTTGCGCTTGCCGGTGTCGAGCTGGATCACGCCCTTGAGGAAGCGCATCTGCGGATCACGCGGCTTGTCCTTCAGGAAGGCCTCGGCCTTCGCCATGGCCTCGTCGAGCTTGCCGGCCTGCATGAGCTTGTCGACTTCCTCGTGCTCGATGGCGGCCAGCGCCGGAAGGGCGGCGCCACAGGTGGCCGCGGCCAGGAGCAGGGCGCGCACGGTGGGGGAGATGCTGAAACGGGCGCGTGGCCTGGGGCTCTTGGGCATTGCGGACAAGACCTCGTAGGGGTGGGTGATGCGGCAGGGATTGTAAGTGGGGCGGGTAACCCCCCGATACAGGGATGACGGGGCTTTCGCGGCCTTTAGGCTTGCCCGCAACGCCGCCCGAAGCCCCCGCGCCGGGCGGCCCCGCAGTACAGTGCCGCCGTGGACCGCCTCCAAAGCATTGAAACTTTCGTTCGTGTCGCGCAGACCCAGAGCTTCGCCGAAGCCGCAAGGCAGCTGCGGGTGGCCAATTCGGTCGTCACCACGCGGGTCAAGCAGCTCGAGGAGTTCCTCGGCGCGCCGCTCTTCCATCGCAGCACGCGCGTGGTGCGGCTCAGCGACATGGGCCAGGCCTTCCTGCGCGACTGCACCGAGCTGGTGGCCCGCGCCGACAGCATCGTCGACCAGATGCGCGATGCGCGCGGTACGCCCTCTGGCACGCTGCGCGTGCATGCGCTAACCGGCATGGTGCTGGGACGCTTCGCCTCGCTGCTGCGCGAGTTCCAGTCGACCTACCCCGACATCCACCTGGAACTGATCGTGAGCGACGCCGTGGCCGACCCGGTGAAGGCGGGTGTCGACTGCGCGCTGCAGATCTTTCCCGCGGCCTCGCAGGAGTTGGTGGCCAGGCCGCTCTTTCCGGTGCGGCGGGTGCTGTGCGCCACGCCGGCGTACCTGAAGGCACACGGCACGCCGGCCACGCCGCGCGAACTGCACCGGCACAAGCTGGGCCTCTATTCGGGCTACCCCACGCGCGACCGCTGGACCTTCCACCACGGCGGCGAGCAGACCACCATCTACCTCGCGGCGGCACTGCTGACCAACAGCGTGCACCTGCTGCGCGAATATGCGCTGGAGCATGCGGGCATCGTCTGCCTGCCCACGCTGGTGGCGGGTGACGCCATCGCGCGCGGCGAACTCAGCGTGGTGCTGGCCGAGCACCAGCTGTCGTCGTTCTCGCTGAGCGCGGTGTATGCCGGCACCTCGCGCAATGCGCTGAAGCTGCGCCTTTTCATCGAGCACATCGCCACCCGGTTCACGCGCGTTCCTCCGTGGGATGCGACGTTGATCGAGCGTGGCCTCATCCCGTCGGAGCTCATCGAGTTCAGCCGCACCAGCGGATGACCTAGGTACTCCCCCAGGCTCCGCGCACTTCGTGTCGCTGCGCCAACCCCCTCGCCGGGGGCGACGCCTGCGGCCCGGCGGAGCCGGTTCCGCGGCGTCTCGCGAACAAGTCCTATGACTCGCTCTTGGTGAGCAGGCCGAACCGGGGTAAACCCCAGCGATTATTCGGAAGCTCCGAATAATCCTCTTCCAAACTGGTCCCTACCGGTGCCGCCGCATGGCTCCTAGAGTTCGCTCACCCAAGGAGACAAGCCATGACAGCCGCCAAATCCACCGCCACCTACAAGACCCGCTTCGGATCCCTCAAGCACTTCGAGAAGGGCCACGTCGAACCCATCGACGACGACGTGCGCCACTACGCCTTTTCCAACTGCTTCGAGATCGCGAGCCTCAGCAAGCCGTACGAGAAGGTCGTGTTCGGCCAGAACCAGATCTACGTGCTGGAGACGCTGCGCGCCGAAGGCGCCTCGCCCTGGTACACCTGCGCGCACGACGAGTTCGCGCTGGTGATGGACGGCGACGTCGAGGTGCACCTGGTGCAGCTCGACGAGAGCCAGGCGGTGGCCGACAAGGACAAGAACGGCGCCGTGCTAGTGAAGGGCGAGCCCAGGGGAAAGAAGATGGGCTGGATGAAGCTCTCGCGCGGCCACCAGGGGCTGCTGCCGAAGAACACCGCCTACCAGTTCCGCAATGCCGGCGAGCCGGGCGTGATCGTGCTGCAGAGCTGCAAGGGCGATCTCTCCGTGGAGAAGTGGGCCGACATCTGCCAGGCACATTGACTCGCCCCCAGGCTTCGCGCACTTCGTGTCGCTACGCCAACCCCCTACCGGGGGCAACACCTGCGGCCCGGCAAAGCCGGTTCCGCGGTGTTCCACGAAGGATGCAGGCCACCTGTTCAGACCAGACAAGGAAAACACCATGAACGCACCCGCAGAACTCGCCAAGGTGATCGCGTCGCAGCCCGACGCCACGCTCGGCTACAAGGACTTCTCGCTCGGCAGCTTCAGCTTCCGCCGCGACGAGTATTTCGTGCACATCGGCTGGAAGACCCGCGACGGCCGACCCATGAGCCACACCATGGACGCCGGCAGCTACCTGCGCGCGCTGATGCGCGACGTGGCGTGGGGCTTCTTCTACGGCTGGGTCAACTTCGACGACGTGTTCGGCACCGTCAACCACTACGAGTCGGTCGACCTGTACGCCGGCAGCTTCAACGGCACCATGAAGGAAGCGGGCATCGACCTGCTGGAGAACTTCCCGACCGCGCAGATCCGCGCCACCTTCGAGGCCATGCTCGACGACTGGACCAACGAGAGCTTCGACCCCTTCGCCGCGCCGCAGGAAACCGGCTCGCCCTACGGCCGCAAGAACGGCAACAACACCGCCAAGATCACCAGGGCGCGCGAGCTGGCCAAGCGCTGCGTGGGCCTGAAGGGCGACCTCGACCTGCGCAGCGACGAGCGCGGCGCACCGGTCAACCGCGCTTTTGCCGACGTGCCGCAGGGCCAGCCCGAACTGCACCCCGAGCCCGGCTTCGAGAACGAGGTGCACGCCTTCAATCTCTTCGGCTTCCTGAGCCGCTCGCAGGTCACCTGGAACCCGAGCTTCACCTCGGTGGTGAAGCACAGCTACATGTGCCCGACCACCGAGGAACACATCCTGCCGATCATCCACGGCAACGACCGCGTCGAGTGGTTCTTCCAGATGACCGACGAGATCCACTGGGACTGCGGCGACAAGAACACCGGCAGGCCCATGGCCCGCGTGATCATGAAGGCCGGCGACATGGCCGCCATGCCCGCCTACTGCCGCCACCAGGGCTTCAGTCCCAAGCGCTCGATGCTGCTGGTGTGGGAGAACGGCTCGCCCAGCCTGGTCTACGAGATCCAGAAGGGCGAGTCGCCCGAGATTCCGGTCCAGTTCTGAATGGCCCCCTCTCCCGCGAGCGGGAGAGGGCTGGGGTGAGGGTCGCCGCTGCGCCCTGAACGCCCCCTCACCCCGACCCTCTCCACAAGGGGAGAGGGAGGAATGCAAAGACATGAACCCCAATGACATCGCCGCTTCGGCAGGCCTGCGCACGCCCATCCGCCGCCAGCTCTTCATCGACGGCCGCTTCGTCGACGCCGAGTCCGGCGAGACCCTCGCCACGCTGAACCCGCACGACAACACGCCCATCGTCGACGTGGCGCTCGCCGGCAAGGCCGACGTCGACAAGGCCGTGGCCGCGGCGAAGCGTGCCTTTCCGAAGTGGAGCCGCATGGCCGCCGCCGATCGCGGCCGCATCCTGCTGAAGCTGGCCGACCTCATCGAGGCCAATGCCGAGGAGCTCGCGCGCCTCGAATCGCTGGACACCGGCCACCCGATCCGCGATTCGCGCCGCCTCGACGTGCCGCGCACCGCGGCGTGCTTCCGTTACTTCGGTGGCATGGCCGACAAGTTCCAGGGCGAGACCATCCCGGTGGAAGAGGGCTTCCTCAACTACACGCTGCGCGAGCCCGTGGGCATCGTCGGCCAGGTGGTGCCGTGGAACTTCCCGCTGATGTTCACCAGCTGGAAGATGGCGCCCGCGCTCGCGGCTGGCAACTGCATCGTGATGAAGCCGGCGGAGATCACGCCGCTGAGTTCGCTGCGCATCGCCGAGCTGATGGCCGAGGCCGGCCTGCCGCCCGGCGTGGTCAACATGCTGCCGGGGCTGGGCAGCGTGGCGGGCCAGTACATCGCCGAGCATCCGGAGATCGCCAAGATCGCCTTCACGGGCAGCACAGCCACCGGCCGGCGCATCGTGCAGGCCAGCGCCGGCAACCTGAAGAAGGTGCAGCTGGAGCTCGGCGGCAAGGGGCCGAACATCGTCTTCGAGGACGCGAACCTGCAGGCGGCGGTCAACGGCAGCGCATGGGCCATCTTCCACAACCAGGGGCAGGCCTGCATCGCGGGCTCGCGGCTGATGCTGCACGAGAAGATCGCCGACGAATTCCTCGCGCAGTTCATTCCGCTCGCGAAGTCGATCCGCCTGGGCAACCCGCTGGACGACGCGACCGAGATGGGCCCGCTCACCAGCGCGCAGCACCGCGAGCGCGTGCTGAGCTATGTCGACGTGGCGCTGGGCGAAGGCGGTGAGTTGCTGGCGGGCGGCAGGTCGCCCGGAGGCGACTTGGCCAAAGGCTGCTACGTGGAACCCACCGTGATGCGAGCGAAGTCGTACAAGGACCGCGTTGCGCAGGAAGAAGTCTTCGGCCCCTTCGTCACCGTGCTCACTTTCAAGTCGGACGAGGAGGCGATGCAGATCGCCAACGGCACCGACTACGGCCTGGGCAGCGGCCTGTGGACCCGCGACCTGCAGCGCGCCCACAAGGTGGCGCGCGACCTGCACGCCGGCATGGTCTGGATCAACAGCTACAAGCGCGTGAACCCCGGCTCGCCCTTCGGCGGCGTCGGCCAGAGCGGCTACGGCCGCGAAATGGGCTTCGACGCGATGCGCGAGTACACGCAGGTCAAGAGCGTGTGGGTGAACGTCGACGCGCAGATACCGCCGCACTTCGCGCGCTGACCCCCTGAAGCGGCGGCAAGAAGAAAACGACAGAAGAAACGGAGACAACCATGGCATTCAACCGCAGACAGTTCACGCAGGCCTCGGCCGCGCTGGTGGCATCGGGCGCGGCACCGCTGGTGTTCGCGGCCGACACGCTGAAGATCGGCTACGTGTCGCCGCAGACCGGGCCGCTCGCGCCCTTCGGCGAGGCCGACAAGTGGGTCATCGACCAGATGAAGGCGGCGTTCAAGGACGGCATCAGCGTCGGCGGAAAGAAGTACGCGGTGCAGATCGTGCTGAAGGACAGCCAGTCGAACCCCAACCGCGCGGGCGAGGTGGCGAACGACCTGATCCTGAAGGACAAGGTCGCGCTGGTGCTCACGGCCGGCACGCCGGAGACCGCCAATCCGGTGAGCGACGCCTGCGAACTCAACGAGGTGCCCTGCATCTCCAGCGTGGTGCCGTGGCAGCCGTGGTTCTTCGGCCGCAAGGGCGACCCGGCGAAAGGCTTCAACTGGACGTACCACATGTTCTGGGGCCTGGAGGACGTCATCGCCAATTTCACCAACGGCTGGAAGACGCTCGCCACCAACAAGAAGGTGGGCGGCCTGTTCCCGAACGACGGCGACGGCAACGCCTGGGGCGACAAGGAGCTGGGCTTTCCCAAGCCGCTCTCGCAGATGGGTTTCACGCTCACCGACCCGGGCCGCTTCCAGAACGGCACGCAGGACTTCAGCGCGCAGATCGCGGCCTTCAAGAAGGAGGGCGTGGAGATCGTCACCGGCGTGGTGATTCCGCCCGACGCCAAGACCTTCCTCACGCAGGCGCGGCAGCAGGGCTTCAAGCCCAAGGTCATCACGCTGGGCAAGGCGCTGCTGTTCCCCGGCGCCATCGAGGCGCTGGGCGACCTGGGCGACGGCCTCTCGACCGAGGTGTGGTGGAGCCCTTCGCACCCGTTCACCTCGAGCCTCACGCAGCAGAGCGCGAAAGCGCTGGCCGAGGCTTACGAGGCCGGCACGAAGAAGCAGTGGACCCAGCCCATCGGCTTCGCGCATGCGCTCTTCGAGGTGGCGGCGAATTCGCTGGGCCGTGCGAAGTCGCTGAAGGCTTCGGACGTGCGCGACGCGGTGGCATCGACTGCGATCAACTCGGTGGTCGGGCCGGTGAAGTGGGGCGGGCAGGGGCCGTTCAAGAATGTCAGCAAGACGCCGCTGGTGCTCGGCCAGTGGGGCAAGGGCAGCAAGTACAAGGTGGAGCTGACCATCGTGAACAACGAGGCGGCGACGAACATTCCCACCGGCGGCAAGCTGCGGCCGCTGTGAACCCGGGAACGCCATGACGCTGCTGGCACTGCATGCCGTGAGCAAGTCCTACGGCGCGCTCAAGGTCACCGACGACATCACGCTCGCGGTGGCCGAGGGCGAGACGCTGGGCATCCTCGGGCCCAACGGCGCGGGCAAGACCACGCTGTTCAACCTGATCTCGGGCGACGTGCGCGTCGACGCCGGGCGCGTGGAATATGCCGGCCGCGACGTGACGCGGCTGAAGCCGCACCAGCGCTGCCATGCCGGCATCGGCCGCAGCTACCAGGTGCCGCAGCCCTTCGGCAACATGAGCGTGTTCGAGAACCTCGTGACCGCCGCCTGCTTCGGCGGGCAGCAGACGGAGCGCGAGGCCTGGGGCACTGCGCACGAGGTGCTGGAGCAGACGGGCCTGATGGCGCATGCGAACAAGCCGGCGGGCGGCCTGACCCTGCTCGACCGCAAGCGGCTGGAGCTGGCGCGCGCGCTGGCGACGCGGCCCAAGCTGCTGCTGCTCGACGAGATCGCGGGCGGCCTCACGGAGCCCGAGGCCGCGGTGCTGGTCGGCGAGCTCAAGCGCATCAAGGCGCGCGGCGTGACGATGATCTGGATCGAGCATGTCGTGCATGCGCTGCTGTCGCTGGCGGACCGGTTGTTCGTCATCAACTTCGGGCAGAAGCTGGCGGAGGGGGCGCCGCGAGCGGTGATGGGCGATCCGGAGGTGAGGCGGGTCTACATGGGGATGGAAGCATGAGCGCAATCGCCTGTCTTCAGACTTGTTCCCTCTCCCGCATGCGGGAGAGGG
>NZ_RXFT01000008.1 GCF_003952165.1 Variovorax guangxiensis | reverse complement strand
CGTCGACGTGCTCTATGCCGTGATCGACCCGCGCATCAAGGCCAGCGACATATGAGCGCCGTCAATCCAACCTCCGCCGCGCTGCCCGCCGCCCCCTCCGGCGTGGCACTGAAGGCCCCCGGCTTCTGGCGCCGCGCACTGCGGCATCGCAGCTTCTGCATCGGGGGTGTGCTGGCCGCACTGCTGGTGCTCGCCGCGCTGATCTCCTATGTGTGGACGCCCTACTCGCCCTACGGCATGGACATGGCGAACAAGCTGCAGGCGCCGTCCGGTTCGCACTGGCTCGGCACCGATGCGTTCGGCCGCGACGTGGCTTCGCTGCTGCTCGTCGGCGCGCGCGCATCCATCCTGGTCGGTGTGATCGCGGTGGGCATCGGCCTCGTAGTCGGTACGGCACTCGGCCTGCTCGCGGCCGCCAAGCGCGGTTGGGTCGAAGAGGCGGTGATGCGGTTGTCCGACTTCACGCTGGCGTTTCCCGCGATCCTCTCGGCCATCATGATGACGGCCGTGTTCGGCGCAGGCATCGTGAATGCCATCGTGGCCATCGGCATCTACAACATCCCGACCTTCGCGCGCATCACGCGTGCATCGGCCAACGCGATCTGGTCGCGCGAGTACGTCGCCGCCGCGCGCGCCTGCGGCAAGGGCAGTTTCGCGATCACGATGCAGCACGTGCTGCCGAACATCTCGGCCGTGCTGATCGTGCAGATCACCATTCGCTTCGCCATCGCCATCCTCGCGGAAGCCGCCCTCTCCTACCTCGGCCTGGGCACGCAGCCGCCGCAACCTTCGTGGGGGCGCATGCTCAGCGAAGCCCAGACCCTCATGTTCCAGCAGCCGCTGCTGGCCGTTTTTCCCGGCATGGCGATCGCGCTCGCGGTGCTCGGCCTGAACATGCTCGGCGACGGCCTGCGCGACCTGCTCGATCCTCGTCTTGCGCGTGCACGGTGAAGAGGTGGTCGATGAACGAGCACTTCAAATGCGGGTACCAGTACGCAGAGGGCGCGAAGGTTTCGCGAAGGTCGCGAAAGAAATCCATAAACAATTTTCCTGATTCCCTTCTGCGACTTCTGCGTAGCTTTTGTCTTCCTTCTGCGTTCGGCTGCCCGATCCCGATCCACTGACCATGCCTCTCCTCGAAGTCAACAACCTCCAGATCGGCCTTCAGACCCAGCGCGGGCCGGCGCAAGCCGTGCGCGGCATTTCCTTCTCGCTGGAGCGCGGCGAAACGCTGGGCATCGTCGGCGAGTCGGGCTGCGGCAAGTCGATCACGGTGATGTCGCTGATGGGCCTGCTGCCCTCCAATGCCAAGGTCTCGGGCAGCATCAAGCTCGACGGGCAGGAACTCGTCGGCCTGCCCGAGAAGAAGATGTGCGAGATCCGGGGCAACCGCATCGGCATGATCTTCCAGGAGCCGATGACGGCGCTGAACCCGGTGCACACCATCGCACGCCAGGTCGGCGAGCCGCTGCGGCTGCATCGCGGCCTGACCAAGGAGCAGGCCCGCAAGGAAGCGCTGAACCTGCTCGACCGCGTGGGCATTCCTGACGCGGCCTCGCGGCTCGATGCGTACCCGCATCAGTTCTCCGGCGGCCAGCGCCAGCGCATCGGCATCGCGATGGCGCTCGCCTGCGGCCCCGACCTGCTGATTGCCGACGAACCGACGACCGCGCTCGACGTGACCATCCAGAAGCAGGTGCTCGACCTGATCCAGGGCCTGGTCAAGGAAATGGGCATGGCACTGATCCTGATCTCGCACGACCTCGGCGTGATCTCCAACAGCGTGAAGCGCATGCTCGTGATGTACGGCGGCAGCGCGGTGGAAAGCGGCCCGACCGACGCGGTGTTCGCCGGACGCGCCCATCCCTACACCCGCGGCCTGTTCGCGGCGCGCCCCGCCCTCGGCGCGGTGCGCGCGGGCCGGCTGCCGACCATCCGCGGCAGCGTGCCGGAGCTGGTCGACATGCCGCGCGGCTGCGCCTTCGCCGGCCGCTGCGCCCACACCATCGACCTGTGCCAGAGCACGCGCCCGCGCGAGACGCTGCTGCCCAACGATCACGTGGTGCGCTGCCTGCGACTCGGAGAGATCGCCGCATCCACCGCCAGGACCGCCACCGCATGAGCCAGTCCGCTGCTACCGCCCGCCAGCCCCTGCTGGCAGTGAACAACCTCTATCGCCACTACGCGCTCCCGCGCGAAAAGCTCTTCGGCCCGCCGCCGACCGTGAAGGCGCTCAACGGCGTGAGCTTCGATGTGCAGGCCGGCCAGAGCGTAGGCATCGTCGGTGAATCGGGCTCGGGCAAGTCGACCATCGCGCGTCTCGTGATGGCGCTCGATACGCCCACTTCCGGCACCGTTTCCCTCGAAGGCCGCAATCTGCACGCGCTCTCGAAGGAAGAGCTGCGCGTGGCACGCCGCGACTTCCAGATGGTGTTCCAGGACCCGTACGGCTCGCTCGATCCGCGCCAGACGGTCGCGCGCATCGTCGCAGAGCCGCTCGAAGCGCTCGCTGCCACCACCCGCGCCGAGCAGCGCGAACGCGCCGCCGAGACCCTCGCCGCCGTGGGCTTGCGCACCACCGACCTCGACAAGTACCCGCACGAGTTCTCGGGCGGACAGCGCCAGCGCATCGCCATCGCACGCGCCCTCATCACGCGCCCCAAGCTCATCGTGGCCGACGAGCCAGTCAGTGCATTGGATGTCTCGGTGCAGGCGCAGGTACTCAACCTCATGCAGGACCTGCAGCAGCAGTTCGGCATCAGCTACCTGCTCATCAGCCACGACCTCGCGGTGGTCAACCACCTTTGCGACGAGGTCTGCGTGGTCTTCAAGGGCCGCATCGTCGAACGCGGCCGGCCGGCCGACCTGTTCGAGCACGCGCAGCACGAGTACACGCGCACCCTGCTTTCCGCCGTGCTGCACACGCCGTCTCGCTAGCGCGGACGTCGACGGCAAGTTTTTTCCACCCTCACCTCAGGAACTATCGAATGTTGAAGCGACGCACACTCATGACTTCCGCCATGGCCGCGGCGATCCCGGGTGTCTTCCTGCCCCAGGCCCGCGCGCAGGCCGGCAAGAACACGCTGACGATCGGCATGCCGCTCGAACCGCCGGGCCTGGACCCGACCAGCGGCGCGGCATCGGCCATCGCGGAGATCACGCAATACAACATCTTCGAGACGCTCACCAAGGTGAACGCCGACGGCAGCGTCACGCCGATGCTGTCGGAGAGCTGGTCCTCCTCGCCCGACATGAAGACCTTCGTCTTCAAGCTGCGCAAGGGCGTGCGCTTCGAGAACGGGCAGCCGTTCAACGCGAACACGG
This sequence comes from Variovorax guangxiensis, assembly GCF_003952165.1. GTDB lineage: Bacteria > Pseudomonadota > Gammaproteobacteria > Burkholderiales > Burkholderiaceae_C > Variovorax > Variovorax guangxiensis. The sequence continues at coordinate 336,204 of NZ_RXFT01000008.1, read as the reverse complement.
TGAAGTTCTCGTTCGACCGCGCGGGCAGCGCCAAGAGCACCAACAAGGACAAGCGCTTCTTCAGCGAGATCGGTACCGTGGTGCTCGACGAGTACACGGTGGGCGTCAACAGCACGCTGTCGAACCCCGACCTGCCCTTTATGCTCGGCCAGTCGACCGCCTGCATCGTGGAGCCCAAGAGCGCCGAGACCAACGCCACCGCCCCCGTGGGCACCGGCCCCTACAAGCTGAGCGCCTGGCAGCGCGGCGCCTCGTGCACGCTGGTGAAGTCGCCCACCTATCGCGACCCGAACCTCGCGAAGACCGAGAAGTTCGTCTTCCGCTTCATGTCGGACACGGCCGCGCAGACCGCCGCGCTGCTGTCGAACGACATCGACATCTTCCCGCGCGCGGGCACGCGCTCGGTGAGCCAGTTCAAGGGCAACGCGCGCTTCCAGGTGATCGAGGTGGGCACGCGCGGCAAGGTGATCCTGACCATCAACAACCGCAAGAAGCCGCTGGACGACGTGCGCGTGCGCCGCGCGATCCTGGCGGCCATCGACCGCAACGCCATCATCCAGGGCGCGGCGGACGGGTTCGGCAGGCCCATCGGCAGCCACTACGCGCTGGGCGCGCCGGGCTTCATCGACACTACCGCGATGAACCCCTTCGACGTGGAGAAGGCGAAGAAGCTGCTGGCCGAGGCCGGCGTGAAGACGCCGCTGGAGCTGCGCCTGCAGCTGCCCCCACCCTCCTACGCCCGCCAGGGCGGCGAGGTGATCGCCGCGCAGCTCGCGCAGATCGGCATCAACGTGAAGATCCAGAACGTCGAATGGGCCCAGTGGCTCAGCGGCACCTTCGGCGGCGCGCACGACTTCGACCTGACCATGGTCGCGCACGTGGAGCCCTTCGACCTGGTGAAGTACACCGAGCCCGACTACTACTGGGGCTACGACTCGAAGAAGTTCCGCGACCTGTTCGTCACCATCCAGAACGAGGAAAACAAGAAGCGCCGCGCCGACCTGCTGGCCGACGCCCAGCGCATGCTGGCGACCGACGCGGTCAACGGCTTCCTCTACCAGGCCGTGTTCCCGACCATCGCGCGCAAGGAAGTGAAGGGCCTGTGGCCGAGCATGCCGATCGTGGTGAACGACCTGGCCGCGATCTCGTGGGGTTGATGCGATGAGCACGTCGACATCGAAGCCGCTGTATTCCCTGGGCGTGCAGGAGCTGCACGCGGCCTATGCATCCAAGGATCTCTCGCCGGTGGAAGTGGCGCGTTCGGTGAACGAGCGCATCGCCGCCTACGAGCCCGAGCTGCATGCCACCTGGCTCTTCCGCCCCGAACTGGCGCTGGAGCAGGCCCGCGCCTCCGAAGCCCGCTGGCTCGCCGGCAAGCCGCTCGGCACGCTCGACGGCGTGCCCGTGACCATCAAGGACAACCTCGCGACCAAGGGCGATGCGATGCCGCTGGGCACCGCCGCCTACGAGCTGGTGCCGATGACGTACGACTCGCCGCCCGCCGCGCGCCTGAAGGAAGATGGCGCTGTGCTGGTCGCCAAGACCACCATGCCCGACCTGGGCATGCTGTCGTCGGGACTGTCGAGCTTTCATGAGCTCTCGCGCAACCCGTGGGACCTGTCGCGCACGCCCGGCGGCTCGAGCGCAGGCGCCGGCGCCGCAGCCGCTGCAGGTTATGGCCCGCTGCACGTGGGCACCGACATCGGTGGCTCGCTGCGCCTGCCGGCGAGCTGGTGCGGCATCTACACGCTCAAGCCCAGCTTCGGGCGCATTCCGCTGAGCTCGCCCTACATGGGCCGCTGCGCCGGCCCGATGACGCGCACCGTGGCCGACTCGGCGCTGATGATGGCCTCGGTCGCGCAGCCCGACGACCGCGACTACTCCGAGCTGCCGCCCCCCGTCATCGACTGGACGGCCTTCGAGGTCGACCCGTCGTTCATCAAGGGCAAGCGCGTGGCGCTGCACATGGACGCGGGCTGCGGCCTGCCGCTCGATCCGCAGATCGCCGAGGCCGTGCGCCGCGCGGCGAAGCGCATCGAGGCGGCTGGTGCAGTGGTGGAAGAAATCCCGGCCTTCATGACACCGAAGATGCTGCAGGGCATGGACCACTTCTGGCGCATGCGCTCGTGCATCGACATCCAGGCGATGGCGCCCGAAGTGCGCGCGAAAATCCTGCCGTACATCCGCGAATGGGCCGAGAGCGCGGCCGGCTTCTCGGGCGCGCACATCTTCGACGCCTACAGCCAGTTCATCGCGGCGCGGGCGGCGGCCATTGCGGCCACCAAGGCCTACGACTTCGTGATCTCGCCGGTGTCGCCCAACATGCCCGCGCCGGCCGACCACGCATCGCCCACCAACGACCCGATGCTGCCGCTGGAGCACATCGGCTTCACGGTGCCCTACAACATGTCGGAGCAGCCCGCTGCCTCGATCAACTGCGGCTACTCGGCCGAGGGCCTGCCGATTGGCCTGCAGATTGCCGGCCGCCGCTTCGACGACCTGGGCGTGCTGCAGTTCAGCCGCGCCTTCGAGCAGATCCGCGAACCGCAGAAACCCTGGCCGGAACCCAACACGTCCCGCTGACCGGCCTTCAGGAGACAAGACATCATGAACGCAGCAGCAGCCCACTACATCGACGGACGCCACATGCAGTCCGAAGGCAACGCCACCATCGACGTGATCGACCCGAGCGATGGCAGCAAGTTCGGCGAGATCGCGCGCGGCACCGCCGCCGACGTGGACACCGCCGTGCGCGCCGCACGCCAGGCCATGGGCGAGAACTTCGACGGCCCCTGGGGCGGCATGACCGCGCTGCAGCGCGGCCGCCTGCTCGCCAAGCTCGGCGCCGCCGTCATGGAGCATCACGAGGAGCTGGCCCAACTGGAGGCGCGCGACACCGGCAAGGCGCTGCGCGTGGCGCGCAACGACGCCACCGCCCTGGCCCGCTACATGGAGTACTACGCCGGCGCCTGCGACAAGCTGCACGGCGACACCCTGCCCTACGAGCGCGGCTACACCGTGCTGACGGTGCGCGTGCCGCACGGCGTGACGGGCCACATCATTCCCTGGAACTACCCGATGCAGATCGCGGGCCGCAGCGTGGGAGCCTCGCTCGCCGCGGGCAACGCCTGCGTGGTGAAGCCAGCGGAAGACGCGAGCCTGTCGCTGCTGCGCCTGGCCGAGATCGCGACCGAGGTCGGCTTTCCGGCAGGCGCGCTCAACGTGGTGACCGGCTACGGTAAGGAAGCCGGCGCTGCGCTGTGCGCGCACCCCGGCATCGACCACATCTCGTTCACCGGCTCGACCATTACCGGCCGCAGCGTGGGCCTGGCCGCTGCCGAGCGCCATTGCCCGGTGACGCTGGAGCTGGGCGGCAAGTCGCCGCAGATCGTGTTCGCGGATGCCGACCTCGACGCGGCGGAGCCGGTGCTGCTGAACGCCATCATCCAGAACGCCGGCCAGACCTGCTCGGCGGGCAGCCGCGTGCTGGTGGAACAGTCGGTCTACGAAGAAGTGGTGCAGCGCCTCGCCGGGCGCTTCTCAGCAGTGCGCGCGGGCACGCCCGCCGAAGACCTGGACATGGGCCCGCTCATCAACGAAAAGCAGTTCCGCCAGGTGCGAGACATGGTCGCGACCGCCGAGGCGGCCGGCCTGAAGGTGGCCGCGCGCGGCACGGTGTCGCCCAATGCCTCTTCCACCGGCTACTACCAGGAAGCCGTGCTGTTCCGCGACGTGCCGCACGAGAGCGACATCGCGCAGCGCGAGATCTTCGGCCCCGTGCTGGCCCTGACGCCCTTCGCCGACGAGGCCGAGGCGGTGCGCCTGGCCAACGGGACGGACTTCGGTCTGGTGGCCGGCGTGTGGACCCGCGACGGCGCGCGCCAGCTGCGCATGGCGCACAAGCTGCACTGCGGCCAGGTCTTCGTCAACAATTACGGTGCGGCGGGTGGTGTAGAACTGCCATTCGGCGGCGTGAAGTCCAGCGGCTTCGGCCGCGAGAAGGGCTTCGAGGCCCTGCTCGGTTTCACGACCCTCAAGACCATCGCCATCAAGCACGGATGAAGACAACACATGACAACCACTGAACAGCAGCAAGCGCCGCGCAAGGTTGGCCTCGTCGGCGTGGGCCTGATGGGCCACGGCATCGCCAGCAACATCGTCAAGCACGGCCATCAGCTCACCGTGCTGGAGCACGCGGGCAACCAGCCCATAGACGGCCTGCTGAAGGCCGGCGCCACCTCGGTGAAGGACGTGGCCTCGCTGGCCGCGCAGGTCAATGTGCTGATCCTCTGCGTCACCGGCACCCCGCAGGTCGAGGCCGTGATGCTGGGCACTCAGGACAGTCCAGGCGCACTGAGCACCCTGCGCCCCGGCACCGTGGTCATCGACTGCTCCACCGCAGTGCCCGCCTCCACCGCCAAGGTGGCTGAAGCGGTGAGCGCCAAGGGCGGCAAGTTCATCGACGCGCCCATGACCCGCACCGCCAAGGAGGCCGCCGAAGGCCGCCTGAACCTGCTGGTGGGCGGCGACGAGCAAGTGCTGGCCTCGTGCCTGCCGCTCTTGCGCTGCTTCGCCGAGAACGTCACGCACGTGGGCGGCATCGGCGCCGGCCACGCGATGAAGCTGCTGCACAACTTCGTGTCGCTGGGCACCGTGGCGCTGCTGTGCGAGGCCGCGGCCTGCGCCGAACACGCCGGCGTGAAGCCCGACGTGTTCGTCGACGTGCTCGCCAAGGGCGGCGGCAACGGCGTGGCACTCGAACGCGTCAAGCCCAAGCTGCTGACCGGCAGCACCGATTCGCTGAAGTTCTCGATGGCGAACGCGAAGAAGGACCTGGGGTACTACAACGACATGGCGGAGCAGTCGTCTTCGAGCCATGGCATTGCGCAGGCTGTGGATGCGCTGCTGACTCATGGGGTCGGGAAGTTCGGTGGGGACCGGATGGTGCTTGATCTGGTCGAAGCGTTGCGCTGATTCTTTTCTTTTGACCTGCCCGCCGCCTTCATTCGGGGCGCGTGCGCAGGGCACCGGGTACTCCCCTCCGCGAATGTCCTCCGCCCTTCGGGCTCCCCCTTTATTTCGCTGCGGGGAGCACCCGGTGCCCTGCGCATGATGAGGGTGGCTGTAGTGTTGAAGCGCAGCGTTATTTCGCCAATCGAACGAATGGAACCGGGCTGCGGCATACGACAAGTTAGGCCAGATGCTCGACGCGCCCGTCGACATACTCGATGCGATGCAACTTGTAGGCTCCGAGTACTTCGTCGAAAAAGATGACGATTCGCTTTACTCCTATTGCCTGAGCGGTGACGTCGACCCTGAGAAAGTTGACTACCTCACGTAGACCCCGCTCCACGGCAGACGAATGCAGACAAATCTCTTCTTTTCCCTGCACAGGGATGATCCTGACCTCGACTTCAGCTTCCTTGAACAAGACGATCTGGACAAGTTCGGCTGCCAAGCCCCTTTTGCGGAGTGCGGGCAAGAGCCCGGCTATCAATCCGTCGATTCGCGGTGCGATCTTGCGCTTGTAGATGTCATCCCATATCGGCGTAATGGCGAATGCAACAACACTTCCCAAGAGCACCCAGCCTAAAGGTTCGGCACCCTTTTTGATCCATTTCCCGACACCAAGAGCGGCGTCGGCGAGCACTTGCACGAGAAGATCCTCATCGTTGTAGTGGGGGAACGGCAGATACAACAAGGCAGTTGCATCTTCCGTGCGCCGGATTATTTCCATCCCGGAGATGCTGAATCCTCCAAGCACATCCTCTAGAGCACCTTCATCCACATACACGTCACCGATCAAACGCCACTCCCCGGGGTGATCCACGTCCGGCACAAGCCGTGGATTCTCGATGTACCCTGAAACAGGCCTGCGCATGTCATGCTCTTGGTGCACTGGGAATCGCCTGCTGGACATGTCGGCGCAACACTGTTCCAGGAAGTGCTTGCTAAGACGCTCGCCTTGGCGGTCAAGGTTGGTGCTTGCAAGCGGCTGATCACGAAAAATGGGCATTTGTATGAGATCTGATTTTCGAGTTTGAAGCCGCCTCAGGCGGCGGGCCGGAGGCGGAGTTGGGCAGCCCTGGGCTCACGCCCGCGAGGTTTCTACTCGCTGCCGAATGAAATCGGCTAGTTTCTCTGGCGAGTGAACCCTGGCGTCCACGTAACCGTCCAGAGATAGAACACCTTCAACGGGCGCATCGTCGAACCTCACAAACATGATCTGGTCATCATTCTTGTGCTTGATCAGATCCCGGATCGCCCGCCACTCAAGTCCACACCATTGCTTTGCACCGTACTCTTCGCATAAGAAGATGACGACCAGATCGGCCCTGTTTCGGTAGATGTCCTGCAACAGCACGTCCAGATTCGGTTTCGCAAGCTGAGCTTGATAGTCGTAGTCATAGAAGATTGAATCCGGCGGAAGGTGCGACCGGAGCGCGTTAACCGTGGCAGAGACGTACTGTCGTTGCTCGCCTGGAAATGACATGGCCACTTTGAATTGGAGCGCTGATAGAGGTTGTACAGACCTATCCGCTTTTCCAATCGAGCGCTCTGAGTAGAGCCTCTCCAGCGCAAGCAGAGAGAGAGTAAATGGATCGGGATTGATGCGTTGGGCTTTCTCCCTACCAGGGTTCGTCATAGAGAGGTGGAACAGTAAGTAATTCAGCCAAAGTGCAAGCGGGTTATCGTTCGATGCCGCAGTCGGCTTGGCTGGAGCGTGCCTCTTCAATTCGGTGTCCAAAATTTCTTGAACCATCCGCGACTTGAGCGAACTCGCCTCGTCCTTGTCGAACAAAGTGCCCGCGCGCTGAGCCATACGGACAAACAATTCGCAGCCGTCGCCTTCGAGCACACCGAAGCAAGTCAGCTTGGCGCCTCGGATACCCCATTTCAGGTCGCTATCCTCCAAGTCCTTGGCAAGCCCCTCGGCACCGCCCTCCCCCTGGATCGCACCGTAGTACTGCCACAACATGATCGCGTGGTTTGGCCGCCCTATTGGACGGTCGAAGCTAAGGCTGTCTTGCGTCACATACAGAAGTGAGAGCGTCAAGGGATAAAACCTTCCAGCCTCGGACTCAAAGGCTTGGATCAGTCGCTTCAGTTCGTCCGTTCTCTCGGCGAGGGGCATGAAATCTCCGTCGATAGGTGTACGAGGCGCTTGACGTTGACGCCTACTGGAGCACAGTGACATTTCATCGTGAGCGGTGCTGGCGAGCATACGCCTCACGGCGCAATGTCACCGCATGCGCGCGTCGAACCACCTTTTAGTTTCTCTTCTGAAAGAACTCGAACACGTGCTGGAGAACACAACCTCAACCGGGCTGAATTCGGTCCGTCGCAAAAGGCTTCAGCCGCCCTACCCCAAAGCCCCCGTTCGTTAGGCGGGCTGCGAACGCCGCAGCCCGCAGACCGGCCGCTACCCGCCAGCCTCAGGCGCCCCACGTCGCGCCTTCTCGCTCAGCTGAAACAACTCCCCCGCCTTGCGCGCCATCTCGGCCGCAAGCCAAAGCAGATTGTCCAGCTGCCGAGGCCCATCCCCGCTGCACCAGTCGATGTCTTCCCCGTGGCATACCCACAGGAGAGCTTCAAGCTGAGTGAGGGTGTTTTCAAGAAGATCCGCCGGGTCTTGTTGGGCGGTTTCTGCGGAAGCTACCGGCGTAGTTGGCCGGGCTATAGTCTTGGTAGCCATTTTTGTGCGGTCCTTCCAAGGTGTTGCACGAACTTGGTTAGACGGCTGGGGTGCTAGTAACACCCTGGCCGTCGCCTTTTGACACCTCGCATCTGCATCGCTGCTTTCGCACCGACGACCTGCCGCGAGGCAAGCAGCCTTCGAACATCTGGGTGACTTGGGTGTGTTGCGCCTTTCTCCTCCCCTTGGTGGGGTATCGGGTGACAGGGGCATTCACTGTAGAGAAGAACCCGGCAAGTCGCCGCCTCGCACAGCACGAAGTCGCGGCGACTGCCAACAAATGCAGCTTCCGCAATGCGCTGTGCGCGAACCTCGTGCCCCCTTTCCAAGTCAGCCCCAGCGGCTCCAACCGCTCACGCCGATGGGGTGCCTTGCGCAGCGAAATAAAGGGGGAGCCCGAAGGGCGGAGGACATTCGCGGAGCAAGGTACCCCATCGGCGTGAGCGTCGCCCTGAATGAGCAGCGCGTCGAGAAGTCCTGGCCCGATTGGATCGGTGCCGGGTCTGGTCGGGGCGCTGCGCTGAGCGCCCCTTCCCGTTCTCTTTGCTTCATGCGGAGCGCCCATGTCCGGGCGCCCGGTCGGGTTCAGTTCACCGAATGCGAACCCAGCCCAGCAGACGTGTCGATGGGGAAGCTGTCCCACTGAACCGCCGGATCGAAGGCGATGCCCGGGTTGGGATCGCCCGAGGTGATGCTGGCCTTGCGGCGCAGGGTCTGGTTCAGGGTGCTGGCTCCGTTGGAGCTCTTCCACTCGGTGCCCGGGTCCACGCCGACCTGCCCGATGCGGTCGATGACCACGCCAGACTTTTCCAGCGTCAGGGCATCGTCGCCGTTGAAGTTGGCGACACCGCTGTCCTGCGTGCCGGCGGGCTTGAAGGCTGCCGTGGCACTCGCATTCGCCAGCACCAGCACGGCGCCGGGCGCCAGCGAGCCGCTCAGTGCCTGGGTGCTGGTCGGCGGGCTCGAAGCGCCGTTGGAATACAGCTTGACGGCGTACAGGCTCAGGTCGATGGCCGCAGCGGTCGGGTTGTAGATCTCGATCGCCTTGTTGTTCGACGAGCCTTCCACGTATTCGCTGAAGAACAGGTCCGGCGGCCCGGGCGGATTCACCACCACCGTGTTGGTGACCGTCACGTTGCCCGATTGCATCGCCGTCTGGCTGGACGAGTTGGTCAGCGTGATCGTCACGCCGAAGGTGCCCGCCGTCGCGTAGGTATGCGTCACCGCGCCCGTGCCAGGTACGTTGGTGGTGGTGCCATCGCCCCAGTCGACCACGAGCGAGGTTACCGTCGTGGCACCGCCGGGCGTGGCCTCGGTGATGTTCACGCTGTAGCTCTCGCCAGTCTTCGCCGCTCCAGGGATCGACGCGCTGACGATGGGCTCCACCACCGCAGTGTCGGCCGCGAGGTTCAAGCCCACCAGCACCGGGTCATGGTCCGACGCGCGGAACGGCGTGGGCGCGTAGCGGTCGTCGGTGGTGAAGTCGGTGTTGTAGTCGAGCGCGGTCGGTTCGTCGGAGTTGATGTGCCACACGTTCACGCCGTTGACCTGCGTGGCCAGCGAGGCCGATACGTAGGCATGGTCGAGCGCGCCGGTCTCGCCGCCGAACACGTAGGTGTAGCGGTCGGCCGCGGGCATGCGCTTGAGCAGGCTCTCATTGCCCGCGGCCTCGAGTTGCTTGGTCGGGTCTTCGAGCAGGTAGCTGTTGAAGTCGCCCATCATCAGCACGTCTGGCTCGCCGGTCGTGCCCATGGCCTTGAGCTTGCCGACAAAGCTGTTCAGTGCCTGCGCCTGTTTGACGCGCGCGAGGTTCCAGCAGCCCTGGCCCTGGTCGACGTCGCCCGTGGTCGGGCAGCTGCCCTTGCTCTTCAGGTGATTGACCACTAACCAGAAGCCGCCGTTGTTGCCGACCACGCTGAAGCGCTGGGCCAGCGGCGGGCGGCCGCTGGCGGCGGTGTAGTCGGCCAGGTCGGCGCCGGTCGGCAGCACGACGTTGCCGACGCGCTGCACCTTCGCGGGCTTGTAGAGGATGTCGACCTTGATGGCGTCGGTGCCGAACACACCGCTGTTGACCGCCGCATAGGTGTTCGCGCCGACCTTGGCGTTGAGGGCGGCCAGCAGGTCGTTCGTCGCGACGTCGGTGTTCTGGATCTCCATCAGGCCGATCACGTCGGCGTCGAGCCCCGCGATGGCCGCCACGATCTTGGCTTGCTGCCGCTTGAACTCGTTCAGGTTGTTCGCGCCGCGGCAGTCCGTCGCTACGCCTGTGCCGAGCAGGCAGACCTGGCCGGGCTGGCCTGCAGAGTTCGTGCCGTCCTGGAAGGTGGTGAAGTAGTTGAGCACGTTGAGGCTGGCCACCTTCAGCGAGCCGCCGACCACCGGCGCCGTGGGCTGGCGCGGATTGGCCTGCGCGAACACCGGCGCCACCGTCGGCTGGATGCGGTAGGCGCCGAAGTTGTGGCTCAGGATGCCGGTGATCTTCTGCGTGGTGTCGCCCATGCGGCGGGTGCCCTCGGTGCCGGCCGCGCTCAGGTACGGAATGGGGTTCGGGTTGGACACCGACGAGCCGTCGTCCAGCATGATGCGCGAGAGCAGGTTCTGCGCATGCGTCGCCGTCGCGTTGCCGTTGGTCGGGTTGAACTGGCGCCCGTTCAGCGACAGCACCATCTGGCCGTAGCGGCCCAGCTCGAAGAGCTCTGTCACCGCCAGGGGCTGCGCGATCTCGACCAGCATGCCCTCGTAGCGCTCCAGCGTGGATTCGTCCGCCACCGGCAGCGTGATCTGCGTGGGCTTGACGACCACGCCGCTGCCGCAGACGCTGATGGCCAGCGCAGTGGCGCCAGTTCCGACGATCTCGGTGATGCTGTCAGGCTTCGCGCCGACACCGGCTGTCTGGCCGAACTCGGTCACCTCGCCGGTGACCTGCACGAAGTCGCCGACGGCCACGCGGGTGCTGCCGCTCGGCGCGTAGACGAAGACGCCTTCGGAGGTCAGCGGATCGGCATCGGGCACGAGTTGCTGTACGAAGAATCCGTTCAGCTTCACCGAGGCGGAGCCGGAGTTCTGGAAATCGCCCACCACCACGCCGCGCACGGTCACGGCCTGGTTCGCCATGGGGCTGATGTGGCCCGTGCCTTGCACGGACGAGATGGCCGTCAGAGGTGCGCCGGCCGGAACGGCCGCGCACGTGGGCGGCGTCACCTCGGGTGTGGCGTTGTCAGGCTGCGTGGCTGGTGGCTGCGTCGCCGGAGGCGGCGTGTTGCCGGAGGGCGAGCCGCCGGACGATGGGGGAATCAGTGGAAAGGAAGCGCCGCCACCACCACCGCCGCCGCAGGCGGTCAGCGCGATGGCAAGAGTAGTCAGCGCCAGTGTCCTGAATGGCCACGCGGGCCTCGATCCTCGTCCTCGATGCGTCATTTGGGGTCTCTCTTGTTGTGGGGGCCGGCAAGCGAACCGCGGCCGTTTTTATGGTTCTTGTGTGTAACCCCCGAGACACCCCCAGGCAGCCCTGGGTGATGGGGCGCCGGGCTGGCCGCCAGCGCCAAGCCGAATCCCGCCTGAGTCCTGTCCTGCTTGTGTCGAGCATGAATATCGCAAGCCTCGCGGCATGTTTCCCAGGAGGAGATGGCGCGAGGTCCCGCCGGAACATGCACCGAGGTCGAGCGCCTCTGCGCGTCTCTTGTGAAGTCGCCTGGGCGAATATCAGCCGGCGGCAATGGCTTTTGCCAATGGCGCCCATTGCGCCGCAAAGGCCTCCGCGCGCAGCGCCGGCTCGAAACTTTGCACCGAGACGGTGACCACGCGCTCGATCACGAAGGCGTCCTGCTCCATCATGGCTTCGAGTTCATTGGAGTCGGCGCAATGGGCCAGCATCACCCCACCCGTGCCGTCCGCGAGTGGTCCTGCGGCGAGGATGTGTCCCGACTTGGTGAACCTGCTCAACCATTGTTTGTGGGCGTCCAGATGCCCGTTGACTTCCTCGATGGGGCGCGCGTAGTTCAGCGTTACGACGTAAAGCATGGTTTTCCTCGGATGTTGAATGAAACGTGTGTTTGGGGCGATGCGCCTTCAGTCGCGCAGAGCCGCGTCGACCACCCGCAGCACGCCGGCCCGTGCGTCTTCCATGGCACGCGCCCGGATATCCGGGCCCCTGGACATGCTCTCGGCCCGCAGGTAATGCACGTCGGTGATGCCGATGAATCCGAAGGCCGCCTTGAGATAGGTCTCCTGGAAGTCGAGCGCGGCCATGGGCCCCGCGGTGTAGACGCCGCCGCGCGTGGAAGCGACGATCACGCGCTTGCCGCCGGCCAGGCCGACGGGACCGGCGGGCGTGTACTTGAAGGTCTTGCCGGGTTGCATGACGCGATCGATCCAGGCCTTCAACTGGGTCGCGACGGAGAAGTTGTACATGGGCGCGCCGACGACGATGACGTCGCTGCCCTGGAGTTCGTGAACCAGCGCGTCGGACCGGGCATGTTCACGCGCCACGAGGGGGTCGTCCGAAGCGATGGACAGGTCGCGGAATCCGGAAGCGATGGGGCCGTCGAGATGAGGAATGGCGTCCAGCACGAGGTCGCGGTAGACGACGTTGGCGTCAGGGTTGTGCGTGCGGATCGCCGACACGATGGAAGCACTGAGGGCGCGTGAACCGGAGGCATCGCCGAGGATGCTGGAATCGAGATGAAGGACTTGCATGATGTGGGAGTGTCGAGAGGAGCCATGAAGATAGGCGCAGCCTCCTCGCGGCACCAGACGGCACAATCGCAACTCTTCGTTCTGGCCCGCAGGACAATCAATGCAGCAGCCCGCACCCGCACAGTCCCCAGACCTCGCCATGCGCGGGAACTCGCCCGTGGATCTGAATGATTTCGCCCTCTTCGTGGCGGTCGTGTCGCACGGCAGCTTCTCGGCCGCCGGGCGTGCAATGAGCATGCCGAAGTCGCGCATCAGCCGACGCATCGCCGATCTCGAGAAGCGGCTCGGCGTTCGGCTTCTGCAGCGCTCCACGCGTGCGATGCATGTGACCGAGGTCGGCGCTGCGTTCCTTCAGCACTGCGAGGCCATGACCAGTGCCGCGCGTGCCGCGATGGAGGTGGCCGAGCATGCGAACGCCCGGCCGGCCGGGCGGTTGCGCGTGAGCTGCCCAGTGGGGATCGCGCATCTCTTTCTCGCCCCTGTGATCCCCAAGTTCCTTGACCGGTACCCCGACGTTCGCCTCGATCTGGAGCTGACCAACCGAAGGGTCGATGTCGTGGCCGAGGGATTCGATGTGGCCGTGCGCGTGCGAACAGTCGTCGACGATTCCCAATTGATCGTGCGCAGCTTCGGGTTGAGCGAGCAGGTGCTGGTCGCCAGCCCACACTTCATCGCAGCGCACGGTCCGTTTGAAACCGTGGCCTCGTTGCAAGGCCAGGTAGGCATAGGGCTCGGGGTAAGCATGGGCGAACGTCCGGCGTGGCGAGTGACCGATCCGCAAGGCGCCGATGAGTCGATCGAGTACCTACCTGTGCTTGCGACCGACGATGTCCATCTGATCTGGCAGACCGTACTGGCCGGCGTGGGCATCGCGAGACTTCCCTTCAATCTGTGTGCGGAGTCGATCGAGAAGGGCGACCTGGAAATCCTGCTGCCCGATCACAGGCTCGCGCCGCACCAACTGCATGCCGTGTTTCCGTCGCGGCGCGGTCTGGTGCCGGCGGTTCGCGCGCTGATCGACTTGTTGAGCCAGGAGCTCACTCGGACGATGACGCACGCCAATCAGCGTTTTTCGAGATTGCTCGAAGCCGCCAAGCGCGGCTGAAACGCCTGAGGGCGCATGGTCGCGCCGTGAACCAGGGCGATTTCCTTCACGCCGCCCGGGGTGGCCGGGCCGGCCGTCGACAGGGCCGCAAACAGCGACAACGCTGCAAAGGCGACAAGCAGTTCGAGAAAGCGCTTCATACCTGAATCCTCGAAGAGGAACGGGAAATCGAAGAGGCTCCTTGCGGAAGCGGACGGTGCCATCGGGTTACCCCTATCCAGGGGCACGCCGGATGCAAATACATTTTACGGAAAATCCGTAATGTAAATACATGCACAGACCTTCCGCACCCCGTCGCACGCATGCCGAACGCAGCGCCGCCACAAGAAAACACCTGATCGCCACGGCCATCGATGTGATCCAGACCCGAAGCCTGGAGGACATGTCGATCCACGAACTGGCCAGGACCGCCGGCATGACTTCCGGCGCGGTCCAGCATCACTTCGAATCGAAGGCGGTGCTGATGATGCAGGTGCTCGGCGAGCTCATCCAGTCGGGTGTGGATGCGGGCGAACTCTGGCCTGCGGAAACCTTGCCGCTGCACGAACGCGCGTCGGCTTTCGTCAACGCGGCCTGGCAGTTGATCTACGCGCAGCCTCGCTTCGTCGCAGCCTGGAACATCTACCTCGGCACGCGCAATCAACCCGAAGTCCTCGCACAAATTGCCAGTCTTCGGATCGAACTCGGCGAACAAATGGAAGCGGGATTCTTCGGCGCCTTCCCGGAACTCGAGAACGCCGCCGATCGGCACGCAGTCGTAGGGCTTGTCTTCTCCGCGCTGCGGGGCCTGGGCCTCCTGCAGCTCTTTCCCTCTACCGCCGAGGAAGTGCGCTCGGAGCGATCGCAAGCGCAACTGGCGTGCCTTGCGGATCTGATCGTCGCGCACTGCGAAGCGGCCGCGGCGCCTCGCAAGCCCAGGAAGCCTTCGCGCGCCCCGGCGGCACGCAGCTAGGCCCGGGCGAACACCTATTTTCCAGGAGACAAGATGAACCCTATCCACACGCCCAGGCTGCTGCTCGCGATCCTCATCTCTTCATGCGCCGCAGCCAGTTGGGCAGACGCTGTGGTGTACCCAGCCAAGCCAATTCAACTGATCGCGCAACAACCGCCGGGCAGCGCATCGGACTCGATGACGCGCGTCTGGGCCGACTGCATCGCACGCGAACTCGCGCACCCGGTGATCGTGCAGAACAAGCCAGGTGCCAATGGCTTGCTGGCCATCAACAACCTCAAGGGGCAGTCGCCCGACGGCTACACGCTGATGAGCATCGGCATGTCCCAGATGAGCATCACGCCCTACACCTACAAGCAGCGCCCCTACGATCCGGCGACCGACTTCGAGGGCATCGCGATCCTGGGCACCTCGCCGCTCGTGCTCACGGTGCCCGCGGGCGAAGGCATCGCGCGGCTGGCTGACCTGGAGAAGCTGGCGAAGACCACGCCCGGCGGCATCAACTTCGGGTCTCCTGGCAAGGGAAGCCCGGCACACTTGCTGACCACGGCGCTGCTGGACAAGGTTGGCGTGCCAGGCACGCACGTGCCCTTCGTCGGCGAGGGCGCGGGCCTCACCGGGCTGATCGGCAAGCAGATCCAGGCCATGACGCTCGTGATCGGCACGGCGGCGCAGCAGGTGAAGGCCGGCAAGCTCGTGGCACTAGCGGTCTTCGACAGCCAGCGATCGAAGCTGCTGCCTGACGTGCCTACGATTGCCGAATTGGTTCCGGCCGCGGCAGATCTTGCGAGGCCTTCCTGGATTGCGGTAGTGGGCAAGGCGGGGCTGCCACAGCCGATCGCGGCCAAGCTCAACGTAGCAACGGAGCAATGCCGCACCAACGAACAGTACAAGGCACGCATGGAAGCCATGAACGTCACGCTCATTGCTTCCGCGCCCGCGGATGTGCGCAGCTGGGCCGCTCGCGATGCCGCGGTGTGGCGCCCATTGATCGACAGGCTGGGCCTGGCCACCGAATGAACGCGAAGCACGCACCCGAGGTGCGCCTGGCCCATGGCGGCGGGCTCAGGGGTGCATGGCTCGACGGCGTGCGTGTCTTCAAAGGCGTGCGCTATGCGCAGCCGCCCTTCGGCGCGCTGCGATTCGAGGCCCCGGTGCCCGTGCCTGCGTGGGCAGGCGTGCGCGATGCCTCCTCGTTCGGCCCGGTCGCCTTCCAATGGCCGCGCGACCCGCAGGCGCAGGACGACCCGCGCGGCGGCGAAGACGCGCTGCGGCTGAACATCTGGGCGCCGGATGCGCCGCCCGGCGCCCATCTGCCGGTGATGGTCTGGGTCCATGGCGGTGGGTTCTTCCGCGGCGGCGCGAGCGATCCGCTGTACGACGGCGCCTCGTTCGCGAGGCAGGGCGTGGTGTTCGTCTCCATCCAGTACCGGCTTGGCGTGGACGGCTTCGCACACCTTCCTTCGGCGCCGGACAACCGCGGGTTGCTCGACCAGCTCGCGGCGCTGCAGTGGGTCCAGGCCTTCATCTCCGCTTGGGGCGGCGACCCCGAAAGGGTCACCGTGTTCGGCCAATCCGCGGGGGCCGGTGCCCTGGCTTGCCTGATGGGCATGCCCGCTTCGCGCGGCCTCTTTCACCGCGCAATCCTTCAGAGCCCGAGCATCGCTTGTCAGAGCGTGGACGAAGCCACCGTGGCTTTCCGGGCGATCGCGTCGGTGGCCGGCATCGAGCCGACGCGATTGGCCATGGCCGCGGCGCCCATCACCGGTCTTCTGCAAGCGGTGCATGCACTGGCGAGCGACCCGCGCCTGCGAAAAGCGCACGGCATGAGCGCCCGCAACCTCTTCCCGTTGCGCCCTGTCGTCGACGGGCGGATCCTGCGGGCAGAGCCCCTGCAGGCGATGGCGGATGAATGGACGGCCGCACCGAGGCGCTTGCAGATCCTGGTGGGCAGCAATGCGCAAGAGATGCGCCTGTACTACGTGCCGACGGACGCGCTCTCCCGCCTGACCGCCACGGACCTCGAGGACTTCGTTCGCGAAGCCGGCCTGCCGATGCCCGCCGGCCAGGAAAGCCCCGGCGCCGCGCTGTGCGCGTTGCAGTCCGAGTACTTCTACAGCACCCCTGCCCGGCGGATCGCCGAGCTGGCCGACGCGCACCTCGGGCCGACGTACCGGTATCTCTTTTCCTGGCGCTCGCCGCAATGCGGCGGCCAGTTGGGCGCCGCGCATGGTGTCGAATTGCCATTCGTCTTCGCAAACCTGCATACCCCCATGGGCCGCGAGTTTGCGGGAGCCGCGGCGCCCGGTGAGCTGGCGCGCGAGATGCACGAAGCCTGGGCGCGGTTCGCAAAAGAAGGTGATCCGGGCTGGCCCGCGCACACATCCGCGCGCCCCTGGACCAGGACCTTCGACGGACCTTCGAGAAAGCTCGCTTCGGCGCATTCGCAGTCAATGTCTCCCATCGAAAGTCGAGAAGCAGTTTTCATGTCCAGGCAAAACACAGCACTGTCAATTGAAGAAGTCCGCGAGGCGCTGGTCGGGGTTCTGGGCGAATCCCGGGTCCTGCAGGACCCGGGTCGCCTGGAGGCGCATTCAGGCGATTGGAGCGACGCGCCCCATGTGCCGCTATCCGAACTACCCGGCGTACGTGTCGGGCGACGTGACGAAGGCTGAAAGCTATCGTTGTGTTGCGTCGTTGCCCTGACTTGTCGGGCGTCTGCGCAATCACATCTATCGCAGGCTGCCGAAGAGTGCGATTCAACCGAACCGCCCTCCATCACAAAGGCCGAAGACCGGGGACATTCGCGCAGCAAGGCGCCCCGTCGGCGTGAGCCTCGCCCTGAACGAACCCGGACCCGAGCCTCAGGACATCCCACGCGCCAGCAGATGGTCGACAAGCCGCCTCTGCGGAAAGCTCAGCGCCTCCTGCCGGGTGCACAGATACATCCGCCGCGAAGCCCACGCGTCGGTGAGATTGATGAAGCGCAGCTTCATCTCCTTGCGATAGGCCACCGCAGCGCCTTCGGGCAGGATGCCCACGCCCATGCCCGCTTCGATCATCCGGCACACGGCCTCGAAGCTCTTCACGCGCACGCGCAGGCGCAGCACCTTGCGCGCGCTCATCGCGGCGTCTTCCATGGTGCGGGAGATGGCGGAGTCGTCTTCCAGGCCGACGAAGTCGTAGTCGAGCAGCTCCTCGAACGACACCTCGCGCCCGCGCCACGGGTGCTTCTGCCGCACGATGGCCACGAGCCTGTCCGTGCGGTACGGAATGAAGTGCAGCGCCGGGTCGGCCGCCTCGCTGGTGATGACGCCGACGTCGGCCTGCCGGTCGCGAATCGCCTGCACGATGTAGACGCTGCGGTGCTCTTCCACGCTCACGCGGATCTCGGGATAGCGCTGGCGGAAGCTCGCCACGTCGTCGGGCAGGAACTGGCCCATGGCCGATGCGTTGGCATGCAGCCGCACGCGGCCGGTGGCGCCCTGCGCGTAGTCCGACAGGTCGGCGCGCATGCGGTCGACGTCGCGCAATATCTGCCGCGCATGCATGGCGAGCGACTCGCCGGCGCCGGTGGGCGTCACGCCCTTCGATGTGCGGTTGAGCAGCACCACGCCCAGCTGCTCTTCGAGGATGGCAAGGCGGCGGCTGGCGGCCGACAGCACCATGTGGCTCTCGGCGGCGGCCTTCGACAGGCTGCCGTGCTCAATGGCGCGAAGGAAGAGCGCCAGCGAATCGAGGTCGGGTCTCATGGGGTGCGGGGGTGGGTCTGCAAGGCCGACATTGTCGGGCCGGCGGGAGGCACGGACTGCACCGAAATACTTTCGGTCGAATACACCAACAGCAGACGGATCTTCCAAAACCTGAGGCATGCCGCCAAAAAGAAGAAGCACTTTCCGCGGACAAGCCGGAAGAATCGTTGCTGCCTCGGCGTCTACCCCGCCGAGGCATTCCGCGAGCCGGCCCTCTACCGGGGCCAAGCCCGCATTCCGACGAGTCCTACCCGGAGTCTTTTTCAGTCATGGCATCCCACGAACTGGCCAGCGTTGCGCTGGACGACAAATACACGGCCACCGAAGGCCGGATCTACCTCAGCGGCATCCAGGCACTGGTGCGCCTCATGCTCGTGCAGAAATGGCGCGACCAGAAGGCCGGGCTGAACACCGCGGGCTTCGTCTCGGGCTACCGCGGCTCGCCGCTCGGCGGCCTGGACGAGGCGCTGTGGAAGGCGCAGCCCCAACTCGAAGCCAGCGCGGTGAAGTTCCTGCCCGGCGTGAACGAGGAACTCGCCGCCACCGCCGTGTGGGGCACGCAGCAGGTGCACCTGACGGGCGAGTCCGCCGTCAATGGCGTCTTCGCGATGTGGTACGGCAAGGCCCCGGGCGTGGACCGCTGCGGCGACGTGTTCAAGCACATGAGCCACGCGGGCACCTCGCCCCACGGCGGCGTGCTGCTGGTGGCGGGCGACGACCATGGCGCGTCTTCGTCCACGCTGCCCAACCAGAGCGACCACCTGTTCGCCGCGTCGATGATCCCGATGCTCTACCCGCAGAGCGTGGAGGAGTACATCGAGCTCGGCCTGCATGGCTTCGCGATGTCGCGCTTCGCGGGGCTGCCGGTGGGCTTCAAGGCGCTGGCCGACACGGTGGAGTCTTCAGGCTCCATTCCGGCCGGCGTGCTCGACGTGCACACCCAGCTGCCTTCGGACTTCGTCTTCCCGCCCGGCGGCGTGCATGCGCGCCTGTCGACCGACACGCTCGGCGTGCAGGCGCGCAAGCAGGAAGCGCTGATGCAGGACTACAAGATCTACGCCGCCATCGCCTATGCGCGCGCCAACCGGCTCAACCGCGTGACCATCGATTCGCCGAAGGCACGCCTGGGCATCGTGGCCTCGGGCAAGTCGTACCGCGACGTGCTCGAGGCGCTGGAAGAACTGGGCATCGATGCCGACGAGGCCGCGCGCATCGGCATCCGGCTCTTCAAGGTGTCGATGCCGTGGCCGCTGGAGCCCGATTCGATCCGCGAGTTCGCCGATGGCCTCGAAGAAATTTTGGTGGTGGAAGAGAAGCGCCAGATCGTCGAATACCAGCTCAAGGAGCATCTCTACAACTGGCGCGAGGACGTGCGCCCGCGCGTCATCGGCAAGTTCGACGAGCAGGGCGAATGGGGCGCGCATCCGCGCGGCAAGTGGCTGTTGCCGGCCACGGCCGATTTCTCGGTGGCGCAGATCGCGCGCGTCGTCGCGGGGCGCGTGGCGCGCTTTCACACCAGCGACCGCATCCGCATGCGGCTGGCGATCCTCGACGCGAAGGACGTGGTGCTGGGCAAGGCCGTGGCCACGCCCTCGCGGCCGGCCTGGTACTGCTCGGGCTGCCCGCACAACACCTCGACCAAGGTGCCCGAAGGCAGCCTCGCGCTCGCGGGCATCGGCTGCCACGTGATGGCCACCGCCATCTACCCCGAGCACAACCGCACGACCACGCACATGGGCGGCGAAGGCGCGCCATGGCTGGGGCAGGCGTGGTTCTCCAGGCGCAGCCACGTGTTCGCGAACCTGGGCGACGGCACCTACTACCACTCGGGCTCGCTCGCCATCCGCGCGGCCGTGGCGGCGGGCGTGAACATCACCTACAAGATCCTCTACAACGACGCGGTGGCGATGACGGGCGGCCAGCCGGTGGACGGCCCCATCACCGTGCCGCGCATCGCGCACCAGATGGCGGCCGAGGGCGTGAAGCGCCTTGCGCTCGTGGCCGAAGACCCGTCGCGCTGGTCCGACCGCAGCGTGCTGCCGCCGGAGCGCGAGGGCTTCATGCTCACCGTGCACCACCGCGACAGCATGGACGCGGTGCAGCGCGAGCTGCGCGAGTTCGAGGGCGTCTCGGTGCTGATCTACGACCAGGTATGCGCCGCCGAGAAGCGCCGCCGCCGCAAGAAGGGCGAGTTTCCGCAGGCGGCACGCCGGGTGTTCATCAACGACGCGGTCTGCGAGGGCTGCGGCGACTGCGGCGAGCAGTCGAACTGCACCGCCCTGCTGCCGAAGCAGACCGAGCTGGGCCTGAAGCGCGCGGTGGACCAGAGCGCCTGCAACGCCGACGAGTCGTGCATCAAGGGCTTCTGCCCCAGCTTCGTGACGGTCGAAGGCGTGAAGCCGCGCAGGCAGGCACCGGTCGCCGCGAAGGCTGCAGCCGAAGAGGCGCCGCTGCCCGAGCCGAAGCAGCCCGCGCTCGACGGCATGCACAACATCCTGATCACCGGCATCGGCGGCACGGGCGTCATCACCATCGGCGCGCTGATCGGCATGGCCGCGCACCTCGAAGGCAAGGGCGTGAGCGTGCTCGACATGACGGGCATGTCGCAGAAGAACGGCTCGGTCACGTCACATGTGCGCATCGCACGCGACGCGGCCCAGCTGAAGGCGCAGCGCATTCCCACCGGCGAGGCCGACCTGATCCTGGGATGCGACATGCTCACGGCCGGCGCGCCCGACGCCATCGCGCGCATGCGGCCGGGCCGCACCTATGCGCTGGTCAATACCTTCGAGCAGCCGACCGGCCATTTCGCGCAGCAGCCCGACTGGCAGTTTCCGGCGGCGCAGGTGCGCGCGCTCATCGAGGAATCGGTGGAAGGCCGCGCCGACTTCATCGACGCGACGCAACTGGCCACGCGGCTCATGGGCGACGCGATCGCGGCCAACCTGTTCCTGCTGGGCTTCGCCTTCCAGAAGGGCCATGTGCCGCTGTCGGCCGAGGCGCTGGACAAGGCCATCGAGATCAACGGTGTGGCGGTGAAGGCGAACCAGGCCGCATTCCGGTGGGGCCGCAAGGCGGCGCTCGACCTCGCGGCGGTGACGCGAGAAGCTTCGCCGCAGAAGGTCGTCGCGCTGCAGCGGCCGCAGAGCCTGGAGGCGCTGGTCAGGAGCCGCACCGAGTTCCTCGCGTCGTACCAGGACGCCGCGTACGCGCAGCGCTACGCGGAGCTGGTGGAGCGCGTGCGTGCGCTCGAAGAGCGCGAGCGCGGCAGCAACCAGCTGGCGAAGGCTGTCGCATCGGGCCTCTTCAAGCTCATGGCCTACAAGGACGAGTACGAGGTCGCGCGCCTCTACACCGACCGGCGCTTCATGGAAAAGCTGGGCGAGCAGTTCGAGGGCAAGCCGGTGCTGCGCTTCCATCTCGCGCCGCCGGTGCTCGGCCGCCGCGATGCCGAGGGCCGCGCGATGAAGACCAGCTTCGGGCCTTGGGTGATGGGTGCCTTCCGCGTCCTCGCGAGCCTTCGCGGCCTGCGCGGCACGGCCTTCGACCTGTTCGGCCGCACCGCCGAGCGGCGCATGGAGCGGCAGCTCATCGAGGACTACCGTGCAATGGTCGAGGACGTGCTCGCGCGCTTCGATGCCATCGACTTCGATACTGCCCTGTCGCTCGCACGGCTGCCCGAGCAGATCCGCGGTTTCGGGCATGTGAAGGAGGAAAGCGTGGTGTCGGCGCGAGTGCGGTGGGATGCGCTCGCAAGGCAGCTCGACGCGCGCCCGGCCGGGCGGGCCACGCAGCGGGCCGGCACGCAGGAGCAGCCGGTGGCGGCCTGAACGGAAGGTGGGCGAAAGGCGGGCGGCAGGGCCTGCCCGGGAGGATCAGGGCAAAATCCTCCCGCCGCCGGTCGGCCCCGCCCCCATGCCGCCCACCATGTCCACCCCCGCCCCCGATCCGACGCATACGACGTCGGCCACCGCCCAGGCCCGCCTTCGCCGGCGGCATCGCAGCACGATCGCCTGGATGGCCGCGTGCACGCTGGCCCTGCTGCTGATCGGCCTCGCGGGCCAATGGGCGGCGAACCGCGAAGCGAGCTTCCAGGCCGACTCGATCCGCCGCGCCATGGAAGTGCACGTGCTCGGCCTGCGCGACGCCGCCGGCAAGTACAGCTACCTGCCCTTCACCGCGGGCCTGCATCCCGACGTGCTGGCCGCGCTGGCCCGCCCCAACGACATTGCCGCCAAGCAGCGCGCCAATCTCTACATCGAGCGGGTGAACCGGCAGGCCGGTTCCGACGTGCTCTACCTGATCGACATGCAGGGCCTCACGCTGGCGGCCAGCAACTGGAACACGCCGCAGAGCTTCGTCGGCCAGTCGTATGCCAACCGGCCCTACTTCATCGACGCCCGCGCGGGGCGCAACGGCCTTTTCTATGGCGTGGGCCAGACCACCGGCGAGCCGGGGCTCTTCATCTCCTCGCCGGTGCGCGGCGAAGGCGGCGAGATCCGGGGCGTGGTGACGGTCAAGGTCAGCCTGCGCCAGGTGCAGGAAACCTGGACCTTCGTGCGCGACCCCATCCTGCTGACCGACGCTCGCGGCGTCGTGTTCCTGAGCTCGGTACCGTCGTGGATGTACCGGTCATCGCGCCCGCTGCAGGCCACCGAGCTCGAAGGCATGCGTCGCGACCAGCAGTACGGCACGCGCACCAGCTTCACGGCACTGCCGTGGAAGGTGGAACGCGAGGAAGGCCAGCTCGGCTACCTGGTGCGCACCGATATCGGCGGCCGCCCGCGCGAGTACCTCGCGGTGGACGAGCGCCTGCCCGACCTCGGCTGGACGCTGACAGTGATGACCGACCACGCGGAAGTCTCCAACGCGCGCGAGCGTGCCTGGATGCTGGGCCTGCTGTGCGCCGTCGTGCTGCTGCTGGCCGGCCTCTACTGGCAGCTGCGCGAACGCCGCTTCGCCGAGCAGCGCGACGCGCGCCGCGTGCTGGAGCTGCGCGTGCGCGAGCGCACCCACGACCTCGACGAGGCCCATGCCTTCCGCAAGGCGATGGAAGACTCTCTGCTGGTGGGCATGCGCGCGCGCGACCTCGAAGGCCGCATCATCTACGTGAACCCGGCCTTCTGCGAAATGACCGGCTATGGCGCCGACGAGCTGCTGGGCAAGCTGCCGCCCTACCCCTACTGGCACCCGAACGACGTGACACAGCACTGGCGCCACTACGACGCGATGATGAGCGGCCAGCCCGTGCGCTCCGGTTTCGAGTCGCGCCTGCGGCACCGCGACGGGCACGAGGTCATCACCATGGTCTACACCGCCGCGCTGATCGATGCCGACGGCAAGCACGCCGGCTGGATGAGCTCGGTGGTGGACATCACCGAACAGAAGCGCGCCGAGCTGCGCCAGCGCCAGAACGACGAGCAACTGCAGCACGCCCAGCGCCTGGCGAGCCTGGGCGAGATGGCCTCCACGCTGGCCCACGAACTCAACCAGCCGCTGATGGCGCTGAGCAACTTCGCCAGCGCCGCCAAGGCCTTCGCCGAGCAGGGCAACCAGCAATTGCTGGTGAGCAGCCTGGACGAAGCCGTGACGCAGGCGCAGCGCAGCGCCGAGATCGTGCGGCGCATCCGCGGCTTCGTGCGCCAGCGCACCGTGGGCACGGAAGACTGCTCGGTGGCAGCGCTGGCCGGCAACGCCATCGCGCTGCTGCAGGGCGAGATCCGCATGCGCCAGGCGCGCGCCGAGCTTCGCATTCCGCCCGGACTGCCCGAGGTGCGCGGCGACCGCGTGCTGCTCGAGCAGGTGCTGCTCAACCTGCTGTCGAACAGCCTGCACGCCATGCAGGCCGTGCCGCCCGAGCAGCGGCTGGTGGAGATCGAGGCGGGGCTCAAGGAAGGACGCATGCACATCCACGTGGCCGACCGCGGCCCGGGCATCGACGCCGCCGTGGCCGAGCAGGTGTTCTCGCCCTTCTTCACCACCAAGACCGGCGGGCTGGGGCTGGGCCTGAACATCTGCCGCACCATCGTCGAGGCGCACAGGGGCCGCCTCACCTTTGCCGACCGTCCGGGCGGTGGCACAGTCTTCACCCTCGAGCTGGAAATATCGCCACCGACATGACCCACAACAGCGCCGCTCCCGCCAACAACCTGTGCATCGTGGACGACGACGAGGCCGTGCGCCGCTCGCTCGGCCTGCTGCTGCTGTCGCGCGGCTACGCGGTGCAGACCTTCGCCTCGGGCGAAGCCTTCCTCGAAGGCACCGACCTGCAGCGCGCCGGCTGCGTGATCATGGACTTGCGCATGGAAGGCATGAGCGGCCTGCAGGTGTTCGACACGCTGCGCACGCAGGACAGCCCGCTCGTGGTCATCTTCCTCTCGGGCCACGGCGACATTCCCATGGCCGTGGAAGCCGTTCAGAACGGCGCCTTCGGCTGGCTCGAGAAACCCTGCAACGACGAGCGCCTGCTCGACACCATCGCCCGCGCCCTGCAACAGGCCGGCGAGATCGCCACCCGCCGCCAGGCCCGCCAGGCCGCGCAGGCGCTGTGGGACAAGCTCACCCCGCGCGAGATGCAGGTCGCCCGGCTGGTCGCCGAGGGCAAGCCCAACAAGCAGATCGCGCAGGAACTCGCCCCGCTGGAGCAGCGCACGGTGGAAACGCACCGGGCGCACGTGTTCGCGAAGCTGGGGCTGGCGAACAGCCATCAGCTGGATCGGTTCCTGCGGGAGCACTTGCTGTAGCTTGCCGGGCACCGGCCACCGCCGACGGCGCACGCCCGTCGCGGCCCCAATCTAGGTATTTACCCTTGCGTACCGATACGTAGACGGCCAACGGCCGGTTACGGACGACAGCGCTGCACCGGCCGGACAGACTCGCCGCAACGGCCCCCGCGTGCCTTTTCTTCTTAACGCCGCGGGCCGCAGCCAGAGACAAGGACCCCTTTCATGACCGCCATCGCAAGCGCGGCCGCCGGCGCTTCCAGCCCCGACGCGGCACCCGCCACCGCCAACAACAACACGCCCTACACCTTCGAGGAAAAGCGCAAGCGCATCTTCGCCATCTTCGCCGCCTCGTCCGGCAACCTGGTGGAGTGGTTCGACTTCTACGTCTACGCCTTCTGCGCCATCTATTTCGCGCCCGCCTTCTTCCCCAAGTCCGACCCCACGGTGCAGCTGCTGAACACCGCCGGCGTGTTCGCCGCCGGCTTCCTGATGCGCCCGATCGGCGGCTGGCTGTTCGGCCGCATCGCCGACCGCAAGGGCCGCAAGACTTCGATGGTGACCTCGGTGGTCATGATGTGCGTGGGCTCGCTGGTCATCGCCTGCCTGCCCACCTATGCGCAGATCGGCGCGGCCGCTCCGGCGCTGCTGCTGCTTGCGCGGCTGCTGCAAGGCCTGTCGGTGGGTGGCGAATACGGCACCACCGCCACCTACATGAGCGAAGTGGCGATGCGCGGCCAGCGCGGCTTCTTCTCGTCGTTCCAGTACGTCACGCTGATCGGCGGCCAGTTGCTCGCGGTGGTGGTCGTTGTGGTGCTGCAGCAGGTGCTCGACGAGGCCGAGCTCAAGGCCTGGGGCTGGCGCATTCCCTTCGTGCTCGGCGCCGTGGCGGCCGTTGTGGCGCTGATGCTGCGCCGCACGCTGACCGAGACCGCCAGCAACAAGACCCGCGCCGCCAAGGGCGCGGGCACGATGCGCGAGCTCTTCACCCATCACAAGCGCGCCTTCTTCGTGGTGCTCGGCTACACGGCCGGCGGCTCGCTGATCTTCTACACCTTCACCACGTACATGCAGAAGTACCTGGTGAACTCCGCCGGCATGTCGATCAAGACCGCCAGCAACGTGATGACGGCCTGCCTGTTCATCTACATGTGCATGCAGCCGCTGTTCGGCGCACTGTCGGACCGCATCGGCCGCCGCAGCAACATGCTGCTGTTCGGCGCCCTGGGCGCGCTGATGACGGTGCCCGTGCTGAGCAACCTGCAGAACGTCGGCAGCCCGCTGGTGGCAGGTGCGCTCATCACCCTCGCGCTGGCGGTGGTGAGCTTCTACACCTCGATCAGCGGCATCGTGAAGGCGGAGATGTTCCCGCCCGAGATCCGCGCACTGGGCGTTGGCCTCTCCTACGCGGTGGGCAACGCGATCTTCGGCGGCAGCGCCGAGTACGTGGCGCTGGGCCTGAAGTCGATCGGGCACGAGTCCTACTTCTACTGGTACGTGACGGCAATGATGGTCGTGGCCTTCACCGTGAGCCTGCTGCTGCCGAAGCAGGCGAGCTACCTGCATCACGACAAGTAGGCAGGCACTACCGCAATGAAGTTCCGGGAGGCCCGCGCCTCCCTCAAAAAAACGCGGGCCCCTGGGAAAGCTTTTCGAGTCAGCGAGCCGCAAGAAAGCATGAGGGTACGAACATGGCGAGACGGATGGTCCACAACGCAAGCATCACCTTGAAGCTGCCGCGCGACATGGAAACCGGCGCAAGGGTCACGGCCCTTCGGGCTGCCGGTGTCCCGGTCGACGCGGAAGGCAACGCACAGCAGGGATTCCTCTTCGTGCGCTCGGGTGATGGCTACAAGAGTCAGGTCAGCATCTTCAGATGGTTTCCCGACGAGGTGAGCCCCATCACCCGCGGAGCCTCCGGCGCCGCGGAGCCCTCGGCCCGCGAGCATCGCCCCACAGCACCGCCGGACGACACGCTCGACCACTGGCTGGCCCAGATCCTCACCGCGCCCATCCCCGGCACCGACAGCGCGCTGCAGTGCGAGCCCGAGGCCTCGCCGGCCACCGCGGCTGCGATTGCATCTGCATCTGCATCTGCATCTGCACCTGCGCCTGCGACCGCAACTGCGGCAACGGCAGGCTGAAGCTCGCGGCCGGCGCCGGACGGCTGCCTCAACCCGCGCCCCGCTGCGCCAGCGCGACCGCGTCGGCGCCCGCCGGAAATCGCAGTTGCCCCGTCGCATCGTTCGCCGCGCGCCAGACCGCCTCGGCGACATCCAACTCCTTCGTCAGTTGCGTGGCCTGCGCCAGCGCACCGAAGATCGACTGAGCAAGGGGCGCATACGGCTCGGTGATCAGGCCCTGCATCCGCTCGCCACCGTTCTCGGTGAATCGCGTCGTGGGCGCGTAGCCGGGTTCGACGAGCTTCACGGCGACATCGAATGCCCTCAGTTCGTGAGCCAGCGAGGCCGTGAAGCCCTCGACCGCCGTCTTGCTGGCGGTGTAGACCGCAACCAGGGGCATGGGCGCAAGGGTCGCGCTCGAAGTCACGTTGACGACCACGCCCCCGCGGCGCTCGCGGAACGCGGGCAGCACGGCCTGCGTCATGGCCATCACGCCGAAGGTGTTGGTCTCGAAGAGCTCGCGCGTCGTCGCCATCGGCGTGGCCTCGAAGGCACCGAACAGGCCGATGCCGGCGTTGTTGACGAGCACGTCGACAGGGCCTGCCGCGTCCAGCGCGGCGACGATGCTCTCGGGCCGCGTCACGTCGAGCGCAAGCACGCGCATGCGCGGGGAGTCTTCGAAAAGTCCGTCTTGCGGCTTGCGCATGGTCGCGACGACGTTCCAGCCTTGAGCATGGAAATGGCGCGCAGTGGCAAGGCCGTAGCCGGACGAGCAGCCGGTGATCAGAACAGTCTTCATGGTGGTCCTCTGAATGGGTAAGTGAACGAGCGGTTGGAAGGAACTCGTACGATAGGCTCGACCTACCGGACTATCTACAATCATCAGTCCATCATTTGTTTGTGAAAGTCCACCCATGGCCATCGACCCGCTGTCGCATGTGATCGCGCTGCTCAAGCCCCGGGCGGTGTTCTCGAAGGTGATCAGCGGGGCCGGGCGCTGGGGCGTGCGTTACACGCAGTTCGGCCTGCCGAGCTTCTGCGCGTTGCTCGAAGGCAGTTGCCTGCTGTCGGTCGATGGAGAGGAAACGCTGACGCTCACCGCGGGAGACTTCGTGCTGCTGCCCACCACGCCCGGCTTCACGATGACGAGCCTGGAGCCGGGCACGCCGGTGCCCATCGACGCGCGCAAGGCGGCCATGGACACGAGCGGCAGCGAGATACGCCACGGCACGCGCGGCGGCCGGCCCGAGGTACGGATGCTGGGCGGCTACTTCGAGTTCGACTCGCCCGATTCGGCGATGCTGGTGTCGCTGCTTCCCGCCGTGCTGCACGTGCGGGGTTCGCAGAAGCTTCCGCTGCTGACGCAGCTGGTGCGCGAGGAATCGCTGGAGCGCCGGCCGGGCCGCGAGCTGGTGCTAATCCGGCTCGTGGAAGTGCTGCTGGTGGAAGCGCTGCGCACCACCTCCGGCGAAGAGGCGCCGCCCGGTCTGCTGCGCGGCCTGGCGGACAAGCGGCTCGCGGCTGCGTTCCGCCACATGCATGGCGACCCCGCCCGCGGCTGGACGGTGGAACAGCTGGCGCGCAAGAGCGCGCTATCGCGCTCCGCCTTCTTCGACCGCTTCAGCCGCGCTGTCGGCATGCCGCCGATGGAATATCTGCTGTCGTGGCGCATGGCCCTGGCCAAGCAGCTTCTGCGCGGCGACGAGCTTGCGATCGCGGAAGTGGCCGAGCGGGTGGGCTACGGTTCGGCCAGCACCTTCAGCACGGCGTTCAGCCGGCATGTGGGGCAGCCGCCGGGGAAGTTCGCGCGCATGCACTGACGGTGCGCGCGAACGGGGCCACCTCAAAGCAGTTCGCCGCGTTACCCAGGCGGGCAACGCGGCGAACAGGTCTATCGTTGCTTGCCGCCGAAGCGGCCGGCAGGCGTGTTTATTCCTCCATCGCCGCCACGGGTTGCGGCGGCAGGGCCGCGCCCTTGTTCTTGCGCACCTTGATCAGGAACGAAGTCACCTGCCACACGATGAACACGCCGACCAGGCTCAGCAGCGTGGCGCTGATCGGGCGCGTGGCGAAGATGCCGAAGCTGCCGCGGCTCAGCAGCATGGCGCGGCGGAAGTTCTCCTCCAGCATCGGGCCGAGAATGAAGCCCAGCATCAGCGGCGCAGCTTCGAGCTCCAGCCGCATGAACATGTAGCCCATGAAGCCGAAGGCGGCGGTGATGAAGATGTCCTCGAGGCTGTTGTTCACGCTGTAGGTGCCGATGCAGCAGAAGAACAGGATCGACGGGAACAGCACCGCGTACGGAATCTTGAACACCGACAGCCAGTAGCGCACCAGCGGCACGTTCAGCACCAGCAGGAAAACGTTGCCGATCCACATGCTGGCCACCAGGCCCCAGAACAGTTCGGGGTGGCTGCCGATCATGTTCGGGCCGGGCTGGATGCCCTTGATGATGAAGGCGGCCAGCATCAGCGCCATGACGGCGTTCTCGGGGATGCCGATGCTCATCAGCGGAATGAAGCTGGTGCGCGCGGCGGCCTCGTCGGCCGCGGCCTGGCCGGCCACGCCTTCGATGCAGCCGGTGCCGATCTCATGCTTGTACTTGCTGACCTTCTTGTCGATCGCGTAGGCGGCGAACTGGGCGATGGTCGGGCCGCCGCCGGGCAGGATGCCCAGGAAGGAGCCGACCGCGCTGCCGCGCAGGGCGCTCGGAATGATCCGCTTGAACTCGGCCCAGGTCGGGATCAGGTTGATCTTGCCGTTGAAGGGCGAGCGCTCCTCGCGCGAGTCGAGGTTCTTGGTGATCTCGGCAATGCCGAAGCAGCCCAGCGCGATGCTCACGATGCCAACGCCGTCGACCAGGAACGGCAGGTCGAGCGTGAAGCGCTGCATGCCGCTGTTCACGTCGGTGCCGATGGTGCCGAGCAGCACGCCGATCATGCACATCGCCAGGCCGTTCAGCAGGCTGCCGGTGGTCACGAAGCTCACGCACACGAAGCCCACGAGCATCATCGCGACGTAGTCGGCGGGCCCGAACAGGAAGGCCACTTCACCGAGCACGGGCGCGAGGAACGACAGCACCAGGATGGCGACCGTGCCGCCGATGAAGCTGGAGAAGCCCGCGGTGAAGAGCGCGAGGCCCGTCTGGCCCTTGAGCGTCATCGCATAGCCGTCGATGCAGGCCACGATGCTGCTCGCATGCGGGATCTTCATCGTGATGGCGCTGACGCTGTCGCCGTACTGCGCGCCGTAGTAGATGCCGGCCAGCATGATGAGCGCGCCGGTGGTGGGAATGGAGTAGGTCAGCGGCAGCAGCAGGCTGATGGTGGCCAGCGGGCCGAGGCCCGGCAGCAGGCCGACGAGCGTGCCCACCGTGCAGCCGATGGCGCAGAACAGCAGGTTCTGCATGGTCAGGGCATGCGAGAACCCGAACGCGAGGTTGTTGAGGACTTCCATGATGCTCGGTCCTTCCTCAGTACAGCGGAAGGTTCAGGCCGAGCAGCTTCTGCAGGGCCAGCGCCATGACGACCAGCCCGGCGGAGATCTTCACGTTGCGCATGACCGAGTAGGACGACGCGGCGAAGCCCGAGCAGAAGACCATGAAGATGATCCCGGCGATCATGTTCACGTACATGGAGATCACCGCCAGGCCGCAGAGGCTGCCCAGGATCAGCGAGATGTTCTTGAAGTTGAACTCCAGCGCCACGCGCTCCACGAAGAACGACCGGATCACGGTGGAAACCGCGATCACCAGCAGCATCGCGCTGATCATGGCGGGGAACAAACCGGGGCCGGCACGGCTCAAGTCTCCGATGGGGTAGCGAAGCGAGGTCAGGCCGAAGGCCAGCGCTATCGCCATGAGGAACAAGCCTCTGACAAGGGTTCTGTTTTTCATCTCTTCTTGTGCGATGGGTTTCGAAATCACCGGCACCGGCAAACCGGGGCTGATCGTCTCCATCCGGGCGGAAGTCCGGACCCCTGCATGCTCTGGCGCCAAACTGATTGCAATCTGACGCAGCCGTAAGGGGAATTACGTACGGACGGGCCGACGAGTACCCCGCGACCGCGCAGTCGCACGGGGGAGCGGCCACTTGCGCCGGCCCCGATCCGCTGAGACGGCAGCCGGCGCGCCGTCAGGTTGGTCAGGTTGGCTCGACCACCGCTTCGCCTGTGGCCGCCGCCGGCCGCGTGCAGCGCCAGGCGACCAGCGTGCCCACGCACAGGAACAGTGCGGCAATGAAGAACGGCGCGCCCGGCAGCTGCACCGGTGCGTCCACGCCGATGAAATAGCCGAAGCTTCCGGCGAAGGCCGCGGGCCCGACGATGCCCGCCACCGACACCAGGCTCGTCAGCGCGCCCTGGATGCGCCCCTGCTGCGCCGCGTCGACCTGCCGCGTGACCAGCACCTGCGCTGCCGGCCCCGCGAAGGCCAGCAAGGTGCACAACGGCAGCGCGAGCATGAAGACCGCCACGGCATCGGCCACGCCGCAGATCGCGAAGCCCAGCACGCCGCAACCCAGCCCGAACAGCAGCGCCGCGCGCTCGCCGAAACGCTTCACGCCCGGCCCGATCAGCAGCGCGTTGACCACCACGCTCAGCACGCCCACCAGGCCGAGCACCCAGCCCACGGTGTCTTCCTTCCACTGGAAGCGGTAGTCGGCGAAGAGCACGAACACGCTCGGGTACACGTACTGCGCGAGGTTGACCAGGAAGATCACCGCCGCCAGGCCGAACACCTGCGGATAGCGCTTCAGCAGCATCAGCGAGCCGACCGGGTTGGCATGCGACCAGTCGAACTTCCGGCTGCGCCGCTCTGGCGGCAGCGATTCGGGCAGCACGAACCACCCGTAGCAGAAGTTGAGCATCGTGAGGCCGGCCGCGAACCAGAACGGCAGGCGGGCATCGACGTGGCTCAACTGGCCGCCGAGCACCGGACCGAGCACCAGGCCCACGCCGAAGGCCGCGCCCACGATACCGTAGCTCCTGGCTCTTTCTTCCGGCGCCGTCACGTCGGCGATGTAGGCATTGGCGGTGGTGAGGCTGGCCGAGAACACGCCCGACACCACGCGGCCGATGAAGAGCCACGGCAGGCTGTCGGCAAGGGCCATGAACACGAAGTCGACGGCAAGGCCCAGGCATGACAGCAGGATCACAGGCCGCCGCCCGAAGCGATCGGACAGCGCGCCCAGCACCGGCGAGCACACGAATTGGATCGCCGCGAACGCCGTGCCGAACACCGCGATCCAGTACGCCGCGGTCGCGGCGCTGCCGCCGGCCAGCCGCTCCACCAGATGCGGCAGGCCTGGAAGGATCAGGCCGAACGCGAGGAAGTCGATCAGCACCGTGACGAAGATGAAGGCGAGCGCGGCGCGGCGCACGCGCGGTGCTTGAAGGGTCGAATTCATCGCTGCACTCTCAGCCGCTGCGGCTCAGGTACTTGCCCACGCGCGGGCGCACCTCGCGGATGCCACCGAGCCTGCCGAGCAGGCCGTCGAGGCAGCCGACCAGCAGCGCGACGCTCTTTCTCAAGCGGTCGCGCTCGAAGATCAGCATGGGCAGGATCTGCTTGAGCGTGTAGACGTTGATGAACAGGATCGCCGGAAAGGCACGCATGTGCGCCAGCGAGAGGTCGAGTGCATTGCGCGAGATGTAGTAGCGCCGCACGGCCGGATAGTTGATGACGTAGATCTTCCAGCCGAACAGCGACTTCGCCTCGAGGTCGCCGATCTGGTGCCGCAGCACCACCTGCGTGTTGAGATAGAGCGGCACCTCGCTGCGCAGGGCGCGCATGCAGTAGTCGGTGTCGACGTGGTCGATCACGTAGCGCTCGTCGAAGTGCCCGACCTTGGCCCAGGCCCCGCGCGAGATCAGAGAGCCCGACGAGATCATGAAGGCGCAGCGCGACAGCGGCTCGGTAAAGGGCTTGCGCAGGTCGAGCTGGTAGACGCGCTTGCCCTGCAGGCCGAATTGCGGGATCAGCGCGTCGAGGTTGGTGTCGTGGACGAGCGGGCCGATCAGGAAGGCAGCGGCTTGCTTGCCTTCACCGGAAGCCTTTCCCTGTGCCGTCTCCGCCGCCTGGCACATTGCGTCGAAGTAGCCAGCGGGCAGCACCGAATCCTGGTCGAGCAGGAAGAAGAGTTCGACGCCTTGCGCTTCGAGCTCGGTGATGCCGCAGTTGAATGCGCCCGCGATGCCGCCACGGTTGCCGTTGTGCAGCACGGTGATTCCCGCATCGGCGAGTGCGCCATGCCAGCCGCCCGGCTCCGGCGTGTTGTCGACCACGCACAGACGCGGACACGAGCGCGAAAGCGTATGGAGATTCGTCAGTTGCCCGTCGGTGGGGAAGTACGTGACGACGACGGCACCGAACGAAAAGGACATCGCGGCTTCTCCGGTTGATGGGGCCGGGCGGACGCCCGGACCGGCGCGATTCTAGGTATGGGAATGCGTGCCGACGCCTCATCCGGCACGGCGGAATGCGGGTATTGCGAAAGAACAACGCGAGCGGGACTGCGAAAGTTCTAGTCCGCACCAACGACGCGGACTCAGCTGCTTTCCAGGCTCCAGTGCACGCGCGAGAAGTCGCCCAGGGCCAGGTCCTTCTCGTGGATGCTGAAGGTGAAGGTGCCGGCATCCCAGAAGCAGAAGCCGGGCTTGTTGTCCGAATCGAGCGTGAGCAGGTTGATCCATTCCTGCGGCAGGCCGCCCCTTTCGCGCGAGGCCTGCTCCTGCGGGTTCTCGTGCTGCGTGAAGACGTGTGCGTTCATCAGGTGTGCGCCGTTCCTGCGCTCGCCATCGCCGGCGAGTTCGGCTTCGAGCGCCCAATACGCTTCCTGCAGCTTGTCGTCCCTGTCGATCTCGAGCAGCGAGGCGTCTTCACCGCTCAGGCGACCTCCTCCGGCGTTGTAGAGGTTCGGCAGCGACACGGTGGCGTCGATGCGGACCTTGTAGCCTTCATGAGCGTCGCTCACGTCGGAACCATCGGCGAACTCCGCGCCCTCCGGCCATGCATAGGGCTGCAGCTCGGCGGCAGAAGCATTCGAATGCAGCACGCGCACACCGTCGCCCTTCTCCTGGCCCTCGCCGAAGAAGTAGAGGCGGCCGGTGCGCGGCAGCCACGACTGCAGCGCGGCGATGTCCGCGAGATCGATCTGTGCATAGAAGCGCCAGAGCTTTCCATCGGTGACCGGGTAGTCGATGCCGGGCGGCAGGTCGGGCGTGCCGCCGATGCGCGTGCTGCCCGGGGTCGCATGATCCTCGGGCTCCGTGGTGCGCAGGCGCAGTGCCTGGCGCGCGTGGCGCCGAAGCGGCTCTTCGTAAGCCTTGAGATCGTGGCGTGCCAGGGCATCGCCCAGCATCGCCACATGCAGCGGGCTGCTGCGTGCCATGAAGGCCTCGCGGTCGATCGCGACCTCCACGTCGGGGCGATAGCGGATGTCGCGGAAGAGCGCTTCGTTCTTCCTCTCGATATTGACCTTCGCGATGTTCCGCAGCGAGGCCGGCAGCGACTCGAAGGGATTGCGGTTGATGCTCAGCAGCTTGAGGGCCGGCAGGTGGCCCACCGATTCGGGCAGGGTCCTGAGCTGGTTGCCGTCCAGCAGCAGCCTCTGCAGCCGCGCGAGCTTTCCGATGCTGTCGGGCAATGCTTCGATCCGGCAGTGCTGGAGCGAAAGCACTTCCAGCGATTCGAGCGTCCCGAGGTTCTCGGGAAGACGGGCGATATGGCGGCTGCGCAGATGCAGCTCGCGCAGGCGCGTCAGCATGCAAAGGGATTCGGGCAAGGCCGTGACGGCCTTCTCGGGGTTGCCCGTCCACAGGTCTTCCATCGACAGGAACTCGAGCTGCGTGAAGCGCAGCAGTTCCTCGCGCCACACGGCATCCCAATGGCTGATGATCAACCGCCGCACGCGCTCTGGCGGAGCAGCCATCGCCTCATCGAAGCTGCCGTAGGTGTGCGCGCGCAGTTCCACCTCTCCCGGCGTGCAGTGCCACACCACATCGACCGCAACGCCCTCCTCGTCCGTCTCGTAGTCGTGCCGCAGCAGGCCGTGCATTTCGATGCGGTCGGGCCGCAGGTCGATCTCGCCGAAGAAGCGCGTGCCGAAGTCGAAGCCCTTCTCCCAGAGATAGAAGCCGTGCGTCGGCTGATCCTTCAGGTAGCGCACGCGCCGGTGCGGCGTGTCGTGGTTGTCATGGAAGTGAAAGGTCGAGGAGCGGAACGAAGGAGCAACCTGCCCCGGCGCCGGGTTGTCGGAGCCCTCGGGGTCGAAGGGCGGCGCGTGCAGCGCCTTGTCGAAGGCGACGGGCCGAGCCTTCAGTTCGAAGGACATGCCGCCATCCTCGAAGACGACCTGGGTATCCGGCGCGAACTCGAATGCGCACTTGCCGATCTGGAACTTGTTGCTGGACATTGTTGAAAGGCTCCGCCCGGTAGAGCACGCGAGCCTATCAGCCGTTGAAGGCGCCACGTGCGGCAGCCACAACCTGGTCGGGCTCTCTCATCCCCGGTGGCGGGCTTTCTCCTCCGGCTCGAAGCCCGTCGGAAGCCCCAGCCGCATCGCCAGGTGCGCCGCGTCGTAGGGCGCGCGCACCTTGGTGTCGTTGTCGAAGTAGCAGTACACATCGTGCCGGCCCCGCCGTGCACCGACATCCGAAGCAAGCCTGGCGTCGCAGACCTGACGGCCCTGGCTCCATGCTTCGATGCGCTCGGCCCAGCGGTCGAGTGCGGCGTCGCCATAGCCGCTGGCGTAGAGCTCCTTGTCTCCGTGCAGCCGGATGTAGACGAAGTCCGCCGTCATGTCTTCGAGCATCGGCCAGCGGCCCGCGGTGTCGGCCACCACCAGGGCCACGCCGTGCCGGCGCAGCGTGGCGATGAAATCGGGGTCGGCAAAGCTGCGGTTGCGCACTTCGATGGCATGGCGGATGCGAAGGCCGCGCGGGGCCTTCATCGAGGACCGCCCGTTCATGCGCTCGTCGTGCTCGCGCGCCAGCGCCGACGCGGCCTTGGCATCGTGCGGCAGCAGCGAGAGAAAGGCTTCGACGCGCTCGGCGTCGTAGCGCATGCGCGGAGGAAGCTGCCAGAGGATGGGGCCGAGCTTGCGGCCCAGTGTGAGCACGCCCGAGGCGAAGAAGTTGGCGAGCGCCGGGCGCACGTCCTTGAGCTGCAGCATGTGCGTGATGTAGCGCGAGCCCTTGACCGCGAACACGAAGCCGTCGGGCGTCTGGTCGCGCCATGTCTCGTACGACTCGGGGCGCTGCAGCGAATAGAACGATCCGTTGAGTTCGATGCTGGGCAGCATGCGCGAGGCGAAGGCAAGCTCGTTGCGCTGTGCCAGCCCGGCCGGATAGAAGCGGCCCCGCCACGGCGCGTACCGCCAGCCGGAGATTCCGATGCGGATGTCTCCATGCGGCTTTTTCGCCGCTCGCGTGCGCGTTCTTCGGGTGGACGGGGTTGCCAAGTCTGTGCTCCGGTGCCGGTACTCGATCCGGAGTCGATGCTTTTGCGTCGCGATGCGGGCGAATGTGGGAACGGCCGGACAACCCGTGTAGGTGCGCAGGCATCGCCTGCCTGAATCCGCCCCGCCCCGCCCCGCCCTGCCCGGCTTCAGTGCGCGGCGCCAGGCTTCATCTGCATCAGCGGCAGTTGACGTCGTAACCGACGACGTCCGGAAGGCTCTTCTCTCCCGCCGTGGTCACGGTCAGCCGGCCGGCCGGACCGGAATAGCCGAAGTCGCAATAGGCAAGGCCGGTGCCCGCGCAGGACTCGGCTTCGGCGATGCCGCGCTTGACAAACCCGGCCTGCCGGGCCTCGCTGCTGGCCCCGCCGCGCACCGGATTCCATCCGCTGGCAGCCAGAACCTTGCGCGCCTTGTCGATCGGCATGCCGTAGACGTTCGGCACCTTGGCTCGGCCCTTGCAGACCGACTCCTCGTCGGCCGGCTTGCCGAGGTGCAGGGTGCCATCAGCCTCGACGCGCAGGTCGCCCACCGGCGAGCCGACGAGGTCGCCGTCCCACACGCGCACGGAGCCGCCTTCCAGCGCGGTCAGGTTGCCGATGGCGGGGTCTTCGGGCGACT
This sequence comes from Variovorax guangxiensis, assembly GCF_003952165.1. Taxonomy (GTDB): domain Bacteria; phylum Pseudomonadota; class Gammaproteobacteria; order Burkholderiales; family Burkholderiaceae_C; genus Variovorax; species Variovorax guangxiensis. The sequence goes on along the minus strand of NZ_RXFT01000008.1, from coordinate 299,083 downwards.
TGCCGTAGGCCAGCGCGACGAGCCTGTCGCCATCGAACACCGCCACGTTGCCCTGGGTGATCGTGCAGGTGCCGCTGGTTCCGGCTTCCATCTGGCCAGCGAAGCTGACGGCGCGATAGGAACCCATCGGCACATCGGCGGTCACCGCCCAGCCCTGCGCGGCCACCAATTTGGCCGCTGGCGACTTCGGCTGGATCACGCGCCATGAGCAGCTATTGCGGTCGTCGGCGCTGCCGCCCGCCTTGGGCAGGCTGGTGATCGCCCGCATGCGGATGTCCTTCAGGTCGGACTGCACGCGCGGCGCCGGTGCGCCCGTTTGCGCCACGGCCGGCAAGCTCGGCGCAAAGCCGAGTGCGAGGGCGACGGATGCAGCAATGACAGGAAAGCAGAAGTGGGAAGACATGACGGGGATGGAGAGAAGTGGTGGGAAGGCTCCGAAGCGGCGTTGCCATTCGGGATCGGCCGGGATTATCACGACGAGTCGCGGCATGCGCGCTTCCCCGGACACCGCGTCCGGCATGGAAATATCAAATTCAATAAAAAATCAAATAGATTTTCGAGCGCGATCCATATCAAAAATGTGATTACAACTTATATCTAAACGGCTGATTTTTTAAAAAATACAACAAAATAATTCAAAGAGTATCTTCATATTACTATTTTGACATTTGGCTTGATTTAAAATTCAAATCAATTCGGCAATCTGACTCCAAAATGAGACATTAAAAGGCGCCTCCTTCAATTCATTCAATAAGATTTGTTTGCAAAAAATAATTTGAAAATTGCACAGGGAGCCCGAACGGTTTTGGCCGTTCAACGACCTTTTGAATGGATGGGACGGGGCTCATGAACAAGACTTATCGTTCGTTGTGGAACGAATCCCTCGGCGCCTGGGTAGCGGCGTCTGAAATCACTTCCGCTGGAGGAAAACGCGGCGGGAGCCGCGTGGATGCAGCGCCCCGCGCGCTCACATTGCTCCGGTCAGGGCACTGGCGCGCGGGCGTCATGAGTGCACTGTTGGCCATGGGAGGACTCGGAGGGGCCTCGATGGCGCATGCGCAGTCGGCAATTTGCACCACGGCCCCTTATAACTACTACAGCGGCAGCGCAACCTGCGTGGGGCAGCAGTCTCAAGCAACTGCCGGCGGTGCCACTGCCATAGGTTATGGCGCCAGCAGTACGGGCCTGAATGCCGTGACTCTCGGCTTCGGCGCCATTGCCTCTGCGATCAATTCCCTTTACCTGGGCGCACGTACCGCTGCGGGAACAGGCGCTCTGAGCGAGAGTTCGATCGCAATCGGCACGGACGTGACCGCAAGCGGCAACGCTGCCGTTGCCATCGGCGTGCAGTCTGCCGCAACCGCCCAGACGGCAACAGCCCTCGGTTCCACGGCAAAGGCAAGCGACGAGGCAGCCACTGCCGTAGGGAACGCCGCCCGGGCGCTGGGGAACAGTTCGCTTGCGCTCGGAGCACAGGCGGTCGCGAGCGGGGCCAGTTCGGTCGCGGTCGGCCAGGGTGCGGGCGCGGGCTCGACGAGCGCCAATACGGGTTCGGCCGCAGTGGGCATTGCCGCGGGAACACTGGTCAGCGGCGCGCAGAACACCGCCATGGGAGGAGGCATCGCGAGCGCGATGCGGGGTGCCGGCTCAGGCGTCACGGGAACGCGCAACATCGCCTTCGGCGCAGGCGACGGCGCGGTCGCCTACGATGCCACCTTGAAGGCCTCCGCAGGCAACCTGGTCAGCGGCAACGACAACATCGCCATCGGCACCAATGCGGGGATCGGCGTCGCGGCCAACGCGACGACGTCGATCGGCCTGAACGCGACTGCTTCCGCACAGGACGCCATCGCGCAAGGCACCAGCGCCGGCGCAAGCGGCCGCAACGCCATCGCGATCGGCTTCCAGGCTGTGGCTTCCCAGATAAATTCCATCAACCTTGGCGCACGCACAGTGGCGGGAACGGGCGCCACGGCGGATGCCGCCATCGCCGTCGGCACGGACGTGGAGGCGTCCCAGACACGCGCTGTCGCGATGGGTATCGCAAATCACGCGACCGGCGTCGACTCGGTTTCGATCGGTACCCGAACCAATGCGGGCGCCGACAACGCCACCGCGCTCGGCTCGGGCGGGACCACCGCCGCCACCGCAGTGCGCGCCACTGGCACCGGTTCCGTGGCGGTTGGCGGCAACACGACCGCCGGCGCCAATGCAGCAGGAACCAATGCCATTGCCGTCGGCGGAGAGTCGTCCGCGACCCAGACGGAAGCGATCGCCATCGGCCGCCTGTCCAGCGCCTCGGCCCTTAACACCATCGCGGTCGGCAGCAACACCCGGGCGGATTCGGCCGAAGCGGTTGCAATCGGCACCAACGCCACCGCCACCGGCGGCAAGGCCGTGTCCATCGGCTCCGGCAACACGGCCTATGGCAACGGCGCTGTCGCCATCGGCGATCCGAGTTTTGCGAGCGGCACAGGCGCGTTCGTCGGCGGTGCGGACAACATCGCCAACAGCGACGGCACGGCCTCGGCCACCGCGGCCAACCAGGCCAATGGCGCAGTGGCCATCGGCAACGGCAACAAGGCGATCGGCCAGGGGTCGGTGGCCCTGGGCAACGGCTCCACGGCAGGTGCCGTCGGCAAGGCGGGCAGCGTGGCCATCGGCGATGCGGCGACGGCGGCGGCCAATGCGGGCGACGTCGCACTGGGCTCCGGCTCGGTCACCGCCACGGCGGTGGGAACGCCCAGCGCGACCATCGGCGGCACGGTCTACAACTTCAAAGGCACCACGCCGACCAGCACCGTGAGCGTGGGCAGCGTGGGCGCGGAGCGCACGATCACCAACGTGGCCGCTGGCCGCATCTCCGACACCTCCACCGACGCCATCAACGGCTCGCAGCTGAACGCCACGAACCTGCAGGTCACGAAGAACACGGCCGACATCACCAACATCAACGCCGGCGGGGGCATCAAGTATTTCCACGCCAATTCGACCCAGCCCGACTCGCAGGCAGTGGGAGCGGACTCCGTCGCCATCGGCCCGAACGCAGTGGCCAACAATGCCGGTGCCGTGGCGCTGGGCTCGGGCTCGGTGACGGACGTGGCCGTCGGCACGGCCAACGCGGTGATCGGTGGCACAACCTACAAGTTCGCCGGCACGACGCCGACCAGCACGGTCAGCATCGGTGCCGTCGGCGCGGAGCGCACGATCACCAACGTGGCCGCCGGCCGGCTCTCCGACACCTCGACCGACGCCGTCAACGGCTCCCAGTTGAACGCCACGAACCTGCAGGTCACGAAGAACACGACCGACATCACCAACATCAACGCTGGTGCGGGCATCAAGTACTTCCACGCCAACTCGGTCCTGCCCGACTCCCAGGCGCTGGCGACGGATTCCGTCGCCATCGGGCCGAACGCCGTGGCCAGCAACGCCGGCGCCGTAGCGCTGGGCGCCGGGTCCACCACGGCCGCGGCCGTCGGCACGGCCAGCACGGTGATCAACGGCACGACCTACAACTTCGCCGGCGCCGCGCCGACGAGCACAGTCAGCGTCGGTTCGGTCGGAGCCGAGCGCACGATCACCAACGTGGCGGCCGGCAGGCTCTCGGGCTCGTCGACCGATGCCGTCAACGGTTCGCAGCTTTTCTTCACCAACCAGTCGATCGAGAACCTGAGCAGCACGGTCACGGCCAACAAGATCAGGTACTTCAGCGTCCAGTCCACCGGCGGCGGCAACGAAAACAACAACGGCGCCACAGGTGCAGACGCCGTCGCCGTGGGCAAGGATGCGAGCGCCACCGTCGACAACGGGATCGCACTCGGCTCGGGCTCCGTGTCCGACCGCGCGGTCGCGGGCAGCACCGGCAACATCCCCGCGGGCAGTTCGCTGATCCCATTCAACACGACCGACCGCACGCTGCTGGGCGCGCTCTCCGTCGGCAGCGCCACCACCTACCGCCAGATCACCAACGTCGCCGACGGCACGCAGGCGCAGGATGCCGTGACGGTGCGCCAGCTCAGCGGCGCGCTGCAGTCCTTCGCGGTCACGCCGATCCAGTACTTCCACGCCAACTCCACGGCGGCCGACTCGCTGGCCATCGGCGCGGAATCCGTCGCGGTCGGCCCGCAGACGGTGGTCAACGGCAACAACGGCGTGGGCATCGGCAACGGTGCCGTGGTGCAGCAGAGCGCGCCCGGCGGCATCGCGATCGGCCAGGGCTCGACCTCGCACCTGGCCGACTCGATCGCGCTGGGCACGCAGTCTTCGGCCGCCGCGGTGCAGGGCGTGGCGCTGGGCGCCGGCACCAGCGTGACGCAGGCAGGCGGCGTGGCGCTGGGCGCGGGCTCGGTGGCTTCGACGGCGGCGGGCGTGGCCGGCTACGTGCCGCCCACCGCGACCGACGCGCAGCGCATCGCCATCGGTGCGACCACGAGCACGCTGGCGGCCGTGTCGGTGGGCAATGCCGCCAGCGGCCAGTTCCGCCAGATCACCGGCGTGGCCGCGGGCACTGCCGACAGCGACGCGGTCAACGTGTCGCAGCTGCGGGGCGTGCAGGGCCAGGTGGCGGTGATCGATCAGTCGACGGTCAAGTACGACACCAACGCCGACGGCACGACCAACTACAACAGCGTGACCATGGGCGGCAGCAACGCCACCGGCCCGGTCACGGTGCACAACGTGGCACCGGGCGTGGCGGGCACCGACGCGGTCAACGTCAACCAGCTCAACGCGACCAGCGCCGGCCTGAACAACCGCATCAACGCCCTGGGCGACCGCCTCGACGGTGTCGAGAAGAACGCCTATGCCGGCGTCGCCGCCGCCATGGCGCTGCAGATGCCCGGCAGCTACGTGCCGGGCAAGACGGTCATGCGCATCGGCGCGGGCTCGTTCAAGGGCCAGAGCGCGGTGGGCGTGAGCTTCCGCCGCACCGCGGAGAACAACGCCTGGAGCATCACCGGCGGCGTGGCCACCAGCCGCGCCGGCGTGGGCGCCACCGTCGGCGCGGAATGGGTCTTCAACTGAAGGGAAAGCGATACAGATGAACCGGACGAACCCCATCATGAACAAGCTCTCCCGCTTCAGGACCCCCTGCGCTGTTTCCGCGCTCTGCATGGCGGCATTGCTGGCCGGCGGCTGCGCCAGCCCGAGCTACACCGTCACGCCCGAGATGCAGGCCCGCGCCGCTTCGGAAAACCCGGCGCCGCCGAAGGACGACGAGTTCCCCTCCCCGGAATCGGCCAAGTGGAAGCAGGGGGCCTTCCCCAGCCTCGATGCCCTGCGCACCATGCGCACCGGCATGGGCAAGGACCAGGTCCGCGAACTGCTGGGCTTCCCGCACTTCAGCGAAGGGCTGGGCGGCGTGCGCGAGTGGAACTACATCTTCCACTTCCGCACCGGCGCGGGGCCGGAGTACATCAGCTGCCAGTACATGGTGCGCTTCAACGCGGACGTGCTGACCAACGGCATGTACTGGAAGGGCCCGGGCTGCGCCGACCTGCTGCGCCCGACGCGCGCGGCGGCCACGCCCGTAGCCGCCCGGCCGGCCGCTGCCGCCACGAGGACCACGCTCGGCGCCGACGGCCTGTTCCGCTTCGACGGCCGCTCGCTGTCCGACCTGCTGCCCGAAGGACGGCGCAGGCTCGACGCACTGGCGGGCGACATCAGGGGCAGCGCCGGCCCCGTGGAGTCGATCAGGATCACCGGTCACACCGACCGGCTCGGCACCACTGCATACAACCAGGCACTCTCGCTGGCTCGCGCCGAGACCGTGCGCGACTACCTGGTGCGCTCGGGCGTGCCGGCGCAGGCCATCCAGGTGCAGGGCAAGGGCGAGTCGGAGCCGAAGGTGCAATGCGCGCAGACGGCGAAGCGGGCCGAGCTGATCGACTGCCTCGCGCCGAACCGGCGCGTGGAGATCGAGGTGTTCGTGCGGTGATGACGAGAGCCGGGAACGGCTGGCGCCTCCTCAGGCGCTCCCCCAGCCACCCCCGAGCGCCTTGTAGAGGTTAACGAGGTTCACCGCATCCTTGAGCTGCAGCTCGATCAGCTGCTGCTGCTCGGCGTACAGCTCGCGCTGCGCATCCTGGCTGGAGAAATAGTCCTCCAGTCCGCTGCGGAAGCGGGTGCGCGAGATGCTGGCGACTTTCTCGAGCGACTGCACGCGCAACTGCTGCGCTTCCAGCTGCGGGCGCAGGTGGTCGCCGGCGATCAGGGCGTTGGCGGTCTCGCGGAAGGCCACCTGCGCGGCCGATTCGTACGAGGCCATCGCGGCCGCGAGCTTCTCTTCGTTGCTCGTGACGTTGGCCGAGCGGCGCCCCCAGTCGAACAGCGGCAGCGACACGCCGAGCACGCCGGCCCAGCTCCTGTTGCCGCTGCTCAGCAGCGTCGAGAACTCGTTGCTGACGCCGCCCGCCAGCGCGGTCAGCGAGATGGTCGGCAGCATGGCCGCCTTGGCGGCGCCGATGCCCGAGTTGGCGGCTTCGACGCGGGCGCGGGCGGCCAGCAGGTCAGGCCGGCGCTGCAGCAGGCTGGAGGGCAGCCCTGCCGCCACCGACTGGGTGGAGCGCTCGGGCCAGGGCCGCGCGGAGCCGGTGTCCGGCGGCACGGGCTGGCCCACCAGCACGTTCAGCCCCTGCAGGTCCTGCGCGACGCGCATGCGGTATTCCTCCTGCCGCACGCGGGCGTTCTGCAGCAGCGACTGCGCGCGGTACACGTCGAGCTGCGCGGCGCCGCCCACGGCCTTGGCGCGGCCGATCATGTCCGCGTTGGCCGAGAGCGAAGCCGCGTTGGTGTCGGCCAGCGCGAGCAGCGCACGATCGGCGCGCAGCGTGAGGTACGCGTTGGCCACCTCGCCCACCAGGTTCATGCGGGCCGCCGCGTAGTCCTTGTCGCCGGCCTCGGCCAGGGAGCCGCTTTGCTGCGCCGTGCTCTGCTGGCGGCCGAAGAAGTCGAGCTCGTAAGACATCACGCCGGCCTGGACATCGAAGCTGTTCGACACCCGCCCGTCCGACGGAATGTTGCCCACCGGGCTGAGCGAGCCCTGCGGCGTGGTCTTCGCGCGCTGCGCGTTGCCGGACAGCCCCAGCTCCGGAAACAGCGAGGCGCGGCTTCCCGCGTAGACCGCTCGCGCTTCGCGCGCACGCGCCGCATACACGCGCAGGTCGCGGTTCTGGCGCAGGGCGGTGTCGATCAGGCCTCGCAGCTCGTCGTCCTGCACGAAGCCGCGCCAGTCGGCGGGCTCCGCCGAGGGCACGGTGGCGCCGGCGGGCCAGCTCGACGGCACCGTCAGGTCGGGCTGCTTGAGCGGCGGCGTGAGGTTGCAGCCGCTCGTCACCAGCAGCACGCACACCGCCAGCACGAGGAGCGAAAGCCGCAGGAACATGCGCACGACGCCGGCTCCCGGCGAGCCGAAGCCCGCGCTCGCAAGCAGCGCCGAGGCCGCGCCCCAGGGCCGCACCTGCACCGCGACGTGGCTCGGCGGCACGTTGAAGACATGGCTCACCAGCTGCTCGCGCTGCGCCTCGGTGGCGGCGAAGCGCAACTCCGCGCTGGCGCGCTTGCGGCGGTCGATGAAGGCCGGCAGCCAGCCCACCGGGTCGACAAAGACCTCCAGCGGCTGGCCCACGCGCAGGCGCTTGAGCAGCGCGCCGCCTTCGATCAGGGCGCCGTCCGCGGCGATGTTGACGAAGCGCGACTCGCCCTCGCCCGCCGCCGTTCGCACCCGCGTCGCGACGCGCCACGGGAATCGCTCCTCGCCATCGGGCCTCGGCAGGTCCACGCAGGCGATGAGCGCGCCGAGGCACAGGACGAGCGCGATGCCGGTCCACACCAGGTTGAGCTGGTCGCCCGGCGCGAGCGCCGGCCCGGTCATGATGGCCGTCGCACCGCCCAGCTGCAGCGCGACGAGCAGCCCGCCGAACACGGCGACCAGTTTCCAGTGCACCACCGTCTTCGATCGGTCCAGCCCCTTGGCAGTCACCTTGAACGGATGGCCGAAGGGCTTGAGCATCGCGGCGAGCAGCGTGCCCGTGACGGCCATGGCCGCGACGAGCTGGCTCACCTCGCTGAACACCGGCAGGCAGCGCCGCTGGCTGATCCAGTAGCTGTACGCCCAGAACATCATGAGCGGCGGCAGCCCGTAGGCGGCGAAGGCCTGCGGCGTCGCATGGAAGGCCGACACGTCGGCATACCAGTACAGCGCGGGCGCCAGCATGATCAGCGCCATGAAGGGCTTGCCCAGCCAGTGCAGCAACCCGTGCAGGAAGTGCAGCCGCGCCGAAAGGCTGTATCCCTTGCCGCGCAGCGGCCCATTCGGCAGCAGCGCGAGCTGCACCGTGCCCAGGCACCAGCGGCTGCGCTGGTTGATGTAGTCGACGATGCTCTCGGCGGACAGCCCGTTCGACAGCCGCTCGCCCAGCCAACGCGTGACATGGCCGCGGCGCAGCAGCAGGTAGGTGGTGTGGATGTCCTCGCACACGCTGCCCACCGGGAAGCCGCCCGCGGCCGTGATCAGGTCGCGGCGCACGATGAACGAAGTACCCACGCAGAAGGCGGAGTCGACCGCATCCTTCGCGGGCTGCAGCACGTCGAAGAACACGCGCTGCTCGTCGACCCAGCTGTCGGTGGCGCGCAGGTTGTGCTGGATGGGGTCGGCGTTGTAATAGAACTGCGGCGTCTGCACCAGCCCGACCTTCGGGTCGTCGAAGAGCCCGAGCATGCGCCAGGCGATCTGGCGGCGAGGCGCGAAGTCGGCGTCGAGCACCAGGATGAAGGGCGCGTTGGTCGTCTGCGCAGACAGCCGCAGGCCGTTGTTGAGGTTGCCCGCCTTGGCGTGGCTGTTGTCGGGCCGGCGCGCGTAGTTCACGCCCCTGCGCGCGCAGTAGTCGCGCAGCCAGTCGCGCCGGGTGTCGTCGAGCACCCAGACCTGCAGGCGCGGGTAGTCGATGGCCTGCGCGGCGATGATGGTCTTCTCGAGCACGGCCAGTTCCTCGTTGTACGTGCAGATGAACACGTCCAGCGCCGGCACATCCGCGCCGCGCGCGCGCAGCGCGGCCTCGCCCAGATCGGCGAGCCGCCGGTTGTCGCGGCGCCGCACCAGCATGTGGATGGACATCAGCGTGTAGACCACGGCCGTCATCTCGAAGAACAGGAACACCCAGGCAAACAGGGTCTCGAAGCCGAGGTCCGAGGGCGGCATGGTGGCCGTCACGCGCCATACGGCATAGCGCATGAGCAGCAGCGCGGTCAGCGCCCCGAACACGGCGCGGTGGCCCGTGCGCTCGACACGGCCCCACGTCATCAGGAGCAGCGCGAGCCCCGCCACGAGGGCGTTGAGCTGGAACTCCGGCGTGGCGATCAGGTGGGACATGATGGAATGGCTCCTGCTGCGGCGGTCTTGCCGGTGAATGGGTTGAAGCCGTTGGCGGCCAGCGCGATCCACGCGGTGGCGCCCAGGTGCGGCCAGTGGTAGTAGAAGAAGTCGGCGCCTGGCGAATCGGGCCCGATGGCCAGCCCCGTGGAGATGCGCGCGCTGGGCGTGGCGTAGTACAGGCCGTTGTCCGCGCGCTGCGATGCGAGCAGCCGCCACAGCGCCTCGGGCGCCGAGCCCTTGCGGGCCACCAGCGTCGCGGCGAACTGCGCGCTGCCTTCGGTCCAGATGCCGTCGGGATCGCGCGAGAAACCGTAGCCCTCGCCGGAGCTGTGGTGCTTCTGCGCCCAGTCGAGCGCGCCCGTCCAGGCGCAGGAGCGGTCGGTCGCCGCCAGCAGCGGCCAGAGCTGCGCGTCCAGGCCCGAGCTTTCGGTGGAGATGGTCGCGCCGTCTTCCTTGGTCCCGATGTTGAAGCGCTGCTCCGACGGGTTCCACATGCGGCCGACGAAATCGAGCGCGGTGCGCGCCTGGCGGCGCATGGCCTCGCCCTGCCCACCCGCCTCACCCGATCGCGCAGCCCACGCGGCGGCCACCGCGATGTCGATGTTGTGCTCGGTCGACTTCCAGGTCTGCGCACGCTGCGCGTTGTCCCAGCCGTACCAGCCGCCGTTGTAGCCGTCGGGGTCGTTCTTCGCGCGCGTGCGCTGCTCGATCCAGCCGAGCAGCCTGCGCGCGCCCGCCGAATAGGCCGGCGTCGGCTCGGCCTGCGACAGGTTCAGCAGCAGCAGCGCGGCCCAGGCCACGTTGCCGGTGGCGGTGCTCACCTGGTAGGCGTCGGCGATCCACTGCTTGCGGCCCTCGTCCCAGCGGCCGGGCAGCGCGGCCTTGTCCTCGGTCATCGGGCCTGCGCGGTAGGCGTTGCGCACGCGGCCGTCGGCGGCGTTGGGGTCGCGTTCGATGGCGCGCACGACGGCGTCGCCGATGCGCCTGGCGGAAGCCGCGTCGCCGCATGCGAGCAGCGCGATGCCGGCCAGTGCGTTGTCGTAGGTGTAGGCCGCGTTCGCCAGCGCCGGCTCCAGCGGCGCAGAGCCGCGGTCGTTGCCGGCAACGCGGTAGCTCGCAAGGAAGAGCGGGCCGCTGGTGGTGCTCTTCTGTGCGTCCTTGACCGCCTGGCGCAGGCCCTCGCAGCTTTGCTGCGCGAGGCGCTGCTGAGTCGATGTCGCTGCGGGCTGCTGGGCAAAGGCTGCCGCGGGCAAGGCAACCATGCAAAGCGCCAGGGCACGCAGCATCGGGATCGCTCGCATGGCTCGTCCCCTCGATCCCGGCTCAGGAGCGCAGGCTCGCCGCGACCACCTTGCCAGGAGCGCACAGGCTGCTTCCCTCGGTGGCCTTCTGCGCCGCGTTGCCCTCGAAGTCCGCGACGGCGTAGATGGAGCCCTGTTCGGCGAAGGGGAAGGGCACGCTGTAGGTGCTCTGCAGCGCATCGGACGCCACCGGCAGCAGCTGCTGCACGCGCGCCGGCATTGCTGGGCCGTTCTGGTCGAGCTTCACGTCGAGCATCGAGCCGATGCTCAGCCGCTTCGCCACCCGCGCGGGAAACACCGCCACCACGCCCAGACGCCGGCAGTCGGTGACGCGCACCAGCGAAGCCCCGGCGGTGACGTAGGCGCCTTCGGGCGCCAGCACGGTATGGACCTGGCCCGGCTGGCTCGCCTTGACTTCATAGGCCGAGAGCTTCTCCACCCGCTGGCGCTCCTCGTTCTCCAATGCCGTCACCTGCTTGAGCTGCGAGAGGATGGCCGTGCCGTCCTGCTTTGCGCGATTCACGCTGTTGCGCAGCACCTCGCGCCGGCTCTCCAGCGTCTGGAAGATGCTGTTGCCGCCGGTGCCCACGAAGGCGCCCTGCCCCGCGCTGGCCACCGTCTGCGCCTGGCCGGCGAAGGCCTGCTCGGCCACCGACGCATTGGCGCGCGCCGTGTTCAGCTGCGCCTCGGCCGCGTTCATCACCTGCTCGCTGATCGCGCCCTGTTCGAGCAGCGCCTTGTTGACCCGGACCTTGTTCTCCTGCTCCTCGACCACGCTGTGCGCGACGTCGCGCTGGCGCTGCGCGATCTGCCATGAGTCCCAAGCCTGCGCCAGCGAAGCCTCGCGGTGCACGTTGGCCTCGTGCCCGACGAACTTCAGCTCCTGGCTGTCGGCCTTGAAGTGGTTGCCCAGCTGCGCGAGCTGGCTCTGCAGCGCGAGGCGCTGCGAACTCAGCGTGGTGAGGATCTCCTGGTTGATGGTCGGGTTGCGCACCGTTGCCACCACGGTGCCCGGCTCGACCGTGTCGCGCGCATGCACCACCATCTGCGTGACCACGCCGTTGATCGGCGAGGTGATGAGCCCCACGGGCGCCTGCAGCACCGCCCGGGTGGCCTGGGAGGACAGCAACGGCTGCACCAGCGTCGAGACCATCAGCCAAAGCACGAACGCCAGCAGGCCATAAGCCGCGAGCTTGGGCACGAAGGCGCCGCGCTGCCGAAACCGGCCGCGCGGACCGGAAGGCGGACGCACCGCCGCACGGGCCGCGCCCCTCGGGCGCCGGGAAGGAAGAACTGAACGGAGTTTCGAAACACGCATGACCACCCCTTGGCGACGAACGTGCGCAAGGGTCGGAACTCCGGCGCGCGTCCACTGGTTGAAGAGACTCAGGCACCGCGTTCGCGAACATCCCGGGTATTTCCGCCGTCCGCGTGCTTGCTGCAGTGCAATATCAAGGTAAGGCGGAACCCCCGTTTTTGGCTGCATCGGAGCGAAACAGAGTGTGCAAAGTTCACATTTGGGCCACAGCACGGTCGGGCGAAAGTCCTACATCGCCACGGCATGAGGGTCACGCGGCGACGAGGTGGCGCAGCCGTTAGGCAAGGCCGAAGCCGGCACTGGGCGTCAGAGGGAAGCGCGGAAATCGCGACGCCGATGCACCGCGATGCGGGCGCGAAGGGCGAGGTCGCGGCGGCCGGATATTCGGTAACGTTACTGACGGATCCGTCCAAACATGAACGGCTCCTGACGCACTCGCTGCTCCCGAATCGCTCGGCGCGAAGTGAATTCGTCCGACATGAGTGCACACGCCAGAGGCACAGATTGGTTTTCTTTCTGGAGGCCGCCATGTCCGGACCAGACCTGAAGAAACTCATCGTCCTCGCCGCAGCCTGCCTGGCTGCGGTTCACGCAACGGCGCAGCAGGCGCCGCTTCCAGTGCCGGCGGAAATCGATGCGACCAAGCCCAAGGGCGACGGCAACGCGAACAAGCCTGCCGAGGCAGCAAGGCAGGAGGCCATCCGCCGGGCGGCCATCAAGAAGTGCGACGACCTCAGGAGCGCGGCAGAGCGATCCGCCTGCGCGGCGCAGGCCGACGCTGACAAGGCCAGGGGCGGCGCGAACAGCGATGCGTCCCTTCCCGACAAACCCGCCGCGCCGGTCGTCGCGCCGAACGGCCAGGCACCAGACAGGAACAGCAAATGAGCAAATCCCCCGGTCACCGGAAACATCCCGGCCACCAGGTCCGTGAAACGCGGCTGCAGCAACCCGTGGAAGTCGAGGCCGAAGGCGTGGTCATCGCCACGTCCAACAATGTCGTGAGGGTGGACGAAGACCACGCTCCCGCCCGCTACTACTTCCCGCGCTCCGACGTGCGGATGGAGAAGCTGGCGCGCTCGCAGACCACCACCGAGTGCCCGTTCAAGGGAACGGCGCACTACTACAGCCTGAATCTCGGCGAGAGACGGCTGGAGGACGCGGTGTGGAGCTACGAAGACCCGTACGATGAGCACCAGGGCCTGAAGGCGAGGCTCGCGTTCTACGACGACAAGTTCCCCGAGATCCACGTGCGGGTCGGGTCCGGCGCATGAGCGCCCTGCACGTCCAGAGCTAGAACTTCGTCGCAGCTCTCGGCCGCTGCTCCTCGTCGGCGCTGCTTTCGTCGTCGGCTGTCGCGATCCGCAGCCGCGCCTGCTCGTGCCGCAGCGAGAGTTCGCTGCGCCGCTCCTGCGACGGATCGTCGTCCGCTGCCCCATCGTCGTCGTCGAAGTCGATCAGGAACTGCGATTCCTCGAAGGTGAGGCCGTGGAGCACTTCCTGGCTCCTGGCGTTGATGGCCAGGAGGCCATCCGCCAGCAGGCGGGCGCGCCGCTCGCTCGAAATCCGGAGCATCTGCATGGGGGTCCTTTCCTGGTCCCGGGTTTTTCCCCTGTCCGGATGTTGAACGGCGCACGAGCGCAGCCGGTCGGAAGGCGCAGCGCATCGGCGTGAGAACAGTCCGTCACCGCATCGCGCGTCAGCATGCACTGACGGGCGCATCGCCCAGCGTCCTATCGACTCATCCTCGGTGCTTTCTAGTCTGGATTTCATGCGCCGGACAACCCGAACCGGGTGAACCAGCTATCCGATCCTTTTCCGATCCTTTTCCCGGTTCCATCCTGTGTGCAACGAGCGCCGGCGTTCCAAGGAGATGGACATGAACAAACTCATCTACAGCTGCATTGCCGCATCCTGCCTCACGGCGCTTTCGGCCCATGCGCAGATGAACGCACCCACGGCACCCGCGGCCGATCCGGCGGTCGCCGAACTCAAGGCCGGCCGCGACAAGATCGCAGCCGACTACAAGGCCGACCGCGCAGCCTGCGATGCCATGAAGGACAACGCAAAGGACGTCTGCGTGGAAGAAGCCAAGGGCAAGGAAAAGATCGCCAAGGCCGAACTCGACCAGAAGGTCAGGCCCAGCGACAGCGGCGCCCGCAAGGTGGCCGAGGCCAAGGTCGAGGTGGCCTACAGCATCGCCAAGGAAAAGTGCGACGACCAGAAGGGCGACGCCAAGTCCGCGTGCATGAAGCAGGCCAAGGCCGACGAGGACAAGGGCAAGGCCGAAGTCAAGGCCATGAAGAAGTAGCGCCCGCAGCGCAGCGACAGCAGTTCCGCCGGGCATGAAGGAAGAACAGCGGCCGCCGGGTGCCGAACGCGAAGAACGCCGCGTCTTCGCGTGGGGCATCGTGGCGGCGGTGATCGCGCTGTTGGGCGCGCTCGCCTACTTCCACGTGCTCCAGAAGCGCTTCGAGGTTCCGGTGGAACTGCCGGCCACACCCACTGCGCCGACCGCACCGGGCGAAACGGCTCCCGGAACTCCCCGGGGCAGATAGCCCGGTTTCTCCAGCAGCCAGCTTGCCGGCGGCGAGCCATGGCTGCCCGTTTCAGAAAAGGATTTCCAGATGCGAAAGATCAACGATGTGATGACCCGCGACGTCGAGGTCATCAGCCCCGATGCGACCATCGCCGAAGCAGCGAAGCGCATGCGCGACGGCGACTTCGGGATGATGCCGGTGGGCGAGAACGACCGCATGGTCGGCGCGATCTCCGACCGCGACATCGCCATCCGTGGCGTGGCCGAGGGCCATGACGGCAACACCAAGGTGCGCGACGTGATGTCCGACGGCATCCGTTGGGCCTACGAGGACGACGCGGTCGACCACGCGGCGCAGATCATGGCCGAGCACCAGATCAGGCGCCTTCCGATCGTCGATCGGGACAAGCGGCTCGTCGGCATCCTCGCGCTCGCCGACGTGGCGGTGAAGGAGCGCAAGACCAAACCGGCCACCGAAGCGCTCTGCGGCATTTCGCAGCCGGTGCCGGCCTGAGTGCCGCAGTCCGGTTCCAGGCTGGCTTCGATGACTTCCCTGACAACGAAGTCCATGCTGGTGGCCGGCGCCCTGATGCTGTGCGCCGGACCGGCCGCCGCGCAGCCCGCGGCAGGGCAGCGGCCGCCGGCCGGCACCGGCGAAGCTCAGCCCGGCGCAGACCCGGCAATCATCGTGAAGCCGCCCGGCAACGGCGATCCGCGGCTGGTGAAGCCCGCTCCGCCGCACAGAGACCAGGGCCTGATCGAGAAGCCGCCCGCGGATGCCGTGCCGGGCGAGCGCGATCGCACCAAGCCCCGCGCCGGCCCTCCCCCGCGGTCACGCGCGGACCGCCCATGCAAGGGGTCCACCGAGGATTGCAGGCGGTGAAGCAAGTCACGTCCACAGGAGCTCCCGCAGATGAAGTTCAAGATTCTCAACAAGCAGCCCGAGCGGACCATCGCTCTCGTGTTCGAAAAGGGCGACGACGTCATCCCCATCCTCGAGAGATTCGCGAAAGAGCACGCACTGACCGCCAGCCGCTTCAGCGCCATCGGCGCGCTGCGGTCCGCCGAACTCGGGTATTTCGACTGGGAGCGCAAGGACTACGAGCGCATTCCGGTCGATGAACAGGTCGAGGTGCTTTCGCTCAACGGCGACATCGCACTGGATGGCGACCGGCCCAAGGTGCACGCGCATGCGGTGCTGGGGCGGCGCGGCGGCAGCACCATCGGCGGCCACGTGCTGCAGGCCACGGTGCAGCCCACGCTGGAGGTGCTGCTGGTCGAATCGCCAGGCTACCTGCGCAAGACCTGCGACCGCGAAACGGGGCTGGCGCTGATCGACGTCGACGCCTGAGCGGCGTCATTCGCCCTCGTCCTTCGAATCGTCCTTCGCCTCGTCCTTCGGTTTCTTCGCCTGGATGTCCTCGGTCCACGCCGCCACGTCCTCCTGCGTCATGCCGCTGGCCGGGGTGAGGCGCATGTCCACGTAGCCCATCTGGCGCACGTCGGGCAGGTACTGCTCGCGCGAGAGCAGGGTGCCGGCGCAGACGTGGTCTTCCGGATGCGGCGCCTCGCGCATCTCGTCGGCGAGGCGGCCGATCAGGCGGGCGACCAGCCATGCGGGAATGCGGTGGCGCTCGCCGGGATAGATGTAGCCGAACAGCGTCACGTGGGCCATCAGCACCCGCCAGTGCACGCCGAAGCGCTCCAGCAGGCCGGCCCAGTCGAGGCGCTCCGCGCACGCGAGCATCAGGTGGGCGATGTCGCCTCCGTCGAAGCGCTCGCGCTCCATGATGAAAGCCTTGGACAGCACGCAGTCCTCGGCATTGGCAACGAGCACCGGCACGCCCAGGACATCGGCACTGCAGTTGCCCCTGAACCAGCGCTCGTCCACCGGGAACAGGCCGTTGCCCGAATTGAAGATCAGGTCGATGAACTCGCGGCCGTCGTGCACCTTGGCCAGCCAGTGCGGGTGGCGCATCTCGGCGCGCCAGCCGTACTTCTGCAGCAATAGCTGCGCGATGCGCTCGTAGTCCTCGCGCCGGATGAAGAGGTCCAGATCCTTGGTCGGGCGGCGGATGCCCGTGTAGCAGGCCTGGGCGAAAGTGCCGCCCACCAGAAAGGGAATTCCGGCGCTGGCAAGCGCGCGCAAGGTCCGCCGGTAGAAGTCGGCCACGCGGGGATCGACCTCCTCCTCGAGCGAAGGCGCGAGAGCGGGAGCAGCAACTGCTGCTGCGGCAACTGCAACGGCCGGGTGATCCATGTCGGGCAGCGTAGGTACCGCGAGCGAACCCGGGCCCGGCGCGAACGGCCCCATCGAACGTCGGCCGGCACCTACAGGCGCAGCGGGATGGGGCCGATGAGCATGCATCGCGTGCTGGCGCAGGCTGGCATCGCCATGGCTCATCCCAAGTCTTCTTCTCACGTCCGCTTCGCCGCGGTGGGCGATCTCCATGTTCATCGCGACTCTGCAGGCTCGCTGCACGGCTTCTTCGCGCAGGCCGCCGACGAGGCCGACGCGCTGCTTCTGTGCGGCGACCTCACCGACTATGGCACCGCGGAGGAAGCCAGGATCCTCGCCGCGGAACTGAGCGGCGTGTCCGTTCCCATCGT
Organism: Variovorax guangxiensis; assembly: GCF_003952165.1. Lineage (GTDB taxonomy): Bacteria > Pseudomonadota > Gammaproteobacteria > Burkholderiales > Burkholderiaceae_C > Variovorax > Variovorax guangxiensis. The sequence goes on along the minus strand of NZ_RXFT01000008.1, from coordinate 281,945 downwards.
CGCCGTGCTGGGCAACCACGATTTCGAATCCGGCACACCGGGGCAGGTGGTGGAGGTGCTGGCCCAGGCCGGCGTGCGCGTGCTCGACGGTTCCATCTGCGAGATCGAGGGAGTGGGCATCGCCGGAGTCAAGGGTTTCGGCGGCGGCTTCGGGCGCGGCTCGCTCGGCGCATGGGGCGAGCCGGCGATCAAGCTCTTCGTGCAGGAAGCGCTGAACGAAGCGATGAAGCTCGAGTCGGCGCTCGCCAAGTTGCGCACCCGGCGCCGCATCGCGCTGCTGCATTACTCGCCCATCGTCGGCACGGTGCAGGGCGAGCCGGTGGAGATCTTTCCTTTTCTCGGCAGCAGCCGGCTCGAAGAGCCGCTGCTGCGCTATCCGATGGATGCCGTGTTCCACGGCCACGCGCACCGCGGCACGCTGCAGGCGCGCACCATCAACGACGTGCCGGTCTACAACGTGGCGAGGCCGCTGCTGCTGCGCAGCCGGCCGGGCGAGCCGCCATATTTTCTGTACGAGCTGCCGCGCGAGGCAGCCGAAGAAGCGGCACCGCCCCCCGCCGCCTGACCTGGCGTTCAACAACGGGCGCGGCTGCCGGCCACGTCCCCGTCTGCCAGCCTGTCCCGTGCCCGGGAATACCCTCTGACGCGCTCCTTGCTACCTTGCCTACATTTCTTGCATGCAAGAAATGGCATTGCTTGCATGCAAAAACCAGGCAAGACAAACAGCAGGTAGACAGACAGGAGACACCCCATGCCCCGCTTCGCCAAGTCGCTTTTCGGTCAGGTGGTCATCGCGCTGGTGCTCGGCGTGCTCGGGGGGCTGCTGGCTCCCGAGTACGCCGTCAAGCTCAAGCCGCTCGGTGACGGGTTCATCAAGCTGATCAAGATGATCATCCCGGTGCTGGTGTTCTGCGTGGTGGTGCATGGCATCGCCGGCGCGGGAGACCTCAAGCGCGTGGGCCGGGTGGGCGTGAAGTCGCTCATCTACTTCGAGGTGCTGACGACCATCGCGCTGGCCATGGGCCTGGTGCTGGCCTTCGTGTTCCAGCCGGGCACGGGCATGAACGTCGACCCGTCGAAGCTCGACCCGGCCGCGATGAGCGCCTATGCCTCGAACGCCGACAAGCTCACGAGCGGCGGCACGGTCGAGTTCCTGATGAAGCTCATCCCGACGACGGTGGTGAACGCCTTCGCCACCGGCGACGTGCTGCAGGTGCTGCTGTTCGCGGTGCTCTTCGGCTGCGCGCTCACGCTGCTGGGCGATCGCGGCAAGCCGGTGGCGGCGGTGATCGACGCAACGTCGCTGGTGCTCTTCAAGATCATGGGCATCATCATCAAGCTGGCGCCGCTGGGCGTGCTGGGTGCCATCGCGTTCACGGTGGGCCAATACGGCATCGGCTCGCTCAAGCAACTGGGCATGCTGGTGGCGCTCTTCTACGGCGCAGTGCTGGTCTTCGTGTTCGTGGTGCTGGGGCTGGTGATGCGCATGTCGGGCTTCAGCCTGATCAAGCTGCTGCGCTACCTGCGCGAGGAGCTCACCATCGTTTTTGCGACCACCTCTTCCGACAGCGTGCTGCCGCAGGTCATGGCCAAGCTGCGCCGCATGGGCATCCGCGATTCGACGGTGGGCCTGGTGATTCCCACGGGCTACTCGTTCAACCTCGACGCCTTCTCGATCTACATCACGCTGGCGGCCGTGTTCATCGCACAGGCCACCAACACGCCGATCTCGATGGCCGACCTGCTGACCATTCTGGCAATCGCGCTGGTCACCTCCAAGGGCGCCCACGGCGTGCCCGGCTCGGCCATCGTGGTGCTCGCGGCCACGCTGCACGCGATTCCGGCGATTCCCGCCATCGGGCTGGTGCTGGTGCTGTCGGTCGACTGGTTCATGGGCATCGCCCGCGCGCTGGGCAACCTGATCGGCAACTGCGTGGCGACCGTCGCCATCGCCGCCTGGGAAGGCGACATCGACCGCGAACGCGCCCACGCGGTGCTCGACGGCAACTATTCGCCCGACGACGAGCCGCTGGCCGAAGCCGAATCCGGGGCCAGGCCCGTGGTAAACACCGCGGCACACTAATTGATAGAGAAAGAAGCCGGACCATCAACATGCCCGCCCCCGACGTCAGCCCCACCGTCATCGCCGAACGCGTCGTCGAGGCCATCCTCGCGCAGAAGCTCGCGCCGGGCGAACGGCTGGGCGAGCAGGCGCTGGCGGAGAACTTCTCGGTAAGCCGCACCATGGTGCGCGAGGCGCTGATGCAACTGCAGGCACGCGGTTTCGTCGAAGTGCAGTCGCGCCGCGGCTGGTATGTGGTGGAGCCCTCGGCCGAGGAAGCGCGCGACGCCTTCTCGGCCCGGCGCATCGTCGAGGCCGGCATCCTCGAGGCCAGCGAAGGCCGGCCGCTCGCGAAGGTGATCCGCAAGCTGCGCGACCACATCGCCGACGAACAACGCGCCATCGAGGGCGCCGACGCCGCCACCCGCGCTTTCCTGCTGGCCGACTTCCACGTCTGCCTGGCCGAGCAGATGGGGCACCAGCTGCTGGTCGACGTGCTGCGCGACCTCACGGCACGCACCACGCTGGCGGCCACGCTTTACCAGTCCAAGCATGAAGCCGGGCAGTCGTGCGCGGAGCACGGCGCCATCGTCGCGGCGCTGGAGGCCGGGGACACGGCCGGGGCGCGGCGGCTGATGCTGGAGCACATCGGCAATGTCGAACGAGCGTTGGAAGTGGATGCTGCGGCCGAGCCGGATGCGACCAGCCGGCTGAAGGTCACGCTGGCGCCGGTGGCGCTGCCGCGCGCGCGGCGGTGAGACGCTTTCGGCCACGCACATTCGCGGTGCCGGTGCGGCCGGAGGTCGATAGAAACAAGTCGGCCTGACAGCCGGTCGCAATACTGATGTCGGCTGCAGTGCGGTCCCTTCGTTTTATTCCGACACCAGTCCTGAGCGGAATAGCTTTCGAAAATCTGCCCTACCAGATTCTCTCTGCACGCCGGTTAACCGGTTGTCGGTCAAAGCCAGTTGGATCAATTCAATTGAACGGATTCCGCGCAAAAAATCAATCGAAATTTCCATCTTCGAAATGCATATGCTCTTGCGCTGCACTCGAAAATTTTCCAATGAACTCAGGGGTCGAATCCCTCCCTGACCTCACTTTGAAATTGCCGATTTCAATCGCCCACTCATAAACCGAAATTCCCACTGGATATTTAGTCAAAACACCAGTTAATCTATTCTTTTTTATCCAACCCAAAGCATCTTCCTTGACATCAAAAACCGCTGCAGGGAATTTTGCGTTCACCCCACTGAAAACCCAAACCTCCTTAAGTCCAGTCATACACATTCCTCGGGTAAATTTTCCGTCTCCTCGCCGTTGCGGCTACGCTCGATCAGATGCATCGCTTCTCTCACCTGTAGCGGCTGCCCGATTAAAGGCGAGTGTCAATGCTGTGACGCCCATAGACTATTTCCACATCAGACCCAAAGCCTCTTGGCGACAGCAAACGCCCCGTCAGCTTTTCGTAGAGCGATCGCAAGTAGCCCGGTTTGTCTTCCACTTCATCTAGAGGCACCTCATGAGGCACCACGGCGCGCCAGTATTTTTCGATATTGCCCGATGACAGAATGAACTCAATAGCATCCAGTACTCGCTGTTGGCTCTCCGGTCCGAAATGCTCGAAGTCGGCCTTCATCACATCAAGCAGATTGGCGCGGCAGCCACCATCGTTGATATAGAAATCATCCAGCTCGTCATCGCTCATGACGTGCAAGCAGTAGTTCAATTTGGAAATGTAGTCAGGGAAGATCTGCATGCTTAAGGCGTTGGAAGCTGCGGGAATGCCGTTCGAATTTCTCCGTTTTCACCTCGATAAACGGTTGCTTGTGTAGTCGTTTCGGGACACCCTCTGCCGCTTTTTATCCCTCACCTATCAACGCCCCGCGAACGAGCAAGGCTCATGGGTGCAATGAACACTGTCACCCCACGAACAACGCCGCAGAACAAAATCTTCAATAATTCTAATTTCTTGATTTGGCCTGTATCAGCTTCCCCAAAGCGACATGAAGATCAGAGCGTACCGAATCAGAAAACTTCAAATCATTTCCTGACGCAAGAAACTCCCCCACACCGGAACATAGGGCATTCAAGAAATCAATTTTTTTGCAGGTCATTTTTAATCCTTTTTTCTGCGAAATCTCAAGCACACTTCCTTTGGATTTAAAGTAAACCGAAAAAGAAGAATCCACTCCTACAAAATTGGAGTCGCCACGCGCACCATTCAGCCCCAAAACCCCAAACATCAAATCAGAAAGTGCTATATAAATCATCATCAAATTTTGAGAACTTCCTTGAGATGATATTTTTTTACCTTCAGCTTCGATCAGGATATCTCCCATATCAAAACCTCCAGGCGCGGAGTCTGGATCTATCCTAGAAAACGAAACCTTCATCTTCACTCACTCTCCACCGGAAAAGCGGTAATTTCCCTATTTCCATCCTTTGAATCAAAGATGGCTCGATAGCGTGTTCTCTTACCATTTACGGTCGTTCTTTTTTCATATGCTTGAATTGTTCGAGCAGGATCGCTGGTTCTCGATCCTTTTTGCACAAGCAACTCACAAAGACATTGAACTTGCGCTCTTGTTGTACCCGGTGCAAAAAGGTAGCCAGGGCCATCGGGTGAGTTTCCTGTGATATGCCGCTCGTCGATATGCTGCCAACCTTCTTTGTGGTTTCCATCTTCGATTCTGGGTGTTTGCGTCTTTTTCCTGCCTGCAGCCCAAGAGGATCTACCCAGCCAATGGGACTAGGAGCAAAGAGATGAAGGTTGAATCCGCCAGAAAGCTTGATCGGGTCGCCGGAAACAAATCGACCTGACAGTGGGTCGTAGTACCGATACCGGTTGTAATGCAGCCCCGTCTCTTCATCCCAGTACTTGAAAGCGGATGGAGTTTCGAAAGCCAGCCCGCCGTCCAGCCTCACTGATCGCCTGCCGCGCCTCCCCCCAAGCTCGCCGACCACGCCACACGCCCCTCATGATCCGTCAGCTCTTGCGGCGTGCCCAAATGGTCGCACTGGTAGAAGGCGATTTCTTCCTCGCTGAACGGCGCAGGTGCTCGGTTCTGTTCTCCGTTCCATAACAGGTCCAGCTCGATGGCGAAGCGTTCGCCTTTGTCGGCCCTCAACGCTCTCGCATCTGTCGTCCGGCTCAACCCAACTGCTTGGGCCTTGCCGGATCAGCGCCAGCGGCACGAATAAGTCAGGTTCTTGGATGCAATGGACGCCGATTATTGACATCAGCCTTCAAACCTAAATCCGAAGATGCCATTCGAAAGGAAATATTGCCCCCCATGATTTGTAGATCAAAAATCTCACAAGCAGCACTCTTATGATTCTTAGAAATCACAAAAAAACCCATGCTTGCAAATTTCAAATCCATCTCATCAACCGCTGAAAATTGCTGAGACTCAACGAGTAGCTCATACTCCAAAAATATGGCTTTATATTTTTCAAAAGAATCATTTGGAGAAAATTTTCCAATATAGATTCCATTCTCCAAAGAATTAATCGATATGACTCCCAAGTCAACAAAAGCAAAATCCAAAAGATCAAAATTCATTTCTTCAGAGGACATGATGTTTGAACTCCAAGTGCGCTGGAAAGACTTCGAAGATTCTCATCGTTGAACCCTTCAGTACCATGTGGGTGCACTATTCGCGCATGATTTGGAAATTTGCCTGTTGGGTCAGAGATAACATCGAAGCCGGAATTTCTTATTTGATCTGAAGTTCCAGAGGCTATAGTACCTGCAGCTTGCTGCAGTCCTGTCGCCCGAGGAAAAGCATCTCTCATCTGAGTTGATGCCGTGCAGGGGCAGCAGCTGTGAAGCACCGAAATTCCTGGCGGATTCAGATTTTTCTCGCCAGGTTTTAGCCGCAAATTCTCTATCGAATTACCACCAATACGATTGACAGACGTTCCATTCGGGATGGATTTCCCAACCAGACCCAACGGATCAATCCATTCGAGCGGGTTCGGCGCGTAATGTTGGAGATTGATTCCACCCGCCAATTTGATCGGATCGCTGCTTACGAACCTCCCTACCAGCGGATCGTAATAGCGATACCGGTTGTAATGCAGCCCCGTCTCTTCATCCCAGTACTGACCTTGAAAGCGGATGGAGTTTCGAAAGCCAGCCCGCCGTCCAGCCTCACTGATCGCCTGCCTCGCCTCCCCCCAAGCCTTGTAGCTCGCCGACCACGCCACGCGCCCCTCATGATCCGTCAGCTCCTGCGGCGTGCCCAGATGGTCACACTGGTAGAAGGCGATTTCCTCTTTGCTGAACGGCGCAGGTGTTCGGCTCTGCTCCCCGTTCCATAGCGGGTCCAGCTCGATGTCGTAGCGCCCGCCGTTGTCGGCCATCAGTGCCTTCACATCCGTAGTCCGGCTCAACACGACGGCTTGGGCCTGCCGGATCTGCACCAGCGGCACGAACGAGCCGGGTTCATGGATGTAGTGAACGCTGTCGCCAAGCCAGCCACCCTCCTGCCAGCCCTCGGCGCTCTGCGTGCTCTCGAACGCCAGCGTATCGCCGTCCCAGCCGAACAAGGTGCACGCATGCCGTGTGCGCTTGGCGATGCGCCGGCCCAGCGGGTCATAGCTGAAGCTTGTGGTTTCGCCGAAGGTCTCGGCGCTTCGCATCCGGTTGTAGCCGTCCCAGGTGAACACCGTCTTTTCGCCGTTGCGGCTGCGCTCGATCAGGTTGCCGCGCTCATCCCACTTGTAGCGCGTGCCGGCGTAGTCCTTCAGCAGGTTGTCCATCAGCTTGCCGGCCATGCTGCGACCATCGCTACCCGAGCGAACGGCAACACGATTGGTGACGCGGCTCGCCGGCTGCACGGTGCCTTCCGCGTCTGGAGACGGGTTGCCGATGTTCCCCGCTGGATCGAACGCGAACGTCTCCCGTCCCAACCGGCTGTTGGCTTCTAGCAGTCGCCCTACCGGGTCGTAGCGATAGCTGAGGTTGCCGCGCCGGCTGTCGCCGATGGCGATCAGCTGGCCGGCCTTGTCGTATTGGTAGCTGCGGCGAATGCCGGTGGCTCCGAGGGCGCCGCGCCTGGTCTGGGAGAGCTGCTGCTCCAGCAATCGGCCGGCCGGGTCGTAGTGCTGCTCCTGTGTGAGTCCGTTGCCCTGCGCGCGCGCAATCTCGCGATGCAGGTCGTCGCGCTCGAAGCCCAGGATCTCCTGACCGTCGACGAGCAATCCATGCACGTGGCCGGAGCCATAGGTGAGCCACTGAGTCACATGACCGTCTGGGCGGATGGTCGCGACGCGCTGGTTGAGTTCGTCGTAGCCGTGCTGCCAGACTGCCGTGCGGGCGCCTTGCAGGTAGTGCTGATGCTCGCGCGTCAGGTTGCCCGCGGGGTCGTAGAACCATTGCAGCCTGGCGTCGCTGTTGCCGGCTTCGACCAAGCGGCCGTTCCGATCGTAGGCGAAGCTCTCTGCATCGCCGCCGGCGCTGCGCTCGATCAGGCGGCCGATCGGATCGAATTGCAGCAGCGTGGTGTGCTCGCCCTCAGCCACTTCCGACAGCACCCCCGTGGACTCTTCATAGCCGTACCGTGTGGTCTTGCGGTCGAAGCCCACTTCTTCCAGCAGACGGCCCACGGGGTCATAACGGAAGTCGTAGCGGCTGCCGTTCTCGTTATGCAGTTCGCTCAAGCGTCCGAGCAGGTCCCAGCGGTACTTGAGCGTATGCCCCGCCGCGTCGATGCGCCGGGACACGAGGCCGGAGCGCGTGTAGTCGTAGCTCGTCCTGCGCCCCAGCGCATCGGTGTGCGCCAGCAGGCGCCCTTCTGCGTCATGGACGAAGTGCTCGCTGGTGTTGTCCGGCAGGATGATCTCCTCGAGCCGGCCCGTTCGGTTGGCGTTCGCTGCGGCGGCAGCCTTCCCTCGTTCGTTCGCGCTCGTGTAGCGATACCGGGTGCCCTGGCTCATGGCATCGGTCGCCTTGACCAGGCGTCCCTGCTCGTCGTACTCCCACCGCGTGGTCTTGCCCGAGCAATCGGTGTGGCTGGCAAGCTGGCCCGCCGGCGTGTAGGTCAGCGTCTTGACGCCGCCCTTCGCATCGGTGATTCGCACGGGCCGGCCGGCCTTGTCGTAGGCGTATGCGGTCTTGTGCCCCAGCGGGTCGATCTCTTCGACGAGGTTGCCGTCGGCGTCGTAGTCGCGCTTCCAGACACCGCCCTCGGCATCGCGCAGGCCCGTCATGCGTCCGCGCTCGTCGTGCGCGAAGTGCACCTGGCTGCCGTCGGCCCGCGTGTGGGTCCGCAGGTTGCCGTCGGCGTCGTAGCTGAAGTCGTCGGTGCTGCCGTCGGTGTGGACATGGCGCGTGATGTTCTTCGCCTCATCGCGAAAGAACCACTCCTGGCGCTTGTCGGGATGGATGATCCGGTAGGTGTAGCCGAGGATGTCGTAGTAGTACCAGGTCTCGCCGCCGAGCGCATCAGTTGCATAGGTCAGGCGGATGTTCCTGTCCCACTCGAGCCTGAGGGCGAAGCTCCCGTCATCGCTCCACTCGCGAACCGCCCTGGCATCGACGCCGGTGCCGTCGTACTCGAGGTTGATGCCCCGGCCCGTGCGGTCGGTGTACCGGGTCACGAGATGGTGGCTGTAGCTGTAGTTCCAGGTCTCGCCGTTTTCGTCCTGGGCCGCGACGAGGTCGCCTTCGGCGCCGTGCACATAGCCGGCGAGTTGTCGCACGACCTGGCCGCCCTTGATCTCCCACAGGCTGGCGATCAATCCGCTTCTCGCATCGGGGCGAGTGCCCACATGGGCCACGGTGACATCACCCTGCTTGCTGACGATGTCGCTCAAGACCTGTTCGCCGGTGGCTGCGATCACATGGTCGTAGCGCAGGCCGATGCTGGCCTCCTTGCCGGCGTGCAGCGCGACAAGCCGGAAGTGCTGTCTGCCTTGCGTAGCGACCTTGCGGGCGGAGGTATCCACCAGCTCGTAGACCTCGCGCCAGTCGCCGGATTCGCCGCTCGATACGGGCTTGCCGAAATCCAGGGCCAACAGCCTCTCGCTCAGCCGCGTGAGCGTCACTTCTTCGATGGCATCGCGGTAGCTCCGGCCCACGGCCAGCAGCGGATAGGCATGGCTGCGGCCGTCCGCGCCGTGATAGACCAGGCTGGGCTCGCCGGCCCGCGGGCCCTGCGTCGGTGTGGCGATGTCCACGCGCGTGCTGTAGGGCGTGAGCCATCTCGCGCCGAGGGTGCCCTCGTCGAAAGCGCCAAGATTGCTGCGATAGGTGCGCGCCCAGGTGATGGGCAACGGCGCAACCAGTGTGAAGTCGACGTGGGTGAAGCTTTCGCAGCCGGTCGCCAGGCTGATGGCGAACCTGCTTGCCGAAGGGACCGTTGCGCCCGAAAGCGGGCAGTTCTTGCAGCCGGGGTCGCCGTGGGCCGGCGCCTGTACACGTACGTGCTCGACCCGGGTACCGGGCCTGCTCTTGGTTGCTTCGGCACCTGCACCTGGCGACACGATGGCCGCGCGCAGGCTCTTCTTCTGCGCCATGGCCGACAGCAGCTGGCGCAGCAGCCACATGATGCTGCCCTGCAGTTCCTGGTTGGCGAGGTCGGTCAGTTGCCTGCGGAAGTCCGCCTTCAAGGCAACCAGGCTCTCGATCACCTCGCTGACCCTGGCCCTGACGCTTTCGGGCAGGTAGGCTGCGGCCTTCCTTGCGGCGTAGTTGGCGGCGCGCCTGGCCGTGCCCTCGGAGTACTTCACCGCGCGGCGCCACATGCCGCTCCACGTGCTTTGGGTCCTGGGGTCGTAGTCGTTGGTTTCGGGGGCACCCGGCCTGGCGACGGTGAAGAGGTCCTGCCCGCCGAGCACGCGCTGAAGGATGCCGATCAGGTTGTCCAGGATGCTGTCGGAGAGCCTCGCGCAATCTTCCAGAATGCCCGAGAGCCTTGCGATGGCGCCGTCGATGAAGGTCTCCAGCTCACCGACGATGGATGCATTCAGGTGCCCCACCAGGATGGTGACGATGGTCTGGCCGAGATTCCTGGCCCCATGCAGCAGCTCCTGCCTGACGAGGTGCAGCGTGGGCCGCAGGCTCATGCGCGCAGCGGCCATGGTGGGCGGCGCTGGAATCAGGCCGATGAGATTGATGCCGAGGCTCGCCCAGTTCAGGAACCTCGTGACGGCATCGGTGGACTTCTTGTCGAGGATGGTGACGATGTCGAGAAACACATCCACCAGCGCCATGATGTTGCCCACGATGGGGATGCTGCCCAGCACCGTGGTCAGCCGGTCGAGCGTGACATAGCCGCCGGTGAAGGACCGCAGCCACTCGTCCACCGCCTTGCTCGCGGCGGCGATGTCTTCCTTGGCGATGGTGTTCAGCGGGGCGACGGCCGTCTGGGGCTCGCGCTCGGCGATGGATGTCGGTGCGGGCTGGCCTTGATGTGTGCCCGATGGTGGCCGCTGCGGCGTGCCTGGTCCCATAGTCCAGTCTCCCTGACTGCGTCTGTTTGTTTCGTGAAGATCAATTGGGAAAGAAAAGAGGCTCGGCCGCGCAATCGGGCTGCCGGCTTGCAGAGTTACGGCGCCTCTGCCGACGGGTTCTGAATCCGGACGTGCAAGACCATTGCCGAATCAATGCCTGCAGACACGACAGGAATCCCGGAGCAATTCGTGCTGCACGAATTGCAATTGCAAATTGAGCTCACGCTCACCTCCCTCTTTTATTTCTTGCAGAAAATCCTAGGACGCAAGCCGACGCGAATGCGGGCATCTGAAATAAACGAGCGGGCTTTGGTGCGATTTGTCTCGATATTCCCAACGCAGGAAAGCAGATCCTCGATCGCTCGAGCGAGCCGAAGCCGGCAAATGGGTTCTGCTGTCGCTGCGCTCGGCTACAGTCCGAGACACTTATGAACTCACCCCAACTCCAGCGCGGCGTGTTCCTCGCCCTTCTCGCCGCCGTGACCGTCGCCTTCCTCTGGGTGCTGATGCCGTTCTTCGGCGCGGTGCTGTGGGGCGTGGCGCTGGCGATCCTGTTCACGCCGCTCTACAAGCGGCTGCTGAAGAGGATGCGCGGCAAGCCCAATGCGGCGGCGCTGTCGACGCTGGCGATCTGCCTGTTCATCGTGATCCTGCCGCTGGCCATGGTGGGGGTGTCGCTGGTGCAGGAGATCGCGCTGGTCACACAGAGCATCCGCTCGGGCCAGATCAACTTCGCGGCCTACTTCCAGCAGATCCTCGACGCCTCGCCGCAGTGGCTGCTGAACCTGGTGGAGCGCTTCAACCTGGGCGACATGGCGGCATGGCAGGCACGCATCTCGGCGGCCGCCGGGCAGGCCAGCCAGATCATCGCGAGCCAGGCACTGGCCATCGGCCAGAACACTTTCGACTTCATCGTCAGCTTCTTCGTGATGCTGTACCTGCTGTACTTCCTGGTGCGCGACGGCTCCGACCTTTCCAAGCGGATGCGCGACGCGCTGCCGCTGGCCAAGCCCCACACGCACTACCTGCTGAACAAGTTCACCACCGTGATCCGCGCCACGGTCAAGGGCAACGTGGCCGTGGCGGTCGCGCAGGGCGCGCTAGGCGGGCTGGCCTTCTGGTTCCTCGGCGTGCAGGGCGCACTGCTGTGGGCGGTGCTGATGGCATTTCTTTCGCTGCTGCCGGCCGTGGGCGCGGCGCTGATCTGGGGGCCGGTGGCCATCTACTTCCTGGCCACGGGGCATTTCTGGCAAGGCGGCGTGCTGATCTTCGTGGGCGTGTTCGTCATCGGCCTGGTCGATAACATCCTGCGCCCCGTGCTGGTGGGCAAGGACACGCAGATGCCCGACTACATCGTGCTGATGTCGACCATCGGCGGCATGGCGATCTTCGGCATCAACGGCTTCGTGATCGGGCCGGTCATCGCGGCGCTGTTCATGGCGGCATGGAGCCTCTTTGCCGACTCCGGCCATGTGGGCCCAGGGCACGAGCAGGCCGAGGACGCACAGCCCAGACAAGTCGCCAAGGACGAAAAAGCCGGCTGAAGCCGGCGCCGTCCGCTCCCCGCCGCGCGCATTTCGCGCGCGCAATCCCGCATTCCGTCGCATGAGGCTGGGCGCCGCGCCCGGCCTGCGGGATCGTCGGGCCTCCAACAACCAACGAGGCCCGTCATGCAACTCCGCCTTCCCCCGTTCCGCCCCGCCGTGCGCGCCCTGTGCGCGGCCGCGATCCTCGCGCCCCTGGGCGCCCTCGCCGCCGACCTGAGCCTGAGCGTCGCCGACGGCCCGGCCGCGGACGCCACGCTCTACGTCGCGGTGTACGGCGACGCCGCCAGCTACACCGACGGCAAGCCCGTGGCCTCGCAGACCGCACCGATGCGCGAGGGCAAGGCCCGCCTGCTGTTCACCGGCCTGGCGCCCGGGCGCTACGCGCTGCGCGTGTTCGCCGACGAGAACGGCAACGGCAAGCTCGACACCAACCTCATGGGCATGCCCACCGAGCGCTACGGCTTCTCGAACGATGCCAAGGGCAACCGCGCGGCGCCCGGCTTCGACGCGGCGGCGATCAGTGTCGAGGCCGACATGCAGACAGTCATCCACCTGCACTGAAGACGAAGGGAGACAGCCATGGAACGACGCGAACTCCTGCGCCTGCTGGCTTCGGCCGGTGCCCTCCCCCTTCTGGCGCCGCTGGCGCGGGCAGCCGGCACGGCGGACGACTGGCAGGTCCAGTTCGAAGCCTCCGGCGCCCCCTGGAAGACCGGCTTCGCCACGCCCCCGAACGACTTCCCGCTCACCCGCGCCACCGTGCGCGGCCGCTTCCCCGATGCCGTCGCCGGCACACTGTTCCGCATCGGCCCGGCCGGCCATGACCTGGGCGGCGAGCGCTACCACCACTGGTTCGACGGCGACGGCATGGTGCACCGCTTCGTGATCGAGGGCACCGACGTGCGGCACCAGGGCCGCTACGTCGCCACGCCCAAGCGCGTGGCCGAGACGAAAGCGGGCCGCCGCCTGTTCGAGGCCTTCGGCACCACGCCACCGGGCGTCGAGCCGCCGACCTCGGCCGACAGCATCAACGTCGCCAACACCAGCGTGCTGCCGATGGGCGGCGAGGTGCTGGCGCTGTGGGAAGGCGGCTCGGCCACCCGCATCGACGCGAGCACGCTCGACACGCTGGGCGTGAAGACCTGGCGCCCCGATCTCGCGGGCATGCCGTTCTCGGCCCATCCCAAGATCGATCCGGACGGCACGGTGTGGAATTTCGGCGTGAGCTCCGGCCAGGGCCTGCTGGCGCTGTACGAGATCGCGCCCGAAGGCACGCTGCGTCGCGCCGCTGTGGTGCCGGTGGCCGACATGCCGATGGTCCACGACTTCGCCGTGACCGAGCGGCACCTGGTGTTCCTGCTGCCGCCGCTGGTCTACGACGGCAAGCGCAAGGAAGCCGGCGCCACCTTCCTGGATGCGCACGTCTGGCGGCCCGAACTCGGCATGCGCGCGCTGGTGGTCGACAAGCAGAACTGGGAACGCCGCCAGATGCTCGCGCTGCCGGCTGGCTTCCTGTTCCACGTCGGCAACGCCTGGGAGGAAGACACGCCGCGCGGCACGCAGATCCACATCGACTACGTGCGCTCGGAGAACTCCGATTCGGTGTTCATCAGCAACCGCGAAGTGATGCGCGCCCGCCGCGTGAAGACCACCGAGCCGCACCTGACGGTCGCCACGCTGAACCTGTCCGGGGGACGGGCCACGCAGACGGCGCTGGCGCAGGAGGCCGAGTTCCCGCGCATCGATCCGCGGCGCGTCGGCCTGCGGCATCGCCAGGTGGTGCACGCCACGCAGATCCGGCGCGACCTGCCCGGCTTCGGCGCGGTCGCGCGCACCGACGTGGAAACCGGCCGCAGCCAGCGCTTCAGCTACGGCGCGCAGACCATGGTGGAAGAGCACGTCTTCGTGCCCGACGGCTCCAGGCCCGGCTGGGTGCTGGGCACGGCCTTCGACTTCGGGCGGCAGAAGACGGTGCTCTCGTGCTTCGCGGCCGACAATCTCGCGGCAGGCCCGGTGGCGCAGGCCACGCTGCCCTATGCCCTGCCGCTGGGGCTGCACGGCGCCTTCGTGGCGGCCTGAAGCCCTCTCCGATGGTCGGCGCTCAGGCCGCCTCCCACCAGCCTTCGTCGAAGCGCCCCTGCAGGAAGGCCACGAAGCCCGACACCTTGCCCGGCACCAGCTTGGGCGAGGGGAAGACGGCGTGGATCTCCTGCTCGGGCAGCGCATGGTCGCCCAGCACCTCGCGCACCTTGCCGGCCGCCAGCGAATCGCTGGCCACGTAGCGCGGCATGAGCGCGATGCCCAGGCCGTCGCGCGCCGCTGCCAGCACGGCCGAGAGGTTGTTCGAGCGGAACCGGCCCGACACTGGCACCGTGACCGGCTCGCCGCGCGGCGTGTGCATGCGCCAGAACTCGTCGCCCACCACGCTGCTGTAGATCAGCGCCACGTGCGCGCTGAGGTCCTGCGCGCGCTTCGGCGTGCCGTGCTTCTTCAGGTAGGCGGGCGAGGCGACCATGACCCACGGATTGGCGCCCAGGTAGCGCGCGCCCAGCGACGAGTCGGCGAGCTTGCCCATGCGGATGGCCACGTCGATGCCCTGCGCGATCAGGTCCACGTAGCGGTCCTCGAAGCTCAGGTCGAGCTGCACCTGCGGATGCCGGCTCATGTATTCGAGCGCCAGCGGCACCACCACGCGACGCCCGAAGGCCACCGAGGTACCCACGCGCAGCAGGCCCTGCGCCTGGGTCTGCCGCAGCTGCACGATGCTGTCGGCCTCCTCGGCCTCGCGCACGATGGTCTTGCACTTCTCGTAGTAGAGCGCGCCCGGCTCGGTGAGGCTCACGCCGCGGGTGTTGCGGTTGAGAAGGCGCACCTTCAGCCGCTCCTCGGTGGCGGCGATCTGCTTGGTTACCGTGGGCTGCGTGGTGTTGAACTCGCGCGCGGCCTTCGAGAAGCTGCCCGTCTCGACCACGCGCACGAACATTTCCATTGCCAGCAATCTGTCCATGGGCCGGATGGTAGTCACTTATTCCAGCCTGGAATAGGTTTTATGGTCCGCAGCCGTCTTCTTGGAATCCGCCCCGCTTCCTACAGTGAGCCCATCCCAAAGGAGACTCAGATGGCAAAGATGACAGCGGTCCAGGCCGCGGTTCTGGTGATGGAAAAGGAAGGCGTGACGCAGGCCTTCGGCGTGCCGGGCGCAGCGATCAACCCGATGTACTCGGCACTGCGCCAGCGCGGCAGCATCGCGCACATCCTGGCGCGCCACGTGGAAGGCGCCTCGCACATGGCCGAGGGCTACACCCGCGCCGTGGCCGGCAACATCGGCGTGTGCATCGGCACCTCGGGCCCGGCGGGCACCGACATGATCACGGGCCTGTACTCGGCCTGGGCCGATTCGATTCCCATCCTCTGCATCACCGGCCAGGCGCCGCGCGCGCGGCTCTACAAGGAAGACTTCCAGGCGGTGGACATCGAATCGATCTCCAAGCCCGTCACCAAGTGGTCGGTCACGGTGCGCGAGCCGGGCCAGGTGCCGCAGGTGTTCCAGCAGGCCTTCCACCTGATGCGCTCCGGCCGCCCGGGCCCGGTGCTGATCGACCTGCCCTTCGACGTGCAGATGGCGCAGATCGAGTTCGACATCGACAGCTACGAGCCGCTCAAGCCCTACAAGCCGGCCGCCACGCGGGCCCAGATCGAGAAGGCCGTCGGCATGCTCAACGCGGCCGAGCGCCCGCTGATCGTGGCCGGCGGCGGCGTCATCAACGCCGACGCATCCGACCTGCTGGTGCGCTTTGCCGAAGCCACCGGCGTGCCGGTGATTCCCACGCTCATGGGCTGGGGCTCCATTCCGGACAACCACCCGCTGATGGCCGGCATGTGCGGCCTGCAGACCAGCCACCGCTACGGCAACGCCACGATGCTGGCCAGCGACTTCGTGCTGGGCATCGGCAACCGCTGGGCGAACCGCCACACCGGCTCCGTCGACGTCTACACCAAGGGCCGCACCTTCGTGCACGTGGACATCGAGCCCACCCAGATCGGCCGCGTGTTCACGCCCGACTTCGGCATCGTGTCGGACGCCAGGGCCGCGCTGGAACTCTTCGTCGAGGTGGCCGAAGAGATGAAGGCCGCGGGCCGCCTCACCGATCGCCGCGACTGGGCCAAGGCATGCATCGAGCGCAAGAAGACGATGCTGCGCAAGACCAACTTCGACGAAGTGCCGATGAAGCCGCAGCGCGTGTACCAGTGCATGAACAACAACTTCAGCACCGATACCTGCTACGTGAGCACCATCGGTCTCTCGCAGATCGCAGCCGCGCAGTTCCTGCACGTGTACAACCCGCGCCACTGGATCAACTGCGGCCAGGCCGGTCCGCTGGGCTGGACCATTCCCGCCGCGCTGGGCGTGCGTGCCGCCGACCCCGCGCGCAAGATCGTCGCGCTGTCGGGCGACTACGACTTCCAGTTCATGATCGAGGAGCTGGCCGTGGGCGCGCAGTTCAAGCTGCCGTACATCCACATCGTGGTCAACAACTCCTACCTCGGCCTGATCCGCCAGGCGCAGCGCGGCTTCGAGATGGACTACTGCGTGCAGCTCGCGTTCGACAACATCAACGCGGCGCCCGACGCGGGCATCGAAAGCAGCTACGGCGTCGACCACATGAAGGTGGTCGAGGGCCTGGGCTGCAAGGCGATCCGCGTGAACCGGCAGGAAGAGATCGCGCCGGCCATCCGCCGCGCCGAGGCCCTGATGGCCGAGTTCAGCGTGCCGGTGGTGATCGAGGTGATGCTGGAGCGCGTGACCAACATCGCGATGGGCACCGAGATCGACAACATCACCGAGTTCGAGCCGCTGGCCGAGACGCCGGCCGACGCGCCGACGGCTGTTGCGGCGCTGCTGGACTGATCAAGGACCGCTGAATACGGGCAGCCGAACGCAGAAGGAATACAAAAACTACGCAGAAGTCGCAGAAGAAAACTTCTTTGGTTCTCCTTCTGCGACCTCTGCGAAACCTTCGCGACTTCTGCGTTCGGTTCCCGATCCCTCATGAACGACTGAAAGACCCGACATGCCCAAGTTCGCAGCCAACCTCACGATGCTCTTCACCGAGCTGCCCTTCATGCAGCGCTTCGAAGCCGCCGCCAAGGCCGGCTTCAAGGGGGTGGAGTACCTCTTCCCCTATCCCTTCGAGAAGAAGGAACTCGCCGCCGCCCTGCGCGCCAACGGCCTGGAGCAGGTGCTGCACAACCTGCCGGCCGGCGACTGGGACAAGGGCGAGCGCGGCATCGCCTGCCATCCCGACCGCACGGGCGAGTTCGCCGAAGGCATCGGCGTGGCGATCAACTACGCCACCGTCCTGGGTTGCCCGCAGGTCAACTGCCTTGTGGGCAAGGTGCCTGCCGGCGTCGACAGGGATGCGGCGCACAAGACCGTGGTCGCCAACCTGCGCCTCGCCGCGCGCGAGCTCGAAGCAGCGGGCCTGCGCCTGCTGGTCGAGCCCATCAACACCTTCGACATCCCGGGCTTCTTCCTCACGCGCACCGACCAGGCGCTGGCGCTGATCGACGAGGTCGGCTCGGCCAACATGCGGGTGCAGTACGACATCTACCACGCGCAGCGCATGGAAGGCGAGCTGGGCAACACGCTCTCGAAGAACCTGGCACGCATCGGCCACATCCAGCTGGCCGACAACCCGGGGCGCGGCGAGCCGGGCACGGGCGAGATCAACTACCCGTGGCTCTTCAGGCACATCGACTCGCTGGGCTACGACGGCTGGATCGGCTGCGAGTACAAGCCCCGCGCCACCACCATCGAAGGCCTCGGCTGGCGCCACGCGCTCACGCAGCAGCAATGAAATGAATGACTGACATCGGAAAAGGAACAAGAGACATGACGACGCAGCAACAGAAGATCGGATTCATCGGCCTCGGCATCATGGGCGCGCCCATGGCGGGCCACCTGCTCGAGGCGGGCTACCAGCTCTTCGTGAACACGCACGGCAACACGCCCGAGCCCTTCGTGTCGAAGGCCACCATCTGCGCCTCGGCGGCGGAGGTGACACGCCAGTCCGACGTGGTCTTCATCATGGTGCCGGACACGCCCGACGTGGAGAAGGTGCTCTTCGGCGCGCCCGGCGCCGAGGGCGTGGCCGACGGCCTGAAGGGCTCCAGCGGCAAGATCGTGGTGGACTGCAGCTCCATCGACCCGATCGCCACCAAGGACTTCGCGCGCCGCATCACCGCGCTGGGCGCCGGCTACATCGACGCACCGGTCTCCGGCGGCGAGGTGGGCGCCAAGGCCGCGAGCCTCACGATCATGTGCGGCGGCGACGAAGGCACCTTCGGGCGCGTGAAGCCGCTGCTCGACAAGATGGGCAAGAACGTCACGCTCGTGGGCGGCGCCGGCGACGGCCAGGTCTGCAAGGTGGCCAACCAGATCATCGTGGCGCTGAACATCGCCGCCGTGGGCGAGGCGCTGGTGTTCGCGTCGAAGGCGGGCGCCGATCCGGCCAAGGTGCGCCAGGCGCTGATGGGCGGCTTCGCGAGCTCGCGCATCCTCGAAGTGCACGGCGAACGCATGATCAAGCGCACCTTCGCGCCGGGCTTTCGCATCGGGCTGCACCAGAAGGACCTGAACCTCGCGATGCAGAGCGCCCGTTCATTGGGCGTCTCGCTGCCGCAGACGGCCGGCGCGGCGCAGCTCATGAATGCCTGCGCGGCACTGGGCTACGGCCAGCTCGACCACTCGGCGCTGGTGCGCGCGCTGGAGGCGCTGGCGCAGCACACAGTCACGCCTGATTGAGGTTCTTCGAAAGCGGACTTCCGAACGCAGAAGAAATACAAAAGCTACGCAGAAGTCGCAGAAGAAACCATGAAATCCTTTTTTTGGTTTTCCTTCTGCGACATTCGCGAAACCTTCGCGACCTCTGCGTTCGGCTGTCCGCTTTACTTCAACGCTTCCAGCGATTCCTTCAGGTTGCGGCGGCGCCAGGCCCAGGTCTTCACGGCCTGCGGAAGGATGCCCAGGCAGGAGGCGTAATAAGTCACCTTGAAGCCCCAGAAGCGCGGGCCGATGGGCGTGTTGCGGAACAGGTCGCCCGCCAGGATGGACAGCAGCGCCTCCTGCATGCGCCAGATGTTGCGTGGGGCCATGAACAGGCGCCGGATGGCCGGCGAGGTGATGCGGTAGATGAACCACGAGAACATCTTCGGTCCGTGCTTCATCACCTTCTCGTAGTGCCTGAAGGCCTTCTCGGCTTCCTTCGCCTCGCCCTTGAGCCAGAGGTCGGCGCAGGTGGCGGCCTCGAAGCCGCTGTTCATCGCCAGGTACACGCCCGAGGAGAACATCGGGTCGACGAAGGCATAGGCGTCGCCCACCATCATGAAGCGGTCGCCGCGGCAGAACTTGGAGTCGTAGGCGTAGTTGCCGGTGGAGGTGGCGCCTTCCATCAGCGTGGCGTTCTTCAGCCGCGCGGCCAGCTTGGGCGCGAGCGCGATGGTCTCCATCAGGAACTCTTCCAGCGAGCCCTTGCGGCGCTTGAAGTACGCCGGCGATGCCACCGCGCCGACGCTCACCGTGCCGTCCTTCAGCGGGATGTACCAGAACCAGCCATGGTCGAACCAGAACAGCGTGATGTTGCCCTCGAAGCGGCCAGGCCGCCGCTCGGCATTGGCGAAGTGGCCGAACAGCGCCGCGCTGGCGTGCTTGCGGTTGCGGCGCTTGGCGTCGAACTGGTTCGACAGCAGGGTGTCGCGCCCGCTGGCGTCGATCACGAAGCGCGGGCGCCAGGTGGTCTCGGTGCCATCGTCGGCCTTGACCTTCACCAGCGGCCTGTTGTCGGGCGTCCCTTTGCCGGCATCCATGTCCACGCCGGTGACGCGCTGTCCCTCGAAAGTCCGCGCGCCGCGGTTGCCGGCGTGGCGGAAGAGCAGTTCGTCGAATTCGGAGCGGCGCACATGCACCGCGTAGGGAAAGCTCTTGTCCATCGCCTCGGCGAAGTGGAACTGGCTGGAGTGATCGTGCCAGGGCGAGACGAACTCGGCACCGTGCTTGCGGATGCCGATGGCCTCGACCTCGGTGCGCACGCCGAGGCGGTCGAACAGCGGCATGTTCATCGGCAGCAGCGATTCGCCGATGTGGAAGCGCGGATGCTGCGCCTTCTCGATCAGCACCACGTCGTGCCCTTTGTCCGCGAGCAGCGCGGCCACCGTGGAGCCCGATGGGCCGCCTCCGATGACGACGACGTCGGGATCGTTGCTGTTGAAAGGTCCGGATGCCATGCGAGTTGCCCCTCTTTTCGCGGTGTTTTCGTTGTCGGCGATACCCCCGGCTCGATGTCCGGCTGGACGGCCGGTCTGTTAACCAGTTGGTAACGATCGGCAGTTTAGCGAACCCCAGAGCCCCCTCCCATCCGCCGGAACCCGCCTTATCGAGCGGAAGCTATGGGTCCAGGCGTTTTCGGCATTTCCCCAGTAATAGGAGGCCCTGCTTTTGCGGTAGCCTCATTGCCCGTCAGAAACAAGGAGACTTTCATGGCTGCACCCCTTTCCCCCGCAGAAGAAGCACTTCGCGAGGCAGCGCGCGAATACCACCGCTCGCCCGTCAAGGGCAAGATCTCGATCACCCCGACCAAGCCCTTGCTGAACCAGCGCGACCTGTCGCTGGCCTATTCGCCCGGCGTGGCCTATCCCTGTCTCGACATCGCCGCCGACCCGGCAACCGCCTCCGAATACACCGCCCGCGGCAACCTCGTGGGCGTGGTCACCAACGGCACCGCCGTGCTGGGCCTGGGCGACATCGGCCCGCTGGCCGCCAAGCCCGTGATGGAAGGCAAGGGCTGCCTCTTCAAGAAATTCGCCGGCATCGACGTGTTCGACATCGAGCTGGCAGAGCGCGACCCCGACAAGCTGGTCGACATCATCGCGGCGCTGGAGCCGACGCTGGGCGGCATCAACCTGGAAGACATCAAGGCGCCCGAGTGCTTCTACATCGAGAAGAAGCTGCGCGAGCGCATGAACATCCCGGTGTTCCACGACGACCAGCACGGCACGGCCATCATCTCGGCCGCCGCCCTGCTCAACGGCCTGGAGCTGGTGGGCAAGAAGATCGAGGAAGTGAAGATCGCCGTCTCGGGCGCGGGCGCGGCCGCCATCGCCTGCCTGGACGTGATGGTCGGCCTGGGCGCCAAGCCCGCCAACATCCACGCCTGCGACTCCAAGGGCCTGATCTACATGGGCCGCGCGGGCGGCTTCGACGAATCCAAGGCACGCTACGCCCAGAAAGACACCGGCGCCCGCACCCTGGCCGACGTGGTGAAGGACGCCGATGTGTTCCTGGGCTGCTCGGCCCCAGGCGTGATGACCGCCGAGATGGTCAAGACCATGGCGAGCCAGCCCATCATCCTGGCGCTGGCCAACCCCGAGCCCGAGATCCGCCCCGAACTGGCCAAGGCCGTGCGGCCGGACTGCATCATCGCCACCGGCCGTTCGGACTACCCGAACCAGGTCAACAACGTGCTGTGCTTCCCGTACATCTTCCGCGGCGCGCTCGACTGCGGCGCCAGCAAGATCACCGAAGAGATGAAGCTGGCCTGCGTGCGCGAGATCGCCGAGCTCACCAAGGCCGACATCAGCGAAGAGGTGGCCACCGCCTACGCCGGCCAGGAACTCTCCTTCGGCCCCGACTACATCATTCCCAAGCCCTTCGACTCGCGCCTGATCCTGCGCATCGCGCCGGCCGTGGCCAAGGCAGCGGCCGCCTCGGGCGTGGCCACGCGCCCGATCGAGGACATGGACGCCTACCGCCAGCACCTGACGCGCTTCGTCTACCAGACGGGCATGTTCATGCGCCCGGTGTTCAGCGCCGCGAAGATCGCCACCGCCAAGCGCGTGGCGTACGCCGAGGGCGAGGACGAGCGCGTGCTGCGCGCCGCCCAGTGGGCCGTCGACGAAGGCCTGGCCAAGCCGATCCTGGTGGGCCGCCCCGCCGTGATCGACGCGCGCATCAAGAAGGCCGGCCTGCACATCCGCGCGGGCGTCGACTTCGAGATCGTCAACCCCGAGGACGATCCGCGCTTCCGCACCTACTGGGAGAGCTTCCACAAGATCATGGGCCGCCGCGGCGTGACGCCGGAGGCCGCCAAGACCATGGTGCGCCGCTCGAACACCACCATTGCCGCACTCATGATGCACCTGGGCGACGCCGATGCCATGATCTGCGGCCTGGTCGGTCGCTTCGACGTGCACCTGGAGCACATCCGCAACCTGATCGGCCTGAAGCGCGGCGCGCCGGGCTTCGCGACGCTGAACGCGCTCACGCTCGACAAACGCACGGTGTTCATCACCGACACCAACGTGAACGAAGACCCCAGCGCCGAACTGCTCGCCAGCATCGCGGTGATGGCCGCCGAGGAAGTGCGCCGCTTCGGCCTGCCGCCGAAGGTGGCCTTCCTCTCGCACTCGAACTACGGCACCTCCAGCCGCTCGTCGGCCCGCAAGATGCGGCTGGCGCGCGACCTGTTCGCGCAGATGGCGCCCGACATCGAATGCGACGGCGAGATGCACGGCGACGCGGCGCTGTCGGAGGAAATCCGCCGCACCGCCCTGCCCGAGACCACGCTCAGCGGCGAGGCCAACCTGCTCGTGTGCCCGAACCTCGACTCGGCCCACATCCTCTACAACGTGCTGAAGATGACCGGCGCCAACGGCATCACCGTGGGCCCGGTGCTGCTGGGCGCCGCGAGTTCGGCGCACGTGCTCACGCCTTCGTCGACGGTGCGGCGCATCATCAACATGACTGCGCTGGCGGTGGCGAAGGTGACGGTCGACAAGTAAGCGCAAGGCCGTCCAGCGGGGAAGAATCCCGCTTTCGGTGCTTCAAACGCGGCCTCGGCCGCGTTTTTGCATTGAGCGGGTGCAGATCGCGACGCCCGCGCACCGCTTCGATCCGCGAGGAAGGGTTCGCACCAATCACGTGCGGGCACCGTTTTTGCTTGAATGCAGAAGCATTCAATCCCCTTTCATCCAACGGATCGATCTCCGCATGAACAAGCGCCAACTGCTCCAGTCCTTCCTCGCCGCCTCGGCCCTCAGCTTCGGCCTCGCACCGGCCCTTGCGCAGACCCCGACGCCGATCAAGTTCCAGCTCGACTGGCGCTTCGAGGGACCGGCGGCGCTGTTCCTCCACCCGGCCGCCAAGGGCTACTTCAAGGCCGCGGGCCTCGACGTGACCATCGACGCGGGCAACGGCTCGGGCGGCACGGTCACGCGCGTGGCCTCGGGCGCCTACGACATGGGCTTCGCCGACCTTGCGGCGCTGATGGAGTTCCATGCCAACAATCCCGACAGCCCCAACAAGCCTGTCGCGGTGATGATGGTCTACAACAACACGCCGGCCTCGGTCATGACGCTCAAGAAGAGCGGCATCACCAAGCCTTCGGACCTCACGGGCAAGAAGCTCGGCGCGCCGGTGTTCGACGCGGGCCGCCGCGCCTTCCCGATCTTCGCCAAGGCCAACAACATCGGCACGGTCAACTGGACCGCCATGGACCCGACGCTGCGCGAGACCATGCTGATGCGCGGCGACATCGACGCCATCACCGGCTTCACCTTCACCTCGCTGCTCAACCTGGAAGCGCGCGGCGCCAAGACCGCCGACGTGGTGATCCTTCCCTACCCCGACTACGGCGTGAAGCTGTACGGCAACGTCATCATCGCCTCGCCCAAGCTCATCAAGGAGAACCCGGCGGCGGTGAAGAAATTCCTCTCGGCCTTCGCCAAGGGCGCGAAGGAGGTCATCGCCAATCCAGCCGTGGCCATCGAGTCGGTGAAGGCGCGCGACGGCATCATCGACAGCAAGCTCGAGACGCGCCGCCTGCAGCTGGCCATCGACACCGTCATCAACAGCGCCGATGCGCGCGCCGAGGGCTTCGGCGCGGTCAACGCGGGCCGCATGTCGCTGATGGCCTCGCAGGTTTCGGACGCCTTCAACACCAAGACGCGCGTGAGCCCCGACGCGGTGTGGACCGCAGCACTGCTGCCGCCCGCGGCCGAACTGAACATCCTGAAGAAGTGATGGCAGCCGCATCGCAGGACGCGGCCCCCTTCGTCGACTTCCAGGACGTCTGGCTCGCCTACAACGAGGAGCTGCTGCGCGCCAACCACTTCGCGGTCGAGGCCATCGACCTGAAGGTGAAGCGCGGCGAGTTCATCGCCATCGTCGGGCCCTCGGGCTGCGGCAAGTCGACCTTCATGAAGCTCACCACCGGGCTGAAGATGCCGTCGATGGGCAAGATCCGCATCGACGGCCAGCCGGTGACCGGGCCGCTGAAGATCTCGGGCATGGCCTTCCAGGCGCCCTCGCTGCTGCCGTGGCGCACCACGGTCGACAACGTGCTGCTGCCGCTGGAGATCGTCGAGCCCTACCGCTCCAGCTTCAAGGCGAAGCGCAAGGAGTACGAGGAGCGCGCCCGCCGCCTGCTGCAGAAGGTGGGCCTGGGCGGCTATGAGGACAAGTTCCCGTGGCAGCTCTCGGGCGGCATGCAGCAGCGCGCGAGCATCTGCCGCGCGCTCATCCACGAGCCCAAGATGCTGCTGCTCGACGAGCCCTTCGGCGCGCTCGACGCGTTCACGCGCGAGGAGCTGTGGTGCATCCTGCGCGACCTCTGGACCGAGCAGCAGTTCAACGTGATCCTGGTGACGCACGACCTGCGCGAATCGGTGTTCCTCGCCGACACGGTGTACGTGATGAGCAAGAGCCCGGGCCGCTTCGTGGTGAAGCGCGAGATCGACCTGCCGCGCCCGCGCGAACTCGAACTCACCTACACCAAGGAGTTCACCGACATCGTGCTGGAGCTGCGCGGCCACATCGGCGCCATCCGCAACACCGGCGCGAGCGCCGCACAGTCCGCCGCGGCTGTTTCCCACTGAGGCGCACGATCTCATGAGAAACACCAAGCAAATCGAACGCTGGTCGCCCTGGCTGCTGCTCGTGGCGGTGATCCTGCTGTGGCAGGTGATCTGCTCGGCCTTCGAGGTTTCGGACTTCATCTTCCCGAGCCCGTGGCGCATCTGGAACCAGTTCTGGGAGTTCAAGGAAGTCATCGCGGGCCACGCGTGGCGCACCTTCTGGGTCACGATGGCGGGCTTCGGCCTCGCGATCGTGGTGGGCGTGCTGCTGGGCTTCGTCATCGGCAGCTCGCGCATCGCGTACGCGGCGATCTACCCGCTCATGACGGCCTTCAACGCGCTGCCCAAGGCGGCCTTCGTGCCGATTTTGGTGGTGTGGTTCGGCATCGGCATCGGGCCGGCGATCCTCACGGCATTCCTGATCAGCTTCTTCCCGATCATGGTCAACATCGCGACCGGCCTCGCCACGCTCGAGCCCGAGCTCGAAGACGTGCTGCGCGTGCTCGGCGCCAGGCGCTGGGACGTGCTCATGAAGATCGGCCTGCCGCGCTCCATGCCCTACTTCTTCGGCTCGCTCAAGGTCGCGATCACGCTGGCGTTCGTGGGCACCACGGTCAGCGAGATGACGGCTGCCAACGAAGGCATCGGCTACCTGCTGATCTCGGCCGGCTCTGCCATGCAGATGGGGCTGGCGTTCGCGGGGCTGATGGTGGTGGGGGCGATGGCGATGCTGATGTACGAACTCTTCAGCGTGGTCGAGAAGCACACGACGGGGTGGGCGCATCGGGGGTCGCAGAACCAGTAGATCCCGAAGCCGATGCGGCCGGCAGCTACGCCCCCGAACGCTGCAGCCGCATCGACACCGAGAACCGGTCCGCCGGATGGACCGACACCGAAACCTCGAAGGCCAGCCCCTCCGCATCGAGGTAGCGGCGTACGATCTTCAGCACCGCCGCACCCTGCTCCACCTGCAGCGCCTTCGCCAATACCGCGTCCTTGACGGTGTCGGCTCGCACGTCCTGGTGGATCTCGGCGATCTGCCGGCCATAGCGCTCGGCGATCAATGAACTGACCAGGGTGTCGGGCGACTCGCGCACGAGCGCCCCGACTTCCGAGTACGCCGGGTCCACGTACACATCGGTCCACCCGATGGGGCCGACTTTTCCGCTGCTGTCGAGCCGCAGGCTGGAGATCCGCAGCCAGCGCGCACCGGGCGCGCAGCCCAGGTCCTTCGCCACCGAAGCGGAAACCGCCACCTCCTCTATCGATTGCACCTGCCGCAGGTGCTCGGTGCCGAACTGCACCAGATCGTCCACCGACGCGAGAGAAGGACGGAAGGTGTCGCGCGGCTTCGTCGCCTCCACACGGGTTCCGGCGTTCTTGCGGCGCGACACCAGCCCCACGCGCTGGAGCTCGGCCAACGCCGCCCTCACGGTGTGCCGGCTGGTCTTGTAGTGGTCGCAGAGCTCCAGTTCCGTCGGGAGCACCGAGCCGACGGCGAAATGGCCGCTGGTGATGGCTTCGGTCAGGTGGCGCGAGATGTCGCTGTGATGAGGCTTGGATGGGGAAGACATGTTGCCCCCGAGGATCGCATTCATGGCATCAAGGGTAAACCCTTATTTTCTATATATGTCCGAACATATTTAATCCAATATGTCCGGACATACACATCCTACTCTCGCCAGGCCATCCATGAACAACACCCGCCTCTCCCTCCCGATGGCCAGCACCGTCGTCGATTCCATCCTTTTCCGCGACGCGTTCGGCACGCAGAAGATGCGGCAGCTCTTCTGCGACAGCGCACTGGTCCAGCGCTACATCGATACCGAGGTTGCTCTTGCCAGGGCACAGGCGCGCGTGGGCGTGATCCCGCCCGAGGCGGCCGAGACGATCGCGCGCGAATCGAGGATCGAGCGCATCGACTTCGACCACATGCGCGAAGAGACCGACATCGTCGGCTACCCCATCCTGCCGCTGGTGCACCAGTTGGTCGGGATGTGCGGCGAAGCAGGCCGCTACGTGCACTGGGGCGCGACCACGCAGGACATCATGGACACCGCCGTGGCGCTCCAGGTGCGCGACGCGCTCGACAGCATCGCAGCGGACGTCCGCGAGCTGCGCGGCATCCTCGCCGCTCTCGCGAAGAAGCACCGCGACACGCCGATGGCCGGGCGCACCCAT
The DNA here is from genome assembly GCF_003952165.1 of Variovorax guangxiensis. Taxonomy (GTDB): domain Bacteria; phylum Pseudomonadota; class Gammaproteobacteria; order Burkholderiales; family Burkholderiaceae_C; genus Variovorax; species Variovorax guangxiensis. The sequence continues at coordinate 254,786 of NZ_RXFT01000008.1, read as the reverse complement.
TTGCAGCAGGCACTGCCCATCACCTTCGGCTACAAGGCCGCGATCTGGCTCGCGATGTTCGACCGGCACCAGCAGCGCATTGCCGAGCTTCGTCCGCGCGTGGCGGTGGTCGAGTTCGCAGGCGCCGCCGGCACGCTCGCCTCGCTCGGCGACAAGGGCTTCGAGGTGCAGAAGGCGTTGGCCGGGGAACTGGGGCTGGGCGTGCCCGCCACCACCTGGCATGTGGCGCGCGACGGTTTCGCGGAGGCTGTGAACCTGCTCGCACTCGTCACGGGTTCGCTGGGCAAGATCGCGCTCGACATCATGATCATGGCCTCCACCGAGTTCGCCGAGGTCTACGAACCCTTCGTCAAGGGGCGCGGCGCGTCGAGCACGATGCCGCAGAAGCGCAACCCGATCTCCAGCGAGCTGATGCTGGCCGCCTCCAAGGCGGTGCGGCAGCACGCGGGCCTGATGGTCGATGCCATGGTGCAGGACTTCGAACGGGCGACCGGCCCGTGGCACGCCGAGTGGATCGCCATCCCCGAGAGCTTCATCCTCACCGCCGGCGCATTGCACCAGGCCAGGTTCGCCCTGGGCGGCCTGATCGTGGACGAGGCCCGCATGAAGCACAACCTGGGCATCAGCCGGGGCCTGATCGTGGCCGAGGCCGTGATGATGGGCATGGCTCCCCACATCGGCCGCCAGCAGGCGCACGACGTGGTCTACGACGCCTGCCGCACTGTCAACGAGAAGGGCGGCACGCTGGCCGAGGCGCTGGCGGCGCTGCCCGAGGTCACGAAGCACTTCGACCGCGCGGCCATCGACCGCCTGACCGATCCGGCGAACTACCTGGGCCTCGCGCCGCAGATGGTGGACCGCGCACTCGCACTTTCCGCCGAAGTGGCGGCCTGAACCACCAACCCGAGGAGACAAGACAGATGATCGACATCAGGAAGCTGGCCGCCCGCGCGCTGCTGGCCATGAGCTTTGCCGCCGCGGCGCACGGCGTGAGCGCGCAGACCTACCCGTCACGGCCCGTGACCTGGATCGTTCCCTTCGCGGCGGGAGGCCCCACGGACGCACTCGCGCGCGCCATCGCGGAAAGGGTTGCGCGCGAACTGGGCCAGTCCATCGTGATCGACAACGCGCCCGGTGCCGGCGGCACCGTGGGCGCCGCGAAGGCATCTCGCGCTGTTCCGGACGGCTACACCATGCTGGTCGGGCACATGGGCTACATGGGCGCCGCGCCGGCGCTGTACAAGAAGCTCGCCTACGACCCGGTCAAGGACTTCGCTCCGGTGTTCCGCTTCCCGGACACGCCGCTGGTGCTCATGGTGCGCAAGGAGCACCCGGCGAAGGACATCAAGGCGCTGGTCGACTTCGGCAAGGCCAATCCCGACAAGCTCTTCATCAGCAATGCCGGCGTGGGTTCCAGCTCGCACCTGATCGCGGCACTGTTCGCCGCCTCGGCCGGCATCAGGATCTCGCAGGTTCCGTACAAGGGGGCCGGCCCGGCGCTGATCGATGTGATCGGCGGACAGGTCGACGGCATCTTCGACCAGACCAACACCGCCATGCCGCAGATCAAGGAAGCCAAGGTGCGCGCGCTGGCCGTGACCTCGAAGGTGCGGCTGCCGCAGCTGAAGGACGTGCCGACGCTGAGCGAGACGGTGCTGCCCGGCTTCGAGGCCTCGACCTGGTACGGCATCTACTCGCCCAAGGGCACGCCGCAGGCGGTGCTCGACAAGGTGCAGCAGGCCTACCTGAAGGTGATGAGCGACAAGACCTTCACCGATCGCCTCGCCGAGCAGGCGATCCAGATGCTGCCGGCCGAGCAATACACCGGCGCTGCACTCGGCAAGCACACCGAGGCAGAGGTGGCGCGCTGGAGGGCGGTAGCGGCCAAGGCCAACATCGCCCTGGATTGACACGCATGACAGCCGCCACCCGCATCGAGCACGACGCGTTCGGGCCGGTCGAGATTCCCGTCGACAGATACTGGGGCGCTCAGACGCAGCGCGCGGCCGGCGTGTTCGAAGTGGGAACGGAGCGCTTCCCGGCTTGCCTGCTGCACGCATTCGGGCTGCAGAAGATCGCGGCTGCGAAAGCCAACGCACGCTGCGGCGCACTCGACGCGGCATTGGCCGGGACCATCGCCGCCGCGGCCGGGGAAGTGTCTCGCGGCCTGTTCGACGAGCACTTCCCGCTCACGATCTGGCAGACCGGCTCGGGCACCCAGACGAACATGAATGCCAACGAGGTGATCGCGAACCGGGCCAACGAGCTGCTGGGGCAGCCGTTGGGCACGAAGTCGCCGGTGCACCCGAACGACCATGTGAATGCATCGCAGTCGTCGAACGACAGCTTTCCGACCGTGATGCACATCGCCGCCGCGACCGAATTGACGAAGCGGTTGATTCCATCGCTCACCGTTCTGAAAGACGCGCTGGAAGACCGCGCCCGCGCGTTCGCCGGTGCGGCGAAGGTGGCCCGCACGCACCTGATGGACGCCGTGCCGATGACGATGGGCCAGGCATTCGAGGCATTCGCATGGCAGGTGTCCAGCGGCATCTCGCGGCTGCAGGATGCCTTGCCACGGCTCCTGCTGCTCGCCCAGGGCGGCACGGCGGCGGGAACGGGGCTCAATGCACCGGAGAACTTCGACACGTTCTTCTGCGAGGAGATCGGCAGGCTCACAGGCTTGCCATTCGCACCTCATCCGTGCAAGTTCGAAGGCATGTCGGGCCACGACGCGCTGGTGGAACTGTCGGGTGCATTGAACGTGGTCGCCACATCGCTGATGAAGATCGCCAACGACATCCGCTGGATGGGGTCCGGCCCGCGCTGCGGCATCGGCGAGCTGGTGATACCGGACGACGGACTGACCTCGTCGATCATGCCGGGCAAGCGCAACCCGACCATCGCGGAGGTGGTCGCCCAAGCGGCCATGCAGGTTGCGGGTAATCACGTGACGGTGACGATGGCCGGCGCATCCGGCAACTTCGAACTCAACGTGGCAAAGCCGGTGCTGATCCACAACGTGCTGCAGTCGATTCGCGTGCTGGCGGACAGCGCACGCGTCTTCGCGAACAGGCTGGTGGCAGGGCTCGATGTCGATCGCGACCGGCTCGAATCGAACCTGGGCAATGCGCTGCTGTCGGTGACGGCGCTCAACCCCGTGCTCGGTTACGACAAGGTGGCGCGCATCACGCGCACTGCAGTGGAACGCCGCATTCCGCCGCGCGAGGCGGCCATTGCGCTGGGTTATCTGGATGCCGATGCCTACGACCGGCTGGTCGATCCGATTCGCATGGCAAGAGGCAAGAGCTAGCGGCGCTTCAACCGAGGCACTTGCCACGGATCAGGCGAGATGCCAGCGCCGGCTGTGCTGCCCCTGCTTCGCGAACACATGGGCGAGGTGCTTCTTGACTGTGTTGACGCTGATGCCGAGCCGCTCGGCGATCTGCTTGTTGGTCATGTCCCGGTACATCAGCGACAGCACCTCGTCCTCGCGTGCGGTCAGCCTGATTGCAGGCGATATCGCACAGGCCGCCGGCCGCCCACCGGCGGCCTTCAATCGCAGCACGGACAGATACAGCGCCTGCAGCACCGGCCCCGGGAAGCCCAGGGTACCCGCCAGCACGGCATCCAGCGATTGCGCGACCTGCTCTGCACTCGCTGTCCACTCGACACAGCCGCGCGCCTGACTCCGGATCGCGGCGTCCAGCCCCGGCATGGAAGGCGCTTCCCAACCGAGCAGCCAGTCGGTGGCCGGAAAACGGCGGCGCAGGGCATCCAGTTTGTCGACTCTCTCCGGCGCAATCAACGCGGTGTCCACCAGCAGCAAGCGAGGCGCCTGCTGCCGGCAGCGGGCTTCGAGGTCGCAGATGCTGTTCATCTCCGCATACTCGACCTGGTACATCCGCTCGGCCCGGTACCTCGAGGCCAACAGGCCCAGCCCGGACAGCGTCGATGCGCGGCCCGGGAGGGTTGCGACGAGAACCGGAACACGGACTTCGACCGCGGGGCACGGGGTATGAGTTGGGGCCTCCAGGCCAGCTGGCTGCAAACAGCCCGATGCCCACAGCGCGGGTGGTGCAAATGGCGACAGCGGTCTGAAGTCTTGCGTGAACGGCCGCGGATCCGCGTTCCACACAGGTTCCAGCCCCGCAGACGGCAGTGGAACTTCTTCCATGGCTTCCTCCGAAGCGCTTGTTTTGGAGGTATCCGGAAGGTAATGATAAAGACCGCATCTTCGTACAGATAGGTCCGCAAACCTCGCAAGGTATCAAAAGGTTAAGAGCATGAGGGCAAGCGTCCTGCCCCGCGCGTCATCCTTTGGGTGACAACTTTTATCCTATGGACAACGCGCTGCCGGGCGGTTCAGCATCCCTTCCTGCTGATACATGAACCCGGTCGATTGCCAGCGAACGCACATCCATCGGCATCTGCTGTCGGCGTATTTTTCCAACCCAAGGAGTGCTTATGCCCGCGCTAAATATGACGGCCGGCTCGACCGTCACTCTGGACGAATCCGCCAATTTGCAGAACCTTGCCGCTACTCCCGCTGCTGCCGGCGACAGTAACGACAATGACATTTCCGCAAGCTCGCTGCCGGCTGCGTTCAGCAGCCGCCTGGCGGCCCAAAGCGTCGGGACCGCCATCAATGCCGCCCTGAGCGGCTATGACGGAACCAACACCGGCACCAACGCGTTCACATTCAGCATATCCGGCACGGTCACCGATATTTCCTTCACGGACGCCGGCGGCGCTCCGCTCAATGGCTTCGACAGCGGTCTCAATACCGCCGACGGCGAAGACATCTTCCTGTTCACCGACACGACCAACAACAACGTCGTCTACGGAAAGACCGCCCTCAATGTCGTCGTGTTCGCCGCCTACCTGGAGGAAACGGGAAGCCCGGTAACCGGCGCCAAGATCTGGATGGTCCAGTACGAAGCGATATCGAACCCCGATCCGGCCAACCCCGACGACGCGGTCAACCTGCTCAACAAGGTCTTCGTCAGTGTCAGCCAGGATACGGAGTTCAACCTCGCGAACGCGCCATCCGGCCAGAACCTGTTCCTGATGTTCACGAAGAGCAACCCGACGATCGTCAACGGCCGGATTTCCGACGTGTCGATCATCGCGACCGGAAAGGACCCGGCAAACCAGTCGGGCCCCAATCCCAACAGCACCGCCGATGACATCAACATCACGACCGGCGACACGATCAACACCAGCCAGGCCGGCGGGCCGACCACGTTCGGCACCAACAGCCAGATGATCACCGAGCAGGAAGGCATCCGCTTCACGTTCGTGACCGGCGCCAGGGCGGACGTCACCATTCCGAACCTGGACCAGAACGAGGCCGACCTGGAGTCGAACATCGACTTCACCGGCATGTTCGGAGCGAGGACCGCCGACTTCGACGTCGTGCAGCTGCAAAGCGGAAAGAGCGCCCAGGTCAAGGTCACCGCGTACAGCACGGCGGTCGAGTCCGGCAACAGCTTCATCGACGGCTATGCGGGCGACCAGGTGGTGTCGATCACGAGCGTGCGCGTGCTCGACTCCGTCACCGGGGCGGCTCTCGAAACCTTCTCGAACGGCGCCGAAGGCGCGCTGAGCTCGGCCATCGCCATCAGCATCACCAACGGCGTCGCGACGATCACCGGCGTCAAGGCCGGCTACTCGATCGAGTACACGACGTCGGCGGACCACAACCGCGTACTCGTCGAGAACGGGGCGGCCCTCAATGCCTCGGGCAACACCCACGCGGACTTCGACATCGGGGGCTTCAGGCTGCTGCAGGTTTCCAGCGCAACGGCGGAAGTCGGTTCCATGATGGTCTTCGAAGACGACGGCCCGTCCATCGTGCTTGCGACGCCCACCGACACCGCGCTGCTCAACACGCAGGACGCCGACACCATCGGAGCCAACACCGACTCCGCCACCCAGGACTTCGCGACGGCCTTCGGCACGACTTCGAGCAGCTTCGGCACCGACGGGGCCGGCACCACCGACTCGACCTTCGCGCTCGGCGTGAAATCGCAGGGCGGAGACTCCGGGCTCAAGAGCGACGGCTCGACCATCTATCTGTACCTGCTCAACGGCAAGGTCCTGGGCTCGACTTCCGCCACCGAAGCCGGCGTCGCCGCGGCCAACACCATTTTCGACCTGGCCGTGAGCGCCGCCGGTTCGGTCACGCTGCGGCAGTTCGCCGAAATCGACCACGCACTGCCGGGTGCCTCATCGAACTACCCGGCCCAGCAGGCCACGATGGCCGACGACCTGATCACCCTGACCAATGCCGTGACGCTGACCGATCGCGATGCAGACACCGCCAGCGACTCGAAGCTGCTCAACATCGGCGCGAACATCAAGTTCGACGACGACGGCCCGTCCATCGTGCTGGCGACGCCCACCGATACAACGCTGCTCAATACGCAGGACGCCCAGACCATCGCGGCAGCCACCGACTCGGCCACCCAGGACTTCTCGAGCGCCTTCGGCGTGACGTCGAGCGGCTATGGCGCCGACGGGGCCGGCACCACCGTCTCGACCTTCGCGCTCGGCGTGGCAACGCAAGGCGGGCTTTCCGGACTCACGAGCGAGGGCGCAGCCATCAGGCTGTACCTGGTGAGCGGGAACGTCATCGGCTCGACTGCCGCCAGCGCAGCAGGCATCACGGCGGGCAACACCATCTTCGACGTCGCGGTGAGCACAACCGGTTCGGTGACGCTGCAGCAGTTTGCCGAGATCGATCACGCGCTGCCGGGTGCTTCGTCGAACTACCCGGCCCAGCAGGCCACGATGGCCGACACGTTGATCACCCTGACCAACGCCGTGACGCTCACCGATGGCGATGGAGACACCGCCAGCGACTCCAAGGTGCTCAATATCGGCGCCAACATCAGGTTCGACGACGACGGCCCGACGGTGACGGCCATCTCCGACCTCATCGGAGCGAACGACGCCCAGCCCATTGCGGGAACCTACAACTTCTCCATCGGCGCCGACGACGTGGACAACGCGTCGACCGACGGCATCGTGCTGAACAGCCTGAGCGGAACGACCGGCGGCGGGCGCCCCATCACCGATGCGACCGTCTCGCACTTTGCCGAAGACGCGACGACCGTCACCTACAACTTCAGCTTCAACTACTACCCCGGGCCGACGTCGACGACAACGCAGGCGGCAACGGGCACGGTCGTCTTCAACAAGACGGACGGCACCTTTTCCTTCGACCTGGACCAGGTCTTCGGAGGACAGACGACGTTCTCCACGAGTGCGCCGCTGGCATCCTTCAACTACGACACCGTAGGCAACAACTCGCCGGAGATCGTGGTCCAGCAATACAGCAACGACTTCTTCGGCGTGCTGTCCGCCAGGTCCTCCAATCCTCCGAGCGACTCCGGCGATCTGCTGGCGGGCAACAACCACGCGTTCGTGGCAGGCGAAACCTTCACCAGCGAGAGTCCCGGCTTCGTCAACGTCGCGACCAACACCCTCGGGGTGAACTCCGATACCGTCCAGTCCGGCGAGCTGCTGAACTTCGACTTCTACAAGTCGAACCCGGTGAGCAACCCCAACCTGACGAGTCCGCCGCAGCGTCCCGGGGCGGCCATCGTCGGCACGGACACGGCCTACGCCGACGCGATCAACATCACGATCGATCAGATCACGGATGGCGAGGACGTGGCTGTCCTGCTGAAGCTGTTCAACGCGTCGAACAACACCACCACGACCCGGCTGCTGATCGCCAACTCCGCGGCGGACTACCAATCGGCCGGAGGAGGCCTGAAGGTCGTCAGCATCGGCGAGGACGACTACGACAGCGCCAACTACCAGATCACGGGCGTACAGGTCCTGAGCAGCACAGAGGAAATCACCGGCACGGGTATCAGCCTGAGCGGCCACAACACGGTGAACCTGACCGCCACAGGGTCGAACTATGCCGACACGGCCGACAACGATGTGTTCAAGATCATCAAGATCGATGTGATCACGTCGACCACGATCAATTCGGACGTGGACCTGAACTTCGTGGGTCAGGTGATCGACGGCGATACCGACTTCGCGGGCTTCAACTTCGACGTCCACCTGGAGATCGATGGCGTGGCCAACCTGATCGGCACAACCCAGCAGACGGAAGCGATCGCGTAACGAGCTCTGGAGCAAGGGTCGGCGAAAGCGCCGCCCCTTCTCACCCGGCCTGTGTTCAGGCGTACCGATGTCGAACCTGCGAGGTGGTATGAAGCCTCAGGAAAAGTCTGGCGAATTGCGGCAGGCGGTGACAACGCTCCACGCCTACTTCGTGCGGGCGGCCTGGTTCAGTGCCTGCTCCAGCCTTTTGCTGCTGGCTCCGAGCGGGTACATGCTGGAGGTGTACGGACGGGTCTTGAACAGTCGCAGCACGCTCACGCTGGCCATGCTGACATTGCTGGTCCTGGCGGCCTGCTGCCTGATGGAAATACTCGATTGGGCCCGCGCGGAAGTGATGTACCAGGCCGGGCAGAAACTGGACCAGAAGATGCGCGACCGCGTCTTCGCCGCCGTCTTCGAAGCGGGTCTCAAGCGGTTGCCGGGCGGGACCGCGCAGCCGCTCAACGACCTCCGGACCTTGCGTGAATTCCTGTACTCGGCGCCGTTGCTGGCACTGATGGAAGCGCCGGTTTCGCTGGTCTTCCTGGGGCTGATGTTCGCCATCAGCCCGGTGCTGGGCTGGTCGGCTGTCGTGGGCTCGCTGCTGCAGGTGTTCATTGGCTGGATCAACGACCGGAACACCCGGCCTGCGCTGATGTCGGCCAATCGATGCGCGATCGAGGCGCAGCAGTATGCGGACGCCGCGCTGAGAAACTCGCAAGTCATCGAGTCGATGGGCATGCTGAAGGACGTCCATCGCCGCTGGATGGGCAGGCGACGCGACTTCCTTCAGCGCGAAGCCCTGGCGTCGGACCGTGCCGGGGCCTGCCAGGCCATCAGCAAGTTCGTGCAGGTCACCATGGGCTCCCTGTTGCTCGGCCTCGGTGCCTGCCTGCTGCTGAAGAACCCGCTCAATGGCAACGCCGGACTGATGGTTGTAGGTTCGATCCTTGGCGGCCGTGCCCTGGCACCGCTGGTGCTGCTCGTGACGCAATGGCGCGCGGTGGTCAATGCCTGCGATGCATGGCAGCGCCTGGACAGCCTGTTGGGCGCCGTCGGCCCGAGACCGGACACGATGTCGCTGCCGCCCCCCAAAGGCGCGCTGCAGGTCGAAAGCCTCGTGGCAGGCGCGCCGGGCAGCGGCCCGGCCATCCTGAAGAACGTGGACTTCGCCCTGGCGCCCGGCGAAGTGCTTGCCGTCGTGGGCCCTTCCGCCGCTGGAAAGACGACCCTGGCACGCCTGATCGTCGGCCTCTGGCCGGCAGCGAGCGGCAAGGTGCGGCTGGACGGCGCGGACGTGTTCTCGTGGGACAAGAACGAGCTCGGCCCGCACATCGGCTACCTGCCCCAGGACGTGGAATTGCTCGACGGCACACTGGCCGAGAACATCGCGCGCTTCGGAGAGGTGCGGCCTTCCAAGGTCAAGGCGGCGGCATTGGCCGTCGACCTGCATTCGTACATCACGAGCCTTCCATTGGGCTACGACAGCCCGATCGGCCATGACGGCGCCGTGCTGTCGGGCGGGCAGCGGCAGCGGGTCGCGTTGGCGCGCGCAATCTATGACGAGCCCTCGCTGGTGGTGCTCGATGAACCGAACTCGAGCCTCGACGAGGCCGGCGACGCAGCGTTGGCAAGCACCATCCTGAATCTCAAGGCGCGCGGCACGACCTTCGTCGTCATGACGCACCGCACCAGCGTGCTGGCCGTGGCGGACAAGATGCTGGTGCTGTGCGACGGCACGATGCAGGCGTTCGGCCCGCGTGACGAGGTGCTCGCCGCGCTGCGGCAGGCCAACGAGCAGGCGGCGAACCGACTGCGCAAGATGGAAAGCGGCATCGCATCGAAGCGGCGCGATGCCGGCAACGCCGCGAGCATCGCGCTTCAGGCGCATCCACTGCCATGAAGAAACCCTCGTTCTTCAACCGCAGCGAACTGGGGCGCGCTCTCTGGGAGTTCCGAAGAGAGTTCCTGCTGGTCGGAGCATTGAGCTTCCTGACCAATCTGCTCATGCTCGCGCCGACCATCTACATGCTGCAGATATTCGACCGCGTGCTTGCCAGCCAGAGTGAGCTGACCCTGCTCGCGGTGTCCTTGATCACGCTGCTCCTTTTCGCGGCGCTGGCCTTGTCGGAATGGTTGCGCTCGCGCCTGCTGGTGAGGGCCAGCCTGCGCTTCGACCGGCAACTGAGCACCCGGGTGTTCAACGGGAGCTTCCAGGCCTACCTCGGCCAGTCGGCGTCCATCGCACCCAGGCCGTTCGCTGACCTGAACCAGATCCGCCAGTTCCTCACCGGCCTGGGCGTCTTCGCGCTCTTCGATGCACCCTGGACACCGATCTACATCGCGGTGATCTTCTTTCTTCATCCCTGGCTCGGCGTCCTGGCGCTCGGGTTCGCCCTGGTCCAGGCCGCACTGGCCTGGTTCGGACAGAGGAAGACCGTCGCGCCATCGGAAGCGGCCCTGAAAGCATCGGGCGATTCGATGAGCGACCTGCAGGACAAGCTTCGCAACGTCGAGGTGCTCGAATCGATGGGCATGGTCGCCAATCTGCAAAGGCGCTGGAATCGCCAGCATGCGGCCTGCATGGACAAGAGCGCTTCCGCGCATGGCCTCGTCAATCGCGTCGCCGGATGGAGCAAGTTCATACGCTACAGCCAACAGTCGCTCGCATTGGGGGCGGGTGCGTTGCTGGTGATCGATGGCCAGTTGTCGCCCGGTGCCATGATCGCGGCGAATGTGCTGATGGGCCGGGCCCTTGCGCCCATCGACCAGTTGCTCGGCGCGTGGCGGGGCTTTGTCTCCTGCCGCGCCGCAATCGGGCGTCTCGACAGGCTGTTGGCCGATTTCCCCGGGCAGGCCCCGGCCCCTGCTCCTTCCCGGGCCGGCCCCACCGGCGAGGTCAGCCTTCAAGGCGTCTTTGCAGAGGCCCCGGGGCGCGCGGCACCCATCCTGAAGAACATTTCGTTTGCGGTCCCCGCAGGAACAGTGGTCGCGATATTGGGACCATCCGGTTCCGGCAAGTCCACGCTGGTGAAAGTCATGGTCGGGATCTGGGCCGCATCCCGCGGCGCGGTGCTGCTCGACGGCGTGCCGGTCCGGGGCTGGAACCGACTCGAACTGGGTCCGCATCTCGGCTATCTGCCGCAGGACATCGAACTGTTCGGGGGCTCCATCGCCGAGAACATCGCGCGGCTCGGCAAGGTCGACTCGCGCAAGGTCATCGAGGCCGCATGCAGCGCCGGCCTGCACGAGACGATCCTGCGCTTTCCCAAGGGCTACGACACCCCCATCGGCGACGCGGGCCATCGGCTTTCCGGAGGACAGAGGCAGCGAATCGGACTGGCCCGGGCGCTCTATGGCGACCCGTCACTCATCGTCCTCGATGAGCCGAACGCCAACCTGGACGATGACGGGGAAGCAGCGCTGCTGCGAGCCATACGGGAATTGAAGGCCAAGGGAAAAACGGTGTTCCTGATCACCCACCGCCAGGACGCGGTTGCAGTGGCCGACCGCCTCATGGTTCTGAACGATGCCGAGTTGATTGCGGACGGACCACGGGATGCCGTGCTCGCGTCTTTTCGCCGCCCCCGGTCCGACGTGCGACCGGCAGCCCTGGTGCAGTCGGCCTGATCCGGCGCCGTCCTGCATCCGATTCATGTCGCAGGGAGTTCCAGATGGCCAGACCGAATCCTCTCAGAGACGTGACTGCCCTCCCCTCGCCCGCGGAGGACGACCGGTCGCAGGATGCCAACGGCCCCGGAAACGAGTTCGGGCGCGCAGGGCGAATCGGCGTGTGGGCCCTGATCGCCGGACTCGGCGGATTTCTGCTGTGGGCCGCATTCGCTCCGCTGGACGAGGGCGTGCCGAGCCAGGGGCAGGTCGCCATCGACACGAAGCGCAAGGCCGTCCAGCACCAGACCGGAGGCATCCTCAAGGAGGTGCGGGTCGGCGAAGGCGATCAGGTCCAGGAAGGCCAGCTGCTGTTCAAGCTCGACGACGCCGCGGCCAGGGCGAGCTTCGAAACCGTGCGGCAGCGTTACCTGGGATTTCGCGCCATACAAGGACGGCTGCTGGCGGAACAGGGCGGGCAGGACGCCATCGACTTCCATCCGGACTTGCAGGCGGCTGCCACGGACCCGCTGATCCGTCAGCAGATGTTCAACCAGGAGCAGTTGCTCAGGTCGCGCCGCGCCGCCTTGCGCGCCGACCTGCAATCGATCGAGGAGAACATCCAGGGCCAGCAGGCCTTGTCCCAGGCTTACGCAAGCATGCTGAGCAGCCGCCGGACCCAGCTTTCGCTTCTCGACGAGGAGCTGACCCAGACACGCAAGATGGTCGCCGAAGGGTATGCCCCGCGCAACCGCCAGCTGGAGATGGAACGCCAGGTCGCGGAATCGGGCACCTTCATTGCCGAACTCATCGGCAACATGGGCCGGGCCCGGCGGTCGGTCGCGGAGCTTCGCCAGCGCGCCATCGCCAGGCAGCAGGAATACCACAAGGAAGTGGAGACGCAGCAGGCGGAAGTCAGCCGCGAGGTGCAGGGAGACTTCGAGAAATTCCTCGCCCTGCGGGACGAACTGGGCCGCACCGAGATCCGCTCGCCCGCTTCGGGCCAGGTGGTGGCACTGGTGGCACAGACCGTGGGCGGCGTGATCGCACCCGGGCAGAAGCTGATGGATGTGGTGCCCGCCAACGAGCCCCTGCTGCTCGAAACGAGAGTGCCGCCTCATCTGATCGACCGCGTCCACGCCGGCATACCGGTGGACGTGCGTTTCTCGACCTTTGCCCATTCCCCGCAGCTCGTGGTGCAGGGCAAGCTGGTTTCGGTCTCCGGCGATCTGCTGACGGACCCCCAGACCAACGCGAGCTATTTCCTCGCGCGGGTGGCGGTGACCCAGGAGGGCCTGAAGAAGCTGGGCAAGCGTTCGCTGCAGCCGGGCATGCCGGTCGAGGTGGTTTTCAAGACAGGGGAACGCTCTCTGCTCGTCTACCTGCTGCATCCGCTCACCAAGCGTGTCGCGGCCTCCATGACGGAAGAATGACCCGTGAAAAGGAACGTGCTGGCATTCGCCGCTGCCGGTCTTCTCTGGGGGCCGGCCTGGTCGCTCGACTTGTCCCAGGCCTACGCGGCGGCGCTGGAACAGGACTCGACGATCCGGTCGGTGCGGGCAGCCACCGACGCCCGGCGCGAACGCCTGCCGCAGGCCCGCGCGCAACTGCTTCCCAACTTGTCGGCGAGCGTCTCGCGCCATCGGAACTGGCTGGAAAGAACTTCGCCCGACGCATCAGGGCAACTCGTCACGTCCGACCTGCGCTACACCAGCAGCAGTGAAGTGCTGAGCCTGAGGCAACCCATCTTCCGCATGTACCAGATGGCCGACTACCGTCAGGCGCAGGCCCAGGTCGACGATGCCGAGGCGGTTCTCGAACGCGAATTGCAGAACGTCGGCGTTCGGGTGAGCGGCGCCTATTTCGAGGCGCTGCTGGCCGAGGAGCATCTCGCGCTGGTGCTCTCGCAAAAGACGGCGTACACGACCCAGCTCGATGCCGCGCAGAAGCGGGTCGGCGCAGGCTTCGGCACGCGCACCGACATCGACGAGGCACGCGCGGCCCTCGACCTCAACGTCGCGCAGGAACTGGAGGCGCGCCAGAACCTGGACTTCACGCGCAGGCAACTCCAGAGCCTGGTCAACCGCCCGATCGACGGGCTGGCGCCGCTGGACCCGCTCCGGATGCGGCTCGTGCGCCCGACGCCCGACCGGGTGGAAGACTGGATCGAGCAGGCCGGGCTCAACAGCCCGGAACTCCGGTCGCTCGGCGCCCAGTTGGAAGCGGCCAGGCACGAGCTGGAGAAGGCGCGGGCGGGCCACTATCCGACGCTGGATGCCATCGCCCAATGGTCCCGCAACGACAGCGACACCATCACCAGCATCAAGACCCGCTACAGCAACAGGTCCATCGGCTTGCAACTCAACATTCCCCTGTATTCGGGCGGCCATGTGAGTTCCACCGTGAGGCAGGCGCATGCAGGCCGGCAGCGGGCGGAAGAAGACCTCGAAGCCTTGCGCCGCGACCTCGGCGTTCGGCTGCATCGTGAATTCCGCGGCGTGACTGAAGGCATCCTGAGGGTCAAGGCCCTCGAACAGGCGGTGCGTTCCGCGGAGCAGGTCGTCATCTCGAACCGGCGCTCGTTCGAGGCCGGCAGCCGCACCTTGCCCGACGTGCTGAACGCGGAGCAGCAGAAGGTCTCCGCGCAGCGCGATCTGGCTCAGGCTCGCTTCGTCTACCTGATGTCGCGGATACGGTTGCAGGCGCTCTCGGGCGGCGACAAGGCCGAAGTCATCGACGAGATCAACGGCTGGCTCACGCGCTGACGGCGGCGGCGATCCGGACCGGCAGGCCGGAGACGCACAGGCGCCAGACCCACTAGGCGTGCTGGACGCGCTCGAAGCGAGCCGGTCCCTCCACCGTCCAGCCGCTGCCGCCGGCCGGATCGAGGTCGCGGTGGCACTGCGTGAGCCCGTCGTCCAGGTCGAGGGTGACGCCGATCCGCCAATGGCCGGTGGCGCCCCGCTCCACCTGCAGCACTGCGAAGCCGTTGCCGATGCCCACGGCCGCCGTGACCATGGTGGCGCCGGGTTCGAACTGGCCGTCGAGCCAGAAGGCGTCGGGCCGCGCATTGACGAAGGTCCAGGGTGCATAAAGTCCCGAGGACACCACCGAGATCACCTCCACGGGCCCGCCCGATGCCTGCAGCCAGAGGCTCGACACGCTCGACATGTGGCGGTCGCCCGACAGCACCACCACGTGGCGCGCGCTGATGTCGCGCAGCAGTTCGAGCAGCGCGCGCTGCGAGGCCGGGTAGCCGCTCCAGTCGTCCAGCCCCAGGCGCTGCGCCGGGTCGCCGAAGATGGCCGCGCGCGGCATCGGGAACAGCGCCACGGGCGACACGATGAACTTGGGCAGCCCGGCGGGCGCGGCCTCGAGCCACTTCCTCAGGTCGGCCATGCCGGCTTCGGTACGGATCGCCGCCTGCTCCAGCGGCGCGGCACTGGCCACGGCTTGCCCGGCGGTGCGCAGCACCCGCTGCTGGCGCGTGCTGCGCGTGTCGAGCATGTAGAACGGAAAGCCGGCCGGCGCAATGCTGTAGTCGAAGGGACGCTGGTCGCGTCGCCGGCCCATGTCGCGCACCAGCTTGTGCTGCTGCGAGAAGTAGCCGTCGAGCGCGGCGCGCACGGCCGGCGTTCCATAGGGGTCGGGGCCCGGCTCCCAGTCGTCCATCACCTCATGATCGTCGAGCAGCGGATAGGTCGGCAGCGAGGCCATCACCTGGCGCAGCGCCTCCAACCTGAAGGTGAGCGCATAGGCCTGGCCGACGTCGTCGCCGCCCGCCGGCACGAAGAGCCCCGCAGTCTGGTCGACATACACCTGGTCGCCGGCCAGCACCAGCAGTTGCGGCTTGTGCGGCGGCGCGAGTACCTCGAGCCGCCGCGCGAGCCGCCGGTACGACGCCTGTGCGGGCACGCGGTCGACCAGGCCCGGCACGTACTGGCAACTGGCGAGCGCGAAGCACAGCGAGGCCTGCGCGGGCTCGTCCTCGCGCTGCACGGCGCCCATCCATGCGGGGTCGAGGCGCACCACGGCACGCTCGCGCTGCGCGTCGGTCGCCGCGTCCAGCGTCTGCATCACCTGGCGGCGAACGGGCTCGATCGGCTCGTCCTGCGGCAGCGCGAACAGCCCGCCCGCCAGCCGCCTGCCCAGCACATCGACAGGGCCGCGCGCAATGGGCAGGTCGTCGTGCGCCGTGAGCACCGCGAAGCCCTGGTACTCGTCGAGCCGGTCGTCGAAGAGATCGACTTCCACCGCCTCCTGCAGGAGTTTCTCGCGCGTGGTCTGCAGTCCCACCATCCATGCGAAGTCGAAGCACCATCGCCCGCCCCGGCGCCACGCGGGCACGAAGACCACGGCGCGCGCCGACACATGCGCGGGCGGCGGGCGCAGCGCCAGCCGGCAATGCAGCCGGCCCTCGTTGCCTGCCACGCGGCTCGCATGGCCGAGCCACGGGCCGGTCCACGGCAGGCTGGCCCGCCAGTCGGGCGGCACCGGCGTGTCGGGGCCGGGCTTCCTGTCGAAGGCCTCGAAGAACCTCACGATGTGCGGGAACACGTCGCTGCAGGCCTTCTCGCCGATCAGCGTGTCCTGGTGGCCGTAGGCGCCGAGCACCAGCAGCTGGTGCGGGGTGCCTTCGCCGAGGAAGAGGTTCTCCCCGGCAGGGTTCGAGGCGTTCGGGGCGTTCGACGGGTCCGGCAGCTCGGGCGGCTCCCGCGACAGGCCGCCGTCCTTGCCGAACACGCGCTTCAGGAGCCAGAAGCTCTCGTACGAGCCGCGCCAGTCGAACACCGCGTTGCGCTGCCCGTGCAGCATGAACACCGGGAAGCCGAAGCGCTCGCCGAGCAGTTCGAAACCGACCGCGTGGCCCTGTCCGCCGGCATCGGTCAGCACCTCTTCGCGGACGTAGTTGCCGACCTGGGCAAGGCCCCTCAGCTTCACGAAGCCGTAGATCGAATCGAGCGCGTCGAGCGTGTCCTTGCCGATGTTGTGCAGCCGCATGGTCTGGCCGAAGATGGCATCGGCCCTGTGCCGCACTGCCGCGAAGCCCGGTGCCTCGCGCAGGCGCTGCGCCTCCCCGTCGTCGTCGGGATAGGGAAATGTCGCCAGCAGGCCGTCGACCAGCAGGCGCTTCATGTGCGTCAGCACGGGCCGCGTGTCGAACTCGTCGATGCCGATGAACTGCTGCAGGTAGCCCGCCACATAGCCCCGGAAGCGGTTGAAGGCCGTGGCGCGCAGCAGCGGCCCCACCTGCGACAGCACCACGGCACCGATGGACGCGTGCAACTCCGGCAGGCGCAGCACCGCCACGCTGAACATGGCGGCGCCGATGCAGTGCGCCACCACGTCGACCTGGACAGGCGCCGCTTCGTCGGGCGTGGCGTATGCCGCCTGCACGGTGCGCAATGCGTCCGGAATGTCGGCCTGCGCCACTTCGTCGAACGACCAGTAGGGCCGCGGCCGGCACGAGAAGCCGATGCTGGTGCGCAGGTCGAGCACCCAGACTTCGCGCCCGGCCGCGAGCAGGCTGTGCACCAGGTTGCCGGGAATGCTCTTGTGCGCGAAGGTGGAACCGCTGGCCCCGTAGCCATGGATCAGCATCACGGGCCGCGTGCCCGCGCGGCGCGCCGGCGGGCGGTAGCGCGACAGCAGCCGCGGCGGCGCGCTGCCCGGGCCGGCGGCGGTGTCGAGCTCGACCGGCTCGGGCCGTATGCCATGCACCTCGCCGGGCAGCCGCTCCCAGTCGCGCTTTGGCGAATCGGGCGGCGGCACGAAGTGCAACAGGTGAATGTGCAGCACGATGCGCAGCACCCACAGCGCCAGCTCGGCCAGGTCGCCCAGCTGGTTGGGCATGTCCTGCTGATGTTCCACGCGCAGCAGCGGCTGGAGCTTCTCGACGAAGTAGGAAGGGTCCAGCACCATCCGGCCCAGCGGCTCTTCACCGAGGGGGCCGATCCGCTTCAGTTCGCCCTCGCTCAGCTGCCGCCATGGGTTGCCGCCCTCGACGAATGCGATGCGCTTGGTGAGGCGCAGCCGGTCGCCCTCCTTCAGCGGCGCGCCGTGCTCCACCCGCGCCACCGTCCAGTCATATTCGATGAGGCGCGCCTGCCCCAGGTGCGAGCACAGCGCCATCAGGTCGGCCATGACCGGGCCGTCGAAGGCAAGGCCTTCTTCGCCCTCGTCGTCGCCGTTGCCGCCGTTCGGGCCCGCCATGGCCGCGCGCGAAGGCAGCAGCACCTCCGCCAGCGCCTGCAGCTTCTTGCGCGCCAGCGCGTGGCTGCGCAGGATGCGTTCGATGCTGTCGCTCTTCTCGCGCACCAGCATCGATGCGGTGCCGGTGCAATGCGCGACGGGCGCGTCGTCGCCCTTGCCGAACCGCAGCACCACCATCGGCTGCGCCAGCGCGCGCGGCGCCGCGCGCAGGGCCGGTACGTCGAAGGGCTCGAATTCCACCTCGGCGCTCAACGCGAAGTCCTGGCCGTCGATGTGCACCCGGCCCGTCATCCGCTCGCGCAGGGAGACGCGCGTGGGCGCGGGTGCGCGGGGTCGGGTCAGGTCGCGGCGCAACGGGCGCTCCGATGCCGGGGGCTGCGGCGAATCGGCCAGCGCCAGGCCCCAGTCCGCGGCCAGCACCGGCACTGCGCGCTCGGCCAGTGCCGCGATGGTGAGCGAGGGATTGATGCCGAGCGACACCGGCACGATGGAGCCGTCGAGCACCGCCAGGCCGGGCAGCAGCGCGGCGGCACCGGCAGCAGCGCCGCCGTCGTGGACGCGGCCCCAGCCGTCGACCACGCCGCGCTCGCGCCCGTCGGCCATGCGGCAGCCGCCCAGCGGGTGCACCGTGAACACCGAGCCCGCCGCGTCCACCAGCGACTCGAGGCTGCGAAACGGCGGGAGCGGATTCCAGAGCGGGTTGGGCAGCACGCGTCCGCCGAGCCCGCCGGCGCCGTCGTGAGCCACATGCAGCGCACGCGTCTGCGCCGCGAACACCGGCAGGGCCGCGACCTTGTTCCACGCGACGCGCACCTGTGCGTCGGCCAGCACCGCATCGCTGCCGCCATGGCCGACCGGTTCGATGGTGCCGGCGGCGCCGTCGTCGCCCATCATTCCGTAGACCGGCGTGCGGCGCAGCATGTCGTCGTCCACGGCCAGCGGATCGCGCCCCTCGTC
Source organism: Variovorax guangxiensis (assembly GCF_003952165.1). Lineage (GTDB taxonomy): Bacteria > Pseudomonadota > Gammaproteobacteria > Burkholderiales > Burkholderiaceae_C > Variovorax > Variovorax guangxiensis. The sequence goes on along the minus strand of NZ_RXFT01000008.1, from coordinate 235,880 downwards.
CGGCGCGTGAAGGTCGAGGTCCATGCGCGCGAGCGCCTGCAGGGCGTCCGTGGTGCTCACCACCTCGGCGAGCAGGCGGCGCAGCGGCGCGGGAATGGCGAACTCCTCGATCACCAGCGGGCGCTCGCCCTGCTTCGCGCGGGTGCGCAGCAGCCCGGTGATGGTCGGCCCGACGCCGCGCTGCGCCGGTGCGTCGCCTTCAGCCGCGCAGGACAGCGCCTCGTCGTCTTGCGCGGCCGCCACCGCGATCATGTCGCCATTGGCGGAGAAGCCCGCGCCCAGCGCCTGCGAGACGGGCAGGCCCGCGGCCCTGGAGCGCAGCAGCAGCTCGGTGGAACCCAGCGTGCCCGCGGCCACCACCACCCGCCGCGCGCGCACCACATAGGGCCGGGTGTTGTCGGTGCGTGCCTTGCGCCGGTCGGTGAAGAAGAACTCGACCGCATAGCCGGCCCCCGCCGGCAGGGCCACGATGCGGTGCGCAGTGCCGCCGGTGAACAGGCGCGCGCCCCGCGCATGGGCCAGCGCCAGGTAGTTGGTGTCCAGCGATTTCTTTGCACGGTGGTTGCAGCCGCTCACGCAGTCGCCGCAGCGCAGGCAGCTGTGCATCGCCACCTGGGCCGGCGTGCGCGTGCCGTCCGCGAAGGCGATCGCGACGTGGGCCTTGCCGCTCGCCGCGTGCAGCCGCGCACCGGCTTTCAGCAGGGAATCGAGCTTCGGGACGCTCTCGGGGATCTGTTCCAGGCCCAGCATGGCCTCGGCCTTGCCGTAGCCATCCGCCAGCGCGGCGAGGTCGAGGCCCGTGGGCCAGGCGCCACCCTCGAAGGCATCGGACGTTGCACGCTCCATCACCGCCGCGTTGATGAGCGACCCGCCGCCCAGCCCATTGCCGAGCAGCGCGTTCACATCGCCGCCCAGACGCAGGTCGAACAGCCCCGAGGGGTTGCCGCGCGCGGGCCTGCCGTCCTGCATGCTGAAGCGCACATGCCCCGGCAACTCGGCAAAGGTCGCCGGAAATTCGCCCGGCAGGTATTCGCTGCCGCGCTCCAGCACGTAGACCCTGACCGGTCGCCCGCCCGGTGCGGTGCCGGACTGTGCGTTCACCGGCAGCGCGCCCGCCAGCCGTGCCGCCGCCACCGCGCCGCCGTAGCCGCTGCCGATGACCAGCACCTCGCAGTGCAGCGCGTCCGGCGGCGCCGCGACGATCTCGCGCACCAGCACTTCAGCACCCTCCGAGAGCAGGCGGTCACCCAGGGCATCGTCATGGTGGTGGCCGCCATTGTTCATGTTCGACTCCTCGCGGGTCGGTCGCGGATTCAGGAACCTTCGATGGCCGCGGCCAATGCACGGCCGAGCCGCTGGTCATCGACGGGCTTGCGCAGCAGCGGCAGCGCCTGTCGCCGTGCCGCCTCGACCACCGCCGGATCGGTATCGGCCGTGACCATGACGACGGGCAGCGCGGGCTGTGCGCGGCGCTGCTTGCGCAGGCGCTCGGCGGCATCGAAACCCGAGAGGCCGTCGCCGAGCCGGCAGTCGACCACCACCGCGTCGGGCTCGTCGATGTGCCCCAGCGCTTCGTCCAGCGTGGCGGCCGGGAGCACGCGGCAGCCCATCGCTCCCAAAGCGTTGAGGTAGGCGCCGCGCACCATCGGGTCGTCCTCCAGCACCAGCACGCAGCGCCCGGCCAGGCTCCACTGCGAACCTGCGCCGTCACCCTCGAAGCATTCGGCGCCGGCGGTTGAGGCGCGCGGCAGCCGCAGGCGAAAGCAGGCACCCGCGCCGAGGCTGGATTCGAGCTCCACCGGCACGTCCAGCAACTCGGCCATCCGCCGCACGATGCCCAGGCCGAGGCCATGCCCCGCGGTGGTCGCAGCGAGCGCGGCGCCGGGGCCCGTCGCGTGGAGTTGCACCAGGTCCTCGAACACGATCCGATGGTTCTCGGGTGCGATGCCGGGGCCGCTGTCCTGCACGGTCAGCTCGACCTCGGCGTCCGGTGCATCCCGCGTGCAGGCCCGCACCACGACCTGCCCTTGCGCAGGCGAGAACTTGATCGCGTTGTCGACGAGATTGGCCAACATGCGGCGCAGCAGGTCGGGGTCGGTGCGCACCTCCAGGCCGGGCGGGCAGGTGGTGTGCAGGCCGATCTGGCGCGCCGCCGCCGCGGCGCCGAAGCTGGCCATCACGGCCGTCAGCAGCCGGTCGATCCGCACGGGCTGGGGCTGGGCCACCACCACGCCGGCATCGAGTTTCGAGACGTCGAGCAAGGCATCGAGCATGGCGCGCAACTGCTCCAGGCTGCTGTCGACCACTTCGACGATCGCGCGCGCATCGGGCGCCATCGCCACGTGCCGCAGCGCCCCCACGTTGAGCGCCATCGCCTGCAGGGGCTGGCGCAGGTCGTGGCTGGCACCGGCCAGGAAGCGGCTCTTGTCGTTGTTGGCGCGCACCGCCTGATCGCGGGCGATGGCGAGCTGCGCGCGCTCGAACTCCAGCGATGTGGCCAGCGCCTGGTTCTCCGCGCGGATGCCGAACGACTCCTCGAAGGTCTGCAGGTTGCGCCGGGCAAAGCGCGTCTGCACGCCGAAGAACATCAGCACCAGCGCACCCACGCCCCAGCCGAGCCAGCCGCCGGCCATCAGCCACATGGCCGCCGTGGGCACGAAGAGCAGCCCCGCGTAGGCCAGGAAGGCGGGCATCACGGTCGCGCTGGTGGAAACGGCGCCCGCGCCCCAGGACACAAGGATCATCGTGAGGACCGCATCCAGCGTCGGATCGAGCCGTGTCATGAACAGCGCCGCGGAGCCATTGCAGGCGCCGATCAGCACGTTCCAGCGAACGGTGGCGCGCAGCCGCGCGGCGATCGGGCGCGCCCGGTCGGCGGCCATGCGCGCGAGCGCGGCGGCACGCCACTCGCGGCTGGCGATCACCGCCGCGAACCAGCCGAGCACCCAAGGCGCCGGAACGTCGCGCCAGACGATGGCCGCAACGACGACGGCGGTGAGCAGGATCTGCCAGCGCAACCCCACGGCCTGCTCGGCGACCACCTGCAGGCGCCGTTCGTCCAGTTCGTCGGGCGCGGCCGGCATGTTCAGGCGGCCTCGAGCGCCCATGCCGCCTGCGCGTCGAAGACGCGGCACATGGCATCGGTGCGGTTTCGCGCGCCAAGCGCGCGGTAGACCATCGACAGGTGCACCTTCACGGTGCCCTCGGCGATCAGCAGTTGGCGCGCGATCAGCTTGACCGGCATGCCCCGCATCGCCAGCGCCAGCACCTGGCGCTGGCGCGGCGACAGCTCGACGCGCAGGAAGCCGGCCAGATCCTCGCGCGGCAGCTCGTCGGGGTCGCGCGCGCGGGTCACGTCGTCGGCCAGCACGAACTCGGCCGGCAGGTAGATCCGGTGGCGCAGCACCACCCGCAGGGCGGCCTCCATGTCCTCGAGCCGGTACGACTTGGGAATGAAGCCGGCCGCGCCGGCCTCGATGACCTCGCGCACGCGCTGCGGCGAGCTTTCCGCCGATTGCATGCACACGGGCGCGGCCTCGAAGTGCGCCTTCACGGCCTTGAGCGCGGCGAGCCCGGAGAGTCGGGGCAGGTGGTAGTCGAGCAGCAGCAGGTCGACACCGGCGGGGTCCAGCTGGCAAGCCTCCTCGGCGTCCCGCACCGCTTCGAAATGAAAGGGACGGCCGGGTTCGATCTCGGCGGCCATTCGCTCCAGCAGGAGTCGGGTGCCGTTCCAGACGATCTCGTGGTCGTCGACCAGAAGAACCTTCATACAGACCTCGCGTCTACGGTGGCTCTCCCCGTCCTGAATGCAGGTTAGCGCAAAGCAACCCAATAAGCGAGTGCGCGCACCTACACCAACGGCCTAGTCGGATGGCCACGCCGGCACCGCGCCGGAGACTAGGCGCTGCGTTCAATTGTTGCGGCGGGCGCCGCGCGGAAGACTGGCTGCATCGATCGCCACTTTGCATCCGATGCACCGAGGACCGCCATGAACACCCCGAAGTCATTCGCCGCGCTGCGTACCGCATGGGAGCCCCTTGCGTACCGGTTCTGCCTCCTGGCGCTCCACCACGCGGTGTTCGCCCGCGCTCTGTGCGCCGCGGCCATGGCCGCGGTCTCGCTGCTGGCGGGCTGCGCCACATTGCCCGGCAACGTGCACCGGGTCGCGTCGCAGGCACGCACGGACGTCGGGGACAGCGCGCTCGCACGCATCGCCGCCGCGTCGCTGCCGGACCCGGACGGCGCGATGCCCGGGATATCCGATGTGTCCGGCGTGCGCCTGCTGCCGAGCGGTGACCAGGCCCTCGACGCGCGCATCGCGCTCGCACGGGCCGCACGGCATACCGTCGATGCGCAGTACTACGTGGTGGCCAACGACACCTCGGGCCGCCAGTTCCTGCGCGAACTGCGCGACACGGCTCGACGCGGCGTGCGTGTGCGCCTGCTGGTCGACGACCTGTACGCGGGCGGAGAAGACGAGTTGCTGGCCGGGCTGGCTGCGCACGCCAACGTGGAGGTGCGCGTCTTCAATCCGCTGCCGGTGCGCAGCGGCGGCCTGCGCACGCGTGTGCTGCTGTCGCTGCACGAGATCGGCCGCGTGAACCGGCGCATGCACAACAAGCTCTTCATTGCCGACAACAGCTTCGCCATCACGGGCGGGCGCAACATTGCCGACGAATACTTCGGGCGCAGCAAGCCGGCGAACTTCATCGACATGGACGCACTGCTGGCCGGGCCGGCGGTGCGGGCGCTGTCGGCGAGCTTCGATGCATTCTGGAACGGACCGCTGTCGTACCCGTTCGAGGCCATCGCGGCCGCAGACCGTCCGGCGCCGGCCCATGCGCGCGAACGCTTCTCCGCACTGGTGCACGATCTCGGGCGCTTGATGCCCCCCGCCGGCGAACGCGACGCGCTGGGGCGCGGTCCGGTCGGCGCGCAGCTCGCGCAGGGGCGGGTCGAGCTGGTTCCCGCGAAGGTGCGCGTGGTGGCGGACGCAGTGGTGCAAGGCCTCCTCGCGGGCGATGCCGGCGGCAGCGTCGAAGAAGCCGGAACGCCGAAAGGCCGAGAGGGCGCGGTCATGGCCGCGAACCTCGACCTCTTGCGCACCGCACGCTCCGAGGTGCTCGTCGTCTCGCCCTACTTCGTACCCATGCCCCGCATGATCGAGGCGCTCACTCATGCGAGCCGCGAGGGTGCGAGCGTGTCGGTGATGACCAACTCGCTAGCCACCACCGACGAGCCGCTGGTGCACTACGGCTACGCGCGCTACCGCAGCACGCTGCTTCAGATGGGCGCCGCGCTGTACGAGCTGATGCCGGCCGGCGAACCGCAACCGGCCTGGAGCGACACCGAAAGCGGCCGCGGCTCGCTCGGCCGCCTGCACGCCAAGCTCGCGGTGGTAGACCGGCGCTGGTTCTACGTGGGGTCGATGAACATGGACCGGCGCTCGGCGCACTGCAACACCGAACTGGGCCTGATCGTCGACAGTCCCGCGCTTGCAAGCGAGCTGGCGGACCTGATCCATCGCATGCGCATGCCCGCGAGCTTCACCGTGAGCGAGACGCCGATGCGAGGCAGCCTGCAATGGAGCTTCCTGCGCGACGGACGCCGCTGGGTGCTGCATCGGGAGCCGGAATCGAACTGGGCCCAGCGGCTGCGCTGGTCGGTGCTGTCGCTGGTGGTGGACGAAGATTTCCTGTGACCGAGCGCCATCGTGCAGTCGCGAAAAATAGGTCACCGCAAGCGTTACCCGAGACTAATATTCAATGGTTCACGTGCGGTTCGGCACGAGGCTGCCGCGGACCAGTTGCTCACTCGTGCAAGGAGAGTAGCGATGACCAGTCCGATGAATGTCAACAAGCTTCAGACGAAATCCCATGACGAACCGGATGAGGTTCGCGAGCCCGAGAAGACCCGGGTCGAAGTGGTCCGCCTCGAGGGCTACACGCTCGGACGCTTCAGGTTCGAGCCCGGGTGGCGCTGGTCGAAGTGCATCAAGCCGGTCGTGGGCACGGACAGCTGCCAGGCGGCTCACGTCGGGTACGCGGTTTCCGGCCGGATCACCGTGCAGATGAATGACGGCTCGCAGACCGTCATCGAGGAAGGCATGTCGTACACCATTCCGCCGGGTCACGACGCATGGGTCGAAGGCGATGCCCCGTTCGTCGGCCTGGAGATGATGAGCGCGGAGGAATACGCGAAGTCCAGGAGCTGACGCAAGGTGGGAGGCCTCGGTTGCAGACTTCCTCTGGATGATCGAACGGGGATGCGATCCGCACGAGACTGCCGTCGGACCGACGATCGGCTGCAGCGGCGGCGGTCCCTGCGCCCGCGAAACCGTTCGACTCCTCCTGCTTCAGCGACACATGTTTGCCCTGACCCGCCTGACCATCGATCGCGCCAGAAAAGAACGCTTGCCCCAGGTCGCCGCAAGCCTGGCGTTCATCGTCGTATTCCTGGGCGTTTCCATGGGGCTCATCGCACACTGCCACCCTCGCTTGCCGTCGTGCTCGACCTCGGGCCGCTCGTGCTTGGCGTGGCTGCACTGACCAGCATGTTCTACCTCGTTCCGAACACCAAGGTGCGGTTGCGCGACGCCTTCGCGGGCGGCCTGATTGCCAGCATGGCCTTCGAGCTGGGCAAGCGCGGCTTCACCACCTACCTCGTCAAGATGCCTACGTACAAGGCGCTGTATGGAGCATTTGCGGTGCTCCCCATGTTCCTGCTGTGGGTCTATTTCTCGTGGCTGGTCACGCTGGTCGCGGCCATGATGACGGCCAACCTGGCGCTCACGCGGCGGCGGCCGGCGGGCAAGCCCGCCCGGGCCTAGCAGCCAGATGCTGTTCAGCAACGTGCGCCCGACCCTCTATGCCGGCATCGTTCGAGCCGTCAACCGAGCAGCAGCGAGGCCTCGTCGCGCCAGTAGGCCACGGCGGCCAGCCATCCTTCCCACACGCAGCCGTTGCAGCCTCGCCCGCAGCAAGTAGTGGGCTCGGGCGGCGGCGCGCGCATCGCAAGCCCTTCGGCATCGAGCATTGCCTGCAAGCGCGCGATGAGCGCTTGCGCGCTGGCGAGGTTCGTGGGTTCGGGCAGCCGGTCGATGGCGTTCATGGTGGGCAGATCTTCATGCGTCGAGATTCAGCTCCAGCCGCATCTTCGCTCCACCCGATTCGCTGGACCCGATCGTGAGCTGCCCGCCGTGCAGGCGCGCCACTTCGGCCACCAGATGCAGGCCCAGCCCCGCGCCACGCCCGCGCGGCACCAGCCGGTGGAATGGCGCCACCACGCGCTCGCGATCGGCCTCGGGAATGCCGGGGCCGGAGTCGAGCACCTCGAAGCCCGAGGGCTCCCACAGCCGCACCTGAATGTCGCAGCCCTGCCCGCCGTGCTCGATGGCGTTCTGGATCAGGTTGCTCAGCGCGCGCTCCAGCGAGGGCGCATCGCCGCGCACCCACAGTGGCTTCGGCGCTTCCACCGACAGCGTGCAGCGGTTCATGATGGCCAGCGGCGCGATGTCGCCCGCCACGCGCTCGCACAGCGCCTTCAGGTCGACCTGCTGGCGGTCTTGCACCGCCACATGGTCCAGCCGCTGCAGGTCGAGCAGCTGCTCGGCAAGCGTGGCGAGCCGCGCCGAGGCCTGCAGGAGCTTCACCTTGAGCGGGCCGTCCTGCAGGCCTTCGAGATGGATCTGCAGCGTGGTGATGGGCGTGCGCAGCTCGTGCGCAGCGTCGGCCAGGAAGCGCTCCTGCCGGTCGTAGCCTTCGTTGAGCCGGTCGAAGGCGCGGTTCACGGCGTTGACCAGCGGGCGGATCTCGCTCGCCACATTGGCCAGCGGCAGCCGCGTGGTGCGTTCGTGCACGTCGATGCTCTCGGCATGCTCGGCCGTGGCCACCACGCCCTTGAGGCCGCGCTTCACGACGAAGGGCGTGGCCAGGATCACGCCGAGGCAGGTCACCAGCGCCATCGGCGCCACCAGGAAAAGGAAGGCGATGGCGGTGCCCTTGAGCGTGTTCTTCACGGTCAGGGGGCTGCCCGTCTGCGTCATCACAGCCACCAGGCCCGCGCGCGTTTCCACGCGATCGAAACGAGCCTTGGGCCGGGTGTTGTCGCTCTCGGGGTTGATGGCCATGCGCTCCATGCCGTCGAGCGAATCGAAGAGCCTGGCGTAGCTGGGAGGCACGTCGCCGTTGCGCAACTCCGCGCCATGGCTGTCACGCGCGATGAACCAGAAAGGAGGATCGGCCTCCCGCAGGCGCTGAACCTCCGGCGTGGGCTCGATCGCCAGTTTTCCGTCGGGGCCGCGCACCAGCGCGCGCTGGATGGCCGTGATGGTCTCCTGCCCGGTCTCGTCGACCACGCGGCCCAGCACCCAGGCCAGGCCGAGAAAGCCACCCATCACCAGCGTGCCGACCACCACCTGCAGGAGGATCAGGCTCCAGATCAGCTGCCAGCGCAGCGAGAGCAGGCCTTGTCTCATGCGACCGTCATGCCGCCGGGGCGGGCCGCGCAGATCAGGTAGCCCACGCCGCGGATGGCATGTATCTCGACCTGCGCACCGGCCTTGTCGAGCTTGGAGCGCAGGCGAGAGACGTGCGTGTCGAGCGCGTTCGACTGGATGTCGTCCGCATGGCCGTACACGCGGTCCTGCATGGCCTCGCGCAGCACGGTACGGCCACGGTGCTCCAGCAGCGCTTCCAGCACCAGCAGCTCACGGCGCGGCAGGGTGAGGCACTCTTCGCCGACATGGGCCTGCCGCGTGTGATGGTCGAAGCGCAGCTGCCCCAGCGTCATGACGAGGTTCGCACGCACCGCGGGGCGCCGCGCCAGCGCACGCACGCGCGCCATGAGCTCGTCCATGGAGAAGGGCTTGGCGAGATAGTCGTCCGCGCCGCCGTCGAGGCTCAGCACGCGTTCCGCCACGTCGGTCATGGCTGTGAGTACCAGCACGGCGGCGGGAATGTCGTTCTGGCGCAGGAAGGCCACTAGCGAGAGGCCGTCGCCGTCGGGCAGGCCACGGTCGAGCACGATCACGTCGTGCTGCGCCGACAGCGCCGCGTCTTCGGCTTCGCGCAGCGAGCCCGCCACGTCGACCACCGCCTGGTTCTGCCGCAGCGCCGAGGCCAGGGCTTGAGCCAGATCGACTTCGTCTTCGACGAGCAGGATTCGCATGGGAGTACGTAGAAAAGGGAGACCAGTGAAAGGCCTGGCAGAGGCCAGGGCCGGCCATTCTAGGAGAGGACTTTTTTGCAACCGGCGCAATGTTCACGCAATGCAGTTGCATAAGCTGCAACGCCGATGACCCGTCGCGCCGCGCCCTCCTCACCCTTCCCCTCCTCGTGTCCTACACCCTGGTACGGGGCAGTGGGCCGTCGCATCGCCACGCATTGGGTGGCGAAGATGATCGGCACCACGGCGGGCATCACGGGCTTCTTCGTCCTCTACTTCTGGGTGATGCACAACCCGCCGACGCCGCCCACCGTGATGCCGCTCACCGCGCTCGATCACTGGGTGGGCGTGAGCGACGAGGCGATGCTCCTGTACGGCTCGCTGTGGTTCTACATCTCGCTGCCGCCCGCCTTCGCCAAGGACTGGGCCGAGTTGCGCGCCTGTGCGCGCGATGCCGCACTGATGGCGGGCATGGGCCTGGTGGTCTTCTGGTTCTTTCCGACGACGGTGCCGGCATTCGCGGTCGACTGGGCTCAATACCCGTCGCTGATGTTCCTCAAGAACGCCGACGCGGGCGGCAATGCCTTCCCGTCGTTGCACGTGGCCTTCGCTGTGTTCACCGCGGTGCTGCTGCAGCGTCAGCTTCGCGAGGTGCGCGCGCCGGCCTGGGTGCGCGTGCTCAATGTGCTGTGGGCCCTGGGAATCGTCTATTCGACGCTGGCGACGCGCCAGCATGTGCTGCTCGACGTGCTCGGCGGCACGCTGCTGGCGGCCGTCGTGAGCCAGGCAGGCACCGCGCGCGCCCGGCTGGCATGGAACGAGGCCTGAGCCCTTACCAGAAGATCCAGAGCGCCAGGCCGCCGAAGATGGCCCACTTCACGAGGTAGTACACGCGCTTGTCCCAGGCCTTCAGGCGCTTGCCGACCACGCGGATCTGGTAGATGTACTTGAACGCGCGGTTGATGCCGCCGGTCTTGTCGCCGGCATCGTTGGGCGACGCGGCGGCTGCCAGCAGGTTCTTCGCGAACCAGCGGTTGACCGCGCTGGCCCAGCGGTATTTCAGCGGGCGCTCGATGTCGCAGAACAGGATCACGCGGTCGTGGTCGGTCGTGTTCTCGGCGTAGTGGATGTAGGTCTCGTCGAACACCACGGCCTCGCCGTCGCGCCAGTGGTAGCGCTGGCCGTCCACGTCGATGTAGCAGCCCTCGACGCCCGGCGTCCACAGGCCCAGGTGGTAGCGCAACGAACCGGCGAAGGGATCGCGGTGGCGCACGAGGCGGCTGCCCGGCGGCAGCTCGGCGAACATGGCCGCCTTGATGGTGCCGATGCCCTTCAGCAGCTCGGTGGTACGCGGGCACAGCACGGCGGCCGAGGGGTGCGCATCGTCGTACCACTTCAGGTAGAAGCGCTTCCAGCCGCTCTTGAAGAAGGAGTTGAAGCCCACGTCGTTGAACTGGCTCGACGCCTTGATGCTGCCGCCGTTGCGCATGGCCAGCGCTTCCTCGCGGATCACTTCCCAGTTTTCCTCGAGCACGCGCATCTCGGGGAACTCGGCAGGCGACAGGTAGGGCGTACCCGGCACCTTCGAGAAAAGGTACATGAAGACGTTCAGCGGCGCCAGGAAGGTCGAGTGATCAGAGAGCTGCCTGAAGAAACGATGCCGTACCTGGCCGCGGAAATGAACGTAGAGCGCGCTGAGCGCGAAGATGGCAAGAATGACCCACTTCATGGGAAAGTGTCCTGTAAACAGCGCCGGGTAGTGTAATTCCTCGCCCCAATTCGGGGCTGACCACGCCCTTTATGCCCTTCGGCCCCTTTTTGCCATGCACCGGCGAACGTTTCAGCTGCACAGCATGGGTTGCGGCGCATCGGCGGTAGCCAGCGGCAGGCGCACGGTGGCCAGCAGGCCGCCACTCGCGGTTTCGCCCAGCGCCACCTCGCCGCCGTGCCGGTCGACCACCGACTTGACGATGGCCAGCCCCAGCCCGCTGCCGCTCTGGCTCTGGTCGGGGTTGCGGAAGAAACGGTCGAACACCCGCTCGCGCAGCGCGGCCGGCACGCCGGGGCCCTGGTCCGCCACCGTCAGCAGGGCCTGCTCGCCATCGCGCGACACATGCACGACCACCGTACCGTCGGGCGGGCTGTACTTGATGGCGTTGTTGATGAGGTTGTCGATCATCGAAACCAGGCTTTCGCGCTCGCCGAGCACCGGCACGCGGTCTTCGCAGACCAGCTCGAGCTCGATGTTGCGCGAGCTGGCCAGGCTCTCGATCATGGCCAGCCGGTCCTGCACCAGCGCGTCGAGCGACAGCATCACGGGCAGGGTGTTGTCCGAGACCGCGTCGCTGCGCATCAGCTGCAGCAGCTGCCCCACAAGGCGCGCCGCGCGGTCGTTGCTGCGCAGCAGGTTGCCCATGAGCTCGCGCTGGTGCTCGTCGGTGCTCTGCTCCTTCAGTGCCTCCACGTTCACGCGCATCGCGGCCAGCGGCGTCCGCAGCTCGTGCGCGGCGTCTGCGATCAGGCTGCGCTCGCGCGATGTGCTGTCGCGCACCCGCTGCAGCAGGCTGTTGATGCTCTGCACCAGCGGCTGCAGCTCCTTGTGCGGCGGGGTGTACGACAGCGGCGTGAGGTCGGCCGGCCCGCGCTCGGCGGTCTCCTGGCTCACGCGGCGCCAGGGCCGCAGCGCGAGGCGCACCGAAAGCCATGCGGGAAACACCAGGAAAGGCAGGCTGATGACCAGCGGCAGCAGGTAGTAGCCGCGATACATCACGGTGACGGTGAGCCGCCAGACGCTGGGCTCCGCCAACATCACGCGGATGTCGGAGTCGGGCGAGGCGATCGTGCGCGCGCGCCACTCGCGGTTGCCCGCCTTCACGGTCTCGATAAGGTTCGGCGCGGTGTTGAGGATGACGGGCACGGCCGCCGTCGAGCGGTAGACCAGCCTGTCGCCCTGCCACACCTGCATGACGGGCGAGGTGTCGGAGGCCGCATCGCCGTCGCCGATGGTTTCGAGCAGCGCGGCGTCGAAGGCGGCGAGCGTCTCCTGCTGCTTGTCGGGCCGGTCGGCGGTGTTCTTCGCGATGGAAATCACCGTCTGGAAGATCTTCTCGAACTTCAGCAGCTCGGGGTCTTCGTAGGAGTCGTACAGCAGAAGCGCGATGGCCATGGTCCACAGCAGGGCGACCACGCCCATCTGCGCAAGCAGCAGGCGCCGCATCAGGGAAGGTTGTTTCCAGTTCTTCCAGCGCTGCGCCAGCGCCTGAATCATTTCTGCGTGCTCCGCGCCAGCGATTGCACGTCGATCACGTAGCCGATGCCACGCACCGTGCGGATGTAGCCCTGGCCGATCTTCTTGCGCAGGTTGGAGATGTGCACCTCGAGCGAATTGCTGCCGTTGGCCTGGCCACCGGGCAGCACCTGCTCTTCCATCACGCGGCGCGTGACCACGCGGCCGGTGCGCTTGAGCAGGAGTGCCAGCAGGTCGAACTCGCAGCGCGAGAGCTCCACGGGCTCCCCGTCGACGATCACGCCGCGCGTGGGCTCGTGCAGCGCCAGCCCGCGCATGCGGATGGTCTCGTCGTTGAAGCCGTAGCTGCGGCGCGCGAGCGCACGAACGCGCGACAGCAGCTCGGCCAGCGCGAAGGGCTTGACCAGGTAATCGTCGGCGCCGTCGTCCAGGCTGCGCAGCCGGTCGTTGAGCGCGTCGCGCGCGCTGAGCACCAGCACCGGCAGCATCTGGCGGTCGCGGCGCAGGCGGAACAGCAGGTCGAGCCCGTCGCCATCGGGCAGGCCGAGGTCGAGCAGCACCATGTCGAAGGTGCCGCCTTCGAGCGTGCGCAGCGCGTCTTCGAGCCTGCGCACCCACACCACGTCCATGCCTTGATTGGCCAGCGCGATGCGCACGCCGTTGCCGAGGTCAAGGTCGTCCTCAACAAGCAAGAGATTCATGAGCCTCCACGTGAACTGAACACTCCGTCCCCGGAATGTGGCGGAAGTATCTGCCAAGCAATGTGGCCGCACTTCAGGAAATCTTCATGAACACCGAAGCAGGTCTTCAGGTGCGGCCGGGACACTGCGGCGATCGCCCCACCCCCATCGAATGGAGTATTGAAATGAATCCACCACACACCCCGCCTGCCACTCCCGACCGCAACAATCTCAGTCTCCTGCGACGAAGGGAAATTCTTCATGTCATCGCGCTTGGCAGCGCCGCCGGGCTTGCTGCCTGCGGAGGTGGCGGCAGCCACGGCGGCGCCGTCATCGGCCCAGGGACCGGAGCGGGATTGGGCGAGAGCCCTGCCGCGCCTCCACCCGCCGCACCCGGCGCCCAATCGAGCGCCACCCCGGCCACCCCCGCGGCCGCTGGCGGCACGAGCACGTCAAACGATGGCGGCGAGATCAAGGCATCGGTCATCGACCTCCGCCTGAAGGTATCAAACTCCCCCGACGTCTCGCTGCAGGTACGCGACTGGCAGCCATCCCGCAACAGCGGCCCGGTCTTCGTGTTTCTGCCCGGACTCGGTGCCAATGCACGCAGCTTCGACGGCCTTGCTGCCGGACTGTCCGCAAGGTCGCGCGTGATCGCGACCAGCCGCCGTGGCTATGGGCTCTCGGACAAACCGCTGCCCGAGAAGACCGCCACGCAGTACTACGACGTCGATACGCTCGTCGCCGACCTGAAGGCAGTGCTCGACGCGCTTGGCGTTCAGCGGGCGGTGCTCGGAGGCCATTCGATCGCGGGCAACGAACTCACCCGCTTCGCAGGCCTGTATCCCGAGCGGACGCAGGGCCTGATCTACCTCGACACGACCTTCGACTACACGGCGACCCCGGACAGCGTCGGCGAAGAGCCCCCGAAGAACCTTCTGCTCGAGGAGCCCAAGCCGACCCAGGAAGACGCGCGCTCGCTGCAGGCCGCCATCGCATTCGCCCGCCGGATATCGAAGAATTGGGGCCCCGTGCAGGAAGCGAACCTGCGCGACAGCCTCGAAATTCTTGCCGATGGGAGCGTGAGTCCCGGCACCCCCTCTGAAGTGAATGACGCCATGGAAACAGCCGCCCATTCCTATTCGCCCGACTACGAGTCAGTGCGCGCACCTTCGCTGGTGGTCACTGCACTGCCTTCGCAGCCCCGCGACATGTTTCCATGGCTGGAACTGCCGCTGGATGCCAAGACACAAGAAAGCGTCGCTGACTACATAAGCATCTTCCGCCGCGGACGCATCTCGGACTCGAACCGGCTCGCAGCTTCGCTCAGAACCACGAACCGCCTGACGCTGGACAATGCCAGCCACGGCGACTTCATCATGGAGCGCGAGGCCGAAGTGCTGCGCGCCATCCAGTTCATGACATGGGCCTGAGCCAGGATGGATGGCGAGCACATGTCCACCCGCCTGCCACGGATGCAGGCATTCACCAGTGGATCGAGATGAAATCAAGGAAGACCTCCGGCATCGGCTGCGCCTTCGACGTGATCGGCGGCAAGTGGAAGGCCGTCATCCTGTGGGAGCTGCACGTGCAGCCCCTGCGCTTCGGCGAGCTGAAGAGGGCGCTGCCCGACATCAGCGAGAAGATGCTGATCCAGCAGTTGCGCGAGATGGAGACCGACGGCATCGTCCACCGCGAGGTGTTCCACGAAGTGCCGCCGCGCGTGGAGTACTCGCAGACGAAGCTGGGCGGCACGCTCAATGCGGCGCTCGCGCCGCTGGCCGACTGGGGCGGCCGCCATGCGAAGCGCGTGGAGGCCGCGCGCACGCGGACAGGGTCCGCAAAGTAATGGGCCGGCCGGAGCCGGCTCACTCCGCCCAGCCGGTCTCGATCTCGGTCTTCACCTCGGTCATGAGCTTGTGCACCGGGCACTTGCCGGCCACGCGCAGCAGTTCGTCGCGCTGCGCCTCGCTGAGGTTGCCGCTCAGGCGCAGGCCCGACTTGAGGCGGTAGACGCCCTTGCGCTCCTCGCTGTCGTCGCGATCGACCACCACTTCGATGTCTTCCACCGGAATGCCCTTGCGGCGCGCGTAGATCAGCACGGTGAGCGCCTTGCAGGCCGCGAGCGATGCGTCGTACAGGTCGTGCGGCTCCGGGCCGGCGTCGCTGCCGCCGCCTGCGGGCGAAGCATCGACCGGGATCTCGTGGTTGCGGATCTTCAGGATGTGGCGCGTGCCGGTGATGCCGTCGCGGCGGATCGAGATGCTCATGGGTGTGTCCTCGGGGAGTGTGTTGGGGTAAGGGGAGAAAGCGTCTTCACGTACAGGATGGTCGTGAAACCGCTGTGCCATTCGAGATCGGGGTAACGGTCGGCTTCGCGGTAGCCGAGCGCGATATAGAAGCCCTGGCTCTGCGTGTTGAAGGTGTCGGTCTCCAGGCGCGCCAGCGCCACGCCGTCAGCGCGCATGCCATCCTCGGCGAAGGCCATCAGGGCCCGGGCGATGCCCTTGCGCTGGTGTGCGGCCGGCACGTGCAGGGCATGCACGAAATCGTGCTCCCAGTGCACCATGCCGACCACCTCGCCGTCGATCTCGGCCACGAAGAAGGCCGGGCCCTTCTCGTCGATGTAGCCCACCGGCGCGCCGCTGTCGCGGTAGGCCTTCGCGGCCTCGGGCGTGAGCTGCGGCAGCCAGGTGCCGGCGAAGGTGTCGTCGAGGATGGCCTTCACCGCATCGAAGTCTTCGAGGCGCCAGGGGCGGATGGTGACGTCGGTCACGTCTTCGTAGCTGCTCATCGGCTCAGCGGTCCACGGCCAGCATCAGCGTTTCCTTGATTTCCTCCATCACCACGTAGCTGTGCGACTCGGCCGCCACCGGCAGCTTCTTGAGGATGTCGCCCAGCAGGTGGCGGTATTCGCTCATGCCGCTCAACCGCGCCTTCACGAGGTAGTCGAAGCTGCCCGACACCAGGTGGCATTCGAGCACCTCGGGCATGTGCAGCAGCTCCTTGCGAACCTTGTCGAACACGTCGCCCGACTTGGCCGAGAGCTTGATTTCCACGAACACCAGCAGCGTGCGGCCCAGCGCCTCGGGCGACACGTGGGCGTGGTAGCCGGTGATGACGCCGTCGCGCTCCATGCGCTTCACGCGCTCGGCGCAGGGCGAGGCCGACAGGCCGATGCGCTCGGCCAGTTCGGTCATCGACATGCGCCCCTGGCGCTGCAGGACGTCGAGGATCTTGCGGTCTATGCGGTCGAGTTCGGGCATTTCACTCCGGGGGCGGCCTTGGAAGGTTCGCGGCAGTGTATTCCACTGCCGAATCGAGTAAATCAGTGGAATCCACTGCCTTGAGGACTTTAGATTCCATTCATTCCATTTGAATCGGCGAATACACCATGAAAGTCATCGTTCTCGGCGGCGGCGTGATCGGCACCACCACGGCCTACTACCTCGCCCGCTCGGGCGCCGAAGTCACCCTGCTCGACCGGCAGGCCGGCCCCGCCGAGGAAACCAGCTTCGGCAACGCCGGCCAGGTGTCTCCCGGCTACTCCACGCCGTGGGCCGCGCCGGGCATTCCGCTGAAGGCGATCAAGTGGATGTTCAAGAAGCACGCGCCGCTGTCGATCCGCCCCGACGGCACGCTGTTCCAGCTGCGCTGGATGGCCGCGATGCTGCGCAACTGCTCGCCCGAGGCCTATGCGGTGAACAAGGAGCGCATGATGCGCGTGGCCGAATACAGCCGCGGCTGCCTGCAGCAGCTGCGCGCCGACACCGGCCTGCAGTACGAGCAGCGCACCGGCGGCACGCTGCAACTCTTCCGCACGCAGGCCCAGCTCGACGCGGTGCAGCGCGACATCGCGGTGCTCGAGGAATGCGGCGTTCCCTATGAACTGCTCGACCGCGATGCGCTCGCCCGTGTCGAGCCCGCGCTGGCCGGCGCGCGCGACCGGCTCACCGGCGGCCTGCGGCTGCCCAACGACGAGACCGGCGACTGCCACCTCTTCACCCGCGGCCTCGCCGAGATCGCGCGCGGCCTGGGCGTGGACTTCCGCTTCGGCCAGACCATCGCCGCGCTCGAGACCGACGGCGGCCGCATCACCGGCGTGCGCACCACCACTGGCAAGATCCTCACGGCCGACCGCTACGTGATGGCCTTCGGCAGCTACTCGCGCGCCGCCATCGCCTCGCTGGGCCTGGACATTCCGGTGTACCCGGTCAAGGGCTACTCGCTCACGGTGCCGCTGCTCGACGAATCGCTCGCGCCGCAGTCGACCGTGCTCGACGAGACCTACAAGGTGGCCGTCACGCGCTTCGACAACCGCATCCGCGTGGGCGGCATGGCCGAGCTCGGCGGCTTCGACCTGCGCCTGAACCCGGCCCGCCGCGCCACGCTGGAGAAGGTCGTCACCGACCTGTTCCCCGGCGGCGACGTGCCGAACGCCACCTTCTGGACCGGCCTGCGCCCGATGACGCCCGACAGCACCCCCATCATCGGCGGCACGCGCTACGCGAACCTGTTCCTCAACACCGGCCACGGCACCCTGGGCTGGACGATGGCCTGCGGCTCGGGCAAGCTCATCTCCGACATGGTGATGGGCCAGCGCCCCGAGATCCGCACCGACGGCCTGGCGATGGACCGCTACGAATCGGGCTCGTCGCGCGTCCAGCAACCGCGCCCTGCTTCAGTCACTGCCTGAGGAGGCGGGGCCAGAACGCAGAAGTCGCGAAAACCACGCAGAAATCGCAGAAGGAAAAGCAATAATTCTTTTGATCCCTTCTGCGACTTCTGCGTAACTTTTGTCTTTCTTCTGCGGTCGGATCCCGAATTCAAGCAGCCTTCGCAATGGGAATCACGGCGTTCTCGTCCATCCCGCGATAGACCTCCGCCTCCCCGTGCTTCGCAAGCAGCTGCATCAGGTGCTTGCGGATCAGCATCCCGGGCCGGTCCGACTCCATCGAATACTCCACGCCGCGCCGGCGCGTGTCGACCAGCGCGTCGGGATCGGTCGATTCGAGGATGTCCTTGTCCTCGCGCGTGATCACCTCGTCGAAGTCGATCAGCATCTGCGCGGTGCAATCGGCCTCCGTGTCGTTGCGGAACAGCCACTGGCACAGCTGCATGCGGCCGTCGTCGATGGGCGTGAAGCAGTTGATGATGATGTGGCGCACGCCGCTGGGGTACTCGATGTCGAGCCGGCGCGAGAACGGCAGGAAGTACGCGTTGCGCATGTGGCGCGTGGTGATGGGGTCGGTCACGCCGCTGATCGCGTGGAACTTCACCGGGTTGGTCGCGTCGATGATCGTCTCGGCGTAGAAGCCCGAGTCGTTCTCCACCAGTTCGTACTTGCTCGGCTTCGGGCTCGCAGCCACGCCGAAGGTGGCGCGGTGCACGAAGCTGAAGTGAGAGTTGTCGAAGGAGTTCTCCAGCGCGCGCATCGGGCTGGTCTGCCACTCTTCGTAGAACTGGAAGATGGTGCGGTAGCCCGGGTCGTCGAACTCCGCAATGGCGGGGATGTCGGCGATGGGCTCCTCCAGCGCCACCCATGCGTAGCCGTAGCGCGCGGTGCAGCGGTAGGCGGTGGTGCGGTACTCGGGCGAGATCCTGCGGTCGGCCTCGTACTGCGGGATGCGGATGACCTGGCCGCTGCGGTCGTAAGTCCAGCCGTGGTAGCCGCACTGGATCGCGCCGGTGCCGCAGGCCTGGCCTTCGCCGTCCACGCACCAGCCCTTGGAGAGCTTCGCGGTGCGGTGGCAGCAGCGGTCGCGCAAGGCGGCGGGCTGGCCGTCCGAGTCGATGAAGAGGACGATGTCTTCGCCCAGCAGCCTGAAGGGCTTCGGGCCGTTGGCCAGTTCGGTGAGCGGCATGACGGCATGCCAGAACTTGCGGAAGACGGGTTGACGGGTGACGAGCATGCGCGGACTCCTTCTGTGGTCGTGTGGGGACGAACTGAAAGAGCAATTTCCTGCCTGGACCCGGCGATGCCGGCGGCTGAACGCTTCTACTCTGCGCAAGCTGCCTTGCAAGTTGCGCGCCCGGATTGTGCGCGCGGCCGGCCACGCCTCCAAGCCCCGGGGACCAATCCCGAGCAAAAGCCCTTGGCATGCCTCGTGCATCACCGCCTCCAAGAGTAGAAGCGTTCAGCAGCGCACGCACCACGACTGTGCGCCCGCCCGGAAATTGCTCTTGAAATGCCCGCCGCCCTTCTTCCTTCACCGGGAAACGGCGACCGGATTCAAGACACGAAGCTTCCGAGGCCCCACATGCAACGTCGATCCTTCCTCGCGGCCACTACCGCAACCATCGCAGCCATCTCCGCTCCTGCCGTGCTCGCGCAAGGCGGCAAGCTCACCCCGCTCAAGTTCACGCTCGACTTCCGCATCAACGGGCAGACCGCGCCCTTCTTCCTCGCGCTGGCCAAGGGCTACTACAAGGACGAAGGGCTGGACGTGAGCATCGACACCGGCGCCGGCTCGGTCGCCTCCATCACGCGCATCGCCAGCGGCGTCTACCAGCTGGGGCTGGGCGACATCAGCTCGCTGGTCGAGTTCAACGCGCAGAACCCCGGCACGCCGATGGTGCAGGCCGTCTACCAGTACTACAACCGCGCACCGTTCGCGATCATCGGCCGCAAGGACCGCGGCATCACCGGCGACTTCAAGAGCCTCGCGGGCAAGAAGGTCGCGGCCGCCGCCATCGAATCGACGCGCCGCGCATGGCCGCTGGTGGCGCGCAAGCAGGGCATGCGCGCCGACGCCTTCCAGTGGCAGACCACGGACTTCAGCGCGCGCGACAACGTGATGGTGCGCGGCGACGTCGATGCCGCCACCTACTTCCACGACTCGGCCGTCTCGCTCTTCGCGCGCATGAAGCCCGAGGAACTGTCGGTGCTCAAGTACGCCGACGCGGGCGTGAACCTGTACGGCAACGCCATTCTCGCGGGCAGCAACCTCATCGCGCAGAACCCGAAGGTGGTGGCCGCCTTCCTGCGCGCGAGCAACCGCGCCATCGTCGAGACCTTCGCCAACCCGGCGCCGAGCATCGCGGCCATGCGGCAGCGCGAGCCCATCCTCGATGAGAAAATCGAACTCGAGCGCTGGGGCATTACCGCGCAGTACGTCGGCGCACCCGACACGCAGGGCCATGGCCTCGGCGACATCAGGAAGCTCACGCTGGAGCAGCAGGTCGACGAGGTGGCCGAAGTCTTCGGCCTGAAGGTCAAGCCCGCGTCCGACGCCATCTTCAACACTTCGATGCTCCCATCGCGCAGCGAACGCACTCTTTCCAGATCCTCCAAGGCATGAACGATTCCATCGACAGCAACAGCATCGGCACCTTCTATCCGCCAGAGACCGCCCTCGACGAGCGCGACGGCCGCTACCTGCGCAAGGCCATCGTGTGGTCGCACGCGGCGCGGCGCAGGGGCAACCGGCCCTTCGGCTGCGTCATCGTGTCTGCCGCCGGAGAAGTGCTCTCCGAGGCCGGCAACAGCAACACCGAGACCGGCGACTGCACCGCCCACGCCGAGGTCAACGCGCTGCGCGCGCTGGCCGGGCGCGGGCTCTCGCGCGAGGAACTCGCCAGCGCCACGCTCTACGCCTCGGGCGAGCCCTGCGTGATGTGCGCGGGCGCGATCTTCTGGTCGAACATCGGCCGCGTGGTGTTCGGCATCGACGCCGAACGGCTGCGCGTGTTCCGTGGCGAGCGGCAGGACCAGCGCGATGCGGAGCTGTCGTGCCGCGACGTGTTCCGCGCCTCGCCGCATCCCATCGAGTGCATCGGCCCCGCTCTCATTGATGAAGCCAGCGCCGCCCACGACGGCGCCTGGAAATAGGACTCGCCCCCAGGCTGCGCGCACTTCGTGTCGCTTCGCCAACCCCCTACCGGGGGCAACACCTGCGGCCCGGCAAAGCCGGTTCCGCGGTGTTCCACGAAAAATCCGCTCGGCTGGCACGCTCTAGACTCTCTCAATGCCCTGGCACGCCCGTCTCCATCTCTCCTACCAACAGGAATCCGCCCGCACCGTCGCCCGCTTCCGCCATGACGGCCCGCTGCGCATCCTGCAGAGCCTTTATCCCGAGGGCGATGCCGTCTGCCACAACGTGCTGGTGCATCCGCCCGGCGGGCTGGTGGGCGGCGACACGCTCGACATCGACATCGAGGGCGCCGATGGCAGCCACGGGCTCATCACCACGCCCGGCGCCTCGCGCTTCTACCGCAGCGAGGGCGAGCTGGCGCTGCAGCGCACCCGCATCCGCCTTGCGGCAGGCGCGCGGCTCGAATGGCTGCCGCTCGAAGCCATCTGCTACAGCGGCTGCCAGGCCGAAAACCGGCTCGGCATCGAGGTCGAGCCCGGCGCCGAGCTGATCGGCTGGGACGTGACCGCGCTGGGCCTGCCCAACGCCGGCCAGCCCTTCGAGCGAGGCTCCTTCCTGCAGCACATCGAAGTGCCCGGCGCCTGGCTGGAGCGCGGGCGCATCGACGCGGCCGATCATCGGCTTCTGCAGAGCCCCATCGGCCTCGGCGGCCATCGCTGCATGGCGTCGCTCTTCTTCGTGGCGGGCTCGCCGGTGGCGCGCGCCCGGCGCGATGCCCTGCTCGCGCATGCGCGCACGCTGCTCGAGGGGAGCCCCCTGGCCGAGAGCGCCGGTGCCACCAGCCCGCATGCCGAGGTGGTGGTGCTGCGCGTGCTGGCGCCCGTGGTCGAGCCCGCGATGCAGCTGCTGCGGCAGGTCTGGCAGGCCTGGCGTGGCGAGCTGTGGCAGCTGCCTGCGGCCACGCCGCGCATCTGGTCGACCTGAAGCGGTTTCTCTACGCGCACCGGCCACCAGGGCCGAATCTGTAGGCGCCGTCTGACGGACAGCCGCCGCGCAAAGGCGCACTCTGCCCCTTTGCCCAGCGGATGACGAGGATCGGCCATGTCCACCGACGACACCCCGGACGCCAGCGCAGACACCAGCACGCAGCTTCACCGCCGCCTGGCGCGGTTCAACGCCGTGCGGCTGAGGCCGGGCATTCCTTCGCCGTGGTGGAAGGACGAGCTCGCCGACGAGCACGCCTGCCGCCTGCTGGAAGGCGAGCATCTCGAAGCCCTGCGCGCCACCGTGCAGGCGGCGGCATCGGCTTCCACCGGCAACGCGGCCCACTTCGTCGCCTGGTTCGAGTCGCTGGAGCAGAACGGGCCGGGCCAGCACCATCCGCTCTTCGACTGGCTGGCCGGCGAAGCCACGCTGGCGCAGATGCGATGGTTCCTCACGCAGGAGGCCGCGGGCGAAGCGGGCTTCGAGGACCTGCTGGCCTGCACGCAGGTCAAGCTGCCGCCGCAGCCCAAGCTGGAGTGCGCGCGCAATTTCTGGGACGAGATGGGGCACGGCAAGCAAAGCGCCATGCACAGCCAGATGCTGGAGCAGATGGTGCGCGAACTCGACCTGCATCCGGCCATCGACACCACCGTGTGGGAGTCGCTGGCGCTCGCCAACACCATGGTCGCGCTGGCGACCACGCGGCGCTACGCCTACCACTCCATCGGCGCGCTCGGCGTCATCGAGCTCACGGCCCCGGGGCGCGTGAAGCTGGTGGCCACCGGCATGCGCCGCCTGGGGCTGAGCGCCCGCGCGCGCGCCTATTTCGACCTGCACGCGGCGCTCGACGTGTCGCACTCGCGCGCATGGCTGCGCGAGGTGATCCGGCCGCTGGTCGAGGCCGATCCGTCCTGCGGGCAGTTCATCGCCGAAGGGGCGCTGATGCGGCTGGCCTGCGGGGAGCGCTGCTTCGAGCGCTACAGCGCCGAACTGCGCGAGGCCGAGGAGCTGGCCGCATGATGAACGCGGCCGATGTGCTGCGGCAGGTGGCTGGCACGGGCTATCGCTTCACCACCGTCACGCCGCTCACCCACCAGCGCGTGCTCGCCCGGCGCGGGCGCGAGCCGGGCGCCACGCTGCGCGACATCTTCGGCTGGAACCTGTCGTTCGAGCCCCGCGCGGTGCCGCCGGAACTGCTGGCCGCCATGGAGCATGCCGGCATCGTGCGTCGCACCGGATCGCTGCTGCGCAGCACGGTGCGCATCGCCAGCCTGGGGGACGACCTGTTCCTTCACTCGGCCTACCCCACGGTCGAGGAGAACGCCGTGTTCTTCGGCCCCGACACCAGCCGCTTCGCGCGCTTCATCCGGCATGCGCTGGACCGGCATCAGGCGCAACGCAAGCCGCTGCGCGTGCTCGACGTGGGCTGCGGCAGCGGCGCGGGCGGCATCGCGGTGGCGCGCGCGCTGGCCGCCACGGGCACGCCCGCGACGATCGTGATGAACGACATCAACCCGCTCGCGCTGCAGTACACGGCCGTCAACGCGGAGGCGGCGGGCGTCGAGGTCGCGCTCGCGCAGGGCGATGCACTCTCGGCCGTCGAGAGCGACTTCGACCTCATCGTGTCGAACCCGCCCTACCTCGACGACGCCGCCCAGCGCGCCTACCGCCACGGCGGCGCGCGGCTCGGGCGGGCGCTGAGCGCGCGCATCGCGGCCGAGTCGCTGAAGCGGCTGGCACCGGGCGGGCAGCTGCTGCTCTACACCGGCGTGGCGATGGTCGACGGCGAAGACCCCTTCCTCGCCGAGATACGGCCACTGCTGGCGGCGCCCGCCTTCGAGTGGTCGTACGCCGAGATCGACCCCGACGTGTTCGGCGAGGAGCTGGAGCGGCCGGTGTACGCGCACATCGACCGCATCGCCGCCGTGGGCCTTGTCGCCACGCGCAGGCCGGAGGCCGGGTGATGGCCGCGGAACTGGAGCTTGGCGGCGCCGAAGCCTCGCGGCTGGCCGTGGTGCGCGAATGCAGCGTGCTGGAGCGCATGCCCAAGTGGCTCATCTGCGTGCCGCTGGTGGTGCAGTGGCTGTGGCTCTCGCTGCGCCATGGCGGCGCCACCGTGCCCTGCGCGGCGAATCCGCACATCACTTCGGGCGGCATGGCGGGCGAAGGCAAGCTCGAATACTTCCGGGGCATGGGGCCGCTGGCGCGCTCGGTCACGGCCGACTACTGCGCGGTGTTCAACGACGACACGGCGACGGAGGAATCGCTGCGGCAAACGATCGCCGCGGAGGGCCTTTGCTTCCCGCTGGTCGCCAAGCCCGACCTCGGCCTGTGCGGCTACGGCGTGCGCCTGCTGCCGGACATGGCTGCCCTGCTGGCGTACCTGGCGGTCTTTCCTCATGGCGAGACGGTGGTGCTGCAGCGCTACCTGCCGCAGGATGGCGAGGCCGGCATCTTCTACGCGCGCGATCCGGTCACCGGCGAAGGCCGCATCGTCGGGCTGGCGCTGCGCTACTTTCCTCGCGTGACGGGCGACGGCCGCAGCACGGTGGCCCAGCTCGTGGCGGCCGACGTGCGGGCGCGCCGCATCGCGCGCTCGCCGCGCCACGAATGCAGCGTACCGTTCGGCAGCGTGCCGGCGGCCGGGCAGCAGGTGCGGCTTGCCACCATCGGCTCCACCCGCGTCGGGGGGCTCTACCGCGACGCCGCGGCGCTCATCACCGCCGAACTGGTGCGCGCCGTCGACGCCGTCGCGCGCGACATGCCCGACTTCCGCTTCGGCCGCTTCGACGTGCGCTACGAGAGCCTGCGCGAACTCGCCGCCGGGCGCGGCTTCACGATCATGGAAGTCAACGGCGCGGGCTCCGAGGCCATCGAGGCCTGGGACCCGGACATCGGCGTGATCCAGGGCTTGCGCATGGTCTTCGCCAAGCAGCGGCTGCTGTTCGCCATTGGCGCGGCGCAGCGCAAGGCCGGCGTGCGGCCCATCGGCCTGCTCGCGCTCGCACGGCTCAACCGGCGGCAGAACCGCCTGGTCGGCCGCTATCCACCCTCCAACTGAGTGGCCACACGCACATGCACATCGCCTCTTCGCAAGCCCAGCCCGACCGTTCGTTCACTTCGCCCGCCGCCATGCCCGCGCTGGAAACCCGCTGGGCCGACTGCGAGGACGATGTGCGCGACGCCCAGCGCCTGCGCTTCCGGGTGTTCGCACTGGAGATGGGCGCGCACCTCACGCCGCCTGAAGGCACCCCGCCCGGCCTCGACGCCGACCGCTTCGACAGCTACTGCGACCACCTGCTGGTGCGCTCGGTCGACCCGGTGAACGGGCCCGGCCCGCTCATCGGCACCTACCGCGTGCTCACGCCGGGCGCCGCACGCAGGGCCGGCGGCTTCTACACCGATACCGAGTTCGATCTCTCCCCGCTCGCCCCGCTGCGCGGCAACGCGCTGGAGCTGGGCCGCTCCTGCGTGGACGCCGACTGGCGCTCGGGCAGCGTCATCATGGCGCTGTGGGCCGCGCTGGGGCAGTACATGGTCGACCACGCGCTCGACACCATGATCGGCTGCGCCAGCATCGGCCTGGACGACCAGGGCGCGAGCGCCGCGCGGCTGTGGCACCGGCTGTGCCGTACCCACCTGGTGGAAGAGCGCTGGCGCGTGGAGCCGCGCATCGCGCTGCCGCTGGACGCCGAGCCCGACAGCGATGCCGACAGCGACACGCCGCCGCCGGCCGCTCCGCCGCTCATCAAGGGCTACCTGCGCTGCGGCGCGCGCCTGCTCGGACCACCCGCGCTCGACGTCGCCTTCAACACGGCCGACCTGCCGCTGATGCTCCGGGTGGACGACGTGGCGCCGCGCTACCGGCAGCATTTCTTCGGCATGGCGAGCTGAATCCGGCCGACGGACAAAGGCGGAAGGAGGCCCAAAGAAGGGCCTGGGCAGCGCTTCGGATACAGTCCCGCACCTACCCGCCTCCAGACCCGACGCCAGAGTGAATCTCCGAAAATCCGCAAACAGCCTGGTTTTCCGTCTGCTCGTCATGGGTCTGGTGATGGCGGTCGTGGGCACCGCCGCCAGCTACATCCAGCTCACCCGCTTCCTGCGCGAGGACCTCACCAGGTCGGTGGCGACGCAGCAGACGGCGCTGGCCACCTACGTGGCCCGCGACGTCGACAACTACCTGGGCGAGCGGCTGTCGTTCCTGGAGCGGCTGGCGGACGCCGTGCCGCCCGAACTCCTGGCGCAGCCCGGGCAGCTGCGGGCATGGCTCGCCGAACGCAGCACGCTGAGCGCCCTCGTCCCCCTCGGACTGACAGTCGCCGACACCAGCGGCAAGCGGCTCGACGATGCCGGACAGCTGGTCACGGACAGTCCGGAATTCACCGCCGCGCTCGCCGGGCAGCGCGCGGTGGGCCGTCCTCACGCCACGCCCTCGGGGCACTCGGCGCTGCCCATGGCCGTGCCCATGCGCAACGGCGCCGGCCAGGTTGTCGCGGTTCTGCTGGGCACCGCCGACCTCACGGCCGACGGCCTGCTCGACCATCTGCAGGATGGGCGGGTGGGCCAGTCCGGCGGCATTCTCGTGATCTCGCCGCGCGACCGGCTCTTCGTCGCTTCCACGGACGTATCGATGTCCCTCAAGCCCACGCCGCCGGATGGCGTGAACCTGCTGCACGACCGCGCCATGGCGGGCTTTCGCGGCAGCGGGACGACGCGCAACGCCAAGGGCATCGACGAAATCTCCGCCATCGCCTCGGTGCCTACGAGCGGCTGGTTCGTGGTGGCGCGGCTGCCCGTCGCGGAGGCGCTGGCGCCGGTGGGGCGGATGCAGTCCTTCATCCTGGCGCAGCGTGGGCCCGCGGTGTCGGCAGTGCTCATCGTGCTCGGCGTGGTCATGGCCTGGCTGCTGCGACCGCTGTTCCGCGCCGCCGACCAGGCCGACCGCATGACCCGCGGCGAACTCCCGCTCGCGCCGCTGAAGGTGGTGCGCGACGACGAGATCGGCCATCTCACGCAGGCCTTCAACCGCCTGCTGGCCAAGCTGCTCGACAACCAGGAGGCGCTGGAGCGCCTCGCCCACCACGACACGCTGACCGGCCTGCCCAACCGCAAGCTGCTGGACGACCGGCTGCAGCAGGCGCTGGCCCACGCCGGGCGGCAGGGGCACATGGTGGCGGTGCTGTATCTCGACCTCGACGGCTTCAAGAGCCTCAACGACACCTTCGGCCACGAGGCCGGCGACAGGGCCTTGCAGGAAATCGCGCGCCGGCTGCAGGAACTGGTGCGGCAGACGGACACGGTGGCCCGCATCGGCGGCGACGAATTCGTGCTGCTCGCCACCGGCCTCAAGGAGCCCGCCGAACAGGGCGCGCTGGCGCTGGCGCAGCGGTGCATCGACGCGATCACCGAGCCGCTGCCGCAGGAGCAGGCCGGCATGGCGATCGGCGTGTCGGTCGGCATCGCGCTGGGCAACGGGAGCGAGGCGCCGCGCGACCTGCTCGCCGCGGCCGACAAGGCCATGTACCGGGCCAAGCAGGGCGGGCGCGGCAGCTATGCGATGAGGGGCGTGTCCACCGAGGGTTGACCGAGCTACGCCGGCATGTCCGTGCGCGGCAGCCGCAGCTGCTTCTTCAGCGTCTCGAACACCTGGCGCGTGACCGGGTTCACCACGTGGCTGCGCACGTAGAGGTAGTAGGCCAGGTCGGGCAGCCTCGGCATGCCGTCGCCGGCGCCGAGAACGCGCAAGCCGGCGTCGAGCTGCTCCACGCCGCGCGCAGTCACGCCCAGCCCGGCGCGCAGCGCGGCCTTGATGCCGATCAGGCTCGACGATGTGTAGCGCGGCGTCCAGGCCACGCCCGCGGTGTCGAGCGCCTCGTGGCCGATGCGGCGGAAGATGCTGGGCCCGTCGGCCATGATGAGCGGCACCGGCTTGGCCGGGTCGTGCACGTAGCTTGCGGCGCACAGCCACACGGTGGGCGAGTTGCGCAGCACCACGCCTTCGAACTGCGACTGCGCGTCGGCGCGGTTGGAGATGATCATGTCGACCTCGCCGCTCTTGAGCGAAGTCATCAGGTAGGGGCTGCGGCCGATGTGGATGTCGAGCTGCAGCAGCGGCGATGTGCGCGCAACCTCGGCCAGCAGCAGCGGCAGCATGGTCTCGGCCACGTCGTGCGGCGCGCCGATGCGCAGGTTGCCTTCGAGCTGGCCCTGCCGCAGGCTGCGCAGCGCCTCGTCGTTCAGCGCCAGCATGTGGTGCGCGTAGGTCAGCAGTCTCTCGCCGTGCTCCGTCAGCCGCTTCTGCCGCCCCTGCTTGGCGAAGAGCGGGTGGCCGATCTGCTCCTCCAGCCGCTGCATCTGCTGCGTGATCGCCGACTGCGTGCGCCCCAGGTGCACCGCCGCCGCCGCGAAGCTGTGATGGCTGACGACGGCCGCGAAGGAGCGCAGCAGTTCGAGATCGAGCGTGGGCATGTATTAATTTTATTGAAGTGTTTCCTGCGCCAGCTGGATTGTTGCGTCACGCCCCCGTCACTACAGTGGACGCACATCGAACAGGCAACCCCACTGGAGAAAGACCGAATGAGCAGCACCCCGTCCGAGCAACGCAGCCAGGCCGTCGAGGCGTCCATCGCCACCATGAAGAAGGCCATCGGCGGCGGCGAGCCCACCCGCGAGAAGCTCGCCGTGGTGCTCGACGCGCTGCAGGGCCTGGCCACGCACACCGAATACTGGGGCGCTGCCGACTTTCCCCCACCAGAGGCCGGCGAGCACCAGGCCCGCTACCTGATCGCCGAAGACGCCGACCAGAGCTACGCGCTCTACCTGAACGTGATGCGCCCGGGCAAGAAGATCGTGCCGCACAACCACACCACCTGGGCCTGCATCGCGGCGGTGGAAGGCACCGAGCACAACCGCGTCTACGAGCGCACCGACGACGGCAGCGTGCCGGGCGTGGGCAAGCTGAAGCAGACCGAGCTGGTGGTCGTGGCGCCGGGCAAGGGCATCGCGCTGATGCCCGAGGACATCCACTCGGTGGAGATCCAGGGCGAGCAGGTGATCCGCCACTTGCACATGTACGGCCGCGCGCTCGAAACGCTGAACAGCCGCACCGCCTACGACCTGGAAGCCGGCACGTACCAGACCATGGGCATCGGCGTGCAGACGCGCCGCTAGCCACTCTTCCTTTCACCCTTTCCCGTTCTTCATGCGGGCCGCACTGGCGGCCTCGCAGGGCTTCATTCGTCCTAACGACTCGCTCTCATGACTCTCTTCATCGACCCGAAGACCCTCAAATCCTGGCTGCACGACGGCGGCGAGATCGCGCTGCTCGACGTGCGCGAGCACGGCCAGTACGGCGAAGCCCACCTGTTCTACGGCATTCCCCTGCCCTTCAGCCGGCTGGAGATCGACGCACCGCGCCTCGTGCCGCGGCGCGGCGTGCGCACGGTGGTCTACGACGAGGGCGACGGCGGCGAGGTCGCCGAGCGCGCCGCGGCACGGCTCGCCGCGCTGGGCTACACCGACGTGCACGTGCTGCAGGGCGGCGCCCGCGCATGGAAGGCCGCGGGCTACGTGCTCTTCGCGGGCGTCAACCTACCTTCGAAGACCTTCGGCGAACTGGCCGAGGAGGTCTATCACACGCCGCGCGTCAGCGCCGACCAGCTGGCCGACATGCTGGCGCGCAAGGACAAGGTGGTGGTGCTCGACGGCCGCCCCACCGGCGAGTTCCGCAAGATGAACATCCCCGGCGCCACCTGCTGCCCCAACGGCGAGCTCGCCTACCGCGTGCGCCGGCTGGTGCCCGACACCACCACGCCCATCGTCATCAACTGCGCGGGCCGCACGCGCAGCATCATCGGCGCGCAGACGCTCATCAACCTCGGGCTGCCCAACCCGGTGTATGCACTGGAGAACGGCACGCAGGGCTGGTACCTCAACGACCACAAGCTGGAGCACGGCGGCACGCAGCGCTATGCCGACGACAGCGGCAACACCGACCTGCGCCCCGCCGCCAAGGCGCTCGCAGCGCGCTTCGACGTTCCCAGCGTGAACGCGCAGACGGTGCGCCAATGGGCCGACGACGCGAGCCGCAGCCTCTTCCTCTGCGACGTGCGCACGCCGGAGGAATTCGCAGCCGGCAGCCTGCCCGGCGCGCAGCACACGCCCGGCGGCCAGCTGATGCAGGCCGGCGACCAGTATTTCGGCGTGCGCGGCGCGCGGCTGGTGCTGTTCGACAGCGACGGCGTTCGCGCGCCCACCATCGCGAGCTGGCTGCGGCAGATGGGGCACGACGCGAGCGTGCTCGAAGGCGGGCTGGCGAGCGGGCTGGCTCTCACGCCGGCTGAGGCGCCTGCCGCACCCGCGCTCGACACCATCGATGCGAAGACGCTCGCAGCGCGCATCGAGCGCGACGACGTGGCCGTGATCGACCTGCGCGGCAGCATGCAGTTTCGCGCCGGCCATATCGCGCAGGCGCGCTGGTCGATCCGCCCGCGCCTCGCCGCCGACCTCAAAGGCGAGCCCCGCCAGCTCGTGCTGGTTGCCGACGACGCGGCGCTCGCCGCATGGGCAGCCTCCTGCGAACTCGCCGGCGTCTCGCCCGCCCCGCTGCTGCTGTCCGGCGGCATGGCCGCCTGGAGCGCCGCAGGCCTGCCCGTGAAGGCCACGCCCGCGCTGCCCGCCGACGCGGACTGCATCGACTACCTGTTCTTCGTGCACGACCGCCACGACGGCAACAAGGAGGCCGCGCGCCGCTACCTCGCCTGGGAGACCGGCCTCGTCGCGCAGCTCGACGCGCAGGAGCGCGCGGCCTTCCGGCTGCCGGGCACCGCATCGCACGCCTGAGCCCTCATCGGTCCCGCTTTCTGTTCGTCCTTGTCAGTTCCTATTCCAGGAGTTCCGTCATGTCGTTCGCCAGCCGCATCCCGCACATCGCCCATATCGCCAGACTTGCCGCCGCAGCCGCCTGGCTCGCGGCGCTCGCACTCCAGCCAGCCACCGCCGAGCCGATGGCGCCGCGCAACGGCTTCCCGTCGCAGCCGGTGAAGTTCATCTCGCCCTTCCCGCCGGGCGGCGGCAACGACGCGACGGCGCGACTGGTCACCACCAAGCTGCCGGAGATCATGGGACAGGCCGCCCTGGTCGACAACCGCGGCGGCGCGGGCGGCAACATCGGCGCCAAGGCGGTGGCCGACGCCAAGCCCGACGGCTACACCGTGCTCACTTCGCAGGTGTCGATCATGGCCGTGAACCCCTCGCTGTATGCCTCGCCGGGCTTCGACCCGATCAAGAACTTCGTGCCCATCACGCAGATCAACGCCGCGCCGCTCGCGCTGGTGGTGGAGGCCAACTCGCCCCTCAAGAGCTTCGCCGACCTCGCCGCCAAGGCCAAGGCAAGCCCCGGCAAAGTGACTTACGCGACGCCGGGCAACGGCACGCTGTCGCACCTGGTGGGCGTGGTGCTCGCCAAGGACAACGGCGTGGAGATGACGCACGTGCCCTACAAGGGCGCCGGGCCGGCACTGACCGACCTGATCGGCGGACAGGTCGACGTGATGGTGACATCCACCGCGTCGGTGGCGGGCATGGTGCAAGGCGGCAAGCTGCGCGTGCTGGCCGTGACCAGCCCGCGCCGCATCGGCGTGTTCGCCAAGGTGCCCACGCTGGAAGAGCTGGGCTATGCCGGCGCGCGCTTCGAGGACTGGTATGGCTTCTTCGCCCCCGCCGGCACGCCGCCGGAGCGCGTGGCCTTCCTCAACGAAGCCATCGTGCGCACCCTGCGCCTGCCCGAGGTGACAAAGCTCGTCACCGACGGCGGCAGCGAAGTGGTGGCCAGCACGCCCGATGCTTTTGCTGCGCAGCTGAAGCAGGACATTGAGCGCTGGTCGCGCATCGTCAAGCTTTCGGGTGCGCGCGCCGACTGATTGAAGCAACATAGCGGCCCAGATTCGCCTTTCCAGCAGAACACGATGCCCGACTCGCACCACGCTTCCTCCGGCCTGACGCTGGACACCCGCCTCACCCGCACCGGCAAGTCCCCGTCCCATGCCGGAGGCGTGCCCGTCAACACGCCGCTGGTGCGCGCCAGCACCGTGCTCTTCGACAGCGTGGGCGCCATGCGCGACGCTCGCGCGCGGCGCGACGAGGAGCGCATCTTCAGCTACGGCGCGCGCGGCACGCCCACCACCTTCGCGCTGGAAGACGCGGTGAGCGAGCTCGAAGGCGCCTGGCGCACGCGGCTTTTCCCGACCGGCCTCGCGGCCATCGGCATGGTGCTGCTGTCGTACCTGAAGCCGGGCGACCACGTGCTGATGTCCGACAGCGTGTACGAGCCCACGCGCAACCTCGTGCATTCCTTCCTGGAGCCCTACGGCATCCGCAGCACCTTCTTCGCGGCGGACGGCAGCGGCATCGAGGAACTGTTCGAGCCGAACACGCGGCTGGTGTACGCCGAATGCCCCGGCTCGCTGGTCTATGAGATGTGCGACCTGCCGAAGCTGGCCGAGCTGGCGCATGCACGCGGTGCGCTGCTCGCGGCCGACAACACCTGGGGCTCCGGCGTCCAGTACCGCCCGCTCGCGCTGGGCGCCGACATCTCGACGATGGCCGCGACCAAGTACCTCTCAGGCCACTCCGACGTGATGATGGGCACCGTCGCCACCACCGAGGCCGCATGGCGCCCGCTCAACGAACGCTGCGACGCCTTCGGCATGACCGTGAGCCCCGACGATGCATGGCTGGTGCTGCGCGGCATGCGCACCCTCTCGGCGCGGCTGCAGATGCACGAGCGGCATGCGCTGGAAGTGGCGCACTGGCTGCAGGAGCGGCCCGAAGTGGCGACCGTGTTCTGCCCCGCGCTGCCGCAGCATCCGGGGCACGAGATCTGGAAGCGCGATTGCAGCGGCACGAACGGGCTGCTGTCGATCGAGCTGCGGCCGGGCGTCGGGAACGCGGCGGTCGAGCGTTTCGTCGATGCGCTCAGGCTCTTCGGCCGCGGCTCCTCATGGGGCGGCTACGAGAGCCTCGTCGCCTGGACCAACATGCGCGCCGCGCGCAGCGTGACCGACTGGTGCGGGCGCGGCGCGGTGGTGCGGCTGCATGTCGGGCTGGAATCGCCGCAGGACCTGACGGCGGACCTGGCGCGCGGCTTCGAGGCGATGGCCTCTGCCAGCGGCGCCTGAATGGCTACTGCTTCGCGGCGCCGGCCTGTTCCTCGGGCCAGCGCTGGGGCACGCGGCGCAGGTTCTCGACCGAATACCCCAGCCCTTTGAGGTGCGCGACCGCCGCCTCGTAGGCCGGCTCGGGAATGCTCGGCGTGCGCGCCATGATCCACGCGTAGTCGCGCTTGCTGCGGCCGATGATCGTCAGGCCGTAGTCCTTGTCGACGTCGACGATCACGTACTCCGCCTTCACCGGCCACACGAACTGCATGCCCCACACCGCGTTGCCGGTGCCGGGCACCACGCGGCCCACCGGGTTCATGGTCTTGAGCGGGCCGTCGAAGCCGCCTTCGCGGTAGCGGAAGCGGGTGTCGATGCGGCCGTCGGGCTGCAGCGTGTACGACTCCACTGCGTTGAAGGCATCGCGTTCCGGCCGCGTCGGGATGTTGCCGATCACGTACCAGTCGCCCATGAAGCGCTGCAGGTCGACCTGCTTCGCCGTCGGGATGGTGGGCGGCGACACCGCGCACCCGGTAACCAGGAGCATCGCCGCCACGCCTGCCGCGATGAGAAGAGCCGGGCCGGCCAATGGGTGTTTCGGGTGTCGCTTCATCTTGCTCGTGCCTCCGATGGAAGAGCCCCAGCCTAGCGACCTCCCCGGCAGGCCTGCGTCGGACGGCGCCTTCGCCCATGATCGGGCGCCCGGCCCTTCAGCCGCAGGCGCGGCGCCCGTCGGGCGAACTGCGCAG
The DNA here is from genome assembly GCF_003952165.1 of Variovorax guangxiensis. GTDB lineage: Bacteria > Pseudomonadota > Gammaproteobacteria > Burkholderiales > Burkholderiaceae_C > Variovorax > Variovorax guangxiensis. The sequence continues at coordinate 202,082 of NZ_RXFT01000008.1, read as the reverse complement.
GCGGTTCAGGAAGGTCAGCTGCACCTTCGCCGTCTCGCTGCCCTGCACCGCCGCGCGGCGCATCCATTCGCCGGCCTCGCAGCGGTCGGCCTTCACGGCGGTGCCGTAGAGCGCGGGGCCGGTCATCAGCACCATCCCGAGCATCTCCTGCGCCTCGGCGTGGCCGTCCGTGGCGGCATCGCGCAGGTGCTGGAGCATGGCGCGGTAGTCGCGAGCGGCCTGGGCCTCCAGCGCAAGCTGGAAGCGCTGCTCGGCCTGCAGGTCGATGTCCGCGCCCGAAGGACGCGCCGCGCTGATCGCGGCCGCCAGCATCAGCGCGCCCGAGAGCACCACACGCAGGCGCAGCGAGAGGCCGGTCATCCGGCCGAGGTCGAGTTGTTCGGTTGGCATCGATGGGCTCCACGGACGTTGTTGTCGTGGAGGCATCGTCGCGCCGCGGCGCCGAACGGAAAAGCTGGAATTCGCGCAGGCGGGCTCAGCCGCAGACTGAGCCCGCAACCGCATCCGGGATCAGAACTTCGCGGTCAGCATCACCTGCAGTTCGCGCCCCGGGCCCGGCATGATCAGGTTGTCCACGCTGCCGTGCGCCGACACGTAGTACTTGCGGTTGGTGATGTTCTTCAGGTTCGCCGAGATCTCGTAGCGCCCGGTCTTGTAGCTCGCGGCCAGGTCGGCCGTGACGTACGAGGGCAGCGTGACGAGGTTGCTCAGCGACGCGTAGCGCGAGGCCACGTAGTTGACGCCGCCGCCGGCGCTCAGGCCGTTGCCCAGGTCCTTCATGAGCCACACGAAGGCCGAGTGCCGCGGCGTGAGCGGCGCGATCTTGCCCTGCACCGGCATCGCCGGGCCGATCGGCAACTGCAGCGAGCTCACCGTGGCCAGCGACCTGGTCATGCGCCCGTCGAGATACGCGTAGCCCGCGCTGATGTCCCAGCGGCCCGGCAGCTTGCCGGCCAGCGCCAGCTCCATGCCGTTGGTGCGCTGCGTGCCGACGTTGATCTGCCGCGCGGGGTTGGCCGGGTCGGTGTTCTTGATGCCCGAGCGCTCCAGGTTGAACAGCGCCGCGGTGACATTGAGCGCGCCGTCGAGGAAGTCGAGCTTGGCGCCGATCTCCTTGTTCACCGTGATCTCGGGGTCGTTGGCGGTGTTGCTGGCCGACAGCGCGAAGGTCTCGGCCGAAGGCTGGAACGAGCGGCTGTACGACACGTAGTACGACTGGGTTTCGCTCGGCTGCCAGACCAGGCCCGCGCGCGGGCTGAACTTGCGGTCGGTGCGAGACAGCGGCGCGAGCGTGCGCTCGAAGGAGGTGTCCTGCCCGAACACGTCGTAGCGGCCACCCACCAGCGCCTTCCACTGCGGTGCCAGCGTGATCTGGTTCTGCGCATAGAGCGCGGCAGTCTTGAACGTGGAGTTGCTCGGAATCGCGCTGGCGGCCGTGTAGCTCGAAAGCGGCAGCGGCGCCGGCACGGCCACCGGGTTCAGGATGCTCACGCGCTCGTAGCCGGTGGCCGAACTCACCGAGTACAGGCGCTTGTCCTGCTGGCCGAACTCCGCGCCGATCAGCCATTCCTGCCTGAAGCCGCCGAGCTCGTTGCGCCAGGTCAGGTCGGTCTGGTTGAACCAGCCGCTCTCGTCGCGGTCGACGAAGCCGCGCGTGCGGCCGACCGTGAGGCGCACCGGGTCGGTGGTGCCGCTGGGCAGGGTGTTGAAGCGGTCCAGCTTGTAGCTGTAGTAGCGCGTGGTGTTGCGCAGGGTCAGCGCATCGCTGAAGCGGTGGTTGAGCGTGGCGGTGAACGACTGCACCTTGGTCGTGGTGGTGTCGTCGCGCTTCGCGAACGCCGAGCCGTAGTAGGTGCCGATGGGCACGTTCACGGGGCGGCCGTTGAGCGCCGGGATGCCGAAGTCGGTGAGGCGCTGGTCGTGGGCGTTGGTGTACTGCAGCAGCAGGTCCGTCTGCGGGCTGAACTTGATGGCCAGCGAAGGCGCGATGTTGTAGCGGTCGATGAACTGCTGGTCGCGGTAGCTGCCCGACTTCTCTCGCGCCACGTTGAGGCGGAAGGCCATGTTCTCGCCGATGGGCGTGTTGAGGTCTGCGGTGGCGCGCTTGAAGTCGTGCGAGCCCAGGCCGAGCGACACCTCGCCGAAGGGGCGCTCGAAGATCGGCTTCTTGGTCACGCGGTTGACGAGGCCGCCCGACGAGCCGCGGCCGTACAGCACGGCCGCCGGCCCCTTGAGCACTTCGATGCGCTCGGTGTCCGACAGGTCGCGGAAGTACAGCGCGTCGTCGCGCACGCCGTCGACGAACCAGTCGGCAATGGCGGTGAAGCCGCGGATCACCACCTGGTCGCGCTGGCCGTCGCCCGCGTTGAACGACACGCCGGGCGCGTTGCGCAGCGCGTCCTGCATCGAGGTCGCGCCCTGGTCGCGCAGCAGTTGCGCCGGCAGCACGTTGACGGCCTGCGGAATGTCGCGCAGCGGCGCGCTGCCCTTGGTGGCCGTGCTGCCGACGGAAGGCGCGTAGCCGACATCCTGTTCGGAAGTGACGGTCACCTCCTTGAGCGTGGCGTCGGAGCCCTGGGCCTGGGCCGCGCAATGGGCAGCGGCCAGGGCGGCGACGATCAGGGACGGATTGCGCAGGCGAAGCTGAAGGCGCGGCGCGCGAGAACGGACGGACATGGCAGGAATTCCCTCAAGGCGATTTGTTTTTGAAATCGCGAAGCGCCACGCCGGCGCCTCCATCGCTTCGACGGAGAAACCGTGTGTGCCCTGCCTTGAACGAATCTGGGTTGGGTGCCCTCGCCGGCCCGCACCGGCGCGGTGGCCGGGGCTTCGGACGAGGGATCGCGTCGCGCGACCCGCGAATTCTAAATAAGTGCAACCGCGTTCCGGGCCGGCTCTCCGGCCGCCGCTGCGGCGCTCAGCGCGCGCGGGCCCGCGTCAGCAGGTAGCTCTGGTGCACCACGTTGTCGGCGTAGTAAGGCTCGGCGAGCGCATCGAACTCGGCCCGCAGCGCCGCCAGCTTCTGCGGGTCTTCGGCAAGGCCTTCGACCAGCTTGCGCATCGGGCCGACCGAACGCTCAAGGAACAGGCGGAAGTGCCCCAGGCTCAGGGCCGGAAAGTGCATGGTGCCGCGGCCGAAGAACGGCGCGTCGAAGTGCTGGCCCAGGCGCTCCGTGACGATGGCCGGGTTGCCCCATTGAGGTGGCGGCGACGCGCCGGCCGGTGGCGGCGGCGAGTTGCGCCCGATGAAGGCGAACATGCGCCCCACGAAGTGCTCGGGCGGCCAGGTGGCGAAGGCGATGCGCCCACCGGGCTTCAGCACGCGGCGCATCTCGGCCACGGCCACTTCGGGGCGCGGCGCGAACATGTGGCCGAACTGGCTGAGCACGACGTCGAAGGAGGCGTCGGCATACGGCAGGTTCTCGGCGTCGCCTTCGGTCCAGGCGATGTCGCCGTGCCCGGAGATGCCGGCGTTCTCGCGCGCGGCCTCGATCAGTTCGGGCGTCAGGTCGAGCCCCGTGACACGTGCGCCGCGGCGCGCCGCCGTGACGGCCACCACGCCGGTGCCGGTGCCCACGTCCAGCACGGTCTCGCCTTCCGCAACCTGCGCGAACCTGACGAGATGACCGGCCACCGGCGTCGTGAACATGGCGGTCGGCGCGAAGGTCGACCACATCTCGCGCTGCCGGCTCTTGAACTCTGCAAAGGGATCCAGGGACATATCACCCTCCATTCCAGCCACGGGGCTGCGGACATGGAGGGGACTCTAGGCCCGGGGAATGGGCCCGTCCATCCCGCTGGACGGGGCTTCGATCGGAAAGAGCTGTAACGCAATTCCGCGCCAGGCTCAGCAGCAGCGCCCCTTGCCCGCCCCGTAGCGCGCCTCCAGCCGCTCGCGGAAGAAGGCCTCGTAGCTCATCGGCGGCCGGTCGGGATGGGTGGCCGCCATGTGCGTGAGGTAGGCGTCGTAGTCGGGCAGTCCGACCATGAGCCGCAGCGACTGCTTGAGCGAACGCGCGAAGTAGCGCCCGGCTTCCGGCAATGCGAGGCCCATGGCTTCAGTGGGCCGCCGTCGCGGCGGCGGTACCCATCGGCTCGAACGGGGTCTCCTGCGCGGTCGGCCGGTTGGCCGCGCGCGCAGCGATGCAGGCCTTGATGCTGTAGACCAGCACGCTCAGCACCACGAAGATGAAAAGCGCGCACAGCGCGGCGTCGAGGCGGTCGTTGAAGACGATGCGCGACATGGCCTCCGGCGTCTTGGCCGGCGCCACCAGCACGCCGTTGGCAATGCCCTCGGTGTACTTGGCCGCGTGCGAGAGGAATCCGATCTTCGGGTCGGCCGAGAAGATCTTCTGCCAGCCCGCGGTGAGCGTGCACGCCAGCAGCCACGCGGCCGGCGCGATGGCCACCCACGCATAGCGCTCGCGCTTCATGCGGAAGAGCACCACCACGCCCAGCATCAGCGCGACGGCGGCGAGCATCTGGTTGGAGATGCCGAACAGCGGCCACAGCGTGTTGATGCCGCCCAGCGGATCGACCACGCCCTGGTACAGGAAGTAGCCCCAGGCCGCCACGCACAGCGCGGTGGCGACGAGGTTGGCCGGCAGCGAGTCGGTGCGCTTGAGCGCGGGCACGAAGCTGCCCAGCAGGTCCTGCAGCATGAAGCGGCCAGCGCGGGTGCCGGCGTCCACGGCCGTGAGGATGAAGAGCGCCTCGAACAGGATCGCGAAGTGGTACCAGAAGGCCATCATGGCCTGCCCGCCGATCGCCTGGTGAAGGATGTGGGCCATGCCCACGGCCAGCGTCGGCGCGCCGCCGGTGCGACCGAGGATGGTGGTCTCGCCCACGTCCCTGGCGGTCTGCAGCAGCATCTCGGGCGTGATCACGAAGCCCCAGCCCGACACCGTGGCCGCCACCTGCTGCGCGGTGGTGCCGACCAGCGCGCCGGGGCTGTTCATCGCGAAGTAGATGCCGGGCTCGATGCACGAGGCCGCCACCAGCGCCATCACCGCGACGAAGGACTCGGCCAGCATGCCGCCGTAGCCGATGAAGCGCGCATGGCGTTCGTTGTCGAGCATCTTGGGCGTGGTGCCCGAGGAGATGAGCGCGTGGAAGCCCGAGACGGCGCCGCAGGCGATGGTGATGAACAGGAACGGGAACAGGCTGCCCGACCACACCGGGCCGTTGCCCTGCGCGAACTGCGTGACGGCAGGCATCTGCAGCGTGGGCATCACGAACACGATGCCGATGGCCAGCGCGATGATGGTGCCGATCTTCAGGAAGGTCGAAAGGTAGTCGCGCGGCGCGAGCAGCAGCCACACCGGCAGGCTGGCGGCGACGAAGCCGTAGCCCACCAGCATCCAGGTCAGCGCCTTGCCGTCGAAGGTGAAGAGCGGCGCCCATTCCGGGTTCTGGCTCACGGCCTGGCCGCCGAAGATGGCCAGCATCAGCAGCACGAAGCCGATCACCGACACCTCGCCGATGCGCCCCGGGCGGATGTAGCGCAGGTACACGCCCATGAAGAGCGCCACCGGAATCGTCGCGGCCACCGTGAAGGTGCCCCACGGCGATTCGGCCAGCGCCTTCACCACGATCAGCGCCAGCACCGCGAGGATGATGATCATGATCATGAAGGTGCCGAACAGCGCGATCATGCCGGGCACGGGGCCCATCTCCTGCTTGACGAGGTCGCCCAGCGAGCGGCCGTCGCGCCGCGTTGAGATGAACAGCACGATGAAGTCCTGCACCGCGCCGGCGAACACCACGCCGGCCAGCACCCACAGCAGGCCGGGCAGGTAGCCCATCTGCGCTGCCAGCACCGGCCCCACCAGCGGGCCCGCGCCCGCGATGGCCGCGAAGTGGTGGCCGAACAGCACGTTCTTGTCGGTCGGCACGTAGTCCAGGCCGTCGTTGTGGCGGTGCGCCGGCGTCTTGCGGTTGCCGTCCAGGCCTAGCACCTTGTCGGCGATGAAGAGGCTGTAGTAGCGGTAGGCGATCAGGTAGGTGCAGATCGCGGCGGCCACCACCCAGAGGGCGTTGACGCTTTCGCCGCGGGTCAGGGCCACGGTGGCGAGCGCGAACGCGCCGACCACGGCCACGACCAGCCACACCAGATGGCGGCGGATGCTGTGCATGCGGATGTCTCCTTGGGATTGAACCCGGGGAGTTTTGCCGGGCCCAGGCGCCGACGCATCCGTCGCACCGCGCGGAGCATGCGCGTGGCTTTGCGTAATGGAAAACCCTGGATTCCGCCGTGGCGGACACCGCACACCGGAGCTTCCAGGCCCTTGCATTTCCCTCAGATGTGATAAATTCACATAATTAACAATGTGAAACATTCCTTCCGAGCCACGATGAACCAGCATTCGCAGGCACGCAGACGCAGCAGCGGCTTCACATTGATCGAGGTCATGATCACGGTCGCGATCGTGGCCATCCTGGCTTCGATCGCCCTGCCGAGCTATCAGCAGTACATCATTCGCTCGAAGCGCTCGGCGGCCCAGGCGCAGATGATGGACATCGCCAACCGGCAGCAGCAGTACCTCATCGCCAACCGCGTCTACGCCGACAAGGCGGCGCTCACCGCCAGCGGCTACAGCCTGCCGTCGGAGGTTTCGGCGAACTACAGCTACGACGTCACCCTCTCGACTTCCGGCGCGCCGGGCTACACGCTCACCTTCAGACCGACGGGCGCGCAACAGGGCGACGGCGATCTCACCCTCACCAGCGAAGGCGTGAAGTCGCCGTCCGGCAAATGGTGAAAAGCCGCCCCCTGCGCCGCCAGCGCGGCACGACGCTGATCGAAGTGCTGGTCACGCTGCTCGTCGTGGCTTTCGGGCTGTTCGGCCTCGTCGGCCTCCAGGCCCGCATGCAGGCCTCCGAGATGGAGTCGTACCAGCGCTCGCAGGCGCTGATCCTGCTGAACGACATGGCCAGCCGCATCGCCATCAACCGCCGCACCGCGGCCAGCTACGTCACCAGCGCACCGCTGGGCGCCGACGCCGCCTGCCCCACCGCCACCGGCACGCGGCAGCAGGTGGACGCCAAGGAGTGGTGCGACGCACTGCAGGGCGCCGCCGAGGTCTCCGGCGGCAGCAAGCTCGGCACCGTGATCGGCGGGCGCGGCTGCGTGGAGGACATGGGCAACAACGAGTACCTGGTCACCGTCGCCTGGCAGGGGCTGGGGCCGATCTCGGCGCCGCCGGCCGGCGTGGCCTGCGGCAAGGGCCAGTACGACAGCGGCACCACGTGTACCGACGACAAGTGCCGCCGCGCCGTGACCACGCTGGTGCGCATCGGATCGCTCTCATGAGCCGCCCGCGCGCCTTGCAGCACGTCCGGCATGCCCAGCGCGGCCTGACGCTGATCGAGCTGATGGTGGCCATCACCATCACGCTCATCGTGGTGGCCGCGCTGCTCGCGCTCTTCCTCAACGTGAACAACTCCCAGCGCGAACTGGAGCGGGTCAACCGGCAGATAGAAAGCGGCCGCCTCAGCGTCTTCGTGCTCGAGAACGAGCTCTCCCATGCCGGCTTCTGGGAGAACTACATGCCCGAGTTCGACGACCTCACCGTCACCGGCGCTCCCACGCACGTGCCCACCGGCGCCCTGCCCGACCCGTGCCTGCCCTACTCCGCCGCGAACTGGACCGACGACTACAAGCGCCAGCTGCTCGACCTGCCGGTGCAGACCTACGACAGCGTCCCCGCCAGCTGCACCGACCTGCTGAAGAACAAGAAGGCCGGCACCGACATCGTCGTGGTGCGCCACGCCGAGACCTGCCTGCCAGGCACGCCCAACTGCGAGGCAGACACCAGCGGCGCTATGTATTTCCAGTCGTCGCTGTGCGGCACGCAGAAGCCCTCCTCGTTCGACCTGTCGACCGCCGGCTTCGGCAACATGTTCCAGAAGGACTGCACCACCCCCTCGCCCAAGCGCAAGCTCGTCGCCGACATCTACTACGTGCGCGACTACGCCGACACCGTGGGCGACGGCATTCCAACGCTGGCGCGCTCGCGCTTCGACTTCGTGGGCGGCACGCTGGCGCAGCAGCCGCCCACGCCGCTGATCGAAGGCGTCGAGGGCTTCCGCGTCGAACTCGGCCTCGACACGCTGAGCAAGACCGGCGCCGCAGTCGACTACACCACGGCCATCGCCTGGGCCGACCCGGCAAACAAGTCCACGCCGGCCAACCGGGGCGACGGCAGCCCCGACGGCAACTTCGTGCACTGCACCACCAGCCCCGCCTGCACCGCCGACCAGCTCGTCAACGTGGTGGCCGTCAAGCTCTTCGTGCTGGCGCGCAGCTCCGAGGCCTCGCCCGGCCACACCGACACGCGCACCTACCAGCTCGGCGGCGCCACGCTCGGGCCTTTCAACGACCACTACAAGCGCCACGCGTTCTCCACCTCCGTGCGCCTGAGCAACGTCACCGGCCGAAGGGAGACGCCATGAACACCAGCGTGCCGTTCGCCCGCGGCGCCGGCCAGCGCGGCGCCGCCCTGCTCATCGGAATGATCATGCTGCTGCTGATCACCCTGGTGGTCACCGCGGCCTTCAACCTGAGCAATGCCAACCTCAAGGCAGTGGGCAACCTGCAGACGCGCAACGAGGCGGTGGCCGCCGCCAACCGCGCGATCGAGGAAGTCGCCTCCAGCCTGCTCGTGCCCGGCAGCGACGGCAGCCCCACGCTCGCGCCGCCACAGCAGACCGTGAGCATGGTCGACATCGACAACGACGGCATCACCGACTACAGGGTGGACGTCGCTCCCCCCGTTTGCGTGCGCGCCACCAAGGCACTCGACACCGGCAGCGGCGGCAGCACCGGCCCGGGCGGCGTCACCGGCGGCGCATCGAGCAGCGGCTCGGGGCTCTCGACGCTGCCCGACCAATACAACTCCGTGTGGGACATCAGCACCACGGTCACCGACGCCCGCAACGGCAACGGCGCCACCACCTCCGTGCGCCAGGGCGTGCGCGCCCTGCTCAACAAGGCGCAGTTCGAAGCGTTCTGCGCCTCCTAGGCATGCCATTTCAAGACAACCCGACGACGAACAGGCCCGCACCATGATCCGGAAACTTCTCGCTTCGCTGTGGACGGCCGCCGCGCTCGCCGCGTTGACGGCAATGCCGGCGGGCCCGGCCCACGCCGAGGACATCGACCTCTTCGTGGGCTACAACCCCAGCGCGGCGCAGGCGCCGAACGTGCTGTTCGTGCTGGACAACACGGCCAACTGGAACCAGCCCTTCACCGACGAGATGACCGCGCTCGCCTCGGCCTTCAGAAGCCTGCAGGCCAACAAATTCAAGGTGGGCCTGATGATGTTCACCGAGACCGGCCAGGGCAATTCCAACGCCGACGGCGGCTATGTGCGCGCCGCGGTGCGCATGCTGGACGACGGCACCAAGATCAAGTACAGCGCGCTCATCAGCAGCCTCGACAAGCTCGGCGACAAGTCCAACGGCGGCAAGGCCGGCAAGACCATGGCCGAGGTCTACCGCTACCTGGCCAGCGGCACGCCGATTGCCGGCAACGGCAAGGTCAAGGCCGACTACAGCGGCAACGTCAACGGCACGCAGGCCTCGAAGGACATCTACGCGCTCACGCGCAACGCGCTCAGCGGCTTCTCCGCAACCACCTACGTCGGCCCGAGCACCGAGAACTGCACCGGCACCTTCGTCATCTACATCAGCAACGGCGCGGCGCAGGACAACACCAGCGACAGCCAGATCTCCAACGCCGCCCTGCGCGCCGCGGGCGGCGACACCACGCAGATCACCCTGAGCCCCAGCGGCTCGCAGGACAACACGGCCGACGAATGGTCGCGCTTCCTGCAGACCAGCATGGGCGTGAAGGTCTACACCATCGAGGCCGCCAAGGCGACCGGCGGCCAGGGCCCGGGCTGGACCTCGCTGCTCAGGAGCATGGCGACCCAGAGCAAGGGCGAGTACTACGACATCTCGGGCAATCCCGACCTGGGCAGCGCGCTCGGCGCGGCGCTGGACGACATCTTCAGCAAGATCCAGTCGGTCAACAGCGTGTTCTCCTCGGTGAGCCTGCCGGTGAGCGTGAACACCCAGGGCACCTACCTGAACCAGGTGTTCGTGGGCATGTTCCGCCCCGACCAGGACGCCTTTCCGCGCTGGAACGGCAACCTCAAGCAATACAAGCTCGGGCTGGACAGCAACAACCAGCTGATCCTGCAGGACGCGGTGGGCAACAACGCTCTCAACAACCAGACTGGATTCGTGGCGCCCTGTGCCCGCAGCTTCTGGACACCCGCGCCCAGCGACACCGACGCCTACTGGAGCTTCCGGCCTTCCGGCGACTGCATCGGCAAGGAGGCTGCCGACAGCCCCGACGGCAACGTGGTGGAAAAGGGCGCGCAAGGCTACATGCTGCGCCGCCTCGCCGTGGCCAACCGCAACATGAAGACCTGCGCGCCGGGCAGCTGCACGGCCCTCACCGCCTTCGCCGACGGCAACGCCGCCATCACCAAGGCCGCGCTGGGTGTCACCGCCGACACCGACCGCACCGCGCTCATCAACTGGGCGCGCGGCCTCGACGACAAGGGCGACGAGCGGCTTGACGCACAGGGCAACCCCGTCACCTCCACCTCGATGCGACCTTCGGTACATGGCGACGTGGTGCACTCGCGGCCGGTGGCCATCAACTACGGCACCGACACCACGCCGCAGGTAGTGGTGTTCTACGGCGGCAACGACGGCGTGCTGCGCGCCGTCAACGGCAACCGCACCGCGGCCATCGGGTCGGCCGCGGCCGGCGACGAGCTCTGGTCGTTCATGCCGCCGGAGTTCTACGGCAGCATCAAGCGGCTTTACGACAACAGCACGCGTATCAACTTCCCCCTCCTGCCGGTTACCTCGAGTTCCGTGGCGCCCAAGCCTTACGGCATGGATGGCCCAGTGTCTGCCTACCGCAAGGACAGCACCACCTGGCTCTACGCGAGCATGCGTCGCGGCGGCCGGCTGATCTATTCCTTCGACGTCTCCTCCCCCGCTTCGCCCACCCTGAAATGGCGCAAGGGCTGCCCCAACCAGGGCGATGACACCGGCTGCGACACCGGCTTCGAGGGCATCGGCCAGACTTGGTCGGCCCCCAAGGTGATGCGCGCCAGCGGCTACGGCGGCGGCAATAGCCCATTGCTGATCTTCGGCGGCGGCTACGACAAATGCGAGGACGTCGATGCCAGCACCTCCAGCCAGGCCTGCGGCACCGGCGCGAAGGGCAGCGGCATCTACGTGCTCGATGCCAACACCGGCGCGCGCCTGCAGATGTTTGCCACCCCGCGCCCCGTGGTCGGCGAAGTCACCGTGGTCACCGACTCCCTGGGCATCGCCCGCATCGCCTACGCGGCGGACCTGGGCGGCAACGTCTATCGCATCGTCCTCGACAGCGGGGCGCCATCGGCCTGGAGCATGACGCAGATCGCCTCGCTCGGCTGCGACACCGTGATCACCTGCACGCCCAACCGCAAGTTCATGTTCGCCCCCGACGTGGTGGAGGACAACGGCGCCTTCGTCATCCTGCTCGGCTCGGGCGACCGCGAGAAGCCGCTGCGCTACTACAACGTCGCGCTCGGCGTGGCCAACCGCTTCTACATGCTGGTCGACAAGCCCACCGACGGCACCTGGCTGAGCAGCGAAACCAGCCGCTGCGGCACCGGCAACGGGCTGCTGTGCCAGGCTTCGCTGCAGCCGATCACCGACAACTCCACGCCGACCTCCTCCGACCTTGCCACCAAGAAGGGCTGGTATCTCGCCCTCGCCGCCGGCGAGCAGGTGGTGACCAGCTCGGTCACCGCCTACGGCGTCACCACCTTCAACACCCACACGCCGAGCAACCCGAACACGCAGATGTGCCGCGCAGACCTCGGCACAGCGCGTGTCTACAACGTGTCGTACGTCAACGCCGCACCCCAGGGCCCCGGCGGCCGCTTCCAAAACGTAACGGGCGGTGGCCTTGCGCCATCACCCTCGGTTTTCCGCGTCCAGGACGACAACGGCAGCATGCGCGACGTGGTGATCGGCGCCAACCCCGACTCCTTCCTGAGCCCCAAGGGCACCTCGCCCAAGGCCGCGTTCAAGCAGCCCAAGGGCCGGGTCTACTGGTTCATCCAGAAGTGAGCCCCTGGAGCACCGGCAGCATGCGCAACCGCCCCCGCACCGCCCGCGCGCGTGGCTTCACGCTGATCGAGCTGATGGTCACCGTGGCCGTGCTGGTGGTGCTCGTCGCCATCGCCGTGCCTTCGTTCGACGGCATCCGGCTTTCCATGCGCCTGAGCAACTACGCCACCTCGCTGGTGGCGGGCAGCCAGCTCGCCCGCAGCGAGGCCATCAAGCGCAACGCGCCGGTCACCCTCTGCGCCTCGGCCAACGGCAGCAGCTGCAGCACCAACGGCCAGTGGGAAGCCGGCTGGATCGTGCTCAGCGGCACGCAGGTGCTGCGCGCGGAAAGCGCCGCGGCCACGGGCTACCTGCTGCGGGAAGCGGGCGGCGCGAGCGCCATCGTGTTCCAGGCCACCGGCGTGGGCGCCAGCCAGAGCCGGATCACCATCTGCCGCAGCACCCCGAGCGCCAACCAGTCGCGCGCCGTGAGCATCAGCGCCACCGGGCGCACCAACATCACGAGGTCGAACGACGGTACCTGCACCGCGACCTAGCCGCCCTCCGCATACCCCGGAAAGGCCATCTTCGCGGACGAACGACAATAGCCAGCTGCGAAGGAGCCCGGACGGCGGCCCGGCCCCCTTCTCCATCCTTCCTCTTGTCCCGCACGCACAGAACCAGGAGCAACGACCGCATTCATGGAACACCGGCTGGATTGGGCCCTTGCCGCCTGCGCTCGCATCCTTCGTCCGGTGGTCCGGCTGGCGCTCGCCATGGGCGTCAAGCACCCCCACCTCGAAGAGCTGCTGCGCGACCTGCTCATCGAGGAGGCGCAGCGCTCCTGGCGCCAGCAGGGCGTGAAGCGGCCCAACCTCAGCCAGATCTCGGTCACCACCGGCCTGAACCGCAAGGCCGTCACCGCCAAGGTCCGAGCCACCGTCGATCCCCTGCCCCACACCGAACTCTCGGCCGCCGCCAAGACCTTCACGCTCTGGCTGCAGATGACGGTCGAGAACGAGGACCTGCGCCGCATTCCGGTCACCACCGAGGACGAGGCGCCCTCCTTCGAGCGCGTGGCCCGGCTGGCCAGCCGCGGCAACATCCACCATCGCACCATCCTGGATGAGCTGGTGCGCCTGAACATGGTCGCGGAAGGCAACGGCACCGCCGAGCTCATGGCCGACGGCTTCGTGCCGGTCGAAGACCTGCAGTCGATGCTCGCCTTCCTGGGCGACAACGGCCGCGACCACCTGCTGGCCGCCGTCTCCAACACCCTGGGCGAAACGCCCCGCATGCTGGAGCGCTCGGTGTACGCGCGCGGCCTCACGCTGGAAGATTGCGAGAAAATCCAGCTTCTCGCGCGCGAGCGCTGGACCGCCCTGCACCACGAACTGGCCCGCGAGATGACCGAGGCCGTCGATCGCGCGCCCGCCGACAGCAAGGCCCGCATCCGCGTCGGCATCTATACCTATTACGAAGACGACGAAGCCGCGCAGAAGAAGAGCGGGCCGCCCTCACGATGAACACGATCCTTACCCTCCCGCGTTCCTTCCGGCTCGCGCAGCGCCTCCTTCGCGGCCTGCTGCTTGCGGGCGGCATGGCCATGCTTCTTTCCTGCGGAGGCGGCGGCGGTGGCGCAGGCAGCGCGTCCGGCCTGGGCGTTGCAGGCGTATCCGGCTCTGGCACCACCACGGAAACGGGCGGCGGCGGTGGCGGCGACAGCGGCGCCTCCGGCGGGTCCAGCGGCAATGCAGGCAGCGGCGGCGACGGCACCAGCACCGCGGGCAACACCAACGGCGACGGCTCCGGCGTGGGTTCCGGCGGCACCGGCGTGAGCGCGGACGCGGCCGGCATCGGCGCGGCGGACGGCCTGGGCAGCATCATCCTCAACGGCCTGCGCTACAACACCGACAGCGCCGCCTTCAGCCTCGAAGACACCAGCGAACTGCAGATCGGCATGAGCGCGCGCGTCGCCGGCAAGGTCGACGCCGACTTCACCAGCGGCGTCGCCACGCAGGTCGTCTCGGCCGCCGAGCTGCGCGGCGCCGTCTCCGCCATCAACCTCGCGGACGGCAGCTTCACCGTCATGGGCAGCCGCGTGACCACCGACACCGCCACCGTCTGGGGCGACGCCAGCGGCCCGGCCGACCTGCGCGACGGCGCGGTGATCCAGGTCTGGGGCCTGCCCGCCTCGCCGGGCACGCTGCGCGCCACGCGCGTGCACATCACGCCCGCCTCCGCCGAGCCGCTGGCGACCGGCACCGTGCAGAACCTCGACCTTGTCGGCCGGCAGTTCACGCTCGGCCTGCTCACCGTCGACTTCGGCCCCGGCGTCGACACCGCCAGCCTGGCCGAAGGCGCCATCGTCCGCGTGCGCGGCACCGTGGCGCCGGTGGCAGGCCGCTTCACCGCCACCACGGTGAAGGGCTGGTACGCCATCCCCACCGCCGACGGCATCGCGCTGCAGCTCGCGGGCGTCGCCACCGACTTCGCCTCGCTCGGCGACTTCCGCGTGCTCGGCAACAAGGTCGACGCGCGCAACGCGCAGATCACCGGCGGCCCGGCCGGCTCCATCGGCAACGGCGTCAAGGTCGAGGTCGACGGCTTCCTCTCCGGGCAGGTGCTGGTGGCCAAGAAGCTGCGCATCCGCTACGTGCCCGGCACGGGCGGGCCGGCCTCGTTCACGGTGATCGGCCCGGTCTCCGGCTACCAGTCGCGTTCCGACTTCATCGTGCGCGGCCAACACGTGAACGCCGGTGACTCCGCTACCATCTTCGAAAACGGCACCCCCGCGGACCTGGGCAACGGCAAGCGCGTGACAGTCGTCGGAGACCGCGTGGTCGACGGCGTGCTCATCGCCCAGCGCGTCACCTTCGCGCAGCCCTGAGCCGGGCTGGGCCCGGTACACCGGGCGGCGCCGTGCAACACAGGCCACGTCGTCCGCGGCGCGACCGGATCGATCGATCGGAGCCATGGAAACGCCAACAGCCCAAGCGAGCGCATCCCCGACGCCACGCTGCTGCATCGCAGGTGGTGGCCCTGCCGGCATGGTTCTGGGCCTGCTGCTGGCCCGTGCCGGCGTGCCGGTGGTCGTGCTGGAGAAGCATCTCGACTTCCTGCGCGACTTCCGCGGCGACACAGTGCACCCGTCCACGCTCGAAATCCTGCACGAGCTGGGACTGCTCGACGCCTTCCTGCAGCGCCCCCACGACCGCGTGGACGAGCTGCGCGCCAGCTACGAGGGCCGCGCCGTGCCGGTGGCCGACTTCACCCACCTGCCCTCGCACAGCAAGTTTCTCGTGCTGATGCCGCAGTGGGAGTTCCTGGACTTCATGTACGACGAGGCCCGGCGCTACCCTGGCTTCGAGCTGTGGACCGACGCCGAGGCCATCGGCCTGCTGCAGGAAAAAGGCCGCGTCAACGGCGTGAAGGTGCGTCGCGACCGCCGCGCCGGCCAGCCGCGCGAGGTCGAGCTGCATGCTTCGCTCGTGGTGGCCGCCGACGGCCGGCATTCCGCGCTGCGCGATGCGGCGGCGCTGCCGCACATCAGCTACGGCGCGCCCATCGACGTACTGTGGATGGCCGTTCCGAGGCTGGCCAGCGACCCCGACGCCACCGCTGGCCACATCGCAGGCGGCCACATCCTGGTGACGCTGAACCGTGGCGACTACTGGCAATGCGCCTTCGTCATCCCCAAGGGCGGCCACGATGCGCTGCAGGCGCGGGGCATGACCGCCTTCCACGAAGAAATCGGCCGAATCGCGCCCTTCCTCGCCGAAAGGCTGCCTTCGGCGCTGCCCGACTGGGATTCGGTGAAGCTGCTCGAAGTGACGGTCGACCGGCTCGAAAGCTGGTCGTGCCCTGGCCTGCTGTGCATCGGCGACGCCGCGCATGCGATGTCGCCCGTGGGCGGCGTCGGCATCAACCTCGCCGTGCAGGACGCGGTGGCTGCCGCCAACCTGCTGGCCCCCGCCCTGGCCGGCGAAGCGACAGACAAGGAAATCGACGCCCTGCTGCCCCAGCTGCAGCGCCGCAGGGAGTGGCCGGTGCAAGTCACCCAGGCCGTGCAGCGCTTCATACAGGACCGCGTGCTCATGGCCGTGCTCGACGGCGCGGCTACGGCCAGGCCGGGGCGTCGCCTGCCCTTGCCGCTGCGGCTGCTGGCGCGCTGGCCGCTGCTGCGCCGGCTGCCGGCAAGGGCCGTGGGGCTGGGCGTGCGGCCGGAGCATGTCCGGTCGCCGAATTCGCCGCGCACGCCCCAATGAAAACGGTAATGGAAAACTGGCATTTCGTTACACAGCCGGCGTCCTGAGCTGCCGTCCGGAGGGGCCCGGACAAAGGGCGCTGTTGTAGACTGCCGGGTTTTTCGAAGAGGCGCGTTCAGGCGGATCCAGGAGGTTATGGGGCAAGTTTTCAAGCGCTCAGGTTTCAACGGCTCGGCGCTCATTCGCTTGCTTTCCCGACTGGCCGAGGCTGACGTCCGCGAACCCGCAAACCCCACCGCCGACCGGCTGAGCCAGTGGTTCGGCTGGACCGACGCCATCTCGCTTTCAGCCGCGCTCGACGGCACGCCCGCAACGGCGCAGGCCAGCATTCGCGCTCCCCGCAACACCGAAGAAAGCGAATGCAACCGCGTGAAAAGCGCGCTGGCCAGCGCCATCGTCGAAGACAACACCTTCGGCGCCGGCAAGGACGCCACTTCGGACTTCGCCCCCTACCGCCGCCGCTACCTCGCCCGGCAGCAGGCCATGGAAGCCGGCGTGGGCTCGCTGCGCAGCAGGCTGCGCTCGGCCATGGCTGCCAGGTCGCCTGCCATGGCGCGGCTGGCCTCGGTCGACGTGGTGATGGCGCAGGTGCTGGAAGCGCGCGAGCACAGCCTGCTTTCGGCCGTGCCGGGGCTGCTGGAGCGGCATTTCGAGCGCCTGCGCAAAGCGGGCGAAGCGCCGGCAGCGGAAGAAGCGCAAACGCCGGACACCGCCGCCCCGCCCCCCGACGCATGGCTGGACGTGTTCCGCAAGGACGCGCAGGACGTGCTGCTCGCCGAACTTGATTTTCGATTCCAACCGGTCGAAGGGCTGCTCGATGCCCTTCGCGCCCAGGCCACCAGGACCCCATGACCCGATTCCTTCAATACGCTGTGTTTGCCGCCGGCCTGGCCGTCGTCGGCTGGGTGGGCGCCGGATACATCGGCACCAACACGCTGGCGCTGGCCGTCACCTTGATCGTCGGCGCCTTCTACATCATGGGCGCGCTGGAGCTGCACCGCTTCCAGCAGGCGACCTCCACGCTGACCGGGGCCGTCTCCGGCCTGTCCGCCCCGCCCGACAACCTGGGCGCGTGGCTCGACCGCCTGCATCCCTCGCTGCGCAACGCCGTGCGCCTGCGCATCGAGGGCGAGCGCGTGGGCCTGCCCGGCCCGGCGCTGACGCCGTATCTCGCCGGCTTCCTGGTGCTGCTGGGCATGCTGGGCACCTTCGTCGGCATGGTGGTCACGCTCCGGGGCACCGGCATCGCGCTCGAAAGCTCGACCGACCTGCAGACCATCCGCGATTCGCTCTCGGCCCCCGTCAAGGGACTCGGCCTGGCTTTCGGCACCTCGGTGGCCGGCGTGGCCGCATCGGCCATGCTGGGCCTGGCCTCGGCCCTGAGCCGCCGCGAAAGGCTGCAGGCCGCGCAACTGCTCGACACGAAGATCGCCACCGTGCTGCGCGTCTTCTCGCAGACGCACCAGCGCGACGAATCCTTCAAGCTGCTGCAGCAGCAGGCTCACGCCATGCCCGAGCTGGTCGGCCAGCTGCAGGCCATGATGCTGGCGATGGAACGCCAGAGCCAGGCGCTGCACGAGCGCCTCGTCGCCGGCCAGGACAGCTTCCACAGCAAGGCCGAAGCCGTCTACGGCAACCTCGCCGCTTCCGTCGACCAGTCGCTGAAGCACAGCCTGACCGAGAGCGCGCGCGTCGCGGGCGCGGCGATCCAGCCCGTGGTCGAAGCCACCATGGCCGGCATCGCACGCGAAACCGTCGCGCTGCACGACACCATTTCGAAGACGGTGCAGCAGCAGCTCGACGGCCTCTCCGGCCGCTTCGAGGCCACCACCGCCCACGTGGCCGACACCTGGAAGAGCGCGCTCGCGGAGCATCAGCGCGCCAGCGAAACGCTGGCCGGTGACATGCGCGGCTCGCACGACCAGTTCGCCCAGAGCTTCGAGCAGCGCTCGACCGCGCTCGTGGACGCCGTGTCCGCCCGCCTCGAAAGCGCCGTCGGCAAGGTCTCCAGCACCTGGGACAGCGCCCTGGCCCGGCATCAGCAGGTCAGCGAGAAGCTCTCCGGCGATGCGCATCAGGCCCTGTCGACCGCTGCGGCCGCCTTCGAACGGCACTCCGCATCGCTGCTTCAATCCGTCGATCAATCGCACGCGAAGTTGCAGGCCGAACTGGCATCGCGCGACGAACAGCGCCTTGCCGCCTGGACCCAATCGCTCACCGCCATGGCCGCATCGCTGCAGCAGGAATGGCAGCAGGCCGGCACGCACAGCGCAGGCCAGCAGCAGCAGCTTCTCGACGCCATGACGCAGACCGCGCGCGACATGACGGCGCAGACCGAAGCGCACGCCAAGAACACCATCGCCGAAATCGCGAAGCTGCTGCAGGCGGCGGCCGAAGCACCGCGCGCCGCTGCCGAGATCGTGTCGCAGATGACGCTGCGCGACGAACAGCGCCTCTCGGCGTGGACGCAGTCGCTCGCGGACATGACCGCGTCGCTGCGCCAGGAGTGGCAACAGACCAGCGAGCACAACGCGAGCCAGCAGCAACAGCTGCTCGACACCATGGCGCAGACCGCTCGCGAGATGTCGGCCCAGCACGAAGCGCACGCGAAGAACACCATTGCCGAGATCGCGCAACTGCTGCAGGCGGCGGCCGAAGCACCGCGCGCCGCTGCCGAGATCGTGTCGCAGATGACATCGCGC
This sequence comes from Variovorax guangxiensis, assembly GCF_003952165.1. Lineage (GTDB taxonomy): Bacteria > Pseudomonadota > Gammaproteobacteria > Burkholderiales > Burkholderiaceae_C > Variovorax > Variovorax guangxiensis. Next base: position 182,986 of record NZ_RXFT01000008.1, on the reverse strand, counting down.
GACGAACAGCGCCTCTCGGCCTGGACGCAGTCGCTCACCGACATGGCCGCATCGTTGCGCCAGGAATGGCAGCAGGCCGGCGAGCACAGCGCGAGCCAACAGAAGCAGCTGGTCGACACCATGGCGCAGACCGCGCGCGACATGTCGGCCCAGTCCGAAGCGCATGCGAAGAGCACCGTCACCGAAATCGCCCAACTGCTGCAGGCCGCAGCGGAAGCGCCGCGCGCCGCGGCCGAAGTGATCACCGAGCTGCGCCAGAAGCTCGCCGACGGCATGGCCCGCGACAACGCGATGCTGGAAGAGCGCAGCCGCATCCTCGAAACGCTCTCCACCCTGCTCGACGCGGTGAACCACGCCTCGACCGAGCAGCGCACCGCCATCGACACGCTGGTGTCGGCGTCGGCCGAGATGCTGGAGCGCGTGGGCAGCCGCTTCACCGAAAGGGCCGATGCCGAGTCCGAGAAGATGGCCTCCGTTGCCGCGCAGATCACCGGCAGCGCCGTCGAGGTGGCCAGCCTGGGCGAGGCCTTCGGCCTTGCGGTGCAGCTCTTCAGCCAGTCGAACGACAAGCTCGCGGGCCATCTGCAGCGCATCGAAGGCGCGCTGGGCAAGTCCATCGCGCGCAGCGACGAGCAGCTGGCCTACTACGTCGCGCAGGCGCGCGAGGTGATCGACCTGAGCATCATGTCGCAGAAGCAGATCGTCGAAGACATGCAGCAGATCGCCAACCGGCAGCAGCAACTGCAGCATCAGCCAGCGCCCGCGGACAGCGAAGCATGATCCGCGACGACATCGAGGCCGGCTTCGACGAACCGGGCGTGCCCGTGTGGGCCGTGTTCGGCGACCTCATGGCCGGCCTGCTCGGCGCCTTCGTGCTGATACTGGTGTGCGCGATCGGCATGCAGCTCGAACTCGCATCGAAGCTGGAAACCGAAGTCAGGCAACGGCAGGCCGAAGCCAAGCGCCTGCAGACGCTCGAGCAGGCCCTGGCCGCACCGCTCGCGGCGGGCCGAGTGACCCTGAACAACGGCCGCATCGGCATCAGCGGCAACGTGCTCTTCGCCTTCAACTCCGCCGAGCTGCAGCCCGAAGGCCGTCAACTGCTCAAGAGCCTTGCGTCCCCGCTGACCAGCTACCTCAAGTCGCGCGACGAGATCCTGATGGTGAGCGGCTTCACCGACGACCGGCAGATGCGCGACAACGCACGCCAGTTCGCCGACAACTGGGAGCTCTCGGCCCAGCGCGCGCTCACCGTGACGCGCGCGCTGATCGAGTCCGGCGTTCCGTCGTCGTCGATCTTCGCGGCTGCGTTCGGCTCCGAGCAGCCCGTCGCATCGAATGCCGACGCCGACGGCCGGTCGAAGAACCGGCGCGTGGAAATGGCGCCCACGCCGCGCCCCTCCAGCAGCGCGAACGCGAAGCCCCGTGACTGAGGCCGAAGGCAGCGAAGCCGCACGCGACATCGGCGCGATGGTCGCTGCCGCCCTCGCGCGAGGCGAACAGCGCTTCGACCCCGTGCGCTTCCGCTTCATCGAAGCGATGGCAAAGCGTGCCACTGCGCACGGCGGGGAGGCGCGGCGCATGCTGGACGACAAGGTGGCGACGCTTCTTGCGGCCTATGACGAAGATAGGACGAAGGCGCAGCCCACAAGCACCGTGGAGCAGGAAGCCGCTGCAGAGCCCAGTCCATTCGCGGAACTCGCCGAACACATCGCGCGCCATGCACCGATGCCCGGCAATGCCCCGGCTGCACCTGCTGCTGCAGCGAAGGCCGGAGCCGCCACCAAGGCCTCTGCTGCGCCTCCCGCGCCCGAACTCAAATCGATCCGCTACTTCCAGAGCACCTGGTCCAAGCTCAGCGCCGACCGGCGCCTGACGCAGTCGCTGTCGAAGGTGCCCGAGAACGCGGGCCCGCTCAACTCGCACCACCTCGTGCACCGTTCGCTCACGCTGATGCACAACCTGTCGCCGGAATACCTCAACCGGTTCATGGCGTATGTCGATGCGCTGTCGTGGGTCGATCAGCTGAACGCCGGCAGTGGCGCTGCTGCAGCCGCACCAGCGAGCGCGACAGGCTCACGCGGCGAGCCCGCGAAGAAGAGCAGCAGAAGCAAGTCCGGCTAGGGCCTGCGCGCCTGCACCGTCTGGCGCGACCAGTACACGCCGTCGAGCCGATCCAGCCGCACCACACCACCAGTCGAAGGCGCATGCACGAAGCGGCCGCCGCCCACATAGATGCCCGCATGCGAGGGTGTGGACGAGCCGAAGAGCACGAGATCGCCGGTGCGAAGCTCCGACACCGGCACCGGGCTGCCGAAGCCCGTCATGCGCGCCACCGTCCTGGGCGGCGATTCGCCCACGCTGTTGAGATACACGTAGCCGATGAGGCCGCTGCAGTCGAAGCCGCCGTCTGGCGTGTTGCCGCCGTAGCGGTACGGCGTGCCCACCAAGCCCAGCGCGTGGATCGCGATGCTGTTCGATTGCTCGGGCGTCAGCGAACTGCTGACCGCAGGCCCTGTCGCACCGCCCTGCCGCGGCCCCGAGGGGCCAGCGCAGCCCACGATGAGAAGACAGAACCCGATGGAAGAGAGAAGACGCAGCAGCCAGCGCTGCAATGCGGAGGAGGAAGAAGAAAAAGATGTCGGCGTTGTCGGCACAGCAGGCGCGTGGTCGTGCATGTCGGAGGGCTGGGCTTGTGAACGTGCACAAACTCTAGCGCGGAATGCCGCTGTTTCCTGAAGATGCCGGCCCTCCGCGGCCCGCACTGCTGCGCGGGCGCCACGGAGGGAAAGAGCGAAGGAAGACGGAAGGCTTACTCGGCCGCGGGCGCGTTGACCGCGTCCTTCAGCGCCTTGCCGGCGGTAAACTTGGGAGCCTTGCTGGCCTTGATGGTCATCTTCTCGCCCGTCGAGGGGTTGCGCCCTTCACGCTCGGGGCGGCTGGCAACGGCGAAAGTGCCGAAGCCGATCAGTTGCACCGTGTCGCCCTTTGCCAGGGCGCGCGACAGGTTGTCGATGGCGGAGTCGAGCGCGCGAGCGGCATCGGCCTTGCTGAGGTTGGTGTCCGTGGCGATGGCGGCGATGAGGTCGGTCTTGTTCAAAACGGATGTTCTTTCTTGCTTGGATCAAACGGTGGAAAAAAACGGTGGCGCGAATGCGCACCGGGCTTGAATGTAATCGCGCTCGCGGGAAGCGATGGAGCGCCCATGCGTTTCAAAAGTGAAACATCGTGATCGATGCACGGGGGTGGGCGAAACTTCGGCAGCTGTTGGCAAAGCAGACAGCCACCAATTGCCCGTCAGATCTCGCTGCTCTTCTTGCTGCGTCTCCGCCGATACAGCCAGTTGCCGATGAGTCCACCGACGACAACACAAAGGGCCTGCACGAGCAGCGCAATCATGAAGGCATCGGAGAGGTCGTACTCGCTGCGCGCCATGTTCATCTCGTACCAATGGCCCATCGCGACGAGCATGAAATTGGAGACGAGCCCAAGCAGCAATCCACCGCCGGCAATGAAAAGAAATCGAAGCCCTGCGTGCATGGCACGCGCCTGCGTAAACGTCGACACTGAATCCTCCCTGAAATTGTTGGGGCATTGTTCACTCTTCCGAGGCCTCAATCACAGATCAAGCAGGCTACCCGACTCCCAGGAATTGCCAGTGAAGCATTCAAGGCCGACCGAACACCAGCAGCAGATTGTTCGCAGGCATCACATGCCTCTCCCGCAACACAAGCCCCACCCGCTGCGCCTGCGCAGCCACGTCCTCGATACGCCGTATCCCCCACGCAGCATTGCGCCCACGCAAGTCCTCATCGAAGGCCAGATTGCTCGGCGCCGCCGCCACTTCATCCTCGAAGTAAGGCCCATACGTGACCAGCACCCCGCCAGGACGCAGGTGTCGCGCAGCCCCTTGCATCAGGCCGACGCACGCGGCCCAGGGCGCGATGTGGATCATGTTCGCGCAGTAGATCGCATCGAACTTCTCATCTCCTTCAGCGAAGGCGAAACCCTGCGATGGCCATCGGGGTGCCGTCACGTCAAGCAGAAGCGGCGCGCGAAGGTTGGGCAACGCGGCCTGCTCGATTCGGGCGGCAATCCCAGGCAACGCGCGCGCATCGGCATCAGTAGGCTGCCAGGTCCATCCACTCAACGCCGTGGCGAACCAGACGGCATGCTGGCCCGTACCGGATGCGATCTCCAGCATGGCGCCCTGTTCGCCGAGGATGCCGCTCAGTGCATCGAGGATGGGCTGCTTGTTGCGTTCGGCGGCGGGGCTGTGGGGAAGGTCGGGCATTTGGGAAGGCACCTGAACGGGGGTGGATGGGAGCGAGTACGCCACAGCAAGAATATTCGAATGACTGGCGAAGATGCCCGGAAATTCGATGCGGCATATAACAATGCACTCCGGTCGCCCCGCTCCATCGCATCGACAGGCCCCTGCCCGGCGGGCCATCCATCATCAGCCCGCGCCCATCTTTCACAAGGACCCGACAGACATGACCATCGAAACACAAGACGACGTCATCGCCCTCAAGCGCATCGGCCGCATCGTTTCGCTGACGCTGCAGCGGATGCTCGACGCGGCAGAACCCGGCATGACCACGCGCGAGCTCGACCTGATCGGCCAGCGGCTGCTGGAGGAGCACGGTGCGCGGTCTGCGCCGAAGCTCACGTACAACTTTCCGGGCTCGACCTGCATCAGCATCAACGAAGAGGCCGCGCACGGCATTCCCGGTGACCGCATCATTCGCGCTGGCGACGTGCTGAACGTCGACGTGTCGGCCGAACTCGGCGGCTACTTCGCCGACACCGGCGGAACCACCGTGGTGCCGCCCACCAATCCGCAGAAAACGCGCCTGTGCCACGCCACCCGCACTGCGCTGGCCGAAGCGATGAAGACCGCCAGGGCCGGGCAGCCGATCAATCGTATCGGCGCCGCCATCGAGCGCACCGCAAAGGCCTACGGCTTCAAGATCATCGAGAACCTCGCGAGCCACGGCGTCGGCCGCGCGCTGCACGAGGAGCCCGAGCACATTCCCGGCTACTTCGACCCTTCGGACACGCGCACGCTGCACGAAGGCATGGTCATCACCATCGAGCCCTTCCTGTCGACCAAGAGCCGCATCGTCACCGAGGCTTCCGATGGATGGACGCTTGCGGGCGTCAAAGGCAACCTGTCGGCGCAGTACGAGCACACGATGATCATCACCAAGGGCGCGCCCATCGTCGTCACGACGCATTGATGGGTTGATCGGCGGGCTCCGCGCTGAAGACAGCGCCCTCGCCTTCCGCCCTGCCCCGCTACCCCGCCGCCACGATCACATGCGCCTGGATCTTGCCGGCCACCGGGCCTTCGCCATGCCGGCTGGCAATGACCTGCGCCGCCCGGTCCGTCGCCGCCTGGAGCGCATCGGCATCGCGCGCCTCGATCTCGTTGCGCAGCGGCGTTCCCTGGCAATAGGCGGTGGCAACGTCGCGCGCCGAGGGTGAGCGGCTCGTCTTCTCGCGCGTCTCGATCTCGATGCTGGTGAAGCCCGCGCGGCTCACGTCGCTGCGGATCAGCGCGATGTCGTGATAGCCATGCGGCGTGCGGGCCAGGAAGCGCGGAGGATCTTGCGGAAAGATCTCCGCGACGGCGCTGGTGACCTCGTCGGCAAAGGCGTTGTCCTCGATGCGGTCCCACACGGTGAACACGAAGCGCCCGCCCGGCCTCAGCACGCGGCGCGCCTCGGCATAGCCGGCGGTGCGGTCGGGGAAGAACATCGCGCCGAACTGGCAGAAGACGACATCGAACGAGGCGTCTTCGAACGGCAGCTTGAGCGCGTCGGCCTGCTGCCATTCGATGTTGATGCTGCTGCTGCCCTGACGGGTGGCGGCGTAGTCGAGCATGGGCTGGTTGAGGTCGGTCACCACGTAGCGCGTGCCAGCGCGTAGCCTGGGCGCAAGCGCCCGCGTGACCACGCCGCTGCCGGCAGCTGTCTCGAGCACCGCGCCTGGAGAGAACCCCGCGACCAGCTCGGCCGTGTCGGCGGCATAGGCCTCGAAGATCAACGGGACCATGAGCGTGTCGTAGAGCTTGGGGATCGAGCCTGCGAAGAGCTTGTCGCTTTCGGTCATGGGGTGGCTCCTTGAAAGCTGGGGCTGGACACTGCCCTCGAACGCCCTTGGGTGCCCTGTTCGAGTTACCCCACAGCTCAGGCGTGAGCCGCACGGCCTCGAAAGGCGCGCCGCCGTATCGGGTATTGGCGGCGCTGCGCCATGGTGGCCCTGTTCGCAGGCCCAGTCAACGCCGCGGCCTGGAGCGCACGCGACGGCGTCCGGCCGCGTGCGCAAGGGCCTCCGTCACTCTTCGATGTTCAGGATCTTGCCCAGGCCGAGGAAGTAGTTGGCCAGGGCCAGCACGGTGGCCGTGACTGCGATGTAGACCACCGACAGCGCCGCCAGCGTCGGGTCTGCGAACTCGCGCACGTAGTTGTACATGGCCACGGGCAGTGTCTGCGTGTCCTGCGTGGTCACGAACAGCGAAGCCGTGAACTCGCTGAAGGACATGATGGCCGCGAAAAGCCAGCCGCCGAAAAGCCCCGGCGCCAGCAGCGGCACCGTCACGGTCAGCAGCACCTTGAGCGGCGATGCGCCCAGGCTGGCCGCGGCCTGCTCCAGGCGCTCGTCCAGGTTCTCCATCGACACGTAGACGCTGCGCATCACGAATGGCAGCACCAGCATCACGTGGCACAGGATGGCAATGCCCCAGCCGCGCTGCACAGATGCCTGCGACACCAGGATCAGCAGCCCCAGCCCCAGCGTGAAGTGCGGCACCACCAGCGGCGAATGCAGGATGGCCAGCAGGGTCTGCTTGCCCTTGAACTCCATCCGCTTCGCTGCGATGGCCAGGCAGGTGCCGATCACCAGCGCCAGGAACGACGACCAGCCCGTGACGACCAGGCTGGCCTTGAAGCCATGCTGGAAGTCGGGGTAGCTGAACACCCGCGCGAACCATTGGAGCGAATACGACTCGGGCGGGAAACTCAGGATGGCCTTCTCGTTGAACGCGGCGATGGTGACCACCACCACCGGCAGCAGCACGAAGCCCAGCAACACGGCGATCAGCAGGGGGCCGGCAATACGCAGCGGAAGCGGCAGGGCGCTCTGGATCTTCATGGTTTCAGTGCCCTCCGACGGCCTTCAGCCGCTTGGTCAATTGGCCCAGGGCAAGCAGCGCAGCCGCCGTCAGCAGCAGGCCGACCACGCTCAGGCTCGCGGCCAGCGGGAAATTCATCGACGAGAAGCCGAGCTGGTAGACCAGCGTGGACACCGTCGGCACGCGGCCGCCGCCGATCATCTGCGGCGTGGCGAAGGCGCTGAAGGTCCATGCAAAGGCCGTGGTGATGCTCGCCAGGATGCCGGGCATGGACAGCGGCAGCGTGACCGTGAGGAAGGTCTTGACCGGGCCCGCGCCCAGGCTCTGCGCAGCCTTCTCGTAGTCTCGGTCGATGTGGGAGATGGCGGTGGCGAGCATCAGCACCACCACCGGAATGGTCACGTGCACCAGCGCCACGAGCACGCCCAGGTGCGTGAACATGAGTTCCAGCGGCCACTCGATCAGGCCCAGACGGCGCAGCACGCCGTTGATGAAGCCGTTGCTGCCCAGCACCGCGATCCAGGAGTAGGTGCGCACGATCTCGCCCAGGAACAGCGGCGTGATCGACACCACGAGGATGAAGGACTTGAGCGCGCGGTTGCGCACGCGCACCAGCGCGTAGGCCAGCGGATAGGCTGCCAGCAGCGAGAACACCGTCGTCTCCACGCTCAGCAGCAGGGTGTTGGCGAACGCGGAGAGGTAGATCGACTTGGTCAGTCCGCTGAAGTTCTCCAGCGTGAGACCGCCCACGTCCAGCGAGCCGGGCACGAAGGCACGGAAGCTGAACTGCAGCACGGCCAGCAGCGACACGGCGATGCCCGCCGCAACAATGACGGCCGGAGACACCAGCCAGGCCCGTAGATCGGAACGCATTCCTGCCCTTCCCAACAACATCAACAACTTCTTCTTCAGATGCTCGATCGTCGCGGGGAGACCGGCGCGGCACTGGCCGCGCCGGTCTCCCCGGCTTGCATGACCCCGCGGGGGATCAGTTCATGATGTTCTCGGTGAACCACTTGCGCCATTCGGCGGTCTTCTCGGCGCGAAGCTTGTTGTCGATCACGATGGCCTGGGTGTCCCACTGCGCCTTGGTGGTGAACACGCCGGGCAGCTTGGCGTCCTCGGCCGAGACCTTCGCGTTGGTGACGACCGGGCTGGCCTTCTTGGAGGCGACGATCTTCGACTGCACGTCGGCCGACAGCGCGATGTTCAGGAACTTGTAGGCCAGGTCGGCCTTGGTCGTGCCCTTCATGATGGCCATCGTGTCCACGCCGAGCACCGCGCCTTCCTTGGGCATCACGACCTTGATCGGCACGCCCTGGCTGGCCATGTGGTACGCGTTCATCGACAGGATCACCTCCACGGGCGTCTCGCCGGTGGCGATCAGCTGCTGTGCGTTGGCGTCGTTGGTGTAGAAGGCCTTGAAGTTGGGCTTGAGCGCCTTGAGCTTTTCCTGGCCCTTCTCCCAGGTGGCCGCATCGCCGCCCGAGAGCATGGCCGACACCGCGATGATGTGGCTCGGGTCGAAGTCGGGCGCGCTGAGCTTGCCCTTGAGCGCCGGGTTCCACAGGTCGTTCCAGCTTTCGAGCTTGATGCTGGCGGGCACCAGGTCGGGGCGGTAGCCGATGGAGTAGACGTACGCCCAGCTGCCAATGTGGTACGGGCTGATTTTGGCGCGGTCCACCAGGTTGGCGTAGTTCGGGATCTTGGCGGTGTCGATCTGCTCGAACAGGTTGCTGTTCACATACAGCCAGCCCACGTGCGAGGTGGTGAAGGTGATGTCGCTCTCGGGTTTGGAAGCCAGCTTGGCCTTGTTCAGGCGATCGATGGTGCCGCCCGTCACGTACTTCACGGGCACGCCGGTCTGGCGGGTGAATTCCTTGCCGATGTTGTCGTCGATGAGGTCACGGAAGCTGCCGCCCCAGGTGCTCACCACGAGCGCGTTGTCCTGTGCCCAGGCGGTGGTGCCGCCCAGCGCGGCGGAGAGCGCGCACAAAGTCAGAAGCTTGCGAATCATTGATTGAACCTCGATCGTAAAAGTTGAACATCTGCCGGTACTGCGGCTGCAGGTGCCCTGAAACACCTGCAACACACCTTCTGCGTGTGCAGCACCTGCATCACGGGGCCGGATCATAGGAATGGCTTACCGCCTCGGCCTAATCGCCTTTTACGTACAGGTGGCTCAAATTTTCCGAGGGCCCCGGCGCGCGTGCCGCTCGGAAATTCCTAAACGGTCGCACGGAAAAAACAAATGGCGCCAGCGGCCATCGGCAACGACCATGCCGGTCCCGGCGCCATCGGCGTCTCATGCCCCCCAGCCCTGCAGCGACCATGAAGCACACCCGCATCCGTCCTTTCAACACCAAGGTCACCTACCCGGAACAGAAGCTGGACAACGACCTCTGCCAGGCCGTCGTCGCGCGCGGCCGCACCGTGTTCCTGCGCGGACAGATCGGCCAGAACCTGGAAACCTCCGAGAGCGTGTGCATCGGCGACGTCGCCGGGCAGGCCGAGCAGGCCATGTCCAACATCGCGATGCTGCTGGAGGAAGCCGGTGGCGAGCTGCAGGACATCTGCAAGGTCACCATCTACATCATCGACCCGCGCTACCGCGAGGCCGTCTACCTCGTGGTCGGCCGCTGGCTCAAGGGCGTGTTCCCGGTGTCCACGGGCATCGTGGTCTCGGCCCTGGCCCGGCCGGAGTGGCTGGTGGAGATCGACGCCACCGCCGTCATTCCCGACTGAACGCCATGACCTTCTCCATCGTTGCGCGCTGTCCCGCCACCGGCCAGTTCGGTGCGGCCGTGGCCTCTTCTTCGCCTGCCGTGGCGTCGCGCTGCGTGCGCGGCCGCCGGGGCGTGGGCGCCGCCGCCAGCCAGAACATCACCGACCCCGACCTGGGCCCGCTGCTGCTCGACCTGATGGCCGCCGGCAACACGCCCGCGCAGGCCGTGGCGCAGCTGCAGCAGCAGCGGCCCTTCATCGACTACCGCCAGCTCATGGCCATCGACGCGCACAACCCGCCGGTGGTGTTCACCGGCGCCAACGCGCTGGGTACCCTGGCAAGCGTGGTGGGCACGCACGCGGCCTGCGCCGGCAACATGCTGCACAGCCGCGAGGTGCCGTCGGCCATGCTGGCGGCCTTCGAGAAAGCCGAGGGCGCGCTGGCGGAGCGACTGATGCAGGCCATGCTCGCCGGCCAGGCGGCCGGCGGCGAGGAAGGCCCCGTGCATTCAGCGGGATTGCTGGTCTACGGCACGCAGAACTGGCCCGTGGTCGACCTGCGGCTGGACTGGGTCGAATCCGACCCCGTGCAGGCGCTGTACGCCACCTGGAAGATCTACGCGCCGCAGCAGGAGGCCTACATCACGCGGGCGCTGGACCCGCGCGCAGCCCCCAGCTTCGGTGTGCCCGGCAATCTCTGACGCAGGGGTATCGCTAAACTGGCGCGCTCGCTTACGCGCCGCGCGTGGCGCGCCTTCCTGTACCGACATGCTCAACCGCGTCTCCCTGCGCCAGATGGAGTACTTCGTCGCGACGGCCAAGCACGGCAGCATCGCCGCGGCCTCCGCGCAGATCCACATCTCCTCCCCTTCGATCTCCGCGGCCATCGCCCACATCGAGAGCGAACTCAACGTCCAGCTGTTCGTGCGCCACCCCTCCAAGGGGCTGGGGCTCACGGCCATCGGCACGCTGGTGCTGAACCAGTGCCAGGACGTGCTCGAACGCTCCTCGCGCCTGTACGAGATCGCCTCGGATTCCGGCGACGTGATGCAGGGCCCGCTGCGCGTGGGCACCTTCCAGTCGCTCACGGCCATGATCGCGCCGGAGGTCATCTTCCGCTTCGCGCGTGCCTTCGAGCGCGTCGAGATGCAGATGGTGGAGGGCGACCAGGAAGTGCTCATGAACAAGCTGCGGTCGCTCGAGATCGACGTGGCCCTGACGTATGACCTGCGCCTGGACGACGACATCGAGTTCGAGAGCCTGGCCACGCTGCCGCCCTACGTGCTGGTGAGCGAACTGCATCCGCTCGCGCAGCAGAAGGCCGTCACCTTCGAGGAGCTCGCCCCGCAGCCCTTCGTGCTGCTCGACCTGCCCATGAGCCGCGACTACTTCACCTCGCTGTTCGCCAGCGTGGGCCTCGCGCCCAACATCGCGGCGCGTTCGCGTTCGGAAGAGGTGGTGCGCTCCATGGCCGCCAACGGCATCGGCTATGCGCTGTTCAACGTGCGGCCCAAGTCCAACCTTTCACTGGACGGCAAGCGGCTGGTGCGTGTGCGCCTGGCCGGCAAGCACCGCCCCATGCTCCTGGGGCTGGCCACCTACAAGCCGATGAAGCAGTCGCGGCTGACCCAGGCCTTCATGGACCGCTGCCGCGCCTACATCTCCGACCAGTACATCCCGGGCATGAGCGCAGCCAGCTTCTTCGATCCCCATCCCGTGGCGCCGGAAGCGTCCGAGGCGCCACCTGCGCAAAAACCATGACCCATGAACCTTCCGCCAGCGTCCGCCTGCTGGAAACGCTGATCGCCTTTCCCTCCGTCTCCCTTCAGCCCAACGACGGACTCATCGCCGCGGTGCAAAAGATCCTGTCGGCCGCCGGCATCGCCTCCACCCGCGCGCCAGACCCCGAGGACCCGCGCCGCACCAACCTGTTCGCCTCCGTCGGCCCCGAGGGCGTGCCCGGTGTGCTGCTGTCGGGCCATACCGACGTGGTGCCCGTGGAAGGCCAGCCCTGGACCTCGCCGCCTTTCGAGGCCACGCACAGGGACGGCCGCATCTACGGGCGCGGCGCGGCCGACATGAAGGGCTTCGTCGCCTGCGCGGTCACCGCCATGGTGGCGGCTGCGGGGCGGCCGCTGAGAAGGCCGCTGCAACTTGCTCTGTCCTTCGACGAGGAGATCGGCTGCGTCGGCGTGCGCCATCTGCTGCGCCGGCTCGAAGGCCACCTGCCGGCGCCCTACCTGTGCATCGTCGGCGAGCCCACACTGATGCGCATCGGCACCGGCCACAAGGGCAAGGCCGCCTACCGCGCGGTCTGCTGCGGCGAGGCCGGGCACTCGGGCCTGGCGCCGCAGTTCGTCAATGCCATCCACATGGCCAGCGACCTCGTGGCCTCGGCGCGCGAGGTGCAGCGCGAGCTGGCCGAGAGCGGCCCACGCGAAGAAGGCTACGGCGTGCCCTACTCCACCGTGCACGTCGGCACCATCCAGGGCGGGCGCGCGCTCAACATCGTGCCCAGCGAGTGCACGCTGAACTTCGAGATCCGCAACGTCGCGCAGGACGAACCGGCGCAGATCCTCGAACGCATCCTGCAGAACCTGGCCGCGCGTGTGAAGCGCGAGGCCCAGCATGCCGATGCACCGCTGCCCGAGGTCACGCTGCAGAACAGCTACCCCAGCCTGTCGACACCGGAAGATGCGCCGGCCATCGGCCTCCTGCGCGGGCTGCTGCCCGAGGGCACGCCCACCACCAAGGTCGACTACGGCAGCGAGGGCGGCCTGTTCCAGCAGAGCTGGCAGCAGACGCCCGTGCTGGTGTGCGGACCCGGCAGCATCACCGTGGCGCACAAGGCCGACGAATACGTGGAGCTGTCGCAGCTGCAGGCCTGCGACCGCATGCTGGCCGGGCTCATCGACTTCCTCTGCCGCTGACTGGATAGATCAGCCCGGCCGCACGATGCTGCGGCCCACGGCGCGCATCGAATGAAGAAGGCCGCCGGATCGCAGGACCCGGCGGCCTTCTCATTGATGCAACACTTATGCAGCCCGCGCGATCAGCTCTTCTCGTAGGACATGTAGCCCTGCTGCAAAAGGATGTGGTCGGCGATGTACTTGGCGTCGTGCCACACGCCATAGATGAACGACGAGGCGCGGTTCACCAGGTTCGGCAGCCCCAGGAAGTAGATGCCGCTTTCGGCCGAGATGCCGCGCTTGTGATACGGCTCGCCGTTCTCGTGGAAGGCATTGACCTGCAGCCAGCTGTAGTCGAACTTGAAGCCCGTGGCCCATAGCACGGTGGTGATGCCGGCCTCGCGCAGGTCCAGGCTCAGCGTGGGCTCTGTCAGGCAGGCGGGGTCGGGCAGAAGCTCCCAGGCCTCGGGCTCGGGCGGAAACGGCAGGCCGTTCTGCTCGATGTACGCGTCAGCTTCGCGCAGCACGTCGAAGTACGCCTGGTCGCCCTCCGCCACGTTCCGGGCCAGGCCTTCGGCGAAGCGCATCACGCCGCCCTCGTAGGACTCGGTCAGGCCCACCAGTTCGATGCCCGCGTGCGCAAGGCGCCGGAAGTCCACCGTGCGGCCGCCCTCGTAGCCGCTCACGGCAAAGGCCACGTGCTTCTTCTTGGGCTTGATGCGCACCTCGTCCCACAGGCCGAGCGCGCCCAGCCACCAGCAGTAGTCGCGCCCACGGTAGGCGCGCGGCGGGCGGTAATGCTCGCCCACCGAGAGATACACCTTGCGGCCAGCCTGGCGCAGTTCTTCCGCGATCTGCGAGCCCGAAGCGCCCGCCCCCACCACCAACACGGCACCATCGGCCAGCTGACCCGGGTTCTTGTAGGCCGACGAATGCAGCTGCGCGACCGGCGCATCGGCCGGCACGATGGAGGGATAGGCCGGAATCTGGAACGGCCCGGTGGCCGCGACCACGTTCATCGCCTCGATCACGCCCTGCGAAGTCGTCACCTTGAAACCCGGGCGGCCGACATGGCGCTCGACGCGCTGCACCTCCACGCCGGTGCGCACGGGTGCCTTCAGCATGGCCGCATAGTCCTCGAAGTACTGCGCCATGCGCTCCTTGGGCGGAAAGGCTTCGGGCGAGATGCCTTCGAACTTCAGCCCCGGAAAGCGGTCGTGCCAGGCCGGGCCGTTGGCGACCAGCGAATCCCAGCGCTCCGAGCGCCAGCGCTCCGCGATGCGATTGCGTTCGAGCACGAGGTGCGGAACACCCATGGCCGCCAGATGCTCGCTCATCGCGATGCCGGCCTGGCCTGCGCCGACCACGAGGGTGTTGATTTTCTCCACTGACTCCACTGACATTTGATGTTCCTCAGGATGATCGGCGCCGGCGCTTTCGGCCGGGCGGGCCGGCACTGCCATGCACCGATTGGGGGGCGAGTCTGATGAAGGGCACCGCGTTTGAAAATCATGTTTTTCAGACGCAAGGCTTAGGAAAAAGCGAAGCGCGGCCGCCACGCTGCGAAGGCGCTGCGCTCACGCTGTAGAGATCGCCTGTTTCGTTTTTTCCGAGGGGCGGCCTCAATATCTGCAAAGGCCCGATGGCAGCCGATGGGCTTATCGTTTCGGCCCATGAATCCTGTCCCTTCCGAGCTCGGCCCTGCTGCCGCAAATGTGGCCAATGTGTCCGACGTGGCCGTCAGCATCGAAGGCGTGGTCAAGAAGTACCACGACCAGACCGTGCTGCGCGATGTCTCGCTGAAGATCCGGCGCGGCGAGTTCCTCACCCTGCTGGGGCCTTCGGGCTGCGGCAAGACCACGCTGCTGAACCTCATCGCAGGCTTTGCCGAGGCCGACAGCGGCGAGGTCTTCATCGAAGGCCGACCCGTCACCAGCGACCCGCCGCACCTGCGCAAGATCGGCCTCGTGTTCCAGAACTACGCGCTGTTTCCGCACATGACGGTGGAGCGCAACATCGGCTACGGCCTGCGCATGCAGGGCGTGCCCACGGACGAAGCCGCCAGGCGCATTCGCGATGCCATGGCCATGGTCAAGCTCGACGGCCTGGGCCACCGCAAGCCGCGCGAACTCTCGGGCGGCCAGCAGCAGCGCGTGGCACTGGCGCGCGCGCTCGTCATCCAGCCCAAGGTGCTGCTGCTCGACGAACCCTTCTCGGCCCTGGACAAGAGCCTGCGCGGCTCCATGCAGGTGGAGATCCGCGAGATCCAGCGCCGCCTGGGCCTGACCACCGTGTTCGTCACGCACGACCAGGGCGAGGCGCTGGCCATGTCCGACCGTATCGCGGTGATGTCGGCGGGCGTGATCCGCCAGATCGCGCCGCCGGCCGAGCTCTACCAGAGCCCGCAGGACCCGTTCGTCGCGTCCTTCCTCGGCGACGTGAACATCCTGCCGGCCCACTACCACGGCAAGGGCGCGGGCGACGTGCAGCTGCGCCTGGGCTCGGGGCTCATCAGCCTGTCCCAGGACCGGCTGGTGCATGCCTCGCATGAAGGCGAGCGGCTCGACGTCTACGTGCGGCCCGAGCACCTGCGGCTGGAGAACCTGCACCCGGCCTCGGTGCTCAGCGGCACCGTGGTCAACCATGTGTTCCAGGGCGACCACATCAACACCTTCGTCGACGTCGATCTGCCGATAACGGCACGCCAGATCGTCACCGTGCGCAGCCCGGGCCTCACAGCCATGCGGCAGTGGCCGATCGGCTCGGTCGCGGGACTGGCGCTGGCCCCTGAAGGCGTGAGCGTCTTCAGCCCGCAGCCATGAGCGCCGTGAGTGCCATGACTGAAGCGGTGACCGAAGCTCTGCCCTCTACCATGCAGGCCATCGTGGCCCGCGAACCGGGCGATGCCAGCGTGCTGGTGCTGACCGAGCGGCCCGTGCCGCAATCCGGCCCCGGCGAGGTGCTGCTGCGCGTGCTGGCCGCCGGCATCAACCGGCCCGACATCATGCAGCGCCAGGGCATCGCCAAGCCTGCGCCCGGCGTCACCGACGTGCTGGGCCTCGAAGTCTGCGGCGAGGTCGTCGCCTGCGGACCGGGCGTCGACCCTGCACTGCGCGGCACGCGGCGCATGGCGCTCGTGCCCGGCGGCGGCTATGCGCCCTGGTGCGTGGCCGCGGTGGACCATTCGTTCGCAGTGCCCGCCCGCCTGTCCGACGCCGAGGCCGCGGCCTTGCCTGAAGGACTGTTCACCGTCTGGCACAACCTCTTCGAGCTGGGCCGGCTGGCCATGGGCGAGACCGTGCTGATCCACGGCGCCACGGGCGGCATCGGCTCGCTCGCGGTGCAGATGGCGCATGCGGCCGGCTGCACCGTCATCGCGACCGCGAGCGACGAGGCCTGCTTCGCAGAGCTGAAAGCCATGGGCGCCGACCTCGCAATCTGCTGGCCCACCACCGACTTCGTGCAGGCCTGCATGGACTTCAGCGGCGGGCGCGGCGTGGACGTAGTGCTCGACATCGTCGGCGGCGACTACGTGCGCCGCAACCTGCAGGCCATGGCCTTCGGCGGCCGGCACGTGAGCCTTTCTTTCATGCAGGGGTCCGCCGTCACGGTGGAGCTGCTCACGCTGATGCAACGACAGCTGAGCCTGCATTCCTCCACCATGCGCCCGCAGACCCATGCCGAGAAGACGCGCATGGCCCACGCCATCGCGCGCCATGTGCTGCCGCTGCTCGCCAGCGGACGCATCGCGCCGCGCCTGCATGCGCGGCTGCCGCTGGCCCAGGCCGCGCAAGCCCACGCGCTGCTGGAGAGCGGCCAGGTGTTCGGCAAACTCGTCCTGGAGCCTTGAGCATCATGCGACTGCTGTATGCCCCCACCTCGCCCTTCGTGCGCAAGGTCATGGTCTGCGCCCACCTGAGCGGCCAGGCCGAACGCATCGAGTGGCTCGACAGCGCCGCGCATCCGGTGCGCCGCGACAGCCGCATCGCGGCACACAACCCGCTGGCCAAGGTGCCCACGCTGATCCTGGACGACGGCGAGTCGCTCTACGACAGCCGCGTGATCTGCGAATACATCGACAGCCTGGGCAGCGCCGGCATCTTTCCTCCGGCCGGCCCCGCGCGCTGGAAGGCGCTCACCCGACAGTCCATGGGCGACGGCCTGCTCGACGCCGCGCTGCTTGCGCGCTACGAACTCACCGCACGGCCCACCGAAATGCAGTGGCCCGTCTGGCGGCAGGCGCTGCTGACCAAGGTCACGGCCTGCCTGGGCACCATCGAGGCCATCGCGCCGGAGCTGGCAACGGCCGACCCCACCATTGGCGAAGTCGCCATCGGCTGCGGCCTCGGCTACCTCGACTTCCGTTTTCCCGAACTGGACTGGCGCGCCAGCCATCCAGCCGCAACGCGCTGGTATGCCGAGTTCGCGCAGCTGCCCGCCATGCAGGCCACCCTTCCCCACGAAGCCTGAGAGCACCCACCATGAGCAACACCACCACGCTCCCTCCCCTCACGGTCTGGTTCCTCAACGGGCCCAACGCCAATCTCTACGGCCTGGATGCCAACAAGACCTACGGCAGCGACAGCTTTCCGGTGCTGCAGTCGCGCTGCGAGCAGAAGGCAGCGTCGCTGGGCGTGAGCTTGCGCTTTCTGCAGAGCAACCACGAAGGCCAGCTGATCGACTGGATCCAGGAGGCGCGCGGCGTGGCCGACGGCATCGTCATCAACGCGGCCGGGCTCACCTACACATCGATCGCCATACTCGACGCACTGCTGGCCTTCCCCGGCAAGATCATCGAAGCCCACATGAGCAACATCTGGAAGCGCGAGCCTTTCCGCCACCACTCCTTCATCTCCAAGGCGGCCCATGGCGTGATCGCGGGCCTGGGCGGCGACGGCTACGAGTTCGCCATCGAGGCCGTGGCACGGCTGGTTCGCAGCGCCAGCGAACAGCAGCAGAAGAGCGCCTGAAGATGGCACAGCAGCAGCGCCTCGGCACCCTGGTCTTCTACAGCGACTTCGACGATTTCGGCGCCTGGCAGAAGGCACTGCGGGCGCAACTGCCCGACCTGCAGGTGGTCCACTCCAGCGCCCTCGAGCGGCCCGAGGACGTGCACTACGCGATGGTGTGGAAGCCGCCCGAGGGCTTCTTCCAGCAGATGCCGAACCTGCGGCTCATCGTCAACCTGGGCGCCGGCGTCGACGCGCTGGTCTCGCGCAGCGACCTGCCGGCCGGCATCCCCATCACGCGCATCACCGATCCGAACATGTCTCGCATGATGGCCGGCTACGTGCTGTTCGCCGTGCTGCGCCATGCGCGCGACATTCCCCACTTCGAGCAGGCCCAACGGCGCGGCGAATGGGCCTACCGCCACCCGCGCTCGCCCGAGGAAATCACGGTGGCCGTGCTCGGCCTGGGCCATCTCGGCGCCATGGCCGCGACCGAAGTGCAGCGCCAGGGCTTCAGAACGCTAGGCTGGTCGCGCAGCCAGCGGCTGATCGAAGGCGTGGAATGCTTCTCGGGCATGGAGACGCTGGACACCGTGCTCGGCCAGGCCGACATCGTCGTGCTGATGCTGCCGCTCACGCCGCACACCAAAGGCCTTTTCGACCGCGCACGGCTGGAGCGCCTGCGGCCCGGCGCCGCCTTCGTGAACGTGGCCCGCGGGGCGTTGGTCGATCAGGCGGCGCTGACTGCGCTGCTTCAGAGCGGGCACATCGGTAGCGCGACGCTGGATGTGTTCGAGCGCGAGCCGCTACCGGCCGGTGATCCGCTGTGGGGCATGCCGCAGGTGCTGATTACGCCGCATCTGGCTTCGGTTGCCATTCCATCCTCGTCTGCGCGGCAGATTGCGGCGAATATCCTGCGTGTGGCGGATGGGGAGGAGCCTACGGATGTGGTTGATCCGGGGCGGGGGTATTGAGGGTTTGCGTTGAGAGGGCCGGCAGAGTTGGCGTGCCCTGCTCAACGTCGTGAAGCGGAAGGGCCTAGCGCGAAGGCCCCTGGAAGAAGAAGCGCTTAGTGGCCATCATCCGCACGTTCTTCGTCGAGTTGACCGACGGGGTGTGCAGCACGCGCAAGTCCATCAGGAACACATCGCCTGCGCGGCCGGACATTGCGATGATTTCGATGCCCAGTTGATGGAGATCGCTCTTCAGGTCGCCGGGGGTCTTCAGCACTTCGCGCAGTCGTGAGGATGTGGGCATTCCCTGTGCGCCGATGCGACGCGAGCCGACCGTCCCAGCGTTGTGCCGCCTCCTGGGGCTACATCGTCGATGAGGAAGAAGGCCCGGATTCCGGGTAATGAGCCTTTGCGGTTCGCGGCGATGTCGACGTGCCAGTTCAGGTTTTCGAGGGTCGAAGTGCCTTGTTGGGTGGGGATAGGAGCAGTTGTGTGTCCTGAATTGCTGACGGAGGGCGGCCCGGATAGACGAGTGATGCAGTCGATCAACTCGGGCGTGGACAGCGCTTTGCGCCGGTAACCGAGCGGCATCAGGCCCGAGGCTTCTCAGCTGTAGTTCTCATGCCTCGACCTGTCGAATTCCCCGTTGCGTGACAAAAACGAAAGCGCAAAGATCATAGATACAGCGTGTTACGCTGCCAAGACTCACAGGAGATCAAGTGGCCCCCCCAACGAAAGTAAGTAAAGAAGCCGAAATCACGAAGGTGTTTAACGCCGCGCAGGACCGTCTTGTCCTTCAGGCTTCCGACATGTCCTTGGAGACTGTCGCAGCAATGGTAGAAAAAGGCGCGATCGACACTCAGCCGAAATATCAGCGCCGCGAGCGTTGGAGCGCAAAGAGACAATCCGCACTTATTGAGTCTTTTCTACTCAACATTCCTATCCCGCCAGTCTACCTTGCCGAAGAAGCGTACGGGAAATACACCGTTATCGATGGGAAGCAAAGACTATCGACAATTACGCGCTTCATGCGCGATGATTTATCTCTTTGCGAATTAGAAAAATTTAAAGCCCTAGAAGGCCTTAAATTTAGGGAGCTACCAAACGAACCGCGAAATGCATTGGAAATCCGACCATACGTGCGGGTCATTACACTTCTCAAACAATCAGATCCTGAATTGAAATATGAAGTCTTCGAGCGCCTGAACACAGGCGGAGAAGCATTGTTTCCACAGGAAATACGAAATGCAGCATTTCGCGGATCACTGAATGATGCGATTATGAAGCTTTCTGAAACTCCATTCCTTAGACAACAATTAAAAATATCTAAGGATAACGAGCCCGCCTATCTTCAAATGCAGGATGTTGAATACGTTCTCCGCTTTCTTACAATGAAAGCAAATTGGGAAGATTTTTCCGGCGATTATCGGCGCTCAATGGATAAATTTATGGAAGAGAATCGCGACATCGCCGGATCGCAACTAGAAGTTATAAAAAAGAGCTTTTCCGTTTCTCTTGCTCGATGCCAAGCATTCTGGGGAACAAATGCATTCAAAAGATATGAAGGCGGAGTTTTCAGAAATCAATTCCTCGCGGGGATGTACGATGCTCAAATGGTGGCGGTTTCGCAGCTCCCTCCCACTAAAGCCAATAAGCTGAGCCTAAAAACCCAAATCATTCATCGAGAAACAAAAAAACTCTTCGAGGAAGGACAATTTGAATCCTGGGTTAGATCTGGAACCAATACGAAGTCCAGTGTCGAAGGCCGCATAAAAGCGATCAAAAACATGCTCGAAAAAATTGCGTAGGCTCTGAATGTCAGCCGCCCGCGAATACCTTTTGGGTCGTATAGAGGCTATTGGGAGCATATTAGCCAGTCACTTGGCCATCGATGCCTCACCGGTTCCGCAAGCGAATAGTCCAGCTGTCGTCATTCGTAATGGTGCGATGGTGATGTTATTTTGCGCGCTGGAAGGTTTTATCCGTGACCGGAGCTTGGAGTGTGCTCGCGCAATAAATCAAACATCTGTCCCATACAGCCATCTCCCCGCTTCATTAAAGGCAGCATCTCTTATTTCCACCTTTGAAGGGCTGATGAATTTGTCGCGTCAAATGTCTTTCACGGATAGGCTCACCGCATTTGAGAAAGCCTCGGTCGCGGTCGCAAGCGGAGCATTGGGTGCTCCATACAACTTTACCGAATATTCGTTCGCTCGCGACAAATCGAATATCACTGCCGATGATATTTCAAAAATTGCGAAAGGCTTTGGAGTAGAAAATTTCTGGAACGCGGCGCGAGCGATATGCGCCAAGATCGGAGCACCAATAGTTGGGAATCTCGACGAAATTTTTAAGCAGCTTGCCCTAGACAGGCATAAGGCGGCTCATGCCTCCTCTTATTCAGTCTCTCATAACCGATTGACTTCTGCGCTACCCGAAGCACTTGTATTGGCATTAGCTTTCGATGTATTGGTATCAGCCGCAACAGCCCGTCTAAGCAGCTCGAGAATTGCGACAGGGCTTCCGCCGTCCGCGCTGACTGCCAACGATGTCGACTTCATTACTGTTCGACCGCATCAAACCAATAAGTGGGCCGCTTTCAGCCCTGCTAGAGCCCGAGCACTTTTCACCGAATCCTCGCAAGGTGAAGCTCTCTCGCGAGCGGTCACTGTCGCAGCATCGAGACAACTGTCAATCCTATGCAAGGACAACACTGGACGTGCATCGAGTTGGAAAACGCTACTCGGTTGAGCAATTGACCGGTATGTACTGACGTACTACGGCGTGACTGCATTTGGCTATCGATCGCAGATCGACATAGCTACGTGGATCTAAAAACAATCTCTCTTAACGCTATACAGCCTCTCGTTGGCGGCTACCCAAGTGCGTGCCTTCAGACCGTCACGCATCGAACGATAGCGCCAAGCCACCTCCGGCGACTCGGCGCCCCGAGTCGTTTACCCAGCCGGACTAATCTCCTGATAAAGCGCCACAGCCTCCCGCGCCAAATCCGAAGCAATCCAAAGCAGATTCTCCCGATGCGCCTCCCCCGCATCCTGGAACCATCCGTCCCCGGCGCCGTAGAAGCACCAGAGCAGCGAGTTCAGCTGCTCCAGCTTGTTCTCCAGAAGACCGGCCGGGTCCCGTGTCGTGGTGGTCGCGTCCGCGGAAGCCGGCTTTGCTGCGCCGGCCATAATTCGTTTAGCCATTTGGTGTGCTCGCTTTCCAAAGTAATGCACGTCACTTGGTTAGACGGCTGAGGTGTTCGCGCACCTTGGCCGTCGCCTTTTGCGCCTCACGTTCGCGTCGATGCAGGTCGCACCGACAGCCCACCGCAAGGCAATGCGGTTTCACTCAAGAGAAGTCTCTGTGTGCTCTGCCCTCCATGCCCACTTGGTGGGTCGTTCAACCACAGGGGCATTCACTGTATAGAAGACCAGGCAGGGCAGAAGTGACTTTCTGCCCAGAACTTGCCGATTCCTTCGCTTGATCGCGAGGCGGCGGCGCCAGTCCACAAAGCGCTGACAGTCGCGGGATCGATCAGCGAAAAAGAGGCTGCGGGAGCGGCTGCATCAATTCAGGAATCGCGCCCGAATTCGCGCGCATGTTCCACCGCGTACTTGATGAGCTCGGCCTGCCCTTCGATGCCCAGGCGGCGCTTGATGCTCTGCCGGTGCGCCTCCACGGTGCGCACGCTCAGGCCCAGGTCGCGCGCGATCTGCTTGCTCGATTCGCCTCGGCCCAGCGCTGAAAGAATCTCGCTCTCGCGCGGGGTGAGCAGCGGCCTGGGCTCCTGCGTGCGGAAGAGTTTCTTCGACACGGCCGGGCTCAGGAAGGTGCCGCCGGCCGACACGGCCTCGATGGCCGCGACGATCTCTGCCGCAGGCGCGTCTTTCAGCACGTAGCCGCGCGCGCCCACCTGCAGGGCCTTCTGCACGTACTCGGGGTTGTCGTACATGCTGAGCATCACGATGTGCGGCGCGCCCTGGCGCTGCAGTAGCAATGCCGCGAGCTCGATGCCGTTCATGTCCTTCATGCCGACGTCCATCAGCATGAGGTCGGGCCGCACGCTTTCCACCAGCTCCAGCGCTTCGGCGGCGCTGCCGGCCTCGCCGACGATCTCGAGGTTGGGCATGGAGCCGAGCCTTGCGCGCAGGCCGTCGCGCACCAGCGGGTGGTCGTCCACCAGGAAGAGGCGGACCGTTGTCGCGGGTGTCGAAGGGGGCGTCGTGGGCTTGGGTGCGGTCGTCATGCTGCTGCTGTTTGCGCCTTCGCGCTGCGGGCGGGCACTTCGGCTTCGATGGATGTGCGCCCGGCGTTGCTGCACATGGTGAGCCGCCCGCCGATGGCTTCCATGCGCTCGCGCATGTTGCGCAGGCCGATGCCGCGCCGGGGGTCGAGCTGCACGGCCTGAATGTCGAAGCCGGTGCCGTCGTCGCTCACTTCGAGGCGCACGCCTTCCTCTTCGTCGAAGCTCAGCGCAATGTGCACGTGCTGCGCCTTGGCATGCTTGCGCACGTTGGTCAGCGCCTCCTGCGTGAGGCGGAAGAGCGCGGTCTTCACCTCGGGCTGCAGCTCGAAGGATTCGCCGCCGATCATCATCGAGGCATCGACGCCGCCGCCCTCTTCCCTGAACTCGTCGACCAGCCGCTCCAGCGCGGCGGGCAGGCCCAGGGTGTCGAGCAACGCGGGGCGCAGGCGGTGCGATATGCGGCGCACTTCTATCAGCGAATCGTTGAGCCGCTGCAGCGCCTTCACCAGCGCAGGCGGCGTAGGCTGCTGCTGGCGGTCGAGCGATTCGACGGCCGATTCGATCAACAGCTTGGCCGACACCAGCGTCTGGCTGGTGCCGTCGTGCAGCTCGCGCGCGAGGTGGCCGCGCTCTTCTTCCTGCGACTGCACCACGCGGCGCGCGAGCAGCCGCAGCTTGGCCTCTGCCGTGCGGTGCTCGCTCAGGTTCAGCAGCAGGCCGGCGGCGCTGACCACGCCGAGGCACAGCGCGGCAATGCCCGCAATCCACAGCAGCGTGGCCGTGACGTTGGCGTTCATCTGCCGGTCGAGGGTGTCCATGGTCGACTGGATGTCGTCGAGGTACAGGCCGGTGCCGACCATCCAGTTCCAGCGCGGCATAGCGGTCACGTAGCCGAGCTTTGGCGCCATCTGCGCGCTCGAAGGCTTGCGCCATTCGTACTCGACGTAGCCGCCGCCTTTTTCTTTCGCGCCCTTGATCAGCTCCTGGATGGTGTAGCGCCCGTGCGAATCGCGCAGCTCCCACAGGTTCTGGCCCACCAGCTCGGGCTGGCGCGAATGCATGAGGGAGTTGCCCTCCAGGTCGTAGACGAAGAAGTAGCCGTCGTCGCCGTAGTTGAGCGCGGCCAGCCGGCGCAGCGCCTCGTTGCGGGTGGCTTCGTCGTCCTGGCCCGATTCGTACAGCGGCAGCAGGTTGCTCACGGCCAGATCGACATAACTGCGCAGCTCGCTGCGGCGCTGGGCCATGTAGCTGCGCTCGATGAGAGCACGCTCGCGCTCGGCCAAGTCGTGCTCCTGGTGGCGCACCGCCAGCGCCACCAGCACCAGTGCGATGAGCAATGGTGCGACGGCCAGGGCGACGATCTTGGTGCGGAGGTTCATCGGGTGGCAAGGCTACCACCGCGCCTCCGGGGGTCGGATCAGCCGCCCACGGCTGCCGGAGCGGCTACCCGCTTGAACTCCGTCGCGTAGTAAAGCAGCGCCAGCACCACATACCCGCCACCCAGCAGGCACAGCCCGCTCCACCCATGGAAGGCATACACCGCGGCCGCGATGCCCGAGGCCACCGCCGCGCAGATGAAGATGAAGGTCATGAACAGGCCGTTGAGCCGGCCGCGCAGTTCGGGCGCGAGCATGAAGAGGCTGCGGAAGTTCAGCACCTGGCACAACTGCACAGCGCCGTCGAGCAGGATGCCGGCCGCGACCAGGCCGGCCAGCGAGCGGTAGTGCATGGAGACGGCGCCCAGCACGAAGGAGAACAGCGCGACCGCGATGGCTCCGCCGGTGGCAGGGCGCGTCCAACCCCGGTCGGCCAGCCGGCCTGCCACCGGTGCCAGCAGCGCGCCCGCCGCGCCGGCCAGCGCGAAGAGCGCGATGCCGCGCTGGCCCATGCCGAACTCGTGCACCAGCGCGAGCGGCACGGCCGTCCAGAAGGCCTGGAAGGCGGAGAACATCATTCCCTGGTAGAAGCCGCGGCGGCGCAGCAGCGGCGTGTTCAGCACGATGCCGGGCAGCGAGGCCATGGTGCGCGCATAGCCCACCGAGGCATGCGGGTGGCGCCGCGGCAGCGCACGCCACAGCACGGCGATGAGGGTGGCCATCAGCACGGCCGACACCCAGAACACCGCGCGCCAGCCCAGCGCGGAAGCCACCACGCTGGCGAAAGGCCGCGCCAGCATGATCCCGCCCAGCAGGCCGGCCATGATGTTGCCGACCACCTTGCCGCGCGTGGCCTCGGGCGCGAGGTGCGAGGCAAAGGGCAGCAGCACCTGGGCCGCGACTGCGCAGGTGCCAACCACGAAGGAAGCGGCGAGGAAGGTGATGGCCGAGTTCGACAGCGCGATGCCCACCAGCCCGATCACCGCGCCAAAAAGCGCGCCCACGATGAGCCGGCGGTTCTCGACCACGTCGGCCAGCGGCACCAGCAGCAGCAGGCCGGCGCCGTAGCCGAGCTGGGTGAGCGTCATGATGAGCCCGGCCAGGCCGGCGTGCAGCTGCAGCGTGTCGGAGATGGGGCCGATGAGCGGCTGGGCGTAGTAGATGTTGGCCACGCACAGGCCGCAGGCGACGGCGAAGACCAGCGTGAGGGCCGGGCTGAGGCCGGGCGCGGCGGGGTGGGCGGAATGAGCGGAATCAGCGGCTTGCGCCGTCGAGGATGGAGAGGACACGGAGGGATCCCGGTTTGCGAGAGGGCTTGCTTCAGGGTTAACCCGAAGGCCGGGCACCATAGCACGCGGGGCGGGTTTCTGCAGGCGCGGGCCTTGGGCCGTAGGCGCGCGGTGATCCCGTCTTGAGCCGGCCCCAGAGTCCATGACGGTGGTGTCCGCCAAGAGTCAGGATTGCATGGAACTCAACAACCCGCGGTCACTGTGCAGCCGCAGTCCCTTGTGCGTTCAGCGCGGTTGGTCCATGGCGCCTGATGAATCCTCGTGCGTGGAAGATTCGAGCGCAGGCAGCAGGGGCGTCACTATCTCGGTAACCCGCTGGGCGTTGCCGATGCCGATCTCGCGCATCGGGCTGGACAGCCGCGTGTCTGCGGCGGCTGACAACCAGAAGGCGTGCGAGGCACGGAACGCCTGCTCCCACACGTCGGACCTGGCTCCCAGGGATTGGAACGACGGGGTGACCAGCCTCAACTCCGGCTCGATGCCGCCGCCTACGGGCGCATACATCATCGGGAGCATGTCATAGGCCGGAGACACGTCACGGGGCTGGCCGTGCGCATCGGTCATGAGGGAGAGATTTTCGAAATGGCGATCGCCGTTGCCAATCAGCTCCGAGAAGGCTGTCAGGACAAGGACCTTGCGTACGGAGTCCGCCCCGAGAATCGCCGCCTCTTCGCATCGCTGAGCGAATGCCGGCCAGTTGTCCCGCATGCCGAACAGTTCGTCGTCGATCGCGCCGGCGGAAATCATGCCCCGTCGTCCAAAGCGGCCCACTCGATCAAAACGCTCGACTTCGAGAAACCCATACCCGTCGCTCTCGAAATAGTGCGCTGACGCGGCCTCGATGCCGGCCTCTTGCAGCGCACGCAACGCCAGCTCCTCCAGGACAAGCAGCTCCGATGATCTGGTCCCGACGCGGGCGAACTTCACAATGAGATGGCCGCGCGTTTCGGTTTCGCATGTGAACTTGGGTTGCTCGCCGCCTGCGCTGCTGCCAGCGCCTGTTTGGGTCGTGGAGGTCGCAAGTTGTGGATAGACCCGGGCAATGTCTGCGCTCGCGATCGGCGCGACCTGTCGGGATGCCATGTGCGTGGCGAACGAATTGGCTCCCCACATGAGGGATCCCGGTACGTCCGAGCCCATGGAGCAAAGAAACTTCACGCGGTGATCGTCGGACCAGTCCCGCAAGGATGCAGGCACCCTCAGCTCCGCGGCAACCACCTTTGCGATCCGTGCGCCCAGGTAGCCCGATGGCGCCGCGAACGCCATGGCAGGCGGCAGTCCTTGGTGGAGGCGACTGTCCGGGCCATCCAGGTCAACCCAGGTACCGCCTCCAGAAAGAAAATTGACCTTTCCCAATTCCGTCACCCGGCCCTCTTCGTCCACCCGAAACACCGGTTGAGGCGAAGGAACCGGGTCACTGCGGACAAGCGCGTAGCGTGGGGTTCGCACACCCGGTTCTCTGAAACGGATGACTTCGCGTCCTAATTCCTGAATAGTTCGAGACAGGGTGGGCTGGCTTGTACCGAGAAGCGCCAAAAGATCGTTAGTTGGCCTCGCCCCCTGAGCCAAGGCCTGTCGAACAATGGAGGTACGGTTCATCTAGTTGCCTGCTTCCAGGTTGGTGTGGCGCTGAATGAATTATTGGTTGAATAGTTCAAAGAATTGATGAAATTATGCCTGGATGCGCGTCTTTTAGCTAGGAAACGATGTGTCGTGCGCGTCATCGTCGGCGGGCGCCGAGGAGGAAGGCGCGCGGTGATCCCGTCTTGACGACGGCCCTTCGATCAGCGCACTGCGGTTGGCTGGCAGCGATGCGGCAGTAACTCTCCGACGCGACTGGCCGACCGCAGGGCCTGGCGCCAACGTGAGCGAGACGAACTCGGCTTGCGGGTGGCCGGCCTTCGAGGTGATGCCTCTCGCGTCGACCATGCGGCGCCACCTGAGAACGAGGTCGGCGTTGAGGCCACGGGCCAGCGCCACTTGGAGACGTTCAGTCGACCGTGGTCGGCCGGCCCGAGGCCACCCAGGCGTCGAGCCCGCCCGTCAGCGGCAGCGCCCGCCGCGCACCGCGCGCCAGCAGCACGCGCGCGGCCTGCGCGGCCGACACCTCGTTGGGGCAGTTGCAGTACAGAACCACGTCGCGCCCCGCCGCGTGCGACAGGTCGAGGCTGCGCTGCTGCAACGCCTTGAGGGTGTACGACTGCGCCCCCGGAATGCGGCGCGGGTCGACCTGCACGCCGGCCTTGCCGCGCACGTCGATCACCAGCGGGGGCTCCTCGCCGCTGAGCAGCTCGTGCAGCTCTTCCACCGAGATGCGCGGCATGCCCGTGAGCCGCATGAAGGCGCGGCGGCGCCAGTAGCGCACCGCGAGAATCACCGCCAGCAGCACGGCCACCGCTGCCGTGGCAATGCCGCCGGCCTGCGCCATGATGGCCAGCACCTCCTGGATCTGGTTGCGGAACACCCAGCCCAGCCCGAGGAAGAGCCCGGTCCACACCAGCGCCGCGCCCACGTCGAAGCCGATGAAGCGCCGCACCGACATGCCCAGCGCCCCGGCCATCGGCGGCGCCACCACCGACACGCCCGGCACGAACTTGGCGGCGACCAGCGAAAGGCCGCCCCAGTCGGAGATGAGGGATTCGCCGCGCCGCACGCACGAATCCGGCGACAGCGAGATGCGGCACAACATGCGCATGAAGCGGTAGCCGAAGCGCCGGCCGGCGTAGAACCACGCGCCGTCGCCCAGCAGGTTGGCGATGACGGCCGCCACCACCACGCCGGCCACCGAGACATCGCCCGCCGCCAGCAGCGCGCCCGTGAGCACCAGCACTGCCGCAGCCGGCACGGGCAGCCCGAGGCGCGCGGCAAAACTGGCGGCGAACACCACCAGGATCGCGTTCTGCACGAGCAGGGACATCAGCTGCGCCATGGCTGCCCTTGCCCGGATGCCGGAAGAATTTGCGGTGGTTGCGTGCTGTTCATGCCGGCAGCGATTCTCCGGCATGGCCCAAGAACGTACTGCCCTGCGGACATTCGCGGGATGCCGCGGAACCGGCTTTGCCGGGCCGCAGGCATCGCCCCCGGTGAGGGGGTTGGCGGCCACACGAAGTGGGCAAGCCTGGGGGAGAGCTAATTCCCTACGCTGAAGCCGAAGGTATTCCAGCCTTCTTCGCTCGAAGCGCTGACCTGCCCGCCATGCATGCTCGCCACCGCTTTCACGATGGCCAGGCCCAGGCCATGGCCGTGGTGCTCGCCGCCGTCGTTGCGGGCCTCGTCGACGCGGTAGAACCGGTCGAACAGGTGCTGCAGGTGCTGCGCGTCGATGGGCTCGCCGGGGTTCGACACGGTGATCCAGGTGGCTGCAGCCTCTTCGCGCAGCCTCACGGCGATCTGTGCGCCGGGCTTCGAATGCTCGATGGCGTTCTGCAGCAGGTTCGACATCGCGCGGCGGAAGAGCGCGCTCTCCAGCCGCGCCTCGGCCTGCACGTCGCCCTCGATGACGACCTGCGCACGCGTCTCGTCGAGCACGAACTCGAAGAACTCGATGGTCTTGCGCACTTCCTGCGCCACGGGGGTGAGCACCAGCCCGGTGGCCACCTCGCCACGGTCGGCGCGCGCGAGGAACAGCATGTCGTTGACGATGGAACGCACCCGCTCCAGGTCTTCGAGGTTGGCCTGCAGCACCTCCTGGAACTCGCTGGCGCTGCGCTGGCGCGAGAGCGCCACCTGCGTGCTGCCGATGAGGTTGGCCAGCGGCGTGCGCAGCTCGTGCGCCACGTCGGCGTTGAAGGCTTCGAGCTGGCCGTAGGCTTCTTCGAGCCGGCTCAGCGCGCCGTTGAATGCTTCGGCCAGCGCCGAGAGTTCCACGGGCAGCGGCTCCGCGCGCAGCCGCTGCGACAGCGTCTTGGGCCGCAGCGCCTGCGCCTCCTTCGACAGCCGCTCCAGCGGCCGCAACCCCACGCGGGCGATCCAGTAGCCCGAGAAGGCCACCACCAGCACCGCGCCCAGCCCGAGCGCGACCAGCGCACTCAGGAAAGCCTGGCGCGTGCGCGCATAGGGCTCGGTGTTGCGCCCGACGATCAGCCGCACCGCCGGCCGCTGCTCGAAGGGATCGATGTGCACCGACAGGGTACGGAACGGCCGCTCCTGCCCCGGCAGCTCGATCACGCTGGTGTGGCCGTTGGCCTCGCGGGTGAGCCCGTCGATCTCGGCCAGGCCCTTGCCGTACTGGAAGCGCGGGTCGTCGCTGAGCACCCAGAAGCGCACGCTGCCGTCTTCGGGGGTAAGCGCGTCCATGCGCGCCTGCACGCGCGACCAGCGCTCGGGGCTGCCGATGGCCTTGATCCAGAACTGCAGGCTCTTGAGGGTGGTGTCGAGCTCCTCGTACTGGTGCCGCTCCAGCTCTCGCGCCAGCACGTTGTGCAGCGCGAAGCCGGCCAGCGCGAAGGTGGCGAGCGCCACGGCCGCGAACATCAGCACCAGCCGCGCGGTGATGGAGCGCTTCACGAGGCGGCGCCCTCCCCTGCTCCCTCGCGCAGTTCCATCACGTAGCCCATGCCGCGGATGGTGTGCAGCAGCTTCGGGCTGAAGGGCGCGTCGATCTTGTCGCGCAGCCGCTTGATGGCCACCTCCACCACGTTGGTGTTGCTGTCGAAGTTCATGTCCCACACCAACTCGGCGATCGCGGTCTTCGAAAGGATCTCGCCCTGGCGGCGCGCCAGCACGGCCAGCAGCGCGAACTCCTTGGCGGTGAGGTCGATGCGGGCGCTGCCACGGAATGCCTTGCGCGCCAGCAGGTCGATCTGCAGGTCGGCAATGCGCAGCTGCATCGGCTCCTGCTTGCGGCCGCGGCGGTTGAGCGCCTGCAGCCGCGCCAGCAGTTCGAGAAAGGAGAAGGGCTTGACGAGGTAGTCGTCGGCCCCTTCGTGCAGGCCCTTGATGCGGTCTTCCACGCGGTCGCGCGCGGTGAGCATGATGACCGGCGTCTGCTTCACGGCGCGCAGCGCGCGCAACACCGAGAAGCCGTCCTGGCCCGGCAGCATCACGTCGAGCACGATCACGTCGTACTCGTGCGTGAGCGCGAGGTGCTGGCCGTCGATGCCGTTGTGCGCCATGTCGACCGCGCAGCCCTGCTCGGTCAGCCCCTTGGAGAGGTAGTC
Source organism: Variovorax guangxiensis (assembly GCF_003952165.1). Lineage (GTDB taxonomy): Bacteria > Pseudomonadota > Gammaproteobacteria > Burkholderiales > Burkholderiaceae_C > Variovorax > Variovorax guangxiensis. Next base: position 152,237 of record NZ_RXFT01000008.1, on the reverse strand, counting down.
CGCGGTTCTCAGTTCGTCTTCGACAATCAGGATCTTCATGGCATGGGCTTGCGCTGCGTCAACCGGTGGCGCTCATCCGTGCTGCACCTCGGCGGCTACCTCGGCCTTGCCGGCCTTCCTGGCCTTGCGCGCTTCCTTGCGGCGCATGTACCAGTAGTGGGCGCGGTCGAGGTACAGGTAGACCACGGGGGTCGTGAACAGCGTGAGCGCCTGCGAGAGTATCAGCCCGCCGACCATCGCGTAGCCCAGCGGCCGCCGCAGCTCGGAGCCCGAGCCGTGGCCCAGCATCAGCGGCAGGCCAGAGAGCAGCGCGCACATGGTGGTCATCATGATCGGGCGGAAGCGCAGCAGGCAGGCCTGGTAGATGGCTTCCTGCGGCGTCATGCCCTGCTCGCGCTCGGCCTTGAGCGCGAAGTCGATCATCATGATGCCGTTCTTCTTCACGATGCCGATGAGCAGGATGATGCCGATCAGCGCGATCACGCTCAGGTCGTAGCCGCCCGCCATCAATATCAGCAGCGCGCCCACGCCGGCCGAGGGCAGCGTCGAGAGAATGGTCAGCGGGTGGATGTAGCTCTCGTAGAGCAGGCCCAGGACGATGTACACCGCCACCAGCGCTGCCGCGATCAGGTAGGGCTGCGAAGCCAGCGAATCTTGAAAGGCCTGCGCCGTGCCCTGGAACGAGCCGGTGAGCGACTGCGGCAGCCCCATGTCGGCCTGCGCCTTGTTGATGGCGTTCACCGCGTCGCCCAGCGCATGGCCCGGCGCGAGGTTGAACGAGATGGTCACGGCCGGGAACTGGCCCTGGTGGCTGATCGAGAGATAGGCCGTCTTGCTGGTGTCCACCTTCACGAAGGTCGACAGCGGCACCTGCTGGCCGGTGATGGGCGAGTTGAGGTACAGCTTGCTGAAGAGCGCCGGGTCCTGCTGCAGCGCGGGCGTCACTTCCAGCACCACGTGGTAGCTGTTGAGCTGGGTGAAGTACTGCGCCACCTGCCGCTGGCCGATGGCGTCGTACAGCGTGGCGTCGATGGTGGCCGGAGAGATGCCGAAGCTCGACGCGCGGTCGCGGTCGATGGTGAGCACGGCCGAGGCGGCGGCGTTCTGCTGGTCGGTGGCCAGGTCGGTGATCTCGGGCAGCTGCCTGAAGCGCTCCAGCAGCCTGGGCGCCCAGGTGTTGAGCTCGTCGAGGTTGGCGTCGGTCACCGTGTACTGGTACTGCGTGCGCGAGGCCCGGCCGCCCACGCGGATGTCCTGCCCCGCCTGCAGGAACAGGTTCACGCCCTGCACCTTGGCCAGCTGCGGTCGCAGCCGCGCGATGACCTCGTCGGCGCTGGCGGTGCGGCCCTCGTCCTTGGGCTTCAGGCTGATGTAGAAGTTGCCGGTGTTGTAGGTGGACGAACTGCCGTTCATGCCGAAGCCGGTCACGTCCGGGTCCTTGCGCACCACGTCGGCCAGCTCGACCATGCGGGCGTTCATCGACGCGAAGGAAGCGTCCTGCGCCGACTCTGCAAAGCCCGAGATGAAGCCCGTGTCCTGCTGCGGGAAGAAGCCCTTGGGAATGAACACGAACAACACGCCCGTGGCCGCCACCGTGGCGATGAAGGTCATGAGCGTGATGAACTGGTGGTCGAGCACCACGTGAAGCCCGCGCTTGTAGGCGCCGAGCATGGCGTCGAAGCCGCGCTCGAAGAGCTGGTAGAGCCGCCCGTGCTGGCTGCCGTGCTCGTTCTTCAGGAAGCGCGAGCACAGCATGGGCGTGAGCGTGAGCGAGATCACCACGCTCACCACGATGGTGAGCGTGACCGTCACCGCGAACTCGCGAAACAGGCGCCCCACGATGCCGCCCATGAGCAGCAGCGGAATGAACACCGCCACCAGCGACACCGAGATGGAGATGATGGTGAAGCCGATCTCGCCCGCGCCCTTGTACGCGGCCTCCACGGCCGACATGCCTTCTTCGACGTAGCGGTAGATGTTCTCCAGCATGACGATGGCGTCGTCCACCACGAAGCCGACCGCGATGGTCAGCGCCATGAGCGAGAGGTTGTCGAGGCTGTAGCCCAGCAGGTACATCACCGCCACCGTGCCCAGCAGCGCCAGCGGCACCGTCACGCTGGGGATGAGCGTGGCCGGCACGTTGCGCAGGAACACGAAGATCACCGCCACCACCAGCGCGATGGTCAGCAGCAGGGTGAACTCCACGTCCTTCACCGAGGCGCGGATGGTCTGGGTGCGGTCGATGATGGCGTTGACCTCCACCGTCGGCGGAATCGACGCCTTCAGCCTCGGCAGCGCGGCGTTGATGCGGTCCACCGTCTCGATGACGTTGGCGCCCGGCTGCTTGGTGATGGCCAGCACGATGGAGCGGCCGTTCTGCACGTTGCTGCCCTCGGGCGCGGCGGCGCCCGCGTAGGCCCAGCCGGCGATCTTGGCGTTCTCGGGGCCGTCCACCGCCACGCCCAGGTCGCTCACGCGGATGGGCGCGCCGTTGCGGTAGGCCAGCACCACGTCGTTCCACGGCTTGGCCTTCAGCAGCTGGTCGTTCGTGTAGACGGTGAAGCTCTGGTTGGGTCCGTCGATGGTGCCCTTGGGCGCGTTGACGGTGGCCGAGGCGAGCACGGTGCGCACGTCTTCCAGGCTCAGGCCCAGCGCGGCGAGCTTGGCGGGGTCGACCTGCACCCGCACCGCCGGCTTCTGCACGCCGCCGATGTTGACCAGGCCCACGCCCGATATCTGCGATATCTGCTGCGCGAGGATGTTGTCGGCGTAGTCGTTCACCTCGGTCAGCGGCAGCGTCTTCGACTGCACCGAAAGAATGAGGATGGGCGCGTCGGCCGGGTTCACCTTGCGGAAGGTGGGCGGGCTCGGCAGGTTGGCGGGCAGCTGGCCGGTCGATGCATTGATGGCGGCCTGCACGTCGAGCGCGGCCGCGTCGATGCTGCGGTCGAGGTCGAACTGCAGCGTGATCTGGGTGGAGCCCAGGCCGCTGGTTGATGTCATCTGCGAGAGCCCTGCGATCAGCGAGAACTGCCGCTCCAGCGGCTGCGCCACGTTCGACGCCATGGTCTCGGGGCTGGCGCCCGGCAGGTTGGCCGAGACCTGGATGGTCGGAAAGTCGACCTGCGGCAGCGGCGCCACCGGCAGCAGCGGAAACACCGCCGCGCCGACCAGCAGGATGGCCAGCGCCAGCAGCGTGGTGCCGATGGGGCGCTTGATGAATGCGGCGGAGATGCTCAATTGCTGCTCCCGCTGGCAACCTTCTTGCCGTCGGCATTCTTAGCGGCGGCGGGCGGCGGCTCGACGATGGTGGCGCCGGGCTTGAGCTTGTACTGGCCGTCGACCACCACGCGCTGGCCGGCCTCCAGGCCCTTGTCGATCACGGCCGTGCCGTCGGCGATCTGCACCACGTGCACCGGTACGCTGGCGACCTTGTTCTCTGCATCGACGGCCCAGACGTAGGTGCTGTCCTGGCCGCGCTGCACCGCGGCGGCAGGCAGCGTGAGCGAGTCGGCCCGGCGGTCGAGCTGCAGCCGCACGTTGACGAACTGGCCCGGCCACAGCGTGTGCTGCGGATTGGCGAAGCTGCCCTTGAGCTGCACCGTGCCGCTGGTGGTGTCGATCTGGTTGTTCAGCAATATCAGCTTGCCGGTGCCCAGCATCTGCGTGCCGCTGCGGTCGTAGGCCACCACCGAAAGAGGCTGGCTGCTCTGCTGCTGCACGCGGTTGATGTCCTGCACCGCCTCTTCGGGCAGCGTGAACTGCACGGCGATCGGGTCGATCTGGTTGATGACGACCAGCCCGTTGGCGTCGGCTGCGTGGACGATGTTGCCCGGGTCCACCAGCCGCGCGCCCACACGGCCGTTCATGGGCGAGGAAATGCGCGTGAAGCTCAGCTGCACCTCGGCGTACTGCACCTGGGCCGCGTCGTTCTGCACCGCCGCTTCGAGCTGGTTGACCAGGGCCTTCTGCGTGTCGACCTGCTGCTGCGTGGCGGCGTCCTGCGAGAGCAGCGTGGTGTAGCGCTTGAGGTCGGCACGGGCATTCGCCAGCGTGGCCTGGTCCTTGGCCTTGGCGGCCTGCGCCTGCGCGAGCTGGGCCTGCAGCGTGCGCGGGTCGAGCTGGGCCAGCAGCTGGCCGGCCTTCACGTCCTGCCCCTCGACGAAGCCCACCTTGTCGAGCTGGCCGTCGATGCGCGCCTTGACCGTCACGGTGGCCATCGAGGCGACGGTGCCGATGCCCGAGCGGTAGACCTGCACGGTCTGGGTCGCGACGCGCGCGGTGGTCACCTGCACGGGCGGGCTCTTCGGCGCGTCGGGCTTGGCCGCGTTGGCCGCGTGGTGGGTGAGCGCCCAGGCGCCGCCGCCGAGCACGAGCACCAGGGTGGCGGTCGCGAGCCAGGTGGAGCGGCGCTGGAACAGGGGGAGCGTGGTGGTTTCTGCGGTCGTCGTCATGGCATCAATTCCCGGAAGTCTTCGGTGCGGCGTCTGCAGCGGTGGCGGCGTTCCAGCCGCCGCCCGTGGCTGCAATCAGCGAGACGCTGGCGGCCAGCTGGCGGCCGAGCACCTGCGCGGCCGTGCGCTGGTTGGTGAGCGAAAGCGTCTGCGCCGTCACCACGCTGAGGTAGGTGGCGGTGCCCGCGCGGTACTGGCTCAGCGCCATGCGCTCGGCGAGCTGGGCAGCGCGCACCGCGTCGGCCTGCAGTGCCGATTCGTTGTCGAGCACGCGCAGGGTGGCGAGGTTGTCTTCCACCTGCTGGAATCCCGCGAGCACGGTCTGCTTGTATTGCGCAACCGAAGCGTCGTAGGCGGCCACGGCCTGGTCGCTGTGCGCCTTGCGCAGGCCACCGTCGAACACGGTCTGCGCCAGCGCCGCGCCCAGCGACCACACGCGGCTGGGCGTGTTGAACAACGTGCCCAGCGTTGCAGCGCTGAAGCCGCCGCTGGCGCTGAGCACGATCTGCGGGTAGTAGGCGGCCTTGGCTACGCCGATGTTGGCGTTGGCGGCCTGCACGCGGCGCTCTGCGCCCGCGATGTCGGGGCGGCGCTCCAGCAGTTCCGAGGGCAGGCCGGCAGGCGTCACAGGAAGTTGCAGGCGCAGCGCGGCGGCTGACGAAAGCGATTCGGCGGTCGGCGGGTTCGAAGAGGTCTCGAGCGGCGGCAGCGAGAACGACGCGGGCGCCTGACCGGTCAGCACCGCGATGGCGTGTTCGAGCTGGCTGCGCTGGGCTTCGAGATCGACCGCCTGCGCCTGCGCGGTCTTCAGCTGGCTTTCGGCCAGCGCCACGTCGGAGCGCAGCACGGTGCCGGCCGCGTACTGGTGCTGCGTGAGCTCGAGCGCCTTGGCGTAGGCGGCGGTGGTGCTGGCGTAAAGCTCGCGTTGCAGGTCGATCACGCGGATCTGCAGGTAGTCCTGCGCCAGCGTGGTCTGGATGCTGAGCCGCGCGCCGGCCAGGTCGTCGGCGCTGGCCTGCGCGCCGGCATTGCCGGCCTCGACCGAGCGGCGCACCGCGCCCCAGATGTCGGGCTCCCAGCTCGCGGCGAGGCCCAAGGTGTCGGTGGTGCCGAGCTTGACGGTGCCGGTGCTGTTGGTCTGGGCGCGCGTGGCGCCGGCGTTGAGGCCCACCGTGGGGAAGAAGCCCGCACGCGCCGCGGCGGCCAGCGCCTGCGCCTGGCGGTACTGAGCCTCGGCCACGCGGATGTTCTGGTTGGCCGCGTTGGCCTGCACGATCAGCGCGCTGAGCGTGCTGTCGCCGAAGGCGTCCCACCAGGGATGGTCGGCGTCGATGGTCTGCGGGGCGGCGGTCTTCCAGGGGCCGCCGGTTTCTTTGAAGGCGGCGGGCACGTCCAGCTGCGGGCGGACGTAGTCGGGGCCGACGGCGCAGCCCGCGAGGAGCAAGGCGGCCAGCGCGAGGGCTGCGCGCGGGAGATGAGGGGCGTCGGAGAAAACCATGATGAGGGCACTCTAGGCACCCCCATCAAACCCCTCGCTGTCGCTTAACTGACAGTTCTGACAGTTTCAGTTTGTCAGCGCGGGGCGTCTCCCTTGCGGTATTCGGCGGTCAGCTCGTCCAGCTTCTGCTTGAGGGCCGGGTCGAGCTTGTATTCCGCCGCCGCGATGGTCGCGTCGAGCTGATCGGGGCGGCTCGCACCGAGCAGCGGCGCGGTGATGAGCGGGTTGGCCATCACCCAGGCCACGGCCAGGGTGGCCAGCGGCACGCCGGCTTCATCGGCGAGCTTGTGCAGCTGCGTGACGGTGTTGAAGCTGCGTTCGTTCCAGTAGCGGTCCTGGTACATGCCGCCGGCGGTGCCGAGCGTGAAGCGGGTGTTTTCCTCGGGCTTGCCGCCGGGCTTGTACTTGCCGGTCAGCAGGCCGCCGGCCAGCGGGTTGTAGGGAATCACGCCCAGGCCCTCTTCGCCTGCCAGCGGGAGCAGCTCGCGCTCGATCTCGCGGAACAGCAGGCTGTAGCGCGGCTGCACCGACACGTAGCGCGTGAGCCTCAGCAGGTCGGACTTGCCCAGCGCGCGGGCCAGGCGGTAGGCCAGGAAGTTCGACACGCCGATGTAGCGCGCGCGGCCCGACTTCACGATGGTGTCGAGCGCCTCCAGGCTCTCTTCGAGCGGCGTCTCGCGGTCGTCCATGTGCAGCTGGTAGAGGTCGACGTGGTCGGTCTTCAGCCGCTTGAGCGAGGCATCGATGGCGTCGAGCAGGTGCTTGCGCGATGCGCCTTGGTCCCAGCTGTTGGGGCCGACCTTGTTGACCGCCTTGGTCGCCAGCACGAAGCGGCGGCGGCCGGCGGGGCCCTGCTTCTCGAGCCAGTTGCCGATGATTTCCTCGGTGCGGCCGGCCGTCTCGATGGTGCCGCCGAGCGGGTAGACGTCGGCGGTGTCGAGGAAGTTGATGCCGCCCTCGGCCGCCTTGTCGAGGATCTGGTGCGACACGGCCTCGTCGGTCTGCAGGCCGAAGGTCATGGTGCCGAGCGCAAGGCGGGAGACGGTGAGGCCGGTGCGGCCGAGACGGGTGGAGGGAATGCTCATGGTGTTCGGTTCTCGCTCTGGAGGGAAGGAGATGAGATGGAAGGGAGGGAGCGGCGGCCATCATAGGCACGGCCGCGCGACCCTGCAGGCGGGCGGGCGTTTCAGCTGGCTTCGGCGTGCACGCCGGGCGCGCCGTGCTCGACTGAGAAGCGCGCCATGGTGCCGACCGGCGAATCGGCCGTCTTCTCGTCTTCCACCGCGCGGAACTCGACCGAGCAGCCGCGTGCATCGAGCGTGGCGAGCGCATAGCCGCGCCTGTCGGCCCGGCCATAGCGCAGCTGCGGGTTCTTCGCGAGCATGTTCGCCACGCTGGCGGCGCTGGGCCCCTCGGAAGTGATGGCGCCGCCGACGAACTCGGTCGCGACCAGCGGGCCCTGCTGCGCATCGCCGCGCCGCAGGTCGGCGGCCCAAAAGGCGTGCACGTCGCCGCTGGCGACCAGCGCATTGCCGCCGCGCGCCTTGTGTTCGGCCAGCGCGTCGAGCAGGCGCGCGCGGGCGGCGGCATAGCCGTCCCAGCCGTCCATCCAGTAGCCGTGTTCTGCGCCGCGCTTGCGGTCGGCCTCGGCCAGCAGCGTGGGCTGGGCGAGCACGGTCCAGCGCGCGGGCGGCGCGGCCAACTCGCGCTCCAGCCAGGCCTGCTGCTGCGCGCCGAAGAAGCTGCGCCCGGGCGCGAGCCGGTCGGCGCAATCGGCCAGCGGCGAGGCGCTGCGACCCGAAAGGCAGGCGTGGTGCGAGCGGTACTGGCGCCCGTCGGTCAGCAGCAGGTCGAGCATGCGGCCGAAACGGTGGCGGCCGTAGATGAGCGCATCGGGGCCGCGCGGGCGCATGCTGGCGGGCACGGGCATGTGCTCGTACCAGGCCTGGTAGGCGGCGGCGCGGATCGCGAGGAACTGCGCTGGATCCGCCGTGCGCGGCGACTCGTCGTTCGTGTAGTCGTTCGCCACTTCGTGGTCGTCCCAGGTCACGAGCCACGGGAAGGCGGCGTGTGCGGCCTGCAACTGCGCATCGGCCTTGTAGAGCGCGTAGCGGTCGCGGAACTCGCCGAGCTGCGTGGGAATGCCACCCTCGTGCCGGCGCACCTGGTGCGACTTGCGGGAGCTTTCGTAGATGTAGTCGCCCAGGTGCACCACGAAGTCGAGCGGCTGCGCGGCCATGTCGCGGTAGGCGGCGTAGTAGCCATGCTCGTAGTGCTGGCAGGAGGCGAAGGCGAAGCACAGCTGTTGCAGGGCTTCGTCGTTGTCGGCCGGCGTGGTGCGCGTGCGGCCGGCAGGGCTGCGCGCACCGCCAGCGGTGAAGCGATACCAGTACCAGCGCGCCGGCGGCAGGCCTTGCACCTCGACGTGCACCGAGTGCGCCAGCTCCGCTGTCGCGACGGCCCTGCCCTTGGCGACGATGCGCCTGAAGCTCTCGTCGTCGGCGACCTCCCAGTTCACTTCGACAGGCGCATCGCCCATGCCGCCGCCGTGCAGCGGCTCCGGCGCGAGCCGCGTCCAGAGCACGAAGCCGTCGGCACGGGGCGCGCCAGAGGCGACGCCCAGCGTGAACGGATAGTCTGGTGTGGCGCCTGCCGGCTGTGCATGCAGCCGCAGCAAGGGGTGGCCGACGAATGCGGCCGCAAGGCCGGCGCCCAGCAGACGCCGGCGCGAGAACGAGGGCAGGAAAGGCCGCGAGCTCATTCTTCGCATGCCAGGGTGATGGGCGAGGTCATCCACGGCAATGTCGTCCGCTTCGCTCACCCCTGTCAACCGGGGCCCTGCGAAACGGCCGCGGCCCGAAGATCAGCAGGCGACGGCTGCAGGCCGGCGCGCCGCGGCGCGTGCGCTGGCCACCGCCCAGCCGAAGATGCTGAGCCCCGCCAGCGCCAGAAGCGCGCCGACCCAGCCGGTCGAAGTCCAGCCCAGGCCTGCCGCGATCGCGACGCCGCCGAGCCATGCGCCCAGCGCGTTGGCCATGTTGAAGGCCGAGTGGTTGAGCGCGGCCGCGAGCGTCTGCGCGTCGCCCGCCACGTCCATCAGGCGGATCTGCAGTGCCGGGCCGATGGCCACGGTCGAGCCGATGAGGAACACGTTGACGGCGGCCGCGACGACGTTGTGCGCCGCGAAGGTGAACACCGCGAGCACCAGCGCCGCGTAGACCATCACGCCGCCGATGGTGCGCATCACCGACTTGTCGGCCAGCCGCGAGCCCACGAGGTTGCCCACCACCATGCCGAGGCCGAAGAGCGCGAGCACGATGGGCACGCCGCCCACCGGCATGCCGGCCACCTCGATCAGCGAGGGCTTGATGTAGCTGAACACCGAGAACATGCCGCCGAAGCCGATGGCGGCGATGCCGAGCGTGAACCACACCTGCTTGCGCTTGAGTGCGCCGAGTTCGCGCCAGGGGCTGGCGCCGGCGGCGGGCGCCATGTCGGGGATGTCGCGGCGAAGCAGCGCGATGGCCACCAGCGCGATGAGGCCCACGAACACGAATGCCGCGCGCCAGCCGAAGAACTGGCCCAGCCACGCCGCGATGGGCACGCCCACCAGCGTGGCGCCGGTGAGCCCCAGCATCACGAGCCCCACGGCCCGCGCGCGGCGCCCCGGCGGCGCCAGCGTGGCGGCCACCAGCGCGGCCACGCCGAAGTAGGTGCCGTGCGGCAGCCCCGCCGCGAAGCGCAGCAGGTTCAGCAGCAGGTAGTTGGGAGCGGCGGCGCTGGCGAAGTTGCCCGCCGCGAACACGGCCATGAGCGCGATCAGCAGCGCGCGGCGGCGCCAGCCGGCGGCCAGCACCGCGAGCACCGGAGCGCCGATGACCACGCCGAGCGCATAGGCGCTGATGACGTGGCCGGCCTGCGGGATGCTCACGCCGATGTCGCGTGCGACCTCGGGCAGCAGGCCCATGATGACGAACTCGCCAGTGCCGATGGCGAAGCCGCCGACCCCGAGCGCGAGCACCGCGCGCAGGAAGTTGGCGGGCGCGCCCGAAGGCAGCTTGAAGGAAGAAATGTCGGTGGCCGCGCTGTCCTGCGCGGGTGGGGAGGCGTTCAAGGCCAGGCTCCTGGGAGGGGTGCCCGGCGGCAGCGGGCAAGGCGCGATTTTAGGGTAAACCCTGAAATCGCACCGATACGCAGATGCCGAAGACCTTGTACTGGCAGGGCCGCGAGGGCCTTGCCCGTGGACTCAGATGGCCACCAGCTGCCGCACGCCCTGCGCTTCCATGTCCTTGCCGAGGCCGCGCGCAATGACTTCGCCGCGCTCCATCACGAGGTAGTCGTCGGCCAGTTCCTGGGCGAAGTCGTAGTACTGCTCGCACAGCACGATGGCCATGTCGCCCCGGTCGGCCAGCATGCGGATGACGCGGCCGATGTCCTTGATGATGCTGGGCTGGATGCCCTCGGTGGGCTCGTCGAGGATCAGCAGGCGCGGCTTGGGCGCCAGCGCCCGGGCAATCGCCAGCTGCTGCTGCTGGCCGCCGGAGAGGTCGCCGCCCCTTCTGTTCATCATCTGCCTGAGCACGGGGAAGAGCTCGTACAGCTCCGCCGGTATGGGCGTGCCGCCGCTCTTGTAGGCCAGGCCCATGCGCAGGTTCTCCTCGACCGTGAGCCGCGCGAAGATCTCGCGGCCCTGCGGCACGAAGCCGATGCCGGCCCTGGCCCGCTCATAGGGCGTGGCCTTGTGGATCGGCTTGCCTTCGAGCTCGATGCTGCCGCTCTTGATGGGCACCAGGCCCATGAGCGACTTCAGCAGCGTGGTCTTGCCCACGCCATTGCGGCCCAGCAGCACGGTGACCTTGCCGAGCTTCGCCTCGAAGCTCACGTCGCGCAGGATGTGGGAGCCGCCGTAGTACTGGTGGATGTTCTTGACTGTCAGCATGGTTCGTTCCCCCTCAGCGGCCCAGGTAGACCTCGATCACCCGCTCGTCGGCCTGCACCTCGTCCAGCGTGCCCTGCGCGAGCACGGAGCCGTCGCACAGCACGGTGACGATCTCGGAGATGGTGCGGATGAAGCTCATGTCGTGCTCCACCACCATCAGCGAGTGCTTGCCCTTGAGCGAAAGGAAGAGCTCGGCAGTGCGGGCCGTTTCCTCGTCGGTCATGCCGGCCACGGGCTCGTCGAGCAGCAGCAGCTTCGGGTCCTGCATCAGCAGCATGCCGATTTCCAGCCACTGCTTCTGCCCATGGCTCAGGTTGCCGGCCAGGCGCGAGACGCTGTCGGCGAGGTGGATGGTCTCCAGCACCTCGGCGAGCCGGTCGCTCTGCGCAGAGTCGAGCCGGAAGAGCATCGACGAGCGCACGCCCTTGTCGGTCTTCAGCGCCAGTTCCAGGTTCTCGAACACGGTCAGGTGCTCGAACACCGTCGGCTTCTGGAACTTGCGCCCGATGCCCAGCTGCGCGATTTCCGCCTCGCGGTGGCGCAGCAGGTCGATGGTGCTGCCGAAGAACACCGTGCCTTCGTCGGGCCGGGTCTTGCCGGTGATGATGTCCATCATCGTCGTCTTGCCGGCGCCGTTCGGTCCGATGATGCAGCGCAACTCGCCCGGCGCGATGTCCAGCGAAAGCTTGTTGATGGCCTTGAAGCCATCGAAGCTCACGCTCACGTCTTCGAGGTAGAGGATGCGGCCGTGCGTGACGTCGACCTCGCCCGGCGTGACGTGGCGGCCGAAGTCGGCGGTGCGCCCACCCGACTCGGTGCTGCCGCTCACGTAGTGGATGCCGCTGGCGCGTGCGGCGCGCTCGGCGCCGGCTTCCATCAGGTCTGGCGTCATGCTCGCGCTCCCTTCGCATCCACCGGCAGCGAGGCCAGCGCGTCGGGCTCTACGCCCTGCTCCGCCGCGACGGCGCGGCGTGCATCCTGCGCAGGCTCGGGCGGCGTGGTCTTCTTTTTCTCCCTCGACAACCACTTGCGCACCAGCCCCACGATGCCGTTCGGCAGGAACAGCGTGACAGCAATGAACAAGGCGCCCAGGAAGTACAGCCAGTATTCCGGATAGGCCACCGTGAGCCAGCTCTTCGCACCGTTGACGATGAAGGCACCGATGATCGGCCCGATCAGCGTCGCGCGCCCGCCCACCGCTGCCCAGATGGCGATCTCGATGGAGTTGGCGGCGCTCATCTCACCCGGATTGATGATGCCGACCTGCGGCACGTACAGCGCGCCGGCCACGCCGCACATGACGGCCGAGATCACCCAGATCGTGAGCTTGTACGGCAGCGGGTTGTAGCCCGAGAACATCACGCGCGTCTCGGCATCGCGGATGGCCTGCAGCACGCGGCCGAACTTGCTGCCGATGAGCCACTTGGCGAACAGGAAGAAGCCCAGCAGCGTGGCGCCGGTGAGCGCGAAGAGCGTCATGCGCATTTCCTGCGTGGCGATCGGGATGCCCAGGATGCGCTTGAAGTCGGTGAAGCCGTTGTTGCCGCCGAAGCCCGTCTCGTTGCGGAAGAAGAGCAGCATGGCAGCGAAGGTCATGGCCTGCGTGATGATCGAGAAGTACACGCCCTTGATGCGCGAGCGGAACGCGAAGAAGCCGAACACGAAGGCGATGAGGCCCGGCACCGCGACGATCAGCACCAGCGTGGCGATGAAGCTGTCGCTGAAGGTCCAGTGCCAGGGCAGCGTCTTCCAGTCGAGGAACACCATGAAGTCCGGCAGGTCGCTCTTGTAGTTGCCGTCGCGGCCGATCTGGCGCATGAGGTACATGCCCATCATGTAGCCGCCCAGTGCGAAGAAGAGGCCGTGGCCCAGCGAGAGGATGCCGGTGTAGCCCCAGATCAGGTCCATGGCCAGCGCGCAGATCGCGTAGCACATGATCTTGCCGACCAGCGCCACCGCGTAGTCGCTCATGTGCAGCGGGCTGTCGACGGGCACCCACATGTTCAGCACGGGCGCCAGCGCGCACACCACGATGAGCGCGACGAAGAAGGCCGTCCAGCCCTTGCCGCTCAGCAGCGGCCCCTTGGTTGGAAGTACGACCTTGCTCATGCCTCTGCGCTCCGGCCTTTCATTGCGAAGATGCCTTGAGGCCGCTTCTGGATGAAGATGATGATGAAAACGAGCACCGCGATCTTCGCGAGCACCGCGCCCGCCCAGCCCTCGATGAACTTGTTGAGAATGCCCAGCCCCAGCGCCGCGTACACGGTGCCCGCGAGCTGGCCGACGCCGCCCATCACGACCACCATGAAGCTGTCGACGATGTAGCTCTGGCCCAGGTCGGGGCCGACATTGCCGATCTGGCTCAAGGCGCAGCCGGCAAGCCCGGCGATGCCGGAGCCGAGCGCGAAGGCATAGGTGTCGATGCGCGCTGTGTTCACGCCCATGCACGAGGCGATCGGACGGTTCTGCGTGACGCCGCGCACGAACAGGCCCAGCCGCGTGCGGCCGATGAGCCAGCCCATGGCCAGCAGCACCAACGCGGCGAAGACGATGATGCAGATGCGGTTCCACGGCAGCGTGACGTTGCTCAGCATGGTGAAGCCGCCGCTCATCCAGCCCGGGTTTTCCACGCCGACGTTCTGCGCGCCGAAGATGGAGCGCACCAGCTGCTGCAGCATCAGGCTGATGCCCCAGGTGGCCAGCAGCGTCTCGAGCGGGCGGCCGTAGAGGAAGCGGATCACGCCGCGCTCCAGCACCGCGCCGACAAGCGCCGATGCGAGGAACGACACGGGAATGGCGGCCACCAGGTACCAGCCGAACGCCGCCTCGGGCATGTACTTCTGGAAGATGCCCTGCATCACGTAGGTGGCGTAGGCGCCGATCATCATCAGCTCGCCATGGGCCATGTTGATCACGCCCATCAGCCCGTAGGTGATGGCCAGGCCCAGCGCGGCCAGCAGCAGCACCGAGCCCAGGCTGACGCCGCTGAACACGGCGTTGATGCGATCGCCCCAGACCAGCGCGCCGTCGATGCTCGAAATGGACGCGACGATGGCGGCCTTGACGTCGGCCTCGGTCTCGTCGGCCAGGCGCTGGTTGAGCAGCAGCTTGGTGTCTGGGTTGCGGTTGTTGCCAAGCTCCTTCGCCGCGGCGAGGCGCTTGGCCTTGTCGGCGCTGCCGAGCATGCTGGCGGCGCGCACCAGCTCCAGCTGGGACTTGATCTTGGGGTTGGTCTCGGCGGCCAGCGCCTTCTCGACCATCGGCAGGCGCGACTCGTCGGGCTCCTTGAAGAGCGCCTGCGCGGCCTCGGCGCGCACCGCGTCGTCCTTGCTCGTGAGCTTGAGCGCGGCCTGCGCGGCATCGAGCGCGCCGCGCATGAGGTTGTTGTTGACGACGTCCTCGGCGGTGTCGGGCACCTTCAGCTCGGTGCCGGTGACCGGGTCGTAGCCTTTGTCGTCCTTCATCACGAAGACCTTGTCTTCGGTGTACTTGACCGCGTCGTCGGACATGGCCTGGATGAAGGCTGCCGTCTTGTCGTCTGCCGTGAGCACGGCCTTGTTGAGCGCGGCGATGCGGGCTTCGGAATCGCCGGAGGCGATGGCCCGGGCTTCGTCGGCGGTCAGCGCGTGGACGGCCGATGCCATGAGGAGCATGGCGGCGAGTGCGCAGTGAAGGGATCGTCGAAGCATCATGAAACTGGAAGTTGGATCGGCTCCCTCCCCCGCTGGGGGAGGGTTGGGGTGGGGGCACGCGGCGTCTGAACAAGCGCAGTGCTCGAATCGACCGCCGTCAGCCCCCACCCCGGCCCTCCCCCAGCGGGGGAGGGAGAAACACACTTACATCGATTTGCCAGCCGGATAGTCAGGCTTCTTGTCGTTGCCTTCGATATACGGGCTCCACGGCTTGGCCTTGACCGGACCCGGCGTCTTCCACACCACGTTGAACTGGCCGTCGGCCTTGATCTCGCCGATGAACACGCTCTTGTGCAGGTGGTGGTTCTTCTCGTCCATCTTCGAGACAATGCCCGAAGGCGCCGTGAAGGTCTGGCCGGCCATGGCGGCGATCACCTTGTCGGTGTCCGTCGACTTGGCCTTCTCGACCGCCTGCTTCCACATGTGGATGCCGATCCAGGTGGCTTCCATCGGGTCGTTGGTGAGCGGCTTGTCCTTGTGGCCGGCGATGTTCTTGGCCTTGGCGTACTCGCTCCACTGCTTGATGAAGGCGGTGTTGGTCGGGTTCTTGATCGACATGAAGTAGTTCCATGCGGCCAGGTGGCCCACCAGCGGCTTGGTGTCGACGCCGCGCAGTTCTTCCTCGCCCACCGAGAAGGCGACCACCGGCACGTCCTTGGCCTTCAGGCCGGCGTTGCCCAGTTCCTTGTAGAAGGGCACGTTGGAGTCGCCGTTGATGGTCGAGACCACCGCCGTCTTGCCGCCGGCCGAGAACTTCTTGATGTCGGCCACGATGGTCTGGTAGTCGCTGTGGCCGAAGGGGGTGTACTTCTCGTCGATGTCGGATTCCTTCACGCCCTTGCTCTTCAGGTAGGCGCGCAGGATCTTGTTGGTGGTGCGGGGGTACACGTAGTCGGTGCCCAGCAGCACCCAGCGCTTGGCGCCGCCGCCTTCCTTACTCATCAGGTAGTCGACGGCCGGAATGGCCTGCTGGTTGGGCGCGGCGCCCGTGTAGAACACGTTCTTGGAGAGCTCTTCACCCTCGTACTGCACGGGGTAGAACAGCAGGCCGTTCATTTCCTCGACCACCGGCAGCACCGACTTGCGCGACACCGAGGTCCAGCAGCCGAAGATGACCGAAACCTTGTCCTGGCCGAGCAGCTGCTTGGTCTTCTCGGCGAACAGCGGCCAGTTGGAGGCCGGGTCGACCACCACGGGCTCGAGCTGCTTGCCCAGCACGCCGCCCTTCTTGTTGATGTCGTCGATCGCCATCAGCACCGTGTCCTTCAACACGGTTTCCGAGATGGCCATCGTGCCCGACAGCGAGTGCAGCACGCCGACCTTGATGGTGTCGGCTGCGAATGCGGGCGCAGCAGAAATGCTGGCCAGCGCGACGGCGGCGGTGAGCGCCTTGAGGGTGAAACGACGTTGCATGTGGACTCCTGCTCCGGGGTTGGTTGAACCTTTTCGACAGCCTTGGCTGGCGTGGGAGGGAGTCTGCGGAATGCACCACAAAGGGGAAATACGCCGGGTGGCGTACACGGACGTACTCAGGCCGGCGGCGCAGGGTACTTGCGGGCGTTGAGGAGCATCTTGCTGCGCGCCGCCTCGATCACGTCGATGCCGAGCTTGTCGGCGAGCTGCAGCAGGTAGAGGAAGACGTCGGCGACCTCGGTGCCGATCTCTGCGCGCTTGTCGGCCGGCAGGTCGCGGCTCTGGGCCTCGGTGAGCCACTGGAAGTGTTCGAGCAGCTCGGCGGCCTCCACCGAAAGTGCGCAGGCAAGGTTCTTGGGGGAGTGGAACTGCTCCCAGTCGCGGGCCTGGGCGAAGTCGCGAAGGGCTTGGATGAGCGATTGCAGATCGGATTCCATGGCACACCTGTCGTTGTGCGGCGAGTGTGGCATGGGCTTCGGGAACAAACCCAATCTGGGCATGCGAATGCCCGGATTGGGCAGGCACTCACGATCGGGCCGGCGTTGCCCGGCTTCCGCGCCGATGCAGCACAGCCACAAGCAGCGCCGACACCGTCAGATACAGCAGCGCCACCCCGAAGGCGCTCGCATACGCCCCCGCATCCGGCGCATGGCCGAGCCGCCCGTAGAAAAGAATGCCGATCAGCGCCACGCCCAGCGCGTTGCTCGCCTGCTGCACCATCGAGATCACGCCCGAGGCCACGCCCGCATGCTGCGGCGGCAGGCCGGCCAGTACGGTGGACACCAGCGGCGCCATCACCATGCCGAGCCCCGCGCCCTGCACCAGAAGCAACGGCACCATGCACGCCACGAGGTGCGAGTGCCCGGGCCAGACGGCCACGTTGACGAACTGCAGCGCATGCCCCGCGGCGAGCACAAGGGCACCGAGCGCGATGGGCGGCTTGCCGCCGAAGCGGCGCGCGAGGCGCGCACCCATCATCGACGTCGCGAAGAAGCCGGCCGCCAGCGCCGTGAAGACGATGCCCGAGCTGAGCGGGTCGAGGGCCAGGCCCTGCTGCAGGTAGAGCGCGAGCACGAAGTAGAGCGAGGCGTTGCCCACGTAGAAGGCCAGCGTCGTGAGCAGGCCCATGCCGAAGCGGCCGTTGGCGAGCAGCACCGGAGCTACGAGCGGCGCACCGCCACGCACTGCGAGCCGGCGCTGCTGGTGTGCAAAGGCTGCGAGCAGCGGCAGCGCCGCAGCAAGGCACAGCCAGCTCCAGAGCGGCCAGCCCTGTTCGCGGCCTTCCACCAGCGGCAGCACCACTGCCGCCGAGCCCGCGGCCACGAGCAGCATGCCGACGAGGTCGAGGCGGCTGTTGCCGCTGTTCGCCAGCGGCGCAATGACGCGCGGTGCAAGCGTCAGCGCCAACAGGCCGATCGGCACGTTGATGAGAAAGCAGCTGCGCCAGCCAAGACCCGCCAGGTCGGCATGGATCAACAGGCCGCCGACCAGCTGCCCGAGCGTGGCGCCCAGCCCCAGCGTGAGTCCATAGGCCGCGAAGGCGCGCGCCCGGTCTTCCCCGGTGTAGGCCAGGCCGATCATCGCCAGCACCTGCGGCTGCAGCAGCGCGCCGGCCAGTCCCTGCAGCACGCGTGCCGCCACCAGCAGTTCGGCGTTCGGCGCCAGGCCGCAGGCGGCCGAAGCGAGCGTGAACAGCAGCAGGCCCAGCATGAACATGCGACGGCGCCCGAACAGGTCGCCGAGCCGGCCGCCGGTGATCAGGCCCGCGGCGGTAGCGAGGCCGTAGCCGGCCACCACCAGCTGCAGGGTGCCCGCGCTCGCCCGCAGTTCGCGCTGCATCGAGGGCAGCGCGACGTTGACGATGAAGAAGTCCAGCACCACGAGGAAGGTGCCGCTGAGCATGACCCACAGGCCCAGCCGGCCGGGACGTGTCGCGTCCGGACTCTGGCTGCCGGTGGAAGAAAGCGATGCTGCCGAAGCGATGTTTGACTGCGTCATGATGGATTCGAGTGTTGGAAGGAAGCGGCGTGAAGGCAATGACCTCGGAGGTCATCGGCCGGGCTCAGGCGGTGGGCGTGGGCAGGATGAACTGGTAGTCCGTGGCGATGCGGCCGTCTTCGGCCAACACCAGGAACTCCAGCCCGAGCGCGGCCACCGGGCCGCCCGCGGCCGGGACCATGTGCCAATGGAACATCACCGCGCCATGCAGGAACTGGGCGTCTCCTGCACGGACGAAGCGAAAGCCGGCGTCGCGCACGTTCTTCTCATGCGAGCCGGTGACGCGCTGCTGCAGCGCCTCGTGGCCCCTGGCCTGCAGCGTGCGCACGTAGTGCTCGCCGTCGGGCACCCAGAGGCCGGCGATGGCGGCGCGCCTCGCCTCGGCATCGGGTTCGTTCCAGACGGCGACGTAGCGGTCGGCGAGTTCGGAGAAATCGGTGAAGGCGGTTCTGGTGTTCATGGCCTGCTCCTGCTGGTTCGTGAATGAGTGAGGCCGCAGTTTCTGTCGCCTACACTGGACAGTGAATGACCAGGCGGCCGAAAATCTTGTCCATTCGTCCACCACTTAAGGAGCCTTCGATGGACCCGCTAGACGACATCTTTGCCGCCATGAGGGTGCGCAGCGCGCTGTATGCCCGCCTCGAGGCCGGCGCGCCCTGGGGCGTGAGCCTGGCGGGCGGCGAGAGCGCACGCTTCGGGCTCGTGGTGCGCGGCGGCTGCCTGCTGGAGGTCGAGGGCATGGCGCAGCCGGTGGCACTGGCGGCTGGCGACTGCTATGTGCTGGCGCACGGCACGCCTTACATCCTGCGCGACCATCCGAATACGCCGACCGTGAGCTGCGCTTCCGTCGTGCGCGACCGCATCGGCGGGCTGGTGGAGCTCGGCGGCACGGGCACGGCGGCGTCGGTGATCTGCGGCTGGTTCCACTTCGACCAGCGCGCCGCGCGGCCGCTGCTCGATCTGCTGCCGGTGCTGCTCCACGTGAAGATGGAACAGGCCCGCGCCCTTGCGCTGCAGGGCACGCTGCAGCTGCTGGCCATGGAAACCGGCGAGCCGGGCCTGGGTTCGAGCCTGCTCGTGAGCCGGCTGGCCGACATCGTGTTCGTCCAGGCGGTGCGCGCGCACGTCGCGGCCAACGCCGAATCGCAGACGGGGTGGCTGGCCGCTCTGGCCGATGCCCGCATCGGCCCCGCGCTGCGCGCGATGCACAAGGAGATTGCGCACGACTGGACGGTGGAGGCGCTCGCCGCCGTCGCGAACCTCTCGCGCTCGGCCTTCGCACAGCGTTTTCGCGAGCGGGTGGGACAGGCGCCTCTGGAGTACCTCACGCAATGGCGCATGTTCAAGGCCGGCAACATGCTGGGACAAGGCAACGCCGCCCTGGGGGCGATCGCCGCGGCAGTGGGCTACGAGTCGGAGGCGGCGTTCAGCAAGGCCTTCAAGCGCAGCAAGGGGATGGCGCCCAGCGCGTGGCGGGCTGCTGCGCGCGAAGGAGCGGTCGCCGCATAGCCGCCCCTTCCGCTAGACCTTCTTCGGGCCTCCAGCGGCCTTGAATTGCGCGGCGGCAAACGCCCAGGCCATGCGCGTGGCATCGGGCCCCTCGGGGTCGCTGAACAGCAGCTTCGGCGCTCCGCCGCTCCACGAATGGCCGAGTCCCGCGATCTCGCACAGCGTGACGAGCGTGCGCCCCTTGCGCCTGAAGTCGGTCACCCGCATCGCACGGCGCTTGCCGCGCTGCACCTCGCGCGTCAACCCTGGCCGCGCGCCCACGGCGGTCGCCCATACAGCAGCGCTGCTGGCGGCATTGCTCGGCGCGACCACCGCGTCGGCATCGCCGTGCAACACGAGCATCGGCGGCAGGGTGGTGAAGACCGCCGCCGCGCCCATCGCCTTGCCGACGGCCGTGGTGGGCATGGGCGGCACGTGCTCGCCGCGCATCGCGCCCAGGGCGGTGGCGGGCGACTTCGCCGCGCCGGGCGCCACGCCCGAATGCATGACGACGGCGCGGAAGCGGTTCGGGTAGCGCGTCGCGAGCAGCGCCGCCATGCTCGCGCCGGCGGAAAGGCCGGCCAGCGCCACGCGGTCGCGGTCGACGGGATAGAGCAGGCAGGCCTGGTCGATGGCGGCCATCAGCGTGGCGGCCTCGGCATCGGCCTTGCCGGAGCGGCGCTCGTACCAGTTCCAGCAGCCCTGCGGATGGGCGATCCGGTCCTGTTCGGGGTAGAGCACCAGGAAGCGCTGGCGCACGGCCAGTGCGTTCATGCGGGTACTCGCGGCGAAGTCACGGCCGGTCTGGCCACAGCCGTGCAGCATCACCATGAGCGGCAGGCGCTCGCCCGGCTTCAGTTCGAGACCGGCCGGCCGGAACAGGTGATAGCCGCGCGCGCCGCCCGGCCCGACGGCCACCCCGCTGAGCCAGTCGCCCCTGCCGGGCGGCGGCTTGAGCCGTTTGGCGGTCGCGCGCTGGACCTGTCCCGCAATGCGCTTGCTGTTGCTCAGGGTGGCCTTGGTGAGCGCACGCAGGTTGCGCTCGTAGGCGCGGGCAAAGACTGAAGCTGTGGAACGACGAGCCATGGCGCGCAGTGTGACCGCAAAGCGCCGGCCGGCCTACCCTTGGCCGGCCGCAAGGACCGCGCGTGCCTCAGTAGATTTCAGGAACGATCATGTTCGCCGGCACGGGCTGGCGCAGGTAGTCGGCATGGCGCACGCGCTCGGGCAGCTCGACCGGGGGATGCGGCACTTCCTGGTAGGGCAGCTGGCCCAGCAGGTGGCTGATGCAGTTCAGGCGCGCCTTCTTCTTGTCGACCGCCTGCACCACCCACCACGGCGCCTCCGGAATGTGCGTGCGCTCCAGCATGATTTCCTTCGCCTTGGTGTATTCCTCCCAGCGGCGGCGGCTCTCGAGGTCCATGGGGCTCAGCTTCCATTGCTTGAGCGGGTCGTGGATGCGGCCGAGGAAGCGCATGTGCTGCTCGTCGTCGGTGATGGAGAACCAGTACTTGATGAGCTTGATGCCCGAGCGCACGAGCATCTTCTCGAACTCGGGAACGGTGCGGAAGAACTCCTCGTACTCGTCGTCGGAGCAGAAGCCCATCACGCGCTCGACGCCGGCGCGGTTGTACCAGCTGCGGTCGAAAAGCACCATCTCGCCGGCCGCCGGCAGGTGCGCCACGTAGCGCTGGAAATACCACTGGGTGCGTTCGCGGTCGTTGGGCGCCGGCAGCGCGGCCACGCGGGCCACGCGCGGGTTCAGCCGCTGGGTGATGCGCTTGATGACGCCGCCCTTGCCCGCCGCGTCGCGGCCTTCGAACAGGATGACGACCTTCTGCTTGCTGTGCTGCACCCAGTCCTGCAGCTTGACCAGCTCGCCCTGCAGGCGGAACAGCTCCTTGAAGTAGGCCTGGCGGGCGGCCTTGTCGGCGGAGGATGCCGCGGTGACCGAAGCGGGGTCGAGGCCGTCGATGTTGCGGTCCTCGATCTCCAGCTCGAGCTCTTCGTCGTAGCTGTCGATCAGGTCGCGGGCGATGCGTTGCATCAGGTCTTCATGGTCGGGAAGTGCGCTCGTCAGCATGGTGGGGCGGCAGGAGAAAGGATTGAAGAGGGAGACGAAAAAGCATGCTGCTCGCCCCAAATGACGACTACGTGACAGTTTTGACGCCGTTGACATGTAGTTGTCATACGCGGCGAACACCATCTGGAGCCATTCCAACACCCCAGAATCCCATGAACACGCTCGCAGCCCCGCATGCCGAGTTGCCGTCGGCGTCCGCCGCGCAACGGCCCAAGCTCGACGCCAAGCCCGGTCCGCTCACGCTGATCACCTTCGTGGGCCTGCTGGCCGCCGGCCTGCTCTTCACGGCCTGGAGCCTGGTCGGCGACGTCACCGCCTCCGGCGCGCCCGTCACCACCTGGGTGCCCTACATACTTCTTGGCGTGGCACTGCTGATCGCACTGGGCTTCGAGTTCGTCAACGGCTTCCACGACACCGCCAACGCGGTCGCGACCGTCATCTACACCCACTCGCTGCCGCCGAACTTCGCGGTGGTCTGGTCGGGCTTCTTCAACTTCCTGGGCGTGATGGTGTCCAGCGGCGCGGTGGCCTTCGGCATCATCGCGCTGCTGCCGGTGGAGCTCATCCTGCAGGTGGGCTCGGGCGCCGGCTTCGCGATGGTGTTCGCGCTGCTGATCGCCGCCATCATCTGGAACCTGGGCACCTGGTGGCTGGGCCTGCCGGCATCGTCGTCGCACACGCTGATCGGCTCGATCATCGGCGTGGGCGTGGCCAACGCGCTGATGCATGGGCGCGACGGCACCAGCGGGGTCGACTGGGCGCAGGCCACCAAGGTGGGCTACTCGCTGCTGCTGTCGCCGATGGTCGGCTTCGGCTGCGCCGCCCTGCTGCTGCTGGCGCTGCGCGCCTTCGTGAAGAACCGCGCCCTGTATGAAGAGCCCAAGGGAACCGAGCCGCCGCCGTGGTGGATCCGCGGCCTGCTGATCCTCACCTGCACGGGTGTGTCGTTCGCGCACGGCTCGAACGATGGACAGAAGGGCATGGGCCTGATCATGCTGATCCTGGTGGGCACGGTGCCGATGGCCTATGCGCTGAACCGCGCGATGCCCGCCGACGAGAACGTCAAGTTCGTGGCCGTGGCCGAGATGGCGCAGAACGCGCTGAACCGCAGCGTGCCGACTTCGCTGCCGGCCATGGCACCCGCTGCCGCGCGCGACACGCTCTCCACCTACGTGCGCACCCGCGAGTTCACGCTGGCCGTTGTGCCGGCCCTGGCCGCGACGGCCGGCAGCATCGGCACGCAGGTGCGCCAGCATGGCTCGCTGGCTGGCGTTCCGGCGGAGGCCGTCGCCAACGTGCGCAACGACATGTACCTGGCCTCCGAGGCCATCCGCCACCTCGACAAGAGCGGCGCGGCCAGGTTTGACGACGAGACGAAGCTGCGCGTGAACACGTTCCGCCAGGAACTCGACAGCGCCACGCGCTTCATCCCGCTGTGGGTCAAGGTGGCGGTGGCCATCGCGCTGGGCCTCGGCACGATGATCGGCTGGAAGCGCATCGTGGTCACGGTCGGCGAGAAGATCGGCAAGACGCACCTGAGCTACGCGCAGGGGGCATCGGCCGAGGTGGTGGCCATGGTCACCATCGGCGCGGCCGACATGTACGGGCTGCCGGTGTCGACCACTCACGTGCTGTCTTCGGGCGTGGCCGGCACGATGACGGCGAGCGGCTCGGGCCTGCAGATGTCCACGCTGCGCAACCTCGCGCTGGCCTGGGTGCTGACGCTGCCGGTGGCCATGCTGCTGTCGGGATCGCTCTACTGGCTCTTCACCCGCATCTTCTGAACTCGCGCTCCTAACATCTTGTCGGCATTCCATGATCTCGCAGCCCAGTCGTACGGGGGCGACGAAGCCGGGCTGATCTGCGGCTACCTCTTCGACGCCCGCGCGGCCGAGCCCGCACGGGCCATCGACTCGGCACAGGCCGCCGCCTGGCTGGCCGAGCAGCGCGATGTCGAAACCAGCGAGGCCCAGGCCGGCTGCGAAGGCGAGGACGCGCAGCAGAACCCGCCCTACGTCTGGCTGCACTTCAACCTGAGCCACGCGCACGCCGAGCGCTGGCTGGTGCGGCACGCAAACCTCTCCGACACCTTCTACGAGACGCTGCACGAGGGCCTGCCCTCCACGCGCATCGAGCGCGACGACGACTCGCTGATCGCCGTCATCAACGACGTGCACTTCGAGTTCAGCTTCGAGCCCTCGGACATCTCCACGCTGTGGATCAGCGTCGGCCCGCGCCTCGTGGTCACGGCCCGCACCAAGCCGCTGCGCTCGGTCGATGCGCTGCGCACCGCGGTGAAGGCGGGCGACGCGCCGCGCTCCAGCACCGAACTGCTCGAACACCTGCTGCGCGCGCAGGCCGATGTGCTGGTGAAGATCGTGCGCGGCGTCACCTCGCGCATCGACCGCATCGAGGACGAACTGCTCGCCGGCCGCCTCGACCACAAGCGCGCGCGCCTGGGCGTGCTGCGCCGGCTGCTGGTGCGGCTGCAGCGGCTGCTGGCGCCCGAGCCGGCGGCGCTGTTCCGGCTGCTGCAGGGGCCGCCGGGCTGGATGTCCGAGCCTGACGCGCAGGCGCTGCGCGGCTCGACCGAGGAGTTCTCGGTGGTGCTGCGCGACATGCAGGCGCTGCAGGAGCGCATCAAGCTGCTGCAGGAAGAGATCGCCGCCAACGTCAACGAGGACAACAACCGCAGCCTGTTCGTTCTGACGGTGGTCACGGTGCTTGCGCTGCCGATCAACATCCTGGCCGGCCTGTTCGGCATGAACGTGGGCGGCATCCCGCTGGCGGACCACAAGCACGGCTTCTGGATCGTGGTGGCGATCGTGGCCACCTTCACCGCGGTGGCGGCCTGGGCGGCTTTCCGCAAGCAGCGCTGAGGCGCATGCAGCGGCGCATTAATGCTATTTATTTAATAGCATCTTTTGCAGTATCCACGCGCCCGCAACAGGGTTCCAGACCCCATAGAATGCGGGGGTGTCCTCCATTCTCAATGCCGATCTTCATTGCCACTCCGTGGTCTCCGACGGCACGCTGACGCCCGAAGAACTGGCGGCGCGCGCCGCAGCCAACGGGGTGGAACTCTGGGCCCTCACCGACCATGACGAGATCGGCGGGCAGCACCGCGCAGCGGCCGCGGCCCGTGCCAACGGCATGCGCTACCTCACCGGCACCGAGATTTCCGTGACCTTCGCGGGCGAGACGGTGCACATCGTCGGCCTGGGCTTCGACCCCGACGACGCGGCCATCTCGCAGGGCCTGTACGACACGCGCGGCGGCCGCGGCAAGCGGGCGCAGGAAATGTCCGAGGGGCTGGCCAAGGTCGGCATCCACGGCGCCTATGAAGGCGCGCTCAAGTTCGTCGGCAATCCCGAACTCATCTCGCGCACGCACTTCGCGCGCTTTCTCGTCGAACAGGGCCACTGCCGCGACACGCCCGAGGTGTTCCGCAAGTTCCTCACCGAAGGCAAGCCCGGCTACGTGCCGCACCGCTGGGCCACGCTGAAAGATGCAGTGCACTGGATCACCGCCGCCAAGGGCCTGGCCGTGATCGCCCACCCGGGCCGCTACAAGTTCACGGCCAACGAGGAGTACGCGCTGTTCCTCGAATTCAAGGCACATGGCGGCAAGGCGATCGAGGTCGTCACCGGCAGCCACACGCCGGCCGAGTTCGTCGAGTACGCCGACAAGGCGCTCGAGTTCGATTTCGCCGCCTCGCGCGGCAGCGATTTCCACAGCCCCGACGAGAGCCACTGCGATCTCGGCAAGCTGCCGCCCCTGCCCGGCGCGCTCACTCCCGTGTGGGAACTGCTCGGCGACCGTATCCAGCAGTGAGCCCAAGCCCCGGGACCAGCAACGACAACGCGGCGACCGTTGCGCTGGCAGCCGCTCGCGTGGCGCAGCAGCGAAGCCTCGGCAAGGAATCGGAACGCATCCTCGCCGGCATCGGCCTCGTGATACTGGCCGTGGCCTGCTTCGCCACGCTCGACACCGCTACCAAGTACTCCACGCTGGGCGTGCCCATCCTGATGGGCGTGTGGTTCCGCTATGCCTTCCAGGCGGTGGCGACCACGCTGGTGCTGCTGCCGCTGCGCGGCACGGCGCTGTTGCACACGAAGCATCCCCGCTACCAGGCGCTGCGCGGTGCGCTGCTGCTGGCATCGAGCATCTTCGCCTTCCTGAGCCTGCGCTACATGCCGCTGGCGGAGTTCACCTCGATCGTGCTGATCGCGCCGCTAGTCATCACGCTGCTGGCGGCCACCACGCTCAAGGAGCACGTCTCGCCGCTGCGCTGGACGCTGGTGGCGGGCGGCTTCATCGGCACGCTGGTCATCCTGCGGCCAGGCGGCGGCGCGTTCAGCTGGGCCGTTCTGCTGCCGCTGGGGCTGGTGCTGAGCAACGCCTGGTTCCAGGTGCTCACGAGCAAGCTGGCGCAGACCGAGAACCCGCTGACCATGCACTTCTACACCGGCTGGGTGGGCACGCTGATCGTCTCGCTCGTCGTGCCCTTCGTGTGGACCTCGCTGCCCTCCTGGGAATGGTGGGCGCTGCTGTGCCTCATGGGCTTCATGGGCACGGTGGGGCACTTCATGCTGATCCTGGCCTACCAGCGCGCGCCGGCGTCCACGCTCACGCCTTATCTCTATGCGCAGATCGCGTTCGCCATGCTTGGCGGCTGGATCGTCTTTTCCCACGTGCCGGACCGCTTCTCGCTCATCGGCATGGGGATGATCGCGGTCTGCGGCGCGGCCGGCGCGTGGCTCACGGTGCGCGAGCGCCGCGTGCCCATCGAGCCCGCCGAATCCTGACCAGGAAACCTTTCTTCATCATGGCCCAGTACTTCGAAGTCCACCCAGAGAACCCGCAGCAGCGGCTGCTGAAGCAGGCCGTCACGCTGCTGGAGCGCGGCGATATCGTGGCCGTGCCCACCGACTCCAGCTACGCGCTGGCCTGCCACCTCGACGACAAGGACGCGGTCGACCAGTTGCGCCGCATCCGCCAGGTCGACGAGAAGCACCACCTCACGCTGCTGTGCCGCGACCTCAGCGAGTTGGCCAACTACGCGCGCGTCGACAACAAGCAATACCGCCTGCTGAAGGCGGCCACGCCCGGCCCCTACACCTTCCTGCTCGAAGCCACCAAGGAAGTGCCGCGCCGCGTGAGCCATCCGCAGCGCAAGACCATCGGCCTGCGCGTGCCCGACCACAAGGTCTTGCTGGAGCTCCTGTCGCTGCACGGCGCGCCGTTGCTGGCCACCACGCTGATCGCCCCGGGCGAGACCGAGGCGCTGAACGACGCGCAGACCATCCGCGAGCGTTTCGAGAAGCAGATCGCCGCGGTCATCGACGCCGGCGCCTGCCCTTCGCAGCCGACCACGGTGGTCGACCTCACGCCCATGGGCAGCGGCGACGACCCTGTCGTGGTGCGGCAAGGGCGCGGCCAACTGGCCGTTCTGGGCCTCTGAAATCGGGCAGAGAAACACGCCCCGTCTGACACAATCGCCCAGTGGATATTTCCAACCTCATACAGACAGTACTGATCTATGCGCTGCCCGTGATCTTCGCGATCACAGTGCACGAGGCGGCGCACGGCTACGTCGCTCGCCACTTCGGCGACAACACGGCCGAGGTCATGGGGCGCGTCACGCTCAACCCGGTGAAGCACATCGATCCCATCGGGACCATCCTGATGCCGCTGATGCTGTACTTCGCGACCTCCGGTGCCTTCCTGTTCGGCTATGCCAAACCGGTGCCGGTCAACTTCGGGCGGCTGCGCCATCCGAAGCGCGACATGGTCTGGGTGGCTCTGGCAGGGCCTCTTTCCAATTTCGTCCAGGCGATCCTGTGGGCTCTGCTGCTGGTGGCGCTGGTCGCGGCGGGCGTCACTGAAACCTTTTTCATCAAGATGGCGCAAGGCGGCATCCTGGTCAACCTCGTGATGTGGGCCTTCAACCTGTTCCCGCTGCCGCCGCTCGACGGCGGGCGCGTGCTGGCCGGCCTTCTTCCCAGCGGCCAGGCCCAGATGTTCCTGGCACGCATCGAGCCATACGGCTTTTTCATCGTGATGGGCCTCGTCCTCGCGGGCATCGTCAGCACATACTGGCTGCGGCCGCTGATGGACGTGGGCTACTTCGTCATCAACCTGCTGATCACTCCGCTCAAGGCACTCCTGCTCTAGATTGCTTTAAGTAATTCTTCGTCTCTCCGTCCCATGGCTCCGTCTTCCAAAGCTCCCCTGCGCGTCCTGACCGGCATCACGCCTTCGGGCACGCCGCACCTCGGCAACTATGTCGGCTCGATCCGCCACTCGGTGCGGCAAAGCGTCGCGCCCGGCGTGCAGAGCTTCTTCTTCCTGGCCGACTACCACGCGCTCATCAAGGTGCAGGAGCCGGCCCTGATCCAGCGCTCCACCCTCGAGATCGCCGCCAGCTGGCTGGCCTGCGGGCTCGACCCCGAGCGCGTCACCTTCTACCGCCAGTCGGACATCGTCGAGATTCCCGAGCTGACCTGGTTCCTCACCTGCGTGACCGGCAAAGGCGTGCTCAACCGCGCGCATGCCTACAAGGCGCAGCTCGACAAGAACGTGGCCAAGGGCGAGGACCCCGACGCCGACGTGACGGCCGGCCTCTTCATGTACCCGGTGCTCATGGGCGCCGACATCCTGATGTTCAACGCCCACAAGGTGCCCGTGGGCCGCGACCAGGTGCAGCACATCGAGATGGCGCGCGACATGGCGCAGCGCTTCAACCACCTCTACGGCGAGCATTTCACGCTGCCCGAGGCCGAGATCGACGACGCGGTCGCCACCCTGCCCGGCCTCGACGGCCGCAAGATGAGCAAGAGCTACGGCAATACGATCCCGCTGTTCGCGCCGCGCGCGCAGCTGCAAAAGCAGATCTCCAGCATCGTGACCGACTCGCGCGCCCCCGGCGAGCCCAAGGAAACCGAAGGCTCGGCGCTCTTCCAGATCTACCAGGCCTTCGCCAGCGCCGAGGAAACCGACACGCTGCGCAAGGCGTACGCCGATGGCATCGGCTGGGGCGACGCCAAGCAGATGCTGTTCGAGCGCATCGACCTCGAAGTGGCGCCGCTGCGCGAGCGCTACGAGGCGCTGATGAACGACCCGGCCCAGATCGAGCGCACCCTGCTGCTGGGCGCCGAGAAGGCGCAGGCGCTGTCGAAGCCTTTCATGGCCAGCCTGCGCCACGCGGTCGGCCTGCGCAACCTGGCGGCCGGCAAGGACAAGGGCGTCGCCAAGGCGGCCAAGGTCGCCAAACCCAGTTTCAAGCAGTACCGCGAGAAGGCGGACGGACTTTTCTATTTCAAGCTGTTGGATGCGCGCGGCGAAACCCTGCTGCAAAGCCGTGGATTCGCCTCGCCGCAGGAAGCGGGCCGTACCATCGCAATCCTGCAGGCGCAGCGCGGCGAAGCATTGCCCGCGCTGGCCAGCCAGATGGAGCCCATCGGTACAGAAGGAATACGCGCCGTCGAAGAGGCGCTGGAGGCACTGACGGAAGCGACACCCGGCACAACCAGCGGGAGTTGATCCGGCAACGCCCATCGGCTTATCGGCCGGTGAGCACGACGAGAGAAGACGGTGCGATCACAAAGGAAGAAAACATGAGCATTTATGTCATCGACGACCACCCCCTGATGCGCGACGCGATCGTGATGGTCCTGCGGCGCTTGCGCCCGGCCGAGAACATCGTCGAGCTCGAACGCCTCGACAAGCTCGCAGGCTCCGTGCAGCAGCGTGGTGCGCCTACGCTTTTCTGCCTGGACCTGAAGCTGCCGGACACCAACGGCGTGTCGGGCGTGATCGCGGTCAAGCAGGTTTATCCGAACGTGCCGATCGCCGTGTACTCGGCCGCGCCGTCCGCCGACATGGAAGACGCCTGCATCGAGGCCGGCGCCGACACCTACATCGAGAAGTCGGCCAGCTCCAACGAGCTGGCGGCCGCCCTTCGCGGCCTCCTGATGGCCGGCTCGGAAGACGAAGCCGACGAGATGCCGGCCGCCAACAGCGGCAAGCTCTCCAAGCGCCAGACGCAGCTGATCGCCATGCTCGACAAGGGCATGAGCAACCGCGACATCGCGACCGACCTGGAGATCAGCGAACACACGGTGAAGGTTCACCTGTGGCGCCTGTTCCGCAGGCTGGGCGTGAAGAGCCGCACCCAGGCGCTGCACTACGCGCGCACCAACGGCTTGTTGTCCGGCTGACCCCCAGGCTTCGCGCACTTCGTGTCGCTGCGCCAACCCCCTTGCAGGGGGCAACACCTGAGGACCGGCAAAGCCGGCTCCTCGGTGTTCCCGAATTGAAAAAACCGCGCTTGGCGCGGTTTTTTCATTGGGATGGACGCAGCGGCAGTTCGTCCTTAACCGCCGGAAGCCGTCACCCGCGCCTGCGCCACCGCTTCATCGGCATCGTGCAGCGCCACGCGGAACACGCTGCCGCTGCCCAGGCGCGAACGCACGCTCACCGGGTGCCCCAGCACGTGCGAGAGGCGCGCGACGATGGCGAGGCCCAGGCCGAAGCCGTCCGAGGTACCGGCGTGGTCGGCGACCTTGTAGAACTCCAGGAACACGTCGCGCAGATGCTCGGGCGCGATGCCGATGCCGGTGTCCCACACCTCCACGCGCAGGCCGTCGCGGGTCTGGCGGGCGGCCAGCAGCACGCCGCCTTCGGTCGTGTACTTGATCGCGTTGGCCAGCAGGTTGCCGATCATGCGGCGCACGCGGATCGGGTCGGTGAGGAAGGAGCCCTCGCACATGTGCACGCGGAAGTCGAGGCCGCGGCTCTCGGCCACGGGGCGGTATTGCAGTTCCAGGTCGTGCAGCAGCTCGGGCACGTCGACCCGCTCGACGTGCAGGCGCACCTGGCCCGAATCGATGCGCGCCAGGTCGAACATCGAATCGAAGAGCGCATTCACCGCGTGCGTGGCGCGCACGATCTTCGGCGCGAGTTCCAGAACCAGTTCGGGCTCATTGCGCAACCAGTCGGCGTACAACGAAAGTGCCAGCACGGGTTGGCGCATGTCGTGCGCGGCGCTGGCGAGGAAGCGGTTCTTCATGGCCACGGCCGATACCGCCGCCTGCCGCTGCTGGGTCAGCGACTTGATGAGGATGTGGTTGTGGAACAGCAGCTCCAGGCTGTTGCGCGCCGTCTCGTGGATGTGCCGCCCGGCCCGCAGCAGCAGGAACCAGTGGAGGATCGGCAATATCGGCATCAGGTAGCCGTACTGGAACTGCGGATGCTGCAGCGTGATGGACACCAGCCGTATCAGCACCGCGCCCAGCATCGTGATGAACAGCGTGTTGACGTAGCGCTTGAGCAGCGGCGGATGCAGCGCCAGCCCGTTGAGCGGAAAGGTGCCCACGCCGGCCACGATGAGCCAGCTCATGAACTGATTGACCTGCGGCGTGCGCTCGAAGAAGAGCAGCACCGACAAGCCCCACACCACAGCGCTGGTGCTCCAGACGAAGCCGTAGCGCTCGGTGAACTGCTGCTGGGCGGCCGCGCTGCGCCCGGCATAGCGCAGCGCATAGACGCGCGCCCCCCAGGCACGGCAGGCGGTGGCGATGACGCCGGCCAGGAGCCAGATCAGCAGTTCCCAGCGCGGCACATAGGCCCAGTTCAGGCCGACCATCGCCGGCATCAGCGCGGCGGAGACAAAGTACGAGCCCTTCGCCGAGCGCATCAGGCTGCGGATGAGCTCGCCGCGTACCCACGATTCGGCTTCATCGGCCGAAGCCGGGGCGGGGGTCATGCTGGCGATCGACGCATTGGCCATAAGCCGGCGATCTTAACGGCCCATCCGGCAATGTTTCACCGGGTAACAATCGATCGCCGCCCCCAAAATGCGGGCGATAACCCGGAAGAATTAACCGATGCTCGACAACCTGACTCCCTTCCTCGTCCACTGGGCCATCACCGGCATCTCGCTGTGGGTGGCCAGCCATCTTTTCCGCGGGCTCAAGTTCGACAGCACCGGTGCGCTGGTCGTCTCGGCGCTGCTGCTGGGCCTGGCCAATGCCATCGTCAAGCCGCTGCTGATCGTGCTCACGCTGCCGCTGACGCTGGTGACCTTCGGGCTCTTCCTGCTGGTGATCAACGCGCTGATGATCCTGCTGGTGGCCGCGCTGGTGAAGGGCTTGAGGGTGTCCGGCTTCTGGACCGCGCTCTTCGCGAGCATCTTCATCTCGCTGCTGAGCGTGGTCATCGGATCGTTCGTGACCGGCAGCGACCCCGCCGAGAAGGTGCAGATGCCGCAGAGCGGCAACTGGCTGTGAACGGCTAGGCGAGCACTGCGCCCTCGCGCAGCAGCGCCTCGCGCAGCGCCGGCACGGCAACCGCCCGCACCTGCGCCCCCATGCCCTCGCCGGCCGACCGCGCCGCCATGGCCGCGGCGATGCCGGCCGCATGCCCCACGGCCATCGAGATCGTCATGACCCGGATGGCCGCCAGCGCCTCGTGGCTGGCCGAGATGCCCCGGCCCACGCCCAGCGCGTTGTCGAGCGTGGACGGGATCAGGCTGCGGTACGGGATCCGGTAGGCGTGGTCGTCGCCCATGGGCACGTAGTGCAGCGAGCCGCCCTTCGCGGGGTGGATGTCGATCGGGTACGCGCCCGCTGCGATCGCGTCGGCGAACTGCACCGGCTCCAGCAGCTCGGCGGCTGTGAGCACATGGTCGCCTTCCACCCGGCGCGTCTCGCGCACGCCCACCTGCGTGGCGAAGGCGCGCAGCCGCCCGTCGCCGCAGCCGGGCACGTGGGCCGCAATGAACTCCGCCGCCTTCCATGCCTGGCGCCGGCCTTCGATCTCGGCGCCGCCGAGCGCCATCGGATCGGTGGCATCGATGGCCAGGCGGCTGATGTTGAACCACGCATCGTCCGAATGCGGCACGCGGCTCGAATGCAGCGCCGCCCGCGCGAGCCCGCCCTGCGCATAGCCCCTGGCGGCCAGTTCGGCAAGCTCGGCTTTCGAAAGCGCGCCGAAGCGCCCGAAATCGATCGGACCGAAGCGGAACATCATCGTGGCCGGCTGCAGCGCCTCGCCGCCGTCCAGTTCGAGGAAGCGCGCGCCCGCCTGCTTCAGCGCATCCATGTCGCCCGAGGCATCGATCAGCACGCCGGGGCGCACAGACAACACGCCGCCCTTCGTCAACACACGCAACCCGGCAATGCGCCGCCCCTCGCACTGCACATCCAGCAGGCTGGCATGCAGCAGCGGCCGCACGCCGGCCTCGGCCACCATGTCGTCGAGCACCAGCTTGAGCACCTCGGGCTCGTACTCGACGCGGTCCATGTGATGGCCGGTGGACATCACGAAGCGGTCGTGCGCGCGCGCGCCACCGTAGGCGCGCAGCCGCCGGACCACCTCGTCGGCCAGTCCGGCCACCACCGCGCGGCCGTTGCCGGTCTGCCAGCTGTTGAACTGCGCCACCGCCCCGGCCGTGGCGTTGCCGCCCAGGAAGCCATAGCGCTCGACCAGCACGACCGAAGCGCCCTGCCGCGCCGCCGCCACCGCGGCCATGGTGCCCGCGACGCCGCCGCCGCACACCACCACGTCGGCCTCGACCGCATGGCTCGTTCCGATGTTCTCGTTGCTCATCCTAGTTCTCGACCTGGATGCCACGGCTCTTCACAACCTGCCCCCATCGGCTGCCTTCGGCCTTGAGGTACTGCGCGGTGGCCTCTCGGCCACGGATGAAGGTCTCGAGGCTCAGCGCGTCGAAGCGCTTCTTCACCGCATCGGACTGCAGCGCCGAGGTCAGCAGCTTCTCGAGCCGCGCCAGTCCTTCGGCCGGAATGCTGCCCTTGGGCGCCACCAGCGTGGCCCAGCCCTCGACCTCCAGGCTCTGCAGCTTCAGGCTGCGCAGCGTGGGCACGTCGGCCAGTTCCGCCACCGGCTGCGCCGACGACACGGCCAGCGCGCGCAGCCGGCCCGAGCGGATGTGCACGATCACGCTCGGCAGGTTCAGGAAGCCCATCGACACCAGCCCCGAGATCAGGTCGGGCATCAGCGCGCTCTCTCCCTTGTAGGGCACGCTGACCAGCGAGGTGCCTGTCTCCTGCGCGAACAGTTCCGCCGTCAGGTGCGCCAGCGTGCCGGTGCCGCTGTTGCCTGCGCTGAGCTTGCCTGGCTGCGCCTTGGCCAGCGCGACGAGATCGGCCAGCGTCTTCGCCTTCGAGTCGGCCGGCACCACCAGCACCAGCGGCTGCCGCGAGACCATGCCGACGGCGTCGAAGTCGCGCGCCACGTCGTAGCTCAGCTTCGGGTTGAGCGAGGGGTTGATCACCATGCTGTTGCTGCCCATCAGCAGCGTATGGCCGTCGCGGCTCTGCAACGCCGCCATCACGCCGATGGCGCTGCCCGCGCCGGGCTTGTTCTCCACGATCACCGGCTGGCCGAGCTGCGGCGCCAGCACCTCGGCCAGCACGCGGGCCGAGCCATCGGCACCGCCACCGGGTGCGAAGGGCACGATGATGCGCACCGGCTTCGTGGGCCAGGCGTCGGCGGCATGCGCGCGGCGACCGAGGGCCGCCGCGAGCGTCGCTGCCGAGATTGCGGAGATCGCATGCCTGCGCGTGATGCCGCGCGCCGCGGCGGTGGCTGTAGCCATGTCCTGTTTGCCTCTTGATCTGGTTGTTCTTGAAAAGAAGCCCGATGCTAGGAAGCGGCCGTCGGCCCGGCAAATACCAACATGTGGCAACGCCATAGCATCGCGTTATCGAATCACGCCGATGGAACGGGCGATGTCATGAACCTCCGACAGATCGAAGTCTTCCGCGCCGTCATGTTGGCAGGCTCCGTCACCGATGCCGCGCGCTCGCTGCACGTCTCGCAGCCGGGCATCAGCCGCATGCTCTCGCACATCGAGCTGCAGCTGGGGCTGCGCCTCTTCGAGCGGCGCAAGGGCAGGCTGCTGGCCACGCCCGAGGCGCAGGCGCTCTTCGCCGAAGTCGAGCAGGTGTACCGGGGCGTGGCCCGCATCGACGACTGCGCTCAGGCGCTGAAGGACGGCAAGATGCTCACGCTGCGCGTGCTGTGCAGCCCCAGCACCGGGCTGGACATGGTGCCGCGTGCGCTCACCGCGCTGGGCGAGGAGTTTCCCTCCGCGCGCATCTACTTCGAGGTACTGCTCGCGAGGGAGATGGTCAAGCGCCTCGCGGCGCACGAGGCCGACGTGGCGATCTCCACGCTGGCCATCGACGACCCGCTGCTCACCTCCCGCCCCATCGGCCAGTGGACGCTGGCCGGCGTGTTCCCGCGCGGCCATGCGCTGGAGGCGCGGCGCACGCTGGCGCCTGCCGACATCCTGAAGGAACGCATGATCTCCTTCAGCCCCGACACGCCGCAGGGCCGCATCATTGCCGACTGGTGCGTGCAGCACCGGCTGCAGCCCGACGCCCGCGTCGAGGTGCGCGCCGGCCAGAGCGCCTGCGCCATGGCGGCGGCGGGCGCGGGCGTGGCCATCGTCGACGACCTCACCGCGCGCGGCTGCATGACCGACAGGCTCAGCTTCCGGCCGATCCGCAACGCGCCTTCCTTCGACATCTTCGCCGTGACCAACGAGAACTTCGCGGCCTCGCTGCTGGCGAACCGCTTCGTCGCCCATGCCCAGACCGCGCTGCGCCAGCTGAAGAAAGAGCAGGCCTGAGCCCGGGCGCCATCCCATATTCTGCGGAGGGACAGCGCGCGGCCGCTGCCTATGATCCGCCTCACCCCGGCGCCCAGACCGGCGGAACGAGGAGCCCCCATGAAGATCGCCTTCACGTCGTGCATGAACTTCAAGCCCGGCCCCGACGGCTACCAGCGCGTGTGGAACCGCATCGCGCAGGAGCAGCCCGACTACCTGTTCCTCCTGGGCGACCAGATCTACATGGACTTCTTTCCCAGGCTGGGCGAGCCGTCCGGATGGGACGCGGCGAAGTTCGCCGACGTGATGCAGGGCAAGTACGAAGCGCAGTGGAGCGTGCCGAACTTCAAGGCCCTGCGCGACGCGCTGCGCCAGAAGCAGGGCAACGGCGGCGGTGTGTACGGCACCTGGGACGACCACGACTTCGCCTGGAACAACGCGCAGGGCTCGGACGTCAGCGCGCCGGTGAAGCAGCAGACCCGCAGGCTCTTCACCCAGTACATGCAGATCGAGCAACTGAAGAACCCGGCGCATCTCGACCCGGCCGTCGACGGCATCTACTACTCGATTCCGCTGATGCACCAGCAGCAGCGCATCGGCAAGGCCATCTTCCTCGACACCCGCTGGTACAGCACCGCCCCCGGCGACTCCAAGCCCCTGCTCGGCCAGAAGCAGCTCGACTACCTGAAGCAGGAACTGGCCGACGAGCAGGGCTACGTGCTGATCTGCGCCGGCATGCCCATTCGCGCGACCGGCAACGGATGGATGCGCTACCGCGACGACTACGCCAGGTTCCGCGCGATCATCCAGGGGCGCAAGTCGATCTTCCTGACCGGCGACATCCACGAGAACGCATTCCTGCCGCCGGCCGGAGAGACGAAGATGTTCGAGGTGGTCTCGTCGGGCGCCTTCGTCACCAAGTACTACCTCACGGGCGAGCGCGAGAACTTCGGCATCCTCGAATACACGCCCGGGAGCACCGACATCAAGCTGTTCGACAAGCGGGGGCTGGAGATGCACAACGTCATCGACAACGCCACCTTCATGCACCAGGAGATCCGCTGAAGGCCTTCCCGCGGGCTGCGGCCTACTTGCCCCAGATCGCCTTGTACTGGTTGCGGTAGCCGTTGTCCGGGTCGAACACGTTCCTCGGCCCGCCGTCCTTGCCGACGTTGCCCACGGTCACCAGGTGCACCTTGGGCACGTAGCCCGACCACTTCTCCTTGGCGAAGGCGCGGTTGAGCTCGTCGACGATCTGCCAGCCCTGCATGTTCAGCGGCTCGGGCACGGTGCCGGCCTGGAAGCGCTGCGTGCGGATGCGCTGGTACGCGGCCTCGGAGCCGTCGCCGGCCGACACAGCCTTGGGCGCGCCGTCGCCCTTCTTGCCCGCTGCGGTGAGCGAAGGGCCCATGAAGTCGAAGTACAGGTCGTTGATGGCCAGCGAGTGCGTCCACTTGTCGCCGAAGCGCTGCAGCAGCGCGGTGGTGAGCTGCGGCATGCGGGTGGAGCTTTCGGCGATCGGGCTGTCCTCGAAGCTCAGCACGGTGCAGCCGCCGCACTTCTTGATGACCGCCTCCATGGCCCTCGCCTTGTAGAGCGCGATGGCGTACTGCGAGTCGGTGAAGATCACCACGCCGGCCTTGCCGTTGGAGTCGGCCACCACCCACGAGGCCGCGACGTCGGCCACGTCGTCGGTCACCGTGGTCACGTTGGCGAAGAGGCCCGCCTTGTCGTTCGGGCCCGGCTGCTCGCCCGAGTGCCAGCCGACCAGCGGAATGCCCGACTTGGCGGCACCCGCGAACGCGGCCTTCTGCTCGGTGGTGTCGAAGCCGCCGACCACGATGCCCGCCGGCTTCACCGCCAGCGCCTGGTTGAGTGCGGCGGTGCGTCCGCTCACCGTCCCCTGCCCGTCGATGACGCGCACCGTCCAGCCGATGGCCCGGCCCGCTTCCTCCACGCCCTTGCTGACACCGACGATGCCGCCGTTCTTCATGTCGCCCGCGACGAAGACGATGGTCTTGCCGGCCGCCGCCTTCGGGCCGGCGGTGGGGCCGTCCCACTTCTCCTTGGTCATGGTTGCGACCTCGACCTTCTTCTTCGCGGCGTCCAGAAAGTCGTCGGCCATGGCCTTCGGCGCCAGCGCGGCTGTGCACAGCGCCAGCACCGCGGCAGCAGCGGCGCGCGCGGGAACACTCTTCTTCATGCTTGTCTCCAGTCGTCGTAGTGGGCCGTCATTCCGACGGCGTTGAGGGAACCGGTTGCGCGTGATCGAGCTGCCGCTCGGCGATGCGCCGCTTGATCGAGCGGTTGCGCCGCTGCTGCGCCCAGCCCGCGATGCCGATGGAGACCAGCAGCGTCAGGCCATTGAAGAGCGGCTCCACGTAGAAGGCACCGCCGAACTGCTGGATGCCCGAGATGCCGATGGCGAGAATCGCCACGCCCACCAGCGTGCCCCACACGTTCACGCGGCCGGGCCGGATGGTGGTGGAGCCGAGAAAGGCGCCCACCAGCGCCGGCAGCAGGAATTCGAGCCCCACGCTCGCCTGCCCGATCTGCAGCCGCGAGGCCAGCAGCACGCCAGCAAAGCCCGACAGCAGACCCGAGGCGACGAAGGCGCCCATCACATGCCTGCGCACCGAAATGCCGTTGAGCTGCGCCGCCTTCGGGTTCGCGCCGATCACGTACAGCGCCCGGCCCA
This sequence comes from Variovorax guangxiensis, assembly GCF_003952165.1. Taxonomy (GTDB): domain Bacteria; phylum Pseudomonadota; class Gammaproteobacteria; order Burkholderiales; family Burkholderiaceae_C; genus Variovorax; species Variovorax guangxiensis. The sequence continues at coordinate 114,332 of NZ_RXFT01000008.1, read as the reverse complement.
GCGGCGTGAACTCGGTGACCACCCACAGCGTGAGGCTCACCGCCAGCACGTAGAACGCGCCCACCGGCAGCCCCAGCAGGCTGCCGCCCGCGATGCCCACGAAGCCATCGGGCAGCTCGCCCACCACCTGCCGCCCGCCGCTGTGCCACATGGCCACCGCGTAGATCACCGTGCCCGTACCCAGCGTGGCGATGAACGAGTCGATCTGCGCGAGCTCGACCAGCAGTCCGTTGAGCACCCCGAACAGCGCCGCGCACAGCAACACCACCAGCACCGCCGCCGGCCACGGCAGGCCCAGCTGCGTCTGCAGGCTGATGGCGAGGATGTGCCACAGCACGATGCCGTAGCCCACGGTGAGGTCGATCTTGCCGGTGATCATCGGGATGGTCGCGGCCAGCGCCAGCAGCGCGATCACCGACTTGTCGGCCAGGATCGCGCGCAGGTTGAACAGCGTCGGAAAGGTCTCGGGCAGCAGCACCGAGAACAGCAGCGCGAGCGCCACCGTGAGCACGACGAGGCCGTACACCGGCATCGCGCGCCCGAGGCTCTGCGCGAGGGAGACAGCCTCGCCATCGAGGGACTTGTCGGGCTCCAGCGCCGTGGACTTGATAGAGCTGCTCATGCTGAAACTTCCTCGCGCGTCGCCGCGCCTGCTGCCAATGCCAGGAGTCTTTCGACGGTGATCGCCTCGCCGGTGAGCTCGGCCGCGATCAGCCCGTCGCGGAAGACGAGCACGCGGGTGCACACGGTCGCGATCTCCTCGAAGTCGGTGGAGACGACGACCAGCGCGGTGCCGGCCTCGGCGCGCTCGCGCAGCACGCCGTAGATCTGCCGCTTGGCGCCCACGTCGACGCCCGCGGTGGGCTCCTCGAGCACCACCAGCGGCTTGTCGAGATGGAACCAGCGCGCCAACACCACCTTCTGCTGGTTGCCGCCCGAGAGCTGCTGCACTTCGGCCGACGGCGCGGGCGGGTTGATGTCGAAGCGGCGGATGAGCGCGAGCGCGCCCTCGGTCTCGCGGCGTGGCCGGTCGAAGGCCAGGCCGCGGTCGCCGCGCAGCGTCGAATTGGGAAACAGGTTCTCCAGCACGCTCATCGAGCCGGCCAGGTTCTCCTCGAGCCGCTCGCCAGCCACATAGGCCACGCCGGCGCGAATCGCATCGGCCGGGCAGGTGAAGCCGCAGGCCTTGCCCAGCAACTGCATGCGCCCTGCAGACAGCGGCTCGCGCCCGAAGATCGCGCGGCTGATGGCCTCGTGCCCCGCACCGCGCAGGCCCACGAGGCCCAGCACCTCGCCGCGATGCACGGCCAGGCTCAGCGGGCCGGCGTTGCCGCTGGCCGCGCCGTCGAGCTTCAGCAAGGGCTCGCTTCGCGCGGGCGCCTTCGCCTTCTGCACCGAGGCCGAGAGCGCCTTGCCCACGATCAGCCCCACCAGTTCGCTCTCGCTGGTCTGCGCCGTGGTCTTCACCGCCACCAGCCGGCCGTCGCGCATCACGGCTGCACGGTCCGAAATGGCCATCACCTCGTCGAGCCGGTGCGACACGTACATCATCGCCATGCCCTGGCGGCGCAGTTCGCGCAGCACGCCGAACATGCGCTCCACGTCGCTCATCGGCAGGCTGGCCGAGGGCTCGTCGAGCACCAGCAGCCGCGCCTTCACCTCGAGTGCGCGGCCGATGGCGAGCAGCGATTTCTCGGCGCGCGTGAGCGAGAAGACACGGCGGCCGGGGTCGATGTCGCAGCCCACGCGCGCCATCACGCGGCGCGCCGTGTCGTTCGCCGCCTTCCAGTCGATGAGGCCGAAGCGGCGCGGATAGCCGGTGCCCAGGCCCACGTTCTCGGCGACGGTCATCCACTCGACGAGGCCAAGGTCCTGGTGGATGAATGCCACCGGCTGCTCGCGCCGGTCGCCGCGCCGCCACTCGGACTGCGGCCGGCCGTCGAAAAGAATCTCCCCGTCGTCCTCCGCGTGGATGCCCGCGAGCAGCTTGATGAGCGTGGACTTGCCCGCGCCGTTCTCGCCCAGCAGCGCGAGGATTTCTCCGGCACGCACGTCCAGCGTGACCTTGTCGACCGCCTGCGTGCCGCCGAAGCGCTTGCTCACGGCCTGGAACTGCAGCAGCGGCGTGCTCATGCGCGCACCGCCCCGCTCGTGTTCAGCCGGATGCGGTAGAGCGAGGTCGACGCGCACACGAAGAGCTCGTTGCCGTCGGTCCCGCCGAAGCTGAGGTTGCCCACCTTCTCCGGCACCGCGACGCGCGCGAGGCGCGTGCCGTCGGGGTGGTAGACCTGCACGCTGTCGGCGCTGCTGGTGTAGACGAAGCCGTGCACATCGACGCGGAATCCGTCGGCCAGCCCCGGGTTCACCACCGCGAACACGCGCGGGTTCGCGAGGTCCTGCCCGCCGATCACGTCGAACGCCACGATGTGGTGATGCCCCGAGCCGTCGGTGCGCAGCGCGGCCGAGGTGTCGCTCACATACAGGATGCGCTCGTCGGGCGAGAACGCCAGGCCGTTGGGCTCCTCCACGAAGTCGCTCACCGAGCGAAGTGCGCCGCTCGCCGGGTCGAATCGGAACACGTGGTTGCGGCCCAACTCGCTCTGAGCCTTGTGCCCCTCGCGGTCGGAGACGATGCCGTAGGGCGGATCGGTGAACCAGATGCTGCCGTCGCGCTTCACGACGATGTCGTTGGGCGAGTTGAGCCGGCGGCCCTGGTAGCGGTCGACCACCACCTCGTCGGGCAGCGCCTGCAGGCCTTCGCCGGAACCCGCGAAACGCGTGCGCACGATGGCGCGCAACCCGTGCGAGCAATGCAGCAGCGATCCGTCGGCCTCGCGCGTGTGGCCGTTGGTGAACTCCACGCCTTCACGCCACACGCTCATGCCTTCTTCTGCGTGCCAGCGCAGCATGCGGTTGTTGGGAATGTCGCTCCACAGCACCGAGCCGTCCTCGCGCATCCACACCGGCCCTTCGCTCCAGACGGCGCCGGTGCACAGGCGTTCGAGCGGGCCGGCCCCCTGGGCGACGGGAGCGAAACGGGAGTCGAAGACTTCGATGGTCATGGCCACGGCGCTGGTTTCCCTGAACTTGGGATCGCAGTGTGGCACCAAAAAGATACCGGTAACTTAGGCTTTTCCCGTAGGCGCAGGGACCACAATTTCATTCTGCTTTCACGGGTATGCGCTGTATTCTTTGCGCATCGATTCACGCACTCATACAGTTATCGGTATCTCGCGCCGCACGGGCCTCGTCGCATATCCTCGAACCTGCCTTCCGAGAGAGAAAGAAAGAAGCTCCTTGCCTCCGACCAAAGCCTCCGCCGCCCCTGCTCCCGCCCTCACCCGCCCCGCGACGATGGCCGACGTGGCCGCGCGCGTCGGCGTGTCGAAGATGACGGTTTCGCGCGCGCTCAACCGCGGTGCGAGCAGCGACCGCGTGACCTCCGAGGCGCTGCGCCAGCGCATCCTGCAGGCCTGCGAGGAGATGGGCTACGTCATCGACCAGACGGCGCGCACCTTCTCCAGCAAGCGATCGGGCTTCGTCGCGGTGCTGATCCCGTCGCTCAACAACTCCAATTTCTCCGAAACCGCGCAGGGCATCACGGCCGCCGTGGAAGCGCGCGGGCTGCAGGTGCTGCTGGGCTACACCGACTACCGCGTGGAGACCGAGGAGCGCCTGCTGCGCGCCATGCTCGCGCGCCGGCCCGAGGGCGTGATCCTCACCGGCGGCTCGCACACGCCGGCCGCGCGCGCCATGCTGCAGGCAGCGGGCGTGCCGGTGGTCGAGACCTGGGACCTGCCGGCCACGCCCATCGAGCACACCGTGGGCTTCTCGAACGCCGAGGCCGCCGCCGCGATGGTGCGCCACCTGCACGGCAAGGGCTACCGGCGCATCGCCTTCATCGGCGGCACCTCCAACCGCGACACGCGCGGCGCCGACCGCCAGCGCGGCTATGCGAACGCGATCCGCGAACTCGGCCTGCCCGACGGCCGCGTCATCAGCTTCGGCCAGCCGCCAATCTCGATGGCGCAGGGCGGCGAGGCCGTGGCGCAACTCATCCGCCAGTGGCCCGACGTGGACGCCGTGATCTGCGTGTCCGACCTCTCTGCCTTCGGCGCACTGATGGAATGCCAGCGCCGCGGCTGGGAAGTGCCCGGCCGCATCGCGATCGCGGGCTTCGGCGACTTCGAGGTCGCACGCGCCTGCCATCCGCGCATCACCACCGTGGCGGTTGATTGCGTGGGCATCGGCAAGGCGGCGGGCGAACTGCTGCTGCGCGTGATCGACGGCACGCGCGAGGGGCATCGGCCGCCCGCGGAGACGGTGCTGATTCCGTTCCATATCGAGCAGCGCGAGAGTTCCTAGGCCCTCCCTCGTTCAGGGGTGCCAGGTCGAGACCACGGCAGGCGTCTGCGCCGTAGGCCTTCCCGCGAGCGCATAGGAGAGCTCGTTCGCGGCCTTCATGATCGTCTTCGCATGCCCGATCAGCTTGGCCTTGGGCAACCGGTCCGCGGGGCCGGAGATGCACACCGAGCCCAGCAGCGCCCAGCGCAGCCCGAAGACCGGCGCCGACACCGTCGCCACGTTCTTCTCGCGCTCACCGATGGAGTAGTGGTAGCCCTTCTTGCGGATGTCCTCGTAGAGCTTTCCGGGCTCGCCCGAGAACGCGAGGATCACGCGGCCCGGTGAGCCAAGGTCCAGGGGCAGCATCGCGCCCATGCGTGCGTGGTGCCGGATGGGCTGCGGTCCTTCCACGCGGGCCAGGCAGGTTCTGGAGTTTCCTTCGCGGACGTAGAACGCGGCGCTCTCGCCCGTTGCCTGCGACAGGGCTAGCAGCATCGGCTCCACCACGCCGTTGGCGTCGAAGCTGGCCTGGTAGCGCGCGCCGAGCCAGCCGGCCGCGGGGCCGAGCCTCCAGCCGCCGTCCTCGCGCTGCACAACGTAGCCGGCGAGCGCCAGCGTGCGCAGCAGGCGCAGGGCGGTCGTCTTGTGCATCTGGCTGCGGCGCGTGAGCTCCGCGAGCGAGAGATGCTCGTCCTGCATGCCGAAGGCGTCGAGCAGCTGCAGCGCGCGGGTGACGGCGGTGACACCACCCGAGGCCTCGGCGTCGGCCTCGCGGGGCGTCTCGATCACTTCCTTGAGCGCGGATCCGGTCTTCGAATTTCGTTTCACACAGTGGTCCAAGGTCCGTTCAGTGGACCACCATTGTATGGAATGGAACGCAAACCTACAGTCGCTCCACGCCTCGCAGCACGGCCTGCAGGTGCCCAACGAACGATTCGGAGACAGATCAATGCGTACCTCGAGCCTCGGCTCCACCCCTCGCCGCGCGGCCCTCGGCCTCGCCCTTCTTCTCGCCTCGGGCATGGCGCTGGCGCAGGCCTATCCGGCGCGCCCGATCAAGCTCGTCGTACCCTTCCCGCCGGGCGGCGGCACGGACATCATTGCCCGCGAAGTGGCGAACAAGGTCGCTACTTCCGAAGGCTGGACCATCGTCATCGACAACAAGCCCGGCTCCGGCGGCAACATCGGCGTCGACGCGGCAGCCAAGGCCAGCCCCGATGGCTACACGCTGGTGCTGGGCCAGACCAACAACCTCGCGATCAACCCGTCGCTCTACGCCAGGCTGCCCTACGACCCGGTGAAGGATCTCGCGGCGGTGGGCCTCGTCGCATCGGCACCGCTGGTGGTGGTCGTGTCCTCCGCTTCGCCCTACAGGAAGCTCGCCGACGTGGTCGCCGCCGCCAAGGCCAAACCCACCGCGCTCAACTACGCGAGCTCGGGCAACGGCACCGTGGCGCACCTCGCGACCGAGCAGTTCCAGAAGGTCGCCGGCATCCAGCTCACGCACGTGCCCTACAAGGGCGCATCGCAGGGCCTGACCGATCTCGTCGGCGGGCAGATCCAGATCTACGTGTCGTCGGTGCCGACGCTCATCGCGCAGATCAAGAGCGGGCAGCTGCGCGCGCTGGCAGTGACCTCGCTGCAGCGCAACCGCGACCTGCCCGACGTGCCGACCATGGTCGAGGCCGGCTACAAGGACTTCGAGGCCGTCACCTGGTTCGGCGTGGCGGGCCCCGCGGCGATGCCGAAGGACGCGATCGCGAAGCTCAACACCGCGTTCAACAAGGCCCTCGCGACGCCCGACGTGCAGAAGAAGCTCGCGGCGCAGGGCGCAGAGGTGCTGTCCGGCCCGCCCGAGAAGTTCGCCTCGCTGATCCGCACCGACGGCGTGCGCTGGGGCGCGATCGTGAAGGCCTCGGGCATCCGGCTCGACTGACGGCGCGGCGTTTCCCTTTTCTCCTTTCCCTCCTTTCCCGAAAGCACTTTCATGTCATCTCCCCTCCCCGACGTCATCCGCGACTTCGAACGCGTGCCCGCGCACATCGTGGCGCAGGCGGCCGAGTTCCAGCCCGCCATCCTTGCCGACGTGGCCGGCCGTCGCGGCGCGCTGGACGGTCGCATCAAGGCCCTGCGGCCCCGCATGAAGCTGGCGGGCACCGCGCTCACCGTGGAAGTGCGCCCCGGCGACAATTTGATGATCCACGCCGCCATCGCCATGGCGAAGCCCGGCGACGTGCTCGTCATCGATGGCAAGGGCGACCTCGGCTCCGCGCTCATGGGCACGATCATGATGACCGCCTGCCGGCAGATCGGCATCGCCGGCGTGGTGATGGACGGCGCCTGCCGCGACAGCCTGGAGATCGACGAGATGGACTTCCCGGTCTTCTGCGCGGGCACCAATCCGAACGGGCCAACCAAGAGCATCGGCGGTCGCATCGGGCATCCGGTGTCGATCGGCGGCGTGACGGTGCATGCAGGCGACTTCATCGTGGGCGACGCAGACGGCGTGGTCGCGGTGGAGCGCGACAAGATAGAGTCGCTGCTGCCCCACGCGGCTAAGAAGGTGAAGGACGAGGCCGCGCGCATCGCCGCCATCAAGGAAGGCAACACCGCCGCCAAGTGGCTCGACTCCGCACTGCGCGCAGCGGGCGTGCTGAAGGAAGGCGAGACGCTGTGACAGCCATTCTGGTGACGGGCGCCGACCTGGCGCCGCAGGCGGTCGGCCTGCTCGAGGGCTACGAAATCGTCTATGCGGGCAAGACGCCGACCGAAGACGACCTCGTCGCGCTGTGCCGCGCGCACGACCCGGTAGCCATCATCGTGCGCTACGGCAAGGTGGGCGCGGCCGTCATGGACGCCGCGCCTTCGCTGAAGGTGATCTCCAAGCACGGCAGCGGCACCGACACCATCGACAAGGTGGCAGCGCAGGCGCGCGGCATCGAGGTGGTCGCGGCCGTGGGCGCGAACGCGGCGGCGGTGGCAGAGCAGGCGCTCGCGCTTCTGCTGGCCTGCGCGAAGTCGGTGGTGGCGCTGGATGCGCGCATGCACGCTGGCCACTGGGACAAGGCGACGCACAAGAGCCTCGAACTCGGCGGCCGCACCATCGGCCTCATCGGGCTCGGCGCCATCGGGCTGCGCTTCGCGCGCATGGTCGATGCGCTGGGCATGCGCGTGCTCGGGTTCGATCCTTACGCGAAGAATCTGCCGGCCTGCGTGCAGGCCGCCGACCTCGCGACCCTCTGGGCCGAGTCCGACGTCATCTCGCTGCACTGCCCGTTGACCGACGAGAACCGGGGCCTGCTTGATGCGGACACGCTGGCGCGCTGCAAGCGCGGCGTGATCGTCGTCAACACCGCGCGCGGCGGCCTGATCGACGAAGAGGCGCTGCTGGCAGCCTTGCGCTCGGGCCAGGTTTCCATGGCCGGGCTGGACAGCTTCGCCATCGAGCCGATGACCGCCGGCCATCCATTCCAGGGCGAGAAGAACATCGTGCTGAGCCCGCACATCGGCGGCGTGACCAGCGATGCCTACGTGAACATGGGCGTCGGCGCAGCAAAGAACCTGCTGCAGGTTCTCGCGCGCCAGACGGCGGCGAGCTGCTGAGGCAGCATCGCCGCTACCCCGATCCAGACAAGGAGACAAGAGAATGAAGAGCGGCAAGAAGGCCCGCTGGACCGCGCTCGCAATCGGCCTGCCGTTCGCGCTGGCAGTTCAAATGCAGGCGCAGGCCCAGAGCTGGCCTGCCAAGCCGGTGCGCGTGCTCGTCGGCTTCTCGGCGGGCGGCCCCACCGACGTGGTGGCGCGCGCCTTCGCCGACCACGCATCGCGCGCGCTGGGCCAGCCATTCGTCGTGGACAACAAGCCCGGCGCCAACACCATCCTCGCGGCCGAGGCGGTCGCCGCCGCGCCAGCGGACGGCTACACCCTGCTGCTGGGCGCGACGAACCACACGATGATCCCGGCGCTCTACAGCCAGCGCGTCAAGTTCGACGCCGTGCACTCCTTCGCGCCGGTGTGCTCGCTGGCCGTGAGCCCACGGTGCTCGTGGTGGGGCCGTCGATGCCGGTGAAGTCGCTCGGCGCCTTCCTGCAGGCCGTGAAGGCCGAGCCGGGCAAGCGCACATACGCCACGCCGGGCTCCGGCAGCTCCGGCCACTTCGCGAGCGCGCAGTTCACGCAGCTCACGGGCACGTCGATGAACCACATCCCCTACAAAGGCGCGGCGCAGGCCGTGACCGATCTCATCGGCGGCAGGTCGACAGCTCCTTCGCCACGCTGGGCTCGGTGCTCGCGCAGGTGCAGACCGGCAAGCTGACCGCCCTGGCGGTGGCCGCCCCGAAGCGCTCCGCGCTGCTGCCCGGTGTGCCGACCTTCGAGGAGGCCGGCGTCAGGGGCTACACGGCCGACGCCTGGTACGGCCTGCTCGCGCCGGCGAAGACGCCGCCCGAGGTGCTGGCCACCCTTCGCCGCGTGGCGACCGAATTCGCGCAGGCGCCGGCCACGCAGGAAAAGCTGCGCTCGCTGGGCATGGAGGCCCGCAACACCTGCGCCGATGCATTCGGCGCGCAGCTGGCGGGCGAGGTCAGGCTCTACGGCGATCTGGCCCCAACGCTCGACCTCAAGACCGAATGACCGCATACCCGAGGAACACAGAATGAAAGCCATCCGACGCGTGCTCGCCGCATGCATCCTTGTCGCCGCTGCCTCCGCGCAGGCGGCCTTTCCGGAGCGCCCGATCACGCTCGTCGTGCCCTATGCGCCCGGCGGCTCGGCCGACGCGCTGGCGCGCGTGCTGGCCGTGCGCGTGGGCGCGAAGCTGGGCACCGCCGTGGTCGTCGACAACCGGCCCGGCGCCAGCGGCACCATCGGCGCGGGCTTCGCGGCCAAGGCCGCGCCCGACGGCTACACCGTGCTCTACGACGCTACGCCCTACTCGATCAATCCGCATCTCTTCGCGCGCATGCCCTATGCCGCCACTGCGCTGCAGCCGCTCGCGCTCGTGGCGCTGGCGCCCAACATCGTGATCGTGCGCGCCGATTCGCCCTTGAAGAGCATCAAGGACCTTGCCGACAAGGCCAAGGCCGAGCCCGGAAAGATCAACTTCGCATCGGGCGGCAGCGGCACCGTGCAGCGGCTCGCGGCGGAGCTGCTGCGCCAGCGGCTCGGGCTGGACATGGTGCACGTGGGCTACAAGAGCGGCGGCCCCGCCATCACCGACGTGATGGGCGGGCAGGTGGACTTCATGTTCAGCACCATCGCCGCCTCGTATCCGCTCGTGTCCTCCGGCAAGCTGCGCGCGCTGGCGGTGTCTTCGCCGCAGCGTTCGCCTCGGCTGCCCGACGTGCCCACCATCGCCGAGATCGTGGCACCCGGCTACAAGGCCTACGAATGGAACGGCGTCTTCCTGCCCACCGGCACGCCGGTACCCATTGCCGAGAAGCTGCACAAGGCGGTGGTCGAGGCGCTGAAGGAAGAGGAAGTGAAGAAGCGCTTCGTCGACGTCGGCGTGCAGCCGGTCGGCTCAACGCCTGCCGAGTTCGCCGACTTCCTGAAGAAGGAAGATGCGAAGTGGGCGGAAGTGATCCGCAAGGGCAACATCAAGCTCGATTGACCACAGCGCACGAATGAACGCCACCTCCATCGCACAGCCGGTTCCCCACTCGGTGGGCCTGGATCGCCCCGCGCCCGCGCTGCCCGCGGGCGCGTGCGACAGCCACATGCACATCTTCGATGCGCGCTTCGCCGCGTCGCCGCACTGGAAGCGCCAGCCGCCTCGCGCCGAGGTGGCAGCCTACCGCCTGCTGCAGCAGCGGCTGGGCACCTCGCGCACGGTGGTCGTCAACCCTTCGACCTACGGCACCGACAACGCCTGCACGCTCGATGCGCTCGCGCAGCTGGGCGAACAGGCGCGCGGCGTCGCGGTCGTCGCCGAGGACGTGGCCGACAGCGAACTCGACCGCCTTGCGGCGCAGCGCGTCTGCGGCCTGCGCGTGAATTTCGTGACGCCGCAGTCCTGGGGCATCACCGCGCCGCAGATGCTGACGACGCTGGCGCGCAAGGTGGCGCGGCTGGGCTGGCACATCCAGGTCTTCGTGCATCCGGAACAGCTGGTGGAGCTCGAGCCAGTGCTGGCAACGCTTCCCGTGCCGCTGGTCATCGACCACATGGCGCGCATCGATCCGGCCGAAGGTGCCAATGCAGCGGCGTTCACCGTGGCGCGGCGACTGCTCGACGGCGGCAACACATGGATGAAGCTCTCGGGCGTCTACATGCGATCGCGCGACGGAGCCCCCGCCTACCGCGATGCCTTCGCGCTGGGCCGCGCGCTGGTCGAGGCCGCGCCCGAGCGGCTGGTGTGGGGCAGCGACTGGCCGCACACGACCGAGACGCCGGGAACGGTGGACGACGCGGCCCTAGCGAACGTGCTCGCCTCATGGTGCGGCGACGAAGCCGTGCGCAAGCGCATCCTCGTCGACAACCCGGCGAAGCTCTATGGATTCGCGGCCGCCTGATCCGCGCCGCAAAGGAGACTGACTTGTACTTCCTGCAAGCGCCCCAGGTGCTGGAGCTCCAGACCTTCACCAGCATGCCCGGACATTTCCGGCGCCGCGAGCCGAGCGTCTGGGCCGACGCCAACCGCGGCGGCCAGCCGACCGACTCCTTCCTCGAAGGGCCGGTGTTCGACGCCGCCGGCAACCTCTACGTCTCGGACATTCCCTTCGGCCGCATCTTCCGCATCGACGCCTCGGGCGAGTGGACGCTGGTCGCCGAGTACGACGGCGAACCGAACGGCATGAAGTTCATCGACGCGAACACGCTGCTCGTCACCGACTACAGGAACGGCCTGATGCGCGTGGACATACGCACCGGCAGCGTCACGCCGCACCTGCAGCGGCGCAACACCGAGAGCTTCAAGGGCGTGAACGACCTGGTGCTGGACGCGCGGGGCAACATCTACTTCACCGACCAGGGCCAGAGCGGCCTGCACGACCCGTCGGGGCGTCTGTATCGCCTGCGGCCCGACGGTCAGCTCGACCTGCTGCTGTCGAACGTGCCCAGCCCCAACGGCGTGGCGCTCTCGCCCGACGGCAAGGTGCTCTACCTCGCCGTGACGCGCGGCAACTGCGTGTGGCGCGTGCCGCTGCTCGCGGACGGCAGCGTCGCCAAGGTGGGCCAGTTCTTCACGTCCCATGGTCCGAGCGGCCCCGACGGGCTCGCCGTCGACGCACAGGGGCGGCTGCTGGTCGCAAACCCGGGCCTGGGCATCGTGTGGGTGCTCGATGCGCGTGCCGAGCCGGTCATGGTGCTGCGCGGCCCCGTCGGCGCGTCCACCACGAACATCGCCTTCGGCGGGCCGGACAGGTGCACGCTGTTCGTCACCGATTCGACGCACGGCAATGTGTTGAAGGCAGAGCTCGACGCGCCGGGCGTGGAGCTGCATCGATTGGACGACTGAGGGACTGAGCTTCGCTAGGGGCTCGCGCGTGGCGCGAGCACTCGCGAAGGCAGTTGCCGAGTCAGTTTTTCGTCGCGCACCCGCAGGTCATTGCCTTCGGCCCGTCGCGGGTGACGCGGTCCGGGCATGGAACTGGAGCAATACCTCCACGGGATGCCGGAGATGCCGGCCCTCCATTCGCTTGGCCTGGCTGCGACAGGAGTAGCCCGTCGCCAGGAACTCCGTCTTCTGCGTCTCCCCATCCTTCAGTATCGGCTCCCAGGACAGGGAGTAGATCTGGCGGGACGTCGCGACGTTCACGCTCTCATGGCCATAGGTCCCCGACATGCCGCAGCAGCCGCTGGCTTGCTGCTGGAGCTTCAAACCGGCGCGGGCGAACACATCGGGCCACAAGGCCGCGGCCGCAGGCGCGTTCGTCCTTTCGGTGCAATGGCCCAGAAGCCGGAAGTCTCCCGCTGCGGGTTGCGGATTCATCCGGGGCAGAACATCGAGCAGCCACTCCTGCGGAAGCTGCACGGCGGGAGGCTTCTCCAGTGTTGGGAGCTTCGCGTATTCCTGTCGATACACGAGCGTCATCGCAGGGTCGAGGCCGACGAGCGGCACGCCGCACGAAGCCAGTTCGTCGAGCATCGCCGCGTTCCTGCGCGCTGCACGGCCGAACCCCTTCAAAAAGCCAAGAACGTGAAGCGGCTTGCCGTTCGGCATGAAAGGCGCCAGCCACACCGTGTACCCGAGCCGTGAAGCGAGTTCGATGAATGCCGAGAGAACGTGCGTATCGAAATAGCGCGTAAAGGCATCCTGAACGAGGACGACGGACCGGGCCCGCTGCGCATCCGTCAGAGCCATCAGCGACCGCTCAGTGGCAGTGCGTACGCCCCAGCGACGCAGCGTGGCCTTGAAGTCGAAACGGCTCAGCAGCGGACTGTCGACCATGCCCGCATGGCGTTCGAGCATGCGGCGCAGCAGGCCGGAGGACATCGCCGCGTTGTAGAGCCACGGAACCCGCGCGAAGAACGGCACGCTGAATTCGAGCGAACCGATCAGGTAGTCCTTCATCGGCCGCGAGTAACGGGAGTGATAGAGCTCCAGGAAGCGCGAGCGGAAATCCGGGACGTTGACCTTGACAGGGCACTGCCCCGCGCACGACTTGCAGGCCAGGCAACCACTCATCGCTTCGTAGACCTCGTGGGAGAAGTCATCGGAAGCACCGATGCCGGCCACCGCGCGCCCACGGCCGCTCTTCCAGCGCCTGACGAATCCGGCGACGAACGAAGGCTGCTGCGCAGCCACCCCGAGTACATCGCCCCCCGCATTGCCCTGCAAACGCAGCCACTCCCGCATCAGGGCCGCACGGCCCTTGGGCGAATGCCTGCGTTCACGCGTGGCCTTCCATGAGGGGCACATCGCATCGTCAGGGTCGAAGTTGTAGCAGGCGCCGTTGCCGTTGCAGCGAAGCGCACTTGCGTGGCTTTGCCAGACGCGTTCGTCGATCTGGCGATCGGCATCGGCGCGCAAAGGGACTTCGTCGATACGCAGCAACTCTGCAGGCTGGCCCGCGGGAGTGGCGATCTTTCCCGGGTTCAGCTGGTTGTATGGGTCGAACGCAGCCTTGAGTTGCTGCAGTGCCGGGTACAACGGACCGAAGAACTTCGGCGCGTACTCGGAACGAACGCCCTTCCCGTGCTCGCCCCACAACACGCCGCCGTATTTCAGCGTCAACTCCGCGACCTCATCGGAGATCGTGCGGATCAACGCCGCGTGGGCCGGGTTTCTCAGATCCAGCGCCGGCCGGACATGAAGCACGCCCGCATCCACATGGCCGAACATGCCATAGCTCAGCCCATGGCCGTCGAGCAGCGCCCTGAACTCTTCGATGTAGTCGGCAAGCTTCTCCGGCGGCACCGCAGTGTCTTCGACGAAAGGCTGAGGCCGGGCCTCGCCCGGCACGTTGCCCAACAATCCGACGGCGCGCTTGCGCATCGCGTAGACCTTCTCCACGCAAGCCTTCCCCCAAGCGACCGTGTGGCCGATGCGCGCCGCAGTGGCATCGTCCGCAAGATGGCCGACGAAGGCCGCCACGCGCTCGCGCAGTTCCTCCTGCGAGTCTGCGCAGAATTCGACCAGGTTGATGCCACGGGTCGGAAGCCTGTCGCCGTCGACAGAGAAGTACTCCGCCACGTCCTGCCAGACGATGTCGCCCATCGCCAGGCTCAACACCTGTGAATCGACCGTCTCGATCGACAGCGGGCGATGCTGCATCAGGAATCTTGCGTCCCGCAGAGCATCCATGAAGCTGGCGTACCGCACATTGACCAGCACCGAATACCGGGGAATGGGGAGCAGCCCGATCTCGGCCTCGACCACGAATCCCAGCGAACCTTCTGCGCCGCACAGGACGCTGTTGAGGTTGAAGCGATCGCCGGGTTCCCCGAGGTGTGCCAGGTCATAGCCGGTGAGGCAGCGATTCAGCGGAGGAAAGCGCGCGGCGATCAGGTCGGCATGCCGGGTGGCGATCTGGTGTGCGCAGCGCCACACGGCACCCACTGGCCCGTCTTTCTGCAACTGCACCTGCAGTTCGCGGGCATCGACGGATCTGCTCGAAAAGCGAATGCCGCCCAGCATGACCATGTCGAGTTCCTGCACATGGTCCCGCGTCTTGCCGTAGGTGCAGCTTCCCTGGCCGCTCGCGTCCGTGTTGATCATCCCGCCTATCGTGGCGCGGTTGGAGGTCGACAGCTCCGGGGCGAAGAAGAGTCCATGCTCCTGCAGCGCCGCGTTGAGCTGGTCCTTGACCACGCCCGCCTGCACCCTTGCCACGCGCCGGACGGGATCGATCCAGAGAATCCGGTTGAGATGCCGGGAGAGGTCGACCACGATGCCGTCCGTCAGCGACTGCCCGTTGGTGCCCGTCCCGCCGCCACGCACGGAAACGACCACCTGCCGATGCTCCGGCGCGGCGAGCAGCTTCGCGAGCGTTTCGACGTCCGCCCCGTCCAGCGGGAAGACCACGGCCTGGGGCAGGCGCTGGTAGATCGAGTTGTCCGTGGCGAGGACGGTGCGGTCGGCGTATCGCGGCGAGATCTCGCCCCGGAAGCCCGCCGCAGCCAACGCATGGAGAAAGCGCTGGTAGCCGCTTTGCAGCGCGGCGGGCGCTGGAATGATCTCGATCAATTTCAGGGTTCCACTATTGCAAGGAGCACGCACGGAGCGGTCGGACCTGCCCGCCCCTGCTGCAAGGGCGTGGCCGGGAAAGCCTGCAGCGCTTCTGCCGACAGGCAGCGCCTGCACAGCCGCGCTTTCAGAAAGCCAGGCGCGTCGCGATCCTTTCGCCACGCGCTTCGATGCCGATCAATCGGACTTCAGACGCCCCTGCTTCACCATCTGCGCAGCCAGGGCTGCCTCGGCATTGACCAGCTTCTGGAGCGCGGCGCCAGGGCCTCCAACGGGCTCGCTGCCCAGGTCTCTGATCACGTTGGAAAACTCCGGCTGGGCCACGGCCTTGGTCGCCCAGTCCTGCAGGCTGGCGACGCTGGCGGCAGGCGTGCCCCGGGGCGCGAACAATCCGACGAAGGTGGTTGCGTCGAACGAGGGCAAGCCCAGTTGCGCAAGTGTCGGGACGTTCGCGAGAAGTCCGCCGGCCTGGGGGCCCAGCACGATCAGAGCACGCAGCGCGCCACTCTTGATGTGCGGAGTGGAGCTCGTGATCTGGTCGACTACGGCGTCGATCTGGCCACCCATCAGATCGACCAGGGCGGGCCCCGACCCCTTGTAGGGCACGGCATTGACCTGCGCCTTGGCGGAGTCCTCGAACTGGAGCAGCGCCAGGTGGTTGGGAGAGCCGGGGCCTGCGTGGCCGACCGTCACGCTCTGGCTGGCAGCCTTGGCGACCTTCAGGAAGTCCGCAGCGGTCTTGAACCGCGGGTCGTTGGCGCGCACGACCACGACGACGGGCGTACGGCTGAGCAGAGCGACCGGCGTCAGGCTGTCGGCCTTGTAGGGCACCTTGATGATCTCCGGAAGGGTTCCCAGCTGACCGGGTGTCGCCACCAGCAGCGTGTGCCCGTCGGGCTCGGCTCTCGCAACTGCGCCCGTTCCCACGGCGCCGCCGCCGCCGGCACGGTTGTCGATGATCACGGACTGGCCGACCAGCCTGGTCAGCGGCACGCTCAGCGAGCGCGCGACGATGTCCACGTTCCCTCCCGGTGCGAAGGGAACCACCAGGGTGATCGGCTTCGAAGGAAAGCGATTCTGCGCAATGGCGGGGTGGAGTGCGGCGCAGGCAGCGAGCGATGCGGCACATTGCAGGAAAGCTCTGCGGCTGCTTTTTTGATTGAACATGAATGTCTCCTTCTTGAAAAATCAGTCGTTCCAATAAAGCCGGGTCGGGTTCTCGACCAAGGCCTTGCGCCTGATTTCCTCGGGAAACCAGTGGGTGATCAGGTTTGCCAGCTCGATGCTGGCGATCGACTTCGCGCTGATGCCGGGATGGGGCCAGTCAGAGCCCCAGACGATGCGATCGGGATTCGCGTGCGCCAGGCTGTGCGCGAGCGGCAGCACGGCGGGGTCGACGCCTGAGCCTGTCGCGGATATCCGGTATGCGCCCGAGAACTTGACCCAGGCACATCCCTCCTGAAGCAGGCTTCGAAGGCCCTTGACGCCCCTGCTGTCGATGTCGCCGCAGTTCGACGGATGGCCGAAGTGGTCCACCACGACGCTCATGCCCTTTTCGGCCAGGCGCTGGACGAGGCTGAAATCCGCATCGATGTTCACGAGCAGCTGGATGTGCCACCCAAGGCCCTTCACCCGATCCGCAATGGATTGCAGGCCGGCGGCGGAAACGCCTCCGCTGAACAGCGCATTGCATCTGGCGCCCCTGACTCCGAGTCGATGCAGTTCCTCGATCTCGGCATCCGGCGTGTCTTCGAAGATCACGGCCACGCCGCGCATGCTGCCGGGAACCGCGTCGCCGAGTGTCCGCTTCAGGAGCGAGTGATCGCGGCCGTACACGCTCGGCTGGACAAGAACGCAGCGATCCATGCCCAAGGGCCCATAGGCAGACCAGTACTGTTCGATGGTGGCCGGCGGCGGGGTGTACGAGCGCTCGGCGATGAAAGGAAATTCCTCCGGAGATCCGAAGACGTGCAGATGCGTGTCGCATGCGCCCTCGGGAAAGATTCTTTGTTTTTCACCAGGAGGCGCCTGGTGGGCTGCGCCTTGGCGGCCTGTGATTGCCATGGATTCCGTACTGTCTGGTTGAGTGCAGGCCAGATTGTTTTGGCTCGGCCCATAGGCAGTCAAATTCATTACCATCATCATTCAGATGAATGAAATTCAGCTTTCCCCAACCCAGGATCGCGCAGCGATCAACCTTCGCCGGATCGACCTCAACCTCCTGGTGATGTTCGAAGCGCTCGTCGAAGAGCGAAGCGTGAGCAAGGCGGCGGCCAGGCTCAACCTGACCTCTTCAGCCGTGAGCCACGCGTTGCGCCGTCTCAGGGAGCAGTTCAAGGACCCGCTGATGCTGCGAACCGCGGAAGGCATGGTTCCGACCCCCGAGGCCGTTCGCCTCGCGAAGAGTTTCCGAAAGGCCTTCAGCGAAATCGAGAACGCCATCGGGGTTGCCGGGGAGTTCGACCCTGCCACCGCGAGAAGGACTTTTCTTCTGCGCGTGTCCGACTATGTCGGCATCCTCCTACTGCCGCGCCTGTGCGTCGAACTGTGCACCGTGGCGCCAGGTGTCAGCCTCTCGGTGCAGTCTTTCGAGATGCGCCAGCCGTCGGACCGCGTCGAATACGAAGGCGTGGAGATCAGGCTCTCCGTTTCCCGGGGGCACTCCGTTCTTTCCGCCTCCCGACGAATACTGGACGACCGATGGATGGTGCTGATGAGAAAAGGCCACCCCGCGGCATCCGCGCCACTGACCCTGGACAAATACCTCGAACTCGGGCACCTGAAGGTCTCGGGGGTGGGCAGCAGCATCCTCGATGAACTGCTGGCCGAGCGCGGGCTGGCACGCCGGGTCATGATCCAGGTGCCCACCTGGCAAGGCATGGTGCCGGTGATCGAATCCACCGACCTGATTGCCGCCATGCCGGCCCACTGGATGGGCAGCGTGCTCTCAGGCTCGAACTGCGTCGCCTTTCCGTTCCCGCTGCCCGAACTGGCGCTTTCCATCGATGCCGTCTGGCATCCCCGCAACGACCACGATCCCGGCCACAAATGGTTCAGGGAGCTGATCCATCAGATCTTCCAGGACGCGCACAAGAAATCGCACGTGAACGACTGACGGCGATTCGAGGAACCGGGCGAAGCCGCTTCACCCGGCGTGATCGAGGCCTCTCCCTCGACGGATCAGGCGGCGACGGCCTCCGCCTGCGCCGCCTCTCCGGCGAAGTCGATCAGCACCTTCATCGCCTTGCGCCTGTCGCTCGCCAGCTCGAAGGCCTGGCGCGCCTGCAGCATCGGGAAGGTGTGCGACACCACCGGGGAAAGATCGACCCGCCCTTCGTTGATGAGCTTCACCGCCAGCGCGAACTCGGCATGGAAGCGGAACGAGCCGCAGATGCTGAGCTCCTTCGCCACCACCATGTTCTGCGGAATGCTCACGTCGCCGCCCAGGCCCAGCTGCACGACCACGCCGCGCGGGCGCATCACCTCCAGGCCGTCGCGCAGCGCGCGCTCGTTGCCGGAGCATTCGAGCATCACGTCGAAGGTGCCCTTGTCGGCGGAGTAGCGCGAGACCCAGGTCTTGTCCTGCGCGACGTTGATGGCGTTGTCGGCCCCCATGGCGCGCGCGATGGCCAGCGGCTCGTCGACCACGTCGGTGGCGGTGATCTCGGCCGCGCCGTGCGCGCGCGCCGCCGCGATGGCGAGCACGCCGATTGGCCCACAGCCGGACACCAGCACGCGCTTGCCCAGCAAGGGGCCGGCGCGCGACACGCCGTGCAGCCCCACCGAGAACGGCTCGGCCAGCGCCGCCAGCCGCAGCGGCACGTGGTCGGCCACCTTCACGCACTGCGTGGCCTCGCACAGCAGCATGTTGCGGAACGCGCCCTGCACGTGCGGCGTGCGCATCGCGCTGCCGTAGAAGCGCATGTCCAGGCACTGGTTGGGCAGGCCTTCGAGGCAGAACTTGCAGGCGCCGCAGGGGCGGCTCGGGTTGACGGCGACCTTGTCGCCGATGCGCACGCTCTCGACGCCGGGCGCCACCGCCACCACGGTGCCGGCAACTTCGTGGCCCAGCACCATTGGCTCCTTGATGCGCACGGTGCCGAAGCCGCCGTTGTGGAAGTAGTGCAGGTCGGAGCCGCAGATGCCGCCCATTCCGACCTTCACCAGCACCTGGCCGGGGCCGATCTCGCCGGCGTCCTGCTCGTCCAGGCGCAGGTCGTCGGGGGCGTGGATCACGAGGCACATGCAACGCAGGCGCATGGTTCTTCTTCCTTCTGTCTTTGTCAGGTGTCAGGCAACGGGGGTGATCAGGGGTCGGCCCGCGAAGTGGGCCTCGAGGTTGCGGCGCACCAGCTCGCCCATGGCGCGGCGCGTCGCTTCGGTGCCGCTGCCATGGTGCGGGGTGAGCACCACGTTGTCGAGCGCGGCGAAGCGCGGGTCGATGCGCGGCTCGTTGAGGAACACGTCGAGCGCCGCGCCGGCGATGGCGCGCGTCTCCAGCGCCTGCAGCAGCGCGCCTTCGTCGACGGTGGTGCCGCGCGACACGTTCACCAGCCAGCCCCTGGGGCCCAGCGCCTGCAGCACTTCGCCGTTGACGATGCCGCGCGTGGCCTCGCCGCCGGGGAGGATGACGATGAGCACGTCGCACCACTCGGCCATCGCGCTCAGGCTGGCGAAATGGCGGTGCGGGCTCTCCGCCTTCGGCGTGCGGCTGAAGTAACCCACCTCCACGTCGAAGCCCGAGAGCCGCCGCGCGATGGTGCCGCCGATGCGGCCGAAGCCCGCGATGCCGATGCGCTGGCCGAAGACGCGCGTGGCCAGCGGCATGCCGCCGTGGGCCCAGGCGCCGCTGCGCACGAACTGGTCGCCTGCCGGAATGCGCCGCTGCACAGCCAGCAGGAGGCCCACGGCAAGATCGGCCACGTCGCCGTTGAGCACGTCGGGCGTGTTGGTCACACGGATGCCGCGCGCGCGGCAGGCGGCGAGGTCGATGCCGTCGGTGCCCACGCCGTAGCAGGCGACCAGCTCCAGCTTCGGCAACGCCGCGATGAGTTCGGTGCTCGCGCCGAGTTCGCCGCGCGTGGCGATCGCGCGGATCTGCGGTGCGTGCTCGGCGATGAAGGCCTGCCGGTCAGGCGCCTCCCAAAGGCGGTGCAGCGTGTAGGCCTCCCGCATCGGCGCCATGTCCCATTCGGGGTAGGTGCCAGGCATCAGCACATGCGGAAGAGCGGCGGTGGTGGTCAAGCTGGTGTCCTTTTGGCTGGCGCACAATGATACCGGTAACTTTAATAGTTTCAGAGAACCGCGCGAACTCGGGGTTTACCCATTGACCGCATCAAAAGATACCGGTAACTTATTTGCCTGTCACGCACCAGGAAACTCCCTTGAAACTGTTCGACCTCTCCGGGCGCACCGCCCTCGTCACCGGCTCCAGCAAGGGCATCGGCTTCGCGCTGGCCGGCGCGCTCGGCAATGCGGGCGCCCGCGTCGTGCTCAATGCGCGCGACCCCGCCCTGCTCGCCGCCGCCCGCGACGCCCTGCGCGCCAGGGGCATCGCGGCCGAAGCAAAGGCCTTCGACGTGACCGACGCCGATGCCGTGGAAGCCGGCGTGGCCGCCATCGAGGCCGAGGTCGGGCCCATCGACATCCTCGTCAACAACGCCGGCATGCAGCATCGCGGGGCCTTCGCCGAGTTCCCGGTGGATGCGTGGCACAAGATCACCACCACCAACATCGACAGCGTGTTCCTGGTGGGCCGCTCGGTCGCGCAGCGCATGATCGAGCGCAAGCGCGGCAAGATCATCAACGTGTGCTCGGTGCAGAGCGAGCTGGGCCGCCCGGGCATCGCGCCCTACGCCGCCACCAAGGGCGCGGTGAAGATGCTCACCAAGGGCATGGCGATCGACCTCGGCAAGCACGGCATCCAGGTCAACGGCCTCGGGCCGGGCTACTTCAAGACCGAGCTCACGCAGGCGCTGGTGGCCGACGAGGCCTTCACCGCATGGCTCTCGGGCCGCACGCCCGCGGGCCGGTGGGGCGACGTGGAGGAACTCGGCGGCGCGGCCATCTTCCTGGCCTCGGACGCATCGAGCTTCGTCAACGGCCACATCCTGTATGTGGACGGCGGCATCACCGCGAGCCTGTAGCACCGTGCCGCGAACCCACATCGGCCATCCATGAAGGCCTTCGCATGACGAAGACGACCGCCCCGACGACGCGCGTGGCCGTGATCGGCGTCGGCATCATGGGCTCGGCCATCGCGCGCCGTCTGCTCGAATGCGGCCACCGGGTGAGCGTGTTCGACCTCGATGCCGCCAAGGTCGCGGCGCTGGCAGAACACGGCGCGATCGCTGCCGCCACGGCGCGCGAGGCAGCCGGTGCCAGCGACTTCGTCATCACCAGCCTCAACTCGGCCGCGGTGGTGGAGCGCGCCATCTTCGGCGAGGACGGCATCGCGGCCGCCGTGCCGGCGGATGCGCAGCGGCTGCTGATCGACATGTCGTCCATCGACCCTCCTTCCACGCGCCGGCTCGCGCAGTCGCTGCGCGAGCGCACGGGCATGGGCTTCGTCGATGCGCCGCTCTCGGGCGGCGCGCCCAAGGCGCTGCTCGGCCAGCTCACGGTGATGGCCGGCGGCAGCGCCGAAGACGTGCAGCGCGCACGCGCCGTGATGGACAGCCTGTGCGCCAACTACACCCACATGGGCGAAAGCGGCGCGGGCCAGACCACCAAGCTGGTCAACCAGCTGCTGTGCGCCATCGGCTTCCAGGCTGTTGCCGAAGCGGTGCGGCTGGCCGAGGCCGGCGGCGTCGATGCCTCGAAGCTGCCCGCGGCGCTCTCCGGCGGACGTGCCGACAGCCAGATCCTGCGCGAGTTCGGCCCGAAGATGGCCGCGCGCGACTACTCGCCCACCGGCCGCATCGACAACATGCTCAAGGACCTCGAGGCGGTACAGGCCTTCTCGCAGGGCCAGCGGCTTCCGCTGCCGCTGGCGGGCGCCGTCTCGGAGCTGCATCGCGCCTTCGTCGCGGCCGGGCTGGGCGCGCACGACACGGCCGAGATGATGCGGCAGTTCAGCGGCTACGAACGCGGCTGAACGGTCCGCCGCCGTCATCGCACAGATTCGACACAGGAAAGAGAGAAGCCATGTTCATCCGCTGCGCGTTCTTCAGGGGCCGGGTCAAGCCCGGCATGGAAGAAGCCTTCGACCGCCACGTGCACGAGAAGCTCGTGCCGCTGTGGACCCGCTTTCCCGGCGCACTCGAGGTGCGCGTGCTGCGCCAGCTGGAAAGCGACGTGAGCGACCCCGAACTGGCGATGGTGCTGTCGATCCGCTACGCGAGCCGCGAGGACATCGCCCGCGCGCTCGAATCGCCCGTGCGCTACGAAAGCCGCGAAGTGTCGAAGAAGCTGTTCGAGATGTTCGACGGCACGGTCTTCCACACCGTGTTCAGCGCCGAGGAGTTCGCGCTCGCGAACGCTTCCTGACGGGCGGCTTCTTCGCTTCCTTCTTCGCTTCCTTGCCCTCTTCCTTTTTCTTCTGCGGCGCCTTGCCATCGAGGTCCGCCAGCTCCCACACGCCGCCGGCCGCCGACACCAGCGCGTGCGCGCTGTTGATCAGCCCGATGTGCGAGAAGGCCTGCGGAAAGTTGCCCAGCTGCCGCTGCGCCACCGGGTCGTATTCCTCGGCGAAGAGGCCCAGGTCGTTGCCCAGCGCCAGCAGCCGCCTGAAGAGCGCGCGCGCCTTGCGCACCTTGCCCATGGCCACGTACACGTTCGCCAGCCAGAAGCTGCACGCCATGAACGCGCCCTCGCCGCCGCCGAGCCCGTCCACGCCTTTCTCGGCGCGGTAGCGGTACACCAGCCCGTTGAAGACCAGCTCCTTCTCGATGCGCGCGACCGTGCCCTGAACGCGCTCGTCATGGATCGGCAGGAAGCCGATCAGCGGCATCCACAGCAGCGCCGCGTCCATCGTGTCGGCGCCGTAGTACTGCACGAACGAGTTGCTCGACGCGTCGTAGCCACGCGCGCAGACCTCGGCGTGGATCTGGTCGCGCGCCTCGCGCCAGCGTTCGATGGGGCCTTCGAGCCCGTATTCCGTGGCGCTCGCGATCACGCGGTCGAAGGCCAGCCAGCACATGATCTTGGAATGCACGAAGTGGCGGGGCTCGCCGCGCACCTCCCACAGGCTGCAGTCGGGCTCCCGCCAGAGTTCCATCAGCTGCTTCGCGATGGCGCGCTCCAGCGGCCACAGCTTGTCCATGTCCGACAGGCCGGCCTTGCGCGCCGCATGGAAGGCCGCGATGACCGAGCCGTACACGTCGAGCTGGCGCTGCCCGTGCGCGCCGTTGCCGATGCGCACCGGGCGGCTGTCCTCGTAGCCGCGAAGCCAGCCCAGCTCGAGTTCGGTGAGCGAGCGTTCGCCGTGCAGGCCGTACATCACCTGCAGTTCCTCGGGCGACCCGCCGACCGCACGCATCAGCCACCAGCGCCATGCGCTGGCCTCCTCGACATAGCCCGAGCCGATCAGCGCGTAGAGCGTGAGCGCCGCGTCGCGCAGCCAGCAGAAGCGGTAGTCCCAGTTGCGCTCGCCGCCGGGCAGCTCGGGCAGCGAGGTGCTCGGCGCGGCGACGATGCCGCCGGTCGGCTCGTAGGTCAGCGCCTTGAGCGTGAGCAGCGAGCGCATCACCGGCTCGCGGAATTCGCCGTGGTAGCCGCAGCGATCGGTCCACGCACTCCATTCGGCGACTGTGCGCGCCAGCAGCGCGTTGGCATCGCGCGTCACCGGCGGCTTCAGGTGCGAGGGAAACCAGTCGAGGCTGAACGCGATGGACTGCCCCGCCGACACGGTGAAGTCGGCGAAGCTCGCGAAGTTCTCGTTGACCAGCGGCACGCCGGAGCTGATGCGCACCGAATCCGGCCCGGCCGTGGCGAACACCGCGCCATCGCGCCGCTCCATCCACGGGCACCACTCGCCGTAGTTGAAGCGGATGCGGAACTCGGTGTGCATGCTCACCGTGCCCCGTACGCCCCGCACGATGCGCACCACCTCGTGTGTGCCGTCGAGCGCGGGGCGAGGCATGAAGTCGGTGACGACGGCCACGCCGGTGCCTGTACGAATCGTGGTCTCCAGCACAACGGTGCCGGGAAGGTAGCGCCGCGAGACGCGCGCCTTGCGGTCGCGCGCGCACATGGTCCAGTGGCCGTTGCGCTCGTCGCCCAGCAGGCTGGCGAACATCGCGGCCGAGTCGAAGCGCGGCAGGCACAGCCACTCGATGTCGCCGCCCAGATGCACCAGCGCCGCGCTGTGGGTCGAGCCGATGAGCGCGTATTCGCCGATGGGGCGGCTGGCCTGCAGCCTCGAAGAGAGTTGCTTGTTGCGGGTCTTTGGCAAGACTCCGAGTTTTCGTGCCCTCGCAAGCGCCCTGCGCCGGAGGCGAGCGCGCCTGGCTGACGGACAACGCCTATTCAGCGCATCCTTCAAGGGTCTGTTCACACTATTTCCGGGGTCGCGAAGGGCAGCCAGGGCGGGCCAATCAAGGCGCGTGACGACGCGTGTGCATGCGCACACGCTAGGAGCGCAACGCCGAGTGGCCCGCCCTGGCTGCCCTTCCCGCAGGGTTGGTGCTCCAAGGGGCCGTCTGCGGCGTTGCCCGCGCTTGCAAGGCGCCAGCCTTACTGCGCACGCGCGCCTTGCAGCCAGCCCCTTGGAGCACCAACGCGACCCCGGAAATAGTGTGAACAGACCCTAGAGCACATCCTTCAGCTTCGCCCGCAGCCTGCTGATCGCCTGGCTGTGCAGCTGGCACACCCGCGACTGGCTCACTTCGAGGATGGCGCCGATCTCGCGCAGGTTCAGCTCCTCCTCGTAGTAGAGGTTCAGCAGCAGCTGGTCGCGCTCGGGCAGCGCCGAGATGGCGTCCACCAGCTGGTGGCGGAAGCCGCTTTCCAGCAGCTGCTCCAGCGGATCGTCGCTGCTGCGCCGGTCCTTGCGGGCGTCCTGCGAGTGGCTGTCGAGAAAACCGTTGTCGGCGTCGTCCTTGGAGAAGTCTTCCACATACAGCAGCTGGCAGCCCTGGATCTCCTGCAGCAGCGACTGGTAGGCCTCGATGTCCATCTTCAGTTCCCGGGCGATCTCCCCTTCGGTGGGAGCGCGGCCGAGCCTGTGGCCCAGCGCCTGCATCGCCTTCTCGATGCCGCGCGCCGACTGGCGCAGGCCGCGCGAGCCCCAGTCGGCGGCACGCAGCTCGTCGAGCATGGCGCCGCGGATGCGCTGGCTCACGAAAGTCTCGAACTGCGCGCCGCGGTTGTCCTGGTAGCGCGCGGATGCGTCAAGCAGGCCCAGCATGCCGGCCTGGATCAGGTCGTCCAGCTCCACGCTGGCCGGCAGCTTCGCCATCATCTGCAGCGCGATGCGGCGCACCAGCGGCTGGTGCTGCGCGAGCAGGTGCGATTTCTCGATGGTTCCTTGTGCGGTGTACATGGCCGTCGTGCGTCCTTCCTTCCTCGGTGCGGAGCCGGCGGCTCAGGCCACGGCCTGCAGCGGGGCTGCCTCGGGCCATGGCCACCCGTCCATCTCGCCCGCGGCGCGGCGGAAGTCGACCGCCGCATGGCTCGCGGGAAAGGCCTCGGCGATGGTCTTCTTCAGCCGCCATGCGTCGGAGACGAGCGGATCGAAGCGCACCCATCCCGCCGCCTGCAGCGACAGCGCGAGGTAGCGGCTGCCGGCGTGGGCGAGGTTGTTCATGATCTGGCGCGCGGCCTGCACGTCGACCACGCCGTTGAGCAGGAAGCGCATCTGCTTCAGGCCGTGGGCGTGATGCAGGCGCTTGATGCCCGCATAGGCCGAGGTGACCGAGGCCGGATGCGGCTGCAGCACCAGCAGCAGGTCGTCCGCGCACTGCGCGAGCGGCGACAGCCGGCCCTCGCCGTCGAAGGCCGCGTCGATGACGACCACGCCGTCGTGCCAGAACCTGCGCGGGTCGGCCGCGCCTTGCGATGTTCCTCTTGCAGCCGCGGGCGGCGCCGGCAGCACATGCACCCCGCAGGCCATGCGCACCTCGGCGCCATCCAGCGTGAGGCGCCCGGCCGCGACGTCGACCAGGCCGCCCAGCGGGTCGATGTCCCAGACCTCGCAGGCCGAGCCCTCGGCGCGGCAATGCTCGTCCAGCAGCAGCACGTTGCGGCCCTGCCCCACCAGCGCCACGGCGAAGTTCATCGCGGCGGTGGTGCCGCCCGCGCCGCGCCCCATGCCGGCCACCGCGAGCACGCGCGCCTGCGTCGGCGCGAGCAGGCGCCGGAGGCCGTCCGCCTGATCCGCAACCAGCTTGTTCATCGCAGCGCCCTCAATCCTGCCGTTCCAGCTTCTGCGGCTTCTCCAGCGCGCGGGGCGACTGCACCGGCGCGGTCGATTCGGTGCCGAGCGCGTCCAGCAGCAGGAAGAGCTTGCCAAAGCCCGCGTAGAGCGCGCTGCCGCTCATGGCGCGGCCGTTGCGTGCGGGGCGGCCGGTGAGCTGGCCCATCAGCGCGCGGGCACGGTCGGCCCATTCGCCTTCGGCCTGCAGCAGGCGCCACACGGTGGTGGTCATCTGCCCGGCAATCAGCAGCCGCTTCATGATGTCCGGATCGCCCAGCTCGCCGATGCCGCCCACCAGCTGCACGCCGTCGCGCAGCAGGCGGAAGCAGGGCTCCGCATCCACGGCCCAGCCCAGCCACTGCGCGAGCTGCGGCGCGGAAACCTCGGTGCCGACGTTCGACAGCGCATGGCTCAGCGCCAGTACGTTGCCGCTGCGCGCATCGACCACGCGCGTGGCGATGCAGCGCAGCGCCGGCATCTCGTCGCGTGCGATGCCCGCCGCCATCGCGGCGGCATTGAAGCGCAGCACCACGTCGGCATGCGCCACGGCGAGCAGCGCCGCCTTGCCGCGGAAGCGCACGGGGCGCTCCTCGGCGAACTCGAAATCCATGCGCGCGAGCGTGTCGGGAGAGCCGGTGCGCGAATCGATCACGGCCGTGGAACCCGGCGCGCGCGCCAGCCAGCGCTGGCCCGCGGCCTGCCACTGCACCATGGCCTCGATGCCGGGCAGCCGCGTCAGCAGATGGACCATCGGGCGATGGCCGAAATCCTGCTGGCGCAGCCATGGCACCTGGCGTGCACCGGGCTTGCGCGCGGCGTCCTTGGCGCCGCGCGTGGCCGCCGTCGAAAGCCACTGGTTGGGCGCCGCCATCGGCAGGCCCGTGCGGTCCGACAGCAGCAGGCTGCCATGGCATTCGTAGGCATCGCCGCCTTCGTTCGAGCGCAGGCCGACCTGGCCGCACAGCGCGAGCACGTAGCTCTCGCAGCCTGTGGCCACTTCGCTGCGCGCATGCACCAGCAAGTCCTGCAGCACGGCCTTCTGGCCCGCCTCCTCGTCCGTGGCCTGGCGCCACAGCGTACGTGCGCGCTCGAAGCCGATCTGCGAGCCGGCCAGCGCGCTCGCGGTGGTGGCGAGCTCCTGCGCATCGTGCGCCATCGCGCGGATCAGGTTCTGGTACTTCAGGCGCAGCAGGTCGGTCTCGCCCTGCGCCTTCTGCACCGCCTGCTGCGAGGCGGCGCCCGAAGCGGCGTCTTCCTGCAGGTCGCTCTCGGCAGGCACGAACAGCGGGCTGTGCTGGCGCGGCTGGAACACGCTGTCCACCAGCTGCGCGCGGTCGGCCTGCATCAGGTTCTCGGGCACCTTCTGGCCGCTGGAGATGTAGTGCACCGGCAGGCGGTGGCGGATCACGGTGTCGATCAGCGCGCCCGGATGCGTGGCCTCGTCGACCTTGGTGAAGATGCAGCCGGCAAGCTCGTTGCCGTGGCGGTAGGCGTGCACCACCTCGTTGAGCGTGTCGCCGTGGCTGGTGGCGTTGAGCAGCAGCAGCTTCTTCACCGGCCTCGGGCTCTGGCCCAGCATGGCGATCTGCTCGGGCACGGCGCGATCGCGCTGGCTCATGCCGACGGTGTCGATCAGCACCATGTGCTTCTCGCGCAGGTCGCGCAGTACCAGGTGCAGGTCGGCGGCGTCCTTCACCGCGTACACCGGCACGTTGAGGATCTGGCCGTAGATGCGCAGCTGCTCGTAGGCGCCGATGCGGTAGCTGTCGGTGGTCACCAGCGCGAGCTTGTCGGCGCCGAAGCGCATCACGCAGCGCGCGGCCAGCTTGGCGGTGGTGGTGGTCTTGCCCACTCCGGTCGGGCCCATCAGCGCATAGACGCCGCCCTGGGCGAACAGGGCATCCTCATCTTCGTGAACGGGCACGGCGCGGATGAGCTCCGAACGCACGTAGGCCATGCCTTCTGCGTAAGTGCGCCCGGTGGGCAGCTTCTCGAGCATGGCCTTGGAAAGCCGCGCGCTGAAGCCCGCGCCCAGCAGCGTGCGCAGCAGGCGGCCGCGCACCGGGTCGCGGCGCTGCCTGTCGTTCCATACCACGCTGGCGAGTTGTTCCTCGATCATGCCGCGCATGGAATGCAGCTCTTCGAGCACCGTGTCGGCGGGGGCCGGGACGGGTGTTGCAATCGGCGCAGCGGCTGCGACGGGCGCGACGGGAGCAGGCACCGGCGGCATCGGCATCGCATGCGCGACCGGCGCCGGCACGGCAACCGGTGCCGCCACGACCGGTGCAGCCACGGGCTTCGCAGGCGCACTGCCCTGCTGCACCACGCCCTGCACTTCGCCCTCGACCATGGCGACGATCTCCACGCCTTCGGCGGTGACGCGATGCGAGAGCACGATGGCGTCGGCGCCCAGCGCCTCCCTGACCAGTCGCAGGGCTTCGCGGCTGGTGGCCGCGACGAATTTGCGCGCAGTGGCGCGCACGTCTGTCTGTTGGGGGGAATTCAACCTCGTCCTCCGATGGCGGTGGTGACCTTGATGGTTCGGGAATCAGGAATCTCTGCGTGCGACAGCACCTTGAGCTGCGGCAGGCTGCGCCGCAGGAAGCGCGACAGCAGCACGCGCAGCGCGTGCTGCACCACCAGCACGGGCGCGAGGCCCATCTGCTCCTGGCGGGTGATGGCGGCCTGCGCCTGGCGCAGCAGGTTGTCGGCGATGCCGGGTTCGATGCCGCTGCTGTTGGTCAGCGCCTGCTGCAGCACGCCGTCGAGCGAGCCGTCCAGGCCGATGACCTGCATCTCGCTGTCGCCCGGGAAGAGCTGCTGCGTGATCGCGCGGCCCAGCGCCAGGCGCGTGAGCGTGGTGAGCTCGGTCGGGTCCTTCACGGTCGGCGCGTGCTCGGCCATCACGTCGAGGATGGTGCGCATGTCCCGGATCGGCACTTCCTCGTCGAGCAGGTTCTGCAGCACCTTGTGCAGCGTGCTGAGCGACAGCACCTTGGGCACCAGGTCTTCCGTGAGCTTGGGCGCGGTCTTGGCGATCTGGTCGAGCAGCTGCTGCACTTCCTGGCGGCCCAGCAGCTCGGCGGCATGCGTCTGTATGAGGTGGTTCAGGTGCGTGGCCATCACCGTGCAGGCGTCGACCACCGTGTAGCCGTACACCTGCGCCTGCTGGCGCAGGCTCGCGTCGATCCATGTCGCCGCGAGGCCGAAGGCCGGGTCGCGCGTAGGCGTGCCGGGCAGCGTGCCGCTGACCTGCCCCGGGTTGATGGCCATCCACTGGTTGGGGAAGGCTTCGCCGCGGCCGATCTCCACGTCCTTCAGCGTGATGACGTAGGTGTTGGGCTTGATCTCCAGGTTGTCGCGGATGTGCACCACCGGCACCAGGAAGCCGACTTCCTGCGCGATCTTCTTGCGGATGCTCTTGATGCGGCCCAGCAGCTCGCCCTGCTGCGACTGGTCCACCAGCGGAATGAGCCGGTAGCCGACCTGCATGCCCAGCGGGTCGACCATGGCCACGTCGTCCCAGGTCGCCTCGGCCGTCTCGGCGGAAGACGCGGCGATGTTTGCGGCCTGCGCGGCGGCGGCTTCCTGCGCGGCCTGCTGCTTCGGCTTGCGCTGCAGCAGCCCGCGGCCCAGCCACACCAGGCCGCCCGCGATCAGCAGGAAGGCCAGGTTCGGCATGCCAGGGATCATGCCCAGCAGGCCGACGATGCCGGCCGTGAGAAACAGCACCTGCGGGTTGGAGAAGAGCTGGCCCGTGAGCTGGCTGCCCACGTCCTCGTCGGTGGTCACGCGCGAGACGATCACGCCCGCGGCGGTGGAGATCACCAGCGCCGGGATCTGCGCCACCAGGCCGTCGCCGATGGCCAGCAGCGTGTAGGTCTTGCCGGCGGTGGAGAAGTCCAGCCCGTGCTGCACCATGCCCACCACCAGGCCGCCGATGATGTTGATGACCATGATGAGCAGGCCCGCGATAGCGTCGCCGCGCACGAACTTGCTGGCACCGTCCATCGAGCCGTAGAAGTCGGCTTCCTGCGCCACCTCGGTGCGGCGCTTGCGGGCCACGTCCTCGCCGATCAGGCCGGCGTTGAGGTCGGCGTCGATGGCCATCTGCTTGCCGGGCATCGCGTCGAGCATGAAGCGCGCGCCCACCTCGGCGATGCGGCCCGCGCCCTTGGTGATCACCATGAAGTTGATGAGCACGAGGATGATGAAGACCATCACGCCCACGGCGAAGTTGCCGCCCACGAGGAAGTGCCCGAAGGCCTCGATCACCTTGCCCGCCGCGTCGGCGCCGGTGTGGCCGTTCATCAGCACCACGCGCGTGGAAGCCACGTTCAGCGACAGGCGCAGCAGCGTGGAGAACAGCAGCACCGCCGGGAAGGCCGCGAAGTCCAGCGCCTTCATCGTGTACATGCTCACCAGCAGCACCATCACCGACATGGCGATGTTGAAGGTGAACAGAAGATCGAGCAGGAAGGGCGGCAGCGGCAGCACCATCATGCTCAGGATCATGATGATGAGGATCGGCCCGGCCAGCCCCTTGAGCTGCGAGCCCGGGAAGAAGCGCGCGGGCAAGCGCATCAGGTTTGTCATCGCGTTCATGCGGCAAGCTCTGCCGCATCGGCGGCGGTGTATTGAAGATCTGCGGGAACCGGCAGGTCGGTGGGCGTGCGCGGCGCTTCGCCGCCTTCGGCCCTCCAGCGCCGAAGCTGGTAGACCCAGGCGAGCACCTCGGCCACGGCGGTGTAGAGGCCTGCCGGAATCTCGTCGCCCAGCTTCGTGTGCCTGTAGAGGGAACGCGCGAGCGGCGGCGCTTCGAGGATCGCCACCTTGTGCTCCTTCGCCAGTTCGCGGATGCGCGCGGCCACGAGCTCGGTGCCCTTGGCCACCACGCGGGGGGCGCGCATGCCGCCCTCCTGGTACTTGAGCGCCACGGCGAAGTGCGTGGGGTTGGTCAGCACGATGTCTGCCTTGGGCACCTCGGACATCATCCGGCGGCGCGCCATCTGCTGCTGCTGGCGGCGGATCGCGGCCTTGATGTGCGGATCGCCTTCGCTTTCCTTGTGCTCCTGGCGCACGTCCTCGCGCGACATGCGCAGCTTGCGGTAGTAGCTCCAGAGCTGGAAGGGCACGTCGATCAGCGCCACCAGGAACAGCGTCGCGGCGATCAGCACGCAGTGCCTGGCCACCAGCACGACCGCATGCGGCAGCGCGTACTGCGCGGGCTGCGCCATCAGGGCCATCAGGGTACCGATGTCCCTCGACACCACCCACCAGGCCACGCCGCCGATGAGCGCCGACTTGGCCAGCGCCTTGAGCAGCTCGGCAAGCGACTGCGAGGAGAACATGCGGCCGATGCCGGCCAACGGGTTGAGCTTGCCGAAGTTCGGCGCCACCGACTTGGTGGAGAAGAGCCAGCCGCCGAGCATCATCGGCGCGACCACGGCGGCGACGATCATCATCGCGAACATCGGGCCGATGGCGCCCAGCGCCTGCATCGACATCAGCCCGGTGCGGGCCAGCATGTAGGAAGGGTCGAAGGCTGCCGCGCGGTCGAACTGCAGTCCCATGCGCAGCGCGCCGTTCATGCTGGAGCCAAGCGACTCCGACGCGAGCCACAGGCCGGCACAGGCCGTGCCCAGCATGACGAAGGTGGTGAGCTCGCGGGAACGGGCTACGTTGCCTTCCTCGCGGGCCTTTTCAAGGCGCCGCTCGGAGGCGGGTTCCGTTTTCTCGAGATCGCTTTCCTCAGCCATTCATGCTCCGAACCAGCAGTGGCGAAGTACGCCTTGCTCATGGCCAAATTATTGAATTCGACCCTCCGGAACAATCTGTCGATCAGGGCCCTGATAGCCCTGCAATTCGGACAATAGAAAGGGGTCGGCAGGCCCCTTGAGATCAGAAGCCGAGGCTCTCCAGCAGGTCGTCGACCTGCGCCTGGTCGGTGACGGCATCGGGGTTGCCGGGCTTGACCTGCGGGCCGTTCTGCAGGCTCTGCGCGGCCTCGTGGCGCTTTTCGGGTGCCGAGTTGTCGATGAGCACCTGCAGCAGCTGCGTTTCGACGTCGTTGACCACTTCCATCATCTTCTTGATGACCTGGCCCGTGAGGTCCTGGAAATCCTGCGCCATGAGGATCTCCATGAGCTGCGAGTTGATCGCGCTCGCTCGCTCGGGCACGCCGTCGAGGTAGCCGCGCGTGTCCAGCACGAGTTCGCGCGCGTGGTCGAGCTCGATGGGATTCTTGAACCACTCGTCCCAGCGCTTGCTCAGGCCCTTGGCATCGGTGGACAGCGCTTCCTGCAGCGGCTGGGCCACGTCGATGGCGTTGAGCGCGCGGTGCGCCGCGCGCTCGGTGGTGGCGGCCACGTAGCTCAGGCGGTCGCGCGCATCCGGAATGGCCTGCGCGGCCCTGGCCACCTGCTTGTCGAGGCCCAGCTCGCGCAGGCCTTCGCGCAGCTGGCGCGTGAGCTGGCCGATGCGGCCCAGCAGTTCTTCGGTGGTGTTCGCGGGTTCCGCGACGGCGGCGGCGGCGGTGTTCTGGCTCATGTCAGGCCGCTTCCTTCGCGAGTTTCTCGAAGATCTTGGTGAGCTTTTCTTCGAGCGTTGCCGCGGTGAAGGGCTTCACCACGTAGCCGTTGGCGCCGGCCTGGGCCGCCGCCACGATGTTCTCCTTCTTCGCCTCGGCCGTGACCATCAGCACCGGCAGCTTCTTGAGCTCGGGGTCGGCGCGGATGGTCTGCAGCATGGTCAGGCCGTCCATGTTGGGCATGTTCCAGTCCGACACCACGAAGCCGAAGTTGCCGCCGCGCAGCTTCTCGATGCCGGCTGCGCCGTCCTCGGCTTCGTCCACGTTGTGGAACTCCAGCTCCTTCAGCAGGTTGCGCACGATGCGGCGCATGGTCGGGAAGTCGTCCACAACCAGGATTTTGATGCTCTTGTCGATCACGATATTTCCAACTCCAAGGTCGTTTTCTTTTCTCTCAAACTCGGTTCGTACGTTCACCGAACGTGCGAAGGTGCGCCAGCACGCGGCGGCTGACTTCGGCCAGGGGCGACACGTCGTCCACCGCGCCCAGCGCGATGGCCTCCCGCGGCATGCCGAAGACCACGCAACTGGCTTCGTCCTGCGCCAGCGTGTGGGCGCCGGCGCGCCGCATGCGCAGCAGGCCCTCGGCACCGTCCTTGCCCATGCCGGTCAGGATGATTCCGATGGCGTTCTTGCCGGCATGCTTGGCGGCCGAATCGAACAGCACGTCGATGGACGGCCGGTGGCGGTTCACCGGCGGCTCCTGGTCGAGGTGCGCCACGTAGTTGGCACCGCTGCGCGCGAGCGACAGGTGGAAACCGCCGGGCGCGATGTAGGCATAGCCCGGCAGCACGCGCTCGCCGTGCTCGGCTTCCTTCACGTTGATGCGGCACAGGCCGTCCAGGCGCTGCGCGAACGAGCGCGTGAAGCCCGCGGGCATGTGCTGCGCGATCATCACGGCCGGCGAGTCGGGCGGCAGCGGCTGCAGCACTTCTCGGATGGCCTCGGTGCCGCCGGTGGAGGCGCCGATGATGATGAGCTTCTCGGTACTCAGCAGCGGGCTGCGCAGCAGCGATTCCTGCGGCGCCTCGCCGCCGGGGCGCGCCGCGGCGGCGTGTCGGGCGGGCAGCAGGCGCGCGCTTGCCGCGGTGCGGATCTTGCCGGCGATCAGTTCGGTGTAGTTGAGCAGGCCGTCGCGCACACCGAGGCGCGGCTTGGTCACGAAGTCGATGGCGCCCAGCTCGAGCGCGCGCAGCGCGATCTCCGAGCCGCGCTCGGTGAGCGAGGAAACCATGACCACCGGCATGGGCCGAAGCCGCATGAGCTTCTCGAGGAATTCGAGCCCGTCCATGCGCGGCATTTCCACATCGAGCGTGAGCACGTCGGGGTTGGTGACCTTGATGAGGTCGCGCGCCACCAGCGGGTCGGCCGCCGTGCCCACCACCGTCATGTCGGGCTGGCTGTTGATGATCTCCGTCATCACGCTGCGGATGAGCGCCGAGTCGTCGACGCACAGCACCTTGATCTTCTTCACGCTCACAGGTTTCCTTTGTTATCGGCAGCCGATGCAGCGCGCGAGCCGGACAGTCTGCGCAGCAGCTCGCCCTCCTCGTGCTGCACCTGGCGCACTTCTGTCTGCGCGCGCAGCTTGCGCACGATGGCCTTTCCCGTCGCCGGCACGAAGCACACGCGGCGCGCATGCGGCCCGCGCAGGTCCTGCGCGGCGACCTCGATGCGCTCGTTGCCCAGGTAGCGCAGCACGAAGTCGGCGTTGCGGTCGCCGATGTTGAGCGTGGTCATGTTCGCCAGCACCGCGCCGCCGCCGAAGACCTTGGCCTTGAGCCGGTCGCGGCGCGCGCCCGCGCGCACCAGCTCGCGGATCAGCACGTCCATGGCGTAGGTGCCGTAGCGCATCGATTCGGTGGCGTCGCGCGTGCCGGCCGAGGCGCCGGCTTCGCCGTCGTCGGGCAGCATGAAATGGTTCATGCCGGCCACGCCCGCCTCGCGGTCGTGCAGGCAGGCGGCCACGCAGGAGCCCAGCACCGTGCTGAGCGCGGTGTTGCTCGATGTCACGTAGTACTCGGAGGGCAGCAGCTTCACGGCCATCATCCCGACGTCGCGGTCGAAATAATGATGGCTCGCCACCGAGCCCGGGGCGGCCGCATTCGAGGCCGCGCTCATGAGGAAGCACCCGCGGCACGCGAGCGCGCCAGCTCGTACACGGTCTGGCCCAGCGGGCGGAAGGCCTGGTTGACCAGCGAGGCGTTCTCCGAATGCCCGGCGAACAGCAGGCCGTCGGCCTTGAGCAGCGGCGCGAAGCGGTCGAGCACCTTCTTCTGCGTCGGCTTGTCGAAATAGATCATCACATTGCGGCAAAAGATCGCGTCCACCGGCTCCTTCACCGCCCAGGCGCTGTCGAGCAGGTTGAGCCGCGAGAACTTCACCATCGCCGCGACCTCGGGCCGCACGCGCACCTTGCCCGCGTTGGAGCCGGTGCCCTTGTTGAAGAAGCGCCGCAGCCGCTCGGGCGCGAGCCTGCGCACCTGCTCCGCGGTGAAGACGCCGGCAGAGGCCTTGGCCAGCACCGCCGTGTCGATGTCGGTGGCGATCACGCGCGAGGCCGCGGCCTTGTCGCCCAGCGCCTCCATCAGCGTGATGGCGATGGAATAGGGCTCCTCGCCCGTCGATGCCGCCGCGCACCACACGGTGACGGGCTGCTTCGCCTTGCGCACGTGCTCGGCCAGCGTCGGGAAGTGATGCGCCTCGCGGAAGAACGAGGTGAGGTTGGTGGTCAGCGAGTTGATGAAGAGCTGCCACTCCTCGCCGTCCTGGCGCTGTTCGAGCCAGTCGAGGTACGAGGCGAAGTCGGGCAGCTGCAGCTCCCTCAGCCGGCGCGAGAGGCGGCTGTAGACCATCTGCCGCTTCTGCTCGCCCAGGGCGATGCCGGCGCGGCGATGGATGAGGGTGCGCACGCGCGAGAAGTCGCTGTCGGTGAAAAGGAACTCGGTGGTCACGGCCAGCCTGGAAGGTTGGCTTTCAATGTACATAGCGGCCACCGTTTCCAATGGACCGATCAGACGCGCAAATGCCCCGCACTTTTGGCACTCCGGCCGCGGCTTGCTTCATTGCTCGCTCGCGGCAGGGCTGGCGCCCTGCGCCCACACCAGCGCGGAGAGCTGCGCGGCATTGACCTGCGCCGGGCTCAGGAACAGCGCCTCCGACAGGCGCGCCGCCTGCCCGTCGTCGAGCTCGCAGCTCTCGGCCAGCGCCACGAAGGGGCCGTACAGTCCTCCGCGCGAAAGAATGGCCTGCTGTACCGCCTCGGTGAGCTGCACCTTGCGCAGCACGCCTTCCATCGACACGCCCAGCAGCTGGTCGAGCAGCGAGAACATGCCCGCCACGAAAAGGTTGTCGGCCTCGCTGGCGGGCAGCATGCCCTGCCCCACCAGCTCGACGAAGCGCCCGCGCAGGATGGCCTTCTTCATCATGTAGGGCGAGCCCGCCTTGTTGCTGGTGGCCAGCAGCAGCGAGAGCCAGCGGTAAAGCGGCGAATAGCCGAGCATGGCGACCGCGTGGCGCAGCGAGTGGATCTCCACCGCCATGCCCACTGCGGGCGAGTTGATGTAGCGCAGCAGGCGGTAGGTGAGCGCGGCGTCGTGCTTGAGCGCGGCCTCGATCACGCGCAGGTCTTCGTTGCGCTGGAGCATCTGCATCAGCTGCACGATCAGCAGCGACTCGGGCTGCAGCGCGTCTTCGGTCTCGAGCACCGGCGGGTTGCGGAAGGCGCCGTCGATGAACACGTTCACGCGCCGCGACGCACAGGCATCGAACTCGATCCAGTCTTCCACGCGCGAGGCCACCGGCTCCACTGGCGGGTGGCCCAGCTGGGCGTCCTGGCGCAGGCGCGCGACGGTGTCCGCGTCGTTCGCGCCGACTTCGAGGTGGGTGACGATGGAGCGCAGCTCCGGGTCTTCAGGCAGTACGGCGCCTGCGCACTGCATGAAGCCGAAGCCCTGCTCGCGCAGGAACAGCAGGATGGAGCGCAGGTCGGCGTCCATCAGTTCGTCCGCGCGCATGCACAGCACCACCTGCTGCGGCGGCAGCGACTGGAGCTCGCTCTGGAAGAGCGCATCGACCGTCACGTCGACGAACAGCAGCTGCGAGCCCAGCAGCCAGCCTTCGTCGCCAGGGTTGAGGTGCATGGCGAGCGTGTCCATGAGCGCCTTGACGCCCGCTGCGCCGCACGCATCGGAAGCCGCGCCGGCGGCGCGCCAGGCCATGCGATAGCCGATCACGCGCCTCTGCGCGTCGAGCAGCATCGCGTAGGCCAGGTGGCCTTCGCAGCCGGCCTCGGGCTGGGTGGAGGCGCCGGTTTCGGCGCCGGCGCCTTCGGAAGCGCGACGGAAGAAATCAAACCGCATTCAGCTGTCTCCGTCGGATGTCAGAGTGCAATGGCGTCGGTCCTCCGGGCCGCGCCCGCGAGCGCGGCCGCACTCGCGGCCTGCGCGCGCTGGATGCGCGGCATGGCGCCCACGTCGATGATGAAGGCCACGCTGCCGTCGCCGAGGATGGTCGCGGCGGAGATGCCGGGCACCTTGCGGTAGTTGGTCTCGAGGTTCTTCACCACCACCTGGTGCTGTCCGAGCAGCTCGTCCACCAGCAGCGCGAAGCGGCTGTCGTCGGCCTGCACGATCACCAGGATGCCCTGCGTGGGGTGCGTCTGCGCGCCGGCCACGTCGAACACGCGGTGCAGCTCGATGAGCGGCAGGTACTCGCCGCGCACGCGGATCACGTGGCCGTCGGCGGTGATGGAATGCAGGTGCTCCGGCAGCGGCTGCAGCGACTCGATGACGTAGCTCAGCGGCAGGATGTAGGCCTCGCTGCCCACCTTGACCGACATGCCGTTGAGGATGGCCAGCGTCAGCGGCAGCACGATGCGCGTGGTGGTGCCCTGCCCGCCGCGCGAGTGGATCTCGACGTGGCCGCCCATTTCCTGGATGTTGCGCTTGACCACGTCCATGCCCACGCCGCGGCCCGAGATGTCGGTGACCTGCTCGGCGGTGGAGAAACCGGGCGCGAAGATGAGCTGCCACACCTCGTCGTCGGGCATGGTTTCGCTCACCGGCAGGCCCTGCTGCATGGCCTTGGCAAGGATGCGCTCGCGGTTGAGGCCCGCGCCGTCGTCGCTCACCTCGATCACGATGTTGCCGCCGTGGTGCTGCGCCGACAGCAGCAGCTGGCCGGTGGCGTCCTTGCCCTTGGCCAGGCGCACCTCGGGCGTCTCGATGCCGTGGTCGAGGCTGTTGCGCACCAGGTGCGTGAGCGGGTCGACGATGCGCTCGATCAGGCCCTTGTCGAGCTCGGTTTCCTTGCCGTAGGTGTCCAGGCGGACCTGCTTGCCCAGCTTGGCGCTCACGTCGCGGATGACGCGCGGGAAGCGGCTGAACACGTAGTCCATCGGCATCATGCGGATGGACATGACCGATTCCTGCAGGTCGCGTGCGTTGCGCTCCAGGTGGCCCAGGCCGCTGAGGAAGCGCTCGTAGGCCACCGGGTCGAGCATGGTCGCGGCCTGCGTGAGCATCGACTGGGTGATGACGAGCTCGCCCACGAGGTTGATGAGCTGGTCGACCTTCTCGACGTCGACGCGGATCGAGCTGGATTCCTTGGCGGCGGCGGACGAAGCGGCTGCCGTGGTGGGCGCCGAGGGTGCGGGAGAAGGCGCGGGTTGCGGCTTCGCGGCTTCCACGATCGCGGCGGGCTCGGGCTCGGGCGCGCGCGCGGGTGCGGCCACCGCTGCCGGAGCTTCGGCAACCGCTTCGTGCGTGATGTCGATCTGCGATTCGTCGATGACGAAGCAGCAGACGGCGACGATGTCGTCTGGCGAGCAGGTGGTTTCGAGCAGCACTGTGAGCTGGTCGTTGCTGCGCGTGCTCGAGAGCACCTTGCCGAGATTGGCCAGCTCGCCGGTCAGCAGCTCGCATTCGCTTTCCGACAGGCGGGCGAAGCGGACGCGCAGCGCGCCGCCGCCGCCCTTGCCGCCGCCGGCATCGGCCGGCGCAGCCACGGGCTCGGAGGCCGCCACAGGCGCTGGAGCCGGCGCTGGAGCCGGCGCAGGAGCCGGCGCAGGAGCCGGAGCGGGCGCGGGTGCCGCCGCACTTGCGTCACCGCTTTCGAGCGCGAGTTGCTGAAGCACGCCACAGATGTGCGCGACCATGTCCGGGTCCGGCTCGTTGCCTGCCTGGTAGGCGGTGAGTTGTTCTTGCAAGGCGTCCTTCGTTTCCAGGAATGCATCGATCATCCGGCCAGTCAGACGCAGCTGCCCATGGCGGGCGCGGTCCAAAAGCGACTCGAGAACGTGCGTGGTGTTGGTAAGGGCAGTGAAACCGAAAGTCGCTGCGCCGCCCTTGATGGAGTGCGCCGCGCGGAATATGGCGTTGAGCTGTTCGCTGTCGGGGGCGTCGACATCGAGTTCCAGCAGGAGCTGCTCCATCTCGGCGAGCAGTTCGATGGCTTCGACGAAGAAGGCTTGGGTGAATTGACTGAGGTCCATCTCGTGTCTTTGTGTGTTTCTTGTTGTTGTGCCGTCTGCTGTCGTGCGACCGTTCAGTCCGCTTTCGCGGCCGCCTTGCCGATGCGCAGCCCGCCGACGGGCTCCGCGCTGTTCTCGCGCTCGATGCGCTCCTGGGTCCGGTGGTTGAGCAGGATGATGCTGATGCGCCGGTTGATCGGGTTGCGCGGATCGGCCTTGTCCAGGTGCATGCTGTCGGCCAGGCCGATCACGCGCAGCACCTTGCCCTCGGCCATGCCGCCGGCCACGAGTTCGCGCCTCGAGGCGTTGGCGCGGTCTGACGACAGCTCCCAGTTGCCGTAGGACCGGTCGTTGGTGTAGACGATGGCGTCGGTGTGGCCCGACAGGGTGATCTTGTTGGGCAGGCCGTTGAGCGCCGGCGCAAGCTCGCGCAGGATGGCGCGCATGTGCGGCACCACGCGCGCGCTGGCCAGCTCGAACATCGGGCGGTTCTCGGTGTCGACGATCTGCAGGCGCAGGCCCTCGGTGGTGATGTCGATGAGGATCTGGGAGCGGAACTGCTGGAACACAGGGCTCTTCTCGATCAGCGCGTCGAGATTTCTCTTCATCTCGGCGAGGCGGCTGGCGTCGGCCTCGTCCTCGCTCGCGGTCTCGGTGAGCTTGACCTCGCCCTCCACGTGCACCGGGTCGGCGCCTCCGCCGGGAATCATGCTGGTGCTGAGGCTGGACTTGTCGCCGCCGGTGAGCGCCACGCGCAACGGCATGCGGAAGTGCTCCGCGATGCCTTCGCGCTGCTTGGTGCTGGAAATGGAGAGCAGCCACATCACGAGGAAGAAGGCCATCATGGCCGTCATGAAGTCGGCATAGGCGATCTTCCAGCCGCCGCCGTGCGCGCCGCCGTGCTTGCCCTTGTGGACGTGCTTGAAGATGACTCTTGGCTTGTCGTCGCTCATGATCGCTGGCTGCTCTGTGCTGGCTCGTGCGATGGGCGCGTCAGCGCGCCTTGACTTCGCGGACGTGGTCGTCCAGCTCGGTGAAGGAGGGGCGCTCGGTCGAGAACAGCACCTTGCGGCCGAATTCCACCGCGAGCTGAGGCGCGTAGCCGTTGAGGTTGGCCAGCAGCGTGACCTTGGCGCACTGGTAGATCTTCATGCCCTCTTCCACCTTCTGCTCGATCAGCGAGGCCAGCGGCGAGACGAAGCCGTAGGCCAGCAGCACGCCGAGGAAGGTGCCCACCATCGCGTGAGCGATCAGCGCGCCCATTTCGGAGGGCGGCAGGTTGGCGGAGCCGAGTGCGTGCACCACGCCCATCACTGCCGCGACGATGCCCAGCGCGGGCAGCGCGTCGCCCACGCGCGAGAGGCTGTGGCCGGGCACCGCGGCCTCATGGCGGATGGTCTCGATCTCGTGGTCCATCAGCGCCTCGATCTCGTGCGCATCGGTGTTGCCGCTGATGACCAGGCGCAGGTAGTCGCACAGGAAGACGGTGATGCCCTCGTGCGCCATGATGTTCGGATAGCGCGTGAAGATCTCGCTCTGGGACGGGTCTTCCACGTCGGTCTCCAGCTTCATCATCCCTTCCTTGCGGGCCTTGGCGAGCAGCTCGTACAGCAGCGCGAGCAGGTCCATGTAGAGCTGGCGGTTGTGCTTGGAGGTGCGCAGCAGCAGGGGCAGCTCCTTGATGGTGGCCCTGATGGTCTTGCCGTTGTTGCCGGCGATGAAGGCGCCCAGCGCCGAGCCGCCGATCATGAGCAGTTCGACCGGCTGGAACAGGACGCCGAAGTGCCCGCCCATGAGGCCGTAGCCACCGAAGACGGCACCGATCACCACGATGTATCCAACCAGAACCAGCACGCGCTTCCCCTATCGCCCAGCGGGCGTCGAATCAACAAACCCCTGGCGGCCATGGCCGCCGGCGGGGCACTTTTCCTAGACGGCGCCGCCGATGTCCATCACCGGCGCCACCGCGACGAGCCCGCCGCGGCGGCGCTCTGTCGCCTTGGGCTTGCGTGCCTTGCCCGCGCGCGAAGGCGGACGGCACAGCACGCACACGTATCCGTTCTTGTTGTCGTGCGCATGCGCCACGAAATGGCCGCCGCAGCGACAGCAGGTGCTCAGCTGCAGCATGTCGCTGTCGAAGAAGCGGACCATGGTCTCGGCGCGGGTGAAGTCGAGCACCACCTCGCCACCGTTGGCCTCGACCTGCTGCGTGTAGAGGCGGTAGGCCTTGATGAGCGCGGGCAGCTCGTTCTCGTCCGCCTCGTCGAGCATGAACCGGTAGATGTTGTAGAACATCGACGAGTGGATGTTGGCCAGCCACGTCATGTACCAATCGGTGGAGAACGGCAGCAGGCCCTTGGGCGGAGAGACGCCCTTGAGTTCCTTGTAGAGGCGGATCAGGCGCTCGCGGCTCAGCGTGACCGCGGCTTCCAGGAACTGCAGGCGCGCGCCGAGGCCGATCAGCTCGATCGCGAGCTGGACCTGCCGCACCTCGCCCAGGACGCTCTTGCTGGTCACGCCGCGCTCGCTCCGCGCATCTGCGCCTGCGACTGTGCTTGCGCCTGGCGCGCGGCCATCAGGATCGACATATGCGCCTGCTGCAGCGCGGGCTCCTTGCCCTCGCCGACCACCGCGAACATGGGGCGGTCGTCCAGCCGGAAGCTGCACAGCAGGAAGTTGGACGCGGCCAGCTTCACGATCTGGCTGAGCGACATGTTCGCCAGCAGATCGGCCAGCTCACGGCCCACGCCGAGGCGGAACATGGCCTCGGCCCTGTCCTGCTTCACCAGCTTCTGCGCCAGCAGCATATAGGCCAGATTTATCTCGCCGATTTCCCTCGAAATCACGCCGTTGGCGGTGATGTTGACGTTTTCCATGTCTGATCCCATTTCCGATTCAAAGCTCACTTCGTGCTCCTAACAATCGTGTATACATTATATACACAAAGTTTTACATGTTGAAGTGTTTTGTATGACATGAGGGTAAAAAAGGTAGGAGGCATCTGACAAGGCTCCTCTCATCCCCCAATGGAGGCCCCGCGTTTACAGGTGTCAGCCGTTTGGGTAACAAATGTTTCAGACGCCACCCAAAAAAGCGCGAATTTATTCGTCAACAACATCGAATTGATAAACGCTATGGGTTTATTTAGCCCCGATGAAAGACCATTTGAACGAATTTCTCGATTCATGATTTCACATTGGTCCATCTGGTCAATTAGTCGCCTGCGCGACCCTCGAGGCGGTAGATCCACGCCATCACCTCCGCCACGGCGAGGTACAGCTGCGGCGGGACCTGCCTGTCCAGGTCGACCTGCATCAGGAGCTTCACGAGGTCGGCCGACGAGTGCACGTAAAGCCCGTGCTCGCGCGCCTCGCGCATGATCGATTCGGCGACCACGCCATAACCCTTGGCCACGACGACGGGCGCCCGCGTCTTGTCCGCATAGGACAGCGCGACGGCGCTGTTGCGGTTGTCGAGCACCTCGTTCATTGGAATACCTTCGTGCTTCGCACTGCGGTGCGAGCTTGCCTGGGGCGGCCCGGCGCAGCGCTCATTGGAATACCTTCGTGCTTCGCACTGCGGTGCGAGCTTGCTTGGGGCGGCCCGGCGCGGCGCTCATACGGCAACCTCCTTCGCGGCGACCAGCACCTGCTGCAGCTGCAGGCCCGCGGCGTCGAAACGCTTCGCGAGCCGGCCGGTGTCGCCGCGCAGGCGCGCCATGGTCGAAGCCTCGCGCGCGAACAGATGCGCCTGCACGGCCTGGCCGTCGAGGCTCAGCCGCAAGTCGACCTCGCCAAGCTTCGGCAGCTCCAGCGAGACCGTGGTCGACCAGCGGCGCGCACCCTCTTCTTCAGCAACCGCGCCCTCGCGCGCCTCGGACCGGGCCTGTTGTTCTTCCTCCACGGTCCAGCTCATCGGCACGTCGGGCCAGGCATGGCCGTTCCAGCGGAAGACCGAGCTGGCCAGCAGATCGAGCTGCTGGTGCACCAGCGTGACGGCCTGGGGGTGGATCACTTCGCCGCCGCGCGATGCCGGCAGGGCCGTGGCGCTGTCGGCCTGGCGCGCGGATTCGCTGGCGCGGTGCGCGGGCATCGAATCGAAGCCGCCGCCGGGCGATGCGCTCTCGGGTTGCCGATAGGCGGCCTGCACCCGCGCCGC
Source organism: Variovorax guangxiensis (assembly GCF_003952165.1). GTDB lineage: Bacteria > Pseudomonadota > Gammaproteobacteria > Burkholderiales > Burkholderiaceae_C > Variovorax > Variovorax guangxiensis. Next base: position 70,787 of record NZ_RXFT01000008.1, on the reverse strand, counting down.
GTCGTTCGCCGCAGCTTGCTGTTCCAGAGCCTGCGGTTTGCCTTGCGAGGAGGAGACACCGGCGTCCTGCGGCTGCCCGGCTGTGACCGGCGCCTGTGACGCGGCAACGCCCACCGCGCGGGCGCCGTCGCCCTGCACCGCCGGCACCTGAGCTTGCGCCACGAGCGAAGGCAGTGCATCCGGCGAATCGACGATCGCCGCCGTCGATGCGGCAGCCACCACCTGCGACGCGACCGATGCACCCGCCTGCGTCTTCGCGATCACCGGCACGGCCCACTGCGCCTGCGGCTCCTGCTTCATCTGCGCGAGCGTGCGGCCGCCAACCGTGAACGACGCCAGGTGCGATTCATAGAAGAGCCCGCTGTCCGACACAGCCTGCGCCAGCGTGCCCGCCAGCGCCGCGGCGTTCACCGGCTGCGCGCGCGACGGCATCAGGGGCACGGCGCCACGCACCGGCCCCGGTTGCGCCTGCAGGTCGGCCAGCACCGCGCCGATGACGCGCGCCGCCACCGACAGCCGCGTCTCCATCGAAGGCTGGGCGCCGGAGCCGGCATGGGGAGTACCGCCGGCAGCCGCCCCCGGGATCTGCCTGTCGAGCGCCGCATTGGAAGGCAGCCTGACATCGTTCTCGACCTTGCCGATCGCCACCGCCGGCCCGGGCGCGCCGATGGTGGTCTCGGGCTTGATGCCGAGCACGTCCAGCCGCGGCGCGAGCCTTGCGGCCAGCAGCGCGTCGAGCAGTCCGGCGAGTCCAGTCATGGTGCGGCTTCCTCAGGTCGTCCGGCAGCCGCGCTCAGTGCGGCGGCCCGTAGGCCCTGCCCAGGTTCTTCTGCTGCGTGAGATATCCCATGCGGCTGATCAGGCTCTCGAGCTGCGGCTTGATGAGCCCCGACACCTCGGCCTGGTCGGAACGTATGCGCTCCAGCAGATCGAGCACATGCTCGACCTGCGTCGCGTCCAGCAGCTCGTGGGGCTCGATGGCCTTCAGGCGCTCCACCATCGCCGAGCAGCGGGCTTCGAGCGCGGGGAGCTGGCCCCACTCCTTGGCGCGCGCCAGCACGAGCATCGATGCGATGCCGGTGGCCAGCTCTTCGTAGCAATGAACGACCTCACTCCGGAATGCCATGTTTTCCTGTTTCTCTTGCGGTTGCATTTCAGCCACGAGCCCGGTCGTCGATCTCCCGCCACGCGGAAGCGACGTTCTCGAGCAGCCGGTCGGCCTCGTCCAGGGCCAGCACGTCGTTGTGCAGGTTGGCGCGGAACAGCCGCTGCACGATGTAGTCGTACAGCGCCGACAGGTTGGCCACCAGTTCGGCGCCGGCCTCGCCGGCCGCCTGGGCGTCGAGCCCGGCCTTCAGGCCGTTGTCGACGATGCCGATGGCCTTGGAGATCGCGTTGCCCTTGGCTTCGGTGTCGCCGGCGGCCATGTGGTGGCGCGCCATGCCGATGGCGGTCTTGGCGCCATCGAACAGCATCGTGATGAGCTGGTGCGGCGACGCGCTCATCACGCTGGTCTCGACACCGAGGCGCGCGTAGGCACCGGCACCTGTGCGCATGTTGTGGGGGGTGTACATCGGCTGATGCTCCGGGTCTCTTTGCGCGTCCCGCGCCTTACTTGGTCTGGCTCGACAGCGCCTCGAACTGCTGTGTGAGGTAGTTCTTGGTGTTGTTCAGTTTGTTGATCAGCACGTCCAGCTGGTTGAATTGCTTGCGGTAGCGGTCCACCGTCGCATCCACGCGCATCTGCATCGCGTCGTACTGCGTGTCGAGCTCCTTGATCGTCGCCGTCACGCCGTCGCTGGCCACCTTCAGCGCACCCTTGGTCACGTCGTCCACCAGTGCGTCGATCTGCTTGCCGTAGCCGGCCGTGCCGCCGGTGGCGCTGGAGAACAGGTTCGCCACGCCCTTGAGGTTGTTGGCCAGTGCCTTGTCCAGCTTGGCGGAATCCACGGCCAGGGTGCCGTCCTTCTGGAAGGACACGCCGATCTCGGTCAGCACCTTCATGTCGTTCGTGCCGCCGGACTGCGGCGTGGTGAGTGCCTGGCGGATGCGCGTCTGCAGGTTGCGCAGCGTGGTGTCGCCCACCAGCGCGGCACCGGTCTTGGTGTCGGCGTCGTATGCGGTCAACGTCTTGGCGGTGCTCTGCAGGCTGTTGTAGGCCTTCACGAAATCGTTGATGGCCGTTGTCACGCTGGCCGTGTTCTCCTTCATCGAGAGCCCCGTCCTGCCGGTGTTCACCAGCGTCAGCGTGGCGCCCTGGATGGCTTCCTTCACGGTGTTGGTCGAGCTCGTGATGTCGATGCCGTTGACGTTGAGCTTCGCGTTCTGCGCCGCCGAGGTCTGCTTCAGGTTCTGCGCGCCGGCCGGGTCGTTGTTCAGCAGGCCCTGCAGCGCCGTGTCGCCGTCGACCGAGATCCGCATGCTCGACTTCTCGCCGGTCTGCGTGGAGGTCAGCACCAGGCGGTTGGGCGTGCCGCTGCCGTCATTCACGATGGAGGCCGTCACGCCGGCGTTGGCGCCGTTGATCGCGTTGCGAATGCCTTCGAGCGTGTTGTTGGTCGGATCGATGGTGATCGACTTGGCCGGCTGGCTCGCATCGGCGGTGAAGGTGGCGCCGGTGTACTTGCCGGTCGCCGGATCGAGCGTGCCGCCGGTGATGGCGCCGAAGTCGATGGTGATCTTGCCGTTGCCGATCGCGGTCTTGGAACTGGCCTGCCCCGCGGTGACCACGGTCTGCGCTTGCGCAAGTTGCGAAACGTCGATGGTGTAGTTGCCTGCCGCGCTCGAATCCGTGGAGGTCGCGGAAAGAATGCCGCTGACCGTCGGCGTGCCGGTCACGCTCTGGAACAGCGTCGGGTCGCCCAGTTTCTTGGCGGCCGTCTGCAGCGTGGCGAGCGCGCTTTGGATCGTGCCGTAGGCCGACAGCTTGCTCGTGTAGCTCTTGGCCTTGGCCTGCAGCGCCACCATGGGCTGCTTCTCGGCGGTCTCGAGTTGCGTGAGCAGGGAGGCGAGGTCGAGATTGGCGCCGACGCCGAGGCTGCTGATGGTTGCCATGTCTATGCTTTCTTGAATCTGGATGGATGTGCTTCGTGTATGCGTGCCCGATGCGGTCTCAGGCCGCCTGGTCCACCAGCAGGCCGTTGCCGTCGTTCATCAGCTTCGCGATGCGCACCGCTTCTTCGTTGGGAATCTGGCGGATGACCTCGCCGCTGGAGCTGTCCACCACCTTGACGATCAGCATCTCGGCGTCCCTGTCGACCTCGAAGCGCACACCGACCTCGCGCACCGCGAGCACCTCATTCGCCTGGCGCACCGCCTGCTCGACCTGCACCGGCGTCGCCTCGTCCTTCGCATCGGCGCCGCCCTTCGAGTCGGCAACCGCGCCGCGCGCGCCCGCAGCCGCGGCGCCGCCGCGAAGCAGCTGCGCCCAAGGGCTTTCCGTCGCGGAATTTGCAGGCACGGGGTTCAACATCATTTCCACCTTGTCTTGCTGGGTTTCCTGTCCTCTGCGGCCTCGCCGATGGGCATGGCCGCAGAGGACAAGGCAGGCACTCGCGGCTCGCGCCACAGGCCTGCCCCGGCCGGAGCCGCCCTTGCGGAAGGGCCCCGGCATTTCTTTCACTTCTGGCTAGGCTCCTTCGATCAACGCAGGAGCGACAGCACGCCTTGCGTGGTCTGGTTGGCCTGCGACAGCACCGAGGTACCGGCTTGCTGCAGGATCTGGGCGCGCGTCATGTTCGACACTTCGACCGCATAGTCGGCGTCTTCGATGCGCGAACGCGACGAGGACAGGTTGGTCACCGTGGTGCCGAGGTTGGCGATGGTGGAGTCGAAGCGGTTCTGCACCGCACCCAGCGAGCTGCGCAGGTCGTCGACGATCTTGAGTGCAGCGTCGAGCTTCTTCAGCGGGTTGATGGAAGCTGCGCCGGTGAACTCGGCCGAGGCACCAGCACCGCTCAGAACGATGTCGGAGGCGGTGTTGTCGAAGTCCGTCGGGGTCGCTCCGCCGTTGGCCAGCGCGCCGGCGCCGATGGCGAAGTTGCGGCCCTGCACCGTGGCAAAGGCCGTGGCCGTACCGGCAGAGTCCACGCCAACCTTGACCAACTGGTTCGCCAGGGCCGTTGCCGTGGCGACGCCGTTGCTGGGGTCGGTGAACTCGAGGTCCGCCACGTTCAGCGTGACTGCGCCGGTGGTGTTGTTCACCGACGCGGCGTAGTAGTCGTTGCCGGCCTTCACCACGAAGTTGGCGGTCGCAGCACCTGCTGCCGTCTGCACGTTGCGCAAGCTGTAGTCGCTGGCAGAGCCGCCGAGCTTGGCCACGACGGCGCTCATATCGACTGCCGTGGGCGTGGCGCCCAGGTTGGTCTGCGTGATGGCTTCGCTCACGGGCAGCGCGTTGCTGCTGACCGAGAAGCCCGACAGGCCCAGCGTCGACGAGTCGATCTGCTTGAGGTCGATCTTGATGGTCTCGCCGTCGTTGGCGCCGACCTGCACCGTCAGCGGCTTTGCGCCGGCGGACAGGACCTTCACGCCGTTGAAGTCGGTCTGGGCCGAAGTACGGTCGATTTCGGCGAGGCGCAGGCCGATTTCGTCCTGGATCGACTTCAGGTCGCCGGGGGAATTGGTGCCGGTGGAGGCCTGCACAGCCAGTTCACGGATGCGCTGCAGGTTGTTGTTGACTTCGGTCAGCGCGCCTTCGGTCGTCTGAGCCAGCGAGATGCCGTCGTTGGCGTTGCGCGAAGCTTGCGTCAGGCCCTTGATGTTGGCCGTGAAGCGGTTGGCGATGGCCTGGCCGGCGGCATCGTCCTTGGCACTGTTGATACGCAGGCCCGAAGACAGGCGCTGGATCGCGCTGTTCAGCGACGCCTGCGACTTGTTGAGGTTGTTCTGCGTGACGAGAGAGAGGCTGTTCGTGTTGATGACTTGCGCCATGTTCGACTCCTGATTGATGAAAAAAGGTTGTGGACTCCGGCTTTTGGCCGTAACGCTGGACCCGCTTCCACTTAGAGACTCAAGCCATCGTTGACTTGGTTATCGGCGGGGCCCTGCGAACCTTTAGGGGGCATGCACGAAAAAGTTGCGCGCCCCTCTCCACATCACCCGTTCACCCCTCAAGCCTGCAGGTTCATCACTTCCTGGTAGGCGGTCACGAGCCGGTTGCGAACCTGCAGCCCGGTCTGGAACGCGACGTTCGCCTTCTGCATGTCGACCATCACGTCGTTCAGCGCGACGCCGGGCTTGCCCAGCTCGAAGGACTCGGCCTGCGCATAGGCCTGCTGCTGGGCGCCGCTGATGTTGGCGAGCGAGCGCTTGAGTTCGGCCGCGAAGCCGCCGGCTTCGGCCGGGGCTGCCGTCTGCGGCGCGATGCCCGTCTGGACCGCGGTGGCCCGCATCTGCTGCAGGACCGATTCGATGGCGCTGATGGACATGGTGATCCTCTTCCTCTTGTTTGTCTGAACACTTCTGCGTGACTTGACACGGAGGGACCAGGGCCCTCCGGCTGGCTTGCAGCGTATCAAGGGAAGACCCCGATTCAAGCGCGCAACTGAGGGCGAAAACCCCGGCTGTTCGGCCATTCGAATTCCGGGTGACTGCTGACAATCGTCCGCGAAACGAACAGGCCGCGGACGACATCACCGGCCACCCGGAATGAAATCTCTAAACCGAAATTCCTCTCCCACCATGGCCATGGCCGCGACGAGGGCGCGCCCATGAGCACGGCTGCGCCCGCGGACGCGCTGCCCCAGTCCGGCGACGGCCAGCCGGCCCTGCTCGACCGCCTCCGCGCGCAGCCGAGGCTGCCGCTGATCATCGGCGGCGCGGCCCTGGTGGCCGCCGCGGCCGCGTTCATGCTCTGGAGCCGCGGCCCCGAATACAAGGTGCTCTACACCAATGTGTCGGACCGCGACGGCGGCGCGATCATCGCGTCGCTGCAGCAGATGAACGTGCCCTACAAGTTCGCCGACGGCGGCGGCGCGATCCTGATCGCGGGCGACAAGGTGGCCGAGACCCGCCTCAAGCTCGCGGCGCAGGGCCTGCCCAAGGCCGGCGGGGTGGGCTTCGAATTGATGGACAACCAGAAGTTCGGCACCAGCCAGTTCGCCGAGCAGGTCAACTACCAGCGCGGGCTCGAAGGCGAGCTCGCGCGCTCCATCGAATCCATCGGCGCCATCGAGTCGGCCCGGGTGCACCTGGCGCTGCCCAAGCCCTCGCTCTTCGTGCGCGAACAGAAGAAGCCCTCGGCCTCCGTGGTGCTCGCGCTGGCGCGCGGGCGCAGCATCGACGAGGGCCAGGTCAGCGCCATCGTGCACATGGTCTCCAGCAGCGTGCCCGACCTCGACGCCAAGAGCGTGACCGTGGTGGACCAGCGCGGCAACCTGCTTTCTTCCGCGCGCGGCGCCGACCGCGGGCTGGACGTGAGCCAGCTGAAGTACGCGCAGGAGATCGAGCAGGGCTACATCCGCCGCATCGAGGCGATCCTGCAGCCCATCGTGGGCGCGAACAACGTGCGCGCGCAGGTGGCGGCGGACATCGACTTCTCGGTGGTCGAGCACACCGACGAGAAATACAAGCCCAACCAGGACCCGGCGCAGGCCGCCATCCGCAGCCAGCAGAGCAGCGAATCGTCGCAGCACGGCGGCGGACAGCCCGGCGGCGTGCCGGGCGCGCTGTCGAACCAGCCGCCGGTGAATCCCGTTGCGCCGATCACCGGCCCGAGGGCACCGAACGCACCCAGAACCCCGCCCGCCCCGGGAACGCCCGGCGCGCCGGGAGCCCCCGGCACCGCCACCGCATCGACGGCCAGCACCGCGCCCACCGGCCCGAGCAGCTCGCGCAAGGACACCACCACCAACTACGAGCTCGACCGCACCATCCGCCACGTGCAGCAGGCCGCCGGCGGCGTGAAGCGCCTGTCGGTCGCCGTCGTCGTGAACAACCGCGACGCGGTGGATGCCGCGGGCAAGACCGCCAGCCGCGCGCTGACGCCGGCCGAGCTGGAGCAGATCCGCAACCTCGCGAAGGAAGCCATGGGTTTCAGCCAGGAACGAGGAGACTCGCTCAACGTGGTGAACAGCGCCTTCGCCCGTGACACCGACAACGCTCCCGCGCCCGAGGTGCCGTTCTGGCGCGACCGCGAGAACCTCGACCTCGCCAGGACCGCCGGCCAGTACCTGCTGTACGCGCTGCTCGCGCTCTTCGCCTGGTTCGCGGTGCTGCGCCCGCTGATGCGCAAGCACCTGGCGCCCCCGCCCGCGCCGGCCGCTGCGGAAGCCCCGGCCGTGGTGGCCGCTGCCGCACCGGATGAGAACACGCCCTCCGCCGAGGAGAGCCTGCGCGAACGCGAGGCCAACCGCCGCAAGGCCGACATGGAATACGCCCACCAGACCGCCGACAAGGACCCGAAGGTTGTGGCGGCGCTGATCCAGCACTGGATGAACAACGATGAGTAGCGAACAGGGAACACGCAAGAGCGCCATCCTGCTGATGGCACTGGGCGAAGACCGCGCGGCGGCCGCGCTGCACCAGCTGCCCACCTCCGAGGTGCAGGCGCTGGGGCTCGCGATGTCGAAGCTCACCTCAGTCTCGAAGGAAGAGCTGGCCGAGGTGCTGGCCGAGTTCCGCAACGAGACCGAGCAGCTCTCGGCACTGCACCTGGGCTCGACCAGCTACATCCGCGCCGTGCTGCGCAAGGCGCTGGGCGAAGACCGCGCCAGCAACCTGCTGGAAGACATCCTGCAGCCCGACGAGCCGCACGGCGGCATCGAGCGGCTCAACGAGCTCGAGGCCGGCGAAGTGGCCGAGCTCATCCGCGACGAGCACCCGCAGATCCTGGCGACGCTGCTCGTGCACCTGGACCGCATGAAGGCCTCCGAGGTGCTCGAGAAGCTGCCCGCGCGCCTGCGCCACGACGTGATCATGCGCGTGGCCACCTTCGGCGGCGTGCAGCCCTCGGCCCTGAACGAACTGACCGACGTGCTCACCGAGATGCTCGCGGGCCAGGGCCTGCGCCGCAGCCGCCTGGGCGGCGTGCGCACCGCGGCCGAGATCGTCAACCTCATGAGCACCAGCGTGGAGGAAGAAGCCATCGCCCACGTGCGCGAGCAGGACGAGGCGCTGGCACAGCGCATCGTCGACGAGATGTTCGTGTTCGAGAACCTGCTGGGCCTGGAAGACCGCAGCATCCAGCGCCTGCTCAAGGACATCGAGAGCGACTCGCTCATCATCGCCCTCAAGGGCGCGCCGATGGAGCTGCGCGACAAGTTCCTCAACAACATGTCGCAGCGCGCCGCCGAGACGCTGCGCGAGGACATGGAGCTGCGCGGACCTGTGCGCGTGTCGCAGGTCGAAACCGAGCAGAAGGCCATCCTGCAGGTCGCCCGCCGCCTGGCGGAGGCCGGCGAAATCGTGATCGCGACGCCTGGCACCGATGAGTTCGTCTGATTCCAACGGCAACTTCGGCGGCTTCGGCGGCTTCGGCGAATCGCGCGAGCGGCTCGCAGCCATCCACGCCGCCGCACGCCACGCTGCCGGCGGGCCGAGGACCGAGCGCACGCCGCCCAGCCCGCCCGCGCTCTCGGCATGGGAGCGCTGGGAAATGGGCACCATCGACGGCAGCCCTCGCACGCCCTCACCCGCCGCCCGCAAGACGGCGGCCGAACGCCGGAACACCGCGCCGCCACCGCCGCCGCCCGCACCCAAGATCGACCTCGCCGATCTCGCGCGCATCCGCAAGGAAGCCCGCATCGACGGCGAAGCCGAAGGCCGTGCCGCCGGTCTTGCCGAAGGCCGCAAGGTGGGCCACACCGAGGGCCTGGCCACCGGCCTCGCGGCCGCCAGCGCGCACGCCGAACGCCTGCGCGCGCTGGCCCAGTCGCTGCCCGATGCATTGCGCCGCGCCGAGGAAGAGCTATCGCAGACCGTGCTCGCGCTCGCGCTCGACGTGGCCCGCCAAGTGGTGCACCGCACGCTGAAGGCCGAGCCCGAATGGGTGCTGCCCGTGGTGCGCGACCTGCTCAACACCGAACCAGCCTTGCGCGGTGAGCCGCGCCTGCTGCTGCACCCCGACGACGTTGCGCTGGTGCGAAGCAGCCTGGGCGAAGAGATCGAAGCCGCCGGCTGGCAGATGCGCGCCGACGACACCATCACCCGAGGCGGCTGCCGCGTGCAATCGGCCACGGGCGAGCTCGACGGCACGCTGGAAACGCGCTGGAAGCGCGTGACGGGCGCCCTCAACGGCGACGCCGACGGCAGGCCCGAAGCCCGGTGACAACCGCCATGCAGGCCACCGCCCCCAACCCCCATCTGCAGTCGGTGCTCGCCGCGCTCGAAAAAGCGCGCGCCAATGTGGCGGGCTGCGAGACCACCATCGCCTCGGGCCGGCTCACGCGCGCGGTGGGACTGGTGCTCGAGGCCGTGGGGCTTCAGCTGCCCGTGGGCAGCGACTGCCTGATCGAGCTGCCGCCGGGCCATGCGCAACGGCACGCCGAAGCCGAAGTGGTCGGCTTCGCGGGCGACCGGCTCTTCCTGATGTCGCAGACCGAAGTGGCAGGCCTGCTGCCCGGCGCGCGCGTGTATGCGCGGCCCGGAGCGCCCGAGCCCGATGCTGCGGGAACCATCGGCAGTGGCAATGCGCACACCAAGCGGTTGCCTGTCGGCGAAGGCATGCTCGGCCGCGTGGTCGATGCGGCCGGCCGTCCGCTCGACGGGCTGGGCCCGCTCGACATGGCCCGCAAGGTGCCGCTGAGCTCGCCGCCCATGAACCCGCTGACGCGCGCGCCGATCGATTCGGTGCTCGACGTGGGCGTGCGCGCCATCAACGGCATGCTCACCGTGGGCCGCGGCCAGCGCATGGGCCTGTTCGCCGGCTCGGGCGTGGGCAAGAGCGTGCTGCTGGGCATGATGGCGCGCTACACCAGCGCCGAGGTCATCGTGGTCGGCCTGATCGGCGAACGCGGCCGCGAGGTGAAGGACTTCATCGAGAACACGCTGGGCGAAGAGGGCCTGGCACGCGCGGTGGTGGTGGCGGCGCCGGCCGACAACTCGCCGCTGCTGCGCCTGCAGGGCGCGGCCTACGCGACCTGCCTGGCCGAGTACTTCCGCGACCGCGGCAAGGACGTGCTGCTCATCATGGACTCGCTCACCCGCTACGCGATGGCGCAGCGCGAGATCGCGCTGGCCGTGGGCGAGCCGCCCGCCACCAAGGGCTATCCGCCCTCGGTGTTCGCCAAGCTGCCGGCGCTGGTGGAACGCGCCGGCAACGGCGAACGCGACGCGAATGGGCGCGGCGGCTCCATCACCGCCTTCTACACGGTGCTGTCGGAGGGCGACGACCAGCAGGACCCCATCGCCGACTCGGCGCGCGCGATCCTCGACGGCCACGTGGTGCTCTCGCGCACGCTGGCCGAGGCCGGGCATTACCCGGCCATCGACATCGAGGCCTCCATCAGCCGCGCCATGACCGCGCTGATCCCGTCCTCGCAGTTCGACACCGTGCGCCGCTTCAAGCAGATGCTCTCGCGCTACCAGCGCAACCGCGACCTGATCAGCGTGGGCGCCTACGCGCCCGGCCACGACCTGCAGCTGGACCAGGCGATCGCGATGTACCCGCGCATCGAGGGCTTCCTGCAGCAGTCGATGGACGAGCGCACGGACTATGCCGAATCCATCGCCCGCCTGGAAAACCTGTTCGAAGGCGAGCCGCGCACACCCACTCCGCAAAGAAGCAAAAGATGACACGCAAGCTCCCTCTCGGCATGCTGATCGACCTGGCGCACACACAGACCGACGACGCCGCGCGGCGCCTGGGCGCGCTGCAGAACGCGCACCTGGACGCCAGCCAGAAGCTCGACCTGCTGCTGCAGTACCGGCAGGACTACCACGAGCAGCTCGACGCCCTGATGCGCGACGGCCTGCCCTCCTCGCAGTGGCGCAACTACCGCAACTTCCTCGGCACGCTGGACAACGCCATCGAGCAGCAGCGCGCCATTGCCGCGCAGACCGGCACCCGGCTGGACCACGGCCGCGACGACTGGCAGCAGCAGCGCCGACGCCTGAGCTCCTTCGACACGCTGGCCGAGCGCGTGCGCATGCAGGAGCTGATGGCCGAGGCCAAGCGCGAGCAGCGCGACAGCGACGAGCGCGCGGCGCGCAAGTTCTTCGACCGCGCCTCGCATCCGACCCTTTGAGAAACAGAAACATCCGCACGCAGGACCCGACATGCCTTCCATGATCATGCCCCCCGTCACGACGAATGCCGCAGCACAGCCCGCGGCCGCGCAGGCCGCCTCGCGCGGGCGCGGCGCGGACGAGGCGCAGGGCCCAGACTTCGGCGCGGCGCTGGAGCGCTCGCGCGCCAACGGCGGCGGCCAGGCCGGTACGGCGGAGAAGGACGGCAGCACGTCGGACGTGGCCGCCATCGACCGCAAGGCCGCGCGCAAGCCCGGCGCGGATGAGGACACGAAGAAGGAAGACGCTCCGCTCGCCGACCCGAACCTCGCATTCCTCGCGCAGGCGAACTCGCCGCTGCACGCGCTGACGCTCGCGGGCCGGTCGGCGGCGCAGGCGGCGGGCGAAGGCACTGCCGACGGGCTTGCGAAGACGACGCCGGCAGACGCCACCACCGACGTGGCTCTCGGTCCGGCCCTGCAGGCGCTTTCGGCGAAGACAGCCGCCGGCACGGCCGCTGTCGCCGCCGATGCAGCGGACACGGCCGAGGCCGCGGCCAAGGCCGCGAAGGAGGCCGTCGCGCAGAAGCCCGCCGCAGCCGCCGCGCAAGCCGCGCAAGCCGCGCCCCTGCAAGCGGATGCCGCGCCCGCCGGCTCGCTGCACGATGCGGCCCGCGCCGCCATCGCGGCGCAGACCATGGCCGTGGGCTTCGCCAAGCCGGTGTCCGCCCCCGCGAGCCCATCCGTGGGCACCGCAGCGACCGGCCGCGGCCCCGCATCGCGCGCGCCCATCGGCACCACCACCGCCGAGCAGCTCGCGAGCGCGGCGCAGCCGGCGGCAACAAACGATGCGCAGGCCGCCAAGGCCGCCGTGGCTGCAAGCCCTGTCGCCGCCACGACCGATGGCGCGGACAGCCAGCCCGCCATCGACCCCGTCGCGCTCCAGCAGCCAGCCGCGGTGACGGCGTCGTCCCCGGAGCGCGCGGGCGACACCGCGGCCGCCGCGCGCACTCCGGCCCACACCATCGCACCCGAAGTCGGCAGCGACAAATGGGCGCCGGCCCTGGGCCAGCAACTGCTGCGCATGAGCGCCAGCGGGCACCACACGGCCGAGCTCAGCCTGAACCCGGCCGGCCTCGGCCCGCTGAAGGTCACGCTGTCGATGGGCGACAACCAGGCGCAGGCGATGTTCGTCTCGGCGCACGAGAGCGTGCGCAAGGCCGTCGAGGCCGCGCTGCCGCAGTTGCGCAACTCGCTGTCGGAACAAGGCATCACGCTGGGCCAGACCTCGGTCGGCGCGGAAACGCGCCAGCCCAACGGCAACGACGCCGCCTTCGCGCAGCAACAACAGGGCCAGCAGCAGGGCGCGGCGCGGCAGCAGGCCACGGCCTCCTACCCCGGCGCCGGACGCACGGCGGCCGGTGCACCGGCGGCCGCCGTCGCCTCCACGCGCCCCGCCGCCGCCAACTCGCGCTCCGGCATCGACACCTTCGCCTGAGGCAGCGAGGCACGCAGCAACCCATCTTCACCCCCCGCCCCGCGACGGCGCCCCATGGAAGGCGCCGCGCAATGAACGGATATGAAACGCCTTTGTGCGCTTGTTCGGCCGTTCGTCCGCGAGGGACTTCGAAAAGAATAGACCGGACAAGAAAAACCGCTTCAACATGGCTCCCCCAACATCTGTCGCAAACGCCGCACCGGCCTCCGCCTCGCTGCCCGCCCCGCGCCGCTCATCGAAGCTGCTGATCGGGGTCGTGCTGGCCGTCGGCCTTCTCGCAGCGGCCGGCGCCGCCGCGTACGTCTTCCTGCCGCGCTTCACGGGCGCCGCCTCCACGGAAGCGGCCAAGCCGCCGGTTCCCGAAAAGCCCATCTTCGTGATGCTCGACCCGCTGACGGTGAACCTGCAGGCGGAGGGCCGCAGCCGCTTCCTGCAGATCGGCATGGCGCTGCGTGTGCGCGACGAGCATGCCAAGGCGCAGATCGTCGAGTTCATGCCCGAGCTGCGCAGCCGGCTGCTGGTGCAGCTGTCGAACCGCGCGCCCGAGTCGCTGGTCACGCCGGAGGACAAGGCCAGGCTGGCCGAGGAAATCCGCACCGCGCTGAACGCACCGCTGACGCCGCAGACGCCCGAGCTGGGCATCTCCAGCGTCTCGTTCAACATCTTCGTCGTGCAGTGAGCACCACGTCACCATCCTCCGGACGACAAGCGATCCATGGCGTATGAACAGGTGCTCTCGCAGGACGAGGTCGATGCGCTGCTGCAAGGCGTCACCGGCGACGTCGACCAGGCGCCCCCTCCCCCACCGCCGAAGGACGGGCTGCCCGCCTACGACCTCGGCGCGCCCGACCGCGTGGTGCGCAACCGCATGCACACGCTGGAGGTCATCAACGACCGCTTCGCGCGCGGCCTGCGCAGCGCGCTGCTGAACTTCATGCGGCGCAGCCCCGACATCTCGGTGGGGCCGGTGCAGATCCAGCAATTCGGCGAGTTCGTGCGGCACCTGCCGGTGCCCGCGAACATCAACATGATCCACATGAAGCCGCTGCGCGGCACCGCCCTCTTCGTGTTCGACCCGAAGCTGGTGTTCCTCGTGGTGGACAACCTCTTCGGCAGCGACGGGCGCTACCACGTGCGCGTGGAAGGCCGCGACTTCACGCGCACCGAGCAGCGCATCATCAAGCGCCTGCTCGACCTGTCGCTGCAGTGCTACGGCGAGGCGTGGCAGCCGGTGTTCCCGCTCGATTTCGACTACGTGCGCGCAGAGATGCACGGCAAGCTCGCCAACATCGTCGCGCCCAACGAAGTGGTAATCAACACCACGCTGCAGATCGAGTTCGGCCCCATCGGCGGCTTCCTGCACGTGTGCCTGCCCTACTCGATGATCGAGCCGATCCGCGACCTGCTGTCCAACCCGATCCAGGACGAGGTCGAGGTCGACAAGCGCTGGGTCACGCAGATGTCGCGCCAGATGCAGTCCGCCGACGTGGAGCTGGTGGCCGACTTCGTGACCATGCCCTCGACCATCGGCGAAGTGATGAAGCTGCGCGCCGGCGACGTGATTCCCATCGAGCTGCCGGAAACGGTCGTCGCCAAGGTGGGCGGCGTGCCGGTGATGGAGTGCGGCTACGGCATCTCCAACGAACGCTATGCACTGCGCGTGCAGAACATGATCACCCATCAAGACAGCGACCTGAAGAACGAACATGACTGACAACACATCCTCCGCCGGCAGCGAAGCGGACGACTGGGCCAGCGCGCTGGCCGAGCAGACGGCCGCCACCTCGGCGGCAGCCGCGCCGGCTCCCGCCGTGGCGCCCGCCACCGCGCAGGTCTTCCAGCAGATCCAGGACGCGCCTGCCGCGTCGCCACTGCCGGCCGGCAGCAACGCCACGGCGGTGGACATCGCGCGTGTGCTCGACGTGCCGGTGCAGCTCACCGCCGAGATCGGCCGCACGCGCATCACCATCAAGAATCTGCTGCAGCTGTCGCAGGGTTCGGTGGTGGAGCTCGACGGACTGGCCGGCCAGCCGCTGGACGTGCTGATCAACGGCTACCTGATCGCGCAGGGCGAGGTGGTGGTGGTGAACGAGAAGTACGGCATCCGCCTGACCGACATCGTCACCCCCTCCGAGCGCATGCAGAAGCTCGCGCGGGCATGAGCCTCCCCACCGTGCCCACGCCCGTCCACGAAGTGGCGCCGGCCGCCGTCGGAGCCTCGGGCCTGCTGCAGGCGGGCTTCGGCATGGCGATGGTGGTGGGCCTGATCTTCCTTTGCGCCTGGCTGGCGCGCCGCTTCGGCCTGCAGCGGCTGGGCGGCGGCCACCTGGTGAAGGTGGTTTCGAGCGCCGCAGTCGGTCAGCGCGAGCGCGTGGTGGTGGTCGAAGTGGCCGACACTTGGCTGGTGCTGGGCGTCACGCCCAGCCAGGTCAATACGCTGCACACGCTGCCGGCGCAGGCCCAGACGCAGACCCAGCAGGCCAGCACGGCATCGGCATCTACGCCCGCGACTCCCGTCGAACTCTTCGCCCGCAAGCTGCGCGAATCGCTCACCGGCAAGACGCAGAAGCCTCGGCAACACCACCCCGCCCCATGACCCGTCCCGCATTGCGCCGCGGCCTGCGCGCCGCGCTGCTGCTGCTCGCCGCCGCCCTGGTGCCCGCAGCCGCATGGACCCAGGGCCTGCCCGGCATCACCAGCACGCCCGGCCCCGGCGGCAGCCAGACCTGGTCGCTGAGCGTGCAGACCATGGTGCTGCTGACTTCGCTCACCTTCCTGCCCGCGCTGCTGCTGTCGATGACCAGCTTCACGCGCATCCTCATCGTGCTGGGCCTGCTGCGCACCGCCATCGGCACGCAGACTTCGCCGCCCAACCAGATCCTGGTGGGGCTGTCGCTGTTCCTCACCTTCTTCGTGATGGCGCCGGTACTCGACAAGGCCTACGACGAGGCCTACAAGCCCTTCTCCGAGAACAAGATCAGCGCCGAGAAGGCCATGGAGCGCGGCATCGCGCCCTTCAAGACCTTCATGCTCAAGCAGACCCGCGAGAGCGACCTCGCTCTCTTCGCACGGCTGGCCAAGGTACCCGAGATGCAGGGCCCCGAAGACGTTCCGCTGCGCATCCTGCTGCCTTCCTTCGTCATCAGCGAGCTGAAGACGGCCTTCCAGATCGGCTTCACCATCTTCATTCCCTTCCTCATCATCGACCTCGTGGTGGCGAGCGTGCTGATGTCCATGGGCATGATGATGGTGCCGCCGGCTTCCATCGCGCTGCCCTTCAAGCTGATGCTCTTCGTGCTGGCCGACGGCTGGCAGCTGCTCATCGGCGCGCTGGCGCAGAGCTTCTACCTCTAGGGCACGACCGGAGATGACACCCGAATCCGTCATGACCATGGGCCACCGGGCCATGGAGATCTCGCTGCTGATCGGCGCGCCGCTGCTGCTGGTGGCGCTGGTCATCGGCCTGGTGGTGAGCATCTTCCAGGCCGCCACGCAGATCAACGAGGCCACGCTTTCCTTCATCCCGAAGCTGCTCGCGGTGTTCGCGACGCTGGTGGTCGCGGGCCCGTGGATGCTCGACCGCATGCTCGACTATATGCGCGCGCTGTTCTCGGGCATACCGCAGCTGCTGGCCTGACGGGCCCGCCTTCGACGTGACGCCGTCGATCGTATCCGTCACCTCGGCCCAGCTCGAGGGCTGGATCGTCGCCTTCCTCTGGCCCTTCGTGCGCATGCTGGCGCTCGTGAGCACCGCGCCCGTCTTCGGCGAGCCTTGGGTGCCGCGCCAGGTGAAGGTGGCCATGGCCGCCATGCTGGCCTTCGTGGTCTCGCCCACCATCGGACCGATGCCCGCCGTGCCGGTGGTGTCGGCGGGAGGCATCTGGATCATCCTGCAGCAGGTGCTGATCGGCGCGGCCATGGGCTTCAGCATGCGGCTGGTGTTCGCGGCAGTGCTGGCGGCGGGCGAATACATCGGCCTGCAGATGGGTCTGTCCTTCGCGTCCTTCTTCGATCCGATGAGCCATGGCAGCACCATGGTGGTGGCACGGCTGCTGAACATGCTCGCGATGCTGATCTTCCTGGCGCTCGACGGGCACCTGCTGATGCTCAACGCCCTGGCCGAGAGCTTCCACACCCTGCCCGTGGCCGATGCGCCGCTGGCTTCCGGTGGCTGGATGTTCCTGGTGCTGGGCGGGGGCGAGATCTTTTCCAGCGGGCTGATGCTGTCGCTGCCGCTCATCACCGCGCTGCTCACGCTGAACCTGGCCATGGGCATCCTGAACCGCGCCTCGCCGCAGTTCAGCATCTTCGCGGTGGGCTTTCCGCTGACGCTGCTGGCGGGCATCTTCATGCTGCAGCTGCTGATGCCGAACCTGGGCGCCTTCCTGGAGCCGCGCTTCGCGCAGGGCATCGCGGGCATGCTGCGGTTCACGCAGGGGCTGCGGCCCTGATCCAAGGCTCCCGCGAAACCCCGGCTTGCAGCGTCGCCTAGGCTTCGTCCGGTCTGTCGACCATGGAACGGATCTCGCGCCTGCGCCACTGCTCCAGGCGCTGGGTATAGCGCGGCGCAATCCGGTCGAAGTTCTCCCAGCCGTCCTGCGTCATCGCTTCGCCCGGCTTGCGCCAGCTGTTGCTGTCGCCGAACACTTCCTCCGTGTCGAACAGCGCCGACGCCTTCTCGGGCTCCATCAGGCGGTTCATGTAGGCGTGGCAGAAGGCCTCATGCTCAGGGCGCACGTCGTTTCGCCACAGCAATCCGCCCAGGCTGGAAGACAGGAAGGCCAGCGGAGACAGCTCCCGCTGGCGCAGCGCATCGAGCTGGCCGGCGGCCAGCCGGTCTTCCCGCAGGATGCCGTTGAGCGCGCACCAGCTCGCGAAGAAGCCTTCTTCCACGGAATGCTCCGGCTTGCTGCCGGGATAGATGGTGGCGTAGGTCTCCTCCTCGTCCACGCCCAGCAGCATGTGCTTGGGCAGGCCATCGGAGTTCATGGAGACCTTCGCCCGCAGGCCCTCCCCGGGAGCCGGCAGCGTGAAGCGCACTTCCTCCACCGCGCCTTCGACCCGCCGCCTGAAGCGCTCGCCCAGCGCCGCGTCGTCCATCTTCCAGTCGAAGCCCGCGGGCAGCGAACCGCGGTAATTCGGATAGATGAAGGCGGCCGACACCCAGGTGACCCACTTGCGGCCGTCCTTGCGCGGCGGGAAATGCGAGCGCGTGGCCAGGTTCATCTCTGCAATGACTTCGATGCCGAGCCTGCGATTGCCGATGTCGCAGCGGTTGCCCGGCGTCGCGTTCTTGAAGGGCTTCTTGCCGAGGGCTTCCGCAAGCCGGATGGCGGCGGGGTCGTCGATGCGTTTGCCGAGGGCGTCGAGCAGCAGAGGGGTCAGGTCTTGCGAAGTGGTCATGCTGGATGGAGTTTCGGCTTCGAATTGGATTGAAGGCGACGCATTATGGAGGCCGCGGCGTGCCTGCCCCGCACCACCGTCGGGGAGTTCAATCCGCGCCGTGCAAGGCGAACCTGTCCTTGCCCATTCGCTTCGCCTCGTACAGCGCAACATCGGCCTCCCGCAACAGCTCCGCCGGAATGCGATGGCCGGCCACGCCGGAGATGCCCACGCTCACAGTGACGAGACGGCCTTCGATGCGGATGCCGCGCACCTGCTCGATGATGCGCGCGGCCATCGACTGCGCATGCGCCGTGCCGCCGCCCGTCAGCACGACGCCGAACTCCTCGCCGCCGAGCCTGCCCAAGGCATGGCCGAGCGCGGCCTCCTTGAGCACGGCCGCGACGCGCTGCAGCGCCAGGTCGCCGGCCGCATGGCCGAAGTCGTCGTTGATTTTCTTGAAGTCGTCCACGTCGATCATCAGGAAGCATCCGTCGCCGAGCCGCCCCTGCTCGTGAAGATGCTGGACGTCGGCCAGGAGCTTGCGGCGGTTGGGCATGCCCGTGAGCACGTCCTTGTAGGCGAGCGCTTCGAGCTCCTGCCGCAGCCTCAGGCTCTCTCGGTGCAGCGTCGCGAAGATGACATTCATCAGCAGCCCCATCGTGATGGTCCCGCAAGGCATCAGCAAGGTCCAGCCGGAATCCAGGCCATGGGGCGTGCCCACCCATTCGCCCCCTCCCATGATCAGCCATGCCCCCGAGCTCGCGAGCGCCGACAGGCTCATCCGTGAGAAGAGCGGCGCCCCCACCACCGAGACGATCACGCTCATGGAAACCGCCCACACCTCGCGATCGGGGCTGCGGGCCATGAGCATGGAGAAACCCAGGCACAGCAGCCAGACGGAGATGATCGAGAAGAACGAAAGGAACCGGGTCGCGCAGCTGCCGGCGATGGACAGGGCCACGCAGCACGCGAGCAGCGCCAGGTGCCAGCTCACGTACTCGTAGCCCGGGTCCGCGAGCCACCAGGCCGCACCCCAGAACACAAATCCGGTCACCTGGGTGCCCACGGAGATCGGCTTGATGAGCCGGAGAAAGTCTTCCAGCCGGGCCCGCTCGTCGATGGATGGATAGCGAACGATCATGATCGGAGACCTGCAACCTGTGGGTTCACGCCGCTCGAGCGGTCGGTGGGCTGTGGGAGGGCGACTTCCCTCTTTCTTCTCAGACCTGCATGGGCCTCGGGCTCCTGAGCGTTCCGTCCGCGCAGAACGCGCCCTTGCGGCGGGCCATCTGGATCAGTTCGTCCATCGGAACCGCCCTCGAGAAAAGGTAGCCCTGCCCGAAGAGCACCCCCATCTCTAGCAGCAGCGCCGACTGGGCCTCCGTCTCCACGCCCTCGGCGACCAGCGTGGCGTTGTAGCGCGTCGCGCTTTCGAGCGCGAGCGACACGGCCTCGCGCATGCGCGGCTGGTCGATGCGCGAGATCATGCTGTGGTCGATCTTCACCTCCGAGAACGGAATGGTCGCCAGCGTCGTCAGGGCGGAATAGCCGGTTCCGAAGTCGTCCAGGGAAAGGCCCACGCCCGCGCGCTGCAGCACGATGATGTTGGTGCGCACCGTCTCCACGTCGGGCACATGGCCGCTTTCCGTGATCTCGATGGAAAGCAGCCGGGGCGGAACGCTCAGCAGGTCGAGAAACGCCAGCACGCGGTCGCCGAAGCGCGGAAGCGTCAGCGTGGTCGCGGAGATGTTGACCGCCAGGGGTATGGGATAGCCGGCGGCAAGGCATCGCTTGATATCGCGCGCCACCACTTCCAGGGTGCACCACTCGAACTGCGACAGCAGCTGGTGGCGGGTCGCGATCTCTATCACGTAGGGCGGCGGCAGCGGCTGGTTCTTCATCGAATGCGCCCGCAGCAGGGCCTCCGCGCCGCAGACGTGGCGGGTCATCAAATGGAACTTCGGCTGGTACTGCATCGGCGGGTTGGCCGTGCGTATCCAGTCGATCAGCAGGCGCCGCACATCCTCGTCCCGGTCGGACTGCTCCGCGAACGAGGAATGGAAGTAGCGGACCATCTGCTCGTTGCTCTGCAGCGCGAGGCTCAGGTCGCGCAGGATCGCCGAGACATCCACATGCGAGCCCATCCGGACGTTCGAGATGCCGATGCGCAACTGCAGCTGCATGTAGGCGATGTGGGTGGTGCGAAGCGTCGCCACCACCTCGGCCTGCACCCGTGGCGCCATCTGCTCCTGCTCCATCCATTCGAGCGAGGCGCCCTGCAGCACCACGGTCAGCGAGAGGTCGCTCAACTGGAAGCTCCGCGGATTGAAGGCTTCTAGATTCTGGCCGGCCTGCCCCCGGGTCAGGTTGCTGGAGAGCTGCCCCCAGAAATGATCCGTCCAGTCGTGGCCGAGGGCGCGGACCATGTCCTTGAGATTCGCGACCTGGAAAGTCATCAGCACATGCTGCCGGGAGTCCACCGCGAGCAGCCTGTCGAGGAACTCGCCGAGGGCACGCCGGTTGGGAAGCCCGGTCAGAAGGTTGGTGCGCGACATGGCGAGCTCGCGGGCGCGCGACTCCCGCTCCCTCGCGTCCCTGCGCAGCAGGACCAGCATGCAGCCGATGATCACCAGCGACAGCGCGCACCCGAGGATTCGAAGCGCGAAGACCCGCGCGTTGATCATGGTCGGCACCAGCTCCAGGAGCTGGATCAGTCCCGAGGAGAGCACCGAGAACAGCACCCGCACCAGCCACGCGTTGCGGATGTCGCGCCAGCCGAAGGACGCGATCGGCTTGCGGCCCAGCCGGTGGTGCATCACGATCCCGCCGAGCACCAGCAAGGACATGTCGAGCAGGAAGGCCGGCGCCTGGTGCGTCCCTCCGAAGAGGAGCCTGGCGCCCACGATCAATGTCCAGCCGATCGCGCCTCCGCGCCACCCGCCCAGCAGGCCCGCCATGAAGAGCAGGTCGGAGCCGATGTAAGGCTTGGACGGCAGGTCCAGCAGCTGGAACGCCATCGCGATCAGGACGAACCCGGTCAGGCCCATCGTCCAGCCGTGGAAGCTTGCGCGCGAATGCAGCACCGCGTCGGACGGCTTCGATAGCATCAGCACCAGGCTGAAGATGCCCAGCAGTGCCGCCGACTGCATCAGAAGGATGGGGTAGTTGACCAGCTCAGCCTTCCACGCGGAAAGAACGAATTCCCACACGCTCGTGCTCCCCAGGTTCTCGTATCACGCCGCCCGTGCGCCCACGCGGGGCATCCACGGACTCCTTGCGCCTGCGCAGGCAGGCCTGCGAGGCGACTGTCCTTTCTCGCTGTCGACCCTGACGCTCCGGGAGTTCTTGTCTCGTCGGCTCCCGGGCTAATGCCGGCGGCACCGGCCACAGGTTCGGGCTGCGGATTCCGGTTACAGGTAATTGAACAGCGAGATGCTGTTCAGCTTGGCGAAGGTCATCTGTGTCGCCTGCAGCGAGGACTGGCGCTGATAGAACTCCGCGATCGCGCTGTACGGGTCGAGGTCCTCGATGGAGGACAGGTACGCCTCCTCCTGCAGCTTGCGCGCCGCGCCGCCCGAATCCAGCGCGTCGATCTCGCTCTGGCGCGAACCCACCGACGACAGCACCGTGAGCACGTTGTCGTGCGCGTTCGTCACCTTCACGTTGGCAGTGGCAAGCGCGTTCTGCAGTTTGGCCTGCGCGGCCGCGCCGCCGCCGGCCAGCGGGGTGCGCAGCGCGGTCACCAGTTCGCCGATGGCGGCGAACACGTCGGTGCCGGCGTTCTGCGCGGTGGATACGTCGAAGCTGTCGCCCGCCGCCGGCGTGCCGGTGAACTTGATCTGCACGCCGCCGAAGGAGATGGGCGTGTCCGGCGTGATCGGGCCGGTGGCCGCGACCACGGGCGGCGTGTCCTTGGTCGTCACCGTGTAGTCGGTGGCGCTGAAGGTGATGGTGAAGTCCTTGCCGTAGTTGGGCGCGGTGGCGTTGGTCACGCTCACCGGCCCGAACACGCCGGTGCCGGTGTTGCTCGCGGCGGCCGAGGCCACGTAGCCCGCGCTGCCCTGCACCGACTGGAAGATGGTGCGGCCGTCGTCCGAGGTCGGCATCTGGCGCGCCACGTCGACCTGCATCAGCCGCTGGCCCTGGTCGCCCACGTATTGCACGCCGCCGCCGGCCGCGGTCACGAAGGGCGGCGAGCCACTCTTGAAGCCCGCGAACAGGTACTGGCCGTTGCCGTCGTCGGTGTTGGCCACGCCCACGAGCTGGTCGTAGGCGCTCTGGATGGCGGTGGCGAGCGATGCGCGGTCGGCATCCGAGATCGTGCCGTTGCCGGCCGCCACGGTGAGCGTCTTGATGTTCTGCAGGATCGAGGTGACCGAGTCGAGCGCGTTCTCCTCGGTCGACAGCGCCAGCGACGCGCGCTGGCGGCTGGTGGCGTACTGCGAGATCTCCGACAGCGACTGGCTGGTGCCCAGCGCGCGCGCCGCGCCCACCGGGTCGTCGCCGGCCGAGAGAAACCTGGAGTTGGTCGCCAGCTGCTGCTGGACCCTGAACAGCTTCTGCTGCTGCTGGCCCATGGCCAGGACGTTCTGCTCGTAGAAGGATTGGGTGCTGATGCGCATCGCTTTGCCTGCCTTGCCTTGAATCTTTACCTTTGGGGAAGCCGGGAGAATCCGCTATCGGGCTCAGCCCCGGATGCCGAGGATGGCGTCGAAGATGGTCGACGCGGTCTGGATCACCTTCGCGTTGGCCTGGTACATCTGCTGGAACATCAGCAGGTTGGCGGTTTCCTCGTCCTGGTTCACGCCGGAGATCGCCTGCTGGCTGGCCTTGATCTGGCTCGTGACGCTGTCCTGCGTGGTGGCCGCCACCTTGATGGCCATCGCGCGGTTGCCCACCTCGCTCACGATCTGCGAGTACGCGCCGTTGAAGGTCGCGGTGCCATTGGCCATGGTGGTCTTGCGCTGCAGCGCGCCCAGCAGCAGCGCGTTGCTGCCGTCGGACACGCCGCCCGTGTTCTTGCCGATGGTGAAGGTGTCGCCCTGCGAGGGCGCGCCGGTCATGCTGACGGTGACGCCGTCGAAGCTCATCTTCGCGCCGGCGGTGTAGGGCACGGGCGCGCCGGCCGCATAGGTGGTGGTGGAGCCATTGGCCAGCGTGACCGTCACGGCGGAGGTCGCGGGAAAGCCGGTGAGGTTGCCGGTGGCGGCGTCGAAGCTCAGCGTGACCGTGCCGGCCAGCGGGGTGGCGGGATAGCTCGCGTTCACCGTGGCCGCGCCGAGCGCGCCGCTGCCCTTGTTGCCGGCGGTGTTGCCGGTGACGATGGGCGAGGCGGCGGCCACCTTGGCGGGGTCGCGTGTCAGCACGTCGAGATCGCGCGCGCCGGTGCGCGTGGGCTGGATCAGGAACGAATCGCCCGCCTGCGCCGTACCGGTGCCGGCCGAGAGGCTCACGCCGTCGAAGCTGATGGGGAAGGTGGTGAAGCTGCCCATCGAGGTCTTGTCCGAAAGGCGGGTGACCGTGTAGGTGAGCGTGCCCGCCACGTCGGTGACGCTCACGCTGTAGTCGCTGGCCGTGAGCTGCGAGGCATTCGTCAGCGTGGCGTCGAGTTCGAGATTGCCCGCGTTGTTCGCGTTGGAGATCGCGCCCGGCACGGACTGCGTGAAGAAGTCCTTGCCCAGCGCGCCGTTGAGGTCCACGCCCAGCTTGTGCTGCGCGTTCACCGCGTCGGACACCGACATGGCCAGCCGGCCGATCGCGTTCTGCGTGGGAATGAGGGTATCGCTGCGGAAGGACAGCAGGCCGCCGAGCGAACCGCCGGTGATGGCGCCGTCGGGCAGCTCGGCGGTGTTGCCGGCGAAGCCCTGCAGGGCGATGGCCTTGCGCGTCGGGTCGGCGGCGGAGTTCACCGCCGCCATGCTGGCGGCATAGTCGCCGACCACCAGCGACTGGCCGGTGGCGATGAACACGTTGTACTTGCCGTTGTCCTGCTGCAGCACCTTCACGTCCACGATCTGGCTCAGCTGGCTCACCAGCTGGTCGCGCTGGTCGAGCAGGTCGTTGGGCGGCTGGCCGCCGGCCATTGCGCTGATCTGGCTGATCTGCTGGTTGAGGCCGGCGATCTTGCTGGCGTAGGTGTTGATCTGGTCGACGCTGCCCACGATCTGGTCGTTGACCGAGGAGTTCAGGTCCGACAGGTACTGGTCGGTCGCGCGGAACTTGCTGGCCAGCGCCTGCGCCGAGCTGATCATCTGCTGGCGCGCGGCCGGGTCGGCCGGCGTGTTGGCCACGCCCTGGACGCTGGTGAAGAAGCTCTGCATCAGCGGTGCGATGCCCGAGGTCTTGTCGGCCAGCAGCGTGTCGATGCGGTTGATCTGCGTGCTGTTGGCGGCGAGCGCGGCCGAGGCCGACTGCGCCGAGGAGAGCTGCGCCGTGAGGTAGCGGTCGTAGCTGCGCGAGATGGTCGAGACGTTGGCGCCCGAGCCGATGAAGCCAGAGCCGCTGGAGATGGCGCTGCCGGTGGCGATCTCCGCCACCTGGCGGCTGTAGCCCGCGGTGTACACGTTGGCTGTGTTGTGGGCCGTGGTCATCAGCGCGGTACGGGCGACGCCCAGACCGCTCAGACCCGTGTAGAACAAACTTCCGGACATATGGCTTTACCTGTCGATGAGGTGTGTGTGAGTTGGATTGGCACCGATCGCGTCGGTGCCTCAGCGTCTATATCGGCAACCGCCACCGAAAGTTGAGGGCCCTGCCGCTCAGAACTCGGTCCAGTCGCCCTTGCCGTCGCCAGCCATGGCCAGCTGCGGTGCACCCGCGGGCTCCTTGCGCGTCGGCAGGGCCTTGGCGGGACGCTTCGGTGCCGGCCTGGCCGGCTTGGGAATCGGCGTGATGCGCGTGAACCCGGGACGCACGGTGGCCACGGCGTTGGCGTCGAGCTTGAAGATGCTGACGGCTTGCACGAGGCTGCTGGCCTGCTCCTGCAGCGACTGCGCGGCGGCGGAGGCTTCTTCCACCAGCGCGGCATTCTGCTGAGTGACCTGGTCCATCTGCGTGATGGCTTGATTGATCTGCTCGATGCCCGACGTCTGCTCCTGGCTCGCTGCGGTGATCTCTCCCATGATGTCGGTCACGCGCTTGACGCTGCCCACGATCTCTTCCATCGTGCGGCCGGCCTCTTCCACCTGCTTGCTGCCTTCCTCGACCTTCTCCACGGAATCGCCGATCAGGGTCTTGATTTCCTTGGCTGCCGCGGCCGAGCGCTGAGCCAAACTCCGGACCTCCGAAGCCACGACAGCGAAGCCCCGGCCTTGCTCCCCGGCACGAGCAGCCTCGACAGCGGCATTCAGCGCCAGGATGTTGGTCTGGAACGCGATGCCGTCGATCACGCCGATGATGTCGACGATCTTCTTGGACGAGGCATTGATCGAGCCCATGGTGTCGACGACTTGGGAGACCACGCTGCCGCCCTTCACCGCGACTTCGGAGGCCGACACAGCCAGCTGATTGGCCTGCCGTGCGTTGTCCGCGTTCTGCTTGACCGTCGAGGTCAGCTCTTCCATCGACGCCGCCGTCTGCTCCAGCGAACTCGCCTGCTGCTCGGTACGCGAAGACAGGTCCTGGTTGCCCGAAGCGATCTCGCTCGAAGCCGTCGCGATGGTCTCGGTGCCTGTGCGCACCTCGCCCACCACCTTCGCAAGGCTCGCATTCATCTCGCGCAGCGCATGCATCAGCTTGCCCGTCTCATCGCGGCTTTCCACAGTGATGTTCGAGCTCAGGTCGCCCGCGGCGACCGTCTGCGCGACCTCCACGGCGTGTCCCAGCGGGCGCACGATGCCCACCGTCAGGCGCCATGCGAACAGCGCGCCCAGCGCCAGCGCGATCACCGACAGCACCAGCAGCGTCTGCTCGC
Organism: Variovorax guangxiensis; assembly: GCF_003952165.1. Lineage (GTDB taxonomy): Bacteria > Pseudomonadota > Gammaproteobacteria > Burkholderiales > Burkholderiaceae_C > Variovorax > Variovorax guangxiensis. Next base: position 44,827 of record NZ_RXFT01000008.1, on the reverse strand, counting down.
CGGTCGTGTGATCGGCTTCGATGCCCTTTGCCAACTCGTCGATGCGATCGCGCTGGTAGGCGGCGAGCTTGCCCACGGCCTCCTCGTAGACGGCGAGCGCGGACGCGAACTGGGTGTCGGCCATCACCATGGCCTCCCCGTCCTTGCCTTCGGCCTTGAGCTTGTTGATGTTCCCGATCACCGTCAGCACCACGCTGCGCGGATCGGCGATGGCGGAGTACAGCTTCTTCTCCTCGGGTGAGGTCAGCAGCTCCTCGAGCTTCTTCTGCACCGGGTTGATCTGCGCCGACTTGTCGGCCCGCGCCTTCTCGAAATAGGCGATCGACTTGGGGTCGGTCGCCTTGACCATCGCGAAGGAGTTCGCGACCGCGGGCCCGAGCAGCACGGCCCACTGGTTGGCCAGCCGCTCCTTGACCAGCGCGCGCTGCATCATGTCTTCCGTGGCCTTGCCCACGCTCGCCAGCCGCAGCATGCCAGTGGCCGCGATGACCGCCATCAGGAGCAGAACGGCTGCAAAGCCGAGGCCCAGGCGGGTTCCGATTCTCAGATCCTTCAGGTTCATTTGACTTCCTCTTGCTCTATTCAGAATTCGGTCCAGTCGCCCTTGGCATCGCCGGCCATGGCGAGCTGCGGGGCTGCTGCGGGTTGTTGACGGGTGGGCAGGCCCTTGGCGGGGCGCTTCGATGCAGGCTTGGCGGGTTTGGGGATCGGTGTGATGCGCGTGAAGCCGGGGCGCGCGGTGGCCACCGCGTTCGCGTCGAGCTTGAAGATGCTCACGGACTGGACGAGGCTGCCGGCCTGCTCCTGCAGCGACTGCGCGGCGGCGGAGGCCTCTTCCACCAGTGCCGCGTTCTGCTGCGTGACCTGGTCCATCTGCGTGATGGCCTGGTTGACCTGCTCGATGCCCGAGGTCTGTTCCTGGCTCGCTGCAGTGATCTCGCCCATGATGTCGGTCACGCGCTTGACGCTGCCCACGATCTCTTCCATCGTGCGGCCGGCTTCTTCCACCTGCCTGCTGCCCTCTTCGACTTTCTCCACCGAGTCGCCGATCAGGGTCTTGATCTCCTTGGCTGCTGCGGCAGAACGTTGCGCAAGGCTGCGGACTTCGGAAGCGACGACGGCGAAGCCCCGCCCTTGCTCCCCGGCACGAGCAGCCTCGACAGCGGCATTCAGCGCCAGGATGTTGGTCTGGAACGCGATGCCGTCGATCACACCGATGATGTCCACGATCTTCCTGGACGAGGCATTGATCGAGCCCATGGTGTCGACCACCTGGGACACGACACTGCCGCCCTTCACCGCCACTTCGGAGGCCGACACAGCCAGTTGATTGGCCTGACGGGCGTTGTCCGCGTTCTGCTTGACCGTCGAGGTCAGCTCTTCCATCGACGCCGCCGTCTGCTCCAGCGAACTCGCCTGCTCTTCCGTACGCGACGAAAGATCCTGGTTGCCCGAGGCGATCTGGCTGGATGCCGTCGCGATCGTGTCGGTGCCTGTGCGCACCTCGCTCACGATCTTCACCAGGCTGTCGTTCATGCCCTTCAGCGCTTCGAGCAGCTGCCCGGTCTCGTCGGTCGTCCGCGCCTCGATGCGGCTGGTGAGGTCCCCGCCGGCCACCGACTGCGCGACCTTCACCGCCTCCTCCAGCGGACGGGCGACGATGCGCGCGATCCACAGCGCAAGCCCGAGGCCCAGCACCACGGCGCCCAGCAGCAGGCCCAGCACCCAAAGCCTGGCCTGCTGGTGCACGGCGTTGGCGGTCTCGCCGGCGCGGACCGCGCCCGCGAGATTCACCTGCGTCAGCCTGTCGAGCGCGGCATTCATCTCGCGGCTGAGTTGCTGCGACTTGCCGCGGATCATCGCGCTGGCCTGGTCGGTGTCCTGCGTGTGCGAGATGGCGACGATCTTCCGGTGCTCCAGCTCGTATTGTGCAAGAAGCTTCTCGAATGCCGGGAAGATCTCGCGCTCCTCGGGTTCCGATATGAAGCCCGCGTACTCGGCACGCATCTTCTGCAGCGCGGCCCACGATTCGTCCATCGCCTTCTCGTACGCGGCCATCTCGTTGAACGAACCCGACAGGGCATGCGCCATTTCCTGCGAACGGTAGTTCGCCACCATGCCCTTGAGCTCGAGCAGGGCGCGCGTGGCGGGCAGCCACTTGGTCGAGAGCTCCGTGGAGGTCTCGTGCACCTTGGAAAGCTGCAGCATCGAGATCACGCCCAGGCAGGCCGTGAGCACGAGGACCGCGACGAACGACACGAGCAGCTTGGTCGCGATCTTGAGGTTGTAGAAAGCTTTGATGATCGTTTCCTTGGAGGCCTGAAGGGCCGATTCGGTGTTCCGGTTTTCTTTGCGGTCCAGGCCCGCGTTCAGAACTCTCGCCAGTCGCCGTCGCCAGCCACGGCCAGCTGCTGCGGGGTCGGCAGCGACGGTTCGACATGGGCCAAGGGTGGCTTTCCGGCTTGCGCCCGGGGCGCGGCATGGCTGCCGCTTGCGTCGAGCTTGAAGATGCTCACGGACTTGACGAGATTGCCCGCCTGCTCCTGCAGCGATTGAGCCGCTGCGGAGGCCTCTTCCACCAGCGCGGCGTTCTGCTGAGTGACCTGGTCCATCTGCGTGATGGCCTGGTTGATCTGCTCGATGCCCGAGGTCTGCTCCTGGCTCGCTGCAGTGATCTCTCCCATGATGTCGGTCACGCGCTTGACGCTGCCCACGATCTCTTCCATCGTGCGGCCGGCCTCTTCCACCTGCTTGCTGCCCTCCTCGACCTTCTCCACGGAATCGCCGATGAGGGTCTTGATTTCCTTGGCTGCAGCGGCAGAACGTTGTGCAAGGCTGCGAACCTCGGAAGCCACGACAGCGAAGCCCCGGCCTTGCTCACCTGCACGTGCGGCTTCAACGGCAGCGTTCAGCGCCAGGATGTTGGTCTGGAAGGCGATGCCGTCGATCACACCGATGATGTCGACGATCTTCTTGGACGAGGCATTGATCGACCCCATCGTGTCGACCACCTGGGACACGACACTGCCGCCCTTCACCGCCACTTCGGAGGCCGACACAGCGAGCTGGTTCGCCTGTCGCGCGTTGTCTGCGTTCTGCTTGACCGTCGAGGTCAGCTCTTCCATCGACGCCGCCGTCTGCTCCAGCGAACTCGCCTGCTGCTCCGTGCGGGAAGACAGGTCCTGGTTTCCTGCCGCAATCTGCTCCGAAGCCCTGGCGATGGTGTCGCTCGAATCCTTGATCTCCACGACGATCGACGTCAGCTGCGACTGCATCTTGCGGATGGAGTGCAGCAGGCTGCCGTCGTGCGCGGCGTCGGCGCTGACAGCCAGCGACAGGTCGCCGTCGGCGATGCGGCCGACCACGTCGGCGGCGTATTGCGGCTCGCCACCGAGCTGCCGCCCCATCAGGCGCGCCACCAGCACACCCAGCCCGACGCTGGCCACGATGCCGGCCAGCGCCAGACCGAGCATCGTCAGCCTGGAGGCCTTGTAGGTGCCATCGGCCTGCTCGGCGCGCTCGCGTGCATGGTCCTTGCTGTAGGCGACCATGCGCTGGAGCACCTCTTCCAGGCCGCGTGATTCCTTCAGCAGGCGCGTGCTGTCCTCGCTCACCTGGCTGTCGAACTGGGTGCTGTCCAGCGGCTGCTTCTTCAGCAGCGTCACGAAGTCATTCATGCGCGTCGTCAGCGGCCCGATCAGTCCTTCGAACTGGGCGAACAGCTTCGCGCCTTCTTCGGTCTCGCTGAAGAAGGATTTCACCTCGGCCGCGCGCGCCGCGAGATTTTCGATGGACGCCTTGATCTCGTTCGCGCCCGCATTGCGCTCGCCGAGCGTGCCGGCCGACAGCAGCGTCATCTGCGCGCGGCTGGCATACAGCAGGCGGATGTTGGCGTCCTGTACGCCCTGCAGGGCGCGAAGCTCGTTGGCGTAGAGCGCTTCGGTCGATGCGCTGATGCGCCCCATGTGGAAGATGCCGAGCGCACTCACGGCGGCACCGATTGCCGCGACCACGAGGAAGCTCAGGATCAGCCGGACCGTGACGCGAAGGTTCTGGAACCACTGCATTGTCTTGTTTGCCATCTTCTTCTGCCTCATGCCGCCGGTGCCGAGAACGCCAGCCGATGGGCCGGACCGGCAGCGTGGCTGCCACCGAGGCGGAACACGCCCACCACCTGCGACAGGCTTCCGGCCTGCTCACGCAGCGACTGGGCGGCGGCGGAGGCTTCCTCGACCAGCGCGGCGTTCTGCTGCGTCACCTGGTCCATCTGCGTGATCGCCTGGTTGATCTGCTCGATGCCCGAGGTCTGCTCCTGGCTCGCCGCGGTGATCTCGCCCATGATGTCGGTCACGCGCTTGACGCTGCTCACGATCTCTTCCATGGTGCGGCCGGCCTCTTCCACCTGCTTGCTGCCCTCCTCGACCTTCTCGACGGAATCGCCGATCAGGGTCTTGATCTCCTTGGCTGCGGCGGCGGAGCGCTGGGCCAGGCTGCGCACTTCCGAAGCCACGACAGCGAAGCCACGGCCTTGCTCGCCCGCACGTGCGGCTTCAACGGCAGCGTTCAGCGCCAGGATGTTGGTCTGGAACGCGATGCCGTCGATCACACCGATGATGTCCACGATCTTCTTGGACGATGCATTGATCGACCCCATCGTGTCGACCACCTGCGAGACGACGCCGCCACCCTTGACCGCGACTTCGGATGCGGACACGGCCAGCTGGTTCGCCTGCCGCGCGTTGTCCGCGTTCTGCTTGACCGTCGAGGTCAGTTCTTCCATCGACGCCGCCGTCTGCTCCAGCGAACTCGCCTGCTGCTCGGTGCGCGAAGACAGGTCCTGGTTGCCTGAAGCGATCTGGCCCGAAGCCGTCGCGATGGTTTCCGTGCCCGAGCGCACCTCGCCCACCACCTTCGCCAGGTTCGTGTTCATCTTCCGAAGCGCTTCCATCAGCTGCCCCGCCTCGTCGCGGCTTCGCACTTCGATGTTCGCGCTCAGGTCGCCCGCGGCCACCGTCTCGGCCACCTGCACGGCCTGCGCCAGCGGGCGCACGATGCTGCGCGAGATGAAGAACGCGAAGACGCCGCCGCTGATCACGACCAGCACGGTCAGCAGCAGCTGCAGGTTGAAGCTGCGGGTGTTGGCCGCGTCGATGGCCTCGCTCATGTCGTCGATGGCCTTGCGCTCCAGCGACAGCAGGTCCAGCACGCGGGTCTCATAGGCCTTGGCGGCCGGCTGGAAGATTTCCTTGAAGACGCGCGCTGTCGCCACCGTGTCGCCGCCGGCCTTGGCCTTGCCCACGTCGTCCTTCGCCGTCTGGTACTTCGCCCGCAGTTCGAGGATGGACTTGAGGATCGCCTTTTCCTCCTCCGTCACCAGCAGCTTCTCGACCTTGGCGATGGTCTCGCTGCCCTTCTTCACGCTGTCGGAGATGACGTCGGCGAAGACCACCGGCAGGCTCTCGTCGGTGGTGCGGGCGATCATCGAGGTGCGCGCGATGGCCGAGTAGGTCAGTACGTACCAGTCGGAGATGAGCCGCTCCTTCGCGAGCGGACTGCGCATCATGATCCGCGTGGCTTCCGCGTTGTTGCGCGACGAGACCAGCGCGATGGCGGTCGAGACCACGGTCAGGCCCAGGACGATGGCGAAAGCCAGCGCCAGCCGGTTGCCGATGCGAAGGTTGGAGAGGAAGTTCATGATGCGGACATTCAAGAGTGGAAGGTTGGAAACCGGGCCGACCCTGCAGTGCTCCGGCCGTGGTCCTGGCTCAGGCGGTGGCGGCTGCTTCGACCAGGCCCATCTCCTCGCTGGACATGAGCCGGTCGATGTCCACCAGGATCAGCATCCGCTCTTCCAGCGTGCCCAGCCCGATCAGGTAGTCCGCGTCCAGCACCGATCCCATCTCCGGCGCCGGCTTGATCTGCTCTCCCGTCAGCGTGATCACGTCCGACACGCTGTCCACCACCATCCCCACCACACGACCTCCGATGTTCAGCACGATCACCACCGTGAACTGGTCGTACGTCGGCTCGCCCAGCTTGAACTTGATGCGCATGTCGATGATCGGAACGATGATTCCGCGAAGATTCACCACGCCCTTGATGTACTCCGGCGCGTTCGCGATCCGCGTCACCGCGTCGTACCCGCGCAGCTCCTGCACCTTCTGGATGTCTATGCCGTATTCCTCTTCGCCAAGCTTGAAGGTCACCACCTCCAGGCGGCTCACGCCGGTGGCGGAAGAGCCCGAGGCGGCTTGTTGCATGGGATCTCTTGCCTTGTTCAGCATCTTTTCTTCTCCGGTTTGATTGGGTTTGCGTGGTTCTTCAGGCGGGTTCCGCGACGGCCTCTGCGGCCTCGGCCCTGAAGACGCGCACGGCTTTCACGAGGCCATCGGCCTGTTCCTGCAATGACTGGGCTGCGGCCGAGGCCTCCTCGACCAATGCGGCGTTCTGCTGCGTGACCTGGTCCATCTGCGTGATGGCCTGGTTGATCTGCTCGATGCCCGAGGTCTGCTCCTGGCTCGCCGCGGTGATCTCTCCCATGATGTCGGTCACGCGCTTGACGCTGCCCACGATCTCTTCCATCGTGCGGCCGGCCTCTTCCACCTGCTTGCTGCCTTCCTCGACCTTCTCGACGGAGTCGCCGATCAGGGTCTTGATCTCCTTGGCTGCTGTTGCGGATCTTTGGGCCAGGCTGCGGACTTCCGAAGCGACGACGGCAAAGCCGCGGCCCTGCTCACCGGCTCGGGCGGCTTCAACGGCCGCGTTCAGCGCGAGGATGTTGGTCTGGAACGCGATGCCGTCGATCACGCCGATGATGTCGACGATCTTCCTGGACGACGCATTGATCGAACCCATGGTGTCGACGACTTGGGAGACCACACTGCCGCCCTTGACCGCGACTTCGGAGGCCGACACCGCGAGTTGGTTGGCCTGCCGCGCGTTGTCCGCGTTCTGCTTGACCGTCGAGGTCAGTTCTTCCATCGACGCTGCCGTCTGCTCCAGCGAGCTCGCCTGCTGCTCCGTGCGCGAAGACAGGTCCTGGTTACCCGAAGCGATCTGGCTCGAAGCCGACATCACGCCCGTCACGTTGGCGCCCACGTCCGCGACGATGGCGAACAGGTTCGCGCTCATCTGGTTGAGCGCGCGCAGCAGCCCGGTGATTTCGTCGCCGCGCCGCACGTCGAAGCGCACGAGATCGCCGCCCGCGATGGCACGCGCCACGTGCACCGCCTCGTCGAGCGGCCGGAACACGGTGCGCACCAGGAACTGGCCCAGGCCCAGCCATGCCAGCGCGAAGCCCGCGCCCGCGGCGGCCATGGCGCCGGGCAACCAGCTCTGCGCACCGGCGAAGGCAACCAGCCGCGACGCTTCCATCCAGCCGAAGACGCCCAGCCCCAGCGACAGCAGCGCCCCCATGCCGGTCGCGCCGAAGACGCGCTGGCGCACGGGAATGCGGCGCAGCCGGGCCAGCGGGTCCTTCCAGCCGCGCGAGACCACTTCGCCCTGCAGCAGTTCGATGTCCTTCGCCCGGCCTTCGCGGATGCGCGCATACAGCGCTTCGGCCTCGGCCACCTCGGCACGACCCGGCTTGCTGCGCACGGACATGTAGCCCTGCGTGCGGCCGTCGCGGCGGATGGGCGTGACATTGGCGAGCACCCAATAGAAGTCGCCGTTCTTGCGGCGGTTCTTGATGAGGCCGGTCCAGGGAAGTCCCTGCCCCAGCGTCTGCCACAGGTCGGCAAATGCTTCGGGCGGCACGTCGGGGTGGCGCACGATGTTGTGCGCCTTGCCCATGAGTTCGGCCGCGGTGAAGCCGCTGGCCTCGACGAAAGCGGGGTTGACGTAGGTGATGCGACCCTTCATGTCGGTGCGGGACACCAGGGCGGCGTCCGGCGACAGTTCGTACTCGATGCCGGTGACGGGAAGATTGACGCGCATGGTCCGTTCGTCCTCCCCTCAGGCCGGGATCAGGCGCAGCCGCGCGACCAGGCTCATCCGCACGATCGCCTGATTGATCCACCCGGAGTCCATGGTCAGGGCCATCGGCGTCGGTGCCGCCGCGAAACCCGGGCCGGGCCGAGTGCCGTTTGTCAGATCCTTCAAGCTCATACCTCTTTCTTCCTTCTCTAGCGTGAGACCGGGCCGCCGCATTCGATGGATGCACCAGCACCGTCGTCCTGTTATCGGCACGTGCGCGCCAGAGTTGAGCCCTTTGTTATCAGAAAGTGGTCCATTCGTTAGCGTCGGCGCCGGCCATGGCCAGCTGGCGCACGGGCTCGCCGCCTTTCTCGCTGCCTTCCGGTCCGCGCGCGTAAAGAGCATTCACCGGCTTCGCTATGGGGGTGATGCGGCTGGGACCCGGACGCTGCGCGGCACTGATGCCCGCGCCCTGATCCAGCTTGAAGATGCCCACGGTCTGCACGAGGCTTCCGGCCTGCTCCTGCAGCGACTGCGCGGCGGCGGAGGCTTCCTCGACCAGCGCGGCGTTCTGCTGCGTCACCTGGTCCATCTGCGTGATCGCCTGGTTGATCTGCTCGATGCCCGAGGTCTGCTCCTGGCTCGCCGCGGTGATCTCGCCCATGATGTCCGTCACACGCTTCACGCTGCCGACGATCTCGTCCATCGTGCGGCCGGCTTCTTCCACCTGCCTGCTGCCCTCTTCGACTTTCTCCACCGAGTCGCCGATCAGGGTCTTGATTTCCTTGGCCGCTGCTGCAGAACGTTGAGCCAGGCTGCGGACCTCCGACGCCACGACGGCGAAGCCGCGGCCCTGCTCACCTGCCCGGGCTGCCTCGACGGCCGCATTGAGCGCCAGGATGTTCGTCTGGAACGCGATGCCGTCGATCACGCCGATGATGTCGACGACCTTCCTGGACGACGCATTGATGGACTCCATGGTGTCCACCACCTGCGACACCACCATGCCGCCCCTGGTCGCGACTTCGGATGCCGAGACCGCCAGCTGGTTTGCCTGCCGCGCGTTGTCCGCGTTCTGCTTGACGGTGGAGGTCAACTGTTCCATCGACGCGGCCGTCTGCTCCAGCGAGCTCGCCTGCTCTTCGGTGCGGGAAGAAAGATCCTGGTTGCCGGATGCGATCTGGCTCGATGCCGTGGCGATCATGTCCGTGCCGAGGCGGACTTCGCCGACCACCTTGGCAAGGCTCATGTTCATGTGCTTCAGCGCCTGCATCAGCTGGCCGGCCTCGTCGCGGCTTTCAACGCGGATGTCCACGCGCAGGTCGCCGGCAGCCACGGTCTCCGCCACTTCGACTGCATGGCCCAGCGGCCGCACGATGCCCGAGCTCAGGCGCCACGCGAACAGCGCCCCCAGCACGACGGCAACGGCAGCCAGCGACAGCAGCATGATCCGGCCTGCGGCATAGTCTTCCGCGATGTCGCGGGCGGCCGCGTCGATCTCGTCGTGCTGGTGCTGGTCAAGCCTGTCGACTGCGATGCCATAAGCTGCCAGCGCCTCGGAGAAGGTGGTGTCGACCATCTTCTGCGCTTCTTCGATCCGCCCCCGGTCCTTGAGCGTTGTCAGGTTCGTCACAATCTCGCGCACCCTGGTTCGCGCGACCATGATCTTTTCGTAGAGCTCTTTCTCCTCCGGCGTGCTCAGCCTCGACTGGAACTCTTTCTGGACCGAGGAGATACGCTCCATGCCGGTCGACTGGAGCTTGGCGAAATAGGCTTCGAGCGTGGCATCCGGCGCCTTGATCATGGCAATGGTGGCGACCGAGGTCGACCTGAGATTGCTCTGCCATTCGCCGGCCAGGCGTTCCTTTGCCAGCGCCTGGGTCATCATCCTCTCCGTGGCCTGGCTCACGTTGGCCAGCCTCCATAGCCCGATGCCGGCCATGCAGGCCACAAGCAACAGCATCACCGCAAAGCCCAGCCCCAGGCGTGTGCTGATTCTCAGGTCCTTGAATCTCATACTTCCTCCTCCGATGACAGGGGACGGCACCCATGCTTGCGCGACATGCGCAACACCGTCACCCCGCTATCGGCATCGGAGTCTCGGACCTTCAATTTGTTAACTCAGAACTCGGTCCAGTCACCCTTGGCGTCGCCGGTCATGGCGAGTTGCGGGGCGGCCGAGGGCTCCTTGCGCGCGGGCAAGGCCTTGGCGGGACGCTTCGGCGCCGGCCGGGCGGGCTTGGGGATTGGGACGATGTGCGTGAACCCGGGACGCACGGTGGCCACCGCGTTCGCGTCGAGCTTGAAGACGCTCACGGACTTGACGAGATTGCCCGCCTGCTCCTGCAGCGATTGAGCCGCTGCGGAGGCTTCTTCCACCAGTGCCGCGTTCTGCTGCGTCACCTGGTCCATCTGCGTGATCGCCTGGTTGATCTGCTCGATGCCCGAGGTCTGCTCCTGGCTTGCCGCAGTGATCTCTCCCATGATGTCCGTCACGCGCTTCACGCTGCCCACGATCTCTTCCATCGTGCGGCCCGCTTCTTCCACTTGCTTGCTGCCCTCTTCGACCTTCTCCACCGAGTCGCCGATGAGGGTCTTGATTTCCTTGGCTGCTGCGGCCGAGCGTTGAGCGAGGCTGCGAACTTCGGAGGCGACGACGGCGAAGCCCCGCCCTTGCTCCCCGGCACGAGCAGCCTCGACAGCGGCATTCAGCGCCAGGATGTTGGTCTGGAACGCGATGCCGTCGATCACGCCGATGATGTCGACGATCTTCTTGGACGAGGCATTGATCGAGCCCATGGTGTCGACGACCTGGGAGACGACACTGCCGCCCTTCACCGCCACTTCCGAGGCCGACACAGCCAGCTGATTGGCCTGCCGTGCGTTGTCCGCGTTCTGCTTGACCGTCGAGGTCAGCTCTTCCATCGAAGCTGCCGTCTGTTCGAGCGAACTCGCCTGCTCTTCCGTACGCGACGAAAGATCCTGGTTGCCCGAAGCGATCTGCGCCGAAGCCGTCGCGATCGTGTCGGTGCCTGTGCGGACCTCGCTGACGATCCTGGCGAGGCTTTCGTTCATTTCCCTGAGGGCATGCATCAGCCGGCCGGTTTCGTCCTTCGACGCCACCTCGATGCGCGAGCTGATGTCGCCTGCGGCGACCTTCTCGGCCACCTGCACGGCCTGGCCGATGGGCCGGGTGATGGAGCGCGTGATGAGCCATGCGATGCCTGCGCCGATGAGCACGGCGAAGCTGGCCAGCGCCAGCATCAGGTTGCGCGACCACGCATAGCCTTCGCCTGCCTCCTGGTTGGCCTCCATGGAGCGTCGCTCCTGGTGCTCGGCCATCGCCTCGAGTTCCGCGAGCGCGGCCCTCACGGCGGGCTGGAACCTGGAGATGAAGAGCGCTGTCGCCTCTTCGTTCCTGTTCTGCAGCGCCAACTCGCTGATCTGCGCATTCAGGGGCACGAGCACTGCCACCTTCTCGTCGATGCGCGCGAGCAGCGCCTTGCCCTCCGGCGTGGCGAGCAGCTTGGCCAGCGCACCCCGGCTTTCGGTGAAGCGCTCGCGCGCAGCGGCGACCTTCTTCGACTCCGCCCGCATGGCCGCGTCGTCGGTCAGGAGAATCATGTTGCCGTCGAGGATCGCAATGTCGCGGATCGAGTCCAGCATCCTGTTCACCAGGACCACCTTGACGTTGTTGCCGGTGACGATGCCGTTGAGCCGCGACTGGATGTCGGTCATCGCGCTGAGGCCGAGGCCGGCAATGCCTGCCAGCAGCAGAAGGACGGCGGCAAAGCCCGCGCCGAGGCGGGTGCCGATCTTGAGATTGAGAAGCGAATTCATGGGGAAAGGTTTTTTTCGGAAATCTTCGTGTTGACGTGCTCGAGCAGCCGGTCCAGCCGGTCGGACACCTTGGCTGCGTCATGGGTGGAACGCGTGACCGATCGCATGACGAGCCAGACGACGGCGACGGCGGTCAACAAGGCCGCCACGCCGAGCACGAACACTGTCTGCTGCGCCCACTCGTAGCCCGCGCCGGCCTGGAAGCCGAGACTCAGGGCGATCGCGAGCAGGAGCAGCAGGATGGCGAAGCGCGCGCCGATGCGCAGGGCTCGCCTGGGACTGATACGCGTGCGCATGGGTCTTCAGGCCGGCAGGGCTTCCTCTTGCGCGTCGAGCTTGAAAGTGCTGACCGCGCGCACGAGGCTGTCGGCCTGCTCCTGCAGCGACTGGGCGGCGGCGGAGGCTTCCTCGACCAGTGCGGCGTTCTGCTGCGTCACCTGGTCCATCTGCGTGATGGCCTGGTTGATCTGCTCGATGCCCGAGGTCTGCTCCTGGCTCGCCGCGGTGATCTCGCCCATGATGTCGGTCACGCGCTTGACGCTGCCGACGATCTCGTCCATCGTGCGGCCGGCTTCTTCCACTTGCTTGCTGCCTTCCTCGACCTTCTCGACCGAGTCGCCGATCAGGGTCTTGATCTCCTTGGCTGCTGTTGCGGATCTTTGGGCCAGGCTGCGGACTTCCGAAGCGACGACGGCAAAGCCACGGCCTTGTTCACCTGCTCGAGCAGCTTCAACAGCAGCGTTGAGTGCCAGGATGTTGGTCTGGAACGCGATGCCGTCGATCACGCCGATGATGTCCACGATCTTCTTGGACGAGGCATTGATCGAGCCCATGGTGTCGACGACCTGGGACACGACGCTGCCGCCTCTGACGGCGACTTCGGACGCGGACATGGCCAGCTGATTGGCCTGCCGCGCGTTGTCCGCGTTCTGCTTGACCGTCGAGGTCAGCTCTTCCATCGAAGCAGCCGTCTGCTCCAGCGAGCTGGCCTGCTGCTCCGTGCGCGACGAAAGATCCTGATTCCCCGCAGCGATCTGCCGCGAAGCCACCGCGATCGAATCGGTGGATGCCTTGATACGCGTCACCAGGTCGGTGAGCGTGTCTTCCATGTCGCCCATGCCGCGCAGCAGCCGGCCGAAGTCGCCGCCGCGCTCGGTCTCGAATTCCTTGCTCAGGTCGCCCGCGGCCACCGTCTCGGCGATCAGCAGTGCCTCGCCGATCGGCTCCACGATGCTGCGCGTGAGCAGCCATGCGGTCGCCGTGCCGGCGACCAGCGCGAAGGCGGCAAGCGCCACGATCCAGATGCGGCCCGAGCGGTATTGCGTGTCGATGGCGGCGGCGGTCCTGTCGATCTCCCGTTGCTGGTAATTCACCATGGCGCGAATGCTCGCGTCGTAGGCGTCCAGCGCGGGCATGAGCTGCGCGTCGGTCAGCTTCGCCGCCTCGTCCTTGCGGCCGTCGGCCTTGAGCTTGAGGATCTGGTTGCGTAGCTCGATGTATTCGCCGCGCTTCTTCTTGATGTCGGCGCTCAGCGCCAGTTCTTCGGGCGAGGCCAGCACGGCTTCGAGCTTCTTCTGCGTTTCGGTGATGATGGCGCTGGTGGCCGAGATGTTCTTCTGCAGATAGGCCTGTACCGCCGGGTCTTCGCTCTTGAGCAGCGAGAAGGTGCGCACGCTGTTGGTGTTGGTGGCCAGCTGCCATGCGGCCGCAAGCCGCTCCTTGGCCAGCGAGGCGCCGGCCATCGCCTGGGTCGCATCACCCACGGCCTGCAGCCGGAGCACGCCGATGCCCGCGATGAGCACCACCAGCGCCAGCACGCATGCGAAGACGACGCCCATGCGCCGTCCGACCGTCCAGTTCTTCATCATGTCCGTGTCTCCTGTCGGAACCTCTGTCTCGTGGTTGTGTGGGTTCGGGCCCGGATCGGACGCTCAGGCGGCCATCTTCTCGACCAGTCCCATCTCCTCGCTGGACATGAGCCGGTCGATGTCCACCAGGATCAGCATCCGCTCCTCCAGCGTGCCCAGCCCGATCAGGTAGTCCGCGTCCAGCACCGATCCCATCTCCGGCGCCGGCTTGATCTGCTCCCCCGTCAGCGTGATCACGTCCGACACGCTGTCCACCACCATCCCCACCACACGACCTCCGATGTTCAGCACGATCACCACCGTGAACTGGTCGTACGTCGGCTCGCCCAGCTTGAACTTGATGCGCATGTCGATGATCGGAACGATGATCCCCCGCAGGTTCACCACCCCCTTGATGTACTCCGGCGCGTTCGCGATCCGCGTCACCGCGTCGTACCCGCGCAGCTCCTGCACCTTCTGGATGTCTATGCCGTATTCCTCTTCGCCAAGCTTGAAGGTCACCACCTCCAGGCGCGTGCCCGCGCCCTGAGGTTGCGGCGCCTGTGCGTGCCGGATTGCGGTTGCTGCTGCGGTCTCTGCCATGGCTTTTCCTTGGTGCGGCGAGCGCTGTGGCGGCTCAGCCGAATTTCTGCATGATGCGAACCAGCTTCTCGCCGTAGCGCGGGTCGGTCGCGTAGCCCGCGCGCTGCAGGCCGTGGGCCGCCTCGTTCGGGTCGTCGGTCGCCAGCACGTTCGCGTAGCGCGGGTTGCGGGTGATGAAGCGTGCGTAGTCAGTGAAGGCTTCCTCGTACGAGCCGTAGGCGCGGAACTTCGCGCGCACCTTCTGCGGCTCGCCGTCGACATACTCGGTGGTCGTGGTCTCGACCGTCGCGCCTTTCCAGCCGCGGTCTGCCTTGATGCCGAACAGGTTGAAGCTCTGCGTGCCGTCGTCGGCGCGGATCTCGCGCTTGCCCCAGCCCGACTCGAGCGCGGCCTGCGCGAGGATCAGCGGCGCGGGCACGCCGCTGGCCGTGCTCGCGGCCTGCGCGGATGCGCCCATGCGGCCCACGAATTCGTCGACCTGCCCCTGCAGCGATCCGGTGTTCGCGCCCTGCGTGCGCCGGTCGCTGTTGAACTGGTAGATGCCGAGGTCCGCGGTGCGCGCGGTCGAGGCGACGGGCGCCGAACCGATCGGAATGCCCGCGCGCGCACCCAGGGGAAAACCTGGCGCGAGCGGCTCCAGCTGCATCGGCCTCACGCCGATCTCCGCATCGGCCTGCGCGTCGGGCGGGCCCGACGGCATGCTGCGGCGCAGCTGCGCAAGCATCGCCTCGGCCAACCCCACGCCGCGCCCCGAGAGGTTCTGCGTGAGCTGCTGGTCGAACATCGACAGGTACACCTTCTGGTCCTGGCTGTCGAAGAGGCCGCTCGACGGCGTCGCCTCGCGCATGCTCTTGAGCACCATGTTCATGAACAGTGCCTCGAACTGCCGCGAGACCTGCTGCAGCCCTTCTTCAGGCGAGCTGCGCACCGTGCGGCGCAGGGCGTCGACGCCCTGCACGTCGAGCGCGAAACGCTGGTCGAGCGCGCCACTCCGGTCGTTGGCCGATACCGTCATCGCCCCGGCCCCGTCAGATGATTTCGAGCTCGGCGCTCAGGGCGCCGGCCGACTTCATGGCCTGGAGAATGGACACCAGGTCCTGCGGATTCGCGCCCAGGCTGTTGAGCCCCTTGACCACGTCCGACAGCGAGGCGCCGCCGCGCACCATCTGGATCGCGCCGCCGCCCTGGTTGACCGAGATCTGGGAGGTCTGAGCCGCCACGGTGCTGCCACCGGAGAACGCGCCCGGCTGGCTGATGACCGGCTCGGTGTTGATGACCACCGACAGGTTGCCGTGCGCGATGGCGCAGTCCTTCACGCGGACGGCCTGGTTCATCACCACGGAGCCCGTGCGGGCGTTCACCACCACGCGGGCACCGGCCTGCGTCGGCGTCACCTCGAGATCTTCGAGCCGCGCGAGGAAACCCACACGCTGCTGCGGCTCCGGCGCGCGCACGCGGATGGAGCGCGCATCGATGGCCTCGGCCGTGCCCGAGCCGAACTGCCGGTTGATCGCATCCACCGCGCGCTGCGTGGTGCCGAAGTCGGAGCGGTTCAGCTCGATCGAGAACGTGCCCTCCGCGCCCACGGGCGACTCCACCGTGCGCTCCACCAGCGCCCCGCCGGGAATGCGCCCCGAGCTGAGCTGGTTGACCTGCACCTTGCTTCCGTTGGCCGACGCACCCGCGCCGCCCACCACCATGTTCCCCTGCGCCACGGCATACGTCATGCCGTCCACGCCCTTCAGCGGCGTCATCAGCAGCGTTCCCCCGCGCAGGCTCTTCGCATTGCCCATGGAAGACACCGTCACGTCGATGTTCTGCCCCGGCCGCGCGAACGAAGGCAGCGTGGCCGTGACCATCACCGCCGCCACGTTCTTCAGCTGCATGTTCACGCCCTGCGGAATCGTGATGCCCAGCTGCTGCAGCATGTTGTTCAGGCTCTGCGTGGTGAACGGCGTCTGCATCGTCTGGTCGCCCGTGCCGTCGAGACCCACCATCAGCCCATAGCCGATCAGCGGGTTGTCGCGCACGCCCTGAATGCTCGCCAGCTCCTTGAGCCGCTCCGCATGAGCAGGAACAAACAACAAGCAACCGAGCACCGCCAGCGCCGCGATGCGCAAGCGAGCCCGAAAATTCGCGGGATGCCACGGAACCGGCTTTGCCGGGCCGTAGGCATCGCCCCCTGCAAGGGGGTGGGCGCAGCGACACGGAGTGCGCGAAGCCTGGGGGTGAATCCAGGACCACCGCGGAACCGGCTTTGCCGGGCCGCAGGCATCGCCCCCTGCAAGGGGGTTGGAGAAGCGACACGAAGTGCGCGAAGCCTGGGGGTTTTCCATGTTCAGAACGGCATGACGTTGAGGAAGAAGCGCTGCATCCAGCCCATGTGCTGCGCCTCGTCGATATAGCCTTTGGCCGAGTACTCGATGCGTGCATCGGCCACCAATGTGGAGGGCACGGTGTTGTTGCCCGAGACGGTGCGCGGGTTCACCACGCCCGAGAAGCGGATGAACTCCGTGCCCTGGTTGATGCCCATCTGCTTCTCGCCGCTGACCAGCAGGTTGCCGTTGCTCATCACGTCCGTCACCGTGACCGTGATCACGCCGTTGAAGGTGTTGTTGGCGTTGGCGCCGCCCTTGGCGTTGAGCGAGTTGGTGCCCGAGAGCTTGGCGTCCTGCCCGTCGAGCAGGCCGCCGATGAGCTTGGGAATGACTGCGAACACGCTGGCGGTGCTGCCGGTGCGGCTCGCGTTGGCGCCCGAGTTCTTGGTGGCGTTGACCTTCTCGCTGATGACGATGGTGAGGATGTCGCCGACGTTGCGCGGGCGGCGGTCTTCGAAGAGCGCATTCGCGCCGGGGCCGTCCTGGAAGATCGCACCGGGCGATCGCCGCGTCTGCACCGCCGCGTAGTTGTCGGAGCGCGCCGTCATCGGCTGGTGCACCAGCGGCTCGCGCGGAACCTGCGCGCAGCCGGTGGCCAGCACGGCGGCGGCGAGCAGCGGCAGCAGCCGCGTCCTCGCGTCGGCCGCACTGCGGCAAAGAAGACGCAACGCCTGCAACATCGTCACCACCATCACGCTCACAGCTGGGCCAGGCGCTGCAGCATCTGGTCCGAGGTCTGGACCGCCTTGCTGTTGATCTCGTACGAGCGCTGGGTGGCGATCATGTTGACCAGCTCTTCCACCACGTTCACGTTGGAGGCCTCGACATAGCCCTGGCTCAGCGTGCCGGCGCCGTCGACGCCGGGGTTCACCTGGTTGGGAGCGCCCGATGCGTCGGTCTCGGCATACAGGTTCTCGCCCAGGCTCTGCAGGCCGGTGGGGTTGACGAAGGTGGCGAGCTGCAACTGGCCGATCTGAACGGTGTTGGTGCTGCCCGCCTGCACCACCGAGACGATGCCGTCGCGGCCCACGGTGATGCTGGTGGCATTGGCCGGCACGGTGATGGCCGGCTGCACGGGAAAGCCGCTGGCGGTGACCAGCTGGCCGTCGCGGTCGGTCTGGAACGAACCGTCGCGGGTGTACGAGGTGGTGCCGTCGGGCATCAGCACCTGGAAGAAGCCGCCGCCGCTGATGGCCACGTCGGTGGGCTTGTCGGTCTTGGTGAGGTTGCCCTGCGAGTGGATGCGCTCGGTGGCGACCACGTGCACGCCGGTGCCGACCTGCAGGCCCGAGGGCAGGCGCGTCTGGTCCGACGACTGGCCGCCGACCTGGCGCAGGTTCTGGTAGACGAGGTCCTCGAACACGGCGCGGCTGCGCTTGAAGCCGGTGGTGCCGACGTTGGCGAGGTTGTTGGAGACCACGTCGAGCTGCGTCTGCTGCGCGTCGAGGCCGGTCTTGGCGATGTAGAGGGAGCGGATCATTTTTCTGGAAGTCCTGCGGAAGAGGTTGCGAGAAGGAGAGCGCGCATCAGCCGTAGGCCAGCAGCTTGTTGGCGGACTGCGCGTTGGTGTCGGCCGTCTGCAGCGACTTCATCTGCATCTCGAAGCTGCGTGCGTTGGCGATCATGGCCACCATCGTCTCGACCGGGTTGACGTTGCTGCCTTCCACCACGCCGCTGACCAGCGTGACGGCCTCGTCGGCCTCGGCCGGCGGCTGGCCGGCGCGCATGCGGAACAGGCCGTCCTCGCCGCGCTCCAGTTCGGCGACCGGCGGATTGACCAGCTTCAGGCGGCCGACTTCGGCAATGCCCGTGAGCGTGGTGGAGGCCGCGTCGCGCGCGCCCACCAGGCCGTTGGCGGCGATGCTCACCGTGGAGCCCGGCGGCACTGTCAGCGCGCCGTTGTCGCCCACCACCGGGCGCCCGCCCATGGTGGTGAGCTGGCCGTCGGCGCCGATCTGCAGGTTGCCCACGCGGGTGTAGGCCTCGCCGCCGTCGGGCGTCTGCACCACCAGCCAGCCCTGGCCGCTCACGGCCACGTCGAGCGCGCGGCCGGTCTCGGTGAGTGGGCCGTGGGTGAAGTCGGCGCCGGGCGTGGTGGCCGCCACGAAGGCGCGAGTGGGCGCCTCCTCGCCGACCACCGGCACCGCGCGGAAGTTGGCGATCTGCGCGCGGAAGCCCGGCGTCGAGACGTTCGCCATGTTGTTGGCGACGGCGGCCTGCTGTTCCATGACCTGCTTGGCGCCGCTCATGGCGACGTACAACATGCGATCCACTGGGTGCTCCTGGTGTCAGTCTTTCTGGGGCGCCGCCTCAGCGGATGTTCATGAGCGTCTGCATGACCTGGTCCTGCGTCTTCACCGTCTGCGCATTGGCCTGGTAGTTGCGCTGCGCGACGATGAGGTTGACCAGCTCGGAGGTGAGGTCGACGTTGGATGCCTCCAGCGCGCCCGACTGCAGCGAGCCGAGCTTGGTGCCCTCGCCCGGCGTGCCGGTGAGCGGGTTGCCCGAGGCCTGCGTCTCGGCCCACACGTTGTTGCCCTTGGGCTCCAGGCCGTTCGGGTTGGCGAAGGAGGACAGCACGACCTGGCCCAGCAGCTTGGTCTGCTCGTTGGAGAACTTGCCGGTGATGGTGCCGTCGGCGTTGATCGAGAAAGAGGTGAGCTCGCCCGAGCGGTAGCCGTCCTGCGCGAGCTTGCTCATGGCGTTGGCGGCGCCGAACTGCGTGGTGCCCGAGATGTCGAGCGTGGGAGTGAGTGCCGCGGCGCCGTTGGTGAGGTTGAGCGTGCCCAGGCTCAGCTGGCCGCTGGCCGGCGCGGTCATCTTGCCGGCCGAGTCGAAGGTCAGGGTGCCGAGCGCGGCGCCGGCGTTCAGCGCCGCACCGTCGGCCGTGCCGTACACGCTCCAGGTGTTGGCGGGCGTCGCGTTCTTCACGAAGTAGACGGACACGTCATGCGGGTTGCCCAGCGAGTCGTAGATGGGGCCGACGGCGTTCGAGTAGTTGAAGGTATCGGAATCGGCCGCGTTGAAGGGCGTCTTGGTGGGCGCGGTCTTGCGCGCGTCGAGGTTGAACTCGGCGTCGATGCCGGTCGTGGCCTTGGGCGTCATGGGCGTGGTCGGAATCTGGATGGCCGCCGGCGTGCCGCCGCTGATGCCGCCGTTGGCGTTCGCGCCGAAGCCGGTGAGGCGCAGGCCCGAGGCGTTGACGATGTAGCCGTCCTTGTCGCGCGTGAACTGGCCGTTGCGCGAGTACATGACTTCGCCAGTGGCGCTGGTCAGGCGGAAGAAGCCGTCGCCGTTGAGGATGGCCACGTCCAGCGGGCGGCTGCTCGACTGGGTCACGCCCTGCGAGAAGTTCTGCGTCACGCCGGAGACCGAAGCGCCCAGGCCGACGCGCGAGCCGGCGTACACGTCCTGGAAGGTTGCGGCGGCCGACTTGAAGCCGACGGTGCCCGAGTTGGCGATGTTGTTGCCGATGACGTCGAGGTTGGCCGCGGCCACGCCGAGTCCGCTGATGCCCTGGGAAAAAGCCATGATGGTTCCTTGTCTGCCGTTGGATGCGGCGCGTTTGCGTTGGATGCGAAGAGGAAGGGAAAGAAGACGCTCAGAGGAACAGGCGCACGTCGGACAGGCTGATGTTGCTGCCCGTCATCAGTTCGAGCGTGACGCCGGCAGCGCCCTGCTTGACCGCCGCCACCTGCGAGAAAGTGAGCGCCGTGGCCTTCACGGTGGTTCCGCTGTTGCTTGCGTCCACGGTGAAGCGGTAGGCGCCCGCGGGCACCACGGCGCCCGTGTCGTCCTTGCCATCCCAGGTGACGGCGTTGACGCCTTCGGTCATGGAGCCGGCGTTGATGGTGCGCACGACCTTGCCGGTGGAATCGACGATCTTGATGTCGACGTCGGAGGCCGTGCCCGGCAGTTCGACGGCGAAGGCCTGCGACGCGGGCTCCTTGCCTGCCTCGGGCTCCTTGGTGGTGAGCGAATCGCCCGGCGACAGCACGTTGTAGCCGATCAGCGAAGTGGCCTGCAGCAGCTGGTTGGAGCTGGTCTGGTTCACCAGGCCCGAGAGCGTGCTGTTGAGCTTCTCGATGCCGCTGACGGTACTCATCTGCGCCAGCTGCGAGGTGAGCTCGGCGTTCTGCATCGGGTTGAGCGGGTCCTGGTTGTTCAGCTGCGTGACCAGCAGCTTCAGGAAGCGCTGCTCGCTGTCGACGTTCGAGGTGCTGCTGTTGCCGCCAACCGCGGAGGCGGCGTTCTGTCCGGTGATGGACGAGGTATCGGAAATGGCCATGGCGCGTTCGTGCCTGTTCTTTCTTGTGCGTCTTGCGGGACTTGGGGAGTTACTGGCCGAGGGTCAGCGTCTTGACCATCAGCGTCTTGGCGGTGTTGAGCACTTCGACGTTGGCCTGGTAGCTGCGCGAGGCGGAGATCATGTTGGTCATCTCCTCGACCACGTTGACGTTGGGCATCGCCACGTAGCCTTCGGCGTTGGCGTGCGGGCTCTTGGGGTCGAACACGAGCTTCGGCGGGGACGGGTCTTCCACCACGCCGGCCACCTTGACGCCGCCGATGTCCCCGGCGCCGTACGACGAGGGAGCGACCTGGAACACGACCTGCTTCGCGCGGTAGGGCATGCCGTCGGGGCCGGCCACGCTCTCGGCGTTGGCCATGTTGCTCGCGGTCACGTTCATGCGCTGCGACTGCGCGGTCAGGGCCGAGCCGGCCACGTTGAAGATGTTCATGGAGGTGCTGTTGAAGGGCATGGAACGGGCTCTGGCTGCTTACTGCTGCACCGCAGAGAGCAGCGACTTGATCTTCGCGTTGATGACGGTGAGGTTCGATTCGTAGCGCAGCGCGTTGTCGGCGAAGGCGATGCGCTCGACGTCCATCTCGACGGTGTTGCCGTCGAGGCTGGACTGGTTGGGCACGCGGTAGAGCAGGTCCTTGTCGGGCATGGCCTGCGCCTGTCCCGCGAGATGGCGCGACGAGGTGGTGGCCAGCGACATCGACTGCGACGCGCGGCCGCGCTCCACGGCGTCGCTCAGGCGTGCGCTGAAGTCGAAGTCGCGCGCCTTGTAGTTGGGCGTGTCCGCATGGGCGATGTTGGCCGCGAGGACCTCCTGGCGTTCCGCGCGGAGGTTGAGGGCTTCGCGGTTGAAGCGAAGCGCCGCATCCAGCTTGTCGAGCATGTTTGTTCCATCCGTTGAGGCGTCGCCAGTGCGCGGGGCGCAGCGACAGATGGAAAGCGAGTCTATGCACGAGCCGCTTTTGCAATCGCCCGAACAAAGGGGGTTTTCGCCTGCTGCTCGCAACTTCGATAGCCGCACGGATTTCTAGAATTTCCGTGCGGCGGAATGCGTTGCTCCTGTGTGACGCACCGCCGCCGAAGCCACCACCCACACATATCCGATGACCCTTCCAACGCTTGCCGAGCTTCGCGACCACGCACTGCGCACCGTGCTGCCCGCAGCGGCATTGGCGCTGTCGTGCTGCTGCGCGGCCAGCGCAGCAGGCGCAGCCGAAGGCGCTGCTTCCGCCGACGCGGTCATCGAGAAATACCTGCAGGCGCAATCGGCCGGGCTGCCGGGCAAGGTGACGATCAGCCTGGAAGGCCGCGGCACCTCGGCCCTGCCCGCATGCGACGCGCCCGAGGCCTTCCTGCCGCCGGGCGCGAAGCCGTGGGGCCGCGTCTCGGTGGGCGTTCGCTGCCAGACGGAGCGGCCCTGGACGCGCTTCGTGCAGGCGCACGTCGCGGTGGAAGGCAGCTATTTCGTGGCCGCGCGCGCGATCGATGCGGGCCGGCCGCTGGGCGCGGGCGACGTCGCGGAGCGCACCGGCGACCTCACGCGACTGCCGCGCTCCATCGTCACCAGCGCGGCCGAGCTCGCCGGCGTGGTCACGGCCAACCGCGTGGCGCCCGGCGCGCCGCTGCGCAAGGAGCTGCTGCGCGGCGTCACCGTCATCCAGCAGGGGCAGGCGGTGAAGGTGGTGGCGCAGGGCCAGGGCTTCGTCATCAGCACCGAGGCCAAGGCCATGACCGGAGCGGCTGCAGGCGCCGTGGTACAGGCCAGGACGCTGGACGGCCGGCTGGTCAGCGGCGTGGCGGACGAAGAGGGGCAGATCCGGCTGGCGCAATGACGCGCCGCACAAGAGCCGCCATGCACGCCATTCCTAAAGTTCTTGCGCGGGCTGCCGATATACGGGTCAGCCCCTGAGGAATCATCTTGAAAATCGATCAACCCGCCCCCTCGGCCACGTCCCTTCACCGAACGACGCCAGCCACCGCCGGTACGGCAGGCACGACCGCTTCGGCCGGCGCCGACGCCGCCCAGCGCACCGCGAAGGCGGCGGCACCGGCCCCGTCGGCGCACGTCCACTCGCTGCCCAGCGCCGCGGGCGCCGCCAGCGATTTCGACGCGGCCCGCGTGGCGGCGATCCGCGAGGACATCCGCGCGGGGCGCTACCAGATCCGCCCCGAACGCATCGCCGACGGCCTGCTGGCCAGCGTGCGCGACCTGCTCACGCCCGGCGCGCCCGATGCGCCCGCGGGCAACGGTCAGGACGTGAAGAAGGGCGAAGGCGAATGAGAAAGCAGCAGTCCGACCTGCTGGCCCACCTGCGCGCCGAGGCCGCCTGCATCGAGGAATTCGTATCGGTGCTCGACCGCGAGGCCGAGGCCATGTCGGGCGGCAGCTTCACCGACCTGGCGGCCATCGCCGCGGAAAAGACCGTGCTGCTGGACCGCATGGCCGAACTCGACGCGCAGCGCGAGGCGCTGCAGGCAGCACTGGGCTTCGGGCCCGGCCGCGAGGGCGCCGATGCGGCCGCCGCCGCTGCCGGCCCGCAGGCGCGGCAGGCCTGGGAGGAACTGCTGGAACTGGCCGGGCAGGCGCGCGGCCACAACCTGCGCAACGGCTCGATGGTCTACGCGCATCTCGATTTCACCCAACAGGCACTGCACTTCCTGCAGGCCAGTGCGCAGCTGTTCTACGGACCGGACGGCGTGCGCAAGACGCAGGCGGGCTCGGGCAACCGCCTCGCGGCGGGCTGAGCGCGTGCGGGCGGCGCTGCTGGTCGCGCTGTGGCTGTGCGCCGCCGTCGGGCACGGCACGGCGGGCGCTGCCGGGGGCGTGGCGATCTCCAACCTGGCGCCGGGCGTGCAGCCGGCAGACGCGGTCAACGTCGGCCAGCTGAGCCAGACGGGCGCGGTGCTGCGCGACGTTGAGCGCGTCGCTTATTCGGGCACCGCCATGGCCGTGGCGATGACGGCCGCCTACGTGCCCGCCCTCCAGCCCGGCGAGAAGACCGAGGGCCTCGCCTTCGGCAGCTACAGGGGCTACACGGCGGTGAGCCTGGGCTTCAGGACTCTTTCGGATGACGGGCGGACTGCCTGGGGCATGACCCTCGCCAGCGCGGGGCGGGACTGGGGATTCAACGCCGGCATCGGCTGGAAGCTGCCACGCGCCGGCGAGCGCTGAACGCGGGCAACCCTCATCACCCACCGCCGCCACCAACACATGGAAGCTTTCGACATGAACAACGATGCTCGCGGCGACGCGCGGCAGGTGGCCATGGTGGGTTGCGACGAAGCCCAGACGCGCGCGTGGGGCCAGAAGCTGCGCCTGATGGGCTGCACGCCGGTTTCGTTCGACAACAGCGCCGACTTCCTGCATGCGGCGACGCACGGCACCAACCACTTCGACCTGTTGCTGGTGGTGCTGAAGGACGAAGGCGCGTGGCCGGTGCTGACCTCGATGTGCCAGGCGCTGCGGGTGCCGATCTTCCTGGTCGCCAATGCGCTGCAGCGCGAGCTGCTGGCCGAGGTGCTGTCGGCCGCCGAGCCCGAGTCGAAGGGTCCGGGCATCGATTTCGCGGTGCTGCCGGTCGACGATTTCGAGGTGGAATTGCGCGTTCGCGAGGCGCTGCGGCGCAACGACACGCTGCTGCATCCGCAGGCGACGAGCGCGCTGTTCGGCGACTACCGCTTCATCGGCAACCGCAAGGTGGTGGTGCGCAAGGGCGAGGAAATCCGCCTGAAGCCGCGCGAGTTCGAACTGGCGCTGCTGCTGTTCCGCAACGCCGGACAGCTGCTGGAGCGCGATTGGCTGCTGGGTTCGCTGTGGCCGGATTCGCGCGTCGAGCGCAAGAGCCGGGTGCTCGACTGCTGCGTGGCGAACATCCGCCGCAAGCTCTCGCTGCACAAGGCGAACGAGTTCGTGCTGCACTCGGTGTACGGCCGGGGCTACGAGCTGCGGCACGCGGCCGTGCAGCCGATGGCTGGCACCGGGACCGTGGACGACTCGGGCTTTCCGGATACGTCCAACGAGCCGAACTGGCTGGGGGAAGCCGCCCGCGCTTAGCGCAGGCGGCAAGGAAGACGTGACGATCGCCGGCCTCGAGGAACCGCCCGCATCAAGCGGCGCGGGTGCCAGTGGCAACCTCTACCAACGCCAGCGGACCGTCGGCTCCAGTATGGACCGGCAAACTTAAGCCGGGCTGAATCGGGCGAGGGCCGGACGCCGCCGGGGCAGGCCAGAATCCTGCGCATGCAATTGCAGATCGATGCGCACCAGGTCCACCTCTGGCACCTGTACGTGCCTGAACAGGACGACCCCGCCGGCGACGCGGCCATCATGGCCCTCCTGACGACCGAGGAGCGGGAGAAGCACGGGCGTTTTCATTTCGCCCGGGACAGGCGCCGCCATCTGATGACACGAGGGCTGATCCGCTCGCTGCTCTCGCGCTACGTTCCCCAGGTCGCTCCAGCGGACTGGCGCTTCGAGAACAACGAATACGGTCGCCCGCGGATCGCCAATGCGCTGCCGCAGGCGCAGCGCATCCGCTTCAACATTTCGCACAGCGCGTCGCTCGTGGTGGCAGCGCTGGCGGTGGAGCGCGAAGTGGGCGTGGACGTCGAGCACACGGCAAGGAACGCGCCGCTGGAGGTCGCCGGGCATTTCTTCTCGGCGAAGGAGGCGCAGGCGCTGCAGCAGCTTCCAGCCGCGCAGCAGCCGTCGCGCTTCTGGGATCTGTGGACGCTCAAGGAAAGCTACATCAAGGCGCGCGGCATGGGCCTTTCGATTCCGCTGGACCGCTTTTCCTTCGACCTGGACGGAAGCGGCAGCCAGGCCATCGGATTCGGACACGCCCTGGAGGACGACGACGCCACCGGCTGGCAGTTCTGGCGGCTGCAGCCCGACGACGCCCATGCTGTCGCGCTCTGCCTCGAGCGGGCACGCGATGGCCGCGAGGCGCGGATCCTGTGCCTGAAGGCGACGCCGCTGCTCGCGTCGGTGGAGGAATTCCCGGGCACGGTGACGCGCCGATCGGCGGCCGCCTGAAGCCTGCCCGCCGGCTGCTACTGCCGATCCTTGTTCGCCTCGAATTCGGCGCGGTTCCACAGACCGAAATACAGCACCTCCGACCATTGAAGGCCGGGCGGATGCTTCGTCGCGCCGTTGCGGTGCCGTCGCAGGCATTCCAGGCAGGAGGCCGCTTTCCGAGGTACCCAGGAGCGGTCTTTTGACCCGGGTCAAAAGCTTTGGCGCCAGACAAATTTAAATCTTAAGAATTAACAATTAAGAACTCCTTACCCAACATTACAGAATTACGAGTGAATTGTTCCCAATTGAAACCGTTGCGTCCGCTCCCGTGCCACACTGTGGGGCACTCGGAGCCATCCGGCTTGCACTAGCGACAGGATCGAACCATGTCTTTGTCCATCTGGGCCAGGATTCGCCTGCCGGTTGTGATCTTCATACTCGGCACGGCGCTGTCGATCGCCCTCGGAATTTATGCCCATCAGGAAATCGGGCGCAGCGCGCGGACGCGCTTCGACGCTACCGCCCTCGATCTGGCGCGGAAGGTCGAAGGCCGGTTCGACGACTACATCGCCGTCCTGATCGGCCTGCGCGCGCGCTTCAATACCTCGGAGGGAGTGACCCGCAGCGACTTCCGGGACTACGTCTCGGGCCTGAACCTGCCGAGCGCCTACCCCGGCTTCCAGGCAGTCAACTACGCGCCCCGCGTCATGCCGGAGGACAAGCAGATCTTCGAGGAGCAGGTTCGCGGCGACGACAGCCTCGACGCGGCCGTCAGCTCCGGCTTCGCCATCAAGCCGGGCGGCACGCGGGATATCTATTACCCGCTGGCCTTCATCGAGCCGCTGGCGGGCAACGAGAAACTGCTGGGCAACGACCTGGGCGCCATGCCCGACCGCGGCGACGCGCTCGAACAGGGGCGCGACACCGGCGGGCTCGTCACCTCCGGCCGCAAGATCCGCATCGCGGGCCGCGGCTCGGACGTCGGGCTGGCGATGCGGCTGCCGGTGTACCGCCCGAAGATGCCGGTCGATACGCTGGAGCAGCGGCGCCAGGCCTACATGGGCTCGGTGGGCGCGGGCTTCAGCATCACGGGCATGCTGCGCGACGTGATCAGCATCGAGGCCGCGAAGACGCTGCGCCTGCGCCTGGCCGACGCCGGTCCGGGCCGGGGACCGATCGGAACGCGCATCGAAACCAGGTTCGTGACGCCGATCGCGTTCAGCGACCGGCAGTTGCTGTTCGACAGCGCCACCATCGCCAAGCCCGTTGCCGAACCCGCGAACAGCCTGGAGCGCACGCTCGGCTTCGAGCTGGGCGGCCGCTCCTGGGTGGTCGAGGTGAAGCAGGACGAGAGCCAGATCCTCGGCCCGCTGGACAAGACCATACCGTGGCTCGTGTTCCTGGGCGGCCTCGCCACCAGCACGCTGCTGGCCGGCATCATGCTGTCGCTGGCCACCACGGGCAGCCGGGCCCAGGTCCTGGCGGACGAGATGACCAGCCACCTGCGCGCGAGCGAGCGGCAGCTCGAGGACGCGCAGCACCTGGCCAGCCTGGGCAGCTGGACGCTCGACCCCGAAACCGGCGCGCTGCAATGCTCCGAGGAGGCGCGGCGCATCCTGGGCTTTGCCGACGACCCCTTGCCGCTGGACCTGCACGCCCTGCTCTCGCGCGTGCCGAACATGGAGCGCGGCACGGTCGAGCGGCAGATCGCGCTGGCGTCCCAGTCCACCGAGCGCAGCGAGTTCGAGCACAGGCTCTGCCTGCCCGACGGCACCGAACGCTGGCTGCATGTCATCGCGCAGTCGGGCGAAGACGCGGGCAGGAGGCTGGTGCGCGGCACGGTGCGCGACGCCACGCGGCCGCGCAAGGATGCGCTGCGCCAGAAGCTCGAATACAAGATCGCGCGCCTGCTGGCCGGTGACGGCAGGACCGAGACGGTGATCGCGCTGGCCCTTGAAGCGATATGCACCGACCTGCGCTGGGACTGCGGCGCGCTGTGGAGCGTCGGCGAGGACGGCCTGGCCCATTGCGCCGTGGCCTGGCATGTGGACAACGACCCGGCGGTGCGGGGCTTCGTCGAGGCCAGCCGCCTGCTCACCTACCGCTCCGGCGAAGGCTCGCTGGGCCGCGCGTGGGGAATCGGCAGCGTCGTGCGCATCGACACGCAGGCATCGCCGAGCCACTTCACCCGCGACGCGATGGCGCGCGAGGCGGGGCTGACCACCGGCCTGGTGGTACCCATGGTCGCGCCCGAAGCGACCACGGCGCTGGAACTCTTCGGCGCCAGTCCGTACGTCGCGGACGCCGAGACGCTGGAGTCGCTGCGCGTCATCGCACTGCAGATCGTCCAGTACCGGCAGCGCAAGCAGGCCGAGAAGACCCTGCGCTTCATGGCCAGCCACGACGAGCTGACGGGGCTGCTCAACCGCTCGGCGCTGCAGCACGAGCTGGCCCGGGCCATCAGGCGCAGCAACCGCCAGCAGAAGCAGTTCGCCGTGATGTTCGTCGACCTGGACCGCTTCAAGCACATCAACGACACGCTCGGCCACGGCGTGGGCGACGAGATGATCAAGACCTGCGGCAAGCGCCTGAGGAAGCTGCTGCACGACAGCGACGTGGTGGCGCGCTTCGGCGGCGACGAATTCGTGCTGCTGATGGAAAACCTCGACAGCGCGAACGACGCCGCGGTGCTGGCCGAGAAGGTGCTGGACCGCTGCGCCGAGCCCTTCATCATCGAAGGCCGCGAGCTGCATGTGAGCGCCAGCGTGGGGGTGAGCATCTACCCGGAGAACGGCGGCGATGCCGAGACGCTGCTGAAGAACGCCGACACCGCCATGTACCGCGCCAAGGAAAAGGGCCGCAACACCTACCGCTTCTACGCGGCGAAGATGAACGCGCAGAGCACCGAGCAGCTCATGCTGGAAAGCGCCCTGCGCCACGCCCTGGAGCGCGGCGAGCTGGAAATGCACTACCAGCCGAAGATGAACCTGCAGACGCAGCGCATCGTCGGCGTGGAGGCGCTGATGCGCTGGCGCCATCCGGTGCTGGGCATGATCCCGCCGGTGCAGTTCATTCCGATCGCCGAGGAGCTCGGCCTGATCGTGTCGATGGGCAAGTGGGCGCTGGAAAGAGCCTGTGCCGACGCGCTCGCATGGCAGAAGCACGGCCTGCCGGAGGTGCTGACCAGCGTCAACCTGTCGCCGCGCCAGTTCGAGAGCCGCACGCTGGTGGCCGACGTCAAGGCCATCCTGGAGTCGTCGGGCCTCGATCCTTCGCTGCTCGAGCTGGAGATCACCGAGAGCGCGATGATGGCGAACCCCGAGCACGCGGCAAAACTGCTGCGGACCATCCGCGACATGGGCGTAGGCCTGGCCATCGACGACTTCGGCACGGGGTACTCGTCGCTGTCGTACCTGAAGCACTTTCCGCTCTCCACGGTCAAGATCGACCGCTCCTTCATCAACGACCTTTCGCAGGACGCGGACGCGCGCGCTCTCATCGACGGAATCATCACGCTGGCCCACGGGCTGCGGATGAAGGTGGTGGCCGAAGGGGTGGAGACGCCCGTCCAGTTCAACTACCTGCACAGCCACGGATGCGACGAAGCCCAGGGCTACTGGCTGTGCAAGCCTGTGCCGGCCGACGAGGCACGCGATTTCATGGCGCGTCACCTGCGCACCCAATTTGCCCCGTCGGCGCTGGCCTGAAGGCCGCGCCTTCGCGGCAATCGTTACCGGGCACGTTCGCTCGGGCTTCCCCGAAACTTCACAGGAGCATTCATGACCGATTCAACCCAGAACAAGCCACTGGAACAGACGATCGCGGCGATCCACGCGCTCGACCTGACGCCGATCAAGTTCAAGGCCACCCGCAAGGAGGACGGCTACGGCTGGTCGGCAAGCTACGCGGACCAGATGGAAGTGGCATACAAGCGCTACCTGATCCTGCACGCGAAGCACCCCGAGCTGACCCTCGCGCCCGAACAGGACGTCGACCGCTTCTGGCACATGCACATCCTCGACACGAGGAAATACGCCGCCGATTGCGAAGCCACCTTCGGATATTTCCTGCATCACTTCCCATACCTCGGCCTGCGCGGCGAGGACGACGCGAAGGCGCTGGAGGCGGCCTTCCAGCAGATGCAGCGACTGCTTGCCGAGGAGTTCGGCGAGCCGACGCCGGCGGCTGCGAAGGATTCGGCTGCATGGTGCTCGGCGGAGGCCATTAGGGCCTCAGCCGCATGGTGCTCGGCGGAGGCCGCCAAGACCTCGGCTGCATGGTGCTCGGCGGAGGCCACTAGAACCTCGGCTGCATGGTGCTCGGCGGAGGCCACCAAGACCTCGGCCGCATGGTGCTCGGCGGAGGCCACCAAGACCTCGGCCGCATGGTGCTCGGCGGAGGCCACCAGGACCTCGGCCGCATGGTGCTCGGCGGAGGCCACCAGGACCTCGGCCGCATGGTGCTCGGCGGAGGCCGCCAAGACCTCGGCTGCATGGTGCTCGCTCGAAGCGGGCAAGGCTCAGCCTCAGGCCGCGTGGTGCTCGCTCGACAAGGAAGGCGCGGTCGCCACTGCCGCCACCGCCCGCCCTTCGGCGCAGGCCGGCACGGGCGCTGCGGCGAACGGCTGAGACCGGCAGGAGCCGGACTAGCCGCAGTAGGCGCGGACGATCTTGCCGCTGGCCGCGTCCGTCTCGATGGTCACGCGCTCGCGGCGATAGTCCATAGTCACGGGCTGTCCCGGCTGGATCTGGCGCACGATGGACGCGCCTGTCGCCTGCCGGGCATCGGCGTCGCTGATGCGGCTCTTGCCCGTCAGGGCGGCTGCGGCGTCCTGGCGACACGCTGCGGGCGCGGCGGGCGCCGCGGCGGCATCCTTCGCCTGCGGCACCGAGCAGGCGGCGATCGACAGGATCGCCAACGCCGCAGCGGCGCTGGAAATCAACCTGGGATGGAGCTTCATGGCGGATCCTTTCCTGGGAGTACGCAGAGTCTTGCAGGCAGACCGTCGATCCAAAAGAAAACGGCCTGATCCACGTTCTACATGGATCAGGCCGTCATTTTTTGGAGGAGAGGGAGGGATTCGAACCCTCGGTACTATCGCTAGTACGCCTGATTTCGAGTCAGGTACATTCGACCACTCTGCCACCTCTCCGGTGCTGTCGAGCCTGCGATTCTAGCAGACAAAAACGGGGCTTTTGAAGCCCTCGCCATCAAGCCTTCAAAACTTCGAGCCCGCCGAGGTACGGACGCAGCGCCGTGGGCACGTTGATCGAGCCGTCTTCGTTCTGATGGTTCTCGAGCACGGCCACGAGCGTGCGGCCCACTGCCAGGCCCGAGCCGTTGAGGGTGTGCACGAGTTCGTTCTTGCCCTGCGCGTTCTTGAAGCGGGCCTGCAGGCGGCGCGCCTGGAAGGCTTCGCAGTTGGAGACGGAGCTGATCTCGCGGTAGGTGTCCTGCGCGGGCAGCCAGACTTCGAGGTCGTAGGTCTTGGTGGAGCCGAAGCCCATGTCGCCGGTGCACAGCAGCACGACGCGATACGGCAGCTCCAGGGCCTGCAGCACGGCTTCGGCGTGGCCGGTCATCTGCTCGAGCGCGTCGTAGCTCTTCTCGGGGTGCACGATCTGCACCATCTCGACCTTGTCGAACTGGTGCTGGCGGATCATGCCGCGCGTGTCGCGGCCAGCGCTGCCCGCTTCGGAGCGGAAGCACGGAGTATGGGCGGTGAGCTTGATCGGCAACTGCGACTCGGGCACCACCTCGTCGCGCACGAAATTGGTCAGCGGCACCTCGCTGGTAGGGATGAGGTACAGCGCCGAGTGGTCGGGCGCGGGCTCGCCGTCCTGGCCGCCCTTCTTCGCGGCGAACAGGTCGCCCTCGAACTTGGGCAGCTGGCCGGTGCCGCTCAAGGTGGCGGCGTTGACGATGTAGGGCACGTAGCACTCGCTGTAGCCGTGCTTCTCGGTCTGGATGTCGAGCATGAACTGCGCGAGCGCGCGATGCAGGCGGGCGATCGGGCCCTTCATGACGGTGAAGCGCGAGCCAGCGAGCTTGGCGCCCGTTTCGAAATCCAGGCCCAGCGGCGCGCCGAGGTCGACGTGGTCCTTGGGCTCGAAGCCCAGCGGCGTGGCGTTGGCGCCCGCACCGCCCTTCGGAGCCCAGCGGCGCATCTCGACGTTGCCGGTCTCGTCCTCGCCCACCGGCACGCTGGCGTGCGGCAGGTTGGGCACGGCCAGCAGCAGCGCGTGCAGTTCGGGCTGGATCTCATCGAGGCGCCTGGATTGCGATTCCTGCTCGGCCTTCAGCGCATTCACTTCGGCCATCAGCGCGTCGGTCGATTCGCCCTTGGCCTTGAGCGGGCCGATCTGCTTGTTCAGCGCGTTGCGGCGGGCCTGGATTTCCTCGGTGCGGGTCTGCAGCGTCTTGCGTTCGGCTTCGAGCACGGTGAATGCCGAAACGTCGAGGTACGGCTGGTTCTTCTTGCGTTTTTCGAGGCCGGCCACTGCGGAGGCCAGGTCTTTGCGGAGCAGGGTGATGTCGAGCATGGGGGGATTTTAGGTGGGCGTACGCTGGCCGAAGGCGGCAGGCTGACGATGCCCGCCGACAGGGTCGGCGTGGCCCGGAGGGTGAACTGCGAGAAGCCGGAAGCCGTCAGGCGACCGTAGCGGGATCGACATTCGCCCCGCAGACGATCAGGCAGACCTTCTCGCCCGCGCGCGGCTTGTAGGCACCGGTCTGCAGCGCCGCCAGCGGCAGCGCAGCGGCGGGTTCCACGGCCAGCTTCAGCTCCTTCCACAGCCACTGCTGGGCCGAGCGGATGGACTCGTCGGACAGCAGCAGCGCGTCCTGCACCTGCTGCTGCGTGATTTCCCAGGCAATGGCGCCGATGCGGCGCGCGCCCAGCGAATCGGCCGCGATGCCGCCCACCTCCACGTCGACCGGCTCGCCGGCCTCGCGGGCACGGAACAGCGTAGGCGCCTTCTCGGGCTCCAGCGCGACCACGCGGGAGCGCTTTTCGAACCAGCCGGCCAGGCCGCCGATCAGGCCGCCGCCGCCCACGCTCACGAGCACCGCATCGGGCAGGCCGCCCTGCTGCTCGATCTCGCGGCCCAGCGTGCCGGCGCCGGCCACCACTTCGGGCTGGTCGTAGGCGTGGGTGAGCAAGGCGCCCGACTCCTTCTGGCGCGTCAGGCAGGCGGCCAGCGCGTCGGGGTACAGCTCGCCGACCACCACGACCTCGGCGCCCAGCGCACGCAGCCGCGCGCGCTTGGCTTCGGGCGACACGCCCGGCAGGAACACCTGGCAGGGCACGCCCAGCGCGCGCGCCGCCGCAGCCGTGGCGATGCCTGCATTGCCGCCCGAGGCCACGATCACGCCGCCTGGCGGAATCTCGTTGGCCAGCAGCCGGTTCATCATGCCGCGCGCCTTGAAGCTGCCGCTGACCTGCATGTGCTCCAGCTTGAGCCAGATCTCCGCGCCCGGCGCACCGATGCCG
This sequence comes from Variovorax guangxiensis, assembly GCF_003952165.1. Lineage (GTDB taxonomy): Bacteria > Pseudomonadota > Gammaproteobacteria > Burkholderiales > Burkholderiaceae_C > Variovorax > Variovorax guangxiensis. The sequence continues at coordinate 11,430 of NZ_RXFT01000008.1, read as the reverse complement.
AAGACCTCGGCTGGCAGCTTCCACAGCGGGGTCTGGCGCAGGAAGTGGCCGGCGCGTTCGGCCAGGCGTTGCGATGCGCTATCTATTTCGGAGCGCCAGCCGGCGGTCTGCGTGGTGTTCAAGAGATGTGTCCAGGGGGAGGAATGTCGTCGAGCTTGAGGCCCTTGGGCAGCGGAAACTTGATGGTTTCCTCGATGCCGTCCATCTTGCGCACCGACACCGCGCCGAGGGCGCGCACGCGGTCGATCACCTCGCGCACCAGCACTTCGGGCGCCGAGGCGCCGGCCGTGATGCCGATGCGCGCCTTGCCCTCGAACCACTCGGGCTTGAGCTCGGCGGCCGAATCGACCATGTAGCTCTGGGTGCCCAGGCGCTGAGCCAGTTCGCGCAGCCGGTTGCTGTTGGAACTGGTGGGGCTGCCGACCACGATCACGAGGTCGACCTGCGGGCTCATGATCTTCACCGCGTCCTGGCGGTTCTGCGTGGCGTAGCAGATGTCCTGCTGCTTGGGTTCGCGCACCTTGGGAAAGCGCTCGCGCACGGCGGCGGCGATGTCGGCGGCGTCGTCCACGCTCAGCGTGGTCTGCGTGACCACGGCGAGCCTGTCGGTCTGCGACGGCGAGACCCTGGCGACGTCTTCCACGTCTTCAACCAGGTGGATGCCGCTGGAGAGCTGGCCCATCGTGCCCTCGACCTCGGGGTGCCCCTTGTGGCCGATCATGATGAACTCGTAGCCTTCCTTCGCGAGCTTGGCGACCTCGACGTGCACCTTGGTGACCAGCGGGCAGGTGGCGTCGAAGATCGAGAAGCCGCGGTCGCGCGCCTCCTGCTCCACCGCCTTGCTCACGCCGTGCGCGCTGAATACCAGCGTGGCGCCGGGCGGCACGTCGGATAGCTCCTCGATGAAGATCGCGCCCTTGGCCTTGAGCTCGTTCACCACGTAGGTGTTGTGCACGATCTCGTGGCGCACGTAGATGGGCGCGCCGAACTTCGCGATGGCGCGCTCGACGATCTCGATGGCACGGTCCACGCCCGCGCAGAAGCCGCGCGGCTCGGCCAGGATGACTTCGGAGATTCCGGGGTTCATAGCACGCCGATGAGCTTCACTTCGAAGGTCACGGGCTGGCCCGCGAGCGGATGGTTGAAGTCGAAGCGCACCGCGGTGCCGTTCGATTCGATGACCGCGCCCGCGTAGCTGCCCGTGCCGTCGGGCGTTGGGAACTGCACCACGTCGCCGACGGCGTACTGCTCGTCGGGGTCGCCCATCTGTGCGAGCAGCTTCCTGGCCACCCACTGCTGCATGTCGGGATTGCGCTCGCCGAAGGCCTCGCCCGCGGGCAGCTCGAAGGTGGCGTGCGTGCCCTCTTCCAGGCCCATCAGGCGCTGCTCCATGGCGGGAGAAAGCTCGCCGGTGCCCAGCGAAAGCGTGGCGGGCTTGTCGGCGAAGGTGTTGATGATGTCGCCCGCAGGACCGGCCAGCCGGTAGTGCAGGGTGATAAAGGAGCCGGAATTCACGACTTGGGACATGGTGCAGCGAAGGTGTGCGGAGACAGGGAGGTGTCCCGATAAACTGGCCTCATTTTAAGGACCGGGGCTTCCACCCGGCTCCGCCAAGGTTTCACCCGGGGTTTCATGTCTTTCAAGGATCTCCCTCTCGATGCCCGTCCGCGCGAAAAGCTCATCGCGCGCGGCGCGGCCGCGCTGGCCGACGCCGAACTGCTGGCCCTGCTGCTGCGCACCGGCGTGGCGGGCAAGAACGTGCTGCAGCTCGCGCAGCAGCTGCTCGAGCGCTTCGGCGGGCTCTCGGGACTGCTGCACACCGGCGCCGACGACCTCAAATCGGTCAAGGGACTGGGCGGCAGCGCCAAGCGCTCCGAGCTGATCGCGGTGCTCGAGCTGGCGCGCCGCGCCATGGGCGAGAAGCTGCGCGAGCGCGCGGTGTTCGACTCGCCCGACGCGGTCAAGCAGTATCTGCAGCTGCACATCGGCCCGCGCCCCTACGAAGTGTTCGCGGTGGTGTTCCTCGACGTGCAGCACCGCATGCTCGCGCTGGAGGAAATGTTCCGCGGCACGCTCACGCAGACCAGCGTCTACCCGCGCGAAGTGGTCACGCGCGCCATCCACCATCACGCCGCTGCCGTGGTGCTGGCGCACAACCACCCGAGCGGCAGCATCGAGCCCTCGCGCGCCGACGAATCGCTCACGCAGACGCTGCGCGCCGCGCTGGCGCTGGTGGACGTGCGGGTGCTCGACCACATCATCGTGAGCCCCGGGCAGAGTTTCTCCATGGCCGAGAAAGGACTGCTCTGATGCCCGCGCGCGCGCCCTCGATCAAGAACCTCGCCGACCTCAAGCAGGTGCAGCGCGTACTCGCCGAAACCCGCGAGCGCGAAGCCGCCGAGGCCGCGGCCAAGGCGCAGGCCGAGCGCAAGCGCGCGGCCGAGAAAGACCTGTTCACCCGCGCCATCGGCGCCACCGAGCCGCTGCGCCGCAAGGCCGTGGTGCCGCTCGCGCCGGAGCCGCCCGCGCCCATCCCGGTGCAGCACCAGCTCGACGAGCAGCGCGTGCTGCGCGAATCGCTCTCGGACGAGTTCGACGTGACCACGCTGCTCGACGTGGACGACGCCATGAGCTTCCGCCGCCCCGGCATCGGCACCGACGTCACCGCGCGGCTGCGCAAGGGCGACTGGGCCATCCAGGCGCAGGTCGACCTGCACGGCCTGCGCAGCGACGAGGCGCGCGAGACCCTGGGCGGCTTCATCCGCAACGCCTACAAACAGGGTCTGCGCTGCGTGCGCGTGGTGCACGGCAAGGGCCTGGGCTCGCCGGGCAAGCAGCCGGTGCTCAAGACCAAGACGCAGCGCTGGCTGATCCAGAAGAACGAGGTGATCGCCTTCGTGCAGGCGAAACCGGCCGAAGGCGGAGCCGGGGCGCTGGTGGTGCTGCTGGCGCCTGCTCGACGCTGAGCACCTTCTTCGGCTCAGGCCAGCAGGTTCTTCAGCGGCACCGAGGCATCCGCCACCGCCGCCGCATCGGGATTGCGGCCCGCTTCGAGCAGCTTGCGGCTCATCATGTGATCGACCGGCGCGTTCACCGACTCCACGCACACGAGCTTTCCATCGACGTAGTGGAACAGCGAGAACGCATCGGGCTTCGGGCCCGCGCGGCGCACGCTGCTCAGGCCGGGCGTTCCTTCAGCGGGCATCAGGCCCACCATCTGCAGGCGCATGCCGCCCTGGTCGGACCAGAACCACGCGACCGCGTCGTGCGCGCGTGCCTCGCCGGTGAGCGTGGCAACGGCCGTGCGCGCCTGGTCGTTGGCGTTCTGCACCGATTCGAGCCGCAGCGCGCGGCCCGCGCGGCGATCGGGGAAGCGCGTGCAGTCGCCCACCGCGAGCACGTCGGCCGCGCTGGTGCGCATGTGGCCGTCGACCACGATGCCGTCCGCGCACTCGATGCCGGCTGCCTGCGCGAGCGCGGTCTCCGGCACCGCGCCGATGCCCAGCAGCAGCAGGTCGACAGGCTGCTTCACGCCATTGACCTGCAGCGAAACCAGCCGGTCGCCCTCGATCTCGAAGGCGCCGGTCTGCGCGCCGAGCACGATGTCGATGCCCGCCGCGCGATGCGTGGCCAGCACGTGCGCCGAGAGTTCGGGCGACACGGCGCGGCCCAGCAGGCGCGGCGCGCTCTCGATGACCTGCACCGTCTTGCCCAGCGCCTTGGCAGTGGCCGCCACTTCGAGCCCGATGAAGCCGCCGCCGAGAACCGTCACCTTCTCTGCCGCCGCGAGGCGCGTGCGCAGGCGATGCGCCTCGTCGGCCGCGCGCAGGCTGGCGACGTTCTCCAGGCCCGGCTTCAGGCCGGGCATCTGGCGAGCGCGCGTGCCGGTGGCCAGCACCAGCTGTTGCCACGGCAGCACCGCGCCCGAGCTCAGCGTGACGGTGTGGGCCTCGCGGTCAATGGCCACGGCCGCATCGCCCAGGTGCAGCGTGATGCCGGCCTCGCGATACCAGTCGGCGGCCTTGTGCGGCTGCGTGGTCTCTTCCGCGCTCTTCAGGAAAGCCTTGGACAGCGGCGGGCGGTGATACGGCTCGCAGGCCTCCTCGCAGACCAGGTGCACGCGCGCGCCCTGCCCGGCTTCCGCAAGCCCCGCACAGAGCTGGGCCGCGGCGTGGCCGCCGCCGATGATGACGATGGAATTCATGATGGAAGAAGCGTCTTTCGGAAATCGTTGCTCGTGTGTCTGGCCGGCGATCATTCGCCTCTATTGCGCATCCAGTCAGCGGTCTTGAAGAAGGAGTCGCGAAGGCGCGCGCGCAAGTCCTCGGGCACGCCCGTCTCGCCCATCGCCTGGTCCATGCAGGCCAGCCACTGGTCGCGCTCCTTGATGCCGATGGTGTGCCCGCCGATGCTCTGCGGCAGGTGGCGCGCGCGCAGCATCGGGTGGCCGAAGCGGTCGGTGTAGTACTGAGGCCCGCCCAGCCAGCCGCAGAGGAACCAGAACAGGCGCTGGCGCGCGTTGTCGAGACTGGTGCCATGCACCGCGCGCAGCTGCGCGTAGGCGGGTTCGAGGTCCATCAGGTCGTAGAAGCGCTCGACCAGCGCCTCCACTTTCGGTTCGCCGCCGATCCAGTCGAAGGGCGTGCCGGCGGGCGGCTTTTCTTGTATCTGCATGGGCGGGAGTATCCCTTGAGGGGCCTGCTAGAGCTGCACGATGCCCGGAATGCCCACATCGGGGTTCACGTCGGCCTCGTAGTCCACGCCTTCCACCGCGAAGCCGAAGAGCCTCAGAAACTCGGTCTTGTAGCCCGCGAAGTCGGTGAGCTCGTACAGGTTCTCCTTGGTCACCTGCGGCCACAGCTCGAGCACGCGCGACTGCACCTGCGGCGCCAGTTCCTTGTAGTCGGCGCGCAGGCGGCCTTCGGCGTCGATGTGCGGCGCGCTGCCGTAGAGGCTCTCGGCGTAGAGCCCTTGCACCTGCTCGATGCAGCCCTCGTGCACGCCCTGCTCCTTCATCACCTTGAACAGCAGCGACAGATACAGCGGCATCATCGGAATGGCCGAGCTGGCCTGCGTGACCACCGCCTTCAGCACCGACACGCGCGCGTCGCCGCCCTTGGCCGCAAGCTGCGCGCGGATGCCCAGCACCTTCTGGTCGAGGTCCTTCTTGGCTTCGCCGATGGAGCCGTTCCAGTAGATGTCGTGCGTGATCTGCTCGCCCAGGTAGGTGAAGGCCGTGGTCTTGGCGCCGTCGGCCAGCACGCCGGCCTGCTGCAGCGCGTCGATCCACATCTGCCAGTCCTCGCCGCCCATCACGGCCACGGTGTTGTCGATTTCCTCCTGCGTGGCGGGCTCGAGCACCGATTCCTTCACGGTCTCGTTGTCGGTGTCGAGGCCGCGCAGGTTCACCGCCTTGCCCACGGGCTTGAGCACCGAGTTGAAGACCTGGCCGGTCTTCGGATGCGTGCGCCGCGGTGCGGCCAGGCTGTAGACGACGAGGTCGACCTGCCCCAGGTCGGCGCGAATGGTATCGATGACCTGCTGCTTCATCGCGTCGGAAAAACCGTCGCCGTTGATGCTCTTCGCATAGAGGCCCTCGGCGTGCGCGGCGCGCTCGAAGGCGGCGGTGTTGTACCAGCCGGGCGAACCGGGCTTGGTCTCGCTGCCCGGGCGTTCGAAGAAGACGCCCAGCGTGCCGGCGCCGCAGCCGAAGGCGGCGGTGATGCGCGCGGCGAGGCCGTAGCCGGTTGATGCGCCGATCACCAGCACCTTCTTCGGGCCGCCCTCGATGGCGGGCCTGGCCTTGACGTATTCGATCTGCTGGCGGACGTTGGCTTCGCAGCCGGCGGGATGGGTGGTGACGCAGATGAAGCCGCGCACGCGGGGTTTGATGATCATGAGGATCTCGCTCGAAGAGATGCGGAGGGAGGCGGAGGAAAGACGCCGGAAGCGCGTTTTTGCGCCGCGAATTTAACCCAGCCCGCAAAAGCGGCCTTCAGCCTGACCATATGCATATGTCGATTGACGATTTAATAATCAGCGGTTTTATTGATATGGTCCCGCCCCTTACGCTTTCCATCAAGGAGAAGAACATGCGCATGAAACTGATTGCAGCCGCGGCCCTCGCCGCCTCCACTTTCCTGTTCGGCACCGTCGCCCATGCCGACCAGCTGGCCGACATCAAGAAAAAGGGCGAGCTGGTCGTCGGCGTGCTCGGCACGGATGAGCCCGCGACCTTCGTCGACCCCAAGACCCGCCAGATCGTCGGCTACGAGGTGGACCTGGTGAACGCCATCGCGAAGAAGATCGGCGTGAAGCCGGTGCTCAAGCAGATCGCGGTAGCCGCGCGCATTCCGGAGCTGCAGCAGGGCCACGTTGACCTGGTGGCCGCTGGCCTCACGCACAACAAGGAGCGCGAGGCGCAGATCGACTTCTCGCTCACCACCTTCGTCACCGGCCAGAAGGCCATCGTGAAGAAGGACAGCGGCATCACCGAGGTGCCGCAGCTCTCCGGCAAGAAGGTGCTGACCATCCGCGGCGGCACGCAGGAGCCGAACATCCGCAAGGCCGTGCCCAACGTCGAGGTCGTGACCTTCGACACGAGCCAGCAGGCCTTCCAGGCCCTGCAGCAGGGCAAGGGCGTGGGCTACGTCGACGACGAGGCCGCGCTGCTGCGCAGCTACGCCAAGCTGGGCCCGCAGAAGGCGCAGTACGTGGTGCTCAAGCAGAACCTGAGCACCGAGGCGCTGGCCATCGGCATCAAGAAGGGCGAGAGCGGCCTGAAGGCAGTGGTGGACGACACGCTGCGCGAGCTCGAGAAGTCGGGCGACGCCGAGAAGATCTTCATCAAGTGGTACGGCCCGAACACGGCTTCGGGCTTCCAGTCGCGCGACTTCAAGCTCGAGAGCGACAAGATCGACTGAGCCTGAATCCCCGGCCTTCGCCCTCGGGGAAGGCCGGAGAGACGACAGGATGAGGCCGGACGACGGGCTCCCGGCTCTTCTTTCCCCGCGGCGGTGATACTGTCGCCCCCCATGCCCCTGTTCGACTATTCCTTGCTGCTGACCGGCAAGTACCACGACATGCTTGTCGCGGGCCTGCTGCTGTCGCTGCAGCTGCTCGCGGCCTCGCTGGCGCTGGCGCTGCCCATCGCGCTGGTGGTGGCGCTGCTGCGGCTGTCGCCCTTCGCGCCGCTGCGCTGGCTCGGCTTCGCGTACGTGGAGTCGATCCGCAACATTCCGCTGCTGGCGCACATGCTCTTCTGGTATTTCGGCGCGCCCGAACTGCTGCCGGAAGACATCAAGCAATGGCTCTACACGGGGCACATCGAGGCCTACAGCGCGATCATCGCGCTCGCGCTGTACACGGCGGCCTTCATGGCGGAGGACATCCGAAGCGGCATCCGCGCCATTCCCACAGTGCAGTTCGAGGCCGGCCGCGCGATGGGATTCAGCTACCTCGCCACCATGCGCCGCGTGGTGCTGCCGCAGGCGCTGCGCGTAACCATTCCGCCGCTCATCTCGCAGACGCTGAGCCTGTGGAAGAACACCTCCATCGCCACCGTGATCGGCGTGGCCGAGCTGATGTACCAGGCCGGCCAGGTCGAGAGCGCGACCTTCCGCAGCTTCGAGTCCTTCGCGTTCGCGAGCGCGGCGTACCTGACGGTGTCGCTGGCGATCACGGGGCTTGCCACCTGGTACCACCACCGTTACCCGGTGCGGACGATCTGAGGAAGGCGACGGCGCGATGCTTCAGATCATCAACGACTACTGGGTCTACTTTCTCATCGGGCAGTACCCGAACGGCCCGCTCGGCGGGCTGGTGCTCACGCTGCTGCTGGCCTCCTGCGGCCTGGTGCTGGCGCTGCCGCTGGGCATCGTGCTGGGGCTGGCACGGGTGAGCCCGTGGCGCTGGCTGCGCTGGCCGGTCACGGGCTTCGTGTTCGTGGTGCGCGGGCTGCCCCTGCTGATGGTGATCTTCTGGGCCTACTTCTTCCTGCCCAGCGTCACCGGCGTGAAGACCGACCAGTTCACCACCATGCTGATCGCGCTGGTGGTGTTCGACGCCGCCTACCTCGCCGAGATCGTGCGCGCCGGCATCCAGGGCCTGCCGCGCGGGCAGATGGAAACCGCCCGTGCGCTGGGCCTGAGTTATGGCAGCGCGATGCGCCTCGTGGTGCTGCCGCAGGCGCTGCGCAGCATGCTGCCCTCGCTGGTGAACCAGTTCGTCTCGACCATCAAGGAAACCTCGCTGGGCTACATCATCGGGCTGGCCGAGGTGTCGTTCATCGCGACGCAGATCAACACGCAGGTGTTCACCAAGCCCGCGCAGATCTACCTGATCCTGGGCGGGACGTACTTCATTCTCTGCTTCGGCCTCTCGCGCTTCGCCTACTGGCTCGAACGCCGGCTCGCGCGCCGCGGCATCTCCACCGCCGCCACCAAGGTGTCCGCATGATCGAACTCGAAAAAGTCAACAAGTGGTACGGCAGCTACCACGCGCTGGTCGACGTGACCGAAACCATCCACAAGGGCGAGGTGGTCGTGGTGTGCGGGCCCTCGGGCTCGGGCAAGTCGACGCTGATCCGCACCTTCAACCGGCTGGAGCCGATCCAGTCGGGCCGCATCGTGGTGGACGGCCAGGACATCCACGCGCCGGGCCTGGACGTGAACGAATTCCGCTCGCGCATCGGCTTCGTGTTCCAGCAGTTCAACCTGTTTCCGCACCTCACGGTGCTGCAAAACTGCACGATGGCGCCGATGCAGCTGCGCGGCCTCACGCGCAAGCAGGCCGACGAGCGCGCGATGGCGCTGCTGAGCCGCGTCGGCCTGTCGAACAAGGCCAACGCCTGGCCCGGCGAGCTCTCGGGTGGCCAGCAGCAGCGCGTGGCGATCGCCCGCGCGCTCGCGATGCAGCCGCCGCTGATGCTGTTCGACGAGCCCACCAGCGCGCTCGACCCCGAGATGGTCGGCGAGGTGCTGCTGGTGATGCGCGACCTCACGCGCGACGGCATGACCATGGTCTGCGTGACGCACGAGATGGGCTTCGCGCGCGAGGTGGCCGACCGCGTGCTCTTCATGGACGAAGGCAAGGTGCTGGAGCGCGCCACACCCGACGACTTCTTCAACCGGCCGCAGCATCCGCGCGCGCAGCAGTTCCTGGCCGACATCCGCTCCCCCTTCGCGAGAGACGCATGACCGACGCAGCCCTTCCCCTCATCGATGTTTCCGCGCTCGTTGCCGGCACCGCCGGGCGCGATGCCGTCGCCGCGCAGATCGGCGCAGCCTGCCGTGCCCACGGTTTCTTCTACGTGACCGGCCATGGCGTCGATCCGGCGCTGGTGAAGCGGCTCGAAGAACTCAGCCACCGCTTCTTCGAGCTGCCCGAGGAAACCAAGATGCGCTGGCGCATGGCCCTGGGCGGGCGCGCCTGGCGCGGCTACTTTCCGCTGGGCGGCGAGCTGACCTCGGGCCGGCCCGACTGGAAGGAAGGCCTGTACCTGGGCACGGAACTGCCCGCCACGCATCCGCTGGTGCAGGCGAAGACGCCGGTGCACGGGCCGAACCTGTTCCCCGAAGTGCCGGGCTTTCGCGAGACCATCCTCGAATACATGGCCGCCGTCACGCAGCTGGGCCACCGGCTGATGGAAGGCATCGCGCTGAGCCTGGGCCTCGAGGCGGGCTACTTCGCGAAGCGCTACACGGCCGACCCGCTGATCCTGTTCCGGCTCTTCAACTACCCCTCGCAGCCAGTGCCCGAGGGCCTCGACGTGCAATGGGGCGTGGGCGAGCACACCGACTACGGGCTGCTGACGATCCTGCACCAGGACCACATCGGCGGCCTGGCGGTGCACACGCCCGGCGGCTGGATCGACGCGCCGCCGGTTGCGGGCTCCTTCGTATGCAACATCGGCGACATGCTCGACCGCATGACCGGCGGGCTCTACAAGTCGACGCCGCACCGGGTGAAGCGCAACACCTCGGGGCATGACCGGCTTTCGTTTCCGCTCTTCTTCGATCCGAACTTCGAGGCGCGGGTGCAGCGCATCGAGGGCCTCGCGGGCGCCGAAGCGCGCGACGACAGCGCCGAGCGCTGGGACCGCGCCAACGTCCACGCCTTCAGCGGGCGCTACGGCGACTATCTGCTGGCGAAGGTGTCGAAGGTGTTTCCGCAGTTGCGCGACGAAGTGCTCTGAGGGACAGGAGCCGGCGCCGGCAGGAGGCCGGGCTCTTCGAGGAAGGCATCCTCCCAGTGTTCGATCCGGGCATCGGGGTCGGAGATGGGCACGAGCTTGTCGCTGCGGCAGTAGAAGGTCCAGCCCTCGAACAGCACGTCGTAGTAGGTGCCGGGCAGGTAGCGCTCGCTGGGCGCCTCATAGGGCGCGGACACCACCTCCACGATCCGGCCCACGGCACGCTCCGTGAAGGGCGACGCCAGGCAGCTGTCGACCACGTGGCAGAGGGTGCCGATCTTGATCATGCCGTTACACCTTCTGCATGGCCTGTTGCGGAAACCAGCGCGGCAGGTGCGCCAGTGCGTCGTGCAGCGAATCGAGCACGTGGAAGGCCCGCTCGACGATCGATGCGGGCGGATGCTTGAGGTCGGGCACCACCACCACCCGCAGGCCCGCCGCCAGCGCCGCCCTGGCGCCGTTCTCGCTGTCCTCGAAGGCGATGCATTCGGCCGGGTCCACGCCCAGCCGTTCGGCCGCGAGCAGGTAGAGCGCCGGATCGGGCTTGGCGCGCGCCACTTCGTCGCCGCCCGCGAAGGCCGAGAAGTGGTGCAGCACGTCGAGGCTGCCGAGGCAGGCCTGGATCTGCACGCCGGTCGATGAAGAGGCCACGGCGCAGCGCGTGCCGCGTTCGCGCAGCGCCGCCAGGAATTCAGCCGCGCCGGGCTTGATCGGGAACAGTGGCGTACCGTCGGAGCGCTCCAGCTGCAGGCGCTGTCGCACGAGGCCCACCGCGTGGGTGTAGGCGGCCGGCCCGCCCAGCAGCGAAGCGAGGACGACTTCGGACTCCACCGTGGACAGCCCCACCACCTGCAGGTACTGGCTGTGTGAAAGCTCGATGCCGAGCGTGCGGGCGACGTCGATCCAGGCGGCCATGATGGGGCGCTCCGAATCGATCAGCAGCCCGTCCATGTCGAAGATTGCAGCGGCGAACATCGAGGCATCGTAATGAAAAACGAAAAGGGGCCCGTAAGGCCAATGCCGCTCAGTTGAGCAAAGGCCCTTCGGGGCCTTCGCTGTTTGTACAGTGCAGGCTGTATGAACAAAGCCGAGGCCGCACGAGGCCGGCGGACGGCCGATGCTGCTGCAAGAGTACCTTTGCGAGACCCATCAATACGCCACGCCCGAGCAGTGGGGAGTCGTGCGAGGCAGTCTGCCTGCGCAGTGGATTGAACAGGCGCTGCAGGCCACGGGCGTGG
>NZ_RXFT01000007.1 GCF_003952165.1 Variovorax guangxiensis | reverse complement strand
AGACTTCGCCCGCGTCGATGCGGTCGGCGCCGAACACGGCGCGCGCCAGCTCGGTGCGGCCCGCGCCCATCAGCCCCGCGAAGCCGAGGATCTCGCCGCGCCGCAGCACGAAGCTCGCGTCGCGCACCATCGTTCCCCGGCAGATGCCCCTGGCCTCCAGCACCACCTCGTTGCCTGAGGTGTCGGGCATCTCGTGCCCGGCTTCGGCGAGCTGGCGGCCCACCATCATGGCGATGAGCGTGTCCATCGGCGTCGTGGCCATCGGCACGGTGGCGATGTACTGGCCATCGCGCATCACGGTCACGCGGTCGGCGATGCGCTTGAGCTCGTCCATCTTGTGCGAGATGTAGACGATGGCCACGCCGCGCGAACGCAGGCGCCCGATGATGCGGAACAGGTCTGCCACCTCCTCGTTGTTCAAGGCGGCGGTGGGCTCGTCCATGATGAGCACGCGCGAATCGAACGACAGCGCCTTGGCGATCTCCACCATCTGCTGCCGGGCCACCGTGAGTTCGCCCACCGGCGTGCGCGGGTCGAGCTTGAGGTTCATGCGCTCGAAGATGCGCTGCGCCTCGCCGCACATGGCCTCCTCGTCGATGAAAAGGCCGAAGCGCCCGCGCGGCTCGCGGCCGATGAAGATGTTCTGCGCGGCGCTCAGGTGATTCATCAGGTTGAGCTCCTGATGGATGATGCCGATGCCCAGCGCCTGCGCGGCGCGCGGGCTCTCGATGTCCACGGGCCGGCCGTCGAGCAGCACCTCGCCCGAATCCTTGCGGTAGACGCCCGCGAGCACCTTCATCAGCGTGGACTTGCCGGCCCCGTTCTCGCCCATGAGCGCATGCACCTCGCCGGGCAGCAGCTCGAACTGCGCCCTGTCGAGCGCGCGCACGCCGGCGAAGGACTTGCTCAGGTCGCGAATGGTGACGATGGGTTGCGTCATGAGGGGTCCTGAATCGACGCCAGGCCGTAGAAGCGCTGGGCGGTGCCGTGCCACACCTCGGCCTGCTCGTTGGGAGAAAGACCGCCGATGCAGGCTTCGCTCACCGCGACCCAGCCCGCGTAATCGCCGGCCAGCGTGAGCACGGGCCAGTCGCTGCCCCACATCAGGCGCGCCGGGCCGAAGACTTCGAGCAGGTGCTCCCACACGGGGCGAACCGCCTGTGCGAAGGCATCCGCATCGCGCTGCATCGCGGGCGGCGCCTCGGTCCACAGGCCCGAGAACTTGCAGCAGACCTGGGGCAGCGCGGCCATGGCCGCCATGTCTTCGCGCCAGCGGGCGAATTCTTCGCTGCCGTGCGCGCCCACCGGCGGCTTGGCCGCATGGTCGATCACCATCGGCAACTGCGGCCAACGCTTTGCGAACTGCAAAAGCCACGGAAGGTGACGCGGGTTCACGAGCGCGTCGAAGCGCAGGCCGAGCTTCAGCATGGCGTTCACCGCATCGGGATGCGGGCGGCGCGCGATCCAGTCGTCGTCGGGCAGATCCTGCAGCATCGGCCGCACGCCCTTGAATTTGGGATGCCGGGCCATCCGCTCCAGCGAGGCGGCGGCGTCGGGCCGGCTCAGGTCGACCCAGCCGACCACGCCGCCGATCTCCTCGCAGCTGCCCGCGAGATCGAGCATGAAGTCGGTCTCGGCGTGGGAATCGGCGGCCTGCACGAGCACGGTCCGGCTCACGCCGTGGGCATGCAGCAGCGGCTGCAGGTCTTCGGGCATGAAGTCGCGCAGGAGCGGCGCCAGCGCGGGCACGTCGGCGCGCAGCCACGTGTAGTCGCCGCGCGCGGGCCGCCAGAAGTGCTGATGCGAGTCGATTCGCTGGATCATTTCGGGTCGCGGGCAGCACCTGGCTGCCGAACGCCTTGCCTCTCTAGTCCATTCGTGAACATAGTATTTACATACGAACTTTCAGCGTCAAGCGCGCTTCATGGGTGCTTTCCCGTAAAACGAAACTTGCAAACGGCGATCCTTGCTGTTGAAATTCATTGGTGAACAAATCGATTCAACCGGACATCCTCGGCAAGCCCGCCGAAGAGCAGGAGCAGCAGGACCGCTACCGCGCTCCCGCGCTCGACAAGGGCCTGGACATCCTCGAACTGCTGGCCGACCAGCCCGAAGGCCTGACGCGCGGCGAGATCGTGAAGGCGCTCGACCGCGGCCCCAGCGAGATCTATCGCATGCTCGAACGGCTGGTGGCGCGCCAGTACGTGCTGCGCTCGCTGGCGGGCGACCGCTACAGCCTGAGCCTGAAGATGTTCGACCTGGCGCACCGCTATCCGCCGAACCACCGGCTGGTGACGCAGGCGCTGCCGGTGATGGACCGCTACGTGAAGGAGGCCGAGCAGTCCTGCCACCTGGGCGTGTACGACCGGGGCAACGTGCAGATCGTGGCGCAGGTCAACAGCCCCGCGGCGAGCAGCATGACGGTGCGGCCCGGCACGCGCGTGAACCTGCTGGACACCGGCTCGGGCCAGGTGCTGCTGGCCTGCGAGTCGGAAGAGCGGCGCCGGCAGATGCTGGCGGAGCACGTCGCGCTCGACGGCGAGGTACAGATTCCGCCCGACGAGCTGGAGCACATGCTCGAGGCCGTGCGCGCCACCGGTTACCGGCAGCGCGAGAGCATGCAGTACTTCGGCGTGATCGACATCTCCTGCCCCATCCTCGGGCCGCACGGGCATGCGCTGGCGGTGCTCACCACGCCGTACATCCGGCGCATCGACCGGCACGCGATTCCGTCGCTGGACCGCGCGCGAGAACTCATGCTGCAGGCCGCGCGCGATCTCTCGCTGCTGACGAACGCCTGATCAGCCTGCCGGCGGAGGCTGCTGCTTCTTCTTTTTCTCTCTGCGGCCGCCGATCGCCCCCGACGCCGCGGCGCCAAGAATGCGCCGGAAGGTCGGGCACTCCATGTGGCTGGGTGCGCGGCAGACGGCCGCATGGCGCAGGCCGTCGCGCATCGCGCTCAAGTTGCGGATCGTGCGGTCGAGCTCGTCCGCCTTGGCATTGAGCATCAGCCGGTCGATGCGCGGCTGGCCATTGGGGCCGAACATGCGCGCGATCTCGTCGAGCGAGAAACCGGCGGCGCTGCCCAGCGCGATCAGCGCCAGCCGCTCCAGCACGCCTTCATCGAATGTGCGCCGCAGGCCCTGCCGGCCGGTGGAGGCGATCAGCCCCTTCTCGTCGTAGTAGCGCAGCGTGGACGCGGGCAGGCCGGAGCGTTTGGCCACTTCGGCGATATCCATGTGCTTCCTCCTCCTCTTGACTTCAAGCCGGCTTGAATTTGCATAGTGCGGCTTCCGCCTCGTGAAGGCAAGCAAGAGGAAACGATCATGGAGAAAACCATGCACCCCGCCACGCAAGCGGCCGGCGACGCACAGGCCCGGCTCTGGAACGGCCCGGCAGGCCACGCCTGGGTCGATGCGCAGCAAACGCTGGACCAGCTTTTCGGCCCGCTGGAGAAACTGCTCGTCGAGACGGCCTGCGCCGCCCCCGGGAGCCGCGTGCTCGACGTCGGCTGCGGCACCGGCGGCACCACGCTGGCCATCGCGCGAGCGGTGGGCGGCGGCGCGGAATGCACCGGCATCGACATCTCGCAGCCGATGATCGCCGCCGCCCGCGTCCGTGCCGGGCGCGAAGGAATCCCCGCGCGCTTCGTCTGCGCGAACGCGCAGACCCACGCATTCGAGCCCGCGGGCTTCGACAGCATCGTCTCGCGCCTTGGGGTGATGTTCTTCGACGACCCCGTGCGCGCCTTCGCCAACCTGCGGCACGCCGCGAAGGACGGCGCCGGGCTGAGCTTCATCGCATGGCGAAGCGCGGCCGAGAACCCGTTCATGACGACCGCCGAGCGCGCAGCCGCGCCGCTGCTGCCGAACCTGCCGCCCCGGGTTCCGGGCGCACCGGGCCAGTTCGCCTTCGCGGACCGCGAGCGGGTGCAGGCCGTCCTCGAGGAAAGCGGCTGGCACGGCATCGACATCCGGCCCGTCGACCTGCACTGCACGATGCCCGAGAGGGATCTGATCGGCTATCTGAGCCGCCTCGGTCCGGTCGGCATTGCGCTGCTGCAGGCGGATGAGAAAACGCGCGCCCGGGTCATCGACACGGTGCGCGCCGCCTTCGAGCCCTATGTGCATGGCGACGAGGTCCGGCTGACCGCCGCCTGCTGGCTGGTCAAGGGGCGTGCCGATGCCTGACACGACGAAGCTGCTTGCCGGCGCGGTGTTGATCGGCACCGGCGCCACCGCGCTCATGGACCTCTGGGCCATTGCCCGCAAGCACCTGCTGGGCGTTCCGTCGCTCGACTACGCGCTGGTCGGTCGTTGGCTGGCCTGGCTGCCGCGCGGCCGCTTCTTCCACACGCCCATCGCGGCCACGCCGCCCGTACATGGAGAACGCCTGCTGGGCTGGGTCGCGCACTACACGATCGGCATCGCATTCGCCGCGGTACTGCTCGCCGTCTGGGGCCGGGGCTGGCTGCTTGCTCCCACGCCCGGCCCCGCAATGCTCGTCGGCATCGGCAGCGTGGCCGCGCCCTTGCTGGTGATGCAGCCGGCCATGGGCGCCGGCATCGCCGCCAGCCGCACACCGCGCCCGGCCATCGCGCGGCTGCACAGCCTCGTCACGCACGCGGTCTTCGGGCTCGGGCTCTACATGACTGGCCGGGCCCTGGCCTGAGCGAAAAGCTCAGGCGAAGAGCTTCCCGTTGAGCGCGATCCGCACCGTCTTCACCGTGAGCACCGCCAGTGCCACGTTCAGCGCGGCCAGCAGCACGATGGCGATCGCCCAGAGCGGCTCGCTCGGATGCGACTCCGCGTACTTCAGCGCGGCGTTGGCCAGCGCAGCCATCGGGAAGCCGATCGCCCACCAGCCCGGCGCGAAGCTGGCGCCACGGCGGAACACCTTCGGCGCGACCACGGCGAACATGAAAAGGCCGAAGTAGAAGAGCAGCGAGGCGAAGCGGTCGATCTCGCCGACGATGTTGGTGTAGGCGAGAAAGCCCACGGCGAAAGGCGCCACCAGGATCATCAGCGATGGCTCCATGGCGGGAGCGAGCGGATCGCGATGCACCAGCCGGCCGATGATCATGGTGAAGAGCACGAGGGCCAGCACCACGCCGATGGCGCTGGCAGCCAGGTTGGCCTCGGCCGCCCAGGCCATCGGCATGTGCGCGCCGGTCACGGGAATATCGAGCGTGGCCACGCCGGGGATGATCCACGCCGGCACCGCGAGCGAGGCATCCACCTGCCCCTTCAGCAGCCGCGACAGGCCGGCGAAGCTCAGCGAGAAGGTCGCCAGCAGCCCGATCGTCCACGCGAGGTGAGCGAGGGGTGCGCTGTACGGCGCGATGACGGCCGACAGCAGCAGGATGGAGATCGCAATGGTGCCGAAGAAGTTGCCCGCCACCGGATGATGGAACTCCGCGTGCACCGCCTGCGGATGCCTCACCAGCTTCGTCAGGTAGCCCGCCGCGATCAGCACGAACACGCCCAGCGCGAAGGCCCCGATGGCTTCGCCGATGATGGCCGGCGCGCCCAGGCTCTCATGCGCGAGCCGCCATGCGAGGGCCAGCCCGGAAAAGCCCATCACGGAGGCGAAGAGGTTGACCGGGAGGTTGCGCACGGAGGCTTGCGCGCGCGGCGCAACCGCGGCGACCGATGAAATCACCGGGGAGGAAGGGTTCAGAGCCTGGTTTTGCATGTTGTCGTCCTTGGCTGGATTTGCATTAGTGTGTATTTTCCGCCAGACTACCGGAGCCATTTCCGCCAACTCACGGCGTTTTCAGCCAATCCCCGGACCTTGTCTGCCATGCGTGTCGCCATCCTCGCCTTTCCCCGTTTCCAGCTGCTCGACGTGGCCGGCCCCGCCGACGTCTTCGCCGAGGCATCGCAGCAGCTGGGCGACCCGCGCGCCTATCGCGTCCAGGTGATCTCCAGCGGCGAAAGCATGCTCAAGAGCAGCGGCGGGCTGCGGCTGGGCGTCGATTCCACGGTGGCCACGCATCGCGGCGCCATCGACACCCTGCTGGTCGCCGGCAGCCCCCGCGTGGAAGACATGGCGGCCGACACGCAGCTGCAAGAGTGGCTCAGGCGCCAGGCGCGCACCGTGCGGCGCTACGGCTCTGTGTGCAGCGGCGCCTTCGTGCTGGCCGCCAGCGGGCTGCTCGACGGCAAGCGCGTGGCCACGCACTGGAAGCTCGCGGGCCAGCTCGCCTCCGACTACCCGCTCGCCAGCGTCGAGTCGGACGCCATCTACGTGCGCGACGGCCAGCTCTTCACCTCCGCCGGCGTCACGGCCGGCATGGACCTCGCGCTGGCCATGGTGGAGGAAGACCACGGCCGCGACCTCGCGCTGAGCGTGGCGCGGCAGCTGGTGATGTTCCTCAAGCGCCCCGGCGGCCAGAGCCAGTTCAGCGCCCACCTGGCGGCCCAGACCTCCGAGCGCTCCAGCATGCGCGAGGTGCAGGACCACGTGCTCGCGAACCTCAAGGACGACCTCTCCGTGCCCGCCCTCGCCCAGCGCGCCGGCATGAGCGAGCGCAACTTCGCGCGCATCTTCCGCAGCGAGACCGGCACCACGCCGGCCGAGTTCGTCGAAAACGCGCGGATCGACGCCGCCCGCCGCCTGGCAGAGGAATCCGACCTGCCGGCCAAGCGGCTTGCCGACGCGGTGGGCTATGCGAACGTGGACGGTTTCAGGCGCGCATTCGGCCGCCGCCTGGGCGTGAGCCTCGTGGAGTACCGCAGGCGCTTCGCCAGCTGACGACACACCGGAGCGACCCATGAAGATCGAGCCATTCGACGAGGGACTGGACCAGCGCAACATCGTCGCCTACGACCCGGCGTACGCCGAAGTCTTCGCCGCCGCGCGCGAGTACGTGCAGGCACGGCTGCCCGGCGTGGAGCTGGTGCACATCGGCAGCACGGCCATCGTCGGCCTGCGCGGCAAGCCCATGATCGACACGGCCGCCATCACCACCCGCGAGAACCTGCGCGAGGAGCAGGCGCAGTTCGAAGGCATCGGCTTCCACCGCCGCCCGGTCTGGGTCGACCGCGACGAGAAGCCGTATGTCTGCGGCTCGGTGCTGCACGCAGGGCGGCGCTTCAATATCAACATTCACGTCTGCCACCGCGGCGATCCGGTCCACAGGGATTCGCTGGCCTTCATCGGCATCCTCGAACGCCGCCCCGACCTGCGCCTGAAATACGAGCAGGCCAAGGACCGCGCCCACGCGGTCGATCCGGCCGATCCCCAGATATACAACCGCGAGAAAGAGGCTGTAATCAAGGAAATCGAGGCCCAGATTCCCAGGGAGTAGCCGTTCCAGCGCCGCAGGAGGCCCGAAGAGGCCTGTGCACGGAGGTGAGTCCAGATGTCCGCTGCCATGTTCGCCGCCCTGTTCTTCACGGTGGCGCTGCTCGTCACGACGGCCTACTTCATCATGGGCTCCATCCCGCTGCTGGTGCTCAAGCACGACACGCCGCTGGACGCGCGCTTCGTGCGCGGCTTCTTCAACATCTACTACGTCGCCGCCTTCATCACGGCGAGCGCGACGGCGGTGAGCTTTGCCTCCGCGGGTCGGCTGGGCATCGCGGCCGGCGCCGCGGCGCTGGCCGCGATCGCCGTCGTGCTGCGCAAGAAAGTGATTCCGAAGATGGATGCGCTGGGCACGCAGATCCAGTCGAACTACATGGACGCGATCCCGGGGTTCCGCAGAACCCACGTGGTCGCGATCCTGATCAACATCGCCCAGCTGGTGGCGATCGTCTGGACGCTGATCGCCGTGGGGCGGTAGCTTGCGGCTCTCAGTCGGCGTAGACGCCCGCCGCCTTGATCACGGGCGTCCATTTCGCGATCTCGTCGATCACGAACTTCTTGTGGCCCGCCGGCTCGACACGGCCGTCGGTGGCCACCACGGCGCCGAGCTGTTCCTCGCGGTGGATGAAGTCCGGATCTTTCAGCGCAACCTTGAGTGCGTCGTTGAGCTTCTTCAGCACCGGCGCGGGCGTGCCCTTGGGCGCGTACAGGCCGTGCCAGATCGTGACCTGGAAGTTCTTCAGGCCGGCCTCGTCGAGCGTGGGCAGGTCCTTCAACAGCGGCAGCGCGAGCCGCTTCGACGTGGTGACGGCGAAGGCCTTCACCTTGCCGCCCTGGATGTGCGGCGTGGTGTTGGTGGTCTGGTCGCACAGCAGGTCGATCTGGCCGCCGATCAGGTCGGTGATGGCGGGCGCGGTGCCCTTGTAGGGCACGGGCGTCATCTCGGTTTTGGTGGCGCTCTGGAAGAGCAGCCCGCACAGGTGCGAGGCCGAGCCCACGCCCGCGTTGCCCAGGTTGATCTTGCCTTTGTTGGCAGCGATCCAGCCGCTCAGCTCCTTGTAGTTGGCGGCCGGAATGCTGGGTTTGGAGATGAGCGTCATCGGCACGTCGTTGACGATGCCCAGGTACTCGAAGTCGGTCTCGACCTTGAACGGCACGTTGCGCACCAGGCTGGGCACGGTGGCCATCGCGATGTGGTTGAGCAGCAGCGTGTAGCCGTCGGGCGTGGCGCGCGCCACCTTGGCCGCGCCGATGGAGCTGCCCGCGCCGGGCACGTTGTCGATGATGACGGTGCTGCCGCCCAGCGGCTTGCGCAGCGCCTCGGCGAGGTCGCGCGCGACGCGGTCGGTCGGGCCGCCGGCCGCGAAGGGCACGACGATGGTGACGGGCTTGCCGCCCGGGAAATCCTGCGCATGGGCAGCGACGGCGGCAGCGGCGATCGCCGCGAGGGCGAACAGTTTCTTCATGGAGTCTCCGTGAGGTTGGATTGAAAAAAAAGAATTCAGGGCGCGCGCGGCGGCACGCGGCTCTCCAGCGCGGGCGGCTGCCATGCGGGCTGGATGTGGCAGCCGTTCCTGCCGTCGGTGTCGTAGCGCGGCATCAGCGTCTTGCAGCGTTGGGCGAGGCCCTCGGGCGTGGGCTTCTCGCCCTTGTCGATCCAGTCGAGCAGCGCGGCGAAGAGCGCGGGGTACTCCGAGTCGCTCAGGTAGCTGTGCTCGCGCTCGCTGCTGAAACTCTGCACCAGCAGGTCGCCGGTACCGGCCGCGTCGCGGATGCGGCGGTAGGAATTTTCGAGTTCGACGAAAGCCGTGGGATCGTCGATGGCATGCAGGCCCATGGTGGGCAGCGCGGTGCGGCCGGTGGGCTGGCTGTCGGCCGCCAGCGCGCCCTTGGCCTGCGGATCGGCCGCATAGCGCAGCACGCCGGCATTGACCGCCGCGTCGTCGGCCGAGCCGCTGTAGACCACGCCGACGTTGCCGAAGGGGTTGCGGCCTTCCAGGCGCTTCTGCACCAGGTCCTGGAAGAGCCACGTCGCCCAGCTCAGGTGGCCCAGCAGCGAGCGCTCCTGGATCTTCACGACCGAAAGAATGGTCTTCAGCCGCGCCGCCTGCTCGGGCGTGCGCTGCGCGGCGGGCAGGCCGACGCCGGTGCACTCCTTCACGCGCGCGGCGAGGTCGGCGCGCGTGAGCTTCGAATCGAGCGGCAGGCCCATCCACAGCGGGTACTGCGGCTCGTCGGGGCGCGGATGGTTGCGGCAGACGTACTGGTAGACCACGCGCAGGTCGAGCCGGAAGTCGTAGGCGCTGTTGCCGCCGCCGAGAACGCCGCTGGTGAGCAGCAGGCCGTCGTAGGGCGACTTGGCGCCGCCGGCCGGCGCATAGAGCTCCGCCGCCTTCGCCGCCACGCCCGCGCCGTAGCTCTGACCGTGCAGCAGCGTGCGGTGCGGCTGGCCGAAATGGCGCACGAAGATCCGGCGCAGGCGCTCGGTGTCTTCCGCCGCCATGGTCACGCCGTAGCCGCCGCGCCTGTAGGTGGAAGCAGCCCATGCATAGCCGGCCTTCACGGTGACGGCCCAGCGCTTCAGGTCTTCCTCGCTGCGCTCCAGCTTGGGCGGTCCGGTCTCGGGGCCGCCGTGGGCGTGCATCACGAGCACGCGGCCGGCGTCCTTCGCCCAGTCCTTCGGGATGGCGATCCAGTAGAACGAGCCCGCGCCGTCCTCACCGGTGTAGCAGCGCGCAGACTCGGGCACCGGCGAGGGGCAGGCTGCCGCTTTCGGGCCGGCAGGAGCGGCGTGGGCTTGCGCACCCGATACCGCACCGAGCAGCGCGAAGGCGGTGGAAGCCGCGAGGCTGGAAAGTCGTTTGTTCAATGGCGTACTCCGAATTCGAGCGCCGCCTTCGCCGTGTCGGTGGAGACGAATGCGAGGACGCCGCTGTTGAAGATGAAATTGCCCGGCCGGCCGGCATCGGCCTGCGCCACGCCGAGCACGGGAGTGTCGTAGTTCAGCGCGGCCGCCGCGCCGCCGAGGTTGAGGCCGGTGCCGGCCACCGTGGCATCGTGGTTCTCGCCCTTGACGCTGACCAGCGCGTAGCTGCCGTCCGCCGTGCCGCTGACCAGGCTCTGCTGCAGGCCGTACACGCGCATGCCCATGTTGGCCGCCGATTCGCGTACCAGGTGCACCGGCACGGCGACGCCGTTGACCAGGCCGATGACCATCGAGCCAGTGAGCGTGCCGCCGGTGGTCACGGCGCTGCCGGTGGGCGAGGTGGTGTACAGGTCGAAGGCGCCGCGCGTGCCGTTGTAGGTGATGTAGCCCTTCTCGGTCTGCGTGCAGCTCGCGTCGTAGGTCATGAAGGCGCCGCTGACCGGATCGCGGCAGTACTGGAAGGTGCCCGCGTTGCGCAGCCGCACCGACGACGCATGCGCCGCCGTGCCGCCGGTGCCCTGCTGCACGCCCACGGCGTTGAAGATGTTCGCCACCGGGTTGAACACCGTCGGCGTGGCCGCGTTCTGGAAGGCGTTCTGGAACGCCAGCAGCGGCGCGAAGCCGCCGCCGCTGGGCGCATTCACGCCGCCCGAGAGCACGCCGCCCGCGCCGAAGCTGAACACCGCCCCGCTCTCCGCGCTGGCATAGCTGCAGTTGCCCTCCGACACCAGCGTGCCGCTGCGCACCGTGCCCACCGTGCGCTGCAGGCTGGCATCGATGGTCACGGTGTAGGCCATGGTGGCCGGGTCGATCTGCACGCGCAGCTCCTCGCCGAAGCTGTCGCCGCCCTTGTAGGTGGTGACGGCCGCAGGCAGGTTCGGGCAGGCCAGCGGGTCGCCGACCTCGGTCACGCAGCTGTAGTTGACGGCCGCGTCCAGGCTGCCGCTGCCGCGGTACTTGGGCCAGGCCGGGAACAGGCACAGCGGACGCGTGCGGCCGTAGGTGCCGGCCACCGCATCGACCGCGACGCCGGTGGCGGGCGCGAGGCCGTTCTCCACCCAGCCTTCGAGCGCGGCGAGCGAGTCCCAGTTGGGAATGAAGCTGCCGGTGCCGTGGCCCATGCCAGGCACGGTGTAGAAGCGCACGCTCTGGTCGACCGAGGCCTGGCCCAGCGTGGCGACGAGCTGCTTGTAGTAGTCGATGGTCGAGTTCGGGCTGATGACTTCGTCGGCCAGGCCGTGCAGCATGATGAGCCGGCCGCCGTGCGCGAAGAAGGGCGCGAGGTTCGGGTTGGTGGCGTCGGTGAGATTCGACACTTCGGTCACGCGCGCCGCATAGCTGCCCGGGTCCAGCGGGTCGAAGGTCAGCGTGTCGAAGTTGGCGATGCGGGTGACGAAGAACTTCACCCACTGGTCGCCGGTGACGTACATGTTCGCGTCGGCCGAGGTGGCGGGGTTGGCCGGCACCTTGCGCGTGCCGAGGTCGCGCGTGGTGAAGGGGCCGGCCACCAGCGCGCCTTCGAGCAGGTTGTAGCCGCCCGCGCGCTTCACGCCGTTGGCCAGCGAGTAGGTCGTGAAGTCCAGCGGCGATTCGATGGCGCGCACGGTGTCGAGTTGCGCGTCCGACAGGCAGGTGTCGCCCGTGTCCGCGCCGCCGCTGCAGCGCAGCGAGGCCAGGACCTGGCTGTTCAGCAGGCGGCAGCTTTCGACATTGCTCACGATGCTGTCGGCCGCGCCGTCGAGCTTGTCGCAGGCCTGCATCGCGGCCTTCTGCACCAGCAGCGTCTTCGCCACGTTCATCCAGCCGGCGCCGCCGTTGTTGTAGAGCGCGCGGCCCACGGCCACGTTCGACAGGCGCGTGCCGGTGTAGTTGAGCGCGGGCTCGTTGGCGATCACGCCGTCGTAGTCCAGCGGCCAGCGCTGGATGTAGCTCAGCGCGTCGCGCCCGCCGGTGGAGGTGCCCAGGAAGTAGGCGTGCTTCGGCGCCATGCCGTAGCGCGCGAGCACCAGCGCCTGCGCCACGTCGCGCGTCTTCTTGAGCGAGTTGCCGCCGTAGTTGGCGAGCTGCTCGTCGTTGGCCGCGAACTTGCCGTCGGTGATGCTGCCCGACTGGTGTCCCGAGTCGTCGCCGTAGGTGGCATAGCCCAGCGCGAGCGGCGCGGGCTTGCCGGCGGGGCCGAAGCGGATGACCTCGGTGCCGTCGATGAGCACGCCGTCGAAGCCGCCGCCGCCGAAGTGGATGGTCTTCTGGTTCCACTTCTCGGGCAGGTTGACCGCGAAGTTGATGGACTGCGAATTGGGGTCCACAGGCTGGATGGTGCCGCGCACGCGGCAGTAGTCGCCCAGCGTGTTGCCGGCGTCGCTCGCGGCGACCGGCGTGGCGCTGGTGACGGTGGCGCCCTGCGTGGGCAGGCTGATCAGCGGGGCAGGCAGGCTCCGGCCTGCGAGGTCGGCGCAGGAGACGACCGGCAGCACGGGCGGAGGCGGCGGGTTGTCGGGTGGGTCGCCTGCCGGTGGATTGCCGCCGCTGCCGGCGGGCGGCGTGCTGGTCGGGGGCAGGAAGCCGAAGCCGCCGCCTCCTCCCCCGCCTCCGCCGCCGCAGGCGGCCAGGGCCAATGAGATGCCGATCGCGCTGGCGACGGCGAGGAACTTCGATGCAGGGCGCTCTTTGCGCATGGACTTGTCTCCGGCATGCGGTCTCGTTGGACCGCTTGTTCTTGAATGGGCGGCCGGAAGATAGATTCGGGGTGACTTAGGGTCAAATAAAATAACAAGGCACTTTTCATACAAAAAACATATGGACATACGGGCACTGCGCTACTTCGCCGCCGTTGCCGAGACCGGCCACATGACACGCGCGGCCGAGCAGCTGGGCATCCAGCAGCCGCCTTTGAGCCTGCAGATCAAGGCGCTCGAACGCGAGCTGGGCGTGCTGCTGTTCCGGCGCCATCCGCGCGGCGTGGCGCTCACCGACGCGGGCCGGCTGTTCCAGGCCGAGGCGCTGCGCATGCTTCAGGACATGGAATCGATGAAGCAGCGCATGACCCGCGTGGCCAAGGGCCAGGCCGGCACGCTCGCGGTGGGCTTCACCAGCTCGGCGGCGGCGCACCGCTTCATGCCCGGGGCGCTGCGCGAGTTCCGCCGCGCCTACCCCGACGTGGAGCTGCAGCTGCGCGAAGACAACGCCGCCGAGCTCACCGAGGCGCTGGCCGCCGGCCGCCTTCACTGCGGCCTGCTGCGCGTGCCGGTCGCGCGGCCCGAGGGGTTGATGTTCGAGACGCTGCTGCGCGAGCCGGTGCTGGTGGCCATGCCCAGCGACCATCGCCTTGCCCTCGGCCGCGACAAGGACTCGCGCCCGCTGCCGCTCGCGAAGCTCTGCGAGGAAGGCATCATCCTCGTGCGGCGCCCGGGCGCGCCGGGCCTGTACGCCGACCTGCTCGCGCTGTGCCACGCCAAGGGGCTGCGCCCGCGCGTGGTGGCCGAAGTCGATCGAATGATGACCAACCTCAATCTCGTGGCCGCGGGTGTCGGCCTCTCGGTGGTGCCGGCGTCGATGCATGGCGTGCACGCGCACGCCATCGCCTACACGCGCCTCGCCGACGGCGGGCAGCTCGACGCGCCGCTCACGCTGGTCTCGCGCGCCGAGGAAGACAATCTGCCCGCGCTGAATTTCGCGGCGCTGCTGCGCAGGCTGGCGCAGGAGAACCCCGGCTCATGATCCGGCTTCGCCGTCGCCACCTGCTGCAGCGCGCCAGCGCCCTGCTCGCGGCGGCCTGCGCATTGCCGCGCGTGCTGCACGCGGCGCCGGCACAGTGGCCGAACCGTCCGGTGCGCCTGGTCGTGGTCTATCCGCCCGGCGGCGTGAGCGACGGAATGGCGCGCGCGCTGGCCGAGCCGCTCGCACGTTCGCTCCGCGTGCCGGTGCTCATCGAGAACCGCCCCGGCGCGGGCGGCAGCCTCGGCATGGACGCACTCGCCCGCTCCACGCCCGACGGCAGCACGCTGGCTTTCTCGGCCATCAGCCCGCTCACGCTGCACCCTCTGCTCGCACGCGTTCCCTACGACCCGATGCGCGCCTTCGTGCCCGTGGCCAGCGTCATGCGCACACCGGTGCTGGTGGTGGGCACGCCCGCCTTCACCGGCCGAGGCTTCGGCGAGCTGATCGCGCAGGCGCGCAGGCAGCCGGGCGAAGTGCGATGGGCGACGTCGGGCGTGGCCACCATCGGCCACCTGGTGCTGGCGCAGGTGCGCGCGCAAAGCGGTGCCGACATCACGCACATTCCCTACCAGGGCGGCGGTCCGCAGCTCAACGATGCGCTCAGCGGCCAGTTCGAGGTGCTCTCCACCAACGTCGCCGCGCAGCAGCTGCAGTACATCGAAGGTGGCCGATTCCAGGCGCTGGCCGTGGGCGCGCCTGCGCGCATCGAGGCACTGCCCACGGTGCCCACGCTCGCGGAACTGGGTTTCGGGAAGGCCAACCGCGACTCGCTCTTCGGCATCTTCGCGCCCGCGCGCACACCACCAGCTGTGGTGCAGATGCTCAATGCGGAGATCAACCGCGTACTCGAAAGCGACGCGGTGCGCGCACGGCTGCGAGCGGCCTACAACCTGCCGGCGGGTGGCGGCAGCGACGCCTTCGCGCACGAGATCGCGCTGGACCGGCGGCGCAACCGGGAGCTGGTGACGGGGGATCGGTCGCAGTTCGACTAAGCTCCCAGCGCCGCGGCACATCGCAACCCCAGAAAAACGCCGCGCGGGGGAGGAATCTTGCAATCCGCGAAACACTTTCTGTCCGTCCTCGCCGTTGCGGGCCTATTGGTTCATGCCAACGATGCAGGCGCTTACAGCAACAAGGCGACGTTCGCCGCCGAAGTTTTCTTCGAACAAGGTGACGATACCCTTGCGACCGCACAGCAAGAAAAACTGCGTGCCTTTGCCGACCGCATCGACAAGCACCAATTGGAAGTGATCATCGCTGTTGGACATGCAACTCCAGGCGAGACAGATACAAAGGCGCTGAGCGAACGTCGAGCCGCTTCGACGAGGTTCACGCTGATCCAGCTGGGCATACCGCCGTACAGAATCTACACAGAGGGAAAGGCCGACACGCAGGCTGCCTACGCACAAGACGCCACTCAGATGCCCCGTGCAGAAATCGAATATGTCGGAACATACGGTGCTGCACCGTATACGCATGGCTTCAATTCGATGTGGACGTGGCACCGGGATTTTTTGCCGGGCCAGGAGCGACCGCAGCTCAATAAGCCGCCGGCGACCTGGGACACCAGCAGACCAGAGCAATTCTTCCCGGCCATCACAAATCCCGCGTGGCGACTGCGCTTTCTCGACAAATACCGATTGGTTGCCATCCTCAGAAATGACGATTCGCTCCTGCGCGAAATCGAAAACCTTCGTCCACCCGCAGCGAGCGCACAGACCGCTCTGATGGCCATAGCATTCGGAACGCCTTTTGCGCAATCGGTTTTCGCCTCCGCCATCGATCGGCTCGATGTCACCGAGCCCGGAGGCCATGAACTTGCCGAACAACTTTGGTGCGACAACAGCTGGCGCACGTCGGCACGCCGCTTGTCATTTCAGCGCATGAAAATACCGCAAATGCTTCGCACCTTGTCCGCTGCGGAGCAGAAGCGATGGACCGAATGCGCAGCAAGGCGCACAGACGTGGAAGCCCTCGGATTTCTGAAATCAAATGGCGTGAACTTGAGCGCTCGCAACGAACAAGGGGAGACCGCATTGCATGCAGTCGTCAGCAGGTTCGATCCAGGTGGCATCCGCGTACTGGTAGCTGCAGGCGCCGACCCCAACGCTCAGGATGCCAGCGGCCGAACCCCGCTGCATGGATTGGCAAGCGCGAACTATGGGCCAATGACGGGACGCCCTCAAGCCGACCAATTGAGACAGGCATGGGCCACACTGACCGCCGCTGGAGCGAACCCCTCGATCCAGGACTATCGGGGCTCAATACCGGCGCCGGTCAAGCCTTAGTCTGCTTCGAGTCATCGGCCATCCAAAGGCCCGGGTAGTCGAACGCAAAACCGTCCGGCGTCACTTTCAGCACTGCCGCGTAATCGAAGCGCTTCGCCTCGTACGCATATTCAGTCTCGCTGCGCCGCTCATAGCGCTGCATCAGCTCACTGAGCCCGCCACCGCCATCGATATCGAGCCATGCGGCAGGCGCATCCGCGCCCTCGCCCTTCGCAAGGCCCAGGCGGCGCAGCTGCAGCAGGTTGGTGGCGGGCGTGAAACCCAGGTCGAGGTCGATGCAGTGCGACAGGTCGGGCACGGCCTCGTCGTTGAGCTTCCAGTGGCCGCGCGGGTCGCGGGCGATGGAGAGGTCGACCGCCGAGTCGCCCAGCCATCCGCGCACCGTGCCCCACTGGGTGTGCCACAGCAGATCGCAGCGCACGCGGTAGTGCAGCTGGCCGATGCGGCCGTCTTCCAGGCGGAACACCGCCGCACCGTCGAGTTGCCAGGCCGAGGCATTGCGTTCGAGGCGGCAGGCATCGTGACCCGGTACGTCGAGCCTGCGCCAGAGGATGGAAGCGACCGTTTGCATGGCGCGCATGATGGCACCGGCATGCGGCGGCGCGCAAGCAATGACCCGCCGCCCCGAAAAAAGTCGGCCTGGCACGCTGCTGGGCGTGCGCGTCGGCGAATCGCCCCGCACGCGCAAGCAGCGCCCAGCCGCGAGACAATTGTTTCCGTGAGCTCCCAGACCCCATCGGCACCGAAGATCCGCCGCATCGCGCACCTCGACATGGACGCCTTCTACGCGTCGGTCGAGCTGCTGCGCTATCCGCAGCTCAAGGGGAAGGCAGTGGTGATCGGCGGCGGGCGCAGGCGCGTGGACGAGGCCATCCGCAACCTGCCCGAGGGCGGCACCCTGGCCGACATTCCGGTGGAAGCTTTTCCGCTGCTGAAGGACTACACCGGCCGCGGCGTGATCACCACCGCCACCTACCCGGCGCGGCAGTTCGGCGTGGGCTCGGCGATGGGGCTCATGAAGGCGGCCAAGCTGTGCCCGCAGGCGATCATCCTGCCGGTGGACTTCGACGAATACCGGCGCTATTCGCGCACCTTCAAGAAGATCATCCTGGAGGTCGCGCCGCTCATGGAAGACCGGGGCGTGGACGAGGTCTACATCGACTTCACCGACGTGCCCGGCGGCCAGCGCGAGGGCGGGCGCTCGCTGGCGCGGCTGCTGCAGAAGGCCATCTTCGACGCCACCGGGCTCACATGCTCCATCGGCGTGGCGCCCAACAAGCTCATCGCCAAGATGGCGAGCGAGTTCAACAAGCCCAACGGCATCTCTGTCGTCTACGAGGACGACCTGGAAAAGCTCATCTGGCCTCTGCCCTGCCGCAAGGTGAACGGCATCGGCCCCAAGGCCGACGAGAAGCTCAAGCGCTTCGGCATCGAGACGGTGGGCCAGCTCGCGGCGCGCGACCGCGACTGGCTCGTCGCCAACTTCGGCAAGGCCACCGGCGCGTGGATGCACGAGGTGTCATGGGGTCGCGACAGCCGCCCTGTGGTGACCGAGAGCGAGCCCGTGTCGATGAGCCGCGAGACCACCTTCGACCGCGACCTGCACGCGGTGCGCGACCGCGCCGAGCTGGGCGCGATCTTCACGCAACTGTGCGAGCAGCTCGCCGCCGACCTGCAGCGCAAGGGCTACGTGGGCAAGACCATCGGCATCAAGCTGCGCTACGACGATTTCAGGATCGCCACGCGCGACCAGACCATCGACCGCTTCACCGACGACGCGAAGACCATCCGCCAGACCGGCGGCCTGTGCCTGAAACGCGTGCCGCTGGAGCGCCCGCTGCGGCTGCTGGGCGTGCGCGTGGGCGCGCTGGCCAAGGCCGGCAGCCCCGAGGCGCTGGCCCCCGCCGGCTCCGGCGCACACCGCGCGGCGGCCGAACCGGTGGCGACCACCGCTTCGCTCTTCTGAGTACGCGATGGTCCGACGCTGGCTGCGCCGCATCGCCTTCACGCTGCTGGGCTTCATTGCGCTGGTGGGCCTGTACGTGGCGACGGCCTGCGCGCTGGTGTTCTGGCCCGCCAACCCCGGTCCGCCGGAGAGCGCCAGGGCCGAAGTGCAGGCCTGGGTGCTGAGCAACGGCGTGCATACCGACTTCGTGTTTCCTGTGCGTTCCGCCACCATCGACTGGCCCCAGCTGTTTCCGCTTTCGGACTTCAAGGCGCCACCGCCCGACGCGGAGTTCATCGCCATCGGCTGGGGCGACCGCGAGTTCTACCTGAACACGCCCACCTGGGCCGACCTGACCGCATCGCGCGCGCTCGGCGCCCTGGCCGGCGGCAACCGCGCACTGCTTCATGTGAGCTACCTGCGGCGCAGCCAGCTCGGGCAAGGCGCCTTCGCGCTGCCGCTCACGCAGGCCCAGTACGCGCAGCTCGCCGCCTACGTGCGCGCCGCCTTGCCGTCGGGCAAGGCCACGCCCATCGCAGGTGCCCACTACGACAACCAGGACGCCTTCTACGAGGCCGAAGGCGGCTACAACCTCTTCGAGACCTGCAACACCTGGACCGGCCGCGGCCTGCGAGGCTCAGGCGTCACCGTGAGCCGCTGGACGCCGTTCGACTTCACGGTGACGTGGCACATGCGGCCTGCAGGACCCTGAACAGATTCACGCTCAGGGCTTGGGCACCCCGCCCGACCACTTCGGCCAGTTCGCGACGATGTGGTCGACCACGCGGCTGCCCACCAGCTCGATGTTCTCCACCGTCTCGGCGAAGCCGCCTGCCGTCTCGCCCGGTGCCGGGTCCAGGTGCTGCAGCGTGGTTTCCTTGGGGTTGCCCTGGTCGAAGTTGACGGCGCCGCGCAGGCTCATCACGCGGTCGGTGCCGTGGGTGCGCTTGATGACGAGGGTGATGGCTGCGGCTTCCATCTCGGTGATGACGTAGTCGTCGGCGCCGTAGAGCTTGGCGATGTATTGCGCCTGCTTCGACATGCCGGGGCCGTGGAAGAAGGTGTCGCCGGTCATGTGGGTGCCGGTGCCGACGAAGGGGGCGCGGCGCGCGGCCGCGTCGGGGTAGCGCAGGCGGTACTTGCGGGCCGATTCGGAGTCCTTCAGGGGCGTGTCGGCCGAGAGCTTCATGGCCCAGCCCACGAGGTCGGGGTTGAGCCTGAAGCGGCGGTATTCCTCATAGCCCTTGCGCGGCATGAAGGTGGGCTCGCCGGGCTTGTTCTCCTCGGGTGCCCAGCGGTGGCCGAGGTCGTAGTCGACCAGCCAGGTGGCCCAGCTCACCTCGCCGATGGTGCCGCGCGAGGGCGGCGTGCCGGCCACGCCGGAGATGACGTAGTAGCTCTGCGAGAAGTCGAACTGCGGGTTCAGCAGGATGGCCTGCATCGACGAAGACGAATTCACCTTGCCCATGCCCAGCACCGAGCCGCACACGCCATCGGCGTTGCAGTACACGGGCTGCAGCGCGCCGGGCACGGCGATGGGTTTGGCGTCCTTCCAGTAGCGCTCGTACCAGTGCTGGAACTCGCCGGCGCGGTCGCCGGTGTTCTTGCCGATCTCGAACATGGCGGCGACGAAGACCTTGACCTTCACTGGCGCGGCCGGAGCCTGCGCCGCGGCGGTCGTGGTGGAAGTGCTGGGCGTGGAAGCACAGGCCGTGAAGAGCAGCGCCGCGGCGGGCACGGCCAGCCAGCGGGCGGCGAAAAGAGAAGACTTGGACGAACTCATTCTGAACCCCGGTGAGAGAGGAAAACTGCGGACAAGACGGAAGGACTGGAGCCGCAAGCGCCCGGCGCACCGCCGGCGCCTGCGGCGTCCTACACCCGGCGATTGTCGGTGCTGGCAAAAGCTCGGTGTACCGCCACCACGCAAGCCCCATGCCGGCCTCATCCTCTTCTTCGCCATCGAATCCCAAGCCTGCGTCGAAGCCGACGCCCATCGCCAACGGCCTGGTCTACGTGAACCCCGACATGCCCGGCATCCGCCGCCTGAAGCACGGCGACCGCTTCCGCTACCGCGACGCCCGCGGCAGGTGGGTGCGCGATACGGACGAACTCTCGCGCATCCGGATGCTGGCCATTCCGCCGGCCTACACCCAGGTGTGGATCTGCCCCCTGCCCAACGGCCACCTGCAGGCCACCGGCATCGACGCGCGGGGACGCAAACAGTACCGCTACCACGCCGACTGGCGTTCGATGCAGGACGAGACCAAGTTCGAACGGCTCGAAGCCTTCGCGCTCGCGCTGCCGGGCATCCGCGCCCGCGTGGCGCGCGACCTGCGGCTGCCCCCGGGCCGCAAGGCGCCCGGCCGCGCGCAGGTGCTCGCGGCGCTGGTGCGCCTGCTCGACACCACGCTGCTGCGCGTGGGCAACGAGGAATACGCGAGCAGCAACGGCTCCTTCGGACTCACCACGCTGCGCACCCGGCACGCGGCGGTGAAGGGGCAGGCTCTCAGGCTGCGCTTTCGCGGCAAGAGCGGCGTGATGCATGAGGCCCAGCTGGACGATCCGCGCGTGGCGAAGGTGGTGCGGCAATGCCAGCAACTGCCTGGGCAGGCGCTCTTCCAGTACGTCGACGCCGGCGACGAAGGCAACGGCGAAGAAGGAGAACTGCGCGGCGTCTCCTCCACCGACGTGAACGACTACCTGGCCGAGGCCGCCGGCGGCGAGCGCTTCACCGCGAAGGACTTCCGCACCTGGCACGGCACGGTGCAGGCACTGGAACTCACCCGACTGGCCTGCGAGCCCGGCCGTACCGCCGCCGACGGCAGCCGCTACAGCGCCAGGGACATCCTGGGCGCCGTGGCCAAGCAGCTGGGCAACACGCCCGCCGTGTGCAAGAAGGCCTACGTGCACCCGGCGGTGCTGGCCCTGGGCAGTGCCCTGTCGGACGGCGACGAGGCCACCGCCGCGCTGTTCGAGAAGATCGGCGGCAGCAACAAGGCGAGGCCCTCGCGCGGGCTCTACGCGGCGGAGCGCCGGCTGCTGTCGTTCCTGAAGGCGCACCGGCGCGAGCAACGGCGCACCGCCGCAGCCGCCGGAAGAAAGAGCGGGAAAACTCAGGTCCGCGTGGCGAGCACCAGGCGCACGCTGGCGGCATCGAGCGCCACCGCGTAGCCCAGGTCTTCTGCGAGGTTCTGCAGCGCCACGGCGTCGATGGCCAGCGCGCGCGGCGCGCGGTGCGCGTCGAGCACGGCCTCGGTGGCACCCGGCTCGCGCGGCAGCGCCGTGAGCCGCAGCGCATTGGCGCCATCGGCCTCGATGCGGATGGTGCCCGCCTCGTCCGCGCCGTCATGCAGGTAGCCCATCGCGCCAAGGAACAGGTAGCGCAGGGCCGCCGCGGCGGGCCAGCGGTGCTCGTCGTCCGAAGGGGTCAGCGACTCGTCGGTTTCGAGCGCCACGCCGTGCAGGTCGAAGGCCGAGCGCATCAGCGTCACGCACTGGGACACCAGCGCGCTGCGGGTGATGCCGTCGTCGACGGTGGCCAGCTCCCAGTCGCGCAGCGAGCGGATCGCCTCCACCAGTTCGGAGACCTGGTTGTCGATCAGCCCCACCCGCTCCTCGCAGGCCGCGGCATCGACGGTGGGGGCGCCGATCTGCCGCTTGAGCATCAGCAGCGCCATGCGGATCACCGAGACCGGGGCTGCCATGTCGTGCCGCAGGGCTGGCAGTGCGCGGGTGAGAAGTTCGTGGCGCACGCCGGCGGCAATCCAGCTGCGCGCACTTGGTGAGGATTTCATCGCGCGGCGGCCACGGGATTCGGGTTCAACATCGGCAGGATCAAGAGCAGCTTGCCTCCAGAAACGATCTGGTAACAAGTATGAAGTACACGCCCGCCCACAGGTGTAGGAGGGTGCCTACCGTGATTGCGCCCCTCAGCGGGGCGGCCATTGGCTGCAGCCGCGCCTTTTCGCGGAGTTCAGGGCTCGGGCTCAGGGCTTGCCGAGGTAGGCGCGCACGTCCTTCACCTCGACGCCCGCCGCCGCGATGGCCGAGCGCAGCTGTGCCTCGGTCACGCCCAGCGTCTGGGTCCAGTAGCGCACCTCGTGCGCCTCGTTCACGTTGATGCGGGCGGCATCCTGCGGTCCGCGCTTGGTCAGGTCATCGGCCATGGTGTGTTTCCTGTGTTTGCTTTGCAGAAGGCTTCACCTTGAGACGCCCGCGCGGCTCCTTCTGGCGGACGGCGGCGCACCCGCTTGCAGGAAAAATCCGAGGCGGCCCGGTTGGAGATGTCCGGAAGCGGCGCGCCGCCGCCCGTGCCTGCCCTTAGCTTCGGGCCACACCAACTGCCGCTGCGCACGAAATGACACCCGAACAGAACAAGCAAGCTGTCGCCGACGCATGGAAAGCCTTCGCGAGCCGCGACCGGCAGCGCATCGAGGCCGTCTTCACCGAAGACGCCGAATGGCTCGCGCCCCGGGGCAACGCGACCGCGGTGGCGCTCGGCGTGCCCGACCACATGATCGGACCCGCCGCCATCGCGCGCTTCCTGGCCGAGGACTTTCCGAGGCTCTTCGTCGCCGACGTGGCCGTGAGCTTCTCGCACCTCTGGTGCGATGGCGACACCGTGATCCTCGAGGAGCGCATGCAGGCCACGCTGGCCGGCGGCAAGCCCTACGACAACGACTACTGCTTCGTCTTCGAGCTGCGCGAAGGCCGCATCGCCCGCATGCGCGAGTACATGGACACGCGCAAGGGGCACGCGGCGATCTTCGGCTGAGCGGGTCAGCCGGCGGCCGGCACGCAGCGCGCCCGCAGCTCTCGCTTGAGCAGCTTGCCGTTGGCCGTGGTCGGCATCGCGTCGATCAGCTCGATGCGCGCGGGGCGCTTGTAGGGCGAGAGGTTTTGGGCCAGGTGAGCGCGCAGCGCCGCCTCGTCGAGCGTCGCGCCCGGCTTCGGCTCGATGAAGGCGACCACCTGCTCGTTGCCGTCGGCCTCGGGCACGCCGATCACCGCGCACAGGTGCACACCCTCGAAGCGGCCGATGACCGCCTCGATCTCCGCCGGGTACACGTTGAAGCCAGAGCGGATGATCATTTCCTTCAGCCGCCCGACCACGAAGAGGGCGCCGTCCTCGCCGAAGCGCCCCAGATCGCCCGTGGCGTACCAGCCGCCGGGGCGCATCACCTGCGCGGTGGCGGCCGCGTCGCGGAAGTAGCCGAGCATCAGGCCCGGGCCGCGCAGCCAGATCTCGCCGGTGTCGCCCTGGGCCACGTCGTTGCCTTCGGGGCCGACGATGCGCGCCTCGCCGCCTTCCACCGCATGCCCGGCGGAGGTATCGCTGCGCGGAGCCTCGGTGCGCGTGAGAAACACCGAGCCCGCGTACTCCGACAGCCCGTAGCCGTAGTGCAGCGGTTGCCCGAAGAGCCGCTCCACGCGCTGCTTGAGCGCAGGATCGAGCGGCGCCGAGCCTGTGTAGACATAGCGCAGGTGCGGAAAGCGCGGAACCGCATGCTCGGCCTCGATGTGCGCGAGCAGCCGCGCATACATCGTCGGCGGGCCGAGCAGGTTCGACACCTGCTCGTGCGCCAGCGCCTGCAGCACGTCGGCCGGCGAGAAGCTGCCGCGCAGCACCAGCGCCGCGCCTGCGGTGAGCGCGGCCATCAGCACCGTGCCGATGCCGAAGATGTGCGTCATCGGCAGGAAGGCGTAGACGCGGTCGCGCCCGTCGAGCGCGCGAATCCGCGCCGACACGCGCCCGAAGTGCAGCAGGCCGCGGTGCGACACCATCACGCCCTTGGGCGTGCCCGAGGTGCCGGAGGTGAAGATGATGGCGGCCGTGTCGGCCAGCGCCGGGTCGGGTTCGGTGCGCGCGTCTTCGCGGGTGGCCGAGCGCATCACGCCCTCCAGCGAAGTCTGCTTCGCACCGGCGCCGTGCGCGTGCCTTGCGGCGGCTTCGGATGCGAGGGTCGTGTAGCAGCACAGGCGCGCGTCGGCACGCTCGGCGATGGCCGCGATCTCGCCCGGCGACATGCGCGCGTTCACGCCGCACGACCACGCGCCCACGCGGCTGCAGGCCATGATGAGCGCGATGTGCGCGGCGCAGTTCTCCGCCACCAGCAGCACGCGGTCGGTCGGCCGCACGCCGGCGTCCAGCAGGTCCTGCGTGGCGGCGTCGGCCATGGACTGCAGCTGCGCATAGGTCGTCGTACCGCCGGGCTCATGGAGAAACACCGCCTCGGGCGTGCGCGCCGCGCGCTCTTCGAGCAGATGGTGGATTCTCTGCATGCTCACTCGGCCTCGATGCCCTTGGACGCCGTCGCCCACAGCTGCCGGTCGGCCTTGCCCTTGGCCGCCAGCACCTCGGGCGCGCCCGACCAGACGTCGTAGCCCTGCTCGCGCAGACGGTTCGCGATGTCCTCGCGCGCGAGCATCCTGCGCGCGGCGGCGTTCATGCGCGCGACCAGCGCCGGCTCCATGCGCGCCGGCCCGTACAGGCCGAACCAGCCGCCCACGTCGTAGCCGGCCACGCCCGACTCGACCATCGTCGGCACATCCGGCAGCATGCGGTTGCGCTGGCGCGAGGTGACGGCCAGCGCGCGCACCTTGCCCGACTGGATGAAGGGCTTGGAGGTCGCGATGATGTCGAACATCATGGTCACGGTGCCTGCCATCACATCGGCGAGTGCCGGTGCGCTGCCCTTGTAGGGCACGTGCGTGAGCTGCACGCCGGCCATCTTCTCCAGCAGCGCGCCGCTCAGGTGATTGGAGGCGCCCACGCCGGCCGAACCGTAGAACACCTTGCCCGGCCGCGCCTTCGCATAGGCCAGCAGCTCGGCCACGCTGCGCACCGGCACATCGTTGTTGATGACCAGCACGTTGGTGTAGTCCACCAGCGGTGCGATGGGCGCGAGGTCCTTCATCGGGTCGAAGGCCATGTGGCGCTGCACGTTGGGGTTGATGGTGATTGTCGGACTCGCGCCGAAGAAGAGCGTGGCGCCATCGGGCGCGGCCTTGGCGACCGCGTCGCCGCCCAGCGAGCCGCTGGCGCCGGGGCGGTTGTCCACGATCACCTGCGTGCCCAGTTCCTGGCTCAGCGCGGGCGCCAGCAGGCGCGCCGCGCCGTCCACCGGGCCGCCGGCCGAATAGCCGACCACCAGCTTGACGAGCGATGGCAATGGCTGCTGCGCGAACACGCGCGAAGGCAGTGCGGCCAGCGCCGCGCTGCCCGCCAGCGCTGACACGATGTGGCGGCGCGAGAGGTCGATGGAAGTCATGAGCGTTGTCTCCTTTTGTGTATTTCTTCAGCGCCGCGTCGCTCAGGCGGGCAGGTCCAGCACCTGCCGCGCGAGGATGTTGCGCTGTATCTCGTTGGTGCCGCCGTAGATCATTGCGGCGGTGGAGCCGATGAGCGGCGAGAGCACGTTGAAGGTCTGGCCGTCGAGCACCTGGTCGCCGGCCACGGCCCCCTGCTCCTCGCCCGCCTCGACCAGCAGCGCGCCGATGCGGTGGTAGGTCTCGCTCGCCCAGATCTTCAGCAGCGACACCGAAGCCGGCAGCGGCCTGCCCGCGCGCACGATGTTCGCGAAGCCGGTGTAGGCGGCCGACAAATCGAGCACGTCGAGCCGCAGCGCCGCGAAGCGCTGTGCGAACACCGGGTCGGCAAAGAGCCGCCGCGCCTGCGCCAGCCGCGCAAGCTGCCCCAGCGCGTACTGCGACTGCTTGGGGCTGCCGAGGAAGATGCGCTCGAAACCCAGCAGCGCCTTCGCGATCGTCCAGCCGCCGTGCAGCTTGCCCACGAGGTTCTCGGCCGGCACGCGCACGTTGTCGAAGAACACCTCGCAGAATTCCGGCTCGCCCGCCAGCGTGTGGATCGGACGGATGGTGATGCCCGGCGTGCGCAGGTCGCACAGCAGGAAGCTGATGCCCTCCTGCTTGCGCGCGTCCTTGTCGGTGCGCACCAGCATGAAGATGTGGTTGGCGTCCTGCGCGAGCGTGGTCCAGATCTTCTGGCCGTTGACCACGAAATGCTCGCCCTGCGCGTCGCGCGCCGGCATCGCCTCGGTGCGCAGGCCCGCGAGGTCGGAGCCGGCGTTGGGCTCCGAATAGCCCTGGCACCACACATGCTCGCCGCTGAGGA
The DNA here is from genome assembly GCF_003952165.1 of Variovorax guangxiensis. GTDB lineage: Bacteria > Pseudomonadota > Gammaproteobacteria > Burkholderiales > Burkholderiaceae_C > Variovorax > Variovorax guangxiensis. The sequence continues at coordinate 321,436 of NZ_RXFT01000007.1, read as the reverse complement.
TGCGCGGCAGGAAGCGCTGCTGCTGCTCGGGCGTGCCGTGCTGGATCAGGAGCGGCCCGATCATCACGATGCCCTGGTCGGGCGCGCGCGCCACGCCGTACTGCTCCAGCTCCTCGATCCACGCGATGAGCTTGTCCGCAGGCAGGCCCATGCCGCCGTGCGACCGAGGCCATGCGGGCGCGATCCATCCCTGGGCCGAGAGCGTGAGATACCACTCGCGCATCTCGCTCCAGCGTGCGCGGTGCGAGAGGTAGCGCAGTTGCTGCGGATAGCGCTGCTGCAGGAAGGCGCGCACCATGCGGCGGAAGTCGGCCTCGGGCATCGAAGACCAGTCGGCGGTGCGCGGGAACTCGCCGCTCCACTCGGCCACGCCCGGCGCGACCTCTGCATCGCCCGACAGCACGGCATGCCTGCGCTGATGCGCGCTCGCGTTGCCCAGCCATGCCGAGAGGCACAGCACGCGCTTGTAGAACAGGCTCAGGTCGCACTCCTGCGTGTAGCCGATGGCGCCATGCAGCTGCACCGACGCGCGCGAAGCCTGCAGCGCGGCAGCGGTGCAGCGCGCGTTGGCACGGCTGGCCTCGGCCTCGAGCCGCTGCGCCGGCAGGCCCTGCGCGGCCAGCCCGAGCACCTCGTCCAGTGTGGCCTTCGCCACTTCGAGGTGGATGAACATGTCGACGCAGCGATGCTGCAGCGCCTGGAAGCTGCCGATGGGCTTGCCGAACTGCGAGCGCGCGCGCAGGTAGGCCAGGGTCTGCGCGAGCATGGCCTGCCCCGCGCCCAGCAGCTCGGCCGACTGCAATATCTGGCCCGCCGCAAGCGCATGGCGCAGCGCCTCCTGCGCGGCCGGCCCCTCGGCCAGCACCGCACCGGCCGGCAGCGCGACCTGCTCGAAGCGCAGGTTCGAGGCCTGGCTGCCGTCGATCAGCGGCACGGGTGTTTCGCTGACGCCGGCGGTTCCGCGCGGCACCCACAGCAGCACGGCGTCGTCGTCGCCGCGCGCCGACACCAGCCAGCCGCTGGCGGCCGCGCCGGGCAGCACCATGAGCTTCTCGCCCTGCAGCAGCACGCCGCCCCCGGGTCGGGACTCGCAGCCGCAGGCCAGCGGCACGGCGCTGAGGTCGCCCGCGCTCTCCTGCCAGGCCAGCGCGGGCAGGCTGCGGCCCGCGACCAGCTCGGCGAGCAGCGCATCCGCGGCAGGCGTGCCCAGCCGGGCCAGCAACAGCGCGCCGAGGCCGGCCACGGCCAGCAATGGCTCGGGCGCGGCATGCTCGCCCGCCGCGCGGAAAATCTCGGCCGCGCCGTCGAGCCCCAGCGCGAGGCCCCCGGCCGATTCGGGCGCCAGCATGCCGGGCCAGCCGAGCGCGGCAACGTCCTGCCAGCCCTCGGCCTCGTCGCCGTCCGGGTGCTCGATGCGCCCGCGCCGCCGCTGGAGGGCGCGGCTGCGGTTGAAGTAGTCGAGCGCCGATTGGCGCACCGCCGAAAGTGATTCAAGGTCCATCGCCGCAGCGTGCCCCAAGACTTCGCCAGGCGGCATTTGCATTTGCCGAAGGGAGGGTTTCGCAATCAGAGAGCCACCTCGCGCGTACGCGGGCTAGATTCGCTCCATGACCACCAAGATCAAGAAATCCCTGCACACGGAACTGGGCCACAGCACACCCGACAGGATCACCGTGCGCGGGCGCGACCTGCCCTCGGAGATCCTCGGCCACCTCAACCTGGGCGACATGGCCTTCCTCGAATTGACCGGGCGCATTCCCACGCCGCAGGAGTCGGTGACCTTCAACGCCATCGTCGTCACGCTGGTGGAGCACGGCGTCACGCCCAGCGCGCTGGCCGCGCGCCTCACCTACGCAGGCGCGCCCGAGGCGCTGCAGGCGGCCGTGGCGGCCGGCCTGTGCGGGCTGGGCACGGTGTTCGTCGGCAGCACCGAGGGCGCCGCCAGGATGCTCTACGAGGCCATTCCCTTCGGCGAGAAACCGACCCGTCCGCTGGCCGACATGGCCAGGGACATCGTGGCCGACCACCGCGCGCGCAAGCTGATCGTGCCGGGGCTGGGCCACCCGCTGCACAAGCCCATCGACCCACGCACGCCCCGGCTCTTCCAGATCGCGGCGGAGAACGGGCTTTCCACGCACTACGTCGCGCTGATGCAGGCCGTGCAGGAGGAAGCCGAGCGCGTCTCGGGCAAGTCGCTTCCGATCAACGCGACGGGCGCCATCGGTGCCATCGCGGCCGAGTTCGGCTTTCCCTGGAAGATCATCCGCGGGTTCGGCGTGATGGCGCGCGCTATCGGCCTCGTGGGCCACATCCTGGAGGAGATCGACGACCCGATGGCCATCGAGATCTGGCAGCGCGTCGAAAAAGAAGCGGGCGGCCCCCGCCAGGATTGAGCAGAAATCGATGAACAACGCCAACGACAAGAACTTTCCCGACATCCGCGATGCGGTGCGCGACCTGTGCGCGCAGTTTCCCGACGCCTACTTCCGCAAGGTCGACGAGGAGCGCGGCTACCCCGCCGACTTCGTCGACGCGCTCACCAAGGCCGGCTGGATGGCCGCGCTGATTCCGCAGGAGTACGGCGGCTCGGGCCTGGGCCTGACCGAGGCCTCGGTGATCATGGAAGAAATCAACCGCTGCGGCGGTAACTCCGGCGCCTGCCATGGCCAGATGTACAACATGGGCACGCTGCTTCGCCACGGCAGCGAGGCGCAGAAGCGCGCCTACCTGCCGAAGATCGCCAACGGCGAACTGCGCCTGCAGTCCATGGGCGTGACCGAGCCCACCACCGGCACCGACACGACGAAGATCAAGACCACCGCCGTGAAGAAGGGCGACCGCTACGTCGTCAACGGGCAGAAGGTATGGATCTCCCGCATCCAGCACTCCGACCTGATGATCCTGCTGGCGCGCACCACGCCGCTGGCGGATGTGAAGAAGAAGTCGGAAGGCATGTCGATCTTCATCGTCGACCTGCGCGAGGCCATCGGCAAGGGGCTGGAGGTGCGGCCCATCCTGAACATGGTCAATCACGAGACCAACGAGCTGTTCTTCGAGAACCTGGAGATCCCGGCCGAGAACCTGATCGGCGAGGAAGGCCAGGGCTTCAAGTACATCCTCGACGGGCTGAACGCAGAGCGCACGCTGATCGCGGCCGAGTGCATCGGCGACGGCTACTGGTTCATCGACCGGGTCACGAAGTACACGAAGGAGCGCGTGGTGTTCGGCCGGCCGATCGGGCAGAACCAGGGCGTGCAGTTCCCCATCGCCGAGTCGTTCATCGAGGTGGAGGCCGCGAACCTCATGCGCTACGAAGCCTGCCGCCTCTTCGACGCACACCAGCCCTGCGGCGCGCAGGCCAACATGGCGAAGTACCTCGCGGCCAAGGCGAGCTGGGAGGCCGCCAACGCATGCCTGCAGTTCCATGGCGGCTTCGGCTTCGCCTGCGAATACGACATCGAGCGCAAGTTCAGGGAGACGCGGCTGTACCAGGTGGCGCCGATCTCCACCAACCTGATCCTGAGCTACGTGGCCGAACACATGCTTGGCCTCCCACGTTCGTTCTGAAGGAGCGCATCGCATGAATCCAGTCGATCATCCGAGCAAGGTGCTCGCCACCTTCGCGGCCGAACTGAAGTTCAACGCCATCCCCGCCCCCGTGCTGCGCCGCACCGAGGACCTGATGCTCGACTGGCTGGGCTCCGTGCTCGCCGCGCGCACCGCACGGCCGGTGCGCAGCATCGAGCGCTTCGCGCAGATGATGGGCCCCGCCGACGGGCCCAGCGAGCTGCTGACCTCGCGGCGCACGACCTCGCCGGTATTCGCGGCGCTGGTCAACGCGGCGGCTTCGCACTTCGTGGAGCAGGACGACGTGCACAACGGCTCCGTCTTCCACCCGGCCGCAGTCGTCATCGCGCCTGCACTGGCGGTGGCGCAGAGCATCGGCGCGAGCGGCGCGCAGCTGCTCACGGCGGTGGTCGCGGGCTATGAAGTCGGAATCCGGGTCGGCGAATTCCTCGGCCGCTCGCACTACAAGACCTTCCACACGACCGCGACGGCGGGCACGCTCGCGGCCGCAGCAGCCGTGGGCCGGCTGCTGGAGCTCACGCCGCAGCAGATGCTGCACGCCTTCGGCTCGGCCGGCACTCAGTCGGCCGGTGTGTGGGAATTTTTGCGCGACGCGGCTGACTCGAAGCAGCTGCATTGCGCGCACGCAGCGGCCAGCGGCCTGATGTCGGCCTACCTCGCGCAGGACGGTTTCACCGGCGCCGCGAAGATCCTCGAAGGCGCGCAGGGGCTGGGCGTGGGCATGTCCAGCGACGCCGACCCGGCGAGGCTCACCGACGGCCTGGGCACGCGCTGGACGCTGGCCGAGACCTCCTTCAAGTACCACGCCTCCTGCCGCCACACGCACCCCGCCGCCGACGCGCTGCTGCAGGTGATGACACAGAACAAGCTGAAACCCGCCGACGTGTCGGGCGTGACCACGCACGTGCACCAGGGCGCCATCGACGTGCTGGGCCGCGTGGACGTGCCCGCCACGGTGCACCAGGGCAAGTTCTCGATGGGCACGGTGCTGGGCCTGATCGCGGTGCACGGCCGCGCGGGCCTGGGCGAGTTCGACCGCGACTTCCTCGCGCCCGAGGTCTCGGCCTTCCGCGAGAAGGTGACGATGCAGCTCGACGAGGAGGTGGACACCGCCTACCCCGCACGCTGGATCGGCAAGGTCAGCGTGCAGACCGCCGACGGACGCACGCTGCAGGGCCGCGTCGACGAGCCCAAGGGCGACCCCGGCAACAGCCTGAGCCGCGCCGAGATCGAGGACAAGATGCAGCGCCTCGCGCACTACGGCGAAGGCGCCACGGCCGAGGAAGCCAGGGCGCTGTGCCAGCGCGTCTGGCAGCTGGCCGACACGCCGCGCGTGGGGCGCTGGCTGGCCTGAAGGCCTTCAGGCCGGTGCAGTCCAGGCGAAGAGCCGGCCGCAGCCCGGCGAGCGCGCATCGAGCCCCGCGGTGCGCGCCAGGTCCCAGAAGCCGGCGGGCGAGCTGGACACCACGGGCACCTGAAGGAGCTCCTCCACCTCGCGCACCGCGTCGAGCGTGACCAGCCCGCCGCAGGAGATCAGGATGCCGTCGGCGCCCGGCTGCGCCTCGAACACCTTCACGCACAGGTCCACCAGCGCCCTGGTGGGCACCTTGCCCACGGCCTGCACGTCGGAGATGGAAAGGCCCTCGAGCGCCAGCGGCTCGAAGTCGCTTTGCTGCAGATAGCCGCGCAGCTGGGCGTTGACCTCGTCGATGTAGGCCGTGGCCACCGCGACGCGCCGCACCTTCAGGTGGCGCAGCCCGTTGACGATGGCATTGCTCATGGTCGTGCAGGGCAGGCCGGTGGCGCGCGCCATCTCGATCTCGAGCTGGCGGTTGAAGGCCGCGCCGCGGAAGAAGCTCAGCGAAGTGCCCATGAGCGAGATCGCGGAAACGCCCTCTTCCTTGAGCGCAACGGCCTTCGCGACCACGGAGTCGATGACGTCCAGATAGCCGCGCGTGGAGATTTCTCCCAGGCCCAGCCCGCGCGCGCTGAAGCGGATGCGCTCGCCGTAAAGCAGCGGCCCGTCCACCGGCACGGCGCCTGCCGCCGGCGGCACGATCAGGCCCAGATGAGGCTGCGCCATGCTCAGTTCCCCTCGGCCACGATGTGCTGGTCCGCGATGATCTTCTTCCACCGCGAGGTCTCCGCCGCCATGTCCTTGCCGAGCTGGGCCGGCGTGGCGTACGCGCGCAGCGTGCCCTGCGCGGCGGCCGCGGCGCCGGCCTCGGGCGTGTCGAGCACCGACTTCACCGCGGCCGAGAGCTTGTCGACGATGTCGTTGGGCGTACCGGCCGGCGCCAGCACGAAGATGCGCGGCGCCACGTCGAAGCCCGGCAGGGCATCGGCCAGCGGCGGCACGCTCTCGGCGCCCTCGAGCTTTGCGGTGTTCATCATCGCCAGCGCGCGCAGCTTGCCCGCCTTGGCCTGCGCCATGCCGGCGGTGGCACTCACCACGCCGATCGGAATCTGGCCACCGATCACGTCGGGCACGATCTGCGCGGCGCCGCGGTACGGCACGTGCACCACGGGGCTGCCGGTGGCCTGCTTGAGCATCTCGAAGCCCAGGTGCTGCACCGTGCCCACGCCCGAGGTGGCGTACGAGTAGCGCGAGGCGTTGGCCTTGAGCTCCTTCACCAGCTCGGCCGGCGTCTTCGCGGGAAAGTCGTTGCCGGCCACGATCATCAGCGGCGAAATGAAGGCCCCGGCCACCGGCTTGAAGCTGGTGAGCGGGTCCAGCGCGATCTTCGGCTGCAGCAGCTTGGCGGCGAGCAAGGCGCTGTCGCCCATCATCAGCGTGTAGCCGTCGGGCGGCGCCTTGGCGACGAAGTCGGCGGCGATGAGGCCGGTGGCGCCGGTGCGGTTCTCCACCAGCACCTGCTGGCCCAGCACGTTCGACAGCCGCGTGCCGAGCAGGCGCGCCACCGCGTCGACGCCACCGCCGGCCGAATAGCCGACGATGAGGCGGATGGGCTTGTCGGGGTACTTCTGGGCCTGGGCCCAGGCGGCGGGCGCCACGAGGGCACCGATGAGTCCGAGGGCGGCCATCGCGCGCAATGCATGGCGGCGCGCGGGTGGTCGAATCGCTTGTCTGGCTTTCATCATGTCTCCGTTGTCTTTGGTCGGACGCCGGCCGTCTGTCGCGGCCCGGTCGTTTGGGAAGAAAGTGTGGCTCAGGCCTTGCCCTTGCCGTGCGAGGTCGGCAGCTTCGCCAGTTCGCGCACGCGCTCGGCATTGGGCGCGAAGCCCAGGCCCGGCGTCTCGGGCAGTGTGAGCCAGCCCTGGTCGGGCACGGGCAGGCCATCGAAGATCTGCTTGAGCATCTGCACCGCCACGTAGTGGTACTCGACGAGGCCGCCGTTCGACACGCCCGCGTGCAGGTGCATGTTGTGGAAGGGCCAGGCGCCGCCGTTGTCGATGGGCACGTTGAAGGCCTGCGCCATGCCCGCGATCTTCAGCACCTGCGAGTAGCCGCCCGAGATGGTCACGTTGGGCTGCAGCACGTCGGCCGCCTGGTTCACCAGCAGGTCGCGGAAGCGGAAGGCCAGGCCCTCGTTCTGGCCGCACGCCAGCGGGATGCGGGTGCGCGCGCGCAGCTGGGCCATCTGGCGCACGTCGTTCTGCGTGAGCGGCTCCTCGAAGAAGCTGATGCCGTAGGGCTCGATACGGTGCGCCAGTTCGGTGGCGTGGAACAGGTCGAGGCCGCAGTTGGCGTCGACGTAGAGCTTGACGTCGGGGCCCACGGCCTCGCGCACGGCGGCGACGCGGCGCACGTCTTCCGCGATGACTTCGTCGAGCGGGCGCGGCTCGTCGCGGCGCGCGAGCGCGTGGTTGCCCACGGTCATCTTCAGCCGCTGGAAGCCCTGCGACACCCACAGCTTCGCGGCGGCGGCGAGCTGGTCGCGCTCGAAGAAGCCGAAGCCGAATGTGGCGTACACCGGCACCTTCGCGCGTGCGCCGCCCAGCAGGCGCCACAGCGGCTGGCCGAGCGCGCGCGCCTTGATGTCCCACAGCGCGATGTCGAGCGCGGCGATGGTGTGGCTGGCGTAGCCGGTCTGGCCGCGCGGCGAGAGCAGCCAGTAGAGCTTCTCCCACAGGCGCTCGGTGGCCATCGGGTCTTCGCCGATCAGCGCGGGGCCCGCCACCTCGCGCACGGCGGCGGCGATGATTTCTTCCTCGGTGATGGCCGTCATGCCGTGGCCGACGAGGCCCGTGTCGGTCTCGATCTCGGTGAGGCACAGCGACAGCGAGGTCTGCTTGTTCATGCCGACCACGTCGATGGTGACGGGAATGTTCAGCGGCGTGGCGCTGACGCGAACGATCTTCAAGTCTTGTCTCCTTTGTTGGAGCGCGCATCTTTGCGCGCGCGCCGCCGGAGAACAATTCGTTTTTGGCGGGAGCGAGGCTTCGCGCGGCGCGAAGCCTCGACGGATGCGGTGCCTCAGTCGGGCAGGCCGAGATGCTCCAGCACCGAGCGCGCGGCCACCGTCAGCTCCTGCTGCCTGCGCACGCACAGCAGGTGGCGCCTGTTGGCCCAGGGCGCGTCGAGCTTCAGGCAGCGCAGCTTCAGTATCTGCAGCTGCGGCAGGATGGCCGCATAGGGCAGCACGCCGATGCCCGCGCCCTGCTCCACCATGCGGCAGACCATGTCGAAGCTGCCCACCTGCATGCGCACCTTCAGCGGCACGCCGGCCTCCAGCGCCGCCGACAGCAGCACCCGGTGCAGCGCCGTGCCTTCGCGCACCACGATGTGGTCGTGGCTCAGCACCTCGTCGACGCCGATGCGCCTGCGCCGCGCGAGCGGATGGTCGCGCGCCACCACCACGGCCAGCTCGTCGGTGCGGTAGGGCAGGCATTCGAGGCCCTCGGCGGGCGTGTTGCCCTCGATCACGCCGATGTCGGCGAGGCCCGCCTGCACCGCCTTCACCACCTCGGTGCTGGCCCGCTCCTGCAGGTCGATCTTCAGCACCGGGTGCAGCCGCAGGAAGGAGCCGATCTGCGCCGGCAGGAACTGCGCGATGGTCGACGCATTGGCCGTGATGCTGACCACGCCGGCCACGCCGTTCTGGAAGTCGTCGAGCTCGGCGCCCAGCCGGTCCATGGCCGAGAGCACGGCGCGCGCATGCAGCAGCAGCCCGTGGCCCGCCGAGGTGAGCGTGACGCCGCGCGCATGGCGCACCAGCAGCGGCAGCCGCGCGCGGGCCTCGAGGTCGGAGATGCGCTTGCTGGCCGCCGCCAGCGCGATGTGGCAGCGCTTGGCGCCTTCGCTGATGCTGCCGTGGTCAGCAACGGCGACGAACAGGCGCAGCGACTTCAGGTCGGCCGACATGCGCCCCCGTCGTTCAGGTTTTTCGAGGAGCCGATGTATCGCCCACGATGCGCTCGCTCGCCACGGCCGAGGTCAGGAACACCGCGGAACCGGCTTTGCCGGGCCGCAGGTGTTGCCCCCTGCAAGGGGGTTGGCGAAGCGACACGAAGTGCGCGAAGCCTGGGGGTGAGCGTCATGACGCAACGAGGTGGTCGAAGAGCTCGCGCGCGGAGGCCGGCAGCTGCTCGCGGCTGCGCGCGATCAGCTTCAGCTCGCGCTCGGCCCAGGCGTCGCTGAGCGCCACGGTCGAGATGCGCATCGCCATCGAAAGCCGCTGCGCCGACGACGCCGGCAGCACGCCGACGCCAACACCCGCCTCGATCATCAGGCAGATGGCCTCGAAGCTGCTGACCTGGATGCGCGGGTTGAAGCCGCGCCCTGCGAGCTCGGCACGGCGCTGCAGGAAGCGGTGGATAGCGCTGCCGTGGTGCAGGCCCACGTGCTGCTCGTCGAGCGTGTCGGCAAAGGCCACCGAAGGCACGCCTGAGAGGCGGTGCGTGGTGGGCACCACCAGCACGAGCTGGTTGCTGCCGAAGGGCTGCGCATCGAAGTCGCCCGTGTGCACGTCGCCCGCGAGGATGCCGATGTCGGCCTCGCCGTCAGCCACCGCGCGCACGATCTCCTCGCTGAGGTATTCGCGCAGGTCCACCTGCACGGCCGGATGCTGCGTGAGGAAGCCCGCCAGCTTCTGCGGCAGGTATTCGGTGATGGAGGTGGTGTTGGCGAACACCCGCACGTGGCCCTTGATGCCCTTGCCGAAGTCCTGCATGTCGCAGCGCAGGTGCTCCATCTGCTGCATCACGCGCTTGGCGTGATAGAGCACGGCCTGCCCCGCCGCCGTGAGGCTCACGCCCTGCGCGCTGCGGTGCAACAGCTTGCCGCCCACGGCCTCTTCCATCTGCTTGATGCGCGTGGAGGCGGCGGCCAGCGAGATGCAGGCCTTCTCCGCGCCGCGCGTGAGGCTGTGCGCGTCCGCCACGTAGACGAACAGTTTCAGGTCGAACAGGTCGAAGTGCAGGTTCACCGGGCGCCGGTATCAAGGAGAAGGCGAAACGCGCATTGTCCGGCGAATGAGGCCGCTCGCCGCCCTGTGCGGGTTTGTCCTCAGACCGGGTCCCAGCTGAACACGTCCGCCGAGCGGTCGAGATCGAAGAAGCTGGCGCGCATCGCGGGCATGGCGTGCTCGGCGATGCTCTGCGGCGTCCAGCCCTCGGAGCGGTGGATGGAGCGCACCGGGCGCGGCTGGCTGATGAGCGAAATCTCGTTGTTGCGCACCGAGAAGATCTGGCCGTTGACCGCAGCCGCGGCATCGCTCGCAAGGTAGACGGCCAGCGGCGCGACCTTGGCGGGCGTCATCTGCTTGATCTTGTCGACGCGGGCGCGCTGCTCGTCGGTGTCGGTGGGAATCGCGCCGATCATGCGGCTCCAGGCGAAGGGCGCGATGCAGTTGGAGCGCACGTTGAATTTCTGCATGTCCAGCGCGATCGACTTCGACAGCGCCACGATGCCGAGCTTGGCCGCCGCGTAGTTGGCCTGGCCGAAGTTGCCGATGAGACCCGAGGTGGAAGTCATGTGCACCAGCGCGCCCGACTCCTGCTCCTTGAAGTGCGTGGCGGCCGCGCGGCTCGTGAAGTACGCGCCGTACAGGTGCACCTTGAGCACCGAATCCCATTCGTCGACCGACATCTTGTGGAAGAAGCGGTCGCGCAGGATGCCCGCGTTGTTCACCACGGCGTCGATGCGCCCGAAGCTCTCGACTGCACATTCGACGATGCGCGCCGCGCTCGCGGCGTCGGCTACGCTGTCGGTGCTGGGCACGGCCTGCCCGCCGCCCGCGCGGATCTCGTCGACCACCTGCTGCGCGGGGCCGGCGCTGCCCCCGGCGCCATCAAGCGCCGCGCCGATGTCGTTGACCACCACCTTCGCACCATGCGCCGCCATCGCCAGCGCGATGTCGCGCCCGATGCCGCCGCCCGCGCCGGTGACGACGACCACTTTTCCTTCAACCATGCTTGCCTCTGCTTCGGATGTTCGTTCGCCCGCGGGGTCGCGGGCGAAATCCAGAATGCCACAGGGCGGGTTGGAGCGGGTTTCGGGTTTCCGAAGAGGGGCTTCGGGAACCCGTGCGGGAGATCGTCCGGTGGACTATGTCGCCCAACGCAGGGTTGGCCCGATGGCCGCCGCCGCAAGCTGCGTCATGGCCTCGTGCAGAGACTCATAAGCACCACTGCCTGAGCGGAACACTCCGCGTTCGGTCGTCGACCCGTACAGCACATAGAAAACGACCTGCTCGACGTCGTCTCTGACATGGGGTTCGTCTTCATGGTCTCCCGTTCCGAAGCGAACAGGCGAACGGACGATCCGGATATCGCACTCAATCTCTCCGTCATAGAGAAAGATGCCCTCCTTCACGATCTCCTGTCCGGAAAACAACATCGCGGGCAGCTCCCCGGCCTACTGCCGCGCCGTCCGGATGTTCGCCGGCAGCGCCTGCGGCCAGCTCGTGCGGAACGGGTTGATGTCCAGCCCGCCTCGCCGCGTGTAGCGCGCGTACACCGCGAGCTTGTTCGGCTTGCAGCGGGTCCAGATGTCCGTGAACATGCGCTCGGCGCAGGGTTCGTGGAACTCGTTGTGGTTGCGGAAACTGACGATGTACGCGAGCAGGCCGGCCTGGTCGATGGGCGGGCCGCTGTAGCGGATCTGCACGCTGCCCCAGTCGGGCTGGCCGGTGACGAGGCAGTTGCTCTTGAGCAGCCGGCTGGTGAGCGTTTCGTTGACGGGCGCCTGCGTGGCGTCGCTGCTCAGCAGCTCGGGCGTGGGCTGGTAGTGGCTGCACTCGATGTCGAGGCGGTCGAGGTCGAGCCCGTCGAGCTCGTGCACCGGCTCGCGGTCGAACATGTCGGGTGCGAGCAGCGTCACGCCGATGGTGGCCTGCTGGTCGCTGCCGCGCCATGCCGCCTCCGACAGGTCGGCGCGCAGGCGCTCGCGCACCGCGTCGACGCTCGCGAACTGGCTGTTGTTGAAGCTGTTGAGGTAGAGCTTGAAGCTCTTGCTCTCGATGATGTTGGGCGTCTCGCAGGGAATGGTGAAGTGCGCGATGGCCAGCTGCGGCTTGCCGCGCAGGTTGAGCCAGCTCACTTCGAAAGCGCTCCAGAGGTCGGCGCCGAAGAAGGGCAGCGCACCGGCCTTGATGCCCATGGCCTCGCGCTGCGTGGCGCGCGCGATGGGAAAGAGCAGCGTCGGGTCGTAGTGGTCGGCGTAGGCGGACGCGCGGCCCAGCTGGGACTGCTCGGGCGTGTTGGGATTCGTGGGGTTCGTGGAGTTCGGGTCGTGGCTCATGAGGATCTCGTGGCGGCATCCGCCGCGTGCGCGAACGGTGCGATGTGGCGGGCGACGATGTCGCACACCTCGGGCGGCAGGTCGTGGCCCATGCCGGGAACGGACACGAACTTCGAGCCCGGGATGCGCCGGGCCGTGTCTTCGCCGCAGGCGATGGGCACGAGCGCGTCGGCCTCGCCGTGCAGCACCAGCGTGGGCGACTGGATGCGCGGCAGCAGCGCGGGGCGCTCGTCGTCGGCGCCGATGGCGAGCATCTGCCGCATCAGGCCGGCCGGGTGATAGGAGCGGCGCATGCTGAAGACAAGCCGCTCGGAGAGCTCTTCGTCGGTCTGCGGATAGGCCGGGCTCTGGATGAGCCGCAGCAGCCGGATGCTGTGCGCGACCAGCGCGGCTTCGTCGCGGCCCATCGGCCGGCGCATGAGCATGGCCGCGACCTCGCGGCGCGGTCCGGGCAGGCCGCGCGCGCCGCTGGAGCTCATGATGCTCACGAGGCTGGCGGTGCGCTGCGGCGCGGAGGCCGCGATGCGCTGGGCGATCATGCCGCCCATGGAGGCGCCGACGATGTGGGCCCTTTCGATGCCCAGCTCGTCGAGCACGCCGAGCGAATCGAGGGCCATGTCCTGCAGCGTGTAGGCCGAGCGCACCTTCAGGCCGAGGCGGTGGCGGATGGTCTCCCACACGATGTTGCCCACGCCCGCGTGGTCGAAGCCCTGGCTCAGGCCGATGTCGCGGTTGTCGTGGCGCACCACGCGAAAGCCCGCGTCCACCAGTTGCTGCACGAAGGCCGTCGGCCACGCGACGAGCTGCATGCCCAGGCCCATGATGAGCAGGATGACGGGGCGGCCCTCGCCCCCGGTGTCGTCGACTTCGATCTGCAGCCCGTTGGCGGTGACTTTCATCCGGGAGCTGCCTGCTACTTGAACTCGCGCTCGCGAAGCCACTTGGTGGCGACCCACTTCTCTCCCGCCAGCACCGGCGCGCCGCCGTGCAGGGTGCGGGTGACGGGGTCGGGCCGGTCGTAGCTGAAGAACACGCCGCAGCCGCGCGCCGGGGCCACTTCGAGGCCCACGTCGGGGAAGGTGGTGGCGCCACCGCCCTCGGGCTCCTGCAGGTACATCACCAGCGTGGCGACGCGCTGGCCGCCGCGCTTGAGGATGGTGGGCGTGCCGGGCTCGTTGGGGTCGAAGTAGTCGTAGTGCGGACGGTACTGCGCGCCGGGTGCGTAGCGCAGTATCTGCAGACCCTCGCCGAATTCGAGCGGCCAGCGCAGCAGCGCTGCGATGCGCTGTTCGACGCGGGCGACGATCTCGTTCTCGCCGCGCTCGAAGAACATGCCGTCGCTGGTGCGGTCGACGTTGAGCACCTCGCCGCCGGTACGCGTCTCGACCGTGAGCGAGCGCGCAAGCCGCACGCGCGCGGCGGCGATCAGCCCTTCGCACTCCTCCGCCGACAGCAGGTTGCCGAAGACCACCACGCGCGGGTGCCGCATGGTCTGCAGCACCTGCACGCGGCGATCGCCCGCATCGAGGTACAGCGGCGCGCCGTCGAGGTCGGGCCCGGGCATCTTCGCCTGCACGGAGGGCAGCGCGACTTCCACGTTCGGGAAGCCGGCTTCGAGCTGGGCCAGCGCCACGTCGGCGGCGGCGTCGTGCCAGCCGGCCGCGCGCATGGAAGCGCGCAGCGCCGGCACCGAATGCCCGGCTGCGAGCTGGGCTACCAGCCACTCGCGCAGTTCCGGACTGATCGCTTGGGACATCTCAATACTCCTGCACGTTGCGGCACCCCCGCAACACATGAAAAAACCGCCACGCCCCCAATGCCAGGAACACCGCGGAACCGGCTTTGCCGGGCCGCCGGTGTTGCCCCCTGCAAGGGGGTTGGCGCAGCGACACGAAGTGCGCGAAGACTGGGGGTCAGTCCAACCTTCTCCTGAACACCAATCTGTCTGGTTTGGACACATCGGCGTCGAAACCATAACCCTCGAGGTCGAACTTTTCCAGTGCCTTGGGCGTGGAGGCCTTGTGCTGCGCGGCCCAGCGCGCCATCAGGCCGCGGGCGCGCTTGGCGAAGAAGCTCACGATCTTGTAGCGGTCGCCCTTCCACTCCTCGAACACGCATTCGACCACACGGGCCTTGAGCACTTTCCGGTCCACCGACTTGAAGTACTCGTTCGATGCGACGTTGATCACCACCGGCGAGCTGTCGGCCGCGAGGCGCTGGTTCAGGTGCTCGGCGATGCGCGAGCCCCAGAAGGCGTAGAGATCCTTGCCGTGGCGGTTGGCCAACTGGGTGCCCATCTCCAGGCGATAGGGCTGCAGCAGGTCGAGCGGGCGAAGCAGGCCGTAGAGGCCGCTGAGGATGCAGACGTGGTCCTGCGCCCAGGCCAGCTGGGCCTTGGTGAGGGTGCGGGCGTCGAGGCCGCCGTAGACGTCGCCGTCGAAGGCGAAGGCCGCCTGGCGAGCGTTCTTCGGGCTGCTCTTGCTGGACCAGGCCTCGTAGCGGGCCACGTTCAGGGCCGAGAGCTTGTCCGACAGGCTCATGAGCTCGGAGATCTGCTGGGGCGACTTCTCGCGCAGCAGCTTGATGAGTTCGACCGAAGGGCCGCGGGGCGATTCGAAATGGGGCTGGGTGGCGGGGATTTCGGAGGGGACGGGGGTTTCGTAGTCGAGCGACTTCGCAGGGGAAAGCAGGAACAGCATGCCGGAATTATCAGTGGCGGCCATGACAGGGGCCGCCCCGGTAAAATCGCCGGCTACCTCCCTGTGTCCCCGACGGCCCCGAAGGGCCGTTCCTGCATTTCCCATGAGCGAACCCACCACCCCTTCCGCCCAGCCTGGTCTGGACAGCCTTTCCAAATCGTTCGAGCCCGCCGCCATCGAGGCGCACTGGGGCCCCGAATGGGAGAAGCGCGGCTACGCCAAGGCCGGCTTCCGCGGCACGCAGCAACCCAAGGAAGGCGCCGAGTCGTTCGCGATCCAGCTGCCGCCGCCCAACGTGACGGGCACGCTGCACATGGGCCATGCGTTCAACCAGACGATCATGGACAGCCTCGCGCGGTATCACCGCATGAAGGGCGACAACACGCTGTGGGTGCCCGGCACCGACCACGCCGGCATCGCGACGCAGATCGTGGTGGAGCGCCAGCTGCAGGAGCAGAAGGTCAGCCGCCACGACCTGGGCCGCAAGAACTTCGTGGCGCGCGTGTGGGAGTGGAAGGAGAAGTCGGGCAACACCATCACCCAGCAGATGCGCCGCATGGGCGACACGGTGGACTGGAGCCGCGAGTACTTCACCATGGACGACGACCTCTCCAAGGTCGTGACCCACACCTTCGTGAAGCTGTACGAAGAAGGCCTGATCTACCGCGGCAAGCGCCTGGGCAACTGGGACCCGGTGCTCAAGACCTCGGTGAGCGACCTCGAAGTCGAGAGCGAAGAGGAAGACGGCTCGCTCTGGCACATCGCCTATCCGCTGGAAGACGGCAGCGGCACGCTGACCGTGGCGACCACCCGGCCCGAAACCATGCTCGGCGACACGGCCGTGATGGTCCACCCCGAGGACGAGCGCTACAAGCACCTGATCGGCCAGCGCGTGAAGCTGCCGCTGGTGGACAGGCTGATCCCGATCATTGCCGACGACTACGTCGACAAGGAGTTCGGCACCGGCGTCGTGAAGGTCACGCCCGCGCACGACTACAACGACTACGCCGTCGGCCAGCGCCACAAGCTGGACATGATCGGCGTGCTCACGCTCGACGCCACCATCAACGACAACGCCCCCGAGAAGTACCGCGGCCTCGACCGCTTCGTGGCGCGCAAGGCCATCGTGGCCGACCTCGACGCGCTGGGCCTGCTGGTCGAGGTAAAGAAGCACAAGCTGATGGTGCCGCGCTGCGCGCGCTCGGGCGCCATCGTCGAGCCGATGCTCACCGACCAGTGGTACGTGGCCATGACGCGCCCCGGCGCGGACGGCCAGTCGATCGCGCAGAAGGCCATCGACGTGGTCAAGTCGGGCGAGGTGCGCTTCGTGCCCGAGAACTGGGTCAACACCTACAACCACTGGATGGAGAACATCCAGGACTGGACCATCTCGCGCCAGCTCTGGTGGGGCCACCAGATTCCCGCCTGGTACGACGAGGAAGGCAACGTGTACGTGGCGGAAGACGAAGCCGCCGCGCAGGCCAAGGCGCCCGGCAAGACGCTGACGCGCGACGAGGACGTGCTCGACACCTGGTATTCGTCGGCGCTGGTGCCCTTCTCGTCGCTGGGCTGGCCCGGGAAGACGCAGGACCTCGACCTGTACCTGCCCTCCACCGTGCTGGTGACCGGCTACGACATCATCTTCTTCTGGGTCGCCCGGATGATCATGATGACCAAGCACTTCATCGGCAAGGTGCCGTTCAAGCACGTGTACATCCACGGCCTGGTGCGCGACGCCCAGGGCAAGAAGATGAGCAAGTCGGAAGGCAACGTGCTCGACCCGGTGGACCTGATCGACGGCATCGAGCTGCCCGCGCTCCTGGACAAGCGCACACAGGGCCTGCGCAAGCCCGAGACGGCGCCGGCCGTTCGCAAGAACACGCAAAAAGAGTTTCCGGACGGCATTCCGGCCTTCGGCGCCGACGCGCTGCGCTTCACCTTCGCTTCGCTGGCCTCGCTGGGCCGAAGCATCAACTTCGACTCGAAGCGCTGCGAGGGCTATCGCAACTTCTGCAACAAGCTGTGGAACGCCACGCGCTTCGTGCTGATGAACTGCGAGGGCCAGGACTGCGGCCTGCTGGAGCACAGCAAGGAAGAGTGCCAGGTCGGCGGCAAGGCCCACGGCTACCTGAAGTTCAGCCGCGCCGACTACTGGATCGTGTCGAAGCTGCAGCGCGTGGAGGCCGAGGTGGCCCAGGGCTTCGAGGAATACCGCCTCGACAACGTGGCCACCGCGATCTACCAGTTCGCCTGGGACGAGTTCTGCGACTGGTACCTCGAAATCGCCAAGGTGCAGATCCAGACCGGCGACGACGCGCAGAAGCGCGCCACGCGCCGCACGCTCATCCGCGTGCTCGAAACCCTGCTGCGCCTCGCGCACCCGGTGATTCCGTTCATCACCGAAGAGCTGTGGCAGAAGGTGTCGAAGGTTGCAGGACGTGAGGGCGAGTCGATCATGATCGCCGCGTATCCGAAGAGCCAGCCCGAGAAGATCGACGAGGCGGCCGAAGCGTACGTCGCACGGCTGAAGGCGCTGGTGGATGCGTGCCGGACGCTGCGCGGCGAGATGAACGTGTCGCCGGCCACGCGCCTGCCGCTGTACGCGGTGGCCGACGATGCCGAAGGCGCGGCCTTCCTGCGCGAATCGGCGCCGGTGCTGCAGGCGCTCGCCAAGCTCAAGGAAGTGAAGGTCTTCGACGACGAGGCCTCGTGGTCGGCTGCAGCCGAAGCCGCGCCCGTGGCCGTGGTTGGCGCGGCGCGCCTGTGCCTGCACATGGAAATCGACAAGGCCGCGGAGAAGCTTCGCATCGGCAAGGAAGTGGCGCGCGTCGAAGGCGAGATCGCCAAAGTGCACTCGAAATTGGGTAACGAAGCGTTCGTCGCGAAGGCCCCGCCGGCCGTGATCGAGCAGGAACGTAAACGTCTTACTGACTTCACGGCCACTCTGGAGCGCCTGCGCGACCAGCTTGTACGCCTCGGCTGACAGACTCCGGGTTTCGAAGGCGTTTAGGATGCTTGGAGCGGCTGCGCGCCGTTTCGCATCCTGCCATCCCCCTCTTTGACGAAAGACGCTGAACCGCCCATGTCCACATCCGCGACCCGCATCCGCAAGGCCGTATTTCCCGTTGCAGGCTTCGGCACCCGCTTCCTGCCGGCCACGAAGGCGCAACCCAAGGAAATGCTGCCCGTGGTCGACAAGCCGCTGATCCAGTACGCCGTCGAGGAAGCGTACGCAGCCGGCATCCGCGACATGATCTTCGTGACCGGCCGCAACAAGCGCGCGATCGAAGACCACTACGACACCGCCTACGAACTCGAGAGCCAGCTCGAGGCCAGCGGCAAGACCGCGCTGCTCAACATCG
The DNA here is from genome assembly GCF_003952165.1 of Variovorax guangxiensis. GTDB lineage: Bacteria > Pseudomonadota > Gammaproteobacteria > Burkholderiales > Burkholderiaceae_C > Variovorax > Variovorax guangxiensis. The sequence goes on along the minus strand of NZ_RXFT01000007.1, from coordinate 303,083 downwards.
CGCGCTCGGTCATGCCCGACGACATGACCTGCTCGTATGTGCGCCAGCCGCGCATGCTGGGCCTGGGCCACGCGGTGCTGTGCGCCGAGCACCTGGTCGGCAACGAACCCTTCGCCGTGCTGCTGGCGGACGACCTGATGGTCGGCCCCGACGGCGGCCAGCCCGTGCTGGCGCAGATGACCGAAGCCTTCGGCCGCCTCGGCGGCTCGCTGCTGGCGGTGCAGGAAGTTCCGCTCGAACACGTCAAGCGCTACGGCATCGTGGCCGGCGACAAGGTCGAGGAAGGCCTGGTGAAGGTCAGCCGCATGATCGAGAAGCCGAAGCCCGAAGAGGCTCCCTCGCGCCTGGGCGTGGCCGGCCGCTATATCCTCACGCCGGGCGTGTTCGACGAGATCCGCAACCAGCCCAAGGGCGCGGGCGGCGAGATCCAGCTGACCGACGGCATCGCGGCGCTGATGAAGAAGGAATCGGTCTACGCCTACTCGTACAAGGGCATCCGCTACGACTGCGGCAGCAAGGAAGGCTTCCTGCAGGCGTCGGTGGAACTGGCGCTGGCGCACCCCGAAGTGGGCGCGGATTTCCGCGAGTACCTCAAGAGCCTGAAGCTGTAATCCGCAGCTTCGAGCACACGCAGAAAGGGCCGCAGCAGCGGCCCTTTTTTCTTCTCGGCTCGTCGCGCTCAGCGGCGCTTGAGCACATGGATGAAGTCGGTGCCGACGGTTTCCTGCTCCATCAGCTCATTGCCCGTCTGGCGCGCGAAAGCCTGGAAGTCGCGGATCGATCCGGGGTCGGTCGACACCACCTTCAGCAGCTGGCCGCTCGTCATCTCGTTGAGGGACTTCTTCGCCTTGAGGATGGGCAGCGGACAGTTCAGCCCGCGCGTGTCGAGCTCGCGATCAGCTTGCATTGCCAGGCTCCGGGGGCAGGTTGAGGCCGCGGCGGCGCTCCTCGTTCTCGGCGGCGGTGAAGAACACCGGCTCGTGCCCGCGCGTGCGCAGCCAGTCGGCCAGCGCATAGCCGGTGCCGGCTGGCCAGCACTTGAGATCGGGCAGGTCGTAGAGCCGGTAGTCAACCAGCTCGGGCGAGAGCTTCACCTCGCCATCGGCCACCACGTGGTAGGCGATGATGACCTGGTTCATGCGCTGGAAGTCGTAGGCGCCCACGATCTTCGTGGCGCTCACGTCGAGATTGGTCTCTTCCTTCACCTCGCGCGCGATGCCCTCCTCGGGCGTCTCGCCGGCCTCCATGAAGCCGGTGATGAGCGCGAACATCTTGCCGGGCCAAGCGGCATTTCGCGCCAGCAGCACCTGGCCACGGTATTCGACGATGGCCGCGAGCACGGGCGTCGGATTATTCCAGTGCGTGTGGCCGCAGTTGGGGCAGCGCAGCCGCTCCTTGGGGCCGCCGTCTTCCATCAGGGCGATCCACTCGAGCGGCGTGGCACAGACCTGGCAGAACTTGGGGTGGGGCATGGGGGTCTCTTTTCTTTCTTCTTTGGCGCCTGCTCGCGTTGGGCAGGCGCCGGTTCGGTCGCAGCCTAAGCCGGGAAGACGCCGGTGGAGAGGTATCGGTCGCCGCGGTCGCAGACCACGAAGACGATGGTCGCGTTCTCCACCGTCTTCGACACTTCGAGCGCGGCCCACAGCGCGCCCGCGGCAGAGATGCCGCCGAAGATGCCCTCCTCGCGCGCGAGGCGGCGGCACATCTCCTCGGCATCGCTCTGGCTCACGCTGATTTCCTCGTCGACACGGCTGGGATCGAAGATTTTCGGCAAGTACTCGGCGGGCCACTTGCGGATGCCCGGTATGCGCGAGCCTTCGGCCGGCTGCGCGCCGATGATGCGGATGGCAGGGTTTTTCTCTTTCAGGAAGCGCGAGACGCCGGTGATGGTGCCGGTGGTGCCCATCGCGCTCACGAAGTGCGTGACCTTGCCCTTGGTGTCGGCCCAGATCTCGGGGCCGGTGGTCTCGTAGTGGATGCGCGGGTTGTCGGGGTTGGCGAACTGGTCGAGCACGCGGCCCTTGCCCTGGGCCACCATCTGCTCGGCGAGGTCGCGGGCGTATTCCATGCCGCCGCTCTTGGGCGTGAGCACGAGCTCGGCGCCGAAGGCCTTCATGGTCTGCGCACGTTCGACCGAAAGGTCCTCCGGCATGATGAGCACCATGCGGTAGCCCTTGATGGCCGCGGCCATCGCGAGCGCGATGCCGGTGTTGCCGGAGGTGGCTTCGATGAGCGTGTCGCCGGGCTTGATCTCGCCGCGCTCCTCGGCACGCCGGATCATCGAGAGGGCCGGCCGGTCTTTCACCGAACCGGCGGGGTTGTTGCCTTCGAGCTTGCCGAGAATCACGTTGCCGCGCCTGGCGTTTTCTGCTGCATTGATGCGTTGCAGCGCGACCAGAGGGGTCTTGCCGATGGCGTCTTCGATCGTCGGATAGTTCATGCCAGCCACTGTGCCATAATTTTGGGCTTCGTTCAGAACCCTGCCCGGGTGGTGAAATTGGTAGACGCAGGGGACTCAAAATCCCCCGCCGCAAGGCGTGCCGGTTCGATTCCGGCCCCGGGCACCACGGATTTACGTCGTGGCGGGCGCTAGTGCTTGCTGACATGTGGCACGCCATTCCGCATCCATTCCGCAAGGCGTTCCGCTTTCGCCATGTTCTTCGCCGAAGTCACCTTCCTGATGCGCCAGGGTCTGCGCCTCAAGCCCGCAGAGCGCGACCCGCCTGGGCGCTACACCATCACCATCCTCGAATCCGACCGGGACAAGAACAACTCGGGGCGCAACATCGTCGAGGCCAGTCTCTACGTGAGCTACGGCACGGCACAGATGGCCGGCCGCGGGCGGATCACAGACCCCGTAATCGTGCCCTACAAGGGCGCAGGATTCCTTCTTTCGGGGACAGAACTCCATGCCGAGTTCATTGACGGCCTGCAGAAGGTCTGGGAACACCGGCAGGTCTGGCTGGTGGTGCCGGTGGAGCGGAATGGGTCGGAGTAGCATGGCGCCCATGCCCACCCGCCCCCGCGTCTACCTTGCCGGCCCTGACGTCTTCCGACCAGACGCCGAGCAGCACTTCGCCATGCTCGCTGCGGTCTGCGAGAGGCACGGGCTCGAGGCTCTGTCGCCCTTTGATGGCGAGGTCGACGCCACGTCAGCCCAGGCGATCTACGACGCCAACATGGCGAAGCTGCGCGCCGCCGACGGCGTGGTGGCGAACCTGGCGCCCTTCCGCGGCGAGGAGCCGGATTCGGGAACAGTCTTCGAAGTGGGGGTAGCTGCGGCCCGCGGCGTGCCTGTGGTGGGCTATGGGGCGCAGAAGCTGGCGCCCGGGCTGGCCGGGGCCGTCACGCTCGCGGAGAGCGCGGAGGAGGCCATCAGGGTGATGGCTGGGGTGCTCAAGCAGCGCCCTTGACTTTCTCGACGGTGCGCAGGCCACCAAGGCCCAGCATGCCCAGCAGCAGCGGCCACAGTTCGGAAGTCTCGATCACCGGCAGCTCGACCGGATGCCCGATGGCCTGGGCCACCATGAAGAGCGCGGGTCCGCCGATGAACTTGAAGCCAACCGCGAAGCCACAGATCCAGCCGACGAACGGCCGCCAGCCCGCCACGAACAGGCGCGTGCTGGATGCCTCCACCTTGTTGATCTCGGTCTGCGCCGTCGCAATGGCGGTGTCAGCCTGGAGCTGAGCGAGTTCGCCCTGCTGGGCCATTTCGACCAGCTTCAGCTTCGCAGCGTCGGCGGCGGTCTTGTCGGGCAGGATCTTGTCCAGCAGCTGCGAGAAGACGGGGATGAGGGAGAGAAGTGCGCCCATGATCAAACTCCTAGCGCTGCACGCGCCTCGTTGTAGTAGCCCTGCCAAGTCTCGGGATGAGGCTTGCCAGGGCGCCATGTCACATCGGCGTAAAGCTTCCACGCCGCGGCGCTGTCACCGATCTCCGGCAGCGCGCCAGGCGCCCACCAGAGATTCAGGCGCGCGAAGGCGCAGGCCAGCAGATCGTCCTGCTCAAGCGCTGCCCAGATCGCTGCGCGGTCCCATGGCACGCCGCGCTCATCGCACACGCGCCGCGCATGTTCACACGTGGCCGGATGGTTCATGACGCCTTTGACCGCTCCACCCTGCTCGAACTGCCAGAAGCCGCGCGCAGGCCCTTTGCCGCCACCGGTGAGCACTTGGGCCCGGTCCTTGAACTTCGATTCCTGCCGGCCGATCGTGAGCAGCATGAGGCGCGCGCGAGGCGTGTCCATCGCCATCGGCAACATGGCGAGCCCTGGGTTGAGAATCTTGGCGATCACGTCTGCCAAGTGCATAGGCTGATTGGTCATTGCGCCCTCCTCTTGTCCGACTCCAGCGTCTCCACCCGGAAGCGCAGGATTGCGATCTCGCCGGCCAGCGTGGTCGACTGGCTGTTGCCAGAGTTCACTGCAATCTGGAGGGCCTTGATCTGGTCCTTCACCTCGTTCAGCTTCTCGCCCTGGCTCCCAATCTGGTGGTACAGACCGAAGCCGCCGGCGATGATCATGAAGCCGACGCCCAGCAGCCACGTGAGTGGCAGCTTCATGTCGATCACGCGCGTGACGCGAGGCAGTTCGCCAGGCTGGGTTTCTTGGGTCATGCGCGCCTCCCAGACCGCACTATTCGCCCAGCGTCTTTTCCAAGACGTCGAGCTTTTCCATCTGCAGGACTGCCATTTGGTTCTGGAGCTGCAGATATGCGCGTTGCACTTGAATCAGTTGGCGCTGCAGTTCAGTGTTCTTCATCTTCAGCACTTCCGCCTCGGAAAGATCCTGTGACAGAGGCGCAAAAGGCTCTTGAATGGAATCGACTGGCGCTGACAATTTCAGACTCCGATGAGGCCGTGGCCGTTGTAAAGATCGGTGATCAGCGCAGCAACGCGCTGGGCGAGTTGAGGAAGGGTCACTGAGCTCTGATCGAACGTCCCCCGATTCAGGGTGCCCGTGGGAAGCCCCCACCCACTGACTCGATTCGACAGGACAGTGGCGCCATCGATCACCACATGCCGACCGGAGTTGAGCAACAGATCGCCGTTCGTGATGGACAGGCTCACGCGGGTCGTGCCATTGATGACAAGGTATGCATCGTCGGGCGCGCTGGCACCGCCCGGATACAGGGCGAACGTCGCAGGCCTCTTCACTCCAGCATTGTCAAAATGCGAGAAGAGGATTTGCTGCGAGGGTACGTTCACGCCAGACGTGTTCAACGCACCCACTGCAAGCGCATTGTTTGCGCACCCATCGAGCGAGAAAAACCCAGTGGTCCAGCGGAAGCCGAGCGCTTGGCTCAGCGTGTTCACCAAAAAGGCATTGGCGTTCGTGGGCTGCGACAGCGAATTGCCACCAACCGAAACACCAATGACCTGCGTGCCAGGATTCATGATGTTGAAGTCGAATTCAGCGCCTGTTAGCACGCGGCCAGTGCCAGTGCCCGCAACCCTGGTCGACGAATCCTGCAGCAGCGTGTTAACACCCCAGAGCGCAGCATTGTTCACCTCTGCCGTGCCAAGGCCGTACAGCGCCACGCCATTGCCATTGATGCCGGAAGCAGGCGCGCTGGCCTTGATCGCTCCCGTTATCGCGGCTGTGTGATAGATCGTGGAGCCAGGGGCAATTTCCGCGACACTGCTCAGATTGCTGAAGTGGATTACACCTGGATAGACAGCGTTGTAAAGCTCGTGCTCCCCGAAATTGGAGTTCAGCACCATGAGATTCGCACGCCCACCACTGCCCCATGTCATCGCCTGAGCAGGGCGCAGTTTTGACCAATCCAGCGGGTCAGTGTTGGTGGTGTTGGAGTAGAAGCCGCGCGGCCAGGAAAGCGTACCGTTGTTGGCAAGCGTCGATGCCAACAGAAAGGCGCGATCCCCTGGCATCGTGACTGGTTGCCCTGAACGCCCCACCATCGCTGAGTCGAACTTCGACTTATCGTTTGTGACGCCATCACCAACAGCGCCAAAGTCGAGAACACTGACAGAATCAGCGAGCTTGGTGGAAACGTTTCGGCCGACCGCACCAATCCCGGGGACCCGCGTGCCTACCATCTGCGAACCGTGCAGAGGGTCTACGGCATCGGCCAGCAAGCCCTGCAGCACCATCGAATCGGTGCCAGCATCGGCGTTCTCAAGTCCCAGAAGGTCAGAACGCCACTTGATGAATTTTCCAGAACTGGGCGCCGGGAAGATGAGGGAAACCGTGGTCCCAACCGCAGCCTGCAGTGTTCGACTGGTGATCTCCTTCAGCTGCTGCGTAAGGATGGTGACCTTATCGAGCGCATCCTCGATAACTTGCGGAAGGAATCTGCCGGCGTTGGTGATGTCAGTGTTCTGGTCGTAGGGCAGCCCACCGATCATGGTCAGCGTCGATCCGATCGGGAGCGGCGCTGGCCCGACCAGAGCAGGATAAGTGATTGACCCGCCAGGATTTGAATCCTGATCGGCATTCAATAGGACGCTGTAGTCGGAGTCCAGCACCAGGGTGGTGGCAACTCCATTGGAATCTGTGAGAACCACAGCCACATCGGCCTTCGCGAAGACCTTGAAGCTGAACGTGAAAATGGTTCCGACACCATTGCCTGCGTATGGTCCGGCTTTGCGCGTTGTTGCAGATACAGTCATCGCTTGGATTCCGGGCTTGGTGTTCCTGTGACCAGCCCGCGCACGGTGTCAACTGGGCCGGTGGGCGCGATTTTGTTTTCGCTAGTACCAACCGCGTACCCCAGCGGCCGCGCAATGGCCGAGGCCGGCAGGCCGGTCGTCAGCGAGATCAGGGTGGCTAGGTCGCGCACCGCGCGCCGCCCGTTGTCCACCTCGCCATTCTCGATCAGCTGCTTGATCGTCTTGATATTGCCCACGACAGCGCTCTCAGCCATGCTAATTGCAGGCGATGTCGTGATCCGATCGTCAGCTGGCGTCTTTGTGACGAAGGTGGCGATGCCGGCATTTGCCAGTTGCCCAACGCCAGGCACCATCGCTAGCGAGGTTTTCACATTGCCGAGAATCACCACGGACTTGATCCAGTCATCCAGCGTGCTGCCGTCCTTGTCCTCGTCGTCTGGGCCACCCTTGAATGCCTGCGCGATCAGTTCCGCCATCATGTTGGGCACCAGGTAGCCCAGGATGAAGACGTAGAGGCCACGCCCCATCCCTTTGCGTAGGCCCAACTCGTGATAGGCCTTGGAAAATTCCGTGCCAAGCAGATTCGCCTGCATGTTGAAGTAGCCCGCGAACTGCGTGAACATGCGCACGAAGGCATTGCCCGTCTCGATGCGGGACACGTCCTCCGCGAGCGTGGAGCCCTGCGTTTCGCGGATGGCGGAGTCGGCCAGGCGCGCGGCATCCTTCGTGCTGTGGCCTTGCTCGAGCGCCTGGTTGTAGGCGCCAGTCCAGATGATCGGCCCCATGACGTTGTCGACGGCCGACTGCATGAAGTAGGCGTGCTTTGCCGTCCAGTTCTGCGCCTTCTCGTAGACGTTCGGATTCAGCAGGATCTGGTCGATGGCGTCGGTCATCGCCGCCACCTCGTTGTCCATGCGGGTCGCCATGTAGACCGAGCTTTCGGCAACGGTCTTGGACATCTGCCGCGGCGCGATCAGGTAGTTGCCCATGGCGCTCAGCAGGTACTTCGGGCGCACCTTCACGGCTGCCAGGCTGAAGCCAGTGATCTGCTGCGCGGCGTTCGACACGTTGACGAACATGGCGGCCAGGCCGGCGCGCTGGCGCAGCTTTGAGAAGAAGCGCATGGTGCCGTTGTCGCCGGGCACCTTCGTCTCGATGGTCTGGCGCGCGGCGCGATTCAACCAGGGCGTGAGCAGCCCATCGAATGCCTGCGGATCGATGCGATGCAGCGGCTCGGACACGTCCTTGCTGGTCAGCACCTTGCGCACGTCGCGGATCGGCTGCTCCATGTGAGAGAACAACAGCACCTTGTCGATGTGGCTCGACAGCGTGCGCAGGTCCAGCAGCAGCGGCTTGTTGTGCTCGACGCGGGCCTTGGTGAAGCCCTTGCTGGTGCTGGGGAAGGCATAGGCCATGGTCTGGTTTTCGTCCTCCTGCAGCGCACGGGTAGCCTGGTCCTTCACCACTTCCGAATCCATCATCGCCGGCACATAGCCGCCGCGGTAGGTGCCGAACTCGTTGGTGAACTCGGTGGCAGTCACCTCGTCGAAGTAGCGCCCGAACACGTCCCGGTGCGCCTTCTGCGCCAGCGCCTTGGTGCTCTCCAGCAGATCCCAGACGCCCTGTGCGAAATCGAAGTCGGCCTTGGTCAGCACCTTCTCGGCGATCATCCGGGCGACGAAGGCATCCCAGCGCGAGGTATCGATCTCATGCGTGTTTTCGTTCTCGGTCGCCCACCCGCGGCCGAGCAGCAGCTTGCGCTTGTTGCTCTCGTTGCCTGTGTGCAGGATGGCGTGCAGGATCTCCTGCTTGCCACTGCCGCCGCGGGAGAAACCGAAGGTGTAGCCCAGCTCGGGCGCCGCGATGCGCGACTTTCCCAGGTCCACGGTTTCGAGCAGCTGCTTGTACTGCTTGATGTACTTGGCCTTGTCCGCGCGGTAGGCGTCGGCCGCCTCCTTCACCGGCTGCCAGATGTAGCGGCGGAACGGGCCCATGGCCTGCGTGCCATCCTTCACCCCGACCCACGACTCCACGCGGCGCAGCGCGGCCTGCAACGTCTGCAGCCGCGTCAGGTTGCGCTCGGCATTCGTCACGGCCTGACCCTCGCCAGGCACGCGCGCAGGCACGCCGATCTCGTGCAGGCGCGTCACCAGATCGTTCTGGATAGCCGAGCGCTCCAGCAGCTGCCCATCGATCTCGACCTGGCGCGACCGCTTGGCCATGTACCAGAGGCCCTGAATCTCCTCAACCAAGCCGCGGAACTCATCCACGGTCATCTCGCCGGCCGGCTTGGCGTTGGCAGTCAGCGCGTCGATCTTGTCGCGCAGCACGGCGTGCATGCCCGGGTCGTCCTGCGCCACCGAGTCGAGGTACTTCAGGGCCGACTCGCCCTTGGTGCCGATGCCGTACTCGGCCAGGATGGCGCGGGCCGCCTGCACCATGCCGAAGTCGCGCGTCTTGCTCACCTTCTCGCCCGTGCCCTTCATCACCTTCTTGAAGAACTCGTTCGCCTGGGTGATCTCGGCCTGGGCCTCAAAAGCGGCCTTCGCGGCGAAGTTGTTCACCAGCTGGTTGCGCTTGTGCATCGCAGCTTCGGCGGTGTTGCCCAGCGACTCGACGGCAAGTTTGGCGCTGCGGGCCTCGGCGGCGGTGTACTGCGCCGGCCGGAGGTCCTTGAGCTTCTGGCGCGCTACCACCTGGGCCGCGTACTCGCGCGCCGCGCGCGCCATCACGTCGACGGTGCCGCCGGTGTAGAGGCTGTCGCTGGACTCGCGCACGCTCGTGGCCTTGGCCAGTGCCTTCAACTCGGTCGCAATCACCCGGGCGCGCACCTCGTTGTGGATCGCCTCCTCGGCCGCGCGCTCCAGCGCCTGTCGGCTGGCAATGTCGCCGTGCTGCTCGAGCATGCGCTGGTCGGTGATGGTGTCGATCTCGACATTCGGGCTTTCGGCGGCTGCCAGCGCGACGATCAGGTCCTGGCCCGAGGGATAGCCGAACAGCTCGGCCACGATGTCGGGGTGCATGCCGTCCTTCTCGCTCAGCATGCGGCGCTGCTTCAGCGTCTCGGCAGAGAACTCATCCATCTCCTTCACGAGCGATGTGCGCAGCCGGCCGGATTCCTGCACGGTGTCGACGTTCTCGGTCGCCACGGTGCCGGGGGCAATCCTGTTCTGCTTGCCGGTTAGGAACTGCCACGCCTGGTACACAGGCTGCGCCATCACCTCGCGGGATACCTGGTTGCGGATCTCAAGGCGGATCGCTGCCACCTCCTTCTGCCGGGCCCTCAGGGCGCGGTCGCGCGCGCCGCTCATCCACTTCATGTCCTTCAGTAGGCGCTGGCTCAACTCGGCGTCGGCCGTGTCGGTGGCGCGCTGCCCCAGAGCCTGATAGTCGGCGTACTCCTCCGGCGTCATGCCGGCACGCTCAGCCGATTCGAACAGCGGCCCCATGTTGCGCGCGTCCTGCGCCTGCTGGATCGCCTCATCGGTCGCCAGCATGCGGTTCATAACCGCCCGCACATCGTCTGTCAGCTTGACGTTCAGGCTGGCCAGGGTCTTGTAGACCGACACCAGCCAGGCGCGGAAGCGCTGGAACACGCCGGCCAGCGCCTGACTCGGCGCCTTCCCCTCCATGGCGTACTGCTCGAAGCTGCGCGCGAAGGCCTCGTGGTGGTCGCGCTTCTCCTCCAGCGTCATGTTCTGCCACTGGGCCAGCGGGGTTTCGGTGGGCGATCCCTCGATGCCGAACGATTTCAGCGCGGTGTTCATGTCGTCCACCACCTGCCGCTCGCCTGCCGTCACCGTGTCGCCATCGGCGATCTTGCCCTGGATACGCGCGGCCAGATCGGCCTGTACCTCCAGGAAGAAGTGCCCGCTCTCGTGCAGGAAGGAACTCAAATCCGCGCCCTCAAGCAGCGCGATCACGCTCGGCGCCTGGGTGATGTCTTCGCCGAAGGAGAGCGTGGCGCGTGGATGGCGCGCAACCGGCGCCGTTGGCGCGCTGGCTCGACCGACAGTCGCAGAACTTGACGACGGCGCCGCGCCGAGTTCGATGCGGTTGCTGCCGTTCGTATCCGAGGCCAGCATCAGCAACCCCCAGCGCTGCCCTTTGTCGTCCTGCATCATCCCCCGCGAGACGGCAACGATGTTCTGAGGCTTGCCGTCCGCGTAGAGAGTGACTGTTTGGCCGGCGGAAATTGCCTTCTCGACGCGTGCCACGGTCTGGTCGGAGAAGTCGTCCATGCTCCTGGCGCCGTTGGCGTCGGCCGGCATCGCCAGAAAGTCTTCGCGACCGATGATGGTCGAGGCGCCCTGCTCCAGCGTCTGCCCACGTGCCGGCGTCTTCCCCGTCACCTGCAACTGGTACTTCTGCATGAACTCGGGCAGCGCCATGCCCGCGCGCTGCGCCTGGGTGGCATAGAAGTTGCCCAACATCTGGGCATAAGCCTCGTTCACCTCGGGCCGGAAGCGGCCGGCGAGGTCGAGCTCCGCCTTGAAATGGTCGCGCGCCAGGTTCACGCTGGCCTGGAACGCATCCCGCTCCTCGCGCTTGGACAGCGCCGCCTCCACTTCGGTGCGGATCGCCTCTCCCTGGGCCTTCAGGAACTCGCCCGCCTCAGCGCGGCTCATTGCCTCCGGGCTGGTGCGCAGGTGATCAACCAGCGTGGCGGAGATCTCGCTCGGCGCGGCCAACAGCTCAGACACCGGGATGCGCAGATCGGCGCCAGGCACGAAGTTCTCGGCCTGCATCTGCGTCGCTACGCTCGGCGCCAGCGCCTGCAGCTCGGTCATGGTGATGCCCGACTGGTTCAGCGTGTTCGCCAGTGCCTCGGCATTGATGTAGAGCTCGCTGGGCGTATCGCCGCCCTCGGCCACCTGGTCGACGAACGCCTTGAACGTCTCGGGGTCGCGCTCGCGCAGCTTGCTCGCCTCCACCAGCTTCGTGAGCGTTTCGATGCGCGCCGCCGCCGCTTCCGCCGCGCGGCCCTCGGCGATGCGCTCGCGCACCTGCGTGGTGGCGATGCTGGCGATCTCGGCCGGCGCGGTGAAAGCCTCGCCGACGAACTCGGCCAGGATGTTGCCAGGATCGAGCTTCTGGCCGGCGGCGATCTCCCCGCCCGCCTCGCCGGCCGCGCCCAGCGCGCCCTGGATCGGCACCTGGGCCGCGACGTTGGCCAACTCGCGCGTCACCGGCTTCAGGGCCAGTTTCGTAGCCACGCCCTTCGGCAGCGCCAGTTTCGACGCCACGCCACCGCTCAGAGCGTCGAACGTTCCCACCACGGCCGCATGCGCGATAGCCTGCGAGATCACGCTGTTCATGATCGCCGGATCGGCAACTGCCGCCTGCACCTGCTCCGGCTTCGTGACGTCGACGCCCGCCTTGGTCAGCGCCTCCACGATGGTGCTGCCGTAGTCGGTGATGAAGGAGCCAGTGCCCAGGGTTGCGGCCGCCGCCGCCGGGCCGCCGGTCATGCCTGCCGGGATCGCCGCCACCAGGCCGGGCGCGTTCGTCACCATGCTTTCCGGGCCGATGCTCGCGATGAACTTCACGGGATCGGTCATGAAGGCGCTGATAGCCTGCTTGAAGGTTTCGGCCTTCATTACCTGGTCGACCACTGCTGGCGACGGGATGGCCTGCCGCTCCTTCTGGGTCTGCACCACGGAGGCGATGTTTCCGCCGATCGGCGTGGTGATGCTGGCGCGGAACTTGGCGCGCTGCTCGGGCGTCATGAAAGCCACGCCCATCGGGTCATCGGCGGCGCGGATGCTGGTCGGCTTCTCGCCAGCGTCGATTCGAGCCGCGATGGCGTCGAACTGCTCCAGCGCGCCGACGTTGGAGCGCAAGGCAGTGGCGCTCAGCACCTGCTGCAGGCCCGGCACGCCGCGGCGGAAGCTGTTCGCCAGCGTCTCGATCAGCCCCATGTTCTCGGTGTCGTCATGCGCGATGGCCGCGTTCGTCGGGTCGGACAGGAACGAAGTCGTCACCGGGTTCATGGCGGCCAGCGCGCTCGTGTCGATGCCGGCCAGCGCCTTCTGCTGCTTCGCCCAGTCGGGCAACGCCTGCGCGGTGTCGATCGGAACGCCGATGGTGGCGGCCGTGCGGCGCCAGTCGGCCGCCTGGTCGGGGTTCTGGCCCACCGCATCCTGCAGGCTGGCGCGCAGAGTGGTTTCAGGCGTGGGCGCGGCCCCGCTCAGATAGCGGTCCACCGCTGCCGCAGCGTCGAAGTTGTCGGCCATCAGTACGATCCTTGTGCGCCGCCCTTGGCGCCGGCATGCGAAGCGAAGTAGGCGCCGAGGATGTCGGCGTCCGTGGGGTTGGAGTTGCCGCGGGCCTTGAATGCCTTCTTGATGGCGTCGGCCTGGTCGCTCGGGATGTCACCGACCTTCATGGACAGCATCTGCTGGCCCGTGGTGCCGGTGCCGAAGCCCAGGAACGTGCGGCGGAAAGTGACGTTCTTGGCGAACAGGCCGTCGATGTGGGCCTGCGTCTCGGCGTCGTTGAACTTCTTGCCGGCCTGGCGTTGTGCATCGATGATGCTCGAGTCTATGAACCGGCGAATCGCGCCAACCCGCAGCTCTTCCGCAGAGCCTGGCTTGAGGTTTCCGGTCGCAATGCCAAGACCTTGCAGCCGCTGGTTTGCCACCCGGTTGATCGCGCTGTCGTTGAGCTCGCCCGGACTCTGGCTGCTCTTCCCGCTGAGGATGTCGGCGCGCTTCTGGGCGAAGTGGTCAAAGTCGGCCTTGGACAGACCGTTGCGCAGCTGAAAGAACTGTGCGTCCGTCATGTTCGCCATCAGCTGCGGGTTCGTGGTCAAGCGCAGATACAGGCGGTCGTCGGTGGTGTCGTCTCCGAGCGCCATCTTCTTGCCGAAGCTCATCACGTCGTCGAGATTGTCCGCGGCATAGCGAGTCAGCGCGGCGCGCGTGCCGGCGGACAGCTCGCTGAACCGACCACCGTTCTTCACCAGTTCCTGCATGGCCGAGGTGACGACTTCATCCTTGCGCTGGGCCAGCGCCTTCGACTGGTCTTCGAACTGCTGTGTCACCTGGTCGATGGCCGTCTTGACCGCCAGCGGACTCGCGTTCGGGCCCAGGCGCTCGCGCGCGGCCTGGTGCAGCTGGTCGAGCGTCGGGCGCGGCGGCACGCCACCATCCGGCGCGTTCATCTGCCGCAGCACGCTGGCCACGTAGTTGCGCGTCTCGGCCGGCGCGCTGGCCAGCCATGCATCGGGAGCGACGCGCTCGCCCTTGCCGGCGTTCGCCTGCGCAGCCTTGACTGCCTTGTCCACGTTGCCCTCGCCCCAGTTGTACGCGGCGCTGGCCTTGGCGATGTCGCCGTCGTACAGCTTCACGAGCGCCGCCAGCTTCTGCTGGCCCACGCGTCGCAGTTCGGCCGCCTGCTGTTCAGGGGTGCCGCTCATGTCGGCCGGCCGGATGCCGTAGCCCGGGTCCTTCGCCGTCGACGGCATCACCTGCATGTCGCCCTGGGCGCGCTCGCCCGATCGGGTCATGGGGCCTTGCAGCAGCTTGCCGTCGGCGCCGAATGCGCGGCCGCGGCTCTCGATCCCCTGGATGATGTTCGTCAGCCGGTCGAAGCTCGTGGGGTCCACCGTCGAGCGCGTGCCCGTCACGATCTGCGAAGCCACGGCCGCGCCCGTGCGCACGTCGTAGTCGCGCTGCAGCGTTCCGTCGATCTGGATCATGTCGCTGGCCGTCATCCGGTCGCCATAGCGCTTGCGGTAGGCCATGGCGGCATTCACGTCGCCCTTGTCGAGCGCGGCCTTGATGGCGCCCAGGTGCGCGCCGCTGATTGCCTCGGCCGCCTTTTCCTGCGCCCAGGTGGCGGACTTGCCGGCCAGCTGTGCAGAACCTGGGATGAAGGTCTTGGTGTCCGGGTCCTGCGCGCCAAGAATCGCCGCACGGATGCGGTCTTCCTGCAATTTCACGTTCTCGGGGTCGGTGTAGTTCAGGACCAGGGCGTTGGCGGCGTTCTTCACCGTGCCATCACGAACGCTGATCGTGTACTCGTTCTGCTCCTTGCTCTCGTACTGCAGGGCCGAGCCCAGGAACTGCGTGCGGATGTTGTTCGCGCGCATCTGGAACATCTGCCGCTGGCGGTCGTTGCCGAGCGTGCTGGAGATGTTGCTGATCGTGGCGTCCAGCTTGCCCGTGTACTCGTCGGCCAGAGGCATCCCACTCTCGCGGTTGAGTGCGGCATAGCCCTTCTGGCTGGTGTACCCCTCGTTCGGGTCGTGCTGCAGGCGCAGCGCAGCCTCGGTGGCCTGGTTGAGGGCGTCGTCAACGCGCACGGCGTTGGCCTGGTCGAGGGCCTGCTTGCGCATGGCCTCCATCTCGCCGCCGAGGCGCACGAGCTGGTCGCCCATCTGCTGGGTCTGGCGCGCGCCCGTGTTCAGCAGGTCGGCGTTGACCGGGTTCTGCTGGCGGAAGTCGGGCGCCGCGGTGGGCGAAACGCTGGGGGCGGTGAGTCTCGGCACAGTTGCCATGGTCAGCCTCCCCGCGCGCTGGCCTGATACCACCGGCTTGCGACGCTCGTGGCGCTGCCGAGCAGCGACGTGCCGGCAGCAAGCCAAGGGCTGATGCTGCCCGCGCCGTTGCGCGCGGCCGTTGCCCGGTCGTTGTACTGGCGGGCCTGCTGGCGATAGCCCCACGCCTCGCGCGCGGCGTTGTCACGCAGCTGGGCCGCATCCACCAAGGTCAGGTAGTCGGTGTCGTTCAGAATGTTCTGCGCTGACCCTACGGACAGGTCGACACCATTTGCCGCGAAAGCAGCGCGTTGTGAGCCCTTGACCTGCGCCCCCTTCAATAGCGCCTGATTGGCCGCGATTTCACCTCTGGCCAGAGCGTCATCAGCCTGCCAGCCGGCAATGGTTGCATTGTTTTCTGCAACCTGCGCTTCGGCCTGCAGCGCCGCCTGCTGGTTCTTCGCCTGCGTGTAGGCGCTCGTGGCGGACATCCCCGCCCCAAATGCCGAAGTGAGGAGGCCGCCGGAGAGGCCAGAACCGCCGGTCGTGCCAGTAGAGGTTTCAATTCCCATGTCGTTTCACCATCGTGTAGCCGGCCAGTCGGTAGCCCATCGCCTCGTAGGCTTCTACGGTGCGCTCGGCGTGAATCTCGGTACTGACACCCAATGCCATGTCGGCGATACCTTCCGCCTTGGCCCACGCTTCCAGCGCGCGCACCAGCCGCATGAAGGTCGTGCCGCGGCGGTGCTCCGGCTTCACGTACAGCGTGAGGTCGGTCAGGAATCGCTCATCGCTAAACCAGCGCTCGACGATCAGCCCAACGGTCATGCCGACGATTTCGCCTTCGCGCTCGGCGACGAACACGCACCCCCCTGGCGCGAGCACCGAACCCTTGAGGTGTTCGAACAGCGCCCGCAGCTTGGCCGGCTTGAACGCCATGCCCTGGTAGCGCGGGCTCTCGTCGTGCAGGGCCTGCCCCATAGCAATGAGCTTTTCGAGGTCGTCAACAGTGGCGGGGCGGATGATCATGATCCCGTCGTCACGTCCAGGGTGAGCCCCAATAGCGTCAGCGACACGGGGTCGCTTTGCTCAATGCACCATGTGCCATCGCTCTGCCATTGAGGGTCGATGGTCAGCGGCACTTCGCCTGTCACCAGCTCCGGCGGAGAGCCATACGGCTCTGACGAGCGCGTAGGAAACTGGCGCAGCTTATCGAAGCTTGGTCCGGCCTTGAACCCGCTTGAGTAGTAAACCCGGAGATAGGCCTTGTTGATGTTCTTGACGGTGCCTTGCCCCAAGGCCTGCATCGTCGAGATGGAGAGCGGCAGCCCCTGCAGCCGCGAGACATAGGGCAGCCCAACCTGCACCTTGCTCGCAGGTGCATCCAATTTCACAGAGCCATTGACAACAACCTGAGGCGGCGAAACTCCGCCGTCCGCCAAGATGGATACCGTCTTCCCCTCAAGGTGGTAGAGGCCTCCCACTGCGGACACCTCCGGGCCGACATACGAAAGCCCCGAGTCCACAAAGAACTGATCGGCCGGCGTGTCGAATCGGCGCGTGTGCTTGCGTTCTACGTAGCGCTTGGTGATGCCCAGAATCTGCCGGCGCACGACGGCGTAGACCACATCCTCATCGCCTTCAGCCACGACGCACACAGACTCGAATGCGCCGTCTGTCGTGTGCTGGTGCCAGGCCTTGATCTCCTGCTGAGGAACGTAGGTCATGCCCAGCAAGACACCATCGCTTCGCACCGACCAGAGGGATGGTATTGGCGAGCGCGTGAACGCCATCTGAACCACCGTGTAGTAGTCGAACAGGTGGTGAGCAATGATCGAGACGTTGCTCGTCTGGTAGCCCTGCTGCTGCCAGCTGAACTCCAATTCGCGAATCGCGCCGCCGCGGTCCTGAGCGAACAGGATGGTTCGGTCGGTGACGACAGGCTGGACATTCGACGCGCCGCTATACCCCTGGGGCTTCACGCTCACACTCGACGGCGTGAGAGCGCCAGTGTCCGACGAAGAGGCCTGCCACTCGCCACCCGAGGTCAGCAGGATGAGTTCCCCCATTGGGACCATGTGGCGGACGGTATTCGCCTCGCGTGCCACCAGGCGGAAGATCACGCTGTCGTCGTCGCGCGAAGGCTCGCTGTAGCCGATGTTCTTTTCGGTTCCCGAGCGCGTCATCCATACGGTCTGTGGCGCGTTCAGCGTGCCACCGAATGCACGGCGCTGCTGGTGATAGGTGACTGCTTGGGGGTAGTTCCCGGCCCCAAGGAATGGGTTCACCTGAATCGGAGGCGTTGTTCTGGCGTCTGGCGCAATGTTTCGGTCCACGAACGTGCAGTCAGAACCCGCCCGTCCAATGAAGCCGTAGATGCCGTTGAGCGAGCGATAGACGTTGTAGTTCGTCACTCCGGGCACGGCCGGCCACTGAATCGTGTTGAAGTTGCCCGCAACATTCAGGTCGTTGCTCACGGTCACGGTGCCCGAGGCGATCGATTCCTCGCTGTCGTCCGCTGCCACGGACGTGACACGGTAGCTGTATGAGATGGCACCGCCACCGGTGGGCGTCACGGACACGCCAGTGCTCGCCGGCGCAACGGCCGTGGCGGTCACAGTCGTGGTCGGCCCTGGAGCCGAGAACTGCGGAACCGATGGATTGGGGACAACGCTGGAATCGTCGATGAACGACGGACTGGAAATCGAGATCCCAATGAAAGTCCATGTGCCGCTGAGCAGCTTGTAGACGTAGTAGCCAATCGCACCCGAAACGCTGGTCCAGCCGATGGCGTTGAATCGGCCGGGGATCGTTAGATCGTTGCTGCACGAAGCTCCTGCAGAGGGCAGCCCGGGCGCCGACTGCATGATGGGGACAACCCTGTAGGTGTGCGTGATCGCCGAAGGGATGGCGCCGTTGGACTGTGGCGGCGAAAGAGAGCTTGCGAACTGGATATTGACCAGCTGCCAGTTCGTGGCGGCTAGGCGGCGCAGCTCCATCGGAAGATAGAGGGGGCTAACCAGCGTGAGGACATCGGCCGACTGGACGTAGTGCAAGGTGCCCAGGTCAGCGCTGTCATACGGCGTCGCGATTTCATATACGCGAGAAACGCTGCCAGTGCCCTCTGTCAGAGGCATGCCCACCGTGCTGATGGCATTCCCGAAGAGGTCGACCAGGGTAAATTTGTTGGCCGCAGGAACAGAGGAAATCTTCGCCCATCGACCTGTCAGCAGAGGCATTCCGCCTGCAAACCCGATCTGTATCCAATCCCCTACGGCGTAGTTATGCGCGCTGATCGTTGTGAAAACGGGGTTCGCCTCGTTCGTCACGTTATTCAGTGTGACCGGAAGCTCCATAAGGGTCCCACCGAACCCATGAAAGCGCACGTACTTGTGGCCAAACTCCAGAACGAACGTCTGCTGTGTCGAGTAGCTGAATGGCAGGAGCACCACCGGCCGGCTGCTGTCCTTGGCTTCCAGCACGTACCCGAAGCCGGACCGATTCTGCGCCGGCCCTTGAGGAAGAGTCTCCATGTTGAGCGCAAGCGCCACGCCTGTCTGGAACTTGTCCAGGTCAAGACGCGCATACAGCAGCGGGGAGATTTCCCCCGCCGCAAACGACCTTGAAAGGGTCTTGTTGCTCATGCGCCGCGCACCCATCCATACTGGTCAACGCACGAGCCACCATGCACACCACCCCTGGCGAGCTCGGTGCTCGACAGCCGGGTCCGGTAGCTGCTTCGCTGTCCAGAATTCGAATCCTGCGTCTTGGCGTTTGCCAGCTCAACGAGGAAGATCTTCAGCTGAGCCTGCGCCACCTGCATGCCGGTTGCGCCCTTCAATATGGGCCCAGCCAATTTCGACGCCAAAAGCCTGGCCAAGGCAGAAGTAAATCCGGGCGTGAACTTCGTCGGGTCCTCCACCAAGCGGACATACCTCAGCGTAGCCGCCTCGACATTGGTGTAGATGACCCCATTCCCGTCCTGATCGCTCTCAACAATGAAGTCCTCTCCATGCTTGTCATCAAGCGCGTCCGGCAACAGGATGGCGAGGGCGCGCAGGTACTTCGCCGGCAGTGCATACGCGAACGCCCATTCAGAGGGCGCCCCACTCGCGATCACGTTGAGCGAGACGCGGACCACGGCGAAGGACCATGGATGCATCTCGAGCAGTTCGTTGCGCGCCATGGGGTAAAAGCGCCCACAGTGGGCTGCCTGGGCGGTCCCATCTGGAGGCTTGATCGACGTGACCTCTGCTTCGTCGCCAAGGTACGAAAGCGCCAGGTTGGAGATGTCGACTTCGGAGGCCATGGCTTAGAGCTGAAAGCCTTGGATCGACACAGACTGGAACGAGCTGCCGGCACCAAACGCCCCAGCGCTGATCTGGATGGCGGTATTCACAGCACTCGCCGGCAGAGGGGGATTGAAGTTGACGACCACAGGAATCGCGGCGGTCGAGGCGCCAGCGGGGATGTTGATGAAGATCGATTGCGATCCGCCCAACACGCCAGACAGCGTGCCGCCGCCGAAATTGCCGGCCGTTGCCCCGGTCCCGCTGATCTGGAACGAGGTCACGTAGGTTGTTTTTCCTACAGCCGCGGGCAACGTCGCCGTCGAGGTTGCATTCGATGTCTGCGTGCTTGCCGCAACCGGCACGGCGCCAGCGGGGTATCCGGCAGCGCCAGCAGCGCCCGCAGCGGGCGACGTCACCTCAGCCCACGTGCCGTCGCCCATGTCGCGGAAGCGGCGGATCGCACCGGTGTCGTCTTGCGAGGGAACGAGTTTGTCGGCCATGTCTATCTCCAGTTGGAAAAATGGGCGCCGTAGCGCCCATCTCTTTATCTACGAGCGCGGCCGGCTCAGGCTTCGCTCGACTCTTCTTCGGGAGCGGGCGCACCTTCGACGGCCTCAATCCACGACGTAGCCTTCTCGGGATAGGTGCTGAGGTCGAGCGTGTTCTCGAACACTTCGCCCTCCTCGCGCATCTGGCCGTAGTAGCCGCGAGCACGGGCGCGCACCATGCGCGCGTACTTGCGTTCGCCTATGACCTTGGGCTGCTTCGGCACTGCGTTGCCGGGAACGGGCGCTTGAGGCTGCTTTGCCATGGCTGCTTCTCCTTACTGAACGGTGAAGCCCGAGGCACCGTACTGCTGGGCCTGGACATCCTTGGTGAGGTAGGCGCTGGCGGTGCCACCAGTGGTGGTTGCGCCGGCGATGCGGTAGACGACGCGCAGATAGCGGCGCAGGCCGACCGGGAGGCGGACCTTGATGAGTTCCGCATTGGCGACGCCGGTCGTGGTGGTGAAGGCCTTGCCGGCCAGAACATCGGCGAAGGACGAGTTGTCCGCCGAGTCTTGCAGCACGACCTGCACAGTGCCAGCACCGCCGGAAGTCAGCGCAGCCACCAGCTTCGCGAAAAGCCACACGGGCTCGCCTGCGCCCGAATCAGCCGCGGCGCCGGTGTCGTAGACGTTCGTCGAGACGATGTCGCCGACAGCAGCGGCAACCGTCTGGGCCGCCGAGAATTGCTCTTGGGTATCGAGGATCATGGTGTTCTCCTGGAGTTCGGGGTCAGACCACACGGGCCTCGGTTTCGAGCAGGCGGTCCACGGTGCGAACTGGGACGCCCAGGAACGTGAGCGTTCCGTTGCCGAGCGAGCCGGGGGCGATCGTTCCGTACTGCTGCAGTGCGGGCTGGATCGCCAGCGCGTTCTGCGACTTGTCCAGCGCGGCGATGGAGAGGAACTCCTTGACCGTGCGGTTCGCGTAGAACACGGGCCGGCCCATTCCCATCATCGGGATGCGGCTCATGGCGCGGACCATGACTTTCACCAGCGCCGTCGCGGCGGTCGGAGCCTGCGTGCCAGTCTGGCCCACGAGGTCGGACACGTCGATGTTTGCGATGCGCACCGCATAGCGCCAGTCCTTGACGTGCAGGCCGCCCTTCCACTGCCAGCGGTCGGCATACGCGCGATAGCGGTTCTGCGTGCCTGCCTCGAAGGCGTCGATCTCGCCGAGATCCTGATGGATCAGGCCGGCCTTCGAGCCCTTCGGAAAGATGCCCGTGATCGTCTGCGGCCCCCACACCACGAGCCACACCGAGGTGTTGTCCGTGCTGGAGCCGCCGGCGTCGACGATGTTCTTGCCGTTGCCAGCCGACAGAAGCGAGTAGCGCGGGGCCAGGCCGGTGAAGCGCTCTTCATTGATCGTCTGGTCGCCGTAGATCAGCGTGTCGCAGAAACCCTGGTTGATGCCCTCGATGTGGGCCTGCGCTTCGGAGAGACGGAAGTCGTTGGTGTTGCCATTGAGGTCGGCCAGATCCTTGTCGACCTCCGAGCGGTCTTCCAGCATCCCGCAGGTGTCGTCGACCTGTGCGCGGGTGGACTTGGTTGCTGGCACGCCGCCATAGAGCTTGCGCCACGTCGCGGTCGGCAGGCCGGTGCGGATGCTTGCTCGATGACCGGTTGGCAGGTTGCCCTCGATGAAGGGCATGTCGAGCAGAACCTCGTTGGTCTGCGTCAGAAGTTCGGCGACCTTGGCGGTTTTGCCGTCCGGATCGATGGATTTGGCCCAGTCCGTCAGCGTGACGGCGCCTGCGCGCGAAGGAAGAGTTGCCATGATGTGTGGTCCTTAGTTTTGAGTTCCGTAGAGAACGCTGGCCGTGTCCTTGGCCGCGCTGGATGCGCGCCCACTGACGAAGCTGTCCTGGCTGATTGCTTTCCCCGCCTTGAACATGAAGCGGATCACCTCGGGATGCGAGCCCAGACGCGATTCGTTCAGGAGTGCCTTCAATTCGGGGGTGCCGAAGGCATCGAGCGCTTGCTTGGCGATCGCCACGTTCTCGTCGAACTTCACGCCGCCGTACTCGGGGTCGGCCTTCGCGGCTGCTCGCCACTCGCCGGCCGTCTTGTCGACGTGTGCCTGCAGGGTTTCGGTGAACGCCGAAGCGTTTCCGGCCTGCAGCTTGGCCTGCATGTCCACGAGCTTCTGCGCAGCTTCCTGCGACAGCCCGAGTTCCTTGGCCAGGGTCTTGAACTCGCCCATGACAGGCTCGTCCACCTTGAACGTTTCGGGCAGCTTGAACTCGGCGTACTCCTCGGGCGCGCCCTTGGCCTCGCCGTCCTTCTTCGCCCTTTCCTCGGCCGCGGCCTTCTCGGCATCGGTGAGTTCTGGCTTGTGGGCGTCGTCGGGCTTGGGCTCTTCCGTGGTGAGAACCGTGCTGGCCGCCGGTGCAGGCGCGGGCGCAGGCGCTTCGGCCGGCGCGGGGGCGGCGGCGGGCGCCGATGCCTCTGCGGTCAAGACCGTCTCACTTGCTGCCGGTGCTGCTGCTGCGTCGCTCATGTTTGCTCGCTTCCTTCTGCATTTCGGTGAAGCGGGCCGGGCAGTGCTGCATGATCTGGCTCATCAGCTTCAGGGCCATGGCCCTGCGACCCTCGTTGAATGCCGACTGGTCGAAGGACCCCGGCACATAGGTCTGCTGGTAGACGCCGTTCTCACTCAGGCGACGCCACATGAAGCGGCGTCCGCGCGGATCGCTCATCAGCCAGAGCAGTTCGTCGACTTCGTTGCGTTCGTCGAGCGCTTGGGCCTTCGCCTTTGCCTCTCGCTCCGCCGATAGGTCTTGTCCCACTGCTGACATGGCGGCGAATGTAGAAGTGGGGATGCTTACCGCGTACCCCTTGAGCCGTTCCCGTCTTGCCCCTTCCGTTCTTTCCGACGCCCAGGGGTTTGCGCATGCCAGCCGCGGAATGAGTCCGGGCCACAGCTGGTTAGCGAGATCGAGCTGTTCTCAGGTGGCAAGTCCCGAGTGAAAGGAGTGGGCGTCCCCGAGCTATCCGTACAGGACGTTGGCCGCGTCAGGCCCTTCGCCCTTCAGTTCCATGTCCGTGATCTGCAGCTCGCAGCGAGACTCCTTGTCGCCATCCTGCTGCTGATTCACGCCAGTGGATGTGACCGTCACCTTGGCGTTGAGCGTGAGCACCGTGCCCACCGGTGGCGGCTCGGTGAAGCCCAGGCGCGTAAGCAGTTCGTCGTCGAGGCACAGGCTCGTGCCCCAGCTGTAGGCGGGCGCGTTCTCGGCGCTGGGGCCGGAGGCGTATTCCTTCGCCTCCTCCTTCGACATCTTGGTGGAAATCATGGTGGGCTCCTACTGATTCGAAAACCCTCGGACCACTTGGCCCAGGGCGTTGTCAGGCGTCACTGGCGCCTGCGCCAGCGTCTTCGCCGTCTCGGCCGCCTGCGCGGCCTGTTGCTGCTGCGCCATGGCCTGCTGCGCCTTCGCGCGCGACTCGCGGATGGCCTGCACGTCTTCCTTGCCGCGCGCCATCTCGGGTGAGACACCGAGGTAGCCGGCCGCGTCCTGCACCACCTGGTCGGTGTCGGCGTTGTCCCATACGCTCGGGTCTTGCTTCGCCGCAGCGATGGCGCCGATGGCACCGATCCAGCGGTCCACGCCAGCCATCGCCGTAGAGCGCTGGGCCTGCGCCAGCACGCTGACGAACTCCATCTTGAGCTCGACGCCCTGCAGTTCCTCGGGCGGCTCGGGCAGGATGCCGGCCTCCATGCAGGCGTCGAAAGCGATGTTCACCAGCGGGGTGAGCAGTTCGCCCTGCTGCCGCTCGGTCACGGGGCCGAGCATCATCAGCTTCTCTTCGTGGCGCTCCTGCACCTCGCGCTCGTTGCGAGGCTGAATGCCTGGCATATTGTCCATGCTCAGGAACACGTCGGTGAAGAAGGCCGAGCGGATGAGTTGGCGCACGTCCTGGATGTCGAGCAGCAGGTGCTGCAGGTCGAGCTGCACATCCCACGCCGAGCGCGCCGGCTGGGCTTGGCCGCTCATGGCGTCGTAGTAGGTCACGCCGCCGGGCAGAAAGTCCGAGTCCTGGCCCTTGAGCGAGGTCGGCACCATGATCGGCGGCTGCACCTGGAAGTCGATGCCCTGCAGCTTGCGCTTGTGCTCGTGCTGGAGCTGGAGGATGCCGCCCAAGGCGCGCATGCCAGGGCAGTTCGAGCCGTAGGTGTCGTTGCCCGTCACCTGCCAGCGCGGCGCCAGCACGGGGAAGCGCTTGTAGCCCGACTCGCGGAGAACCTTGTCATCGCTGCCCGAGCTCTCGATGATGATCGATCGCCACGGCATGTTCTTGCTGTCGAGCTTCAATGGGTCACGCTCCAGGCGCGGGTCGATCAGCTGGTACAGCGGAATCCAGATGTCGAGATTGTGCGAATCCCAGGCGTTCTTCACCTGCGTGGAGACGTTCGACCAGTCCCAGGAGCCCGACTTGCGCTCTGCCGATCCTTGCGCCACGAAGCGCTGCACGATCTGCATGACCGTCATCTGGAAATGCCGGCCCAGTGTGTCGATCTCGTTGCGGTCGCTTGCTGCCAGCGAGTATTCGCCGATGGTCAGCGGGTAGAAGTGGATGACGTTCTTGTAGTCGGGCAGCACCACCGCGCAGGCCGTGCCGAACGCGCCAAGCTCCTCGTACATCGAGTGCAGGGAGTTGTAGGTGTTCGACCGCGCGAAGACGTTCAGGATGGTGCGCGTCACGTCGTCGAGCCACTTGGAGACGTTGGCGTTCTCCATCAGCTCTGGGTCATCAGTTTCCAGCCGGACCCACGGGCGCGCGGGGCTGGTCATGCCCGACTGCATGCCGGCGCCCAGCGTGGTGAGCGCGGCCGTCCCGGTGTCGTCGAGGATGTCGTTCTTGCGCTCGCCGCGGTTCACGTCCGTCACGAAGAAGCGGCCCGAACGCGGGATGAGCACGTCGTTGATCTGCTTCCAATGCCCCCACCATGACGACCGCTCAAGCTCCAGCGCCTTGATGCGGCGAAGCACCCGGTCGCGGGTCGAGAGCGTGATTTGCTCGCTCATTGCCCCAGCAGGCTGGAAGTGCCGAGGCTCAGGTTCGCCGGGTTGATACCGTTGGAGCCGGTGAGCAACGTGGAGTTGTTGCCGGAGAGCTGTCCGCTCGCGGACGCGGCGAGCGCGTTCTTCTTGGCCGTCTCCATCGGGTCTTGAACCGCCTGCGGCTTCGGCGGCGCGTCGGCCTGTGTGACAGCTTGAGGCTTCTGCTCGGGCGTCTTGGGCGCGAGGGCCTTGGAGACGACGGCACCGACAACGGCAGTAGCGGCAGCAGTGCCAGCCGCCGAGAGAAGCGCTCCGATGCCAGTTTCGATCCCCATAGTTCAGCCCCCAATGAGCGCCATGGGGCGCCTCAAAGTGAGCGCATTGTGGGAATCGGAAGGGCTACCGCGTACCTTTCAGCGGCGCAGCGGGTCGTACTCTCGCTTCGGCGCCTTGTGGATGCCGGCCGGGCTGACCGGATAGGCGAACGACAACGCCAGCGCATCCGCCTTGCCGGGCGATGGCAGGCCGCGCGCCTTCATGTCCTTCTTCGACTCGAGCTGGATCTTGCCGTCCGATCGGCCCACCGTCTCAGGCCCGATCAGGTCCTGGTAGAGCGCATCGTCCTTGTCATCGATCGAGCCGCCATCCTTCAGCCACTGCTTCATCAGGCCCCAGATCTCGGCGCGCTTGTTCAGGTACGCCGGATTGCTCGACTCGCCGCCGAACCAGACCAGCTGCCAGTTGCGCCCCCAGGATTTGCCCGCGCTGTAGATGCCAGTGCCGTACCCTGCGTCGATGAACACCGCCTGCGCACCCTGCTCATCCTGGTGCTTGGCGAGGATCGCGGCCACCTGCAGGTCGTTGTCGTTCTTCGGAATGGTGGCCAGGATGCGGAAGTACAGGCCCTGGCGCAGCCCGATCTCCAGCATGTCGTCGCCCTCCCATGCCGGATCGCAGGTCAGGATCTTGGGCGCGAACTCGTACTGCTCGGGCCGCAGATGCCGGCCGCGCGCCGCATCGACGTCCTCGGTGCCGATGAACTGCTTGGCGGACATGCTGGGGAACATGCCACGGATGCGGACCTTCACGATATCGCTGTCTTCGCCGTAGGCGTCGACCATCTGCTGCAGCGTCTCCTTGTTTGTGCCCTCCACCGTTCGGCTGTCGATCTGCTTCGTCTTCCAACGGTTGCGGTACTTGCGGAAGCACTCTCGAAAGTAGCCAGTGTTGCGTGTCGGATTCCCATAGACGAGCCAAAGGATTTCCGTGTCCTTGTCGGTCAGCACACCTTCGGCCACCTCCCACACCTTGTTCGCGATGGCTGAGGCCTCGTCCATGATCATGATGATGCGGCTGCCCTGGTTGTGCAGGCCGGCGAATGCCTCGGTGTTGTTCTCGCTCCATGGCGTCGCATCAAGCCGCCAGGACCCGACTGCCTGAGGATCGGCTGACGCCACATGCATCGCCGCAGGCTTCCACCACGGTGCGTTGTAGGCCATGCGAAACCATTTCCCGATCTCTGGCATGGTCTTGGTGCGCAGCTGGCTTTCGGTGTTCGCAGTCACCACGATCCGGGTGTTCGCACAGGTAGACATGCCCCACTGGCAGATCATTCCCACATCAGCAGATTTGCCGATGCCGTGCCCGGATGCTGTTGCCATCAATAGAGGCTTGTACCGCGTCTCCGGGTTGCTCAGGTGCTCGCCGATGTCGCGCAGATCTTGCGCCTGCCAGTCACGCGGCCCTGGGTGCTTCTCCAGCGGGCCGCCCTTCACGCCCCATGGAAACATGGCCTGCACGTACCCCAGGGGGTCGTGCTTGTACTTCAGGACTTCGGCGATGTCGGCGTCGGTCACTGGAGTCCATTTCTGAGTGCGGCCCGGTCGCGCTCGATCTTTTCTAAATGCCTCAGCATCTCTTCTCGCGCCGCCAACGGCATGTCTGGGAACTCTGCAAGCATTGAACGAGTGTGCCGCTCCATCTCTTCACAAGCCTGGAGCGCCGTCGCCACTCTGTTTGGATCGAGGTTCATTACTCCCCCTCTTTGTGGTCCCAGCTCCGCACATCCAAGCCGAAAGACGAGGCCATCTCGCGGATCATCTTTTTCGTCATGGTGATTGACTCCTCCGCCCACGGGGGGAAGTCAGGAGGGATGGTGGTGATTTCCTTGGTCTCTGTGTTCAGCAGATAGCGCGGTGGGAAAACGCAGTACAGATACACCACGTGCGCCGTCAGCGGCTCGATGGCCCGCAGGTAGTCGCGATGACGCCGCCTCAACTCCTCTTGGGACGGCTGAATGCAATCCATCACCAGCTTTCGAAGATCAATCTCTTCCCAATTCGGCACAGACATCACTTCCCCCTCTGCGCACGCATGCGCTCAGCTAGGCCGATCACGGTGGCCTCGACTTCCAACTTGTCCTTGAATGCGCCCACGGTCACATGGCGCCCTATCAGCTCGACCATCTTGGTGCGGTCGAGCAGCTTCACCTTGCGCACCGTGGCGTAGACCGCATTCCCATCCGCATCCTCGCCGTCTCGCTCCTGCACCGTCTCGATGCCGGCCACGAGGCCCGTGCGCCACGGCAGCGGCCACTCGTGAACGGGCTTCAGCGTGCCCGCCTCGGTGTAGAGCTCGGCCAAGTCAGCCGTCGCATCCTGGGCCAGTCGCTTCAGCACCCAATCGGCATCAATCTCCAGTCGGGCGATGCGCTCCTTTTTGGCATGTGAAATAGCAGCAGCCACTCCAACATTCCCCAACAGTCGCGGCCCCTGCTGCTCTGCCGTCTTGGCGCTGTACCCTGCACGGATGGCCGCTTGGGTCGCGTTTAGGTCGATCAGGTACTCGGCGACGAACCGCTCCTGCATGGGTGTCAGTTTCTTCTCAGTCATACGGCCTCCATCGCAGTCCGTGCCACGAAGCAAGCCCGGCGGCGGCCGGTGCAGATCGAGCGCACGGTTTCGCGGGACACTTCGAACTTCTCGGCCAGCCAGAGATAGGAGTGCGCGGGGCGGCCGTCCGGCCCGGTCTCGCGGCGAAGCTCGAGCATCAGCTCCACCTCGTGGTCGGACAGGATCGCGGCCGGGTTGGACTCGCCGATCCGGTTCCCGCTCTCATCGAACTTCAGCAGCCGGCGGCGGCCGATCCGGGCCTGCTGCCGGAGCTTGCCGGATAGGACTACGCTGTTCATGGGGTTCCTCCTTTTGTCGTGGCGTTTAGCAGCTGCAGCGCCTTGTCGAGCATGTCCTGCTCGGTGAAGCCATAGTGCTTCGGGAAGCCCTTCGTGCCGAGTCCATGCACGCCAGTGGCGCCGCGGTGGTGCTCCGGGCAGAGCGGGATCAGGGTCAGCCAGTCCCCCCTCCCCCAGCCCATGCCGGCGCGGCGGTGATGCAACTCCACGCCCGGAGTGCAGACGCCCAGCGCCATCTGGCAGCACATGCAGCCCAGTTCGACGAGCCGGGCCTTGTGCAGCTGCTCAAGTACGCCGCCGGCCGCCCGCTTGGTCTTCGGCACTCCAACTACTTTTTCAGAAAACGGTTGGTTGGCATAGGTGCCGCGGCGCTCCACCGGCGCGTAAAGCGGCTGCGGCTTGCGGATGTAGGGCTTGCGGGCGAAGGTCATGCGATCACCGCCAGCTCAACATCGACAGACCCTGAGCGCCCATGCACAAACACTCGTCGAAGAGAGATCAACTGGAAGCGCTCGTCATCAATGCCCAGACTCAAGGCAATGCCATCAAGGCTGGGCTTGAGAGCAGAAAGCAGATTGTCGAGATCTCGCTTTCGCTTGTTGGGCGCATTGAATGTGATGTCCACGCGGAGTGGATTACTGCACAGCAGGGCAACCGTCCGTGAATCGGTGCGCCCCACAACATCCCTGGATCGCCAGAAGGCGGCTTCTTTCTCCTGTGAACGCAGTTTGCTCGTCACCCCCCAGTGCTGGCCCTTCCAGTTGTTCGGGTTCAGGCGAGTATCCGGCCATGGCAGCGTGATCTTCAAGGCGCGTCACCCCACGACTTCGGCGTCTTGAATCGCACACCATGCTCCGCGCCGAACGCTTCCAGCCATGTGATGAAGGCAGATGCCAGCTTGACCGAGAGCTCGCGCGTCTGGTTGCCGAGCAGCACCACTTCGCCACGCAGGCCACGGCCCATCCTGAGATCACCCAGCTTCGCCCATTCGTCCTTGAGGTCTGGCGTGTTGAGCGTGTCGATACGGAAGGCGCTGAGCAGGATGCGCTTGGCGTCATCCTTGTCCGAGAGTTCACCGCCAAGATGCGCGCCAATCTGGCCAATAAGCCCATGGAACACAGCGCTCTGCGAATCCTTACGAGTCTCCCGGCGGATCGACATCAGCAAGCGGTGGCCGGCCATCGTCTCTGGCTTCACGGTCTCACGGAACTGGGCTTCCCAGACTTGGACGGCCTGGACGGGATTGATGAGGGCGAAAGCGGTCATCGCGGCACCTCCCCGTGAAAGTAGCGCATTGGCAGCGGGACCAGTTCGCTGGCGTCAACATGGAAAGGCGGCGAGCACCACTCCCACGTCGGATCGATGTAGACCACGCGCGCCAGACTCCCGGAGTTCAGGGCAATCACTTCGTTTCCCCGCCACCCGTAGAGGTGGCCTTGTCGTGCAGTGCGCGGCTCAGCAGCGCCGGCAGCTTCTCGAACTCCTCCGGCCGCTTCTGCGCCAGCCAGTTGGCCTTCGCCATGCAGTACTCCGCGCAGTTCGGGTGCCATCTCGAGTTCCGCGCCAGGTGATCCAGCTCGCGTTCCAAGTTCGTCATGCATGCACACCTCCCGCCAGGGCAAACTTCTGGTACTCGCCCTCCACCGCGATCAGAATGACGCGGCCTTTGTCGACGTCGTTCTTCATGTAGGCGGTG
This sequence comes from Variovorax guangxiensis, assembly GCF_003952165.1. GTDB lineage: Bacteria > Pseudomonadota > Gammaproteobacteria > Burkholderiales > Burkholderiaceae_C > Variovorax > Variovorax guangxiensis. The sequence goes on along the minus strand of NZ_RXFT01000007.1, from coordinate 273,239 downwards.
ATGTGCGATGGCTTGACGCCGGTGGCGGCACAGATCTGCGCGCGAGTCATCGGACCATTGGCGAGCGCAGCACGGATGCGTCCGCTGTGGCTCTCTGGACGGCAAACATTGCCGTATCCCGTAGCGGGGTTCACTCGGCCGCGCAGCGTCTTCGGTGCGCCGCGGGCGCTCAGCTCGTCCGATTTCCTGCTGATGCCGTGGAAGGTGCTGAAATCGCTGCCCTCCTTCCGGCGCCGGTCCACGTTGGCCGTGCTCTTGGCGCTCAGTGCTGCCGAGCCTGTGAACTTCACCCAGTCGAATGGTTCTTCGGAAAGGCCGATGCCCGGCCAGATGTCGTAGTTCATCAATACGCTCCGTAAACCCCGTGCGGGCGCTCGCCGAGGTAGTAGATGTGGCCCGTTTCGAGCAGGCGGGAAATGGTTTGCCGGGCGGTCTTGTAGGGCCATCCAGTGATCTCTACGAATTCACGAAGTGGCAGTGGGCCGAGGCGCAAGAGCTGGATCGCAGCGTGTCGACGGGTCATGCGCTCACTCCATTGCCCTTGAGGACATGCAACTTCTCGAGAATGTTTGCCGGGACGGGCGCAGCCTTCTTACTGTCCTCTTCGATCTTCAGGAGGGCGGGATCTCGACCTTCACGCCCTGGCACAGTGACGCCCACAGGCGAAGAGAAGCGCGGCTGCTGTCCGCTCTTGTCCTGCTCTTTGCTGAGCCATCGGACGATGAATGCTTCAATGCCACGCTTGGTTTTCCGGTTAGTCGGATTCGCGGTGCACCAAGCCTTCATCTCCCGAAGCTGCTGTGGCACGTTGACCCCTGGGTATGTCGCTTGCCACTCGACAATCGAAGCCGGGTAAACGGGGTGTTCGGACTTGTCGTTCAGGGTCAGCGTGAGCGTCGGCGGCTCGACGCATTGCGGCGGGGCGCTATCTCCACTTCCACTCCCTTCCTCTCCATTCCCTTCCTGATCCAATGCCGAAGGTTCGCGAGGATTCGCGAGCTTTCGCGAGGACTCGACGAAAGCTGGCAATTTCGAAGGAGAAGGCTTGTCGATCTTCTGGTGAGACGCCCAGTTCAGGATCTGTAAATAGGCCGTTCCATCAACCTCGTAGCGGGCGACGCAGCCCTCGCTGGAAAGTTGATCGAGCCAGCCATCAATGTGCTTCTTGGCGTCGTCGTCGTAGGGGTAGAGAAGGCTCGCGAGCATTCGCGAATTCCCGCGAAGCCGTCCGGCATCGTCCGCGATCGTCCAAAGCAGAATGAAGCACAGGCGAGATTCACGGCTCACCCGCCCCATGCTCTCGCTGTGAGGGAACTCCGGCTTGATCGTGCGGATGCGGGCCACAACTAAGCCTTCCCAAACACGCGACTAGCGCCCCGAAACACAAGCGTTGTTTCGGATGTTTCGCGGCACATGGACGCGATGAACTCGCCGACCTTGTGCATTTCGTCGATCTCGAGACCATGCGCCATCCAAGCGATAAAGCCCGCTGCGTAGGCCAGGGCATCGCAATCGCGGCCGCGCTCGATGTTCTTGCGGTCGACCCAGTCAGAATGATGGTGGAACCCGGCGATCAACGCGAACGATGCATTGATATCCACTTCCGCCAGAAGCTGCTTCAAACCATCTTGCGCATCATGGTGGGCCTTGTGGCAGTCTTCGCACAAGCACTCAAGCTCGTGTCGCTCGTACTCCCAATACATGCGCCCTTTGACATACTGCTTGTGGTGCACGTTCAGAGTCACATCCGTCGCGCCGCAGTTCTCGCACTCCCAGTTTGCATCTTCCAACACCGACAAGCGCTTTCGTTGCCAGTTGGGGTGCTTGATTTGCTCGGCAAAAGTCATCTTTGTCACTTGCATCTCCGTCATGCCCGGCAAAACGCACAACGGCAGGGAGGGCCGGAAGACCACCTTTTCGGGAGCTACCCTAGCCGCGTGTGAAATCACACGATCCTCCAGAGCCCGATCGGGTGAGCATGGGTCTTGACGCTCTGGGCACGCACGTAGCCGTCGTGAGCGATCAGGCCCATGTTCTTGGCCACCGTGGTGAGCGCACCCCACGCCTTGTGGGATTCGGGCTGTTGCTGGGCGACATGGCGGAACTCCTCCATCGTCATGTGCGTGGCGCCAGCAGCCTTGCGCGAGTTCAGCCAGGAGCGCAGTTCGACCGCAGCGCGCTTCGTCCACGCGGCATTGGCCTCAAGGGTGAGCTGCTGGCCGACGCTCTTTGCCATCAGGCCGGCTGTATCGTCCATGCCGTCGACCATGGCTTGTGTGAGCGCCGGCGTCATGCGTAGCTCCGCATCTGCGCAATGGCGTTCGTTAGCTCCGCAATGCTCGAGCGCTTGGCTCCGAGCACCTTCTTCGCCTGCTCCAGGTGCGCGCGCCACTCGCGCACCGACTTCACACCCCCGTTGCAGATGCTGTGCGGCACCTTGCGGCACAGCTCGCCCAGCGTTAGGCAGAGCGCGGCCTTCTCCTCCGCGGTGCTTGGCCGCTGGTTGCGGATGTCCTTGAAGGCGGGTTGGGGGGGGGGTGTACCCGAACAGGTCGCCATTCCCGGTAACTGAAAAGTTCTGCTGTTCTGCGTTCATCATTGCTTTCCTCGAATGGGATAGACGCGGGCTGGCGCGCGGCCCGTGTGCCGGCGGAAACGCGCCTCGATGGCCTCGCGAGCAAGCTGCTCGAATGCCTCCTCGACCGTGACACCGCGTTCGTTGGCCACGGCCTGAACCACGGCAAGCTCGCGGTCGGTCAACGCGATGGCGGAAACTTTCGAGTCCATTTCGAGCTACTCAAAAGTTCAGGAGGCAGGCCCAAAAAGCAGCCAATCAGGCCGCCGAAAGAGACTGGTTAGCGCCTCGCATTGCGGAGGCGCCGGACGCAGACTCACCTACATGCAACACCTCTTCCGCCTTGCGCAGAATCAAGTCCCGAAGGAACGTCGCCTTTTGCTCGCCCGAGTAGGTGCAGAAGGCATTGATCAGATCGGCCTCGCGGTCGCTCAGACTGAGCTTCACGAAGTGCTTGCGGATCAGGGCGGGATCGGAATACATGGTGTTGATAAGGGTTCGGTTGGCGGGTCTGCCGAGCGGCACGCGCCCGGTGAGGGAAATGGGTCAGTAATCGGCTGTCGAGGGTGGGTGCATGTGCATATGGCGGCCCTACAAGGTCTTGCGGGGTTGCTGAAGCAAGCCCAACCCGAAGCCAGCAGCGACGGCCCAGAGGAACCCGGCCAGGACGGCGGAGGCGATGCGCTCGTGGACGCCGTAGGCGACCAGGCCGAGGTCGAGCAGCATCAGGAGGAGGAGAAGGGGGCGCATGGGTCAGGCCTCCACTGCAGGCTGGCTCTGCATCCGGAGCACATCCCAGGGAACGCAAGCACGAAGGCGCTCACACCGAACGCCAGTCTCGCGCTCTATCGCTGGGCAGTGCTCGGCAGGAACGCTTCGGCGCTTCTTCCACATGTTTGGCGCGCTGGCGGCCACTCCAATCCGGCTCGCCAGAACGCCAACGCCACCGGCAATAGCAATGGCCTCATCGAGTGCCTCCATGCTGTCTTCACTTGGTTTCATGCTGGTCCTTGTTTGTCACATTCGTGATTTTGCTGGAAACACCAACGTGACGCAAGTCCCTTGTCAAATCACACTCGTGAATACCATTGGCGAACGAATCAAGTTCGCGCGAAACAAGCGCGGCCTTACACAAAAAACCCTCGCAGAAGCTGCAGGGGTGTCTACGAGCACGATCGGGAATTTGGAGTCGGGCGCGCGCGAGAAGCCTCGCGAACTGAACGCGATTGCACGCGCCCTTCATGCCTCAGTTGCATGGATTGAGGCTGGGAGAGGCGCTTGGGAGAGCGAATCCAACGTAGGCCCCGGCCCAAAGTTGCTTGGCGAAGTGCCCCTTATTTCATGGGTGCGCGCAGGCAATTGGGATGAAGCCAATGACCCGCTCCAACCTGGGGACGCCGAGAGTTGGTATGCCTGCCCGCGGCCGCACAGCTCAAGCACCTATGCCCTGCGTGTCAAGGGCGACAGCATGACTGCGCCCCACGGAAACACGAAGTCGTACCCTGAGCACTGCTTAATCTTTGTCGATCCTGAGAAGCGATCACCTGTCAATGGAGATCGAATCATTGCGAAACTAGAGGGAGAAGATGAAGTGACGTTCAAGGTCTATAAGAACGAAGATGGTCGACAGTGGCTTCAGCCGCTGAATCCGTCGCATGAGCCCATTCGGCAGCCCTTCCGAGTGCTAGGCACCATCATCGGCAAGTGGGAAGATGGATGAACATGAACTGGCATCGTGGCTTGTGGAGAGTTGCGCTGGGACTGCTTGGTCTCTTCTGGCTGGTCGTACTCACCCTCTTTGCGACTGGCGATCTGCCGGGCTTCGCGCTTTTCGAGGTTCTACTGCGCATGGCAGGGCTTTCCGCTCTCTACCTGGTGGCATGCAAGCTGATTGAATGGATTGTTCGGGGGTTCGCTCGCAACCAGTAGAGGGCGACTTCTTAGTCATGCCCGCTGTGCGCGGGCTTTTTTTCGCCTCAACTTCTCCTTTTCGTGATTTTGCATCACAAACGTGTTGACAGAATAAATCACGTTCGTGACAATACATCCCAAGCGCTGCATCCCGCAGCACCTTGGAGATAGACATGCAAGCAACCCAGGACCACCGCAGCCCTTCCTTCACCAAGAAGGGCCCCGGCCGCTTCCACAAGCAAGGACGCGGCGACCACCAGCACCTGACGCTCAAGCAGCGCCGCGCCGGCAGCTACGGCAAGGGCCTGCGCAACTGGATCACGCAGAAGCAAGCTGCTGCGCGCCTGGGAGCCTGAGATGGCCGCCGTCCTCAAGGCCACCGGCCCCGATTTCAACCGCACGCTGGTGCTGGCGGCGGAGCAGAACCTGCTGAACGACTTCGAGCGCGAGGAGCGCGTGAAGGAGTACCGCCGGAAGCTCGGCATTGCCGATTGGAACTACGAGCACACGGACAACCACGAGGCGTGGCGCGCGGGCCGTGACGAGTTCACGAAGCTGTATGAGCTGCAGGCCGAGGTCGACCCTGACGGCGAGATCTGGCACTCGGTGGCGCCGGCTGGGTTTGCTGTGCCTCAGCCGCGCATCGTCATCAACCTTGCAACGAAGGGGGTCCTATGAACACCCGCCGCTACCCCCGCACGATGGTCCCCGTTGCTGCCGGTGATCGATTTGGGCGCCTCACCGTCATCGAAGAAGCGCCTCGCCAGCGGAAAGCAAACGGCGCATCTCTGCGCGCCATGGTGTGCCGCTGTGAATGCGGTACGCAGAAAGTCGTGCGCCTTGCTAGTTTGCGCGAAGGAACAACAGTGAGCTGCGGTTGCTTTCATCGTCAGCAGGTGAAAGCCACCATCTCCAAGATGGCCAAGACGCACGGCCAATCAAAGACGGCGGTCTACCACGTCTGGCAGGGAATGAAGCGCCGCTGCGGCAATCCGGCGGACAAGAACTACCACCGCTACGGCGCGCGAGGCATCAAGGTGTGCGCTGAATGGCTCGATGACTTTGAAGCATTCGCTGCCTTCATGGGGCCGCGTCCGATGGGAATGACGATCGAGCGCCTGAACAACCTGGGCAACTACGAACCAGGGAATGTGCGCTGGGCCACCTACACCGAACAGGCGCGCAACACCCGCCGCAATCACCTCCACACCATCAACGGCGTTACCCGATGCCTTGCCGAATGGTGCGAAGTCCTCGGGGAACCCTGGGGAACTGTCAAGAAGCGCGTGGCCGCCGGCCGCGATCCATTCAAACGGATTCGTGCAAGGAGGAAGTCGTGAGAAATAGCAGTTGGACCGGTCGCGCAGCACGTGACCTCGAAGGAGCCTTTGGCCCGCACATCCGCTCCTCTCAATGCCGCATTGAGCCCATGCCCGACGAACGCGACGGCCCGACCGCTGCTGACTTCGCCCTCTACATAGTCGCCGCGCTCGCGATCTTTGTGGTCGTGAAGTTCGGCGATGCCCCTGAACCCGTCAACAACCAACCCAGCGCCCAAGTGGCATCGAAGGAGTAACTGTGCAAGCAACCAAGATCAAGATCGTTTCGCGCTACGACAGCGATAAGGTGCTCTTCGAGTGCGATGCGCCTAAAGGCCTCGAATCCGGCCTCCACATGCGCCATGCACTGGAGAAGGCGACGCAGGAAGGGGTTCGCCTCGATGGCGCCAGCCTCGTTCGCGCCAGCCTCGATGGCGCCCGCCTCGATGGCGCCAGCCTCGATGGCGCCCGCCTCGATGGCGCCCGCCTCGTTCGCGCCAGCCTCGTTCGCGCCAGCCTCGATGGCGCCCGCCTCGATGGCGCCAGCCTCGATGGCGCCAGCCTCGTTCGCGCCAGCCTCGATGGCGCCAGCCTCGATGGCGCCCGCCTCGATGGCGCCCGCCTCGATGGCGCCAGCCTCGTTCGCGCCAGCCTCGATGGCGCCCGCCTCGATGGCGCCAGCCTCGTTCGCGCCAGCCTCGATGGCGCCCGCCTCGATGGCGCCAGCCTCGATGGCGCCAGCCTCGTTCGCGCCAGCCTCGATGGCGCCCGCCTCGTTCGCGCCAGCCTCGTTCGCGCCAGCCTCGATGGCGCCCGCCTCGATGGCGCCAGCCTCGATGGCGCCCGCCTCGATGGCGCCCGCCTCGGCAGCATTCGCATGGACTTCTGGGACGTGCTGCTTCGCGCACCTCAGGAGATTGCGGGCGTGCGCGCGGCACTGGTCGAAGGTCGCGTTGATGGCTCGACCTACAGCGGCGAATGCGCCTGCCTAGTGGGCACGATTGCGAACGTCCGCCATGCCAACTACGCCGCGCTGGGTAACAACCTGAACCCCGACAGCGGCCGTCCGGCCGAGGTCTGGTTCATGGGCATCCGCAAAGGCGATACGCCCGAGACGAATCAGCAAAGCAAGCTAGCCGTCGAGTGGCTGGATGAACTGGTGGGCCTGCTGACCATCGCCAAGGCTGCGCCATGAAGCCCTACCCCTTCACCCCGACCGACGCGGATTTCCGCATGCCCACGTCCGACGAGATCGCCGAGGCCGACGAGCGCCAAGACATCGAGCGCGCCAATGGCTGCTTCCGAACCCTCGGGCTCCTCTTCATCGCCGTCCTGCTCATCGCGCTGGGCGTGCACTTCCACTTTCGAGGCTGAACATCATGAGCAACGCAGTTTCCCTGAACGTCGAATGCATCAACCGCATCGACCCCGAAATCGCCGCGAACTACGGCACTCGCTCGCTGGGCATCGACGTGCGAATGAGCGACGAACAAGTCTTCATCGCCATCGACCTCCTGCTCGACGCCGGCGGCCCCGAGAAGCGCGCCCAGCGTCTCGCGCAGCTGGCCGAGAACGAACTCACCGGGATGCATGCATGAGCAACGACACCGCTGCCGCCCTGCAGCAGGAATACGACGAGGCCTGCCACCTGTACGGCCACGAATCCATTCAGGCACGCGCCGCAGAGCGTGCAGCACTCAACTTCTTTGAAGGTCAGCAATGCAAGTCTACAAAGCCATCAACTCAGTCCAAGCAGCGCTCGCAAAAGTCGGCATCAGCAAGGCAAATCGCAACCAGCAGCAGGGCTACAACTTCCGCGGGATCGATGATGTCTACAACACCCTGAGCCCGCTGCTTGCCGAGAACGGCCTCTGCATTTTGCCGCGTGTCTTGGCGCGTACCGTCGATCAACACCAGACCAGCAAGGGCGGCACGCTGTTTTATGTGACCGTCGAAGCTGAGTTCGACTTCGTGTGTGCCGAAGATGGAAGCAAGCACACCGTCAAGACCTTTGGCGAGGCCATGGACAGCGGCGACAAAGCCACCAACAAGGCCATGAGTGCTGCCTACAAGTACGCCGCCATGCAGGCGTTCGCCATCCCGACCGAAGGCGATAACGACGCCGACGCAACGACGCATGAAGTTGCTGGCCGAAAGGCGCCTAACGCCAAAGATGACAGCCCCAAGGCTCGTGCGCAACGCATCACGGCTGGCGTGACGGCTGGCGATGCCACAGGAGCGGCGGCGGCGATGGCTGGATGGGATGAGCCCCTGAGGGATTCCGTTTGGGCGCTTCTGCCCGCAAAGACCCAACAAGCACTCACCGCCGTATGGCCTCAAGGAGAACCCGCATGACTTCCGTCGCTCTCTATACCTTGACTGGCGAATACCTCGCCCTCATGAACACCTTGGCTGACGGCGATTTCGACGCCCAGACCATCGCCGACACCATCGAAGGATCGGGCCTCACCGAGGCCATCGCCGAGAAGGCATGCGGCGTGGAAATGGTCGCCCGCACTATGGAGATGCATGTTCCTGCGATTGACGCCGAGATCGAGCGACTGACGAAGCTCAAGAAGCAGCGCCAAACCGCAGCTGCGGCACTGCGCGAATACCTGAAGCGCAACATGATCGCGGCCGGCATCACGAAGCTGGAGAGCCCGCTGTTCAAGATCAAGCTGCAAGACAACCCGCCAGCAGTGGACATCTTCGATACGAGTCTGGTGCCGTCCGAGTTCATGACGCAGCCCGCGCCCCCACCGCCTGAGCCGGACAAGACTGCTATCAAGGGCGCAATCAAGGCCGGCATTGAAGTGCCTGGAGCGCGTCTGACCGTTGCTCAACGACTGGTGGTGTCGTGATGCACCCCACCCCCACTCCCCAAATCCCCGCAGGAGAAAGTTGCATGCTGGTTGATACGAGCCAGGCGCCGAAGTCTGGCAGTCAGGAAGCGAAGACCGTGGCGCTGGAACTCGCCATCGACGCCTTGGAACACATCGCATTGGCCGGCATGTCCGGCAGCGGCCAGGAGAGCGAAGAAGGCATGCGTGACTGGCATGCGCGACGTGCGTGGGAATTCATCGGCATCGCGGCGCGGGCGCTTGAGCGTGTCCGCGCTTTCAAGGACAGCACCACCGGAGTCCAAGCATGACCTCTACCGACAAGAGCGCAGCCCTGCCTCAAGATGACAAGTCTGCCAGCGAAACCGCAGCAAGGTTCACGCATGGGATGAGCGACAAGAGCGCAGCAGAGCCCGATGAAGAAATGCTCAATACTGCGGCAGACATCCGCAAGCTCATCGAGAGTGCGCCCGAGAATATTTGGCTCGACCTCGGCGAAAACCTCGAAGCGCTGACCGATGACGCGACCTTCCGCAACCTCTCCGAGGTGACGTGGAGTGAGGACAACGCCACGAGTTGCGGGATCAAATACATCCGTGCGGATCTTCCCCCCGCAGATCCTGGAGCGGTGGCGGAGGATCTGGAACTCGTCCGCTCGGTACTGCGAGGCTACCCTGCGTCTTTCGCTCGTGCTGATGCTCTGAAAGCTTTGGAGAACATTCAGGCAGCACTCGCCTCTCCGCTGGTGCCAGCGTCCGAGTTCGACGAGGCTGTGCTCGCCAATCTGAACAAGACCCTTGGACTGACAGATGCGAGTGCCACTTTGGCAATGGCGAACGCAGATCTTAGGCTGCGCCGTCTGCAGAGCTTGCATCTCACTGCTCCCGCCCCCTCCGTTCCCAGCGCCTCCCTCACCACCCCCAGCAAAGAGCCGGCCGGGGCGGTGGCCGTGCGGGCAGGCTGGAATGCGTGCATCCGAAATGTCTTCTCGTTGACCGATCAGACGGCTGACGAAACAGCAGACAAGGCTGGCGACTTTGAGCGAGGCCGCCGCTTCGAGGCCAAATGCATTGCGCGAGCGATGAATGCCTTTGGCCCGGATCACTGCGAAGAATTGCGTGACTGGTTCGCCGCACCTGGGGCCGCTATCGATGCGCGCGAGCAGGAGCCCGTTATTTCTGTGGAGGACAGTTTGCGCACGCGGCTGCGCTGGTCTCAGGAGAAGGTCGAACAACTGGAGCACGAGAACCGCGAACTGCGCGGACGCTTGCCCGGCCCGAGCTTCGATGACCTGATGGCCTGCACTTCGGGCAACTATCCACTCGCATCCCGCCCCGAAGCACCAACAGCGAGCACCCTAGCCGCAGAACCGGAGCGCGAAGCCAAAATGGTCGTACTGGAGCGAGACGACGCCGGTACGCCGACAGTCTGGTGTGACCCAGAGATTGCCGATGTTGTCAGCGCACTCAATGCCGCCAGCCTGCGCACAGCCGCCTCATGCAGCGGGCACGGTCATTTGCCCGGCTGGGTCTCTCTGCAGGACGGCCGAGAGATCTTGATCGCTCGCAGCGCTGAGGAGCGCGACCGGATGATGGGCATCTTCGGAGTGGACATCAACGGGGAAATCGTCTCCCGTTCCTTCACCAACGAGCTCGGCAATGCCATTCGCATCACCATCGAAGGCCCGACCTCGGTGTCTGAGAACGTGCTGACCCCGATGGAAGCCGATCAACTGCGCAGCGCTTTGAACGAGCGCGCCAAGGCCGCAGAGGTAGCGCAGCCGAAAGCAGGTGAAGCATGAGCGCCGAATGGTGGAGGCAACAGCAGCGTGAGCGGCAGTTGCGCGAAGAGATAGAGCGACGTGAGCACTGGGAACGCTACGGAAGCTCTTTCGACGGGCGTGGCGGCTACTACTCGCGCCCCAATCCATACCCAAATGGCCGTGTGCCGACATTGGGCGAACTTGCAAGGAGAAGGAAGTCATGACCAACCACATCAATTCACAACGCGTCATCCACGGCTGCGAAAGCTGCGACGGCGAGCCGGAATGCACCTGCCGCCCTTCTATCGCACAGCCGATGACATGGCTTCCGAGCGATGAGCAGGTGATTGCCGCAGCACGAGTGGCGAGCCCGACGCCGATCACCGACGAACAGGTCGCCACTCATCTGCCAACGTGGCGCATGTTCGCTGCCGCACTGCCTGCACCCTCTGCGGCCGCCTTGGAACTGCATCCGGAAACCTGCGACTTGGTGGCGCAGTTCTCTCGTGCATTGGCCGAGAAGCTGGCCGCAGCCGAAAAGAAGTACGGCTACAGCAATGGCTGGAAGCGAGCCGATTGGATGGATGAATGCCGGGCCAAGCTGTTGGAGCACGTCGCCAAGGGTGACCCGCGCGACGTGGCGGCCTACTGTGCGTTCCTGTGGCACCACGGCGAGAAGACGGGGACTGCTCGTGAATTGGACCCGGAAGTTTTCCTAGATGAAGGTCTGGCCGACGTGCAGGACGAAAGCGGCATCAACAACTACTACTCGAAAGCCGCCGTACTGGAGCACATCGCTGCAGCCCTCGCCTCCTCGCCCTCTAGCGCCCCAGCAGAAAGCGGGTGGCAGTGGGTGCCGAAGGAGCCGACCGAGGCAATGGTCAAGGCCGGAAACAAGAAGACATGGCCGCTGCCGTCCCAAGACGTGTACCGCGAGATGCTAGCTGCCGCTCCGCAAGCAGTACAGGCGGGTGGGGAAGGTGGCAATGTCTAGAACTCTCGACCTCCGCGACCGGTGCGCGCGCAAGAACTGCGGAAAGCTGATCCGCCAGAACCAAGGCGCCCAAGCCCAGTACCAGCGCTACAAGCCCTTCTGCTCGTACCACTGCCAAGAGTGGGATCGCGTGGAAGGAGCTGCACGCCACCTAGCCGCATTGAAAGGCCAGCGATGACCACAGCCGCAAAAACCTATCCCCAAAGGGAAGTCAAGATCGAATTCTTCGTAAAGGCAACCGGCGAAGCTGCCCCCGTTGACCGCTTCGATTACTTCATCCGTGACGGCGCAGTATGGCGAGACAACTTCAGAACCTGTGAGTCGCAGATGGCCGTCGTCGGCTTCGAGGACTTCATCATGGAGTGTCCCGAAATCGGATGGCGAGTCGCCGCCCCGGCATCGGCACCAGAGCGCCCACGACTGGAGCGCCATCGCCCAGCGCAAGGACCATCCATGACCACCACCCCCACCAACACCCGCTCCCAAGGGGGAGCAGAGACGCTGTTGCCGTGCCCGTTCTGCGGCACAGCCCCTCAGGAAGACAAGATGCTCGGCGTTTGGTGCAGCAACGATGATTGCAGCATCGTCGGGCAGGTATTCAGCGGCGGCGCACGTCACTGGAACACCCGAGCCCTCGCCGCCCCGGCATCGGCACAAGAGGCGAGGGAACAAGAGCATGCAAAGGCTCAGGACGCGGCTATCCGCACGATGCTGCGCTGGGAGAGGGAGAAGACAGCGGTTCTGCACGACGAGAACCGCAACCTCCGCGAGGCCCTGCAGTTCTACGCGGACGGCAACCACTTCACGATGCACGACGCTAACGAATGGGACACCGTGAGCGGCGAGCCGGCCAACTTCTACGAGGACTCATCCAACACCGCCACCGTGGAAGATGGGTCTGTCGCAAAACTCGCCCTTGCAGCGACCCCAGCCCTCTCGGCAGCAGTGCAGCAGGGGGAGGCGCTGACGGATGCTGTCGTGGACTTCCTTGAAGCGCAGGACGCACTCGACAACCGCGAATTCCAAGGAATCAACGGTGAGGACTACTTCACTCTGAGACGCCGCCGCAATCTGGCGCGCGATGACCTTGCCGCCGCTCTCGCGAGCGCTCAGCCGAAGACGGGGGAGTTCAATGTCTGACACCCCCACCCCATCGCAGGCAGCAGAGATGCCCGTGATCGCGTACCTGCGCGCGACGAAAGATGAGATGCCAGTCTGGGACGGCGACGACTGCGTTTGCCAAGACCCGGTCTATCCAAGCGATCCCGATGGTAGTGACGCTGACTGCATCAGCATGCCTGTGGTGCGCCTCTCCGACGCCGAATCCCAGCTCGCCGAACTGCGGGCAGAGGTAGAGAGGCTGCGGGCTGATTCGCGACGACTGGATCACCTCCAAGCGCGTGGCGCAACGGTGGAAATTCTCCCGGCCGGCCTTGCCTGGAAGTTTCAGGTTGGCGGCTTCCACGGCGCCGTGAGCTACGACATTCGCAGGGCAATCGATGCCGCTCGCGCCGCCCTAGCTGCAGATGGAAAGGATGGTGCAAGGTGAGTGCGATCCAACTGATTCAGCGACCGGTGTTTCGCGCACCAACGAAAGGCCGCGACTACCTCACTGCCCGCGCTGCAGCAAACGCCGAGGCCGGCGCCATGCTCGCTCGCAAGTACCCCACCGAAAGGGCTGCATACGAGAACGGCATGTGCTACGACCCCGGCTATCACTGGAGCGGAGACGAGCGACTCGTGCGCGTGCATGCAAGGCTTTCAAAGCGAATCATGGCGCGCTTCCGCGCTGCCGCAGCCATCGATGCACAGAGGAGAGAGACGTGATCCATTACCACGGCCTCCCCATCACACCGGAGACAGCAGCCGCCTGCGTGCTGTCGGCCGGCCACGGTTTCGTGAGCTTCGCCGAGCCGCGCAATCTAGCGCTTGCTGCCGAGGTTTGTCAGTCGTTCGCCATCGACAACGGCGCATTCACCGCCTGGAAGCAGGGAAAGCCGGTTCAGAACTGGGCGCCCTTCTACGACTGGGCCGCGCAGTGCAAGCTGATTCCCGCTTGCGATTTCGCGGTAGTGCCTGACGTTATCGACGGCGACGAGGCCGCGAACGATGCACTGCTGGCCGAGTGGCCGCTGCCCAAGTGGTTCGGTGCGCCCGTCTGGCACATGCACGAAAGCCTCGATCGGCTGGAGCGCCTTGCCGCAAGCTGGCCGCGCGTCTGCATTGGCAGCTCGGGCGAGTTCGCCACCATCGGCACGGCGGCATGGTGGGGCCAGATGGCCCGCGCGCTGCGTGTGGTCTGCGATGACGAAGGGCGCCCGCTGTGCAAGCTGCACGGTCTTCGGATGCTCAACCCCGAGGTGTTCTCGCGCCTGCCCTTCGCCAGTGCCGACAGCACCAACATCGGCCGAAACATCGGCATCGACCAAGCATGGCGCGGCACCTACTCGCCGCCCACCAAGGAGGCCCGCGCGCAGGTCATGCGCTCGCGGATCGAATCCCAGAACGCCCCAGCCCGCTGGACCTTCATGGTTCCAGAGCAACAACCGCTTGCCCCAGGAGAACTGTTTTGAACGTCTACCGCTATGTGTTCGCCGCCACCTGCCCGAGCGACGGCGATCAGATCATCTATGGCCTGGAGGTCCGCTCTGTCGAGCGGATCATGGTCGAGCGCATCAAAGAGGTGTGCGCCGAGTGGCCGCAGGGCTTTCAGGAAGACATTGCCGCCGACCTCGTGAAGCAACTGGGGGGCGAGGTGACGCTGCGCGCTCAACACCAGGGTGTCGAGATCGTGACCATGCTTGGCAGCGCTACCAAGGAACCAGCATGACCCACCCAGATGCACAGCGAGCGTTCGAGGAGATGATGCCGGAGCCCGTGGCATATCGTGATCGCTATTACCACTGCGACCTGTATCTCTCTCCTGGGAACGACCGAGAGCCACTTCACACCGCCGACCAACTCCGCACCGCAATGCAAGCCGTCTGGGACGCCGCTACTGAGCGGGCGGCGAAGGTATGTGAGGCCTGCGACGGCTGGGGATGGCCTCACACAGAGGTATGCGATGACTTCGCTGCCGAGATCAGGGAGACGAAATGAGCTGGGGCCATCAGGAGAATTGCATGACCACCATCAAACAAGCATTCGAAGCGAAATACGGCCGCAGCGCTGAAGATCCTTCCAGCGCCGAGATGTTGGCCATCTTCACCGATGGCTATCAAGCCGCCATAGAGCATTCGGCCCCGCTGGTGAAAGACGCCTTCTGGGAGGGCTTCAACGCCGTCGATGCCAGTGGTGCGCTTAACAGCCCAGACGAAGAATGGCCGAAAAGCCGAGCCGCTGCCGCTATCAGAAGCTCGGGGAGGGGGGAGGGATGAGCACAGCCGCTCTTTCCGAAGAACTGCTCAGCGCCAGCGAGGTCAAGGCGCTGACGGGGAGCGCAAACCCCGACGAGCAGGAGCGCGTCCTGAAGCAGGACGGCATCCCCTACCGCCGCCGCGACAAGCGCATACTGGTGAGCCGATTCCACACCCGCGAATGGCTCGCCGGCCGTACCGTTACGCCGTCGCGCGGGGTCAACCTGGCGCTGGTGAAATGACAGGGAAGTACCCACGGCTTCGATCACATGTGCGCAAGCGCGCCTCCGGCAAGGTCACCGTCTACTACTTCTACGACATGCGCCTGGAAGGCAAGCCCGACGTTCCGCTGGGCACCGACTACGACGAGGCGCTGAAGAAGTGGGACGAGATCCACAACCGGACGCCGCGCATCGCCGGCACGCTCGAGCAGGCGTTCAGCGCGTGGGAAATCGACGAGGCCACCGGCCTGCTGAGCTACAAGAACGCCGAGACCCGCCGCGGGTACGCAAAGAACCTGCGCAAGCTCCGGCCGCCGTTCGGGCCGGCTACATGGGATCAGGTCGACCTCCCGGTCCTGAAGGGCTACCTGCGCGCCCGGTCCGCCAAGACGCAGGGCAATCGCGAGATGGCGCTGCTGTCGATCATCTGGAACTGGGCGCGCGGCGAGGGCTACACCACGCTCCCCTGGCCGGCGGCCGGCATGGAGAAGTCGCGATGGAAGAACCCCGAGAAGCCGCGGCGCGTGAAGGTGCTGGACGAAATCTGGGAGGCGATCCGCTTCGAGGGCGACCAGGTGCTGCAGGACTGCATGGACCTCGGCGCTTCCACCGGGATGCGGCTGACCGACTGCACGACCGTCCTTCTGCCCAAGGGCGACATCCTGCACCTGGAGGCCAGCAAGACCGGGAAAGAGGCCGAGTGGGACCTATCCCTGTCCGAGGTGCTGCCGGAGCTACTGGCGCGGCGTAGGGCCGTCGATGCCCTGCATCTGATGCTCCTGTCCACCCCCGACGGTCGGCCGGTGAACCTTCGGATGCTGCGCTACCGGTGGGACCAGGCTCGCGAACGTGCGGCGGTGAAGGCAGGCATCCATGGCGACACGGAGGCGGTCCACGCGATCCGCTACATGATCCTGCGCGATGCCCGCAAGAGAGCAGCCCAGAAATCGAGCACCTTGGAAGAGGCATCGGCCCTGCTGCAACACTCCAGCACCAGGCTCACGGAGCGCCATTACGGGGGCGTTCGGAAGCTCAAACCGGTGGCCTGAAACACGTTCCGCAAACGTCGAGCCGCAGAGGGAACGACGCCCGGCCAAAAGCGGAACGTTTCGGGCCTCCAGCCCGCATGGATGCTGGAAATCGACTGGGACTCAAAATCCCCCGCCGCAAGGCGTGCCGGTTCGATTCCGGCCCCGGGCACCAGGCTTGGCTCTCCCCCAGGCTTCGCGCACTTCGTGTCGCTGCGCCAACCCCCTTCCGGGGGCGACACTGGTGGCCCGGCAAAACTTGGCTCTCCCCCAGGCTTCGCGCACTTCGTGTCGCTGCGCCAACCCCCTTCCGGGGGCGACACCGGTGGCCCGGCGAAGCCGGTTCCACGGTGTCCCTGGAATTGGGCCCTCCCCTGCCCTAACTCGATTCGGTCTTTTCTTGCAGGCCGGTGTGCACCGTCGGGTGCGACAGGCGCACCCTCAGTTCACGCTTCAGCCTGGAGTTGTCCAGCCGTCGCGATTCACCCATGAAGCTCAGCAGCTGCAGCGGCAGTTGCCGTTCGGCTTCGCCTCGGGCCACGCGGGGCGGGCGGGGCATGCCGTAGATATCGGCGGCGAGATCGATGTAGTCGCCCATGCGCAGCTCGGTGTCGTCCGCGGCGTGCACCACGCGCTGCGGCTTGCCACGGTAGAGCGCGGCGATGCAGGCGCGGGCGAGGTCGTCGGCGTGAATGTGGCTGGTGTAGACGTCGTCCTCCTGCCGCAGCACGGGCGTGCCGCGCTGCAGGCGGGCGCGGGGGGTGCCGTTCTCGCGGTCGGGAGCATAGATGCCCGGGATGCGCAGGATGCTGGCGCGCACGCCGGCGCTGCGGCCGAGCCAGCGCACGGCGCGTTCGGCGTCGACGCGGCGGTGGGAACGTGGGGTGTCGGGCCGCACGGCGCGGGTTTCGTCGATGCGGGCGCCGCCGCAGTCGCCGTAGACGCCGCTGGTGGAGCCGTAGACGAAGGCCGAGGGCAAGGACCGCAGCCGCAGGGCCCGCGCCAGCATGGTGGTGCGCTGGTCGCGCCACCAAGCGAGGCCGCCGTCACGCGCGGGGGGCGCGAGGTGCAGCACGCGGGTGGCGATGCCGGCGAGCCGGCGCAGGGTGGCCGGATCGTCCAGGTTGCCCACCAGGGGGCGTATTCCGGCGGTGCGCAGGACGCCCACGCGGTCGGCCGATGAAGTGAGCGCCACCAGCTGCATGCGCCCGCGCAGGTCGCGCGCCACGCGCTGGCCGACGTCGCCGCAACCGACGATCAGCAGGCGTTCTCGCCGGAACCGCGCTGGCAGCGCGCCGGAGGGGCTATTGATTGAAGGCAAAATCCTGTTCCCGTCTTCCCAATTCAGTTCCAGCTCCCCCGGCCGCCAACGGCCCGGAGGGAGCGTTACCCCTCGAAGAATACCGATGACAGCCACAGCGCCGCACGAAGCGGGCTTTTCCATCACCGTCGAGCCCAGCGGGCGCCATTTCACGGTCCAGGGCGACGAAACCATCCTGGCCGCGGGCATCCGCCAGGGAATCGGCCTGCCCTACGGCTGCAAGGACGGCGCCTGCGGCTCGTGCAAGTGCAAAAAGCTCTCGGGCGAAGTCACGCTGGGCCCGCACCAGAGCAAGGCGCTGAGCGCCGAGGAGCAGCTGGCCGGCTACGTGCTCACCTGCTGCGCCCATCCCACGAGCGACGTGGTGCTCGAATCGCGCCAGGTCACCGAGGCCGGCGCGCTGCCGATCCGCAAGATGCCGGTGCGGGTGATGGCCCTCACGCGCCAGTCGCACGACGTGATGCTGGTGCGCCTGCAGCTGCCGGCCGGCGAGCCGCTGCAGTTCTACGCGGGCCAGTACGTCGAATTCATCCTGCGCGACGGCGCGCGCCGCAGCTACTCGATGGCCAATGCTCCGCACACGCTGGCGCAACCCGGCACGGGCATCGAACTGCACCTGCGGCACCTGCCCGGCGGCAAGTTCACCGACCATGTGTTCGGCGCAATGAAGGAAAAGGAGATCCTGCGCATCGAAGGCCCCTTCGGCAGCTTCTTCCTGCGCGAGGACTCCGACAAGCCGATGATCCTGCTGGCCTCCGGCACGGGCTTCGCGCCCATCAAGGCGCTGCTGGAGCACATGCAGTTCAAGGGCATCGACCGCGCCGCCACGCTGTACTGGGGCGGCCGCCGGCCCGAAGACCTGTACATGGACGGCTGGCTGCGCGAGCAGATGGCGCAGATGCCCAACCTGCGCTACGTGCCGGTGGTCTCCAACGCCACGCCCGAGGACAACTGGACCGGCCGCACCGGCTTCGTCCACAAGGCCGTGCTCGAAGACTTCGCCGACCTGTCGGGCCATCAGGTGTATGCCTGCGGCGCGCCCATCGTGGTCGACTCGGCCAAGCGTGACTACGTTGCGCTGGCGGGGCTGCCCGAAGAAGAGTTCTACGCCGACGCGTTCACCACCGAGGCGGACAAGGCGCTCCCCTGATTTTTCCGATCCACTGCGATACCCCAAGAACAAGATGAAGACGAGACACTTCCTTTTCACCCTCCTCGCAAGCGCCACCGCCCTCATGAGCACCGGCCAGGCCCTGGCGCAGCAATCGCAGCGCCCCATCCGCCTGATCGTTCCCTACGCGGCGGGCGGGCCGATCGACAACACGGCGCGCATCCTGGCCGAGCGCGTGAAGGACACGCTGGGCACGGTCATCATCGACAACAAGCCCGGCGCGGGCGGCAACATCGGCGCCGACGCGGTGGCGAAGGCGCCGGCCGACGGACTGACGATCGGCATCGCGGCCACCGCCACCAACGCGGTGAACCCGTGGCTCTACAGCAGGATGCCGTTCAACGCCGCGACCGACTTCGCGCCGGTCACGCAGATGGTCCGCGTGCCCAACGTGCTGGTGATGAACGCCGACACCGCCAAGCGCCTGAACATCAACAGCGTGGCCGACCTGATCCGCTACGCCAAGGCCAACCCCGCCAAGCTCAACTACGGCAGCGGCGGCAACGGCAGCGCAGGGCACCTCGCGGGCGAGCTGTTCAAGAAAGAGGCCGGTATCTTCGCGCTGCACATTCCGTACAACGGCGGCAACCCGGCGCAGCTGGCGCTGATCTCGGGCCAGGTCGACTTCAACTTCGACAACCTCGCCACCGCCGCGCCGAACATCCGCTCGGGCAAGCTGAAAGCGCTCGCTGTGACGACGCTGCAGCGCAGCAGTTCGCTGCCCGAGGTGCCGCCCGTGGCCGACACGCTCAAGGGCTTCTCCATCGACACATGGTGGGGCCTGGTCGCACCGGCCGGCACGCCGCACGACGTGGTCGTGAAGCTCAACCAGGCCTTCGTGGCGGCACTGAATGCGCCCGAAACGAAGACCCGCTTCGCCTCGCTGCTGGCCGAGCCGGTGGGCAGCTCGCCCGAGCAATTCGGCGCCTTCATGAAGAGCGAGCTCGCCAAGTACGAGAAGGTCGTCAAGGCCACCGGCGCGAAGGTGGACTGACGAGGTCCTCGGGCAAGGCTTCCTCGCGGCGCAACGCCACCGAGGAGGCATCGCCCGAATAGCTGCGCAGCCCCGCGAGGTCGAGCACCTCGACACCGCCATGCTCCACGCGCAGCAGGCCGTCGCGCTGCAGGGCGTGCAGCGCGCGGTTGGCGCGCTGCCGCGACACCGCCGACAGCAGGCCGATCTCGTCCTGGCTCAGCCGCACGAAGCGATCGGCACGCGGATACAGGATCGGATCGAACAGGCTCGCAAGGCAGCGCGCCACGCGCGCGTCCGGGCCCAGCAGGCGGTCGAACTCCATGAGCCCGATGAACAGGCTCAGCCGCGCATTGATGTGTAACAACAGAAACCGATTGAATTCGATGTTCGAGGCCAAGAGGCGCTCGAAGCTGTGCTTCGGGATGCAGGCGACGCGGGTGGGCCGCAGCGCCACGCCGTCGTAGCGCCAGGGGCCGGGTGTGAGCAGGGAGCCCTCGCCGCTCCAGCCTCCGGCAGTGACGCCAGTGAAGGTGGAAACGCGGCCGTCAGGCAGCGACACGGACATCTTGAGCAGGCCGTCCATCACGCCGACCCAGTGATCGGCGGGCTCGCCGCGCCGCACGACGAAACCTCCGGCAGGAACGGTGCGCTCATGGGATTCCTGCACGACCCGGTCGAGCTCCTCGCTCGTGAGGGCTCGCGCCCACAGGCTCTCGCGGAGCATGTTCTCCAGCGCGCTCGTCGACATCGTCGGGTCTCCTCCCAGGACACGGCCGGCCCGTCGCGCGAGCCGGTCCATCGCGGGCCGTAAGAAATGTCGTTCCAACGACATCCTCGGCGCGGCCATGATGCCACAGTCGTTCGCGTTCGCCACCACAACAAGGAGACAACGATGAAGCGATCGAACGAGAGGCCGCGCCCCTCGCGCACGCCGGACGACGACGATTCGCCGGGCCTGCGACGGCGCGAGGTGCTGGGCTATGCGACGGCCGCGCCGCTGCTGTCGGCGACCGCCGGCCTGGGCAGCCTCACCGCATCCTCCCGGGCAGTCGCAGCGCTGCTGCCGATGACGCCGCCCGACACCACCGACCTGATCGACATCGGCGATGCGGTGACCGTGACTTCGCTGCCGACCATGCCCCTCGTGAAGGTGACGAACGCCGAGAACGGCCGCGTGCGGCTCGCGCTGCCGCGGCTGGAGGTGGGCCAGGGCATCGCCACGGCCACCGCGATGATGCTGGCCGACAAGCTGCGCCTGCCGCTGAGCGCGATCGAGGTGACCTCGGCAGACGCCAGCCCCGAGCTGATCTGGAACCAGCTCACCGGCGGTTCGTCGAGCGTGCGCTCGCTGCATGCCGGGATGCCGCTGCTGGGCGGCCTGGGCGGCGTGCTCTCGGGCTCCACGCCATCGGTGGTCGGGCAGCGCGTCACGCGGCTCGACGCGCTCGACATCGTCACCGGGCGCAAGAAGTTCACGCTCGACCAGGCCGTGCCCGGCGCCATGCCGACGATGGTGCGGCGCCCGCCGACCATCAACGGCAAGTTCGTGAGCATCAACAACATGAACACGGTGATGGCCATGCCGGGGGTGATCGGCGTGGTGCCGATTCCATCGACCAACGGCATCACGCCGACGCCGCCCGGCGTGGCCGTGATGGCCGAGACCTTCGGGCAGGCATGGGCCGCGGTGAACGCGCTCGACGTGACCTGGGCCGCCGGCCCGATCGACGGCGAGTCGAACGCCACCCTCATGCGCAAGCTGAAGTCGGCGCTGCTTCCGTTCGCGCTGCCGCCGCTGGGTGCGCTGACCGTGGAGGGCGAATTCGAGTTCGCGCCGGTCTCGCACTGCCCGATGGAAGTGGAATGCGCAATTGCCGACGTGCGCCCGGACCGGGCCGAAATCTGGGCCGGGCTGCAGAGCCCCATCGTCACCCAGCAGGCGGTGGCGGCCGAACTCGGCCTGCCGTTGAACAAGGTGACCGTGCATGTGGTGCCTTCGGGCGGCTCCTTCGGACGGCGCCTCTTCTGGGACCCGGTGCTGCAGGCGATCCAGGTATCGAAGGCGCTCGGGCGACCCTGCCGCCTGATGTACCACCGCACCGACGACATGCGCCACACGCGCATGCGCCCGCCGATGTTCCACAAGGCGCGCGCGACGATGCTGTTGGGCCAGGTGATCGCCTTCGAGCAGCGCATCGCCGGCGTGCGGCTCGACACGCGCCACGGCTTCGGCAACATGCTGGAGGCCGCGGCCATCGCGCTGCCCAACGCCTTTCCGCAGACGGTGGGCAACTTCGCGATCGAGCAGATCATGTTCAAGACCATGGTCTCCTCGCCCTACAACTTCGGCGTGACGACCAAGCTGCTGACGCCGGTGCCGATCGACATGAACACCTGCTCGTACCGCTCGGTGCACATCCAGCCCTCGCGGCTTGTGGAGGAGATCCTGGTCGACGAGATGGCCAGGGCGGCGGGCAAGGACCCGGTCGCCTTCCGGCTCGAATACCTGCGCCTGCCGCGCGCCCGCGCGGTGCTCAAGGCAGTGGCCGAGGCGGCGCAGTGGGGCAAGGCGATGCCCGCGGGCTTCGCGCAGGGCGTGGGCGTGCACCAGGAAACGAAGTCGTTCACGGCCTGCATCGTCGAGATCGACGCCCGGGTGCCGTCGGCTGCGAAGGTGGTTCGCGCCACCATCGCGATCGACGTGGGCACGCCGATCAACCCCTCGGGCATCGAGGCGCAGCTGCAGGGGGGCCTGTGCGAATCGATCGCGCTGGTGCTCAGCGCCGGGCTGCACATCCAGAACGGGCTGCCACTGGAAGGCAGCTATTCGCAGTACCACTTCTCGCGCATGAAGAACTACCCGAAGGACGTGAAGATCATCATCATGCCGCCCAGCGCCGAGGCCATCGGCGGCCTGGGCGAGGTCGGCCTGTCGGCCAGCTCCGGCGCCATCGCCAACGCGTACGCACGCGCCACCGGCACCAAGCCGCGCAGCTTCCCGCTGAACTTCCCGGTCGACTTCACGCCGATCCCGCCGGGCAAGCTGCCCACGCCCGTCAACGTCCAGATCCCGACCTGAGGAGACTCCCCATGCCCGTGCAATCTTTCAAGGTGAACGGCCAGAACGTCGACGTCGACGCGCCCGACGACATGGCCCTGCTCTGGGTGCTGCGCGACAAGCTCGGCATCACCGGGCCGAAGTACGGCTGCGGCATCAACGTGTGCAAGGCCTGCACCTGCCACGTCGACGGAAAGGCGGTAACGGTGTGCTCGGTGCGCGTGTCCGACGTGCGCGGCCGGCAGGTGACGACCATCGAGGGGCTGGCCAACGGCAACACGCTGCATCCGGTGCAGCAGGCCTGGCTGAACCTCGACGTGCCGCAGTGCGGCTTCTGCCAGCCGGGGCAGATCATGGCCGCGGTGGACCTGCTGCGCCGCACGCGCAACCCGACGGACGCCGACATCGACGCCATCGAGAACGTGTGCCGCTGCGGCACCTACGGGCGCATCCGCGAGGCGATCAAGGCCGCCGCGGCGATGATGTAGCCGGCCGAAAAAAGAAAAAAGGCGGTGAGTACCGCCTTTGACTTTGCCTGCGGCTGCGCCCGAGCCAGTGGCTCCGGCGACCGAAACGCCTGCCTACTCGCCCAGGTACGCGGCCCGCACGCGCGGGTCGCTCAGCAGGCCCTTGGCATCGCCGCTCATGGTGATGAGCCCGGACTCCATCACGTAGCCGCGGTCGGCCAGCTGCAGCGCGCGGTTGGCGTTCTGCTCCACCAGCAGGATGGTCACGCCCTGCGAGGCCACGGTCTGCACCACCTCGAAGATCTTGTCGCACATGATGGGCGACAGGCCCATGGTGGGCTCGTCCAGCAGCAGCACCTTGGGGCGCGCCATGAGCGCGCGGCCCATGGCCAGCATCTGCTGCTCGCCGCCCGACATGGTGCCGGCCAGCTGGTCCTTGCGCTCGCGCAGGCGCGGGAAGGTGACGAACACGCGCTCCATGTCGCTCGCGATGCCGGCCTTGTCCTTGCGGATGTAGGCGCCGATCTGCAGGTTCTCGGTGATGGTCATGCGCGTGAACACGCCGCGGCCTTCCGGCACCATCACAAGGCCTTCTTCCACCAGGTCCCATGCGCCGCGGCCCTTGATGCTGCGGCCCAGGAACTCGATGTGGCCGGCGCCCGAGGGCAGCGTGCCGGTGATGGCCTTCATGGTGGTGGTCTTGCCGGCGCCGTTGGAACCGATCAGCGAGACCAGCTCGCCCTCGCGCACCTCGAAGTCCACGCCCTTGACGGCCTGGATGCCGCCGTAGCCGACCTTCAGGCCACTGACTTTCAGCAGGGTCTTGCCGGCGGTCCTGGCTTGCGCGGTGCCGGCGGCGGTGTCTTGTTCGCTCATCGTTGCTGTCGTCATCTCAGTGTCCTCCGGTACCGAGGTAGGCCTCGATCACCTTCTCGTTCTTCTGCACCTCCATCGGGGTGCCCTCGGCGATCTGCTTGCCGTAGTCCAGCACGGTCACGCGGTCGCACAGGCCCATGATGAGCTTGACGTCATGCTCGATGATCAGGATGGTGCGGTTGTCGCGGCGGATGCGGTCGATCAGCTCGCGCAGCGCCACCTTCTCGGTGGAGTTCATGCCGGCGGCCGGCTCGTCGAGCGCGATGAGCTGCGGGTCGGTGGCCAGCGCGCGTGCGATCTCGAGGCGGCGCTGGTCGCCGTACGACAGCGTGCGCGCCTTGTAGTCGGCGAACTTGCCGATGCCCACGTAGTCGAGCAGTTCGTGCGCGCGGTCCGCAATGGCCTTTTCCTCGGCCTTGAAGCCGCCGGTGCGGAACATCGCGCCCAGCACGCCCGAATGGGTGCGGATGTGGCGCCCGACCATCACGTTCTCCAGCGCCGTCATTTCGGCGAAGAGGCGGATGTTCTGGAAGGTGCGCGCGATGCCGGCCTTGGCCACTTCGTGCACGGCCGTCGGCTGGTAGGGCTTGCCCGCGAGCTCGAAGGTGCCGCTGTCGGGCGTGTACAGGCCGGTGATCACGTTGAAGAACGTGGTCTTGCCGGCACCGTTGGGGCCGATCAGTCCGTAGACCTGGCCGCGCTTGATGGTGATGCCCACGTCGGACAGGGCCTGCAGCCCGCCGAAGCGCTTGGAGATGCCCCGGACGTCGAGGATGGTGTCAGTCGTCATGTTGATTCTTCCTCGCGCGTTCAGGGATTGATCGACATGGGACGGGAAGCCGCGCCCGGCAGTTCGTCTGCGGGCGTGTCGACGCCCGGCGCGTGGGTCTGCAGCGAGCCGGGGGCGACCGCGGCGTGGGTCGGGTCGACGGGCACGCCGCCCTTCTTCGTCAGCGACTTGCCGTGCTCCGGCGAGGGCCACAGGCCGCGCGGGCGCACCAGCATGATGACGATCATGGCCAGCGCGATGAACAGCTGGCGCAGGATGGAAGCGTCGAGGCGGCCGTCGGTCAGCGACTGCAGCGGACCGGCCACGTAGCGCAGCACTTCGGGCAGGGCGGCCAGCAGGATGGCGCCCAGGATCACGCCGGGAAGGTGGCCGATGCCGCCGAGCACGACCATCGCCACGATCATCACCGACTCCATCAGGCTGAAGGACTCGGGCGACACGAAGCCCTGGAAGGCAGCGAACATCGCGCCGGAGACGCCGCCGAAGCTCGCGCCCATGCCGAAGGCCAGCAGCTTCATATTGCGGGTGTTGATGCCCATCGCCTTGGCGGCGATCTCGTCCTCGCGGATGGCCATCCAGGCGCGGCCGATGCGCGAGAGCTGCAGGCGGTGCGAGATGAGGATGGTGACCAGCACCAGCGCCAGGAACAGGTAATAGTAGAGCGTGACCGAGGAGATGGTGAAGCCGTCGAACTTCAGCGCCTTGCCCAGGTCGAGCCCCCAGAACTTGATCGAGTCGATCGAGGTGATGCCCTTCGGACCGTTGGTGATGTTCACCGGCTGGTCGAGGTTGTTCAGGAACACGCGGATGATTTCGCCGAAGCCGAGCGTCACGATGGCGAGGTAGTCGCCGCGCAGCTTGAGCGTGGGCGCCCCCAGCAGCACGCCGAGCACCGCCGCCAGCACGAAGGCCAGCGGTATCACGATCAGCAGCGAGGTGTGCATGCCGTTCGGGAAGGTGATCTTGAACCACTCGAAGGTCTCGGACAGGTGCGACGACCCCATCAGCGCGAAGAGGTAGGCACCCACCGCGAAGAAGGCCACGTAGCCCAGGTCGAGCAGGCCGGCATAGCCGACCACGATGTTCAGGCCCAGGGCCAGCAGCACGTAGAGCAGTGCGATGTCGGCGATGCGCACCCAGGCGTTGCCTTGCATCTGCAGCAGCAGCGGCAGCGCGAGCACGGCGATGGCGCCGATGACGTAGAGGGCGAGGTTCTTGCTGTTCTTCATGATGGCAAGCTCCTCAGGCGCGGTCGGCCACGCGTTCGCCCAGCAGGCCCGAAGGACGCAGCGTGAGCATGGCGATCAGCACGATGAACGCGAAGATGTCGCTGTAGTTGCTGCCCAGCACCCCGCCGGTCAGCGTTCCGATGTAGCCCGAGCCAATAGCCTCGATGAGGCCCAGCAGGATGCCGCCGACCACCGCGCCGGCCAGGTTGCCGATGCCGCCGAACACGGCCGCGGTGAAGGCCTTGAGGCCGGGCAGGAAGCCCATGGCGTGCTGCGCGATGCCGTAGTTGGAGGCGTACATCACGCCGGCGATCGCCGCGAGCACCGCGCCGATGATGAAGGTGGCCGAGATGACCATGTCGGGGCGGATGCCCATGAGCGCGGCGACGCGCGGGTTCTCGGCAGTGGCGCGCATCGCGCGGCCGAGCTTGGTGTAGTTGACCAGCCACATGAGCACCACGAGCGAGAACGCCGTGACGCTGAGGATCATGACCTGGGTGGGCGAGATGACCGCGCCGCCGAGGTGGATGGGATCGGAAGGCAGGAGCGTGGGATAAGCCTTGTTGGTCGGCTTCCAGATGATCATCGCCAGCGTCTGCAGCAGGATCGACATGCCGATGGCGGTGATGAGCGGCGCGAGCTTGGGGCTGTTGCGCAGCGGCCGGTAGGCCACTTTCTCGATCACGAAGTTCAGGGTTGCCGCGACGACGCAGGCAATGATCAGCGCGATGAAGAGGATCAGCCATCCCGGTGTGTTGGGCATGCCGTCCTTCATGAGTCCGATGATGGTCCAGCTCGTGAGCGCCCCCACCATCAGCACTTCACCGTGCGCAAAGTTGATCAGATTGATGATGCCGTACACCATTGTGTAGCCCAGGGCTATCAAGGCGTACATGCTGCCGAGAACCAGACCGTTGATGATCTGCTGCAGCAAAATGTCCATAACGCGATTTCCTATGTGTTGCACCGTTGGGGTGCCATTCACCCACCGGGTCACCGGTTTGGCGCCCCTGGCTTGACAAGCAAAAAACCAGCCAACATGTGTCGCCGGCGGATTTGTGGGCGGGATTGTAGTCACGCACCAGCGCCGATTCGGTGCGCGCGGACCGGGGTTTACCCGCTCACGTCATGCTGTATGCGCGTGGGGTCATGCACGCTTCGCGCACATGGTGCAACAGGGTATAGACGGCTGTATCAGCCCTTGGCTTCGTCGTTCCGGCGGCGAAGGTCGCGCAGCTTTTCCGCGATGCGGATTTCGAGTCCACGCTCCACCGGTTCGTAGAAGACTTGGCCTTCCAGGCCGTCGGGAAGGTAGCGTTCGCCGGCGGCGAAACCGCCCTCCTCGTCGTGCGCATAGCGGTAGCCCTTGCCGTAGTCGAGCTGCTTCATGAGCTTGGTCGGCGCATTGCGCAGGTGCATGGGCACCGGGCGCGTGGTGTCGGTCTTCACGAGGGCGCGTACCGCGTTGTAGGCCTTGTAGACGGCGTTCGACTTGGGCGCGATCGCGAGGTAGACCACGCACTCGGCCAGCGCCAGCTCGCCTTCCGGGGTACCCAGCCGCTCGTACACCTCGGCGGCGTCGAGCGCCAGGCGCAGCGCGCGCGGATCGGCCAGGCCGATGTCTTCGCTGGCCATGCGCACCAGGCGGCGCGCCATGTAGCGCGGATCGGCGCCTCCGTCGAGCATGCGCACGAACCAGTAGAGCGCGGCATCGGGGTCGCTGCCGCGCACCGACTTGTGCAGCGCACTGATGGTGTCGTAGAACTGTTCGCCGCCCTTGTCGTAACGGCGCATGCGTTCGCCGAGCACGCGAAGCAGCCATTCGTCGGTGATGTGGTCGAGCTTCTCGGCGCGCGCGGCGACCGCAAGGGTTTCGAGCGTGTTGAGCAGCCGGCGGGCATCGCCGTCGGCATAGGCCACGAGGCGGTCGACCGCGGCGTCGTCGATGGCGGGCACGGCCTGTATGGCCTGCGCGCGCGCAACGATCTGCTTGAGGTTGCTCTCGTCCAGAGACTGCAGCACGTAGACGGCCGCGCGCGACAGCAGCGCCGAATTGACCTCGAACGAGGGGTTCTCGGTGGTCGCGCCGATAAAGGTGAAGAGGCCCGACTCCACGTGCGGCAGGAAGGCGTCCTGCTGGCTCTTGTTGAAGCGGTGCACCTCGTCGACGAAGACGATGGTGCGCTGCTGCGTGAGCCCGTCGCGCGCGGCAGTGGCGCGCTCGACCGCCTCACGGATGTCCTTCACGCCGCCGAGCACCGCGCTGATGCTCAGGAACTGCGCGTCGAAGGCATCGGCCATCAATCGCGCGATGGTGGTCTTGCCCGTGCCCGGCGGGCCCCACAGGATGCAGGAATGCGGCTGGCCCGACTCGAAGGCGATGCGCAGCGGCATGCCCGGGCCGAGCAGGTGCTGCTGGCCGATCACCTCGCCCAGGGTCTTGGGACGCAGGCGTTCGGCAAGGGGCTGGTGGGCTGAAGTGGCCAATCCGGTGGGCTTGCCTGTTTATGGATTACTGCTTGACGACGTCCGCGCCGGCCGGCGGCTTGAAGTCGAACACGCTGGCGGGCAGCGAGGGATTCACTTCGACCTTGCTGAACTTCAGCACCGAGCGCTGGCCGAAGCTGTCGAGGATCTCGAGCGCCGCCAGCGCATCGCCCTGGAAGCCGACCTGCACGCTCTGCAGCTGGCCGTCCTTGTTCTTCGGCGTGGCCTTGACCCACTGCATGCCGTCGCGGTCGGGCGCGGACTCCAGCGTGAAGTCGGCCTGCAGCGCCTTCAGGTCGGGCGCCGCGGCGATCAGCGCCGCGGGCGTGGAGCCCAATGCCTGCGCCTGCGCGCGCTGCGTGACCTGGTTCAGGTCGGCGTCGTAGAGCCACAGCGTCTTGCCATCGGCCACGATGCTCTGCGCGAAGGGCTTCTGGTAGTCGAACTTGAACTTGCCGGGGCGCTGGAATTCGAAGGTGCCGGCCGAGGTCTTGGTACGGCCCGGCTGGCCTTCACGCGCGGGCGCGGTGACGGTCTGGGTGAAGTCGGCGCGGCCGGACTTCACCGTCTTCACGAAGGTTTCGAGGCTGTCGATCCCGCCCGCCCAGGCATTGACGGAACTCAGCAGGCCGATCAGTAGCCAGTGACGCAATTTCAATTTGGATTCCTCTGAATGGCTGTGGCACCAGGCTTTCGACCCTACCCGCCGCGAATTGCGGCAGGTGTAGGCCTTGATGAAGATTTGCAATGCCGAAAGGCGCTTTTGCAAATTGCCTTTCAGCACGTAACCTGGGTGATCCGGGGCCTTGCGGCCGTCATTCGGCCGCGCGCGCGGGCACCAGGATCTCTCGCTGGCCGCTGCCGCTCATGGCGCTGACGAGGCCTGCCTTCTCCATGTCCTCGACGAGGCGCGCGGCGCGGTTGTAGCCGATCTTCAGGTGGCGCTGCACCAGCGAGATGCTGGCCTTGCGGTTCTTGAGCACCACTTCGACCGCCTGGTCGTACATCGGGTCCTTCTCGCCGTCGCCACCGCCACCGAGCAGGTCGCCGTCACCGTCGCCATCGACCGTACCGCCTTCGAGCACGCCTTCGATGTAGTCGGGCTCGCCCTGGCTCTTGAGGTAGGCCACCACGCGGTGCACTTCGTCGTCGCTGACGAAGGCGCCGTGCACGCGGATCGGCAGGCCGGTGCCACTGGGCATGTAGAGCATGTCACCCATGCCCAGCAGCGCCTCGGCGCCCATCTGGTCGAGGATGGTGCGGCTGTCGATCTTGCTCGACACCTGGAAGGCGATGCGGGTCGGGATGTTGGCCTTGATCAGGCCGGTGATCACGTCCACGCTGGGGCGCTGGGTGGCGAGGATGAGGTGGATGCCGGCCGCGCGCGCCTTCTGCGCGAGACGGGCGATCAGCTCCTCGATCTTTTTGCCGACCACCATCATCAGGTCGGCCAGCTCGTCGATGACCACGACGATGTGCGGCTCGCGCTTGAGCGGCTCGGGATCGTCCGGCGTGAGGCTGAAGGGGTTGTAGATGAACTCCTCGCGCGCCTTGGCCTCGTCGATCTTGGTGTTGTAGCCGGCCAGGTTGCGCACGCCCAGCTTGCTCATGAGCTTGTAGCGGCGCTCCATCTCGGCCACGCACCAGTTCAGGCCGTGCGCGGCCTGGCGCATGTCGGTGACCACGGGCGCCAGCAGGTGCGGGATCCCTTCGTAGACCGACATTTCGAGCATCTTCGGGTCGATCATGAGCAGGCGCACGTCGCGCGCCTCGGCCTTGTAGAGCAGCGACAGGATCATCGCGTTGATGCCCACCGACTTGCCCGAACCGGTGGTACCGGCCACCAGCACGTGCGGCATCTTCGCGAGGTCGGCCACCACGGGGTTGCCGATGATGTCCTTGCCGAGGCCCATGGTGAGCATCGACTTGCCTTCGTTGTAGACCTGCGAGCCCAGGATCTCGCTGAGCTTGATCGACTGGCGCTTGGCGTTCGGCAGCTCGAGCGCCATGTAGTTCTTGCCGGGGATGGTCTCGACCACGCGGATCGACACCAGCGAGAGCGAGCGCGCAAGGTCTTTCGCGAGGTTGACGATCTGCGAGCCCTTGACGCCGGTGGCGGGCTCGATCTCGTAGCGAGTGATGACGGGGCCCGGCGAGGCCAGCACCACGCGCACCTCGACGCCGAAGTCCTTGAGCTTCTTCTCGATCATGCGCGAGGTCATCTCGAGCGTGTCGGCGGAGACGGTTTCCTGGCGAGCCTGCGCGGGGTCGAGCAGGTCGACCTGCGGCAGCTTGCTGTCGGGCAGTTCGTTGAAAAGCGGCTTCTGGCGCTCCTTGACGACGCGGTCGCTGCGGGGCACTTCGGTCATCGCGGGCTCGATCTGCACCGGCGGCGATGGCGGGCGCCGCTTGGGGCGCGGCTCGATGAGGATTTCGTCATCGCCGCCGCCACCGCCACCACCGGCATAGGCGCCGGACGAAGGCGACAGCGAGGGCTCGGAACGGCCGGAGTCGACGTCTCCGCGCGTGAAGCCGTGGTCGTCGGCCTCGGCGCGCTCGCGGGCGGCCTGCTTGCCCATGGCGATGTCGGCTGCGAGTTCGCGCTTTTCGCGGCGCGATTCGAAGAGCGAATAGAAGCGCGCGCCGATGCGCTCGGCGATCAGGCTCCAGGAGAAACGGAACACCAGCGCGGAGCCGATCACGCCGCCGGCGATGGCCACCAGCGCCGATCCGGTGAAGCCCATCCAGCGCACGCTGGCGGGACCGACCAGGTATCCCAGCGCACCGCCGCCAGAGCCCGGCAAGTGCGCTTCGAGCCGGTACAGCCGCGACCACTCGAGCACGGTACTTGCGCAAAGCAGCAGGATCAGGCCGAGCCAGAAGGCAAGGCGGCTGCGGTTGAAGCGCCCGCGCGGGGTTGCCTGTTCGGCCGCCGAGGGTTCGCCGCCGCGCAGCCAGTTGGCCAGCGAAGACAGCCAGGCGCGCAGCCCGGCGAAAAGGCACCACCAGACGGAATAGCCGGCGGCGTAGTAGCTGCCATCGGCCAGCCAGGCGCCGATGCGGCCGCCCCAGTTCTTGATTTCGCCCCCGGTGCCCGAGGTAGACCAGGCGGCATCGGAGGGCGTGAAGCTCAGCATCGAGAGCAGCCAGAACAGCAGCGCTGCGAATCCTGCGATCAGCGTGATCTCGTGGGCGAAGCGCATGGCGCGCACGCGCACGGGTTGCCCCTCGGCGGCAGAAGAAGATTGAAGCGTATTCAGCGAATAGGTCATGAAAAACACGGCGCCCAGTCCCTGTGAAGCGGGGCCGGATGCACGAACACTACAACAAAAGGCCGGGGCCGCCGTTACCAGCGGCCCCGGCCCTGGAGGCTCAGGCCAGAGACAGGAGCCGTTCCTTGACGATCATCGATCCGTCGTCCTGCGTCTGGACGAAACCGCGCTCTTCGAGATCCTTCATCACGCGGCTCACCATTTCGCGCGAGGCGCCGACCATCTTGGCCAGGTCCTGGCGGGAGATCTTGTCGCGCACCTTGAGATTTCCGGCGCCGTCCTCGATGGCGAATTCGAGCAGAGAGCGGGCCACGCGCCCGTAGACGTCCATCAGCGCCAGCGATTCGATCTTGCGGTCGGCATGGCGCAGGCGCTGCACGAGGCCGCGCATGATGTTGTACGCCATGGAGGAGTTCTCGGGCAGGCAGCGCGCAAAGGCGTCGCGGCCCAGCATGAGCACATCGCACTGGATTTCGGTGCGCACGGTAGCCGAATGCGGCTCGTCGTCGATCAGGCTCATCTCGCCAAGATAGTCGCCGGGGTGCAGCGTGGCGAGGATGACCTCGCGCCCGCGGCTGTCGGCGCTGGTGACGCGCGCACGTCCGGTCAGGATGATGTAGAGCGCATCGGACTTCTTGCCCTGCTCCACAACGACTTCCGCGCGCTTGAAGCGCTTCTTGATGATCGCGTCCGCGATGCTAGCGGACTGCGTGGCCGTCAACGACGCGAACAATGGAACGCGCCGAAGCAATTCGAGGTTGGACAGCATCGACATTTATCAATCCCTGAGACAGCGGGCGGAGCAATCCAGAAAGCAGCAAGCCGATGGATTACTACAATCGCGCGCATTGAAAACACCGTTTACCCGGTGTTGAACCGGGCAGTGATACTCCATATATATCGCTACCACCCTGAAAATGTACACGCTGAAGCAGCGTCCATCCTAGGTTTTCTACTCATGTCCGCTCCCCAACACGCCAAGGTTTTGATTCTGGGCTCCGGCCCTGCCGGCTATACCGCCGCCGTCTATGCGGCACGCGCAAATCTGCAGCCACTGCTCATCACCGGCATCGCCCAGGGCGGACAGCTGATGACCACCACCGAGGTCGACAACTGGCCGGCCGACGTCCACGGCGTGCAGGGCCCCGACCTGATGCAGCGCTTCCTGGAGCATGCGGAGCGCTTCAAGACGCAGATCGTTTTCGACCACATCAACAAGGTCGACCTGAGCAAGCGCCCCTTCACCCTCACGGGCGACAGCGGCACCTACACCTGCGACGCACTGATCATTGCCACCGGCGCTTCGGCGAAGTACCTGGGCCTCGACTCCGAACAGAAGTTCATGGGCCGCGGCGTTTCCGCGTGCGCGACGTGCGACGGCTTCTTCTACCGCGAGCAGGAGGTCTGCGTGATCGGCGGCGGCAACACGGCCGTCGAGGAAGCGCTCTACCTCGCCAACATCGCGAACAAGGTCACCCTGGTGCACCGCCGCGACAAGTTCCGCGCCGAGCCGATCCTGATCGACAAGGTCATGGAGAAGGTCGCCGAGGGCAAGATCGAACTGAAGCTGCACAACGAGCTCGACCAGGTGCTGGGCGACGACACGGGCGTGACGGGCATCCGCATCAAGAACACGCAGACCGGCGCCACCGAGCAGATCGACCTCAAGGGCTGCTTCATCGCCATCGGGCACCACCCCAATACCGACATCTTCCAGGGCCAGCTGGAGATGAAGGACAACTACATCCTGACACGCTCCGGCCTGCAGGGCTTCGCCACGATGACCAGCATTCCGGGCGTTTTCGCCGCCGGCGACGTGCAGGACAACGTCTACCGCCAGGCCATCACCAGCGCCGGCACCGGCTGCATGGCCGCGCTCGACGCACAGCGCTTCCTGGAACAGGACGGCACGCTGTAACCACCGAGCCTCCAAAAGGGCTATAATCCAAGGCTTTGCCGAAACAGGGCTCTCCCACGAGCCGCGGCAAAGTCGGGGTACCGCCACCCGTTTTCTGGCGAGGTCAAGCTGCAAAACACCTGCGATCGCCCTGATTGCACTGGTGCCAGCTGTTCAAGAAAGAGTGTCCTCATGGCACGCGTATGCGACGTAACGGGCAAGGGCCCGATGGTCGGAAACAACGTTTCCCACGCCAACAACAAAACCAAGCGCCGGTTCCTGCCGAACCTGCAATACCGCCGTTTCTGGGTCGAAAGTGAAAACCGCTGGGTTCGCCTGCGTGTTTCGAGCGCCGCGCTGCGCCTGATCGACAAGAACGGTATCGACTCCGTGCTCGCAGACCTGCGCGCACGCGGCCAAGCCTAAGGAGCTGAATCATGGCAACGAGCAAAGGCGGACGCGAAAAGATCAAGCTGGAATCCACCGCGGGTACCGGCCACTTCTACACGACCAGCAAGAACAAGAAGACGATGCCTGAAAAGATGTCGATCATGAAGTTCGACCCCAAGGCGCGCAAGCACGTCGAATACAAGGAAATCAAGCTGAAGTAATTCGGCCCGGTTTCTCCAAATAGAAAACCCGCTGCAAACACAGCGGGTTTTTTATTGCCCGTCTATTTCGTATTTCGCCTTGCCTTCTTTCATTGGGGATTTGGCATCCTCAAGAATTCGACGGACATGAAAAAGCCGGCCCTCAGGCCGGCTTTTGTTCGGGGAAAGCTCCAGTTCGCGTCAGGCGCGAGCAGCGCGCAGACGGGTCGAGAAGTCGCGCAGACCGGCAATGCCGCTGGCTTCCGCACGATGGCACCAGGCAGCCAGATCAGCCGCCAGCTGCTCGCGCGACTGCGAAGTGTTGAGCCACAGCTGACGCAGCTCTTCGCGCATCGTGACCATCTTGTCGAGCACCGGGTGGGCGGCGCGAGCCTGCGAGACATGGGTGCGAGCCGATGCAGGCACCTTGTCGTCGTCGCGATGCAGCCAGCGCTTGGCGGCCTTGAGCACCGACAGGTCGGCGCCCTTGTTCTTCAGGGCAGCCAGTTCCTGGCTGGTGGCGCGGCGCATTTCGCGCGCATAGCCGGCCATGACTTCGTAGCGGTTGGCGATGACGGCCTCGAGCGTCTTCTCGTTGGCCACGGGCTGGATGTCGCCCATGAGCATCTTCGGCGGCACCTTCTTGACCTTGGCCCAGCCCAGCTTCTGCAGAGCCTGGATGTAGATCCAGCCGATGTCGAACTCGTACTTCTTGACCGAGAACTTGGCCGAGGTGGGGTACGTGTGGTGGTTGTTGTGCAGCTCTTCGCCGCCGATGATCAGCCCCCAGGGCATGATGTTGCGGCTGGCGTCGGGCGCCTCGAAGTTGCGGTAGCCCCAGTAGTGGCCGATGCCGTTGATCACGCCGGCGGCGGTGATCGGGATCCAGAGCATCTGCACAGCCCACACCGCCATGCCGAGCGCGCCGAACAGCGCGAGGTTCAGGACCAGCATCAGGCCGACGCCCTGCCAACTGTAGCGGGAATACAGGTTGCGTTCGATCCAGTCATCGGGCGTGCCGTGACCGTAGCGCTCCATCGTTTCCTTGTTCTTCGACTCGGCGCGATACAGCTCGGCGCCGCGCCACAGCACCTCTTCGATACCCTTGACCTGCGGGCTGTGCGGGTCGTCCTGGGTTTCGCACTTGGCGTGGTGCTTACGGTGGATCGCGACCCACTCCTTCGTCACCATGCCGGTGCCGATCCAGAGCCAGAAGCGGAAGAAATGCGACGGGATCGGGCCCAGATCCATGGCCCGGTGCGTTTGCGTGCGGTGCAGGAAGATCGTGACCGCGGCGATCGTGATGTGCGTGGTGGCGAGCGTGTAAAGCACGATCTGCCACCAGGTGAGATCCCAAAGGCCGTGTCCGAGCCATTCGATGGCCGCGTTGAGGACGGCGGAGTCAGGAAGCAACATTGAGTCAGGTACTCCATCATGGCCGCACGAAGGTGCAGCCTTCAGATAACCCACGATTTTAAGGTCCGAGGGCCTAGAACAAGCCCTTTAAACCTTCACGAAAAGCGCAGATTAACCCTAGTTTGGAGTCTGCCCTCTATTTGCGGTTCCAGGCCGCAGCGAAGAAACCGTCGGTCGAATGCAGGTGCGGCCAGAGCCGCAGATAGCGCCTGGCGCCCTCCCCGCCTGCGCACAGCGCCTCGAAACCCTCCACCTTGAGCCCCTGCAGCAATTCCGCCACATCCACGGGCGCGAAGTCGGGATTGGCGGCGCTGAAAGCCTCGGCGATGGCTTCGTTTTCCTCCGGCAGCACGCTGCAGGTGGCGTAAACGAGACGCCCGCCCGACTTCACCAGCCGCGCGGCGCTCTGCAGGATGGCAGCCTGCTTGACCGTCAACTCCTCTACCGACTTGGGCGACTGCCGCCATTTCAGGTCCGGATTGCGCCGCAGCGTTCCCAGCCCCGAACAGGGCGCGTCGACCAGCACGCGGTCGATCTTGCCCGCCAGCCGCTTGATCCGGTCGTCGCGCTCGTGGGCGATGGCGGCCGGATGCACGTTCGACAGCTTGCTGCGCGCCAGCCGCGGCTTGAGCGCGTCCAGCCGGTGCGCAGAGACGTCGAAGGCGTACAGCCGGCCGGTGTTGCGCATCGTCGCGCCGATGGCCAGCGTCTTGCCGCCGGCGCCGGCGCAGAAATCGACCACCATCTCGCCGCGCTTGGCGTCCAGCAACAGGGCCAGCAGCTGGGAGCCCTCGTCCTGCACTTCGACAGCGCCACGGGCAAAGGCGTCCAGCTTGGTCAGCGCCGGCTTGCCATCGATGCGCAGGCCCCATGGCGAAAAAGGTGTCGCTTCCGATTTGATAGCAGCCAGCGCAAGCTCCGCCTTTACATCCGCGCGCTTGTCAGTCAACGCATTGACGCGCAGATCGAGCGGGGCGGGCTGCTGCAGGGCCTCGACCAGCGGCCAGAAGCCGTCGCCGAGCTGCGCCTTCAGCGGCGCCACCAGCCATTCGGGGAGGTTGTGGCGATGGCGCTCCAGCAGGTCGTCGGGCTTGACGGCGTCGCAGTTGTCGAGCCAGCGCTTCTCGGTATCGTTGAGCGCGCTCTTCAGGAAGTCGCGCGGGCCATGGAAGCCCAGGATCGCCATCCGGCGCTCCTTCGAGCCGCTGCCCGAGGGCGAGAGGTGATCGAAAAGCAGCTTCTTGCGAAGCACGGTGTAGACGGTTTCGGCGAGCGTCGCGCGCTCGCGCGGGCCGAACTCACGGTGGTCGCGGAAGAACCGGGACACGACCTGGTCGGCGGGGTGATCGAACTTCAGGACGAGGCCGACCAGATCGGCGGCGGCCTCCAACAGGGCTTTGGGATGCATCCCCCGATTGTCTCAGCCGCGGGGAACCCGGCCCGAGAGCCTAGGCGTCGCGCACCCAGACAGCCCCGAAAGCCTCGCGCTCGATGTCTTCCAGCTTCGGCGAATGGCCAGCCCACAGCACCAGCGCGGCGCCCGGCAGCGTGAGCGTCTGCTCCAGCTGGCGGCAGAGGTTCCAGCGGTCCTCGTCATCGAGCCCCGGCAGCTCGACGAACACGATGTAGGCGCGGCGCCACGGAAATTCGCGCAGGTTCTTGCGCACCAGCCAGGCACGGGAGGCAGGCAGGCAGCGCACCAGGTCGGCACGCAGTTCGCCCAGTTCGTAGTCGTTGAGGTCGTGCCGCGAGATCTGGCTGAAGAACGGCGTACCGGTGATCTCCTCCCAGGCGCGCGTCTCGGCCTCCTCCGCCTCCTTGAGCCGGCCGCGCCACAGCTTCAGCGCTTCTTCGTCGTGCGGACCGGCGTCCGGGTCTTCGAGAGAGGCCACGGCGCTCTTGGCGGCCCACCAGCGGCTGGCTGCGCCGGAGCCGTGCAGCCGCTCGAGCACCGCGAGCCGCGCCTCGCGGTCGCTGGCCGGCAGCATCTGGGCCAGTCCTCGCAGCGCGCCGGGGTGCTCGGGGGCGATCCGCAGCGCGCTTTCGTAACGCACGCGCACGGGGGCGGACGGGTCGAGCCGCCGCTCGGAATCGGCCCATTCGACCATTTCGTCCGGCGTGTTTCGCTCGCCGCGCGCGGCCAGCACCGCGATGCGCTCGCGGATGCGCGAGCGGTGCGCGTGATGCTGCTTCCAGTCGGCAGCGTGTGCGCGGCGCCACTGGCTGTCGAAATGCGCGATCCATTTCTTGCGGTCGACCAGCATTTCGAGCGCCGGGCGCATCGACCACTCGGGCATGGCCGCCTTCTGCCCCAGCGCCTCCAGCCGGTCGCGCAAGACCGGATGGGTGTCCTCCAGGTCGCTCACACGGCGCATCGCCTCGCGCAGCGCCTGGCGGGCGAAGTCGTCGTCGGGCGGCGTGCGCACGCGCTTGCGCAGTGCCTCGAAGGGCCCCGGCGGCATCGGCTCGTGCTCGGCACGGGCCCAGTGCCAGGGCCAGAACTCGTTGGCGTACCAGTTGGCCTTGATGGCGATCTCGGTCAGCGCAGCTCCCGCCACCGGCGCCCCCAGCAGGCGGCCCGAGATGCGGTCGGCCTCGTATTCGTCCTGGCGGGCCAGTGCGAAGGTCTTGGCCGCGAAGCGTGGAAAGTACCAGCGGAAGAACGCCTGAGAGAACAGCGCCATCACGCCCTCGTTGCGCTGCAGGCTGGCGTCCAGCTTGAGCCAAGACAGCCGCGTGCGGTAGATCCAGGCGCTCAGCCGCCCGTGGTTGCCGCGCAGGTGGCCGTACTCGTGGGCCAGTACCGACAGCAGCCGTCGCCGGTCGAGCATCATCAGCAGCGGCAGTCCGATGCTCAGCGAATTGACAGCGCCGCCGAAGAGTCCGAAGCGCGGCACTTGCCGGATGCTGGCGTTGAAGTCGTCGTCGAGGTAGACGTGGTGGACCGGCGGCCCCTTGATCCGGGCACGGATGCGGTCAAGTGCCTCGAAGAGCGCCGGGGCGTCTTCGCGATGGAGTTCGATGCCTTCCGGCTCGTCGAAGCGCACCCAGAGCGCGCGCAGCGTCGCCCACAGAAGTCCCAGCGCAAACAGCAACAGCCAGCCTCGCGTGAAGTTGAAGCGCACCTCCCCGATCGAGGCAAGCACCCAGGCGATGATGCCCACCGACAGCCCGAGGCAGCCCAGCACCCAGAGGTAGCCGAGCGCGGCAAAGGCCGCGACGCTGCGCCGGTAGCGCGCGCTGTCGTCCGCACTGGCATGCTCGCTCAGTCGAACCAGGTGAACAAAATCAGCGCGATCCATCCGACTCCAGTCAAATCAAGCCCGCCAGTTTTTTGAAGAAAGGCAAGCCGCCGTTGAACGACGAAGACCTCCCTCCCCTGATCGAAACGCCTCCCGGCCGCTACCGCCACTACAAGGGCGGCGAATACGAAGTGATCGGCACCGTGCGCCACAGCGAGACGCTGGAGCCGATGACGCTCTACCGGGCCCTGTACGGCGCGCACGGCCTCTGGGTCCGGCCGGCCGCAATGTTCGGCGAAACCATCGAGATAGACGGCGTCGCCCGCAGAAGATTCACACCGATCTAGCCAGTCAGGCTGCGCAAGCCCATCCTGCCTGGACGGGTTGCTACCTTTTTCGCAGCAACCCGGATGAGGGTCAGCCGCAGCGGACGTCCGTCACGCGGTTGCGGGCATCGACGTCCAGATTGAGCCGCCCGCCGTTGAGTTCCATCGTGGTCACTTCGCCCGGCTTCAGCACTCTCACGGTGCCGGCGCCCGAACGCACGCGTGCTGCGGCCTCGAGCTGGGGCGTCACCGGCTGTCCGATGGCAAAGCGGGCGCCGTCCGCATTGCACTGGTACACCGGCTCCGGCGGCGGAGCCGGAGGTGCGGCGGGGGTTGGCGCGGGCGCCGGAGCTGCACAGCCCGCCATCAGGGCGGCGCCGGCAAGCGCCAGCAGCAACGATTGGTTCTTCACTTTCTGGACTCCCGAAAACCCGCGAATATAAACAACTTTACTCATTGTGACGCGATGTATCCGACAGCCAGCCGGCGATGGCTCGCGGATACAACAGATGCTCCTGCGCGAGCACCCGTGCGGCCAGCGTGGCGGCCGTGTCGTCCGGCAGCACCGGCACCGCGGCCTGGGCCAGGATCGGCCCGTGATCGAGTTCATTTGTAACCTGGTGCACCGTCACGCCGGCCACCTTGCAGCCCGCCTCGATGGCGCGCTGGTGCGTATTCAGGCCCGGAAACGCCGGCAGCAGCGAGGGATGGATGTTCACCAGACGGCCCGCATAGCGGCCGACGAAGCCCGGCGTCAGGATGCGCATGAAGCCCGCCAGCACCACCAGCGCCGGTGCGTAACCGTCGACCACCTTCGCCAGCGCCTCGTCGAAGGCCTCGCGGGTGGCGAAATCCTTGTGCGGGACCACCGCGGTGTCGATGCCCTGGGCCCTGGCGATCGCCAGCCCGCCGGCCTCGGCCTTGTTGCTCACCACGGCGGCAATGCGCGCGCCGTAGCGCTCGGCCCAGCGGTCGCGCCCGGCGGCGCGCACGATGGCCTCCATGTTGGAGCCGCCGCCGGAGATCAGGATCACGATGTTCTTCATTGGAGGCGGGATTATCCGTGGCGCGCCACTTGTCGCCGCGCGGACACCGCATCACAGCACGACCGTGCTAAAACTCGTGGTTCCGGAGACACACCGCGTCTGCGGTGGACCGATCAACATAGCGAGGCACGCATGGATTTGAGCTTCACACCCGAAGAACAGAAGTTCCGCGAAGAAGTTCGCGCATGGGTCAAGGACAACCTCCCCAAGGAGATTTCGCACAAGGTGCACAACGCGCTCGAGCTGACGCGCGACGATCTGCAAGGCTGGGCCAAGATCCTCGGCAAGAAGGGCTGGCTGGGCTACGGCTGGCCGAAGGAATTCGGCGGCCCGGGCTGGACCGCCGTCCAGCGCCACCTGTTCGAGGAAGAAACCGCGCTGGCCGGCGCGCCGCGCATCGTGCCGTTCGGCCCGGTGATGGTGGCCCCGGTCATCATGGCCTTCGGCAACGCCGATCAGCAGAAGCGCTTCCTGCCCGGCATCGCCAGCGGCGAAGTCTGGTGGAGCCAGGGTTACAGCGAACCGGGTTCGGGCTCCGACCTGGCATCGCTGAAGACCAAGGCCGAGCGAAAGGGCGACAAGTACATCGTCAACGGCCAGAAGACCTGGACCACCCTCGGCCAATACGGCGACTGGATGTTCAACCTCGTGCGCACCAGCAGCGAGGGCAAGCCCCAGACCGGCATCAGCTTCCTGCTGCTGGACATGAAGTCGCCCGGCGTCACCGTGCGCCCGATCAAGCTGCTCGACGGCGGCCATGAAGTCAACGAAGTGTTCTTCGACAACGTCGAGGTGCCCGCCGAGAACCTGATCGGCGAGGAGAACAAGGGCTGGACCTACGCCAAGCACCTGCTCTCGCACGAGCGCACCAACATCGCCGACGTGAACCGCGCCAAGCGCGAGCTCGAGCGCCTCAAGCGCATCGCGAAATCGGAAGGCGTCTACGAAGACCAGCGCTTCCGCGACGAGATCGCCAAGCTCGAAGTCGACATCGTCGCCCTCGAGATGATGGTGCTGCGCGTGCTCTCGGCCGCCACCTCGGGCAAGAACTCGCTGGACGTGGCGGGCCTGCTCAAGATCCGCGGCAGCGAGATCCAGCAGCGCTACAGCGAACTGATGATGCTGGCCGGCGGCGCCTACTCGCTGCCGCTGATCCGCGAGGCGATGGAAGCCGGCTGGCAGGGCAATTTCCCTGGCGGCAACCCGGCGCTCGCGCCGCTGACGTCGACCTTCTTCAACATGCGCAAGACCACCATCTACGGTGGCAGCAACGAAGTGCAACGCAACATCGTCGCGCAGACGGTTCTGGGCTGAGGAGACAACGAGCATGGACTTCAATTTCACCGACGACCAGGAACAGCTGCGCGA
This sequence comes from Variovorax guangxiensis, assembly GCF_003952165.1. Taxonomy (GTDB): domain Bacteria; phylum Pseudomonadota; class Gammaproteobacteria; order Burkholderiales; family Burkholderiaceae_C; genus Variovorax; species Variovorax guangxiensis. The sequence goes on along the minus strand of NZ_RXFT01000007.1, from coordinate 231,701 downwards.
CGCAGTGCGCAAGTGGGTCGACAAGGGCTACGACTTCGAGCGCCGCCGCGGCATTGAGGCCAAGGGCGGCTTCTCGCGCGAGGCCTGGGACGAACTGGCCGAGCTCGGCCTGGGCGGCCTCTACATCAGCGAGGACGACGGTGGCCTGGGCATGGGCCCGGTCGCTGGCATGGTCGTCATGGAAGAACTGGGCCGCGGCATCGTGCTGGAGCCCTTCGCGCAGACGCTGATCGCCGGGGCGGTGCTCAGCGGCTACGCGGGCGCCGACACCAAGGAAAGCTGGCTGCCGCGCATCGCGGGCGGCCAGGCCATCGTGGTGCTGGCCTACCAGGAACGCAAGGCGCGCTATCGCCTCGACGTGTGCGAGGCCCATGCTGCCAAGGCTGGCAGCGGCTGGTCGCTGACCGGCGCCAAGAGCGTGGTGCCCGTGGGCGATGAAGCCGATGCCTTCCTGGTGCCGGCCAAGGTCGACGGCAAGATCGCCCTCTTCCTGGTCGAGCGCAGCGCCAGCGGCGTGGAAGCGCGCGGCTACGGCACGCAGGACGGCTCCCGCGCCGCCGAGGTCGTGTTCGACAAGGCAGACGCCACGCTGGTGACGCTGGACGGCCTTGCCGCCCTCGAATACGCGGTGGACGTCGGCATCGCCGCCACCTGCGCCGAAGGCGTGGGCGTGATGGACAAGACCGTGGACCTCACCGTCGAGTACCTGAACCAGCGCAAGCAGTTCGGCGTGGTCATCTCCAGCTTCCAGGCGCTGCGCCACCGCGTCGCCGACATGAAGATGCAGCTCGAGCTGGCCCGCTCGATGAGTTACTACGCCACGCTCAAGCTCAACGCCCCGGCCGACGAGCGCCGCCAGGCGCTGGCCCGCGCCAAGTACCAGCTCGGCGTGTCGATGCGCTACATCGCCGCCAACTCGGTGCAGCTGCACGGCGGCATCGGCGTGACCGACGAATACATCGGCAGCCACTACTTCCGCAAGCTCACGCAGATGGAAATGACCTTCGGCGACACCCTGCACCACCTGGGCGAAGTGTCGGCCCGCATGCAGGACACCGCTGGCGTCTTCGCCTAGAACAAGGCTCGCCCCCAGGCTGCGCGCACTTCGTGTCGCTGCGCCAACCCCCTACCGGGGGCAACACCTGCGGCCCGGCAAAGCCGGTTCCGCGGTGTTCCGCTAGCATCCAACGCCCGCCCGCCTTTGCGCTGGCGGGCGTTTTCACTTGGCCCCTCACTCCAGGACCCCAGGAACGAAACATGCAGACCCGCCGCTCTCTTCTGGTCGCCATGGCCGCAGGAACCACCACCGCGATGCTGACCGCCTGCGCCACATCCCCCACGCCCTCCTACACCGAGCGCCCGCCCATCGTGTTCATGCACGGCAACGGCGACTCGGCTGCGCTCTGGCAGACGACGATCTGGCGCTTCGAATCGAACGGCTGGCCGCGCGAGCGGCTTTTCGCGGTCGACCAGCCCAACCCGGTGGCTCGCGACGATGACGCCGTGGCGCAACCCGGGCGCAGCTCGACCGGCGAATCGGCCGTGTTCCTCAAGGCCGAGGTCGACAAGGTGCTGAAGGCCACCGGCGCGAGCAAGGTGGTGCTGATCGGCAACTCGCGCGGCGGCAACACCATCCGCAACTATGTGCAGAACGGCGGCGGCGCTGCGGTCGTGAGCCACGTGGTGCTGGGCGGCAACCCCGCGCACGGCATCTGGGCGGCGAAGGGCTTGCGCGAGAACAACGAGTTCTCGGGGCTCTCGGGCTTCATGCAGCAGCTCAATGCGCCGAAGGGCCCGAACGGCGAGGAAGTCACGCCCGGCGTGAAGTGGCTGACGCTGCGCTCCGACAACAACGACAAGTACGCCCAGCCCGACGGCGTTTGGATCGGCGCGCCCGGCAAGCCGACCAACATCGGCTTCGACGGACCGGCGCTCAAGGGTGCGACCAACATCGTGCTGCCGCGCGTCGATCACCGCGAGACCTCGTTCTCGCCCGCCGCCTTCGCCGCGACCTGGCAGTTCCTGACCGGACAGGCGCCGCGCACCACCGAGGTAGCTCCGGAGGCGAACGTCGTGCTCAACGGCCGCGCGCTCGGCGCCGAGAACCTCGCATTGAACGGCGCGACGGTGACCGTGTACGCGGTCGACCCCGCCAGCGGCGCACGGCTCGGCGAGGCGGTCTTCACCAAGTCGATCGGCGCCGACGGCCGCTGGGGCCCCTTCAAGGCCCGCGGCGACGCGGCCTACGAATTCGTGCTGGCCACGCCCAGCTACGGCACCACCCACATCTACCGCAGCCCCTTCCCGCGCAGCAGCGGCGTGGTGAACCTGCGGCCCGAGCGCGTCACGCCGGCCGACGGCAGCGCCGGCGCAGTCGTCGTCTTCACGCGGCCGCGCGGCTACTTCGACGCGCAGCGCGACACCATGCGCTTCGACGGCCAGAGCCCGCCGGCGGGCGTGCCGCCCAAAGGCTCGGGCGTGTCGAGTTCGCGGCTGCGCGTCGCGGCCGCCGAGCCGCAGCGCCCGGTGACGGGCGAGTTCAACGGCGAGCGCCTCACCGGCCTGACGTGGCCGGCGGCGAAGGAGCACGTCACGGTGCTTGAACTGACTTACTGAGCGAGGCAAGGGCAGGTCATGACCGAGAGCACCGACTCCCCTTTCATCCTGCAGTCGCGCGACGAGCGCGGCGTGGTCACGCTGACGCTGAACCGGCCGGCCGCGTTCAACGCGCTCTCCGAAGGCATGCTCGGCGCGCTCGAGCAGGCGCTGGGCGGGGTCGCGGCCGACGGCAGCGTGCGCGCGGTGGTCATCGCCGGGGCCGGCAAGGCCTTCTGCGCCGGCCACGACCTGAAGGAAATGCGCGCAGCCCCTTCGCTCGACTATTACGAACAGCTGTTCGAGCGCTGCGGCGCGATGATGCTGTCGATCCAGAAGCTGCCCGTGCCGGTGATCGCGCGCGTGCACGGCATCGCGACGGCGGCGGGCTGCCAGCTGGTGGCTGTCTGCGACCTGGCCGTGGCTTCCAGCGACGCGCGCTTCGCGGTCAGCGGGGTGAACGTGGGCCTCTTCTGCGCCACGCCGAGCGTTACGCTCTCGCGCAATCTCGGGCGCAAGGAAGCTTTCGAGATGCTGGTGACGGGTGAATTCATCAGCGCGCAGGAGGCGCGCGAGAAGGGTCTTATCAACCACGTGGCGCCGCCGGAAGAGCTGGATGCAGCGGTCGAATCGCTGGTCGCCAGCATCGTCGCCAAGCCCCGCACGGCCCTCGCGCTGGGCAAGGCCCTGTTCTACCGCCAGCTCGAAACCGGCATCGAGGCCGCACTGGCCGACGCCAGCCAGACCATGGCCTGCAACATGATGGACGAGAGCGCGCTGGAGGGCGTGCAGGCCTTCATCGAGAAGCGCCCGCCGGCCTGGAAACGCTGAGAGCGCCGGTCGGCTAGGAATCGTGCAGCCGCGAGCTCTGCGGCAGGTGCGCCATCAGGAACTCCATCTGGTCGGCCAGGATGCGCCTGTTTCGCAGGATGAAGTCTTCCCAGAGGCTGGGCACGTAGGGGGCATACAGCAGCGGCATGCCGGCCTGCTCGGGTGTGCGGCTGCTCTTGCGGTGGTTGCAGGGCCTGCAGGCCGTGACCACGTTCATCCAGGTGTCGATGCCCTTCTGGGCGAACGGGATGATGTGCTCGCGCGTGAGCTCGTCTTCGTGGAAGTGGCCGCCGCAGTAGGCGCAGACGTTGCGATCGCGCGCGAAGAGCTTGCTGTTGGTGAGGCCGGGGCGCAGCGCGAAGGGGTTGATGCGGGGCACGCCCTTGGTGCCGATGATGCTGTTGATCGCGATCTGCGACTGCTCGCCGGTGATCGCGTTGTGGCCGCCACGGAACACCGCCACCTGCGCGCCCACTTCCCAGCGGACTTCGTCCGCGGCGTAGTGGATCACCGCCTGTTCCAGCGAAATCCATGACTGGGGCAGCCCTTGGGCCGACAGCTTCAAGACCTTCACACACGCCTCCTCGAAAAGGGAGAGAACACGGAAAGACCAGGGACACGGAGCGCGTTGCGGGCCCACGCCGATCGACGCGCTGCGTCACAATATACCGGCTTTGTGACAAATCGGCCTGATTCGCCCAATTGACGGGCGGAAGGCGCTATCAAAAAGATACTCACCGATGCAGGTTTTTCGTGGCTTCCGGCATCCTGGCGTAGCCCCCGCCTGCGCCCTGACCATTGGCAATTTCGACGGCGTGCACCGTGGCCACCAGGCCATGCTCGCGCTGTTGCAGACCGAGGCCCGCCAGCGCGGGCTGCCGAGCTGCGTGCTCACCTTCGAGCCCCATCCGCGCGACTATTTCGCCGCCGTCACCAAGAAACCCGACCTGGCGCCGGCGCGCATCGGCACCCTGCGCGACAAGCTCAGCGAGCTGGCCGCCTGCGGCGTGGCGCAGACCATCGTGCTGCCCTTCGACGCCCGGCTGGCCTCGCAGTCGCCCGAGGAATTCATCCAGAACGTGCTGATCGACGGCCTGGGCGCGCGCTACGTGCTGGTGGGCGACGACTTCCGCTTCGGCGCCAAGCGGGCCGGCGACTACGCCATGCTCGACGCGGCCGGCGACGCCCACGGCTTCGACGTGGCCCGCATGAACAGCTACGAAATATCGGACCCCCACGCGCGGCTACGCCCCGCGGCCCCCCGAGGGGGTGCGCCCGTCTTGGGGCGGCCCGGCGACGGGCACGGCCTGCGAGTGTCCAGTTCCGCCGTGCGCGAGGCCTTGGCCGAAGGCCGCATGGCCGATGCCCACACCCTGCTGGGGCGCCCGTACACCATCTCGGGCCACGTGGTCCATGGCCGCAAGCTGGGCCGGGCGCTGGGCGCCTCGGCGCCGGGAAAGGACGATGGCTTCCGCACCCTCAACCTGCGCTTCAAGCACTGGAAGCCGGCGGCCAGCGGCATCTTCGCGGTGCTGGTGCACGGCCTGTCCGAACAGCCGCTGCCGGGCGTGGCCAACCTGGGCGTTCGCCCCTCGCTGGACGCCAACGACGTCAACGCCGGGCGGGTGCTGCTCGAAACCCATTGCCTGGAGTGGCCCTCCCATCTGGGCGCCGAAGGGGCCTACGGTAAAATCGTCCGCGTGGAACTCCTGCACAAACTGCACGACGAATTGCGCTACACCAGCCTCGAAGCCCTCACCGCGGGCATCGCGAAGGATGGCCGCGACGCCCGCGCGTTCTTTGCCTCGACCCACGCAGAAACCCATCGCCAGACCACGCGCGATCGAATTTAGCCCTGCACGCACCGTGCTGCCGCCCTTCGACAAGCTCAGGGCGAACGGCTTTACCTTCCGCACCGACGCGCTCCTTTTTTCCCGGGCAGTTCGGGCCGAGCCTGTCGAAGCCCCCTGTTTCGTACCCCAACATGTCTGACGCCGCTTCTCCCAAAGACTACCGTTCCACGCTGAACCTGCCCGACACCCCCTTCCCGATGCGCGGCGACCTGCCCAAGCGCGAGCCGGGCTGGGTGAAGGAATGGAACGACGAAGGCCGCTACCACCGCCTGCGCGACGCCCGCCACGGCGCGCCCAAGTTCATCCTGCACGACGGCCCGCCCTACGCCAACGGCCAGATCCACATGGGCCACGCGGTGAACAAGATCCTGAAGGACATGATCACCAAGGCGCGCCAGCTCGAGGGCTACGACGCCCTGTACGTGCCCGGCTGGGACTGCCACGGCCTGCCGATCGAGAACGCCATCGAAAAGCAGTACGGCCGCAACCTGAGCCGCGACGAGATGCAGGCCAAGAGCCGCGCCTTCGCCACCGGCCAGATCGCCCAGCAGATGGCCGACTTCCAGCGCCTGGGCGTGCTGGGCGAATGGGACCATCCCTACAAGACCATGGACTTCGCCAACGAGGCCGGCGAGCTGCGCGCGTTCAAGCGCGTGATCGAGCGCGGCTTCGTCTACCGCGGCCTGAAGCCCGTGTACTGGTGCTTCGACTGCGGCTCCTCGCTGGCCGAGTTCGAGATCGAGTACGCCGACAAGAAGAGCCAGACCATCGACGTGGCCTTCAAGGCGCATGAGCGCGAGAAGGTGCTCAAGGCCTTCGGCACCGACCACACGATCCTCGGCGACATCTTCGCCGTGATCTGGACCACCACCGCCTGGACCATCCCCGCCAACCAGGCGATCAACCTCAACCCCGAGCTCGAGTACTCGCTGGTCGACACCGAGCGCGGCCTGCTGATCCTGGCCAACTCGCTGGTCGAGATGTGCATGACGCGCTATGCGCTCGACGGCAAGGTGCTGGCCACGGTCAAGGGCGAGAAGCTCGGCGGCCTGGAATTCGAGCATCCGCTGTACGACGCGGACGCCGGCTACCGGCGCCTGTCGCCCGTGTACCTGGCCGACTACGCCACCGCCACCGACGGCACGGGCCTGGTGCACTCCTCGCCCGCCTACGGCCTGGACGACTTCAACTCCTGCATCGCCCACGGCGTCGCTTACGACGACATCCTGAACCCGGTGCAGGGCAACGGCAGCTACGCGCCCGACTTCCCGCTCTTCGGCGGGCAGAACATCTGGAAGGCCGTGCCGGAAATCATCGCCGCGCTGCGCGACGCCAACCGCCTGCTGACCACCGAGACCATCACGCACAGCTACCCGCACTGCTGGCGCCACAAGACGCCGGTGATCTACCGCGCCGCCGCGCAGTGGTTCGTGCGCATGGACGAGGGCGAAGGCGTATTCACCAAGGACAAGGCGCCCAAGACGCTGCGCCAGACCGCGCTCGACGCCATCGAGCAGACCAGCTTCTACCCCGAGAACGGCAAGGCGCGACTGCACGACATGATCGCCGGCCGGCCCGACTGGTGCATCAGCCGCCAGCGCAGCTGGGGCGTGCCGATCCCGTTCTTCCTGCACAAGGACTCGGGCGAGCTGCACCCGCGCACCATGGAAATCCTCGACCAGGCCGCCGACATCGTCGAGAAGGGTGGCATCGAGGCCTGGAGCCGCGTCACCGTCGAGGAAATCCTGGGCGCCGAGGACGCGCCGCACTACACGAAGAGCACCGACATCCTCGAGGTGTGGTTCGACTCGGGCTCGACCTTCTCCCACGTGCTGCGCGGCACGCACCCCACGGTGCACCACGACACGGGGCCGGAAGCCGACCTGTACCTCGAGGGGCATGACCAGCATCGCGGCTGGTTCCACTCGTCGCTGCTGATCGCCTGCATGCTGGAAGACCGCGCACCGTACCGCGGCCTGCTGACGCACGGCTTCACGGTCGATGCCAAGGGCATCAAGATGAGCAAGTCGCTCAAGAACGGCATCGACCCGCAGGAAATCAGCAACAAGCTGGGCTCGGAGATCATCCGCCTGTGGGTGGCCGCGAGCGACTACTCGGGCGACATCGCGGGCGACGACAAGATCCTGGCGCGCGTGGTCGACGCCTACCGCCGCATCCGCAACACGCTGCGCTTCCTGCTGGCGAACACCAGCGACTTCGACATCGAGAAAGACGGCGTTCCGCTCGACCAGCTGTTCGAGATCGACCGCTACGCGCTGTCGCGCGCGGCGCAATTCCAGGCCGAGATCCTCGCGCACTACAAGGTGTACGAGTTCCACCCGGTGGTGGCCAAGCTGCAGATCTACTGCTCGGAAGACCTGGGCGGCTTCTACCTCGACATCCTGAAGGACCGCCTCTACACGACGGCCCCGGGTTCGCTGGCTCGCCGCAGCGCGCAGACGGCGCTGTGGCACATCTCGCAGGCGATGCTGCGCTGGATGGCGCCCTTCCTGAGCTTCACCGCCGAGGAAGCCTGGAAGATCGTGGGTACCGGCAAGCCGGGCGATTCGATCTTCACGCAGACCTACAGCAAGTTCGACGCGCCCGACGAGACCCTGCTGGCCAAGTGGAACCGCATCCGCGAGATCCGCGACGTGGTCAACAAGGACATCGAAGCGGTGCGTGCCGAAGGCAAGGTCGGCTCCTCGCTGCAGGCCGACCTGCAGCTGACGGCACCGGCCGACGACTTCGCGCTGCTGGGCTCGCTGGGCGACGACCTGAAGTTCGTCTTCATCACCTCGGCGATCGCGCTGGCCGCCGGCGAGACGCTTTCCACGGTGGTGACGCCGAGCACCGCGCAGAAGTGCGAGCGCTGCTGGCACTACCGCGACGACGTGGGCCACGATGCGGCCCACCCGACGCTGTGCGGACGCTGCACCAGCAACCTGTTCGGCGCCGGCGAATCGCGGAGCGTTGCCTGATGGCCGCCGCCCGTTCCATGTCCTCGGCCTCGCGCTCGCGCGGCGGCAGCATCTGGCCGTGGCTGGGGCTGGCGGTGATCATCGTGATCATCGACCAGTTCACCAAGACGCTGATCCTGGGCTACTACAAGCTGGGCGACGCGACCTACGTCACCAGCTTCTTCAACGTCGTGCGCGCGCACAACACGGGCGCGGCCTTCTCGTTCCTCGCCGACCACTCGGGCTGGCAGCGCTGGCTGTTCACCGCCATCGGCGTGGGCGCGGCGGTGTTCATCGTGTGGATGCTGAAGTCGCACGCGGGGCAGAAGCTGTTTTCGTTCTCCATGGCCTGCATCCTGGGCGGCGCCATCGGCAACGTGGTCGACCGGATGATGCACGGCTACGTGGTCGACTTCCTGAGCTTCCACGCAGGCAACTGGTACTTCCCGGCCTTCAACGCGGCGGACAGCGCCATCACGCTCGGGGCGATCTGCCTGATCGTGGACGAGATCCGGCGGGTTCGCCGGGGCAAGTAACGTTCTCTCGAAGGGGCCCGCCGGGCCCCTTCTTATTTGGGCCTTCGCTCGCGCCAAGGCCGAGGGTTTTTCCCGCTTTCTCCCGATGTCATAACAAAGTCATACTGCCGCGGTTCAATGTAATCGATTACATGAATACCGCACGATGAGCATCCAAGCCGTTGCAGCCAAAGCCGGGGTCTCGGTGGCCACCGTCTCGCGCGCCTTCAACTTTCCGGACAAGGTGACGCCCGCCACGCGCGAGCTGGTGGAACGCGTGGCGCGCGAACTCAACTACGTGCCGAACGCCAGCGCTCGCACCCTGCGCACCCAACGCAGCCGCGTGCTCGGCGTGGTGCTTCCCACCCTGCTGAACCCGACCTTCGCCGAATGCCTGCAGGGCATCGCGCGCGCGGCCATCGCAGGGGGCTACGCGATCATCCCGGTCACCACCGGCTACCGGATCGACGAAGAGGAGCGCGCCGTGCACCTGCTGCTGGCCGGCAGCGTCGACGGCCTGATCCTCGTGGTGTCGAACCCCTCGACCTCGGCCGCCCTGCCCCGCCTGCAGGCGGCCGGCGTGCCCTACGTGCTGGCCTACAACCGTCATCCCGAGCACCCCTGCGTGTCGGTCGACAGCGAAAGCGCCGTGGCCGACGCGGTGGCGCGGCTCGTGCTGCTGGGCCACCGCCGCATCGCGATGGTCAGCGGCACGCTCGCCGCCTCCGACCGCGCGCAGCAGCGCTATCGCGGCTACCGCAGGGGCATGGCCGAAGCCGGCCTGCCGACGCCCGCGCTCGTCGAGGTGCCGTTCGTCGAAACGGCCGTCGACGCGCTTTCCAAGCAGCTGCAGGCACGCAACCGGCCGACCGCGCTGATCTGCTCCAACGACCTGCTGGCCATCCGCAGCATCCGTGCCGCGCACCTCAGCGGCCTGTCGGTGCCGGGCGACCTCAGCGTGGTCGGCTTCGACGGCATCGCGCTCGGCGAGGACCTCACGCCCGCGCTCACCACCATCGCCCAGCCCAACAGCGACATCGGCCGCCACAGCGTCGAGCTGCTGATCCAGGCCATGGCCAGCGGCGCGGCGCTGCAGGCCGACGCGAGCCTGCTGCTTGCCCATTCATTCCGAGACGGCGAGTCGTGTGCCTCGGCGCACGAGAACGAAGACAACGACGACAACAACGCCGCGATTGCCTGACCCTCAGAACCCCTCGTTACCTGCCTACTTCCATCCAAGGAGCTTCTTCATCATGTCTCTTCGCATCCACCGCCTGGCCCGCCTCGGCCTGCTCGCCGCCACGCTCGCAGCCGGCAGCGCCATGGCCCAGACCGCCATCTGCTACAACTGCCCAACCGAATGGGCCGACTGGGGCACGCAGCTCAAGGCCATCAAGGCCAAGACCGGCGTCACCGTGCCGCCCGACAACAAGAACTCGGGCCAGTCGCTCGCGCAGCTGGCCGCCGAGAAGGCCAGCCCCGTGGCCGACGTCACCTACCTCGGCGTGACCTTCGCCGTGCAGGCCGCCAAGGACGGCCTGGTCGAGCCCTACAAGCCCGCCGCCTGGAAAGACATTCCCGACGGCCTGAAGGACCCGGCCGGCAACTGGTTCACCATCCACTCGGGCACGCTGGGCTTCATGGTCAACGTCGACGCGCTCAAGGGCAAGCCGGTGCCGAAGTCGTGGGCCGACCTGCTCAAGCCCGAGTACAAGGGCCTGATCGGCTACCTCGACCCGGCCTCGGCCTTCGTCGGCTACGTCGGCGCGGTCGCGGTGAACGAAGCGCGCGGCGGCACGCTCGACAACTTCAAGCCGGCCATCGACTACTTCAAGGCGCTGCAGAAGAACGAGCCCATCGTGCCGAAGCAGACCTCCTATGCGCGCGTGCTCTCGGGCGAGATCGCGATCCTGCTCGACTACGACTTCAATGCCTACCGCGCGAAGTACAAGGACAAGGCCAACGTCGCCTTCGTCATCCCGAGCGAAGGCACGCTGGCCGTGCCCTACGTGATGAGCCTGGTCGCCAAGGCCCCGCACGCGGCCGACGCGAAGAAGGTGCTCGACTTCACCCTGTCCGACGAAGGCCAGGCGATCTGGGCCAAGGCCTACCTGCGCCCGGTGCGCGCCAGCGCCATGCCCAAGGACATCGAGGCCCAGTTCCTGCCCGCCAGCGAGTACGCCCGCGCCAAGAGCGTGGACTACGGCCGCATGGCCGCCGCGCAGAAGGCCTTTTCCGACGAGTACCTGAAGGAAGTCCGCTGAGCGGACGCCGCGTGCGATGACGCAAGCCACTCTCTCCAACGCATCCAGCGCCTGGAACCCGCGCTGGCGCCTGCTGGCCTGCGTCGCGCCCGCGGCCGCCTTCTTCGCGGCCTTCTGGCTGCTGCCGGTGGTGCGCCTGATGGCATTGCCCGCCGGCAAGGGTTGGGCCACCTACTTCGCGGTGCTGACCGACGCGCGCTACCTCGCGAGCATGGTCAACACCGTGGTGCTCTCGGTCGCCGTGACGCTGGCCACGCTGGTGCTGGGCGCGGCCGTGGGCATCTACCTCGCGCGCCGCGCCTTCGTGGGCAAGCGCGTGCTGCTGTCGCTGCTCACGCTGCCGCTGTCGTTCCCGGGCGTGATCATCGGCTTCTTCGTGATCCTGCTCGGCGGGCGACAGGGCGTGGTCGCCAGCATCAGCGACAGCCTCTTCGGCGAGCGCATCACCTTCGCCTACGGCCTGCTCGGGCTGTTCCTGGCGTACCTGTATTTCTCGCTGCCGCGCGCCATCGCCACCTACGCGGCGGCGGCCGAATCGATGAACACGCAGTTGGAAGAGGCCGCGCGTTCGCTGGGCGCCTCGCGGCTGCGCGTGGCACGCGACGTGTGGATGCCCGAGCTGGCGCCCACCACGCTGGCCTGCGGCGCGATCCTGTTCGCCACCTCGATGGGCGCCTTCGGCACCGCCTTCACGCTGGCCAGCAAGTTCGAGGTGATACCGATCACCATCTACAACGAGTTCACCAACTACGCCAACTTCGCGCTGGCCGCGTCGCTGTCGATCGCGCTGGGCGTCGTGACCTGGCTGGTGCTGTTCGTGGCGCGCCGCTTCGGTGCGAACCCCGTCGCACGCTGAGGCCCGCACCATGCGCAAGAACACTCAACCGAAGGCTCCGTTCCTGTTCGCAGTGACGGCGATCGTGAGCCTCTTCATGATCGCCCCCATGCTGCTGTCGGTGATGGCCGGGCTGGTCAACAACTACAGCGCTGGCCTCAAGAGCGGCCTCACGCTGCGCTGGCTGTCCGAGGTATGGGAGAACTACGGCGGCACCGTGGGCTGGTCGCTCGCGCTGGCCGCTGCCTGCGTCGCCGGCACGGTGCTGCTGGGCGTGCCCTGCGCCTACGCGCTGGCGCGCAGCCGCTCGCGCGCGGCGCGCATCTTCGAGGAACTGCTGACGTTGCCGGTCGCGGTGCCGGGGCTGGCCACGGCGCTCGCGCTGATCCTCGCCTACGGCCAGTTCACGGCCTTCCGCCAGAGCTTCGCCTTCATCCTCGTGGGCCACATCGTCTTCACGCTGCCCTTCATGGTGCGCACCGTGAGCTCGGCCTTCCAGCGCGACGAGCTGCTCGCGCTCGAAGAAGCCGCGCGCTCGCTGGGCGCCAACTTCCGCCAGCGCTTCATGGGCATCCTGGTGCCCGCCGTGTTCCCGGCCATCGTGGCCGGCAGCCTGATGGTGTTCACGCTCTCGGTGGGCGAGTTCAACCTCACCTGGATGCTGCACACGCCGCTCACCCGCACCCTGCCCGTGGGCCTGGCCGACAGCTACGCCTCGATGCGCATCGAGATCGGATCGGCCTACACGCTGGTCTTCTTCGCCGTCATCCTCCCGGTGCTGTGGGGCCTGCAGTACCTTGCCAACCTGATTCAGAAGCGCCATGGAACTTGAACGAATCCCCATCGACATCGCCAACTGCGCGAAGACCTATGCCGACGGCACGCGCGGCCTGCAGCCCACCAGCCTGCGCGTGGAGGCCGGCGAGGTGCTGGCGCTGCTCGGCCCCTCGGGCTGCGGCAAGACCACGCTGCTGCGGCTGATCGCCGGGCTGGAATCGCCCGACGCGGGCAGCCGCATCGTGTTCGGCGACCAGGACGTCACGCAGCGCCCCGTGGAGCATCGCGGCGTGGGCATGGTGTTCCAGAGCTATGCGCTCTTTCCGCAGATGACCGTGGCGGCCAACATCGGCTATGGCCTGCGCATCCGGGGCGTGTCCCCCGATGAAGAGAGGCGCAGCGTCGGCGAGCTGGTCGACCTGGTGCGGCTGGGCGGCCTGGAGAACAAGCGTCCTTCGGAGCTTTCCGGCGGCCAGCGCCAGCGCGTGGCCCTGGCGCGCGCGGTGGCGGTGCGCCCGCGCGTGCTGCTGCTCGACGAGCCGCTGGCCGCGCTCGACGCCAAGCTCAAGGAGTCGCTGCGCGACGAACTCGCCGAGCTGCTGCGCCGCCTGCACATCACGGCCATCCACGTCACGCACGACCAGCAGGAGGCGCTCGCCATCGCCGACCGGCTCGCCGTGATGCGCGCCGGCCGCATCGTGCAGGTGGGCCGCGGCGAGGACCTGTACCGCGCGCCCTCGCATCCCTTCGTGGCCGAGTTCCTGGGCCGGGTCAACCGGCTGGAGCGCGGGCAGGACGCCATCGCCCAGGGCGTTGTCCGACTCGGAGGAACGACCCTGCCCTGCCCGCAGGCGTGGCGCAGCCATGCGACCCTGCTGGTGCGGCCCGAGGACATCGAGGTCGGCACGCCCCAGCTCGACTGGGGCGCCGCCGTTGTCGAGCGCCGCACCTTCCTCGGCGACCGCGTGCAGTTGCACCTGCGCGCGCAGGACCAGCCCATGCTGGTGGCCGACGTGGGGCGCGACAATCCCTTCGGGCCAGGCGACACGGTGGGGCTCCGCATCCAGCCCGAGCGCCTGATGACGTCGCAGGAAGAAACCATCGCATGACGACGACAGAAACCGCCAACACCATCCTGGTCCAGCTCACCGATCTGCACATCCGCGAGCCGGGCCGGCTGGCCTACGGCCGCATCGACACGGCTCCGTACCTGGAGCGCGCGGTGCAGTCGGTGCTCGCGCTGCGCCAGCAGCCCGACGCGGTGGTCGTCACCGGCGACCTGACCGACTTCGGCCGCGCCGCCGAGTACGAGCACCTCGCCCGCCTGCTGGCCCCGCTGACCATGCCGGTCTACCTGATGCCCGGCAACCACGACGACCGCGACCAGCTGCGCCGCAGCTTTCCTGGCCACACCTACCTGGGCGCGGAAGACGGCGGCTTCATCCAGTATTCGGTGCGCATCGGCGCGCTGCGGCTGCTCACGCTCGACACCTGCGTGCCCCACGCCAGCCACGGCGCGCTGTGCGAGAAGCGCCTGGCCTGGCTGGAGGCGCAGCTCGACGCCTGCCGCGGCGAGCCGGTCGTCATCGCCATGCACCATCCGCCCTTCGAGACGCTGATCGGCCACATGGACGAGATCGGCCTGCTGGAGGGCGCCGAAGCGCTCGAAGCCCTGGTCTCGCGCTATCCGAACGTCGAGCGCATCATCTGTGGCCACCTGCACCGGGCCATCGACATGCGTTTCGGCGGCACCATCGCCTCGACCTCTCCGGCGCAGGCCCATCAGGTCTGCCTCGACCTGGCGCCCGACGCCGACTCGGCCTGGACACTGGAGCCGCCCTCGTTCCGGGTGCACGCCTGGTCCGCGCGCGGGCGCAGGCTCGTTACCCATCTGGCCGCCTCCGGAAGTTTCGAGGGGCCCTACCCCTTCCACGACAACGGAGCACTCATCGACTAGCCCTGAGCGCTCACTTGTGGAAAATGGGGTCGAAACGAAGCAAAACGAAAAGAAAGGATAGAACCCGACCTCCATGAAGCACCTCCTGAATCTGCTGGCGGCGGTGGCCCTGCTGGTCTGGGGCACGCACCTGGTCCGAACCGGTGTTCTTCGCGTGTTCGGCGCCAACCTGCGCAAGATCCTCGTGCAGAGCATGCGCAACCGCTTCACGGCCGCCCTCTCGGGCATTGGCGTGACGGCGCTGGTGCAGTCGAGCACCGCCACCTCGCTCATGACCTCGTCCTTCGTCGGACAGGGCCTGGTCACGCTGCCAGCCGCGCTGGCGGTGATGCGGGGCGCAGACGTGGGCACGGCGCTGATCTCGGTGCTGTTCTCGGCAGACCTTTCGTGGCTCTCGCCGATGTTCATCTTCGTGGGGGTGGTGCTCTTCATCACGCGCTCGGCCACCGTGGCGGGGCGCGTCGGCCGGGTGCTGATCGGGCTGGGCCTGATGCTGCTGGCGCTGCAACTGGTGGTGGAAGCCACCGAACCGCTCTTCTCCTCGCCGGCCATCCGCGCGCTGCTGGCCTCGATCAACAGCGACGTGCTGCTGGAGATCACCATCGGCTCGGTGCTGGCCATCGTGGCCTATTCGAGCCTGGCGGTGGTGCTGCTGGTGGCGGCCATGGCCACCTCGAACGTGGTGCCGCTGGACGTGGCGCTCGGGCTGGTGCTCGGCGCCAACCTGGGCAGCGGCCTGCTGGCGGTGCTGACCACGGCCAAGTCAGCGGTATCGGTGCGGCAGGTGACCATCGGCAACCTGCTCTTCAAGGCGCTGGGCGTGGCCATCGTGGCGCCCTTCGTCGGCCTGTGGATCCGCTACGTGCAGCCCGAGCTGCCGAACCAGACGCACGGCGTGGTGCTGTTCCACCTGGCATTCAACATCGTGATCAGCGTGGGCTTCATCGGCCTCACCCAGCTGGTCGCAAGACTGGTGACGCACATGCTGCCCCAGCCGCAGCAACCGGCGGGCTCCACGCGGCCACATCACCTGGACCCCTCGGCGCTGTCGACGCCCTCGCTCGCCATTTCGAACGCCGCGCGCGAGGCGCTGCACCAGGCAGACGTGGTGGAGACCATGCTGATCGGCGTCCTGGACGTGATCCGCCACAACGACCTGCGTCTGGCGCAGGAGCTGCGCCAGCTCGACGACACGGTGGACCAGCTCTACTCGGCGATCAAGTACTACATGACACGCATCTCGCGCGAGGCGCTGGGCGAGGAGGAAAGCCGCCGCTGGACCGACATCATCAGCTTCACGATCAACATGGAGCAGATCGGCGACATCATCGAGCGCGTGATCATCGACGTGGAAGACAAGAAGATCAAGCCGCAGCGCAACTTCTCCGAAGCCGGCATGGCCGAGATCGTCGAGCTGCACGGGCGGCTGGTGGCCAACCTGCGGCTGAGCATGAGCGTGTTCCTCAACGGCAACGTGCGCGACGCGCAGAAGCTGCTGGAAGAAAAGGCGCGCTTTCGCGACCTGGAACGGGCCTACGCCACCACGCACCTCGACCGGCTGTCGGACCGCACCACGCTGAGCATCGAGACCAGCTCGCTGCACATCGACCTGATCAGCGACCTGAAGCGCATCAACTCGCACATCTGCTCGATCGCGTATCCGATCCTGGAGTCGGCCGGGGCGCTGGCGCCCAGCCGGCTGAGGGAATCGCGGCTGGGGAAGATCGAGGGCTGAGCGCCCTCCCGACTCCCGGCTGCTTTCTTACTTGGCCTGCTCGGCCGTCTTCAGCACCGCGGTCTCGTCACGCCCGCGCCGCGCATAGCGCTGCGCCAGCACCGCGCAGACCATCAGCTGCATCTGGTGGAACAGCATCAGCGGCAGCACGATCGCGCCCACCGCGTGCGAGGCGAAGAGCACCTTCGCCATCGGGATGCCGCTGGCCAGGCTCTTCTTGGAGCCGCAGAAGACGATGGTGATCTCGTCTTCCGTGTCGAAGCCCAGCTTGCGCGCCAGCAGGGTCGTGAGGCTCAGCGCCAGGCCCAGCACCACCGCGCACACCACCAGCAGGCCGACCAGCGCATGCGCCGGCACCTGCTTCCACAGCCCCTCGATGACGGCCGCGCTGAAGGCGGTGTAGACCACCAGCAGGATCGAGCCCTGGTCGACGAACTTCAGCACCGCGGCGCGGCGCTGGATCCACTTGCCGATCAGCGGGCGCAGCAGGTGGCCCGCCGCGAAGGGCACCATCAGTTGCAGCAGGATGCGGCCGATGGAATCCAGCGAGGAAGAAGCCGCATGGCCGCCGCTGGGCAGCACCACCAGGTTGACCAGCACCGGCGTGATGAAAACGCCCAGCAGGGTGGAGGCCGATGCGCTGCAGATGGCCGCGGGCATGTTGCCCCGGGCCATCGCGGTGAAGGCGATGGCCGATTGCACCGTGGCCGGCAGCACGCACAGGTACAGCACGCCGGTGTAGAGCTCGGGCGTCACCAGCGGCAGCAGGAATGGCTTGAGCACCAGCCCGAGCACCGGGAACAGCACGAAGGTGCTGCCGAACACCAGCAGGTGCAGCCGCCAGTGCATGAGCCCGTTGACGATCGCCTCCCGCGACAGCTTGGCCCCGTGCAGGAAGAACAGCAGGCCGATGGCCACGGTGGTCAGTCCCTCGAAGAAGTGCGCGAGCTGCCCGCTGGCCGGCAGCAGGCTGGCGAGGGTCACGACCGAGAGAAGCGCGAGGGTGAAGTTGTCGGGAAGAAAACGGGGGCGGGACATGTTGCAACCTGGACGAACGCCGCGCGTTGCAGGCGCGCAGGCCGACTCAGCAGGGGAATTTGTGATTTCCGCGCATGAATCTGGTCGCCACTTTGCGGAGCCCGGCGCGTGCTCCTCGCGCCTTCAGGGGGTGATTTTCGGTCAGTTCCGACATCGCTGCCGGGCAGCCCGGGAATGCCCCACCACAGCGCTTCAGTGTGCCGCGCTCGAACTGAACTGCGCCTGACGACGGCGCTGGCAGTAGTCGATCAGGTCGTCGATCTCGGTGGCCTTGTCGAACACCGCGTCGGCGCCCAGGTGGACGCACTTGCGCCGCATGTCGGGCGTGGCGTAGTTGCTGAGCACCACGATCTTCTGCGCGGGACTGCGGTTGCGGCAGGCTTCCAGCACGCGAAAGCCGGTACCGTCCTTCAGGAACAGGTCGACGATGGCCAGGTCCCATTGCGAAAGGTTGCCCGAGAGCCATCGCGAACCCTCGGCCTCGGTTTCCGCCTCGCCCACCGGCTCGACCCTCGCCACCTCCCGCAGCGTGCCCGCGAGGTTGCGGCGGATGGTGGGGTTGTCCTCGACGATGAAGGTGCGAACGGTGGTCATTGGGAGTGCTTGCCTCTGTGCTGTATCCACAGGCTACAAATTGCTCGTGGCACAAGTCGAAGGCATGACACCCCTGCGCCGGTAGGACAAGACCGGCGCGCCCTACTGCCCCGGAGTCAGAGCGTGAGGATCGTGCAGCCCGTGGTCTTGCGCGCTTCCAGGTCGCGGTGCGCCTGCTGCACGTCGGCCAGCGGGTAGCGCTGGTCGATCGGGATCTTCACCGCGCCGCTGCGCACCACCGCGAACAGGTCGTCGGCCATCGCCTGCGTGCTCTCGCGCGTGGCCATGTGGGTGAAGAGCGTGGGCCGGGTGATGTAGAGCGAGCCCTTGGAGGCCAGCACGCCGAGGTTGACCGGCGGCACCGGGCCCGAGCCGTTGCCGAAGATCGCCAGCAGGCCGAACGGGCGCAGGCAGTCGATGGAGCCCTCGAAGGTGTCCTTGCCCACCGAGTCGTACACCACCTTCACGCCCTTGCCGCCGGTGATCTCCTTCACGCGCGCCGCGAAGTTCTCGGTGCTGTAGTTGATGGCGTGGGCCGCGCCGTGCTCCAGCGCGAGCTTGCACTTGGCGTCGCTGCCGGCCGTGCCGATCAGCTGCAGGCCCAGCGCCTTGGCCCACTGGCAGGCGATCAGCCCGACCCCGCCCGCAGCCGCGTGGAACACGATGAAGTCGCCGGCCTGCAGGCCTTCGGCCGGCAGCGTCTTCTTCAGCAGGTACTGCGTGGTCAGGCCCTTGAGCATCATGGCCGCACCGGTCTCGAAGGAAATGTCGTCGGGCAGCTTGCAGACGTTCTTCGCCGGCATCACGCGCAGCTCGCTGTAGGCGCCGGGCGGCTGGCTGGCATAGGCGGCGCGGTCGCCCGCCTTCAGGTGAGTGACGCCCTCGCCCACCGCCTCGACCACGCCCGAGGCCTCCATGCCGAGCTGCAGCGGCATCTGGAACGGGTAGAGCCCGCTGCGCTGGTAGGTGTCGATGAAGTTCAGGCCCACGGCCTTGTGGCGGATGCGGATCTCGCCCGGGCCGGGCTCGCCGACATCCACCTCGACGATCTTGAGTTCTTCGGGACCGCCATGGCGGTCGATACGGACGGCTTTGCTCTTCATCGTTGCGGTCTCCACGCTCTGGAAAGGAAAGAAGGGGAAAGAGAAGGGGAAGGCATCCTGCCATGTTTGAGCTTCCGGCGACGGCGCGGGGAATCATTGCCCGGTAGAGTCGGCGGCCATGCAGACACAGCCGCAGCGCCTCGCTCCCCTCACCGTCTTCCTTCTCGTCGTTCCTCCGCTGCTCTGGGCCGGCAATGCCGTGGTCGGCCGGCTGGTGCGGGAGCTGGTCTCGCCGCTCACGCTGAATTTCGTGCGCTGGGTCATCGCCTTCGTGCTGCTGCTGCCGCTGGCCGCGCAGGTGCTGCGCCGCGACAGCCCGCTGTGGGCGCACTGGAAGCGCTACGCCGTGCTCGGGCTGCTTGGCATCGGCCTGTACAACGCCTTCCAGTACCTGGCGCTGCAGACCTCCACGCCCATCAACGTGACGCTGGTCGGCTCGAGCCTGCCGCTGTGGATGCTGGCGGTGGGCGCCCTCTTCTTCCGCGCGCGCATCAGCGGCCGCGAGATCGGCGGCGCCCTGTTGTCGATGGCGGGCGTGCTGCTGGTGCTCAGCCGCGGCGAATGGCAGCAACTGCTCGGGCTGCGGCTGGTGCCGGGCGATCTGTACATGATCCTGGGCACCATCTCGTGGGCCTTCTACAGCTGGCTGCTGGCGCGCACGCACGAGCCCACCGCCGTGCGCAAGGACTGGGCCGCGTTCCTGATGGCGCAACTGGTGTTCGGCCTCGCGTGGTCGGGCGCGCTGGCCGCCGGCGAATGGACGCTGACGCCTGCGCATTTCGAACTCGGCTGGCCGCTGGTCGCGGCGATGCTGTTCATCGGCATCGGACCTGCCGTGGTGGCGTACCGCTGCTGGGGCACCGGCGTGCAGCGCGCGGGGCCGCAGGCGGCGAGCATCTTCATGAACCTCACGCCGCTGTTCGCGGCGGTGCTGTCGGCGGCCTTCCTGCGGGAGCCGCCGCACTGGTATCACGGCGCGGCGTTCCTGCTGATCGTGGGCGGGATCGTGGTCGCGTCGCGGCGCTGAGCGCAGCCCTCAGGCGAAGAGCCGCGCCAGGTCGGCCTGCTCGCGCATCCAGCGCGGCGCCTGGGCCTTGTCCACCACGCGCCAGGCATAGCCCGGGCGGTCGTAGAGATCGCGCCCCGAGGCCAGCAGCGCGGGAATGTCGATGGCATCGAGAAAGGCCTGCGAGTTGTATTCCTGGTGCGCGAAGCCCCGGATCTTGGCGCGCACCGCGTCCTCGCTCATCGCAAGGTACGAGAAGTGCCAGCCGGCATCCGCCAGGATCAGCGCCGGCTGCGCGCCGCTGCGCACGCGCATGCGAAGCTGGTCGGGCGTGAGCCTGTCCAGCGTTGCGCGCGTGGCCGCCACCGTCCACACCGAAGACGCCTCGGGCCCCTCGACGTTGCGGTAGTTCGCATAGAAATAGTAGAAGGCCTGGCACAGGCCGAACACATCGTGCCGCCGCTCGTCGCGCATCGCGCGGACGATCTCGGCACGCGGGATCTCGTCCGCGTCAGACACCATCACGAGGTCGCGCGCCGCCGCATCGTGCAGGCCTCGCATGACCTGATTGCGCTGGAATTTCTCGCGTATCCAGAAGCCGGACTTCGGCGTGTCGGAATGCCAGTCGCCCACCACCGCCGCGGCATCGGCTGCCTCGTCGACCACCGGCATGTCGTGCACCGCGATGTAGCGGATGCGCGGCAGGAAAGCCGCGATGCGCGGGTCGGCGGCATCGAAGCGCAGCGCCTTCGGCTCGCCGCTGAAGGTGCGGTCGGCCTCGACGATCACGAAGCAATCGACCACCTCCGACAGCTCGTGCAGCCGCGCCGCGAGGATGTCGGCCTCGCCGTTGTAGGTGATGCAGTCGTAGACCCTGCGAGCGGGTACTGCTGCCACCGTCGCCTCGGGCTCCTGCGCGAACTCGATGCGGTAGCCGTTGCGCTCGAACATCTGAAGGATGTCGCGCTCGCCATACCAGCCGTCGAGCTGCGACAGCGGAATCAGCGAGCGCAGCGTGAGCGGCGACAGGCTCGCGAGCTGCCGCACTTTCGCGTGATGCCCGAAGAGCCGCATCGCGTCGTAGCCATGGTGCAGCTGCGGCCCCGCGTGCTCGATGGCGAAGCCGCGCGCCAGCTCCAGCGGCGCGAAGCGCATGCCTACGACTTCGAGCGCGGGACGCAGCACGCCGCTGAGCTGCACGTCTTCGAGCAGCGCGTTGTGATTCCAGTGCATCCCCAGCGGCTCGCCGCCGACCACGTCGGGCGGCGGGATCTCCACGCGAATCTGCGGATGGTCCACCAGCGCGCGCATGAAGCGCCGGCTGCGCAGGCTGAAGCCGCCGTTCTGTATCGGCGTGACGACGTGGCCGGGCTTGCCGAGCTCGTCGGCCCACTCGAAACGGTTGCGCCAGTACGTGCCCTGGGGCGCGTCGATCTTCGCGAGATGGATGGGCGCGCCGATGTAGTCGCAGTCCAGGAACTCGTCGCTCCAGTTGGCGGCGTTGACGACCCAGCCGTCTTCCTGCACCACGAGCGCGAACTCGGTCTGCACCACGCGCCAGAGCGCGAACATCATGAACCAGCTGTACTCGTGGTAGTTCAGCGGTTCGATCGGCAGATGCTCGATGCCGGGCGGCAGGTCGTCGGGCGCCTGCGGGCTGCACAGCAGCGCGCGGGCGCCGGGCATCTGCGCCTGGCTGTGCCGCAGCGCCAGCGCCGCGCCGCGCGCGTCGGGCAGGCCGGTGACCGAGACCAGCGTTATTTCTTCGAATGACTCCCTGCTCACGATGCGCCTCCCGTCGCTCTCGTGAACCGCGCTCAGTAGGTTCCGGGGTAGGCGCCGCCGTCGGCCAGGATGTTCTGGCCGGTCATGTAGCCGGCCTGCATGCTGCACAGGAACGCGCAGATGGCACCGAACTCCGCCGGCGTGCCGAAGCGCTTGGCCGGGATGTTCTTCTTGCGGGCTTCCCACACGGTGTCGAAGTCCTGGCCCGACTTCTGCGCGGCGCCGGCCATGGTGCCCTTGAGGCGGTCGGTGTCGAAGGAACCCGGCAGCAGGTTGTTGATGGTCACGCCCTGCGCCGCCACCGCCGTGCGGGCCACGCCGGCCACGAAGCCGGTGAGGCCGCTGCGCGCGCCGTTCGACAGGCCCAGGATGTCGATGGGCGACTTCACCGAGCTGGAAGTGATGTTGACGATGCGGCCGTAGCCGCGCCTGGCCATGCCGTCCACCGTGGCCTTGATGAGCTCGATGGGCGTGAGCATGTTGGCATCGACCGCCTTGATCCAGGCTTCGCGGTCCCAGTTGCGGAAGTCGCCGGGCGGCGGGCCGCCGGCATTGGTGACGACGATGTCGAAGTCATGGCCCAGCGCGAACACCGCGGCGCGGCCGGCCTCGGTGGTGATGTCGGCCGCCACGTGCTTGACGAAGGGGCCCGAAGCGCCAGCCGCCTCGGCCAGCTTCTTCGCGGCCGCTTCCAGCGCCTCGGCGCCGCGTGCCACGATCACCACGTTGACGCCCTCGCGCACCAGCGCCTCGGCGCAGCCGTAGCCCAGCCCCTTGCTCGCGCCGCACACCAGCGCGGTCTTGCCTGCAATACCCAGATCCATGTTCTTGCTCCAGTGAAAACAAAAGCGCCAGGGGCTTCAGCGCCCCTTGCGCGTGAAAACGAAAATGCCCGCAATCACGAGCACGGTACCCGCCGCGATCCACGGCGTGAACGGCTCGCCGAGTATGACCACCCCCATCAGGATGGTCGACAGCGGCCCGATCATGCCGGTCTGCGCCGCCATAGCGGGGCCGATGCGCTCGATGGCCATCATCACCATCAGCACCGGCACCGCCGTGCACAGGGTGGCATTGAGCACCGACAGCCAGACCACCTCCGGCGCCACCGCCATCGCCACGCTCATCGGCCGCGTCAGCACGAACTGCAATATGCACAGCACGCAGGCCACGGTGGTCGCCAGCCCCACGAGCCGCAGCGACCCCAGCCGCTTGACGAACTCGCCGCTGTAGACGAGATAGCCCGCGTAGCTCACCGCGCTCAGGAACACCAGGAAAGCGCCCCAGGCCGCCGCGCCGCCGCCCTTGCCGCCGCCACCGGTCCAGAGTTCGTGGCCGAACACCAGCAGCACGCCGGCATAGCTCACCACCATGCCCAGCACCTGCGGGCGCGTCGGGTGGCGCCGATAGAGCAGCCAGCCGAAGAACAGCACCAGCGTGGGGTTGAGGTAAAGAATCAGCCGCTCGAAGCTGGCCGAGATGTAGGCCAGCCCCGCAAAGTCCAGGAAGCTCGCGAGGTAGTAGCCCGAGAAGCCCAGGCCGATCACGCCGATCCAGTCGCGCCCTGTGAGCGCCGGCTTGCCGCGCCCGGCCCACCATGCCATCAGCGCGAAGAGCGGCAGCGCGAACAGCATGCGCAGCATGATGAGCGTGACTGCGTCCACGCCGTAGCGGTACGCGAGCTTGACGATGATGGCCTTGCCGCTGAACGCGATGGCGCCCAGCGTGGCCAGCACCAGGCCGGTGGCGATGCCTTTCCTGGCGGCATCGCGGGAAGGTGCGGGGGAGATGCCTGCCGACGCGGCTGTCTTGTTCATCCCCCGATCATCGCGGCAAGCGCAAACCCCTGGCTTGCGCTCAGTACCCCGCCGCCACGCCGTCGCGGCGCGGGTCGCTGGCGGCCACGTAGCCTTCCACCGAGGGTTCGCCCGCGCGCCAGATGAACTGGCCGGCGCCGAAGTCCTGGTACGAGTCGTTGATCACTTCCAGGTGATGGCCCAGTTCGCGCAGGCCCTGCACCGTGGCCGGGTTCATCGCGGCCTCGACGTTGATCTCCAGCCCCGCGTTGAAGCGCCAGCGCGGCGCGTCGCAGGCGGCCTGCGGGTTCTGCCTGTAGTCGAGCATGCGCACCAGCGTCTGCATGTGGCCCTGCGGCTGCATGTTGCCGCCCATCACGCCGAAGCTCATGACCGGCTGGCCGTCCTTGGTGAGGAAGGCCGGGATGATGGTGTGGAACGGCCGCTTGCCCGGCGCCACCACGTTCGGGCTCTCCGCCTTCAGGCTGAAGCCGTGGCCGCGGTTCTGCAGGCTGATGCCGTATTCGGGCTCCACGCAGCCCGAGCCGAAGCCCATGTAGTTGCTCTGGATGAAGCTGACCATCATGCCGCTCTCGTCGGCGGCCGTGAGGTAGATGGTGCCGCCCTTCACGGGGTTGCCGGCCTTGAAGTCCTGTGCCTTCTTCGGGTCGATGAGGCGGGCGCGCGAGGCCAGGTAGGCGTCGTCGAGCATCTGCTCGGTGGTCACTTCCATCGTCTTGCGCTCCGACACGTAGCGGTACACGTCGGCGAAGGCCAGCTTCATGGCCTCGATCTGCAGGTGCTGCGATTGCACCGAGTCGACCGGCAGCGAGGCGATGTCGAACTTCTCCAGGATGCCCAGCGCGATCAGCGCCGCGATGCCCTGGCCGTTCGGCGGGATCTCGTGCAGCGTGTGGCCGCGGTAGTCGCGCGAGATGGGCTTGACCCACTCGGGCTGGTAGGCCGCGAGGTCGGCCACGGTGAGCGCGCCGCCCTGTTCAGCGGAGAACCTGGCCAGCGCCTCGGCGATCTCGCCGTTGTAGTAGGCCTCGCCCTTGGTGCGGGCGATGGCTTTGAGCGCGCGCGCGGCGGCCGTGAAGCGGAACATGTCGCCCACCTCTGGCGCGCGGCCCCAGGGCAGGAAGGTCTGGGCGAAGCCCGGCTGCGACTGCAGGATCGGCGTGGCCGCGGCCCACTTGCCCTGCACCACCGGCGGCACGAGGTAGCCGCGCTCGGCGATGTCGATGGCCGGCGCCAGCAGGTCGGCGAAGGGCAGCTTGCCGAAGCGCTCGCTCAGCGCCACCCAGCCGCGCACCGCGCCCGGCACCGTGACCGAGTCGATGCCGCGCATCGGCGGCGTGGCGGCATCGGCGCCGTACTTGGCCTTGAAGTACTCGGGCGTCCAGGCCTTGGGCGCGGGACCCGAGGCGTTGAGGCCGTGCAGTTCCTTGCCGTCCCACAGGATGCAGAAGGCATCGCTGCCCAGGCCGTTGCTCACGGGCTCGACCAGCGTCATCACTGCGGCGGTGGCGATGGCCGCGTCGACCGCGTTGCCGCCCTGCTGCAGGATGCGCAGGCCGGCCTGCGAAGCCAGCGGGTGCGAGGTCGACACCACGTTGCGCGCGAAGATCGGGATGCGCGTGGAGAGATAGGGATTGGCGTAATCGAACTTCATACCGTGCTTTCAAGGATGGCGTGAACAATTCGGGAAACACCGAGGAACCGGCTTTGCCGGGCCTCTGGTGTTGCCCCCGGCAGGGGGTTGGCGAAGCGACACGAAGTGCGCGAAGACTGGGGGCGAGCCTGTCACTCGTTGGTGATCTTGCGTTCCACGACGATCTTCTTCCACTTGGCGGCGTCGGTCGCGACCATCTTCGCGAACTGGTCCGGCGTGCCCGGCACGGCGGGCTCGATGCCCAGGCGTGCCAGCTTTTCCTTGACCTCGGGGTCGGCCAGCGCGTCGTTGGCGGCCTTGTTGATCTTCGCGACGATGTCCGCCGGCAGGTTCTTCGGACCGTAGAAGCCGAACCAGGTGTTCGACTCGTAGCCCGGCAGCGTGTCGGCGATGGGCGGCAGCTCTGGCGCCAGCGGGCTGCGCTTGAGCGAAGTGACGCCCAGCGCGCGCAGGCGGCCGTCGCGCACGTGCGGCATGCCGGTGGGCAGCGAGTCGAACAGGACGTCGACCTTGCCGCTGATCAGGTCGGGAATGGCCAGCGCCGTGCCCTTGTAGGGAATGTGCGTGACGAACACGCCGGCCTGCGCCTTGAAGAGCTCCGCCGTGAGCTGCACGATGGTGCCGTTGCCGCTCGATGCGTAGTTGAGCTTGCCGGGGTTCTTCTTCGCGTAGTCGATCCACTCGCGCACCGTCTTCGCGGGCGAATTGACCGGCACCAGCATGATGCTGGCCGCGTCGCCCACGTGCGCGATCGGCGTGAAGTCGCGCACCGTGTCGTAGGGCAGCTTGCTGATCGCGGGGCCGATGGCGTGCGTGCTCGTGGTGGCCAGCAGGATGGTGTAGCCGTCGGGCGCGGCCTTGGCGGCCTGGTCGGAGCCGATGGCGCCGCCAGCGCCGGGCTTGTTGTCCACCACCAGCGTGGTGCCCAGCTTGTCGCCCATCTTCTGCCCCAGCGTGCGGGCGAAGAGATCAGTGGCGCCCGCGGCCGGGAACGGAACGATCAGCCGGATCGGCTTGTTCGGATAGCCCTGCGCCAGGCTGGCGGACGAGGCGGCCATGCCGAGCGCGACGGCGAGCACCTGGATGAACTGGAGGCGTTTCATGTGCGGGAAAGAATTCTGTGCCAGTGGGAACCGAGCATGCTATGCACCGCTGGCGCATCAAGCCAGATAATTTGGCTTATTCAACTATCAATGCCGTTTATGACACGAGCCCCAGCCGAAGAGATCTCGCTGCAGCAGCTGCGGGCGCTGGCGGCGGTGGCCGAAACCGGCAGCTTCACGCTGGCGGCCGAGGCCCTGCAGCTCACCCAGCCCGCCATCAGCCACCTGATCAAGCGGCTCGAGGAAGAATTGGCGCAGCCGCTGGTGGTGCGCGGGCGCCGCATCCGCATGACCAACGCGGGCCAGATGATGGTCGACACCGCCGTGCGCGCGCTGCGGCTGATCGACGACTCGGTCGGCGCCTGCCGCTCCCAGTCGCAGCTGCGCGAAGGCCGCATCGTGCTGGCCGTGGGCCACCTGACCGCGGGCGCCCTGCTGCCGCCGCTGCTGGGCCGCTTCTCGCAGAAGCACCCCACGCTCGCGGCCACGCTGCTCGACAGCACGGCCGAGCAGATGATTTCGCGCGTGCTCTCGCAGGAGGCCGACCTGGGCTTCGGCTCGGACATCGGCCAGAAGCATTCCGAGCTGGCGACCGAGCCGCTCTTCACCGAGCGCATGGCCCTTTTCGTGCGCGACGACCATCCGCTGGCCCAGCACGAATCGGTCGAGGCCAGACATCTGGAGGGGCTGCCCTTCATTCACGTGAACCCCGACGCCAACGTGTGGCGCGCCGTGAGCCGCCAGCTGGCGAGCGTGGCCAACGTGTATCCGCAGGTGGTGCACCACGTCTCGATGCTGTCCACCGCCTTCGGCCTCATACAGGCCGGCGCGGGCGTGGCGCTGGCGCCGCGCTATGTGGAAGTGCTGATGCCCGGCAACCTGCGCGCCGTGGGCGTGACGCGGCCCGTGCTGGAGTACCCGGTGGTCGCCATCCGGCTGGCCAAGCATCCGCTGAGCCCGGCGGCGATGGCCTTCCTGGCGATGGCGCGGCAGCACATGAAGCCGCCGCGCGCGGGCAAGCTCTGAAGGGGAGCGGACAGCCGAACGCAGAAGAAATACAAAAATCACGAGAAGGTCGCGGAAGAAACCATGAAAACTTCTTCGGTCTTCCTTGTGCGACCTCTGCGAAACTTTCGCGACTTCTGCGTTCGGCTGTCCGAATCCTCTCCCCCAAAACAAAAACGGCGCCCGAAGGCGCCGTCGTGCAGAGCGTAAAGGATCAGTCTTCGACGAAGGCCTCTTCGCGCTTCGACTTCACGGCCGGCAGCAGCACGATGATCAGCAGCAGGGCTGCCGCGGCCAGCAGGCTCGCCGAGATCGGGCGCGTCACGAACACGCTCCAGTCGCCACGCGACAGCAGCAGCGAGCGGCGCAGGTTCTCTTCCATCATCGGGCCCAGGATGAAGCCCAGCAGCAGCGGCGCAGGCTCGCAACCCAGCTTGAAGAAGGTGTAGCCCACCAGGCCGAAGATGCCCACCATCCAGATGTCGAAGGTGTTGTTGTTGGTCGAGTACACCCCGATCGCGCAGAACAGAACGATGGCCGGGAACAGGTACTTGTAGGGCACCGACAGCAGCTTGATCCACATGCCGATCAGCGGCAGGTTCAGGATGATGAGCATCGCGTTGCCCAGCCACATCGAGGCGATCAGGCCCCAGAACAGCTCGGGGTTGCTGGTCATCACCTGCGGTCCCGGCTGGATGTTGTGGATGGTCATCGCGCCCACCATCAGTGCCATCACCGCGTTGGGCGGAATGCCCAGCGTCAGCAGCGGGATGAAGGAGGTCTGCGCGCCGGCGTTGTTGGCCGACTCGGGAGCCGCCACGCCGCGGATGTTGCCCTTGCCGAAGGGAACTTCGCCCGCCTTCAGCTTGGTCTTCTTCTCGATCGTGTAGGCAGCGAAGGCAGCCAGCAGCGCACCGCCGCCGGGCAGGATGCCCAGTGCCGAGCCCAGCGCAGTGCCGCGCAGCACCGCGGGAATCATGCGCTTGAAGTCGTCCTTGGTCGGGAACAGGCCCGAAACCTTGGCGGTGAACACTTCGCGCTCGTCGTCCGGGCGCGAGAGGTTCGCGATGATTTCGCCGTAGCCGAACACGCCCATGGCGATGGCCACGAAGCCGATGCCGTCGGTGAGCTCGGGAATGTCGAAGCTGTAGCGCGCCACGCCCGAATTCACGTCGGTGCCGACCAGGCCCATCAGCAGGCCCAGCACGATCATCGCGATGGCCTTCAGCAGCGAGCCCGAGGCCAGCACCACGGCGCCGATCAGGCCCAGGATCATCAGCGAGAAGTATTCGGCGGGGCCGAACTTGAAGGCCAGCTCGGTCAGCGGCGGCGCGAAGGCGGCCAGGATCAGCGTACCGACGCAGCCAGCGAAGAACGAACCCAGGCCGGCGGCGGCGAGCGCCGGACCCGCGCGGCCCTTGCGCGCCATCTGGTAGCCGTCGATCACGGTCACCACCGACGAGGATTCGCCCGGCAGGTTGACCAGAATGGCCGTGGTGGAGCCGCCGTACTGGGCGCCGTAGTAGATGCCGGCCAGCATGATCAGCGCCGACACGGGCGGCAGCGCGTACGTGGCCGGCAGCAGCATCGCGATGGTCGCGACGGGGCCGATGCCCGGGAGCACGCCGATCAGCGTGCCCAGGATGCAGCCGATCAGGCAGTACAGCAGGTTGGTGAAGGTAAAGGCAACGCCAAAACCCATCGAGAGGTGTTCAAACAATTCCATGATGTGGTCGGCTTTCTTCTCAACCGGTGATGAAGGTCGGCCAGACCTGGATCTGGAGCTTGAGCGCCCAGATGAAGGCGACGTAGCTGCCGACGGCCAGCACGGTGGCCAGGATCAGCACGCTGGGCAGCTTGAACTCGTGGCCCGCGAGGCTGGAGATGATCACCAGCGCGTAGATGGCGATGATCATGCCCATGGCCGGAACGCCGATGCTCGGCAGGCCGCCGAGCAGCACGCCGAAGGCGAGGTTGGCGCCGAGGATGAACACCACCTGCTTCCAGGCCCACTTGCCGATCTTCTCGCCGTCGGTGGTCTCGACGCTGAGCCCGGTGAACATGATCCCGAGGCCGATGAGGGCCATCAGGATGCCGAGCATCAACGGGAAGTAACCCGGTCCCATCCGGGCCCCGGTGCCCACGGTGTAGGTGGTGGCGCCCCATGCGAACGCCACGCCCACCACCGTGAACATCAGACCCGAGAAAAAGTCTTTCTGACTCTTGATCTTCACGAACAGTCTCCTCGAACAAATTTCGATGCGGGATTGTCGAGTCAGCTTCCGGTCAGGCCGATGTGGATTCCACTAACCAAAGTCCTAGGGATAACCCGGGAGCATCAGTCGCTCCCGGGGCTGGAACCGGGGCGGATCATTCCAGCGGAGGCGTGGCGCTCAGCACCTCTTCGATGGTGGTAACGCCCTCGGCCACGCGCAGCGCGCCGGCCAGCCGCAGCGGCCGCATGCCGTCGATCACGGCCTGGCGGCGCAGCCCGGCGAGGTTGGGCTCCTTCGTGACCTGGCTCTTGAACGGCTCGCTGACGCTCAGCAGTTCGTACAGCCCCATGCGGCCCATGTAGCCGGTCATGCGGCAGTCGACGCAGCCCACCGGCTTGTAGGCGCGCACCGAGCCGGT
The DNA here is from genome assembly GCF_003952165.1 of Variovorax guangxiensis. Lineage (GTDB taxonomy): Bacteria > Pseudomonadota > Gammaproteobacteria > Burkholderiales > Burkholderiaceae_C > Variovorax > Variovorax guangxiensis. The sequence continues at coordinate 201,640 of NZ_RXFT01000007.1, read as the reverse complement.
GATCTGCCAGGGCTTGACGATGGCCTCGAGCTTCTCGCGCGTGACGGTGTCGTCGGGCTGCTTGCAGTTGGGGCACAGCGTGCGCACGAGGCGCTGGGCGAGCACGCCCAGCATCACGGCGTTGATGAGGTACGAGGGCACGCCCAGTTCCATCAGCCGCGTGATGGCGCTCGGCGCGTCGTTGGTGTGCAGCGTGCTGAACACGAGGTGGCCGGTGAGCGCGGCCTGCACCGCCATCTCGGCGGTGGCGAGGTCGCGGATCTCGCCGACCATGATGATGTCCGGGTCCTGCCGCATCAGCGCGCGCAGGCCCTCGGTGAAGCCGAAGTCGAGCTGCGGCTGCACCTGCGTCTGGTTGAAGGAGGTCTCGATCATTTCGATCGGGTCCTCCACCGTGCTCACGTTGACCTCTTCCGTCGCCACGCGCTTGAGGGTGGAGTACAGCGTGGTGGTCTTGCCCGAGCCCGTGGGCCCGGTCACCAGGATGATGCCGTTGGGGCGCGTGACGAGCTGTTCCCAGCGCTGCGCGTCGTGCTGCGCGAAGCCCAGCGCGTCGAGGTCCTTCACCGCCGTGTCGGGGTCGAAGATCCGCATCACCATCTTCTCGCCGAAGGCGGTCGGCAGCGTCGACAGGCGCATTTCGATCTCGTCGCCGCGCATGTTGCGGGTCTTGATGCGGCCGTCCAGCGGACGGCGCTTCTCGACCACGTCCATGCGGCCCAGCAGCTTGATTCGCGCGACCATCGCGTTCATCACGCCCATGGGCATCTGGTAGGCCGGATGCAGGATGCCGTCGATGCGGAAACGGATCACACCCTGCTCGCGGCGCGGCTCCAGGTGGATGTCGCTCGCGCGCTGGTCGAAGGCGTACTGCCACAGCCAGTCGACCACCTGCACCACGCTCTGGTCGTTGGCGTCGAGCTGCTTGTTGCTCTTGCCGAGCTCCACCAGCTGCTCGAAGCTCGTGGTGCTGGCATTGCCGCCGGCCTTCTGCGCGGCACGCACCGATTTCGCGAGCGCGAAGAACTCGGCCGTGTAGCGCTGGATGTCGGCCGGGTTGGCGACCACGCGCCGCACCGAGCGGCGCGCCTGCCGCTCGACCTCGGCGATCCAGTCGGTGAGGAAGGGCTCGGCCGTGGCCACCACCACCTCGTTGGGCAGCACCTGCACCGGCAGCACCTTGTGGCGCTCGGCATATGCGGCGCTCATGGTGTCGGCCACCTTGCCCACGTCGACCTTGAGCGGATCGATGCGCAGGTAGGAAAGGCCCGCGCGGCCCGCGAGCCATTGCGTGAGCATTTCGAGGTCGAGCGGCTTGTTGTCGCTCTCGCGCGTCATGGCGACGTTGGCCAGCCGCACCAGCGGCGCCTGGCGGCTCTCGGCCTGTGCGCAGCGGGCGATGGTGCGCTTGGCCTCGTGCGGGGAAATCACGCCATCGGCGGCGAGCCATTCGATCAGGCGGCGCAGGTCGAGCGGGCCTTCGTGGCGCGCGGCCAGCGGGGCGGGGGCGGAAGCAGCGGGTACAGCGCTCATGTGCCGTGGGTCGGGTTCAGGTTCGGGTGAATGTCGGATTCTGCGGCTTGAAGACCCGCAGCCATTTGGGTGCGGGCAAGCCCCAGCGAGTCTGGATCGTTTGGGCGCGCTCGGCAAGCGCCTCGCGCTTCGGGCGGCTCGGCGTGCGCTGCGCGAGAACCACCGTGTTGCCTTCGCGCGTCGGCTTGAAGGCCCAGACGGCATCGGCGCCGAAGGCGGAGGAAATCTTCTCGAGGCTGCGCTCGTAGCTCGACGAGCGGCCGAAGAGATTGACCGTCATGCAGCCGTCTTCCGTGAGCAGCGCGCGGCAGTCGGCGTAGAAGTCCTCGCTGTCGAGCACCGGCGCGGCGGCCTCGTGGTCGTACAGGTCGACCTGCAGCGCGTCGACCGTGCCATGCCACTCGGGCTTGCGGATCTCGGCCGCGGCATCGGCGATCACCACGCGCAGCTTCGGATCGTCCGGCGGCAGCTTGAACCAGCCGCGGCAGGCCGACACCACCTGCGGATTGAGCTCGATCGCGGTGGTGCGCATGCGCAGGATCTTGCGACTGAACTTGGTCAGCGTGGCCGCGCCCAGGCCGAGCTGCATGGCATGGCGGCCGGCCACGCTCTTGGGGTCGGCGAAGAGCAGCCAGGCCATCATGCGCTGCACGTACTCGAGCTCGATCTCGAAGGGCGCATCGAGCTTCATCGAGCCCTGGACCCATTCGGTGCCCAGGTGCAGATAGCGGATGTCGCCCCAGTCGGAAAAGTTGACTTCAGGGAGGGAAACAGGAGTTTTGCTCGATGCCATCGATGCAGCGGGTCAGGCGACTAGTTTGTGGGCAGCCAGCACTTCGCGCCAGGCCGCGAGCTTGCGCTCGAAGCTCCACGACGCATTGGCGGGGCTGGTGGAAGGCAGCTGGTAGACCGGCACGCCCAGCGCGCGCGTGTGGCGCGCATGCTTGAAGCTCTCGCCGCCGTTGTGCGCGATGGCCGCGAGCTTCGGCAGGTGCAGGCCGGCGATGTCGTTGGCCACGGGCGCGCGGATGGCCGAGTCGAGGCTGCCCTCGCGCTCGCAGGACGCGTACACGTCCCACACGCCCAGGCCGCGGTCGAGCAGCCACCGGCAGCGCGGCCCGTAGCTGTCGGCGCCCGAGGGCAAGGGGATGTCGGGCCACACGGCTTGCAGGATCTTCCAGAACTGGTTTTGGGGGTGTGCATAGTACTGCTGCCGCTCGAGCGACTTCACTCCCGGAAAGCTGCCCAGGATCAGGACGACGGTGGCCGGCGAGACGATGGGCGCGAGCCCCGTGAGCAACGGGCTCGCGGCGGCCGTGGATGCGGCGGAGGGGTTCATGGTCGGCAATCGTGCCACTGTCGGGCGAGTGCCCCGTGCGCCCATGAAAAAACCCGCCGAAGCGGGTTCTTTCGCGAAATCCGGAAGGGTTCCGGAACTGTTTACTTCTTGGCGGCTTCGTTCTCGGCCGTGCCGGGGATCTTCTCGCCGATCGCCTTGCCGGTGGAACGCATGCCGTCGGCCGTCTTGTGGCCGGCGTTCTCGACGGCATCGCCGGTCTTCGCGGCGGCGTTCTTGGTGGCGTTGGTTGCCTTCTTGGTGGTGCGCTTGGTCGCGTTCCAGGCCTTCTTGGAGCCGCGCTCGGTAGCGTTCACGGCCTTCTTGGTGGTGCTCTTGGTCGCGTCCCAGGCCTTCTCCGCGCCGCGCTCGGTGGCGTTCACCGCATCCTTGCCGGCTTCCTTCACCTTCTCGGTGGTGGATGGCTCGGTGGTGGCTGCGGTCTGCGCAACGGCCGACAGGCCGATGGATGCCAGCGCCAGGGCGACGACGACGGGAACGGTACGAACAAAGGACTTGGTCATGAAAGAACTCCTTTTTTGAGTGAAGTATGGGAGTGACGGATGTGCCACTGCACAACCAACGCCACTTCGAACTTCAAGGATGACAGCAAAAACGGGCCCTTGGCACGCCCGGACGCAACTCGGGGCATCGGCCTACGCGAGGGGTTTCCGGCCATCCGACACGGACAGCAGACTTTGGAGCTTCGGCAGCGCCGCGACCGCGTTGCGAGTGGTCGCTTCGGCCAGCGCATCGATGCCGATGCCCCGCAGATCGGCCACCACCTCGGCGATGCGCGGCAGCTCGGCCGGCTCGTTGCGCCCCTGCGGCTCGCCGGCATCGCGCTGGGCCTGCGTGCGGTAGATCCAGTGCGGCTGGATGTCGGGCGCGTCGGTCTCCATCACGATCGATTCCATCGGCAGCGTGGAGGCCAGCCGCCGAAGCTGCAGGGCGCGCTCGAAGGTCACCGCGCCGCCGAAGCCGAGCTTGAGCCCGAGCTCGATGCACGCGCCGGCCTGCTGCCCGCTGCCGTTGAAGGCGTGCGCGATGCCCTGCCACGACCGCCCGCCCGCCGTCTGCCGCAGGTGCTTGAGCACCTTGTCGACCGAGCGCCGAACGTGGATGAGCACGGGTAACCCGTGCTTGCGTGCCAGTTGCAACTGAGTGTGAAAAAACCGCTCCTGCTTTTCGCCGTCGAGCCCTTCGACGAAGTAGTCCAGGCCGATCTCGCCGACCGCCACCAGCCTCGGGTCGTCGCGCCGGGCGGTCAGTTCGGCGTCGAGGGTTTGCAGATCCTCGTCCTTCGCCTCGCCGGTGCACAGCGGGTGGATGCCCAGCGCATAGGCATCGCCCTGCGCGTGGGCCAGCTCGCACACGGTGGCGAAATTGAAGACGGCCACGGCCGGGATCACGCACATCGCCACCCCCCGCTCGGCGGCATGGGCGCGCAGCACCGGCATCTCCGCACCGAATTCGGGCGCGTCCAGATGACAGTGGGTATCGATGAAGGTAGCCATCGCGCGATGATGCCCGATGGGATGCGCAGGCGCGGAAAGCGTGCTACTGTGAACTCCTCTACACGCGATTGCGATTTTTTAAGCCGGAGGTACTCCGATGCGCAGGCCCGCTTTCTACAGCCGTTCGCCCCGCACGCAGCCACCGGCCGCAGACGAGGCGGCCGAACGGGCGGATGCGCCGGCATCGCCCGAGACGGCCGGCGGGGGCTCCGTACCTCCCGAAACTCCTGTCAGGAAAGCAGGCTGGCAGCCCGGACGCCGCAGCTTCGCGCTGCTCGTCGTGCTCTCGGCCGCGATGGTCGCCGGCGCCGTGCTCTGGGCGCCGCGCCCTGGCACCAAGGTTCTCACCCAGAAAGACATCGACGCGGCCGTGCTGCGCACGCTGCAGACCAACACCCTGCCCTCGCCCGCGGCCAAGGCGGCCGACATCATCCGGCCTTCGGTGGTGCGGGTGGTGAGCTACGGCGAGGAGAAGAACACGCCCGAGGCCAAGACCCAGAAGCGCGGGCGCAACATGGCCAAGGGCAAGCCGCCCGAGGCGCCCAACGACGGCGGCGCGCCGGGCGAGTTCGAGCGCGGCGTGGGCACGGGGGTGGTGATCGTCGACAAGGGCGTGATCCTCACCAACCTGCACGTGGTCGCCGGCGCCGACAAGATCAAGGTCACCTTCTACGACGGCCTGGAGGCGCCCGCCACCATCACCGGCGTGCAGCCCGAGAACGACCTCGCGGTGCTGCAGGCGCAGAAGATTCCCGACGACCTGATCCCCGCCACCATGCGCTCCACCGCCGACCTGCGCCCCGGCGACCAGGTGGCGGCCGTGGGCTTTCCCTTCGGCATCGGGCCCTCGGTGTCGGCCGGCGTGGTGTCGGGCCTGAAGCGCTCGTTCCGCTCGCCCGAGGGCAAGCAGGAACTGGGCAACCTGATCCAGTTCGACGCGGCCGCCAACCCCGGCAATTCGGGCGGACCGCTCATCAACATGGATGGCGAGGTGCTCGGCATCGTCACCGCCATCCTCAACCCGACGCAGCAGCGCACCTTCATCGGCATCGGCTTCGCGGTGCCCATCGAGAACGCGGCATCGGCCGCGGGTTCACCGCCGTTCTGAACGATCTTCTTTCTTCTCTTCCCTTCCTCTCGAAAGCCCTTCGCATGAGCACAGCAGAGACCACCGCCAACCCCACGCCGGCCGGGACGGCCGAACTGATGGAGCAGATCCTCTACGAGGTGAAGCGCGTGGTCGTCGGGCAGGACCGCTTCCTGGAGCGCGTGATGGTCGCCATGCTCGCGGGCGGGCACCTGCTGGTCGAAGGCGTGCCGGGTCTGGCGAAAACGCTCACGGTGAAGACGCTGGCCGATACCGTGCGCGGGCAGTTCAAGCGCATCCAGTTCACGCCCGACCTCGTGCCCGCCGACCTGGTGGGCACGCGCATCTACAACCAGAAGACCGGCGACTTCAGCACCTCGCTGGGCCCGGTGTTCGCCAACCTGCTGCTGGCAGACGAAATCAACCGCGCGCCGGCCAAGGTGCAGAGCGCGCTGCTCGAGGTGATGCAGGAGCGCCAGGTCACCATTGCCGGCGAGACCCACCGCGTGCCGCGCCCCTTCCTGGTGATGGCCACGCAGAACCCCATCGAGACCGAGGGCACCTACCCGCTGCCCGAGGCGCAGGTCGACCGCTTCATGATGAAGGTGCTGGTCGACTACCCGAGCGACGAGGAAGAATTCGTCATCGTCCAGCGCGTGATCGGCCCGCCGGTCAGCGCCACGCCGGTCGCCACCACCGAGCAGCTCGCGGCGTTGCAGGCCGAGGCGCGGCGCGTGTATGTCGACCCGTCGCTCATCCAATATGCGGTGAAGCTGGTGTCCGCCACGCGCACGCCCGAGAAGCACGGACTGAAGGACCTGCATCGCTTCATCACCTTCGGCGCCAGCCCGCGCGCCAGCATCAGCCTGACCGAGGGCGCGCGCGCCCTGGCGCTGCTGCGCGGCCGCAGCTACGCGCTGCCGGAAGACATGACGGCGCTGGTGCCCGACGTGCTTCGCCATCGTGTGACGCTTTCCTACGAAGGCCTGTCCGAAGGCCTGACGCCGGACAGCCTGGTCGAGAAGATCATGCGCGCAGTCCCCGCTCCTCCCAAGCCGCTCGAACATGAAAAGCTGGTGGCGTAAGGCCCCCGCGGCCGCCAACGACGACCGGCTCGCCATCGAAGCCGGCGGGGCGGAACGCGCGCTGCGCCGGCTCGAGTGGACCGTGATCCGCCGCCTCGACGGCCTGCTGCAGGGCGACTACCGCACGCTGATGCGCGGCACCGGGCTCGACCTGGCCGACCTGCGCGAATACCAGCACCACGACGACGTGCGCCACATCGACTGGAACGTCACCGCGCGGCTGCAGACGCCGCATGTGCGCGTGTTCACCGAAGACCGCGAGATGGCCGCGTGGTTCGTGCTCGACCTGAGCCGCTCGGTCGACTTCGGCTCGGGCCTGAAAGCCAAGCGCGAGATCTCGGCGGGCTTCGTCGGCGTGCTGGCGCGGCTGCTCACGCGGCACGGCAACCGGGTGGGCGCGCTGGTCTACGGCAGCGATCTCGAAGCGGTGATCCCGCCGCGCAGCGGGCGGCGCCATGTGCTGCACCTGCTGCACGCGATGGAAAAGCGCGCCGGCAAGGCTGGCGCCGAGCCTGCGCAGAAAGGCATGACGCGGCTGGCCGACCTGCTCAAGTCGGCCGCCACGCTGATGCCGCGGCGCTCCACCGTGTTCGTGGTGTCCGACTTCCTGAGCGAACCCGGCTGGGAACGCCCGCTGGGCCAATTGGTGCAGCGCCACGAGGTGGTCGCGGTGCGCCTGTTCGATCCGCTCGAGCTGGAGTTGCCCGACCTCGGCCTGGTGCCGCTGCGCGACGCCGAGACCGGCGAGCAGCTGTGGGTCGATACCCACGACGCGGGCTTCCGCAAGCGCTTCGCCCGGCTGGCGGCCGAGCGCGAGAACACATTGCGCGAGGCGCTGGCCCGGGCCGGTGTCGACGCGCTCGAACTCTCGACCGATGACGACCTGGTGGAAGCCATCGTCCGTTTCGCCGATCTGCGCAAGCGCCGCGCGCGCATCGGCCAGGCTGGCCTGAAGGCGGTGGCAGCATGACTTTTCTCTGGCCTCAATTCCTCTGGCTGCTGGCGGCGCTGCCGCTGCTGATCCTGCTCTACCTCTGGCTGCTGCGGCGCAAGAAGAAGCTGGCGGTGCGCTACGCCAGCCTGTCGATCGTGCGAGAAGCCATGGGCGCCGGGCAGAGCGTGCGGCGGCACCTGCCGCCCCTGCTGTTCCTGCTGGCCATGGCCGCGATGCTGGTGGCCGCGGCGCGGCCGATGGCGGTGGTGGTGCTGCCGTCGAACCAGCAGACCATCATCCTGGCGATGGACGTATCGGGCAGCATGCGCGCGGCCGACGTGCAGCCCAACCGGCTGGTGGCGGCGCAGGAGGCGGCCAAGAGCTTCATCAAGGACCTGCCGCGCACCGTGAAGGTGGGCATCGTCGCCTTCGCGGGCAGCGCGCAGGTGGCGCAACTGCCCACCACCAACCATGAAGACCTGGTGACCGCCATCGACAGCTTCCAGCTGCAGCGCGCCACCGCCACCGGCAACGCCATCGTGGTGTCGCTGGCCACGCTGTTCCCCGACGCGGGCATCGACGTCGAGCAGTTCAGCTCGCCCAGCCGCCAGCGCGGTGCGGCCATCGACCAGAACGAGAAGAAGCTCAAGGAGTTCACGCCGGTGGCGCCGGGCTCGTTCACCTCGGCCGCGGTCATCATGCTGACCGATGGCCAGCGCACCACCGGCGTCGACCCGCTCGATGCGGCCAAGGCCGCGGCCGACCGCGGCGTGCGCATCTACACGGTGGGCGTGGGCACGGTCGACGGCGAGACCATCGGCTTCGAAGGCTGGTCGATGCGCGTGCGGCTCGACGAGGACACGCTCAAGGCCATCGCCAACAAGACAAACGCCGAATACTTCTACGCCGGCACCGCGAACGACCTGAAGAAGGTCTACGAAACGCTGAGCTCCAAGCTCACGGTGGAGAAGAAGGAAACCGAGATCTCGGCGCTCTTCGCGCTGGGCGCAGCCGTGCTGACGCTGCTGTCGGCCGGGCTCTCGCTGCTCTGGTTCAACCGGATTCTCTAGCGCCGCGGGGGGCCGCCGGCGCCTCGGGCGACTTCACCGCCCCGATGCCGCCGAGGAACAGGTCGGCCACGATCGGCGCGATGGCCGCGTGGTCGAGCCGGCCGTCGGGCTTCATCCAGGTGAACATCCAGTTGATCATGCCGAAGAGCAGCATGGTCAGCGGCTTGGCGAGGTCGTCGCTGGGCGCACCGGGGCGCAGCGCCGACACCGCGCGCGCGAAGCCCGCGACCACCTCGCGTTCCTTGTCGAGCACGCGCTCGCGGTCGGCCTCTTCGAGAAAGCGCACGTCGTCGGTCAGCACGCGGTGCGCGTCCTGGGCGCCGGCGTATTCCTCGACGATGCGGTAGATGAAGCGGCGCAGGCGCTCCTCGTCGGTGTGCGTCGAGGCTTCTTCCTCGGCCACCAGCGCCGCAAGCTTGGACACGTGCGTTTCCGCGATGCTGATGAGCAGGCTGCTCTTGTCCTTGTAGTAGTGGTAGAGCGTGGCCTTCGAGAGGCCGCAGGCCTCGGCCACCTGGTTCATCGAGGTGGCGGGATAGCCGCTGCGCGCGAACAGCTGGGCGGCCTGCGCGAGGATGAATTCACGCTGGTCCTCGTAGGTGGCGGATCTTCCACGCGGCATCGGTTCGTGTTCCTGGGTTCTTCGGTGTTGGGGTTGAAGGCAACGCGCGATCTTGCCCGAAGCTCGGCGAGGTTCAGCCGCGCTTCGTCGCGATGAGCGAACGCACGTCGGTGGCCGGCAGGCTCGGGCGGTTCTTCTCCACGCTGGAAAGCGGCTCCACCTCGCGCAGGCTCGCGAGGCTGCGTACCGTGAGCGCCTGGTAGGTCTGGGTGCCTTCGAGCTTCCAGGCGATCTCTTCCTCGCTCAGCTCGCGCTTGACCTTTGCCGGAATGCCGGCGCTCAGCGTGCGCGCCGGCACCTTCATGCCAGCCGGCACGAAGGCGCACGCGGCGACGATGGCTTTCTCGCCGATCTCGGCCTCGTCCATCACCACCGCGTTCATGCCCACCAGCGCGTCGCGCCGCACGATGCAGCTGTGCAGGATCGCGCCATGGCCGATGTGGCCGTTGACCTCGACGACCGTGTCGTTGTCGGGAAAGCCGTGGATGCAGCAGTGATCCTGCACGTTGGAGCCCTCCTCCAGCACGATGCGGCCGAAGTCGCCGCGCAGGCTGGCACACGGGCCCACGTAGCAGTTGGGGCCGACGATCACGTCGCCGATCAGCACGGCCGTGGGATGCACGTAGGCGCTCGGATCGACGACCGGGATCACGCCGTCGATGGAATAACTGGGCATTCGCTCTGTCTCCTTGTCTTGCCTTGGCTGGCTTTCGGCGCGCTCTCAGGGTTTGCCCTGATCGAGCCGGCTTGTGCCGCCATCGAGGTCGATCCTAAAATCAACCGAACGGTCGGTCAATAGTGTTTGCACACCGGCCCGTACCCATAAGGATGAAAGAGACAAGCGATGACTGAGCCTTTGGTACTCACCACCAACGCCGGTGCCGTCCGCACGCTGAGCCTGAACCGGCCGGCCGCCCTCAACAGCTTCACGACGCAATTGCATGAAGCGCTGATGGCCGAGCTGGAAGCCGCGGCAGCCGACGAGAGCGTGCGCTGCGTGGTGCTCACGGGCGCCGGCCGCGCCTTCTGCGCGGGTCAGGACCTGGCCGACCCGTCGGTCGCACCCGACCCGACGCCCGGCGCCGCGCCCAAGGACCTGGGCCACGTCATCTCCACCTGGTACGCCCCTCTGGTCGCACGACTGCGCTCGATGCCGGTGCCGGTCATCGCCGCCGTCAACGGCGTGGCCGCCGGCGCGGGCGCCAACCTCGCGCTGTGCTGCGACCTCGTGGTGGCCGCGCGCTCGGCAAGCTTCATCCAGGCCTTCACCAAGATCGGCCTCGTGCCCGACACCGGCGGCACCTGGCTGCTGCCGCGCCTCGTGGGCTCGGCGCGCGCGCTGGGCATCGCGATGCTCGGCGACAAGCTGCCCGCCGAGGAAGCCGTGCGCATCGGCCTGATCTGGCAGTGCGTGGACGACGCAGCGCTCGCCGAAACGGCAGCCGCGCTCGCATCGAAGCTCGCCGGCATGCCCACGCGCGCCCTCGTCGCCACCCGCGAGGCCATGGCCGCCGCGCAGCACATGGACCTGGGCGCGGCGCTGGCCGAGGAAGCCCGCATCCAGCGCGAGATGGGCAACGCCAATGACTACCGCGAAGGCGTGGAAGCCTTCCGCGCCAAGCGCGCGCCCGTCTTCAAGGACCGCTGAAGCCATGACCGACAACAACCAGCAACGCACGCCCCAGCAGACGGCCGAGTACGTCCGCGACGGCATGTTCGCCAACGACAACGCCAGCAAGGGCCTGGGCATGCGCATCGTGGAGGTCGGCCCCGGCCAGGCCACCATCGAGATGCGCGTGCGCCCCGACATGCTCAACGGCCACGCCATCTGCCACGGCGGCTTCATGGCCACCCTGGCCGACTCCACCTTCGCTTTCGCCTGCAACTCCTACGACGAGCTGACCGTGGCCTCGGGCTTCGCCATCGACTTCATCGCACCCGCGCGCGAGGGCGACGTGCTCACCGCGCGCTGCCACGAGGTGTCGAAGGCCGGTCGCACCGGCGTGTACGACACCGAAATCACCAACCAGCGCGGCGAGCGCGTCGCGATCTTCCGCGGCCGCTCCTACACCGCCAAGGGCCGCCCGGCCGTTCCGCCCACCGCAGCAGCCGCCTGAGGAAACACGAAATGACAGTCAAACGCCCCGCCCCCGGCGAGCTCGAGCCCATCGAAACCGCCAGCCGCGACGAGATCGCCGCGCTGCAGCTCGCCCGCCTGCGCGCCACGCTGCAGCGCGCCTACGACAACGTGCCGCACTACCGCCGCGCCTTCGACGCCAAGGGCGTGCACCCCGACGACCTGAAGTCGCTGGCCGACCTGTCGAAGTTCCCGTTCACGGTGAAGAGCGACCTGCGCGACAACTACCCCTTCGGCATGTTCGCCGTGCCGCGCGAGAAGGTCGCGCGCATCCACGCCTCCTCCGGCACCACCGGCAAGCCGACCGTGGTGGGCTACACGCTGCAGGACATCGACACCTGGGCCGACCTCGTCGCCCGCTCCATCCGCGCCGCGGGCGGCCGGCCCGGCGACATGGTGCACGTGTCGTACGGCTACGGCCTCTTCACCGGCGGCCTGGGCGCGCACTACGGCGCCGAGCGCGCGGGCTGCACCGTCATCCCCATGTCGGGCGGCCAGACCGAGAAGCAGGTGCAGCTCATCCAGGACTTCAAGCCCGACATCATCATGGTCACGCCCAGCTACATGCAGGTGATCATCGAGCAGTTCGAGCGCCAGGGGCTCGACGCGAAGGAGAGCTCGCTCAAGGTAGGCATCTTCGGCGCCGAGCCGTGGACCGAAGCCATGCGCCGCGACATCGAGGCCAGGGCCGGCATCGACGCGGTCGACATCTACGGCCTCAGCGAAGTGATGGGCCCGGGCGTGGCCAGCGAATGCGTGGAGAGCAAGGACGGCCCCGTGATCTGGGAAGACCACTTCTACCCCGAGATCATCGACCCCGAGACCGGCGAGCTGAAGGCCGACGGAGAGGAAGGCGAGCTCGTCTTCACCTCGCTGAGCAAGGAGGCCATGCCCATCGTCCGCTACCGCACGCGCGACCTCACGCGCCTCCTGCCGCCCACCTCGCGCTCGTTCCGCCGCATGGGCAAGATCGTCGGGCGCAGCGACGACATGATGATCATCCGCGGCGTCAACGTGTTCCCCACGCAGGTGGAAGAAATCGTGCTCGCGCACCAGGCGCTCTCGGGCCTCTACCAGGTGCACGTGAGCCGCGCCGACAAGCTCGACCAGGTCGAGATCCACTGCGAGCTCAAGCCCGCGGATGTCGCATCGGCCGACCGCGCCGCCATCGGCGACTGGCTGCAGCACCGCGTGAAGACGCTCATCGGCATCTCCACCCGCGTGGTGGTGCACGGCCCCGACGAGATGGAACGCACCCAGACCGGCAAGGCGCGCCGCGTGATCGACACACGCCCGCGCTGACACAAGCCACTTCCAACACCGACCGAAAGGACACGCACATGTACACCCAGGCAATGGACACCATGGGCAAGGACGCGGGCGACGGCAAGCAGAAGGCCGTGCGCTCCGCAGAGGAGATGCGCCTCGAGGAGCGCTTCGACGCGCACATCGACGCCGGCGACTTCATCGAGGCGAAGGACTGGATGCCCGAGCACTACCGCAAGACGCTGGTGCGCCAGATCAGCCAGCACGCGCACTCGGAAATCGTCGGCATGCTGCCCGAGGGCAACTGGATCAGCCGCGCGCCCACGCTCAAGCGCAAGGCCATCCTGCTGGCCAAGGTGCAGGACGAGGGCGGTCACGGCCTCTACCTGTATGCCGCGGCCGAGACGCTGGGCACCTCGCGCGACCAGATGTTCGAGGCGCTGCACAGCGGCAAGGCCAAGTACAGCTCGATCTTCAACTACCCCACGCTGACCTGGGCCGACATGGGCACCATCGGCTGGCTGGTGGACGGCGCGGCCATCATGAACCAGGTGCCGATCTGCCGCTGCTCGTACGCGCCGTATGCGCGCGCCATGATCCGCATCTGCCGCGAGGAGAGCTTCCACCAGCGCCAGGGCTACGAGTCGCTGCTGACCATGATGACCCACGGCACCGAGGCGCAGAAGGCCATGGTGCAGGACGCGGTCAACCGCTGGTGGTGGCCCTCGATCATGATGTTCGGCCCGCCGGACGACCAGTCGCCCAACAGCGCGCAGTCGATGCGCTGGGGCATCAAGCGCTTCAGCAACGACGAGCTGCGCCAGAAGTTCGTCGACGCCACCGTGGAGCAGGCCCGCATCCTCGGCGTGACCCTGCCCGACCCCGACCTCAAGTGGAACGAAGAGCGCCAGGCGCACGACTTCGGCGCCATCGACTGGAGCGAGTTCTGGCGCGTGATCGGCGGCGACGGCCCCTGCAACCGCGAACGCCTGCAGGCCCGCGTCGACGCCTGGGAAGACGGCGCATGGGTGCGCGAAGCCGCGCTGGCCCACGCCAACAAACAACCTATGAAGGAGGCGGCATGACCGTCGAACAGAAGCAAGAGTGGCCCCTGTGGGAAGTGTTCGTGCGCAGCAAGGCCGGCCTGGACCACAAGCACTGCGGCAGCCTGCACGCCGCCGACCCGAAGATGGCGATCCAGATGGCGCGCGACGTGTACACCCGCCGCCAGGAAGGCAGCAGCATCTGGGTGGTGCGCTCCGACCAGATCGTGGCCAGCGATCCGGGCGACAAGGACATGTTCTTCGATCCGGCCGAGGACAAGGTGTACCGCCACCCGACCTTCTACGCGCTGCCCAAGTCGGTCGACCACATGTGAGCGCCGCCCCATGCAAGCATCGATCGAACTGAACCGCACGCCCGCCGTGCAATACCTGCTGCGCATCGGAGACACCTGCCTGGTGCTCGCGCAGCGCCTGGGCGAATGGTGCGGCCACGCGCCCGTGCTGGAGGAAGACATCGCGATGGCCAACATCGCGCTCGACCTCGTCGGCCAGGCCCGCGCGCTGCTCACGCACGCCGGCAAGCTCGAAGGCGCCGGCCGCGAGCATGACGAGGACCAGCTCGCCTACCTGCGCGACGAGCGCGACTACTTCAACCTCACCATCGCCGAGCTGCCGCGCGGCGACTTCGCCTTCGCCGTGGTGCGCAACACCATGGTGTCCACGCTGCTGAAGCTGCTGTGGCAGCGCCTGGCCGCGTCGAACGACCCCGAGGTGGCCGCCATCGCCGGCAAGGCGCTGAAGGAAGCGCGCTACCACCAGCAACACTCGGGCGACTGGGTGGTGCGGCTGGGCGACGGCACCGAGGAATCGCGCCGCCGCACCGAGAAGGCGCTGAAGCAGTTGTGGCTCTACATGCCCGAGCTGTTCTTCAGCGACGAAGTGGATGCCGCTGCCAGCGCGAGCGGCCTCGGCCCGGCATGGAGCGAACTGCGCGAGCCCTGGCTCGCCGAGATGCAGCAGGTGCTGGACGCCGCCGGCCTCGCCATGCCCAGGGAAGCCGCCTTCCGCAGCACCGGCAAGCACGGCGTGCACAGCGAGCACATGGGCTACATCCTCGCGGAGATGCAGCACCTGCAGCGCACCTTCCCCGGAGGCGTGTGGTGAACGCCCTGGCCTCGCGCGTCGATGCCGCATGGGCGGTGCTGCACACCGTGCCCGACCCCGAGGTGCCGGCCGTGTCGGTGTGCGACCTCGGCATCGTGCGCGAGGTGATCGAGCACGACGACGGCCTGGAGATCGTGCTCACGCCGACCTACTCCGGCTGCCCCGCGACAGAGGCCATCGAGCACGACGTGCTGGCCGCCGTCGAGCAGGCCGGCCTCGGCCGCGCGCGCGCCACCCTGCGCCGCGCGCCTGCCTGGACCAGCGACTGGATCAGCGACGAGGGCCTCGCCAAGCTCAGGGCCTACGGCATCGCGCCGCCCGCGCACCTGAACGCGGAGCAGGCCGCCAACACGGCCATGCCGATCAGGCTCTTCGGCCGCATCGCCGGCGAGCGCATCGCCTGCCCGCGCTGCGCGAGCGAGCGCACCGAGCGGCTGTCGGCCTTCGGCTCCACCGCCTGCAAGGCCCTGTACCGCTGCATGGCGTGCAAGGAGCCTTTCGAACACTTCAAACCCATCTGAGACTTCCCCCGCGATGAGCACCCTCTTCCATCCCCTGCGCGTGAAGGCCATCGAGCCCGACACGGCCGAGGCCGTCATCGTCTCCTTCGAGGTGCCGGCCGATCTGCAGCAGGTCTTCGGCTTCACGCAGGGCCAGTACCTCACGCTGCGCCACGACATCGACGGCCAGGACTTGCGCCGCTCCTACTCGATCTGCGCCGGCCTCGACGACGGCGAGCTGCGCGTCGGCGTGCGCAAGGTGCTCGGCGGCGTGTTCTCCAACTGGATCAACGCGAGCCTGAAGCCCGGCGACACCCTGCAGGTGATGGCGCCGCAGGGCCGCTTCTTCGTGCCCATCGAGCCGGGCTCGGCGCGCCATCACGTCGGCATTGCCGGCGGCAGCGGCATCACGCCCATCCTGTCGATCATGAAGACGGTGCTCGCGCGCGAGCCGCACAGCCGCTTCACGCTGATCTACGGCAACCGCCAGCTGCAGTCCACGATGTTCAAGGAAGAAATCGAGGACCTGAAGAACCGCTACATGACGCGCCTCGTGCTGCAGCATGTGTTCTCCGACGAGCACACCGATTCGCCGCTGGGCTTCGGCGTGATGAACCGCGAGAAGATCGGCGAGTTCCTCGCGAGCGTGGTGCCTGCAGCGGACATCGACCATGTCTACGTGTGCGGCCCCTTCCAGATGAACGACGAAGCCGAGGCCGCGCTGCTGGCGGCCGGCGTGCCGGAAGACCGCATCCACATCGAGCGCTTCGGCGTCGCCCTGCCCTCGGCCACGCAGGTGGGCGCGGTGGTGCACGAAGCCCAGCCCGGTGACGCCAAGCAGGCGCGCATCGTCATCGTGCGCGACGGGCTGCAGCGCGAGATCACCTTCACCGAAGGCCAGCCCAGCATCCTCGATGCGGCATCGGCCGCGGGGCTCGAGGTGCCGTTCTCATGCACCTCGGGCGTGTGCGGCACCTGCCGCGCGAAGTGCGTGGACGGGGAAGTCCGCATGGAAAGAAACTTCGCGCTCGACAAGAATGAAGTCGCCGCGGGCTTCGTACTGACCTGCCAGGCACACCCGCTGACCGAACGCGTCACGCTTTCCTTCGACGAGCGCTGAGATACTTCAGGCCTCAACTTTCATTTCAAACGGAGACAAACCAACCATGAAATTCTTCAAGCCCCTGCTGACCGCCGCCCTGTGCGCCACGGCCCTCGCGGCCTGGGCCGACGTGAACGTCGGCGTGACCATCTCGGCCACCGGCCCGGCAGCCTCGCTGGGCATCCCCGAGAAGAACACCATCTCGCTGATGCCCAAGACGATCGGCGGGCAGAAGATCAACTACATCGTGCTTGACGACGCCTCCGACACCACCGCGGCCGTCAACAACACGCGCAAGCTCATCGCCGAGAACAAGGTCGACGTGATCCTGGGCTCGACCACCACGCCGGCCTCGCTCGCCATGATCGACGTGGCCAGCGAGGCGCAGACGCCGATGATCTCGGTGGCCGCGTCGGCGCGCATCATCGAGCCGATGGACGCCAAGAAGAAGTGGGTGTTCAAGACGCCGCAGAACGACATCATGATGTCGCTGGCCATCGCCGAGCACATGGCCGCCAATGGCGTGAAGACCGTCGCCTTCATCGGCTTCTCCGACGCCTACGGCGAAGGCTGGTCGCAGGAGTTCGCCAAGGCCGCCGACCTGAAGAAGATCAAGATCGTGGCCAACGAGCGCTATGCCCGCACCGACACCTCGGTGACAGGCCAGGCCCTGAAGATCATGGCCGCCAAGCCCGACGCGGTGCTGGTCGCCGGCTCCGGCACGCCGGCCGCGCTGCCTCAGAAGACGCTGAAGGAACGCGGCTACACCGGCAAGATGTACCAGACCCACGGCGTGGCCAACGCCGACTTCCTGCGCGTGGGCGGCAAGGACGTGGAAGGCACCTTCCTGCCCGCAGGCCCGGTGCTCGTGGCCGACCAGCTGCCCGCCAGCAACCCGGTGAAGAAGTCCGCGCTCGCCTATGTGTCCGCCTATGAAGCCGCCTACGGCAAGGGCTCGGTCTCTACCTTCGGCGGCCACGCCTGGGACGCCGGCCTGCTGATGAGCTCGGCCGTGCCCGTCGCGCTGAAGAAGGCCCAGCCCGGCACGCCCGAGTTCCGTGCCGCACTGCGCGACGCGCTGGAGCAGACCAAGGAAGTGGCCGGCGCGCATGGCGTGTTCAACATGACCGCACAGGACCACCTGGGCCTGGACCAGCGTGCACGTGTCATGGTCAAGATCGAGAACGGCGCCTGGAAATACCAGCCCTGATCCCGCGCTTTCTCCCTCCCCCGCTGGGGGAGGGCCGGGGTGGGGGCTCGACGGCATTGAACTTCGCGCAGCATTGAGCGCGGGAGTGCCCCCAATCCCAACCTTCCCCCAGAGGGGGAAGGAGCAACGCAACGCACTGACTCGATACAAGGGCCGAGCCCGAGGGTTTTATATGGATTTGCAGATTGCCCTTTTGCTGGGGCAGGACGGCATCGTGAACGGCGCGGTCTACGGACTGATGGCGCTCGCGCTGGTGCTGGTGTTTTCGGTCACGCGCGTGATCTTCATCCCGCAGGGCGAGTTCGTCGCCTTCGGTGCGCTGTCGATGGCCGCGCTGCAGGGCGGGCGCGCGCCCTCCACGCTATGGCTGCTGCTGGCGCTTGCCGCCATCGTGCTGGTGGTGGAGGCCTGGCGCTGGAAGCGCGGCGCCACCGTCGACTGGCGCTCGGCGCTGACCTGGTGCGTGGCTTTCCCGGCCATCGCCGCGGTACTGGTGCTCGGCTTCAAGCCTACCTCGCTCGCAATGCAGTCGATCGCCACGCTGGTGCTGATCGCGCCGCTGGGCCCGCTGCTGTACCGCGTCGCCTACCGCCCGCTGGCGGATGCCAGCGTGCTGATGCTGCTGATCGTGTCGGTGGCGCTGCATGGCGTGCTGGTCGGCCTGGGCCTCTTCTTCTTCGGCGCCGAGGGCTCGCGCACCAGCGCGTTCTCTGAAATGCGCTTCGACCTCGGCGGCATTCCGGTCAACGGCCAGTCGCTGGTGGTGGTCGGCGTCACGCTGGTGCTGGTGATCGCGATGTTCTGGTTCTTCGGCCGCTCGATGGTCGGCAAGGCGCTGCGCGCCACCGCCATCAACCGCGTGGGCGCGCGGCTGTCGGGCATTCCCACCGAGCTCTCGGGCGACCTGAGCTTCGCGCTGGCGGCCGTCATCGGCGCCATCTCGGGCCTGCTGATCGCACCGATCACCACGGTCTACTACGACACCGGCTTCCTGATCGGCCTGAAGGGCTTCGTGGCCGCCATCGTCGGCGGGCTGGCGAGCTATCCGCTGGCGCTCGCGGGCGCGCTGCTGGTGGGGCTGCTGGAGGCCTTCTCTTCCTTCTGGGCCAGCGCATACAAGGAAGTGCTGGTCTTCACCCTGATCATTCCGGTGCTGCTGTGGCGCTCGCTGAACAGCCATCACGTGGAGGACGAGGAATGAACCCGTCTTCACCGACCACCGCTCCCGCAGCCGCCAGTGCGGCACCCGAAAGCCGCCCGCTGGTGACGCCGCGCGTGCTCACCCTCGTCTTCATCGTCGCGCTCGCGCTGGCCTGGGGCTGGCTGCCCGAGTTCACCGTCAGCGTGCTCAGCAACATCGGCCTGTACGCGCTGGTGGCCGTGGGCCTGGTGCTGCTGACCGGCGTGGGCGGCATGACCTCGTTCGGCCAGGCCGCCTTCGTCGGCATGGGCGCCTACGCCACCGCATGGATCTGCACCTCGCCCACCGCCGCCGGCTGGCTCGGCGGCCTCGCGGGCTCGGCGCTGGTGCCGTGGCTGGGCCTGCTG
Organism: Variovorax guangxiensis; assembly: GCF_003952165.1. Classification (GTDB taxonomy): domain Bacteria; phylum Pseudomonadota; class Gammaproteobacteria; order Burkholderiales; family Burkholderiaceae_C; genus Variovorax; species Variovorax guangxiensis. Next base: position 182,525 of record NZ_RXFT01000007.1, on the reverse strand, counting down.
CTCGGTCTGGCGCTGACCTTCGCGCTGGCCTGGGCGCTCGGCGCGGTCACGCTCAAGCTCTCGGGCCACTATCTGCCGCTGTGCACCATCGCCTGGGGCCTGAGCCTGTACTTCCTGCTGGGCAACATGGAGTTCCTCGGCGGCCAGACCGGCATCACCGGCATTCCGCCGCTGGTGGTGGCGGGCTTTTCCTTCGCCACGCCGCGCATGCTGGGCGTGGTGATCTGGGCGGTGCTGCTGCTGGCGCTGTGGGCCATGCACAACCTGCTCGACTCGCGCGAGGGCCGCGCCATCCGCGCGCTCAAGGGCGGCCGGCTGATGGCCGAGTCGATGGGCGTGGACACTGCGCGCCACCGCATCAAGCTCTTCGTGCTGGCGGCCCTGCTCGCGGCCATCTCTGGCTGGCTCTATGCCCACATGCAGCGCTTCGTGAACCCCACGCCCTTCAACCTGAACATCGGCATCGAGATGCTGTTCATGGCGGTGGTCGGCGGCGCGGGCCACCTCTGGGGCGCGGTACTGGGAGCCACGCTGATCACGCTGCTGAAGGAAAAGCTGCAGGACGTGCTGCCCGCGCTGCTGGGCACCAGCGGCAACTTCGAAGTGGTGGTGTTCGGCCTCTTGATGCTCTTCGTGCTGCAGCGCTTCGCCGACGGCCTGTGGCCCACGCTCGCGCGGCTGTCGCGCCGCTGGGTGCGCGAAGTGCCGCGTGCGGCCGGTGCCGGCCCCGCCGCATCGACCAACGTGCAGCTCGCGCAGCGCGCGGTGCCGGCCGCCGGCACGCTGCTGCTGCAGGCCGACGGCGTGAGCAAGCGCTTCGGCGGCCTGGTGGCCAACAACGACATCTCGATGACGCTGAAGGCCGGCGAGGTGCATGCCCTCATCGGCCCCAACGGCGCCGGCAAGAGCACCTTCTTCAACATGATCTCGGGCGTGGACGATCCGACGACCGGCGAAGTGCGCCTGGTGGGCCAGCCCATGTCGGGCAAGCCCTCGCGCGCCTTCGCATCGCTGGGCCTGGGCCGCACCTTCCAGCACGTGCGGCTGCTCGGCCAGCGCAGCGTGGTCGAGAACGTGGCGCTCGGTGCCCACCTGCGCGCGAAGCGCGGCTGGCTGTCGGCCATGCTGCGCCTGGACCGCGCGGAAGAGGCCGCGCTGATGGCCGAAGCCCGCAAGCAGATCGAACGCTGCGGCCTCGGCGCGCATGCCGACACGCCTGCCGCATCGCTCTCGCTCGGCCAGCAGCGCGTGGTGGAAATCGCCCGCGCGCTCGCCGGCCAGCCCTCGGTGCTGCTGCTCGACGAACCCGCCGCCGGCCTGCGCCACCTGGAGAAGCGCGCCCTCTCGGAACTGCTCGCGCAGCTGCGCGCCGAGGGCCTGGGCATCCTGGTGGTGGAACACGACATGGAGTTCGTGATGAACCTCGCCGACCGCATCACGGTGCTCGAGTTCGGCACCGTCATCGCCACCGGCACGCCCGCCGAAGTGCAGGCCAATCCGCGCGTGCTCGAAGCCTATCTGGGCGGGGCCGACGACGAACTGCTGGAAGACGCACGATGAGCCACCCATTGCTTCAACTCGACGGCTTCTGCGTGGCCTACCGCACCGTGGAAGCGGTGCACAGCGTGCGCCTGCAGGTGAACGAGGGCGAGATCGTCACCGTCATCGGCCCCAACGGCGCCGGCAAGACCACGCTGCTGTGCGCGGCGATGGGCCTGCTGCCTTCCAGCGGCCAGCTGCTGCTGGACGGCGAGCGCGTCTCGCGCCCCAGCGTCGAGACCATGGTGGCACGCGGCGTCGCGCTGGTGCCCGAGCGGCGCGAGCTGTTCGGCGAGATGTCGGTCGAAGACAACCTGCTGCTCGGCGGCTTCTACCAGTGGCGCAAGGGCAAGCGCGACCAGCGCGCGCGCATGGACGAGATCTTCGCCATCTTCCCGCGCCTGAAGGAACGCCGCGCGCAGATGGCATCGACGCTCTCGGGCGGCGAACGCCAGATGCTGGCCATCGGCCGCGCGCTGATGGCGCGGCCGCGCCTGCTGATGCTCGACGAGCCCTCGCTGGGCCTCGCCCCGCTGGTGGTGCGCGAGGTGCTGCGCGTGGTGTCGCAGCTGCGCAGCCACGGCGTGTCGGTGCTGCTGGTGGAACAGAACGCCCGCGCCGCGCTGCAGGTGGCCGACCGCGCCTATGTGCTGGAAATGGGCGCCGTGGCGCTCGAAGGCAAGGCGCGCGACCTGCTGCACGACCAAAGGATCATCGATACGTACCTGGGTATCGGCAAGAAGGAGTGAGCTGAATTCCTCCCTCCCCCGCTGGGGGAGGGCCGGGGTGGGGGCATGCGGCGGCCGAAAAGGCACTGCGCCGAACCGATGCCGCTTGCCCCCATCCCCGCCTTCCCCCAGAGGGGGAAGGAGCAAGACAGACACCGCGAAAGGACACGCACCATGACCACCACCCTCCAAAGCTACATCGCCGGCCGCTGGATCGGCCAGCAGGCCGCGCAGCAGCTGCGCAGCGCCGTCAACGGCAAGCCCGTGACCGCCACGCACGCCGAGGCCATCGACTTCGCCGAGGCGCTGGCGTACGCGCGCCGCACCGGCATTCCCGCGCTCATGAAGCTCGACTTCCAGCAGCGCGCCGAGCGCCTGAAGGCCCTGGCCAAGTTCCTCGCCGCGAACAAGGAAACGCTCTACGCCATCTCGGCCCACACGGGCGCGACGCGCGCCGACAGCTGGATCGACATCGAAGGCGGCGCCGGCACGCTGAGCGCCTATGCCGGCATCGGCACCAACGAGCTTCCCTCAGGCAACCTGGTGCACGAAGGCCCGGCCTTCCCGCTGGGCAAGAAGGGCGGCTTCGCGGGCACGCACATCCTGGTGCCGCGCGGCGGCGTGGCGGTGCACATCGACGCGTTCAACTTCCCGGTGTGGGGCCTGCTCGAGAAGTTCGCGCCCAGCTTCCTCGCGGGCATGCCCTGCATCGGCAAGCCGGCCACGGCCACCAGCTACCTCACAGAAGCGCTGGTGCGGCTGATCGTGCAGTCGGGCATCCTGCCCGAGGGTGCGCTGCAGCTGGTCATCGGCAGCACGGGCGACCTGCTCGACCGGCTCGAAGGGCCCGACGTGGTCACCTTCACCGGCTCGGCCGACACCGCCGCGAAGCTGCGCGTGCATCCGAACATCGTGCGCCAGTCGATCCCGTTCAACGCCGAGGCCGACTCGCTGAACTGCGCGATCCTCGCGCCCGACGTGACGCCCGACGACGAGGAGTTCGATCTCTTCGTGAAGGAAGTGGCGCGCGAGATGACCATCAAGGCCGGCCAGAAGTGCACGGCCATCCGCCGCGCGATCGTGCCGCGCCAGCACCTCGACGCGGTGGCCGAGCGCCTGCGCGCGCGGCTCGCGAAGACGGTCGTGGGCGACCCCTCGCGCGAGGAAGTGCGCATGGGGGCGCTGGCCTCGCGCGACCAGCAGGCCGACGTGGCCGAGCGCGTGGCGACGCTGCTCAAGGGTGCCGAGCTGGTCTACGGCGAGCGCGACGGCTTCTCGCCCGTGGGCGACGGCGTGGGCGAAGGTGCCTTCTTCGCACCCACGCTGCTGCTGAGCCGCAAGCCGCTCGAGCACGACGCAGCGCACGACGTGGAAGCCTTCGGCCCCGTCAGCACGCTGATGCCCTACGACGGCATCGACGAGGCGCTGGCGCTGGCCGCGCGCGGCCGCGGCAGCCTGGTCGGCACGCTGGTCACGCGCGATCCGGCCACCGCCGCCAAGGCGATTCCGGTGGCCGCCGCCTGGCACGGCCGCCTGCTGGTGCTCGACCGCGAGGCCGCCGCCGAATCGACCGGCCACGGCTCGCCGCTGCCGCAGCTCAAGCACGGCGGCCCGGGCCGCGCGGGCGGCGGCGAGGAGCTCGGCGGCCTGCGCGCGGTGAAGCACTACCTGCAGCGCACCGCCGTGCAGGGCTCGCCCACCATGCTGGCCGCCATCACCGGCGAGCACGTGCGCGGCGCTGCCGTGCGCGAGAGCGAGGTGCACCCCTTCCGCCGCTACTTCGAGGACCTGCGCGTCGGCGATTCGCTGCTCACGCACCGCCGCACCGTGAGCGAGGCCGACATCGTGGCCTTCGGCGGCATCTCGGGCGACTACTTCTACATGCACTTCGACGAGGTGGCGGCCAAGGAATCGCCCTTCGGCAAGCGCATCGCGCACGGCTACTTCGTGCTGTCGGCGGCCGCGGGCCTGTTCGTGTCGCCCGCGCCGGGGCCGGTGCTGGCCAACTACGGCCTGGACACGCTGCGCTTCACCAAGCCCGTGGCCATCGGCGACACCATCCGCGCGCGCCTGACCTGCAAGCGCAAGATCGACCGCAACAAGAAGGACGCGAGCGGCCAGGGCCAGGGCGTGGTGGCATGGGACGTTGAAGTGACGAACCAGGACGGCGAGCTGGTCGCCAGCTACGATATCCTGACCCTCGTTTCCAAGAAGCCCGAAGCACCCGCCGCCTCGGCCACCGCCTGATGTCCTCTTCGTCGTCTTCCCAGTCCTCCATGTTCGACCTCACCGGCAAAGTCGCGCTCGTCACGGGCGGCAACGGAGGCATCGGCCTCGGCATGGCGCAGGGGCTGGCCAAGGCCGGCGCCCGCGTCATCGTCGCGGCGCGCAACGCGCAGAAGTCGGCCGCGGCAGTCGAGGCATTGAGGGCGCTGGGCAGCGACAGCTTCGCGCTCGAGGCCGACGTGAGCGACGAGGCCTCGGTGAGCAAGCTCTTCGACGACGCCGCCGCACGCTGCGGCCGGCTCGACATCCTCATCAACAACGCAGGCACCACGGTGCGCAAGCCCGTCGACCAGCTCGCGCTGGACGAGTGGCACAAGGTGATGGACACCAACCTCACCAGCGCCTTCCTGTGCAGCCGCGCCGCGCATCCGCACCTGAAGGCCGCGGGCGGCGGCAAGATCATCAACATCGGCTCGATGATGTCGATCTTCGGCGCGCCCTACGCCCCGGCCTATGCGGCGAGCAAGGCGGGCATCGTGCAGCTCACCAAGTCGACGGCGCTCTCCTGGGCGGCGGACAACATCCAGGTCAACGCGATCCTGCCGGGCTGGTTCGAGACCGAGCTGACCGACGGCGCACGCAGCCAGATCCCGGGACTGTACGAGCGCGTGAAGGCCCGAGCCGCCGCCGGCCGATGGGGCCAGCCGGGCGACATCGCCGGCACCGCAGTGTTCCTGGCGAGCACCGCGTCGGACTACGTGACGGGAACCGCAATTCCCGTTGACGGCGGCTTCTCTATTTCGGGCTGAGCCTTCGGGCCGTGTAAATTCGCCGGCCATGCTCTTCTGGATCCAGATCTTCCTCCTCGTCGCCGGCACGGCCGCGCTGCTGTACGTGTCGCGCGGCCCGCTGAGCCAGCCGGGCTCGCACGGCTTCTACCGCTTCTTCGCGTGGGAATGCATGCTGGTGCTGATCGTGCTGAACCTGCCCGTGTGGCATGACGATCCGTTCTCGGCCAGGCAGATCATCTCCTCGCTCTTCTTCGTGCTGTCGATCTGGCTGCCGATACACGCGGTGCGGCTGCTCAAGGCGCAGGGCAAGCCCGGCGACGCGCGCAACGACGATCCGGCCCTGTACGGCTTCGAGAAGACATCGGCCATCGTCAGCAGCGGCGCCTTCCGCTACATCCGCCACCCCATGTACACCGCGCTGATGCTGCTGGCCTGGGGCGCCTTCCTCAAGCAGTTCACCTGGCTCACGCTGGCACTGGTGCTCGCGGCCACGTTGCTGCTGTTCATGACCGCCCTGCGCGACGAGCAGGAATGCATCGCGCACTTCGGCGACGACTACCGCGCGTACATGCGCGGCACGCGGCGCTTCATACCGTTCGTGTTCTAGGACCTGCCGCCCCGCTGTAGAGGGCGCAAGGCCTTCCGCTGTGCCAAGGAGAAAGCGCCCCGTCAGGGGCGCTTTTCACGTGGCCTCGATGCTCAGCAAGCTTTGCCGTGGGCGGCGTGCGCGCCCTTGGCCTTCGCATCGGCTTCGGACATGTACGAGCCGCGCTTGGTCTTGCCGAAGTACTTGTCGTTGGCGCAGTGATAGACCTTGCCGTTGACCCACACCTGGCCGGCGGCGGGTACCGCCGCGGGAGCGGCGGCGGCAGGTGCTGCGGCGGGCTTGGTCGCTGCCGGGGCGGGCGCGGCGGCAGCGGGCGATGTGGCTGCAGGGGCGGTAGTCGCGGGAGCGGATGGCTGTTGAGCAAAGGCGGAGACGGCAAGGACGGAACTGGCCGCCAGCAGGAAAAGGGTCTTCTTCAAGATCGCTCCTTGTGGATCGCACGAAAGCACGTGCATGCAGCGACCAACGCCCGCGCCGCAACGCAGTTGACGAATGTTCACCCGGATGTGTGACGAGCCGTACGGCGCGAGACCTATTTCACGACGGAATGAAAGAGATGAGGCTTCGCGGCCTCCGCGAGGCCAACGCTGTCGGCCGGAGTGAGCGTGCATGAGTTGTTCCCTTCGGATCGAGCGCCGGCGCGGCAGACCGCGGACGTCGCCGATCCGGATCAGAAACATCGAAAAGGGAAGAACATGAAAATCACAATGACCTCGCTCGCCATCGTCGCGGCGCTCCTCGCAGGCTGCGCATCCGAGCAAGCAACCCATACGGCCGTCGGCACCGGTGCCGGCGCGGCGGTAGGCGCGGGTGTGGGAAACCTCATCGGCCGCGACAGGAAGAGCACAGCCATCGGCGCGGCAGTCGGCGCCGCCGTTGGCGCAGGTGTCGGCTACAACTGGTCCACCATCCGCAACAAGCTCAGCAGCCAGACCGCCGACACCGGCACGCAGATCATCGATCAGCCCGACGGCTCGCTGAAGCTCAACATCCCCAGCCAGGTGACCTTCGACACCGACAGCGCCACCATCAAGCCATCTTTCCGCAATGTCCTCGACGGCGTGGCCCAGACGATCGCGCAGGAGCCCAGCATCAACGCACGCGTCGTCGGCCACACGGACAGCACCGGCAATGCCGAGCACAACATGGCGCTGTCGCAGCGCCGCGCGCAGAGCGTGGGCGCCTACCTGGTCGACCATGGCGTGAAGAGCGCGCGCCTCACGACCGAAGGACGAGGCCAGACCCAGCCCGTGACGAGCAACGCCACCGAGGACGGGCGCACGCAGAACCGCCGCGTCGAGATCTACCTGAAGCCCGTCTCGCAGTAGGCGAGACAGTACGCCCCGGCCGCTGCCAGCCGGAGGCGGCCCTGCCCGGGTAGGGCCGCCGGCACAGGGTCGACGGCCCCTCGCCCCAGGAACCCTTCACACGCGCGTCATCTTCAACCTTGCGGGATGCTGACCCGCACGATCAGGTTCGGTTCACACGAGCCTCCTAGCATTCGCGCATGCTGCTGCTCGCGCGCGTTCGCCGTTTCGTCGAGGCACACCACAAGGCGTGGTGCGTCGCGGGCATGCTGCTGATTTTTCTGCAGCCCTTCATCGCGGCCCACTTCCGCTGCGACGGGCTGGAAGACGAGCCGATGCTGCGCGTGCGCAGCGCCAGCGACACCACCCAGTTCGAGGCCGACGACCGCGCGGATCATCAGTCCGACCGCGAGACCACGCTGTTCGCCCAGGCCGCCGCGAGCATCGACCACCCCGATGCCTTCGACCTCGCGCTGGGCATGCTGATGGCGATGGTGCTCGCGATGCTGCCGCTGGCACTGGCCGTCGCGCGGCTCGCCGTTCCCATCGCGCGCGAAGTGCCCGAACACGTCCCGCCACACGGCGGCGCGCCACCTCCGGCGCAACCCTGGCGTCGACTGCCGCCTACCGTCGCCCCACCTTCCGTCACTTGAGACACGACGCCTCGCGCGTCGGGTGGTCCGCTGCGCCTCGCAGCGGGCTTTCTCTTCCCTGTCGAAAGGTCCGACCATGTCAAGTTTCTCCTGCTGCGCCCGTGGCGCCGCGTGGCTTCGTTCGCCCGCCGTTTTCCAGTTCCCGACCACGCCCATGAAGGTGGCGTCATGAACGCACTGAACATCACGCTTTTCCAGTGGCTCACCGCCGGCAGCCAGCCCACGCCGTGGGTGCTGTCCTTCGCATCCGCCTTTGCGCTCTGGGGCAGCTGGCTGTGCGCGGGCGTGCTCGTCTTCGCGCTGTGGCGGCATCGCGCCGAACGCGCCTATCTGTTCATCGTCGCGGCCTTCTCCGGCCTCGCATCGATGGCTTCCCACGCGATCGCGCTGGCGCTGAACACGCCCCGCCCGTTCGTCCTCGGGCTTGCTCCTGCCTACATCGAGCACGCCGGCCGCGGCTCGCTGCCCAGCACGCACGCGACCGTGATGTTCATGGTGGCGCTGGCCTTCCTGCTGCGCCCCGGCCTGCGCAGGCTGGGCGTGCCGCTGCTGGCGCTGGCGGCGGTCACGGGCTGGGCGCGCGTCTACGTGGGCGTGCATTTCCCGATCGACATCGTCGCCGGCATGCTGCTCGGGGGCGCCATCGCCGGCCTGCTCGCGCTCGCGCAGCTGCTGGTGCACCGCTTCGTTTCTTTTCCGGCGTCGCCCGTTGGCCGCACTCGCGACGACACGCCAGCGGCCGCTTCTTTCTGGAGGCATCCATGATTTCATCGACCGACAACAGCCGGCACTCGCGCGCACCGATCCGGCTGCAACAGGCCGACGATGCTCCCGCGACGCGCGCGGCCGTCGCGTTCGCGCCGCCGGACGAAGCGCGCAGCATCTCCTGCGTCATCCCCTGCTTCAACGAGGGGCCGAACCTGCGGCGCCTGCTTCCGCTGCTGGAGGACATCCTCTGGGCCACGCGCCTGCGCTGGGAGATCATCGTGGTGGACGACGGCAGCACCGACGACACCGTGGCCGTTGCCGAGGCATGGTGCGAGCTCTCGGGCTTTCGCTGCATCTCGCTGTCGCGCAACTTCGGCAAGGAAGCCGCGCTCACCGCGGGCCTCGCCGCCGCCACGGGCGACGCGGTGGTGCTGCTCGACGGCGACCTGCAGCATTCGCCGGAGCTCATCCACACCATGATCGCGCAGTGGGTGGCCGGCGCCGAGGTGGTGTACGCGGTGCGCGAGCAGCGCAGCGACGAAAGCCGCTTCAAGCAGCTCGGCAGCAGGCTCTTCTACAGCCTGGTCAACGCGTCCGACCGCTTCGCCGTGCCCAGGGACGCGGGCGACTTCCGCCTGATGGACCGCAAGGTGGTCGACGCGCTCATGAGCCTGCCCGAGCGCAGCCGCTTCATGAAGGGCCTGTATGCCTGGGTGGGCTTTCGCGCCGTGGCGCTGCCCTACACGCCCGCGCCGCGCGCGGAAGGCGCCAGCAGCTTCAACACGCGGCGGCTGGTGGGGCTGGCCATCGACGGGCTCACCGCCTTCACCACCTGGCCGCTGCGGGTGGTCAGCGTGGTGGGGCTGATGCTGGCGGTGCCGGCCTTCGCCTACGGCGCCTTCGTGGCGGTCGACTACCTGCTGTTCGGCAACTCGGTCTCGGGCTGGACCACCATCGTCGCGAGCCTGATGTTCTTCATCGGCATCCAGATGATCTCCACCGGCATCGTGGGCGAGTACATCGCGCGCATCTACGAGGAGGTGAAGGGACGGCCGCTCTACGTGGTGCGCCGCGAGCGCGGCACGGGGCTGGAGACCGGGCGGACATGAAACGGGCCGCTCCCGCATGGTGGACCTCCCCCCGACCGCTATGGATCATCGTCGCCCTCTTCGCCTGGCTGCTGGCCACCGCATGGATGCGCCCGCTGATGGCGCCCGACGAGGGCCGCTACGGCGGCGTCGCGCTCGCCATGCTTCGCTCGGGCGACTGGCTGGTGCCTCGGCTCGACGGGCTGCCCTTCTTCCACAAGCCGCCGCTCTTCTACTGGATAGGCGCGGCGGCCATGTCGATCACCGGTCCGGTGGAATGGGCCGCGCGGCTGCCGTCCGTCCTGGGCGGCGCAGTGGCCGCGGCGGCGCTCTTCCTCTTCCTGCGACGCTGGTCGACGGCGCGGCTGACGCTGCTGTCCACGGTGGTGCTGGCGACCACGCCCTTCTTCTTCCTCGGCGCGCAGTTCGCCAACCTCGACATGCTGGTGGCGGGCTGCATCTCGGCCACGGTGCTGCTGGCGGCCGGCGCGGCGCTGGCCCGGGAGCGCGAGGAACCGTGGCGAGCGCTGCTGGCCGGCGCCTGGCTGTTCGCCGCGGCCGGCCTGCTGGCCAAGGGGCTGATCGGCCTGGTGCTGCCCGCGATGGTGATCTTCATCTGGTGCGCAACGACGCGCAGGCTCGCGTCGTTGCGGCTCGCGCTGTGGCTGCCCGGCTGGGCCGTGCTGCTGGCCGTGGCCGGGCCGTGGTTCGTCGCGATGCAGCTGCGGTATCCGGAGTTCTTCGACTACTTCGTCGTCACCCAGCACTTCCGGCGCTTCGCGTCCTCGGGCTTCAACAACGAGCACGGCTTCTGGTTCTATCTTCCGGTGCTGGCGGGCCTGACGCTGCCGTGGTTCGCATGGGTGTTCGTCCCTCGCGGGTCGAACGAGGGAGCGAGCGACGACGCGGCACGCCCCCGGCAGCCGGACATCGACCGGCTGATGTGGATCTGGCTCGCGGTGATCGTGGTGTTCTTCTCGCTGCCGCGGTCCAAGCTGGTGGGCTATGTTCTTCCGGCGCTCCCGCCCCTGGCGTACCTGATCGCGCAGCGGGTTCTGGCGAGCCGCTCGCTCGAAGCCCTGCTGCCGAAGGTTCGCGCGATGACGCTGGCGGCGGCAACGGTGTGCATCGGCTGCGTGGTCGCGGTCATGGTGTACTCGTCGCCGCCAGGTACGCGCCTGCGCCTGCCGGCTGGGCAAGCGGTGGCACCGGGTGAACAGGTGCTGATGCTCGACGGCTACCACTACGAGATTCCCTTCTACTGGAACCTGCGCGAGCCGGTGCTGGTGGCGGACGACTGGAAGGCGGCGGCCGAGGACACGCGCGACAACTGGCGCAAGGAGATCTTCGACGCCAGCCGCTTCGAGCCGGCGCGCGCGGCGCGCACGCTGGTCGACCGAACCGAGCTCGCGGACGTGCTGTGCGTGCCGCACGCCACCTGGGTCGTCGGCTCGAACACGGCGCATCTCGCGAACCCCTGGCTGCACCATGCGCAGCTGGTGGCGGTGAACGACGGGCTGGCGGCCTGGCGCTTCAAGGGAAGCGCCACGGGCGATCCGCACTGCCTGGATACCGCCCCATTCCCCGCCGCAGTCCCAGCTCCCGCCCCGCACTCGGGCGCGAACGGCAATGACTGAATCGCCCCGCTGCCTCTGCATCTGCGCCGACGACTTCGGCATGAGCGCGGGCATCAACTCGGCCGTGCTCGACCTCGCCGAGAAGGGCAAGATCTCCGCCGCCAGCGGCATGGTGCGCCGCGAGGCCTGGCTGGCCGGAGCCAGGCTGCTGCGGCGCCTGGAGCCAGCGGAGTTCGACACCGGCCTGCACCTGGACCTCACGCGGCCCGCGCATGCCGGCGGCCCCGAGCCGGGGCTGGGCGGCCTGCTCGCGCGCACGTACACGCGCACCATCTTCGCGCCGGGCCTGCAGGCCGACATCCTCGACCAGCTCACCCGCTTCGAGGACGCCATGGGCCGTGCCCCCGCCTTCGTGGACGGGCACCGGCACGTGCACCAGTTCCCGGTGGTGCGCGAGCTGCTGGTGGAAGAAATCTCGCGGCGCTATCCCTCCTCGCCGCCCTGGGTCCGCAACACGGCGCCGGGCTGGCGCCATGGACCCGACAGTCTGAAGGCCCGCGTCATCCACACGCTGGGCGGCGCGCGGCTCGCTGCACTGGCCGCCCGGCGCGGCATTCCCACCAGCAGCCGGCTGCTGGGCGTCTACGACTTCTCGGGCGACATGGAGCGCCACCAGCAGCGTTTGTCCGAATGGCTCTCGGCCTGCCGCACCGGCGACGTGCTCATGTGCCACCCGGCCGCCGGCATCATGCCCGGCGACCCGCATAGCGGCGCGCGGCTGCACGAATACACGGCGCTGCGCGCGCTGGCGCTCGGGGTCGGCCAATACAGCGGGATCGCGCTCGCGCCACTCTCACGGTGCCTGAAACGCGGCTGAACATGCCGCTCGCGTAACATGCGCGCCGTCTCCCTGCCCCGCTTCCGCCCATGCCCTCCCCGAAAAGCGCCGCCTTTCCCTCGGTGGCGCAAGCCGTCCTCCTGTTCGTGGCGCTGTTCCTTTGCGAACTCGTCATCGGCGCCGCGCTGCGCGACGCCAACGGGTGGCTGCGCCTGACCAGCATGCAGATCGGCGTGCTCGCGGCCGTGCTGGGCAATGGCTGCGTGTTCGCGGCGGTGATGCACTCGCAGGGCCTCGGCTACCGCAGCCTGTTCCACCAGTCGCGCGCCTCCGCCGGGGCAATGCTGATGCTCGTGGTGCCGCCGGTGCTGCTGCTGGTGCCCGCGCTGCTGCTGACGCTCACCTCGGCGCTCAACATCATGATGCGCATCGCACCGCCTTCCGCGTGGGAAGAAGCGATGTTCAGCCGCATGGCCGACGGCAGTGTGGCGGCCGTGCTCGCGGTGTGCGTGGTGGCACCACTGCTGGAGGAAATGCTTTTCCGCGGCATCGTGCTGCGCGGCTTCCTCACCCGCTATCCGCGATGGCAGGCGATCTTCATCTCGGCGCTCCTCTTCGGCGCGGCGCACATGAACATCTACCAGTTCATCGTCGGCCTCGTCATCGGCACCGTGCTCGGCTGGCTCTATGAACGCACGCGCTCGCTCATTCCGTGCATCGCGCTGCATGCCGCCTACAACACCACCACGCTACTGCTGGGCGACTGGCTCGATGCGGCCTCGCCCTCGCGGCTGCTGTGGGCCGTGCTGATGGCGCTGGCGGCGGCCGTGTGCGGCGTGCTCGTGCTGCGCGCGATGCTGATGCCGCGCGCGGCGCGCGACGGCTCCTCGGCCTGAGCTTCTTTGCTCTTTCCCTAGCGGGGCAGCCGCTGCAGCGGCCGCGCATCTACCGCTTCGCCGTCGATGATGAAGTGCCCGCCCGCCACATGGTGCAGCGTGCGCAATTCGTCGTGCCCCTCGAAATGCCAGCGCCCGTTGGAAAACACGCGCTCGTCGGCCTGCGCGGCGATCACCTCGCCGAGGAACAGGTCGTAGCGCTGCTGGATGGCCGGTTCGGGCAGCAGCCTGCATTCGAGCCAGGCGGCGCAGCCTTCGAGCAGCGGCGCGTCGGTGGCCGTGCCCGCGAAGGTCGAGAGGCCGTAGGCGGCGAACTTGTCATGACCCGACTTCTCGACGATCTCGCGGCCGGAGCTGTTGCCCAGCGTCTCGGTCAGGTCGAGCTGGGCGCGCACCGGCACCTGCAGCGCGAAAGCGCCGGCGCCTTCGAGCAGCTCGCGCGTCCAGGTGCTCTTGTCGAGCACGACCGCCACCTTGGGCGGATCGAAGTCCAGCGGCATGGCCCAGGCTGCCGCCATGATGTTGCGCTTGCCGCCATGCGCGGCGCTCACGAGCACGGTGGGGCCGTGGTTCAGCAGGCGATAGGCCTTGTTCAGCGCGACGGGCTGGCGGTGGTTGGCGGTCATGGTGGTCGGTGCAGGTCAGGTTCCGGGATCGTCCACCGGCACCCGGCGGACGATGACCGTGCGGATGCGCTGCGCATCGACCTCGGTCACCACGAAATCGTACCCGTCGTGCGTCCAGCGGGCATCGCGCGGGGGCAGTCCGCCGAAGCGCGCCAGCAGCAGGCCAGCGACCGAGGTGTAGCTGTCGTCGTCGCCCACGAGGCCGTGGGTCTGCAGTGCCTGCTCCAGCAGGTGCAGGTCGGCGCTGCCGGAGACGGTCCATGCATCGGGTGCGGTCTGCAGGATCTCCAGCGTCTCGTCCTCGTCGGGAAACTCTCCGGCGATGGCCTCCAGCACGTCGATGGGCGTCACCACGCCGGTGAGCGTGCCGTGCTCGTCGGCCACCAGCGCGAGCTGCCCGCGCGCGCCGCGCAATGTGTCGATGAGGCGGATCGCCGTGGTCGACTCGGGCACATAGATGGGCGCGCGCAGGCCGGCGCCCTCGTCGATCCTGCCGTGGCGCATCAGCTGGCCCAGCAGGTCCTTGGCGCGCGCCACGCCCACCACTTCGTCGAGCGAGCCCCGGCACACGGGGAAGATGCCGTGCGGCGTGTCCAGCAACTGCTCGCGCACCGCGACCGGGTCGTCGTTGAGATCGACCCACGAGATGTCGGTGCGCGGCGTCATCACCGATCGCACGGTGCGGTCGGCCAGCGAGAGCACGCCGCTCACCATGTTGCGCTCCTCGACGGCGAAGGCGGGCTCTTCCTGTGCCTCGGGCGTTGCGTCGGAGGGGCCCGCGCCGGCTGGTACCGGCTCGCCGCGCGCCCTGCCGCCCAGCAACCGCAGCACCGACTCGGCCGTTCGCTCGCGCAGCGGTCTGCGCGCCTCGTGCTTCAGCGCGTTGCGCCGCGCCCACTGGTTCAGCGCCTCGATCATCACGGAGAAGCCGATGGCGCCGTAGAGGTAGCCCTTGGGAATGTGGAAGCCCATGCCCTCGGCCACGAGGCTCAGGCCGATCATCAGCAGGAAGCTCAGGCACAGCATCACCACCGTGGGATGCGCGTTGACGAAACGGGTGAGCGGCTTCGAGGCCCACAGCATGATGCCGATGGAGATGACGACAGCCGCCATCATCACCGGGAGGTGGTCGACCATGCCCACCGCGGTGATCACCGCGTCGAGCGAGAACACCGCATCGAGCACGACGATCTGCGACACCACCAGCGAGAAGCTTGCGTAGGCCACCGGGCCGGTGGCGGTGTGCGCCGCCACGCCTTCGAGCCGCTCGTGCAGCTCCGACGTGGCCTTGAACAGCAGGAACAGGCCGCCGCCCAGCAGGATCAGGTCGCGGCCCGAGAAGCCGTGCCCCCACACGTGGAAGAGCGGCGTGGTCAGCGTCACCAGCCACGAGACGATGGACAGCAGCGCCAGCCGCATGAAGAGCGCGAGGCTCAGGCCGATGAGCCTTGCCTTGTCGCGCTGGCGCGGCGGCAGCTTCTCCGCGAGGATCGCGATGAAGACGAGGTTGTCGATGCCCAGCACGATCTCCAGAACGACCAGCGTCAGGAGACCGAGCCAGACGGCCGGGTCGGAGAGCAGTTCGATCATGATTGGAGAAAAGAGGCGCGCAAACGGCCGCGTCCCGGAGCGGCGCGGGCCATTCCGGCAACGGGTGACTGGGGAAACTGAATACGCAAGGCGGCTGCGGAAGGATCGGTCGCAGCACCGCGTTGCAGGTTGTTGCTGGCGCAGGCCAGCGGCCTACTGGGAGGCTCGCAGGAGGAGTTCACCCGCGCAGTTTAACGAAGGCCCCCTTCGCGACCCGGCCATTTCCGCTTGCATCGGTACGGTCAATACCGTAGGCTGACCCGGCGTCCGCGCGCAGCACCCGAGCCCAAGCGGGCCGCCGGGCCTGTCTTGCGGGCGTGAAGGAGCCACGCATGCCAAGCCGATCGAACGGCCTCGCGGCCGAAATGGAAGCGGTGCGAACCCTGGCGCTCGTCGGCGCCTCCGCGTCCGGCAAGACCTCCATCGCGGAGGCCCTGCTGCACGAGGCGGGCGCCATCGGGGCGCGCGGCAGCGTGGAGCGCGGCACCACCGTCAGCGACCACGACCCGCTCGAGAAGCGGATGCAGCATTCGCTCAATGCAACCCTGATGCACCTGGCGCACGACGGCACGCGCATCCACCTCATCGATACCCCCGGCGGCGCCGACTTCCTGGGCCAGAGCCTGCCCGCGCTGGAAGCGGTGGAAACCGCCGCCATCGTCGTCAATGCAAGCGCCGGCATCGAGCCGATGACGCTGCGCATGATGGACTACGCGGCATCGCGCCACCTCGCGCGCCTGATCGTCGTCAACAGGATCGACGACCCCGGCGCCGACCTCGCCGGCCTGCTGGCGCAGATCCAAGCCGCCTTCGGCCGCGAATGCCTGCCGCTGAACCTGCCGGCAGCCGGCGGCACGCGCGTGATCGACTGCTTCTACAACCGCGAAGGCGAGTCCGACATCGGCGCCGTGGACGCGGCGCACCGCGCTCTGGTCGAGCAGGTCGTCGAAGTCGATGCGGCCTTCGTCGAGCGCTACCTGAACGATGGCGACGTGGACGCCAGCGAGCTGCATGCGCCGCTCGAGCAGGCGCTGCGCGAAGGGCACCTGATTCCCGTGTGCTTCATCTCGGCACGCAGCGGCGTGGGCGCGGCCGAGCTGCTCGACATCATCGTCAAGCTGCTGCCCGACCCGAGCGAAGCCAACCCGCCGGACTTTCTGCTTGGCGAAGGCGCCGATGCCAAGCCGATGCAGGCCAAACCCGATGCGTCGCTGCATGTGCTGGCGCACGTGTTCAAGGTCACGAGCGACCCTTACGTCGGCAAGCTCGGCATCATGCGCGTGCACCAGGGCACAGTCGCGAGCGACAGCCAGCTCTACATCGGCGACGGCCGCAAGCCCTTCAAGGTGGGGCACCTGTTCATGCTCCAGGGCAAGGACCACGTGGAAGTGTCGCGCGCAGTGCCGGGCGACATCGTGGCGGTGGCGAAGGTGGAAGAGATCCAGTTCGACGCCGTGCTGCACGACGCGGCAGAAGACAGCCATGTGCATCTCGCGCCGCTGGAGTTTCCGGTGCCCGTGCACGGACTGGCCGTCGAGCCCAAGCGCCACGGCGACGAACAGCGCGCGTGGGAGATCCTCGGCAAGCTTGCGGCCGAAGACCCTTGTTTGCGCATCGAGCACGTCGTCGCGACCAACGAGACCGTTCTCTATGGATTGGGCGAACTGCACCTGCGCATGGTGCTCGACCGCCTGCGCGAGGTGTATCGCTTCGAAGTGCAGACGCGCCCGCCGCGCATTGCCTATCGCGAGACCGTGACCGCGAAGGCCGAAGGCCACCACCGCCACAAGAAGCAGACCGGCGGCGCAGGCCAGTTCGGCGAAGTCTTTCTGCGCATCGAACCGCTCGCGCGCGGCGATGGATTTGAGTTCGCCGACGAAGTCAGGGGCGGCGCGATTCCGGGCCAGTTCATTCCCGCCGTCGAGAAAGGCGTGCGCGAAGTGCTGGCGTGCGGCGCCATCGCGGGCTACCCCGTGGTTGATGTGCGCGTGGTGGTGCACGACGGCAAGCACCACAGCGTGGACAGCAAGGACATCGCGTTTGCGACTGCCGGCCGCAAGGCCTTCATGGCAGCGATCCGCGAGGCCAGGCCGGTGGTGCTGGAGCCGATCGTGCAGATCGAGATCGTGGCGCCTGAGCATGCCGTGGGCGATGTGACGAGCGATCTTTCGTCACGGCGTGGGCTGGTCACCGGCACTTCGACTCTTGGGGCTGGTGCTGCGGCTGTGCGGGGACAGGTGCCCATGGCGGAACTGGCGAGCTATCAGTCGCGGCTCAATGCGATGACGAGTGGGCAGGGGCGGTACACGATCGCGCTGTCGCACTACGAGGCGGTGCCGCCGAATGTGCAGCAGGTGTTGATGGGGCAGTATCGGGGGCGGGAAGAAGATCAGTGAGACCGCGCTGCGTGGCTATACTGCGCCCGTCACGTCACACAAAGGCGTGATCGGGATTGGCGTCCCGAACAACCCGCTGCGACGCAAGCCGCAGATTTCTCCGCAGAGACTCTGCGGCTTTCTTCGTTCGTGCCTCCAGTTTTTGGCGGCTCGGGCAGGGAGCCGCGAGGCTCGCCGGTTCGCGCAAGCGGGTTCCCGGTACGCCAACCTGCTCGAGCTGCCGCCCTCGATTGGCGTTGGGTGCGGCGGTTGTAGCAAACCGAACCCAACTCCTTGGAGGCCATTCATGGCTGCATCTGCTCGCGCGTCTGCGCACGTCTCTTCATTTCCCGGGTCTTCTGAGGCAATCAGCGTTGAATCGCTTGCGCTGCAGGCTTGCGATGACCTCGATGGCCTGCTGGCCGTTCAGCGCGCGTATGCGTGCCTTGAAAAGCTCATCGTGCCGCAGGGCATGAACGATACGGAAGAAATCTATCCGACCCGCACCGAGCTTGGTGCGCTGATGCGGGTGGTCAATGAGGAGTTGCAGAGGCGCCTCGAAGCGGCCGATGCGACGATGCAGTCGCTGCGCATCCACTCGAGTGAGCGCGTTGCACAATGAGAGCGCGGCGTCCGCTGCCTCGTAAGCAGAGCCGGCCCGCTTGCAGGCCGAGGTGACATCCTCTTCCACCGCCTGACGCCCCGTCACCTTTAACTCACGCGCCCGGTACTCAGTCAGCCCGAGCGCGGCTGCGTCTATAGGTGAAACGCCGCCAACCCACCCACAGCAAGCCCCGCCACAGCCACCCCAAACATCGCCCTCTCCAGCCACTTCCGCCTTGTCAACAACGCAATAGCCGCCAACGCAATCGAAACCTGCAACACAGTAGTCGCCTGAGCCCACCGATGATGCTGATGCATCTGCTCATCCGACTTCGAATCCCACTTGCTCGCTTCCGCTTCCAGCTTCTTCGCCTCGGTCTGGATGTCGGTCTTCTCCTGCTCGTAGCGCGCCACCTTGGCCTGCCAGCCCTGCTTGCGCGCTTCGTCGGCCGCGGTGTCGCGGGCGAATTCGGCGAGGGCCTGCTTGGTGCTCTTCGACTGGAAGTAATTCCACTGATTGGAGGCTTCGGTCTTCTTGATGGCGGCGTTGTTCTTGTAGATGCCCGCGTTGGCCTGCGTGGCACCGCCCATGTACGCGAAGATGGCGCCGAAGGTGGCGATGACGGCCGTGCACATGGCGATCTTGCTCGTCATGCTCATGCCGCCGGAGTGCTCGGCTGCCGGGGCTGCGTGATGGCCGTCGCCATGACCGTGGCCGCCCGATGCGGCGTGTTCGAGTTCGTGATCGTGCGGGCCGTGCACGTGAAAGCCGTGTCCTGACATGGGATCCTTGTTGTAGAGAGATATGGTTTTTCGGGCGCGCGCGAGTATGCCCGTTCGATGAGTCAGCTTCCGGTCCGCGAGCCATTGCCAGCATGGGGCGACAACAGCACACTTGCCTGCCCATGGCCGCCGAACCCTCGCCGACACCGACAGCCAACGCCCGCCACCCCGGCTTCGCCGACATCGTGGCCGGCATTTCCATCGCCGGCCTCCTTCTTCCCGAGGCTGTGGCCTATTCGGGCATCGCGGGGCTGCCGCCGCAGGCCGGAGTGATCGCACTCTTCGCGGGGCTGCTGGTCTACGGCCTCTTCGGCAGCAGCCGCTTCGCAATCGTTTCCGCCACCTCTTCGTCTGCCGCGGTGCTGTTCGCCGCCACCACGTCGGTGACGGGAGTGGACACCGCCACGCGGCTGGCGATGGGCATGGGCATCGTTCTTCTCGCCGGGGTGTTCTTCGTCATCGCGGGCATTGCCCGGCTCGGCGCGGTGTCGAGCCTGATCGCCAAGCCCGTGCTGCGCGGCTTCGCGCTGGGGCTGGCGCTCACCATCGTGGTCAAGCAGTTGCCCAAGGTGCTCGACGTGCATCCGGCGCACAGCGATTTCTTCCGGCTCTTCGCAGGGCTGGTGGCCGACTGGCGGCACTGGAACATCGCGGGCGCGGCAATGGCGCTCATGGCACTGGTGCTGCTGCGCGGCCTTGCACGCTGGCGCGCGGTGCCGGCGGCGCTGCTGGTGATCGTGGCCGGCATCGTGCTCGACGTGTACGGCCTCTGCCACGCATGGGGCGTGGCGGCGGTGGGGCCGATTTCGCTCGACTTCTCTCATCCGACGGTACCGCAGCTCGACCGGGCGCAGTGGCAGAACCTCGGCGGGCTGGCTTTCGCGATGGCATTGATCCTCTATGCGGAGTCCTACGGCTCGATCCGTACCTTCGCGATGCGCCATGGCGACAACGTGTCGGCCAACCGCGACCTGCTGGCGCTGGGCGGCGCGAACCTGCTGTCGGCGCTGTTCCAGGGCATGCCGGTGGGCGCGGGCTACTCGGCCACGTCGGCCAACGAATCCGCGGGTGCCAGGAGCCGGGCGGCCGGCATCGTGGCGGGGCTGGTGGTGCTGGTGGCGGTGCTCACGCTGCTGCCGTGGATCGCGCACACGCCCGAGCCTTTGCTGGCGGCCATCGTGATCCACGCAGTGAGCCACACGCTGAGCCCTACGGCGCTGCGGCCCTACTTCCAGTGGCGGCGCGACCGGCTGGTGGCGCTGGTGGCGGTCGCGGCGGTGCTGGTGCTGGGCGTGCTCAACGGTCTGCTGGCGGCCATCGGCGTGAGCATCCTGCTGCTGCTGCGCGGCTTCACGCGCACCACCGTGAGCTGGCTCGGGCGGCTGGGCCAGAGCCACGACTTCGTCGATACCGCGCGCCACCCCGAGGCGGTGGTGCCCCCGGGTGTGCTGATCGCGCGGCCCGAGGTGCCGCTCTTCTTCGGCAATGCGGACGCGGTGTTCGCGTCGATACGCGCGCGCATCGACGCCAAGCAGGGCCTGCAGCGCATGGTGCTGAGCCTGGAGGAGTCGCCCGACCTCGACGCGACCAGCATCGAGGCGCTGTGCGACTTTGCGGCCTACGTGCGCGTGCGCGGCGTGCGCCTGTCGCTGGCGCGCGTGAAGGATGACGTGCGCGACCTGCTGGCCAAGGTGAATTCGCCCGATCTGCACGCCGAGGTGTATGCGCCGTGGAGCGTGGACGATGCGGTGCCGCCAGAAAACCGGACGCCACGGCCTTCTTGATCACTTGCCGCCGGAGGCAGCGTGCCTGACCAGGTGGATTTCAGTTCCTTGGGACTGGTTTGGGCTCGCGGCTTTCCCGCAGAGCCTTGAGCCGTAGTTCCGCCTGACCTGGTGGAATCTGACCTTGTGCCTCCAGTCGCTTGAGGCGCCGTTCATCTGCCCGATTCAGAGCATCTTTGAGCAGTGCCATCTTGCGATCGTTGCAGGGTTCGCAGTCGTAGTAGCTTCCGGGGTCAGTCGTGGGCCCAAGCGCCTCGTCCAACTCAGCGGTACTGATTCTCCCCGTGGGCTCGATGCCGATAGCGAGGATTTTTCCGTTCTTGAAGGTAACGAGCGCGCTGCCCTCGCATCCGGTTTCCTGCGCCTGCGGCACGAGATACGACTTCTTTGAAACCCTCCGCATATGACGTAGCGCGTAGAACACATCTTCGACGGTCAAGACAACATCCTGGCAATCCAGAAAATCCTTGTTCTCCCACGCTGTTTTCCCCGACGGGTTGTCGATCTTGATCGACTTTACGAAGGCTGCCGGATAGCGCTTGTCTGCCGCGTGAACCGGCAGGGCCATAGCGACGGTAGCCAGCGCTACCGCAAGAACGATGACTTTTCTCATGGCGTTGGAACCACCAGATTCCAATTCGCACCTTGTGCCTCTGTCGTATTTTTTCTGCTGGCCTCTGGATGTCGGAATATCTCGCCCGGTGCGATCTGCATGGAGTCCTCGAGCGCCTTGACAAGCCAAGAAAGTGCCTGATTCTGGGCAGTGGTCGGTGTGTCGTATACACCGTACCTTCCTCTCAATTCATCCATGGAGAGCTTGTTGTTTCGTGGTGCCTGGAACCCAGCTGGCAGCCTGGCCCTGCCCACCATCTCGATGCCGATGGCTTCCATGTTGCCTGGATACCGGTCGCCAGGTGCCCTGCGCATCTCGATGCGATGCATCGGGTCCACCGCGTTTACTCCTGCAGGGTAGTCTCGCGGAGAGCACTTCCCGGTGATCAGACACCTCGCCTTCAGTGGCCCGACATGGTTCGTGCGCTGGTAGATCGCGGCGGTCTGATAAATAGTTCCATCAGTGTCGACAAGAAAGTGCGCGCCATTGGCCTTTGGGCGTCTGTAGCTGTTCAGCGAAGACGCTGAAGTTTCCGCATCGGTCTGGTGCACAACGATGCCTGTGATCGTGCTTGTACGTCTACCGCGTTCGATCGCAGGACTGCGCGCATTGCGGACTTTCGCGTGAATGATCATTCCATCCGTGTCAATTTGAATTGCCATACGGCCTCCCGGAAATTAATTTCTCGTTGTTGATGCGGGTGCCCCGAAACATGCAGGTTCATCAACCTGCAGGCTTGCTCCGATGCGCCCGCCCGGGATGATATCGGTCCGAATATTTGATTTGCAGCGGCCCGAGCTGCCGCTTTTCTGCATCAAAGCAGACGCGGTATTCGCGCCGGTCAGCGCAGCTTCGCCTGCCGCCTGAACTCGCTCGGGCTGCCACCCGTGTGCTCGCGGAACACGCGGCTGAAGTGCGAGAGATTGCCGAAGCCGGAGGCCAGCGCGATGTCGGTGATCGACCTCGCGGCGTTGGCCGGGTCCAGCAGCTCGCGGATGCTCGCCGCCAGCCGCTGGTGCTGGATGTAGCCGTTGAGGGTTTCGTCGTCGTCGGCGAAGGCGCTGTGCAGCAGGCGCTTGCTGCAGCGCAGGGCCAGGGCCATGCTGTCGATCGACAGCGCCGGGTCGTGCAGGTTCTGCGCAACGTGGCGGCGGATGCGGTCTTTCAGGGCCTCGCGCTGCGTCTGCGGCGTTTCCTGGCCCGCCAGCTCCATCAGCGAAAGGCGCACGAGCTGGATCAGCAGTTCGCCCGCGCCGCGCGCGGCGGCCTCGCTCATGAAGGGCAGCTCCAGGTAGGTGTTGCGCATGGTCTCCAGCGCCACGCGCGAGATGCCGCTGCCGCCGCCGATGCGCCGCGCCACCAGGTCGTTGAGCGGCAGCGCGGGCGATGCGATCTGGTTCTTGGGCAGCATCACGATCAGGTGGTCGCTGCGCTCGGGGTTGGCCACGGTGTAGTCGGCGGTGGTGTCGTAGAGCGTCCATCCGCCCGAGCGCACCGCCGCGGCGCGGCCGCGCTGCGTGACCTCGGCCGAGCCCTGCCAGGGCGCGACGATCTTCAGGTAGGGCGCTTCGCTCAGCCGCGCCATCTGCGTGGTGCGCAGCACGCGGTGGCGATTGGCCTCCAGCCGCGTGAGGATCACGTCGCCCGCATGCGAGGCCGCGAGGTGGCCGTCGAATTCGCTGTCGTCGTAGAGGTCGGAGCCCAAGCCGCCGAAGTGGCGCCACACCCATTCGCACCACAACGGACCGCGCTCCTTCGGCGGGATCTGGTCGGTGGACAAAAGCAACGAGGCGGTCATGCGGGCGAGGCGGATGGTCTGCAGGAGCGGCGAGAACGAAAGATTTCAGCACGAAGCCGGGTTGCCGCGCATTGTGAAGCGCCTTCGCGGCCCAAGGGATTGCGGGTTAACCACTAGGCGCGTGCACGCTGCGTCAAGTGCTTTGTGCGCGGCTGGCACAGCGCGCGAAGGCTGCGATTTCTACGATTCCGGGCAGCGGGCGCATACCGACGCCCGGAGGAGACTTCAATGCTTCGACCCGATCGCCGCACCTGGATCAAGGGCACCGCCACCGCCCTCGGAGCGGCCGCCGTCGCGCCGCAACTGTTCGCCCAGAGCGGGCCCGTGAAGATCGGCTACGCCATCGCACGCACAGGCCCCTGGGCGGCAGGCGCGCAGGTGAGCCAGGAACCGAACTACCTGCTGTGGGCCGAGCAGCTCAACGCGGCGGGCGGGCTCCCGGTGAAAGGCACGAGGCGCCCCATCGAGCTGATCGGCTACGACGACCGCAGCGAGACCGAGACCTGCGTTCGCACCTTCGAGAAGCTCATGGGCAGCGACAAGGTCGACCTGGTGCTGCCGCCCTGGGGCTCCGGCGCCAACTTCGCGGTCGCGCCGCTGGCCAACCGCTTCGGTTATCCGCTGCTGGCGCCCACCGCGCTCTCGCGCAAGCTGATCGACATGCGCCTGCCCTTCTTCTTCTCGCTGCTCCAGCAGCCCGACAAGATGATGGGCGCGCTGGTCGACATGCTGGTGGCGAACAACGTGAAGACCATCGCCATCGTTTACATGGACGACCTGTTCGGGCTGGAGAACTTCGCGGCGCTGAACAACGCGCTGAAGAAGACGAGCATCCAGGTGGTGGAGCGCAAGAGCTATCCGCTGGGCGTGAAAGACCTGGCCCCGGTGCTGCGCACCATCAAGGACCTGAACCCCGACGCCTTCATCGGCATCACCTACCCCCCGGACACCATCCTCGCGAGCCGGCAGGCGCGCGAGGTGGGCTTCAACCCGAAGTACTTCTACGCTTCTGTCGGCACCGCCTTCCAGCTCTACAGGAACGTGATGGCCGCCAACACCGAGGGCGTGATCGGCATGGGCTCGTGGAACGGCAAGACCAGCCCCGAGGCCAAGGCCTACTTCGACGCCCACACGAAGAAGTTCGGCAAGGAGCCCGACCGCTGGGCCAGCGGCCATGCATGGGCCGGGCTGCAGATACTGCAGCAGGCGGTGGAGAAGACGGGCCTGGACCGCAAGGCGCTACGCGAGCACATCGCGAAGAACGAGTTCAAGACCATCCTCGGCCCGATCCGCTTCGAGGGCAGCGAGAACGCGTCGATTCCGGGCACGGTGTCGCAATGGCAGGGCAGCGACTTCGAAGTCGTCTGGCCGAAAGACCGCGCCACCGCGCAGCTGATGCCGAAGCCGGCCTGGAAGTAGGCACGTGTCTTTCTCCGGATGGGCCGAGCTTCTGGCCGGCGGACTGATCACGGGCGGCATCTACGCGCTGGTGGCCATCGGGCTGAACCTGCAGTACGGGCTGATGCGCATCATGAACATCTCGCACGGCGAGTTCCTGATGCTGGGCGCCTTCGCGACATGGTGGGCGCACACCGCGCTGGGCGTGTCGCCGCTGCTGTTCATGCCGGTGGCCTTCCTGCTGCTGATGGCGCTGGGCATGGCGGTGCACCGGCTGTGCTTCCGGCAGGTGGCGGCGCGCGCGCCGAACGTGGACGTGTTCGAGGCGCGCAGCCTGATGGTGGGCTTCGGCCTGATGTTCCTGGTGCAGAACACCGCCCTGCTCATGTGGGGCGGCGACCTGCGCGGCTACGACTACCTGGCCGACCCGGTGCAACTGGGCGAGATGCGCTTCACCGCCAACAAGCTGGTGCTCTTCGGCGTGGCGCTGGCGCTGAGCCTGGTGCTCATCGCGCTGCTCAAGCTCACACTGCTGGGCAAGGCGGTGCGCGCGCTGATGCAGTCGCCCACCGGCGCGCAGCTGGTCGGCATCAACACCAGGCGGCTGCATCCGCTGATGTTCGGCATCGGCCTGGGCCTGTCGGGCGTGGCCGGCTCGCTGCTGTCGATGACCTATGAAATCTCTCCCTCGATGGGCGAGCCCTACACGGTGACGGCGCTGATCGTCATCACCCTCGGCGGCTTCGGCAGCGTCGCGGGCAGCCTGGTCGGCGGCCTGCTGCTGGGCGTGGTGGAGGCGCTGGGCATGCACTTCACCAGCCCCTCTCTCAAGATGCTGCTGTCGTACGCCGTGTTCATCGGCGTGCTGATCTGGCGGCCCAACGGACTGTTCTCCAGAAAATGACTTCCCTTCTGTCCGCAACGAACAAGCCGTGGTGGGTGCTCGGCGCCGGCCTGGTGCTGGCGGCCGCCGTGCCGTGGGTGGCGACGGAGTTCGTGGCCTCGGTCGCGCTCGGCTGCCTGATGTACATCGCGCTGGCCACGAGCTGGTCGCTCTTCTGCGGCGCCACGCGCTATCTCTCGCTCGCTACTTCCGCCTTCTTCGGCCTGGGCGCCTACGCCAGCGCGACGCTGCTCGAGGTGCTGCCGTGGCCGCTGGTGATATTGAGCGGCGCCGCCATCGCGAGCGCCGTGGCGGTGCTGATGGGCGCGGCGGTGCTGCACCTGCGCGGCACCTACTTCGCGGTGCTGACCTTCGGCATGACGGAGCTGATCCGCCATGCCGTGACCTTCGTCGAGAAGCAGGTCTCGGGCACGGTGGGCCGCGTGCTGACGGTGGTGCCGTCGAACGAGACGGTGTACCTCACGGTGCTGGCCATAGCGGGTGCCGCCATCGCCACGGCGCTTCTCGTCAGGCGCAGCCGCTTCGGCCTGGCGCTCGCGGGCATCGGCGCCGACGAGCAGCGCGCGCAGACGCTGGGCGTGGACACGCGCCGCGCGAAGGTGGCGGGCTTCGCCCTCACCGCCGCCTTCGCGGGCGCGGTCGGCGCGGCCATGGCGGTGCGCTGGACCTACATCGACCCGCCGGCGGTGTTCAGCCCCTTCATCGGCTTCCAGACCGTGCTGATCGCGATGATCGGCGGCGCGGCCAGCATCGGCGGGCCGGTGGCCGCGGCCGTCGTGTTCAGCCTGCTGTCGGAAACGCTGCGGCTGCAGCTGCCCTACGGCTACATGATGGTGCTGGGGCTGCTGCTGATCCTTTGCGTGATGTACCTGCCCGACGGGCTCGCGTCGCTGTGGCGGCGCAAGGCGCCGGCGTCGAGGGAGGCGCGGCCATGAGCAATCCGCGGATCCTGCTGGAAGCCCGCGAGCTCACGGTGCGCTTCGGTGGCCTCACCGCCGTCGATTCGGTGAGCGCCACGCTGCGCTCGGGCGAGATCGTCGGAATCATCGGGCCGAACGGCGCGGGCAAGACGACCTTCTTCAACGCCATCTCGGGCGTGGTCATGCCGACCTCCGGCCGGCTGCTGGTGGAGGACGGCATCGAGCTGACGCGGCGCGGCCCGCACCTGTACGCGGCCCACGGCATCGCGCGCACCTTCCAGACGCCGCGCGTGATGGCCGACATGACGCTGGCAGACAACGTTCGCTTCGGCATGCAGTTCGCGGGCAGGCACCGCGAGCCCATCGCGGGGCTGGGCAGCACGGGCGAGATCCTCGACATGCTGGGCCTGGGTGCGCTCGCGAACAACACCGCCGCCGGCATCACGCCCTCGCAGCAGCGGCTGCTGGAGATCGGCATGGCGCTCGGCACCCGGCCGCGCGTGTTGCTGCTCGACGAGGTGGCGGCGGGGCTCACCGAGGCGGAGGTCGACGCGATGGCGCGGCGCATCCGCCGGCTGCGCGACGAGCACGCGCTCACGGTCGTGTGGATCGAGCATGCGGTGGCCACGCTGCTGAAGTACGTGGAGCGCGTGCTGGTGCTGCACCAGGGCCGCAAGATCGCCGACGGCACGCCCGCCGAGGTGGTGCGCAACGCGGAGGTGGTCGAGGCCTACCTCGGCGACGAGATGGAGGCGACGGCATGAGCGGCACGAACATGAGCCACATGAGCGCGCGCGGCCTGTCGGCCGGCTATCACGGCTTCCAGGTCATCCAGGGCATGAGCCTGGAAGTGCAGCCCGGCGTGACCGTGGTGCTGGGCCCCAACGGCGCGGGCAAGACCACGCTGCTGAAGGCGCTGGCCGGCCTGCTGCCGCGAACCGGCGAGGTGCTGCTCGACGGCGTCGCGCTGCCTGCGGCCGACGCTGCCGCTTGCGTGAAGCGCGGCCTCGCGCTGGTGGCCGAGGGGCGCCAGCTCTTTGCGCAGATGACGGTCACCGAGAACCTGGAGCTTGGCGGCTGGCTCATTCCAGCGCGGCTGCGCGCCGAGCGCCTCGCGCGCGCGTTCGACGACTTTCCGCGCCTGAAGGAGCGCGCCACGCAGCTCGCCGGCACCATGAGCGGCGGCGAGCAGCAGATGGTGGCCGTGGCCCGCGCCATGATGAGCGGGCCGCGCCTCCTGATGCTCGACGAGCCCTCGCTGGGCCTCGCGCCGCGCATGGTCGACGAGCTGCTGTCCATCGTGCGCCGCATCGCCTCGCAGGGCGTGACGGTGCTGATGGTCGAGCAGAACGTGCGCAAGGCGCTGCAGGCCGCCGACCGGGGCTATGTGCTCGAACGCGGGCGCGTCGTGGCTTCGGGCGAGGCGCAGGCGCTGCTGAATTCCGACGCGGTGCGCCAGGCCTACCTGGGCGTCGCCTGATACCTCCCTCTTTCTTCTTTTCTCCTCGCAAAGGACTCCCCATGACCGACATTTCCATGCTCATCGACGGTGAGCGCCGCGCGGCCACCGGCGGCGCGACCTTCGAGCGCCGCAACCCGCTGGACGGCGGCATCGCCACGCGCGCGCCGGCCGCCACGCCGGCCGACGCAGTCGCCGCCGTCGAGGCCGCGCACCGCGCCTTCGCCGCATGGTCGGCCACCGGCCCCGGCGAGCGCCGCGCCGCGCTGCTGAAGGCCGCGCATGCGCTCGAAGCGCGCGCCGATGCCTTCGTGCAGGCGATGGCACGCGAGACCGGCGCATCGGCGCTGTGGGCAGGCTTCAACGTGCACCTGGCGGCAGGCATCCTCACCGAGGCCGCATCGCTCACCACGCAGATCGCGGGTGAGGTGATTCCTTCCGACGTGCCCGGCAGCCTCGCCATGGGCGTGCGGCAGGCGGCGGGCGTGGTGGTCGGCATCGCGCCGTGGAACGCGCCGGTGATCCTCGCCACGCGCGCCATCGCGACGCCGCTGGCTTGCGGCAACACCGTGGTGCTGAAGGGCTCGGAGCTGTGCCCGCAGACGCACGCGCTCATCATCGAGGCGCTGGACGAAGGCGGGCTGCCCAGGGGCGTCGTCAACTTCGTGACCAACGCGCCCGCAGACGCCGGAGCGGTGGTCGAGGCGATGGTGGCGCACCCGGCCGTGCGGCGCGTCAACTTCACCGGTTCCACGCGCGTGGGCCGGCTCATCGCGCAGACCTGCGCGAAGTACCTGAAGCCCGCCGTGCTCGAACTCGGCGGCAAGGCGCCCTTCGTGGTGCTGGACGATGCGGACCTCGACGCGGCGGTGAACGCCGCCATCTTCGGCTCCTTCGCCAACTCGGGGCAGATCTGCATGTCGACCGAGCGCATCGTGGTCGACAACGCGGTGGCCGACGAGTTCGTCGCCAGGTTCGCCGCCCGCGCGCAGGCGCTGCCGCTGGGCGATCCGCGCGAAGGCCCGGTGGTGCTCGGCTCGGTGGTCGACATGAGCACGGTGAAGCGCTGCAACGCGCTCATCGACGACGCTCTGGCCAAGGGTGCCAAGCTGGTGTGCGGCGGCAAGGCCGAGAACACGCTGATGCCCGCCACCGTGCTCGACCATGTGACGCCCGCGATGGAGATCTACCGCGAGGAATCCTTCGCGCCGGTGAAGGCGGTGGTGCGCGTGAACGGCGAGGAAGAAGCCGTGGCCATTGCCAACGACAACGAGTTCGGCCTCTCTTCAGCGGTGTTCGGCCGCGACGTGGCGCGCGCGTGGAATGTGGCGAAACGCATCGAATCGGGCATCTGCCACGTGAACGGCCCCACGGTGCACGACGAGGCGCAGATGCCCTTCGGCGGCGTGAAGGCTTCGGGCTACGGTCGCTTCGGCGGGCGTGCGGGCGTGGAGGCCTTCACGGAGCTGCGCTGGGTGACCGTGCAGACCACCCCGCGGCACTACCCGTTCTGAGCGATCTCGCGGGTGATGCGCAGGAACTTCTCGATGTCGGCCATCGAGTGGCAGTGCAGCGGCGACACCCGCACCGTGCCCGCGAGCCCGAAGGATTCGAGCATGCGCTTCGAGTAGATGCTGCTCGCCACGCGCTCGTAGACCGTCACGCCGCGCCTGGCGTACTCGACCACCGCCTGCGTGCAGTCGATGCGGTCGAAGCCGATGCCCAGGATCAGGTCGCGCTTGCTCAGGTCCTCGTAGTCGAGGAAGACGTTGACGCCTTCCATCTTGCGCATGCCTGTGGCGTTCGCGTTGCCGTCGAGCAGCGCCGACAGCAGCGCGCGCTCGTGCAGCTCGATGTGCGTGATGCCCGCGACGAACAACGCGCGGCGATCCGTGGCCTGGGTGAAGTGCCCGCCCAGCCAGCACACGTAGTCGACGATCTCGGTGAGCACCGCGAACTGCCACGGCGAGGCGCTGCCCAGGTCCCAGTAGCCGGGCTTCTTGCCGGCCAGCTTGTGGTGCGGCAGCACGGCCGCGCGCTCGGACACCCACGACAGCCCCGAGCCCCGGCAGCCGAAGAACTTGTAGGGCGCGAGGTTGATGCCGTCCACCGGCGTCTTCTGCAGGTCGATGAGGCCGTGCGGCGCGTGCTGCACGGCGTCGACCAGGATGTACAGGTCGGGCTTGATCTCGCGCGCGCGGCGCACGATGGCTTCCATGTCGAGCTTGGCGCCCGAGATGTTCGACGCGTGGATCACGTTGAGCAGGCAGGTGTCCTTGTCGACCAGCCGCACGATCTCGTCCACGTCGACGCCGCCGGTGACGGGGTTGCTCTTCGCCACGCGCAGCTCGCGGCCCAGCCGCTGGGCGTAGAGGCTCATCGCGTCGAATGCCGAGGGGTGCTCCAGCACGGTGGTGACCATGTTCGTGCCCGGCACGTTCTCGGCCACCGCGCGCACCATGTCGAACATGGCGCCCGAAGCGGTGAGCGAGGCGTACACGCTGCCGCCGGTGGCGTTGAGGATGGTGCGCAGGTCGTCGCAGCCCCTGGCCTGGATCTGCTGCAGCTCGACGGCAGTGGCGTGGATGCGCTCGGTGTTGTCGGGAATGGCATCGACCTGCGCGAAACGCTCGGCCGCGGCCTTCAGGCGGAAGGAGCCGCCGGCGTTGTCGAAGTACAGGCGCTCGCGGCCATGGTGGTCGTGGTCGACCTGCAGGAAGCGCGCCTTCACCTCGCGCATGAGCGCGTCAGGAAAGGCCAGTCCGTCGGGGTGTTTGGAAGACAGCTCGGAACCCATCGCTCAGACGCCCTTGTTGTTCGGGTTCTTGTAGATCTCGCGCACCGCGTCCGTCATCGGGAAGTTGAGGTTCGCGTTCCTCGGCGGGATCGGCGAGAGGAACCACTTGGTGTAGAGCTGCTCGATGGCGCCCGACCTCATCAGGCCCGTGACGGTCTCGTCCACCAGCGCCTTGAACTGCGGGTCGTCCTTGCGCAGCATGATCCCGTAGGGCTCCTGGCGCAGCGATTCCTTCAGGATCTTGTATTCGCCCGGATTGGGCGCGCTGGCGATCATGCCGGCGAGCTGCACGTCGTCGAGCACATAGGCGTCGGCGCGGCCGTTGGAAAGCCGGAGGAAGCCGTCGGAGGTGTCCTTGCCGGGGATCTCGTTGACTTCGATGGCGCCGCTCTTGCGTGCGACGCGCAGCAGCTGGATCGAGGTGCTGCCCGAGACGGTGGCCACGTTCTTGCCGTTGAGGTCGGCAAGGGTGTCGATGCCGGAGTTCTTGCGCACCGCGGCGGTGATGTTGGCCACGAAGTGGCTGGGCGCGAAGTCCACCTGCTGCTGGCGCTGCGTGGTGTTGGTGGTGGTCGCGCAGTCGAGGTCGACGGTGCCGTTCTGCAGCAGCGGAATGCGGTTGGTCGAGTTGAGCATGGTGTAGCGCACCTCGATCTTCGCGAGGCCCAGCCTGGCCTTCACCGCGTCGACGATCTTCAGGCAGATGTCGTTGGTGAAGCCGATGGGGTCGCCGTCGGAGCCGAGCTTGTACGAGAACGGGATCTGGCTGTCGCGCGCGCCGATCTGGATCGTGCCGCTGTCCTTGATCTTCTGCAGCGTGCCGCCGTCCTGGGCGCTGGCGGCGGCACAGGCGAAGGCGAGAGCCAGTCCGAATGCGAGGGGCAGTTTCCTGAAGTCCATGGCGGGTTCCTTGAAGAAGAGTCGATGACGGTGATCGGGGCGAATCTTCAGCCTCGCCATCAATTTCCAAAAGCGATTTTTTGTGATCGAATCACATGAGAAAAAGTGCTCCTTCGGAGCCCGCTCCACCGCGATGACCTTCAAGCAACTCGAAGCCCTGTACTGGATCGCCCGCCTCGGCGGCTTCGCGCAGGCCGCCAACCAGCTGCACACCTCGCAGTCGGCCATCTCCAAGCGGGTGCACGAGCTGGAGCAGTTGTTCGAGACCGAGCTGTTCGACCGCAGCCAGCGCACCGCCCGCCTCACCGAGAAGGGAGAGGAGATGTTCGTGCTCGCGCGCAAGCTGCTGGAGCAGCGCGACGCGGCCATCGAGCAGTTCGGCAAGCCGGGCGTGGTGGAGCGGCGCATCCGCCTCGGCGTGACCGAGCTCACGGCGATGACCTGGCTGCCGAGGCTGGTCGGCCTGATCCGGCAGCACTACCCGAAGGTGATCCTCGAGCCCGACGTGGACGACAGCCTGCAGCTGCGCGACAAGCTGCTGGCCGACGAACTCGACCTGGTCATCGTGCCCGACACCTTCGCCGACTCGCGCATGCCGCACAAGGTCATCGGCCAGGTGAGGAGCGCGTGGATGTGCAAGCCGGGCGTGGTGCCTTCACCTTCCAATGGCGCCGCCATGCGGCTGCACGAACTGGCGCGCCACCGCATGCTGGTGCAGGGCAACAACTCCGGCACCGGCCGCGCCTACGACGCATGGATGAAGGAGCAGGGCGTGCAGCCCGCCGACGTGATCGTGGTGAGCAACCTGGTGGCGCTGACCGGGCTGACGGTGTCGGGCCTGGGCGTGAGCTACCTGCCGCGCGAATGCCTTCAGCCGCTGGTGACGGCCGGCATGCTTTCAGTGGTCGAGGTGGCGCCCGCCCTGCCGGTGGTGCGCTACGTGGCGATGCACAAGGGCGAGCACCGCAGCGCCCTCACCTCGTCGATCGTGATGCTGGCGCAGGAGTGCTGCGACTTCACGCGCATGTTCCAGGCGCAAGGGGAGGAAGAGAACAAGGAGTACGGAAGGCCGGCTCCGGCCTGAGCGGCACCGCCGAGGACGCCCATTCTGATGAAGCCGCGTCAGCGGCTGTCGCCGACCGGGGAAAGGTCGGAAAGATCGGGATGCATGTGCTGCAGCGCGAGCGACAGCCGGACCACGCGCTCCCGCGCACCCGGCTCGCCCCGGGCGAGTGCGCCCAGCGCGGCTTCGTAATCGTCGGTGAGCTGTTGCCACAGCTCGAAGTCGGCGCCAAGGCCTTCAGCGTCCTTGTCCATCTTTGCTCCAGTAGGAATTCGACGGCCGATGTAGATGCGCAAGTTTGACTGATTTTGACCGTGAACGTTAGAACTTTAGCGGTCTTAGGGTTATAGCTGTCGAAATACTGCGACGAAGTGTGCCGGGAGGGGCGGTCGGCATCTAAGGGTTCCTACGGTGAAAGTATTTTTCAATACAGCCAAGAATTCGCGCCATCGAGCCAGGAAAAAGCCAGATCCAAGCAAAAAGCAAGGCATATAAGAAAAAACATTTCAAACCTTGCCGTTTCTACAAACCAAAAGCTCCGTCGCAAGACATCCGTTGGAAGGTGCCCATGACCATCACCGTGACACGCCAGGACGCCCGCTACAACACCCTGAAGAAGGGTTTCAACCTGCGATGGCCCTCGACGGAATCGGACGCCGCCTCCCGCATCGAGCTGGCGGAAAACGCCGCCGACGCGGCCTCCGCGCTGCAGCGCATCGTCGACGCGGGCCTGCGCCCCACCGTGCGCAGCGGCGGGCATTGCTATGAGGATTTCGTCTCCAACAATCCCGACGGCGCAATCCTCGACCTGAGCCTGCTCGACCAGGCCGGCGCCGCAGCCCGCGGCGACGGCCGCTTCCGCGTAGGCCCCGGCACGCAGAACTGGACCGGCTACCTCGACCTCTACAAGCGCGGCAACGTCACCTTGCCCGGCGGCTCCTGCTACTCGGTGGGCGCGGGCGGCCACATCTGCGGCGGCGGCTACGGTCTGCTGTCGCGGCTGCAGGGGCTCACGGTCGACTGGCTCTCTGCGGTGGACATCCTCACGGTGGACAACCGCGGCAAGGTGGTGCCGCGCACCGTCGACGCCAACCGCGACCCCGACCTGTTCCGCGCCTGCCGCGGCGCGGGCGGCGGCAACTTCGGCGCAATCACCAGCTACGTGTTCGACAGGCTGCCCACGGCGCCGCGCGAGGTCGCGCTGGCGGTGGTGGCCTTCGACTGGGCCAGCATGACGCCCGAGCGCTTCACCGCCCTGCTCACCACCTATGGCGACTACTGGGCCACGCGCGGCAAGTCCCCCGACACCTGGGGCATGTTCTCGCTGCTGAAGCTTACGCACCGCTCGGCCGGCCAGATCGTGATGCTCACCCAGTTCTGCAACCCCGACGGCACCTGCAACGACCTGACGGTGCTCAACGACTTCCTCGACCGCTTCCGCGCCTGCGCGCCCGTGCCCGCCAAGGGCCGCCCGCCCGGCGTGGGCCCGGCACCGCAGCGCGACACGGGCCAGCTGCTGTGCTCCAGGCCGCACACCGTGACGCGCTACGACTGGCTCACCGCCACGCAATATCTCAACGGCTCCGGCGAAAACCAGCGCGGCAAGTACAAGTCGGCCTACATGAAGCAGAACTTCAGCGCGCGCGAGGCGCAGCGCATCTACACGCACCTCACGCGCACCATCGCCGGCGTCGACCTGAGCCAGTCGCTGCTGCAGGTCGATTCGTACGGCGGCGCCGTCAACAAGCCAGAGCGCATCGCCGACACCGCAGTGCCGCAGCGCGCATCGATCATGAAGCTGCAGTACCAGACCTACTGGCGCGACGCGAAGGACGACGCCGGCCACCTGCGCTGGATCGGCGACTTCTACCGCGACGTGTACGGCACGCCCGACGTGCCCGAACGCCGCGCCGGCACGCCCTACCCCGGCGAACGCTACGAGGGCTGCTACATCAACTACCCCGACAACGACATGCTGGCCTACCCCTTCTGGCCGCAGCTCTACTACGGCGACCAGGGGCTCTACGACTTCCTGCGCAAGGTGAAGCGCCGCTACGACCCGAACAACATCTTCCACCACGCGATGTCGGTGCGCCCGTGACAAGGTCCGATCAAGAGAGGAACAACCCGATGACAGCCCAGACCGGCCAGAACCGCCGCACCGTCATGCAATGGATCGGCGGCGCCTCCACGCTCGGCGCGCTCGCGCCCGTGCTGCCCGCCAATGCACAACAGGCCCCGGCCGCGGCCGTGCCCGCGGAAGCGCCCGCCGGGCCGGCGCCCCGCTTCGCCTACGTCGGCACCTACACCTTCGACGCTCCCGGCGGCACGGCCGGCGGGCCGGCCTCGAAAGGCATCTACGTGCTCGCCATGCAGGACGGAGGCTGGACGCCGCTGCAGACGGTGGAAAGCGCGAACCCGTCCTTCCTGGCCGTGCACCCGAACCGGCGCTTCCTCTACGCGATCAACGAGATCGACACGTACCAGGGCCTGCCCACCGGCACTGCCGAGGCCTATGCCATCGACGAGCGCAGCGGCCGGCTCACGCTGGTCAACCGCCAGCCGCTGTCGCTCTCGGGCGTGATCCCGGCGCACCTGGCCGTGTCGCCCGACGGCCGGGCGCTGGTGATAGCGCTGTATGGCGGCGGTGCCTACAACGTCCTGCCCATCGGCAGCGACGGCGCGCTCGGCAAGGTCTCGGGCATCGAGAAGGAAACCGGCTCCGGCCCCGACACCGAGCGGCAGGAATCGCCGCACCCTCACATGGTGCAGTTCGATGCCTCGGGTGGGCGCGTGCTCGCGACCGACCTCGGCAGCGACCGCATCAACGTCTTCACGCTGGCGGAGGGCAAGCTGGCGCCCATCGGCCGGACGGCCGCGCAGGCCGGCAGCGGGCCGCGCCACCTGGCGCTGCATCCGTCGC
Organism: Variovorax guangxiensis; assembly: GCF_003952165.1. Lineage (GTDB taxonomy): Bacteria > Pseudomonadota > Gammaproteobacteria > Burkholderiales > Burkholderiaceae_C > Variovorax > Variovorax guangxiensis. Next base: position 147,031 of record NZ_RXFT01000007.1, on the reverse strand, counting down.
AGCGCCATCTCTACGTGGTGGGTGAGCTCGATGCATCCGTGAGCTGCTACGGCTACGACGCGGCGAGCGGCGCTGTCGGGGCGCAGCGGCAGCGCGTCTCGACCCTGCCAGACGGCTACACCGGCCAGAAGAGCGCGGCTGCGCTGGTGATGCATCCCTCGGGGCAGTTCCTCTATGCGAGCAACCGCAGGCTGAAGTCGGAGCATCCGCTGGCCGACAGCATCGCCGCGTTCCGCGTCGAGGCGGCCAGCGGCAACCTGGCGCCGCTGCAGCATTGGAGCGAGGGCCTGCGCTTCCCGCGCGCCCTGGCCGCCGCCGCCGATGGCAGGCACCTGTATGCGCTGAGCCAGAAGGGCGACACCATACTGCGCCTGCGCATCGACCCCGCAACCGGCCGGCTCGACCAGCCAGTGCAGGTGGCGCAGGTGCCGACGCCGGTCTGCCTGGTCTTCGCCTGATCGGAGCTAGCTCGCGCTGCCGCGCGTGAGCATCCGCCCCGCGCGCGCGAGCACGCGCGCCTCGGCCTCCCCGCCGCGATAGGCCAGCACGCCGTTCACGAACACACCCTCCACGCCCAGGCTCACGCCATGCGGCTTGTCGTAGGTGGCGGTGTCGGCGATGGTCTCGGGGTCGAACACCACCACGTCGGCCATGGTGCCGGCGCGCAGCAGGCCGCGGTCGGCGATGCGCAGGTTGCGCGCGGTCATGCCGGTCATCTTGTGCACCGCCTGCTCCAGCGTGAACAGCCGGCGCTGGCGCCAGTAGCGCGCGAACACGCGCGGGAAGGCGCCCCACAGGCGCGGATGCGGGTGGCGGTCGTGCGGCAGGCCGTCGCTGCCGATCATGGTGAGCGGATGCGAGATGACGCGCTCCACGTCTTCCTCCTGCATCTGGAAGTAGCAGGCGCCGCCGGGCTTCAGCCGCAGGCAGGCGTCCTGCTCGCTCACGCCCCACTCGCGCGCGATGTCCGAAATGAGCCGCCCCGTCATCTCCGGATGCGGGTCGGACCAGGTCAGCAGCACGTCGATCACGCCGTCCACCAGGTCCTCGCGCAGCACGGTGGAGCCGGCCACGTAGGGGTACACGTCCATCGCGATCTTCTGGCGCTGCGCGAGCGATTCGATCAGCGGCAACGTTTCCTTGGTGCGGCCCCAGTTGGCGGGGCCGGCGCACTTGTGGTGCGAGATCACCAGCGGCACGCCGGCCTCGAAGGCGCAGTCGCCGGCCTCGTGCAGCGCCTCGATGATCTGCTGCATCTCGCTGCGCAGGTGCGTGGCGTAGACGCCGCCATGGCGGCTCACCACGCGCGCCAGTGCCGTCACTTCTTCGGCGGGCGCCGCGAAGGCCTCTTCATAGAACAGGCCCGAGGACATGCCGTGCGCCCCATCGGCCATGCAGCCGTCGAGCAGCGCCTCCATGCGCACCAGCTCTTCGGCGCTGGCCGGGCGGTCGAGCGCCTGCATGGCCGCGAAGCGCAGCGTGGTGTGGCCCACCAGCGCAGCCACGTTGAGCGCGGGCTGCGTCGCATCGACGGCCGCGCGGTACTCGGCCATGGTCGCGTGCCTGAACGAATCGGCGCCCAGCAGCGTGAGCGGCGGCAGCGACTGCGGCGTGCGGTACGGCGCGAGCGAGATGCCGCAGTTGCCCGTCACCACCGTGGTGATGCCCTGCGACAGCTTCGGCAGGCACAGCGGGTCGCGCAGCACGATGGCGTCGTCGTGCGTGTGCGCGTCGATGAAGCCGGGGGCGATCACCTTCGCGCGGCAGTCGACGACTTCGACATCGGCCAGCGCCAGCCCCTGCGGCAGCCGGTCGCGCAGGCCTTCGCCGAGCGCGACGATGCGGTCGCCCTGCAGCAGCACGTCGCCCGGCCACGAAGGTCCGCCCGAGCCGTCGACCACCAGGCCCGCTTCGAGCAGCACGGCCTTGTTGTCGTCTCCGCTCACGATGCGCTCCCTCCGTCGTTGACGCCGCCGCCGTCCCAGCTCTGCAGCGGATGCGTGGTGGCGTCAATGCCGTGGCGCTGGAAGGCTTCGCGCGCGCGCTGCAGGCGCTGCACCGCGGGCTCGCCGCGGCGCTGGGCCACCAGCACGGTGAGGATCTCGATGACCGTGAGGTGCGTGAGGTAGGCGTCGATGCCCACGTGCATCACCGCGTCGTCGGGCACCGACAGGCCCAGCAGGAAGTCGGCCCTGGCCGCGAGCGCCGTGCCCGGCCGCGTGAGCGCGACCACCTTGGCGCCCTGCCCGCGCGCGATGTCCACCGCGTCGAGCAGCGAGGGCATGCCGCCCACGTGCGAGATGGCGATGACCACGCCGCCCGGCCGCTGTGCCGCGCCGGCCACCTGCTGCAAGTGGTAGTCGGCCCATGCGTTGGCCGACAGGCCCAGGCGGAAGAGCCGAGCCTGCAGGTCATTGGCCATGAACCACGAGGTAGCGCCCGCGCCGTACAGGTCGACGTGCGGTGCGGCCGCGATGGCGGCCACGGCGCCGTCGAGCACCTGCATGTCGAGCTGGCCGCGCACGCCCGAAACCGAAGCCGCCGCGCTGCGCGCAATCTTGCCGACCACTTCGTCGGCCGCGTCCTCGATGTTCACGCGGCGGTGCAGCGGCGAGCCGCCCAGCGCGAGTTCCTGCGCGAGCGCGAGCTTGAATTCGCGCAGGCCGGCGAAGCCGAGGTCGCGGCAGGTGCGCATGATGGTGGGCACCGAGCTGCGCGAGCGCTCGGCCAGCTGCTCGAAGCTTTCTTCGAGCACGCGGTCGGGGTCTTCGAGGATCAGGTCGAGAATCGCGCGCCGCGTCGCCGGGGCGTCGCTGCGGATGTCCGCGATCTTCTGGAGCAGTGATGGGGTCATCGGGATGCGATCAGAAGTGCATGGCCACCGCGTCGCTCACGCGGTAGTCCTGCTCGACAACCGGCATCCAGTGCCACTTGTCGAACGTGGTGCAGGGGTGCGAGATGCCAAGGCCCACGCGGTCGCCGACCTTGGGCGCCTCGGCTTCCTCGTTCGCGTCCCAGCGCAGGTAGGCGTGCTGGTCGTTCAGCGCGGTGATCTTCCAGCCGGCGGGCACGCCCTGCGGCTGCAGCGCGCCGCGCGCCGCGCGTGCGATGGGCACGGGCAGCGAGAGGTCGAAGGAGATGTCGCGCTTGCCCACGGCCAGGATCGCCAGGCCGGCCTCCGGGCGCGACTGCACCGTGGCCCAGACTTCCATCGCCGGCACCAGGCTTTCTCCGCAACCGCAACCCAGGCGCTCGTCCACCGCGCTCACCATGCGCTTGTAGAAGCCGTGGTCGTGCGTCACGTAGCAGCCCGAGCGCAGCAGGCCGCGCACCGGCGCGCCCAGCGCGGGCTTGAGCCGGCCGGCCACCAGGTCGAAGATGGCCGAGCCGCCGGCCGAGACCAGCACCTCGTCGGTCTCGAAGAGACTGTTCTCGTCGCAGTGGCGCGCCACGGCTTCCACGCGGTCCATCAGCGCCTTGGCATAGGCCGTGTCGGGCTCGCTCTGGCCGGTGGCGCCCTGCCCTTCGTAGCACTCGATGCCCACCAGCCGCACGGCCTCGCTGGCGCGCAGCCGCGCGGCCAGTGCCACGGCTTCCTCGTGCGTGCGGCAGCCGGTGCGCGCGCCGTCCACGCCGATCTCGATCATCACGTCGAAGGGCACGCTCTCGGGATGGCGCTTCGACCAGTCTTCGATGAGCGCCAGCTGCGCCAGCGAATCGACCAGGAACACGATGCGCAGGTCGGCATGCTCGCTCAGCAGCATCTGGATGCCGGCCAGGTCCTCGTCGCTCACCACCTGGTTGGCGATGAGCGTGCGGCGCGCGCCGGCCGCCACGCCCACGGCCAGCTGCGTGACGGTGGCGAAGGTCAAGCCCCAGGCGCCGGCGTCGAGCTGGCGCCGGAAAAGCTGCGGCGACATGGTGGTCTTGCCGTGCGGCGCGAGGTCGATGCCCCACTCGCGCACGCGCGACTGCATCCACGCCAGGTTGTGCTCCAGCGCCTCGCGCTTGAGCACGGCCAGCGGCAGCGGCAGGTCGCCGGCCAGCACGTTCCAGCCGGCGGCGCCGATCTCGCTGCGGCGGCGCGGCGCGGCGGTGCGCGGATAGCCCTTGAAGTTGCTGCCCAGCAGCGGGTCGGTGAAGTCGTTGGCGGCGGTCATGGTCATGCGGCAATGTTTGATGGCAGTTCTTTGCGGATGCAGGCGCTGTAGTGTCCCGCCGAAATCTCCTCCAGCGGCGGCACCGTCCGAGCGCAGGCATCGATGGCGTGCGGGCAGCGCGTGCGGAACACGCAGCCCGAGGGCGGCGCGATGGGACTCGGGATGTCGCCCTTCAGTGCAATGCGCTCGGTCGTCATCTCCGGGTCGGGTTTGGGGCTCGCGGCCAGCAGTGCGCGGGTGTAGGGGTGCGAGGGGCGCGCGAACAGTTCCTCGGTGGTGGCGACTTCCATCACCTTGCCGAGGTAGAGCACCACCACGCGGTCGCACAGGTACTCCACCACGTCGAGGTCGTGCGAGATGAAGAGCATCGTCAGTCCGAGCCGCTCGCGCAGGTCGGCCAGCAGGTTGATGACCTGCGACTGGATCGACACGTCGAGCGCCGACAGCGGCTCGTCGGCCACGATGAATTCGGGCTCCACGGCCAGCGCCCGCGCCACGCCGATGCGCTGGCGCTGCCCGCCCGAGAACTCGTGCGGGAAGCGGTTGGCATGCTCGGCGCGCAGGCCCACGGTTTCGAGCAGTTCGGCGATGCGCCTGTCGCGCGCCGCCGCACCCTTGTGCAGGCCGTGCGTGGACAGCGCCTCGCCGAGGATCGCGCTGATGCGCATCTTCGGGTTCAGGCTGGCGTACGGGTCCTGGAAGATGATCTGCAGCTTGCTGCGCAGCCGGCGCATGCGCTCGGCCGAGAGCTCGCCGATGTCATCGCCCCGGTAGAACACCTGGCCGCTGGTTCGCTCGAGCAGGCGCAACACGGTGCGGCCGATGGTGCTCTTGCCCGAGCCCGATTCGCCGACAAGGCCCAGCGTCTCGCCGGGCTGGATCGCGAAGGAGACGTCGTCGACGGCGCGTACCGGGCGGTCGCTGCTGCCGAAGTATTTCTTGAGGGCGCGGACTTCGATGAGGGGAGGTGCGGTGGTCATCGTGGACTTTGGGCATTGGCTCCCTCCCCCTCTGGGGGAGGGTTGGGGTGGGGGCTCGAAGCGGTGGAGACTGTCGCGGCGGTGGAAAGGCCGCGTGCCCCCACCCCGGCCCTCCTCCAGAGGGGGAGGGAGCAAGACAGGAACAGCGCGTTTGTCATGCGGCCCTCGCCAGCGCCGCTTCAGGCTGCACACGAACACATCGCGCCTGCCGCCCCTGCCGGATGTCCAGCAGCGGCGGCATCGCGGCGCTGCATTCGGCGAGCGCGAGGTCGCAACGCGGCTCGAAGGCGCACCCCGGCGGCGGCGCCAGCGGGCTCGACACCTGGCCGCGAATGGCGAAGAGCCGCTTGGGCTTGGGCTGGCCGGGCTGGCGCGCCTTGCCCGGCAGGCAGGCCAGCAGGCCCTGCGTGTACGGGTGCTCGGGCTGCGCGAACAGCGGCCGCACCGGCGCGCTCTCGACCACGCGGCCCGAATACATCACGACCACGTCGTCGGCATGGTGCGCGACCACGCCGAGGTTGTGCGTGATGAACAGGATGCTCATGCCCGTCTCGGCCTGCAGCCGGCGCATGAGCTCGAGGATCTGCGCCTGGATGGTCACGTCGAGCGCGGTGGTGGGCTCGTCGGCGATCAGCAGTGTCGGGTCGCAGGCCATGGCCAGCGCAATCATCGCGCGCTGGCGCATGCCGCCCGAAAGCTGGTGTGGATACTCGTGGATGCGCTGCGCGGCCGCCGGGATCTCCACCAGCTCCAGCATGCGCTGCGCGTGCGCCAGCGCCGCCTTGCGGTCGAGTCCCTTGTGCAGGCGCACGCTCTCCGCGATCTGCTCGCCGATGGTGAACACCGGGTTCAGGCTGGTCATCGGCTCCTGGAAGATCATCGACAGCTGGTTGCCGCGCAGCGAACGCATCTCGCGCTCGCCGATCTGCAGCAGGTCGAGCGCCTTGCCCTCGCGCGTCACGAAGGAAGCGCTGCCGCTGACCTGCGCGTTGGCCGTCTTGGGCAACAGGCGCATCAGCGTGAGGCTGGTGACCGACTTGCCCGAGCCCGACTCGCCCACCAGCGCCGTCGTCTTGCCGGGCTGGATCGAGAAGCTCACGTCGGCGACCGAACGCACGAGGCCGTCCTCGGTGGGGAAGCTGGTGCTCAGGTTGCTGACCGTGAGGCGTGGGGTCTGGTTGTTGTTGGCGGTCGTCGTCATCACGCGCCTTTCTTCAGCTTGGGATCGAGCAGGTCGCGCACGCCGTCGCCCAGCAGTTGCAGCGACAGCGCGGTGAAGATGATCGCGAGCCCCGGGAACAGCACCACCCAGAAGGCCTGGTGGGCGTACTGCTGGCTGCCCGCGACCATGGTGCCCCAGGTCGGGATCTCGGGCGGCACGCCCACGCCCAGGAACGACAGCCCCGCCTCGGCCAGGATGGCATAGGCGAAGATGAACGACACCTGCACCAGGATCGGCGACATCAGGTTCGGCAATATGTGCCGCCACAGGATGCGCGAGGTGCGCACGCCCAGGGCGCGCACGGCCTCCACGAAGAGCAGCTCGCGCACCACCAGCGTCGAGGCCCGCACCACCCGCGCCACGCGCGGCGTGTAGACCAGCACCAGCGCGAGCACGGTGTTGACCAGCGAGGGTCCGAGGATGGCCACCAGCGCGATGGCCAGCAGGATGTCGGGGAAGGACATCATCGCGTCGACCACGCGCATCAGCGGCGCGTCGAGCCGGCGGAAGAAGCCCGCCATCAGGCCCAGCACGGTGCCGGCGATCACGGCGCCCAGCGCGGTGAGCGCGGCAATGGCCAGCGAGTAGCGCGCGCCGTGCACGATGCGCGAATAGAGATCGCGGCCGAGCTCGTCGGTGCCGAGCAGGTGCTCGGCGCTGGGCGCCTTCAGGCGCTCCAGCACGGCCGTGTCGTTGGGGTCGATGGAGGCGAACAGCGGCGCGCCGATCGCGAGCACCGCGATCACCAGCAGCACCAGCGCGGACACCATCACGATGCGTCTGTGCATCAGCTGGCGGAGCATTCGGGGCATTTGCATTGGGGGCTCTTCAGTACTGCAGGAAGAAAGACGGGATCGGACAGCCGAACGCAGAAGAAAGACAAAAGCTACGCAAAGGTCGCAGAAAAGACAGAAGACATCTTTTGGTTTTCTCTTCTGCGACTTCTGCGAAACCTTCGCGACTTCTGCGTTCGGCTGTTCGGCTTTGCATTTGCATCACACCTTCACGCGCGGATCGACCACGGCATACAGCAGATCGATCGAGAAATTGATGAGCACGTAGATCGCCGCGATGACGAGCAGCGCCCCCTGGATCACCGGATAGTCGCGCCGCAGCACCGCGCTGACCACGAGGTTGCCCACGCCGGGCAGGCCGAACACGGTTTCGGTGATGACGGCGCCGCCGATCATCAGCGCGACCGTCAGGCCGATCACCGTGACGATGGGCACCAGCGCGTTGCGCAGGGCGTGCTTGAGCACCACCGTGCGCTCGCTCAAACCCTTGGAGCGTGCGGTGCGCACGTAGTCCTCGCCCAGCACGTCGAGCATCGAGGCGCGGGTAAAGCGGATGATGAGCGCCGAGTTCAGCAGGCCCAGCACCGTGGCAGGCAGCACCAGCGAGTGCAACCGTTCCGCGAACGGCGCATCAGGCGCACCGTAGCCCGACACCGGGAACCAGCCGAACGAGACGGCGAAGATCTGGATCAGCACGATGCCCAGCCAGAAGCTCGGAATGCTCGCGCCCAGCATCGCGATGCCGGTGAAGAGCTGGTCGACCACGCGCCCCCGGAACACGGCGGAGACGATGCCGCAGGGCACGCCGATCAGCGCCGCGATGGCCACCGCCATCAGCGCGAGCAGCGTGGTGGGTTCGGAGCGCTCCCACAGCGCCTGCGTCACGGGGCGCTGCAGGAAGATGGACTGGCCGAGGTTGCCCTGCAGCACCTCGCGCAGCCAGTAGCCGAACTGCACGGGCAGCGGCTTGTCGAGGCCGTACTCCTTCTGCACGCGGGCGATGTCGGCCGCGGTGGCCTGGTCGCCCAGCAGCACCGAGACCGGGTCGCCCGAAGCGGCGCGCGTGAGCACGAAGACCAGCACCGCCACGATGGCGAGCACGATCAGCATGCCCGCGGCGCGGGAGGCGATGTAGCGGAAAAGCGATTTCTTCATCACGCGGAAAACTCGATGGCGGCGGCGGAACCGACCGCGACGTACTGGCCGGTGAAGCGAACGTCGCCGCCCTGCACGCGGAAGACGGTCACGTTGTCGCCCTGCTTGTTGTGGCACACGTAGAGGAAGCGCCCGCTCGGGTCGAGCGTGCAGCTGCGCGGGTAGTTGCCGCGCGACCATTCCTCGCGCACCAGCGTGGGCGCGCCGGTGCGGGCGTCGACCTTGAAGATGGAGATCGAGTCGTGCAGGCGGTTGAGCGACACGAAGTGCTGGCCGTCGGGCAGCATGCGGATGCCCGAGGCGTAGCTGGTGCCCTTGAAGCCCTTGGGCAGCGCCGAGTTCTCGCTCACCAGCGTGAGTACGCCGGTGGCGTTGTCGTAGCGCATGAAGGCGATGGTGGATGCCTCCTCGTTCACCAGGTAGAACCACTTGCCGTTCGGATGGAACACGAAGTGGCGGGCGCCCGAGCTTTCCGACACGGCCACCGTGCTGGGCTGGCTCAGCACGCCGGTGATGCGATCGAAGCGGTAGGAGATGACGCGGTCGAGCCCCAGGTCGGCCACCAGCACGAAGTTGCCCTTCGGGTCGGCATGCACCATGTGCGCGTGCGGGCCGTCGTGGTCGCTGGTGGCGAAGCCTTCGTGCGAACGCGCGGCAGCCGGCACCACGTCGGCGCCGGGCTTGCAGGGCGTGCCCGCGCCGCAGGCATCCACGTCCTTGTAGACGACGGCGGCAACTGCCGGGTCGGGCGTGCCGTCGGCGCGCAGCGCGAGCACGCTGACATCGCCGCTCGCGTAGTTGGCGGTGAACAGAAAGCGGCCGTCGGGGTGCACGCTGATGTAGGCCGGATCCTTGCCGCCGCAGGGCGTCTCGGACACGAAGCTCAGAGCGCCGTCGGCGCCGATTCGGAAGGCCGAGACCGAGCCGGCCTCGAACTCGTTGGCCGCGTACAGCACGGGCAGCTTCGGATGGCGCGCGAGCGAGGCGGGGTTGCGCAGCTTCGCGCCCTCGCCCGTGCTGGCCACGGCGGCCGGCGCGCCGGGAATCGGCTTGAGCGCGCCGGTGGTGCTGTCGAGCACGAACTGGTGCACGCCCTGCCCGCGCCCGCCGCGCCACGGCTTGCCGCCGTCGCTGTAGGTGCCGACGTAGGCGTAGACCGGGCCGGAGGTGGCGGCCTGAGCCGTGGAGGCGGTAAGCCCCAGGGCCCCGAGGCCGGAGGCCAGTGCGCTGGCCTGCAGGAGTTGGCGACGCGACGGCATGGCTGTGTGTCTCCGCCTTCTTACTTGATCTTCGCGTTCCAGAAGAACGGCCAGGTCGCGGGCTGGTAGTTGTCCAGCGCCGGACTCCTTGCCGAGAGGCCGTTGAACTTGCCGACGTTGATGTACGGCACCTCGTCGTACACCACCTGCTGCACCTTGCCCCACAGCGCGCCGCGCTTGGCCGGGTCGCTCTCGACGTTGAAGGCCTGCAGCGCCGACTTCTTGGCAGGCGTTTCCCACCAGCCGGGCGCGCCGTCGCCGAGCTGCGGCGGCGAGAGCATGGGCTCGGGGAACTGGCCCGAGTGGGTGACGTAGATGTCCCACAGCTTGGCGTCGTTGCGGCGCTGCACCAGCGTGGCCCAGTCGACCACGTTGAGGTCGACCTTGAAGCCGGCGCGCTTGAGCTGCTCGGCCATCAGCAGCGCCATGTTGTAGTGGAAGTCGTACTGGCGGCTGGTGAGCACGCGGATCGGCTCGCCCTTGTAGCCGGCCTTGGCGGCGGCTTCCTTGGCCTTGGCGGCGTTGCGCTGGTTGTACTGGTCGGCGCCCGCGGTCGAATAGAAGGGCGAGCCCTTCGGGAAGTGGTTGGGCTCGGCGGTGAAGAAACGCGTGTCGCCGAAGCCGGCGGCGAGCATCTCGCCTTCGCCCAGCGCGGTCTGGATCGCCTGGCGCACCGGCTGGCTGGCGGCCACGCCTTCCTTGGTGTTGAGCACGAGGTACGGGAAGCCGAACGAGGGCGTCATGATCGGCACGGTCTTGCCGCCCGATTTCTCCAGCCGCGGCAGCGCCTCCACAGGCAGCAGGTCGGCAAAGTCGTACTGGCCGGCCAGCGCGCCCTCGACGCGGGTGCTGGCGTTGGGCACGGGCACGAAGCGCAGTTCCTCGATGGCCGCCTCGCGCTTGCCGCCGTAGCCGCTGGCGGCTTCCTTGCGCGCGCTGTATTTGTCGAAGCGCGTGAGCAGCACGAACTGGTCGGGGCGGCGCTCCTTGAACTTGTAGGGGCCTGTGCCGACGAAGTCCTTCAGCGGCGAGGCGATGGAATCCTTGGCCATGATGGCCGCCATGCCGCTGGGCAGCGCGAGCTGCGAGAGCAGCGGCGCGTAGGGTTCCTTCAGCACCACTTCGACCGCCAGCGGGCCCTTGGCCTTGAGGCTGTCGATTTCCTTGCCCACGGCCTTGCCGCGCGGCGACTGGTCCATCCAGCGCTGCAGGCTCGCCACCACGTCGTCGGCCGTGAGTTCGCGGCCGTTGTGCAGCATCACGCCCTTGCGCAGGGCGATGGCGTAGGTCTTGCCGTCGGCCGAGATCTTCGGCATGCCCTCGGCCAGCATCGGCACCACGTTCCACTTGGCGTCGAAGGTGTAGAGCGTCTCGTACACGTGCTGCATGATGGTTCCGACCAGGTCGGCGGTCGAGGCCATCGGGTCGAGCGTCTGCGGCTCCGCCACCATCGCCAGCGTGGCGAAGTTGCGCGGCCCCTGGGCGTGGGCGCTCTGGTGGGGCAGCGCGGCGCACAGCACCGCGAGCAGGGAGGCGCCCAGCAGGCTGCGCTTCGACAGCATGGGCAGGCGCTGGACAAGACCGACGTGGGGCATGGGGAACTCCTTCTTGGGGCGGGCGGATTGTGAAAGAAATTTTCTCTTCGGCCCGGACTTTGAAGCAGTATTCATGCCTAATCATCCGTGTTAACCCTTGTTCAGGGGTTATTTTGAAATAGATTTTCAAATCGGATGGATACTCGCGGATCGTTTTCGCCCTTTCCGTTTCTCTTTTCCCGTCATCACTCAGGAGTTCCCATGCCCCTCGAATACCTCGGCGCCCCGCCCCTTGCCTCCGACCGTCAGGTCCGCCCCTTCTCCCCGGCCGTGCGCGCCGGCGACTTCATCTATGTCTCGGGCCAGGTACCGGTCGACAAGAACGGCGAACTCGTGGTGGGTGGCATCGAGGCGCAGACGCGCCAGGTGATGGAGAACATCAAGTCCGTGCTCGCCCTGGCCGGCGCCACCTTCGACGACGTCTGCAAAAGCACCTGCTGGCTGCAGGACGCGCGCGACTTTGGTGCCTTCAACCGCATCTACATGAGCTATTTCGGTGAGAACAAGCCGGCCCGCTCGACCACCGAGGCACGGCTGATGATCGATGCGCGGGTGGAGATCGACGTGGTGGCTTACAAGCCCAAGGCCTGAGCGAAGGCCCAAGAAAGCGGGATCGGACAGCCAAACGCAGAAGGAAGACAAAAGCTACGCAGAAGTCGCAGAAGAAACCTTCATCGGTTTTCTTCTGCGACCTTCGCGGAACCTTCGCGACCTCTGCGTTCGGCTACCCGCCCCCCTCAGCCGTGCAGCTCGGTCTTGCGCTGGATGATCCGCGAGACCAGCCCGTACTCCACGGCCTCCTCGGCCGACAGCCAGCGGTCGCGCTCGATGTCGGCAAGCACCACGTCGATGGGCTTGCCAGTCTCGCGTGCGATCTCGTGCGCGATGCGCTGGCGGGCCTTGATGATTTCCTGCGCCTGGATGGCGATGTCGGTCGCCTGGCCGCCCGCGCCGCCGCTGGGCTGGTGGATCAGGAAGCGGGTGTTCGGCAGGCACACGCGGCGCTCGCGCGGCGCCGCCAGGAACAGGTGGGTGGCCGCGCTGCCCACCCAGCCGGTGCCGATCATGTTCACCGGCGCGCTGATGAAGCGCACGATGTCGTGGATGGCGTCACCCGACTCCAGGTGCCCGCCGGGCGAGCTCACGAGGATGTCGATGGGCTTCTCTGCGCTGTCGGCATCCAGGGCGATGAGCCGGCGCGTGACGTCGGCGGCCACCGAATCGGTGATCGCGCCGAAGATCAGCAGCGTGCGCGACTTGAACGCTTTCTCTTCCAGATACGAATTGCGCGGCTCGGCGGTGGCCGCGGGCTTGGTGTCGTCGTCGGATTCCATTGAGAACATGGGCAGCATGAAACGGGCTCCTGTGGTTTTGGACTTCGGCCCGTCCTGACGGACAGGCGCCCCCCAGTTTCGCGACATTGCGCCGGCCGTGCCAGGCCGGCCCGAATCACCCCGCCAGCCGCCCCGCCACCAGCTGCAGCACCCGGTCGCAACGCTTCGCCAGGTCCTGGTCATGCGTGACCATCACGAAGGCGGTGCCGTGCCTGTGCGCGAGGTCGAGCATCAGTTCGAAGACCGTGTCGGCCGTGCTGCGGTCGAGGTTGCCGGTGGGCTCGTCGGCGAGCACGCAGGCCGGCTGCGTGACCAGCGCGCGCGCGATCGCCACGCGCTGGCGCTCGCCGCCCGAGAGTTCGGCCGGGCGGTGGTGCAGGCGCTGGCCCAGGCCCACGCTCTCCAGGATCTTCGCGGCCGACTGCGCGGCGGCCTGCTTCTCCACGCGGCGGATCTTCAGCGGCATGGCCACGTTGTCGAGCGCGCTGAATTCGGGCAGCAGGTGGTGGAACTGGTAGACGAAGCCCAGGTGCCGGTTGCGCAAACGGCCCTGCTCCGCGGGGTCGGCGTGCGCGATGTCCTTGCCCAGCAGCTCGACCTTGCCGGTGGTGGGCTCGTCGAGCCCGCCCATCAGGTGCAGCAGCGTACTCTTGCCGGAGCCGGAGGCGCCGACGATGGCCAGCGTCTCCCCGGCGTGCACGTCGAGGTCGATGCCGTGCAGCACGGTCAGGTCGAGCCTGCCCTCGTGGAACCGCTTGGTCAGTCCACGGGCTTTCAAAACAACACCATTGGCGCCGGGCCGCCCCAAGCCAATGGCGGCCCCCTCGGGGGGCAGCGAGGACACGACAGTGCCGAGCGTGGGGGTCAATTCACTCATAGCGCAGGGCTTCGGCAGGGTTCACGCGGCTGGCGCGCCAGCTCGGATACAGCGTGGCGACGAAGGCCAGCACCAGGGAAATGATCGCGATGGGCACGATGTCGCTTTGCTGCGGATCGCTGGGCATCTTGCTGATCAGGTAGATGTCCTTCGGCAGGAAGCTCGCATGGAAGAGCTGCTCCAGGAAGGGCACGATCACGTCGATGTTGTAGGCGATGCCCAGGCCCAGCAGCAGGCCGGCCACGGTGCCGATCACGCCCACCATCGCGCCCTGCACCACGAAGATGCCCATGATGCTGCGCGGCGAGCTGCCCAGCGTGCGCAGGATGGCGATGTCGGCGCGCTTGTCGGTCACCGTCATGACGAGCGTGGACACCAGGTTGAAGGCCGCCACCGCCACGATCAGCGTGAGGATGATGAACATCATGCGTTTCTCGACCTGCACGGCCGCGAACCAGGTCTTGTTCTGGCGCGTCCAGTCGCGGATGAGGAACTCGCCCGGCAGCGTCACGGCGAGCTGGTCGGCCACGTCGCGCGCCTCGTTGAGGTTCTTGAGCTTCAGGCGGATGCCGGTCGGGCCTTCGAGGCGGAACACCTTGGCGGCGTCCTGCTCGTGCACCATGGCCAGCGCGGAGTCGTATTCGTAGTGGCCCGAGTCGAAGGTGCCGACCACGGTGAACTGCTTGAGCCTGGGCACCACGCCCGCCGGCGTGACCTGCCCGCCCGGCGCCACCAGCGTGACCTGGTCGCCCGGCTGCACGAAGAGCGAACGTGCCAGCTCCGCGCCGAGCACGATGCCGAACTGGCCCGGCACGAGCTTGCCGAAGGTGCCCTTGGAGGCGATGCCGTTGATGTCGGTGACCTCCGGTTCGAGCTTCGGATCGATGCCGCGCACCAGCGTGCCCTTCATGTCCTCGCCGCGCGCGATGAGCGCCTGCGTGTTGATGAAGGGCGCCGCGCCGACCACCTCGGGGTGCTTGCGCGCCGCCGCCATGATCTGGTCGAGGCTCTGCAGCGCCTGGCCGTCGCGCGAGAAGATCTCGATGTGCGACACCACGCCGAGCATGCGGTCGCGCACTTCCTTCTGGAAGCCGTTCATCACACTGAGCACAATGATCAGCGCCGCCACGCCCAGCGCGATGCCGAGCATCGAGACACCGGAGATGAAGGAGATGAAGCCGTTGCGCCGCGTCGCCCGTCCTGCGCGCGTGTAGCGCCAGCCGAGCTGCAGTTCGTAAGGAAGTCGCATAGGGGCGGGATTGTGGCATTCCGGGCAAGCCTGGGGCTTCCCGGACAATAGGGGAATGGCCGAAACCTCCCCACGCCAATTGCTGATCCCTTTCGCCGGCCGCGGTTCCCCGTCGTGCCGCGCGGCCCTCTCCACGCTGCGGCTCCCCAATCTCGAAAACCTGCTCTCGCGGCTGACCCTCGCGGACACCGACACGCAGGACGAAAGCACGCGCTCGCCTCCGCATGAACGCGCCCTGGCGCAGGCGCTGGGCATCGCCGCGCCCGACGGCTGCATTCCCTGGGCCGCGCTCGAAGCGCGCCGGCTGGGCATCGCCACGGCGGGCGATACCGAAGGCTGGGGCATGGTCACGCTGTGCAACTGGCAGGTGGGTATCGACGATGTGGTGCTGGGCGACCCGTCATCCACCGAGATCGACGCCGCCGAATCGGCCGCGCTGCTGGAAGCCGCCCGCCCCTTCTTCGAGGAGGACGGCATCGCGCTGCACGCCTCGCCCGTGCCCGGCCGCTGGCTGGCGCGCGCCGGCATCTTCGACGGGCTGGCCACCGCCTCCATCGACCGCGCGGTGGGCTACCCCGTTTCGCAGTGGTCGCCGCTGGCCGACGCCGCGCGGCCGCTGCGCCGGCTGCAGAACGAAATGCAGATGCTGCTGTACACCCAGCGCGTGAACGACGACCGCGCCGCGCGCGGCGTGCCGCCCATCAATTCCTTCTGGCTCGCGGGCACCGGCGCGCTGAAGAATGAAGAAGCCGCAACCGCCGTCGCGCCGACGGTGAACGACTCCCTGCGCACCCCCGCGCTGCGCGACGACGGCATCGGCTGGGCCGAGGCCTGGCAGGCGCTCGATGCCGGCCCTGTCGCCGCCCTGCTGACCGAGTACACGCGCGGCGCCAGCGACATCTCGCTCACGCTGTGCGGCGACCGCGCCTCGCAGCGCTACACCGTGCAGCCGCGCGGCCTGGCCCGCTGGGCGAAGAGCCTGTTCGACCGCAAGCAGGCGCCCGCCCTGCTGGAGTCGCTATGAAAATCATAGCCAGGGATATCCCGCCCCGCACCGTCTGGGCGCTGGAGCAGGCCGGCGTGCATCCGCTGCTCGCCCGCCTTTTCGCCGCGCGCGGCGTGCGCGCCAAGGAAGAACTGGACGACGGCCTCGCGCTGCTGCTGCCGCCCGACACCTTGCACGGCACGCGCGAAGCCGCCGCGCTGCTGGCCGACGCCATCGCGCAGGACAAGCGCCTGTGCATCGTCGCCGACTACGACTGCGACGGCGCCACCGCCTGCGCGGTCGGCGTGCGCGGCCTGCGCCTCTTGGGCGCGAAGAACGTGAGCTACCTCGTGCCCGACCGCGTGGTCGACGGCTACGGCCTCACGCCGCCGATTGCAGAGCGCGTGGCCGCGAGCGGCGCAGACATGCTCATCACCGTCGACAACGGCATCGCCAGCGTCGAGGGCGTGGCCGCCGCCAAGGCGCGCGGCCTGCAGGTGCTGGTGACGGACCACCACCTGCCCGGGCCCGAACTGCCCGCGGCCGACGTGCTGGTCAACCCCAACCAGCCCTGCTGCGGCTTCGAGAGCAAGAGCATCGCCGGCGTGGGCGTGATGTTCTACGTGCTGCTCGCGCTGCGCTCGGAGCTGCGCAGGCGCGGCGTGTTCGACACGGCCACGCAACCCAAGCTCGACGCGCTGCTGCCTCTCGTCGCGCTCGGCACCGTCGCCGACGTGGTGCGGCTCGATGCCAACAACCGCCGCCTCGTGGCGCAGGGCCTGCGCCGCATCCGCGCGGGCGCGATGCCGGCCGGCGTCGCCGCGCTCTTCAAGGCGGCCGGGCGCAACGCTTCCGTTGCGACCACCTTCGACTTCGGCTTCGCGCTCGGCCCGCGCATCAACGCAGCGGGCCGTCTGTCCGACATGACGCTGGGCATCGAATGCCTGCTGACCGACGACGCTGGCCGCGCCGAAGAGCTCGCGCGCATGCTCGACGGCATCAACCGCGAGCGGCGCGACATCGAGGGCGGCATGCGCGACCAGGCGCTGCTGCTGGCCGAGTCGCTGTTCGCCGCCGATGGCGAGGGCATCGAGGCGCCGCCGCCGGCCATCAGCGTGTTCGACGCGGGCTTCCACGAAGGCGTGGTCGGCATCGTGGCCTCGCGCATCAAGGACCGCTTCCACCGCCCCACCTTCGTCTTCGCCGCGAGCGCTGCGCCGGGCAAGGAGCAGGAGCTGAAAGGCTCGGGCCGATCCATTCCGGGCTTCCACCTGCGCGACGCGCTCGACCTCGTGGCCAAGCGCCATCCGGGCGTGCTGCTGCGCTTCGGCGGCCACGCGATGGCCGCCGGCTGCACCGTGGCGCGCGAGCATTTCGAGACTTTCGAAAAAGGCTTTGCGCAGGTCGCGCGCGAGCTGCTGGCCGAGTCGGCGCTCACGCGCCAGATCGAGACCGACGGCCCCATCGCGCGCGAGTACATGCGCATCGACCTCGTCGACACGCTGCATCGCGAGGTGTGGGGCCAGGGCTTCGCGCCGCCCACCTTCAGCGAGGAAGTGGAAGTGGTATCGCAGCGGCTGGTGGGCGAGAAGCACCTGTCGCTCAAGCTCAGGCATCAGGGCCAGCCCATCGACGCGATGTGGTTCAGCCACACCGAGCCGCTGCCGCCGAAGGTCAAGCTGGCGTTCCGGCTCGACGCGGACGAGTGGCAAGGAGTGCGGCGGCTGCGCTTCCTGGTGGAAGGCGCGGAGTTCTAGAAGAAAGTTCCAGCGGAAGGTCCCGGGGTTCCCGTTCGCAAGCGATGACGCGCGCGCGGTCGGGACGGATTCCTACGCATGCGCCGAGTCGTCGTTCTACGGTGGAAAAACACAACCACCACTTCAGCCACTTGAGCGATGGGATGAACTCCATCGTCGGCTTCAAGGAGAACGACATGCAGACCACAGACACCCGGCCGCCGCCTCGCCTCGACACCCGCCCCCTTGCCGTGGTGACCGGGGCCTCCTCCGGCATCGGCTTCCAGCTCGCGCTGCTCGCGGCGCGCAGGGGCTACGACCTTCTGATCGGCGCCGACGAGCCGCTGTCGCAGGCCGAGACCGAGTTGCGAATGCTCGGGGCCAACGTGTTCTCGGTGCGCGCCGACTTCGCCACCCGCGACGGCGTGGACACGCTGCTGGCCGCCACCGAAGGCCGCCGCGTGGACGCGCTGTTCGCCAACGCCGGGCACGGGCTGGGCCACGGCTTCCTGGACCAGGATTTCCATGACGTGCAGCACGTCATCAACACCAATATCACCGGCACCATCTACCTCGTGCAATGCGTGGGCCGCGGCATGCGCGAGGCGGGCTGGGGCCGCATCCTCATCACCGGCTCCATCGCCGGTTTCCAGCCGGGCAGCTTCCAGGCGGTCTACAACGGCAGCAAGGCCTTCATCGATTCCTTCGCGATGGCGCTGCGCAACGAGCTCAAGGGCACGGGCGTGTCGGTCACCTGCCTGATGCCGGGCGTGACCGACACCCACTTCTTCGCGCGCGCCGACATGCTCGACACGCGCGTCGGCCGGCAAAGCGACAAGGCCGACCCGGCCGAGGTAGCGCGCATCGGTTTCGACGCGATGATGCGCGGCGAAAGCGGCGTGATCGCCGGCTGGCGCAACAAGATGCAGGTGGCGCTGTCGCGCGTGATGTCGGCGCCGCGCCTCGCCGAACAGCACCGGCGGATCGCCGAACCCGGCAGCGGCGAAGTGCACCAGCAGCAACAACAGCACGCCCGGCCCTTCGTCTGAGCTGACTCCCTTTCCTGCGTGCCCGCGCGCAGGGCTTGCGCGGGCGCTGCCGGCCCCGGCTACGATCGGCGACTTTCTTCCGACTTTCTGCCTGAAGCCGACCGGATGCCGCCCAGCCCTCGCCCCGTTGCAGCCAACCACCATCGCCCATGCAAACCGGCATGAGCCTCGGCCTGCTGGCCGGCCTCATGGTCTGCGGCCTCGTGCTGCTGCTGGTGTCCGGCAACGCGCGCATGCATGGCTGGTACGTGCTGGCCTGCGGCTTTGCGCTGGCGGGCTTCGCGGGGCTGGACCGCATCGCACCCGGCAGTTCCCTCGCGCACTGGGCCGCGTCGGCGCTGACGCTGTGGGCCGCCTGCCGGGTGGCGTTCGCGCGGCAGCTGCTGCGGCTGAACCGGCTTGCGCCGCGCCTGGATCGCATCGCGCTCGGGCTGCTCGCCGCGCTGGCCCTGGCGACGATTCATGCCGCCATCGACACCCGCCTGCCCTGGATATTGCGCGTGCTGCAGGCGCTGATGGCGGCCTCCACCGTGCTCCTCGCGGTTGGCGCGCTGACGGTGCGCCGCCGCATGCCATGGCCCGCATTGCTCTTCTGCGTGGGCGCGGTGCTGATGCTCTCAGGCGTCTCGGCCGCGCATCTCCCCGCCTGGGGCGCGCAGCCGTGGACGCCGGGCCACGCGAGCCTTGCGCAGGCCGCGGTGATCGCCGAACTCGCGCTGCTGGCCCTGGCCGCCGCCGCGCGCATCCGCGATGAAAGAGCACTGGAGGCACGCGCACAGGCCCTGATGGCTGCTCCCGGCATCGACGCGCTCACCGGCGCCGCCAGCGAAGCCGGCTTCGAGCTGCGCGGCGAGGAATGGCTGCGCGAGGACCGCAGCTTCTCGCTGATGCTGATCGGCCTGAACGGCTTCGACGCCGTGTACGAACGGCATGGGCAGGCGGGCGGCGACGCGGTGCTGGCCGCCATCGCGCAGCGCCTGCGCGAGCAGGTGCGCGCGGACGACATGGTGGCCCGGCTCGGCCCCGACAGCTTCGCGATCCTGCTGGTCGGCATGCCGCCGCGGCAGAAGCTCGCCGAGATGGCGATCCGCATCGAGACAGCCGGCGCGAGGCCGGTGGCCCACGAGGGCCGGCTGCTTGCGGGCGGCGAAATCAGCATGGGCATCGCCTGCCACCCCGGCGACGGCGACACGCTCGCCGGCCTGCTGGAAGCGGCCGAACGCGCGCTGGCGCACTGCAACCGGCAGCGCATGGGGCCTGCCTATGTCTTCGCGAACGAGCTCGGGCGCGCCTCCTGAATAGTTTCTTCGTAACCGCCACGCACCGTCCGGTGCGGAAAGCGAAATCTTCTTGCCGACAGGCACCGCGCGACGGCCGAGCCTTCACGCCGGCCCCTTATCCTCGGCGGCGACCCAGCGGAAGGAACTGCCCGCGCGCCCGGAACAAGAGCCCCGGGCCGCCGTCTCCGACCGCTCTTCATCGATTCACAGGAGGACGTTTTTTCCATGCGCCGTTTTGAACTGATCGAGGGAACCGCCAGCAAATTCTGGGAGATCGAGCAGGCAGACACCGAGCTCAACATCCGCTGGGGCCGCATCGGCACCGCGGGCCAGAGCCAGACCAAGTCGTTCGACGACGCCGCCAAGGCGGCAACCGCGCTGACCAAGCTGGTGAACGAGAAGACCGGCAAGGGCTACAGCGAAGTCGGCGTGGCCGCAGACGCGGCCATCGGCAAGACCGCGGCGAAGCCCAAGGCCGAGGCGGCGCCGAAGGCGGAAGCGGCAGCACCAGCAGCGGCGGCAGCGCAGGAGCCGGTGGCGGCAGCCCCCACCGAGAGCATCGATGCGCAGGCGGACCGTGCCTTCGAAGCCGTGCGTGCACAACTGGAGGCCGACCAGCTCAAGCCGACGGATGCCATCTCGGCGGCGGTGCTCAAGCGCCAGCACGGCGTGAGCGAACAGGGCGCGGCGCTCGCGTTCAAGCGGCTGAAGGACCAGGGCCTGCTCTCCGGCTGGGGCACCACCGCCACGCCAGGCAAGCGCGCCAGGGAAATCGCCCGCCAGCTCGCAGCTGCGGCCGCATCCGGCGGCACCGGGGCACCGGCCGCCCTGCCCTCCTCCGATGCGGCAGCCGGCACCGACACCCCGCCCTGGCTGGCCGCCGGCGCGCCGGTGCGCTTCACGCCCGAGATGCGGCGCGTGGCCTTCGCATCGCGCCGCTTTCCGCAGCCGGTGGAAAGCCGTGGCGTGACGGCCGCGTGGTTCCTGGCGCAGCGCAAGCTGGAAGGCTCGATCGACCTCGACGGCACCGACGCGGCGCTGCGCCCCGCGGCGCAGCGCGTGGTCGAGCGCGTGGGCGCGCCGGCCGCCGGCTCGGCGCCCGGCCCCGATACCGAAGCCGACGCGCTGATGCTCGCGCTCGCGCTGAGCACCTCCGGCTACTACGGCGAGAGCGAGCCGGCCGAGGCCATCGTCGACTACCTGGTCGCGCAGTACGGCCTGGCCGATGCCACCGGCGTCATGCTCGACGCGCAGCGCGTGCAGGTCGAGACCGACTACAGCCACAGCACCAAGACCCGCAAGAGCCGCTTCACCAGCGCCGTGACCCGCCCGATGAGCAACGGCTGGCGCGGCCCGCTGGGCCAGGGCGAGCAGGCCATGCGGCGCCATCTGGCCGCGGCCCCGCAGGAGGCCTGGCAGGAAGCCCGCGACCGGATCGAGGCGGCCCTGCCGCAGCTGCACGCGAGCCGCCGGCCGATCATCGCGATGCTGCTGCCCGATGCGCCCGAGATCTCGAACGCGCTGGCGCACTCGCTCGCGGCCGAAAAAGACACGCCCGAGACGCTGCACTGGCTGGCGCTCACCGCCACCGAGCCCGCCGCGATCGCGCTGGCCGCGAAGACGCGCGTGGGCTACTCCACCGGCTTCTGGGGCCACGACAACATGGTCGCCACGCTGATCCAGGAACGCGGCATCGATGCGGTCGAAGGGCTGGAGCGTGGCGCGGCCAGCGACGAGGCCGGCGACGGGCTCGCCGCCATCGGCACGCCCGAGGCGGTGCAGGCGCTGGCGCGCGTGGCGGGCAGTTCCAAGGCGGCGCTCGCGCGCCTGGCGCTCTCGGTCGACCGCTGGCCGCAGGCGGCGCTGGTGGCGCTGTCGCGGCTGGTGGCCGCCGGCGGCAAGGACGCCAACCTCGTCACGCCCAGCCTCACGCGCCTGCTGCGCGCGCACGCGGGCTCGATCGACGCCCTGCGGCCCTGGCTCGATGCCGGCGCGCAGGCCGTCATCGACCGCCAGCTCGCGCTGCTGGCCGGCCCCGCCGAAGTGGCCGGCGCCGACGAGCTGCCGGGCGTGCTGGCCGCGCCGCCGTGGCTCGCCAAGGTGCAGAAGAAGGCGGCAGGCGCGCTGGTGCTGGAGCCGCTGGCGCTCGCGCCCGTGGAGCGCTGGGACGAGGCGGCGCGCGCGAACGCGCTGAGCGCCAATTCGTGGCAGAAGAGCCGCCATTCGAGCGCGCAGCAGGACGTGCGCGTGCTGCTCGAGGAGCTGGGCTTCGACCGCAGCAAGCAGCCGCTGCGCGGCCTGAACGAAGCGGCCGTGGCCGCGGTCGCCGCCGGCGATGCCGACGCGCTCATCGCCAGCTGGCGCGCGATGGTGGCCGAGCGCAAGAAGGAGCGCTACTACTGGTTCCGCTTCCAGTCGGACTACGCCGCGATGCTGCCGGCCGCCGTCGGCGTGCCCTTCTGGAACGCGATCGCCGGCGAGGCCGAGGACTACGGCATCGGCCGCATCCTCGCGACGCACGGCCTGGCGGTGCTGCCGGGCCTGCTGTCGATGGTGCGCGCCAAGCCGGGCGAGAACCTGTCCTTCGCGCTCTATTACGGCGCGCCCGAACTCGCGCTGCCCGCCGCGCGCGCCTTCGCCAAGCTCAAGACGCTGCGCGCCACCGGGCGCGAATGGCTGCTGAAGTTCCCGGAGCACGCCGCCTGCGGGCTGATCGCGCCCGCGCTGGGCAAGGCCGGCGAGGCACGCGACTGTGCCGGCTCGGCGCTTCGCCTGCTGTATGCCAACGACCATGAGGCGCTGCTGCTCGAAGTGGCAGGCCGCTATGGCAGGCCCGAGGTGGTGGAGGCGCTGCGCGCCGTGCTCGACGAGAGCCCGCTCGACCGCTTCCCCACCAAGCGCGCGAAGCTGCCCGAGTTCTGGCAGCCGCGCGGCTGGCGCCGCCCGGTGCTGAAGAACGGCAAGGCGCTGCCCGACGACGCGCTGGAGCACCTGGGCCAGATGCTCACCTTCCCGACCAACGAGGAGGTCTACGCAGGCATCGCCATGGTCAAGGAAGCCTGCGACGCCGGCTCGCTCGCCGACTTCGCCTGGGACGCCTTCACCGCCTGGCTGGAAGCCAGCGGCCCGAGCAAGGAAGGCTGGGCCCTCACCAGCCTGGGCCACCTGGGCAACGACGACACCGCGCGCAGGCTCACGCCCTTCATCCGCGCCTGGCCCGGCGAGGCGGCGCATGCGCGCGCCGTCACCGGCCTGGACGTGCTCGCCAACATCGGCAGCGACGTGGCGCTGATGCTGCTCAACGGCATCGCGCAGAAGGTCAAGTTCAAGGGCCTGCAGGACAAGGCGCGCGAGAAGATCGACGCCATCGCCGAGGCGCGCGGCCTGAGCACCGAGGAACTCGAAGACCGCCTCGCGCCCGACCTCGGCCTCGACGAGCAGGGCACCATGCGGCTCGATTTCGGCCCGCGCGCCTTCAAGGTGGGCTTCGACGAGACGCTCAAGCCCTACGTGCGCGAGATCGGCGCCGACGGCGTGGCCGGCGCCCGCCTGCCCGACCTGCCCAAGCCCAAGAAGACCGACGACGCAGAGCTCGGCAAGGAAGCCGTGGAGCGCTTCAAGCTTCTCAAGAAGGACGCGCGCACCATCGCGAGCCAGCAGCTGCTGCGCCTCGAAGTCGCCATGTGCACCCGCCGCCGCTGGACGCCCGACGTGTTCCGCACCTTCCTGGTCGAGCATCCGCTGGTGCGCCACCTGGTGCAGCGCCTGATCTGGGGCGTGTACGAAGTGGCCGGCGGCGGCAGCTACGGCGGCACGCTCAAGGCCTGCTTCCGCGTGGCGGAGGATGGCAGCTACACCACGGCCGAGGACGATGCGTTCGAGCTGCCCACCGGCGAGAACATCCGCATCGGCGTGCCGCACGCGCTCGAACTGCCGGCGGCCGACGCCGCCGCCTTCGGCCAGGTGTTCGCCGACTACGAGCTGCTGCAGCCCTTCGCGCAGATCGGCCGCGACGTCTACACGCTCACCGACGAAGAAAAGGGCAGCAACAAGCTCGAACGCTGGAAGAGCGCCAAGGTGCCCACCGGCCGCGTGCTCGGCCTGGTCAACAAGGGCTGGCGCCGCGGCGAGGCGCAGGACGGCGGCGGCATCTGGTACTTCACCAAGCCGCTGGGCACCGACCGCGTGATCGAGCTGTACCTCGACCCGGGCATCATCGTCGGCATGGTCGACGAGTACCCCGAGCAGGAACTCGGCGAAGTGCAGGTCGGCAAGCCTTCGGGCTGGGGCAACATGCAGAACGCGGAGACGCTCAACCAGCTCGATCCGATCTCGGCGAGCGAACTCATTCGTGACATGGAGGGCCTTCGCGCCTGAACGACCAGATGGCCACCGCAAGCAAGACATCCAAAGACACCTCCACTCCCGGCGCGCTGCAGCGCCCGCCGGCGGAAATCCTCTACGCCGGCCAGCTCGCCCGCCTGCGCGCGCAGGACAAGGACCCGCGCCCGCCGGGCTGGGCGCTGAGCCTGAAGGCCGCGCGCTCGTTCATCCTGGGCGACGCGGCGCTCGACATCGCGCCGAAGATCGTCGCGCCCGTGGCCAGCATCGAGCGCATGCTGGTCACGCTGGCCACCGGGCGCGGGCTGATGCTGGTGGGCGAGCCGGGCACGGCGAAGTCGATGCTGTCGGAACTGCTGGCCACGGCCATCTCGGGCATCTCGACGCTCACCATCCAGGGCGGCGCCTCGATCACCGAGGACCAGATCAAGTACGGCTGGAACTACGCGCTGCTCATCAACGAGGGGCCGAGCCCGCGCGCGATGGTGCCGGCGCCGCTGTACCTGGGCATGCAGCAGGGCCAGGTGGTGCGCTTCGAGGAAATCACGCGCGCGCCGCTGGAGGTGCAGGACTGCCTGCTGGGCATGCTCTCCGACCGCGTGATGGCGGTGCCCGAGCTCTCGGGCGAGCACGGCATGCTGTATGCGCGCGAGGGCTTCAACATCATCGCCACCGCCAACACGCGCGACCGCGGCGTGAACGAGATGAGCGCGGCGCTGAAACGGCGCTTCGACTTCGAGACCGTGTTCCCCATCCTCGACTTCGACCGCGAACTGGCGCTGGTGCAGGAGTCGTCGGCGCGGCTGCTCGCGCAGAGCGGCATTCCGAAGACGGTGCCCGCGCCCGTGCTGGAGCTGCTGGTGTCCACCTTCCGCGACCTGCGCGGCGCGCCCGCGAAGGGCGATGGCGGCAATGGCGGCAGCGATGCAGCCATGGACCGGCTCACCGCCGTGATGTCCACCGCCGAGGCGGTGAACGTGGCGCACGCGGTGGGCGTGCGCGCATGGTTCCTCGAACAGCGCGAGGGCTCGCCGGCCGACCTGGTCGACTGCATCGCCGGCACGGTGGTGAAGGACAACGCGGACGACCGCGCGAAGCTGCGGCGCTACTTCGAGCAGAAGGCGGCGAAGCGCAGCGGCACCCACTGGCGCGCGTACTACGAAGCCCGCCACCGCCTCCCCTGATATATGAGCAAACCCCCAGGCTTCGCGCACTTCGTGTCGCTTCGCCAGCCCCCTTGCAGGGGGCAACACCTGCGGCCCGGCAAAGCCGGTTCCGCGGTGGACTCGGACTCACCCCCAGGCTTCGCGCACTTCGTGTCGCTTCGCCAGCCCCCTTGCAGGGGGCAACACCTGCGGCCCGGCAAAGCCGGTTCCGCGGTGTTCCGCGCAGGGCCCTCGCTTTCGCCTGGCGCGCCATGGTGGTGGCCATGAATGAATTCCCGCACATCGTGGGCGTGCGCCACCACAGCCCGGCCTGCGCGCGGCTGGTGGCCGAGCGCATCCGCGCGCTGCGCCCCATGTACGTGCTCATCGAAGGCCCGGCCGACTTCAACGAGCGGCTCGACGAGCTCTACCTGCGGCACAGCCCGCCGGTGGCGATCTACAGCTATCTGTCGAGCGACCGCACGCACCGCGGCTCGTGGTCGCCCTTCGCCGAGCACTCGCCCGAGTGGCAGGCGCTGCAGGTGGCGCGCGAGGTCGGATCGACCGTGCGCTTCATCGACCTGCCGGCCTGGCACGACGCCTTCTCGCGCATGGAGAACCGCTATGCCGACGTGGCCGACCACGAGCACGAGGAGCGCGCCGAAGCCTACGAACGCGCGCTGACCGAGAAGCTCTCGGTGCAGGGCCGCGACGCGCTGTGGGACCACCTGTTCGAGGACGGCTGCGACGTGGCCGAACTCGCGCAGCGCCTTTCCACCTACTTCGACCACCTGCGCGGCCAGGACCCCGGCTCGCAGGGCAACCAGGCGCGCGAAGCCATGATGGCGCGCTGGATCGCATGGGCGATGGCGCAGCCGGGCGAACCCGGCCGCGCGCAGGCGCTGGTGGTGTGCGGCGGCTATCACGCGCCTGCGCTCGCGCGGCTGTGGCAGGGCCTGCCCGCCACGCTCCCTGAGACGCCGCGGCCTTCGCCGGAGACCACCGACGAGGATGAAGACGAGGCACAACCAGTCCAGCCAGCCAGCCCGCAGGCCCCGCTGCGCTTCGGCTCCTATCTCGTGCCCTACACCTTCAAGCGCCTCGACGCCTTCGCGGGCTATGCCTCGGGCATGCCCTCGCCCGCCTATTACCAGTGGGTGTGGGACCACGGCCCCGAGGGCGCCGCGCACCGCGCGCTGCAGCTGGTGATGCAGCGCCTGCGCGACAAGAAGCTGCCTGCCTCCACCGCCGACCTGATGGCCGTGCACCTGCGCGCCCAGGGGCTCGCGCGGCTGCGCGGACACGACAAGCCACTGCGCTCCGACTGGCTCGACGCGCTGGCCGGCGCGCTGGTCAAGGACGCGCTAGATGCGCCGCTGCCCTGGACCTATCGCGGCAAGATGCGTCCCGGCACCGACCCCGTGCTGGTGCAGGCCATGGACGTGCTGGCCGGCGACATCGTCGGCCGCCTCGCGCCCGGTACGCCGCAGCCGCCGCTGGTGGCCGCCGTGCAGGCCGAGCTCGGCGCACACGGCATCGCGCTGCGCGGCCAGCTCAAGCTCGATCTGCTCACCGAAACCGACCGCGCGAGAAGCCGCGTTCTGCATCGCCTCGCGATCCTGCGGCTGCCCGGCGTGCGGCGCACGCAGGGGCCGAAGCTCGCGATGTCGGGCGAGCGCACCGAGCTGTGGTCGCTCTCGGAGCCGCTGGAGCAGCAGGCGGCGCTGATCGAGGCCGGCGCCTGGGGCGCGAGCCTGCACGATGCGGCGCGCGCCCGGCTCGAAGACGACCTGCGCCAGGCCCAGGGCCGCATCGGCCCGCTGGCCGAGGGCCTCAACCAGGCCGCGTGGGCGGGGCTTTCCGCGCTGAGCGACACGCTGCTGCGCGAGCTGCGCGGCGCGATCGCCGCCGAGCCGCGCTTCGAGGCGCTGGGCCCTGCCCTGTCGGTGCTGCACACGCTGCTGCGCCACGGCCAGATGCTGGGCATGGCCGACGCGCCGGTGCTGCGCGTGGTGATCGAGTCGGGCTTCGACCGCGCGCTGTGGCTGCTGGAACCGCCTGCGGCCATCGCGCCGGCCGATATGCAGTCGCACCTCGAAGGGCATCTGGCACTGCGCCGCATCGTGGCCGACGTGCTGGCGCATGCGCAGGATCATTCTTCGGACGCCCAGCCACTGCTCGACCTGGAGCCGGCCCGCGCGCTCGCAGTGTGGCAGCGCAAGGCCGCCGACCCCGCCGCTTCCCCCCTGAGCCGAGGCGCCGCGCTGGGAGCGACGCTGAGCCTGGCAGGCCGCACCGACGACCCGCATGCGCAGGGCGAGAGCGGCGCGGCCGAGGCGATGCAGCTGCTGCAGTCGCTGCCCGCGCCGGTGCTCGGCGATGCACTCACCGGTCTGCTGGCGCTCGCGCGCGAGCAACTCGCTTCGGAGCCCGCCTTCGTCGCCGGCATGGACCGCACCGTGCAGGCCCTGGACAACGCCGACTTCGTGCGCGCCATGCCCAGCCTGCGCGCCGCCTTCGCCTGGCTGCCGCCGCAGGAGCGCGGCCTGCTCGCCGACCAGGTGCTGGCGCTGCACGACGCCACGCACCTGTCGCGCCGCGCCCTCACCGCACACCGCAGCGGCGAGGCACCGCCCGAGCAGCTGGCCGAAGCCCGCCGGGTGGAGGACGCGGTGTTCGCGCGCCTGGCTGCCTGGGGCGTGACGCTGGAAGACGAAGAAGAAAAAGACACCGAGAAAGCGCCCCGCCCATGAGCCTCGACATTCCCGATCCGCTGCAGCGCTGGCGCCTGCTGCTGGGCGATCCGGCCGAATCGGCCTGCGGCGGACTGAGCGCCGAGGCGCAGGCCGCCGACGCCGCGCTCGATTGGCTCTACGGCCGCGACACCGACCGCGAAAGCCGCGGCGAACGCAGCGCGGGCCTGGGCCCGTCGTCGCTGAGCACGCCCGACTGGATCAACACCATCCACACGCTCTTTCCGAAGGAAGTGATCGAGCGGCTGGAGCAGGACGCCGTCGAGCGCTACGGCATCGACGAGGTGGTGACCAACCTCGAGGTGCTGGAGCGCATCGAGCCTTCGGAATCGCTGCTGCGCGCGGTGCTGCACACCAAGCACCTGATGAACCCCGAGGTGCTGGCCGCCGCGCGCAAGCTGGTGGCCGAGGTGGTGCGGCGCATCATGGAAAAGCTCGCCACCGAAGTGCGCCAGGCCTTCAGCGGCAGCCGCGACAGGCGCCGCCGCTCGCGCATGAAGGTGGCGCGCAACTTCGACTTCCGGCAGACGCTGGCCGCCAACCTGCACCGCTACGACCCGCAGCGCCGCAAGCTCTACGTGGAGCGGCCGGTGTTCATCAGCCGCACCAGGCGGCATGCGGAACCATGGGACATCGTGCTGCTGATCGACCAGAGCGGCTCGATGGTCGACTCGGTGATCCACAGCGCGGTGATGGCCGCCTGCCTGTGGCAGCTGCCCGGCATGCGCACCCGCCTCGTTGCCTTCGACACGGCGGTGGTCGACCTGACGGCCGACGTCTCCGACCCCGTGGAGCTGCTGATGAAAGTGCAGCTCGGCGGAGGCACCGACATCGCGAAGGCGGTGGCCTACGCGCAGTCGCTGGTCGCCAACCCCTCGAAGAGCATCGTGGTGCTGGTGAGCGATTTCTACGAGGGCGGCAGCGAATACGAACTGGTGCGGCGCGTGAAGGCGCTGGTCGAATCCGGCGCCAAGGTGCTGGGGCTGGCCGCGCTCGACTCGAACGCCGAGCCCAACTACGACCGCGAGATGGCGGCGCGGCTAGTGCGCGAAGGCGCGCAGATCGGCGCAATGACGCCGGGCCAGCTCGCCGGCTGGCTGGCCGAGAAGGTGCAGGGATGAGCGGCGACGTCGCATCGAGGGCCGACCTGCTCGAACTCACGCCCGAGGCGCTGACCGCGCTGGCCAACGCCGGCTTCGTCAAGCGCGCGCAGAAGGACGTGGCGGCCGGGCTGCTGCCGAAGATGGAAACCACGGCCGACGGCACGGTGCAGGCGCAGTTCGACGACGGCGTGCGCACCAGCCTGCCGCCGGGGCGCACGCTGCGCGACGCGCAGTGCAGCTGCCCTGCCAGCGGCATGTGCAGGCACCGGGTGATGCTGGTGCTGGCTTACCAGGCACAGGCGAAGGCGGCTCCGGCGGAGGCTGGCGCGTCGATCGCGTCGGTCGAAGCTTCACCGCCCAAGCCCGAAGCCGCCTGGAGCCCCGCGCAGTTCGACGATGCCGCGCTGGCCGCGAGCTTCGCGCCCTCGGTGCTCGACCAGGCCGCGAAGCTCGCCGCCGCGCGTCCCGTGGTCGGCGTGCAGGCCTGGCGCAGCGCGAGCGCCCCGCCGGTGGCGCGCCTGCCGATGTGCAGCGTGCGTTTCTTCTCGCGCAGTTCGCTGGTTCATGCGCGCTGCGACTGCAAGCAGGGCGGCGGCTGCGCGCACGTGGTGATCGCGCTGTGGGCGTTCCGGCAGGCCGGAGCGCTGGAACCGGGCTCGGCGGAGGTGATGGTCGAGGTGCAGCCGGCCGCGTCGTCCGAAGAGGATTCGGTTGCATCGCCGGCGACCTCCGTGATGCATGGCGAGACAGCCGTCGCGCTGCGCTCGGGCATCGACGCCCTGCTGCTGTCGCTGTGGCTCGACGGATCGAGCCAGCCCGCGATGGCGCTGGCCGCCCGCTTCGAGGCCGTGCGCGAACAGGCACGCACGCTGGGCTGGAGCTGGGTGGACGACGCGCTCGACGAACTCTGGCAACTCCTGCAGGCGCAACAGGCGCGCAGCAGCCGCTTCGAGCCGCTGCGGCTGCTGCGCGTGACGACCGAGCTGTGGGCGCGGCTGCGGGCGGCGGCGCACGCGGGCCATCCGCCGGATGGCTCTTCTGCCCGGCCCGCGCTGCCGGCCAGCCAGATCCTCG
Source organism: Variovorax guangxiensis (assembly GCF_003952165.1). Classification (GTDB taxonomy): domain Bacteria; phylum Pseudomonadota; class Gammaproteobacteria; order Burkholderiales; family Burkholderiaceae_C; genus Variovorax; species Variovorax guangxiensis. Next base: position 116,940 of record NZ_RXFT01000007.1, on the reverse strand, counting down.
GCATCGGCGTGAAGGGCGAAGTCGCGCTCGACCATCTGCGGCTGGTTTCGCTCGGCGCCGAGCTCTGGTCCGACGAGACGGCCGAAGGCGCGAGCATCCTCTTTGCCGACCCCGACACCCAGAACGTGACCGTGCTGGAGCGCCAGTGGTCACGCACGGCGGACGCCGCCGCCGGCGGCGCGGCGCCCAGCCTCATGAACCGGCGCGTCGCAGGCTTTCCGCTGCGGCAACTGGCGAGCGGACAGGTCATCACCAAGACCGCCACCCGGCGCGCGAACGGGCTGGTAGACATCACCGCCGGCGCCCGGCAGACCGGCGTGCTGCCGCTGTCGCCCAAGTCGTGGGACGACCTCGTCGCGCCGCTGCGGCAGCACAGCGTGGCCGCACTGGTGGCGCACCTGCGCGAGGCGCAGCCGGATTTCGTGAAGCCCAGGCAGGCCGCGAGCGGCGCTTCGGCCGGCGCATCCGGCCAGTTGCACGTGGTGGCCTTCGAGCGCATGGAAGTGGCATCGTGCCATTGGGATGCCGCGGCACAGGTGCTTCATGCGCGGCTGGGGCAGGCGCCGGAAACGGAAGATGAGGAGGACACGACGGACGACAACGCATCGTGGCTGCACCTGGCGTTGCCGCATCGCTCGGTGACCCCCGGTGCCGTCGACGCCCTGGCCCGCACCCTGGCCGGCGAGCACGGTGCATTGCGCGCGGTGGCGGGCACCGTGCACCTGCAGGGCGACCAGGCTGTCATGCAGCCGCTGACCGTGCTCACCGACCAGCGCGCCGTGGTGCTCCAGGTCGAAACCGCCGCACCGCAGCCGCTGGGCCTGCAGAGCGACATCGAGGAGACGCCCGCGCTGAACGCGCTGGCCGGCGACACGCTGGAACTGCTGGCCCTATGGCTGCGCCAGGGCCTGCGGCACCAGAGCGGCGGCGCGCTGTCGCGGGCGCAGGCGCAGGTGCTGCGGCTGAAGCAGGCCGGACTGGGGCGCAGCGCTGCGCTGCTGGGAACGGTGCTCGAGAACGTGCGCTCGGCGCAGCGGCTGGCGCTGGTGGGGCAACTGGCGATGCTGGGGTTGGCTATGCAGGGGGTGGCGCAGTCGGCCTCTGCATGAATAAGAAAACCCCTGAGCTGTTCGGGACTCAGGGGTTTCTTGCTTGGTGCCGCTTGTCGGAATCGAACTGACGACCTTCCGCTTACAAGGCGGGTGCTCTACCAATTGAGCTAAAGCGGCTGAATTCCAATGCGTGATTCTAGTGGCGATACCGACTGGTCCAGCCAGGCGCCATTCGCGACCGCCTACTTGATGCGCTTGAGCGACGGCCGGGTGCCGCCACCCGACGGCGGGCGCGGCGGTTCGTCGACTGGGTCGGTGAGCGCGCCGGCATCGACTGTCTCGCTGCCGTCTTCGCCCGTCACCAGGTGGACGATCTTGCCGGCATCGCCTTCGGAGCCACTGCCGCGCGAGGCATCGCGCAGCGGCGCTCGCGCAGGTGCCTGGACGGGCATCGGAGCATCGACGTTGCCATCCGACGAAACGGCCGGAGCCGGCGCGGGAAACGCCATGCCCTGCCCGTTCTCGCGCGCGTAGATCGCGATCACGCGCCCCACCGGCACGCTGATTTCACGCGCAGTGCCCGCGAAGCGGGCCTTGAACTCGATGAAGTCGTTGCCGAGCTTGAGCGAGCTGGTCGCGTCGAAGCTGATGTTGAGCACGATCTCGCCGTTCTTCACGTACTCGCGCGGGACCTGCACGGTTTCGTCGACCTGCACCGCGACGTAGGGCGTGAAGCCGTTGTCGGTGCACCATTCGTACAGCGCCCGGATGAGGTACGGGCGGGTGGAGGACGACTCGAGCGCGTTGATCATGAAATTGGTACCGTGCAATCGCGAAATCGCAGCCTCGGACAGGCCGCCGTCTCTTCGCGGAACACCGCGGAACCGGCTCTGCCGGGCCGCAGGTGTTGCCCCCGGAAGGGGGTTGGCGAAGCGACACGAAGTGCGCGAAGCCTGGGGGCGATCTTAATTACTTTCGCATGACCTTTTCGGACGGGGTCAGTGCTTCGATGTAGGCCGGACGCGAGAAGATGCGTTCGGCGTACTTCAGCAGCGGCGCGGCGTTCTTGCTGAGGTCGATGCCGTAGTAGTCGAGGCGCCACAGCAGCGGAGCGATGGCCACGTCGAGCATCGAGAAGTTGTCGCCCAGCATGTACTTGTTCTTGAGGAACACGGGCGCCAGCTGCGTGAGGCGGTCGCGGATGTGCGAGCGGGCCTTTTCGAGCGCCTTCTCGTTGCCCTTGGTGGTGCGGTTCTCGAGGGTGGAGACGTGCACGAACAGTTCCTTCTCGAAGTTGAGCAGGAACAGGCGCACGCGGGCGCGGTCGACCGGGTCGCCGGGCATCAACTGGGGATGCGGGAAGCGCTCGTCGATGTACTCGTTGATGATGTTCGACTCGTACAGGATCAGATCGCGCTCGACCAGGATCGGCACCTGGCCGTACGGGTTCATCACGCTGATGTCTTCGGGCTTGTTGTAGAGATCGACGTCGCGGATCTCGAAGTCCATGCCCTTTTCGAACAACACGAAGCGGCAGCGGTGGGAAAAGGGGCAGGTCGTTCCTGAATACAAGACCATCATGGCGAGAGACTCCTAAAAATCAAAAAGAGTGGGTCGCGTTGGCAACCCACTCTGTGGGACCGGATGCCCGAAGGTATCCGGTCGGCGTGCACGGAACTACTTGACGTCTTTCCAGTACGAGGCGTTCAGCCGCCACACGAATACCACCGACATGGCCAGGAACAGCAGCACCCACACGCCGATGCGCACGCGGGTGTTCTGAGCCGGTTCGGCCATCCATTGCAGGTAACTCACCAGGTCGCCGACCGCATTGTCGAATTGCACGGGCGTCATGGTGCCGGGAGTGACTTGCTCCCAGCCCTTGAACACTTCGGTTTCGTGGCCGTGCTGTTCGACCTTGGTGTAGACCGGGCGGCGCTCGCCCTGCAGTTCCCACAGGGGGTTCGGCATGGCGACGCTCGGGAACAGGAGATTGTTCCAGCCGGTGGCCTTGGTTTCGTCGCGGTAGTAGGTGCGCAGGTAGGTATAGAGATAGTCGGCGCCAGTGCCGCCGTGGCCGGCGCGCGAGCGCGCGACCAGCGTCAGGTCGGGCGGCGTGGTGCCGAACCAGTCCTTGGCCTGGCGCGCGTCGATGTTGGCCTTCATGGTCTCGCCGACCTTGTCGGTCGTGAACAGAAGGTTGTCCTTGATCTGCTGCTCGGTGATGCCGATGTCCTGCAGGCGGTTGTAGCGCATGAAGGCGGCCGAGTGGCAGTTCAGGCAGTAGTTGACGAAGAGCTTGGCGCCGTTCTGCAGCGCGCTCACGTCGTTCGTCTTGTTGGGCGCCTTGTCCCACGCGATGCCCCCGGACTCGGCCGATGCCGCCGCGGAGAAGGTCAGGCCCAGCGCGAGACCCAGGACCGCGAGCCAGCCGGAAATGCTTTTCTTCATCGTGTTTCTCTCAGCTCTCTTGGCTTCTGGTTCTCATCAATGGGCGGCGAAGACCACGCGCTCGGGCACGGTCTTGAATTCGCCCTTGCGGCTCCACCACGGCATCAGCAGGAAGAAGCCGAAGTACACGAGCGTGCCGATCTGCGAGATGGTCTGCGCGATGTCCAGCTTGAACGAACCGATGGCCAGCTCGCCCCAGACGCCGGGAGGCTGGATGCCCAGGTAGCCCAGGATCAGGAAGAAGAAAACGAAGAGGCCGTACACATACTTGTGCCAGCCCGGACGGTAGCGGATCGACTTGACTTCGCTGTGGTCGAGCCACGGCAGGAAGAACAGGATGATGACCGAGCCGCCCATGACGACCACGCCCCAGAACTTGGCGTCGAAGGTCTTGAGCAGGAAGATCACCACAGCCGCGACGACGATGCCCGCGATCTTCAGGCCCATGCCCGACTTGCCCTTGACGAAGTTCCAGATGGCGGCAGCGGCGATGATCAGCGAGAACACGTTGACCATGTCGTCGGTGGTCGCGCGCAGCATCGAATAGAACGGCGTGAAGTACCACACCGGGGCGATGTGGTTCGGCGTCTTTAGCGAGTCGGCCGGGATGAAGTTGTTGTATTCGAGGAAGTAGCCGCCCGCCTCGGGAGCGAAGAAGATCACCGCCGAGAAGATCGTGAGGAACACCACCACGCCGAAGATGTCGTGCACGGTGTAGTACGGATGCGACGGAATGCCGTCCAGCGGATGGCCGTCGGGGCCGCGGTTGGCCTTGATCTCGATGCCGTCGGGGTTGTTCGAGCCCACTTCGTGCAGCGCGATCAGGTGGGCCACCACCAGGCCGAGCAGCACCAGCGGCACGGCGATCACGTGGAAGCTGAAGAAGCGGTTCAGCGTGGCGTCGCTCACCACGTAGTCGCCGCGGATCAGCAGGGCCAGGTCGGGGCCGACGAAGGGAATGGCGGCGAACAGGTTCACGATCACCTGGGCGCCCCAGTAGGACATCTGGCCCCAGGGCAGCAGGTAGCCCATGAAGGCCTCGGCCATCAGGCACAGGAAGATCGCGCAGCCGAACACCCAGATCAGCTCGCGCGGCTTGCGGTAGCTGCCGTACATGAGGCCGCGGAACATGTGCAGGTACACCACGATGAAGAACGCCGAGGCGCCCGTCGAGTGGATGTAGCGGATCAGCCAGCCCCACGGCACGTCGCGCATGATGTACTCGACCGATGCGAACGCCTGGTTCGCGTCGGGCTTGTAGTGCATGACGAGGAAGATGCCGGTGACGATCTGGATCACCAGGACCAGCATCGCCAGCGAGCCGAAGATGTACCAGAAGTTGAAGTTCTTCGGCGCGTAGTACTTGCCCCACTGGTCGTTCCACAGCTTGCTCAGCGGGAAACGGTTGTCGACCCAGTTCAGCAGCTTGGCGCCGGCGGGTGCGTTGGGGGAAATCTCGTGGAATTCAGCCATGTTCTTCTTCCGCCTCAGGCCTTCTTGGAGTCTTCACCGATCAGGAGCTTGGTGTCCGACAGGTACATGTGTGGCGGCACCGGCAGATTGTCGGGCGCAGGCTTGTTCTTGAAGACCCGGCCGGCCAGGTCGAAAGTGGAACCGTGGCAAGGGCAGAGGAAGCCGCCTTCCCAGTCGTTCGGCAGCGAAGGCTGCGGACCGGCCTGGAAGCGGTCGGTCGGCGAGCAACCCAGGTGGGTGCAGATGCCGACCACGACGAGCACGTCGGGCTTGATGGAGCGGTGCTCGTTCTGTGCGTACTTGGGGGTGAATTCGTCGGGGTGACGCTTGGAGAGGGGATCGGCCAGCTGGCCGTCGAGCTTGGGGAGTTCCGCGACCTGCTCGGGGGAGCGCTTGAGGATCCAGACCGGCTTGCCCCGCCATTCGACGGTGATCTTCTCGCCGACCTTGAGGCCCGAGATATCGACCTCGACCGCAGCACCCGCAGCCTTGGCCTTCTCGGAAGGCTGGAAAGTGCTCACAAAGGGGATGGCGGTGGCCACGCCGCCCGCCACGCCAGCGCAGCTGGATGCAATCAACCACGTGCGCTTGCTGGTGTCGATCCGGTGCGAGCCGGAGGTCATGTCACTCATGGGGATCCTCTTGTCTTCTTCGCTGGAGCAGGAGTCAACCCGCGATTGTAGCGGGGCGCTGTAAGGATATTCAATGGCCGCCATGCGCATGGCCGGCGGCCGCGGGCGGGGCGCGCCGCGTCCGCGGGCGCCCGCCAGGGGCTGCACAGGGCGACGAAGACTGTCGCCGCGGGGACTTCAGTTCAGCAGTCCGTGCTGCATCGCCTCGTGGACCGCCTGGGTCCGCGACTTGACCGAGAGCTTGCGATAGATGCTCTTCGCGTGGAACTCGATGGTATTGACCGACAGGTACACCGCTTCGGCGATCTGCCGGTTGCTCCAGCCCTGCGCGATCAGGCGCAGCACCTTGAGTTCGCGCGGCGACAGCAGGCCCTGCGGCAGCCTGGAATCGGGAGCTTCTCCCTGCGGCTGCTGTTTGTGCTTCTGCTGCTGTTGCGGCGGCTGGCCCTGCACGCGGATGGCCTCGATCGTGCGCGCCTTCGCGGACGCGGCGATCGAACCGAGGATGCGCCGCGCGATGCGCGAATCCATCGGCGAGCCTCCGCGTTCGATGGAGCGCAGCAGATAGGCGAGTTCCGCGTCGTCGGCTTCGGTAAGTAGATACCCGATGGCGCCGGCCGCGATCGCGGCATTCACCTGCTGCTGGTCGTCGGATGCCGACATGCCGATGCTCTCGACGCGCGGATAGGTCTGGCGCACATGATGAAGAACGGCGGCACCGTCGCTGCCCGGCAGCCGCATGTCGACCAGCACCAGGTCATAGGGCAATGCCGCCAGCAGATTGAACGCCTCGGCCCGGCCCGATGCGACCACCACGCGGCGATGCGGCGCGAGCTCGCAGAGGATGCGCCGCATGCGGTCGGCGCAGGCAGCGTCGTCCGCGACGACCAGCGCGGCATGGAAGACGCCGCCATACAACTGCGCTGCCGTGGGTACCGGCGTCGATGCGGTCGAGGAGGTGTAGTGGATGTTCATTTCCATGTCCGCGCTCCTGCTGCGTCTTCTCCTGGCTTGCCGCAGCGGACCTGGTCCGTGCCGCATGCGCTGATGCCGTTGCCGATGTCCAAGAAAAAATTGATCACGCGACGTCCTCTGGCTCTTTCGCCACCCGTGGGTAGCTTCGAAATGTTGTCTTTCGTTTCAGATACCGCAGGAACGATGCCCACTCGGACGAGCGTCGGCGCACATCACGCAAGGACGCGTGTAGTACTTTGATTTCATTGAAGAAATTGCCCGAAACGAGCTGAAGAACGAGCCCGCGCGAAGGCCTTGCGAAGGCCGTTTTCAGGCCGTTGTTACGTGCGGGTTACCGCGCCTGTTACGTAGCACCGCGACACGCGAAACGCGTGCGAGACCACATCTCCAAACGTCAATACGCGATTCATGCGATGGCCGCAAACCCGCATGTGCATTGGCTTTGCAGGCTATGTATGCATGCGTCGATGGCGCGCCGTCGACATGCATACATCCATAACTACGGATACCGGTGATGTTCAGCGAAGACCTCGATTCCTAGCATCGGTTGCATTGGGTAACTCGATGAAACCCAACCCTGCTTTCACGCGACGAGGGCGTGTGAAAGACCAGAAATGGCAACTGATTTCTTCAAGGAAGAAAGTCCAAATGACTACATCCCAGCGCTCCAGTGTCCGCTCTTTCATTGTTCGCCGTCCGGCTGTGAGCCGGCTTCTCGCTTCGGTGCTCGTAGGTGCCGGCTACGTGATGACTCTGCCGGTGGCATACGCCCAGGTGCAGGTCGGCGGAAACAACGTCAACGTCGTGGGTGGACCAAATAACGGGCTTCTGACTTCCGACGACGGAATCTCCACCCCCAACCTGACGGCAACGAGCATCTCCACGACGAGCATCACAGCGACTCGGGTGACCACGACAAGTCTCAGCACGACTTCTGCGACCGCCACCAATCTGACTTCGACCAGCATCAGCACGGCGACGCTCACCGCAGGCACCGTATCCGCGGGCAGCATCACCTCCGGCACCGTGTCTTCTGCCAACGTCACGGCGACGAACCTTTCCGCCGGCAGCGGCACAGTCACCAACCTGACCTCCTCCAGCATCAGCTCGGGCACCGTATCCGCGGGCAGCATCACCGCCGGCACCGTGTCTTCTGCCAACGTCACGGCCACGAACCTCTCCGCCGACAGCGGCACGGTCACCAACCTGACCTCCTCCAGCATCAGCTCGGGCACCGTGTCCGCGGGCAGCATCACCGCTGGCACCGTGTCTTCTGCCAACGTCACGGCCACGAATCTTTCCGCCGGCAGCGGCACGATCAACACGCTGAGCTCGACCAGCATCACGGCCAGCACCATCAGCACCGGCAGCCTGACCTCCGGCAGCGTGTCGTCGAGCAACGGCACGATCCAGTCGCTGACCTCGACCAACATCCTGGCGACCGGCGTCACCTCGACGAATGTGCTGGCGACCGGCATCACCTCGACCAACATCGACGCCACCAACCTGACGTCGAACACCGGCAGCATCGCCACGCTGACCTCCACCAACGTCAGCACCACCAACGTGACGGCGTCGAACGGCACCATCAACACGGTGAGCTCGACGAACGTCAGCACCACCAATCTGACGGCGTCGAACGGCACCATCAACACGCTGAGTGCCACCAGCGTCAGCGCGACGGACCTGACCGCCAACAGCGGCACGATCAACACGCTGAGCGCAACCAACGTCAGCACCACGGACCTGACCGCCAACAACGGCACGATCAATACGTTGAGCGCGACCAATGTCAGCACCACGGACCTGACCGCCAACAACGGCACGATCAATACGTTGAGCGCGACCAATGTCAGCACCACGGACCTGACCGCCAACAACGGCACGATCAACACGTTGAGCGCGACCAACGTCAGCACCACGGACCTGACCGCCAACAACGGCACCATCAATACGCTGAGCGCGACCAACGTCAGCACCACGGATCTGACCGCCAACAACGGCACCATCAATACGCTGAGCGCGACCAACGTCAGCACCACGGATCTGACCGCCAACAACGGCACGATCAACACGTTGAGCGCAACCAACGTCAGCACCACGAACCTGACGGCCAACAGCGGCACGATCAACACGTTGAGCGCAACCAACGTCAGCACGACGAACCTGACGGCCAACAGCGGCACGATCAACACGCTGAGCGCGACCAACGTCAGCACGACCAACCTGACGGCCAACAACGGCACGATCAACACGCTGAGCGCGACCAACGTCAGCACGACCAACCTGACAGCCAACGCCGGCACGATCAACACGCTGAGCGCCACCAACGTCAGCACCACCAACCTGACGGCGAGCCGCGGCACGATCAACACGCTGAGCGCGACGAACGTGAGTACCACCAACCTGTCGGCTGCCAGCGCCACGGTCAACGCCCTGACCGCCGGCACGGTCAGCGCCACGACGGTGAACGCCAGCACGGTGAATGCCACCACCGGCAACTTCCAGACGATCACTGCGGCCAACGGCAACATCACGGTGCTGAACACGCAGACCGGCAACATCACCACCATCAACGCCGTGACCGGCAACGTCACGACGCTGAACGCGGGCACGGTCAACGTCACCGGCAACGTGACCGCGGGCGGCACCATCACGGCGGGCAACGGCATGGTCGCCAACGGCCGCGTGCAGAACGTGGCCCCCGGCATCCTGCCGACGGACGCCGCGAACATGTCGCAGTTGAACCAGGTCCGCAACGAGGTGCAGGACATGCGCAAGACCAGCAGCACCGGCGCGGCCATCGCGCTGGCTGCGGCCTCGGTGCCGGCGCTCGAAGCGGGCAAGAGCTTCGGCATCGGCGTGGGCGTGGGCTCCTTCGACGGGCGCTCGGCCATCGCGGCAGCCGCCAGCTTCCGCATCGGCGAAGGCGCGCAGATCAAGGTCAACATCGGCAGCGGCAGCAGCGGCAAGGTCGGCGGCGGCATCGGCGCCTCCTGGTCCTGGTAATCCGGCCCGGCACTCCCGTGGCGCCGGCGTGCGCGCCGCGGGATTGCCAGCGGATGCAAACGAAAGGCCGGCCCCTATACTGGGTAACCGGCCTTTTTCATGGCTCCCTGCTGCGCGCGAAGGCCGGCGCCGAAGCGGCCGCCCTCTCCTGTGCCGACCCGTCCCATCACGCGGATTCATGAACCCACCTTCTCTCGCTCCCGCTCCCTCCATTCCGGCCGCGAACGCCGGCCAGCTCCTGGAGCAGGGACTGGCGCTGCATCGCGTGGGCCGCTTCGCCGAGGCCTTGCAGGTCTACGAGGCGCTGCTGTCGCTCTTTCCCGATCATGCCGACGCGCTGCATCTGAGCGGCGAGGCGCTGTACCGGCAAGGCCGCCCCAAGCTGGCGCTGAACTACGTGAACCGGGCCATCGCGCGCTCGCCGCACCACTTCTACTTCAACACCCGCGCGACGATCTTCATGCACATGGGCCTGCCGGCCGAGGCTCAGCAGGATCTGCGTCGCGCGATCAAGGCGCAGCCCAACTATCCCGAGGCCTACGTGAACCTGTCGGCGGTCTACCGTCAGCAGAAGAAGTTCCGCCAGGCGCGCGAGGCCGCCGCCGAGGCCACGCGGCTCGCGCCGCAGGCACCCGCCGCATGGAACAACGCCGGCGCCATCGACATGGAGCAGGACCGCTTCGACGAGGCGATCGCGCAGTTCAGCCAGGCTCTGGCGCTGGACCCCGGCTACGCCGCCGCGCACAAGAACATCGGCAAGATCCGCGCGCACCAGAAGGACTGGGCCGCCGCGCTCGGCTCGTACGAGCAGGCCGCCGCCGACCCGATGGACTGCGAGGCCGCCTTCATGCTCTCCAGGGCGCTGCAGGCCTGCGGCCGCATCGAGGAAGCCATCGCGCCCATGCAGCGCGCCATGCGCAACTGGACGGCCGAGGAGCGCCACAAGGCGCTGTCCGACCCCGAGGGCGTGGCCGCGCTCTACGGCGTGTGCGGCGCGCTCGAAGGCGTGTCGATGCGCTTCGGCGAATCGGCCGAGCTCTACAGGCTGGCGCTCGAAAGCCTGCCCGAGCACGAGCTGCTGCTGAACAACCTGGGCACGGTGAACTTCCGCCTGGGCCGCTTCGACACTGCCATCGAGGTGCTGAAGCGAGCGCTCGAGGTGCATCCGCGCCAGGTGCTCGCGCGGTGCAACCTGGGCGTGACCTACGTGATGGCCGGCCAGTCGAAGGAAGCCATCGCGGAGTTCGAGCAGTGCCTGCGCGACGACCCCGACTTCATGCCCGCCATGGTGTGGATGCTGGGCGAGAAGGCGCACATCGCCGACTGGAGCGGCGTGCCCGAGCTGCGCGAGCGCATCGCGGTGCTGCTCGACAACCCGAGCAACGACCAGACGGTTTCGTCGTTCATCCTGATGTCGAACTACGACGACGCGCGCCGCCTCATGAGCTGGACGCAGCGCTCCGCCCTGCTGGCCGACCGCAACGCGGCCATCCGGCCCTTTGCCGACGCTGGCGCGCGCCGCACCTCGCCGCGCATCCGCGTGGGCTACTTCTCGTTCGACTTCCGCAACCACCCGGTCGCGCACCTGACGGCCGAGCTCTACGGCCAGCACGACCGCAAGGAGTTCGAAGTCTTCGTGTATTCCTACGGCCCCGACGACGGCCACCCCGCGCGGGCACGCATCGCTTCATCGGTCGAGCATTTCGTCGACCTGCAGGGCCAGTCGATCCAGCAGATGGCCGAGCGCATCCGCGACGACGAGATCGACATCCTTGTCGACCTCTCGGGCGACACGCGCGGAGCCAAGCCCCAGGTGATGGCCTACCACGCGGCACCCGCGCAGCTCATGTGGCTGGGCTACATGGGCACCAGCGGCACGCCGAACTACGACTACCTGGTGTCCGACAACTTCCTCTCGCCGCCGGGCACGGAAGACTGCTACTCCGAGAAGCTGCTGCGCCTGCCCGAGACCTTCCAGGTCATCGACACCAAGCGCCCGACCAATCCGCACAGGCCCACGCGCGCCGAGCACGGCCTGCCCGACGACGCCTTCGTGCTGTGCAACTTCTCGCAGTCGTTCAAGATCCAGCCCGAGACCTTCGAGGCATGGGTGCGCATCGTGCAGGGCATTCCGAACTCGGTGCTGTGGCTGGCGCAGGGCCCGAACGGCTTCGAGCAAAACCTGCGCGCGCAATGGGAGAAGGCAGGCCTGCCGGCCCAGCGGCTGATCGTGTCGCCGCGCATGCCGGTCGACCAGCACCTGGCGCGCATCGGCCTGGCCGACCTGTTCATCGACACCTTTCCCTACAGCAGCGGTGCCACCGCGAACGACGTGCTGTGGTCGGGCGTGCCGCTGCTGGCGCTTACGGGCACGACGATGGTGTCGCGCATGGCGGGCAGCCTGCTGCATGCCATCGGACTGCCGGAGCTGGTGGCCACGAACCACGCGGAATACGTGAGCAAGGCCATCCACTACGCCACGCACCCCGAGGAGCTGGCCTCGCTGCGCTCGCGGCTCGCGCGGGCCAAGGACACGCGCAGCGGCTACTTCGACACGCCGCGCTTCGTGCGCCACCTGGAAGACGGCTACAGGCAGATTGCCGCGCGCAGTCGTGAAGGGTTGCCGGCTGCGCATGTCGATGTGGTACCGCGTGCGCTGGAGAAGTGAGCAATCGCGGGCATACTCGGTTCTCCTTCAACAGCAGAGCTCCAGCAGCCTTTTGAATCATGAGCATCCTCAGTGAATTCAAGGAATTTGCCGTCAAGGGCAACGTCATCGACCTCGCGGTCGGCGTGATCATCGGTGCCGCCTTCGGCAAGATCGTCGACTCGCTCGTGGCCGACATCATCATGCCGCTGGTGGGCGTGGTGTTCGGCAAGCTCGATTTCTCGAATCTCTACGTGGTGCTGGGCACCGTGCCGCCAGGGGTGGCGAACACGCTGGCCGACCTGAAGAAGGCAGGCGTTCCTGTGCTGGCGTACGGCAACTTCATCACCATCGCCGTCAACTTCGTGATCCTCGCCTTCATCATCTTCATGATGGTCAAGCAGATCAACCGCCTGAAGCGCAGCGAAGAGCCGGCTCCCGCCGCAGCCCCTGAAACACCCGAAGACGTGGTGCTGCTGCGCGAGATCCGCGACAGCCTCAAACGCTCCTGATCAAACGCCCCCGAGCACCCGGGCCATGCGCAGCGCCTCGACAAGGCTCGAGGCATCGGCCAGCCCCGTTCCCGCGATGTCGAACGCGGTGCCGTGATCGGGGCTGGTGCGCACCAGCGGCAGCCCCAGCGTCACGTTGACGCCCTTCTCCACGCCCAGGTACTTGACCGGGATCAGGCCCTGGTCGTGGTACATCGCGATCACCACGTCGAATTCGCCGCTGGACGGCACGCCGGCCTTGGCGCGCGCGCGCATGAAGACGGTGTCGGGCGCATGAGGCCCGCTGGCATCGATGCCTTCGGCGCGCGCAGCCTCGACGGCCGGCGCGATGATCTCCCGCTCTTCCGAACCGAACAGCCCACCCTCGCCCGCATGCGGGTTGAGACCCGCCACGCCGATGCGCGGCGCGCGGCCCAGCGCGTGGCTCAGCGCGCGGTGCGTGATGCGCAGCGTTTCGAGCACTCCCTCGAAGCGCACTGCCTCGATGGCCTTGCGCAGCGACATATGGATGCTGACGAGCACGGTGCGCAGTTCGTCGTTGGCCAGCATCATGCGCACCGGCACGTCGGCGACGGTGCGCCCCAGATGCGCGGCCGCCTCCGCCTGCAGCAACTCGGTGTGGCCGGGGTACGGAAAGCCGGCGGCCGACAGCGCTTCCTTGTGCAGCGGCGCGGTCACGAGGGCGCCGATCTCCCCGCGCAGCGCGGCCCGCGCGGCCCACACCACGCACTCGCCCGCCACACGGCCGGCCTCGGCGCTGATGCGGCCCGTTTCGATGCCCTTGGGCGGCGCGATCACCTGCAGCACCGGAATGCAGCCCGGCGGTACGGTCGCGGCCTCGGCGACGGATTCGATTTCCAGCACCGGCCAGCCCGGCCGGCCATCGGCGGCCAGGGCCTGCGATGCCTTGCGCAGCGTGCCTACGTCGCCGGCGACGAAGGCGCCATGCGTGGCGTCGGGCGCGTCGCGGAATGCCTTGACGATGATTTCCGGCCCGATGCCCGCGGGGTCACCCAAGGTGATGGCAATGGCGGTGCTCATGCCGGGTTGTCGATGTCGATGAACTCGTGCTTCAGCCCGAGCTGCGCAGCCACGTGCGCGGCCACCGCGGGCGCGCCGTAGCGCTCGGTGGCGTGATGCCCGCAGGCGAGGAAGGCCACGCCCATCTCGCGCGCGTAGTGGGCCTGCGGCTCAGAGATCTCACCGGTGATGAAGGCATCGGCACCGGCCGCGATGGCGGCTTCGAAGTAGCCCTGCGCGCCGCCGGTGCACCACGCTATGTTGCTCACGGCACGCTGCGCCGGCTCGACCAGCGTCACCGGTCTTTTCAACACGCTCTCGACGTGGGTGGCCAGCGCCTTGGCACTGTCGAAGCTCCCGCCACCTTCCTGCGTGCCGATGAAGCCCAGCTCCTGTTCGCCGAAGCGGCCTCCAGGGCCGGCATGCGCCACGAGCCCCAGCTTCAGGCCGAGCTGGGCGTTGTTGCCCAGTTCGGGGTGCGCGTCGAGCGGCAGGTGATAGGCGAAGAGATTGATGTCGTGGCCCAGCAGCAGGCCGAGGCGCTGCTTCATCCAGCCGGTGACGCGGCCGTCCTGGCCGCGCCAGAACAGGCCGTGGTGGACGAAGATGGCGTCGGCCTCGGCGCCGATCGCGGCCTCGATCAGCGCACGGCTGGCGGTCACGCCCGAGACGATCTTTCGCACCACGGTACGCCCTTCGACCTGCAGGCCGTTCGGTCCGTAGTCCTTGAAGCGCCCGGGGGCCAGCAGCAGGTCGAGTGCGTGAAGCAGTTCGTGGCGGGTTGTGCTCATCGCCCCATTGTCGCGCCGTGCGCGGGCGCCACGCCACCGTCGCGCATCGCATGGCCGCGCGCGGCCAGGGGCAGCAGCGCCAGCAGGAAGCCCAGCGCGGCCAGCGCCGCCACGTAGTGCGCGGGCGCCATCGTGTCGTGCTGCAGCCAGAGCGTCAGGATCACCGGCGTGAGCCCGCCGAAGACCGCATACGACATGTTGTAGGCGAAGGAGAGCCCGGTGAAGCGCACCGGCGCCGGAAAGGCGCGCACGCCCGCGATCGGCACCGTGGCGATGGTGCCCACGAACAGGCCCACCAGGCCGTAGTGCCAGAAGAGCGTCGCCGGCGTCCCGGGCAGGCCGCTGTAGAACAGGTAGGCCGTGACGAGCAGGCCGCCCCAGCCGATCAGCATCACGGTGCGGGTGCCGATGCGGTCGCTGGCCCAGCCGGCCAGCACGCAGCCCAGCGTGAGCGTCAGCGTGGCGAGCGCGTTGGCTTCCAGCGCCATGGCGGCCGGAATGTGATGCACCTTCTGCAGATAGGTGGGCGTGTAGAGCACCACGACCACGATGGCGGCCGACAGCACCCAGGTCAGCAGCCCGACGTACACGCAGGCCAGGCGGTGCTCGCGCAGCACGGTGCGCAGCGGCAGCTCACGCGAGGCGCTGCGGCGACCGGCCAGTTCCTTGAACACCGGCGTCTCGTGCAGGAAGCGCCGCAGGTACACCGACACCAGCCCGAACACGCCGCCCAGGATGAACGGGATGCGCCACGCGAAGTCGCTCACCTGCTGCGGCGAATAGTGGCGGTTGATGGCCACCGCGATCAGCGAACCCAGCAGGATGCCGCCGGTGATGCCCGAGGTCAGCACACCGATGCCCAGGCCGTAGCGCTTGCCCGGCACGTGCTCGCCCACGAACACCCAGGCGCCGGGCATTTCGCCGCCGATGGCCGCGCCCTGCAGCACGCGCATCGCCAGCAGCAGCAGGGGCGCCGCGACGCCGATGCTCGCGTAGGTCGGCAGCAGGCCGATCACCAGCGTGGGCGCCGCCATCAGGAAGATCGACAGCGTGAACATGCGCTTGCGGCCGAAGATGTCGCCGAAATGCGCGATGACGATGCCGCCGACCGGGCGTGCGAGGTAACCGGCCGCGAAAATGCCGAAGGTCTGCAGCTGGCGCAGCCAGTCGGGCATGTCGGCCGGGAAGAACAGCGCCCCCAGAACGGTGGCGAAGAACACGTAGATGACGAAGTCGTAGAACTCCAGCGTGCCGCCGAGGGCGGACAGGCCGAGGGTCTTGTAATCGCTCGAACCGAGCGTGCGCGCCGGCACCGGCTGCGCGCCGTCCGGAAATGTTGCTTCTGAAGTCATGGCTGGCAGGAAGGTCTTGGCCGCGCGCCAGCCCGCAGGACCGGGTGAGAAAACGGAAGAATGGCGCGCCGACGGAAGGCCTGGCCGCAGCCGCCGGATAGGCGGCACGGGGGCCGGAAAACAGACGGACCGGGTGGGGCCGACCCGTAATCGTAAGTGTTAACCCGGATTCACGTCCCCCGGCGGCCCGAATCTCGACCGGCCGGAGCGGGTTCTGGTCCGCCCGGTTGAGGGACAATTGACAACATTGCCGCGCTGCATGCGGTCTTCCAACGCCTTTTTCACCAATCTTTCATGAAACGCACCTGGCTGCTATTTGCCCAAGCCGTGACCGTCCTGCTGGCGGCCTACTTCGTCGTCGCGACGCTCAAGCCCGAGTGGATCAACAAGCGCGCGACCTCGCTGGGCGGGGTGGTCTCCATCGTCGAGGCGCCAGCGAGCAACCCGAACATCGCGGCGCCCGGCAGCCTGAGCGCGCCGGCCAAGAAGGCTTCTCCGGCGGTGGTGAGCATCAACACCAGCAAGGCCGCGCAGCGCCACCCGCGCAGCAACGACCCGTGGTTTCGCTTTTTCTTCGGCGACCAGGACGACCAGCCCCAGGTGGGCCTGGGCAGCGGCGTGATCGTGAGCCCGGACGGCTACATCCTCACCAACAACCACGTGGTGGAAGGCGCCGACGAGATCGAGGTGACGCTCAACGACAGCCGCCACACCCGCGGCAAGGTGATCGGCACCGACCCCGACACCGACCTGGCGGTGCTGAAGATCGAGCTCGACAAGCTGCCCGTGATCGTGCTGGGCGACTCCGACGGCCTGCAGGTCGGCGACCAGGTGCTGGCCATCGGCAACCCCTTCGGCGTGGGCCAGACCGTGACCAGCGGCATCGTGTCGGCGCTGGGCCGCAACCAGCTGGGCATCAACAACTTCGAGAACTTCATCCAGACCGACGCCGCCATCAACCCCGGCAACTCGGGCGGTGCACTGATCGACGTGAACGGGAACCTGCAGGGCATCAACACCGCGATCTACTCGCGCTCGGGCGGCAGCATGGGCATCGGCTTCGCCATTCCGGTGTCGATGGCCAAGATCGTGCTCGAGGGCATCGTCAAGGAAGGCCAGGTGCGCCGCGGCTGGATCGGCGTGGAGCCGAGCGACCTGTCGCCCGAACTGGCCGAGACCTTCGGCGTGAAGGCCGACGCGGGCGTGATCATCACCGGCGTGCTGCAGAACGGCCCCGCTGCCAAGGCAGGCATCCGCCCGGGCGACGTGATCACCTCGGTGGGCGAAAAGAAGACGGACAACGTGCAGGCCCTGCTGACCGCGGTGGCCGGCCTGAAGCCCGGCAGCACCTCGCGCTTCGCGCTGCAGCGCGGCAGCGACAAGATGGAACTGGACGTGACGCCGGGCCTGCGGCCGAAGAGCCCGGTGCGGCAGGTGCCCAATCAACAGGAATAGGTTCACCCCCAGGCTTCGCGCACTTCGGTCGCTGCGCCCCCCTTCCGGGGGCAACACCAGCGGCCCGGCAAAGCCGGTTCGGCGGTGTTTCTGGATTTTCTTGGGGACGTTGACGGCCGCAGCGTGGGCTGAGTACTGCCGCCGGACTCCTGGAAACTAGCTGGAAGCCGAGTCGGCGCTCTGTTCTTCTTCGGGCTTCTTGCCGGTGCTGGCGAAGTACTTGGCCCCGATGATGCCCACCTCGTAAAGCAGGCACATGGGCACGGCCAGTGCCAGTTGCGAGACCACGTCGGGTGGCGTGAGCACCGCGGCCACGACGAACGCGACCACGATGAAGTAGCCGCGGAAGGACTTCAGCTTCTCGATGGTCACCATCTCGAAACGCACCAGCAGCATGACGACGATCGGCACCTGGAACGCCACGCCGAAGGCGATGTAGAGCGACAGGATCGCCTCGACGTAGGAGGAAATGTCGGGCGTCGCCTGCACCGCCGCCGGCGCGAAGCGCTGGATGAAGCTGAACATCTTGTCCAGCACGAAGAGCTGCACGAAGGCGATGCCCGCATAGGCCAGCAGGCTGCCGAAGAAGATCAGCGGCAGCGCGAAACGCTTTTCATGACTGTAGAGGCCCGGCGCGATGAACATCCACGCCTGGTACATGAGCCAGGGCAGCGCCAGGAGCACGGCCGCCATCATCAGCACCTTGAGCGGCACGAAGAAGGGCGAGAACACGCCGATGGCGATCAGCTTCGCGTCGTGCGGCATGTGCGCCTTGATCGGCAGCGCGATCAGGTCAATCAGGCCGCCCGGGCCCGGCCAGATGGCCAGCAGGATGCCCGCGACCACGAGGCCGTAGACGCAGTAGAGCAGTCGGTCGCGAAGCTCGACCAGGTGCGCCACGAACGGCTGTTCGGTGCCCGCGAGCTCGTCTTCTTTGTCTTTGCTCTTGCTGTCGGAATCGGCCATTGGGAAGAAGAGGAGATAGCGTGACGCCGGCCGGCGCCCGGGAGCGCGGTGGTGGGAGCCCGGCTCTTAGTTGATCTTGTGCGGACGGAAGCGCGCGACGCGCGCCGCGCCCGAGAGCGCCTTGGTGCGCACGCCGTTGCGCGCCTTGTACCACTGCGGCGTGGCGCCCTGCTTCAGGCGCCAGTTCTTGCGGGGGTGCTTGTAGACCGGCGGCGGTGGCGGCTCGGGTTCGGCCAGCGCCGAGAGGGTTTCGCCCGAACCGCTGAACTGCTTTTCGAACTCGCTCGCGCCCGTGTGGATGCTGTGCTCGACGTCGCGCGCCGCATCCTCGACGGTGGTCTTCATCTTGCGGAGCTCGTCGAGCTCCATCGAGCGGTTGACTTCGGCCTTGACGTCGTTGACGTAGCGCTGCGCCTTGCCCAGCAGCGTGCCCACGGTGCGGGCCACGCGCGGCAGCTTTTCCGGGCCGATGACGATCAGCGCCACGACGCCGATCAGCGCCAGCTTCTCAATGCCGAGATCGAGCACGTGCTGCTGCCCGTGCTCAGGACTTCTGACGCGCTTCGACGTCGATCGCCGACTTGTCGCTGTTGGCCGGCTGGCCGGTCACCTGCTGGGCGGGGGCCGAAGAGGCGGCCGGGGCATCGGAGGACGCGCCGTCCTTCATGCCGTCCTTGAAGCCCTTGACGGCGCCTCCAAGATCCGAACCCATGTTCCGCAGCTTCTTGGTGCCGAAGATCATGACCACGACGAGCAGCACGATCAGCCAGTGCCAGATGGAAAAAGAACCCATGGAGAACTCCTAAGAATGTGTCCGATTTTAGTCGGGCGGAATGTGACAGTTTGTCCTAATGCCCGTCAGCCGCGAAGCCATGGCCGGGGGCCACCCATGACATGGACATGGAGATGGTGAACCTCCTGCCCACCCTCCGCGCCGGTATTGACCACGACCCGGTAGCCGCCGTCCGGATAGGGCCTGCAGCCCTGCTCCAGCGCCAGCTTGGGCGCTAGGGTCATGATCTTGCCCATCAGCGCCGAGTCTTCGGGCGTCAGCTGGGCCATCGAGGCGATGTGCTTCTTGGGCACAAGCATGAAATGCACCGGCGCCCAGGGCGCGATGTCGTGGAAGCCGAACAGGTCCTCGTCCTCGTAGACCTTGCGGGAGGGAATCTTGCCCTCGATGATTTTGCAGAAGACGCAGTTCGGATCAGATGACATCTTTGGGTTCCATGGGACGGCCGTCGTTCATCCGGATCATGCCTTTCACGATCCGGTAGAGGAACCACAGCGAGATCAGGCTCCAGGCAATCCAGCCCGGCACGAGAAACAGCAGCCAGAGCCACGAGGTGACGATGTACAGCAGCCCCGCCCAGAGCACCGAGCGGATGCGCCAGCTGAAGTGAGAGGCCTGCCAGGTGCCCGCCGCGTCGTCGCGCTTGACGAAGTCGATCACCAGCGCGATCAGCAGGAGCAGCACGGAGGCCTGCGCCCCCGGCACGACGGCGCCGATGGCCACGATCAGGTGCAGGATGTAACTGACCCAGCCCCAGGTCTTGAGCGAGTCGTCGGGTTCCACGTTCACGATGTCGTTGGCCATGACGGATGTCCTTTCAATCGTTGGGTGCTTCGGCTTCCCGTGCCTTCACCTTGCGAAGCGCCTTTTCCTCGATGCCGCTGGTGCCCTCGCGGCGCTCCAGCTCGGCCGTGACGTCGGACGGGGAAAAACCGTAGTGCGCCAGCGCCACCATGGTGTGGAACCACAGGTCGGCCACTTCGTTCACTATTTTCGAGCGGTCGCCACCGTGGTCGGCGTCCTTGGCGGCCATCACGACCTCGGTGGCTTCCTCGCCGATCTTCTTGAGAAAGGCGTCCGGCCCCTTGTGCAGCAGGCGCGCCACGTAGCTTTTCTCGGGGTCACCGCCGCGCGCAGGCAGGCGGCTTTCGATGACCGCGGCCAGGCGGGCGAGCGCGTCGGAGGTGCTGTCGTTGTTCACTGTGGCCGTCACTTGTAGATCGATTCCGGGTCTTTCAAGACGGGCTCGACGGCCTTCCAGCCGCCGTTGTCGTACTTGTTGAAGAAGCAGCTGTGGCGGCCGGTGTGGCAGGCGATGCCGGGCTCGTGGCCCAGTTGGGTCACCTTGAGCAGCACCACGTCGCTGTCGCAGTCCAGGCGGATCTCGTGCACGGTCTGCACGTGGCCCGACTCCTCGCCCTTGAACCACAGCTTGTTGCGCGAGCGGCTGAAATACACCGCGCGGCCCAGCTCGGCGGTCTTCTCGAGCGCCTCGCGGTTCATCCAGGCGAACATCAGCACGTCGTTGCTGCCCTGTTCCTGCGCGATCACGGGCACCAGGCCGTTCGCGTCCCACTTCACTTCATCGAGCCAGTTCATGGACGGTATTGTCGGGGATGGCCAAAGACCCTCGAACAAGCGTCCGGCGGGCCTCCGGCAGGGTCATTCAGCGGTCGATGCGCACGGGAATGCCCCGCGCGGCCATGCGGGCCTTGGCCTCGCCCACCGTGTGCTCGCCGTAGTGGAAGATGCTCGCGGCCAGCACCGCGTCGGCGCCGCCGGTCTGGATGCCATCGGCCAGGTCGTCCAGGCTGCCCACGCCGCCCGAGGCGATCACCGGCACGTTCACGGCGTTGCTCACCGCGCGGGTCAGCTCCAGGTCGAAGCCGCTCTTGGTGCCGTCGCGGTCCATGCTGGTCAGGAGGATCTCGCCGGCGCCGCGGCGCGCCATCTCGGTGGCCCATTCGACGGCGTCCAGGCCGGTGTTCTTGCGCCCGCCGTGGCTGTACACGTCCCAGCCCGCGCCGCGCGTGGCGGCCTCCTCGGGGCTGCGGCGCTTGGCGTCGATGGCGACCACGATGCACTGCGAGCCGTACTTCTGCGACGCGTCGCTGATCACCTGCGGATCGGCGATGGCGGCCGAGTTGAAGCTGGTCTTGTCGGCGCCCGCATTGAGCAGCCGGCGCACGTCGGCCACGGTGCGCACGCCGCCGCCCACGGTCAGCGGAATGAAGACCTGGGAAGCCACGGCTTCGATGATCGGCAGGATCAGGTCGCGGCCGTCGCTGGTGGCGGTGATGTCGAGGAAGGTGAGCTCGTCGGCGCCCTGCGCGTTGTAGCGCGCGGCGATCTCGACCGGATCGCCGGCGTCGCGCAGTTCGACGAAGTTGACGCCCTTGACGACACGGCCGCCGGTGACGTCGAGGCAGGGAATGATGCGTTTGGCAAGCATGGTGGGGTAAGGAACCGGTGGGGTGATCAGAGAACGCGCAGCTGTTGCCAGCCCAGCCATTGGGCGCCGGGCGCCAGCGGCACGGGTTCGTCGATGCGGGCCGCTTCGACGCAGAGCATGTGGCGCCAGCCGTCTTCGGGCATGTCGGCGAGTTTCGCACCGAGCACGGCACCGGGGTTCCAGACCACGGTTTCGGTGCAGGTGGGGCTTTGCGAGATTTCGAGGGCGCCGCCGGGTTGCGCCAAGCGTAGCGGCTGGGTGGGCGCGGCATAGACGCTGTCAAATTCGGCATCGAAATGCAGCGACGCTGCCGTTTCGGCATGGCGCTCGTCGGTCAGCGAATCCCAGCGATCGGCGCCCTGCAGGCCTTCGAGGCGCGCCTGGGCGATGTCGTCGACGCGCAGATAGGTGTGCAGCGCGGCCGCGAAGGACCACGGCGACGCATCGGTGTTGACCAAAGCGAGCGCCGTTCGCAGCCCACCTGGGCTCAGGGTGGCATCCAGCCGTGCCTCGAAAGCGTGCGGCCAGAGCTTGCGCGTGGCCTCGTTGTCGCGCAGGGTCAGGCGCAGGGTCTGAGGGTCGTCGGAAGGGGCGTTTTCCCAAGGCAAATTGCGCATGAAGCCATGCTTGGGCAACATGCCGCGCTGGTTAAACTGAGGGCAGCAAATGGGTATGCCGCCGCGGATGGCTGCCTGCCCGTCGAACACCGCGCGAGGGCTCAGGTAGAGCCTTTCCACGGCGTCGGCCGTGGTCCACGAGAGCACATGGGCGCCATGCAGTGCGATGGTGACGGTACTTCCGTCGGCGCCCGTGGCGCGCATGGCGGGCTGGCCGCGGAACTCGATCAGGCTGGTTTCCATGTGAGGAATTGTAGGCAGCGCCCGTGCAGTGGCACGGAACTGGCATCCCGGGCCATTGCGCGCCCGGGGCCTTCTTGGATACCCTGTGGCGGCCTGCATCGGGAGACAAGGTGCAGGCCGGTCCCGCGCTCCCGGAAAAAACCACTCTCACACGACAAAAGGGGATACGAATGAAGAAGCTGCCGATGGCCGCATGGATCCTGATCGCGATGGTGCTGGGCATCATCGTCGGCTACATGATCTTCACCAGCTTTCCGGACAAGAAGGCCGCCAAGGAAATCGCGGACTACGTCTCCATCGTCTCGGACGTCTTCCTGCGCCTCATCAAGATGCTGATCGGCCCGCTGGTGTTCTCCACGCTGGTGGTGGGCATCGCGCACATGGGCGACGCCAAGTCGGTGGGCCGCGTGTTCGGCAAGGCCATCGGCTGGTTCCTCACCGCCTCGCTGATCTCGCTGGTCATCGGCCTGGTCATGGCCAACCTGCTCAAGCCCGGCGAGAACCTCGGGCTGCCGCTGCCTGACATCGGTGCCTCCGCCAACCTGGCCACCTCGAAATTCACGCTGAAGGACTTCGTGAGCCACACGGTGCCCAAGTCCTTCGTCGAGGCCATGGCCAACAACGAGATCCTGCAGATCGTGGTGTTCTCGATGTTCTTCGGCGTGGCCCTGGCCTCGCTGGGCGACAAGGCGAAGACGCTGGTCGCCGCCATCGAGGAGCTCTCGCACGCGATGCTCAAGATCACGGGCTACGTGATGAAGCTCGCACCGCTGGCCGTGCTGGCCGCCATGGCCGCGACGGTGGCGGTCAACGGGCTGGGCATCCTGCTGAAGTTCGCGGTGTTCATGGGCGACTTCTACCTTGGCCTCTTCGTGCTGTGGAGCGTGCTGATCCTGGCGGGCTTCCTGTTCCTGGGCCCGCGCGTGCTCAAGCTGCTGGTGCTCATCAAGGAAGCCTTCCTGCTGTCCTTCGCCACCGCCAGCTCCGAGGCGGCCTATCCGAAGATCCTGCAGGCGCTCGACCGTTTCGGCGTGAAGCGCAAGATCTCCAGCTTCGTGATGCCGATGGGCTACTCGTTCAACCTCGACGGCTCGATGATGTACTGCACCTTCGCCGTGCTCTTTATCGCGCAGGCCTACAACATCCACATGCCGATCAGCACGCAGATCACGATGCTGCTGATCCTGATGCTCACCTCCAAGGGCATGGCCGGCGTGCCGCGCGCCTCGCTGGTGGTGATCGCCGCCACGCTGAACCACTTCGACATTCCCGAAGCCGGCCTGCTGCTGATCCTGGGCGTGGATACCTTCCTCGACATGGGCCGCTCGGCCACGAACGCGGTGGGCAACTCCATCGCCACGGCTGTGGTCGCCAAATGGGAAGGCGAGCTGCTCTCGGAGGCCGACGCCGAGGTCAATGCCAAGGCGCTCGACGAGGAAGCCAACGCCACCCTCGCCCACCCGGCGCACGCCTGAGCCGAAGCACCATGAAGCGCATCGGCACATTGCCATCCGCTTTCGCCGCGCTGCTGGCGGCCGTGGTTCTTGCTGCCGCACTGCCCGCCGCTCCCGCGCGGGCGCAGGAGCAGCTCACCGGCACGCTGGCCAAGGCCCGCGAAAGCGGCACCATCGCCATCGGCTACCGCGAGTCGTCGGTGCCGTTCTCCTACCTCAATGCGCGCGGCGAGCCCATCGGCTATTCGATCGAGCTGTGCCGCGCGCTGGTGACGGCCATCGAGGACGCGGTCAACAGGAGCCTCACGATCAGGTGGGTGCCCGTCACCTCCGATTCGCGGATCGACGCGGTCGTGAACGGACAGGTCGACCTGGAGTGCGGCTCCACCACCAACAACCTCGAGCGCCAGAAGCGCGTGAGCTTCTCGCCCACGATGTTCGTCTCGGGCACCAAGGTGCTGGTGAAGAAGGGCTCGCCGATCAAGTCCTTTCGCGACCTCGCCAACCGCAAGGTCGCGGTGACGGCCGGCACCACCAACGAGAAGACGCTGCGCGACCTGTCGCAGAAGTTCAAGCTGAACATCGACCTGCAGGTGGCGCGCGACCACGCCGAATCCTTCGGCCTCGTGAAGAGCGGCCAGGCCGACGCCTTCGCCACCGACGACGTGCTGCTCTATGGCCTGATCGCCAAGGATGCCGCGAAGGCCGACTACGAGGTGGTCGGCGACTTCCTCTCCTACGACCCTTACGGGATCATGTACCGCAAGGGCGATGCTCAGCTCAACAAGGTGGTCGTCGACACCTTCCAGGTGCTCGCGGAAGACGGCGAGATCGAGCGGCAGTACAAGCGCTGGTTCCTGCGCAAGCTGCCATCGGGCGAGAGCATCAACCTGCCGATGAGCGCGCAACTGGAAACCATCATCCAGACGATGTCGGTGAAGGCCGAATAGGCAGGTCCGCTATCTTGCAGGCCACTCCCATCGCGGGATCTCGCTCATGTCGAGATTCGCGATGCGGGTCTCGCCGAAGCGCTTTTCCAGCACCACCGGCTGCATGCCGTCGCTGTCGTCCAGCGCCGAGATGAGCCGCGCCGCGTGCGACACCACGATCACCTGCGACTGCCGCGCCGCCTGCGCGATGAGGCGGCCCAGCGCGGGCAGCAGGTCGGGATGCAGGCTGGTCTCCGGCTCGTTCAGCACCAGCAGCGCGGGCGGACGCGGCGTGAGCAGCGCCGCGATCCACAGCAGGTAGCGCAGCGTGCCGTCGGAAAGCTCGGCGGCCGTCAGCGGCCTCAGCAGGCCGTGCTGGTGCATCAGCGTCTCGAAGCGGTCGCCGTTGACGCGGATCTCGATGCCTGCGCCCGGAAAAGCGTCGTCCACGGCACGGTCCAGCGCCTCGTTGTCGCCGATCTCCCGGATGGTCTGCAGCGCGGCGGCCAGGTCGGCGCCGTCGTTGGCGAGCACCGGCGTGTAGGTGCCCAGCTGCGGCTGCCGCGCGGGCGCCTCGGCGTCGGAGCGGAAGTGGTCGTAGAAGCGCCAGGAGCGCATCTGCTCGCGCAGCGTGAGCATCTCGGGCGCGTCGCGCGGGTCGGCGTGCTCGGTCATCATGCTGGCAAAGGCCGGAATGGGCCGGCCGATGGCCTGCCAGCCCTTGCCCTCGCGCAGCCGCAGCGCGGCGCCCTTGCGGTCGACCAGCTGCGTGGACGGCCGCAGCAGCGGGCCGCTCCAGATGGCCTCGTGCTTGATCTGCGGGTCGTGCGAGAACGCGGTGGAAGGAACGGGCGGCGGCAGGCCGATGTCGATGGCGTAGCCGAAGTCGTCGGCCTCGGCGCCGGCGAAGCCCAGCTTCAGCGCCACGGGCTCGCTGCGCGTGGTGCCCTGCACCGGCACCTCGCCGCGCAGCATCGCGGCCGAGAAGCGCTCGGGCCCGGCCCACAGCGTGGATGAAAGCCCGCCCTCGCGCACCAGCGAGCGGATCACGCCGCCGTTGGCGATGTCCGCCAGCAGGCGCATCGCGCGGTACACGCTCGACTTGCCGCTGCCGTTGGGCCCGGTCACGACCGTGAGCCGGCCCAGCGGCACGGTCAGCTGCCGCAGCGAACGGTAGTTGGCGATGGCGAGCGCGGAGAGCACGCGCTGCGCAGCGGGAGCGTCAGGCGGTCAGCTCGTCCGCGCGGGCTTGCGCGGCGGCGAAGTCGAGGTCGCCCGAGTAGATGGCGCGGCCGCAGATCACGCCCTCGACGCCGTCGGACTCGACGGCGCAGAGCTGGTCGATGTCGGCCATGTTCGACAGGCCGCCCGAGGCGATCACCGGGATGGTGAGCGCCTGCGCGAGCTTGACGGTGGCCTCGATGTTGATGCCCGAGAGCATGCCGTCGCGGCCGATGTCGGTGTAGATGATCGACTCGACGCCGTAGTCCTCGAACTTCTTGCCCAGGTCGGCCACCTCGTGGCCCGTGAGCTTGCTCCAGCCGTCGGTGGCGACCTTGCCGTCCTTGGCGTCCAGGCCCACGATGATGTGGCCGCCGAAGGCGCTGCAGGCGTCCTTCAGGAAACCGGGGTTCTTGACCGCGGCGGTGCCGATGATCACGTAGCGCAGGCCGTCGTCGATGTAGCGCTCGATGGTGTCGAGGTCGCGGATGCCGCCGCCGAGCTGCACCGGGATGTCGTCGCCCACCTCCTTCAGGATCGCCTTGATCGCCGCGTGGTTCTGCGGCTTGCCGGCGAAGGCGCCGTTCAGGTCGACCAGGTGCAGCCGCCGCGCGCCGGCATCGACCCACTTTCGCGCCATGGCGGCGGGGTCTTCGCTGAAGATGGTGGACTGATCCATGTCGCCCTGCTTGAGGCGAACGCAGTGGCCGTCTTTGAGATCAATGGCGGGAATGAGGAGCATGGAAGTGACGCGAGTATGCGAATTCCGGGCTGTCAAAGCTTCGGCCCGGTCGGGAAACAGGTTCAGGGGTTCCAGTGGAGGAAATTGCGATATAGCTGCAGCCCATGGTCCGCACTCTTCTCCGGGTGGAACTGGGTTGCAAAAATGTTATCGCGTGCAATGGCTGCGGTAAAGCTCGCGCCATATTCCGCCTCGCCCACACTGTGTTTGGGGTTTGCCGGGCGGGCATAGAAGCTGTGGACGAAATAGAAATAGCTGAGGTCGGGCACCCCGGCCCACACCGCATGCGGCTGGGCCTGGCGCACCTGGTTCCAGCCCATCTGCGGCACCTTGAAGCGGCTGCCGTCGGGCTGCAGGCGCCCGGCCAGGTCGAACTTGACCACCTCGCCGGGAATGAGGCCGAGGCCATCGGTCGGGCCCTCGTCGCTGCGCGACAGCATCATCTGCATGCCCACGCACACGCCGAACAGCGGCTTGCTCGCCGCCGCCTCGAGCACCGATTCCTGCAGGCCCGAGTCGCGCAGCTCGCGCATGCAGTCGGGCATGGCGCCCTGCCCCGGCAGCACCACGCGGGTGGCCTTGCGGACCACGTCGGGGTCGGAGGTGACGAACACTTCCACGCCCACCTGGTCGGCCGCGTGGCGCACGGCCTGCGACACGGAGTGCAGGTTGCCCATGCCGTAGTCGACGACCGCGACGGTGTTTGCTGCTACAGATTTCATAGCTGATTGACGAACGCGTTCAGAGCGAGCCCTTGGTCGAGGGGATGACGCCGGCCGAGCGCGGATCGAGCTCGAGCGCGCCGCGCATGGCGCGCGCGAAGGCCTTGAACACCGTCTCGCACTGGTGGTGCGCGTTGACGCCCTTGAGGTTGTCGATGTGCAGCGTGACGAAGGCGTGGTTCACGAAGCCCTGGAAGAACTCGTAGGTGAGCTGGCTGTCGAAGGCGCCGATCATTCCGCTGGTGAAGGGCACGTGCATCTCCAGGCCCGGGCGGCCCGAGAAGTCGATGACGACGCGGCTCAGCGCCTCGTCCAGCGGCACGTAGGCGTGGCCGTAGCGGCGGATGCCCTTCTTGTCGCCCACGGCCCTGGCCACCGCCTGGCCCAGCGTGATGCCGACGTCTTCCACCGTGTGGTGGCCGTCGATGTGCAGGTCGCCCTGGCAGTCGACCTCGAGGTCGATCAGCCCGTGGCGGGCGATCTGGTCGAGCATGTGGTCGAAGAAGCCGATGCCGGTGGAGAGCTTGGCCTTTCCGGTGCCGTCGAGGTTGACGCTGACGGTGATCTTCGTCTCGGCGGTGTTGCGGGTGACGGTCGCGGTGCGATCGGCAGCGCCCGTGGCGGCCGTGTTGGTGGGGGTGGTCATAGTGAGGCTTCGAGTGCCGCGAGCATCCGCGCATTCTCGTCGGCCGTTCCGACGGTGAGGCGCAGGCAGTTTGCGAGCAGATCGTGCATTTTAGAAACGTTCTTCACCAGCACGCCGTGGGCCTTCATGCCCTCGAAGGTCTTCGCGGCATCGGGTACGCGCAGAAGGATCATGTTGGCGTCGCTCGGCCAGGTCTTCACGCCGGGCAGGCGGCCCAGGCCCATCATCAGGCGCTCGCGCTCATCGCGGATCTGGCGGGCCTGCGCCTCGAACACGTCGGCGTGCTCCAGGGCGAAGAGTGCGCACTCGCAGTTCAGCACGCTGATGTTGTAGGGCGGGCGCACCTTGTCGATCTCGGCGACCAGCGGGGCCGGGCCCATGAGGTAGCCCAGGCGGATGCCGGCCAGGCCGAACTTGCTGAGCGTGCGCATCAGCAGCACGTGGCCGTGCCTTGCCAGGCGGTCGATGTAGCTGCGCGCGGCGAAGGGTTGATAAGCCTCGTCGATCGCGACCAGGCCGCCCTGCGCGCCCTGGGCCTCGACGATGCGCTCCAGCACCGCGTCGTTCCAGAGGTTGGCCGTGGGGTTGTTCGGGTACGCGAGGTAGACGATGGCGGGCTTCTCGCGCTCGATGGCGGCCAGCATGGCGGCCTCGTCGAGTTCGAAGTCGGCCGTGAGCGGAACGCCGACGAAGCGCAGCCCCTGCAGCCTGGCGCTCATTGCGTACATGACGAAGCCGGGCACCGGCGCGAGCACCGTGGCGCCGGGCTTGTCGCAGGCAATCGCCAGCAGCGAGATCAGCTCGTCCGAGCCGTTGCCCAGCATCAGCTCGAAGCCCTCGGGCATCTGCGCATGCGCGGCCAGCGCGCGGCGCAGGTCGGCGCCGCGTTCGCCCGGGTAGCGGTTGAGCGCCAGTGCGCCCAGCCTCGCGCCGAGCTCGGCCTGCAGCGCGGGCGGCAGGCCGAAGGGGTTCTCCATGGCGTCGAGCTTGATGAAGCCGGTGGCATCCTGCACCGCGTAGGCGTTCATGGACCGCACGTCCTCGCGGATGCGGTCGAGCGGAAGGCGGGCGGATTCGGAAGGAGCAGCGGTCATCGGGTGCAGCGGTAGCTGTTGCGGAGGGCGCCGGCCATGACCAGTTGCACTGGCATGTCGGCTTCGTAACTGTCGGCGTTGCGGCTCAGCTCCGTCTGGTAGAGCGAGCGCGCCATGGAGGGCTCGAGGCGGCGGCCCTCGATGCAGAAGATGGGCTTCTGCCCGTTGCGCTGAGAAGCCTCGACGCCTTCGCGCAGCCCCTCGAGCACGCCGACGAGGTAATAGCTGGCGTAGGCCTTGCCATCTTTCTCGCCGGCTTCGAGCGTGCGCAGTTCGCGGATGCTCATGGCCTGCGCGCCGGTTGCGGCCGCCGCCAGCGCGAGCAGCAGGAAGGCGGCACGCTTCATGGGGCTCACTTGCGGTAGCGCGGCGGCGGCGCGTAGGCGCCGTCGGCCGGGAAGGCGCTGGGCTGCGCCGGGGCCGCGTCGCGGCGCTGGCGGCGGGGCGCGTCGCGCTCCTCCAGCTCGAACAGCGCGGCGCCGATCACGCCGATGTTGCGCACGTCGCCGGCCTCGGTGTTGGCGGCATAGGCGCGGCCGGGCGCGGAAAAGCGGAAGGCGGCGACCTCGTTCTGGCTCTTGCGGAAGCCTTCGATGGTCAGCGACTGCAGCGGACGCAGCACGTAGCCGCCGTTGCGCAGGCTGCCGGGCTTGCCGTTGAGCACGTCCAGGCCGTCGACCGTGGCGATCACCTCGTAGCTGCGCTCGCTCAGGTTGCGAAAGCGCAGCGTGTAGCGCGAGCCCTCGACGCCGGCCAGGCGGAACATGTCGTCGCCGCCGGCACCGCGGCGGGCGCGCTGCAGCGGCAGCGGGCGGCCGTCCTCGTCGAGCACAGACCATTCGACGTCGCCGTCGGCCAGCAGCAGGTTCAGGCGACGCTCGGGATTGCCGCCCACCGCGCGGCGCACGGCGGAGGCTTCGTTGTAGCCCAGCGAGGCCACGTCGTCCGGCCGGCTGGAAAGCCGCTTGGCGTCGACCGTGCGGGTCTTCGATTCGATGCCCTCGCCCCACTGCGTGCCGAGCTGCGGCGCGGGCGCCGCCGGCGCGGCGCTGGGCGTGGCGGTAGCGGCCACCGATTCGCGCGGCGCCTGCGGCATCTGGCTGCAGGCGGCCAGGAGCGCGGCGCCCGCGATGGCAATGGCGGCGAACCTGAACAGGCGCGAACCCGAACGCAAACTGAAATGCAAACCGAAAAGACGATCGATCATCAGGCGTGCCCCCCCCGCATGCGGGTTGTTGTTGGACTTCAGATCTTACGCAGCCGCATGCGGGCGGCCTCGGCGTGCGCCTGCAGGCCTTCGCCCTCGGCCAGCGTCACGGCGATGGGGCCCAGCACCTGGGCGCCGGCCTCGCTGACCTCGATCAGGCTGGAGCGCTTCTGGAAGTCGTACACGCCCAGCGGGCTCGAGAAGCGCGCCGTGCCGCTGGTGGGCAGCACGTGGTTCGGCCCGGCGCAGTAGTCGCCCAGGCTCTCGCTGGTGAAGGCGCCGAGGAAGATCGCACCGGCGTGGCGCAAGAGCGGCTCCCAGCGGCTCGGCTCGCCGCTGCTCACTTCCAGGTGCTCGGGGGCGATGCGGTTGCTGATCTCGCAGGCCTCTTCCATGCTCTTCGTGTGGATCAGCGCGCCGCGGCCGTTGAGCGAGGCGGCGATGATCTCCGCGCGCGGCATCGTGGGCAGCAGGCGGTCGATCTCGGCCTGCACGCGGTCGATGTAGGCGGCGTCGGGGCACAGCAGGATGCTCTGGGCCAGTTCGTCGTGCTCGGCCTGGCTGAACAGGTCCATCGCCACCCACTCGGGCGGCGTGGTGCCGTCGGCCAGCACCAGGATCTCGCTGGGGCCCGCGATCATGTCGATGCCGACCGTGCCGAACACGCGGCGCTTGGCGGCGGCGACGTAGGCGTTGCCGGGGCCGGTGATCTTGTCGACGGCGGGGATGGTGGCGGTGCCGTAGGCCAGCGCGGCCACGGCCTGGGCGCCGCCGATGGTGAAGCCGCGCGTCACGCCGGCCACATACGCGGCGGCGAGCACCAACTGGTTCTTCTCGCCCTTCGGGGTCGGTACAACCATGATGATCTCGCCGACGCCCGCGACGTGCGCCGGAATGGCGTTCATCAGCACGCTCGACGGATAGGCGGCCTTGCCGCCCGGCACATAGATGCCCACGCGGTCCAGCGGCGTGACCTTCTGGCCCAGCAGCGTGCCGTCGGCGTCGCGGTAGCTCCAGCTCTCGCCGCTGGCCTTCTTCTGGGCCTCGTGATAGCCGCGCACGCGGCGCGCGGCGGCTTCGAGGGCATCGCGCTGCCCGACGGGGAGCGACTCGAAGGCGGCCTTCAGCTCGGCCTGCGTCAGTTCCAGCTCGGGCAGCGCCTTCGCGCCGAGCTTGTCGAAGCGGTTCGTGTATTCGAGCACCGCCTCGTCGCCGCGCTTGCGCACATCGGCGAGGATGTCCGCCACCACCTTCTCGATGGCCGCGTCGGCGTCCGCCGACCAATGCAGCCGCGCCCTGAATTCAGCGTCGAAGCTGGCTGAAGTCGTGGACAGGCGGAGGGGGGCTGCTTTCGAGGTCATGGGACGGGACGGAAGGTTTCAGGCGGAAGGAATAGCTGACGCGAAGGCGTCGATGATGTGGCGGATGGGCTCGCGCTTGAGCTTGAGCGCGGCCTGGTTCACCACCAGGCGGGCGCTGATGTCCATGATGCGCTCCACCTCGACGAGGTGGTTGGCCTTGAGCGTGTTGCCGGTGGAGACCAGGTCGACGATGGCGTCGGCCAGGCCGGTGAGCGGCGCGAGCTCCATGCTGCCGTAGAGCTTGATCAGGTCGACGTGCACGCCCTTGCTCGCGAAGAAGTCGCGTGCCAGGCCCACGTACTTGGTGGCCACGCGCAGGCGCGAGCCCTGCTTCACGGCCGAGGTGTAGTCGTAGTCGGCGCGCACGGCCACGCTCAGGCGGCAGGCGGCGATGCGCAGGTCCAGCGGCTGGTAGAGGCCCTGGTTGCCGTGCTCCAGCAGCACGTCGAGGCCGGTCACGCCGAGGTCGGCGCCGCCGTACTGCACGTAGGTGGGCACGTCGGAGGCGCGCACCAGCACCACGCGCACGTCGGGGCGGGTGGTTCCGAGGATGAGCTTGCGCGACTTCTCGGGGTCTTCGGTGACCTCGATGCCGGCGGCGGCCAGCAGGGGCATCGTCTCCTCGAAGATGCGGCCTTTGGACAGAGCAAGCGTGATCACGATTGCGACTCCTGTGATGCGAAGGTGATCATGCGGCTGCGGCTCCGGTCAGTCGTTCGATGTCGGCGCCGAGGCCGCGCAGTTTGGCTTCCATGCGGTCGTAGCCCCGGTCGAGGTGGTAGATGCGGTCGACCAGCGTCTCGCCCTCGGCCACGAGGCCGGCGATGACGAGGCTGGCGGACGCGCGAAGGTCGGTGGCCATCACGGTGGCGCCCGAGAGCTGCTGCACGCCCTCGACCATCGCCACCTTGCCTTCGACGTGGATGTGGGCGCCCAGGCGCACCATCTCGTTCACGTGCATGAAGCGGTTCTCGAAGATGGTCTCGGTGACCATCGAGGCGCCGCGCGCGATCACGTTCAGGGCCATGAACTGGGCCTGCATGTCGGTCGGGAAGCCCGGGTATTCCGTGGTACTGAAGCTCTGCGCCTTCAGGTGCTCGTACGCCGGCCCCCTGGACGCGATGCGCACGCCGTCCTTCTCGGACTTGACGGTGCAGCCGGCGTCGCGCAGCTTGTCGATCACGGCGTCGAGGTGGTCGCCACGCGCGTGGCGCAGGAAGGCCTCGCCGCCCGTGGCCGCGACGGCGCACATGAAGGTGCCGGCCTCGATGCGGTCGGCCACCACGGCGTGCTCGCAGCCGTGCAGCTTCTCGACGCCCTGGATGCGGATGTGGCTGGTGCCGTGGCCTTCGATCTTCGCGCCCATGCGGATCAGCATCTCGGCCAGGTCGACGATCTCGGGCTCCTGCGCGGCGTTCTCCAGCAGCGTCTCGCCCTCGGCCAGCGCGGCGGCCATGAGGAAGTTCTCGGTGCCGGTGACGGTGACCATGTCGGTCAGGATGCGCGCGCCCTTCAGCCGCGTGCGCCCCGCCGGCAGGCGCGCGACCATGTAGCCGTGATCGACCACGATCTCGGCGCCCATGGCCTGCAGGCCCTTGATGTGCTGGTCGACCGGCCGCGAGCCGATGGCGCAGCCGCCCGGCAGCGACACCTTGGCGTGGCCGAAGCGCGCCAGCAGCGGGCCCAGGGCCAGTACCGAGGCGCGCATGGTCTTGACCAGCTCGTAGGGCGCTTCCGGCTTGGTGAGTTCGGCCGCGTTGAGTTGCACGGTGCCGTTGTCATCGCGCTCGGCCGAAACACCCATGTTGCGTACCAGCTTGAGCATGGTCGACACGTCCTGCAGGCGCGGCACGTTGTGCAGCACCACGGGCTCGTCGGTCAGCAGGGCCGCGCACAGTTCGGGCAGCGCTGCGTTCTTGGCGCCGGAAATGAGTACTTCGCCGCGGAGCTCTCGCCCGCCGCGAATCAGAAGTTTGTCCATCGAAGTTCCAGCGAAATCAGGAGGCCGCCAGGGGCCGGGGAGTCATTTTTCCACCGCCGCCCATTCGGCCGGCGTGTATGTCTTCATCGAAAGCGCATGCACCTCGTCGGTGTGCATTTTCGCACCCAGGGTGGCGTAGACCCGCTGGTGGCGCTGGATCGAGCGCTTGCCCTCGAATTCGGTCGAGACGATGGTCGCGTACCAATGTCGGCCATCGCCCTCCAGCGAGATGTGCTCGCACGGCAGGTGGGCGGTGATGATGGCTTGGAGCTGGTCAGCGGTCATGGGAGTCGTGGAAGGAGGCGTTCAGCCTCTGATTTTGTAGCCGATGCGAAGCAAGTGGATGGCGATAGCGCTCACCACCAGCCATGCGGTGCCGACGATGCCCAGGCTGAGCCAGGGCGACGCGTCGCTCACACCGAAGAAGCCGTAGCGGAAGCCGTCGATCATGTAGAAGAACGGGTTCAGGTGGCTGACGTTCTGCCAGAACGGCGGCAGCGAGCCGATCGAATAGAACACGCCCGACAGGAAGGTCATGGGCATGATCAGGAAATTCTGGAACACCGCCATCTGGTCGAACTTCTCGGCCCAGAGCCCGGCGATGAGTCCCAGCGTGCCCAGCATGGCCGAGCCCAGCAGCGCGAACACCAGGATCCACACCGGCGCGACGAAGCTCGGCTGCGCGAACAGCACCGTCACCACGAACACGCCCAGCCCCACCGCCAGCCCGCGGATGACCGACGAGCCCACGTAGGCGAAGAACCAGCCCCAGTGCGAAAGAGGAGTGAGCAGCACGAAGACCAGGTTGCCCATGATCTTGCTCTGGATGATCGAGGACGAGCTGTTGGCGAAGGCGTTCTGCAGCACGCTCATCA
Source organism: Variovorax guangxiensis (assembly GCF_003952165.1). Lineage (GTDB taxonomy): Bacteria > Pseudomonadota > Gammaproteobacteria > Burkholderiales > Burkholderiaceae_C > Variovorax > Variovorax guangxiensis. The sequence continues at coordinate 82,268 of NZ_RXFT01000007.1, read as the reverse complement.
TCACCAGGCCCGGAACGAGGAAGGCGGTGTAGCCGACCGTGCCGTAGACCTTCACGTGGTCTTCGAGCACGTGGCCGAACACCATCAGGTACAGCAGCGCGGTGAGCACCGGCGCGCCCACGGTCTGGAAGCCGACCTTCCAGAAGCGCAGCGTCTCCTTGTAGAGCAGCGCGCGCCAACCCGTGACGGCGATCATGAGGCCCCCTTGCACGGCACTGCGTGTCCGTGCTTCCCCCCGAGGGGGAGCTTCGCTTGCTTGGGGCGGCCCGGCGCGGCGCTCATCGCGCCACCTCCAGCGGCGTCTGCTCGCCGGCCATCAGGTCGATGAACACGTCTTCCAGGTCGGCCTTGCGCATTTCCACGTCTTCCACCGTGACGCCGGCTTCGCGAATGGCGGCCAGCAGTTGTTCGACTTCATGGGCGTTCTGCGCCGGCAGCTGCACGATGCGCCCGGTGATGCGCGCATGCTGCGCGATGGCCCAGGGCAGCATGGCGTCGGTCTTGAATCGCAGCACGTTGCTCGCTGCCGACTTCAGCAGCTCGCTGGTGCGGTCGAGCGCGATCACCTTGCCCAGCTTGAGCATCGCGATGCGGCTGCACAGCGCCTCGGCCTCTTCGAGGTAATGGGTGGTGAGCAGCACGGTGCTGCCCTGCTTGTTGAGCCTGGCGACGAACTGCCAGAGCGTCTGGCGCAGCTCGACGTCGACGCCGGCGGTGGGCTCGTCGAGCACGATCACCGGCGGCTTGTGCACCAGCGCCTGCGCCACGAGCACGCGGCGCTTCATGCCGCCGGAGAGCTGGCGCATGTTGGCCGTGGCCTTGTCGGCAAGGCCCAGGCTCTGCAGCAGCTCGTCGATCCAGGCTTCGTTGTTGGTGATGCCGAAGTAGCCCGACTGGATGCGCAGCGACTCGCGCACGTTGAAGAAGGGGTCGAACACCAGCTCCTGCGGCACGATGCCGAGCTGGCGGCGCGCCTGCGCGTACTCGCGCTGCACGTCGAATCCGTGGACGCTGATGGCACCCGCCGTAGGCCGCGAAAGGCCCGCGAGCATGCTGATCAGGGTGGTCTTTCCCGCGCCGTTCGGGCCGAGCAGGCCGAAGAACTCGCCCTCCTCGATCTGGAAGCTGACCTCGTCGACCGCCTTGAGCCCCGGCTTGCCCTGGGCCTTCTGCTGTCTGGAGGGGGGATAGGTCTTGGAGACCGACTGGAATGAGATCGCGGGCATGGGAGCCCGCGATTTTAAGGTGCCGCTTTACAAGCTGCCGGGCAGCGGCCCGATACCCTCATGCGGCCCCGGCCGGGGCCGACGGGTCAGGGCGCGGCGGGCAAAAGTCCGGCAATGCCGTACAGGGCCGCCAGTTCGCGCAGCCGGGGCGAGAGCCCCTTGACGGAGAAACCGCGCCCCAGCGCGCTCGATTCGCGCCGGCATTCGAGCAGCACGGCCAGCGCCGATGAATCGAACTGGGTCAGCGCCGTCGCGTCGACCACGGTGGACGACGAGTCGGTCTGGCCCTTCAGCCCCTGCTGCAGCATGCGCATGCAGGCGGGGGCTTCGTCATGGGTCAGTCGGGCGGGCAGGACCAGCATGTCGCGCGGCTCCGGCTCAGCTCTTGCCGTTGCCCTTGTTGCGCGCGGCCAGCGCGGTAATCAGGCCGTCGATGCCGCTCTTGTTGATTTCCTGCGCGAACTGGGTGCGGTAGGTATCGACCAGCCAGACGCCCAGCACGTTCAGGTTGTAGACCTTCCAGCCGGCGCCCTGGCCGGGGGTCTTCTCGAGGCGGTAGTCGAGCTGGACCGGATCGCCGCGGCCGCGGACCTCGGTGCGCACCAGCACGTCCTTGTCGTCGGGCGAGCCGCGGAACGGACGCACGGTGACGGTCTGGTCGGTCACCTGGTCGAGCGCGCCGGCATAGGTGCGGACCAGCAGGGCCTTGAACTCGTCCTGCAGGCGCTTCTGCTGCTCGGGGGTGGCGGTACGCCAGGCCGGGCCGACGGCAGAGGCGGTCATGCGCTGGAAGTTGACGTTCGGCATGATCTTGCTGTCGACCAGCACCATGATCTTGTTGACGTCGCCCGACTTGATGGACGAGTCGGCCTTGATCGTCTCGAGCACGTCGGTCGACAGGCGCTTGACCAGTGCGTCGGGCGCCTCGTCGGCGGCACGGGCGGGCTGGACGAAGGCGACGGCGGCACTGAACAGCAGTGCGCCGGCCAGAGCCAGGCGGCCGAGATCGCGACGTTGCAGGGTCTTGTTGTTCATGGAGAGTCCCTCATTCAAGTTTGAAAATCCGCAGGCACCCGGAAAACCGGCTGCTGAGACAGGAACGGATTCGAGCCCCACGGGGCCGACGGGGTTCCTGTCCGGGAGGTGAAGCCTTGCAACCGGATGCAAGCGGGCTGCCCTCCCTTGCGTCGTCTTTATTTGTCGGCGCCCTTGTCCATGCCGCCGCCGTCGTCGGGCGGGTTGCCGTCGTAGACCTGGCTGCGGCGGCGCTGCAGGTACGCATCGCGCGTGAACGAATACTTGTCGAGCGCCGCGTCGCCAAGCAGGCGGCTCGCGCGCAGGTACTGCGAGCGCGTGTCGACGACGCGCAGCACCGTCAGCGAATTGCGCCAGGGGATGTCCTCCACGTAGCCCAGCGGGTCGCCCCACATGTCGAGCGGCTTGGCGGCGGTGTCGCGCAGCGTGGAGGAGCCCAGCAGCGGCAGCACCACGTACGGGCCGGAACCCACGCCCCAGTAGCCCAGGGTCTGACCGAAGTCTTCCTCGTGGCGCGGGAGGCGCGCTTCGGTCGCCACGTCCAGCACACCGCCGAGGCCGAAGATGGTGTTGACGTTCAGCCGCATGAAGGTCTCGGCACTGTTCTGCAGCTTGAGCTGGGCCACGTTGTTGACGAGGTTCCAGACGTCACCGATGTTGTTGAAGAAGTTGTTCACGCCGGTGCGCACCATGGAGGGCAGCGCGTTCTGGTAGGCCGTGGCCGCGGGCACCAGCACGGCATCGTCGACGGCGTCGTTGAAGCGCGAGACACCCCGGTTGAACGGCTCGAGGGGATCGGCGGGGTTGGCGTTGGGGCCGGTCGCACAACCGGCGGCCAGGGCAAGTACCGCGCCGGCGCCAATCCAGCGGGTCCGGCTTGCTACGCTATTCATAGCAAAAAACAAAGAAGATCGTGTTTTCATTTCTTATTGGCTGTTCCAGGCGTGGAATTTCCCTCCGCCGCCTTGCTGTACAGGAACTGGCTGATCAGGTTTTCCAGCACCACGGCCGATTGGGTCGCGGTGATGGTGTCGCCGGCTTGCAAGTTCTTGTCCTCGGCGCCCGCCTCGATTCCGATGTACTGCTCGCCGAGCAAGCCACTGGTCAGGATCTTGAGCGAGCTGTCCTTGGGAAAACTGTAACGGTTTTGCAAAGCCAGAGTGACGTCTGCCTGAAAGGTCTTGTCGTTGAAGGAGATGGATTCCACACGCCCGACCACCACGCCCGCGCTCTTCACCGCGGTCTGCGGCTTGAGGCCGCCGATGTTGTCGAAGCGCGCCGTGACCGAATAGGTCTTCTGGAAGTTCAGGCTCAGCAGGTTGGCCGACTGCAGCGCGAGGAACAGCAGCGCAGCAGCGCCGATCAGGACGAACAGGCCGACCCAGATGTCATTGTTGGAACGTTGCATATCGACTCTTCCTAAATTCCAGCGGTTTGGCTCATTCGGGGAACACCGCAGAACCGGCTTGGCCGGGCTGCAGGTGTTGCCCCCTGCAAGGGGGTTGGCGGCCACACGAAGTGGGCAAGCCTGGGGGCGTGCCTGGTCATATGCTGAACATCATGGCGGTCAACAAGAAGTCGAGGCCCAACACCGCCAGCGACGCCGTCACCACCGTGCGCGTGGTCGCGCGCGATACGCCCTCGGGCGTGGGCTGGGCCTCGTAGCCCTGCAGCAGCGCGATGAAGGTCACGGTGAAGCCGAAGACGATGCTCTTGATGACGCCGTTGCCGACATCGCGCCACACGTCGACGCCGCCCTGCATCTGGGCCCAGAACGCGCCGGGGTCCACGCCCAGCATCAGCACGCCCACCACGTAGCCGCCCATGATGCCAATGGCGCTGAACACCGCCGCCAGCAGCGGCATGGTGATGACGCCGGCCCAGAAGCGCGGCGCGAGCACGCGCTGCACCGGGTCGATGGCCATCATCTCCATGGCGCTCAGTTGTTCGTCGGCCTTCATGAGGCCGATCTCGGCCGTCAGCGAGGTGCCGGCACGGCCGGTGAACAGCAGCGCCGCCACCACGGGACCGAGCTCGCGCACCAGGCTCAGCGCGACCAGCAGGCCCAGCGCCTCGGAGGAGCCGTAGCGCTGCAGCGCGTAGTACATCTGCAGACCGAGCACGAAGCCCACGAACAGGCCCGACACGCCGATGATGGCCAGCGAGTAGTTGCCCAGGAAATGGATCTGGTCGCGCACCAGGCCGAAGCGGCGCAGGATCTGCGCGCCCGGACCGACCAGGCGCATGAAGAGCTTCGCGCCGTAGCCCAGGTTGGCCAGGTGGCTGCGCGTGGCGAAACCGACGTCGGATGGCTTCCACCAGGTCATGAGCGCCCTCCTTCGACGTTGCCAAAGTCGTCTTCGATGCTGAGGCCCGGGTAGTGGAAATGCACGGGGCCATCAGGCAGCGCGTTCACGAACTGATGGACCAGCGGATCGGCGCTCTCGCGTACCTCGGCCGGCGTGCCCTGCGCGGCGATGCCGCCGTTGGCCAGGATGATCACGTGGTCGGCGATGCGGAAGGTTTCTTCCAGGTCGTGCGACACGATGATGCTGGTGAGCCCCAGCGCGTCGTTGAGCTGGCGGATGAGGCGCGCGGCCGTGCCGAGAGAGATCGGGTCGAGTCCGGCGAAGGGCTCGTCGTACATCACGAGGTCGGGGTCGAGCGCGATGGCCCGTGCCAGCGCCACGCGCCGCGCCATGCCGCCCGACACCTCGCTGGGCATCAGGTCGCGCGCGCCGCGCAGGCCGACCGCATCGAGCTTCATGAGCACCACGTCGCGCACCAGCGCTTCGGAAAGTTGCGTGTGCTCGCGCAGCGGGAACGCCACGTTGTCGAACACGCTCATGTCGGTGAAGAGCGCGCCGAACTGGAACAGCATGCCCATGCGCCGGCGCGCGGCGTAGAGGGCGCTCGCATCCATCCTGCCGACATCATTGCCGTCGAAGAGCACCTCGCCGCGCTGCGCCTTCTGCTGTCCGCCGATCAGGCGCAGCACCGTGGTCTTGCCGCCGCCCGATGCGCCCATCAGCGCCGTCACCTTGCCGCGCGGTACGGCGAACGAGACGCCGTCGAGGATGGTGCGCGCACCATAGCCGAACTTGACGTCGCGAAACTCTACGAAGGGATGTGGCAGCGGTGTGGCGGTGTCCATCTCAATAAAAAAGCCGGGGCGCTTTTCCAAGCATCCCGGCATGCGGTTTGACGCGGATGATAACGGGGCCGTGGCCGGCCCCGCGAAACTGAAACAAAATTCAGCGCGGCGGCCGTCAGACCCTCGTCAGGAACCCGTGGACAAAGGCCCCTGGCGCCGCGAACCGTCTCTTCAGCGAGGCAGGTCGCTGAAACCCATCAGGAACTCGTCCACCGAACGCGCGGCCTGGCGGCCTTCGCGGATCGCCCACACCACCAGCGACTGTCCGCGGCGGATGTCGCCGGCCGCAAAGACCTTCGGAACGTTGGTGGCATAGCCGCCGACGAAGTCGACCGTCGCCCGGGCGTTGCCGCGTGCATCCTTCTCCACGCCGAAGGCGTCGAGCACCGAGGCCACGGGGCTCACGAAACCCATGGCGAGCAGCACCAGGTCGGCCTTGAGCACCTGCTCGCTGCCGGCCACTTCCTGCATCTTGCCGTCCTTCCATTCGACGCGAACGGTCTTCAGGCCGGTGACCTTGCCCTTTTCGCCGATGAACTCCTTGGTGGAGATCGCGAACTCGCGCTCGCAGCCCTCTTCGTGGCTGGAGCTGGTGCGCAGCTTGATCGGCCAGTACGGCCAGGTCAGAGGACGGTTCTCTTCCTCGGGCGGCTGCGGCATCAGCTCGAACTGCGTGACGCTCACCGCGCCATGGCGGTTGCTGGTACCCACGCAGTCGGAGCCGGTATCGCCGCCGCCGATGACGATCACGTGCTTGCCGTCGGCGCGCAGCTGGCCCTTGACCTTGTCGCCCGCGTTGACGCGGTTCTGCTGCGGCAGGAACTCCATCGCGAAGTGGATGCCGTCGAGGTCGCGGCCGGGCACGGGCAGGTCGCGCGACTGCTCGGCGCCGCCGGTCAGCAGCACGGCATCGAACTCTTTCTGCAGTTGCTCGGGCGTGACGGTTTCCTTGGCCAGGTTCGTGACCTTGGAGCCCTTGCCCAGCGGATCCTTCGCGGCGCCGACGATCACGCCAGTGCGGAACACCACGCCTTCGGCCTTCATCTGCTCGACGCGGCGATCGATGTGCGACTTCTCCATCTTGAAGTCGGGAATGCCGTAGCGCAGCAGGCCGCCGACGCGGTCGTTCTTCTCGAAGAGCGTCACGTCGTGGCCGGCGCGCGCCAGCTGCTGGGCCGCTGCCATGCCGGCCGGGCCCGAACCCACCACCGCGACCTTCTTGCCGGTCTTGTGCTTGGCGACGCGCGGCGCCACCCAGCCTTCGTCCCAGGCGCGGTCGATGATGGCGTGCTCCAGCGACTTGATGCCGACAGCGTCGTCGTTCACGTTGAGCACGCAGGCAGCCTCGCAGGGCGCGGGGCAGATGCGGCCGGTGAACTCGGGGAAGTTGTTGGTCGAGTCGAGCACCGCGAAGGCGTTCTGCCAGTCGTTGCGGTACACCAGGTCGTTGAAGTCCGGAATGATGTTGTTGACCGGGCAGCCGCTGTTGCAGAACGGCGTGCCGCAGTCCATGCAGCGCGCGCCCTGCACCTTGGCCTGGTCGTTGCTCAGGCCGACGACGAATTCCTTATAGTGCTTGACGCGCTCCTCGACGGGCTTGTAGCCCTCCTCGATGCGCTCATGCTCCATGAAGCCGGTGATCTTTCCCATCGTGCTTTCCTTTGTTCTCTGTACTTACTCGCGGGCGCTCAGACCGAAGCCGGGGCCGACTGCGGCGCGGGGGCTGCCAGCGCGTGCGGCTCCAGGCCGATGTGCGCGTTGTTGCCGCTGCTCGTGAGCTCGACCTTGCGGTCGTGCAGCTCGGCGAGCGCGCGCTTGTATTCGTTCGGGAACACCTTCACGAACTTGGTGCGCGCCACGGACCAGTTGTCGAGCAGCTCGCGCGCGCGCTTGCTGCCGGTCCAGCGGTGGTGCTCTTCGAGCAGCTTCTTCAGCTGGGCCTCGTCGGTCTCGCCGCCGTGCCAGATCTTGCGGTGCACGCTGGCGGTCTGCTCGGCAGAGGTCAGCACCTTCTCGAGGGAGACCATCGAGAGGTTGCAGCGCGTGGCGAACTGGCCGTCCTCGTCGTACACGAAGGCGACGCCGCCGCTCATGCCGGCCGCGAAGTTGCGTCCCGTCTTGCCGAGCACGGCCACCGTGCCGCCGGTCATGTATTCGCAGCCGTGGTCGCCGGTGCCTTCGATGACCGCCGTGGCGCCCGACAGGCGCACCGCGAAGCGCTCGCCGGCCACGCCGCACAGGTAGGCCTCGCCGGTGGTCGCGCCGTACAGCGCGGTGTTGCCGACGATGGTGTTGCGCGCTGCCTCACCGCGGAAGTCGAGGCTGGGGCGCACCACCACGCGGCCGCCCGAGAGGCCCTTGCCGGTGTAGTCGTTGGCGTCGCCGATCAGGTACAGCGTGATGCCGCGCGCCAGGAAGGCGCCGAACGACTGGCCGCCCGTGCCTTCGAGCTGGATGCGGATCGAGTCGTCGGGCAGGCCCTGCGGATGCACCTTGGTCAGCGCGCCCGAGAGCATCGCGCCCACAGAGCGGTTGACGTTGCGCGCCACCTCGATGAACTGCACCTTCTCGCCCTTGTCGATGGCCGGACGCGACTTCTCGATGAGCTTGACGTCCAGCGCCTTGTCCAGGCCATGGTCCTGGTTCTCGACGTGGAAGCGCGGCACGTCGGCCGGCACGTTCGGCAGCGCGAACAGGCGGCTGAAATCGAGGCCGGCGGCCTTCCAGTGCTCGATGCCCTTGCGCATGTCGAGCAGGTCGGCGCGGCCGATCAGGTCGTCGAACTTGCGGATGCCGAGCTGGGCCATGATCTGGCGCACTTCTTCCGCGACGAAGAAGAAGTAGTTGACGACGTGCTCGGGCTTGCCCGAGAACTTCTTGCGCAGCACGGGGTCCTGCGTGGCCACGCCCACCGGGCAGGTGTTCAGGTGGCACTTGCGCATCATGATGCAGCCCTCGACCACCAGCGGCGCCGTGGCGAAGCCGAACTCATCGGCGCCCAGCAGCGCGCCGATGGCGACGTCGCGGCCGGTCTTCATCTGGCCGTCGGCCTGCACGCGGATGCGGCTGCGCAGGCGGTTGAGCACCAGCGTCTGCTGCGTCTCGGCCAGGCCGATTTCCCACGGGCTGCCCGCGTGCTTGATCGACGACCAGGGCGAGGCGCCCGTGCCGCCGTCATGGCCGGCGATCACGACGTGGTCGCTCTTGCACTTGGCGACGCCCGCGGCGATGGTGCCCACGCCGATCTCGCTCACCAGCTTCACGCTGATGCTGGCGTGCGGCGCGGTGTTCTTCAGGTCGTGGATGAGCTGCGCCAGGTCTTCGATCGAGTAGATGTCGTGGTGCGGCGGCGGGCTGATGAGGCCCACGCCCGGCACGGCATAGCGCTGCTTGCCGATGTACTGCGTGACCTTGCCGCCCGGCAGCTGGCCGCCTTCGCCCGGCTTGGCGCCCTGCGCCATCTTGATCTGGATCTGGTCGGCCGAGTGCAGGTATTCGGCCGTGACGCCGAAGCGGCCGGACGCGACCTGCTTGATGCGCGAGCGCAGCGAGTCGCCGTCCTTCAGCGGCAGGTCGACCTCGACGTTCTCGGCGCCCACGATGCTGCGCAGCGTGTCGCCCTGCTTGATCGGGATGCCCTTGAGCTCGTTGCGGTAGCGCGCGGGGTCTTCACCGCCCTCGCCGGTATTGCTCTTGCCGCCGATGCGGTTCATGGCCACGGCCAGCACCGAGTGCGCCTCGGTGCTGATGGAGCCCAGCGACATCGCGCCGGTGGCGAAGCGCTTGACGATCTCGGCAGCGGGCTCGACCTCGTCGACCGGAATGGCCTTGGCCGGGTCGATCCTGAACTCGAACAGGCCGCGCAGCGTGAGGTGGCGGCGGTTCTGGTCGTTGATGAGCTGGGCGTATTCCTTGTACGTGTTCCAGTTGTTGGAGCGCGTGCTGTGCTGCAGCTTGGCGATGGCGTCGGGCGTCCACATGTGCTCCTCGCCGCGCGTGCGCCAGGCGTATTCGCCGCCGGCGTCGAGCATGTTGGCGAGCACCGGGTCGTTGCCGAAGGCAGCCTTGTGCATGCGGATGGCTTCCTCGGCGATCTCGAAGACGCCGATGCCTTCCACACGGCTGGCGGTGCCGGTGAAGTACTTATTCACCGTCTCGCTGTTCAGGCCGATGGCTTCGAACAGCTGCGCGCCGCAGTAGCTCATGTAGGTGCTGACACCCATCTTCGACATGATCTTCGACAGACCCTTGCCGATGGCCTTGACGTAGTTGTAGACCGCCTTCTCGGCGCTCAGCTCGCCCGGCAGGTCGGCGTGCATCGCCACCAGCGTCTCCATGGCGAGGTAGGGGTGCACGGCTTCCGCGCCGTAGCCCGCCAGCACGCCGAAGTGATGCACCTCGCGCGCCGAACCGGTCTCGACCACCAGGCCGGCGGTGGTGCGCAGGCCCTCGCGCACCAGGTACTGGTGCACGGCCGACAGCGCCAGCACGGCGGGAATGGCCACCTGCGTGGGGCTCACGCCGCGGTCGCTCACGATCAGGATGTTGTTGCCGCCCTTGATGGCATCCACGGCCTCGGCGCACAGCGACGCCAGCTTGGCTTCGACGCCCTCGTCGCCCCAGGCGAGCGGGTAGGTGATGTCGAGCACGTAGCTCTTGAACTTGCCCTGCGTGTACTTGCCGATGTCGCGCAGCTTCGCCATGTCGGCGAAGTCGAGGATCGGCTGGCTCACTTCGAGCCGCATCGGCGGGTTGACCTGGTTGATGTCCAGCAGGTTCGGCTTGGGGCCGATGAAGGACACCAGCGACATCACGATGGCTTCGCGGATCGGGTCGATCGGCGGGTTCGTGACCTGCGCGAACAGCTGCTTGAAGTAGTTGTACAGCGGCTTGTTCTTGCTCGAGAGCACGGCCAGCGGGCTGTCGTTGCCCATGGAGCCGATGCCTTCTTCACCCGCCTGCGCCATCGGGCTCATCAGGAACTTGATGTCTTCCTGCGTGTAGCCGAAGGCCTGCTGGCGGTCGAGCAGCGGCACCTGCGACAGCGGCGCCTTGACCGCCTCGGCGGCCTCCGCCTTCACGCTGTCGAGCTTGATGCGCAGGTTCTCGATCCACTGCTTGTAGGGCTTGCTGTTGGCGAGGTTGGCCTTGACCTCCTCGTCGTCGATCAGGCGGCCCTGTTCTAGGTCGATCAGGAACATCTTGCCGGGCTGCAGGCGCCACTTGCGCACGATCTTCTGCTCGGGCACGGGCAGCACGCCCGACTCGGAAGCCATGATGACCAGGTCGTCGTCGGTCACGCAGTAGCGCGAGGGGCGCAGGCCGTTGCGGTCGAGAGTCGCGCCGATCTGGCGGCCGTCGGTGAACACGATGGAGGCCGGGCCGTCCCAAGGCTCGAGCATGGCGGCGTGGTATTCATAGAACGCGCGGCGGCGCGGGTCCATGGTGGCGTGCTGTTCCCAGGGCTCGGGAATCATCATCATCACGGCCTGGCTGATGGGGTAGCCGGCCATCGTCAGCAGCTCGAGGCAGTTGTCGAAGGTGGCGGTGTCGGACTGGCCGGCGAAGCTGATCGGGTAGAGCTTCTGCAGGTCGGGGCCCAGCACGGGGGAAGACATCACGCCTTCGCGCGCCTTCATCCAGTTGTAGTTGCCCTTGACCGTGTTGATTTCGCCGTTGTGGGCGACATAGCGGTACGGGTGGGCCAGCGGCCACTCGGGGAAGGTGTTGGTCGAGAAGCGCTGGTGCACCAGGCCCAGGGCCGAGACGCAGCGCTTGTCCTGCAGGTCGAGGTAGTAGGTACCGACCTGGTCGGCCAGCAGCAGGCCCTTGTAGACCACGGTGCGGCTCGACATGCTGGGAACGTAGTATTCCTTGCTGTGCTTGAGCTTCAGGCGCTGGATGTTGGCGCTGGCTGTCTTGCGGATCACGTAGAGCTTGCGTTCCAGCGCGTCCTGCACGATGACGTCGTTGCCGCGGCCGATGAAGACCTGGCGCAGCAGCGGTTCCTTTTCGCGCACGGTGGGCGACATGGGCATGTCGCGGTTGACCGGCACGTCGCGCCAGCCGAGCAGCACCTGGCCTTCGGCCTTGATGGCGCGTTCCATTTCCTGCTCGCAGGCTTCGCGGGAGGCGTGTTCCTTCGGCAGGAAGATCATGCCGACGCCGTATTCGCCTGGCGGGGGCAGCGTGACGCCCTGCTTCGCCATTTCCTCGCGGTAGAGGTGGTCGGGCAGCTGGATCAGGATCCCGGCGCCGTCGCCCATCAGCTTGTCAGCGCCCACTGCGCCGCGATGGTCGAGGTTCTCGAGGATCTTCAGGCCCTGCAGCACGATGGCGTGGCTTTTCTCGCCCTTGATGTGTGCAACGAAGCCGACGCCGCAGGCGTCGTGCTCGTCGGCAGCGGAATAAAGACCGTGTTCTTGGAGATGCTTGATCTCGGCAGCCGTCGTCATGGCGCGCTCCTTCAGTTTTCGCAGGGAATCGGAGCATATTGCGTTGCACAAAGAATGCCAAACACTTTAATAGGGGTCAGATTCCATTTAAATGTTGAGTTTTTCGATAGGAATTAAATTGGGGACATATCAAAAAAAGGAGCAAAAAAGCCAATCCATGCAATGGATCAAACAGGCTTTTCAGGTCAGGATCGAGGCGTCGAAGGCGGCCGCCCGGCCTTGGCCTTGACCACGCGGCGATCGGTGGACTTGCGCAGGCTGTCGAGAAAATCCACGTCGCCGGCCGCCCAGCCCCGCAGGGTGGCTTCGGTCAGCGCGCTCTGGTCGGCCGCGCGCACGCCGGCACGCACCAACTCGACATACGCGGCCTCCCGCGCGAACGGCGTGTTGCCAAGCTGCCAATACAGCGGATGCGGCGTCAGCAGCTTGTCGTGCCGCAGGCCGGCGTAGTGAGCGTGACTGGACCACGGAAAGTCGCGCGCGTCGGTCACCATGCCCGCCCGCACCGGGTTGAGGTCGATGTAGGCCATGCAGGTCAGCAGGTAGCGCTCGGTCTGGATCAGCGTCGACCTGTAGCGCCCTTCCCAGAGCGTGCCGCTGCGGCCGTGGCGGTCGTTGAAGTAGCGCACATAGGCGCGGCCGACCGACTGCATGAACTGCGGCAGCCCGGTGGCGCTCGCGGGCGTGGCCAGCAGGTGGAAGTGGTTGTCCATCAGCACGTAGGCGTGCACCGCGATGCCGAAGCGCATGGCGCTTTCGGCCAGCAGGGCAAGCAGCTTCTCGTGGTCTGCGCGGTCAATGAAGATCGGCTGGCGGTTGTTGCCGCGCTGGATCACGTGGTGCGGCACGTCGGCCAGCGTGAGACGGGGAAGACGGGCCATGGAGCCAGGCGGCCTGCGAGCCGGGGTTCAGGCGAGGCTGAAGCGCGTGTCGCCCAGCCTGTCGAGCCCGAACTGCGCCAGCAGCTCGCGCAGCCGCGCGGCCGCGCTCGCCTTTCGCTGCCCGGTGTACCGCGCCAGGATCAGCTCGTTCTTCATGCTGTGCTCCCAGCCGACCAGTTCGGTCACGGTAACGCTGTAGCCGTTGGCTTCCAGGTACAGGCAGCGCAGCACGTTGGTGAGCTGGCTGCCGATCTCGCGCGTGTGCAGCGGATGGCGCCACAGCTCGGCCAGCGGCGTGCGCGAGAGCGCCAGCGCCTTGGTCTCGCGCAGGCAGGCGGCCACCTCGGCCTGGCAGCAGGGCACCAGCACCATGCAGCGCGCCTTCTTGGCCAGGCCGAAGGCGATGGCGTCGTCGGTGGCGGTGTCGCAGGCATGCAGCGCAGTGACCACGTCGATCTGCGCCGGCAGCTCGCCCGACTGCGCGGACTCGGCCACCGTGAGGTTGAGGAACGACATGCGCTCGAAGCCAAGGCGCTTGGCCAGCTCGCGCGAGCGCTCGACCAGTTCGCCGCGCGTCTCGATGCCGTAGACATGCCCCCCGCCTGATCGCGCCCGGAAGAACAGGTCGTAGATGATGAAGCCCAGGTACGACTTGCCAGCGCCGTGGTCGGCCAGCGTGGCGCCGGCCCCTTCGTCCGGCAGCTCGCGCAGCAGCTGCTCGATGAACTGGAACAGGTGGTAGACCTGCTTGAGCTTGCGCCGCGAGTCCTGGTTGAGCCGGCCCTCGCGGGTCAGGATGTGAAGCTCCTTGAGCAGCTCGACCGACTGGCCGGGGCGCAGAACCTCGGCCAGCTCGGCATCGGCCTTGGCGGCCTTGTTCGTCTTGGGTGCGGTCTTCGTGTTCATGGCTTGGCACTCCCCGGCCCGACGTCCAGCTCGGCCCAGCCCTGCGCGCCCAGTGCCTCGAGCGTGTCGATGTTGCGCTTGAAGATCGCCTCGGCTTCCGGAAAGGCTTCCACCGCGCGGCTCACGCTGTCCTCGCGCAGAAGATGCAGCGTGGGATGCGGCGCGCGGTTGGTCGCGTTGCCGATGTCGTCGGCCTCGGTGCCGGCGAACTGGAACTGCGGATGAAAGCTCGCCAGCTGCAGCACGCCGTCGAATCCCTCACGGGCGAGCCGGCGTTCGGCGCGCGCCGTGAAGTCGTTGAAATCCAGGAAGTCGGGCAAGGCGTTCGGTGCAATCAGAAGGGTTGTGTCGCGCAAGGCGGCGTCGAGCGCCACGAGTTCCTGGGCCTGGGCCAGCAGTGCGTCCATCAGGTCGGCGTCCTCGACGGGCTCGTACACCGCGTAGTGGATCTGCCCTTTCACGTGCACGGCCTTCGCGAAGGGGCACAGGTTGAGGCCGATCACCGCGCGCTCCAGCCAGCGCCGCGTATCGGCTTCGGCCTGGGGGGCTGCGATTGTCGCCGGGAGCGTCATGCCATCTCCGCAGCGGGGCGAATGCGCCCCAGGCGCCGTGCGATCGCCATGCCGACCAGCGAGCAGGCCAGCGTGGCCGTCCAGGTCCAGTGCCAGCCGCCGACACGATGCGCCAGCCAGGCCACCGCGGGCGGCGCCAGGAACTGGCCCAGCGAGGAAGCCTGCTGCATCAGCCCGACGGTCGTCGACACGGTGGACGGCCCGGGCGCGAGCCGCACGCCCAGCAGGAACAGCGTGGCCGGTACCATGCCGCCGCCCAGCGAGAAGGCGCACACGGCGATATAGCGCAGCACAGGCGGCAGGCCCAACGCGTCGGCGCCCTGCCCCATCTGCGCGAAGGCGGCCACGCCGCCCAGCGCCATCGTCAGGAAACCGAGCTGCAGCAGCCTCTCGGGCGCCACGCCGCGCTGCAGCCAGCGCCCGCCGGCGACGTTGCCGACGATGTTCATCGCCGCCGCGAGCGCAGTGAGCACCGCATTCCACGCGGCCGGCACGCCGGCGCCCGCGTAGATGGCAGGCAGGAAGCCGATCACCGCCATCCATTGCGACGAATACACGGCAAAGGTCAGCGCGACCAGCCAGGGTGCGCGCGCACCGACGGTGGCGCGCAACCGCGACATCCATCCGCCCGAAGCCGGGCCTGCCGCGGCCGGCCGGAGCCGGTCGGCGGGCACCACGATCCAGAGCCAGAGCGCCGCTCCGGCCGACATGGCCGACAGCGCCCACCACCAGTCCACCCAGCCGCCCCAGGCGATCAGGGCCGGACCGAGCAACAGCGCGAGCGCCACGCCCAGCGGCATGTAGGCGCCCCACAGGCCCAGCGCCGCCTTGTCGGCGCCCGGCGGCGTCAGCGCACGGATCAGCCCCGGCCCCGGCATCACCGCCAGCAGGAAGCCGACGCCCTCCACGGCGCGCAGCACCAGCAGCCATTGCACGGCATGCGCACCGCCGCCGCCCAGTCCGGTGCCGGCCGCACCGCCGAGCAGGCTGGCGACCGTCAGCACGACCAGCCCCGCCAGCATGCTGCGTCGCAGGCCGATGGTGTCCGCCGCGAGGCCGACCAGCAGCCCCAGCGTCATGCTCGCGACCTGCACCAGCGAGAGCAGGAATCCCGCCTCGACCAGATCGATGCCCAGCGACGCCTGCAGCGCCGGCACCGCGGGCGGCAGCTTGCCGAGGTGCAAGGCTGCGCTGACACCGCCCAGCAGGACGGCCAGCGCGGCAGCGGGAATGCGGGGGCGCCCGGCCTGGCCGCTCATGCGATGCCCCGGCGGCCGGTCAGCCGCTCATGCTCGCGCACGGCGAAGCGGTCGGTCATGCCGGCGATGTAGTCGGCCACGGCGCGATGCCTGTCCTGCCGCTCGGCATAGGACGCCGGCATCTCGGAGCCGCGCTCCAGATACGCCTCGAACAGTTCCCGCATCACCTGCCGCGCCTGATCGGTGGTCTGGGTGACCTGGGGATGGCGGTAGAGGTTGCGGAAGAGAAAGCGCTTCAGGTCTTCCGACTGGGCCTGCATCGTCTCGCTGAACGAAACGACCGGCGGGGCCTTGCGCACAGCGTCGGAATCGCCCGGCGCGAGCGCTTCGAGCGCAGCGCGGGTCGCGTCGATCACGTCGTAGACCTGCGCGCTCAGCATGCGGCGGATGGTTTCGTAGAGGACGCGGCGACCCCGCAGCTGCGGATGCTCGGCCACTGCCTCGCGGCGATGGCGCTCGAACAGTTCCACGTCGGACAGCTGCTCGACGGTGATGAGCCCCGAGCGCACGCCGTCGTCGATGTCGTGGGCGTTGTAGGCGATGGCATCGGCCAGGTTGCACAGCTGGGCTTCCAGCCCCGGCTGGGTGCGGTCGAGGAAACGCCGGGCGACGCCATTGGGCTCCGCCGCCTCCAGCCGCTCGGCGTTCGCGCGCGAGCAGTGCTTGAGGATGCCCTCGCGGGTCTCGAAGCTCAGGTTCAGGCCGTCATATTGCGGATAGCGATGCTCCAGCGCATCGACCACGCGCAGGCTCTGCAGGTTGTGCTCGAACCCCCCGTGCCCGGCCATGCAGTCGTTGAGCGCGTCCTGCCCGGCGTGGCCGAAGGGCGTGTGGCCCAGGTCGTGCGCCAGGGCGATCGCCTCGACCAGGTCCTCGTTGATGCGCAGCGCCCGCGCGATCGACCGCCCCAGCTGGGCCACTTCGAGCGAATGCGTGAGCCGGGTGCGAAACAGGTCGCCCTCGTGGTTCAGGAACACCTGCGTCTTGTAGACCAGCCGGCGGAAAGCGGTGGAATGCACGATCCGGTCGCGGTCGCGCTGGAAGGCATCGCGCGTGGGCGCGGGCGGCTCCGCATGCCGACGGCCGCGCGAGCGCGCGGGCTGGCAGGCGTAGGCCGCGAGGCTCATCGCGGCGCGCAGCTCTGGGCGAGCACTTCGCGCACGAGCGCGTCGGGCGCGCTGCGGACCACCGCGGAGCCGGGGCGGTCGATCACCACGAAGCGGATCTCGCCGGCCTCCGACTTCTTGTCGACGCGCATCAGCTCCAGGTAGCGGTCGGCGCCCAGCGCGGGGCCGACGGTCGGCAGGCCGGCCCGCTCGATCAGCCGGGTGAGCCGCTCGACGAAGGCGGCATCGACACCGCCGAGCCGCTGCGACAGCCGTGCCGCCATCACCATGCCGCAGCCCACCGCCTCGCCGTGCAGCCATTCGCCATAGCCGAGGCCCGATTCGATCGCGTGGCCGAAGGTGTGGCCGAAGTTGAGGATCGCCCGCAGCCCGGTCTCGCGCTCGTCCTGGCCGACCACCAGCGCCTTGATCTCGCAGCTGCGCTTGACGGCATGGGCCAGCGCCGCCGGCTCCCGCGCGACGAGGGCGTCGATGTTCGCCTCGATCCAGTCGAGGAAGGCCATGTCGTGGATCGGCCCGTACTTGATGACTTCGGCCAGGCCGGCGCTGAGTTCGCGCGGGGGCAAAGTCTGGAGCGTCGCCAGGTCGCAGACCACAAGCTGCGGCTGGTAGAACGCGCCGATCATGTTCTTGCCGAGCGGATGGTTGATGGCGGTCTTGCCGCCCACGGAGGAGTCGACCTGCGCCAGCAGCGTGGTCGGCACCTGCACGAAAGGCACGCCGCGCATGTAGCTGGCGGCCGCGAAGCCCGTCATGTCGCCCACCACGCCGCCGCCCAGGGCGAACAGCACGGTCTTGCGGTCGCTGCCACGGCCGAGGAGCTCGTCGAAGATCAGGTTCAGCGTCTGCAGGTTCTTGTATGCCTCGCCGTCGGGCAACTCGAGCAGGTGGACCGCCCGGAACCGGCCCGCCAAAGCGGATTGCAGCGCCCTGGCATAGAGCGGCGCCACCGTGGTGTTGCTGACGATCAGGGCCGTGGCCGAGGCGGGCGTGGCATCGAAGCTCCGCGGGTCGTCCAGCAGGCCGGCGCCGATCAGGATCGGATAGCTGCGGTCGCCGAGCTGGATGTCGACGCGTTCTGGCGGGGCGGAGAGTTCGGACAGGGACATGGGCAGCGAGTTTAGGCGCTGCGGCTCGGGCAGGCTCAGGCGGGGGGCTCTTCGGGGTGGGCGCCCGGCTCGACGACGCCGGCCAGTTCGAGCTGCATCACGATGATGTTCACCAGCATCGCGATGGTCGGGCGGCCGGTGTCGACCACGTCGTGGGCGGTTTCCCGGTAGAACGGGTCGCGCGCATCGTGCAGCTCCCGCAGCCGCCCCAGCGGATCGGCCACCTGCAGCAGGGGGCGCTTGACGTCGTGGCGCAGGCGCCGGAACAGGTCTTCGGGGGAGGAGCGCAGGTAGATCACATGGAAGTGATCGCGCAGTTGCTTGCGGTTCGCCTCCCGGAGCACCGCACCGCCGCCGGTGGCCAGAATGCCCTGGGGATTGGCGGCCAGGTCGGCGATCACCGTCTGCTCGAGGTCGCGGAAGGCGATTTCGCCCTCTCGCTCGAAGTAATCACGGATCGAGCAGCCGATGCGCTGCTCGATCACGTGGTCCGTATCTACGAAGGGAAGGTCCAGCCGCATCCCCAGGCGCCGGCCCACTGCGGATTTTCCGGCGCCGGGCAAGCCGACGAGTGCGACCGCCACGCGGTGGCTGCTACGCCCGCGCGTCAGCGCGCGGCGTTGCGGTCGGTAATCATCTTCGGGGTGATAAAGACGAGCATTTCAGTCTTGTTGGCAACGCGTTCGCGCTTGCGGAACAGTGCACCCACATAAGGCACTTCACCCAGCACCGGCACGCGCGATTCGTCATTGGTTTCGGTGAGCTCGAAGATACCACCGATGACAACCGTGCCGCCGTTCTCGACCAGCACCTCGGTCTGCACGTGCTTGGTGTTGATCGCCGGACCCGCCGAAGTATTCACGCCGCGGGCGTCCTTGCTCACGTCCAGCGTCAGGATGATGTTGCCTTCCGGCGTGATCTGGGGCGTGACTTCGAGCTTCAGCACCGCCTTGCGGAACGAGATCGAGGTGGCGCCGCTGGAAGTGGCCTGCTGGTACGGGATTTCCTCGCCCTGCTCGATCAGCGCCTTGGTCTGGTCGGCCGTGATCACGCGGGGGCTGGACACCAGCTTGCCCTTGCCGTCGGCTTCGAGCGCCGAGATCTCGAGGTTCAGCATGCGCGAGAAGCTAGAGTTGAACAGCGAGATCGCGAAGGTGCCTGCCGCGTTGCCGGTGCCGCCGGCATCGCCTGCGGGAAGGTTGATGAAGTTGGAGTTCGTCCAGGTGGTGGTGGCCGTGCTGGCACCGCCGTTGGTGCCCGCCGTGATGGTGGGCATCGCACCCACATTGGCGAACGCCCGGTTGCCGGCGGACGATGCGAAGCGCTCGCCAGCAATACCGCCCCCGAGTCGTACACCAAGGGACTTGCCGAAGGTGTCCGACGCCTCGACGATACGGGCTTCGATCAGCACTTGGCGAACGGGGACGTCCAGTTTCTGGATCAGTTCGGTCACCTGGGCCAGGCGCGAGGGGATGTCCGAAACGAAGAGCTGGTTGGTACGCGATTCGGCGATGACGCTGCCGCGCGGGCTCAGGATCCGGGTGGTCGTACCGCTGCCGCCGCCACCGCCAGAAGAAGCGCCCGTGCCAGTCAAGCCCTGAGCAATGGCAATCGCCTTGGTGTAGTTGAGCTGGAACGACTGGGTCCGCAGCGGCTCCAGATTCTCGATCGCGGCCTTGGCCTCGAACTCGAGCTTTTCCTTGGCGTTGATCTCATCCTTCGGCGCGATCCACAGCACGCTGCCGTTCTTGCGCATGCCCAGGTTCTTCGCCTGCATGATGATGTCGAGCGCCTGGTCCCACGGCACGTCCTTCAGCCGAAGCGTCAGCGCGCCGGTCACCGAATCCGAGGTCACGATGTTGAAGTTCGTGAAATCGGCGATCACCTGCAGCAGCGAACGGATCTCGATGTTCTGGAAGTTCAGCGACAGCTTCTCGCCGTTGTAGCCCACGCCTTGGGTCAGCTTGGTCGGATCGACCTTGCGGGCACGGACCTCGACCACGAACTGGTTCTCGCTCTGGTAGGCACTGTGCTCCCAATCGCCCTTGGCATCGATCGTCATGCGGACGCGGTCGCCGGCTTGCTGCGAAGTGATGAGCTGGACCGGGGTGCCGAAGTCGGCCACGTCGAGGCGGCGGCGCAGCCCTTCGGGCAGCGTCGACTTGGTGAACTCCACGACAAGGCTCTTGCCCTGCTGCTTGACGTCCACGCCCACCTGGTTGTTCGGCAGATCGACGATGACCCGGCCGGTGCTGTCGGAACCGAGACGGAAGTCGACATCCCGCAGGGGCAGCGTGTCGCGATTGCGGTTTTCCGCGAAGGTCGTGGAAGCCGACGCGACAAGCGCCGGTCCTGCCACCGGCTCGAGCGTCACCAGCAGCGACTTGCCCTGGATCTCGGCCTTGTATGCGGTCGCCTGCTTCAGGTTCAGCACCACGCGGCTGCGTTCACCGGCCTGCACCACGTTCACCGAGCGCAGGTTGCCCTGGTTCACCTCGATGGCGGAGCGGCCGATGGCATTCGTGACACCGGGAAAGTCGAGCGCGATACGCGCAGGCGTCTGCACGGCGAATCCGGCAGGAACCGCGGTAAGCGGCTGTGCCAGATCGATGCGGATCACTTCGGAGCCCGACTGCGTCGAGCTCGTCACCGCCTCGATGGCGTTTTGCGCATGAGCCACGGCCAATGCGCCGAAGGCCAGCAGACCCAGGCCGGCAGCGCGCAGCCACTGTGCCATTTTTGATTTCTTTTGGTTCATTTCGCACTCTCTTGCAGCTGCAGCGTCGCGACGCGTTCGATCCATTCACCGGCGGCGTCTTGCACGATTTCACGCAAGGCGATTTCGGTTTCGTTGATACGGGTGATGCGCCCGTAGTTGAGTCCCAGGTATTCGCCGACGCGCACCTTGTAGAGCAGCTTGTCGACGCGCAGCAGCGCCACCGGCTGGCCGTTGCGGTTCATGCTGCCGACCATGGCCATCGAGTCGAGCGGGAAGGCTTCGAGCGCTTCCTTGCGGCGCGCGAGCTCGGGCGCGATCAGCTCCGAGGTGCTCGGCTGATTCGATTCGCGGCGCAGCGCCTGCGTCAGCTTCAGGATGTTGAAGGGCTCGAATGCCGAGGCCTCGGTATAGGCCTGCGGGGTGAACTTCTTGGGCTCGGAAATCGGCGGCACCGAGGGCTTCACCTGGGCACGCTGCTCGGCCATCCAGCGCTGCATGTCTTCCTGGCCCGAATCGCAGGCGCTCAGTGCCGACGCCGCCAGCGTCAGCCACAGTACTTTGGCGGCGATCTTCATTTCTTCGCCTTCGGTGCGGAGGCGCGCTTCTGCGCGGCCCGTTCTTCGTCATCGAGGTAACGATAGGTGCGCGCGGTGGCGTCCATCGTCAGCACGTCCTTGTCCTTCTGCGGGGTGACGGAAATGTTGTTCAGCGTCACGATCCGCGACAGGCCCGCCACGTCGGCAGCGAAAGCACCCATGTCGTGGTACCGGCCGGTCACCCGGACGGCGATCGGGAGCTCGGCGTAGTAGTCCTTGACCGACACCTGCCCCGGACGGAACAGCTCGAACTGAAGGCTGCGGCCAAGGCCTGCCTGGTTGATGTCCGACAGCAGGGCGTCCATTTCGGCCTTGCTGGGCAACTGCTTCTCGAGCAGGGTCACGTACTGCTGCACCTGCTCGCGCTGCTTCTTGAGCAACTCGAGGTTGGCGGCCTGAGCCACCTTCTTCTGGTAGTCGGCCTTGAGCGTGACTTCCTTGGCGCGCTCGCTTTCGAGCTCGTCGTTCGAATTGGTCAGCCAGACGAACCAGAGGGCGACCAGCACAAGTGCCGTGACCACCAGGCAGAGCGCATAGCGGGGCACCGCCGGCCATGCCGAGGGATCGTTCGGATTGAGTCCGCGGAATTGGTCGCCGAAGCGCTGGAACGCAGCGGCGACGTCGATTTTCTGGGAGGCGCGATTGCTTGCCATGATCGGTTACCCCTTGGACTGCGCCGTTGCGGCCAGGGCCTTTTCGGCGGCAGCCTTCTGAGCATCGGTGGGGCGTTTCAGGCCAATGCGCATCGTGAAGTTCGCCACGCGACGCTGATCGCGCGGGTTCAGGTTCACGTTCGCCGACGTGATTTCGACCAGCTCGGGCTTCACCAGCCAGGGACTGTTGTTGCCGAGGTTGCGCAGCAGCTCCGAAACCCGCTCGTTCGACTGCGCCATGCCTTGCAGGGTGACAGTCTGGTTGTCCTGCTTCATGTTGGTCAGGTACACGCCATCGGGCAGTTGCCGGACCAGTTCGTTGAGCAGGTGCACGGGCAGGTTGCGGTCGCCCTGCAGGTCTTCGACCGCCTGCTGGCGGGCGCGCAGCGCGGCAATTTCTTCCTGCAGCGTCGAGATTTCCTTGATCTCGACTTCGAGCTTCTTGATCTCGGCCTGCAGAAAGCCGTTCGTGGAACGCTGCGCCGAGATCTGCGCCTCGAACCAGAGATAACCAAGGCCGGCGATCAGGACGCCCAGGATCGCCGCGGCACCCAGGGTGCCGTAGAACGCCTCGCGCCTGCGCTTGCGCGCAGCTTCGCGGTGCGGGAGCAGATTGATGAGGATCACTGCAGGAACCTCCGCATGGCCAGGCCGCAAGAGGTCAGATAGGACGGCGCCTCACGGCGGACCTTCTTCTCGCGGACGTTCGAGCTGATTTCCATGCCTTCGAAGGGATTCAGCAAGGAGCAGGCGAACGAGGTCTGCCGCGTCACAGCGTTGGTCAGGCCGGGCAGCGAGGCCGATCCGCCTGCCAGCAGCACATAGTCGACGCGGTTGTGCGGCGTGCTGGTGAAGAAGAACTGGAGCGCGCGGGCGATTTCCTGCGCGATGCTTTCCACGAAGGGCTTGAGCACGCCTGAGCCGTAGTCGTCGGGCAGGTCGCCGCTGCGCTTCTTCGCCTCGGCCTCCTCGGCCGAAAAACCGTACTGGCGCACGATCAGTTGGGTGAGCTGGGCACCGCCGAACGCCTGGTCGCGGTCGTACAGCACTTCCTGGTTGCGCAGCACCTGCATGCTGGTGGTGAAGGCGCCCACCTCGAAGAGAGCCACGATCGAATCGACGCCCTTGCCGGGCAGCTGCTCGATCAGGCGGGCGGTCGCCAGGCGCGATGCGTAGGACTCGACGTCGAGGATCATCGCCTTCAGGCCGGCGGCTTCCGCCAGGCCCTCGCGGTCCTGGACCTTTTCCTTGCGCGACGCGGCGATCAGCACTTCCACGTCGCCGGCCGAGGTGGTGCTCGGACCGGTCACGCAGAAGTCGAGGCTCACCTCGTCGAGCGAGAACGGGATGTACTGGTTGGCTTCCGACTCGACCTGGATCTCGAGCTCCTGCTCGCTCATGCCGCCCGGAAGAATGATCTTCTTGGTGATCACGGCCGACGGAGGCAATGCCAGTGCCACGTTGCGGGTGCGCGTGCCGCTCTTGCGGATGACGCGACGGACGGCTTCCGCCACCTCGTCGAACTTCTCGACGTTGCCGTCGGTGATCCAGCCGCGTTCCAGGGGCTCGATGGCGCAGCGCTCCAGGACCAGCTTGCCGCTGGCCTCACGGCCGAGCTCGACCAGCTTGACGCTGGACGAACTTACGTCCAGCCCCAGCAGGGGAGCGTTCTGACGACGAAACAATGATCCAAGAGCAGCCAAGGCAGGTTCCTCTTCCCCTGTATTTGTAACCAATAGAAAAAATTGAATTCGGTTGCATGCTAGCAGCAGGCGTAGCGGCAACCAAGCGACGCCGCAGGGCAAATTCCTCAAGCGTTGTCAAAACCTGACGGCAAAACCGCATTTTGTAACTTTTGAATTAGGGCAATGCAAGCCCCGCAAAGATCGGATCGTTCGGAAGGGGCGGCTTTTTATAATGTCGGGTGACTCTGTGCGGCCCCTCATGCAAGAAACTTCCAGCCCCAAAGGGCCAGCCAAGAACTCCCCCTCCACTCGCCCGACCTGGCTGAAATGGCTGCTGCGCCTTTTCTTCTGGAGCTTCGGCATCGCCCTGGCCGGCGCGCTGGCCGTGCTGTGCGTGGTGGCAGTGGCCCTCGCGGTGGCGTATCCGAACCTGCCCGACATCAGCGAGCTCTCCGACTACCGGCCCAAGCTGCCGCTGCGGGTTTTCTCGGCCGAAGGCATCCTGATCGGCGAGTTCGGCGAGGAGCGCCGCAACCTCACTCCCATCTCGGCCATCCCGAAGGTCGTGAAGGACGCCGTCCTGGCGGCCGAAGACGCCCGCTTCTACGACCACGGCGGCGTCGACTACAAGGGCATGGTCCGCGCCGGCCTGGCCAACATGAACCGCGTGAAGAGCCAGGGCGCATCGACCATCACGATGCAGGTGGCGCGCAACGTCTACCTGAGCTCCGAGAAGACGCTCACCCGCAAGATCTACGAGGTGCTGCTGACCTTCAAGCTGGAGCACCTGCTCACCAAGGACCAGATCTTCGAGATCTACCTGAACCAGATCTACCTCGGAAACCGCGCCTATGGCTTCGCTGCCGCTTCCGAGGCCTATTTCGGCAAGCCCCTGCAGGAACTCACGATCGCCCAGGCCGCGATGCTGGCCGGCCTGCCCAAGGCACCGGGCGCGAACAACCCGGTCAACAACCCGCAGCGCGCGCGCGGCCGCCAGTTCTACGTGATCGACCGCATGCAGGAGGCCGGCTTCATCACCGCCGAACAGGCCGCGGAAGCCAAGAAGGAAGAGTTGCACCTGCGCGACGCCGCCGACCCGAACCGCCTGCACGCCGAATACGTGGCTGAAACGGTTCGCCAGCTGATGTACGCCCAGTACGGCGACAGCACCTACACGCGCGGCCTCAAGGTCTACACCTCGCTGGTCGCGGCCGACCAGGCGGCCGCCTACAAGGCGCTGCGCAAGGGCATCATGGACTACGAGCGCCGCCAGATCTATCGCGGCCCCGAGAAGTTCGTCGACCTGCCGAACGACCCCAAGGACCTCGACGAAGCAGTCGACGACGCGCTCAACGACCACCCCGACAACGGCGACGTGATGGCCGCGGTCGTGCTCAAGGCCACGCCCAAGCAGATCGACGCGGTGCGCGGCAATGGCGATCCCGTCCAGATCACCGGCGAAGGGCTCAAGCCGGCCCAGTCGGGTCTCTCCGACAAGGCCCCGCCGAACATCAAGATCCGTCGCGGCGCGGTCATCCGCGTGGTGAAGACGCCCAAGAACACCTGGGAAATCACGCAGCTTCCCGAGGTCGAGGGCGCATTCGTCGCCATGGACCCGCGCGACGGCGCCATCAAGGCGCTGGTCGGCGGCTTCGACTTCGGCAAGAACAAGTTCAACCATGTGACGCAGGCCTGGCGCCAGCCGGGCTCCAGCTTCAAGCCCTTCATCTATTCCGCGGCGCTCGAAAAGGGCTTCACGCCCGCCACGGTCATCAACGACGGCCCGCTCTTCTTCGACGCCGGCACCACCGGCGGCCAGCCCTGGGAGCCGAAGAACTACGGCGGCGGCTACGACGGCCCGATGTCGATGCGCACCGCGCTGATGAAGTCGAAGAACCTCGTGTCCATCCGCATCCTGCAGTCCATCGGCACGCGCTATGCGCAGGAGTGGATCACCAACTTCGGCTTCGACAAGGAAAAGCACCCCGCCTACCTGCCGATGGCGCTGGGCGCGGGCTCGGTCACGCCGATGCAGATGGCGGTGGGCTATTCGGTCTTCGCCAACGGCGGCTACCGCGTCAATCCGTACCTCGTCACGCGCATCACCGACCACAAGGACAAGGTGCTGGTCGACAAGCAGCCGCCGCTGCTGAACGAATCGCTGCGTGTCATCCCGCAGCGCAACGCCTTCATCATGGACACGCTGCTGAATTCCGTCGCTCGCGGCGGCACCGCGGCCAAGGCGCAGGCCATGCTCAAACGCCCCGACCTCTACGGCAAGACGGGCACCACCAACGACTCGCTCGACGCCTGGTTCGCCGGCTTCCAGCCCACCATGACGGCCATCTCGTGGATCGGTTACGACACCCCGCGCAACCTGGGCGACCGCGAGACCGGCGGCGGCCTGAGCCTTCCGATCTGGATCACCTACATGGAAACCGCCATCAAGGGTGTGCCGGTGACTGAACTGTCGGCCAACCCGCCAGCGGGCATCGTGAATGTGGGTGGCGAGTGGTACTACGACGACTACGCGCCGGGACGCGGCGTTGCCAGCCTGGGTGTCGAGTCCGCACCGGCGGCGCCGGTCGAAGCCCCGGCGGGTGGTCCGATCGGCGCTCCTGCGCAACCCGAGGAGCGCAACCGCATCCTCGATCTGTTCCGCAACTGAGCGTCGCAGGCAGAAAGTTCAGGGAGCCGTGAAGTCCAGCGGCTGCCCGGCCTGCAGCGTCGCCTCGCGCGACAGGTTGCCGAAGAATTCCTCGCCGGTCTTGGTGTCCACCCAGGCCTTGCCGTCATGGCGGTAGTGGTAGCCGCCGGAACGCGCGGCAAGCCAGATTTCCTGCAACGGCTTCTGCAGGTTCACGATCAGCTGGCTGCCGTTGCGGAATGAAATCGTGATCATCCCGCCCACCCTCTGGTTGTCGATGTCGGCGTCGGTCGCTTCGTTGATGCGGTCGCAGCCCAGTTCGATGGCGGCAAGCGCAGCCTCGGCGCGATCCATGTATTCGGTGTCGGTCATTACAATTTCGCCATGTTGAACGTTCGCCAAATTCTAGTGAGCACCCGCGTCCGCGCCGCGCTCATGGTCTGCCTTGCCGTGGGCACCGCCGGGCTCGTCGCTGCCTGCGGGCAGCGCGGTGCGCTGTACCTGCCGACCGATCCGGCAGCCGCCGGGCGCGCCACCTTGCCGGAGCTCATGACGCCGGACAGCCTGCGGTCTTCGTCGTCATCTTCGTCCTCCAGCCAGGCGGCGCCCGCTCCGGCTGCCGCGACCAGCGCGCCAGCCGGCAGCACCAGCACCACCAGCACGGAGCAGCGCAAGTGAGTTCCGGCACCCCCATCGCCCTGCCCGGCCAGCCGCACATCGCCGAGCGCGACGGCACGCTGCACGTCGAAGGCGTGGCGCTCGACGCGCTGGCGCGCGAACACGGCACTCCTCTCTTCGTCTACTCCAGGCAGTGGATGCTGGACGCCCTGGCGGCTTACCAGCGCGGCTTCGAGGGTCGTGATGCGCTCATCTGCTACGCGATGAAGGCCAACTCCTCGCTCGGCGTGCTGCGCGTGTTCGCGCAAGCCGGCTGCGGCTTCGACATCGTCTCCGGCGGCGAGCTCTCGCGCGTGCTGGCCGTGGGCGCCGATCCGAAGAAGATCATCTTCTCTGGCGTCGGCAAGACCCGCGCCGAAATGCGCCAGGCGCTCGCGGCGGGCATCGCCTGCTTCAACGTCGAGAGCGAAGCCGAGCTCGACGTGCTCAACGAAGTGGCGGTGGCCGAAGGCAAGCGCGCGCCAATCAGCATCCGCATCAATCCGAACGTCGATCCGAAGACGCACCCCTACATTTCCACCGGCCTGAAGGGCAACAAGTTCGGCATCGCGCACGACCGCGCCGTCGAGGCCTACAAGCACGCCGCGCGGCTGCAGGGGCTGGAGGTGGTGGGCATCGACTGCCACATCGGCTCGCAGATCACCGAAGCCTCGCCCTACCTCGACGCCTGCGACCGGGTGCTCGACCTGGTGGAAGCCATCGAGGCAGCCGGGGTGCCGATCCATCACCTGGACTTCGGTGGCGGCCTGGGCATCGACTACAACGGCGAAGTGCCGCCCAAGGCCGATGCGCTGTGGCAGCAGCTGCTGACCAAGCTCGACGCGCGCGGCTTCGGCGGGCGCAAGCTGGTCATCGAGCCAGGCCGCTCGCTGGTCGGCAATGCCGGCGTGTGCGTGACCGAAGTGCTCTACACCAAGCCGGGCGAGGACAAGAACTTCTGCATCGTCGACGCGGCCATGAACGACCTGCCCCGTCCCGCGATGTACCAGGCCTTCCAGCGCATCGTGCCGGTGCGCACCCGCGCGGGCAATGCCACGACCTACGACGTGGTCGGCCCGGTCTGCGAGAGCGGCGACTGGATCGGCCGCGATCGCGCGCTCAACGTGGTGTCGGGCGACCTGCTGGCCGTGCTGTCGGCGGGTGCGTACTGCATGAGCATGTCCAGCAACTACAACACCCGCGGCCGCGCCGCCGAGGTGCTGGTGAGCGGCGCGAGCGCCAAGCTGATCCGCCGTCGCGAGACGATGGAAGACCAGCTGCGCAGCGAGATCGACGGCTGATCGCCGATCGCTCTTCCCGGTCTTCCCGGCGTCAGCCGGTGCGCACAGCACCCGCAGACGCCGGCTTCACCTTCCCGCGCTTGTTCGCGAAGTAGTTCCACACGCGCCACGAGAGCAGCACCGCGATGATCGCGGCGTAGACGAACACTTCCGCGAAGTTGTTCTTGCCCGCGCGCATCCAGAAGAAGTGCAGCAGGCCGAGCCCCGCGATCAGGTAGACCAGCTTGTGCAGCATCTGCCAGCGCTTCGCGCCCATCGCCTTGATCGCGCGGTTGAACGAGGTGGCCGCCAGCGGCGTCAGCAACACGAAGGCAGAGAAGCCCACCAGGATGAACGGCCGCTTGGCGATGTCCTTCGCAATGTCGCCCCACTCGAAGCCCATGTCGAACCAGCTGTAGCACAGCAGATGCAGCACCACGTAGAAGTACGCGAACAGGCCCAGCATGCGACGGTAGCGCGCGAGCGCGTTCCACTTGCTCATCACCCGCAGCGGCGTCACCGCCAGCACGATGCAGATGAAACGCAGGGTCCAGTCGCCGGTGGCGCGGATCAGGAACTCCGCGGGGTTGGCACCCAGCCCGTCCGTGAACGCGCCGTAGGCCAGCCGCGCGAACGGCAGCAGGCACAGCAGGAAGACGACCGGCTTGGTCGCGGGATGCATGAGCAGCTTGTTCATGGGGCGCTCGCCACGTGCCGAGGCCGGCTCAGTAGTTCTTCTTCAGGTCCATGCCCGCGTAGAGCTGGCCGACCTGCGCTTCGTAGCCGTTGAACATCTCCGTCTTGCGCCGTTTTGCGAAGAGGCCGCCGCCGTCGCCGATCCGGCGCTCGGTGGCCTGGCTCCATCGCGGATGGTCGACGTTGGGATTCACGTTCGAATAGAAACCGTATTCGTTGGCCGCGGCCTTGTTCCAGGCGGTGCTGGGCTCCTTCTCGACGAAGCGGATCTTCACGATCGACTTGGCCGACTTGAAGCCGTACTTCCACGGCACCACCAGCCGCACCGGCGCGCCGTTCTGGTTGGGCAGCACCTCGCCGTACATGCCGAAGGCCAGCAGCGTGAGCGGATGCATCGCCTCGTCCATGCGCAGGCCCTCGGTGTAGGGCCAGTCGAGCACGCGCGAGCCGACGAAGGGCATGGTCTTGGGGTCGGCCAGGGTCACGAACTCGACGAACCTGGCGTTGCCTTGCGGCTCGACCTTCTTGATGAGCTCGGCCAGCGAGTAGCCGACCCACGGGATCACCATCGACCAGCCCTCGACGCAGCGCAGGCGATAGATGCGCTCCTCCTGCGCGCTGAGCTTGAGCAGGTCCTCGATGCCGTACTTTCCCGGCTTCTTGACCAGCCCTTCCACCTCCACCGTCCAGGGCCGCGTCTTCAGCGTGCCGGCGTTCTTGGCCGGGTCGGCCTTGTCGGTGCCGAACTCGTAGAAGTTGTTGTAGGTGGAGGCATCCTTGTAGTCGGTGACCTTTTCCATCGACATGGCGCCGGGCACCGCCGACTTCGCGCCGGGCAGCGGCGCCAGCTTGTTGGGGCGCTCGGTCTGCGCCAGGGCCTCGCGAGAGGCGAAGGCCGCGAGCGCGGCTCCCGCGGCGCCCCCGGCCATGAGCTTGAGCATGTCGCGGCGGCCCTCGTAGACCTCTCGGGACGTGATCTCGCTGGACAGCGGATGGACGAAACCGTTGTCGCCGCTGTTGCTGGCGATACGACGGATGGGGCGGCTGGGATGGGAAGGGAACGACATGACGGGCCTTTCGCGGAATCGTTGTTCTCAGGGTAGTTCGTGGCCAACCCCGATTCGGTTACGCGCCGCCGGGGCGCGTGGTTTCAATAATTCTTCGCGAAAGCCCGCGGGCCTGCACTCACAGGGTGCCGTAGCTGTGCAGCCCGCTCAGGAACATGTTCACGCCCAGGAAGGCGAAGGTCGTCACCGCCAGCCCGCCCAGCGCCCACCAGGCCGCCACGGTGCCGCGCAGGCCCTTCACCAGGCGCATGTGCAGCCAGGCCGCGTAGTTGAGCCAGACGATCAGTGCCCAGGTTTCCTTCGGGTCCCAGCTCCAGTAGCCGCCCCAGGCGTCGGCCGCCCACAGGGCGCCCAACACGGTGGCGATGGTGAAGAAGGCGAAGCCGACGGTGATCGACTTGTACATGACGTCGTCGAGCACCTCGTTGGCCGGCAGGCGCGCGGCGATGCGCTTGCGGCCCAGCAGGATGCCCGCGGCGATCAGCGCCGAAATGCCGGCGTAGATCACCCAGTAGCTGCCGCCGGCTTCCTGCACGCGCTGGCGGAACGCCACCGGCACGAAGCACAGTGCCACGCCCAGCAGCCAGATCGGCGTGAGCTTGTACCAGCGCGTCTCGTTCGCCTGCTCCTTGATGAGGTAGGCGAAGGCGACCATGGCCGCGAGCGCGAAAGTGCCGTAGCCGATGAAGTTGGCCGGCACGTGCAGCTTCATCCACCAGCTCTGCAGGGCCGGCACCAGCGGCTGGATCTCGTGAGCCTCGCGCACGATCGTGTACCAGAGCAGGAAGCCCACCGCCGCGCTGACAACCAGCATCACGAATGCGCCGAGCGCGCGCGTGCCGTAGCGCTCCTCGAAGTACAGGTAGAAGGCGGCCGTCAGCCAGCAGAACAGCACGAACACCTCGTACAGGTTGCTCACCGGGATGTGGCCGATGTCCGGGCCGAGCTGGTGGCTCTCGTACCAGCGCACCATGGTGCCGATCAGCGCCATCGTCACCGCCGCCCACGCGAGGCGCGAGCCGATGGCGTCGAAGGTGTCCGACTGCCTGCCGCCGAAGAAGCCCAGCCAGTAGAACAGCGTGCTCATGAAGAACAGCACGCTCATCCACAGGATGGCCGACTGGCTCGACAGGAAGTACTTGAGCCAGAACACCGTGTCGGCACGCGCCAGGTCGCCCTGGTACGAGGCGATGGCCAGCAGCGAAGCCGCAGCCACCACGATCGCCAGCACCCGCAGCGGCCGCCAGAACCAGCCGATGGCGATGGTCGCGATCACCGCCGCGGCGAGGATCGGCTTCTCGTAGGAATCCATCGACCCCGCGTAGCGCGCGAAGGCGAAGAGGCCGCCGGCGACCACCAGCGCCGCGAACACCCAGTCGAACAGGTTGCGGCGCGAGAGCCAGCTTTCATTGAGCGTGAGGGTCGTGGTGTTCATGTCGTCTCGTGGTCTTATGCGTTCAGGGCGAGCAGCTTGCGTTTGAGATGCTCGAATTCGCGGTCGCTGTCGATGGTCTTGCGATTGACCGAGAAGGCCATCGTGGCGGCCGTCATTGCGGATGCATCGCCTTCGCCGGCCTTGCCATCCGGCGCCAGCCACACCCAGAGGCGGCGCTCGCGCACGTACAGCATGGCAAAAATGCCGACGATCAGCAACAGGCAGCCCAGATAGACGATGTTCTTGCCTGGGGCGCGCGCCACCTGGAACACGCTGGCCTGCACCTGGGTGAAGTCGGTCATCATCATCGCGACCGGCGCCGGGTAGAAATGCGCGTCGCTGATGGCCAGGACGGCCTGCGTCAGGTAGGCCTGCGACTTCTCGTCGTTGGGCAGCGCGGCCAGGCCGGCGCCTTCGCGGCTCAGGTTCAGCACCTCGAACAGCACGTCGTTGAGGATGCGCACCAGCACCCCGCCGGCGCGCTCGCGCTCGGCCTCGGGCACGTTGGCTTCCATGAATTCGGCGATCGCCTGCCAGCCGCCCACGGTGGTGGCGTCGGCCTTGGCGCGCTCGCTGCCCGCGAACAGCGCCAGTGCGCGCGTGGCGGACACGCGCAGCTGCTCGGCCATTTCGGGACGCTTGGGGTCGGTGGCCTTGGCGATGTAGCGCTCGACGGCGCGCTCGCGCGTGGCGGCGTCGCCGAGGGCGGCGCGCATGCGCACGAAGCCGTCCATCGAACCCTGGTCGTCGGCCGGCACGCGCAGGTAGCGGAAGGGCTCCTCGGGCTTCTCGCGCATGCCCAGCAGGAACACCGGCTGGCCGTCGCCGGTATCGACCGGCACCATGTAGTTCTGGTACTCGCGCGCCTGTCCGGCGGCGTCGCGCAGCTTGTAGCCGATGCTCGGGCCGATGTTGCGCAGCACCTTCGGCTTGTTGGTCTTGTTGGCTGCCCCCAGGCGCGATTCGATGTCGTGGCGCAGGTCGACCTTGCGCACGTCGGCGCCGCTGCCCATGGCGTTGGCGTCGGCGAAGTTCTCGACGTTGATCACGCGCAGCGCGGCGTACTCGAGCGTGAGCTTGTCCTTGCCGTTGGTGATCTCGGTGCTGGGCCCGCCGATGACGCCTTCCACCTCGAAGGGCTTGGCCGCGGCAGCCATCGGCACCGCCTTGAGCTTCACCTTGGAGCCGCCATCGTCGAAGCTCGACTGGTAGATCTCCACGCCCTTGTAGCTGGCCGGGTGGTTGACCTCGATGCGCGCGGGCACCTGCTCGCCGGTCTCGCGGTCGTGCAGGACCACCTCGCTCGCGAAGAGCTTGGGCATGCCGGTCGAGTAGTAGTCGACGATGAACTTCTTCAGCTCGATGGAGAACGGCAGCTCCTGCAGCAGCACGCCGTCGGACTGGTTCAGGATGGCGACGCTGCCCTGCCCGCCCTCGGGCACGAGGATGTTGCCGCGGAAGGTCGGGTTGCTCGCCGACAGCCGGTGCTGCGGCGGCACGTCGGCGATCATGCCGCCGCCGGTGAACACGCTCTTGCCGTTGAACCAGGTCTGCGCGCGCACCACCAGGTCGCCGTCGAGCAGGCCGCCGATGCACACCAGCACGATGGCGCTGTGGGCGGCGATGTAGCCCAGCTTGTGGGCGCCGCCGGCACGCGCCGCGACCATCCAGCCCGCGGCCTGCCTGCCGTCGCCAGTTGCCTCGCGCTGCTGCAGCTTGACCTTCCAGCCGCCGCTCACCAGCAGTTGCCCGATCCGGTTGGCGGCGACGTCCGGCGTTTCACCGAGACGGTTCTCGGCGCGCTGGCCGAAGGCCTTGAGGCTCTGAGCGCGGATGTCTTCCTTGAAGGTCCTGAGGTCGACCAGGATGCGCGGCGTGTTGCGCACGATGCACAGCGTGGTGCTGATCACCAGGAACAGCAGGATCAGCAGGAACCACCAGGCGCTGTAGATCGAGTCGAGCCGCGCGGTGCGGAAGAGCTCGGCCCAGAACGGGCCGAACTGGTTGATGTAGTTGTTGATCGGCTCGTGCTGCTTGAGCACCGTACCGATGATCGACGCGATGCAGATGATCGTGAGCAGCGCGATCGCGAAGCGCATCGACGACAGCAGTTCCACCGCGGCGCGAAGCATCTGCGGTCCGCGATGAACGCGAAGGCCATGGGTGGAGACGGACATCGGGCGAGAGTAGGAAGAGAAAAAAACAAAAAGGCGGGCCATCCTGCTGGATCGGCCCGCCCTTTGTTTGGGGTTGTTATCGGCGGCTGGTCACGCTCCAGGGAGCGCCATCATCAACGCAAACCGGCAATGTAGTCGGCGACCGCCTTGATTTCCCTGTCGTTGAGCTTGGCGGCGACGCCGGTCATGGGCAGGCTGTTCAGGCGGACGTTGTCGCGGAAGGCCGTGAGCTGGGCCACGGTGTAGTCGGCGTTCTGGCCACCCAGGCGCGGGTACTGGGCCGGGATGCCGGCGCCGTTGGGGCTGTGGCAGCCGGCGCAGGCCGGGATCTGGCGGTCGCCGATGCCGCCGCGGTAGATCTTCTCGCCCAGGGCGATGGTGTCCTTGTCCTTCGAGAAGCCCGGCTTGACCTTCTTCGAGCCGACGAACCAGGCGATGTTGCGCATGTCTTCTTCCGACAGCGCCGAGGCCAGCGGCTTCATGATCGCGCTCTTGCGGGCGCCGGACTTGAAGTCCTGCAGCTGCTTGAGGATGTATTCGGGGTGTTGCTGCGCCAGCTTCGGGTTGGCGGCGATGGCGGAGTTGCCGTCGGCGTTGTGGCAGGAGGCGCAGCTCTGGCTGTTTGCCGGCGTTGCGTTGAAGAGCGCATCCCCCTTGGCGGGGTCCGGCTTGGCCGGCCTGGCGGCCGCCGGGGCGGCAGGAGCGGCCGCGTGTTCATCGGCTGCAAAACTCACGCTGGATGCGATGCCCACGAGGGCCGCAAGCACAATATTGGCAAACAACTTCATATCGGGGGCTTCGAATTTATGGCGCAAAACCTCACGATTCTACAATGTGGGCCCTGTTTCGAAAGTCCGTAGATGCCCTCCCCGCGCGCCAAGCCCGCCGCCTATCCTCCCCGCGCGGCGCCCGCCGCAGACCCCAAGGTTGCCGAACGCGAACGCATGGCGCTGGGCTGGCTGCACACCGCCCACTTCCTCACCAGCGCGCCCCAGCTGGAGCATCTGCCCCCTTTCGACCTGCCCGAGATCGCCTTCGTCGGCCGCTCCAACGCGGGCAAGTCGACCGCCATCAACACCCTCACCCAGCAGACGCGCCTGGCCTTCGCCTCCAAGACGCCCGGCCGCACGCAGCACATCAACCTGTTCGGCATCGGCAAGCAGAAGGTCGATGACGCGGTGCTCGCCGACCTGCCCGGCTACGGCTACGCGGCCGTGCCGCGCGAGGCCAAGCTGCGCTGGCAGCGGGTGATGGGCAACTACCTGATGACGCGCGAGAACCTGCGCGGCGTGGTGCTCATGTGCGATCCGCGCCACGGTCTGACCGAGCTCGACGAGATCCTGCTCGACGTGATCCGCCCGCGCGTGCAGCAGGGCCTGAAGTTCCTCGTGCTGCTCACCAAGGCCGACAAGCTCACCCGCAGCGAGGGCGCCAAGGTGCTGTCCATTACGCGACTGCAGGCCGGTGGCGGCGAGGTGAAACTGTTCTCGGCCCTGAAGAAGCAGGGCGTGGGCGAGGCGGCGCAGCTGCTGTGGCGTTGGGTGCACCCCGAAGACGCCCAGGAACCGGCCGCCGGCCCCGAGCCGACGCCACCACCGGAAGACGCCTGATACGCAACAGGCTGTACCGATCGTCCCATCTGCGAAGTTCACTATCAAAACAATAGCGACACCAGTCAACCCGAAGGAGACAAGAAGCATGATCGAGACATTCCAGCGCAGCCTGCCCAACGGCACCACCCTGAGCTGCCGCGCCGCCGGCCAGCCGGGCCGGCCGCTGATGGTGTTCCTCCACGGATTCCCCGAGGCCGCGTTCATCTGGGACGAACTGCTCGAGTACTTCGCCGACCCGGCCCACGGCGGCTACCGCTGCGTGGCGCCCAACCTGCGCGGCTTCGAGAAGTCGAGCTCGCCCACCGACGTGGCTGCCTACAAGGCGCCCCTGCTGATCCAGGACATCCAGCAGCTCGCCGCCACCGAGAGCGCCGACGGCACCATGGCCGCGCTGGTCGCCCACGACTGGGGCGGCGCCTTCGGCTGGGGCTATGCCAATGCCTTCCCGCAGCAGGTCGGACGCCTGGTCATCATCAATTCGCCGCACCCGGGCACCTTCACCCGCGAGCTGCGCAACAACCCGGCGCAGCAGCAGGCAAGCGCCTACATGAACTTCCTCGCGCGCCCCGACGCCGAGGCGCTGCTCGCGGCCGACGACTTCAAGCGCATGTGGCCCTTCTTCCTGCTGATGAAGGCCGGCCCCGACGGCTTCGGCTGGCTCACCGAAGAAGTGAAGCAGCAGTATCGCGAAGTCTGGAGCGCGGGCCTCACGGGCGCCTGCAACCTCTACCGCGTGACGCCGATGAAGCCGCCGCTGCCCGGCCAGACCGTCGACGGCATCCCCGTGCTGCCGCGCGAGCGCCTGGTGGTGGAAGTGCCGACCTTCGTGTTCTGGGCGCTCGACGACGCCGCGCTGCTGCCCGGCCTGCTCGAAGGACTCGACGAGTACGTGCCGAAGCTGGAGATCAAGAAGGTGCCGAACGCGACCCACTGGATCGTGCACGAGCAGCCGCAGTTGGTTGCGCGCGAGATCGAGGGATTCCTGCAGCGGAATCAGTAGATCGGCGGCTCGCCTTCGGGCCGCGTCTTGAAGCGGCGGTGCACCCAGTAATACTGGGACGGCATCGTGTCGATGTAGCCCTGCAGCCGCTCGTTCATGAGCGCAGTGTCGGCCTCGACGTCGTCGGTCGGGAAGTTCTGCCAGGTCGGCAGGATCTCGATTTCATAGCCCTCGCGCGTGAGCTTCGACACCACAGGCACCACCTTGGCCTTGCCCAGCCGCGCGAAGCGCGACAGCGACGGCACGGTGGCCGCCTGCACGCCGTAGAAGGGCACGAAGATGGTCTGGTCGCGGCCGAAGTCCATGTCGGGCAGCAGGTACAGCAGGCCGCCCTTGCGCAGGCCCTGCAGCACCGGCTTGATGCCGTCCACCCGGTTGAGCGCCGCCACGTCGCCGAAGCGGGTGCGGCCCTCGCGGATCCAGGCGTCGATCATCGGATCGCGCTGCGTCGTGTAGATCGTGGCCGAGGGGCGCGCGGTGTGCATGGTGAGCGCGGTGGCCGCCGCGTCGAGGCCGTAGAAGTGCGGCGCGAAGAGGATCATCGGCGCATCGCCCTCGGCGATCTCGCTGATCTCCGAGGCCGCGCCCACTACCTTGAGCCGGCTCGCCACCGTCTTCTCTGGCGCATGCCAGAGCCAGCCACGATCGAGCCAGGACTGCGCCACGTAGACGAATGTCTCGCGCGCGATGGCGCGCCGCTCGGCTTCCGATTTGTCGGGGAAGCAGACCGCCAGGTTGGTGTCGACCACGCGCCGCCGTGGCACCGCCACGGTGTGCAGGATGCGCCCGAGGAACGCGCCGAAACCGCGCACCACGGGCAGCGGCAGCGGCGCGATCACGCGCATGAAGCCGATGCCGAGTCGGGAACCGAGGCTCATGCAGCTTCCCCTGCGGCGGCGACCACGCGCTCGGCGCGCGGTTCCTTGTAGCGGGCGTAGTCCCAGACGTACTGGCCCGGCAGGCCGTGGATGAGGCGGCCGATGGCATCGTTCATCGCGGCAGCGGCATCCTCGATGGGAGCGGACGGGTCGGTCAGCGCGGTGCCGACGATGGGCTCGAAGCGGATCACGTAGCCCGCGCCACGCGGCAGGCGTTCGCACACGCTCAAAAAGCAGGCCGCGCCGGTCTGCTGCGCGAGTCGGGGAAGAAGGGTCATGGTGTAGGCGGGCCGGCCGAGGAAGGGCGCCCACACGCCCTGCCCCAGCGGAGGCACCTGGTCGGGCAGGATGCCGGTGTAGCCGCCGCTGCGCAGTGTGCGGATCAGGCCGCGCACGCCGGTGTTGTTGGTGGGCAGGGTCTGCAGGCCGGGCCGGTCGCGCGAGCCGGCGGCGATCAGGTCGGCCATCCATTTCTTGCGCGCGGGGCGAAACAGCGCGGTGATCGGCCCGTAGGTCGGCAGAAAGCGCTCGCCGATGGCCTGGCCGCACATCTCCCAGCTGCCGAGATGCGGCGCGACCAGGATCACGCCCTTCTTCGCCTGCATGGCCGCCTCGAAGGCTTCGACGCCTTCCCAGCGCACCACGCGGTTCAGCACGGTCTGTCCATGCGGACGCAGCCAGAGCCAAGGCAGCTCGGACGCCATCTTGCCGGCGGCCGCGATGGCCGGGCGGTATTGCTCGGGGCCGAAGCCCGCGCTCTCGGCATTGGCCTTGAAGCGGCGGCGATAGCCAGGCGCGCTCCACCAGACCAGCCAGCCCAGCAATGCACCGAACCGATGCATCAGTGGCATCGGCACGCGGGCAAGCAGGCGGAACAGGGTGATCATCGAATACGGGAGGGAGTCAAAACACGGACGCGCGCGCATGGTATTGCGCGGCTCGAATAGAATGCAAATTGTCGCCGAGTTACGGAACAACTTGCAGGGCGACAAACACAAGCGCAGCAATGCGATTGTGCCGGGCCGAGAAATCGGCATCTGCTAAAGCGTTCGCCAGAGCTCCGCAGAGTTGGCAACGCGCCAAGTCAAATCAAGGAGTTTTGAACAAATGGCGAACGACTTCCTCTTCACGTCCGAATCCGTCTCCGAAGGCCACCCCGACAAGGTCGCCGACCAGATCTCGGACGCCATCCTCGACGCGATCTTCGAGCAGGACCCCCGCAGCCGCGTGGCAGCCGAGACGCTGACCAACACCGGCCTGGTCGTGCTGGCCGGCGAGATCACCACCAACGCGCACGTCGACTACATCCAGGTCGCGCGCGACACCATCAAGCGCATCGGCTACGACAACACCGACTACGGCATCGACTACAAGGGCTGCGCCGTGATGGTCTGCTACGACAAGCAGTCCAACGACATCGCCCAGGGCGTGGACCACGCGAGCGACGACCACCTGAACACCGGCGCCGGCGACCAGGGCCTGATGTTCGGCTACGCCTGCGACGAAACGCCCGAGTTGATGCCCGCGCCCATCTACTACGCGCACCGCCTCGTCGAGCGCCAGGCCCAGTTGCGCAAGGACGGCCGCCTGCCCTTCCTGCGTCCCGACGCCAAGAGCCAGGTGACGATGCGTTATGTCGATGGCAAGCCCCACAGCATCGACACCGTGGTGCTCTCCACCCAGCACAGCCCCGACCAGAGCGAGACGCCCACCAAGATGAAGGCATCGTTCAACGAAGCCATCATCGAGGAGATCATCAAGCCGGTGCTGCCCAAGGAGTGGCTGAAGGACACGCGCTACCTGATCAACCCGACCGGCCGCTTCGTCATCGGCGGGCCGCAGGGCGACTGCGGCCTCACCGGCCGCAAGATCATCGTCGACACCTACGGCGGCGCCTGCCCGCACGGCGGCGGCGCGTTCTCGGGCAAGGACCCGTCGAAGGTCGACCGCTCGGCCGCCTACGCCGCGCGCTACGTCGCCAAGAACATCGTGGCCGCCGGCCTGGCGCGCCAGTGCCAGATCCAGGTGGCCTACGCCATCGGCGTGGCACAGCCGATGAACATCACGGTCTACACCGAAGGCACGGGCGTGATTCCCGACGAGAAGATCGCGGAACTGGTGCGCGAGCATTTCGACCTGCGTCCGAAGGGCATCATCCAGATGCTCGACCTGCTGCGCCCGATCTACCAGAAGACCGCCGCCTACGGCCACTTCGGCCGCGAGGAGCCCGAGTTCACCTGGGAAGCGACCACCCAGGCCGCCGCACTGCGCGCGGCAGCCGGCCTCAAGTAAGCAAGAGAAAAAGATGGTGGGGCGTCAGAAGCGGTAGGCGCCGCTCAGCCCCACCGTCCAGTTGCGGCCCGGCGCAGGCTCGTAATAGCGCGCATTGCCTTCGTTGACGATCACCGAGCCCACGTAGCGCCGGTCGAACAGGTTGTCGACGCGCGCGAAGGCGTTGAACTCCCAGCGCTCCCACTTCTTCAGGTAGCCCGCATACACCGCCGCGACGGCATAGCCCGGCGCGCTCGCGGTGTTGGCGTCGTTGGCCTGGATGCGCCCGAGCGCGCGCATCTCGATGCCGGCGCGCCAGCCCTCGGGCGGCACCCAGCCCAGCGACGCGAACAGCGACTGCCGCGCGATGCCCGGAATGCGGTTGCCCGCAGCCACGGTGTTCGCGGTGCCGCACGGAGACGGCGAGCAGAAAGCGTCGCGATAGGTCGCGTCCAGCCACGTGTAGGCCAGTTGCGTGCGCCAGTGGTTCGCTGTCTCGTGCTGCCAGCCCAGTTCGAGGCCGTTGCGCTTCGTGCGGCCCGCGTTCTGGAAGGTGGCGCGGCCGCCGACGTTGGTGTCGGTCACGATCTCGTCGCGCGTGCGGGTCTGGAACAGCGCTGCCGTGAGCAGGCCGCCGGCGAGCCGAGCCTTGGCGCCGATCTCGATGCTGTCGTTGACCGACGGGCGCAGCGCGAAATTGAGGCCGCTCGCGCCGTTGGCGCGGTAGGAAAGCTCGTTCAGCGTCGGCGTCTCGAAGCCGCGCCCGATGGAGCCGTACAGCGCCAGGTCCTGCGTCGCCTGGTAGCGCAGGGAGGCCACCGGCAGGGTCTTGCCGTAGCGCGCGCTGCCGCTGTCGTCGCGGTTGGTGCCGACGATGTAGCGGTCCTGCGAGTCGAAGTGCACGCTGCTGCGGCGCACGCCGGCCTCGAGCGTCCAGCGGTCGGTGAGCCGCCATGTGGCCTGCGCGTACGGGTCGAGGTTCCAGGCCTCGTTGAGTTCGTTGCGCCGCAGCCGCCCTCGCACGCCGAGCACGGGCGCCGACACCGGCCCGAGGTAGTTCTCGTAGCCCCGGCGTTTTTCGCGCAGGCTGTCGTAGCCCAGGCCGGCCACGATGTCGAAGGGCCGGCCGGCCAGGGTGAGCGCGGCGTTCCAGCGCAGGTCGACACCGCCGTACTGGCGCGAAAGATCGATCACGCCGCCCGCGTGCAGCGGGTTCTGCTGCGCCGACGGCGGGATCGACTGGAACTGCACGGTCTTGCGCTGGCCGCCGTAGACCATGAGCCGCAGCCCCTGCGTGGCGTCGATGCGGTGCTCGTAGAGCAGGCCGGCCTGCGTCTGCTCGACCGTCTTGCGCGTGTCGTACTGCGTGGCCAGCGGCGCGTTGCGCGGCGCCAGGGCGTACTGGTCGGCGGTGAGGCCCAGCGGGTCCTGCGCGGCTATGCGCACGCTGTTGAACACCAGCGTGAGCCTGTCGCCGTTGTCCAGCGCGATGCCGAGCTTGCCGTTGGCGATGTCGCGCTTCGCGGCGCTGTGCTCGCGCCAGCCGTCGGTGTGGAAGCGGCTCGCGTCGAGCAGGTAGTCCACCGCGCCCTGCGATCCGCTGAGCTTCAACGACTGCCGCCAGGTGCCGAAGCTGCCGCCCGCGAGCGAATACGACAGGCGCGGCGGCCCCTCGCCCGAGGCGGTGAAGGCCTGGACCACGCCGCCTGAGGAGTTGCCATAGAGGGCGGAGAACGGTCCGCGCAGCACTTCGACGCGGTCCAGCGAGCCGATGTCGATGTTCGATGTCTGGCCCTGCCCGTCGGGCAGGGTCGCGGGGATGCCGTCGACATAGAGGCGCACGCCGCGCACGCCGAAGGTCGAGCGCGCACCGAAGCCGCGGATGGAAAGCTGCAGGTCCTGCGCGTAGTTCAGCCGGTTCTGCACCTGCAGGCCCGGCACCGCGCCGAGGCCTTCGGACAGGTTGACCTGCAGGCGGCTGTCGCGCATCTCGTCGCCATCGACGCGGTCGACCGAGCCGGGCACGTTGAAGGGCGCGACCTCGCCTCGGGGAACGGATACGGTGATCTCGCGCAGGCTCGGGGCGTTGCTGCCGGGGCCCGGGCCGGCGGCGGGCTGATCCTGCTGCGCCCGCGCGGCCGGCGGCGCGGCGAGCAGAAGGAGGAGGCCGGCGGCGGTGAAGGCAACGGGCGCGAGGTTCTTCATCGCGCCGATTCTGCTTTGGCGCGCCGGCCGCGCGTGTCGCGGTGGCGCGACTCTCAGGGAAAACTAGGACTCGCCGGCCTTCTCGGCCCGCTTCCTGCACCAGCCGTACCAGACGCACACCACGCACGGGATGCCCAGCGCGATCCAGGCCAGGACGTCGCCCAGGCCGCCGTCGCTGAAGAGCGCCGAGATCAGGCCGAAGGTGGTGAGCACGCCCAGCACGATGGGCCAGCCCCACATCTGCCAGAAGCCGTGATGATGGTGCTGCGGCTTCATGCCTGCGCCTTCATCGCCGGTGCCGGCTCGGGTTGCGAGACGCCGACGTGCTCGGGCTTGCTCTCTTCGTGTTCCAGCACCTTCCTCGAGGCTGCCGGCGCGGTGTTGCCCCGCTTGAGCCACAGGTACAGGCCGCTGCCCAGCACGATGATGGTCGCGATGTCGAGCAGTGCCCAGATGATCTGCATCGGCATGCCGCCGTAGTCGCCGAAGTGCAGCGGCTGCGACACCAGCAGCGCCCACAGGTACCAGGGCAGCTTGGGCGATGCGGTCACCTCCGCCGTCTTGGCGTCGACCAGTACCGGCTGGAAGAGCTTCGACGTGAATGGTTCGTTGCCGCGCAGGAAGAAGGTCGTGTGGTGCGGGCTCGAGAACGACGTGCCCGGGAACGCGATGAACGACAGCTTCATGCCGGGCGTCGCCTGGATCGCGGCTTCCATCGAGCGCTGCACCGAGGCGCGGTCGTTCACCGCCACGACGGGCTCGTTCTTGTAGGGCGTCAGCAGCGCGCTGAGCTGGTCGTATTGCCAGTACTTGATGACCAGGTCGGCCCAGGTGTTGATCATGCCGGTGGCGCCCACCACGAACACCCACACCAGCGTGACGATGCCCAGCAGGTTGTGCAGGTCGAGCCACTTCAGGCGCGGACGCTTCTCGCGCCGCACCGTGCCGAAGTCGAGCTTGCGCATGAAGGGCGAATACACCACCACGCCCGAGACCACGGCCACCAGCAGCAGCAGGCCCATGAACCCGAGGAACAGCTTGCCCGGCAGACCCGCGAAGAGGTCGACGTGCAGCTTGAACATCACGTACATGAAGCCCTCGTCGAATTTCGGCTGCGCGAGCACCTCGCCCGTGCGCGCGTCGACCGCGACCGACTTGAAGTCGTCCGTGGGCGCCGGCGTGGGCGTGAGCGTGACGAACCACAGGCCGTCGTCGTCCTCGGGCTGCGAGGCGAACTGCACCACGCGGTCGGGGTGCCTGGCCTTCGCGACCTCGAGCACGCGGTCGAGGCTGACGCGCGGCGTGTCCGCCGGCATCTTCGGCGCCTCGACCTCGGTGCCCAGCAGGTGGCCGATCTCGTGGTGGAAGATCAGCGGCAGCCCGGTGATGCACAGCAGCAGCATGAAGACGGTGCACACGAGGCTGCTCCACTTGTGCACCCAGGCCCAGGTCTTGATCTTTCTGCTGTTCATGTCGTGGCTGTTCTATCGAGGAAGGGGTTCTAGAAACGGTAGGTCGCGCTGGCGACGATGTTGCGGCGCGCGCCGTACCAGCAGTCGCCGCGCGACAGACAGGTGCTGAAGTAGGCCTTGTCCGTCACGTTGTTGATGTTTAGCGCATAGCGCCAGCGGTCCGTCTCGTAGGCGAACACGAGGTCGGCCAGCGTTACGCCCGGAATGCGCGGGCCCACGCCCGACTGCAGGTCGCGGAACGAGCTCATCATGCGCAGGCCGGCGCCGGCCGAGAAGCCGTTCACCCCGCCGATCGAGAACTTGTACTTGGCCCAGACGCTCGCCTGGTGCTTGGGCAGGCCCTCGATCTGCGCGTCGGCGTCGGTGTAGTTGTAGTGGGCGATGAGGTCGAGGTTGGGACCGACGGAGCCCTTGGCCTCCAGTTCGACGCCACGCGTCTTGGTGGCGCCCAGTTGCGTGAACACCCTGGGCTGCGGCTCGGCGATCTGGTTCTTCTCGCGCAGGTCGTACACCGCTGCACTGAATGCGACGGCGCGGCCCTTGGGCTCGTACTTCACGCCCACTTCCCACTGCTCGCCGCGCAGCGGCTTGAAGATGCGGCCTTCGCGCGCGGCCTGCGGCGTGAACGACTCGGCATAGCTCAGGTACGGCGACCAGCCCGAGGGCGAGGCGTACATCACGCCGAAGCGCTTGGTGGTGGCGCTGCTGGTGTCCGACTCGCTGCCCGCTGCGCTGGACACGGCCCTGTCGTGGCGCAGGCCGGCGACGAAGATCCAGTTGTCGAGCTTGATCTGGTCCTGCAGGTAGACGCCGGTCTGGCGCTGGCGGGTGCGCGGGCGGGCGTCCCGTATCGGCTCGTCGAGATGGCCGTAGACCGGTGCGTAGACGTCGATGGTGTCGTAGGTAGTGCCGACCCAGACGTTCTCGCGCTGGCGCGCGAAGTCTGCACCCACGAGCAGCGTGTGCTTCAGGGCGCCGGTCTGGAAATGGCCTTCGACGTGGTTGTCCAG
Source organism: Variovorax guangxiensis (assembly GCF_003952165.1). GTDB lineage: Bacteria > Pseudomonadota > Gammaproteobacteria > Burkholderiales > Burkholderiaceae_C > Variovorax > Variovorax guangxiensis. The sequence continues at coordinate 38,483 of NZ_RXFT01000007.1, read as the reverse complement.
CGTCTGCGTGCGGTTGCGCGTGAGCGAGCTGTCGTAGTAGCGGCCCAGCACGCGCTTGAAGACCGGATCGGTGGCGTCCCAGCTCTCGGCGCCGGCGAAGGCGCCGCCATAGTGGTAGCGGTTGTCGTTTTCGTTGCGCGCGTAGCGGAAGTTCTGGCGGAAGGTCCAGCTGTCGTTGAACTTGTGCTCGAACTGCCAGCCGAAAGTCTTGCGCTCGCTGTCGTAGTAGTCGCCCGGCTCGCCGATGAAGCGGCTGCTCGGCAGGCGCCCGTTCGGGTTGGGCAGCAGGGTGCCCTCCCACGGCAGGAACTGCGAGCTGCTGCCGCTCTTGTCCTTCTGCCAGAGGCCTTGCAGCGTCAGCGAAGTCATGGCGTTGGGACGCCAGGTGAGCGAGGGTGCGATCACGCTGCGATCGTCGGGCACGTAGTCGACCTGCGTGTCGGACTTGCGCTGCAGGGCGATCAGGCGATACGACAGCGAGCCGTCGGCGTTCAGCGGACCGGTGAGGTCGGCCTGGATCTGCTTGCGGCCGAAGCTGCCGAACTGCACGCCCACTTCGCGCTGGGCTTCCTGCAGCGGCCGCTTGCTGACCATGTTGACCACGCCGGCCGCGGTGCCGGCGCCGAACAGCATGCCCGACGGGCCGCGCAGTACCTCGAGGCGCTCCAGCGTGTAGGGCTCGGTGCGGGTGGTGCTGGTGTAGTAGCCGTAGGCTTGGCGCAGGCCGTCCAGGTACACGTCAGGATAGGCGCCGCGCACGCGCACGGAGTCGGTTCGGGAATCGAGCCCGTAGGCATCGGAGCGCACACCGGCCGCGTAATTCAGCGCGTCCTGCAGATTGGTGGCGCCCTGGTCGACCATCTGGTCCCGGGTGACCACGGTCACGGACTGCGGCGTCTCCGACAGCGGGGTATCGGTCTTGGTCGCGGTGACCGCATTCCTGGCCCGGTAACCGATCACCGGCGTGGTCGCCGTCTCGGCTTCGGCCCCGGCATCGACCCGCACTTCCGGCAGCGAGGCTGCATTCGTCGTCTGGGCCAGCACCTGATGCTGTGTGTAGATCGCCAGGCATCCCGCCAGCACCGATGCAGCCTTGCGCCGCGCCACCAACCTCTTCATTCCCGCTCCGCTCCTCTACAAATTAATAAGAACGATTCGCATTTTATGCGTGACAAATTTCCGCCTTCCCGAATCACCGCCTTGGATGAAGGGCGTTGCGTTGCGAAATTGCGTCTTCTGCGCGAAGGCGAAACGGCTACGATGCCGCCCGCACGCTCACCGTGCGTTGGCAGCCTTCATGCTCAAGCTCATCGCCCTTCTGTTTCCCGCATTGCGCGGTCCGGCTCTGCGGCTGATGGCGCTCGTGGCGGTCGCCGCGCTCACCGGCTGCGCCGGCCTGCCGCCGCGCACGCCCGAGCCGCCCACGCTGGCCATCCCCGCCTCGCCGGCCACCGAACTGGGCCGCGCGGCCATCAGCCTCAACACCCCGCCCGACGGCCTTAGCAGCATGCGGCCGCTGATCGAGGCCTCCTTCGCGCTCGACGCGCGGCTCGAGCTGATGCGACGTGCGAAGTCGTCGCTCGACATCCAGACCTACCAGCTCGGCAACGACAAGACCGGCCGCCTGCTGCTTCGCGAGATGCGCAACGCCGCCCGCCGCGGCGTGCGCGTGCGGCTGCTGCTCGACGACTTCTACACGGCAGGCATGGACCGCCTGCTGCTCGGCCTCGCAGCCGAGCCCAACGTCGAGGTGCGGCTCTTCAACCCCTTCGTGAATGCGCGCGACCATTCGTCCGGGCGCTGGCTGGAGTTCTTCTCCGACTTCCGCCGGCTCAATCACCGCATGCACAACAAGCTGTTCGTGGCCGACGGTGCCATGGCCATCGCGGGTGGCCGCAACCTCGCCGACGAGTACTTCCTGCGCAGCGAGAGCGCCAACTTCATCGATTTCGAGCTGCTGCTGGCCGGCCCCGTGGTGCCCGAATCCGCCGCCATCTTCGACACCTACTGGAACAGCGACGTGGTCTACCCGCTGCAGCGGGTGGCCGGTACCAGCCGCACGCCGCAGGCGCTGAAGGCCGATTTCGAGGAAGCGACTTCCCCCGCCCACGCGCCGCCGCCCGACCCGCTGCCGTTTTCCGACCTGCTCGGCGATCCGCCGCTGGGCGCGCAGCTTGCCGACATCGACGAGGCGAAATGGATGCGCGCCGAGGCCCACGCCTCCGCGGACAGCCCCAACAAGGCGCTGGGCGTGATGGCCCACCCGGTCGAGCCGCTCGCGCAGCGCTTCCACGAGATGCTGGCCACGGCCCGTTCGAGCGTGGTCGTGATCTCGCCCTACTTCATTCCGGGCGACGAGGGCATGGAGCGCATCCGCATGGGCCGCGAGCATGGCGTGAACATCACCGTCATCACCAACTCGCTGGCCGACAGCGACGAGCCGCTGGTCAACATCAACTACAACCGCTACCGCGTCGACATGCTCAAGCTCGGCGTGAACCTGTACGAGGTGAGCACGCAGCAGTTGAAGCGCAGCGACCAGTTCCGCACCCTGCTGAAGAAGGCGCGCGGGCGGCTGCATGCCAAGCTGGCGCTGGTCGACCGGCAATGGGTGCTGCTCGGCTCCATGAACCTCGACCCGCGCTCCGCCCGCCTGAACACCGAGTTCGGCGTGCGCGTGCGCAGCTTCGACCTGACCCAGGCCCTGCTCTTCGCCTACCAGCTCGACGACATCGAGGGCGTGTACCGCGTCACCCTCAAGCCCGACGGCCAGAGCGTGCAGTGGGTCGGTACCGGCGACGTCGACAACGAGGTGCTGGACAGCGAACCCGACTCGAGCATGCTGACCCGGCTGCAGCTGCTGCTTTTCTCGTGGTTCGTACCCACCGACCAGCTGTAGCAGCGGCGAGGCCCGCTCCTCAGCCCGGCCCGCCCTCGCCATAGAGCCCGATGATCAGCGAGCGCAGCCACGCGATGGCTGGGTCCTTGTGGAAGCGGCCGTGCCAGAACAGGTTGATCGCGATCTCCGGCAGCTTCGCCGGATGCCGCACGTAGGACAGGTCGAAGGGCCCCGCCAGTGCCTGCGCGAGTCTCTCGGGCACGGTCGCGACGAGGTCGGAGTCGTGCAGGATGTGCCCCACGGCCACGTAGTGCGGCACGGTCAGCACCACCTTGCGCGTGATCTTCTTGCGGTCGAGGAATTCGTCTGCCTTGCCGTGGCCCGTGCCGTCCGAAACCACCACGACGTGATCGGCGGCGGAGAAGTCGTCGAGCGTCACCTTCTTCCTGCCGTCCAGCGGATGGCCGCGCCTGAACATGCACACATAGTTCTGCCTGAAGAGCCTGCGCTGGAAGTAGCCCGCCTTCAGCTGCGGCAGCAGGCCGATCGCGAGGCTGACGTGGCCGGCCTCCATCTCGTCCTGCAGGTTCACCGCCGTGTTGCGCACGGTGCTCAGCGACACGTTGGGCGCGACGCGCGCGATCTCCTTCATCAGCCTGGGCAGGAAGTAGATCTCGCCGATGTCCGTCATGCCGACGGTGAAGGCGCGCTTCGACGTGGCCGGATCGAACGAGGCCTTCTGGTTCATCGCCGCGTGGATGACCTGCAGCGCGCGCGCCGTCGGCTCCGCGAGCTGCTGCGCATAGGGCGTGGGCTCCATGCCGTTGGGCGTGCGCAGGAAGAGCGGATCGTCGGTGAGCTTGCGCAGCCGCGCCAGCGCGTTGCTCACGCCCGGCTGCGAGAGACCCAGGCTGCTGGCCACCTTGGAGACCCGGCGGTCGACGAGCAGCTGCTGGAAGACGACCAGGAGGTTGAGATCGATGTCCTTCAGCTCCATCGCCGGCTTCTCACATTCTTGAAATCAATATGAACTATTGATCACATTCTATTGAGCGATGACGCCCGAATGCGGATCATCGACGCACCCACGAGAGACGAACGCCGCCCGCCACCGGACGGCCAAGGAGACAAAAGAATGGACGACACCGCATCGGCGGTCTTCCCCCAGAAGATCCACTGGGAGAGCCAGGGCACCAGCCGCATCCCCTTCATGGCCTACACCGAGGCCGACCTGCACCGCCAGGAGCTGGAGCGCTTCTTCTATCGCAACCACTGGAGCTATGTCGGCCTGGAGGCCGAGATTCCGGCTGTCGGCGACTTCAAGCGCACGGTGGTGGGCGAGCGCTCGGTGATCATGGTGCGCGATGCGGAAGACTCCATCAGCGTGGTCGAGAACGTCTGCGCCCATCGCGGCATGCAGTTCTGCCGCGAGCGGCACGGCAACCGCAAGGAAGGCGGCTTCACCTGCCCCTACCACCAATGGAACTACACGCTCGCAGGCGACCTGCAGGGCGTGCCCTTCCGCCGCGGCGTGAAGCAGGACGGCAAGGTCAACGGCGGCATGCCGGCCGACTTCAAGCCGGCCGAGCACGGCCTCAACAAGCTCAAGGTGGCGCGGCGCGGCGGCGTGGTCTTCGCGGCCTTCGACCCCGAGGTCGAATCGCTCGAGGACTTCATGGGCCCGGAGATCCTCGGCTACTTCGACCGGCTCTTCAACGGCCGCAAGCTCACCATCCTCGGCTACAACCGCCAGCGCATTCCGGGCAACTGGAAGCTCATGCAGGAGAACATCAAGGACCCGTACCACCCCGGCCTGCTGCACACCTGGTTCGTGACCTTCGGGCTCTGGCGCGCGGACAACAAGTCGGAGCTGAAGATGGACCGGCACCACCGCCACGCCGCCATGATTTCCACGCGCGGCGCGAGCGGCAAGGCAGACCAGGTGACCCAGGTGTCGAGCTTCAAGGAAAGCATGCAACTCAACGACCCGCGCTTCCTCGACATCGTGCCCGAGCCCTGGTGGGGCGGGCCGACGGCGGTGATGATGACGCTCTTCCCGAGCGTGATCCTGCAGCAGCAAGTCAACAGCGTCTCGACGCGGCACATCCAGCCCAGCGGCCCCGGCGCCTTCGACTTCGTCTGGACGCACTTCGGCTTCGAGGACGACACCGAGGAGATGACGCAGCGCCGGCTGCGCCAGGCCAACCTCTTCGGCCCCGCGGGCTTCGTCTCGGCCGACGACGGCGAGGTGATCGAGCTCTCGCAGAAGGGCTTCGAGCAGAAGCCATTCCACCGCACGCTCGCCGAACTCGGCGGCCGCGAGGTCGGCGACACGGACCACATGGTCACCGAGACGCTGATCCGGGGCATGTACGAGTACTGGCGCAAGGTGATGGAGGCTTGATCGATGGACTTCCAGGAATACTTCGAGCTTTCGCAGCTCTACGCCCGCTACGCCCAGGCCGTGAGCTCCAGCCAGTGGGAACTCTGGCCAGAGTTCTTCACGGAAGACTGCGTCTACCGGCTGCAGCCGCGCGAGAACCACGAGCGCGGCTTTCCTCTCGCCACGCTTTCCTTCGAGAGCAAGGGCATGCTGAAGGATCGTGTCTACGGCATCCGCGAGACCCTCTTCCACGACCCGTACTACCAGCGCCACGTGGTGGGCGCACCCGTGGTGCTGAAGGCCGAGCCGGGGCGCATCGAGTCGGAGGCCAACTACGCGGTCTTCCGCACCAAGCTCTCGGAGCTTTCGAGCGTCTTCAGCGTGGGCCGCTACATCGACGTGGTGGTGCGCACCGAGGAGGGCCTGAAATTCGCCTCGCGCCAGGTCATCTACGACAGCGAAATGATCCCGAACTCCGTCATCTATCCGATCTGAGGACCGCCATGAGTGAGCTGCAATGGACCGACGCCGCCGCGGTCGACGACGTACCGGCGGACGACGTGATCGCCGTCCTCGTGGGTGGCAATGAAGTCGCGCTCTACAGCGTCGAAGGCAATGTCTACGCCACCGACAACATCTGCACGCACGGGCATGCCCGCCTGTGCGAAGGCTTTCTCGAAGGGCACGAGATCGAGTGCCCGCTGCACCAGGGCAAGTTCGACGTGCGCAACGGCAAGCCCACCTGCGCGCCTGTGACCGAAGCGATCCGCTCCTATCCCGTGAAGATCGAGGGCGGGCGGGTATTTCTTTCGCTGGGCTGATCTGCAACGGCACGAACCATGAGCGCTGAAGAAAAGACGATCGCGATCGTCGGCGCCGGCCAGGCCGGCGGATGGGCCGCGCAGACACTGCGCAGCGAAGGCTTCGGCGGCAGGATCGTGCTGATCGGCGACGAGGCGCATCGCCCCTACGAGCGCCCTCCCCTGTCGAAATCGGTTCTCGCCGGTGAAGCCCTTCCGGAGACGACCAGCCTGCAGAAGCCCGAAGCTTTCGACGCGCTCAACGTGGACTGGCGCCCGCGAGTGAGCGCGACGCGCATCGACAGCGCGGCGAAGCGACTGCACCTGAGCGGCGGCGACGTCGTCGGATACGACAAACTGATTCTCTGCACCGGCGGCCGTGCCCGGCGGCTGGGCATTCCCGGATCGGAGCTGCCCGGCGTCTTCACGCTGCGCAACCTCGACGATGCCGCGGCGCTGGGAGCCGCGCTCGTGCCGGGCAGGCGGCTGCTGGTCATCGGTGGCGGATGGATCGGGCTCGAAGTGGCCTCGACCGCCCGCAGGAAGGGGCTGGAGGTCACGGTCGTGGAAGCGATGCAGCGCCTCTGCGAGCGCACCGTTGCGCCTGAGATATCCGGCTACCTGCTTCGGCTCCACGCCTCGCACGGCGTTCATGTCGAACTGGGCATGGGCATCGAGCGCCTGGCGCAAGGCGCGGACGGCAACGGCCTGATCGCCACGCTCGTCGACGGACGCACGCTGGCCTGCGACGTGGTGCTGGCCGGCATCGGCCTGATCGCGAACGACGAGCTCGCGCGCGAGGCCGGACTGCAGTGCGAAGGCGGCATCGTGGTCGACTCGCAATGCCGCAGTTCCGACCCGGACATCCTCGCCGCCGGCGACGTCGCCGTCTGGCACTGCGAGCGCGCCGGCCGCCGGATGCGGCTGGAGTCGTGGCAGAACGCGCAGGAGCAGGGCATCGCGGCCGCGCGCTCCGCACTGGGCATCGCGGTCGATCACCAGCCGCTTCCGTGGTTCTGGTCCGACCAGTACGGCATCAACCTCCAGATATTCGGCATGCCGGCGCCGGGGCATCGCGCCGTGATGCGCGGCGACATGGAGAGCGACAGTTTCGTCGTGTTCTTCCTGGATGGCGGCAAGGTCGCCGCCGCGCTGGGGCCGAACGCGGCGCGCGATCTGCGGTTTGCGCGAAGGCTCATCGAGCGCGGCACCGAGGTCACGCCGGAGCAGCTTGCCGATCTTCAGGTGCCGCTGTCCAGGCTCTGAGCGGCGCCGAGGCAGCCCGGAGCTACCAGGAGGCCGCGTGGCCGGGCCCCGACGGATACCGGATGCCGCCATCCTTGCCGCTGGGCTCGAACATGTAGCCCACGCCCCATACCGTCTGGATATAGGAAAACGCCCCGTCCTCCAGCAGCTTGCGCAACCGGGAGACCTGCACATCCAGGCTGCGGTCGAAGGCGCCGAGTTCGCGCCCGCGCGCCACCTGCGCGAGCTTCTCCCGCGACATCGGCTGGCCCGTGTGCCGTACGAGCACCTTGAGAATCGCGATCTGCACGGTGGTGATGCCGAGGATGCGCCCGTCCCTGCGAAGCGTGCGCGTGCCCATGTTGAATTCGAAAGGCCCGAAACGCACGACCTCGTTCGCGATCGAAGGTCCGCCCGGCTCCTCCTTCGGAGGGCTGCGCCGCAGGATCGCCTGGATGCGGGCACGCAGTTCCCGGGGATTGCAGGGCTTGCAGACATAGTCGTCAGCGCCCATCGTCAGGCCCGCGATCCTGTCGGCGTCCTCGGCCTTCGCGCTGAGCATGATGATCGGCGTGCGCGTGCCCGTGGCGCGCAGGCGCCTGCAGACCGAGAAGCCGTCCTCGCCCGGCAGCAGCACGTCGAGCACGATGAGGTCGATGGCACGGCGCTGCAGGATCGACGAAAGCGCACTGCCGTTCTCGGCCTCGAACACCTCGTAGCCCTCCTGGGAGAGATAGCCGCCGACCAGTTGCCGCAGGCGCGGGTCGTCGTCGACGACCGCGATCGCATCGCAGCGATGGGAAGCGGTCATGCGAGCGGGTCTTTCGGTGGCGGGCTCCGATAGGCCTCGTTTCTCGAACTCATCGTTCCCCGCAGCCCGCGCGAGCCATCGGCCCTGCGTAAAATCAAATGCAAAATCATGGAAACCGGCTCGATCCGCCAAGTTCGGCATCGGCACCAAGGCCGGGTGAAAAACCGGGATTTATAGGGCCGGGGCCGTTGATTGATCTAATCCATTAGCAGCCCCATGAGCGCCGTCCCGCGTGCCTCATCACTTGCCTGGCCCCGAAGAGCGACTTGCCGGCCTGGCGAGCAGCGGCGTCGGGCCTGAATCATCGATCTGCATCGACTGATGGCCCCGGCTCCTTGCCTGGCCAACAAGCGAGAGATCTGGAAACCCGCTGTCGATGTTCGTTCAGCTCGAGATACCGCGTCCTTGTAAGTCAACAACTTAGCGCGACTTGATCCATATTCAGCGGGATTCTTGTCTCACCTAAGTCGGAATCTTCGGAGATCTGTTTCACCTAACTCTGAACTTTGCCTAACCCTACATCTGGTCGTGCATCTTGGCTAACTAGCGGCACGCGGCCCGAGTTTCGTGCAATGTTTGAAAGGACAGTTCCGAGGGTTGCCAGACTCGCGAGTTAAGAAAAACTCCGAGTCATCACCATCGCGAACTTGTTGACTTCTACCTAGCCTAGTACTGCAAGTGATCTATGTCGATCACGGCGTTCACCAAGCCTGCAAACATCGACATTCCTGAGGGTATCTGGATCGAAGGTATTCTTCCTTCTCCCGTGACAACGACTGTGAAAACAGCTCGACCAGTCTGCGCGGCATCTTTGATCGCCACTATTGATGGCTTCAGAGATCTTTCAAGATCTTCCCAGTGCTCGGCCAACACCTCTGACTTCACCTTCGACTTGATTGACCAAACATTCTGTCGAGGCAGATTTAGTTCTCTGTTGCGTTCACCTTGCTCTAGTTCGACATCTGGCGAAATTCCCGTAGCAGTCGATATCTCCTTAGGAGGAGTCGTGGTTCCGAGCAGTTGAAAGTCTAGTTGCATAAGTCTTTTGATCGCGGTCACTTTTCAGGGGACTGGTGGCGCAGGTGGCGCAGGTGGGGCTGGTGGCGCAGGTGGAACAGGGGACGGGGCAGGAGTCGGTGATGGGGCAGGTGTGATGCCCGATGTATTCATGTGCAAATACTGCGGTGTTCCTGTTCCCTGCCGAGGCCCGGAATACATGTTGCCATTTTTGTCCGCAAAAATGTCGCTTTTTGAATCCAGTCCGAGATCCCTCTTCATCGCGTGGGCATCCTCATAGCCATTTGCCTTGCACGCTTTCTCGAGTTGCTTCCCACTCATCCTCTTCGCGTCTTTTGCGTCTTGCTCTCCGGGTGTTTTCCCATCCTCCGTGCATTTTTGTATTGCGACGACCCCGAGGTTTACAACGGTCTCACAGTTAACAGCCAAGCCAAATGGATCCGCATAGCCCAGCGGGTTTCCAGCGACATACCCGAACCGGTTCCATCCACCCTCCATCCCGATCGGATCAGGCTGGCTGTAGCGCCCGGTCCTTGAGTCATAGCTGCGGAAGTAGTTGTAGGAGAGTCCTGATTCGTCGTCTAAGTATTGGCCCGGATACCTCAGGTTGAACTTCACCTCGGCGATGTTGGTCGTGCCCGGGTTGGGCATGGTCTCCGTGTTGGCGAATCGGTTCCTTGCCGTGGTGGGCTTGTCCTCCCCGAAGGCGCTGTAGCCCCACTGCCAGACAGCCTGGCCATCCGCGTTCGTGAGCTTACGCGGCGTGTTCAGGTGATCGCTGTGCACGGCATAGGTGGTGCCATCGATGACCGCCGCAATCGGCATCGGGCCGTTGGCAGTGGGCAGGTAGATGTACTGGCTTTGTCCGGCACTGGCCGTGCCCCCGCTGCCCACTTCAGCGATCAGCGTGCCCTGCTCGTTATAGGTGTAGGCGTAACCCAGCTGCTCGGCCTGTGTGATGCTCGGGCTCCACAGCTTCGTGAAGAACGCGATCAAGCTGGCCATAAAGCCAGGGTCGGCCTCGTCGCCCTGGGTGGGTGGGTACAGCGGCTCCGTCTTGAACACCCGCTGCCCCAGCGCGTTATGCGCATAGCGTGTGGTCGGGCTCACATCGGTCGCGCCTGTCGTGGCCGCAGCCAGCCTGCCCTCGGCGTCGTAGGTATAGCTGCGAAGCCCGTCGGTCAACAGGTCGCCGTTGGCGTTGTAGCCATAGGTGACGCTGGTGTTGCTCGCACCGTTGATGGTCTGGGTGAAGCCTGTGAGCCGGTTGCTACTAGAGGCCATCGAGTAGGTGCGGTTCGTCGTCTGGCCGTTCAGCACCCGGGTGCTGCTGGATCGGTTGCCGTTGGCGTCGTAGCCGAAGCCTGCCGTGTTGCCCGTGGCGTTGAAGCTGGTGATCCGCCCCACACTGTTGTAGCCCACGCTCCAGGTGACGTTGGCATTGGCGATGGTGCTGTGGGTCGGATCGGTGTCGCCGGGCAAGTACAGGTTCTGCGTCAGGCTCGTGATGCGGCCTGCCGCGTCATAGCCGTAGCTGCTGAACTCGGTGCTCGTGAGCCGGCCTGCGGTGTCGTAGCTGCGGCTGGCCCCGAGCCTCGGGTTACTGGAGGTGAAGGCCCAGGTCCAGGCGGTGGGCTGGCCCAGCGGGTTCCAGGCGATGCCGCTGACCAGCGGGTTACCGTTCCAGTTCAAGCCCGTGAGGCGGCCCGTGGCGTCGTAGACGTGGCTGAGGGTGCCGCCGTTGGGATAGCCGATGCTCGCCAGGGTGCCGTTGGGGTTGTAGGCGTAGCTGACCTGCTGGACGCTTCCGTTGGCCAGGGTCTGCTTCTTGAGGGTCACTCGCCCGAAGGCATCCCGGGTGTACTCGGTAGTGCCGCTTCGGTCGAGGATCTCCGACAGATACCCCTTGCTGTTGGCCGTGAGGTCGTAGCGCAGGGTAGTGGTCTTGCCGTCGGCGAAGACCAGCCCGGTGGAGCGGCCTAGGGCGTCGCGGGTGATAGTCGTGGCGTGGCCCAGGGCGTCGGTGATCTGATTCGGGAGGCCTAATTGGTCATAGTCGGTCTTCAGAGTTCCGATGTCTCCACTGGTCTCGCTTCGAGCACGTCCCGCCGCATCACGGGTGTACGTAGTAACCGCGCCTTTGAAGTCGCTCAATCGTGTGATGCCATCGAGCGAGTCATATGAAATACCAGCGGACGAACTTGCGCCATCGCTGACGGTCGTAATTCTCTCGAGAAAGTCTCGTTGATAGCGGGTGCTTTGATTCAGACCGTTGGTCTCTTTTTCGATGGCGCCATTCGCGTCGTAGACATAAGTCCTTGACTGATCGGCACCTTCCGTTTTGGCAGCTAGCCGATTAATCGAGTTGATCGCCCGCAGCACGCTCCATGTCACATTGCTGGCGGCATCTCGCACTTGCTCGCTTGTGCGATTACCCATGCCATCGAGCGTGTAGGTTCCGCCTTCGCCCCGGCTGTTGCTCCAACCAGTCAAGCGCTGGGCCGCGTCATAGATGTAGGTTAGGACGAGACCGCTGGGCCACGTCACCGACTCGATGCCGCCGAAGGGCATATAAGTCAACTTTGTGGTTTGGCTTCCGACAGTTTGGGTCAGTAGGCGATCGCGTAGATCATAGGTGTAGGTAGTGACGAGACCATTGGGGGCTGTCGAGCTCACTACGCGGTTGCTATTGTCGTAAACGTAGCTGGTTACGTGGCTCAGCGCGTTGGTGGACGTCAGGACATTGCCACGGGTGTCGTATGCATATGTCGTAATCGCACCGTTGGGTTCTGTGGCAGAACTCAGCAGACCTTGAGACGTATAGCTCCATTGCCAGACCTTGACGGTGCTAGGGGAGACGCTGGAATCCGTCACCGTCCGGGTCAGAAGGTTGCCTTGTGCATCGTAGGTGTATGCGGTGCTCAGGCCTCCGCTGCGAGTGACAAGAATCGGCAGTGAGAAAGCGGCATGCCATTGAATACTGATGCTTTGACTTCCAGGGTAACCAGGCGCCCGACGAATAACGAGCGGCAATCGCCGGGCAACATCCCAGTTCGTGCTCTTTATGCCAAAGCCTCGAAATGAAGACTCGGAAAGAACTAGGCCATTCGTCGAATCAAATTGCCTTGATGCGATGAGGCTGTCACTGTCCCCTGGAGGAAGATTGATGCCAGTTGTCGCTACCTTTCCATTGCTGAACGAATAGGTGTAGGTTCGCGCGGTTCCGAGCGGGTCAACTACCGACGCAGTGCCTTTTGATGGATAGCTGACCTGATAACGATTGGCAGCGCCTGCGTGCTCTGTACTGACGGCCCGACCTTCCGTGTCGTAAGCGAAGGTCGCATACCTAGCACCTGACTCGTCGATCACTCCAGTCAGCGCCTGTGGAAATGCCGAGTTCTCATAAAGATAGGAGCGGCTTCGTCCATCAGGGTAAAGCACTGACACCAGCCGATCCGCAATGTCATAGACAAATCCCAGGAGACGCCCGTCGGGCAGCGCCACAGTCGAAAGTCGACCAGTGGTGTTGTACGCGAAAGTCAAGGCCCTACCAAATGCATTGGTCACAGAGGCGAGTTGTCCCGCCCCGTTGTAGGCGTAGATGGTCACACGACCATTCCGTCTGGTGACTGTTTGAAGCTTTCCTGCGGCATCGAAATTGAAGGTTGCGTCGTCATCGGCGCGGCGATAGATCCAGTTCCCTCCTGACGCTTGGACTAAGGAATCTGCGTTCCCCGACGGCGACCACACCGACGCTCCAGCCTGCTTGATAAAACCACGCAAAAATCCCTCGGGGCTGACGATCGTGACAGCCGTTGGATTGCTACTCGGCGTTTGCCGTAACAATGTGCTGTGGTTGTGCCCCCAGGGAAGGCCCAAGCCGCTTCCCTCCCGCAAAAGGTCGTTTCCCCAAGTACTGTGATAAGTCCGTTCGAATGACAGTGCGTCAGCACCTCCGTCAACAAAATCAGTTTCCGATTGAACCTTGTCACCGGTCGATGGAATGATGGGATTGCCCACACACGAGTCATCTGAAGCAGGCTCTGGCGCGACTGCTACGCAGGCGGTGTGGGAGGGATCGTCCTGAAACCCGTCGTTGCAATCGCAAGCTGTCTGTCCATAGTTGAATTTGCTGTTTGCCGGACAAGCCCTTGGGTACAGACCTATGCTTTGGTGGTACCAGCTAATGCCGCCGTTGTTCGGAGGCGGAAAAATGACGCCCACTTGGCAAAGTAGATCGGGCGGCAAACGGTATTGGCCACTGTAAGACGCACCTGAATACACCGCGGCGCCACCTGGCCCTTGGGCATCACAGACTTCCGCTTGAGTGGAGAACCATTTATCGCCCGTTCTAGCACCTTTCCATTCCTTGATCGGCTGGATTGCCGCTTGCGCGTGTACAAAGAAAACAGAGCCGAGAAGTACAGCTGAAATCGGTCGAATCAGGCGGGTGTTGTCCCAGCCAAGCTGCACAACACAGGACGCAAAGCGCGCCCACAAGTTCGTCTTGAATGCCATGCACTTCCCCTATGTGTTGGCTTTTTGCTTGTGAACCGACGAACCTGCAGTAATGCTCTATCGATTCGGTCCTTCTTTTCTCAGCCAATCACCCCCTCAGGTGCTGCGTTGTTAACGCAAAGGCCGTACAAGTTGTTTCAAGATAGCCGAACATCCTTTCGCGACCAATGACTGGACGAGGTCATTTGAGTCGCACTCGCCGGAGTGAGTATGAAAGTTCGCGCGTGCTGTTGTGACAGCACGACGAAGGGTCAAGATGCTCCTTCTCCGATTCTCAGACAGGAACTCACAGGGCCAGTACTCGCGCCGCAGGCTTGGTAACACAAGCCATTCATCGCTCCTGGGATTCTTCAGGTACACATAAGACAGATCATCTGGATTCCACTTCACCAGCGTCTTGAACTTGCTGCCGATGGCCCGCTTCAGGTCCGAAAGTTCACTGCTCGAGTGCCATCAGCCGACGTGTGCGGCAATGGGTCGCGGTTGAAGGCCTCAACGCTCACGACGTCGCAGTTCTGGTGGCCAAGCGGCCCAAAGCTCACTGCTATGAGCTACTGGGCCCGCGACTGACCGCTGAGGGCATTCGCTGGGTCTCCGAAACGCACAGCGTCAACGGAGCAGTGCTCCTCGAAACGTTCTCGCGGTTCAAAGGACTCGAAGCCCAAGCCGTTGTCCTTTGGGTTGGCGACGAGGTCGTCGACGAGGCCACCTGGGAGACGGTCTATGTCGGAACCACGCGCGCGAAGTCGCTGCTGGCCGTCGTTGGCAGCAACAGGGCCGTCCGCACGGTCCGAGAGTTCATTCAGGCGGCAGGGTAGACACTGCCTGAATCGCCGCAGATTTCCTAGACACTCGCGGGCTGCTGAGAATGGCGCTGTTCGAACACTGAGGAGAAACGTGTGCAACTGCCGAGTGCCACCGCTTGAGTTGTAGAACATCTCGATGTAGTTGAAATACGTTGGCGATAGGCATCGCGGCGGGTGTCCGCTTCCATTGGAATCAGTCATTGAGCCTCCCGCAGCGACGGACCGCTCGCAGTCTGAAGCGGTCTTACCCCAAAAGGCGGCTACGCAGCGATTGCTGGCGGTTGCCAGGCGCGCGTTGAACTCACGGTTTTGCCCAGGAAGCCGACGTTCGGCATTCAGCGACAGTTGCTCCGCCGTGACAGTTTGGAATTGCAGCATGCGGCAAGCACACCGACAAGGGCTGCAGCTAGCGCTTGAGGAGCGTGAAGCGAACGACGAGCACCGGTCCGAAGCCGACTTACGGATCGAAAACCAGATCCTTGCGGTCCATCCCAGCCAGAAACATCTGTCGGCCAAGGTATGCACGTTCATAGACCTTCCAGCAAGACGGTCATCGTTTCCAATGCCAACACGACGGCCCGGACTCCGAGATCAATGTCCCCGCTCACCGAGACGGCGGCCAAAGGCCGTTTGGACGCGGGGCTGCGTCGCAGTTGCACACGGCCGCCGGCCGTATCGTCAGTCCTCGGCGATCGGCTTCGCTTGCGCAGAATCGGCACTGTGCGTGGCAATTCAAACAGCTCGTACGCAGAGCAGGTTGAATGCTTGCTTAGCATGCTGAAAGCATTCCTTCGGCACCCTGGCGGCGTTCAACACCGAAACGTGGTTGGGGTCGAAGCCTTCCAGCGGGAGACCGGCCGTATGCCCGAATCGCTCAAAAAGCTGGATGAACTGAAGCCCGACGCCTTGCATCATTTTGGCTAGAGCAACGATCACCAGAGCGTCCTGAGTCATTCGTGATGGCATGCCCTTGCGAAGCGCCCGCAGCAACGCATCCTTTGAATGGTGGACATGTGCGCCGCCGCCGCGGTCAGCCACGGTGCGTATGAGCTGACGGATGGTGACAGGCACAGGATCGAGCAGGACGATCTGCGAGGTCCATTCCTCGAGAGGAAGAAGCTTTCGATCTCGATGCAGTAAGGCCTTGCAGTCTTCGACGCCATTGAAGTAAATCGAGACCTCGAAGGGCATGCACGCGATGGTGAAAGAGTCCATCTCCGCGAAGCTCAGTGCATTCAGGTGCGCAAGTTCTGGAGGAAACGAGCCGGGTGCGTGGTCGCGAACTTCAGCCAAGGCTGCAAGCATAAGGTTGGCGCACAGCCGCAGCAACAGCGGCTTCTTGTCACACAGCAGGATCCGCAATTGCCCTGAGAGTGCGCGATACATGTGATGCTCGCCGCGATAGATACAGCGCAACGACGAATCGATCACCTTGAAGCACTCGAGGGCCTCCTCGAATTCCCATTTCTCCGCCATGCATTTCCCTCCTTGTTGAATGCAATCCGAAGGTCCAGCCGCCCGAGGAGCCCTGCTCTGTCAAGGCGCCTGGATATCTAACGCCATCCATCTCTTTCCCGCGCTCAACCTCGAGGTGGCGTCGACTACTCGAGTTCCTCGAACAGGCGTTTGCAGACTACGTCCAGTCGCTCCAGTTCGCTCTCGGGAAAATGCTCGAAATCCGCGGCATTGAAAAGCAGGCATTCCAGTTGGATGTAGGAACGCGGGTCTCTCGCGAGCACCATCACCACGTCCTGCCTGTTCCACCACGCGAGATCGGCATTGAGCACTGAGGTCACCTGCGCATGCCATGTCGCTATGTGCATGAAGCGCGGATGCGTCGAGAGCAGGCGAAAGCCGCGCCACAGGAAATGGCTGGTTTCGGGCATGGCCTGCTCCGGCGGGACGGTCAGTTCCTGGGTCCAACGATGCAGCAGCCTAGACAGCACCCTGTCGATCTCAGGCGTCGTTACGCGGCTGGCCAGAGAGCACATGCCTTCGAAGAACTCCCTGGTTCCGGAGGTGATGTAGCGATCGAGAAGCGGGACGATACGAGCGTCAATGAGATCGCCGACCAAGGCGGCGTGCTGCACATTGCACAGCGCCGTGCCCAGCGTGTCGGGGTGCTTGAAGATTTCCTCGTAAAACCTCTCCGCATCGCCTTGCCAGCCGAGAAACTCCAGCACACTCCGGCGATACGCTGAGGCATAAGTTTCTCCCAACAGGCGGCCGTGCCAACCCACCTCTCGCCCGAAGCGATTCGCAGCTGCCAGTGCAGCCCGCAGCCTCGGGCGGCACGCAGGTTCGCCGCTGTAGCTGGTGCGCTCTTCAGTGACGACATGACCGCCAGACGTGAAGCTGACGACGGGACGGAACTCTGAGACGCCGTAGTCGGGATCTCTGGCCGGGTTCAGCAGACGCTCGAGTTCCTCGTGCTGCGCGGCCGAGAGGGCCGCGAGGATGAACTCGGCCGGAAGCGGCGGATCAACTTCCCCCCGGACCAGCAACCGGGAGACCTCATCGAAGGTCAGTTGCGCGACCTCGACACGCGGCCGGTGCGCGTTTGGCGGCCGTGCGCTCGACTCCACTGGTGCGGTGCTGCGATCCTCGCGCTGTGATAGTCGGGAAATCAACCTGCCGACATAGACGCTCTGCCCGAAGGCGGATCGCTCGACCAGCGAGGTCAAGAATGCATCTGTCTCGGGGCCTGGCCCCTTGGCCATGGCGACCTCCCTGATGCATTTGACCGCGAACCACTCGCAATCCGACTGCTCAAGCGCCTGGACGATCAGTTCGACCTTCCCCTGCAAACGCAGGGAACGGATGGTGTCCGTGCGCAGCAACGGAAAGTGCAGTTCGTCAATCACCGTGAGCACCGCTTCCGGACGGCGCCCCCAATCATGGTGCGCCAGGCGGTCGAACAGCCAGCCGGCCGCGTTCTCACCGGACGGGATGCCTTCGGGAAAGATGGCATCCTGCCACCTTGAATCAAAGACAGGTGCAAAGAAATCGACGAAACGCTGC
Organism: Variovorax guangxiensis; assembly: GCF_003952165.1. GTDB lineage: Bacteria > Pseudomonadota > Gammaproteobacteria > Burkholderiales > Burkholderiaceae_C > Variovorax > Variovorax guangxiensis. The sequence goes on along the minus strand of NZ_RXFT01000007.1, from coordinate 21,043 downwards.
CGACCATAGAGAAACATCTCCCGAACGATCGCGCCATGGCGCTTCAAGAGATCGATCATCACGACGTGGCAAATCAAGTTCACGCTGCGATCGATCCCGAGGATCGTTGTACCGTTGCTCCGCAGCGATTCATGGACATGCCGCAGCGCCAGTTCATAGGGCAGCCGTCCCGCCGCAAGGATGGCAACGCGCCGAATCTGCCAGCCTTGGGCAGGGTCAATCGCCAGCCTGACGAGTATGTCCGCCGCGCTCGGATCTCCGAGCCTCATCGCCAGGATGCAGCGCCACAGCATGAACTCCGGGCCCGAGCGGTCAGGATGATCAAGCGCCGACACCTGCCGTGCGCCGGATGCCACGATCGCCACCGCCAGGAGCAATGCGACCACATGATCGTCTTCCGATCGAAAGCGGCGAACAAGCGACGGCAGTGCCACACGCGTGCGACGCCTCTGCAAAGCTGCGGCGGCCATCCGCCGGATCTGCACGTCCTTGTGATCAAGCGCCCACAGGAGCAACGAGGTGGACTCCGGCCCCGGCAACTCGCCAAGCTGCCACAGCAGGCCCGGAGACAACACGTCGCCTTCGCTCGAACCGTCTGAGGCAGCAAGCCGCTGCTTCAGAATCTCGATGCCTTCTTTGAAGGGAGATCTCGCGCACTCAAGAAGGAAGAGCATATCCCAAGGATCCGCAGCATCCGGCCTGTCGGAGAAACTCTGGCTGCGCCTGAACCGGGCATGGACGGGCCCCAGATCCACGCCCAGCGTGGACAGCGCGCCAAGGGCCACGAGACGATCATCCGCGCCCAGCCCGTTGTCCAGGAGACGGGCTTCGTAGACCTCGGGGTCACAAAAGGCAGGGAGCAGCGCCGGGATCAGAGTACTCAAAGCGGCCAGCGACGGCTTTTTCAGGATCAGGGCCTCACAAAGCGCAGGCGCTCGCTCGTCGGCGAGGAAGCAAAGAATCCGAAACGCATTGATCAACACGTGCGGCTCGTTGTCCGCTTCGCCAAGAAGTGCCACGCAGGCAGGCCTCAGGGCTGCGCTCAGCGACGAAACCAGATCGACCAGCGGTCCCAGCAGCGCAGACTTCGCTGCAAGCATCGCCCCCGAGTCGGCCATGGGAAAGGCCGCCAGAAACTCGATCACCTCCTGGTGTGTGTCCAAGCGAAGATATAGGCTCCGCGGGGATTGCTTGCGCCCGTTTCGCGGCGCCTCAAGTACATCGTCGACGTAAACGCGCAGCACCCGCTGCAGGACGCCCCTGCGCTTGTCTTGTACCAGCATCGGCAGCATTTCGCGCTGGACTTGCGGCGTCTGCGCATCGAACAGCGACAGTGTGGCCGGCGGCAGCTCTGTCCGCGCGCGACGCATTCCGCCGGTCAGGACACCCAGAGCGGAGAACTCTCCAGTATCGGCATTCGGCAGCCGCAACGCCTGTTCGACCAGCGCATGGAGTCTGGACGGATCGAACTTCAGGATCGTTTCGACGATGGCACTGCCCCAGGCATGGTCGGAAGCGAAGCGCCCGGGGTTGCGCGCGAGCACGCCGACCAGCGACTCAACGGATGCCAGCCCGAGGTCCTGCAGGATCCCGGGCAGAATGAAGAGACGGTCGACTTTCTTTCCCACATCCGCGACCGTGGCAATGACCTCCTCCGGCGACACGAGCTTTCGGGCCACCACGAAGTTGGCGAGTTCGCCCCATTGCCCGCCCTGCAAGAAGGCGTTGCGGGCCCTCTCGGCGGCTTGTGCGAACCGCCCGGCCTTTTCGAGGTGAAGAACCTCTGCCGTGACGACACCCTGTAGCCGATACCAGTTGGCCAACTCGATGTGCGTGGCTTCCCGCAATCCGAGGGCCATCCCCTCCTCCAAGCCCGCGCGGACGGTCTCGTGCATCTCCAAGAGATCCATGGACTGGGAGCGCAGCAACCCGAGTTCCAGCATCTCCTGGATGGCAACGCCGACATGATGATCGCGGAATACCTGCGCTGCCTCGCCGCGGCTAAACGGCAACGCGAAACACACGAGCTTCTCGGCCGCCGATCGGGCGGGATCGGAGATGGTCGCGAACCGCATACGCTCCACAACCGGGAGAACTGCGTGCGCAGGCTGGGAGGCGATGTTGTACATCGCATCGAGCGAAGGCGCGCGCGCCAATGCCCGCGCACGAGCCGCAAACAACCCGGCTTGCCTGCCAGCAGTGACCCGCTGAAAAACGCGGTGCACCAGCGCCCTGTCGGGGTCAGGGTGCCAATGCGCCACAAGCTGCAGGAACTCCCTGGAGGTCAAGCCGCGCACGTTCAGCAGCGTCACGCCCTTTTCCTCGCGCTCAGCGGGGCTCATCAGCCGCAGAACGCCTTCCTGGGCGAAGATCGTGATCGCGACTGCCCCCGCAGGCAGAGCTTGGACGAACTTAGCGATCTGACTCGCAAAGGCGTAGCTGCAGTGTCCTTCCACGAAATCGAGCAGCAGCATGGCGTCGATTCCGATCCCCGCGAGAACCTCGCACAGGCTCGCGATCATGTTCTCCTCAGAGAGCGTGGCATCCGTCGCCACTCGAAACGGCGCCTGGAATCCCTTGCGCCGCAAATGGAACGCCACGCCCACCAGGACATCGCGCAGGGAGACGTGCTGTCGCACCTCGGCATAGAAGACCTCCCGGTCCCCGGCAAGCTGGCGCGCCTGGGTGATGACTTCGGCGGCGAGCGATGTCTTTCCCGAGCCAGATATCCCGATGACCTCGGTAATGCCCCGCGCATGGACCAGCGGGACGGTGATGTCAGGGCGCGGCACATGGTGTGCCTCCAGTGCCGGCGGGACCCTTATCGGAATCATCTGTGGCCAGACGCAACGCAGCTCCGCCTCGAAATCACTGCGTGAGAAAGTCTTTCCGTGCTGCTTGGCGATCTCGTTGATGAAGCCTCTGAGGTTGAGAAAGAGTGTCTTCTCGACCACCTCGGGGGCAAGGCCGTGCTCGAGAACCAGTCTCGCGCGAACCCGCTCACCGACTTCCGCCTCCGAACCGTACGCGCTTCTCAAGCTGATTCGCGAGAGGACTTCTGGCAGGGCCGCGGCAACCGTCCGGATGGCGCTCGCATGCAGATCGACGAACGCCTGTGCCAGGCCAATCTGTTTCGCCTGCTTTTCAAAGGCGTCGTGGAGGTACTGCGCCGCCCCCTCATTGGGCATGTTCGCGTACAGCGTTGTGCGGGACCGCGGCGACCACGTTGGCAGGGCGTCCTTGTTCGCGCCGGCGCGAACAAGTTCGTTGTGCGCAAGCGCCTGAACGGTCTGCCAGAATGCCGCCTTGGCACACGCTGGCGCGTCCTGTCCGGCATGAATCAGTGCATCGAGCTCCGCATCTGCCGCGTCCCCGAGCACCCAGACCTGACGATCTGAGGTCCCGAGCAGATTCCTCCACGCTGCCGGCATCAACTCTCGAATCGCGTCTGCCGTCGTCCAGGCGCAGGGCCTTGGCACCCCGTCCCGGCTCTCCGTCGGTTTCTTGATCTGTACAAATCGCTGGTCCGTCCCGGACGCGAAGGACCTGTACAGAACCAGGTCATCGACGCCCTCGGGCCTCACGAACCCTTCGAAGTCGCTCTCGAAATGCTCGAACAAGAACTCCAGGGTCACCGCAGCCTGGTAGTCGAACCCCTTGATCGCGCTGATTCCCCCCGACATCACGTCCTCTCTGCGTACATCTCCTGCTCCCCATAGATTAGCCTGTCTCCCAGTCGTTCTGCCGTCATCGCGCATTTCGAGGCAGCCGCCGCAGCCTTGTTTCGGTCGCAAACGCAGCGGCCATCGTCACCCACGTACATCGCGGCGGCGGCGAGATAGAGACACGGCGGCGCAGAACACAGGCAGCAAGACGACCGGCCGTCCGGCCCCATCATCAATCGCAAGACAGTACCGGTCGTCCTTCGCGACATGGAAGTCCCGGACGCGCCTTGTCATCACGGCCTGAGGTTTGTCCTTGCCGGGCGGAGTGATGGTCGCCAAGATCTGTATGGATTGAAAGTTCCACGCAGTGCGATGCCGCGCTTGGGTCAAACCGAAACAGACGAACAGGGCTAATGACGTGCGCGCGATGTCCTCATAGCCCTGTCACATAGCGACTCCGCAAGCGATAAACGTCGGGGTTCGGCAGCGACGGTCATTCACTGGCTAAATCTGAACGACTGCAGCCAGTCTGAAGCGGAAAGTGGGCCCGAAGCTTGACGACCGCCGAGAAGCTCCGCCCTATCCCAAGGCAATCATTCTGCTGGTTCAGCGCTCCGTATTAATTTTTATCCGGGTAAAATTTGATTAAAGATTGGCGATCGCGCAGCATTCCATCAACGTTCAGTGGCGTCCTCGCCACCTGTAGCAGCAGCAGCCCCTCGAAAAAGTACGGTCGTGCAGTTCCGAGTTAGCTGAGAAGAGTTCTGAGTTAGCTGAGAACCGACACCCGCCCCTCCCGGGCCTCCCGAAGCCACCTCCTGCCGCATCGGCGACAGAAAGAGCACGGCCGTGCGCTTTCGGGTTTCCTGACTGCGGAACTGGCGCCAGCGGCCGTCCAGCCTTGAAACGTCGTCGATTGCCCTTATGATTAGCACTCGCTGCTGACGAGTGCTAACAGCCCTCGCTTCCAGCTGATGGGCTGCCGGCCTCCGGTCCGGCGCCCGACCACAAACCCGTTTCTTATCCATACATCCAGGAGATGCAATGAAACTTCGTCCTTTGGCCGATCGCGTGATCGTCAAGCGTGTTGACAGCGAAACCAAGACCGCATCGGGCATCGTGATCCCCGACGCAGCCGCCGAGAAGCCCGATCAGGGTGAAGTCCTGGCCGTGGGCCCGGGCAAGCGCAACGACAAGGGCGAACTGGCAGCTCTGACCGTGAAGGTCGGCGACCGCGTCCTGTTCGGCAAGTACAGCGGCCAGACCGTCAAGGTCGGCGGCGACGAGCTGCTCGTCATGAAGGAAGACGACCTGTTCGCGGTCGTCGAGAAGTAATTCAACAGATCCCCATTCGGAGTAATTAGACATGGCAGCAAAAGACGTAGTCTTCGGCGGCGAAGCCCGCGCACGCATGGTCGAGGGTGTGAACATCCTGGCCAACGCAGTCAAGGTGACCCTGGGCCCCAAGGGCCGCAACGTGGTGCTCGAGCGCTCGTTCGGCGCCCCCACCGTCACGAAGGACGGCGTGTCCGTCGCCAAGGAAATCGAACTGAAGGACAAACTCCAGAACATGGGCGCCCAACTCGTGAAGGAAGTGGCCTCCAAGACCAGCGACAACGCCGGTGACGGCACCACCACCGCGACCGTGCTGGCTCAAGCCATCGTTCGCGAAGGCTTCAAGTACGTGGCCGCCGGCATCAACCCGATGGACCTGAAGCGCGGCATCGACAAGGCAGTTGCTGCCCTGGTCGAAGAGCTGAAGAAGGCTTCGAAGCCCACCACCACGTCGAAGGAAATCGCTCAAGTCGGCTCGATCTCGGCCAACAGCGACGAAACCATCGGCAAGATCATCGCCGACGCGATGGACAAGGTCGGCAAGGAAGGCGTGATCACCGTGGAAGACGGCAAGTCGCTGGACAGCGAACTCGACGTCGTCGAAGGCATGCAGTTCGACCGCGGCTACCTGTCGCCCTACTTCATCAACAACCCCGAGAAGCAATCGGCGATCCTGGACAACCCGTTCGTCCTGCTGTTCGACAAGAAGATCAGCAACATCCGTGACCTGCTGCCCACGCTGGAGCAAGTCGCCAAGGCAGGCCGTCCGCTGCTGATCATCGCTGAAGAAGTCGAAGGCGAAGCCCTGGCTACGCTGGTGGTGAACACCATCCGCGGCATCCTGAAGGTCGTGGCCGTCAAGGCTCCCGGCTTCGGCGACCGCCGCAAGGCCATGCTGGAAGACATCGCCATCCTGACGGGCGGCAAGGTCATCGCCGAAGAAGTGGGCCTGACCCTCGAGAAGGTGACCCTGGCCGACCTGGGCCAGGCCAAGCGCATCGAAGTGGGCAAGGAAAACACGATCATCATCGACGGCTCGGGCGCTGCTCCGGACATCGAAGCCCGCGTGAAGCAGATCCGCGTGCAGATCGAGGAAGCCACCAGCGACTACGACCGTGAAAAGCTGCAAGAGCGCGTGGCCAAGCTGGCCGGCGGTGTTGCCGTGATCAAGGTCGGCGCTGCCACCGAAGTCGAAATGAAGGAAAAGAAGGCTCGCGTCGAAGACGCCCTGCACGCCACCCGCGCTGCAGTGGAAGAAGGTGTCGTGGCTGGTGGCGGCGTGGCTCTGCTGCGTGCCAAGCAAGCCGTGGGCGACAAGGTCAAGGGCGACAACGCTGATCAAGACGCCGGCATCAAGCTGGTGCTGAAGGCCATCGAAGCTCCCCTGCGCGAAATCGTGAACAACGCCGGCGGCGAAGCCTCGGTGGTGGTGAACGCGGTTCTGGCCGGCAAGGGCAACTACGGCTTCAATGCCGCCAACGACACGTACGGCGACATGCTCGAGCTGGGCATCCTGGACCCGACGAAGGTCACCCGCACCGCACTGCAGAACGCCGCTTCGGTGTCCTCGCTGCTGCTGACGACCGAAGCCATGGTGGCTGACGCTCCGAAGGACGACGCTCCTGCCGGCGGCGGCATGCCCGACATGGGTGGCATGGGTGGCATGGGCGGCATGGGCATGTAATTGCTCGCCCCCAGGCTGCGCGGCACTTCGTGTCCGCTACGCCTCCCCCCTACCGGGGGCGACACCTGCGGACCGGCAGAGCCGGATCCGCGGTGTCTCGCGAAATGAAAAAAGCCCGGCTTGCGCCGGGCTTTTTTCATGGGCGGTCGTGATTGCTCTGCTACTGGAATTGCGCCTGCACCGCCTTGTAGAGCGCCTGGAAGCGCGTATGCCTCGTCCTGCGGACATCGGCTCCATCGGTCGAGGGAACCAGCTTCTGCTTCACTGCCGGCAGCGTGCACACCTCTGCCACCTCGCCCCCATCCGCCAGCCAGGCCAGCCGCGCCGCGCCCAGCGCCCCACCAGCCTCGCTGCCCGCATAGAGCGTGAGCGGAACCTGGAAGATGTCGGCCAGCAACTGCCCCCACCACACACTGCGCGCGCCGCCGCCGACCAGCGCCATCTCGCGCATCGGCATGTCTTGCGGCAGCCGCAGGGTGTCGAAGCCGTCGCGCAGGCCGAAGCTCACGCCCTCGACCACGGCATAGGCGATCTCCGCCGGCCCGTGCGCATGCGTGAGCCCGAAGAGCACGCCCTGCGCGTTGGGGTTGTTGTGCGGCGAGCGCTCGCCCGACAGGTACGGAAGGAACAGCGGGCAGCGTTCGCGCTGCGACAGCGCAACGCTTGCGGCAGCTTCGAGCAGCGCCGCCTCGTCGGCAAACCTGAAAGTCTTGGCGGCCCAGCTCACCGCGCTGGCGGCCGAGAGCATCACCGACATCTGGTGCCAGCGCTTCGGCAGCGCGTGGCAGAAGGCGTGCATCGCCTGTGCGGGGTTCGGCAGGAAGCGGTCGGTCGACACGAACACCACGCCCGACGTGCCTAGCGACACGAAGCCCTGCCCCGGCTCGACCAGCCCCATGCCGACCGCGCTCGCCGCGTTGTCACCGGCACCGCCGGCGATCTTGACGCCATCGGGCAAGCCCCATCGCCCGGCCAGTTCGGGCTTGAGCTGCGCCGACACCTCGCTGCCCTCGACCAGCCTCGGCATGTGGGCACGCGTCAGCCCCGTGGCAGCGAGCAGCTCGTCGGACCAGTCGCGCGCGCCCACGTCGAGCCACAACGTGCCCGCCGCATCCGACATCTCGCTGACGGCCTCGCCGCTGAGCATGAAGCGCAGCCAGTCCTTCGGCAGCAGCACGCGGGCGACGCGGCTGAAGATCTCGGGCTCGTGCTCGCGCACCCACAGCAGCTTGGGCGCGGTGAAACCCGGCATCGCGAGGTTGCCCGCGATCTCGCCGAGCCTGGGCACGGCGCGCGCGAGCGCTTCGCACTGCGCACCGCTGCGGCCATCGTTCCACAGGATCGCGGGGCGCAGCACCTCGCCCGCTTCGTCGATCAGCGTGGCACCGTGCATCTGGCCCGAAAGGCCGATGGCGCGCACCGCCGCGAGTTCTTCGGGGTGCGACTTGCCGAGCGCACGCATCACTTCTTCGAGCGCCTGCCACCACTGCCGCGGCGCCTGTTCCGACCACAACGGCTGCGGCCGTTCGACCGTGAGCGGCGCGCGGGCCACGCCCACGATGCGATGGTCGTCGGCGAGCAAGAGCGCCTTGAGCTCGGACGTGCCGAGGTCGAGTCCCAGATACAAGATGAGCCCCTTATTTGATTTGTTCAGACTAGCCGTGCTTTCGCGCGGCGGATGTACGAAGAGCTCGCTTTCCTTTCAAGGAACACCGAGGAACCGGCTTTGCCGGGCCTCAGGCGTAGCCCCGGCGAGGAGGTTGGCGAAGCGACGCGGAGTGCGCGCAGCCTGGCGGCGAACCTCATACCCCGAAGCGCGTGTCGGCCTGCTTGCGGAATTCGCTCGGCGTCATGCCCTTGATCTCGAGAAAGCGCCGGTTGAAGTTCGCCACGTTGTTGAAGCCCACCTGGTAGCAGATGTCGGTCACGTAGTGGTCGGTCTGCATCAGCAGGTGGCAGGCGCTGTTGATGCGCACGCGGTTGACGAAGTCGGTGAAGCTGTTGCCGGTGGAGCGCCTGAAGAAACGGCTGAAGCGGCTCTCGCTCATGCCCAGTTCGGCCGCCACGTCCGACATCGAGATCGGCTCGGCCATGTTGTTGGTGATGCGGTTGACGATGCCGTTGATCTGGTCGACCTGCGCGTCGCCGTCGGCGCCCTGCGCGCCCTGCATCTGCACGCTCGACAGCAGCCGGTAATCGGTGCATTGCGCCAGGTCGGCCATGAAGTCGAGGAACAGGCCCAGGCGGCGCACGCCGCGCGCGGCCTTGATGCGGTCCCAGTGCGACTGCGCCTGCTGCGACATGCCGAAGAACTCGATGCCGTGGCGCGCCCGCTCCAGCAGCTGCATCACCTCGCGCAGCTCGGGAATCTGCTGCGCCGCATGCTCGATGGGCTCGTGGCGGAACTGGATCACGCGGTCGCGCCCGGCCGCACCGCCCTCGGGCACGTCGAGCGAGATCCAGTTGTGCGGCAGCCGCGGCCCGCACAGCACCAGGTGCCCCGGCTGGAAGGGCCCGATCCAGTCGCCGATGAAGGCCTTGCCCGATGTCTCGGTGATCAGGTGAAGCTCGTAGTCCTCATGGAAGTGCCATCGCACCAGCGGGCTCGGGAAGCCGTGCGCGAGGCAGCGCACCAGGCCGGTTTCTTCGGGGGCTTCGTAGCCCAGCGAGGGGGACCGCGCGAAGTCGCGCTCCAGTTCGGGCTGGCGCTGGCGGGGAATCGAGCGCTTGCGGGTGGACGTCGTCATGATGGCAGCACGGCTCAGGGCCGGGAAGCAGCAGCAACAGCGGTATTTTGTGCCTTCGCCAGCGCGGCGTGAACCGCCTCCAGCGTCGGTGGATCGGCACCCTCGCGGGTGCAGTTGAGGGCGGCGGCGGTGGCGGCGAAGCCCATCACGCCCTTCCAGTCGTCGTCGGTCAGCGCGTCGAGCTGCCCGGGCTGCTCGATGCCGTGCGAGAGCAGCGCCACCGACAGCCCTGCCGTGAAGGTGTCGCCCGCGCCGATGGTGTCGACCACGGTCACGCGCGGCGCCGCCACGCTCAGCGGCGCATGGCCGGTGCGCCAGAGCGTCGCGCCGTCGCCGCCGCGCGTGACGATCACGGCGCGAGCGCCGGCCTTCAGGCACTGGGCGGCCAGCGCATCGACCGGCTGGCCGGGCGCGAGCAGCGCGGCGTCCTCGTCGCTGAGCTTGACCAGGTCGGCCATGCCGAACCAGCCGTTCACGCGCTCGCGATAGGCAGCCATGTCGGTGATGAGGCTGGGCCGCACGTTCGGGTCGAACACGATCACGCGCTGCCCGCGGTTCGCCGCGACCAGGTCGGCGATGCACGTGGCGGCCGGGTCCTGCAGCAGCGAGATCGAGCCGAAATGCAGGAAGCGGCACTCCGCCGGCAGCTGCGGCAGCGGCTCGGGCGCCCAGGTGGCGTCGGCGCTGCCTTGCGTATAGAAGGCGTAGCGGTTGGTCTGTGGCGTGCGCTCGACGAAGGCCAGCGTCGAAGGCGCGCCGCTGCGCAGGATGAAGCTGGTGTCCACGCCGTTGCGCTGCAGGAAGCCCATCAGCCGCTCGCCGAACAGGTCGGTCGAGAGCTGCGTGAGAAAGCCCGTCGGCTGGCCCAGCCGCGCACAGGCCACGGCCGTGTTGAGCGGCGAACCGCCCTCGTGCCCGAGGAACGCCAGGGTGCCAGCCTCGCTGGCGGTGAAATCGATGAGGGCTTCGCCCGTGAGTGCAATGCGCATGGTGTCTGGATTCTGGCGCGGTCAGGCCGGCAGGTCGCGCGCGTCGGCGAGGAAGCCGCTTTCCGCGGCCAGCGTGGCGGGATGATCGAGCAATTCGGAAAACAGGCGCGGCGGAATGGTGATGGCGCCCACGCCGATCTTCAGCAGCGAAAGATACGCCTCGCGCGAGCGGATGCTCGCCACCAGCAGCCGCGTGCCCGACGCGGGCCGCTGCGCGACCAGCGCCTGCATCTGCGCGATCAGCCCCAGCCCGTCGGCGCCGGAGTCTTCCAGGCGGCCGAGGTAGGGCGCGGCATAGGCGGCGCCCAGCTGCGCCGCGAAGTGGGCCTGCTCGGGCGCGTAAACCGCAGTCCAGGTAACGGGCACACCCTGTTCGATGAGCCGCGCGCCGGCCGCGAAGCCCTGGCGCGTGGCCGGGATCTTCACCACCAGCTGGCCCGGCGCGAAGTGCGCGAGCAGCGCCCGCGCGTCCTCCAGCATGCCGTCGGCGTCCTGCGAATACACCTGCGCCTGCACCTGCCGCGCGCCCAGCTCGATGCAGCGGCGCAGCAGGCCGGGCACGTCGGCGCGGCCGATGCCGGCGCGCCTGAGCAGCGTGGGGTTGGTCGTCACGCCGTGCACCACCGGGTGCGGCAGGCAGGCCTGCAGCTCGGCCATGTCGGCGCTGTCGAGGTACAGGTGGAAGTCTTGGTTCATCGGGTCTTCAGCTCATGACGTTGCCGCCGTCGACATTGAGGGTCTGCGCCGTGATGTAGCGCGCCTCGTCGCTGGCGAGGAACACCGCCGCCCCCGCGATGTCGTCCGGCACGCCCATGCGTCCGAGCGGCACCGCCAGGCCGACCTGCCGCTTCTTCTCTCCGGGCTGCAGTCCTTCGGCCTTGGCGAACAGGCTGTCCACATGGTCCCACATCGGCGTGTCGACCACACCGGGAGCGATGCCGTTGACGCGGATGCCGTGCGGCGCCATGGCCAGCGCGGCGCTCTGGGTGTAGCTGATGACGGCCGCCTTGGTCGCGCAGTAGTGCGACACCAGCGCCTCGCCGCGGCGCCCGGCCTGCGAGGCCATGTTGATGACCGACGCGCCCTGCGTGCCGGCCTCCACCATGTGGCGCAGCACCGCCTGCATCACGAAGAACATGCCCTTCACGTTGACCGCGAACAGCCGGTCGAACGAAGCCTCGTCGCTGTCGAGCAGCGGCGCGAGGTCGAACACCGCCGCGTTGTTGAACAGCGTGTGGACCGGCCCGAAGGCCACCTGCGCCTCGGCCAGCATGTGCGCGATGGCCTGCGTGTCGGTCACGTCGGCCGCGATGTAGGCCAGGCTGTCGGGGTGGCCCTGCTGCAGCGCGCGCACGGCCTCGGGTGCGGCGGGCGCACGGTCGATCACCGTGCAGCGCGCACCTTCGGCGATGCAGGCCGCGGCCACGGCCAGGCCGATGCCGCCGCCCGCGCCGGTCAGCAGCACGTGCCTGCCCTGCAGCCTGCCGCTCATGGCTTGTGCCCCGCGGCCTGCACGAAGCGCGCGACGCGTTCTCCCGCGCGGCGCACGGCATCGATCAGCCGCGCATCGCCCGCGATGTTGCCCCACAGCCCCACGTCGGAACACAGCGCGACCACAGGGTCGGCAGCGTCGCAGATCGCGTGCGCCACGGCCTCGTCCATGCCCTGGTCCTGGTAGGCGTAGGGCAGCGCGCCCTTGTGCCAGCGCTGCAGGAAGGCCAGGAACAGCGCGGGCAGCATCGCCACGCTCTCGATGGGCTGGCCGGCCGCGAGGCGCTCGCGCACCGTCGGCGCGATGAAACCCGGGATCTTCGAGAAGCCGTCCGCCGCCACGCGCTGGTTGGTGTCGCGGATGGCCGGGTTGCCGAAGCGGTCGAGCACCACGTCGCGGTAGGCCGCAAGGTCGATGGGGCTGGGGCTCAGGCAGGGATTGACGTCGTCCGTGACGTAATTGAAGGCCATCTTGCGGATGGCCGCATCGTGCGTGCCTTCGTGGATGAAGCCCAGCCCGATCAGTGTGCCCGCCCAGGCCACGCAGCTGTGAGTGGCGTTGAGGATGCGGATCTTGGCTTCTTCGTACGGCTGCACCGACTCGACCAGCTCCACGCCCACGCGGCCCCAGTCGGGGCGGCCGGCCACGAAGTCGTCTTCGATCACCCACTGGATGAAGCTCTCGCCGGTGATGGCGGCTGCGTCGTCGCGTCCGGTGGCGGCCTTCACGCGCGCGCGCAACTCGGGCGGCGGGCGCGGCGTGATGCGGTCGACCATGGCGTTGGGGCAGCGGGTGTTCGCGTTCACCCAGGCCAACAGGTCGGCATCGCCCGCCAGGCCGATGAACTCCAGCAGGCCGGCGCGGAAGCGGTCGCCGTTGTGGCGCAGGTTGTCGCAGTTCAGCAGCGTCAGCGGGCCCGCGTTCGCGGCCTTGCGCGCACGCAGGATGGCGCAGACGGCGCCGTAGATGGTCACGCCGTCGCCACCCGTCTCGCCGCGCCGTGCGCGCTCCACGTCGGCCGCGAGGTCGCTGAAGGAGAGATCGAGCTTGCCCTTGTCGTCGAGGTAGTAGCCGGCCTCGGTCACGGTGAACGAGACGATGCGCGTCGAAGGCGCCGCGCCGCGCGCGATCACGCCCGCCAGCGAACGCTCCCAGGGCAGCACCTCGCGGATGGCGCCGATCTCTTCGTAGCGGTACTCGCCCGCCGGCGAGACGGTTTCGAGCGTGTAGCGCCCGCCCTGGGCTTCGAGCGCCGCGACGACCTCGGCCATGTCCGGCCGGATGTTGGCGCCCGAGAGCGACCAGCGGGTGTCGCCCGCGTCGATCAGCCGCTGCAGGTACACGGCCTGGTGGGCGCGGTGGAACGAGCCCAGGCCGAGATGGAGCACCGTGAACTCGGAAAGAGCCGGTGGAGTTTGCGCAATGGTCACGAGAAGGTCCGTTGAAAAGACGGTGGACAGGAGTAGATGGGTCAGGTCACGCGGCGACCGAGCGGCCCTCGCGGTTGAAGAGATGCAGCACCGACGGATCGAGCTCCACGGCCACGTCGTCGCCGGCCTGCAGCGGCGTGCGGTCGTTCTGCCGCGCGATCAGCGGCACGCCGCCCACGTCGACGTGGATGAGCGTGTCGGCACCCAGCGCCTCGACCAGCTCGACGCGGCCCAGCACGTCGGACACTGGCGCACCCTGCTTCGGATGCACGCGCAACCCCTCGGGGCGCACGCCCAGGAAGCCGTCTGCCGGCAGGCGCCCGCCGGTGGCTGCGGAAAAGGAAGGAATGGCGTTCGCCGCCACCATGTTCATCGACGGCATGCCGATGAACTGCGCCACGAACTGGTTGGCCGGGCGGTCGTACAGCTCCAGCGGCGTGCCGACCTGCTCGATCAGCCCGTCCTTCAGCACCACCACGCGGTCGGCCAGCGTCATGGCCTCGACCTGGTCGTGCGTCACGTAGATGGTGGTCGCGCCCAGCGCGCGGTGCAGCTTGTGGATCTCCACGCGCGTGTTGCCGCGCAGTGCGGCGTCGAGGTTCGAAAGCGGCTCGTCGAACAGGAACACCTTCGGCGCCCGCACGATGGCGCGGCCGATGGCCACGCGCTGGCGCTGCCCGCCGGAGAGGTCCTTGGGCGTGCGGTCGAGGTACTGCGTGAGGTTCAGCGTCTTCGCCGCGTACTCCACCTTCGTCTTGATCTCGCTCTTGGAGACGCCCGCCAGCTTGAGCGCGAAGGACATGTTGTCGTACACGCTCATGTGCGGATAGAGCGCGTAGCTCTGGAACACCATCGCGAGGTCGCGCTTGCCCGAGGGTGCCCAGGTGATGTCCTTGCCGTCCAGCAGCAGGTTGCCGCTGGTGATCGGCTCCAGCCCCGCGATCAGCCGCAGCAGCGTCGACTTGCCGCACCCCGAGGGCCCGACGAAGACGATGAACTCGCCCTTCTGGATCTGCAGGTCGACGCCCTTGATGATGTTGACTTCACCAAAGCTCTTCTTGATGTTCTTGAGTTCGAGGTAGGCCATTCACGACTCCTTGATGTTTTGCCAGCAGGCGAGCGATGCGCCGACGTTGTTCGCAAGCGCGCGGCGCCCCCTCGAGGGGGTTGGCGAAGCGACACGCAGTGCGCGAAGACTGGGGGTGTTCATTTCACGGCGCCGAAGGTCAGGCCCTGGACTAGTTGTTTCTGGCTGAACCAGCCGAACACCACGATGGGCGCGATGGCCATCAGCGAGGCGGCCGACAGCTTGGCCCAGAACAGGCCCTCGGGGCTGGAGTAGGAGGCGATGAGCGTGGCCAGCGTGCCGGCCTTGGCCGAGCTGAGGTTGAGCGCCCAGAAGGCCTCGTTCCAGCTCAGCACCAGGCACAGCAGGCCGGTGGATGCGAGCCCGCCCACCGACAGCGGCATCACCACATGGCGGAACTCGGTCCAGAGGCTGGCGCCGTCCATGCGCGCGGCCTCCAGGATCTCGGGCGGGATGTCCTTGAAGGCGCTGTAGAGCATCCACACCATGATCGGCAGGTTCGACAGCGTGAACACGATGGTCAGCGCGGTGAGCGAATCCAAGAGGCCCGCGGTCTGCGCGATCACGTAGATCGGCACCAGCGCGCCCACGGCCGGCATCATCTTGGTGGAGAGCATCCACATCAGGATGTCGCGCGTCTTCTTCGTGCGGAAGAAGGCCATCGAGTACGCGGCCGGCGCCGCGATCAGCAGGCCCAGGATGGTCGAGCCGAGACTCGTGATGAGCGAGTTGCGCGCGTACAGCAGGTAGTCGCTGCGGCGCTGCACCTCGCCGAAGTTGTCGAGCGTGGGCTCGAAAATGAAGAGCGGCGGTACATGGATCGCCTGCAGCTCCGTCTTGAAGGCCGTGAGGAACAGCCAGCCGAGCGGAAAGAACAGCAGCAGCGCGACGGCCCACGCGCCGACGGTGCGCAGCAGCTGTGGCAGGAAGTTGCTGGGAGCTTGTGTCTGTTGCATGGTGTGCGCCCCCTCAGTCGAGGTTCTTGCCGATGATGCGGATCAGGAACACGGCCACGATGTTGGCCAGCACCACCGCGAAGAGCGCACCCGCCGAAGCCACGCCCACGTCGAAGTTCATGAGCGACTGCTTGAAGATCATGTAGGTCATGTTCGTGCTCTCGTTGCCCGGGCCGCCGTTGGTGGTGATGGCGATCTCGGCGAACACGCTGAGCAGGAAGATCATCTCGATCATGATCACCACCGCCATGGGGCGCGCGAGGTGCGGGATGGTGAGATAGAAGAAGCGCTGGACGGCGCTCGCGCCGTCCATGCGCGCGGCCTCCATCTGCTCGCGGTCGAGCGACTGCAGCGAGGTGATGAAGATCAGGCAGGCAAAAGGCAGCCACTGCCAGGCCACCATGATGATCACCGACAGCAGCGGCACGTCGGTGAGCCAGTCGACAGGCTCGGCGCCGAAGGCGCGCCACACGTCGGCCAGGATGCCGTAGATGGGGTTCATCATCATGTGCTTCCACAGCAGCGCGTTGACAGCGGGCATGACGAAGAAGGGCGAGATCAGCAGCACCCGCACGATGCCGCGCCCCGGGAAGGGCTCGTTCACCAGCAGCGCGAGCAGCACGCCCAGCACCACCGTGATGACGATCACGCTGCCGATCAGCAGCAGCGTGTTCCACGTGGCCGGCCAGAAGTCGGGGTCGGTGATGAAGTAGTGAAAGTTCTCGATGCCCGCGAAGGTGCGCTCGCCGGGCTGCATGAGGTTGTAGTTCACGAACGAGAAGTACAACGTCATCACCAGCGGCACGATCATCCAGAGGAAGAGCGTGAGCACGGCGGGCGCCATGAGGGCGCGTGGCAGGAGTCTTTTCATTTTTCGAGTCCCTGGGAGTTAGGTCAGGACTGCCGCGGATCCGGCTTTGCCGGTCCGCTGGCAGTGCCCCCTGCAAGGGGGTTGGCGTAGCGACACGAAGTGCGCGAAGCCTGGGGGTTTACTTGTAATACCCCGCCTTCTTCATCTCGCGCTCCGCCGCCGTCTGCGAAGTCTTCAGCGCCTGGTCGACCGTGACCTTGCCCGACAGCGCCGCGCTCATCTGCTGCCCCACCGCCACGCCGATCGCCTGGAACTCCGGAATGGCCGCGTACTGCACCCCCACGTACGGCGACTTCGGCAGCGTGCTGTCCGTCAGGTTCGCGCTGTCGATCGCCTTCTTCTCGGCCGCGGCGAACTTGGCGACCTTCTGGAACTCGGGGTTCGCATACGTCGACTTGCGCGTGCCGGTCGGCACCGAGGCCCAGCCGGTTTCCTTGGCCACGAGGGCGATGTAGTCCTTCGACGTGGCCCACTTGATGAACTTCTGCGCCGCCTCGTCCTTGGTCGAGCTGGCCGGGATGGCGAGGTTCCACGACCACAGCCAGTTGGCGCCCTTGGGCGTGGCGGCGGTGGGCGCCTGCGCGAAGGCCACCTTGTCGGCCACCTTCGACTGCTTCGGGTCGCTGATGAAAGAGGCCGCGATGGTCGCGTCCACCCAGGCCGCGCACTTGCCTTCGTTGAAGAGCGCGAGGTTCTCGTTGAAACTGTTGGCCGAGGCGCCCGGAGGGCCGTCCTTCTTCATCAGGTCGACGTAGAAGGTGATCGCGTCCTTCCAGGGCTTGGTGTCGATCTGCGGCTTCCACTGCATGTCGAACCACTGGCCGCCGTTGGTGTTGACCAGCGTGGTCAGGAAGGCCATGTTGTCGCCCCAGCCCGGCTTGCCGCGCAGGCACATGCCGTACACGCCCGCCTTCGGATCGTTGGCCTTGTCGGCGAACTCCTTCACCTGCGCCCAGGTGGGCTGCTCGGGGAACTTCACGCCCACCTTGTCGGCCAGGTCCTTGCGGTACATGAGCATGGAGCTCTCGCCGTAGAAGGGCGCTGCGTAGAGCTTGCCCTCGTTCGACAGGCCGTCGCGGATGGCGGGCAGCAGGTCGTCCACGTCGTAGGCGGCGTCGGTGGCGATGGGCTTGAGCCAGCCTTTCTTCGACCAGATCGGCGTCTCGTACAGGCCGATGGTCATCACGTCGAACTGGCCGCCCTTGGTGGCGATGTCGGTGGTCACGCGCTGGCGCAGCGTGCCTTCTTCCAGCGTGACCCACTTGAGCTTGATGTCGGGGTTGGCCTTCTCGAAGAAGGGGGTGAGCTTCTGCATCTCGATCATGTGGCCGTTGTTCACGGTCGCGATCACGAGCTCGGTGGCGGCCTGCGAGACGACGCCCGTACCGATGAGTGCGAGGACGAGGCCCGCTTTCAGAAAACGCTTCATATTTGTCTCCTAGAGGTGAGCGACGCCCTGTTCCTGTCGGGTCGCCGTGCCGCGAATTCTGGAGAAGCACGCCTTCGGTTTTGGTACTGCCGCCGCCATCACCAGTACTTTCATGCACCAGTTGGCTAGTGAATTCCCTAGTTAACGCAATACAGCATGGAAAACAGCAGCACAAAGGCTTCAGGCTCCGCCCAGCAGCTGGCGCCGCAGCTGCGCCGCCGCGGGCGACAGCGCCCGGTCGGTGCGGGTGATCAGGCAGATCGGCGGCACGCGCACCGGCAGCTCCACCGGCACCACGCGCAGCACGCCGAGACGGGCGTAGTGGCCGGCCTGCGAGGCGGGCATCACGGCCGCCATGTCGGAGTTCTCCAGCAAGGCGGTGATGGCGATGGGCGATGCCGTTTCGATGATGTCCAGCCGCTCCCGTATGCCCGCCTCGCGCATCGCCGCCTCGAAGCGCCCGCGCTGCGGCGAGCCCGGCGGCTGCAGCACCCAAGACCAGCCCGCCATCTCGGCCAGCGTGACGTTGCCGCGCTCGAACACCGGGTGGGCCGCGCGCACCACCACCACCTGCGACTCGCCCAGGAGCGGCACGCTCGCGTACTTCGCCTCGTCGTGGCCGTCGGTGAGGCGGCCCAGCACGAAATCGACGTCGCCCTGCTCCAGCTGCGCCTGGATCACGTCGCTGGTCTCGACGACGATCGACACCGCCACCTGCGGGTGCCGGCGGTGGTATTCCACCAGCGCCGGCGCCAGCAGCTGCGGCACCGCGCCCGGCACGCTGCCCACGCGCAGTGCGCCGCTGAGGCCCGAGCGCAGGGCCAGCATCTCCTCGCGGGCGGTGCCGAAATCGCTGAGCACGCGGCGGGCGTAGCGGATCAGGATCTCGCCGTAGGGCGTGGGCTCCATGCCGCGCGCCAGGCGCTCGAAGAGCTTTTCGCCGAGCGAATCCTCCAGCTGCTGCAGCAGCTTGGTGGCCGCCGGCTGGCTGATATTCATAGCTTCGGCCGCCCGGCCGAGGTGGCGATGGGTGTCGAGCCGGGCCAGCAGGAGCAGCTGGCGCGGCCGCACGAGGAGCATCAGCGAGGCGTCGGAGGGGCCTTGGGTCATGCACAAAAGTATATGGATCCGCAGGCTTTTTCGATTGGATCGCGCGGACGATGCTCCGTACGCTAGCCCCACTACAAGCAGGAGACAGACCCGATGAAGCCCTCTTTTCTCGCCCGCGCGGCAGGGTTGGCGGCCACCATGCTGCTCACGGCGGCGCCAGCCGGCGCACAGCAGCCGGCCTATCCCGACAAGCCGATGCGCATCATGGTCGGCGCCTCCCCCGGCGGCGGCACCGACATCCTGGCGCGCGTGCTGGCCGACAAGTTCTCGCCCGCGCTCAAGCAGCCCGTGGTGGTCGAGAACCGGCCGGGCGCCTCCAACACCATCGCGGGCGAGCTCACGGCCCGAGCGCCGGCAGATGGCGCCACGCTGCTGCTGGCCACCAACACGGCACAGGCGGTGGCACCGCACATCCTCAAGCTCAAGTACGACCCGCTGAAAGACCTGCAGCCCGTGGGCCTGGTCGCCGTGATGCCCAACGTGCTGGTCGTGTCCGCCAATTCGCCCTACAGGTCGGTGAAGGACCTGGTGGCGGCCATGGCCGCGAAGCCCGGCGGCTTCAAGTACGCCTCTTCCGGCATCGGCAGCACGCAGCACGTGGGCGGCGAGGCCTTCAACCTGGCGACGGGAATGAAGTCGATCCACGTGCCCTACAAGGGCAGCTCGCAGGCGCACGTCGACATCATCGCGGGCGAGGTCGACATGATGTTCGACAGCACCTCCTCGGCCATGGGCCAGATCAAGGCCGGCAAGTTCCGCGCACTCGCAGTGAGCGCGCCGCAGCGCTCGCCCGAGCTGCCCGACGTGCCCACGCTGGCCGAGCAGGGCATCAAGGGCGCCGACGTGTCCACCTGGTATGGCCTCTACGTCACGGCCGGCACGCCGCGCCCCGCGGTGGAGCGGCTGAGCGCCGAGCTCTCGCGCACCTTGAAGCTGGCCGACGTGCAGGCGCGCATCAAGGCGCTGGGCGGCGAGCCCGGTGGCCTGACCGGCGAACCCTTCGCGGCGATGAACCGGCAGGAGTTCGACCACTACGGCCAGCTCGTGCGCGACGCCAACATCAAGGCCGAATGAGGCGGCCGGCTCCTTCTCCTGATTCCTTCTCTTTTCTCCCTGCCCTTCAACCGTATCCGACCGACACCATGTCTCTTCCCTCCCCCAAGACTTCAGGCACGACTTCCGCCAAGCCGCGCATCGCCGTGCTGCTCGGCGACCCGAGCGGCATCGGCCCCGAGATGGCGGTGAAGCTGCTCGCGCGGCAGCGCAATCTCGGCGCCGCGCGCGTGCTGCTGATCGCCGACCCGGTCGTGCTCGCGTCCGGCGAGCGCATCGCGGGCGAAAAGCTGAACCCGCTGCGGGTCGACAGCCTCGATGCAGTGCGCTTCGAGGACGGGCGCCCCACCCTCCTCGCCATGGACTGGATGGAGGGTCGCGAGCCGGTGCTCGGCGAGTCGAACGAACGCTCGGGCCTGGCCTCGTTCGAGGCGCTGGAACTGGCCACGCTGGCGGTTCGGCGCGAACAGGCCGAAGGCATCCTCTTCGCGCCGCTCAACAAGCATTCGCTGCGCCTGGGCGGCCTGGTGCACGAGGACGAGCTGCGCTACATGCAGGAGCGCTTCGCGGTGGAAGGCTTCGTCTGCGAGTTCAACCTCACGGGCTCGCTGTGGACATCGCGCGTGACCTCGCACATCCCGCTGAAGGACGTGGCCAGCCACATCACGGTGCAGGGCGTGAGCGACGCGGTGAAGATCATCGCCAGCGCCTTGCGGCGCGCGGGCGTGGCGCATCCGCGCATCGCGGTGACCGGGCTCAACCCGCACGCGGGCGACGGCGGCTCCATCGGCATGGAGGAGATCGAGATCATCGCGCCCGCCATCGAGCAACTGCGCGCCGAGGGCCTCGATGCGCGCGGCCCCTTCTCGCCCGACACGGTGTTCATCGGTGCGCGGCGCGGCGACGTGGATGCTGTGGTGTCGATGTACCACGACCAGGGCCAGATCGCGATGAAGCTCATGGGCTTCGAGCAGGGCGTGACGCTGCACGGCGGCCTGCCGGTGCCGGTGGCCACCTCGGCCAGCGGCAGCGCATTCGACATCGCGGGCAAGGGCATCGCGAAGATCGAGGGGCTGCAGCAGGCATTCGACCTGTGCGTGCGCATGGCCAGCGGCGCGCCCGTGCGCGAGCAGGCACAGGCGGTGGCGGCCTGACGCATCGCACGAAGCAAGGCAAAAAGAAAAGGGCCGCTTGC
>NZ_RXFT01000006.1 GCF_003952165.1 Variovorax guangxiensis | reverse complement strand
GCATGTACTGCGTCCGGTTGTAGGCCCGGCCATTGGCATCCTTGACGGCATGCGCAAGCTGGGCCTCAATGACCAATGGATCACAGTCCAGCCGCTCCGCCAACATGGTCCGTGCCGTTGCCCGAAAGCCATGCCAGGTCTGAACCTGCGCGATGTAGCCCATGGCAATCAGTGCCGTCCGAACAGAATTCTCGGAGATCGGTCGTTCATGACTGCGCTCTCCCGGAAAAACGAGAGCACCATGCCCTGTCAGAGGATGTAAGTCACGTAGCACTTTCACGGCCTGCGTCGGAAGCGGAACCAGGTGCGGGCTGCCATGCTCCTTGCCAGCCTTCTCCCGCTTCATCCTCGTAGCAGGAATGGTCCAGAGCGCCGCATCGAGGTCCACCTCTGTCCAGGCAGCGGCTCGCAACTCACCCGGCCGCTGGAACAGCATGGAGCGAGTTGCAGCGCCGCCCGGACGATCGGACCGCCTTTGTAGGCACGAATCGCACGCAACAACTTGCTAAGCTCCGTCGGATCGGTTATCGCGGCGAAATGTCGGCCCCTGTATGGCTATAGCGCCCCCTTCAGGTCGGCCGTGATGTCGCGACTCGCCCTACCGGTAGCCACTCCATAACGCCACACCTGTCGAGCCAGCATCAGGCCTCGATCAGCCGTCTCGATCGCACCACGCTCCTCCGCCTTGCGGAGCGTCGCTAGAAGCCCCACAGGCTCAATCTCGGCCAATCGACGCCCGCCCAGCCAAGGGAACAGGTCACGCTCGAACTGGCGCAGCGCGCGCTCCGCATGGCCGGCGCTCCACTGATCCTTCTGCTTCCCGTACCACTCCATGGCAACCACGCTGAAGGTGTCGCCGCGGGGTTGGTCGCCTTGAGCTTCTGCACTTTACGCGCCTGGATCGGATCGATACCGTCCGCCTTCTGAACCTTGGCGGTGTCTCGGGCCTTTCGCGCCTCCGCCAAGCTCATCGTTGGATAGCTGCCCAGAGCCATCCGCCCCTCTTTCCCATTCGCATAGGTCTTCCAGAACCACCGCTTCGAGCCGGCGGGACTCACCTCCAGATACAAGCCAGAGGAGTCAGTGAAGCGCGCACGCTTCTTGTCTGGCGGACAGGCGGCGTTCTTGCAGTGTTTGTCGGTCAACATGGGTGGGGCAGTCCGAAGATCAGGGCAACCGGGGAACAAATACCCCGAAAGTCTCAAATTCTTCCCTATGTTCCCCGGTCTGTTCCCCGCTTTTGGCTTGGCTGCCAATGGACTTCGTCGGATTTCATCGGACCACCATCGGGCGATCTCCCAATGAAAAAGGGCGTTCACCAGACTTCAGTGAACGCCCTCGGACGTTATGTTGGTGGAGCTGGGGGGATTTGAACCCCCGTCCGCAAGCCTTCATCGCGCAGTTCTACATGTTTAGTGATCTGTTTTGAATCTCGCTTCCGGAGTCGCGCAGTCACACGCTAAACCGGACGCCAGCACCCTATTTTCTCGCCCCGACCCAAGGTACCCGGATCGGAGCCAGCCCATGTAGTTATCCTTGCAGCCGGGAGGTCAGGATTGCTCCAGACCCCCTTGCCCAGCCCATCGGCCAACTGTTGCAAGGCTCACTGGCAATTAAGCAGCGAGTGCGAAACGTTCGTCGTTTGCAGTTAGTTTGTTTGAATCTGTTTTACGAGCGCATTCAGCTCGACATGCCCCGCTGCGACTCCGAACCCACGTCGAAACCAGTGCAGCCCCAAGGAAAGCGTATTTTAGGCGCTATCGAGCAACTTCAAGAGCTCGAGGGGTGAAGTTATCGAAGCATCGGCTTCCCAGAGCGTCGAATCGGCCTGGGTGCCCATGTAGCCGTATGTCGCAGCGACCGTGCGCATGCCCGCTGCACGGCCCGCGATGATGTCGCGCTCGTCGTCGCCCACGTAGATGCACGATTCGGAAGGCACCCCGAGCCGACGCGCCGCCTCATGCAGGGGCTCGGGATGCGGCTTGGCGAACGGCGTGGTGTCGCCGCTCACCACGGCGCCCGCGCTCCCGAAGAGCGGAATGGCCCGCGTGAGCGGATCGGTGAAGCGCATCGACTTGTTGGTGACGACACCCCACAGGAGCCCGCGCTCGCGCAGTGCCTCGATCAGCGCCTGGATGCCGTCGAACACCCGGGTATTGAGCAGCATGCGGCGCTCATAGGCCACGAAGAACTCTTCGCGCAGCCCGGGGAACTCCGGCGACTCCGGCGTGATGCCGAACGCCACGCCAAGCATGCCGCGCGCGCCCGCCCCGGCCATGGGACGGTAGCGCTCCAGCGGGAGAGAGTCGAGGCCGCGATCGGTGCGCATCTTGTCGGCAGCGGCCCCCAGGTCGGGGGCGCTGTCGATCAACGTGCCGTCGAGGTCGAACAGCACGGCCTTTGTCTCGACGCCCATCATCCTTGCGGTCCCGGCTTCTGCGTGGCGAACATGTAGTTGACGCTCGTGTCGTCGCTGAGCCAGTAGCGCCGGGTCAGGGGGTTGTGCTCCAGCCCGCGGGTGTGCCGCAGATCGAGGCCGGCCGCACGGCAGTAGCCGGCCAGTTCGCTGGGCCGGATCAGTTTTGCATATTCATGGGTACCACGCGGCAGCATGCCGAGCACGTACTCCGCGCCCACGATCGCCAGCATGAAGGCCTTCAGGTTGCGGTTGATCGTCGAGAAGAACACCCATCCGCCCGGTTTCACAAGAGAGGCGCAGGCCTGGATCACCGAGGCCGGCTGCGGCACATGCTCGAGCATCTCCATGCAGGTGACGACGTCGAAACTCCCGGGCTGTTCCGCAGCCAGTGCTTCGGCGCTGATCTCGCGGTACTTCACGCCCTTGGTGCCGGCCTCGAGGGCGTGCAGCTGCGCCACCTTGAGCGCCCTGCCTGCCAGGTCGATTCCCAGGACCTCGGCCCCCTTGCGGGCCATCGAATCGGCCAGAATGCCGCCGCCGCAACCAATATCCAGTACGCGACGTTGCGAAATTGGAGCAATACCGTCAATCCATTCCAAGCGCAATGGATTGATTTCATGCAGCGGGCGAAATTCGCTTTCCAAATCCCACCAGCGGTGAGCGAGCTCTGAAAACTTGGCCAGTTCGGCCGGATCCGCATTCAGGTTTTCTGTCATGAAGCGATTATGAAACGAGCGATGTCCGTTAAACATCGGTCAGCCTTTACCGAAGATCAATCGTGAATTCGGCGGCCATAAAAAAACCCCGCCGAAGCGGGGTTTCATTGTCGATGGGAATCGATCGATTAGTTGGCGCGGGTGCCGACCACTTCGATTTCCACGCGACGGTTCTTGGCGCGGCCTTCCTTGGTGCGGTTGTCAGCCACAGGCTGCTTCTTGCCCTTGCCTTCGGTGTAGACGCGGTTGCGTTCGATGCCCTTCGAGACCAGGAAGGCCTTGACGGCTTCGGCGCGGCGCACCGACAGACGCTGGTTGTAGGCGTCGGTACCGATCGAGTCGGTGTGGCCGACAGCGATGATGACTTCCAGGTTGACGCCACGGATCTTCTCGACCAGGTCGGTCAGCTTGGCGCGGCCTTCGGGCTTCAGAACCGACTTGTCGAAGTCGAAGAAGGCGTCAGCAGCGAAGGTCACCTTCGAAGCGGCGACTTGTGCAGCGGGCGGGGGGGTCGGGGCGCCGGGGGTCGGAGCCACGGCAGCGGGAGCCGCAGGAACCAGAGCACCGTCGCAACCGGCGGCAGCCGTAGCAGGCGTCCAGTTGGCATCGCGCCAGCACAGTTCATTCGTGCCGTTCTTCCAAACCAGTTCGCCGGTGCCGTTTTGCCAGTTGTCGATCGTAGGACCGCCGTCCGCAGCGGTGACACGGGTCTGCGCGCCGGCGGCAGTGGCGAGCGCAGCGACTGCAAACATCATCGCCACTTTATTCAGTTTCTTCATGGTTCTCCTCTTGGGGAAAAAGCCGCAGCCGCGCTGCGAATCAAGGACGCTTTAAGTGACCACCACCCAAAACGTTGAGGCGATTGTGCCATAGGGTCTTTGGCAAACAGCCCGCAGGACGGCCCGGAAGCGTAGGACGGAGGCGGAATAGGCGCCTTGTGTTGCGGCGGTGCGACACCCCTCACAGCGTAAAATTTCGCCTTCCTGCCGCCAGCCCCTTGCTCATGACCTCGTTCGCAAAAGAAACCCTGCCCATCAGTCTCGAAGAGGAAATGCGCAGCAGCTATCTCGATTACGCCATGAGCGTGATCGTGGGCCGAGCGCTTCCCGATGCCCGTGACGGCCTCAAGCCGGTGCACCGCCGCGTGCTCTACGCGATGCACGAGCTCAACAACGACTGGAACCGCCCGTACAAGAAGTCCGCCCGTATCGTCGGCGACGTGATCGGTAAGTACCACCCGCACGGCGACCAGTCGGTCTACGACACCATCGTGCGCTTGGCCCAGGACTTCTCGATGCGCCACATGCTGGTCGACGGCCAGGGCAACTTCGGGTCCGTCGATGGAGACAACGCGGCCGCAATGCGGTATACGGAAATCCGGCTGGCCAAAATTGCGCACGAAATGCTGGCCGATATCGACAAGGAAACCGTCGACTTCCAGGACAATTACGACGGCTCCGAAAAAGAGCCCAAGGTGTTGCCGAGCCAGCTGCCGAATTTGCTGGTCAATGGCTCCGGCGGTATTGCGGTCGGCATGGCCACGAATATCCCGCCGCACAACCTGAACGAGGTCGTGGACGCCTGCCTGTACCTGCTGCGCAACCCGCAGGCCAGCATCGACGAGCTGATGGAGATCGTGCCCGCACCCGACTTCCCCACCGCCGGCATCATCTACGGCATCAATGGCGTGAAGGACGGCTACCGCACCGGCCGCGGCAAGGTCGTGATGCGCGCCAAGTGCCACTTCGAGGACATCGACCGCGGCCAGCGCCAGGCAATCATCGTCGACGAGCTCCCCTACCAGGTCAACAAGAAGACGCTGCAGGAGCGCATGGCCGAGCTGGTGCACGAGAAGAAGATCGAGGGCATCAGCCACATCCAGGACGAGTCCGACAAGTCGGGCATGCGCCTGGTCATCGAGCTCAAGCGAGGCGAAGTGCCCGAGGTGGTGCTCAACAACCTCTACAAGCAGACCCAGCTGCAGGACACCTTCGGCATCAACATGGTCGCGCTGGTCGACGGCCAGCCGAAGCTGTGCAACCTGAAGGACCTGATCGAGGTCTTCCTGCAGCACCGCCGCGAGGTGGTTACCCGCCGCACGGTCTTCAACCTGCGCAAGGCCCGCGAGCGCGGCCATGTGCTCGAAGGCCTGGCGGTGGCGCTGGCGAACATCGACGAGTTCATCCGCATCATCCGCGAGTCGCCAACGCCGCCCGTGGCCAAGGCCGAACTCATGACGCGCAGCTGGGACAGCAAGCTGGTGCGCGAGATGCTCACGCGCACGCGCGCCGACGGCGGCGTGGTCAATGCCGACGACTACCGCCCCGAGGGCCTCGAGCGCGAGTTCGGCATGGGCAACGATGGCCTCTACCGCCTGTCGGAAACGCAGGCCCAGGAAATCCTGCAGATGCGCCTGCAGCGCCTGACCGGCCTCGAGCAGGACAAGATCGTTGCCGAGTACAAGGAAGTCATGGCCGAGATCGACGACCTGCTCGACATCCTGGCCAAGCCCGAACGCGTCTCGACCATCATCGGCGATGAACTCGGCACCCTCAAGCAGGAGTTCGGCCAGTCGAAGACCGGTGCGCGCCGCAGCCAGGTGGAGCACAGCGCCTACGACCTCTCGACCGAAGACCTGATCACGCCGACAGACATGGTGGTCACGCTCTCTCACAGCGGCTACATCAAGAGCCAGCCGCTGGGCGAGTACCGAGCGCAGAAGCGCGGCGGCCGCGGCAAGCAGGCCACCACCACCAAGGATGACGACTGGATCGACCAGCTCTTCATCGCCAACACGCACGACTACATCCTGTGCTTCTCCAACCGCGGCCGGCTCTACTGGCTCAAGGTGTGGGAAGTGCCGGCGGGTTCGCGCGGCTCGCGCGGGCGCCCGATCGTCAACATGTTCCCGCTGCAGGAAGGCGAGAAGATCAACGTCGCGCTGGCGCTGACCGGCGACAAGCGCAACTTCCCGGCCGACCAGTACGTGTTCATGGCCACCTCGATGGGCACGGTAAAGAAGACCGCGCTCGACGAGTTCAGCAACCCGCGCAAGGGCGGCATCATCGCCGTGAACCTCGACGAGGGCGACTACCTGATCGGCGCCGCGCTCACCGACGGCAAGCACGACGTGATGCTCTTCAGCGACGGCGGCAAGGCCGTGCGCTTCGACGAGGAAGACGTCCGCCCGCTGGGCCGCAATGCCCGTGGCGTGCGCGGCATGTCGCTCGAGGCCGGACAGGGCGTGATCGCGATGCTGGTGGCCGAGGACGAGCAGCAGAGCGTGCTCACAGCCACCGAAAATGGTTACGGAAAGCGAACAAGCATTACCGAATACACCCGCCATGGCCGGGGAACCAAGGGCATGATCGCGATTCAACAGAGTGAGCGCAACGGCAAGGTCGTTGCCGCCACTCTCGTTCATGCGGATGATGAGATCATGCTCATCACCGACAAGGGCGTGCTGGTGCGCACCCGGGTGGCCGAGATTCGTGAAATGGGTCGCGCGACGCAAGGCGTTACGCTGATCGGTCTCGACGAAGGCGCCAAACTCAGCGGGCTACAACGTATCGTCGAAAACGACGCGAACGGCGAAACCGAGCCTGACGCAGACGATACTTCCTCATCTTCAACGGAGAATCCTCAGTGAAAAAAATCAAACTCGCACTTCTGACGGTCGCCCTGGCAAGCAGCTCGATGGCCGCCATGGCCCAGGACAAGGCCACGCTCATCAAGCAGTTCATCGACATCCAGCGCCCCGGCATCGAATCGCTGGCTCGTGGCCTGGTCGAGCAATCGAGCGCCCCGATCGCACAGGCGGGTTCGCAGTACCTGCAGACGCAGGTGCCTGAAGCCAAGCGCGAAGCAGCCGCCAAGGCAGCCGACGCCGAGCTGAAGAAGTACTTCGACGAGACCTACCCCATCGTGCGCGACAAGGCCGTACAGCTGGCACCGGGCGCCCTGACCCCGCTGATGGAGCAGAACTTCAGCGAAGACGAACTCAAGCAACTGCTGGCCTGGATCAACTCGCCGCTGAGCAAGAAGTACCAGGAACTGAACCCCAAGATGCAGACTGCCCTGACGGAAAAGCTCGTGTCCGAAACGCGCTCTTCGGTCGAGCCCAAGATGCAGGCGCTCGACACCGCCGTCGCCAAGGCACTCGGCGCCCCCACCGACGGTGGCGCAGCCCCCGCCAAGGCACCTGCCAAGGCCCCAGCCAAGAAGTAAGAGAAACGTGACCCAGCAGCAGACGCCGGCCGGCAAGCGCCCCTACAACTTCTCGGCCGGTCCGGCTGCCATGCCGGAGGCGGTGCTGCAGCGCGCTGCCGCCGAAATGCTCGACTGGCAGGGCAGCGGCATGAGCGTGATGGAGATGAGCCATCGCGGCAAGGAGTTCGGCTCGATCTGTACGCAAGCCGAAGCCGACCTCCGCACGCTGCTGGCGATTCCCTCGAACTTCCACATCCTGTTCATGCAGGGCGGCGGGCTCGGCGAGAACGCCATCGTTCCGCTGAACCTGTCGCGCGGCAAGGCCGCGGACTTCGTCATCACCGGCAGCTGGAGCACCAAGTCGCACAAGGAGGCCCAGCGCTACTGCGACGCGCGCGTGGCCGCCAGCAATGCCGACAACCAGCACACGAAGCTGCCCGATCCCGCGACCTGGCAGCTCTCCAAGGATGCCTCGTACGTGCACGTGTGCTCGAACGAGACCATCAACGGCATCGAATTCCAGCAGCTGCCCGACCTGGCCGCGCTCGGCAGCAGCGCGCCGCTGATCATCGATTTCTCCTCGCACGTCGCCTCGCGCAGCGTCGACTGGAGCCGCGTGGGCTTGGCCTTCGGCGGCGCCCAGAAGAACCTCGGGCCCGCCGGGCTGACCATCGTGGTCGTGCGCGACGACCTGCTCGGCCACGCGCTAGAGATCTGCCCGAGCGCCTTCAACTACAAGACCGTGGCCGACAACCAGTCCATGTACAACACCCCGCCGACCTGGGGCATTTACATGGCGGGGCTCACGTTCAAGTGGCTGCTGGAGCAGACCGAGGGCGAGTACACCGGTGTCGCCGCCATGGAGCAGCGCAACATCGCCAAGGCGAAGCTGCTGTACGACTTCATCGACGGCTCCGACTTCTACGCCAGCCGCATCGACCCGAGCTGCCGTTCGCGCATGAACGTGCCCTTCTTCCTGGCCGACGAAAGCCGCAACGAGGCCTTCCTGGCCGGCGCGCGCGAAGCCGGGCTGCTGCAGCTGAAGGGGCACAAGTCGGTCGGGGGCATGCGCGCGAGCATTTACAACGCCATGCCGCTGGCAGGGGTGCAGGCTCTGGTGGCCTACATGCGAGAATTCGAGCGATCGCATGCCTAGGCGCATGCCCAGCCGCTCGCACCGATGACCGCCTCCGCACCCACCCCACCCTCCTCTTCTCCCGACAATTCCGAAAGCCTGGCCGATCTGCGCGTGCAGATCGACTCGCTCGACCAGCGACTGCTGAGCCTGCTCAACGAGCGGGCCCACGTGGCCGAGCTGGTCGGCGAGGTCAAGAAGCGCGAGGGCACGCCGTACTTCCGCCCCGACCGCGTGGCGCAGGTCATCGACAAGATGCAGAAGAGCAATGGCGGCCCGCTCAAGGACATCCACGTGGCCGCCATCTGGCGCGAGATCATGTCGGCCTGCCTGGCGCTCGAATCGCCACAGCGCGTGGCCGTGCTCGGCCCCGAAGGCACCTTCTGCGAACAGGCCGCCATCGAGTACTTCGGGGGCGCCGCAGACCTGATCTACTGCGCCAGCTTCGACGAGGTGTTCCACGCCACCGCCGCGGGCAGCGCCCAGTACGGCGTGGTCGGCGTCGAGAACTCGACCGAGGGCGTGGTCACCCGCTCGCTCGACCTGTTCCTGCATTCGCCCACGCACGTCGTCGGCGAGGTCAGCCTGCTGATTCGCCACCACCTGCTGCGCAGCAGCAACTCGCTCGAAGGCGTCGAGGCGGTGCTGGCCCATCCGCAGGCGCTGGCGCAGTGCCAGACCTGGCTGTCCAAGCATCTGCCCAACGCCGAGCGCCGCGCCGTGTCGAGCAACGCCGAGGGCGCGCGTCTGGCGGCCACCAATCCCAAGTGGGCCGCGCTGGCCGGCGAACGCGCCTCCACGCGCTTCGGCCTGCACATCGTGGCGCACGCGATCCAGGACGACTCGTACAACCGCACCCGTTTCTCGGTGATCTGCCTGCCGCAGACGCTGGCCATGCCGCCGGCCTCGGGCCGCGACTGCACGAGCCTGATCGTCTCGGTGCCCAACCGGCCCGGCGCGGTGCACGACCTGCTTGTGCCGCTGAAGCTCAACAACGTCTCGATGACGCGCTTCGAGTCGCGCCCCGCGCGCACGGGCCAGTGGGAGTACTACTTCTACATCGACCTCGACGGCCACCCCTCGCAGCCCAACGTGGCTGCCGCGCTGGCCGAGCTGCGCGGCCTCTGCGCCTTCTACAAGGTGCTCGGCGCCTACCCCGTCAAGGCCTGAGCGGCAGGCGGACACACAGAGACAGCATGTTCGAACAACTGGGACTGATCGGCTGCGGCCTGATGGGCGGCTCCTTCGCGCTCGCACTCAAGCGCGCGAAACTGGTGAAACGGGTGGTGGGCTACAGCAAGTCGCCCTCCACCACCGAGCGGGCGCGCCAGCTCGGCGTGATCGACGTGGCGGCGCCCTCGGCGCTGCTGGCGGTGTCGGGTGCCGACATCGTGCTGCTGGCGGTGCCGGTGGCTGCTTCCGAAGCTACCTTCAAGGCCATCCGCCATGGCATCTCGAGCGAAACGCTGGTGATGGACGTGGGCTCGACCAAGGGCGACGTGATCGAGGCTGCGCGCAACGGCCTGCAGCGTCAGTTCGCGAGCTTCGTGCCGGCGCACCCCATCGCCGGCAAGGAGCTTTCGGGCATCGAGCATGCCGAGGCATCGCTCTTCGCCGGCCGCCAGGTGGTGCTGACCCCGGTGAAGACCACGCTTCGCTCCAACGTGCAGCGGGCCACGCAGGTGTGGAGCGGCATCGGCGCCAACGTCGTCACGATGACGCACGAGGAGCACGACGGCGCCTTCGCCGCTGTGAGCCATCTGCCGCACCTGCTGGCCTTCGCGTACATCAACGGCCTGGCCGCGCAGCCGCAGGGCGAGCGCTTCCTGAGCCTCGCGGGGCCGGGGTTCCGCGACTTCTCGCGCATCGCCGCGAGCGATCCGGTCATGTGGCGCGACGTGCTGCTGGCCAACCGGGAGCATGTGCTCGAACAGTCGCGCGCCTTCCGCAAGGCGCTGGACGACTTCGAGGCGATGATGACCGCTAGCGACTTGCAGGGCCTCGAACTGTCGATCGCCGCCGCCAGCAAGACCCGGGCGGCCTGGAAGCCGGCCACCGACACCTCGTCGCAGCAGCAGGACAACTGAGATGTTCTCGACGGCTTTCCTCGACCTCCCTCCCCTCGCGGGCGCGGCCGGCACGGTCCGGCTGCCGGGTTCCAAGAGCATTTCGAACCGCGTGCTGCTGCTGGCGGCACTGGCCAGCGGCACCACCACCATCCACGACCTGCTGGATTCCGACGACACCCGCGTGATGCTCGACGCGCTGCGCGCCCTGGGCTGCGGCGTCGATCCGGCCGGCAGTACGCTGCGCATCACCGGCCTCGGCGGACAGCTGAAGCCCAGCGAGGCGCTGCTGCCCCTTTTCCTCGGCAATGCCGGCACGGCGATGCGCCCGCTGACGGCCGCGCTGTCGCTGCTGGGCGGCGAATTCGAACTCAGCGGCGTTCCGCGCATGCACGAGCGCCCCATCGGCGACCTCGTCGACGCGCTGACCCAGCTCGGCTGCCGCATCGACTACCTCGGCAACCCCGGCTATCCGCCGCTGCGCATCCATCCGGTGCCGCACGGCGACCTGGCGCTCGACGCTCCGATCCGCGTGCGCGGCGACGTGTCGAGCCAGTTCCTCACCGCCCTGCTGCTGGGGCTGCCGCTGGCTGCGGCCAACGACATCGTGATCGAGGTGGTCGGCGAGCTGATCTCCAAGCCGTACATCGAGATCACGCTGAACCTGCTGGCGCGCTTCGGCATCCAGGTCCATCGCGACGGCTGGGAGCGCTTCACCATCCCGGCCGGCAGCCGTTACAGCTCGCCGGGCGAGATCCACGTGGAGGCGGATGCCTCCTCCGCCAGCTACTTCATCGCGCTGGGCGCCATCGCCACCGGCGTTTCCGGCAAGGACGGCATCCGCATCGAAGGCGTGGGCGCCGATTCGATCCAGGGCGACATCCGCTTCATCGACGCCGCCCGCCAGATGGGCGCGCTGGTCGACAGCGGGCCGAACTGGCTCGAGATCAGTCGCGGCGCCTGGCCGCTCAAGGCCATCGACATCGACGCCAACCACATTCCGGACGCCGCGATGACGCTGGCCGTGATGGCGCTCTACGCCGACGGCCCGACCACGCTGCGCAACATCGCGAGCTGGCGCGTGAAGGAAACCGACCGCATCGACGCCATGGCCAACGAGCTGCGCAAGCTCGGCGCCACGGTGGAGGCGGGGCCCGATTTCATCCGGGTGCATCCGCTGGCGCAGTCCGGCTGGCTCCCGGCGAGCATCCGCACCTACGACGATCACCGGGTGGCCATGTGCTTCTCGCTGGCGGCGTTCAATCCGGCGGGCGTGCCGGTGCGCATCCTCGATCCGCACTGCGTCGCCAAGACCTTTCCCGACTACTTCGAGACGCTGTTCTCCGTGGCCGAGGCCGCCGAGGTGCCGGTGATCTGCATCGACGGCCCGACCGCCTCCGGCAAGGGCACGCTGGCCGCCGAGGTGGCGCGCCTGCTGGGCTACCACTACCTCGATTCGGGCTCGCTCTACCGGGTGACAGGCCTCGCGGTGCGCCGCGCCGGCCTGAGCGCCGACGCAGAGCACGAGGCCGAAGTGGCGGCCCTGGCCGCCGCCCTGCCCCTGCAGTTCACCGAAGGCAAGGTGCTTCTGGATGGCGAGGACGTGAGCGACGAGATCCGCACCGAAGCCGCCGGCATGGACGCCTCCCGCGTCTCCGCGCTGCCGGCCGTGCGCGAGGCGCTGCTGGCCCTGCAGCAGCGTTTCCGCCAGCTGCCGGGCCTGGTGGCCGACGGCCGCGACATGGGCACGGTGATCTTCCCCGACGCCGCGCTCAAGGTCTTCCTGACCGCCAGCGCCGCCCAGCGCGCCGAACGGCGGCATAAGCAGTTGATTTCAAAGGGAATTTCGACTACACTCGACAGTCTTCGCTCCGACTTGGAGGCCCGTGACGCCAGGGATTCGTCCCGCAGCGTCGCCCCCCTGAAGCCGGCGCAGGATGCCCGTCACCTCGACAACTCGCAGTTGTCCATCGAGCAATCGATCGACACGGTGTTGGACTGGTGGCAGCAGATTCAGCCGTTCAAGCACGCTTGATCGGCCTGAAGTGACAGCCTTTCAGGTCCGCTTGAAAAGCTGGCGCCCGACGGAATATCCGTAGGCGCATACCGCTCCAGCAGGCTCCTTCCGCGCGACAGCGCACCGGCCTGCTGGTTGTTCAACCAACCGGGCTCGCGCCCACCAAACCGCCGTCTACAGACCCACAGCAGCCGCACGCAATTTCGCAAGAGCGCCTGCCAACCCTGCCTGACGGAAGGAAACATAAATGTCTGAATCTTTTGCCGATCTGTTCGAAGAGTCCCTGAAGCGTTCCGAAATGCGCACGGGCGAGGTCATCACCGCCGAAGTGGTGCGCGTGGAACACAACCACGTCGTCGTCAACGCCGGCCTGAAGTCCGAAGCGTATGTGCCGATCGAAGAGTTCAAGAACGACAAGGGCGAACTCGAAGTGCAGGCCGGCGACTTCGTTTCCGTTGCCATCGGCAGCGTTGAAAACGGCTACGGCGACACCATCCTCTCGCGCGACACCGCCAAGCGTCTGGCTTCGTGGCTGGCCCTCGAGAAGGCGCTGGAATCGGGCGACTTCGTCACCGGCACCACCAGCGGCAAGGTCAAGGGCGGCCTGACCGTCCTGGTCAACGGCATCCGCGCGTTCCTGCCGGGCTCGCTGATCGACACGCGTCCGATCAAGGACCTGACCCCCTACGAGAACAAGACCCTCGAATTCAAGGTCATCAAGCTGGACCGCAAGCGCAACAACGTCGTGCTGTCGCGCCGCGCCGTGGTCGAAGCCAGCATGGGCGAAGAACGCGCCAAGCTGATGGAAACGCTGAAGGAAGGCGCAGTGGTGCGCGGCGTGGTCAAGAACATCACCGAATACGGTGCGTTCGTGGACCTCGGCGGCATCGACGGCCTGCTGCACATCACCGACATGGCATGGCGTCGCGTGCGCCACCCGAGCGAAGTCGTTCAGGCCGGCCAGGAAATCACCGCCAAGATCCTCAAGTTCGACACCGAGAAGAACCGCGTGTCGCTGGGTCTGAAGCAGATGGGCGACGACCCGTGGATGGGCGTTTCGCGCCGCTACCCGCAAGGCACCCGCCTGTTCGGCAAGGTCACGAACATCGCCGACTACGGCGCGTTCGTCGAGCTCGAGCCCGGCATCGAAGGCCTGGTGCACGTCTCCGAAATGGACTGGACCAACAAGAACATCGCTCCGAACAAGATCGTCTCGCTGGGCGACGAAGTCGAAGTCATGGTCCTGGAAATCGACGAAGACAAGCGCCGCATCAGCCTGGGCATGAAGCAGTGCAAGGCCAACCCGTGGCAGGAATTCGCGCAGAACACCAAGCGCGGCGACCGCGTCAAGGGCCCGATCAAGTCGATCACCGACTTCGGCGTGTTCGTGGGTCTGGCTGCCGGCATTGACGGCCTGGTTCACCTGTCCGACCTCTCGTGGAACGAAGCCGGCGAAACCGCCGTTCGCAACTACAAGAAGGGCCAGGAAGTCGAAGCGATCGTGCTGGCTGTCGACGTCGACCGCGAGCGCATCTCGCTGGGCATCAAGCAGCTCGACAGCGACCCGTTCACCACCTTCACCACGGTGAACGACAAGGGCCAGATCGTGACCGGCAAGGTCAAGACGGTCGACGCCCGCGGCGCTGAAATCGACCTCGGCGAAGAC
Source organism: Variovorax guangxiensis (assembly GCF_003952165.1). Taxonomy (GTDB): domain Bacteria; phylum Pseudomonadota; class Gammaproteobacteria; order Burkholderiales; family Burkholderiaceae_C; genus Variovorax; species Variovorax guangxiensis. Next base: position 390,998 of record NZ_RXFT01000006.1, on the reverse strand, counting down.
ATCGTCGGCTACCTGCGTGCTTCGGAAATCTCGCGCGACCGCGTCGAAGATGCCCGCAACGTGCTGAAGGAAGGCGACGAAGTCACGGCCATCGTCGTGAACGTGGATCGCAAGACCCGCAACATCCAGCTGTCGATCAAGCAGAAGGACATGGTCGACGAGCAAGGCGCCATGGCCAGCCTGAGCCAGCAGTCGGCACGCGAGAACGCGGGCACGACCAGCCTGGGCGCACTGCTGCGCGCCAAGCTGGACAACAACGACAGCAAGTAAGCTGAGCCGGAAGACAGAGCAGGCCCTGGGGCCGCTCTGTCTTTTTTTTCGCCCACGTTTTTCGTTTATGTTTGGCCTATGACACGCTCGGACCTCGTCGAAGAACTCGCAGCCCGCTTTGCACAGCTCACGCACCGCGACGCCGAATACGCCGTCAAGACCATCCTCGACGCCATGAGCGACGCGCTGGTACGCGGCCACCGCATCGAGATCCGCGGCTTCGGCAGCTTCTCGGTCAACCGGCGCCCGCCGCGCATCGGCCGCAACCCGCGCTCGGGCGAGAGCGTGCAGATCCCCGAGAAGCGGGTGCCGCACTTCAAGCCCGGCAAGGCGCTGCGCGAAGCCGTCGACGCAAAGACGGCCGAACTCGACGCGGGCAAGGAAGCCAAGAGCCGAAAGGCCTGACGCGCGGACCATCGGAATGCCCGCAAACGTAGAATGCTCCCGGCAACGGGAACGGCTATGAAATACCTCCTGTGGCTGCTCAAGGCAGCCATTTTTTTTACGCTCTTCGCCTTCGCGCTGAACAACCAGCACGACGCGACCGTCTACTTCTTCTTCGGTACCTACTGGCGCGCGCCGCTGGTGCTGGTCGTGCTCGCGGCCTTCGCGGGCGGCCTCGTGGTGGGGGCGCTGGGCATGCTGCCAGGCTGGTGGAAGCACCGGGTCGCAGCGGCCCAGGCGCCGTCCGCGGGCGAAGCCGTCCAGCCCTCCTCGACACCGGCCACCGTTGCAACGACCGCAGCCATGGCAACGTCTGCCGCTCCGGCCATCGCCACCACCGACCTTCCCGCCGCACGTCAACATGGACTTTGATCCCAGCTGGCTGCTGATCAGCCTGCCCGTCGCCTTCGTGCTGGGCTGGCTCGCATCGCGCTTCGACATCCGGCAACTCAAGCTCGAGAACCGCCAGGCACCCAAGGCCTACTTCCGCGGACTCAACTTCCTGCTCAACGAGCAGCAGGACCAGGCCATCGACGCCTTCATCGAGGCGGTGCAGAACGACCCCGACACCCAGGAACTGCACTTCGCGCTCGGCAACCTGTTCCGCCGCCGCGGCGAGTACCAGCGCGCGGTGCGCGTGCACGAGCACCTGCTGGGCCGCGGCGACCTGAGCCGCAGCGACCGCGAACGCGCGCAGCACGCGCTCGCGCAGGACTTCCTTCGCGCCGGCCTGCTCGACCGCGCAGAGGCCGCGCTGCAGAAGCTCGAGGGCACGCGCTACGAGAACGAGGCCCGGCTCGCGCTGCTGGCCATCTACGAACGCTCGCGCGAATGGGCCCAGGCAGCCGACGTGGCGCAGAAGCTCGACGAGTCCGACCAGGCCAGCTACAGCACGCGCCGCGCGCATCACCTCTGCGAGCAGGCGACCGAGCGCGTGGCAGCAGGCGACCTGCCGGGCGCCGGAAAGTTGCTGGCGCAGGCCGTCGAACTGGCACCGCAGGCACCGCGCCCGGCCATCGACACCGCCAACCTGCAACTGCGCAAGGGCGAGGCGAACGCAGCCTTCGACACGCTCGCGGCCCTGAGCGAGACTTCGCCGCTGGCGCTGCCGCTCTATGCCGCCACGCTGCAGCAAGCCGCCATGGCCGCACATCGCGAAGCCGACGCGCTCGAACTGCTGCAGCGTCGCTATGTCGAGTCGCCCTCCATCGACGTGCTCGAAGCGCTGATGGCGCTCGGCGGCAAGCCGAGCGCCACCGCCGAAGAACCGAACCCCACGCCGCGCGACGGCTATATCGCGCACCTCGCACAGCAGCCCTCGCTGGTCGCGGCTTCGCGCTGGCTCGCGGGCGAACGCTTCGAGCACGAGCAGTTCCATCCGCAGGTGCAGCGCGCGCTCGACCAGGCCACCCGGCCGCTCATGCGCTACCGCTGCGCGGCCTGCGGCTTCGAGGCGCACCAGTACTTCTGGCACTGCCCCGGCTGCCAGGCCTGGGACAGCTATCCGCCACGCCGCGTCGAAGAACTCTGATCACGTTTCTGAACAATGGTCACATGGAGGCTCGTCGAGCCTTCATGCGTCAACGCCCTCTTCACATACCTCGTTGAGCGCGGGCCGACGATTCCGTCGGCTGTCATTCATCAACGAATAGAGGGAGTTCTCAAATCATGTTCAAGAAGATCCTGGCCACCACCGCCATGCTGTTCGCGATCGCCGCGTCCGCGGCCGTCGATGTCAACAAGGGCACCGAAGCCGATCTCGACGGCATCAAGGGCGTCGGCCCGTCGATGTCCAAGCGCATCCTCGAGGCGCGCAAGGAGGGCGAATTCAAGGACTGGCCCGACTTCATGCAGCGTGTGAAGGGCGTGAAGGAGAAGAAGGCGGCCAAGCTGTCGGCCGACGGTCTCACGGTCAACGGCAAGAGCTTCGGCGATGCGGCACCCGCCGCATCGAAGGATGCGAAGGCTCCGGCCAAGGCCGCCAAGCCCTGATTCCGCTTCGGTAGCAATATGCAAAGCCGCCTACGGGCGGCTTTTTCATGGGTGCCATGGCAGGGAGATGGCAGGGAAATGCCTCAGGAAGTGGTCCGGAATTTGCACGTAAGCTCATTTACGTCCTCACTTCCACACGTTCCGGAGAGCTCATGAATCACAAGTTCGGCATTGCCCTCGCTGGCCTGACCCTCGGCGCAGCTGCCTTCGCACAGACCAAATGGGACCTGCCCACCGCCTACCCCGCTACTAACTTCCACACGGAGAACATCACGCAGTTCGCGAGCGACGTGGAAAAGGGCAGCGGCGGCAAGCTCAAGATCACGGTGCATGCCAACGCGTCGCTGTTCAAGGCGCCCGAGATCAAGCGCGCGGTGCAGGGCGGCCAGGCGCAGCTCGGCGAGATCCTTCTCGTGAACTACCAGAACGAATGGCAGATGTTCGGTGCGGACGGCATTCCGTTCCTGGCCGACAGCTACGACGCCGCATGGAAGCTCTATCAGGCGCAGAAGCCCGCACTGGAGAAGAAGCTGGGCGAGCAGGGCATCGTGCTGCTCTACACCGTGGCATGGCCGCCGCAGGGCATCTTCGTGAAGAAGGAGATCGCATCGGCCGCCGACCTCAAGGGCGTGAAGTGGCGCGCGTACAGCCCCGCGACCGCGCGCATCGGCGAACTCGTCGGCGCGCAGCCGGTCACCGTGCAGCAGGCCGAGCTGTCGCAGGCCATGGCAACCGGCGTGATCGAGTCGTACATGTCCTCGGGCTCCACCGGCTACGACACCAAGACCTACGAGTACATCAAGAACTTCTACGACACGCAGGCCTGGCTGCCGAAGAACGCGGTGCTCATGAACAAGAAGGCCTTCGACGCGCTCGACAAGCCTACGCAGGATGCAGTGCTCAAGGCCGCCGCAGATGCCGAGAAGCGCGGCTGGGAGCTGTCCAAGAAGAAGAACCTGGAATACCTCGACCTGCTCAAGAAGAACGGCATGACGGTGCACGTTCCCTCCGCGCAGCTCAAGGCCGACATGAAGAAGGTCGGCGACACCATGATCAAGGAGTGGACCGAGAAGGCCGGCCCCGAAGGCCAGGCCGTAATCGACGCCTACAAGAAGATGTGACGCGGACTTGAACCGAACGCCCCCGATGCGCAAGACGCTCGATCTTCTCTACATGGGCGCCGCCGCACTGGCGGCGCTTTTCATGATCGGCCTGCTGGTGATGGTGCTGCTGTCCATCCTCGGCCGGCAGCTTCACTTCAACATCCCCGGCATCGACGCCTACGCGGGCTACCTGATGGCCGGCGCGGGCTTCATGGCGCTCTCGCACACGCTCAAGCGCGGCGAGCACATCCGTGTGACCCTGGTGCTGCAGAACCTGCCGCCGGCGGCGCAGCGCTGGCTGGAGCGCTGGGCCATGGGTGCGGCGGCGCTGCTGGCGATGCTGTTCGCCTGGTACAGCATGCGGCTGGCCTGGCAGTCGTACGACTACCACGACATCTCCACCAGCAACGACGCCACCCCGCTGTGGATTCCGCAGCTGTCGATGGCGCTCGGCGCCATCGTCTTCGCGGTCGCGTCGCTGGACGAGTTCGTGATCGAGTGGCGAGGCCGCCCCGCCAAGGCCGCCGAGACGGAGGCGCTTCGCCATGAGTGACATCGCCATCGCGGGCATCCTGATCGCCGCGCTGTTCCTGATCCTGGGCAGCGGCGTCTGGATCGGCCTCACGCTCTCGGGTGTGGCGTGGATCGCCATGCAGATCTTCTCCTCCCGCCCCGCCGGCGACGCCATGGCCGTGACCATCTGGGGCTCGGCCTCGAGCTGGACGCTCACCGCGCTGCCGCTTTTCGTGTGGATGGGGGAGATCCTGTTCCGCACGCGGCTCTCGCAGGACATGTTCAAGGGCCTCGCGCCCTGGATGCAGAGCCTGCCGGGCCGGCTGCTGCACACCAACGTGGCGGGCTGCGCGGTGTTCGCCGCGGTGTCGGGCTCCAGCGCGGCCACCTGCGCCACCATCGGAAAGATGAGCCTGCCCGAACTCAAGCGGCGCGGCTACCCCGACGACATGGTCATCGGCACGCTGGCGGGCGCCGGCACGCTCGGGCTGCTGATCCCGCCTTCGATCATCATGATCGTCTACGGAGTGAGCGCGGACGTGTCGATCGCGAGGCTGTTCATCGCGGGCGTCGTCCCCGGCATCCTGCTCGCGCTGCTGTTCTCGGGCTACATCATGTTCTGGGCGCTGCGCAATCCCGAGCGGGTCCCACCGGCCGACGCGAAGCTGCCCTTCGCGGAGAAGCTCAGGGCCTCGATGTCGCTGATTCCGGTGGCGCTGCTCATCCTGTCTGTGCTCGGGTCGATCTACGCGGGCATCGCCACCGCCACCGAAGCAGCGGCCGTGGGCGTGGTGGGTGCAATGGTCATCTCCGGCGCGCAGGGCTCGCTGACCTGGCACAGCTTCAAGGAGGCGCTGCTTGGCGCCACGCGCCTGTACTGCATGATGGCGCTGATCCTCGCTGGCGCTGCCTTCCTCACGCTGGCGATGGGCTACATCGGCCTGCCGCGCCACCTGGCGGAATGGATCGGCTCGCTCGGACTGTCGAAGTTCCAGCTCATCCTGATGCTGGCGGTGTTCTACATCGTGCTCGGCTGCTTCCTCGACGGCATCTCGATGGTGGTGCTGACCATGGGCGTGATCATGCCGACCGTGAACGCGGCCGGGATCGATCCGGTCTGGTTCGGCATCTTCATCGTGCTGGTGGTCGAGATGGCGCAGATCACGCCGCCGGTGGGCTTCAACCTGTTCGTGCTGCAGGGCATGACGGGCAAGGACCTGCTCTATATCGCGCGCGTCACGCTGCCGATGTTCTTCCTGATGGTCGCGGCGGTGCTCATCATCTACTTCGTTCCGCAGCTGGTGACGTGGCTGCCGCAGCAGATGGCGCCCTGAGACACCCTGAGGCACCCTGACAATCGAGGGCATGCTCCTTCCAATCATCGCCATCTGCATCGGCGCCTCGATCGGCGCCCTGGCCCGCTGGGGCCTCGCCCTCTGGTTCGGCGCAGGCGGCCTCATGCCATGGGGCACGCTGGCCGCCAACCTGATCGGCGGCTACCTCATCGGCCTGGCCGTCGCCACCTTCCAGCTGCTGCCTGACCTCGACCCGGTCTGGCGGCTCGCGCTGGTGACGGGCTTCCTCGGCGGCCTCACCACCTTCTCGAGCTTCTCGGCCGAGGTCACCACCATGCTGCTGGAAGGCCGGCTGGGCGTGGCCATGCTGACCGCCACGGCCCATCTTGGCGGCTCGCTCTTCTTGACATGGCTGGGCATCCGTACGGTGCACGCCTTTTCATCCTGAACCAGATGAAAACTGCGCTAAATCAGCCTTATGTCTTGCGGTTATAGATAAGGCTTTCCATAGGGCCCGCCGATAGAATCGACCCCAATGCCCCTGGTCTTTCTCGTCGCCCTCCCCTTCATCGCCAGCGTGCTGGCCGCGTTGATGCCTTCCAACGCGCGCAACAGGGAGTCGACACTCGCGGGGCTGGTCGCGCTGGGCTGCGCCATCCAGGCCGCATGGTTCTTCCCGCAGATTGCGCACGGCGGCGTGCTGCGCCAGCAGATCGAATGGCTGCCGGCCCTGGGCCTGAACCTCGTGTTCCGAATGGACGGCTTCGCATGGCTGTTCTGCATGCTGGTGCTGGGCATCGGCGCATTGGTGGTGCTGTATGCGCGCTACTACATGTCGGCCTCCGATCCGGTGCCGCGCTTCTTCTCGTTCTTCCTCGCGTTCATGGGCGCGATGATGGGCGTGGTGCTCTCGGGCAACCTGATCCAGATGGTGCTGTTCTGGGAGCTCACCAGCCTGTTCTCCTTCCTGCTGATCGGCTACTGGCACCACCGCCGCGACGCGCGACGCGGCGCGCGCATGGCGCTCACGGTCACCGGCGCGGGCGGGCTGTGCCTGCTGGCCGGCGTGCTGGTGCTGGGGCGCATCACCGGCAGCTACGAGCTCGACAAGGTGCTGGCCTCGGGTGATCTCATCCGCGCGCACTCGCTCTACCCCGTCGCGCTCACACTGATATTGCTGGGCGCCTTCACCAAGAGCGCGCAGTTTCCCTTCCACTTCTGGCTGCCGCGCGCCATGGCCGCGCCCACGCCGGTGTCGGCCTACCTGCACTCGGCCACCATGGTGAAGCTGGGCGTGTTCCTGATGGCGCGGCTGTGGCCCGTGCTCTCGGGCACCGAGCAGTGGTTCTGGATGGTCGGCGGCGCGGGCGCCATCACGCTGCTGCTCGGCGGCTTCATCGCGATGTTCCAGCGCGACCTGAAGGCGCTGCTGGCCTACTCGACCATCTCGCACCTCGGGCTCATCACGCTGCTGCTGGGGCTCAACAGCCCGCTCGCTGCCGTTGCGGCGGTCTTCCATGTGATGAACCACGCCACCTTCAAGGCGTCGCTCTTCATGGCGGCCGGCATCATCGACCACGAGACCGGCACGCGCGACATCCGCAAGCTCAGCGGCCTGATGCGGCTCATGCCCATCACCGGCACGCTGGCCATCATCGCCAGCGCCTCGATGGCCGGCGTGCCGCTGCTCAACGGCTTTCTCTCGAAGGAGATGTTCTTCGCAGAGACGGTGTTCATCCAGGCCACGCCCTGGGTCGACTTCAGCCTGCCGCTGATCGCCACCGTGGCGGGCATCTTCAGCGTGGCGTACTCGGCGCGCTTCGTGTTCGACGTGTTCTTCGGCCCGCCCTGCGGCGACGAGGTGCCCAGGCATCCGCACGAGCCGCCGCACTGGATGCGCGTGCCGGTCGAGCTGCTCGTGCTGCTTTGCCTGGTGGTGGGCGTGGCGCCGGCGTGGTCGGTCGGCCCGATGCTCGCGGCCGCGGCCGCGCCGGTGGTCGGCGGCACGCTGCCTGAGTACAGCCTGGCCGTGTGGCACGGCTTCAATCTTCCGCTGCTGATGAGCTTCGTGGCGCTGGCGGGCGGCGCCGCGCTGTACCTGCTGCATCGCCGCCAGCGCGCGCGCGGCGGCCTCGAACACACGCCGCTGCTGCACCGCTTCGACGGCCAGGTCATCTTCGAGCACATCATCGCGCTGCTGAGCGAGGCCGGCCGGCGCAGCCGCCGCCTCTTCGGCACCAAGCGCATGCAGTGGCAGTTGCTGCTGCTGGTGGTGGTGGCTGTGGCGGGCGCGACCGCCTCCCTGCAGCTCACGCCCGCCGCGCCCGGCACGCGCGAGTTGCTGCCCTTCTCGCCGATGTTCGCCATGACATGGCTCATCGGCGGCACCTGCGCGGTGGCTGCCGCGTGGCAGGCCAAGTTCCACCGGCTGGCGGCGCTGATGCTGGCCGCGGGAGCGGGGCTGGTCTCGTGCGTCACCTACATCTGGTTCTCGGCGCCCGACCTCGCGCTGACGCAACTGGTGGTCGAGGCCGTCACCACGGTGCTGATCCTCCTGGGCCTGCGCTGGCTGCCGATGCGCAGCAAGGACGTGGTGCAACCCGCGCGCGCACGGCTCAAGCCCTGGGGCCGGCGCGGGCGCGACCTGCTGATCGCGGCCGTCGCCGGCAGCGGCATGGCTGCGCTGGCCTGGGCCATGATGACGCGCACCTTCCCGCAGAGCATCTCGCCCTTCTTCCTCGAACGCGCGCTCACCGAGGGCGGCGGCACCAACGTGGTCAACGTGATGCTGGTCGACTTCCGCGGCTTCGACACCTTCGGCGAGATCACCGTGCTGGGCATCGTGGCGCTCACGGTGTATGCGCTGCTGCGGCGCTTCCGCCCCGCCATCGAGTCGATGGCGCTGCCGATCCAGCAGCGGCTGCAGGCCGACGACGGCAGCAGCGACCTGCTGAACCCGCGCCGCGCCAAGGACACCGCCGTCGGCTATCTGATGGTGCCGGCCGTGCTGGTGCGCCTGCTGCTGCCGGTCTCGGTGCTGGTGTCGGTCTACTTCTTCATGCGCGGCCACAACGCGCCGGGCGGCGGCTTCGTCGCGGGGCTGGTGATGTCGGTGGCGCTGGTGCTGCAGTTCATCGTCTCGGGCACCGAGTGGGTGGAAGAGCACCTGCGCATCTACCCGCGCCGCTGGATCGCCATCGGCCTGCTGCTGGCGCTGGCCACCGGCGCCGGCGCGGTGTTCTTCGGCTATCCCTTCCTCACCACGCACACCGCGCACCTGAACCTGCCGCTGCTGGGCGAAGTGCACGTGCCCAGCGCTCTCTTCTTCGACACCGGCGTGTTCGCGCTGGTGCTCGGCGCCACCATGCTGATCCTGACCGCGCTGGCCCACCAGTCGATACGAAGCCACCGCTGGGCCGACGAGCAAAAAGAAAAAGAGGCCGAGGCGACCTCCGCCGCCACCTCCGAGGGAGGAGCCGGCTGATGGAAATCGTGCTCGCACTCGCCATCGGCGTGCTCACCGGCTCGGGCGTCTACATGCTGCTGCGCCCGCGCACCTTCCAGGTCATCATGGGCCTGACGCTGATCTCGTACGCGGTCAACCTGTTCATCTTCAGCATGGGCCGGCTCAAGGTCGACAGCGAGCCGGTGCTCATCAAGGGCCTGACCGCGACGCTGGACAACACGGCCGACCCGATGCCGCAGGCGCTGGTGCTCACCGCCATCGTGATCGGCTTCGCGATGACGGCGCTCTTCCTCGTCGTGATGCTCGCCTCGCGCGGCCTCACCGGCACCGACCACGTGGACGGTGAAGAACGGCAGGAGGCGGAGTGAAAGAGGTTTTCCACCTGCTCGATCAGCTGCTGGAGTTCAGCATGCCGCATCTGGTGGCGGTGCCGATCCTCGTGCCCATGCTCACGGCCGCGCTCATGCTGCTGCTGGGCGAGAACCGCCGGCGCGCCAAGTCGGCGCTGAGCGTGGTCTCGGGCCTGGTCGGCCTGCTGGCCGCGCTGGCGCTGCTGCGCTGGGTGAACGCGCCCGACACCGGCGGCGGCCCCGGCTCCATCGGCGTCTACCTGCCGGGCAACTGGCGCGCGCCCTTCGGCATCGTGCTGGTGGCCGACCGGCTCTCGACCATGATGGTGGCGCTCACCGGCGTGATCGCCTTCGCGGCGTCGATCTACTCCACCTCGCGCTGGGACCGCGCGGGCGTGCACTTCCATCCGCTGCTGCAACTGCAGCTCATGGGCCTGAACGGTGCCTTCCTCACGGGGGACCTGTTCAACCTGTTCGTGTTCTTCGAGGTGATGCTCGCGGCCTCCTACGGCCTGCTGCTGCACGGCTCTGGCCGGCTGCGCGTGCAGGCGGGGCTGCACTACATCGCGATCAACCTCGCGGCGTCTTCGCTGTTCCTGATCGGCGCGGCCATCCTCTACGGCGTGACCGGCACGCTCAACATGGCCGACCTGGGGCTGCGCATCGCAGAGCTCTCGCCGGGCGACCGCGGGCTGGTGCACGCGGCCACGGCCATCCTCTTCACCGCCTTCTTCGCCAAGGCGGGCGCCTGGCCGCTGAACTTCTGGCTGGTGCCGGCCTACAGCGCCGCGGTGTCGCCGGTGGGCGCGGTGTTTGCGCTGCTGACCAAGCTGGGCGTCTACACCGTGCTGCGGCTGTGGACGGTGCTGTTCGCGCCCGATACCGGCGCCTCCGCCGCCTTCGGCCAGCCGGTGCTGGTGGGCGCGGGCATCGCCACGCTCTTCGTGGCGGCCCTGGGCATCCTCGGCACGCAGCGGCTGTCCAACCTCGCGGGCTTCAGCGTGCTGATGTCGGCCGGCACGCTGCTCGCCGCGGTGGGGCTGGGCCAGCCGGCCGTGTGGGCCGGCGCGCTCTTCTACCTGCTGAGCTCCACCCTTGCGGTTAGCGCCTTCTTCCTGCTGACCGACATGATCGAGCGCTGGCGCAACGCGGGCATGAGCGTGGCGCCGCACGAGGTCGCGGGCACCGCGCCCTTCCTCGCCGAAGACCTGAGCGCGCTGAGCGACGTGAACCTCGACGACGACGCGCAGGCGCTTTATGGCCGGGCCATTCCGGCGGGCGTTGCCTTCCTCGGCCTGAGCTTCATGATCTGCACGCTGCTGCTCACCGGCCTGCCGCCGCTGTCGGGCTTCGTCGGCAAGTTCGCGATGCTCTCGGGCCTGATGAACGGCAGCGGCGCCATCGGCACCGCCGGCTGGACCTTCCTGGTGCTGCTGATCGCCTCGGGCTTCCTCGCGCTGATCGCGCTGAGCCGCACCGGCATCCGCCATTTCTGGACCCAGCCGCACGGCAACCTGCCATCGCTGCCCGCGCTCGAAGTGCTGCCGGTGGCCGGCCTCATCGTCGCTTGCATCGCGCTCACGGTCTGGGCCGAGCCGGTGCTGCGCCACGCGCAGGCCACCGCCGAGGGCCTGCGCATGCCCACGGCCTACCGCGCAGCGGTGATGGAGGCGCGGCAGGTGTCGAACCCGGCGCCCGCCGCAAAGACCGAAGTAAATGCCGAAGGAAAGGCAGGCGCGCAATGAGACGCCTGATTCCCTCGCCGCCGCTGTCGCTCGCGCTGTTCGTCATCTGGCTGCTGCTCAACCAGTCGCTCGAGGCGAGCACCCTGCTGTCGGGCGTGCTGCTCGCCATTGCCGTGCCGCTGCTGACCAAGGGCCTGCGGCCGGCCACGGTGCGCATGCGCCGGCCGGGGGTGGCGCTGCGGCTGTGCGGCGTCGTGCTCTACGACATGTCGGTGTCGGTGTTCGCGGTGGCGCGTGCGCTGCTCACGCGCCGCAGCGAGAACATCCAGGCAAGCTTCCTGCGCATACCGCTGGACATGCGCGACCCCAACGGCCTCGCTGTGCTCTCGATGATCATGTGCCTCACGCCCGGCACCGCCTGGGGCGAGGTAGCCTTCGACCGCAGCACCCTGCTGATCCACGTGTTCGATCTCGACGACGAAGCCGCCTTCATCGCGCAGATCAAGAGCCGCTACGAACGTCCGCTGATGGAGATCTTCGAATCATGACGCCCATCCTTTTCTGGTCGCTCAAGTTCGCGCTGTTCCTGCTGGCGGTGGCGATGCTGTGCGCCGTCGCACGCCTGCTGATCGGCCCTTCCGCGCAAGACCGCGTGATGGCGCTGGACTGCCTCTACATCAACGGCATGCTGATGATGCTCGTGCTGGGCATCGTCTACGCGAGCGACGTCTACTTCGGCGCCGCGATGCTGATCGCGCTCTTCGGCTTCGTCAGCTCCACGGCGATGGCCAAGTTCCTGCTGCGCGGGGAGGTGATCGAATGAACGACTTCATCGCGGGTCCGCTGCCGCTTTGGGCCGAGATCGTCACCGCGGTCTTCGCGGTGCTGGGCGCTGCCTTCGCCGCGATCGGCTCCTTCGGGCTGGTGCGCCTGCCCACTTTCTTCCGCCGCATCCACGCGCCCACGCTGGGCGCCACCGGCGGCGTGTGGTCGATGACGGTCGCCACCATCGTCTACTTCTCGGCGCAGGGCCACAGCCTCTTCATGCACGCGGTGCTGATCGTGCTGTTCGTGGCGCTCACCACGCCGGTCACCACCATCTTCCTGATGCGCGCCGCGCTGTTCCGCGAGCGGCAGAAGCACGGCGAGGTGCCGCCGCCGGCGCCGTCGGACCAGGGGCCGATCCCGCCTTACCACGGCTGAGCGGCTGGCCGGGCCGGACGCCTCAGGTCGGCAGCAGCTGCTGCATCTCCTTGGCGCGCGCCACCTCGACCTCGCGCGGCAGCGTCACCGCGTTCTTCACCGCGAGGATCTCCGCCATCACGCTCACCGCGATCTCCGGCGGCGTCTTGCTGCCGATGTAGATGCCGATGGGCCCGCGCAGCCGCGCGAGCGATTCCTCGGTCTGGTCGAAGTGCTCGATCATGCGGTCGCGCCGGGCGTCGGCATTGCGCCGCGAGCCGATGGCGCCGACGTAGAAGGCCTCGCTTTGCAGCGCCTCCAGCAGCGCGAGGTCGTCGAGCTTCGGGTCGTGCGTGAGCGCGACCACGCAACTGCGGCGGTCGGGCCTGAAGGCGATCACCGCGTCGTCGGGCATCTCGGTCGTGATGTGCACGCCGGGCAGCGACCATGCGGTGCGGTACTCGGCGCGCGGGTCGCACAAGGTCACCGCGAAGCCGCTGAACTTGGCCATGGTGGCGAGGTACTCGGCGAGCTGGCCGGCGCCAATCAGCAGCATGCGGTATTCGGGGCCGAAGGTGTTCGTCAGTTCGGTGTCGTTCACCGCGAGCTCGTCGGGCGCGGTCGCCTCGGCGATGCGCACCGCGCCGGTGGCGAGCGTCACGGTGCGCTGCATGAGCTTGCCCTGCTCCAGCTGCGCCACCAGCAGCTCGAGCGAGCCGGCGTCGGGAGCGTATTCGAGCAGCAGCTCCAGCGTGCCGCCGCAGGGCAGCCCGAAGCGGTGCGCCTCGTCGGCGGTGATGCCGTACTTCACGAGCGCGGGCGGCGCGCCCAGCGGCACGTCCTCGGCCTTGCCGTGGGCATGGCTGTAGCGTGCGATGAGGTCGTCCTCGATGCAGCCGCCGGAGACCGAGCCCACCACCGCGCCGTCTTCCGCCAGGGCCATGATCGAGCCCACCGGCCGGGGCGACGAGCCCCAGGTGCGCACCACCGTCGCCAGCAGCGCGCGCTTGCCGGCACGCCGCCAGTCGCGCAGCGTGCGAAGCACCATGACGTCGAGGTTTTCCATGTCGCTGCAGCCCGGGTTCAGGCCGCGTCGCCGCCGGGTGCGGAGGGCGCGTCCTTGTCGTCCTTCTTGCCGAGGCCGATCTTCTTCATGAGGCCGGACATCATCCCGCTCTTCTCGGCAGGCGCCTCGGTGCCTTCAGCGGCGGCCGCCGGGGGAGGACCGTAGCGGCTCTGCATCTCGGCCTCGAAGCGCTTGAAGAAATCGTCGGCCGTGGACTTGGCAGCGCCGTCGATCAGGCGCTGGCCCAGTTGGGCGATCTTGCCGCCGACCTGGGCCTGCACGGTGTAGTCGAGTTCGCAGCCTGCGGACGCGGCGGCTGGTGGAGTTGCCGCACCGGCCTCGTGCGCGGTGGCATCACCCGCAGAGGAGGCCGCCGCTTCGGTGGCGAGCGGCTTGAGCGTGACGCTCGAAGATCCCTTCGCGAAGCCGGCCACGCCGCCCTGCCCCTCGAAGGTGAGCTTGTAGCCGTCGGGCGCCACGATGTCGGACAGCAGCACCTTGCCGTTGAACTTGGCCGAGACTGGGCCGATCTTGACCGCGAGCGCGACGCTGTACTGGTTGTCGCCCACCAACTCGAACTTGTCGCAGCCGGGGATGCACTTCTTCAGCGTTTCGGGGTCGTTGAGCGCGTCCCAGGCCTGTTGTTGGGTGACGCCCAGGCGTCGGTTTCCGAGCATTTCCATGGTGGGTTTCCTTTGTCTTCCTTCCCGGCGCCGCTAGCGGCCGGACCGCATCAGGGCGGCCAGGCTCGCTGCGAGCTGTTCGAGTGCGCTGAGATTGTGAACCGCCAGCATCGCGTCCGCTTGCCGGTGCAATACGGCGGCCCCACGCGCCAGAGGGGCGTAGCCCTCGAAGCGCAGCAGCGGGTTGAGCCACAGCAGGCGGCGCGAATGGCGCTTGAGCCACAGCAGCTCATGCTCCAGCACGGAGGGCTCGCCGGTGTCCAGGCCGTCGCTGATCACCAGCACCAGCGTGCGGCGGCCGGTCAGCCGGCGGGCGTGGGCGCGGCGCAGCTCGGCCAGCGAGGCGCCGAAGCGCGTGCCGCCGGCGAAATCGTCGATGGCGAGGCTGGCGGCGCCCAGCATCGCGTCGGTGTCGGCCAGCCGGAAGGCCGGCGTCAGGTCGGTCAGCCGGGTGCCGAAGGCAAACACGTCGCGGCGGCCGGCACGCCGCGTTGCGGCATGCAGAAAGGCCAGCAGCAGGCGCGCATAGCGCTCCATCGAGCCCGAGACGTCGACCAGCACCAGCAGCGGCAACGGCTGCTCGCGCCGGGCCAGCCGTGGCAGGCGCAGGATCTCGCCGCCCGTGCGCGCCGCCTCGTGCAGCACGCCCGGCCAGTGCATGCGCGCATGCTGGCGGCCCGCATCGCCGGCAGGCCGCAGGCGGCGCGACGGCAGCTCGGGAATGGGCAGGCGGATGTCGCGCGCGAGCCGCTCCACCAGCCGGTATTCGGCGGCGCCGAGCGCGTTGAAGTCGGCATGCTGCAGGCGCTGCCGGTCGCTGGACGTCATGGCGGCATCGAAGTCGATCTCGCGATCGGGCCTGGCCGACTCCACAGGCTTGGCGAGTGCGCGCGGCGCACTGAGGGCTTCGCGCACGCGCGGGCGCCGCTTCGACGGCTCGGCCTTGCCTTCGGCGCTCGGCAGCATCTGGGCGAGCAGCTTGTTGGCCAGCTCCGGGTCGCGGAACCATGCGTCGAAGAGCTCGCGGAACACCATGCGGTCCTGCTCGCGGCTGACCATCACCGCCTCCATGGCCGCGCTCAGGTCGAGCTTGTCTTCGACGCCCACCAGCGTGGCGGCCTCTGCCGCCAGCGCAATGCGCATGGCGTCGGTGCGAACACCCGCCCGGCGCAGCGCCCGGCCGAAGGCCGCGATGTTGCCCGCGAGCTTGCCGCTGCGGACGTCGCCGAGTTGCTGGACGCCGGTGCTGGCCATCGGTCGATCACGCCTCGGGCTTGAGCAGGTCCGACGCCAGCTCCTGCGTCAGCGCGGCCACGTCGTCGCGCTGCTTGAAGAGGATGCCGGCCGTGTCGACCACCACTTCGGGATCGAGCTCCACCGTGTCGAGCGCGATCAGCGCCCTCGCCCATTCGACGCTCTCGGCGATGCCCGGCGCGCGCTGGAAGGCATTGGCGAAGGGCGTCTCGCGCAGCCGTGCGACGAAGGCCGCCACCTGGGCCGACAGTTTCTCGCCGGCTTGCGGCACCTGCGCGCGCACGATGGCCAGCTCGCGTTCGCGCTCGGGGTAGTCGAGCCAGTGATAGAGGCAGCGGCGCTTCACCGCGTCGTTGAGCTCGCGCGTGCGATTGCTTGTGAGGATGGTGACGGGCGGCACCACCGCGCGCACGGTGCCCAGCTCGGGAATGCTGACCTGGTACTCGCCCAGATACTCAAGCAGGAAGGCTTCGAAGGGCTCGTCGGCGCGGTCTACCTCGTCGATCAACAGCACGGCGCCGGGCAGCGGCGTCTGCAGCGCCTGCAGCAGCGGGCGGCGAATCAGGTAGTGCGGCTGGTAGACCTCGGCTTCCACGTCACGGGCCGCGCCAGTGGCCTCGGCCGCGCGCATGTGCAGCAGCTGCGCCGCGTAGTTCCATTCGTAGAGCGCCTCGCGCTGCTCCAGGCCGTCGTAGCACTGCAGGCGCAGCAGTTCGCGGCCCAGCGCGACCGACAGCGCCTTCGCCAGCTCGGTCTTGCCGACGCCGGGCTCGCCTTCGAGCAGCAGCGGACGCTGCAGCTTGAGCGCAAGGAACACGGCCGTGGCCAGGCGCCGGTCGGCGAAGTAGCCGGCCTCCATGAGTCCGGCGGAGAGGGTGTCGATGCTGGGGAAGATCATGGCCTAGGGTAATGCAGGGGCCGCTGCATTCGGGAGCGGACAGCCGAACGCAGAAGGAATACAAAAACCACGCAGAGGTCGCAGAAGAAACCAGATTCGATCTTTTCTGGTCTTCTTTCGCGACTTCCGCGAGAGCTTTGCGACTTCTGCGTTCGGCAATCCGATTTCGTCAGCCCAGCGCCTTGGTCACGGCCCTTTGCGTCAGCACGCTGATCAGGTTCGCGCGATACGCGGCCGAGGCATGCAGGTCGCTGTTGAGATCGCTCGCGTCGATCTTCACTGCAGCCGCTGCGGCAGCGGTGAAGCTCTTGTTGAGCGCGTCTTCCAGCCCGGCATGGCGGAACACGCCGTTGCCCGCGCCGGTGACCGCCACGCGCACGCCGCTGTCGTACTGCGCGAGGAACACGCCGACCAGCGGGAAGTTCGATGCCTTCTGGCGCAGCTTCTCGTACACGGCGCGCTTCGGAATCGGAAAACGGATCGCGGTGATCAGCTCGCCGTCTTCCAGCGCCGTGGTGAAGAGGCCGAGGAAGAAGTCGTCGGCCGCGATCTCTCGCCTGGAAGTGACGATGGTCGCGCCCGAGGCCAGCACCGCGCTGGGGTAGCACGCTGCCGGGTCGTTGTTGGCCACCGAGCCGCCGATGGTGCCCATCGCGCGCACCTGACGGTCGCCGATGCGCGAGGCCAGGTCGGCCAGCGCCGGGTAGGCGGCCTTCACGTCGGCGTTGTTCGCCACGTCGAGGTGGCGCGACATGGCGCCGATGGTGATGGCGTTACCGTTCTTCGTAATGCCGGTGAGCTCCTTGATGCCGCTCAGGTCCACGAGTTGCTCGGGTGCGGAAAGCCGCAGCTTCATCGAGGCCAGCAGGGTCTGTCCGCCGGCCAGCGGCTTGGCGCCGGCGGCCACGAGTCGCGCCGCGTCGGCCACCGAGTCGGGCCGTTCGAGTGTGAAGGCATACATGGTGTGATTCCTTCTTTATTCGTTCTTGGTTCAGGGTTTGGCGGCTGCGGACTGCATCGCCTCCCACACGCGGGCGGGGGAAGCGGGCATGTCGAAATCCTTGACGCCCAGCGGCGCCAGCGCATCGAGCACGGCATTGATCACGGCCGGCGGCGAGCCGATGGCCCCCGCCTCGCCGCAGCCCTTGGTGCCCAGCGGGTTGTGCGTGCACGGGGTGCACACGGTGTCGAGCTTGAACTGCGGGAAGTCGCCGGCGCGCGGCATCGCGTAGTCCATGAAGCTGCCGGTGAGCAGCTGGCCGGTCTCGTTGTCGTAGACGCAGTTCTCCAGCAGCGCCTGGCCGATGCCCTGCACCAGCCCGCCGTGTACCTGGCCCTCGACGATCATCGGGTTGATGATGGTGCCGAAGTCGTCCACCGCGGTGAAGCGGTCCACGCGCACCTCGCCGGTCTGCTTGTCGACCTCGACCTCGCAGATGTAGGTGCCGCCCGGGAATGTGAAGTTGGTCGGGTCGTAGAAGGCGGTCTCGTTCAGGCCCGGCTCGAGTTTGTCGAGCGGGTAGTTGTGCGGCACGTAGGCCGTGAGCGCCACCTGGCCGAACGGGATCTTCTTGTCGGTGCCCTTGACCGTGAACTCGCCGTTGGCGAACTCGATGTCGGCGTCGCTCGCCTCCATCAGGTGCGCGGCGATCTTGCGGGCCTTGGTCTCGATCTTGTCGAGCGCCTTCATGATGGCCGCGCCGCCCACCGAGATGGAGCGCGAGCCGTAGGTGCCCATGCCGAAGGGCACGCGGCCGGTGTCGCCGTGCACCACGTCGACGTTCTCGACCGGAATGCCCAGCCGCGCCGCCACCACCTGCGCGAAAGTGGTCTCGTGGCCCTGGCCGTGGCTGTGCGAGCCGGTGAACACCGTCACGCTGCCGGTGGGGTGCACGCGGATCTCGCCGCACTCGAACAGGCCCGCTCGCGCACCTAGCGCGCCCGCGATGTTCGACGGAGCGATGCCGCAGGCCTCGATGTAGCTCGAATACCCGATGCCGCGCAGCTTGCCCTTGGCCTCGCTGGCCGTCTTGCGCGCGGCGTAGCCGTCGACCTCGGCGAGCACGCGGGCCTTGTCCATGCAAGCGTGGAAGTCGCCGGTGTCGTACTGCAGCGCCACCGGCGTCTGGTACGGGAAGGCGGTGATGAAGTTGCGCTTGCGGATTTCGTCCTGCCCCAGGTTCATCTCCCAGGCACAGCGCGAGACCAGCCGCTCCAGCAGGTAGGTCGCCTCGGGCCGCCCGGCCCCGCGGTAGGCATCGACTGGCGCGGTATTGGTGAACCAGGCGTCCACCTCGACGTAGATCTGCGGCGTGGTGTACTGGCCAGCCAGCAGCGTGGCATAGAGGATGGTCGGCACCGCCGTCGAGAAGGTCGACAGGTAGGCGCCGAGGTTGGCATCGGTATGCACGCGCAGCGCGAGGAACTTGCCATCCTTGTCCATCGCCATCTCGGCATGGCTCACGTGGTCGCGGCCATGGGCGTCGGAGAGGAAACACTCCGAACGGTCGGCCGTCCACTTGATGTTGCGGTTGAGCTGCCTGGCGGCCCAGGTCAGGCACACGTCCTCGGCGTACAGGAAGATCTTGGAGCCGAAGCCGCCGCCCACATCGGGCGCGATCACGCGCACCTTGTGCTCGGGCAGGCCCAGCACGAAGGCCGTCATCAGCAGGCGCTCGACGTGCGGGTTCTGGTTGGACACGTACAGCGTGTAGTCGTCGCCCGCGCGGTTGTAGCTGCCGATGGCCACGCGCGGCTCGATGGGGTTGGGCACCAGCCGGTTGTTGACCAGGTCGAGCTTCGTCACGTGCGCGGCGCTGGCAAACACCGCGTCGACCGCCGCCTTGTCGCCCAGCGCCCACTTGTAGCACTGGTTGTCGGGGGCTTCGTCGTGCAGCGTGACGCCACCGGACTTCTTCGCGGCGTCGGCCACGCTCACCAGCGCGGGCAGCACCTCGTAGTCGACCACCACCGCCTCGGCGGCGTTCCTCGCCTGCTCGACCGTCTCGGCCACCACCATGGCCACGTGGTCGCCGACGTAGCGCACCTTCCTGATCGCGAGGATCGGGTGCATCGGCTCCTTCATCGGGGTGCCGTCGGGGTTGTTGATGAGCCAGCCGCAGGGCAGCCCGCCCATCTTTCCCTCGATGTCCTTGCCGCTGAAGATGCCGACCACGCCGGGCATCTTCAGCGCCTGGGCGGTGTCGACCGACTTGATGAGGGCGTGCGCGTGCGGCGAGCGCACGAAGACCGCATGGCTCTGGTTGGCCAGCGTGATGTCGTCGGTGTAGTTGCCCGCGCCAGTGAGGAAGCGGTAGTCCTCCTTGCGGCGGACCGCCTCGCCGATGTGCGGCAGGTTCGAGAAATCGGAAGCGCCCATGTCGCTCTCCTCAGGCCGCGGCCGTTGCCTTGACGGGAGTGCCCGAGGCCATGGCCTCGCCGCCCATCTTCACTGCCTTGACGATGTTCTGGTAGCCCGTGCAGCGGCACAGGTTGCCGTCGAGCAGTTCGCGGATCTCGGATTCGCTCGACTTGGGGTGGTGGGTGCACAGGTCGATGGCGCTCATGACCATGCCCGGGGTGCAGAACCCGCACTGCAGGCCGTGGCACTCCTTGAAGGCCGCCTGCATGGGATGCATGGTGCCGTCGGCCTCGGCGATGCCCTCGATGGTGGTGATGTCGGCGCCGGCGGCCTGGGCCACCAGCACATTGCACGACTTGACGGCCCGGCCGTTCACATGGACGGTGCAGGCGCCGCACTGGGCGGTGTCGCAGCCGACGTGGGTTCCGGTGAGATGGAGATGCTCGCGCAGAGCGTGTACGAGGAAGGTGTTGGGAGGAGCGTCGACCGTGACCTGGCGGCCGTTGACCTTGAAAGCGACCTGCATTTGGCTGTCTCCGTAAAAGGTGATGGCTGTTTCAGCGAAAGCATCTTGGATGCCGACCTTTGGCACTATCCTAGGCAAAACCCTTGACACTTGCACAGAGCGCGCGAAATTCTCAAAATGAAACAGCTTGCCATCCGGCGGGCCAGGAAAAGCCTGCATACATGCGCGAAAAACCACGATGTCTGTATCAATCGTTTCGCAGCCGCCTGAGCGTTCCCTGGCAATTGCCCAAGCCCGCCGCGAACTGATCGAAGGCGAGCCGGCGCCCCGCGCACGCGGCGCCGCCTGCATCGACTCATGGATCACCCGCTCCTGGCAGCGCTGCATCGAGGCCGGCCGCCAGCCGCAGCAGCGCGTCAACTTCGATCCGGTGAGCCGCTCGGCCAGCATCGACATCGTCGAGCGCAACCGGGCGCTCGTCGCCGCGGCCCGGCCGGTGATAGAGCAGCTCTCCCGCGCCATCGCCGACACCCGCTATTTCGCCGTTCTCACCGATGCCCAGGGCATCGTGGTCGACGTGGGCAACCTGCCCGACGGCACCGATGCGGCGAGCCGCTACGCGCGCGATATCGCCCGCATCGGCGTCGATCTTTCGGAGCGCGCCATCGGCACCAGCGCCATCGGCACGGCGCTGGCCGAGCAGGAATCGGTATGGCTGCACCGCGGCGAGCACTTCTTCGACGACACCAGCGTCTACAGCTGCGCCGGAGCCCCGCTCTTCGGTCCCCGGGGCGACTGCATCGGCATGCTCGACCTGACCGGAGTGCACGTGGTGGAGCGCCCCGAGCTGCGCCACCTGGCGACCCTGTCGGCGCGCAACATAGAGAACATGCTGGTGATGCGCGAGCCCTGCGAACTGCTGCTGCACCTGGCCTGGCCGGGCAGTTCGGGCGGCGAGGCCACCGAGGGGCTGCTGTGCATCGACGCCGTGGGCAACGTGACGGGCGCCAACGCGGCGGCACGTCAGATGCTGCACCAGCCGCTGTCGCGCAGCGAGCACGCCCTGAACTTCAACGACCTGTTCGCCCTGCCACTTCACATGATGTTCGACGCGGCCCGCCGCGGCGACGCCGTGCTCGAGGTGCCGCTGTGGTCCGGCCTGCGGGTGCAGGTGCGGCCGCGGCGCGGCGGCAGCAAGGGCCCGTCCGCCACCTCCCTTTCCACCGACAGCCGGCCGAGGCTGCGCGACGTGGAGACCGCGCTGATCCGCAAGGCGGTGGCCGATGCGCGCGGCAACGTGGCGGAGGCCGCGCGCACATTGGGCATCAGCCGGGCGACCGTCTACCGCAAGCTGTGGCGCGGGCGGCCTGCCGGGGCTCCGGACTGAAGCAGGCCCCGGCCGTTCAGCCTTCGTTCAGGCGCCGACCGGCACCTTGTCCAGGAAGCCCGTCACCGAACGCAGCTTGCCTGCGTCGACCTGCGCGAAGTCGGTACCCTGGATCAGGTCTTCGGCACCGCTCGGTCCCAGCGTCCACGAGAAGCGCAGATGGTCGCCGTGCGAATCGGCCTTGCCCAGCAGGTTGAAGCGGAAGCCCGGGTAGCGCTGGTGAACCGCGCCGACCAGCGCGCTGATCTGCTCGTGCCCGCTGGCCTGCGCGATCGGGTCGACGTAATGCGCGTCGGCGGTCCAGCCGGCCTCGATCAGCGCGGCGCGGCGGGCCGCGTCGGTCTCGTTCCAGACAGCGATGTAGCGTTGGGCAATGGTGGTGGCATCGTGTGCAGCGGTGTTCATGGTGACCATCCTTTGGTGGGTTCCGGCCCGCAACATCGCGGGGTGAAGGAATGGTCGCGCCGCACGCGATCCGGGTCGATGACCTCTCGGGTCATGGAATGCGGCTGCCGGAGGCCATCCTCCCCCACCGCTCCTCGCGATCACATGGCGTCGAGGGGAAAGACCGGCCGGTGCACCTTGCCGAACGGGAACAGGCTGTAGTCAGAACTGGTGACACCGGGGCTGTCGCACTCCACCAGTGCGGCGGAGAGCGGCTCGAACACCGGCCGGCAGTACATGCGCGACTTGAGCAGCAGAAAGCGCTCCTTTCGCGGATCGAGCCCCGCGCATTCGAAGACGCCGATGTCCCACGGCTCCTGCGTGCGCTCGGTCACCACGATGCGCGCCGCGCCCGTGTCGAAGAGCACGGTGCGTCCCATGCTGCTGCGCTGGCCGGTGTAGGTAGGGCCGGTGATGACGTACTCGCCGTTGGAGATGGTGCGCACCGTGCCCGTCAGCAGCACCGGTGTTTTCTCCAGCCCGATGCCCGCGAGCGAGACCTTGTTGCCCAGCGCCACCGTCACTTCCGCGCCCTCGCCGGCCGCGACGAGCTGCGCCACCGCCTCGGGGTCGCACAGCGGACCGACGCCGATGCCGTGCAGCCCCTGCGCCAGCGCTTCCTGCAGCACGTCCATGGTGTCGCAGCTTCCGCCCGACATGCAGTTGTCGCCATGATCGAGCAGCAGCACCGGGCGCGTCGCGCTCTCGGCAATCAGCTTCGCACGCGCGACCGACTCCGCCAGCGGCTCGCTGCGGTAGACGAAGGACTCGCGCTGTGCCCACATCTGCGCCGCGATGCGGTCGGCCGTGGCCTGCGCGCGTTCGGGCGAATGCGCATCGACGGCGATCACGCTCATGCATGGCGCCTCGATGTCCGACAGCGAGAAGCCCGCGAGGATCGACACCGCCAGCGACTCCGCCTTTTCGGCTTCGCGCGCCGCCTCGATGGCCTGCTTCATCGCGCCGGTGAAGGAGGCGCTGCGCAGCGTGTGCGCCACCAGCGGCAGCCGGTGCCAGCGCATGTGCGGCCTGCTGCGCCCCGCGAGCATGTCGAAGAGCAGCCGCCCGGCATGCTCGCCGGTTTCGTACATGTCGACGTGCGGGTAGGTCTTGAAGCCGACGATCACGTCCGCGTTCTCCACCATCGCGGGTGTGACGTTGGCATGCAGGTCCAGCGCCACGCCGATGGGCACGCCCGGCGCCGCCGCGCGCAGGCGCACCAGCAGGTCGCCTTCGCCGTCGGCGCTGTTGTGCGCGACCATCGCGCCGTGCAGGTCGAGCAGGATGGCGTCGCAGCCCGGGGCCGCATCGACGATGCATTGCGTCAGCTGCGTGTAGGCCTGCGCGTCGACCGGTCCGCTCGGGTTGGCCGAGGCCGACACCGGCGTGACCACCGTCGCGCCCGCCGCTTCGGCAAGGTCGATGAAGGCCGACATCGCGGTGCGCATGCCCTTGTTGTCGCGGTAGGCCTGTTCGCCGAAGGTCGGGCCGTCGGGCCCGAAGGCCGAGAGCGGCGTGGGCACGGGCGAGAAGGTATTGGTCTCGTGATTCAGACGCGCGATCAGCACCTTCATTGCGCCACTCCCGCGCTGCGCAGCATCGCCTGCAGCAGCACGTTGCAGCCGGCCTCCAGGTGATCGGGCTGCGCGTCCTCGATCTCGTTGTGGCTGATGCCGTCGCGGCAGGGCACGAAGATCATCGCCGTGGGGCAGACGCGCGCAAGATACACCGCGTCGTGGCCCGCGCCGCTGATCACGTTCATCCAGCTCAGGCCCTGCGCCTGCGCGGCATCGCGCACGGCCGACACCAGCCCGGGCGTGAAGGGCTGCGGCGGGAAGTACACGACCTGCTCCACCGACATCTCGACCCTGGCCTTCGCGGCGATGCGCTGCACGGTTTCCTTCAGCGCGGCGTCCAGCGCCGACAGCACCGTGTCGTCGGCCGCGCGCAGGTCGACGCTGAGCTTCACCCGGCCCGGGATCACGTTGCGCGAGTTCGGGTACGCGTCGATCCAGCCGACGGTGCCGCGCGCATGCGGCGCATGGGCCAGCGCGATGCGGTTGACCTCGATCACGAGTTCGGAGGCGGCCAGCAGCGCGTCCTTGCGCAGCGCCATCGGCGTGGGGCCGGCATGGGCTTCCATGCCCTGCACCACCACGTCGTACCAGCGCTGGCCCAGCGCGCCTTCGACCACGCCGATGACGCGCTCGCTGGCTTCGAGCACCGGGCCCTGCTCGATGTGCGCCTCGAAGTACGCGCCCACCGGCGACGCTGCCGCCGAGACGGATGCGCTGCCCGCATAGCCGATGGCAGCCAGAGCGTCGGAGACGCTGATGCCGTCGTTGTCGCGCTGCGCCAGCGCATGCTCCAGCGTGAAGGCGCCGGCGAACACACCCGAGCCCATCATCACCGGCACGAAGCGCGAGCCTTCCTCGTTGGTCCACACCGCCACCTCGAGCGGCGCTTCGGTCTGAACCCCGGCGTCGTTCAGGGTGCGGATCACCTCCAGCCCGGCGAGCACGCCGTAGTTGCCGTCGAACTTGCCGCCCGTGGGCTGCGTGTCGATGTGGCTGCCTGTGGAGACGGGCGGCAGCGCATCGTTGCGCCCGGCACGGCGCGCGAAGATGTTGCCGATGGCGTCCACGCGCACCTCGCAGCCCGCCTCGCGCGCCCAGCGCGAGAACAGGTCGCGGCCCTGGCGGTCGAGGTCGGTCAGTGCGATGCGGCAGACGCCGCCTTTCTCGGTGGCGCCGAGCTTCGCCAGTTCCATCAGCGAGTTCCAGAGCCGGCGGCCGTCGATGCGGAGTTCGTTGTGAGAGTTCTTCATGGCTTTCGAAAACGGTTGATGTGGAGAGCGCTCAGGCGAGCCCCACGCCCAGGTAGCGGTCTTTCACTTCGTGGTCGGCCATGAAGTCGGCATTGCCGGCCTCGTGCACGATCACGCCTTGCTCCACGATGTAGTGGCGGTCGGCCAGCTGCACGCAGACTTCCAGGTTCTGCTCGACCAGCAGGATCGCCACGCCGGCGGCCTTGATGGTCTTGAGCTGCGCGACGATCTCTTCCACGATCACCGGCGCGAGGCCCTCCACCGGCTCGTCCAGGATCAGCAGGCGCGGATGGTTCATCAGCGCCCGGCCGATGGCCAGCATCTGCTGCTCGCCGCCCGAGAGCTGCCCGCCGCCGTTGCGCCGGCGTTCCTTCAGGCGCGGGAAGATGCGGTAGATGTCGTCCAGCTGCCAGGGCGACTGGCGGCGCAAGCCGAGCAGCAGGTTCTCCTCCACCGTCAGCAGCTTGAAGATGCCGCGGTGCTCGGGCACCAGGCACACGCCGCGCGTGGCGATGCGGTGCGCGGGCATGCCCGCGATGTCGGCGCCCTGGAAGCGCACGCGTCCGCTTGTGGGCGTGACCGCGCCGGCAATGCTCTTGAGCGTGGTCGACTTGCCCGCGCCGTTGCGTCCCAGCAGCGTGACCAGCTCGGCCTCGCCCACGGTCATCGACACGCCCTGCAGCACATGGCTCTTGCCGTAGTGGGCATGCAGCTTCTCGACTTCGAGGATGTTCATGCCTTGCCTCCCGTGATCATGTTGCCCAGGTACGCAGTGCGCACGCGCGCGTCGGCGCGGATGTCGCCCGGAAGCCCCTCGGCCAGCACGCGGCCCAGCTGCATCACTGTCACGGTGTCGGAGATGTCCATCACGATGTTCATGTTGTGCTCGATGAGGACCACGGTGTGCGCGTCGCGCAGGCCGCGGATCAGCTGCTTCATGTCGTCGAGGTCGTCGATGCCCATGCCCGATGTCGGCTCGTCGAGGAAGATCGCCTTCGGCCTCGCCGCAAGCGCCATGCCCACTTCGAGCCGGCGCTGCTGGCCGTGCGAGAGCTCGCCGGCCGGCGTGTTCGCCAGCCGCTCCAGCCCGATGCGCTGCAGCACTTCGTCGACGATTTGGGTGCAGGCCAGTTCGCCGACCGGCGCGCGCCAGCAGTTCATGGCCTGGCGCGGCGAAACGCCCTGCGCCGCCACGCGCAGGTTCTCACGCACCGGAAGGCTCGCGAACAGCGCCGTGACCTGGAAGGAACGTGCCATGCCGCGCTGCACGCGCTTGTGGTCGGGCTCGCGCGTCACGTCGTGGCCGTCGAACAGGATGCGTCCGCCGGTGGTCATGCCGGTGCCGGTGAGCATGTGGAACAGCGTGGTCTTGCCCGCGCCGTTGGGGCCGATCACCGAATGCACGGTGTTGCGCCGGATCTTCAGGTCGACCCCGCCGAGCGCCGCGAACTTGCCGTAGTGCTTGGTGACGCCTACGGCTTCGATAAGGACGTCGCTCATGCTTTTTCTCCTTGGGCGGCAGGCGAGACAGGGTCGGCCGGCGCCTTGCGGAAGATGCGCTTCCACGCGCTCTCGCCCAAGCCCCAGAGCCCGCGCTGCATGCCGATGCTCACACCGATCAGCAGGAGCCCCAGCAGCAGCAGCCAGCGCGGCCACAGCGTGGAGAGCCAGTCGGCCAGCAGCACGTAGAAGGCCGAGCCCAGCACCGAGGCGAAGAGGTTGCCGGTGCCGCCGATCACGGTGATGACCAGGATCATCTCGCTCGTGTGGTACTCGGCGTTCGACAGAGGCGCGATGCCGGTCATCATCGCGTGCAGCCCGCCCGCCAGGCCGGTGACGGCGCCCGAGATGACGAAGGCCAGCAGCTTGAAGCGCTTGAGGTCGTAGCCCACCGCGGCGGCGCGGTCCTCGTTGTCGCGGATGGCAAGCAGCGTGCGGCCGAAGACCGAATCGGTCACGCGCAGCAGCAGGCCGAAGGCGACCAGGAACACCACGGCCACGAAGGCGTAGTACTTCCAGGGCGTGTCCATGAAGCCGGGGCGCGGCACGTCGAGCAGGCCGTTGTCGCCGCCGGTGAGGCCGGTGGCGGTGTAGGCGATGAAATAGAACATCTGCGCGAAGGCCAGCGTGAGCATCACGAAGTAGGTGCCGCGCTGGCGGATGGCGACCCAGCCCACCACGGCAGCACCCAGCGCGCCCATCGCCACGGCGGCGAGCAGCGCGAGCGGCATCGGCAGGCTCAGCCGCGTGAGCAGGATGGCGATGGTGTAGCTGCCCAGCCCGAAGAAGATGCCCTGCCCAAAGGAGAGCAGCCCCGTGTAGCCCAGCAGCAGGTTGCAGCCCAGCGCGGCCAGCGCGTAGATCAGCACCTCGCTGGCGAGCGAGCCCGAGCTCAGCACCAGCGGCAGGCCCAGCACCGCGATCAGCGCCAGGAGGAAAGTGGTATTGCGGGACACGATGGCTCCCTCCTTCAATGGTTCATGTTGCGGCGCATCGGCCCCGAAACGGGCAGAGCGATGCGCGGCCGGGAACGGGTCCGTTCGCAGGCACCCGCGGAACCGGCTCTGCCGGGCCGCCGGGTGCGCCCCTCGAGGGGGATGCGAGCCACACGAAGTGGGCGAGAGTCGGGGTGGCTCATACGCTTCGGCCGAGCAGGCCATGCGGGCGCAACAGCAGCACGGCCGCCATCGCGATGTAGATCATCAGGCTCGCGCCCGGCGGCCAGATGGTGCTCATGAGGCTCTGCACGATGCCGATGAGCAGGCCGCCCACGAGCGCGCCACCGAAGCTGCCGAGCCCGCCGATCACCACCACAACGAAGGCCACGGCCAGCGCCTCGACACCCATGAAGGGCTCGGCGCCGCGGATCGGCGCGGCCAGCACGCCCGCCAGCGCCGCCGTGGCCGCGCCGAGCGCGAACACCAGGCTGAACACGCGGAACACGTTGATGCCGAGCAGCGACACCATCTCCGTCGATTCGCTGCCGGCGCGCACCGCGCTGCCCAGGCGCGTGCCCTCGAGCACCCACCACAGCAGCACCGCGAGCACGGCCGTGAAGCCGATCACGAAAAGCCGGTACTTCGGATAGACGAACGAGCCCCACATCACCACGCCCTGCAGCAGGTCGGGCGTGGCGACGCTGTTGCCCAGAGGCCCCCAGAAAACGATCACCATCTCCTGCACAGCGAGCGCGAGGCCCACGGTGACGAGGATGTGGAACTCGTGCGCCTTGGCGTAGACGCGGCGCAGCAGCAGCTTCTCGGCCAGCCAGCCCAGCGCGCCCACGAAGAGCGGCACGAGCACCAGCGCGAGCCAGAAGTCCAGGCCCCATTGCATGGCCTGGAAGCAGAGATAGGCGCCCAGCAGGTAGAAGGCCCCGTGCGCGAAGTTCACGAAGCGCAGCAGGCCGAACACGATGGACAGGCCGACCGCCAGCAGGAAATACAGCATGCCGATGCCGATCCCGTTGATGGTCTGGAGCAGGTAGACGGACATGGGCGAGTCGGTGTCCCTTGTTGCGTCCTCAGGCCAGCTTGCAGCCGGTCTTGTCCACGGGCAGGAACGACTTGCCCGAGCTCACCACGTCGACATAGTCGGCCGGGTTCGCCATCTTCGACTTGGCCTTGCCCTTGAGCAGGTAGTAGTCCTTGACGACCTGGTGGTCGGCCTTGCGGATTTCCTCGGCGCCGGTGAGTCCGTCGAACTTCATGCCCTCGAGCGCGGCGATCACCGCCTTCTGGTCGACCGAGCCGGCCTTCACGATGCCGTCGATCAGGATCTTGGTGCAGATGTACGAGCCGGCGAGGCTGTAGTTGGGCACGATCTTGAGCTTGTCGGCGGTGCGCTTCACCAGGTCCTTGTTGAGCGGCGTGTCGGCCGTGTGCCAGTACTGCGCGCCGAAGTAGACGCCGTCGCACAGGTCGGCGCCGAGTTCGTCGAACTGCTCCAGGCCCGAGGCCCAGGCCATGAGGATCGTCATGTTCTTGTGCATGCCGAAGCTCACCGCCTGGCGCAGCGCGGCCGACGACTGGGCGCCGAAGTTCAGCAGCAGCAGCACGTCGGGCTTGGCGGCCATGGCGTTGGTGAGGTAGCCGCTGAATTCCTTCTCGGTGAGCGAGTGGTAGCTGTTGCCCACGTGCTCGATGCCCTTCTCCTGGAAGATGGTCTTGGCGGCGCTCAGCAGGCCGTCGCCGAACACGTACTGCGGCGTGATGGTGTACCAGCGCTTGGCCTTCGGCATGCTGGCGATCAGCGGGCGCACCGTCTGCTCGATCGCACCGAAGGTGGGCACCGACCAGCGGAAGGTGGCGGGGTTGCAGTCCTTGCCGGTGATCTCGTCGGCGCCCGCGGTGGTGATGAACAGGCCGCCGGCCTTCTCGGCCTCCTTGCCCATGGCCAGCGCCTCCGACGACAGGATGCCGCCCGCGAAGAACTTCGCGCCCTGCTGCTGCGAGGCTTCCTGCACCTTGCGCACGGCAGTGGCCGGCTTGCCTTCGGTGTCGAGCACCGTGTAGGCCAGCGGACGCTTCAGCACGCTGCCGTACTGCTCGATGGCCAGCTTCATGCCCAGGTCGGCGAACTTGCCGTTGGCCGCGAACGCGCCCGACATCGGGACCGGGCAGCCGAATCGGATCGCGTCGGCCGACTGGGCGAAGGCGGTGCGGCCGCCCAGGAGCGAGGCGGGGGCAGCCGAGAGGGCGGCCAGCTGAAGAAGTTGTCTGCGTTGCATGAGTTCTCCGGTCGTTGGTGGGGAAGAAAGGAAGGGAACCAAGGGAAACGGGTGCCTGCGATTGCCGGCGAATTTAAGCGGATAAATTGGATTAATATGCTGGTAAAAACCCGCTAGCAAGCCCTGTGCCCAAGACCAGACCAATCCCCCGCACGGCGCCGTTTAAGATCGCGCGCTGTTGCGCATCCCGCGCATCTCCCGATGGGCATGGAGCGTTTCAATGAGAGTGGGGCAGAACCGTCCTAAGCGGCAGAAGCTCTCGGACGTCATCGTCGAAGACGTCAAGCGCTGGATCGTGGCGGAGCGCAAGCAGCCCGGCGACCGGCTACCGAACGAGAAGGAACTGATCGAGCTCTTCGGCTATTCGAAGAGCACAGTGCGCGAGGCGCTCAAGGCGCTGGAGGTGCGCGGCCTGATCTCCATCCGCACCGGGCCCGGCGGCGGTGCCTACCTGCAGCAGGTGTCGGTGGAGCACGCGTCGGAGCCGCTGCGCAACTTCCTGCACTTCCACCA
This sequence comes from Variovorax guangxiensis, assembly GCF_003952165.1. GTDB lineage: Bacteria > Pseudomonadota > Gammaproteobacteria > Burkholderiales > Burkholderiaceae_C > Variovorax > Variovorax guangxiensis. Next base: position 361,070 of record NZ_RXFT01000006.1, on the reverse strand, counting down.
TCTCGACGGCCATCACATCTACCAGCTGCGCAAGGCGCTGGAGCCCGAGCTGGCCGTGAGCGTGGTGGGCAAGCTGACGCCCGAGCAGTTCGAGAAGCTGGAAGAAAACGTCCGGCTGTGCACGGTCGAGCCGACCAGCGAGGACGAGCTGCGCATCCAGCGCGAGGCCGAACTCGCCTTCCACACCATGCTGGCGGAGAGCTGCCCCAATCCGGTGCTCTCCTTCATGTGCCGCTTCCTCAACGACCTGCTGCGCGACCTCGTGGTCTACAAGAAGGCGCTCGACCATCACCACTTCGGCGAGGCGAACGTCGACTATCACACGCAGCTTCTCGCGGCCTACCGCAGGGAAGACGCCGACGAGGTGCGCCGCCTGATGACCGAGCACATGGTCGACGCCGAGCAGCACATGCACGAGATGGAGGCGCACATCGGCGCCAGGCACCTGCTGCTGCCGAGCGGGCAGCGCTGACCTTTCGCCGACTTCTTCTACTTCCGGTGCGCCTGCTCCAAGCACTCCTGGAACGCCAGCACCGCCCGCGACGGCTTCGGCGAACGCCGCAGCAGGCTCACGAAGCGGCACGCGTAGTTGAAACGCGCCGGCAGCACCGCCTTCATGAGGCCGCGCTCCTCGAACACCTGCGCGTAGTGGTCGGGCAGGAAGCCCAGGAAGCGCCCCGAGAGGATCAGCGTCGCGATCGCCTCCTGGTCGAAGCCCGTGGCCATGCGCGACAGCTTCGCGCGGTGGCTCAGCTCCATGTTGGGCGAGTGGTAGCCCAGCCCCGCGAAATGGTGCTCGCGCAGCCGCGCCCAGGTGAGCTTGTCGTGGCTCACGCCGAAGAGCGGATGCCCCGCGCCGCAGTAAAGCAGCATGGTCTCGTCGAACAGGTCGGCATACACCAGGCTCTTGGATGCGCGGTGCGCCGGGATGATGCCGATCTGGAAGTTGCCCTCCAGCACACCCTGCTCGATGGCGTTGATCGAGCCCACGTGCACCGCCAGCCGCACCTCTGGCGCGATCTCGGTGAAGCGCGCGATGGCATCGCCGATGCGCGCCTGCGGGTTGGTCGCCGTCTTGTCGAACAGCGCCACGTCGAGCTGTCCGCCCATGCGGTTGTGGATGTCGTCGATGCTGCCGCGGAAGGCGTCGACCGAGGCCAGCAGGCGCAGCGTCTCGTCGTACACCCGCTGCCCCTCGGCGGTGAGCGCGAAGCCCGCCCTGCCCCGCCGGCACAGCACCAGCCCCAAACGGGTTTCCAGGTCCTTCACATGGCGGCTCACGGTGGAGGTGCCGATGTTCAGCTCCAGCTCGGCGGCCGCCATGCCGCCGCAGTCGACCACGCTCCTGAACACCTTGAGCAGGCGCAGGTCCATGTCGCTGAGCTGCCCCAGAACAGCGCGGTTGCGGGTGCCGGAGGCACCATTCCGGGCTTTCGCCTTTACTTGCATGAAACGTCAAGTGAACATTGATATTGCGCCATTCTCCACACTGAAGGGCTTGCGAACAATCGGCGCATCCCTTCACCTCCGGAGCCCGCCGCGCGCGGGAATCGACATGACCCTCGCAGCAGCCCCTGCCCTCGAATCCGCATCGGCCGTGCGCACCGACGCCGCCTGGCTCGACGCGCACTGGATGCCCTACACCGGCAACCGCAACTTCAAGGCCGATCCGCGCATCGTCGTGGAAGCCAAGGGCGCCTACTTCACCGACTCCGAAGGCCGCAAGATCTTCGACGGCCTCTCGGGCCTGTGGTGCTCCGGCCTGGGCCACGGCCGCCCCGAGATCACCGAGGCGGTGAGCCGCCAGATCGCCAAGCTCGACTACTCGCCCGCCTTCCAGTTCGGCCATCCGCTCTCGTTCGAGCTGGCCAACAAGATCAAGGAGATGACGCCCGCCGGCCTCGACTACGTCTTCTTCACCGGCTCGGGCTCCGAGGCCGCCGACACCTCGCTGAAACTGGCGCGCGCCTACTGGCGCACCAAGGGCTTGGGCCAAAAGACCCGCCTGATCGGCCGCGAGAAGGGCTACCACGGCGTCAACTACGGCGGCATCTCGGTCGGCGGCATCGCGGCCAACCGCAAGCTCTTCGGCCAGGGCGTGGAAGCCGACCACCTGCCGCACACGCAGCTCGCGTCGAATGCCTTCACGCGCGGCATGGCCGACAACGGCGTCGAGCTGGCCGACCGCCTGCTCGACATCATCGCGCTGCACGACGCGTCGAACATCGCGGCCGTGATCGTCGAGCCCTTCGCGGGCTCGGCCGGCGTGGTGATCCCGCCCAAGGGCTACCTCAAGCGCCTGCGCGAGATCTGCACCGCCAACAACATCCTCTTGATCTTCGACGAGGTCATCACCGGCTTCGGCCGCTGCGGCGCGCTCACCGGCGCCGAGGCCTTCGGCGTGATGCCCGACATCATGAACATCGCCAAGCAGATCACCAACGGCGCGCAGCCCATGGGCGCGGTGGTGGCCAGCAAGGACATCTACGACACCTTCATGGCGGCGGGCGGCCCCGACTACATGCTCGAGTTCCCGCACGGCTACACCTACAGCGCGCACCCGGTGGCCTGCGCCGCCGGCATCGCCGCGCTCGACGTGCTGAAGAAGGAAGACATGATCGGCCGCGTGCAGGCATTGGCGCCGCACTTCGAGAACGCGGTGCACAGCCTGAAGGGCAGCAAGCACGTGACCGACATCCGCAACTACGGCCTGGCCGCCGGCCTGACCATCGCCGCCCTGCCGGGCGAGCCCGCGCGCCGCCCGTACGAGATCGCGATGAACTGCTGGAAGAAGGGCTTCTACGTGCGCTACGGCGGCGACACCATCCAGCTGGCACCGCCCTTCATCGCGGAGAAGGCCGAGATCGACCGCATGGTCAACGCGCTGGCCGACGCCCTCGCCGAAACCAACTGAGGCAGATCAGGGCCGCGCGGGGCATCAGGCCTTGTCGGCCTTGCCCGCGGCGTTGGCCAGCTTGCTGAGCATGCGGTCCACCAGCCACGGCTGGCGATTCTGGTCCTCGGCCAGCTCCTTGCGGCGGATCGCGTTGCGCACCACGATCGAGCCCACGTAGCGCACCGGCTCCGGTGGAAAGTACCCCAGCGGCCCCTGCGTGATCGGACTGCGGGTCCATGCGTTGTCCTGGTCGAGCACCAGCGACGACAGGATCTGCCCGCCCATGTAGGTCGGCCCGACGCCGTTGCCCGAGTAGCCGAAGCCGTAGTAGATGTGCGGCGCGCCGTCGAGCCTGCCGAAGAACGGAAAGCCCGTCACCGAGCGGTCGGACGGACCGTTCCAGCTGGCGGTGATCGGCGTTTCGCTCAATGCCGGAAAGAAGGAACGCAGGGCCTGTGTCAGCTCGGTTTCGTAAGGCGAGCGCTCGTCGAACACCTTGGCCATGCGGCCGCCCCAGGCAAAGGTGTTGCCGCCCTTGCCCAGCATGATGCGGCCGTCGACCGTGCTGCGGTAGTAGTAGACAAAGGTGCGTGAATCGAGCACCGACACGCCGTCGGTCAGGCCGATCTTCTGCAGCAGCTCCGGGCACCGCTCGGTGATGACCATGTCGCTCGACACGATGGCGATGGTCCGCTCGAACTGCGGGAAGGTGCTGGCCATCCATGCGTTCATCGCGAGCACCAGCTTCTTCGCACGCACGCTGCCGGTGGGCGTACGCACCACGACCGGATGGCCGGTGCCGAAGTCCAGCATCGGCGTGCGCTCGTGGATGCGGATGCCCATGGCCAGCGCCACTCGCCGCAGCCCGCGCACCAGCTTGCCGGGGTGCACGGTCGCGGCAATCGGCGAATACACGCCCGCCAGGTTGCGCGCGGAGCCGGAGCGCCGCGCCACCTCTTCCGGCGGCAGCGTGCGGTAGGAATGGATGCCGCGCGCCTCCAGCGCCTGCATCATCGGGTCGAGCGTGCCGATCTGCGCCTGCGAGGTGGCGGTGTAGAGCGTGCCGTCCTGCCGCAGTTCGGCGTCAATGCCGTGTGCGGCGCAGAAGTCGGCGATGTGCTGCACCGCGGCCTCGGATGCCTTGACGAGGCGCACCGCCTCGTCCTCGCCGAACAGCCGGCGCAGCGTGAGGAACTTGGCCGACCATGTGAGCAGACAGCCGCCGTTGCGGCCGCTCGCGCCTGCACCGCAGAGATCGCTCTCGAGGATGACGACGTCGAGCGCGGGCGACTGCAGCTTGGCCTGGATGGCCGTCCAGAGGCCGGTGAAGCCGCCGCCGACGATGCAGACATCGGCGCCCTGCTCGCCCTGCAGCGCGGGCGCAAGGTCGCCGTCGTTGAAGAGAGCCTGTTCGATCCAGAAGGGGCGCATGTCGGGCTCGCAGTTTTTCAGGGCTTGCGCCGCATCTCGTAGGAAAACTCGGACTCGCGCTCGACGACGAACCCGAAGCGCTCGTAGAGCGATTTCGCCGGATTCGCCTTCAGCACGCTGAGCGTGAGGTCGACGCCGGCGCTTGCAGCCTGGTCGATGACTTCGGCCAGCAGCCCGGTGCCGATGCCGCCGCCCTGGTAGCCGGGCGCCAGCTGGATCTGGATGACGACCCATTCATGCGGATCGCGCGACACCTTGAGCAGGCCGACCGGCATCCCCTCGTGCAGCAGGACCTCGGCGCACTCGAAGCGATGCATCAGCCGCGCCATGTGATGCGCGTCGCTGACCTCGGCCCCGGAGGCAATGACGTGGCCGTTCATCGTCTGCTGCCGCAGCGCGAGCAGAAAGGGGATGTCCTGCGTCGTGGCCTGACGTCTGGTCAGTGCGGCCGATGGCGCTGCGCTCATGGCCGTGCCGTAGTCACCGGCTTCGACGCGATCTCCAGGTGACGTGCGTAGTAGGCCAGGTTTGGCGTCTCCGCATCGGCGCACTTGGCCGTGTCGTCCCAGCGCCGAAGGCGGACCGCATCCATCGCATACGGCAAGGCCTCGAAAGCGCTGGCCTGCGCGGAGTCGAACACGCCGCCCTGCAGTTGCAGGCTGCGCTTCGAATCGGGCGACAGTGCTTCGAGATAGCCGGGCGCCCTGACACAGAGGAAGCGCTTGGCATCCACATGCAGGCGGATCGGCTCCAGCGTAGCCGGGCCGAACAACGCGCGAAGAAACGGCAGGCAGCGGTACTGGTGCAGGTCGTCCAGGCCCTGCTGGGTCGGCGTGCCGCCGAAGTCGTGCAGCAGATGGCCCAGGTCATGCAGCAGCGAGGCGGCGATCAGCTCGCTGCCGGCGCCAGCCTGCTCCGCCAGGTGCGCCGACTGCAGCGCATGCTCCAGTTGCGTGACCGGCTCGCCGTCGTACTGCGCGCCGCCCTTGGTTTCGAACAGGCCGACGATGTCGGGAATGCTCAGGCTCATCGTTGTCTACCAGGGCAGCGAATAGGTCTTGGTGTTGGTGAAGCTCTTCATGGCCTCGAGCACGCCTTCCTTGTAGCCCAGGCCGGAGTCCTTGATGCCGCCGAAGGGTGTCAACTCCAGCCGGTAGCCCGGCACCTCGCGCACGTTGACGCTGCCCACGTTCAGCTCGCGGATGAAGCGCGTGATGTAGTCCATGCGGTTGGTGCACACCGCCGACGACAGGCCATAGGCCGTGCCGTTGGAGATGCGGATCGCCTCCTCGATGTTCCTGAAGCGGATCACCGGCGACACAGGCCCGAAGGTTTCGTGCTTTGCCACAGTCATCGCAGGATCGACGTGATCGAGCACCGTCGGCGAATACAGCGCACCGCGGCGCTCGTTGCCGTACAGCAGCTTCGCACCGGCCTTGATGGCCTCGTTGACCACCGCCTCGAACTGGATCGCCGCGGCCTCATCGATCACCGTGCCCATGTCCGTGGCCGGGTCCATCGGATCGCCGTACTTCAAGGCCTTCGTCTTGGTCACCAGCAGCTCGACGAACCGGTCGGCCACCGACTCGTGCACCAGCATGCGCTTGATGGCCGTGCAGCGCTGGCCCGAGTTCTTGTACGACCCGCTGGCCGCCAGCGTCGCGGCTTCCTCGACGTCGGCGTCCTCCATCACGATGATCGGGTCGTTGCCGCCCAGCTCCAGGACCTGGCGCTTGTACACCGCCTTGCCCGCGATGTACTTGCCGATGGCCACGCCGCCGGTGAAGGTGACCAAGTCGACGTCGGCGCTGGTGAGCATCTCGTCGGCGATCTCCTTCGGGTCGCCCGTGACCACCGACAGCATCTGCGGCGGCAGGCCCGCCTCGTACAGGATGTCGGCCAGGATGAAGGCCGTCAGCGGCGTCTTCTCGCTGGGCTTGAGCACCATGCGGTTGTTGGTGGCAATGGAGGGAGCCACCTTGTGAATCACCTGGTTCAGCGGATGGTTGAACGGCGTGATGGCGGTGATGGCGCCCTGCAGCGGCTCGCGCAGCGTGTAGACCTTGCGGCTCTTGCCGTGGTGGGTGAGGTCGCAGGAGAACACCTGGCCGTCGTCCACCAGGGCCTGGTTGGCCGCGAACAGCAGCACGTCGGAGGCGCGGCCCACTTCGTACAAGGAGTCCTTGCGGCACAGGCCCGACTCCATGGTGATGACGCGCGAGATCTCGTCCAGGCGCGAGGCGATGATCTCGCCGGCGCGCATCAGGATCTTGTAGCGCTCGTAGCGCGTGAGCGTGGGCTTGTAGTCGCGCGCGATCTTGTAGGCCACCCGCACGTCCTCCAGCGTGGCCTTGGGCACGGTGGCGATGACTTCGCCGGTGTAGGGGTAGGTGACCTCGATGGTGCGGTCGCGGTGCACGCGCTCGCCGGCAATGCGCAGGGCCTCGCGGTGGACGGTGCCTGGCTTCAGGATGGCTTGGCTCATGGGGAAGTGCTCCGGAAGTCGTTGTCGTTACTGGGCGTGGTTCAGCGCGATGTCCAGCGCATCGAAGTTGCGCAGCCGGCGACCGGCGGCAATGCCGGTGACCGGGCGGTTGCAGATCAGCGGCACGCGCTGCTCCGAGACGCCGCCGTGCGAGCGCAGCGGCACTTCCAGCGCCGAGAGGTCGTGGCGGCTGGCCGAGGTGCCGATGACGGTGCTCTGCTCGCTGACCACCACGATGTCGCCGATGCGATCGGGCGGCAGCTCGAAGCGTTCGGCGGCGTCCTTGCGCGAGAGCACCAGCTCCATGCCGGGGATGCCCTTGATGCGCTCGATCCAGCCGGGCACGCTGGCTTCAGCGGGCGCGTACACGGTGGCGAAGGAGCCGAGCGCGCCGTGGTGCACCACGTAGGGGTCGGTGATCGGCAGGATGACCCGTGCCTCGTCCTGGCCGTACCAGCCGTCGAGCACGTCCTGCAGGTAGATGACCTTGGGCGCGCCGGCTGCGTCGTGCTTGTCGTTCATGCCGTGGTCGGCGGTGACGACGATGGTGGCGCCCAGGGCGTCGAGCTGCGCGAGGTAGCCGTCCATCATGGCGTAGAAGGCGTTGGCGGCGGGGCTGCCGGGGGCGGCCTTGTGCTGCACGTAGTCGGTGGTCGACAGGTACATGAGGTCGGGGCGGCGCGACTCCATGAGCTTGACGCCGGCGGCGAAGACGAACTCCGACAGTTCGGCGCTGTACACCGAGGGCACGGGCATGCCGACCATGTCGAGCACGTTGTCGATGCCGTTCTCCTCCATCGTCACCTGGTCGGACTTCTCCGACGAGAAGCATATGCCCTTCATGCGGTGGCCCAGCAGCTTGCGCAGCTTGTCCTTGGCGGTGACGACGGCGACCTTGGCGCCCGCGTCCGCGAAGGCGGCCAGCACGGTGCCCGCGCGCAGGTACTTGGGGTCGTTCATCATGACTTCCTGGCCGAGCTCGCGGTCGAAGAAGTAGTTGCCGCAGATGCCGTGCACGGCCGGGGGCACGCCGGTCACGATGGACAGGTTGTTGGGGTTGGTGAACGAGGGCACCACGCAGTCGGCCAGCAGGTTGGCGCCGGACTTCCTCATGCGGTCGAAGTACGGGGCCACGCCGGCGGCGATCGCCGCGTCGAGGTACGCGGGCTCGCAGCCGTCGACGCACACCACGACGACTGGGCGCGACATCCAGCGGTAGCTGCGGGCGTTGACTTCGAGTGTCTCCTGTGTCATTTCAGACTTCCTTTTGGGGTGGGTTGTTCGGGGCTTCAATGGGAGCGGAATCGGCGCGGCCGAAGGCCTTGTGCATGCGGGCACGGCTGCCGGCGACGTGCTGGCGCAGCGCCTGCCCCGCGATCTCGGGATTGCCGCTGGCGATGGCATCGACGATGGCGCGATGCTCATCCGCCGAAACGCGCAGGCCGCCGCCGCTGTCGAGCGCGCGCATTCTGAAAAGGTGCAGTTCCTTGACCAGGCGCTTGTAGGTTTCGGTCAGCTTCTTGCTGCCTGCGGTGTCGAGCAGGATTTCGTGGAACTGCAGATTGAGCTGCGCGTATTGCTCCACGTCCTGCGCCTGGGCTGCCGAGCGCATCGCGTCGAGCATGGCGCGCAGGCGCTCGATGGCGTCGGGTTTGATGGCAACCGCCACGCGCCGGCCGATGACTTCTTCCAGCGCCTCGCGCAGTTCGTAGATTTCGTCGGCTTCCTCGAATGCGATCTCTCGCACGAAGACGCCGCGGTTCTTTTCGTTGCGCACGAGGCCGGCCTCTTCCAGCGCCCGCAACGCTTCCCGGATGGGACCGCGGCTGGTGTTGAAGCGCTGCGAAAGCTCGCTCTCGTTGATGCGGCTACCGACGGGAAGCTCGCCCGTCATGATCAAACGCTCGATTTCTTCCTGCATCAGCATCGGCAGCGAGCTGGACTGGAGGAATGCGAGGGCGGCGGAGTGATTGCTGGTGACCATGGGGCGTATTTTCCCGATGAATTGAAAACTGTCAACAATTTTTTATTGACAGTCTTCAATCACCAATCTACATTTTGCTCACCGGAGCTTGGTACAGCCATTGCCGGAGCCCGCCACTCACCTCTTCCAGTGACAGCAAGCCCTCTCAGGAGAAACAGATGACGATGAAACTAAGCACGCGCCGTCTCACGGCGGTTCTGTGTGCGGCGGCGCTAGGCCTTGCGGCCAGCGGCGCCGCATGGGCGCAAAAGACCTCGCTCCTGGTCTACACGGCGCTCGAAACCGACGCCATGAAGCTCTACAAGGACGCCTTCGAAAAAGCCAACCCCGACATCGAGGTGAAGTGGGTGCGCGACTCCACCGGCATCGTCACCGCCAAGCTGCTGGCCGAAAAAGCCAACCCGCAGGCCGACGTGGTGGCCGGCCTGGCCGCCAGCAGCCTCGCGCTGCTGCAGCAGGAAGGCATGCTCCTGCCCTACGAGCCCAAGGGCTTCAAGGAGCTGAACCCGGCCTACTCCGATGCCGCGCGCCCGCCGGCCTGGGTGGGCATGGACGTGTGGGCCGCCACCATCTGCTTCAACCGCGTCGAGGCCAAGAAGCTGAACCTGCCCAAGCCGGAAACCTGGCAGGACCTGGCCAAGCCGGTCTACAAGGGCACGATCACCATGCCCCACCCGGCCTCCAGCGGCACGGGCTACCTCGACGTGTCCTCCTGGCTGCAGAACATGGGCGACGCCGAGGGTTGGAAGTACATGGATGCGCTGCACCAGAACATCGCGCAGTACGTGCACTCGGGCTCCAAGCCTTGCAAGCAGGCCGGCGCGGGCGAGTTCCCGATCGGCATCTCGTTCGAGTTCCGCGCGCACCAGGTCAAGAAGTCGGGCGCGCCGGTCGACCTGATCTTCCCGAAGGAAGGCCTGGGCTGGGACATCGAGGCCACCAGCATCATGAAGACGAGCAAGAAGCTGGACCAGGCCAAGCGCTTCGCCGACTGGATGGCCAGCAAGGAGGCCAACCAGATCACTTCCACCTGGTGGGCGGTGGTGGCCTACCCCGGCGTGGCCTCGAAGCTGGAAGGCATTCCGGACAACTACGAAAAGCTGCTGGCAAAGAACGACATCAACTGGGCGGCAAAAAACCGCGAGCGCATCTTGGCCGAGTGGAGCAAGCGCTACGAAGGCAAGGCCGAACCGAAATAGGGCTCGCCCCCAGGCTTCGCGCACTTCGTGCCGCTACGCCCCCCCTGCCGGGGGCGACACCTGCGGCCCGGCAAAGCCGGTTCCGCGGTGCCCCACGAATCGGCTCGACAGGCCTGCAACCCTTCTCACAACCCGCGACGCCCATCCTTGCGGCGTGCGCCAACGACGAGTGCGAAAAATGGATATGACCGATACCAAGTTCATTGCCAGCCCGGGTCCTGCGAGCGCTCCCGCCGCGCTCGAGATCATCGGCGTGCGCAAGGACTTCGAAGCTTTCAGTGCGCTGCGCGACGTGCACCTGCGGGTGAACCGGGGCGAGATGCTGTGCTTCCTTGGCCCCTCGGGCTGCGGCAAGACCACGCTGCTGCGCATCATCGCGGGGCTGGAGACGCAGACCTCCGGGCAGATCCTGCAGAACGGCAAGGACGTCTCGTGGCTGCCGCCCGACCGGCGCGACTACGGCATCGTGTTCCAGTCGTATGCGCTGTTTCCCAACCTGTCGATCGCCGATAACATCGGCTATGGCCTGGTCAACAGCCGTGCCCGGCGCGGCGAGATCAAGGCCCGCGTCGAAGAGCTGCTGAAGCTGGTCGGCCTGCCGACCTCGGGCAGCAAATACCCCAGCCAGCTCTCCGGCGGGCAGCAGCAGCGCGTGGCGCTGGCGCGTGCCCTTGCCACGCGGCCCGGCCTGCTGCTGCTCGACGAGCCGCTGTCGGCGCTCGATGCGCTGGAACGCATCCGGCTGCGCGGCGAAATCCGCCGGCTGCAGAAGCAGGTCGGCATCACGACCATCATGGTCACGCACGACCAGGAAGAAGCGCTCTCGATGGCGGACCGCATCGTGGTCATGAACCACGGCGTGATCGAGCAGGTCGGCACGCCGATGGAAGTCTATGAACAGCCGGCCACGCCCTTCGTTGCCGATTTTGTCGGCAAGGTCAACGTGCTGCGCGCGGTGGCGCTGGGCAACCAGCGCTTCAAGGTGGGCGACATGGAACTGCAGTGCGATGCCTGCGACGGCGCCTTCGAGCCGAGCGAAGCCGTCAATCTCTACCTGCGCCCCGAAGACCGCGCGGTCGAGCACCTGAATGACGACACGGCCAACCGCCTGCGTGCACTGGTCACCAAGGTCGAGTTCCTCGGCGGCCTCTGCATCGCCGAGGTCACCGCCGATGCGCTGCACGGCCAGACGCTCGGCCTGCACTTCTCGCTCAACCAGCTGCACGACCTGGACATCCGCGAAGGCAACACCATCGACATCGCGCTGCGCGCAAACCGCATCCGCGCCTTCTCCGCCCGCGCACCGAAGCCATGAACACGCTGGCCCGCCCTCTCCCCGCACTCGCCGCATTCAACGCACGCCCCGTCATGCGCTGGAGCCGCGACGAAACCATTGCCCGGGCGATCCTGCTCGTGGTGATGGTGATGCTGTTCGTGTTCCTGATCGCGCCGCTGCTGACCATCCTGGCGCATGCGGTGCAGGACAGGGAGGGCCGCTTCGTCGGCCTCACCCACTTCATCACCTACTTCCAGACGCCCAGCCTGCTGCGCGCGGCATGGAACTCGATCTGGGTGTCGGCGGCCGTGGTGATGATCTCGGTGCCCACGGCCTTCGTCTTCGCGTATGCGCTCACGCGCAGCCGCATGCCGACGCCGCTCAAGGCGGTGTTCCGCCTCATCGCGCTGATTCCGCTGCTGGCGCCCTCGCTGCTGTCTGCCATTTCCTTCGTGCAGTGGTTCGGCAACCAGGGCGCGCTCAAGTTCCTGCTGGGCGGCGCGTCGATCTACGGCGCGCCGGGGATCATCATGGCGGAGGTCTACAACACCTTTCCGCATGCGCTGATGATCCTGGTCACCGCGCTGTCGCTGGCCGACGGCCGGCTGTACGAGGCGGCCACCGCGCTGCGCACGCGGCCGTTCCGCCAGTTCATGACCATCACGCTGCCGTCGTGCAAGTACGGCCTGATCAGCGCGGCCACCGTGGTCTTCACCTACGTGGTGAGCGACTTCGGCGCACCCAAGGTGATCGGCGGCAACTTCAACGTGCTGTCGGTCGATGTGTTCAAGCAGGTGGTGGGGCAGCACAACTTCTCCATCGGCGCGGTGGTGGGCATGCTGCTGCTCGTTCCGTCGATCATTTCCTTCGTCATCGACTACGTGGTGCGGCGCAAGCTGAAGGCGCAGCTCACGGCGCGCTCGGTGCCCTACAGCCCCAAGCGCCGCAAGCTCGCCGATCCGCTGCTGACGCTGTTCTGCACCGTGGTGTGCGGCCTGCTGCTGGCCACCGTCGGCATGGCGATCTACACCTCGCTGATCTCGCTGTGGCCTTATGACCTGTCGCTCACGCTCAAGCACTACCACTTCGTGCTGGTCGAAAGCGACATGGCCGACGCCTACACCAACAGCCTGATCGTCGCCATGGCCACTGCCGTGGCCGGTTCGCTCATCGTGTTCGTGGGCGCCTACCTGATCGAGAAGACGCGCAACCTGGGCCTGATGCGCAAGGGCATGCACCTTATGGCGGTGCTGTCGATGGCGGTGCCGGGCCTGGTGCTCGGCCTGGGCTACGTGATGTTCTTCAACCATCCGGCCAACCCGCTGAATTTTCTCTACCAGACGATGGCGATCCTGATCATCTCGATGGTGGTGCACTACTACACCTCGAGCCATCTCACGGCCGTGACGGCGCTCAAGCAGATCGACAACGAGTTCGAGGCCGTATCGGCCTCACTCAAGGTGCCGTTCTTCAAGACCTTCCTGCGGGTGACGGTGCCGGTGTGCCTGCCGGCGATCCTGGACATCGGGCGCTATTTCTTCGTGGTGTCGATGGCCAGCCTGTCTTGCGCCATCTTTCTCTACACGCCGGAGACCATCCTGGCCTCGGTCGCGATCATGCATCTGGACGACGCCGGCGACATCGGCCCGGCGGCGGCGCTGGCCAGCCTGATCGTCGTCACCTCGACGGTCGTGTGCATCGCCTATTCGCTGCTCACGCGCGTGCTGCTGTCGCGCACGCAGGCCTGGCGCAACCTGAGCCGCGGCTGAAGCCAAGACAACCCTTGCCCCCCGTTCCTTCCTTGCCTGGAGACATCATGAGTCAAGCCGACTACCCCATCCTGCTCACCCCCGGCCCCCTGACCACTTCGGACCGCACGCGCAACGCGATGCTGCGCGACTGGGGTTCGTGGGACGCAGACTTCAACCAGATCACCGCGCGCATCCGCAAGGAAGTGTTGAACATCGTGCACGGCACGGGCACGCATGAATGCGTTCCGCTTCAGGGCAGCGGTACCTTCTCGGTGGAAGCGGCCATCGGCACCGTGGTTCCGCGCGACGGCCATGTGCTGGTGCCGAGCAACGGCGCCTACTGCCAGCGCCTGGCAAAGATCTGCAAGGTGCTCGGGCGCAAGCTGAGCACCATCGACTACACGGAAGAAAAGCAGGTCTCGCCCGCCGACGTCGACCGCGCGCTCGCGGCCGACCCGAGCATCACCCATGTCGCGGTGGTGCATTGCGAGACCGGTGCCGGCGTGCTCAACCCGCTGCACGAGATCGCGCTGGTCGTCGCGAAGCACGGCCGCGGGCTGATCATCGACGCCATGAGTTCCTTCGGCGCCATCGAGATCGATGCGCGCAAGACGCCTTTCGACGCGGTCGTCGCCGCTTCGGGCAAGTGCCTCGAAGGCGTGCCGGGCATGGGCTTCGTGGTCATCAAGCGCAGCACGCTCGAAAAATGCGAAGGCAACTGCCACTCGCTGAGCATGGACCTGTACGACCAATGGGTGTACATGGAGAAGACCACGCAATGGCGCTTCACGCCGCCCACGCACGTGGTCGCGGCGCTCGACACCGCCATTGCGCAGTACATCGAGGAAGGCGGCCTGAAGGCGCGCGGCGCACGCTACGCGCGCAACTGCAAGGGGCTCATCGACGGGCTGGCCGCGCTGGGCTTCCGCAGCTTCCTCGACCCGGCCATCCAGGCGCCGATCATCATCACCTTCCACGCGCCCGACGACGCCAACTACAACTTCAAGACCTTCTACCAGGAGGTCAAGAAGCGCGGCTACATCCTCTACCCCGGCAAGCTGACGCAGGTGGAGACCTTCCGCGTCGGCTGCATGGGGCACTTCGGCGAGGCGGGCATTCCGGGCGCGGTGGCGGCCATTGCCGACACGCTCGAGGCCATGGGCATCCGGCAGGTGTCGGTGCCCGTCGCGGCCTGAACGCCGGGACCCGAACGCCGGGACCTGAACGCCAGAGCCATTCGACCGGCGCATTGCAGCGCCGGTCCTACAACCGTGGAGGCGGCGCGCTTCACATAATTTCGCGCATGACGGCTCTGCGCAGCGACATCCCCGCCCGCCTGGACCGCCTGCCGTGGTCGCGCTGGCATTGGCGCGTGGTGATCGCGCTTGGCGTGGCCTGGGTGCTCGACGGGCTCGAAGTCACGCTGGTGGGCTCCATCGGCGCGGTGCTGGAGCGGCCCGATACGCTGGGCCTCACGGCCGGCGAGATCGGGCTGTCGGGCTCGGTGTACGTCGCGGGCGCGGTGCTCGGCGCCCTGCTCTTCGGCCGGATGACCGACCGGCTCGGGCGCAAGAAGCTCTTTCTCATCACGCTCGCGGTCTATACCGTCGGCACGCTGGCGACGGCCTTCTCGCCGAACTTCGCCTTCTTCGCGCTGTGCCGGTTCATCACCGGGCTGGGCATCGGCGGGGAGTACGCGGCCATCAACTCGGCCATCGACGAACTGATTCCGGCGCGGGTGCGCGGGCGCGTGAACCTCGCGATCAATGGCAGCTTCTGGATCGGTGCCGCGCTGGGTGCGGCGCTCAGCCTCGTGCTGCTCGACGCGCGCGTGATCGGGCCGGTGTGGGGGTGGCGCGCCGGCTTCGCGCTGGGGGCGGTGCTGGCGGTAGCCATCCTGCTGGTACGGCGCCACGTGCCCGAGAGTCCGCGGTGGCTGGTGGCGCACGGGCGGGCCGACGAGGCGAAGCGCATCGTCGATCGCATCGAAGCCGAGGTCGAGGCGCAGCACGGCCCGCTGCCCGCGCCGCAGGGCTTCGTCGTGAACTACACGGCCGCGCGCCCGAACAGCCCGCCGATGCGCCAAGTGGCCCGGGTGCTGTTTCAGCGCTACCCGCAGCGCAGCGTCGTCGCGCTGGCGCTGATGATTTCGCAGGCCTTCTTCTACAACGCGATCTTCTTCACCTACGCGCTCGTGCTCACCCGCTTCTACGCCGTGCCCGAAGGCAACGTGGCGCTCTACATCTTTCCGTTCGCGCTGGGCAACGTGCTCGGGCCGCTGCTGCTGGGGCCGCTGTTCGACACCGTAGGCCGGCGCCGGATGATCGCGGCGACCTATGTGCTCGCGGGCATCGGCCTCGCACTCACCGGCTGGGCGTTCATGCAGGGCTGGCTCGACGCGCGCGGGCAGGCGTTGTGCTGGTCGGCGGTGTTCTTCCTTGCATCGGCGGCGGCGAGTTCGGCGTACCTCACGGTGAGCGAGGTGTTTCCGCTGGAGATGCGCGCGATCGCCATCGCGATCTTCTATGCGGTCGGCATGGGCGCGGGCGGCTTCGCGGCGCCGCTGCTGTTCGGCCTGCTGATAGAGACCGGCAGCCGCGGCGCGGTGATGGTGGGCTACTGCATCGGCGCGGGGCTGGTCATCGTGGCGGGACTGCTGGCGCTGCGCCATGCGGCCGATGCGGAACGCAAGCCGCTGGAGGAAGTGGCGCCGCCTCTGGCCTCCGAGGCCGGCGGGGAGCGCTGAGTGCCCTGACGCCGGGTCAGAGAGCGCAGGTCCGGAAGCCGAAGAAGCCGTCGTCGCGCTCCGGCAGCGCGAAGCCGCGTCGGCGCAGCGACCGCAAACGGGCACGTGTCGCGAACGAAGCGCCGCGCAGCACGCGCGCCCGGCCGAAGGCAGCGGCCGGATCGAACTCGGTGCCCGCGCTCCACGGATCGGCCCGGTAGCCGGGCCAGGGCTGCAGGGTGCCCGAAGTCCACTCGTGCACGTCGGCCCAACGGAAGCCGCGGCGCGCCGCCGTATGGGCGGCGATCTCCCATTCGACCTCGGTCGCCACGCGACGGCCGGCCCAGCGCGCCCAGGCGTCGGCCTCCCACCAGCTCAGGTGCACGGCGCTGTGATGGCCGGCCGCGCGCACGGTAGCGCCAAAGCGCTGCTGCAGCACCGAGCCGCCCGTGCCATTGCGCGCCGCGCCGATCTGCTCGATGTGGCGCGGCCCGCGCCGGCCCTCGATCTGCGCCGAGAGCCAGCGCCAGCCTTCGCCATGCCAGAGCTCCTCGCGGTCGTAGCCGCCGTCCTCGACGAATTCGACGTACTGGTTCCAGGTGACGGGCTGGGCGTCGATCTCGAATTCGGGCACGTCCACCCGGTGCGCCGCGCGCTCCTGCGCGAAGGCGAAGCCGCTTTCGGGCATGCCCAACTCCCAGCGCGTGGCCGGCAGCAGCAGCGGCTCGCGCGTGACGGCGATGGGCGCCTGCTCGACGCCCAGGGGCAGACCCAGCGTCTGCGCCATCACCACGAACTGCTCGCCGCGCATGTCTTCGTGAAACAGCGCGAGACGGTAGAAGTAGAGGCCGGCGTCGGTCTCGGCGGCGTTGTCGAGCAGTTCGAGGGTGCTTTCCAGGGTGTCCAGCAGATAGGCCTTGGTCTGCGCGAGGTCGGGCAGGTCGGCGATGCCGTGCTCCCGCGCCTGGGGCAGCCGCTGCAGGCTCCACCAGTCGTCCGCGCCCGGCTCGATGGACGCCAGCCGCGTCGGGCGCAGCGGGCACTCGTCGCCGAACGCGCGTTGCGTGTTGCGCCCGATCCACCATTCGGCGAACCAGCCGATGTAGCCGGCCAGCCACACCGGCGGCACCACATCGGGCATCGGCTCCACACGCATGTCCCGGCCCAGGGCCTGCTCGAAGAGGGACAGGAGGTGCAAGGTATGGTTGCGCGCGTCGATCAGCGCCAGCGACAGCATGTCGCGGCCGGCCTTGCTCATGTCGGGGGAGTCGATGGACTGGGGCGTTGCCGCAGCCGGGGCCGGTGGTGGGCGCGGTGTCTGGGCCATCAGCCATTATGACCATGCCTCCATCCTCGGGTACGCCCCGAAACGACACTTTCGATTACACCTATAAAATCCGCTCCGCCTCATGCACCCGACCCGCCGGCGCACAACGCCGGTGCGTCGGGTGCGCTCGTATATGGAGGCAATCCAATACAAAAATGGAGATGTGATGCAAGGCTTGCTGAAGCTTTCCCGGGCCATCGACTGGCTCAACGCCCAGGTGGGCAAATACGCGATCTGGCTGATCCTGGCCGCCACGGTGATCAGCGCGCTGAATGCCGTCGTGCGCAAGGTGCTCAATACCAGCTCGAACGCGTTCCTCGAAGTGCAGTGGTATCTGTTCGCCTGGTCGTTCCTCATCGCCGCCGGCTTCACGCTGCTGCACCGGGAGCACGTGCGCATCGACGTGGTCAACAGCCGCCTGTCCAAGCGCAAGCAGGTCTGGATCGACATCATCGGCTTCGCGTTCTTCCTGACCCCGCTGTGCCTGACGGTGCTCTACCTTTCGGTGCCGGTCGTCATCCAGATGTATCAGTCGGGCGAAATGTCCGGCAACTCGGGCGGCCTGATCCGCTGGCCCGTGTGGGCGGCACTGCCGGCCGGCTTCACGCTGCTGCTGCTGCAGGGCTGGTCGGAACTCATCAAGCGCATCGCCTTCCTGCGTGGTCAGGGGCCCGACCCCATGGGCCGGCTGACCGACAAGACGGCCGAGGCCGAGCTGATCGAGGCCCTGCGCCTGCAGGCCGAAAAGGACGCCGCCCAAGCCGCGGCCGAAGCGGGCACCGCGCCCAAGCCACAGCACTGAACAGGCGAGCACCGGAACACCATGGAATTCATCGTCGCCAACTTCGCCCCGATCATGTTCGCGGGGCTGATCTGCTTCCTGCTACTAGGCTTCCCGGTCGCTTTCAGCCTCGGCGCCTGCGGCCTGTTCTTCGGATTCGTCGGCATCGAGCTCGGCGTGTTCCAGCCTTCGGTGATGGCCTGGCTGCCCCAGCGGTTGATCGGCATCATGGCCAACGACACGCTGCTGGCCGTGCCGTTCTTCACGCTCATGGGGCTCATCCTCGAGCGAAGCGGCATGGCCGAGGACCTGCTCGACACGGTCGGCCAGGTCTTCGGCCCGATGCGCGGCGGCCTCGCCCTGGCGGTGATCTTCGTCGGCGCGCTGCTCGCGGCCACCACCGGCGTGGTGGCGGCCTCGGTGATCTCGATGGGCCTGATCTCGCTGCCCATCATGCTGCGCTACGGCTACGACCGGCGGCTCACCAGCGGCGTCATCGCCGCCTCGGGCACGCTGGCGCAGATCATCCCGCCCTCGCTGGTGCTGATCATCATGGCCGACCAGCTCGGCCGCAGCGTCGGCGACATGTACAAGGGCGCCTTCCTGCCCGGCTTCATGCTGATGGGCCTGTATGTGCTGTACGTCGTGTTCCTCGCGATCTTCAAGCCCGCGCAGGTTCCCGCGCTGCCGCCGGAGGCGCGCACCTTCCGCGAGCCCAACGGCAGCGGCGGCTATGCCTCGCTGGTCGGCATCACGGCACTGTCTGCCGTGGTGGCCGTCGTGCTGGCGCGCAACATGGAGGCCGTGCACACCTGGTTCCAGGGCGAGCCCGTCACCTTCGTCGCCACCGACGAGAAGGTCGTGGTCGCCATGTGCGGCGGCGTGTTCGTGGCGCTGGTGATCGCGCTGATCAACAAGGGCCTGAAGCTCAACCTGCTGTCCCGGCTGGCCGAGCGCGTGACCTTCGTGCTCATCCCGCCGCTGCTGCTCATCTTCCTGGTTCTGGGCACCATCTTCCTGGGCGTCGCGACGCCCACCGAAGGCGGCGCGATGGGTGCCGTCGGCGCGCTGATCATGGCCTGGATCCGCCGGCGCATGAACATGCCGCTGCTCAAGCAGGCCCTGGCCTCGACCACCAAGCTGTCGAGCTTCGTGATGTTCATCCTGATCGGTGCCACGGTGTTCAGCCTGGTCTTCCAGGCCGCCGACGGCCCGATCTGGGTCGAGCACCTGCTGTCGGCCCTGCCCGGCGGCCCCGTGGGCTTCCTGATCGCGGTGAACGTGCTGGTGTTCTTCCTGGCCTTCTTCCTCGACTACTTCGAGCTCTCGTTCATCGTCGTGCCGCTGCTGGCGCCGGTGGCCCACAAGCTGGGCATCGACCTGATCTGGTTCGGCGTGCTGCTCGCGGTGAACATGCAGACCTCTTTCATGCACCCGCCGTTCGGCTTCGCCCTCTTCTTCCTGCGCTCCGTGGCCCCCGACAAGCAGTACGTCGACCGCGTGACGCAGAAGGTCATGGAGCCGGTGACCACGATGCAGATCTACAAGGGCGCCATTCCCTTCGTGCTGATCCAGCTCACCATGGTGGGCGTGCTCATCGCGTTTCCGCAGATCGTGACGGGCAGCCTCGACAAGGAGGTCAAGGTCAACCTCGACGACATCGGCGCGCAGATGCGCGAAAGCCTGCAGCCCGAGAACGATGCGACGCCAGCCGACCCCTACGGCGGCACGCCCGAGCCCACGCCGGGGGCGGAGCCCGCACCGGGCGCCGAACCCGCGGCACCCGGCGCCACGGAAGGCGCCGCACCTTCGCCCGCCCCGGCGGAAAGCGGCGCCAGCGACGACCCCATGAAGGCGATGCAGGACGCGCTCAAGCAGCAACAGCCGCCGCAAAAGCCCTGAACGCCGCGCCTCGCGCTCGCGCGAGGCGAACAGCAAAAAGGCCGGCCCGTTCGCACGGGCCGGCCTTTTTTTGCGTGAACCGCGACAGGATCAGATCTTGACGGTGTTCATGTACTGGTTGAACGGGTACTCCGAGAAGCGGTTCCACAGGATCTGGTCGCGCTGGAACGCACGCATGTCCTGGTGGATCTTCTTGAACTCGGGCGACTTGGCTTCGTGCTCGGCGAAGACTGCCATGCAGGCCTTGAAGCCTGCGTCCATCACGTCCTTCGGGAACGGCTTGAGCTGCGTCTTGGCGGCCACGAGGCGCTTGAGCGCCACCGGGTTGTAGGCGTCGTACTTGGCGATCATGTCGCGCGCGGCGACCTTGGTGGCCGCGTCGAGGATGGCCTTGTTCTCGTCCGACAGCTTGGCGAAGGCCTTGTTGTTGATGAAGAACTCGAGGTCGGCGCCGCCTTCCCACCAGCCGGGGTAGTAGTAGTACGGTGCCACCTTGTTGAAGCCCAGCTTCTCGTCGTCGTAGGGACCGACGAACTCGGCGGCGTCCAGAGTGCCCTTCTCGAGCGCCTGGTACACGTCGCCGGCCGGCATGTTCTGCGACACCACGCCCAGCTTGGCCATCGCCTCGCCGAACACGCCGCCGCCCATGCGCATCTTCAGGCCCTTGAGGTCGGCGACCGTCTTGATTTCCTTGCGGTACCAGCCGCCCATCTGCGTGCCGGTGTTGCCGGCGCTGGCGGTGCGGAAGTTGTACTGCGCGAAGAAGGCGTCGAGCAGCTTGCGGCCGTTGCCGTATTCCTTCCACGAATCGGTCTGGCGCGCGGTCAGGCCGAAGGGCACTGCGCAGCTGAACGCGAAGATCGGGTCCTTGCCGGTGAAGTAGTAGGCGGCGGTCTGCGCCATTTCGAGCGTGTCGCCCTGCAGAGCGTCGACCACACCGAAGGCGGGCATCAGTTCGCCGGCGGGGTGCACCGAGATTTCGAACTTGCCGCCGGACAAGGCCTTGACGGTCTTGGACAGCATTTCGGCGCTGCCGAAAATCGTGTCGAGCGAACGGGGAAAGCTCGACGCCAGGCGCCAGCGCACTGCGGTCTGCGCGTGGACGGCGGGCGCGATGCCGGCGGCCAAAACGCCGGCGATGCCGGCGTTTTTGATGAGGGAACGACGATCCATTGAATTCACTCCGGGTTCTTTTAGAAAAACGAAACGCGGCTTGTGACCGCGTTGGGGACTTTTGGGTAAGTCTTCTTGATTGTAAAAAGCGCTTACACGTGTTCGGCCGGGGTTTACCCTGCGACTCCGGCTGCGTCGGCGTGGGTGCTGCCGGATACGAAGCGCTCGCGGATCGACGCCTCGATGCCGATCGAGTCCAACCCGATGGAGGCAAGCAGCCTGGCCGGATCGCCATGCTCGATGAAGCGGTCGGGCAGGCCCAGCTGCAGCACCGGCTTCTGCACGCCGGCGGCCTGCAGCGCCTCGAGCACCGCGCTGCCCGCGCCGCCCATGATCGCGCCCTCTTCCAGCGTCACGATGGCATCGTGCGTGCCCGCGACCTTCAGCAGCAGCTCGACATCGAGCGGCTTGGCCCAGCGCATGTTGACCACGGTTGCATCGAGCGACTCGGCCGCCGTGAGCGCCGGGTACAGCAGCGTGCCGAAGGCGAGGATGGCGATGCCCTTGCCCTCGCGGCGGATCTCGCCCTTGCCGAAGGGCAGCGCGTCGAGCGTGAGATGCGGCGCAGCGCCGGCACCCGAGCCGCGCGGATAGCGCACCGCCACAGGGTGGCTCTGCTCGTAGGCGCTCGTCAGCAGCTGGCGGGTTTCGCGCTCGTCGGCCGGGCAGGCGATGCTCATGTTCGGAATGCAGCGCAGGAACGGGATGTCATAGGCGCCCGCATGCGTCGCGCCGTCGGCACCGACGAGGCCCGCGCGGTCGAGCGCGAACACCACCGGCAGGTTCTGGATCGCCACGTCGTGGATGAGCTGGTCGTAGGCGCGCTGCAGGAAGGTCGAATAGATCGCGACCACCGGCTTCAGCCCCTCGCAGGCCAGGCCGGCGGCGAAGGTCACGGCATGCTGCTCGGCGATGCCGACGTCGTAGTAGCGGTCCGGGAAGCGCTTCTCGAATTCGACGAGCCCCGAGCCCTCGCGCATCGCGGGCGTGATGCCCACGAGACGGCCGTCCGCGGCCGCGGTGTCGCACAGCCACTGGCCGAACACCTGCGTGAAGGTCTGCTTGGGCGCCGAAGCCGGCTTGACCAGCCCGACCTGCGGATCGAACTTGCCGGGGCCGTGGTACGCCACGGGGTCGGCCTCGGCCAGCTTGTAGCCCTGCCCCTTCTTCGTGACCACGTGCAGGAACTGCGGGCCGTCGAGGTGCCTGAGGTTCTCCAGTGTGGGCACCAGCGAATCGATGTCGTGGCCGTCGATCGGGCCGACGTAGTTGAAGCCGAACTGCTCGAACAGCGTGGCCGGCACAACCATGCCCTTGGCATGCTGCTCGAGTCGCTTGGCCAACTCGAACAGCGGCGGCGCGTTGCGCAGCACGCTCTTGCCGACGTTCTTGGCGGCGGCGTAGAAGTTGCCGCTCATCAGCTGCGCGAGGTAGCGGTTGAGCGCACCCACCGGCGGGCTGATCGACATGTCGTTGTCGTTCAGGATCACCAGCAGCTTGCAGTCGCACACGCCCGCGTTGTTCAGCGCCTCGAAGGCCATGCCGGCCGTGAGCGCGCCGTCGCCGATGATGGCCACCGTGTGGCGGTCCTCGCCCTTCTGCTTGGCGGCCATGGCCATGCCGAGCGCGGCCGAGATGCTGGTCGACGAGTGGGCGGTACCGAAGGTGTCGTACTCGCTCTCGGTGCGCTGCGGAAAGCCCGAGATGCCGCCGATCTGCCGCAGCGTGGGCATGCGCTCGCGCCGCCCCGTGAGGATCTTGTGCGGATAGGTCTGGTGGCCCACGTCCCACACCAGCCGGTCGTGCGGCGTGTTGAACACGTGGTGCAGTGCGACCGTCAGTTCCACCGTGCCCAGGTTCGAGCTCAGGTGGCCGCCGGTGCGGGAGACGTTGTCGAGCACGCAGGCGCGCACCTCGTCGGACAGCTGGCGCAGCTGGGCCCGGTCGTATTTGCGGATGGGCGAAGGGTCGTGGAGTGTGGGAAGCAGCGGAGCAGCCATGGGGGAGGTTTGTTCTTTTCTCTCAGCGATCGCGGTCGACGACCATGTGGGCCAGCGCGCGCAACGCCGCGGTATCGGCCAGGCCGCTGCGCTCCAGCGCGGCGAGCGCGTCGGCCAGCAGTTGGCGGGCCTGGGCGCGGGCGCCATCGAGGCCGAGCAGCGACACGTAGGTGGGCTTGTCGGCCGCGGCGTCCTTGCCGGCGGTCTTGCCGAGGGTCTGCGAGTCGGCCGTGACGTCGAGGATATCGTCGACCACCTGGAACGCGAGGCCGATGGCCGCGCCGTAGTCGCGCAGCGCGGCCAGCGCGGCCGGGCTCACGGTGCCGCAGGCGGCGCCCATCTCGACGCTGCCCTGCAGCAGCGCGCCGGTCTTCAGGCGGTGCATCTCGCGCAACTGCGCTTCGTCCAGCGCGATGCCGACGCTGGCCAGGTCGATGGCCTGGCCGCCGGCCATGCCCTGGCTGCCCGCGGCGCGCGCGAGCAGGCGGCACAGCAGGGCCTGGGTGGCGGCGGGAATTTCATCGCCCTCGGGGGTGAGCAGCTCGAAGGCCAGCGCCTGCAGGGCGTCGCCGGCCAGCAGGGCATCGGCCTCGCCGAACTTGACGTGCACCGTGGGCTTGCCACGGCGCAGCACGTCGTTGTCCATGCACGGCAAGTCGTCGTGCACCAGCGAATAGGCGTGGATCAGTTCGGTGGCGCAGGCTGCGCGCAGAGCGGCGGCCGTATTGCCGCCGACGGCCTCGCTGGCGGCAAGCACCAGCAGCGGCCGCAGGCGCTTGCCGCCGTCGAGCACGGCATAGCGCATGGCGTCGCCCAGCAGCACAGGGGCATCGACACCGACCCAGCGCGACAGCGCAGATTCGACATTCGCCAGGTGGGGTTCGCTCCAGCCGGCGAGCGTGCGGGCGTCCCAGGGCGCGGAATTCAGCGTGGCGGCGCTCATTCAGGCGTCCAGACCTTCAGGCTGCCCGAATCGAGCACCTTGATCTGGTCTTCGACCGCCTGCAGCTTGTCGCGGCAGAAGGCCAGCAGCGCCGCGCCGCGCTGGTAGCTGACTAGCAGTTGGTCCAGCGGCAACTGGCCCGACTCGAGTTCCGCGACCAGTTGCTCCAGTTCCTGGAGCCCGGCTTCGTAACTGGCTGGCAGCGGACCCGTGTCGGGCGTTGCCGCCGGGCTGGACGAGGAAGGGGGAGGCACCTTGGGCATGCAAGCGAAACGTGGGTGAAACGAGGCATTTTAGGACCGTGACCGGAACAAGTGGCGGGCGGGCCCCCCCTCGCCCTTGCGGAGACCTATCGCACATTGCGAAATGCCGCGGGAGGCCGGGAGGCCCAAAAAATGGCCCCGGGTACAATGCGAACTTCTCTCGTTGACGACGTTCAACACTGCTCCGGGCCGCCGAATCCTCCTGGCGGCGCCTTCCGTTCTTTTCTTCCTTTTCTCCCTGTGGGGAGCTTGGTCAGGTCCTCCATGTCTGATTTAAGTCTTCAACTGCAGCAGGCCGCGAGCCAACTTCCAGTTTCCGCGTATTTCGACGAGGCGCTCTTCGCCCGCGAGATGCAGAACCTTTTCTCGCGAGGGCCCCGCTATGTCGGCCATCGCCTGGCCGTGCCCGAGATGGGCGACTTCCACACCCTGCCCCAGGAGCACCAGGGCCGTGCACTCGTCCACACGCCAAAGGGCGTGGAACTGATTTCGAACGTCTGCCGCCACCGCCAGGCCCTGATCCTGAAGGGCCGGGGCAAGCTCGAGAGCCAGTCCGGCGGCAACATCGTGTGCCCGCTGCACCGCTGGACCTACGCCGCGAGCGACCCGCGCACCACCGGCACGCTGATCGGCGCCCCCCACTTCGAGCAGGATCCCTGCCTGAATCTGCACAACTACCCGCTCACCGAGTGGAACGGCCTGCTGTTCGAGAAGAACCCCGACGGCTCCGGCCCCGACGTGGCGGCCGACATGGCCGGCCTCGGCCCGCAGGCCGACCTCGACTTCTCGGGCTACGCGCTCGACCGCGTCGAGCTGCACGAGTGCAACTACAACTGGAAGACCTTCATCGAGGTCTACCTCGAGGACTACCACGTCGGCCCCTTCCACCCCGGCCTGGGCAGCTTCGTCACCTGCGACGACCTGCGCTGGGAGTTCAAGCCGCGCTATTCGGTGCAGACGGTGGGCGTGGCCAACCGCCTGGGCCGCGCGGGCAGCCCGGTCTACCAGAAGTGGCAGGAGCAGCTGCTCAAGTACCGAGAGGGCAAGCCGCCGAAGTACGGCGCCATCTGGCTGACCTACTACCCGCACGTGATGGTCGAGTGGTATCCGCACGTGCTCACGGTGTCGACCCTGCACCCCGTGAGCCCGACGAAGACGCTCAACATGGTCGAGTTCTTCTACCCCGAGGAAATCGTCGCCTTCGAGCGCGAGTTCGTCGAGGCCCAGCAGGCCGCCTACATGGAGACCTGCGTGGAAGACGACGAGATCGCCGAGCGCATGGATGCCGGGCGCCGCGCGCTGATGCTGCGCGGCGACAACGAGACCGGCCCCTACCAGAGCCCGATGGAAGACGGCATGCAGCAGTTCCACGAGTGGTACCGCAGCGCGATGCAGAACGCCTGAGCCGATGGCTGCCGCATCGACGGGTGTTCCAGGAACACCACGGAACCGGCTTTGCCGGGCCGTTGGTGTTGCCCCCGGTGAGGGGGTAGGAGAAGCGACACGAAGTGCGCGAAGCCTGGGGGAGAGTCAATAGTGCAAGCGCTGTGGATGGTGCTGGGGGCCTTTTTGTTCGCCACAATGAGCGTGGTCGTGAAAGTCGCCTCGGCGTGGTTCAACAGCGGCGAGATGGTGCTCGGGCGCGGCCTGATCGGCATCGTCTTCCTCTGGCTGCTGGCCCGCAACCGCGGCGTGTCGCTGGCCACGCGCTACCCCGGCATGCACGCCTGGCGCAGCACCATCGGCGTGGTGTCGCTGGGTGCGTGGTTCTATGCCATCGCCCACATGCCGCTGGCCACCGCCGTCACGCTCAACTACATGAGCAGCGTGTGGGTCGCGGCCTTCCTGGTCGGCGGCGCGCTGCTGGCCTGGGTGCCCGTGCCCGGTCGCGACGGCCGCGTGGAGCGCCCGCCGCTGCAGGGCGCGCTGGCGATGACGGTGCTCGCGGGCTTCGTCGGCGTAGTGCTCATGCTCAAGCCCAGCGTGAACGGCAACGAGGGTTTCGCGGGCCTGCTGGGCCTGCTGTCGGGGCTGACGGCCGCCTTCGCCTACATGCAGGTGGTGGCGCTGTCGCGCATCGGCGAGCCCGAACTGCGTACCGTCTTCTACTTCGCGGTCGGCTCGGCCGTGGCCGGCGCCATCGCCACCACGTTCACCGGTTTTTCGGGCGGCACTTCCTGGACGTGGGAGCATGCGCTGTGGCTGCTGCCCATCGGCCTGCTCGCCGCGCTCGGCCAGCTGTGCATGACGCGCGCCTACGCCACCGCCAAGACACAGGCCGGCACGCTGGTGGTTGCGAACCTGCAGTATTCGGGCATCGTGTTCGCCGCGTTCTACGGCGTCGTGCTGTTCGATGACCGGATCGACGCGGCCGGCTGGGCGGGCATGGCCCTTATCATCGCGAGCGGCATTGCTGCAACCGTGTTGCGACAACGGGCCGTGCCCAAGGCCCCGGCCGAGGAGCACTGAAGCAGGCAGCGTGCATTTCCAGATTCCCCAAGGAGCAAGCGCCATGTACGACACCCTCATCTCCGCCGAACAGCTGCAGCAGCTGCAGGCCAGCGGCAAGCCTTTCATGGTGTTCGACTGCAGCTTCGACCTCATGAAGCCCGAAGCCGGCGCGCAGCTGTATGCGGCGGCGCACATCCCCGGCGCGCTCTACGCCAACCTCGACACCGACCTCAGCGCCAAGCACGGCGCTCCCGGCGCGCACGGCGAAGTCGTCGTGGCGCAGGAGGACGGCGTGCCCGCATCGGGCGGACGCCACCCGCTGCCCAGCCGCGAAAAGTTCGCGGCGTGGCTCTCCAGCATCGGCTTCGCCAACGACATGCAGGCCGTGGTGTACGACCGCAACGGCGCCAACTACTGCGGCCGCCTGTGGTGGATGCTCAAGTGGATGGGCCACGACGCGGTGGCCGTGCTCGACGGCGGACTGCAGGCCTGGCAGGCCGCTGGCGGCGAGGTCACCGGCCGCGAGGAACCCGCGCGCTTCCAGTCGAACTTCGTCGCGGGCGAGCCCATCGCGAAGCTCGTGACCACCGAAACAGTGTTGCGCCGGCTCGGCCAGCCTGACCAGAACCTGATCGACGCACGCGCCGGTGCACGTTACCGCGGCGAGATGGAACCTCTGGACCCGATCGCCGGTCACATCCCCGGGGCCCTGAACCGGCCTTTCGCCGACAACATCGGTCCCGACGGCAAGTTCAAGCCGGCATCGCAATTGCGTGCCGAGTTCGAAGCGCTGCTCGCGGGACGTGATGCGGCGACAGTCGTCCACCAGTGCGGCAGCGGCGTGAGCGCCGTGCCCAACCTGCTCGCCATGCAGATCGCGGGATTCGGGACGACCGCGCTCTATGCCGGCAGCTGGAGCGAATGGAGCAACACGCCGGGGCTGCCGACCCGGCAAGGCGCTGAACCATGAAGCACATCCGACTCCGACGCACCACCGGTCTCGCAATCGCAGCCGCGCTCCTCGCGGCAGCACCGTTCCTCACCGCCCAGGCCCAGCAGCAGCACGCCCACGTGCACGGCCAGCTCAAGCTCGACGTGGCCGTCGACGGCCCCACGGTGGTGATCGACATGGAATCCCCGCTCGACAACATCGTGGGCTTCGAGCGCGCGCCCAAGACCGACGCCGAGAAAAAGATCGTCGAAGACGCCGTCGCCCAGCTGCGCGCAGCCGACAAGCTCTTCATCGTCGACCCCGCCGCCAACTGCAAGCTGGGCCCGGTCGACCTGCGTTCCGGCGCGCTGGGTCTCGGCAATCCCGATCCGAACGAACCCGTCGGCCATGCCGACCTCGACGCCACCTTCTCCTTCAACTGCACCAATGCGGCCGCCGCGAAGTTCATCGACCTGAACCTGTTCGGCGCCTTCAAGGGCCTGCGCCAGATCGATTCACAGATCGCCACCGCGCAGGGCCAGTTCAAGCGCCAGCTCAAGCGCCCCGCCGGCGCGCAGGCGGCCCAGCCCGCACGCCTGAGCTGGGGCAAGTGACGCCGTGAGCGACCTCCCTTCGGCGCAGGCCTCCTCGGCCCTGCGCATCGTGCTTGCGGCCGAGGCGCTGCGCTTCACATGGCCTTCGGCCAAGGCCCCGTGCATCGACATCGAGGCCTTTCGCATCTCGGCAGGCGAGTCGGTGTTCCTGCATGGGCCCAGCGGCTGCGGCAAGAGCACGCTGCTGTCGCTGCTGGCCGGCGTGCTGGTGGCCGACGAAGGCCGCGTCACGCTGCTGGGCCACGACTGGTCGAAGCTCTCGGGCACGCAGCGCGACCGCAGCCGCGTGGCGCACGTGGGCTACATCTTCCAGCAGTTCAATCTTCTGCCTTACCTGAGCGTGATCGACAACGTGCTGCTGCCCTGCCGCTTCTCGCAGCGGCGCGAGGCCAATGCATCGCGCAACGGCAGCTCGCGTGGCGAAGCCGAACACCTGCTCGACCAGATGGGCCTGGACCGCAACCTGTGGAACCGCCAGGCGCTGCAGCTCTCCGTGGGCCAGCAGCAGCGCGTGGCCGCGGCGCGCGCGCTCATCGGCCAGCCCGAGGTGGTGATCGCCGACGAGCCCACCTCCGCGCTCGACGAGGACCGGCGCGAAGCCTTTCTCGACGTGCTGCTCACGGCCTGCGCCGAGCACCACAGCGCGCTCGTGTTCGTGAGCCACGACCAGCGCATCGCGCAGCGCTTCGCGCGGCATGTGCTGCTGCCCGAGATCAACCGCGCGGCGACCAGCGCGATGGCGGTGGATGCATGAAAGCGCTCTTCTCCATTGCATGGCGCAGCGCCTGGAACCGGCGCTTCACGCTGGCGCTCACCGTGTTCTCCATCGCGCTCTCGACCTTCCTTCTGCTGGGCGTCGAACGCATCCGCACCGAGCTGCGCGAGAACTTCGCATCGTCCGTCTCGGGCACCGACCTGATCGTGGGCGCGCGCACCGGCTCCACGCAGTTGCTGCTGTACTCGGTGTTCCGCATCGGCGCGGCCACCAACAACATCTCGTGGAAGAGCGTGCAGGCGCTTTCGGCGCATCCGGGCGTCGACTGGGTGGTGCCGCTGTCGCTGGGCGACTCGCATCGCGGCTTCGCGGTGCTGGCCACCTCCACCGACTACTTCACGCACTTCCGCTACGGCGACAGGCAGACGCTGAAGCTGCGCGAAGGCAAGCCCTTCAGCGAGCTGTTCGACGCGGTGGTGGGCGCCGAGGTGGCCGACAAGCTCGGCTACCACGTGGGCCAGAAGATCACGCTCGCGCACGGCAGCGGCGAGCTCAACGTGGCCGAGCATGCGGACAAGCCCTTCACCGTGGTCGGCGTACTCGCGCGCACCGGCACGCCGGTCGACCGCACGGTGCACATCGGCCTCGCGGCCATGGAGGCCATCCACCTCGAATGGGTGGGCGGCGCGCCGATGCCGGGCGTGCACATCTCGCCGGAGCAGGTGCGCAAGTTCGACCTCACACCCAAGAACGTGACAGCCGTGCTGGTGGGCCTGAAGAACCGCGCGGCCGTGTTCGGCGTGCAGCGCTGGATCTCGACCTACACCGGCGAGCCGCTGATGGCCATCCTGCCCGGCGTGGCGCTCGACGAGTTGTGGAGCGTGATCGGCATCGGCGAGAACGCGCTGCTGCTGATGTCGGCGCTGGTGGCGCTGGTGAGCCTCGCGGGGCTGGTGTCGGTGGTGATGGCGGGCCTCAACGAGCGGCGCCGCGAGCTCGCGGTGCTGCGTGCCGTGGGCGCGGGCCTGCGGCATGTGCTGGCCCTGCTCGCGCTCGAAGGCGCGATGGTCACCGTGCTGGGCGTCGCGCTGGGCCTCGTGATGGCGGTGCTGGGCATCGCCCTGCTCTCGCCATGGCTGCAGTCGCAGTTCGGGCTGACACTGAGCCTTTCCGAACCTACACTGAACGAATGGCTGCTGATGGCGAGCCTGCTGGTCGCCGGATGGCTGGCGAGCCTGCTGCCCGGCATCCGCGCCTATCGACTCTCCCTTGCAGACGGCCTCTCGCCGAGGATTTGAACCATGCCCTTCACACACGCGACCTCCACCAGCAAAGCTTTCATGCGGCTTTCAATGCTGATCGCCGGTGCCGGCCTCGCGGCCGCCGCATGGGCCGCGGAGCCCGCGCCCAAGGACACCACCGCCACCAATCCGCTGGGCGGCAAGGCCGCGTCCGCGACGCCGGCCAAGGCCACGCCGGGCCAGCCGCGCCAGATCACCTGGGAAGAGCTGGTGCCCAAGGACTGGGACCCGGCCAAGGAGTTCAAGGGCATGGACCTGAGCGCGCTCGACGACGGCGACCCGCGCGCCAACGAACTGCTCATGAAGATGCAGGAGGTGTCGAACAACGCACCGACCAACCCCGCGATGAACGGCACCGAGATCAAGATACCCGGCTTCATCGTGCCGCTCGAAGAAGCCAAGGGCGAAGTCACCGAGTTCCTGCTGGTGCCCTACTTCGGCGCCTGCATCCACACGCCGCCGCCGCCGGCCAACCAGATCCTGCACGTGGTGCCGCAGAAGGGTGCCAAGTTCCGCGCGATGGACACCGTGTGGGTCACCGGCAAGCTGCAGACCCTGCGCAACGATTCGATGATGGGCGTGAGCGGCTATCACGTGAGCGCGGCCACCGTCACCAAGTACACCGGCGGCTCCAAGTAAGGCCGGCGGCTGCTGCCGCCATCGGGCACCGGAGGCGATGGCCTCCGGGCCGTGTGGTTCTGCGCCGACAGGCTTGACGGCAGGGAGCCGACACAGACCGTTGCATCCACGGCGCAGGCTCTGTCATCGCCTGCAGCCGGGCACCGTTGAAGAAGTTCCGGGCACGACGCCGGCGTCCTCATGGAACTCCAGATGACAAAAAATCTCTCCACCGCCCCGCGGCTGTTGACGATCTCGCTGTGCATCGGCGCCCTCGTCCTCACAGGCTGCGACAAGTCCCCGAGCACGCCCGCTGCCGCTGTTTCGGCACAGGACCCGGCGACCGGCATCCCTGCCCCGTCCGTGCCGCAGACGCAGCCGCCCACGGCCGCTCCTGTTCAGGCCGCCTACACGCCGCCCAGCGCCGAGCAGCTCTACCAGATGGTCGCCCCCATCGCGCTGTATCCCGACAAGCTGGTCGCGCAGATCCTGGCCGGCGCCACCTACCCCGACCAGATCACAGCGGCGCACGATTGGCTCGCGCAGAACCGCAACCTCAAGGCAGGCCCGCTGGCCGATGCGGCCAACCAGCAGCCCTGGGACCCGAGCGTGAAGTCGCTCACCGCGTTCCGCCCCGTCATCGACCAGATGGCCAGCAACATCCCTTGGACCCAGGCGCTCGGGCAGGCCTACTACAACGACCCGGCCGACGTGATGAACGCGATCCAGGTCATGCGCCAGCGCGCGGCGAAGGCCGGCCGCCTCAAGAACAACGACAAGATGCGCGTGGTCACAGCCGCGCCGCCGCCGAACTATGCGCCCGCGCCCGACGTGCAGCCCGTGTATGCGGGCCCCGCGGTGATCGAGCCGCCGCAGGAGTTCATCACCATCGAGCCCGTGCAGCCTGATGTGGTGTACGTGCCCGCCTACGATCCGGAGGTAATCTACGGTGCGCCGCAGCCGGTGTATCCGGGCTATGCCTATGCACCGCCGGTCCAGGTGGTATCGCCGGGCTACAGCAGCGGCCAGGTGCTGGCCGCCGGCGCGCTCGCCTTCGGCACGGGCGTGATCGTGGGTGCCGCGCTGGAGCGCCACAACTGGGGCTGGCACTCGTGGAACATGAACTGGGGCGCACCGCGCTGGCGCGACCGGGGCCCCGCCCCTCAGCCGGCCTTCGCGCGGCCCGCCGTGGTCTACAACAACAGCACCTACGTCTCGCGTTCGACCACGGTGGTCAACAACGTGCGCAACGTCAATGTCTACAACAACAATGCCGGACCGCGAGGCGCGCTGCCTCCGGGAGCGCCGCCCAATTTCGCAGCGGGCCCGGGGGCCGCGCAGCAACTGCAGCAGCAACAGCAACGAGCCCTCTTCGCCCAGCAGCAGCAGCAGCAGGCACAGCAACAGCAGCAACAACGCCTCCAGCAGCAGGCCGCGCTCACCCAACAGCAGCAACAACAGGCTCGTGCGCAACAGCAAGCCCAGCAGCGGCAACAGGAGCAAGTCCGGCGCCAGCAGGCCATGCAGCAACAGCAGGCACAGAACCAGGCCCGCCAGCAGCAACAGCAGGCGCAGCAGCAGGAGCAGACGCGCCGGCAACAACAGGCGCAGCAACAGGCCCAGCAGCAGGCGCGCGACCAGCAGGCTCGCCAGGCGCGAGGCCTGATGCAGCCTCAACAGCAGCAACAGCAAGCCCAACAACAGGCACAGCTCGCGCAGCAACGCCAGCAGCAACAGGCCGCGCAGGAGCAACGGCGCCAACAGCAGGCCCAGCTCGAACAATCACGCAACCAGCAGAGTCAGCAGGAGCAGATGCGCCGCCAGCAGCAGGCCGATCAACAGGCGCGCGCGCAACAACAGGCGCAGCGGCAACAGGAGCAGATCCAGCGCCAGCAGGCCATGCAGCAACAGCAGGCACAGAACCAGGCTCGCCAGCAGCAACAGCAGGCAGCGCAGCAGGAGCAGATGCGCCGGCAACAACAGGCGCAGCAACAGGCGCAGCAGCAGGCCCAGCAGCAGGCCGCGCGCATGCAACAGCAACAACAGCAGATGCAGGCCATGCAGCAACAGCGCCAGCAGCAGATGCAGCAGCAACAGGCCAGGGCCCAGCAGCAGGCTCAACAGATGGCGCACCAGCAACAGCAGCAGGCCCAGCAACAACAGCAGCAGCAACGCATGGCGGCCGCTGCCGCGGCACGCCAGCAGCAACAGCAACACCAGCAGCACCGCCCCGGCGACCCGAGGCAACAGCAGCAATAGCGCGCCCGCGCCGCCTCGACTGCACCGTCGCGGTGGCGCCTATCCGCAGCCTCAGTTCTTGCCGATCTCGGTCAGCAGGCGCGTGACGAGGTACAGGCGCGGCACGATCGAGTCGGCTTCGATGTACTCGTCGCGTGCGTGGTAGCCGAAGCCAGCGAGGCCGAAGCTCTCCACCACCGTGGCCTTGCCCGAGCGGCCCGCGTAGCCCGCGTCGGTGCCGCCGCCGGTCATGGGCGTCAGCGCGAGGTCGCGGTCGATTTCCTTGTAGATGGCCTGCGCCTTCTCGGCCAGCGCGCGGCCCTTGTCGCCCGCGATGAAGGCCGGGCGGCCCACTTCCACCTTCACCGTGGTCTCGGTGTCGGGAATCAGCTTGCCCGACGCGATCTTCGCCTGCAGCGCCTCGGCGAGCTTCTTCTCGGCGCCGGGCTGCGTGATGCGGATGTCGCCCTGCGCCTGCGCTTTTTCGGTGATCTGGTTGAGCGGACCGGTGGCGCGGGCCACGGTCCAGTTGAGCGTGGCGCCGGGAATGTCCTTGGCGAGGTCCTTGGTCTGCAGCATCTGGTACGAGAGCTCGTACAGCGCATTGCGGCCCAGTTCGGGCGCCGCACCCGCATGCGACGCGCGGCCCTTCACCTCGAGCGTGGCGGTGGCGATGCCGGCCGCGCCGAGCAGCAGCGACTCGCCCTTGACCACCGACTTCGCCACCGTCGGCTCGAAGGACAGCACCGTGTCGTGCTGGTCGGCCATGGTCGCGATCAGCTCGCCGGAGCCGAGCGAGCCCACTTCCTCGTCGGGGTTCATGAGCACGGTGAGCGTGTCGTAGTCGCGCCAGCCGGCATCGGCCAGGATCTTCAGCGACGCCAGCATGACCGCGAGGCCGCCCTTGTCGTCGGCGATGCCGGGACCATAGATGCGGTTGCCGTCGACCTTGTAGGGCTGGCTGCCGAGGATGCCCGGCGCGTACACCGTGTCCATGTGGCCCTGCAGCATGATCTTGCGCTTGCCCGTGCCCTTGAGCGTGCCGATCACGATGTCGGCGCCCGCGCCGGCCGTGGCCTTGCGGCGCTCGGTCTTGAAGCCGGCCGCCTTCAGGCGCCCTTCCACCACGTCGGCCATCTTGAGCAGGCCGTCGACGTTGAGGCTGCCCGATTCGATCAACACCATCTCCTTGAGGTTGTCGATCACCGCGGGCTGCGCCTTCTCGGCGGCGGCGAGCAGCTTCGCGTCGGGTGCGGCGTGGGCGGCAGCGGCGCCGAGCACAAGGCCGCAGGCCAGGGCCATGGAGCGAAGCGGGAATGAAGGCAAACGCGAGGTCATGGTCTTTTCTCTGGAGTGGATGACGGCGCACAGCATAGCCATGCGGCCTCGCGCGGCGAGCAAATCGGAGACACGGCCCAGGGCGGCTATGCGCCCCTTGTTGCTGCGGCTTTCCGAGCGGACTTCGACTGCCCCCTCGACGCCTTCACGGGCAACGCCGACGCAACGGACCTCTCGCTCTTGAGGGCGACCGGTGCCGGCATGGCGCGCCCCTCTCCCTCCCGGGCCGACTGCATGTGCCCGCTCTCACCGATGGTCATGCCGACGATGCGCGCCAGTTGCCGGCTCACGCTGATGTACGCGTGGCCCAGGCGGCTGTCGAAGTAGAGCGAATCGCCCTTCGCCATGCGCACCACCTCGCCGTTGTCGAAGTGCACCTCGATCTCGCCGGAGAGCACATAGGCGAACTCCTCGCCGCCATGCCGCACGAAGTCTTCCGGACCGTGGATCTTGCGCGCGTGCACCGTGCCGACGATGGGGCTCATCTGCTTGCCTGCCGCGGTGGTACCGAGGAACTCGTAGGCGATGGACAGCCCCTTGTAGACCACACCCTTGCCCGCGCGCGTGACCACCGGCCCGTCGAGCTGCGCGGGCTTGACGCCGGCGCCCGCGAACATGGCGTTCATGTCCATGTCGAGCGCACGGCCCAGCGCGGTGAAGTTCTCGTAGCCCAGCGCGAGCTGGCCGCGTTCGGCGCGCGAGATGGTGGTGATCGACACGCCCGAGCGCTCGGCCAGCTGCGCCAGCGTCCAGCCGAAGCGCTTGCGCGCGGCGCGCAGGCGGTTGCCGAAGGTGGCGCGGTCCAGCGTGGGCGGCTCGTCCCTGGGCTTCGTTCCCGTCTTGGTCCCTGTGTGTGGATTCACGCTTGGCTTTCTCTTGTGGTGCCGCAGATTCTGCCAGCCGAGAGGGGCGCCATCCATGCCAACCCGCGTGACCCGGGCCCGGAAGTTGCGTATACGCAAATTGCGCGAACGCAAATTTCACCAGCACGGTGCATCATGGTTTCCCCTTGGCACCCCCGAATCAATTTGCGTATCCGCAAATTTCTTCCTACACTTTTCGCCGATGACTTCCAGCACTGCAGAGCCCGTCGTGGCTGACTTCCTCGTGATCGGCGGCGGCATCGCCGGGGCCTCGGTGGCCCACTGGCTTGCGCCGCACGCACGCGTGATCCTTCTCGAGCGCGAATCGCAGCCGGGCTACCACTCCACCGGCCGCTCCGCCGCCCTCTTCATGGAGAGCTACGGCACCGCGCAGGTGCGCGCCCTCACCATGGCGAGCCGGGCCTTCCTCGAGCATCCGCCCGAAGGCTTCAGCGAGCACCCGCTGCTCACGCCGCGCGGTGCGATGATGGTCGCCGGCGCCGAGCACATGGCCGAGCTCGAAGCCCACTGGCAGGTGCTGCGCGACATGAACACTGGCGCCTCGCGCCTGAGCGGTGAAGAGGCGTGCGAGATGGTGCCGGCCTTGCGCCCCGAGCAGGTGCAGGGCGCCGTCTACGAGCCCGATGCATCCGACATGGACGTGCACGCCATCCACCAGGGCTACCTGCGCGGCATGCGTCGCGCGGGCGGCAAGCTGGTGTGCGATGCAGGCGTGACGGCCATCGAGCGCAAGGGCGATCGCTGGCGCGTGGAAGCCGGCGGCGCAATCTACGAAGCGTCCGTGGTGCTCAACGCGGCCGGCGCATGGGTCGACACCATCGCCCAAATGGCCGGTGTGCCGCCGCTTGGCATCGAGCCGCGTCGCCGCTCGGCATTCATCTTCGCGCCGCCCGAGGGCCAGAGCGTGGCGCACTGGCCCATGGTGTTCGGCGCCGACGAAGGCTGGTACATCAAGCCCGACGCCGGCATGCTGCTGGGCTCGCCGGCCAACGCAGACCCGGTCGAGCCGCAGGACGTGCAGCCCGAGGAGATGGACATCGCCATCGCCATGCACCGCATCGAGGAAGCGACCACGCTCGCCATCCGCCGCCCCACGCGCACCTGGGCCGGCCTGCGTTCCTTCGTGGCCGACGGCGACCTGGTCGGCGGCTTCGAGCCCGGCGTGCCCGGCTTCTTCTGGGTGGCGGCGCAAGGCGGCTACGGCATCCAGACATCGGCCGCCATGGGCGAAGCCTGCGCCGCGCTCGCGCGCGGACTGCCGCTGCCCGAGCGCATCGCCTCCTTCGGGCTCACGGCGGAAATGCTGGGCCCCCAGCGGCTGCGCACGGCCGCGGGCTGAGCCCGGCCTGCTCCAACAACACAACAGAACCACCCCACGAGGTCCGACCATGCGCGTCTTCAGTGCTTCCCTTGCCACCGAAACCAACACCTTCGGCCCGATGCCGACGGGCCTCGCCTCCTTCAAGGACCGTGGCTACTTCCCCGCCGGCAAGCACCCCGAGGCGATGACGCTGTTCTCGGGCCCGCTGTGGGCCGCGCGCATGCGCGGCGCCGACAAGGGCTGGACCCTGTTCGAGGGCATGGTGGCCGGCGCGCAGCCCAGCGGCACCACCACGCGCCACGCCTACGAGACGCTGCGCGACGAGCTGCTGAACGACCTGCGCGCGGTGCTGCCGGTCGACATGGTGCTGCTCGGCCTGCACGGCGCGATGGTGGCCGACGGCTACGACGACTGCGAGGGCGACCTGCTGGCGCGCGTGCGGCAGATCGTCGGTCCCGACGTGGTGATCGGCGCGGAGCTCGATCCGCACAACCACCTCACGCCGGAGATGATCTCCAACGCGAACGTGATGATCTCCTTCAAGGAGTACCCGCACACCGACGTGCTCGAACGCGGCCTGGAGCTGGTCGACATCTGCGCCGCCACGGTCGAGGGCAAGGTGCGGCCGGTAGCGGCGGTGGTCGACTGCGACATGATCGTCACGGTGCACACCTCGCGCCAGCCGGCGCGCGGCTTCGTCGAGCGCATGCAGTCGCTCGAAGGAAAGAACGGCGTGCTCTCGATCTCGCTCACGCACGGCTTCTCGTGGGGCGACGTGCCCGAGATGGGCACCAAGGTGCTGGTCTACACCGACGGCGACAAGGCGAAGGCCGACATGCTGGCGCGCCAGCTCGCCGACGAGGTCATCGCCATGCGCGACGGCCTCACCGTGAACTACCCCGGCATCGACGCATCGCTCGACGAGGCCCTGGCCTTCGACGGCGGCCCGGTGGTGATCTCCGACGGCGCCGACAACCCCGGCGGCGGCGCGGCCAGCGACTCCACTTTCATCCTGCGCCGCATGGTGGAGCGCGGCATTGCCAACGCGGCACTGGGCCCGCTGTGGGACCCGATCGCGGTGCGCATCGCATTCGACGCGGGCGTGGGCGCGAAGCTGCCGATGCGCATCGGCGGCAAGATCAGCCCGCTTTCCGGCGACCCGCTCGACCTCGAATGCACCGTGAAGGCTCTGAAGCACGACCTGGTGATGACCGGCCTGGCCGGCACGCCCACGCTGATGGGCGACAGCGCGCTGGTCGAGGCCAACGGCATCGAGATCGTGCTGATCACGCTGCGCAACCAGGCGATGGGCACCGACCTGTTCACGCAGCTCGGTTGCGACCTCGCTGCGAAGAAGATCATCGTCGTGAAGTCCTCCCAGCATTTCTACGCGTCGTATTCCAAGGTGGCGAAGCACGTCATCTACGCGGGCGCGCCGGGCGCCGTCACGCTCGACCTGAACACGCTGCCGTATCGCAAGGCCCGCCTGCCCAAGTGGCCGATCGGCGTCGCGGCCTGAGCCTTTCCTTCCTTTTTTTCTGCTGCCTGCCCTCACCGGAGAACCGACGATGAAACGACGGACGCTTGGCGCTCTCGCCGCCCTGGCCCTTTCCACCGCCTTCGCGGCGAGCCTTCCCGCGCATGCCCAGACGCCGCAGCCCAAGACGCTGAAGGTGGTGGCGCATGCCGACCTGAAGATCCTCGACCCGACCTTCACCACCGCCTACATCTCGCGCAACTTCGGCTACATGGTGTACGACACGCTCTTCGCGCAGGACGCGAGCGGCAAGCCGCAGCCGCAGATGGTGGAGAAGTACACCGCCTCGAAGGACGGCAAGCAGTGGAGCTTCACGCTGCGCCCCAACCTCAAGTTCTCCGACGGCAGCGCCGTCACCTCGGCCGACGCGGTCGCTTCGCTGCAGCGCTGGGCCGCGCGCGACAGCCTGGGCCGCGCCATGACGGCCAGCGGCGCCGAATGGAAGGCCACCGACGCGCGCAGCTTCACGCTCACGCTCGCCGAGCCCTTCGGCATGGTGCTCGATGCGCTGGCCAAGCCCTCGGGCTTTCCGCCGGTGGTGCTGCCCGAGCGGCTGGCGAAGATGCCCGCCACCGCGCCGCTGACCGAAGTGCTGGGCTCGGGCCCCTACGTCTTCAAGCGCGACGAATGGGTGCCGGGCAACAAGGCGGTGTTCGTGCGCAACCCCAACTACGTGGCGCGCAGTGAGCCGCCCAGCGGCCTGGCCGGCAGCAAGAAGAGCAACTTCGACCGAGTCGAGTGGCTCTACCTGCCCGATGCCAACAGCGCAGTGGCCGCCCTCAAGCGCGGCGAGGTCGACATCATCGAGCAGCTGCCGCCCGACTACATCGCGCCGCTGCGCACCGACACGGGCGTGAAGATCGGCTCCGGCGGCGCCTACCAGGGCTTCCTGGTGATGAACCAGCTGCATCCGCCCTTCAACAACCCGAAGGTGCGCCAGGCGCTGATGCAGGCCGTGAGCCAGGAGCGCTTCATGGCGGCCATGGGCTTCCCGCTGGACATGCGCATGGCCTACTGCGCCACCTACTTCATCTGCGGCAGCCCCAACGACACCGCGGCCGGCGCCGAGCCCTACCGCAAGGCCGACGTCGCCAAGGCCAAGAAGATGCTCGCCGACGCCGGCTACAAGGGCGAGAAGGTGGTGCTGCTGGTG
This sequence comes from Variovorax guangxiensis, assembly GCF_003952165.1. Classification (GTDB taxonomy): domain Bacteria; phylum Pseudomonadota; class Gammaproteobacteria; order Burkholderiales; family Burkholderiaceae_C; genus Variovorax; species Variovorax guangxiensis. Next base: position 321,833 of record NZ_RXFT01000006.1, on the reverse strand, counting down.
CCCAGCGACGTGCCCTACCTGAACGCAGAGGCGCTGATGGCCGCGCAGACGATGAAGAGCATCGGCCTGAACGTCGACGCCCAGACCATGGACTGGGCCTCCATCGGCGCGCGCCGCGCCAAGCGCGACGCACCCGACGCGGGCGGCTGGAACATGTACGTCACCGTGGCCGGCGAATTCGACGCCAACTCGCCCATCAGCAACGCCTACCTGAGCGCGGCCTGCGGCAACACCCTGCCCGGCTGGCCATGCGACAAGCAACTGGACGACCTGCGCACCGCCTGGCTGAAGGAGACGGTGCCCGCCAAGCGCAAGGAACTGCTCGACGCCTTCCAGGCCCGCGCATACGAAGCAGTGCCCTACATCAACGCCGGCCAGTACTCGGCCGCCTTCGCCGCGCGCACCAGCCTGAAGGGCCTGGACAAGCTCTGGTCCGGCATGCCGACGGTCTGGGCGCTCGACAGGCAGTAAGGGCCGGAGGGACACCGCCATGGGCTACATCGTTCGACGCTTCATCGCGACCCTGCCCGTCATGGCGGTGGTGGCCGTGGTGGTGTTCCTGCTGATCCATCTTTCGCCGGGCGACCCGGCCGCGCTCATCGCGGGCGACCTCGCCACCACCGAAGACATCGAGAAGCTGCGTGCCGCGCTGGGCCTGAACCTGCCGCTGTGGCAGCAGTTCGGCCTGTGGATCGGCAAGCTCTTCACCGGCGACCTGGGCACCTCGATCTTCACGCAGATGCCTGTCACGCAGCTGCTGGGCCAGCGGCTGGAGCCCACGGCGTCGATCGCCGCGCTGACGATGCTCATCACGCTGGTGGTGTCGGTGCCGCTGGGCACGCTCGCGGCCTACCGCGCGGGCAGCTGGATCGACCGGCTGGTGATGCTCTTCGCGGTGCTGGCCTTCTCGGTGCCCGTGTTCCTGGTGGGCTACCTGCTGGTCTACAGCTTCGCGATCCAGCTGCCGTGGTTTCCGGTGCAGGGCTACGTGCGCTTCGCCGAAGGCCCGGGCGAGTGGCTGCGCTCGCTGGTGCTGCCCTGCGTGAACCTCGCCCTGGTCTACATCGCGCTGGTGACGCGCATGACGCGCGCCACCGTGCTCGAAGTGCTGCACGAGGACTACATCCGCACCGCCCGGGCCAAGGGCCTGGGCGTGCTGCCGGTGCTGGGCCATGCGCTGCGCAACGCGGCCATTCCCATCGCCACCACCGTGGGCGCAGGCATCGCGCTGCTGATCGGCGGCGTGGTGGTCACCGAGACGGTGTTCGCCATTCCCGGCGTGGGCCGGCTGGTGATCGACTCGGTGCAGCGGCACGACTACCCGGTGATCCAGAGCGTGCTGCTGCTGTCGGCGGGCGTGTACGTGCTGATCAACCTGCTGATCGACCTGAGCTACCGGCTCTTCGATCCGCGCATCCAGTACTGAACCACCCATGTCCTCCGTACTTCCCATGAGCGACATCGATGTGCCCGCGACGCCTGCTACAGCCGCCACCCCGGCAGCCGCGCCGCCGGCCGAGGCCCCCTTCGTTCCGCCGCGCCTGCGCTGGCTGCGCAAGCACCCGACGCTGATCGTCGGCGCGCTGCTGCTGATCGCGGTGGCGGCGCTTTCCATTGCCGCGCCCTGGATCGCCACGCACGACCCGCAGGACATCGACCCGCTCGCGCGCATGCAGCTGCCCTCGGCCGAGCACTGGTTCGGCACCGACGCGCTGGGCCGCGACGTGTTCAGCCGGGCCGTGTGGGGCGGGCGGGTGTCGATGATCGTGGGCGCCTCGGTGGCGCTGCTGGCCACCTTCTTCGGCGTCGCGCTCGGCCTGGTGGCGGGCTTCGTGCGCTGGGCGGACGGACCGATCATGCGCGTGATGGACGGGCTCATGGCCATTCCGGGCATCCTGCTGGCCATCGCGCTGATGGCGGTCACGCGCGCCAGCCTCACGACGGTGATCATCGCCATCACGGTGCCTGAGATTCCGCGCGTGGTGCGGCTGGTGCGCTCGCTGGCGCTCACGCTGCGCGAGCAGCTCTTCGTGGAGGCCGCGCATGCGGTGGGCACGCGCCTTCCGGTGATCCTGGTGCGCCACGTGCTGCCGAACACCGTGGCGCCGCTGATCGTGCAGGCCACCTTCGTGGCCGCGGCCGCCGTGCTGACCGAAGCTGCGCTCTCCTTCCTCGGCGTGGGCGTGCCCTCGCAGACGCCGAGCTGGGGGAACATGATGGCCGAGGGCCGCAACTTCGTGGCAGTGGCGTTCCACATCATCCTGTACCCGGGGCTGCTGTTGGCGGCCACGGTGCTGGCCATCAACCTGCTGGGCGACGGCCTGCGCGACGCGCTGGACCCACGCCTGGCGCGCCAACTCTGAGCGAGGCAGCCTCATGACCATCGCCATGTCCCACGCAGCGCTGGCCCCAGGCGAGCCGCTGCTCGAAGTCGACGACCTGCGCACGCACTTCCTCACGCCCGGCGGCGTGGTGCGCTCGGTCGACGGCGTTTCCTACACGGTGCGCGCGGGCCGCACGCTCGGCGTGGTCGGCGAGTCGGGCTGCGGCAAGAGCGTGACCGCCCTGTCGATCCTGCGGCTGGTGCCCACGCCGCCGGGCCGCCACTCGGGCGCCGTGCGCCTGCGCGGCACCGACCTGATGCGGCTGAGCGAGCGCGAGATGCGCCAGATCCGCGGCAACCGCATCTCGATGATCTTCCAGGAGCCGATGACGTCGCTGAACCCGGTGCTCACCGTGGGCCGGCAGATCGCCGAGACGGTGCAGCTGCACCAGAAGGCCAGCCGCGCCGACGCGATGAAGCGCGCGGTCGAGATGCTGCGCGTGGTGCAGATCCCCGAGCCCGAGCGCCGCGTGAACGAATACCCGCACCAGCTCTCGGGCGGCATGCGCCAGCGCGTGATGATCGCGCTGGCCCTGGCCTGCAACCCCGAGGTGCTGATCGCCGACGAGCCAACGACCGCGCTGGACGTGACCATCCAGGCGCAGATCCTCGACCTCATCAAGCGGCTGCAGAAAGAACTGGGCATGGGCGTGGTGATGATCACGCACGACCTCGGCGTGGTCGCCGAGAGCTGCGACCGCGTGGTCGTCATGTACGCCGGCAAGAAGGTGGAGGAAGCCGACGTGATCGATCTCTTCGACCGCCCGCTGCACCCCTACACCCGCGCGCTGATGGCCTCGATGCCCGCGATGAACACCGCGAGCACGCGACTCACCGAGATACCGGGGCTGGTGCCGGCCGCGCACGAGCTGGGCCGCGGCTGCGCCTTCGCGGCACGCTGCAGCCACGCGCGCGAACGCTGCCGCGCCGAAACGCCGAGGCTGGCGCAGCAAGGCGGCGACCACGTCGTCGCCTGCTTCGCCGTCGAGGAAAACTGGGCCGGTGCCGAGGAGATCGCCGCATGACGACAACCGCTGCAACGCCCTTGCTGCAGGTGCGCAACCTGCGCAAGCACTACACCACGCCCAAGCGCTGGCTGCGGCCGGCCAGGCCGGCGATACAGGCGGTGGACGGCGTCTCCTTCGACGTCGCGCGCGGCGAGACGCTGTCGCTGGTCGGCGAATCGGGCTGCGGCAAGACGACCACGGCCAAGTCGGTGATGCGGCTGGTCGAGCCGAGCTCGGGCTCGGTGCAGCTCGAAGGCCGGGAGCTGCTGTCGCTCTCCCCCGAGGACATGCGCATGCGCCGGCGCGACCTGCAGATCATTTTTCAAGACCCGTACGCCTCGCTGAATCCGCGACTGACGGCGGGCGACATCGTGGCGGAACCGCTGCGCAACTTCGGCATGGGCGCGGCCGCCGAGCGGCGCGAACGCGTGCAGTGGCTGTTCTCGCGCGTGGGCCTGCGGCCCGAGGCAGCGAAGAAGTTCCCGCACGAGTTCTCGGGCGGGCAGCGCCAGCGGCTTGGCATCGCGCGGGCGCTGGCATTGAACCCCAAGCTCATCGTCTGCGACGAACCGGTGTCGGCCCTCGACGTGTCGGTGCAGGCGCAAGTCGTCAACCTGCTGATGGACCTGCAGGCCGAGTTCGGCATCGCGTACCTCTTCGTCGCGCACGACCTCGCGGTGGTTCGGCACATCAGCCATCGCGTGGCTGTGATGTACCTCGGCCACATCGTGGAAATCGCCGACCGCGACACGCTGTTCTCGGCGCCGCTGCATCCGTACACCGAGATCCTCCTGTCGGCCGTGCCGGTGCCCAACCCGCGCACGCCCGCGCGCCGCATGCTGCTGCAGGGCGATCCGCCGAGCCCGGCCAATCCGCCCTCGGGCTGCCGCTTCCACACCCGCTGCCCGATGGCGCAGGCCGTGTGCAAGGAGAAGGCGCCGGAGTTGAGCGAGCGGCCTTCGTCGTCCGCGAACGGAAGCCACCTGGTCGCCTGCCATTTCCGCTGAAGAAAGGATTCATCCCGTGTCCGACAAGCTCCCCCACTACGAACTGCTGATCCGCGGCGGCACCGTGATCGACGGCACCAAGGCACCGCGCTTCGACGCCGACGTCGGCATCGTCGGCGACCGCATCGTCGCCATCGGCAAGCTCGCGGGCCACACGGCGGAACAGACGATCGACGCCACAGGCCGCATCGTGGCGCCCGGCTTCATCGACTCGCACACGCACGACGACCAGGCGGTGCTGTCGCAGGCGCAGATGCCGTTCAAGGTGTCGCAGGGCGTGACGACCGTGGTCGCGGGCAACTGCGGCATCAGCGCCGCGCCGCTGCGCGAGGACATGGAGCTGCCCATGCCGCTGAGCCTGCTCGATTCGCCCGCCGAGGGCCGCTTCACCAGTTTCGCCGCGTACCTCAATGCGCTGCGCGCGACACCGTCGTCGGTGAACGTGGCAGCGATGGTCGGCCATTCGACGCTGCGTGCGGTCGCCATGTCAGACCTCGACCGCCCCGCGAACGAGGCCGAGATCAAGGCCATGCAGGCGATGGTCGAGGAAGCGATGCAGGCCGGCGCCATCGGCCTTTCGACCGGCACCTTCTACCCGCCCGCGGTGAAGGCGACGACCGAGGAGATCATCGAGGTCGGCCGACCGCTGACTTCACGCAAGGCGCTGTACGTGACCCACATGCGCGACGAGAGCGACCGGGTGATGGAGTCGCTGGAGGAAACCTTCCACATCGGCCGCGCGCTGGGCATTCCGGTGGTGGTGTCGCACCACAAGGTTCAGAACACGCGCAACTTCGGCAAGACGAAGGTGACGCTGCCCTTCATCCAGGAGGCGATGAAGCACCAGTGCATCGGGCTCGACTGCTACCCCTACACCGCCGGCTCCACCATGATCCGCACCGACCGCGGGATGATGGAAGGCCGCGTGCTCATCGCCTCGAGCGTGCCGCACCCCGAATGCGCGGGCCGCGACCTGAAGGACATCGCAGCCGAATGGGGCGTCTCGGGCGAGGAAGCGGCCAAGCGGCTGCAGCCCGGCAGCGCGATCTACTTCATGATGGACGAGGACGACGTGCAGCGCATCCTCGCGTTCGACGAGACCATGATCGGCTCCGACGGCATCCCGCTGGGCGACAAGCCGCATCCGCGCCTGTGGGGCACCTTCCCGCGCGTTCTGGGCCACTACAGCCGCGACGTGGGCCTCTTCCCGCTGGAGACGGCGGTATGGAAGATGACCGGGCTCACCGCACGCAACTTCGGCCTGCACGAGCGCGGCACGCTGAAGCCGGGCCACCACGCCGATGTGGTGATCTTCGACGCCGCGACGGTGCGCGACACGGCCAACTACGAATCGCCGATGCAGCCTGCCGAAGGCATCGATGCGGTGATCGTCAACGGAGCCCTGACCTGGCGCAACGGGGTGCACTGCGGGGCGCGCAACGGGCAGGTGATCACGCGGCGCGAAGCGGCTGCCTGAGCGGGCTCAGTCGGGCGCGTTCATGACCCGGTCGAATTCCTCGTCGGCCGGTACGTTGTCCGCGTCGAGTTCGCTCGCATCGGAAAGATCGATCCCCGTTTCCTCCGAGAGATCGTCGCCCAGGTCGGCATCGGGCTCCTCGAAATCGTCGGCGGGCAGGTTGTCTTCATCGTCTTCGGAGGGCGAAGCGGATCGCGCGGTGGCGTTCATGATCTGTTCCTCGGCTTGTTTCTGACAGGCCCCCTATGGTGCGCCTGTTTCGGCCCTTGCGGTTCATCCGGCGCGAGGCTTCGGTGTCGGAAAGTTTCGCGCCGGCCCGAAGGAAGATCAGTCCTTGTGCACGTGCCCATGCTCCCCGTGGCCGGGGTCGTCATGGCCGTGTTCGTGCCCGTGCTCGCCGTGCGCGAGGCGGCTGACCAGCGTGACCAGCGCGATGCCCGCCACCAGCCACAGGATCTGCGCTGCCGTCTGGCGCGCGGGCAGGCGCTTCTGCAGCTGCGGGATCAGGTCGGCCAGCGCCACGTAGACGAAGCTGCTGCCGGCCAGCACCAGGAAGTACGGCAGCAGGCCATGCAGCTGGTCGACCAGCCACCAGCCCGCGATACCTCCTAGCGCGGTCATGGTGCCCGCGAGCGACACCTTCACCAGTGCCGCCCGCTGGTTGGCCGAGCTCTGGCGCAGTACGACGAGGTCGCCGATGTGGTGCGGGATCTCGTGCGCCAGCACCGCCAGCGCGGCCACCAGGCCCAGCCGGATGTCGGCGGTGAAGGCGGAGGCGATCAGGATGCCGTCGCCGAAGCAGTGCACGCTGTCGCCGGTGAGCACGGCCCAGCCGCCGGTGCGGGGCCCGTGGGCGTGGCCGTGGGAATGACCGTGGGCGTGGTCGTGTCCGTGGTGATCGTGGCCGTCCGTTCCGCCCTTCTCTTCACCCTGGTGATGCTCGTGCCCGTGATGCCATAGCTCCGCCTTGTCGAGCAGGAAGAAGAACACCAGCCCGAACAGCAGCACGCCGAACAGCAAGCCGGGCTCGATGCGGCTTTCGAAGGCTTCGGGCAGCAGGTGCATGAACGCGGTGGCGAGCAGCGCACCGGCCGCCAGGCTCAGCAGGTGCTGCGGGTTCACACCGCCCGAGCCGCTGCGCACGCCCACTTTCAACAGAAGGGCCGCGACCCACACGCTTCCGATACCGGCAACCAGGGTCGCCGCGATGATGACTATCAAATTCATAGCTGCTTGCGCAAGAAAGACGGCCGCCGGAACTTTTCCGGGGCCGCATACCGATCATAAAAAGAGAAAGGCCGTCACGAGGACGGCCTTCGGCGGGGATTGGCTGACGGGCGCCGTTCAGGCTACGCCGTTGGCTTTGAACCAGGCCGTGGCACGCTGCCAGCCGTCTTCCGCCGCGCTCCTGACATAGCTGGGGCGGTAGTCGGCATGGAACGCGTGACCCGCTTCGGGATACACGACGAAGCTCGACGCCTTGGCCGCCGGGGTTCCGGTTGCCAGAGCTGCTTTCATCTTATCAACCGTGTCAAGGGGGATGCCCTGGTCTTTCCCGCCGTAGAGGCCGAGCACCGGCGCCTGCAGGCTGGCGGCGACGTCGACGGGGTGCTTCGGCGTCAGCTCGCTGGCCTGGCCGACCAGCCGGCCGTACCAGGCGACGCCCGCCTTGACCTTGCCGGTGGCGGCATAGAGCCACACGATGCGGCCGCCCCAGCAAAAGCCGGTGATGGCGGCCTTGCCGGTGTCGCCGCCGTTGGCCTTGGCATAGGCCAGGGCGCCGTCGAGATCGGCCATGACCTGCGCGTCGGGCACCTTGGAGACGATGTCGGCCTGCAGCTTCGGAATGTCGGTGTAGCCGCGCGGGTCGCCCTGGCGGGCATACAGCTCGGGCGCGATGGCCAGGTAGCCCAGCTTGGCGAAGCGGCGGCAGGTGTCGGCGATGTATTCGTGCACGCCGAAGATTTCCTGCACCACCAGGATCACCGGCAGGCCGGTCTTGCCGGCGGGCGCGGCCGCATAGGCGGGCACCTCGAAGTCGCCGACGGCGTACTTGACCGGGCCTGCCTTCAGGCCGTCGGCCGGGGTGCTGATGGCGGACTGCGCCATCACCGGCATGACCGCTGCCGCGTAGCCGACGCCGATGGCGGCCTTGAGGGCGGTGCGGCGCGTGGCGCCCTGCTCGGTGCTGTCGCCGGGGCGAAGCGAATCGAAGTCGGAACGGCTGTCGTCGAGAGGCATTGATTGGGCTCCGGTTGAATCGTCGGACAAGGGGCGTGGCGCTGTGGAAAAACGCACGCCGCAATGTAGGCGAAATCGGCCGGCGGCCCTATGCCCCGAACTTCATTGGGGTTGGTGCGCCCCGTAGGCCCGCCGGGCCAGCGCCGCCGCCAGCACCTGTGCCGGATCGACCAGGTCCAGCCCCGCCACCGCGGCCGAGCCATGCAGGCCCAGCGGCACCTCGGTGCAGCCCATGATGATGGTGACGGGGCCATGGCGCTCGGCCAGCCTCAGCGCCACCTCGGAAAAGCATTGTTCGGCGAGCGGCATGTTGCCGGCCTTCACGCCTTCGAAGATGCCGCGCGTGATGGTCTCGCGCTCTTCGGGCAGCGGCACATGGCACTCCAGCCCCTCCTGGGCCAGCGCCTGTTCGTAGAGGCGGATGCGGTAGGTGCCTTCGGTGGCCATCAGCGCCACGCCCGTCGCACCCTGTGCCGCGAGGTGGCGCGCCGTCTCGCGCGCCATGTGCAGCAGCTCCACCTGCGGAAAGCGCTCCTGCAGGTTGGCGTGCCAGGCATGTGCCGTGTTGCATGCGATGGCCACCGTGCGGCTGCCGAGCGCCGCCAGCCGGCCCAGCGCCTGCAGCATCGGCTCCAGCGGCTGGTGCGCCCCCTGACCGGCCGAAGCCAATGCCTCGGTACGGTCGGGCACCGGGACCTGCGCGAGCCAGTGCTCGGGAAAGGACTGGTCGCGCACCGGCTCGCCGCGCGCACGCATCTGCTGCGTGCAGGCCTGCACGAAAAGCCGCACGAAGTCGGCGCCCGCCGCCGGGCCCATGCCTCCAAGAATGCCGACAACCTGCGTCACTGCAACTTCCTTTTCTTTCTCTCTCCGCGCCGCTGTCAGGTCGCTGGCTTATCGCTCAGGGCCTTCAGGTTTTCCTTCAGCTGCGGGCTCATCGGCAGGTTCAGCGGCACGTTCTTCGGCGGGATCGGCTGCATGAACCACTTGTTGTAGAGCTTCTCGAACTCGCCGCTCTTCATCATGCCGGCGAAGGTGTCGTCCACCAGCTTCTTGAAGGCCGGGTCGTCCTTGGGCAGCATGCAGGCGTAGGGCTCCACCTGCAGCGAGTCGCCCACCACCTCGTAGTCGCCCGGCGTCTTGGCGTTGGCGATCAGGCCGTAGAGGAGGATGTCGTCCATGGCGAAGGCCGCGACACGGTCGCTCTCGAGCAGCAGGAAGGCGTCGGCGTGGTCCTTGCCGAGCACGATGTCCATGCCGAGGTTCTTCTCGATGTTGTACTTGCGCATGACCAGCACGTTGGTGGTGCCGGTGGTGCTGGCGACGGTCTTCTTCGCGAGATCGGCGTAGTTCTTGATCTTCGACGACTTCTTCACCAGCAGGCGCGTGCCGGTGTAGAAGTGGTTGATGGCGAAGGCCACGTCCTTGCCGCGCGCGGTGTTGTTGGTGGTGGAGCCGCACTCCAGGTCGATGGTGCCGTTGGTGATCAGCGGAATGCGGTTCTGCGAGGTCACGGGCATCAGCGCAACCTGCAGATCGGGCTTGTTCAGCTTCTTCTTCACCGCCTCGACCACGGCATTGGACAGATCGACCGCCATCCCGATCGGCTTGCCGGGGCCCTCGAGGTAGCTGAAGGGCACCGACGATTCACGGTAGGCCAGCGTGATCTTGCCGGACTCGGCGATCTTGGCGAGCGTGTCGGCGGCCTGTGCGCCGGTGGCGGTGAAGAACACCGTGGCGGCCATGGTAGCCATGAGGACGGAGAGTTTCATTCGAGCCTTCATTCGGTTGGACTGAACAGGCGGCCAGTGTAGGAACGGGCGAAACAAAACCACAAATTCCAATAGAAAGCTGATCCATGCCCAAAGGTTATGGGCGGGGGTGCTTTTGGCATTTCCGGTACGGGCCGCGCGCGCCTACAGTCAAAAGCCACCGTTCTGCCGAACATTCATTCAATCCATCCATCTCTCCGGAAAGCTGCCTCCATGCATGTGTGTGTGCTCGGCGCCGGCATCGTGGGCCTGGCGACCGCCTGGCAGCTCGAGCGCCAGGGCCATCAGGTCACCGTGATCGACCGCGCCGCTCCCGGCTCGGGCGCGAGCGGGGGCAACGGCGCGCAGCTGAGCTACTCGTACGTGCAGCCGCTGGCCGATCCTTCGATCTGGAAGCAGTTGCCCAAGCTGCTGCTTTCGTCTGCCTCGCCGCTCAAGCTGCGCCCGCAGCTCGATCCGCTGCAGTGGCGCTGGGGCATGGAGTTCCTCGCGGCCTGCAACGCGCGCACCTCGCGCGACACCACCGCGAGGCTGCTGGAGCTGGCCGCGTCGAGCCGCATCGAGTTCGAGGCCATGCGCGCCGAGCTCTCGCCCGACTGCGATTTCTCCGCCACCGGCAAGCTGGTGCTGTACGCCAGTGCCGCCTCTCTCGAGGGCGCGCGGGCGCAGCTCGAACTGCAGCGCAGGATGGGCAGCGAGCAGCGGCTGGTGACGCCCGAGGAATGCGTCGCCATCGAGCCCGCCCTCGCCAGCTACCGCGACCGGATGGCGGGCGCCGTCTACACGCCGAGCGAATGCGCGGCCGACTGCCTCAAGGTGTGCACGGAGCTGACGAAGGCACTTGGCGCGCGCGGCGTGCGCTTCATCACCGGCACCGACGTGCGCGGCTTCGTGCGCAGCGGACGCCGCATCGCCGCCGTGCACACCGGCAGCGGCGACGTGGAAGCCGATGCCTTCGTGATGGCGCTGGGCTCGGCCTCGCACAAGCTGGGACGTGCGCTCGGCGCGTACCTGCCGGTCTATCCGCTCAAGGGCTACAGCATCACGGTGGACGTCGACCCCGCGCCCGGTGCCGCGCCGCGCGTGAACGTGACCGACAGCGCGCGCAAGGTGGTGTTCGCGCGCATCGGCTCGCGCCTGCGCGTGGCGGGCATGGCCGAGCTGGTTGGGCATGACGCGAGCATTCCGGCCACGCGCATCGAGACACTGGCGGCCGCCACGCGCGCCCTCTTCCCGCATGCGAGCCGGCTCGAGGAACTGCACCCCTGGACAGGCATGCGCCCCGCCACGCCCAAGGGGCTGCCGATCATCGGACGGCTGGAGAGCGCGCCTTCGAACATGCTGTTCAACACCGGCCACGGCGCGCTCGGCTTCACACTGGCCTTCGGCTCGGCGCTGCGCGTGGCGCAGGCCCTGAAAACCTAGGACCTAGATCGTGTCCTGTATCGCCTGCTGCATGCAGCGGGTGATTTCGCGCACCGCCACCGAATCGGGCCGCGCCGCGAAGCGCAGCGCACGGATCGGCACCGGGATGTGCGGCTCCAGCGTCAGCACGTCGACCTTGGCGCGGTCCGCCGAGCGCGCGGTGCAGCCGTCGACCAGCGCCACGCCGATGCCGTGGTGCGCCATCGCCAGCGCCGCGTGATAGGTCTGCACCGTGACCACCGCCTGCTGGAAGCCCACGCCCGCCTGCCGGCAGGCCTGGCTCAGGCTGGTGCCCACGGGGTCGCGGCTGTCCAGGCCGATCACCGGCCGGTCGACCAGGTCGTGCAGCGCCACCGAGCCGTTGCGCACCAGCGCGCGCGGCAGCATTCCCTTGGGCGCGATGCACACCATGCGGCTGTCAGCCAGCGTCTCCTGCGTGAGCGATGGGTGCACCGCCGGGCTGAAGGCGAAGCCCACGTCGGCCTCCTGCAGCAGCAGCGCCGACATGATCTGCGGCGAGTGCAGCGACTCCACCGTGATCGCGTAGCCCGGATGCTTCTCGCGGAACGCTTTCAGCGCGCGCGGCAGGATGTCGTAACTCAGGGCCAGCACGCTCAGGATGCGCAGCTCGCCGGTGTCGCCCGCCGTGCGCAGGTTGGCGGCGAGCCGCTGCACCTCGTCGAGCTGCGCGAACAGCCGCTCGATGTGCGGATACAGCGTGAGCGCCTCGGTGGTCGGCGTGAGCCGTCCCTTGGCGCGCTGGAACAACGGAAAGCCCAGCTGCAGCTCGGCATGCTGCAGCGTGCGGCTCACCGCCGGCTGGGTGATGTTGATGAGCCGCGCCGCCGCGCTCACGCTGCCCGTGAGCATGATCGCGTTGAAGACCTCGATGTGGCGCAGTCGCATGATGATCAGCGGCAGTTCATGCCTTCTTCGCGGAACACCGTGGAACCGGCTTTGCCGGGCCACTGGTGTTGCCCCCGGCGAGGGGGTTGGCGAAGCGACACGAAGTGCGCGAAGCCTGGGGGTGAGCTCACTTTCCTCGCGCGAGGTCCATGACCATCCGCGTGCCGAGGTACAGGCGCGGCTCGATCGAATTGACCAGCACGTACTCCGCATCGGCCGAATGTGCGCCGAAGCCTTGCAGGCCGAAGCGCTCGACCACCGGCGCCTTGGTCTTCAGCGCCGCGAAGGCCGCGTCGGTGCCGCCGCCGGCGGCCTTGTCGTCGGCACCCAGCGGCAGGCCGAGTTCGTCCCTGTAGATCTGCTGTGCATGGCGGGCCATGGCGACCGAGGCTTCGGAGGACTCCAGCGGCGGACGGCGGCGCTCGAACTTCAGCTCGACCTTGGCTTCGGGAATGAGTTGCTTCTTCACGCGCTCGTTCACCTGCTGCTCGATACGGTCGTAGTCGCTCACCTTCAGCACGCGCACGTCCGCCGCGGCGGTGGCGCTGGCCGGGATCACGTTGCGGTTGGTTCCCGACTTGGAGATGGTCCAGTTCATCTTCAGGCCCGTGGCGGGGTCGGACAGATCGCGCATCTGCAGGATCTGGTGCGAGAGCTCGTACAGCGCATTCACGCCGAGTTCGGGCGCCGAGCCCGCATGCGAGGCCTTGCCCGTGACGTTCAGCGTGACCGAGGCGATGCCCGCGGTGGCGAGCGAGAGCTTGTCTTCCTTGATGGAAGCGCCTTCGAAGGACAGCACCGCATCGTGCTCGCTACCCATGCGCGTGATGAGGGAGCGCGCGCCGGGCGAGCTGATTTCCTCGTCGCCGTTGATGAGCACGGTCAGCGTGCCGTATTCCTTGAACTTCATGGCCTGCAGCATCGACACGATGTGCGTGATGACGGCCACGCCCTGCTTGTCGTCGGCGATGCCCAGGCCGTAGGCCTTGTCGCCGTCGATGCGGAAAGGCTGCCTGTTGATCATGCCCACGGTGTAGACCGTGTCCATGTGCGCGATCAGCAGGATCTTCTTCTTGCCGGTGCCCTTGAAGGTGGCGCGCACCACGCGGCCGATCTTCTCGGGCGTGTCCTCCATGCGGTAGGCGTCGGCGCTCGGGTCGATCAGCTCGACTTCGCCGCCCAGCGTCTTGAACTTCGCGGCAATGAGGTCGGATATCTTCTCCAGGCCGTCGAGGTCGCGGCTGCCGGACTCGATGGAGACCAGCTCCTTCAGCGTGTCGAGCAGGGCCGGCTTTTCCTTGGCGGCAAGCGCGGCGATCTTCGCGTCGGGTGCCGCGAAGGCGCTGCCGAGGAAGGCGGCGCAGACTGCGGCAAGCAGGAGTTTGCGGTGAGGGAATCGGTTCATGTTCTTGCGTTTCTTCCTTCTGTGGCTGGCTGGTTGTCTCGTCCTTGTCCGTTCCCTGCTCTCTTCTTCTTGATGTTCTTTCTCAGTGCGCCTTGTCCCAGTTAGGACCGACGCCGATCTCGGCCAGCAGCGGCACCTTCAGCGATGCGACGCCGGCCATGATGCGCGGGATCTCGGTGCGCACCCACTCGACCTCGGCCTCGGGCACCTCGAACACCAGTTCGTCGTGCACCTGCATGATCATTCGGGTCGCGCGCTTCTCCTCGTCAAGCACGTTCTGTACCTTGACCATGCTGAGCTTGATGAGGTCGGCCGCCGTGCCCTGCATCGGCGCGTTGATGGCCGCGCGCTCGGCGCCGCCGCGGCGCGGGCCGTTGGGCGAGTTGATCTCGGGCAGGTACAGGCGCCGGCCGAACACGGTCTCGACGTAGCCCTGCTCCTTGGCCAGCGCCTTGGTCTCGTCCATGTAGGCCTTCACGCCCGGATAGCGCGCGAAGTAGCGCTCGATGTAGGAGGCCGCGGCCTTGTTCTCGATGCCGAGGTTCTTCGCGAGGCCGAAGCTGCTCATGCCGTAGATCAGGCCGAAGTTGATGACCTTGGCGTAGCGGCGCTGCTCGCTCGACACCTGGTCGGGCGTGGAGCCGAACACCTCGGCGGCCGTCGCGCGATGCACGTCGATGCCTTCGGTGAAGGCGCGCAGCAGCGACTCGTCGCCGCTGATGTGGGCCATGATGCGCAGCTCGATCTGCGAATAGTCGGCGCTGGCGATCACGCTGCCCGCCGGCGCCACGAAGGCCTCGCGCACGCGCCGGCCTTCGGGCGTGCGGATCGGGATGTTCTGCAGGTTCGGGTCGTTGCTGCTCAGCCGGCCGGTGACGGCCACGGCCTGCGCGTAGTGCGTGTGCACGCGTCCGGTGCGCGGGTTGGCGAGCTGGCCGAGCTTGTCGGTGTAGGTGCCCTTGAGCTTCGAGAGGCTGCGGTGCTCGAGGATCTTGGCCGGCAGCGGGTAGTCTTCAGCGAGTTTCTCGAGCACCTCTTCGTCGGTGCTGGGCGCGCCGCTCGGCGTCTTCTTGACCACGGGCAGGCCCAGCTTGGTGAAGAAGATCTCGCCGATCTGCTTGGGCGATCCGAGGTTGAAGGGCTGGCCCGCGATCTCGTAGGCCTCCTGCTCCAGTTCCATGATGCGCTTGCCCAGCTCGTGGCTCTGAGTGGCCAGCGTGGGCGCGTCGATCAGCACGCCGTTGCGCTCGACGCGGTAGAGCGCCTCGCTCGAATCCATCTCGAGCTGGTAGATGAAGAGCAGCTTCTCGTCGGCCTGCAGGCGCGGCCAGAGCGTGTTGTGCACGTCCAGCGTCTGGTCGCTGTCCTCGCACGAGTATTCGGCGGCCTTGGCGATGTCGACCTGGCTGAACGGGATCTGGTGCGCGCCCTTGCCGCACAGGTCTTCGTAGGAGATGCCGCTGCGGCCCAGGTGGCGCTCGGCCAGGCTCGAAAGGCCGTGCGGCTTGTGCACTTCGAGCACGTAGCTCTGCAGCATGGTGTCGTGCGCGTAGCCCTGCACCTCGATGCCGTGGTTGGCGAACACATGCCGGTCGTACTTGATGTGCTGGCCGAGCTTCTTCTTCGCGCCGTTCTCCAGCCAGGGCCGCAGTTTCGCGAGCACCTCGTCGAAGGGCAGCTGCTGCGGCGCGTCGGGGTAGTTGTGCATCAGCGGGATGTACGCGGCCTCGCCGGGCGTGACGCTGAAGCTGATGCCCACGATCTGCGCGACCATCTCGTCGAGCGAGGTGGTCTCGGTGTCGATGGCGGCGAGATCGGCCGCCTCGAGCTTCGCGAGCCAGGCGTCGAGCTGTTCCCAGGTCGTGATGGTCTCGTACTTCAGGTTGCTCGCGGGAGAGGCGGCCTCCAGCGCCTGCATTTCGGAGGGCTCGTCGAACAGGCCGCCCTGGTCGGTGTCGGCCTTGCCGGAAGCCGCCTTCTTCTTGAGGTTTTCCTCGATCAGCTCGGGCGGCACGGCCTGCGCCTCGAGCCCCTTGACCAGGCTCTTGAAGCCGAACTTCTCGTAGAACGGCTTCAGCTCGGCCGTCTGCGGCGCACCCACCGGCAGCCCTTCGAGCGAAGGCAGGCCCGCGACGTGGCCATCGAGGTCGCAGTCGGTGCGGATGGTCACGAGGCGCCTGCTCAGCGGCAGCTGTTCCATGGCCTGGCGCAGGTTCTCGCCCGCGGCGCCCTTCACTTCGGCGGCGCGCTCCATCAGCGCGTCGAGCGAGCCGTATTCGAGCAGCCACTTGGCGGCCGTCTTGGGGCCGACCTTGGGAACGCCGGGCACGTTGTCGACCGAGTCGCCCACCAGCGTCTGGTAGTCGATCATCAAGCTGGGCGGCACGCCGAACTCGGCCGTGACGCCGGCCACGTCGCGCCGCTTGCCATTCATCGTGTCGATGATGGTGATGTGCTCGTCGACCAGTTGGCTCAGGTCCTTGTCGCCGCTGGAGACGATGACTTCGACGCCCTGCGAGGAGGCGACCCGGGCGAGCGTGCCAATGACGTCGTCGGCCTCCACGTCGGGCACGCTGAGCACGGGCCAGCCGAGCAGCTTCACCACTTCGTGGATGGGTTCGATCTGGCTGCGCAGGTCGTCGGGCATCGGCGAGCGGTTGGCCTTGTACTCGGGGTACCAGTCGTCGCGGAAGGTCTTGCCGGGCGCGTCGAAGATGCAGGCGGCGTAGTCCGCGCGCACCTCGCGGCGCAGCGCGGTCATCATGTTGATCATTCCGCGGATGGCCCCGGTCGCCGGGCTCTTCGGGTCGCCAGGCACGGCCCGGAGGTCGGGCATGGCGTGGAAGGCGCGGTAGAGGTAGCTCGAGCCATCGACGAGCAGCAGCGTTTTCTTGTCGGTCATCGGGCCATTTTGCCGTGCCCGCAGCGGCGCCCGGAACCACGACGGCGCGAGGTTCCAACCGACGCCCCGGAAGCAGGCGCGCGCCTACAATGCATGCATGCCTAGCTCCACACTCCTGGTCGCCCGCCGCATCCTGCTGGCGCTGGCCTTCGCAACCCCCTTTGCCGCCGTGCAGGCGCAACAGGCCGCGCCCGCCCCCGCGGCGGCTCCGGCCGAGGCGCTCCCAAATCAGGAGCAGGCGAAGGCCGAGGGCCGACGCAACCAGAAAGTGGAGAACATCCACACCGAGGACAGCGGCGCCTCGGTCGACGAGGTCCGCTACGGCGGCCGCACCCAGAGCATCAACGTCAAGCCCAAGTCGAACATGCCCGGCTACGAAGTGCTTCCGGCAGACGCCGCCACGGGTCGCCAGGGTTCGAGCGAAACAGGCGCCAACGGCCCCCGCGTCTGGAACGTGCTGAAGTTCTGACCGCAATGAGGTCTTCCGTTCTGGTTTTCGCGGCAGCAATGCGGCGCTGAGTACCTACCGCCATGGCAGTTTTTACCGAAGTCGGCTTCGGCGAGGCCGACGCGCTCGTCCAGAGCCTGGGCCTGGGCCCGCTGCGCGAGCTGCGCGGCATCGAGGGCGGCATCGAGAACACCAACTATTTCGCGACCACCGAGTCCGGCGAGTTCGTGCTGACGCTGTTCGAGCGCCTGAGCGCCGAGCAGCTGCCCTACTACCTTTGTCTGATGAAGCATCTGGCGGACGCAGGCCTGCCGGTGCCCGCGCCAGTCGCACTGCCCGAGCTCGAAGCCGCCGGCAAGCCGCGCAAGGGCCAGCCGCCGGTGCCCGCCGAGGCTTCGTGCGACCTGCTGCACCTCGTGGCCGGAAAGCCTGCTGCCGTTGTGCAGAAGCTCTCGGGCCGCAGCGAACTGGCCCCCACCGCTGCGCACTGCACCGAACTGGGCTCGATGCTGGCGCGCATGCATCTCGCGGGGCGCGACTACCCCCGCATCCAGCCGAACCTGCGCGGCCTGCCCTGGTGGAACGAGACGGTGCCGGTGGTGCTGCCGTACATCGAGGAGCACCAGGCCGCCCTGCTGCGCGCAGAGCTGGCCTACCAGAACCACGTCGCCGAGTCGTCGGCCTATGCGGCGCTGCCGCGCGGTCCGGTGCACGCCGACATGTTCCGCGACAACGTGATGTTCGCGACCGACGGCGAGCCCGGCGCCGCCCCGCGCCTGACCGGCGTGTTCGACTTCTATTTCGCCGGTACCGACACCTGGCTGTTCGACCTGGCCGTGTGCCTGAACGACTGGGCCATCGACCTGTCCACCGGCCGCCACGACCCCGAGCGCGCAGACGCGCTGCTCTCGGCCTACGAGTCCGTGCGCACGCTGAACGCGCCCGAGCGCGCCCTGCTGCCCGCGATGCTGCGCGCGGCGGCGCTGCGCTTCTGGATCTCGCGCCTGTGGGACTTCCATCTGCCGCGCGAGGCGAGCATGCTCAAGCCCCATGACCCCACGCACTTCGAGCGCGTGCTGCGCGAGCGCGCCACACATCCGCACGCCATGGCGCAGGCCCTCGAGCCGCTGCTGGCTGCCTGACCTTCACACATGAAACTCAACCTCGTGCCGGCGCGAACCGGCGTGGAATGGGTCCGCCTCGGACTCCGGAACTTCTGGCGGCAACCACTGGCCTTCGTGTCGCTGTTCATGCTGTTCATGGCGCTGATCTCGACGATCTCGCAGCTGCCTGTGATCGGCAGGTTCCTTCCGTTCGTGCTGCTGCCCTTCTCCACGCTGGGCTTCATGGTCGCGGCCTCGGTGGCCGACGCCTCGGCGAACGACAAGGCCGCGGCGGATGACGGCACGGCCGGCCCAAGGAGGCCGACCGGCGCGCTCATGTTCCTGTCGGTGGCACAGGCCATGCGGGCCGAATGGCGCTCGCTGGCGGTGCTGGGCGTGATCTCGGCTGTGTATTGCCTGCTGACGGTGTTCGTGACCGCGGTCGTCGATGGCGGCCAGTTCATGCGCAGCTATTTCGCCGGGGAGGCTCCAGCCAAGGAAGTCATGGAGAGCAGCCGGTTCCAGGTGGCCAACCTGCTGCAGATGTGCCTGACGCTGCCGCTGATCGCCGCCATCTGGCATGCGCCTGCGCTGGTCCACTGGCACCGGGTGGAGCCGGTGAAGAGCATCTTCTTCAGCCTGGTCGCGATGTTCCGCAACTTCGGCGCCTATGCGCTGTACTGGCTGGCGTGGTGCGGCGTGCTGCTGCTCGGCCTGCTGGCGGCGGCGCTGGTCGGCACCATCGTGATCGGCGTGGGCTCGCTGGGCTCCGGCAGCGGCGCGATGACGGCCGGCAACCTGCTGATGCTCGGCACGGTGCTGACGCTTGCGGCGATGACGCAGGCGTCGAACTGGTTCACCTTCCGCGACACCTTCTATCCCGACTGAACGCCGCCGACGCAGCAGGCACCCGCCGGGCAGCGCCGGATCAGATCGGCGTGAGCTTGGCCACCGACAGCGCCAGCCACTTCACGCCGTGGCGCGCGAACTTGACCTGCGCGCGCGCATCGTCCCCGGTGCCCTCCAGCGCGGTCACCGTGCCTTCGCCGAACTTGTTGTGGAACACCTGCATGCCCGAGCGCAGGCCGTGCGAAGGCGCGGCCTTCTGCGGCGGCACGGGCGGGCTGGAGAAGGTGTCCTTGTCACGGCTTCCGCCTGAACTGCCGCCGTAGCCGCCACCGTAGCCGCCCGAGCCGCCGCGCGTGCTGCCGTAGCCGCCGCCATAGCCGAAGGCCGAGGGCGCGAAACCCTGGTTCTTGGGCGTGAGCCACTTGAGGGCGCCCTCGGGCAGTTCGTCGAAGAAGCGGCTCTTCACGTTGTAGCGGGTCTGGCCATGCAGCATGCGGGTCTGCGAGTGGCTCAGGTACAGGCGCTTGCGGGCGCGCGTGATCGCCACGTACATCAGCCGGCGCTCTTCTTCCAGCGCCTCGAAGTCGCTCATCGAGTTCTCGTGCGGGAACAGGCCCTCTTCCATGCCGGTGATGAACACGCAGTCGAACTCGAGGCCCTTGGCGGCGTGCACGGTCATGAGCTGCACCGCGTCCTGGCCCGCCTGCGCCTGGTTGTCGCCCGACTCGAGCGCGGCGTGCGTGAGGAAGGCGGCCAGCGGGCTCAGCGTTTCGCCGGTTTCGGCGTCGGGCGCGAGCGGCTCGCCGAGCACCGGACGGTTCGGGTCCAGGCCCTGGCTCGCGGGCGACTGGCGCAGTTCGTCGACCGGCAGCGCCACAGCGTCGCGGCCGAAGCCTTCCTGCGTGACGAAGCTTTCGGCCGCGTTCACCAGTTCGTCCAGGTTCTCGATGCGGTCGGCGCCTTCGCGGTCGGCCCTGTAGTGCTCCACCAACCCGCTGTGGTCGAGCACCAGTTCGATGATCTCGCGCAGGCTCGCGCCCTGGGTCTGCTCGCGCAGCACGTCGATCTTGGCGACGAAGCCGGTGAGGTTGGCGCCCGCCTTGCCGCCGACCACGCTCACCGCGTCGTGCAGCGAACGGTTGGCGGCACGCGCCGCGTCCTGCAGGGTTTCGAGGGTGCGCGCTCCGATGCCGCGCGGCGGGAAGTTGACGACGCGCAGGAAGCTGGTGTCGTCGTCCTTGTTCTCCAGCAGGCGCAGGTAGGCCAGTGCATGCTTGATTTCCGCGCGCTCGAAGAAACGCAGGCCGCCATACACGCGGTACGGCACGGAGGCATTGAAGAGCGCGGTTTCGATCACCCGGCTCTGCGCGTTGCTGCGGTAGAGCACGGCCATTTCCTTGCGCTCGTAGCCGTCGCGCACGAGCTGGCGCATTTCCTCGACCATCCACTGCGCCTCGGCGAGGTCGGTGGGTGCCTCGTACACGCGCACGGGCTCGCCGGGGCCCTGGTCGGTGCGCAGGTTCTTGCCCAGTCGCTTCTTGTTGTGGCCGATGAGCTCGTTGGCGGAATCGAGGATGTTGCTGTAGCTGCGGTAGTTCTGCTCCAGCTTGATCTGGTGGCGCACGTCGAACTCGCGCACGAAGTCGGTCATGTTGCCCACGCGCGCGCCGCGAAAGGCGTAGATGCTCTGGTCGTCGTCGCCCACGGCGATCACACTGTTGTGCTGGCCCGGAACGAACCGGCCCTCGACGGTGTTGCCGGCGAGCATCTTGATCCACGCGTACTGCAGGCGGTTGGTGTCCTGGAACTCGTCGATCAGGATGTGGCGGAAGCGCCGCTGGTAGTGCTCGCGCACGGGTTCGTTGTCACGCAGCAGTTCATAGCTGCGCAGCATGAGTTCGCCGAAGTCGACCACGCCCTCGCGCTGGCACTGCTCCTCGTACAGGCGGTAGAGCTCGACCTTCTTGCGGTCGTCGTCGTTGCGCACCTCGATGGCGTCGGGGCGCAGGCCGTCTTCCTTGGCGCCGGCGATGAACCACTGGGTCTGCTTGGCGGGAAAGCGCTCGTCGTCGACGTTGAACTGCTTCATCAGGCGCTTGATGGCCGAGAGCTGGTCCTGCGTGTCGAGGATCTGGAAGGTGGAAGGCAGGTTGGCCAGCTTCCAGTGCGCGCGCAACAGGCGGTTGCAAAGGCCGTGGAAGGTGCCGATCCACATGCCGCGCACGTTGACGGGCAGCATCGCCGTCAGGCGCGTCATCATTTCCTTGGCGGCCTTGTTGGTGAAGGTCACGGCGAGGATGCCGCCTGCGGAGACCTGGCCGGTCTGCAGCAGCCAGGCGATGCGGGTGGTGAGCACGCGCGTCTTGCCGGAGCCGGCGCCTGCGAGGATGAGAGCGTTGCCTTCGGGCAACGTGACCGCGGCGAGCTGCTCCGCGTTCAGGTTCTGCAGCAGCGGCAGCGCTGGGGGGTTGGCGTCGGCCGCGGGATCGTTAAACAACATCCCCCAATTGTAGAAACCACGGCGTATGCGGGTTATATGACGAGGCGGAAGACCCGGCTTCGCGAGTCCGCGTAAAATCAATCACCGGGCCCAAGTTTCTTGCGCCCGGTTTTTTGTGGGCGTTTCCTTTGCGAAACGCACCGCGAAAGCCGGCCGGACCAAGCGCTCATTCGTTTCTTTCAACGATTCTCTTCAGGAGCCTGGTCATGCAGATTTTCGATTACGACAACATCCTCCTCCTCCCGCGCAAGTGCCGCGTGGAGAGCCGTTCCGAGTGCGACACCAGCGTCACGCTGGGCGAGCGCTGCTTCCGCCTGCCGGTGGTTCCCGCCAACATGAAGACGGTGGTCGACGAGTCGATCTGCCTGTGGCTGGCGCAGAACGGCTACTTCTACGTGATGCACCGCTTCGACCTCGACAACGTCAAGTTCGTCAAGGACATGCAGGGCAAGGGCGTATTCGCCTCCATCTCGCTGGGCGTGAAGAAGGCCGACTACGACACCGTCGACCAGCTGGTGGCCCAGGGCCTCGTGCCCGAGTACGTCACGATCGACATCGCGCACGGCCACGCCGACAGCGTGAAGAACATGATCGGCTACCTCAAGCAGAAGCTGCCGAAGACCTTCGTGATCGCAGGCAACGTCGGCACGCCGGAGGCGGTGATCGACCTCGAGAACTGGGGCGCCGACGCGACGAAGGTCGGCATCGGCCCGGGCAAGGTCTGCATCACCAAGCTCAAGACCGGGTTCGGCACGGGTGGCTGGCAGCTGTCGGCGCTGAAGTGGTGCGCCCGCGTGGCGACCAAGCCGATCATTGCCGACGGCGGCATCCGCGACCACGGCGACATCGCCAAGAGCGTGCGCTTCGGCGCGTCGATGGTCATGATCGGCTCGCTGTTCGCGGGGCACGAGGAGTCGCCGGGCAAGACCGTCGAGGTCGACGGCAAGCTCTTCAAGGAGTACTACGGCTCGGCCAGCGACTTCAACAAGGGCGAGTACAAGCATGTCGAAGGCAAGCGCATCCTCGAACCCGTCAAGGGCAAGCTGGCCGACACGCTGATCGAGATGGAGCAGGACGTGCAGAGCTCGATCAGCTACGCCGGCGGCCGCGCGCTGATGGACATCCGCAAGGTCAACTACGTGACGCTCGGCGGCGACAACGCCGGCGAACACCTGCTGATGTAACTGGCTTCCTCAGGCTTCAGGCTTCCAGGAGCTGCACCGCATGCCGGTGCAGCGCATGCGCCGGATCGGCGAGCGCGTCCACCACGTCGAAGTGGTTGAGCCCTGGAAGCACCTCGCACACCGGCACGGTGTTGCGGCCCCACGCATCGCGGATCATTGCGTTGTGGCGGATGAATTCCTCGCTCTCGGCGCCGCCGGCCACTGCGTAGAGCTGGCCGCGCTTCGGCGCAGGCCATAAGGCGGGACTTGCGCGCAGCACGTCGGCATCGGTCAGCTTCAGCGTGTTCTCGAGGAACGGCGTGCGCTGCAGCGGACGAAGATCGTATAGGCCCGAGATCGACAGCGCGTTGCGCACCAGGTGCGCGGGCAGGTCGGGCGCCACCGCTTTCCAGTCGCAGGCCAGCAAGGCTGCCGCCATGTGGCCGCCGGCCGAGTGGCCAGCCACGGTGATCCGCGACGGATCGCCGCCGTGGGCAGCGATGTGGCGCCACGTCCATTCGAGCGCACGCACCATCTGCAGCATGATGCCGGGCACCGTGACCGGCTGCTCCGATGTGCCGGGGCAGAGCGCATAGTTGGGCTGCACCACGCAGATGCCGCGGTCGTTGAAGGCCGGAGCAATGAAGGAATGGTCTTTCTTGTCCATCGCACGCCAGTAGCCGCCGTGAATGAAGACCAGCACCGGCGCATCGGGCACCGGCGCGGGAAAGATGTCGAGCGTCTCGTTCACGCCCTGGCCGTAGGGCAAATCGATGCGGGCAGGCAGAGTCTCGCGCGCCTCGGCGGATTCCCTGGCCCAGCGCTGGAAGTACGCGGGGTGGTCCTTGACCCGCGCGAGATTGTTGTACATGCCTTCCAGCCAGGCGGGATCGAACAAGGCCATGAGGTCTTTGCTCCGTGTTTTGCGAGGCGCGCATCTTGGCACGGCGACATGCGCCAAAACGGCGGTTTTGGTTAAAATTCGCCCTGCGTTGGGGGGGTAGCTCAGCTGGGAGAGCGCCGCGTTCGCAATGCGGAGGTCGGGAGTTCGATCCTCCTCCTCTCCACCAACCGACACGGAAAAGGCCTTGGCATCCGCCAGGGCCTTTTCTTTTTTGCTCAGGTATCGAGCGTCAGGTGCTGCCCGTGCAGCGCAGCCGCAGCCGGCGACGCGAGGAATGCGATGGTCTGTGCGGCAACCGACGTCGACACCCAGTCGGCAGGATTCGCATCGGGCATCGCCTGCCGGTTTGCGGGTGTGTCGAGCACGCTCGGCGCCACGCTGTTGATGTTGACGCCATGTGGCGCAGCCTCGGCCGCCATGGCTTCCACCAGCCGCTGCAGTGCGCTCTTCGATGCGATGTACGCAGCCATCGCCGGCACGCCGCGCACCGCGACCTTCGCGGTGACGGCGATCACGTTGCCGGCACGCCGCTCGATCATCGAAGGCAGCACCGCCTGCGTCACCGCGACGAAGGACCAGGCGTTGAGATTCATCATCCGGTCCCAGCTCGCACGCGTGAGCGCATGCGTCGCCTCGCCCATCTCGAAGCCGCCGGCGATGTGCACCAGCGTGTCGATGCGGCCGAAGGACTTCAGCGTCTGCTCCGCAAGAGCCGCCATCTCGGTAGTGGAAGTCACATCGCCCGACAGGAGCAGGTGCTGCGAGTTGCCGAGCCCCGGGAACACTTCGGCCAGACGACCCGCATGGTGGTCGACCAACGCAAGGCGCGCGCCCTGATCGATGAAGTGCTGGGCCACCGCGCGCCCCAGTGCGCCTGCGGCGCCGGTGATCAAGATATGTGGCGTGGTGCTGGCGTCGCTCATCGAAGTTCTCCTGGTTGAGGGCCTCTGCCCCGTCGTCGATGACGAATCCTAACGCCGCAAGTCACAAATTTTTTGGACAAGCTCGATTTCTGGGATATACTCGTGGTCTTGCCAGAAAACACTAAACGTTTTCAAAGCAAGGGCTCTTAGCTCAGTTGGTAGAGCAGCGGACTCTTAATCCGTAGGTCGAGTGTTCGAGTCACTCAGGGCCCACCACCAACACTAGGAACTGCGCGGTTTCCGCGCTACTTCCATAAGAGCACTGTTCCGCAATCGCAGAACGTGTTCCGCAAACAGAGAAACCTCCCGTCGAAAGACTGGGAGGTTTTTTCCTTTCCGGACCACCCATCGATCCTCGCGCACACGAAAACAAGCATCACCGATAGTGAGCTTCGAGGGCATCCGGCTACGATGGCAGCCCACTCTCATGTCGAGACTCATGGCCGCCACCGAGAAGCGCCTCCCCCGCGACACGTTCACCAAGAAGCTGCAGCGCATGTGCGAGCGTCTGGATGGCCGCAGCACGCAGACGCTTTCTTTCAAGCACTGGTACTTCGACCGAACAGAGTCGGCGACCTGCACTGTCACTCGCCTCTGGGTCGCCGGCTCGTATGCCAGAGGCGCGCTCGAATGCGGCGATCTGGATGTTGTGGTCAACATCGACATCCAGGGAAGCGAGCCGACGCAGCGGTTGATGATGAGAGCCTTCTTTGGAGCGCCAGCCTACGTTCGCTGCTATTCGGGCACCCCAGAAAAGAATTCCTCTGGAATCGCGCTTCCTAACGCGGTAAGCATCTGGACCGGGCCTGGCTGCGACTGGCGCGAAGCGATAGCCTCGATCTCCCCGGACCCATCCGCCGGCCGCGCGAAACGACCAATCGACGCAATTCCCTTTCGGACAGAACAACTTGGCACCTACGTCGATCGAATGGAGGAAGTGCTCAAGCTCCGCCGCAAGGGGCTGATCGAGTGGAGCTTCATCCCTTTCGACGAAAAGTTGCTTGCGCCAATAGAACCTGGCGGCTTTCTTGAATCCGAAGCTCGCGTCGAACGGTTCATTGAGCATGAGCTTGCTGGGAGGGGAATCCTGCGGCTCCTCCATCCCCTGACCAAGCTGATGCGCAAGCTCGAACCCGGCGGATCTTGGCATTCAGCCCATGGCGCGCGGACTAAGATTCGGTGCGGCGGGACACTGCTCTACCTTGGGAAACCAGGCCTACCGATTCACCGCCTCGACGGCAACGCCACGCTTCAACAGATCGGCATCGTCCCGCACATCAGCACGCGTGGTCCAAATGGGGTGTGGCTCATCCGTCGAGGCCGCAATCATGCCGACATGATCGCGCTTTCAAAGGTTCGAGCCTTCTACTTGGTCTCCGGAGGCTCGCCGACCATCATCCACTGGAATCACTTCGAAGATGGTCGAAGACACTCAGGAAAGGTGCTCGAGCTCTTTCGGACCTACGAAAAGGCGATCGCGGGCGCGAAGCATTGGAAGAAGCTTGCGTCTAGCGAAGGCGAAGCCAAAGACTTCGATGCGAACGAAGTGCGTGGCGCCGATCTGCTCTTCCTAACATCGCTTTGCGACGTCATCGAAGTTGGTAGCGCGGGGATAGCAGTGACGCATGCAGGGCGGGTTCTGACTGGACAAGACGAAGTTTCCACCATTTCTGAGGTCGTGGTATCGCTTACCGGCGAGTCCGAACCTCAAGGCCTCGAATAGCCGGCAAGATCAATGTTTCGCTCAGCTCATCCTCCGCCTGCAGCGCGCCGCCGACACCAGGCTGGCGGCGTTCACGCTCTCGGCGGGTAGCATCACCATGCCGCACACCTCTCTTTAAGTGGGCTTGACACATAATGCCGCAAGATGGGCACGTCGAAATGGCGTGACGGAGAGACAATGAATCTTGCAGAAGCGGTGGATCGGCTCAGCAACATCGATCATGCAACCAGCATCCGAGGTCACATCGAAGCATTTGAACTATGCGCACCACACTACTCGGGCTCCAAGGCGGACGTTGTGATGGTGCGCTCGTCTTTATGGTTTGCTCAACTGCCATTGCCGCCTCGGGCTCGCGCGATCGTGACAGTGATGGCCATCGAAGCTCAGAAGGCCCTGCTTAAGCAGACCATGAGCCCAGTTTCGCCCGCTGTTCAGCCTTCTCAAGTCGCAGTTGCTGCGCTCCCTAGCAAACACAAGATCTGAGAGTTGCAGTTCGCTGCTACATTCGCCCCATGGCACGCGACCCCAAGAACTTCACTGGCGAAAACATGAAAGGCCTCCTAGAGGCTTCCTATCGCGACGAGCGGCTGCGCGAAGGGAACAAGCTAGTCGGCCACTTCGGGCTGGTCGCCATCGGCGCCATCGCGGTTGTGGTGGTCTTCTTGATCGCCGTGGCTCAGTTCTTGCGCTGAGTCTCGCGCTGCGCGCGGATCCGCGCGAGATTCGCGGCCTTCCGCTCCTCGAGCGATTGCCCCTGCGTAGCGGCTGCGGCCGCGCTTACTGGGCCCATAGCGGCATTCACCTGATTGATCTCGGCAGCGGCGCGCACGCGTGCGGGGCTGGTGAGCAAGCGCGCCGCGGCGTTCGTGACAATGGGCGTAGCAAGCGCAGTGCCGATCGCTGCAGCGTTACCTGTGGCCAAGGCCGTACCGAGGCCTGCAGCCCAGCCAATCATGGCGCCTTGGCGCGCTGTACCCGACGGGTTCGCAAATACCTTGGAACCCTCACGCCGCATGTTGGCAACGGCCCCAAGCTGCGTTACCCGCTCCTCCAAGCCAGGGAAGCCGCTGCCACCGAATAACGCGCGACGCGCGGAAGGGCTCATGTTGGCAAGGTTCGTCAGGAAGGTCTCCGAACTGAAGGCGTCTCCGAGCTCGTTCTGCTGGCCCGGCTTCGCACGGCCCAAGCGCTGCAGGACCGCGGCCGTGACCTCGCGCCGGTTCTCCACCGGCATCGATTTCATCACCCGTGCGATCTGCGTGCCGCCTTCCGCCAAGCCAGTGGTAGCAGCTCGGAAGATTTTCTCGGGCGCATCCTTGTTCACCACTGCCTCGAGCTGCTCCAACCGTTCGATGCTGGTGCGTGTGTAACGGTTGGCGCGCTCCCAAGTCTGGCGAGCCTGCGGGCCGGCGGCATTGGCCGCGTCGCCGAGATCTTCGCTCAACGCAGCGTACAGCGCGCGCCACTTGCTTCGCGGCACGTCCGACAACAGTGAGTTGTCGGAGATCTCCCGGCCGACGAGTGAGCGCAGCTTTTGCACAGCCTCATAGGGAAGTTGCCCTGGCAAGGTGGTCGCGCCAGTGCTGGACATGCCCGTAGGTGCCTGCGCGCGGCGAGCTAGTTCAAGGTCATCGCCCAGTGCTCGCTCGATTGAGCCAATGCGCGCATTCTTGAAGAAGTTGCTGATGTTGGGCGCACCGGGGATGCCCTCGTTCAGCGACTCCAGCACTTGCTGCGTCCGACTCACGCCCATCGGCGTCGCCGCAGGGATGTACTTGTCCAAATCAGAGTACAGGCGCTGCTGCACCGTCTTCACATTGTCCTTGAAGGCGTTGACGCCCTTGGCGATGGCTGCGCCCGCGTCAGTGCCAGTCGCGTTCGGCGCCAAGGCGTCGGTGAGCTCCTGAACGCTGCGTTGCATCGCCTCGGCCTGAGCTTCCCCGCGCCGGATCATGATGCCCGAGCCGCCCACGACATTTGACAGGCCGGTCTCGGCTGCCTGGATGGCGCGCGAGCCTGTGGCTTGACCCATCGTGGGCGTGGTGCCGGTCGCCTGCTCAAAGGTCTGGATCCGGTCGGCCATCTCGGCCCGCCCCGCTTCGCCCCCGCGGATGGCGCCGCGAACCGCCGCGCGCGCCGCGAACGGTACAGTGGTAGGAGCCAGGGCGCCGGCAAGACCTGCCACCGTCTGAGCCACCGCGCCGCCGCCGTTCTCGCGTGTCACACCTGCAGCTCCCGCGCCCGTGGCACCGCTCACGACCTGCATGCCTGGCGCCGCGGCAAGCGAATTGCCTACCGCCTCCGCGACGGGTGCGCCTGCTGTCTGGGCGAGTCGAGCAGTGAGTTGGCCCGCAGCCGCGCTAGAAGCACCGCCAGCCATGCCGGCCGCAACGTCCTGCACTACCCGTTCTGTAGCGTTTTTCGGCTCAGGCAGACCTGCACCGCTCATCAGGTTGTCGGCTGCGGCACTCACGCGCTGGAAGCGGAAACCGTTCCCCTCACCGGCTGTGGCATCCAGCCCCGTGTTGATGAGGCCTGTGACCGCATCGGACACCGTCCCAGGAATCGATAGCGCGCCCTTCACGCCCGCACGTGCCGTGAGCCCCACCTGGCGCGCGAGCTCCGCGGGAAGTGAAGAGGGATCTGCCGCCGGAGAGGCCGACGTCGCGGCCGGCGCAGTACTTGCGGGTTGTCCGACCTCTGGATACTGATCCCACCAGTTGCCGGGCGGTGAGCCGGGGTTTGGTGGGCTAGCCTGTGCAGACGACGTCGAAGGCGCAGCGGCTGGCGGTGCTGCGCTCGCAGAGCCGACAACAGGGTATTGGTCCCACCAATTTTCGGCCATTACGGCTTCCTCCGAATCGTTCCATCGGGTGCCTTGAAGGTGGTGCCCGATGAAAGCTTGTCGATCTCCGCCGGGCTACTCACCGCCGGGAGGTATTTCTCATTGAGAGAGCGCACCGTCTGCAGCGCAGCCAGACGCTGCTCGCGAGGGATTGTGGGATCGCCAATCTGCCCGGCCATCTCGCGATAGAGCTGCACGTCTTTGTCCGACTGCGGGCCACTCATCTTCGGCATCTTCGAGATCAGCGCGCCCTGCAGTGCGCCGAGCTGGGCCGTAGCGATCGCGCCTTCCGTGGTGGCACCGAAGGCCTGCGCTGCCTTGTCGAGCGCCACGCCGCCCAGGCTGTTTGTGGCCTTTCCCAGGAGCGGTGTCGCTTGGTCAATGATCCCGAAGATGTCCTGGGTATCCTTTGCCTGCTGCACTCCTTCCTTGTTTTGCTTCAGGTCCGCAGGCCCGCCGGGAATTGCTTCGAGGTTGCCATTCGCGGTGCGTCGGTAGCCTTCCGGTGGTTTGTTGCCCGCCACCTCGCGCCCTTGCATCGCGGCGATGGCCTCCGTGGCCGAACGCCGTTGCTCTGGAGTGCCATTGAGAACCTGGTCCTGCAGTGTGGCCATGCGAGCCTTTTGGCCTTGCTCAGCTGCCGCGGCCACCGCAGCACGATCGTCACGCCTTGCATCCAGCAGGAGTCGCTGCTGGTCAATCTGGTTGGCTTGCTGCTGACGAGCGTCTGCTAAGCGCGCACGCGCGCCCAATCCTTGCTCCGCAATCAGAGCTCGCTGAGTGTCTCCGAGTTCGCGCACGCCGAGGGCAGCCTGTGCCGCACGTTGATCGAGAGGGGACTGGGCTGCGCCGATCTGTGCCGCGTAGACCTGGGCGCCGTTGCGGCCCGGCGGCGCGCCGCGTGCGATCAGCGTCCGTAGGGCTGCGCCGTCATTGAAGTCGGCGTTCCGGTTCGCGCCACCGTTGTCGATGATGGTAAGCCCGCCCTGCGGCACCGCGGCATTCGACGCTTGCAGCCGGGCAAGACGTGTGTTTGTGTCCTCGGTTCCTCCCAGCGACCCAGTTGCGAAGGTGGCAGGCGCGGCAACAGAGTTGCCCGAATAGGCGTTGCCGTTGCGCGTGACGCCGAGGGGCAGATTCGGATCCTGCACCGGGCCCGCGGCTGGCGGGACCGCGCCGAACCCCGTCATGGCGTCGACCAGCGGCTCAGCAGCCGGCGGCTGTGCAACGACGGTATAGACCTCTTTGCCAGTTGGAATTTGGCTGGCGCCTGGTGCCCCAGGCGGTGGCACGGTCGTAGTGACCATCTGCGGAGCCACCGCGGCGGCAGCCGATGCGGGCCCAGCACCAAGCGCGCGCCGGCGCAGTTCCTCATCCGTAACCACGCCGCCATCAGCGAATGCGGGGCGACCGTTCCGATACACGCCCGAGCCAGCGGGCTTGTGGGTCGCCGCGATAGTAGCCTGCACGTTGCTCGGCCCGAGTGCGCGCACGGTATCCGCCGGCAGCACCGCCTCGCCGTTCGACAGCATCGCAGGGATCGAGTCGCTGGTGCCGGTGCCAGGCCCGCGAACCATGCCGCCGTCTCGATACGCCGGCCTCTCGGTGGGTTGGACCTGCGTAGGTGCCGCGGGCTGAACTGATGCTGCACCAAGCTGGACAGTCGGTGCCTGACCGCCCCCAACGAAGAACTGCTGAGCTGGTGATACGCCGACGGCTGGCGCGGCGATCGCCGGAGATGCTGCTGCAGGGGTCCCGAACGGCCGCACAGCACCGAGCGGTGCTTGAGGCGGTTGCACGGCAGGGGCAGTGCGAACTCCCAGCCCTGGCGCGGCCTCGCCGCGCATGCTTGCGATCTGGGCGTTGGTGTCCGCCAAGCTGCCCAGCGCGTTCGGGCGGCCAGCTCCGTTGGCAGGATCGAAAGCTGGTGCCGCAACGGGCCGCGGCGTCCCCGTGGTCAAGGACTGCTGTGGCGGCGGCGCAGGAGCCGGGCCGGTAGAGATGGTGCTGAAAGTACCGGACGGCGCGGCACCGTTGATGGAAACTTGACCGGACACATTGCCGCCGGAATAGCTGTTGCCGACGCGGCGCACTGCACCCAGTTGGGCCCCGCCGTGCGTGTAGAGATCGGTTGCCATAGAAGCCTTTCTGAGGTTCTCAGGCATTCTTCGCGCGCGCCGCCCGCGCGCAAAACTCTACTGGGGTGCTTTGAATAAGTGAAATGCTAGATTCTTTACTCCTCAACCGCTACGAGGCACCAACCGATGTCCATCAGTCTTCTCGATCAACTTGAAACCGTCTCCGCCAGACTTGAAGAGACGCTCTCGGCCTTCCAAATCGCCAAGGTCGTTAACGAGGAAGCCAATGCTGAGGCTAACGCTGCATTGAACGCAGCGATCAACCAACGTTCGCTTTTTTGGACAACAGTGATGAACTCCGCTCAGTCGACGTATTTCATCGGCATGTTCGCTTTACTCGACACAGACAAGGATTCGGCATCGCTCTACTCTTTGATCCAAGAAATTGAGAAGACCAATCCAAATTCGATTCCTGCAGATCTGAAACCCTCGCTGGCAACAATCAAAACTCGGTATAAACAGTTTCGCCACAAACTGTTCGGACACAACGATAAGAATCGGGAGGCGTTTGCGCAGCGCCTGAATGCCGCAGGATTTACATGGACCTCCATCGCGGCGGACATGGGCACCCTTGACCATGCTTTCAAAGTCCTGCATGAACTCGCAAAGGGCCGGCAAGTTCCGGCCCCAGCCGATTCGCAAAAGATGCGTTTCGCCTACAACCTCGCAGTCGAAGGCGTAGTCGAGCACACTCGCGCTCTTCTTCTAGATGTAAGCACAACTCATGGTGCGGCGCAAACCCCAACCCGCTAGAACGAGCTCGAATCCTGCCCGCTGATGCTGGCGCCCGCGTTGATGCCGTTCAGGGAAGCCGCCGCCACCTGCGTGGTCGAATTCAGCGCGGCTATTGCGGCCTGCACCCGATCGCTCAGCGTCTGGTTCTTCGAACGCAGATTCGCCTCGTTGCCGGACTGCTTGATCTGCGCGTCGGCAATGGCCAGGCGCACGCGCGGCTCCAGCGCAGCGCTCTCGGCCTGGTAGAGCGCGACCAGGTTGCGCGCGAGATCGCTGCGCACGCTCACCATGGCGGTGGCGAGGCTCGAGGCGACCTGGTCGCCCTGCAGCAACGTGCGGATGTACTCGCCGGCGCTGGCAATGGCCTTCGTCCACATGTCCAGCGCTTGCCCGACCGCCAGCCGTGCGTTTTCGAGCTCGGCGCGGAAGGCCTCGATGCTGATGTCCCGGCTCTGCTCGGCCAGCTTGTTGCGCATGTCCTGGCGGATGAGTTGCACCTGATGCACCAGCGCGCCCGGCGGCAGCGGGAAGCCGCGGTTGGCGAAAGCCTGCATGGCGTCGTTCTCGGCGCGCATCGCCTCCATGTTGAGCCGCGCGCGGCCGCGCTCGTAGATTTGCGCCTCCACCGCCGCATTCACGCCGGTGCCGCCGGTGGTCAGCGCGCGGTTGATCCAGGCGATGGCGTTGTCGAAGTACGAGCGGTCCGGGAAGTAGGTCTGCAGGTAGTCGACGTAGCCCATGGTGATCTCGTCGTGGATCTCGGCGCGGGCGTCGTCGAAGATCGCCTTCGCGTCGGCCGGGTTGTTGTCCGGCAGCACGGGCTTGATCGGCATCACGTAGCTGGTGTCGAGGTCGATCAGCGGCACCTGGGGCGCCGGGTCGGTGATCTCGATCGCATCGTCGGCCCGCGCCGAGGCCGCGTTGAGCAGCAGCACGGCGTTGCGCCACTTGCCGTTCATGACCTGCGAGACGACCACTGGCGCGCCGGCACCGCCGGTGCTGGGATCGGGCACAGAGACGAGGTCGCCGGGATTGATGGGCGTGGTCATGGGCGGGTCTTTCGCGACAGGGTGGCGACGGAGAACTCGAGGCTGTCGATCTCGAAGTCCTCACCGTTTTGGTTGTAGAGCACGGGCGTCAGGTAGTTGGCCTTGAGACCCTTGCCCAGCTTGAAGCGGTGCTGGCGCAGCTGCTTAGAGCAGCTCTCGGCCTCGTACAGGAACTCGTCGTCGAGCAGGGCCACCTTCAGCACCATGCGCCCCTCTGAGGCGACACCAGCGAAGGCCTCGGCGATGGTCTTCTCCTGCGACGAGCCGAAGTCCAGTTGCCCCGGGCAGATCGCAGCCTGGATCGGGGCGCCGGCATCGCTGTCGCCCTCCAGCAGGAACAGGCCGCCCAGCTTGGCGCCGTAGTAGCGGTCGCCGATGCGCGCGAAGCTGTTGAAGCCGTAGTTCGCGTAGCTGGTGCTGCCGTAGCCGGCCATGTTGACGGCGTGCACCTCCAGGCCGGACCCGGGCGTCGTCAGCGGCACGTCGAAGATGAAGCCGTCGCGGATGTCCACGATCTCGACGCCGCCGGCGATGCTCATCGGGATGTCGAACCCGAAGGCGTCGCGCATGTCGGCGACGTCGACGGTGGTGCCCGTCATCAGCACGTCGAAGCCGAAGCTGTCCCAGGCGTCGGCCTGGTTGAGCGCGGTGGCCAGCATCGGCACATCGAACACGATGCCGTCGAGCAGGTAGCGCATGGTTGCCGATTCGACGCCCAGCGTGCCCACCGCGGCCGGCGCGACGCCCAGGATCTGGCCGCCGTCATGGTCGGACAGGAAGCCGCTCGGCGCTGGCGCAGCGGCCGTGCTGGTGAAGACCTGCCCCGAGAGCACGTTCATGGCGCCCGCGGCGGCGGGCATGGTGCCGATGATCTTGTTGTTGGAGTCGATCACCGGCGTACCGCCGTACATCGCGCCTTCCAGCGGCGGCATCTCGCCGGCGATCTGGGCGGTGTCGGCATCGGCCAGAAAGCCGGCCAGCGCGGGCAAGGTGGCGCGGATGCCGTTGCCCACACCCAGGAAGCCCACGGCGGCCGGCATCTCGGTCACGAACTGGGCTGTGGTGCTGGTCTCGCTGAGCAGGCCCTGCGCGCCCGGCATGGTGCCGACGATGCCGCCCGAGCTGTAGACCGCGATCGAGGGCTCGTCGATGCTGTCGCCGGAGCTGAAGAGCGCCGCCGCCATGAAGAGGTCCGCGCCCGGCGGCACGGCCGAGGCCTCCGACGCGAAGGGTGTCCCGTTCTTGCGGTACGTGGCCAGGCCGCCCGCGGCGACGTCCATCTGGAACTCGTCGCTGGACAGATACGAGGTTAGAAAGGTGCCAGTCAGCGAGCGCACCGAGCCGGTGTTGAAGAGCAGGCCGTGCAGGATGTGCCCATAGCCCGCCGGCGGCGCGCTGGCCTCGCGGGTGACGCCCACCACGGCGCCCATGACAGCCTGCGGCACCACGTAGGTAATGCGGGCCCCGCCGCGCGCCGCTTCGATGGAGTGCGCGAAGGAGGTCCAGCCCTGCGGCGGCACATCGACGGCGAAGGCAGGCGAGCCGATCACCTCGGCCGTGGCCGGATGGAAGACCTCAACGGTGTAGGTGTAGGGGGTCAGCGGCGACAGGTTCACCGGGTAGTTGGGGTCCCAGACGGTGCTGGTGCGGCCCGTCACCGGGTCGGTGGTCGTAACCCAGGCGCCCTTCGAAGTGTTCGGCGGGCCGACGCGCACGGCGGTGCGGGACTCGGTGCTCCAGTACGCCGGGCGCGCCGGCTGGTACGGCACCTCGGGCACCGTGTAGCTGTAGCCGTTTCGGATCAGTTGGTTCGTCATGGGCGAGGTCTCAAATCGGTGGGGCAATGCGGCTGTCCGATGCCCAGGGCGTGCCCGGTGTCGCGCCCGCGGGCTGGCCGTTGCGGCGCAGGAAGGTGAGCGCGGCGAAGTCCTCGAGCTGGAACTTGCCGACGTCGCTCACCGGCGCCGCAGCGCGGTCGGTGAG
The DNA here is from genome assembly GCF_003952165.1 of Variovorax guangxiensis. Classification (GTDB taxonomy): domain Bacteria; phylum Pseudomonadota; class Gammaproteobacteria; order Burkholderiales; family Burkholderiaceae_C; genus Variovorax; species Variovorax guangxiensis. The sequence goes on along the minus strand of NZ_RXFT01000006.1, from coordinate 286,945 downwards.
CACCGCCCTCTTCTGCCAGGTCGCACCGCGGTCGCGGGACTCGAAGAGCGAGTGGGCGCCGTCGTACATCGGCGCCACGATGATCCCCGGCGCGATCGCGGACACCATGCCGATTCGGTAGTTCGGCTGGGGTGCCGGCGGCATGGTGGCGATGGAGACGCCATCGGGCGTGAACAGCAGCACCGGCGGCTCGTTCTGGATGTTGGTGTAGACCGTGGCCAGCGGCCGGGTGACGACGACGGCGCCGCCCTCGACACCGACGCAGCCGCCGCTCCAGAACGCCAGCGCGGCATTCACCTCGCCGTCGAACAGCGTCAGCGTGCTCAATAGCGTGCGGGCGTTGGCGTCGATGATGCCGAGCTTCACCTTGGCCTTCAGCACGAAGTCCGCGCCCGGGTTCGGCGCATAGGGCACCACCACGTAGGCCAGTGCGCGCGAGGCGTTCAGCGGCGCCGCGTAGAAGCCGCAGGCGTTGACCGCAGTGTTGAACATCGTGGCATACGACGGCACCGGCAGCGTCTGGATGGTGTCGAAGAACTCCTGGAACAGCTCGGTGCTGCTGGCCTCGTTCCAGGTCGCGCCAGCGTCATCGGTGAACTGGAAGACCAGGCCGGGGCATGCGGCGGCATCCACGCTGGAGCCGCTGTAGTGCGGCCGGAGGTAGGCGCCCATGAAGACGTGCCGGCCCGGCGCGATGCGCGCTGGCGCCGCGTAGGTCGCCAGCTGGTTCGGCATGTAGAGGGTGTCGCCGAGCACGCGCGTAGTGCCGTCGTCGCGTAGGAAGGCGTGGTAGTGCTGGCCGCTCGGGTCCAGGCTCTGGTAGACGTAGGCGGACTGGAATTTCCGCGCCCCGGGCGGCCCGTAGACCTCCCCGGGCACGAACGTGAACTGGGTGCCGTACTCGAAGGGCGCGAAGGCCGTGAAGTCGTAGAACGCGACGAAGCGGCGGCCATCGCGGGTGCGGTAGGTCTGAAGCTTGTAGGCGTTGCAGGGCTTGCCGTCGAAGTCGGTGGCCGTGCCGAGCAGCGTGGAGGTGGTGTCCAAGCCCAGCCCGCGGCCGTAGTAGCGGATGCGATCGACGCCGAGCAGCCCGTCGTCGGCGATGAAGGTGCCGCGGTCGGTGAAGCGCCCGCGCGCGGTGGCGGAGCCCACCACCCGCTTCTCGCCGTCGATCATGCCGATGCTGTAGAAGCCGTCCTCGAGCGTACCCTCGCGGGTGACCTCCAGGAAGTCGCCGCGCTTATGAGCAACGACCTGGCCGCCGGTCTCAGGATCGAAGCGACGTTTCTTCAGGTAGGGCACCGTCGACGATGTGTCGAGGAAGGTAGCGTCCTTCCCGCCCTGACCGCTGAAGCCGTCGCGGTACTTGACGGGCTTCATGCGACCTCGCGGGTGTTGACGAAGTTGGTCCAGAAATCAGGGGTTGCCGGCGGCGGGCCCGCGGTGTCGATGCGCATGTGCAGCGCCGCCCCGCCGGCGATGCCGGTGTTGGAGCGCTGGATGTCGATGCTGGGGATCAGCTTCGCGACGGTCGGCGCCTGCGGGATGGTGCCGCGCAGCACCCCGGCAGTCCAGACCTCGACCTCGCCGGCGCCCTGGTCGACGCGCATCTCGAAGTCGCACACGGTGCCGACACCGCCCAGCTGTGTCCAGTCCACGGTCTCGATGCTGCCGCTGATGCTGCACAGGAACTGCACGAAGTACTGCGAGCCGGAGCCGGGTGTCAGCGTGAGGCCGATGTAGTCGCCCGACGACCCGCTGCTGGACGTGAAGACCTTCAGCCGCAGGAAGTTCTGCGAAGAGAACGCCGAGGCGGTGTTCTTGATGGAGCCGCTGAGGGTGAAATCGTCCGTGGAGAGGATGTCCGTCAGCAGGTGGATGCCTTCGTCGGCCGCGTTGGCCGACACCACGCAGGCGCCGGCACCGTCGAGCTCGCACTGGCCGGCCGGTGAAAGGCTCGCTCCCCAGGCGCCGCCGGTCGTGACGCGGCCCGCGATGGAGCCCGCCGCACCAACGAAGTCATCCTCGAAGAGCAAAGCCATGGCTTCAGCCGCTCGGCAGCGCCGTGGTGTAGAAATCCACCGCCTGCGGGGCGCCGCTCACCAGCGCGACGCTGGTCAGGACGCCATCGGTGCCGCCGGTGCCCAGCGTGCCCTGGATGCGCTTCTGGCTGGTCGACAGCGTGCCATCGTCGCTCGACAGCACGTGGCGGAAGAACGTGGCGGTGCCGGTCGCGGCGTTGGTGCCGCTCCAGGTCTCGCCGGGCGCCTTGGCCAGCACGCCGCCCGCGGCGGTGGTGTCGTAGTTGATGCCGGCGCCACCGTTCTTGATGGTCACGAGCAGCGTGTTGCCAGACAGCGCGGCGTCGGCGGTCGCCGGCACCGGGCCCGAGTAGATGCGGATCTCGCCGCCGGCCATCGCTGCCTTGAGCGAGCCGGAGTCGAGCATGTAGTTGCGCAGGCCAGTGGAGAGTTTGAGCACGGCGGTTCCTTTCAGGGGGTGGGGGTTGCGGTCGGGCCCGCGAAGATCTGCAGCTTGGAGCCGTTGGCCTGCACCTTGGGCGATGCGAAGCGCACCACGCTGAGCAGCACGCCCGCGGTGCTGCCCTTGGCCGAGGCCGACACCATGAAGGCGCCCATCACCGTCTTGTCGGCGGTGAAGACGAATTCCGACAGGCTGGCGGCGTTGCTGACCGAGCCGCCGGATACGGCGCCCTCGTCGAATTCCTTGCGGGAACCGGTGTAGGCCGTGCATTCGGTGGCGAGGCTGGCGATGGTTGCCGCGGTCTCGCTGCCGTCGGGCGTGTAGTCGCCTTCGTAAAGGCCGATGTACCAGGTCGGCACCTGGGTCACGCTCTTGAAGGCCAGGCCCAGCAGGAAGTTGAGGCCTTCCATGGGGACGCGGTTCAGGCGCGGCGGATCTTCGGCGAGCAGCCGGCCATCCGGGCTCCACGACAGCGCGCGGTAGAGCACGCCAGCTTTCTGGTGGTTCATAGGTCGGTTTCCTTGACGATGGTTTCGACTGCGAAAGATCCCTGCGCCGCGCCGATGGGCCGGGCCGGCTCCTGGCGGGCGCAGAGGATGTGATGGGCGCCGTCCTGCTCGCGGAACAGCGTGGCGCCGGCGCGCGCGGGCCCGAACTTCAGGGCGTTCTCCTGCACGTTAGTGGCGGAGCCATCAGGCGTGCCGATCACGAGGCCGCGCGGCGACAGCCAGAACGCCTGTTGCGTGCCCTGCCCGTCCGGTGTCCGCACCTCGCCGCCGGAACCCTGCAGGCCGCCGTAAGGCAGCACCACGACGGGCGTGGTGTCGAGCAGCCCACCAGCGAGCCAGTAGGTGCGGTCGGCACAGACGAACACGCCGGTTTCGCAAGGCTGCACCACGGTGATCGGTGCGGGGAACGGGATGTAGCCCTTCGACGGGGAAAACAGGCCGTAGTAGTACGGCTCGGAGATCAGCAGCGCGGTGCCGGCGGCCACGAGCAGCGAGCCCTTGTAGTGGCGCACAATCGAGCCCGCGGGCACGTCGGCCAGCAGCAGCGAGCGCAACTCCGGGCCGGTGTTGGTCAGCGCCACGATGTCGCCGCTGTCCGTGGCCGTGGCGTTGAAGACCTCGCCGTTGGCCCCGGTCATGTAGACCACGGTGTCGGCACCGAGGCCTGTGATGCGGATGCCGCTGTTCGCCGGCAGCGTCAGCGCCACCGGCGGTGTCGAGCCGGACTCGCCCAGCGGCCCCAGCTCGGTGAAGGCGACCTGGTAGCGCCCGGCCGGCAGCGCGCCAGCGATGGCCGACACGGTGGGCACGACGACGGGCCGCGGCGTGGCCAGGGGCAGCGCGGTGGTGCCGCGCAGGCGCCCGATACGATGTCCGTTGGACCAGATCACGTCGCCGACGGGCATGCGGGCGTAGCTGATGGGGGCCATCTCCGGCAGGCCGGACAGCACGCTGGTGGGCAGCAGCCCGGAGGGCGTCGGCTCCAGGTGCAGCAGGTCATTGCCGATCGCGCAGTAGCCCTCGGTCTCGTCGCCCCACACCGAGTGTGCGGAGGCGCCGGAGAGCGCGAGGGTGGTGCCGCGGCGGCGCTGCATGTGGCCGCGCCCGTTGAGGTCGATGTTCTCGCCGACGGAAAGAAATGTGGCCTTCGAGCGGTCCGGCAGCGTGCGCGCCAGCTGCGTCGGCGGCAGGCGGTTGTTCAGGCCCGGCGCGAACGAGCCCAGGTTCTCGGTGCGGATGCCAGTTGTGGCCACAGTCACCAAGCCTTGTTGTGGTGCGGCCGGTTGGCCCGCTGATCCTTGCGCAGGTCAGCGTCCGGCCGCAGGCCGAAGTACTGCTCGAAGGCCGCCAGAGCGATCGCCGACTTCTGCGGGTTGTAGACCTCGCTGTCGGGCTTGCTGTAGGCGCGATGCAGCACCCAGTGCACGAGGAAGCGGTGGTGCACCCGGGCGATCTCTGGCGTGGTGCTCTCCGGGTCGCTGTCGGCCGTGATGGGGACCAGCGGCGTGCGGTAGCCTTCCAGCCGCAGGGTGTAGGCGCGGTCCACGATCCCGGGCAGCACGATGCGCGTGTCGTCCTGGATGAACCGTTCGGGGCATCGGCGCTCGTCGCGCCAGCACGGATCGATCGCGTCCAGCTCGTCGCGGTCCGTGATGTACAGATCCTCGACGAATCGCCCGGTGTCGGCGTTGAGCAGCCGGGCCTTTGTGACCTCGAACATGCGGGAGTCCAGCGGATAGGAACTCTGGTTCGCGATCACGTCGATGCTCACGATGGCGAGCGTGTAGTCGTCGAACAGCAGGCGCTTGCGAATGGCCGCTTCCTCTTCGGCCTCACCGAACCAGCGTGCCAGATCCTCGTCCTTGAACAGCAGATCACCATCGCCGCCGCCCATGCTCGAAGGCATGTCGTCGGCGTCGATGCGGAAGGATTCGATGAGCTCGGCGAGGGTCATGGCGCGGCGCTCTTACTGCGGCCCGTACTGGTCGATCAGCGCGATCACCTTCGCGCGGGTTTCGTCCGTGCTCAGGTTGCCGGGCAGCGTCTGCTGGTAGTGGCTCTTGGCGAACTCCTGCAGGCCAGCACGGTTCATCGTGCCGAGCTGCGCCTTGAGCTCGTCCATGCGGGCGACCTCCTCCTCGTGCTCGTTGACCTTCGGCGTCTCGGAGATCGATGCGGCAGCCGCTGCAGCTGCAGGCGACGCGCTGGTGCTGCCCCGCTTGAACACGTCCATGTGCTTGCTCATCTTCGCGGCGAGCGCGGGCGGCACGACCTTGGTCTGGCCCTTCGTCCAGTGCCCGGTCCCGTAGAGGTTGTCGGTGTGCGTCTCGCGGCGGCCGATGTAGGTGACCTCGGTGCCATGCACTTCCGGTGCAGCGTCGCTCGCAGCAGCTGCAGCGCCGGCTTCAGCTGGCATCGACGCCAGGGCATGCACCGTGCCGCGGAACAGATAGTCCTTGGCCTTCTGGTCGGCCGGCAGCTTCTCGTAGGGCATGAAGCACGGGTGCTCCTTCTTGTCGGGATCCTTCACCTTGCCGTAAACCCAGCCTTCGGCGGCCTTCTGTTCGAGCCATGCCTGGTGCGACTGCTCGGGCGTGGCGTCGGGATTGGCCAGGTGCATTTCCACCCCGGCGATGGCGCTCGCGCGCTGCCAGTCGGGTGCGTCTTCCCAGCTGGGCTGCGTGGCGTCCCCGAGGGAGGCGCAATAGGCCCGGTTGACTTCGTGCGCGACACGCGCGATCTGCAGTTTGTTCATGGGGTGTGCTCCGTCGGGTTGAAAAAGAGGCCGAGGCGACCAGCGCCCCGGCCAAGTGGCAACTGCCGGCTTTACAGCTGGCCGCGGTCCACACCCTCGACAAGCACATCCATGGCCGCCACCTTCGCGTTGGCCGCGCCGCCGGTGGTCAGGATGAGGAAGGCATCCTTGGGCAGCGTCACGGGGCGCACAGCGGTGTTGCTGGCGGGGTAGCGGCCGGCAGTGTTGAGAGCGAACGCCGCGCCGAAGTAGTCGTCGTCCTGCGGCACGTAGGGGCGGCTCTGGGCATCCGCCGCCGCCTGGGTGTCGTCCACGCCGTCGGCGTATTCGAAGCCCAGCTTGCCGGTCACGGAGGCCGTGAAGGCGGTCGAGACCAGCACGAGCGCGCCATGCAGCTCGAAGCCGGCCGGGATCTTGCCCAGCCGCACCTTGTCGCCGCTGGCCAGCGCCGCGGTGCTGTCGCCATCGACGACGCCGCCCGACGAGTTGGTGTCCAGCTGGTACTTGTGCACGGTCTTGTTGCCGTACGGCGTGCCACCGAAGATGCGTTGCTGCAGCCCGGTCTTGGAAGTAACGGTTGCCATGGTGTTGGCTCCTTCGAATTGAGGTAATGAGGTGGCTGGTGAGCGCGATGGGCCGGGTTTCCCCGGCCCGGCTGCATCAGTTGTCGGCAGCGGTGAGCGGCACCGCCGTGTCGATGGCGATCACGCCGTTGTCGGTCGGCTGCACGCCGTCGCCGTAGTCGACGTCGAAGCGGATCTTCGACTTGCCGCCGACGGTGCCGATCAGGATCTCGAGCTTGTCGTCGTGGTCGAGCTCCTTCTCGCTCCAGAAGAACGGGTTGCCCGAACGCGACTTCTTGCCCCAGGCCTCGCCCAGCGCCTGGCCGCCCAGCAGCAGAGCGCGGTCGACGGCGAAGGTCGTGCCGAAAGCGGCCGGCACCACGTCGGTGCTCGTCTCCGTCTCGCTGGTCAGGCTGGCGCAGTAGCGCAGCGACTGGCCGGAGTAGAAGCGGATCGGCTTCGGCATCTTGATGAGAAGGATGCCTTCCCACAGGCCTGCGTCGCCGGTGAAGATCGGGTTGTTCTTCGCCTGCGAGGCGCGCGCCATGGCGGCGACCTGCAGCTGGCGGAAGTTGCCCGACTTCTTGAACGACATGTACTGGTTCGGCGACAGCAGCAGCACGCGCAGCGGCACGTCCTCGGCGCCCTGGTCGCCGTCGAACTTCACGGCCGACGGCGGCAGCGCGATGGTGTCGACCACCGTGCGGATCGAGTCGACCACGTCCATGTTCATGGTGTCGGTCGTCGCGATGTTGAGCTCGCCGGCCGTGGCCGTGACACGCTCCAGGCCCGTGCCCGTCGAGAAGTAGTGGCGGTTGCGCGTGGGCGCCTTCACCGGGTTGATCATGATCTCGGGGAAGTCCGGATCGGTCGCGAGCGGTACCGTCCATTCCACGTTGTTGTGGAAGCCGCGCGCGCCAGCCAGGTGCACCAGGGTGCGCTGGTCTTCCAGCCGCATCATGTAGCCGGCGGCCTGGGCGCGTGCCAGCGTGCGCATCTGGTGCGGCGTGCGCTGCTGCGTCATCTCATCGCCAGCGCTGATCGGCTTGCGCGTCTGGTTGATGCGCAGCTTGTCCTGGTCGAAGTCCATCTTCTCGCCGCGACCCTCGGCCATGCGCCCGCCCATGATCGGCTTGCCCTTGATCGGGTTCACGAGGTCGAAGGTCACTTCGTCGCCCGCGACCTTGGACAGGTCCATGCTGCGCACGATCGGGTAGTCCGCGCTCGATTGCACGCGCAGATTCGCTTCAGCATCACTCTGCGTGGGCATCGGTCCAGCCAGGCGGCCGAGGTTGGTGGGGCGCTGCATGGTGGCAGCGAACAGGCCGACCGACTGCGCCTTGAGCGCGAGCGGGCTGCCGTACGGGATGTTGGTCTGGGACATGTGAGAAAACTCCGGTGGTGTGTGGGTCAGACGAGGCGACGGACCATGGCCTCAATCTCCGCAGGCGTCTTGCCCGCGAACTTCGTCATGAGGTCGTTGGTCGACATCTCCGCTATCGCGCCGGCTTCGTCGTGGTGCGCCGCCGAGCCAGCCGGGATGTCCGACAGACTCGATGGCGGCTTCGCCTGGGCCTTTGCGATGACGGCGTCGACCTGCTTGGACACATCCACGGCCGGGGCCGCAGCAGGCTTCGCAGGATTTGCAGTCCGGTAGGTATCCAGCATCTCCACCACCTGGGTCGCGGTCCCCTTCTCCAGCACGACCTTGTAGGCGTCGCGCACGAATGAGGGCTGAGCGTCTACCCACCGGTTGAACTCGGTGCTCTCGACGATCGAACCCACGTCGGGGTGCTTTGCGGTGATGGTGCGGAAGTGCGCCTCGGCGGCCTGAGCCGCCATGTGCTCCTTCAGCGGCTCCAGCTCGGCGGCCATCTCGGACTTCGACTTCCCAGCAGCTTCCGCCGCCAAGATCTGCAAGCCCTTCTTGATGGCCTCGTCGGAGTAGTCGCCGAAGATGCTGCCCGCAGGCTCGGCCGATGGCGTCGCAGGTGCCGCAGCGGCGGGGGTTGCAGGGGCTTTCGCCAGCAACTCCGCCATCTGTGCCCGCAACTGATCGGCTTCCGCCTTTGCTGCGCGCTCCGCTTCTCGCGCCTCGACCAGCTTCTCGTAGCCGATGGTGTGAACACCATCTTTTGCGAGGATCACCGGAGTCGCCTCGCCGGCTGGCGGCGGGGCGGCCTCGGGGGTCTTCGCTGGTTCTGGCGCGGGAGTAGATGCAGGCTTCCCCGCAGCGTCGTCCGGTGCATTGTTCGCGTCGCTGCCGGCGGCGGGCACGCCGGTATCCGCTGGCTGGCCGGCCGCGGTATCGCCCTGATGGCCGCCCGTGAGGAGCTTGGCCATGTCTGCGTCGCTCACGTTGCCGTTGGCATCCGCGTGCGTTTGGATGAACTGCTCGATGTCTTTCATTGCTTCCATTTCCTTGCCACATGTCGCCGTGGCCGCCGAAGGTCTTGGGTGCTGCGCCGGGATGGCTCAGCTGGAAGCAATGGTGTCGGGCGCGCGCTATATCAGCGAACCCTAGTGGGGGGACGCGCGTGCGCGCCCTACTTCGTCAGCGCGTCGTAGGAGCGCTCGCAGGCAATGCCGGCAATCCGGAGCCGGTCAGCGTATTCCGCCAGCTCTCCCGCGCGTTGATCAGCCCGGCCGAGCACGTCAACGAGCAGCCCGAGGGGGTCGTCACCAGGCTGGCGCGCGCTTGCGGTGGCAGGGCAGGAATTCGCGCGGGCTCGACCGGCGGCGCTGGTGGCTGCACTGCGCACGCCGTCAGAAGCAGCACGAGCAGCGGGAAGGCTCGCATCAAGAGCAGCGGTTTGAGTCTGGGCACTGTCGGCCTCCTTCGTGACGGCCGCGGTGCGGCGCTGTTCTTCGGTGCGCTGGGCGCGCTCGGCCAGGCGCTGACTCTCGGCGTCGACTGCGCGGCGTTCGGCGGCGGCCTGCTGCAGCTCGGACACGCGCACCGTCTGCAGGCCCAGCAGCGCCAGCAGGACGCCCACGAGCAGCAGCTTCCAGTTGGCCAGTGCCCAGGTCATGGGAACTTCGCCAATGCTGCGGCAATGGCGCTGCGCGCGTCGCCGCCAAGGAACACCAGCCGCTCAGCCTCGCGGCGGCGATCGAGCCCCTTCATGCGAACGCCACCCGACATGTTCCAGCGCGGGAACTGCGCGGCCGCGCCAGCGAAATCCCCGGTGTTCAGAACCCTCACCAGCGTGGACTTCGACAGCGCGTCGACCCCGGCGTTGTAGAAGATCGAGACGAGCGCATCGAACTGGCGCTGGTTCACCGGCACTTTCACGGCAGCTCGCACGGCAGGCTCGAATTCCAGAGCCATGCGGCGCGCGAAACGCTGGTCGGCCTCCTGCTCGGTGATGGTGAGACCTTCGACCACGTCGGGCCCGGTGTCGCCCCAACCGATGGTCCAGGGCGCACCGCTGAGCTTTCGGCACTCGGATGGCGGCTTGCCTGCACGCATGGCCTTGGCACGCGGCGAACCCGGGTCAGGGTAGGCTTCCAGGCGTAGCTGCTCGAAGTAGTGGCACACCGCGGTGCCGTCTGGCCCGATGCGCAAATCGTCGTTCATTCGGAGATCTCCGGTATGTCGCTCAGCGGCGCTCTGTCCGTGGCTTCGTCTGGCGCCATATCACCAGCCCATGCCCGCGCGCTGCAGAGCAGCACCAGGACGAGCCCATACATGAGCAGCAGCATCCCGGGGCCGGGCCATTCACCGATGAGGGGCAGCAGTGGCACCGTAAAGCCGATGCCAGCCCAGATCGCGTATTCCACGACCACGGGCCAACGGGTGTTCTTCGGCATGGCGTTGAGCCGGCAGGAGGCGATGAAGAAGATGGCGCCGCAGGCTGGCCACAGCGCCACGGCGTAGATGCGAGCGAGATCCCATGTCATGGCGTGTCCTTTTTCGTCGGCTCTTCCTTGCTGCCGCGCACCAGGTCGATGGCGCGAAAGAGCACGCGCACGATGGCCCGCAGCAGCGCGGGCCAGTCGTCACCGACAGCGCCCACGAGCAGCGCCACAGGAGTGATCAGCACGCGCTCGGTGAGCGAGCTGTAGTAGCTGCTGCCGATGCCCGCCAGGCTGACGGTGATGAGCACGGCCAGCCCAGCCACGCGCAGGAAGTACCAGAGCGCGGATAGCCGGTTCGTCTTCTCCCTGCGCTTCAGGGCGAACGATGCCCCGATGACCGAGGCCAGCACGATGACGATGTACGGCCCCACCACGGCGGCGACGTTGGGCGCGTACACGAGGCCCGCGAGGAAGATGCCGAATCCCACAGCATCGGTAACGGACGTCTGCGGGTTCATCAGCGCTCCAGGATCTTGAGGAACACGGACCGGTCATCGATCCGTGGCGGGGTGTTGTTGGTGGTGATGCGGCAGGTCACGCGCAGCTTGTTCGGGCCCGTCGCCGGCTTCGTGCCGCCGGACAGCCAGACCGTGGCCGAGGTGGCATCGAAGGCCTGGTCCACGATGGTCAGCGACGGGTCGACGACGAACTCCGCGCTCGCGATCTGGTCGTCGCCGTTGAGCGCGAGCCACGCCGTCCAGTCGAAGGGGTAGTCGAGCACCGCGTCGGGGTCCTTCGCGATGACAAGATCGCCGACCCGATCAGCGACATAGGTTGTTGGTTTCTGGTTGGTCATGCTCTTCTTTCAATCGGTGAACGCTGCACGTCTTTTCTCGGCCGCGATCAGGAAAGCACGGCGTTCTGCGGTGATCACGTAGGTGCGCTCGTTTCTCGTGAAGGCCATGGGATTCGCGAGCAAGGCGTGTTGTGAAAACGCCCCGAGGACTTGGGCTGCACTGACCTGCGGCACTTGAATTTCGCTGGAAGCTACGGCGATCTGAGCCACATTGCCCAGAGTCTGGGCAGCGGTGGCCGCACTCCGTGCCTGGGCCGTGGAGACTGCGAGGAATGCCTCGAGTTGCTGTGCGGCCGCAATGCTCGCGGCCGTAGGGCCAACTGTCGCCACCTGTTGGAAGCCCTGCAGAACCTGGCTTGCGCTGGCCGATGACACCACAGAGGCCTGGGACACCTGCAAGAAGGTGCCAATTTGCTGCGCCGAAGTCAGGCTCACGCGGGCCGCCGCGTTGCTGGCCTGCGAAAACACTGCCATCGCCTGAGCGGCTGCCGATCGCGCACTGACGGCAGCGGATGCACTCTGCAGAAAGCCATCGATGCTCTGGGCGACCGAGGCGTTGCGATCAGCTGGGTGCAGCACCAATGCAGCCTGAGTGAACGGGACAAGCCCTTGCGGACCATCGACAGGGAACTCCTGAGGAGGCGTGAATCCGCTGGGGTATCGCACACCGCGCCCAGCGCGAAAGCTGCGCATATAGCCGCTGAAGTCCCGGTCGGATCTAAACGGGTCTACCCCGAGCCAGAAGCCGCTGGTGTCGACCACTGGAGTGATGCCGGAACTCAGGATTGCATCGAGCACGCCATTGACGAACAGGCGCATCGAGCCGTTCGGCGTGATGTCGCTGTACAGGTGCGTCCACTGGTTGAGAGGAATCGTGGTGGTCCCGATGGCAGGAATATCGCTGCCGGTGCCGCACTGCTGGTAGGCCACCACTGTCGAGCCGTTCCAGTACAGCCCCATCACGAAGCCCTTGGTGTAGTCAGAGCCCGACCCCGCGCGATAGATATACGTCACCAGGTTGCTCGGCGTCGGGAGCACAGTGGGGTAGATCCATACCTCGCTGTGTACCGCGCCTGCACTGGCATCCAACCCTGCGATGAATGACGTCTGCAGATAGTCGCCCCCGCCGTCCAGAAGGAGAGCGGGTCTTCCGCCGGGGCTGTTCGAAAGCTGCGCCTGATTGAAGGCCGTCCAGGAGCGTCCTGTATCGTCCAGCGTGACGGGGGACTGCAGGAACCTCAGCAGGGTCTCCACCTGCCCTCGGATTGGATCCTGCGTCTGCGAGACCGTGACCGCTATCGAAGCAGCCTGGGTGAAGGCACCAAGCGTCTGACCTCCCTGCAGCCGCGGCGGACCGATCCAAGCATTTTGTGCGAAGACCGCCAAAACCTGCTGCACAGTCGGAGAGCCCACCGAGGCATCGATCTCGTAGTCGATGAGCTTGCGCAGATCCGCGAACATGGTGCCGTCCGACGACGCGCCCAACGCGGTGCTGACTCGAAGGCCGCCAGTGGGCAGGCGCCACATCATGGAGACGCAGGACTGTGCGGCCGCCGTATAGCCAGTCTTGCCGAAGACCATCTCGGGAAAAGCGGGGTAGGAAGAGGTTCCCGCCTTGTCGATGGTGTGTGTGACGTTGTAAGTGCGCGCGTTGGAACCAGTGACCACCATGGTATGGACTTGGGTGCCAGCGACTGCCGCATTGAGCGGTTGCCCTGCCACGGCGAGCATCAGCTTCATGACGTCGGCGACGGACAGCCGCTGCGAAGCATCGAGCCCATACGCATCGTAGAACCCGGCAGTCGACATTCCTAGGGCCGCGGCCTGCGTGTTCATCTCGCTGACAAAGCGCGCGGTCGGATCGCTGCCGCCCCCTCCTCCAGCGATGATCACTGCGCCAACGCCACGTGCGATCGCGTTGGCCGCGTCATTGCCTGAAGGCAGCAACGCCCCGTAGAGCAGGTGCCGATAAGTCACAACGTCGTTGACCTGCAGTCCTGCTGTGTTCCCCCCGATGGTGGTGTCAGCTGAGGTCACTGTCACCATGTCGTCGAGATGGCCGTCATCGATCCATTGCCGCATGACGTAGGCCGTCATCAGCTTGGTGAGTGACGCGGGTTGCTGAGCTGTCGAGATGTCCTGCGAGAACCCGTAGGTGGTCGCATCGGCGGTCGTGCCCGCGCGCACCGACGCGATCGTCGGCACGACAGGGCTGCCAGGGACGTTCCGATCAGCCATGAGGAGCGTTTAGGCGCCGGGAGCGGTGATCGTCCAGCTCGTGATCTGCACGCTTTGGCCCGAGGCGATGCTGGTGTTGTCGATGGTCATGTCGCCACCACCGCCCGTCGCCGTGACGGTCCCCTGCATGTGGGTGGTGGTACCGGCGTTGTCCTTGAACCGGTAGTGCGCGGCTGTACCAGTAGCGCCAGCAGTGGCAGTCTTCGGAAGGCCTGTGAAGGTCTTCACTCCGGCTGATGCGGCCGAAGCCCAATCAGAATCGAGGGTGAACTCGGCCAGCAACGTGCCGCTATCGGCTGCTGCACAGTTGGCGGGCTGAGCACCGCTTCTGATCTGCACCTTTACAGCGGTGCCAGCCGTGGTTTCGATCTGGTCAAGTAGCGCGTTGCGCAGCGCCGTGCTCATCTGGATGGTCATGGGAGGCTCCTTGAATGCCGACATGGTGTCGGCCAAAGAGCGCCCACACGAACCTTACTGGGGTGCTGTCGCTCCTGCCGGCAGGTTGTCGCTGGTGCGCAAGGTCTCGCTACCGGTGCCCGCGCCCTGGTCTGGGCTGAGCGGCTGCTGCGGCACTGGCGGTTGACCCGGGCTCGTGTTCTCCTGCACCGGTGGGATGCCAGCCGTATCGAGTACCGGCGGCGCAGCGCCGGCCGCTTCGAGGTTCGGGTCGACACCGCCCGGCTGCGGCGGCTGGTAGCCCGCGGCCTCGACCACCACGTCGGTCACAGGCGCGAGCGCCGGGTTCATGGCGATGGCTGCGGCCGTCTGGTTCCCCGAATACAGGCCGTCGCCGGTGATCTTGAAGGTTTCGGCCAGCACCTTGCGCACCTGCGCGTCGATGAGCTCCTGCGGGAAGCGGCGGTCGAGCTCGGCCAGCTTGAGGTCACGGGCATCCTTCATGCGCGCCTGGTCGACGGCCTGCGCAATGCGCTGCTGCACCTGCGCTTCTGCATCCTCAGGAGAGGCGCTGCCCATGGCCTGGCGCACGTCGCGGATAACGTCCTCGCGCATCTCGGTCGGCAGGTCCATGAGCGCCATGAGGTACGGCGTGAGCACGCGCTGCACCTCGGGCGGCGACGACTTGAAGGCCTCGGACATGGCCGAGAGCTGCTGGCTGCGGTAGCTGGGTGTGCTGGGCACGTCGTTCAGCGCCACCTTCAGCTTCGTGCGCTCCACGTCGTTGGTCAGAAAGTCGATGCCGTCCTCGGTAGTCGGCTGGTTCAGCACGATTTCCTCGACGTCGCGCAGCGGGTTGCCCTTGATCGTGACCTTCTCGGGCTTGCCGATCATGTCCTCGACCAGCAGCGACAGCAGCAGGTCGCCGACGGTCGCGCGGCCCACCGCGAAGTTGTCGTTGAGGTCGGCCAGGCCCTGCGTGCTCTGCTCGACCTGCGTGGCTTCCTGCACGCCTGATGTCGCGTTGCCGCCGCCGTACTGGAAGCTCGCCGAGACGTTGCTCACCCGCTCGATCGCGACGCGCGCGTCCTGCAGGATCTTCCACTGCTGGTCGTTCAGGGCGAAGTCGCGCTCGACCTTGAAGGTCGCGCCGGGCTTGGCCATGTGCTCGGCGTTCAGCACCACATCGGCGTCGATGCGCGCGATCTCCTGGCGGAACTTGCTGTCCGAGCCTTCCACTGCGCCCTTCGTGCGCGTCGTGCGGACCGCGGAGACGCCCCAGCGCAGCCGCGCGTTCATGGCGTTGATGTTGTCCTGCGAGTAGATCATCCCGCGCACCAGGCCGTAGGGCACGCCCGTGCGGTCCTCGCGGAACCCCCAGAACGGCACGTAGGGGAAGTTCTGGTGCCGGTACGGCGTGGGCTCGTCGCTCAGCTTGTGCGGGCCCAGCCAGTAGGCGCGGCGCATCTTCGGCACCACGGCCCACTCGGGCACCGTGGCACCGATGGCGACGAGCTGCGCGTGCACCGCGTTCTTTTTGTCGAACTCGACCACGCGGCCGTCGGGCGTCTTGAGCACCAGCATGCGCTGCCAGCGGCGATACCAGACCTCGAAGAGGCACACGCGGCGGCGCGTGGTGTCGCGCCACTGCTGCTCCTCGATGCTCCAGCCGCGCTCCGCATCCCAGGCGCTGGCCAGGCCGGTGTCGGTGCCGCCTTCCAGCACGCCGAAGCCGTCGGCGAAGTTCGGCCAGCCGCCCACGGCCTGCCCGATAAGCGTCTTCTTGCCGGGGAACATCAACTTGGCCTGCGAGCCGGCCGTCCAGAGCCGGCGCACGAGCCAGCGAGCGTTCGACAGGTCCGATTCGACGCCGTCGAGCATGTCCCACCAGATCTCATTGCGGTGGATCGCCTTGCAGCGGTACGGGAACTGGAAGGGGTTTGGGTTGCGCGAGACCTCCACCCAGCCCAGACCCACGCTGATCTGCGAGCGGTAGGCGTCCGAGCACGCCTGATCGGCCTTGCTGTGGCGCTCGGCCTGGTTCAGCTTGAAGTTGAGGGCGCGCGCCACTGCGTCGCCGTCCGGGTTGTCGCTGTCGGGCATCACGCGCCAGTCGGCCCGGCTCTTCGCCTCCAGGCCGCAGACCGACTGGATGGCGGGGCCGATGACCGGCTCGATGGCCGGCGGCATGCCCACGGCCTTCAGCTTCTGCACGACCTCGCTGCTGAGCTGGTTGCCGTCCACGTACTCCATTTCCTTGTCGGCCCGCGCGCGCCAGGGCGGCTGCTCCTCCATCTCGCGAAAGATGCGCGTGAAGTCTTCCAGCGACAGCTCGCCGGTATCTTCTTCGGTCTCAGGCTGGGGGCCGTTCAGCTTGGTGGTGTCGACGTTCATGGTGTTCCTCTATCGCCAATCGGGAGCCTCGCGGCGTTCTTCGGTCTGAATGCTGGTGTCGGGGATGCCGGAAATGAAGGTCTGGGCCACCGCGTCGCCCTTATCGGGGGAGCGGCCGATCTCTTCCCGGATCTCGTCCTTGTCGCGCATCTGGAGGGCGGCGAACTTGCCCATCTGCACGACCTTGTAGCGAACCGAGCACAGGTCGACGAGGAGCTCCGGGTCCGGCGGCAGGTAGATTGGGTCTTCGGCGGTGGGGTCCAGCGCCTCGCGCAGGCGCCAATACATCTCGGCGCGCTTGTTGCGGAAGCGCAGGTTTCCGTCCTTGGTCATCTGGCCGCTGGCCTCGGATCCCACCACGGGCACGCAGACCACGCCCAAGCCCTCCAGCGAGTCGAGCGCCGACGAGCCCACGCCGATGGCGTCGACGCACACGGGCGCCCGGTCGCGCAACAGCGGTGCGATGAATGCGGCCGCCTTCGGCCCGGTGTTGGTGACGATGCCCGGCGCTTGCACGAGCTCGTCGAACCACTGGCCATGCCGGCGCGCGGCGGTGCTCTGGTCGATGCCGCCGCGGGCGACGTCGAAGCCCAGCGCGGTCATGCGCTCCTTCTTGTCGCGGGCCTTCCAGCGCGCCTGCGCGGCCTTCACCCAGTCGGTGGGGATGGTCTGCCACACCGGGTCGCTTCGACCGGCCAGGAAGTCGCCGCGCAGCATCTGCGAGCGCAGCGGCTCGGGCAGCGCCTGCAGCGTGGCCTTGTAGCCCGTCATGCTCAGGTAGAGGTTGTCGTCGACGCTAGAGCGGATGAACGTGCGGCTCTTCGCCGTGACCGGGACCGGGTCGCCCTCGATCGGGTACTGGCCGGGCCCAGGAACCTCCTGATCCTTGCCGGCGCCGTCGGTGATGAACCAGCGCAGCTCGCCCGGCTTGGCGGGGTTCGGGTGCTGCGGGTCCAGCCACGGTCCCCAGAAGCGGATGACCCATTCGCCCTCGCTGCTGGTGGGCGGGTTGCCGGCGCAGATCACGCGCTGCCGGATGTTCGGGTTGTCCGAGCGCATCCAGCCGATGAGGGTGCGGAACTGCAGCTCCAGGAAGTGGGTGATCTCGTCGAAGCCCTTGAGGTCGTGCGGCCGGCCTTGGTACTTCATCCAGTCGTCGGGCTCCTTCACGCTGCCCAGCTCGAGCACGCGGCCGCCGGGCAGGCGCCATACGCCGATCGTGCTGTTGTAGCCGTGGCGCGTGCCCAAGATCTTGGTCATGCGCTCTTCGATACCCACCAGCTGCACCGACTCGCGCCGGAAGATGATGCTGTGCTCCTGCGTGGTCAGCGCAGCGCCCAGCAGCAGGTCGGTCTTGCCGCCGCCGGCCTGGCCGCCGTAGAAGATGATGTCCGCCGGGCTGTTCAGCGCTTCGGACTGCGGCCCGATCTGCGGCATCCACAGGGGCAGGCCCTCGGTGAGCAGCGCATCCAGCTCGGCGCGCTCCTCGGCCGTCAGGTACTTCATGGCCTCGGCGATGGCCGCCGGGTCGGTGATGTCAGGCAGCACCAGGGGTCTCCGCTTGGCGCCGCTGCATGGCCAGCTGCAGGATCGCCGCGGCGCGGCTTGCTCGCTCGGCATCGGTCAGGGTGGACACGATGCCGCCCTCGTCCGGGACGATCTTGTCGATGCCGTAGGCCTCGCGCTGGCCACGTCGCAGCCGCTCGTCGATCTCGGAAAGCGTCTTCAGCGCAGAGATGCGCACGGGCAGCGGCAACGGCTCAGGAGCCTTTTCGCCGTCGGCGGCAGGCATGGGCAGGGCTTCCAGCTCACCCAGCTGCTTGTCCCGCAGCTCAGCCAGACGCCTCAGCCCGGCGCGGTGGGCCATCTGGACGTCGAACAGCACCTGCGCATTCGCCTCGACCACCTGGCGTTCAGCCACTTTGGTTCGCGCGCTAACCTCGGCACTAACCGCTGCCGCACTAACCTTCGCGTCTGCCTTGGCTTGGATCTTGGCCTTGAGGTCACGAGACCAGCCATCGCGTTTCGCACGCTTGATGATTGCCGCATCGGACACATCGAACTCGCTGCCGATGTCCTTGAGCGAGCGGATGCCTGCCCGGTACTGGAGTTCAACCGCTTCCCAGTCGACGACTTTGCGCGTCATAGCGTGGCCTCGATGGTGGGCCAGTGGGGAGAGCTGGTGCTGGTCGGGTCGCGCGCGTCTTGCATGGACCGGGATGATTCCCGGGCGCGCGTGCGGGCGCGAACCTTAGTGGGGGGCGGTCAGAACAGCTCGTCCTGCTTCGGAATCTTCTGCAGCCGACGGATAGTCTCGTCCTGCGCCTCGGCGCGGCGCTGCACCGCTTCGAGCTGGCGCTGCAGGTGCGCCACCATGTCGGCCAGGTCGCGGGCGTTCTGGATGCCGGTCATTTCGGCGGCGCGGCCGGCGAGCATGCTGCCGAGTTGGCGCTCCTCGCTCGGCACGAGGTCGACGACGTGCTCGCCGATCTCCAGCTTGCCCATGCCATTGGGCAGCCGCGTGAGGGAGATGGCGCGCGCCGGCGGCAGTTGCTCCACCGGTTCGACGATGCCGGGCGCCACGCGGCGCAGCTTGCCGTCATCGATCGCGCGCTTGATGTGGTCGTCGACCACGGCGTACGACAGCTGGGTGATCTCGACCACGACTTGGCGCGTAGCCATGCGGCCGGCGGCGTGCAAGTCGATGATCGTCTGCATGACCAGGTCGCCGGTGACGCCCGGCGCGCGGCGCTCGCGCGGAAGCGCGGCCTGCAACACAGGATCTGGGAACCAGGTCACTGTCTGGCTCACGCGGAGGGCTCAGAGGGACGGGTTTGCGCTATGCCCGCGAGCACAGCCGCAGCAGTCTCCCGGGCATGGATCACCGGCCTCAACGCGTCCGCCGCTGCGTCAACGACTTCGCGATTGCCGAGTTCGAGGACGACGTAGTCCGAGCTCCGATCCTCCGCAAACGCCTTCCGGTTCGCGTCGAGCATCCGCGCCAAAGGCTCGATGTGAAAAGCGTTCTGACGCTGGCTCCAGAGCAATACCCAGCGCTCGAGCATGTCGCCATGCGAGTTCCGGTCTTCAACGCCAGTGGGTTGAGTCTGATTGGTCATACAGCTCCCGTTCATTCTGTGTTGAAAAGTCGACAAAGCGTAGCGGGAAGCGCCGCTGGCTGGTGCGGTACTGCATCGAGGGCTTGTCGAACCAGAGGACCTGGGTGTAGTCCTGCACACCGTCCTCGCGCTGCTTTTTCAGGATCAACTTCGCGTCGATGTCGCCCTGCATCGTCTCCCACGCGGCCACCGCGTCAGGGTCGTTGGGGTTTGCGGGTGCCTCGTCCTTCTGGGCACGCCAGATGGAGAACACATTGTCTGCGCCGTTGACGATGCCGCCAGCGCCAGCCACCTCCATCTTTCCGGGCGCCTCGGCCTCGTCGCGCAGCTTGCGCGGATGGGCCACGAGGTGGACGTGCACGTTGTGCGTCTTCTTGAACGACACGAGCTTCTGCACCGCTTCGTTCTGCTTGGTGATCGAGCCGGGCCCATCCTGGGGGACATCGATCATCATCAGGCTGTCGATCACGAAGTGCCGCACGCCGTAGCGACGCGCTGCATAGGCGAATACCTCCAGCAGCCGATCCAGCTTCGCGACGCCCACCAGGTCGAAGATCCAGAGCTTTTCGCGCAGCCACGCGCCGACCGCTTGGATGTATTCCCGCGTGGGACGGTCCAGGCCCGTGGCCTGCTTGTGGATTCGCTTCAAGTGGCGAGCAGCGCCCATTTCACCCGAGAAGATCACCACTCGCTCGCCCTGCAGCATCAGGCCCAGCAGGATCTGGTCGAGCATCAGGCTCTTTCCGTGCCCGTTGATGCCAGTCCAGCAGGTGTACTCGGCCATGCGGAAGCGGAACCAATCCAGCTCCTTGTCGATGTACAGGGCCGGCGCGACAGGTGTTCCCGGCGGCGGATAGAACAGCTCGACAACCGCCTGCGTGTAGTCGTCAGCGTTGCGCAGCTCGTCGGGATCGAGCGGGCGAGCATCTTCCATCGCCTGCTGAAAATCGACCGCCTCAGCGCCGTCCTGCAGCCACTGGTTTGCATCCTTGGCACCGAGGCGGACGCGGCGGCATCGCTCGATGCCCAGACGGTTGATGACCTCGGCCGCGCCCTTGTCGCCGGCCTCGTCGTTGTCGAAGCAGATCAGGATGTCCTCGAAGCGCTCCAGCTTCTCCCAGTCCACCTCGATCCACTGGTGATTCCCCGCGCCCTGATTGACCGACAGCGCGGGCACGCGCATCTGATGCAGCGTCATCGCGTCGATTTCGCCCTCGGTGATCGTGACGGTGCGCGCCTTCGGGTCGATCAAGTGCCAGCCGAACAGGCAGGGCGCCGCGCCGGCTTCTTGGCGCATGTCCTTCTTCTCGTCGGCGTTTCGGTACTTGATGTTCAACACCTCGCCGGCGTCATCGACGTACGGGAAGACGGCGTAGGCCTTGCCGCCGCGCAACTGCTCGCCGATCTTGAAAGCCGCCAGCGTCTCCGGCAGCAGACCGCGACCGGTCAGCCATTCATGAACCCGCTGCCTCGGCGTCTGGCATTGCGGCTTCTCGGGCTTACGAAACGTCTTCGCAGGCGGCTTCGGCAGGTCGTCGCGAATTCCCAGGTGCCGCTTGATGTCCCGCAGCGCCTCAACGACGGATTGCCCGCGGCAAGCCATCCACAGATCGATCAGGTCGCCGCCCTCCCCGCTCGCGAAGTCCTTCCACACGCCGGCCTTGTGGCCGCGGATGGAAACCGAGAGGCTGTCGCCCGGCTCGCCGCTGGTGTTGCCGGCCTTCCATTCGCTGCCACGCTGCTTACCCTGAGGCAGCAGCATGCGTGCGATCTCGAGCGCCTGGCTGGCCAGCATGTGCTTCAACTCGGTGACATTCACGCGCTGGCCTCCTGCGCGATGCGCTTGCCGTCGCGGAACTCGCGGAAGTTGCCGATGTGACAGCGGGCGTTCTGAGCTTCGCCCGGATGCTCGAAGCCGGCCACCTGCCACCACCGTTGCCCATCTGCCGTCACAGGCGCGGCCTTGACGTCCTCGGCGCCTTCCCAGCGCCGGTTCCGGATGTAAACGAGGGGGGCCGGGATGTACGCGCCCCCGTCCTTGGTCCAGTCCCGCGAGGCCTTCATGCGCTCGATGTGCCCGATGATCGCGTCAGCCATTTCTTCGCAGTCGTGCTTGCGCCAGAGCTTCAGGCATTCACCCTTCTCGCCTTTGCGGTGATGCGACGGCCAAACGGCCCACATGCGGACGAACCCAGGCGGATAGTCCGACTTGGGGGGCTTGCCCCCCGAAGAAGGTTTCGGAGACGGAGACGGAGACGGAGACGGAGACGGAGACGGAGACGGAGACGGAGACGGAGACGGAGACGGAGACGGAGACGGAGACGGAGACGGGGCACTGCCAGAATCTGCCACTGGCAGTGCCAACTGCGTGCCCGTAGCAGTGCCACTGGCACTTTCTGGCAGTGCTACTGGCTTCTTTTCGTCTGCCAAGCGGATCCGTTCGGCGTACTCGGGCATCATCCGGGCAGCCTCGGCGCGTCCGTACTGCTTGCACAAGGCACCCCATCGGCCTTTTTCCGAGCGCTTCTCCGCGCCTGCGGCCCAGGGGTTGTGCTCCTCCCAGTCATGAAGCCGTCGCATGCCCTCATCCCCATCGAGGAATCGCACGTCTGCGCATTCACGCACGAATGCGCCAAGTTCGCCGCTCCAACCGACGGCCAGTTCGATGTCCTCGTCGGTCATGCCCGATAAGTCACCATCGGTACGATTGGCCGCGGTCCAAAGGAATAGCCGCACGAGATACCACCCCGCGCAATCCCCGAGTCGCCGAATCAGCTTCTTGGTCTTTGGGTGGTCCGGCAACGCGGCGGAGATGCGAGCATCAGCGACCATCTTCGTCGTCGCCCCCACTGTCTGCTCGCCAGATCTCCTCGGCGATGCGCGCAATTTCTTCTATGTCAAACACGCAGGCTTCGGCAGCCGGGTCGTTAGGCAGCTTGACTGGCGCGATCGCAACAGCATCAAGCAATGCTTCGCTCACCATCATGCTGTCCTTGTCGCTCCCAGGCTTGACGTACTTCGCCAAGCGGCCATTTGGCTGCAGGTGCTCAAGGAGTTGGCCGAAGTGCATGGTGCGCCACAGATACGCCTGGGTGTTTTCTACGCCGCGGGCTTTGAGGAATCCGATGGTCGCCATCGCTGAGCGATTGACGGGAATGTCAGCGAGGTAGAGCCCTTTTTGCTTCGGCTTCGATTTGCGCAGCTTGAATTGTCCGCCGGCCTGCCACACGTCGAGCGCACGGCGGAAGATCTCGGGGTCACAGGGAGTGTGAAGGTCGTCGAGCCACTGGGAGTTAGAGGCGGAATCGGTCATAGCGGTCTCCTGAGCAATGGTTGGGATCTGAAGTCTTCCGTGATCAGGGCGGCTTTGTCAGCGCTTGTTTTCATCTACACCTCTTAGGTGACACCTCAAAAGAAATCCTCGGCAGGCAGGAGGTGGAGCTGCTCTTCGGGAGCGACCCTAGCCGCGGATCGAAACTCAGCGACCTGCTCGCCAAGTCCTTCCCTCGTGCTGCATGCACCAGACGGCGCTGGACCATGAGCGGTGAATCCGCAAGTACCAAAGTAAGTGCGCGATGTAGATCACGCGGTTGACGGTGCGGCTCATCAGTCGGCATCCTCAAAGATGAGCTTGGCCGGTGTAGTCATCGACATGGCCTTCTCCCAGAGCACCTGGTATGCCTCGAAGGTTCGTTCGTCTATGCAGCGGTACGAGGCCGGCGTCACCTTAAGTCCGAGATGCGCGAGGAACAGGAGCACCTCGTCCAGGCGCTCGTTTTTGATTCGGCTGATGGTCGACTCGGAAAGGCCCATAGCAGCGGCAACACCGGCCGCTCTGCCAGGTTCTGCAAGGGCGCGGGCCGCGAGAACGACACCCTTTCTCGCCCTTTCAGTAGGGGATGGAGAGACTGCAGACATGCCCTACTCCAACTCGCCCAGACGCGGCCTACCCCACGACCCGGATCTCATCCACTGCAGCACGCGCAACTGCGTCAGCACGAATGCCTGCTTGGATCCAGGCCGCCCGCCTAGCATGGTTCTGCGCACCAGCAGGCTCATCATCCAGTGGGTCGACGGCGACGTGGTCACGAGGTTCTCCTGCCAGTCGGTTGACATCACGCCGAGCGGCCAGCCGCATACACGTCGAGGCCGCGCGTGATCAGCGGACGGTGCCCACCCCCCGCGGGGCAGAATCCGCATCACCACAACACGGACCCCGCGAGGGGTAGACGAAATGGAAGAGACGCGATTCGTTTCGAATGCCTTGGTGAAGGGCACATACGAGCCGACGACGAGTCTGTTGCGGCTCTGGTTCACGAGCGAACCTCATCAGGGCTACGACTACCCTGGAGTTCCTGCGAGCGTGTGGCATGGCCTGTGCTTGGCTCGCTCGGCTGGCACGTACTACAACGAGCACATCCGAGATCAGTACGGCAATGGTTTCCGGCCAGCATTTGGGCCGCGGCGTCGATAGCCGCGATCTCCCGCAGGAAGTTCGTCGTCCAGCCGGTGCCCGGCGCCCGCGGCAGGTCGGGGCGATCTGTGGCCAGCACGTTGTGGTTGGTCACCAGCGCCATGCGCGTCAGCGCTAAGGCCTCGAGGACCGACATCTCGTGCTGTTTGGCAACCAGGTTGAAGAAGCTCGGCTCGCCTTCCGCGAACCGCACTCCGTCGGTGTTCGGACGAGGCTTGTTCGGTGGGTCTTGGACCGCAGGCTCGGGCTCAGGAGGCTCACGAAAGCCGGCAGCGCGGTTAACTGCAGCAGATGCGTCGCGCCATTTGGAGTTGATGACCTGCGCCACATTTCCGGCGGCCCCACGCATGCTCTCCCATCGAATCAAAGCGTTCACGCGGTTGGCTTCCTTCGAGCGGATGAGCGTCGCGCGCCGGCGCCAAGCCAAGGGCTTCTTGGGCGTCATCTCAGGCTCCCTCGGCGTCCATGCGCCTTTCGAGTCGTCCGAGCAGCACGAGGTTCGTCTTGATGCTCTGCACCTTCGCGGCTGCATCGGCATCGTCGACAGCGAAAAAGTTGAGTGCCCAGGTAGACCCGGCATGCCGGAACTCCGCGCAATACTCGGTCTGCGCGCGAAGCGCTTCGATGAAAGGGGCCATCACTCAAGCCGCCTTCGCTTCGGAAGCCGAGCGTTGCGTCAGCACCGCGTGCAGGCTGCACAGGGTCTGGTAACCGGGGTTGTCGATGTGCCCGTTGAAGAATTTCGAAAGCCACGAGTAGCTAACGCCTGAATGCTTCGCGATCGAGAGCCATTCGCCCTTACGCGCGCCCAACAGTTCGCGTACTTCGATGTCCAGAGGTTTTGGTGTGCTCATGCCCAGAACATAGCAAAACTTTGCTGGTCATTCAAGCAATACTTTGCTTACCGCGCCAGCCAGACTCTGTTCAATGGGAAAAATCTCCATCAATACTGTTTTCGCGGCCAATCTGCGCCGAAGGATGGATGCCGCCGGCCTGTCGCAATTGGCCCTTGGGAAGCGCGCGGGAATCGCCCAGCGATCGGTGGGCAACTACCTCAATCCCAAGGAGCGCGAGGCTGGAGCGAAAGGCAAAGAGCCTTCGGCGAAGCTAACCGAGATGGCAATGATCGCTGACGCGTTGGGCGTCGAGCCCTGGGAAATGTTGATCCCGGAAGCATCAGAGCGTGATGCAAGCGTGGAAAAGTTCGTGCTGGAACTGAGTGCACTCTTCCGCGGGATGCCTGCCAAAGCCCAGGAAGCGCTGCTCGAGCAGGCCAGAATACTGCACAAGGCTACACGTTCCGAAGATGCGTGAGAGCTTGTTCGCCCGCAGATCGTTGAGAGATGAGCGCGCATCCCCAGTTGCGGGGATTGCAAAGGTGAATCGTGAGCAAGACGTCAACTTTCTGCATGTGATCGGGATCGTCGCGCCTCCGACGCATGGAAAGAGGGGATGTTGACATGGGCCGCAATTCGCGTCCGAAAGCGAACGCCGCTCCCGCTTCCGCCCCGCTCAGCGACTTTGAAAGGCTGCTCCAGGGCTCAGTGAAGCCCACTTTTACTGTCTGGGAGTTTCGGCTTTGGCTTACCGCGAATGGCAGAAACGACCACGAGAAATGGGACAAGGGACTGTCGGCCAAGGCACGAGCGCGTCGCGATGTGAACATGAAGTTCCTACGAGACAAGCCAGCCACTCAATGGGAACGGCCGGAAGCGAGCCCTTTGGGAGATAACCTTTACGTGATACGGTTCAAGGACGAAAACGGTGCTCAACATAGGTTGTTCGGCTACCACGACCTTGAACATCACGCATACGTGATATGCTTTGAAGGCTTCGAGAAAGACAATGTCTACCAACCAGCCAATTACGAAGAACGGATTCGGAAATGTCGCGCCGAAGTTGACGGTCGATTTGACGAACGAACTGTCGTCTGCCCCTGGCCTGTCGCATAAGCTGACTAGTCTTCTGAAGGAATCCGCCAACACGCTGTGCGACTATCCGATGCCATCGGAATGGAACGATCCTGACTATAGGCGTGCAGCGATGGAAGCGACTGTTGAAAACCTTATCGCTTGGGGGGTGCGTATCAACCGCGAAGCTCAAGGCCTTACGCAGACGCAACTAGCAGAACGTATGGGAACCAAGCAATCCGCCATTTCCAGACTTGAGGACACCGAAGGCGGAGACATCCAACTCTCAACCCTCTCAAAGGCCGCGCATGCTCTGGACCTTGCGCTCTTCGTGAAGCTGGTGAGCTATTCTGACTTCGCGCGCCTGACCCGAGATGTGAGCGCGTCCGCGTTGAAAGGTGAGACTTTCGCCACTCTCTGCGCACGCTCCGCAGAAGCAGCACAAGCCGCCAAAGGATGACTATGGCTACAACCAGAAAGAAGGCTTCGGCCCAAGCAACTCAATCCCCTGCACCAAAGAAAGACACGAAGTCAAAGCGTCCCTCCCCCCAGCAGCGAGATCCTCTACGTTCCCGCATCCCAGATGGCGTGCCCCTGATCTATGCGGACTTGGTGATGGATGCTGTGTACGGCATTCACACCACCAAGTTGATTCTGGGACAGGAGACTGGGAATGGGGCTTCAGGACTTCGGCCAGTCGGTGTAGTAGTGATTCCAACTTCGACGCTCTTGGACCTGTCACGCCAGCTGGTAAAGGATCTCACTCAACCAGGCATTGCCCAAGAAACGGCACAGAGATTTGCGAACATTCTGCGCTCGATGCAGCCCAACGGAACTCTCGAGCAGAAGTCCTGAAAAGCTACCATGGCGTTGTTCAGCCCGCAGCCCGCGGGCTTTTTTGCGGCCTGCGTCAGCGCGACCAATCCCTTGCCACTCGCGGGCGCCACCTTATGAGTAAAGTTTTGCTTGTGCTTTGAGTAAAGTATTGCTATTCTTTGCAGATCTTCAAGGAGATCGGCATGAAAGCAAAGCAAGACTGGACTATCGGAGCCACCGTCAAGGTGGGCTTCCTGGCCCTTACGGTGATCGCCAAGATCCCGACACCCGGCGACTTCAAACCGGACGCCTATGTGCTGGCCAGCCCCAGCAAAGGGACGTTCTACGAATTCGTGCCGCACCACGGACTCAACAAGATCGAACCGCACGAAGCGCGCGAGTTGATCGCACAGAGCAAGCGCTCAGCGGACCAGCAAGCCGCGGGAACGACGCGCATTTCGTTGGGCGCCCCGGTCACCAAACGCGATGGCACGCCGATTTCTGTGGCTTGCGCGTTCAGTGCGCCTTATTGGGTTTGCTCGGAGGGGGTCGTCGTCGCCGAATATGGGAATGACCATCAGGCAGCCCTCGCCCATTACGACCGGTTGCTTCAGTCCCGGCGCAAGGCTCTCGGGATCGCCGAAACGCGTGAGGTGATGGCGTGACCGGCGACCACTCAAAAAGGGATATCCGCGTCCATGTCGTCGAAGCCGCTGCTCGACTTCGGAGGAGTCTTAGGCGTGGCATAGGAAAAAGTCACCCCTCGCGCTTCAAGCTCCTCGTTGATTTTTCGAACCCACGCTGCTCGACCAAGCGGGCCAGCGTTTTGCGCTTCAAGCAAGTCCGACCAGTAGCGCCGCAGGTCCGGCAAAACGCGGTCTTCCAGTGTGGCCCAGTTCCACACGACTTCCCCGCTCCTCGAATTTCTACCTCTGGCTGGGTGCAGGAGTGCCGCGTCATGCAGCATCTTCCAGCGCTCCTGTTCCTCGTGGGTCAAAAGCTCAGGGTATCGGATCGCCAGCTTTACGAATCGCTCGGCCTCGTCGACATCCCACAACAGAGTAGCTGCTTCAGCCACTGTGGTGGACTCGTCCCCGTTGTAGCCCGAACCCTCGTACAGCTTGACGTCCTCCAGGCTTTTCTCGACAGCCCATTCCACGTAGCTCGACAGGGTGCGCCGCTGCTTGCGCGCAGCAATCTCCGCAAGGTATCGCAGCTTGGGGTCAAGACGCACCGTCACGGTTTCCGTCCGCGATGGCTTAGCGCCTCCTCCTCTGCGTTTGGGTTCGTCACTCATAGCAGTCCTGTCAACAGTTCAACTAATTCTAGCTTGCGCGATGAATGAATCAACTTCACAACAAAAAACACTTGCGATGAGACACAAGTCAAAATAGCATTACTCACAACACACAGAAAATGACATCACCCATGAAAGCCCAATCGCAACTTCCCTCCGTCACTCCGATCCGGCTTCCTACCGAGTTGCGCGACTGGCTCAAGCACCAGGCAATCGATAACCGGCGCACCCTAGGCAACGAGATCGTTTTTCGTCTTGAAGAATCCCGCGAGCGGCAACTCGCGGCCCAGCAACCTAGCAAGTAACCCGGGAACCCTAACGTGACCATCAATATCGCCATCAACTCGCGCCAACTCGGCAACGAGCTCAAGCCCACTGTCAACGGCCGTGACCTGCACCGAGAACTCGGCATCGGCAAGGACTACACCAACTGGGCGAAGGCCCAGATCAAGCGCGGCGGCTTCGTCGAAAACAGCGACTATGTGGTTCTCGCCCAAAAGGGCGGAAACCTCGCCGGCGGCCGCCCGTCCACTGAATACTGCTTCACGGTCGAAGCCGGCAAGCACATCGGCATGCTCTCAGGCACGGCCAAGGGCCGCGAGGTACGGGAGTACTTCCTGGAGTGCGAACGCCGCGCTAAGGGTGCCACGCTGCCCGCCGTGCGCGATCCACGTACCGCAGCCCTAATCGAAGCGCTCGTCCGGCAAGACGAGCTCGAGCAGGAGCAAGTCCGCCAAGCCACCGAACTGGCGCGCCTGCAGGAAAACGTGGCGGTCATTGAGGCTCGCACGCAGCCCGAGAACAAGCACTTCACGGTACTGGGGTACTCGAACTTGATCGGGCGCCCTGTGGATGCGCGCACCGCGGCGAATCTTGGTCGAAAGTGCGCTGCTCTCTCACGCGAAAAGGGCCTGGTCATCGGCGACGTTCGCGATCCACGCTTCGGGACCGTGCACAGCTATCACGAGTCCATCCTGCAGGAGGTACTCCAGGCAGCCACCACGAACTAGGCTCATAAAAGGCGAAGCCCCGACGGCGGCAACCGTTGGGGCTTCTGTGACCCGAGAACCCTAACGAGGAACCCAAATCATGGGAAATGTTAGCACGCCCTCACGTAAAACAGCAACTCCTGTTGCCAAAGCCGCGACACCTGTCGCCGCAACCGAACGTATCGCCGAAAGCAACTTCGATCCTGCCCATGGCAGGCCGGTGTTCCGCAAGGACAGCGTCGATCCTGCGAGCCCCTTGTTCATCGAACTGCAGGTGCTGCCCAGGCAGCCTTACTTCGCCGCAGACCACAACGAAGTAGCCAGAAACACAGGCTTCTCTCTGTGCAAGAACGGGGGCGGACTCGCTCTGGCTGATGTGGACACCGGCATTGGAATCGCCTACGTCAGATGGAACGGCTTCACTGCCGCAGTGGGTGAACTCAAGGCGATCGCGATCCACTGCGACCCGGAGCGATGCCCAGTCGAACTTCAAGCTGGCGGCCGCCTGGTCGGCACACTCACCGACTTCAGCCAGCAGCTCGACGGCTACATCGCCGACGGATTGGGCCGAGAACTGGCCGCAGCGGAAATTGCTGCTATCGGCGAACACATCGACTCGATCATGCGCCGGCGCTGGGACGAGATACACGAAGTCGGCGTTCCAATCGATGCCAACACTGTGCGCTTTCGTGGAGCTCTGCCTTTCCAGTTCTACGACCAGGTGTTGGCCCCGAGAAAAAGGATTCCGGAGATGCGAGGACACTTTTTCCCAGCTCATCGCGCGAACTACTATGCCGGCCGTGCAGAGGGCGCTATCCGTGCCCTGCAACTGATCGATTTCAACCTCAACCACAAGATCAAGCGTCCAGCATTTGCAGCGATGCTCGAAGAAATCTTCAAGAGTGGCCAGTGGGACGATCTCGGATTCAACAATGGCAGCGGACATGCAGCGAGCGAATTCGTCGAGATCATTGAAGCGGTTTTCCAGCTCGGTTGCAGCGTCGTCAGCAAAGGGTGGCTGCTCGGGCGTGTTCAGCGCTGGGAGCGAACGGCTGCCGAGTGGGACGAGCACCAAGCCGCATCCAGGGCGGACTTTGTCGAACGCATGCGCGCTGCTCGAGCGGCGAAGAAAACGGCCCGGGAAGGCGGTGCAGGATGAGCGCCGTCGTCGACACGCCGCGGGCCAAGACCAGGCCACACGATAGCCACAATCCGCACGACGTCATGCAGCAGGCGCACGACGTTGCCGAGATTGCTGCCAACAACGAAGGCACCGATCTGTACTGGGGCATCCTCAGTTTGATTGAGAAAGCGATCGAAAAAGTAGAGCGCGCACATTCGGCCCTCTCGGTCGACGCGTACTCGAAAGAGTTACATGACAAAGCCAGTGACGAACTGGCCGGCCTCTTGGGCGTGCTGAACGCCGTGAACACGGACGTGAAGGACGATGGACTGCTTCACGCGGTGGAGACGCTGGTTATCGTTGCAAAGGCACAGATCGACGCAGACAACTTCCAAGCTGTTCGAGCTAGTCAGGTGGCGGCATGACCAACACGAACACTCGCAAGCTGTCGCTCCGGCTCGTGTCCAAACCTGTCGCCAAGATCGACGCCGACTTGGTTGCGTTCGCGGTGATGGAACACATCGACGCCAACTTTCCAGACATCTGGAACGCAGCTCCCGTAAGCGCGCGTGCCAGTATCCGAAACGCTGTGGTCAAAGCTGTTGTCGCTGAAGCCTCTCGCAGTGGAGCGTCCGCGTGACTGCAGCGGACTTCTTCCTGACGGACCCTGAACTTGCGAAGCTCACCGGCTTCAAGATCAAGTCGAAGCAGATCGAGTGGCTACGTGGCCAAGGTTTGCCGTTCCGCGTGAGCGCCACCGGCCACCCTGTTGTCACCCGCTCAGCCGTCGAAGGCCGAGCAGACGAAACTCCAGACGACGACGGGTGGACGCCCGGATTGATCGGAGCTTGAGCATGGGTCGTAAGCCATCGCGGTGGGCCAACCTGCCGCGGGGGATGCGCGCGCGTCCGCGCGGCAACCTCATCCACTACTACCTCGACACCGGTGGCAAGCCCCGAAAGGAAATCCCGCTGGGGTCCGATTACGCCCTGGCCGTGAAACGCTGGGGCGAACTGGCGTCCAAACCAAAACCAGCCTATGCGCCGCCCGTCACTGAAGGCACGCTCGCGGCCGTGGCGAAGGCCTACCGGCGCGACATCCTGCCGACGAAGGCACCCAGGACTCGCCGGGACAACGAGAAGGAGTTGGAGTGGATCCTGAAGTTCTTCAACACACCGCCGGCACCACTCGACAAGATCGAGCCGAAGCACATCAACCAGTACCTGCACTGGCGCGTGAAAGAGGCCGTGAAGATCGCCGAGGCTCTGAATGCCGAGCGGGTTAAGAATGGCCGCAAGATTGTGCCGATCCCGGCGAAGTGGGGCCAGGTGCGCGCCAACCGCGAGAAGGCTCTGATCTCGCACATCTGGAACTATGCCCGGGCGAACGGCTTCACGAAGCTGCCGAACCCGTGCGCCGGCATCAAGGGGTTCCGCGAGACGGCTCGGGATGCCTACGTCGATGACGACATGCTGAAGCGTGTGCTCGAGCATGCCTGTGAGCCACTGCGCTTTGCCATGCGTCTGGCGCACATCACTGGCCAGCGGCCCGCCGATGTGCTCGGCATGAGCGAGGACCACATCCGCGGCGAGTACCTGCGGGTGCGCCAGGGCAAGACCCAGGCGAAGCTGCGGATCGTGGTGGAGAACGCACTGGAAGAATTGATCGAGGAGATCCGCGCATATAAGGCAGCCAGGCCGAAGCAGTCAGCCCCGCTGCTGGTGAACGAGCGCGGTGCCCCGATGACAGCGGCCATGCTGCGCAAGCGCTTCGACAAAGCCAGGAAGAGCGCAGGAATCGACATCGCCACGTTCCAGTTTCGTGACCTGCGCGCAAAGGCGGCCACGGACACCGACGAGTCGGCGGGCATCAAGGATGCGCAGACCCTGCTGGGCCACTCGACCGAGGCGATGACCTCGAAGTACATCCGCCACAAAGTCGGCAAGAAGGTGCGGATCGCGGCGCCGAAGAAGGAGCCAAAATAGGCGCGGGATTTGTTCCGCAATTTCCAAGACACCCGCATGGATGCTGGATTTCGAGACCCCTCATTTTTCTGGTTGCGGAACAAAATCTGAGGGCAAGTTGTTGATTTTGCTCGGGTTGCCCTTGGACTCTTAATCCGTAGGTCGAGTGTTCGAGTCACTCAGGGCCCACCACCAACACCAAAATAGCGCGGTCTTCGCGCTATTTTTTTCGTCAAAGCCTCCTCAAGATCTTCCCTGAGGAGGCTTTTTCTTTGCTGGCTCGCGCCCGGTCACGAACCAGAGCTGGAAGCGGCGCCCTTCCGCGCAATCCAGTCGTCGACGCAGCGCTCCAGCAGATCCTGTCGCTCGCCCACTTCCGCCGCCAGGTATTGGCGGGCATGCGCCTGCGCCAGTTCGCTCGACAGGAACCACTGCTCACGATCCGGGCTCCCTTGCGCCGGCGGTGCTCCCCATGCAGCAGTGCCCAGAAAGGCCTCGGTGACAGGCAATCGCCCATCGGTCTTGCCAAGCTCCGACAACGCATCGCGTGCGCCGCCAAGAAGAATGCGCACCTGCACGACCTCGTCGTCTGCCTCGATCAGCGCACCGAGGCCGCCAGCCTGATGCACCTGCCAGAGCTGTGCTGCAGAAGCATTGCGAACCCAGCTCTCCAGCGCACGCGTCAAACTTTCGAGGATGATTTTCTTGTTCATAAGGGAATATTTCACGATTTACTCCATCAGCTACAAGCAGCTTGCCCCAAAGCTGCAAACGGCGCCCATCTGGCGTGGCATCTTGCACTTGCTGTCACGCAGCGCAACAACAAAGAAAGACACAGGGACATCAACTTCGAAGCCAGACGGCTCGTTCGGCCCGCTCATGCGGGTATTTTTTTGCCCGGCTCGCAGCAACCTCCGCAGCGACGCACGACAGCCACGGAATGCGCCTCGCCCCGGACCGTGCTTTCGGGCGTGAGCTATATTTCCGCCCATGGAAAAGGCGTCCGACATAGGCAAACCCACCGTCCCCATCGACCTGATCGGGCCGGATCACTGGCCCCGTTCGAAGCGCGGCACGGGCCGTGCAACCAAAGTCATTCTGGCGATCGTCGGCGGTCTGGCTGCAGCAGGCGTGATCGCTTACCGCTTCTTCGGTATCGGGCGCTGAAAGGCAGTCTTCCCCACGAACCAAAGCCCGCCGTCCGAAGGACAGCGGGCTTTTTTCATGGGCGCGGCGGTACAGGAAGCTCATCACAGCCCCGCACCTACTGAAGCCGCGAGCCCTTGGGCAGCCGCTTCGCCAGCCATTCGTGCACGTCCGCACGGATGTTGCGGCCTTCCAGCAGGAAGTTCTCATAGCGGCTCGGCACATACGGCAGGTAGACCAGCGGCATGCCCGCCTCCTCCGGCGTGCGCGCTGCCTTGCGGTTGTTGCAGGCGGCGCATGCGCTCACGAGGTTGGTCCAGGTCCATGGGCCTCCGCGCGATTCGGGCAGCACGTGCTCGCATTGCAGGTCGCGCTCGTGGAAGACGCCCGCACAGTAGGCGCAGGTGTGGCGGTCGCGGCGCAGCAGCTTGGTCTTGGTGACGCTCGGAATCACTTCGAAGAGGTTGATCTTCGAGGCGCCGCGCAGCGCGATGATCGGCGCGACCTCGATGCGCGACTGCACGCCGCGCGCCACGTTGAAACCGCCGCGCAGCGTGGCCAGCGGCTGGTCGCCGTCTTCCCAGGCGACCGAGCCGGTCGCGTAGTGCAACACCGCCTGCTCCAGCGAAATCCAGGCTTGCGGCGTGCCCTGAATGTCGAGTTGCAGGACGTGAGGGTGCATGAATCGCCTCCTTTCGCGGCGATGGTTGCGTGGTTGATGAATGAAGGAACGAAGCCATGGGGTACGCGAACGGAATCGAACCGTCGTCAGCGGGACCACAACCCGCGGCTCTGCCATTGAGCTACGCGCACCATGAAGAATTGACGATCGGTAAGAGGCCGATCACCACTCGCCGACGGCGCGAACGCGTTGGTCGAGATCGAGGCCGTCGGACTGCAGCTCGCGACCCGGCGCCTCCTGATTCGCGCCGCGTGCACCGGCGATGAAACCGAAGCGCCGGACCAAGGCCAGCATCGTGGTGCGCTCGCGCGGCTGCGCCGGGCGCACGGTGATCATCCGGATCGGGGTATTGCGCTTGCGCATGGTGACTCCTCGGTTGTGTGACAGCAGGACAAAGAAACTGGCCCCACGTGCACGACTCGAACGTGCAACCCCTTGCTTCGTAGGCAAGTGCTCTGATCCATTGAGCTAACGCGGGTGGTAAACAAAAAGTGTCCGGTTACGAGTTCCGGCGCCGCCCAATCTTTGCGGCCGGTTTCCGCGGGAGGACCATCTGCATGGCCCTGTCCCGCTCGGGTTCGGTGATGTCGTCGTGCCTGGAACGGCTGTCCGCTTTCCATTTCGGTTGTGTCCTCACGCGACGGACAACGCACTGGCGCTGTCCCGTACGACGTCGCTGCACAGGAGTGATCAATTCCTGCACATCCCGCCAGACCGTCTACGCGGTGGGCTCTGGCGGTGTGGTGAAGGCACACCCGAAATGACAAACAGAAAACTGCACGACAAAACAAAAAGGCCCGGAACCTTGCGGTTTCCGGGCCTCTGAACGAGAGAGCTTGGAAGGTGTGCGCCTATGCGCAACCTCCACCCGGTAGCACCTGATCCTCGGTTTTTCCAAAACGCAAGCCGGCTGCGGCTTTCGTGGAATACACGTGGCTCTGGTGCCGGTTCGATCGGACCGACGGCATGCCGTCGAAACCACCGCACGCCCAGACGCGCACGAGCGATCGGCCCGATGCGGGACGAATGCTGGTGAGGATCAGTGCGGTGTTCACGATGGTTCCTGAGTCAAAAATTGCCGCTGTCGGCCGTTAGGGGTTGGAAAAATGGTACGGCTTGGAGCCGCGAGTGAAGGCAACTGTAAATAGTGTTTACGGCGGCGTCAACAACCGGGACAATCTTTTTTTGTCTTGTTGTTGTTTTTGAACAGTGCCCAATATCACCGTCGCGCGCCGCCGCAATGCGCTTGCGCTGCACCGCCGCTTTCTCGAAGAGGCCGTTGCCGCAGGCTTGCCAGCCAAGGGGCTGGACCAGGCGTTCGCGAAGAAGATCGAGATTTCCCCCAGCATGTGGAGCCAGATCAAGAGCTCCCGCCCCATCGGCGACAACCTGGCGAGGCAGATCGAAAGGCATTGCGGCGTCGAGCTGGGCTGGCTCGACGAGGAAGACCGGCCCAGCGAAGTGCCGGATGCCGCTGAGGAGCGCTTCATCGCAGCGGCGCGCGAGGCATGGCGATCGGCCAACGCCAAGGGAAAGAAGGAGCTCAGCGGCTGGCTGAAGAAGCGCGCGCAGGACGCCGGCGGCAACGAGCCTGCACCCTGAAGACGGCTCAGCCCAGCGCGGGCGCGTTGCGCAGGATGGCAGCGCGCATGTCGTCCGGAATGGCAACGGCCCGATGGGTCTCCAGCGACGTGGTCACCAGCACCTGCTGCATCTGCATGCGCACCTCGCCGCCCACCGGCTCGAAGCAGCGCACCTGCAGGGTCATCGAGCGGGAGCCGAGGCGCTCCACGGCCAGCCCCAGCATCACCTGGTCGCCCATGCGGCTCACCGCGCGGAAGTCGACCTCGAGCTTCACCGTGGGCAGGCCGATGCGGCGCTGCGCCACCAGGCCGTGGTAGCTGAGGCCCAGGCCTTCGTTGACCCAGTCTTCGACGAGGCCGTTGAGCATCACGAAGTACTGCGGATAGAAGACGATGCCCGCCGGATCGCAGTCCGAGAAGCGGATCAGCCGCGGTCTGCAGAACTCGCTGTCCTCGGCCATGTTCAGCCCTCCTCGCTCGCCGGCTCGCCGCGCATCACGTGCACGCGCAGCAGGCCGAGCTGTGTGTGCAGCTGCTTGACGGTCTTCATGTCGAGGCCCGAGAACATCTCGAGAATCCACTGCTCGTGCTCGCTCGCCATGGTCTCGAAAGTACGGCGTCCAGTGGGCGTGAGGCTCACGATCCACGCGCGGCGGTCGTCGGGGCTGGGGGCGCGGGCGACCATGCCTTCGCGCTCGAGTTCGTCCGTCAGGCCGGTGACGTTGCCGCCGGTCACCATCAGGTAGCGCGACAGCACGCGCATCTTCAGGCCGTCCTTGTAGCGATAGAGCTGCGCCATGTAGTCGAAGCGCGCCAGCGAGATGCCGAAGCGCTCGCGCAGCCGGCGACGGATCTCGGACTCGATCTGCGTGGTGCTGGCCAGCATGCGCAGCCACAGCTTGAGCACGGCGTGGTCGTCGTGGCCGGCGCGGGCCTCGTGGCCCAGTTCTTCCGCATCGCTCAGCACTGCGTGCGACGCGTCGTTGCGTGTCATGTCACTTCTCCCCCTGAAACCGAAATCGACTGCCCGGTGACCGACGCGGCGCCCTCGCCGCACAGCCAGCGCACGGCGTCGGCCACTTCGGCGGGCTGCACGATGCGCTTCTGCGGATTCACGCTGGAGAACTCCGCAAGCGCATCGGCCTCGCTGCGCCCGGTCTTGCCGACCACGTTGGCGACGCTGTTGCGCAGGATATCGGTGTCGGTGTAGCCAGGGCACACGGCGTTCACGGTGACGCCCTTGCGTGCCACTTCCAGCGCCAGCGAGCGCGTGAGCCCGACTACGCCATGCTTGGCCGCGGTGTAGGCAGCCACGTAGGCATAGCCCTTCTGCCCCGCCGTGCTGGCGATGTTGACGATGCGCCCCCAGCCGGCATCGAGCATGTCCGGCAGCGCGGCCTGCGCGCACAGGAAGCTGCCGGTGAGGTTGACCGACAGCATCCGCTGCCAGAGTTCGAACGATGTCTTGAGAAACGGCGCACTCTCCGCCGCCCCCGCGTTGTTGACTAGCGCGGTGACGGGCCCACGCGCGGCACGGGCTTCGGCGAACGCCGCCTGCACGGCCTCCGGGTTCGCCACGTCTGCCGCAACCACGCCGTGCCTGCTGCCCGCCAGCGAATCCGCCACCCGCTGTAGCGCCTCGCGGTCACGTCCCAGCAAGGTCAGAGTGGCGCCTTCGGCAGCCAGCGTGCGGGCGATCTCCGCCCCGATGCCGCGCGCCGCGCCCGTGACGAGTGCGTGCCGGCCAGTCAGTGAATTTGAGTCCATACCTGAATGATTTAGTTCTGAACCATTTTAGCCGAGCGGCCCGGCAAGGCTGTCAGCGCATGAAACGGCCGCCGTTGAGATCCAGCGTCGCGCCGGTCATGAAGGCCGCAGCAGGAGAAGCCAGATAGACCACGGCCGCAGCCACCTCCTCGGCCAGCCCGAAGCGGCCGAGCGGAATGCCCGCCTGCAACGCGTGCTGGCGCGCAGGCGCCATGGCATCGAGCGAGGGGCTGCGGATCGCGGCCGGCGCCAGCGCGTTCACCGTCACGCCGTGAGGCGCCAGTTCCTGCGCGAACGACCGAGTCAGCGCCAGCATCCCGGCCTTGCTTGCCGCGTAGTGCACGCCTGTCGCGTTGCTGGCCTGCTGCCCAGCCATCGAACCGAGGTTGACGATGCGCCCCTCGCCGCGCTCGCGCATGTGACGCCCCGCGATGCGGCAGCCGAAGAAGGCGCCGCGCAAGTTGATGGCCAGCACGTCGTCCCACTCCTCGGACGCGATGTCCCACAGCGAGGTCGATGGCGTGCGCGCCGCGTTGTTGACCATGATGTCGACTGCGCCGAGGCGCGCCACAGCTGCATCGAAGCAGCTGGAAAACGCCGTCTCGTCGCGCACGTCGAGCTGCAACGCGAGCCCGCCGATCTCCGCCGCCACGGCTTCGGCACTGGCAAGTTCGATGTCGGCGAGGACCACGCGTGCCCCGGCTTCGCTCAATCCCCGCGCGATGGCGGCCCCCAGGCCCTGCCCCGCGCCGGTCACGAACGCCACACGTCCGGAAAGAGGAGGCAGCGCAAGGTTCGCCATTGCCTCAGGCCTTCGCGGGCTTGCCGTCCCAGGTCTGCGGTCCGACTCCGCGCTCCCGCAGCTTGAACTTCTGGACCTTGCCGTTCTCGGTGCGGGGAAGGTCGTTCAGCACGTCGATGTAGCGCGGCACGGCGAAGTACGGCAGCCGGCCTTCGCAGAAGCGCGCGAGCTCGGCGGGGTCGATGGCCGCGCCCTCGCGGGCCACCAGCGCGGCCATCACCTCGTCCTCGGCAAGCTCGGAGCGCACGGGATACACCGCGCACGAAGCCACGCCTGGATGGCTCAGCAGCACTTGCTCGACCTCGAACGAGGAAATGTTCTCCCCGCGCCGGCGGATCGCGTCCTTGATGCGGTCGACAAAACGGAAGGCCCCGTCCGCATCGCGCACCACGCGGTCGCCGGTGTGGAACCAGAGATTGCGCCAGGCCTCGACCGTCTTCTCCGGCATGTTGAAGTAGCCGCTGGCGAAGGCATACGGCTCGTCCGCGCGAAGCAGTAACTCGCCCGCCTCGCCGGCCGGCAGCGCCACGTCGTCCTCGTCGGCCACGCGCGCCTGGAAGCCGGGGCGCAGCCAGCCCATCACACCGCCGCGCGGCGAATCGGGCGCCGTGGCGATGGCGAAGTTGGTCTCGGTCGACCCATAGCCTTCCAGCAGCGATACGCCCGTGCGCGCCTTGAACGCGACACCGGCGGCAGCCGGCACGCCGGGCCCCAGCCCGATGCGCACGCGGTGGTCGCGCTCCCCCGCCCCTCCGGGCTGGGCCAGCAGGATCGGCACCATCGCCCCCAGCAGATAGACCACCGTCGCCCCGCTCGCGCGCATCGTCGGCCAGAAGCCCGATGCCGAGAAGCGCGGCTCGAACACCACTTGCGAGCCCGTCAGCGCGGCCTGCGCGAAGGTGTTGAGTGCGTTGATGTGGAAGAGCGGCAGCGTGGTGCACAGCACGTCGTCGGCGCCCACGCCGAGCACTTCGGCACTGTTCACGCCCCACCAAAAGTACTGCGCGTGCGGGCAGACCACGCCCTTGGCAGGCCCGGTCGTGCCCGAGGTATAGAGGATCGCGAGTGCGTCGCCGGGCTGCACGGATGCCGGCTCGACGGGTTCTCCATGCGCGGGATACGCCACGACACGCACGCCCGCAGGCGCACGCCAGGCGTCCAAAGCTGTCTCGCCGACGACCCAGATTTCGCGCAGCGCGGTACGCCCGAGGTCCGCCGCCGCGAGCCGCTCCACGAAGCCCGCTTCGATCACCAGCAGCTTCGCCTCGCTGTTCGCAAGGAAGTACTCGATCTGCGGCCCCATTGACGCGGTATTGACCGGCACCGTCGAAGCACCCAGCCATCCCGCTCCCAGGAAGCTTTCGAGAAACTCGACGCGGTTGCCGCACATCACCGCGATGCGATCGCCGCGCACCACGCCGGCCGCCGCCAGCGCGCCGGCCCGCGCCGCCGCAACGTGGGCCGCATCGCGGTGCGTCCACTCGCTCCCCGCGATCTTCAGCAGCGCGCGCGAGCCGAACAGTCCGGCCTGCCGCTGCAGCATCGCCGGCAGCGTGCGCTGCGCGGGCGGCACGGCGCGGGGCTCAGTCGTCATCGTGCGTGCCTCCGCCGAGGTAGGTCGCCTGCACCCGCGAGTCGCTCGCCAGTTCGGCCGAGGCGCCAGAGAGCGCGATCTCGCCCGTCTCCAGCACATAGCCGTGGTCGGAGCTTTCGAGCGCGGCGCGCGCGTTCTGCTCCACAAGCAGGATCGACACGCCGTCCTCCCGCAGCTTGCGCACGATGGCCAGGATGTCGCGCACGATCAGCGGCGCCAGGCCCAGGCTGGGCTCGTCGAGCATCAGCAGCCGGGGCGCCGACATCAGCGCGCGCCCCACGGCCAGCATCTGGCGTTCGCCGCCCGAGAGCGTGTCGGCGCGCTGCGAGCGGCGCTCGGCCAGCCGCGGAAAGCGGTCGTACACCGACTGCAGCCGCTTCTTCATCGCGTCGCCGCGCAGGCGCTTGGCATAGGCGCCGAGCTGCAGGTTGTCGAGCACGGTCAGCTCGCCGAAGAGCTCTCGCTTCTCGGGCACGAGGCACAGGCCGCGCTCCACGCGCGCTTCCACGTCGAGCCCCTGCAGGTCTTCGCCCTCGAAGCGCAGCGTGCCCTTGCATGGCAGCAGGCCCATGGCGGCCGCCAGCAGCGTGGTCTTGCCCGCGCCGTTGGGACCGATCACCGAGATGATCTGGCCCGGCTGCAGGTCGAGCGACACGCCGCGCACCGCCTCGACCTGTCCGTAGGACACGTGCAGATCGCCGATCTCCAGCATCGCGGTCATACCCACACCCCCAGGCTCGTCACTTCGTGTACTTCGCGCACCCCCTGAAGGGGGCCCGCGCCTTCGGGCGGCCGTGCGGCGCTCATACGACGCTCCCCAGATAAGCCGCCTGCACGCGCTCGTCCGCGCGCACCGCCGACGGCACGCCCTCCACGAGCTTGGAGCCGAAGTTCATCACCACCAGCCTGTCCACCAGTTTCATCACGAAGTCCATGTCATGTTCCACGATGAGGATGGTCACGCCCTCCTCGCGCAGCTTGCGCAGCAGGTCGCCGAGCGCCATCTTCTCCTTGCGGCGCAGGCCGGCGGCCGGCTCGTCGAGCACCAGCAGCACCGGGTCGGCGGCCAACGCGCGGGCGATCTCCAGGATGCGCTGCGTGCCCAGCGGCAGGCTGCCCGCCTGCTCGTGCGCGCGGTCGCCCAGGCCGATGCGGTCGAGCTGGCGCTGCGCTTCCTGAAGGATCTGCGCCTCCTCCGTGCGGTCGAGCCGCAGGCCGGCCTTCAGGATGCCCGAGCGCGTGCGCGAATGCGCGCCCAGCGCCACGTTGTCGAGCAGGCTCATGTGCGGGCGCAGCTTCACGTGCTGGAAGGTGCGCGCCAGCCCCAGCCGCGCCACCTCGCGCTGCGGCATGCCGGCGATGTCGTGCTCCAGGAAGCGCACCTGGCCCGAGCTCATCGGCAGCGTACAGGTCAGCAGGTTGAACATGGTCGACTTGCCCGCGCCGTTGGGCCCGATCAGCCCGACGATCTCGCCGGCCTTCACGTCGAAGCTCACGTCGTTCACCGCCACCAGCCCGCCGAAGCGCTTGACCGCGCCGTTCACCGACAGCACCGGCGAGCCGCGCGCGGGCAGCGTGCGGTGCGGCAGCGGCTCGACCGCCGGCCCCTCGTGGCGCGAAGGCCCGCGCGCGCCGGCGCGGCGTCGCGTCCAGCGGCGCAGCAGCCCCATCACGCCGCCGCGCGCGAAGTGCAGCAGCAGGATGAAAAGCGCCGCGAAGGCCACCGCCTCCAGCTGGCCCGCGCGCTGCGTGAGCATCGGCAGCACGTCCTGCAGGCCGTTCTTCAGCACCAGCACCAGCGCGGCGCCCACCAGCGCGCCACCCAGCTGGCCGAGCCCGCCGGCCACCGCCATCAGCAGGTACTCGATGCTGGCGCGCACGTCGAAGGGCGACGGGCTCACGAAGCGGTTCATGTGCGCGTAGAGCCAGCCCGCCAGCCCCGCGAGCAGGGCTGCGGTGACGAACAGCGAAAGCCGCACGCGGTACGCATCGGCCCCCACGCTCGCCAGCAGTGTCGCGCCGCCGCGCAGCCCGCGAATCGCGCGCCCCGGCCGCGACTGCAGCAGGTTGTGGCTGAACAGGCAGGCCAGCCCGACCACCGTCCAGATCAGGCAATACATCGCGCGCGGATCGGCCAGCGACCAGCCTGCGATCTGCAGCGGCGGAATATTCGACAGGCCCGTGTGCCGCCCCAGCGCATCGACATTGCCGAACAGCATCGCGATGGAGAGCCCCCAGGCGATGGTGCTCAGCGGCAGGAAGTGCCCGCCCAGCCGCAGCGTCAGCATGCCGATCGCCAGCGCCGACAGCCCCGTGAGCAGCAGCGCGAACAGCAGCCCCAGCCAGGGCGACATGCCCTGCGTGGTGGTGAGCCATGCGGTCGCGTAGGCCGCGATGCCCACGAAGGCCGCCTGCCCGAAGGAGGTGGCGCCGCCCACGCCCGTCAGCAGCACGAGGCCCAGCGCCACGAGTGCGCCGATGCCGATGTCGTTGAGCAGCGAGACGGTGAAGCTGCCCGCGAACACCGGCACCAGCGCCAGCACCACGACGAGCCCGGCGATCCACGCCATGCGTTTGCGATTGCCGTTCATTCGTCCACCTCGTCTTCTTCCTCTTCGGCATGCGCGGCCATGAAGGAGCGCAGCATCAGCACCGGTATCAGCAGGCTGAACACGATCACGTCCTTCAGCGCGCCGCTCCAGAACGAGGCGAAGCTCTCGACCACGCCGACCGCGAGCGCGCCCACGGCCGTCATCGGGTAGCTCACGAGCCCGCCGATGATCGCGGCCACGAAGGCCTTCAGGCCGATGATGAAGCCCGAGTCGTAGTACATCGTCGTCACCGGCGCGATCAGCACGCCGATCAGCCCCGCCAGCAGCGAGGCGCACCCGTACGCCAGCAACGCGGTGCGCACCGGCCGGATGCCGACCAGCCGCGCGCCCACACGGTTGACCGCCGTGGCGCGCAGCGCCTTGCCGGCCACCGTGCGCTCGAACACCAGGAAGAAGAGGCCGCTCAGCACGATGGCCGCCCCCACCATCAGCACCACCTGCCCGCTGACGGTGAAGCCCTCGCCCAGCGTGAACACGGCGCTGGTCAGCGGCGTGGTGCGCGAACCCTCGGGCCCGAAGAACAGCAGGCCCAGGCCCGACAGCAGGAAGTGCAGCGCCAGCGACACGATCAGCAGCACCAGCACCGAAGCGTCGGCGATCGGCTGGAACACCACCCGCGCGAGCAGCGGCGCGATGGGCACCACCAGCAGCACCGCCACCGCGATGTGCACCGCCACCGGCACGCCCGGCCGCGCCGCGAGCCACGCCAGCGCGCAGGGAATGGCGGGCAGCACGCCCCAGGTCAGCACCGCCTTCGGAATGCGCGCGGTCTCGCCGCGCCGCACGAGGCTGCCTACTTCGGTGGCCAGGGCCAGCGCCGCAAGCACCGCGACCATGCCGATGGTCGGCGGCACGCGGCCGGTCTCGAAGGCCGCGAGCGACAGCGCCGCGAAGGCCGCGATGTCACCGAAAGGCACGAACACAACCCGCGTGACCGAGAAGATCAGCACCAGCCCGAGGCCGGCCAGCAGGTAGATGGCACCGTTGGCAAGGCCGTCGGTGAGGAGGATGAGCGCCACGTCCCACGTCATGGCGCGGTCCTCCGGAAAGTCGGGAACAAGAGGTTCAAGGTGCGAGCTTCCATTGGCCGTTGTCGAGCTTGACGATCACCCGGGCGCGCTCATCCACGCCGTAGAGGCTGCCGGGCTTGAAGGTATAGACGCCGTGCGTGCCCACAACCTCCTTGGTGCTGAAGATGGCGTCGCGAAGCGCCACGCGGAACTCGGGCGTGCCCGGCTCCGCCTTCTTCATCGCGCGCGAGGCGGCGTCGGCGAACACCAGCCAGCCGTCGAAGGAATAGGCCGAGAAGGCATCGCTGGTCGGCGCGTTGTTGACCTTCTGGAACACGGCGCGGAAGTCGGTCGCGATCTTCTTCGTCGGGTAGTCGGCAGGCAGCTGCTCGGCCACGATCACGGGGCCGGTGGGCATCAGCGCGTTCTGGCCGGCCGCACCGACCACGCGCACGAAGTCGGGGTTGATGAGGCCGTGCTGGCCGTACACGCCGCCCTTGAAGCCGCGCTCCTGCAGCGCCAGGAAAGGCAGCGCGCCCGGCGTGCCGGCGCCGCCGGTCATCACCGCGTCGGGGCGCAGCGCCACGATCTTCAGCACCTGTCCGGTCACCGAGGCGTCGGAGCGCGCATAGCGCTCGTTGCTCACCACCTTGATGCCTGCGGCGGGCGCGGCCTTCATCAGTGCCTCGTACACCAGGTCGCCCCAGGCATCGGAGAAGCCGATGTAGCCCACGGTCTTCACGTTGTTGCGCTTCATGCGCTCGACCACCGCGTCGATCATCAGCTGCGTGGGCTGGGCCACGGTCATCACC
This sequence comes from Variovorax guangxiensis, assembly GCF_003952165.1. Lineage (GTDB taxonomy): Bacteria > Pseudomonadota > Gammaproteobacteria > Burkholderiales > Burkholderiaceae_C > Variovorax > Variovorax guangxiensis. Next base: position 243,249 of record NZ_RXFT01000006.1, on the reverse strand, counting down.
CACGGGTTCTCGTTGGGGTCGAGCAGGATCGGCGTGAGGCCGATCATCGGCGTCTTTGCCTCCTTGCCGACCTGCGCCATCGCTATTGCCGCGGGCACGCCCGAGGTGCCCATGAGCACGTCCACCTTCTCCTCCTCGATCAGCTTGCGCGCGTTGCGCCCGGCCGTGGTCGGGTCGGAGCCGTCGTCGAGCACGACCAGCTGGATCTTGCGGCCATTGACTTCGGGCTTGTAGGCCAGCGCGGCCTGCATGCCCTTGGCGTAGGGCACGCCCAGCGAGGAGTTCGGCCCCGACAGCGACACGCTCAGTCCGACCTTGAGGTCGGCCGCGAATGCGCTGGCAACGCCACAGGCGGTCAGCGCGGCGGCAAGGGCGCCGCGCGTCAATGTCTGCATCAGGCTCTTCATGTCGTAGCTCCGGTGAGGATGGTTGGAATGGACAACGGGTAACTCGGATGGATCAGATGAACAACTGGATGGCGGGCAACGCGCGCGGGGCGTTGAGCAGGTCGACGCGCTTCTCGCGGATTCGCCAGCCCTCAGGAGTGCGCACGAGGTGGTGGCGGGCGGTGCCGCTCAGCAATATCTGCCCCTCGCCGCGCGCCTCGACGTAGAGGAACGGCGTGCGCAGCCAGGCTTCATCGCCATCCTCGCGTTCGATTCGCGAGGGCTGCAGCACATGCTGGCTGTGGCTCGCGGGATGCTGCGAATGCGCGCGCGGGTTCTTCAACCGCTCCACGCGAAGCTGCAGCAGCAGGCGGTCTTCGTAGGCCAGCGAGTTGTGCGAGAAGGGGTCGGCCTGCGCCGCGCCGAGCAGCGGCACCCAGTAGTGGCCGTCTTCCGCGAACAGGGCCAGCCAGTCGTCGAAGCGGCGCTCGTCGAGCAGCGCCGCCTCCTGGGCGGCGAAATCGCGCGGGTCCGTCATGCCGTGGCCTCCATGCCCGCCGCCATGGCCTTCGCCCAGGCGCGGAACTGGTTGCGCATCAGCAGCTCGTTGGTGCCGTTGGTGGTGATCGTGGCCTGCTGCTTCTCGGCCGGATAGAAGTTGCGATGCAGGCTCACCCATTCGTTGCCGCCCGCGCGCAGGCCCTGCTGGATGCTCTCGAACAGGTGCACGTCGTCGTGCGCGACCACCGACATCGGCGAGAACACCAGCCGGTTGTAGCTCATGGCGCGCTCGAAGAGCAGCGCAGGCGCGCCTGCCGCGCTGAAGCTCCAGGCCTCGATCAGCGTGCGGTCTGCCGCCAGCGGACGGATCACGCGGATGGCCAGCGGCGAGCCCTTGACCGACAGGCTCGGAAAGAAGACGGAGTTCTGCGGCGAGCGCTGCAGGATCTCGGCCGCGCGCTCCTCGCCGTGCGCAGCGCGCATGGCGGCCTCGTACTCGGGCAGCTGCGCGTAGTTGGAGTGGATGCTGAAGTTCACCCCCAGCACGCTGTGGCCGTTGGCGAACACGCGCCCGCCCATCCTGTCGAAGAACTCGTAGCCCGAGCCGAAAGGCAGGATCTGCTCCATCGCCATCGGCTTGGGATCCGTTGGCGCATGGCCCTCCCACAGCGCCTCTGCCGCCTTGGTGGCAGATTCGTGCGTGGACATCGGATGCACCGTGTCGTTGATGTTCTCCAGGTACATCTTCCAGTTGCAGTGGACGATGTTGCGCAGCACGCCGCCGCCAACGGCCAGCTTGCCTTCGGGCGAGCGGTCGACCATGTTGTCGATGGCGCCCAGCACCTCGCCGAAGTACTCGTCGAACGAAGGGCCGGTGTCGGAAAGGCGCACGAACACGAAGTCGCGGTACACCTTCACGTTCTTCACCACCGAGAGCCCTTGCCCCGACTCGCAGGCCTTGAGCTGCGTGCCCTCGTAGCCGTTCTTCAGCGGCAGCCCGAGCGGCGCCCCGTCGAGCTTGTAGGTCCAGGCGTGGTACGGGCAGCGGAAGAAGCGGCCGGTGTTGCCGCACTCGTCCGTCACCAGCTGCGTGCCCTTGTGGGCGCAGCGGTTGTAGAGCACATGCACATCGCCGTCGGGCTGGCGCACCATGAGCAGGGGCCGGCCGGCGATCTCCTGCGTCACGAAGTCACCGGCCTGCGGCACCTGGCTCGCATGGCCCAGGAAGACCCAGGTGCCGGCGAACAGGTGCTCCTGCTCCAGCGCGAAAAGCTCGTCGCTCAGGTACAGGTCGCGGTGCACCCGGTCGTCCTGAACCAGCGCCGCGACGAGATCGGGGCGGTTTCGGTAGGTGGTCATGGCAATGCGCTCGGTGGCGTGGCGGGCGCTAGGGGACCAGCTTCCACTGGCCCTTGGTCATCTGCACGATGACCACGCCGCGCTGGTCGGAGCCATAGCGATCGTCGGGCTTGAAGGTGTAGACGCCATGCGTGCCCACCAGCTCCTTGGTGCTCACGATGGCGTCGCGCAACGCCGTGCGGTAGGCCGGCGTGCCCGGCTCGCCCTTGGTGCGCGAGGCCGCGTCGGCCAGCAGCAGATACGCGTCGTAGGTGTACGACGAGAAGGCATCGGTCGGCACCGCGCCGTTGAGCTTCTGGTAGGCATTGCGAAAGCCCATCGACACCTTCTTGATCGGGTTGGCGTCGGGCAGCTGGTCGGCCACCAGCACCGGGCCGCTGGGCACCTGCAGGCCCTCGATGGAGGCGCCGCCCACGCGCACGAAGTCGGCGTTGATGAGGCCGTGCGTGCCGTAGATCCTGCCCTTGTAGCCGCGCTCGGCCAGCGCGATGTAGGGCAGCGCGCCGGGCGTGCCCGAGTTGCCCGCGAACACCGCGTCGGGCCGCGCCGCGACGATCTTCAGCACCTGCCCGGCCACCGACGAATCGCTGCGCGCATAGCGCTCGTTCGCCACCACCTTGATGCCGGCGGCATCGGCGCTCTTCATCAGCGAGTCGTAGGCCAGGTCGCCCAAAGCGTCGGAAAAGCCGATGAAGGCCACCGTCTTCACGCCCGACTTCTTCATGCGATCGACCACGCCCGCCACCATCAGCGGGAAGGGCTGCGACACCGTCACCGTCCACGCGCCCTCGGGCCCCGGAATGGTCACCGGCGTGGGCGAGATCAGCGGCGTGTTGAGCTCGCGCGCCACCGAGGCGATGGCCATCGCGCCCGGCACGCCCGAGGTGCCGATCAGCACGTCGACCTTGTCCTCGGTCACCAGCTTGCGCGCGTTGCGGCCTGCGGTGGTGGGGTCGGAGGCATCGTCGAGCACGATGAGCTGCACCTTGCGCCCGGCGATCTCGGGGTGCTCGGCGATGGCGGCGCGGATGCCCTTCTCGTAGGGCACGCCCAGCGCGGCCACGGGGCCCGAGAGCGAACTGATGAAGCCGATCTTCAGGTCGGCGGCCATGGCCTGCGCTGCGGCCAGCGCGACGGCCGTGGTGGCGAGGATGCGGGCGATCTTTTTCATTGGCGATTTCACGTCGGGGGTTTCAGGGAACCAGCTTCCATTGGCCCTTGTCGAGCCTCACGACGACGCGCGAGCGGTCGTCAGAGCCGTAGCGGTCGGTCGGCTTGAAGTTGTAGACGCTGTGCGTGCCCACCAGCTCCTTGGTGCTCACGATGGCGTCGCGCAGCGCGAGGCGGAACTGCGGCGTGCCGGGCTCGGCCTTGCCGGCCAACGCGCGCTGCGCGGCGTCGAGATAGATCAGCCACGCATCGAAGCTGTAGGCCGAGAAGGTGTCGGTGGGCGGCGCGCCGTTGGCCTTCTGGAAGGCGGCGCGGAAGTCCATCGCGATCTTCTTCATCGGGTTGGCGTCGGGCAGTTGCTCGGCCACCACCACCGGGCCAGTGGGTGCCAGCAGCCCTTCCACCGACGCACCGCCGACGCGGATGAAGTCGGGGTTGATCAGCGAGTGCATGCCGTAGATCTTTCCCTTGTAGCCGCGCTCCTGCAGCGCCAGGTAGGGCAGCGCGCCGGGCGTGCCGGATGCGCCGGTGATCACCGCGTCGGGGCGCAGCGCCACGATCTTCAGCACCTGGCCGGCCACCGACGAATCGGCACGCGCATAGCGCTCGTTCGACACCACCTTGATGCCGGCGGCGGGCGCCGACTTCATGAGCGCGTCGTACACCAGGTCGCCCCACGCGTCGGAGTAGCCGATGTAGGCCACCGTCTTCACGCCCGACTGCTTCATCTTCTCGACCATCGCCCCCATCATCAACGGCGCGGGCTGCGGCAGCGTCACCATCCACGCGCCCTCCTCGCCCGGCAGGTCGGCGTTGGCGATGGATATCAGCGGCGTCTTCGTCTCGCGCGCCACGCCGGCGATGGCCAGCGAACCCGGCGCACCGGCCGTGCCGATGATGACGTCGACCTTGTCCTCCTCGATCAGCTTGCGCGCGTTGCGCGCCGCCGTGGACGGATCGGAGGCGTCGTCCAGCGCGATCACCTGTACCTTGCGGCCGCCGACTTCCGACTTGTAGGCCTGGGCCGCCTTCATGCCCTTGTCGTACGGAATGCCCAGCGACGACACCGGGCCGGACAGCGACGTGATGAAGCCGACCTTGAGGTCGGCGGCCCACGCGCTCGCGGCGCTCAGCGCGCCGAGGCCCGCGGCGATGGCCGCGAATGTGCGAATTCGGTTCAGTACTTTCATGGCGGTGCTCCAGAGGTGGTTTTTTTGGGTGACGAGAACGCGAAAAGATGGATCCGGGTCAGAGGGCCAGGCTGCCGACGCTGGTGCCGCCGCACACGTACAGCACCTGACCGGTGACGAAACTGTTGTCGGCGTCCGCGAAGAAACGCACGGCCCGTGCCACGTCGGCCGACTCGCCCAGGCGCTTGACGGGCACCGAGGCGGCGAGTGCGCGCTCCTTCTCGCTGCCGGCCTCGACCACGTCATAGAACATGTCGGTGCGAATGGGTCCCGGCGCCACCACGTTCACCGTGATGCCGTCGGCCGCAAGTTCCAGCGCCCAGGTGCGCGCCATGCCCAGCATGCCGGCTTTGGTGGCCGAATAGCTGGTGCGCGTGGCCAGCCCCAGCGCGGCGCGCGAAGACAGCAGCACCACGCGGCCGAAGCGCTGCGCGCGCATCGCGGGCAATGCACCTTGCACGAGCTGGATCGCACAGCCCAGGTGCAGGTCGACCAGCGCGTCGAGGTCGTCGAGCTTCACCTCGGGCAGCAGCGCGGCGCGGATCACGCCCGCGTTGTGCACGATGGTGGTGGGCGAGAAGCGCCCGACCAGTTCGCGCACCGCCTCGCCGGTGGCGGCGCGGTCGCTCAGATCGACTTCGATGCTGTGCAGCTTCGGGTGGTCGATCTCCGCCTTGCGGCGAGCGAGCGACACCACCTCGTAGCCCTGCGCGAGCAGGTCTTCGCAGATGGCCTTGCCGATGCCTGCGCTGCCGCCGGTGACGGCCGCGACCTTGGGTGCGGTGCCGCTCATGCCGATGCTCCCACCAGCGCCAGCACGCGCAGCGGACTGCCGCTGCCCTTCTCGATCTTCAGCGGCGGGCAGATCAGCACCGCGCCGGACGGCGGCAGCAGGTCGAGGTTGCTCAGGCACTGCAGCCCGTAGCGGCCCGCACCGTGCATGTAGTAGTGGCACGGGTACGGCGGACGCAGGTGATAGCCCTGCCCCGCGTCGGTGCCGATGGCTTCGGAGCCGAAGCCCAGCACGTCGCGCTGCTCGACGAGGAAGCGCACGGCCGCCGTGCTCGGTCCAGGCGTGTGCTGGCCGGTCTCGTCGAAGTTCTGATAGGCCTCGGGGTCGGTGCGCTTGGACCAGTCGGTGCGCATCAGCACCCACGCACCCTTCGGGATGCGGCCATGCGCTGCCTCGTAGGCCTCGATGTCTTCCAGGGTCAACAGGTAGTCGGGGTCGTCCTTCACCTGCGGCGAGCAGTCGATCACGCAGGCCGGCGCCACGAAGTGCTGCACGGGAATGGTGTCCACCGAGTTGTTCGGCAGGTCGCGTCCCGAGATCCAGTGGATCGGCGCGTCGAAGTGCGTGCCGGTGTGCTCGCCGCAGGAGAAGTTGTTCCAGTACCAGCCCGGGCCGCGCTCGTCGTACTTCGACACCTCCTCGATGCGGAAGGGCCAGCACTGGCCCATTTCGGGCGGCAGCGCGATCTGCGGGAACTCGGGCGTCAGCGTCTGCGTGAGGTCGATCACGCGGATGCGGCCGCTTGCCATGGCGGTCACCAGGCCGCCGAGGATCTCGGCTGCGGACATCAGTTCGGTTGTGGTGGTCATTCGTTCGGCTCCTGTCTCAACCGCCTGCAGCCAGCTCGCGCTCGAGCACTTTCGGGTTGTCGCGCCAGCGCTCCAGCCACTCCTGCGCCACGTCGCCGGGGTACACGTCTTCCACGCCATCACGCAGCGCCTTCACGATGGCGTTGGCCAGCGCCGGGGGCGCGAGCTTGGGCGGCGGCGTGTGCTGGTTCCATTCGTCGTCGATGGGGCCCGGGAACACGTTGATCACGCGGATGCCCGCCGGCCGCATCTCCGCGCGCAGGCATTGCGCGAGCGAATGCGCCGCCGCCTTCGATGCGCTGAAGGTGCCGTGCGGCGGGAAGTTGCTCAGTGCGTAGATCGACAGCAGGTTCACCCACGCCGTCGCGCCCGTCACGCCATCGGCCGAGCGGCCCTTGAGCGCGGGACCGAACTCCTGCGCGAGGCGCAGCAGGCCGAAGTAGTTGATGTCCATCTCGGCCTTGGCCACGTCGGTGCCACGCCGCGCGCCGATGCCGAAGGTGCGGTGCACCTCCGCGTTGTTGATGACGATGTCGACCTTGCCGCCGATGGAGCCCGCGAGCTCCGTCACCTGCCGGCCGTTGGTCAGGTCCAGCGGCACCAGCGTGACCTGCGGCAGCGCCGAGATGTCGTCGAGGCCGTCGCCCATCTTCTTCCAGGGCTCTGCGTGGCCGACCCAGACGATGTCGGCGCCGGCCTTGACCAGCGCGCGCACGATCGCCTGCCCGGTCTCGGTCTTGCCATCGGTCACCAGCACCTTGCGGAACTTGGGGTCGCTGGTCATCTCGCGCAGCATCTTGTCGTCGGCCATGTGGGGACTCCCTTCGTTCGGAAAACCAATGAGAACGGCCTGGCCTGCGCGGTCGAGCCGGGCGCCTACGCGCACCCTCTGCGGCGCGTCGCCGACCTCGCCATGCAGGTGGACCATGAGCGTGGGGCCGGCATCCAGGTGAACCAGGCCCAGCCGCCAGGGCAGCCGCTCGCGGAAGAACAGGTCGTTGCTGTGATGCAGCGTGGTGCTGCCGAGCAGCTCGCCCTCGCCGCTTTGCTGCCGCCAGCGCAGCGCGGCGGAAAGGCATCTGTGGCAGACCTCGCGCGGCGGGTACTGCACCGTGCCGCAGTCGTCGCAGGTCTGGAGTTCGAAGCGGCCTTCGGCCGCGGCAGCGGTGAGACCCAGCGCCACGCGGCCGCGCGCGCCGGGCGGCAGGTTCATCTGCCGGGTGCGCAGCACCGGGTTCTTGCGCGGAGGGCGCATCAGGGGCATCGTCATGCGGGTCTCCCCAGGATCACCGCCCCTGTGCACAGGCAACGGTCGTAGGTCACCATGCCGAAGCCGGCGACAAGGCCCAGCTGGGCATTCGGCACGGCGCGCGCGCCGGCCTGGTCGGTCAGCTGCCGGATCGCCTCGACCATGCCGAGGAAGCCGCCCGCCGCACCAGCCTGTCCGGCCGAGAGCTGGCCGCCGCTGGTGTTGTTCGGAAAGCTGCCGTCGAAGGTCATGGTGTTGGCCTGCACGAAGGCCGGGCCCTCGCCCTTCTCGCAGAAACCCAGGTCCTCGAACTGCATCATCACGATGACGGGGTAGTCGTCGTAGGTCTGCACGAAGTCGAGCTCCGCGGGCCGGGTGTCGGCCTGCGCGTACAGGTCGTCGCGGTCCTTGCGCCAGCCGCCCTGCACCATCACCGGGTCTTCGGCGTAGGCGTTGTGGCGCTCGATGGCGCCGCGGATCACCACATGCGGCAGGCCCAGGTCGCGCGCGCGCTCCTCGCTCATCACGAGGAAAGCGTCGGCGCCGGCGCAGGGCATCACGCAGTCGAACAGGTGGATCGGGTCGGAAATCGGCCGCGCGGCCATGTACTCGTCGAGCGTCAGTGCCTTCTTGAACATCGCGTTCGGGTTGCCCAGCGCGTTGGTGCGTTGGTCGACGCAGATGCGGCCGAAGTCTTCACGCCTTGCGCCGTAGGTGCGCATGTAGTTGGCGGTGATGAAGGCGAAGATCGAGTTGGGGCCGCCCGAGCCGTAGGGGTAGCTCGCATCGCGCGCGAAGTTGCTGAAGCTGCCCAGCGTCTGGCGGAAGGAATCGACGTGGTTGGTGTCGGCCCCCACGCAGGCCACGATGTCAGCATCGCCCGCCTGCACGGCGCGCGCCGCACGGCGCAGGCACATCACGCCCGAGGCACCGCCGGTGGGCACGTGGTCGAGCCAGCGTGGCGACAGGCCCAGATGTTGGGTGACGCCCACCGCCGTATCGGGCGCGAGCGAGAAGCTGCTGAGGCACAGGCCGTCGATCTGCTCCTTGGGCACGCCGCTGGCCTTCACCAGCGCCTCGACCGCCTGGCCGACGAACCAGTGCGCGGTGCGCGTGGAGTAGCGCACGTAAGGCACGGTGACGGGCACCGCGACCGCCACGCCTTCGTAGGAAAGCCGCTTGCCCGTCATGCCTGCCTCTTCTTCATCGAGCGGGTGTCGATGCAATGGGCCTGCCCTGGAAGCGACTGCGCCATCTCGCGCAGCTGCCCGCGCTGGATCTTCTGCGAGGGCGTGAGCGGCAGCGCATCGACGAAGGCCACGTAGCCGGGCGCCTTGTAGTAGGCGAGCTGTGCCAGCGCGTGCTGGACGATACTGGCCGCAGTCTGTTCGGGCCGCGAGGCATCGGCGCCTTCGCGCATCACGATGCAGGCGAGCACCTCGTCTCCGCGCACTTCGTCGGGCGTGGCGGCCACGGCCGATGCCTTCACCGCCGGATGCTGGTTGAGCACGCTCTCGACTTCGACGGCCGAGATGTTCTCGCCGCTGCGGCGGATCACGTTCTTCTTGCGATCGACGAAGAAGAAGTTGCCCTCTGCATCGCGGCGCACCAGGTCGCCGGTGTGGAACCAGCCGTCGGCCCAGGCCTCGCGCGTGGCCTCCTCGTCCTTCAGGTAGCCGGAGAAGAAATGGCGCCTCGGGTCGGAGCCGGCCGAGCGCACCAGCAGTTCGCCCGGCGCATCGACGCCGACTTCACTGCCATCGTCACCCACGAGGCGGATCTCGACGAAGTCCTCCTGCCGGCCGAAGCAGCTGGTGCCCACCAGGCGCGGCTCCCGGTTGGCCATGATGCAGGCGGCCGCGCCGGTCTCCGTCATGGCCCAGGCCTCCACCAGCGGAAAGCCGAAGCGCTCCTCGAAGGGCGCGTGGTTCTTGCGATCCACGCCGGCGCCAAAGCCCCAGCGGATGGCATGGTCGCGGTCGGCCGCCGACGCAGGCGCCGACAGCAGCATCGCGGGCATCACGCCCAGGTAGTGGACGATGGTCGCGCCGCTCTCCTTCGCGCTCGCCAGCCATGTCTTCGGATGGAAGCGGTCGAGCTGCACCAGGCAGCCGCCCGCGACCAGCACCACCATGGTGGAGAAGGCCATCGCGTTCATGTGGTTGAGCGGCAGCGGCGTGATCACGCGCTCCTTGTCGGGCCGGATGCTGCACACACCGTCGAGCGCCGCATACCACTCGCCTGCGCGAAGGAAGTAGGCGTTGCTCAGGATGCAGCCCTTGGGGCGGCCCGTGGTGCCAGAGGTGTAGAGCAGGCCGCACTCGGTGTCGACACCCACGGGTTGGCCAGCGCGCGGCGCAGTTGTCTTCGCGGGAGGCACCGCGTCGTCGGGGCCCATGGTCTCGAAGGCGATGCCTGCCTGTGCGGCCGCCGCGCGCAGGTCGGCAGCGCGTTCGGGCAGCGTTACGCCCAGCCCGATCTCGCTGTGGCCGATCAGGTAGACCAGCTCGGCCGAGCGCATCTCCGAGTTGATCGGCACCACGCTCACGCCCAGCGCGTTCAGCGCGAGCCAGTGGAAGATGAAAGCCGGCCGGTTCTCCAGCAGCAGGCCGACGCGATGGCCGTGGCCGTAACCGGCCTGCGCATAGGCTGCGCGCAGGCGTTCGATCTGTGTTGCGGCCTCGCCCCACCGGATCGCGCCCCCCTCGATGCCGTAGGCGGCGGCGGTCACCGATTCGGTGAAAAGGAATTCGGCTTGCGGCGTGCGTGCCGCGGTGGCTGCGAAGACGTCGTGGACGGTGGCGTGGGGCATCACTCGCGTCCCGGCTAGATGAAGAGCTGCACGGCCGGCAGGGCCGCGTCGCAGTTGAGCAGGTTGACGCGCTTGAGCGTCATGCGCAGCGCGCCGTCCTGCACCGTGAGGTGGTGGAAGAAGGTGCCCACGTAGAACTGGATCTCGTCGCCCTGCGACTCGGTGTAGTGGAACGAGGTGCGCACCACGTAGCGGTTGGCTTCCGCGTCGAACTGCTCGACCACCGGCACCTGCAGCAGGTGGTGGCAGCGGCTCGGCGGCTGCTGCGAGAAGGCGCGCGGGCTCTTCAGGCGCTCGATGCGAAGGTCGCGCAGCAGCTTGTCCTCGTAGAGGTGCGAGGTGTGGTTGAGGCCGTCTTCCTGGTCGGGAATCAACGGTATCCAGTAGAAGGCGTCGTCTGTGAAGAGCCCGTTCCACTCCTCGTAGCGGCGGGTGTCGAGCAGGTACGCCTCGTTCACGACGAAGTCGATCAGGTCCTGATGCGTCACCGATGTCATTCGAGCACCCCCTCATTCGAGGAACACCGCGGAACCGGCTTTGCCGGGCCGCTGGTGTTGCCCCCTGCAAGGGGGCTGGAGAAGCGACACGAAGTGCGCGAAGCCTGGGGGTTGGCCATTACATTGTCTCCGTCATGCGCTGGACCCAGCTGCGGTACTGGTTGCGCATCGGAAGCTCGTTGGTGCCGCCGGTCGTGATCTCGCCGCCCTTCAGCTCGGCCGGGTCGTAGTCGCGGTGGAGGCTGACCCATTCGTTGCCGCTCGCGTGCAGGCCGGCCTGCATGCCGCGATAGGCCTGCAGGTCGTCGTGGCCCACCACCGAGAACGGCGAGTTGATGAGGCGGTTGTACATGGCCGTGCGCTGCAGCAGCTCGGGCGGCGCGCCCTTGAGGCGGAAGGTCCAGCTCTCGATGAGGGTCTTGTCGGCCGAAATCGGCTTGACCACGCGGATCGCCTGGATCGCGCCCTTGATCGTGAGGTTCGGGTAGTAGACGGTGTTGTGCCGCGCCATGCCGAGGATCTGCGCGGTCTTCTCCTCGCCGTAGCGCGCCTTCATCGCGTTGTCGTACTCGGGGATCGCCTTGTACTTGCTGTGGATGCTGAAGTGCACGCCGGTGAAGCTGTGGCCGTTGTCGTAGGTGCGGATGCCCATGTCCTCGAAGAACTTGTAGTCGGACATGAAGGGCACGAACTGCTCCACCGCCATGGGCTTGGGCTCGCTCTCGGGCTTGTCGGCCCACATGCGCTTGGCGGTGCCGGCCGAAGATTCGTGCGCCACCATCGGGTGCATGGTGTCGTTGAGGTTCTCCACGAACATCTTCCAGTTGCACTGGTGCATGAAGCGCAGGCAGCCGCCGGCGATCTCCAGTTCGCCCTCGGGCGAGCGGTCGGCCATGTTGTCGATGGAGCTCAGCGAGTCGCCGAAGTACTCGTCGAAATCAGGGCCGGCATCGTTGATCTTCACGAAGATGAAGCCGCGGTGGCTGCGTACGTTCTTCACGGTGGTCAGGCCCTTGCCCGATTCGCACTCGTGCAGCTGGGTGTTCTCGTAGCCCGTCTTCAGCGGAATCGCCAGGGGCGCGCCATCGGTCTTGAAGGTCCAGGCGTGGTAGGGGCAGCGGAAGAACTTGCCGGTGTTGCCGCAGGGCCCGTTGACGAGGCGCGAGCCCTTGTGGGCGCAGCGGTTCATCATCACGCGCACGCTGCCGTCGGAGTGGCGCACGACGATCAGTGGACGCCCGGCGATCTCGTTGCTGATCCAGTCGCCGGGCTTGGGCAGCTGGCTCTCGTGGCCGACGTAGTTCCAGGTGTTGGCGAAGAAGTGCTCCTGCTCCAGCTCGAAGAGTTCCTGGCTGGTGTACAGGTCGCGGTGCACCCGGTCGTTCTGCACCAGCGCGCGAATGGCGTCGGGGTTGTCTCTGTACGAGGTCATGGCGTTCATGTCTCCTTGCTTCAGATGTCCAGCACCAGGCGCGCGCCCTTGGCGCGCGAGATGCAGATCTGCATGACGGTGCCTTGCGCCTTCTCGCGGGCAGTGAGCACGTAGTCGCGATGGTCGATCTCGCCTTCCAGCACGGGCACTGCGCACACGCCGCATTCGCCGCGCTTGCAGTCGAACATGGGGTCGCAGCCGTGCTCGATGAGGCAGTCGAGGATGCTCTGGTCCGCCGGCACGGTGAAGCGCTGCCCGGACTGGGCCAGCTCCACCTCGAAGGGCTGGTCGCCCTCTTCCGCGACGGGCTCGGTGAAGAGCTCGAAGTGCACGCGGTCGTGCTCCCAGCCGCGCGCCTGCGTGCGTTCGAGCACCGCGTCGAGCATGACCTTGGGGCCGCAGACGTAGAGGCGGTCGCCGGCGGGCACGCTGTCGAGCAGCGTGTCGATGGCCAGCGGCGCGCCAGCCTCGGCATCGGCGTGCACGTGCAGGTCGTCGCCCAGCAGCGCCTGCAGCTCGGGCAGGAAGGCCATCAGCTCGCGGCTGCGGCCGGCGTAGTGCATGCGCACCGCCGCGCCCTCGGCCCGGCGGCGCGCAGCCATGGTGGCCAGCGGCGTCACGCCGATGCCGCCCGCCACGAGCACCGTGCCGCCGGGGCCGGTGTGCAGCGGGAAGTCGTTCTTCGGCGGCTCGATGGCGATGGTGTCGCCTTCTTTCAGCCCTTCGTGCATGAAGCGCGAACCGCCGCGGCCTTCGGCTTCCTTGCGTACCGCGATCACGTATTCGGTCGGTGCGTTGGTGGCGTTGCGCGCCGTGTCGAAGTTGATGAGCGAGTAGTGGCGCCAGTCGGTCTTGCCATCGGCGAGCGACACCTGCACGCGGATGTGGGCGCCGGCCGCGAAGCCGGGCAGCGCGCGGCCGTCGTCGGCGCGCAGGCGCAGCATGCGGATCAGCGGGTTCAGTTGCCGCGCTTCGGTGACGCGCAATGAGAGGGTGGCTGAGGGTGCGGTCATCTTCGGAGTCTCTTCTCAGGCCAATGCGTGCTGCACCAGTGCGGCCCGCAGCTTGTGGCCATGCTCGTCGGCCAATGCGGCGTCGCGCAATTCGCGCAGCGTGGCCGGCGCCAGTGCGTCGCCGGCGCGCTCGAAGGCACGCATGACGGTGTCGTAGTTGCGGATGCCGCGCTCGTGCGTGTCGCTGTAGCCCTTGACGAGGCGCTGGCACTGGGCCAGTTCGACGGCGAGCTCCGGATTGCGCTGCGCGGTGGCGGCGATGCGCTGCAGCCATTCTTCGATGCGGCGGTTCTCCTCGGCGTAGCGCATGGTGGAGAGACGCCAGCGCTTGCAGGCAGCCACCATGCGCAGCATGAGATAGCCGCGCAGCGAACTGGTCTGGATGACGCGGCCGTGCTGCGTGAAGCGTTCGACGATCTTCTTCGGCAGCGTCGAGTTCATCAGCCAGCGGCCGATGCCGCCGGGCAGGGTCTCGCAGATCTCCTGCAGACGCGGGTGCATGTACTCGTTGATGGCGAGTACCTGTCCCGGTTGCACGCGCGCTTCGCCGCGCACGCGCTCGAAGCGGGTGGCGCGAGTCTTGAGAGCCGCGACGCGGGCGGTGTCTTCGTAGGACATCCACAGCGCGAGGTGGCGCGCGGTCTCACGAAGCAGGCGACGATCGCCCGAGGGCAAGGCCGCGATGGAAGCCATGCGGTCGAGGTAGAGGCCGGCGTAGGCCGGGTCCTGGTAGTCGATGAGGCGGCGCACGCCTTCGAGCAGCAGGTCTTGCACTTCGACCGGGAAGCTGTTCTGCACGCGCTCGACCAGTGAGCGCACGGCGGGGTGGCGCGGCTGCGGTGCTGGGGCGGCGATAGGTGCTTCCTTCACCGGCTCGCCATCGTCGCCGCCTTGTGCACGCTCGAACGCCGCACCGAAGGCCTTGAGGCTGGGCTTCACGCCCACGCCGCCGCGTTCGATGGTCGCTTCGAACTGCGCCCGGCTGAATGGCAACACGCCCGAGCCCGCCAGCGCACCGAAGAGCACGGCGCTGATCACGCTGCCCGAAGCCTCGGCGGCCTGGGCCATGTCGAAGCGGATGAAGCGCTTGGCGGCGTTGGCCGTGTGCGCGAGGAGCTGGCCGCTGTCGACGCGGCCGTCGCCCATCGCACTCTTCTCGGCGATGGAGAACACGCGGTGCGTGGAAGCGATCAGCGTGGTGCGTTCGCGCGTGACCAGGCCGCGCTGCACGGCACGGCCGGCTTCCATCAGCTCGGATGCGAGCACCACGTCGACGTCGCCCGGCAGCGGCATCAGCGCGAGCACCGGCGTGCCGCCGTCGTTCTCTGCTTGCGACGATGGGTACAGCTCGACGTAGTAGATGGTCGCGCCGGTGCGCTGGGCCACGCCGGGCACGGAGGTGGTCTGGGCGACGTAGCCATTGGCTTCGCCCATGTCGACGATCCAGTCCGCGAGTACGCCGCCACCCTCCCCGCCCATGGCGAGGATCGCGATCTTGATAGGCTGGGCCCTGATGTTCGTCATCGCTTCAGAAGGCATAGGCTTCACGGCGGCGAGCCTCGCCGCGCTGCATCCAGCCGATGACGGCCGCGCGCACGCGCTCGCGCAGCTGGTCCCAGCGGCTGGGGTTGCTCACGATCTGGGCCTTGTAGAAGGAGGGGCACAGCACGGCGGCGTGCGAGACCTCGCCGCACACACCGCAACCCACGCAGCTGTCGAGCACGGCCGCGACCGGATCGGTGCGAAGCGGATCGGGGTTGGGCTTGATCGACAGCGACGGACAGCCCGACAGGCGGATGCAGGAGTGGTCGCCGGTGCAGGTGTCGGAATCGACGCCGAACTTCTCGCGCACCATGCGCTTGCCGTCGGCGATGGCCTTGCGCACCAGCGGCTTCTCGCGGCGCTGCTTGTTGAGCATGCACTCCGACTGCGCGATCAGCACCTTGGGGCCCTTCTCTTTGGTGGTGAGCGCCTCCTTGAGCGCATCGCGCATGCCAGCAATGTCATAGGTGCGGCGCATCGTCTTCACCCACTTCACCCCCACGCCGCGCACGGCGCTCTCGATCTCGTGGCCGGTGCTGCGCGTCTTGTTGACGGCGTTCGACGAGAGGATGTCCTGCCCACCGGTGGCCGAGGTGTAGTTGTTGTCGACGACGATGGTGAGGTTGTCGCTCTTGTTGAAGACCGCGTTGGCCACGCCGCTGGTCAGGCCGTTGTGCCAGAAGCCGCCGTCGCCCATCATCGAGATCGCACGCTTGCCGGCGGGCGCATTGAGCGCCGCGGCGCCCGCGCCGCCCAGGCCGTAGCCCATGGTGGTGTTGCCGATGTTGAAGGGCGGCAGGATGGAGAACAGGTGGCAGCCGATGTCGGCGCTCACATGGTGCGGGCCGAGTTCGCGCTCGACCAGCTTCATCGCGCTGAAGATGGGGCGCTCGGGGCAGCCGGTGCAGAAGCCCGGCGGACGGGCATGAACCACTTCGCCGAGCGGCGCGACGGGCTGCGCAGGCTCGGCAGCGACCTCGGTCAGCGGGATCACCTTGCGCACGGGTGCGGGCACCGGCAATGGCGCGAGGCGTTCGTAGCGCTCGCAGAAGCTGCGCGCACCCTTGAGCAGCTCGGCGGCCGTGTATTCGCCGGCCACCGGCAGCATGTCCTTGCCGTGCAACACCGTGGAGGACCCGGCCTGGCGCAGGATGGTCGCGAGGTTCTGCTCGACGAAGTTGGGCTGCCCCTCTTCCACAACGAGGACGGCGCGCTTGCCTTCGCAGAAGCGGATCACCTCGCTCTCGATGACGGGATAGGCCACATTCATCACGTACAGCGGCACCCGGGTGTCGCCGTAGACGTCCGCGAGGCCCAGGCGTTCGAGCGCACGCACCAGCGTGTTGTAGCTGCCGCCCTGGACGATGATGCCGATGTCGTCGGCGTCCTCGGAGAAGAACTCGTTGAGCTTGCGCTCCTCGATGAAGCGCACGGCCGCGGGCCAGCGATCCTTCACCTTCTCTTGTTCATGCACGAAGCTCGCGGGCGGCAGCACGATGCGGCCCACGTCGCGCTGCGGGTTCTCGAGCGCGTCCTTCAGCGTGAACTTCGCGCGCTTGTTGTCGCCCGCGACGAAGTGGCCGTGCACGTGGCAGGCGCGGATGCGCAGCTGCAGCATCACCGGCGTGTTGCTGGCTTCGGAGAGATCGAAGCCCTGCTTCACCGCATCGACGATGCTGGGCAGGTTGGGGCGCGGATCGAGCAGCCAGATCTGCGACTTCATCGCGAAGGCGTGGCTGCGCTCCTGCATGATCGAGGAGCCTTCGCCGTAGTCCTCGCCCACGATGATGAGCGCGCCGCCGGTCACGCCGCCCGAGGCCAGGTTGGCCAGCGCGTCGGAAGCCACGTTGGTACCCACGGTAGCCTTGAAGGTGACGGCGCCGCGCAGCGGGTAGTTGACGGAGGCTGCGAGCGTGGCGGCCGCGGTGGCTTCGCTCGCACTGTTCTCGAAGCGGATGCCCTGCTCGGCAAGGATGTCCTGCGCATCGGCCAGCACGTCCATCAGATGCGAGATGGGCGCACCCTGGTAGCCGGCCACATAGGAAACTCCCGACTCCAGAAGGGCCTTGGTGACGGCCAGAATGCCCTCGCCCCTGAAGACTTCCCCACCAGAAAGCCGCAGTTTCTTGACTTCTTCAACGAACGAACGCTCTGCCATCGGGGTCCTTGTTGTCTGTCGTGGGACGATGCGACCAGGAGGTTGCACCGTGCTTTCTATAATGTTGACAAATGAATGTATCCACAATCATGAATTACCCTAGACATGCAAGCAGCGTGCCCGTGGCGACTGTGAGGTGCCTTCATGGCTGATCAACCCGTCGAATCGCATCGCTTCGTCGATGACTACCTTCCTGCGCTGCTGGCGCAGGCCAGCCAGCTGATCTCCTCGGAGTTCCACGAAGTGGCGCGCCAGCAGGGCTTCTCGGTGTCTGAGTGGCGCGTGATGGCCTCGCTCGCGGGCAGCGAGCCGATCAGCATCGGCCAGCTCGCGCAGGTGACCGTGACCAAGCAGCCGACAGTGACGCGGCTGCTGGACCGCATGGAAGCACGGGGACAGGTCGAACGCCTGCCCCATGAGAGTGATCGCCGCATCACGCTGGTGCGCATCACGCGCAAGGGGCTCAAGGCGGTCGAGCATCTGATGGAACTGGCGCGCGAGCACGAACGGCGCGTGCTCGAGCCCTTCGGGCTGCGGCGCGCGGAAGAGCTCAAGCAGACGCTGCGGCAGATGATCGATCTGCACGTGCGCACGCCAGGCGACGAGCCGGAAGAAGACTGAGCCCCGGGGCTCCGCCGTTCAGAGGCGGGGCACGAGAACGGCGCGGCCGCGGTGGCCGCGCTGGGTGATCCAGTCGAGTGCGGCAGCGGCATCCGCAAGCGCGAAGGGCCGCACTTCAAGATGCAGGCGACCATCGGCAAGCCGTGCCAGCAACTCGGGAACCGCTGCACGGCCTTCTGCTTCGCGCCGGAACATGTTGAGGGGCAGCAGCGATACATCCCGCTGCAGGAAATGCGCGATGTCGAGCGACAGCGTCGGGCCCGCTGTGTAACCGACCAGCACTGCCCGGCCACCCGGGCGCACTGCAGGCAGCGTTCGAGCGAGCACATCTCCACCCACGGTATCCACGAGCAGATCGGCGCTGCTGGCTTCCGGCGGCTGCGCATCGGCAGCGACCGCAATCGCGACGCAGCCTGCATCGCGCGCCAACTGCATCACCAGCGAGCCGACGGCGCCGCTGGCCCCGGTCACGAGCACCTGCTCGCCCGCCTTCAGCTTCGCGACTTCATGCAGCGCCACCCACGCCGACGTCGTCGGAGAGAAGAAGGCTGCGCCCAAAGTCATCGGCACGTCGTCGGGCAACAGGCCCAGCGCCTCGTCGGGCGCATCGATCTGCTCGCACCATGTGCCGTCGAAGAGCGTGCCCAGGCCGCTTCCTCGCAGCCAGACGCGCTTCCCCGCCTGGTAGCGGCCGCTCGCGATGACGACGCCTGCGGCCTCCACGCCCGGCGTGTAGGGCAAGGGCGGATGCCTGAGGAAGCTGCCGCGCCACACGGTGCGGTCGATGTGCCCGACCGTCGCGGCCTCCATGCGCACGATGGTGCGCCCAGGCCGTGCCGTGGGCTCGGCGATCTCTTCCAGCACGGGCACGGCATCGAATCCATGGATACGCACAGCTTTCAAGGCTGCTTCTCCAGAAAATCGAGCACCGTGCGAGCAAAGGCATCGGGCATCTGGTCGGGCAGCGGCACCATGCCGCCTTCGATGTCGACGATGCGCGCCTGCGGCAGGTGGTGCTGCAACTCGGCGGCATGCGGAGCAGCGAAAGGGTCGTGGGTCGCGCGCACGATCAGCACCGGCTGCGCGATGCGGCCGATGCGCTCTTCCATGCGGTACGACGCGACGGCACGGTGCCCTTCCTCGACGCGCGCGACCTTCAACGCATCGAGCACGAAGGCTTCGAGTAACTCGGGACGCCCGGCCGGATAGAAGCCCTGGCGCTTCTGCCAGAGCGCGGCGAGATGGCTGCCATCTTCGCTCGGCGCGACTTCGTCGATGGGCGGACGCTGCGCACGCGCCTTGCGAAAGGCTTCGTCGGTGTACGGCGTGGACGACAGCACCAGGCTGCGAACGCGCTGCGGAAACGCCGCTGCAAGCTCGACCGCGATGACGCCGCCGGTGTGATGCCCCACCGCGTCCACCGTCTCGATGCCGAGCGCATCGAGCAGCTCGCAGGCCACGCGCGCCCATTGCTCGATGCTCGCCGACACGCCGCCGTCGGCGGAGTCGCCGAAACCGGCCGTATCCATCGCGATGGCCCTGCGGCGCGCGCCGATCAGCGGCAGCACCGCGCGGTATTCGGCCCAGCTGCGCGGCGACTGGTGCAGCAGCAGCACGGCCGGTGCCGTAGGGTCACCGCATGCCGCGTAGTGCACCTGCCCCACCGACAGGTCGGCGAATGCGCGGCGGATGCTGCTCATGACAGGGTCCGGTCGGCAGGTGCGCGCCACAGGCCCGCATGCCGCAGCTCGCCGAGCGTGCGCGAGAGCACGTCGCGCCGGTAGGCTGCGACGTCGCGGCCCTCGTAGTCGTAGAAGCCGCTGCCGCTCTTGAGGCCGAGCCGGCCCTGCTCAACCATCTTCCCGACGATCGCCGGCGCGGTGTAGCGGCCCGCATCGAGCGAGGCCGACATCTCGCGGCTCGCGTGGTGCAGGATGTCGCAGCCGCCGAAGTCGATGAACTCCACCACGCCCAGTGCCGCGAAACGCAGGCCCAGGCCGTAGCGCGTGGCCTTGTCGATTTCTTCCGCGGTGGCGGCGCCCTCCTCGATCATCCGCGCGGCCTCGTTCATCACCAGTGCCTGCAGGCGGGGCACGATGTAGCCGGGCGACGCGCCGCAGACCACGGGCAGCTTGCCGATCTCTTCCATCAGCGCCTTCGTGCGAGCGAGCACCGTGGCGTCGGTGCCGGGATGGCAACTGAGCTCGACCACGGGGATCACGTAGGCCGGGTTGAGCCAGTGCATGTTGAGAAAGCGCCCCGGCAGCCGCACCAGCGACGCGAGCTGGGTCACCAGGATGCTGCTGGTGGTCGAGGTGAGGATCGCGTCGTCGCGGCAATGGCGGTTGAGCTGATCGAAGGCTTCGCGCTTGGCTTCCATGGTTTCGGGCACGCCCTCGAACACGAGCTCGGCGGCGGCCAGTGCCTGCGGGGCGGCAGCGGCATCGACCAGATCGACGCGCGCGGCGATGTCGGCGATCTTCGACTCGCCGATCACGCCGAGCTGCGCGAGCCCTGAGAGGCTGGCTTCGATCTCGGCCTTGGCTTCGTCGCGCAGCCGCGCCCATGCTTCGTCGGTGCGCTGGCGCAAGTCGATTAGCGAGATGCGGTGGCCGGCATACGCGAAAGCAATGGCGATGCCGCGCCCCATGCGGCCCGCGCCCACGGCCGCGAAGCGAGGCAGCGAGGTGGTTTCATTCACCATCGTGGAGCCTCTGCTTGAGCTGCGCGGTACTCAGGCCGGCGAAGCCCAGGCTCTCGAAGGTACGGGGGCCGCGCCGCAGGTCGCGCCCCAGAAAGCCGCCGACGATGGCCAGCAGGCCGTGCGCGATGGGCGCATCCACGCCCGCATGGCGCGCGGCCGAGGCGAGGAAGGCGAGGCCGAGTTCGGTGTCCTCGGTGATGTAGCGGTGCGTATGCAGGTCGATGTTCTCGCGCCAGTCGCCCGACTTGACGAGCTGCTTGTGCGCATCGCCGTACATCCACTGGTCATTGTTGTAGTGGTCGGCCAGCGGATAGTGCGGCGAGCCCTGCCCGAAGGCTTCGCGCACCGCGATGCGCTCCTGGTCGAGCCGGTCGGTCACGTCGCGCACGGCGCGCTGCGTGCCCTCGTTGTGGATGTCCCAGCGCTCGAAGTGCTGCAGCGGCGCGGCGTTCATCACCATCAGCGGCGGGTGGATGACGGGACCCGCGTTCATCAGCGCGCCCGAGAGCGCGTCGCCGCAGCCATGCACCGCCGGATAGGCCCTGCGGATCACCTCGATGGCCTGCGCCTCCTTGCGGGCCGGGTAGACGCCGGTCGGCAGGCGGATCGCGCGGATGGTGACGTTGACTTCGCGCTCGCCGTGCTTGCGCGCCAGGTAGGGCAAGGTGCCGGTTTCGGCCCAGGCCACGTCGGCGCGGCTGCCGGCGTCCTTCACGGTGCGCGCCATCACGTAGCTGCCGAATGTGCCCGGCGGCAGGAAGACGACCTGGCCGTCGACCAGGTGCGGCGCCATGGCGAGCGCGATGTCGTGCTGGGCGATGGCAGGAGTCGGTATGACGATCAGCTCGGCGCCCTGCATGGCGGCGCCGATGTCGGCGGTGGCGAGCGCGATGGGCACCTCGCGCGAGCCGTCGGCGTCCTTCAGCGTGATCGCGCCGGCGCGCAGCAACGGCTGCAGCGCTTGGGCATCGCGGCGCCACAGGCGCACTTCATGACCGGTTTCAGACAGGTCCGCGGCAGCCGCGTAGGCGCCATGGCCACCCCCAAGAATCGCAATTTTCATGTCGAAAGTCGAAAAGCAGGTGTCGATGAACCGGCAGTCGAGATACGACTCCGGGGAAGCGATGCGCCATTACATTACTTTTCATCGATTCAGATGTCAATCAAACTCGACAGGGGCGGCGTGCTCGGAAACCCGGAACGCGCCCGAAATGAAAAAACCCGCGCTCGTGAGAACGCGGGCTTTCGCAAGGATGGGAGGGCGCAGCCGTCAGGCTGCGTTCCCGGAAGGTCAGCGGCCGGGCTTGAACGCGCGCTTCTGCGCATCGCGGGGCACGAACACCTTGCCCGGGCCGCCATGGCCGGCGCCATTGCCGCGGGGCGCGAAACCGCCGTCGCCGCGGCCGCCGCCGTGACCGTGGCCGCCGCGCGGAGCGCTGTCGCCCCAGCCCGGCTTGCGGCCATAGCCGCCGCCGTTGCCGCCTTCGTCACGGCCGCCGCCGAAGCCGGCGTTCTGGCCCTGGTAGCCGCCACGCGAGCCCGATGCACCGGGGCCGCGCGAGTTGCGGTCGTTGAAGCCGCTGGCGCCGGCATAGCCGCCGCCATTGCCGCCACGGTAGCCGCCGCCACCGCCGAACTTGCGGTCACGCGAGTGACCGTCGCGACCGCCGCGGCCACCGAAATCAGGGCGCGACTGCGGCATGCGTTGCTGCGGTTCCATGCCGGGGATCACCTCGGCCTTGAACTGCTGGCGGCTGTAGTGCTCGATGTCCATGATCCGGCGGCGATCGCGAAATTCCGCGAAGGTGACGGCGATGCCGTCCCGGCCCGCGCGGCCGGTGCGGCCGATGCGATGGGTGTAGTCCTCGGCCTTCATCGGCAGGCCGAAGTTGAAGACGTGGGTGATGGTCGGCACGTCGATGCCGCGCGCAGCCACGTCGGTGGCCACCAGGATCTGCACCTGGCCGTTGCGCAGCGCCATCAGGCGGCGGTTGCGCAGGCCCTGGCTCAGGGCGCCGTGCAGCGCGACGGCGCTGAAGCCGTCCTGCTGCAGGTCGTTGGCGAGGCCGTCGCACTCGACCTGCGTGCTAGCGAACACGATGGCCTGGTTGATGCTGGTGTCGCGCAGCCAGTGGTCGAGCAGCTTGCGCTTGTGCTGGGCGTTGTCGGCCCAGAACAGCACCTGCTTGATGTTGGCGTGCTTTTCCTGCGGGCTGTCGATGGTCACGCGCTGCGGCTCGCGCATCACGCGGGCAGCGAGCTGCTGGATGCGCGGCGCGAAGGTGGCGCTGAACATCATGGTCTGCTGGCGTTCGATGGTGAGCTGGTTGATCTCGGCCAGGTCATCGGCAAAGCCCAGGTCGAGCATGCGGTCGGCCTCGTCGACCACCAGGAACTTGACCTGGTCGAGCTTGATCTGCATCGAGCGCTGCAGATCGAGCAGGCGGCCCGGCGTGGCGACCACGAGGTCGGCGTTCTGCAGGCGGGCGATCTGGAGCTGGTAGGGCATGCCGCCCACCACGTTCGCGATGCGCAGGCCGCGGCAGTGGCGAACCAGCTCGATGGCGTCGTGTGCGACCTGCTGCGCGAGTTCGCGCGTGGGGCACAGCACCAGGGCGCCGGGCGTGGCGGCCTTGAAATGGCGCGCGTTGGTCGGATCCTTGCGCTTCGGCTTCTTGGGCGGGGCTTCGCCGCGGGCGGCGGCCTCTTCGGCCAGGCGCTGGAACTCGGCCCGGGCAGCCGCCTCGGCTTCGGCCTGGCGCTTGATGAGGGTGTGCAGCACGGGCAGCAGGAAGGCTGCGGTCTTGCCCGAACCGGTCTGGCTGGAGACCATCAGGTCGACGAATCGCGTCGACTTGGCTGCGCCGTCCTGATCGCCCATGGCGATGGGAACGACCTTTTCCTGCACGGCGGTGGGTTGGGTGAAGCCCATGTCCGCGACGGCGGCGATCAGCTCGGGAGCGAGGCCCAGCTTGGCAAAGCCGTTGGGCGCGCTCGGTTCCTCGGCTGTGGCTGCTTCGGGAGCGGCGCCGTCCAGCGCTTCGAGGATGGGAGCCTCGGACACGGTGTCCGTGGCGGCGGTGAATTCGTTGTGGGTAGCGGATTGCACAGGCGCGAACTCGCCCTGCGCTTCAAAAGCGTCGGTCATGAATTTCAATCTCAAACGCGAGCGCCGCCGTGGACGGCGCCCCGTTGGGTGGTTAAAAACATCAACCATCCAACGACATTCAACTCCGGGCGGGTGCCCGAGGCTGCGGCCCTTTTTGATCAGCAGATGCTGCGATCGGGCGCGGTGTGCAAGATAGGGAGATGCGAGAAACGCTCACCGGGCTCAAATTTGCCCGCCCGGCCAGCGAAGCCTGCGATTATGGCACGGATTCGGGGTTTTACCTAATTCCGTGCCTCACTCAATCTGCCAGGCGCAGGAAGGTTTCTCGGTAGTGCGCCAGCTCCTCGATGGATTCGTGCACGTCGGCCAGCGCCGTGTGGGCCTGCTGCTTCTTGAAGGCGTTGTAGGCCGCCGGTTTCCAGCGCTTGGCCAGTTCCTTCAGCGTGCTCACGTCGAGGTTGCGGTAGTGGAAGTACGCCTCGAGCTTGGGCATGTACTTGACGAGGAACCGTCGGTCCTGTCCGATGGTGTTGCCGCACATGGGCGAGCCGCTGCGCGGAACGTACTTTGCGATGAATTCCAGCAGTTGCTGCTCGGCGGCGGCCTCGTCGAGGGTCGATGCCTTGACCTTGTCGATCAACCCGCTGCGACCATGGGTTCCCTTGTTCCAGGCGTCCATGCCGTCGAGCACGGCGTCGCTCTGGTGGATGACGAGCACGGGGCCGTCGATACGGGGCGTGAGGTCGGGGCCGGTCACGACCACGGCGATTTCGAGCAGGCGCTCTTTCTCGGGGTCCAGACCGCTCATTTCGCAGTCCAGCCAGACCAGGTTCTGGTCGCTTTTCTTCAGGGTCGGGGCGGCTGCGGAGGGCGTCGGGTCAAGGGATTCAGGCATCGCAGGATTGTCGTCGAAGGGCTGCGGCCCCGGATAGCGAGGGCTAAACTCGCCGATCCATGTCCTATTCGCTCATCTTCACCATCGCTTTCGCGGCCGCGATCGTCGCGGGCCTGCTCGTGAAGTTCTGGCTGGCCACGCGACAGGTCCGCCACGTGGCGCAGCACCGCGGCACCGTCCCTGCAGCCTTCGCGCAGACCATCACCCTCGCCGCGCACCAGAAGGCGGCCGACTACACGATCGCCAAGGCGCGATTCGGCCTGGTCGAGATGGCATGGAGCGCGGCGCTGCTGCTCGGCTGGACCCTGCTCGGCGGCCTCGACCTTCTCAACAAGCTCCTGCTGGGCTGGATCGGCGGCGGCATGGTGCAGCAACTGGTGCTGCTGGCAGCCTTCGCGGCCATCGGCGGGCTGCTCGAGTTGCCCTTCACGCTCTGGCAGACCTTCAGGCTCGAGGAGCGCTTCGGCTTCAACAAGATGACCTGGAAGCTCTGGCTGGCGGACACCCTCAAGTCCACGCTCCTGGGCGCGGTGATCGGACTGCCCATCGCCGCCCTGATCCTCTGGCTCATGGGCGCAGCCGGCCAGCTGTGGTGGCTGTGGGCCTGGGGCGCCTGGATGGGCTTCAACCTGCTGCTGATGCTGATCTACCCGACCTTCATCGCGCCGCTGTTCAACAAGTTCCAGCCGCTGGACGACCCCACGCTCAAGGAACGCGTAACGGCCCTCATGAAGCGCTGCGGCTTCGCGGCCAAGGGCCTGTTCGTGATGGACGGCAGCACGCGCAGCGCCCATGCCAACGCCTACTTCACTGGCTTCGGCGCCAGCAAGCGCGTGGTGTTCTATGACACGCTGCTGCGCCAGCTGAATGCCGGCGAGGTCGAAGCAGTGCTCGCGCACGAGCTGGGGCACTTCAAGCACCGTCACATCGTCAAGCGGCTGATTGCGATGTTCGCGCTGAGCCTGGCTGGTTTCGCCCTGCTGGGCTGGGTGTCGACGCAGGTCTGGTTCTATGCCGGCCTGGGCGTGCAGCCCAACATGACGGCGCCCAACAGCGCGCTGGCGCTGCTGCTGTTCATGCTCGCCGTGCCGGTGTTCGGCTTCTTCGTAGCGCCGCTGCCCGCGCTGCTGTCGCGCAAGCACGAGTTCGAGGCCGACGCCTATGCGGTGGCCCAGACCAGCGGCGCCGACCTGTCGGCCGCCCTGCTCAAGCTCTACCAGGACAACGCTTCGACGCTCACGCCCGACCCCGTGTTCGTCAAGTTCTACTATTCGCATCCCCCGGCCTCCGAGCGCCTCGCGCGCATGGCAGCCCCGGCCTGACCCGGCCGCGCCCCTCACTCGAAGAAGCCCATCATGAGCAGCATGTTCAATCCCAAGGACTGGAAGAACCTCCCTCCCCGCAAGGCGCTGAGCGCCACCGAGATCGTGTCGGGCCTGGCGCGCCTCGACGGCTGGAAGCTCACAGGCGACGGCGCCGATGTCGCCATCGAAAAAACCTTCAGCTTCGCCAACTACTTCGAGACCATCGCCTTCGTGAACGCCCTCGCCTTCGTGGCGCACACGCAAGATCATCATCCCGACCTGTCGGTGCACTACAACCGCTGCGTGGTGCGCTTCAACACGCACGACGTGGGCGGCCTGTCGACCACCGACTTCGACTGCGCCCGCCAGGCCGACGCGCTGGTCGGCGCCGCGCCCGCCGCCTGATGGAAGGCGCCCTTGGCTAAGCCCGGCCGCGCCGCGCCCGCAGCCGCCGCTGCGAAGGCACTCCACGAAGGCCTCGTCGTCGCCAGCCACGGGCGTCACTGCCTCGTCGAAACACCCGCAGGCGAACGGCTGATCTGCCATCCGCGCGGCAAGAAGAGCCAGGCCGTGGTCGGGGACCGCGTCCACTGGCAGGCCAGCGAGGACGAAGGCACCATCGAGCAGGTGCTGCCGCGGCGCAATCTCTTCTACCGGCAGGACGAGATCCGCACCAAGTCATTCGCGGCCAATCTCGACCATGTGCTGATCCTGATCGCCGCGGAGCCGGAGTTCTCCGAACATCAGCTGGCCCGCGCGCTGATCGCCGCCGAGGCCGAGCGCATCGCGCCGATCATCGCGTTGAACAAGAGCGACCTGGTCGAGCCCTTCGAGCGCGCCTGGGCCAGGCTGGCGCCCTATCGACGCATGCACCACGGCGTGCTGCCGCTGTCGCTGAAGGCTTCGGCGGAGGCGGACCGCGCCTCGCTGATGAAGCTGCTCGCCGGCAAGTCCACCCTGGTACTGGGCCCGTCCGGCTCGGGCAAGAGCACGCTGACCAACCTGCTGGTGCCTGGCGCGGCCGTGCTGACGCAGGAGATCTCGCAGGCGCTCAACTCCGGCAAGCACACCACCACGAGCACCACCTGGTACTGGATCGACGAGGCCCGCACCACCGGCCTGATCGATTCGCCGGGCTTCCAGGAATTCGGCCTGAACCACATCGCGCCGATGCAGCTCGCCAGCCTCATGCCCGACATCGCCGAGCACGCAGGCGACTGCAAGTTCTACAACTGCACGCACCTGCACGAGCCGGGCTGCGGCGTGATCGCGAACGTGGAAACCGCCGACGTGCCGGGCGCCATCAGCGCGAGCCGCTACAGGATCTACGGCGAGCTGTTCGAAGAACTCAGCCAGAAGCGCTACTGAGCGCAGCCGGCCGCAGGCTCAGCCGAGCCAGACCCGGTACGACTGCCAGGTCGGGTCGAAGACCAGTTCCATCGTCGCAGCCAGATCCATGTCGTCCTGCAGCGATTGAGCCTGCGTGATCGCGCTGTCCGGATCGGTCACCTGGAAGTGGATGGTGCGCACGCCCTCCTCCAGCACCACGTGAGTGCAGCAGCCGGCCTCGTGCACCTGCAGCCGCGCCGTCAGCCGGTCTTCATAGCCGCGAGCCTCTTCCAGCTCCTCGCCCGATTCGACCGGAACCGCCACGGACAGGCGATGGCACAGGTCGGCACGGCCCACCAGCGCGGTGGCGCTGTCGTTGCGCATCACGATCATCTCGATCTCGCGGCCGTCCTCGGCCGTGCGCGTCGCGCTCACACCCGACCAGGCATGCTCGCCCGGCGCGAACACGCCGGTGTGGCCCAGTTCGTCCCGCCAGCAGGCGTCGAACAGGGGGACGAAATCGTCGAGCGGCACGCCCTTGAAACCAGCCTGCGCATCGGCCTCCACGTAATCGACCGCGCCCACCTTCACAGCGAAGTCGTACTCGCCCAGGACGTGGTCGAGCATGATGAGGCTCATGTGGCGTGCGTGGTCCTGCATGTCCATCGGGATCGGCTTGGCGAAGCCGATCTCCAGCGCCACCCGCCCGCGGTAAGGCTCGTGCTTGACCAGCACCTCGGAGTTCGCCAGTTCGAAGTTGTTCATGCGCATGCCGAAGCCATCGCTCGCGCGCTGGCGGAAGGCTTCCACCTCCACACGCGGCAGCCTGGGGCTGGACTGCACCAGCATCATCAGGTCCTCGAAGTCGTCCACCGAGCCATGGGCGGTCAGCACGAGCTTGAAGACGGGCGGATCGCCGGCCACCTCGGCCGCCAGCCTCGGGAAATGGGGCTCCAGCAGCTGGTTCAGCCCCTCCATCAGCTCACGGGCAGGCAAGGCCCGCAGGCTTTCGAGCCGGGTGCTCACGGCCTCCCAGAAGGCGGCGCAAGCCTCGGCGCGCGGATCGGAGTCCTGGACCGGCATGGGTTGGGAATCTTTCATGGAGTCGAGTCGAGGATGTCCTGCAGCCGCTGCACTAGCACGCTGCATTGCTCCCGCGTACCGATGCTGATGCGCAGGTACTGCGCGATGCGCGGCTGCCTGAAGTGCCGCACCAGCACTGCGCGCTCGCGCAGCGATGCGGCCAGTTCGGCCGCATCGCGCTTCGGGTGGCGCGCGAAGACGAAGTTGGTCTGCGAGGGCAGCACCTCGAAGCCCAGGTCCTCGAGCTGGAGGGTCAGGCCCTCGCGGGTGTCGACGATCTTGCCGCAGGCCTCGCGGAACCAGGCTTCGTCCTCGAGCGCGGCGACGGCGCCCGCCGAGGCCAGCCGGTCGAGCGGGTACGAATTGAAGCTGTCCTTGACGCGGACCAGGGCGTCGATCAGGTGCGCCTGCCCGCAGGCAAAGCCCACGCGCAAGCCGGCCAATGCGCGCGACTTCGAGAGGGTTTGGACCACGAGCAGGTTGGGGTACTTGCGGATCAGCGGCAGCGCGCTCTCGCCACCGAAGTCGACATACGCCTCATCGACCAGTACCACGCGATCGGGGCAGGCTTCGAGCAATTGCTCGATGCGCGACAGCGGCAGTCCGATGCCCGTCGGCGCGTTCGGATTCGCGATGACGATGCCCGCGCACCCCCGGCGCGCACGAACCGCGAGTGCATCGACGTCGATGCCCAGGCCCTCGTCCACGGGCTGCTGCTCGCAGGCGATGCCGTAGAGCTGCGCATAGACCCTGTAGAAGCTGTAGCTCACGTCCGGCATCAGCAGGGGGGCGGCCTGCTGGAAGAACGCGAAGAAGGCGTGCGCGAGCACCTCGTCGGAACCATTGCCGGCGAAGACCTCGCCGGGCTCCAGGCCATGCCGGCGGGCGACGGCCTCGCGCAGCGCGAGCGAGGTGGGATCCGGGTAGCGCTCCAGGCCGTCTTCGGCGGCGCGGCGGATGGCTTCCACCGCAACCGGCGATGGCGGATACGGGTTCTCGTTGGTGTTGAGCTTGACGAGGTTCGCGATACGCGGCTGCTCGCCGGGCACATAGGGCTCGAGCGCGGCGATCCGGGGGCTCCAGAAGGCCGGTACCGGCTGCTGCTGTTGCTGGGTCATGGCTTCGCTTTCGCTCAGCCGAGCAGGCGAGCCAGGGTCAGCAGGGCCAGCAGCACCATCCACATCACCACCGAGCGCCAGACAAGGCCCACGACGCTGCGCAGATGGCCTGGCTCGGGTTCGCGGCCCGGCGTGCTGCCGCTGTCGGTGCGGCGGCCATCGGCCAGCGATTCACCGGCCTGGGCGCGCGGCAGCGGGTCGGCAACCGGGATCGGCCGCAGCGAGCCGCCGCCCAGACGCACATTGACCGCTCCCGAGGTGGCCGCGAGGATCACCCCGTCGTTCTCGTTGGGAAAGCGTTGCGCGTCGTTGCGCCAGCAGTCGATCGCTTCCTCGAAGCTGCCGACCACCGCGAAGCCCAGCGCAGTGATGCGCGCGGGCAGCCAGTCGATGGCGTGCCAGGCGCGGTCCGCGGCCTCTTGCACCGAAACACTGGAAGGCTGGACCGCGGCGCCGTTCTTGTGTGCCCAGTAGCGCGAGACGAACTCGCTCATCCGGTAGAACACGGCGCCTGCGGGCCCGAGGCCGACGGCCGCGATGATCGAGAACCATGCGAGCACGCCGAACACGTGGCGGTGCGCGGCGATCACCGAATGCTCGATGACGTGGCGCACGATCTCGCTGCGCGGCAGATCTGCCGCGTCGACACCCTGCCAGTGCGCCAGCAGCGAGCGCGCCAGGGGCTCGTCGCCTTCGTCGAGCGCGTCGCGGATGTCGGTGAAATGGTGGCTGAACTGCCGGAAGCCCAGCGTGACGTAGAGCACCGCGATGCTCCAGAGCACCGCGAAAGGAAGGCCGAGCGTAAGTACCAGAAGCCAGTGCACGCCGAGTGCGCCAATCGTGGGCACGAATACAGCGAGCCCCCATGCGATCCATCCGTGATGCGGCTTGCCCGCGTCGAAGTTGCGGCTGGTCCAGCGCGTCCACGCAAGCACCGCGCCGTACACGGGGTTGTGCGGGCCCAGCGGCCGCACCTGCTCGATCAGCAGCGCGCACAGGATGGCAAAAAAGCTCATCCTTCGATGATAGCGAGAGCGCCTGAAGGTTCAGGCCGCATTCAGGCTGGGCTCAAGCCGCCAGAAAACGGTAAAGATTGCGCAGCATGCCGGCGGTCGCGCCCCACACGAAGCGCTCGTCCGGGCCGTCCTGGTAAGGCATGGAGTACCACTGGCGCCGGGTGCCGTCGGGTGCTGGCACGGTGTGGTGACGATGATTGGCCGGATCCATCAGCCAGGCGAGCGGCACCTCGAAGGCATCGGCAACCTCGTAGGGGTTGATGGTCAGCTCGAAATCGGGCTGCACCAGCGCGACAACCGGCGTCACGATGAAGGAGGTCACGGTCGTGTACGTCGGCAGGCTGCCGAGCACCTCGATGTATCGGGCCGAGAGGCCGACTTCCTCCCAGGCTTCGCGCAAGGCGGCGGCGGCGATGTTGGCGTCTTCCGGATCGACGCGGCCGCCGGGAAAGGCGACCTGGCCCGAGTGGGTCGACAGGTTCGAGGTTCGCTCGGTGAGCAGCACGGTCGCGCCCTCCGGACGCTGCACGATCGGCACCAGCACTGCAGCCTGGGCCGGAACGCGATCGGTCATGCGCGGCTCGCGGCGCAACTCGGGCGTCCAGGCGGGAGGGGTGGCGAAACGCGTGCGCAGCGCCTGTGCCGTCAGCTGCTCCGCAGCCACCGGCGGCAGTCCCTCGACCTCACCAGCCACGAAGGGCACCTTGCGCGGGTCGAATTGCATCAGCGTGGGCGGCGCCACGGCGTTGACGATTTCGGCGGAGGCGGCCTGCGGGGAAATGGATGAGTTGGTCAAGAGATGAAAGGTACCGGGGTCGGGGTTGAGTGAAACAGAGCGGAAGTAGAGCGGAAAAACGGAAAGTTGTCGCTGAGCGGGGGCAACAACGCAAAAAGCCGCCAGAACGGCGGCTTTTCTTGCACGACAGGAAGGCTGCTTTACGCGGCCGTCGCAGCCGTCGACTTGCTCGGCAGCTTTTCCTTGATGCGTGCCGAACGGCCGCTGCGGTCGCGCAGGTAGTACAGCTTGGCGCGGCGCACGTCGCCACGGCGCTTGACTTCGATGCCGGCGATCAGCGGGCTGTAGGTCTGGAAGGTACGCTCCACGCCTTCGCCGCTGGAGATCTTGCGCACGGTGAAGCCGCTGTTGAGGCCACGGTTGCGCTTGGCGATCACGACGCCTTCGTAGGCCTGCACGCGCTTGCGGGTGCCTTCGACGACGTTCACGCTGACGATGACCGTGTCACCGGGCATGAATTCGGGGATGGTCTTGCCGAGACGGGCGATTTCTTCCTGCTCGAGGGTCTGGATGAGGTTCATGATTTCCTGAAATTCGATCGTGCCGGGCTACACAAAAGGCGCCTTTGGCTTCCATGGGAAGACCGGGCGCGGCCGGACAGAGGATCGGGGAACCCGGGATTATAGCTTTTTTTTCAGCGCGGCCTCATCGGCCTTGCCAAGACGTCCCGCCGCACGGGCCGCGTCGATGATCTCGGGGCGCCGCCCGGCCGTGATGGCAAGGCGCTGGTCGCGCCGCCAGCGCTCGATCTGCGCGTGATGGCCCGAGAGCAACGGCGCCGGCACGCCCTGCCCGTTCCATTGCTCGGGCCGCGTGTAATGCGGGCAGTCGAGGAGGCCGTCGAGTGCCGGATTGAAGCTGTCCTGCACATGGCTGGCCTCGTCCCCGAGCACGCCCGGCTGCAGCCGCGCCACCGCATCGAGCAGCGCCATGGCCGCGATCTCGCCACCGGAAAGCACGAAATCGCCAAGACTGATCTGGTGGGTGACGCGCGCATCGATGAAACGCTGGTCGATGCCCTCGTAGCGGCCGCACACCAGCACGGCGCCCTCGCTTGCCGACCAGCGCTCGACCACCTCGTGCCGCAGCACCTCGCCGATGGGAGAAAACAGGATGACCGGCGCTTCGGTTCCACGCGCGGCCAGCGCCGCGTCGAGGCAGTCGGACAGGGGCTCGGCCATCATGACCATGCCGGGACCACCGCCGAACGGCCGGTCGTCCACGCGCTTGTAGTTGCCCTGCGCGAAGTCGCGCGGATTCCACAGCACCACTTCGACCTGCTTCGACTCGTAGGCGCGGCGCGTCACGCCGCTGGCCATGAAGGGCGCGAAAAGTTCGGGAAAGAGCGTGAGAACGTCGAAGCGCATGCCGCGCGGGGCGCCGGTCAGTAGTCCGGCTGCCAGTCGACGGAGATGAGGCGCCCGGGCAAGTCGACCTTGTCGACGAAAGCCGAGACGAAGGGCACCATCCGCTCGATGGCCTTGCCGCCTTCTTCGGCGGCAAGCACCAGAGTGGTCTGCGGGCCCGTTGCGAGCAGCTCGCGCACCGTGCCGAGCGCCACTCCTTCGCGGTTGACCACGGACAGGCCGATCAGGTCGACCCAGTAGTACTCGTCGTCGCCGGCCGTCGGAAAGCTGGAGCGCGGCACGAACACGCGCGCGCCGCGCAGCGCCTCGGCGGCGTTGCGGTCGGGCACGTCTTCGGACGTGGCGACGATGCAGTCGGAATGTTCCTTGGCTTCGCGGATCGCGAGCCGGAAGGCTGTGCTCGCCGAGGCTCCGGGAGCCTGCAGGAACCAGCGCTTCGATGAGAAGAGCGCCTCGGGCTGGGCGCTGTGGGGCAGGACCTTGAACCAGCCCTTGATGCCCCAGGCATCGGCGATGCGCCCTACTTCGATCGCATCCGCCGGCAATTCGGCGGCTTCGAGTGCGGGCAGCATCGCCGTGCGGGCGGCTTAGGCCGCCGCCTTGGGAGCTGCGGCTGCAGCTTGCTTGATCAGGCGCAGAACGGTCGGCGAAGCTTGTGCGCCGACGCTCTTCCAGTACGCCAGACGGTCCTGGGCGATACGGATGCTTTCTTCGTTTTCCTTGGCGATCGGGTTGTAGAAGCCCAGACGCTCGATGAAACGGCCATCGCGGCGAACGCGCTTGTCCGACACGACGATGTTGAAGAACGGACGGCCTTTGGAGCCGCCGCGGGAGAGTCGAATGACGACCATGATTTATCCTTGGGTGGTCAGCAGGCCTCGTGGATTGGAAAAGGCCCGCTCACAATGTTCTTCCAGCGTCGAGACACGCGACTGGCCACCCGGCCAGCGACACGCTGAAAAGCCCGCGATTATAGCCCGACCCGCGTTTTTGTCCGAATTCCGGCCTCACGCCATCCGTTTCACCCGCATGCCCCTCGCCATCCGCCCCTGCACCGAAGCAGACATCGCGGCCGTCACGGCCATCTACGCCCACCACGTGCTGCACGGCACCGGCACCTTCGAAACAGAGCCTCCCTCCCCCAGCGACATGGCCGCCCGCCGCGCGGACGTGCTCTCCAGGAACCTGCCGTACCTGGTTGCCGAGGAAGACGGAAAAGTGTTGGGTTTTGCCTACTGCAACTGGTTCAAGCCACGCCCCGCATACCGTTTCTCTGCAGAAGACTCGATCTACGTGTCGGAGTCAGCACGCGGCAAGGGTCTGGGCGCCAAGCTGCTGGCGGCGCTGTCGCAGGCAGCCGAGGCAGCGGGCGTGCGCAAGCTGATCGCGGTGATCGGCGACTCGGCCAACGCGGGCTCCATCGGCGTGCATCGCAGCCAGGGCTTCTCGCACGTCGGCGTGCTGAAGGACTGTGGCTGGAAGTTCGGCGAATGGCGCGACGTCGTATTGATGGAAAAGGTGCTCGGCGAAGGCAGCACCACCAGACCCGAATGAAAAACAAGACCGTTGCCGCCTGGCTCTCCTTCCTCGGCGGCCCCCTGGGGCTGCACCGTTTCTACCTGCGCGGCATGGGCGACTGGCTCGGCTGGTTGCTGCCCATTCCCACCGCGCTGGGCGTCTACGGCATCGAGCGCATGCGCATGTACGGCGTGGACGACGGATTGAGCTGGGCGCTGATCCCGCTGCTGGGCTTCACCATCGCCGGCTGCGCGCTGATGGCCATCGTCTACGGCCTCATGACACCCGAGAAGTGGAACGCCCGCTTCAACGCCAGCGCCCCGGCGGATGCCGAACCCGGCCGCACCAACTGGTTCACCATCGGCGCCGTCGTGCTGGCCCTCTTCTTCGGCAGCACGATCCTGATGGCCAGCATCGTCTTCAGCTTCCAGCGCTACTTCGAGCACCAGATCGAAGAGGGGCGGAAGATTTCGCAGTAGCCGCCGTCAGAACAGCTGCATGCTGATCCAGTAAGCAATAGCCGCCACGAACGCCGAAGCCGGGATCGTGAAGATCCAGGCCCAGACGATGTTCCCCGCCACGCCCCAGCGCACCGCGCTCGCGCGCTGCGTGGAGCCCACGCCGACGATGGCGCCGGTGATGGTGTGGGTGGTCGACACCGGAATGCCCAGCGCGGTGGCCAGGAACAGGGTCAGCGCGCCGCCGGTTTCGGCGCAGAAGCCGCCCACGGGCTTGAGCTTGGTGATCTTCTGGCCCATGGTCTTCACGATGCGCCAGCCGCCGAACATGGTGCCCAGCGCGATCGCGGCATAGCAGCTCACGATGACCCAGTTCGGAGGCGCCGATTCGCCGGCGGAAGCGTAGCCCGTGGCGATCAGCAGCATCCAGATGATGCCGATGGTCTTCTGCGCGTCGTTGCCGCCGTGGCCCAGGCTGTAGGCGCCGGCCGAGACCAGCTGCAGCCGGCGGAACCAGCGGTCGATGCGCGACGGAGTGGCGCGGCGGAAGCCCCAGGCCACCACGACCATCATCAGCGAGCCCAGCAGGAAGCCCAGCAGCGGGGAGACAAAGATGAACGCCACCGTCTTCCAGATGCCGGAGGCGACGAGGCCGCTGGTGCCGGTCTTGGCGATCACGGCACCCACGATGCCGCCGATCAGCGCATGCGACGAGCTGCTCGGAATGCCGTAGTACCAGGTCACTAGGTTCCAGCTGATGGCGCCGACGAGCGCGCCGAACACCACGTGCACGTCGACCACCCCGGGCTGGGCGATGCCCTTGCCCACCGTGGCGGCCACGCTCAGATGAAAGATGAAGATCGCGACCAGGTTGAAGAAGGCCGCGAAGACCACGGCCTGCCCCGGCCGGAGCACCCCGGTGGAGACCACCGTCGCAATCGAATTGGCGGCGTCGTGGAATCCGTTCATGAAGTCGAACAGGATCGCCAGAGCGACCAGCACCACAACCACCCAGAGGGCGACCTGAACCGTTGCCATCGGTCGCTGCCCGCTTACGAATTCTCGAGGACGATGCCCTCGATCACGTTGGCCACGTCCTCGCACTTGTCGGTGATCGTCTCCAGCAGCTCGTAGATCGCCTTGAGCTTGATCACCTCGCGCACGTCGGGCTCCTCGCGGAACAGCTTGCTCATGGCGCTGCGCATCACACGGTCGGCGTCGGACTCGAGGCGGTCGATCTCCTCGCAGGTCTTGAGGGTGGCCTCGGCCACCGCCGGGTCGGCGATGCGGCCGAGGAACTTCACGGCGTCCTTCAGGCGGTCGCAGCACTTCACGCTCAGCGACGTGAGGCGCACGATTTCCTCGGTCATGTGGCGCACGTCGTACAGCGCCATGGTCTCGGCCGAGTCCTGGATCAGGTCGGCCACGTCGTCCATCGTGTTGATGAGCTTGTGGATCTGCTCGCGGTCGATGGGCGTGATGAAAGTCTTGTGGATCAGCCGGTTGACGTCGTGCGTCACGCGGTCGGCGGCGCGCTCGGCGTTGTCGACGTCGCGGTTGTACTGCTCGCGCAGGTGCACGTCGCTGTAGTTGGTCACCAGTTGCTCGAACGCCCGCGCCGCCTCGACGATGCGCTCGGCGTGCTGGTTGAACATCTCAAAAAAATTCCCCTCGCGGGGCAGCAGCTTGCCGAACATGGGTGGCGCTCTCCTGGGATCTCGGGACTTGCCTGCCACAAGCGTGTGACAGCGTGATGAAAAACCGTGCAAGTGTACCGGGAGGGCGGTATCGGGCCGGCCGGGCGGGCTCTCGCCCGGCCGCCGGTCAGCCGCGGATGCGCTCGATGACCTGGTCCGAAACCCGCGCCAGCGCCGCGCGCGGCACCTTGTCGGGGGCGATTTCGGCCAGCGGCTTGAGCACGAAGGCCCGCTCCCGCATGCGGGGATGCGGCAGGCTCAGCTTGGGTGTGTCCTTCACCGAATTGCCGTGCATCAGCAGGTCGAGGTCGAGCGTGCGCGGCGCGTTGGGAAAGGGCCGCTCGCGGCCGGCCTGCTCTTCGAGCAGCTGTAGTTCCGAGAGGAATGCCTCGGCCGTCAGGCCGGTGCGCACCGCCACCACGGCATTGATGTAGTCGGGCCCCGAGGATTCGATGGGCGCGCTGCGGTACAGCGACGAGCGCGCCGTGACCACGGTGCGCTCGATGGTGCCGATGGCCTCCATGGCCGCCTTCACCGCCGCCTGGGCGTCGC
This sequence comes from Variovorax guangxiensis, assembly GCF_003952165.1. Lineage (GTDB taxonomy): Bacteria > Pseudomonadota > Gammaproteobacteria > Burkholderiales > Burkholderiaceae_C > Variovorax > Variovorax guangxiensis. The sequence continues at coordinate 206,771 of NZ_RXFT01000006.1, read as the reverse complement.
CCAGGTTGGCGCCGATGGCGATGAAGGCCTGCACGGTCGGGTAGTCCTCCTTCGGACGGCGCGCAGGCGAACCGCCAGAGGGCCGGGCCGGAGGGCGCTTCGCGGGTGGCATCGCAGCGCGCTTGCCCGCGGGAGCGCGGGGCGCGCTCCCTTTCCTGCCGTCGCCCCTGGACCGGTCGGGCTTGTTCGTCATGCGCCTGCAGCGCTTGCGCCGCCCTCACCACCGCCGCCACCTCCGGTGCGCGGCTTGCGCCGGCGCCGGCGCTTGCGCGGCGCCACGGCTTCCCCATCGGGCGGCACGGCCGCGGTCTCGACCTCGTCGCCCTCGTCATTCCGGCCCGCATCCCGACCCGCATCGGCGGCGCGGCGTCCCGCCAGCTCGCCGCGCGGCTTCGGGGGCTGGGGCGTCTCGCGCACCCGCACGCGCTGGCGCACCTTCTGCTCCTCGCGCACCTGCTCCAGCAGGTCGGTGCGGCGCACGTCGTCGGCGGTGCTGAATTCCTGCCACCACTCGGCGATGGCTTCGCTCACCTCGCCCACGTCGGCGCGCAGGCGCATGAAGTCGAAGGCGGCGCGAAAGCGCGCCTGCTCGACCAGGCTGTAGGGCGTGGAGCCGGTGCGCTTGTCGAAGCGCGGCTGCATCATCCAGATCTCGCGCATGTCCGCCGCGAGCTTGCCGCGGCCCGACACGTCGCCGATGCGCGCATTGAACACGTCGTCGATGGCGTCCTGCAGCGCCGGGAACGGCGGCTGCGCGCGCTGGCCGTTGCGGCCTTCCTGGCGCTGGGCCCAGCCGTCGCGCACGTCGGCCCAGAGCACGCAGGCCAGCAGGAAGCTGGGCGCCACGGGCTTGCCCTCGCCCACGCGGCGATCGGTGTCCTGCAGGGCGGCCTTCACGAAGGGCTGGTCGGCGCGTTCCACCACCACGTCGAGCAGCGGATAGATGCCGCGGGCCAGGCCGAGCTTCCTGAGCTGCTCGACCGTGGCGATGGCGTGGCCGGTCTGCAGCAGCTTGAGCATCTCGTCGAACAGGCGGCTTTGCGGCACGTCGGCCAGCAGCTTGCTCGACTCGACCAGCGGGGCGGCCGTCTTGGCCTCCAGCTTGAAGCCCAGGGCCGCGAGCTTGGCCGAGAAGCGGATGGCGCGGATGATGCGCACCGGGTCTTCGCGGTAGCGCGTGGCCGGGTCGCCGATCATGCGCAGGGTGAGCTTCTGGGCGTCCTTGATGCCGTTGTGATAGTCCACCACCACCTGGTTGGCCGGGTCGTAGTACATGGCGTTCACGGTGAAGTCGCGGCGCGCGGCGTCTTCTTCCTGCGGACCCCAGACGTTGTCGCGCAGCACGCGGCCGCTGGCGTCCACCGCGTGCTTCATGCTCGCGAGCTCGCCCTTGCTGGTGCGCTCGTTGCCGGCCACTTGCTCGGCGGCAGCGTTGTCCATGTAGGCACGGAAGGTCGAGACCTCGATCACCTCGTGCTCGCGCCCGCGGCCGTACACCACGTGCACGATGCGGAAGCGCCGCCCGATGATGAATGCGCGGCGGAACAGCGCCTTCACCTGCTCCGGCGTGGCGTTGGTGGCCACGTCGAAGTCCTTGGGGCGCAGGCCCAGCAGCAGGTCGCGCACCGCGCCGCCCACCACATAGGCTTCGTAGCCTGCCTGCTGAAGCGTCGTCACCACGTTCTTCGCACGCTCGTCGACCAGGGCCGGATCGATTCCGTGGACCTCGGCCGGCACCTCCTGGCGCTTGCCGAAGCGGCTCTTGCCCTGCGTGCCGCCGGCACCCTTGCCGAGCAGCTTGTCGATGAATTTCTTGATCATTTGTTGTTGGAAGCCTTGTTCGCTCTTCTATTCGTTCTCGAGCATGGAGCGGATCAGCGGAATGGTGATCGCGCGTTGCGTCTGCAGGGCGTAGCCGTCGAGCTGCGTGAGCAGCTCCATCAGGCTGCCGAGGTCGCGGCTGAAGCGGTGGAGCATGTAGTCGAGCACGTCGTCCGACAGCATCACGCCGCGCGCGTCGGCGGCCTGGCGCAGCACCGCGCGGCGTTCGCTTTCGCTGAGCACCTGCATGTGGAACACATGGCCCCAGCCGAGGCGGGTGCGCAGGTCCTCGCGCAGCGGCAGGTCGGCCGGCGGCAATGCGCCGGCGGCGACCACGCCGCGCTGCAGCGTCTGGGCGTTGACGAACCAGTTGAAGGCCGCGTGCTGCTGCACGGCGGTGTAGAGGTGCACGTCGTCGAGCAGGACGGCGCCCCAGCGCTCGTCGAACTCGGGCGGCTCCAGCAGACCGGCGTGCAGCCAGCCCACGCTGGCGCCCTGCTCGCGCAGTGCGACACGCACCGATTCGAGCAGATGGGTCTTGCCGCTGCCGCCGTCGCCCCACAGGTAGGTGGGCACCGGCGAGTGCAGCGCGGGGCTGCCGGCGCCGCCCACCCACACTTGCAGGTGCCGCAGAGCCGCCTCGTTGGGGCCGGCGAAAAAGGCGTCGAAGCTGGGGCCCGTCGCAATGCCGATATCGAGCGCGAGCTGTTTCATCCCGGGAAGGTTCATGGAGGGGGCCGCGGGGGCCCTTAAAATCATCGGGAATTCTATCGGCCCGGCCACCATGGTTGCCGGCGCCCCTTTCGCCCCACCCTTCACGTCCTTTCGCGTCCTTCCCGACACCGACCACCCATGACCTCCTCCACGCCCACCCCGCTCAGCTACAAGGACGCCGGCGTCGACATCGATGCAGGCGACGCCCTGGTCGACCGCATCAAGCCGCTGGCGAAGAAAACCCTGCGCGAAGGCGTGCTGGCCGGCATCGGCGGCTTCGGTGCCCTGTTCGAGGTGCCCAAGCGCTACAAGGAGCCGGTGCTCGTGAGCGGCACCGACGGCGTGGGCACCAAGCTCAAGCTGGCCTTCGAATGGAACATGCACGACACGGTCGGCATCGACCTGGTGGCCATGAGCGTCAACGACGTGCTGGTGCAGGGCGCCGAGCCCCTCTTCTTCCTCGACTACTTCGCCTGCGGCAAGCTCGACGTGGACACGGCCGCTGCGGTCGTCGGCGGCATCGCCCGCGGCTGCGAGCTCTCGGGCTGCGCGCTCATCGGCGGCGAGACGGCCGAAATGCCCGGCATGTACCCGGCCGGCGAATACGACCTGGCGGGATTCGCGGTCGGTGCGGTCGAGAAGTCGAAGATCCTCACGGGCCAGAACGTCAAGCCCGGCGACGTGGTGCTGGGCCTGGCCTCGGCCGGCGTGCACTCCAACGGCTTCAGCCTGGTGCGCAAGGTGATCGAGCGCGCCGGCAGCGGCCTGCCCGCCACCCTCGACGGCAAGCCCTTCCGCGAAGCCGTGATGGAGCCCACCCACCTCTACGTGAAGCCGGTGCTCGAGGCGCTGGGCAAGCACCCGATCAAGGCGCTGGCCCACATCACCGGCGGCGGCCTGCTCGAGAACATCCCGCGCGTGCTGCCTGAAGGCACGGCCGCCCACCTGAAGAAGGGCAGCTGGCCGCAGACCGAGCTGTTCGCGTGGCTGCAGAAGGTGGCCGGCATCGACGACATCGAGATGAACCGTACCTTCAACAACGGCATCGGCATGGTGGTGGTCATCGACGCCGCCGAAGCCGCTACCTGCGCCGCCACGCTGCGTGCCGCCGGCGAGACGGTGCACGAGATCGGCGTGATCGCCGAGCGCGGCGAAGGCGCGGCCGTGGTCGTCGGCTGACCGCCGGCCGCTGCGTCCACTTTTTTCGAAGAACAGAGCACGCACCCGCACCGGATGGCCAACAAGCCGCAGCCCTCGCCCATCGCCTCATCGGCGTCCTCCACCATCCGCCCCGCCGCCCCGCGCGGCGTGACCATCGCCAGCTACCTGCTGATGCTGGGCGCCCTGATGCTGGTGATGTGGGAGCACCTGCTGCCGGGGCTTCTGTGCGTTTGCATCGGCTTTCTCGTCACGCGCTGGTTCGCGCGCCTGCTCGCCTCGGGGCTGGGGCGCATTCCGGCGCTGGCCAGGCGGCCCGGCAGCGCCCAGGGCTGGGCCGGCGTGGTGGCCGTCACGGTGGTGCTGCTGGCGCCCATCGCGCTGATCACGCTGGGGCTGTCGCAGGCCCGCGAATACATCGTCGATGCGCCCGACCAGTACCGCGAGCTGCTCGACTACACCGCGCGCACCGTGCTGGAGCTGCGCTCCAAGCTGCCGGTGGAGATCGCTGTCTACCTGCCCGAGGGCGCGGCCGAGGTGCAGCGCGTGATCGCCAACTACCTGCGCGCGCAGGCCGGCTCGCTGGCCGTGGCCGGGCGCGCGTGGCTGCACGGCATTCTTTTCTCGTATGTGGGCCTGATCATCGGCAGCCTGGCCGCCGTGGCCCACGCGCCGCTGCGGCGCCTGCCGCTGGCCGAACAGCTGCACCGGCGCGTGCAGACTTTCGGCGAGGCCTTCGCCCAGATCGTGGCGGCCCAGTTCTGGATCGCGGCCTTCAACACGCTGCTGACGGCCATCTTCCTGCTCTTCGTCATGCCGCTGTGGGACGCGCACCTGCCCTACACGCCGGCGCTCATCACCCTCACCTTCCTGGCCGGCCTGGTGCCGATCGTGGGCAACCTGGTCTGCAACTCGGTGATCACGCTGGTGGGGCTGTCGGTGTCGCCGGTCACGGCCGCGGCCTGCCTGATCTTCCTGATCGTGATCCACAAGGCCGAGTACGTCATCAACGCCAAGGTGGTGGGCGCGCGCACGCAGATGAGCGTGTGGGAGCTGCTGGCGGTGATGTTCGTGGCCGAGGCGGTCTTCGGGCCCGCGGGGCTGGTGGCGGCGCCGCTGTACTACGCGTACCTGAAGAAAGAGCTGCAGGCGGCTTCGCTGGTCTGACGGGCTTGCGCCTCGCCGATGTCCTGATCTGATCGATTCCGGTCCGGCGCCGAGCGGACCGGAAGCTGGCGCGCCGCAAGAATGAGCGGCATCATCCACTCCGCTCCCGCCCGCGAGCCCCGCCATGAAAACCTGTCTGATAGTGATCGACGCCCAGGAGTCGTTCCGCCAGCGCGCCTACTGGAACGAAAGCCAGGCCGCGCCCTACTTCGCGGCGCAGAACGCGCTGATCGAAGGCGCCGCCGCCGCGGGCCTGCCCATCGTGCGGATCTTCCACACCGACGAGCCCTCAGACGCCAGCAACCCCTTCGCGGTCGAATCGGGCCATGTTCGCCCCATCGGCGGGCTGGCCGCCTTCGACGCCGCCGCCACCTTCACCAAACACCGCCACAGCGCGCTGGTCAACAGCGGACTGGACGTGTGGCTCACGCAGAATGGCATCGGCCGGCTGATCGTGAGCGGCATCCGCACCGAGCAATGCTGCGAGACCACCACCCGCCACGCCTCCGACCTGGGCTGGGAGGTGGACTACGTCACCAACGCCACCCTCACCTTCGACATGAAGCATCCGGACGGCAGCCCGCTGGCCGCCGCCGACATCAAGGCCCGCACGGCCGCCGTGCTGCATGGCCGGTTCGCCACCGTCTGCACCGTGGCGCAGGCGCTGGAACGGGCGGCGGCATGAGCGACAGCGCCAGCCTGCGCGTGCTGATCCTCGCCTTCGACGGCGTGGAAGCGCTGGACTTCGCCGGCCCCTTCGAGGTGTTCACCACCGCGAGCCGGGTCGGGCAGCGGATGCGGCCGGACTCGGCGGCACCGTTCGAGGTCGCCTCGGTAGCGCTCGCCGCCGCAGGCCAGCCCGTACAGGCGCGCGCCGGCCTGCAGCTGCTGGCGAACCACGCACTGGCCGGCAGCCCGCCAGCCGACGTGCTGATCGTCCCCGGCGGCGTGGTCGACGTGCCGATGGCCAGCCCCGAGACGCTGCGCTGGATCGCCCGCGCCGCCGCCGAAGCGAAGATCGTCGCGTCCGTCTGCACCGGCGCCTTCCTGCTTGCCGCCAGCGGCGTGGTGACGAACGACGCCGTCACCACCCACTGGGAAGACATCGCCGATCTGCGCGAGCGCTTCCCCTCGCTCGACGTGCGCGAGGGCGTGCGCTGGGTCGACAACGGCCGCATCGTCAGCTCCGCGGGCATCAGCGCCGGCATCGACATGAGCCTGCACCTCGTCGAACGGCTGGCCGGGCTCGAACTCGCCGAGCGCACCGCGCGCCAGATGGACTACGAATGGAACCGCAGCAACCCGAGCCCGCCCCAATCCGCGTAGTCTTCGTCCTTCTGCCCGGCAGCCTCGTGCTCGACTGGGCCGGGCCGGCGGAGGCGCTGCGCATCGCCAATCAGCGGCTGCGCGCGGCGGGGCGGGCCGAGCGCTTCGCCATCGAATTCGCCAGCCCGCGGCCGACGGCCATGGGCTCGGTGGGCGTGGCTCTGGCCGGGCTCTCGCCGCTGCCCACGGCCTGGGACGGCCCCGGCTGGGTCGTGCTGGTGGGCCTGCCCGGCGACGCCATCGCCATCGACAACCCTGAGACGCAGGATCTGCTGCACTGGCTGCGCGGCCTGCGCTTCGAGCGCGGCCGGCTGGAGCTGGTGACGGTGTGCGCCGGCGCAGTGCTGGCGGCGCACGCCGGGGCACTGGCGGGCCGGCGCGCCACCACGCACCACCATCACCTGGGCGAGCTGCGCGAGGTGGAGCCGCGCTGCGAGGTGGTGAGCAACCGGGTGTTCGTGATCGATCCGCCGCTCTACAGCAGCGCGGGCGTGACCACCGGCATCGACCTGATCCTGCATCGCATCGGCGAGTTGTGCGGCGAGGCGCTCGCGGCGCAGGTCGCGCAGTCGATGGTGATGCCGCTGCGCCGGGGGCCACACGATCCGGAACTCTCGCCCTTCCTCGCCCATCGCAACCATCTGCACGCCGCGCTGCACCGCGTGCAGGACGCCGTGAGCGAGCAACCACAGGCCGACTGGAACGTGCCGCGCATGGCCGAGGTGGCGCATACGTCGGCGCGGCACCTCACACGGCTCTTCGTCGAGCATGCGGGCGTGGCGCCGCTGGCCTACCTGCGGCGGCTGCGGCTCGCGACGGCCCAACTGGCGCTGGCCTCGGGTGCCAGCGTGACGCGGGCGGCGGAGCAGTCGGGCTTCGGCTCCGACACGCAGCTGCGCCGCGCGTGGCACCAGTTCGGGCTGCCGGGTTCGCCTTCGGAAGCGGGCCCCTCTTCCCGCGCCTGACACCGCTCAGTGCCAGACACCCGCAGGGGCCGGCCCCGGCACTCGCAGCAGCCTGTCGTCGCCGATCTCCAGCAGCCGGTTGGCGGCATAGCTGTTCTGCGAATCGGGCTCCAGCGCCGCGCTGACCAGCGGCGACAGCGGCTGTGCCAGCGACACGTAGAAGCTGCCCGGCTGCACCACCGCACGGCCATGGCGCAGCCGCACGCGGAAGGCGCGGATCGCCTCGCCATCCTCGATGGCGCCGCGCGCGTCCTGCCGCTGGCCGTCGGTCTGCGAAAGGATTTCGTAGCGCTCCACCGACCACGGTGCCGCGCTGTCGATGCGCTCCACGCGCACGCCCAGCATCTGCAGGCGCTGCACGGCCACAGTCTCGCTCGAAGCGAGCAGGTAGCCGCAGGGGCGCGGGCGCGCATTGACGATCTTCAGCGGCTCGGCGGCGCGCCAGTCGACGTCGACGGCCTTGTCCTCGCCGGTCCTGGCATCGAGGAAGTCGAGGCGCTGCCGCGTCGGCGTCTGCCAGGCCTCGACCACCACGTCGCCCTGGCAGGCTTGGGCCTTCGCGCGCTGGCCGGCCTGGGCGGTGAGCTGCATCAGCGCCGGCCCCTGCCGCGCCGCCGTTTCGATCACGGTGGTGGCCGCCAGTACCTGCGTATGCACGCGGCGCGCGAAATGCGCGCGGCCGAGCCCCACGCCGCGCACCTCGAGCAGCAGGCTCACGGCCTGGCGCAGCGCGCTCACGTTGCGGCCGGTGTCGGGCTGCACGCCGCCCATCGACACGGTGCGGTCGTCCGCCTTGCCGCCGGAAGTGGTGTGGTACTTGAAGCCCTGCAGGCCCGCGCGCGCGAAGGCGGCCTGGATGGCGTCGACGTAGTCGCGCTGCGCGCTCGCGGCGATGGCGGCGTCGAGGTTGCCCACGGTGGCCGGCTGCAGCAGGCCGTCGTATTTCATGACGGCGCCGAACTTGTCGATCCAGCGGCCGCCGACTGTGAACTCGTGCAGGTCGAGCACCACCTGCGGCGCGTAGCGCAGGGTGGCCGCCGCGATCACGCGGGCCTCGGGCGTGCGCAGCAGCAGGTGGTCGCGGTTCACGTCGATGCCGTTGGCGGTGACGCGGGTGAAGCGCTCGGCGCCGTCGGGGTTGCCGCGCGGCACCAGGACCAGATTGACCTTCTTCAGCAGCGCCGAGCCCGGCTCGGAGGCGAACTGCTGCGCCAACGCCAGCACCGCCTCGCCGCCGGCCGGCTCGTTGCCATGCTGCTGGCCGATCACCATCACCGTGGGCCGGGCCGGGTCGACGCGGCCCTGTTCGGCCAGCACCACCAGCGGCATCTCGCGGCCCTGCTGCGATGTCCCGATGCGCTCGACGCGCACGTTGGGCGACTGGCGCGCCAGCTCGTCCAGGAAGGCCAGCATCTCGGCATGCGAGGGGAAGTCGGTGCGGCCCGGGCGAAAGCCAGGCGTGGCGTAGCTCACCGGCGGATCGGGAAAGCGCGCGGCAATGGCCGGCGGCTCGGTCCACACCTTGGCGGGATCGAACTGGGCCAGGGCCGAGGCGGTCGGCAGCAGGGCCAGGCCGGAAACGCACAGGAAGCGGAGGGAGGGGGTGCGCAGCATGGCGCGCATTGTCCTCCGGCGCGACTCGCAGCAGATTCAGGTGTGGTTCAGTTCAAGCGCGCCCCTTTCTTCCAGAGATACCGCGGAACCGGCTCCGCCAGGCCGCAGGTATCGCCCCCGGAAGGGGGTTGGCGCAGCGACACGAAGTGCGCGAAGCCTTGGGGGCGAGTCAAGTACAAGCCCGGGCGCGCGCCAGCAGCAGCGCACGTTCGCGGGTGTTGCGAGTGAGCGCCGCGGCGCGGTCGAACTCCCGGCGCGCCTCGTCGAGGCGGCCGAGCTTGAAGAGCAGGTCGCCGCGCACGGTCGGCAGCAGGTGGTAGCCCCTGAGCGCGGGCTCGTCCAGCAGCGCATCGGCCACATCCAGCCCGGCCGCCGGGCCGAAGGCCATCGACAACGCCACCGCGCGATTGAGCTCGACGATGGGCGACGGTGTGAGTTCGGCCAGCGCATCGTAGAGCGCGGCGATGCGGCCCCAGTCGGTTTCGCCGGCGGTGCGCGCGCGGCCGTGGCAGGCGGCGATGGCGGCCTGCAGCGCATAGGGGCCGAGCGCCCCGCCCAGCGACTCGGCTCGCGCGAGTGCGGCGAGCCCGCGGCGGATCAGCATCTGGTCCCAGCGCGCGCGGTTCTGCTCCAGCAGCAGCACCGGCTCGCCCGAGGGCCCCATGCGCGCGGCGGTGCGCGAGGCCTGGATTTCCATCAGCGCGACCAGCCCGTGCACTTCCGATTCCTTCGGCACCAGCTCGGCTACGATGCGGCCCAGGCGCAGCGCCTCTTCGCACAATGCGGGGCGCATCCAGTCGTCGCCGGCGGTGGCCGAGTAGCCTTCGTTGAAGACCAGGTAGATCACCTCCAGCACCGAGGCCAGCCGCGCCTCGAGTTCGTGCCGGCGCGGCACCTCGAAGGGCACGCGCGCCTCGGCCAGGGTGCGCTTGGCGCGCACGATGCGCTGCGCCACCGTGGCCTCGGGCACGAGGAAGGCGCGCGCGATCTCGTCGGTGGTCAGGCCGCCCATCACCCGCAGCGTGAGCGCCACCCGCGCCTCGGTCGAGAGCACCGGGTGGCAGGCGGTGAACACCAGCCGCAGCAGGTCGTCGCCGATGTCGTCGTCCAGCGCGGCATCGACGGCCTCGGCGAAGTCGTCCTGCGCCATCTCGTGCCGGGCGTCGAGCTCGCGGCCGATCTCGCCGGCCTTGTGCTCGGCCAGCTGCAGATGGCGCAGGCGGTCGAGGGCGCGGCGCTTGGCCACGGCCGTGAGCCAGGCGGCGGGGTTGTCGGGCACGCCCGATTCGCTCCATTGCTCCAGGGCCGAGACCAGCGCGTCCTGGGCCAGCTCTTCGGCCAGCCCCACGTCGCGCACCATGCGCGCGACGGTGGCGATGATCTTCGCGGACTCGATCCGCCACACCGCCTCGATGGTGCGGTGGATCGCGGCAACGTCGGCGCGGCCCTCGCCCAGGTTCATGCCCCGGGCTTCTTCACCGTCTGCATCGACGTGAATTCGCCGGCCACCGCCTGCACGTCGGCCGGAAAGTCTTCCATCTCCTGGATCTGGCGCACCTCGATGACCTCGTTGTCGCCGCCGGGGCAGCGGCTGGCCCATTCGATGGCGGCGGCGCGCGAGGGCACGTCGATGATCCAGAAGCCGCCCAGCACCTCCTTCGCCTCGGCGAAGGGGCCGTCGACGACCTTGGGCTTGCGGTTCTTGAAGCTCACCCGCGCGCCCATGGAGGGCGGGTGCAGGCCGTCGCAACTGACCAGCACGCCGGCCTTCTGCAGCGACTCGTTGTAGGCCATCATGGCCGACACCGCCTCGACGTCGTCGGGGATGGTGCCGGGCGCGGCGGTCTCGTAGCCGTGGGGAATCATCAGCAGCATGAATCGCATGGTGCGTCTCCTTGGGTTCGGTCGGGTTGCACGGGCGGCCGGTTCAGCCACCGGCCTTGGTGCGGGCCTCGGTCTCGGCGCGCAGGCGGTCTTCCTGGGCGAGCAGTTCGGGGGTCATGGAGTCGCCGAAATCGGCGGCCTCGAACACCTGGCGGATCTCGATCTCGCCTTCCTGGAAGGGGCTGCGCTTGATCCACTCGATGGCCTCCTCCTTCGACTTGCACTGGAACAGCCAGAAGCCGGCCAGCAGCTCCTTGGTCTCGGCGAAGGGGCCGTCGATGACGGTGCGCTTGGTCGGGCCCTCGCAGCGCACGCGCACGCCCTTGGAACTGGGATGCAGGCCCTCGCCCGCCAGCAGCACGCCGGCCTTGACCAGTTCTTCGTTGAACTTGCCCATGGCGGTGAGGATTTCGGTGCTGGGCATCACGCCGGCTTCGGAATCGGCGTTGGCCTTGACCAGAATCATGAATCGCATGTCGTTTCTCCTGAAGGTTGATGGTGGTGAAGCGGCATCGGAATCTGCCTGCTCCTGTTCACACGTCGGACGAGCGGAAGCCGGATCGACGCGATTGCATCGATCCATTTGTAATTTTGTGTTTCTGAAATTGAGGTTTCAGGGCAGATAGCCGCAGAAGCGCAGCACATGGCCGTCCGGCTCCCGGATCGCGAATTCGCGCAGCCCCCAGGGCTGGGAGGCAGGCGGCTCGATGACCACCACGCCGCGCTTCACGTAGGCGGCATGCAGGCCGTCGATGTCCTTGCCGACGTGGATCACGATCTCGCCGCGCCAGGGTTTGGCCTCGCGCGCGTTGCACTGCCACAGGCGCAGATAGACCGGGTCGCCGTAGCTGCGATCGCCCTTCTTCACCCTGGCGTAGCTGGGCGGCTCGCCGGCGATGAAGTCGAGCTCGAAGCCCAGCACGTCGCGGAACCAGCGCGCGGCGCGGGTGACGTCGGACACCGGCAGCACGGGCTGCACGCCGTGGAATTCATGCAGCGTGCCCAGGTCGGGCGCGGGGCTCACGCCGGCCTGCATGCTCATTTCAGTTCGCCATGCGGCGCAGGGCGGCGACGCGCTCGGCGATCGCGTCGATGTCCAGGGCGTCCTCGGCCTTCGCCAGGTAGGTTTCGAGGTCGCGCACGGCCGATGCCGTGTTGCCCTGCTCCGCGTGCGCGATGCCGCGGTCGCGGTACTCGCCCCAGGCACTGGGCAGCAGCGCGATCAGGCGGTCCTGCACGGCGATGACACGCTGCCAGTCTTCCTGCGCGTGGTGCACTTCCTTCAGGTTGCGCAGCATGCGGGCAATGATTTCGCGCGAACTGGCGGGCTGCAGGTACAGGCCCAGCGGCACGTCGAAGTCGCCGACCAGGCCGTTGCTGCGCTTGTAGGGCTCAAGCCGCTCGCCCAGCTCCTCGCGCGACAACGACTTGCCGGTGAACGGGTCGATCACCACCTGCCCCTTGGGCAGCGTCACCTTGAGCATGAAGTGGCCGGGAAAACCGATGCCGCGCGCCTGCAGGCCCAGGCCCTGCGCCAGCTCCATCCAGAGCACGGCCAGCGAGATCGGGATGCCGCGGCGGGTGCGCAGCACGGCGTTCAGGTAGCTGTTGTCGGGGTCGTAGTAGTCGTTGACGTTGCCGCCGAAGTTCAGGTCGTTGAAGAAGAACTGGTTCAGCGCCCGCAGACGGGCCAGCGGCGCGGCGTCTGCCGGCAGGCGGCGGCGCAGGCGCGCCAGGAGCTGGTCGACGTCGCCCAGCACCTGCTGCACGTCGAGATCGGGGTATTCGTCCTGCGCCAGGCTGGCGGCGGCTTCGAGCAGCGGAAACTGTTCGTCGCTGCGGACCAGCGACTCGAAATACTCCAGGGCGGTTGGAACCTGAAAGCTGAACGTCATGTGGCTTTGTAGAGGAGCATTTCCGGAGCGTCAAGAAGGGGCACACGCGGATTGCGCCCGCCTGGAAAGCCCGGCGGGGCCTCAGCGGCGGATGAAGCTGCGCAGCCGCACGCCGACCGCCGCCAGCACGCCGAAATACAGCAGCGCCGAGCCGGCGATCAGCGCGGCCAGCAGGCCGATGCGCAGCAGGCGCTGCTCGCGCAGGGCAACCCAGTCGAAATGCGCCGAGCCCCAGACCAGCAGGCCCGCGAGCACCGCCGTGCCCGCGACGACCTGCAGCGCGAACCGCCCCCAGCCCGGCTCGGGCTTGTAGCTGCCGCGGCGGATCAGCCCGACCAGCAGCCAGGCCGAATTCACCAGCGCCCCGATGGCGATGGTCAGCGTGAGCGCCGCGTGCTGCAGCACCGGCACCAGGAACACGTTGAGGATCTGCGTCAGCACCAGCACGCCCACCGCGATGAGCATCGGCGTGCGCGTGTCGTGCTTGGCGTAGTAGCCCGGCGCGAGCACCTTCACGGCCACGATGCCGACGAGGCCGACGCCGTAACCCATCAGCGCCAGGGTGGTCCGGCCCACGTCCTCGCCCGAATACGCGCCGTTGTGGAAGAGCACCGCCACCAGCGGCTTGGCGAAGAGCAGCAAGGCGATGGCGCACGGCGCCGACAGCAGCACCACGAGGCGCAGGCCCCAGTCGAGCAGCGAGGAATAGCGCGCGTCGTCCTTGGCTGCGCGGGCGCCGGCCAGCTGCGGCATCAGCACCACGCCCAGCGCCACGCCGAGCATGGCGGTGGGGAATTCCATCAGCCGGTCGGCATTGGTGATCCAGGTGACGCTACCCACCGCCAGATGGGAGGCGATCTGCGTGTTGATGAGCAGCGAGATCTGCGCCACGCTCACGCCCAGCAGCGCGGGCAGCATCAGTTTGAGCACCTTGCGCGTGTTCGGATCGGTCCAGGCGGTGCGCAGGGCCCGCAGGCTCAGGCCCAGGCGCGGCAACAGCCCCAGCTTGCGCAATGCGGGAATCTGCAGGGCCAGCTGCAGCACGCCGCCGGCCATGACGCCCACGCACTGGGCGTAGATCGGCTCGATGCCCCAGTGCCTGAAGAGCGGCGCGCCGACCAGGATCGACAGGATCAGCGCCACGTTCAGCAGCACCGGCGACGCCGCCGGCACCGCGAACTTGCGCCAGGTGTTGAGAATGCCGCCCGCCAGCGCCACCAGCGACATGAAGCCGATGTACGGGAACATCCACCGCGTCATGACCACGGCCGCCTCGAAGCCCGGCAGCCCGCTGGCCATGGCCCAGACCAGCAGCGGCGCGCCGACCACGCCGGCCACGCACACGATCACCAGCGTCCAGGTCAGCAGCGTGGCGACATGGTCGATGAGCTGGCGGGCGCCCTCGTCGCCCTCTTCGGTCTTGCGGGCAGCCAGCACCGGCACGAAGGCCTGGCTGAAAGCGCCTTCGCCGAAGACCCGCCGGAACAGGTTCGGGATGCGGAACGCGACGTTGAAGGCGTCGGTGAGCGCGCTGACGCCGAAAACCGAGGCGAAGAGCACGTCGCGCACGAGGCCCGTGATCCGCGAGGCGAGGGTCAGCAGGGAGACGGTGGAGGCGGATTTGAGCAGGGACACGGAGGCCGAGTTTAGGCCCCGTCGGGGCCCCGAAACGCCCGGATTCGCCGGAAAAGCCGACCCGGCCTATAATGGAGGGCTTTGCTGCATCATCCTCAGACACCTAAGGACATAAATCATGGCATCCGCCAAGCCCAAGAAAAAGAACCCGCGCCTCGCCTCCGGCCGTAAGCGCGTCCGCCAGGACACCAAGCTGAACGCAGCGAACACCTCGCTGCGCTCCAAGTACCGTACCGCTGTCAAGAACGTCGAAAAGGCTGTTCTGGCTGGCGACAAGACCAAGGCAAGCGAACTGTTCGCGAAGGCCCAGAGCATCGTCGACGCGATCGCCGACAAGGGCATCTTCCACAAGAACAAGGCAGCCCGCGACAAGAGCCGCCTGTCGGCCAAGGTCAAGGCCCTCGCCCTCGCGCCTGCAAAGGCCGCCGCCTGACACCTGTCAGGCAAGCCCGGACCGGAATCCTCCGGTCCGCCGTTTGATCGGGGTGCGCTGCAGCAAAGTGAAAAACCGCCTTCGGGCGGTTTTTTCATGCCCGATCGGTTTGCAGTTCCTGGCGAACCCGGATTACGGGCAAAGAAAAAGGCCTTGTCAGGCCTTTTTGGGGGGGATCGGTGCGTCGGGCACCAGGCAGGCTTCGGCCACCTGAAGATCGTTGTCCCTTGCGAAGTTCACGCAGAAGTCCCAGGCCATCGGCTCGGCATCGCGCAGCGCGCGGTTCACGACCACGCATTTCACGCCGTTGATGGTCGTCGGAATGCACCAGGGCGAATAGCTCAGGTGGCTGCCCGGGTAGGCGCCACCGGGTCGGAAAGAGCACATGACACCGGCCAGACGCTCGGCCCAATCGCTCGGGCGGAAGGTCCGGCCATCCTTGGTGATGCCCTGGATGAAGATTTCTTTGGCTGTGGGGGAAATCATCGTTGAATGAAGCGACCGGAGCAGGTGCTGCGGTGCAGCAAGCGATTCTATCCGCGCCCCTTTTTGCATCCTGAACATGGGGCATTGCTGTGATGCGCAATCCTCAACGAAGCCGTCAAACCACGCGCCTAGAATCCGCCTTCCCTATCTGGAGAACCCGAATGAGCGCTACCGCCCAGCCCACCTCGCCCCACGTCATGAACACCTACGGTCGCCTGCCGATCGCACTGTCGCACGGTCAGGGTTGCCGAGTCTGGGACACCGCGGGCAAGGCCTACCTCGACGGCCTCGGCGGTATCGCGGTGAACACGCTGGGCCACAACCACCCCGAGCTGGTGCCGGCCCTGCAGGACCAGCTGACCAAGCTGATCCACAGCTCCAACTACTACCACGTGCCCGGCCAGGAACAGCTCGCCACCAAGCTGACCGAGCTCTCGGGCCTCACCAACGCCTTCTTCTGCTGTACCGGCCTCGAAGCCAACGAAGCCGCCCTGAAGCTGGCGCGCAAGTTCGGCCACGACAAGGGCATCGAGCGCCCCGAGATCGTCGTCTACGAAGCCGCGTTCCACGGCCGCAGCATCGCCACCCTCTCGGCCACGGGCAATCCCAAGGTGCAGGCCGGCTTCGGCCCGCTGGTCGAGGGCTTCATCCGCGTTCCACTGAACGACATCGAGGCGCTGAAGAAGGCGACCGAAGGCAACCCGAACGTGGTCGCCGTGTTCTTCGAAACCATCCAGGGCGAAGGCGGCATCAACCCGATGCGCTGGGAATACCTCAAGCAGGTGCGCCAGCTGTGCGACGAGCGCGACTGGCTCATGATGATCGACGAAGTGCAGTGCGGCATGGGCCGCACCGGCAAGTGGTTCGCCCACCAGTGGGCGGGCATCAAGCCCGACGTGATGCCGCTGGCCAAGGGCCTGGGCTCGGGCGTGCCGATCGGCGCAGTGGTGGCCGGCCCCAAGGCCGCCAACATCTTCGGCCCGGGCAACCACGGCACCACCTTCGGCGGCAACCCGCTGGCCATGCGCGCCGGCGTCGAGACCATCCGCATCATGGAAGAGCAGAACCTGCTCGAGAACGCCGCCACCGTGGGCGCCAACCTGAAGGCGGCGCTGGAGCGCGAGCTCGGCGGCCTGCCCGGCGTGAAGGAAATCCGCGGCCAGGGCCTGATGATCGGCATCGAGCTCGACCGTCCCTGCGGCGTGATCCTCAACCGCGCCTGCGACGCCGGCCTGCTGCTGAGCGTGACGGCCGACAAGGTGATCCGCCTCGTGCCGCCGCTCATCCTGAGCATCGCCGAGGCCGACGAGATCGTCGCGATCCTCGCGCCCATCGTCAAAAACTTCCTCTCGGAGCCTGCAGCCCAATGACGACGACCGCGCCCGCAGCCATCCGGCACTACCTGCAGTTCTCGGACTTCACGGCCGACGAATACGCCTACCTCTTCGATCGCATGGCGATCATCAAGAAGAAGTTCAAGACCTACGAGAAGCACCAGCCGCTGGTCGACCGCACGCTGGCCATGATCTTCGAGAAGGCCAGCACGCGCACCCGCGTGAGCTTCGAGGCCGGCATGTACCAGTTGGGCGGCAGCGTGGTGCACCTGACCACCGGCGACAGCCAGCTCGGCCGCGCCGAGCCCATCGAGGACAGCGCCAAGGTCATCAGCCGCATGGTCGACCTGGTGATGATCCGCACCTACGAGCAGACCAAGATCGACGCCTTCGCGGCGCACTCGCGCGTGCCCGTCATCAACGGCCTGACCAACGAGTTCCACCCCTGCCAGATCCTGGCGGACATCTTCACGTACATCGAGCACCGCGGGTCACGCGGTGCCGGAGGCGACGCACTTTCCTGCCTGAAGGGCAAGACGGTGGCGTGGGTCGGCGACGGCAACAACATGGCCAACACCTGGCTGCAGGCGGCCGAAATTCTGGGCTTCACGGTGCACGTGAGCACGCCCAGCGGCTACGAGGTCGACCAGTCGATCGCCGGCATCCGCTCGGGCGACAGCTACAAGGTCTTCAAGGACCCGATGGAAGCCTGCCGCGGCGCCGACCTCGTCACCACCGACGTCTGGACCAGCATGGGCTACGAGGCCGAGAACGAGGCCCGCCGCAAGGCTTTCGCCGACTGGTGCGTCGACGAGGAAATGATGCGCGCGGCCCAGCCCGACGCCCTCTTCATGCACTGCCTGCCCGCCCACCGCGGCGAGGAGGTGCAGGCCGAGGTCATCGACGGGCCGCAGTCGGTGGTGTGGGACGAGGCGGAGAACCGCCTGCACGCCCAGAAGGCCCTCATGGAGTTCCTGCTGCTCGGCAGGCTCTGATCCGGCAAAGGCGCCGCAACATGTCCGATTGCCAGCAATGCGGCGCCTGCTGCGCCAGCTACCGCGTCGACTTCAGCGTGCATGAACTCGACGACAACGGCGGCAAGGTGCCCTCGGGCCTCGCCGTCGAGGTGAACGACGCCATCTGCCGCATGCGCGGCACCGACCATGCCTCGCCGCGATGCGCGGCACTCACCGGAAAGGTCGGCCAGTCCGTGGGCTGCGGCATCTACGAGTGGCGCCCCAACCCTTGCCACGAGCTGGAGGCCGGCAGCGATGCCTGCGAGCGCGCGCGGGCGCGGCACGGCCTGCCCGCACTGTCTTCGCTGCACTGATCGCGGCCCTGGCTTCAACTCGTCACGCCTGGTGTTGGAAATAACCGACACCACGACCCCTCGCCCGGCGCTAACTTCGCGCCATGCGTTCACAGCAACCCCGCCTCCAGATCTGGGACATCTCGCCGCCCGTGCATGAAGGCGCGCCGGTCTTTCCCGGCGACACGCCCTACCAGCAGCGCTGGGCCGCGACCATCTCGCCGGGCTGCCCGGTCAACGTCAGCGAGATCAAGCTCTCGCCCCATGTCGGCGCCCATGCCGACGCGCCCCTGCACTACGACCCCGAAGGCCAGACCATCGGCGACGTCGACCTCACGCCCTTCCTCGGCCCCTGCCGCGTGATTCACGCGATCGACAAGGGGCCGCTGGTCGAGTGGGACCACATTGCCCACGCCGTCGACAGCACCCTGCCCCCGCGCGTGCTGGTGCGCACCTACACGACCATGCCGGTCGGCCGCTGGGACCCGCAGCTCGCGGCCTATGCTCCCGCCACAGTCGAGCGCCTCGCCGCCATGGGCGTGAAGCTCATCGGCATCGACACCGCCAGCATCGACCCGGCCGACAGCAAGACGCTGGAAAGCCACCAACGCATCCGCCGCCTCGACCTGCGCGTGCTCGAGAACCTCGTGCTCGACGACGTGCCCGAAGGCGACTACGAACTCATCGCGCTGCCGCTCAAGCTGGTGAGCGCCGATGCCTCCCCCGTTCGCGCCGTGCTGCGCGAACTCCCTCGCTGAAACCTCCACCATGACGACTCTTGCAGATTGCCGCGCGCTAGACGCGCAAGACCCGCTGCGCGCCTTGCGCGACCAATTCACCATTCCCGAGGGCGTGCTCTACCTCGACGGCAACTCGCTCGGCGTGATGCCCAAGGCCGCGCCGGCGCGCATCGCCGAAGTGGTGACCCAGGAATGGGGCGAAGGCCTCATCCGCTCGTGGAACACCGCGAGCTGGTTCGACCTGCCGCAGCGCCTGGGCGACAAGGTGGCCCGCCTGATCGGCGCCGCGCCCGGCGAGGTGGTGTGCACCGACAGCACCTCGGTCAACCTCTACAAGGTGCTGTTCGCGGCGCTCTCGCAGCAGAAGGACAGCGGGCGCAAGCTGGTGATCAGCGAGCGCAGCAACTTCCCGACCGACCTCTACATCGCCGAATCCCTGTGCCGCGAACGCGGCTTCACGCTGAAGCTGATCGACGCGAGCGAGTTGCCGGCCGTGCTGACAGACGAAGTGGCCGTGCTGATGCTCACCCACGTCAACTACCGCACAGGCGCCATGCACGACATGAAGGCCGTCACCGCCGCCGCGCATGCCGTGGGCGCGCTCACGGTATGGGACCTCGCGCACAGCGCGGGCGCCGTGCCCGTGGCCTTGAACGACAGCAATGCCGACTACGCCATCGGCTGCGGCTACAAGTACCTCAACGGCGGCCCCGGCGCGCCGGCCTTCGCCTGGGTGCATACGAAGCACGCGGGCCAGTTCGAGCAGCCGCTGTCCGGCTGGTGGGGTCACGCGGCGCCCTTCGAGTTCACGCCGCACTATCGCCCTGCCCCGGGCGTGGGCCGCTATCTGTGCGGCACGCAGCCGATCATCGCGCTGGCCGGGCTCGAATGCGGCCTCGACACGGTGCTCGCGGCCGAGTCCTTCAACGGTGACTTCGGTGCGATGTCCGCGCTGCGCGCCAAGTCGCTCGCGCTCACCGACATGTTCATCAGGCTGGTCGAGGAGCGCTGCGCCGGCCAGGGCCTCTCGCTGGTCACGCCGCGCGAGCACGCGCAACGCGGCTCGCAGGTGTGCCTCAGTCGTGAGGAAGGCGCCTACGCCATCGTGCAAGCCTTGATCGCGCGCGGCGTAATCGGCGACTACCGCGCCGGCGACTCGCAGATGCCCGACATCCTGCGCTTCGGCTTCACGCCGCTGTACATCGGCTTCGAGGACGTGTGGAACTCGGTCGAGCACCTCGTGCAGGTGCTGGAGACCGGCGAGTGGAAACGCCCCGAATTCAACCGCAAGAACGCGGTGACCTGAGTTGCGCCCGACCATGAAACATCGACTGCTCACCCTTTCGGCCGCGCTGCTGATGCTGGCGGTGCCCGCCTTCGCACAGCAGCCGGCCTTCACGCTGCCGCAGCTCAAGGCCTTCGCCGAGCAGGCGCCCGACGCCTTCCGCGCGCAGGTCAAGAGCCAAGGCTTCTCGTATGCCGACAAGACCGTGACCGACCAGGTCAGCATGATCGAGTACGAGAAGTTCGTCGACGGCCAGACCACGCGCCTGATGAAGTCCACCTACGTGGCCAGCCGCAGCGGGGAAGACGGCATACAGCTCACCCTCACCGACAAGGCCGCCTTCGAGCACCTCGTGAAGGAAGCGCGCGACACCGGCTACAAGCCCGGCGAGAAAGGCCGCATTCCCGGCGGCGAGACCTACCAGGAGTTCAAGCGCGGCAACGAAGTCGTGCGATTCGTCTATCCGAAGAAAGATACCGGCATAGGCCTGCCCTCCTACACCGCCGTGGTCTGGCGATGACCACCTGCCAGCAAGCATCATGAGCACCGAAAAGACAACGACCGAGAACATCGTCCACGAAGAGAAGGCCCAGCTGGACTTCAGCAAGTCCATGAGCTACGGCGACTACCTGCACCTCGACGAGATCCTCAGCGCGCAGCATCCCCTGTCGCCCGCGCACGACGAGCTGCTGTTCATCGTGCAGCACCAGACCAGCGAACTCTGGATGAAGCTGATGCTGCACGAGCTGCACGCCGCCATCGCCTGCATTTCCGAAGAGAAGCTGCCCGACGCCTTCAAGATGCTGGCGCGCGTGAGCCGCATCATGGAACAGCTGGTCAACGCATGGACCGTTCTCTCGACCATGACGCCGCCCGAGTACACGGCGATGCGCCCCTACCTCGCCAATTCCAGCGGCTTCCAGAGCGCGCAGTACCGCTGCATCGAGTTCGCGCTCGGCAACAAGAACGCCGCCATGCTCAAGCCGCACGCGCACCGCGCCGACCTGCTGGCACAGGTCGATGCCGCCTACCGAGCGCCGTCGCTGTACGACGAGTCGCTGCGCCTGCTCGCGCGCCACGGCCTGCCCGTGCCCGCCGACCGGCTGGAGCGCGACTGGACCCAGCCCTACGAACCCAGCGACGGCGTGGAGGCCGCCTGGCTCACGGTCTACCGCAACCCGCACGACCACTGGGACCTCTACCAGCTCGGCGAGAAGCTCACCGACCTGGAAGACGCCTTCCGCCTCTGGCGCTTCCGCCACGTGACGACGGTGGAACGCGTGATCGGCTTCAAGCGCGGCACCGGCGGCACCGGCGGCGTGAGCTACCTGCGCAAGATGCTCGACGTGGTGCTGTTTCCCGAGATCTGGAAGCTGCGCACCGACCTGTGACCCACAAGAACGGCACGGGCGTACCCGTCAGCCAAGCGCGGCCAGTGCGTCTTTGACCCAGTCGAAGCCGACTCTTTCCTGCTCCAGGCGCAGGTGTCTGCCCAAGCGGTTGTCGCGCAAGTCGTCATAGAGCGCCCGCTCCTCCGGCCGAAGGCGCGTCAGCTCGCGCCCGGTCGGCGTCGCCTCGTCGCCCCATTGCATCTTGAATGCCATCAGGGTCTCACGGTCCATCAGGAACGACTCGACGTGATCGAAGCGAGCGCGCAGCTGATCGAGAATCGCGAAGCCGTGCGTGTCGATATCGCCCCAGTAATGAATGGCGCAACGCGCAAGCCAGGGAACATCGTTCAACATCTCGAAACCATAGCCGGAGCCGAAGATGACGATGCTTCCCTTGATGGGAGGAAAAGCGAGGAAGTTGATCTCGTTCTCGGTCACGAAGACACGAGAGCAGCCCAGGTCCCACCGCGCAAAGCCTGGCGCATCCACTGTGATGTCCTGCGCGGGGAAAGCCGCGCGAGACGCCAGTTCCGGGTCCAGGATACGGAACCGGACCCGGAACGGCTTGCCCAGAAAGCCATACCGCCGCGCGAATTCGCCCGTGCCAGTCGCCGTCTTGTCTATGGCTTCGGGCGCAAGGGTGAGGTCCAGCAATTCCATGAGAGTGCTGCGATGCGTTTCCATGAACTTGCTGTGCACGCCCGGAATATCCACCTGCCGCAGGTACACGCCGGGCCGAGGGCGCCTCTGCAGCCAGGCAATGATCTCCAGAAATCGAGGCCACTGGCTCTGTACCTCCAGCACCCGCAGCGGACGCCTGGCAAGCCACGGCAACAGCAGAGGCTGGCTGGCGCGCGTGAGTTCGATCAACGCCGCAAAGCGGACAGCCTCCTTCTGCTTTCCAACCACTGCAAGCGCCTGATCCAGGCTGTCGACCCAGACTTCGCCAGGAATTGCGTTGGGTCCCAGCACACGATGTCTGAACTCCCGCATGACGATGCGGTAGCCCGCTGCAGCACGGAGATCTCGGCTCCAATCGCGCACCTCATCGAAATGATCCGTCATTTCAGCCGACGTCGGGTCTTTCAATGCCAGCCGTCTTGGAAACAAGGTCTCGCCGGTGACCAGGCTCGCAAGCAGGTCACCGCGATCCCACAGCTTCAGTAGCTGGTCTCGCAAATCGGAGGGGCGCGTCCACTTCATACTGCAGCCTTCGCCTTTTCCGCACGATATTCGTCGATGGAAAGATTGCGCAGCCTCGATGAGCGCCCTTCCTCGTTGTGAACGAAGCCCACACTGGAGACAAATGGTTCGATGATGTGAATCTTCTGCAAGGGCGTCACGATCAGCAATTGCAGGTTGAGCTGCGCGAAAAGGCGCAACCCGTATTGCGCCGATTCGTCCGAACCACGCCCGAAAGCCTCGTCGATCACAACGAAACGGAAGGTACGAGACTTCACCTCTCCCCACTCCAGGCCGAATTGATAGGCCAGACTCGCCGCCAGGATCGTGTACGCGAGCTTTTCCTTTTGACCACCCGACTTCCCTCCGGAATCGGAATAATGCTCGTGTTCAGTGCCGTCCTCGCGCCAACGCTCGCTGGCAGCGAACACAAACCAATTGCGCACGTCGGTCACCTTGCCGGTCCAACGGCGGTCTTGTTCAGACACCCCTTCGCGCCCCCGCAATCGTTCGATGATGTGCTTGACCTGCAGAAACTTGGCTTCCGAGTACTGGGCATCTTCGGACCCGGTGAGGGTGCCCTCGGTGCACGCCCGCAACTCGGTCTGGAAGTCGCGCACGTCGGCATCCGGCGCAGGCTGTGCTTCGAGCACGATGTAGCGCCCCGTGTTGTAGTCGATCTGCGTCAGCGACTCGTTGATGCGCGCAATCCGGTCCTTGATGGTTTCGCGCTCTCTGTCGAGCTGGGATTTGAAATTCGCGACTTCGCGGATGGTGTTCTCGTTGAGCAGTTCTTTGAACCTCGCCTCGAAGCGTGGCAAGTCATCTGCTTCGAGGCTGTTCAGCATTTCCCTGTACTCGGATGCAGCTTCGACATTCGCATCGACCTCGGCGGTTTCGAGCTTGTAGGCATCCTTGTAGGCGACCATGGCCTGAATGATCTTGTCGCGCAATCTCTTGAGCTTGAGGTCTTCGGCATCAATCCTTGCCTGAAGCCAGTCGCGCATCTCGCGTTCGCGGTTGTCGCATGACTCGACGGTGAGTTGGTGTTCGCCCAGAGCTTCGGCTCTCGCACCGTCAAGGCGCTCGAAATGCATGGCGTGCAAGCTCAGTAAGGGGTCATCCAGCAAGACCTGAGTCTGTGCGTGCTGAGCCTCTGCATCGACTTTCTTCTGTTCGGTCTTGGAACGTCTGTCGCGGTGCCCGTCGAACTCGCTTTCAGTCCTTGCAAGAGCCTTGAGAAGTTCTTCCAGTTGCGAAGCCAGGGTTTTCAACATGTCGGAAGCGGACTCCAGTGCCACCTTGTCCTGCTCCAGCCTCGCCACCTCCTTCGCAAGCGACTGCCAGTCCAACTCGCCAAAGTTGTCATAGACATCAAGCTTGGACAAAGCATCCCAGCGCAGCTTGAGCGTGCTCCGCTCGCCCATCAGTCCGGCAACGACGCCCGCCTCGTCCGCCAGCCGCGTTTCCAGCGATCTGAGTTTTGCCTCCAGCGCCGCAATCTTGGCCGTGTTGGTCCAGCCGAGAACGTAACGGCTGCGCTCATCAAGCCGATAGCGGTCGTCCTTCTCGTGCCGCTCTCCCTTCGCCTTGATCTGCCCCGTGCGTGTAATGGCATGGGTTTCGCGGCGAAATTGCTCCTGGGTCAGACAACAGGCGACATCGAAGCGATGCGCAACTTCGCGCTCCAGCCAATCGTAGAAGGAGGAGTCGGGCTTGATCGATAGCTTGCGCGCCAGCGAGTCGCGATGCAGACCCGGCATGTCGCCGCGCTGTACGGCACGGACCCGGTAGTAGACGATACGCCCCCGAAGATGCGTTCTATCGACCCATTCGGATACGTCGGCATAGCTACCGTCCGGCACCAGCAGCGACAAACCAAAGCTGCGCATCAAGCGCTCGGCCGCGCCCTCCCATTCGCGCTCATCGTCCCGAATCTGCAGCAGCTCGCCTGCGAATGGCATGGCGTCCTCCTCAAGACCCAGTGCCTCGCACAGGGTGGCGCGCATCGCGATCTGTTCAGCCGGGATATTGCTGCGCCGCGCTTGCAAACTTCGGATCTCGGCCGTCAGCTCACCGTGTTCCAACCTTCCTTGGCGCAGCGTCACCTCATGCTCAGTCAAATCGTTCTGCAGCGCGGCCTCCCTCGCCTGGATGCCCTCTTTCATCCCGGCCAGATTCTGGCGCTGCGTCAAAAAATCGGAAGCCGACTCCATGTGGAGCAGCCCCACTGAACGCGCCAGCTCGTTGTAGTTCCTGGCCTTGATGCGCCGCCGCTCGACTTCGGCTTGCTTGCTGCGGATGGACTCGCCCAGTTGCTCCAGCCGATCGCCGCCGTTGTCGGAAATGCTCTTTCGAAGTTCCTTTTCCTGGGTGCGTTGACCGCCACGCAGTTCCTCCCATCGCTGCACCTGAGCGTTCTGCCGCGTCCATTCTTCAGTCAGGGAGGCAATGCGCCTGTCGAGCAGCTCCAGTTTCAGGCCAGCAAAATAGGGCCTGAGCGCCTCTCGGCATGCGCGCAAGTCGTCCGTCTGTTTGAGCAGATCCCCATGCCGATCGCAGTCGGCAATCAGAGGCGTCAACAGCTTCACCTGTTGCTTTGCCTTGAGCACGGCCTCATGCGCACGGTTCAAATCGTCGAAGTGCCCGATCAATGCGGCGATGCGCGGCGCCACATCGAAGGGCTCCAGCATGTGACTGCGCACGAAGTCAGTCAGGTTGCCCACCTGCTTCATCGACACGGTCTGATGAAACAGATCGAGTGCCTGCTCGTTTTCGATGCCGAAGCGCCGACGAAACCAGGCCCCGTACGGAGGAAAACTGGGAAGCACTTCGGCGCCCGTAGCACGAAGCTTCTTTCGCAGGGCAGAAATGTCGGCGCCGAAGTTCGCGAAGTCCTTGGCAATGGACAGATTTCCCTCCGCAACGACGAAGAAGCGCTCCGGTTGCCCCTGGGCGTCCTTCATCCAGAACACCTGTGCAAGCGTGACGGTCTGGTCGTACCCCGCGTTGTGAAACACGCCGAGGATGACCGAGTAGCTGTTATGACCTCGCAGCGCAACGGGTTTGGCCGAGCCGCTGCTTTCATTGCGCTCCGACTTGTAGTGTCCCAGCACATAAGAGCGCAAGCTGCGCTCCTTGTTGTCGGCCCCCGCGGCCTTGTTGTAGGCAACGCGATGCGCCGGCACCAGCAACGTGGTCACGGCATCGACCAAGGTCGACTTTCCGGAGCCGATATCACCGGTCAGCAGGGCATTGCGGCCATCCGGATGCAGTGCCCACACACGCGCGTCGAAGGTTCCCCAGTTGAAGACTTCCAGTCTGTGCAACCGAAAACCCGAAAGCGCCTCGTCGGCAACGAAATCCAGGGCGACGGTCTGTTCTTCACTCATCGGCCGCGGCCTCCGACCCGGTCAGAAGCTGCAAACGGTAGCTTGCCAGCCGCGCGTCCAGGTCGGACAGCCATTGCGCGTCGACAAAAGCCTTGAGGATGCGGCGAACTTCGAAAGCTGCGATTTGCCCGTCATGCGTGCCGCCGCCCGGCTTCAATCGACGCAGAAAGCCCAGCTCCACGATCTTGGCCAGATGGCTCTCGAGCTGATCCACGAACTTGGCTTCGTTGCTCTGCTCGGGCAAGAACACCCTCATCAATTCCACGATCTGGTCGCGCGAAAGAACGAGCCGGGTGTCGCCACCACCCGCATCGAACTCCGCCAGCTTCTTGCGCAGGAGTGCCAACAGCAGGCTCACAGGAAAGGACAACGGACGCCTGACGATCAACCTGGGCAATTTCACTGCGGAAGGATCTTCCGTTTCTTCGGCAAGACGCGTGCGAGAACGAAGAAAGGCATAGCCTTCCGCATCGTCCAGCACCAGTTCCAGGTCTAGCACCGCGACATAGTCACGAACGCGAGCCTGAAGGTTGTAGAGCAAACTCCACAATCCACTGTCGACCTCTCGATAGATCACACCCCTCAGCAAGGGAATAACTACTACCGATAGATCGCGCGTCTCGGCGCCACCGAGCGGCAACGGTGTTTCAACATTCTCGTCCATCCTCTTCGCCTCCCTATTGGACTATCGAACAAAAATGACGCGCGGCAGCCGCGCCTTTCGGGATCTCGCAAGGCCGTCATGTCCAGCGACCTGCCAGAAAACAGCGTCCGTGGTCGCCTCGTCGATGACGGCCGCGAACGTCTGATCGGCCAGTTGCAGGTAAGCAACCAGCTCCGCCAGACCGTGCCGCAGCGGCTGCATCTGTGTCAATTCCTGCAGCGTCACCTGCGTGCGGTCCTGCAGCGCATGGCGCACGTGGCGCTCCAGCTGCGCCTTGTCGATCACCACCTGGGAGAAGAGCGCGCCCGCATCCACATCGCTCTCGCCGGACTCCAGCGCCGTATCGACAATCGACGGCTTGAACGCGGGCGTGTAGAGCGGTCGCTCCATCGGCAGTTCCAGATCGACAACCGGCACTGCAATGCGCATCGTCTCGCCAGCGGGCGGGGACTCGCGCAATGCCAGGGCCTTCGCCTCGATACCACGCAGAATGTCCATGATGCGGCGATTCTCCAGCCAGGCCTGATCGTCGAGGAAGCGCCGCAACTGCTGGGAAAGTTGAGACACCGTCCGCTGTGCATGCTCGCCCGCCTCAAGCCAATCGTAGTGAACGCGGCGGGTGCGGGTGTCTGGCTTGAGGTCCGAAACGGCCGGAAGACTCAGCACGCGCTCCAGCATCGCCGAGAGCTCCTCCTGCCGGCGACTCGACATGAGGAAATCCCAGAAAGCCCGAAAGCTGCGTCCCTGATCCGAATCGGCAATCGCATCGCGCTCACCCATGATTTCTTCCAGCAAGAGACCTTTCGCACCATCCCACAGCGCAATGCGCTCCCGGACACGCCGATCGAGGCCGCGAAAATTTTGCTCCACTTCGCGAAAATCGGTCATCAGCTCGCGCGCCAGCGCGATGAATTGCTGAAAGCGTTCCTTCAGCGCCGTGTCATCCAGCAACGGAACATCTCCGCCGAGAATCTTTGCGATCTCGGCATCGATCTCGTCCCGCCGTTTGTGCAGTTCGGCAATGCGTGCCGCGGGGTCGGCCTCGCTGCCCTGGCTCATCTGCTTGAGCAGTTCGAACAACGTCAGCAGCCTCGACTCTGTCCCCACAAAGGCTCGCGCCGTCAAGGTTCCAAGCCACGCGATAGCCCTTTCAGCCGGAGGCGTCAGATCGAACTGAGGCTCATCCGAGCCCAAGGCGTAGAACTTTCGCAGCCACCCTTTGTCGTTGCCGGCCCAATCGTTGAGATATTCGACGGCCGCCTTAGGAAAGGAGTTCGGGCCCACGCGCTCGCGCAGTTCAAAAAGTTCATCCTCCAGCGCTTCGGCAAGATCTGCCTGCGACATCACTCGCACATTCGGCGCGACGAAGACACGGTGCAAGAAACTCGCCACCAGAGGTGCATGGTCCGAACGCAGCAGACGCCACGCGGGATGGCTCTGCCGAAGCAAATCCAAGGTGACGTAATCGAAGCTCACGCATCCTCCCCATTCTTCTGATATCGCTCCAGCTCCTGCTCGATCTGCTCGATGGTCGGCAAGTTCGTCTGCAATTCCTTCGGCAGCGACTCGACCAACTGGTATTCAGCGATGCCGATGGGCTTGTTGGAGTCGCGAAGCGCATATTCGGCAACCACGCGATTTTTTGTCTTGCATAGCAACAAGCCGATGGTCGAGGCATCCTGATCAGACTTGAGTTGAGCATCGACCGCCGTCAGGTAAAAGCTCAACTGACCAGTATGCTCAGGCTTGAAAGCTCCTGCCTTCAGCTCGATGACCACATAGCAGTGCAGTTTCAGGTGATAGAAAAGCAGGTCGATGAAGAAATCATCGCCGCCGACTTCAATGGGCACCTGTCGTCCCACGTATGCAAAACCAGCACCGAGCTCCAGCAAGAATCGGGAAATGTGCTCGACCAGCGCGGCTTCGATTTCGCGCTCCCCCGCTTCTTGGCCAATACCCAGAAAATCAAATACATAGGGATCTTTGATCGCTTGCAGCGCAAGATCCGAGCGCGGCGCGGGAAGTCGGGTCGAAAAATTGCTGACCGCTTTCCCCTCTCGCTCCAGAAGACGGGTTTCGATGTGGATATTGAGCGCATTGCGCGACCAACCCTGCTCGATCGCTCTTTGCGCATAAGCCAGGCGCAACTGTGCTGTCTTGAGCTTGGTCAGTAAGACCAGGTTGTGGCCCCAGGGCAAATGTCCAACACCCTGTTGGACTATTTCCCCGTCGGGCCATGCCTCGGCAAAAGCGCGCATGTACATGAGGTTGGCGCGAGAAAACCCTTTCATCTCGGGAAAGGCCGTACGCAAATCGTGGGCCAACCGCTCAATTACCCTGGCACCCCACCCTTGCTTGGCCTGCCGTGCGAGGATGTCCCGGCCAATCTGCCAATACAGACATACCAACTCATGGTTTACAGCAGTCGCCGCGCGCTGCCTGGCAGCATGGACACGCAATTTCAGTTCAGTTAACCAATCGGCGTAGCCTGTAGGCACATCCGTGAGTGACGGAGGTCCGGAATTTTTCATTAACACTGGATCCTGTTGCAGATATAGGCTGGCACAAGCACCGTCGAAGCGACGTGGCAGATTATTGAAGGTATTGAAATCGAATGACTATCTCTCGTTTGCCGCAGGCCATTCTTTTCTCTGAAATTCAGGCACTTCTACAATCCGCCCGGCACCGGCACTTCAAGACTCGACAAGGCCCTGCGATCCGTCGCCCGGTCTTGTGCTGCGGGGTAACCCCGTGGCGGATGGATGGCTTCGCATTCCGGCGCGCAAGCGGCGCTGCGCATCCGCGCAGACCAGCTGGCGCATCACCGGCTGGTTGAAGGGCCTGGTGCCACCACCTTCATCGGCTTCGCCGCCTCGGGATTCATGACGCGTGAACTGAGCTACAGGGAGTGGATCGCACGCAGCCTCGCACGTGCATTGCTCGCCGACGCTAAGCAGCCCGGCGGCACCGACCCGGGCGCGCTGCGGGCGCGGGCCGCGGCGACGCTGGGCGCCGATGCGCCATGGCTCAAACCGCTGGCGCAGGCCCTGGGCAACAGATCGCAGGCCACCTGGCGGCGCACCGACCTGCCGGCGCTGGCCAGGGCGATCCACGACATGCCCGAGTTCGATGCGGCCTTCGAGCAGAACGAGCCGCCGCGCGTGCGGCGCATCATCCTGCGGCCCGCGCAGATGCTCCCGCGCCCGATGGGGCTGGACCATTTCGCGCTGCCGCACATCCCCACGCTGGCCGAGCTTGCGCAATGGCTGGAGCTCGATGCAGACCGGCTGGCGTGGCTCACCTCCGCTGCGCAGGCCTTCCGCGCTCCGACCGATCCGGACACCCGGCAGCCCGCGTCGCACTACCGCTACCAGCTCCAGCCCAAGCGCCTCGGCGGCATGCGCCTGCTCGAGATTCCAAAGGCCGACCTGAAACGCGCGCAACGCCGCATCCTCGACGACCTGCTGCGACACGTACCCGCACACGAGGCGGTGCACGGCTTCGTGCTGGGTCGCTCGGTCGCAAGCCATGCGGCGGCGCACGCGGGCAAGGAAGTGGTGATCGGCTTCGACCTGCGCGACTTCTTCCCCGGCATCCGCGCCTCGCGCGTGCACGCGACGTGGCGCACGCTGGGCTATCCCGAGGGCGTGGCGCGCGCCCTCACCGCCCTGTGCACGCACCGCACCGACGACGCGGTGATCGAGCGGCTGCGCGACGACGGCGGGCTCGACTGGATCGGTGCCAGGCGCCTTGCCGCGCCGCACCTGCCACAGGGCTCGCCCTGCTCGCCCGCGCTGGCCAACCTGTGCGCCTTCAGGCTCGACCTTCGGCTCGAAGGCCTGGCGTGGGTCTTCGGCGCCAGCTACACGCGCTATGCCGACGATCTCGTGTTCTCCGGGCCGGCCTCGCTGCGCGCGCAGTTCAACGCCCTGCGCGCCTGGGTGAGCGGCATCGCGGCCGACGAGGGATTCGAGCTTCATCCGCGCAAGATTCGCTGCATGCCGCGGCACCGCCAACAACGCGTGACCGGCGTGGTGGTCAACGACAAGGCCAACACGCCGCGCGAGGACTTCGACCGGCTCAAGGCGGTACTCCATCGCTGCGCAACGCAAGGCCCGGCCAGCCAGAACCGCGCGAAGGTCGACGACTTTCGCGGCCACCTGCTGGGCAGCATCGCATGGATCGGCCAGTTCAGCGCGACGCGCAAGACAAGGCTGATGCGACTCTTCGATCGCATCGACTGGACGGACGCCACGCAAACGCCCTCATGAAGCTGGGGTGGACCGGATTGCTCCGCGAGCGCAAAGCGCTACATTTTTGAAAACGACGGAGGCCCCTGCAATGAACGACATCCGGTTCACACCCGACGAGCTCTCCACCCTGCGCGAACACGGCATCGTGCTGTTTGCCGACCGCGTGATCTTCGACGCGCAGCCGCCGATGCCGCAGCAGCAGATCGATGCCGTGCAGGCCCTGTGCGCAGGCCCGATCCCCGAAGCGCTGGTCGCGCTGTGGCAGCAGACTGCGGGCGGGCGGCTCGACTACGACCTGTCGCTGCAGATGAACGGCAACCTGGAGAGCATCAGCTGGAGCGAGCTCTTCTGGGACGGCAGCGACGGCTACCACGACCTCCAGGGCTGGATCGAGCACGAGCAGGAACTGGCCGGCGAGGCCGCCGAGGAAAGCGGCACGCCCTGGAGCGGCAAGCTCACGCACCTGCCCTTCGGCGGATTCGAGTACACCGACCGCGTCTACGCCGTGGTCGAGCCCGGCGCCGGGCATGGGCAGATCGTCGCCTGGAAGAAAGGCCTGCCGCCGGCCTGGACGCACGCGCTGCACGAAGACACCGTGAACACCATCGCGCCCGACCTGCTCGGCGCCTTCGCGGCGCTGCACCTGGACGAAGACCCGCTCGCGCCGACCAGCGACTACTTCTCGGGCCAGACGCTGCTCGGCTACCTCGACGACCGGCACGAGGACCACGAGCTCGACCTCGACCTGATGGACAAGCTGGTGACCTTCTATTGCCGCGCCGTCGTCGACTGGCGCACGCCGCTGGCCGAGGGCACGCTGCGCCACAAGCCGCAGCTGGCGCGCGTGGCCCTGCGCCATGCGATCGGAACGGACGATCCCCGGCTGGTCGCCGAACTCGCCGCGGCGGGCGTGGACTTCGGCGGACCGCACCAGGGAAGCGCGCTGGCCACCGACGTCGCAGTGGGCCACGGCGCCTTCGCCGCCGCAGCCGCGCTGGTGCGCGCGGGCGCGCCGGTGGCGGCCGATGCGCTGCGCAACATCGACGGGCAGATCGCGCCCGAACTCACGGCCGCGCTGCTGGACAACGGCGCGGAGCCCAACGTGGCGGCCATCGTCAAGTGCGCGGCCTGCGGCGCGCCCGCGAGCGCGCACCTGATCGCGGATGCATGCGCGAAGGCGGGCATCGACGTGCCGCCCGCGTTCGTCGCGGAGCGCGACGCGATGCTGCTCGAACTGGAAACCGCGCTCGCGAAGATGCAGGACGGCAAGTACGGGCACTACCTCGGGCAGGAAGGACTGGCCGAGCGCATCGAGCATCTGCAGACCTTCAGGCTATAGACCGGATCTCCCCCAGGCTTCGCGCACTTCGTTTCGCTGCGCCAACCCCCTCACCGGGACAACACCTGCGGTCCGGCAAAGCCGGTTCCGCGGTTTTCCTGGCATCGGTGCCCGCTCCACGGGCACCGACAGGCATCTCAGCCGCCGTACAGCCAGGGCTGGTCCAGCAGCTTCGCGCCGAGCAGGCGCATCGCCATGTCGCGGCCCAGCCGCACAGGACCGGTGGCATGGAAGATCTCGCCGTTGCGGCGCGCGCGTGCCTGCACCTGCGCGTTGCGCGCCCAGCGTGCCTCGGCGTAGCGGGCGAAGGCAGCGGGCACGTCGGCCGCGTCCGCATCGGCCATCGCATCGGCCAGCGCCACGGCATCCTCTATGGCCATGCCCGCGCCCTGCGCGAGGTACGGCACCATGGGGTGCGCCGCGTCGCCCACCAGCGCGACGCGTTCGTGCGCCATGTCGGCAGGGCCCGTCATCGGCGCGCGATCGCCCAGCGACCATGCGCGCCAGCCGGGCATGGCATCGAGCAGGGATTGCAGGCTGGCGCAGCTGCGGCCCATGGCCTGCTTCAGCGCGGTGATGCTGGTGGACTGGTCCCAGTCGCGTGCGTCGCCGGCCGGGGCGGATTCGGCGATCACGACCACATTGAGCCATTCGCCGCCGCGCACCGGATACGCCACCGCATGCAGGCGCGGGCCGAGCCAGACATCGACGCGGCCGCGCCGCAATGCGGCCGGCAAGGCGGGCTGCTCGACCAGCCCGCGCCAGGCCGTGTGGCCGGTGACGCGCGGCGGCTGCGCCGCCGAGGGGCTGTCGAGCTGCCGCCGCACCATGCTCCAGAGGCCGTCGGCGCCGACCACCGCCTCGCCCTCCCAGGCGCGCGCGTCGGTGCTCGAGAGGCAGACGAGATCGTCGCTGGTCTCGACCTGCCTGATCTGCGCGCCGGTCACCAGCGCGCCGGTGCCGCGCGCGCGCACGGACTCCAGCAGCAGGCCGTGGAGGTCGGCTCGATGAACGCAGAAGTAGGGGGCGCCGTAGCGCTGCTGCATGGTGTCGCCCAGCGGCATGCGGGCCAGCTCGGAGCCGCTTTCGGCGCTGTGGACCACCAGCGCCTCGGGCCGCGCCGCGATGGCCGCGAGCCCGGTGCCGAGGTCGAGTTTCCGGAGTCGCCGCGTGGCGTTGGGCCCCAGCTGCACGCCGGCGCCGATTTCACCGAAGGCCGGAGCCTGTTCGAAGACGTCGGCCCGGTGCCGACCTTGTGCGAGTGCCAGCGCGGTAGCCAGCCCCCCGATGCCGCCCCCGGCGACGAGGATGTGCGCGGGCATCGGTCTCAGCGGCCGTGCATGGACGGGCTGCTGGCGACCTGTTCGGCTTCCGGTTGTTTGAGGGGTGCCTTGGGAGCGCAGCTGCCGCAGGTGTCGCACGAGCCGCAGCCCGATGTCTTGGCAAGCGAGGCCGCCAGTTCCTTGGCGCGTTCTTCGTCGATCAGGCCCGCGCGCTGCGTGCCGGCCGCGAGCTTCTGCGCGGCGCCACGGCGCCACCCTGCGGGCATCCAGCGCCAGACCGCGTAGAACGCGGCGGCCGCGACGATCAATCCGACGATCAGTTGTTGCGTCATATCTCAAATACTCCAATCCCGAAGCCTACACCGCGGGGAATACCGCGGAACCGGCTTTGCCGGGCCGCAGGTATTGCCCCCGGAGAAGGGGGGCGGCCACACGAAGTGGGCAAGCCTGGGGGTGTGCTTTTTTACCCCGCCCCGAGTGCCACTGCAACGTGGTAGGTGATGAAGCAGGCCATGTAGGCCAGCGCGAAGAGGTAGCCGGCCATGATCCAGACGTACTTCCAGGAGCCCGTCTCGCGCTTCACCGCCGCCAGCGTCGAGATGCACTGCGGCGCGAACACGTACCAGACCAGCAGCGACAGCGCGGTGGCCAGCGTCCAGC
Source organism: Variovorax guangxiensis (assembly GCF_003952165.1). Classification (GTDB taxonomy): domain Bacteria; phylum Pseudomonadota; class Gammaproteobacteria; order Burkholderiales; family Burkholderiaceae_C; genus Variovorax; species Variovorax guangxiensis. Next base: position 172,841 of record NZ_RXFT01000006.1, on the reverse strand, counting down.
TGCCGGCGATGAGCGGCTCCAGCGCGCCCGCCACGTCGTCACCGGTAGCCGACAGCGCATACACGGTGCCCAGCGCGCCCACGGCCACTTCGCGCGCCGCCATGCCCGGCACCAGCGCGATCGAGATCTGCCAGTTGAAGCCGATGGGCGCGAAGATGTGCTCCAGGCCGCGGCCGATCATGCCGGCCAGGCTGTACTGGATGGCCGGGCCGGTCGCGCCTTCGGGCGGCGACGGGAAGGTCGAGAGGAACCACAGCAGGATCGTCAGCGTCAGGATGATCGTGCCCACGCGCTGGATGAAGATCCATGCGCGCTCGTACAGGCCCAGCGCCAGGTTGCGCAGGTTGGGCCAGCGGTAGGCCGGCAGCTCCATGAGCAGCGGCGAGTGCTGCGTGCTGTCGCGGAAGCGCTTCATGACCCAGGCCACGGCCATCGCCGAGACGATGCCGAACACGTACAGCGCGAACAGCACCACACCCTGCAGGTTGAAGATGCCGCCCACGGTACGCGCCGGGATGAAGGCCGCGATGAGCAGCGCATACACGGGCAGCCGCGCCGAGCAGGTCATCAGGGGCGCGATCATGATCGTCGTGATGCGGTCGCGCCAGTTGCTGATGGTGCGCGTGGCCATCACGCCCGGAATGGCGCAGGCGAAGCTCGACAGCAGCGGAATGAACGAGCGGCCCGACAGCCCCACGGTGCCCATCACGCGGTCGAGCAGGAAGGCCGCGCGCGGCAGGTAGCCCGAGTCTTCCAGCGCGAGGATGAAGAGGAAAAGAATCAGGATCTGCGGCAGGAAGACGATGACGCCGCCCACGCCCGCGATCACGCCGTCGACCAGCAGGCTCTGCAGCATGCCCTCGGGCATGTAGGTCTTCAGCAGGTTGCCCAGCCCCTCGGTGCCGGCCTTGATGGCGTCCATCGGCACGTTTGCCCAGCTGAACACGGCCTGGAACATCAGGAACATGGTCACGGCCAGCACCAGCATGCCCCACACGGGGTGCAGCACCACGCGGTCGATGCGGTCGCTGGTGGCGAGGCTGCCGACCGGCTCCTTCACCGCGAGGCCGAGGATGCGGCGCACCTCGCGCTGCGTGGCCAGCACGTCGTCCAGGCCCGGTGCCTTCCAGGGCTGGGGCGTGGCAGCGGCCACGGGGGTGTCGAGGGCTTCGAGCAGGCCCTGCGCGCCGCCGGTGTGCACGCCGACGGTCTCGATGACCGGCACGCCGAGTTCGCGCGCGAGCACGGCCGTGTCGACCGCGATGCCCTGCTTCTTCGCCATGTCGGTCATGTTGAGCGCCACCACCATCGGCAGGCCGAGGCGCCTGGCTTCGAGCACCAGCCGCAGGTTCAGGCGCAGGTTGGTGGCGTCGGTGACGCACACCAGCAGGTCGGGCAGCGCTTCCTTGCTCTGGCCGGTGACGATGTCGCGGGTGACGGCCTCGTCGGCGCTCAGCGCGTTCAGGCTGTAGGCGCCCGGCAGGTCGAGCACGAAGACGCGGCGGCCCGAGGGCGTGCGCAGCGTGCCCTCCTTGCGCTCGACGGTCACGCCCGCGTAGTTGGCGACCTTCTGGCGGCTGCCGGTGAGCAGGTTGAACAGCGCGGTCTTGCCGCAGTTGGGATTGCCCAGCAGCGCGATGCGGCCCGGCTGTGCGGTAGGCGCGAGGCGGCCCGGCCCCTGGATGACGGCTTCAACCATGGTTGGCGGCTCCCGGCGTGACGTGGATCAGCGCGGCCTCGTGGCGGCGCAGCGCGAAGGTGGTGTGCCCCAGGCGCACGGCCAGCGGCTCGCGTCCCGGGATGCCGCTGGCGACGATGCGCACCGCCTCGCCCGGCACGAAGCCGATTTCGGTCAGGCGCAGGACGAGCTCGCGGTCGTCGGCGCTCTCGGGGCGCGCCACGTCGAGCACGGTGGCCCACTGGTTGTTGGGAAGCTGGTCGAGGCGCAGGGCGACGGCGGTGGTCGGCGCCGCGCCGAAATCGTTGGTTCGCACGGTGGGGGCGGAGGCGCCCTGAATATCGGGCGCATCTGTAAGCAAAACCCAGATGCTAGCAATTCTCACTCGCGAAAACCTGACCAACCCCTCAGAAATGCGGGCTGCAGGGCCAGAAACACCGCGGAACCGGCTTTGCCGGGCCGCTGGTGTTGCCCCGGAAGGGGGTTGGCGAAGCGACACGAAGTGCGCGAAGACTGGGGGCGAGCCTAGTTCAGCCCCAGCATGCCGCGCAGTTTGGAGAGGTCTTCGGCCAGCGTGTTGACCCGCCCGGCCAGCAGCTTGCGGTCGCGCTCGCTGAGCTTCGAATAGGTTTCGAAGCCGCCGTCGGCCGTGCGGTACTTGGCCAGCGTGTCGAAAACCACCTTGAAGTTGGCCTCGGCCTTGTCCGAGAAGGCCTTGTTCTCCTTCACGACCAGCGGGCGCAGCAGTTCGACGATCTTGTAGGCGCCCTCGAAGTTCGACTGGAAGTCCCACAGGTCGGTGTGGCTGTAGCGGTTCTCCTCGCCGGAGATCTTGGTGGCCGCCACCTCCTCCATCAGCACGGCGGCGCCGCCCACCACCTTCTCAGGCGGGAAGGTCAGCGCGGCCAGGCGCTTCTGCAGTTCGAGCACGTCGGCCAGCAGCTTGTCGGCCACGAGGTTCAGCCCCTTGGTGCTCTTCTGCACCCACAGGCCGTGTTCGATGCGGTGGAAGCCGCCGAAATCCGGGTCCTTCTCGGCCTTCTCGTGGTCGTCGGCGCGCGAATCGATCGCTTTGTCGAGATCGTTGAAGAGCTCGGCCACCGGCTCGATGCGCTCGTAGCTGGTGCGCGTGGGCGCATAGAGCTTCTTCGCCTTCTCGACGTCGCCGGCCTTCACCGCGGCGGTGAAGGCGCGCGTGTCCGCCGCCAGCTTGCGCACGTTCTCGGCGACGTAGATCTTGTAGTCGGAGATCGGGCCGACCAGTTCGAGCGGCGACACGGCGGCCTGCGCGCCGGCGACATGAAGCCCGGCGAAGCCTGCGACGAGAGTGGTGAGGAAGTGGCGGCGGAACTGCACGGTCATGGATCTCCTTGTTCTGGGCAGTGATGAAAATCTTGCGGGCCTCTGGCAGACCGGCCTTCAGGCGGACATCAGCGAGCGCCCGAGCCAGTCGCGCTCGTCCCGCACGCCCGGCAGCGTGAAGAAAAAGCCGCCGCCGATGGGCTTGATGTATTCCTCGAGCGGCTCGCCGTCGAGGCGCTTCTGCACGGCGATGAAGCCGTTCTCGAGGTTGGCCTGGTAGCAGATGAACAGCAGCCCCATCTCGAGCTGGCCCGACTTGGTGACGCCGTTCGAATAGTTGAAGGGCCGGCGCAGCATCAGGTTCTTGTCCGAAGCCCTGGTGCGCGGGTTCGCCAGGCGGATGTGCGCATCCATCGGCGTGACCTTGCCTTCGGGGTCCTTCGTGTAGTCGGGCACGTCGTGCTCGGTCTTGCCGCCGTCCATCGGCGCGCCGGTGGGTTTCAGGCGGCCCATGATGGCCTCCTGCTCCTGCAGCGGCGTGCGGTCCCAGCGCTCGACGAAGTTGCGGATGATGCGCACCGCCTGGTAGCTGCCGCCCGCGGCCCAGGCCGGTTCGTCGCTGCCGGGCTGCACCCAGACGATGCGGTCCATGAGAGCGCCGTCGGCCGAGTCGGGGTTGGCCGAGCCGTCCCTGAAGCCGAGGAAGTTGCGCGCACTCTCGGCCGGCTTGCCGGGCACGGCCGGAATCGGCGGCACCGTGCCTTCCTGCTTCCAGTGCAGCACCAGCAGGTCGGGCGTGTTCTTGATGATGTCGCGCAGCGCGTGGATGTTGGTGTCGGGCGTGTTGGCGCAGAACTGGATCGACAGGTCGCCGTGGCACAGCGCGGCATCGAGCGCGTCGTTCGGGTGGCGCTGCATTTGGCTCAGCCGCAGCGGCTTCTTCTTCGCGAGGCCGAAGCGCTCGTCGAACAGCGATGCGCCGACCGACACGGTCACGGTCAGCGCATCGGGCTGAACCACCGGCCCGAGGATGCCCGAGCCCGCCGGCGGGAGCCTGGGGTCGGGGTCCGTCTGCGGCCCGCCCTGCGTGAGGAAGGCGATGCGCTCGGTGAGCGTGCGGAACAGGCGCTCCAGGTCGGCGCGGTTCTCGGCCAGCACGTAGAACGACGCGATCATCCCGGCCGTCGGGCGCGGCGTCACGATGCCGGCCTGGTGCCTGCCGAGGAAGGGCACGCGGTCCTGCGTGTGGGTGCTCTGCGGCGCGTCGGTGACCTGCGCGCCGTTGTCGGGCGCGGCAGCACGGGTAGAAGTTGCAGCGAGGCCGGCGAAGGCTGCGCCTGCCGCGCCGAGCATGCGGCGGCGGTGCGGTGAAACGGGCTCGGGCTTGTTCGACTTGTCCATGGTGCTGTCTCTCAACTCATTCCAGCCCGAGCGCCGCGTTCACCTTGCCGAACTCCTCGGCCAGCGCGCGCACGGTTTCGGCCATCGCCTTTCTCTGCGCCTCGTCGAGCGGCGCGGGCTTGAAGCCCTCGCCCTCGCGGTAGGCCCCCAGCGCGGCGTCGAAGGCCGCGAAGCGCTCGTCCACGCTCTTCTGCAGCGCGGGCGCGGCCTTCACGAGCAGCGGCTGCAGCAGGTCGGCGATCTTCTTCGTGCCCTCGTAGCTGCCCTGCAGGTTCGCGGCCTCGGCGTGCCCGTAGTGGTCCTCGCCGCCGGCCGGCAGGTTGTCGGCCACGCGGCGCAGCAGCTTCGAGGCCGAGCCCGCGAGCCGCTCGGGCGGCACGTTGAGCCCGCGCAGGCGCTCCTTGAGCACGCCGATGTCGGCGATGAGCCTGTCGGCGACGGGCGCCAGGCTCTTGGTTTCGTTCTGGCCGTACAGCCCGTACTCGATGCGGTGGAAGCCGGTGAAGCCCGGGTCGGCCTCTCGCTTCTCGAAGTAGTCGGCGCGCGCGTTGATGCGGGTGTCGAGGTCGGCGAACAACTCGGCCATCGGTTCGATGCGCTTGTAGGCCTGGTGCGCCGGCGTGTAGAGCGCCCTCGCCTGCTGCAGGTCGCCGGCCTTGATGGCGTCGGTCAACGCGCGCACCGCGTCGTCGAGCGAACCGGCTTCGAGCCGCAGGAAGGTCTGGTACTCGGCCAGCGCGCCCACGTAGTTGACCAGCGAGGGCCGGGCCGCTTCGGCGTCCGATGCGGCCGACGGCGTCACGCGCAGCTTGCCGCGCGGATTGCTCAGCAGGCCGCAGGTGATGGCGAATTCGCCCGGCTGCAGCTTGACCGTCATGGTCTGCGAGAAGCCCGGCGCGATGTTCTCGCGCTCCTCCACCACCATCACGCCGTCGAGAATCTCCCACTCGAGCGCGCGGTTCGACTTGTTGACGATGGTGAAGGTGGTGCGCCCCGCCGGCACGGTGATCTCGTTGGGCTCGCAGGCGTTGCCCTGGATGGTGACGGTGACGGCGTTGTCGGCCGCCCTGGCAGGCGCCTTGCGCGCCTCGTTCGAGGCATACCAGAAGGCCGCGAGGCCGGCGACCACCAGCAGCGCCGAGGCGGCCACCGCCGCGCGCATCAGGTTGGACGAAGAGGGCTTGTTGTCGGAAGAAGAAGAAGAAGAGGACATTGCAGGTGTCAGCGAGCCACGGCCGCGCGAGGCGCCGGCGCGGCGGCCGGGCGCAGGAAGAAGAACAGCGAGACGGCCAGGAAGGCCAGGTAGACGACGACCTCGCCCACCACCGGTGCGGCCTGGTAGCCCAGCAGGCCCGAGAGCACGGCGCCCAGGGGGCTGTCCATCGGCAGCGCGGTGCTCATGTCGAACACCACCGTCTGCAGGTGGTTCCAGACGCCGCCTTCGTGCAGCTTGCGCAGCACGCCGGCCAGCAGGCCCGCGGCCACCAGCAGGATGAAGAGGCCGGTGAAGCGGAAGAAGCGGCGCAGGTCGAGCCGCACGCCGCCCGAATACAGGCCCCAGCCGATCGCCACCGAGACCGCGATGCCGCCCAGCGCGCCCACCGGCGCCTCCCAGCCGCTGCTCTGCTGGAACACGGCCAGCAGGAAGAACACCGACTCCAGCCCCTCGCGCGCCACGGCCAGGAACACCATGCCGATCAGCGCCCAGCCCTGCCCGTCCGCACCCTTGCCGAGTGCCTTGTCGATGGAGGCCTGCAGCTCGCCCTTGATCGAGCGCGCGGCCTTGCGCATCCAGAACACCATCGAGGTCAGCATGACCACTGCGATCAGCCCGACCACGCCCTCGAACAGCTCCTGCTGCTTCTGCGGGAACTCCGCTGCCAGCAGTTGCAGGCCGGCGCCCGCGAACAGCGAGAGCGCGGCGGCCAGCAACACGCCGACCCACACCGCGGGCATCAGCGCGCCGCGTCCGCTCTGCTTGAGGTAGCTGGCAACGATGCCGACGATCAGCGCGGCTTCGATGCCTTCGCGCAGCATGATGAGGAATGGAATGAGCATCGGCTTCGGAAATGGAGGCGGTTGAGGCTCTCCGGAGCCGGCATGGGTGAGCGCGCGAGTCTGCGTTTGCCTTTGCTTCTGGCTCCACGGAGGAGCGTCCGAGCATAGCGCATCAAATAAGAAACATTCTCATTTGTGGACTTTTCTTGCCGAATGGTAATGATTGCCCTGCCCGCTTCGCCCTACCCGCTCCCGCCGGAGCGGCAGCGTCAGGAAACCAGTTCGGCGACGTGGGCGCTGACCGCGCCGCCGTCGATGCGCAGCTCGGCCGCCGAGATCGGCAGCCTGAACCGCCTCGGCCCCGCGCTACCAGGATTGACGTAGAGCACGCCGTCGCGCTCCTGCACCTTCGGCTTGTGCGAATGGCCGGAAACCACCACGCGCACGCCCGCCGCGCGCGGGTCGATGTCGATCTGCGCGAGATCGTGGATGGCGTAGAGGCGCACATCGCCGAAGGTCACCAGTTCGGTCTCGGCGATGCGATCGGCCCAGGCTTCGCGGTCGTTGTTGCCCCGCACGACCGTCAGCGGCGCGATGCGCGCCAGCGCTTCGAGGATGCCGGCGTTGCCGATGTCGCCGCCGTGGACGATGAAGTCGCTACCCTCCAGGAAGGCGAGCGCCTCGGGCCGCATCAGCCCGTGGGTGTCGGAAATCAGGCCGATGCGAATCATGGAGAAGAAGGAGCCGGCGCGGACGCAAGATGCGCCTGCGCCCGCCCCAGCGGCCGCTCAGGCGGCCAGCAGCTGCCGCAGCACGAAGGGCAGGATGCCGCCGTGCTTGTAGTAGTCGACCTCGATCGGCGTGTCGATGCGCAGGCGCACCGTCACTTCCTGGTGCGAGCCGTCGGCGCGGTGCACCACCAGCTTCACGTCCATCTGTGGCTTCAGCTCGCTGCCGATCACCACATCGATCTGCTCGTTGCCGGTGAGGCCCAGCGTCTGCCATGAATCGGCGCCGCGGAACTGCAGCGGCAGCACGCCCATGCCGACCAGGTTGGCGCGGTGGATGCGCTCGAAGCTGCGCGCCACCACGGCCTTGATGCCCAGCAACTGCGTGCCCTTGGCGGCCCAGTCGCGCGAGGAGCCGGTGCCGTACTCCTCGCCGCCGAACACCACCGTGGGCGTGTTCTGGGCGATGTACTTCATGGCCGCGTCGTAGATGAACATCTTCTCGCCCGACGGCTGGAACAGCGTGACGCCGCCCTCTTCCTGCGTGCCGTTGGCATCCGGCGGAATCATCAGGTTCTTGATGCGCACGTTGGCGAAGGTGCCGCGCATCATGACGTCGTGGTTGCCGCGGCGCGAGCCGTAGCTGTTGAAGTCGGCCTTGGACACGCCGTGCGCCTTCAGCCAGATGCCCGCGGGAGAGCTTTCCTTGATGGAGCCGGCCGGCGAGATGTGGTCGGTGGTGATCGAGTCGCCGAACAGCGCCATGATGCGCGCGCCCTTGAAGCCCGCATCCGTGGAATGCGGCTCCATCTTGAAGCCCTCGAAGAACGGCGGCTCGGCGATGTAGGTCGACTCCGGCCAGTCGTACACCTGCCCGGTGGTGCCCTTGATGCTGCTCCAGAACTTGCCCGGATCGGTCTTGACCTTGTCGTAGTTCGCGCGGAACGACTTGGCGTTCATCGCATAGCGCAGGTTCTGGTCGATTTCCTTCGGCGTGGGCCAGATGTCGCCCAGGTACACGTCCTTGCCGCCCTTGCCCTTGCCCACGGGCTGGGTCATCAGGTCGGTCATCACGTTGCCTGCAATGGCGAAGGCCACCACCAGCGGCGGCGAGGCCAGGAAGTTGGCCTTCAGGTTCGGATGGATGCGCGCCTCGAAGTTGCGGTTGCCCGAGAGCACGGCCGCGCCGACCAGGTCGTTCTTCGTGATGGCTTCGTTGATCTCGGGCGTGAGGTCGCCCGCGTTGCCGATGCAGGTGGTGCAGCCGTAGCCCGCGAGGTAGAAGCCCAGCTTCTCCAGGTACGGCAGCAGGCCGGCCTTCTCCAGGTATTCGGTGACGATGCGCGAGCCAGGGGCCAGCGAGGTCTTCACGTGCGGCTTGACCGAGAGGCCCGCCTCCACCGCCTTCTTCGCGAGCAGGCCGGCGGCCAGCATCACGCTCGGGTTGGAGGTGTTCGTGCAAGAGGTGATTGCGGCGATCAGGACGTCGCCGTTGCCGATGGTGACTTCGCCCTTGGGCGCGGCGGGCGCGCTGGCGCTCACGTGCGCGGCGGCCTTGGTCGAGCGGTTGGCCACCATCTCGACCACGTCCAGCGGCGCGCCCGCCGGCGGCGGGGCGGCTTCCTCGTCGCCGCTCTTGCCGGCGGCGGCCAGCGGATAGCGCAGCTTGAGCTTGTCGGCCGGCTGGTTGAAGCCGTTGGCGTCGTTGGGCTTGCTGTAGAGCTCCGAGAACTTGGTGGAAAGATCGCCGAGGTTGATGCGGTCCTGCGGCCGCTTCGGGCCGGCCAGGCTGGGCGACACGGTGCCGAGGTCGAGCCTCACCACCTTCGTGTAGTCGATGTCGCCGGGGTTGGGCATGCCGAACAGGCCCTGTGCCTTGTAGTAGGCCTCGAAGCGCTCGACCTCTTCCTTGGTGCGGCCGGTGCCTTCGAAGTACGCCACCGTCATCTCGTCGACCGGGAAGAAGCCCATGGTCGCGCCGTACTCGGGCGCCATGTTGCCGATGGTCGCGCGGTCGGGCACCGCGATGGAAGCGGCGCCCGGACCGAAGAATTCGACGAACTTGCCCACCACCTTCTCGGCGCGCAGGATCGAGGTGACGTAGAGCACCAGGTCGGTCGCGGTGACGCCTTCGCGAAGCTGGCCGGTGAGCTCGAAGCCCACCACGTCGGGCGTCAGCATGTACACCGGCTGGCCCAGCATGGCCGCCTCGGCCTCGATGCCGCCCACGCCCCAGCCGACCACGCCGATGCCGTTGATCATCGTGGTGTGGCTGTCGGTGCCGACCAGCGAGTCGGGGTAGTAAGTTGGTTTGTCTTCCTTGTCGTTCGGGCTCTTGTAGACGCCGCGCGCGAAGTACTCGAGGTTGACCTGGTGCACGATGCCGAAGCCCGGCGGCACCACGCGGAAGGTGTCGAAGGCCTGCATGCCCCACTTCATGAACTGGTAGCGCTCGTTGTTGCGCTGGAACTCCAGCTTCATGTTCAGGTCGAGCGCCTTGGGCGTGCCGTAGTAGTCGACCATCACCGAGTGGTCGACCACCAGGTCGACGGGCACCAGCGGCTCGATGGTCTTGGGCGACTTGCCCAGCTTGCCGGCCACGCTGCGCATGGCGGCCAGGTCGGCCAGGAGCGGAACGCCGGTGAAGTCCTGCAGCACGACGCGGGTGACGACGAAGGGAATCTCGTCGACGCGCTCTGCATTCGGCGCCCAGTGGGCCAGCTCTTCGACGTGCTTGGCCGTGACCTTCTGCCCGTCGCAGTTGCGCAGCACCGACTCGAGCACGATGCGGATGGAAACCGGCAGGCGGTCGACAGATGGGTATTGCTTGGCCAGCTCCTTCAGGGACCAGTATTTGCCGGACTTGCCCGACGGGGTCTTGAAGGACTTGAGGGTGGACGCAAAGGCATGCGCCGGGGCTTTGGCCATGGAGAGACTCCTGTTTGTTCGTGGAAGCCTCTCAAGGATAGCTGGGATGAATGTCAACCGTTGTAGTCGGTCTTCTCTCGAAGCGCCTCTTCCGGCCCCCTGCTTCCTCATCGCGAAAAGCGCGGGAAACAGAGGCGCCGCGGGCATGCGCCGGCTCACCAGCGGCCGGCCGGCGTCAGGCTCGCGGCGGAGCCTGCGTTGCCACGGCTGCGGCGCAGCCCGGTCCACTGCAGCTCGGCCAGCACGATCACGCACACGGCCTGCGCCAGCACCCAGGCCACGCCCACGGCGGTGACCGGGAAGATGCCGCTCACCAGCAGCGAGATGCAGGCCACGGCCCAGCCGAAATTGCCGACGACGACAAGGCCGATCAGCGTGCGCGGCGGCGTGCTGCGGCTGGCCATGAAGGCCGCCATGGCCGCGTAGGCCAGAAGGAACACGCCGGTGCCCATGAGCAGCGGCGCCGGCAGCCCGGTCAGCCCGGCGAGCGCGCCGGTGAAGGCGACCTGCAGCGCGCCGGTGGCGGCGCAGGAGGCGGCGTCGGCCCACATCACGTTGGGCAGGAAGCGGGGGGATGCGAAGATGGACATGGCGGACATGGAATCGCTCCTTGGGTGGTTACGCCGCAAGCCAGTCCTGCCGCGTTGGGGTCGATGATTCCGGCTCCGCTGCATCGGGTCGATGACCTGGGAGGTCATGGCGCCGCGCCATCGCCACGCCAGAATGCGGGTCCATGAACACCACCCGCTCCCACACGTCCAAGGCCGGCCAGCCCGGCGCGCGCGACCCGTTCGGCGCGCACCTGCGGCACTGGCGCACCCATCGCCGGCTCAGCCAGCTCGACCTGGCGCAGGAGGCCGAGGTCTCTACCCGGCACCTGAGCTACGTCGAAACCGGCCGCGCCGCGCCCAGCCGCGAGATGGTGCTGCGGCTGGCCGAGCGGCTCGAGGTTCCGCTGCGCGAGCGCAATGCGCTGCTGGTGGCCGCCGGCTTCGCGCCGATGTACAGGCAGCGCTCGCTCGACGACCCCGCGATGGCCGCCGCGCGCCGCGCCGTCGACCTGGTGCTGAAGGGCCACGAGCCCTTTCCGGCGCTGGCCGTGGACCGCCACTGGAACCTGGTCGCGCACAACGCGCTGGTACCGCTGCTGATGGAAGGCGCCTCGCCCGAACTGCTGAAGCCGCCGATCAACGTGTTGCGCCTGAGCCTGCACCCCGAGGGCGTGGCGCCGCGCATCGCCAACCTCGCGCAGTGGCGCGTGCATCTGCTGGAGCGCCTGCAGCAGCAGATCGCCGCCACGGGCGACGCGGTGCTGCAGTCATTGCACGACGAACTCGAAGCCTATCCGGCGCCCGCGGTAAGCCACGACGCGCCCGTCATCGACACCGCGCTGTCGGCGGTGGCCGTGCCCTTCCAGGTGGTGATGCCCGGCGGCGTGCTGAGCTTCATCAGCACCATCACGATCTTCGGCACGCCGGTGGACGTCACGCTGCAGGAACTCGCGGTGGAGTCGTTCTTTCCGGCGGACGAGCAGACGGCGGCTGCTCTGACCGCACTGGCGGCGCAACAGCAGCAGGCGGGCTGAGGTCCGCCCTGCCCTGCGCATCGCGCGGCGGGCCTTCGAAGTCGTCGACCTGGATGACCTTGTCGGCCGCCTTCAGATAGGCCAGCGCCAGCTCGGGGTCGGGCGCCGAGCGCGCAGCCTCTTCAAGCGAGTTCGTGCGGCGCAGCACCTTGTTGAGCGCGGCCGTGCCGTCGCCAAGCTTCGCGCCCAGCTCCATCGCATGCATCAGGTCGAGCAGGCCGCCCGCGGCTGGCTCGCTCAGGTCGGGCGCCAGCCGCCCGACGAGGCGCGGGTCCTTGCGCAGCAGGTCGGCCAGTTCGAGCAACTGCAGGTCGCGCAGCGGCGCCAGGTGCGCGGTGCGGCGCAGTACCAGCGAACCGATCACGCGCCGCCCCGGCGCCGGAAGGTTCGCGTAGAGATCGCGCAGGATGCCGCCGGCCTCGTCGATCTGCAGCCGGATCGCCGCTTTCGCGAAAGGCAGCATTTCCGGCGCCCGCTCGACGCCGTGGCGCCACACGCAGGCGCTCGCCAGATAGAGATGCGCGAGCACGTCGCCCAGGCGCGCCGAGAGCAGCTCCATGCGCTTGAGCTTGCCGCCGAGCATGCCCATCGCGAGATCGGCCGTGAGCGCGTACTTGGCGCTCATGCGCGCGATGAGCCGTGCTTCATGCACCAGTTCGTCCGGCGGCGAGCCGAGCACCGGCGCGCCGAACAGGCTGCGCCACAGGTTCACCGCCACGTGCCGGCCGTGCGCCATCAGCGCCTTGCCGAGCGCGGTCTCGTCCTTCGCCTGCACGGCGGCCATTTCGTCGAGCACGTGCGGATGGCACCGCACCGCGCCCTGCCCGAACACGATCAGCGCGCGCGTGAGGATGTTGGCGCCCTCCACCGTGATCGCGATCGGCGCCTGCCGGTAGGCCACGCCCAGCAGGTTGGAGGGGCCCGAGATGATGCCCTTGCCGCCGAGGATGTCCATGCCATGGTTCACCGCGCGCCGGCCCGCTTCCGTCAGCTGCACCTTGAGGATGGCGCTCGCCACGCTGGGCCGCTCGCCTTTGTCGAGCGCGGCGGCCGTGAAACGGCGCGCCGCGTCGCTCGCATACAGCTCGGCCGACATCTGCGCGACCAGCCCCGCGACAGCATGGAACCTGCCCACCGGCATGCCGAACTGCTCGCGGATCCGGCCGTAGCCGTTGGCCACGTACAGCGCGGTCTGCTGCATCGCCGAGCCCAGCGCGGGCAGCGATATCGCGCGGCCCGCCGCAAGGCATTCCATCAGCATGCGCCAGCCCTGGCCGACCTGCTGCTCGCCGCCGATGATCCAGTCCATCGGCACGAACACCTGGCGGCCGTGGATCGGGCCATTCATGAAGGCGCTGTCCATCGGCCGGTGGCGCCGCCCGATCTCCATGCCGGCCTGCGGCACGGGAATGAGCGCGCAGGTAATGCCCAGCTCGCGCTCGCCTTCCGGCCTGCTCTCGTCGATGGCGTGGAAGGCCAGCCCGACCACGGTGGCGACCGGTGCGAGCGTGATGTAGCGCTTGTCGAAATCGACCAGGAAGCCGCGCCGCATGCGCCCGCCGATCTCGCGCTCCACCAGCACGCCGCGATCGGGAATCGAGGCCGCATCCGAGCCCGCGTAGGGCGAGGTCAGCCCGAAGCACGGCAGCTCGCGGCCGTCCGCCAGGCGCGGCAGGTAGTGGGCCTTCTGCGTGTCGGTGCCGTAGCGCAGCAGCAGCTCGGCCGGGCCCAGCGAATTGGGCACCATCACCGTGACGGCGGTGGCCACGTTGACGGTGGCGATGCGCGCAACCACCGTGGCGTGCGCATGGTGGCCGAAGCCGAGGCCGCCGAACTCCTCGGGAATGATCATTCCGAAGAAGCGCTTCTCGCGCAGGTAGCGCCACACCTCCGGCGGCAGGTCGCGCGCCTGGTCGATGGCATGGTCGTCGAGCATGCGGCACAGCTCGCGCACTTCGTTGTCGAGAAAGGCCTGCTCGCGCTCGGTGAGCCGGTTCGGGCCCATGGCCGCGAGTGCGTCGAAGTCGGGCCGGCCCGCGAAGAGTCGCCCCTCGAAGCCGACAGTGCCGGCCTCCAGCGCGGCGCGCTCGGTGTCGCCCAGCGGCGGCAGCGCCTTCGAGAAAGGCTGCATGGCCCATCGGCCGATCAATGAAGCCAGTGGCATGGTGCGTCTCCTTCCTGCCGCCGCGGATTCGCGTGCGGATCGTCACCATTCTTCGGGCTTGCGGCCGGCTCGCGGGGCCGGTCAAGGACGTCCCCGGTTGTCGGAGACGGGCGCCTGTCGCCTAGCGCTTCTTCGGTGGCTGGGTCGCGCCGGCACCGGCGGGAGCCGCCGCCGGTGCAGCCGCCGGGTCGCGCCAGCCGTATTCCACGTAGCGCCGGATGATCAGGCAACCCGGCGGCGAATCGATCAGCGAGACCGACGAGGTCGGCTCCTTCTCGTCGGTGTAGACCGCGTAGTTGGGCAGCAGCCGGGTCATCTTGTAGTTGCCCAGTTCCTGCTGGCCGACGCTCGCGCAGGTGAAGGGCGCCACCGAGATGCGCTCGGCCGACACGGTGCAGGCGCCGCTGTCGTCGGGAATCGCGGTGATCGACGCGGCCACGCCCGCGTTCGGAAACTCCATGCCGATGAGCGAGAAGATCGGCCCGCCGTCGGGGCGCTTGCGGTCCCAGTCGAGCAGCACGTCATGGCTGCGGCTGCCCTGCACGGTGAGCGTGGCAAGCCGTGTGATCGCCGGCAGGCAGCGCTTGACGCCCACGCTGGTCGCGGCGCGCGTGAGCGTGTCCTGCGGCGGGGCTGGCGGCGCCAGAACGCCCTGGGCGAGCGCGCTGCCGGCGAAGGCCCATGCGAGGGCCGCCAGCGGCAGACGGGGGAATCGTTGGGTCGGCTTCATCCCGGTCCTCATGCGTAAAGGTTTTCGATGGCGGCGGTGTAGACGCGCACGTTCTCCTCGCCCTCGGGGTCGAGGGTGGCGATGAAGCGGCGCGCGCGCTCGCGGTAGGCCGGCAGGTCGGCGTCGTGTTCGGCGAAGGCGCGCCGCAGCGCGAGGCCACCCTCCTCGCAGTCGAAGTCGTGATAGCGGTAGCCGCAGTCGCCGATGAGGTGCGAGTTGTGGATCAGCGGATAGCCGCCGTACAGCGCCTCGTAGTAGAGATAGTTCTGCGCGTTCTCCCAGTGGTGCGCGAACACCGCGTCGATCTTGCCGGGCATCACCTGGAACATCGGAAAGCGCCCCTCGAAGGTGGCCAGGCCGTGCTGCACGATGTCCAGGCTCTGCGCGAAGCCGATGAAGAGCGCCTTGTCCTTCAGGTGGAAGCTGTTGTAGACCCACATCTTCTCGATGAGCCTGGGCTGCGCGCGGTGCGCGGCCTCGCAGCCGAGCATCGGGATGAAGCTGGTCTTCACCATGCAGATGTTGGGCTCGAAGATGGCCACGCGCCAGCGGCCGCGGCCGGGCTCGTAGGCGAAGGGAGCGCCCTGCGGCGCGCGGGCCATGGCGCGCTCCAGCACCATCGGGCTCCACAGGTGCGGCATGAGCCGTACCGGCGCGCGGAAGGTGCTCTCGAAATACGGCTTGCACGACACCTCGTACTCGGGGATCGTCCAGACCTCGTCGTAGGGCGCGCCCGAGATCAGCAGGCCGTGCGGCTTGTCGAAGATCATGCGCTCGATGTCGATCACGTAGTCGTTGCCCACGCGCATCGAGACGATCTTGCCGCCGCGCTCGCGGAACGCCACCGACCACGGCACGGCGAGCTGGGCGCTCATCTCGAACATGACGTCGAGCTGCTGCCCCGCCGTGGCCATGTCGATGACGGGCACGGGCGAGTCGGCGAGGAAGTTGGTGGCGTCCGCCGGGCCGCCGTCGCCGCCGCCGGCCACCAGCACCGCGCTTTCCACGCGCGGCGAGCGCAGCAGCAGCATCACGAGAAACAAACAGTTCTGGTAGACGCCGTTCTCCCACAGGCTCTGCTCGCCCTTGCGGATGAAGATGGAGACGCCGACCTTGAGCTTCGCCGGCATCATGCGGCGGCCCTCGCTGCATCGGCGCGGAACGCGGCATTGCCGCCCACGAGGTGCAGCAGGCGCTGCGCGTAGCCCTCGATGTTCGCGGGGCTGAGCGGGTCGACCGACTGGAACACGCGCTGCGCGCGGGCGCGGTAGTCGTCGAGCTGCAGGTCGTGCGAGCGCACGGCCTCGCGCAGCTGCGCGGCACCGGCGGCGATGTCGAAGTCGGGGTAGTAGTAGCCCGCGTCGCGCAGCCAGGGCGAGTTGTGCACCAGCGGGTAGTTGCCGTAGAGCGCGTCGAGATAGCCGTAGTTCTGGTCGTTCTGCCACTGGTGCGAGACCACCGCGTCGGCGAACTGCACCATGAAGCCCGCGAAGTCGTTGCGGCCGTGGAAGGTCGCCTTGTGCTGGCGCACGATGTCCAGCGAGTTCGCCAGGTACAGCATGGTCGGGTGGTCCTTCAGGTGCAGGGTGTTGAGCACCTGCATCGAAGTCACGGCCGACGGGTCGGCGCGGTAGGCGCCGTCGCAGATGAGCATGGGCACGCTGCAGGTCTTCACCACCGAGATGTTGGGCTCGAAGATAGCCACGCGGAAGCCCGGCTGTTCGGCGGTGCGCGGCCTGTAGCCGAAGGGATAGCCCGCGGCCTCGACCTCTGCGACGCGCTGGGCCAGGAACTGCGGCGACCAGAGGTAAGGCACCTCGTGCACCGGACAGCGGTGGATGGTACGCATCATGGGCGCGAACACTTCGTCCTTGGGCAGCAGCCACACCTCGTCGCAGCGATCGGGCTTGCTGAAGTAGCCCTTGTCGGTGAAGACGATGGGCTCGGCCAGCGCCGCGAAAGGCTGGCCCACGCAATGGAACACCACGCGGCCGCCGCATGCGCGGAAATAGGAGAGCCACTGCACGTCGAGCGCGCCGGCCATCTCGATGACCACGTCCAGCGCGTCGGTGAGTTCGCGGGCCCGGCCGAAGTTCAGGCCCATGGCGGCCATGTCGACCTGGGGCGGCATGGCCTGCTGGTCGCCCGCGTCGACGAGGGTCACGGATTCGACGAAGTCGATGCGTTGCAGCAGCCGGGCCAGGAACAGGACGTTCTGCCCCATTCCGTTCTCCCAGATGTTCTGCCCCGCATGGGTAAGGACTGAAATACCTATGCGCATGAGGCGGAGTGTGTACCAGAAAGAACGGCTCCCACGCCGTGAAGCGAGGGAGCCGCCCGTTCGAGGGCCGGTTCGGCGGCCTTTCAGTGGCTTATTTCCCTTATTTCCACTTCCAGCCGATGCCGGCATTGATGCCCCACTCCTTGCCCGTGGTCGTCAGGCCCGCGCCCCACGACATCTTGCCGTCGTCCGACAGTGCCTTGAAGGTCAGCGCCACCGCGCTGTAGCCCTTGTAGCTGCCCAGGCCCACGCCCACCGTCTTCTCGCCCGGATAGAGCGTCGGCAGGTAGGTGCCCGACATCGCGAACGCCATGGCCGTTCCCGAGTAGGCGATGCGCGCCACGTCGCCGACCTGGCCCTGCACCTGGTTGAGCTGCTGCACGTTGACCGCGTCGCCCGGCAGGATGCCCGCCGCCACGTTGCTGATGCGCGTGCCGCCCGGCGCCTGGCCGTTGCCCAGCGTGATCTGGTTGTAGTTGACCGAGCCGTCCGGGTTGGTCGCGTACTGAACGCTGCTGGCCTTCGACGCCGCCGAGGCCGCCTTCAACTGCGCTACGTTGGTCGCATCGCTGTCGGCCGTGCCCGCCGCCACGCCGGTGATCTGGCGGTACTGGCCGTTGGCCGCGTCGCCCACAGACACCGCTGCCTGCGTGCTGGTGGTCGCCTTGATCGCGGCCTCCTGCTGCGCCGTCGCGCCGCCCGGCACGTAGCCGGCCACGCCCGCCGCGGTGGAAGCTACCGAGCCGGAGCCCAGCGCCACGCCGCCGCTTTGCTGGACGATCGCGCCGAAGCCGATGGCCGTGCCCTTGGAGACGTTCTGCGCCTGGCTCAGCGGCGTGCCGCCCGCATCCGCGTTGTCGCCCAGCGCCACGCCGCCGCCGCCCGCACGGGCGTTGGCACCGATGGCCTGCGAGCCCGTGGCCAGGGCGCCCGTGCCGATGGCGATCGCGTTGGCACCCGTGGCCTGTGCGCCGAAGCCCACCGCCACCGCGCCGTCGGCCGTCGCCTTCGCACCGTTGCCGGCCGCGAAGGAGTTGGCGCCGCTGGCCACCGACTGAGGGCCGATCGCCACCGCCTCCTGCCCGCTGGCCACCGAGTCGCCCGCCGTCGAGTTGGCGTGGAAGTACTTGGTGCCGGTGTTGTAGATGTTGTTGACCGAGGTGCTCAGGCTGTTGAGGTTGACGTTCGTCGTGCTCAGGCCCGTCGACAGGCTGCCGATGCCGCTGAACGCCGTGCTCAGGCCCGACGAGGTCGAGGTCGAGAGGCTGTTGATGCTGCTCGTGGCCGTGCTCAGGCCGCTCGACGTGGAGGTCGACAGGCTGCTGATGCTGCTGGTAGCGGTGCTCAGGCCCGTGGAGGTCGAGGTCGACAGGCTGTCGATGCTGCTCGTCGCGGTGCTCAGGCCGGTCGACGTCGACGTGGACAGGCTCGCCAGGCCGCTGCCGGCCGAGGACAGGCTGGTGGACAGGCTGTCGACGGTGCTGTTGGTCGTGCTCAGGCCTGTCGACAGGCTGCTGATGCTGCTGGTGGCGGTGCTCAGGCCGGTCGACGTCGACGTGGACAGGCTGTTGACCGTGCTGTTGGTCGTGCTCAGGCCGGTCGACAGGCTGTTGATGCTGCTCGTGGCGGTGCTCAGGCCGGTCGAGGTCGAGGTGGACAGGCTGTCGATGCTGCTGGTCGCAGTGCTCAGGCCGGTCGAAGTCGAGGTCGACAGGCTGTTGATGCTGCTGGTGGCAGTGCTCAGACCCGTCGAGGTCGAGGTGGACAGGCTGTTGATGCTGCTGGTCGCAGTGCTCAGGCCGGTCGAAGTCGAGGTCGACAGACTGTCGATGCTGCTCGTCGCGGTGCTCAGACCGGTCGAGGTGGAGGTCGACAGGCTGCTGATGCTGCTGGTCGCAGTGCTCAGGCCCGTCGAAGTCGAGGTCGACAGGCTGTTGATGCTGCTGGTGGCAGTGCTCAGGCCAGTCGACGTGGAAGTCGAGAGGCTGTCGATGCTGCTCGTTGCAGTGCTGAGGCCGGTCGAGGTCGAAGTCGACAGGCTGTTGATGCTGCTCGTTGCAGTGCTCAGACCTGTCGACGTCGAGGTCGAGAGGCTGCTGACGGTGCTGTTCGTCGTGCTCAGGCCGGTCGACAGGCTGTTGATGCCGCTCGTGGCGGTGCTCAGGCCCGTCGAGGTCGAGGTGGACAGGCTGTCGATGCTGCTCGTCGCGGTGCTGAGGCCGGTCGACGTGGAGGTCGAGAGGCTGTCGATGCTGCTGGTGGCAGTGCTCAGACCGGTCGACGTGGATGTCGACAGGCTGCTGATGCTGCTCGTCGCCGTGCTCAGGCCAGTCGACGTGGAAGTCGAGAGACTGTCGATGCTGCTCGTGGCAGTGCTCAGGCCGGTTGAAGTCGAGGTCGACAGGCTGCTGATGCTGCTCGTCGCGGTGCTCAGACCGGTAGAAGTGGACGTCGACAGGCTGCTGATGCTGCTCGTCGCAGTGCTCAGGCCAGTCGACGTGGAAGTCGAGAGGCTATCGATGCTGCTTGTGGCGGTGCTCAGCCCCGTCGACGTGGACGTCGAGAGGCTGCCGACAGTGCTGTTGGTCGTGCTCAGGCCGGTCGACAGGCTGCTGATGCCGCTGGTTGCAGTGCTCAAGCCGGTCGAGGTCGAAGTCGAGAGGCTGTCGATACTGCTGGTCGCAGTGCTCAGGCCGGTCGACGTGGAGGTCGACAGGCTGCTGATGCCGGTCGAAGTCGACGTGGACAGGCTGTTGATGCTGCTGGTTGCGGTGCTCAGACCGGTCGAAGTGGAAGTCGACAAGCTGCTGATGCCGGTGGAAGTCGACGTGGACAGGCTGTTGATGCTGCTGGTTGCAGTGCTCAGGCCGGTCGAAGTCGAAGTCGACAGACTTGCAACAGAGCTGTTCGTGGTGCTCAGGCCGGTCGAGGTGGAGGTCGACAGGCTGTCGATGCTGCTCGTCGCCGTGCTCAGGCCGCTCGAGAGCGAAGCCGTGACGGTCTTCACCTGGGAGACGTTGACGGCATCCGTGTCCGCGCTGCCCGGGGCCACGCCGGTGATCACGCGGTTGCCGACGTTCAGTTCGCCCGACGCGTTCTGCTTGCTGGTCAGGCCGAAGGCGTCGTAGTTCGTCATCGCCGCGGCGCTGCGGCTGGCCGTGGAGTTCGCGCCCAGCGCCACGCTGTTGTCGCCGTTGGCGATGGCGTTCTGGCCGATGGCCACGCTGTTCGCGCCGATGGCCTGGCTGTCCGCGCCAGTGCTGTTGGCGTGGAAGTACTTCGTGCCGGTGTTGTAGATCGAGCTGACCGAAGAACTCAGGGTGCTCAGGTTGCTGTTGGTCGTGCTCAGGCCGGTCGACAGGCTGCCGATGCCGCTGGTGGCGGTGCTCAGGCCCGTGGAGGTCGAGGTCGACAGGCTTGCGATGGAGCTGTTCGTGGTGCTCAGGCCAGTCGACGTGGAAGTCGACAGGCTGCTGATGCCGGTCGACGCCGAGGTGGACAGGCTGTTGATGCTGCTCGTCGCCGTGCTGAGGCCGGTCGAGGTCGAGGTCGACAGGCTGCTGATGCTGGTCGACGCCGATGTGGACAGGCTGCCGATGCTGCTCGTCGCCGTGCTCAGGCCCGTAGAGGTCGAGGTCGACAGGCTGCTGATTCCGGTCGACGCTGAGGTGGACAGGCTGGCGACCGAGCTGTTGGTGGTGCTCAGGCCCGTCGAAGTCGAAGTCGACAGGCTGCTGATGCCAGTCGAAGCCGACGTGGACAGGCTGCCGATGCTGCTCGTCACAGTGCTCAGACCGGTGGAGGTCGAGGTCGAGAGGCTCGTAATGGAGCTGTTCGTGGTGCTCAGACCGGTGGAGGTCGAGGTCGAGAGGCTCGTAACGGAGCTGTTCGTGGTGCTCAGGCCGGTCGACGTCGAGGTCGACAGGCTGCTGATGCTGCTAGTGGCCGTGCTCAGACCGGTGGAAGTCGAGGTCGAGAGGCTCGTAATGGAGCTGTTCGTGGTGCTCAGGCCGGTCGACGTCGAGGTCGACAAGCTGGCGACCGAGCTGTTGGTGGTGCTCAGGCCCGTCGAAGTCGAAGTCGACAGGCTGCTGATGCCAGTCGAAGCCGACGTGGACAGGCTGCCGATGCTGCTTGTCGCAGTGCTCAGGCCCGTGGAAGTCGAGGTCGACAGGCTCGCAACCGAGCTGTTGGTGCTGCTCAGGGCCGTCGAGAGGCTGCCGATGCTGCTCGCCGAGTTACTCAGGCCGGTCGACAGGCTGCTGACGGCGCTGTTGGTCGTGCTGAGACCGGTCGACAGGCTGCTGATGCCGGTGGAAGTCGAGGTGGACAGGCTGCCGATGCTGCTGGTGGCGGTGCTCAGCCCCGTCGAGGTGGAGGTCGACAGGCTGTTGATCCGGCTGGTCGCGGTGCTGAGCCCCGTGGAAGTCGAGGTCGACAGGCTGCTGACGGTGCTGTTGGTCGTGCTCAGGCCGGTCGAGAGGCTGACGATGCCCGTGGAGGTCGAGGTCGACAGGCTTGCAACGGAGCTGTTCGTGGTGCTCAGGCCGGTCGAGGTCGAGGTCGAGAGGCTGGCCAGGCTGCTGTTGGTGGTGCTCAGGCCGGTGGAAAGGCTCGATGCGGTGGTGCTCAGCTGCGCGACGGTCACGGCGTCGGTGGGCGCGGCGCCGTCGGCCAGGTTGGTGATGCGGCGGTTGGTCGCGGCCGTGCCGCCGCCGAACGAGACTTCGCCGCCGTTGGCCGTCTGCCCGGTCATGTAGGCGGCGCCGGTCGGGGCGGCCGCGCCCGTCACGCTGCCGTTGCCGATGGCCACGGCGTTGGCGTACTGCGCGATGGCCTTGTAGCCGATGGCCACGGCATTGGCGCCAGCCGCATTGGCCAGCGTGCCGATGGCCACCGTGCGCGTGTTCGACGCGAGCGCACCGGCACCGATCGCCAGGGCTTGCTGGGCCGATGCGTTGGCCGTATCGCCCAGCGCCACGGCCGACTGGCCGGTTGCGGTGGTGTTGTTGCCGAGCGCGACGGACTGTTGCGCCGCGAAGCCGTTCACGCCGATCGCGACGGATGCCACGGCGGAAGCGTTGGCATTCCGGCCGATGGCCGTCGAGTCCTGGACGGCGCTTGCGCTGCTGCCGAGCGCGACGGCGCCCAGGGCCGTTGCGCGCGAGCTGTCGCCGAGGGCGACCGTGCCTGCGCCGATCGCGTTGGTGTTGTTGCCCATTGCGACGGCGCCCTGGCCGATCGCGTTGTTGGCGTTGCCGATGGCGACCGCGCCGTTCGCGGCGGTCGTGCCGGCGGCGTCGCCTGCGGCGGTGCTGTCGGCACCCAACACCACGGCGCCGGTGCCGTTGGCGGTGTTGGGATCGCCGATGGCCACGGCGCCATTGCCCGTGGCCTTCTGGCCGCGCCCGATGGCGACTGCGCCCCCCGTGGCCGAGCCGCTGTTGGCGGTGGTGCCGCTGGAGCCGATCGCCACGTTCTGGCCCGTGGCGCCGCTGGTCACGCCATCGCCCTGAGCGATGCCGAAGGCGCCGTTCACCACGGCGCCGCGGCCGAGGGCGATGCCCGAAGTGGCGGTCGAAACGACCGAAGACTGGCCGCCGATGGCGATGGAGTCGGCGGCCGCCGCGGCTGCGCCGCCGGTGGCGTTGCCGCCGATGGCGGTCGAGCCCGCGCCGCTGGCTGCGGTGGCCGTGCCGATGGCCACTGCGTTCGAGCCTGAGCCGAGTGCGTTGACGCCGAGGGCGAGCGTCGCATCGACCACCGAGGTCGTGTTCGGCGGCTTGACCGATGCGCCGTTGCCGATCGCGATGCTGCGGGTCGAGCGGTCGTCCGTCGCGGCGTTGCCGCCGATGGCGATGCCCGCGTTCTGGGCCGAGACGCCGAACTGGTCGGCGGATGCGCCGGTGCCCAGCGCGATGCTGCCGCCCCAGCTGTTGGCGTTGGTGCCGATGGCCACCGAGTTGACGTCGGTGTTGGAGCCGATGGCGGCGTTCTTGCCGATGGCGATGGAGCCGTCGGCCCTGGCCAGGGCGGTGTTGCCGACCGCGACGGAGCTGTTGCCCAAGCCCGCCGCGCTGGAGCCGACCGCGACCGCGCTCGCGGCAGCTGCGTTGGCGTTGTTGCCGATGGCCGTCGCGCTGGCGCCGCTGGCGTTGGCACCGCTGGCGATCGCAACGGTGTTCGTTCCGGAAACCTTGGAACTGGCGCCGACGGCGACACCGCCATTGGAGCTCGCGGCAACGTTGGCGCCATCGCCCTGCGCGATGCCGGAAGCGCTGTTCACCACGGCGCCGCGGCCGACCGCGATACCCGAAGTCGCAGCCGCCGCCACGTTGGACTGGCCACCGATGGCGATGCCGTCGGTCGCCGCGGAATTGGCGACGCCGCTGGCATTGCTGCCGATGGCGATGGAACCGGTGCTCGATGCCGTGGTTCCGTTGCCGGCTGCGAGCGAGTTCTGGCCGGAGGCCTTGGCGCCCACGCCGAACGCGGTCGCGCCCTGCGCGGTGGCGCTGGTGCCGTTGTTGCCGATGGCCAGCGTGTTCGTGGCGGTGGCCGAGGTCTGTCCGCCGACGGCGGTCGAATCCTGCCCCGTGGCCTTGGCGCCCGTGCCGATCGCGGTCGAGTCGCCCAGGGCGGCCGCGGTGCCGCTCGCATTGGCGCCCCAGCCGATCGCCAGGTTGCTGGAACCGACACTGGCGGCATTGGCGTTCAGTCCAATGGCGATGCCGTTGACGCCCTGCGCACTGGCAGCGTTGCCGACGGCCACGCTGCTGGTGCCGATCGCATTGGCGGCGGAACCGAGGGCGGTGCTGTTGTCGCCGGCGCTGCGTGCATTGAAGCCGGCGGCCAGGCTCGTGATGCCGGTGGCCTGGGCCTGGTGGCCCAGCGCGGTGGCGAGCTTGTTCGCCACCGCCGCCATGCCGATGGCCGTGGCGCCCGCGCCCTGGGCGGTGGTGAACGAGCCGATCGTGGTGACGCCCAGGAAGTTGCCCCCGTTCGAGGAGCAGCCGGCGACCGCCGACCACACGCCCGAGCCATCGACGGGCGCCACCGTGGCCCCGTACGCGGTCGTGCCATCAGGACCGGTGCCGCCGCCGGTCACGCAGGTGCCCGACGGTCCGAGCACCGAGGCCCCCGCATGCGGGCCAAAGGCCATGGAGGCGATCGCCAGACCGATTGCCGCGACCGTGGCGGTCACGCTGGAACCGCTTCGCTTGCCGCGCGCCGAGGTGATCTCCGATGCCGCCACCCAGGCACCAAGGGATTCATTCCATATGCTTCTGTAAGACTTGTTCATGTGACTTTCGGCTCGCGGTGTGGACGGATTCGGATAGCGGAAATGCGATGCTTCCTGCCTCAGGCTCCATCGCGGAGGCGCCCAATACGGCACCTCAATTACAAGAATGGTGGAATGTACGGAGTTGTTTACATTTCCGATGCACCGCAGCATTCTTCAAAATCGACTCTGATGATTTAGTTCACAAAAATTTAAAAAAGCGTCCTGCCTTGCATGCCAGAAGCGATCGTCGAACGTTGAAACAGGGTTCCAATTGAAGTCATGCAGGCCTCCAACTCCATTCATTTGCATCGAACACCTCCCATCTGACGGCCTTTTCCAGGCGTTCACCGCGATGCCGCACAGTGGTTCGCTTTTCGATTTCTTTGAATGCAAAGGTCTGCCGTGAAATTAAAATCGTGAAATTGATCACGGCCCAATAGCAAGCCTCGTGACTTTTTTCACGCAAATGAGCCCACCTCCGGCAATTAACATTTAAGAAACAATTCAAATGTCTCTCGCCCCAAGGCTGCGCATCGGAATCACCATCGGCCTCCATCACGAGGCCGAAACGCTGTGGAACAACGGGATCAAGCAGAACGCCGTGTTCCTGGCGGAGGCGCTGAAGCACTGCCCGACCGTGGCCTCGGTGGTGCTCGTTAACACCACGGCCGTCCCGATCACCCAGGCCCTGCCCTGGGACCAGGCACGCTGGCCCACCGTGACCTTCGAGGCGGCCAAGGACAGCGTGGACGTGCTGATCGAGCTCGGAGGCCAGATCGACGCGGCGCAGACCGACTACCTCAAGCAGCGCGGCGCGCGACTGGTGTCGTACTGCTGCGGCTTCGAGTACGTGCACGCCATGGAGGCAATGCTGTTCAGCAAGCCGCTCTGGGGACAGACCCTGTTCGTCAACCAGCGCTACGACGACATCTGGATGGTTCCGCAGGTGGCCAACATCAGCCAGCCGTACTTCGAGGTGCTGCGCCGGGCCGATGCGCGCCCGGTGCCCTTCGTGTGGAGTCCGGTGTTCCTGGACGAGCGCACGCGCGGCCTGCCCGATGCCGGCGTCTACCAGCCGAAGGCCGGCCCGCGCCGGTTGAGCGTGATGGAGCCGAACATCAACGTTGTGAAGTTCTGCCTCTACCCGGTGCTGATCGCCGAGCTGGCCTACCGGGCGCGGCCCGAGGCCATCGCGCTGCTGCAGGTCACCAACGCCGAGCGGCTGGCGAAGGAGAACATGGAGTTCATCACGCTGATGAACCAGCTCGACCTGGTGCGCCAGCACAAGGCGGTCTTCCTGGGCCGGCACGAAACGCCCGTGTTCCTCGCGCAGAACACCGACATCGTGGTCTCGCACCAGTGGGAGAACCCGCTGAACTACTTCTACCTGGAGACCTGCTGGCAGGGCTACCCGCTGGTGCACAACGCCCACCTGTGCGCGGACCTGGGCTACTACTACCAGGGCAACGACGTGTCCGGCGCCAGCACCCGCGTGGTCGAGGCCATCGACACGCACGACGCGCAGGCCGGCGCGTACCGCGAGCGCCAGCGCAGCCTGATCGGCCGCTACCTTCCCGGCAACGCCGCGGCCACCGAGGTCTACGACACCCTGCTGCTCGGCCTGATGCGGCGCGCGGCCCGATAAGCCCGGCAGTCACCCGGCCAACGACAAGCGAACGGAACCGACATGCTCGACCCATCCGAACTCCGGCAGTTCTTCCCAGTGATCGTGACGCCAAGCCACGACGGCAAGGTCTTCCTGAACTACGTCAACTCGATGCTGAACTTCGCCGTGCAGGCCGAGCGTGCCGGCATGCGGCTGCAGGTGTTCACGCACCAGGGCGAGAGCCTGGTGACGCGCGCGCGGAACAACTGCGTAGCCCAGTTCCTGGCCAATCCGCAGTGGACGCACCTTTTCTGGGTCGACGCCGACATCGGCTTCTCGGCGCAGGCGGCCTTCCGCCTGCTGCTGTCGGGCTACGACGTCGCGGCGGGGGTCTACCCGCTGAAGCGGGAGAACTGGCCCGAAGGCGGCGTGGCCGCTGGCACGACGCAGCAGCAGTTCGAGTCCACCTTCACCCGCTACACGGTCAACGCCCAGGCATCCGCGACGACCTCGCGGGTCGAACTGGAGGTGCAGCCCGACGGCTTCATGAAGATGACCGAGGCGCCGACCGGCTTCATGGTGATCAGGCGCCGGGTGTTCGAGCGGCTGATGGCGAGCTACCCCGAGCTGCGCTACGTGCCCGACAGCATCGGCGAGGCCGACCTGGGCCTGCACTACCGCTTCTTCGACGTCATGGTCGATCCGCAGACGCGGCGCTACCTGTCGGAGGACTACGGCTTCTGCCGCCTCTGGACGGGGCTGGGCGAGTCGATCTATATCGACGCCAACTCCAACCTCTCCCACCAGGGCGCCAAGCTGTACCGCGGCGACTTCGCGAACTCGCTGCTGAACGCCCTGCCCCATGCGGTCGGCGGCCCGGCCGGCGCGGCGATGGTGCTCACGGGGCAGGAGTACCTGCAGCCCAACCAGCCTTCGCCCTGAAAAAGAAAAAGCCCCGCAGAAGCGAGGCTTGCGGGGCTCGTTTCATCGGGCGATCCGCAGATCACCCCGGGAGAGCCCGATCAGGCCGCAACCGTATCCGCCACGCCCTTGTAGTCCTCGATCTTGTCGAAGTTCAGGTACTGGTAGATCTTGTCGCCGTTGCTGTTGATCACGCCGATATCGGCCATGTACTCCTCGCGCGTCGGGATGCGGCCGAGCTTCGAGCAGATGGAGGCCAGTTCCGCCGAGCCCAGGTACACGTTGGTGTTCTTGCCCAGGCGGTTCGGGAAGTTGCGGGTGCTGGTCGACATGACGGTGGCGCCTTCGCGCACCTGTGCCTGGTTGCCCATGCACAGCGAGCAGCCGGGCATTTCGGTGCGGGCGCCGGCATTACCGAACACGCCGTAGTGGCCCTCCTCGGTGAGCTGCTGGGCGTCCATCTTGGTCGGCGGCGCGATCCACAGCTTGACCGGGATGTCGCGCTTGCCTTCCAGCAGCTTCGACGCTGCGCGGAAGTGGCCGATGTTGGTCATGCACGAGCCGATGAACACCTCGTCGATCTTCGCGCCGGCCACGTCCGACAGCGTCTTCACATCGTCGGGGTCGTTCGGGCAGGCCACGATCGGCTCGTGGATGTCGGCCAGGTCGATCTCGATGACGGCCGCATATTCGGCATCGTCGTCGCCCTTGAGCAGCTGCGGGTCCTTCAGCCAGGCTTCCTGCGCGGCGATGCGGCGCTGCAGCGTGCGGGCGTCGGCATAGCCCTCGGCGATCATCCACTTCATCAGCGTGATGTTGCTGTTGATGTACTCGATGATCGGTTCCTTGTTCAGGTGCACCGTGCAGCCGGCAGCCGAGCGTTCGGCCGAAGCGTCGCTCAGCTCGAAGGCCTGTTCCACCTTCAGGTCGGGCAGGCCCTCGATCTCGAGGATGCGGCCCGAGAAGATGTTCTTCTTGCCCTTCTTCTCGACCGTCAGCAGGCCGGACTTGATGGCGTACAGCGGAATCGCGTTGACCAGGTCGCGCAGCGTGACGCCGGGCTGCATCTTGCCCTTGAAGCGCACGAGCACCGATTCGGGCATGTCCAGCGGCATCACGCCGGTGGCGGCGGCGAAGGCCACGAGGCCCGAGCCGGCCGGGAAGCTGATGCCGATGGGGAAGCGGGTGTGGCTGTCGCCGCCGGTGCCCACGGTGTCGGGCGTCAGCAGGCGGTTGAGCCACGAGTGGATCACGCCGTCGCCCGGGCGCAGCGAAACGCCGCCGCGGGTGCTGATGAAGTCGGGCAGCTCGTGGTGCATCTTCACGTCCACCTTCTTCGGATAGGCGGCGGTGTGGCAGAACGACTGCATCACGAGGTCGGCCGAGAAGCCCAGGCAGGCCAGGTCCTTCAGCTCGTCGCGCGTCATCGGGCCGGTGGTGTCCTGCGAGCCGACCGAGGTCATCTTGGGTTCGCAGTACGTGCCGGGGCGCACGCCCTGGCCTTCAGGCAGGCCGCAGGCGCGGCCGACCATCTTCTGCGCCAGCGAGAAGCCCTTCTTGGTGTCGACCGGGCTTTGCGGCAGGCGGAACAGCGTCGATGCGGGCAGGCCCAGGGCCTCGCGCGCCTTGGCCGTCAGGCCGCGGCCGATGATCAGCGGAATGCGGCCGCCGGCGCGCACTTCGTCGAACAGCACGTCGCTCTTGACCTTGAATTCGGCGATGACCTTGCCGTCCTTCAGCGCCTTGCCTTCGTAGGGGCGCAGCTCGACGACGTCGCCGGTGTCCATCTGGCTCACGTCGAGCTCGATGGGCAGCGCGCCGGCGTCTTCCATGGTGTTGTAGAAGATCGGGGCGATCTTCGTGCCCAGGCACACGCCGCCGAAGCGCTTGTTGGGAATGAAGGGGATGTCTTCGCCCGTGAACCACAGCACCGAGTTGGTGGCCGACTTGCGGCTGGAGCCGGTGCCGACCACGTCGCCGACGTAGGCGACCTGGTGGCCCTTGTCCTTGAGCGACTCGATGAACTTGACCGGGCCGCGCTTGCCGTCTTCCTCGGGCTGGAACGCGGTGCCTTCACGCTTGTTCTTCAGCATGGCCAGCGCGTGCATCGGGATGTCGGGACGTGTGGTGGCGTCGGGCGCGGGCGAGAGGTCGTCGGTGTTGGTTTCGCCGGGAACCTTGAAGACCGTGATGGTCAGGCTCTGCGGCACTTCGGGACGGCTGGTGAACCACTCGGCATCGGCCCAGCTCTGCAGCACGCCCTTGGCGTGGGCATTGCCCTTGTCGGCCTTTTCCTTGACGTCGTGGAACTGGTCGAACATCAGCAGGGTCTTCTTGAGGCCTTCGGCCGCCACGGCGCCGACTTCGGCGTCGTCGAGCAGGTCGATCAGGGGGCTGATGTTGTAGCCGCCGAGCATGGTGCCGAGCAGTTCGGTGGCGCGGGCGCGCGAAATGAACTCGCTCTTCTCGGTGCCGTGGGCCACGGCCGCGAGGTAGCTCGCCTTGACCTTGGCGGCGTCGTCGACGCCGGCAGGCACGCGGTGGGTGAGCAGGTCCAGCAGGAAGGCGCCGTCCTTGGCATTCGCGCTCTTGAGGAGCTCGATCGCTTCAGAGGTCTGCTTCGCGCTCAGGGGCAGCGGCGGGATACCGAGCGCGGCGCGTTCGGCAACATGGTCAACGTAGGCTTGCAACATCTTCTTTTCTCCGGAAACTGGGCTGGCGGGCATGCGGGGCGGCTCCGGCGGTCAAGCAAGAGCCGCGCCGCACCCCACCGGGTAGGGACGCTTACTTCTTCTCGCCGTCGGCGCCGTCGAACAGGGCCTTGGGCGGGTTCTTCTTCATTTCTGCGGCAAACGCGATCTGGGCTTCGGTCTGGCATTCGTCGGCGATGCGCAGGCCGGCCTTCTGGTTCATCAGCATCGACTTGTTGCCGAGCTGGAGCCACATGGCGCCGGCGCGCGGGTCTTCGAGGCGGATGGCGCCGGTGCGGCTTTCGACCGGGTGCATGCGGTACTTCTGGCCCTTGGTGCTGACGGTGAAGAAGCCGGGCTTCTTCTCGTCGGCCGTGACGGTCACGTCGGCGCCGAGTTCGCACTGGGCCTTGCCGAGCGACACGCGCTTGGCGACTTCGAGATCGGCGTCGCTGAGGACGATGTTGGTGTCATCGCTGATCGGCGTGACTTCTTCCACCGCCTTGGCCGCCTTGCGGGTGACCTGGCGCTTCGGGGGCGCCTTCTTCTTCGCCGTCTCGGCCTTGGCCGCAGGCTTGGCAGGCGTCGTGCTCTGTGCCACGGCCGCGAGCGGCAGTGCCAGGGCGACAGCGGCGATCAGGGCAATTTTCTTCATGTGTGGGTTTCCTTGAGGCTGGGTTCGAAGGTTTCGTTTCAGGAGGCCGCGAATGCAAACCAGGCTTTCGCCTCGGAGGGCAACGCGCGCCCTGTTGCGTGGGCACGCGTCAGTACCTGCCAGAAATGGCGGTAGCTCGCGCGGTCGTGCAATGTGCCATCAATTTGTGTCGGAGCCCAATCCGCGGCGGCCGCCTTTACAAGGATTTTTGTGGCAATTTGAATCTGCGACTCGTCCGGCGCGAAGGCTTCGAGGATGGGCCGGATCTGGTTCGGATGGATGCTCCACATGCGCGTGTAGCCGAATTCCGTGGCTGCCCTGCGGGCCGCCGTACGCATGGCGCCGGCGTCGTTGAACTCGGTGACCACGCAGTGCGACGGCACCTTGCCGTAGGCGTGCGCGGCCGAGGCGATGGCCAGCTTGGCGCGCACCACCAGCGGGTGGCTGAACTGTCCTGCCGCGCCCATGCCGTCGGCCGGGATGGCGCCGGCATGCGCCGAGACGAAATCCATGAGCCCGAAGCTCAGCGACTGCACGCGCGGATGCGCGGCAATCTCGAAGGCGTTGTGCACCGCCAGCGGCGATTCGATCAGCACGTGCAGCGGCAGCTCGCCGGCATCCGCCGCGTCGAGGGCAGCCACAGCCTGATGCACATCGGCCACCGATTCGACCTTGGGCACCATCAGGTGGCTCAGGCGCGAGCCGGCGCGTCCGGCGATGGTGACCACGTCGCCCGCGAAGGCCGGGTGGTCTACCGGATGCACGCGCACGCCAACGCGCATGCCGGGCTTCGCGGCCAGCGCGAGCTCGGTGACGAGCGCTGCGTGATCGGCCTCGCCGCCCACGGGAGCGCCGTCTTCGCAGTCGAGGGTGACGTCGAATACGCAGGCGCCGAACTCCTCGGCCATCTCGGCCTGGAGCGCGAGGCTCTTCTTCATGCGGGCCTCGACGCCGCTGTAGTGGTCACACACGGGCAGCGCCACCGCGCCGGCCTGTGCGCCGAGCAGCACGTCAGCGGGGTGGGCCGTCTTCGTCATGCCTTGTCACTCTTCCCGTTCTTCTGCGCGACGATGAACATGCGCGGAAAGGCCAGCAGGCGCTTGCCGTCGGTGCGCACCGGGTACGCCTCGTCCACGCGCCGCTGGTATTCGGCAAGGTAGCTCGCCTGCAGGTCGGGCGGCAGGCGGTCGACGAAGGGTTTCAGGCCGGTGCCGCGCACCCATTCGACGATGGAGGCCGCATCGGCCATGCGGTGCTGGTAGATGGTGTGCCACACATCGACGTGCGGCGCGAGCGGCGCCAGCAGGTCGTAGTAGCCGCGCAGGTCGAGCAGCAGCGTGCGGAGCCTGTCGGCGTCGCCGATGGGTTCGGCCCACGGCGCCTCGGCCGCGAGCGCGCGCATCAGGCGGTGCGTGGGCTCCTGGCGGTTGTCGGGCATCTGGATGGCGAGCACGCCACCCGGCGCCAGCGCGTCGAACAGGCGCGGGATCAGCTTCTCGTGATCGGGCACCCACTGCAGCGACGCGTTGGCATAGATGAGATCGGGCGCTTCTTCTTTCGATCGCGGCGCCCAGGTCGCGATGTCGCTCAGCTCGAAGCGCGCCTGCGGCAGCCGCTCGCGCGCGCTGACCAGCATGGCTTCGGAGTTGTCGGTCCCGAGGACTTGCGCCTTCGGGAACCGGTTGACCAGCAGCTCGGTGGAGTTGCCCGGGCCGCAGCCGAGGTCGACCACGCGTGCCGCCTCGGTCAGCGGCACCCGCGCGAGGAGTTCCTGCGCGGGACGGGTGCGCTCGTCCTCGTAGCGGCGGTAGAGCGCGGGGTTCCAGTCGAGCATGCTGGTCGGAGGACTGGCTTGCTTACAGCAGGTGGGCGACGCCGGCCTGCTCGTCCTGCAGTTCCTTCAGCGTCTTGTTGATGCGTTCCTGGCTGAATGCGTCGATCTCCAGGCCTTCGACGATCTTGTACTTGCCGTTCTCGGTGGTGACCGGGAAGCCGAAGATCACGTCCTTCGGAATGCCGTATTCGCCGTTGGAGGGCACGCCCATGGTGACCCACTTGCCGTTGGAGCCCAGGGCCCAGTCGCGCATGTGGTCGATGGCTGCGTTGGCGGCCGATGCTGCCGACGACAGGCCGCGGGCCTCGATGATGGCGGCGCCGCGCTTGCCCACCGTGGGCAGGAAGGTGTCGGCATTCCAGACCTGGTCGTTGATCAGGTCCTTGACGCCCTTGCCGCCGACGGTGGCGAAGCGGTAGTCGGCGTACATCGTGGGCGAGTGGTTGCCCCAGACGGTGAGCTTCTCGATGTCGCCCACTGCGGTGCCGGTCTTGGCGGCGATCTGGCTGGCGGCGCGGTTGTGGTCCAGGCGCAGCATGGCGGTGAAGTTCTCGCGCGGCAGGCTGGGCGCGCTCTTCATGGCGATGTAGGCGTTGGTGTTGGCGGGGTTGCCGACCACGAGCACCTTGACGTCGCGGCTGGCGACCTGGTCGAGCGCCTTGCCCTGTGCCGTGAAGATCTGGGCGTTGGCAGCCAGCAGGTCGGCGCGCTCCATGCCGGGGCCGCGGGGACGGGCACCGACCAGCAGGGCGTAGTCGGCGTCCTTGAAGGCCACCAGCGGGTCGCCGGTGGGAATCACGCCGGCCAGCAGCGGGAAGGCGCAGTCTTCGAGCTCCATGATCACGCCCTTGAGCGCCTTCTGGGCCTTCTCGTCGGGGATCTCGAGCAGTTGCAGGATGACCGGCTGGTCTTTGCCGAGCATTTCACCGGAGGCGATACGGAACAGCAGGGCGTAACCGATTTGACCGGCGGCACCGGTGACGGCAACGCGGACGGGCTTTTTGCTCATGGGAAGACTCCAGAAGGTAATGAAACGGTGTCGGCGCTCTCGTGGGGCGCCAGGGGTTCTGCGGGATGAAATACCTTCCCGCAGCGCGAGACCGGCAGCATTTTAAGCCGATTCGATGAGCCCCGTCTTATGTCTTATATAAGATATCCTCTCGGGGTCCGCCAAGGCGCACCCCACCGCTGCCATGAACACGCCCACCCCATTCGACGAGCCCGCGACGCCGTCCTTCAGTCCGCTCTACCAGCAGATCAAGACCCTGATCCTGCAGAGCCTGCAGGCGGGCGAGTGGAAACCGGGCGAGCCCATCCCCAGCGAGATGGACCTGGCGGTGCGCTACCGCGTGAGCCAGGGCACGGTGCGCAAGGCCATCGACGAGCTCTCGGCCGAGAACCTCGTGGTGCGCCGCCAGGGCAAGGGCACCTTCGTCGCCACGCATGCCGAGCAGCATGTGCAATACCGCTTCCTCAAGCTCGTGCCCGACGAGGGCGACCCGAGCACCGAGGGCCCGGCCGTTCGCACCATCGTCGACTGCAAGCGCCTGCGCGCATCGGCCGACGTGGCGCGCGCGCTCGGCCTGCGCACCGCCGACGCCGTGCTGCAGGTACGCCGCGTACTTGCCTACGGCGGCGTTCCCACCATCCTCGAAGACCTCTGGCTGCCCGGCGCGCCCTTCAAGGGACTCACCGCCGAGCGGCTGCGCGCATGGCCCGGCCCGATGTACGCGCTCTTCGAAACCGAGTTCGGCGTGCGCATGGTGCGCGCGGAAGAAAAGATCCGCGCCGTGCTGCCCGATGCCGAACAGGCCGCGCTGCTCGACGTGCCGCCGCAGATGCCCCTGCTGAGCGTGGAACGCGTGGCGCACACCTACCATGACACGCCGATGGAGCTGCGCCGCGGCCTCTATCGCACCGACACGCACCATTACAGGAACCAGCTGGGCTGACCGCGATGCAGATGAACGCCGAACACAGGTGCGCCAGCGCGCGCATGCAACGTGAGCATTGCGCTACGAAGTCAATAGCATCCGACTGCAACGGTGCAGTGACTCGCATGCGTCCGCAGCGCGATGGTGCATTGCAATAGAATTTTGCGTTGTTTGCACTTCCCATAAGAAACAAAAGCGTTCGCTCTCAGAACAAGCAACAAGCCAACAAGTCACAAAAGCCACGAAAGCCCATCCCCCAATGACAGAGCTTGCAACTCCTCCCCGGCCCAAGCGTCGCGAATTCCGCAACATCAACGCCTTCACCGACCTGACCACCTACCGGCTTCCGCCGGCCGGCATCGTGTCGATCCTGCACCGCGTCAGCGGCGTGCTGATGTTCCTGCTGATGCCGTTCATCATCTGGATGTTCGACACCTCGCTGTCCTCCGACTATTCGTTCGCCCGCTTCAAGGCCGCCTTCAACAGCGGCCTTGGTTTCGTTCCGGGGTGGTTCTTCAAGCTCGTGGCGCTCGCGCTCATCTGGGCCTACCTGCACCACTTCATCGCCGGCCTGCGCCACCTCTGGATGGACGTGAGCCACTCCGCGGTGAACAAGGAGTTCGGCAACAGCTCCGCCATCTTCACGCTGGCCGCGAGCGTCATTCTCACGCTGGCGCTCGGCGCCAAGCTGTTCGGCCTGTACTGAGAAGGAGCCAACCATGTCTGTGAATTACGGCTCCAAGCGCGTCGTCGTCGGCGCCCACTACGGTCTGCGCGACTGGCTCAGCCAGCGCATCACGGGTTGCCTGATGGCGCTCTTCACGATCATCCTGCTCGCGCAGCTGATCTTCACCCGCGGCCCCATCGGCTACGACCTGTGGGCCGGCATCTTCGCCGCGCAGTGGATGAAGGTCCTGACCTTCTCCGTGATCGTCGCCCTGCTCTACCACGTATGGGTCGGCATGCGCGACGTGTGGATGGACTACGTCCAGCCCGTCGCCATCCGTCTCGTGCTGCAAGTTTTCACCATCGTCTGGCTTGTCGGTTGTGCGGGTTGGGCCATTCAAGTGCTTTGGAAGATCTGACCCACCATGACCTACACAAAAGAAAAAATCACCAAGCGCAAGTTCGACGTCGTGATCGTCGGTGCCGGCGGCTCCGGCATGCGCGCCTCGCTGCAACTCGCCCGTGCCGGCCTCAACGTGGCCGTGCTCTCCAAGGTGTTCCCGACCCGCTCGCACACCGTCGCCGCGCAAGGCGGCGTGGGCGCGTCGCTCGGCAACATGAGCGAGGACAACTGGCACTACCACTTCTACGACACGATCAAGGGCTCCGACTGGCTCGGTGACCAGGACGCGATCGAGTTCATGTGCCGCGAGGCGCCGAAGGTCGTGTACGAGCTCGAGCACTTCGGCATGCCCTTCGACCGCAACCCCGACGGCACCATCTACCAGCGTCCGTTCGGCGGCCACACGGCCAACTACGGCGAGAAGCCCGTGCAGCGCGCCTGCGCCGCGGCCGACCGCACCGGCCACGCGATGCTGCACACGCTCTACCAGAAGAACGTCGAGGCACGCACCCAGTTCTTCGTCGAATGGATGGCGCTCGACCTCATCCGTGACGAGGAAGGCGACGTGGTCGGCGTGACCGCGCTCGAAATGGAAACCGGCGACCTGCACATCCTGCAGGCCAAGACCGTGCTGCTGGCCACCGGCGGCGCGGGCCGCATCTTCCAGGCTTCGACCAACGCCTTCATCAACACCGGCGACGGCCTCGGCATGGCCGCGCGCTCGGGCATCCCGCTGCAGGACATGGAGTTCTGGCAGTTCCACCCGACCGGCGTGGCCGGCGCGGGCGTGCTGCTGACCGAAGGCTGCCGAGGCGAAGGCGCGATCCTGCTGAACAGCAACGGCGAACGCTTCATGGAGCGCTATGCGCCCACGCTGAAGGACCTGGCGCCGCGCGACTTCGTCTCGCGCTCGATGGACCAGGAAATCAAGGAAGGCCGCGGCTGCGGTCCCAACAAGGACTACGTGCTGCTCAAGCTCGATCACCTTGGCGCGGACACCATCCACAAGCGCCTGCC
Organism: Variovorax guangxiensis; assembly: GCF_003952165.1. Classification (GTDB taxonomy): domain Bacteria; phylum Pseudomonadota; class Gammaproteobacteria; order Burkholderiales; family Burkholderiaceae_C; genus Variovorax; species Variovorax guangxiensis. The sequence continues at coordinate 137,035 of NZ_RXFT01000006.1, read as the reverse complement.
CTCGGTGTACGAGATCGGCGTCAACTTCGCCAACGTCGACATCACGAAGGAACCGATTCCCGTCGTGCCGACCATCCACTACCAGATGGGTGGCATCCCCACCAACATCCACGGCCAGGTCGTGGTGCAGAAGGGCGAGGACAACAGCGCCGTGGTGAACGGCCTGTACGCCGTCGGCGAATGCTCCTGCGTGAGCGTGCACGGCGCCAACCGCCTGGGCACCAACTCGCTGCTCGACCTGCTGGTGTTCGGCCGTGCCGCGGGCAACCACATCGTCGAGTTCGCCGACAAGCTCAAGGAACACAAGCCCCTGCCCAACGACGCGGCCGACCGCACGCTGGAGCGCCTGAACCGCCTCGAGGCCTCCACCGGCGGCGAGTACGCGCAGGACGTGGCCGGCGAGATCCGCGCCGTCATGCAGCAGCATGCCGCCGTGTTCCGCAAGCAGGCCTCGATGGACGAAGGCGTGGTCAAGATCGCCGCCGTGCGCGAGCGCGTCAAGGCCATCGGCCTGAAGGACAAGTCGAAGGTGTTCAACACCGCCCGCATCGAAGCCCTGGAAGTCGACAACCTGATCGAAGTGGCGCAGGCCACCATGGTCTCGGCTGCTGCCCGCAAGGAATGCCGCGGTGCCCACACCGTGGAAGACTACGAGCGCCCGGCCGACGATCCGGTCGCACCGCTGGGCCGCGACGACGCCAACTGGATGAAGCACACGCTCTGGTACAGCGCCGACAACCGCCTCTCGTACAAGCCGGTCAAGCTGCAGCCGCTCACCGTGGCCTCGGTTCCGCCGAAGGTCCGCACGTTCTAAGCGAGCGGCTCACAGTCAGCTCATACAAAGCATTCACAAGGTCACTACGATGAAGCGCACATTCCAGATTTACCGCTACGACCCGGACAAGGACGCCAAGCCCTACATGCAGACGGTCGAGATCGAACTCGACGGCCACGAGCGCATGCTGCTCGACGCGCTCATGAAGCTCAAGGCGCAAGACCCGACGCTGTCGTTCCGCCGTTCGTGCCGCGAAGGCGTCTGCGGCTCCGATGCGATGAACATCAACGGCAAGAACGGTCTGGCCTGCCTGACCAACATGAACACGCTCAAGGGCACCGTGGTGCTCAAGCCGCTGCCGGGCCTGCCCGTCATCCGCGACCTGATCGTGGACATGACCCAGTTCTTCAAGCAGTACAACTCGATCAAGCCCTACCTGCAGAACGACAGCGTGCCGCCCGAGAAGGAACGCCTGCAGTCGCCCGAGGAGCGTGAAGAGCTCAACGGCCTGTACGAGTGCATCCTTTGCGCGAGCTGCTCCACGAGCTGCCCGAGCTTCTGGTGGAACCCCGACAAGTTCGTCGGCCCCGCCGGCCTGCTGCAGGCCTACCGCTTCATCGCCGACAGCCGCGACGAAGCCACCGCCGAGCGCCTGGACAACCTGGAAGACCCGTACCGCCTCTTCCGCTGCCACACGATCATGAACTGCGTGGACGTGTGCCCCAAGAGCCTGAACCCGACCAAGGCCATCGGCAAGATCAAGGAATTGATGGTGCGTCGCGCCATCTGAGCCCCGCGGTCCAGCAGTTCTTCAGAAAGTCACCATGCAACCCGTCGCCGACTCCCGGGAGCTGCTCAGCGAACGCGCGCTGAGCAAGCTCAAATGGCGCTGCCGGCGCGGGCTGCTCGAGAACGACCTGTTCATCGCCCGCTTCTTCGAGCGGCACGAATCCCGCATGACCGTGGGTCAGGCGGGAGCGATGGAGACATTGATGGACCTGTCGGACAACGACCTCCTCGACCTCCTTCTTCGCAGAAAGGAGCCCGAGCCCGAATGGGCCGGGGCCGAGGTGGTCGCATTGCTGCAGCTCATGCGCACCGACGGCGCGCAGCGCCCTGCAATTTCTCCTTCGTCCTGAATCCACCTCTGAAAGTAAACCGAAATGAAAGCATCCGATACCAAGGCCACGCTGTCGTTCAGCAACGGCGGCGACAGCGTCGAACTGCCGATCTACAAGGGCACCGTCGGCCCCGACGTGATCGACATCCGCAAGCTGTACGCACAGACCGGCATGTTCACGTACGACCCGGGCTTCATGTCGACCGCCGCCTGCCAGTCGGCCATCACGTACATCGATGGCGACAAGGGCGAGCTGCTGTACCGCGGCTACCCCATCGAGCAGCTCGCGACCAACTGCGACTTCCTCGAGACCTGCCACCTGCTGCTGTACGGTGAACTGCCGGACGCAGCCAAGAAGGCCAACTTCACGAAGCTCGTGACCAACCACACGATGGTCAACGAGCAGATGCAGTTCTTCCTGCGCGGCTTCCGCCGCGACGCGCACCCGATGGCCATCATGACCGGCCTGGTGGGCGCCCTGTCGGCCTTCTATCACGACAGCACGGACATCAACAATCCCGAGCATCGCGAGATCGCCGCGATCCGCCTGATCGCGAAGATGCCCACGCTCGTGGCCATGGCCTACAAGTACACGATCGGCCAGCCGTACATGTACCCGAAGAACGAACTCAGCTATGCAGGCAACTTCCTGCACATGATGTTCGCCACGCCGTGCGAGGAATACAAGGTGAATCCGGTGCTCGAGCGCGCGCTCGACCGCATTTTCATCCTGCACGCAGACCACGAGCAGAACGCCTCGACCTCGACGGTGCGCCTGTGCGGCTCGTCGGGCACGAACCCCTTCGCGGCCATCGCGGCCGGCGTGGCCTGCCTCTGGGGCCCTGCCCACGGCGGCGCCAACGAAGCGGCGCTGAACATGCTCTACGACATCCAGAAGGAAGGTGGCGTGGAGAAGATCGGCGAGTTCATCAAGAAGGTCAAGGACAAGAACTCGAACGTCAAGCTGATGGGCTTCGGCCACCGCGTGTACAAGAACTACGACCCGCGCGCCAAGCTGATGCAGGAAACCTGCAACGAAGTGCTGACCGAGCTGGGCCTGGAAAAGGACCCGCTGTTCGCGCTGGCCAAGCAGCTCGAGAAGATCGCCCTGGAAGACGAGTACTTCGTGTCGCGCAAGCTGTACCCGAACGTCGACTTCTACTCGGGCATCGTGCAGCGCGCCATCGGCATCCCGGTGCCGCTGTTCACCGCGATCTTCGCACTGGCCCGCACGGTCGGCTGGATCGCCCAGCTGAACGAAATGATCGGCGACCCCGAGTACAAGATCGGCCGCCCGCGCCAGCTGTTCGAAGGCTCGCCCAAGCGCGACGTGAAGCCGATCTCGGCTCGCTGATCCGCGCCCTCCGGCTCGGCCATGAAAAGGAAGCTGCCTTCGGGCAGCTTTTTTTTGGCCTGTAAATTGCGGTCTCCTTCCTGTTGTTCGACGAAAAAAGGAGAAAGCAGATGGCAGCTTCCAGGCGCGTAGCCAGTTTGTATTCAAGGGCGGCATGCATTGCCCTCGCCGCGGCGGCCCTCCTCGGCTGCGCGGGCGACCCGAACCGGTCCGTGGCACCGTCGGCGGCATCCGGCGGGCAACAGCAGATACCCGTGAAGGTGCTCATCATCAGCATGTTCAAGCCCGAGGCGCAGGTCTGGCACGAACCGCTGAAGCTCAACCGGGAGATCAAGGTGCCGGGCCTGTCCGCCGACGATCCGCTCATGCGCTGCAACGCCGATTCGGTGTGCCAGGTCACCACCGGCATGGGGCACACCAATGCGGCGGCATCGATCACGGCGCTGGTGTTGAGCGGCAAGTTCGATCTCTCGAAGACCTACTTCCTCGTGGCCGGCATCGCGGGCGTCGACCCGAACGTCTCGACCATCGGCTCGGCCACGTGGGCCCGGTACCTGGTCGACTTCGGCATCGCCCACGAGATCGACGCGCGCGAGATGCCGTCGACCTGGCGCACCGGCTACTTCGGCATCGGCGCGAAGGATCCGGACGCCAAGCCCAAGTTCGAGTACCGCACCGAGGTCTTTCGCCTCGACGAGGAACTGCTGCGGAAGGCGCTGAAGCTGTCGGCCAACGCGCCGCTGGCCGACAGCGACAAGGCGCGCGCCTATCGCGCAAGGTATCCGCAGCCGACGGCCAGGGCGCGGCCATCGGTCCTGCAATGCGACACCGCAGCCGGTGATACCTACTGGCATGGCAAGTACCTGGGCGAGACGGCCACGCGCTGGGTCTCGCTCGTGACCGACGGGCAGGGCAGGTACTGCACCACCCAACAGGAGGACAACGCCACCTACGAGGCCTTGAAGCGGGGCGCCGGCGCAGGTCTGCTGGACTTGAAGCGCGTGGCCGTGCTGCGCACCGCCTCGAACTTCGACCGGCCCCATCCGGGGCAGACCGCCTATGCCTCGCTGTCGGCCGAGTCGGGCGGGTTTCCGATCTCGACCGCCAACCTGCTGATCGCGGGCCGTCCCCTGGTCGATGCCATCGTCGGCAACTGGACAGCCTGGCGCGCCGGGGTACCCGCCGACTGAACGCAGCCGGTCACCACTTCACGCGCACGCCCACCGAGCCGTTGATCGAGCTCTTCACCCTGGCGTTGCCGCCGCTCGCCCAGAGCTTGCCGATTTCGCCGTACAGGCTCGTCGACTCGCCGAGGGCCAGCGTGAAGCCGCCCGCGAGTTCGGTGCTCGTGCCGCCGGTCGGGGCTGCGATGTCGGTGGTGGTCGCTCCGTTCACGAAGCGGGCGATGTCCGCGCCGCTCGACGTGCGGTAGACGTTGAAGCGCCCGTACGGCTGCAGTGTGCCGGCGCCGGTGGCGATCTCGCCCTTCACCCGCAAGCCAGCACGCGCGATCCAGCCGCTGTCGGCCTGCGGCTGCACGACGGCGCCGACGATGGCGGAGTTGCCCAGGTCCATGTGCTGGTGGATCAGTTGCAGCTGCGGCTCGATGCGCCAGCCGCTGCCGCCCAGCGCGAAGGACTGCCCCACCTCGATGGAGCCCAGCAGGCTGTTGCCCTTGCCGCTCATGCCCTGGCTCGCCAGCGGCTCGACGGTGTAGCGGTGTCGGCCCGACTGCACCACCGCGTCGGCATAGAAGCCGCTGTCGCTGGTGTAGGTGCCGTACACGCCCAGGTACTGGCTGCGCAGGTCGTTGCGCCCCACGCCCAGGTTCTGGATGCCGCTGGCGAAGCCTCTCACGCTGGCATCGCCGTCGAGCTGGCCGACGTAGAGGCCCGCGCGCCAGTTCGGTGTGGCCAGCAAGTCGGTGCCGGCCTGGAAGCCGGTGAGACGGCCCTTGCTCGATGGCGATACCGCGCCGCCCTGCTGGATGTCGATGTCGGTGGAGAGCACGCGCGCCCAGGCGCGGCGGCTCGAGGCGCCCGGTGTGGCCGCGCCGCCCTTGACGTCGTCGTCGCCCACGCGCTTGCGCAGGTCGCCGAGCATCGCGAGGTTGCCCTGGCGCAGTTGGCCGGGGAGCGCGGAATAGAGGGAAGCCTCGGCGCGGTAGGTGATGACCGGTGCCGGCGCGCCAGGAGAAACATTGGTGCTCGAACGCAAATACCAGTTCTCGCCCGCGCCGTTGGCGTCAGCCGCATAGAGACGGTACTCGTAGGCACCGGCATCCACATGGCCGTTGGCGAGGCTGAAGGCGTCCTTGGTGGTCTGGGCCGTGGTGGTGGCGCCGTTCTTCGCGGTGACCACCTCGATGCCGTTGCCGCTGGTGAGCGCGCCCAGCCCGCCGAGGTTGCTGACCTGCACCGTCGTCCTGCCGCTGGCGGAGGCGGCGGCGCCATCGAGCACCAGCCGGTCGGACGGCCCCGTGCCGTTGAGCACGGTGCCGAGCCTGAGCACGCCGCCGTTGCCGACGTAGGCGCCCGTCACGGTGAGCGTGGTGCCGGCGGCCGCGCCCGCGAGCGAGACGGTGCCGCTGTTGGCCAGCGAGGCCACTGTCTGGCTGAAGCCCGCAAGGTCCAGCGTGGCGCCCGAGGCCACGCTGTGGGCGGAGGCCGCGCTGAAGGTATTGGCGGCGCCCGCCTTGAGCGTGCCCTGCGCGACGTTGGTGGCACCGGTGTAGTTGTTGGCGCCGGACAGCGTCAGCGTGCCCGAGCCCTCCTTCGTGATGAAGCCGCCGCCGCTGATCGCGCCGCTCAGGGTCGCGTTGAAGGCGCCGGTGTCGATGACCGGATCGGTGCTGCCGGTGAGCTGGATCGCGTTGGCGATCGTCAGCCCGTCGGCACTGAAGCCGAGCGTCGTGTCGTCGTCCATCGACAGCGTGCCGGTGCCCAGCGCCTGGCTGTTGCCGAGGTTCAGGCGCCCCTGCCGCAACGCGGTGCCGCCGGTGTAGGTGTTCGCGCCCGAGAGCGTGAGCGTGCCCGTGCCCACCTTCACCAGCGAGCCGCCGGTGCCTGAGATCACGCCCGAGACTTCGGTGCTGCCGTTCAGCCCGCCCGTGGTCAGCGCCTTGGCGCCGAGGTTCACGTCGCCCGCGCCGGACAGCGAGCCGACGGAGATTCCCGCCGTGGTCAGCGAGCGGATGAGCAGGCGCCCGCCCGCGTTGTTGACCACCGAGGCCTGATCGGCGGTCGCGCGGTCGAAGATGTCGATCAGGCCGCCGCTTTCGTTGACGAAGGTCGCCTGGCCCGCACTGGCGTCGTCCAGCAGGTTGATCTGGCCGCCCGAGAAGTTGGTGACGCGCGCGTTGCCGGCCGTCGCGTTGCCCCGGATGTTGGTCAGGCCGCCATGGTTCTCGATGACGGCGCTGCCGGCGGAGGCGTTGTCCCTGAACTCGGCCGATGCACCTGTGTTCATGATGAGATGGGCGGTGCCGGCGGAACTGCTGTCGCGGAACTGCACGAAGCCTGCGTTGTCCGTCGGCAGGGGGCCGCGCGCGGCGGCGGTGATGGTCAGGCCGCCCGCATCAGCCTTGCTGCCGAAGACCAGTGAGGCGTTGCCGGCCACGGACACCGGCCCGGCGCCGAGCGCGCCGGTCGCCAGTGCCTCCAGGCTGCCGGCAGCCACCGTGGTACCGCCCGTATAGGAGTTGGCGGCACCCAGCACCAGCGTGCCACGGCCGGTCTTCTGCAGCGCTCCACCGCCGGAGACTTCGCCATTCAGCGTCAGCGTGCGCACCAGGTCCACGTCGAAGGTGCCGCCGCCCGCGCCGATCGAAACGGCGCGGGTGGCCGTGGTGTCGCCGGTGACGTTCAGCGTGCCGCCGTCGAGCGTGAGCGCACCGCTCGAGTTGCCGAGCGCGCCGTCGTCGGCGATGGAGAGCGCCCCGCCGGTCACGAACCATGGCGTCAGGCCGGTATTGATGCCGGTCAGCGCCCAGGTGCTGGCGCCGGTCTTCTCGTAGCGCGCGAAGCCGCTATAGGTGGCCGAGTTGAGCGCAGTGGTGCCGTCGGTCGTGTCGCCGGCCAGCCTCAGCACGTTGCCGGTGCCGGATGTCACCCTGAGCAGGCCGGTGATCGAGGAGCCGGCGCGCAGTTCGAGCTGGTTGTCGTTGCCGGTGATCCGCACCGCATCGCCGGGCGTGATGCCGTCGCCATTCATGCCGGCCATCAGGGTGCCGCTGTTGACGATGCTGTTCGCATTGCCGCGGATGCGCAGGCCTGCGCCTCCGATGCCGTTGGCGGTGTTGTTTCCGCCGGCGCCGCCCGCGCCTCCCACCAGTGCCCCGGTATTGAGCACCGAGTTGCCACTGGACTCCAGCGCCAGGCCGGCACCGCCTTCGCCGCCGCCGCCCACCATGCCGCCGGTGGTGACCACGGCGCCATTCCCGCCGTTCCCGCCGATGGCCGTGCCGGTGTTGGTGACCGTCGCGCCATTGCCTTGCACCACGATACCGTCGCCACCGCCACCGCCACCGCCGGCCCACTGGCCGATGGCGCCTGCGCCGCCGTTGCCGCCGATCGTCTGGCCCGCATTGTCCAGGGAGACGCCGGCCGCCACGGACTGCAGGCCCGCGCCGCCACCGCCACCGCCGCCGGCCAGGCGCGCGATGCCGCCGGCACCGCCGTTGCCGCCCCGCAGGATGACGCCGCCTCCCACGTTGATGGCAGTGTCGGCCGTGTACACGGCTGCACCGCCACCACCGCCGGCGCCCGCGCCGTAGACCGGATCCGGATCGGGTGCGCCATTGGTTCCCGAGCCCCCGGTGACCGATCCGGTCACGCTGGTTGCCCCTACCGCGCCGCCTGTTCCGCCGGGTCCGCCGGCTCCGTCGCGGCCGTTTCCTCCGTTGCCACCCGACGGAGGAATTCCATCGAGGCCCGGGAACTCGCCGACGCTTCCGCCAACTCCGCCGCTGCCATTTCCCGCGCCGCCCCGGCCGCCCGTGCCCCCGCCCGCGATAAATGCAGTCCCGCCGCTGGCCTGCGCCCAGGAGACTGCCGGCAAGCTGGCCAGCGCCAGCAGGCCCACGACTGCAGTGACCGAAGAGGCGCGCCGCCCGCGCCGCCGCGACACCTCCGAAACAGCGACCCAGGTGCCCAGTGCAGCGTTCCATACGCTGCGGTAAATGGTGTTCATGCCCCTCCTCCGTTGTGAATTGCAATCAAAAAAGGTCGAAATGTAACCAAACAATCCAAAGCGGGCGAGGGTATCGTTTTCGTAGGCCGTAAAAATCACCGGATCAGGTGATAGCCGAATTACTGACACGGCAAGCCCCGAGGCGTCCATGCCCGGCCAGGCGGGTTGCCCGTCGTCCCGTCGTCGCTTGGCACCGAGGCCATCTCACATCACGATGACTGGCACTTGGAAACAGGGAGAAAATAGCTCTCTCATCGCAAAACGCGATGTCCGCAGCCCCCATGAGCACCTCCGAACGCAACTTCGCCCGCCGCATCGACCTCACGTCGCTGCAGCTGTTCGTGGCCGTGTGCGAACTCGGCAGCATCGGGCGCGCGGCGGAGCGCGAATTCATTGCGGCCTCGGCCATCAGCAAGCGGCTGTCGGACCTCGAGGCCACGCTCGGCACCACCCTGCTCTACCGCCATGCGCGAGGCGTCGACCTCACGCCCGCCGGCGAAAGCCTGCTGCACCACGCGCGCTCGGTGCTCTACAGCCTCGAGAAGATGCAGGGCGAGCTCAGCGAATACGCCGACGGGGTGCGCGGCCACGTGCGGGTGCACGCCAACATCTCGGCGATCGTGCAGTTCCTGCCCGAAGACCTGGGCGTGTTCACGCGCGCCCACGAGGCCATCAAGATCGACCTCGAGGAGCACCTCAGCAGCGAGGTGATCCGCGCGGTGCAGGAAGGCGCGGCCGACCTCGGCGTGTGCCACGTGGCCGGCGGCGCGGGCGAGCTGCAGAGCCTCTCCTACCGGCACGACCGGCTCGCGCTGATCGTGCCCACGGGCCATGCGCTGGCGTCGCGGGGCAGCATCGACTTCGTCGACTCGCTCGACTTCGACCACGTCGGCCTGCACACCAACAGTTCCATCTACGTCGCGATGCACGAGGCCGCGCTGGACGCCGGCCGCAGCATCAAGCTGCGCATCCACGTGACAGGTCTCGACGCCATGTGCCGCATGATCGAGAACGGCCTGGGCATCGGCGTGATGCCGCAGCGCGCCTTCGAGCTCATGCGCAACGGCATCGGCCACGGCCTCGCGAGCGTCGCGCTCCACGACGCCTGGGCCGCGCGCGAGATCAGGCTGGTGGCACGAGATTTCTCCACCCTGCCCGTGGCGGCACGCTCGCTGGTCAACCACCTGCACGCAGCCGCGGACGGCGGCGAACAGCTCGCGGCCTAGGCCGCAACGGCAGACAATTCCATTTCCCCACGAAAGACAGAAGAGACCGACATGGCACGCACGCTCTACGACAAGATCTGGGACGAACACGTCGTCCACACCGAGGAAGACGGCACCGCGATCCTCTACATCGACCGCCACCTGGTCCATGAAGTGACCAGCCCGCAGGCATTCGAAGGCCTGCGCGAGGCCGGCCGCAAGCTGTGGCGCATCAGCTCGGTGGTGGCCACCGCCGACCACAACACGCCCACCACCGGCTGGGAGCGCGGCTACGAAGGCATTGCCGACCCGACCAGCAAGGAACAGGTCACCACGCTGGACCACAACATCGCCGAGTTCGGCGCGGCCGCGTTCTTCCCCTTCCTGAGCAAGCGCCAAGGCATCGTGCACGTGATCGGCCCCGAGTCGGGCGCGACGCTGCCGGGCATGACCGTCGTGTGCGGCGACTCGCACACCTCCACGCACGGCGCGTTCGGCGCGCTGGCGCACGGCATCGGCACGAGCGAGGTCGAGCACGTGATGGCCACGCAGACGCTGCTGGGCAAGAAGGCCAGGAACATGCTCGTGAAGGTCGAGGGCAAGCTGCCGCTGGGCTGCACGGCCAAGGACATCGTGCTGGCCATCATCGGCAGGATCGGCACCGCCGGCGGCACGGGCTACACCATCGAGTTCGCCGGCTCGGCCATTCGCGACCTGAGCATGGAAGGCCGCATGACGGTGTGCAACATGGCCATCGAGGCCGGTGCGCGCGCCGGCCTGGTGGCGGTCGACGAGAAGACCATCAACTACGTCAAGGGCCGTCCGCTCGCGCCCACCGGCGTCGAATGGGACCAGGCCGTGGCCTACTGGCGCACGCTGCAGTCCGACCCGGGCGCGAAGTTCGACGCCGTGGTCGAGCTCGACGCCGCGCAGATCCAGCCGCAGGTGACCTGGGGCACCTCGCCCGAGATGGTGGTCGAAATCAACGGCCGCGTGCCCGATCCCGACAAGGAGAAAGATGCCAACAAGCGCGGCGCCATCGAGCGCGCGCTGGTCTACATGGGCCTGGAGCCCAACAAGGCCATGAACGACATCTTCATCGACAAGGTGTTCATCGGCTCGTGCACCAACAGCCGCATCGAGGACATGCGCGAAGCCGCCGCCGTGGTGAAGAAGCTGGGCCAGAAGGTCGCGAAGAACGTGAAGCTCGCGATGGTCGTGCCCGGCTCGGGCGTGGTGAAGGAACAGGCCGAGCGCGAAGGCCTCGACCAGATCTTCAAGGCCGCGGGCTTCGAATGGCGCGAGCCCGGCTGCTCGATGTGCCTGGCCATGAACGCCGATCGCCTGGAGCCCGGCGAGCGCTGCGCCTCCACCAGCAACCGCAACTTCGAAGGCCGCCAGGGCGCGGGCGGGCGCACCCACCTCGTGAGCCCGGCCATGGCAGCGGCCGCCGCGGTGCACGGCCATTTCGTCGACGTCCGCACGTTCGCCTGAGCGAGCTGCAAGAAGGAAGAAAAGAGACTCCCATGAAGCAATTCACCGTGCACAAGGGCCTCGTGGCCCCGATGGACCGCGAGAACGTCGACACCGACGCGATCATCCCCAAGCAGTTCCTGAAGTCGATCAAGAAGACCGGCTTCGGCGTGAACCTGTTCGACGAGTGGCGCTACCTCGACCCGGGCCTGCCCGGCCAGGACCCGGCCAGCCGCAAGCCGAACCCCGACTTCGTGCTGAACCAGCCGCGCTACGCCGACGCGTCGATCCTGCTGGCACGCCAGAACTTCGGCTGCGGCTCGTCGCGCGAGCACGCGCCGTGGGCGCTCGACCAGTACGGCTTCCGCGCGATCATCGCGCCGAGCTATGCCGACATCTTCTTCAACAACAGCTTCAAGAACGGCCTGCTGCCGATCGTGCTGCCGGAAGCGCAAGTGGCGCAGCTTTTCGACGAGACCTTCGCCTTCCCGGGCTACACGCTGACCATCGACCTGGAACGCCAGGTGGTGGTGAAGCCCGACGGCCAGGAGTTCGCGTTCGACGTGCAGGCCTTCCGCAAGTACTGCCTGCTCAACGGCCTGGACGACATCGGCCTCACGCTGCGCCACAAGGACAAGATCAAGGCCTTCGAGGCCGAGCGCCTGGCGCAGAAGCCGTGGCTTGCGCATACGATGCTCGCCAACAGCTGAGCCGCCCGAGCCTGTTCGCGCGCTCCCATTCATTCCCTCAACAGAAGACAAAATGAAAATCGCAGTTCTCCCGGGTGACGGCATCGGCACCGAAATCGTTGCGGAAGCCGTCAAGGTGCTCGACGTGCTCGACCTGAAGTTCGAGACGGAGTCGGCCCTGGTCGGCGGCGCGGCCTACGAGGCGCACGGCCACCCGCTGCCCGAATCGACGCTCAAGCTCGCCAAGGAAGCCGACGCGGTGCTGTTCGGCGCCGTGGGCGACTGGAAGTACGACAAGCTCGACCGGCCGCTGCGGCCCGAACAGGCCATCCTGGGGCTGCGCAAGAACCTGGGCCTGTTCGCCAACTTCCGCCCGGCCATCTGCTACGAGGAGCTGGTGGGCGCCTCGAGCCTGAAGCCCGAGTTGATCGCCGGGCTGGACATCCTCATCATCCGCGAGCTGACCGGCGACATCTACTTCGGCCAGCCGCGCGGCCGCCGCACCGCTACGGACGGGCACTTCCCAGGCGCCGAAGAGGCCTTCGACACGATGCGCTACTCGCGCCCCGAGATCGAGCGCATCGCCCGCGTCGCCTTCGATGCGGCACGCAAGCGCAGCAAGCGCGTGACCAGCGTCGACAAGAACAACGTGCTGGAAACCTCGCAGCTGTGGAAAGACGTGATGCTCGACATCGCGAAGGAATATCCGGACGTCGAACTCGACCACATGCTGGTCGACAACGCGGCCATGCAGCTCGTGAAGGCACCCAAGAAATTCGACGTGGTGGTCACCGGCAACATGTTCGGCGACATCCTCTCGGACGAGGCCGCGATGCTCACCGGCTCCATCGGCATGCTGCCCTCGGCATCGCTCAATTCGAGCAACCAGGGCCTGTACGAGCCCAGCCACGGCAGCGCCCCCGACATTGCTGGCAAAGGGGTTGCCAATCCTTTGGCTACAATCCTGTCCGCTGCCATGATGCTCCGTTTCTCCCTCAACCAGCCAGAAGCTGCCGACCGTATCGAGTCGGCGGTCAAGCAAGTGCTCGCCTCCGGGCTGCGCACGGGCGACATCTGGTCGGAAGGCACCAAGCGCGTCGGCACCCGCGAGATGGGCGACGCGGTCGTTGCAGCAATCACCAAAAAGACGATTACCGGCTAACCGCAGCCCGCTTCGTCACGCCCCTCCCCGGCTCGACGAGTCGGGCGCAAAAAAGACAACTTTTCTTTTTTTCATAAGGGCAAACTGAAATGGCGAACGCATCTCAACCTCTGGTCGGCCTCGTGGGCTGGCGCGGCATGGTCGGCTCGGTCCTGATGGACCGCATGCAGGCCGAAGGCGACTTCGGTCTCATCGAGCCGGTCTTCTTCTCGACCTCCAACGCCGGCGGCAAGGCCCCGGCGATGGCCAAGAACGAAACCGCGCTGAAGGATGCGAACGACATCGAGGCACTGAAGAAGTGCGACATCGTCATTACCTGCCAGGGCGGCGACTACACCAGCGAGGTGTTCCCCAAGCTGCGCGCCGCCGGCTGGAACGGCCACTGGATCGACGCCGCGTCCACCCTGCGCATGAAGGACGACGCGATCATCGTGCTGGACCCCGTCAACCTGCCGGTGATCGAGAACGCGCTCGCCAAGGGCGGCAAGAACTGGATCGGCGGCAACTGCACGGTGAGCTGCATGCTCATGGGCGTTGGCGCCCTCTACAAGGCCGGCCTGGTCGAGTGGATGACCAGCATGACCTATCAGGCAGCCTCGGGCGGCGGCGCGCAGCACATGCGCGAGCTGCTGACCCAGTTCGGCACCCTCAACGCCGAAGTGCGCGCCCTGCTGGACGACCCGAAGTCGGCCATCCTCGAGATCGACCGCAAGGTGCTGCACAAGCAGCAGACGCTCAGCGCCGCAGAAACGGCCAACTTCGGCGCGCCGCTGGGCGGCTCGCTGATCCCCTGGATCGACAAGGACCTGGGCGACGGCATGTCCAAGGAAGAATGGAAGGGCGGCGCCGAGACCAACAAGATCCTCGGCCAGGGCGCGGGCTTCGGCACCGCCGCCGTGCCGGTCGACGGCTTCTGCGTGCGCATCGGCGCCATGCGCTGCCACAGCCAGGCCCTGACCTTCAAGCTCAAGAAGGACGTGCCGGTGGCCGACATCGAGGCGATGATCGCCGCCGACAACCCGTGGGCCAAGGTCGTGCCGAACACGCGCGAAGCCACGGTGAAGGACCTGACGCCGGTGGCCGTGACGGGCACCATGAACATCCCGGTCGGCCGCATCCGCAAGCTGGCGATGGGCCCGGAGTACGTGGGCGCCTTCACCATCGGCGACCAGTTGCTGTGGGGTGCCGCGGAGCCGCTGCGCCGCATGCTGCGCATCCTGCTCGAAGCCTGATGAGGGCTGCTCAGGCTTTTGAAACACGAATTGTTGCCTTCAAGCAACGCAAGATGTGTGCGTAAGTATGCGCGCACTGGGTAGAACAAGCGCATTGCCTTGTCAGTGCCCAGTGATGATGCTAACGTCCTCTTACAAATTCCGGGCCTGAGCCGCCCCCTATCAGCATGACAAGACATCTGTTGCCTGCGGCCAGCCCATCGGCCGTTCGCCCGCCTCTGCCGTCGAACGGTTGGCGCCTTTCCATTCTTGGCGCGGCGGCAGCCGTGGCCATGGGCATCGCCAGCGTCGACGCCAGCGCCTTCACGCTGGGGCAGCTGAAGGTGCAGTCGGCCCTCGGCGAACCCTTGCGTGCCGAGATCGACGTCACCGAAATCGCCGCCAACGAGGCGGACGGCCTGAAGATCAACATCGCCACGGCCGAGGCATTCAAGAACGCCGGCGTGCCGTACAACTCGGCACTCAGCGACGTCAAGGCGACGCTGCAGCGCCGGGCCGGCGGCCAGTACGTGGTGCGCCTGAGCGGCAGCCGCCCGCTGAACGACCCATTCATCGACCTGCTGCTCGAAGCCAACGGCGCATCCGGCCGCATCGTGCGCGACTACACCGTGCTGCTCGATCCGCCGGCCACCCGCCAGGCTGCGGCGAGCACGCAGGCCACACCCATCTCTCCCCAGATCAGCACTCCCGTCGAGCGCGCAGCCCCCGCGGCGCGCGCGCGCCGCGAGCGCCCGCCCGTGGTGACCACGGCGCCGTCCGCCGCTCCCGCGCCTGCCGCAACCGCACCCGCCGCGGCAGCTCCCGCCCCGGCCACAGCCGCACCAGCCCGTAGCGGCGGCGGCGAGCAGGTCACGGTGCAGCGCGGCGACACCGCCGGCAAGATCGCCGCCACCTACAAGCCCGCGGACGTCTCGCTCGACCAGATGCTCGTTGCGCTGCTGATGGCCAACCCCGACGCCTTCGTCGGTGGCAACGTCAACCGCATGCGCGCAGGCGCCGTGCTGGACCTGCCGAGCGCCGCCGAGGCGTCCGCCGTGCCGCCGGCCGAGGCGCGCCGCACGGTCACGGCACAAAGCCGCGACTTCGGCGCCTACCGTCAGCGTCTGGCCGACAACGCACCGACCACGAACGTGGCCGCCGCGAGCCGCAAGGCAGCGGGCAAGGTTCAGGCGAACGTCGAGGACCGCAACGCGGCGGCCAGTTCGCCCGACAAGCTCACGATCTCGCAAGGCAACGCTGCCAGCCGCGCCGCCGACGAGAAGGTCGCGCAGAGCCGCCAGGCACAGGACAGCAGCAACCGCGTCGCGGAGCTGTCGAAGAACATCAACGAGCTGAACAAGCTCAAGGCAGCGACGGGCACCGGCACAGGGTCGTCCGCCGCCGCGCCGGCCGCTGCCGCACCGGCACCGGCGACGCCTGGCATTCCGGTTCCGGCCCCCAATACCAGCGCCACGGTCGCGCCCCCCGCCGCCAGCCCCGCACCTGCTGCGGCCGCCGCAGCTCCGGTCGCACCTCCCGCGCCGGCACCCGCTGCGGCGCCCGCCCCGGCAGCGGCGGCAGCTCCGAGCCCCGCACCTACGCCCGAAGCCACGGCACAGGCCGCAGCGCCTGCTGCTCCGGTTGCCGCTCCGGCTGAAGCAGCACCAGCCGCCACGCCGCCGGTGGCAGCCGATGCCACCGCCACCCCTGCTGCAGCAGCCGCAAGCGCCGCGGTGGCCGCCGCACCGAAGCCCGCTGTGAAGAAGCCGGCTCCGCCGCCCCCGCCGCCGGAGCCCACCTTCCTCGAAGAGCTGATGGACAACCCGCTGATGCTGGCGGGCGCCGCGCTGATCGCGCTGCTGGTTGGCTTCCTGCTGTACCGCGTGCTGGGCCGCCGCCGCGAGGAAATGAGCGAGAGCGTGTTCCTCGAAAGCCGCATTCCGAAGGATTCGTTCTTCGGCGCCAGCGGTGGCGAATCGGTGGACACCAAGCATCGCGGCGACTCCACCGTCTCGTCGCTGTCGTACTCGCCGAGCCAGCTCGACGCAGGCGATGTGGACCCGGTTGCCGAAGCCGACGTGTACCTGGCCTACGGCCGCGACCTGCAGGCCGAAGAAATCCTGCGCGAAGCGCTGCGCCTGAACCCGGACCGCACGGCCATCCACCTGAAGCTGCTCGAGATCCACGCCAAGCGCCGCGACGTTCGTGCCTACGAGAGCCTCGCCACCGAAGTGCACAAGCTGACAGGCGGCCAGGGCTCCGACTGGACCCGCGTCGTCGACATGGGCAAGGACCTCGATCCGGGCAACCCGCTGTACGAATCGGGCTCCCCGCGCAGCGGTGGCGCCAGCGCCGCCGAAACGGCCGCCTTCGCAGGCGCCCTGGCCGCAGCTGCCAAGCCGGCAGCGCCCGCTCCAGTGGTTTCGCCGCCGGTGGCCGTGGCACCGCCCGCCTTCGTGCCCTCGGTCGCTCCGCTGGACTTCGACCTCGACCTGACCACCCCGCCGGCACCCGCTCCGGCACCGGCTGCCCAGCAGCACGCACCGGTCGGCGCCAGCCTGCCGAAGTCGGCCTACGCCCCTGCTCCGACGACGGCTCGCCCAGCGCCGCCGCTGTCGAACGGCCATGCTCCGACGACGCCGGTCGACCTCGAGAACGACTTCGACACCGCCCCCGGCGCACTGTCGGCCGACACGCTGCCCGGTTCGCTGAGCCTGAGCGACGCCGACAACACCCGTCCCGCGATGCTGCGCAATGCGCTGCCGGCCGACTCGGGCTTCATCGAGTTCGACATGAGCGCGCTGGCCGGCCTGCCGGCATCGCGCCCGGCCGAGACCGCCAAGCCCGCGTCGGCTCCTGCCGCCGCCGCGCACAACGACGACGGCGACGACAGCCCGCACGCGGTCAAGCTGTCGCTGGCCCGTGAGCTGCAAGCCATCGGCGACGTCGAAGGCGCCCGTTCGCTGGTCGAGGAAGTCGAAGCCGAAAGCGCCGGCGACCTCAAGTCGCAAGCCCGTCAACTGCTCGCGGAACTGCGCTGATCGGGCCTCGCCGCCCGCTCTTCCTCGGTCCCCTGAATTCGTGAGGCTGGCGCTCGGCATCCGGTACAACGGCCAAGCGTACGACGGCTGGCAGAGCCAGCCCTCGGGCCGCACGGTGCAGGACAAGCTCGAGGCGGCCCTCACGAAGTTCACCGCGCAGCCCATCAGGACGCTGTGCGCCGGACGCACCGACGCGGGCGTCCACGCGCTGATGCAGGTGGTGCACTTCGACACCACCGCCAGGCGCGAACCCTTCTCCTGGATGCGGGGTACCAACCGCTTCCTGCCTGACGACATCGCGGTGCAGTGGGCGCACCCCGTGCCGGACGAATTCCACTGCCGCGCCAGCGCCCTGGCGCGCCGCTACGTCTACGTGCTCTCCCAATCGCCGGTGCGGCCCAGCCTCGATTCAGGCCGTGTCGGCTGGTCGATGCATCTGCTCGATGGCGACGCGATGCGTGCGGCTGCGGCACTGCTGATCGGCCAGCACGACTTCAGTTCGTTCCGCGCCTCCGCCTGCCAGGCACGCTCGCCGGTCAAGGACTTGCGGCGCATCGAGATCACGCGCATCGGCAATGGCGAACGCTGCCGCTGGCACTTCGAGTTCGAGGCCGATGCGTTCCTGCACCACATGATCCGCAACCTGATGGGCAGCCTCCTGCGCGTCGGCCGCGGCGACGAGCGGCCCGAGTGGATCTCGCACGTGCTCGCGGCGCGCAGCCGCGATGCGGCGGCGCCCACCTTCTCGGCCGACGGCCTGTATTTCATGGGCCCGTTGTACGACGCCAAGTGGGGTCTGCCGGACGAAGCCACGCTGCAGGCCGGCCGCGCTCCGTATGATGGCCCGCCATGAGCGCGCCTGCCCTGTCCCGAACCCGCATCAAGATCTGCGGCCTGACCCGCGAAGCCGACGTCGACGCGGCAATCGAAGCCGGAGCCGATGCCATCGGCTTCGTGCTGTATCCGAAGAGCCCCCGTGCCGTGACCGCCGGGCGTGCAGCCGAACTGGCCTCGCGCCTGCCGCCGTTCATCACGCCCGTGCTTCTGTTCGTGAACGAGGATGCTCCCAAAGTCATAGCATCACTCGCCCAGGTAAAGGGCTCGATCGCGCAATTCCACGGTGAAGAAACGCCGCAGCAATGCGAGGAAGCCGCCGGCGGCGGGCGCTTCCGCTACATGCGCGCCGCCCGCATTCCGCTGGGGGATGCCGGGGCCGGCTTCGACCTCGTAAAATACGCGTCCGATTACTCCCACGCCCAGGCCATCCTGCTCGACGCGCATGTCGAAGGTTATGGCGGTGGCGGCAAGGCATTCGATTGGTCACTTCTTCCACCCGCCGTCGACGCTCACCTCGTCTTGAGTGGTGGGCTCACACCTGCAAACGTGAGCGATGGCATTCGCATCCTGCGGACGCGCTGCAAGACGCTGTCCGTTGATGTGAGCTCGGGCGTCGAAATCGACGGTCCCGGGAACAAGGGCCTCAAGGACGCCGGAAAGATCCGGCAGTTCGTCGCAGCAGTCAGGGCTGCCGACGCGTCCTTCTCCAGTTAGCCGCCGCAGCCGATCGTTCGTCGGGCTGCGGCCCACCGATCGAGAACCATGCAAAGCCAATTCCAGGACTACCAGCAACCCGACGCCACCGGCCACTTCGGCAACTACGGCGGCACCTTCGCGAGCGAAACGCTCACCCACGCGATCAACGAACTGCGCGATGCGTACGCGAAGTTCAAGAACGATCCGGCCTTCCTCGCGGAATTCCACTACGAGCTCAAGCACTTCGTCGGCCGTCCCTCGCCCATCTACCACGCGGCGCGCACCAGCCGCGAGATGGGCGGCGCGCAGATCTACCTGAAGCGCGAAGACCTCAACCACACCGGCGCCCACAAGATCAACAACGTGATCGGCCAGGCGATGCTCGCGCGCCGCATGGGCAAGCCCCGCGTCATCGCCGAGACCGGCGCCGGCCAGCACGGCGTGGCCACCGCCACCATCTGCGCGCGCTACGGCCTCGAGTGCGTGGTGTACATGGGCAGCCAGGACGTGAAGCGCCAGAGCCCCAACGTCTACCGCATGAACCTGCTCGGCGCCACCGTGGTGCCCGTCGAGTCGGGCAGCAAGACGCTGAAGGACGCGCTCAACGAGGCGATGCGCGACTGGGTCACGAACGTGGAGAACACCTTCTACATCATCGGCACCGTCGCCGGTCCGCACCCCTACCCGACCATGGTGCGCGACTTCCAGAGCGTGATCGGCACCGAGTGCATCGAGCAGATGCCGGCCATGCTCGCGGCCGACGGCATCACCGGCGAAGCGGAGGGCAAGCAGCCCGACGTGGTGATCGCCTGCGTGGGCGGCGGCAGCAACGCCATGGGCATCTTCCACCCCTACATCCCGTTCACCGGCACGCGCCTGATCGGTGTGGAGGCTGCGGGCGAAGGGCTCGACAGCGGCAAGCACTCGGCCTCCATCCTGCGCGGCAGTCCCGGCGTGCTGCACGGCAACCGCACCTACCTGCTGCAGAACGACGACGGCCAGATCACCGAGACCCACAGCATCAGCGCGGGCCTCGACTACCCAGGCGTGGGCCCCGAACACGCCTACCTGGCCGACATCGGCCGCGCCGAGTACGTCGGCGTCACCGACACCGAAGCGCTGGACGCCTTCCACTACCTGTGCCGCACCGAGGGCATCATCCCCGCGCTCGAATCCAGCCATGCCGTGGCCCATGCGCTGAAGCTCGCCAAGACCATGCGCCCCGACCAGTCGATCCTGGTGAACCTTTCGGGCCGAGGCGACAAGGACATCGGCACCGTCGCCGACCTGTCGGGCGTCGATTTCTACGACCGCCCCTCGATGCGCGGCCTGAGCGTGAAGGGAGGCAAGTGATGAGCCGCATTGCAGCCACCTTCGAGGCCCTGAAGAAAGACGGCCGCCGCGCCCTCATTCCTTACGTGACCGCGGGCTTCCCCTTCGCCGACATCACGCCGGAGTTGATGCACGGCATGGTCGAGGCCGGCGCCGACGTGATCGAGCTGGGCGTGCCATTTTCCGACCCGATGGCCGACGGCCCCGTGATCCAGAAGGCCGGCGAGGCCGCGCTGGCGCTGGGCGTGGGCATGAAGCAGGTGCTCGCCATCGTCGCGGCCTTCCGCAAGACCGACACGACCACGCCCGTGGTGCTGATGGGCTATGCCAACCCGGTCGAGCGCTACGACCTGGTGCACGGCAAGAAGGCCTTCATCCGCGACGCGGCCGCCGCGGGGGTCGATGGCCTGCTGGTGGTCGACTACCCGCCCGAGGAATGCGAGGCCTTCGCCGCCGAGCTGAAGTCCGCCGGCATCGACCTGATCTTCCTGCTGGCCCCCACCAGCACCGACGAGCGCATGGCCCAGGTCGCACGCATCGCGAGCGGCTACGTCTACTACGTGTCGCTCAAGGGCGTGACCGGCGCCGGCCACCTCGACACCGAGGCCGTCGGCCGGATGATCCCGCGCATCCGCGAGCACGTGAGCATCCCGGTGGGCGTGGGCTTCGGCATCCGCGACGCCGCCACGGCGCAGGCCATCGGCTCGGCCGCCGACGCGGTCGTGATCGGCACGAAGATCATCCAACTCATCGAGGACCAGCCCCGCGACAAGGTCGTGCCGGCGGTGCGCGAATTCCTCGCGGGCATCCGCGAGGCGCTCGACGCCCTGCCCGCCGCGACGGCCAAGAACGCGGCTGGTCGATAATCACCGCCAACACAAGGAGCCCCCATGAGCTGGCTTGAAAAACTGCTACCCGCCAAGATCGCCCAAACCGACCCGTCCGAGCGCCGCCAGGTGCCAGAGGGCCTGTGGATCAAGTGCCCCGCCTGCGAGACCGTTCTGTACAAGACCGACCTCGAGCACAACCAGAACGTCTGCCCCAGCTGCAGCCACCACCACCGCATCGGCGCCCGCGCGCGGCTCGACGCCTTCCTCGACGCCGAGGGCCGCTACGAAGTCGGCCAGGAAGTGCTGCCGGTCGACGCCCTGAAGTTCAAGGACAGCCGCAAGTACCCCGAGCGCCTGAAGGAAGCCCTGGAGAACACCGGCGAGACCGACGCGCTGGTCGTCATGGGCGGCTCGGTGCACAGCATCAGCGTGGTCGTGGCCTGCTTCGAATTCGAGTTCATGGGCGGCTCCATGGGCAGCGTGGTCGGCGAGCGCTTCGTGCGCGGCGTCGAGACCGCCATCGAGCAGAAGGTGCCCTTCATCTGCTTCACCGCCACCGGCGGCGCGCGCATGCAGGAAGGCCTGCTCTCGCTGATGCAGATGGCCAAGACCAACGCCGCGCTCACGCGCCTGGCGAAGAAGGGCCTGCCCTACATCAGCGTTCTGACCGACCCGACCATGGGTGGCGTGTCGGCCGGCTTCGCCTTCGTGGGCGACGTGGTGATCGCCGAGCCGAAGGCGCTGATCGGCTTCGCCGGCCCGCGCGTGATCGAATCGACCGTGCGCGTGACGCTGCCCGAAGGCTTCCAGCGTGCCGAGTTCCTGCAGACCAAGGGCGCGATCGACTTCATCAGCGACCGTCGCGAGCTGCGCAAGACCATCGCCAACACGCTGGCGATGCTGCTGCGCCAGCCGGCCGATGCGGTGAGCTGAGCGAAACGCTGACGCAATAACAAAAGGGCCCGGATGCCGATGCATCCGGGCCCTTTTGCTTTGGAATTCAGGCGTTCAGAAGGTCAGCTGGTAAGCAAACACCAGCAGGTTGCCCAGCACGATCGCGATCACCTGCAGCACGACGATCGCGGCCAGCGGCGACAGGTCGACCCCGCCGATCAACGGAATGAAGCGGCGGAACGGCCGCACCAGCGGCTCGGCCAGGCGGGAGATCAGGTCGAGCAGCATCGGCGACGCATTCGGAATCCACGACAGCACCGCGTAGACCACCAGCAGTGCCGTCAGGCCCGAGACGGCCAGCTGCATCAGCCCCACCAGCGACACCAGCGGCAGGGTCGCGATGCGCCCCAGGTTGCCCACCAGCAGCCACAGCAGCAGGAACTTCAGCATCACCAGCAACCAGGCCGCGATCAGGCTGGCCAGGTCCCAGCGCTTCACGGAAGGCACGATGCGCCGCAGCGGCAGCACGATCCAGTCGGTGATGGCGAACACGAAGCGCCCAAGCGGGTTGCCGAAGGGCACGCGGTGGTACTGCATGTACAGGCGCAGCAGGCAGGCGCCGCCGAGCAGACCGACGATCACGTCGAGAAGGAACGAGGGAATCTGGTAGAGCATGAGGCGCGGCCGTGAGGGGAATGCGATGATAGCCACGCAAGGCTCTTCGATGACGACACAACCCCTTTTGCATTCACTGCCATTGTTTCCGCTCGGTACGGTGCTCTTCCCCGGCGGCCTTCTTCCACTGCGCATCTTCGAGGTGCGCTACCTCGACATGATCGGCAAGTGCCGCAAGGCCGACGCGCCCTTCGGCGTGGTGAGCCTCACCAGCGGCAGCGAGGTGCGCAAGGCCGGCGCCGATGCCGAGAGCTTCGCGGCCATCGGCACGCTGGCCATGATCCGCGAGTTCGAGTCTCCTCAAAGCGGCCTGCTGCAGATCGAGTGCGTGGGCACTCAGCGCTTTCGCGTCCGCAGCAACGAGCTGCAGAAGCACGGCCTCTGGGTCGCCGAGGTGGAAGCGGTGAACGACGACGTCGCCCTGGAGATTCCCGACGACCTGCGGCACACCTCCACCGCGCTGCAGCGCCTCGTCGGCACGCTGGAGGAGCGCAAGCGCGCCCAAGGCGGAGCGGTGCGCCTGCCCATCGCCGAGCCCTACTGCTTCGACGATTGCGGCTGGGTGGCCAACCGATGGTGCGAACTGGTGCCGATGCAGCTCGAGCTGCGCCAGAGGCTGATGGAGCTCGATAGCCCGCTGATGCGGCTGGAGCTGGTCAGCGATCTGCTCGCACGCACCGGCATCACTGAATAGGCCGCTCCATTTTTCATAGCACATAGCGCAGGATCGACGGGCGCTCCGGGCCGGTTTTATTCAAATCCGATCGGCTAAAATGCCGGGCCCGCGCACGCTCCCGGTTGCGCGTCATCCGCCTCCCATGTCCGATCAAAAGAACCCCTCGCCTCCTCCCGCTCCCGCCGACGAAAACCAGCTCATCGCAGAACGCCGCGAAAAGCTCACGCAGCTGCGCTCGGCGCAGGCCGAGGGCAAGGGCGTTGCGTTCCCGAACGACTTCAAGCCGGGCCACCGTGCCGCCGCCCTCGTCGAGGCACATGCCGCCACAGAAGGCGAGGCCCTCGAGGCGCAGGCCGTTTCCGTGAGCGTGGCCGGCCGGATGATGCTCAAGCGCGTGATGGGCAAGGCCAGCTTCGCCACGCTGCAGGACGCCACCGACCGCATCCAGCTCTACGTGACGCGCGATGCCGTCGGAGAAGACGTGTACGCGGACTTCAAGCGCTGGGACCTGGGCGACATCCTCGGCGCCGAAGGCACGCTGATGAAGACCAAGACGGGCGAGCTGTCGGTCAAGGTCACGAAGCTGCGCCTGCTCACCAAGAGCCTGCGTCCGCTGCCCGACAAGTTCCACGGCATGGCCGACCAGGAGCAGAAGTACCGCCAGCGCTACGTCGACCTGATCACCGACGAATCCGCCCGCAAGCGCTTCACCGCGCGCAGCAAGGCGGTGAGCGCGCTGCGCGAGTTCATGGTGTCCAACGACTTCCTCGAAGTCGAGACGCCCATGCTCCACCCGATCCCGGGCGGCGCCAACGCCAAGCCCTTCAAGACGCACCACAACGCGCTCGACCAGGAGATGTTCCTGCGCATCGCGCCCGAGCTGTACCTCAAGCGCCTGATCGTCGGCGGCTTCGAGCGCGTCTTCGAGATCAACCGGAGCTACCGCAACGAGGGCATCTCGGTGCGGCACAACCCCGAGTTCACGATGATGGAGTTCTACGCGGCCTACTGGAACTACCGCGACCTGATGGACTTCACCGAGACGCTGATCCGCACCATCGCCGACAAGGCCGTGGGCACGCAGCAGCTCACCTACCAGGGCAAGCCGGTCGACCTGACCCAGCCCTTCGAGCGCCTGACGATCCGCGAGGCGATCCTCAAGTACACCGAGGCCGAAGGCGTGGCGCAGGGCGTCGACGACAGCGCCTGGCTCATCGCCGCGCTGCGCAAGCTCGGCATGAACGAAGAGAAGGACAAGCTCTCGCAGCGCAGCCTTGCCAGCCTGCAGGTGCTGTTCTTCGAGGAAACCGTCGAAGAGAAGCTCTGGCAGCCGACCTTCATCATGGAGCACCCGACCGAGATCTCGCCGCTGGCGCGCGCCAACGACGAGCGCCCCGAGGTAACGGAGCGCTTCGAGCTCTACATCACCGGCCGCGAGTTCGGCAACGGCTTCAGCGAGCTGAACGATGCCGAGGACCAGGCCGCGCGCTTCAACGCGCAGGTGGCCGCCAAGGACAGCGGCGACGATGAAGCCATGTACTACGACCACGACTTCGTGCGCGCCCTCGAGTACGGCATGCCGCCCACCGGCGGCTGCGGCATCGGCATCGACCGGCTGATGATGCTGCTGACCGATTCGCCGAGCATCCGCGACGTGATCCTGTTCCCGGCGCTGCGCAGGGAATCCTGATCGTGAAGGCACCGTCGTCGTTGCCGACGATCGGCATCGACTTCGGCACCTCCAATTCCGCTGTCGCTTGCCGGGTAGGCGGAGAAGTCCGCCTTCTGCCCATCGAGGGTTCGGCCACCACCCTTCCCACCGCGATCTTCTTCAACGCCGAAGACCGCACGACGCACTTCGGCCGCGACGCCATCGGCCAGTACCTCTCGGGCACCGAGGGCCGGCTGATG
Organism: Variovorax guangxiensis; assembly: GCF_003952165.1. Classification (GTDB taxonomy): domain Bacteria; phylum Pseudomonadota; class Gammaproteobacteria; order Burkholderiales; family Burkholderiaceae_C; genus Variovorax; species Variovorax guangxiensis. The sequence goes on along the minus strand of NZ_RXFT01000006.1, from coordinate 111,964 downwards.
CGATCGCTCAAGAGCCTGCTCGGCAGCGCGCTGATGCAGGAGAAAACGGCGATCTACGACGGCCTCGTGAGCTTCGAGGACATCATCGCGCGCTTCCTGCGCGAACTGGCCGTGCGCGCCGGCCGCGAGCTCGGCCAGATGCCGGAGCGCGTGGTGATCGGGCGCCCGGTGCATTTCGTGGACGATGACCCCAAGCGCGACGAGCGTGCGGAAGAAAGCCTGCGCGTCGCCGCGCGTGCCGCAGGCTTTCGCGAGATCTCGTTCCAGCTCGAACCCATCGCGGCCGCCTTCGACTACGAACAGCGCGTCGCCAGGGAGTCGATCGTGCTCATCGTCGACATCGGCGGTGGCACCTCCGACTTCACCGTCGTACGCGTCGGCCCCGAGCGCGCCGCGCGCGAGGACCGCGGCGACGACGTGCTGGCCACCAGCGGCGTGCACATCGGCGGCACCGACTTCGACCAGCGGCTGAACCTCGAACAGGTGATGCCGCAGTTCGGCTTCCGCCATCACGGCCCGCAGGGGCGCGAAGTGCCGAGCAAGGTGTTCTTCGAGCTGTCGTCCTGGCACCTGATCAACTGGCTCTACGCCGCCAAGGCGCTGCGGCAGGCGAAGGACCTGCGCACCAGCTACAGCGACACGCGCCTGCACGACCGGCTGATGACCGTGCTCGAAGAGCGGCACGGCCACCGCATCGCGAGCGCGGTGGAAGCAGCCAAGATCGAGGTCTCGCTGAGCGATGCCCCGACCGCCATCGACCTCGGCAGCGCCGAACGCGGACTGGCGGCATCTCTGACTCCGGACGACATGGCCCAGCAACTGGCCACGCCGCTGGAAAGCGTGGTCGCCTGCGCCCACGCCTGCGTCAAGCGCGCGGGCCTGCGCAGCAACGACCTCGACGCGATCTACCTCACCGGCGGTTCCTCGGCGCTGCGCCCCTTCCAGAACGCCCTGCGCAGGAGCTTCGCAGGCGTGAACCTGGTCGAGGGCGACCTCTTCGGCGGCGTCGCCACCGGGCTGGCCTGCGCGGCCAGTACGCAGCGCCGGGCCTGAGCTCGCTCATTCCATGAAATACCTGGCGGGCTACCCGGCACCCTTGCTGGAGCAGGTCCGCCAGCTCATCGCCGAAGACAGGCTCGGCGCCCTCCTCGGCCAGCGCTACCCGGACGGCGTGCACGACATCCAGACCGACCGGGCGCTCTACGGCTACGTGAGCGAACTCAAGGGCGAATTCATGCGCAAGGCCGAGCCGCTGTCGAAGGTGATGTTCGACAACAAGCTGCACGTGATCCGCAACGCGCTGGGCACCCACACCACCGTGTCGCGTGTGCAGGGCGGCAAGCTCAAGGCCAAGCGGGAAATCCGGGTCGCGAGCCTGTTCAAGGAAGTGCCGCTGGCGTGGCTGAGGATGATTGTTGTGCACGAGTTGGCACATATGAAGGAACGTGAGCATGACAAGGCGTTCTATGCGCTGTGCAGGCACATGGAGCCGGACTATCATCGCCTCGAGTTCGATCTCCGGCTGTACCTGGAGCACTTGGGCATGGGAGGAAAGCGCTTGTGGGCGAATGCGGCAGCAGCCTCTTCACCCGGCCAGGGTTGACTTCGCGCAGCGAGTGTTCCAGTCCCCCGAGCTTCAGCCGCAAAGCCAACCCAACGCAGCCAGGCTCATGTCACATCCTCAACAACGATTCTTCGTCGCCGGCGTGAAGCAGTTCCTGCCTTCCTACTTCACCGGTCGGTCGGTGATCGAGATCGGCAGCCTCAATCTCAACGGTTCGGTTCGCGAGTTCTTCCAGGACTGCAGCTATCTCGGCCTCGATGTAGGGGAAGGCCCGGACGTCGACCTCGTCTGCCACGGTGAAAACCATGGCGGCGCCGCGAATGGCACGGACGTCGTCATCTCGTGCGAGGCCATGGAGCACAACCCACAGTGGAAGAAAACCTGGCTCAACATGCTGCGACTGGTGAAGGACGACGGCCTCGTCGTCATGACCTGCGCCACACCGGGACGGCGCCAGCATGGCACCGTGGAGTTCAACCCCTCCGACTCGCCGCTGACCATCGGCAAGAGCCAGAACTACTACCGGAATCTCGCGGCCTCCGATTTCACGGAACTGCTCCAGCACGACGCCTGGTTCTCGGTATGGGGCTTCTTCGAAGACCGCAGCAGCCACGACCTGTACTTCTTCGGCGTGGGCAAGGAGGCCGGTGACGAAACCCGCGCGCAGGCACTGCAGCTGCATGCCGCGCTGAAGGACCACTACCACAAGGTCAACGTGCTAGGCCACTACTGACGGCCCTTGCCCGTGCACTGCGCCCCATGACGACACTGCCCCGGCTCAACTTCACCTCGCTGTCCTCGCACGAAACCTGCGGCGACATCGTCGAAGCCTTCAGGCTGGCGGCGGAACGCCTCGGCTACCCGACCCGGTTCACCCACTGCTACATCGAGCCGGGTGAAATCAACATCCTGTTCTTCTTCTGGGATGTGCCATGGGAGCACATCGAGCAGCACCACCCCGACTGCATCGTCGTCAACTTCGAGCCGATGGTGCATGGCACCCATGCATGGAACGATCGCTATCTCGAAGTGCTCAAGCGCTGCTATCTCTGGGAATACAGCAAGACGAACTTCCAGCGGCATCGCCAGCTCGGCTACCGCAACGCGGACTATGTCGCGCTCGGCTGGGAGCCCGACGCCGCGGAAATCATGCCGCTGGAAGACATCCTCCCCGACGAGCAGCAGGACATCGACGTCGTTTTCTTCGGCTCGCTGACACGCCGGCGCATCGACATCCTCGAAGGACTGATGGCGCGCGGCCTGCGCGTCGAAGTCAACCGGGGGCGAGCCTGGACGCTGGAAGAGCGCAACGGCTTCATGCGGCGCGCGAAGATCGTGCTCAACCTCCACAACTGGGAAGAGTCGCGCATCGTCGAGGTGCCACGGCTGTCCATCCTGCTGCGGCATCGCAAGGCCGTGGTCTGCGAGTTGTACCCCGACAGCGAGATCGAGGCGTCGATCCGCAAGGCGGTGGTTGGAGCCCCCTACGAGAAGCTCATCGAGACGATCGAGCAGCTTCTTGCCGATGCACCCCGCCGGGCGAGACTCGAACGCGAAGGCCTGGCGATCTTCACCAGCGCGTTCGCAGCCCCTCTGGTGGGGCCGGCCATCGAGCGCTTCCTGAGCTGGCGCGCCCAGCAACCCGACCGCTTCGCCCTGCCGGCGACACCACCGCGTGTCACCCTCTGCCTGGCAGCCGGCGATTCGCTCGAAAGCCTGGAGCGCAGCCTTCGGACCTGGGCGGCCCAGACCGCGGTGGAGCTCCACCTGGTACTGGTCGCGCGCGCGGGCATCGCCGGCCTCGAGGCCGTGCTGGCGGGATCGGGCATCGCCAGTTCGCAGATGGTCGCCCTGCCCTTCGCGTTCGACCGAGCCACGGCCCGCAACCTTGCATTCGCGCATGCGCAAGGCGACTACGTCGTCTTCGCCGACGTCGACGACGTTCCAGCGCCGCAACGCCTGCAGCGCCAGGCCGCGCTGCTTCAGGCTTGCCCCGGCATCGACATCGTCGGCTCCTGGTGCGAGACGCAGGAGGGCCCTTTCGAGTTCTCCGAGCGGCATCAGGACATCCTCGTGGAGTTCTTCGGCCCGCGCCCCTTGCTACTGTCGGCCTGCATGTTGCGCCGCAGCTTCATGGAGCGCAGCGGCGTGCGCCACGATCCCGAGTTCACGGCGCACGACGACTTCCACATGCTTTGCAAGAGCGCAGCCGCCGGCGCGCGCTTTGCGGTGATCCCAGAGCTTCTTCACAAGCCGGCCACTCCGACCGGTTCCGCCGATGCGGCCCGCGCGGCCACGCTGGCATCGCGGGCGCGGGCGCTGGTTCTGGCCCATCTGCTGCCCCAATCGAGCGTCGAGCATGTGCAGGAGATCGCCAAGCTCTACGACCTCTACTGGCCGCCGGTGCTCGACTTCGCGGAGAAGCTGCTGCTGGTCCTCGCGCGCGCGAGCTTCAGGCCAGCCGCGGCACCGGAGCTGCAGCTGGTCGAGCATGAAACGCTGACGCGCGCATTGCGGCACGAGGCCTTGCGGCTGCTTCAGATCTTTTTCAACGCGGGGCTGGCGGACAAGGAATGGCTGGAGCGGCAGTTCGCGGTGCCCGAGATCGCCCAGTTCCTCGCGCCGGCGTCCAGCCAGTTGCCGGTACGGATCTTCAGGCTGGAACCAGCACCGGCGGCCGCCGAGCCGCAGGCCGCGAACGGCTGACCGGCCCGCTCAGCGCAGGCGCTGCGAGAGCGCATCCATCGAGGCCATGTAGGCCGACCGATAGGGCTCGTCCAGATTGATGAAGTGCACCAGCAGGGTCTCGTCGGAAGCCAGGTGCGGTGGCGTGTTGATGCTGAGGTTGTCGACGATGCCGTGCTCGTTCACCAGCCCCGCTCCGGACAGCACTTCGTTGGTGTAGTACTGATCGCCCTGGCTGCTGTAGACCGCCGACTTGTCGTCGACCTCGCCGATGCGCTGCCAGATACGCGCCAGCAGCTCGGCGTTGCCCCGGGTATTCAGGAAGCCCATCACGCCCGAGTTGAACGACCAGCCGCCTACGTCCTTGGCGAGCAGCAGCTCACGCCCATCGAGCAAGGCGTCGATCCGGCGACTCTGGTTGAGGAAGAGCACGTCGGCGTCAATCCAGATCACCCACTTGTGATGCGCGATGTGCTGCTGCAGCAGCCAGCTGCGCACCCACGATCCGCCGATGCCGGTGTCGACGGCTTCTGGAATCGCACGGTACACGTGGTACGCGTAGCCGTGCCGGTCGCAATAGCGCTTCACGTTGTGCTCGGACACCCGCGCGTAGCTGCCGACGTGGTGCGTGTAGAGCGTGACGAAAGCGATGTCAGCACCGGCGTTGTAGCTCGACACCCGCTCTTCCGACAGAGCAGGATAAGCCGCAGGCTGCAGCACGGGCTGGCCGTGGATCAGTGCATTGTTGACCTGCGCCACGAGCATGTCCTGCAGGTTCTGGTCGTGAAGCAATGCCTCGCGCCATCCACCCTCGGGCGCCAGGATGGGCAGCGGCCCGAGGTTGACGACGAAGATGCGCGCCAGGAACCACTGCGGAATGCGCCACGACACGTTGGCGTAGATGTCGCCGACCATGGCATTGCAGCCGAGCAGGCCAGCCGGACGCAGCCGTGCGGCTTCGTCGACGGCGCGATTCACCAGAGCGATGACATAGCCTGCGTCGTCCATCAGTCCGAGCAGCATGGCGCGGTTGGCTGCCGTATTGCGCAGCACCATCATGTTGGTCATCGCCGGACCGGGTCGGTCACCGCTGGGAGGCCCTTCGACGACCAGCGAATCCCGTCCCTGCAGCAGCACTTCGACGGCCACCGGGTGGAACACCACGGAGTCGCCGTCGAGGAACAGCAGCCAGTCGTTCTCCGGCAGCGCGCGCAGGTGGCGCAGGATCTGGCTGTATTTCGCGCTGTCGCGCAACGCGGGGTGACGGATGCGATCGGCCTCGATCCACTGGTGCGGGTATCCGAACAGCCGGCAATAGTGCGCGTGATTGCGCAGCACGGCCTCGTCCTTGCGCTGGAAGAAACTGAGGCACAGCGGCATCAGCGACTACTCCGTCAGGCGATCGCGCGAGAGGGTGCGCCTGGCGCTGCAATACGGCGCCGAGCCCGCAAGCGCAGCCCATGGCAGCGCCGCCGTATCGGGAAGCAAGGCCCTGCGGCGCGCTTCGCTGTCCAGGTTGCCCATCCAGCGCCCTGCATCCCGGGCCGCAGCGAAGCCCTGCAGCAATCCGTCGAGCGGCGCGCCGTCGCCGATGCTCTGGTTGCACAACAGCGCCATGTCGCATCCGGCCGCCAGCGCCGCCAGCGCCGCATCGGCAAAGCTGAGCAATTCGCCATCGATGTAGCGCCCAGCCTCCATGCTCAGGTCATCGCTGAAAACCGCTCCCTCGAAGCCGATCCGCTGCCGGAGGGTCTCCTTCAGCCATTTGGCGGAAAACCCCGCCGGCCGCTTGTCCACCTTCGGATAGATCACATGCGCCGGCATCACGGCCGCGAGCGAGCCCGACAGCCAGTCGTAGGGCTTCGCGTCGTCGGCCAGGATGGCCTTGAGGCCGCGCTTGTCCACCGGGATCTCGACGTGCGAGTCGGCGTGCACGAAACCGTGTCCCGGAAAGTGCTTGCCGCAGTTGCGCATGCCCATCTGCAGCATGCCGTGCATCACGCTCTTGGCCAGCAGCGCGACCACGCGCGGGTCGCGGTGGAAGCTGCGGGTGCCGATGACGCTGCTGCCGCCGTAGTCCAGGTCGAGCACCGGTGCGAAGCTGAAGTCGACGCCGCAGGCACGCAGCTCGCCGGCCAGCACCTGCCCGACGGCCGTGGCGGCCTGGGTGGCGCGCATGGCGTCGCGCATCCAGAGTTCGCCGAGCGCGCGCATCGTCGGCAGGTGGGTGAAGCCGTCGGTGCGGAAGCGCTGCACGCGGCCGCCCTCGTGATCGACGCAGATCAGCAGGTCGGGCCGGATCGACTTGATCTCGGCATTGAGCGCGGTCATCTGCGCGCGGTCCTGCCAGTTGCGGGCGAAGTGGATCACGCCGCCGACGAGCGGGTCGGCGAGGCGACGGCGGTCGGCGTCTGTCAGCGCCGTGCCGGCAACGTCGATGATCAGCGGCGCATGGGGGCGGTCTTCTGCAAGCCCGGCGGTCATATCTATATCTTCTCCACCACCACGAAGCTCGCGGCGTATTCGGTTTCGTCGGTCACGGTCACGTGGGCCGTGAGGCCCTGGTCCTCGAACCACTCCTTCAGGGCGCCGTGCAGCACGATGACCGGCTTGCCGCTGCGCAGGTTGGCGATCTCGCACAGGCGCCAGCTCATGGGCATGCGCATGCCCAGCCCGATCGCCTTGCTGAAGGCCTCTTTGGCGGAAAAACGGGTAGCGAGGTAGCTCAGGCCGCGCTTCGGCCAACGCGCGCTGCGGGCCTGCCAGACCTTGAACTCGGCATCGCTCAGCACCTTGCGGGCAAAGCGTTCGCCCTGGCGCTCGAAGGTCGCGGCGATGCGACGCAGGTCGCAGATGTCGGTGCCAATGCCGTAGATCATGCGGCGACGGCGCTCATTGTTGTTGCTGTTGCTGCTGCTGGCTCGCCTCACGGATGCAGCGCAGGTAGTCGCGCGTGGCGGCCGTGTAGCCGAGCTCGAGCGCGTCGGCGACGAAGGCGTGGCCGATGGAAACCTCCTGCACGCCCGGCACGGCGCGCAGGAAGGCCGTGAGGTTGTCGCGGCTCAGGTCGTGCCCGGCGTTGACGCCTAGGCCTGCCGCCATGGCCGCGCGCGCCGTTTCGGCATAGCGCGCGAGCACGGTCTGCTCGTTCGGGGTGCCGCGGGAGGCGGCGTAGCCTTCGGTGTAGAGCTCGACCCGGTCAGCGCCCACGGTCTTGACGGCGGCCATCATCTCGGGAATCGGGTCCATGAACAGGCTGACGCGCACGCCCAGCGCCTTGGCTTCGGCGATCAGCGGGCGCAGACGCTCGGCGTCGTCGGGGAAGGTCCAGCCATGGTCGCTGGTCGACTGGGTCTCGCTGTCGGGCACAAAGGTGGCCTGGTGCGGCTTGAGCGCGCGCACGAAGTCCATCAGGTTCTGGAAGGGGTTGCCCTCGATGTTGAATTCGATGCCCGGCCAGTCCTTGGCGAGCAGCGCGGAAAGATCGCTCACGTCGTGCGCGCGGATGTGGCGTGCGTCCGGCCGCGGATGCACCGTGATGCCGTGGGCACCGGCGGCCAGGCAGGCCTGGGCGGCCTTCACCACGCTCGGAATGCCCAGGTGGCGTGTATTGCGCACCAGCGCGACCTTGTTGAGGTTGACGGACAGCGAGGTGGCGGCGCTGGCGCCGGCTTGGCCCGGAGTGCTCATAGTGCTTGCAGGTCTCTCATCATTTGCCGCGTTCGCAGCGTGGACACGCCGCAATGGTAGTTGAGCAAGGCGCGCAGCTGGTTTCGCAGGGCACTGTTGCTGCCGGCGTTCATGGTGGCAATTTCACGCAAGGTGGCGGTAAATGGCGCGCGGTCGTCCAGCACGGCCTGCAGGGCCTGCCAGTCGGCGCCGGTCAGCGCGGCCTCGTCGTCGCCGGCCTCGCGCAGGCCGGCCTCGGGCACGAGGCTGTAGCGCAGCCCGCCGGCGAGCGGCTCCAGCGTCAGGGTCTGGACGTCGAGCGACGGCAGCAGGCCGACTTCGCGCAGCAGCAGCAGCTCGAAGGCGCGCAGCGCGGCCGCCTGGGCCGTGGCCTGCGCGCCGCCGTGCTCGCTCGCCAGCACCTGCACGACGCCGGCGTAGGCATCGAACAGCGCCTCGTGGGCGTCGTCGCGCGCCAGCAGGCGCAGCAGCAGCTCGTTGACGTAGTAGCCCGACAGCAGCGCCTCGCCGGTCGGCATCACGTGGCCGCCCATCCATTCGGCGCCCTTGAGCGTGCGGATTTCGGCGTCGCCGCCGTAGTTGAGTTGCAATGGCTGCAGCGGCAGCAGCACCGGGCGGAAGTTGGAACTGGGCCGCTTCGCCCCCTTGGCCACGAGCGCGATGCGCCCGTGGTGGCGGGTGAAGACTTCGAGGATCAGGCTCGACTCGCTCCAGTCGTAGCGATGGAGGACGTAAGCCGGCTCGTGCGAAACGCGGTGGGTGGCCATGTCAGTGAGCAGTCGAGCATCGAGGCTTCAGGCCGGCAAACGTCGCGGCACCGGCTTTGCCGGGCCGCTGGCGTTGCCCCCTGCAAGGGGGTTTGCGGCTACGCGAAGCGAGCAAGCCTGGGGGTTTGCCTGTTTATTCGTAGCCGAAGGAACGCACGCGCGCTTCGTCGTCGGCCCAGCCGGAGCGCACCTTCACCCACAGCTCGAGGAACACCTTGGCATCGGCCAGCTTCTCGAGCTCGACGCGGGTTTCCATGCCAATGCGCTTGATGCGCTCGCCCTTGTCTCCGATCACCATGGCCTTGTGGCCGTCGCGCTCGACCACGATGGTGGCGGCGATGCGCAGCAGGCGCTTCTGGCCCTTCTTCTGGGGCGGCTCCTCGTCGAACTTGTCGATGACGACGGTGGAGGTGTAGGGCAGTTCGTCGCCGGTCAGGCGGAACAGCTTCTCGCGCACCAGCTCGCCGGCGAGGAACTTCTCGCTGCGGTCGGTCAGCTCGTCCTCGTCGTAGAACCAGGGCTGCTCGGGCAGGTACTTTTCGCAGATGCCGAACAGGCGCTCGACGTCCTTCGGGTTCTTGGCCGACATCGGCACGTATTCGGCGAACTCGTGCTTCTCCTGCATGCTCTTCAGCCAGGGCGCGATGTCGCCCCGGCGGTGCACGTTGTCGAGCTTGTTGGCCAGCAGTACCGTCGGAATGCCCTTGCCGAGCAGCTTGAGCACGCGCTCGTCGGCCTGGGTGAAGCTGCCGGCCTCGACCACGAACAGGATCAGGTCCACGTCGCCGACCGCGCCCTGCACGGTCTTGTTGAGCGACTTGTTCAGCGCGTTGGCGTGCAGGGTCTGGAAGCCCGGCGTGTCGACGAACACGAACTGCGTGGCGCCCAGCGTGCGCATGCCGGTGATGCGGTGGCGCGTGGTCTGCGCCTTGCGCGAGGTGATGCTGATCTTCTGGCCGACCAGGGCGTTGAGCAGCGTCGACTTGCCCACGTTGGGCTTGCCGACGATGGCGATGAGGCCGCAGTGCTGGGGGCCTTGGTGGCCTTGGGAACCAGCGGCCCCCTCGCCGCCTTCGGCGTCTTCGGGTTCCGCTACGGGATTGATAGCATCGTTCATTCTGGATTTCACGCGCCGCCGCGTGCCTTGAGCCGGATCAACATGGCCGCCGCGGCAGCCTGCTCGCCGGCGCGGCGCGAGCCGCCGATGCCGCGTTCGCGAAAGCCCAGCTCGGGCACCTCGCACTCGACATCGAAAGTCTGCTTGTGCGCCGCGCCCAGTGTGGCGGCCACGCGGTACACCGGCAGCTTCATTTTGTGACCCTGCAGCCATTCCTGCAATTCGGTCTTCGGGTCCTTGGCCGCGGCTTCCATGCGCGGGTTGATCTCGACCGACTCGTAGAGCCGGTGCACCAGCGCCTGGGCGGCGGCGAAGCCCGCATCGAGATAAACGGCACCGATCAGTGCTTCCAGCGCATCGGCCAGGATCGACGGCCGGTTCGGCCCGCCCGAGCGCGCTTCGCCTTCGCCGAGCCGCAGCAGCGGCGACAGTGCCAGACCTACGGCCAGGCGATGCAGGGTGTCCTGTTTGACAAGGTTGGCCCGCACGCGCGAAAGGTCGCCCTCGGGCAGCGCCGACAGGCGCTGGTAGAGCAGGTGCGAGACCGCCAGGTTCAGCACCGAGTCGCCGAGGAATTCGAGGCGCTCGTTGTGGTCGGCCGAGAAGCTGCGGTGCGTGAGCGCGAGCTGCAGCAGCCGCGGGTCGGAGAAGGTGTGCTGCAGGCGCGCCTGCAACGCGGCCAGGCTGCCGTCCACCTTTTTGGGTGCCGTGTTCAGCGGGTTTCGCCCTTGTACTTGAGCGTGAGGTAGGCCGGGCCGAAGAGCGGGATCTCGCGCTCGTACGAGTACGAAACCACCACCTTGTCGCCGACCTTCTTGATTTCGAGGTCCTTGCCGCTGACCGACTTGAAGTCGTCGATGGCCTGGGCGCGATCGAAGATGGCGCGCACCTCGGGCACCGTGGTGCCCTCCTTGGCCTTGTTTGCGGCCTTGTCGATGGCCTGCCATTCGATCAGCGTCGGAATGACCTGTGCGATGACCACGCCCAGGCACCCGAGCACGGCCGCGACGAACACCAAGCCGATGAACGAAATGCCACGTTGCTGCGCAGCGCTGCTGCGAACGGACCGATGTGCTCTCATGCCCTCATACCCCTCGAACTGTGCTTGCGATGAACGCTTGTTTATTGAAACGGACCGATGCGTCCCAGGTCGCCGAAATTCATCCAGACGAAGAAGGCCCTGCCCACGATGTTCTTGTCCGGCACGAATCCCCAGAAACGCGAGTCGGCCGAATTATCGCGGTTGTCGCCCATCATGAAATAGTTGCCAGGCGGCACCTTGCAGACAACGCCTTCGACCGAGTAGCGGCAGTTTTCGCGGAACGGGAAGTCGCTGGCGCCGGGCACGAATGCCGGCGAGGCATCGTCGTTGAGGATCTTGTGCTGCTTGCCGCCCAAGTTCTCGTCGAACTGCTTGAGCAGGCGCATCGATTCGCCGTCGAGGTAGTCAGCGGCAGCCACCTTGGAAACCGGCTGGCCGTTGATCGTGAGCTTCTTGTTCAGGTAGGCGACCTCGTCGCCCGGAATGCCGACCACGCGCTTGATGTAGTCCATGCTCGGCTTGGGCGGGTAGCGGAACACCACCACGTCGCCGCGCGCCAGCGGCGTGCCTTCGGTGATCTTGGTGTTGATGACCGGCAGGCGCAGGCCGTAGGTGAACTTGTTGACCAGGATCAGGTCGCCGGTCAGCAGCGTGGGCATCATCGAGCCCGACGGGATCTTGAAGGGCTCGTAGAGGAACGAGCGCAGCAGGAACACCACCAGGATCACCGGGAACAGGCCGGCGGTCCAGTCGAGCCACCAGGGCTGCATCAGCAGCCGCTCGCTCGCCTTGGCGTCGACCGTGTCGACCTGGTTGATGCCCTGCCCCGCCAGGCGCGCATTGCGCTCGGCCAGCGAGGCTTCGAGCTTCGCGGCGGCCTGCTCGCGCCGGGGCAGGAAGTAGAAGCGCTCGGCCAGCCAGTAGAGGCCGGTGACCACCGTCGCCAGGAACAGCAGCAAGGCGAAGTTGCCCTCGATCACGTTGAAGTACCAGGCGCCGACGTAGGCGGCGAAGGCCGCGAGGACCAGGGAGGTGATGAATGCCATTTTTCGATCAGTCTTCGACTTGCAGGATCGCGAGGAAGGCCTCTTGCGGGACCTCGACGGAGCCGATCTGCTTCATTCTTTTCTTGCCCGCCTTCTGCTTCTCGAGCAGCTTCTTCTTGCGGGTGATGTCGCCGCCGTAGCACTTCGCCAGAACGTTCTTGCGAAGGGCCTTGATTGTCTCACGCGCAATGATGTTGGCCCCGATGGCCGCCTGGATCGCGACGTCGTACATCTGGCGCGAGATGATCTCGCGCATCTTCGAGACCACCGCGCGGCCGCGGAACTGCGACTGGCTGCGGTGCACGATGATCGACAGCGCGTCTACCTTGTCGCCGTTGAGCAGGATGTCGACCTTCACCACGTCGGAGGCGCGGTACTCCTTGAACTCATAGTCCATCGAGGCGTAGCCGCGGCTCACCGATTTGAGCTTGTCGAAGAAGTCGAGCACGATCTCGCCGAGCGGCATCTCGTAGGTCAGCATGACCTGGCGGCCGTGGTAGGCCATGTTGATCTGCACGCCGCGCTTCTGGTTGGCCAGCGTCATCACCGGGCCGACGTAGTCCTGAGGCATGTAGAGATGCACCGTGACGATCGGCTCGCGGATTTCGGCCATGCGGCCGATGTCGGGCATCTTGGACGGGTTCTCGACCATGATGACCTCGCCGTCGTTCTTGAGCACCTGGTAGACCACGCTCGGCGCGGTCGTGATCAGGTCCTGGTCGAACTCGCGCTCCAGGCGCTCCTGCACGATCTCCATGTGCAGCAGGCCGAGGAAGCCGCAGCGGAAGCCGAAGCCCAGCGCCTGGCTGACCTCGGGCTCGTAGTGCAGCGAGGCGTCGTTCAGCTTGAGCTTCTCGAGCGCGTCGCGCAGCGAGTCGTACTCGCTGGCCTCGGTCGGGTAGAGCCCGGCAAAGACCTGCGGCTGGATTTCCTTGAAGCCCGGCAGCGGCTCGGTGGCGGTGAAGGCCGCGCCGCCAGTGCCCCCTTTGATCAGCGTGACGGTGTCGCCCACCTTGGCCGCCTGCAACTCCTTGATGCCGGCGATGATGTAGCCCACCTCGCCTGCCTCGAGCGCTTCGCGCGGCTGGTTGGCGGGCGTGAACACGCCGAGGTTGTCGGCGTTGTAGCTCGCGCCGGTCGCCATCATCTTGATGCGGTCGCCCTTGGCGAGGCGGCCGTCGACCACGCGCACCAGCATCACCACGCCGACGTAGGCGTCGAACCAGCTGTCGATGATCATCGCGCGCAGCGCGCCCTCGGGATTGCCGCGCGGCGCCGGCACCTTCGCGACGATCGCCTCGAGGATCTCGTCGATGCCCATGCCGGTCTTCGCCGAGCATGGGATCGCATCGCTCGCGTCGATGCCGATCACGTCCTCGATCTCGGCCTTCGCCGTGTCGGGGTCGGCCTGCGGCAGGTCCATCTTGTTGAGCACCGGCACCACCTCGACGCCGAGGTCGAGCGCGGTGTAGCAGTTGGCCACCGTCTGCGCTTCGACGCCCTGCGATGCATCGACGACGAGCAGCGCGCCTTCGCATGCGGACAGCGAGCGGCTCACTTCATACGAGAAGTCGACGTGGCCCGGCGTGTCGATCAGATTGAGGTTGTAGACCTTGCCGTCGAGCGCCTTGTACTGCAGCGCAGCCGTCTGCGCCTTGATGGTTATCCCACGCTCTTTTTCGATGTCCATCGAGTCGAGGACCTGCGCTTCCATCTCGCGCTCCGCGAGGCCGCCGCAACGTTGGATCAAACGGTCTGCGAGCGTCGACTTGCCATGGTCGATGTGCGCAATGATCGAAAAATTTCTGATGTGATTCATCAACGGGAACGCTTAAGTACTTGAATTGGCTCGTACGCAGAGTGCTACAGGCAAGAAAAAAGGGCGCGTCTTCTGGAGACGCGCCCTGAACCAACAAGCAATGGCAACTGCAGTAGTTGGAGCTTCATTGTAGGCAAAAAGGGAAGCGCGTACATCCGGGAACGGGGTCCAAAAGGGTCGTTGCAGGTCCACAACATCAAAGATACAAACAGGTTATCCACAGGATCGGTGGAGCAGTTACTGAACAACTTGTGGGCGATCTGTGGAGCACCGGTGGACTGCCATCTGACATCCCGCATGGTGAAGGTCGGGGCATTCCTTATGCGCCGACCAGCCGCCGAGAGTGCCTTATTCTACCGAAAACCGTCCTTAGCCCTTTTGAAAGTTAGTGGACGCAAACCAAAATCAGTGTTTTCAGTCCGCCGGATTTTTTTGGAGGCCGGCGCCGGAACGTCGTAAACACCTCAAAAAAACGGCCCCAAACCCGACTACCGGGTGGGGCCACTTGACGCCAGAGCCGGTCAGCGTGTCTGCCGGATCAGCGCGTACTGCGCCCAGTCGCCACGGCGGAAGAGCACGCTGAGCGGCTTGCTCTTGTCGGACTTGGCAACGGCCGACTCGAACTCCCGCGCGTTCGATACATCGACATTGCCGACAGCCATGATGATGTCGCCCTCGCGCAGGCCCGCACGGGCCGCGGCGTCGCTGGCTGCATCGACCTTCACGCCGCCCTTCACCTTCAGCTCCTTCTTCTGCGCATCGGTGAGGTCGCTCACGGCCAGGCCCAGCGACTTGGCGGCGGCGGATGCCGGCGGCTTCTGCGCCGGCTCGTCGCGATCGCTCGCACGCTTGCTGGGCTTGTCGGGCTCGATCTCGGCGATGGTCACGCTGAGGTCGCGCGAGGCGCCGCGCCGGAACACGGTGAGCGTGCTCTTCGTGCCCGGCTTGGTGTTGCCCACCAGGCGCGGCAGGTCGCTCGGCTTCTCGATGGCCTTGCCGTCGAACTTGGTGATCACGTCGCCCGGCTCCACGCCGGCCTTCTCGCCCGGCGAGCCCGCCTCGACGCCGCGCACCAGCGCGCCCTGCGGCTTGCCCAGGCCGATGGCCTCGGCCACGTCCTTCGTGACCTGGTCGATCTGCACGCCGATGCGGCCACGCGAAACGCGGCCCGACGTGCGCAGCTGGTCGCTCACGCGGATCGCCTCGTCGATCGGAATCGAGAACGAGATGCCCATGAAGCCGCCCGAGCGCGAGTAGATCTGGCTGTTGATGCCGACCACCTCGCCGCGCATGTTGATGAGCGGGCCACCCGAATTGCCCGGGTTGATGGCCACGTCGGTCTGGATGAACGGCAGGTATTCGCCGGTGTCGCGCTGCTTGGCGCTCACGATGCCGGCGGTGACGGTGTTCTCGAGGCCGAAGGGCGAGCCGATGGCCATCACCCACTCGCCCACGCGCAGCCTGGAGATGTCGCCGACCTTCACCGCCGGCAGGCCGGTCGCCTCGATCTTCACGACGGCGACGTCGGTGCGCTTGTCGGCGCCGACGATCTTGGCCTTGAACTCGCGCTTGTCGGGCAACGTGACCAACACCTCGGAGGCGTCTTCGACCACGTGCGCATTGGTCATCACGTAGCCGTCGGGCGTGAGGATGAAGCCGGAGCCCACACCACGCGGACGCTCTTCTTCCTGCGGCTGCTGCGGACGGTTCTGGCGCGGCCCCTGTCGCGGCTGGCCCGGCAGCGGCTGGCCGAAGAAGCGGCGGAAGAACTCCTGCATTTCCTCGTCCATCTCGCCGTTGCCGCCGCGCTGCGCCACCTTCTCGACGGTGCGGATGTTGACGACGGAGGGACCGACCTGATCGACCAGATCGGTGAAGTCGGGCAGCGTGCGCGTCTGCGCGTGAACAGGCTCGACGGGAAGGAATGTGGCGCTGGCGGTCAGTGCGAGTGCGCATGCCAGCAGGCCGGAACGAAACTTGTGTCCCTCGACTTTGAAGATCATCGGCTTTCTTTCAAAAGAACAGAGCGGCGAAAAACAGGTCTATGAGTCTGCTGCGCGGGCTTGGTTCAGCGCAATTGGCGCTTCTCGGGCCCGTCAGCGCGTGCGCGCGAGGCTTTGTGCGAATGCGTTGAGCGTCTGCTGGGGCACTTCGCCGACCGCGGTCAGCCACCAGTCGCTGGCCGGCTCGGGCAAGCGGCGGCGGATCGCGTTGGTCGCGCCGATGGTCAGCACGCCGTCGCGGGGCGAGCGCGCGGGGTCGTAGCGTTCGATGAAGAGAGATACCGAGGCCAGGCCGTCGGAGAAGGTCCACTGGACGGTGGCGGCATCCTGCTGCTTTACCTTGCCGCCGTCGTCACCCGTCGTGGGACGACGGAAGAAGCTTCGGGGCTTGAATCCGGCCACGGGCGTGCGCAGGGTCCAGCCTTCATCCTGCGCGTTGCTGCGTTCGAGTTCGAGCTTCTCGACCCGGTATCCCGCGGTGTTGGACATCATCTGCGCGAGCGCCTGCGCCTTCACCGGCGCATCGAGCTGCAGTTCGGAAAAAGCCGACTGCTCCACCACGCGGGAGTCGCTGTCGACGGTCTGCAGTTTCACCACGAGGCCCGAGCGGCGCTCGCTCCAGATGCGATAGCCGAAGCGCAATCCGTCATGCGGCACCAGCTGCACCACGTCGGCATCGAAGCCGGCGACGCGGTCCTTGCCGATCGCGCGCACGTCGTAGAAATCGCCGATCGAGGAATCGGGCTTGTCCGGCAGATTCGGGAAGAGATCGAGGTTCTCGCGCTTCTCGACCTTCACCACCTTCGCCTCCGGCAGGAAGGTCATGACGTTGCGATTGCGCCGGAAGGTGGAGCGCGGCGGCCCCGTCAGGGCTTCGATGCGCTCGATCTGGTGTTCGCCGTCGCGCACATGCCAGATGCGCGCGCTCGAAAGGTCGCCGCCCGGCGCCGACACCACGAAGGTGCCCACGTAGTTGCGCTGGCGGGCGCCGGTGTGCATGCGCTGCAGCCACTCCGTGACGCTCATCGCGGGCGGCTCGTCCGTCTGCGCGGTTGCCGCACTCTTCGCATTCGCGGTGCCCGAGCGGGTCTGCGCGGTGGCAGCCTGCGCGAGGCAGAAGGCAGCAAATACAAGCACGAAGGCGCGTGCGGAGAACGGCATCGGAACGGTCATTACGGGCGGCTACGGGTGCTGCTCGCGCTCATCAGCGCGTCGGGCCCTCGAAAGTGGCGTTGCGCAGGAAGCCGGAGGGCATTTGCGAAGCGCCGCCGGCCTGCTGGTGCGCTTCGAGGAGTTGATCCAGGCGCGGGTCGCGCAGCATGACCTGCGGATTGCCGTTGCCCACGATCACGCGGGTCGGGGTCAGCGTGTTGCCGACGGCCTGGGGGGCGTTGACCGCGGCCGCGGCAAGCACCGAGTTCACGGCCGGTGCCGGCTGCTGTTGCTGCTGCACCGAAGCCAGTTGAGCACCGCCTTGCTGCGGCACGGCCGAGCCGTTGCCGACCAGGGTCCAGCTGATGGCGGCAACGGCCATCAGCGATGCGGCGCCGGCCACCAGCTTCCAGCGGAACACCGGCTCGTTGGCCGCTTCCGCCCTGCGCTGGAACGGCATGGTCGCGGCGACGGGCTCCGCCACCGGGGCCATCATCACCGGCTCTGCCGCCAGCCGCTGCTGGAAGCGCGCCAGGAAGGCCGAGGTATCGCTGCACGGCGAATGCGAACCCGAGCGCAGCACGTCGCCCACCACGTGGTAGGTCTGCCATGTCGCACGCGACTCGCCTTCGGCGCCGATCGCCTCGATGGCCTGAGCGAACGCCTCGCCCTGCAAATGACCATCCGCAAGTGCGGACACCTGTTCCCGAACCGTCATCGTCTGATTCATTTCATTCACCTGCTTACTACCAACGCTTGCCGGACTGGTTGTCCAGCAACGGCTTGACCCTGGCCGAAATGGCCTCGCGCGCCCGGAAAATCCGCGAACGCACCGTGCCGATAGGGCAATCCATGACCTCGGCAATCTCTTCGTAACTCATGCCCTCGATCTCACGCAGCGTGACCGCCTGCCGAAGTTCGGCAGGGAGCGCTTCCATGGCTGCCTCGACGGCGCCGGCGATTTCGTTCGCCGCCATGACCGATTCGGGGGTTTCGTCGCTGGTTGGTTCGTTTCCGGGACGGTAAGTTTCATCCTCATCCTCGGAAGAAGGCCTCAGAGCCGCCTCGGAGACGGTGGGATCGCGCTTCATGTCCACCAGCGCCTTCTTGGCGGTGTTGACGGCGATCCGGTAGAGCCAGGTATAGAACTGCGCCTCGCCGCGGAACTGGTGCAGGGCGCGGTAGGCGCGAATGAAGGTTTCCTGCGCGATGTCCTCGATCAGGTCGACATCGCGCACCATCCGCCCGATCAGGCGCTCGATGCGGCGCTGGTACTTGATGACCAGCAGCTCGAAGGCCTTCTGGTCACCTGCGACGGTGCGCTGGACCAGCTGGAAATCGACCTCGCCCGGACGCGCCGCCGCGGCGGGCGCGTCGTTCAGGCCGGAGTCCGGCGGCACGGGCGGGGAAGTGGTCATCGAAGAAGGTTCAGGGCGCGTCGGCCGGAGCTGTCGCGCGCCAGGGGTCGGCCGCAGGCGTGGCGGCCGGGGGGCGCGAATATACCGCGCGGCGCAGATCGCGCCAGCGCTCGGGCATGGCCCGCTGCTCGATCCAGATCCAGCGCCGGGCACGGCCCGGTTCGCTCAGGCGCAGCAGCATCAGCGACTGGAAGTCGAGCGCCACGGAGGCACGCGCGGCGTGCACGCCACGGGAGGCCTGATTGCCTGTCAGCGACCAGTAAAGGCCGTCGAAGTGCAGGACGCCCGCGCCTTCTTGCCGCAGGCCGAAACCCGCGGCAACGCCCGCGAACACGACACTGAGAACCAGCAGGAGATGACGCCATCCGATGCTATCGAAGAGATAGCAGGACGCACCCGCGCAAAGAGCCCCCAGCGCCCAGAGAACGACAAGAATCCGGGTTGCGCCACGCGAGCGCCCCACCGGATAGGTCACCGACGGCGCGCTGTGCATGACAGAGCGACGCTCAAGCGCGCTTGAACACCAGCGTGCCGTTGGTGCCGCCGAAGCCGAAGTTGTTCTTGACCGCGACATCGATCTTCAGATCGCGCGCCTCGTTGGCGCAGTAGTCGAGATCGCACTCCGGATCCTGGTTGAAGATGTTGATGGTCGGAGGGCTCTTCTGCTCGTGCAGCGCCATCACGGTGAACACCGATTCGATGCCGCCCGCTCCGCCCAGCAGGTGGCCGGTCATGGACTTGGTCGAATTGACGACCAGCTTCTTCGCGTGGTCGCCAAAAGCCAGCTTGACCGCATTGGTCTCGTTGACGTCGCCGATCTGCGTGGAAGTGCCGTGCGCGTTCAGGTATTGCACCTGGTCGGCGTTGACGCCCGCGTTCGACAGCGCCATGGCCATCGAGCGGCGGGGGCCGTCGACGTCGGGCGCGGTCATGTGATACGCGTCGCCCGTCAGGCCGAAGCCCGCGACCTCGGCGTAGATCTTGGCACCGCGCGCCTTGGCGTGTTCGTATTCTTCGAGCACCAGCACGCCGGCGCCCTCGCCCAGCACGAAGCCGTCGCGGTCCTTGTCCCACGGGCGCGAGGCCGTGGCCGGATCGTCGTTGCGGGTGCTCAGTGCGCGAGGCGCGGTGAAGCCGCCGATGCCGAGCGGGGAGATCGTCGATTCCGCGCCGCCGGCGATCATGACGTCGGCGTCGCCGTACTCGATCATGCGAGCCGAGGTGCCGATGGCATGCAGGCCGGTGGTGCAGGCGGTCACGACCGCGATGTTCGGGCCCTTGAAGCCGTACTTGATCGAGACGTGGCCCGAGATCATGTTGATGATCGAAGCCGGCACGAAGAACGGCGACACCCGGCGCGGGCCGCGGTTCATCAGCTCGCCGTGCGTTTCCTCGATCATCGGCAGGCCGCCGATGCCCGAGCCGATGTTGCAGCCGATGCGCACGGCCTGCTCATAGGAGAGCGCTTCGCCGGTCGGCAGTCCGCTGTCCTGCACCGCCTGGATGGCGGCGGCGAGCCCCAGATGAATGAAGCGGTCCATGTGACGCGCTTCCTTCTCCGAGATGTATTTGGTGATGTCGAAACCCTTGACCTCACCTGCGAACTTGCAGGCGAAGGCGCTTGCATCGAACGCGGTGATGTTCGCAATGCCCGACTTCCCGGCCAACAGGTTGGCCCAGGATTCGGCAACGGTGTTTCCGACAGGAGCGATGCAACCGAGTCCGGTAACGACGACGCGGCGTTTGGTCATGCCGGCAAACCTTTCTGAAAGCGCTGAACAGTTGCCTGCCGGCGCGTGCGGTTCAAGAAAAAGCCGCCGGCCGCAGTTGCAATGTTGTTGTCAGCTGGCCGATCAGGCCTTTTGATTCTTGGTGGCGTAGTCGACGGCGTTTTGCACCGTGGTGATCTTCTCGGCGTCTTCGTCGGGAATTTCGATGCCGAATTCGTCTTCGAGTGCCATCACGAGTTCGACCGTGTCGAGAGAGTCGGCGCCGAGGTCAGCCACGAAAGCCTTTTCGTTCGTCACCTGGGACTCTTCCACGCCGAGTTGCTCGGCGATGATTTTCTTGACACGTGCTTCGATATCGCTCATTTGGTTCCCTCTGAGGGTTGTAGGTAATCGGTGGATTTTAGCCGGGCGCATTGTGGCATTTGCCGTGCCCCCGGGACGGAGAAAACTTGCGCCTTGCGGCTACATGTGCATGCCGCCGTTGACGTGCAGCTCCTGCCCCGTGACGTAGGACGCCTGGGGCGATGCGAGGTACGCCACCGCGTGCGCGATGTCGGCCGGCTTGCCCAGGTGGCCCAGCGGGATCTGCTGGAGCAGCGCCTGTTGCTGGGCTTCGGGAAGGCTGGCCGTCATGTCGGTCTCGATGAAACCGGGGGCGACGCAGTTGACGGTGATGTTCCGGCTGCCCAGTTCGCGGGCCAGCGCACGGGTCATGCCCGCCACGCCCGCCTTGGCGGCCGCGTAGTTGGCCTGGCCGGCATTGCCGGAAGCGCCCACCACGCTGGTGATGCTGATGATGCGGCCGTAGCGCTGCTTCATCATCGGGCGGATCACCGCACGCGAGAGCGAGAAGACGGCCTTGAGATTGGTGTCGAGCACCGCATCCCAGTCGCTGTCCTTCATGCGCATGGCGAGCGTGTCGCGCGTGATGCCGGCGTTGTTCACCAGCACGTGGATGGCGCCGTATGCCTGCACGATCTCGTCGATCAGGGCCTCGACGGCAGCGCCGTCATTGACGTTCAGCGCGCGGCCGCGGCCGTCGTACGCGCTCAGCGCCGCGGTGATCTTGGCCGCGCCGTCATCGGTGGTACCGGTGCCCACGACCTTGAGGCCGCGCTGGGCCAGCTCCAGCGCGATCGCCGCGCCGATGCCGCGCGTCGCGCCGGTGACCAGGGCAACCTGCCCTTCGAATTTGGGAATGCTCATAAGAAAAGTATGGGGGCCTTGGCGCCGTCAGCCGGCGAGCGATTGTCGGGTGTCCGCGAGAGTTGCCGGGTCGTACACCGACGCGGCTTCCAGATCGGGGGCGATGCGCTTCACCATGCCGGCCAGCACCTTGCCGGGACCGCACTCGATGATGGCGGCTACACCGCGCAGTTTCAAGGCCTGCACGCTCTCGACCCAACGCACCGGGCCAGCGGCCTGGCGCACCAGGGCGTCGCGGATGCGGTCGGCGTCGGTTTCGACGGCGACGTCGATGTTGTTCAGCACAGGGATCTGCGGCGCAGCCAGCGTGACCGAAGCCAGCTTCTCGCGCAGCGCTTCCGCCGCGGGCTTCATCAGGCTCGAATGGAACGGCGCCGAAACCGGCAGCAGCAGCGCGCGCTTGGCGCCGTTTGCCTTCAGCAGCTCGCAGGCTTTGTCCACCGCAGCTTTGCTGCCGGCGATCACCGTCTGCACCGGGTCGTTGAAGTTCACCGCTTCAACGACTTCCGCACTGCCGGCGCCGAAGCTGGCCGTGGCTTCCGCACACCCAGCCACCACCTTGCCCGACTCCATGCCAAGCACGGCAGCCATCGCGCCGACGCCCACAGGCACGGCCTGCTGCATCGCCTGTGCACGGAAGCGCACCAGCGGCGCGGCCTGCGCCAGCGTCAGCACGCCCGAAGCAACCAGCGCCGAATACTCACCGAGCGAATGCCCCGCCACGACGGAAGGCTTCGCGCCACCCTCGGCCAGCCATGCGCGCCATGCGGCCACACCAGCCACCAGCATCACGGGCTGGGTGTTCGTGGTGAGCGCCAGCTCTTCCTTCGGGCCGTTCTTGATCAGGGCGCCGACATCTTCGCCGAGCGCCTCGGACGCCTCACGCAGCGTTTCGGCCACGGCCGGATGGTCGCCCCAGGCGTCGAGCATGCCGACAGCCTGCGAGCCCTGCCCCGGAAAGACAAATGCAAAGGATTTCATTGTTTACGCGTCGTCTCGCATTGCCGGCCCTTTCCGGGGCACCGCAACGCACTAGCTAACTACAGATTCAACAGCACCGCGCCCCAGGTGAAGCCGCCCCCCACGCCCTCGAGCATGAGCGTTTCGCCTTTCTTCACCTTGCCCGAGCGCACCGCTTCGTCGAGCGCCAGCGGAATCGAGGCGGCGGAAGTGTTGCCGTGCTCGTTGACCGTGACGATCAGCTTCTCGCGCGGAAGCCTCAGCTTCTTCGCGGTGCCCTCCATGATGCGGATGTTGGCCTGGTGCGGGATGAGCCAGTCGATGTCGGTGTCTACCTTGCCGGCCTTGGCCAGCGTGGCACGCGCCGCCTCTTCGAGCACGCGGACCGCGAGCTTGAAGACGGCCTGGCCGTCCATGTGCAGCAGCGGCGTGCCCAGCACGTTGCCGCCCGAAACGTGGCCCGGCACGCAAAGAATGCCGACGTGCTTGCCGTCGGCGTGCAGGTCGCTGGCCAGGATGCCGGGCTCCTCGCTGGCCTCGAGCACCACCGCGCCCGCGCCGTCGCCGAACAGTACGCAGGTGGTGCGGTCGTTGAAGTCGAGGATGCGGGAGAACACTTCGGCGCCCACCACCAGCGCGCAGCGCGCGGTGCCGGTGCGGATCATCGCGTCGGCGACGGTGAGCGCGTAGACGAAACCGCTGCAGACCGCCTGGACGTCGAACGCCGGGCAGCCGGCAATGCCGAGCTTGTTCTGGAGGATGGCTGCCGACGACGGGAACACCATGTCCGGCGTGGAAGTCGCGACGATGATCAGGTCGACGTCGCTGGCCTTGCGGCCGGCCGCCTCCAGCGCGTGCCGGGCCGCCTGGAGACCGAGGTCGCTGCTGGTGACATCCGGCGCGGCGAAATGCCGGGCGTGAATACCGGTGCGCTCGACGATCCACTGGTCGGAGGTCTCGATGCCTCGCGTAGCCAGATCCTTGGCGAGATCGTCATTGGTCACGCGGCGTGGAGGCAGGTAGCTGCCGGTGCCGGTAATGCGTGAATAAGGAGTCATCAAACGTGAAGGGCTGTCGCGTCGACCGGCGCCGCCGGTTCCTGCCGCGCGAGCAAAGGCGCGGCGTGGGCGATGCGGGCCCGCACGCGATCGAGCAGGTTGTTGCGAGCGGCATCATAAGCGCGATCCAGCGCATGACCGAAAGCCACCTCGTCAGCCGAGCCATGGCTCTTGAAAACCAGTCCGCGCAGGCCCAACAAGGCCGCACCGTTGTACCGACGATGATCCAAGCGACTTTTGAACGCTTTTAGAACCGGATAAGCAACAATTGCCGCAATTTTGGTGAAAAGGCTCCGCGAGAATTCGACGCGAATGAACTCGCCGATCATCGAAGCGACGCCTTCGCTGGCCTTGAGCGCCACATTTCCGACAAAACCGTCACAGACGACGATGTCGGTCGTGCCCTTGAAGATATCGTTGCCTTCCACGTTGCCGTAAAAGTTCAGATCCTTGGAATTGGCGGCCGTACGCAGCAGTTGGCTTGCCTTTTTGATCGTTTCACTGCCCTTGATGGCTTCCTCGCCAATATTGAGCAGGCCGACCGAAGGCGCCTCGTTGCCGGTCAGCGCCGATACCAGTGCAGAGCCGAGCACGGCAAACTGAAGCAGGTCTTCGGCGTCGCAATCGACGTTGGCGCCGAGGTCGAGCACCGTCGTTGCTCCGCCCTTGGCATTGGGGAGCTGCGGCGCGATGGCCGGGCGGTCGATGCCTTCCAGCGTCTTGAGCAGGTAGCGCGCGATCGCCATGAGGGCGCCGGTATTGCCGGCGGAAACGGCCGCCTGGGCGGCGCCGTCCTTGACCTGCTGGATCGCGACGCGCATCGAAGAATCCTTCTTCTTGCGCAGGGCGATTTCGATTGGATCGTCCATGCCCACGACTTCGCTCGCGGCGACGATACGGGCACGCGGATGATCAGCAAACCCGGCCAGCGCGGCCGGCGCGCCGACGAGCAGCAACGAGGCATCGCCGTGCCGCTCGAGGAACGCGCGGCAGGCCGCGAGCGTGACGCGCGGCCCATGATCACCCCCCATGCAATCCACGGCGAGCGTGATTGCGGAAGGCGCAGCGGTGTTTTCGGAAAAAGAAGGCGTAGCCATCAAAACAAAGGCCCGACGCTACGGCAAAAGTAGCTTCGGGCCTTGGCCTTGGGATGCGAGATCAGGCTTCGGACTTGTTCTTGAGAACCTGGCGGCCACGGTAGAAACCGTTCGGGCTGATGTGGTGGCGCAGGTGGGTTTCGCCGGTGGTCGGCTCCACGGCGATGCCGGGCACGACCAGTGCATTGTGGGAACGGTGCATGCCGCGCTTGGAAGGCGACTTCTTGTTTTGCTGGACGGCCATGATGGCTCCTGGACTGTTAGGTTGGTGATTGGATGCGGGCTCAAGCGGTGGCAATAAACGAAACCCGCAAAACCCGGCGGCATGTATGGAATGCCCCTGTCGTCGTTTCGTGTATCGCTGCTCACGGCGGCGCGCGCGAAGCCCATGATTATAGCCCAGCCTGAGGCAAAGGGCTACTTTCCCTCTTCCGGCTTGCGCGAACGCAACGCACCGAGCACGGCAAAGGGGTTCGGCTTGGCCTCTTCGGCGGCCTTGAAGTCCTCGTCGCTGGACGAAAGCCGCACCGGCGCGGGACAGATCTCATGGGCCGGCATGACGGGGATTTCCATCATAAGCTCGTCTTCGATGAGGGTATGGAGGTCGAAATCCCGGCTCACGACGAGCAAATCTTCCTCGGATTCCTCGTCTTCCGCCTCGGCGACCTCCTCGTTGGCGACGAAGCGGAACCAGCGGTCCACGGTAAGCGATGTATCTACCGGCGACAGGCAGCGCTGGCAAACCAGCGGCACGACGGCCTCGACCTCCAGATGGAGCCAGGGCACGGGCTTGCCATCCGCGCCGGGGCGGTCTTCGCCGTGGGCCGTCCAGTTCACCACCGCATCGGGAGCGGGAGCAGCCAGTTCGGCGACCAGGCGTGCGTATTTCGGAACCGGATCTGCGGCTTCCATCGTGGCGCCAGCGGCGGCGAAACCGGGCACATTGAGCCGTTCGGGGGCGAATTCTCTCTTCATCCACGCCAGTCTAGCGCGCCAGCCATCCGGCCGGCATGGGGCATGCCTGAGGGTTTTAGGCGGCTCACGCACAATCGTCGGCATGCAACGCACAGTGATCCTCGCTTCCACTTCGCGCTATCGCCGCGAATTGCTCACCCGCCTGCGCCTGCCCTTCGACGTGCACTCGCCGGAAGTGGACGAAACACCCTTGCCCGGCGAAACGCCGCACGACCTCGCCGTCCGCCTCGCGCTCGAAAAGGCCAATGCCGTGGCCGCCCGCTTCCCCGAAGCCGTGGTCATCGGCTCAGACCAGGTGGCCGATCTCGCCGGCGAAGCGCTGGGAAAGCCCGGCGACCACGCCAGGGCCACCGCCCAGCTGCGCCGCATGCGCGGCCAGACGCTGATCTTCCAGACCGCCGTGGCCGTCGTCTGCAAGGCCACGGGCTTCGTCCAGTGCGACATCGCCCCCGTGCGCGTGGTGTTCCGCGATCTCAGCGACGCCGCCATCGAGCGCTACCTGCAGGCCGAACAGCCCTACGACTGCGCCGGCAGCGCCAAAAGCGAGGGCCTGGGCATCGCGCTGCTGAACGCCATCGACAGCGACGACCCGACCGCGCTGGTCGGCCTGCCACTGATAAGAACCTGCCAGATGCTGCGCGCCGCGGGAGTCGACCTTCTATGACGCAGAAGGAAAAAGGCAAGCTCTACCTCGTCCCCGCGCCGCTCGATTTCGGCTGCGAGGCTCAAGCCCCGTTGCAGGATGCCCTGCCCTTGGGCACCCTGCAGACGGCCGCCGGCATCACGCACTGGATCTGCGAGAACGCGAAGTCCGCGCGCGCCTACCTGAAGCGCATCGATGCCGTCGCGGCGCTCGCCGCGCCCCTGCAGGCGCAGAACATCCAGGAACTGCCGCGCGAAGTGCACAAGAAGGGTGACCATGCCGGGCAATTCGACGCCCGCCCCCTGCTCGCCGCCGCGCTCGAAGGCCACGATGTCGGCCTGCTGAGCGAAGCCGGCATGCCGGCGGTGGCGGATCCGGGCTCGTCGGTGGCGCGCGCCGCGCACGACCTCGGCCTCGCCGTGGTGCCGCTGACCGGCCCCGTCTCCCTGCTGCTTGCGTTGGCCGCGAGCGGGCTCAACGGCCAGAACTTCGCCTTCGTCGGCTACCTGCCGCAGGACGCCGGCGAGCGCCAGGCCCGCATCCGCGAGCTCGAGGCGCTGGCGCTCAAGTCGGGGCAGACGCAGCTCTTCATCGAGACGCCCTATCGCAACGCCGCACTGCTGCAGGCGCTGACGCAGACGCTGCAGCACAACACCCGCCTCGCCGTGGCACGCGGCCTGACGCTCGCCAACGCCCACGTGCGCAGCGAGACGGTCAAGTCCTGGCGCGCGGCGAAGCCCCAGCCCACCACTGACGAACGCCTGCCCGCCGTGTTCGCGATCGGCCGCTGATGATGGTGGCCATTACCGCAGCCACGCGCTGGGCTTCGCGCGCGCAGTTCTTCGCAGCCGGCTTCATCTTCGCGACCTGGGGCGTGCACGTGCCCACGGTCAAGGCGCACTACGGCATCGACGAGGCCCAGCTCGGCCTGGCCATGCTCGCGGCCGGCGCCGGAGCCATGTTCGGACTGACCAGCGCGGGCCGCTGGATCGGCCGCAACGGCCCGCGGCGCATGGCCGGCATCTGCGGCGTCGTCTACGCGCTGCTGCTGGCAGGCCTGATCGCCATGCCGGGCTACGCGGCGCTGCTGGTGCTGCTGGCAGCCTTCGGCCTCGTGACGAGCGTGTTCGACGTGT
This sequence comes from Variovorax guangxiensis, assembly GCF_003952165.1. Lineage (GTDB taxonomy): Bacteria > Pseudomonadota > Gammaproteobacteria > Burkholderiales > Burkholderiaceae_C > Variovorax > Variovorax guangxiensis. The sequence continues at coordinate 84,856 of NZ_RXFT01000006.1, read as the reverse complement.
CGATCAACACGGAGGCCGCCCAGCTCGAGCTGCATGGCGGCACGCCGCTGATGAGCGGCATGCACGGCATGTTCAGCCTCGGCGGCATGGCCGGTGCCGCGAGCGGCAGCGCCGCGCTGGCGGCCGGGCTCGGCGCGCAGGCGCACCTGCTGGTGGTTGCAGCCGGCATGACGGTGCTCGTCGCACTGGCCTCCACACGCATGCTGCCCCGACCCGCCACCAGCGGTGCGACCGAAGTCGACCACGGCTTCCTGCTGCCTCGCGGCACGCTCGCCGTGCTGGGCGTGCTCGCCGCGCTGGGCCTGATCGCCGAGGGCGCGATCTACGACTGGAGCGTGCTTTACATGCAGCAGGAAATCGGCAGCCCGCAACAGCAGGCCGCGCTGGCCTACGCGAGCTTCTCGGCGGCGATGGCGGCTGCGCGCTTCGGCGGCGACGCCCTGCGCGCGCGCTTCTCGCCGGCTGCGCTGCTGCTCGGCAGCGGCCTGCTGGCGGCGGCATCAATGACGCTGGTGCTCATCACCGATCTGCCCTGGCTGGCACTGGTCGGCTTCGCCGGCGTGGGGGTAGGTTTCGCGAACGTGGTGCCGATCCTGTTCTCGGCCTCCGCGAAGGTGCCCGGCATCGAGCCCGCGCGTGGCATCGCGTCGGTCTCGGCCGTGGCTTATCTCGGGTTCATGGCAGGCCCGGCGGTGATCGGCCTGCTGGCGCGCGCGACCTCGCTGACGGCGGCGCTCTACGTGGTGGTGGTCTTCGCCGCGGCGCTGGCGGCATCGGCGCGCTACACGGCCGGCGGCGAAGCCAGGTAAGAAACGATCAGCGCAGCGCCGGCGTGGCGTGCATCAGGCGCACGGTGGTCTCGGCCATCGCCGCGCCGAACTTCTTGGCCAGCTTCTCGGCCACGTTGTCGCGGCGGGTGTAGTCGATCACCTCTTCGGCCTTGATCACTTCGCGCGCCACGTAGTCGACATTGCCGAGCTGGTCGGCCAGGCCGTACTCGACGGCCTGCTCGCCGCTCCAGAAGAGGCCGCTGAACAGGCCCGGGGTGTCGAGCTTGAGGCGGTCGCCGCGGCCAGCCTTCACCACATTGATGAACTGCGTGTGGATCTGGTTGAGCATGGTCTGCGCATGCGCGCGCTGCGCGTCGCTCATCGGGCTGAACGGGTCGAGGAAGCCCTTGTTCTCGCCGGCCGTCAGCAGGCGGCGCTCGACGCCCACCTTCTCCATCACGCCGGTGAAGCCGAAGCCGTCCATCAGCACGCCGATGCTGCCGACGATGCTGGCCTTGTCGACGTAGATCTTGTCCGCCGCGGCGGCGATGTAGTAGGCCGCCGAGGCGCAGGTTTCCTCGACCACGGCATAGACCGGTTTCTTGTACTTGGCCTTCAGGCGCTTGATCTCGTCGTTGATGATGCCGGCCTGCACCGGGCTGCCGCCAGGGGAGTTGATCAGCAGGACCACGCCCTTGGCGCCCTCGTCCTCGAAGGCCGTCTTCATGGCCGCGACCACGAACTCGGCGCTCGCGTCGCCGCCGTTGGCGATCTCGCCCTTGATCTCGACGACGGCCGTGTGCGCCGAGGTCTTGGCCGTGCTCGGCGTGCTGCGCGAGAACGCGGCCCAGGCCAGGAAGACGAAGAAGGCCAGCCAGGCCAGTCGCGTGAAGGTCTTCCAGCGGCGCGCGGCCTTCTGTTCGTTCAGCGAGGCGAAGGCGAGCTTCTCGAGGGTTGCGCGCTCCCAACCGGGGCGCTGCGTGGGATCTTTGGCCATGTTCGTGGAAGGGGCCCGCTCAAAAGGTTCGAACCCCGAGGGTTCGGTTCGGTTCGGGTCGGTCATGTCGGTCAGAAAGTCAGGGGGTGAAGGTTCCAGTCAGTATGCCAGTGCACCACGCCGTCATGCTCGCTCAGCGCGATCTTCACGAGGCCGCCGCGGCACGGGCCGCCCGCGCATTCGCCGGTGTCGGGCCGATAGGCCGCGCCGTGCGTCGCGCACAGCAGCCACTGGCCGGTGTCGTCGAAGAAGCGGTCGGGCTGGAAGTCGAGCTCCATCGCGACGTGCGTGCAGCGATTGAGGAACGCATGCGGCCGGCCCTCGAAGCGTATCGCGAAGGCGCGGCAGGTCTCGCCGCCGTAGACCACGTCGAAGGGCACCGCCAGGCCGCCTTCGGCCAGGTCGCAGGCGTTGCACAGCGGAATGCGTTCTTGATCGCTCATGGCGGCATCTTCATACGGTTCAGGCGTTCTCGAGCAGCCAGGCCTGCAGATCCGCCACCGAGTGGACGACGTGCAGCGGCTTGAATTCGTCGAAGCTCGCGGGCTCGTGCGCGCCGTAGCTCACGCCCACGCTGGCACAGCCGGCGTTCTGCGCGAGCTGCAGGTCGTGCGTGGTGTCGCCGATCATCAGGGTGCGCTCGGGCGGCACGTCGAGTTCTTCCATCAGCTCCAGCAGCATGCGCGGGTGCGGCTTGCCGAAGGTCTCGTCGGCGGTGCGCGAGGCGTCGAAGCGGTCGCGCAGCGCCACCGACCTCAGCGCCTCGTTGAGGCCGCGGCGCGACTTGCCCGTGGCCACTGCCAGCCTGTGGCCGCGTTCGCGCAGCGCGTCGAGCATCTGCAGCACGCCGTCGAAGAGAACGATGTCGTCCTGGTGCTGCAGGTAGTGGTAGCGGTAGCGCGCGCCGAGTTCGGGGTATTTCTCCTTCGGCACATCGGGCGCCGCGCGCGCGAGCGCCTCGGCCAGGCCCAGGCCGATTACCCAGGTGGCGTCGTTCTCGCTAGGCTTGGCGCCGCCCACGTCGATCACCGCGGCCTGGATGCAGCGCACGATGAGGCGGGTGGAGTCGTAGAGCGTGCCGTCCCAGTCGAATGCAATCAGGTCGAAGCGCGGGGGTCTTTTTGAATCAGTCATGAACCGTGGGGGTGGGGTGTCGGGCCATCGCCTCGAGGGCAGCCGGGGGCATCAGCGAGAGCAGCTCGGGCGGCAGGCCGGCCTGCAGCGCAACGCGTTCGCCGCTGGCCGGGTGATTGAACTGCAGCCGCCACGCATGCAGGAACATGCGCCGCAGGCCCAGCTTGTGAAGGGCGCGCTGGCGATCGGCTTCGCCGTACTTGTCGTCGCCTGCGATCGGATGGCCGGCCGAGGCGAGATGAACGCGGATCTGGTGCGTGCGGCCGGTCTTGATCGTGACCGCCAGCAGCGACATCGGAGCCGACTCGCCCGGCAGCGAGAGCCTGGCCAGCACCCGCACCAGCGTGACGGCGCGCATGGCGTCCGGGTGGTCCTTGGCGACCACACGTACGCGGCGCTCGCCCGCGCCGGCCGAGCCGTCGGGCAACAGATACCTGGCGAGAGGCGCGTCGAGCACTTTTTTGCTGGCCGGCCAGTCGCCTTCGACCAGCGCCAGGTAGGTCTTACCGGTCTCGCGTTCGCGGAACTGGTCCTGCAGCGCGACCAGCGCGCTGCGCTTCTTGGCGACCAGCAGGATGCCGGAGGTCTCGCGGTCCAGCCGGTGCACCAGCTCCAGGAACTTGGCCCCGGGCCGCGCGGTGCGCAGCTGCTCGATCACGCCGAAGCTCACGCCGCTGCCGCCGTGGACGGCCACGCCGGCCGGCTTGTCGACGGCCAGGACGGCGTCGTCTTCCAGCAGGACGGGAAATTCGCGCGCTGGCGCTGGCGGGGCGGCGCCCTCCTCCGCGCGCTGCGAAATGCGGATCGGCGGCAGCCGCAGCACGTCGCCGGCTTCGATGCGAGTCTCGGCCTGCACCCTGCCCTTGTTGATGCGCACCTCTCCCGACCGGATGATCCGGTAGACGTGCGTCTTCGGAACGCCTTTCAGATGGCGGAAAAGGAAGTTGTCGAGCCGCTGCCCGGCGGATTCGGCATCGACCGTGAGGAATCTGATGGCCGAATGCGGCGCCCCGGGTTCTCCTGCGGCCTGCAGGCCTGCGGGATTTCGAGCAGCCGCGGGCCCTTGCTTCGCACCTATAATGTTTTTCACCAGCGCGGTCATGTAAGTGCTTGATTAGACAGAAGTTTAGTCCACTGCCATCAAATACCCAGGGCGGCGCAGGTAGGTCGATGCCGCTTTGGCGCCGAGCTGCAAACCCCGCGCAATCGCGCAAAGTGGCAGACCAGGCGCCCAAGTCAAGCCGACACCCACGAAACACCGATACGGAATACCCCAGCCTGCAGCTTCCAAGCTGCCGGCGGATCGAAGCGAGTCCCTTGTTGTGTTGATGCTGCTGATTCGAATGTGCCTGCACTGGCTTGCGCCGGTGGCTTCGGCCATTCAGCCGTCCGCAGCGCGCGCCATCATTGCGCAATCAGCTATTAAAAAGATAGCTACCCAACACCGAATCTGGCTCGCGCCCATCCACGCGCCCCCACCCCGGCTGTCTTCTTGAGCTAACGCTCGAGAAGCCTGCCCGCGCCTTGCGCGGCAGCGGCAGCATCCGGGGCCCAAGCGGCAATTCCCTGGTTTCGCGGGCGTCGTCCGTGCATCGTTGGCTCGTCAAGGGCCGGTAGAACGATACATATAAGGACAACGCATCATGAAGCGGATGCTGATCAATGCCACGCAGGCCGAAGAACGCCGCCTGGCCATCGTCGACGGGCAGAAACTGCTCGACTACGAAATCGAAATCGAAGGGCGCGAACAGCGCAAGGGCAACATCTACAAGGCGGTCGTCACGCGCGTCGAGCCCTCGCTCGAAGCCTGTTTCGTCGACTACGGCGAAGACCGCCACGGCTTCCTGCCGTTCAAGGAAATCTCCAAGCAGTACTTCGCCGAAGGCGTGTCGGCCAGCCAGGCCCGCATCCAGGACGCGATCCGCGAGGGCCAGGAACTGGTCGTGCAGGTCGAGAAGGAAGAGCGCGGCAACAAGGGCGCGGCCCTCACCACCTTCATCTCGCTGGCCGGCCGCTATGTCGTGCTGATGCCGAACAACCCCCGCGGCGGCGGCGTCTCGCGCCGCATCGAGGGCGACGACCGCGCCGAGCTCAAGGAGGCGATGGACCAGCTCGAGTACCCCAAGGGCATGAGCATCATCGCGCGCACCGCCGGCATCGGCCGTTCGGCGCCCGAACTCCAGTGGGACCTGAACTACCTGCTCAAGCTCTGGAGCGCCATCGACGGCGCCGCCAAGGGCGGCAAGGGCGCCTTCCTGATCTACCAGGAATCCTCGCTCGTCATCCGCGCCATCCGTGACTATTTCAATCACGACATCGGCGACATCCTGATCGACACCGACGACATCTACGACCAGGCACAGCAGTTCATGGCGCACGTCATGCCCGAGCATGCCTCGCGCGTGAAGCGCTACCGCGACGACGCGGCGCTGTTCAGCCGCTTCCAGATCGAGCACCAGATCGAGTCGGCCTACGCCCGCACTGTGCAGCTGCCCTCGGGCGGCGCCATCGTCATCGACCACACCGAGGCGCTGGTCTCGGTCGACGTGAACTCGGCGCGCGCCATCAAGGGCGGCGACATCGAGGAAACCGCCACCCGCACCAACCTCGAAGCCGCCGACGAAGTGGCCCGCCAGATGCGCCTGCGCGACCTGGGTGGCCTGATCGTCATCGACTTCATCGACATGGACGAGTCGAAGAACCGCCGCGAAGTCGAAAGCCGCCTGCGCGACGCGCTCCGGCAAGACCGCGCCCGCGTGCAGTTCGGCTCGATCAGCAAGTTCGGCCTGATGGAAATGAGCCGCCAGCGCCTGAAGCCGGCGCTGTCCGAAGGCTCGTCGATCCCCTGCCCCCGCTGCGGCGGCTCGGGCCACATCCGCGACACCGAATCGAGCGCGCTGCAGATCCTGCGCATCATTCAGGAAGAGTCGATGAAGGACAACACCGCCGCCGTGCACGTGCAGGTGCCGGTGGAAGTGGCCTCCTTCCTGCTGAACGAGAAGCGCACCGAGATCGCCAAGATCGAACTCAAGCAGCGCGTGAGCGTGCTGATGGTGCCCAACAAGACCCTCGAGACGCCCAACTACAAGCTCGAGCGCCTGAAGCACGACGACCCGCGCCTCGACCACATCGAGGCCAGCTACAAGATGGCCGACGAGATCGAGGACCCGACCTCGGTCACCCGCCGCTCGCAGGAGCCCACCAACAAGCAGACGCCCGTTATCAAGGGCGTGCTGCCCGACGCGCCGGCTCCGGTTGTGCCGCCCAAGCCCGAAGCCGTGCGCGCACCCGCCGCACCGGCGCCGGTCGCTCCGCCCGTGGTGAGCGCGCCCGTTCCGGCGCAGACCGGCTTCTTCGCCTGGATCAAGAACCTGTTCGGCGGCAAGCCCGAGCCGGTCGCGGCTCCCGCGCCGGCGCCGATCCCGGTCGAGGCACCGAAGCCCCGCCGCGACGGCCGCCCCGGCCGTGACGGCGAAGCTCGCAGCGGCGAACAGCGCCGTGGCGGCCGCAACGGTGAAGGCCGCGGTGAACGTGGCGAGCGAAGCGAGGGCCGTGGCGAGAACGGCGGACGCCAGGGCGGCCGCGACGGCGAACAGCGCCGCGGTGGCCGTGGCGGCGAACGCCGCGAAGGCCGCAACGGCGAACAGCGCAACGAGCAACGCAACGAAGGCGCCAACAACCAGCCGCGCGAACAACGCGAGCCGCGCGAAGCCCGTGAGGCACGCGCACCGCGCGACGGCGAACAGCGCCGCAACGGACGCGGCGAGCGCCGCGAAGGCGAAGGCCGCGAAGGTCGCAGCAGCGTGCTGCCGGCCGATGCGCTGGCGGGCACCGACCTCGAAGCCCAGCAACTGGCCGGCGCCGTTGCGGGCGACGAAGGCAACCCGGCCGAACGCGCACCGCGCGCCCGTGGCGAGCGTCGCGAACGTGGCGAGCGCAATGAGCGTGGCGAGCGTGGTGAACGCAATGGCGACCGCGAACGCAACGCAGCCGAGGCGGGCGAAGGCGAGCAGCGCCAGCCCCGCAACGGTCGCGATGAACAGCGCGGCCCCCGTGGCGACCGCAACGACGGCCGCCGTGAACGCCGCGGCAACGACGCAGCGCAAGCCGAAGCGGATGCACGCGGCGCCGAAGCCGCTGCAGCCGACGCCGAGCAAGGCAGCGAAGCCGCCATCAACGGCAATGGCGAGCAGGCACCGCGCCGCGACGGCGAAGAGCGCCGCGGCCGTTCGCGCGACCGCTACGGCCGCGACCGCCGCGAACGCGGCCCGCGCGAAGAAGCCGAAGCCGGCGCCGCAGTGGCTTCCGCCGAAGGCTTCTCACAGCAGGGGCAGCCACAGGAGCCCCAGCAGCAACTGCCGCTGGTGTCCGAGCGCGTCGAAGCAGTGGAAACCGTTGCCGTCGCAACGGAAGTCCGCGAGGCACCGCAGCAACAGCAGCCCCGTGCCGAGCGCCCCGCGCCGGTCGTCACGGTTGCTGAAGCAGCAGCCGAGCAGATCGTGATCGAAAGCGCTTCCGCCAAGGCACCCGCGGCCGCCAACGGCCGCGCGCTGCCCAAGGTCCAGCCCTTCGAACTGCCGCTGGCAGAACTCGCGCAGATCGCCGAAAGCTCGGGCCTGCAGTGGGTCAACTCGGACGCCGAGCGCATCGCCCAGGCGCGCGCCGCGATCGAAGCCGAGCCGAAGCCGGTGCACGTGCCGCGCGAGCGCCCGCCGCTGGTGGTGCTCGACGAAGGCCCGCTGGTGCTGGTCGAAACCCGCCGCGACCTCGGCTCGATGTCGCTGCCGTTCGAACAACAGCAGCAGCAACAACAGCAGTAAAGCCTGCTGGAAGCAAATGAAAAACGGCGCCACTGGCGCCGTTTTCATTCATGCCTTCTGCATCGCCTTCCCGGGCAGGGGCAGCTCGGGCATCTCCAGGATCAGCTGCCCGAAGCGGCAGGCGCATTCGGTCTTGCCGTTCTCGCTCCAGATCAGCGAGAAATCCACGCTCGGCAGCTGCGGCAATCCATAGCGGCCGTCGACGATCTTCATGCCCGGCTCCACGTCCTCGCGCGTGAGCACCGTCACCGCCAGCCCCGCGAGCACCGCCGCGCGAATGCCGTGCTGGCTCGCCGAGGTGAAGACCACATGCCAGTCGAGCGCCATCGCATCCAGCGCCTCGCTCGCCACCTCGCGGTTGACGCAGGGCTTGGGAAAGAAAGCCAGCGGCAGCGAGGCACCGGGCGCCGCCTCGAAGGTCTCGGCCGCCGCCCACACCAGCTGCGTGCGCCGCAGGCGCGTGCCCTCCTCGCAGCCGGGTGGCGACATCACCACCGCAAGATCCAGCTCGCCCGCGCGGACCATGGCGCGGAAGTCGAGGTGCATGCTCACGCTGACTTCCATGCGCGTGGCGGGAAAGGAGCGAGCGAACTGCGAAAGCAACGGAGGCAGCCGCTCGCCCATGAAGGTGTCCGGCGCGCCGAAGCGCACCACGCCAGCGATGGGCGAGGGCTGGAAGCGCCGCGTCATCGCGTCCAGCGTCTCGAGGATCTGCTGGGCATAGCGCAGGAAGTCTTCGCCGTCCTCGGTCACCGTGAGGCGGCGCGTCGTGCGATGCAACAGCGGCCGGCCCACCTGCTCTTCCAGCCGCCTGATCTGGTGGCTCACGGCCGACTGCGTCAGGTGCAGCCGCTGGGCGGCGCGCGTGAAGCCGCCGGTTTCCTTGACGGCCACGAAGGCGCGCAGCAGTGCGGGATCGAAGTCCATGGCAATGAATAAATGATGGCTTTTAATGGGTCTCAGGAAATTAAATCATTTCCATCATGAAGAGGCTTTACCCAGAATCGCCCGGACCTGTCGCCTTCAAGGACTTCCGAAAGATTCCGATGCCCCTTTCCCACACCGGCAAGAACCGCGTCGCACTGGCCGCGATCTGCCTCATTGCCCTGATGTTCGGCCTGGAGATCTCCAGCGTGCCCGTCATCCTTCCCACGCTCGAAAAGGCGCTGCATGGCGACTTCAGCGACATGCAGTGGATCATGAACGCCTACACCATCGCCTGCACCACGGTGCTGATGGCCGCCGGGACGCTGGCCGACCGCTACGGCCGCAAGCGCATCCTCGTCGTCAGCGTGGCGCTGTTCGGCCTGACCTCACTGGCCTGCGGGCTCGCGCAGAACGCGCCGGTGCTGATCGCCGCGCGCTTCCTGCAGGGCCTCAGCGGCGGCGCGATGCTGATCTGCCAACTCGCGGTGCTCTCGCACCAGTTCCAGCAGGGCAAGGAACGCAGCCGGGCCTTCGCCACCTGGGGTGTGGTGTTCGGCATGGGCCTGGGCTTCGGGCCGATCATCGGCGGCGCGATCGTGGCGCTGTCGAGCTGGGAATGGGTGTTCCTGGTCCACGCGCCGCTCGCGGCTGTGGCTCTGGCCCTGGTGCTCGGCAGCGTGGAGGAGTCGAGCGACCCCGACGCGCAACGGCTCGACCTGCCCGGCATCCTCACGCTCTCGCTCGCGGTGCTGGGGCTGACCTGCTTCATCACGCAGGGGCCCGGCCTCGGCTTCTCGAGCCCGCTGGCCATCGGCATCGCCGCCGCGTCGGCCGCGAGCTTCGCGCTCTTCCTGTGGGTGGAGAAGATCAACCCGCATCCGATGTTCGACTTCTCGGTCTTCAGGATCCGCGACTTCTCGGGCTCGATCATCGGCTCCATCGGCATGAATTTCAGCTTCTGGCCGTTCATGATCTACCTGCCCATCTTCTTCCAGGGCGCGCTGGGCTACGACGCCGTCGTGGCCGGCTCCGCGCTGCTGGCCTACACGCTGCCCACGCTGGTGCTGCCGCCGCTGGCCGAGCGGCTCTCGCTGCGCTACCGCCCGGGCGTGGTGATTCCGGCGGGCCTCTTCGTCATCGGCCTCGGCTTCATGGCCATGCGCTACGGCAGCGGCATGGCCCATGCGAGCTGGATGACGATGCTCCCCGGCTGCCTGCTCGCGGGTATCGGGCTCGGGCTGACCAACACGCCCGTCACCAACACCACCACCGGCTCGGTGCCCAGCGCGCGGGCGGGCATGGCTTCGGGCATGGACATGAGCGCGCGGCTGATCACGCTGGCCATCAACATCGCGCTGATGGGCTTCGTGCTGCTCGAGGGCGTCCATGCGCACCTGCGCGGCGCGCTTTCCACATCGCTCGATGCGCTGCAGCTGCGCGCGCTGGCGGAGAAAGTCGCGGCGGGCAGCTTCGCGTCGCTCGGCGAGAGCTTTCCCGCGCTGCCGCAGCTCGATCCGTCCGGAGCAACGGTGCATGCCGCGCTGGCGCACGGCTTCGGACTGGTGATGCTCTACGGAGGCGCCGGCGTATGGCTGCTGGCCGGCATCAGCTGGCTGGTATTCGGTAGCGGCAGCAAGAAGCCGTCGGTGCGGCCCGCGTGCCCCTAGCCCCTGTAGGCTGGCCTCAGGAGTTCTCGACCTGGGCCGCGCGCTTCCAGGCCTCGGCGGCCTGCTCGGCGTCGTCGCGGTCTTCCGCCAGCTGCGCCAGTGCGAGCCAGGCGCGGCGATAGAGCTCGGTGTCCTGCAGGCCCATGCCGGCCTGCATCAGCAGCTGCTGGGCCTTGCCCCAGAGCTGGCGCTTCATGCAGGCCATGCCCGCGAGGTACTGCAGGTTCGCGTCGCGCGGGTTGTTGCGCTGTGCGCTCTCGATGCGCGCGAGCCATTCGGCGTCCACCGAGTCGAGCCCCGCTTCGAGCGCGCGCGCCAGCTTGACGCGCAGCCCGTCGCCGAGCCCGCGCGGATTGGCCACCATGCGCTCCCAGGCCGGCAGCAGCCAGCCGCGCGCCAACGCCAGATCGCCGCGCAGCGCGACCATGCGCTGGGCCGCGTGGATCGCCACCTCGGGCATCTCGCGCTCACTGGCATCGAGCTCGGTCCAGGCGCGCAGCAGCTGGGCCGGATCGTGCGCGCCCGACAGCAGCTCGGTCGCGAGGCCGCGCACGATGCTTTGTGCGGCCGCATCCGAGAAAGCGCGGTGCTTGGCCAGCAGGCGCGCGGTTTCGAGTGCTTCGAGCGTGCGGCGATCCTGACGCGCGGCCTTCAGGCGCAGCCGCAGTGCGAGCGTGCGGCGCTGCGCGCCCTGCGGCAGTTCTTCGAGCCGCGCCAGTGCGGCTGCTGCATCGCGATCTTCGAGGGCCCAGCGCGCAGCGCGCAGCTGCACGCCTTCGCGCGTCTCGGGGCTGGCGAGCACGGTGCGATCCGCGCTTTCGTTGAGGGCCTGCTGCAGATGCGCGTCGCGCGCCGCCTTGTCCTGCAGCGCCTGGGCGCTTTCCGCGGCGAGCAGGTGCGAGAGCACGCGAACCTGCTGCGCCTGCGGCAGGCTGGCGCCGAGCGCGGCGAGCGTTTTCTCCTGCGTGAGCGCGGCCTGCGCGGCCTTTCGCGCGCGCGAGAAGCGGCCGGAGATCAGTTGCACCATCGCGTCGAGCAGGGCTGCGTGCAGCGTGCGCTCCTTCTGCTGCAGCCGCCACTGGCGCGCCTGCGTGGGCAGCGAGAACAGCGCCGCCAGCGCCCGCAACGCCGCATGCAGCAGCACGAAGGCCACCAGCAGGATCACGAGCACGAGGTTCAGCGAAAGATCGACACGCCACGGCGGCCAGAACACGGTGATCGTGCCCTGGTTGTTGCCTGCGAAGAGAGCGACTGCCGCCGCGACGGCGAAGAGGGCAAGAAGCCAGATTGCTGCGCGCATGGATGTCCGATCAGCGCCCTGCTGCGGCAGTCGCGAGCGCCGCCAGCGTGTCGTCGATGCGGACCGGCTCGGTCGTCTTCACCAGCGACTGCAACTGCTGCAGCAGCGTGGCGGCGGCCTGGGTGCGGCGCGATGCGGGGTCGAAGTAACGGTTGAGCGAGGCGGTCACCTGCGACAGCTCGCTGCGCGTGGCCTCCATCTGCCGCGACAGCAGCGACAGCCGCGCGTTGAGCAGCTTCAGCTTGAGGTTCTCGCGCAGGAAGTACGACTGCTCGGGCGCCAGCAGGATCGCCTCGGGGGTCTGGATGCGGCCCACGCGCACCAGCGAGCGGGCCTCGCCCTGCACGCTGAGGAGCACGCGGCGCCACCACGGCGCATCGGCGGGAATGGGCTCGGGCTGCCACGCATTGGTGCCGGTGCCGCGCACGGCCACCGCATTGAGCGTAGGCAGGTCGTCGACGTTGCGCATCAGCTCGTCGAGCTTCTGCAGCGCCTCGGCGCCGTCGTTGCTGGCGCTGCTGCGCAGGCGGTCGGCGTCGCGCTGCATGGCGCGCTGCAGGGGCGTGAGACGCGGCTGCGCGGCACGGGCGATGCGCGTGTCGCCGGCCTTCAGCGCGGCCAGCAGCGGCTCGACGCTGCCGGTGACCTGCGCCTGCTGCAGGGCAAGGCGCACGGCCGACTCGATGTCGACGACGAGGTTCTCGTCGCGCGAACGCGAGAGGCTCTGGATGAGCTCCTCGAGCTGCGAGCGCTGCAGCGCGACTTCGGCCACGCGCGTCTCGACCAGCGCCACGCGGGCCGATGCATCGCGCACCGTGTCGCTGGCCTGGCGGGCCAGCGTGCGTGCCTCCATCGACTGCGCAATGGCGTCGGCGCTCTGGCGCGCCAGCTGCTCCTTCATGCCGCCGACCTTCTGCCAGAGCGCGATGGACATCAGCAGCGCGGCAAGCGCCATCAGGGCCACGAGGCCGAAGCCGATGCGGGAGAGAAGCAGCGCGCCGGCGGCCTGCGCGGCAGGTGTCTGATGCGGTGCCAGCGGGGCTGGCACCGGCGCCGTGGCAGCGGATGGGGAAGGAGAAAGATCGTCTGTGGGGGACGCGGCGCTCATGCCAAGGATTCTATAGACGCGACCAGCGCATCCAGCAGGGGCGTGCATACACGCAACGCCCCGAAACCCGCGCCACGCGCGGCTTCGCCGATGCGCGCATGCGTGGCGACCGCGCTTGCGGCATGCCACTGCACGCCCGGCATCGCGCGCTGCAGATTGGCAATCGCCTCCGAGCTGCTGAAGAGCCAGATCGCCCGGCCTTCGGCGCCGTCCATGGCGAGCCGGTGTTGTACGACGTCCAGCGATGGCGGCAGCCTGCGATAGGCCACCACGGTGTCGCGATGGCCGCCCGCCGCATCGATCTCGTTGGCCAGCCAGTCGCGTCCCGCGGGCCGTCCGGCTTCGTCCCCGCCGCGCACGATCAGCACGCGAACGCCATTCGACACCTGCGCGTGGACGCGTTCCCACAGCGCCTCGGAGTCGAAGCGCGTGGCCTCGGGCGGCGGCGCGTCGATGGAATCGGACGGCACGCCCGCACGCAGCAAGGCGCGCTTCGTACCAGGGCCCGTGGCCCAGAAGCGGCAACCTGCCAGCGAATCGGCGGCACCTCTGTATTGGAAGAAATGCTCGACCGCCGTGGCGCTCACGAACATCAGCGCGGCATAGTCCGAGAGCTGCCGCCATGCCGCGCGCAGCGGCTCGATGTCGGTGGCGGGCTCGATCACGATGAGCGGTAGCGCCACCGCCTCGATCCCCGCTGTGCGCAGATCGCTGACCCATCGCGCGGCTTCGCGCGCCGGCCGCGTGACGATGACGGGACGGCCGGTCATACGATGACCACCGGTGTCAGTGGGCTCCGCCGGCACGCAGCAGCGCCGCGGCATGCGCGCCGAGCGCATCGGCCTGGGCGAAGTCGCCGGCGGATGCCAGCGCATGCACCTTCACCAGCGGCACCTTGCCTTCGGGGTCGCCCCAGGCGGCATCGATGCGCAGCGCGCCGTCGGCCTGCCAGCGAGCGTGGGCGGCCAGCGGCATGGAGCAGCTACCGCCCATTGCGCGGCTCACGGCGCGCTCGGCGGCGGTGGAGAGCCAGTCGCCTTGGTGGGCCAGCGGGCCCAGCAGTTCGATGAGATCCTTGCGGTCGGCGCGCACTTCGATGCCGAGCGCACCCTGCCCCGCGGCAGGCAGCATGGTGTCGGCGTCGAAGGCCACGCGGATGCGGCTTTCCAGCCCCAGCCGCTTGAGACCGGCCGCGGCCAGCACGATGGCGTCGTACTGCCCTTCGTCGAGCTTGCGCAGGCGGGTGTCGAGGTTGCCGCGCAGCGGTTCGATGCGCAGGTCGGGCCGCAGCGCGCGCAGCAGCGCCATGCGGCGCAGGCTGGATGTGCCGACGACGGCGCCCTGCGGCAGTGCGTCCAGCGATTCGTAGCGGGGGGAGACGAGCGCGTCGCGCGGGTCTTCGCGCTCGAGCACGCAGGCCAGCACGAAGCCTTCGGGCAGGTCCATCGGCACGTCCTTCAGCGAATGGACGGCAATGTCGGCGCGCCCTTCCTCGAGTGCGAGTTCGAGTTCCTTCACGAAGAGCCCCTTGCCGCCCACCTTGCTGAGCGTGCGGTCGAGGATCTGGTCGCCGGTGGTGGTCAGCCCCAGCAGGCTGACGGTGTGGCCTCTTTCTTGCAAAAGCGCCTGCACATGTTGGGCTTGCCACAGTGCCAGGCGGCTTTCGCGCGTGGCGATCACGATATTGCTCAAGACCGGCCTCAAAAGTACGTGTTCCAAACCGCGGGAATGCTAGCATGTTGCGCCGCAACAACGAAGACGGCACTCCATTCAAGAAGTCCAGGACAAACATCGAATGAAAGCCAGCAAGACACCTGCTCCGCCCAAGCGCCGCCAGGCCGAAGACCAGCCTCTGATCGAAGACATCCGGCTGTTGGGCCGGATCCTCGGCGACGTGATCCGGGAGCAGGAGGGAGAAGAGACATATGCACTGGTCGAGAAGATCCGCACTCTCTCCGTGGCTTTCCGCCGCGATGCGGACCAGGCAGCCGACCGGGCGCTGAAGAACCTGCTCAAGGGGCTGAGCGCCGCCGAGACGGTGCGCGTGATCCGCGCCTTCACCTACTTCAGCCACCTGGCCAATCTTGCCGAAGACCGCCACCAGATCCGCCGCCGCACCGAAACCGAGCGCGCCGGCGAGAGCGTCGAGGGCGACCTGCAGACCGCGCTCGCGCGCATCCGCAAGGCCGGCGTGAAGCCCGACGAGATCGTCGCCTCGCTGGCACACAGCTATGTCTCGCCAGTGCTTACCGCGCACCCCACCGAAGTGCAGCGCAAGAGCATCCTCGATGCCGAGCGCGCCATAGCGCAGCTGCTGACGGTGCGCGACGAGATCAGGCTGCGCCAGAACGCCTATGCGGCGGCCAAGGACGCGCTCACGCCCATCGAGTTCGCGGAGAACGAAACGCAGATGCGCATCCGCGTCACGCAGATCTGGCAGACGCGCATCCTGCGTTTTTCCAAGCTCACCGTGGCCGACGAGATCGAGAACGCGCTGAGCTACTACGAAGCAACCTTCCTGCGCGAGATCCCGCGCGTGTACGCCGACCTCGAGAAGGCGCTGGCCCAGGGCGGCCAGGTGCCGTCTGTGGCGCCCTTCCTGCGCATGGGCCAGTGGATCGGCGGCGACCGCGACGGCAACCCGAACGTCACGGCCGAGACGCTCGAATACGCGCTGAGCCGCCAGTGCGAGCTGGCGCTTCGCTACTACCTCACCGAGGTCCACTACCTCGGCGGCGAGCTGTCGCTGTCGGCCACGCTGGTCGACGTGTCGGTGGAAATGCAGGCGCTGGCCGAGCGCTCGCCCGACACCAGCGAGCACCGCAAGGACGAGCCCTATCGCCGCGCCCTCACCGGCGTGTATGCGCGCCTGGCGGCCACGCTGCGCGAGCTGACCGGCGGAGAGGCCGCGCGGCACGCCGTCGCGCCGCAGAACCCCTACAAGAGCGCCGAGGAGTTCCTGGCCGACCTGCGCACCATCGCCGAATCGCTGGAGGAAAAGCACGGCAGCGTGCTCGCCGCGCCGCGCCTGCTGCCGCTGATCCGCGCGGTGGAGGTGTTCGGCTTCCACCTGGCAACCGTCGACCTGCGCCAGAGTTCCGACAAGCACGAGGCCGTGATCGCCGAGCTGCTGGCCACCGCGCGCATCGAGCCTTCGTATGCGTCGCTGGCCGAGGAGGCCAAGCAGACGCTGCTGCTGAAGCTGCTCGACGACGCCCGGCCGCTGCGCGTGCCCGATGCCGACTACTCGCCGCTCGCCAGGAGCGAGCTGGCCATCTTCTCGGCCGCGCGCACCGCGCGTGCGCGCTACGGCACCGCCGCCATCCGCCACTACATCATCAGCCACACCGAAACGGTGAGCGACCTGCTCGAAGCCCTGCTGCTGCAGAAGGAAGCGGGCCTGCTGCGCGGCGCGATGGACGGCAAGGCCACCTGCGACCTGATCGTGGTGCCGCTGTTCGAGACCATCGAGGACCTGCGCAACGCCGCGCCCATCGTGCGCGCCTTCTATGCGCTGCCGAACATCCAGGCGCTCATCGAACGCTCGGGCGCCGAGCAGGACGTGATGCTCGGCTACTCCGACAGCAACAAGGACGGCGGCATCTTCACCAGCAACTGGGAGCTGTACCGCGCGGGCATCGCGCTGGTGTCGCTCTTCGACGAGCTCAACAAGAAGAAGGCCAACCCGATCCGCCTGCGCATGTTCCACGGCCGCGGCGGCACGGTGGGGCGCGGCGGCGGCCCGAGCTACCAGGCCATCCTTGCGCAGCCGCCGGGCACGGTGCGCGGACAGATCAGGCTGACCGAGCAGGGCGAAGTCATCGGCTCCAAATACGCCAACCGCGAGATCGGCCGACGCAACCTCGAGACGCTGGTGGCCGCCACGCTCGAAGCCACGCTGCTGCCGCAGGGCAAGTCGGCGCCCGCCAATTTCCTCTCGGCCGCGAGCGAACTCTCGGCCGCGAGCATGGCGGCCTACCGCAAGCTGGTATACGAAACCCCGGGCTTCGGCGACTACTTCTTCGGCTCCACGCCGATCCGCGAGATCGCCGAGCTCAACATCGGCTCGCGCCCCGCGTCGCGCAACCCCAGCCACAAGATCGACGACCTGCGCGCGGTGCCGTGGAGCTTCAGCTGGGGCCAGTGCCGCCTCACCATTCCGGGCTGGTTCGGCTTCGGCTCGGGCGTGGAGCAGTTCCTGGCCGCCGCCGGCAACGCGGCGGGCCGCAAGGAGCGCCAGGCGCTGCTGCAGCGCATGTACGCGCAGTGGCCCTTCTTCCGCACGCTGCTGTCGAACATGGACATGGTGCTCGCCAAGAGCGACCTCGCGCTGGCCTCGCGCTACGCCGAGCTGGTGACCGACCGCAAGCTGCGGCAGAAGGTGTTCTCGATGATCGACGCCGAATGGCACCGCACCTCCGATGCGCTCACGCTCATCACCGGCGCGAAGCAGCGGCTCGAAGGCAACGCCGAGATGCAGCGCTCGGTGCGCCACCGCTTCCCGTACATCGACCCGCTGCACCATCTGCAGGTCGAGCTGATGCGGCGCTACCGCGCGGGCGACGGCGGCGAGCGGCTGCAGCGCGGCATCCACATCTCGATCAACGGGGTGGCGGCGGGCCTGCGCAACACGGGCTGACGCCACCGCGCGAGCCGGGACGGGCCCTTCGGGGCCCGTCGTCGTTTGCAGCGCGCATAGACTCGCAGCCCTATCCACCGAAAGAGAACGCCATGAAAGGCTCCTGCCTCTGCGGCACCGTCCGGTACGAAGCCGCGCGCCTCGCCGGCCCCATCGTCCACTGCCACTGCGCGACCTGCCGCAAGGCGCACAGCGCCGCGTTCACCACGACCGGTCGCGTCGACCGCGCAGACTTCCGATGGACCGCGGGCGAGGAAGCCATCGGCTCCTTCGAATCGACGCCCGGCAAGCTGCGCCACTTCTGCACCCGCTGCGGCACGCACCTCGTGGCCGAGTGGGTGGACAAGCCGCAGGTCATCCTGCGCCTGGGCTCGCTCGACGACGACCCGGGCCAGCGCCCCGCCTCGCACATCTGGACTTCGCACGAGGTGCCGTGGCTCGACCACACGACGGCAATTCCCTCCTTCCCCGAAGCTCCGCCGGCAAAGGCCTGAACGCATGAGCACGAAGATCGGCTTTCGCCGCAGGCTCATCGTCGCCATCCTGCTGTGCGTGGCGGTGGGCGGCGCGGTGGTGCGGCACTACGCGGCGCCGGGCTCGACCACGCGCGATATCGCGACGCTGCTGATGGTGCTGTGGGTGCCGATCATCGGCAACGTGATCGCATGGCTGATCGGCAAGTGGCCGCGCCGTGCGCCTGCCGCAGCACCGCCGGGCTTCGATGCGCTGGGTGCGTTCACACCCGGTGCGCTCGCGGAGATCACTTTCCGCAAGCCCGCCCTGCCCTCGCAGGACACGCCCATCGCGCCGGGCGAATACCGCTGCGCGCTGGTGCTCGGCAAGGAAGGCTTCTCGGCGCGCTGGATGGTGCCGGCGGGCGATGCGCTGGAGCGCGGCAAGCCCGCCGCGCTCGAAGTCGAGTTCCTCTCGCCCGTCGTCGCGCTGCCCCGCTTCCAGCCCGGTACAACCTTTCGCGTACTGATCGGCGATTCCTTCGTCGCCGATGGCCGAATACTGCAATTGCGACCCGCGCTCAGCTAGGCCGCTGCAGAGGCCCCATGGATGGCGATAGCCATTAAAAGGGCCCATTGTTCATCCCCGGGAAACTGTCTGCTGCCGCGCGGCACCTTTGTCGCAAGCGCGACGGCTCGCACACTCCATGCCTCTTCAACGGCATCGGTGCGCGCCGCCGCCGACGCTCCAAAGGACAGCTTCCCATCATGATGAATTCACCCAGCAGCAACCCGTGCATCGACGAACTCGGAGCACCGGTGCAGGCCGCGGCAGCACACGTTCCGGCCTCGCGCTCCGCATGGCTCGCCGTCGGCTCCATCGCCGTCGGCACCTTCGCGATGGTCTCGACGGAGTTCATGCCCATCGGCCTTCTCACCGACATCGCGCGCGGCCTCAACGTGTCCGACGGCACGGCCGGACTCATGGTCACCATGCCCGGCGTGCTCGCCGCCTTCGCGGGGCCGGCGCTTATCGTCGCTTCGGGCAAGCTCGACCGCCGCACGGTGCTGATCGCGCTCACCACCTTGCTGATCGCATCGAACCTGCTCGCGGCCTTCGCGCCCAACTTCGCCACCATGCTGGTGGCACGCCTGCTGCTCGGCCTGTGCGTGGGCGGCTTCTGGACTTTCGCTCCCGCCGCCGCCACGCAGCTGGTGCCGCATGCCTCGCAGGCTCGCGCCATGTCGATCGTGCTGGCCGGCGTGTCGGCCGCCACCGTGCTCGGCGTGCCGGCCGGCTCCTTCCTCGGCACGCTGTTCGGCTGGCGTGCATCGTTCGCCGTGACGGGCGCGCTCGCGGCCGCCGTGCTGGTGGTGCAGCTGTGGTTGCTGCCTTCGATCCCGCCGGTGCGCGCCATCGGCGCGCGCGACCTGCTCACGCCGCTCACGCGCCGCATGGCGCAGGTCGGCCTGCTCGCGGTGCTGTTCTTCATCGCCGGCCACTTCGCGGCCTACACCTACCTGAAGCCGCTGCTGCAGCAGGTGTTCGGCCTCGCGCCCAACTCGGTGTCGACGCTGCTGCTGGTGTACGGCGCGGTGGGCTTCATCGGCACCTTCCTCGGCGGCAGCCTGGTGGCGCGCAGCGTGCGCGGCACCACCCTGCTGGCGGCGCTGATGCTGGCCACCGCCCTGCTGCTGACGACGGTGATCGGCTCCGGCTTCGTGCCCGGCGCGGTGGTGGTCGTGATCTGGGGCGTGGCCTTCGGCCTGATCCCGGTCGCGCTCACCGGCTGGATGATGGAAGCCGTGCCCGACGCACCCGAGGCCGGCCAGGCGCTGCTTGTGAGCGGCTTCCAGGTGGCGATCGCCTCCGGCGCGCTGATCGGCGGCGTGACGGTCGACAGCTTCGGCATCTCCAGCGCGATGGTGCTCAGCGGCGTGCTGGTGCTGATCGCGGCGCTGATCGTCGGCACGCTGGGCCGCGCGCGCGGCGGTGCCTCGCTGGCCGCCGTGCCCGAGTAAGCACAAGCGGCAACTCCGCAATCGTTCAGCGGCGGCCGGGCTTCCCGGCCGCCACGATCGCATCCAGCACCACGCGCAAGGCTTTGCCGACGGGCTTGTCGCGCCGAACCACGATGGCCAGCGCACGGTGCATGCGAGGGTTCAGCCGGCTGGCCTTCAGCTCCGGGTGCGCGCCGCGCCCCGTCATCGCCATGCCGGGCACGATGGCGTAGCCCAGCCCCGCGGCCACCATCTCCTTCATCGCCTCCACGCTGCCCAGCTCCATCACCGGCTGCGGCTGCAGGCCCTCGGCGGCGAACCAGCGGTCGACCAGCTTGCGCGTGTTGGCCGCGGGCTCGAACAGCACCAGCGGCAGGCCGGCCAGATCGCCCGGCGCGACCTTCGACTTCAGCGGTGCGAGGTCCTGCCGGCCGATGGCGACGAACTCGTCGTCGAGCACCGGCATCACCGCCAGCGAGCGCCCGGCCACGGGCAGCGTGACCAGCGCGAGATCGAGGCTGTTTTCTTCCACCTTGCGCGCCTGGTCTTCTGTGTTGCCGGTGCTGACCACCACGCCGAGTTCGGGGAAGCGTTCGCGCAGTCCGCGCAGCACAGAAGGCAGGAAATGCAGGCAGGCCGTCGCGCCCGTGCCCAGCCGTACGCGGCCCGCGATGCCGCTGGCGTGATCGGCGAGCGCGTCGATGGCGTTCTCCACTGCGGTCTCGATGTTCTGCGCGTGGCGCAGCAACTCCATGCCCGCCGGCGTGGCGTGCGCGCGCTTGCCGACGCGCTCCACCAGGCGCACCGCCAGCCGGCGTTCGAGCTGGCGGATCTGAAGACTCACAGCCGGCTGGGAGAGGCCCAGCCTGTCGGCGGCGGCCGAGAAGCTGCCGGCTTCGATGACGAGCGCGAAGGAACGAAGCTGGTCGAGGTTGAGCGATTTATCCAAAGTTTTTCTCATGCCTTGCATAGGCTGGCGAAGCTTCACTTATCGATGAGGCATCGTCAAGATCGGGGCCATGTCATCGCCATCCCCTGTTCCGCTCGCTTCCGCCACGGTCGAAATCCTCGACGCCATGCCGCATCACATGGCCGCCGTGCAGTCCATCTACAGCCACTACGTGCTGCACGACCTGTGCTCCTTCGAGGAGGAAGTGCCGTCCGTCGACCAGATGCAGCAGCGCCGCGCCGACGTGCTCGCGCGCGGCATGCCCTACCTGGTGGCGATGCTCGACGGCGAGGTCGCCGGCTATGCCTACGCCACCGCCTACCGTGCCCGCTCGGCCTACCGGCACTCGGTGGAAGACTCGGTCTACGTCGCGCAGGGCATGCACGGCCACGGCATCGGCAAGGCGCTGCTGCGCGAGGTGGTCCGGCGCTGCACCGAAGCCGGCTTCACGCAGATGGTCGCCTGCGTGGGCAACAGCGCCAACGCGGGCTCGCTGCGGCTGCATGAAAGCCTGGGCTTCGCGCAGGTCGGCGTGCTGCGCGACATCGGCTTCAAGTTCGGGCGCTGGGTCGACACCGTGCTGATGCAGCGCGCCCTGCGCTGAGGCTGCGTCGTCATGTCGGGCAACACCGCCGGCCCCGCGCGCGGCTGGCTGGCGCTGCTGTGCGCGAGCCGGCTGCTGCAGTCGATGATCGTCACCGCCTACTCCGGCGTGCTGCCCTTCGCGATGGCCGACTGGCACATGACGGCCGCGCAGGCCGGCTCGATCCAGAGCGCCTGGCACGTGGGCTACATGAGCTCGCTGTTCGCCGTGGGCCTGCTGGCCGACCGCTACGGGCCGCAGCGCATCTTCTTCACGGGCAGCGCGGTGAGTGCGGCGGCTGCGCTCGCCTTTGCGCTCTTCGCACGCGACCATCTCTCGGCCATGCTGCTCTACGGCCTGGCCGGACTGTGCGCGGGCGCCTCGTACACGCCGGGCCTGCAGCTGCTGGCGCACAACACCGAGCCCGCCGTGCGCGGGCGCGCGATGGGGCTCTTCATCGGATCGTCGTCGATGGGCTACGCACTCTCGCTCGCGGTGGCGGCGGCGTTCAGCCATCTGCATCAGTGGCGGCTGGGGCCGCTGGCCGCTGCGGTCTGCACGTTGGCTGGCGCGGTGCTCACGGCGCAGGCGCTGCGCCGCATGCGGCTGCCCTCGCCCCCCGCGCCCGGTGCGATCCGCGAAGGCACCCTGCACGCCCTGGCAGCCACGGTGCGCGACAAGCCCGCGATGGCCGGCAACTGGGCCTACGCCTTCCACTGCTGGGAACTGATGGCGCTCTGGGCATGGCTGCCGGCGTACCTGGTCGCCTCTTCGGGCGTGGCCTCGTCGTGGCAAGGCGCCGGCATCGCGCTGGCGGCACTGGCCCATCTGGTGAGCGTGTTCGGCAGCATCGCGGGCGGCGCGGCTTCCGACAGGCTGGGCCGCGCGCGGGTGATGATGATCGCCACCGTCGCGAGCCTTTGCATGTCCTTCGCCTTCGGCTGGATGTGGAGCTGGCCGCTGTGGCTGCTGGCGGCGGCAGCGGCCGTCTACAACCTGCTGGCCATCGCGGACTCGTCGGTCTACTCGACCGCGCTGGCCGACGTGGTGGCGCCGCACCGGCTGGGCGTGGCCTTCTCGGTGCGCTCGGTGATGGGCTTCGGCGCGGGCGCGCTCAGCCCCTGGGTGTTCGGCCTCGCGCTGGACTGGGGGCAAGGCAGCTTCGGCATCGGCAGCACGCATGCGTGGGTGGCGGCATGGAGTTCAGCCGGGCTGGGCGCGCTGCTGGGGCCGCTGATGATCGCGCGCTTCTCGCGGCTGCATCGGGCGCATGTCGCCGCCCGATAAGGGGCCTTTTCGCTTGGGTTTTAAAATAAAACCGAACGGCAGTGTTGCCCGAACCTGCCTCGCTTCGGAAAGAAACCCATGGCCCAAAGAAAGAGCCTCAAGGCCGACGCATGCCCGATGGCACGCGCGCTCGACATCGTCGGCGACCAATGGTCGCTGCTCGTGATCCGCGATGCCTTCGACGGCATGAAGCGCTTCGGCGAATTCCAGCAGAGCCTGGGCGTCGCCAGGAACATCCTGTCGGACCGGTTGAAGAACCTGGTGCAGGAAGGCGTGCTCGAGCTCGTACCCGCCTCCGACGGAACTGCCTACCAGGAATACGTGCTCACGCCCAAGGGCAAGGGCCTGTTCCCCGTGGTGGTCGGCCTGCGGCACTGGGGCGAGGCGCACCTGTACGCGAAGGGCGAGCCGCACTCGGTGCTCGTCGAGCGCGACAGCGGCAAGCCGGTGCCGAAGATCGAGCTGCGAACGCGCGATGGAAAGCCGCTCGATCCGGACGCGACCTTCGTGAAGAAGCTTCCCGCGACCGCCCGGGCTGCGAAGTCGCGAAGCGCGACCTCATAGCGCGGCGCGCGCGGGCTACTCGCCCAGCAGCTCCCCGATCGGCTGCAGGTCCTCCACCCGGTCGCAGATCGACTTGATCACCATCGTGATCGGAATGCCCAGCAGCAGGCCCCAGATGCCCCAGAGCCAGCCCCAGAAGATCACGCCCACGAACACCGCAACCGGGTTCATGCGGCTGGTGCGGCTGGTGAGCCAGGGCATCAGCAGGTTGCCGATGACGGTGTGGATGCCCAGCGACATGCCGGCCACCACGATGCCCATCTGCAGGCTGTTGAACTGCAGGAAGGCCACCAGCCCCGCGGCCGCCAGCACGATCACCGAACCGATGTAGGGAATGAGGTTGGTGACGGCCGCGATGATTCCCCACACGGCCGCGTTCTCCATGCCGACGGCCCAGAACGCGAGGCCCGTGGCCACGCCGACGATGGCGCTCACCAGGATCTGCACGAGCAGGTAGCGCTCGATGTTGCGCGTGATGTCGTCCAGCACGTGCACCGTCACCTTCTTCTTCTGCAGGCTCGAGCCGGTGATCTTGATGAGCTTGCGCCTGAAGGTGTCGCCCGAGCACAGCGCGAAGTAGGTCAGGAAGGCCACCAGCGTGAACTGCCCCATTGCGCTGAGCAGTCCGACGGTGCCGCTGAGCAGGTAGTCGCGCACGTTGAAGCTGGGCCGTTCGATGATGACGCGCGCCACGCCCTTGCGCGAAGCGACGCGGGCCGAGTTCTCCTCGGCCGCCTTCTCGAGCTGCGCCGCCGCCTGCTGCACGTTGTCCAGCGGCGTGGCGCTGGCGCCCCGGTCGCGGCGCATGGCCTGGCCCAGCTTCTGCGCGGCCACGGGCAGCGAGTCGAGCAGCTGCGTGGCGCTGCCCGAGAGCGAATAGCCGGTATAGCCCAGGCCGCCGAAGAGGCCCATGAGGATCAGCCCCGCACCGATCCAGCGCGGCAGCTTCCAGCGATGCAGCAGCTCGACCAGCGGCGACAGCGCATAGGTCAGCAGCAGGCTCAGCATCAGCGGAATGAAGACGGCCTGCCCCCACTGCAGCGCGAACACGCTGGCCAGTACCGCGAGCACCACCAGCGAGGCGCTGCGCACGTCGACGGGCATGTGCAGCAGCAGGCGCTCGCGCGCCGGGGCGGGCGGCTCGGGGGCGGGTGCAGGCGGTTCAGGTTCCGGCCCGGGGGCCGGCTCGGCCGCCACCGGCTGCGGAGGTTCGGCAACCGGCTCGGTCGGCGGCGCAGCTTCCGCCGCCATGGGCTTGTCGTCGCTCATCGCGTTTCCTTCAGCACCTCGCGCACCGCCGCAAGCTGCCGGCGCGACACGGCCACGGGCTCGGGAATGGAATCCAGCCGCAGGGCCCAGCCCTCGGCGTCCTCGCCGTCGTCGTATTTCTCCAGCGCGCGTATCGCCGAGCGCGCGACCAGCGCGTTGCGGTGCACGCGCAGGAAGCGCTGCGGATAGCGCTCCTCGAACTCGTTGAGCGAGCCGTCGAGGATGTGGCTGCGCGTGGCGGTGCGCACCGTGAGGTACTTGTATTCGGACTTGAGGTAGAGCACCTCCGACAGCGGCACCCGCTCCGCACGGCCCCGGTCCTGGATCAGCACCGTCTCGGGCGCGGCCTGAGCCTGCTGCAGCGCGCGGCGCTCCTTCAGGAAGCGCTCGACCTTCTGCAGCGCCTGCTGCAGCCGCTCGGCGCGCACGGGCTTGGTGAGGTAGTCGACGGCCTCGAGGTCGAAGGCCGTCACCGCATGGGCGGCGTGGGCGGTCACGAACACCACGGCAGGCGCGTTGGAGCGGCTGCGCAGCGCGCGCGCCACCTCGATGCCGTCGACGCCGGGCATGTGCACGTCGAGCAGCACCAGGTCGAGCGCCAGCGTGCCCAGCTGCTGCAGCGCCTCGGCGCCCTGCGAGGCTTCGGCCACCACTTCGGCGCCTGGCGAGGTGCAGTCGCGCAGCAGCGTGCGCATGCGCGAGCGCGCCAGGGCTTCGTCGTCGACGATGAGTGTCTTGAGGGTCATGATTCGGCGGGAATGGCTATGCGTACTCTGTAGCTTTTCTGGTCCATCCCGGCGCTGAACTGCATCTGCATGTCGTGCAGCAGCCGCAGCCGGTCGCGCACATTGGCCAGCGCGATGCCGTGGCCGCGCGGCAGCGGCTCGTCGGCCCAGCGCAGCGGCGGAAGGCTGTTGACCACTTCGATCACCACCATGCTGCCGCGCCGCTCGGTGCGGATGCGCAGCCTGGCGCCCTCCGGGCTGGGCTCCACGCCGTGCTTGATGGCGTTCTCGACCAGCGGCTGCAGCAGCAGCGGCGGCAGGCGCGCGTTGCTGGCGGCGGCGTCCAGGTCCCAGCGGATGCGCAGGCGGTCGCCGAAGCGCACCTGCTCGATGGCGAGGTAGCGCTCGGCCAGCGCGATCTCGTCGGCCAGCGTGCCCGATTCGCCGGGGTCGGCCAACGCCTGGCGGAACAGCTCGGCCAGGTCCTCGAGCATGGTCTCGGCCTTGGCCGGCTCCTCGCGCACCAGTGCGATGGCGCTGTTGAGGGTGTTGAAAAGAAAGTGCGGGCGGATGCGCGACTGCAGCTCCTCCAGCCGCGCCGTGGTGGCTGCCGGCGTCTGGCCCCGGGCGCGCAGCACCATCGCCGCCATCACCAGCCCCGCGAACAGGGCACCCGTGAGCGCGCTGGCGAGCCATGGCGCGCTGGCCAGCACGCCCGTCAGGCGCAGCAGGCCGCAGCCGTAGGTTGCCGACAGCGCGCCGAGCAGCGCGCCGGCCGTGTACTGCCAGTGCTTCGGCAGCCGCCGCAGCGGCTTCTTGAGGCCGCAGGCGCTCACCAGCCACAGCAGCGTGGCGGGCAGCGCCCCGCCGGTGATGGTGGCGGTCTGCACCAGCCATTCGCCGGGCGTGGACACCACGAAAAGGGCTGCGATGGCCACCACCGCCTCGACGAACACCACCGTGCGCAGCACCACGCCGATCTGGCAGGCGTCGAAGATCGACGGGCCGCCGCGCGCGGACGACGCGGCCGCGCGCGCCCTTTCCGACGACGGCGGGGGCGTGGGTGAAGAGCTGGCCGATAAAATCGCCGGGTTGCGCATCGCAGACATCTGATCCATCGGGTAACCAACCCATTATTGCCTCCAGGACGGCTCCCATGACCCAAAACCAACTCGACAAGAAATCCGAAGCCTGGTCGGCACTTTTCTCCGAACCGATGAGCGACCTCGTGAAGCGCTACACCTCCAGCGTCTTCTTCGACAAGCGCCTGTGGCAGGCCGACATCCAGGGCTCGCTGGCGCATGCCGGCATGCTGGCAGCACAGGGCATCATCAGCGTGCAGGACCACGCCGCCATCGAACGCGGGATGGCGCAGATCCGTTCCGAGATCGAATCCGGCGCCTTCGAGTGGAAGCTCGACCTGGAAGACGTGCACCTGAACATCGAGGCGCGCCTGACCCAGCTGGTCGGCGACGCCGGCAAGCGCCTGCATACCGGCCGCAGCCGCAACGACCAGGTCGCCACCGACGTGCGCCTGTGGCTGCGCGGCGAGATCGACCTGATCGGCGACCTGCTGGTCGAGCTGCAGAAGGCGCTGGTGGACATCGCCGAGAAGAACGTCGACGTCATCCTGCCGGGCTTCACCCACCTGCAGGTGGCGCAGCCGGTGAGCTTCGGCCACCACATGCTTGCCTACGTGGAAATGTTCAGCCGCGACGCGGAGCGCATGAGCGAGGTCCGCAGGCGCGTCAACCGCCTGCCGCTGGGCGCCGCCGCGCTGGCCGGCACCAGCTACCCGCTGGACCGCGAGCTGGTCGCCAGGACCCTGGGCATGGACGGCGTCTGCCAGAACAGCCTGGACGCGGTGAGCGACCGCGACTTCGCCATCGAATTTACCTCCGCCGCCAGCCTGTGCATGGTGCACGTGAGCCGCATGAGCGAGGAACTGATCCTGTGGATGAGCCAGAACTTCGGCTTCATCCAGATCGCCGACCGCTTCACCACCGGCTCGTCGATCATGCCGCAGAAGAAGAACCCCGACGTGCCCGAGCTGGCGCGCGGCAAGACCGGTCGCGTGGTCGGCCACCTGATGGCGCTCATCACGCTCATGAAGGGCCAGCCGCTGGCCTACAACAAGGACAACCAGGAAGACAAGGAGCCGCTGTTCGACACGGTCGACACGCTCAAGGACACCCTGCGCATCTTCGCCGAGATGATCGGCGGCATCACCGTGAAGCCCGAGGCCATGGAAGCCGCCACCCTGCGCGGCTACGCCACCGCCACCGACCTGGCCGACTACCTCGTGAAGAAGGGCCTGCCCTTCCGCGACGCGCACGAGACCGTGGCCCACGCCGTGAAGGCCGCCACCTCGCACCAGGTCGACCTGGCCGAGCTGCCGCTGGCCGTGCTGCAGCAGTTCAACCCGGGCATCGAGAAGGACGTGTACGACGTGCTGAGCCTGCGCGGCTCGCTGAACGCGCGCAACATCCTGGGCGGCACTGCGCCGGCGCAGGTGAAGGCGCAAGTCGCCCGCCACCGCGCCCGCCTCGGCTGAGCGCGGCCGCAACTGCAGCAGCGGCCGCGCCGTGTTCTACGCCATCCCGCTCGAGAACAAACCGAGCTGGCGCAATCCGCCGTGGATGACGGTGCTGCTGATCCTCGTGAACATGATCGTGTTCTGGGGACCGCAGCGCAGTGAAGAGAAGGGGCAGGAGCGCGCCGCCGCCTATTACGTGAAGAGCGCGCTGCCCGCGCTGGAGCTGCCGCCCTTCGTCGAGTGGCTAGAGAAGACCGATCCCGGGCGCGGCAAGCTGGCCCGCCGCATGCTGCGGCACGAAGAGGCCTATCCGCAGCTGCTCGAAGGCCTGCAGAACGACCGCAAGTTCCTGCAGAAGCTGCGCGCCGACGAGATCATCAAGCCCGACAACCCGCAGTACGACGAGTGGAAGCGCGCCCGCCAGCAGTACGAGTCGATGCTGCCCGCGCCCTTCACCGAGCGATGGGCGCAGAGCTACGCGACGGATGCCGAATTCAGGCCCTGGACCTGGATCACCAACGCCTTCCTGCACGGCAGCACCGGCCACCTGCTGGGCAACATGCTGTTCCTGTTCCTCTTCGGCTTCTCGGTCGAGCTGGCGCTGGGGCGCGGCACCTACCTCGCGCTCTACCTGCTGGGCGCGGTCGGCGCCTCGGTGCTGGCCGGCTGGGCCTATGCCGGCGGCACCTACGGGCTGGGCGCCTCGGGTGCCGTCTCGGCGCTGATGGGCATGTACGCGGTGATGTACCGCCTGCGGCGCATCCGCTTCTTCTACCAGCTGTTCTTCTATTTCAACTACGTCACCGCGCCGGCCCTGTTGCTGCTGCCGGCCTGGATCGCCAACGAGCTGATGCAGCACTGGCTGGGCGGCCAGGGCATCGCCTACATGGCCCACCTCGGCGGCCTGCTGACCGGTGCCGCGTTGATGTACGGCGCGATGCTGCTGGGCCGGGTGAAGACGCCCGAGACCGTCAAGTCGGAGATGGTGAACGATGACGACCGCTTCGACGAGCACGTGGCCGCGGCCCGCAAGTACGGCGCCGCGATGAAGTTCGACCGCGCCTGCGCCGAATGGCGCGCCGCCGCCGCCCTGCGCCCCGGCGACGCCGAGACGCTGCGCGCCTGGTTCAACACGGCGCGGCTGCAGCCCGCGAGCGACGACTTCCACCAGGCCGCGCGCCGCATCTTCCGCCTGCCCGCCACCGACGAGGACACGCTGGCGCTGCAGCACGCGAGCTTCCAGACCTACCTCGACCAGGCCCGCCCCGGCGTGCGGCTCAAGCCCGAGGACATGGCCCGGCTCGCGCGCCGCTTCGCCCGCATCCGCCAGTTCGACGACGCCGACCGGCTCTGCCGCATCCTGCTGAAAACGGCGCCCGACCATCCCGAGCTGGCCGACACGCTCTCGACCTGCGCCAACGGCCTGCTGCACGCGGGCCTGCGCGACAAGGCGATGGGCCTGCTGCCGCATCTGCTGCGGCTCGCGCCCAACGACATGGTGACGCGGGCGCTGCAGAACGCCTGAGGGCGCCTGCCGCTATGCCGTCTGCGCCGGCGGCGCCGCCGGCCGCAGCAGCCAGCGCACTTCCTGCGTCTGCTCGCTGTCGGGGTAGCGCGCTTCCATCGTCGTCAGGATGGGCTGCGCCATGTCGGCGCGGCCAAGCCCCTGCACCAGCGCGCGCGCCGCGAGCTCATAGGCCTGCGGAATGGCCTCGTGCCCGCGGAAGCGCTTGTCGAACCCCGACAGCAGCGCCAGCGTGGAGTGGGCGTCGCCGTTGCGCCATTCGGCGCGCGCCATGGCGATGACCATGGCCGGATCGTCGAGCGCGAAGGCCTTGTCGCGCTCCTTGCAGGCCTTGAACACCTTCAGCGCCTCGGAGGCCAGGTCGCGCCGCATCAGCAGCGGGATGAAGCGCTTCGCCTGGTCGAGCATGGTGTCTTTTTTCTCGGGCATCAGCGCCAGCACGCGGTGGTAGCGGCGCTGCGCCGCGAGGTCGTTGGAGTCGGCGGTGCGCTGCGCCTCGT
This sequence comes from Variovorax guangxiensis, assembly GCF_003952165.1. Taxonomy (GTDB): domain Bacteria; phylum Pseudomonadota; class Gammaproteobacteria; order Burkholderiales; family Burkholderiaceae_C; genus Variovorax; species Variovorax guangxiensis. Next base: position 55,103 of record NZ_RXFT01000006.1, on the reverse strand, counting down.
AGGCCGTGCCCAGTGCCGCGGCGAGGTCGCCCTCGGTGATGAACTGCGCCACCTCGGCGTCGATGCGCTGCGCCTCGATCTGCGCGGGCGTGCGGCGGTCGGCCGGCGCGCCGTCGGGCAGCTCGCTGCCCGGCACGGCGTCGAAGCCGAAGGCGTCGTGGTGCTGGAACATCACGTAGCCCAGCAGGCTCGCCATGACCCAGCCGAAGTAGATGAAGGCGAAGTTGACGATCGGCAGCACGATGCGTCCGTCGAACATCGGAAGCACCATCGCCAACGCCACCTGCGCGCCGGTGCTCAGCAGGAACAGGAAGAAGCAAAGCAGCGCATACGGCCAGCCGATGGTGCGCATCGCGTCCATCACGTGGCCGGGGTTGATCGCCTGGAAGAAGCTGCCCGACTGCACCAGCACGATCACCGCAGCCGGGAAGGTGAATGACATGACGAAAAGGCCCACGGTGCCGAGGATGGGCGCATACCAGGCGAGCCAGCCGATCAGGAAGGCCTGCACCAGGGAAATGGCGAAGAGCTTCCAGGGCAGGTAGGTCCACTCGTCGCTCGACTCGCGGCCGAAGTCGGCCGAGTCGCGGATGCCGCGCGCGCCCAGCGCGATGACCTTGAAGCCGTAGCGGCTGGACGCCAGCATGATGCCGACCTCGATCACGAAGAGCGCCAGCGCATCGGGCAGGAAGAAGATCGCGTCGAACAGCAGGCTGCAGAACGACAGCAGCAGGCCGTAGGCCAGCGGCCGCATCTGGAACGGAAAAGCGAAGAAGCTGTTGAGCCGGCGCCAGAAAGGCGGTGGCGGCGGCAGCGCATCCTTGACGACGATCATGGCAACTCCCTCGTTTCCTTTTCTTTTCTTCTTACTTGCGGAAGAAATCGCTCTGGCTCATGGCGCCGGCGCCGCCCATGCGCATCACCGTGGCCTCGTCGGCATGAACGAGGCGCATCTGGCCGAGTTCGCGCTCCAGGCGCTGGGTGAAACTGGTCTTGTACTGCAGCAGCGACTCGCCCATCTTCAGCACGCTGGTGCCCTTGACGGTGGCGCTCTTGCGGTCGGGGGCCACCTCGATGCCGTCGATGTTGTACTCGTACTCGATGGTGAGGATGCCGCCCATGCGTTCGCCGACCTTGCTGAAGGTCTCGAAGGCTTCTCGCGTCGCCTGGCAGGCCTCGTCGCGGTTGTGGGAGTGCTCGACCGTCTTGCCCATCATCGTGGTCCTGCTCTCGATGCGGGCCTTGCGGCTGAGCTGCTTGCACAGCGCCTCTGCATCGCGCGAGTAGATGGCGTGGGCCTCCTTCTGGTAGTAGTCGCGCACCATCGGCTCGTCGAGCTTGCGCCCGCCGATAAAGAAGTACCACGCGCCCACGCAGAGCGCGATCACGATCGCAATTTGCTTCATTCTTCTCCGTCCGCGCGTGCGCGCGCGGTCCCTCGGTTTTTGCGGGGCAGTATACGTTCACAAATGTTTCCAAAAGACTTCATTTGGCCGGCACAGTGAATCCGCCCGCCAGGTTGCTCCGTACTCCGGGCATGCGCATCGATGCCCCACAATCCCCGGATGCCCGCACCCAGCCCCGACGCCGAACTGATGGCGCTGATCGACCGGATCGGCCGTCGCGACGAAGCCGCCCTGCGGCAGCTCTACGACCGGACCGCGCCCCGGCTGATGGGCCTGGCGATGCGCGTGGTGCGGCAGCGCGAGTGGGCGGAAGACGTGCTCCAGGAAAGCTTCCTGACCGTCTGGCGCGTGGCCGGCGACTACCGCGCCTCGCTCAGCCCGCCGCTGGCCTGGCTCGGGCTCATCGTGCGCAGCCGGGCGCTCGACCTGCTGCGCCGCCGCGCCGCCGACCGGACCCGGCTCACGCAGGAATTCGACGAGCAGATGGCCGACCAGATCGAGGCCGACACCCCCGGCCCTGCCGAGAACGCCGATGCCAGCGAACAGGCCTGGGCACTGCACCAGTGCCTGAGCCAGCTGGAGGGCCGCCAGCGCGAGGTCGTGAGCCTGGCCTACCTGCGCGACATGAGCCACGGCGAACTGGCCAGGCAGCTCGAGCTGCCGCTGGGCACGGTCAAGAGCTGGATACGGCGCGGGCTCGAAAAGCTGCGCGTCTGCATGGGACGCTTCGCGTGACAGCGGTGACGACGAAGAAGGCGTTTCAAAAGGCGTTTGTCCCCTCATGAATCTCATCGCACACCCCGAATTGCTGGAGCTGCTGGCGGCGAGCCACGCGCTGGGCACCCTGCGCGGCGGCGCCCGCCGCCGCTTCGAGGCCATGGCGCGCGAGCAGGCGCCGGTGCGCGCCGCGGCGCTGGTCTGGCAGGGCCGGCTCGCGAGCATGACCGAGCTGCAGTCGCCCGTCGTGCCCGACGCGGCGGTGTGGACGCGCATCCGCAACATGATCGACGCCGAGCAGTCCGCGCTCGCGCTGGAACGCCAGCGCGCGGCGGCCAGTGCCGCCGGCGAGCCCCGCCAGGGCGGCTGGCTGCGCAGCCTCGCGCTGTGGCGCGGCGCCGCGGTGGCCGGCGCGCTGGCCACCGTGGTGGCCGTGACGGTCGGGCTGAACCTGCGCGACCAGCTGCAGAACGCGCCCGTGGTGCAGTACGTGGCCGTGCTCAGCGACGACAAGGCCGCCGCCTCGATGCTCGTGACCTTCGATCCGAAGAAGAAGCAGCTGGTGCTCCAGCGCGTCGGCGGCTACCAGGAAGGCGCGGACAAGTCGCTGCAGCTCTGGGCCCTGCCCCCGGGCGGCGCGCCGCGTTCGCTGGGCGTGCTCGGCAACGCGCCGGCCCTGCGCCTGACGGCGTCGGAATCCGACGTGCAGGCCGTGCCCGCGCTGGCCATCTCGCTCGAGGCCAAGGGCGGCGTGCCGCCGGGCAGCGGGCCGAAGGGTCCGATCCTGTTCAAGGGCGCGCTCATCGAGAAAACCATCTAGCCGGCGGCTGCCACTGTCAACGACCGCCCGGCCTGGGGCGTCGTGGTAGAAAACCCGCCTGCCCCGCCCTCCGCCTCTTTTTTCGTTCTTCCAATGTCTTCGATGAAAACCGCGCTGGCCGCGGTCGCCCTGCTGACCGCCGCGCTTGGAGCGCAAGCCCAGTCCAGCTTCTTCCCCCAGGAGTCCGAAACGGCCGCCGCCGAGGCTGCAGCCGCGCGCGACTACCTGGCCGCCAAGGACCGCTGGCACAACGAACTGGCCGCTTTCGCGCGCGCCGACCAGGAGCGCTTTCCGGCCCCCGGCGGCGTGGTGTTCGTGGGCAGCTCCACGGTGCGCATGTGGACGCGCCTGTCGCAGGATTTCGCGCGCGTGCCCGGCGGGGTGGTCAACCGCGGCTTCGGCGGCTCCACGCTGGCCGACTGCGCCCTCTTCGCGCGCGACCTGGTGGTGCGCTACAAGCCGCGCCAGGTGATGGTCTACGCGGGCGACAACGACCTGGCCGAGGGCCGCACCCCGCTGCAGGTGCTCGACAGCTTCGCGCGCTTCGCCAATGCGGTGCGCGCCGAACTGCCGGACACCCGCATCAGCTTCATCTCGGTCAAGCCCAGCCCCTCGCGCGAGCAGCTGCTGCCGCAGATCCGCGAGACCAACCACGTCGTTTCGGCCTACCTGAACCTGCTGCCGAACAGCGAATTCATCGACATCTACACGCCGATGCTGGGCGCGGACGGGCGCCCGCGCATGGAGCTCTTCCGTGGCGACAGGCTGCACCTCACGGACGAGGGCTACCGGCTCTGGCATTCGGTGATCGCGCCGCACCTGCCGAGCCCTCCGCCGGCGCCGACGGCCGGGCTGCCCTGAGCCGGGCGCTTCCGCTCAGGCCGGCGCGGGCTCCGACGGCACGTCGTCCGCCGGCGGCGGAACGTCCGCCCCGCGCGTGAAGCGCGCCACGAAGTACATCCCCGAGAACACCGCCGCCAGCAGCAGGCCGTCGCCCCACCAAGGCCGCGCCGTCTGGCTGTCGCCGTAGAAGGCCAGCACCAGCAGCACCGCGATCAGGTGCGCGCAGAACACCGGCAGCGAGGCCGAGCCCATCGCCTCCAGCCAGCGCAGCCGGGGAATGCGGCGCATCAGCCAGGGCCCGAAGCGCACCGCCAGGACGCCCAGCGCCACCAGGTTCACCAGCCGCAGCGGGCCCAGCTGCCACTTGTCGAACAGCAGGTTCAGCTCCACATCGCCGCCGAACGGCGCCTGTCCGTTGATGCCTGTGTGGCGCCAGTAGAAGCCGTAGAGGGCGATGCCCGCGGCCAGCGCCAGCAGCCACGCCGGAAAGCGCAGCGGCCGGGCACCGGGGTCATTGCGGGTCGCGCCGATGCACAGCCCCGCGAACCACAGGAACTGCCACGCATAGGTATTGAACGCGCCCATCTCGTGGAAGGGCACCGGCACGCCCAGGTAGCGCACCGCCAGCCCGTAGACCCATTCGCTGATGCCGAACTGCGCCGCCGCCCACACGGTGGCGCTCGCCACCATCACCCAGGTCCAGCCGTGGCGCATGGCGAAGGCCAGCACCCAGGGGCTCATGAGCATGAAAAAGATGTACATCGGCAGGATGTCGAGCAGTGCCGGTTCGTAGATGAGCAGCAGCCCGTAGATGAAGCCCTCGCGCGGCTCCGCCAGGTAGTACGAGACCAGGTTCTTCACCGCCGGCTGGTCGATGTGCAGGCCCACCGCCGTGATCACGGTGAACAAGAACAGCAGGGTCGCCGCCTGCGCCAGGTAGACCTTGAGCACGCGCCGCCAGAAGGCCTGGCGCATCGAGTCGACGCCGCGCACATGGCCGATGCGGCTGTACACCAGGCCGGCGACGAAGGCCGACAGCAGCACGAAGCCTTCGGCGGCCGATACGAAACCGAAGGGCTGGCCCAGCGGATCGGTCAATCGGGTGGGCAGATGGGTGACGGTCATCAGCACGAGCATCAGCCCGCGCAAGGCGTCAATTTCCCAGTAGCGTTTCATCGGTCGGCGGCGAGGTCTTGGTGGCGGTCCGCGCGGCGCACGCACGACGGCCCCGATTGTAAGAAGAGCGGCGTAAAGACCGCCGCACCCGCAACCGGGCCGACGGCCTATGACTGTTGGCACTCCCGAACCGTCGTGCAAATCGGCTACGCTGCGCGCTGCCTCTCAGGTGGAGATATAAAAAAGTGAACCGTTTCCTTCCAACATTGCTCCTGGCCGGCGGCGTTCTCGCGTCCAGCCCGGGCTTTGCCCTCCAGATCGTCAGCCTCTCGCCCCAGGGCGAAGTGGCGCGGGTTCGGCAGGTGGTCGCCAAGTTCGACCAGCCGGCCGTCAACTTCGGCGACCCCAAGGCCCCCGCCCCGCTCGCGGTGAGCTGCAACGACGCGCAGGCCGCCAAGGGCACCGGCCGCTGGACCGACGCCAAGGCCTGGGTCTACGACTTCGAGAACGACTTGCCGCCCGGCGTGCGCTGCACGGTCACCCGCATTCCCACCTTCAAGCCCGCCTCGGGCGAGCTCACCGGCCCCGAGCGCTATCAGTTCAACACCGGCGGCCCCTTCGTGCGCAACTACATGCCGGGCAGCTACAGCCGCATCGACGAGCAGCAGATGTTCATGCTGGAGCTCAACGGCGCGGCCACGCTGGAGAGCGTGCGCCAGAACGTCTGGTGCACGGCCGACGGCGTGGGCGAGCGCATTCCCGTCAAGCTGCTCGACGGCGAGCAGCGTGCCGGCCTGCTCAAGGCCTTCGGCCGCGAGAAGTCGGCCGAGAAAGACCCGCTGCGCTTCATCACGATGCAGTGCAACCGCACGCTCACGCCCGGCGCCAAGGTGCAGGTCGTCTACGGCAAGGGCGTGGCCACGCCCTCGGGTGTGGCCAACAACGTGGAACGCCGCCTCGAATTCCAGGTACGCGAGCCCTTCGCGGCTTCGTTCACCTGCGAGCGCGAGAACGCGCAGGCCGCCTGCCTGCCGCTGCGCCCGATGCAGCTGCAGTTCAACGCGCCCGTCACGCGCAAGCTGGCCTCGCAGATCCAGCTCAAGGGCGACAAGACCATCAAGGCCAAGCTGGACAACGAAGGCGGTTCGCAGAGCGACGACGACGTGGTCAACAGCGTGAGCTTCGAGCCGCCGCTGGCCGAGAGCGCGCAATACAGCATCGAGTTGCCTTCCAAGTTCGAGGACGCCTCGGGCCGCCCGCTGGCCACGCCCGGCAACTTTCCGATGAAGGTGGCGACCGGCGCGATGCCGCCGCTGGCCAAGTTCGCCGCCTCGCCCTTCGGCGTGGTCGAGCGACTGGCCGAGCCGGACACGCCGGCGATGATGCCGGTCACCGTGCGCCGCGTGGAGCCGAAGCTGATGGTGAACGCGCTCACGCCCGGCAAGGTGAGCGACATGAACCCGAAGACCGACGCGGAAATCATCGCGTGGTTCCGCAAGGTGCGCCGCTACGACAACTTCACCGTCTCGCGCGAACAGGCCCGCAAGGACGTGAAGGGCCCGCTGCCCCCGGTCATCGACAAGGACGACCGCACCACGCTGCAGACCCGCATGCTGTCGCTGCTGGCCGGCCAGCCGGGCGTGAAGGCGCTCGACATGCCCAAGGCCGACTCGGGCGATCCGCGCCCCTTCGAAGTCATCGGCATCCCGCTGACGCCGGGCTTCCACGTGCTCGAGATCGCCTCGCAGAAGCTGGGCGAGGCACTGCTCGACGAGCGCTACAACGCCGGGCGCACGATGTACGTGCGCACCACCGCGCTGGCCACCAACCTGGCGGTGCACTTCAAGCTGGGCCGCGAGAACTCGATGGCCTGGGTCACCACGCTGGACAAGGGCAAGGTCGTGGCCGGCGCCGAGGTGCGCGTTTCGAGCTGCGACGGCAAGGCCGTGGCCAGCGGCACCACCGACGCCAACGGCGTGGTCATGCTCGGCGGCGTCTCGCCGCAGGCGCCCTCGTGCAACGGCCCGAACGAATACGACAGCGGCGCATGGTTCGTCAGCGCCCGCGCCAAGGACGAGAAGGGCGTGGAAGACCTCGCCTTCACCTGGAGCGACTGGCAGCGCGGCATCGAGCCCTGGCGCTTCAACGTACCCACCAGCCTGCAGGCCGAGGCCGACCGCGTCGCCCACACCATCTTCGACCGCACGCTGCTGCGCGCCGGCGAGACGGTGTCGATGAAGAGCCTGATCCGCACGCAGACCAGCAAAGGCTTCGGCCTGCCCGAGAACCGCCCCGACACGCTGGTCATCACCCACGTGGGCAGCGGCCAGCGCTTCACCCAGCCGCTGAGCTGGCGCAAGACCGCCACCGGCGGCCTGAGCGCGGAGAACAGCTTCGCCATTCCGCCGGCCGCCAAGCTCGGCGTGTACGAGGTGATGCTGCGCAGCGGCAAGGGCAAGGACGCCAACGGCGAGGGCGAAGGTGAGGACGACGACGGCTACGGCCGCAGCTTCTCCACCGGCAGCTTCCGCGTCGAGGAGTTCCGCCTGCCCGTGCTCGAGGGCCGCATCGCGCCCACGGACAAGAAGCCGCTGGTGGCCGCCACCAGCGTGCCCGCCGACGTGCAGATCAACTACGTCTCCGGCGGCGGCGCAGCCAACCTGCCGGTGCGCGTGTCGGCCATGGTGCGTGGCAAGAGCCTGAGCTTCTCCGACTACGACGCCTTCAGCTTCAACCCGCCGCGCGCCTCGCAGGGCGACGGCAGCGAGGCGGCCACGGCGGTCACCGCCGCGGCCGAGGCCGGCTCGGGCGAGGAAGACCTCAACAGCGTGAACGACACCCGCGTGATCGCCGACAAGCTGCCGCTCACGCTGAACAAGGACGGCGCCGGCAAGGTCACGATCGACAAGGTGCCGAAGGTGAAGGCCGCGCGCGAGCTGCTGCTGGAGGCCACGTACGCCGACCCGAACGGCGAGGTGCAGACCATCCGCAGCACGCAGACGCTGTGGCCGGCCTCCGTCATCGCCGGCATCAAGACCGAGGGCTGGGTCTCCACCGCCCAGAAGCTGAAGTTCCAGGCGCTCGCGCTCGACCTCTCGGGCAAGCCCCAGGCCAACGTCACGCTCAACGTGCGCGCCGTGGCGCGCATCACCACCACCAGCCGCAAGCGCATGGTGGGCGGCTTCTACACCTACGACAACAAGACCGAGACCAAGGACATCGGCACCGTCTGCAGCGGCAAGAGCGACGCGCGCGGCCTGCTGCTGTGCGAATCGGAGCTGAAGGAAGCCGGCGAGGTCGAGCTCATCGCCAGCGCCACCGACAGCGAAGGCCGCGACGCCAAGGCCGTGAGCTCGGTTTACGTGACCAAGCAGGGCGAACTCTGGTTCGGCGGCGAGGACAACGACCGCATCGACGTGCTGCCCGAGAAGAAGAGCTACCAGCCCGGCGAGATCGCCAAGTTCCAGGTGCGCAGCCCCTTCCGCTTCGCGACCGCGCTGGTCGCGGTGGAACGCGAGGGCATCATCGAGACACACGTGGTCAAGCTCGACGGCAAGGACCCGACCGTCACCCTCGAAGTGAAGCCCGAGTGGGGCCCGAACGCCTACGTGAGCGTGCTCGCGCTGCGCGGCCGCCTGCGCGAGGTGCCCTGGTACAGCTTCTTCACCTGGGGCTTCAAGTCGCCGCGCGAGTGGTGGACGGCCTTCTGGTACGAAGGCAAGGAATACGTGGCGCCGACCGCCATGGTCGACTTGAGCAAGCCCGCCTACCGCCTCGGCATGGCCGAGATCCGCGTCGGCACGCGAGCGCACCAGCTCGACGTGAGCGTCACCAGCGACAAGCCCAGCTACCCGATCCGCAGCAAGGCGCAGGTCACCATCAGCGCCAAGCTGCCCGACGGCAAGCCGGCCGCCGGCGCCGAAGTGGCGCTCGCGGCGGTCGACCAGGCCCTGCTGGAGCTGATGCCCAACGACAGCTGGAACCTGCTCAACGCGATGCTGCAGCGGCGCAGCTGGGGCGTGAGCACTTCCACCGCGCAGATGGAAATCGTCGGCCGGCGCCACTACGGCCGCAAGGCCGTGCCCGCGGGCGGCGGCGGCGGCAAGGGACAGACGCGCGAACTGCTCGACACCCTGCTGGTGTGGAACCCGAAGGTGGTGCTCGACGCCAACGGCCAGGCCGTGGTGACGGTGCCGCTGAACGACGCACTCACCACCTTCAAGATCGTGGCCGTGGCCGATTCGGGCACCAACCTGTTCGGCACCGGCCAGGCCAGCATCCAGGCCACGCAAGATTTGCAGATCATCAGCGGCCTGCCGCCGCTGGTGCGCGAGGACGACCAGTTCCGCGCCCAGGTCACGCTGCGCAACACCACGCAGAAGCCGATGAAGGTCGAGGCCACGCCGCGCGCCACCCTGCTCACGCTGGAGCCGCAGACGGTCGACATCCCGGCCGGCGAGGCCCGCGAGGTGGCATGGACCGTGACCGCGCCTCCTCAGCTCGGGCAGACGCGTGCCGAAGCCATCCTGTGGGAGATCGAAGCGAAAGACACCCTCGGCGGCGCACGCGATGCGCTGAAGGTGCGCCAGCGCATCGTGCCCTCGGTGCCGCTCACGGTGCAGCAAGGCACGCTGGTGCAGGTCGACGGCCCGTTCACGCTCGACGTGGCGCCGCCGGCCGACGCCCTGCCCGGCCGCGGCGGCCTGAAGCTCTCGCTGCAGCCCAAGCTGGCCGAAGGCCTGCCGGGCGTGCGCGACTGGTTCGCCAACTACCCCTTCATCTGCCTGGAGCAAAAGACCAGCAAGTCGGTGGGCCTGCGCGACGCGAAGATGTGGCAGGGCGTGCTGGCGACGCTGCCGACCTATCTCGACAGCGACGGCCTGGCCAGCTACTTCCCGCCGCGCGACGGCGAGGCCAACCGCGGCAGCGACATCCTCACCTCGTACCTGCTCGCGGCGACGAATGAAGCGGCCCAGCTCAACCCGGCCTTCGCGCTCGCCGACGACGTGCGCGCACCGATGGAGTCGGGCCTGATCGCCTTCGTCGAAGGCCGCATCACGCGCGACTTCTGGAGCCCGCGCAAGGACCTCGACGTGCGCAAGCTGGCCGCGCTCGAAGCGCTCTCGCGCTACGGCAAGGCCAAGGGAAGCATGCTCGGCAGCATCACCATCGCGCCGAACCAGTGGCCCACCAGCGCGGTGATCGACTGGCTCAACATCCTCAAGCGCGTGAACGACGTGCCCCAGCGCCAGCAGCGCCTGGACGAGGCCAACAACGTGCTGAAGGCGCGCCTGTCGTACCAGGGCACCAAGCTGATCTTCAGCACCGAGCAGGACGACTACTGGTGGTGGCTGATGACCAACGGCGACGTCAACACCGCCCGGCTGCTGCTCAGCGTGATGGACGACCCGGCCTGGAAGGACGACATCGGCAAGCTCGCCAACGGCTTCATCGGCCGCCAGCAGAACGGCGCCTGGCACACCACCACCGCCAACCTGTGGGGCGGTCTGGCGCTGGAGAAGTTCAGCAAGGTGTTCGAGAGCACGCCGGTGGCCGGCGTCACCGCCGCCACGCTCGGCGCGGTGAAGGCGCAGGTCGACTGGAGCAAGGTCGAGCGCGTGAAGACCAGCGACGCGACCGGCGCGCCCAACCAGAGCACCTTCTTCGGCGCACCCGCCTCGCCGGGCAACCTGAAGAACAACACGATGTTCCTGCCGTGGGCATCGTCGCCATCTGGAGCCCCCGTGCGCGACACGCTGCTGGTCACCCAGCAGGGCACCGGCAAGCCGTGGCTCACGCTGCAGTCGATCGCCGCCGTGCAGCTGAAGGCGCCATTTGCCGCCGGCTACGCCATCAAGAAGACCATCACCCCGGTCGAGCAGGCCACCGCGGGCAAGTACACGCGCGGCGACGTGCTGCGCGTGACGCTGGAGGTGAACGCCAGCGCCGACATGACCTGGGTCGTCATCAGCGACCCGATCCCTGGCGGCGCCACCATCCTCGGCGGCGGCCTGGGCCGCGACTCGCAGATCGCCACCCAGGGCGAGAAGAAGTCGGGCGCCGGCTGGCCGGCCTTCGAGGAACGCAGCTTCGAGGCCTTCCGCAGCTACTACGAGTACCTGCCCAAGGGCGTGGTGAAGATGGAGTACACCGTGCGCCTGAACAACGTCGGCGATTTCGCCCTGCCGCCCAGCCGCGTCGAGGCGATGTACGCGCCCGAGATGTTCGGCGAGGCGCCGAACGCGCGGGTGAAGGTGGAAGCGGCGAAGTAAGCATCGCCAGGTACGGTGGAGGAGCGGCGGCCGGTCATCGCTCCTTCACCGGCCGCCGTCACCATCGCGGCGAACCAACAACCTGGAGGAAAACACCATGGGCCTGGCTGTCTGCGTCGGCATGCTCGCCGAACTGCTCGAGGACGATCCCGAAAGCGCCGAGGGCTTCGAGGAAGAACTGGCCGAAGTCAACCGCGTGCTGGCCGCCGCGGGGCTGCCCCCGCACACCGAACCGCGCGGTCCCCTCGAACTCGACTCGCGCGCCTCGATCGACGGTTTTCCCTATTCCTTCATCCACTACCTGCGCCGCGCGTACGCCCACCGCGTGCTGGCGCCCGACTGGGTCGCCACGCCGCTGGCTGACGACGTCGATCCCACGGCCGATCCGAAGATCCAGGCGCTGCTGGACGGCTCGGAAAGCCATCTGCTGTGCCACTCCGATGCCGAAGGCTTCTACGTTCCCATCGACTTCCAGGAAGTGCTGTTCGACAGTGACGGCAGCGACGAGGATGAAGAAGAAGACGACGCACAGGAAGAAGCGGACGAGGCCGAAGGCGACGCGGACCTCGAAGAACTGAGCGGCCTGCCCGGCGGCATGCTCGGTTCCTCCCAGCGCCTGCTCGAGGAACTCGTGTTCGTCGCTCCCGCCCTGGGCATCCGCCTCGAGAACGGCAAGCTCTCCGACGAGGAAGCCGAACGCATCGATGCACTCATCGACGACGACAACGGCCTGTACCGCGAATACGTGTCCTGGCTGCTGCTGTACGAATCGGCGCGGCTGAGCATCGAGCACAGGACGGCGATCGTTTTCTGCTGAATCGCCAGAGAATGCGCGGCATGGAGGCTCCACGACCTCACTCATGAGCTTTGCCACCACACTGCGCAGCTACTTCTCCCTGGCCTTCCGCTGGCAGCGCGGCCGCCAGGGCACGGGCTACGACAAGATGCTGCTGCTCACGGCGCGCTGGCCGCTGCCGTTCGACAGCTACCTCATCCGCTACCCCGAGGGCTCGGAGATTCCGCCGCACACCGACCCGGTGCAGGCCGGGCGGCACTACCGGCTGAACGTCGTGCTGAAATCGCCGCGCTCGGGTGGCGAGTTCGTGTGCGCCACGCCGATCTTCGCGACGCGGCGCATCAAGCTGTTCCGCCCCGATGCCTGCGAGCACAGCGTGACGCGGGTGGTGGGCGGCAGTCGCTATGTGTTCTCGCTCGGCTGGGTGTTGCCGGGCAGGTCCGACGCTGGGGAAAGGCCGCCGCCATGAAGCAGATGCTGCTGGAGATCCGAACCTACCGGCTCAAGCCCGGCACCCTCGATGCCTTCCACCAGGCCATGCACGAACGCGCCGTGCCGATGCTGCGCGGCAAGGGCATGGACGTGGTCGCCTACGGCAGGTCGGACCACGAGGAGGAGACCTACCACCTGGTGCGAGCCTATGCCGACCGCGCAGCGCTCGAAGCCGGGCAGGCCGCGTTCTACGGCTCCCCGGAATGGCGCGAGGGCCCGCGCGGCGCGCTGGTGGACCGCATCGAGACCTACCTGAACACCTTGCTGTGGGCCTCGCCCGAAGCCGTAGACAGCATGCGCGCGCTCAACGGCCCCGCTTCCTCCTGAGAAAGAAAAGCCGGCGAAAGACAGCCACCGCAGGCCTAAACTGCGCCCCCGGTCGTCGTTCATTCATTCATTCGCTCGCTCGTTCCCTCTCAACGTTCGCAGGAGAAACCCATGAACACCAAGGAAATCGCCGACAAGCTCGTGGCGCTGTGCAAGGACGGAAATTTCGAAGGCGCCCAGGTGCTCTATGCGCCCGAGGCCGTGAGCGTCGAGGCCAGCGCCCCGCCCGGCCAGGCGCGCGAGGCGGTCGGCCTTGCGGCCATCAGGGCCAAGGGCGAGTGGTGGACCGCCAATCATGAAGTGCACTCCATGCAGGTCGCCGGCCCGTGGCCGCACGACGACCGCTTCATCGTCGGCTTCCGCTTCGACGTGACGATGAAGGCCAACGGCCACCGCTTCACCATGGAGGAAATGGCGCTCTACACCGTCAAGGACGGGAAGATCGTGCGGGAAGAGTTCTTCTACGATGCCGGCTAGCAAGCGGCTGCTTCCGCCAATGCCGGTACGGGTCCGGCGGACGGCAAGTTCTCGTGCGGGCGCGACGCGGGCAGAATGCCCGCAGGTGCCCCCATGAACACAAGATTTGTAGAAGCCTTCCTCTGGGCCGCGCGGCTGGGCAGCTTCCGCGCGGCGAGCGACCGGCTCCACATCACGCAGGCGGCGGTGTCCAACCGCGTCGCCTCCCTCGAAGAAGACATCGGCGCACGCCTGTTCGAACGCGACGCGCGCGAGCTGCGGCTCACGCCCGTGGGCGTGCGGCTGATGGACTACGGCGAACGCCTGCTCGAGCTGCGCCGCGAGATCGTCTCGCTCGGCCGGCCGCGCGAAGACATCCTGGGGCTGGTGCGCATCGGCGCCATCGAAACCGTGGTCCACACCTGGCTGCTGGGCTTTCTCACCAACCTGCGCTCCACCTACCCGGGCATCGAGGTGCAGCTCACCTCCGAGACCACGCTGGCGCTGCACCGCGGCCTGCGCGAGGGCGCGCTCGACATCGCGCTGCAGACCGACCACATCGCCGGCGCGGGCATCGTGAGCACGCCCTGCCTGCCGATGCCCATGGGCTGGGTGGGCGCGCCCGGCGCCGAGCCCGTGCAGACGGTCGAGCAGCTGCTGCGACAACCCGTGCTCACGATGAGCCCCGGCTCGCAGCCGCACGAGGCGCTGAAGAACCTGTTCCGCGCGGCGGGCATTCCGCTGGGCAAGGTGCATTGCGTGAGCTCGATCTCGGCGCTGGCGCGGCTGGTGAAGGCGGGCTTCGGCAACGCGCTGGTGCCACTGCCGCCCTGCTATGAATATGTGGCGGCCGGCGACGTGAAGATCATCGAGTGCGACGCGCTCATCTCGCCGCAGCGCATCGTGGTGAGCCACCTGGAAGCCGCCGACTCCGACGCCATCCGGCTCGTGGCCGAGCTGGCCTGCCGGGCCTCCGACCAGTTCACGACATCGGCCGTCGCACCAACCTGGAGCACGGCCTCAGAGGGTTAACCCTCGGTTTGGCGCATTTCGGCCCCGAAAAGGGGCCAGTAATTCTTGTGGCTGTCGCCCAGAAAAACTCGTTTGTGACAGCCCGACCCTGCGACGGAAGATCGCGCCTTCATTTTTCGAAGGCCCGCCTCTTCTTCCGCCGCCATGAACACACCTGACTCCTCTTCCTCCGCAGCAGCAGTGAACGGCCTGCTGTTCGTCGCTTCCGGCGTCGACCCCGCCGACGAGGCCGACTTCAACCGCTGGTACGACCAGGAGCACGTGGAAGAGCGCGTGCGCATTCCCGGCTTTCTCTCCGGCGCTCGCTATTTCTCGCTCGAAGGCGGCCGCAAGTACCTGGGGCTTTACCGCACCGGGTCGCTGGCGGTGTTCGGCTCGCCCGGCTACCGCGCCGCGTTCGAGAAGCAGACGCCGTGGTCCGTCGCCAATCTCGACCGCATGCGCCAGCCGATGCGCCGCGTGTGCGCGGTGCGCGCCGTCACCGGCTTCGGCAGCGGCAGCCACGTGGCCGTGCTTCCGCTCGTGGCCGCCGCCGATGCCGAGGCGCAAGTGGCGCACGCCGCCGGCATCGGCGCGCAAATGCGCGAGGAGCAGGCAGGCTTCGTGCAGTCGTACCTGCTCGTGCCCGACGCCGCGCTCAGCACGCCGCTGCCGCGCGAATCCACCGAAGGCCGCGTGCTGCAGCCGCTGCTGGTGATCGAGACCAGCAGCGAAGCCGCCGCCCGCGCGGCGCGCGCCACGGCCGCCGCCGCATTCGACGCCGATCCCGCCGGCGGCTGGCTGCTCGCGCTCGGCTGGAAGCTGACAGCGGCCGAGCTGGCCTGACGCGGCGGCCATCCGCCCCCTCTCACCTCATCCCTCACCGAACAAAGGCATCCGATGACCGAACATGTTCTTCCCGCCGCGGGCTCCGCGGCACCCGGGCAGGCCGCCCCTGCTTCCGCCAAGATGGGCCGGCTGGCCATGGCCAGCTCCATCGGCACCACGCTGGAGTGGTACGACTTCACCGTCTACAACATCATGGCGGCGCTGGTCTTCAACGCGGTGTTCTTCCCCTCGTTCGACCCGCTCACCGGCACCATCCTCGCGTTCTCGACCTACGCGGTCGGCTACATTTCGCGCCCGCTGGGCGGCGTGGTGTTCGGCCACCTCGGCGACCGGCTGGGCCGGCGCTTCGTGCTGGTGGCCACGCTGGTCATCATGGGCGTCTCCACCGGCCTGATGGGCCTGCTGCCCACCTACGCGAGCTGGGGCATCTGGGCACCCGTCGCGCTGGTGGCACTGCGCTTCGTGCAAGGCGTGGCGCTCGGCGGCGAATGGGCCGGCGCGGTGCTGCTGTCGATGGAGCACGGCAAGCCCGACGAGCGCGGCCGCAACGCCTCGTTCACGCAGGTGGGCCCCTCGTGCGGCACGCTGATCGGCACCGGCTTCATTGCCGCCGTGTCGGCCTGGCTGAGCCCGGAGGACTTCCAGAACTGGGGCTGGCGCATTCCCTTCATCTCCAGCGTGGCGCTGGTGCTGTTCGGCCTGTGGCTGCGCCGCGGCGTGGACGAAACGCCCGTCTTCCGCGAGATGGAGGAGAAGAAGGCCACCGCCAAGACGCCGATCAAGGAAGTGCTGACGCAGCACTGGCGCCGCCTGCTGGTGGCCGGCGGCTCGCGCATCGGCTCCGACGTGCTGTATGCGCTGGTGGTGGTGTTCACGCTGACCTACGTGACCACCGTGCTGCTCCTGTCGCGTCCGCTGGCGCTCACCGCCACGATGATCGGCGCGGCCGGCAACGCCATTGCCGTGCCGTGGTTCGGCAGCCTGTCGGACCGCATCGGGCGCCGCCCGGTCTACATCGCCGGCGCGCTGCTGGGCATGGTCTGGGCCTTCGTGTTCTTCGTGCTGATGGACAGCGCGCACCCGGTCGCGATCTGCGCTGCTGTGGTGGTGGGCCTGCTGATCCACGCGATGATGTACGGCCCGCAGGCCGCCTTCGTCACCGAGCAGTTCCCGGGCCGCGTGCGCTATGCCGGCGCCTCGCTGGCGTACACGCTGGCGGGCATCCTGGGCGGCGGCTTCGCGCCGCTGATCATCGCGAGCCTGTTCAAGTCGTGGGGCAGCACGGTGGCCGTGTCGTTCTACGTGGTGGCCGCGCTGGGCGTGACGCTGATCGCCCTGCTGGTTGCGCGCGAAACCGCCAAGCGCCCGCTGGAGAGCTGATCGATGACGACGACGAACAACATGAATTCACGATTGCGCTTCGCCTGCGAAAGCATCGCCGACGACGGCACGCGCTCCACCTCCTTGCACCTGGTCGCGCCGCGCGCGCTGGTGGTGGCGGGCTGGACCGGGCGCGACATCGCCGCCATCGAACACCACATCGAGGAACTGGCCGAGCTCGGCGTGCCGCGCCCTTCGAGCGTGCCGCTGTACTACCGCGTGGCGGCCCAGCTGCTGACGCAATCGAGCGCCATCGAGGCGCTGGGCGACCGGAGCTCCGGCGAGGCCGAGCCGGTGCTGTTCTTCTCGCAAGGCGAGTGGTGGCTGAGCGTGGCCTCGGACCACACCGACCGGCAGGTCGAGAGCTACTCGGTGGCCGTGTCGAAGCAGATGTGCGCCAAGCCCGTGGCCGAGACCGCATGGCGCTGGCGCGACGTGCAGGCGCACCAGGACACGCTGGAGCTTCGCTCGCGCATCCTGGAGGATGGTCGCTGGGTCGACTACCAGCGCGGCACGCTCGCATCGATCCGCCCGCTGGCCGGCCTGCGCGACGGCATGCCCGGTGCCGGTGCCGCGCCCGAGGGGCTCTTCATGACCTGCGGCACGCTGGGCGCATTGCCCAACGCCAAGGGCGAAGGCATCCGGCCCGCGACGCAGATGGAGATCGAGCTGCACGATGCGAAGCTGCAGCGCCGCATCGTGCATCGCTATGCGGTGGAAGCACTACCGGTGGTGGCGTGACGATGACGATGAAGAACGGCAACACCATCGCGGCGCTGCGCGGGCGCATCGCGCGCGGCGAGCTCTCGCACGAGGCGCTGATCGACGAAGTGCTCGAAGCGGCCGGACAGCCTGCCGCGCAGCATGTCTTCACCCGCCTGTACGCCGACGCGGCCCGCGCCGCCGCGCGCCATGCCGATGCGGCACGCAAGGCCGGCATCGAGACCGCCCCGCTCGCCGGCCTGCCCGTGTCGGTCAAGGACCTCTACGACGTGGCCGGCGAAACCACCATGGCGGGCTCCGCCGTCTGCGCGGGCGAAGCGCCTGCCGCACACGACGCGACCGCCGTGGCGCGGCTGCGCGCACAGGGCGCGGCCATCGTCGGCAAGACCAACATGACCGAGTTCGCGTTCTCCGGCGTGGGCATCAACCCGCACTACGGCACGCCGCGCAACCCGGCCGACGCGCAGACGCCGCGCATTCCAGGCGGCTCGTCGTCCGGCGCGGCGGTGTCGGTGGCGCTCGGGCTCGCGGTGGCGGGGCTGGGCTCGGACACGGGCGGCTCCATCCGCATTCCCGCCGCGCTGTGCGGGCTGGTCGGCTTCAAGAGCACGCAGTCGCGCGTGCCGCGCACGGGCGCCTTCGAACTGGCGCGCTCGCTCGACACGGTGTGCGCCATGGCGCGCAGCGTGGAAGACTGCCTGATCGCCGATGCCGCCATCGCCGACGTGCCGCTCGCGGTGCGCCGCCGTCCGCTGCAGGGCATGCGCCTGGCCGTGCCGCGCACGCTGGTGTTCGACGACATCGAACCCGCCGTGGCGCGCGCCTTCGACCGCGCGCTGCAGGCGCTCTCGGCCGCGGGCGCGCAGGTCGTGGACATCACGCTGGCGGAACTGGCCGAGATCGCCAGCGTCAACGCGCCCGGCGGCTTCTCGCCGGTGGAAGCCGCCGCCGTGCACCGCGAGCGCTTCGCCGCGAAGCGCGACGGATTCGACGCGCGCGTGGCCGCCCGCATCGCGCTGGGCACCGAGGTGCGCGCCGCCGACTACATCGCCATGCAGGACCGCCGCCGCGACTGGATCGGACGCGTCGAGCGCGCCATCGAAGGCTTCGACGCGCTCGTGTGCCCGACCGTGCCCATCGTCGCGCCGCCTATCGAGGCGCTGGCGGAAGACGCCGCCTTCTTCAGGGCCAACGGCCTGCTGCTGCGCAACACCTTCGCGATCAACCTGCTTGACGGCTGCGCTTTCAGCCTGCCCTGCCATGCGCCGGGCGATCTGCCGGTGGGCCTGATGCTGGCCTCGGTGCGCGGCGACGACGCGCGGCTGGCGGCGGTGGCGCTGGCGGCCGAGGCCGCGCTGCAGCGGTGAACGGTGGGCGGCGGCCTCAGGCCGTGGCGGTGGTCACCGGCTTGGTGAGGGTGGCCGTCGCCTTGGCGCCGAGCGTCATCTCGGTGATCCACGACACCAGCAGCGCGCCGTAGGCCTGGCGCCACTCCTGCTTCGAGAGCGCGTGGTCCGCGTCGGAGAGCACGCGGTAGGTCACCGACTTCACGCGCTTGAAGGCGCCGAGGTAGTTCTCGACCACCGGGTGCGGCACGATCTGGTCGTGCTCCGATTCGACGATGAGCACGTCGCCGGCGAAGTCCGCGCAGGCCGCGAGCGCGCGGTTGTCCTTGGGCCCGACCAGCGATCGGCGGTAGGCGACCAGGTCGGAGCGGCTGAGCTGGCCCTTGGGCGTGTCCCACTCGCCGTCGCGGTAGAGCGCGGGCGCGCGCAACGCCAGCCAGCGCACCGGCCGCATGGCGCTGACCAGCGCCGCCAGGTAGCCGCCGTAGCTGCTGCCGACGATGGCGACGGCCGCCGGATCGACCGCCGGGTGGCCGACCAGCGCGTCGTAGGCCGCGAGCACGTCGCGCAGGTTGTCCTCGCGCGTCACCTCCATGCGTTGCGCGGCGTGGCGCGCGTGGCCGCGCAGGTCGAAGGTCAGGCACACGCAGCCAAGTGCGGCCAGTTCGTGCGCGCGCCTGGCGTACTGCTCCTGGCTGCCGTCCCAGCCATGCACCAGCAGCACCCCCGGCACGGTCGTCGAGGCCGCGAACAGCGTGCCCTCGATATGCTGGCCGTCGACCGGAATGTCGATGGTGCTATGGCGCGTCGGCATGGCGGTCTCCAGGCAGGATCGTGTACTTCGCGAGCGGGCCGACGCGGCTGTCCGTCCCCTGGTAGGCCACGATGGCATCGGCGGGCACGAGCACCGAGGGGCCGTAGACCTCGAAGCACGAGGCGCGTACCTCGCGCCGCCCGGGGTCGGCATGCAGCGCTTCGAGCCCCGCGATCTCGGCGCCGGTGGCGCCGCCCACGCGCCACGACTGCTCCAGCACGCCCGAGCGCCATTCGCCTCTGCCGTCGACGCCCTGCGCCACGTCGTAGTTCACGCGCGAGGCGAAGAAGCCGGGGTAGCAGTCGATCACCGCCCGGTGATAGCGCCGCGCCTGCTCGATGGCGCGGCGCAGCGAGGGCGACGCGACGCCGGCGATCAGCGCGTCGAAGTCGCCGCGCACCATCACCAGATCGGAGCCGCCGTAGACCTCCTCGCCGGCGTTGTCGCCGGTGGTGCGCTGCACGCCGCAGTAGCTGACGATCATGCCGGCCACCAGCAGCTGCCCGACGCTCCAGGTGACCGGGTCTTCCAGGTTCGCTTCGAGGACGAGGCCGCTTCGTGCGAGGCCGGCCTGGTCCATCTCGGCGATGCAGCTGCCGAGCGCCTCGGCGTGCTCGACGACGATCTGCCCGCGCCCGCCGGTGGCCGTCACCGGCTTGAGTCGCACGGGCCCCGCATCGAGCATCGCGCGCCCTGCCCTCAGCGCCTCGCCGGCCGAGAAGCACGAGAAGCCCGGCAGGACTGCGTCGCCGACCTCGCGGGCGAAGCGCGTCGACCAGCCGTCCGGTCTTGCGGCACTGTTCTCGTCGATCAGCGGGTGGCTGATGACCTTGGTGGCGACGAAGGCATGCGGCACCACGCCGCCGAACAGGTCCTCCACCCCGGCGATGCCCATGGCGTGCACCCGGGCCGGGTCGGAAAGGGTGTCGCTGGGCACGAAATAGTGCCGCGAGCCCGAGGGCGCCGGGGAGACGTACTCCCCTTCGAAAGCGCAGCCGATCAGCACCGCCAGCCGCCGCCCGTAGTTGGCGCGGGTGGCATGCTCGTGCTCGGTGCAGTAGCCGCGCGGGTCCACGTCCAGCGTGACGACGCTGCACGGGCCGGGCACTGTGCCCGCCGCCCTGGCTTCGGAGGAAAGCGCTTGCACGGCGGTGTGCCTGACTTCAGCCCTTGCCGGCCTTCGCCTTCTCTTCGGCGTCCTTCTTCTTTTCCGAGGACGGCAGCTTCACCTTCGTCACGGTGACGGACACAGGGTCACTGGCGGGAAAGGACTCTTCCACACCGCTGTCCAGCGCTTCCTCGCTGGCAGGCTGCTCGGTGGGCCTGGCCTTCTCGACCTTGCCCTGCTCAGGGTTGCCGGACGTGGGAAAGTGGAATTTCCCCGGCGATTTCCCTTCTTTCTCTTCTGGCTGTTGCTGCTTCGAAGTCATGGATGGCCTCCTGGCTTGTTCACCGCCCCATGTTGTGCGAGCGCAGCCCGCGGCTGGTGGGAGGGAGGTGCGGATGCGTGTGGGAACAGTCCGGCGCGGAGCCGTCGGTGGGCTTCATACGCGCAGCGCCCCGAGGGCTGAGCCCCTCCCGGCGCGCGGCGACGGTGCGCCGCCCTACCTGTTCTCGGGGATCGACGGCCCTGCACCGCGGGTGCTATCTTGCCGCCCGCCCAAGCCGGGCAGCCGATGACTCAACACCAAGGGACGGACCATGCCGACGCTCGATCAGGTGCTGCAACAGGCCTTGTGGAAAGACAAGACGATCGCTCGGGAAACCTTGCTGCGCGCTGGCGCCGACGTGGACACGGTACCGACCGCGGACGAAGTCGAGCAGTACAGCCGCCGCCTGCTGAGAAACGGGCGCTGGGTTCCCAGTGCCGAGGCTGCCGCCGCGCTGGACCTCGTGATCGGCGCGCGCCCCGACCCGCAGAACCAGCCGCACAGCTACCAGGGCGGTTTCCTGCGCGGAAACGCCGCGCTCCCCTGGCGGCATTTTTCGCGCGAGCGGATCGCGCTGCAGCTGATCGTGCGGATCGCGGACTACAGGTACATCGAGCAGCAGCACCATTCGCTGTGCGGCCCGGTCACGTTCATGCACGACATCGCGAAGCGAACCCCTCAGGCCTACGCGGCCTACGTGATCGGCCTGGCGGAAAACCGCCGCGGCCCCCTCGGGCAGATGACCGTGAAGGTCAAGTCGGGCTCCTCGCTGCTGGGCAAGCGCATCAACAGCGCCCCCGGCTCGCCGAGGATCTGCGAGGCCGACTACATCGCGCTGGCCAGCCTGCGCGACGGCAGCAACATCCTGGCCTACCGCTCGCCCTTCACTCACACGATGCTCGAAGGCGCGACCTCGCCGGCCGACATGGTCCGGTGGATGCGCGACACCGGCTACCAGCATGTGGAGGACCACAGTCACATGGGCAGCTGGCGCCTGCGTGGCCTGCTCATCAAGGCGCACCGCACCAGCGTCGGCCAAAACACCGTGGGCCCGCACCTGAACCAGATGCGCCACAAGCGCAACGCTGGCCACACCGTCATGATGTGTGCCGCAGGCAGCCTGGCCAACATGGCGCTGGGCCGCAGCCTGCGCGACGACATGACGATGCGCGTATTCGGCGGCCACTTCATGCTGGTGAATTCCGTCGATGTGACGGCCAACGGCGCCATCTTCGACCTCGTCACCTGGGGCCGCGACAGCAGCGAGAACCGGATCGAGATTCCATGGAGCAAGCTCGCGAGCTGGTACGGCGGCTTCGTCAGCGGGCTCCCCTGAATTCCGGCCGCTAGACTGGCGCCACCTCGCCATCGAACGGAGAGCGCCCATGTGCCGCAGCATCAAGACCCTCTACAACTTCGAGCCGCCCGCCACCGAGCAGGAGATCCGCGCCGCCGCGCTGCAGTTCGTGCGCAAGCTCAGTGGCTTCAACGTGCCCTCCAAGGCCAACGAGGCGGCATTCAATCGCGCGGTCGATGAAGTGGCCGCCACGGCGGCGCGGCTGATCGATTCGCTTGTCACCACGGCCGAACCCCGCGACCGTGCTGTGGAGGCGGAACGCGCCAGGGCCCGCTCGGCGATGCGCTTCGGCAGCGGCTCCACCGCCTGATCGTGCCTTGCCCCCTGTGGCCGATGGCTGCGCGCCCGCATGCCATCATCTTCGGATGAGCAACACCCCCCATAGCGCCTTCAGCACCTCGGACGCAGTCGCCAAATACGCCGAAGGCCCGAAGCGCAACGTGCCCGGATACAGCGGGCTCCTGCCGATGACGCGCATCCTTCTCGAGGAACACGTGCCCAGCGATGGCCGGGTGCTCGTGGTCGGCGCGGGCGGCGGCCTGGAGGTGGAAGACCTCTTCTTCATGGGCTTCACGTTCCGGGGCTGGGTCGCCCGCGCCTGAGCCGGCGGTGATGGCCGGGCCATGACCACAGCGCAGCGCCGCCCCCCGGCCTTTGATATGGTGCTTGCCAGCACCACCATGCGAAGTCCGAGCACATGAAAAAGACCTACACAGGCGGCTGCCATTGCGGCGCCGTGAGATTCGAGGCCGACATCGACCTCGGCCTCGGCACGCTGCGCTGCAACTGCTCGATCTGCACCCAAACCCGCTTCTGGCCCGCCATCGTCGCGACCGATGCCTTCCGGTTGATCGAAGGCGAATCCGAACTCAGCGAGCAGATGCTCGACACCCGCAACAGCCACTACATCGTCTGCAGGCATTGCGGCGTGCGGGCTTTCGGCGTGGGCCATTCGCCCGCCACCGGCGAGAGCGCCTACGGTGTGAACGTGACCTGCCTGGACGACGTGGATCTCGACGACCTCGCCAGCTCGCCCATCAGCTACGTGGACGGGCACCGCGGCACCTGGCACGCCGCGCGCGCGGCCATCGGCATCTGACGAAGAGAATCGCTTCCCGCAACAACAACCCACCACTACTGGAGACAGGCACATGTCCATCGAACTCTGGCTCGCCTTCGTCGCGGCCTCCGCCCTCATGCTGGTCATTCCCGGGCCCACCATCCTCACGGTGATCAGCTATTCGATGTCGCACGGGCGGCGCGCCAACCTGCCGCTGGTGGCGGCCGTGGCGCTGGGCGATTCCACCGCGCTGGTGGTGTCGCTGCTCGGGCTGGGCGCGCTGCTGGCCACCTCGGCCTTCTGGTTCACGGTGGTGAAGTGGGTGGGCGGGCTGTACCTGCTGTATCTGGGCATCAGGCTGCTGCGCGCGGGCATCACCTCCGCCGAGATCGCCACGCCGGCCGCGCCCGCCTCGCGCCTGCGCCTGTTCGCCAACACCTACCTGGTGACCGCGCTGAACCCCAAGGGCATCGTGTTCTTCGTGGCCTTCCTGCCCCAGTTCATCAACCCGGCCGCCGACGTGACGCGCCAGCTGTGGGTGCTGGCCATCACCTTCGTGGTGCTGGCCGCGACCAATGCCACGCTCTACGCGGTGTTCGCGGGATCGGCGCGCAGGCTGCTGTCGTCGCCGCGTGCGCAGCGGCGCTTCAACCTCGCGGGCGGCTCGCTGCTGGGCGCGGCGGGCATCTGGGCGCTGATGGCGCGCCGGCCGGGCTGAGCGGGCAGCCCTTCGGAACGCAAAAGCAACTCAAAAGAAAAGGCCGCGAAGCACGGAGCTTCGCGGCCTTTTCTTCATTTGTCGCAGCGCTGAGGATCAGTTGCGGTACGGGTTGTTGGGATTGCGGTCGTAGCGGTTCGGAACGCCGTCGTTGTCGCGGTCACGGTCGTAGCGGTTGGGCACGCCGTCGCGGTCACGGTCGCCGTAGTGCGGGCGCGGCGGCGGCGGGCGGTCGTAGGGTGCGACCACGCAGCCGGCCAGGATGGCCGATGCGGCCAGAAGGATCGCCAATGTCTTCGTCATGCGAGTTCTCCTTGGAGTGTTTGTGAAACCGGGGTTCGCCTCCTGCGAGCCGGTAGTGCATTGAAGGCCACGCCGGTACGCGCCGGGTTTCCGCATTGAAGCCCTTGCGTGAAGTTCGTTACGGGATGTGGCACCCGGCATTTACTTTGCCCCGGGGTGCGCAAGCCGCAAGGCAGCGCGCAGCCCGTCGCGCAGTAGGCGCGATTCCCGTGGCGGACCGGCGAGAGAGAATGGCGGCGCCCACGCTTTCGCTTCTGGATACCGCCTCCTTTCCTCCGATGCAGCCCGCGCCCTCCGCTTTCTCCCGCAAGACCCTCGCAGCCCTGCTGATCGCCGCGGCATGGACGCTCCCGGCCCGGGCCGTGGTGAGCTTCGAGGAAGTGAAGCGCGACTTCCGCTCGTCCGACACCGCCGTGCTCGACCGCAACGGCGAGCTGCTGCAGCGCGTGCGCACCGACCCCACGGTGCGCCGCGGCCAGTGGACCGCGCTGGCCGACGT
Source organism: Variovorax guangxiensis (assembly GCF_003952165.1). GTDB lineage: Bacteria > Pseudomonadota > Gammaproteobacteria > Burkholderiales > Burkholderiaceae_C > Variovorax > Variovorax guangxiensis. Next base: position 30,368 of record NZ_RXFT01000006.1, on the reverse strand, counting down.
GTCCCCGGCGCTGCGCACGGCCATGGTGCTGAGCGAGGACAAGCGCTTCTACGAACACAGCGGCATCGACTGGCGCGCCGTCTCGGCCGCCGCCTGGGGCAATCTCTGGAACACGCGCACGCGCGGCGCATCGACCATCACGATGCAGCTTTCGGGCCTGCTCGACGAGGACCTTCGCCGCAGCTCGGGCGGCCGCAGCTTCACGCAGAAGATCGGGCAGACGGTGGCGGCCGCGCAGCTGGAGCGCAACTGGCGCAAGGACCAGATCCTGGAGGCGTATCTCAACACCGTGCCGTTCCGCGGCGAGATCGTGGGCATCGACGCGCTCTCGCGCACGCTCTTCGGCAAGGCGCCCAGCGGGCTCGACGCGCGCGAGGCCAGCGTGGCGGCGGCACTGGTGCGCGCGCCCAACGCCAAGCCCGCCATGGTGGCGCAGCGCGCCTGCGAGGTGCTGCGCACCATGGAACCGCAGCAGAAGACCGACTGCGAGGCGCTGGACATGTTCACCAGCGCGGCCGTGCAGCGTCGTGCCTTCGAGCCGAACGAAGGGATCGCGCCGCATGCCGCGCGGCGCGTGCTGCGCGAGATCCGCGACGCGAACGCGGCGGCCGCGCCCGCTGCCGCCAGCGCAGCGCCCGCGCCGAAGGGCAAGGAGAAGGAGACTGGTGTGCGCACCACCCTGCGCGCGCCGCTGCAGCGCTTCGCGCTCGACACGCTGCAGCGCCACCTGCGCGAGCTGCGCGAGCGGCACGTGGAAGACGGCGCCCTCGTCGTGCTCGACAACGCGACCGGCGAGGTGCTCGCCTGGGTCGGCTCCTCCGGCCCGCTGAGCCAGGCGGCGGAGGTCGACGGCGTCACGGCGCTGCGCCAGCCCGGCTCCACGCTCAAGCCGCTGCTCTACGCCCAGGCGATCGCCGAGAAGCGCATCACGGCGGCATCGCTGATCGAGGACTCGTCGGCGCAGATCAGCACCGCCAGCGGCCTCTACATTCCGCAGAACTACGACCGCCGCTTCAAGGGCCCGGTGTCGGCGCGCACCGCGCTGGCGGCATCGCTGAACGTGCCGGCCGTGCGCACGCTGGTGATGGTGTCGCCCGAGGCCTTCGCGCGCGAGCTGCGCGCCGCCGGGCTGCCGCTGCGCGAAAGCGGCGACTACTACGGCTACAGCCTCGCGCTCGGCAGCGCCGAGGTGTCGCTGCTGTCGCTCACCAACGCCTACCGCATGCTGGCCAACGGCGGGCGCTACGGAACGACGACGCTGGCGCCGCGGCCCGCGGAGAAATCGAAAACCGCGCCGGCCTCGCCGCCGACGCTGATCGACCCGCGAGCGGCCTTCATCGTGGGTGACATCCTCTCCGACCCCAACGCGCGCACGCGCACCTTCGGCCTCGACAGCATTCTTTCCACCCGCTTCTGGACCGCCGTGAAGACCGGCACCAGCAAGGACATGCGCGACAACTGGGCCGTGGGCTGGTCGCAGCGCTACACGGTAGGTGTGTGGGTGGGCAACGCCAGCGGCGAGTCGATGTGGGACGTGAGCGGCACCAGCGGCGCCGCGCCGGTGTGGGCCGAGGTGATGCGCTTCCTGCACGCGCGCGAGCCGAGCCGCGCGCCTTCGCCGCCGCCGGGCCTGGTCCAGATGCAGGTGAGCTTCGGCCCTGGCGCCGACGGCAATCCGCTGGAGGCTTCGCGCAGCGAGTGGTTCCTGCAAGGCACGGAGCAGCCGCTCTTCGCGCTGGACACCGGCATGACGACGGATGCTTTCGCCCCGGCGCGCATCACCGCGCCGGCCGACGGCACCATCATCGCGCTGGACCCCGACATCCCGCCGCAGCGCCAGCGCGTGCGCTTCGATTCCGAGGGCCGTGGCGTGCAGTGGCGCATCGACGGCAAGCCGCTGGCGCGCGGCAACACCGTGCAATGGTTTCCATGGCCGGGGCGCCACCTGATCGAGCTGGTGGACGCCGGCGGCAAGGTGGTCGACCAGCGCCGGCTCGAGGTGCGCGGCGCGGGCGTGGTCGCGAAGAACAACGGCAGCGGCGCGCGGCGCTGATTCAAGAGGCCCTGAACACGTCGAGGAAGTAGTCGACGAAGGTCCGGATCTTCGGCGTGTTGCGGCGCGCGGGCAGGTAGCTCAGGTGGATGTCGTGCGGCTTCAGGGCCAGCGAGGGCAGCACCGGCACCAGCGTGGCGCCGTCGATCTGCGGGCGCGCGAGCGACTGCGGCACCAGCGCGATGCCGCGCGCCGACAGCGCGAGCCGCAAAACCATTTCAGGGTCGTCCGACTGGAACACGCTTTCCACGCGAACGCGGTGCGTCTTTTCGATGGTCGCGAGGCTGATCTCGCGCTTGCGCCCTTCGGCGTCGGTGGTCAGGAAGCGGTGTACGGACAGATCGGGCAGGTCCTGCACCGGAGCGTGGCGCGCGAGATACGCCGGCGCGGCGCACAGCATCAGCGGCTCCTGCTTCAGGTGGCGCACGACCAGCTCGTCGCCGCCCTCACGGCCGTAGCCGATGGCCACGTCGGCCGCGTCTCGCCGCAGGTCGGCGCGGTCCTTGCCGGTCTCGACCGTGACCTCCAGCCGCGGGTAGGCGGTCATGAAGGCGGGCAGGTGGTTCATCAGCAGCTCGCGGCCATAGTAGTGCGGCACGGCGATGCGCAACCGCCCGGTGACGGCGCTGCCGTCGGAAGACAGGTTGAGCATGACGTCGTCGAGGATCGTGAGCGCATGCTGGGCCGCCGCGAGGAACTCGCGGCCTTCCTCGGTCAGCGCGAAGCGGGTGGCGCCGCGATGCAGCAGCAGGTGGCCGACGGTGGCTTCCAGTCTCTGGAGCTGGCGCGACGCGGAGGCCTTGGGCACGTTGAGCACTTCGGCGGCCGGAGTCAGTCCCCCGAGCTGCGCGGCCTTGGCGAACAGCCGCACATCCGACAAAGAAAAGTCCTTCATATCGCCGCCGCGGTCCGTATTTCTCTTGCGCTCCCCTGAACGCTCCGCAGGAAGGTCGGGAAGGGAGGGCCGGACCGTGGAGCAGAACAACTTGCCGATTCACAAGCTACCTTTAGTTTCATTCTCTGACAGGACGCTCCAGACGAACAACACTTTCGGCAACAGCTGGCCAAGGCCGGGAAAAATTCACTTAATGAGGACAAATCCGCGAAATCGGCTTGCGCGATCTGCGGACAGGGGTTGCGGTTTTCTACGGGGTGCTACCCGGATCAATCGCCGCGCGGGGAGTCCGGTTTCTTTTGGAGGCAAAATTCATCCAATCATTGAACGACCAGGCTCACTCCCGATGCTTGCCCAAGCTCCCCGTACTTCACTTGCAGACACCGCCGCCGACAGCATCCGCGCCGAGATCTCCGCCGGCCGCTGGTCCGTTGGCTCCCGCATTCCGATCGAACCGCAGCTCGCCCAGCTGCTGGGCGTGAGCCGGGGCACGGTGCGCGAGGCGGTCAAGACGCTGGTGTCGCGCGGGCTGCTCGAAGTGCGCCAGGGCTCGGGCACCTATGTTCGCTCGGGCTTCGATCCTTCGTCCAGCCTGCAGAAGATGCGGCTCGCGAGCCTGCGCGACCAGTTCGAGGTGCGCCGCGCGCTCGAAGTGGAAGCCGCCCGGCTCGCCGCCGTGCGCCACACGGCGCGCGACCTGCGCCGCCTGCACGTGCTGCTCGACAAGCGCGGCGGCTTCGATCCCGCCGACAACGGCGCGGCCTTCATCGAGCGCGACCTGGCCTTCCACCTCGCCATCGTCGACATCTCAGGCAACCTCGCCCTGGCGGAGACCTGCCGCTTCATCACCGGCTACATCAAGGAGACCATCGCGAGCTCGATGGGCAGCGCCCTGCCCGAGCCCGACGATGCCGCGCACCGCGCCATCATCGAAGGCATCGCCAGCCGCGACCCCGACGTGGCCGCCGCAGCGGTGCGCACCTTCATGGCGCCGATGATCAACGCACTGGCGCTGGGTTCGTGATGAACTCGGCCACCCTCGCAGGCGGCAATGCCCGCTGCGGCGACGAACTGCTGATCAACGCCGAGGCCGACAGCCTGCCCGCGCCGCGCCCCACGCCCGCCCCCACCCTCGCGCGCCGCATCCTGCTCGGCGCCAGCGTGGTGCTGATCGCCTTCAACCTGCGCCCGGTCTTCGCCAGCCTCTCGGTGGTGCTGCCGGAGATCATCAAGGCCACCGGCCTCTCGGCCACGGCCGCCAGCCTGCTGACCACGCTGCCGATCGTCTGCCTCGGCGTGTTCGCGCCGCTCGCGCCGGGCCTGGGCCGCCGCTTCGGCACCGAGCGCACGCTGCTCGGCTGCATGGTGCTGATCCTGGTCGGCACGGTGCTGCGCGGCACCGGCAACATCCCGCTGCTCTTTCTGGCCTCGGCCATTGCGGGCAGCGGCATCGCGGTGTCGAACGTGCTGCTGTCGGGCCTGGTGAAGCGCGACTTCGCCTCGCAGGCGGCGCTGATGATGGGCCTCTACACCATGGCGGTGTGCGGCGGCGCGGCCAGCGCCGCCGGGCTCACGGTGCCGATCGAGCATGCGCTGGGCGGCGGCTGGACCATGGCGCTCGCGATGTGGGCGCTGCCGGCCGCGCTGGTCACGCTGATCTGGGCGCCGCAGGCGCTGCCGCTGAAGCCGGTGGCGAGCGAATCGGGCTTCACCGTGCGCGGGCTCTGGAGCGACAGGCTGGCCTGGCAGGTCACCTTCTTCATGGGCCTGCAGTCCGCCCTCGCCTACATCGTGATGGGCTGGCTCGCGCCGATCCTGCGCGAGCGCGGCCTGGGCAGCGAGACGGCCGGCTACGTGGTGTCGCTGTCTGTCATGACGCAGGTGGTGACCTGCCTCGTGGTGCCGGCGCTGGCGGTGAAGCTGCGCAACCAGCGCGGCCTGGCGGTCGTGCTGGCGCTGCTCACGGTGGGCGCGATGCTGGCGATGCTCTTCGCGCCGCTGGGCGGCTTCTTCGGGGTGTGGGCCTGGGCGGTGCTGCTGGGCATCGCGCAGGGCGGCACCTTCGCGCTGGCGCTCACGATGATCGTGTTGCGCTCGCCCGACTCGCACGTGGCCGCGCACCTCTCGGGCATGGCGCAGGGCGTGGGCTACATGGTGGCGGCCTTCGGGCCGCTGGTGGCCGGGCTGCTGCACGGCTGGACGGGAAGCTTCCGCGCCTCGTCGTGGCTCTTCATCGGGCTGGGCGTGGCGCTCGTGATCGCTGGGCTGGGGGCAGGACGCACGATGCACGTGGGCACGACGACCGTGCCGCGCCACTGAGGCGCGAGCCCGCTGTCTACTGCGGCCCGCCGCAGAAGCCCGCGCGCTCGGTGGTCCTGGCGGTGAACAACACGCGCGTGGTGGTCGCCGCGCTGCGCGGCTCGTTCTGCGGCCATTCGGTCTGCACCCAGGTGTATTGCCAGTCGTAGGGCGAGCCGGGCTTGAATGTCTCGCCGTAGGCGATGCGCAAGATGCCGAAGCTCTCGTCATGGCAGTGCTTCGAGGTCTTGTATTCCTTTTCGCTGAAACAGGCGCGGATCATCTTGGAGCACGAGAACGGAATGCCCTCCTGCACCGCCTTGCCGCCTTCGAGCGGCACGAAGTCGGCGGTGTCGAACGAGGCGCCGCCGCCCGAATAGCCTTCCGACACCGTCTGCAGCACGGCCACGGCCCACTTGCCCTCGGCCACCGGGTAGAGCGCCGGCGCGAGCGAGAGGCGCGCCTCGGACCGGCTGGCGTCGCTGTCTTTCTTCAGGGCCTGGGCGTAGCCGGAGAAATCATGAAGGCGAGCGAGCTGCCAGCCCTTGGCGTCTGCGGCATCCCGCCTGACCCGCGCCATGGCCAGCGGTTCGGCGGAGAGCACCGCGTAGTCGCCCGCCGCGGCGCCGCGCGGACGATAGAGGCCCAGTTGCTGCGCGTCGCAGGGCTGCGGCAGCAGGGCGCACAGGCGCGTGCGCCATTGCGCGTCGAGCGAATCGGGCTTCTTCACCGCATCGAACACCTGCGCCGACGGCGCGGAAAGATCGGGAGCGGCGAGCACCGCGGTGGCGAACGGCAGCAGGGCGAGCAGGAGCGGCAGCTTTGTCATGGAGCCGGATGGTAGCCACCGGCGGCGCGGCTGGTTGATAAAGTCGCACGCGACCATGAATCCTTCTTCTCCCGCCCTCCTCCGGATCGACGCGCTGCGCTTCGCCTACCCCGACCAACCCGCGCTGGTGTCGGGCTGGAATGCATCCATCGGCCCGGGCGTCACGCTGCTCTACGGCGATACCGGCACGGGCAAGTCGGCGCTGCTCAACGTGATTGCCGGTGCGCTGCCCGCCTCCGCCGGACGGCTGACCGTGGCCGGGACGAGCCTCGACGCCGCGCCCGAGGCCTATCGCCGCCAAGTGTTCTTCGTCGCTCCCGAAACCGACCGTTTCGACCAGCTCAGCGCGCGCGAATGCACGGCCTCGCTCGCCGAAGGCGACGCGGGCTTCGACCAGGCGAAGTGGCAGGCCATCGCCGACGGCTTCTCGCTGGCGCCGCACCTGGACAAGAAGATGTTCATGCTGTCCACCGGCTCGAAGCGCAAGGTCTGGATGGCCGCCGGGCTCGCGTCGGGCCGGCCGCTCGTACTGCTCGACGAGCCGACCGCCGGCCTGGACATGCCCTCTACACGCTGCCTGTGGGCCACGCTCTCGGAGATTGCTGCGCAGTCGAAGCAGGCGGTCGTCGTGGCCAGCGCGGCGCGCATCGACACCGTGCCGCTGGCGGCCACCATCGAACTGCCGCTGCGCTGAGGACTGCCTTCAGGCTGCAGCGTCGAAGTCGGTGCTGCGGCTCAGGGCTTCCCAGGCCTCCATGTCCTTGAGCAGCGCCCGCGCATGGGCGCGCACCGCATCGACCGAGTCGCCGCCCAGCTGCAGGCGCAGGGGCGTGTGCTCGGCCTCCAGCGCCTTCGCGATCGCCACCGCCGCCTTGCGCGGATCGCCGGCCTGCGTGTTGTGCATGCTGTGCGCGAACTCGCGGGTGGCGCCCACCACCGGCTGGTAGGCCTCGATCACCGGCATGTGGCGCATGCCGCTGCCCGCGAGCTGGGTGCGGAACTGGCCCGGCTCGACGATCAGCACCTTGATGCCGAAGGGCGCGACCTCCTGCGCCAGCGCTTCCGAGGCGCCCTCCAGCGCGAACTTCGAGGCCGAATACGCGCTGAAACCCGCGAACGACAGCTGCCCGCCGAGGCTGGAGATATTCACGATGGCGCCCGACTTCTGCGCGCGCAGCACCGGCAGCGCGGCGCGGGTGACGGCCATGGCGCCGAAGAAGTTGGTGTTCATCAGCGCGCGCAGCTCGGCGTCGGAGGTTTCCTCCAGCGCGCCGACCACGCCGTAGCCGGCGTTGTTCACGAGCACGTCGATGCGGCCGAAGCGGGCCACCGCGGCATCGACGGCGGCTTCGGCGGCGCCGGCGGCGTCCACGTCCAGCGGCGTGGCCAGCACGCGGTCGGGTGCCTGCGCCACGAGGTCGGCGAGGCGGCCGGCGTCGCGGGCGGTGGCGACCACGTTGTGGCCCAGGGCCAGCGCGTGCTCGGCGAAGGCGTGGCCGAAGCCGGAAGCGGCGCCGGTGATGAACCAGGTCTGGCGGGTCTGCGAAGAGCTGTTGCCGAGGGCGTTGTTGGTGGTGGACATGATGTTGGCTCCTTGGGGTGTTGAGGGTTGCCGCGAAGGCATGGCGTGACTGTTCCAGCAATCGCACTCAACGACTAGCCGGTTCAAATCGAATGCACTGTGCGATACAGTGCATGAATGGACCGAACCCTGCTCCCGCATCTCGCCATCGTGCTGGCGGTGCACCGGCGCGGCGGGTTCGCCGCCGCGGCCGCCGAGCTGGGCATGAGCGCCTCGGCCGTGAGCCACGCGGTGCGCGCCGTCGAGGACCACCTGGGCCAGCCGATCTTCGCGCGCACCACCCGCAGCGTGCGGCTGACCGAGGCCGGCGCCGGCTTCATCGGCATGCTGGCCCCGGCCATGGGCGAGATCGCCGACGCGGTGGACCGCTTCGGTGAATCGCTCGGGCGGGTAAGCGGCGTGCTGCGCATCAACGCACCCCATGTGGCGCTGCCGCTGGCCATGACGCCGCTGGTGGCCGAAATGGCGCGCCGCCACCCGGGCCTGGTGATGGAGATCACCTGCGACGACGGCCTGGCCGACATCGTCGCAAGCGGCCACGACGCCGGCGTGCGGCTGGGCCACACCGTCGCGCAGGACATGGTGGCGGTGCGGCTTACCCCGCCCTTCGAGGCCATCCTGGTGGCCACCCCGCGCTACCTGGCCACTGCGGGCGAGCCGCGCGGCATCGAGGAGCTGCAGCGGCACAACTGCATCGGCTTCCGCTTCGTGACCTCGGGCGGCGTGTACGCCTGGGACCTGCGCGACCAGGCCGGCGCCCACGTCTCGGTCGAGGTGCCGGGCACCGTGCGGGTCACCGACGCGCTCTACGCCCGCGACCTGGCGCTGGCCGACGTGGGCATCGCCTACATCTTCGAGCCGCTGGTGCGCGCCGAACTGCGCGAAGGCCGCCTGCGCCAGCTGCTGCCGCGCTCGGCCTTCGGGGAGCCGGGGCTGTTCCTGTACTTTCCGCGCCGCGCGGCCCAGGCGCCCAAGCTGCGCGCCTTCGTCGACCTGGCCCGGGAAATGCTCGAAAAGTCCGCTTCCGGCCAGCCGTAGCCCCGTTAAGACGCGCTTCGCGCCGGGGGCTTCGCAACCCGCATGGCGAAACACGGTCCCGGCGGGCGACAATCGGGGGCTCCGGCAAAAAACGGGCTACCCCCCGGAAAGCCGGAAGTTCCAGCCACCCCGACAACCAGGATCTACGGAAGAAGCGCATGAGCTCGAAGCAACCCACCATCGTCTACACCCTCACCGACGAGGCGCCCCTGCTGGCGACCTACGCGTTCCTGCCGATCATCCGCGCCTTCACGAACCCGGCCGGCATCAACGTCGAGACCAGCGACATCTCCGTGGCGGCCCGCATCCTGGGCGAGTTTCCCGACTACCTGAGCGACGAGCAGAAGGTGCCCGACAACCTCGCCGAACTGGGCAAGCTCACGCTCAAGCCCGAAGCCAACATCATCAAGCTGCCCAACATCAGCGCCTCGGTGGCCCAGCTCAAGGCGGCCATCAAGGAACTGCAGGGCAAGGGCTACAAGATTCCCGACTACCCCGAGAACCCGACCACGGACGAAGAGAAGGACATCCGCGCGCGCTACAACAAGTGCACCGGCAGCGCCGTGAACCCCGTGCTGCGCGAAGGCAACTCCGACCGCCGCGCCCCCAAGGCCGTGAAGGAATACGCGCGCAAGAACCCGCACAGCATGGCCGACTGGAGCCAGGCCTCGCGCTCGCACGTCTCGCACATGCACGGCGGCGACTTCTATCACGGCGAGAAGTCGATGACGCTCGACCGCGCGCGCAACGTCAAGATGGAGCTCATCACCAAGAGCGGCAAGACCATCGTGCTCAAGCCCAAGGTCGCCCTGCTCGACCGCGAGATCATCGACTCCATGTTCATGAGCAAGAAGGCGCTGCTGGCCTTCTATGAAAAGGAGATCGAGGACGCGCACAAGACCGGCGTGATGTTCTCGCTGCACGTGAAGGCCACCATGATGAAGGTCTCGCACCCCATCGTGTTCGGCCACTGCGTGAAGATCTTCTACAAGGAAGCCTTCGAGAAGCACGGCAAGCTGTTCGACGAGCTGGGCATCAACGTCAACAACGGCATGGTCGACCTCTACAACAAGATCGCCACGCTGCCGCAGAGCACGCAGGATGAGATCAAGCGCGACCTGCACGCCTGCCACGAGCACCGCCCCGAGCTGGCGATGGTCGACTCGGCCAAGGGCATCACCAACTTCCACTCGCCCAACGACGTGATCGTGGACGCCTCCATGCCCGCGATGATCCGCAACGGCGGCAAGATGTGGGGCGCCGACGGCCGCCTGAAGGACGTGAAGGCCGTGATGCCCGAATCGACCTTCGCCCGCATCTACCAGGAGATGATCAACTTCTGCAAGTGGCACGGCGCCTTCGACCCCAAGACCATGGGCACCGTGCCCAACGTGGGCCTCATGGCGCAGAAGGCCGAGGAATACGGCTCGCACGACAAGACCTTCGAGATCGCCGAGGACGGCGTCGCCAACATCACCGACCTGGACACCGGCGAAGTGCTGATGAGCCAGGAAGTGGAGCAGGGCGACATCTGGCGCATGTGCCAGGTGAAGGACGCCGCGATCCGCGACTGGGTGAAGCTGGCCGTCAACCGCGCCCGCAACTCCGGCATGCCGGTGGTGTTCTGGCTCGACGCCTACCGCCCGCACGAGGCGCAGCTGATCACCAAGGTCAAGATGTACCTGCACGAGCACAACACCACGGGCCTGGACATCCAGATCATGAGCCAGGTGCGTGCCATGCGCTACACGCTGGAGCGCGTGGTCCGCGGCCTGGACACCATCAGCGCCACCGGCAACATCCTGCGCGACTACCTGACCGACCTGTTCCCCATCATGGAGCTGGGCACCTCGGCCAAGATGCTGTCTATCGTTCCGCTGATGGCCGGCGGCGGCATGTACGAGACCGGCGCGGGCGGCTCGGCCCCCAAGCACGTGCAGCAGCTGGTGGAAGAGAACCACCTGCGCTGGGACTCGCTGGGCGAATTCCTCGCGCTGGCCGTGAGCCTGGAAGACCTGGGCCTGAAGACGAACAACAAGAAGGCGACCATCCTCGCCAAGACGCTGGACACCGCCACCGGCAAGCTGCTCGACAACAACAAGAACCCATCGCCCAAGACCGGCCAGCTCGACAACCGCGGCAGCCAGTTCTACCTGGCGATGTACTGGGCACAGGAACTGGCCGCGCAGACCGAAGACCTCGAACTGCAGGCCGCCTTCAGCAAGCTGGCCGAGACGCTCGCGGCCAACGAGAAGAAGATCGTCGACGAACTCGCCGCCGTGCAGGGCAAGCCGGTGGACATCGGCGGCTACTACCTGGCCGACCCGGTCAAGTTCTCGGCCATCATGCGCCCGAGCGCCACGCTCAACGCGGCGCTGGCTTCGGCGTAAGAAGGCCGATCGACATCGTGCGGATGGCAGTCGCCATGAAGCCCTTCAGGCTCGCGATGCTTCCCGCCGTGCTGGCCCTGGCCGGCGCGGCGGGCACAGCCCATGCGGCCGAGGACTGCGAGGCGCTGCGCACCCGCATCGAATCGAAGATCGCCGCGAGCGGCGTGGCGCGCTTCACCGTCACCGTCATCGATGCGAACGCATCGGCGAACGGCCAGGTGGTGGGCAGCTGCGAGCTCGGCACGAAGAAGGTCGTCTATCTGAAGGACGCGGGGGCTGCACCGGCTCCTGCTCCTGCATCCATCCCTGCATCTGTCCCGACGCCTCCTGCTACGGCTGCGGCCCAGGGCGCGGACGAACCCATGATCACCGAGTGCAAGGACGGCACTGTGACCATGGGCGATTGCAGAAAGCAGTAGCGGCAAGCTGGCGGCGCCTGCCGCCCGGCCCAGCCCCATCCATTGTTACGGCCGGAGTCTTCCGGCTCGTCAGCCCCTCGCCACCACCCGCGCGATCCACGCGAGCAGCACCGCCTCGACTTCGTCGCGGTTGGTCTCGTTCAGCGCCTCGTGACGCGCGCCGCCGAACACGTGGCATGACACGTCGCGCAGCCCCGCCTGGCGATATCGCTCCACCAGCGGATAGAACCACTCGGCCTTGTTGCTCACCGGGTCTTCGCCGCCGATGAACAGGTACAGGGGCAGCTCGGGCCGGATGGTCTTGCGCATGGCCTCGGGCGTCAGGTCGCCCAGCTTCGCGAACATCGAACCCAGCCCCTCGGCCGAGACCGTGAAGCCGCACAGCGGATCGGCGATGTACGCATCTACCTGCGCCGGATCGCGGCTGAGCCAGTCGAAGGGCGTGCGCACGTCGGGCAGCGCGGCGTTCATGTCTTCGAGCTTGAAGCCCGACTGCAGCGCGGTTCCCAGCAGGTCGAGCGCCGAGGTGCCCGACAGTGCCGCGCCCGCGAGCAGCGAACCGTGCTCGACCAGGTAGTACTGCAGCGCGAACGAACCCATGCTGTGGCCCAGCAGGATCAGCGGCAGGCCCGGATGCACGCCGCGCACATGGCGGCTCAGCAGCGCCATGTCGTCCACCAGCCCGGCGAACGCGCGCGGACCGAACTCGCCCAGCTCGCCGCGCGCCTGCGCGCCCTTGCCATGGCCGCGATGCTCGTTCGCATAGACCACATAGCCCGCCTGCACCAGCGATTCGGCCAGATGACGGTAGCGCAGCGAGTGCTCGCCCATGCCGTGCGCGAGCTGGACGATGGCGCGCGGCTTCGTCACCGTGCCAAGCCACCGATGAACCTCCACCGTGACGCCGTCGTTGGCGGAGAGTTCGAAGTGGGTCTCGGTGGTCGGCATGCAGTGCTCCATTCAGTGATTGATGGAGCCGATCCTAGGGGCTGGTGAGTGGCGCTTCGATCAGGGGTTTCCTGCTTTTGTCGCGTGGTGGACAGCAGACATGCATCCTCTTCTGCCGCTTTGGCCCTACAGCGTTCGGCGACTTCCCCTGGATATACTGCTGCGTCGCGCCGAGCTGGCGCGACCGGGTTTGGAAGCCTGATTCACCTCTGCGACACAACCGCACACATGGAGATCACTCGTGGCTCGACCCGCTTCCGTTTTCACGCACCCCGGCACCCCTGCCGCATCCCCCGACTCCGCAATCGACGCGCTCGCCCGCCAGGCTTGCGACGACGCAGCGCAATTGAATGAGGTTCTGCAAGCGCATGCGTGCATTGAAAAGCTCATCGCTCCCGAACGCACAAGCGAACTAGAAGAGATGGCGACCTCACGCAGCGAACTGGGTGCGCTGCTTCGTTTGGCCAACGCAGAGCTTCAGCGCTGCATCAGCGCAGTCGAGAGCAGCACATCGCAACTGCATGACGCGCTGATCACCGAAGAGACGCCCGCGAAACCCGCGTAACCCGCGTAACCCGCGTAACTCGCCGTCTATCGCGGCCTGACGCCGGCCAGCACCTCGGCCATCTTCTTCAACGCCGCCTCCGGCGTCGCCTCGATATGGATCGAACACGCCAGCATCAGGTTCAGCTGCTGCCCGAAGTCCTCGACCGCGATGCTGGTTCCGGCTTCGCGCAGCACGCCGTTCGCGTCGACCTCGCATGGCAGCGCGGCGCGCACGCGGTCTGCGTAGCTGCCTTCGGGCACGCCGTAGGCCACGACCGGGATGCCCAGCGCGATCGCCGCGCCGACCTCGAACACGGTGCCGGAATCGGGCTCCATGCCCCTGAAGCTCGCAAGATTGGCGACGACACCATCGGCGCCGCGAAGCCGCTGCATGTTGGCTTCGTAGATCTGCTTCTCGGGCGCCTCGGAGCTCAGCTCTTCGTTGCCGTCCGCGGGAAGCAGGGCCGCGAGGCCGGCTGCGTCGCAGGCGGCCGACAGCCTGACGAAATGCTCCTTGGCGTCGGGGCGAAAGACGTCCGGCCCCGCAAGGTAGATGCGCAGGCGGGCCGTGTTCCGGGGAGGCTGCTTGTCCATCGGCGCAGCATCGGCGATTTCGGGCTCTTGCTCAATCCTTGCGACATGGTGCAAAGCGAATTACCGATGGATGCATCGGCCCGCCGCCCCTGCCGCTGCTGCTTCGGGGAATCAGGCAAGAAGCTCGCACGAAGCGGCAAACGCTCCGCTTGAGCCTTCTCTACCGCGAAAGCACTACGCGGCACCGAGCGAGGGAAGCGGCGTGGCGCAGCCGGCATCGCGGTTTGCAGGATCAGGCAAAAACCGCGTTCGATTCGTCTACCGCTTCGGGCTCGCGAAAACGCACACTTCTCTGCATGCCCGGCCCACGCTCATTCCAGTGTGCGCCCCACGGCAGACAGATCAGCACGAGGAGTTCACCATGACCACGATCCAGGAAAAAGTCGTACTCATCACCGGCGCGAGCAGCGGCATCGGCGAAGCGACCGCCAGGCTGCTTGCGCGGCGCGGCGCCAAGGTGGTGCTCGGTGCGCGCCGCACCGACAGGCTCGCCTCGCTCGCGGCCGAGATCACGGCCACGGGCGGAACGGCGAGCTTCCAGCGCCTCGACGTGACGCACCGGCCCGACATGGAAGCATTCGCCGAATTCGCGCTCGAGACGCACGAGCAGATCGACGTGCTCGTCAACGCCGCGGGCGTGATGCCGATGTCGCCGCTGTGGAACCGCAAGATCGAGGAGTGGGAACTCATGATCGACGTGAACCTGCGCGGCGTGCTGCTGGGCATCGCGGCGGTGCTGCCGACGATGCAGGAGCAGGGCTGGGGCCACATCGTGAACGTGGCGCCGGTGGCGATGCACGGGCTGTCGCCGGGCTCGGCGGTGTACCACGGCACGCAGTATGCGGTGAACGCGGTCTCCGAGGGCCTGCGGCAGGAGCATGCCGGCCGGCTGCACGTGACGGTGGTGAGCCCCGACGTGCACGGCCCCATCGATCCGCTGGCCGAGCGCATCGCGGCCAGCTACGCACGCGAACGCATGCGCACCAACCGGCGCATCGCGGTGCCGGTGGATGCAGTGGCACGCTCGATCGCGGGCGCCATCGAGGGCTACGGCATCACGGCCGGGGCGATGCGCCCGCCTGCCAGGCAACAGAGGCCGCGCCCGGCCGAATACGCTCAGTAGGTCTTGTAGGGCAGGAACTTGCCCGACAGCACCACGTTGACGCGGTCGCCCTTCGGGTCGGCCTCGCGCTGGATGTCCATGCTGAAGTCGATGGCGCTCATGATGCCGTCGCCGAATTCTTCATGGATCAGCTCCTTGATGGTGGTGCCGTACACGCTCACCACCTCGTACCAGCGGTAGATGAGCGGATCGGTGGGCACCGGCGTGGGCAGCGAGCCCTTGTAGGGCACCACCTTCAACCACTTCTGCTCCTCGGCGGTGAGGCCGAAGATCTTGCCGATGATCTTCGCCTGCTTGTCGTCGAGCGTCATCTGGCCGAGGCAGGCGGCGGTGGTCCACTCCTTCGAGAGGCCGACCTTCGTGGCCACGTCGGCCCACTGGATGCCCTTGCTGACCTTGGTGGCGATGATCTTCTCGGTGACGTCGTTGCGGTTCATGGGGTTTGCTCCTGATCGATATGAACGTGATGAAGGGGTGAAGGCGAGGTCACGCCGCCTTCGCGCGCGTGACGAGGAAATCGACGATGTGGTTGCGCAGCGCGTAGTAGCCGTCGAGGTGGTGCAGCGAGGCGCGGGTGCGCTCGCGCGGCAGCGGGTTGACCACCGTCTCGACGATGTTCCCCGCGCGGTACCCGCCCTGCGGCAGGTCGGTGCCGTTGCTCATGAGCAGGATGCGGTCGGCCAGCAGGATGGCCTCGTCCACGTCGTGCGTGATCATGAAGACGGTCTGCTGCGTCTGCCGCACGATGGCCATCAACTCGTCCTGGATGGTGCCGCGCGTGAGCGCGTCGAGGGCGCCGAAGGGCTCGTCGAGCAGCAGCATCTTGGGGCTGATGGCGAAGGCGCGGGCGATGCCCACGCGCTGCTTCATGCCGCCCGAGAGCTGCGAGGGCTTCTTGTCGATGGCCGCCTGCAGTCCGACCATGGCGACGAAGCGCTCCACCTGCGCATCGACCTGCGCGGCCGACCACTCGGGCCAGCGCGAGACCACCGCGAAGGCGATGTTCCTGCGCACCGTGAGCCACGGCATGAGCGCATGGCTCTGGAACACCACGCCGCGCTCCAGGCTGGGGCCGGCCACCTCGCGCCCGTCCATGAAGACATGGCCCGCGCTCGCCTGGTCGAGGCCCGCCAGCACGTTGAGGATGGTGGTCTTGCCGCAGCCCGAGTGGCCGATGATGCAGACGAACTCGCCGCGCTCGAGCGTGAACGACACGTCGGCGAACACGGGCCGCGCGGGCACGAAGGCCTTGGCCAGACCCTCCACGCGCAGGAAGCCGCGGGCGCCCGGCGCCTCCACGGCGGCGGAAACGACGGGCTGGGTCATGGCTTCACCTCGGGCCGGAAGAACGGCGCGCTCACTCCACATAGGTCACCTTCCGCTGCAGTGCCGCGAAGGCTTGGTCGAGCAGCATGCCCACCACGCCGATCAGCAGGATCGCGAAGATCACGTTGGTGAGCGACAGGTTGTTCCACTCGTTCCACACGAAGTAGCCGATGCCCGTGCCGCCCACCAGCATCTCGGCCGCCACGATGACCAGCCACGCGATGCTCATGCTGATGCGCATGCCCGTAAGGATGGTGGGCGCCGCCGCCGGCAGGATGACGCGGAACGCGCGGCGCAGCGGCTTCACCTCGAGCGTGCTGGCCACGTTGAGCCATTCGCGCTTGACCGAGGCCACGCCGAAGGCGGTGTTCAGCAGCATCGGCCAGACCGAGCAGATGAAGATCACGAAGATGCCGCTGACCGACGAGTCCTTGATGGTGTAGAGCGCCAGCGGCATCCACGCCAGCGGCGAGATCGGCTTGAGCACCTGGATGAAGGGATCGAAGGCCTTGTGCAGCAGCGGCGACATGCCGATGACGAAGCCCAGCGGCACGGCCACCACGCACGCCAGCGCGAAGCCCAGGCCCACGCGCGCCAGCGACCAGGCCAGTTGGATGGCGATGCCCTTGTCGTTGGGGCCGTTGTCGTAGAACGGATTCGACAGGTGCTTCCACGCGGTGGCGGCCATCTCGGCAGGCGTGGGAAAGCCCGAGCTCTTCACCTGGCCCTGCGTCGGGTCCTTGCCGAGCATCTTCTGGTATTCGATCTGCTCGGCGGTCATGCCTGCCGCGGCGGAGGTGCCGCCGGCCGGTGCGGTGGCGACCTGCCACACGCCCACCAGCAGCAGGAACATCAGCAGCGACACCAGCGCCGCCTTGAACGAAAGAGCCTTCTTCCGCATGGCTCAGGCCATCTTCGCGATGGCGAAGCTCTTGAGGTAGTCGTCGGGCTTCGCGGGGTCGAACACCTTGCCCATGATGGTGAACTTCGGGTACGCCCCGTCGGGCACCAGCTGGCCCAGGTCCTTCATGCGCTTCTTCGCATCGGTGAGCAGGAAGACCTTCTCGGCGATCTGCCTGTAGTCGATGTCGCCCTTCACGTAGCCCCAGCGCTTCATCTGCGTGAGCATCCACACGGCCATCGACTGCCAGGGGATCGGGTCGAAGTCGGCGCGGTCGGGCACGGTGCGGATGTTGCCCAGCCCGTCGGCGAACTTGCCGGTGAGCACCTGCATGAGCACGGTCTCGGGCTGGTTCAGGTACTGCGCGGGCGCGATCACCTTGGCGATGAGCTCGCGGTTCTTCGGATCGCGCGCCATGGCCGAGGCGGTGAGCACCGAGCGCAGCAGCGCGGCGAAGGTGTTGGGGTTCTTCTCGATGAACTCGGTCGACGTGCCGAAGGCGCAGCAGGGGTGGCCGTTCCACAAGTCCCTGGTGAGCAGGTGGATGAAGCCGATCTCCTCGAACACCGCGCGCTGGTTGAACGGATCGGGGCCGAGGTAGCCGTCGATGTTGCCGGCGCGCAGGTTGGCCACCATCTCGGGCGGCGGCACCACGCGGATCTGGATGTCGGTGTCGGGGTTCAGGCCCGCTTCCGCCACGTAGTAGCGCAGCAGGAAGTTGTGCATGCTGTACTCGAAGGGCACGGCGAACTTGAGGCCCTTCCAGGTCTTGGGGTCGCGCCTGTCCTTGTGCTTGTTGGCCAGCGTGATGGCCTGGCCGTTGGTGTTCTGGATGGTCGCGACGTTCATGGGCACCGCGTTGGAGCCCGCGCCCATCGAGATGGCCAGCGGCATCGGCGAAAGGAAGTGCGTGGCGTCGTACTCCTTGTTGAGCATCTTGTCGCGGATGAGCGCCCAGCCCGCCGTCTTCACCACCTCCACGTCGAGGCCCTGCTTCTGATAGAAGCCCAGCGGGTGCGCCATGATGAGCGGCGTGGCGCAGGTGATGGGGATGAAGCCGATCTTGAGCTTCGTCTTCTCCAGCGGCGCCTTCTCCTGCGCCATGGCCTGCAGCGCGCCGAGCGGGAACACCGAGGCGATGGCGGCGCGCGCGGTGCCCGCGCCCACTGCGCGCAGGAAGCCGCGCCGCACGCTGTCGACGGGGAACAGCGCCTTCATGAGGCTGGCCTCGAGCTTGTCCTCCGGCAGCACGCCTGCCCGGTCCGCGCCATGCACGCGCCCGCAGGCGCAGCGCATGTTCAGTGGCCGGTCGGCATCGTAGGGATCGCAGGCGGTCGGTTCTTGCGGGTGGGACATGGTGGTGCACCTCGTTGGAAAGATGCAGCCGCCGTTGCAAGCGCCGGGCCGGAAAGGCGCTGTGGAAGCCGTTGCGCAGCCTGTGGCATCAGATCGTGCCGCCGATGTCGAGGCCTTGTAGGGCTGGCACTACAAGCCGGTGCACGCCAGTGGCGTATTCGGGGGTTTTTCAGCCGGTAGAGCCCTGCTTGCCGTGGCGTTCGGCATACAGGGCCAGCTCCACGTCGTTCTTGGTGCCGGTCTTCTCGAGGATGCGTGCGCGATATGTGCTCACGGTATTGGGCGCCAGGCCCAGCTGCGCACCGATTTCGCTCACGCTGTGCCCCGCGCTGAGCAGCCGGTACACCTGGTGCTCGCGGTGCGAGAGCACCTCGGCGCCCTGCCCGGCGCCTCGCCCCACGGCCGTGGCCAAGGCCTCGGCTGTGGCCGCGGACACGTAGAGGCCGCCGCCCGCCACCTTGCGCACCGCACCGACCATGTCGTCGGCGTCGGCGCTCTTGTTGAGATAGCCCGATGCGCCCAGCTTGATGCAGCGCACCGCGTATTGCTTCTCCGGATAGGTGCTCAGCATCAGCACCGGAAGCGATGGCCATTGCTTGCGCAGCGCCTGCAGCACGTCGAGCCCGTCGCGGCCGGGCAAGGCGATGTCGAGCAGCACCACGTCGAGGCCCTCGGGTCCGCCGAGCGCCTGTACGGCTTCCAGCACCTCGGGGCCGGTCTGCGCCTCGGCGCGCACGACCATCGCGGGCAGTCCGTTGGAGAGGTCGCCAAGCATCTGCTTCAGGCCCTCGCGCACGATGCGGTGGTCGTCGCCGATGAGCACGCGGATGTCGCTCATTGCGCGCCTCCGTGCGCATCCACGTGCAGCGGCAGTTGAAGGCGAAAGGTGCTGCCCTCGCCCACGCGGCTCTCGATGTCGATGCGCCCGCCGAAGTGGCGCGCTCGCTCGCGCATGCCGAGCACGCCGTACGAGGTGGCGGCCTCGAAGGCCTGCGCCGGCGCGCCAACGCCGTCGTCTCGCACGCTGATGCTCAGCCGCGCCTGCTCGACGCCGATGCGGATGCCGAGGCTGCTCGCCCTGGCATGGCGCCCGACGTTGCTCAGCATCTCCTGGAAGATGCGGAACACCGCGATGGCCGCGGGCTCGGGCAGCTCCACGCCGGGCGGCACGTCGAAGCGCCAGTCCAGCTCCAGCTCGGCCGCCTGCACGAACTCGTGCGCCTGCCATTCGAGCGCGGCCCACAGGCCCTGGTGGTCGAGGATGCTGGGGCGCAGGTCGGTGATGATGCGTCCCACGTTGTCGACCGCGCGCTCGATGAGCTGGCTCATGTTCGTGCACTTGCAGCGCATCTGTTCGCGCATGGCCTGCGCCGCGTCGGGCGTGCGCTCCTGCTGTTCGCCCAGGCGCTTGCCGATCCAGTTGACGTCCATCTTCAGCGCCACCAGCAGGCTGCCGAGTTCGTCGTGCACCTCCCGTGCGATGCGGGTGCGCTCCTCCTCTCGCACCTTGTCGAGCCATGCGGAGAGCTCGCGCAGCTGCGCCAGCGCATCGCTGAGCTCGCGGGTGCGCTCCTGCACGCGCAGGCCGAGTTCGTCCTTGGCCTGCTGAAGCGCCTCCGCCTGGCGCCGGCGTTCGGTGATGTCGACGAAGGTGATGACGGCGCCGCGCACCTGCGTGCCGTCCATGATCGGGTGGCTCGAATACTCGACCGCGAAGGCGCTGCCGTCGCGCCGCCAGAACACCTCGGTGTCGATGCGGCAGGGCAGGCCGCGCCGGAAGGCGTTGAAGATGGGGCAGTCGGTGTCGGCGTAATGCGAGCCGTCGGGGTGCGAATGGTGCGTGAGCTCGTGCATGTTGGAGCCGAGCACGTCGCCCACCTCATGGCCGAGCATCTGCGCGCCGGCCCGGTTGATGAACATGCAGTGGCCGTCGAGGTCGATGCCGAAGATGCCTTCACCCGTCGATTCCAGCAGCAGCCCGAGCTGGTGCTGCCACAGCGGGTGGCTGGCGGCGGGGTTCAGTACAGGCGTCTCCATGCACCAAAAGCAAGCAACAGCCGTGCCCGGGGGCTTGCTCCCTCTCCCCGAGGGAAGAGGGGACAACGCGGGAACAACGCAGTTCAGCGCGGCTCAACGCGCCCAGTGGAACTTGCGGTCCGATTCCTTGATGGGCTGGTCGTTGATGCTCGCGAAGCGCCTCTGCATGAGGCCGTTCTCCGCGAACTCCCAGTTCTCGTTGCCATGGCTGCGATACCACTGGCCCGAGTCGTCGTGCCATTCGTACTCGAAGCGCACCGCGATGCGGTTGTCCATGAAGGCCCAGAGCTGCTTCTTGAGGCGGTAGTCGAGCTCGCGCGTCCACTTGCGCGACAGGAACTCCACCACCTGCTCCCGGCCGTTGACGAAATCGGCGCGGTTGCGCCATTCGGTGTCGGGCGTGTAGGCCAGGCTCACGCGAACGGGGTCGCGCGAGTTCCAGGCGTCTTCGGCGGCCTGTACCTTCTGCGTGGCGGATTCGAGGGTGAAGGGCGGCAGCGGCGGGCGTGATTCCATGGTGGTTCTTTCGATGGAGGTTGAAGGGGAATGCGCCGGAATGTGCCACATGTAGACAGACCTGTCTACATGCCTACAATCGCGCCATGGACATCTCTTCCATCTCCGAACTGCCGGCGCGCGAGCGCATCCTGCGCACCGCGCACGACCTCTTCTACGCCGACGGCATACGCGCCACCGGCATCGACCGCGTCATCGCCGCGTCGGGCGTCACCAAGGTCACCTTCTACCGGCACTACCCGTCGAAGGACGACCTGGTGCGGGCCTTCCTTGATCACCGCCACGGCCTGTGGATGGCATGGTTCGTCGATGCGCTCGGCCGGCTCGGCGCGCAACAGCGCATCGGCGGCGGCCAGGCGCTGGAGGTGCTGGCCGACGCGATGGCCGAGTGGTTCGCCGATCCGGCCTTCCGCGGCTGCGCCTTCATCAACTCGGTGGTCGAGGTGGGCGGCAGCGTGAGCGGCGCGAGCGACATCTCGCGCGAGCACAAGCGCGAGATGGTCGAGGTGATCGCCGGGCTGCTGCCCGAATCACTGGAAAGCCCGCGCCGCATGGCCGTTGCGCAGGCCGCCGCGCTGGGCGTCGATGGCGCCATCGTCAAGGCGCAGATGGGCGGTGCCGCGCTCGCGCGCGAAGCGGTCGACGACCTGCGCCGGCTGATTCAGGCGCTGGCGGCCACGCTGCCCGCCTCGACAGCCGCTACTTCACGACCATCAGCGTGAACGGCCACACGTAGGCCTGCAGCGTCACGTAGAAGCCCACGAGGCAGGCCAGCGCAATGGAGTGGAAGAACACGTAGCGCAGGATCTCGCCTTCATGGTTGAACCAGCGCGTGGCGGTGGAAGCCACCACGATCGACTGCGCGTCGATCATCTTGCCCATCACGCCGCCAGAGCTGTTGGCCGCGCCCATCAGGTTGGGGCTCAGGCCGAGCTGGTCGGCCGCCACCTTCTGCATGCCGCCGAAGAGCACGTTCGATGCGGTGTCGGAGCCGGTGAGCGCCACGCCCAGCCAGCCCATCAGCGTGCCGAAGAAGGGATACAGCACGCCGGTGTTGGCGAAGGCCAGGCCCAGCGTGGTGTCCAGCCCCGAGTAGCGCGTGAGCGTGCCCAGCGCGAGCATCAGCACGATGGTGAGCAGCGAGAACTTCACCAGCCACAGCGTGCGGCCATAGGCGGCCACGAGCTGGATCGGGTTGTACTTCATCACCAGCCCGCCCACGATGGCCGACACCAGGATGCCGGTGCCCGTGGCCGAGAGCAGCAGCAGCTGGTAGACGGCGCCCTCCTTCGTCGGCTTGGGCACCACCGGCGCCACCTTCTCGACCATGTTGTGCAGCCCGTCGATGGGAAAGCTCGGCGCGAAGATGCCGTTGAGCCAGGTCTTCACCGAGGGCAGGCCCCAGATGAAAACGAACACGGTGAGGATGAGCCACGGCGTCCAGGCGCGGATGACGGCGGCGCTCGAATGCTTCGTCGGCGCGACGGCCGCGGAAGCCTCGCCGCCGTCGGCCTCGTGTCCCTTGAGCGACACCGAGGTCCAGACCTTCTTCGGCTTCCACACGCGCAGGAACGCGACCAGGCACACCATCGAGACGATGGCCGCGATGATGTCCACCAGCTCCGGGCCGATGTAGTTCGACACCAGGAACTGCGGAATCGCGAAGGACACGCCCGTGACCAGGATGGCCGGCCACACCTCCATCATTCCCTTGCGCCCAGCGAAGGCCCAGATGAGCCAGAACGGCACCAGCAGCGAGAAGAACGGCAGCTGCCGCCCGATCATCGCGGTGACCGCCATCAGGTCGTAGCCATGCACCTTGGCCAGCGTGATGACCGGCGTGCCCAATGCGCCGAAGGCCACCGGCGCGGTGTTGGCGATGAGCGAGAGCCCCGATGCCGCGAGCGGCGAGAAACCCAGCCCGATGAGGATGGCCGCGGTGACCGCCACCGGCGTGCCGAAGCCCGCCGCGCCTTCGAAGAACGCACCGAAGGCGAATGCGATGAGCAGCAGCTGCAGGCGCCTGTCTTCCGTGATGCCGGCGATGGAGTCCTGCAGCACCTGGAAGCTGCCGTTCTGCTGCGTGAGCTGCTGCAGGAAGATGATGTTCAGCACGATCCAGCCGATCGGCAGCAGGCCGGTGATGCCGCCGAGAAAGGCCGCCTTGCCCGCCATGTCGGCCGGCATGCCGAAGGCGAACACCGCGATGAGCACCGCGCTCAGCAGGCCCAGGCCCGCCGCGTAGTGCGCCTTGACGTGAAGCAACCCGAGGCACACCAGCATCACCACCACCGGTATCGCGGCCAGCGCCGTCGATACGATCATGTTGCCGAAGGGGTTGTAAACCTGTTGCCAGACCATGTGCTCGTCTCCTGTTGTTTTGGGAATTCTTCTGAGCCGATGCTCCGGCCGGGCAGGACCGGAAGCGTTCGATACCATCCTACCCCGCTACCCCCTCTGACAAAAGATGGTTTCTCCGCGTCTCCCCTCGACACAGGGCCTGCAGGCCTTCGAAGCCGTCGCGCGGCTGCGCAGCGTGAACCTCGCGGCCGAGGAGCTCGCCGTGACGCCCAGCGCGGTGAGCCACCGCATCCGCCAGCTCGAGCTGTTGCTGGGGCTCAAGTTCTTCACGGGCAGCGACTTCAGTCTCAGCGCCGATGGCATGGCCTATCTGGCGCGGGTGCGCGAAGCCATCGCGGCGCTGCGGCAGGTGCCGGGGCAAGAGCCCGAATCGCAGGTGCGGCGGCTGCGCGTGGCGGTCACGCCGACCTTCTCGCGCCAGATGCTGCTGCCCCGGCTGGCGCGCTTTCGCGATGCCTACCCGAACATCGAGCTGATGCTGCAGGTGACCATGCCGGTGCGCAACACCACGGTGGAAGAGGCCGACATCGAGCTGCGCTTCGGCACCGGCCCCTTCCACGACCGCGAGTTCGTCCAGCTGCTGGCCGACGACGTCTCGCCGGTGTGCAGCCCCGCCTACCTCGAACGCCACGGCCCCTTCGAAAGCTTCGAGACCGACGCCGAGGTGTCGCGCGCGCAGCTGCTGCGCACGCCGCTGGAATCGTGGCGCACCTGGTTCAAGGCCTGCGGCATCGGCCTGCCGGAGCCCGCCACGGGCCACCAGTTCAACGACCTCGGCCTGGCGCTCGATGCGGCCGCCGAAGACTTCGGCGTGGTGCTCATGCACCTGCGCCTGGGCAGCGCATGGCTCGACAACGGCCGGCTGGTGCGGCTGTCGCAGCGCAGCGTGCCCTCACCCAACGCCTACTTCCTGTGCTGGAAGCCGGGCGCCATGGAGCGCTGGGAGTGCGCCACCTTCGTCGAGTGGCTGCGCGAGGCGCTGCGCGAGCGGGCGAGCTGAATTCTTTTCAGCAGAGGGCTCGTCTTTTTTCAGATGGCGCCCCTGGGCGCCTGCAGATAATGGCCGGTTAGCTTCCGCCGATCCACCAAGAGAACCCGCCAGGAGACTGCCCGTGCCCGACCTTTCCAAGATCACCAACATCGAAGACCTGCGGGTGATCGCCAAGCGCCGCGTGCCGAAGATGTTCTACGACTACGCCGACTCCGGCGCGTGGACCGAGGGCACCTACCGCGCCAACGAGAGCGACTTCCAGAAGATCAAGCTGCGCCAGCGCGTGGCCGTGAACATGGAGGGCCGCTCGCTGCGCACCACCATGATCGGGCAGGAAACCGCGATGCCCGTGGCCATCGCGCCCACCGGCCTCACCGGCATGCAGCACGCCGACGGCGAGATCCTCGGCGCGCGCGCCGCCAAGGCCTTCGGCATTCCGTTCACGCTGTCGACCATGAGCATCTGCTCGCTCGAGGACATCGCCGAGAACACCGGCCGCCACCCCTTCTGGTTCCAGCTCTACGTGATGAAGGACCGCGACTTCATCGAGCGCCTGATCGAGCGCGCCAAGGCCGCCAACGTGACCGCGCTGCAGCTCACGCTCGACCTGCAGATCCTCGGCCAGCGCCACAAGGACATCAAGAACGGCCTCACCGCGCCGCCCAAGCCCACCATCAAGAACCTCATCAACCTCGCCACCAAGCCGCGCTGGTGCATGGGCATGCTGGGCACCAAGCGCCGCACCTTCGGCAACATCGCGGGCCACGCCAAGGGGGTGAAGGACCTGTCGTCGCTGTCGTCATGGACAGCCGAGCAGTTCGACCCCGCGCTGAGCTGGGCCGACGTGGAGTGGATCAAGAAGCTCTGGGGCGGAAAGCTCATCCTCAAGGGCGTCATGGACGTGGAGGACGCGCGCCTCGCGGCCGCAAGCGGCGCCGACGCGCTCATCGTGTCGAACCACGGCGGGCGCCAGCTCGACGGCGCCCCCTCCTCCATCGCGGCGCTGCCCGCCATCGTCGACGCGGTGGGCACCGAGATCGAGGTGTGGATGGACGGCGGCATCCGCAGCGGGCAGGACGTGCTCAAGGCCCGCGCTCTGGGCGCACGCGGCACGCTCATCGGCCGCAGCTTTCTCTATGGACTGGGCGCCTTCGGGCAGGAGGGCGTGACGCGCGCGCTGCAGATCATCCAGAAGGAGCTCGACATCACGATGGCCTTCTGCGGCCGCACGAACATCGACGAGGTCGATTCGAGCATCCTGCTGCCGGGTACTTTCTGAGCCTGCAGGGCTTCACCGGAAGGCCCCTGCGGAGGTAGGCCGATGCGGCATCGGCCGACACGCGGTCCCTTCGTGCCGGCGCAGAATGTTTTGGAAACAACAACATTGCCTGCACGGCACAAGAAGGCACCATGAGCGCAGTCACGCCTACCTCGGGAGGCCCAGTGGCCTCCTCTGCTTCATCTCCCCCGCACTACACGGCAGAAGAAAAGCGCCACCGCGTCTTCGCGATCATGGCGGCCTCCTCCGGCAACCTGGTCGAGTGGTTCGACTTCTACGTGTACGCCTTCTCGGCGCTGTACTTCGCGCCGGCCTTCTTTCCCAAGTCCGATCCCACCGCGCAGCTGCTGAACACCGCCGGCGTGTTCGCGGCCGGCTTCCTCATGCGGCCCATCGGCGGCTGGCTCTTCGGGCGCCTTGCCGACCGGCTCGGGCGCAAGACCTCGATGCTGATCTCGGTGACGATGATGTGCGGCGGCTCGCTCGTCATCGCCTGCCTGCCCACCTATGCGCAGATCGGCGCGTGGGCGCCTTTCCTGCTGCTGGTATGCCGGCTGTTCCAGGGGCTCTCGGTGGGCGGCGAATACGGCACCACCGCCACCTACATGAGCGAGGTGGCGCTGCGCGGCCAGCGCGGCTTCTTCTCTTCTTTCCAGTACGTCACGCTGATCGGCGGGCAACTGCTCGCGGTGCTGGTGATCGTGGTGCTCGAACAGTTGCTGACCGAGGCCGAGCTCAAGGCCTGGGGCTGGCGCATTCCCTTCGTGATCGGCGCCATCGCGGCGGTGGTGGCGCTGCTGCTGCGCCGCACGCTGCACGAGACGCAGACCGACGAGGCCAGGAAGAACAAGGAAGCCGGAAGCATCGGCGGCCTCTTCAGGCACCACACGCCGGCGTTCCTCACGGTGCTGGGCTACACGGCCGGCGGCTCGCTGATCTTCTACACCTTCACCACGTACATGCAGAAGTACCTCGTGAACACGGTGCACCTGCCGATCAAGACGGCAAGCTACGTGATGACCTGCGCGCTCTTCGTCTACATGTGCATGCAGCCGGTGTTCGGCGCGCTGTCCGACCGCATCGGGCGGCGCAACAACATGCTGCTGTTCGGCGGCCTCGGCGCGCTGACGACGGTGCCCATCCTGACCGCGCTGCAGCACACGACCAGCCCCGTGCTGGCCTTCGTTCTCATCATCGCGGCGCTGGCCATCGTGAGCTTCTACACCTCGATCAGCGGCATCGTGAAGGCGGAGATGTTCCCGCCCGAAGTGCGCGCCCTGGGCGTGGGGCTGGCCTACGCGGTCGCGAACGCGATCTTCGGCGGCTCGGCCGAATACGTGGCGCTGGGGCTCAAGTCACTGGGACACGAGTCGGCCTTCTTCTGGTACGTGAGCGCGATGATGGTCATCGCCTTCCTCGTGAGCCTGAGGCTGCCGAGGCAGGCGAGCTACCTGCATCACGATCACTGACGCAGGAAGAAAACAGGGCTGAAGGGCTGAGGCGGGCTACTCGGCCTCGCCCAGCCGCTGCGCCACCTGCTGCCTGCCCAGTCCGCGCACGGAGGCGAGGCTTTCGAGCTGCGCGGCCCGGGGCCGGGCCTTGCCCTGTTCCCAGTGGTAGATCGTCTGGCCCGACACGCCCACCAGCTTTCCGTAGGAAGCAGCGGAGATACCCAGCTTCGCCCGGTGGGAAGCCAGCCTGCCCGCGCTGAACCTGCGCTTCGGTCCGTCTTCGCCGGACTCGTCGGGCTCGCTCGCGCGCGCGCCGCGCGACGTGCCCTTGGCGACATTGCGCAGTTCCTTTTCCAGCGAGCTTATCTGGCGGCGCAATGCAGCGATGGCCGCGCGATGGTGAACAGATGCCTTCTTGAGGGTTTCCATTTCCGCGCGAACTTCCTTGCGGGCCACGCGCGAAATCTCCGATTTAAGAATGGATGCAATATTTGGCATGGCGGCATTTTGCCCAGCAAATGTAAACACATGGCAAAAATACCGATCCCCGATCAAATTTGAATCTTTTGATTACAAACAGAATATCCGCCTCATTGCAGTCCATTTCTCGCCTTCCGGCGTCCATGGCGTGGGCACCTGGAACTTCCACATCAGCTCTTCCCACTGCCTGATCTTCGGGTCGGTGCGCGTAGCGAGCGCCATCGCCTGGGCGTCATAGCGGGCGTCGTCGGTTTCCATCAGCATCACCATGCGCGTGCCGAGCCGATGGATCTCCATGGCCGTCACGCCATGCGAATGCAGATGCGCGCGCACCTCGGGCCAGATATCGCGGTGATAAGCCTCGTATTCGGCGATGAGTGCCGGGTCGTCCTTCAAATCCAGCGCAAGGAAATGGCGCATGCACAACTCCAGTCGAGACTGCGAAACGATCAGGTCAACGCCCGGTCGAGATGCGTGTAGCCGCCATCCACGAACACCCATTGCCCCGTGGTGTGCGAGGCGCGCTCCGAGAGCAGGAACACGACGTTGTCCGCGATCTCCTCGGGCGTGGTCATGCGCCGGCCCAGCGGGATTTTGTCGGTGATGTCGGCCAGCTTGCGGTCGGGTTCGTCGAAGGCGGAAATCCAGCGCTGGTAGAGCGGCGTCATCACTTCAGCCGGGATCACCGCGTTCACGCGCACGCCGTCTTCCAGCAATGAAGCCGCCCACTCGCGCGTGAGCGACAGCTGCGCGCCCTTGGCCGCCGTGTAGCCGCTGGTGTTGCCTTGTCCCGTGACGGCCGTCTTCGACGAGATGTTGACGATGGCGCCCTTGCTGGCCTTCAGGTGCGGCAGGCAATGGTGCGCCATCACATAGCAGTGGATCAGGTTGCGTTCGAGCGAAGAAACGAAGGCATCGCGCCCCGCCTCGAGCCCCACGCTGTCGTTCACGCCCGCGTTGTTGACCAGCCCGTCGATGCGGCCGAACGCGGTGGCCGTGTCGGCAATGGCCTTGACGCAGGCGGCCTCTTCCATCAGTTCGAGCTGGAAGAAGCGCGTGCGAGGCTGCAGCTTGCGCAGCGCTTCCTCGAAAGGCGCATCGAGCGGGTTCTTGCCGAAGATCACCGGCACCGCTCCTTCCTGCGCCAGCGTCATCGAGATGGCCGCGCCGATGCCGCTGCCGCCACCAGTGACGATCACCACCTTGTCCTTCAGATGCAGGTCCATGCCTGTCGATGCCTTTCCTTGCTGTCTATCCCTTGAAGCGGTACTGCTCCAGCGACTGCGGCTTCATCGTGATCGAGAAGCCCGCGCCCTTGGGCGGCATGTAGGCCGCGTTGCGAACCTCGCAGGGCTCCACGAAATGCTCGTGCAGATGGTCGACGTACTCGGCCACCCGGCCCTCGCGCGTGCCCGAGATGCAGAGGTAGTCGATCATCGACAGGTGCTGCACGTACTCGCACAGCCCCACGCCGCCCGCGTGCGGGCACACGGGCAATTTGTACTTCGCTGCCATCAGCATCACCGCCAGGATCTCGTTCACGCCCCCCAGCCTGCAGGCGTCAATCTGCACCACGTCGATGCCGCCGCGCATGATGAACTGCTTGAACATGATGCGGTTCTGGCACATCTCGCCGGTGGCCACCTTCACCGGCGAGATGCCCTCGCGGATCCTGCGGTGGCCTTCCACGTCGTCGGGGCTGGTCGGCTCTTCGATGAACCACGGCTTCGCGAAGGCGAGCTGCCGCACCCAGTCGATGGCCTGCCCCACTTCCCACACCTGGTTGGCGTCGATCATCAGGTGCCTGTCGGGCCCGAGCACTTCGCGCGCCACCTTCAGTCGGCGGATGTCGTCCTGCAGGTCGCGCCCCACCTTGAGCTTGATGTGGCTGAAGCCCGCGTCGATCGCCTCCTGCGCGAGCCGCCGCAGCTTCTCGTCGGGATAGCCCAGCCAGCCGGCGGAGGTCGTGTAGCAGGGGTAGCCCTCGGCCTTCAGCGTGGCGATGCGTTCCTGCTTGCCCTTCGATGCTTCGCGCAGCAGTGCGAGCGCCTCGTCGGGCGAGATGCAGTCGGTGATGTAGCGGAAGTCGATGCAGCGCACCAGTTCCTCGGGCGACATGTCGGCCACCAGCTGCCACACGGGCTTGCCTTCGGACTTGGCCCAGATGTCCCACATCGCATTGACGATCGCGCCCGTCGCAAGGTGGATCGCGCCCTTGTCGGGGCCGATCCAGCGCAGCTGGCTGTCGGAAGTCACATGCCGCCAGAAGCGCCCCATGTCCTCGGCCACCCATGCAAGGTCGAGCCCCACCACCAGGTGCCGCATGGCCTCGATGGCTGCGCAGCAGATCTCGTTGCCGCGGCCTATGGTGAATGTGAGGCCGTGGCCTTCGAGTCCGGGCTGGTCTGTCTCCAGCACGACGTAGGCCGCTGAATAGTCGGGGTCGGGGTTCATCGCATCCGAGCCGTCCAGATGCTGCGAAGTGGGGAAGCGCACGTCTAGCACGCGCATGGAGCGGACGATGGTCATTGGAATTTGTCTGGAGGGTCGGAGAGGGATCGGGCAGCCGGACGCAGAGGACGCGAAGGTTTCGCGAAGGTCGCAAAAGAAGTCAAAAAAGTTGATCTGGTTCTTTTGCCCTTTTTCGCGTCCTTCGCGTCGCTTTTGTCTTACTTCTGCGTTCGGCTGTCCGCGTTCCGCCTAGTCGTAGAGCACAGCCGCGATCTTGGGATCGGCGATGTTGGTCTTGTCGTACCAGAAGAAACCGGTGTCGACGATCTTCGGCAGCTTCTCGCCCTTGACGGCCTTCACCGCCATCTCGACGGTCTTGTAGCCCATGCCCACCGGGTTCTGCGTGATGGCGCCGGCCATGCTGCCGTCCATGATCGCGTTCTTCTGCTGCTTGCCCGAGTCGTAGCCGATGACCACGACCTTGCCGGTGCGCTTCATCTCCTT
>NZ_RXFT01000005.1 GCF_003952165.1 Variovorax guangxiensis | reverse complement strand
GTCCATCGCGATCGGGGGTTTTTGCTTTGCACAGCACAAACAAGAAAAAACGCCAGGAGACGGACTAAAACGGGCTACACAGCGACTGCGAGAACTGAATTACTCGCGGCGCTAACTGCACCAACCCCGCAGCCAACCGACTTGGTAGCCTATGCCGCTCTGCTGAGAAGTGCGCACAAATAAAAAAGCCCGATGGATTTCCATCGGGCTTTTGCTTTTTTGAAGCAGCTTGCTATCAAGCAGCCAAGCGCTGCTCAATCGCAGCCTTGGTCTCCGGAAGCTCCTTCGGGAGATGATGCTCGAGCTGCTTGAACAGCTCCGCATGCAGCTTCAACTCGGCCTGCCATGCAGCTTTGTCGATACTCGTCACAGTAGCGAATTGCTCCGCGCTGAAATTCAAGCCAGTCCAGTTCAGATCCTCATAGCGCGGACTCACGCCGGTGATGTGATCCACGCCTTCGGTCTTGTTACCTTCGACACGATCGATCATCCACTTCAGCACACGCATGTTCTCGCCATAGCCTGGCCAGACGAACTTGCCATCAGCTCCCTTGCGGAACCAGTTGGTCGTGTAGATCTTCGGCAACTTCGCGCCAGCAGCTTCCAGCTTCTTGCCCAGATCGAGCCAATGCTGGAAGTAGTCGCTCATGTTGTAGCCCATGAACGGCAGCATCGCGAACGGGTCGCGGCGCACCACGCCTTGCTGGCCGGCTGCGGCAGCGGTGGTTTCCGAACCCATGGTCGCTGCCATGTAGACACCCTCGACCCAGTTGCGGGCCTCGGTCACCAGCGGCACGGTGGTCGACCGGCGGCCACCGAAGATGAACGCGTCGATCGCCACACCCTTCGGGTCGTCCCAGGCATCGTCCAGCGCGGGGTTGTTCGTCGCGGCCACGGTGAAACGCGAGTTCGGGTGCGCAGCCTTGGCGCCGGTTTCCTTCGCGATCTGCGGGGTCCAGTCCTTGCCTTGCCAGTCGGTGAGATGCCCGGGCAGCGTCTTGGTGTCCTGCTCCATGCCTTCCCACCACACGTCGCCGTCATCGGTGAGTGCCACGTTCGTGAAGATCACGTCGTGGTGCAGGCTGTCCATGCAGTTCGGATTGGTCAGCATGTTGGTGCCGGGCGCCACGCCGAAATAACCAGCCTCCGGGTTGATCGCATAGAGGCGACCGTCCTTGCCGGGCTTGATCCAGGCGATGTCGTCGCCGATGGTCGTAACCTTCCAGCCTTCGAAGCCCGCAGGCGGCACCAGCATCGAGAAATTCGTCTTGCCGCAGGCGCTGGGGAAAGCCGCCGCCACGTGGTATTTCTTGCCCTCGGGACTCGTCACGCCGAGGATGAGCATGTGCTCGGCCAGCCAGCCTTCATCGCGGCCCATGTTGGAAGCGATGCGCAGCGCGAAACACTTCTTGCCCAGCAGCGCGTTGCCGCCGTAGCCCGAGCCGTAGCTCCAGATCTCGCGCGTCTCGGGGTAGTGAACGATGTACTTGGTCTTGTTGCACGGCCAGGACACGTCCTTCTGGCCAGGCTCGAGCGGTGCACCCACGGTATGCACGCAGGGCACGAACTCGCCGTCGGCGCCGAGCACGTCGTAAACGGCCTTGCCCATGCGGGTCATGATGCGCATGTTGACCGCCACGTAGGGCGAGTCGGAGAGCTCGATGCCGATGTGCGCGATCGGCGAACCCAGAGGGCCCATGCTGAACGGCACGACGTACATCGTTCGGCCCTTCATGCAGCCGTCGAACAGCGGCTGCAGGGTCGCGCGCATCTCGGCGGGAGCCATCCAGTTGTTGGTGGGGCCGGCGTTTTCCTTCTGCTCGGAGCAGATGTAGGTGCGATCTTCCACTCGCGCGACGTCGCTCGGGTCGGACACCGCGAGGAAGGAATTGGGCCGCTTGGCGGGGTTGAGCTTCTTGAAGGTGCCGGCGTCGACCAGTTGCTGGCACAGGCGGTCGTACTCTTCCTTGCTTCCGTCGCACCAGTGGATGGCTTCGGGTTTGCACAGCGCGGCCATGTCGGCCACCCAGGCAATCAGTTTCGCGTTCTTGACGTATGAGGGCGCCTGAATGGTGAGGCCCTTCATCGTGGGTGCGTTCATCGGAAAATCTCCTAAGTTGAAAAATCGTCTTTCCGAACGGGACGCCGCGCCAGCTCAGGCACGGAGGTCCGTTTGAGAAAACGTTTCGCTTCGGGAGATTGCGTCAGCGCGGGCCGCACCGCCCGCGGACAAAGGCGCTAACGCCTGTCAGCGTCAGGCCATGTAGACGGCGATGGATGCCAGCAGCAGCATCAGCACGCCGCCGGCCAGCGGAAGCACCAGCGGCATCAGGTGAACGACCGACTCGACAGCGTCATGTTCGACGGCCGCGCTGTGGCTCGGCTCGACGGGAGTGGGATTGGACATCGGGAAATTCCTCGAATACGCAATTGACAAACTGATGGCATTTTACCGGCGGGCCGTCCGGAGCCGTTCTAGGGGGATGCGAGCCCCCAAACAGCGCCTTGCGGGCTTGATCTTGCAGCTCAATGCTGCTCTTCGGCCTCGAAGCCGGCGCCCTTCAGCGCGGACAGCACGCTGGCCAGGTGGGCCCGTCCGCGGGTCTGCAGGACCAGCTCGACATCGACGTTCTGTGCCGCCAGCATGGTGAAGGCGCGTTGGTGATGAACCTCGTCGACGTTAGCGCCCGCTTCGGCCACAGTGGCCGTGATGTGGGCCAGCGAACCCGGCACGTCGCGTGCGCTCACCCGGATGCGCGCCAGCCGCCCCGCCCGAACCATGCCGCGCTCGATGATGGCCGCCAGCAGCAGCGGATCGATGTTGCCACCCGACAGCACCAGTCCCACGCGCTTGCCCCGGAAGCGCTCGGGGTGCCGTATCAGCGCCGCCAGCCCGGCAGCACCCGCACCCTCGACCAGGGTCTTTTCGATCTCCAGCAGCATCAGCACGCCCTGCTCGATATCGCCTTCATCCACCAGCAGCAGGTCGTCGACCTTGCTCGCGATGATCTGCTGCGTCAGCACACCGGGTGTACCGACCGCGATGCCTTCGGCGATGGTGCTCGAGCCCTGCGCATGGTGGGTACCCTTGACGGCGTTGACCATCGCCGGAAAGCGCGTGGTCTGCACGCCGACGATCTCGATGTCCGGCTTGCGTTCGCGCGCGGCCACTGCCATGCCCGCGATCAGCCCGCCGCCACCGACCGACACCACCAGCGCGTCGAAATCGGGAACGGCGTCGAGCATCTCCAGCGCCACGGTGCCCTGGCCGGCGATGATCGCCTCGTCGTCGTAGGGATGCACGAAGGTCAGCCCCTCGCGCTGCGCAAGCTCGAAGGCATGGGTGCGCGCCGCTTCCAGCGTGTCGCCGTGCAGCACCACCTCGGCGCCGAAGCCGCGCGTGCGTTCGATCTTCACGCCGGGCGTGAAGCGCGGCATCACGATCAGCGCCCGCAGGCCGAGGCGTTGCGCGTGATAGGCCACACCCTGCGCATGGTTGCCGGCAGACATGGCGATCACTCCGCGTGTACCGTTCTCCGAAAGATCCACCAGCTTGTTGCATGCCCCCCGCTCCTTGAACGAGGATGTGAACTGCAGGTTCTCGAATTTCAGGAACACCTGAGCGCCGACGATTTCCGAAAGGGTGCGCGACTCCACGCACGGCGTGTTGAGCACCTGCCCCTGGAGCCGCGCCGCGGCGCGTTCGATTTCCTGGATTCCGACCATGGCGCGCATTGTGGCTGGAATCGCACCCATCAGGGTTTTTCCCGTTTCACGGTCTTCCCGAAGCCAAAAGTCTGCGTTATGGTCTCTCCGAAATTGTCCTCGTTGGAGGTTGCCTGATGGTCAAGCGTGCGGGTGTCGATGTCGTGGCTGCTGCGGTACGCGGGCAGGCATTGCCGTCGCCCGGACTCAAGGAGGCACCGGTGCTCGAGCTCATGTGCTCGCACTTCGTGCTCACGCTCGCAGCCAAGCAGGGGCCGCGCTTCAACGTGCGGCGCGATATCAACGGGCTGCTCTCGCTCACCGGGCGGCATCTCGTGTGGCCTGCCGCGGTACTGCAGCGGCTGCGTGAATTCCTCGGGCGACGCTGTGCCGGCAACGAAGCCTGGAAGGGCGTCGAAGATTTCGATGGCCGCACGCTGCTGGAGCGTCACGGCGTGTGGCGCGGCCCGTACGAGGAAGGCACGCTCTTCTTCTATCTCGACGAATACGCGAAGGACCAGCCCAAGGACCTGCTTTCGGTGCTGGCCGTTACGCGCGACTGGCTCACGCACGCGCTGCGCAAGCAATCGACGCTGGTCGAGAAGAACATCGACGCGCTCGCGGGCCTGCTGCAGCTCAACAAGGCCGAGCGTGCGCTGCTGCTGTACGGCACGCTCGCGCGCTACCAGCGCGACCTGCGCTCGCTGCTGGTCGAGTTCAAGGTCAACAACGCACCCGAGGCTTATGCCGCCATCGCCGACATCGCAGGCGTGAACGCGAGCGACGTGGGCGAGGCGCTGCGCGCGGGCTCGCGGCTCGAGCGCATCGGGCTCGTCGAGAACCTCATCTCGGAGCACAACATCACCGACCTCGCCGACCTGATGAAGGTCAGCGAGAAGCTGCCGCCGGTGCTCATGCGCGAGTACCGCGACCACAACGAGCTGATGGCCGTGTTCACGCGCCCCTCGGCCAAGAGCGCGCTCACGCCGCAGGACTTCTCCTTCGTGCAGGAAGACGCGCAGATGCTCGTCACGCTGCTGCGTGCCGCCGTTGCGCGCAAGGAGCCCGGTGTCAACGTGCTGCTCTACGGCCCGCCAGGCACCGGCAAGACCGAGCTCGCGAAGGTCGTGGCGCAGGCGGCCGGGCTCGAGCTCTTCGAGGTCGAGTACGCGGACCGCGACGGCAATTCGCTCAGCGGCCGCGACCGCTATCGCTCGCTGCAGATCGCGCAGGTGTTCCTCAAGGGCAGCGCGCAGGCCGCGCTGCTGTTCGACGAGGTCGAGGACGTGTTCCCGCCCATCAGCACCGAGGCCGCGCAGTTCATGGCGCGCGCCGAGCAGATTCCCGCGCCCACCAGCGGCAGCGTGAGCGGCAAGGCGTGGGTCAACCAGATCCTGGAGGCCAACCCGGTGCCCACGCTGTGGGTCACCAACCGCATCGAGCAGATCGACCCGGCCTTCCGCCGGCGCTTCGCCTATCACCTCGAGCTCAAGTCGCCGCCGCCCGGCGCGCGCGAGCAGCTCGTGAAGAAGACGCTCGAAGGCGTGGTCGTGTCCGAAGCCTTCACCGCCAAGCTCGCGGAGCGCAAGGGCCTCACGCCCGCGCAGATCCGTACGGCGGTGCGCTTCGCCGGACTGGCCGGCGCCGAAGGCGCCTCGATGGAAGCGCTCATCGAACGCCAGCTGCGCAACGCCGACCTCGCCCTCGGCACCGCCGATGCCTCGCGTGGCGACCGCCGCAGCGTCACTACCTACGACCTCGACATGCTCAATGTCGAGACCCGCTTCGAGATCCCGCGCATCGTCGAGGCGCTGAAGGCGCGTGGTCACGGCACGCTGTGCTTCTACGGCGCGCCGGGCACCGGCAAGACGGCGCTGGCCGAGCACATCGCCCGCTCGATCGGCCGCCCGCTCATCGTGAAGCAGGCCAGCGACCTCATGAGCAAGTACGTCGGCGAAACCGAGCAGAACATGGCCGCCATGTTCCGCGAGGCCGAGACCGAAAAGGCGGTGCTGCTGCTCGACGAGGCCGACAGCTTCCTGCAGGACCGGCGCGGGGCGCAGCGCACCTACGAGGTCACCGAGGTCAACGAGATGCTGCAGGGCATGGAGCGCTTCAACGGCGTCTTCGTCTGCACCACCAACCTGCTCGACCGGCTCGACCAGGCGGCGCTGCGGCGCTTCACCTTCAAGATCAAGTTCATGCCGCTCACCCCGGCGCAGCGCGAGCGCATGTTCGTCACCGAGGCGCTCGCGGGCGACGCCGAGCTCATGACGGCTGCCATGCGTTCGCGCCTCGCAGCGCTGGGGCAGCTGTGCCCGGGCGATTTCGCGGCGGTGAAAAGGCAGACCGATATCCTGGCCACGGAGTTCTCCGCTAGCGAGTTCCTGGACCAGCTCGAAGCCGAGCACCGCATCAAGCCCGAAGTGCGCGAATCGCGCGGCATGGGCTTCGTGCAGTAGCTCAGGCTCCAGCGGCAAGCCGAAGGCGCGGGCGGCCGTCGCCGCGCAGAACGAAAACATCCGCCCGCCATCGCGGGCACGAGGAGGAGCGCATGGTGGGATCTCGCAAGGTCGACGACGCGCGGCGGCCGCCGCTTCCTGGTGCATGGGCTGCCGCCGGCGCGGCGCTCGCTGCCGCGTTCCTTCTGGCGGGCTGCGGTGGCGGCGGAGGAGGGGGCGGCGGCGGTGGCTTGCCGATCGGCCTGATCCCCGGCACCACGACACCACCGGCAACAACTCCCCCGAGCAGCGGCGACGGCATCGTTGCCTCGGCCACCGTCGCGGGACTGTGCGCATCGCCGCGCAGCGGCATCAACCCGGACACCAATGCGGCCTACCCCGACCGCGGCGGCACGCTCGACAATGAAAAAAGCTGGGTGCGCGGCTGGATCGACGAAACCTACCTCTGGTACGGCGAAGTGCCCACCACCCTCAAGGCCGCAGACTACGCCACGCCCATCACCTGGTTCAACGTGCTCAAGACGACGGCCACCACGCCCTCGGGCCGCGCCAAGGACCGCTTCCACTTCACCTACGACACCGAGGCGTACCGCCAGCTCACGCAGGGCGGCGTCTCCGCCGGCTACGGCATGGAGACGGCCGCGATACGCAGCTCGCCGCCGCGCGACATCCGCATCGCCTTCGTCGAGCCGAACTCGCCCGCCACCAATGCCGGCCTGCTGCGCGGCGCGAAGATCCTCACCATCGACGGCATCAACGTCGTCAGCAGCACCGGCACGGCCAACGTCAACGCGATCAACGGAGCGCTTTCGCCCAAGGCCATCGGCGAATCGCACACCTTCACCTTCGAGGTGAACGGCGTCGCGCAGTCGCCGGTGCAGCTGACGGCCGCGAAGATCACCAGCACGCCGGTGCAGAACGTGCAGGTCATCGACACCGGCAACGGCCGCGTGGGCTATCTGCTGTTCAACGACCACATCACCACGTCCGAGACCCAGCTCATCAATGCGGTGAACACCTTCAAGCAGGGCGCCGGCATCCAGGACCTGGTGCTCGACATGCGCTACAACGGCGGCGGCCAGTTGCTCATCGCCAGCCGGCTGGCCTACATGATCGCGTCGCCGTCGGTGACAGCCGGCAAGACCTTCGAGCAGCTGGTCTTCAACGACAAGAACCCGTTCCACCTCACGGTCGCGCAGACGCTCACGCCCTTCACGGCCACCAGCCGCAGCGGCCAGGCGTTGCCTTGGCTGGGCCTCTCGCGCGTGACCGTGCTCACCGGTCCCGACACCTGCTCGGCGAGCGAGTCGGTCGTCAACAGCCTGCGCGGCGTGGGTGTCACCGTCAATCTCGTCGGCGGCACCACTTGCGGCAAGCCCTATGGCTTCTATCCGCAGGACAACTGCGGCACCACCTACTTCGCGATCCAGTTCAAGGGGGTGAACCAGAAGGGCGAGGGCGACTACGGCGACGGCATGGCGCCCAATGCCGGCTGTGTCGTGGCTGACGACTTCAATCACCAGCTTGGCGACAAGGCCGAGGCGCGGCTCGCTGCCGCGCTCGCGTTGCGCAGCTCGGGCTCCTGTTCCGTCTCCGCCAAGACGACCGTGCAGGGCCTGGAGAAGGCGACCGAGCCTGAAGCGGAGCAGCCCTATCTGCGAGGCCGCTCGCCGCTGCGCGAGAACCGCCTGGTCGGCGTGCCCGATCCGGCCTGAGACACCGCGCGCCGCCCGAGCAGTTCTGAGCGCTGCCAGGGCCTCCTTTCGGCTCGCGGAAAACCCCTAGCGCTGGCGCTTGCCACCCCCGTCACTCGCGCCGTAGAGTGGGTGAAACGTTTGCGCAAAGCTTTGCGCAAACGTTTGTATCTCGGAGTGGCAGGACTTGGCCCATCTGAGAACCAACTTCCTAGTACCAGGAGAGACACGATGCGCAAATGGATCGGGGCGATGTTGATCGCCGTCATCACGACGTTGGCGGGCTGCGGAGGCGGCGGGAACGGAGGCTCGGGCATCGGCCTCGGTCCGGGCTGGGGCGCTGGGGGCGGTGGTGGATCGGGCGGCGGCAGCGCCGGTCCGCAGAAGATCATCATCGACAGCGACTACAACACCATGAGCGACGACGGCCAGCTCGGCGTGATGGCCGCGCAGCTGCAGGCCGAGGGCAAGGTGCGGGTCATGGGCATCAGCGTGGTCTCGGGCAACCAGTGGCTCAAACAGGGCGTGGCCGACGCGCTGATGTCGGTGGAGCGCCTGGGCGTGGGCGACCGCATCGGCATCTACTCGGGCGCGAACTACGCGCTGAACCACACCTTTGCCGACGTCGAGGCCGAGATGGCCGCCGGTGCCGGCGGCGACGGCTACCTCGGCGCCTGGGGCGGCCCCGAGCCCAGGACCGATGCCGACCTCAAGCCCTCGCCCGACGGCTTCGCGAAGCACACGGTGGTGCAGCGCAAGACGGCTGTCGACTTCATCGTCGACACCGTGAAGGCCAACCCCGGCGAGATCACCATTCTGGCCATCGGCCCGCTCACCAACATCGCGCTCGCGGTGAAGCAGAACCCCGAGATCGTCCCGCTCATCAAGAAGATCATCTACATGGGCGGCGCCATCGACGTGCCCGGCAACACCACCAAGGCGGCCGAGTTCAACTGGTGGTTCGACCCCGACGCGGCGCAGTTCGTGGTGCGGCTGCCCATTCCGCAGGTGGTGGTGCCGCTGGACGTGACCGACACCGTGTTCCTCACCAAGCCCATCTACGACCGCATCGCGCACCCGGCCAAGCCCACGGCTGTGACCGACGTGTTCCAGAAGCTCAACGGCTACGGCTTCGACGGCAAGAACGGCTTCGAGACCAACCCGAACTACACGCAGAACATCTGGGACACGCTCACGCTGGCCTACCTGATCGACCCGAGCTACGCCACGCAGACGGTGGACCGCTACGTCGACGTCATCGCCAAGCCGGGCGCGGCGGACAACGGCCGCTCCATCGGCTATTCCTCGCAGCCCGCGGGGCCGACGCTGCAGAAGATGACGGTGGTGAAGAAGTTCGACAACGCGCGCTTCTTCGAGCTCTACGTCGACCTGCTCACGCGGCCCGTGCCGGTCGTGCTGCCCCTGACGTCGAACTGAGCGGCGTCATAAGCCGCGCTTATCCAAACGCAACCGGGAGACCCGTTCCCGGCAGGCGTCGTCCTTCGGATACTCGCCCACGTCCGCTTTTCCGCGGACGCACAACGATTCCGACAGAGACGCCGCCGCCGTGCCTTCCCCCATCACCGCCATCGACAGCCACGCCCACGTGTTCGCGCGTGGCCTGCCCCTGGCGGCGACGCGCCGGCACGCGCCCGACTACGAGGCGACGTTGGACGAGTACCTCTCGCTGCTCGATGCGCACGGCGTCTCGCACGGGGTGCTGGTGCAGCCCAGCTTCCTCGGCACCGACAACGGCTTCCTGATCGACGCGCTGCGCGCGGCCCCCGCCCGCCTGCGCGGCGTCGCGGTGGTCGATCCGCGGGTGGACGACGCCACGCTGCAGGCCATGGCCGAAGCCGGCATCGTCGGCATCCGCCTCAACATCGTGGGCATGCCGATGCCCGAGCTCGCCCGGCCCGATTGGCAACGGCTCTTCACCCGCGTGAATGCGCTGGGCTGGCATGTGGAGCTGCATCGCGAGTCGCGCGACCTCGCGCTGGCCGCGCAGCCTGTGCTCGATGCCGGGTGCGCGCTGGTCGTCGACCATTTCGGCCGTCCCTCATCGGCGCCCGCCGACGATGAAGGCTTCGCCTGGCTGCTCGGCGCCGCGGACTGCGAGCGCATCTGGGTCAAGCTCTCGGCCGCCTACCGCAACTGGCCCGCGTCCACCGATGCCTGCGCGCATGACGCCGCGCAGGCGCTGCTGAAAGCCTTCGGCCCCGAGCGGCTGATGTGGGGCAGCGACTGGCCCCACACCCAGCACCGCGAGATCGCCGACTACACAACCGCCCACGCGACGCTCGCCGGCTGGGTGCCCGAGGCCGCCGTGCGTCGACGCATCCTGGTCGACACGCCGGCGCTGCTTTTCAAGTTCAAGACAGGAGACATCAGAGATGACCAATGAAATCACCCGCGCGCGGCTCTTGCGCGCCGTTCCGCTCGCGCTCGCCGGCGCAGCCCTGCTGATGGGCAGCCTGGGCGCGCATGCCCAGGCGTGGCCGTCCAAGCCCGTGCGGCTGGTCGTGAGCTATCCGCCGGGCGGTACGGTCGACGCGGTGGCGCGCATCGTGGCGCCCAGGCTCTCGGCGAAGCTGGGCCAGCCGGTGGTGATCGACAACCGCGGCGGCGCGGGCGGCGCCATCGGCGGCGACCTCGTCGCCAAGAGCGCGCCCGACGGCTACACCGTGCTGCTCGACGCCTCCAATCACGCGCAGAACCCGGCGCTGCGCAAGATGCCCTTCGACACGCTGCGCGAACTGGCGCCGGTGTCGCTGCTGGTGAAGGTGCCCAACGTGCTGGTGGTGAACCCGTCGGCGCCGTTCAAGAGCGTTGCCGACCTGATCGCGCAGGCCAAGGCGAAGCCGGGCGGCATCAACTACGCATCGTCGGGCAACGGTTCGGCGCAGCATCTGGCGGGTGAGCTGTTCGCATCGATGGCGGGCGTGCAGATGACGCACGTGGCCTACAAGGGCGGCGGCCCGGCGCTCACCGACGTGATGTCGGGGCATGTGCCGGTGTTCTTCGCCAGCCTGGCTTCGAGCATGCCCTTCATCAAGGACGGCAAGCTGCGCCCGCTGGCCGTGACCGGCAAGGCGCATGCGCCCGCGCTGCCGCAGCTGCCCACCGTGGCCGAGGCCGGACTGCCCGGCTACGAGGTCTACGAATGGAACGCGGTGTTCGTGCCGGCCGGCACGCCCGCGCCGGTGGCGGAGCGCCTGTCGAAGGAATTCGCCGCCGCGCTCAAGGACCCGGAAGTGCGCAGCCGGCTCGAAGCGCTGGGCGCCGAGGTGATCGGCTCCAGCCCCGCCGAGCTCGACAGCTTCCGCCGCGCCGAGATCGCCAAGTGGACCAAGCTCGCGAAGGACAACAAGATCCAGCTCGATTGAGGCCGCAGCCTCAGCCGCGCAGCATGGCCGCGAACGCGTCGGCGAAGGTGGGCCGAGAGCGCGCCAGCCACAGCGCCGAAAGCTCGAAGGCCGGCAGCCCCGCGCCGTCGCGCACCTCAGCGTAGCGCACGCCTTCGTGCCGCAGCGCGCGCACCGAGCGCGGCAGCAGCGACCAGCCCAGCCCGGCCGCCACGCAGGCCAGCACCGTCAGCGTGCGATTGGCGTCCTGCACCACCCGCGTCTCGTGGCCGGCGCGTCGCAGCGCGCCCAGCAGCTGTGCGCGCAGGGCGGGAATCTGCTGCTCCGGGAACCACACCAGGCCGTGCCGCGCGACATCGGCGAGCGACACGCAGCCGTCTTCGTCGAGCGGCCACGCGGCGGGCAGCGCGGCGATCAGCGGCTCCTCGCCCAGCCGCAGCTCGTGCACCCGGGCCGTGACCGACACCGGCGGATGCAGCAGCGCGATGTCGATGCGCCCGCCTTCCAGCGCCGCCACCTGCTCGGCGTTGCTCATCTCGCGCAGCACCACGTCGAGCTGCGGATGTTCGGCGCGCAGCCGGCGCAGCGCGTTCGGCAGCACCTCGTACACCGCATGCGTGACGAAGCCGATCGTGAGCCGGCCCGCGCGTCCTGCCCCCATCGCACGGGCACGCTCGGTGGCCGCATCGCCATAGGCCAGGCTGGCGCGCAGGTCGTCGATGACGGCCTGCCCCGCATCGGTGAGCGCGGCGCCGCGGCGCGTGCGTGTGAAGAGCGGCGTGCCGAGCTCCTTCTCGAGCCGGTTCAGCGTCTGCGTGAGCGCCGGCTGCGCCAGCCCCAGCCGCTCGGCCGCCTTGGTGAGGCTGCCCGCCTCGGCGATCGCGACGACGCAGCGCATCTGGCGGGTGTCCACGGCGGCGCCCCTTCCTGCTTTTCTTCAGGCCGTCAGAAGTTCTCGCAGACGCGCAGCACCTCGCTGCCGTAGGCCTCGAGCTTCTTGGTGCCGATGCCGCTGATGCCCTGCAGGTCTTCCAGCGAGGCGGGCGCCCGCTCGGCGATGGCCGCCAGCGTGGCGTCGTGGAAGATCACGTAGGCCGGCAGGTTGTGCTCCTTCGCCACCTCGGCGCGCCAGGCCTTGAGCGCGTCGAAGCGCTTGCGGCCCGTCTCGTCGAGCTTGGCGGCGGCCGGCGGCGGCGCGCCCTTGGCGGCCTTCTCGCGCCGGGGCTTGCGCTCGGCGGGCGACGACACCGATTCGCGCAGCGTCACCGGCGTCTCGCCCCTGAGCACGGCGCGCGAGCCCTCGGTGAGCTTCAGCGTGTTGAAGGCCTCGGCGTCCACCGCCAGCGCGCCGGTGGCGATCAGCTGGCGCAGCACGCCGCGCAGCGCCACCTCGCTGAACTCGGCGCCGATGCCGAAGGTGCTGATGCGCTCGTGTCCGAACTGCTTGACCTTCTCGGTCGTCTTGCCGCGCAGGATGTCCATGATGTGCCCGGCGCCGAAGCTGATGCCGCTCAACTGCTGCACGCGGTAGATGGTGCTCAGCAGCTTGCGCGCGGCATCGGTGCCGTCCCAGACCTGCGGCGGGTTCAGGCAGTTGTCGCAGTTGCCGCAGGGCGTGCTCTTCTCGCCGAAGTAGCCCAGGAGGCGCACGCGCCGGCAGTCGCTGGCCTCGGCCAGCGAGAGCAGGGCGTCGAGCTTGCCGCGCATCACCTGCTTGAATTCCTCGCCGGCGGGGCTCTCGTCGATCATGCGGCGCTGGTTGACCACGTCCTGCAGGCCGTAGGCCATCCAGGCGTCGGCGGGGCCGCCGTCGCGGCCGGCGCGGCCGGTTTCCTGGTAGTAGCCCTCGATGTTCTTGGGCATGTCGAGATGGCCGACGAAGCGCACGTCGGGCTTGTCGATGCCCATGCCGAAGGCGATGGTGGCCACCATCACGATGCCTTCCTCGCGCAGGAAGCGGTCCTGGTGCTGCTGGCGCACCGCGGCGTCGAGGCCCGCGTGGTAGGGCAGGGCGTTGATGCCCGCGTCGCGCAGTTGCACCGCCACGTCTTCCACCCGCTTGCGCGACTGGCAATAGACCACGCCCGCGTCGCCCTCGTGCTCGCGCTCGATGAAGCGCAGCAGCTGCGTGGTGGCGTCCTTCTTCTCGACGATGGTGTAGCGGATGTTGGGCCGGTCGAAGCTGGAGACGAACTGGCGCGCGTCCTCCAGCTGCAGCCGCTCGACGATGTCGGCCCGCGTGAGCGCGTCGGCCGTGGCGGTGAGCGCGATGCGCGGCACGCCGGCATAGCGCTCGTGCAGCACGGTGAGCGCACGGTACTCGGGGCGGAAGTCGTGGCCCCACTGGCTCACGCAATGCGCCTCGTCGATGGCGAAGAGCGACAGCTTGCCGCGCTCCTTCAGCGAATCGAGCTGCGACAGGAAGCGCGGCGTGTTCACCCGCTC
Source organism: Variovorax guangxiensis (assembly GCF_003952165.1). Lineage (GTDB taxonomy): Bacteria > Pseudomonadota > Gammaproteobacteria > Burkholderiales > Burkholderiaceae_C > Variovorax > Variovorax guangxiensis. The sequence continues at coordinate 469,082 of NZ_RXFT01000005.1, read as the reverse complement.
GGGCGCCGCGTACAGCAGCGTGATCTCGCCGCGCAGCATGCGGCGCTCGACATCCTGCGTCTCTTCCCAGTCGAGCGTGGAATTGAGGAAGGCCGCGCTCACGCCGGCCTCGTGCAGCGCGCCCACCTGGTCGTGCATCAGCGCGATCAGCGGCGACACCACGATCGCCACGCCCTTGCCCGCGCGCTGCCGGGCGATCGCCGGGATCTGGTAGCACAGCGACTTGCCGCCGCCCGTGGGCATCAGCACCAGCGCGTCGCCGCCGGCCACCACGTGGTCGACGATGTCCTGCTGGGCCCCCCGGAACTGCGCATAGCCGAAGACCTCGTGGAGGATGTCGGAGGGGGCGCTGCTGCCGGAGATGTCGATGGGTTGGGGGGCGAGAGAGGACACGGGCGGCGGGCGGGGGAGGTCGGAAGGGAGGGGAAAGAGGGCGGCCGTCGATTGTCCCCCAGCGCCACAGATATGACTGTGGCACGAGGTTTGCAATGGTTGCTGCCGTCCTGCGTCCCTCCTGTCTAGACAGCAAAAAGGTGCATTTCCCAAGCAAATGCACCAGAAATGGCCTTTCGGGTTATCCTGTATATACAAGTTGGGGCGCCTGGCAACAATGCGAGGCGTGCGTTACCCGGCCATCGGGCCCGCCGCCGAGCCTTTTTCCCTCAAAGAACAGACCCAGGAGTACCCATGGTCAAGACGGTAGTTGTGAAGTTCGCCTCGCTGGTTGCAGCGGGCGCATGTGCGGCAGGCATGGCCGGAACGGCCGCCGCCCAGGATCTGACGAAGATCTCGCTCGGCATGTCCGGCTGGACCGGCTTCGCGCCGCTCTCGCTGGCGGACAAGGCCGGCATCTTCAAGAAGAACGGCCTGGACGTCGAACTCAAGATGATCCCGCAGAAGGACCGCCACCTCGCGCTGGCCTCCGGCGCCATCCAGTGCGCGGCCACCACCGTCGAGACGCACGTGGCCTGGAACGCCAACGGCGTGCCGATCGTGCAGATCTTCCAGATGGACAAGTCCTACGGCGCCGACGGCCTCGCGGTGCGCGGTGACGTCAGCAAGTTCTCCGACCTCAAGGGCAAGACCATCGGCGTCGACGCCCCCGGCACCGCGCCCTACTTCGGCCTGGCCTGGATGCTCAGCAAGAACGGCATGTCGCTGAAGGACGTGAAGACCACCACGCTGTCGCCGCAGGCCTCGGCCCAGGCCTTCGTGGCCGGCCAGAACGACGCAGCCATGACCTACGAGCCGTATCTCTCGACCGTGCGCGCCAACCCAGCCGCCGGCAAGATCCTGGCCACCACGCTCGACTACCCGATGGTGATGGACACGGTCGGCTGCGCGCCCACCTGGCTCAAGGCCAACGCCAAGGCCGCCGCCGCGCTCACCAAGTCGTACTTCGACGCGCTGGACATGATCAAGGCCGAGCCCGAGAAGTCCAACGAGCTCATGGGCTCCGCCGTCAAGCAGAGCGGCGAGCAGTTCGCCAAGTCGTCGGCCTTCCTGCGCTGGCAGGACAAGGCGGCCAACCAGAAGTTCTTCGCGGGCGAACTCACCAGCTTCATGAAGGAGGCCACGCCCATCCTTCTGGAAGCCGGCGTGATCCGCAAGGCGCCGGAAGATCTCTCGGCCACCTTCGATGCAAGCTTCGTCAAGTAAGGCCTGTCAGATGTCGCAGATGCCGTCCGCCATGGTGGCCGCAGCGCCAGCCTCGAGGCCCGCAGCGGTGCCTGTCGTCGCGCCCGCGCGCCGCCGCGCGCTCGCGCCACTGGAGCCCATCGGCACGCGCGCCCGCGTGTTGCTGGGGCTCGCCTTCTTCGTCGTCTTCGTGCTCGTGTGGGCCATCGCCACGCTCGGCGGCTTCGTGCCGCCGACCTTCCTCGCGAGTCCGCCGACCATGGTCAAGGAAGGCTGGCTGCTTTTCACCGAGTACGGCTTCATCGGCGACATCGGCATGACCGTGTGGCGCGTGTTCGGCGGCTTCCTGCTGGCAGCCGTGTTCGCCGTGCCGCTGGGCATCGCCATGGGCACATGGAAGGCCGTGGAGGCCTTCTTCGAGCCCTTCGTCTCCTTCTGCCGCTACCTGCCGGCCTCGGCCTTCATTCCGCTGCTCATCCTTTGGGCGGGCCTGGGCGAGATGCAGAAGCTGCTGGTGATCTTCATCGGCTCCTTCTTCCAGATCGTGCTGATGGTGGCCGTCACCGTGGGCGGCGCGCGGCGCGACCTCGTGGAGGCCGCCTACACGCTGGGCGCCAACAGCCGCGGCATCGTGGCGCGCGTGCTCATTCCGGGCGCGGCGCCGGGCATCGCCGAGACGCTGCGCCTCGTGCTCGGCTGGGCATGGACCTACGTGATCGTGGCGGAGCTCATCGGCTCCTCCTCGGGCATCGGCCACATGATCACCGACAGCCAGGCGCTGCTGAACACCGGCCAGATCATCTTCGGGATCATCGTGATCGGCGTCATCGGCCTTTTGTCCGACTTCGCCTTCAAGGCAATCAACCGCCGTCTCTTCGCGTGGGCAGCACTGTGATGTCGCAGAACCAACTTTCCATCCAGGGCGTCTCTCGCGTCTTCACCGGCGCCAAGGGCCAGCGCACGCAGGCGCTGCAGCCGATCGACTTCGAGGTGAAGGAGAACGACTTCGTCACCATCCTCGGCCCCTCGGGCTGCGGCAAGTCGACGCTGCTGCGCATCGTGGCGGGGCTCGACTTCCCGACCACGGGGCAGGTGCTGCTCGACGGCCAGCGCATCGAAGGCCCCGGCGCCGACCGCGGCGTGGTGTTCCAGAGCTACACGCTCTTTCCGTGGCTCACGGTGGCGCAGAACATCCGCTTCGGCCTGCGCGAGCGCGGCATGAGCGAGGCCGACCAGAAGGAGCGCAGCGAGTTCTTCATCGCCAAGGTCGGCCTGCGCGGCTTCGAGAACCACTTCCCGAAGCAGCTCTCCGGCGGCATGCAGCAGCGCACGGCCATCGCGCGCGCGCTGGCCAACGACCCCAAGATGCTGCTGCTGGACGAACCCTTCGGCGCGCTCGACAACCAGACCCGCGTGCTCATGCAGGAACTGCTGCTGGGCATCTGGGAATCGGCGCAGAAGACGGTGCTGTTCGTCACGCACGACATCGACGAGGCGATCTTCATGGCCAACCGCGTGGCGGTGTTCAGCGCGCGGCCGGGGCGCATCAAGACCGAGATCGCGGTCGACTTCCCGCACCCACGCAGCTACACCATCAAGACCTCGCCGGAGTTCATGGAAATCAAGGCGCGCCTGACAGAAGAAATCCGCGCCGAATCGATGGTCGCGGCGGAGCATTGACGAAGACACGATGAAACGCGACCTGCCGACCCTCGCGCTCTACGCGCAAGTCATGGATCACATCTCCCGCAAGATCCAGGACGGGACGTGGCCGCCCGGCCACCGCCTGCCGTCGGAGCACGAGCTGGTCGCGCAGTTCGGCATGGCGCGCATGACGGTGAACCGCGCGCTGCGCGAGCTGGTGGAGCAGGGCCGCATCGTGCGCGTGGCCGGCGTCGGCAGCTTCGTGGCGGAGAACAAGCCGCAGTCCACGCTGCTGCAGATCGCCAACATCGCCAGCGAGATCCGCCAGCGCGGGCACGACTACCGCTGCGAGATGATCGCCGTCGAGCGCCTCGCCGCCTCGCCCGACGTGGCCGCGTGGCTCGACAAGCGCGCCGGCGACTCGGTGTTCCACAGCGTGTGCCTGCACCTGGAGAACGGCACGCCGGTGCAGCTGGAGGAGCGCTTCGTCAACCCGCAGGTGGTGCCTGACTACCTGGAGCAGGACTTCTCGGCGACGCCGCCCAGCGAGTACCTGGTGCGCAACGTGCCCTTCGACCAGATCGAGCACGTGGTCGACGCAGTGCTGCCCAACGCCGAGCAGGCCGAGCGCCTCGCGATGACGCCCACCGACCCCTGCCTCCTGCTCACGCGCCGCACCTGGTCGCGCAATGTTCCCGTGACGTGGGTGCGCTGCCTGCACCCAGGTTCGCGCTACAGCCTCGGTAGCCGCTTCAAAGCCGACGGCAACCCCAGCTTCGGCTGAAGCAATGAACTCTCCCCCAGTCTTCGCGCACTTCGTGTCGCTTCGCCAACCCCCTCGCCGGGGGCAACACCTGCGGCCCGGCAAAGCCGGTTCCGCGGTGTTCCGCGAAGGGCCGTAGGTCTTTTTGTCGTCGCCATCGACTCAGCTTTCACTCGCAACTACTTGTATAGACAGGTTCACATGCCAAGCAAAAACACCGCCCATCCAGATGCCACCCTGACCCTCGTGCCCGGCGAGGTCGACCTCGCGACGCTGCGCCGCATCCAGGCCGGCGGCGTGAAGCTCGCGCTCGATGCGTCGGTGCGCGAGGGCATGCAGCGCGCCGAGGCCGCCGTGCGCCACATCGTCGAGAACGACCAGGTGGTCTACGGCATCAATACCGGCTTCGGCAAGCTCGCGAGCACGCGCATCGGCAACGACCACCTGGCGGAGCTGCAGCGCAACCTGGTGCTCTCGCACAGCGTGGGCACCGGCAAGCCGCTGGCCGCGCCTGTCGTGCGCATGATCCTCGCGACCAAGGCGGTGAGCCTGGCGCGCGGTCACTCGGGCGTGCGGCCCGCGCTGGCCGACGCGCTGCTGGCGCTGTTCAACGCGGGCGTGATGCCGCGCATCCCGGCCAAGGGCTCCGTGGGCGCCTCGGGCGACCTCGCGCCGCTCGCGCACCTCGCCTGCGTGCTGATCGGCGAAGGCGAGGCGACGCTGGCCGACGGCCGCGTGGTCAGCGGCGCCGAAGCGATGAAGCACATCGGCCTCGAACCCTTCGTGCTCGGCCCGAAGGAAGGCCTGGCGCTGCTCAACGGCACGCAGGTGTCGACCGCGCTCGCGCTGGCCGGCCTGTTCGGCGCGGAAGACGTATTCGCCTCGGCGCTGATGTCGGGCGCGCTGTCGCTCGAAGCCATCCAGGGCTCCATCAAGCCCTTCGACGCGCGAATCCACGCCGCACGCGGTCAGCCGGGCCAGATCGCCGTGGCGGGCGCGGTGCGCACGCTGCTCGAAGGCAGCGAGATCGTTCCCTCGCACGCCGACTGCGGCCGCGTGCAGGACCCGTACTCCGTGCGCTGCATCCCGCAGGTGATGGGCGCCTGCCTCGACAACCTCGCGCACGCCGCGCGCGTGCTGGTCATCGAGGCCAATGCTGCATCCGACAACCCGCTGGTCTTCACCGACACCGGCGAGGTCATCTCGGGCGGCAACTTCCACGCCGAGCCCGTCGCCTTCGCGGCCGACATCGTGGCGCTGGCCGTGAGCGAAGTCGGCGCGATCTCCGAGCGCCGCCTCGCGCTGCTGCTCGACAGCGGCCTGTCGGGCCTGCCGCCCTTCCTCGTGCGCGACGGCGGCCTGAACTCGGGTTTCATGATCGCGCAGGTCACGGCCGCGGCGCTCGCCTCGGAGAACAAGTCGCTCGCGCACCCCGCCAGCGTCGACAGCCTGCCGACCTCGGCCAACCAGGAAGACCATGTGTCGATGGCCACCTTCGCAGGTCGCCGCCTGGCCGACATGGTCAACAACACGGCCGTGGTGGTGGGCATCGAAGCGATGGCCGCCGCCCAGGGCATCGAACTCAAACGCAAGCTCAGGAGCTCGCCGCTGGTCGAAGCCGAATTCGCCGCCATCCGCCAGAAGGTCGCCTTCCTCGAGACCGACCGCTACCTCGCCCCCGACATCGAAGCCATGCGCCAGTGGGCGCTGAAGGCCGAGCTGCCGGCCGCGCTGCTCGACATCCTGCCCAGCCACTCGTAAAACACACCCCGACTAGGAGAACCCGCCATGAACGCTCCCGACAAATTCGCCCTGAACACCGCCACCGACCCGCGCCACGACCCCACGCGCGTGATCCGCGCCCCGCGCGGCAGCGAGCTCAACTGCAAGAGCTGGCTCACCGAGGCTCCCTTCCGCATGCTGCAGAACAATCTCGACGCCGAGGTGGCAGAGCGCCCGCAGGATCTGGTGGTGTACGGCGGCATCGGCCGCGCTGCGCGCGACTGGGCCTGCTTCGACCAGATCCTCGCCTCGCTGAAGGAGCTGAACGACGACGAGACGCTGCTCATCCAGTCGGGCAAGCCCGTGGGCGTCTTCAAGACGCACGAGAACGCGCCGCGCGTGCTGCTGGCCAACTCCAACCTCGTTCCGAAGTGGGCCAACTGGGAGCACTTCAACGAACTCGACCGCAAGGGCCTCTTCATGTACGGCCAGATGACGGCCGGCAGCTGGATCTACATCGGCAGCCAGGGCATCGTGCAGGGCACCTTCGAGACCTTCGTGGAGGCCGGCCGCCAGCACTACAACAACAGTCTCGCGGGCAAGTGGATCCTCACGGCCGGCCTGGGCGGCATGGGCGGCGCGCAGCCGCTGGCCGCCACGCTGGCCGGCGCTGTGTCGCTGAACATCGAGTGCCAGCAGTCGAGCATCGACTTCCGCCTGCGCACCCGCTACGTCGACAAGCAGGCGCGCGACATCGACCACGCCTTCGAGCTCATCAAGCAGCACTGCGACGCGAAGGAAGCCGTGTCGATCGCGCTTCTGGGCAATGCGGCCGAGATCCTGCCCGAGCTGGTGAAGCGTGCGAAGGCCGGCGGCCTGAAGCCCGACCTCGTGACCGACCAGACCTCCGCGCACGACCTGATCAACGGCTATCTGCCGGCCGGCTGGACCGTGCCGCAATGGCAGGCCGCCATGAAGGACGCCTCGCAGCATGACGCACTGAAGAAGGCGGCAGCCAGGTCGTGCGCCGTGCACGTGCAGGCCATGCTCGACTTCCAGGCCATGGGCATTCCCACGGTGGACTACGGCAACAACATCCGCCAGGTGGCGTTCGACGAGGGCGTGAAGAACGCCTTCGACTTCCCCGGCTTCGTGCCGGCCTACATCCGCCCGCTCTTCTGCGAGGGCAAGGGCCCGTTCCGCTGGGTGGCGCTCTCGGGTGACCCGGAGGACATCTACAAGACTGACGCCAAGATCAAGGAGCTGTTCCCCGAGAACAGGCACACGCACCGCTGGCTCGACATGGCGCGCGAACGCATCGCGTTCCAGGGCCTGCCGGCGCGCATCTGCTGGCTGGGCCTGGGCGAGCGCCACATCGCGGGCCTGGCGTTCAACGAGATGGTGAAGAACGGCGAGCTGAAGGCGCCCATCGTCATCGGCCGCGACCACCTCGACACCGGCTCGGTGGCCAGCCCCAACCGCGAGACCGAAGCGATGAAGGACGGCACCGATGCGGTGAGCGACTGGCCGCTGCTCAACGCGCTGCTCAACACCGCAGGCGGCGCCACCTGGGTCAGCCTGCACCACGGCGGCGGCGTGGGCATGGGCTATTCGCAGCACTCGGGCGTGGTGATCGTGTGCGACGGCACCGACGCGGCCGCCAGGCGCATCGAGCGTGTGCTCTTCAACGACCCGGCCACTGGCGTGATGCGCCATGCCGACGCGGGCTACGACATTGCCGTCGCCACCGCGAAGAAGCAGGGCCTGAAGCTGCCGATGGTGAAGTGAGGGCGGGCGCCGCCGCGAAGAACGGCGGCACCTTAAGCCGAAGGTAGAAAGAAAAAGCAGGCCCATTCCCACTCGATGGGAATACGGGCTTGGAAGTGGGAACGGCGGGCAAGATACTGCACGCCGGTTCCATTCATCCGATCGACCGCATGACGACCCCGACCGACGCCCCCGCCAACGACCGCGCGCTCTTCGTGCTGTCGGTGCTGGCGCAGAGCAAGGCGTCGATGACGGCGGCCGAGCTGGTGCGGGCCACGGGCCTCTCGCAAAGCACGCTGTACCGGCAGATCGCCACCTTGCGTCGCTGGGGCTTCGTGATGGAGTCCGACGGCCGCTACTCGCCAGGCCCGGTCAGCGTGCAGCTGGCCACCGGCTTCGACGGCAACTCCGACCTCGTGATCGCGGCGCGAGCCGACATGCGCGCGCTGGCACAGCAGTCGCATGAGAGCGTGGCGCTGGTCACGGCGGTGAACGAGCGCGTCGTGTGCCTGGAGATGATCGACAGCGAACAGTCGCTGCGCTGCTCCTTCGACCGCGGCCGCAGCGTGCCCGCGCGCGACGGCGCCAGCGCCAAGTGCCTGCTGGCCCACATGCCGATCGACCAGCGCGACGCCCTGCTCGACGGCCTCGGCGAAAGCCCCGAGCGCCGCGCCGAGCGCGCCGCCGAGCTCGACGCCATCCGCGAGGCCGGCCATGCCGTGACCCACGGCGAGGTCGACGCCGGCGTGTGGGGCGCGAGCGCGCCGGTGCTGGCCCCGGGCCGCCGCCTGCGCGGCGCGATCACGCTGATGGCACCGCTCACGCGCGTCGAGGGCATGGAAGCTGCATTGCTGCACATGACCGTCGTCACGGCGGCGCGCATCTCGCGGGCGCTGCAGTAGCCACGCCGGCTCTTCTTTCTTTTCTTTCCCTCTCACCTCCACTCACACCACGAAAGCCCATCGCCATGAACACCCGCCGTTCCATCGTCGCCGCCGCACTCTCCGGCCTTGCCATCTTCGGTTTTGCGGGTGCCGCGCATGCGCAGGGCGAGCCGCTGCGCGTGGCCACCGACGCCACCTTCCCGCCGATGGAGTTCGTGGAGAACGGCAAGCGCACCGGCTTCGACGTGGAGCTGGTCGAGGCCATCGGCAAGACGCTGGGCCGCAAGATCGAGTGGATCGACATCGACTTCAAGGGCCTCGTGCCGGGCCTGATCTCCAAGCGCTTCGACATGGCCGTCTCGGGCATCTACATCACCGACGAGCGCAAGAAGGTCGTCGACTTCACCGTGCCGTACTACGCGGGCGGCCTCGTGGTGATGGTGAAGGACGGCAACACGGCCATCAAGACGCCGGCCGACATCAACGGCAAGAAGGTCAGCGTGCAGGTGGGCACCAAGTCGGTGAGCTACACGAAGGAGAAATTCCCGCAGGTGCAGCTGATGGAAGTCGAGAAGAACCAGGAGATGTTCAACCTCGTCGACATCGGCCGCGCCGACGCCGCCGTCACCGGCAAGCCCGCCGCCTACCAGTACGTGCGCACGCGCGGCGGCCTGAAGGTGCTGCCCGAGCAGATCACCACCGAGGAATACGGCATGGCCATTCGCAAGGACACGCCCGAGCTGACCAAGGCGGTGAACGGCGCCATCGAGAAGCTCAAGGCCGACGGCACCTACGACCAGATCGTCAAGAAGTGGTTCAGCACGGCCGCCAAGTAAGCCCGCCATGGATCTCGATTTCTCGCCCGTCTGGGAAGGCTGGCACGACCTGCTGCGCGGCGCGCTGGTCACGGTGGAGATCACCGCCTGCGCGCTGGCGCTGGGCTGCGTGCTGGGCCTGCTGGTCGGCATCGGCCGGCTGAACCCGAAGCGGCGCTGGCTCTACGGCATCTGCACCGCCTACGTGGCGGCCATCCGTGGCACGCCGCTGCTGGTGCAGCTGTTCATCCTGTTCTTCGGCCTGCCGCACTTCGGCATCCTGCTGCCGGCCTTCGTGTGCGGCGTGCTGGGGCTCGGCGTGTATTCGGGCGCCTACGTGTCGGAGATCGTGCGCGGCGCGATCCAGTCGATCGACAAGGGACAGACCATGGCGGCGCAGTCGCTGGGCATGACGCCCAGCCTCGCGATGCGCCACATCGTGCTGCCGCAGGCGGTGGTGCGCATGATCCCGCCGCTGGGCAACGAGTTCATCGCGCTCATCAAGAACTCGGCGCTGGTGTCGCTTCTGACCATCCACGACGTGATGCACGAGGGGCAGAAGATCATCAGCGTGTCGTACCGCTCGCTGGAGGTGTACCTGGCCATCGCGGTCGTGTACTTCGTGCTCACCGGGACGATGACGCTGGTGCTGAGGCACTTCGAGCAGCGCCTGCGCCAGGGCGGGATGGTGCGATGAGCGGCGCGATGGAATTTGTCTTTCTCCCTCCCCCGCTGGGGGAGGGCAGGGGTGGGGGCACGACGGCCTCTAACCAATCACAGCGCTCGTTGGGCACTGCCCCCATCCCAACCTTCCCCCAGAGGGGGAAGGAGCAAGGGGGGCGCTTATGAGCAGCGTGTTCCGTTTCTCGCGCGCCTCGCTGCCTGCCACGCCATGGAAGAACGGCGGCGGCACCACGCGGGAAGTCGCCAGCTGGCCGCAGGGCGCGGGGCTCGACAGCTTCGGCTGGCGCGTGAGCATCGCCACCATCGCGGCGGCCGGGCCGTTCTCGGTGTTCGCGGGCGTGGACCGCAGCATCACGCTGCTCGATGGCGACGGCGTGCGGCTCTTCACGCACGACGGGCGCATCGAACACCGGCTCGACACCGCACTGCAGCCATTCGCTTTCAGCGGCGACGAGGCCATCGACTGCACGCTGCTCGGCGGCGCCTCGAACGACTTCAACGTGATGACGCGGCGCGGCCAGTGGCGCGCCGAAGTCCGCGTGCTGGACGGCGCCACGGCCATCGAGCCTGCGCCGCATGGCGTGCTGCTGGCGCTGCGCGGTGCGTGGCGCCTGGACGACGAAGCCTGCGGCGAGGGCGAAGGCCTGCAGTGGGCCGATGCCGCGCGCGGCTGGCAGGCGCTGCCCGAGGGTGCCGGCGCGCGGCTGCTCGCGGTGCGCATCCTGCCGACGCAACAACAGGAGTGACGATGAAATCCGTCAACGAACTTCCCTCGGCCGACGGCCTCTGGAGCGGCATCCGCTTCGCCGCCGATGCGAGTGTCGAAGGCGCCATCGTGGTGGAGCAGGGCGCGATCCGCTGGGCCGGCGCCCGCAAAGCGCTGCCGGCCGAATTCACCGCCCTCGCGCAGCACGACGGCGGTGGCGCGCTCGTCACGCCGGGGCTGGTCGATTGCCACACGCACCTCGTCTACGGCGGCCAGCGCGCCAACGAATTCGCGATGCGCCTGGCGGGCGCCACGTACGAAGAAGTGGCGAAGGCCGGCGGCGGCATCGTCTCGTCGGTGCGCGCCACGCGCGAGGCCGACGAGGACACGCTCTTCGCGCAGGCCGCCGCGCGGCTCGAACAACTGCTGGCCGACGGCGTATGCGCCATCGAGATCAAGTCAGGCTACGGCCTCTCGCTGGAGCACGAGCGCAAGCAGCTGCGCGTGGCGCGACGCCTGGGCGAGGCCTACGGCGTGACGGTGCGCACCACTTTTCTCGGCGCGCATGCGTTACCGCCCGAGTACGCGGGCCGCAGCGGTGAGTACATCGACCTCGTGTGCGACGAGATGCTGCCCGCGCTCGCGGCCGAAGGCCTGGTCGACGCGGTGGACGTGTTCTGCGAGCGCATCGCCTTCTCGCTCGCCGAGACCGAGCGCGTCTTCAAGGCCGCGAAGGCGCTGGGCCTGCCGGTGAAGCTGCATGCCGAGCAGCTCTCGGACATGGGCGGCGCGGTGCTGGCCGCGCGCTACGGCGCGCTCTCGTGCGACCACATCGAGCACCTGTCGGCCGAGGGCATCGAGGCGATGCGCAGATCCGGCACCGTGGCCGTGCTGCTGCCGGGCGCCTACTACACGCTGCGCGACACGCACCTGCCGCCCATCGCCGCGCTGCGCGCCGCGGGCGTGCCGATGGCGGTGTCGACCGACCACAACCCCGGCACCTCGCCCGCGCTGAGCCTGCTGCTGATGGTGAACATGGCCTGCACGCTGTTCCGCCTCACGGTGCCCGAGGCGCTCGACGGCGTCACCGTGCACGCGGCACGCGCGCTGGGCCTGCAGGACACGCACGGCGCCATAGCGCCCGGCATGCCCGCCAACTTCGTGCTGTGGAACGTGCGCGAGGCGGCCGAGCTCGCCTACTGGTTCGGACAGCAGCCCGTGCGCGCGGTGGTGCGGCAAGGGCGCATCGCCATTGGAGCCAACGCATGACGACAAACACCCTTTTCGCTGCCGACGCGCTGCTGCCCGAAGGCTGGGCCCGCAACGTCCTGCTGGCGTGGGACGACGCGGGCCGGCTCACGCAGGTGCAGGCCGGCGCGCAGCGCCCCGCCGGCACCGAGACCGCGCGCGGCCCCGTGATCCCCGGCATGCCCAACCTGCATTCGCACGCCTTCCAGCGCGCCTTCGCGGGCCTCACCGAGCACCGCGCCGAGCAGCACGACAGCTTCTGGAGCTGGCGCACGCTGATGTACCGCTTTGCCGCGCGCCTGGGCCCGCAGCACATGGAAGCCATCGCGACCTGGCTCTACGCCGAGATGCTCGAAGCCGGCTACACCGGCGTGTGCGAGTTCCAGTACGTGCACCACGACGTGGACGGCCGCCCCTATGCCGACGACGCCACGCTGAGCCTCGCGCTGCTGCGCGCGGCGAAGAAGGTGGGCATCGGCTTCACGCTGCTGCCGGTGCTCTACCAGACCGGCGGCTTCGGCGAACAGCCGCCCACCGAGGGGCAGCGCCGCTTCGTGCGCTCCACCGAATCGATGCTGCGCCTGCTCGAAACGCTCAAGCCGCAGTGCGATGCGCAGGGCGCGCGCCTGGGCCTGGCGCCGCACTCGTTGCGCGCCGTTCCGCCGGAAGGCCTGCGCGATGCCATCGCGGGGCTCGAAGCCATCGACCGCACCGCACCCATCCACATCCACATCGCCGAGCAGACCAAGGAAGTGGACGACTGCGTGGCCTGGAGCGGCCTGCGCCCGGTCGAATGGCTGCTCGACCACGCCCCGGTGGACGAGCGCTGGTGCCTGGTGCATGCCACGCACATGAACGACGCCGAGTACGAATACGCGGCCCGCAGCGGCGCGGTCGCGGGCCTGTGCCCGACCACCGAGGCCAACCTGGGCGACGGCATCTTCGACTTCGCCAAGTGGCGCAGCCACGGCGGCGCCTGGGGCGTGGGTTCCGACAGCCACGCCAGCGTGAACGCGGCCGAGGAACTGCTGATGCTCGAATACAGCCAGCGCCTGGCCCGGCGCCAGCGCAACGTCGGCGCCAGCGCGGCGCAGCCGCACGTCGCGACCGCGCTCACGCTGGAGGCGGTGCAGGGCGGGGCGCGGGCCTCGGGCCGCGCCACCGGCGGGCTCGCGGCGGGGCAGCAGGCCGACTTCGCGGTGCTCGATGCCTCGCACATCGCGCTGCAGGGCCTGCCCGCGCCCGATATGCTTTCCGCCCACGTCTTCGCGAGCCATCGCACCTCGGCCATCGAGGGCGTCTGGGTCGCGGGCCGGCCGCGTGTCTCGGCCGGGCGCCACGCGCTACACGACGAAGCCGCCGCCGCCTTCGTGGCCGCGCGCACCCAACTACTCCAGGATTGATCGACCCCACCATGGCCTTCACCACCGCCGAGCCTCCTTTCCGCTTCCGCCAGGGCACGCGCCCGCTGCTGATCTCGATGCCGCACGTCGGCACCCACGTGCCGCCCGCGCTGGCCGCGCGCCTCACCGACGAGGCGCGCCATGTGCCCGACACCGACTGGCACCTCGAGCGCCTCTACGACTTCGCCGACGAACTGGGCGCCTCTGTGCTGGTGGCGACGCACTCGCGCTACGTGATCGACCTGAACCGTCCGCCGGACGGCGCGAGCCTCTACCCCGGCCAGAGCGTGACGGGCCTTTGCCCGGTCGACACCTTCGACGACACGCCGCTGTACGCCGACGCCGCCGACGTGCCGGGCGACGAAGAGACCGCGCAGCGCCGCGACGCCATCTGGCAGCCGTATCACGCCAAGCTCGCCGAGGAGCTCGCGCGCATCCGCGCGCAGCACGGCGTGGCCGCGCTGTGGGACGCGCACTCCATCCGCTCGGTGCTGCCGCGCTTCTTCGAAGGCAAGCTGCCCGACCTGAACCTGGGCACCGGCAAGGGCATCAGCTGCGACCCGTCGCTCGCGCAGACGCTGCTGGGCATCGCCGAAAGCGCCACCGGCTACACCGGCGTGCTCAACGGCCGCTTCACCGGCGGCTACATCACGCGCAACTACGGCAACCCCGCACAGAACGTGCACGCGGTGCAGCTGGAGATGACCCAGTCGAGCTACATGCAGGAGAAGCTGCCCTTCGACTACCTGCCCGAGGTGGCGGCGGGCGTGCAGCCGCACGTGCGGCGGATGATCGAGGCGGTGCTCGCGTTCGTGGAAGGCCGCGCAAAGGGCTGACCGCGGGCAGGGGCAGGCCCCCTTCCTACAATCGGGGGTCTATGAAGCCCGTCACCTACACCCGCGGCCAGGCCCTGCCCGGCATCCTCGCCCAGCGCATCGCCATCCTCGACGGCGCCATGGGCACGATGATCCAGCGCTTCAAGCTGACGGAGGAGCAGTACCGCGGCGAGCGCTTCAAGGACTTCGAGCGCGACGTGAAGGGCAACAACGAGCTGCTCTCGCTCACGCGGCCCGACGTGATCCGCGACATCCACGAGGGCTACCTCGCGGCGGGCGCCGACCTCATCGAGACCAACACCTTCGGCGCGACCACCATCGCGCAGGAGGATTACAAGATGGCGCACCTCGCGCGCGAGATGAATCTCGAATCGGCCAGGCTCGCGCGCGCGGCCTGCGACAAGTTCAGCACGCCCGACAAGCCTCGCTTCGTGGCCGGCGCCCTCGGCCCGACGCCCAAGACGGCGAGCATCAGCCCCGACGTGAACGACCCGGGCGCGCGCAACGTCAACTTCGAGGAACTGCGCGCGGCCTACTACGAGCAGACCGAGGCGCTGGTCGAGGGCGGCGCCGACGTGATCCTGGTCGAGACCATCTTCGACACGCTCAACGCCAAGGCCGCGCTGTTCGCGGTCGACGAGTACTTCGACAACAGCGGGCAGCGCCTGCCGCTCATCATCAGCGGCACGGTGACCGATGCCTCGGGCCGCATCCTCAGCGGCCAGACCGTCACCGCCTTCTGGCACAGCGTGCGCCATTCGCAGCCGCTGGCCATCGGCCTGAACTGCGCGCTGGGCGCGGCGCTGATGCGCCCCTACATCCAGGAACTGGCGCGCGTGGCCGGCGACACCTTCATCAGCTGCTACCCGAACGCCGGCCTGCCCAACCCGATGAGCGACACCGGCTTCGACGAGACGCCCGAGGTCACCTCGCGCCTGCTGCACGAGTTCGCGTCGGAAGGGCTGGTGAACATCGTGGGCGGCTGCTGCGGCACCACGCCGGACCACATCGCGGCGATCGGCAAGGCGGTCGCGCCGATGGCCGGCCGGGTGCTGGGCACCAACAACGCCGGCTTCTACAAAGAGGCTGCGTAGCGGGCTCTCCCCCAGGCTGCGCGCACTTCGTGTCGCTTCGCCAACCCCCTTCCGGGGGCAACACCTGCGGCCCGGCAAAGCCGGTTCCGCGGTGTTCCTGGAAATCGGACCTGCGCTGATTGACGGGCTGGACCCCCCGGCCTAGGCTGGGGCGCAAGGAGCCTTGCCATGAACTCATCACTCACCTGGCGCTGGGCCGCCGTCGGCGCGCTGGCCCTGGCGCTGCCGCTCGCCGCGCAGGCGCAGCAGGCCTTCACGCGCGGCGCGGTCAACCTGCGCGCGGGGCCTTCGGCCGACTATCCGCTGGTGGCCCGTCTCGGGCCCGGCCAGCCGCTCGAGGTGGTGGGCTGCACCAGCGGCTACGGCTGGTGCGACGTGGTGCTGCCCGATGGCGGGCGCGGCTGGATCTGGGCGCGCAACCTCGACTACGCCTACCAGGAGCAGCGCGTGCCGCTGGCCACGTACGGCGCGCTGATCGGCGTGCCGATCATCGGCTTCGCCATCGGCAGCTACTGGGCCGACTACTACCGCGACAGGCCCTGGTACGGCGACCGGCGCTGGTGGGGCGGCCGGCCGCCTCCGCCCGTGGCGGGCTGGCGTCCGCCGCCGCCGGTACGGCCCGGATGGCAACCGCATCCGTGGCAGCCGGGGCCGGGGTTCCGGCCACCCGCGCCGGGCTTCAGGCCACCGCCCGCGCCGGGCATCCGTCCGCCGGTGGACCCGGGAATCAGGCCGCCACGGCCGCAGGCGGGTTTCCGGCCCGGGCCGCCGCCGGGCAAGCCGCATCCGCATCCCGGAGGGGGCGGCGGGCATCGTGGGGGAGGCCGTGGCGGTGACCATGGCGGAGGTCACGGCGGCGGGCACCGGCACTGAGGGCCGGTGCCTCAGGCTTCCGCGACGCGCACCACGCGCTTGCCGAAGTTGCGTCCCTGAAGCAGGCCGATGAACGCATCCGGCGCGTTCTCCAGGCCGTCGACGCGGTCCTCGCGCAGCGTGATCTTGCCGGCCTCGACCCACTCGTCCATCTCGCGCCGGAACGCGTCGAAGCGCTCGCCGTAGTGGTCGAGGATGACGAAGCCCTGCATGCGGATGCGCTTCTGCAGCAGCGCCGCCGTCAGCAGCGGCAGCCGGTTCGGGCCCGTGGGCAGCGCTTCGCTGTTGTAGTCGGCGATGTGCCCGCACACCGGCACGCGCGCGCCGATGTTGAGCAGCGGCAGCACCGCGTCGAACACCTCACCTCCGACGTTCTCGAAGTAGACGTCGATGCCCGCGGGGCAGGCGGCCACGAGGCGCGATGCGAATTCCGGGTCGTGGCGGTCGATGCAGGCGTCGAAGCCCAGCACCTCGACCGCGTGGCGGCACTTGTCCGCGCCGCCCGCGATGCCGACCACGCGCGCGCCCTTGAGCCTGGCGATCTGCCCGACCACCGAGCCGACGGCGCCGGTCGCGGCCGCCACCACCACCGTCTCGCCCGGCTTGGGCTGGCCGATGTCGAGCAGGCCGACGTGGGCGGTGAAGGCTGGCATGCCGAGCCCGCCGAGTGCCAGCGAGGGCTGGGCCATGTCGCCGAGCGGCATAAGGTCCTGGCCGTCGGACAGCGCGTAGTCCTGCCAGCCGGCGTTGCCGAGCACGAGGTCGCCCACCCGGAACTGCGGATTCCGGGACTCGACGACGCGGTTGACCGTGCCGCCCGGCATCGGCTCGCCCACTTGCACCGAGGCGGGCGCATAGAGCGGCGGCACCTCGTCCATCAACTGGCGCATGTACGGATCGAGCGACAGGTGCAGCGTGCGCAGCAGCACCTGGCCCTCGCCGGGCGCGGGGACGGCGGCTTCCTCCAGCCGGAAGTTCTCCGGCGTCGGCAGGCCGCGCGGCCGGGCGGCGAGGACGATGCGGCGGTTGACGGTATCGACGGCGTTGCTGTTCTGGGACATGGGCGTGGCTCCTTGGTTAATAGACCAGTCGTCTAGTGCGTGGGCGAAAAAAAGCGGGAGCGCGTTCGCCTCCCGCCGGGTGATTTCCTTCAGTGGTCCGAAGACAGGCCCAGCTGCTGCCGGGTGTCGCGCATCGCCGCGTCCAGCGACGAGCGGTCGCGCGTGATCTTGGCCAGCAGGCTGGCGCCCAGCCAGCGCTGGTAGAGCGCGACGGCGACGCCCTGGGCGTCCTGCCCCTGCGGCATCGCCTTGATCGAGCCGTCGGCCCGGCCGGCCTCGATGCAGCCGGCGAGCCGGTCGGTGATGCCGCGGGTGCCGCGCGCCAGCGCCGCGCGCATGCTCTCGGACAGGTCGCAGACCTCGGCGCCAAGCTTGACGACGAGGCAGCGGCTCTGCGCCTCCTCGCCGGTCTGGGAGTCGAGCCAGTCGTCGAAGTAGGCGATCAGGCGCTGGGCGGCGGTGCCGGATCCCTCGGTCAGCAGGGCGTCGGTGCGCCCGAGGTACTCGCTGAAGTAGGCCTCCAGCACCGCCTCGCCGAAGACTTCCTTGGAGCCGAAGTAGTGATAGAACGAGCCTTTCGGCACCTTCGCCGCCGCCAGCACCTCGGCCAGCCCGACGCCGGTGAAACCCTTTCGCAGCAGCAGCGGATGGGCCACGTCGAGGATGTGCTGGCGGACGTCGGTGATGGGTGCGGCTGCGGCGTTCATGGGCCGCACTCTAGCGGCAATTAGACCAGTCGTCTAGTCTTGTGAGCCAGTGGTGTCGCAGCTGACTTTGGGGCTGCATTCGCCCGCCGCGGCCCGCCCCTTGGCGATCAGATTCACGAAATGCTGGGCTCCCAGGCCGAGTGGGCGCTCACGTGACCACACTACGTCCACCCACAGGTCGAGCCCGTTGCTGAGGTTCTCGAACGGAATCTCGACCAGCGCACCCGCCGCCACATGCGGCCGCGCGAAGTTGCGCGGCAGCCAGCCCCAGCCCAGCCCGGCGGTGATCAGGCTCAGCGCGGCCAGCGCGTTGTCGGAGCGCCAGACGTGGCGCGCGAATACGAAGCGCGGGTCGCTGGTGGCGAGGTCGCGCCCGGCCACGACGATCTGGCGGGTGTTGGTCAGGTGGTCCTCGCGCAGCCGGCCGCCGTTGGCGGCGAGCACGGGATGGTCGGGCGCCATCACCGCCACCATGAGCTCGCTGCCGACTTCCTGGAAGCCTTCGCGCCCGTCGAGGCTGGGTCGCTCGAAGACCAGTGCCAACTGCGCCCGCCCGCTGTGCAGCAGCGCCAGCGCGTCGGCCTGTGGGGCGGCCAGCACCTCCACCTGCAGCAGCGGATGCTCCCGCGCCAGCTCCGACAGCGGACCGGTCCACGGTGCGGCCAGCAGTTCGGGCGCGATGGCCAGCGTGAGCCGGTCTTCCAGTCCCTGCGTGAGCGCCAGCGCTTGAACTTGAAGCTGCTTCAGCTGGGCCGCCAGCAGCCGCGCCTGCGGCTCCAGCGAGCGCGCTGCGGCCGTGGGCTGGGGCTCGCGGCCGCTGCGGTCGAAGAGCTGCAGGTCGAGCTCGGCCTCGAGGTTGGCGACAGCCATGCTCACCGCCGACGGCACCCGGCGCAGCGCCCGCGCGGCGGCCGAGAAGGAGCCGTGGTCGATCACGGCCAGGAAGACTTCGACGTTGTCGCTGGAAAAGGCCATGGCGCCGATCTTTCAATAAAACTGAAACAAGTTAACTTTTTATATCAGCCCGGGACAAATAAAGTCCAGTCATCGCATCAACGAACACAGAGAGAAAGCCATGCAAGGGATTCAGCGTCGCATCGTCTACATCAGCCTCTACGAAGGCATCGCCATCGTGGCCGCCAGCGCGGGCCTGGCTCTGATGACGGATGCCGGCCTGGGCCATTCGGGCGCGATGGCGGTGGCGGCCTCGGTCATCGCGGTGATCTGGAACCTGGTCTTCAACTCGCTCTTCGAGCGCTGGGAGTCGCGCCAGGTCGTGCGCGGACGCAGCCTGCGCCGCCGCATCGCGCACGCCATCGGCTTCGAGGGAGGCCTGATCGCCTTCCTGGTGCCGATGTTCGCCTGGGGCCTGGGCGTCACGCTCTGGCAGGCGCTGGTGATGGACCTGGGGCTGGTGGTGTTCTTCCTGGTCTACACCTTCGTCTTCAACTGGGCCTTCGACCGCGTGTTCGGCCTGCCGGCTTCGGCTGCGGCGAAGGTGCCGGTGGCGGCCTGAGGGCCGCCCGGGCAGAGAGGATCAAGGCGGCGTGGCCGCCTTTTTCTTTTGCTCGGCCGCCCGCATCTCGAGCGCGGCCTGCAGCCGCAGCGCCTCCTGCGGCGTGAAGAGTTCCGCCTGCAGCTGTGCCCGCGCGGCCTCGTCGGCCGCGGCGTAGCGCGACAGGCGGCTCTGCCAGTCCTGCTCCTGCCGGTCGAGCGTCGCGAGACGCTGCGCCGCCTCGTAGCCATACTGCTTGGAGCGCTCCTCGAAACGCTCCTGCGGACTGGCGCCGCGTGCTTCCAGTTCGGCGGTCTGCTCGCCCACGGCCAGTTGCGCGACGGAGGCGACGCGATCGGCGCGCTGCTCCGGCGTGAGCCATGTCTCCTCGGTCTTCGCCAGCGCCTGGCGCTTCTGCTCGGCGGTGAGGCTGGCGTTGCGCTCGATCTCCAGCTTCTCGACGCTGAAGCGGTCGAACTTCTCGTCGGCGCCGAACAGGCCCTCGACTTCCTCGGGCGCGAAGTAGCGCGAGCGGATGCCGGCGCGCGCATCGAGGATCCGGCGCAGCCCCGCCGGGTCGCCGATGTTGGCGGCCGGCAGGGCCTCCAGCGCGTTGCGGTAGTCGATGTAGCGCTCCAGCAGGCCGAGCGCGCGCACGCGCCATTCGGGCGGCAGGTACCTGTCGATCCTGGCGCGCATCTCGGCCATCAGGCCTTCCTTGTCGCGAGCCTGGCTGCCGTCGAGCATCTGCTCGAAGGTGCGCAGCAGGGCGGGCGTCAGCAGCGGATCGGGGGTGTGGGGGCTTGCGTCTGGCGCGGATCTGGAGACATCGGGAAGGTCCGACGAGGTGGCCGGCAGGGCTGCCGATACGACCGCGGGAGCCGGAGCCTCCTCGCCGCCGGCCAGCCACCACGCGGTGCCCGCGGCCAGCACCGCCGCGGCCGCCGCGAGCGGCAGCAGGAGCTTGCGGGGCATCGTCTCCTCAGAGGCCGAGTTGCTTCAGTCTCGCCGCCTGGTTCACGTACAGCGTCACCGGGCTCACCGAGAAAAGGTCGCGCAGGCCGAGCATCTGGTTGACCTCGTCCAGGTGGTTCTGCCTGTAGCTGCCGAGGTAGGTGCCCAGGTGCGAGCTGCAGGCCGATGCGAGCCCGTCGTTGGGCTCGCCGTGCACCACGCTCGTCAGCGACAGCGCGTAGTCGGAGGCGTCGAACACGTTGGTCAGCGGCTGGGTGCCCGACCAGGAGAAGTAGCGCACCCCGTTGACCAGCTCGGTGCCGTTGCCGCAGGCGGTGGTGGGCACGCCGTCGGGGAACTTGGCGTTGAACTTCGCCGAGCCGGCGGTGTTGAGCGAATCCAGCGCACCCAGCCCGTTCTGCGGCGTGTTGTTGCCCGAGAGAATGCCGATGAGGCTGGAGAACGCGTTGACCACGCTCACCACCACGGCGCGGCTGATGCTGCCGTCCGGCAGCGTGTTGCCGAGCACGTCGGCCACCTTGCTGCCCCTGTGCGGGCTGCCCACCGTGGTGACGGAGGCAACCAGTTGCGGCGCCACGCCCGACACGTACCGCGCCGTGGGGCCGCCGTGCGAATGGCCGATCAGGTTGACCTTGCTCGCGCCGGTCAGCGCCAGGACGTCCTTGACCTGCTTGAGCAGCTGCTCGCCGCGCACCTCGCTGCTGTTGGTGGCCGCCACCTCGGCGACGAAGACTTTGGCGCCCTGCGCGCGCAGTTCGCCCGGAATGCCGTACCAGTAGTCGATGCCGGCGATGGTGTCGAAACCCAGCATGCCGTGCACCAGCACGATCGGATAGGCCGTCTGCGCGCTGGTGTTGGCCGCTTGTGCCGTCTGCGCCAGGGGCGCGAGCGCCAGCATGCCGCACACCAGCAGCGCGCCGCCCGCCCGCCGGGCCGCGCCGCCCTGTTTGCTGCCCGTCGCCTCGGTCCTCGAAGCCGCATTCCTCTTCATTCGAATCATCGGAACTCCCTGTGTCGGTTGGTAGGGTGGGGGCACGCAAAAAACGAACGAGCGTGCACTTTTCATTCTGCGAAACCGACCGGGCCGGATCGATCCGGACTTTCCCTTTCATGATTCGGACTTACTCCTGCAGCACCTGCGGCGTATGGGAGGGCGATAGACTCCCCCAACCCGCGCACGAATAACCGCTTTTGCCTCCGAGTCCAACCATGTCTTCCCCAATGCCGCCTCCCATGAAGCTTTCAGGCCTGGAGCCGGTCTCCATCGGCGAAGGCACGCTGTTCGTCAACATCGGCGAGCGCACCAACGTCACGGGCTCCAAGGCCTTCGCGCGCATGATCCTCAACGGCCAGTTCGAAGAAGCGCTGGCGGTGGCGCGCCAGCAGGTCGAGAACGGTGCGCAGGTGATCGACGTGAACATGGACGAGGCCATGCTCGACAGCAAGGCCGCGATGGTGCGCTTTCTCAACCTCATCGCCAGCGAGCCCGACATCGCGCGCGTGCCGGTGATGGTCGACAGCTCGAAGTGGGAGGTCATCGAGGCGGGCCTGCGCTGCATCCAGGGCAAGGGCATCGTCAACTCGATCTCCATGAAGGAGGGCGTCGACAAGTTCAAGCACGAGGCCAAGCTGGTGAAGCGCTACGGCGCCGCCGCCGTGGTGATGGCCTTCGACGAGAAGGGCCAGGCCGACACCTACGCGCGCAAGATCGAGATCTGCGAGCGCGCCTACCGCATCCTGGTGGACGAGGTGGGCTTCCCGCCCGAGGACATCATCTTCGACCCGAACATCTTCGCGATTGCCACCGGCATCGAGGAGCACGACAACTACGCGGTCGATTTCATCGAGGCTACGCGCTGGATCAAGCAGAACCTGCCGGGCGCGAAGGTGTCGGGCGGCGTGAGCAACGTGAGCTTCAGCTTCCGCGGCAACGACCCGGTGCGCGAGGCCATCCACACCGTGTTCCTGTACCACGCGATCAAGGCGGGCATGGACATGGGCATCGTCAATGCCGGCATGGTCGGCGTGTACGACGAGGTCGAGCCGAATCTGCGCGAGCGCGTGGAGGACGTGGTGCTCAATCGCCGCCCCGACGCCGGCGAGCGCCTGGTCGAGATCGCCGAGAGCGCCAAGGGCGCGGCCAAGGACGACAGCAAGAAGCTCGAATGGCGCGGCACGCCCGAGCAGCCCGTGCCGGTGGCGCAGCGCCTGTCGCACGCGCTGGTGCACGGCATCACCGAGTTCATCACCGAAGACACCGAAGAGGCCTACCGCGCGATCCTCGCGAGGGGCGGCCGTCCGCTGCACGTGATCGAAGGTCCGCTGATGGACGGCATGAACGTGGTCGGCGACCTGTTCGGGCAGGGCAAGATGTTCCTGCCGCAGGTGGTGAAGTCGGCCCGCGTGATGAAGCAGGCCGTGGCGCACCTCATTCCCTACATCGAGGAAGAGAAGCGCCAGGACGAGGCGGCCGGGCGCGACGTGCGCTCCAAGGGCAAGATCATCATCGCCACCGTGAAGGGCGACGTGCACGACATCGGCAAGAACATCGTCACCGTCGTGCTCCAGTGCAACAACTTCGAGGTGGTGAACATGGGCGTGATGGTCCCGTGCCACGAGATCCTCGCGAAGGCGAAGGTCGAGGGCGCGGACATCGTGGGCCTGTCGGGCCTCATCACGCCGAGCCTCGAAGAAATGCAGTACGTGGCCGGCGAGATGCAGAAGGACGACCACTTCCGCATCCGCAAGATTCCGCTGCTGATCGGCGGCGCCACCACCAGCCGCGTGCACACGGCGGTGAAGATCGCGCCGCACTACGAAGGCCCTGTGGTCTACGTGCCCGACGCCTCGCGCAGCGTGAGCGTGGCGCAGAGCCTGCTGAGCGACCAGGCGGCCGCGTACATCGAGGAGATCAACGCCGACTACGTCAAGGTGCGCGAGCAGCACGCCAACAAGAAGCAGGTGCCGCTGTGGCCGCTGGCCAAGGCGCGCGCCAACAAGACGCCCATCGACTTCGCGAACTACCTGCCGCCGGTGCCGAAGTTCATCGGCCGGCGCGTGTTCAGGAACTTCGACCTGACCGAGCTCGCGAAGTACATCGACTGGGGCCCGTTCTTCCAGACCTGGGACCTCGCCGGCCCGTTCCCGGCCATCCTGAAGGACGAGATCGTCGGCACCGAGGCCGTGCGCGTGTATGCCGACGGCCAGCGCATGCTCAAGCGTCTCATCGAGGGCCGCTGGCTCAGCGCGAGCGGCGTGGTCGGCTTCTGGCCCGCCAACACCGTGAACGACGACGACATCGAGCTCTACACCGACGAATCGCGCAGCGAGGTGGCGCTCACCTGGTACGGCATGCGCCAGCAGACCGAGAAGCACGAGATCGACGGCGTGATGCGCCCGAGCCGCTGCCTGGCCGACTTCGTCGCGCCCAGGGACAGCGGCGTGAAGGACTACGTCGGCATGTTCGCCGTGACCGCAGGCCTGGGCGTGGAGAAGAAGGAGAAGTACTTCGTCGACGACCTCGACGACTACTCCGCCATCATGCTCAAGGCCCTTGCCGACCGGCTGGCCGAGGCCTTCGCCGAGGCGCTGCACCATCGCGTGCGCACCGACCTGTGGGGCTACGCGAGCGACGAAAGCCTGAGCAACGACGAGATGATCGCGGAGGAGTACCGCGGCATCCGCCCCGCGCCGGGCTACCCGGCCTGCCCCGACCACAGCGTGAAGAAGCCCATGTTCGACCTTCTGAACTGCGCGGACATTGGCATGAGCCTGACGGAAAGCCTCGCTATGATGCCCGCCGCCAGCGTGAGCGGGTTCTACCTGAGCCACCCCGATTCGACGTACTTCAACGTCGGCAAGATCGGACACGACCAGTTACAGGACCAGGCCGCGCGGCGCAAGGAAAGCGAAGCCGACCTCGAACGCCTGCTCGCGCCCAACCTTTGAACCTGCCGGCCGGCGCGGCCGTCCGGCACCGGGAGTCGTTATTCAGAAGCTGATGTTTGCAGCCGCGCACTACGCGGCCCTGGCGGTTTTCGTGACGGGCTGCTGGGGCTATGGACGCGCGCTGCTGGGCCGCCTGGCGCCGCCGCCGCGCCGCGACGCGGGGCTCGAAGCCGCCATGGCCGTGGCCCTGGGCGTGGGAATCTTCATCTGCGCCTTCCAGGCCCTGGCCATCTTCGGAGCCTTCAGGCCCGGCGCGACCGCGGCGATCGTCGCAGTGGGCGTGGCGGCCGCGGCGCTCCAGCTGCCCTCATGGCTGCGCGAGCGGCGCACGCTGTTGCTCGCGAACCCGCCCGCGGCGCCGTGGAGCTACGTCGAGCGCGTCGCGGCGATCGCGCTGGCGCTGGTCGTGCTTCCAGCGCTGGCCGCCCCGCTTGCGCCGCCCATCGCCTTCGACGAGCTGATGTACCACCTGCCCTATGCGCGGCAGGTCGCCGAGCAAGGCTCGCTGGGCATCCACGACTGGCTGCGCTACCCCTGGTTCCCGTACAACTACAACCTGCTGTATGCCGGTGCGCTGCAGCTGGGCGACGACGTGCTGCCGCACTTCCTGAATGGCCTGGCCGGAGCGCTGTCGGTGGTCATGGTCTACCGCCTGGGCATGCTGCATGCCGGCCGGCTCACCGCGTGCATCGGCGCGGCCATCTGGCTGGGGCTCGGCGACTACTCCAACGCGCTGATCGACATGGGCGTGGCGCTCTTCGTGCTCTCGGCCTGCGTGGCGCTGTGGTGGTGGCGCGAGTCCGAGATCGGCAAGCCTGTGCACGGTGGCATCCGCTGGCTCGGCCTGGCGGCCTTCTGCCTGGGCGTGGCCGCGGGCTCGAAGTACCAGGCGCTGGTCTTCCTGCCGCTGGTGGCGCCCTTCGTCTTCCGCCACGAGCGCAGCCTCAAGGCCTGGGCGCTGATGTTCGCCTGCTTCCTGATTCCCTGCGTGTACTGGTACGCACGCAACGCCATCATGACCGGCGACCCCTTCAACCCCATCGGCGCGCGCGTGTTCGGCTTCACCGAATGGACGCCGGCCGACTACGTGCAGCAGGTGGCCGACGTGCGCGTGCATGCCGAGCTGCCCAACGCGCTGCTGTGGTCGGTGTTCTTCGCGCCGTTCAGCCCCCTGTGGAAGCGCTCCGCGGCGGTGCGCGCGGCCGGCTGGTTCTGCCTGTACTCGGTGGTCGTCTGGGTCGCGACCTCGCGCTATCCGCGCTACCTGACGGCCTCGTTCCCGCTGCTGGCGGCCATCGCGGCCATCGGCTGGCAGGTGGTGTTCGGCTGGATCGCCGCGGGCTTTCGCCGCTTGGCCGGGGGCAAGGGTGCGGCAGCCGACGTTCCGCCCGCCGCCGTCACCGCGCGTACCCCGGCCCGCGTGGGCGACTGGGCGATCGTGCTGCTGCTGGCGGTGCTGGCCGCGGTTTCCGTGCGCCAGACGGCCACCAAGGTCGCGCTGATCGCCACCACGCCGGAAGCCCGTGAAGCCGTGCTGCGCAAGCACGTGCCGGGCTACGCGGCCATGGACTACCTGCGGCGCAACGCCAAGGGTCGTGTCTACCAGATCGCGCTGAACGAGGCGATCTACTACGGCCCCAACCCCATCTGGGGCGACACCCTCGGGCCCTGGCGCTACACCGACTTCGGGCGCCTGTCGGGCGGCGATCTCGCGCGCAAGCTCTCGGGCATGGGCTTCGTTGCCATCGTGCTGCCCGACTCGGTGGTGCCGGTCTTCACCGCGCGCATCGACTTCGACAAGTACTTCGCCGTGGAATACCAGAAGGACGGCAGCCGCGTCTACCGTATCCTTCCCGTCGCACCATGAACGACGCGGCAGACATCTCCACCAGTACCCGGCAAGGCCTCGGAGGCAACGGCGGCTGCGGCCTGCGCGTCGCCGTGGTCATTCCCTGCTACAACGAGGCGCTGGCCATCGAACAGGTGGTTCGGGGCTTTCGCGCCGCGCTGCCGGAAGCCGACATCCACGTCTTCGACAACAACTCCAGCGACGACACGGCCGCCGTGGCGCGCGCGGCCGGCGCCACCGTCACCCACGTGGCCCTGCGAGGCAAGGGCAACGTGGTGCGGCGCATGTTCGCCGACGTCGACGCCGACGTGTACGTGATGACCGACGGCGACGCCACCTACGACGCGGGCGCCGCGCCGCGCCTCGTCGAACGTCTGGTGAACGACAACCTCGACATGGTGGTCGGCAGCCGCGTGGACGACGGCCAGGACGTGCACACCTACCGCGCGGGCCACCGCTTCGGCAACCGCATGCTCACGGGCGCGGTGGCGCAGCTCTTCGGCGGCGGGCTCACCGACATGCTCTCGGGCTACCGCGTGTTCTCGCGGCGCTATGCCAAGTCGTTCCCGGCGCTGTCGCGGGGCTTCGAGACGGAGACCGAACTCACCGTGCACGCGCTCGAACTGCGCATGCCCTATGCGGAGGAAGCCACCGCCTACAGCACGCGTCCAGAAGGCTCGGTGAGCAAGCTCTCGACCTACCGCGACGGCTGGCGCATCCTCAAGACCATCTGCAAGCTGTTCGTGAGCGAACGGCCGCTGCAGTTCTTCTCGATCATCGGCGCGCTGCTGGCGCTGATGTCGGTCGCGCTGGTCGTGCCGGTCTTCATGACCTACGTGCAGACCGGGCTGGTGCCCCGCTTGCCCACCGCGGTGCTGGCCACCGGGGCGATGCTGGCGGCGATGCTGTCCTTCGTGTGCGGCGTCATCATGCAAGCCATCACCTTGGGCCGACGTGAGGCCAAGCGGCTGAGCTACCTCGCGATTCCGAGCGTGCGCGAACGGGTGTCGCGCGGCTTGGCGGCCGGCCCACGATGAAGATAGGCCGCGAGTTCCTCGTCTTCGCCGCCGTCGGCGTGATCGGGCTCGTGGTCGACGTGGTGGTGCTGTACCTGCTGGCGCCGCTGCTGGGCTGGTACGCGGCGCGCGTGGTGTCGTTCCTTGCGGCGGCGACCACCACCTGGGCCTTCAACCGCCGCTACACCTTCGCGGCCAGTGCGGCGGCCGGCCGTTCCATCTGGCGCGAATACCTGGGCTATCTCGCGACCATGACCGCGGGCGCGGTGCTCAACTACGGTGCCTACGTGCTCACGCTGCACTGGGTGGAAGGCCGCTGGGCCGCGGCGCTCGGCGTGGCGCTGGGCAGCCTCGCGGGCATGAGCGCCAACTTCCTGTCGGCGCGTTATCTCGTCTTCCGGTCGCACCGCAACGGCTGAGGCCGGCGGTGCGGCGCGCTCAGTGCGCGCCCGAGACGACCACCGGAATCTCCGTCGCCGGCGGCGTGTTGCGGCTGCGGCCGCAGCGCACGATGCCGTCGATCATCACCATGCCCACACCCGGGATGTCGCCGAGCTGCACGCTCTCGAGCAGGCCCGGCGCGGGCGAATGCTGCGCGCGGTCCATGAAGACGAAGTCGGCGGCACGGCCCACCTCGACGAGGCCGCAGTTGAGCTTGCGGATCTTCGCGGTGTTGCCCGTCGCGAAGCAGAACACCAGCTCGGCCGGGATGTTCGCGATGGACGACAGCATCGCCACCATGCGCAGGATGCCCAGCGGCTGGACGCCCGAGCCTGCCGGGCCGTCGGTGCCGAGGATCACGCGGTGCGGGCACTTGAGCTCCAGCGCGGCCTTCGCTGCCGCGATGGCGACCTTCTCGTTGCCGTTGTGCACGATCTCGATGGCGCGCGAGCTCTTCTCGCACAGCTCGCACACGTGCGCCTCGGGCAGCGAGGTGTGGCCGCCGTTGATGTGGCCGATGACGTCGGCGTCGGCCTCGAGCACCACGTCCTTGTCGATCAGGCCCGAACCGGGAATGGACGGGCCCCCCGTGTGGATCGTGCTCTGGATGCCGTACTTGCGCGCCCAGGCCACCATCTCCTTGGCCTCGTAGCCGGCCTTGACCGAGCCCAGGCCCACTTCGCCGAGCAGGCCCACGCCGGCCTCGGCGAGTTCCTTGAAGTCGCTCTCGACCATGCCCTTCTCGATGACGGGCGCGCCTGCCAGCACCTTCACGCCGCCGGGGCGGAAGTTGTCGAAGGCGCGCTGCGCGGTGATGGCCAGGGCCTTCAGGCCGACGATGTCCTTGGGGCGGCCGGGCAGGTGCACCTCGCCGGCGGAAATCATGGTGGTCACGCCGCCGTGCATGGTGGAGTCGATCCAGCCGAGCTGGCCCTGGCGCGGGGTCCAGTCGCCGAACACCGGGTGCACGTGGCTGTCGATCAGGCCGGGCGCCACGCAGGTCTTCTTCGCGTCGATGACGGTGACGGCGCCTTCGAGGTCGCAGTCCTTTTCCTTGCCGATCGCGACGATCAGGCCGTCGTTCACGACGATGGTGTCGGCATCGAGAATGGGCTTGTCGATGTCGCCCGAGAGCAGCAGTCCGATGTTCCTTATGACGACCTTGCCCGACTTGCCGCCGGCTGCGATTTCTGCCATTTCGTGTTTTCCTCGTGGGGTGGGGTGTTGTCTTGCACTTCGTCCGCGCGCACGGTGCGCAGCACGGTCTCGATCACGAAGTCTTCCCAGTGCGCGATCGCCTCGGGCGACTCCAGCGGCTCGCCGAGGAAGGCGGTGAGCGTGTGCCGGTTGGAGGTGTAGAAGTAGCCGGTGGAGGCAATCAGCAGGTAGATGTCGCGCGCCACCAGGTCCTTGCGGAACAGGCCCTGCGCGGCGCCGCTCGCCAGGATCTCCTCGATGATCGCCACCGCGCGCGACGAGTATTCGCGTGCGCGCAGCGACTTCGAAATGTGCCGGCCCTTGTGCAGGTTCTCGGTGTTCAGCAGCGTGACGAACTCGGGATTCTTGCGGTAATAGCCCAGCACGAAGCGGATGACTTCGGTGAGCGCGTCCACCGGCCGCGAGGCGTCGAGCGCGATGGCGGCCTCGGCGTCGTCCATGCGCTGGTAGATGCCTTCGAGCACCGCGATGAAGAGGCCTTCCTTGCTGCCGAAGTAGTAGTAGATCATCCGGTCGTACGACTTCGCGGCCTTGGAGATCTTCTCCACGCTGCCGCC
The DNA here is from genome assembly GCF_003952165.1 of Variovorax guangxiensis. Taxonomy (GTDB): domain Bacteria; phylum Pseudomonadota; class Gammaproteobacteria; order Burkholderiales; family Burkholderiaceae_C; genus Variovorax; species Variovorax guangxiensis. The sequence goes on along the minus strand of NZ_RXFT01000005.1, from coordinate 439,738 downwards.
GTCGTAGCCATACCTGGCGAAGACCTTGGTCGCGGCCTTCAGGATGCTGTCGCGCGTGGCCTGGGCAGCCGCCTCGCGCACGCCCGTGCGGCGCTGCGGCTTGGTGACTGCCTTGCGTTCCATCAGCGGCCGGAGTGAAGGGCGAGGCGGTCGCCGCCGGGCCGCCCCAAGGCGGACCGCGCCTCCCCCATGGGGGGTGGAGTTACACGAGCGCGGCGAGTGAAAAGCCGGGGGGCTTTCATTTCTCTGCGAAGGCGCGCTCGACGACGTAGTCGCCGGGGGTCGACGTGTTGCCTTCCTTGAAGCCGCGAGCCTCCAGGATGTGCTTCAGGTCGACCAGCAGGCCGGGGCTGCCGCACAGCATGACGCGGTCTTCCTCGACGTTCAGCGGCGGCAGGCCGAGGTCGTCGGTGAGCTTGTTGCTCTCGATCAGGTCGGTGATGCGGCCCTGGTTGCGGAACTCCTCGCGCGTGACCGTGGGGTAGTACAGCAGCTGCTTGGCGATCATCTCTCCCAGGAACTCGTGCTTGGGCAGGTGGTCGGTCACGAGGTCGTGGTAGGCCAGTTCGTCGACCTGGCGCACGCCGTGCACCAGGATGACCTGCTCGAACTTCTCGTAGGTGTCCGGGTCGCGGATGATGCTCATGAACGGTGCGAGGCCGGTGCCGGTGCCGAACAGGTACAGGCGCTTGGCCGGCAGCGTGTAGTCGATCAGCAGCGTGCCGGTGGGCTTGCGGCCCACGATGATGGTGTCGCCCACCTGGATGTGCTGCAGGCGCGAGGTCAGCGGGCCGTCTTCCACCTTGATGCTCAGGAACTCGAGATGCTCCTCGTAGTTCGGGCTCACGATGCTGTAGGCGCGCAGCAGGGGCTTGTTGTTGACCTTCAGGCCGATCATCGTGAAATGACCGTTCGAGAAGCGCAGGGCCGGGTCGCGCGTGGTGGTGAAGGTGAACAGGCGATCGGTCCAGTGGTGGACGCTCAGGACGCGTTCTTCGCTGAATGCACTCATACGGAACTCAAGAGTTGGTTGGTAACAGGGGAGGTTGGCTGAGCCTGCGCGCACGCCTTTGGGGCGAAAGCCGCCGGCCGGCTCCGAACCCTCCATTGTCGTTGGTCGGAGAAACCCCGATGAACACCGCGAGAAAACACCATTGCAAGCATCGGGCCCGTTTGCTACATTGACCTTTAATGTAGTGAATGCAACATGAAAGTGTAGGGAATGCTACACAAACGGAAGTCGATGCACAAGCGGGCGGACGGCACGTTTGTTGCAAACCCCGGCAGCCTGGATTTGCCTTTCGCTCACCACCGAACGCCCACGAGATCGCCCCGATGACAGAACACACCAAGACAGATGGCCTCCCCGGCATGGACATGCCCGTGGTGGCCGAAGCCGGCAGCAGCGCCTTCGGCAAGGCGCCGCCGCGCAACGAGCGCATGAGCTCGGCCAAGGTCGAGTGCAACGCCTGCCCGGTGCTCTGCCAGATCTCCGACGGCCGCACCGGCGCCTGCGACCGCTACGCCAACAAGGAGGGCGTGCTGGTGCGCGTCGATCCCGTGGTGCTGCTGCGCCGCACGGTCGAGAGCGAGAAGCCCGCGCTGGTGCCCTTCAACCGGCCCGGCGCCGAAGAGGCCCCCGCCAGCCCCGACTGGAACGGCGACCTGCTGCACGCCGACGAAGTCTTCGTCACCGGCGTGGGCTCCTCCACCACCTATCCCGACTACAAGCCCGCCCCCTTCATCGTGGCCTCCAGGGCCCAGGGCGTGGACATGGTCACCGTCGTCACCGAAGGCATCTTCAGCTACTGCAGCTTCAAGGTGAAGATCGACACCGACCGCTTCCTCGGCCCCGAGCAGGCCAACGTGCGCTACCGCGGCGAGGTCGTGGGCCACGTGACCACGGCCGAATACGGCTCGCAGATGCTCTCGCTGGGCGGCGTGCACCACCTCACCGGCGGCAGCAAGAAGGAAGGCCGCATGACGGCCGAGCTGATGCAGCTGCTGGGCAACAAGAAGGCGGTGGAGTGCACCATCGACGGCGGCTCCACCCTCGTCATCCAGGCCGGCAAGGCGCCCATCGTCAACGGCGTGGAAGAGCAGCGCATGCGCGTGGGCTGCGGCTCGGCCGCGGTCGGCATCTTCGCGCGCCAGTTCGCCGGCGTGGCCGACGAGGTGGTCGTGGTCGACGACCACATCACCGGCGTGCTCACCGAGCACCAGGCGGGCCGCTGCCTCGACATGGCGCCCTCGGGCATCCAGATGCTGGGGCGCAAGTCCACGCCGGGGCGCTACTTCCAGGTGGCGAACCCGGGCAACGGCTGGGGCGGCACCGACATCGCCGATCCGCTCGCGATCATCGAGGGCTGGGAAGAGGGCGTCGCCCGCCCCGGCCTGCGCCTGCTCATGACATCGACCACCGGCGAGCACGCGCAGTGGTACGTGCTCGACGACGCGCTCAAGCCCGTCGAGCAGCCGATGCCGCCCGAGGTGAAGCGCATCGTCGACCGCATCGGCGAGAACTGCGAGCCGTCGCTGTGCACGGTGCTGTTCCTCGGCGGTGCGGGTGGCAGCCTGCGCGCGGGCGTCACCGAGAACCCCGTGCTGCTCACGCGCGCCATCAAGCGCGCGCTGGTCAACGTCACCTGCGGCGGCGCGCCGGCCTATGTGTGGCCCGGCGGCGGCATCACGGTGATGGCCGACGTCATGCGCATGCCCGACAACAGCTTCGGCACCGTGCCCACGCCGGCCATCGTCGCGCCCATCGAATTCAGCATGCGGCGCGACGACTACGAGGCGCTCGGCGGCCACGTCGAACACATCTTCCCGCTCGAGCAGGCGCTCGCTCGCGGTGCATGGCAGGAAGACGGCGCACCGCTCGCGCGCCAATGGCTCGCGGTGGACGACGCCAACCCGTGGCCCCTGGGCCACGCCCCGATGCTGGGCTGATCATGTCCGCCCAACGCACAGCGCTCGACAAGAGTCGCTGGCATTTCAACCACGGCCCGATCGATATCGTGGCCGAGGCGCATGGCGACCCGTACGCCGTGGCCGCCGCGCACGACGCGGCGTGGGCGCGCTTCGTCCACGTGCTCGACGAGCTCGTGCGTGAGTTGCCGCTGCTGCGCCTGCCCGTCGTGGACAAGATGCGCCCGCGCAACGTGGTGGCACGCCGCATGTGGGATGCCTGCGCCGCTTTTTCGCCGATGTTCATCACGCCGATGGCGGCGGTGGCCGGCTCGGTTGCGCAGGAACTCATCGCGTTCTACGAGCGCCCCGGCGTGGAGCGCGCGTGGATCAACAACGGCGGCGACATCGCGCTGCATCTTGCGCCGGGGCAGTCCGCGCGCGTGGGCGTGTTCGCCGACATCGCGCGCTTCGACCTGCGCGGCCATCTGGCCGGCGAAGGCGGCGTCCTCACCACCGACGGCCAGTTCGAGCTGCGCGCCGACCAGCCCGTGCGCGGCGTCGCCACCAGCGGCTGGCGCGGGCGCAGTTTCTCGCTGGGCATCGCCGACAGCGTGACGGTGCTGGCCGCCACCGCAGCGCAGGCCGATGCCGCCGCGACAGTGATCGCCAACGCCGTCGACGTGGACGACGAGGCCATCGCGCGCCGCCCGGCGAGCGAGTGCAAGGACGACAGCGACCTCGGCGACACACTCGTCACCGTCGACGTGCCCGCGCTGGCCCCCGCGCAGGTGCGCAGCGCACTCGATACGGGCGCGATATGCGCCAAGGTCCTGCAAAAAGGAGGGCTCGTATGGGCCGCTCTACTCGTTTGCCAGGGGCAGTGGAGACTTGTCGAACCCTTATGCTCGAAGGCGCTCGATGCAGAGTCGCCGAAATCCGTTGGTTCAGTATTTGCTTAACGAAAAGCAAGGTTCTTTTTCATGATCGAAATCCGCCGCGTCTTCACCCAGGTCGAGCACATCCACCACGAGTTCGGACCGCGCGCCGACACCCCGCTGGTGCGTGGTGCCATCGGCGCGGTGCTGACCAATCCGTTCGCGGGCCGCTACGAGCCCGACATCCTGCCGATGATGGCGCTGCTCGACCCGGTGGGCGTCGACATGGCGCACCGGCTGCATGCCGCCATGGACGTGCCGCTCGAGCAGATCGCCACCTACGGCAAGGGCGCCATCGTCGGCGCCGATGGCGAACTGGAGCATGGCGCGCTGTGGCACGTGCCCGGCGGCTACGCGATGCGCGAACTGCTCGGCTGGAAGGGCAGCCGCGCCGCCTACACCGCTGGCAAGGCCGAGGAAAAAACCGGCCAGCCCGGCAACGCGCTCTCGATCGTGCCTTCGACCAAGAAGGTCGGCCCGCCCGGCGCCACGCTCGACGTGCCGCTGACCAACATCAACGCCAGCTACGTGCGCGGCCAGTTCGACGCCATCGAGGTGCGCGTGCCCGGCGCGCCTGCGGCCGACGAGATCGTCTTCATCCTCGCGATGAGCACCGGCTACCGCATCCATGCCCGCGTGGGTGGGCTGCTCGCGAAAGACATCAGCAAGTGGGACGGCCTGCGCTGACCCGCGAAGACCCACACAGAGACAAGACAAGGAACACACAGAACATGACCGCCAACATCCGCAAGCTCGTCGTCCAGGTCGATGAAACCCGCAAGGAAATGGGCAAGGACATCACGCCGCCCACGCGCCGCGCCGTCGCCATCGCCGTCATCGAGAACCCTTACGCGGGCCGCTACAGCGAGAACCTCGACGAGCTCATCGCCATCGGCGAGGAACTCGGCGCGCTGCTGGGCCAGAAGGCCGTGAAGGCGCTGGGCATCGAGCCCGGCCAGGCGCAGAGCTACGGCAAGGCCGCCATCGTCGGCGAGCGCGGCGAGCTCGAGCATGCCGCCGCCATCCTGCATCCCAAGCTGGGCGCGCCGCTGCGCGTTGCAGTGGAGAAGGGCGCCGCGCTCGTGCCATCGGCCAAGAAGCAGGGCACGCTGGGCACCGCCATCGACGTGCCGCTGGGCCACAAGGACGCCGCCTTCGTGCGCAGCCACTTCGACGCGGTGGAAGCCCGCGTGAGCGACGCGCCGCGCGCCAACGAGATCGTGGTGGCCGTGGCCGTCACCGACAGCGGCCGTCCGCTGCCGCGCATCGGGGGCCTGCAGGTCTCCGAAATCAAGGGCGAGGACGGGCTGCGCTGAGACGCGCCGCATCGTCCAGCCAGAGCCCCGCGCCCATACAACTCGAATTCTTTCTGCCTTAACCCCTAGGAGCTTCTCGATGAATCCATTGCGCCATGTTTTCTGCGCCGCTTCCGTCGTCACGCTGGCTTCGGCCCTCGTTCCCGCGCACGCGCAGGGCGTGATCAAGATCGGCGAAATCAACAGCTACAAGGCGCAGCCCGCCTTCCTCGAGCCCTACAAGAAGGGCATGGAGCTCGCGGTCGACGAGATCAACGCCAAGGGTGGCATCAACGGCAAGAAGATCGAGCTCATCAGCCGCGACGACAACGCCAACCCCGGCGACGCCGTGCGCGTGGCCGAGGAGCTCATCTCGCGCGAGAAGATCGACGTGCTGGCCGGCGCCTTCCTGTCGAACACCGGCCTGGCGCTGACCGACTTCGCCAAGCAGAAGAAGTTCTTCTATCTCGCCGCCGAGCCGCTCACCGACAAGATCGTCTGGAGCAACGGCAACAAGTACACCTACCGCCTGCGTCCCTCGACCTACATGCAGGTCGCGATGCTGGTGCCCGAGGCCGCCAAGCTCAAGAAGAAGCGCTGGGCGCTCGTGTACCCCAACTACGAATACGGCCAGTCGTCGGTCGCCACCTTCAAGACGCTGCTGAAGGCCGCGCAGCCCGACGTCGAGTTCGTCGCCGAGCAGGCGCCGCCGCTGGGCAAGGTCGACTCGGGCAGCGTGGTGCAGGCCTTGGCCGATGCCAAGCCCGACGCCATCTTCAACGTGCTCTTCGGCGCCGACCTCTCCAAGTTCGTGCGCGAAGGCAACACGCGCGGCCTCTTCAAGGACCGCGAGGTGGTGAGCGTGCTGACAGGCGAGCCCGAGTACCTCGACCCGCTGAAGGACGAGGCGCCCAACGGCTGGATCGTCACCGGCTACCCGTGGAACGGCGTGAAGACGCCCGAGCACAAGGCCTTCCTCGATGCCTACCAGGCCAAGTTCAAGGACTACCCGCGCCTGGGCTCGGTGGTCGGCTACAGCGCCATCCACTCGATCGCGGCCGGCATCAAGAAGGCCGGCGGCACCGATACCGAGAAGCTCGTGGCCGCCTTCAAGGGCCTGCAGGTCGACACGCCCTTCGGCAAGATCAGCTACCGCGCGCAGGACAACCAGTCCACCATGGGCGCCTACGTCGGCAAGACGAAGAACGACGGCGGCAAGGGCGTGATGGTCGACTACGTCTACCTCGATGGAGCCAAGTTCCAGCCGTCCGACGAAGAAGTGAAAAAGATGCGCCCTGCGGACTGACCGCACGGCACCTCCACCGCATTCGCTGCCTTTTCGCATGAGGGCGCGGATGCGGACGTCTCCAGTTTCCTCAGGGTCCTTATGAGCTTCTCTGGCTTCGTTGTTCAGTTGCTCAACGGGTTGGCCGGCGCGTCCTCGCTCTTCTTCGTGGCGGCCGGTCTCTCGTTGATCTTCGGCGTGACGCGCATCGTCAACTTCGCCCATGGTTCGTTCTTCATGGTGGGCATCTATCTCGCGTACACGCTCGTCGACAAGCTGGGCTCGAGCCTGGGCTTCTGGCCTGCGCTGCTGATCGCCGCGCTGGCGGTCGGCGTGCTCGGTGCGCTGATCGAGGTGCTGCTGCTGCGCCGCATCTACAAGGCGCCGGAGCTGTTCCAACTGCTGGCCACGTTCGCGCTGGTGCTCGTCATCAAGGATGCGGTGCTGTGGCTCTGGGGCCCCGACGAACTGCTCGGTCCGCGCGCGCCCGGCCTCAAGGGCTCGGTCGAGATCCTCGGGCGGCAGTTTCCTTCCTATGACCTGTTCCTGATCGTCATCGGCCCGGTGGTGCTCGGCCTCGTGTGGCTGCTGCTCACCCGCACGCGCTTCGGCACGCTGGTGCGCGCCGCCACGCAGGACCGCGAGATGGTCAGTGCGCTGGGCGTCAACCAGGCCTGGCTCTTCACGGCCGTGTTCGCGCTCGGCGCGCTGCTCGCGGGCCTCGGCGGCGCGCTGCAGCTGCCGCGCGAACCCGCCACGCTGGAGATGGACCTGAACACCATCGGCGCCGCCTTCGTGGTCGTGGTGGTCGGCGGCATGGGCTCGCTGCCCGGCGCCTACATGGCCGCGCTGCTCATCGCCGAGATCAAGGCCGTGTGCATATGGCTCGGCGTGGTGCAGATCTTCGGCATCGACGTCTCGTTCTCCAAGCTCACGCTGATGGTCGATTTCCTCGTGATGGCCATCGTGCTGGTGTGGCGCCCCTGGGGCCTGTTCGGCCGCCCGCAGGCACCCAGCCGCTACGTGGGCATGCAGGAGGAGCCGCTGCGCCGCCCGGGCAGGGCCTATGTGGTGGCGGCCGCCGTGTTCGCGCTGGTGCTGGCGGTGCTGCCGTTCCTGACGGTGAACTCGCCCTACACCACGGTGCTGATGATCGACCTGATGATCGCGGCCCTCTTCGCCACCAGCCTGCACTTCATCATGGGGCCGGCCGGCATGCATTCCTTCGGCCATGCGGCGTACTTCGGCCTCGGCGCCTACGGTGCGGCGCTGCTGGTGCGCGCGCTGCACCTGCCGATGGAACTCGCGCTGATCGTCGCGCCGCTGGTGGCGGCGCTCGGCGCCTTCGTCTACGGCTGGTTCGCGGTGCGGCTGTCGGGTGTGTATCTGGCGATGCTCACGCTCGCCTTCGCGCAGATCACCTGGGCCATCACCTATCAGTGGGACAGCTTCACCGGCGGCAGCAACGGCCTGACCGGCGTGTGGCCTTCCGAGTGGCTTTCCGACAAGCAGGCCTACTACTGGCTCACACTGGTGCTCGTGGGCCTCGGCGTGTGGTGGCTGCGGCGCGTACTGTTCTCGCCATTCGGCTACGCGATGCGCGCGGGCCGCGACTCGGTGCTGCGCGCCGACGCCATCGGCATCGACGTCAAGCGCATGCAGTGGGTGGCGTTCATCATCGCGGGCACCGTGGCGGGCCTGGCGGGTGCGCTCTTCGCCTTCTCCAAGGGCAGCATCTCACCTGAGACGCTGTCGGTCGGCAAGTCGGTCGACGGTCTCGTAATGGTGCTGCTCGGCGGCATCCAGACGCTCGCGGGCCCGGTGGTCGGTGCCGTCACCTTCACCTGGCTGCACGACACCGTGGCGCGCAACACAGACTACTGGCGCGCGATGCTCGGCGCCATCATCCTGATCCTGGTGCTGCTGTTCCCGCAGGGCATCGCGGGCTCCATCAAGCAGCTTGCGGACCGCTGGCGCGCGCCGAAGGAAGGTGAAGCCGAAAAGACCGAAGCCAAGGCCAAGCTCGAGGAGGTGAAGGCATGAGCAACACGCTCCTCAAGGTCGAGAACCTCGGCAAGTCCTTCGGCGGCGTGAAGGCCGTGGACGGCATCAGCTTCGAGCTGCCGCCGGGCGAACTGCTCGCGCTCATCGGGCCCAACGGCGCCGGCAAGTCGACCACCTTCAACATGGTCAACGGCCAGCTGAAGGCAGACCAGGGCTCCATCACGCTCGACGGCCAGGAACTCGTGGGCCGCAAGCCGCGCGAGATCTGGCGCATGGGCGTGGGCCGCACCTTCCAGATCGCCGAGACCTTCGCCTCGCTCACCGTGGTCGAGAACGTGCAGATGGCGCTGCTGTCGCACGACCGCAAGCTCTTTTCCACATGGCGCCGTGCCGCCGACCACAAGCGCGAGGAGGCTCTGGCGCTGCTCGACCAGGTCGGCATGAAGTCGCAGGCCGACCGGCCCTGCAGCGTGCTGGCCTACGGCGACGTGAAGCGCGTCGAGCTCGCCATCGCAATGGCCAACTCGCCCAAGCTGCTGCTGATGGACGAGCCCACCGCCGGCATGGCGCCCAAGGAGCGCAACTCCCTCATGGCGCTGACCAAGGAACTCGTCATCCAGCGCGGCATGGCCGTGCTCTTCACCGAGCACAGCATGGACGTGGTGTTCGCGTACGCCGACCGCATGATCGTGCTGGCGCGCGGGCGCCTCATCGCCCAGGGCAAGCCACTGGAGATCCGCGACCATCCCAAGGTGCAGGAGGTGTACTTCGGCACCGGCAAGACATTCGAGAAGAAGATCGCCGAGAAGGCCGCAGCCATCGGAGAAGCAGTATGAGCACGCATGAACCTCTCCTGCAGGCCAAGGCACTGTGCGCCTGGTACGGCGCCGCGCAGATCCTCTACGACGTCGATCTCGAAGTGCGTCGCGGCGAAGTGGTCGCGCTCATGGGCCGCAACGGCGCGGGCAAGTCGACCACGCTCAAGGCGCTGATCGGCATGCTCACCAAGCGCCGCGGCGCGGTGCGCTTCCTGCGTCACGACATCTCGAAGAGCGAGCCGCACCATGCGGCGCGCCTGGGCCTGGGCTTCGTGCCCGAAGATCGGCGCGTGTTCACCGACCTCACGGTGATGGAGAACCTCGAAGTCGGCAAGCAGCCTGCGCGCCGCTGGGCCGACGGCAGCGAGGCGCCGCTGTGGACGCCCGAGCGCCTGTTCAAGCTCTTCCCCAACCTCGGCGAGATGCCCAACCGCCCCGGCGGGCGCATGAGCGGCGGCGAGCAGCAGATGCTGACCGTGGCGCGCACGCTGATGGGCAACCCGTACCTCGTGCTGCTCGACGAGCCTTCCGAAGGCGTGGCGCCGGTGATCGTCGAGCAGATGGCCAACATGATCCTGGAGCTCAAGGCGCAGGGCGTGAGCATCCTGCTGTCGGAGCAGAACATGCACTTCGCCGAGCTGGTGTCCGACCGGGCCTATGTGCTCGAGAAGGGGCAGATCCGCTATCACGCCACCATGGCCGAGCTTGCGGCCAACGACGAAGTCCGCCGCGCCTATCTGAGTGTCTGAGCCTTCTTTCTTTCAACCCACCGGAGTCCACGCCATGCATCGCAGAACCCTCGTGAAATCCGCCGCCGGCCTCGGGCTGGCCAGCGGCCTCGGCAGTCTCGGCTTCAACGCCTTCGCGGCCGGCAAGATCAAGCCCGGCGCCAAGGCGGCGCTGATCGTGGTCGACGTGCAGAACTGCTTTCTCGACGGCGGCACGCTCGCGGTGAAGGGCGGCAACGAAGTCATCCCGGTGATCAACGCGCTCGCGCCGGCGTTCGAGAACATCGTGGTCACGCAGGACTGGCACACGGCGGGCCACGCATCTTTCGCCAGCACCTACAGCGGCAAGAAGCCCTTCGAGACCACCAAGCTCAGCTACGGCACGCAGGTGCTGTGGCCCGACCACTGCGTGCAGGGCACCGACGACGCCGCGCTCGGCAAGGACCTGAAGGTGCCCACTGCGCAGCTCGTCATCCGCAAGGGCTTCCACAAGGACATGGACAGCTACTCGGCCTTCGAGGAGGCCGACCACAAGACGGCCACGGGCCTCGCCGGCTACCTGAAGGCGCGTGGCATCAAGACCGTGTTCGTCACCGGCCTGGCCACCGACTTCTGCGTGGCCTGGACCGCGATGGACGCGCGCAAGGCCGGCTTCGAGGCCTACGTGATCGAGGACGCCACGCGCGGCATTGACCTCAACGGCTCGCTGGCGGCGGCCTGGAAGCAGATGACGGCCAAGGGCGTCAAGCGCATCCAGTCGGCCGACATCCAGGCCGCCTGAGCGCGCCGCCGTGAAGAAGAACGACAAGAACGGGCAACACACGGATCCACGACGCATGAAACTTTCCATCACAAGGCGCGCCATGGTCGCGGGCGGCGCCGCCCTGGCCCTCGGTCCCGGCCTGTTGCGCGCGGCGCGCGCGGACAACGGCACGAACGGCGTGAGCGACACCACCATCCGCATCGGCCAGTCGGCCGTGTTCAGCGGACCGGCGAAGGACTTCGGCATCGACTACCGCGCGGGCATCAAGCTGTACTTCGACCGCGTCAACAAGTCGGGCGGCGTGAACGGCCGCAAGATCGAGCTCGTCACCTACGACGATGCCTACGATCCCGCGAAGACGGCCGTCAACACCGCCAAGCTGATCGACGAGGACAAGGTGTTCGCGCTCACCGGCTACGTGGCCACCGGCAACCTCGCGGCGGCGATGCCGCTGGCGGAGAAGGCCGGCGTGCCGATGTTCGCGCCGCTGGTGGGCACCACGTCGTTCCGAACCAAGGTCAACCGCTATCTGTTCCACGTGCGCGCGGGCTACGACCTGGAGCTGCGCAAGATCATCAGCCACCTGTCGACCATCGGCATCCAGTCGATCGCGGTGGTCTACCAGGACAGCGCCTTCGGCAAGTCGAACCTCGCCACCTGCGAGGAGCTGGCGGCCGACTACAAGGTGAAGGTGCTCAAGACCTTCCCGCTGGCCATCACGGCCGAGGACGCCAGGCAGGTCGTCACCGGCCTGGCCGACGCGAAGCCGGGCGCGGTCGTGATGATCATGGCCGGGCGCATGGTCGAAGTGTTCATGCGCGACTACCGCGCCAACGCCGTGGGCGCACCGCTGTACACGCTCTCCGTCGGCATCACCGACGCGGCCGGCTCGGCCAAGCGGCTCGAAGGCAAGCTCGCGGGCCTGGTCACGGCCAGCATCGTGCCGCCGCCGCAGGCGCTGCGGGTGCCGATCGTGGCCGACTACCAGCGCGACCGCGCCGAGTTCGGCGAGAAGATCGACAGCTACACCGCGCTGGAAGGCTACATCGTCGCGCGCGTGATGGTCGAGGGCCTGCGCCGCGCCGGCAAGACGCCCACGCGCGACAGCTTCATCGCCGGCCTCGAGAGCATCGGCAGCACGCGCTTCGGCGACTTCCCCATCGAGTACAGCGCGAAGAACCACAACGGCTCGACCTTCGTCGATCTGGAGATATACGCCCGTGACGGCCAGTTGCGGCGCTGAGCCGCTGCGCCTGCTGGTCAACGGCCGGGCGCAATCGATAGCAGGAGTTCCGCGCGAGGCGACGCTGCTGCACCTCCTGCGCAACGACCTGGGGCTGAACGGTCCCAAGTACGGCTGTGGGCTGGGGCAGTGCGGCGCATGCACCGTGCACGTCGATGGCGTGGCCGCGCGCTCGTGCGTGATTCCGGCGCACGGCGTGGCGGGGCGCGCCATCACCACGCTCGAAGGATTGGGTTCGCGCGGCAGCTGGCATCCGGTGCAGGCCGCCTTCGAGGATGCGCAGGCCGCGCAGTGCGGCTACTGCCTCAACGGCATGGTGATGCAGGCGGCTGCGCTGCTGGCGCGCGACCCGCAGGCCAGCGAGGCGCGCATCCGCGGCGAGCTTTCGGGCAACCTGTGCCGCTGCGGCACGCACATCGAGATCCTCGACGCGGTGCAGCGCGCGGCAGTGCGCATGCGCGAGCAACCCGCCACATGACGCGCCGCGCCGATCTTCCGCGCACGCGCGCCGAATTCCTCGCCTCAGACGGCGTGCTGCTGGTGGTACGCGAGACGCCGGCCGCGCCGGTGCCCGCCAAGGGACAGCCGGCATTCGTCGCCGGCAACCCCGTCGAGGGCGACGAGGTCCTGCTCGCGGTATGGGACGACGGCAGCGCCTCGGCGCTCAACGGGCACGTCGACCTGGGCACCGGCATACAGACCGCACTGGGCCAGATCGTGGCCGAGGAACTCGACCTCGGCATGCCCTGCGTGCGCGTGATGCTCGGCGACACCGCGCGCGCGCCCAACCAGGGCGCGACCATCGCCAGCGCGTCGATCCAGATTCATGCGCAGCCCTTGCGGCTGGCGGCTGCGCAGGCGCGTGCATGGCTGCTGGCGCGTGCTGCCGAGCGCTTGGGCGTGGCCGTGGATGCGCTGCAGATGCGCAATGGCGTGGTGCGCGTCGCCGAGCTGCCCGACCGGCACGTCAGCTATGCCGAACTCGTCGCCGGCCAGCGCACCGTGCTGAGGCTCGATCCGCAGGCGAAGCCCAAGGACCCGGCCGACTACCGCGTGGTCGGCACGCGGCAGGCGCGCGTCGACATCCCGGCCAAGCTCGCGGGAGAGCTCGTGTTCGTGCACGACATGCGGGTGCCTGGCATGCTGCACGGCCGTGTGGTGCGCCCGCCGTATGCCGGCGCGGACCACGGCGAGTTCATCGGCAACACGCTGGAGTCGGTCGACGAATCGTCGATCGCGCACATTCCCGGCATTCGCGCAGTGGTCGTCATCCGCGACTTCGTCGGCATCGTGGCCGAGCGCGAGGAACACGCCGAGCAGGCCCTTCGCGAGCTGCGCGTGAAGTGGAAGCCGTGGCCCGGCATGCCCGACCTGGGCGACCTCGCCCAGGCCCTGCGCGACAACCCCTCGACGCAGCGTCTGCTGGTCGACGAAGGCGACGTGGACGGCGCCATCGCATCGGCCGCGCAGCCCATGCGCCGCACCTATGTGTGGCCCTACCAGATGCATGCCTCCATCGGCCCTTCGTGCGCGCTGGCCGACTGGCAGCCCGCCGACGGCAGCGGCATGCAACTGCGCTGCTGGACCGGCTCGCAGAACCCGCACGTGCTGCGCGCCGATCTCGCGAAGCTCATGGGCGTGGAGGACGTGCAGGTCGACGTGGTCCGCATGGAGGCGGCGGGCTGCTACGGCCGCAACGGCGCCGACGACGTGGCCGCCGATGCCGCGCTGCTCGCGCGCGCCGTCGGCGCGCCGGTGCGAGTGCAGCTCACGCGCGAGCAGGAACACGCGTGGGAGCCCAAGGGCGCGGCGCAGCTCATGGAGATCGACGGCGGCCTCATGCCCGACGGCAACGTCGCCGCCTACGATTTCGAAACCTCGTATCCCTCGAACGGCGCGCCCACGCTGGCGCTGCTGCTCACGCGTACCATCGAGCCGGTGGCGCAGGCCTTCGAGATGGGCGACCGCACCGCCCGCCCGCCCTACAGCTACGACAACCTGCGCGTGAAGGTCAACGACATGGCGCCGATCGTGCGCGCCTCGTGGCTGCGCGGCGTGTCGGCGCTGCCGAGTTCGTTCGCGCACGAGTCCTACATCGACGAACTGGCGACGGCGGCGGGTGTCGATCCGGTGCAGTTCAGGCTGCGTTACCTGGAAGACCCGCGCGCCGTCGAGCTCGTGCAGGCCACCGCGCAGAAGGCCGGCTGGCGCATGCGCACCGGGCCGCAGGAGAACGCCGACGGCGGGCTCGGCGAGGGCGGCGACATCCTCTTCGGGCAGGGCTTTGCGTACGCACGCTACATCCACAGCAAGTGGCCGGGCTTCGGCGCGGCGTGGGCCGCGTGGGTGGCCGACGTGGAGGTCAACCGCAAGACGGGCGAGGTGCATGTGCGCCGCGTGGTGGTGGGGCACGACGCGGGGGTGCTGGTAAACCCGGCGGGCGTCGAGCACCAGGTGCACGGCAACGTGATCCAGACGACGAGCCGCGCGCTGAAGGAGCGCGTGGAATTCGCGCCGCAGCAACAGCAGCAGCAGCAGCAGGATGCGGCGACGGGTGCGCAGCTGCCTGGCGTCCTGCCTTCCGGCGTGGTCGCCAGCCGCGAGTGGGGCGGCTACCCGATCATCAACTTCCGCGAAGTGCCTGTGATCGAGGTGATGCACATGCCGCGGCCCGGCGAGCCTTCGCTGGGCGCGGGCGAGTCGTCGTCGGTGCCGGGCACTGCGGCGATCGCGAATGCGATCTTCGATGCGACGGGCGTGCGCTTCAGGGCGCCGCCATTCACGCCGGAGACGGTGCTCGCGGAATTGAACAAGGGCTTGCTGCCTCCGGCTCCTCCGGGAGATGGCGGGGGAGGCGAGCTGCGTGGGAATGGTGATGCCGTCGTGCCCCCATCCGGGCCTTCCCCCGGTGCCGGAAGGAGCAATGTGGTCTGGCCTCGGCGCAAGGGGCTGTGGGCCACTGGTGCTGCATTGGTTGTCGGTGGCATCGGCGTCATCGCCGGCCTGCTCGGCTGGCGATCGGCCATCGCGCCGGTGTCGCTCACCGCGCCGGTCTACAGCCAGGCCACCATCGAGCGTGGCCGGGTGCTCGCCTCGGTCGGCGATTGCGCCGTGTGCCACACGGCACCCGGCGGCATGGCCAACGCGGGCGGCCGCGCCATGGACACACCCTTCGGCACGCTCTACACCACGAACCTCACGCCGGATGCCGAGACGGGCCTGGGCCGCTGGTCCTTCAGCGCTTTCCAGCGTGCGATGCGCGAGGGCGTCTCGCGCGACGGACACTACCTGTATCCCGCATTCCCCTACACCGCTTTCGCGAAGGCCAGCGACGACGATCTGCAGGCGCTGTATGCGTACTTCATGTCGCTGCCCGCCGTGCGGGCGGAAACGCCGAAGTCCGAGCTCAAGTTTCCGTTCAGCATTCGCCCGCTGATGGCCGGCTGGAACGCGCTCTTCCATGACCCGGCGCCGATGCAGCCCGTGGCCACGCAGAGCGCGGAGTGGAATCGCGGTGCCTATCTGGTCAACGGCCTGGGGCATTGCGGCGCCTGTCATACCCCGCGCAATGCGCTGGGCGCGGAGCAGGGCGGCAGTGCCTTCCTGTCGGGCGCGATGGTCGATGGCTGGGAGGCGCCGGCGCTCACGCAGCTCGCATCGAAGTCGGCGGTGCCGTGGGATGCCGACGAGTTGTATCGCTACCTGCGCAACGGCCACACGCAGCGGCACGGCGTCGCGGGCGGGCCGATGGCCGAGGTTGTGCGCGAGCTCGCGCAGGTGCCGGACGAGGACATTCGCGCGATGGCCACGTATCTGGGCTCGTTCAACCCCGCGCCGGCCGCGGATCCTGCCGCTGTCGCGCAACAGGTTGTGGGCAACGCGGCGCGCACGCAGGGGCGACTGCTGGGCCCCGCACAGCGCATGTTCGACAGTGCCTGTGCCTCTTGCCACCACGACGGCAACGGGCCCACGCTGCTCGGCGTCAACACGCCGCTCGCGCTCAACAGCAACCTCACGAGCGCGCGGCCGGACAACCTGCTGCGCACCATCCTCGACGGCGTGCGCGAGCCGGCGAGCCGCGACATCGGCTTCATGCCCGGCTTCCGCGATGTGCTCGACGACCGGCAGATCGCCGAGCTTGCCGGCTACATGCGCGCACGCTTCGCGCCGCAGGAGCCCGCGTGGACCGACCTGCCTGCCGAGGTGGCGCGCGTGCGCGCGACGCCGGGGCACTGAGGCCGTAGACAAGGAGTGCCGAGCCGGCCGAGCGGGCTGTTTTCTGCGTGCGCCGCTACGATGCAACGTAGCAGCCACATTCATCACGGAGACACCACGCCATGCCGCTCGATCTTTCCACTTCTTCCAGCCTGCCCCGCGACGCCGGACGCGCCACGCTCGTCGGCCGCCTCTGGCACCCGGGCGTGGGCCCCGTGCTGGTCGCAGTTCACGAAGGTGGCCTGCACGACCTGTCGAAGCTCGCTCCCACCATGAGCGATCTGCTCGAAGGCAACACACCACCTGCGGAAGCGGTTCGCGCCGCACTCAGGAGCGCGCCGCGCATCGCCGCGCTCGACGAAGCCCTTGCCAACAGCGACGAGGCCGCGCGCGACACGGGCAGGCCCTGGCTGCTCGCCCCTTGCGACCTGCAGGCCATCAAGGCGAGCGGCGTCACATTTGTTGCGAGCCTGCTCGAGCGCGTGATCGAGGAGCAGGCGCGCGGCGATGCATCGAAGGCGGAAGCCACGCGAGCGGCCATCGGCAGCGTGCTCGGCGACAACCTCGCGGACATCGTGCCCGGCTCGCCCGAGGCGATGAAGGTCAAGGAAGTGCTGATAGCGCAGGGCGCCTGGTCGCAGTATCTGGAGGTCGGCATCGGGCCCGACGCGGAGATCTTTACCAAGGCGCCCGTACTTTCAGCCGTCGGTACCGGCGCCGATGTAGGCATTCATCCGGGCTCCGCATGGAACAACCCGGAGCCCGAGGTCGTGCTCGCGGTGAACAGCCGCGGCGAAACATTGGGCGCGGCGCTGGGCAACGACGTGAACCTTCGTGACTTCGAAGGCCGAAGCGCGCTGCTGCTGGGCAAGGCGAAGGACAACAACGCGTCGTGTGCGATCGGCCCGTTCATTCGCCTGTTCGATGAACACTTCGGTATTGCTGACGTGAGGCGCATCACCGTCGAGCTGGAAGTGACGGGGCCCGAAGGCTTCACCCTGGAGGGCTCGAGTTCGCTGTCGAAGATCAGCCGCGACCCGCTCGACCTCGTGGCGCAGACGATAGGAGCCAATCACGCTTATCCGGACGGCTTCATGTTGTTTCTCGGAACGATGTTCGCGCCGACACAAGATCGTCACGGGCCTGGGCAAGGATTCACGCACGTTGTGGGAGACCGCGTGCGCATTGCCGCACCGGAACTCGGTGCCCTGGTGAATCGCGTGATGCATTCTGACAAGGCGCCGATGTGGACTTTTGGTATCAGTGCGTTGATGCGCAATCTGGCTGCGCGCGGTTTGCTCTGATTGGCATGTAGGCGTTCTGTATGAGTTTCAAAAAGGGGTGTACTCCTTAGTAATTCATACGAGTCGTGTTGCAATCTGTTGCTGTTGACCGCATCACTTGTTCCCCTCAAGATTGCTGCTGTTAAGAAACGTTTGAACAAGGGGAGTAGAGGTTGGCGCAGAGCGAGATCGATCTATTGCAGGAGCCCGTCGAGGGCCCGCTACCTTGCGGTGAAGACCTGGAATACGACCCCGATTTCATGGCGTTGCACCAGGCGACGGCGGGCAAGCGCGAACAGCAGTTCGGCTCGACCATCATCCCCGCCGAGCCGCCCGATTGGGCCCGTGTGGAACGCATCGCGAAGCAGTTGTGCTCGCGTACGCGAGACCTGCGCGTGCTGGTGCCTCTCACGCTGGCCTGGACCGAGAGCCGAGGCTTGCCCGGGTATGTAGAAGGTCTGCAACTCGTCGACGTCGTGCTTCAGAGATTCTGGGACGACGTGCATCCGCGCGTCGTCGACGACGGCTTCGAAGACCCGCTGCCGCGCATGAATGCGCTGGCCGCATTGGCCGAAGCCGAAGGACTGGGACGCAGCGTGCGCGATGCGCGGCTGCTCGACGAAGGCGCAGGCGCGTCGATGAGCCTGCGCCAGGTCGAGGCCTTGCTCGATTCGAGCAAGACCGATCATCAGATCGATTACCCCGGCGGTATCGGCCGGTTGAAGGACGCGGTGCGGCGCGCGCAGGAAAAGGCGGCGCCACCTGTGGTGGCATTGCGCGCGGCGCTGGAGTTGCTGCAGCGAATTCGCGAGACCTGCGAGCGCGCGCTGGGACAGAGCTGGGCGCCCGATTTCTCGCGGCTCGAGCGTTCGTTGCGCACCGTTGCCCAACTGTTGCCGGAGCAGGCGCATGTCGAGGAGGCAGTGGCCGGCGAAACCCACGCCGGAGCCGTTGCGCAAGAGGGCGGTGCGGCCGGGACCGTGGCGAATGGTGCTGTTGGCGGTACTGCGGCAAATGTCGGTACCGGCCTACGTCAGGTATTTATTAAGGATATTGAAATATCGAGCCGTGAAGATGTGCAGGTGCTGCTCGAGAAGGCTTGCCAGTTCATGGAACGCACGGAGCCCAGCCATCCGGCGCCCATGCTCATACGCAGGGCGCAGCGGCTGCTGGATCTCAACTTCTTCCAGATCATCGAAGAGCTCGTGCCAGAGGGATTGCAAAAGATAGAGAGCCTTGCAGGACGTCCGTTGAACGGGGGCAGCGCGGAGTAACAGGCGGAGGCCGTCGCGGGCCCCGCGAGCCGAGAGGCCGGCCGGGGGTCGTACCCACACGCATTACAGATTCAAGAGGAAGCTTATGGCAGACAACCGTGTCAGAAACAGTGGTCAGAAGTTCATTGCGCGCAACCGCGCGCCGCGTGTGCAGATCGAGTACGACGTCGAGATCTACGGCAGCGAGCGCAAGATCCAGCTGCCCTTCGTGATGGGCGTGATCGCCGATCTCGCGGGCAAGCAGATCGACCCGATGCCCGACCTCGCCGAGCGAGAGTTCATGGCGGTGGACATCGACAACTTCGACGAGCGCATGAAGGCCATCAAGCCGCGCGTTGCCTTCCAGGTGCCCAACACGCTCACCGGCGACGGCCAGATGAACGTCGACATCACCTTCGACAGCATGGACGACTTCTCGCCCGCGCGCATCGCCCGCCAGGTCGGCGCGCTGCAGCAACTGCTCGAGGCGCGCACCGAACTGTCGAACCTGTTGTCGTACATGGACGGCAAGAACGGCGCCGAACAGCTGATCGCGCAGGCGCTGCAGAACCCGGCACTGCTGAAGTCGCTGGCATCGGCCCCGAACCCCGCCGTTGCAAAGGCAGTGGAAGCCGCGAACGAAAAGGCCGGCACGCCCGGCACGCCCGGCACGTCTTCCGAATAAGCGCGAGCAGCAGCAAGGACCGCCATCATCATGAGCACCGCCCCCAAACAGACCACCGCGCGCGCACCGGCTTCCGTCGAGACGCTGGAGCCGAACGAGTTCTCGAACCTGCTGCAGCGCGAGTTCAAGCCCAAGACCGACCAGGCCCGCGAGGCGGTGGAAAACGCCGTCAAGACGCTGGCCGTGCAGGCGCTGGAAAGCACCGTCACGGTCTCCAACGATGCGTACCGCACCGTTCAGGCCATCATCACCGAGATCGACCGCAAGCTCTCGGAGCAGATCAACCAGATCCTGCACCACGAGGAGTTCCAGCAGCTCGAAGGCGCATGGCGCGGCCTGCACTATCTGGTGAACAACACCGAGACCGACGAGCAGCTGAAGATCCGCGTGATGTGCGCATCCAAGCGTGAAGTCGCTCGCTCGCTCAAGCGCCACAAGGGCATCGGCTGGGACCAGAGTCCGCTCTTCAAGAAGATCTACGAAGCCGAGTACGGCCAGTTCGGCGGCGAGCCCTTCGGCGCACTGATCGGCGACTTCCACTTCGACCACAGCCCGCCCGACGTCGAGATGCTCGGCGAAATGGCCAAGATCGCCGCGGCCGCGCACTGCCCCTTCATCGCCGGCGCTTCGCCCACCGTGATGCAGATGGATTCGTGGCAGGAGCTTTCGAACCCGCGCGACCTGACCAAGATCTTCCAGAACACCGAACACACCGCATGGCGCTCGCTGCGCGACTCGGAAGACGCGCGCTACATCGGCCTGGCCATGCCGCGCTTCCTGGCTCGCCTGCCTTATGGTGCGCGCACCAACCCGGTCGACGAGTTCGAGTTCGAGGAAGAGACCGACTCCGCAGCCCACAACCGCTACACCTGGGCCAACTCGGCCTATGCGATGGGCGTGAACATCAACCGCTCGTTCAAGCAGTACGGCTGGTGCACGTCGATCCGTGGCGTGGAATCGGGCGGCGCTGTCGAGAACCTGCCCACGCACACTTTCCCGACCGACGACGGTGGCGTGGACATGAAGTGCCCGACCGAGATCGCCATCAGCGACCGGCGCGAGGCCGAGCTCGCCAAGAACGGCTTCATGCCGCTGGTGCACCGCAAGAACTCCGACTTCGCGGCCTTCATCGGCGCGCAGTCGCTGCAGCTGCCGGCCGAGTACTACGACGCCGACGCCACGGCCAACGCGAACCTCGCGGCACGCCTGCCGTACCTGTTCGCCTGCTGCCGCTTCGCGCACTACCTGAAGTGCATCGTGCGGGACAAGATCGGTTCGTTCCGCGAGCGCGAGGACATGGAGCGCTGGCTCAACGACTGGATCATGAACTACGTCGACGGCAGCCCCGGCACCTCGTCGCAGGACACGAAGGCAATGAAGCCGCTGGCGGCGGCGGAAGTCCAGGTGGAAGCCATCGAGGACAACCCCGGCTACTACGCCGCCAAGTTTTTTCTCCGGCCGCACTATCAGCTCGAAGGGCTGACGGTGTCGTTGCGGCTGGTTTCGAAGCTGCCATCCAACAAGAAGGACAGCAGCTAATTCAACGGCGTCCCGGAATCGGGCGCAAATAACTCTGGGGGTTTAAATCATGGCAGTAGACATGTTCATGCGCGTTGAAGGCGCAAACGGCGAATCGAAGGACTCGAACCACAAGGAGTGGACGGACATCAAGTCGTTTGCGTGGGGAGCAACGCAGCCTGGCAACATGGTCAGCGGCGGTGGCGGTGGCGTTGGCAAGGCCAGCTTCAACGACCTGCAGGTTCTGGCGCGCATCGACAAGGCGGCACCGTCCGTCATGAAGAACTGCGCAAGCGGCAAGCACCTGGGCAAGGTGGAAGTGTCGGTGTGCAAGGCCGGCGGCTCGCAGATCGAGTACACGCGCGTCACGCTCGAAGAAGTGCTGGTGACCTCGGTGCAGTACACCGCCGAACAGGGCTCGGACGCCGTGTTCGTGCAGTACGCCTTCCAGGCCGCCAAGGTGAAGCAGCAGTACTGGGAACAGACCGACAAGGGCGGCAAGGGCGCCGAGACGGTCCTGGCCTGGAACATCAAGGAAAACAAGGAGTCCTGATCTCCTTTTCCCGATGCGCGGCCGGCCTTTCGGGCCGGCCGCGACGTTTTTCCCGACGGCCTCCACGGCCGTCCTTCGCACGGCGGCCTTCTCAACGTTCGCGCCGCGTGCCAGCAAGTCAGCGAGGAAGCTTCATGGGCGATGGGTTTGCAGTACTGGGCGAGCGCTCAGTGGCCGAGCACACCGAATGGGTACAGCGGCAGATCCGCTCCAATCCCCAGAATGCAGGCTTGCGTCTTGCCTTGTGCCACTTTCTCGCATTGCGTGGAGAGTGGCAGCGGGCCGAAGACCAGCTCAAGCTCGCCACCAAGCTGGATCCCACTTTCACGCCCGCCAGCGTCACCTGCTCGATGGCGCTTTCGGGCGAACGCCACCGCAGCGAGTTCTGGTCGGGCGGACGTGCTCCGGCCATCGTCGGCGGCAATGCCGAATGGGTCGAGCAGTTGATCGCCGCCGCAGCCCTGCCAGCGGATCGTGCCGAGGAAGCCGCGGCCCTGCGCGAAAGCGCGCGGCAGGCCGCGCCCGCACTGCATGGCAGGCTCACCAGCGTCGACCGTTCCGATTCGCGTGCCGTGCAGGCGCTTGATGGCGAGCCGGTGCAGCACAGCGATTTCGAATGGCTCTGCGACGGCGACGTGCGCATCGGTACCGTGTTCGAGTTGCTCACGCCCTCGGGCTACGCATGGCTGCCGCTGACGGAAGTGCGCCGCGTCAAGTTTTCCCGGCCGCAGCACCTCGTCGACCTGCTGTGGGCCCCCACCGAATTCGAACTGCACGACGGCCGCGCGCTCAACGGCCTGGTGCCGGTGCGCTATCCGGGCCAGATCGAGGGCCTCGACGACGAGGCCGCGCTGGGCCGCCGCACCGACTGGCTGCCGCTGGCCGGCGAAGAGCAGTACGCAGGCCTGGGCCAGCGCACGCTGATCAGCGAGGCCGGCGACCATTCGCTGCTCGACCTGCGCCTCATCGAGTTCTCGCGCGAGGGCAGCGCCGGATGAGCGGAATGATGGACACCGACGGCGACCAGCAGGAAAGCGTCGCGCGCGACCGCCTGCAGCCGGTGCTGCTCGACCGCCTCACCGACAAGGCGCCGCAGACCCGACAGGAGCGCGCGGGGGCCTTCCTCATGAGCGGCAGGCTGCTGCGCGACTCGGTGCTGCGCGACCTGCAGTGGCTGCTCAACACCACCAACTTCGGCGCCGAGCACAACATCAACACCATGCCGCGCGCGCGCCGCTCGGTGCTGAACTTCGGCGTTCGCGGCTGGGCCGGCGGGCGCATGTCCGAAGTCGACTTCGCCGATGTCGAGGCCGCCATCCGCGCGGCCATCATCGACTTCGAGCCGCGCATCATGAAAGACAGCATCGACGTGCGCTGCGTGACCGATGCGACCGATCTCGAGCACCACAACCTGCTCGCGCTGGAGATCCGCGGCACCCTGTGGTCGGTGCCGTATCCCATCGAATTCATCCTGCGTTCCGAACTCGATCTCGAAAGCGGGCACATGGTCCTTCGGCCTACCGGAGGCCTCTGATGGATGCCCGGCTGCTGGATTACTACAACCGCGAGCTCACCTACATGCACGAGCTCGGGGCCGAGTTCGCGCAGCGCTACCCGAAGATTGCGGGCCGCCTCGGCATGCGAGGCATCGAGGTCAGCGACCCGTACGTGGAGCGGCTGCTCGAAGGTTTCAGCTTCCTCACCGCGCGCATCCAGCTCAAGATGGACGCCGAGTTCCCGCGCTTCTCGCAGCGGCTGCTCGAAGTGGTCTACCCCAACTTCCTCGCGCCGCTGCCTGCCATGGCGGTGGTGCAGATCGACGGCAACCTCAACGAAGGCTCGCTGAAGGCCGGCTACGAACTGCCGCGCCACACCATCCTGCGCGGCCGAATGATCAAGGGCGAGCAGACGGCCTGCGAGTTCCGCACCGGCCATGCCGTCACGCTGTGGCCCATCCGCATCGCCGAGGCCGGCATCGGCCCGGTGCCGGCGGAGATCGCGCATGCGATGCCCATGGTCGCCCGGCAGGCGAAGAGCGCCATCACCATCAAGCTCGAAGCAGTGGGCGGCGCGCGCTTTGCCGACATGCCGCTGGACCGGCTCGAATTCTTCCTCTCGGGCGCGGAGCTGCATGCGCTGCGCATGCTCGAACTCGCGACGCACCACAGCGTCGGCGTGGTGTGCCGCAGCGGGCCCGGCACCACGGCGCGCATCGTGCCGCTGGGTGACGACGCCATCAGGCACGAGGGCTTCGAGCCCGACCAGGCGCTGCTGCCCTATGACGCGCGTTCGTTCCAGGGCTACCGCCTGCTGCACGAGTACTTCGCCTTCCCAGACCGCTACCTGTTCTTCAGCGTGAACAAGCTGCGTGCGGCGGTCGCGGCCATGGGCGGCACGACGATGGAAATCGTGATCCTGCTCGACCGCGCGGATGCCGACCTCGAACGCCTGGTCGACGCCAAGCATTTCTCGCTGTTCTGCACGCCCATCATCAACCTCGTGCCGCGCCGCAGCGACCGCATTCCGGTGGGGCCGGGCCAGCACGAGCACCATGCGGTGATCGACCGCACCCGTCCGCGCGACTTCGAGATCTTCACGGTAGAGCGCGTCACCGGCCACATGGCCAACGGCTCGGAGGAGCGCGAATTCCGGCCCTTCCTCGGCTCCTTCGCAGCCGACGATGGCGACTTCGGCGCCTACTTCTCGCTGCGCCGCGAACCGCGCCTCGTGTCGGACCGCGCGCGCGCGCAGGGTACGCGCACCAGCTACACCGGCAGCGAGGTCTATGTGTCGCTCGTCGACCAGCACGACGCGCCGTTCCCGCACAGCCTGCGCCACATCACGCTCGACGCGCTGTGCACCAACCGCGACCTGCCGCTGCTGCTGCCGACCGGGCTCGAATCGGACTTCACGCTGCGCGTGTCCGCGCCCGTACGCTCCATCCGCATCCTGCGCGGGCCTTCGCGGCCCTACCCGGCGCTGGCCGAGGGCGCGCTCACCTGGCGCCTCATCAGCCACCTGGGCCTCAATTACCTGAGCCTCACAGACGTCGACCCCACGCAGGGCGCGGCCGCGCTGCGCGAGATGCTCGACCTGTACGGCAACCTCGCCGACCCCTCGGTGCGCCGCCAGATCCAGGGCGTGCGCTCGATGGCGCTGGCGCCGGTGTTCCGCCGCCTGCCCGAGCCCGGCCCGATCGTGTTCGGGCGCGGCGTGGAGATCGCGCTCAAGATCGACGAGGTCGCGTTCTCGGGCGCGAGCCCGTATCTCTTCGGCGCGGTGCTGGAGCAGTTCTTCAGCCGCCACGTATCGCTCAACGCGTTCACCGAATTCGCGCTGGCCAGCCTGCAGCGCGGCGAAATCGCGCGCTGGACCCCGCGCGTGGGACGCCGCCCCGCCGTATGAGCGAAACGGGCTTCACCGACGCGGTGCAGCAGCACCAGGAGCAGCAGGAAGCCGCTTCGGCCGGACATGCGCAGGGCATGGTGCCGGACGCGGCAGAGATCGCCGTCGATCACGAGGTCCTCCAAGCGTCCGCGCAAGGAGCAGGCCTGCCCCCCGCGCGCGGCATCGCGCAGGCCGACCCGGAGCTCTGGGCCAGGCTGCTCGAGCAGCCCTTTGAGCACGACCTTTTCATGCTGCTGCGCCGCCTGGACGCGCAGGACGACCATCCGCTGCTGGGCCGCGCGCCACGCCCGCTCGACGAGCCGCTGCGCCTCGGGCAGGAGCCCTCGATGGCCTTCGCGCCATCGAACGTCTCGGGCGTCGAGGCCGACGGCGACGGGCCGCCGCGCATATCGATCTACGGCTTCGGCCTGTTCGGCCCCAACGGCCCGCTGCCGCTGCACCTGACGGAGTACGCGCGCGAGCGCAAGCGGCACCACGCCGACAACACCATCAGCGCGTTCGCCGACCTGTTCCACCACAGGCTCATCCTGCTGTTCTACCGGGCCTGGGCCGACGCCCAGTCGGTCAACAGCCTAGACCGCACCGATGGCCACCGCTTCGTCGACTACGTCGCGAGCCTCATGAACATGGGCCAGCCCGGCCTCAAGGAGCGCGACCGCATCGCCGACCATGCGCGCACCTTCATGGCGGGCCACCTCGTTCGCCAGACGCGCAACCCCGAAGGGCTGATCCAGATCATGCGGCTCTACTTCGACGTGCCGGTGCGCATCGACGAGTTCGTGAGCGACTGGGTGATGATCGACGAGCGCCAGGTCAGCCGCATCGGCACGCTCGGGCGCAACCACCGGCTCGGAGGCGGCGCCACCATCGGCCTCGCGGTGCGCGACGCGCAGAGCAAGTTCCGCCTCGAACTCGGTCCGCTCTCGCAGGAGCAGTACCGCGAGTTCCTGCCGGGCAGCAAGCGGCTGCAGCAGGTGGTCGACTGGGTGCGCCAGTACGTCGGCATCGAGTTCGCGTGGGAGCTGCGGCTCGTGCTCAAGAAGCAGGACGCGCACGGCATGCGGCTCAACAGCAACCAGCGGCTGGGCTGGGGCAGCTGGCTGGGCACGCGCATGTCCGACACCGACGCCGGCGACATGCTGTTCCAGCCCGAAGCATTGTTTTCCCGTTCCGCATCGGCGGCTCCTACCGATGCATTCCTTACCCGCTCTTCCGCAACTTCGCGCGAGACGCCGACGACATGACCACATCACGGTCTTTTCGCGAAACACCGTGGAACCGGCTCTGCCGGGCCACAGGAGTTGCCCCCTGCAAGGGGGTTGGCGTAGCGACGCGAAGTGCGCGAAGACTGGGGGTTAGCTTTAATCCATGACCGACATCCGCCGCGTCTCCCTGTTCTCGAAGCTCAATCCGATGCTCTACAAGGCATTGGAGACCGCCACCGCCTTCGCCAAGCTGCGCGGCAACGCCTACGTCGAGCTGGTGCACTGGCTGCACCAGATCCTGCAGCAGCAGGACAGCGACATGCTGCGCATCATCAGGCGCGCGGGGCTCAACCTCGACGCGGTCGAGCAGGACCTGGTGCGCGCCCTCGACCGGCTGCCGCACGGCGCCACGTCGATCAGCGACATCTCCGAGCACGTCGACAACGCCGTGGAGCGCGCATGGGTCTATGCGAGCCTGCGCTTCGAGGCCACCTCGATCCGCGGCGCCTACCTGCTCGCGGGCATCATCAAGACGCCGGGGCTGCGGCAGGTGCTCTCGGGCATCTCGCGCGAGTTCGACAAGATCGTGCCCGACGTGCTGGTGGCTCAACTTGCCTCGTGGACCGAAGGCTCGCCCGAAGACGACTTCGATGCCGCTGCGGCCAGCACAGCAGGCGGCGCGCCGGCCGCGGCGCACCACCAGGGCGACGGCCCCGCAGCCGGTGGTTCCGCGCTCGCCAAGTACGCGAGCGACCTTACCGCCAAGGCACGCGCGGGCGAGCTCGATCCGGTCTATGGCCGCGACGACGAGATCCGCCAGATCATCGACATCCTGATGCGTCGCCGCCAGAACAACCCGCTGCTCACCGGTGAGGCCGGAGTGGGCAAGACGGCGGTGGTCGAAGGCCTGGCCTCGCGCCTCGCCGCGGGCGACGTGCCGCCCTCGCTGAAGGACGTGTCGCTGTGGGTGCTCGACCCCACGCTGCTGCAGGCCGGCGCGGGTGTGAAGGGCGAGTTCGAGCAGCGGCTGCGCCAGGTGATCGACGAAGTCGAGAAGAGCCCGAAGCCCATCGTGCTCTTCGTCGACGAGGTGCACACGCTGGTGGGCGCGGGCGGCCAGGCAGGCACCGGCGACGCGGCCAACCTGCTCAAGCCCGCGCTTGCACGTGGCCGGCTGCGCACCATCGGCGCGACCACCTGGTCTGAATACAAGAAGTACATTGAGAAAGATCCGGCGCTCACGCGGCGCTTCCAGACCATCCAGGTGCACGAGCCCACCGAGCCCAAGGCGGTTCTGATGCTGCGCGGCATCTCGGCGGAGCTGGAGAAGCATCACGGCGTGCTCATCCTCGACGCCGCGCTCGAGGCGGCCGTGAGCCTGTCGCACCGCTACATTCCCGCGCGCCAGCTGCCCGACAAGGCCGTGAGCCTGCTCGATACCGCATGCGCGCGCGTGGCGCTG
Organism: Variovorax guangxiensis; assembly: GCF_003952165.1. Lineage (GTDB taxonomy): Bacteria > Pseudomonadota > Gammaproteobacteria > Burkholderiales > Burkholderiaceae_C > Variovorax > Variovorax guangxiensis. The sequence goes on along the minus strand of NZ_RXFT01000005.1, from coordinate 412,175 downwards.
AGCCAGCATGCGCTGCCCGCCGCCATCGAAGACCTGCAGCGCCGCATCGAGGTACTGGGCATCGAGTCGGGCATCGCGGGGCGCGAGGCCGCCATCGGCGTGGGCGAGCACCAGCGCGTGGAAGACATCGCGGCGCAGGTCGAGCAGGCGAAGGCCGACCTCGAGGTGCTGGAGAAGCGGCGCGTGGAAGAAAGCGCGCTGGTCGAGCGCATCGTCGCGCTGCGCAAGCAGCTCTCGCCGGCGGCAGTGCCGCAAGCCCAATCAGGCGCACCGGACGCAGAAGAAGCGGAAGAACCCGGGGATGCAGAAGCCGCCGCCGATGTCGATGCGGACCCCGACACGCCTCCCGCCGAACCCCAACGCACGCCCGAGGAGATTCGCGCCGAGCTCAACGAGGCGCAGGACAAGCTCTCGCAGCTGCAGGGCGAATCCCCGCTCATCCTCGCGGCCGTCGACGCGCAGGCCGTCGCCACCGTGGTGGCCGACTGGACCGGCATTCCCATCGGCCGCATGGTGCGCGACGACGCGCAGTCGGTGCTCAGGCTCGGCGAGATCCTCTCGGCGCGCGTGGTCGCGCAGCCCGACGCGCTGGAAACCATCTCGCGCCGCATCCGCACCGCGCGCGCGCGGCTGGACAACCCCAACAAGCCCGTCGGCGTGTTCCTGCTGTGCGGCCCCTCGGGGGTCGGCAAGACCGAGACGGCGCTGGCGCTCTCCGAAGCGCTGTACGGGGGCGAGCAGAACCTCGTCACCATCAACATGAGCGAGTTCCAGGAGTCGCACACCGTCTCCACGCTGAAGGGCGCGCCGCCCGGCTACGTGGGCTATGGCGAAGGCGGCGTGCTCACCGAAGCCGTGCGCCGCAGGCCCTACAGCGTGGTGCTGCTCGACGAGATCGAGAAGGCGCACACCGACGTGCACGAGATCTTCTTCCAGGTCTTCGACAAGGGCTGGATGGAAGACGGCGAAGGCCGCCACATCGACTTCCGCAACACCGTGATCATCATGACCTCGAACGTCGGCACCGACCTGGTCATGCAGCTGTGCGAAGACCCGACCCTGCGCCCCGACCCCGAGCCGCTGGCCGCCGCGCTGCGCGAGCCGCTGCTCAAGGTGTTCGCGCCCGCGCTGCTGGGCCGCCTCGTTGTAGTGCCTTATTACCCGTTGCACGCAGAGGCGTTGCATCGCATCATCCGCCTCCAGCTCGATCGCATCGCGACGCGCCTGCAGGCGAACCACGGCATCGCACTGGCCTACGACGACAGCGCCGTCGAGCTCGTCGCACGCCGCTGCACCGCCATCGAATCGGGCGGCCGGATGATCGACGCGATCCTCACGCACACCATCCTTCCTCGCCTGAGCGAGGAAGTCATCGGTGCCACCGTCAGCGCGCGCAAGCTGAGCGGCGTGCAGCTCAGCGCCGCGGACGACGACTTCCGCTACGAATTTTCCGAAGCGTAAAAAAATAGAAGGAGACAACCCCCATGGCCAGAGTCGTTCGAGCCCACACGCCACTGGACGAGAGCCAGCTGCTGTTCCGCTCGATGCGGGGCACGGAGGGTTTGTCGCAGCTTTTCGAGTTCGAGGTGGACCTGTTGAGTCCGAGCGCGTCGCTGGATCTGAAGGCGATGCTCGGCAAGCCGCTCGCGCTCGAGATCCAGACGGCGGTGGCCGGTTCGCCGCGCTTTCTCAATGGCCAGGTGGTGCGCTTCGCCGCGGTGGGGCGCGAAGGCGGCACCTCGCGTCACACGGTCTACCGCGCCACCGTGCGCCCGTGGCTCTGGTACCTGACGCGGTCGAGCGACAACAAGATCTTCCAGGGCAAGTCGGTGGTCGAAGTCATCGAGGAGGTGCTCTCCGATTACGGCTTCGCCTACGAGAACAAGCTCTGCGAGAACTACCGGCAGTGGGAGTACTGTGTGCAGTACAACGAGAGCGACTTCGCCTTCGTGAGCCGGCTCATGGAACTCGAGGGCATCTACTACTACTTCAAGCACGACAGGAACCAGCACACGCTGGTGCTTGCCGACGACCTGAGCGCGCACCAGCCGATGCCTGGGTACGAGACCATCGACTACTTCGCGGCCGACCGCGCCATCGACGAGGACCTGGAGGTCATCCGCGAATGGCAGCCGAGCGAGGAGATCCGCTCGGGCAGCTACACCGTGAACGACTTCAACTTCACCACGCCCAAGGGCGACCTGTCGAACGTGCGGGCCCTGCCGAGGCAGCACGATCACGCCGACCACGAGATCTACGAATGGCTGGGCGACTATCCGTCGCCCGGCGACGGCGAGCACTACGCGCGAGTGCGGCTTGAAGAAGTGCAGGCCCTAGCGCAGCGCAGCGCCGGCCATGCCACCGTGCGCGGCATGGCCCCCGGCTACAGCTTCAAGATGCGCAATTCGCCGCGCGGTGAGGACAACCGGGAACACCTGATCGTTGCCGTGTCCTATGCCTTGCGCGAAGGCGGCTACGCAACCGGCGCCGAATCGGGCGGGTACGACTTCAACTTCGTGGTGCAGCCCACCACGCTGCCGTTCAGGGCGCCACGCCAGACGCCGCTGCCACGCACCGGCGGGCCGCAGACCGCAACGGTGGTGGGGCCCGAGGGAGAAGAGATCTGGACGGACGAATACGGTCGAGTGAAGGTGCAGTTCCACTGGGACCGCTACGGGCAGCGCAACGAGAACAGCTCGCGCTTCGTGCGGGTGTCGCACATCTGGGCGGGGGAGCGTTTCGGGGGCGTGTTCACGCCGCGCATCGGCCAGGAGGTGGTGGTGGACTTCATCGGGGGGCGGGTCGACCGGCCGGTGATCGTGGGGCGCGTGTACAACGCCGACCAGATGCCGCCGTTCTCGCTGCCAGGCGAGGCGACGAAGAGCGGTGTGGTGACGCGCTCGAGCAAGGGCGGTTCGCCGGCGAACGCGAATGCGCTGGTGTTCGAGGACGCGATGGGCGCCGAGCAGGTGCTGCTGCATGCCGAGCGCAACCTGGACACCGAGGTGGAGGCGGACGAGACGCACACCACGGGCGCGACGCGCACCACGCTGATCAAGGGCCACGAGTCGGCGACCTACGAGTCGGGCGAGGAGCGGCACATCACCGCGGGTGCGGTGGAGACCATCGACGGCGGCGAGGAGCGCACGGTGACGGGGGGTGCGACGGAGACGGTGAGCGACGGCGAGAAGCGCACCATCACCGGCGGCGCGACGGAGATCATCACGGGCGGCGAGACCCGCACGGTGAACGACGGCATCGTCGAGACCGTCAACGGCAGCGTGCAGCTGACGGTGAACGGCAGCACGATCCGGCTCGTGAGCGGTTCGGACATCCGCATCGTGGGCGGCGGGCGCATCGAGATCGTCAATGCCGTCGACACCAAGATCGTGCTCGGTCCCGATACCACGGTGGTCACCGGGCCCAAGATCGTGCACGCCCCCACGATCGTGCACAACTCGACCAACTACACGCTCAACACGAGCAACTACACGCTGAACGCCAACGTGATCGTCTACAACGTGCCGGACCACACGGTGAACACGGATGACCACTTCCACTGGCGAGAGACCAACTATCACGCGTCGTGGGTCAAGAAGTCCCAGTTCACGGCGCAGGCCTACGACTTCTACGCCGTCAAGGTGATGCTGTCGGTGGGGACCTTCACTTCGATCAACGGGCTCTTCGTCAACATGGCGGTGGTCAACTCCAACGAGAACATCTGGCAGAAGAAGATCGCGTTCGCCGACCTGAAGATCGTGGGCAAGCACCTGTCGAAAGGCGCCCTGCGCCTGGCCTACGGGGCATTCTGGGTCCGCACGAACTGAAGCGCGGGGCGCTCTAAGAAGAATCCGCCGGCAGCTTCCGGCGCAAGGGCAGGGCAGAAAGAGGACAAGGAGACATTCATGGCCAGAGTCGTACGCGCGCATACCCCCCTGGGGGACGATCAGCTGCTGTTCCGCTCGATGCGGGGCACCGAGGGGTTGTCGCAGCTGTACGAGTTCGAGGTGGATCTCCTGAGCCGGAATCCCACGGTCGACCTCAGGTCGATGCTGGGAAAACCGTTGACGCTCGAGATCCTCACCGTCGGGCAGAAGCCGCGGTTCCTGGACGGCCATGTGGTGCAGTTCTGCGCGATCGGCCGCGAGGGCGACACCGAGCGCCATACCATCTACCGGGCGTCGGTGCGGCCGTGGCTGTGGTATCTCACGCGTTCGAGCGACTGCAAGATCTTCCAGGACAGGACGGTGGTGGAGATCCTCGAGGAGGTGCTCGGCGGCTACGGCTTTCCGGTCGAGAACAAGCTGTGCGGCAGCTACCGCCAGTGGGAGTACTGCGCGCAGTACAACGAGAGCGACTTCGCCTTCGTGAGCCGGCTCATGGAGCTCGAGGGCATCTACTACTACTTCAGGCACGAGAACGGCCGGCACACGCTGGTGCTCGCCGACGACCTGAGCGCGCACGAGCCGCTGCCCGATTACGACTGCATCGACCATTTCGCCACCGACCGCGACATCACCGAAGACATGGAAGTGATCCGCGAGTGGCAGCCCGCCGAGGACCTGCGAAGCGGCCGCTACGTGGTGGACGACTACAACTTCACCACGCCCAAGGGCGACCTCATCAACGTGCGCAGCCAGCCTGGCGACTACGATAACGCCGACCACGAGATGTACGAATGGCTCGGCGACTACCCGTCCGCCGGCGACGGCGAGCACTATGCGCGCATGCGCCTGGAAGAGGCGCAATCGCTGGCAGTGCGGAGCGCGGGCCGCTCCACGGTGCGCGGCATGGCGCCGGGCGGCAGGTTCACGCTGCGCAACGCCCCGCGCGGCGACGACAACCAGGACTACCTGGTCGTGGCCGTGTCGTACGCGCTGCGCGAAGGCGGCTATGCGAGCGGCGCGCAGCAGGGCAATTACGACTTCGACTTCGTCGTGCAGCCGGCGGACAAGCCCTTTCGCGCGCCACGCCAGACGCCGCTGCCACGCACCGGCGGGCCGCAGACCGCAACGGTGGTGGGGCCCGAGGGAGAAGAGATCTGGACGGACGAATACGGTCGAGTGAAGGTGCAGTTCCACTGGGACCGCTACGGGCAGCGCAACGAGAACAGCTCGCGCTTCGTGCGGGTGTCGCACATCTGGGCGGGGGAGCGTTTCGGGGGCGTGTTCACGCCGCGCATCGGCCAGGAGGTGGTGGTGGACTTCATCGGGGGGCGGGTCGACCGGCCGGTGATCGTGGGGCGCGTGTACAACGCCGACCAGATGCCGCCGTTCTCGCTGCCAGGCGAGGCGACGAAGAGCGGTGTGGTGACGCGCTCGAGCAAGGGCGGTTCGCCGGCGAACGCGAATGCGCTGGTGTTCGAGGACGCGATGGGCGCCGAGCAGGTGCTGCTGCATGCCGAGCGCAACCTGGACACCGAGGTGGAGGCGGACGAGACGCACACCACGGGCGCGACGCGCACCACGCTGATCAAGGGCCACGAGTCGGCGACCTACGAGTCGGGCGAGGAGCGGCACATCACCGCGGGTGCGGTGGAGACCATCGACGGCGGCGAGGAGCGCACGGTGACGGGGGGTGCGACGGAGACGGTGAGCGACGGCGAGAAGCGCACCATCACCGGCGGCGCGACGGAGATCATCACGGGCGGCGAGACCCGCACGGTGAACGACGGCATCGTCGAGACCGTCAACGGCGACGTGCTGCTGGTGGTCAACGGCACGGCCGTGCGGCTGGTCACGGGCGCCGACATCCGCATCACGGGCAGCGGGCGGCTGGAGATCATCAATGCCCTCGACGGCAAGCTCGTGATAGGGCCGCACCTGACGACGGTGACCGGCACCAAGACCGTGTCCGCGCCGACGATGACCTACAACGCCACCAACTACATCATCAACACCACCAACTACACGTTGAATGCGAACGTGTCGGTGTTCAACACGCCGAGCCAGACCAGCAATGCGGCGGACCAGTCGTGGCTCTACAAGCTGTGGAACGGCATCACCTACAAGCGCTTCCGGCTCTTCCTGCGGGCGACCGACGTCTATGGCGCGAAGGTGCAGCTCTCGGTGGCCAACACCATGCTCAACGTCGTGTTCGCGAACTGGTCCCTCCAGTTCATCATCGACGCGCCGATCGCGATGAAGACCCTCACGAAGGAGCGCCACATCTTCGGGCTGAAGATCGCACAGCCGTCGGGCATCAAGTTCACCCTCAACAAGGCCACGAACCGGAAGTGAAGAGCCGATCCGCCGAAGCCGCAGGAAAGGAAAGCCGCCATGGACAGAATCGTCCGCGCCCATACCCCGCTGGGTGACGACCAGCTGCTGTTTCGCTCGATGCGAGGCAGCGAGGGACTGTCGCAGCTCTTCGAGTTCGAGGTCGAACTGCTGAGCGCCAACGCCTCGATCGATGCGAAGTCCCTGCTGGGCAAGCCGCTCGCGCTCGAGATACGGACCGCGGGCGCCCCGCGCTTCCTGCACGGCCATGTCGCACGCTTCACCGTGGTGGGGCGCGAGGGCGGAAGGACTCGCCACACCATCTACCGCGCGACAGTGCGTCCGTGGCTCTGGTATCTCACCCGGGCGAGCAACAGCCGCGTGTTCCAGGGCAAGAGCGCGGTGCAGATCATTGCAGAGGTGCTGGACGTCTACGGCTTCGTGTTCGAGAACCGGCTCTGCGGCGACTACCGCGCCTGGGACTACTGCGCGCAGTTCAACGAGACCGACTTCGCGTTCGTCAGCCGGTTGATGGAGCTCGAAGGCATCTACTACTACTTCAAGCACGAGAGGAACCAGCACACGCTGGTGATGGCCGACGACATCTCCGGCCATGACGAGTTGCCCGACTACGGCTGCATCGACTTCTTCGCGGCCGACCGTCCGATCGGGGACGACCTCGAGGTCGTCGATGCCTGGCAGCCCAGCGCCGAGCTGCGCACCGGCAGCTATGCGGTGGGCGACTTCAACTTCACCATGCCCAGGGCCGACATGTTCAGCGTGCGGAAGTTGCCGATCGGCGCGAGCCAGGATGGCCACGACATGTACGAGTGGATGGGCGATTACGCAGCGCCGGGCCAGGGCGAGCACTACGCGCGCGTGCGGCTCGAGGAGGCGCAGGCGCTGTCGGAGCGCAGCGACGGCCATGCCACCGTGCGCGGCATGGCGCCCGGCTGGCGCTTCACGATGCGCGGCGCGCCGCGCGATGCCGACAACCGCGAATACCTGCTGGTGTCGGTGGCGTACGACCTTCGCGAGGCCGGCTATGCGAGCGACGAGGGCCGGGGCCGCTACAGCTTCGGATTCGTGGCGCAGCCCGCGGCCCTGCCTTTCCGTGCGCCGCGCGGCACGCCGATGCCCCTGGTCACCGGGCCGCAGACCGCCACCGTGGTCGGCCCGGCCGGACAGGAAATCTGGACCGACGAGTACGGCCGCGTGAAGCTGCAGTTCCGCTGGGACCGCCAGGGGCAGTCCAACCAGGACAGCTCTGCCTGGGTGCGCGTGTCGCAGGCTTGGGCCGGGGACGGCTTCGGCACGGTGCACGTGCCGCGCGTGGGCCAGGAGGTGGTGGTCGACTTCATCGGCGGGCGCGTGGACCGGCCCATCGTGATCGGGCGTGTCTACAACACCGATTGCATGCCGCCCTTCGACCTGCCAGCGGAAGCCACCAAGAGCGGCATCGTGTCGCGCTCGACCCCCGGCGGCACACCCGCGGACGCCAACGCCATCGTGTTCGAGGACAGGATGGGCGCCGAGCAGGTGCTGCTGCATGCGCAGCGCAACCTCGACACCGAGGTCGAGGCCGACGAGACCCACACCACCGGCGGCACGCGCACCACGCTGATCAAGGGTCACGAGTCTTCCACCTTCGAGTCCGGCGAGGAGCGCCACATCACGCAGGGCGCGGTGGAGACCATCGATGGCGGAGAGACGCGCACCGTGACCGGCGGCGCGATCGAAAGCGTATCGGACGGCGAGAAGCGCACCATCACCGGCGGCGCCACCGAGATCATCAGCGGCGGCGAGCGGCGCACGGTCACCGGCGGCATCGACGAGACCGTCAACGGCGACGTGATCGTCACCGTCAATGGCGCGGTGCTGCGCCTCGTGACAGGTGCCGACATCCGCATCACGTGCGCGGGCCGCGTGGAGATCATCAATGCCATCGACGGCAAGCTGGTGCTCGGTCCCGACAACACGGTGGTCACCGGCCCCAAGACGGTTACCGCTCCCGACATCACCTACAACAGCACGACGTCCGAGATCAACGTGACGAACTTCAAGCTCAACGCGACCGTGAGCGTCTACAACACGCCCACCCAGATCATGAAGGGCGACACCGACAACTGGTGGCAGCGCATGCTGATGGAGGGCACCAAGCGCCAGGCGCTCGCCTATGCCTGGAGCTTCGACCGGTATGGCAACAAGATGCAGTTCTCGGGCATCAACTGGCTGATCCAGAGCCTGTTCGTGAACATCTCCGGTGTCAACTGGCTGGAGGCCAAGTACAGGCCCAAGCTCAAGGCGCTGAAGAGGAAGAAGAGCGTCGTCACCGCCAACGCCGGCGGAACCGAATCGACCAGCACCGGGCTGGAGAACAACACATGAGGCGCTCGCACCCCGGCTGCGCAACGCCCCGGATCGAAAGGATGCTCGCATGCAGTGGGCCGACATCCTCGGCATGAGCGTCGGGGACCTCGTGGCGCTGGCCGCCGTCGTGCTGGCCGTGCTGCTCATCGGCGGCAGCGTGGTCACCAGCGCGCGCTTTCGCGGCGAGGAGAAGCTGTGGGAGCAGCTGCGCGCCCATGGGCGGCGCACCGAGGCCGAGATCCTCGGCATCGCGCGCCCGCCCGACCGCCTCATCATGCGCGGGCGTCATGCGGCCGACATGGCCGCCGCGGAGCTGCGGCTGACGTTCAGCGACGCCGCCGGCCAGCGCCGCGACGCCAGCGTGCGCACCTTCATCGACACCGAGCTGATCGCCAACTTCACTGCGGGGCGCAAGGTCCACGTGGTCCATTCCGACGACGAGCCGCCTCAGGTGGCGATCGACCGAGATCGCACGCAACTCGAGATACCCAGTACCGACTGATGAAGATCATCAAGCCGCTGCGCGTCAGCATGCTCACCCGCCCCTTTCCGAAGGACCAGCGCCACTGGCTTTCGATGACGGCCATCGCCATGGCGGACGGCCTCGCCGCCGACGCGCGCCTGGTGCCTGAGCCCGAGATCTGGAAGACCCTCGCCGCGGAGCTCGGCAACGACTTCGCCTTCGATGCGGGCATGCCCAAGGCCGGACCCGAATTCCTCGTCACGGGCAACGCCTACACGCACCACCAGCAGGACAAGACCCAGTGCGCAGTCTCGGTGCAGCTGCAGGGCCGGCGCAAGACGCTGCACGTATCGGGCGACCGGTTCTGGCTCGACGGCCGGGCCACCGCGCCGCGGCCCTTCGATGCGATGCCCATCGACTGGCGCCATGCCTTCGGCGGACCCGGGCATGCGGAAAACCCCGTCGGCATCGGCCTGCACGACGAGGTCGTCAACGGGCTTCGCACGCGGCGCCTGCCGAACATCGAGCTGCCTGCGCAGCGCCTGAACCGGCCCGACGAGGTCCGCGCGCCCGCGGGCTTCGGTGCCCTGGACGAAACCCGTCCCTCGAGGGCGGCGCGCCTCGGGCGCAACTACGACGAGCATTGGAAGCAGCACCTGTTTCCCGGCTATGCCTCCGACATGGATTGGCGCTATTTCAACGTCGCGCCCGAAGACCAGTGGCTCACCCCGGCGGAAGGCGGCCTCGAGGGCGCCGCGTTCGAGATCGTCAACATGCACCCGGTGCATCCCGTGCTGTCGGGACGCCTGCCCGACTGGCGCGTGCGCGGCTTCGTGGTCCGCGGCGCGCATCATCCGCGCCCGCTGGACGGCGCGGCGCTGGAGGACTTTCCGCTCGCCTTGAGCACGGCCTGGTTCTTTCCGCACCTGGAACGCGTTGCCCTGATCTTTCACGGCGTGACTCCGATCGCCGAGGACGACGCGGCCGACATCAGCCATGCGATGGTCGCGCTCGAGGAGGGCGTCGAGGCGCCGCTTCCGCTCGAAGGCTACCGGGAGACGCTGGTCACGCGCTGCGAGTCGGAAGACCGCGCGCTCTATTTCATGCGCGACGAGCAGCTGATGCCGGAGCGCATCATCGGCCCGTGGCCGGATCTCGACGCGGCGATGCCGCCGCCGAGTCCGCTCAAGCGCAACATGCAGGCACGCGCGAAGCAACTGAGTGCCGAGCTGGACGCGAAGGCCCGCGCGGCCGGCGTGGACACTTCCGAATACGAGAAGGCCGTGCCCGCCGACCCAGCCTTGCCGACGCTGCGCGAGCTGCCCGCCTTCATCGCGAAGATGCGCCAGTCGATCGCCGACCAGCGCCGCAAGCTCGACGAGGCCCGCGAGGAAATCGACCGTGCGGCAAAGGCCAATGCTCCCGAGTCGCGCAAGGCCGGATTCGATACATCCACGTTCGTCGCCGAGGCCGCCTCGACGAAGCCCAAGGGCCCGCCGCGCTTCGACATGTGGCCGCGCGTCGAGCGAATGGCGAGCGACAACCATGCGGGCGGGGCGACCCCGATGACGGCCGAAGCCAGGGCGCAGATGAAGCGGATGATCGAGGGGGCGGACGAGAAGCTGCTCGCGAACTACCGGCGCACGGCCCAATACCAGGATGCCGCCGACCCCATGCCCTCGGAAGCGGCGCAACGGGTGCGCGAGCAGGTCGCCTCCATCCTTGCAGGCTCGCGCGATTTTTCGGGCATGGACCTGACAGGTGCCGATCTCTCCGGCATGGACCTGCGCGGCACGCGCTGGCACGAGACCCTGCTCGAAAGCGCGGACTTCACCGGCAGCTGCCTCGACGACGCCGACATGTCGCAGGCGCTGCTCGTGCGTGCCATGTTCGTGCGCACTTCGCTGCAGGGCGCGAACTTCGCCAAGGCCAACATGGCGCTTGTGCATGCCGAATCGGCCGACTTCAGCCGGTCCCGCTTCGACGGAACCACGCTCGACCAGCTCCATGCGAGCGGCTGCGATTTTGCGGAAGCGGCCATGGACAACCTGGTGCTGAGTCAGGCGCGCATCGAGGGCTGCAGCTTCGAGGATGCCAGGCTCTCGGCCGTCGATTTCGACGACGGCACCGAACTGCGGGTGGTGCGCTTCGACCGCGCGCGCCTGTACAAGGCATCGTGGATCGAATGCGCGGTACAGGAGCTGAGCTTCATCGGCGCACAGCTCGAGACCTGCGACTGGACCGACACCCGCTGCGATGGCGGCATCGACTTCTCGGCAGCGCGGATCGACAGCACCTGCTTCGTGGGCGAGGCGGTGCTGCGGCATGCCTGTTTCCGCGATGCCTCGCTGGTCGACTGCAGCCTGCGCGACGCGCGGCTCGACGAAGCCGACTTCACGCAGGCGAAGCTGGACAACAGCGACTTCTCGAACGCATCGATGCGCGGCGCCGTGCTGCACCGTGCGGACGCCATGAACTGCATGTTCGTTCGCACCGACCTCACCGCGGCTTCGCTGGTGGACATCAACCTCATTGCCGCGAACCTCGACAAGGCCGTGCTGGTTTCGGCCGACTTCCTTCGGGCCAACCTGTTCCAGGCCGACCTCGGGCAGTGCCTGATCGACGACACGACCCGCTTCGACGAGGCCTACACCGAGCAGGTCAAGACGGTGCCACGGCGCAAGCCCGAAGAGAAGACCGCATGACACCCACGCGATTGCAGGCCATGGTCAAGGGCGGACAGGAGATCAGGGAGCGGTCGCTGCGGGGCCTCGACCTGCGCGGGCTCGACCTCTCCGGCGGATTGTTCGCGCACAGCGACTTCACCGGCGTCGAGCTGGAGGGCGCCAACCTGGAGGGGAGCGTGTTCGACGAATGCCGGTTCGAGGGCGCCGCCCTCGGCTCCGCCAACTTGGCCGACTGCGTCTTCAATGCCTGCGAGGCGGCGGACGCCGGGCTGGACGATGCCGTGCTCCGGGACGTGACCTTCCATCGCTGCGACCTGTCGGGCGCGAGCATGCAGCGCGTGGATGCCGGCGTTGCCAGCTTCGATCACTGCGCGCTCGATGGCGCGTCCTTGCGCGGTGCCGTGTCGGAATCGCTGATCTTCTACGGCTGCACGCTCGAGCGCACCGATTTCACGGGCACTGCGCTGCCGAAGGCGACCTTCTACCAGGCCGACCTGCGCACCGCGGTGTTCGCCGGCTGCGACTTCGACAAGGCCATCTTCACGGAGTGCGACCTGTCGGGGCAGGTGCTGCGCGGGCTGCGCTTCGAGTCATGCCAGTTCACCGACGCCGATCTTCGGCACTGCGATTTCGAAGGCGCATCGCTCGCGCGCTGCAACTTCAAAGGTGCCCTGATGGAAGGCGCCAACCTGCGGCGCGTCCAGGCGCAGCAGTGCCTCTTTCCGTTCGTGCAGTTCGCGGGCGCGGCCTGCACGGCCGGCGTCTTCACGCAGAGCATCTGGATCGACGCAAAGCTGGAGAAGGCCGATTTCTCCTCGGCCGACCTGGAGCAATGCATCTTCCACCGCGCGCGCTGCGGCGAGGCCCGCTTCACGCAGGCCCGGCTCACGTATGCGGATTTCTCCTACGCGGACCTGCACGACGCCGACTTCCACGGTGCTACGCTGATGCGCACCAAGGTGCACCGTGCGCTGCTCGAAGGCACGCGCATTCCCGACCGGGGCGGCCTGCTGGCGAACGAGCCCGAACTCTTCGCGGCCGAGGAGTTTTCCGCGCGCCGCCGCTTCGAACCATTGACGACGACGAAACGAGGTTCCTCATGACAGTCGCTTCGCTGAGAACAACACACAGGCCCGCCGCGGCCGTCGAGGGCACGCCGCCTGCGGCTGCGGCGGGCGGGGTGGTCAACGCGCTGGGCGTGGTCGCCTCGGTGCTGCCGGGCGGCATCTACGGCGTCGAGAGCGACGGCCGCGTGCTGCGCTGCCTGCGCGCTGCCAGCTGCCTGCTGCGTCCGGAGATCGGCGACATGGTGCTGGTCAGCGGGCCCGACGAACGCCGCCTTTATCTCACCGCGGTGGCCGAGCAGGCCCAGCCCGGCGTGGCGCGCGTCGAAGTCGATGGCGACCTGATGCTCGCCTCGGCCCGTGGGGCGGTCAGCATGGAAAGCGCCACGCAGCTGAGCCTGCGGGCAGGCCATGGCACCACATTGAGCGGGCCTCAGCTCGAGATCGACGCGGACGAGGCGCGCTGCCGCATCGGCCGGCTCGACTACAGCGGCGAGGAAGCACGGGCGACCGTGTTCAGCATGCGCGTGATCGGGCGTGTCTACGAGGTCGTGGTGGACCGCCTGGTGCAGCTGAGCAAGAGCGCCTTCCGCATGACCGAAGGCATCGACCAGGTGCAGGCCGGCCAGATCGACTACCGCGCCAGCGAGATGACCCGGCTGCACGGCAAGAACACCGTGATCACGGCGCGCGATCTCGTCAAGGCAGATGCCAAGCAGATCCACATGGGCTGACCGCATTCCGGAAAGCCGCAAAGAACCCGCAAAGGAGAATCCGCATGTTTGCCAACTGCCAGCTCATGGGCATCGACATCGCATTTCCCGATGTCTGCAAATCGCCCGTGGTTCCCATTCCGTGGCCGAACTTCGCGCTGGGATGCACCGCCATTCCGAAGGCCTGGAACATCCTCTACCTGTGCACGCCCGCGCACAACCTCGCGACCACAACCCCGCTGACCAACGGCGACAACGCCGGCGTGGGCCTGGGCGTCGTGGTGCCGCGCGTGATGTCGGAGTCGCGGCACACCATCGGCGCGTTCACGCTGCGCATCAAGGGTTCGCCGCAGACACGCGTGACCAGCCTCACGCGCCAGAACGGCGGCAACGCCTTCGGCATGCGCATCGTGCCGAGCCAGCCCAAGATCCTCGTGCTGGCGGCCTGAGGCGAGAGGCTCAGCCGTTGCGCGGTGACGCCGCGCCCGCCAGCGTCACCTGCTGCGGAAACCCCACCCACACCGCCAGCGCCGAGTAGTTGTCCTGCGAATCATCGGCCTTGGCTTCCGCCGCGCGGCGGATCAGTGCCAGCCATTCCTCCGCGCTGTCGGCCAGCTGCAGCGAGCGCTCCATCACCTGCTGCGAGATCAGCTGCCAAAGCCCATCGGTACAAAGCAGGAATGCATCACCATCGGCCAGCCGCTGCGGCGCGGTGATGGTGGCCTCGGCGGTCGCGCGCGCACCGAGCGCGCGGTACAGCAGATTGGTTTTCACCAGCCGCTCGCCGCCGTTCTGATGGCTCGCGGCCGCATCGCCCGAGCGCTCCGACAGGCTGTGGTCCTCCGTGCGCTGCATCAGTGCGCCGCGGCGGAACCAGTAGAGGCGGCTGTCGCCCACGTGCGCCCAGCAGGCCTGGTTGGTGATGCGGTCGACGAACAGCGACACGAAGGTCGCGCTCATGCGGCTCTGCTCGGTCAGCTCGCGCTGCTTGGCAAGGATGGCGTCGTTCGCCGCCTTCACGCAGCGCTGGATGTTGTCGGCCGCCAGCGAGGGCGCAGCGACGAAGGTGTCGAGTGCGGTGTCGACCGCGATGCGCGAGGCCAGCTCGCCGCCCGCGTTGCCGCCGACACCGTCGCTCACCACGAAGCAGCCGTTGCGTTCGTCGAGGTGGTAGCCGATGGCGTCCTGGTTGCCGCTGCGCTCGCCGACGCAGGAGAACTGCGAGGTCGAGATCGGCACGGCGAACGAGGAGGAGGACGAGGAAGAGCGTGTGGCTTCAAGCACGGCGCATCTCCTTCAGCCGTTCCATCTCCTTGTCGTAGGCCTGCTGGAAGGCCCGGCCGAACACGGCCTGGAAGTCGTCCTCGACGGCCGCCGTGGTCTCGGTGTGCAGCTGCTGCAGCTCGCGCCACAGGCGCGCTTCGCGGCCGCCGGGCAGCAGCTTCTCGCCGAGGCTGCCGTCGTGAGGGGTGTCGCGGCTGAGAGCGGCGGGGTCGAAGCGCTTGAGCAGCGTGAGCAGCGCGGCGCGCATGCCCGCGACCATGCCGAGTTGGTGCGACTGCAGGTCGCCGAGCGCGTCGTGCACGGCGGCCTCGGGCGGCAGGAAGCCGGGCATGCGCGCACCGAACATCTGCATCAGCACGGCGCGGCCATTGGGCAGGATCTTGAAGGGGTTGTTCTCCTCGTCCACGATCATCGTGATCTCGGCGCGCACCTCGCGCTTGAGCATGGCGCGCGAAGACAGCAGTTCGATGGTGCCGTCGGTGAAGGCACGCATGATGCGGCCGAGCCGCTGCATGGCTTCGATGTCGAGCGGCTGCTGGCCGGCGACTTCCGGAACGCCGGCGCCCTCGAGGAAAGCCCTGAAGAGGGCTTCCGATGAAGACGATGGAAGCGCTGCTGTCCCGGGCTGCGGCGTGTTTGCTGGCGAGGGTGCTGACGTCGCCGCTTCGGGTGCCGGGACAGGTTCTGCCACCGGCGGCGGCTCCGTAAAGAGGGGCGGCTCGGGTCTTGTCTCCTGCATCACGGGCGCAGGCGGTGGCGCGGGAGGAGAGGGCGGCGGAGGTGGTGGGGGCGGAACCGGCGCGGGCGGAGGCGGGGGTGGAGGCGAGGGCGTTGCTTCCACTCGCGGCGGTTCGACGACAGGTGCCGGCGCAGGTGCCGGCATCGCCACCGGATTCGGCGGACGGAACTGCGCCGCCACTTCGCGCGCATGGTTCGAATGGCTGTAGCCCGGTGCGGCCGGCCTGTTGTTGTGCAGCAGGTCGACCGCCGGGTGCGTGTCGCCCGGCAGCAGCGGATCGGTATGGGTCAGTGCCGTGGGGCGCGGGTCGGAGAGCGGCGAATGCGCGCTCTCGTCGGACGCGAAGAAGGACAGTGGATCGACGCCGCGCTTGAGCGCAACGTCAGACATGTCCCTGGTCGCGTCGGGATTCAGCTCGGCGAGCGGGTCGACCGGATTGCGGCGTGCCTGCGACGGCAGCTCGAAGGGCTCGTGCGCCATCGGGTCGGGCATCGGCGCGGGCGTTGTGTCGACACGGCGCGGTGCGTTGGCGAGGATGGCGTCCCAGTCGGCCGCGGAGGGCATCTGCGACGAGCTGGCGTTCGTGCCCGGGCTCCGAGTGGGCGGAGTCGATTGCGAAAGCGTCGCCCAGGGATCGGGCTGAGGCGCGGGTGCGGGCGCAGGCGGCTGCTGGTATTGCTGCTGCAGCGGGGGAACAAAAGCCGGGCTGGGTGGCGACGGGGCGAAAGCAGCAGGTGGCGGCGGCGCCGGCACCGCCTGGCGCGGCGGCGATGGCATTGCCACCGTGGGCTGCGTGTCTCCGATGGGCAGGGCCCCTTCGCCGAACAGGTCGGAGAAGACGTCGGATGCGCCGGAAGACGGAAGCAGCGCATCGATGGGGCCTGCTGCCGATATCGGTGGCGCGGCCATCGGAGGCGGTGGCATGTACTGAGCCGGCGCCGCTGCCGGTGGTGGGGAAAAGGGCGGGGGTGGTGGTGCAACAGGGCGCGCGGCATGCTGAGCGCTAGAGGCCTCCAGCACATAGCTGCCGATCGTCACCCGGTCGCCATCGGCCACGCGCGATTCCTGCTCGTGCGCAAGCGGGCGTCCGTTCACGCTGATGGGCAGCACCGCGCTCATGTTGCGCAGCACCGCGGCGCCATCGTCGTCGAAGCGCACGGTGGCCTGCAGGCGCGAGATCTGGCGCTGCTCGTCAGGCAGCACAAGATTGTTGTCGGGGCTGCGTCCGATCGTTCCTCCGGGCGCGGCGAGCAATGCCGAGGGGCCCGTGGCCACCGGCCTGCCCGCGTGTTCGATCACTGTCCAACGCATGGCTTCTCCGTGTTGGTCTTCTCGCGCCGCGGTGCCGGTGCGGCCGCGATGTTCTTCATCAACGCTTCATTCGCTTGGCGGCCTCGAACGCGGGGCCCCACACCGGATGCTTGCGCTCCGCCACATTGAGCTCGAAGGTCGGGAACGCATCGAGGATCTTGCGGAACTGCAGCCGGCATTCGGGGATCTGGTTGGCCACGCAGTAGCTGAAGGCCTCGAGCTTCATCGCATCGAGGCGCGTGCCCGGCTCCGCGGCTTCGAACACCGAGACGCCGCCGCTCTTGAGCGTGCTGAGTGCCTTGGCATAGTCGCCTTCGTCATACGCCTGTTGCGCCTTCTCGAGCGTGGTGCGCGCCACTTGCTGGCTCAGTCGTTCGGGTTGGGGCGCGGGCTCCGGCGGCGGTGTGGTCGTGCAACCGGCGACCGCAAGAAGAGCTAACGCCAGAGCAGGCAGACATGACTTCAATCTTCTCTCCTACCTTGCAAAGGGCAATGAAAAGGCAATGCTTGAGATAGTGTGCCGCTCAGTCGCGACATGCACGCCATGCACCATCGTAAGGGCGCATGACTTCGATAATATAAGCCGCGAACCCTCGGGAGATTTCAATGCATCGACGAAGCTTGCTACAAGGCGCACTCGCAACCACACCGTTGTTTGCGGGCCTCATCAGCGGATGCGCATCGACGGCCAAGTCAATGCCCACGCCCTACGCCGTCACCATCAGGATCGACGACGGCGTCAACCCGGACGGACGAGGACAGGCCGCTCCCATCCTGGTGAAAGTCTTCGAATTGAAATCTTCCGGTAACTTCGAGACAGCAGACTACTTCGCATTACAAGACCGTGACAGGGAAACGCTGAGCACGGAACTGGTCAACGCCGACCAGGCGATCATGCGCAGCGGCGAAGAGCGGGTATTCAAGCGCGAGGCCGGTCTGGACTCGCGCGCCATAGGCATCATCGCCGGTTATCGCAAGCTGGAGGCCGCTCGCTGGCGCATCGTGCTGCCGCTGAAGGAGCCCAAGCAAACCAACCTGTACAAGGTGTGGCAGTTCTCGCCGAGCGAGCAGGCCGTGCATGTCGCTGTGCGCAAGACAGGCATAGAGCTGCTACCAAGTCGTTAACTTTGGACCGAAGGTATTGATTCGCTAGTACCAAAGTGCGAGAAATTCACAAGCGAAATGCGGTGCAAAACGTAAGACTCGACGTGTAGCATCGAGAGCAAAACAAGTGGACCGGGAGGCCGCTCTCCAGCGCATCTCCCGCTCCGGCGTGAGCACTCCCCAGGAGGACTTTTTGGTGACAGTTCGCAATCGGGGCGCCGCAAAGAACGGCGCTCATCCGCAGGCATTGGCGAATCGCGTTGTGTGGTCCGAGGGCATGTACCTGCGCCCACAGCACTTCCAGCAAATGGAACGCTATGTCGAGCAGTACGTGACCCGGCGCACCGCGGGCCTGCAAGGCGCCTACTGGGGCTGGCTGCACCTGGACATCGATCGCGACGCCTACGCGCTGGGCCGCGTGTCGCTGCTCGGCGGCGCGGGCGTGATGCCCGACGGCACGCCATTCTCGTTCGGCGCCGAAGACGCGCCGCTTCCTTATGAAGTGCCCAGCGATCTCACCGACGAACTCATCGTTCTCGCGCTGCCCTTGCGCAGGCCCGGCAGCGAGGAAGTCATCTTTTCGGAAGACGAAGGCTCCGCCGCGCGCTTCGGCGTGATCGAACGCGAGGTGAACGACGGCAATGCCGTCGCCTTGGGCCCGGCCGTGCTGCAGCTCGCGTCACCACGCCTGCGCCTTGCCCGTGCGTCTTCCCTCACTGCCGAATGGCAGGCCATCGGCGCGGTCCGCGTGATCGAGCGCCGCACCGACCACAAGCTGGTGGTCGACGCCAACTACATCCCGCCGGTGCTCGACGCCTCCGCGCACGCCATGCTGCGCAGCATGATCGCGGAGCTGCACGGCCTGCTCACGCAGCGCTCGGAGGCACTGGCCTCGCGCCTCTCGCAACCCGGCCGCGGCGGCGTGAGCGAAGTTTCCGACTTCCTTCTGCTCGAGCTGGTCAACCGATATCTCGCGCTCACCTGGCATGCGCAGCAGGCCGTGCAGGTGCACCCCGAAGAGCTTTTCGTCGACTGGCTCAAGCTGGCCTGCCACCTGGCCACGCACACGTCGCCTACGCGCCGTCCGGTGCTGTGGCCGATCTACGACCACGACAACCTCAACGAATGCATTCGCCCGCTGCTCGAGGAGCTCCGGCGTTCGCTCTCCGCCGTGCTCGAGCAGAGCGCGATCGCCATCGAGCTCGAGGAGCGCAGCCACGGCGTGCGCGTAGGCCGCATGCCCGACCCGGTGCTGGTGCGCAACGCGGGCTTCGTGCTCGCGGTGCATGCCGACCTGCCGGCCGACGCCATCCAGCAGCGCTTCCCCACGCAGGTGAAGATCGGCTCGGTCGAGCGCATCCGCGACCTCGTGCAGCTGCAGCTGCCGGGCGTGGTGGTGCGTCCGCTGCCGGTGGCGCCGCGGCAGATTCCGTACAACGCGGGCTACCACTATTTCGAACTCGACAAGAGCGGCGACATGTGGCGCCAGCTCGAGAAATCGGGCGGCGTGGCGATGCACCTGGCCGGTGACTTTCCCGGTCTGGCCATGGAGTTCTGGGCCATCCGTCCGTGAGGGACTCTATGAACGGTGTCAACGACATGGCCGTCGGCCCGGGGGGCTTCGTGCCGCCGAACCCGGGTGGCGGCAACGCCGATGCGGGCGGCATGCCCGCCGCGCAGCGCGGACTCGGTGCGCAACCCGACTCCTTCACCGCATGGCATGACGCGCGGCGTCCGCATGCGGGCGACACGGCGCTCGCGGGCAACAACCCGCTGGTGGCCGCGGCCAACCCGCTGCTCGACCTGATCCCGCAGATCCGCGCCACCGGCCACCATCCCGCGCCCTCGCAGCTGCGCGAGCACCTCGTCGACGAGGTGCGCCGCTTCGAGACGCGCGCGCAGCAGGCGGGCATCGCGCCCGAGGTGATCATCGGTGCGCGTTATTGCCTGTGCACCGCGGTCGACGAGGCCGCGGCGCTCACGCCGTGGGGCGGCAGCATCTGGTCGTCGCAGAGCCTGCTGGTGATGTTCCACAACGAGACCTGGGGCGGCGAGAAGTTCTTCCAGCTCCTGTCGCGCCTGGTGCAGAACCCGCAGCAGCACCTGCACCTGATCGAGCTCATCTACTTCTGCCTGGCCATGGGCTTCGAGGGGCGCTTCCGCGTCATCGACAACGGCCGCTCGCAGCTCGAGACGCTCAAGCAGCGGCTGCTGCAGATCATCCGGCAGACGCGCGGCGAGATCCCGGTGCCGCTGTCGCCGCACTGGCAGGACGGCAGCGCGCCCGTGCGCCGCTCGCGCAACTGGCTACCGGTGTGGGCCGTGGGCGCGGTAGCGGCGGTGCTGCTGGTGGGTGTGTTCGCGTTTCTCACCTTCAACCTCGCGGGCCACTCCGACGGTGCGTTCGCGGCCGTCAATGCGGTGCGCCTGCCGCAGGCCGAGCGTGCCGTCGTCATGCCGGCGCCGGTGCCGCGCCTGCAGCGCTTCCTCGAGCCTGAAATTCGCGAAGGACTGCTCACCGTGCGCGACGAGGCGGATCGCAGTGTCGTGGTGCTGCGCGGCGACGGCCTCTTCGCCTCGGGCTCCGACCGCGTGCTCGACCGCTACGCGCCGGTGCTCGCGCGGGTGGCCGACGCGCTCAATTCCGTGGAAGGCAATGTGCTGGTCAGCGGCTTCAGCGACGACCAGCCGATCCGCAGCGTGCGCTTCCCCTCCAACTGGCAACTCTCGCAGGCCCGCGCCGACGCGGTGAAGAAGATGATCGCAGCGCGCATTGCGCGGCCCGAGCGCCTGCGCGCCGAAGGCCGCGGTGACGCCGACCCGCTGGTGCCCAACGACTCGCCCGCCAACCGCGCCCGCAACCGCCGCGTCGAGGTGACGCTGCTGGTGGCGCCGGTGGCTCCTGCGCCGCTCGTTGCCCCCGCGCCCGTACCTGCCCCCGCACCGCGCTCCGGAGGCACCCGCTGATGCTGCGCGCCATCTTCCGTTTTCTCATCAGCCGCGACCTGTGGGTCTTCCTGGGCCTGGTCGCGCTCGCCTTCCTGATCTGGGTCATCGGCCCGGCCATCGCGGTGGGCCGCTACCGCCCGCTCGAGGACGAGATCGTGCGCATCGTGGTCATCGTGCTGATGTTCGCGATCTGGCTCGTGCGCGTCATCTACCGCAAGTGGCGCGAGCGCCGGCTCAACGCGCAGCTGCTCAACCAGCTGCGCACGCCCTCCAAGAGCGAGAAGGAGGCCAAGCCCGAGGACGCGCCCGAGATCAAGGAGCTGCAAAGCGGCTTCACCGACGCCACCAACATCCTGAAGAACATGCGCTTCGGCGCGGATGCCGACGGCAAGCCCGCGAGCCGCTTCTCGCTGTTCGACCGGCAGTACCTGTACCAGTTGCCCTGGTACATCTTCATCGGCGCGCCGGGCTCGGGCAAGACCACCGCGCTGGTCAATTCCGACCTCGACTTCCCCCTGGCCGACCAGCTCGGCAAGGCGGCGGTGCGAGGCATCGGCGGCACGCGCAACTGCGACTGGTGGTTCACCAACGAGGCGGTGCTGATCGACACGGCCGGGCGCTACACCACGCACGAGAGCAACCGCGAGACCGACGAGGGCGAGTGGAAGGGCTTCATCGATCTGCTGAAGAAGTTCCGCCCGCGCCAGCCGATCAACGGTGCGATCCTCACCATCAGCATCGCCGACCTGCCGCTGGCCGACGACGCGCAGCGCGCGCGCCACGCGATGGCGCTGCGCAAGCGGCTGCTGGAGCTGCGCAACGACCTTGGCATCGATTTCCCGGTGTACGTGCTGGTCACCAAGACCGACCTGCTGGCCGGCTTCAACGAGTACTTCGGCTCGCTGGGCCGCGCGGAGCGCCAGCAGGTGTGGGGCTTCACCTTCCCGATCCAGGGCAACCCGGCGAAGGCCGGCAAGGGCAACAAGGGCGCGGCGCCCGTGGGCGGCGACCTGCGCGAGCGCTTCCACCAGGAATACAAGCTGCTGCACCAGCGCCTGGACGAGCGACTGCCCGAGCTGCTGGCGGCCGAGTCCGACCCGATGCGCCGTGCGCAGGCCTACCTGCTGCCGCAGCAGTTCGCGAGCTTCGAGGACATCCTCGGCACCTTCCTGGCCGACGTGTTCAACCCGTCGAAGTTCGAGGCCGCGTCGATGCTGCGCGGCGTGTACTTCACCAGCGGCACGCAGGAGGGCACGGCCTTCGACCGCGTGATGGGCGCCATCAAGCGCTACCTGCAGGTCAACGCGCCGCCGGCGCCGCCGCCGGGCCCGGGCAAGAGCTACTTCCTGAAGGAGCTGCTGCAGCAGGTGATCTTCCGCGACGCGGGCGTGGCCGGCACCAACCTGCGCTGGTACCGGCGCAAGCGGGCCATCGACATCGCGGGCTACAGCGTGATCGGCGTGCTGCTGGTGCTGCTGCTGGGCGCCTGTGTGAACAGCTGGCGCAATAACAAGGAGTACGTGGCCGAGGTCGACACCAACGCCAAGGCCTTCAACAAGGCCGCGGCGCGCGGCGAGCTGCCCACGGTGGTCGACACCAGCGGCGACATCGCGAGCTCTCTGCTCATCCTCGACAGGCTGCGCGACCTGCCGAAGTCCAGCCACTTCGACATCGGCGATCCGCCGACCTCCTACCGCTTCGGCCTGTACCAGGGCGAGAAGCTGCAGGCGGCGACCGACGGCGTCTACCAGCGCGCGCTCGAGACCGTGCTGCTGCCGCAGGCCGCGCAGCGCGTGGAGCAGTCGCTGCGCGAGGCCGCGAAGAACGACGCCGAATACAGCTACGAGGCGCTCAAGGCCTACCTCATGCTGTACGACGCCGAGCGCTATGACGCCGACTTCCTGCAGGCGTGGCTGCTCACCGACGTCGACCGCAAGATCGGCGCCTCGCTCACGCGCGAGCAGCGCGCCAACCTGGAGTCGCACCTGAAGGCGCTGTTCTCGGGCCGCGTGGTGACCTCGCCCTTCGCGAAGGACGACAGGCTCATCACGCAGACGCGCGAGCGCCTGGCCGGCGTGCCGCTGGCGCAGCGCTCGTATGCGCGGCTGCGCCGCATCCTGCTGCAGACCAGCCAGCCCAATGCCTTCACCATCGCCGAGGCAGGCGGCGCCGAGTCGGCGCTGGTCATCCGCCGCGCGAGCGGCAAGCCGCTGACCGACGGCATCCCGACGCTCTTCACCTACCGGGGCTACTGGGACATCTTCGACAAGCGCATGGCCGAGACCGCGCTGTCGCTCGAGCAGGAAGACCGCTGGGTGCTGCAGATCCGCGCGCCCGGCATCGCCGACATCACCTCGCGCGAGCTGCTGCTGCGCGAAGTGCGCCGGCTCTACCTCACCGACTACATCAAGGTGTGGGACGACTATCTCGTCGACATCCGCCTGGCCGACAGCCGCTCGCTGCTGCAGAGCATCCAGATGACGCGCGTGCTGTCGACCGCCGAGTCGCCGATGTCGCGCATCATCCGCGGCGCCGCGCGCGAGACCGACCTGCTGCGCAACCACGACGAGGCCGCGCGCAGCCTGCTCGACCAGGCGCAGAACCGCGTGCAGAGCACGCGCGAGCGCATCGAGCAGCTCATCGGCCAGCCCGACGGCAGCCAGCGCCGCAACACGCGCGTGGACCGCCCCGAGTCGCTGGTGGACAACCACTTCGAGCCGCTGCGCCGCATGGTCACTGCGCCCAAGCAGGGCGGGCAGGCGCCCATCGACGCGACGGCCGCACTCATCAACGAGCTCTACAACTTCCTCACCGCCACCGACACGGCGCTGCGCAGCGGCAACATCCCGCCGACCAGCGACGCGGTCACCAAGGTGCAGGCAGAGGCGGGGCGCCTGCCGGTGCCCTTCCAGGGCATGCTGAACGACCTCTCGGCCACCGCCTCTTCGAAGGCGGCTGCGGTCACACGGCAGAACATCGGGCAGAGCGCGGCGGCCAGCATCGGCTCGTTCTGCAACCAGGCGATCGCGGGGCGCTATCCGTTCACGCGCGGCTCCAGCCGCGACGTGGCTTCGGGCGACTTCGCGCAGCTGTTCGCGCCGGGCGGGATGATGGACGACTTCTTCCAGAAGAACCTCATCACGCAGGTCGACACCTCGGTCAACCCCTGGACTTTCAAGCGCGGCGTGGACGGCAGTGCCACCGGGCGCTCGGCGTACCTCGATTCGTTCCAGAAGGCGCAGGCGATCCGCGACGTGTTCTTCTCGGGCATGGCGGGCGGTCGCACGCCCTCGTTCACCATCGACATCCGGCCCGAGGACATGGACGCGGCGCTCACGCAGTTCACGCTCGACGTCGACGGCCAGACGGTTCGCTACGCCCACGGCCCGCAGGCGCCCAGCACCATCAAGTGGCCGGGCCCGCGCAACAGCAACCAGGTGCGCCTGCAGGTGACCACCGCCAACGGCACGCCGGCCGGCGGCATCGTGACCGAAGGGCCGTGGGCGCTGCACCGGCTCTTCGACAAGGCTTCCATCTCGGCGGGCAGCTCGCCCGAATCCTTCAACGCCAGCTTCGACCTGCAAGGCAAGAAGGTGGTGCTCGCGGTCACCGCCAACAGCGTCTACAACCCGCTGCGCCTGCCGCAGATGAACAGCTTCTCGTGCCCCGGGAAATCATGAACACCCCCAGGCTTCGCGCACTTCGTGTCGCTTCTCCAACCCCCTTGCAGGGGGCAACACCAGCGGCCCGGCGAAGCCGGTTCCGCGGTGTTCCTGGTATATGCCGCGATGTTGTTTCGAGGCACATGCAATGAACAGCAGCATTCCTCCACAGGCATGGGTGCCGGTCGACGAGCAGATCGGCTGGTACGGCAAGCTGCCCTCCGCCGGCGACTTCCTCTATCGCCGCATGCCGCGCGAGCTGCAGGCCTGGTGGGATCGCTGGATGCAGAACGGCCTGGGCAGCTTCAAGCGCTGGCCCGACGCGATGACGCGCCACTACGCGGTGGCGCCGGTGTGGAACTTCGCGATTCCCGCCACGCAGGGCGTCGACGCGGTGCAGTTCGGCTGCATCGCACCCAGCTGCGACCGGGTGGGCCGCTATTACCCCGTGTGCATCACCCTGCAGGTGGCCGCGCGCAATTACCGCCCCTCGGTGCTCGAAGGCTCGGCCGAGTGGTACTGGCAGTGCGGCAGCGCGATGCTGCAGGCCATCCGCCACGGCGTGGCGCCCGACCAGTTCGACAGCCAGGTGCTGGCGGCCGGCCGCGCGGGCTTCCAGACGGCCAGCGGCGGTTCGGACGACATCCTTTCGATCCTCGGGCCTACGGCCGGTGGCGCCAGCGCCCAGCAGCGCCTGGGCTGGCCAGAGCTTCCACTGTGCTTCGACCCTTTCGGCAGCACCAGCTACTGGTGGACCAACCAGGCCGACGGGTCTCCGTTGCGCACCGCGGCCCATGGCGGCGGGCTCAACACGCCGCTGTTTTCCAAGTTGTTTTCGCAGGGACATGTGCCATGGGCATGAACAAGAAGAGCCATATCGGCCGGCAGGCCCGGGGGGGCCAAGAGGGGCATGGGGGCCGTGAGGGCCATGAGGACCGTGAGGACCGTGAGGACCATGTGGGCGGCCGTCCCGCAGGAGGAAAAGAAGCATGACGACCACGCACGGCATCGGAAGCCCGGCGGCCGACACGCAGGACGAGCGCCCGCATCCACTGGGCGCCAACCACCGCCTCGACGAGTTCGAGCTGCTCGAGGTGATCGGCGAGGGCGGCTTCGGCATCGTCTACCGCGCCTACGACCACTCCCTGCAGCGCGAGGTCGCCATCAAGGAATACATGCCCGCGATGCTCGCGCGCCGCGTGGGCGACAACAGCGTGCACGTGCGCTCCGAGCGGCTCACGGCCACCTTCCAGGCGGGCCTGCGCAGCTTCATCAACGAGGCGCGCACCCTCGCGCAGTTCAGCCACCCGGCGCTGGTGCGGGTGCATCGCTTCTGGGAGGCGAATTCCACCGCCTACATGGCGATCCAGCTCTACAAGGGCCGCACGCTGCGCCGCCTGGCCGAGGAAGAGCCCGGCAAGATCACCGAGCCCTGGCTGCTGGGCATGCTGGGGCCGCTGCTGGGCGCGCTGGAGACGCTGCACCGCAGCCAGTGCTTCCATCGCGACATCGCGCCCGACAACATCTTCATCCAGCAGGACGACATGCCGGTGCTGCTCGACTTCGGCGCGGCGCGCAAGTCCATCGCCGACCTCGTCGACGAGGTGGCGGTGATGGTGAAGTCGGGCTACTCGCCCATCGAGCAGTACGCCGACGACAACACCCTGCTGCAGGGCGCATGGACCGACCTGTACGCGCTGGGCGCTGTGCTGTACCGCGCGGTCACCGGCCATCCGCCGCCTTCGGCCGTGGTGCGCAGCGTGCAGGATGCCTACGTGCCGCTGTCGTCCATGGGCCGCGACGACCTGAGCCCGGCCTTCTGCGCCGCCGTTGACCACACGCTGGCCGTGCACAGCAAGGACCGCACGCAGACCGTGGCCGCCTTCGCCGCCGAGCTCGGGCTGGTGAAGCTGGGCGACATCTATGTGAGCGGCATGGGCGTGCCGGCGGTGATCATTCCCGCCGCGCCCGTTTCGGCCACGCCGCCGCCTCCGCAGCTCACGCCGCAGCAGTTCTCGCCGGTGTCGGCGCCGGCGCCGCTGGAACCGATGTCGATGCCCATGCCGGTGGCCGCGCCCGAACCGGTGCGCGCTCCCGCGCCGGCGCCTGTACCGCGCGCGGCGCAGGACGAGCGCGACAGCCGCGCCAAGGCCCGCAAGGCCGTGGCTGCCGCGCCCGCGCAGAAACAGAAGCTCAAGCGCCCGCCCTGGGGCATGGTCGGCGTGCTGCTGATCGCGCTCGTCGCCGTGGGTGCGTGGATCGGCCTGCGCCTCACTTCGGGCATGCAGCCGCAGGAGCCCAAGACCGCGATGGTGCCGGTGCCGCCGCCCAGCGATCCGATGTCGACCAGCACAGCGCCGCCGGCAGCGATGCCGCCAGCGGCCACGACCGGTACCGCCACGCCGCCGGCCACCGACGGCGTGCCGCCGGCCGTGGCCGGCGGTGCCGCGGCGCTGCCCCCGGCCGCGGCGGCCAGCGCGCCCGCAGCATCCACCGGGCCCCTGGCGCCGCTCGAGAACGTTCCGGTCACCACGCCCGGGACTGCGCCGGCGACGCCCGCAACACCGGCCACGCCGCCCGAATCCGCATTGGCCACCGCCGAAGCCGAGGACTGGAACCTCGCGCAGAGCGAGAACACGCGCGAAGGCTACGAGGCCTACCTGCGCCGCTACCGCCGCGGCCTGCACGCCCGCGAGGCGCGCAACGCCATCGCCGAGATCAACCGCGTCTCGCCGCCTTCGGTTCCCGTTGCCCCCGGCACACAGCCGCCCGGAACCACCGTGGCCGGCGCCACGCCCGGCACGCCTGGCGCCACCGCCACTCCGCCCGCGGCAGCGCCCGGCATGGGGCGCGTGCTGTTCAACGTGCGGCCTTGGGGCCAGGTGTTCGTCGACGGCGCCGACCGTGGCGTCAGTCCGCCGCTGAAGTCGCTGTCGCTGCGCCCCGGCATCTACAACATCGAAGTGCGCAACGGCGACCTCGAGGTGTACCGGCAGCGCGTGACGGTGCAGGACAGCAAGTCGGCGCCCGTTGTGAGCCACGAGTTCAAGTAGCCGGATCCTGCGGCCCTGCCGGCTCCGGGCCGCGACCCGCCTCGGGGTTACGTGCGCGATGCGGGAGCGCGCTCTTGCATATCTCGCTTTAGGCGGCCCCGCGCAACGCCCTTCGATACTGCACCGCCTCCGCGAGGTGCCCGACCTGCACGGCCTGCGACCCGGCCAGGTCCGCGATCGTGCGCGCCACCTTCAGCGCCCGGTGCGTGCTGCGCGCCGACCAGCCGAGCTTGGCGGCGGCGTTGAACATGAACGCGCGCGCCGCGTCGTCGAGTGCCGCATGACGGTCGATGGCCGCGCCTTGCAGCGACTGGTTGGCATGGCCCTGGCGCTGCATCGCGCGCTCGCGCGCGGCGACCACGCGTTCGCGGATGCTGTCGGTCGATTCGCCCGCGGGCGCCTCGAGCAGCAGCTGCGCGGACACCGGAGGCACTTCGATGTGCAGGTCGATCCGGTCGAGCAGCGGGCCGCTGAGCTTGCCCTGGTAGCGCGAGACTTGCTCGTGCGTGCAGCGGCAGGGCCTGGATGACGAGCCGAGATAGCCGCAGGGACATGGGTTCATCGCGGCGACGAGCTGGAAGCGCGCCGGGAATTCGGCGCGCCGCGCGGCGCGGGCGATGGTGATGGTGCCGGTCTCCAGAGGCTCGCGCAGCGCTTCGAGGGCGGATCTGGCGAACTCGGGAAATTCGTCGAGAAAAAGGACTCCATGGTGCGCGCGGGAGATTTCACCGGGCCGTGGCGGGGAGCCCCCGCCGACCAGTGCCACCGCGCTCGCCGTATGGTGCGGCGAGCATGTCGGCCGCACCCGCCACCGCTCGGTCGCGAAGCGCCCACCCAGGCTGGCCACGGCCGCGCTCTCCAGTGCCTCGTCGATGTGCATCGACGGCAGCAGCCCCGCGAAGCGCTGGGCGAGCATCGACTTGCCCGAGCCAGGCTCGCCCACCATCAGCAGGCTGTGGCCGCCCGCCGCGGCGATTTCGAGCACGCGCTTGACGCCCGTGTGTCCCTTCACTTCCGCAAGATCGGCGTAGCGGGGCGGGTTCGTGTCGGGCGCGGCCCGGATGCGCGCCCAGCCGTCGTCCGTGGTGTCGGGCAACTGTGAAGCCTCGTCGTCGGTGGCCACGAACTGGCGCACCACGTCCAGCAGATGCCTGGCGCCATACACCTCGCCGCCTGGTACCAGCGCCGCCTCCTGCGCACTTTCCAGGGGCAGCACCAGCCGCGTCGCGACGCCGCGCGTGTGCAGCGCGAGCGCCATGGCCAGCGCGCCGCGCACGGGCCGCAGCTCGCCCGAAAGCGAGAGCTCGCCGGCGAACTCGTGGCCGGCGAGCTTCGCGTTGTCTATCTGGCCGCTGGCCGCGAGGATGCCCAGCGCGATGGGCAGATCGAAGCGTCCGGAGTCCTTCGGCAGGTCGGCCGGCGCGAGGTTGACCGTGATGCGCTTGTTGTTGGGGAACTCCAGCCCCGCGTTCTGCAGCGCCGAGCGCACGCGCTCTCGCGCCTCCTTGACCTCGGTCTCGACCAGGCCGACCAGCGTGAAGCTGGGCAGGCCGTTCGCCAGATGCACCTCAACCGTGACACTGGCCGCTTCAAGACCCAGCAAGGCGCGGCTTTGCACCAAAGACAGTCCCATTTCTCTCCCTCTCCCCAAGATGGTGCGCGTTTTTTGAGCATTCCCGCGGTGGTGCGGCGCACCGTGCATCTGCAACCACTCGCAACAGCTGTTGTAACGATTTGGCTCTCAACCGCGCCGCGGACACGGCTGCAAGGGGCGGCATTCGTGCACTTTGGCACGCTCCCTGCTTTGAGCCTTCCGGTCCAACCACACACTTGCGAGGAGTTCCCTGATGACGCACCGTACCGCCGCCCAGGCGCTGATCGTTCTGGCCACCGCATTGACCGCGTCCGGCGCGGCCCTGGCGCAGACTGCAACGACCGACGCCGCAGCAGCGCCTGCGGCAGCTCCCGCCCCGAATCTGACCGGCAACGTGTCCATCACCACGAACTACAAGTTCCGTGGCCAGGACCAGGACATGATCGGCAAGAACGACTACGCCAAGACCAAGGGCTTCAAGCCCGCGATCCAGGGCGGCCTCGACTACGCCTTCGGCGACAGCGGCTTCTACGTGGGCAACTGGAACTCGAGCGTCAACTGGCTCAAGGGCAACAGCATCGAGATGGACGTGTACGGCGGCTACAAGTTCAAGGCCGGCCCGCTGGACATGGACGTCGGTGCGCTCACCTACATCTACCCGGGCAACTCCTCGGGCAACACCACCGAGCTGTACGTCGGCGCCACCTACGCGAACGACAGCTTCGGCTCCTTCACCGCCAAGTACTCGCACACCGTGTCGAAGGACTACTTCGGCTACGCCGGCAACAAGGCCGGCTCGGGCCTGAAGGGCACGAACACGGGCTACCTGAACCTGTCGTACAGCAAGGAGATCGTGCCCAAGGTCACGCTGAAGGCCGCGGTGGGCTTCACCAACATGTCCAGCGACATCCGCAGCCTGGGCTACAAGAGCTACGTCGACTACAACATCGGCGCGAGCTACGACTTCGGCAACGGCCTGTCGCTGACGGGCTCTGTGCAGGGCGCCAACAAGAAGAACTCGTACCTCGCGGTGAGCAACCCGGGCGTCGACTACGGCTTCGGCACCTTCGGCACGACCTACTACTCGCCGAACAAGGCGCGCTTCATCCTCACGCTGACGAAGACGCTGTAATCCATACAACAACGAGGTGCGGCCCAAGCTGCCGCGCCATTTCATTTCCATCCGAAGGAGAAAACTCATGAAGCTGGTCACAGCCATCATCAAACCGTTCAAGCTCGACGAAGTGCGCGAGGCGCTGTCGGCCATCGGCGTGCAGGGGATCACCGTCACCGAGGTGAAGGGCTTCGGCCGCCAGAAGGGCCACACGGAGCTCTACCGCGGCGCCGAATACGTGGTCGACTTCCTGCCCAAGGTCAAGATCGAAGCGGCCGTCTCCGACGACCTCGTCGATCGCGTGATCGAGGCGGTGGAAGGCGCTGCGCGCACCGGCAAGATCGGCGACGGCAAGATTTTCGTCTACAACCTCGAACAGGTCGTTCGCATCCGCACCGGCGAAACGGGCCGCGAAGCCCTCTGATCGAGTCCTGGCCCGAAAGAACAACGACTATGAAAAAACTGCTTGTCTCTCTTGCGCTCGGCTTGAGCGTGCTGGCCGCCGGTACCACCGGCTTCGCGCAGACTCCCGCCGCGGCCACGGCCGAGGCCCCGGCCGCGTCGGCACCCGCTGCCGCCGCGCCCGCCCCGGCTGCGGCGCCCGCAGCTGCAGCCCCCGCCGCCGCCGATGCAGCTCCCGCTGCGCCCGCCGCGGCTCCCGCTCCGAAGATCGACTCCGGCGACACCGCCTGGATGCTCACTTCGACCCTTCTCGTGATCCTGATGACCATCCCCGGCCTCGCGCTGTTCTATGGCGGCCTGGGCCGCTCGAAGAACATGCTGTCGGTGCTGATGCAGGTCTTCGTGATCTTCTCGCTGATCAGCATCCTGTGGGCCGTCTACGGCTACAGCCTGGCCTTCTCGGGTGACGGCAACTTCTTCGGAGGATTCGACAAGATCTTCATGAAGGGCATCACGCAGGAGACCTTCGGCGCGCTGACCACGATTCCCGAATACGTGTTCGTCGCCTTCCAGGGCACCTTCGCGGCCATCACCGTGGCGCTGATCGTCGGCGCCTTCGCCGAACGCGCCAAGTTCTCGGCCGTGCTGCTGTTCTCGGTGCTGTGGTTCACCTTCAGCTATGTGCCGATCGCCCACATCGTGTGGGGCGGCGGCCTGCTGGGCAAGGACGGCGCGCTCGACTTCGCCGGCGGCACCGTGGTGCACATCAACGCCGGTGTGGCCGGCCTGGTCGGTGCCTACATGGTCGGCAAGCGCGTGGGCTACGGCAAGGAAGCCTTCACGCCTCACTCGCTCACGCTCACCATGGTCGGCGCTTCGCTGCTGTGGGTCGGCTGGTTCGGCTTCAACGCCGGCTCGGCCGGTGCTGCCAACGCCGTCGCCGGCCTGGCCTTCGTGAACACGGTGCTCGCCACCGCCGCCGCGGCCCTGTCGTGGATCCTGGGCGAGAGCCTGCACAAGGGCAAGGCCTCGATGCTGGGTGCAGCATCCGGTGCCGTCGCCGGCCTGGTGGCCGTCACGCCCGCCGCCGGTTTCGTCGGCCCGATGGGTTCGATCGTGCTGGGCCTGCTGGCCGGCCTGGTCTGCCTGTGGGGCGTGGGTGGCCTGAAGCGCATGCTCGGTGCCGACGACGCGTTCGACGTGTTCGGCGTGCACGGCGTGGGCGGTATCCTGGGTGCCATCCTGACCGGCGTGTTCGCTGCCAAGGGCCTGGGCGGCACCGGCGGCGCGACGCCCGACACCTTCGCGATGGGCGCACAGGTCTGGATCCAGATCAAGAGCGTGCTGCTCACCGTCGTGTGGTCCGGCATCGTGGCCTTCATCGCCTACAAGATCGCCGACCTGACCCTCGGCCTGCGTGTGTCGGAAGAAGAAGAGCGCGAAGGCCTCGACATCTCCTCGCACGGCGAAACCGCATAC
This sequence comes from Variovorax guangxiensis, assembly GCF_003952165.1. Taxonomy (GTDB): domain Bacteria; phylum Pseudomonadota; class Gammaproteobacteria; order Burkholderiales; family Burkholderiaceae_C; genus Variovorax; species Variovorax guangxiensis. The sequence goes on along the minus strand of NZ_RXFT01000005.1, from coordinate 379,969 downwards.
AACCGCTGATCCGCTCTGGCGGGCTCGCCTGCGGGCAGCCCGCCATTGCATGAATGACCACCATCTACAACAAGAAGAATTCCGCGTAACGAGTTTTTCAAGCGAGGTCTCCTTTGGATGTTCAGCCCGCGAGCGCTCCGGCGCCAGCGGGCATTTTTTTGTCCGGAGCCCTGACGGGCGGGAGCAGAATCTCGCCACCATGTGGACCTCCATCGAAGACAGCCTCTGCGAGCTCGGCGAATCGCCGTTCTGGCACCCCGAAGAACGATCGCTCTACTGGCTCGACATTCCCGGCCGTGCCGTACTGCGCACGCGCGGCGAGATCGGATCGCCCGATGCGAAGGTCGAGCGCTGGCCCCTGCCCACCGAGCCCGGCTGCATGGCCCCGGCGCGCAGCGGCGGCCTCGTGATCGCGCTGCGCGACGGCATCTATCGCGCGCGCGAGTGGGGTGGCGAGCTGGCCGTGATGGCGCGCGTGGAGCACGACGTGCGCACCATGCGCTTCAACGACGGCAAGTGCGACCCGCTGGGCCGCTTCTGGGGCGGCTCGCTCAACGAGGCGAAGGACCGCGCCAACGCCGCGCTCTACTGCTTCGACGCGCGCCCCGGCACCGGCGTCTCGCCCACGCTCACGCAGATGGCCAACGAGTCCACCACCGCCAACGGCCTGGCCTTCTCGCCCGATGCGCGCACCCTCTACTGGGCCGACACCGCCGCGCACGTGGTCTGCGCATGGGACTGGGACGCCGAGGCCAACTCGCTCTCGCGCGCGCGCGTGTTCCACCAGTTCGAGGCCAAGCCCGAGGGTTGGAGCGCCGATGCACCGCTGGGCTACCAGGGCCGCCCCGACGGCGCCACCGTCGACGCGCAGGGCCACTACTGGGTGGCCATGTTCGAGGGCGCGCAGCTGCTGCGCTTCGCGCCTTCGGGCGAGATCGTGGCCTCGGTGCCCGTGCCCGTGCAGTGCCCGACCATGCCCTGCTTCGGCGGCGACGACCTGCAGACGCTGTTCGTCACCAGCGGTCGCAAGGGCCGGCCCGCAGCCGAGATCGCGCAGCGACCGGCATCGGGCACGGTGATCTCGACGCGCGTCGACACGCCCGGCCTGCCGGTCAGCTTCTTCGAAGACTGAACCGGGAACGGAGCACCGGGCGAGACGCATGGCCCTGCAGCACATCCCGCCGATCCAGTGCCTGCTGACCTTCGAGGCCGTGGCGCGGCTGCGGCATGCGGGCCGCGCGGCCGACGAGCTGTGCGTGACGCCCAGCGCCGTGAGCCACCGCATCCGGCAGCTCGAATCGCACGTCGGCTTCAAGCTCTTCGGGCGCGGCGACTTCAGCCTCACGGCCGACGGCGCGGCCTACCTCGCGAACGTGCGCACGGGGCTCGCCGCGCTGCAGGCGACGCCTCTGGGCGGCAGTGCCGCGCAGCGCGCCACGCGGCTGCGTATCGCGGTCACGCCCACCTTCAGCCGGCAGTTCCTCATGCCGAGGCTGGAGCTGTTCCGCAACATCTACCCCGACATCGAGCTCGTGCTGCAGGTGTCGATTCCGCTGCTCGACGTGACGGCAGAGCAGGCCGACCTCGAGGTGCGTTACGGCCCCGGCGGCTATGCCGACTGCGAACACCGGCTGCTGATCGGCGAGCAGGTGGTGCCCGCCTGCAGCCCGAGCTACCTCAACGAGTTCGGCCCCTTCGCGGATTTTCGCAGCGCGGCCGAGATCGCCGCCGCGCGGCTCATCCGAAGCCCGCTCGAGCCCTGGGGCACCTGGTTCGCGAGCTGCGGCATCGACCAGCCCGAGCCCGCCATCGGCTCGCAGTTCAACGACCTGGGGCTGATGTACGACGCGGCCGCCAGCGGCTTCGGTGTGGCGCTGGTGCGGCAGAAGCTGGGCGCGGAGTGGTTCGAATCGGGGCGGCTGGTGGCGCTGTCCGATCAGGCGGTGACTTCGCCGCACCGGCACTACATCTGCTGGCAGACCGGCACGCTCGAGCGCTGGGAATGCGCGGCTTTTGCAGACTGGCTGGAACAGAGCCTGCGCTGAACCGGACGGCCCAGCGCGAAGTTCTTTCAAGCAGCCGGCAAAAATCCATCAACCCGGGGCTGCCGCAATGCCCGTAGAGTGCGGTACACCCGAGACATCCGCGAACAGAAGAAAAGAGGCCGCCGCATGAACGCGCCGCTGACCCCCACGCAACACGATTCGCTACAGAAAACGCAGCGCCAGGCGCAGATCGTGCGCGCGCTGCAGCCGCACCTGCCGGCCCACGCGCTGATCTGGCACGACGAGGACACGACTCCCTACGAGTGCGACGGCCTCACCGCCTACCGCGCCCGCCCGCTGGTTGTGGCCCTGCCCGAGACCGAGGCGCAGGTCGCCGCCGTGCTCAAGGCCTGCCATCAGCTCGGCGTGCCGGTGGTCGCGCGCGGCGCGGGCACCGGGCTCTCGGGCGGCGCCATGCCGCACACCATGGGCGTGACGCTGTCGCTCGCCAGGTTCAACCGCATCCTGAAGATCGATCCGGTGAGCCGCACGGCCGTGGTGCAGTGCGGCGTGCGCAACCTCGCTATCAGCGAGGCGGCCGCGCCCTTCAACCTCTACTACGCGCCCGATCCGTCGAGCCAGATCGCCTGCACCATCGGCGGCAACGTGGCCGAGAACTCGGGCGGCGTGCACTGCCTCAAGTACGGGCTCACGCTGCACAACGTGATGCGCGTGCGCGGCTTCACGGCAGAGGGAGAGCCCATCGAGTTCGGCGGCGAGGCGCTCGACGCGCCGGGGCTCGACCTGCTCGCGCTGGTCATCGGCAGCGAGGGCATGCTGGCCGTGACCACCGAGGTCACCGTCAAGCTGGTGCCCAAGCCGCAGCTCGCGCGCTGCATCATGGCCAGCTTCGACGACGTGCGGAAGGCCGGCGACGCGGTGGCCGCGGTGATCGCGGCCGGCATCATCCCGGCCGGGCTTGAGATGATGGACAAGCCCATGACCGCCGCGGTCGAAGACTTCGTGCGCGCGGGCTACGACCTCGACGCCGCCGCCATCCTGCTGTGCGAGTCCGACGGCACGCCCGAGGAGGTGGAGGAAGAGATCGGCCGCATGACCGCCGTGCTGCGCGCCTCGGGCGCTACCGCCATCGCCTGCAGCAACAGCGAGGAGGAGCGCATGCGGTTCTGGAGCGGGCGCAAGAACGCCTTTCCCGCCTCGGGCCGCATCAGCCCCGACTACATGTGCCTGGACTCCACCATCCCGCGCAAGCGCCTGGCCGACATCCTGCTGGCCATCCAGGAGATGGAGAAGAAATACGACCTGCGCTGCTGCAACGTCTTCCACGCGGGCGACGGCAACCTGCATCCGCTGGTGCTGTTCGACGCCAACGACCCCGACGAGCTGCACCGCTGCGAACTCTTCGGCGCCGACATCCTGGAGACCAGCGTCGCGATGGGCGGCACCGTCTCGGGCGAGCACGGCGTGGGCGTCGAAAAGCTCAACAGCATGTGCGTGCAGTTCACGGCGGCCGAGAACGAGCAGATGTTCGGCGTGAAGCGCGCCTTCGATCCCGAGGGCATGCTCAACCCGGGCAAGGTGATTCCCACGCTGCAGCGCTGCGCCGAGTACGGCAAGCAGGTGGTGCGCGGCGGCAGGCTGCCGCATTCCGATCTGCCGAGGTTCTGAGGATGGCGATGGACAACAACGACAACGCCCTCCGCCAGACCGTCGAGCGCATCCGCACCGCTGCAGCCGACGCTACCCCGCTGTGCATCCGGGGAGGCGGCACCAAGGATTTCTACGGCGAGGCGCCGCAGGGCGAGCTGCTCGACATGCGGGCGCTCGCCGGCATCACGAGCTACGAGCCGAGCGAGCTGGTCGTCACCGTGCGCGCGGGCACGCCGCTGGCCGAGCTCGAAGCGGCGCTCGCCGAGAAGGGCCAGTGCCTGCCTTTCGAGCCGCCGTGCTTCGCAAGCGGCGGCACTGTCGGCGGCATGGTCGCCGCCGGCCTCAGCGGTCCGGCGCGCGCCAGCGTCGGCTCGGTGCGCGACTACGTGCTCGGCGCCACGCTGGTCAACGGCCGCGGCGAGCTGCTGAGCTTCGGCGGCCAGGTGATGAAGAACGTCGCAGGTTACGACGTCTCGCGCGTGCTCGCCGGCTCGCTCGGCACGCTGGGCGTGATCGCCGAGGTCAGCCTCAAGGTGCTACCCGTGCCGCCGGCCGAGGCCACGCTCGAATTCGCCTGCAGCCAGGCCGATGCCCTGAGGCTGCTCAACGAATGGGGCGGCCGGCCGCTGCCGCTGAACGCGAGCTGCTGGTTCGAGTACGCCGGCGCGGGCGCGCTCTACCTGCGGCTGCGCGGTGCGGTCGCCGCCGTCGAAGCCGCGTGCGAGCACCTCGGCGGCGAGCGCAAGGACAACGCGCGCGCCGCCGCCGACTGGCAATCGCTGCGCGACCAGCAGCTGCCCTGGTTCGCCACCGGCGAGGGCTCCGACGCGCTCTGGCGCGTATCGGTGCCGCAGACCGCGCCCGCGCTCTCCATCGACGGTGCCGCGCCGCTGATCGAATGGCACGGCGGCCAGCGCTGGTACAAGGCGCCGCCCTCGCAGGCTGCGCGCATCCGCGAGATCGCGCGCGCGGCGGGCGGCCACGCCACGCTGTTCCGGCTGCCGGGTTCGGGCATGCACGAAGGGGTGCCGCGCTTCGATGCGCTGAGCGCGCCGGTCGAGCGCATCCAGCGCGCGCTGATGCGCGAGTTCGATCCGCATGGCATCTTCAATCGCGGCCGCCTGCTGAGCGCCAACTGAGAACAAGAACGCAAGACATGCAAACCGAACTCGCTCCCGAATTCAAAGGCACCGACGAAGGCCGCGAGGCCGAGGCCATTTTGCGCAAATGCGTGCACTGCGGCTTCTGCACCGCCACCTGCCCGACCTACCAGCTGCTCGGCGACGAGCTCGACGGCCCGCGCGGGCGCATCTACCTCATCAAGCAGGTGCTCGAAGGCAAGGCGCCCACGCGCAGCACGCAGCTGCACCTGGACCGCTGCCTGACCTGCCGCAACTGCGAGAGCACCTGCCCGAGCGGCGTGCAGTACGGCCACCTGGTCGACATCGGCCGAAAAATCGTCGACGAGAAGGTGCCGCGCCCCGCGATGGAATCGGCCCAGCGCTGGGTGCTGAAGGAAGGCCTGCCGTCGCCGCTCTTCGGCCCCGCGATGAAGCTGGGCCAGTCGGTGCGCGGCCTGCTGCCCGATGCGCTGAAGGCCAAGGTGCCTGAGAAGCAGGATGCCGGCGCTTGGCCCACCGCCACGCATGCGCGCAAGGTGCTGATGCTCGCGGGCTGCGTGCAGCCGTCGATGATGCCCAACATCAACAGCGCCACCGCGCGCGTGCTCGACGCGGCCGGTATCCAGGCCGTGATCGCGCCCGAGGCCGGCTGCTGCGGCGCGGTGAAGTTCCACCTGAACGACCAGGAGGGCGGCAAGGCGCAGATGCGCGCCAACATCGACGCGTGGTGGCCCTACGTGGGGCGCAACGAGGTCGAGGCCATCGTCATGAATGCATCCGGCTGCGGCGTCACCGTGCGCGAGTACGGCCACATCCTGCAGCACGACACGGCCTATGCGCTGAAGGCCGCGCGCATCAGCGAGCTCACGCGTGACCTCAGCGAGCTGCTGCCCGACCTCGTGCCCGCGCTCAAGGCCCGCGTGAAGGCGCCAGAGGGCGTGGTGGCATATCACCCGCCGTGCACGCTGCAGCATGGCCAGAAGCTGCGCGGCGGCGTCGAGACGCACCTGCGCGCGCTGGGCTTCGACATGCGCGTGGCGATGAACGAATCGCACCTGTGCTGCGGCTCGGCCGGCACGTACTCGGTGCTGCAGCCCGAGCTGGCCTATCCGCTGCGCGACCGCAAGCTGGGCCACCTGAAGCAGCTGCGCCCGGTGGTGATCGCCTCGGCCAACATCGGCTGCATCACGCACCTGCAAAGCGGCAGCGACGACACGCCGGTACGGCATTGGGTCGAACTGCTGGACGCTGCACTGCGGCAAAAGGCCTGAACGCAGGCGCCATCGGACAAGCAGGAGGGGGTTGGTCCGACTCGCGCGGCGCCGGTTCGGGGCGCATCATGGCCGCATCGAACCTGCAAGGAGCCAGTGCCATGCCTCGTGTTCTCGCACCTTCCATTCCTTACATTCCTTCCATTCCCGCCTCGCTGCGGGTCGTGCTGCTGGCCTGCGCCTGCGCGGCCGGCGCCACGGCCGCGCAGGCCCAGGGCGCCATGCCGCCCTGGCAGGGCGCGGGCCCGGCGCGCTACGTGTGCGGCGGCATCGGCTCCGACGAATCGACGGCCATGCGCGCCGCGATGAAGGAACATCCGCTCGCGCTGCTGTTCGCGCGCGCCGATGGCGCTTACCTGGCGAACGTCGACGTGACGATCAAGGGCGGCGACGCCGGCAATGCCGCCGCGCTGGCGTTCCGCGCGAGCGGCCCGGTCTGCCTGGTCGACGTGCCGAACGGACGCTACGTGATCGACGTCGCGGCGCCCGGCGGCGCCACCAAGAGCCAGGCCGTGACGGTGGGCGGCGGGCCGAAGACGGCCGATTTCAGGTTCTGAACAGGCCGGAGATCGAAGGCGCTCAGGCGGCGGCCAGCGCCGCCTCGACGTCGCGCTCGAGCGAAGCCGGCGTATCCAGCGGCGCGTAGCGCTTGAGCACCGTACCGTCGCGGCCGATGAGGAACTTCGTGAAGTTCCACTTGATGGCCGTGCTGCCCAGCAGGCCCGGCTTTTCCTTCGTGAGCCACTGGTAGAGCGGCGCGGCGTTGCTGCCGTTCACGTCGATCTTCTCCATCATCGGAAAGCTCACGCCGTAGTTCGTGGTGCAGAAGGCGCCGATCTCCTCGTTGGTGCCCGGGTCCTGCCCGCCGAACTGGTTCGAGGGAAAGCCCAGCACGGTGAGGCCCTTGCCGGCGTACTTCTCGTGCAGCGCCTCCAGCCCCGCGAACTGCGGCGTGAAGCCGCACTTGCTGGCGGTGTTGACGATCAGCAGCACCTTGCCCTTGAAGGTGGAGAGCTTGACCGGCTTGCCGTCGATCAGGTTGGCTTCGAAGTCGTAGACGCTGGTCATGCTGTGTCCTCGTCAGGAAGGAGAAGAAGAGGCGCGATCATCGCGCCGTGCGGGCGTTCGCGCAAACGCCGCCCAGACGGCGCCCAGCACGATCAGTGCGCCGCCCACGAGGATGCGCGGGTCCATCTGGGCCGCGCCCAGCGCCACCGAAGACACGCTTGCGAACAGCACCTCCGACAGCATGATCACCGAGGTCGCGGAGGCCGTGAGCCGTGCCGCGCCGTACTGCAGGCACACGTTGGCGAAGACGAAGGCCGTGCCCAGCAGCGCGGCCCAGCCGAGCCAGCCCGGCGAGGCGTGCAGCGGCGAATCGAACACGCCCAGCGCGGTACCGATCAGCGCCGCGACGCCGGCCACGAAGGTGCAGCCGCAGAACATCGCCAGCGCGCGCGATTCGCCCGGCGCCTCGCGCAGGTGGCGCAGCGCGATGTTGGTGACGGCGAAGCCGAAGCCCGCTGCCACGCCCAGCCAGTCGGGCAGGCTCGAAGGCACGGGCCAGTCGGTGCCGGGCGCCTTCAGCACCACCGCCACGCCGGTGAGCGCGAGCGCCACGCGCGCCAGCGCGCCGCCGGTGGGCCGCTCGCCGAGCAGCAGCCAGGCCAGCAGCACGCTCCACAGCGGCATCAGGTAGAACAGCAGCACAACGCGCACCACATCGCCCTGCGTCACAGCCCAGTTGAAGCCCACGTTGGTGAAGCCGGCCGCCAGGCCCAGCACCACCAGCATCGGAAAGGCCGCGAAGCCCTTCCACGCATGCCGGCGCAGCATGCCCATCAGCACGGCGATGGCTAGGTAGATCAGGCAGGTGGTCCACAGCGGATGCAGCCCGTGGCCCGCGATCTGGCGGAAGGGGAACCAGGAGACGCCCCAGACGAAGGCGTTCAGCAGCAAGGCGAGTGCGGGCATTGGGGCGCGAATTCTTCAAGGGACACCGAGGAACCGGCTTTGCCGGGCCTCCGGTGTCGCCCCCGGGCGAGGGGGGTGGCGTAGCGACACGAAGTGCGCGAAGCCTGGGGGAGTCAGTGGTGTTTGTCGCTACGGGCAATAGCCAGCAGGTGCTCCACTTCCTCGGGATATTTCTTGAGGTTGTTCTCGTGCCAGCGCTTGATGATCCACATGCAGCCGGCCACCACGAGGCCGAAGGCGCTGATGGCACCGTAGGCCGAGAGGCCGAGGCCCGTGCACACGCTGTAGAAGCCGCCCAGCAGAAGGATGCAGGCCTGCTCGTTGAAGTTCTGCACCGCGATGGAGCGGCCTGCGCCCATCAGGTTGTGGCCGCGGTGCTGCAGCAGCGCGTTCATCGGCACCACCAGGAAGCCGCCCAGGCCGCCGAGCAGGATGAGGAAGGGCACCGCCAGCCACACGTTGCCGATGAAGTTCATGCAGATCACCATCAGGCCCATCGCGATGCCCATGGGGATCACGCGAGTGGCCATGTCCAGGCGCATGCGCATCGAGGCGACGATGGCGCCCACGGCGGTGCCGATGGTCACCACGCCCGTCAGCGCCGAGGCCTGCGTGGTGTTGTAGCCCAGCGCGAGCGAGGCCCATGCCAGCACGATGTACTTGAGGTTGCCGCCCGCGCCCCAGAAGAGGGTGGTGGTGGCCAGCGAGATCTGGCCGAGGCGATCGCGCCACAGTCGCGCGTTGCAGTGCCAGAAGTCGGGCAGCAGCGCCGCGACATTGCGCAGCAGGCCTTGTTCGGGGTTGGCGCGCAGCGGGCGCATCTCGACGCCGGTATGCGGGATGCGCGTGTTGAACCAGGCCGCCAGCATGTAGACGAAGATCAGCACCGCGAGGGCTGCTTCGGCCGGCGTGTCGATGCCGGTGTCGATGAGCGGGAGGTCGAAGGCCAGCAGCTTGCTGGAGACCGCATGCCCCACCAGCGCGCCGCCGAGCACGATGCCCAGCAGGATCGACGCGATGGTCAGGCCTTCGATCCAGCCGTTGGCCTTGACCAGCTGCGACGCCGGCAGCAGCTCGGTGAGGATGCCGTACTTGGCCGGCGAATAGGCCGCAGCGCCCAGGCCGACGATCGAATAAGAAAGCAGCGGGTGCGAGCCGAAGAGCATCATCACGCAGCCCAGCACCTTGATGGCATTGCTGATGAACATCACCTTGCCCTTGGGCAGGGCGTCGGCGAAGGCGCCCACCAGCGGGGCGAGCACCACATAGAAGACGGCGAAGATGGGCACCAGCGCCGCGCGTTGCCATTCGGGCGCGCCCGAACTGCGCATGAGGTCGACCGCAACAACGAAAAGCGCTTGGTCGGCCAGCGACGAAAAGAACTGGGCCGACATGATCGTGTAGAAACCGCGCTTCATCGATGGGCTGGCTGGCCAGAGGAATAGGTCTGCTGGCGGTAGTGAAAAAGTGTCGCGTAGAGGGCGAATGGGCGGTTATAGCACGGGGGTGCGACGCGCAATCCCGCATCACCACCGTGTTCGACCCCATTCCCGAAGATGCTAAAACGTGGTCTGCATTGTCCCCGAGCTCCCACCGAGCCTTCTCCGGAAACCCTTCATGCCGCGCCCGATCCTCGCCACCGTCCACACCGAAGCCCTGCGCCACAACCTCGAGCGGGCGCGCCGCTCGGCCCTCGAAGCCCGCGTCTGGGCCGTCGTCAAGGCCAACGCCTACGGCCATGGCATCGAGCGGGTCTATGAGGGTTTGCGAGGCGCCGATGGCTTCGCGATGCTCGACCTGGCAGAGGCCGAGCGCGTGCGCGCCCTCGGCTGGCGCGGCCCGGTGCTGCTGCTGGAGGGCGTTTTCGAGGCCCGCGACCTGGAGCTGTGCTCGCGCCTCGATCTTTGGCACACCGTGCACTGCGACGAGCAGATCGACATGCTCGCCGCCCACAAGACCCTCAAGCCGCAACGCGTGTTCCTGAAGATGAACTCGGGCATGAACCGCCTGGGCTTCACCCCCGAGCGCTTCGGCTCCGCCTGGACCCGCCTCAACGCGCTCACCCAGGTCGACGAGATCTCGCTCATGACCCATTTCAGCGACGCCGACGGCGAACGCGGCATCGCCCACCAGTTGGAGGTCTTCGAGCGCGCCACCCGCGACCTGCCGGGCGAGCGCTCCATCGCCAACAGCGCGGCCACGCTGCGCCACGCCGACCTCACGCGGGGCGACTGGGTGCGCCCCGGCGTCATGCTGTACGGCGGCGCGCCCGACTTTCCCCAGCACGACGCGGCGCACTGGCAGCTGCAGTCCACCATGACGCTGTCGACCCAGCTCCTGTCGGTGCAGACGCTGCAGGCAGGAGACACCGTCGGCTATGGCTCCAACTTCACCGCCGAGGGCCCCATGACCATCGGCGTGGCGGCGGTCGGCTATGCCGACGGCTACCCGCGCCACTGCGGCACCGGCACGCCGGTGCTGGTGAACGGCGTGCGCACCCGCATGGTCGGGCGCGTGAGCATGGACATGATCACCGTCGACCTCACCGGCGTGCCCGACGCGAAGTTCGGCAGCGAGGTCACGCTGTGGGGCAGGTCGGCGAAGACCGGCGCCGTGCTGCCCATCGACGAGGTCGCCAGGGCCGGCGGCACCATCGGCTACGAGCTGATGTGCGCGGTGGCGCAGCGCGTGCCGTTCGCCGACATGGCGGACGCTGCCTGAACACCCTGAAGCCGTGAAGATCCTTTCCAACTGGCGCTCCGTGCGTCTTTGGGAAACGCAGGTCGAGCGCGAGCTCCACCGCAAGTACAGCCTGCGCACGCACGGCATCCTCATCGGCAGCTTCACGCTGCTGCTCATGTGGGGCGTGTCGGCGCTGCAGATGCACCTGCTGCACGTCGATTCGCTCGCGGTGCGCTACTTCCTCACGCTGGGCGTGGGGTACCTGGGCTACCTGCTGGTGCTGCGCTGGTGGGCGAAGCGGCTGGTCGAGGAACGCGGGCTCGATCTGAACGTCGATGCGCCCGACTTCGAGTTCGGCGGCGGACGAGGCGGCAGCGGCTCGCACGGCCACACGGGCATCGGCGAAGCCCCGGGCGACGGTGGCGGCGGCAGCGGCAGCGGCCTCTCGGACATCGCCAGCGGCGCGCTCGACGTGGCCGGCGGCGCCGACGAGGGCGCGGTCGTCGTCATCCCGGTGATCGCCATCTTCCTGATCTGCGCCGCCATCCTGTTCGGCGCGGGCTCGCTGGTGTTGCTGTATTTCAGCTGGGACGCGCTGCTGGCAGTGGCCATCGAAATTGCCTTCTCCTACGTCTCGGCCCGCGCCGCGGTGCGCATGGCGCGCGAGGGCTGGCTCATGGCCGCCGTGCGGCTCACCTGGAAGCCGCTGCTTGGCGCGGTGATCTGCGCGGTGGCGCTGGGCGCGCTGCTCGACCACTTCATGCCGCAGGTCAACTCCCTGCCCGAGGCGGTGCGCGTCCTGCTGAAGAAGCGCTGAGCGCGCCCATCAGGTGATCGACCAGCGCCCTGCACCTGGGCGCCATGGAGCGGTTGTTGGGCGGGTCGAGGACGTGTGTGCGTGCGCCCGGTCGTTGGCGCAGTACGAGGTCGTGCGGCTCGAAGGCGCTGAGCACAAGCTGCACGACCGGCTCCAGCTCCGTCCGCGGGACCATGAGCGTGTGCTCGATGCCGTGCTGTGGACGCTGGCCCCCGGGGGTTCGGAGACAATCCGCGCCGGGAGGAATTTCATTCACATGATCTCGAAGAAACAGGGAGCGCGCGCCGCATGGCGCGCATGCGGCATCGCGCTGGCGGTCGCCGCCATATCGGCGCATGCCGAATCCGATGCAGCGGCGGCGGACCCGCAGCGATCGCAAGCCACGGAGGCCGTCGCAGATGCGCCCATCGTGCCGGCCGCACCGATGGAACCGGCCGCACCCACACCGGCCGCCGCCGCCGCGTCGCCGGCACCCCAGACCCGCGTGCGCTTCGCCCGCGGCAACTACAAGCCCGGCATCGAACAGCTTCGGGTGGTCCGTCGCGAGAACACGATGAACAACGTCGCGGGGCAGGTGGCGCTGAACATCGCGCTGTCGGTCATCACGGGCGGCGTGAGCGTCGGTGCGCAGGGGTTCTCGAAGGACGACCTCGGCGGCGCCACGCTGGAGGCGCTCAAGGACGACCCGCTGGGCGTCAACCCCGCCATCGGCGAGCTGAGCGATGCGCTCAGCAAGGTCGCCACCGGCATCTACCGCAAGCGTGCCGAGGCCGCCTACGCCACGGCCCTGACCGACGGCTCCGCGCCCGAGGAGATCGAGGAGGCGCGCAAGGTGCAGGCGGTGGCGGACACGCCGCTGCTTCCGGGCGCCTGGCACCTGGTCTACGAGAACCTGACGGGCTCGGACGAGCTGTTCCGCCTGAAGTTCGGTGCCGAGCTCGGCCGCGCGGGCTTCATGCGTCCGCCGGCCTCGTGCTTCTATCAGTCGGAGCCGGTCGCGTGGAGTGAATGGCAGGCCGACAACTGGCAGCGGCTGCGTGAGGAGCGCGCCAAGGCCGTGACCCGCTGCACCGAGACGCTTTCGGCCACGCCCGAGAAGTTCTGGTAAACGCGTCCTAGGCCGCGCGGAACGCCGGCATGGCCGCGGGCCGCCGGTTCAGCCCCAGCGCCAGCAGCTCGTCGTCGGCGCACAGGATCGCGAAGGCCCGGTGCTTCTCGCCGAAGCTCATGACGGGCCCCGAGTGGTGCAGCGATCGGTGGTTGAAGGCCACCACGTCGCCCGGGTCGACCTCGTAGCCCACGATGTCGAAGGCGCCGCGGTTGGATTCGATGTCGGGCAGCTCGGGCGCGAGCGCTTCGTCGTCCGTGGGGCCGATCCAGCCGCTGCGGCGGTAACCCGTCTTCCACAGGTGCGAGCCGCGCACCACCTCCGGCGCGGTCTCGCGCGGCATGTGGTCCACGGGCATCCACAGGTGGACGATGCGGTGGCTGTCGGCCAGGCCGCAGGACATGTCCTGGTGCCAGGGTGTTGCGGTCGCGGCGCTCACGTCCTTGTCGAAGAGCAGCTGGTCGCAGATCCAGCGCAGCCGGCGGGTCACGGTGAGCTGGCCGGCGATCTCGCTGGCACCCGATTCGGACACCACGCGCTGCAGCAGGCCGTCGCGGCGCTGCTCGATGCCGTCACGCGCCAGCTCTATCCACCCGGGCGAGACGATCCCGCGCAGGCACACGACGCCGTCCCGCAGGAACCGGAGGCGCTCGTCGAAGCTCACGCCGCGAAGCAGTGGGTTGCTCATCAGGATCTCCTCGTCCGGCGCCGGCCCTTCGGGCATCAGGCGCGTTGCTCCCCTTTGTTCCCATCCACCCCGCTCGCCCGCACCAGGAAGAGCAGCCAGCCGACCATCAGCGCGGCCATGCAGGCGAAGCCCCAGGTCATGGCGTGGATGGTCTGGATGTAGGAGACGGGCCGTCCGGCAGCGAGCATCGCGGCGGCGAACACCACGGCGCCGACCACCGAGCACAGCAGCAGGGCGCCGGGTTTCGAAGCGGCCCTGAAGCCGGTGCGCAGGCACATGGTCAGGCCGAAGATCGCGGGCGCGTAGAAAAAGGGCGAGAAGTCCATGTCCCTGTAGTTCGCGCCGAAGGCCAGCACCACGAGGCGCGGCCCCAGCAGGCCCAGCGCCACGCCCACGGCCTCGGCGACCAGGAAACCGAGCAGCACGAAGCCGGTGAAGTCGCGAAAGGACTTCTTCCTCTGCGCTGCGTCCGCCGACTTCCAGCTGGCCGCCAGCTGCGGCAGCAGGTAGTAGCCCAGCGCCGACAGCACGTACTGCATCGGCAGCAGGAAGGTGATGTAGATCTTGAGCAGGCCGCCCTGCTCGGCATCGGCCGAGGAGCCCAGCAGCAGGATGGCGCCGCCGGTCATGATCCAGCTCATGAACTGCGAGAGGCTGGCCTTCCAGCCGTAGGCCATCGATTCGCGCGCCGTCAGGCCCCGGTCGTCCTTCGCGGCCGGCAGCGGAAGAACCGTGTGGCGCGTGTTCGCGAGCACCAGATAGAGAAAGGGGAGCTGCAGCACGGAAACCAGCAGCAGGGCTTCCTTCCAGCTCGCGGGCCGTTCGGCGTTCAGTACGACGACATAGCCGATCGCGATCAGCGCGCCCGAAACGCAGAGCACGCCATAGCGCCGCCCCGCGAGCAGCAGGCTGCGCGAGATCCAGAAGATCTCGTAGCCCACGATCAGCGCCACGCCCACCCACTGCAGCTGCCCCGGGAACGCGGCGATCTGCCACGCGAGGAAGCCCAGCAGCGAGAACAGCACAACCAGCGCCCACGTCAGCCACGCCGTGGAGCGGTCGGCGTAGTAGCGCCGGATGAGCAGGGGCTCGTGCACCATGGCCATGTGCAGGATGTACTGGAAGCTGATCACCGCGAGGAACGCGGAGGCCACGCCGAAGTCGGCGGGCGAGAGCACGCGCGCCAGCGCGAAGCTGAGCAGCAGCTGGCTGGCGCTGTAGATGCACTGGTCGGCAACGGCATAGATGGGACCGCCGAGGCGTTTCCTGAGTCCTGACAGTCGCTGCTTCATCCACCTAGCCCGAGATGGAAAGCAGGACCGGGCTGGAGGTCGCCTTCACGGTGAAGCCCTCGCCCGAACGGCTGCCGCAGCTGCCTTCGCGCATCTGCGGGAAGAAGTCGACGCGGGTGCACTTCGCGCCGACGCCCGCGGGCACCGACACGCTCTGCTCCGCACCCTGCGTCCAGACCACGTGCAGCATCGATTCGCCACGGCGCAGCACCAGCCGGCTCGCGCTGCGCGCGTCGTCGTAGGACACCTTCTGCGAGTGCCGCGCGATCTTCAGGAACTCGGTGAGCGCCGAGTAGGCCTCCTTCTTCTCGCCGGCCTTCGACTTGATGCCGAAGTTGTCTTCCTTCGAGAAGTACGACTGGCCGCGGTCGCGCCACGAATAGAGGTTCAGCAGCTTGATGCCGGCCGCGGCGTTGATCAGGTACTCCCTGAAGATCAGCGACGCCTGCGCGCCCTGGTTGCGCACGGGCATGTACGAGGCGTAGCCCCATTCGGAGGCGACGATGCCGGTCTTGTTCAGCTGGCGGCGGTCGAGCTGGGCGCGCAGCTTCTGGTAGTCGGCCAGCGCGGTCTCGGGCACGGAGCGGTAGGGGTGGATGGAGATGTCCGTCAGGCAGTCGCTGCGCGCGGCCGAGACGAAGGCATCTTCCAGCTCCGAAGGCACCTTCCCCGCACTGCCGCCGACGAAGGGCAGCTTCGCGAAGCCGAAGCCGACGATGATGTCCGGGCGGATCTGCTGCTGCGCGAGCTTCTCGCACAGCGCCGACGAGGCGGCGCCGAAGTCCGGCACCAGGGCGGGCTGAAGGAAGGTCTTGTTGTCGGGCTCGTTCCACACTTCCCAGACCGCGACGTCGGCCGAGTGCACCTTGATGAACCCGGCCGCGAAGTCGGCGAAGCGGCTCTCCTTGCTGGCGGTGTCGCTGCCCCCGCCGCTGCGCATGTCGCCGGGCTCGTGGCCCCAGATCTCCTTGCCGCCGAAGAGCGTCACGATGGCGTTGAGCTTCGCCTTGCGCACACGCTGGATCAGCTTCGGATAGTCGGTCATCGCGGGGTTCACGCTCTTGATCGGCGGACGCACGCCGAAGCGCACGAACTCGAAGCCGGCGGCGCGGATCTCGTGCAGGTCCTCGTCGGTGATGGTCGCGGGGTCGATCTGCACGCTCAGCGAAACCGGGTATTCGGAGCTCAGGGTGCCGATGCCTCGCGCGTGGGCCGGGCCGATCGACGCTGCGGCGAAGAGCAGGGCGCCCAGCAGGCTGGTGATGGTCTTCTTCATGGCAGTACCGACTCCTTGTACAGATCGACGATGGCGGTGTTCATGCGCTGCGAAGTGAACTTCTCCTCGAAGATCCTTCGCCCGGTCCGGCCCATCTGGCGCAGGGTCTCGACGGGCATGCGGTCGATCTCGCGCAGCATCTGGTCGATGTGCTCCAGCTCGAAGAGCCGGCCGCTGCGATCGTTCTCGACGATGTCCACGAGGCCGCCGACGGCGGACGCGAAGACGGCCTTGCTCCTGGCCATGGCCTCGACCGCGACGAGGCCGAAGCCCTCCCAGCGCGAGGGCACGACGATGGCGTCGCAGGACTGGTAGACCGCGTCCAGCGCGTCCTTCTCGAGCCAGCCCTTGAACTCGACCCGCTCGGGCTGCGCGAGCTGCAGGTCCTTGCGCACCGCGTCGCCGACCACGATCAGCCTGAAGTCGGGCCGCACGCGGGCGTAGGCGTCGAGCAGCAGGTCGATGCCCTTCTGGCGGTCGAGCCGGCCGACGAACAGGATGGTCCGCGGCGCGGGCTTGCCGGCGTCCGCGGGCGGCGGCGGCTCGAGAGCGGGGGCTGGCGCCGGGTTCACGGAATCGATGCCGTTGGGAATGCAGGTGCAGCGCCGGATGCCCGATTCGGCCGCGATCCGCACCTCGTGGCGGCTGATGCAGATGATGGCGTCGCTGCGCGAGGACAGCAGCCGCTCGATCCAGCGGTAGGCCGACTTCTTGTAGCTCGACGCCGCCTGGTCGAAGGCCCAGCCGTGCGAGCAGTAGACGATCTTCACCTCGCGCGGAATCTGGCCCAGCAGCGCCATCGATCGCACGATGCCGCCGGCGATCGAGCTGTGCAGGTGCAGCACCGAGGGCCGCTCCGACTCGATGATCTTCTTCACCCGCTTCGCATAGCCCACCAGCGAGAGCGGGCTGCGCGCGGTGGGCACCACGTGCGCGCTCTCGGGGCTCAGCCAGTCGACCTGCCCGGGCAGGATGAACTTCACCTGGCTGATCTCCGGCGAGTTGCGCTGGAAGTTCGAGACGATCCGGAGATAGGTCTCCAGCCCGCCCTTGAGCGTTTCCGCGACGTGCAGGACTTTCATGGCTTCTTCGCTCCTGGCTGGCTCAGATCATTGCGTGGGTGCCGGCGATGACTTCGGCCTGGAGCTCGTCCAGCCGGCGCGGATCGTTGCGTTCCCGAAGCAGGTTCAGGACGGATGCCTTCAGCTCGTCGTGGCGCGGCGAGAGGCCGAACAGGAACTCGGTGCGGTTCGTGAGCCGGAAGAAGGATTCGACCTTCTTGTCCCAGTTCATGCCGATGGACGGGATGCTCAGGCTGTAGGCGACGATGTTCGCGTGCAGCCGGTGCGCCGCGATGCAGGAGCAGGCACTGATCAGCGTGACCAGGTCGTCGGGGCGCTTCGGCACGGCGAAGGAGAAGTCGTCCGCGGCGGCGGTGCGCTCGGAGATCTCGGCGAGCACCCGGTTGTCTTCCGCCGCGCCGTTCGTGAAGTACAGCACCCGCGCGCCCTCGGCCCGCAATGCCTGCGCGAGGCCCGAGAAGAATTCGGCCGAACCGCCGGCTCGCTTGCCCCCGTATTCGGAATTCATCACCAGCGCGTCGAGGCTGCTGACGCAGATGCCCACGTCCCACTTCTTCTCGGGGGAGAGTTCTTCCGAGAAGGCGCTCGCGCAGACCAGCGCCGGATCGGGCACCACGTTGATGCGGCTGCGCGGAATGCGGAAGAAGGCGTGCAGGTTGTTTGCCGAATCCACGTCGCGCGTCGCGTAGAAGACCGGCGCGGCGTTCTGGAGGAACTTGCCGACGAGCCACTGTCCCCAGTAAGACCATTTGCCGGTGACGCCGACCGACACCACGGCCACCCTCTTTCCGCGCAGCAGCCGGCCCAGGAAGAAGAGTTTCGACGGGAAATTCAGCGCCACGTCGCAGAAGAGCTGCCCGCCGCCGATCAGCACCAGGTCGGCATCGGCCACCGCCGCCTGCCATTGCCTGCGCCAGCTCAGCAGGTAGTTCTTCAGGCAGTAGGCGAAAACGATTGCCGAACGCAGCAGCGAAGGCAGCTTCTGGAAAACGCCGAAGGCGCCGCCGCCGCGCAGGTTGGATTCGTCGAAGGCCACGCGCCCGGCGATGTCGAGGAACTCGACCTTCGCGTCGGGATACTTCATGGCCGCGATATGGGCCAGCGAGGCCGCGATGACCCCGTCGCCGAGGTTGTCGCTGAACGGCACCGCGCAGATCAGGATCTTTTTCATCTTTGAATACCCGGAATAAGCCTTTTATTTCCCGCGACCTTGATGGCGATCAGATAGAGCATCACGGAGGTCAGATGCCGGGTGAAACTGCCGAGGTCCGGTTCGAAAATCAATTGAACGAGGATGTGCGCGACGAAAAGACTTCCGAAGAAGCGTGGCTCGAATTGCGTCGGATCGCGCTTCGACCATCGCCGCGCCTTGTAGAGGATGACCAGCATCGCCGCGATCATCAATTGCATGAATGCGTCGCTGGGTGTCTGGAAATAGAGAACGGGCGTGATCAGCACCGTCGCGGCGTACACGTAATTCACCAGAAAGCCCGGGCCGGTGGCGGGCGAGGCGATATTGGTGAAGGCCGTGCGGTTGTCGCTGCCGATCTGCTCCGCATAGGCATTGGAGGTGTCGCGCGGCGACTGCAGCGTCTGCAGGATATTGGAGGGGGCCGCCATGATCGCGCCGGCAGCCAGGATTGCCGCCAGCAAATGGTATTTGAGCGGCCGCCGCCAGAGGTAATGCACGGCGAAGAATGCGCCGACGATCAGCAAATAATAATTCCGGACAAAAACTCCATAAATTGCGTAAAGACCGATAAATGCGCCGACGGTGAGAAATTTGGACGTGCGGGAATAGATTGTCGTCACCGTGATGCACATGGTCATGATGAGCACCACCGTCTCCTTCGACGGTGCGAACATGTTCAGCATGATGCAAGGCGCGATCAGCAGCAGCCTGGAGAAGAAATCGCCGGCCCGGCGGATATTGCGTGTCGCGAAGAAAAGAAATATCGCGCTGCTGATGCAGGTGAAAACGTCGAGATTGTCCGACCCGATGATGCTGAAAAGCGCGGCCGTGACGGCGAACGAATTGTCCATTTCGTCCGTTCCGCCGTAATTCAGGATCTCGAGGATCTTCGCCGAGTCCACGCTCCATTTCTCGGGGAGCATTTCCCGGAAATACGCATAGATGATCACGTAGACGAACACGATCAGCACCCCGGCAACGGAGTACTGGTTGAAGCGGCGCGTGCCCCTTCTTCCTGTCGTTGTCGTCGCGGGTGCCCGTGCCGGCGCCGCCGGAGCGGGAATGGCGTGGCTCATCGGCATGTGGATTCCGATCCGATCAATTCCAAAGCGAAAGAAGTTCTGTCCGGCCCTGTGGCGTGGACTTCATGAAAGGCGTACTCCGGCCGGCGCGGCCGGAGCCGGTCACCCGGGACCGGCGGTGGAATTCACCGCGACCCGTGACCGGCGGCAACCACCCAGATGGTTCTGAAGAAGATGTCCACGTCCTTCCCGACGGAAAGGGTTTCGACATACCTCACGTCGAGCGCGACGCGCGCGTTGTAGGTCAGCTGGTTGCGCCCGCTGACCTGCCAGAGGCCGGTGATGCCGGGCCGCACGGCGCAATAGTGCGACCAGCTGTGGCCGTAGAGCTCCTTTTGCTCCAGCATGCAGGGGCGAGGGCCGATCAGGCTCATGTCGCCCACCAGCACGTTCCAGAATTGCGGCAATTCGTCGAGGCTGGTCTTGCGGATGAATTTGCCGAAACGGGTGATGCGCGGATCGTCGTCCAGTTTCTGGTATTCGTCCCATTGGCGGCGCGCCTCGGGATTGTTCTTCAGGTGCTCTTCCAGCACCTGCGCCGAATTGGCGATCATCGAGCGGAATTTGTAGAAGCGGAATACGCGTCCGTTCTTTCCGTACCGCGGCTGGTAATAGAGCACTGGTGCTCCCGAACTCGCGAAGACGCACAGTCCGAGCAATACGAAAAGCCAGCCGAATGCGATGAAGAAAAAAAGAGCGGCGCCGATGTCCACCGATCTTTTCGCGACCTTCAGCAATGGGGAATGGTTGATTCCGGATTGCGATCCGCCGCGGGACATTTCGGCACCTGCGTCGGCAAGGTCCCAGCCCTGCGGTACGAGCGATTCTTCGGGATGGAGATTTCCCATGGGATTTTTCCATCCGGGTTTGAAGCGCGACAAGATTTCCCGTCGAAATGCTTTCATTTTTGACGCACCTTTCCTCATGCGGGCAATTGCCCGCAGATCCTCGGTTATGGCCCTGTGTTTTTGGCCGACACTACCCGCACAAATGCCTCTTTAGCGTCTGCGATGCAGAAACTATTGCGCGGCCAAATGACTCGATGAAGGCAGTGCCAATGAATTAAAGATCATTTGTAGTGCCTTTTTATGCTGAATACTATTTGAGTATTTAATCGATGCGGGAGGTTGGAGGCCCACCGCATGATTTTGAATTTAACTCCAATTCAGGCGGTCTAAGTGGAATCCCTGTTGGTATTGTATGTGTATTGCAACTGCTTGTAAGCGCCATATTTGTAACCCCCGCTTCCAGCGTGGCGGCGACTTAAATCAATAGCATTCAGAATTACGCCATTTACCGTTCTGCCCGCATGGGCGAGCCTTCTGACGGTTTCATTCAATTCGCCGAGCTGGGTTTTCTCGGCGCGCGCCACCAGCAGCAGGGTGCTCGCCAGCGGCGCCACCGAGGCGGTGTCGGCGGCCACCAGCACCGGGGCGGTGTCGATGACGACCAGGTCGTACAGCGGCGAGAGCTGTTCCAGCACCTGAACGAAGGACTCGCTGGTGAGCAGCTCCGCCGGATTCGGCGGCAGCACCCCCGTCGTCATGATGTCCAGGTTGGGCAGCACGCCAGGGCGGATGGCCTGCTTGAAGTCCAGCGTGCCGGCGATCAGCTCCGACAGGCCGGATGAGCGCGGGATCGAGAAGAACTGGCTGACCCGGCCCTTGCGCAGGTCGGCGTCGATCAGCAGCACCCGCTTGCCGGTGGCCGCGGTGATCGCCGCGAAGTTGACCGAGACGAAGGTCTTGCCAACGCCGGGTGTCGCGCCCGAGATGAGCAGCCGGTTGTTGGTCGCCTCCAGCATCGCGAACTGCAGCGCGGTGCGCAGGCTGCGCAGGCTTTCCACCGCCGGGTCTTCCGGCTGCAGGTGCGCCAGCACGTGCCTGCCGGCCACCTTGTTCTCGATGTTCCTGTCGATGGTGCGCTGCGCGGCGCTCAGCGGAACGCTGCTGTAGACGTTGAGGCCGGTATGGCTCTCGATCTCGGCCGGATTGCGGATGCCGCCGAAGAAGGAACTCCGCGCGACCGCCGCGCCGAAGCCGGCGGCCAGCCCGAGGATCGCCGCCAGCGCGATCACCAGCGGCCGCTTCGGCCACACCGGCTCTTCCGGAACGATGGCCTCGTCGAGCAGGCGCACGTTGCCGACCTTGCCTTCCTTGGCCAGCCGCATCTGCAGCGAGCTGTTGAGCAGCGACACGTAGAGGTCGGTGTTGACCTTGATGTCGCGCTGCATGCGCACCGTGTTCTGCTGCAGCTCGGGCATCTTGCGGATGCGCGCGTCGACGGTGGCGAGCGCGCTCTTCCATGCGGCGACCTGCGCGTCGAGCGTCTGCACGTTGGGGTGCTCGTTCGTGAAGCGCGACGTGAGCTCGCGCCGCTTCTGCTCGGCCTCCAGCAGCTTGGACTGCAGGTCGACCGTCTGCGTCAGCGCGTTCTTCGCCTCGTCGTCGAGGCTGACGGTGCCGTTCTGGTTGCGGTAGCGGTTGTAGATGTCTTCCGACTGCTCCAGCTGCTTCTTGAACTGCGGCAGCGCACCGTCGAGGAAGCCCAGCGTCTTCTCGGCCTCGGCGGCCTTGCGCTCCATGTTCTGGCGCACGTAGAGCCGGCCGATCTCGTTGAGCAGCTGCGTGAGCTTCTCGGGGTCGGGGTTCTTCCAGCTCACGTCGAGCACGCCCGACTGCTTGCCCTTCTCGACCACCTTGAGCGCGTCCTGCAGCGCCAGCAGCGTGAGCTGGCTGGACGAGCGCACGAGCACGAACTGCGCGCCGGGCCTGGCCTCGATGCTGGTGACCATCAGGCTCAGGCTGCCGTTGGGAACGCCCGGCACCTTGGCCTCGAGCAGCGTGCCGATGCGGCCCTTCATCGGCGTATCGATGTCGGGGTTGCTCAGCTCGTACTGGCCGTCGGTGCCCAGGGTCAGCGTGAACGGCTTGTCCTCGAAGTCGGCGGGCACGTCGAACCTGGGCACGAGGATCTTCTCGGTGCCCGTCACGTAGCCGGACAGGCCCATGAAGCCGGGGTCGGACAGCTCGGTGGCGCGGCGTGCGAGCCAGCTCCCCACGAAGGGCGCGTAGCGCGGCCGCGCGCTGATGTAGAGCTTGGTGTTCTCCACCGCCTTGCCGAGGATGGCGCGCGAGCGCAGGATTTCGATTTCGCCCGCGGCCGGCGTCTTCACGCTCAGCAGGGAGGAGGCTGCGTCGCCCAGGAAGCTTCCGGCCGAGTTGCCGGTGTCTTCCACCTGCACGGCGACGTTGCCTTCGTAGACCGGCTTGCCGAGAAAGGCGTACGCCGTGCCCAGCAGCACGGCGACGAGCGCGATGGCCGCGACCAGCCAGCGGTTGTCGATCAGGATGTCCAGGTACTCGGCCAGGTTGATGCCATCGCCATCCTCTTCCATGGCTTGCAGCGGCAGCGCGGCTTGCTGGGGTGCGTTCATGTCGGTTGCTGCTCGGGTTTCGTGATTTTCAGAATGCGGTCGATCCACGCGCGCGCGCCGGCATCGATCAGCGCCAGGGCGTGCTCGAACGCGGCCTCGTCCTTCCCGTACGGGTCGGGCACGTCGTGCCCCTCGAACTCGGCGATGCGGAACACCTTGCCGCGCACGAAGGGGTAGGTCGACTCGAGGTAGCGGCGCTGGTCGCGGTCCATCACCAGGATCAGGTCGGCCTGCCGGCACAGCAGCTGGCTCACCTGCTGCGCGACGTGGCCCGAGATGTCGACGCCGCGCTCATGCATGAGCTTGCGCGCGGTGGCGTCCGCCGGCCGGCCGACGAGCGCGCCGGTGCCCGCGGAGAACACGCGCAGCCCCGGCAGTCCTGCTGCGAGCAGGCCTTCGGCCATGGGGCTTCGGCAGATGTTGCCGATGCAGACGGTCAGCACGGATCTCATCGGTGGTTCATGTAGACCTGGTCGGTGTTGTAGAGCGCCTGCGTCGCCGGCAGGATCAGGCTGGCCACGCGGTTCCAGGTGACCAGCGGCACGGAGTCGATGTAGACCACGTCGCGCGGCTGCAGCGGAAAGCGGTCGGCCAGCGCGAGCGCGGCTGGGTTCTTCGCGTTGAGATGGAAGATGGCCGGCGTGCTCCTGGCACTGCCGGCGTCATTGCTGCCGCCGCCGGTGTTGCGCACGACGTAGATCTGCCCCGTGTTGGCGGTGCCCAGGTTCGCGCCGCCGGCTTCGCCCAGCGCCTCGCTGAGGCTGAGCCTGCCGTTGTGCATGGTCAGCGCGGAAGGCTTGAGCACTTCGCCCGTCACGAACACCTTGCTCTCGTCGCGGTTGCGCACCTGCACCACGTCGCCGCTGTGCAAGGGGATGCGGCTGGCGCCGACGCCGATGTCCTGCAGCTTCGGCAGGTCGATGAGCGTGGTCTTGTCGCCGCGCGTGAGCGTGATGAACGAGCGGTCGCCGGCGGCCGTGATGCCGCCCGCGCGGTTGAGTGCCTCGGCCAGCGTCATCGGCACGTCGGTGAAGATCTGCAGCCCCGGCGAGTTCACCTCGCCTTCGACGAAGGCGCGGCGGCTCCTGAAGGACTGGATGCGCACCGTCACCTGCGGGTCCTTGATGTACCTGGCGATCTGCCTGGCGATGAGGTCGGAGGCCTCGATCTCGGTCAGGCCCTGCATCTTCACGCGCCCGATGTACGGGAAGCTGATCTGCCCCGAGGCGTCGACGATGAAGCCGGGCGCCACGCTGATGCCGGTGGGATCCACCTGCTGGGAGATCACCGCACCGGCGTGGGGCAGCAGCTCCGGATGGTCGTAGACGACGACGCCCACCACGTCGCCGGGCCCGATCGTGTAGACCGGCGCCTCGCCGAACAGCGCCTTCACGTCCGGCGGCACCGCCGTCGGCCGCGCGTCGGCCATCGCCCGGATGAGGCCAGGCGAGATCGGCACCAGCCCCCCTTCGGCCGGCATGCCGTCGGCCGACAGGGCCGGCGCCGGACTCTGGTCGGGCTCGTAGGCCACCACCGAGCCGAAGCCCGGCGCGCAGCCCTGAAGCGCCAACGCCCCGGCGAGGGCGGCACTCCAACCCGTCAGGTACAGGTAGCGTGACAAATGGAACTCCATTGCGAACTTGGTTATTTCAATAACTGCGATTGCCCATGCAAAGCCCGAGCCTGATTTGCGTCGATTGCGCCGGTTAATTCTTTTTATTGAGGAAGAGTTAATCCGGGCATCGGCGATTTATCGGCGAGCCAGCGAGAGCGCGAATTGTCGCTGCCTTCGCAAGGCGACTTTTTGGTGGAGTAGACGCAAATGACGTGTCTATTCGTGCGTCGACCACGCCATGCACAGGGTTATGCGCAGGCGAGTTGCCCGCAGCCCTGTTTTCACTGGGGAAAGGGGGTGCGGAATGCCTGTTTTTCAGGCACTCTGGAAAGCCGAAACTTGCGACCTATTTATTACCCTGGACAGCCGGGAGATTGTGGTTTTCGCTCCACAAAGTCAGGTTCCATAGGGTTTTTGATATTGCGTTCAATTTTGTAAAGAAATGTGTCCCGGTAGGAGATGGCTGACAAGCCGTGGGGCGGTAGCATCAATGTGCCTGCCGGAGGCAACAAACTACTTCGAAACGGCGTCGCGGCCGTACATAACTCGGAGGCAGGCGCGGAAGTACGTTTTTCTGATTAATCCTGAAATCGGGCGCCCTGCGCCGGGGCTGCAGGCACCAAGTGCGTGCAATGCCGTTCCATCGGGCCCGGAATGATTTCAGGCTAATTGGGCGCGTATTCCGTGCAGGTTCCGATTTGCTCAGGGACAGGCAAGACTTTCGTATTGCCCTGCAATTTCAGGAATTCCGGGTGACGGAGAATGTCTCATATTTCGATCATTGAAACCGGCCCGGATTGCCGCAAAGATCGGAATAAATCAGAAAAAAGAGTTCATGCCCGGCCGGGCAGGGCCGCACAAAGGTGCGAATCAGGGAGAAATATTGTGCCGAGCGTCGGCGAATTGAATGCGAATGTTTCTGTGCCGCCGGTGCGGCGGGCAGGCCCGTTGCAGGCCCGCGCTCATTCTTCGCGGTCGTCGCCCGGATGGCCGAGCTGCTTCTTGGCGGAGCGCACGCCCCGCACCACCAGATAGAGAGCACCGCCCGCAACCACCACGAAGCCAGCCACCGCGAGGCCGCCCATGCCGAAGGCCCACCACCAGAACAGGCCGCTGATGGGCAGCAGCACCAGCGCCACCAGCAGCTCGATGAAGATCAAACGCATCCGTCTCCCCTTGTTCTCGGACATGCAGGCAGCCTTGGTGGTGTGTAATAAATCGCTACGTGCATTTTGAGTGGCGAGAGGATAGCCCAAGAAGAAAAGCGGGGGTACAGGGTTTGCGGCCCCCGCAACCCCACCCCCGTCTCTTCTTCAGTCTGCGGGCCGAACCTGTGCGCGGCCTGACTCTGGCCGACGGACCGGCTCAGTACTCAGTACAGCCCGAGCTTGCGCGTGCGCAGCCGCGCCAGGCCCAGCAGCGCATCGGTGAAGGGCGTGGCCACCGCCGTCAACTCGCCCAGTTCGCGCACCACCGTGACCAGCGCGTCCAGTTCCACCGAGCGCCCGGCCTCCACGTCCTGCAGCATGGAAGTCTTGAACGCGCCCAGCTTCTTCGTGATCTCGTGCCGGTCTTCGGGGCTCTGCGTGATCTCGATCCCGATGCGCCGGCCGATTTCCTTGGCTTCCAGCATCACCGCCGAGATGAAGCCGCGCACGTAGTCGTCGCCCATGATCAGGTCGGTGGTGCAGCCGGTGAGCGCGCTGATCGGGTTCACCGTCATGTTGCCCCACAGCTTGAACCACACGTCCTTCTGGATCTGCGGCGACAGCGTGGTCTCGATGCCGGTGCTCTTCAGCAGCGCCAGCAGTTTCTGCACGCGCGGCGTGGCCTCGCCCGAAGGCTCGCCGATGATCAGCCCGTTGCCGAAGTGGTGCCGCACCACGCCCGGCCCGTCGAGCGAGCAGCTCGCATGCACCACGCAGCCGATCACGTTGCGCGACGGGATCGCGCGCGCGATGGCCCCGTCGGGGTCCACGGCGGCGAGCCGGTGGCCGGTGATCTCGCCGCCGAAGCCGCCTTCCAGGAACCACCACGGCACGCCGTTCATCGCCACCAGCACGACGGTGTCGGCGCCGATCAGCGGCCCGATGCGCTCGGCCACGCCGGCCAGCGCGGGCGCCTTCACGGCGATGACCACCAGGTCCTGCACGCCGAGCGCCTCGGGGTCGGCCACCGCGTTGACCGGCACGCGCGTGCGCACCTCTCCACCCGCGCTGCCGCGCATCAGCGACAGGCCGTCGCGCTGCAGTGCTTCCAGGGTGGCGCCGCGCGCCACCACGTTCAGCCGTTCGCCCGCCTGCGCGAGGCCGACGCCGATCCATCCGCCGATCGCGCCGGCGCCGTAGATGCAGATCTTCATGAGCTAAGCCGTTCCGGTTCAGTTGCGGTAGGAGGGATCGATGCGGTCCACCTGCCGCACCAGCGCGTTGAACACGTCCTGCCCCGCGCCATGCTCGGGGCTGAACTGCAGCGCGTCGCGCGTGCAGCGCCGGGCGATCTCCTCGCTCACCGGAATGGCCTGGCCCATGGAGAAGGTCGCCATCTGGATCTCGCAGGCGCGCTGCAGCGTCCACAAAATCGCGAAGGTCTGCGGCAGCGTCTGCCCCCAGGCCAGCAGGCCGTGGTTGCGCAGGATCACCGCGTTGCGCTCGCCGATGCTCTTGAGCAGGCGCGGGCCCTCGTCGGCATGGATGGTGATGCCCTCGAAGTCGTGGTACGCCACTCTGTCGTGCAACTGCGCCGTATAGAAATTGGTCTGCTGCAGGCCGCCCTGCAGGCAGGCCACGGCCACGCCGGCCGTGGTGTGCGTGTGCATCACGCAGTGCGCGCCCTCCAGCCCGTCGTGGATCGCGGCATGCACCGTGAAGCCGGCCGGGTTCACCGGGTACGACGAACCGTCGAGCACCTTGCCCTGCAGGTCGATCTTCACCAGGTTGCTGGCCGTGACCTCGCTGTAGTGGAGGCCGAAGGGGTTGATGAGGAACTGCTTCTCGCCGCCAGTCACGCTGTCGGGCAGCCGCACCGTGATGTGGTTGTAGATCATCTCCGTCCAGCCCAGCATCGCGAACACGCGATAGCAGGCCGCGAGCTCCTCGCGCGCGGCGCGCTCGTCGGGGTGGATCGAGGGATGAACCAGCGCCGAGGTCGACGATGGCACTGTGGTGGCGAGTGTGTTCATGGCAGTTCCTTCTAAATGGCTTGCCCATCGCGCCGGCCGGCGGTCTTCGCTGGGAACACCGCGGAACCGGCTTTGCCGGGCCGCTGGTGTTGCCCCTTGAGGGGGATTCGGCTACACGAAGTGAGCAAGAAACGGGGTGGTCTAACCTTCCGCCGTGAAGCCGACTTCCTTGACGATCGGCGCCCACTTGGCGGTGTCCTTCTTCAGCAGTTCCGTCAGCTCGGCCGGCGTGGAAGACATCGCTTCCAGGCCGAAGGTGCCGAGGCCGTCGATCACGTCCTTCTGCGCGAGCGCGTTCTTCATCGCGGTGTTCAGCTTCGCCACCAGCTCGGGCGAGGCCTTGGCCGGCAGGAAGAAGGCGAACCACTCGCTGTGCGCCATGTCCTTCAGGCCCTGTTCGCCGAAGGTGGGCACTTCGGGCGCGAAGCGGCTGCGCTTGGCGCCCGACACGCCCAGGATGCGCACCTTGCCCGTGGGCAGGTGCTGCGTGATGTCGCCGATCGGGCCCGAGACGGCCGAGATGTTGCCGCCCAGCAGGTCGAGCATGGCCGGCTGCGTGCCGCGGTAGGCCGCGTGCTTGAGCTCGACGCCGCCTTTCTTGCCCAGCAGCGCGCCGATGAAGTGGGGCGTGGAGCCGGCGGCCGGCGAGCCGTAGTTGGCGCCCGCCGGGTTGGCCTTCGCCCAGGCCAGGAACTCGGGCACGCTCTTCACGCTGGCCGGCACCGCCGGGCCCACCGCGAAGCCGAAGTCGAAGATGCAGGCCAGGCTCACCGGCGTGATGTCGACCATCGGGTCGTACGGCAGCTTCTTGTAGATGTGGGGGTAGATCGTGAGGATCGAGGTCGGCGTCTGCAGGATGGTGCTGCCGTCGGCCGGCTTGCCCTTCACGTAGCCCACGGCGATCTGGCCGCCGGCGCCGGTGCGGTTCTCCACCACCACCGTCTTCGCGTAGTCGCCGCCGAGCTTGGTCGCCAGGCGCCGGCAGGTGGTGTCGGAGGTGCCGCCGGCCGCGAAGCCGGTGACGATGGTGGCGGTCTCGAGGTTGGTCGTCGCCTGCGCGAAGACGTTCTGGCCGATGCTGGCGATCAGGGCGGATGCGCTGGTGGTCTGCAGGATCTGGCGGCGCGTGAAGCTCATGGTGTCTCTCTCCGGACGGTGGTTGTGGAGGGGTCGATCAAGACTCGTCGCGCAGCCAGGTGACCGCGCCCGAGTGGGTCACGGCGCCCTGGTGGGCAGGGCGCACGGTGAGCGCGTATTTTTCCAGTACACCGCCGCGCGCGACCCCCGCGTTTACCTCACGTTTGGCGAGCCGCGACGCGATTTCCTCGGCCGTCAGGTCGACCGTGATGGCGCGCGCTTCCGCCCGCGCGTCGATGGACACCATGTCGCCGTCGCGCAGCGCCGCGATCGGTCCGCCGTCCGCCGCTTCAGGCCCGGCGTAGCCGATGCAAAGGCCGCGCGTAGCGCCCGAGAAGCGCCCGTCGGTCAAGAGCGCCACCTTGTCGCCCATGCCCTGGCCGTAGAGCAGGGCGGTGATGCCCAGCATCTCGCGCATGCCGGGGCTGCCCTTCGGGCCTTCGTTGCGGATCACGATCACGTCGCCCGCCTCGTAGCGGCGGTTCTGCACGGCGGCCTGCGCCTCTTCCTCGGAATTGAAGACCCGCGCCGGGCCGCGAAACACCAGGCCCTTGAGCCCCGCCGTCTTGAGCAGCGCGCCGTCCGGGCAGAGGTTGCCCTTGAGAACCGCCAGCCCGCCGTCGCGAGTGATCGGGTGGCCGGCTTCGCGCACCACGCGGCCGTCGGGCGCCAGTGCGCCGGCCAGCTCCTCGGCCATGGTGCGTCCGGTGAAGGTGAGCGCGTCGCCGTGCAGGAAGCCCTGCTCCAGCAGCGTGCGCAGGATGACGCCCGCGCCGCCGATATAGAACACGTCGCGCGCCAGGTACCTGCCGCCCGGGCGCAGGTCGGCGACGAGCGGGGTGCGGGCGAAGATCTCCGCCACGTCGTCGAGGTGGAAGCTGATGCCCGCCTCGTGCGCGATGGCCGGCAGGTGCAGCGCCGCGTTGGTCGAGCCGCCCGTGGCCGAGACGATGGCGCAGGCGTTCTCCAGCGCCTTGCGCGTGACGATGTCGCGCGGCAGCGGGCCGTCGCCCATGACCGCCTTCATCAGCGTCTTCGCGGCACGGCGCATCAGCGGCGCACGCTCGCTGAACACGGCCGGCACCATGCTGGAGCCGATGGGCGCCAGGCCCAGCGCCTCGGACACCATGCCCATGGTGTTGGCCGTGAACTGCCCCGCGCACGCGCCTGCCGTCGGCAGGCAGGCGCGGCTCATCGCGTCGAGCTCGTCGTGCGTGGCGGTGCCGGCCAGCACCTTGCCGATGGTCTCGTAGGTGTCGACCACGTTCAGGTCCTGCCCGTCGGGCCCCGGCATCTGGCCTGGCAGCGCCGAGCCGCCGTGCACGAACACGCTGGGCACGTTGCAGCGGACCATGCCCATCATCAGCCCCGGCAGGTTCTTGTCGCAGGCGCCGATGGCGAAGATGCCGTCCCACTGGTGGCCGCGCGTGGAGGCTTCCACGCTGTCGGCGATGAGTTCGCGCGAGATCAGCGAGAAGCGCATGCCCGAGTGCGCCATCGTCAGCCCGTCGCTGATCGACACCACCGGGCACTCGTGCGGCGTGCCGCCGCCGGCGTAGATGCCGGTCTTGGCGTGCTGCGCCTGTTCGCGCAGGTTGAGGTTGCACGGGCTCATCTCGCCGCCGGTGTGGAACACGCCGACGTGCGGGCGCGCGATGTCCTCGTCGTCCTGGCCCAGCGCATGCAGGAAGCTGCGCGTGGTCGCGCGGATCGTGCCCTCGCGGATGGTGGCGGAGCGGAAGCGCTTGCCGTCGTTGCTGCTACTGCTGCTGTCGTTCGTGTCGTCTGGCTTGGTCATCGGGCTGGCGTCGGCTGGCGGGTTGTATTGCGCAAGGGAGGCGGTCAGAACATGCCGTTCCTGTTCGCGGCGGTCTCGGGCACGGGCTGCACCACGTCCCAGTGCTCGACGATCTTCCCGTTCTCCAGCTTGAAGATGTCGACGATGGCGCTGCCGCGCGTGCCCGGCTCGCGGATCGCGTTGACGTGCAGGATCACGTAGTCGCCGTCGACGAAGCTGCGCTTGATCTCGCTGCGCGAATTCGGGAACTTCTCGCGCAGGAAGGCGATGAACTTGCGGAAGCCCTCGGGGCCGTCGGCCGCCGTGGGGTTGTGCTGCACGTAGCGGTTGCCCACGTACTGCAGGGCCGCGTCGGCGTCCTTCTGGTTCAGGCCCTTCTCGTAGAAGGCCAGCACCGCCTGGCGGTTGGCTTCCTGCTGGGCGGTGGCTGCGGGCTTGCCGCCGCCCATGGGCGCGCAGGCGGTGAGGAAGAGGGCGGCCGCCGCGGCCATCGCGGCGAGGGTGGTGCGTTGCATCGCGTGTGCTCCCGAATGAAGAAGATCAATAACCGTTGGGGGAGGCCGCACCGGGCGCGGCCTTGTACTTCGCCAGCAGTTGCTTCGCCGCCGCCGCCAGCACGACGGTGTCCACGCCCACCGCCACGAACAGCGCGCCGGCCGCGAGCCACTTGCGCGCCTGCTCCTCGGTGGTCGAGAGGATGCCCGGCGCCTTGCCCGCCTTGAGGATGCGCGCGATCGCATCGGCGATCACCGCCTGCACCTCCGGGTGGTTGGGCTGGCCCACGAAGCCCATCGAGGCCGACAGGTCGGCCGGGCCGATGAACACGCCGTCCACGCCCGGCGTGGCCGCGATGGCGTCGAGGTTCTTCATCGCCTCCACCGTCTCGGCCTGCACCAGCAGGCAGGTCTGGGCGTTGGCCTCGTGCAGGTAGTTGGGATAGGCCTGCCAGCGCGAGGCACGCGCCAGCGCGCTGCCCATGCCGCGGATGCCCTCGGGCGGGTAGCGCATGCCCTGCACCAGGCGCGCGGCCTGCTCGGCGGTGTCGACCATGGGCACCAGCAGCGTCTGCGCGCCGATGTCCAGGTACTGCTTGATCAGCGTGGTGTCGCCCACCGGGATGCGCACGATGGGGTGCGAGCGTTCGGCCTCGGCCTGCGCCGACCATGCGCTGGAGATGCCCTGCAGCTGCGCGAGCACCGAGCGCACGTCATTGGGCGCGTGCTCGCCGTCGACCAGCAGCCAGTCGTAGCCGGTGCCGGCCAGGATCTCGGCCGCGTAGCCGTCGGCCAGCCCGACCCACAGGCCGATCTGGGGCTTGCTGGCCGCGAGGGCCTGCTTGAATGTGTTGATGGGTGTGTGCATGGTTCTCAAGCGAGTCGGAAGGAGATGGAGCCGAGGGGGCCGTAGTCGGCGTGGAAAGTGTCGCCGGGCACAGCCGTCGTGGGTCGCGTGAACGAGCCGCCCAGCACCACCTCGCCGGCCTCCAGGCACTCGTCCCACGGCGCGAGCTTGTTCGCGAGCCAGGCCACGCCGTTGGCCGGGTGGTTGAGCACGGCGGCGGCCACGCCCGATTCCTCGATCACGCCGTTCTTGAAGAGCAGCGCGCTCACCCAGCGCAGGTCCACCGCGTCGGGCTTCACGGGGCGCCCGCCCATGACGATGCCGGCGTTGGCCGCGTTGTCGGAGATGGTGTCGAACACCTTGCGCGGCGCCTTGGTGCGGCGGTCGAACTGCTCGATGCGCGCGTCGATGATCTCGATTGCGGGCACCACGTAGTCGGTGGCGGCCAGCACGTCGAACATCGTCACGTTCGGGCCCTGCAGCTTCCTGCCCAGCACGAAGGCCAGCTCCACTTCGATGCGCGGCGCGATGAAGCGCTTGAACGGGATGTCGCCGCCCTGCTCGAAGAACATGTCGTCCAGCAGCGTGCCGTAGTCGGGTTCGTCGATCTGGCTGGACTGCTGCATCGCGCGCGAGGTCAGGCCGATCTTGTGGCCCTTCACCGTGCGGCCCTCGGCGATCTTGGTCCTCACCCACTCGCGCGAGATGGCGTAGCCGTCCTCGATCGTCATCTCGGGAAAGCGCTTGGAGAAGTGCTCGACCTGCACGCGCGACTTCTCGCTTTCGTGCAGCTCGGCGGCCAGTTGGGCGATGGTGGCTTGGGAGAGCATGTGGGTCCGTTCTTTTCCTGTCGTTCAGTTCTTGTTGAACAGCGGATGCAGGTTGCTGTGCTTGCCGTCGTACACCTGCCCCGGGCTCTCGTCGATCTGCAGCGTGATGCCGATGTGGCGCCTGTCGAAGATCGGCGCGAAGTGCGCGCGCACGGCCGCCAGCAGGTCGTCGCCGGCCTTCTTCTTCACCGCTTCGGAGCGGCCCGCGGCCATGCGCAGGTTGAGGTACACGAAGGCGTAGTCGGCCTTGCCGTCGGCCACCGCGTAGTGCGCCGCGGGGTAGGCCAGCACGCGCGTGCCGCCGGTGGGGTAGACCGGCTTGCCGGCCTCGTCGCGCTGCTTCAGCATGGTGTCGGCCAGCGTGCGGCACAGGGCCGGCATGTCGGTCTCGGCTTCGATGTTCGGCGTGTAGAGGATCACCAGGTGGGGCATCGTCGCTTCCTTGCGTTCATTCGACCGACATCGTCGCGGCCGTGCAGGTCACCGCGAAGATCGGGATCGCCTTCATGTGGAAGATCTCGCCCTTGCCGCGCGCGGCGGCCGCCACGCTGATGAAGGTGCGGATCTCGAAACCGCCCTGGCCCGCTTCGCGGTAGGTGGCCTCGTCGGCGTAGTCGTCCTGCGAGAGCAGCGCCTCGCGGTCGTTGGCGCACCAGCGGCGCATGAACTCGGCGTCCCATTCGGCGTTGACCTTGCCCGAGTCGGGCGTGGCCGGCCAGTGCGAGATGCCGCCCGTGCCCACCAGCGCGATGCGCTCGGGCACCTTGTCGCAGGCGCGGCGCAGCGCTTCACCGAAGGCCCAGGCGCGGTGCAGCGGCGTGAGCGGCGGACCCTGGCAGTTGATGTTCACGGGAATGACCTTGGTGTCGAACTTCGGCGTGAGGAAGTTCAGCGGCACCATGATGCCGTGGTCGAACTTCCACTCCTCCGCGTAGGCCACGTCCACCGTCTGCATCACCTCGCGGATCAGCCGCTGCGAGAGCGCCGCGTCGCCGGGGATGCGGCGCTTCTCGATGCCCAGCCACTTCGGGTCCTCGATCGGGCCCTCGTAGCTATCGGCCATGCCGATCGCGTAGGCCGGCATGTTGTTCATGAAGAAGTTCGCGAAGTGCTCGGCGGCGATCACGATCACCGCGTCGGGCTTCGTCGCGCGCATCGCCTCGCCGAAGCGATGGAACTGCGCGTGGAACTCGTCCTTCACGGCCGGGTCGGCCAGGTGCGCGCGGCCGGTGATGCCGGGGGCGTGGCTGCACACGCCTGCAAAAACCAGACTCATACGCCCGCCACTTTCTCGTCGGTTCCCGTTGTCATGGCATAGATCCCCGCGCGCACCGGCCCGTACTTTCGCACGCCCTCGCGCATGGCCTCGAGGTAGTCGGCCCATGGAATGCCCAGCAGCGGCGCGAAGTGCATCAGCAGCTGGCCGTTGCAGCCGAGCACGTAGAGCTTGCCGATGTCGCCGGTGTCGATGGCCTCGCGTTCCTCCTCGGTGAAATCGTAGGCGCCCAGCAGCGCCGCGCGCGCCTCGCCGCCTTCGGCATAGCGGCGCTGCACCTCGGGCTCGCGGTTGAGCGCAAAGAGGAATTTCTGCATCGCATAGAGGCTCATGGTTCAGCCCTCGATCTGGATGTTGGCCTTGCGGATCACCTCGGCGTACTTCGCGATCTCGCTCTGGATGAAGGCCGCGAAGCGCTCGGGCGTGCCCGACAGCGACGCGATGCCGCCCTTCTGGAAGGCGTCGGTCACGGCAGGGCCCGCGAGCGCGCGGTTCACCTCGGCGTTCATGCGCGCAACGATGGCTTCGGGCGTGCCGGCGGGCGCCAGCAGGCCGTTCCACGAATTGGACTCGATGGCCACGCCCTGTTCGGCCAGTGTGGGTATGGACGGCGCGTACTGAGAGCGCTGGGCGGTCGCCATGCCCAGCGCCACCAGCTTGCCGCTCTGGATGTGGCCGCGGAACTCTGGCCAGTTGCCGAACATCATCGTCACCTGTCCGCCGAGCAGGTCGGTGAGCGCCGGACCCTGGCCCTTGTACGGTACGTGCACGATGTCCAGGCCCATCTGCAGCCTGAGCATCTCGCCCGAGAGATGGGCCGAGGTGCCGTTGCCGAAGGATGCGAAGCTCAGCGTGCCGGGCTTCGCCTTGGCGGCATTGCGCAGGTCGGCCAGCGTCTTCAGGCCGCTGTTGGGGTGCGTGGCCAGAACGTGCTCCGACATGCCCATGAGTGCGACCGGGCGCAGGTCCTTCTGCGTGTCGTAGGGCAGCTTGCGGATCAGCGTCTGGTTGGCCGTGAAGCTGTTGGCCACGCAGACGAAGGTGTAGCCGTCGGGCGCGGCCTTGGCAGCGGCATCGACGCCGATCACCGTGCCCGCGCCGGGCTTGTTGTCGACGATCACCGGCTGGCCCAGCGTCTTCGACAGCTCCGTGCCGACGAGGCGCGCGACGAAGTCGGTGGTGCCGCCTGGCGTGAAGGGCACGATCACGCGGATCGGCCTGGCGGGCCATGTGCCCTGCGCGCGTGCGAGCGAGGGCAGGGCCGCGAGGGCGGCCGCGCCTTGCAGCAGCGTGCGACGTTGCATGCTCACGCCACGCCCTTGCACGACTGTCGGATCGTGGCTCACGCCACGCCCCAGTGCGGAATGTGGTGCGAGCCCAGCGACACCGCCACGTTCTTCGGCTCGCAGAACACTTCGTAGCTCCAGGTGCCGCCTTCGCGGCCGGTGCCCGAGGCCTTGGTGCCGCCGAAGGGCTGGCGCAGGTCGCGCACGTTCTGGCTGTTGACGAAGCACATGCCGGCCTCCACGGCGGCGGCCACGCGGTGCGCCTTGCCGATGTTCTCGGTCCACACGTAGCTGCTGAGGCCGTACTGGATGTCGTTGGCCAGCTCGATGGCGTGGGCCTCGTCCCTGAACGGAATGAGGCAGGCGACGGGGCCGAAGATCTCGTCCTGCGCGATCTTCATGCGGTTGTCCACGTCGGCGAACACGGTGGGCGCCACGTAGTTGCCCTTCTTCACGCGCTCGGGCAGGTTCGAGGGCGCTTCCAGCCCGCCGCACAGCAGCGTCGCGCCTTCCTTCGGGCCCAGCTCGATGTAGCTGCGCACCTTGGCCTGGTGGGCCTGCGAGATCATCGGGCCGACGATGGTCTTCTCGTCCAGCGGGTCGCCCACGGTGATGCGCCTGGCGCGCTCGGCGAACTTGGCTGCGAAGTCGGCGTAGATCGACTGCTGCACCAGGATGCGCGATCCTGCGGTGCAGCGCTCGCCGTTGTTGCTGAAGATCATGAACACGGCCGCGTCGAGCGCGCGGTCGAGGTCGGCGTCGCCGAAGATGACGAAGGGGCTCTTGCCGCCGAGCTCCATGCTGAACTTCTTCAGGCCCGCGCTCTTCACGATGCGGTTGCCGGTGGCGGTGGAGCCGGTGAACGAAATGGCGCGCACGTCGGGGTGCGCCACCAGCGGCTCGCCGGCTTCCTTGCCGTAGCCGTGCACCAGGTTCAGCACGCCCGGCGGAATGCCGGCTTCCAGCGCCAGTTCGCCCAGGCGCGCGGCTGTCAGCGGCGAGAGCTCGCTCATCTTCAGCACGGCGGTGTTGCCGAAGGCCAGGCAGGGCGCGACCTTCCAGGTGGCCGTCATGAAGGGCACGTTCCACGGGCTGATGAGCGCGCAGACGCCCACCGGGTGGAACAGCGTGTAGTTCAGGTGGGTGGGCGTGGGGTAGGTGTGGCCGTCGACGCGCGTGCACATCTCGGCGAAGTAGTAGAAGTTGTCGGCCGCGCGCGGCACCAATTGCTTGCCGGTCTGGGCGATGACCTGGCCGCAGTCGTTGGTCTCGGTCTGCGCGATCTCGGGCACGTTCTTCGCGATCAGGTCGCCGAGCTTGCGGATGAGCTTGGCGCGCTCGGGCGCGGGCATGCCGGCCCACTTGGGAAATGCTTCCTTGGCGGCAGCCACGGCGGCGTTGACTTCGGCCTCGCCGCCCGAGGCGACTTCGGCCAGCACTTCCTGCGTGGCGGGGTTGACGGTCTCGAAGTAGTCCGAGCCCTTGACGGACTTGCCGTCGATGAGATGGTCGATCTGTTGCATGGGAAAGGGTCCAAAAAGGGTCCGGATCTGTCAGTCCAGCTTGATGTCGCGCGACTTGATGAGGGCATGCCACTTCTTGCGCTCCGAATCGGCGTAGCGCGTCATTTCGGTAGCGTCGGCGGGGCGTGCTTCCCAGCCGGCGTCGTAGAGCTTCTGCTTCACGCCGGCATCGGCCATGGCCTTCTGCAGCTCGCTGCCCAGCTTCGCCTGTACTTCCTTCGGCGTGGCCGCGGGCGTCACGAGGCCCTGCCATGTGTAGGCCTCGACGTTGGCGAAGCCGAGCTCCTTGGCCGTGGGAACGTTGGGCAGCTGCGGCACGCGCTCGCCCGACATGGCCAGCAGCGGAATCACCTTGCCGGCCTTGACGGCGCTCACGCCACTGGGCAGGTCGAGCATCATCAGCGCGACCTGGCCGCCCATCAGGTCCTGCAGCGCGGGGGCGCCGCCCTTGTAGGGCACGTGCAGCATCGACACGCCGGCCTCGCGCTGGAACAGTTCGTAGGCGAGGTGGTGCGGGCTGCCGGTGCCCGGCGTCGCGATGCTGTACTTGCCGGGCGATGCCTTCAGCGCGGCCAGCAGCGCCTTCGCGTCGGCGATGCCGGCATTGGGCGCCGCGGTGATGATGAGCGGCGAGCGCCCCATCATGCCGACGAGGGCGAAGTCTTTCTCGGCGTCGTAGGGCAGCTTCCTGTAGAGCGCGGGGTTGTAGACCAGCACGCCGTTGTCGGCGGAGAACACGGTGTAGCCGTCGCCCGGCGAACGCGCCACGTTCTCCGACGCGATGATCGCGCCCGCGCCGGGGCGGTTGTCCACCAGCACCGGCTGGCCCATCTGCTGCGAGACCTGCGCGCCCACGGTGCGCGCGAGGAAGTCGGTACCGCCGCCGGCCGGGTAGCCGACCACCCAGCGCACGGGCTTGGCGGGGTAGGCGTTCTGCGCGAGGGCTGCGGCCGAGACGGCCAGCGCCAGGGCGGCCGCGGTGGACTGGAGGAGCTTTCTGCCGGTGATCATGTCGTGTTGTCTCCGCTGATCTGGTTTTGGATATGGCAAGGAAAAGATGCGCTGCGACGGCGCACCGGCTCAGGCCGCCGCGATGGTGTTGACCAGCGCGCCGATGCCTTCGATCTCGGTGACGACCACGTCGCCCGGCTTGCAGTCGACCACGCCGTCGGGCGTGCCGGTGAGGATCAGGTCGCCCGGCGAGAGCGTCATGAAGCGGCTGAAGTACTCGATGAGGAAGGGCGCGTCGAAGATCATGTCGCGCGTGTTGCCTTCCTGCGTGACGGTGCCGTTCACCGTGGTGCGCAGCGCGAGCGCCATCGGGTCGGCGATGTCGGCGGCGTCCACGAACCACGGGCCCAGCGGCGTGCAGGTGTCGCGGTTCTTCACGCGCAGGTTGGGGCGGTACCAGTTCTCCAGGTAGTCGCGGATGGCGTAGTCGTTGGCCACGGTGTAGCCGCCGATGAAGTCGTAGGCGTCGTCGCGCTTCACGTTCCTCGCGGTCTTGCCGACCACGATGGCGAGCTCGCATTCGTAGTGCATGAACTGCACGCCGGCCGGGCGCCGCGTGTGCTGGCGATGGCCGATGAGCGCGCTCTGGCCCTTGACGAACACCAGCGGCTCCTCGGGCGCCTTGAATTCGAGTTCCTTGGCGTGGTCGGCGTAGTTGAGGCCCAGCGCGAGGATGGTGCGCGGGCGCGCAGTCGGTGCAAGCGGCGGCAGCCACACGAGCTGCTCCTGCGGCACGACGCGGCCGTCGTCCAGCTGCACGGCCGCGTCGGGCCGGCCGTCGAATTCGTGGCTGGTGCCGGTGTACTCGCGGCCTTCGAAGATGACGCGTGCGTGCTTCATGC
The DNA here is from genome assembly GCF_003952165.1 of Variovorax guangxiensis. Taxonomy (GTDB): domain Bacteria; phylum Pseudomonadota; class Gammaproteobacteria; order Burkholderiales; family Burkholderiaceae_C; genus Variovorax; species Variovorax guangxiensis. Next base: position 341,452 of record NZ_RXFT01000005.1, on the reverse strand, counting down.
CGTGGCCTCCTTCACCAGCGTATTGCTCAGGGTCTCGAAACCCGGCGCGGAGATGTCGATGCGGTCGCCCGCGCGGGCCAGCGGACGGCCGGCGCCGCAGCCGAGCATCAGCACGTCGCCGTGCGCGAGCGTCATGAACTCGCCGACGTCGGCGAGCAGCTGCTGCGCCGGTCGCACCAGCTGCGAGAAGTCGAGCGACTGCTTCAGTTCGCCGTTGATGCGCACCTCGGCGCGGAAATTCGCGGGGTCGGCCACTTCCTGCGCGTCGCGCAGCACGGGACCGATGCCGAGGAAGCCGTCGACGCACTTGAACTTGACCGGCGGGCGGAAGAAGCTCGCGTGGGGAATCGACAGGTCGTTCATCAGCACGAAGCCTTCGACGTCGCCCTCGGCGCCGATCACCATGCCGATGCTCGCGCCGACTTCGACCTCGGGTACGCCGGCCGGCACCGTGATGGCGCTGCCGTGCGGGCTCCAGGTGTTGGCCGTCTTCACGTAGAGCACGGGCGCCTTCGGCGGTGCCTTGTAGGGCGGCTGCGTCATCTGCGGCGCGAGCGCCTCCACCTCCGCGCGGAAGTTGAGCAGGGTGCCGTACACCGTGCCTGTGGGCAGGAAATGGGGAGTGCTGCTCATGGCGAGGGTTGCTCCAGTGCGATGAGTTCGTCGAGCAGCCCGTAGAGCTGCGCGAGCTTGGCCTTGCCGAGGGACTGTTCCATCCAGTCGTAGTGGGCCTCGATGCTGCTGCCCAGCCGCTTCACCAGCTTCATGCCGTGCGGCGTGGCCTCGACCACGGTGCGGCGCTGGTCGGCCGGATCGCGCGAACGGGTGATGAGGTTGTCGCGCTCCATGCGCGCGAGCACGCCGGTGAGGCTGGGCCCGAGGATGAAGGCCTCGCGCGCCACGCGGCCGGTGTCGACCGCGCCGTGCTCGCCCAGCACGCGCAGCACGCGCCATTGCTGGTCGGACAGCGCATGCTCCCGCAGGCTGGGCCGCGTGTGGGCCATCACGGCCTCGCGTGCCTGCAGCAGCAGGCGCGGCAGGTTGCGATGAGTGAATGTGGTGCTCAAGGCTTGTCTCTTCCGAAATTACTTAACATGTTAAATGAATCGTCGCGGCTTTCCTAGCCGATTGCCGGGTCGATTCGCAAACCTAGGGTATGCACGGATACGCCGTGCGGTGCGCTTCAGCGCGCGGCGGGTGCTTCACGGCGGCGCCGGTCGGCCTTGGGCAGGTCGGCTGCGGCAGCCACCATCGCCTCGCCGCGCGCATGCAGGCGCTGCAGCATGTCGTCGAGCAGCGCCACTTCGTCGGTCTTCAGCGCACCCAGCAGCTCGGTGTTGATCGCGCAGACCAGCGGATAAAGCTCCGCATGCAGCTTCGTGCCTCGCGCGGTCAGGCGCAGGAGCACATGGCGGCGGTCGCCCGCGGGCTGCTCGCGCGAGACCAGTTCCTTCTCGACCAGCGAGCTCACGGCGCGCGACGTACGTGCCCGGTCGAGCTGCGCGTGCTCCGCCAGTTGCGACGAGCCCAGCGCGCCGTGCCCCGCGAGCGTGGCGATGAGCCGCCATTCGCGCCGCGTGATGCCGAAGCGCCCCTCGCACAGCCGGATGACCATGCTGCCCGCGACCGACAGCAGCCGGCTGGTGCGGTAGAGCAGCAGGTCGTCGAGCGTGCGGGGCTGCGCTTGCATCGGCATAGGGTTTGCCCGGGCAATGATTGATTAGATGAACCAATTGTCGGCGCTCTACAGTGGCCGCGACCCATCGCGCTGCGCAGACAGCAAGCAACGGAGACAAGACAGATGACGACAGACCCGCAGTTCCTGCATCTTCACAGGCGCCGCCGCGTGCTGGCTACGCTCGGCGGCATGGCCCTCGCGCCGCTGGCGACGGCCGTGCGGGCGCAGCCGGCAATCGCGCCGGGAACCCCCATCCGCGTGCTCATCGGCGTGCCCGCCGGCGGCACGCAGGACGTGCTCACCCGCGCCATCGCGCAGGAAGTGCGCGAGTCGCTCGGCCCGCTCATCGTGGACAACCGTTCCGGCGCCGCCGGGCGCATCGCGGTCGACGTGGTGAAGACCGCCGCACCCGACGGCCACACGCTGCTGCTGGGCACCGCGAGCATGATGACCATGTTCCCGAGCGCCTACAGGAACCTGACCTACGACCCGGTCAAGGATTTCCAGCCGATCATCAACGCGGCCCGCTTCGAGCTCGCGCTGGTGGTGCACAAGGACGTGCCGGCCAACACGGTCGCCGAATTCATCGCCTGGGCCAAAAAGCAGCCCGGCGGCGTGAGCTTCGCGTCGTACGGCGCGGGCACGCCCTCGCACTTTCTCGGCGAGATGCTCAACCGATCGGCGGGGCTGTCGATGGTGCACGTGCCCTATCGCGGCTCCACGCCGGCGCGCCAGGACGTGATGGGCGGCATCGTTCCCGCCTACTTCGACACCGTCGGCGGCGCGCTGCAGCTGCTGCCCACCGGCCGCGTGAAGGTCATCGCCACCAGCGGCGAGAAGCGCTCGCCGCTGATGCCCAGCCTGCCCACTTTCGTGGAGAGCGGCCTGAAGGACGTGGTGGCGACCGCCTGGTTCGCGTACTACGCGCCGCAGAAGACGCCGAAGCCGGTGCTCGACCAGCTGCGCGCCGAGTTCACGCGCGCGGTGAATTCCCGCGAGGTGCGCCAGCAGCTGCTGCAGAACGGCATGTACCCGGTCGGCGACGGCCCCGAGGCGCTGCTGAAGACCATGCGCGAGGACACCGCGAGATGGGCGGCGATCATGAAGGCGGTGAACTTCCAGGCCAACGACTGAAGAAGCAGCATCGCCCGGCCACCTAAACTCGAAGGATGGCCAAGGACAAATCACTTTTCGTCTGCAGCGAATGCGGCGGCACCAGCCCGAAGTGGCTGGGCAAATGCCCCAGCTGCGGCGCATGGAACACGCTCGTCGAGCAGGTCGCGGGCGCCGGCAGCGGGCCCGCCAACAACCGCTTCGGCACCCAGTTCGCGTCGCTCGCGGGCGCATCGGAGCTCGCGACGCTCTCCGAGATCGAGGCGACCGACGTCGCGCGCACGCCCACCGGCATCGACGAGCTCGACCGCGTGCTGGGCGGCGGCATCGTCTCCGGCGGCGTCACGTTGATCGGCGGCGACCCGGGCATCGGCAAGTCGACGCTGCTGCTGCAGGCGGTCGACGCGCTGCAGCACGCCGGGCAGAACGCGCTCTACGTCACCGGCGAGGAAAGCGGCTCGCAGGTGGCGCTGCGCTCCAGGCGGCTGGGCCTGGACCACTCGCAGGTGCAGGTGCTGGCGGAGATCCAGCTCGAGAAGATCATCGCCACGCTCGACGCCACGCGCCCGGCCATCGCGGTGATCGACTCGATCCAGACCGTCTACTCCGACCAGCTCACCTCGGCCCCGGGCTCGGTGGCGCAGGTGCGCGAATGCGCGGCGCACCTCACGCGCTTCGCCAAGACCAGCGGCACGGCCGTAGTGCTGGTGGGCCACGTCACGAAGGAGGGCGCGCTCGCCGGTCCGCGCGTGCTGGAGCACATGGTCGACACGGTGCTGTACTTCGAGGGCGACACGCATTCGAGCTTCCGCCTCGTGCGCGCCATCAAGAACCGCTTCGGCGCGGTCAACGAGATCGGCGTGTTCGCCATGACCGAGCGCGGCCTGAAGGGCGTGACCAATCCGAGCGCGATCTTCCTGAGCCAGCATGCCGAGCCCGTGCCCGGCAGCGTGGTGCTCGTCACGCTCGAAGGCACGCGGCCGATGCTGGTGGAAATCCAGGCGCTGGTCGACAACGGCGGGCCGAGCCCGCGCCGCCTCTCGGTGGGCCTGGACCGAGACCGCCTCGCGATGCTGCTGGCGGTGCTGCACCGCCACGCCGGCGTGGCCTGCATGGACCAGGACGTGTTCGTGAACGCGGTGGGCGGCGTGCGCATCAGCGAGCCCGCGGCCGACCTGGCCGTGATGCTGGCCATCACCTCCAGCCTGCGCGGCAAGCCCATGCCCAAGGGCTTCATCGCCTTCGGCGAAGTGGGCCTGGCCGGGGAGGTGCGCCCCGCGCCGCGCGGGCAGGAGCGCCTGCGCGAGGCCGCCAAGCTGGGCTTCAGCGTGGCGGTGGTGCCGAAGGCGAACGCGCCCAAGAAGGGCGCGAAGGAAATCGAAGGGCTGACGATCCACGCGGTGGACCGTATCGAGGAGGCGATGGACGTCGTCCGCCGCCTCGACTGAAACCGGGAAAAAATGACCCGGCGCGCACGCTGTCGCGCCGGGCCTACCCTCCCTATCCCCCGATGTGCATCGTGAACGCCGGTCCGCTGTCGAGCACGCATTGGCCGCTGCCCAGCGTGGCCGAGTTCATCGAATACTGGCAACTCAGGTTGCCGCCGCGGCTGCCCGTGGCGTTCGCCACGCCGTTGGCACGCGAGCCGGCGACCCGGGTTGCCTCTCCCTGAAACTGTTCGCCGCCGATCTGCGCGTTGAAGTGGCCGCGGCCGTTCATGTCGTTGGTCACCGTGCCGGAGACGACGCCGTAGCGCGAGGCCTCGGCATTCGACGGGTACAGCCGCGCGTTGAAGGTCTGTGCGACCGGGCCCGGCGCGACGGCGTAAGCCTGCGAAGGCGGCGCCGAGGGAGCGGGTTGCCCGAGCGGCACGACGTAGCAGCCGCTGAGCGCGGCGGCCGTGAGCGTGGCGGCGAGGGTGAGACGAACGAATGTGACGGAGCGCGGAATGGTCATACGCTTTTCGGTGGCCCGGGCGGATGCCCGTGCGGCGAAATGTGCCTGCCGATGCGCCGGTACGGATCGCTTTTGGCGCCGAGTACCGTTTTTCGCCCCTTGCGGTAGTCGGGGTGGCTACTTCGGAGGGCGCGCACGGGCGGCGACAATGCACGCCATGAATTTCAAGAACTTTCTGCTGCCCGTGGGCGCCATCGTCGTCATGGCGCTGGCCTGGCGCGCTGGCGGGTGGGGCGGTGTCGCCCTGGCCGGTGGCGCGATCGTGATGTTCCTGCTGCTGCACTTCAACCGCGCCATGCAGGTGCTCAAGCGCGCGGCCGAGCGGCCGGTGGGCTATGTGGCCAGCGCGGTGATGCTCAACGCCAAGCTCAAGCCGGGCGTGACGCTGATGCATGTGATCGCGATGACGCGCGCCCTCGGCGAACTGCGCTCGCCCAAGGACGAGCAGCCCGAGCACTACCGCTGGACCGATGGCGGCGGCTCGTACGTCGATGCCGTGTTCAACGGCGGCAAGCTGCAGAGCTGGACCCTCACCCGCCCCGAAACGCCGGCTGACGACGAGGCCAACAACACGGCAGCCTAGGTCGTGCTCCCCTTGCGCCGGGGCTGTCGCCACGGCGGATTGGCCTTCGCCTGGTGGCGCGCCTCCTTCGCGAATTCGGCGCATGCGTGCGTCATCAGGTCGGCCGAGCGGTAGACCAGGAACACGTCGAAGTCCGGCAGCTCGTCGGTGATCGGCAATTTCTCCAGCAGATGGGGCTGCAGCCGCAGCGGCCCCGCCCCGTGGAACACGAAATCCGACCACATGCTGATCAGGTCGGTCTGCGTGGCCAGCTGCAGGCCCAGCAGGTTCGAGGCGCTCTGCACCATGCGCCTGGGCATCTCCAGCCCGTGCATGTTCATCATGCTCACCAGCGGGCTGCCCGCGTCGTCGATGGGGTCGAGCACGAGCCAGTCGGCGTCCACCAGCGGCTGCAGCCTGCGCACACGCCTAAGCGGATGGCCGGTGCGCACCGACAGGTGCATGGCCACCGAGAAGAGAGGCTCCCACTGGAATGCGTTGGTTCCCGGCCCGTTGCAGGTGGAGACCATCCCCAGGTCGAGCCGGCCTTCGCGCAGGCCCTCGAAGATCTGCTGCGGCCGCAGCTCGAAGCCGCGCAGCGCCACGTTGGGAAAGCGCCTGCGGAACGAGGCCATCGCATCGGGCAGCGGGCCGCTGGAGGCCACGGCGGTGAAGCCGATGTTGAGCTGCGCCTCGTCGTGCCCGCGTATCGCCTCGATGTCTTCCAGCGCGTGCCGCAGCTCCTGCTCGACCACGCTCGCGCGCTTGACCAGCGCCGTGCCGTAGGCCGTGAGGCTCACGCCGCGCGTGGAGCGCGACATCAGCGTCACGCCGAGTTCGCGCTCCAGCTCCGAGATGGTCTTCGACAGCGCGGGCTGGGTGGTGTGCAGGCTGCGCGAGGCCTCGTGGATGCTGCCGTGCTGCGCCACGGCCAGCAGTACGCGCAACTGTTGCAGCTTCATCGTGGTGCGCCGCTCCCGGAAAGAGGCCTCTTGGGGGTTGTCCCGATGGCTTCCGGCGCCTGTTTATGACGGGGATGCCGTTTGGTTATCAGCATGAAAATTTGTGATTCTTCGCCGCAGCGCTTTGCCTGAATACTCCGCCGCGAACGGGCCCGCAGTCGATGCACGCCCTCTCGCAACCTGTACGTGGAGTGACATTAGATGAGCGAAGCCGCATTGCCCGCAAGCCCGATCGGGGCCTCTTCACCAACTGCCGTGGTGCAGCACGGCAAGGGAAAGAAGCAGAGCCAGTTCCGCCTGATCGCAGCCTGTTCGCTGGGCAATGCGCTGGAGATGTACGACTTCACCGTCTACAGCTTCTTCGCGCTGCTGATCGGCAAGCTGTTCTTTCCCTCCGACAGCCCCTACGGCTCGCTGCTGCTGGCGGTAGCCACCTTCGGCATCGGCTTCGTGATGCGTCCGCTGGGCGGTGTGATCATCGGCAACTACGCCGACCGCAAGGGCCGCAAGGCGGCGATGACGCTGACCATCGGGCTCATGGTGCTGGGCACGCTGTGCATCGCCTTCGCGCCCACCTATGCGTCGGCTGGCGTCTTCGGCTCGCTGATGATCGTGCTGGGCCGGCTGCTGCAGGGTTTCTCGCTCGGCGGCGAGGTGGGGGCCGCCACGTCGATGCTGATGGAGGCGGGCGGCGTGAAGGGCCGGGGCTTTCGCGTGAGCTGGCAGCTTGCGAGCCAGGGCGTTTCGGCACTGCTGGGCGCGCTCACCGGCGCCGCGCTGTATGCCGCGTTGCCGCAAGCCTCGCTGGAGAGCTGGGGCTGGCGCCTGCCGTTCCTGCTCGGGCTGCTGATCGCGCCGGTGGGGCTCTACATCCGCGCGCACCTGGAAGAGACGCACGTCGCCGAGAGCCATGAGTCCAGCCCCATCGGCCGGCTGCTGCGCGAGCACGGCGGACTGGTGCTCAAGGGCATCCTGGCCACCACCGCCGGCACGGCCACGATGTACCTCGTGGTGTTCTTCATGCCCACCTACATGATCCGCGTGCTGCACATGCCGCCGTCGCTGTCGCTGCTGTCGGGCTGCGTCACGGGCATCACGCTGTTCGTGGTGTCGCTCGTCGCGGGGCGGCTCGCGGACCGCTTGCCGAACCGCAAGCCGCTGGTGATCGGCTCGCTGCTCTTCAGCGTGATCGCGGTGTACCCGGTGTTCTGGCTCATCGGCCAGTACCCGAGCGTGCCGCTGGTGCTGGCGCTGTCTGCGTTGCTCACCGCGAGTGTGAACATCGGCACCACGCCCATGTTCCTGATGCTGCTGGAGATGCTGCCAGCCGGCGTGCGCGCCAGCGGCATCTCGGTGATCTACAGCGTGGGCGTGACGGTGTTCGGCGGCTCCTCGCAGTTCATCGTGACCTGGCTGCTCGCGAAGACCGGCAACCCGATGTCGCCTGCTTTCTACATGATGGTCTGCGGCGTGCTGAGCCTCGGCGCGCTGCTGAGCCTGCGCGAACGCAAGGCGGCCTGAACGCCATCCGCAGACGACGAAAGGAAAAGATTTCTCAGATGACCCGCCAACTCAGCCCCCAGACCACCAAGCTCCTGTCGCGCCTGCTGCCGCAGGCCGACGTCGACACCCAGGCCTTCGTCGACATCCGCAGGCAGATCCACGCCAACCCCGAGCTCGGCTTCGAGGTGAACGCTACCAGCGAGCTGGTAGCGAACCTGCTGCGCAGCTGGGGCTACGAGGTGCACACCGGCATCGGCCGCACCGGCATCGTGGCGCAGCTCAGGCTCGGCAGCGGCACGCGCCGCCTGGGCATCCGCGCCGACATGGACGCGCTACCCATCACCGAGGCCACCGGCCTGCCGTACGCGAGCCGCAACGCCGGGCGCATGCACGCCTGCGGGCACGACGGTCACACGGCCATCCTGCTGGCGGCCGCCAAGGCGCTGGCGAAGGCGCGCGACTTCGACGGCACGCTGAACCTGATCTTCCAGCCCGACGAAGAAAACCTCTGCGGCGCGCGCGCCATGATCGAGGACGGCCTGTTCGAGCGCTTCCCCTGCGATGCGGTGTACGCGCTGCACAACGCGCCGGGCGTGCCGGTGGGCACGATGATGGCGATCGAAGGCCCGGTCACGCTGTCGTCCGACGTGGCCGACGTCACCATCAAGGGCGTGGGCGGGCACGGCGCCATGCCGCACCGCGCGCGCGATCCGGTCGCGGCAGCCGCGGCGGTGGTGACGGCCCTGCAGACGGTGGTGGCGCGCAACGTGGCGCCCGACGACACGGCGGTGGTGTCGGTGGGCTTCATCCGCGGCGGCGCCACGCACAACGTGATCCCGCAGTCGGTGTCGCTGGGCCTGAACGTGCGCGCGGCGCGACCCGAGACGCGTGCGCTGGTCGAGCAGCGCATCCGCGAGATCGTGAGCCTCACCGCGCAGGCGCACGGCGTGGAAGCCGAGATCGACTACCGCCAGCTCGTGCCCCCGGTGGTCAACACCGCCGCCGAGACCGAGCTTGCGGCGAAAGTGTGCGCCGAGCTGGTGGGCGAGGAGAACGTCGTCAGGCAGGCGCCCAAGGGTTTCTCGGGCAGCGAGGACTTCGCCTGGATGCTCTCCGAACTGCCGGGCTGCTACCTGCTGCTGGGCAACGGCGAGGGCGAATTCGGCGGCTGCATGGTCCACAACCCCGGCTACGACTTCAACGACGAAGTGCTGCCGCTTGGGGCCGCCTGCTGGGTGCGGCTGGCGCAGACCTATCTGGTGGCCTGATCGCAAGCTGCTGGAATGCGGGAGTGGGCAGCCGGACGCAGAGGACGCAAAGGTCGCGAAAGGAAAACCAGAAATTTTTTCCTTGGTTTCTTTTGCGACCTTTGCGTAGTTTTTGTATTTCCTCTGCGTTCGGTTGTCCGTGTTCCTGACGGCCTCAGAACGGCGCGTCTTCCGTTTCGGCCCCTGCCGTAGCCTCGGATTGGGCGGCGGCAGGCTTGGCCGCTTCGTCCTGCGGCGCGGCGGTGAAGGCTGCCTCGCCGCCCAGCGCGTCGAGCAGCGCGGGCACCAGCTGGCCCAGCTCGCCGGTGGCGATGGCCACGTCGGCGTCGAAGTTGTCTTCCTTCTTGCCGCCCGCCGCGCCATCGCCCGTGCCTTCGAGGAAGGCGATCTTGCGGATCAGCAGGCCGTGCGTGAGCTCGAAGGACACGCGGTCGTCCCAGGTCAGCGCGAGGCGGGTGGGGCGCTTGCCGTCAGTGATGTGCTGCTTGACCTCGTCGATGTCCAGCGGATGCTTGGCGTAGCGCACCACGGCCTTGGAGTCGTCGCTGGCCTTGAGCTCGCACTCGCGGTCGATGGTGAAGCCGGCCGGCGGCTCCTGCGTGAGCAGCCAGTTGGCCATGGCGGCGGCGGGCTCGACCTGGGTGTTGATGAGCGCCACCGCGAAGCCGTCGAGCGACTTCACGAGGCTGGTGACCACTTCGTCGGCGCGCGAGGCGTTGCCGGTGTTGATCACCAGGCGGTTCTCGGCCTTGTCGATCCACACCGTCACGCGCGCGCTGCGGGTGAAGGCCATCGGCAGCAGCTCGAGGGTGATGTCTTCCTTGAGCTCCTTCTTTTCCTTCTTGCCGGGCTTGCGGCCGGTGGTGGCCTCGATGTGGGCGCAGCGCTCGTCGACCTTGCGGCGAACCACCGAGCCGGGCACCTGCTTGCTTTCGATCATGTATTCGACCAGCCACTGGCCGTCGATGGACTCCACCAGCGGGCCGTTGGCCTCGCCGCGCGGCTCGATCCAGCCGGCGGACTTTTCCTGCGAGGGGCCGCAGGGCTCGAAGCGCTGCCTGCCCAGCCCTTCCTCCGCCTCGGCCAGTGTCTGGGACCAGGCGGGTTCGATGCGATAGACGATGACGTTCTTGAATACGGACACGGAAACCCTTTTTCCAACGGTTTGGACAGCCGGCCATTGTCGGGCAGGCCGTTCGGCCCGGCGCCGTAAAATCGCAAGCTTTTGCGACTTCCCTTCCTGTCGCACCCCCACACCGATCCCAAAGGAATCAGGAAATGAGCTCGATCCCCCCCTCGCTGGACGACCGTGACGGCAAGATCTGGATGGACGGCGAACTCGTGGACTGGCGCGACGCCAAGATCCACGTGCTGAGCCACACGCTGCACTACGGCTGCGGCGCCTTCGAGGGCGTGCGCGCCTACAAGACGGCCGACGGCAGCACCGCGATCTTCCGCCTGGCGGAGCACACCGAGCGCCTGTTCAACAGCGCCAAGATCCTGCGCATGAAGATCCCCTTCACCCAGGAGCAGCTCAACGAGGCCCAGAAGCAGGTGGTGCGCGAGAACAAGCTCGAGAGCTGCTACCTGCGCCCCCTCATCTGGATCGGCTCCGAGAAGCTGGGCGTGAGCCCCAAGGGCAACAAGGTGCACGCCATGGTCGCGGCCTGGTCCTGGGGCGCCTACCTGGGCGAAGAGGGCATGAAGCGCGGCATCCGCGTGAAGACTTCGAGCTACACCCGCCACCACGTCAACATCACGATGACGCAGGCCAAGACGGTGAGCAACTACACCAACTCGATCCTGGCCAACATGGAAGCGCTGGACGACGGCTACGACGAGGCACTGCTGCTCGACGCGAGCGGCTTCGTGTCCGAAGGCGCGGGCGAGAACATCTTCGTGGTCAAGGGCGGCGTGGTCTACACGCCCGACCTCTCGGCCGGCGCGCTCAACGGCATCACCCGCAACACCATCCTGCACGTGTGCAAGGACCTGGGCCTGGAACTGGTGCAAAAGCGCATCACGCGCGACGAGGTCTACGTCGCCGACGAAGCCTTCTTCACCGGCACGGCCGCCGAAGTCACGCCGATCCGCGAGCTCGACCGCATCGAGATCGGCAACCGCGGCGATGGCGGCGCGCGCGGCCCGATCACCGAGAAGATCCAGGCGGCCTTCTTCGACATCGTGAACGGCAAGAATCCCAAGTACGCCCACTGGCTCACGAAAGTCTGAGCAGAAGAAGAGAACGAGAGAACGACCCCATGTCCACCAATGCAGTAGTCGAACTCCTGGCCAAGGAGCTCAATCATCAGGGCGGCGTGTTCTGCCCCAGCCCCAAGGCCGACATGAAGCTCTGGAACAGCCACCCGAAGGTGTACCTCGACGTGGCGCGCACCGGCGAGGCCAAGTGCCCGTATTGCGGCACGGTGTACCGGCTGAAGGCCGGCGAGGCGGTGTCGGCGCGGCACTGAGCCACGGCTGAACCACCCGGCCCCGGCCGCCAGGTGCCTCTTCAGGCAGCCGGGCGGGCGGGGTCTTTTTCCAGGCTCTCCAGGCCTTTCAGGCGCGAGGACAGCAGTCCGCGCCACGGATTCGGGTCGTTCTTCTCCTGCGCGAGACGCAGGTAGACCATCGCGATGAACAGCAGCGCCAGGCCGATCTGCGCGTCGCGCATGGCCGAGTTCACGCTCGAGGCGATCAGCGCGATCAGCGTCGCGGCCAGTGCGTAGCGGCCGGCGATGTCGGGCCGCTTCCATGCCTGCCAGACGGCGGCGACCATGATGAAGAGCAGGCTCAGCAGCGCGGGCAGGCCGCCCTGGGCGCCGACCCAGAGGAAGTCGTTGTGGGGCATGTTCGAGTCGGCCAGCAGCGCCGGGCCGCGCTTGTGCCACTGGTCGGTCCAGCCGCCGATGCCCCAGCCGGTGAACGGGCGGTCGGCGATCATGAGGCCGGTGTCGCGGTACATGTAGTAGCGGATGGCCCAGCTGCCCTTGAAGACCGCGCCGGCCTGCGCCTCCTCGAGTTCCTGCACGCCCACTTCCACCTTGTGCTGCAGCTGCGGCAGCTGGTAGAGCCCGGCGCCCATCACCACGGCACCCAGCACCAGTGCGCCCACCAGCATCTTCAGGTGGCTGCGCCACTGGTGGATGCACACCACCGGGACAACCAGCAGCAGCGCGAGCACCGAGGTGCGCGAGGTCAGCGGCAGCGCCACCACCAGGCCCAGCCCGAGCATCAGCACGAAGGCGGGAACGGCGCGCAGCGGCTTGTGGGCGGCGATCTGCGCGATGCCCCACACGGCGGCGGTGGAAGCCACCACGCTGAACAGCAGCGCGTTGCTGATCGACTTGTTGCCCACTTCCATCACCACCGCACGCAGCGGAGACCAGATGTTGAAGCCGCCGACCGCGTAGAAGACGATGACCAGCACGATGTTGAGCGCCGCCACCAGAAGGAAGCCGCGCAGCGCCCAGATGGCCTCCTCGCGCGTGAGCGCCATCGCCATGAGCATCGTGAGGCCGATGCGGATGCCGTGGAAGAGGTTGGAGCCGGTCTCGGGGTAGTGCTGCCCGATGGCCAGCACGATGAAGGTCCAGGCGAAGTAGGCCATCACCGGCCACCACAGCGGGTTGGCGCGCAGCCGCGCATAGCGCTCGCCCAGGCCGCCGGCCACCAGCATGGCGAGCAGCAGCACGATGGCCGAAAGATAGGTGACGCCGACCGGCATGAACACCACCAGCCCCCAGAACATGGCCGCGGGCCGAACGATGTGCGATCTCTGCATAGGGGCGGGATTTTAGGTTGGCGCTCCCAGGCCAACCTGACCACGACCCCGCGCGGGCGGGGGTGGTGGACAGTGCGCGTTCAGTGGCTGCGTGCGGCGGCCGGCAGGCGGATCACGAAGCTCGCGCCGCCGCCGGGGCGGTCCTCGCAGCGCACGGTGCCGCCGTGCCGCTCGGCGATCGACTTCACCAGCGCCAGCCCCAGGCCCACGCCGCCGTTGCGCTCGCTGGCGCCGGGCAGGCGGTAGAAGGGCTCGAAGATGCGCTCGCGCAGGGCGGGCGGCACGCCCGGGCCCCGGTCGTTCACACGCACGGTGGCGTAGCCGTTGGCGCTGCCCAGCTCCACCGCGATCTCGCCGGCGCCGTAGCGGCGCGCGTTCTCCAGCAGGTTGCGGATGGCGCGGCGCAGCAGGCGCGACACGCCCGGCACGGTGAGAGTGGCGTTGTCGGTGCCGTCGGCCAGGTCGAGCTCGGCGTTCACCTGCGAGCATTCCTCGGCCGCCAGGCCGGTCAGGTCGACCGGCTCGATGGTGCCCATGTCGGCCTCGCTGGCGTCGAGCCGGCTTGCCAGCAGGATCTCGTCAATGAGCTGGTCGAGCTCGCCGATGTTGCGCGAGATTTCCTCGCGCGCCGACTGGCTCGGGTGCTCGCCCATCAGCTCCAGGCCCATGCGGATGCGGGTGAGCGGCGAACGCAGCTCGTGCGAGGCGTTGGCCAGCAGCGACTTGTGCGAACGCACCAGCTGTTCGATGCGTTCGGCCGACGCGTTGAATCGTTTGGATAGATCAGCCACTTCGTCCTGCCCTTCTTCTGTCACGCGCACCGAGAGATCGCCCTCGCCCCACCGCTGCACGCCGCGCTGCAGCGATTCCAGCCGCTGCGTGATGCGCCGCACGATCGGGTACACACCCAGCGCCACCGCCACGCCCACCAGCGCGATCATCCAGCCCAGCCCGAAGGGCGTGCGCCACGGCGCGAAACCGCCGGTGCCGGTGGGCCGCTCGCGCGGCGCCACGCGCAGCGTGATGGCCTTGCCGTCGCTGAGCGTCACGTCGAACTCCAGGCCCTGGCCCGGCACGCGCAGCGCGGTGCCCGCGCCTATCGGCTTGTCCTGTGCGTCCAGCACCACCACGTTGCGCGGCACCGGCGCCAGCCGTTCGCGCTCGGCCTCGGCGGCCTCGCGCACGATCCAGTTGGCCATCAGCGTGAGGATGACGACCCCGCCCACCACCGCGAGCCAGATGCGGACGTACAGGTGGCGCGAATAGAGACTGCGCAGCATCGGCGGTCAGCCTAGTCTTGCTGCTTGGCGAAGACGTACCCGACGCCGCGCACCGTGAGGATTCGCTTCGGGTTCTTCGCGTCGACCTCGATGGCGGCGCGAATGCGGCCCATGTGCACGTCGATGGAGCGGTCGAATGCCTCCAGCTCGCGGCCGCGCACGGCTTCCATGATCTGGTCGCGCGTGAGCACGCGGCCCGCGCGCTCGGCCATCGCCGTCAGCAGGTCGAACTGGTAGGAGGTGAGGTCGGCCACCGCGCCGCCCACCGACACGGTGCGCGCGTTGCGGTCGATCTCCAGCGTGCCGAAGCGCATCACCGACGAGGCCTCGGCCTCGGTGGCGCTCTCGGCGCGGCGGCGCAGCACGGCGCGGATGCGCGCGAGCAGCTCGCGCGGCTCGAAGGGCTTGGGCAGGTAGTCGTCGGCGCCGATCTCCAGGCCGATGATGCGGTCCATCGGGTCGCCCTTTGCGGTGAGCATCAGCACCGACACCTTCGACAGCGGACCGGGCAGCGCGCGGATGCGGCGGCAGACTTCGAGGCCATCGGTGTCGGGCAGCATCAGGTCGAGGATCACCAGGTCGGGCGCGTGCTGCTGCAGCTGCTCGAGCCCGGCGGCGCCGTCGCCGGCATGGTTGAACGCGAAGCCCGACTGCGTCAGGTACTCGCCCACCATCTGCGCCAGGCGGGCGTCGTCTTCGATCATCAGGAGTTGGGGGGTGCTCATGCGCTTCATGGTCGTCCACCGGGAGCAAGAGGGCTTGAACGCTCCGTAAAGTTGGGTAAACCTCGGCAACCCCTGTCAACCGGCCATGCTGCGAAAAGCATAGCGCCGGTTGCAGTGGCCGTGGGCTCAGCCCCGTGCGAACGGCCGCAACTGCAGCCGCAGCGACAGGGTGGCGGAAAGCGGCAGGTCGACCGGCGAGCCCACGCCGCCGACATTGCCGTCATCCAGATGTGCCAGCGCTTCGAAGAGGCCCAGCGACTGGGCCATGGGGTTGATCTCGGCCAGCGACTTCGCGGCTTCGGAGCGCGGCGGCGTGGCTGCCACAGCCTTGCCGTCTTCGCTGACGAGCGACCAGTCGAGCGCCGCCACGGTGCGCTCGCCGGGTTCGCTTGCGATCACCAGCGCCACCGCAAGCAGGCCGCGGCTGTCGGTGACGGAAGTCAGCGCGCCCAGGGTGGGGGTGTCGTAGCCCACCAGCAGCACGGGCTCCTGGTCGCAGGCGGACTGCACGGCCGCCTCCAGCAGGCCCGAGGCGAAGCTGTGCTCGTAGGCCGAGACCGCGTTGCTTGCCGCCATGCAGCCGGTGCCGATGGTCCAGTAGCCCACGGCCGCGTTGTGCACCGAGTTGTGGAACTTGGTGGGCGACAGCCCTTTCGGATCGCTCGCGAGCGTGCTGCACATGTAGTCGTTGATCGACAGGTCGCCGTGCGCCGACGTGAACACGCAGGGCACGTCGGCCGCGTTGCGGCCCGAGCCGGCAAGGGCGGCGGCCGCCACTTCGAGCGCCAGCGCCACGGTGTCGGGCGCGCGGCGGCGCTCGGCCGGGGCCAGCACCTGCGGCGACGGGCGCTTCGCGGGCGGATCGGCCAGCGCGCCTTCGCCGCGGAAGGCGGCACGGGCGGCGTCCCAGCCAGGCAGCGTGGGAGTCCAGAAGGCGGGGCCTTCGATGTAGAGGGTGGGGGGCTTGGAAGCGGCCTGGTTCATGTCGTTCATGCCGCCTTGCCGAAAACGAGGGAGCAGTTGTTGCCGCCGAAGCCGAAGGAGTTGCTCAGCGCATAGCGCACTTCGCCGTGCGCGGGCTCCAGCCGGATCTGCGGGCCGAAGCCCTCGTCCAGCGTGTGCGTGTTGACCGTGCCCGGCATCAGGCCGCGCTCGATCGCCAGCAGGCTGATGACCGCCTCGACGATGCCCGCCGCACCCAGCGTGTGGCCCATGAAGCCCTTGGTCGAGCTGGCGTGCGTGCGTGCCGGGAAGCGGCGCGCCACCAGCGCACCCTCGACCTCGTCGTTCTTCTGGCTCGCGGTGCCGTGCATGTTGATGTAGTCGATCGCCTCGGGTTCGAGGCCGGCGCGCGCCAGCGCCTCGTCGAGCGCGCGCTCGGCGCCCAGGCCCTCGGGGTGGGGCGTCGACATGTGATGCGCGTCGCTCGCTTCGCCGTAGCCCAGCAAATGCAGCGGCGCGGCATCGGCGCCGGTCTGCACGCGCTCGACCAGCGCGAAACCCGCGGCCTCGCCCAGGCTGATGCCCTTGCGCGCGGCGTCGAAGGGCCGGCACGGCTCGCTCGATACAAGTTCGAGCGAGTTGAAGCCGAACAGCACGCTGCCGCACAGCGTGTCGGCCCCGCCGACCACGGCCGCGTCGGCCAGGCCCAGGCGAATGAGCCGCTCGGCCGAGGCGAACACCTTGGCGCTGGACGAGCAGGCGGTGGAAATCGTTTCGCTGGGTCCGCTGATGCCCAGCAGCTGCTGCGCGAACATGGCAAGCGAATGCGGTGTGTGCACCTCGGGGCGGCGCTGTCCGGGCGGGAACATGCCCTGCGCGTCGAGCTGCGTGTACGCCAGCTCGGTCTCGCCGATGCTCGCGGTGGAGGTGCCCAGCACCAGCGCGATGCGCGATGCGCCGTATTTCTCGCGCGCCGCGGCCACGGCATCGATGAAGCCGTCGGCCTGCAGGCCCATCCAGGCCAGCCGGTTGTTGCGGCAGTCCCACTGCGCGAGCGATTCGGGGAGCCGGACCTCCTCGACGCCTTCGACGCGGCCGATCCAGGTGGGCAGCGGCGCGTCGCCGAAATCGTTGGCGCGCAGCCCGCTGCGCGACTGCGCGAGCGCGTCGGCCAGCGCTTCCTTGCCGACACCGACGGCGCTGGTGGCCGTGTAGGCACTTATCTGAAGAGGAGAAATTCGGGACGGCACGATCTTGTAGGTGTTGGGCTGTCGGTCAGGCGGACGATGGACGCCGGCAGGAAGCGAGGCGCGCGGCGGGGAAAGAAAATTGAAAGAAACGAATGTATACCGGCACAGCCTACCAGTTGCGCGGCCCGCGCACCGTCGGCCGTTTCCTATAAGGCCCAGGCCCTATTGACGGCCCTGTGGGCTTGTGGTCGCCGTCAGCCGCGAGGCCAGCGCCACCAGCAACAGCACCGGCGCGCCCAGCAGGGCGGTGCCGACGAAGAAGCTGCTGTAGCCGTAGGCGTCGACGAAGGCACCCGAGTAGCCGGCCAGGAACTTCGGCAGCAGCAGCATCAGCGAGCTGAAAAGGGCGTACTGCGTGGCCGAGTAGCTGATGTTGGTGAGGCTCGACAGGTAGGCGATGAACGCCGCCGAGGCGATGCCGCCGGCCAGGTTGTCGGCCGAGACCACCGCGATCAGCGCAGTCAGGTCGTGCCCGCGCGTGGCCAGCCAGGCGAAGAGCAGGTTGCTGGCGGCGCTGAGCACGGCGCCGAGCATCAGCACGCGCATCACGCCCAGGCGCATCGACAGCACGCCGCCGACGAAGGCGCCCGCCAGCGTCATGATCACGCCGTAGATCTTGCTGACCGAGGCCACCTGGTCCTTGGTGAAGCCCATGTCCACGTAGAACGGGTTGGCCATGATGCCCATCACCACGTCGCTGATGCGGTAGATGGCGATCAGCGAGAGGATCAGCACCGCCTGCCATTTGTAGCGGCGTATGAAATCGGCGAAGGGCTCGATCAGCACGTTGCGCAGCCATTCGGCGGCGGTCCGGGCCTTGGGCATGGCGCCCGGCACCGGCTCGGGCGAAAGCAGCACCGTGACCACGCCGATGGCCATCGATGCCGCCATGACCAGGTAGGCCGTCTTCCAGGCGCCGTTCTGATAGGCCGCCGCGCCCGTGGCCGCTGCAGCGGGCGCCACCTCGGCCCAGGCCGCGACCCACAGCACGCCGGCGCCGGCCCAGATCATCGCGAGCCGGTAGCCTGTCTGGTAGGCGGCGGCCAGCGCGGCCTGCTTGCGTGCCTCGGCCGATTCGATGCGGAAGGCGTCGAGCGCGATGTCCTGCGTGGCCGAGCCGAAGGCCACCAGCAGCGCGCACCACACCAGCGGTGTGAGCCCGTGGCGCGGATCGTTGACCGCCATGCCCGCCAGCCCGGCGATGACCATGCACTGCGCCAGCAGCAGCCAGCCGCGGCGGCGTCCCAGCAAGGTGGTGAGCGGCGGCAGCGGCAGCCGGTCGACCAGCGGCGCCCAGACCCACTTGAAGCCGTAGGCCAGCCCGACCCAGCTCAGGTAGCCGATGGTGGTGCGGTCGATGCCCGCTTCGCGCAGCCGGAAGCTCAGCGTGCCCAGCACCAGCAGCAGCGGCAGCCCGGCCGAGAAGCCCAGCGCCAGCATGCGCAGGGTGGCGGGCTCCAGGTAGACCTTCAGCGCGTCGCGCCAGGGCGGTGAGGTGGGCGTGGGGGTTTCTGCGGGCGAGGCGGACATGTGCCCTGGATTGTCCATGAGCGACGGCCCGGGTTCCCGGGCTTCTTGTCTTCATTTGTTCCTATCATCCCGCTCCTATGTGCACACGATGCGATCGCCCCTTCACCGACGTTCCCGCCCCCTCCGCAGCTTCCGCGTGGCATCCGCGGCGAGCCTTCCTGCTGGCGGCGGCCGGCGCGGTTCTCGCGAAGCCGGCCCTGGCGCAGGTCGACGTGGGCAAGGCCTCGGTGGCCCGGAACATCGTGCCGGTCGAGCAGATCGAGACGGCCGGCGTGCAGCAGTACGGCCAGCTGCTCGAGCAGGCACGCGCCAAGGGGGCGCTCGCGGGCGAGAGCAATCCGCAGCTGCAGCGCCTGCGGGCCATCGCCAGGCGGCTCATTCCGTTCGCGATGCCGTGGAATTCGCGCGCCCGAGACTGGAAGTGGGAGGTCAACCTGATCGGCAGCAAGCAGATCAACGCCTTCTGCATGCCCGGCGGCAAGATCGCCTTCTTCACCGGCATCCTCGACCAGCTGAAGCTCACCGACGACGAGGTCGCGATGGTGATGGGCCACGAGATGGCCCACGCCCTGCGCGAGCATGCACGCGCCCGCCTGGCCAAGAGCGCGGGCACGGGCGCCGCGCTCTCCATCGGTGCGCAGCTGCTCGGCTGGGGGCAGGTAGGCGACCTGGCCGCGCGCGCCGGCACGCAGCTCATCACCCTCAAGTTCAGCCGCAGCGACGAGACAGAGGCCGATCTCGTGGGGCTCGAACTGGCGGCGCGGGCGGGCTATGACCCGAAGGCGTCGGTCTCGCTGTGGCAGAAGATGGCCACGGCGTCCAGGAATCAGGGCGGCCTGAGCTTCCTCTCGACGCACCCGAGCGGTCCAGACCGCATCTCGAAGCTCGAAGCGAACCTGCCGAAGGTCGAGAAGCTTTACCGCGACGCAAGGAAGAGCTGACTTGCATGACTCCCTCTGCCCCGTGGGGAGAGGGCGGGGGTGAGGGCTACGGCCTCTAGATAAGAGTCGCGCTTCATCTTCCGCACCTGCCCTCACCCCAACCCTCTCCCCGAGGGGAGAGGGAGCCAAGCCCGGGGGAGGGAGCCAAAAACCCGAGGGGAGCGGGCCAATCCCCGCACGATTCCGATCTGCGCCACGGTGCGCTTGCGCTGGCATGCCGCTTGCATCTCAACTTGTACACATGTTTGGATGCCTGAAGATGGTGCACGAAGAAAACCCGAAAAGCGGAACGCCAGAAGCGGCCTGGATCGCCAGGTTCGCCTCGCCTGTGGCACACACGCACGCCGCCGTGGCGCTGGATTTCGCCCTGCCGCTCGCGGGCCTGCGCTTCGCTGTCAAGGACAACATCGACGTGGCCGGCGTGCCCACCACCGCCGCCTGCCCGGCCTTCGAGCGCCTGCCCGAGGTGCACGCGACCGTGGTGCAGCGCCTGCTCGAAGCCGGTGCATTGCTGGCCGGCAAGACCAATCTCGACCAGTTCGCCTGCGGCCTGAACGGCACCCGCTCTCCTTATGGCGAGGTGCCCAACGCTTTCGACGCGCGCTATGTATCGGGCGGCTCCAGTTCGGGCTCGGCCTGTGTGGTGGCCACGGGCGAGGCCGACTTCGCCCTGGGCACCGACACCGCCGGCTCCGGCCGCGTGCCGGCCGGGCTCAACAACATCGTCGGCCTGAAGCCTTCGCGCGGCCTGCTGAGCGCCTTCGGCGTGGTGCCCGCCGCGCAGAGCGCCGACTGCGTCTCCATCTTCGCGCGCACCGTCGCCACCGCGGTCGACGTGCTGCTCGCAGCCGCCGGCCACGACGCGCGCGATCCGTACTCCCGCGAGATCGACTTGCGCCGCGAGCCGCTGCCCGCGCGCTTCCGCTTCGGCGTGCCCGACCGGCTGAGCTTCTTCGGCGATGCCGCCGCCGAGCAGGCCTTCGGCGACGCGGTCGCGCGGCTGCTCGCCATGGGCGGCACGCCCGTCACCATCGCCTACGCGCCGCTCGCGGAAGCGGCCGCCATGCTCTACGAAAGCGCGCTCGTCGCCGAGCGCTACGCCGCGGTGCGCGAGTTCTTCGACGCGCATGCCGACGACGTCGTCGAGCCCGTGCGCGGCATCCTCGCGAGCGGACAGGGCTACAGCGCAGCCGACGTGTTCGACGCCCAGACCAGGCTGCGCGCCATCGCGCAGAAAGTCGAGCCGATGTGGCGCGACATCGACCTGCTGCTCGTGCCCACCGCGCCCACGCACTACACGCGCGAGCAGATGCGCGCCGATCCGGTCGCGCTCAACCGCAACCTCGGCGCCTACACCAACTTCGTCAACCTGCTCGACTACGCCGCGCTCTCGGTGCCCAGCAGCCTGCGCGCGGATGGCCTGCCTTTCGGCATCACGCTGATCGGCCCCTGCGGCAGCGATCTCGCACTCGCCGAGCTGGGCCAGCGCTTCCATCACGCCACCGGCCTTGCGCAGGGCGCGACCGGCGAGCCTCTGCCGCCGCCGCGTGCGATTCCGGGGCTCGCGGCGGCGGGTGCCGGCACCTTGCCGATCGCCGTCGTCGGTGCGCATCTCTCGGGCATGCCGCTCAACAGCCAACTGACCGAGCGCGGCGCCACCCTGGTGCGCGCCACCACCACCTCGCCCGCCTACAGGCTGCACGCGCTGCCGGGCACCGTGCCGCCCAAGCCCGGACTGCGTCGCGTGGCCGAAGGCGAGGAGGGCGCAACCATCGCGCTGGAAGTGTGGGCCGTGCCGCTCGCGCAGGTCGGCAGCTTCCTCGCGCTGATCCCGCCGCCGCTGGGCCTCGGCAGCGTGGAGCTGGCCGACGGCAGCTGGGTGAAGGGCTTCATCTGCGAAGGCCACGCGCTGGACGGCGCGCAGGACGTGAGCCATCACGGCGGCTGGCGCGCCTACGTCGCGAGCCGCGCCACCCCGAGTTCCAACTGATCAGAGGAGTTCCGATGAGCATCCAACAACACTCTCCCGCCGCACGCCGGCGACGCCAGCTGCTGCAAGCCGGCGCCGCGGGCATGGCAGTGCTGGCCGCGCCCGCCATCGTGCGCGCGCAGGGCGCGGCTGCGAAGCTGCGCATCGGCTTCTGGCCGGTGGCTGCCGGCCTGCCGTTCTTCGCGGCGGTCGACAAGGGCTACTTCAAGGAGGCCGGCCTGGACGTGGAGCCGCTGAAGTTCGCCGGCGCGCAGCAGGTGATGGAAGGCATGCTCGCGGGCCGCTGCGACGGCAGCGCCAACGGCACGGGCTCCGCCAATCTCGCGATCGGCGAGATCGCGCAGCCAGGGCTGTTCAAGATCTTCTGTACCAACCCGAGCAACGCGAAGTACGTGCTCGACGAATTCATCGTCGCCAAGGACAGCCCCGTCAAGTCCGTGGCCGAGTTGGCCGGCAAGAAGGTCGCATCGGGCCCCGGCATCCAGAACGTCACGCTGTGCAAGACCATGCTGGAGCGCGCGGGCGCCAAGGGCGCGACCGTGAGCGAGCTGCCCATCGGCCAGCACGTGGCTGCGCTGGTCGCGGGCCAGGTCGACGCCTGCTACACGCTGGAGCCCACCGGCACCGTGGGCCGCATGAACGGCACCACGCGCGTCGTCGAGGCCGGCGTGGTCGCGAAGTACATCCTCGGCGACCCGATGGCGCCGTGGCACGGCGGCGCGGCCAGCCTCACCAGCGACTTCATCAGGAAGAACCCCGAGGTCGCGAAGAAGTACATAGCCGCCTACGCACGCGGCGTGGAGCTGGTGCGCAGCAAGCCCGACGAGGCACGCCAGTTCATGAAGGGCTACACCGCCATCGAAGGCAAGCTCACCGCCGAGGTGCCGCTCGCGTCGTACATGCTCTACAACGAGTTCAAGCCCAGCGACGTCGCGTACTTCCAGAAGTTCTACGACCTGTTCACCGAGAAAGGCATCTTCGAGAAGAAGGTCGCGGTGGACACGCTGCTCTACAAGGCCTGAAGACCATGGCCGAAGCAAGCTCGACCACGGCCGCGCCGTGGACCCCGCCGGCCAGCGCGGCCACCGCCGCGCCGAAGCCGCCGCTGCGCGACCGCCTGCTGCCCTTCATCGGACCGGTGGTGCTGTTCATCGTGTGGGACCTGGTGGTGCGGCTCGGCTTCATCAAGCCGATCCTGCTGCCCACGCCGGCCGACACCGTCGCGGCGCTCATCACAGGCCTGGCCGGCGGCCCGCTGCTCACCGACTTCGCCATGACCGTGTGGCGCACCGTGCAGGCCTTCGCCATCGCGGCGGTGGTCGGCATGCCACTGGGGGTGCTGCTGGGCAGCAACGAGCGCGCCTACCGCAGCGTGGAGTTCCTGATCGACTTCTTCCGCTCCACGCCTTCGTCGGCGCTGATCCCGCTGTTCCTGCTGATCTTCGGCGTGAGCGACGTCAACAAGGTGGCCATCGCGGCCTTCGGCGCGCTGCTCATCGTGGTGTTCAACAGCGCCTACGGCGTGATGAACGCGCGCAAGCAGCGCGTGATGGCGGCGCGCGTCATGGGCGCATCGCGCTGGCAGATCTTCAAGGACGTGCTGGTGTGGGAAAGCCTGCAGCCCAGCTTCGTGGGCCTGCGCTCGGCGGTGTCGATGGCGCTGGTGATCGTCATCGTGGCCGAGATGTTCATCGGCTCCGACACGGGGCTCGGCCACCGGATCATCGACGCGCAGCAGGTGCTCAACGTGAAGAGCATGTACGCGGCGATTCTTTCGGCGGGTGCGCTGGGCTACGCGCTGAACATCCTCTTCCTGGTCGCCGAACGCCGCATCGTGCACTGGAGCGGAAGATGAAAGTCACGCAGGACATCGTCGTCAACGGCCCGGTGTACGCCGACGTGCCCAGGCCCGTGTTCAAACCCGGCCCGGCAGGCACGCACATCACCATCCGAGGGCTCACCAAGTACTTCGCGGGCTGGCCGCTGTACGAGAACTTCGACCTCGACATCCCGAAGCACGCGATCGTCTCGGTGTTCGGTCCCAACGGCTGCGGCAAGTCCACGCTGATCAACATGATCGCGGGGCTCATTCCCATCGACTCGGGCGAGATCCTGTTCGACGGCAAGCGGCGCTCGGACACCAAGATCGGCTACGTGTTCCAGAACTATCGCGAGGCGATGTTCCCGTGGATGCGGACCATCGACAACATCGCCTATCCGCTGAAGCTCGAAGGGCGCAGCAAGGCCGAGGTCGACCGGCGCATGGAAGAGCTGGTGGCCTCCTTCGACGTGAAGTTCGACCTCGCGCGCTACCCGTACGAACTCTCGGGCGGCCAGCAGCAGACGGCGTCGATCATGCGCGCGCTCGCGCCCAACCCGGAGGTGCTGTTTCTCGACGAGCCCTTCTCCGCGCTCGACTTCGAGATGACGCTCTTCATCCGCGAGAAGCTGCAGGAGGTGTTCATGCAGACCGGTACCACGATGCTGCTGGTGTCGCACGACCTCGAGGAGGCGGTGTACCTCGCCGACGAGGTGCTGCTCCTGACCAAGCGGCCCACCAAGGTCGCGGAGATCCTGCACTACGGCGATGCGCGCCCCCGCACGGTGGAAACGCTGAGCACCGGGAGTTTCGTCGCCATGAAGAAGCTCAGTCTCGACATCTTCCAGCGCGAAGTCCGCCGCTAGGCATCGACCCGAGGAACCGTCCATGACACCCACGCAGATCGAGAGCTACGTCGACGCCGCCGCGGCGGCGCTCGCGTTGCCCCTGTCGCCCGCGCACCGCCCCGGCGTGCTGCGTTACTTCGCGCTCGCGGCCGAGTTCGCCGCGCTGGTGGAGTCGGTACCGCTGGCCATGTCGGCCGAGCCGGCGGTGCATTTCGCGCCGGTGGCGCCCGAGGAGAAGGACGCATGAGCGCCGCGGACCTGCTCCTGCGCGACGCGACCGCCATGGCCGAAGCGGTGCGCGCGGGCGCCACGAGCGCCGCGGCGCTGGTGCGGGCCAGCCTCGAGCGCGTGGAAGCCACCGACGGCCGGGTCAACGCATTCACTGCCGTGCTGGGGGAGCGTGCGTTGCGCCGCGCGGCGCAGGTCGATGCCTCGCTGGCTTCGGCGAACGGCGCGCGCACCCGCGAACTGCCGCTGCTCGGCGTGCCGTTCGCGGTGAAGAACCTGTTCGACATCGCCGGCCTGCCCACGCTCGCGGGCTCGAAGATCGAGCGCCAGACCGCGCCCGCGCGCGCCGACGCCGCGCTGGTGCGAAGGCTGGAGCGTGCGGGCGCCGTGCTGGTGGGCGCGCTCAACATGGACGAGTACGCCTACGGCTTCACCACCGAGAACAGCCATGAAGGCCCCACGCGCAACCCGCACGACCTCCGGCGCATCGCGGGCGGCTCGTCGGGTGGATCGGGTGCCGCGGTGGCGGCCGGGCAGGTGCCGCTCGCGCTGGGCTCCGACACCAACGGATCGATCCGCGTGCCCGCGTCGCTGTGCGGCGTGTTCGGCCTCAAGCCCACGTTCGGGCGGCTGCCGCGCACCGGGAGCTTCCCGTTCGTGTCCAGCCTGGACCACCTCGGCCCCTTCGCCCGTTCGGCGCGCGACCTGGCGCTGGTCTACGACGCGCTGCAGGGCCCAGAAGACGCTGGCCACCCGCATGACCCCGGCTGCGCGCAGCGGGCCGTCGAACCTGTATCAGGCGTGCTGGCGCAGGGCGCGCGCGGCCTGCGCATCGGCGTGCTCGGCGGTTATTTCCACCAGCGTGCCGGCGCCCAGGCGCTGGCCGCCGTCGATCTGGTCGCCGATGCGCTGGGCTCGGGCGTCTCGCGGGCCAGCGTGGAACTGCCGCTGGTCGAGGCCGGGCGGGCCGCCGCCTTCCTCATCACCAACGCCGAAGGCGCCGCGCTGCACCTGGATGACCTGCGCCGCCGCGCGCAAGACTTCGAGCCGCTGTCGCGCGACCGCTTCCTGGCCGGAGCGCTGCTGCCGGCCGCCTGGGTGGCGCGCGCGCAGCGCGTGCGCCGTGTGTATGCCGAGGCGGTGGCGCGCCTGTTAGCGCGCTACGACATCCTGCTGGCCCCGGCCACGCCCAGCGCGGCCACGCCCATCGGCGCGGAAAGCTTCGAGGTCAACGGCCAGGTGCTGCCGGTACGGCCCAACATGGGCCTGCTGACCCAGCCCTTCTCGTGCATCGGCCTGCCGGTGTGCGCCGTGCCGGTTTGGGGCACGCACGCCAACCAGCCGAACCAGCCCGACCTGCCGGTCGGCGTGCAGGTGATCGCCGCGCCGTGGCGCGAAGACCTCGTGCTGCGCGTGGCCGCGGCACTCGAAGCCGCGGGCGTGGCGCATGCGCCGGTCGCCGCACTCAGTTCGGAGGAAACACCCGCATGAACGCAAGCGACATCGACCTGCCCGACGTGCTGTCCGAAGTGCAGGCCGCCTTCGCCCGCTACGAGGACGCGCTGGTGAACAACAAGGTCGAGGTGCTCGACGAGCTGTTCTGGAACAGCCCGACCACGCTGCGCTATGGCGCCACCGAAAACCTCTACGGCTACGACGAGATCCGGGCCTTTCGCGCATCGCGCCCTTCACAGGGCCTTGCGCGCGAACTGCTCGTGACCGTCATCACCACCTACGGGCGCGACTTCGCCACCGCGAACTGCGAGTTCCGCCGCGAAGGCGCAGAGCGAAGCGGCCGCCAGAGCCAGACCTGGATGCGCACGCCCGAGGGCTGGCGCGTGGTCTCGGCGCACGTCAGCCTGCTCGGCTGAGCGCCCAGGCACTTCTTTTTCCTTCAGTCCTTCAACCTGTTTTCCAGCAACGGAGTACGTCATGACCAGCCAATTCAATCGCCGCGATTCCCTCAAGACCCTGGCCGCGCTCGGCGCGGCGGGCGGCCTCGGAAGCTGGAGCGCGCTTGCCGCCGCCCAGGCCAAGCCCAAGCCGCTCACCGTCGGCGTGATCTACGTCGGCGCGCGCGACGACTACGGCTACAACCGGGCGCACGCCATGGCCGCCGCCGAGATCAAGAAGCTGCCCGGCGTGAAGGTGGTGGAGGAAGAGAACGTGCCCGAGACGGCGGCCGTGCAGAAGACCATGACCGGCATGATCTCGCAGGACGGTGCGGGCCTGCTCTTTCCCACCTCGTTCGGCTACTTCGATCCGCACATCCTCGCGGTCGCGCCCAAGAACCCCGACGTGCGCTTCTCGCACTGCGGCGGCCTCTGGACCGAGGGCAAGCACCCCAAGAACGTCGGCAGCTTCTTCGGCTACATCGACGAGTGCCAGTACCTCAACGGCGTGATCGCCGCGCACATGACGAAGAGCAACAAGATCGCCTTCGTCGCCGCCAAGCCCATTCCGCAGGTGCTGCGCAACATCAACGCCTTCACGCTCGGCGCGCGCTCGGTCAAGCCGAACATCACCTGCAGCGTGATCTTCACGGGCGACTGGTCGATGGCGGTGAAGGAAGCCGAAGCCACCAACAGCCTCGCCGACCAGGGCTGCGACGTGTTCACGATGCACGTGGACGGCCCCAAGGTGGTGGTCGAGACGGCCGCCAAGCGCGGCAAGATGGTCTGCGGCTACCACGCCAGCCAGGCCAAGCTCGCGCCCAATGCGTACCTCACCGGCGCCGAATGGAACTGGCTCACCGCCTACAAGACCGCCATCGAGGCCGCGCAGGCTGGCAAGCCGCATCCCAACTTCCTGCGCGGCGGCCTGAAGGAGGGCTACGTGAAGATGTCGGCCTACGGCCCCATGGTGCCGGACGCCGCGAAGAAGCACGCCGACGAGATCAAGGCGAAGATGATCGCGGGCAGCTTCGACATCTTCAAGGACGGCATCAAGGACAACAAGGGCGCCGTGGTGGTGCCGGCGGGCAAGGTCCTGAAGCAGACCGACCTGGAGCTCGAGAAGATGAACTACCTCGTCGAAGGCGTCGTCGGAAGCGTCTGACCGACACCCCGGTACCGTCATGCTGCGCCCCGCGCTCTTCAAGGAACTGGCCCTGCCGGTGTTCGCCATCGCGGCGGCGCTGCTGCTGTTCGGGCTGGTGGTGGCCTTCGCCGGTATCGACGCGGTGGAGGTGTGGGCCACGCTGTTCAAGGGCGCGTTCGGCGACTGGTTCTCGTGGCAGAACACGCTGCAGCGTGCGGCGCCGCTGATGCTCACCGCGCTGTGCGTGGCGCTGCCCGCGCGCGCGGGTCTCATCGTGATCGGCGGCGAGGGGGCGCTGGTGCTGGGCGGGCTGGCCTGCGCGGCGCTGGCGCATGCGGTGCCGCTGCCGGGCAACGTCGTCGGCACCGTGGCCGTGTGCATTGCCGGTGCGCTCGCGGGCGCGTTGTGGATCGTGCTCGCGGGCTGGCTGCGCCAGTATCGAGGCATCAACGAGACCATCAGCAGCCTGCTGCTGGCCTACATCGCCATCGGCATCTTCAAGCACCTGGTCGAAGGGCCGCTGCGCGACCCGGCCAGTCTCAACAAGCCCTCGACCTACGCGCTGGGTGACGGGTTGCTGATCGGCGGCATCGGCGGTTCCGACGTGCACTGGGGCCTGGTGGTGGGCGTGGTGGCCTGCCTCGGGCTCGGCTGGTGGCTGCGCGCCACGGCCTCGGGTTTCTCGGTGCGGGTGGTGGGCGGCAATCCGCGCACCGCGCAGCTCGTCGGCTTGCCAGCCACGCGGCTCATTCTGTCGGCCTGCGGGCTCGGTGGCGCATGCGCGGGGCTCGCAGGCGCCATCGAGGTGGCGGCGGTGCACACCAACGCGAACGCATCGCTGATCGCGGGCTACGGCTACGCGGGCATCCTGGTGTCGTTCATCGCGCGGCACAACCCGGTGGCCATCGTGCCGGTGGCCATCCTGTTCGGCGGCTTCGGCGCGGCGGGCAGCCTGCTGCAACGCCGGCTGGGCCTGCCCGATGCGTCGGTGCTGGTGCTGCAGGGCATCGCCTTCGTGCTGATCCTCGCGAGCGAAGGCCTGCGCACGGTCGACTGGAAGAAGTTCGGCGACCGCATGCTTCCGGAAGCAAGGAGCTACACATGACGGCCGACCAGTGGATCGCGCTGGTCGCCGGCATCGTCGGCGGCGCATTGCGCGTCGGCGCGCCTTTTCTCTTCGTGAGCCTGGGCGAGTGCCTCACCGAGAAGTCGGGCCGCATCAACCTCGGCCTCGAAGGCGTGCTGGTGCTGTCGGCCATGGCGGCCTTCGGCGGTGCCTACCTCACCGACTCGGCCTGGCTGGGCGTGCTGATCGGGGCGGCGGCCGGCGCCGCGCTCGCGCTGCTGCACGGGTTGCTGTGCTCGCTCGACCGCGTGAACGACGTGGCGACCGGCATCGCGCTGATGCTGCTGGGCACGGGGCTCGCGTTCTACCTGGGCAAGCCGCTGATCCAGCCGCAGGCGCCGCAGATCCCGGCGATCCCGCTGGGCTTCTGGAGCGACAACCCCGTCGTGCGCTCGGCCCTGCAGCTCAATGCGCTGGTGCCCGTCGGCGTGGCGCTCGCGGTGCTGTTGTGGTGGGGCTTTGCGCGCACGCGTGTCGGGCTGCTGGTGCGCATGGCGGGCGACTCAGCGCAGGCCACGCGCGCGCTCGGCTATTCGGTCTCGGGCCTGCGCATCGCGGCCACCACGGCGGGCGGCTTCATCGCCGGGCTGGGCGGCGCGTCGCTCACGCTCTTCTATCCGGGCAGCTGGAACGAAGGCATCTCCAGCGGCCAGGGCCTGATCGCGGTGGCGCTGGTGATCTTCGCGCGCTGGAGCCCGCTGCGCTGCGTGGGCGCGGCGCTGCTCTTCGGCGGCGCTGGCGCCATCGGCCCGGCGCTGCAGTCCATCGGCATCGGCTGGGGCTACCACCTCTTCAACACGGTGCCTTATGTGCTCACGCTGGTGATCCTGGTGTTCACCTGCAGGCCGGGAAGCGCCGCCGCAGGCAGCCCCGGCGAACTCTCATCGACAAGGAACTGAACGCCATGACGACAACGACAACAAAGACCGTCGCCGCCGAGCCCTACGCCTGGCCCTACAACGCGAACATGCGCCCCGACAACACGGCGCTCATCGTCATCGACATGCAGACCGACTTCTGCGGCAAGGGCGGCTACGTGGACGTGATGGGCTACGACCTCTCCCTGGTGCAGGCGCCCATCCAGCCGATCGCGCGCACGCTGGCGGCGCTGCGGCCGCTGGGCTATCACATCATCCACACGCGCGAAGGCCACCGGCCCGACCTCGGCGACCTGCCGGCCAACAAGCGCTGGCGCTCGCGGCAGATCGGCGCCAACGGCGTGGGCATCGGC
Source organism: Variovorax guangxiensis (assembly GCF_003952165.1). GTDB lineage: Bacteria > Pseudomonadota > Gammaproteobacteria > Burkholderiales > Burkholderiaceae_C > Variovorax > Variovorax guangxiensis. Next base: position 311,677 of record NZ_RXFT01000005.1, on the reverse strand, counting down.
GACGACGGGCCGTGCGGGCGCATCCTGGTGCGCGGCGAGCCCGGCTGGGAAATCATTCCCGAGCTGGCGCCGCTGCCGGGCGAAGTGATCATCGACAAGCCCGGCAAGGGCTCGTTCTATGCGACCGACCTCGAGCTGATCCTGCGCACGCGCGGCATCGAGAACATCATCCTCGCGGGCATCACCACCGACGTGTGCGTGCACACCACCATGCGCGACGCCAACGACCGCGGCTTCGAATGCCTGCTGCTGTCGGACTGCACGGCGGCCACCGACTACGGCAACCACCTCGCCGCGCTGAAGATGATCACCATGCAGGGCGGCGTGTTCGGCGCGCATGCCACCTCGCAGGCGCTGCTGGCGGCGCTCGGCTGACCGCCATGGGCGCCGCGTCTTCTTCCTCTCACGCCATCGGCGGCCTGCCGGCGGGCAGCGGCGCGCTGGGGCTCGACACCTACGAGCTCACCAAGCGCTTCGGCGACTTCACCGCGATGGACCGCGTGACGATGCGCGTCGAGCCCGGCACGGTGCATGCGCTGCTCGGCGAGAACGGCGCGGGCAAGAGCACGCTGGTGAAGTGCGTGGCGGGTTTCCAGCGCGCGGAGGAGGGCAGCATCCTCATCGACGGGCGCGAGCAGGACATCGCCAACCCCATCGTGGCGCGCGCCCTGGGCATCGGCATGGTCTACCAGCACTTCACGCTGGCGCCGGGCATGACGGTGGCCGAGAACCTGCTGCTGGCCGGTGGAAAGACGCCCGCCGTCATCGACTGGAAGAGCAAGCGCGCGGAGCTGGAGGCCTTCCTGGCGACCACGCCGTTCAGCCTCGACCTCGACGCGCGGCCTGCCGAACTTGCGGCGGGCGAGAAGCAGAAGCTCGAACTGCTCAAGCAGCTCTACCTGAAGCCGCGCCTGCTGATCCTCGACGAGCCGACCTCGGTGCTCACGCCGCAGGAGGCCGACGAGGTGCTGGGCCACGTGCGCGAGTTCGCGCGCAGCGGGCTGTGCACGGTGCTGATCATCACGCACAAGTTCCGCGAGGTGATGTCGTACGCCGACAGCGTGACGGTGCTCAGGCGCGGCAAGGCGGTGCACCATTGCCGCGTGGCCGAGACCAGCCCGGCGCAGCTGGCGCAGGCCATGATGGGGGGCGAACAGGTGGCTGCCTCGCCTGCGACGCAGGCTTGCGTTGCAAGAACGCCCGTGCCCGCCGGCGCGCCGGTCGCGCTGGAGGTCCAAGGACTGAAGGCGCAGGGCGATCGCGGCACGCTGGCGCTGCACGAGCTGAGCCTGTCGGTGCGTGCGGGGGAGATCCTCGGCGTGGCCGGCGTCTCGGGCAACGGGCAGCGCGAGCTGGTCGAAGCGCTGGTGGGGCAGCGCCCGCGCCTTGCAGGCAAGGTCACGGTGATGGGTCAACCTTACGCGGCACGCCGCGCCGAGAACCGCGAGCTGAAGGTGCGCAGCCTGCCGGAGGAGCCGCTGCGCAACGCATGCGTCGGCGACCTGAGCGTCGCGGAGAACATGGCGCTGCGCGACTTCGACCTGCCGCCGCTGTCGCGAGCCGGCGTGCTGAGCTTTCCGTACTGGCGCAGCAGGGCGCGCGAGTGGATCGCCGAATACGGCGTGAAGACCCGGGGCGAGGGCGCGCCGATCCGCAGCCTCTCGGGTGGCAATGTGCAGCGTGCGGTGCTGGCGCGCGAGCTGGCGGGCGACATCAATGTGCTGATCGCGGCGAATCCGGTGTTCGGGCTGGACTTTGCCGCGGTCGCGGAGATCCATTCGCGCATCGTGCAGGTGCGGGAGAAGGGCGGGGCCGTTCTTCTCATCAGCGAGGACCTCGACGAGCTGCTCGAGCTGGCGGACCGCATCGTCGTGATGAGCGAGGGGCGGATCGTGTTCGAGACATCGGCTGCTGGAGCGCAGCGGCATGTGATCGGGGCGCACATGGGCGGTGGGCATCACGAAGGTGCGGCCTAGCCGCTGGCCCGATCCGGAACATTCTTGAGAACCAGCATGCACATCGACGAAGCCAACCCCTTTCCCTATGCGTTCGACGTTTCACGCACGGCGCTCGTGCTGATCGACATGCAGCGCGACTTCATCGAGCCCGGTGGCTTCGGTGAAACGCTTGGCAACGACGTGTCCCTGCTCGAAGCCATCGTTCCCGCGACGAAGGCTGTGCTGCACGCATGGCGGCAGGCCGGCGGGCTTGTCGTGCACACGCGCGAGGCGCACAAGGCCGATCTTTCCGATTGCCCGCCGGCCAAGCGCAATCGCGGCAACCCCACGCTGCGCATCGGCGACGAAGGGCCGATGGGCCGCATCCTCGTGGCGGGGGAGCCGGGCAACCAGATCGTCGAGGCGCTCGCACCCGTCGACGGCGAGATCGTGATCGACAAGCCGGGCAAGGGCGCGTTCTACGCCACCGGCCTGCACGAGCTGCTGCAGGCGCGCGGCATCACGCATCTGCTGTTCGGCGGCGTCACCACCGAGGTCTGCGTGCAGACCAGCATGCGCGAAGCCAACGACCGGGGCTACGACTGCCTGCTCCTGGAGGACTGCACCGAGAGCTACTTTCCCGCGTTCAAGGCGGCCACGCTCGACATGGTGCGCGCGCAGGGCGGCATCGTCGGCTGGACGGCGCCGGGCACGGCGTTGCTTTCCGCGCTGAAGAGCCTTCGATGAAGCCGGCGCCTGCGACTAACATTCCAGCCGTGTCCACAGCCCGATCCAGCCCAGAAACTCCCGTTGCCGCTCCCGACGCGGCGGTCTTCCGCACACGGGCCGACGAGGTCTACGCGCAGCTCAAGCGCGACGTGGCCGATTTCATCCTCGTGCCGGGCGACCGCTTCACCGAGAGCGAGATCAGCGACCGGCTCGGCGTTTCGCGCACGCCGGTGCGGCAGGCGCTCTTCAGGCTGCAGCAGGAGGGCTTCGTCGAGGTGCTGTTCCGCAGCGGCTGGCGCGTGCTGCCCTTCGACTTCGACCAGTTCGAGCAGCTCTACGACTTGCGCATGGTGCTGGAGACCACCGCCGTGCACCGCCTGTGCGAGACCGACCGCCATATCGACCGCCGCCTGCTGGAGACGCTGGCCGATATCTGGCTGGTGCCCGCGGCGCAGCGCAGCACCGACATGGCGCAGGTCGCGCAGTGGGATGAAGCCTTCCACTGCTCGCTGGTGGCCGCCGCCGGCAATGCCGAGATGGCGCGCGTGCACGGCGACGTGACCGATCGCATCCGCATCATCCGTCGCCTCGACTTCACCAAGCAGCCGCGCATCGACGCCACCTACGACGAGCACGCCAAGATATTGAAGGCGGTGCGCGCGAACCGCGGCGACCAGGCCGCGATGCTGCTGCGCGCGCACATCGAGACCAGCCAGGCGGAGGTGCGCAAGATCACGCTGCACCAGGTGCATCTGGCGCGGCATGCGGGACGCGCGCCACGCTAGGGGTATTAACTCCTTCCCCCAGAGGGGGAGGGAGAAAGAAAGCCCTCAGTCGGCAGTGATGTTGCCGCGCTTCACCACGGCTGCCCACCGATCCGCATCCTTCTTGAGCAGCGCCCCGAACTCCGCCGGTGTCGAGCTCGCCGGCACCATGCCCTGCGACTCGAACGACTTTGCCACGTCGGGCTGCTTCAGCACCGCCGCGATCTCCTTGTTCAGCCGCGCCACCACGTCCGCGGGCGTGCCCTTGGGCGCGAGCACGCCGTACCACATGTCGACGTTGTCGGCGGTCACGCCGGCCTCGGCGAGCGTGGGCACGTCGGGCAGCTGCGGCAGGCGCTTGCCGCTGCCGGTGGCGATGGCCTTGAGCTTGCCGGCCTGGATGTGCTGCAGCGCCACGTGCACCGGCAGGAACATGTAGTCGATGCGCCCGCCCAGCAGGTCGGTCACCGCGCCAGCCGTGCCCTTGTACGGCACGTGCAGCAGATCGGTGCCGGTGCCTTGCATGAGCAGCGCCATCGACAGGTGGTGCGGCGTGCCCACGCCCGGGGTGGCGTAGGTCAGCTTGCCGGGCTCGGCCTTGGCCGCGCTCACCATCTGCTGCACCGACGACACCTTCTGCACGTTCGGGTTGGTCACCAGCAGCAGCGTGCCCCACGAGGTGAGCGACACGGGCGCGAAGTCGGCCACCGGGTCGTAGCTCAGCGAGCGATACAGGCTGCGGTTCATCACCAGCGTGTTGACCTGCACCAGCAGCGTGTAGCCGTCGGGCTTGGCGCGCGCCACGCGCTCGCTGCCGATGTTGCCGCTGGCGCCGGCCACGTTCTCCACGATCACCGGCTGGCCCAGCTTCGCGGGCAGGCGTGCCGAGAGCTGGCGGGCGATCAGGTCGATGCCGGTGCCGGGGGTGTAGGGCACCACCAGCGTGATGGCCTGGTCGGGCCAGGCGAATGCGGTGGTAGCGGTGCCTGCCATGACGAGCAGGGCGGCGAGGGTCTTCTTGATCAGCGATCGCATGGTCTTTTCAGTCTCCGTGTTCTTCCGGGGTTGCCTGTCGGTTCAAAGGTAGGAGGCGCGCGCCTTCAGGGCGGCAGGGTCGTAGCCCGCCACGCGCTTGTAGTTGTCCGAGATGGCCTGCAGCTCGGCAACGGGCACGACCTGCTCGATGCTCCCGAAGCGCTTGCCGCCCGAGCGCTCGAACACTTCGCGCAGGATGGCGTCGGGCGGATTGCTGCGGTTGGTCAGCACCACGTCGGTGGTGGCCTTGACGCGCACGCGGTCGTAGTCTTCGAGCGCGGCCGTTCCGACGCCCATCTTCTTCAGCGCACCCGCGAGGTAGCGCGCATCGATGATGGCCTGCCCCGCGCCGTTGGAGCCGCGCGGAACCATCGGGTGCGCGGCGTCGCCCAGCAGCGTGAGGCGGCCGTGCGTCCAGCGGGGCAGCGGGTCTTGGTCGACCATCGGATATTCGAGGATGGTGTCCGAGGCGAGGATCAGCGCGGGCACGTCGAGCCAGTCGAAATGCCAGTCGGCGAAGGCCGGCAGGAAGTCTTCGAGCCGGCCCGCGCGGCTCCAGTCGCGCATGGCGGGCTGCGGCGCGTGGATTTCGGCGACCCAGTTCACCAGCTGGTGGCCCTCGGCGTCGATGTTCTCGCGGATCGGGTAGATCACCATCTTGCCGACCGAGAGCCAGCCCGCGCGCACCATGCTTCCGCCGGAGAGGAAAGGCTTCCAGCGCGCGGTGCCGCGCCACATGTTGATGCCCGAGTAGCGCGGCGCGCCTTCGTCCGGATAGAGCTGCTTGCGCAGCGCCGAGTGGATGCCGTCGCAGCCCACGGCGACTGCGCCGCGCACAGGTGGCGCATCGGCGAAATGCACGGTGACGCCGTCCGCGTCCTGCTCCACGTGCGTGCAGCGGCGGCCGCACACCACGCTGTCGGGGCCGAGGCGCTTGAGCGTCTCTTCGTACAGCACCGTCTGCAGGTCGCCGCGGTGGATGGAGAACTGGGGCCAGTCGTAGCCCGCATGCTGGCCCGCCGCCTCGCGGAACACCAGCTGGCCGTGCTCGGTGAAGAACACGGCTTCCTTCGTGCGCACGCCCACCTTGTCGAGGGCCTCCAGCAGCCCGAGTTCGGTGAGTTCGCGCACCGCGTGCGGCAGCAGGTTGATGCCCACGCCCAGCGGCTTGAGTTCGGGCACGGCTTCGTACACGCGGCAGGGAATGCCAGCCTGGTGCAGGCTCAGCGCGAGGGTGAGGCCGCCGATGCCGGCGCCCAGGATGATGACTTCGTTGCTCATGATGATCGGTCGTTGCGACGCGTTGCTTTGTCTCGGCCCGCATTAGGAACGCGGATCGATTATTTGGGAAATTTAGATGTGATATGGATTTATCATGAATTCATATGAATCTATCGACCCGCCAGCTGCGCGCTTTCCTCCAGGTGGCGCGCGTGGGCAACTTCACCCGCGCAGCAGAGCAGGCGCACATCACGCAGGCGGGGCTCAGCATCCTGATCCGCGAAATGGAAAAGCAGCTGGGCTGCCGGCTCTTCGACCGCACCACGCGCGTGGTGAGCCTCACGCCCGCGGGCCGGCGCCTGCTGCCGGTGGTGGAGCGCATGGTGACCGACCTCGACGACGTGGCCGCCGAGCTGGGCGCCGAGGGCGACGCGGCACGCCAGACGCTGCGCATCGCGGCCACCCCGCTGGTGTCGTCGAACCTTCTGCCGCAGGTGTTCGCCAGCTTCCGCGCCGCGCATCCGCAGGTGACCCTGCGCCTCTTCGACGCCGACCTGCGCGACGTGGAGGCGATGGTGGCCGCCGGCGAGGCCGACGTGGGCCTGGGCTTCTTCTTCAAGGCCGCGCCGGGGCTGTCGCGCGAGCCGGTGGGGCGCTTTCACCTGATGCGCGTGGAGGCCGGAGAGCCGCAGGCCACAGGCACCGCGCCCTGGTCGGCATTGCGCGGCGCCGAGCTCGTCGGGCTGCCGCCCGGCAACCCGATCCAGAAGGTGATCGACCAGCATCTCGCCGCCATCGGCCGCGCCGATGCGCAGCGCACCGCATTCAACTTCTTCGGCACGCTGATCTCGATGGTGGAGGCCGGCTTCGGCACCGCCGTGATGCCGACCTTCGCGCTCGCCGCCTGCCGCCGCCACCGCGTGCGCACCGACGTGCTGACCAAGCCGAAGGTGGGGCTCGACTTCTACCGCGTCACCAAGCGCGGGGCGTACGAGACGGAAGCGATGCAGGCCTTCGTCGCCACGCTGGAGAAGGCGCTGCCCGAGCTGTCGCGCTGAAGCTCAGACCATCGCGTTGTCGGCGCCGGGAATCTCGTGTGCCTTGATCTGGCGCCGCGTGAGCTTGTAGAGCGTGGACGACAGGAAGCCGTCCTGGTGACAGGTCTTCGTCACGTTCCGGACGTATTCGCTTTCGGGGGCGACGGCCTGCGCGCCCATGATCCATCGCACGCTTTCGCGGTAGTCGTAGAGCTTCTTGTCGTCGCTGTCAGCCAGCAGCACCGACATCGTGGCCATGGCGGTGGCATCGCCCTGCTGTGCGTGTTCGCGTACCAGCTCGAGGTATTCATGGCGCGCGGGAACGTCCTCCAGCGCGCCGATGAACATCAGCATGCTTTCGAGGCCCTCGGAGTGCCCCAGTTCGTGTGCCTGGCGAGCGGCTTCCACGGCCTGCCGCAGGAGACGTGAACGCTCGGCCGGTTCCTGGGTGGCCTGGCCGAGGTTGTAGCTGGCGTAACCCAGCTTGTATGCACCCATGTTGCCGCCGCCTTCGGCCGTCTGGCCGTAATAGCGAATGGCCTTGCCCAGGTCGGGCGCGACGTGCACGCCTTCCTCGTGGAACAGGCCAAGCAGGTAGTCGCAGGAATCGCCGCCCGCGGCCAGGCCCATGGTCGCCAGTTCGAATGCATCCGCTTCGCGATTGCCCCTGCGGAACGCGTAGGACACCTTGTTCCATGCGAGCGAGCCGGGGGCGTGCCGGCGCGCGGCCTCGAGCCAGGCTTCTGCGGCCTCCGCGTTCGGAACAAAGCCCAGCAGGCCCTTCAGGCTGCAGTACCCGTGGAGGATCATCGCGGCAGTGCATTCCCCGGCATTGGCGCTGCGCACGATGGCCTGGCCCAGCCACGTCGGATCCTGCGGCTCGAGCTGGAACGACAAGAACACAGCCCGGACCATCGCGTCGTCGTCTTCGATGGGCCAGTGTGCCTCCGCTTCCTTGAGGAAGGCGAAAGCCTGCGGCTGATCACCGCGTTCGTAGTGGGCGCTGGAAATCCAGTACAGGGTCTCCCAGCGGTGATAAGGGTACAGGGCCTCTTCGGCGCGCTTGCGGGCGGCTTCGATCCACTGGCGAACGTCTTCGGGATCGTCGTCCTCGTCCACTTCGTTCCCAAGATGGTCGTCGCGCCAGATTTCGTGGCGCAGCCGGTCTTTCTCTACCTCGTCCAGGTGCGCGCAAGTGGGCGAAGCAATGAAGGCCCGCACCCGGTCGTGGCTGCCGCCCCAGCGCGGCTGCATGAACCAGATGCATTGGCGCAGGAAGAAGAACAGCCGCGGATGCAGATGGATCGTGGCGTGCATCCAGTACTGCCTGCCGCTCAGCAGCTTCTTGCCTTGCATCGGTGGCGGCAGGGACTCGGGTACGGTCCGAGGACAGGCAATGCGTTCGTCGGCTCGGATGCCGGAGCGCGCGAGCATGCCCAGCAATTCGTCGCGCGCGTCGGCAGGCATGCCTTCGAGCGCAAGGTCGTGCGCCAGCTCGCCGGCCGGGCCGCGGCCGCTGCGCACCAGTTCCGACAGCCATGCGGGCTCCTCGAAGGCGGCCACGCTCTGCATCAGCAGGGCGGGCGCGCTCCACAGCGTGGGGCTTCGCTCCAGCGCCCGAATGGCGCAGACCGCCGCGTGCGTGCAGCAGGCGTGGGCGCAGGTCCATCCCAGCTCGGTCACCGTGTTCGACCAGCCGGAGCCCCGGTACTCGTAGGCCCAGTGGAACCAGTAGTGCGCCTCGCACAGCCATGCGTGCGCCGACTCCGGTCGGGCCGCCTGCCAGGCGCGCAGAAGCGCCAGTCCTTCGGAGCCCGAATCGATGCAGTCCTTCAGGTCGGCGGGCAGTGCGGCGTGGTACCGCTCCTCGCTGGTGCGATCGTGAAAGCTCGCGGCGAGCGCCTCATCGAAGAGCTGGTCGAGCGTGTCGTAGTCGCCTGCGCGCAGCAGCGCACTGGCGTCGCAGACTTTCCACGGCGAAGGAATCGGAGCGATCGTGGTCATGGCGTGAGTTGCAAAAAGGAAATGAGACGCCAGCACTCGTCAGGCGGGCCGAGGCTGGGGGTCGAAGATGCGATAGCGCTTCCAGGGCAGTGCGAGCCAGCTGCCTTCGGCGTTGCGAAGGTGTTCGTGCACCTCCATCATGGCGCGTGTCGAGGCGGGGCCGTCCTGGTTGCTCATGCGCAGCCAGTGCTCGCGTGCCCGGGCGTAGGCCAGGCCGAAGTCTTCCCAGCTCTCGAAGCTGTCCTGCGCGCGCTGCGCGTTGAGAAAGAGCACCAGCCAGGCGCGTGCCTCCGGCACCCAGCCGAGGTGGGCGATGCAACGCACCAGGAAGGCCGTGCGCGCGCAGTCGAACGCCAGCGCGTCGCGTACGCGGCCTTGTGCCGCGAGCTGTTCGTAGAAGCCGTCGTGCGAGCGCCCCAGGCCCCCGACCCAGCCGTCGAGCGCTTCCTGCATGCGTGCGCCGATGGCCGAAGCGGGGAGGTCGGCGGCGATGTTCATTTCGCGCAGCACCTGGCGCGCGAGCTGCTCGCGCCTGTCCGCGGGAAGGTCGAGCGCCAGCGTGTCGCCGTTGCATGGAAGGCCGTTGCGAATCGACAGAATGTCACCGAGCGCAAGAGCCCAGCGGCGGCGATTGGGCGGCGCGGCTTCGGCCCTGGCGCGGAGGGCTCGCAGCGCGGGATCGTCCCTGGCGGGCAAGGCCGTGTTGCTGCCGTCCTGACCGCCGCCTTCGCGCACCACGCCCCACAAGACGGCAGCCGTGCGCAGCACGATGAAGAGCACCACCAGGCCGGCGAGCCACGCGAGCGCCGTCAGCATGCGGCACCTTTGCGGACGAGATCGAGCGGAATGCCCTCGATCTCGCAGGCCCCCGCGGGCATCTCCCGCAGTGCGGCCGGCAGCGCGTCTTGCGGCAGCGTGAGGCGCGCGGCTGCAGCCACGCCCGGGTCGATCTGCCGAAGCCGCGCCAGTTCGCCTGGCGCAATGCGCAGCAACAGCCATTGCAGCACGGCCGGCGGTTGCTCGAAGTGCTCGGCCAGGTGGAAGTTGGCGCTCATCACGCTGAGCAGATAGTTGGCGTCGCCCACCTCGGTAACGAACTTCCATCGGCCGGCGGATGGGTCTTGCGCGGTCGCCTGGGGCTCGAACACCAGGCCCATGCCTTCGCAGTCGGGATGCCGTTCGCCCCGTGGCGCGACGGTGCGCAGGAACTGCAGCACGTCGTCCGCGTACTTGCGGATCGGGTGGCGGTTCTGCTTGCCCTTGACCTGGTCCACGCGCAGGCCGTCCGGATGCACGGCGAGGCTGATGGTCACGTGCGGCATGTTGCCCGCGCTGCGCAGCGTGAACAGGCGCAGCCGGCCGTCCTGCGCCGCCTGCGCGTACTGCTCTCCGTAGCCGCCGCTGAGCTTCTTGAGGCTCGCGAACTGGCCCAGGCAGTGCTGCATGTGGTAGGACTCGTACGCCATTTCCTCGCGCAGCGCGGCGTGCCGGCCGTCGAATTCGAAGATCACGCCGTTGGGCGTGCGCAGTACTTCGCGCAGGGCCAGGCCGCTGCTGGGGACCCAGCCCTTGCTGCGGCGCGACTGCATGCGCTGGTGCTCCTGCTCCCACATCGTCAGCGCCATGAAGCAGTTGATGCGTTGCAGCTTCTGTTCGAGCCGCGTGCCACGCCGCGAACGCAGGAACTCGGCCAGCACGCGCTCGCGTTCGATCAGCAGGAGATGCTCGGGGTCGAGATACCAGCAGTCCTTGCCGGCCCCGGCAGCGGACGGCCGCAGGAGCCTGGCCAGCCACTCCGGCACCGGATCGCCGGTGCCGGTCACGGCCTGATAGTCGGCAATCGATCGCAGCGGCACGACATGCTCGAAGCTGCCGATCGCCCAGCGGAAGAAATGGTTGCGCAGCCACGCCTGCATGTCGGGCTCGTCGCCCCGTTCGGTGCTGCGCCGGGTGATCGCTGCCTTGACCTCGGGCGCGTTGACCACGTCGCGTGGCAGATAGGCGTTGGCTGGCGAAGGATTGGGTGCGGGTGCTGGCAGCGGCATCGGACCCGGATGATGACCTACAGCTTGAAGTCGTAGTCCACCGTGATCGGCGCATGGTCCGAAAACTTCACGGTTTTGTAGATTTGCTCGGTGCGCGCCAGCGCCGCGATCTTCGGCGTGGCCAGGTGGTAGTCCAGCCGCCATCCCACGTTGTTCGCATAGGCCTGCCCGCGGTTGCTCCACCATGTGTAGGCCTCGGCCGTGGTGTCGGGCTTGAGCATGCGGTAGACGTCCACCAGGCCCGCGCCCTCGGCGCCGGCATCGAGCAGCTTCGTCATCCAGGCGCGCTCCTCGGGCAGGAAGCCGCTGTTCTTCTGGTTGCCGCGCCAGTTCTTCAGGTCGATCTCCTTATGGGCGATGTTGATGTCGCCGCACAGCACGAACTCGCGCTCCTTCTTCAGGGCCACCAGGTGCGGGAAGAAGCCCTTGAGGAAACGGAACTTGGCCTCCTGCCGTTCCTCGCCCGAGCTGCCGCTCGGGAAGTAGCAGCTGATCACGGAGAACTTGCGTTTGGGCGTGTCGAAGCGCAGTTCGAGGTAGCGGCCCTCGGCGTCGAATTCGGCGTCGCCCCAGCCCACCACGACCTGGCTCGGAGCGTGCTTGGTGTAGACCGCGGTGCCGGCGTAGCCCTTCTTCTCGGCGAAGTGGAAATGGCCCTTGAGGCCGGCCATTTCCTCGAACCGGCCCTCGATGTCGCTGGCCTGGACGCGGATCTCCTGCATGCAAATACAATCCGGCGCAAGTTCGGCCACCCAGTCGGCCACGCCTTTGGTTGCGGCCGAACGCAGGCCATTGAGATTGAGACTGGTCAGTTTGAACACAAGGAATTTCCGATGGCTGTAGATGGTGAGAAAAGCAAAAGCAGCGCGATCGCCCAGGATTTCGTCCAGTTCGCCCTGGATGCCGGCGTACTGCGTTTCGGGGAGTTCAAGACCAAGGCCGGTCGGATGAGCCCCTACTTCTTCAACTCGGGACTCTTCGACGACGGCGGCAAGATCGCCCGGCTCGCCGGATTCTATGCAGACCGCCTGATCGAGAGCGGCCTCGAGTTCGACATGATCTTCGGCCCCGCCTACAAGGGCATTCCGCTGGGCGCCACGGTGGCGGCCGAGCTGGCCCGCCGGGGCCGCAACTATCCCTTTGCCTACAACCGCAAGGAAGCCAAGGCGCATGGCGAAGGCGGCAACCTCGTGGGCGCGCCGCTCAAAGGACGCGTGCTGATCGTCGACGACGTGATGTCCGCCGGCACCGCAGTGCGCGAATCCATCGCCGCCATCGAGGCTGCGGGCGCCATGCCGCATGCCGTGGCCATCGCGCTCGACCGGCAGGAGAAGGCCACCGAGAACGGCGTCGACGTGGACCACAGCGCCGTGCAGTACGTGCGCAACCAGCTCGGCCTGTCGGTGATCGCCATCGCCACGCTGGACGACCTGCTGAGTTATCTCTCCGGCGACGCCGCGGCCGACCTGGGTGCTCACCGCGAGCGCGTGCTGGCCTACCGCGCGCGCTACGGCGCCAGCTGAAGACGCAGGGCCGCCGAATGCACCATCCTCATCCCGCACGCGACGCTCACGGTTCACCGGCCCGCCTGCTGGCGGCGGCATCATTTCTTCTAATGGCTTCCTCGTTTTGCGGCGCGCTGCAGGCGCAACCGCAGAAAGTGGAAGGCGCCTCTCCCGGCATCTACACCTGCACCGACGCCCGTGGCCGCACCCTGACGGCCGACCGGCCCATCGCCGAGTGCAGCGACCGCGAGCAGCGCGAGCTCAATCCGAGCGGCTCGACCCGCCGCAAGCTGGAACCCACCTACACCGCGCGCGAACTGCAGGAGCGCGAAGACCGCGCCCGCGAGGCCGCCATCGTGGCGGCGCGCCAGACCGACGAGCGGCGCCGCGAGCGTGCGCTGCTGGTGCGCTACCCCAACAGCGCCACGCACGACCGTGAACGCGCCGAGGCGTTGTCGCAGATCGATGCCGTGTCGGAGGCGGCGAAGAAACGCATCTCCGAGCTCAGTGAAGACCGCAAGAAGATCGACGAGGAGATGGAGTTCTACAAGCAGGACCCCACCAAGGCCCCGGCCGCGCTGCGCCGCAGGATCGACGAGAACACGAAGAGCGTGGCGGTGCAGAACCGCTTCATCGCGGAGCAGGAAGACGAGAAGAAGCGGGTGAATGCGCGCTTCGACGAGGAGCGCACGCGCCTGAAGGCGCTCTGGACCCCGCAGAACGGCGGAAATCCCAGGTAACCCCCAGGCTGCGCGCACTTCGTGTCGCTTCGCCAACCCCCTGCGGGGGGCAACACCTGCGGCCCGACAAAGCCGGATCCGCGGTGTTCCCCGAAAAGACTTAGCTGAGCTTGGCCTTCAGCAACTCGGTGACCTGCGCCGGGTTCGCCTTGCCGCCGCTGGCCTTCATGACCTGGCCGACGAGGGCGTTGAGGGCCTTCTCCTTGCCACCGCGGTATTCCTCGACGTTCTTTGCGTTCTTCGCGATCACCTCGTCGAGGATCTTGTCGAGCGCGCCGGTGTCGTTCATCGGCTTCAGGTCCTTGGCTTCGATGATCGCGTCGACGTCGCTGCCTTCGCCGGTCCACAGGGCCTCGAACACCTGGCGCGCGGCGTTGTTGGGCAAGGTGCCGTCGGCGATGCGCTTGACCAGCTGCGCGAGTTGCTGCGCCTTCACCGGCGCGGCCTCGATGCCGATCTCGGCGGCGTTCAGGCGGCGCGCCATCTCGCCGGTGATCCAGTTGCTCGCGAGCTTGGGCGTGGCGCCTGCCTTCACGGCTTCGTCGAAATAGCCGGCGAGCGCGGCGCTCTGCGTGAGCTGCGCCGCGTCGTATTCCGAAAGGCCATGGTCGCGCACATAGCGCTCGGCCATTGCGCGCGGCAGCTCGGGCATTTCGGCCTTCACGCGCTCGATCCAGTCGGCGGCGATGACCAGCGGGGGCAGGTCGGGGTCGGGGAAGTAGCGGTAGTCGGCCGAGTCTTCCTTGGCGCGCATGGCGCGCGTCTCTCCGGTGTCGGGGTCGAAGAGCACCGTGGCCTGCTCGATGGCGCGGCCGTCCTCGATCTCGTCGATCTGCCAGCGGATCTCGTAGTCGATCGCCTGCTGCATGAACTTGAAGCTGTTCAGGTTCTTGATCTCGCGGCGCGTGCCGAGCTTCTCGCCGGGGCGGCGCACCGACACGTTGGCGTCGCAGCGGAAGCTGCCTTCCTGCATGTTGCCGTCGCAGATGCCGATCCAGGTGACGATCTTGTGCAGCTCCTTCGCATAGGCCACGGCCTCGGCGGTCGAGCGCATGTCGGGCTCGGTCACGATCTCCAGCAGCGGCGTGCCGGCGCGGTTCAGGTCGATGCCGCTCTGGCCGACGAAGTCCTCGTGCAGCGACTTGCCTGCGTCTTCCTCGAGGTGGGCGCGCACCAGGCGCACCGTCTTCTGCTCCTCGCCCACGAAGAACGTCACCGCGCCGCCTTGCACCACGGGAATCTCGAACTGGCTGATCTGGTAGCCCTTGGGCAGGTCGGGATAGAAGTAGTTCTTGCGCGCGAACACGCTGCGCGGCGCGATGTGCGAGCCCAGCGCCAGGCCGAGCTTGATGGCGCGTTCGACCGCGCCCTTGTTCATCACGGGCAGCGTGCCGGGCAGCGCCAGGTCGACCGCGCAGGCCTGCGTGTTGGGCTCGGCGCCGAAGGCTGTGGAGGCGCGGCTGAAGATCTTGCTCGCGGTGGAGAGCTGTGCGTGCGTCTCGAAGCCGATGATGACTTCATAGCCGCGCACCAGCGGGCCGGTCGGGCGGCCCTGTTGTTGTGCTTCGAAGGTGTTCACTGTCTCGCTCATTTCAGAAGCCCTCCGGCGTGCGGGCGTGCCAGTCGGTGGCCTGCTGGAAGCGGTGCGCCGCGTTCAGCAGCTTCGCTTCGCCGAAGTAGTTGCCGATCAGCTGCAGGCCCACGGGCATGCCGCCGTCGAAGCCCGCGGGCACGCTCATGCCGGGCAGGCCGGCCAGCGATGCGGGCAGCGTGAAGATGTCGGCGAGGTAGTCGGCCACGGGGTCGTCGCCGTGCTCGCCGATCTTCCAGGCGGTGGTGGGCGCGGCGGGGCCGGCGATCATGTCGCACTGCCTGAAGGCCTGCTGGAAGTCGTCGGCGATCATGCGGCGTACTTTTTGCGCCTGCAGGTAGTAGGCGTCGTAGTAGCCGTGCGACAGCACGTAGGTGCCGATCATGATGCGGCGCTTCACTTCGTCGCCGAAGCCTTCGGCGCGGGTGCGTTCGTACATCTGCGTGAGCGCGCTCTTCCTGCTCGCGGGGTCGATGAAGTCCTTGGCGCGGTGGCCGAACTTCACGCCGTCGAAGCGGCTCAGGTTGCTCGAGGCCTCGGCCGCGGCGAGGATGTAGTACACGGGAATCGACAGCTCGGTGCGCGGCAGCGTGACCTCGACGCGCTTTGCGCCGAGCTTCTCGTACTGCGCGAGCGCCGCGTCGATGGCCGCGCGCACGCCGGGCGCCACGCCTTCGCCGAAGAACTCCTTCGGCACGCCGATGCGCAGGCCTTCGAGCGAGTCGTTCAGCGAGCGGCTGAAGTTCTCGGCGGGTTTGTCGAGCGAGGTGGAGTCGCGGTCGAGGTCGGGGCCGCAGAAGGCCGACAGCAGCAGCGCGCAGTCTTCGGCCGAGCGGGCCATCGGGCCGGCCTGGTCGAGGCTCGATGCGAAGGCCACCATGCCGTAGCGCGAGGCGCGGCCGTAGGTGGGCTTGATGCCGGTGATGCCGCAGAAGGAGGCGGGCTGGCGGATCGAGCCGCCGGTGTCGGTGCCGGTGGCCGCGGGGGCCAGCCGTGCAGCCACCGCAGCCGCGCTGGCGCCGGAGGAGCCGCCCGGAATGCGCTCGGTGTTCCAGGGGTTGCGCACCGGCACGGCCTTGTCGTGGCCCACGGCGGGCACGGCGACGTTCTCGTTGGCCGAGCCCATGGCGAACTCGTCGCAGCTCAGCTTGCCCAGCGTGACCGCGCCGGCCTCGGCCAGGCGGCGCACCACGGTGGCGTCGAAGGGCGAGCGGTAGCCCGCGAGCATCTTCGAGCCGGCGGTGGTGGCGAAGTCGGTGGTGACGAAGATGTCCTTGTGCGCAATGGGCACGCCGGCCAGCGCCGGGGCGTCGCCCTTGGCGATGAGCGCGTCGGCGGCGCGCGCCTGGGCCAGCGTGACTTCCTCGTTCACGTCGACGAAAGTGCCCAGCGACTGGTGCGCCTTCATGCGGCCCAGGAAGGCCTGCGAGGCCTCGACGGCCGAAACCTTGCGTTCGGCCAGCGCCTTCGCCAGCTCGACAACGCTCAATTGGTGCAATTCACCGCTGCTGCTCATCATTCGATTACCTTGGGCACGAGGAAAAGGCCGGCTTCGACGGCCGGGGCGCTCTTCTGGTTGGCTTCGCGGTTATTGGGTTCGCTCACCACGTCGTCGCGCAGGCGCAGCGTGATGTCTTCGAGGGCGGCCACCGGATGGGCCAGCGGTTCGACGCCGGTGGTGTCGACGGAACGCATACGTTCGACTAAGTCGAAAAAGCCGTTGATCTGGCTGAGCATGCGCTCGCTTTCATCGGGAGCCAGCTGCAGCCTCGCCAGCGAGGCGATGCGCGCAATATCGGAAGCGGAGAGAGACATAGGTCGGAACGGCCCAAAAAAGCGGAGGTATTCGCACGCGGGAGCCGGTGCTAATACGGGAATCAGAGGGGATTCGGGTATTATCCCGCCTTTGCCGCAACCCCCGCGAACGCGCCGGCTTTTGCGCCAAAAACGATCAATTCACCCCGTCAAACGACCCAAAAAATAGAGCGACGACCTGCCGATGCGCAGGCCGTGCTCAGAGGATTCCGCACATGTTTGGAGCTTTCCGTCGGTACTTCTCCACCGACCTTGCGATCGACCTCGGCACCGCCAACACCCTGATATTCGCCCGCAACAAGGGTATCGTGCTCGATGAGCCCTCGGTCGTCGCAATCCGCCACGAAGGCGGTCCGCATGGCAAGAAGGTGATCCAGGCCGTCGGCCGCGAAGCCAAGGCGATGCTGGGCAAGGTGCCCGGCAACATCGAGGCGATCCGCCCGATGAAGGACGGCGTGATCGCCGACTTCGTGATCACCGAGCAGATGATCAAGCAGTTCATCAAGATGGTGCACCCGCGCACGCTGCTCACGCCGAGCCCGCGCATCATCATCTGCGTGCCCTGCGGCTCCACCCAGGTCGAGCGCCGCGCCATCAAGGACGCGGCCGAGGCGGCAGGCGCCACCTCCGTCTACCTCATCGAGGAGCCCATGGCCGCGGCCATCGGCGCCGGCCTTCCCGTCAGCGAGGCCTCGGGCTCGATGGTGGTGGACATCGGCGGCGGCACCACCGAGGTGGGCGTCATCAGCCTGGGCGGCATGGTCTACAAGGGCTCCGTGCGCGTGGGCGGCGACCGCTTCGACGAAGCCATCATCAACTACATCCGCCGCAACTACGGCATGCTGATCGGCGAGCCGACGGCCGAAGTCATCAAGAAGAACATCGGCTCGGCTTTCCCGGGCTCCGAAGTCAAGGAAATGGAAGTCAAGGGCCGCAACCTCTCCGAAGGCGTGCCGCGCAGCTTCACCATCAGCAGCAACGAAGTGCTGGAAGCCCTGACCGATCCGCTCAACAACATCGTCTCGGCCGTGAAGAACGCGCTGGAGCAGACGCCGCCCGAACTGGGCGCCGACATCGCCGAGCGCGGCATGATGCTGACCGGCGGCGGCGCGCTGCTGCGCGACCTCGACCGCCTGCTGGCCGAGGAAACCGGCCTGCCGGTGCTGGTGGCCGAAGATCCGCTGACCTGCGTGGTGCGCGGCTGCGGCATCGCCCTTGAACGCATGGACCGCCTGGGCAGCATCTTCACGAGCGAGTAAGGGGCGAAAGCCATCATCGGCCGGCCTCTGCTTGCGCAGGCCGGCTTTTTGTTATTTGATTCCGCACCACCGCCGAGTCTGAATTCATGCCCCTGGGCACGCTCGATCGCACAGCGCCACCCCTGTTCAACCAGGGCCAGTCGGCACTCAGCAAGCTGATCTTCTTCGGCGCGCTCTCCCTGTTCCTCATGGTGGCCGACGCGCGCTTCCACATCGTGCAGCCGATCCGGGCCGCTGTCGGGGCCGTGCTCTATCCGGTGCAGTGGGTGGCGCTGAAGCCGGTGCAGGCGGTGCTGGGCGGCGGACGCTATTTCGAAGACCTGCAGACCGCGCAGCGCAACGAGGAAGACGCCCGCAAGGCGCTGATGGCGCAGGCCGAGCGCGCGGCCCAGGCCGACACGCTGGCGCAGGACAACGCCCGCCTGCGCGAACTGCTCGAACTGCGCCAGACCACCACCACGCCGGGCCGCGCCGCCGAGGTGCTCTACGACGCTGCAGACCCCTACACGCGCAAGATCGTCATTGACCAGGGCATGGCCCAGGGCGTGCAGCCCGGCTCGCCGGTGATCGACGCGCGCGGCGTGCTCGGGCAGGTCACGCAGGTGCTGCCCTTCACGAGCGAGGTCACGCTGGTGATCGACCGCGACCTTTCCATTCCCGTGCAGAACACCCGCACCGGCGTGCGCAGCGTGGCCTTCGGCGACGCTTCGGCGCACGGCGGCGGGCTGGAACTGCGCTTCATGGCCGCCAACGCCGACCTGCAGGAGGGCGACCTGCTTTCCACCAGCGGCGTCGACGGCATCTACCCCGCCGGCCTGCCGGTGGCGAAGATCGAGCGCATCGAGCGGCGTGCCGACTCCGCCTTCGCCCGCATCTACTGCCTGCCGCTGGCCCACGTGACGGCCGCGCGCTACGTGCTGGTGCTCGAACCCACCGGCACGCCCGCGGCGCCGCCGCCCCCGGCACCCGCCGTCACCCAGCGCAAGCGCCCCGAGGGCAAGCCCGGCGCCGGCAAGAACGAGAAGAAACCGGGAGCGCGCCCATGATCAAGCGTCCAGGCCAGCAGCAGCTGCTGCTGCCCGTCAGCCCGGTCTTCATGTGGAGCAGCCTCGTGGTGGCGCTGCTCATCAACATGATCCCGATCGGCCGCGCCGTCTGGATGCCCGACCTGCTGGCGCTCGTCATCGTTTTCTGGGGCGTGCACCAGCCCGCGCGCGTGGGTATCGGCGCGGCCTTCGTGTTCGGCCTGTGCATGGACGTGCACCAGTCGTCGATGCTGGGGCAGCACGCGCTCTCCTACACCACGCTGGGCTTCTTCGCGATCACCATCCACCGGCGGCTGTTGTGGTATCCGGTGGCCTCGCAGGCGCTGCAGGTGCTGCCGCTCTTCGCGCTCTCGCAGCTGATCGAGGTGGTCACGCGGATGATCGGCGGCGGCGTGTTCCCGGGCTGGACGGTGCTCGCCTCGCCGGCCATCGAGGCGGCGCTGTGGCCGCTGGCGACCGCACTGCTGCTGGCCCCCCAGCGCAGAACGCCGGAACCGGACGAGAACCGGCCCCTCTAAGCCCAGCCCCTCCCGCATTTGCCTTCGCACCTGCGCGCGCCTAAGCTCCCATCGCCATGACCGAAATCCGCAACGTCGCCGCCGATCTTGCGCGCTTCAAGCGCCGCGTGATCGTCATCGGCCTGGCGGTGCTCTTCGCGTTCGGGCTGCTGTGCGCGCGGCTGGTCTACCTGCAGGTCACGCGCCATGAAGACCTGGCCGAGCAGGCCGAGAGCAACCGCACGGCGGTGGTGCCGGTGGTGCCGAACCGGGGGCTCATCCTCGACCGCAACGGCATCGTGCTGGCCTCCAACTACTCGGCCTACACGCTGGAGATCACGCCCTCGAAGGTGGGCGACGTCGAGGAGACCATCGACAGCCTCACGCAGGTGCTGGAAGTCTCGCCGCGCGACCGCCGCCGCTTCAAGCGCCTGCGCGAAGACTCGCGCAGCTTCGACTCCATTCCCATCCGCACCCGCCTGAGCGACGAGGAAGTGGCGCGCTTCGCGGCGCAGCGCTACCGCTTCCCGGGCGTGGAGATCAAGGCGCGCCTCTTCCGCAACTATCCGCAGGGCGAGTTGGCCTCGCACGTGCTCGGCTACATCGGCCGCATCAACCAGCGCGAGAAGACCGCGATGGAGGACTGGGACGAGGAAGACCAGGCCAACTACAAGGGCACCGACTACATCGGCAAGCTCGGCATCGAGCAGAGCTACGAGAAGACGCTGCACGGCCAGACCGGCGTCGAGCAGATGGAGACCTCCGCCGGCGGCCGCGCCGTGCGCCGGCTGGCCAGCCATCCGGCCACGCCGGGCAACACGGTGATGCTGTCGCTCGACATCAAGCTGCAGAAGCTGGTGGAAGACATGTACGGCGAGCGCCGCGGCGCGCTGGTGGCCATCGACCCGAAGACCGGCGAGATCCTCGCCTTCGTGAGCAAGCCCACCTTCGACCCCAACCTGTTCGTCGAGGGC
Source organism: Variovorax guangxiensis (assembly GCF_003952165.1). Taxonomy (GTDB): domain Bacteria; phylum Pseudomonadota; class Gammaproteobacteria; order Burkholderiales; family Burkholderiaceae_C; genus Variovorax; species Variovorax guangxiensis. Next base: position 291,478 of record NZ_RXFT01000005.1, on the reverse strand, counting down.
ATCGACAACGAGAGCTGGGCGGCGCTCACCGAATCCATCGACAAGCCGCTCTTGAACCGCGCCCTGCGCGGCACCTACCCGCCGGGCTCCACCTACAAGCCCTTCATGGCGCTGGCGGCGCTGCAGACCGGCAAGCGCGGCCCCAGCGTGGTGGTGAACGACCCCGGCTACTTCAACTTCGGCGGCCACCGCTTCGGCAGCCCCGAGGGCAACCTGGGCGGCGTCGACATGCGCCGATCGATCCAGCTGTCGAGCAATATCTACTACTACTCGCTGGCCAACGAGATGGGCGTGGACATGATCCACGACTTCATGAAGCCGCTGGGCTTCGGCCAGATCACCGGCATCGACCTCGGCGGCGAGGTGCGCGGCGTGCTGCCCAGCACCGAGTGGAAGCGCAACACCTACAAGCGCCCCGAGCAGAAGAAGTGGTATGCGGGCGAGACCATCTCGCTGGGCATCGGCCAGGGCTACAACAACTTCACCATGCTGCAGCTGGCGCAGGCCACCGCCACCATCGCCAACGGCGGCCTCAAGCACAAGCCTCACCTCGCGCTGGCCACGCGCGACACCGTCAGCGGCAACGTGGTGCCACTGCCGCAGCCCGCGGCGGAGAACCTTGGCTTCGCAGCCGCCAACATCGCGGTGATCCGCGAGGGCCTGACCAGCGTGGTCACCAGCGGCACCGCGCGCGGCGTGTTCGCGGGCGCCAGCTACCAGGCGGCCGGCAAGACGGGTACGGCGCAGGCGGTGTCGATGGGCCAGAACACCAAGTACAACGCGCGCGCGCTCGAGGAGCACCAGCGCGACCACGCCCTCTTCATGGCCTACGCGCCGGTGAACGACCCGAAGATCGCCGTGGCGGTGATCGTCGAGAACGCCGGTTGGGGCGCAGGCGCTGCCGCCCCCATCGCTCGCCGGGTCTTCGACTACTGGCTCGCGGACCAGTACCCGAGCGAAGCCGACATGGCCGCCATCAAGATCGGCAAGGCGACCGCGCCGATCGGCAAGCCGCGCGTGGCGAGCGAAGTGGCCTGGCCGGCCGCTTCGGCCACGCCCGCCACCGCGCCCTGATTCCGGCATTGCTCCCTCTCCCCGAGGGGAGAGGGAAGAAGACTCTCAGACCACCGTTCCGCTGACCTCGCCCAGCCCGATCCGCACCGCGCCCGGTCGCTCGCAGTAACCGCGAATGGTCAGCGTGTCCCCGTCCTCCAGGAACGTCCGCTTCTCGCCGTTGGGCAGCGTGATCGGCTGCTTGCCGCCCAGCGTCAGCTCGATCAGCGAGCCGGCTTCGTCAGGCTTCGGGCCCGAGAGGGTGCCCGAGCCCAGCATGTCGCCCGGCTGCAGGTTGCAGCCGTTGACCGTGTGGTGCGCGACGAGCTGCGCTGCCGTCCAGTAGGCCGCCTCGGTGGTGTTGCCGCGCGTCAGGCGCACGGGCGCCACGCCCTCGGCGCGCATCTTCGCGGTCTGCAGCAGCACTTCGAGCGTGATGTCGAGCGCGCCGCTCTCGCGGTTGGAGGCCGAGTCGAGGTACGGCAGCGGCTGCGGGTCGCCGGCGGGGCGCTCGAACTTCGAGCGGAAGGGCGCCAGCGCCTCCATCGTCACGAGCCACGGCGACAGCGTGCTCGCGAAGTTCTTCGACAGGAAGGGGCCGAGCGGCTGGTATTCCCAGGCCTGGAGGTCGCGCGCCGACCAGTCGTTGAGCAGCGTCACGCCGAACAGGTGCTCCTCGGCGTCGGCGATGGCGATGGGTTCGCCCTGCGCGTTGCCGCGGCCGATGAAGAAGCCCAGCTCCAGCTCGTAGTCCAGCCGCTTCGACGGGCCGAAGCTCGGCTCGGCCGCGTCGGGCGCCTTGGTCTGGCCCTGCGGGCGCTTGAAGACCTGGCCGCTCACACCGATGGACGAGGCGCGGCCGTGGTAGCCGATGGGCACCCACTTGTAGTTGGGCATCAGCGGCTGGTCGGGGCGGAACAGCTTGCCGATGGTGGTGGCGTGGTGAATGCCCGTGTAGAAGTCGGTGTAGTCGCCGATGCGGCAGGGCACCGTCATCTCGGCCCTGGCCTGCGGCAGCAGCGCCTTCGACCAGGCGGCCTGCTTGTCGCTGCCTTCGGCCAGGCCCGCCGAGATGGCGGCGCGCAGCGCCTGGCGTTCCTTCGTGCCGGCGTTCATCAGCACGTTCATGTCGTCGGTGTCGACCAGGCCGGTGGCGCGCAGGTCCAGCACCTGGTCGCCGATGGCGACGCCGATGCGGAAGGCCTCGCTGCTGCCGGCGGTGCGGAAGCGGCCGAAGGGCAGGTTCTGGATCGGGAAGTCGGTGCCGGCCTCGTTGGCCGATGCGACCCAGCTGCGCAGCTTCGGGTCATGGGTGGCGTTCAGTGCGGTCATGGATGTCTTTCTGTACTTGATCTGTCTGTGTTCAGTCTGCGGTCATGCCGGCCTTCTTCGCCACATCGCCCAGGCGCTGGTATTCGGTCTCGGTCAGCGTGGTGAGCTCCTGCGGCGTGGAGCCGCGCGGCGAGAAGCCGGCCTGCGCCAGCTTGGCCTTCACGTCGGGCATCGCGAGCGCTTCGACGAAAGCCTCGTTCAGCGCCTTCACCACCGGCGCCGGCAGCTTCGCCGGGCCGTACACGCCGAACCACGGCTCCAGCGCGTAGCCCTTCAGGCCCGCCTCTGCCATGGTCGGCACGTCGGGCAGCGAGGGCGAGCGCGCCGGGCCGGCCACCGCCAGCGCGCGCAGCTTGCCGGCCTGGATGTGCGGCAGCGAGGCCGGCAGGTTGTCGAACATCACGCCGATGTTGTTGCCCAGCATGTCGGTGATGGCCGGGCCGCTGCCCTTGTAGGCGACGTGGACGAGCTCGGTGCCGGTCATCTGCGCGAACATCACGCCCGCCAGGTTCATCGAGGTGCCGGCGCCCGCGGTGGCGTAGGGCAGGCCGGGGTTCTTCTTCGCGGCGGCGATCAGCTCGGGCACCGACTTCACGGCCGAGGCCGCCGGCACTTCGAGCACGATGGTCGAGGTGCCAAGCAGGCTGATGGCGGTGAAGTCCTTGCGCGGATCGAAGGCCATCGACTTGTAGATGTGCGGGTTCAACGCATTGGTGGAGATCGCGCCGAAGCCGATGGTGTAGCCGTCGGGCGCGGCCTTGGCCACCGCGTCCATGCCGATGTTGCCGCCAGCGCCGCCGCGGTTGTCGATCAGCACCGGCTGGCCCAGCTTCTCCGACACCTTCTGGCCCACGGTACGCGCCACCAGGTCGGTGGTGCCGCCGGGCGTGTAGGGCACGATGAAGCGGATGGGCTTGGAGGGGTAGTCGGCCGCGTGCGCGAGGAAGGGAGCGGCGAGCAGCGCCATGGCCGCAGCGCGGCGCGTGAGGGTGAACACGGTCTTCATGCCTTGAATTGATCCTTGAGGCCCGCCCAGCAGTCGGCGTAGTCGGTGTCCAGCGCGGGGCTCTTCAGCGCGAAGTTCGTCGGCACGAAGCGATAGCGGCTCTCGAACATGAAGGCCAGCGTGTTGTCCAGCTTGTGCGGCTTGAGGTCGGCGTGGGTGGCCTTGTCGAAGGCTTCCTCGTCGGGGCCGTGCGGCACCATGCAGTTGTGCAGGCTCGCGCCGCCGGGCTTGAAGCCGCCGGGCTTGGCGTCGTACTCGCCCAGCACCAGGCCCATGAACTCGCTCATCAGGTTGCGGTGGAACCACGGCGGACGGAAGGTGTTCTCCATCACCATCCAGCGCGGCGGGAAGATCACGAAGTCGCAGTTGGCCGTGCCGGGCGTGTCGCTGGGCGAGGTCAGCACGGTGAAGATCGACGGATCGGGATGGTCGAAGCTGATCGAGCCGATCACCATGAAGTGCGCCGTGTCGTACTTCACCGGCGACAGGTTGCCGTGCCAGGCCACCACGTTGAAGGGCGACTGCTTCATCGGCGCCTGCCAGAAGCGGCCGCCGAACTTCTTGACGATCTCGTAGCCGCCTTCCTCCGTCTCGAAGGCCGCCACCGGTGCCTGGAAGTCGCGCGCGTTGGCCAGGCCGTTCGAGCCGATCGGGCCCAGCTCCGGCAGGCGGAAGTGCGCGCCGTAGTTCTCGCAGACGTAGCCGCGCGAAAGGCCGTCGGGCAATGCGACCTTGAAGGCCATGCCGCGCGGCAGCACCGCGATCTCGCCGGGCTTCACGTCGAGCACGCCCAGCTCGGTGGTGATGACGAGGCGGCCCTGCTGCGGCACCACCAGCATCTCGCCGTCGGCGTTGACGAAGGCGCGGCGCTCCATCGAGCGGCCGGCGAGGTACATCAGCGAGCCGATGCCGACCTGCGACTCGGCATCGCCGTTGGCCGCGATGGTGCGCATGCCGTCGATGAAGTCGGCGTTCTCCGCGCCGTCCAGCGGCTGCGGATGCCAGCGCAGCGGCTCGGGCGGCAGCGCGATCTCGCGGTCGGCGCCGGTGGTCCACAGCGGCTGCGCATAGGACTGGTAGCGGCCCGACACCACCGAGGGCTGGCGGCGATAGAGCCAGGTGCGGCGGTTCTCGTGGCGCGGCGCGGTGAAGGCGGTGCCGGAGAGCAGCTCGGTGTAGAGGTCGAGAGGTCCGCGCTGCGGATTGTTGCGGCCCTGCGGCAGCGCGCCGGGCACGGCCTCGGAGGCGTATTCGTTGCCGAAGCCGCTCTGGTAGCGGCGCTCGGTGGAGGAGGTTGCGGCGGTCATGTGGTCCTCATGGATTGACTTGAATGGGGGTGGAAGGCGGGGTCGGGACGCGGAGGACGCGAAGGTTTCGCGAAGAGCGCGAAAGAGACAAGGAAAGAAATTTTGAAATTCCTTTCTGCGTCCTTCGCGAAACCTTCGCGTCCTCTGCGTTCGGCTGTCCGCATCCGAGTGCCTACTTCGCAGCCGCGAGCGCTTCGCGCAGCACGGCGAGCGAGCCGATGTGGTTGGCCAGCACCAGCACGAGGCGCGCGTTGTAGGCGTTGCTCTCGTCGGTGCTCAGGCCCTGGTGCGCGTCGATCAGCGCCTCGTAGAAATCGTCGGGCGCCTCCAGGTGCGCTTCGGTGATCAGCTTGGGGGTGGATGCGGTCATGGGTTCGTTCCCTCAGTGTTTGCCGAGCGCACGATCGACGGCGTTGCGCACCTGCGCCGCCGACGGGGCGCGCCAGCGCGCGCACACGTGCTGGTCGGGGCGCAGCAGGTACACGGTGCCGGGGCGGGCGTCGTAGCGCTGCGCGGCGAACTCGCTGCCGCGGGCGCCGTCTTCCATGCGCACCACGTGCAGCGGCCGGTCGCTGGCCCTCAGCGCGGCCAGGCTGCGCTCGGCCGCCTCGCCCTGGCCGAACACCAGCGCCGTGAACTGCGCGACATGGCATTCGCGCAGCAGCCAGCCGGTGCTGCCGTCGGCATGCACCACGGGCGCGTCGGCCGCGGCGGCGCCGGGCACCATCGCGCCCGTAAAGGCGTCGGCGTCGGGCGTGTTCAGCGGCGAATCGCGCAGCACCGAAGGCACCGACAGCCGGCCGCTGTTGACCAGCGTGCGCGCGAAGGCGTGGCGCTTCGTCAGCTCCAGCACCGCGTCGCGGAAGAGGCGGCTCACCTCGCTCTTGGGCGTGATGAAGTCGGTGGCGCGGGTGGAATTGCGGATGTTCTCGTCGGCGGCGTACTCGCGCTCGCTGGCGTAGCTGTCGAGCAGCGCATCGGGCGCGTTGCCCTGCACCACGGCGGCGAGCTTCCAGGCGAGGTTGTCGGCGTCCTGCACGCCCGAATTGGCGCCGCGCGCGCCGAAGGGCGACACGCCGTGGGCCGAGTCGCCCGCGAACAGCACGCGCCCGTGGCGGAAGCGCTCCATGCGCTGGCAGGCGAAGGTGTAGACGCTGGCCCAGCCGATGCGGAACTGCACGCCCTCGAAGCCGATGCTGTCGAGCAGCGCGCGCACGCGCGGCGTGATGTTCTCGGGCTTGCGCTCTTCCACCGGGTCGGCGTCCCAGCCGAGCTGGAAGTCCACGCGCCACATGCCGTCGGCCTGCTTGTGCAGCAGCACGCTCTGGCCGGGGTGGAACGAGGGGTCGAACCAGAAGCGGCGCTCGGTCGGCAGGTCGGCGTCCATCGTGATGTCGGCGATCAGGAAGCGGTCGCGGAACACGCGGCCCTTGGCTTCCAGGCCGAGCATCTGGCGCGTGCTGGAGCGCGAGCCGTCGCAGGCGGCCACGTAGTCGGCCTGCAGCCGGTAGCTGCCCTCGGGCGTTTCCACCGTCAGCACCGCGCCGCCGTCGCTTTGCTCGATGCCGGTGACCTTGTTGTTCCAGCGCAGGTCGACCAGCGGCAGCGCCGCCGCGCGCTCGACGAGGTAGCCCTCGACGTAGTACTGCTGCAGGTTGATGAAGGCCGGGCGCTCGTGGCCGGGCTCGGGCAGCAGGTCGAAGCGGTAGACCTGCTCGTCATGGAAGAACACCTTGCCCACGTTCCACGACACGCCCTTGTCGACCATGCGGTCGCCGCAGCCCAGGCGGTCGAACACCTCCAGCGTGCGCTTGGCGAAGCAGATCGCGCGCGAGCCGCTGGAGAGCGTGTTGTCGTTGTCGAGCAGCACCACGGGCACCTGCCGCAGCGCGAGGTCGATGGCCAGCGTGAGGCCCACGGGGCCCGCGCCGACGATCACGACGGGATGGCGCGCCGGTGCCGCCGCGTCCTGGTCGGCGTGGCGCTTGTAGTCGAAGCGCAGGCTCTGATAGTCGATCACGTGTTGTCTCCGTGTCTTTGGTCTTGTCTTGCTCCTTCCCCCGCTGGGGGAAGGCCGGGATGGGGGCACGACGGCGTTCACTTCGGGTGCTCTGCCTGCCCCCACCCCAACCCTCCCCCAGCGGGGGAGGGAGCAATGCGGAATCAGCCCTCGAGGGCCTTCCACATCTCGACGTCGCGCTCGGCCGTCCAGATGCGCGGGTCGGCGTGGCCCGAGGCCTCGTCGTAGGCGCGGCTCACGTCGAAGGGCATGCAGTGGTCGAAGATCACCCACTGGCTGTACTTGGGCTTGAGCTTTTCGTAGGTCTCCTTGTAGACCGCGTTCAGGTCGCGCCCGGCCTTCACGCCTTCCTGCACGCTGGCGTAGACGTCGGAGATGAAGTCGCGCGTGCCCGTCAGGCCCTCTGTCACTTCGGCCGGCGTGGTCAGCGCGGCGCCGCGGCCCGGCACCAGCGCCACGGGCTTGAGCGCGGCGATGTTGTCCAGCGTCTGCGGCCAGTCCTTGAAGTAGGCGTCGCCCGCGTACGGCGTGGCGCCGAACTCGACCAGGTCGCCCGACAGCAGCGTGCGCTCCTGCGGCAGCCAGACGACGGTGTCGCCCTTGGTGTGGCCGCGCCCGAGCTGGATCAGCTGCACCTCGAGCTTGCCCAGCCACAGGGTCATCTTGCCGGTGAAGGTCATGGTGGGCCAGGTCAGGCCCGGCGGCACGGTCTCGACGTTCTGGAACAGGCGCGGGAAGCGGCCGATCTCGCTGGCCTTGTCCTGCTCGCCGCGCTCGACGATCAGGTCGCGCGTGTCCTGGCTGGCCAGAATGTGCTCGGCCCCGTAGCCGGCCGCGCCCAGCACGCGCACCGCGTGGTAGTGGGTGAGCACCACGTACTTGATGGGCTTGTCGGTCACCTCGCGGATGCGGCGCACCACGTCGGCCGCCATGGCGGGGGTGGCCTGGGTGTCGGCCACCAGCACGCAGTCGTCGCCGATCACGATGCCGGTGTTGGGATCGCCCTCGGCGGTGTAGGCCCAGGCATGTTCCGAGATCTGGCTGAAGGTGACCTTCTTCTCTTCCATGTCGGCCTGGCTGGCGAATTTCTTGGCTTGGCTCATCGGGGTGTCTCCGTCGGTGGGGTGGAATTTGAAATTCGTCTAAGTCGAACGAATTTGCAGTTAACGAATGGGCGCAGTGTAAGCCGCAGATCAGTTAATGTCTAATCCCTTCTTCATGAACGAACGACCAGAAGGCGAGGCCGGCCATGGCAGCCAGTGACAGCGACCGCGCCCAGCGCGGCATCCAGAGCATCGAAGTCGGCGGCCAGCTGCTGCGCGCGCTGGTGCATCACGGCCGCCCCATGGCGCTGAAGGACCTGGCGCGCGAGGCCGACATGACGGCGGCCAAGGCGCACCCGTACATGGTCAGCTTCGGGCGGCTGGGCCTCATCGAGCAGGACCGCGCCAGCGGCCACTATCTGCTCGGCCCGCTCGCCTTGCAACTGGGCCTCATCAGCCTGCAGCAGGCCGACCCGGTGCACATCGCCACGCCGCTGATCGGCCAGCTCGCGCAGCAGATCGGCCACACCGTGGCGCTGGCCGTGTGGGGCGCGCGCGGCGCGACCATCGTGCGCACGGCCGAGTCGCCCTCGCCGGTGCACGTGAACATGCGGCACGGCACGGTGTTCTCGCTCACCAACACGGCCTCGGGGCGGGTGTTCGCGGCCTATCTCGACGAGGGCGTGGTGCGCCGGATGCTCGAGGAAGAGCGCCAGCGTCAGAAGCAGCGCAAGGGCGGCGAGCCCACGCCCCCGGCCGGCATGCCGCCGGTGCAGCCGCTGCCCTCCTGGGGCGACTTCGAGCGCCAGCTGCAGGAGGTGCGCGGGCACGGCATCAGCCGCTCCGACGGCGAGGTCATCGAAGGCGTCAGCGCCATGGCCGCGCCCGTCTTCGATCACACCGGCGCTATCGTGCTGGCCGTCACCGCCATCGGCCCGGCCGGCATCTTCGACACCGCGTGGGACGGCGAGATTTCCCGTGCGCTCAAGGCCTGCGCCGATACCGTGTCGCAGCGCCTGGGCGCCGCAGCCGCCGCGCCAGCTCCCCCCAGAACAGAGAGATGACGACGCCAGTCACACCGGATATTTCTTCTTCCTTTTCCTCCCCTGTTCACGCGGCCACCGAACTGCTGGCCAACGCCCGCCGCATCGTCGTTTTCTCGGGCGCGGGCCTGTCGCGCGCCTCCGGCATTCCCACCTACCGCGATGCCGACGGCCTCTGGAAGAGCCAGAACGCCCTGCAGTTCTCCCACGCCGAAGACCTGGCGCGCGACCCGTCGGGCTTCACGAAGTTCTGGGGGCAGCGCCAGTCGGTGATCGAGTCGGCCCAGCCCAACCCGGGCCACACCGCGCTCGCGCTGCTGCAGCGGCTGCGCCCCGCCACGCGGCTGGTGACGCAGAACGTCGACGGCCTGCTCACGCTGGCCGGCGGCCAGGACGTGCTGGAGCTGCACGGCTCGCTGCGCCGCTGGCGCTGCGACCGCTGCGGCAACAGAAGCGGTCCCTGGCCTTTCCACCGCTGCCTGCGCTGCGGCTCGCACGCGCGGCCCGACGTGGTGATGTTCGGCGAGATGCTGAATGCCGGCGTGCTGCTCGACGCGCAGGTGGCGGCGCAGGAGTGCGACCTGTTCATGGTGGTGGGCAGCACCACCATCGTTTATCCGGCGGCCGAGCTGCCGCAGACCGCCCTCGCGCACGGCGCGCGGCTCATCACGCTGAACCTGGAGCCGCTGCCGCACCTGGACGACGCGGCGTCCGTGGTGCTGCGCGGTCTTTCCGAAGACCTGCTGCCGCAGTTGCTGGCGGGTGTGCCGGGCTCCAGAAGCTGAGGGCGCTCAGCCCTTCCGGCCCCCCAGCAGCACCAGCGCCCCGCCCACCACGATCACCGCCACGCCGGCCCACACCGGCAGGTTGACCGTTTCCTTCTCCTTCACCGAGAACTCCAGCGGCCCCAGCTTGGCCTGGTGGGTTTCCTTGGTGAAGCTGAAGCTGCCCATGGCCAGCACGGCGATGCCGGCCACGATCAGCAGGATGCCGACGATGCGTGTTGCGTTCATGAGGCGAGGCTCCTTCCTTTCCGTGTGGTGCCGCAGATTACTGCCGCGGCTGTTGCTGCTGCAACTGGTCCACCCACTGCACGACCTCGGCCACGGCCGCGTCGCTGGCCGCGATCAGCGCCTTCACGCCGCCGGGCGCATCCGCGCTGGGCGCGGGGCGGCGCACGGTGAACAGGCGCTGGCCCAGCACCCGGTCGCCGCCGGTCGAGGTGCGGACCAGCGTGGCGCGCAGGCGCACCAGGCCCACGCTGGCGCTCGCCGACTCGAAGTAGTGGCTGAACTCGTCCAGCGAGATGCGCAGCGTGTCCGGCGCCTCGCCACGGCCGCGCGAGATGGTGGCCGCCTCTTCGGGGCCGAGCACCATGCGGCGCTCCGAGAGCGTGTCGCGCAGCCGCTGGCGCAGCAGCTGCGAGGGCGGCAGGCTCCAGCGCGACTGGCCGTAGGGCCGCAGCTCGTTGGCGTCGGCGTAGCCCAGGCGGTAGAGGATCTGCGTGCCTTCGAGGCGGGTGTTGCTCTCGAACTCGGCCAGCGAGAGCGTCGGGAGGCTGGCCGGCGCGGCGGCCGGGGCCGGCATCGCCGGGCCGGGGCCGAAGTCGTAGAGCGTGGCGCGCGCGGGCTTGTCGGGCAGCGCGCCGCAGCCCGCGGCCAGCAGCAGGGCGCAGCCGAGCGCGAGGGCGGCGGGGGTCTTGCGAATGGCGTTCATGGTCGGTGATCCTCCCTCGGTCGGGAATCAGGGCCGCGTCGCGGCCGGCGCCTGGAAGCCCGGCTCGCCCGGGCCCGCGGCCGCGCCGCCGTTGCCGAACAGCAGCGATTGCGGGTTGTCGTTGATGCTGTCCGCCGCGCGGCCCAGCCGGCGCACCGCGTGCGAGGTGTCGTCGGCCACGCGGTTCACGCGCGGCAGCGTGGCGGCGTTGAACGAATCGACCGCCTGCGCCAGCGCCTTGGTGCCGTCGCTCAGCCGCTCGACCGGGCCGTCGGGCGCGTTCAGGCGGCCCACGGTGGTGTTGAAGTTGTTGGCCACGCGCGAGACGTCGCCGGCGGCCTTCTTCACGGAGGCCATGGTGTCGGGCAGCTTCGTCAGCGCAGGGTTCAGGCCGGTCTTCACCGTGTTGTCGAGCGTCTTGAGCAGCGTGTTGGCGCTGGCCGAAGCGGCCGCGATGTTCTCCAGCGCGTCGGCCGCGCGCTTCTGGTTGGGATCGCTCAGCAGCTGGTTGGCGCGTTTGGTCACTTCCTCGACCTGGTTGATGATGGCCTCGCCGCGGTCCTGCAGCTGCGCCAGCATCGAGGGCTTGAGCGGAATGCGCGGCGGGTCGTCGTTGTTGGGCTTGAGCGCGACGGTCGATTCGCCCTTGTCGTCCAGCGCGATGAAGGCCAGGCCGGTCACGCCCTGGTAGCTCAGCGTGGCGAAGCTGGAGGTGGTGAGCGGCACGCGCTCGTCGACCGTGATGCGCACCCGCACGTTGCCCTTGACCTTGGGGTCGAAGTCGATCGACGCCACCTTGCCCACCGCGATGCCGCGGTAGCGCACCATGGCCTGCGGCTGCAGGCCGCTGACCGCGTCCCGCGTGGAGAGCTCGTAGATGTTGCGCACGGTGTTGTCGCGCGTGAACCAGACCACCAGCGCGACGAGCGCGGCGATCAGTCCGAGCACGAAGGCGCCGGCGGCGAGTGCGTGGGCCTTGTTTTCCATGGTGGCTACCTACCTTTCAGCGGCCCGCTCGGGGGCCGGCTTGTCATGCAGCGCTTCGAGGGCGCGCTGGCCGCGCCCGCCGAGAAAGTATTCGTGGATGAAGGGATGCGGGTACGCGATGACATCGCGCGCCGCGCCCGTGACGATCACCTTCTGGTCGGCCAGCACCGCGATGCGGGTGCTCAGGTCGAACAGCGTGTCCAGGTCGTGCGTGACCATCACCACCGTGAGGCCCAGTTCGCGGTGCAGGCCGCGCAGCAGGTCGCAGAAGCTGTCGGAGGCCTCGGGGTCGAGGCCGGCTGTGGGTTCGTCCAGCAGCAGCAGCGGCGGGTCCATGATGAGCGCGCGCGCCAGCGCCACGCGCTTGATCATGCCGCCCGAGAGATCGGCCGGGCTCTTGTTGGCGTGCTGCGGGCCCAGGCCCACCATCTGCAGCTTCACCAGCGCCGCGTGGCGTATGAGCTCGTCGGGCAGCAGCTTCAGCTCGCGCAGCGGAAAGGCGATGTTCTCCAGCACGCTGAAGGCCGAGAACAGCGCGCCGTGCTGGAACAGCATGCCCACGTTGGCCGCGCCCGAGGCGCTGAGCTCGCCGGGCTCCTGGCCCAGCACCTCCACGTGGCCGCGCGTGGGCTTCTCCAGCCCGAGAATCTGGCGCAGCAGCACCGTCTTGCCCGTGCCCGAGCCGCCGACCAGCGAGAGCACCTCGCCGCGGTCGATGTGCAGCTGCAGGTCGCGGTGCACCACCTGCTCGCCGTCGGCGCTCTGGAACACGGTCCACAGCCCGCGGATGTCCACCACGGTGGCGTCGGTGTCGGGGCGCACGGGCATGCTCATGGTTTCACGCCCTCATGCGCGGAAGCCGATACCTTTGAAGAGCACGGCGAAGAGGGCGTCGACCAGGATCACCGCGGTGATCGACGTGACCACCGACGAGGTCGTGCCGCGCCCGAGGCTCTCGGTGTTGGGCTTGACCTTCATGCCGAAGTGGCAGCCGATCAGCGCGATCAGGATGCCGAATACCGCCGACTTGGCCATGGCCAGCCACAGGTTCGAGATCGGCACCGCGCGCGGCAGGGCCGAGAGGAAATAGGCCGGCGAAATGTCGAGGGCAGCGTCGGCCGCGAGCATGCCGCCCGCGAGCGCGGCCATCGAAGTCCACAGGCTGATCAGCGGCATTGCGATGGCCAGCGCCAGCACGCGCGGCATCACCAGGCGAAAGCCGTGCGGGATGCCCATCACGCGCATCGCGTCGAGCTCTTCGGTCACGCGCATCACGCCGATCTGCGCCGTGATGGCGGAGCCCGAGCGGCCGGCGATCAGCACGGCGGCCAGCACCGGCCCCAGCTCGCGGATCAGCGAGAGCCCGAGGATGTTCACCACGAAGGTCTCGGCGCCGTACTGGCGCAGCTGCTGCGAGATCAGGTAGGCCAGCACCACGCCGATCAGCAGGCCGACCAGCGCCGTGATGTGCAGCGCCGTCGCGCCGAACTGATACAGGTGCCCGGAGAAATCGCGCCACGGTCCGCGGTGCGGCGCGCGTGCCAGCCGGCACAGGTCGAGCGCGAGCTGGCCGATCAGCGCGGTGAAGTCGCGCACCACGTACATCACGCGCGGCCCGTTGTGCGAGAACGCGCGGATGCGGTCGTTCAGCGTGGGCGAGGGCTCGTCGGGCGTCGCGACGGTGTACTGCGCCACCTGGTCGAGCACGGCCTTGTGCTGCGGCGACAACTCGATGGTGACGGGCCACTCATGGCGCCAGTGCTCCCACAGCAGCTGCGCGCCGATGTGGTCGAGTTGCTCGATGGGCCGCAGGTCCCAGGCACGGTCGTCGGCCGGCGGGGCCGCCTTCAGGCTCTGGTCCAGCGCCTGCCATGCCGGCTTGGATGACATCGCCAGCGTGGTCCAGCGGCCGCTGGCCACCGTCCATTGGCGGCCCTCCTGCTCACGTTGCCCGACGCGGGGCCACGCGCTGTCGGCGGCGGAGGCGTCGGCAGGCGATGGAGCGGGAGACATGGCTGGATGAGAAATAAGTGAGGCGGGTGAGGGGGAAAGTTAACAAAACCCGTGCCGGGTGCGCGCATCGTAACCGCGTGCATCCGCGGTCAAGGTGCGCCAGACCCTTCGTTCGCGTAGGGCACCACGCCGTTTCTTCATGATTTCCTCAGGGCGCGAAGCCATCGGAGAGCGCCTCGCGCAGCCAGCCCACGAAAGCCGTCACCGCCTGCGGCACGTGCGTGGCGTAGGGGCGTATTGCATACAGGCGCTCGCCGAAGGCGCCCACCGAGCGCCATTGCGGCAGCACCTGCTGCAGCTTGCCCGACTGCAGCGCCGCCTGCGCGCTGAAGTCGGGCACCAGCGCGATGCCCAGGCCGCTCAGGGCCGCGTCGCGCAGCGCCTCGCTGTTGTTGGCGACCAGCGGCCCCGACACCGGCACCGTGATGCGAGGCGCCGAAGACTTGGTCTCGAAGTGCCAGGTCGGCGTTTCCTGGGCGCGGGGGTAGTGCAGGCAGTCGTGGCCGGCCAGCGCCTGGGGCTCGCGCGGCGTGCCGCGGCGGCGCAGGTAGGCGCGGCTGGCCACCAGCACCGAACGCGTTTCGCACAGCGTCCAGGCCACGTGCGTGTCGGGCGGCGCGGCCGTATGGCGGATCGCGAGGTCGAAGCCCTCCATCGCGAGCGAGCTGAGCCGGTCCGACAGGTCGAGCTCGATGCGCACCTCGGGCTGCGCGCGCAGGAACTCGGCCAGCCTGGGCACCAGCTGCTGGCGCGCGAAGGCCACCGGCGCGGTCACCCGCACCAGCCCGCGCGGCACGCCCGCGAGGTCGCGCACGCCGGCGAAGCTGTGGGCGATCTGCTCGAAGGGGCCGCGCATGTCTTCCACCAGCCGCTGGCCGGCCTCGGTGAGTCGCACGCTGCGCGTGGTGCGCTGCACCAACGGCGCGCCGGCCGCGCGTTCGAGCTCGGCGATGCGCTGGCTCATGGCCGCCTTGCTCACGCCCAGGCGCAGCGCGGCGGCGGTGAAGCTGCCCTGCTGCGCCAGCACCGTGAGCCAGTGCAGGTGCGTCCAGAGCGACTCGATATTTTGGGGTTTCATGCCTGCATTGTTCGCCAATGCGAACAATAAGTTCAAGCATCGTGACTAGGCGGGGAACAACGCGCTGCCTAAACTGGCCGCACTCTTCCTCCCGACACCGCCTCCATCAGGGTTCTCCCCATGCCTACTTCCATCGACCACTTCATCGCCGGCAAGCCCGCCGCCAACACCTCCGGCCGCACGCAGGACGTGACCAACCCTGCCACCGGCGCCGTCACCGGCAAGGTCGGCCTGGCCAATGCGGACCAGGTCTCGGCCGCCGTCGCAGCCGCGCGGGCCGCCTTCCCGGCCTGGGCCGACACGCCGCCGATCCGCCGCGCGCGCGTGATGTTCAAGTTCCTGCAGCTGCTCAACGAGCACAAGGACGAGCTGGCCCACATGATCACCGCCGAGCACGGCAAGGTCTTCACCGACGCGCAGGGCGAAGTCAGCCGCGGCATCGACATCGTCGAGTTCGCCTGCGGCATCCCGCAGCTGCTCAAGGGCGACTACACCGACCAGGTCAGCACCGGCATCGACAACTGGACGCTGCGCCAGCCCCTGGGCGTGGTCGCCGGCATCACGCCCTTCAACTTCCCGGTGATGGTGCCGATGTGGATGTTCCCGGTGGCCATCGCCGCGGGCAACACCTTCATCCTCAAGCCCAGCCCGACCGACCCGACGCCCTCGCTGCGCATCGCCGAGCTGCTGAAGGAAGCCGGCCTGCCCGACGGCGTGTTCAACGTGGTGCAGGGCGACAAGGCCGCGGTCGACGCGCTGCTGGAGCACCCCGACGTCAAGGCCATCAGCTTCGTCGGCTCCACGCCCATCGCCAACTACATCTACGAGACCGGCGCCCGCCACGGCAAGCGCGTGCAGGCCCTGGGCGGCGCGAAGAACCACATGGTGGTGATGCCCGATGCCGACATCGACCAGACCGTGGACGCGCTGATCGGCGCCGGCTACGGCTCGGCCGGCGAGCGCTGCATGGCCATCAGCGTGGCGGTGCTGGTGGGCGACGTGGCCGACAAGATCATTCCCAAGCTCATCGAGCGCACGAAGACGCTGCAGGTGCTCGATGGCGAGAACCTCGCGGCCGAGATGGGCCCCATCGTCACCCGCGCCGCGCACGAGCGCATCACCGGCTACATCGACCTGGGCGAGAAGGAAGGCGCGAAGCTGCTGGTGGACGGCCGCAAGTTCGACGGCAACCAGGCGGGCGAAGGCTGCGGCGATGGCTTCTGGATGGGCGGCACGCTCTTCGACCACGTCACGCCCGAGATGCGCATCTACAAGGAAGAGATCTTCGGCCCGGTGCTCAGCTGCGTGCGCGTGGCCAACTTCAAGGACGCGATCGACCTCGTCAACGCGCACGAGTTCGGCAACGGCGTGAGCTGCTTCACCCGCGACGGCAACGTGGCGCGCGAATTCAGCCGCCGCATCCAGGTGGGCATGGTCGGCATCAACGTGCCGATCCCGGTGCCCATGGCCTGGCACGGCTTCGGCGGCTGGAAGCGATCGCTGTTCGGCGACATGCACGCCTACGGCGAAGAGGGCGTGCGCTTCTACACGAAGCAGAAGTCGGTGATGCAGCGCTGGCCGGAAAGCATCGGCAAGGGCGCCGAGTTCGTCATGCCCACTGCGAAATAAGTCCACCCCCGACTCTCGCGCACTTCGTGTCGCTCGCATCCCCCCTCGAGGGGGCGCTCCCGGCGGCCCGGCGGAGCCGGTTCCGCGGGAGCACTGGTACTGGCAGATACTGGCATCGGCGCGGTGCGGCGCCCTGAGCAAACAAGAACGAAGCAGAAGGAGACAACCACTTGAGCGAGACCACCTTCGACTACATCGTCATCGGCGCCGGCACCGCCGGCTCGCTCATGGCGAACCGCCTGAGCGCCGACAAGAACCGGCGCGTGCTGCTCATCGAGGCGGGCCGCAAGGACGACTACCACTGGATCCACATCCCGGTCGGCTACCTGTACTGCATCGGCAACCCCCGCACCGACTGGCTCTACAGCACCGAGCCCGACGCGGGCCTCAACGGCCGGGTGCTGCGCTATCCGCGCGGCAAGACGCTGGGCGGCTGCTCCAGCATCAACGGCATGATCTACATGCGCGGCCAGTCGCGCGACTACGAGCACTGGGCCGACCTCACCGGCGACGACGGCTGGCGCTGGCAGAACGTGCTGCCGGCCTTCAAGAAGCACGAAGACCACTACCTGGGCGCCGACGAGATGCACGGCGCGGGCGGCGAGTGGCGCGTCGAGAAACAGCGCCTGCGCTGGGACATCCTCGACGCATTCGCCGAAGCCGCGGTGCAGGCCGGCGTGCCGCACTCCACCGACTTCAACCGCGGCAACAACGAGGGTGTGGGCTACTTCCAGGTCAATCAGAAGAACGGCTGGCGCTGGAACACCGCCAAGGCCTTCCTGCGTCCGACCTGCTATGGCAGGCCCAACTTCGAGCTCTGGACCGGCGCGCAGGTCTCGCGCCTGCTCTTCGAGACGCAGCCCGACGGCACGCGCCGCTGCACCGGCGCCGAGGTGTGGAACGGCACCGAGAAGGTCACGGTGCGCGCCACGCGCGAAGTGGTGCTGAGCGCCGGCGCCATCGGCTCGCCGCAGATCCTGCAGCTCTCGGGCGTGGGGCCCTCCGAGCTGCTGAGGCAGCACGGCATCGACGTGGTGGTCGACGCGCCCGGCGTCGGCGCCAACCTGCAGGACCACCTGCAGATCCGCGCGGTCTACAAGATTTCCGGCGCGCCCACGCTCAACGTGATGGCCTCGTCGATGATCGGCAAGGCGAAGATCGGCCTCGAATACGTGCTCAAGCGCAGCGGCCCGATGAGCATGGCGCCCTCGCAGCTTGGCGCCTTCACGCGCAGCTCGCCAGACCGCGAATGGCCCAACCTGCAGTACCACGTGCAGCCGCTGTCGCTCGATGCCTTCGGCGATCCGCTGCACAGCTTCCCGGCCTTCACCGCGAGCGTGTGCAACCTCAACCCGACGAGCCGGGGCTCGGTGCGCATCCGCAGCAACCGCTTCGAGGACGCGCCGGCCATCGCGCCCAACTACCTGAGCACCGACGAGGACCGCAAGGTGGCGGCCGAGTCGCTGCGCGTCACGCGCCGCATCGCGCAGCAGCCCGCGCTTGCCAAGTACAAGCCCGAGGAATGGAAGCCCGGCGTGCAATACCAGACCGACGAGGACCTGGCGCGCCTGGCCGGCGACATCGCCACCACCATCTTCCATCCGGTGGGCACCACCAGGATGGGGGCGGACAACGACCCCGCGGCGGTACTCGATTCGCGCCTGCGCGTGCGCGGCGTGCAGGGCCTGCGCGTGGTGGATGCTGGCGCGATGCCCACCATCACCAGCGGCAACACCAACAGCCCGACGCTCATGATGGCCGAGAAGGCCGCGGGCTGGATCGTCGAGGACAACCGCTGATCGGCTTCAGCGGCGCGGTGCGGCAGTGCGGCGCTTGGGCGGCTCATTGCCCGCCATGCGCGCCTTCGCGCCTTCCAGCATGAGGTCGATGCCGATCTCGAACAGCGCGTCGGGCCCGGCCCGGCGGTAGTTGGCGAAAGCCTCGGCCAGCAGCGGGCGCGAGGCCGCGGCGGCATCGAGCGCCTGCTGCTGCTCGGCCGCGTCGGGCGGTGTCGCCTGCTGCTCCAGCACGCAGCCCACGGTGTAGCGGCCCAGCGCGATCAGCAGCGTCATCGCCTGCGGCGCGGGCAGGCCCAGCCGGACCACCGAAGCGAGCTGCTCTTCGACCATGTCGAGATCGGCCGGATCGGGCTCCGAGCCCGCATGCAGCCGCGCACCGTCGCGACGCGCCAGCAGCGCGCGGCGGAAGCTGCGGGCGTTCTCGCGCAAAAAGGCGTCCCAGGTCTCGCCGGGCTCCGGGAGCTTGCGCTCGTGCACGCGGCGCAGGATCTCGCCGTTCATCGCGTCGAGCAGCGCGCGCTTGTTCCTGAAGTGCCAGTACAGCGCGGGCTGCTGCACGCCGAGCCGCTCGGCCAGCAGCCGCGTGCTGAGCTTGTCCATTCCAACCTCGTCGAGCAGCGTGAGCGCCGTCTCGAGGATCACTTCGCGGTCCAGTTTCATTCTTCCGATGTGCGTGCGTGCCGATGTCGACCGGGGAGCGTACTTCACAGCCTGGAATTTATCGCTGATAATTCCTTATCAATGATAAATTCAAGCACCCTCCCAACCCCTTTCGCGACCGGCCGCCATGCGCATGCCGTGATCCTCGCGATCGTCACGCTCGACGCGATCGGCATCAGCCTGGTCATGCCGATCGTGCCCAGCCTGCTGCGCGAGGTCGGCCATACCGGCGACCTCGGCTGGCGCTTCGGCGCATTCCTCTCGCTCTACGCGCTGATGCAGTTCCTCTGCGCGCCGGTGCTCGGCGCTCTCAGCGACCGCTTCGGCCGCCGCCCGGTGCTGCTGGTCTCGGTGGCGGGCGCCGCCGTCGACGCGCTCTTCATGGCCTTTGCGCCGTCGCTGTGGATGCTGTTCGTGGGCCGCGCGATCGCCGGCATGACCGGGGCCAACATGGCGGTGGCCTCGGCCGCCATCGCCGACCTCATGCCCGAGAACCAGCGCGCGCGCTGGTTCGGCCGCATGGGCGCCTGCTTCGGCATCGGCTTCATCGCGGGGCCGGCGCTCGGCGGCGTGCTCGGCG
This sequence comes from Variovorax guangxiensis, assembly GCF_003952165.1. GTDB lineage: Bacteria > Pseudomonadota > Gammaproteobacteria > Burkholderiales > Burkholderiaceae_C > Variovorax > Variovorax guangxiensis. The sequence goes on along the minus strand of NZ_RXFT01000005.1, from coordinate 272,212 downwards.
ACCACGGCGTGCGGCTGCCCTTCATCGCCGCCGCGGTGCTCAACGGCCTGACCTTCCTCGCGGCCCTGCTGCTGCTGCGCGAGTCGCGCCCGGCGAAGCTCGCCACGCAACCCTTCGACCGCGGCGTGCTGCATCCGCTCGCGCCGCTGCGCTGGGCGAAGAGCTTTCCCGCGCTGCTGCCGATCCTGGCCGTGTTCACGGTGCTGATGCTGGTGGGCGAGGTCGCCGGCACGACCTGGGTGCTCTACGGCGAGGACAAGTTCGCCTGGAACAGCACCATGGTCGGCGTCTCGCTCGCCGTCTTCGGGCTGATCCAGGCGCTGATGCAGGGCTTCGTCGCGGGCCCGCTCGTCGAGCGCTGGGGCGAGCGCGCGGCCATCGCCATCGGCACCGCGGCCGACTGCACCGCCTATGCGCTGCTGGCCTTCGCCACGCAGGGCTGGATGGCGCTCGCACTGCTGCCGCTCTTGTGCACGGGCGGCATCGGCGGGCCCGCGCTGCAGTCGATGCTCTCGGCGCGCGTGGGCGATGCCGAGCAGGGGCGGCTGCAGGGCGTGCTCGCGAGCCTCTCCAGCCTGGCCTCTGTGTTCGGTCCGCTGCTCATCAGCCAGCTCTACTTCGCCTTTCGCCTGCGCTTTCCCGGCATCGCGTGGCTGGCGGGCGCGGTGGTCTACCTGCTGTGCATGCCGGTGCTGCTGCGCAAGACTCCCAAGCCATAGCTTCGGTCTGACTCCGGTCCGATGCCAGAAACACCGAGGAACCGGCTTTGCCGGGCCTCAGGTGTTGCCCCCGGTAGGGGGTTGGCGAAGCGACACGAAGTGCGCGCAGCCTGGGGGCGAGCTTTATTTTTCTATCGTCTTGTTCCAGCGCGCGTTCCACGCCGGGCGGTTCGCGTTGATGCTTTCCCAGTCGATGGTCACTGCCGTCTTCATCCACTTGTTGATGTCCGCCACCTGGGCCACGCCGTCGCCCACCACCGGCGCCTTCGGGTTGGTGGGAATCTGCGCGCCGTACTGCAGCACGTTGGCCTGCGCCAGCGGGCTCAGCAGGAACTCGGCGAGCTTCTGCGAGAGCTCGGGCTCGGTGTTGTTGGCGATCACGCACTGGCCGACCATGAGCACCACCGCGCCTTCCTTGGGCGGTGCGTATTCCACCGGAATGCCCTTGCTCTTCATCGCGGCCACGGCCGTGGGCGTGAGCGGGAAGATCGCGGCCTCGCCGGTCTGCACCATCTCCGAGAGCTTGGCCGAGCTCGGGATGTACTCCAGCACGTTCGGCCCGATGGTGGTGGGCCAGGCCTTGAAGCCGGGCTCCACGTTCTTGTCGTTGCCGCCCTGGATGCGGTTGAACATCAGGAAGCCGTGCAGCCCGAAGGAGGACGACGACACCGACTGGAACACCACCTTGCCCTTGTACTTCGCATCGGCCAGGTCCATCCAGGAGGTGGGCGGCGCCCAGCCCTTCTCCTTGAACATCTTCGCGTTGTAGGCCAGGCCCGTCATGCCCAGGCTCACGCCGCTGGCCATGTCGTCCTTGAAGCGCGCGGCCGGGTAGATCTCGCTGAGCGACTGGCTGGGCTTCTGCTTCTGGCACAGGCCCATGCCGATGGCGCGCACCATCACGCCGTCGTCGAGGAACATCACGTGCATCTGCGGCTTGTCCTTGTTGGCCTGTGCCTTGGCGAGGATGTCGGACGAGGTGCCCGGCACCACCACCACCTTCGCGCCATAGGCCTTCTCGAAGGCCGGGAAGACGTACTGCGTGTACGCCTTCTCCATCGTGCCGCCGTTCATGCCGATGTAGAGGGTCTTGGTCTGCGCGCCGGCGATGCCGGCGGCCGCGAGCAGCGCGGCCAGCAGCGGGAGGGTTCTGATCGATGACTTCTTGGACATGGCGATGCTCTCCATTCAGGTTCAGGTGGGGGATGCGGATGCAGTGTGGGATTCGTCGGCGCCGTCGAAGCGCTCGATGGCGAAGGCGTCGATGGGGGTGTCGGTGCGGCCGTCGCGCGCCAGCTCGGCCAGCACCTCGCCGGCGGCCGGGCCGATCTGGAAGCCCGCGCCCGCGAAGCCGAAGCCGTGGAACAGGCCCGGCGTGGTGCGGCTTGGGCCCAGCACCGGTTCGCGGTCGGGCAGGTAGCCCTCGGTGCCGCCCCAGGTGCGGATGATGTGCGCGTGGCGCAGCACCGGCAGCAGTTCGATCGCCTGCACCGCGAGCGTGGCGATGCCTTCGCGCTCGGCGCGCGAGCGTTCGGCGTCGAGCGTGATGCCGGAGCCGCCGCCCAGCACCACGTTGCCGCGCTCCACCTGCCGGCAGTAGATGCCGCCGCCTTCCACGCCCAGGCTCCATTTCATGAAATGCGGCACCGGCTCGGTCACCGCCATCAGCGGGCTGCGTGCGTACATCGGCGGTGTCTCGCCGAACTGGCTGGCGATGGCGCCGGCCCACGCGCCCGCGCAGTTCAGCAGCACCGGCGCCTGCACTTCGAGCGCGTTGCCGCTGCGCACCATGAACATGGCGCCGTCGTGCGCCACCTCGTCGACCCTGTGCCGCTCGAAGACCTGCGCGCCCGCGCGCTGCGCCGCCAGCGCGAAGGCCGGCGACACCAGGCGCGGATTGGCCTGCCCGTCTTCCGCGCAGAGCGAGCCACCCACCGCGCGCGTACCCAGCCACGGGCACTGCTCGCGCAGGCGCGCGCCGGAGATCAGCTCCAGGCCCAGGTCGAAATCGCTGCTCAACGCGCGGTAGCGCTCCAGCGAGGCCATGTCGGATTCGCTACGCGCGATCTTGAAATGGCCCGAGCGGATGTATTCGCCGTCGGTGCCCAGCAGCCCGGCAAGACCGCCCCAGATGCGATGCGCGCGCTGCGCCAGCGGCAATTGGCTCACCGGCCGGCCCTGGCGGCGTACGCCGCCGTAGTTCACGCCGCTGGAACGTGAGCCGCAGAGGTCGCGCTCCAGCAGAACCACGCCGACGCCCATGCGGCGCAGGGCCAGCGCGGCGGAAGAGCCGACGATGCCGCCGCCGACGATGGCGACGTCGGTGCGAAGCTTCCTGATCGAACTCATGCGCCGCTCCCTTCGGCCGGCACGAGCCGGAGCGGGATCGGCTTGATCGGCGCCTGCCCGCGCAGCCGGCCTACCTGCTGCAGCGGCTGCCGCGTCGCGTGCGCGAGGATCTCGGCCGCGGCCGCGCCGCACATGCGCCCCTGGCAGCGGCCCATGCCGACGCGCGACAGGGCCTTCAGGCGATTCATCTCGTCGGCGCCGGTGCTGGCGATGGTCTGGCGCAACGTGCCGGCGGTGACGTTCTCGCAGCGGCAGATGACGAGGTCGTCGGCCGCGTTCTCCGCCCAGTCCTGCGGCACGGGAAAGGCGCGCTCCAGGCCCTGGCGGAAGCCGGCGAGCTTTTCGAGCTTGCGTTCGAGCTCCGACGCACGCGCGGTGTCGATGGCGATGCCGGCATCCTGCAGCAGCGCCAGCGCCGCGCGCTCGCCAGCCCACTCGGCCGCATCCGCGCCCATGATGCCGGCGCCGTCGCCCGCGAGGTACACGCCCTGCACGCTGGAGCGCCCAGCCGCGTCGCGCACCGGCAGGTGCGCGCGGTGCAGCGGCGCGTAGTCGAAGCGGCAGCCGAGCAGGTCGGCGAGTTGCGTCTCCGAGCGCAGCGCGTAGCCGAAGCCGATCGCATCGCATTCGATCGTGCGCTCGTTCCCGCCGTCGAGCCAGGCCACGCCGGTGACGCGGCCCTGCGCCTCGTCGCCGAGCACGCGCAGCGGACGCACGCCGCCATGCAGCGCAACGCCGTGCGCGCGCAGCCAGCCCACGTAGTACATGCCCTTCGCGAGCACGGCCGGCTGCACCAGCATCGCCGGCGCGGCGGCGATCTGGTCGGCCAGGCGCGCCGTGTCGAGCACCGCGGCCACGTCCACGCCGGCCTTCGCATATTGATATGCCACCAGGTAGAGCAGCGGCCCGGTGCCCATGAACACCACGCGCCGCCCGATGGCGCAGCCCTGGAACTTGAGCGCCACCTGCGCGCCGCCCAGCGTGTAGACGCCCGGCAGCGTCCAGCCCGGTAGCGGCAGCACGCGGTCGGTGGCGCCGGTCGCGACGATCAGGTGGCTGTAGGGCACGCGGCGGTTGCTGCGCGTGGGGTTGTGCATCACGTCGAGCACCTGGTCCTGCGCGTTCCACGCGAGGCTGTCGGCATGGTGTTCGATGCGGCCCTGCAGCGTCTCGAAGGCGTTGTGCACCGCGTCGGCGCGCTTCGACTCGAAGCCGTAGAGCGTCTGCTTGTCGCGGCCGGCCAGGGTGGGAGGAGGGCGGCGGTAGATCTGGCCGCCGGCGCGCGAGGCCTCGTCGATCACCACCGGCTTCAGGCCGTGCGCCACGAGCGTTTGCGCGGCGCGCACGCCGGCCGGACCTGCGCCGACGATCACCGGGCGGACTTCGCCTGTCGCTGCCGGTGTTGCTGTCGCGCTCATGCGCCGTCCTTTCCCGTGACCAGCGCCATGCCCGGTGCGATGAATGTCGAGCAGGCGCGAACGCGCTCGCCTTCGCCGGTGGAGATCCAGCAGTCCTGGCAGGCGCCCATCATGCAGAAGCCCGCGCGCGGCAGGCCGCTGAACTCGTTGCGGCGCAGTTGGCCGCACTGCGTGAGCACGGCGGTCAGCACGGTGTCGCCGGCCAGGGCGCTCGCAGGTTCGCCGTCGAGCGTGAAAGGCACCGTCGCGCGGCCGGTTTTCTCGGCCACGCGGTGGAGCAGGGCGTGTGTTTTCATGGTCATCTATCTGCGCCCCACCAGCACGCGGTCGAGCCCGTAGACGCGATCGAGCAGCACCATCGCGAAGGCCGTCACCGCCACCATCAGCGCCGACACGGCGGCCATCAGCGGGTCGATGGACTCTGTCGCATACATGTACATGCGCACCGGCAGCGTCACCGTGCTCGGCGAGGTGACGAAGATGGACATCGTCACTTCGTCGAAGCTGTTGATGAACGACAGCATCCAGCCGCCGGTCACGCCCGGCAGGATCATCGGCAGCGTGATGCGGCGGAACACGGTGGCCTGGCTCGCACCCAGCGAGAGCGCGGCCTGCTCGGCGCTGCGGTCGAAGCCCACCAGCGCCGCCACCACCAGCCGCAGCGTGTAGGGCGTGACGATGAGCGCATGCGCCAGAACCAGCCAGCCGAAGCTGCCAGCGCCGCCCACCAGCGAGAACAGGCGCAGCAGCGCCACGCCCAGCACCAGGTGCGGCACGATCAGCGGCGAGAGGAACAGGCCGTTGAGGAAGTCGCGCCCCGGAAACTCGTAGCGCGTGATTGCCATGCCGGCCGGCACCGCGAGCAGCGTCGCGATGGTGGCCGAGCTCAGCGCGAGCCACAGGCTGTTCCAGAACGACTGCATGAAGTCGGGGTGCGCGAACACCGCCTCGAACCAGCGCAGCGAGAAATGCGTGGTGGGGATGGTCAGCGTGTTCTCGGGCGTGAACGCCACGATGCACACCACCACCAGCGGCGCCAGCATGAAGACGATGACCAGCGCGTTGAACGCGAGGGCGATGGGGCCGTTTCTGCTCATCGGTTCACCCCAGCGCTTTCTTGTAGCGGCCTTCGACCAGCCGGTTGTAGCTGAGCATCACCGCGAGATTGGCGACGAGCAGCACCAGCGCCACCGCCGCGCCCAGCGGCCAGTTGAGTTCGCTCAGGTACTCGTCGTAGACGATGGTCGCGACCATCTTCAGCCGGCGTCCGCCCAGCAGCCCCGGGATGGCGAAGGAACTCGCCGCCAGCCCGAACACGATCAGGCTGCCCGAGAGAATGCCCGGCATCACCTGCGGCAGCACGATGCGCCGCAGCGTGGTGAAGGGCGTGGCGTTGAGCGACAGGGCCGCGTTCTCCACGCCGGGGTCGAGCTTCTGCAGCGAGGTCCACACCGGGATCACCATGAAGGGCAGCATCACGTGCACCAGCGCGATGACCACTGCCGCGCTGGTGTAGAGGATCTTCACCGGCCCGATGCCCACGAGCTGCAGCAGTGCGTTCACCGCGCCCTCGGGGCCCAGCAGCATGCTCCAGCCGAAGGCCCGCACCACCACCGAGACCAAGAGCGGCGCGAGCACCACCAGCAGCAGCGCCGAGCGCCACGGGTTGCGCATGCGGCTGAGCACATAGGCTTCGGGCGCGCCGATCAGCACGCAGATCAGCGTGACCAGCGCCGAGACCCAGAAGGTGCGCCAGAAGATGCCGAGGTAGTAGGAGTCGGAGAACACCAGCGCGTAGTGCGCGAGCGTGAATTCGCCCGACTTCGGCCCCGTGGCCGGGTCGTAGACGTTGAACGACAGCACTGCGGTGAGCCCGAGCGGCACCACCAGCAGCACCGTGAACAGCAGCAGCGCGGGGCCGGAGAGCCACCATGCGGTGGCCTTGCTTTTCGATGCGCTGCTCATGCCGTGACAGCCCTTTCATCGGCCGGCAGAAGCCGCATGCAGTGCGCCGGCCAGTCGATGCCTGTACGGCTGCCTTCGGCGAGGGCCTCGCGCCCGTCGTTGGGGCTCAGCACCATGAGTTCGCCCACCGAAGTCGCCACGCGGTAGAGCCACTGGCTGCCGAGGAAGAAGCGCTCCAGCACCTCGCCGTCGATGCGGCCGCCGCCCGGCGGCACCAGCTGCAGCTTCTCGGGCCGCACGCTCAGCAGCGCGGCGGCGTCGACACTGAAGCCGGTGTCGTCCACGTCCAGCGAGAGCGCACCCACCTCCACGCAGGTGCGCCCGGGGCCGCTGCCCGACACGCGGCAGTCCAGCAGGTTGGCCTTGCCCACGAAGGTGGAGATGAAGCGCGTGCCCGGATGCTCGTACACGCGCTGCGGATGGTCGATCTGCGTGGCGCGCCCGCCCTCCATCACCACCACGCGGTCGCTGATCGACATCGCCTCGCTCTGGTCGTGCGTGACCATCACCGTGGTGGTGCCGACCTTGCGCTGGATCTGGCGCAGCTCGAACTGCATCTCCTCGCGCAGCTTGGCGTCGAGGTTGGACAGCGGCTCGTCCAGAAGCAGCACCGGCGGCTCGATCACCAGCGCGCGCGCCAGCGCCACCCGCTGCCGCTGGCCGCCCGAAAGCTCGCGCGGGTAGCGCGCGGCGTGCTGCTCGAGGTGCACCAGCGCCAGCGCCTGCTTCACCCGCTCGGTGCGCTCGGCCTTCGGCATCCTGCGCATCTCCAGGCCGAAGCTCACGTTGTCGGCCACCGTCATGTGCGGGAAGAGGGCGTAGGTCTGGAACACGATGCCCAGCCCGCGCGTGTTGGCCTTGGCGTGCGTGATGTCCTTGCCCGCGAGCTCGATGCGGCCGCTGCTCACCGCCTCGAAGCCCGCGATCATCTGGAGCGTGGTCGTCTTGCCGCAGCCCGAAGGACCGAGCAGCGAGACGAACTCGCCCTTTTCCACCGAGAGATTCATGTCCGTCACCGCACGGGTGGCGCCATAGAACTTGGTCACGTCGGTGAGCCGCAGGAATGACATGGAACGGGCCTTTCTTCGGGGGCGAAAAGATGGCTTCAGGCACCTTGCTTCGACTTGGTGCGGGCCATGGACAGCTTGCTGCCCTTAATTCACTCTATTGCAACGATTGAGCCACATCGCCTCGGGTATTCCATTAATCAGAATCTTTCTTCAATTTATTCCATTCAATGGAATATCATGGCTTCGATCAATGAATCGAATTCCGCAGGAGGAAGGTATGGATAGCTCTTCGGCGAACCCCCCGGCCGGCGCAGGGGCGAACGCGACGGCCAGCGGCGGCGTGCCGCGCGTCTTTTCGGTGATCCGCGCGCTCGGCGCGGTGCAGGCCGAGGGCGGGCGCGTGACGCAGATCGCGCGCTCGGTCGGCCTCACCCAGGCCACCACGCACCGGCTGCTGCAGTCGCTCATCGCCGAAGGCATGGTCGAGCAGGACGAGCGCAGCAAGCTCTACCGCCTGAGCATCGATTTCTTCGCGCTGGCCGCCAGCGCGGGCAACCCCGGCGACCTGCGCTCCATCTGCCGGCCCGTGCTGCTGCGGCTGTGCGCGAGCCTCGGCGACAGCATCTTCCTGCTGGCGCGCAGCGGCTTCGACGCCGTGTGCCTCGACCGGAGCGAAGGGCCCTTTCCCATTCGCTCCTTCACCGGCGACATCGGCGGGCGCATCGCGCTGGGCGTGGGACAGGGCGCGCTCGCGATCCTCGCCTTCCTGCCCGAGGCCGAGCGCGAGGAAGTCATCCGCTTCAATCTCTCTCGCGTGCGCGAGTACGGCGTGTACGACGAGGTCTACCTGCGCACCGAGATCGAGCGCGTGCGGCAGCAGGGCTACGCGGGGCGCAACACCGGCCTGCTCGAAGGCATGGCCGGCGTGGCCGTGCCCATCCTCGACCGCGAAGGCCGCGCGGTGGCCGCGCTGAGCGTGGGCACCATCGCCGACCGGCTCAACGCCGACCGCATGCCGACGGTGGTGGAGCTGCTGAAACGCGAGGCGGCGGCGATCGGGCCGAGGATCAATCCCTTCGACGCGACGCTGAGGCGGCCGGCGCAGAGCCTGGCGAGTTCGCCGGCGGGGCAGAAGATTCCGTTGCCCGAGCCCTCGGGGGCGGGCTGAGCAGGGAGCCGACCATGAACAACCCCTCGATCCTCTACCCCGTCTTCGCCCTCGCGGCCCTCACCGGCATGGTGCTGCTGCTCATTCCCTTCACGCGCGTGCGCGCCGTTCTGCGCCGCGAAGTCCGGGCGGCCGATTTCAGGCTGGGCGAGTCGGCGGCGGTGCCGGATGCGGTGCGCATTCCCAACCGCAACTACATGAACCTGCTGGAGCTGCCGGTGCTGTTCTACGTGGTGTGCCTGGTCTTCTACGTGGCGGCGCAGCCGACGCCCGCGGCCGTGTGGCTGGCCTGGGCCTACGTGGGGCTGCGGGCGCTGCACAGCGCGGTGCACCTGACCTACAACCACGTGCTGCACCGGCTGGGCGTGTTCGCGGCGAGCAATGTGGTGCTGGTGGCGCTGTGGGTCCTGGCGGCAGCCAGGTTGGTGCGCTAGACGCACGTAAAAAGGCTGAGATCCTTCCTGAAACGCACCAGATCCTTCGATATTTTCATTTGGCGATCGGGTTCGATTCGCTGATATTGGGCGGATCAGGCCTCTCGCCGCCTTCCCGTCTTTCCCTTCATCTGTCCCCCGGAGCGCTCATGTCCGAAGCCCAAACCTCCCTTCTCGTCGCCACCGAAGTCGCGCAGCTGCTGCAGCGCCTGGGCGTGCCCCGCTCGGCCCACACCGGCGGCGAGCTGACGGTGCGTTCGCCCGTCAGCGGCGAGGTGGTGGCCCAGGTGCCGCAGACCTCGCCGGCCGAGGCCACGGCAATCATCGGCCGCGCGCACGAGGCCTTCAAGGCCTGGCGCAACGTGCCGGCGCCGCGCCGCGGCGAGCTGGTGCGCCTGCTGGGCGAGGAACTGCGCGCCGCCAAGGCCGACCTGGGCCGCCTCGTCACGCTGGAGGCCGGCAAGATTCCGTCCGAAGGCGCAGGCGAGGTGCAGGAGATGATCGACATCTGCGACTTCGCGGTCGGACTCTCGCGCCAGATCTACGGCCTCACGCTGGCCACCGAGCGTGCCGAGCACCGCATGATGGAAACCTGGCATCCGCTGGGCGTGTGCGGCGTGATCTCGGCCTTCAACTTCCCGGTGGCCGTGTGGTCGTGGAACGCGGCGCTGGCGCTGGTGTGCGGCGACCCGGTGGTGTGGAAGCCTTCCGAGAAGACGCCGCTGACCGCGCTGGCCGTGCACGCCATCGCGCAGCGCGCCATCGCACGCTTCGGCGACGCGCCCGAAGGCCTGCTGGGCCTGCTGCTGGGCCAGCGCGACATCGGCGAGCTGCTGGTGGACGACCACCGCGTGCCCGTTCTCTCGGCCACCGGCTCGACCGCCATGGGCCGGCAGGTGGGGCCGAAGCTGGCCGCGCGCTTTGCCCGCGCCATTCTCGAACTCGGCGGCAACAACGCCGCCATCGTTACGCCCTCGGCCGACCTCGACCTCGCGCTGCGCGGCATCGCTTTCGCCGCCATGGGCACGGCCGGCCAGCGCTGCACCACGCTTCGGCGCCTCTTCGTGCACGAGAGTGTGTACGAACAGCTGGTGCCCAAGCTCGCCAAGGTCTACGGCAGCGTGCAGGTGGGCGATCCGCGCGAGGCCGGCACGCTGGTCGGCCCGCTGATCGACCGCGCGGCCTTCGACGGCATGCAGAAGGCGCTCTCCGAAAGCCGCGAGATCGGCGCCACCGTGCACGGCGGCCAGCGCGTGGAGGGCATCGGCACGAGCGACGCCTACTACGTGCGCCCCGCGCTGGTGGAGTTGAAGTCGCACGAGGGCCCGGTGCTGCGCGAGACCTTCGCGCCCATCCTTTATGTGGTGCGCTACAGCTCGCTCGACGAGGCCATCGAGCAGCACAACGCGGTGGGCGCGGGCCTGTCGTCGTCGATCTTCACGCTGAACATGCGCGAGGCCGAGCGCTTCATGTCGAGCTCCGGCTCGGACTGCGGCATCGCCAACGTCAACATCGGCCCGAGCGGCGCCGAGATCGGCGGTGCCTTCGGCGGCGAGAAGGAAACCGGCGGCGGACGCGAAGCCGGCTCCGACAGCTGGAAGGCGTACATGCGCCGCGCCACCAACACCATCAACTACTCCACGGCACTGCCCCTCGCTCAGGGCGTGACCTTCGACATCGGGGACTGAGTCCCTTCCCCCAGGCTTCGCGCACTTCGTGTCGCTACGCCAACCCCCTCACCGGGGGCGACATCGGCGGCCCGGCAAAGCCGGTTCCGCGATGTCCCGCGAAAGGGCCGTGCGAGGTCGGGACGGCCTTCGCCTCCCCGTCAAAAACAACCATCAGGAGACAGAACACATGAACATCGCCTTCAAGACCATTGCCGCGGCCGCGCTGCTGGCGCTTTCGTTCGGCGCCGCCGCCCAGACCGCCGCCGGCGGCACGCTCGACAAGATCAAGTCCAGCGGCAAGGTGGTGCTCGGCGTGCGCGAGGCTTCGCCGCCCATGGCCTACATGCTGGGCGCGGGCGAGAAGTACGTGGGCTATCACGTCGAGCTGTGCGAGCGCGTGCTGAAGGACATCGCGCCGCAGGCCAGGCTCGAATACATGGCCGTGACCGCGCAGAACACCATCCCGCTGGTGCAGAACGGCACGCTGGACATCGGCTGCGGCCCCACCACCAACAACATGGCGCGCCAGCAGCTGGTGGCTTTCGCGCTCACCACCTACGTGAGCGAGGTGCGCATGGCCACCCGGGTCGACTCGGGCATCACCAGCCTCGACCAGCTCGCGGGCCGCAACGTGTCGGCCTCCTCCGGCACCACCGCGGTGCAGCTTCTTCGCAAGCGCGAGCGCGCGCAGAACGTCTCTTACAACACCTTGCTCGGCAAGGACCACCTGGAGAGCTTCCTGCTGATGGAGGCGGGCCGCGCCGATGCCTTCGTGCTCGACGACAACCTGCTGGCCGGGATCATCGCGAACTCGAAGAACCCCTCGGCCTACCGCATCGTGGGCGAGCCGCTGGGCTCGGAGCCGATCGCGCTGCTGTTCCGCAAGGACGACCCGGCCTTCAAGTCGGCGGTGGACGACTCGCTGCGCCGCATGATGAAGAGCGGCGAGCTCGAGAAGATCTACGGCAAGTGGTTCGTCGCGGCCATCCCGCCGAAGAACACCAGCCTGAACCTGCCGATGAGCGCGACGCTGAAGCAGCTCATCGCCGAGCCCAACGACAAGCCGCTGGAGGCCTACGCCAAGTGACCGCAGACACAGTCGCCCCCGTCGTCTTTTCTCCTGCGCAGCGCGTGCGCGCCATCGGCGTCTCGGAGATCCTGCGCATCACCGACCACGCCAACGCGCTCAAGCGCGCGGGCCGTCCGGTGATCGTGCTGGGCGCGGGCGAGCCCGACTTCGACACGCCGCAGAACGTGCGCGACGCTGCCGTGCGCGCCATCGGCCGGGGCGACACGCGCTACACGGTGCTCGACGGCAGCCCGGCGATGAAGGCGGCGGTGCAGCTGAAATTCAGGCGCGACAACGCGCTCGACTTCGCGCTCGACGAGATCAGCGTGAGCGCGGGCGCCAAGCAGGTGATCTTCAACGCGCTGATGGCCAGCCTGGACCCGGGCGACGAGGTGATCCTGCCCGCGCCGTACTGGACCTCGTACGCCGACATCGTGCAGATCTGCGGCGGCGTGCCCGTGCCGGTGGCCTGTACCGAAGCGAACGGCTTCAGGCTCGACGCGGCGCAGCTGGAGGCGGCCATCACGCCGCGCACGCGCTGGCTCTTCCTGAACTCGCCCTCGAACCCGAGCGGCGCGGCCTACAGCGCTGCGCAGCTCAGGCCGCTGTGCGAGGTGCTGCTGCGCCATCCGCAGGTCTGGGTGCTGGCGGACGACATCTACGAGCACATCCTCTACGACGGTCTGGCCTTCGCCACGCCGGTGGCGGTGGAGCCGCGCCTGCGCGAGCGCACGCTGACGGTGAACGGCGTGTCCAAGGCCTATGCGATGACCGGCTGGCGCGTGGGCTACGGCGCGGGGCCGCGCGCGCTGATTGCAGCGATGGCGGTGGTGCAGAGCCAGACCACCTCCTGCCCCTCGTCCATCAGCCAGGCGGCCGCCATCGAGGCGCTGACCGGGCCGCAGGACATCGTGGCCGAGCGCTGCGCCGACTTCCAGGCGCGGCGCGACTTCGTGGTCGCCGCGCTGAACCGCGCGCCAGGCCTGCACTGCCGCGTGCCCGAAGGCGCGTTCTACACATTCGCGAGCTGCGCCGGCGTGCTCGGCAGGCGCACGCGCGGCGGCACTCTGCTGCACAGCGACAGCGACTTCTGCCGCTACCTGCTGCAGGACTTCGAGGTGGCGGTGGTGCCGGGCAGCGTGTTCGGGCTGGCGCCGTATTTCCGCATCTCGTACGCGACCTCGATGGCGCAGCTGGAAGAGGCATGCAAGCGCATCCAGGCAGCGTGCGAGGCGCTCGAATGACCCCGCATTGCTCCCTCCCCCGCTGGGGGAGGGCTGGGGTGGGGGCAGGCGGCGCATCCATTGCCGTCGGCTCGTCCATCGCCGCTTGCCCCCATCCCAACCTTCCCCCAGAGGGGGAAGGAGCGATACCGAACACCTTCAGCCCTTTGGATACAGCATGACTTCCACACCCCGCACAGGCGGCCAGATCCTGGTCGACCAGCTCGTCACCCACGGCGTCGAGCAGCTCTTCTGCGTGCCCGGCGAGAGCTTTCTCGCCGTGCTCGACGCGCTGCACGACGCCTCCATCGAAGTGACCGTGTGCCGGCAGGAAGGCGGCGCGACGATGATGGCCGAGGCCCAGGGCAAGCTCACCGGCAGGCCGGGCGTGTGCTTCGTGACGCGCGGGCCGGGCGCCACCAATGCATCGGCGGGCGTGCACATCGCGCACCAGGACTCGACGCCGCTGCTGCTCTTCGTCGGCCAGGTCGCGCGCGACGCGATGGGCCGCGAGGCCTTCCAGGAGCTGGACTACGGCGCGGTGTTCGGCACCATGGCCAAGTGGGTGGTGCAGATCGACGACCCGGCGCGCGTGCCCGAGCTGGTGTCGCGCGCCTTTCATGTCGCGACTTCGGGCCGGCCCGGCCCGGTGGTGATCGCGCTGCCGGAAGACATGCTGACCGAGGCCGCGACGGTGGCCGACGCACAGCCTTATGCCGTCACCGAAACCCATCCAGGCGCCGCGCAGCTCGCCGAACTGCAGCAGCGCCTGTTGCAGGCGCAGCGGCCGGTGGCCATCGTGGGCGGCAGCCGCTGGTCGGAGAAGGCAGCGGGCCAGTTCGCGGACTTCGCGGCTGCGTTCTCGCTGCCCGTGTACTGCTCGTTCCGCCGCCAGATGCTGATGTCGGCCGAGCATCCCTGCTACGCGGGCGACCTCGGGCTGGGCGTCAATCCGAAGATGCTGGAGCGCATCCGCAATGCCGACCTGATCCTGCTGGCCGGCGGGCGCCTGTCGGAGGTGCCGTCGCAGGGCTACGAGCTGTTGTCCATCCCGCAGCCGAAGCAGGCGCTGGTGCACGTGCATGCCGACGCCGACGAGCTGGGCAAGCTGTATCGCCCGGCGCTGGGCATCCATGCCACGCCGCAGGCATTCGCCGAAGCCGTTTCCACGCTGCGCCCCGCGCAGGTTCCGGCCTGGGTGGCGGAAACGAAGACCGCGCGCGAAGACTTCCTGCGCTGGAGCGACCCGTCGCCGATCCGCATTCCGGGCGCGCTGCAGATGGGCGAGGTCATGCAGCACCTGCGCGAGGTGCTGCCGGCCGACACCATCTTCTGCAACGGCGCGGGCAACTTCGCCACCTGGGTGCACCGCTTCTGGCCGTTCCGCGCGTACGCGAGCCAGCTCGCGCCCACCAGCGGGTCGATGGGCTACGGCCTGCCGGCCGGCGTCGGCGCCAAGCGCCTGTGGCCGCAGCGCGAGGTGGTGGTGTTCGCGGGCGACGGCGACTTCATGATGCACGGCCAGGAATTCGCCACCGCCGTGCAGTACGGGCTGCCGATCATCGTGGTGCTGCTGGACAACGCCATGTACGGCACCATCCGCATGCACCAGGAAAAGCACTACCCCGGCCGCATCAGCGCCACGCAGCTGAAGAACCCGGACTTCCGTGGTTACGCGGAGGTGTTCGGCGGGCACGGCGAGCGCGTCGAGAGCACCGAAGAGTTCGGCCCCGCGCTGGCCCGTGCGCGCGCCAGCGGCAAGCCGGCGATCCTGCACTGCCTGCTGGACCCGGAGGCCATCACGCCGGGCAGCACGCTGCAGTCGATTCGCAGGGCTGCGCTGGAGGGCTGAGCAAGCCTCAGCGCAGGCCGCCTACGTACCGGGGTGGGGGCGTGGGCGGCTGGCCGTCGGGCTGGCGCGCCGCCAGGCGCGCGGCGCGTGCCAGCGGCTCCATCGCCTGCTCCAGGCGGGTGGCGAGCAGGTAGAGCTCCTCGTCCTTGGTGTCGGCGGCGTGCGCGCGCGTCATGCGCACGATCTCGGCGGCGTACTCGGCATTGGTCGCCATCCATTCGGTGTCGGTCACGCGGCCGTGCTTTCGCCGCAGCGCCACGTGGAGGCGGGCGGCGAGGGCGATGCGTTCGCTTTCGGACATGGATGGGGACATGGCTTGTTTCCTCCGGCGGTGGGTCAACTGCTCCCGAGATGTTCCCTGTGCTGTGCAAGATCGAGGCCCAGCTGCTCGCTGTCGGCATCGACGCGCAGGCCGACGATGACGTGCACCAGGAACAGCACCACCGCCGTGCCCGCCGCACTGAAGATGGCCACGCTGCCGACCGCGATCGCCTGCGTCAGCACGTCGCCGGTGGCGCCCGAGATGCGTGCGTCGGCGAACACGCCCGTCAGCAGCGCACCCACGATGCCGCCGATCCCGTGCACGCCGAACACGTCGAGCGAGTCGTCCGCCCCCAGCAGGTGCTTCAGGCCGGTGGCGCCCCAATAGCAGGCCAGCCCCGCGATGGCGCCGATGGCCAGCGCGGCCGGCGGCGTGACGAAGCCGGCCGCCGGCGTGATGGCCACCAGCCCGGCCACGAGGCCCGAGCACAGGCCCAGCAGCGAGGGGCTGCGCCGCACGATCCATTCGCCGAGCATCCAGCTCATGGCGCCGGCGGCCGCCGCGATGTGCGTGACCAGCATCGCCAGCCCCGCGCGGCCGTCGGCCGCCACCGCCGAGCCGGCATTGAAGCCGAACCAGCCCACCCACAGCAGGCCGGCGCCGGTCATGGTGAAAGCCAGGTTGTAGGGCTCGAAGGCCTCGCGGCCGTAGCCCTTGCGCGAGCCGAGGGCGTAGGCGCACACGAGCCCCGCGATGCCGGCGTTGACGTGCACCACCGAGCCGCCCGCGAAGTCGAGCGCGCCCATCTGCGCGAGCCAGCCGCCCGGCTCCCAAACCCAGTGCGCGATGGGCGCATACACCAGCACGCTCCACAGCAGCGCGAACCAAAGGATCGCCGAGAAGCGCATGCGCTCGACGAAGGCGCCGAGCACCAGCGCGGTGGTGATGATCGCGAAGGTGAGCTGGAACATCGCGTAGACCGTCTCGGGCACGTTGGGTGCCACGTGGCTCACGGCGAGCTGGCCGGCCTCCTTCAGATAGTCGAAGCCCGAGAACCAGAGGCGGCCGGTGCCACCGAGCCAGGGCCAGCCCTCGGTGAAGGCCAGCGAGTAGCCCACCGCGAACCAGGTCAGCGAGACCGTCGAGGCGATCGCCACCACCGCGGCCATGGTGGCCAGCACGTTCTTGCGGCGCACCATGCCCGCGTAGAAGAGAGCGATGCCGGGCAGCGTCATCAGCAGCACCAGCGCGGTCGAGGTCATCATCCATGCGGTGTCTGCCGCGTTGATGGAGGCTTGCGGTGCCAGGGCCATGGTCGCTTTCTTCTTCATGTGGTGGACTCAGGCGCCCAGTGCACAAGTCGTGCCACGTCGTTAACTATCAGAAACACTTTGGTTTGCAAATCGGGCTTCCCGCGTAAGGCAAAGCGGGTAATTCCCTATGCACTGAGGCGGTGCGTGCCCCTAAAGTCTGCGCACTCGCGAACGGGCCCTGCTCGTGTGCCGAGGGTCCGAGGAGACAATCCCCCCTAGCAACAATAAAAATTCTTCAAAGGCTCCGTACGAGATGCCTGTTCGACTTTGGAAGGCGCCGCTGGTCGGCGCCTTTTTTATTTCCGCGAAGGCTTGAGGCTCGGGCCTTTTCAGCTACTTTTTCGATAGCGCCTGGGTGAGACAATCCAGCCCCTATGGAAATGCTGGTGGTGACAGGCGCCTCTGCGCTCGCGGGTTTTGTCGATTCGATCGTTGGCGGAGGCGGGCTGATCCTGGTGCCCGCACTGTTCGCCGTTTTTCCGGGCGCACCGCCCGCGACCCTGCTGGGCACCAACAAGAGCGCGTCCATCTGGGGCACGGCCGCCGCCGCGGCCCAGTTCAGCCAGCGGGTGCAGATGCGCTGGGGCGCGCTGTGGCCGGCCGCGCTGCTCGGCTTTGCCGGCTCGATGCTGGGCGCCTGGGGCGTCACCATGTTTCCGGGCGACTTCCTGCGCAAGGCGCTGCCGCTCATCCTGCTGGGCGTGCTGCTGTACACGCTGGCGCGCAAGGACATGGGCCGCATGCACGCGCCGCGCTTCTCGGGCAGGGCGGAGACGCTGGCGGCCTCCACCATCGGCCTGTCGATCGGGCTGTACGACGGCTTCTTCGGGCCGGGTGCGGGCAGCTTCCTGGTGTTTCTCTTCGTGCGCTGGATGGGCTACGACTTCCTCAACGCCTCGGCTTCGGCCAAGATCATCAACACGCTGACCAACGCCGCCGCGCTGATCCTGCTGGCGGCCAAGGGCCACGTCTGGTGGCACTACGGGCTGGTGATGGCTGTGGCCAACGTGGCCGGCAGCGTGCTGGGCACGCGGGTTGCACTGAAGCACGGCGCGGGCTTCGTGCGGGTGGTGTTCATCGT
The DNA here is from genome assembly GCF_003952165.1 of Variovorax guangxiensis. Classification (GTDB taxonomy): domain Bacteria; phylum Pseudomonadota; class Gammaproteobacteria; order Burkholderiales; family Burkholderiaceae_C; genus Variovorax; species Variovorax guangxiensis. The sequence goes on along the minus strand of NZ_RXFT01000005.1, from coordinate 254,679 downwards.
GGTGGTGAGCGCGCTGATACTGAAGACCGCCTACGACGCATTCCTGAAATAGCGCAACACGAAAGTCGCCCGATGTCCTCTCCCCAAGATCCCGTCGAGCGGCCCGTTCCCGTCAGCTTCTGGCAGGCCTTCGGCTACTGGCTCAAGCTGGGCTTCATCAGCTTCGGCGGGCCGGCCGGGCAGATCGCGCTGATGCACCAGGAGCTGGTGGAGCGCAGGCGCTGGATCTCGGAGAAGCGATTCCTCCACGCCCTCAACTACTGCATGCTGCTGCCCGGCCCCGAGGCCCAGCAACTCGCCACCTACATCGGCTGGCTCATGCACCGCACCTGGGGCGGCATCGCGGCGGGGGCGCTGTTCGTGCTGCCCTCGCTCTTCATCCTGATCGCGCTGTCGTGGGTCTACATGACCTACGGGCAGGTGCCGGCGGTGGCGGGGCTGCTGTACGGCGTGAAGCCTGCCGTGACGGCCATCGTGCTGTTCGCGGCCTGGCGCATCGGCTCGCGGGTGCTGAAGAACGCATGGCTCTGGGCGATCGCGGCGGCGGCCTTCGCGGCGATCTTCGCGCTGAGCGTGCCCTTTCCGCTGATCGTGCTGGCGGCCGCAGCCATCGGCTATTTCGGCAGCCGGGTGGCGCCGGAGCGCTTCGCGCCCGGCGGCGGGCATGGCGCGGCAGCGGCTTCCGCCGGCCCGGCGCTGATCGACGACGACACGCCGACACCCGCTCACGCGCGCTTCGGCTGGGGCCGCTTCTGGCGCGTGCTGGGCGTGTTCCTCGCGCTGTGGCTGGGCGCCATCGGCGCGCTCACTGCGCTCTACGGCTGGCACGGCACGCTCACGCAGATGGGATGGTTCTTCACCAAGGCCGCGCTGCTGACTTTCGGCGGTGCCTACGCGGTGCTGCCCTACGTGTTTCAGGGCGCGGTCGACCACTACGGCTGGCTGGGCGCCACGCAGATGATCGACGGCCTCGCGCTGGGCGAGACCACGCCGGGGCCGCTGATCATGGTGGTGTCCTTCGTGGGCTTCGTCGGCGGCTGGAACCAGGCGTTGTTCGGCGCCCACTCGCTCTTCGCGGCGGGCGCGGTGGCGGCGACGGTGGTGTGCTTCTTCACCTTCCTGCCGTCGTTCCTCTTCATCCTGCTGGGCGGTCCCTTCATCGAGTCGACGCACGGCAACCTGAAGCTCACCGCGCCGCTCACGGCCATCACGGCGGCGGTGGTGGGCGTGATCGTCAACCTGGCGGTGTTCTTCGCCTGGCACGTGCTGTGGCCCAAGGGCGCCAGCGGTGGATTCGACGCGGCATCGGCGGCGATCGGGCTGGTCGCCGCCGTGGCGCTGTTCCGCTTCAAGGCCGGTGTGATCCCGGTGGTGCTCGCCTCGGCCCTGCTGGGGCTCGCGTGGCAGCTGTTGCTGCTGCCTTTGCTCGTGCGCTGAGGCTCAATCCTCTACAAACGCCTCTTCGCGCTTGGCCTTGATGGCCGGGAGAAGCACGATGCCCAGCAGCAGGACAGCAGCGATCAGGAGCCCCGCCGACAGCGGCCGCGTGACGAACACGCTCCACGCCCCGCGCGACAGCAGCAGCGCCCGGCGCAGGTTCTCTTCCATCATCGGCCCGAGGATGAAGCCCAGCAGCAGCGGCGCGGGCTCGGTGCGCAGCTTGATGAAGAGGTAGCCGATGAAGCCGAAGGCCGCCACCATCCACACGTCGAAGGTGTTGTTGTTGGTCGAGTACACCCCGATCGCGCAGAACAGCACGATGGCCGGGAACAGGAACTTGTAGGGCACCGTCAGCAGCTTGATCCACATGCCGATCAGCGGCAGGTTCAGGATGATCAGCATCGCGTTGCCGATCCACATGGAGGCGATCAGGCCCCAGAAGAGCTCCGGGTTGCTGGTCATCACCTGCGGACCGGGCTGGATGTTGTGGATGGTCATCGCGCCCACCATCAGCGCCATCACCGCGTTGGGCGGAATGCCAAGCGTCAGCAGCGGGATGAAGGAGGTCTGCGCGCCGGCGTTATTGGCCGACTCCGGCGATGCGACGCCGCGGATGTTGCCCTTGCCGAAGGCCACTTCGCCGGGGCGCATGCGGATCTTCTTCTCCAGCGCGTAGGAGGCGAAGGAGGCCAGCAGCGCGCCGCCGCCCGGCAGGATGCCCAGGGCCGAGCCGAGGGCCGTGCCGCGCAGCACCGCGGGCAGCATGCGCTTGAAGTCGTCCTTGGTGGGCCACAGGCCCTTGACCTTGTGCGTGAACACCTCGCGCTCGTCGTCGGGCTGCGAGAGGTTGCCGATGATCTCGCCGTAGCCGAACACGCCCATGGCGATGACCACGAAGCCGATGCCGTCGGTGAGCTCCGGAATGTCGAAGCTGTAGCGCGCCACGCCCGAGTTGACGTCGGTGCCCACGATGCCCAGCAGCAGGCCCAGCACGATCATCGCCACCGCCTTCAGCAGCGAGCCCGAAGCCAGCACCACCGCGCCGATCAGGCCCAGCACCATCAGCGAGAAGTACTCGGCCGGACCGAACTTGAAGGCCAGTTCGGTCAGAGGCGGCGCGAAGGCGGCCAGGATCAGCGTGCCCACGCAGCCCGCGAAGAACGAGCCCAGGCCGGCGGCGGCGAGTGCCGGGCCCGCGCGGCCCTGCCTGGCCATCTGGTAGCCGTCGATGCAGGTGACCACCGACGAGGACTCGCCCGGCAGGTTCACCAGGATGGCCGTGGTGGAGCCCCCGTACTGGGCGCCGTAGTAGATGCCGGCCAGCATGATCAGCGCCGACACGGGCGGCAGCGCATAGGTGGCCGGCAGCAGCATCGCGATGGTCGCGACGGGGCCGATGCCCGGGAGCACGCCGATCAGCGTGCCCAGGATGCAGCCGATCAGGCAGTACAGCAGGTTGGTGAAAGTGAACGCGACGCCGAAGCCGGTCGCGAGGTTGTTGAAGAGTTCCATGGCGGTGTGCTCCTCAACCTGCGATGAAGGTGGGCCAGACCTGGATCTGCAGCTTCAGCGCCCAGATGAACGCCACGTAGCTGCCGGCCGCCAGGATGGTCGCGAGGATCAGCACGTCGCGCAGCCTGAAGTGCTCGCCCGCCATGCTGGAGATGATGGTGAGCGCGTAGATCGCGATGATCATGCCCATGGCCGGCAGCCCGATGCTGGGCAGCCCGCCCAGCAGCACGCCGAAGGCGAGGTTGGCGCCGAGCACGAAGGCCAGAGGCTTCCAGGCCCACTTGCCGATCGGGTCGCCGTCGGTGGTCTCGACCACCATCGCCTGGAACATGATGATCGCGCCCAGCACCGCCAGCAGGATCCCCAGCATGAGCGGGAAGTAGCCCGGCCCCATGCGCGCGCCGTCGCCGATGGTGTAGGTGGTCGCGCCGATGGCGAAGGCGCCTCCCACGGTGGTGAACATGACTCCCGAAAAGAAGTCCGCCTGGCTCTTTATCCGCATGTCTCGCTCCTCTTGTATTGGGGAAACGAGGGTCGATCTGCGCGCCTGACCGTTGGCTGACCGGTGCGGTACGAACAAATGCGTACCGCAGGGCAAGGGTTCTCCCCGGGGCCGGTGTGTCCCGGAAACGAAAAAAGCTCCCGAAGGAGCTTTTTCATTCAGAGGCCCGAGGGCCCTGGAGGGGGTTCGACTCAGTAGCCGCCGCGGCCGCCGCCGCCGTAGCCACCACCGCCGCCACCGTAGCCGCCGCCACCGCTGCGGTCGCCACCGTAGCCACCGCGGTCGCCGCCGTAACCACCGCCACCGCTGCGGCCGCCGCCACCGTAGCCGCCACCACCACCACCACCGCCGTAGCCGCCGCCACCGCTGCGGGGGGGACGGGCTTCCATCGGACGGGCTTCGTTCACCGTCAGGGCGCGGCCCTGCAGGGGCTGGCCGTTCATGGCTTCGATGGCTGCGAGCGCTTCGGCATCCGTGCCCATTTCGACGAAGCCGAAGCCCTTCGAACGGCCGGTGTCACGTTCCATCATGACCTTGGCACTGACGATCGAGCCGAATTCGCCGAAGGCTTGTTCGAGATCGTTGTCGCGGATCGAGTAGGCGAGGTTGCCCACGTAAAGTTTCTTGCCCATTGAGGGACTCCTGATTCAAACCAACAAAAAAACAAAAAAGCGATGGAGTCCCAGAATCACAACAAACAAGAACTGCGCTGTGGCGCGAAACTGACCGATCACCAAATTACGTGCACGGGAGCCGCAATGCGACTCACTGACACGTAGCGGGCATTATCCAGCCCGATTTCGAAAAAGATGTGGCGAAATCGCGCCTTATCGGGAAACTCCCCGTTCCGGAGGGCGGTTTCGCAACGGTTTCAGCAGCCCGGAAAGCCCGTTGTGGTCTATTTCATGCATCAGGGCGAGCAGCCGGCCGATTTCTCCCGAGGGAAAACCCTCGCGTGCGAACCAGCTCAGGTAGTTGCCGGGCAGGTCGGCAATCAGCGTGCCCTTGTGCTTGCCGAAGGGCATTTCGAGCGTTACCAGCCGTTGCAGGTCTTCGGGGTTCATGGAGCGCTCAGCCTCCCGCGCGCTTGACCGTATGGCCCAGCTTCACCAGCGCTGCGATCACCGTTTCGCGGTGGTCGCCCTGGATCTCGATGGTGCCGTCCTTCACCGTGCCGCCCGTGCCGCAGGCCGTCTTGAGCTGCTTGCCCAGCGCCAGCAGGGCCGCCGCGTCGAGCGCCATGCCCTTCACTACCGTCACGCCCTTGCCTTTGCGGCCCTTTGTCTCGTGCGACACGCGCACAATGCCGTCGGTGGCCGGCGTGCCGCGCGCCTTTTCGAGCTCCTTGCAGCGGCAACGGGCCACGGGCTCGCCGCAGCCGGGACACATGCGTCCGCCCCCGTCGGTGGAATACACCAGGGTGCTGCCGCCGGACTGGCCGGTGCGCTGCTGTTTCATCGTCGACATCCGATACGCCTCTTTCTGCTTTCGATCTTTCTCTCTCTTCGCCCGCCGCGCTCATACACATGCCATTCGACTCACTGGGGTTGGCCCCCGCGCTCGTGCAGGCCGCCGCCCGAAGCGGCTTTTCCACGCCGACGCCCATCCAGGCCGCGGCCATCCCCGCCATTCTGCAAGGCCGCGACCTGCGGGGCTCGGCACAGACCGGCTCCGGCAAGACCGCCGCATTCTCCCTGCCCCTGCTGCAGCGCCTGACCGAGCAGCGTGAGGGCCCGCGCCGCGTTCGCGCGCTCGTGCTGGTGCCCACGCGCGAACTCGCGGGCCAGGTCGGCGACACCATGCACGACCTGGCGCAGCACCTGCCCGAGCGCCTGAAGATAGTCACCGCCTTCGGCGGCGTGTCGATCAACCCGCAAATGATGAGCCTGCGCGGCGGCGCCGACATCGTCGTCGCCACCCCCGGGCGGCTGCTGGACCTGGTGGAGCACAACGCGCTCAGGCTGGACGCGGTCGCCATGCTCGTGCTCGACGAGGCCGACCGCCTTTTCGACCTGGGTTTCGCCGAGGAACTCGGCCGCATCCTCGAACTGCTGCCGAAGCGGCGCCAGAACCTGTTCTTCTCCGCCACCTTCCCGCCGGCCATCCAGGCGCTGGCCGACGGCATGCTGCGCGACCCCGCCATCGTCGACGTGCAAGGCGAGCCGGGCACCGCGCCCGACATCGTGCAGCGCGTGATCGAGGTCGACGCGAGCCGCCGCACCCAGCTGCTGCGCCACCTGCTCGAGCAGCACGAGAACGAGTGGGACCGCGTGCTGGTCTTCGTCGCCACGCAGCACGCGGCGCAGACCGTGGCCGAGAAGCTCTACCGCAACGGCATCTACGCCGTGCCCTTCCACGGCGACATCGCGCAGGGCACCCGCAGCAACATCCTCTCGCAGTTCAAGCAGAGCCGGTGGGACGTGGTGATCGCCACCGACCTCGCCGCGCGCGGCATCGACATCGCGCAGCTGCCCGTGGTAGTCAACTACGACCTGCCGCGCTCGCCGACCGACTACATCCACCGCATCGGCAGGACCGGGCGCGCGGGAGAGCGCGGCCTGGCGATCAGCTTCGTGAGCGCGGCCACCGAGGCCCATTTCCGCCTGATCGAGAAACGCAACGGCCTGCGGCTGCCGCGCGAGCGCGTCGAGGGCTTCGAGCCGACGGAAACCGCGCCGCCGGTGGTGGACGCCTCGGGCACGGGGGGGATCAAGGGGAAGAGGCCGAGCAAGAAGGACAAGCTGCGGGCGGCTGCTGCGCTTGCTGCCGCGCGGGGAGACGCCCCCGAGGCGAGCGACTGACCGCGGCCGATCAGCCCACCGCGTAATCCACCTGATGCCGCGCGATCCGCAGATCGCCCAGCTCTTCACGCACGCGCAGGTGCGCCGGATGCGTGGCATAGCCGTCGAGCGAAGCCTGGCTGTCGAACTCGCTGTAGAGCACCACGTCGCAGGCGTAGCCCACGCGGCTCGAATCGACGCCGACCTCGATGTGCAGCAGGCCGGGTATCTGCCCGCGCAGCGATTCGAACTTGCACTTGAGCAGCTGCGTGGCGCGCGCCTTTTCTTCGGGCGTGTCTGCGCGCAGGTCCCACATCACGATGTGCTTCAGCATGGCGCTCGCGTGCCCGTGGCGGGCTCGCCGAAAGAAAGATGGGGAATGAAGGTCACACGGGCTCCTGCTGCCTGGCTTGGCGCGACCGATGGTAAGCACGGCATCGCGCCCGGCGAGCCGCGCCTGTGAAGAACAGTTTTCCGCTTTCCCCGCTTCTTCCTTCTGTTGCCTCTACAGCCAGCCCAGCTGCTTCGCCGCCAGCTCCTTCATGACTTCCTCGGCCCCGCCGCCGATCATCATCACCTTCACTTCGCGGTAGATGCGCTCGCTCACGGTGCCGCGCATGAAGCCCATGCCGCCGAGGATCTGCACCGCTTGGTCGGCGCAGAACTGCATGGCCTGCGTCGCGTGGTTCTTCAGCATGCATATCTGCGCCACCCATTCGGGGGCGTTGTGGCGGCCGGCGGCTTCCAGCGCATCGCCCTGCGCCGACACCGCTTCGATCCACGCCTCGGTGGAGGCGATGCGCATCTGCATGTCGACGAGCTTGTGGCGCACCGCCTGGTGCCCGATGAGCGGGGCGCCGAAGGCCTTTCGCTCGCGGGCCCAGGCCAGCGCCTCGTCGAGGCAGGCCTGCGAGAAGCCCAGCGCGCCCGCGGCGAGGCCGATGCGCTCGCCGTTGAAGTTGCCCATGATCATGCGGAAACCTTCGCCTTCGTTGCCGAGCAGGTAGCGCGCGGGCACGCGCACGTTGTCGAAGTGCAGGGTGGCGGTGTCGGAGCACAGCCAGCCCATTTTCGACAGCCGCGTGCGCGTGAGGCCGACCGCGCCGCCCGGCACCAGCAGCATCGAGATGCCGCCCGCGCCACGTCCCTCGCCGGTGCGCACGGCCACGGTGATCCAGTCGGCGCGCATGCCCGAGGTGATGAAGGTCTTCTCGCCGTCGACCACGTAGTGATCTCCGTCGCGCCTTGCCGTGGTGCGCAGCGCCGCCACGTCGGAGCCGCCGCCGGGCTCGGTGATGGCGAGCGCCGCGATCTTCTCGCCGCGCAGCACCGGCGGCACGACCTCGCGGCGCACCGCGTCGCTGGCATGCAGCACCACGGGCGGCAGGCCGATGTTGTGCGAGAACAGGCTGGCGAGCACGCCGCCGCTCTTGCCATGGCGCGCGAGCGCGACCCAGGCCGGCAGCTTGAGCGAATACGAGGCCGGCGTGCCGCCGAGTTCTTCCGGATAGCCCAGGCCCAGCAGGCCCAGTTCGGCGGCGCGTGCATAGAGCGCGCGCGGAAACTCGCCCGCATCGTCCCAGGCCTGCACGTTCGGCGCGATCTCGCTTTCGGCGAAGCGCCGCACCGTGTCGGCGAGCGCGGCGCGGTCGGCTTGCAGCTCGGCGTCCATGCGACCGGCTTCCTGCTAGCCGCGCGGCGGGCGCTTGGCGATGCCCATGGTCTTGGCGAGGATGCCCAGCATCACCTCGTCGGCGCCGCCGCCGATGGAGCCCAGCCGGCCGTCGCGGTACAGGCGCGAGACGCGGTTCTCCAGCGTGAATCCCATGCCGCCCCAGAACTGCAGGCAGGTGTCGGCCACCTGGCGTGTGAGGCGGCCGGTCTTGAGCTTGGCCATCGAGGCGAGCTCGAGCACGTCCTCGCCCTTCACGTGCAGGTCGCAGGCGCGGTAGGCGAGCGCGCGCAGCGCCTCCACCTCGGTCTTGAGCTCGGCGAGCTTGAACTGCACCCACTGCTGGTCGGCCAGCGTGGAGCCGAACATCTGGCGCTGCTGCGCCCACTCGATGGTCTGGGCGATGCAGTCTTCCATGGGCTCCAGCGAGCTCGCGGCAGCCCACAGGCGCTCTTCCTGGAACTGCTGCATCTGGTAGACGAAGCCCTGGCCCTCCTCGCCGATGCGGTAGCGCTGCGGCACGCGCACGTTGTCGAAGTAGATGAGGCCGGTGTCGCTCGAATTCATGCCGATCTTGCGCAGCTTCTTCGCCTTCTCGATTCCGGGGCTGTCCATCGGCACCATGACCAGCGACTTGTTTCGGTGCACGGGCCCGTCGCCGGTGTTGACCAGCATGCACATCCAGTCGGCCTGAAGGCTGTTGGTGATCCACATCTTCTGGCCGCTGATGAGGTAGTCGCCGCCGTCCTTGCGCGCATGGCTCTTCAGGCCCGCCACGTCGCTGCCCGCGCCGGGCTCGCTCACGCCGATGCAGCCGACCATGTCGCCCGCGATGGCCGGCGCCAGGAACTCGCGGCGCAACTCGTCGCTGCCGAAGCGCGCGAGCGCGGGCGTGCACATGTCGGTCTGCACGCCGATGGCCATCGGCACGCCGCCGCAGGAGATGTGGCCCAGCGCCTCGGCCATGGCCATCGCGTACGAATAGTCCAGGCCCGCGCCGCCGAAGGCCTCGGGCTTGTTCAGGCCCAGAAGGCCGAGGTTGCCCAGCTTCTTGAAGACCTCGTGCGCGGGAAAGATCTCGGCCTCTTCCCACTCGTCCACGTGCGGGTTGATCTCGTCGTCGATGAAGCGGCGCAGGGTCTTCTGGATCTCGAGGTGTTCGTGGCTGTATTGCATGAGGTGGTCTCCGGTCTTTTCTTGTCTCTCGTCCTACTTGTCCTGGAACACGCGCGGCGCCTGCGCCAGGTGGAAGCCGTCGAAGGGCTTCACCGCGCGGCGCTGCCGCGCCTGCGCGTCGGGAATCGCCATCGGCCAGCCCATGCGCACCTGCGGGCGCGCGCCGTCCACGCGCAGCACGCTGCCGCTGACGAAGCTCGCGGCGGGACAGAGCAGGAAGACGATGGCGGCGGAGGTCTCGGCCTCGTTGCCGAAGCGGCCGGCCGGTACGGTCTTGCGCATGGCGCGCAGCATGTCGCCGGCCTCGGGCGGGTAGTGGTCCATGCCGCTCGATGCGATGTAGCCCGGCGCCACCGCGTTCACGCGCACGCCGCTCGCGGCCCATTCGAGTGCGGCGGTCTCGGTGAAGCTCACCATGCCCGCGCGCGCCGCGCCGCTGTGGCCCATGTTGGGCATGGAGCCCCACATGTCGGCCACGATGTTGACGATGGCGCCGCCGTTGGCCTGCATGCTCTGCAGGTAGCACTCGCGCGCGACCAGGAAGCCGCCCGTGAGGTTGGTGTGGATCACCGCCTCCCAGCCCTTGGCCGAGATCGCATGCAGCGGCGTGATGTACTGGCCGCCCGCGTTGTTGACCAGCCCGTCGATGCGGCCGTGCGCGGCGACGACGGCGGCGATGGCCGAGCGCACCGCGTCCTCGTTGCGGATGTCGAAGGCCTGCGTGGAGGCCTTGCCGCCGGCGGCCTCGATCTCGGCGCGCACCGCGTCGAGCTTTTCGGGCTTGCGGCCGACCAGCACCACCTGCGCGCCCAGCGAGGCGAGCTCGTGCGCGGTGCAGCGGCCGATGCCGGAGCCGCCGCCGGTGACGACGATGACCTGCCCGTCGAACAGGCCGGGGGCGAAGACGGAGCGGTAGTGGGAGGAGGGAGCGTTCATGTGAATGGTTTTCGCAAAGACGTGGGCTGGTTCCCGTCATGCATCGGCGACCTGCGCGACCACATGCCGCGCCGCCACCTGCGCGCCCACCGCGACATGCAGGGCGACCTTGCCGGCGCGCGGCGCGCAGTGCACGTGCTCCATCTTCATCGCTTCGAGCGTGACCAGCGGCTGGCCCGCGGCGACGGCCTCGCCCTCGGCCACCAGCAGCGCGATCACGCGGCCGTTCATGGAGGCGCGCAGCAGGCCATCGCCGCCATCGGCGCCTGCTCGGGTGGCCGGCACGTGAGTGAGGTCGTCGAGGCGGTGAGCCTGTCCGTCGAAGTGGAAGAACACGCGGCCGTCATGCCGCGCGACGAAGGCTTTTGCCGAAAGTCCGTTGCACGAGAAGCGCAGGCTGCCGTCGCCGGGCATGTCGAGCAGCGAGAGCTGCATCGGCGCCTGGCCGTCCAGCGCGATGTCGAAGCGGCCGGCGCCGCGCGGCGTCACCCGGGCGGCGTGCACCGTGCCGTCGAGCTCGAAGCGAAGAGCGTTGGGCAGCGTGTGCGCCAGCGGCGAAGGCCAGCCGCGTTCGCCGAGCTGCAACAGCAGTGCGGCAAGCAGCGCGGCGCGGTTGCGGCCTGCTTCGTCGGTGGCGAGCAGCGTGTCGATGTGGTCGGCCACGAAGGCGGTCGTCGCCTTGCCGCCTGCGAACACCGCATGCGACAGCGTGCGCTCCAGCAGCTGCTGGTTGGTCGGAATGCCGAGCGCGACGGTGTCGTGCAGGCCGGCCAGGAGCCGCTGCCTCGCGTCCTCCCGCGTGCCGCCGTGGGCGACCAGCTTGGCGATCATCGAGTCGTAGAAGGGCGGTACCTCGGCGCCATCGCGCAGGGCGTGCTCGGTGCGCAGCGCGGCGCTGGGGCGCCATGCGGCCAGCGTGCCGCTCTGCGGCATGAAGCCCTGCTGCGGATCTTCGGCGCACAGGCGGACCTCGATCGCGTGGCCGGAGAAGCGCACGTCCTGCTGCGCGATCGGCAGCGGCTCGCCGGCCGCGATGCGCAACTGCAGCTCGACCAGGTCGAGGCCCGTCACCGCTTCCGTCACCGGGTGCTCGACCTGCAGGCGCGTGTTCATTTCCATGAACCAGTAGCGGCCCTCGGCATCGAGCAGGAATTCGAGCGTGCCCGCGCCTTCGTAGGCGATGGCCTTCGCCGCGGCGACGGCGGTGGCGCCCATGCGTTCGCGCAGCGCTTGCGAGACGGCGGGCGAGGGCGCTTCCTCCACCACCTTCTGGTGCCTGCGCTGCACCGAGCAGTCGCGTTCGCCAAGGTGGATGGCGTTGCCGTGCCGGTCCGCGAACACCTGCACCTCGACATGGCGCGGTGCGACGATGGCGCGCTCCAGGATCACGGTGGCGTCGCCGAATGCATTGAGCGCTTCCGACTGCGCGCTGCGCAGCTGCTCGGCGAAATTCGCGGCCGAGATAACGAGCCGCATGCCACGCCCGCCGCCGCCGGCGGTGGCCTTGATCATCACCGGCCAGCCGATGCGCGCGGCTTCGGCGGCCAGCGTCTTCTCGCTCTGGTCCTCGCCCTGGTAGCCCGGAATGCAGGGCACGCCCGCCGCCTGCATCAGCCGCTTGGCGCCGGCCTTGTCGCCCATCGCGCGAATGGCTTCGGGCGAGGGGCCGATGAAGACCAGGCCGGCATCGCGGCAGGCCTGCGCGAAGGCCGCGTTCTCGGCGAGGAAGCCGTAGCCGGCGTGCACCGCGTCGGCGCCGCTGGCGCGCGCGGCCTCGACGATCGCGGCGATGTTCAGGTAGCTCTGCGCAGGCAGCGGCTCGCCGATGTGCACCGCCTCGTCGGCGAAGCGCACGTGTTCCGAGCCGGCGTCGGCGCTGGAGTACACGGCCACGGTGCGAAAGCCCATGGCACGGGCGGTGCGCATCACGCGCACCGCGATCTCGCCGCGGTTTGCGACGAGGATCTTGCGGAATCCGGTAGTGGTGCTGTTGCTCATGGCCGTGCCACCCCGAACTGCATGGGCTGGGGCGCGCGGGCATCGGCGTCGCGGCACACCGAGAGAACCTCGGCCAGCACGGCGCGGGTGTCGCGCGGGTCGATCACGCCGTCGTCCAGCAGCAGCGCGCTGGTGGTGAACACGCTCATCTGCCGGTCGAAGCGCTCGACGACCTGCTGCTGCATCGCGTCGATCTTCGCCTGGTCGACCGCGCCCTTTCGTGCCATGCCGGCCTCCATCACGATGGCCATGGTCTTCGCCGCCTGCTCGCCGCCCATCACGGCGGTGCGCGCGTTGGGCCAGCTGAAGCAGAAGCGCGGCGCGAAGCCGCGGCCGCACATTCCGTAGTTGCCCGCGCCATACGAGGCGCCGCACAGCAGCGTGACCTGCGGCACCGTGGCGTTCGACACCGCCTGGATCATCTTCGCGCCGTGCTTGATGATGCCGGCCTCCTCATGCGCGCGGCCCACCATGTAGCCGGTGATGTTCTGCAGGTAGACGATGGGCGTGCGCGACTGGCAGCAGGCCTGGATGAAGTGCGTGGCCTTGGTGGCGCCGTCGGAGTCGATGGGGCCGTTGTTGGTGATGATGCCCACCGCATGCCCTTCGAGCCGGATGTGGCCGCAGACGGTGGCGCTGCCGTAGTGCTCGCTGAACTCCAGGAACTCGGAGCCGTCGGCGATGCGCGCGATGACCTCGCGCATGTCCACCGGGCGTCGGCCGTCGCTGGGCATGATGCCCAGCAGTTCCTCGGCGTCGTAGCGCGGCGGCGCGAACCGGCGCGGCGCCTCGTCGCGCGCCCAGTCGATGCCGCCGAGGATCGTGCGCGCGATGCGGATGGCGTCGCGGTCGTCCTCCGCGAGGTAGTCGCCCAGGCCCGAGATGTGCGTGTGCATCACCGCGCCGCCGAGTTCTTCCTCGGTGGCGATCTCGCCGGTGGCCGCCTTCAGCAGCGGCGGTCCCGCGAGGAATGCGCGCGTGCGGTCGCGCACCATCACGATGTAGTCGGAAAGACCGGTCTGGTAGGCGCCCCCGGCGGTCGAGGAGCCGTGCGTCACCGTCACCACCGGCAGCCCTGCGGCCGACAGCCGCGCGAGGTTGCGGAAGATGTTGCCGCCGCGCACGAAGTCCTGCACGCGGTAGTGCATGAGGTTGGCGCCGGCGCTTTCCACCAGCTGCACGTAGGGCAGCCTGTTCTCCAGTGCGATCTCCTGCACGCGCAGCTGCTTGTCCAGGCCCATGGGCTGCAGCGCGCCGGCGTCGATGCCGGAGTCGGAGGCGTTGACCATGCAGCGCACGCCCGCGACGTAGCCGATGCCGGAGATCAGGCCGCCGCCGGGCACGCTCTTCGAGAGATCGGGATTGTCCTGGCCGAGGCCCGCCAGCGAGGCCAGCGGCAGGAAGGGCGCGCCGGTGTCCAGCAGCAGCGCGATGCGCTCGCGCGGCAGCAGCTGCCCGCGCCTGGCGAAACGCTCGGCCGATGCGCCGGAGGCCGCGACGGCGCGGGCCTCATGCTCGCGCACCTGGCCGAGCAGCGCCAGCATGCTGGCCCGGTTGGCCTGGAAGGTGTCGCCGGCCGTTTGCAGCCGGGATTCGATGACTGGCATGTGAGAGTCCGTGCAGATCGTTTTTTTCGCTCTGCGCGGACTCTAGGATGCGGGCGCCGCGCCCGCTTGCGCTTACTAGCTGGCGCGCACCCGGCGGCCGGCGACCGGCGCGTCGAGGCTGCTGCCGGTGACCACCCAGTAGATGAAGATCAGCACCGCGCCGGCCGTGCCGAACACCGTGAGGCCCATGTAGCTGCCGCCGATGGCCAGCGCGTCGACCGGCGCGGCGGCGGTGCAGACCATGCTGGCCGCGCTCATGCCCACGTAGTGCATGGTGCAGACCGCCACGCCCATCACTGCGGCGGCCGCGACCTTGTGCGTGAACTTGCGCAGGTTGAAGGCCAGCCACAGGGCCGCCGCGGCGGCGGTGACGGCGATGAGCACCGACAGGCCCACCGTCGTCAGGTCGAAGTTCATCGAGGCGCGCATATTCATCGCGAACATGCCCATGTAGTGCATCACGCACACGCCGATGCCCGCCAGCAGGCTGCCGCCGAGCCAGCCCGAGCGGCTGAACTTGCGCCGCCCGCCGGCCATGTACAGCGCGATGCCCGAAATCAGGATGGCCGCCACCAGCGACACCACCGTGAGCGGCATGTTGTACGAAATGGCTATCGGCAGCCGGTACGCCAGCATGCCGATGAAGTGCATCGACCAGATGCCGATGCCGCCCAGCGCCACCGCCGCGCAGGTCACGACGGCGAGGTTGGGCTTGCCGTCCGCGCCGACCATCCGCCCGGCGCAGATCAGGGCCACCAGCGAGCCCGCGAAGGAAATGAGGAAGGAGAGCGCCACCATGCCCAGGGAGTACTCGGGCGACAGGATCTGGCCTACGACGAGCGGAGTCATGCGATGTCCCTTTCAGGTCAAAAGAGCGCCTCGCGGACCCCCCGCCGCCGGATGCGGACGGGACGCCACAAGACGTCCCGCGCAGTCTGTAATGTTTGTTTGTAAAAGTAAACTGAAATTTACACTTATTGTTACCCTACCTTACGGGGCGAATCCGATAGATCGCATTGTTGCGGTCGGCCGCCATGTAGATCGAGCCGTCGCGGCCCACCGCGACGCCCGTCACCACGTAGGGCGGAGGCAGCCCGGGCCCGGGCGCGAGGCCGATCGGCAGGTTCTCGGCGACGGTACGGCCGCTGCCGTCGGGCGCGATTTCGACCAGCCGGCGCGCCGCGCTCTCGGCCACGATGAAGCTGCCCCAGGGCGTCTGCGCCAGGCCTTCGGGCAGGGCCAGCCCCTCGGCCACCGCGCGCAGCGGAGCGCTGGCGTCCAGCGGAATGCGCAGCAGCCGGCCGGCCGCCTCGGTCACGTAGAGCGCGCCGTCCTGGCCGACGATCATCTGCACCGGGCCGTTCAGGCCGCTGGCGAGCACTGACTTCTGCGCGAACTTCGGCCCGCTCGCGCGTGTGATGCTGCCGGTCGCGATCTCCGCGTAGATCACGCTGCCGTCGGGCATGGGAATGGCGTCGAACGGCGCCTTCAGCCCGTGGATGGTCTCGACCGTCTTCAGCGTCTGCCGGTCGACCAGCTGCACCGTGCCGGTGAACCACGAGCTCAGCGCGAAGAGCTTCGGCGACAGGCCGACGGCGAAGGGGTAGTCCAGCTCCGGGTCGCGCTGCATGCGGAAGATGTCGCGCACCTCGCCGGTGCGCACGTCGACCTGGCGGAAGCCGAAGACGTCGGCCACCCAGAGGTCGTTGCCGTCGATCTTCATGCCGGCCGGCGCCGCCACCT
Source organism: Variovorax guangxiensis (assembly GCF_003952165.1). Lineage (GTDB taxonomy): Bacteria > Pseudomonadota > Gammaproteobacteria > Burkholderiales > Burkholderiaceae_C > Variovorax > Variovorax guangxiensis. The sequence continues at coordinate 239,313 of NZ_RXFT01000005.1, read as the reverse complement.
TGCCGCTGGTGAGCGTGCGCAGCTCGCCGGTGGCGGGGTTGAAGGCCTGCACCTCGTTGTTCGCCATGTTGGAGACGTAGATCGTTCCGTCAGGAGCGATGGCGAGGTTGTCGAGCGACGGCCGCAGCTGCTTCGCGACCGTCTTGCGGCCGGTGGCCAGCTCCACCCGCACCAGCTCGCCGCTGCGCGCGTCGACCACCCAGAGGTTGCCCTTGCCGTCGAGGTTGGCGGCGGCCGGAATCTTGAAGCCGTCGGCGATCACGGTCATGTTGCCGTTGGCCGGGTCGATCTTCACCACCTGGCCCTTGAACCACAGCGGCCCGTAGAGCATGCCGTCGGGCCCCACTTCGAAGCCGTTGAAGCCGCCCATGTCCTTCCTGATGAGCCGCGGCGGCTTCTGGCCCTCGCGGTCGATCTCCCACAGCGCGTCGCCCAGGAACACCTGCGAGGCGTAGAGCCTGCCGTTGCGGCGGTCGAAGTCCAGCGAGTTGAGGCCGGGCAGGTCCTTGGCCAGCACGCGCATGGGCGCGGTGTCGCTCTCGCGGTAGCGCAGCATGCCCATCAGGTAGTTGGTCCAGGCCAGCTCGCCCTTCGGGCCCACGGCGATGTCGTCGGCCTGGCCTTCGGGTGCGTCGATGAACACCCTGGCCGCGCCGGTGCTGGGGTCGACCTCCCACATCGTGTTGCCGAGCACCGAGCCCGCGAGCAGCCGGCCCTTGGCGTCGATGGCCAGCCCATGCACCCCGGCGAAGGCCGAGGGCGCGACCAGCGCCTCGGGCGCGGCCCACGAGGCGGGCCGCGTGGTCGGGGCGGACTGCGTGGGCGAGGGTGGGGCGGAGGCCGGTGGCGAGAGGCTGCTGCAGGCGCCCAGCAGGGCGAGGGTGGCGGTCAGCGCGATGGCGCCGAGGCTGCTTCGACGTGGCATGGTTGGCGACTCCTCTTATTGATGCGCGCAGCAGTCTAGGAGCGCGGCGGGGCCGCGGAGTCCCCATGGGGACAGGATGCGGACTTTCGTCCGCTGTGGATTACCCGCGGCCTTCAGCTGCGGTTCAGCCGCAACTCAGCCGCGCAGCAGCTGCGTCGCCGTGTGGATCAGCAGCCCCACCAGCCCGCCCACCAGCGTGCCGTTGATGCGGATGAACTGCAGGTCGCGCCCGATGTGGCGCTCGAGCTCGACCGTCATCTCCTGCGCGTTCCACTCGCCCACGCGCTCCTCGATGTAGCGGCGGATGTCCTCGCGGTAGCGCTCGATGGCCAGCGGCGCGGCGGCCTCGATCTGCTCGTTGATCCAGCGGCGGATGGCCTCGTCGCCTTGCAGCCGCGTGCCCAGCGCGCCGGCCATCGACGCGATGCGCCGGCGGATGCTCGAGTCGTTGCGGCCCAGGTCGTCGTGCAGCCACGCGAGCATCTCGCCCCACAGCCCGTGCAGGTAGTCGCCCAGGGCGGGGTGCGCAACCAGCTCCGCGCGGATCTGTTCGCCGCGTTGCTGGAACTCGGGGTCGAGCTTCAGGCGCACCACGAAGTCGTCGACGAAGTGGTCGAAGCGCCTGCGCATCGGATGCTCGGGCTCGGCCGCGAGCTCGCCGATGGTGCGCGCCACCGCCGCGACGATTTTGCGCGTGGCCAGCTTGGCCGCCACCTGGTCGAGGCCCACGTAGCGCAGCGTCCTGATCTCGCGCGCGATCGCCTCGGTGATGTGCGCCTGCACCTCCTCGCCTTCGAGCAGGCCGGCCACCTGCTGCAGCACGTCGTCGAGCAGTGCCTGGTGGCGCCCGCCGGCCGTGAGCGCGTCGAGCGCCTGGCCCGTGAGGCGCGAGAGGTCGATCTTCTGCAGCCCGGCCGCGGCGGCGCGGCCCATGAAGTCGCGCACGCGCTCGTCGTCGAAGGCCGAGAGCCCGTAGCGCGTGGCGGCCACGCCCCATTCGCCGAGCTTCTCGCCGCTCGCGGGGCGCGCCAGCCAGTCGGCGATGCGCCCGGCCGCGTCGAACTGCCGCAGCTTGCCGAGCACCTGCTCGGTGCTCAGGAAGTTGTCGCAGATGAATCCCGCGAGCTTGGCGCCGATGCGGTCCTTGTTGCTCGGGATGATGGCGGTGTGCGGAATCGGCAGGCCCAGCGGGTGGCGGAACAGCGCCACCACCGCGAACCAGTCGGCAATGGCGCCCACCATCGCCGCCTCGGCGAAGGCCGCCACGTAGCCCCAGGCCGGGTGCCGCGCATGCAGCACGCTCGCCACCGCATAGAGCAGTGCGGCGCCGCACAGCAGGCCGAGCGCGACGCGCTTCATGCGCCGCGACGCGTCGATGCTGGCGGCGCTCTCAGCCAATGCTCGGCGTGGATGCCAGGCGCTCCATGAACAGCTCGCAGCGCGCGAGCTGCTCGAGGCTCACGTACTCGTCGGGCTGGTGCGCCTGCTCGATGCTGCCGGGTCCGCACACCACGGTGGGGATGCCGGCGTTCTTGAAAAGACCCGCTTCGGTGCCGAAGGCCACCAGCGTGGTGCGCTCCTCGCTCGCCAGGCGCTGGGCCAGCAGCGTGATGGGGTCGTTGGCGGAGCCCAGGAAGCTCGGGATCTCGCAGATGGTCTCGAAGCTGAAGCCCGCGTCGGGCGCCACCTTCTTCATCGCGGGTTCGAGGCTGCCCGCGTAGGCGACCACCTCGGCCTGCATCTTCCCGGCGTCGGCGGTGGGAAGGTCGCGGAATTCATAGCGGAACTCGGCGTCGCGCGGCACCACGTTGTCGGCGATGCCGCCGTGGAACTGTCCCACGCTCGCGGTGCTGAAGGGCACGTCGAAGCCCTCGTAGCGCGGCTCGCTGCGCTCGAAGCCCTCGGCCATGTCGCGCACCTTGCCGATCACGCGCGCGGCCATCTCGATGGCGTTGACCGACTTCGGCGTGAGGGAGGAGTGCGCCTCCTTGCCGCGCACGCAGCACTTGTAGCGGTACACGCCCTTGTGCGCGATGGCGGGCACCATGCTGGTGGGTTCGCCCACGATGCAGGCCAGAGGCTTGATGCCGGCGTCGCGCATGTCGGCGATGAGCTCCTTCACGCCGAAGCAGCCGATCTCCTCCTCGTAGCTGAAGGCGAAGTGCATCGCGAAGGGAGAGTCGCTCTCCAGGAAGCGCCTGGCGTTCGACAGCGCGACGGCGATGAAGCTCTTCATGTCGGCCGAGCCGCGCCCGTAGAGGCGCTCATTGCGCACCACGGCCGAGAGCGGATCGACGCTCCAGTCCTGCCCGTCCCAGGGCACCGTGTCGGTGTGGCCCGAGACGATCACCCCGGCCGGCTTGCCCTCGCCCAGCGTGGCGAAGAGGTTCGCCTTGGTGCGTTCGGCGTTGTAGGTGATGCGGCTCTTCACGCCCAGCGCCGCGAGGTGGCTCTGGGCGAAGTCGATCAGTTCGAGGTTGCTGTTGGCACTGATGGTGTTCATGCGCACCAGCGTCTGGGCCATCAGCAGGCTTTGGGGTGAAAGCGTATGGGGCATGCAACACATTCTCCCGGAAGTCGGCGCCGCGCGTGCATGGATGTCGAAGCTGTCACGCGAAACGGGTACCCTGCGCCTCTTCATTCCGGACGGAGAAACCTCGACCATGCGCACCTCTCTTCAGATCGCCCTGACCGCCACCGCAGCCCTCGCACTGGCCGCCTGCAGCAGCACCGGACCTTCCGGCGGCAGCAGCAAGCTGCTCACGCTGGACGGCAACCCGCCGCTGGTCATCGCCCATCGTGGTGCATCGGGCTATCTGCCGGAGGAAACCCTCGAAGCCTACGCCCGCGCCATCGAGCTCGGCGCCGACGTGATCGAGATGGACCTGATCTCCACCAAGGACGGCGTGCTCATCGCCCGCCACGACCCCAATCTCGCCATCAGCACCGACGTGGCCAGACACCCCCGCTTCGCCTCGCGCAAGAAGACCATCAAGGTCGACGGCGAAACCCAGACCGGCTGGTTCAGCAACGACTTCACGCTGGCCGAGATCAAGACCCTGGGCGCCATCTCCACCGACGCCGAGCGTCCGCAGGAATTCAACGGCAAGTACAAGGTGCCGACCTTCCAGGAGATCATCGACTTCGCCAAGGCCAAGTCGAAGGAAACCGGCCGCACCATCGCCATCTACCCCGAGACCAAGAACCCGACCTACTTCCGCGACCTGGGCCTGCCGATGGAGGACAAGGTCATCGCCGCCATCAACGCGGCCGGCTGGAACAGCAAGACCGCGCCCATCTACGTGCAGTCCTTCGAGCCGGGCAGCCTCAAGTACATGAAGAGCAAGGGCCTGAATACGAAGCTCATCCAGCTCATCGACGGCGACAGCGTCGACCTGAAGACCGGCGCCGTGACCTTCGCCGTGCCCAGCGACCGCCCCTACGACTGGACCAAGGCCGGCGACAAGCGCAACTTCGACGCCATGGTCACGCCCGCGGGCCTGGCAGAGATCAAGAAGTACGCCGACGGCATCGGTCCCTGGAAGCGCTACATCGTGAGCATCAAGGGCACCATCGGTGCCGATGGCAAGCCGGTGGACGTCAACAAGGACGGCAAGATCAACGACGCCGACGCCACCTCCACGGCGCCCACCTCGCTGATCGCCGACGCGCACAAGGCGGGCCTGTTCGTGCACCCCTTCACCTTCCGCAACGAGTCGCGCCGCCTGGCATCCGACTACAACAAGGACGGCAAGAACGAATACGGCGTGTACTACAAGCTCGGCGTGGACGGCGTGTTCACCGACTTCACCGACACCGCGCTGGCCGCGCGCGCCGACTACCTCAAGAGCATCGGCCGCTGATCGACCGGGTTATCGTCCGCGCATGACCACAGACGATACCTCCTCGCCCGACCTCTCCCCGCGCGACCTCGAACTGCTTCGCATGGCCATCCGCCTGTCGGACGAATCGAAGGCGCGCGGGCGCCATCCCTTCGCCGCGCTGGTGGCGAACGAGCACGGCGAGGTCGTCGTCACCGCGGGCAACAACTCGATGCCGCCCGAGGGCGATCCCACGCAGCACGCCGAGCTGGTGGCCGCCGCGCAGGCCGCGAAGCTGCTCACCCCCGAGGAGCTCGCGCGCTGCACGCTCTTCACCAGCGCCGAGCCCTGCTGCATGTGCGCGGGCGCTATCTACTGGACCAACATCGGGCGCGTGGTGTACGCGCTTTCCGAACACGCGCTGCTGGGCCTGACGGGCGACCATCCCGAGAACCCGACCTTTTCGCTTCCCTGCCGCGAAGTCTTCGCGCGCGGGCAGCGGCGCGTCGAGGTGGTGGGGCCGCTGCTCGAGCAGGAAGCCGCCGCGCCGCACGTGGGCTTCTGGACCGGCGCGCACTGAGGAACTGAGGAAAGGCCCCGGCAACCGGCTGGGGCTGCGTGTTTCCCGAGGTGCCCCGAAATGCCAGAGTGGATAGACTGGCGTTTTGAGACGGTCTATCCCCATGAAACTCATCGACTCGATCGTCACGCAGGCGGCTGGCATCGCCGCCGTCCGACGTGACCTGCACGCACACCCCGAACTCTGCTTCGAAGAAGTCCGCACCGCCGACGTGGTGGCAGGCAAGCTCACCGAATGGGGCATCCCCATCCACCGCGGCCTGGGCACCACCGGCGTGGTGGGCATCGTCAAGAACGGCACCAGCAATCGCGCCGTCGGCCTGCGCGCAGACATGGACGCACTGCCCGTCACCGAGCTCAACACCTTCGCCCACGCCAGCAAGCACCACGGCAAGATGCACGCCTGCGGCCACGACGGCCACACGGCCATGCTGCTCGCGGCCGCGCAGCACCTGGCGAAGCACCGCAACTTCGACGGCACCGTCTACCTGATCTTCCAGCCCGCCGAAGAAGGCGGTGGCGGCGCCCGCGAGATGATCAAGGAAGGGCTCTTCGAGAAATTCCCGATGGATGCCGTCTTCGGCATGCACAACTGGCCCGGCATGAAGGCCGGCCAGTTCGCGGTGAGCCCGGGCCCGGTGATGGCCTCGGGCAACAAGTTCTTCGTCAACGTGGTGGGCAAGGGCGGCCACGCGGCGCTGCCGCAGACCGGCGTCGACCCGGTGCCGATCGCCTGCGAGATCGTGCAGGCCTTCCAGACCATCCTCACGCGCAAGATGAAGCCGACCGATTCGGCCGTCATCTCCGTCACCACCATCCATGCCGGCGAAACCAACAACGTGATTCCCGACAACTGCGAACTGTCGGGCACGGTGCGCACCTTCTCCATCGAGGTGCTCGACATGATCGAGGCGCGCATGAAGCAGATCTGCGACCACATCTGCGCCGCGCACGACGCCACCTGCGAGTTCCGCTTCGAGCGCTACTACCCGCCCACCATCAACACCGAGGCCGAGGCCGACTTCGCCCGCCGCGTGATGGGCGACGTGGTCGGTCCCGAGAACGTGCTCAAGCAGGAAGCAGCCATGACCTCGGAAGACTTCGCCTTCATGCTGCAGGCCAAGCCGGGCGCCTACGCCTTCATCGGCAACGGCGACGGCTCGCACCGCGACGTGCATCACGGCGAGGGCCCGTGCACGCTGCACAACGCGAGCTACGACTTCAACGACGACCTGATCCCGCTGGGCGCGACCTGCTGGGTGCAGATCGCGGAGCAGTTCCTCAAGCCCGGCGGCAGCGCCGCCTGATCCGCCTTCCTGGTCGCCTGATTCACCGAGAGAGGTCCAGCGCCACATGATCGGAATCGCCGAAGCCTTTTCGCCGCGCTACGCGCAGGCGCGCCAGAAGTTCCTGCAGGGCTGCGTGAGCGCCGGCCTCACGGTCGAGCCGCATGCGCATCCGCTCAAGGGGCGCGAGGGCGAGGAGCTCTCGATGGACGTGGCGCTCGACGGCGCGCCCGATGCGCCGAACCTGCTGGTCGTCAGCAGCGCCTGCCACGGCGTCGAAGGCCACTGCGGCAGCGGCGTGCAGGTGTTCGCGCTGCACGACGCCGAGTGGCGCGAGAAAGCGAAGGCGCAGGGCGTCGCGGTGCTGTATGTGCATGCGCTCAATCCGCACGGTTTCTCGCACGGCCGGCGCGTGACGCACGAGAACGTCGACCTCAACCGCAACTTCATCGATTTCTCGAAGCCGGTGCCGGTCAACGAGGCCTACGCCAAGCTGCACGAGCTGCTGCTGCCCGACACCTGGCCGCCCACGCCCGAGAACCAGGCGGCCATCGAGAAATGGATCGGCAAGCACGGCACCACCGCCTACCAGGCGGCCGTGACCAGCGGCCAGTACCAGTTCGAAGACGGCCTCTTCTACGGTGGCAAGGCGCCGACCTGGAGCAACAGGACCATCCGCGAGGTGCTGCGCCGCCATGCGGGGCAGGCCAAGCGCATCGCGTGGATCGACCTGCACACCGGGCTGGGCCCGAACGGGCTGGGCGAACGCATCTTCGCCTGCCGCGACGACAAGGCCGCCTACGCGCGGGCCAACGCGTGGTGGGGCACGCCCGCGGCGCCCGTCACCTCCATCTACGACGGTTCATCCACCTCGGCGCTGCTGCGCGGGCTGATGTGGGATTCGGTGTACCAGGAGTGCCCGCAGGCCGAGTACACCGGCATCGCGCTCGAATACGGCACGCTGCCCATCCTCGAAGTGACCGGCGCCCTGCGCGCCGACCACTGGCTGCACAGGCACCCCGAGGCGCCGGCCGAGCTGGCGGATGGCATCCGCGCGCGCATGGTGGAAGCGTTCTACACGGACACCGACGCCTGGCGCGGGCAGATCGTCAGCCAGGCGCGCCAGGCGATGTTCCAGGCCGTCGACGGCTTGACGGGCTGACGCCGCGGCCGGAGAACCTCAGGTCCTGACGCGGCCGTCGCCCGTCAGCATCGAGAGCTCGACGAACTTCGAGCCCACGTGGTTCCTGGCCGAGAACGACACCTCGAAGCCGCCGAACTGCTGGCGGTCGATGCTTTCCAGGCCCGCGATCAGGCTCTCGCGCGTGGGCTTGCCCGGCGCCTTGCGCAGGCCTTCGACCAGCACCTTCGCGGCCAGGTAGCCCTCCAGGCTCGAGAAGTTGACGCTCGCGCCGTTGACCTTGCGCGCCGCCTCGGCGAACTCGCGGGCCAGCGCGTTGGCCTGGTTGTAGGGCGAGGGCACCACCTGCGTGATCATCACGCCGGCGCCGTCCTTGCCCAGCTCGTCGGCCAGCGCCTGCGTGCCCACGAAGGACATGTTGAAGAAGGTGCCGCCATAGCCTGCCTTGCGCGCTTCGCGGATGAAGGCCGCGCAGGCCTTGTACGCGCCCACCTGCACCACCGCGTCGGGCCGCGCCGCGACGATGGCCTTCACCGCCTGCGCCACGTCGGCCGAGTTGCGCTCCACGGTAGCGAGCGCGACCGGCTTGAGCTGCTGCTCGCCGAGCGCCAGCGTCACGCCGTCGAGGCCGGCCTTGCCGTAGGCATCGTTCTGATAGAAGACCGCGATCTTCTTCAGGCCCAGGTGGGTGAGCTGCTTCACCATCAGCGCCGTCTCGTCGTTGTACGAGGCGCGCAGGTGGAACACGTTCTTCTGGAAGGGTTCGCGCAGCGACATCGCGCCGGTGAAGGGCGCCACGAAGGGCACCTTGTCCTTCACCGCCAGCGGCAGCGCGGCCAGGCTGGTCGGGGTGCCGATATAGCCGAAGAGCGCGAAGACGTCTTCCTCGATCAGCTTCTGCGTGTTGGCCGCGCAGCGGTCGGGTTCATAGCCGTCGTCCAGGTTCTTGATGACCACGTTGCGGCGGCCCGGCTGGGCGTTGTACTGGTCCAGGAACAGCTTGGCGCCCTGGTGGAACTGGATGCCCAGCTGCGCCGCCGGGCCGGTGAATGCCGCCGACTGGCCCAGCACCAGCGGCGTGTCCTGCGCCCGGGCGAGGCCGAAGCCGCCCAGCGTGGCGGCCGCGCCCGCGGCCAGAGAAAAACGACGTCGATTCAACAACATGATGAAAACCCACTCCTGCGCTCTGAATCGCGCACAAATTAGACTTGCCCGATGGCCCACGCACCGGATACCTCGCTCGAAGAAGCGCCCTCCCAGCCCGCAACGACCACCGTGCTGGGCGCATGCCCGCACGACTGTCCGGACACCTGCGCGCTGGTCACCACCGTCAGGGACGGCGTTGCCGTGAAGCTGCAGGGCAACCCCGCCCATTCGCACACGGGCGGGGTGCTGTGCACGAAGGTGTCGCGCTACATCGAGCGCAACGACCATGCGGAACGGCTGGTTCAGCCCCTGAAGCGGGTGGGCCCCAAGGGAAGCGGCCAGTTCGAGCCGGTGAGCTGGGACGCCGCCCTGGACGACATCGCGGCGAATCTTCAAGTATTACAGGGAAAACCCGAAGCTATTGTCCCCTATAGCTATGCGGGCACCATGGGCCTGGTGCAGGGCGAGTCGATGGACCGGCGCTTCTTCCACAAGCTGGGAGCCAGCCTGCTGGACCGCACGATCTGCTCCATGGCCGGCGGCGAGGCCATGCTCTACACGCTGGGCGGCAAGGTCGGCATGCGCATCGAGTTCTTCGCCGAGGCCAAGCTGATCCTGATCTGGGGCAGCAACTCCATCGCCAGCAACCTGCATTTCTGGCGCCACGCCCAGGCCGCCAAGCGCGCCGGCGCGCGGCTGGTGTGCATCGACCCGCGCAAGACCGAAACCGCCGACAAGTGCGACGAGCACATCGCGCTGCTGCCCGGCACCGACGCCGCGCTGGCGCTGGCACTGATGCACGAGCTGATCGTGAACGACTGGCTCGACCCCGACTACATCGCGAACCACACCCTGGGCTGGGAGCAGCTGCGCGAGCGCGCGCTGCAATGGCCGCCGTCGCGCGCGGCGCAGGTCTGCGGCATTCCCGAGGAACAGATCGTCTCGCTCGCCAAGGCCTACGGCACCACGAAGCCGGCCGCCATCCGCCTGAACTACGGCATGCAGCGCGTGCGCGGCGGCGGCAACGCGGCGCGCGCCGTCGCCTGCCTGCCGGCGCTGGTGGGCGCCTGGCGCGACCGCGCGGGCGGCCTGCTCTTGAGCAGCTCCGGCCACTACCCGGTGGACCGCGCCGCGCTGCAGCGCCCCGACCTGCTGGCCGGGCGCAAGCCGCGCACCATCAACATGAGCACCATCGGCGATGCGCTGCTCGACACCGCCAACCCGGTGAAGGCCATCGTGGTCTACAACAGCAACCCGGTGGCGGTGGCGCCCGAGTCGGCCAAGGTGGCGGCGGGCTTCGCGCGCAAAGACCTGTTCACCGTGGTGCTGGAGCAGTTCCGCACCGACACCGCCGACTACGCCGACTACCTGCTGCCCGCCACCACGCAGCTGGAGCACTGGGACATCCACTGCAGCTACGGCCACACCGACGTGCTGCTGAACCGCCCGGCCGTGGCGCCGCGCGGCGAGGCCCGCAGCAACGCCTGGGTGTTCCGCGAACTGGCGAAGCGCATGGGCTTCACCGAACCCTGCTTCTCCGATTCCGACGAGACGCTGTGCCGCACCGCCTTCGCCGAGCGCAACATCGATTTCTCCGAGCTGATGGCGCAGGGCTTCAGCAGCCTGAAGTTGCCCGAGGCGCCTTTCGCCGAAGGCGGCTTCCCCACGCCCTCGGGCCGCTGCGAATTCTTCAGCGACCGCCTGCAGGCCATGGGCGTGGACGGCCTGCCCGACCACGTGCCCAACTGGGAGCCGGCAGGCAGCTCGACCGAATTCCCGCTGGCCATGATCTCGCCGCCGGCGCGCAACTTCCTCAACTCGACCTTCGTCAACGTGACGAGCCTGCGCGCCATCGAGGTCGAGCCGCTGCTGGAGATCCACGAGGCCGACGCCGCCGCGCGCGGCATCGAGGACGGCGCCACGGTGCGCGTGTTCAACAAGCGCGGCGAGCACCGCTGCCGCGCCGAGGTCTCGCGCCGCGCGCGCCAGGGCGTGGTGCACGGCATGGGCATCTGGTGGCGCAAGCTCGGCATGGACGGCACCAACGTCAACGAGCTCACCAGCCAGCGCCTGACCGACATCGGCCGCGGGCCGACCTTCTACGACTGCCTGGTCGAAGTCGAGAAAGTGTGAGGCGCTTTCGCTTTCTTCCGGGCCTTCCGGCCCTCGCGCTGGCCGGCTCGCTGCTTCTGCTCACCGGCTGCGCCGACCTCGGCTACTACTGGCAGTCCGCCAGCGGCCACATCGGCATCATGCGCGCCGCCAAGCCGGTGCCCGAATGGCTGGCCGATCCGTCGGTGTCGTCGGCGCTGAAGGCCAAGCTCGAACTCACGCAGCGCATCCGCCGCTTCGCCTCGGCCGAACTCGGACTGCCCGACAACGCCAGCTACAAGTCGTACGCCGACCTGCATCGCGCCGCGGCCGTCTGGAACGTGGTGGCGGCGCCGCACTACTCGCTCACGCTCAAGAGCTGGTGCTTTCCGGTGGCGGGCTGCGTGGGCTACCGCGGCTACTACACCGAGGAAGCGGCCAAGGCCGAGGCCGAGGAGCAGAAGAAGCAGGATCTGGAAGTGGCCGTTTACCCGGTGCCCGCGTACTCCACGCTGGGCTGGATGAACTGGGCCGGCGGCGATCCGCTGCTGTCGACCTTCATCGGCTACCCCGAGGGCGAGCTCGCGCGCATCGTGTTCCACGAGCTCGCGCACCAGGTGCTCTACGTGGCGGGCGACACGGTCTTCAACGAGTCTTATGCCACCGCGGTCGAGCGCATCGGCGGCGCGATGTGGCTGCAGCGCGAGGCCGGCGATGCGGCGCGGCGCGAGTACGCGCAGTTCGACGCGCAGCGACAGGAATTCCGCGCGCTGGCGCTCGACACCCGCCGCGCGCTGACGAAGGTGTACGAGTCGCCCGAAGCCAAGGCCAAGGACTGGACGAAGGTGGAAGCCATGAAGCAGGCCGCCATGGCCGACTTCCGCGAGCGCTACGCGAAGCTGAAGGAGGGCTGGAGCGGCCCGCGCCAGAACGCCTACGACGCCTGGGTGGCGCGCGCCAACAACGCGGCCTTCGGCGCGCAGGGAGCCTACGACGACCTCGTGCCCAGCTTCGAGAAACTCTTCGAGCGCGAGGACCGCGAATGGCCGCGCTTCTATGCCGAGGTGCGGCGCATCGCGAAGCTGCCGACCTCCGAGGAACGCCGCGTCGCCCTGCAGGCAGCGACGGGTATCCTCCAGACCCAGACCACACCTGAACACGACAAGACCGGAGATCGCGGTGCCTGACATCCACATCGAACGCAACCACACAATGGGCATCGCACGCGCGCGCGTCGTCGCGCGCAAGTGGATCCAGCAGGCCGAGCAGGAGTTCGGCCTCGAATGCGTCTACACGCAGGGCGAAAGCTGCGACACCGCGACCTTCACGCGCGCCGGCATCGACGGCACCGTCGAAGTCACCGACACCACCTTCAAGCTCGACGCGACGCTGGGCTTCCTTTTCAGCAGCTTCAGCGAAATGATCGAGGCCAAGATCACGCGCAACCTCGACGCGATGCTCGATGCGCCGCGAGGCGGCGGCACGCGTCTCGCCTGAGCGCGCCGAAGTTCAGACGATGGTGTAGCCGCCGTCCACCGGCAGCGCCGCGCCGCTCACCATCGAAGCGCCATCGCCCAGCAGGAAGAGGACGGGCGCCACCACTTCCTCCACCTGCGCGAAGCGGCCCAGCGGAATGTTCTTCAATGCGGCCGCACTCTTGGCCGGATCGGACCAGGCCTGCTCGGCCATCGGCGTGAGCGTGACGGTCGGGTTCACGCTGTTCACACGGATGCCGTGCGGCCCGAACTCCAGGCACAGCGAACGCGTGATGGCGTCCATCGCCGCCTTCGAGGCGCAGTAGCAGAGATGCGCGTCGAGCGCCACCAGCGCAGCCTGGCTCGACACGTTGACGATGCTGCCGCGCACGCCGGCCGCGATCATGGCCTTGCCGCAGCGCGAGGCCACCAATGCCGCCGCGCGCGCGTTGACGGCCATCACCGCATCGAAGCTCTCGGCCTGCATCTCGGTGGCCGATTCGAGCAGCGCGATGCCGGCGCAATTCACCACCAGGTCGAAGGCGGGCAGGGGCGCGAGCGCGCGTTCCAGCGCGGGTGCGTCGGCCACGTCGAGCACCAGCGGCGTGCAACCGGCTTCGGTGTGCAGCGCCGCCAGTGCCGCGGCATTGCGCCCGACGGCCGTGACCTGCGCGCCTGCCTGCGCGAGCCGCGCCGCCACCGCGCGGCCGATGCCGCTGCTCGCGCCGGTCACGAGGGCGCGGCGCCCGGAGAAATCGAAGGAAGTGGTCATTTCAGCCGCTGCATCGCATCGCGCAGCGCGGGGTAGAGCGATTTGTAGATTTCGAAGCGCTCGCGGTACAAGGCCTGCGCGCGGGGCTCGGGTCGCGCCCGCTCCACCAGCGTGACCCAGCCGCGTTCGGCGGTGGCCGCATCGACCAGCCCGGCGCCGAGCGCCGCGAGCATGGCCGCGCCCAGCGCCGCTTCCACTTCCTGCTCGATGGTGAACACCGGATAGCCCGTGATGTCCGCCACGATCTGCATCCAGAGGTCGGAGTGCGCCGCGCCGCCGACCACGATCAGGCGCTCGTCCAGCGGCTGGCCGCTCTGGCGCCCGGCCTCGATGTTGTGCTGCAGCGCGAAGCTCACGCCCTCGAGCACCGCGCGGTACAGGTGGGCGCGGCTGTGCGCCAGCGAAAGCCCGATGAAGGCGCCCTTGGCCTGCGCGTCCCAGATCGGGCTGCGCTCGCCCATGAGATAGGGCAGGAACACCAGGCCCTCGGCGCCGGGCGGAACCTCGACCGCCTTGCGCTCGATCAGCGCGTGCGCGTCCTCGCCGGTGCGCGCGGCCTCGGCGATCTCCGCCTGGCAGAAGGCTTCACGGAACCAGGTGACCGCGGCGCCCGCCGTGATCGCGCCGCCGAACACATAGCTGCGGTCCGCGCCGCGGTACACGTGGGGCATGGTGATGAGCCGGTGCCGCGCATCGACAGTGGGGCTCACGAAACCCCAGCACATGCTGGTGCCGATCATCGCCACGTGGTCGCCGCTTCCGGTGACGCCCGCGCAGAAGGTGGCCACCGCCGCATCGACGCCGCCCGCCATCAGCGGCATGCCCTCGGCGAGGCCCAGCTTCGCGGCCCATTCGGCGCTCAGCCCGCCGACCACGTCGCTCGACTCGACCAGGCGCGGCGGCATCATGCGCGACGGAATGCCGAGCATCTCCATCGCCTCTTGCGACCATTGCCGGCGTGCCGCGTCGTACACGCCGCCGATGTTGCCGGCCGAGCTGTGGTCGACGGCGAGTTCGCCGGTGAGCCGCCAGTTGACGTAGCTGTTGGGCGGCAGGAAGTGGCGCGTTTTCGCCCACACCTCGGGCAGGTGCTCGCGCACCCACAGGATCTTGGTGAAGCCGTAGTAGCTGTCCACGCCGTTGCCAGTGATGGCCTGCAGCCGCGCCACGTCGACGTTCTCGTTCACCGAGTCGACCTCGGCGGTGGCGCGGCGGTCCATCCAGATCAGGCAGGGGTGCAGCGGGCGCATGGCCTCGTCGACCGGGATGCCCGCGCCGCCGTAGAGGCTGCTCACGCACATCGCGGCGATGTCGGCCGGCGCGACGCCGCTTTTCGCCACGCAGGCGCGCACGCTCTCGCACACCGCCTCGAACCACACTTCGCAGTCCTGCTGCGCCCACAGCGGCTTCGGCGTCTCGGGCTGGTAGGCCACGCTCGCCTGAGCATGCACCTTGCCGTCGATGCCGACCAGCAGGCACTTGGTGCTTTGCGTGCCGATGTCGACGCCGATCACGTATTTCATGTTGTCCCCTGGCTGGTTGTCTCTCGGGATCGGGGCTGCGGTTTCAGCAGCACCTTGATGGAATCCAGCGAGTTTGCCAGCGCGAAGGCGCGCTCCCATTCGGTCAGCGGAAAGTCGTGCGTGACGATGCCCTTCGAGGTGACCAGCCCGCGCGCCAGCAGGTCGATGGCCACGGGGTAGCAGTACGGCCCCAGGTGCGCGCCGCGCACGTCGAGCTCCTTGCGGTCGCCGATGATCGACCAGTCGGCGCTGGTCTCGGAGCCGAACACGCTGAACTCCACGAAGCGGCCGAGCTTGCGGATCATCTCCAGCCCTTGCGTCACGCCGATGGGCGCGCCGGTGGTCTCGATGTACACGTCGCAGCCGTAGCCTTCGGTCAGCCCCTTGACGATGGCGTCGGCGTTCTCAGTCTTGGGGTTGATGACCACGTCGGCGCCATATTGCTTCGCGAGCGCGAGGCGCTCGGGCACGAGGTCGATCACGACCAGCTTCTTCGGCGTCTTCAGCGCCGCCACCTGCACCATCATCAGCCCCAGCGGGCCGGCGCCCGCGATCACCACCACGTCGTCGAGCTGGATGTCGCCGCGGTTCACCGTGTGGATCGCGCACGAGAGCGGCTCGATGATGGCCGCGTCCTCCAGCGAGATGCCGTCGGGAATCCTGTGCACGCGCGCGGTGGGCGGCAGCCGCATGTAGTCGGCCATGCCGCCGTCGGCCACGATGCGCTGGAAGCCGAAGATGTTGTGCACCTCGCACATCCAGTACTTGCCCGAGGTGCAGAAGCGGCACTTGCCGCAGGGCACGATCTGCTCGGCGATCACGCGGTCGCCTTTCTCCACGCCGAAGTGTTCGGCCGCGCCTTCGCCCAGCGCCTCGACGTAGCCGAAGAACTCATGGCCCGGAATGACGGGCGCCTTCACCCACGAGGGCTGGCCGTCGCCGCCCCAGAACATCTTCGCGCCCGAATGGCACTTGCAGTCGGAAGCGCAGATGCCGCAGGCGGCGATGGAGATCAGCAGCTCGTTGGCGCCGATGACCGGCATGTCGACGGTCTCCAGCCGGTAGTCCTTGGGGCCGTGGCACACCACGGCCTGCATGGAGGCGAGCTGGGAGATGGCGCCCGAGGTGCCGGGCTGGAGTTTCTGATAGCTCATGGTTCTTTCTGTTCGAAGGGTTGCGGTTCTTTCGCGGAACACCGCGGAACCGGCTTCGCCGGGCCGCTGGTGTTGCCCCCGGTAGGGGGTTGGCGTAGCGACACGAAGTGCGCGAAGCCTGGGGGCGAGCTCATCGTTTGGCTTCCCGGCTGATGAAGATCGCCAGGAGCACGATGCCGCCCTTGATGATCAATTGCAGGTACGGCGACACGCCGATCATGTTGAGCCCGTTGTTCAGCACGCCCAGCAGCAGCGCGCCGACCAGCGTGCCCACGATGGCGCCGCGCCCGCCAGCGATGGAGGTGCCGCCCATCACCACGGCCGCGATGGCGTCGAGCTCGAAGCCCACGCCCACGCCGGGCTGCCCGCTGGTCACGCGCGAGGCCTGCACGATGCCGGCCACCGCGGCGGTGAAGCCGCTGAGCGCATACACCAGCAGCTTGTAGCGCGACACCCGAACGCCCGAGAGCCGCGTAGCCTCCTCGTTGCCGCCGATGGCGTACACGTAGCGGCCGAAGGGCGCCATGTTCAGCAGCACGTAGGCCGCCAGATACGTCGCCAGCATGATGAGGATCGGCACCTTGATGCCCGCCAGCACGCCGCCGCCGAGGAAGGCGAAGGAATCGGGCAGCCCGTCGATGGGGTAGCCGCCGGTGTAGATCAGCGCGATGCCGCGCGCGATGCCCATGGTGGCCAGCGTCACGATGATGGGCGGCATGCGCAGGTAGGCCACGCAGTAGCCGTTGAACAGGCCGATCACCACGCCCACGCCAAGGCCGAGAGGCACCGCCAGCACTGGCGGCAGGCCGAACTGCACCATCAGCCCCGAGGCCAGCGTGCCCGACAGCGCCACCACCGCGCCTACCGAAAGATCGATGCCGCCGGTGAGGATCGCGGCCGTCATGCCCACCGCGATGATCGCGTTGATGGACGACTGCAGCGCGATGTTCTGCAGGTTGCTCCACGAGAGGAAGTTGTCGGTCGCGACGATCATGAAGACCGAGATCGCGACCAGCCCCACCAGCGGCAGGAAGGCCGTGGAGCGGCGCAGCTGGGTGAAGAGGCCGCCCGCGGGAACCGGAGGCACGGGGTGATGGCTGGCGGTGGCGTTCATTGCAGGCCCCCTTTGGTTGCGTGGCGCATGATGTCGCCGGAGTTGATGGAGTCGCCCTCGAGCGTGGCGACGATGGAGCCGCCGGAGAACACCGCGACGCGGTCGCACATGCCGACGATCTCGGGCAGTTCGCTGGAAATCATCACGATCGACTTGCCCTGCCTGGTGAGCTCGCGCATGAGCCCGTAGATCTCGGCCTTGGCACCCACGTCGATGCCGCGCGTGGGCTCGTCGAAGATCAGCACTTCGCAGTCATGACCGAGCCAGCGCGCGATCACCACCTTCTGCTGGTTGCCGCCCGAGAGCGTGGCCACGCGCGTCTCGATGCCTGGCGCCTTCACGCCCACGCGGCGCGAGAGTTCGTTCGCCGAGCGCTCCTCCGAGGCCCGGCCGACCAGTCCCGCGCGGCGGTGCCTGCCCAGGTTGTTCAGCGAGATGTTGAAGCGGATCGTGAAGTCGGTGATGAGCCCCTCGGCCTTGCGGCTCTCGGGCAGCAGGCCGATGCCGTTGTCCAGCGCCTGCGTCGGGTCGTTCAGCCGCACGGGCACGCCGTTGCGCAGCACCGTCTTGCGATGGGCGCGATCGGCGCCCATCATGCCCAGCGCCAGCTCGGTGCGGCCCGATCCGACCAGCCCTGCGAAGCCCAGGATCTCGCCCTCGTGCAGCTCGAAGGCGTTGACCGGCCCGCCCCTGGCGAGCTGGATGTGCGGCACCTCCAGCACCTTGCGCCCGCGCGGCGCGGGCTGCGGTTTCGGCGGAAAGCTGTGCTCGATGCGCCGGCCCACCATCATCTCGACCAGCGCGTCCACGTTCGTCTCGCCCACGTCGGCATGACCCGCGTTGGCGCCGTCGCGCAGCACGCTGATGCGGTCGCACACCTCGAAGATCTCGTCGAGGTGGTGCGAGATGAAGATCATCGCCACGCCCCTGGCGCGCAGCTCCCGCATGATCTTGAACAGGTGCCCGGCCTCGTTCGGCGTGAGCGTGGCGGTCGGCTCGTCGAGCACCAGCAGGCGCGCCTTCAGCGACAGCGCCTTGCCGATCTCCACGAACTGCTGCTGCGCCACCGAGAGCCGGCAGATCGGGGCGTCGAGATCGATCTGCACGCCCAGTTCGTCGAAGAGCTCTTGCGCCGAGCGCTTCATCGCTGCCCGGTCCATCAGCCCGAAGCGGTTCTTCAGGTAGCGGCCCAGGAAGATGTTCTCCACCGCGTTCAGGTACGGAACGAGGCTGAATTCCTGGAAGATGATGCCGATGCCCGCCGCGATCGCGTCGTTGTAGCCCGCGAACCTGCATTCGCCGCCGTCGATGATGATGCGTCCCTCGTCGGCCTGGTGGATGCCGCCGAGGATCTTCATCAGCGTCGACTTGCCCGCGCCGTTCTCGCCGAGCAGCGCGTGCACCTCGCCCTTGCGGATCGACAGGTCGATGCCCGAGAGCGCCTTCACGCCGGGAAAGCTCTTCGAGACGCCTTCGAGCCGGAGGATTTCGGCGGTGTCGTTCATGGCCGTGCGCTGCTTCGGGCGTGGGTTACCAAGTGAAGGTCTTCGCGCCTTCGGCGTCGATCAGCTTCACGTCCACCGGCACGGCGGCCGGCACGTTGGCGCCCCACTTCTTCGCCAGCGCGATGCCGATGGCCAGGCGGATCTGGTCGCGCGGGTACTGCGCGGTGGTCGCGATGAACTTCGAGCCCGGCTTCTGCATCGCCTTGATGGCCTCGGGCGCGCCGTCCACGCTGGCGAGCTTCACGTCCTTGCCGCTCGCCTCGATGGCCGCGAGCGCGCCCATCGAGCCGCCGTCGTTCACGCTGAAGATGCCCTTCAGGTCCTTGTTGGCCTGCAGGATGTTCTCGGTCACGGTGAGCGCGGTGGCGCGCTCCTGCTTGCCGTTCTGCGTGCTCACCACCTTGATGCCGGGGTACCTGGCAAGCGCCTCGCGGCAGCCCTTCACGCGCTCCAGGATGGGCACCACCGGAATGCCGTCGAGGATGGCCACGTCGCCCTTCTCGCCGATGTTCTTCGCGAGGTAGTCGCAGGCCAGGCGGCCGGCGTCGGTGTTCTTGGAGCCCACGAAGGAATCGACCGGGCCCTGCGCGTTGGCGTCCACCGCCACCACCACCACGTTCGCCTTCTTGGCCGAGCGCACGGCCGACTGCACGCCGGTGGAGTCGGTCGGGTTCAGCAGGAGGATGTCGACCTTCTTCTGGATCATGTCTTCCACGTCGCCGATCTGCTTGGCCACGTCGTGCCGCGCGTCGGTGGTGACCACGGTCGCGCCGATGCTGGCGGCGGCTTCTTCCAGCGCCTGCTTCATGGTCACGAAGTAGGGGTTGTTGAGCTCCTGGAAGGTCATGCCGATGCGCAGCGGCTGCTTCGCCGACTGGGCCTGCGCGGCCGAAGCGCCGCAGACCAGCGCGGCGATGCATGCGGCGAGGGCGGTGGCTTTGAGAAGTTTCGTCATGGTGGCTGTCTCCTTGAGGTTGTCTCGCTGTTTGAAAAAACGCTGGCAAAGGGCCGCCCCGCGCGGCGCCTTTCTTGCGCCGCGCCGGAAACGACGCGGGGGAACTCGGTGAGGTGCCGTGCGCTACGGCGGGCTGGCGGCACGCGAGGCGGCTGCCTGCATGCGGTGGAACTTGCGGAACTTGGTCGGCGGCATGCGCTTGTGCAGCAGGAACTGCCGGTTGAAGTTCGACACGTTGTTGAAGCCCACGTCCATGCAGACGTCGAGCACGGGCTTCTCGCTGCTGGTGAGAAGCTCGCAGGCGCGGCTGATGCGCAGCCGGTTCACGTAGCGCACGAAGGACTGGCCCGTGTGCTTGCGGAAGGAGCGCGAGAACGCGCTCGGGCTCTGGCCCACCAGCTCGGCCAGCATCGGCTCGCGCAGCTCGTCGCCGAGGTTGGCGGCGATGTGCGCCAGCACGTTGTTGATGGCGTGCGACATGAAGGCCTTCGGGTCGGGCTTGAAGGCCGGGCTCGCGAGGCGCTGGCGGTCCTGGCCGTCGGCCAGCAGCTCGAGCAGCGACAGCAGCAGGATCACCCGGCGCAGGCCGCGCGCCTGCAGCAGCGATTCCATGATGGGCTTGGCCGCCGCGGCGGTTTCGGCCGAAAACAGCAGGCCCGAGCCCGATTCGGCCAGCAGCGGCGCGACGCGCTCGAATTCGGGGAAGGCCGCGGCCATGCCCTGCACCAGCGAGGCCGGGAACTGGATCACGATGCCGCGCCGCTCCACGCTCTGGCCGGCGGGCACGTCGCTGATCCAGTTGTGGGGCAGGTCGGGGCCCATCAGCACCAGGTTGCCCGGCTCGAAGTGGCCGACGTGGTCGCCCACGAAATACACGCCCTCGGTCTCGACGATCAGCTGGATCTCGTACTCGGGATGGAAGTGCCAGCGCACGGTGCGGTACGGGTAGCCGTGGGCCCAGCAGGTGAACGATTCGTCACCGCGGACTTCGACGATTTCCAGGTCGGGTTGCATGGGGCGGACTGTACGAATCGCTCCCGATGCCAACAACCAGAGATAGCGCCCTGAATTGATACTTTCTTGACCCTGGAAGGGCCGCTGGAGGCCGCCCTGCCGGCCCTCATTGCGCCGCAGCAAGGGCCTTTCTCCCCGGGGGAGCGGGCCGGACGGGGCTGTCGTTGCTGCACTGCGGAATCGGCGCGGCCTGCGGTGTCAAGAATTCATAGGTGTTTTCCCGCCCCGGCGGGTGGCTGCGGCGGCGCGGCACACTCGGGCGCATGACGACGACCGCTTCAACCAACACCGCATCCGCTTCGCCGGCCGGCCCGCTGGCCGGCCTCAAGGTCATCGAGCTCGGGCAGCTCATCGCCGGGCCTTTCGCCGCGCGCACGCTGGCCGACTTCGGTGCCGAGGTCATCAAGATCGAGCCGCCGGGCGCGGGCGACCCGCTGCGCACCTGGCGGCTGCTGAAGGACGGCACCTCCGTCTGGTGGCAGGTGCAGTCGCGCAACAAGCGCTCGCTGGCGCTGGACCTGCGCGAGGCGGAGGCGCAGGCCATCGTGCGGCAGCTCGCTGCCGAGGCCGACGTGCTGATCGAGAACTTCCGCCCCGGCGCGATGGAAGGCTGGGGCCTCGGCCCCGACGAGCTGCTGGCCGCCAACCCCGCGCTGGTGATGCTGCGCATCAGCGGCTACGGCCAGACCGGGCCCTACCGCGACCGCCCCGGCTTCGGCGTGGTGGCCGAGGCCATGGGCGGGCTGCGCCACCTCACAGGCGAGCCTGGCCGGGTGCCGGTGCGCGTGGGCGTCTCGATCGGCGACACGCTGGCCTCGCTGCACGGCGTGATCGGCGTGCTGATGGCGATGCAGCACCGGCATGCGACGGTGAGCGCGGAATTCCCAAAAGGGCGCGGGCAGGTGGTCGACGTGGCGCTGTACGAGGCTGTCTTCAACTGCATGGAAAGCCTGCTGCCCGAGTACGGCGCCTTCGGCGCGGTGCGCGAGGCGGCCGGCAGCGCCTTGCCGGGCATCGCACCGACCAATGCCTACCGCTGCGCGGACGGCGGCTACGCCATCGTCGCGGGCAACGGCGACAGCATCTTCCGCCGGCTCATGGAATGCATCGGCCGGCCCGACCTCGCGGCCGACCCGGCGCTGGCCGGCAATACGGGCCGTGTGGCGCAGGTGGAAATGCTGGACGCCGCCATCGGCGACTGGGCCGCGCAGCGCACGGTGAGCCAGGTGCTGGCCGCGCTCGACGCGGCGCATGTGCCGGCCGGGCGCATCTACACCATCGCCGACATTGCGGCCGATCCGCACTACGCCGCGCGCGGCATGCTGCAGCAGGTGTGCATGTCCGACGGCAGCGATCTCGCGGTGCCCGGCTTCGTACCGAAGCTGTCGCTCACGCCGGCCAGCCACCGGCGCAACGCGCCCGCGCTGGGGGCGGACACCGACGCGGTGCTGAAGGAGATCGGGTTGAGCACGCAGCAGATCGCGGCGCTGCACGAGCGGGGCATCGTGGGCTAGTTCGCCACGGGGCGATTCACGGGCGCGAAACCGTCCTCGTGCGATAAAGCGGCAAAGGAGAGAGAGTCCATGGCTGCAGCAGCGAACGAGCGACGGAAAGTCCACAGGCGCGACAACAACGGCAATCTTCCGTCCATGAAGAGCGAGCTTTCGGAATCGGATGAAAAGAAGCTGGAGCGCCTGCTGCAGGAGCTTCGCCTGCGCCGCATGGCGCTGGAGCCGAAGTTCTCCGACGACGTGATCGTCTGGCCGCCCCGCACGGCGGAGGCCGGTGGCGCGGAGCTGGCGACGCTGAGCGCGATCAACCTCGGCAACGCGGCGGATGCGATAGGCGAGGGCGTGCGCGGCCGCGGCGCGCCGAGGATGAAGCTGCTCAAGCAGGTCGAGGGCGTGTCGGTGATGCGCGCCAATTCGTCGGCCCTGCTGGCCATGCGCCGCAACACGCCGGGGTTGCGGATCGCGCCGGCGGCGTGGGCCTATTTGCAATACATCCGCCCGCTGGGCGACGAACTGGAGGCGAGCGCGATCCAGGTCGCCGCGGGCACCAAGGTCAAGCGCTTCGAAGTGCGTTTTGCCGACGCGCAGGGCAAGCCGGTGGCGGGCGTGCGGATGAAGGCGCTGGTGGACTGGGACGGCGCGCACGTGCCGGCCGTGACCGACGGCGACGGCATCGCGAGCCTGGGGATTCCGGTGCTCTACCGGCGCGTGGAAATGATCCTGGTCGAGCCGGAGCACACGCACTGGTCGGTGTTCGTGAAGGGCTTCGAGCGGGTCGATGCGCCCAAGCGCCTGAACGTGCTGGCCGCGCCGCTGTCGCCCGACAGTTTTCAGCTGCTGGCGAACTACGCGCCCTACGATGCGCAGGCGGGCGAGGGCGTGACGGTGGGCGTGATCGACAGCGGCGTCGGGCCGCACGCCGGCATCGCGGTGGCGGGCGGAGGCTGCTTCGTCACCGGCGAGAACCCGGCGGATTTCCTGGACAACGGCATCGGGCACGGCACCCATGTCGCCGGCATCATCGCGGGCCGGATGGCGGCGGACACCGGCATCTACGGCCTCGCGCCCGCCTGCCGGCTGATGGCCTACCGCGTCTGTCCGAAGAGCGGCGAGCGCGGGCGCGCCAAGTCGACCGACATCGCGAGCGCGCTCGACCGGGCGATCGCCGACGGCTGCCATATCGTCAACATCAGCATGGGCAGCCTGGAGCCGATGCCGGAGATGCCCGACATCCTCGAGAAGGCGCGCAACGCGGGCGTGGTGGTGTTCGCCGCCACCGGCAACGACGGCCAGTCGCTCCTGCGCTACCCCGCCCGCTACAGCCACACCCTGGCGGTGGGCGCGCTGGGGCGCGACGGGACCTTTCCGGCGGACTGCCCCGAGAGCTTCCAGGAAAGCGAGATTCGCCGCCGCAAGGAATTCGTCGCCGAGTTCTCGAACTACGGGCTTTCCACCGATTTCATCGGCCCCGGCGTGGCGGTGCTGTCGGCTTTTCCGGGCGACAGGTACGCCATGATGTCCGGAACTTCGATGGCCACGCCGTACTCCTCGGGAATGGCGGCCCGTTTGTTGTCAGGGGATAACAAGCTGCTTAACATGCCGGGAGGCCCTGAAAAGGCCGACGCCATCGTCAGGATGCTGTCCAAGGCAGCGAAAAAGGTGGGTTGGCAGGCCGAGTACGAAGGTTTTGGAGTTCTGAAGTGACCAGCATCGTGTTGACCTACACAGGCAGTCCCCGCAAGAAATTGTCGGCGGAAGCACGGCTGCGCCGCTGCGTGCCGGGCGTGGTGCTGACGGCCAAGACCAGCACCCTGATGGAAGCCCAGGTCGACGAGGAGCAGCTCGCCGCCCTCGAGCAGAACCCCGAATGGGCCGTCTCCCAGCCCACCTTCGCGGAAATCCGCAAGCCTGTCTTCAATCTGAAAAACGCACGGGCCAAGCTCGCGAAGTAGCCGCGCAGCGTGCACGCATCCAACGGGGCCGTTTTCGGCCCCGGTTTTTTTCAGGAGGAGGCTTTCCATGTCCGACGCAGACATCCAGGTCGTGAGCAGTTCGTGGGCCGGCATCCAGCGCGTCGCCGCGACGCCGAAGCCGCCGGAGTTCTTCAAGGGCCGCAAAGGCTATGCACCTGGCTTCCTGGGGGATGACTGGCACGTGGAACTGCCGGCCATCGGCGAATCCATTTCCACGGACGACATCGCCACGCTCGAGGACGGCTCCTTCGAGCTCAAGTACCAGCACTTCAGCACGGTGCAGTGCATCTCGCGGCGCGTGCCGCTCTACTCTGCCTGCAACATCGATGGCTCGAAGTCGAAGAACGTCCCGCGCCACGACACCTGGAACTACGACGGCCGCATCAAAAAGGAATACCAGATGCTGCGCGAGGCCTACGGCCCCGGGCAGGAAGGCAAGTTCTCTCGCGGGCACATGACGCGCAGGCAGGACCCGAACTGGGGCCCGCTGGCGACGGCGCAGAGGGCCAACATCGACACCTTCTTCGCCACCAACGCCTGCCCCCAGTGGCAGCCCTTCAACGACGGGCTCTGGGGCGACCTGGAGGACTACGTCCTCGGCAACGCCCAGGGCGACGACAAGCGAATCAGCGTCTTCACCGGCCCGATCCTGCGGCAGGACGACCCGGAGAGATTCGGCATCCGCATTCCGCGCGACTTCTGGAAGGTGGTCGCCTTCATCAGCGAAGCGACCGGCGAACTCAGCGCCATCGCCTACCTGATGAGCCAGGGCACTTACCTGGATTCGGGCGTGGCCCGCGACCTGGAAGACTTCGGCACCTCGCAGCGCCCGCTGGCCTTCATCGAGGCCGAAACCGGGCTGCGCTTCGAAAGCCTGGAAGGCCGCGACGTGCTCGACGGCGCGGACCTCGCCTTCGTGCAGCCCATCCGGCGCTTCGCCGATACGAAGCTGCCGGGCTGAGCGGGCCGCGAGTCGGCGTTCAGCCGCGCAGCGATTCGATCAGGTCGATGTACTTCTGCTTGGCTTCGTCGGCGCCCAGGCCCTTCTGGGCCGTCCACGCGTCCCACTTGGCACGGGCGACGATGTCGCTGAAGCTGGGCTTCTTGGCGGTGTTGTCGCCCTCGGTGGCCTGCTTGAACAGGGCGTAGATCTTCAGCAGCGTCGGGTTGTCGGGGCGCTCGGCGAGCAGCTTGGAATTGGCCTGGGCGGCTTCGAACAGGGCGTTGAGGTCGGACATGTCGGTCAGGGGGATATAAAGCGGAAAGCCCGCATCTTAAATCCTGCGGTACACGACCGTACCGACGCGGTTCAGTCCCGCAGCCCGGCCCTTGCCAGTTCCACGTCCAGCCGCTCCCGCGCATCCGCGGGCTTCAGCGCCGCCGCCTTTTCGTACAGCCGCGTCGCCTCGCCCATGCGCGATTCGCCGTGGAGCATCAGCTGCGCGCGGGCGTATTCCATCATTCCGGCGGCCGAATGGGGATGCAGTTCGAGCCCGCGCTCGAACAGCTCCAGCGAGGTTTCGGAGCGCACGCCGTAGGTCATGCGCCCGACCAGCGCGCCGACCTTGTCGATCACTTCGGCGTGGAACGAGGCCAGTGCGAGGTGCGCGTCCGCGTGTCGGGGCTGCAGCTCGATCACCCGCTCCAGCGCGCCCTTGAGCTTGCTGCCCAGGCCCTGCGCCAGCGCGCGCGCCACGCTGATGCCCTGGCTGTAGCGGCCCAGCGCATATGACTGCCAGTAGAGCGCCTGGCAGTTGTCGGGCTCGGAGTCGGCCTGCGCGCCGGCGCGTTCGATGACCTGGCGGAACATCGCGAGCCGCACCGATTCGCGCGGCTCCAGGTAGTTGGCGTAGATCGCGGTCGCCTGATTGGCCAGCGCCATTCCCTCGGCGCCCTGCAGCAGCCCGATGGCCGCGGCGCGCTCGAACTCGCCGCTGTGATACAGCGCCCAGCCCTCGGCGAGCGCCGAGCCCTCGGCGGGCACCGGCAGTTCGTGGCCGGCATGCAGGCGCGCCCAGTGAGGCAGAACGCTGCGCGCGTCGTAGCGGGGAGAGTCGGCCCAGGGCAGGGGAGTCCAGGGTTCGGTGCCGGCATTGGTGCCGGGGGCGCCGGCGGACATCAGCGAAAGCGGTTTGAAATCGTGGTGGGGCATGTTCTAGACCGCCATATCGACAGGAGAAGCCGAGGCGCCGGTCCCGTTGTTGCCGGAGTCTTCGCCGTTGTAGGCATTGCCGAGCGCCAGCAGGTGGCGCCGCTGTTCGGGCCCGAGGTAGGGCGCGAGCAGGTGCAATGCATGGAGGCCGCCGCGCATCAGCGCGCCTTGCGCATGTTCGGGTTCCAGTGCCTCGCGCGGGTTGCGCACGTATTCGTAGCTCAGCCAGTAGGTCAGCACCACCACCATGCTCTGCGCGAGCGTGTCGACCTCGTGCACGTCGATCTCCAGGTGGCCGGCGCGGCTCAGGCCGGCGATGAGCTGGCGGATGGCGCGCGCCTTGTTCTTCAGCACCAGCTGGAACTGGGTCTCCAGCCTGCGGTTCTTGCTGAGCAGGTCGTTGAGGTCGCGGTAGAGAAAGCGGTAGCGCCAGATCAACTCGAACAGGCTGTGCATGAAGAACCAGGCGTCCTCCACGTCGTGCACGCCCTCGCTGGCGTGCAGCAGCTCGTCGAGCTCGGCTTCGTAGGCCTCGTAGAGCTTGTTGATCAGCTCTTCCTTGGCCGGGTAGTGGTAGTAGAGATTGCCCGGGCTGATGTTGAGCTCGCTCGCCACCAGCGTGGTCGAGACGTTCGGCTCCCCGAAGCGGTTGAACAGGTCCAATGCGGCTTCGAGGATGCGTTGCGCGGTGCGGCGTGGCGCCTTCTTTGCCATGTCGTGCCCCCGATGTCTCGTTCGTCTCTCTTGGGGACACTCTAGCGTATGTGCACCGCACCATGAAGGCACGGGCCATGTTTTGCCGCACCGGCTTTCTTGTGCAGTGCCGCAATCGCGGCCGCCCGGCGCGGCGGCCTGCGCGGGGTCAGCCGGCCTTGCTGCGGCGCAAGGTTTTCTTGGCGGCGGGCGCGGCCGCCTTGCGGGCCGCGGTCTTGCGCGCGGCGGTGGCGGTAGCGGTGCCCTGCTGCGCCTTCTTCAGTTGGGCTTCGAGCGCCTCGACGCGCGCCTGCAGCGCGGCCATGTCGGCGGCGCTGGGCGCGCCCAGCTTCTCCATCGCGCGCGCCACGCGCTCCTCGAAGATGTTCTCCAGCTTGCCCCACTGGCCTGCGGCCTTGGTGCCGAACTCGCTGGCGAAGCCCGCCATGCGCTGCTGTGCCTGGGCCAGGGTCTCCTCGGCGGCCTGCTGGGTCTTCTTCTGCATGCCGGCGCCGTCGCGCACCAGCGCCTCGAAGGCCTTGCTGCCTTCCTGCTGCATCTTGGCGAAGGCACCGAGGCCGGCAAGCCAGATCTGCTGGGCGGAGTCCTTGATGCGGTCGGCGGCCTTGCCGTTGCTGTCGTCGTCCTGGGTAGCCATGCGATTCGTTCCTTTTCCTTTGCCTGCAAACAATCGCCTGACTCTAGCCGCCCGGCGGCCTCTTCATTAGAGCTTCGCGTCTATGGGGTGAAGCTCCCCGGCAGAGGCTCAGGCCGAGGTGCCGGCCGCGCGGCTCGCGTCCAGGTGGGCCTTGGCGCGCTCGGCCAGCGCCATTTCGCCGGGGGTGCCGGGCACGTAGGGTACGACGGGCAGCGGACGGCCGTGCGAATCGACCGAGACGAACACGATCAGGCATTCGGTGGTCTTCTCCATCGAGCCGCCCTTCATGTCGCCGCTGCGCACCTCGACCGAGATGTTCATGCTGGTATTGCCGGTGTAGGCGAGGCGGGCCTCCACCTCGACGAGGTCGCCGATCATGATCGGCCGGTGGAAGCGGATGCTGCCGATGAAGGCGGTGACGCAGTAGCGCTTGGCCCAGCTCGTCGCGCAGGCGTAGCCTGCCTCGTCGATCCACTTCATGACGGTGCCGCCGTGGACCTTGCCGCCGAAGTTGACGGTGCTGGGCTCGGCGAGAAAACGCAGGGTGATCGAGGACATGGGAGGCCGCCTTTGGTGAATGTGGCTGTGACTATGGAGTGGGGAGCCGCGATTATGCGAGCGGGCGCCCGCTTGCGGACGCCGCCGGTCGTCCCGGCGCGCACGCTCAGCTGCCGCTGAACAGCTGCGCCAGCGTGCGCCTCAGCCAGGCATTGCCCGGGTCGGCATGGAAGCGCTCGTGCCAGTGCTGCTTCACCGCGTAGTCCGACAGCGCGAAGGGCGGCTCCAGCAGCTTCACCGGCTCCTGCGTGGCCAGCACCTTGCCGAGGATGCGCGGCACCACCACCAGCAGCTCGGTCTGCGCCACGATGCGCGCCACGCTCAGGAAGCTCGACAGCCGCACCACCACGTTGCGCTTCAGCCCCAGCCGCGCGAGCGTGGTGTCGACGATGGCGTGCCCCGTGCCCGAGGTCGACACCACCGCGTGCGCCTCCGCCTCGAAGCGCCTGCGCGTGAGCTTCGTGCCGATGCGCGGGTGGTTCCTCGCCGCCAGGCAGACGAAGTTCTGCATGAAGAGCGTCTGCTGGTAGAAGCCCGCGTCCAGCTGCGGCATGAAGCCCACGGCGAGGTCGACCTCGCCGTCCTGCAGCCGGCGGCCGCTGATCGTGGAGATGATCTCCGTCTCGATGTGCACCCCCGGCGCCGCATGCCGCAGGTGGTCGAGCAGGCCCGGCAGCAGCACCACCTCGCTGATGTCGGTCATGCAGATGCGGAAGCGCCGCTGCGCCTGCGCGGGGTCGAAGCTGCTGCGGTTGCCTTGCGCCTGCGCGATCTGCGCCAGCGCCTCGCGCAGGTTCGGGTAGATGCGCTCGGCGTGCGGCGTGGGCTGCATGCCCTGCGCGGTGCGGGTGAACAGGCGGTCGTCGAAGTGCGCGCGCAGCTTGTTCAGCGCGGTGCTGGCGGCGGCCTGCGCCATGCCCAGCCGCTCGGCCGCCTTCGAGACGTTGCCGGTCTTGTAGACCTCGTCGAATACGGCGAGCCATTCGAGATCGAGCTTCGACATGCGGGCCTCCTGCTTACGGCGAAAGGCACCATTATCGAAATTTCGAATTCCGTGTATTGGCTGCCGGTCTTGAGGAAATAGTGGTGCGGGCCAACAATGCCGCCAACGGAGACAACCGCCCCATGAAACCCGCCCCCTCGAATGCGGCCGAGCGCCGCGACTACTACGACCGCATCCGCCCGCTGCATCTCACGCCGCTGTGGGAGTCGCTGCACGCGCTGGTGCCGCGCGAGCCGCAGACGCCGTGCGTGCCCGCCCTGTGGCGCTACGACGAGATCCGCCCGCTGCTGATGGAGTCGGCCGACCTCATCACCGCCGAGGAGGCCGTGCGCCGCGTGCTGGTGCTGGAGAACCCGGCGCTGCCCGGCAATTCGTCGATCACGCAGTCGCTCTACGCCGGGCTGCAGCTCATCATGCCGGGCGAGGTCGCGCCCTCGCACCGCCATGTGCAGTCGGCGCTGCGCTTCATCGTCGACGGCAAGGGGGCCTACACCACGGTGGGCGGCGAGCGCACCACCATGTACCCGGGCGACTTCATCATCACGCCCTCGTGGGCCTGGCACGACCATGGCAACGAAGGCATCGGCGGCAGCGTGGAGCCGGTGGTGTGGCTGGACGGCCTCGACATCCCGATGCTGCGCTTCTTCGACGCCGGCTTCGCCGAGAACGACGACTCCAAGGTGCAGCACGTCTCGCGCCCCGAAGGCAACAGCCTCGCGCGCTTCGGCCACAACATGGTGCCGGTGCGCCACGACCACGCCTCGGCCACCTCGCCGATCTTCAACTACCCCTATGCGCGCAGCCGCGAGGCGCTGGCCCAGCTGCAGAAGCAGGAAGCGCCCGATGCCTGGATGGGCCACAAGCTGCGCTACATCAACCCGCTGACGGGCGGCTCGCCGATGCCGACCATCGCCACCAACCTGCAGCTGCTGCCAAAGGGCTTCGCGGGCAAGGCGCATCGCGCGACCGACGGCGCCGTCTACAGCGTGGTCGAGGGCCACGGCACGGCCGAGATCGCCGGCCAGCGCTTCGTGTTCGGCCCGCGCGACACCTTCGTGGTGCCCTCGTGGGCGACGCTGAAGCTGTCGTCGCCGGCCGAAGACGCCGTGCTCTTCAGCTTTTCCGACCGCCCCGTGCAGCAGGCCATGGGCATCCTGCGCGAAGCCTTTCTCGAAGACGCCTGAAGCCACAGGCGATCGTCCCGTTTTCCGTCTGACCAAGTGCCGCCCCGAGCGGCAGGAGCCTCCCATGTCCTTCGCCTTCACGCCTCCTTCCATCGTCGGCCTGCCCATCGTGGGTTCCGACCAGCAGTTTCCCGTGCGCCGCGTCTACTGCGTGGGCCGCAACTACGCCGCCCATGCGCGCGAGATGGGCTTCGACCCCGACCGCGAGCCGCCTTTCTTCTTCTGCAAGCCCAACGACGACGCCTCGGTGGTGCCGGTGGCCGACGGCAAGGGCGTCTCGATTCCCTACCCGCCGCTCACCAGCAACTACCACTACGAGGCCGAGCTGGTGGTCGCCATCGGCAAGGGCGGCGCCAACATTCCGGTCGAGCAGGCCGCCAGCCACATCCACAGCTACGCCGTGGGCCTGGACATGACCCGCCGCGACCTGCAGATGAAGATGCGCGAGCAGGGCCGCCCCTGGGAGATCGGCAAGGCCTTCGACTTCTCCGCGCCCATCGCGCCGCTGCGCACCCTGGCCGACGTGGGCGAGATCAATGCCGGCGCCATCGTGCTCGAAGTGGACGGCGAAGTGCGCCAGAAGAGCGACATCACGCACCTGATCTGGTCGGTGAACGAAGTCATCGCCAACCTCTCGACGCTCTTCACGCTGCAGCCCGGCGACCTGATCTTCACCGGCACGCCCGAGGGCGTGGGCGCGGTGAAGCCGGGCCAGACCATCAAGGTGAGCATCGAGCGACTGCCGTCGTTGACGGTGCACATCGAGTAAGTTTTTTCCGACCGCACAGGCCGCGCCATGACCCTTTCGAAGAACCCTCCCACAGTGCTGCTGGTCGGCGGCGGCATCGGCGGCATGGCCGCCGCGCTGGCGCTCGCGCGGCTGGGTGTTTCCATCGACCTGCTCGAGCAGAGCGCCACCATCGGCGAGATCGGCGCCGGCCTGCAGCTCGGGCCCAATGCCTTCGCGGCGCTCGACGCGCTGGGCGTGGGCGAGGCGGTGCGCCGGGGCTCGGTGTTCACCGACCGGCTGGTGATGATGGACGCCGTCGACTGCGGCGAAGTGGCCTCGGTGCCGGTCGGCGAAGCCTTCCGCGCGCGCTTCAAAAATCCTTATGCGGTGAGCCACCGCGCCGACCTGCATGGCGCGATCCACGAGGCGGTGAAGCAGCATCCGCTGATCCGCTTCCACACCTCGGCGCAGGTCGAGTCCATCGACCTGGGCGGCCAGGGAGTCACCGCCGTCACCCGCGACGGCCGCAGCTTCAAGGCCGACGCCATCGTCGGCTGCGACGGCGTGAAGTCGGTGGTGCGCGGCAGGCTCATCGGCGACGCGCCGCGCGTCTCGGGCCACGTGGTCTACCGCGCCGTGGTGCCGGCGGCCGACATGCCCGCCGACCTGCGCTGGAACGCGCCCGTGGTCTGGGCCGGCCCCAACTGCCACCTGGTGCACTATCCGCTGCGCCATGGCGAGCAATACAACCTGGTCGTCACCTTCCACAGCCGCGAGAAGGAAGAGTGGGGCGTGACCGACGGCAGCAAGGAAGAAGTGCTCTCGTACTTCGAGGGCGTGCACGCGCGCCCGCGCCAGCTGCTCGACCGTCCGACCTCGTGGCGCCGCTGGAGCACCGCCGACCGCGACCCGGTCGAGCGCTGGAGCGAAGGCGCCGCCACGCTGCTGGGCGACGCCGCGCATCCCATGATGCAGTACCTCGCGCAGGGCGCGTGCATGGCGCTGGAAGACGCCGTGACGCTCGGCGAGGCAGTGAAGGCCTGCGGCTTCGACATGCCTGCCGCCTTCAAGCTCTACGAGGCGGCGCGCGTAGCCCGCACCGCGCGCGTGGTGCTGTCGGTGCGCGAGATGGGGCGGCTCTATCACGCCAAGGGCGTTGAGCGCCTGGTGCGCAACAGCCTGTGGCCGGGCCGCACGCCCGAACGCTTCTACGATGCGGTCGAATGGCTCTACGCCTGGCGGCCCGAGCGCTGCCTGGACGATGCGCCCGAGGCGCTGCGGCCTTCGCCCGTGATCCGGGCCGAGGGCGCCGCCGTGCTTTCGCCGCTCTGAGGTCCGTTTCTTTCATCATTCATAACCATCGAGGCCGAAGGCCCAGGAGACAAAGACATGAATTTTTCGCGCGCCCTGCTCGCAGGCGTCCTCGCCTTCACGGCCGCTTCAGGCGTGCTGGCCCAGTCCGGCGACTACCCGAGCAAGCCCGTGACCCTGGTCACGCCCTTCGCCGCCGGCAGCGGCCCCGACGCGGTGCTGCGCCTCGTCTCCGACAAGCTATCGCGCCTGTGGAACCAGCGCGTGGTCATCGACAACCGGCCCGGCGGCGGCGGCTTCATCGCCATCGACCAGGCCCGCCGCGCCGCGCCCGACGGCTACACGCTGCTGCAGCTCGACAGCGAGCACGTCGCCGCGCTGCCGCACCTGTACAAGTCGCGCAACTTCGTGACGCTGCAGCATTTCGATCCGGTGGCATCGCTCTTCCGCACGCCCTTCTTCGTGGCGGTGGGCACCGACTCGAAATGGAAGAACATGAGCGACCTGATCGCCGCCGCCAAGGCCAACCCCGACGGCATCGTCTACGGCTCGTGGGGCGTGGGCAGCCCGGGCCACCTGGGTGCGCAGCAGCTGGAGGCGCTCACCGGCATCCGCATGCGCCACGCGCCTTATCGCGAGGTGTCGCAGCTCTACTCGAACGTGGGCACCGGCGAGGTGCCGTGGGCCTTCGCGAGCATCCCGTCGAGCCAGGGCATCTACAAGGCCGGCAAGCTGCGCTACATCGCAGTCGCGGCGGCCAGGCGAATCCCGCAGATGCCCGAGGTGCCCACCATGGCCGAGGCGGGCGGCCCGGCCTCGCTGGAGGTCAATTCATTCGTGTCGCTGCTCGCGCCCAAGGGCGTGCCGGCGGCCATCAAGGCGAAGATCAATGCCGACGTGGCCAAGGTCATCGCCGATCCCGAGATCCGTGCCCGCTTCGACACCTTCGCCTTCGAGCCGCTGGCCTGGTCGCCCGAGGAAATCGAGCGCAATGCCGAGGCCAAGTCGAAGGTGTACGGCGAGCTGGTGCGCAGGGGCAACATCAGCCTCGAATAGCGAGGGCGCGCCAGGCCCCGGCCTTGCCCGGTGTCTTGCTCGGCAGTTAAGCTGGCCCTCTTTGGTTTTTTGACGACTTTTTCACACTTTTTCTCCATGCACGCCACCAAGAGAGCCCTTCTGATCGCCTGCGGCCTGGCCGCCGCCGCCATGCTGCCCCTGAGCGCCAACGCAGACAACGCCGCCTGGCCGACCAAGCCGATCCGCCTGCTCGTGGGCTTCCCGGGCGGCTCCACGCCCGACATCGCCGCGCGCACCATCGCCGAGCCGCTGTCGAAGGCGCTGGGCCAGCCGATCGTGGTCGACAACAAGGCCGGCGCCTCGGGCAACATCGCGGCCGACCAGGTGGCCAAGGCCACCGACGACCACACGCTGGGCATCGTCATCAACGGCAATCTCACGTCGTCGAAGATGCTGTACCCCAAGCTGCCCTACGACCCGGTCAAGGACTTCACGTACCTCTCGCTGATCGCGACCGCGCCGCTGGTGCTGGTGGCGCAGAACAACCTGCCCTCGGGCGCGGCCTTCTTCGACGAAGGCCGCAAGGCCGGCGACAAGTGGAACTACGGCTCGGTGGGCATCGGCTCCGTCGGCCACCTGGGCATGGAACTGCTCAAGACCCGCGTGCCCGGCTTCAAGCCCGAGCACGTGCCCTACCAGGGCAACCCGCAGGTCATCACCGCGATGCTGGGCGACCAGGTGCAGATGGGCCTGATCCCGCCGGGCGTGGCCATGCCGCAGATCAAGGCCGGCAAGCTCAAGGCCATCGGCCTGACCGGTGGGCGCAGCGCGCTGGTGCCCGAGATCCCGCCGCTCGCCGAGGCCGGCGTGAAGGATTTCAACCTCGAGGTTTGGGTGGCGCTGCTGGGCCCGTCCAACCTGTCGAAGGTGGCGCAGGCGCGCATCAGCCGCGAACTCGAGACCGTGATGAAGAACCCCGACGTGCGCCGCAAGCTCTTCGAGCAGGGCTGGCAGGCCGTGGGCACCTCGCCGGACGGCATGCGCACGCGCGTCAATGAAGAGGCCGCGATCATGACCAAGATCATCTCGGCCCGCGGCATCAAGTTGCAATAACCACCCCCCAAGGCTGCGCGCACTTCGTGTCGCGCGCGCCTTCCCCCTTGCAGGGGGCAACACCGACAGACCGGCAAAGCCGGATCCGTGGTGTTTCCCGAACAGACATCCATGGACCTATTTGAATGACTTCCACATTGCATGAACCGGCGCGCGCGCTGCCGGTGTTCGGCGAGTACGACGTGGTGGTGGTCGGCGGCGGCCCCGCCGGCATCGCGGCCGCCGTGAGCGCCGCGCGCCACGGTGCGAACACGCTGCTGGTGGAACGCTACGGCTTTCTCGGCGGCATGGGCACGGCCGGCGGCGTCACCAACTTCGCGGGCCTGTACGGCAAGCGCAAGGGCGAGATGACGCAGCTGGTGCGCGGTGTGGTCGACGAGCTCATCGGGCGCATCGCCGCGCTCAACGGCATGAACCAGCCGCAGAACGGCATGGGCGGGCGCATCTGCGTGCGCTCGTACGACACCTCGGCCTACAAGCTGGCCGCCGACCAACTGCTGGGCGACGCGGGCGTGAAGCTGCTGTTCCATGCGCTGGCCGCAGCCGTGGTGCTCGACGGCAAGCGCATAGCGGCGCTGGTGGTCGAGACCAAGTCGGGCCGCCAGGCGATCCGCGCCAACGCCTTCATCGACGCCAGCGGCGACGCGGACGTGGCCGCCTTCGCGGGCGTGCCCTTCGAGGTGGGCGACGGCCACGGCAGCGGGCTCTTTCCGACCACCATGTTCCGCATCGGCCAGGTGGACGCGCCGGCTGCGCTGGAGGCGGTGGGCGAGTTCAAGGCCATCAACGACTTCATGGCGCGCGCCGAGCAGCAGAAGCCGGGCGTCTACAGGTTCCCGCGCGAGGGTGCGATCCTGCGGCCCAACAAGGACCCGCGCGAGTGGCGCGCCAACGTCACGCAGATCCGCAACTCGCAGGGCCGCGCGATGAACGGCGTCGACGCGCGCGAGCTGACCGAGGGCGAGCTCGAGGGCCGCCGCCAGATCACCGAGTACTTCAGGTTCCTGAAGGCCGAGGTGCCGGGCTTCGCCCAGTCGGCCATCGTGGAGATCGCGCCGCAGGTCGGCATCCGCGAGACGCGGCGCATCCAGGGGCTCTACGCGCTCGGGCGCGAGGACATCCTGGGCTCGGCGAAGTTCGACGACAACATCGGCCTGAACGCCTGGCCGATGGAGATGCATGCCGACGGCCGCATCGAATGGGCCTTCCCGCGCGACGAGGACAATGCCTACAACCACCTGCCCTGGCGCATGCTGGTGCCGCAGACGCTCGACAACCTGCTGGTGGCAGGCCGCTGCGCGTCGATGACGCACGAGGGCCAGTCGGCCGCGCGCGCCAGCGGCGGCTGCTTCGTCATGGGGCAGGCGGCGGGCACGGCGGCGGCGTCGCTGGGCGGCGGGGCGTTCGCCGCGGTGGACATCCCCGCGCTGCAGAAGAAGCTGGCCGCCGACGGCGTCGACCTCGACCGCTGAAGGCCCGCGGCGTGCGGGATGGCGCTAGAGTCCGGGGCTTGATGAACTCGAACCCCGGACCCAACGTGCACTTCCCTTCGCTGTCGACACCCGCGCGTCGCACCCTCCTGGCGCTGACCTGCGCCGCCATCGGCCTCTCGCTGGCCGGCTGCGCCAGTACCCCCGAAGGCGAACCCGTCCACGGCAAGGACCGGCTGCTGAGCTTCCTGGCAGCCAAGGATGGCCGCAAGGTCGCCATCGTCGGCGAGAACTACCACTACGTGTTCGACGGCGATCCCTCCGTGGCTGCGCTGCTGCGCTGGGACGGGCGCACCAAGGTCACACCCGCGCTGCTCGGCGAGTTCAGGGTGGCGCGCAACCAGAGCTTCGAGGGCCAGTACGTGCTGCTGGCCTTCGACGCCGACCTGACACCCGAGGACCGCACCTTCCTCATCCAGACCGGTTTCGCGAAGACCGAGGTGAAGTACGGCGACCGTACGGGCCCCGCGCTGCGCTACTTCGGCACCGTCTACGGCAAGCGCTACGAGGCGGTGCCGCTGAAGTCGGGCGACAAGGTCGATTTCTCCAGGCGCCAGTACCTGAACTACGTCGAGCAGGAAACGCTCAGCGCTCCTTTCAGCAAGGCCGCGCCCTCGCCGCTGGTGTATGCCGACGACGGCTCGATGCTGCTGGGCGGCGTGCCGGTGCGCGTCGTGCAGGGCGGTACGGACTACAGCTGCCGTGCGGGCTTCATGGGCATGTGCTTCTACAAGTAGAAGAAGAGGGAGAAGAGGGAGAAGAGGAGGCCTGCTGACAGGCCCGCGACAGCCGGCGGGCGCGGGCTTTGCTATGGTCGAGGGTCGCTTTCCGACCGCTTTTCCCCTCCGATGACCACCGATCCCGCCACCGCCTCCCGCCTCGTCAACGAACTCGTCGCGCTCATGCAGCTCGAGCCCCTGGGCGGCGACCGCTTCCGTGCCCAGAGCGAGGACATCGGCACGCCGGCCGTGTTCGGCGGCCAGGTGCTGGGCCAGTCGCTGATGGCTGCGAGCCTCACGGTGGGGGCCGAGCGCCCGGTGCATTCGATGCACGCCTACTTCCTGCTGCCGGGCGAGCATGCGCCCATCGAGTACAGCGTCGACCGCGTGCGCGACGGCCGCAGCTTCACCACCCGCCACGTGGTGGCGCGCCAGCAGGAGCGCATCATCTTCGAGATGTCGGCCTCCTTCCAGACCGTGGACGAAGGCGTCGAGCACCAGTTCGACATGCCCGAGGTGGATGGCCCCGACGGGCTCATCAGCGAGCTCGACCAGCGCATCGCACTCGGCGACCGCCTGCCCGAGCCCTGGCGCACCAAGGCGATCCAGCCGCACGGCATCGAGTACCGCCGCGTCGACCCCGAGGACCTGATCGCGCCGCAGGTGCGTCCGACCTCGGCGCAGAGCGCGATCTGGATGCGCGCCATCGCGCCGCTGCCCGACGACCCGATGGTGCACCGCGCGCTGCTGGCCTACGCCTCCGACCACGGTCTGCTGCGCGCCGCGATGCTGCCGCACGGCCTGAGCTTCATGAGCGGGCAGGTGCGCCCCGCCAGCCTCGACCACGCGATGTGGTTCCACCGCGACTTCCGCATGGACGACTGGCTGCTGTACGTGCTCGATTCGCCCAGCGCGGGCGGCGCGCGCGGCCTGTGCCGTGGCAGCCTCTACGCGCGCGATGGGCGGCTCGTGGCCTCGGCTGCGCAGGAAGGCATGCTGCGCATCAGAAAGCCGGCGGCTCGCGCATAGTGCGTTCTGGCGATTCAGCTGAAACAAGGCCTCCACCATGAAAATCTTCTTCTCCCCCGCTTCCCCCTTCGTGCGCAAGTGCATGGTCGTGGCGCACGAGCTCGGCGTTGCCGACCGCATCGAGAAGCTGCCCAGCGCGGCCGGCCCGGTGAAGCGCGACGCCACCATCATCCCGAAGAACCCGCTGGGCCAGGTGCCCACCTTCATCACCGACGATGGCCAGGTGCTGTTCGACAGCCGCGTGATCTGCGAGTACCTCGATGCCATGCAGTCGGGCAAGCTCTTCCCGTCCGGCGGCAAGGAGCGCTGGGCCCGCCTCACCGAACTGGCGCTGGCCGACGGCATGACCGGAGCCGCGCTGCTCGCGCGCTACGAGAACGTGCTGCGCCCCGAGGAACTGCGCTGGTCCGACTGGACCGACGGCCAGCTCGCCAAGGTGCGCACCGGCCTCGAATGGCTGGAAACCGCCGCGCCGTCCTTCGGCGACCGCGTGGACATCGGCACCATCGCCTTCGGTTGCGCGCTGGGCTACATGGACTTCCGCTTTCCCTCGGTGGACTGGCGCGCCGAAGCACCTAACAGCGCGAAGTGGTTCAAGGCTTTCAACCAGCGGGCTTCCATGCAGGCGACCCTGCCCACTGCCTGAGTCTTTTTTCGTTCGGCGTGCGATCACGCCGACGGCGGACATTCGCGCAGGGGAGTACCCGGCGGCCTGCGCATGCACCCCGGACATGGCCGCAAGTCTCCACTTGGCAGGAGATCCGAATCCTTGGCTAAATGCGAGCTCTCGCATGAACCAAGGAATCCCGAATGTCTTCTGAAGACCAGAAAAAAGTAGCCATCGTCACCGCCGGCGGCAGCGGCATGGGTGCCGCCGCGGCACGCAAGCTCGCGGAGGACGGCTTCCGCGTGGCCATCCTCTCGTCGTCGGGCAAGGGGGAGGCGCTCGCGGCGGAACTCGGCGGCATCGGCGTGACGGGCTCGAACCAGTCGAACGACGACCTGAAACGCCTCGTCGACAAGGTGGTGGCCCAGTGGGGCCGTGTCGACGTGCTGGTCAACAGCGCCGGCCACGGTCCGCGCGCGCCCATCCTCGACATCACCGACGAAGACTGGCACCGCGGCATGGACGTGTACCTGCTGAGCGCGGTGCGTCCGGCGCGGCTGGTCGCGCCGCTGATGGTGCAGCAAGGCGGTGGCGCCATCATCAACATCTCCACCTTCGCGGCCTTCGAGCCCGATCCGGTGTTCCCCACGTCGGGCGTGTTCCGTGCCGGGCTCGCGGCCTTCACCAAGCTCTTCGCCGACACCTACGCGGCGAAGAACGTGCGCATGAACAACGTGCTGCCCGGCTTCATCGACAGCCTGCCCGAGAAGGCCGAGTTCCGCTCGCGCATTCCGATGGGCCGCTACGGCAAGAGCAGCGAGATCGCAGCCGTCATCGGCTTCCTCGCGTCGGAAGGCGCGGGCTACATCACCGGACAGAACCTGCGCGTGGATGGTGGCATCACGCGGTCGGTGTGAGGCCTGCATGAAGACCCCGGCGCAGGCGCTGGAGAATTCGCGCCGCACAGTCCAGTCCTACGACACGCATGCCCGCGAGTACAACGCGATCGTGGCCGGGCATCCGCTGCAGCCCGAAATCGCGGATTCGATGCGGCGGATGATGGAGTACGTGCCCGCGGGCGGCAGCGTGCTCGAGGTCGGTTCCGGTCCGGGGCGCGACGCCGACTTCGTCGAGTCCCTGGGCGGCGTGGTCCGGCGCACCGACGCGGCGCAGGCATTTCTCGATCTGCAGGCGCAGCGAGGCAAGAAGGGCGAGCTGCTCGACGTCGTGACCGATGCGCTGGGCGGGCCCTACGACGCCGTCCTCGCGATGTGCGTGCTGATCCATGTCGATCGCGCGCAGATCGCCGCGGTGCTGCGCAAGATCTTCGACGCGCTCCGGCCCGGCGGCGTCTTCCTGGTGTCAATGCGCGTCGGCGAAGGCGAGAAGAACGGCGACTACCACACGGTGTGCTGGGAGAAGGACCGGTTCGCCGCGGAGCTCGTGGCGGCCGGCCTGCACCCCTGCTGGGAGATGGAGCGCATCGGCCGCAACGACGAGGCGTGGGTCTACTTCCTCGCACGCCGCCCGCAGCAGCCCTGAACCGGCGAGCGCGTCGTCTCGTTCCCGCTCAGCCGAAGGGATTGGCCGTCGCGAACCACAGGCCGATGCCGGTCGCGATGATGAACGCCCCGTCGGTCACGCCCGCCACCAGGAAGAACTTGGTCTGAAGCGTGTCGACCAGCTCGGGCTGGCGCGCCGTGCTCTCCAGGAACTTCTGCCCGACCAGTCCGATGCCGAGGCAGGAGCCGAGGGCGGCGACGCCGATCAGCAGGGCCACTGCGAGGGGAAGGATGTTGAAGCCGGTCATGGTGTTTTCTCCTGGTTGGTTGGTGAATCGAGGCACTGATCGCTTCCTCGATGGACGTACTTTCCCAGAGCAGTTGCGCACGGTCCATGACGTGTGAGGTCATGGGGTGGGTGCAACCTATGCAAGACAAAGAAAAAAAGCCGCCCGTGAAACGGGCGGCTCCTTCGAGGAACACCGCGGAACCGGCTTCGCCGGGCCGCAGGTGTTGCCCCCTGCAAGGGGGTTGGCGCAGCGACACGAAGTGCGCGAAGCCTGGGGGTTTGCCTATTTACTGCAGCTGTGTCCAGTTCTGGTTGTTGCCGCCGTTGCAGGTCCAGGTGATCAGCGCCGTGTCCTGCGCGGTCGCATTGTTCGGTACGTCCAGGCACGAACCCGAGGCCCGGTTGCGCAGGGCCGCGCCGACCAGGCTCCACTGCGTCGTGTCGCCAGCCGTGCAGGCCAGTTGAACCACAGGCGCATTGGTCGTCGCGGTGCCGCTCTGCGCGAGGCACAGGCCGCTGTGCTCCGCCTTGAACTGCACGAAGCCGCCGCCGAGCTGCGTCACGGTGAAGCGCTCGTTGCCGGCGTTGCCGCACGGCCACTGCACCACCGTCGTGCCGCTCGTGGTCGCCGCGCCCTTGACGTTCACGCACAGGTTGCTGTGGTTGGAGCGGATGCGCGTGACCACGGGCGTCGGGTCGTTGTCGAGCGAGCGCACGTACTCGCGCAGCGCCACCACGTCGTTGGCCGGCAGGCTGGAGGCGTTGCCGTGGCCGCCGGTGAGAACGTCCTGCAGCGTGGCGGCCTGGCCGTTGTGGAAGAACGCGGTGGTGTTCCACGTGCCCAGCAGGGTCGGCGTGTCGAAGCCCACGCCCGCCAGCGGCTGGTTCATGCCCTTGCCCGAGGAGGCCTGGATCGTGCCCACGTCGTGCCGCACGCCGTCGCGGAAGGTGGCGCCGGTGTGGCAGGTCGCGCACTGGGCCGTGTTGAACACGGTTTGGCCGCGCGCCGCGTCTACGCTGAGGCTGCCGTCCGCCGCACGCGCCGGGCTGCGCATGTACTTGGTCAGCGAGG
Organism: Variovorax guangxiensis; assembly: GCF_003952165.1. Classification (GTDB taxonomy): domain Bacteria; phylum Pseudomonadota; class Gammaproteobacteria; order Burkholderiales; family Burkholderiaceae_C; genus Variovorax; species Variovorax guangxiensis. Next base: position 198,201 of record NZ_RXFT01000005.1, on the reverse strand, counting down.
TCAGGTAGGCCGCCAGGTCGTCGAGCTGCGCGCTCTTGCCGGCCTTGGGCGCGCCCAGCGGGTCGGAAGTGGCCGCGAAGTCCGCGTTGGTCAGGAAGCCGGTGCCGCCGAACTCGTTGCGGATGTCGTTCTCGAAATCCTGCACCTCGTCGAAGTTGGCCGTCCAGTGCAGCTTGCCGTGGCCCAGGCCGCGCCGGCCCTGCAGGCTGATGGTGCGGCGCAGGCCTTCGCCGCGCTGGGTGAAGTCCCACACCATGCCGTCGTCGCCGCCGTCCGCATGGCAGCTCGCGCAGGAGATGTAGTTGTCCTTGCTCATGCGGCGATCCGACGCGTTGTAGAACACCTGCTTGCCGCGCAGCGCGGCCGGCGACATGGGCTCCGCCGCCACCGTCGACACGGTCTGCAGGAAGGTCGGCACATTGGTCTCCGACGACAGCACCGTCGCCACGTCGTGCACCGTCACCGAGCGCGCCAGGAAGTTGTTGACGAACAGGCGCTTGCGCACCGTGTCGAGGTACAGGCCGTGCGGCGCGCTGCTGGCGTTGATCTCGCCGCGCACCGCGCGGCTGTACGGATCGACGATGGCGACGCGGTTGCCTTCCATCTGCGCGACGAACAGGTAGTCGCCCGAGGGAGAGAAGAGCGCCGCGCGTGCCGGCGCCCGGTCGTCGAAGTCGATCTGCTCGCCGAACTCCTCCGCCGCCGTCTGCAGGTTGACCTGCGACAGGATGGAGCGCACCGTCTGGTCGTGCACCAGGTTGTTGCCGTCGCGGAATTTGCCGCGCACGATGTTGTCCTTCTTCGAGGGCAGCACGGCGCGCGCGCCGTCGGGCGAGATCACCACCTGGCTCAGGTAGTTGGCCACGCCACGCGCGCGGTTCTCGGTGTCGATGGTGGTGGTGTCGACCGGCAGCGCGATGGTGCTCATGGCGCTCATGCTCTGCAGGTTCACCTTGTGCAGCTGGCCGCCCGTCATCTTCGACTTGAAGCGCGTGACGTAGGCCACCTGAGAGCCCGACTCGACCGCGATGCCGCGCAGCGCGCCGTCGAGCGCGACCGCGCCGGTGGTGGTGCCGTTGCTCGGGTTGAAGCTCATCAGCACCGACTTGCTCTCCATCGTCAGCAGGCCCTTCGTGCCGTCGGGCGTGAAGGCCACGCCGTAGGGGCCGCTGCCGTAGGCCAGCGGCACGGTGGCCGAGAGGCTGCCGTCGGCGGCGTTGAGCACCACCAGCTTGTCCTCGCCCTGCACCGCGACCCAGATGCGCCCGTCGGGGCCGACGGCCAGCGTCTTCGGTTCGTCGCCCACGCGCACTTCCCAGCGCTTGACCAGGCTCTGCGAGTCGATGGCGGCGACCGTGCCGCTGTCGGGGTTGACCGAGTACACCGAGTTCGCGTCGCCCGCGATGTTGGTGGTGTGCGTGGGCGCCTTCGCCGTCACCGGCATGATCACCGTGAGGTTGTAGGTGTAGAAGGTCTCGCGGCCGTTGGCGTCCTTCACCGTCAGCGTCACCGTGAAGTGGCCGGGGCGCGTGTAGGTGTAGGTGTAGTTCGGCTGGTTCGAGTAGGCGGTCTGCGTGCCGTCGCCGAAGTTCCAGCGGTACTGCGCGCCGCTGCTGCCCAGCGTGGCCGGGTTGAACACCAGCTGGCCGTTGACCAGCTTGGGCCCGCCGCCGATGCCGGGGTCGCCGATGATGGCCTGGCTGCGCAGCGTGCTCACGTCGGTGTCGCTGAGCACGCGGCCGTAGACGCGCACTTCCGCCAGCGTGCCCTTGAAGAGCGCCGCGTTGCCCTGGATCTGGCCCAGCAGCGCGAACTTGTTCGACAGGCCCTTGTTGCCTGTGGGGCCGGTGGATGTGGTCTTGGCTCCGTCGACGTACACGGCCTGCGCCCCGGAGGCTGCGTCGCGCGTCATCACGACGTGGTGCCAGGTGCCGTCGTTCACCGCCGCCGTGGAGGTGGTGCCGCCGTCGTTGCCCACCGAGAGCTTGATGCGCCCGCCGTTGTCGAGCCAACCCCAGAACACGTCGTCGGTGCCGGAGGCCTGGTCGCGGCCGAAGATGCCGGGCGCCGTCCAGGAGTTGCCGCCGCCGGTCTGCGTGGTCTTCATGTAGAAGCTCACCGAGGCGCTGCCGCCGAGCACGGTGGCCACGGTGTCGCTCTTGAGCGTCACGCCGGCGGTGCGGTTCGCGAAGTTCAGGCCGATGCTCTCGAAGGCGTCGCCGGTGGCGGGCGTGCCGTTGTTGGCGCCGATCTGGTCGGAGAGGTTGCCCGCCAGCGTCCAGTAGTGCATCAGGCCGATCTCGGCGGCGTTGCCGGTGTGGAACACCGACTTGTAGTCCGCGCCGATGGCGTTGCCCGCATAGTCCTTCACGCCGTTGGCCGGCAGGAACACTTCATAGCTGGTGCCCGGCTGCAGCGGCTGCGCGGGGTGGAAGTTGATGATGCCCAGCTGCACGCTGTAGGTGCCCGCCAGCGTGTTGCCGCCCACCGGGCGCACGATGAAGGTGTTGGAATTCACGCTCTCGGGCAGGATGCTGTCGCTCATGCCCAGGCCGATGCGCGAGGTCAGCGCCTGCTGCTTGGCGTTGTTGGCGGGCGAGACCTGCCGCACCTCCGGCTTGGTGGTGTCGGGGTCGACCTGGTGCACGACGAAGCCGCTGCCCGAGCCGTGGTCGTTGCCCACGAAGATCAGGTTGCCGAAGGCGGCGACCTGCCCGTTGTCGGAGTGCGAGAAATTCGGGTCGTCCTCGCGCAGGATGCTGCCGCGGCCCACCTCGACGTGGTTCAGCGGATTGCTCACGTCGACCTTGTGGATGTACGTCTGCGCGCCCTGGATGACGTAGTTGTCCTGCGTGGCGCAATAGAGCTGCTCGTCGATGACGAGGCGGTTGTCCTCGGCCACGAACTTGGAGCGGTCGCTCAGGTCGTAGCTGTACATCTTCGCCCCGCCGCCGCGCGCCGAGGCATGCAGGGTCTTGCCGTCGAAGCAGGTGGCGTAGTAGTTGGGGTTCGATCCGATGGCGTCCAGCACCTTGGGGTTCAGCGGGTCGGATATGTCGAGGCTGGAGAAGCCCGCGGTGTTGTCCATCGAGGTCAGCACCATGTGGTTGCCCATCGTGAAGATCGGGCCGATGCGAAAGCCGCCGAGTTCCCCGGTGGGCACCGGGTTCGGCTTGCCCGCGCCGCGGTTCGCCACCACGGCGTTCGCGGGGTCGGTGGCATCGACGATGAAGATGCCGCGGCCGGCCGAGGCCACGTACAGGTAGGGGGCCTGCCACCAGAGCTGCCAGGCCACGTTCTCGTAGTCGCCGCCGTTGACGCCGGGCAGCGCGAGCTTCTTGACCTGCTTGATGTCGTTGACGTCGGTGAAGTCCCAGAACTCCACGCCGTTGATGCTGGGCAGCACCACGTACGTCTTGCCGCCGATCTTCGCGGTGCCGAAGGAGTGGGTCTCGCGGAACTCCTGCGTGCGGCCTTCGGGCTCGTAGATCTTCTTCACGAGCTTGATCTGCCGCGGGTTCGAGATGTCGTACAGCAGGAAGCCGCCCGGGCCGAGGCCGCTGTCCGGCGCGAAGGAGGTCAGGAAGTAGCCGTTGACCATGATGCCGGCGTTCATGCCGTAGTCCTTGCGGCCCGGGTAGGTGGCCGGCACCTCGCGCGACTCATAGGCGCTGCTGTGCGCGGGGTCGAGCGGGTGCGCGGCGCTGGTGATCATCGAGACCGGCTTGAACAGCTCGGCCGATGTGTAGGTGAGATTGCCCAGGCCCGGCCCCTGCAGCGGCAGCGGGTCGGCCACGGCTTCGGCCACTGCCGTCGCCATGTTGTTCAGGGTCGTCATCGGACTGACCCCGGTGATTGCCGCGTGCGTCAACAGCGTGACGAACGGCAGCAGGAACGCCATCAAGTAATACCGGATTTTCATCGTCGCCTCCAGGTTGTTTGAAGTCCGCAGGGGAACCGTTTTCTTCTTGGCCAGCTAACTCCGTGTTTGTCTTGTCTCGTTGTCTCTCTCGTCTCTTCCTTGCCCGCCTGCGCGCGTGGCAGGAAAACGCGCGCGCAGGACGCACCCCGGCGGGCGACGCATCCGTCGCCCGCCGTGAGCTCTCTTCCTTCTTTTTTCTTCCTCCTAAAGAGGGCGCGTCTTCGTCATGTCATTTCGCGCCACCCGATTCGTAGATGTCCCATGCCTCCTTGGCGCTGGCGCCCCGGTGGATCATGGCCATCAGCGCGTCCACCACCGCCGACGGATTGCCGTGCTGGTAGACGTTGCGCCCGTACACCATGCCGACGGCGCCTTCGTCCATCAGCACGCGCGAGCGCGCGAACACCTGCTGCAGGTCCTCGCGTCCGCCGCCGCGCACGAGCACGGGGCAGCGCGCGGCCTGCACCACGCGGTGGAAGTCCCTGGGGTCGGTGGTGGGGTCTGCCTTGACGATGTCGGCGCCCATGTCGCGCGCCAGGCGCACCAGCGTGACGATCTTCTCGGCGTCGCCGTCCACCGAGTAGCGGCTGCCGGCGGAGGGCGCCTGCATCACCAGCGGCTCGATCATCAGCGGCATGCCGTAGCGGTCGCAGTCGGCGCGCACGCGGGCGATGTTCTGCACGCACTGGCGGAACAGGTCGGGCTCGTCGGGCAGCATGAAGAGGTTGACCACCACGCAGGCGGCGTCCTGCTGCACCGCCGGCAGCACCGGGTCGTGCTCGTTCTGCAGCACCGCCCACATCACGCGATGCCGCGTGGCGTTGTAGGGGTTGCCCATGTCGATGCGCATCACGAGGGCCGGCTTGTCGCGGCCCGGGCGGTCCTGCAGCAGGTCGGACTGGCCGTAGTTGAGCTGGATCGCGTCGGGGCGCGCGGCCAGCAGACGCTCCATCACCGAGGGCATGTCTTCCAGCCCGTCGAGGAAGCTGGGCTCGTTGCACACGCCGTGGTCGAGCGCGATGTCCAGGCAGCGCCCGTTGTTGAGCAGCCGGTTCAGGCGTGCGGTCTTGTCCTTCGACATACGAAAAGAGTCCTTGCTTGTTGGTGTGTGACAGAAAAGAGGGAGGAGGGCTCAGCCGAGCGAGCCCAGGTGCCTGCTCGCTGCGCTGTCGATCAGCTGCAGCGCGGCGTCGTGCAGGCGCACCGAGCCGGCGCCCGCGTTCTCGATGGCCTGCTTGCTGGCGCGCGCGCCGCACAGCGCGACCGACACGCTGCCGCGCGCCAGCGTCCACGCGATCATGAGCTGGCCGAAGGAGCATTCGAGCTGCCTGCGCAGCGGCTCCAGCTCCTCGAAGAAGGCCGCGAGCTTCGCGCGGTTCTGCGCGCTGAAGCGCGGGTTGGTGGCGCGCTGGTCGTCGCCGGTGAATTTGCGCTCGGGGTCGATGGGGCCGGCGAGCAGGCCCAGCGCGAGCGAGGAGTAGCCCAGCACCGCCACGTCGTGCTCGGTGCACAACGGCACCAGCGTCTGCTCGATCTCGCGGTCGATCAGGCTGTAGCGCTCCTGCGCCGCGTCGACGGGGCCGTAGCGAAGGTACTCGGCCAACGTCTCGGGGCTCACGTTGCTCACGCCGATGGCGCGGATCTTTCCCTGCTTCTTGAGCTCGAGCAGCGCGTCCATGGTCTCGGCCACGGGCGTCGTGGCGTCCTGCCAGTGCGTGATGTAGAGGTCGATGTAGTCGGTCTGCAGGCGCTTCAGGCTCTCTTCGGCCTCATGGATGATCGACTCGCGCCCGAGGTAGCGGTACACCGGGTGGCCGTCTTCTTCGAAGAAGTGCGTTCCTTGTTGGGTGTGCCACACCAGCCCGCACTTGGTGGCGATCACCGCCTCGTGGCGGCGGCCTTTGAGCGCGGTGCCGACGATGCTCTCGGAGCGGCCCAGGCCGTAGGCCGGCGCGGTGTCGATCAGGTTCACGCCCGCGTCCAGCGAGGCCTGGATGGCGAGCACGGCGGCCGCGTTGTCGCCGCCGCCCCACATCCATCCACCCATGGCCCAGGTGCCCAGGCCGATGGCCGAGCATTCGATGCCCGAGGGGCCGAGAACGGTCTTCTTCATGTCCGATGCGTTGATGGTGCTGCTGTTGCTCATCGCTTGGTCTTTCTCGTGTTCATGAGGTGGTCGATGGTCACGGCCGCGAGCAGGATCAGGCCCTTGATCACGTCCTGCCAGTAGGGCGACACGTCCAGCAGGATCAGCGAGCTGGTCACCACCGACAGCAGCGCCAGGCCCAGCACCGCGCCGAGCACCGTGCCCGAGCCGCCCTTGAGGCTGGCGCCGCCGATCACCGCGGCTGCGATCACGTTGAGCTCCATGCCCACGCCGAAGGTGGGCGTGGCGGCGCCGAAGCGCGCGGTGTAGATCACGCCCGCGAGCCCAGCCGATGCCGCGCACAGCACCGTGACCCAGAACTTGACGTGGCCCACGCGGATGCCGGAGTAAAGCGCCGCCTTCTCGTTGCTGCCGGTGTAGAACACCCGGCGCAGCAGCGAGGAACGGCGCAGCACGAAGTCGCTCACCACCACGATGGCCAGGAAGATCAGGATCACCGCCGGAACGCCGAAGAGCGTGCCCTGGCCGATGAACTTGAACTCCGCCGGCAGCGAGAACAGCGACTGCGGCGTGCCCTGCGTGAGCGCCAGGCACAGGCCGCGCACGATCACCATGAAGGCCAGCGAGGCGATGAAGTGGTTCAGGCCGATGCGCGTGACGCAGCCGCCGATCATCGCGCCGATCATGGCGCTGGCCGCGATGGCGATGAGCCCCGCCGTCCACGGATCGAAGCCCATGAGGAAGAGCTTGCCGGTGACCACCATCGCGAAGCACACCACCGAGCCCACCGAGAGGTCGATGCCGCCCACGATCAGCAGGATGGTCATGCCCACCACCACGATGCCCTCGATGGAGAACGACAGCAGCATCGCGCGCACGTTGTCCCAGGTGAGGAAGTAGGGCGACGCGAAGCTCATGCCCACGCACAGCGCCGCGATGATGATCAACAGGCCCAGCTCGCGCATGCTGGCGAGCTTGCTGGCGGGTTTCACGGGGCCTCCCTTTCCTCCTCCCTCGGTCGTCTGTCGTGGCGCAAGGCCGGCGGCTCCCGCGTCCAGTTGTGCTGGGTAGTTCATGCTGTCGTTTCCTCTTCGCAAAGTCCCGAGGCCAGCCGCAGCAGGGCCTCTTCCGTCATGTCCTTGTCTTGCACCTCGCCGGCGAGCCGGCCGTCGCGGATCACCAGCGCGCGGTCGCACAGGCCGATGATCTCGGGCAGCTCCGAGGAGATCACGATCACGCCCACGCCCTGGCTGGCCAGGTCGCGCAGGATGTGGTGGATCTCCGACTTGGCGCCCACGTCCACGCCGCGCGTGGGTTCGTCCATCAGCAGCACCGAGGGGTTGGTGGCCAGCAGCTTGGCGATGGCCACCTTCTGCTGGTTGCCGCCGGAGAGGCTGGCCACGTCGATGTCCACGCCGTCCGACTTGAGCTTGAGCCGCGCGCCGAGGCTCACCGCCAGCTTGTGTTCGGCCGCGCGCTGCAGCAGGCCGAAGCGCGAGCTGACGCGTGCGAGCGCCATCGAGGCGATGTTCTGCGCAATGGGCAGATCGAGGTACACGCCCGCCGCCTTGCGGTCTTCGCTGAGGTAGGCGATGCCTTCGCGCAGCGCGTCGCTGTACTTGCGGATGGCGAGCGGCCTGCCGCGCAGCCGCACGCTGCCGCCGCGCGCCGTGCGCAGGCCGCAGATGGTCTCGGCGAGCTCGCTGCGGCCGGCGCCCATGAGGCCCGCGATGCCGAGGATCTCGCCGCGCTTCAGCCTGAACGACACGCCGTGCACGCGTTCGCCGTCGGCGATGTCCATCACCTCGAGCACGTGCTCGCCCGATGCGGGTTCTTCCTGCTTGGGCGGGTAGTAGTTGCCCAGGTCGCGCCCGACCATGCGGCGCACCAGGCCGTCGGCGTCGAGCTCGGCCAGCGGGCCCGTGTGTACGTTGCGGCCGTCGCGCAGAACCGTGACGCTGTCGCAGTTCGCGAAGATCTCCGCCATGCGGTGGCTGATGTAGATGATGCCGATGCCCTGCGCCTTGAGGTCGTGCACCACCCTGAAGAGCGCGGCCGATTCGTTGTCGGTGAGCGCGGCGGTGGGCTCGTCGAGGATCAGCACCTTGCAGTCGAGCGTGAGCGCCTTCGCGATCTCGATGAGCTGCTGCGTGGAGATGCTCAGGTCCTTCACCAGCGCGGCGGGATCGACGTCCTGCCCCAGCCGTTCAAGTACCCTGGCGGCGCGTTCGTTGAGGCTCGCGTAGTTCATCCACGCGCTCTTGCCGGCGTTGATCTCCGGCATGAAGATGTTCTCGGCCACCGTGGCGTCGCCGCACAGGGCGATCTCCTGGTGCACCAGGCCGATGCCCAGGCGCATCGCATGCGCGGGGCCGTCGATGACAACCGCCTGGCCGTCCAGCGAGATGGTGCCTTCGTCCGGCTGGTGGATGCCGTCGATGATGTTCATCAGCGTGGACTTGCCCGCGCCGTTCTCGCCGCAAAGGGCGTGGATCTCGCCGCGGCGCAGCGAGAAGTCCACGCCCGTGAGCGCGCGCGAAGCGCCGAAGCGCTTGCTGATGCCGCGAAGTTCGAGCAATGCGCCCACTGCGTTCACTCGCCGATTCCCTTGGTGCCGCGGCGGGCGAGGTACTTGTCCCAGTAGAAGTCGTCGGCGTTGGCCTTGCTGACCACCGACAGCCCGTTGTCCAGGAAGGGCACGGCCATCGGGTTGGTGCCGTTGCGCTTGGCGTCGTTCATCGGGTCGATGAGGCCGGGGTTCTTGGCCAGGAACAGCATCATCATGCCCATGTAGCCCTGCATGCCCTGGTTGGGGTTGATGGCGCCGAACACGTCGCCCGACTTGATCATGTCGAGGATCTTGGCGTTCACGTCGCAGCACATCACCTTGATGTTCTTCTTGGTCTCCACCTTGGCCTGCGCCGCGCCGAGGGCCGAGTTGGCCTCGGGCATGAAGAGGGCGCCCAGGTTCGGGTTGGCCTGCGCGAGGCTCAGCACCGCCTGGTAGGCCTTGTTCGGGTCCTGGTTGCTGGCGGCGCGGCCCACCAGCTTCATGCCGGGGTGCTTGGCCTTCATGCGGTTGACGAAGGCGGCGATGCGGCGGTCGTGGTTGTCCTGGCCCGGGTTCTCCAGCACCGCGTATTCGCCCTTGCCGCCCAGCGATGCAGCGATGGCGTCGGCCGCCTGGTTGCCCTCGCGGTCGTTGTCGGAAGTGACGAAGGAGGTGCGCTTGGAGTTGGGCGAGTCGGCCGCGAAGGTGACGACCGGGATGCCCATCGCCGCGGCGCGGTTGATCGGCTCGATGAACGGGTCGGGGTTCATCGGGTGCAGCAGGATGCCCGCGGGCTTGCGCGCCAGTTCCTGCTCGAAGGACGCCAGCTGCTTGTTCACGTCGTACTCGGGCGTGCCGGTGTAGCGCGTCTTCACGCCCAGCGTGCGGCCGAGCTGCTTCATCATTTCGTAGACCGGAAACCAGTACTCGACCCCCGACACCATCACGTTCATCACGTAGACGTCGCTGGGGTTGCCGCGCAGGCCGCCGCCGGCCGCGGGGGCAGCCGCCTGCTGCTGCGCGAACGCGCTCGCGCCGGCCAGGCCGATGCCGGCTGCGGCGGCGGACTTCAGGAAATTACGCCTCATTCTTTGTCTCCTCACGTTGGGTGCACAGCTTGTGGATGCCGCTTTTCAGGGCAGCTCTCGGAACCTTGTTGTCACATCAGTTGTTATGACAGGCTAGAATGTACGCGCTGGCCATTTGAAGGGATAACTAGGGGAAACGCTACTGGCAGGCCGCTTTTATTCAGCCGAAGCTGTTATGACATGAAGCCAAACATACTGATCGGCATCGACATGGGGTCGAGCAGCCTGAAAGCCCTGGCCCTGGAAGCCGGGAGTGGCCGCAGCGTCGCCCTGTCACGAATGCCATTGCCGCACGACCGGCTGCCCGGAGGGGGATGCGAAGTGGGGGCCTCGGCGATCCGCGCCGCGCTGACCCACGTCCTGCGCGACGTCGCCCATCAACTCGGAGACCGCGTGTCGGAGGTCCGCGCCATCGGCTGCGCCGGCCACGGCGCGGGGCTCTACGCGCTCGATGCACGCAACGAGCTCGTGGGCGGACGCGCCATCGCCTCCACCGACCAGCGCGCCGACGCGCGCGCCCGCTCGCTCGCTCTGAGCCACGGCCCGGCGCTCTTCGCCGACGTGGGCTGCCAGCCCTGGCCCGGCCAGCCCACCGTGATCGCGGCCGAGCTGCTGGGCACCGACGCCGTGCAGCGCGGCGCGGTGCGCCGGCTGCTGTTCGCGAAGGACTACCTCGGCTTCCTGCTGACCGGCGAGATCGCCACCGATGCCAGCGATGCGAGCACGGCCGGGCTGGTGTCGATCGCGACGGGCACGTGGTCGCAGGCGGCCTTCGATGCTTCAGGCATCGCCGATCTCGGCCCGCGCGTATTCGGCCCGCTGGTGCCCAGCGGCGAACTCCTCGGCAGGCTGCGGCCTTCCGAAGCCGCGCTGTGTGGCCTGCCAGCGGGCATTCCGGTGGCGATGGGCGCCATCGACCTGCTTGCATCGATGACCGCGATCTGCGCCGAAGGGCGCTCGCGCGCGGTGTCGGTCTTCGGCACCTGGTGCGTCAACGCCGTCATCGGGCCGGTGATCGAGCCCAAGCCCGCGGTGGCCGCCGTCGTGAATTTCGGCCGCGAGGACAAGCGGCTCTACATGGAGAACAGCCCCTCGTCGATGGCCAACATCGCCTGGCTGGCCGGCGTGCTGGGCCTGCCCGATGCGCGCGCGGTGGTCGACCTCGCGATGTCGGTGCCGCTCGGCGCGGGCGGCCTGCGCTTCCTGCCTTTCGTCAACGGCGGTGGCGGAGTGACGGCGGGCTTCGTCGGCCTCAAGAGCCATCACACGCGCGGCGACATGGCGCGCGCGGTGGTCGATGCGGTCGCTGCACTGCATGCGCGCCACCTCGGGCGGCTCGCGGCCTGCGGACTGCCGGTGTCCGCGTGCACCGTGCTCGGCGGCGGCGCGAGCGACACGCGCCTCGTGCGCCTGCTCGCCGGCCTGCTCGGCCACCCGGTCGAGCGCTGCGCCGACGATGAGACCGGCGCGCGCGGCGCCGCCATCCATGCCGCCATGTCGCAAGGCATCGACCGCGCGGAGCAGGGCAGCGCCTTGCTCGCGCCCTGCGACACCGTCGAACCCGACGCCGCCCTGGCGCGCGCCCATGCCGACTTCAGCGCCGGCTTCAACGAACTGATCGACACCATGTCTCCTGTGTTTTCCCATCTGGCGGGCGGCGTGACGGCCGTCGCCGACAGCACCGCAGCGCGCAGCGCGGAGGTCTCCCGATGAGCGCGTGGCAACTGCCCTTCGTGCGCCCTGCATCGCTCGCGGACCGTCATTTCTCCACCGTCATCATCGGTGCCGGCATCAACGGCGTGGGCGTGTTCCGCGACCTGTGCCTGCAGCGCGTGGACTGCCTCATCGTCGACAAGGGCGACTTCAGCGCGGGCGCCAGCAGCGCGCCCTCGCGCATGATCCACGGCGGCCTGCGCTACCTGGAGAACGGCAGCTTCTCGCTGGTGGCCGAGGCCACGCGCGAGCGCAACCTGCTGCTGCGCAACGCGCCGCACCTGGTGCAGCCGCTGAAGACGGTGGTGCCGCTGTCGAGCTTCTTCGGCGGCCTCATGAGCAGCGCGCTCAAGTTCTTCGGCCGCACGCCGCCGCAGCGCACGCGCGGCCTGCTGGCGGTGGCCGCGGGCCTGCGCCTGTACGACCTGCTGGGCCGCCGACAGCGCGTGATGCCCAACCACCGCATCAGCCGCGTGCCCCCTGGCGACCGCAGCCTGTTCCGCTCCGCGGTGCGCTGGACGGCCACCTTCTTCGACGCATGGATCAGCCACCCGGAGTGGCTCATCCTCGAGCTCATCGGCGACGCCTGCCGCGACCAGCCGCGCTCGGCCGCGGCCAACTACTGCCGCGTGATGGGCTGCGCCGGCAACATCATCACGCTGCGCGACGAGATCACCGGCGCGCTGGTGCGCGTGACGGCCGACACCGTGGTCAACGCCAGCGGCGCGTGGCTCGACCGCAGCACGGCAGTGCTCGGCGGCAGCGGCCCGCGCGTGATGGGCACCAAGGGCTCGCACCTCGTGCTCGACCATCCCGCGCTGCGCGATGCGCTGCAGGGCCGCATGGCCTACTTCGAGGCGGTGGACGGGCGCGTGTGCATCGTCTATCCCTTCCTCGACCGCGTGCTCGTGGGCTCCACCGACATCCCGGTGGACGACCCCGACAGGATCGAGACCGAGCCCGAGGAGGTCGACTACCTGCTCGAAGTGCTGGCCGAGGTGTTTCCCAACCTGCGCTTCGGACGTGGCGACGTGGTCTACACCTACGTCGGCGTGCGGCCCCTTGCGCGCTCCGACGCCGACAAGCCGGGGCAGATCTCGCGCGACCATTCGGTGGTGCTCGATCCGCCCAGCGCCACGCGCGACATTCCGGTGGTCGGCCTGGTCGGCGGCAAGTGGACGACCTTCCGCGCGCTCGCGGAAGAGGCGGTCAATGAAGTGCTGAAGCAACTTGGCCGTCCCCGCACAGCCTCGACCGACATGCTGCCCATCGGCGGCGGCGCCGAGCTGCCGGTGGATGCGCAGGCCGTCGAGCGTTTTCTCGATCGCCTGGTCGCCGCCTCGGGCATGAGCCGCACGCGCGCGCAGGTGCTGCTGAAGCGCTACGGATCGAAGGCCCTGCCGCTGGCGCAGCGCCTCGCCGCATCGGGCGACATGCCGCTGCGCCACGCGCCGGGCTATTCGGTGGCCGAGCTTTCGTACCTCTGCCTCGAGACCGGCGTAGTGCATCTCGACGACCTCGTGATCCGCCGCACGCTGCTGGCCATCCGCGGGCTGGTCACCGATGCCGCGCTCGCCGAGATCGCAGGCATCGCCGCCGATGCGCTGGGCTGGGACGCCGCGCAGCAGCACGCGGAGCTGCAGGCCTGTGCCACCGCCCTGCGCGAACGCCACGGCGTGCGGCTTTCGCCGGTGGCCGCGGATGCACCCGCATCTTTCGATGCATCATTGATGACTCCTCAGGCCCTGGGCCAAGCTTCGACGTGAACTCTCCGACCGAAATTTCGACCGTGCTCGACCGCGACTCCGAGTCCCCGCTGTGGGCCCAGTTCCGCGACGCGCTTCGCATGCAGATCCTGCAGGGCGTGCTGCCCATCGGCGCCAAGCTGCCGTCCGAGGCCGAGCTGGGCGAGCAGTTCGGCATCTCGCGCATCGTGGTGCGCGAGGCGCTGGCCGACCTGGTGCGCAACAACCTCATCTACAAGATCAAGGGCCGCGGCGCCTTCGTGTCGGCGCGCGAGCGCGACGAAGATTTCGTTTCCACCGTGCTCGGCTTCTCCGACGAGATGGAGCGCAAGGGCCGCTCGGTGCGCACGCAGATCCTCACGCAGGAGCTGCGCGCGCCCACCGAGCAGGAGGCCGCGTCGCTCGGCCTGACCGACGACACGCAGGTGGTGGCGCTCAAGCGCCTGCGCAGCGTCGACGGCGAACTGCGACTGCTGGTGGAGACCGTGGTGCCCGCCGACCTCGCGCCCGGCCTGCACCGCACGCGCCTGGACGACCGCTCGCTCTACGACGTGCTGCGCCGCCAGTACGGGCTGCGCCTGGTGCGCGCCGAGCGCTGGATCGACGCCGTGCTGCCCGATGCCGATACCTGCGAGCTGCTCAACCTGCCGCAGCCGGAGCCGCTGCTGCGCATCGAGTCGATCGCCTACGGCGCCAACGGCAGGCCGCTGGAGCACTACCGGGCGTTGCACCGCTGCAAGACCAGCCGCCTGCACGTGCAGACGACGACCTGAAAAAAGAAGGCGCGCTCAGGCCTTCGCCGCGCTGCGCGAGGGCCAGAGCACCGAGGCGATGGCGACCACCATCAGCGCGACCGCCACCCAGTCCTGCCAGTGCACGACCTCGCCCAGCCACACCGCGCCGCTGAACACGCCGAGCACCGGAATGAACATCACGCTCAGCGTCGAAGCGATGGGTGGCAGGCCGCGCGCGAGGTAGAACCATGCGGCGTGCGCGAAGCCGAAGATGAGCACCGCGTTGTAGCCGATGGAAGCCCACGTCACGCCGTTGGGCCAGTAGAGCTGGTCGCGCTCGAAGAGCAGCGACAGCACCGTCATCACCACCGCAGTCATCGCCGTCATCCAGAAGGAAAGCGTGAGCGTAGGCAGGCCGATGCGCGTGTGGCGCAGAAGCTGCGTGCCCAGCGCCCATGTGGCTGCGGCCACCAGTGCCAGCGCCACGTAGCCGGGGCGGCCCGAGAGGTTCGTGAGCTCGTGCCACAGCAAGAGCCCCACGCCGATCGCGCAGGCACCCACGCCCAGCCATGCGCGCCGCGTGAGCGCCGCAGAGAAGAGCAGCGCACCGATGACGGCGGAGAACACCGGCATCGTGTAGCCCAGGATCGCCGCGCGCCCGCCCGAGAGCGCCTTCACCGCGAGGATGATGCAGGCGTGCCAGACGAACATGTTGGTGGCGCCCAGCCACACCAGCTCGGGCCATGCGCTGCGAGGCACGCGGAACGGCACCTTGAGCCACACCAGCGCGACGGCCAGCACCGGCAGCCCGAGCCAGATCGAGATCGCGCGGAAGCCCAGCGGCGGATAGTCGGCCACGCCGAGCTTCATCACCGGCCAGTTGAAACCCCAGGCGAGGGTCAGGAGAACGAGGATGACGAACTGGCGCGGGGTGAAGGAGGGCATGGGGCGCGATTGTGGCGCGGTCTGTGCATTCATGCCTGCGATGGCTCGATGCATGCTGGTGCCCCTACAAGGAAATGGCTTCGGAATCTAGAATGCCCAGATGGAAGCGCAAGAGTTGCTGATAGCGTTGCACGATGAGTCGGCCGGATATGAGATCTCGCCCGACCGTGTGCCCCTGTCCATACTCCGCAATTTTGCAAAAGATGTTGACGAATTTCTTCGGGGGGATGGCAACGACGTCGATACCAGCGCACTCGATGTTTCCATCGAAAAGGGCTCCTTTGCCATTCGAACAGCACCCACGGCCAATCCTGTTCTGTTGAGCGATCTGAGAAAACTCGCTCACAGTCAGGAGATGGATGACATCGGGCCGAAGCGGCGTGCGGTGGTCGAGCGATGGCAGAAGAATGCGCGCGGCGGTCGTCGTTGGCGCGTGAGCATCGGAGCTGACTTTCTGTCTGCGGCAATTGTGATCAGCGCCGAGTCCGATTTCCACGCCGACGATGCGGACCAGTGGGTGCGTGTCGAACGCTATGTGCGTGGCGAGATCGAAGACATGGGTGGGCAGTCGAAACCAAACGCCCATATTCGTCTTCCGGACGGAAAGATACTGTTGGTCGATGCTGCGCGCGAAATGCTGCGCGACGAAAAGATCAACCGGCTTTACAAGCCGGCGATGGTCCGGATCGTTGCGGAGTACAACGTCATAACGCGCGAGTATCGGGGCGCCAGGTTGCTGGAATTCGTCGAGCACGAAAGCCGGTTCAACGAGAAGGACCTCGAGCGCCTGACTCAGCGAGGAGCCAAGGCCTGGCGTGACGTGCCTGACGCAGGGGCATGGATTGACGAACTCCGGGGAGGCAAGGAGTGAGTGCAATCCTGCTTGATACGAGCTATCTGATCTCACTGGCTGATCCGGCGCGTGCTCATCATCAAGCTGCGGTCAGCTATTTGAGGGAAGCTCTGAAGCGCGGTGTTCCGTTGTACCTTTCCGCAATTGCGGCATCGGAATTCCAAGTCAAGCAGGCGGTTACCGATTTGCCTTTGCGCAATTTCGAAGTGCTTCCGTTCAACATCGACCATGCCATGACTGCAGGATTGCTCATGCGCGATCTCCAGCGGGATAGCGGTGATGACCGAAGCGCTGTAAAGGACGATATCAAGCTGATCGCCCAGGCGATCTGCGAATCGTTGACGCACATCCTTACGGAAGATGCTCAAACTCTGGTGAAGTACTTGCGCCGTCTGAACGACGCTGGTTCCAGCGTCGTCAAGCCAATCCTTTTGGCGGATGGCTTCGATTCAGCCTGGTTCGAGAACGGTCAGCGAGGTTTGTTGGGGGACTGACGATCGGACATGATCGAGCCCGTCCCCTCGATCAGTTCGCCAGCAGCCGCTTCAGATACCGCCCCGTATGGCTCGCCTCGTTCGCCGCGATCTCCTCCGGCGTGCCCTGGCCCACCACCGTGCCGCCGCCGGCGCCGCCTTCGGGGCCCATGTCGATGAGCCAGTCGGCGGTCTTGATGACGTCGAGGTTGTGCTCGATCACGACGATGGTGTTGCCCGCGTCGCGCAGCTGGTGCAGTACCTTCAGCAGCAACTCGATGTCGGCGAAGTGCAGGCCGGTGGTCGGCTCGTCGAGGATGTAGAGGGTGCGGCCGGTGTCGCGCTTGCTGAGCTCCAGCGCGAGCTTCACGCGCTGCGCCTCGCCGCCCGAGAGCGTGGTGGCCGACTGGCCCAGCTTGATGTAGCTCAGGCCCACGTCGAGCAGGGTGCGCAGCTTGCGCTCGATGGTGGGCACGGCCTTCAGGAAGTCGTGCGCGGCCTCGACCGTCATCTCCAGGATCTGCGCGATGTTCTTGCCCTTGTAGAGCACTTCCAGCGTCTCGCGGTTGTAGCGCTGGCCATGGCAGACCTCGCAGGGCACGTACACGTCGGGCAGGAAGTGCATCTCGACCTTGACCACGCCGTCGCCCTGGCAGGCCTCGCAGCGCCCGCCCGCCACGTTGAAGCTGAAGCGCCCCGGGCCGTAGCCGCGTTCGCGCGCGGTGTTGGTCTCGGCCATGAGTTCGCGAATGGGCGTGAACAGGCCCGTGTAGGTGGCCGGGTTGCTGCGCGGCGTGCGGCCGATGGGGCTCTGGTCGACGTTGATGACCTTGTCGAAGTACTCGATGCCTTCCACCGACTCGTGCGCCGCCGGCTCCTCGTGCGCGCGGTAGAGCGTGCGCGCCACCGACGTATAGAGCGTGTCGTTCACCAGCGTGGACTTGCCCGAGCCCGACACGCCCGTCACGCAGGTCAGCAGGCCGACGGGGAAGGCGACGCTCACGTTCTTCAGGTTGTTGCCCGTGGCGCCGACGACGCGGATTTCCTGCAGGTCGGTCTGCGTGGCGAGATGCGCGGCCTCGCGCGCGGCGCGGCGCTCGGCGGCGGGGCTCGGCGGAAAGCGAGGGGGCTTCTTGCCTTCGTGGAAGGCGGGCTGCTTCGTCGACGGCAGCCAGGCGGTGCGGTGCCTGGGCACTTCGATTTTTCGTGCGCCCGAGAGGTACTGGCCGGTGAGCGAGTCGGGGTTGGACGAGACCTCGGCGTACGTGCCCTGCGCCATCACGCGCCCGCCGTGCACGCCGGCGCCGGGGCCCATGTCGATCACGTGGTCGGCGGCGTGGATCATGTCCTCGTCGTGCTCGACCACGATCACGCTGTTGCCGATGTCGCGCAGGTGTTTCAGCGTGCCGATCAGGCGGTCGTTGTCGCGCTGGTGCAGGCCGATGCTGGGCTCGTCGAGCACGTACATCACGCCGGTGAGGCCGGAGCCGATCTGCGAGGCGAGGCGGATGCGCTGCGCCTCGCCGCCCGACAGCGTCTCGGCGCTGCGGTCGAGGCTCAGGTAGTTCAGGCCCACGTCGTTGAGGAACTTCAGGCGCAGGCCGATCTCGCGCACCACCTTGTCGGCGATCTCTGCCCTGGCGCCGCGCAGCTTGAGCTTCTGGAACCAGTCGAGGGAGTCGCGCAGCGTGAGGCGGCTGAGCTCGAAGATCGCCATGCGCGGGCGCTCGGCGCCGTTGTCCGCGCCGCTCTCGTCGACCAGGAAAACGTTGCGCGCCTCGGGGCGAAGGCGCGAGCCGCCGCAGTCGGGGCAGGGCTGCATGTTGCGGAAGCGCGCGAGGTCCTCGCGCACCATCACCGAGTCGGTTTCGCGGTAGCGCCGCGTCATGTTCGGAATGATCCCTTCGAAGGGATGCTTCTTCGTGAGCTTCTTGCCCGCGAAGTTGCCCGACTCCATGGTGTAGTTGAACTTGATCTCCTCGGCCGCCGAGCCGTGCAGCAGCACCTGCTGCACCGAGGCCGGCAGCGATTCGAAGGGCGCGTCGACGTCGAACTTGTAGTGCCTGGCGACGCTCTCGATCATGCTGAAGTAGTAGCCGTTGCGGCGGTCCCAGCCCTTGATGGCGCCGCTGGCCAGCGACAGCGACGGAAACGCCACCACGCGCGCCGGATCGAACACCTCGCGGCTGCCCAGGCCGTCGCAGGTCGGGCACGCGCCCACGGGCGAGTTGAACGAGAACAGGCGCGGCTCCAGCTCCGACAGCGAGTAGTGGCAGATCGGGCAGGCGAACTTGGCGTTGAACAGGTGCTCCTTGTCGGGGGCACCTTCCGAGCCCAGCTCCAGCGCGATCGCGCGGCTCTCGGCCAGGCGCAGCGCGGCCTCGAAGCTCTCGGCCAGGCGCTGCTGCATGTCGGGGCGCGCGCGAAGGCGGTCGATGACGACGTCGATGTCGTGCTTCTCGGTCTTCTTGAGCTTGGGCAGGTCGTTGTATTCGTAGATCTGCCCGTCGACGCGGAAGCGCACGTAACCGGAGGCCTGCATCTCGGCGAAGAGCTCGACGAACTCGCCCTTCTTCTCGCGCGCCACGGGCGCCAGGATCATCAGGCGCGGCTCGTCGGGAATCGCCAGCACTGCGTCGACCATCTGCGACACGGTCTGCGCCTGCAAGGGCAGGTGATGGTCGGGGCAGTAGGGCGTGCCGGCGCGCGCGTACAGCAGGCGCAGGTAGTCGTGGATCTCGGTCACCGTGCCCACGGTGGAGCGCGGGTTGTGGCTGGTGGCCTTCTGCTCGATGCTGATCGCGGGCGAGAGGCCCTCGATCACGTCGACGTCGGGCTTGTCCATGAGCTGCAGGAACTGCCGCGCATAGGCCGACAGGCTCTCGACGTAGCGCCGCTGCCCTTCGGCATAGAGCGTGTCGAAGGCCAGGCTCGACTTGCCCGAGCCCGACAGGCCGGTGATGACCACCAGCTTGTTGCGCGGGATGTCGAGATCGACGTTCTTCAGGTTGTGCGTGCGCGCACCCCGGATGCTGATGCGCTGCTGCGCCAGCACCGCGCCGAGGTAGGTGTTTCGTTCGAGTTCAGCGTCGCGAGCGCTTTCCGCGTCGGCTGCGGTGTGGGCTGTGGCTTTTGAATTCAAGGGAGGCGATCGTCCGAGGGCAACCGGACATGATAGACCGCCGACGATTTCATGGCGAGCCGGAGGGAACCGGCGGTTCGGACTTCGGGGCTTCTGCCGGCGGCGGGTGCACCGCTTCGGTGCCGGTGGAGGTGCTGATCGCACGGCTCACCATGTGCTCGGCCAGCGTGTCGTACAGCGGCCGGCTGATCATGCGCGAGACCAGGCTGGCCAGCATCGCGGCGGCCATCAGGCTCAGCACCATCGAGTGGCCGTCGACCATCTCCATCACGATGATGAAGGCGGTCAGCGGCGCCTGCGTCACCGCCGCGAGGAAGCCGGCCATGCCCATGGCGATGAGCGCCGGCCCCTGCTCGCTGCTTGCGAACCGGGCCACCGCGTCGCCGATGCCCGCGCCGATGGACAGCGAGGGCGCGAAGATCCCGCCCGGCACGCCGCACCAGGCCGTGAGCCAGGTGGCGACGAACTTGAGCACGGTGTACAGCGGCGTCAGCTCGTCGTGGCCCTGCAGCATCTGCTTGGCCGCCTCCGAGCCAGCGCCGAAGGTGACGCCGCCCGTGACCAGCCCGATGACGGCCACAGCCAGCCCGCCGACCGCCGCGAAGCGCACCGGAAAGCGCGCCCGCCAGCGGTTGAAGCGCCCGGCCGTGCCGGTGAGCGAGGCGATCAGCAGCCGCGCGAAGAGCCCGCCCGCGGCGCCGCTCAGCAGCGTGACCAGCAGGCCTGGCCCGAGCACGTCCCAGCCC
This sequence comes from Variovorax guangxiensis, assembly GCF_003952165.1. Lineage (GTDB taxonomy): Bacteria > Pseudomonadota > Gammaproteobacteria > Burkholderiales > Burkholderiaceae_C > Variovorax > Variovorax guangxiensis. The sequence goes on along the minus strand of NZ_RXFT01000005.1, from coordinate 178,182 downwards.
AGCCGCGGCACACGGATCACGCCGAAATAGCTGACGTTGCCGAAGGCGGACACAGCCACCAGGCCCGCCAGCACGATGGCCGTGATGATCAGCCCGCTGGAGCGCGCCTCCAGCCGCCCCGACAGCTCCTCGATGGCGAACACCACGCCCGCCAGCGGCGCATTGAAGGCCGCCGCGATGCCGGCCGCGCCGCCGGCCACCAGCAGCGCGCGCCCGTCGATGGACGTGTTGGGCGACAGCCAGCGCCGCGCGTGCTGCATCACGCCCGCCGCCACCTGCACGGAGGGGCCCTCGCGCCCTATCGACAGGCCAGCCGCGAAACCGGCCATGCCCAGCCCGATCTTCGCGACCGTCAGCCGCAGCGAGGCGAACACGAAGCGCCGCTCGTCGGGCAGGGCCGGGTGTAGCGCGGCCTTGATCTGCGGGATGCCCGAGCCGCCCGCGCCGGGAAAGAAGCGCAGGGTGAACCAGACGATGCCGGCCGTGATCAGCGGCGTGGTCAGCAGCAGGGCCCAGGGCCAGGCGCGGTAGAAGCGGTGGAACTGGCCGAAGGCCCAGTCGCTGGCCAGCGTGAAGCCCACCACGAAGAGGCCCGCCGCGATGGCGTAGCCCAGCACGATGGCACGGTCGAGCCAGATCCGCCCGCTGGACAGCTCGGCGCGCAGATGCTCGAAAAAGTCGGGTTCGCGATTCATCGGTCCGGGCCATTCTGGCACCTCAGGGGATTGCGGGCAGTCGCCTTGGGGCACAATCGAGGGTTCTTCTCAACCTTCTCCTCCATCCACTTATCAGGGGCAGTGCATATGGCATCGGTCAATAAAGTCATCGTCGTCGGCAATCTGGGGCGAGACCCCGAGATGCGTACATTCCCGAGCGGCGACCAGGTCGCGAACGTCACAGTGGCCACCACCGATCGCTGGAAGGACAAGCAAAGCGGCGAAATGCGCGAAGCCACCGAGTGGCACCGCATCGTCTTCAACGGCCGCCTGGCCGAAATCGCCGGCCAGTACCTGCGCAAGGGCTCGCAGGTGTATGTCGAAGGCAGCCTGCGCACGCGCAAGTGGACCGACAAGGACGGCATCGAAAAGTACACCACCGAAATCCGCGCCGACCAGATGCAGATGCTCGGCAGCCGCCAGGGCCAGGGCGGCCCGTCGGGTCCCAGCGACGACGACGGCTACGGCGGTGGCGGCGGCTACTCGCAAGGCGGCGGTGGTGGTGGTGGCGGCTACGCCCCGCGCGCACCCGCGGCCGCACCGCGCGCTCCGGCGCCGGCTCCGCGCCAGGCACCGGCCAAGTCGTCGTCGGGCTTCGATGACATGGACGACGACATTCCGTTCTAATCCGGACAAGTTTTTGCAAATAGAGAGCCGCTTTCCCTTTGGGGAAAGCGGCTCTTTCTATTTCGGAGTCCGGCGGGTGCCGTCGTGCATTGGCTCGCGTGAAGTTCGCGCGAGGTGCGCGTGGAAGTGCGCCTACCCCGCCGTCCGTCCTTTTCCGTCTCGGCGCCAGCCAGGCGCTCGCTAAGGTTGCCGCTCCAATGAACAGGAGACCCCCATGAAAAGCATCATCCTCTGGCTGTGCGGCGTACCGATCGGCGTGATCATCCTGCTGAAGGTTTTCGGCGTCTTCTGATCGCAGCCACGCCCGGCGGCAGGCCGGGTTGCCGGCCATCTTGCTGGTGTCGTCCTTCTCCTGAGGATCACGCTGGCGGTCTGCCCAGGGTCGCCAGCCTCTTCCTCGCCGCCTGCAGCAGCCCGCCACGTTCCACGGGGAGCGCCGCCTTGGTGTCCCCCAGCGCGATGATCTCGTGCACCGTGGCCGCGGCGAGCTTCGACGCCAGCGGATCGCGCGGCTGCATGCCGTTGAGCCGCGTGAGCGGAACGACGTGCACCTTCAGATGCCTGCCCATGGATTTCGACAGTTTCTGGCAGGCCGCCGTCATGGCGGCTTCGTCGGGCACCAACTGGCCGTGCGCGACCAGCAGTTCCAAGGTGCCCTGCTCGTCTTCGCCCAGCACGAAGGCGCGCACGACGGAGTCCTTGAACCTGGACCGCAGCATGGAGCGGATCGGCTCCGCCGCGGCGAAGGAGCGCAGCGCGATGCTGCGCAGCTGGTCGTGGAAGACGAAGGAGCGGTCGATCCGGATGGTCTCGGGCTGCTCGGCCTTCGCTGCCTGGCGCTTCACGATGCCGCTGCTGACCAGGTGCCCGACGGTGGCCGTGGCTTCGGGTTCCGCCAGCCTGGCGCGCCGCGCGAGTTCGGCGGTCGGGAACTGCTCGTCGGCCGGTGCCGCGTACAAGACCGTGAGCAGCTTCTGTACTTCGGGAGAAAAAAGAAAATCCGCGGCGCTCATCCTTGCCTTGTTGCTGCTGACACGAAGCCCGCATTATCCGAGCCGCACTCCACCGCAGCCTGCGCGCCTGCGCATGACGACGACCGCGCCCGCCCGTGTTCGCGCAGGCCGCGCAGGTTCACCTCCATGCCCGTGCTCTGCTGCTGCTCGTGCAGCCATTGCACGACGCGCTCGGCCCGTCTCACGCCGATGCCCCGCACCGGATACCACCAGGTCACGCCGGCATCGTTGATGCGTTGCGCCAGCTGCTCCAGCGTGCCGAAGCCGGCCTGCGCGAGCCTTTCGGACAGCAGCGGGTCGAACCACGCGGCGACGCTGTCGTGCGCCTGGGGCGCGTCCGCGCGAGATTGAAGAAGGGTGTCCATGGTGTCTCCAGGCGCGAAACGGGAAGAGCGGCGGCCCGCGATGATTCCGCGCGTGTTGTGGATCGGATCGGCTGTGCTTTGCATGGGGCATGCCAGTGCGCCTGCGCGTTGATCCACAAGAGATTTCCCGATCCGTTGATCGGATGGTGTCGTCGATTCAGACAAATGGCGTGTCTGATTTTCAAACATATGTCTGATGGCCGATCAGGGTTTGCCAGGCCCGCAAGTCCATCGCCGGAGCCGCTGCGGCGCCGCGAGGCATAGTAGCCAGCATGGACCTGCGCACACTCCGCTATTTCATCGCCGTGCTCGAAGCCGGCAGCCTCTCCCGTGCGGCCGGGGCGCTCTACGTGGCGCAGCCGGCGCTCACGGCGCAGATCAAGAAGCTGGAAAGCGAGCTCGGCGTGCAGCTCTTCGAACGCTCGCATGCCGGCGTCACGCCCACGTCGGCCGGCCTGCGGCTGTATGACGACGCCCGCCGCCTGCTGAGCGATGCCGAGGCCATGCGCGAGCGCATCCAGCGCCTGCCGCAGGGGCCCGAAGGCTCGGTCACGCTGGCCATTCCGTTCCTGCTCGCCTCGCTGCTGATGGGGCCGGTGCTGGCCGCGCTCAAGGAGTCGCACCCGCGCGTGCGCGTCTTCGTGCTCGACGGCCTGAGCCTGACGGTGTGCAAGGCCGTGCTCGAGCGCCGCGCCGACGTGGGCATCCTGGTCGACACGCCGCCTCTCGAAGGCTTGCGCTGCAGGCCGATGGCGCAGGAGGGCATGTACTTCTGCGGACGCGATACCGATGGCCGCGTCGCCCGGCTGCTGCGCGCGGCGCCCGCGGGCCGTCGGCGCTCCGCGACGAAGCCGGATGCCGGTGCGCCCGCCTATCCGCTGATCGACCTCGCCGACGCCGCCGCTCAACCGCTGGTGCTGCAGTCGCGCCGCTTCGCGATCCGGCAGGCGGTGGAGGGCGCTGCGAGCGCTCGCGGCGTGCCGCTGAACATCGTCCACGAGCACGATTCCGCGCGCGTGATCCGCTCGCTCTACCTCAGCGGCGCCGGCTTCACCTTCGTGCCGGCCTGTGCGCTGAACGACAGCCCGGCGCCGCGCGAAGGCTGGCTGGTCGCGCGCGTGGTGAACCCGGAGCTTTCGCGCGCATACACGCTGGTCACCGCCGAGCGGCCGCTCGATGCCGTCACGCAGGTGGTGGTGGATGCGCTGACCTCCGAGGCACGGAGCCTGATCAGGCAGCGCAAGTGGATGGCCGAGTGGATGATGCGCGGCTGAGCTCACGCCGAGGCACAACGGGCCATCAATTCCGTTGATGGCCGCGGATCAGCAAACAGTATTTCTCCTGCGGCGCCGCTTCTGGAACAGTGCCGTGAACCGCAAAGGGCGGCACCCAGGAGACAAGCATCAATCCCCCATCCATTTCCCCAAGGCGCGTGGTCGCCAATGTCGGCGCTCTCGTGGCGCGCAGCGCGCGTGCCAACGGCCGGCGCATCGCGGTGATGAGCCCCGCGCGCACGCTCAGCTACGCCGAACTGGAACAGCGCAGCAACCGCCTCGCCAACGCGCTGCTGGGCCTCGGCCTCGCGCGCGGCGACCGCGTGGGCATCTACCTGGCCAACTGCGCCGAGATCGTCGAGATCGAGATCGCCTGCTACAAGGCCGGCCTGGTGAAGGCGCCGTTCAACTCGCGCCTGTCACCGAGCGAGGTGGGCGAGATCGCGGCCAACAGCGAGGCCGCGATCATCGTCACCACCAGCGAGCGCGCCGAGAGCTTCCGGGCGCACATCCGCGGCGAGATGCCGCGCCTGCTGCTGCTGGACGGCGATGCCGCGACGAACTACGAGGCCGCGCTCGCTCGCGCCAGCGATGTCTTCGCGCCGGTGGAGGTGCATGCCGACGAGCTCGCGGTGCTGCACTACACCTCGGGCTCATCGGGCGTGCTGAAGGCCGCGATGCAGACCTTCGGCAACCGGCTCGCGCAGCTGCGCAAGTTCCTGATCCGCTCCGAGGGCATGCACGAAGGGCACATCCTCGGCCTGGTGGGACCGGTCACGCATGCCTCGGGCATGCAGATCGTGCCGGCGCTGTGCAGCGGCGTGACGATCCGCCTGTTCTCGGGCTTCGAGCCGGCGCGCTTCATCGCCGACATGCGCGCCGACCGCGTGACGCACACCTTCATGGTGCCGACCATGATCAACATGCTGCTGGGCGAGCTCGAGGGCCAATACCGCCCGCTGCCCGACCTGCAGCGCCTGGGCTACGGCGCCGCGCCGATGGCGCCGGCGCGCATCCTCAAGGCCATGGACGTGTTCGGCCCCGTGCTGTCGCAAGGCTACGGCGCGGGCGAGACCACCTCTGGCGTGTGCGCGCTGACCACGCACGACCACCTTCATGCCCGCGCCGCGCGGCCCGAGCGCCTGGCCTCGTGCGGGCGCCCATTGCTCGAATGCGACGTGCGCATCCTCGACGACGAGGGCCAACCGGTGGCCACCGGCGAGATCGGCGAGATCGTGGTCGGCGGCGAGGACATCTTCGCCGGCTACTGGCGCGCGCCCGAGCTCACGGCCGAGGTGCTGAAGAACGGCCGCTACCACACTGGCGACCTCGCGCGCATGGACGAGGAGGGCTACGTCTACATCGTCGACCGCAAGAAGGACATGGTCATCAGCGGCGGCTTCAACGTCTATCCCTCCGAGGTAGAGGCGGTGCTGTTCCAGCACGAAGCGGTGCAGGAAGCCTGCGTGTTCGCGATTCCCGACGACAAGTGGGGCGAGTCGGTGGCGGCGCACGTGGTGCTCAAGCCCGGCCGCGCGGCCGAGGGCACGGCCATCGACGCTTTCTGCGGCGAGCGGCTGGCGGGCTTCAAGCGCCCGCGCCACATCGAGTTCGTGGCCTCGCTGCCGAAGAACCCCAACGGCAAGGTGATGCGCAAGGCGGTGCAGGCGCCGTACTGGGCAGGCCAGGAGAGGATGGTGAACTGAGATGGATGCGACGACGACACCCGCCATCAACAACATGGCACCGATCTTCGCGGGGCCCTTCGAGGGCTCGGAGCGCGCCGCCGAAGTCATCGGCCGCGTGCAGGCCTTCCTGAACGGCGAGCTGGCCGACCTGGCGCGCGAGCACGACATCGACAGCGAGCGCGGCGCGCCCCGCGAGCTGCTGCAGCGCGTGTGGAAGCGCTCGCGCGAGCTGGGCTTCTACGGCATGACTCTTCCCGAGAAGATGGGCGGCATGGGCCTCTCGGTGCTCGACCACGCGCTCATCAAGGAAGCGATCTACGCCACCGGCTCGCCCTTCGCGCCGCATGTGTTCGGCGAGCTGAGCGGCCCGCCGCGTGTGGGCGCGCTGGCACGCTTCGCGACGCCGTGGCAGATGCGGAACTTCATCGTGCCGGTGGCCGAGGCCGAGAAGGCCATCTGCTTCGCGCTGACGGAAGAGCAGGCCGGCTCCGATGCCGGCGCCGTGCAGACGCACGCGGTGCTCGACGGCGACGAGTACGTCGTCAACGGCCGCAAGCGCTTCATCTCGGGCGCGCCCTTCGCCGATTTCGCGGTGCTGGTCGCCTCCACCGCCACCGCCACCGACCCCGCGCAGCGCGAGGTGTCGGCCTTCTTCGTCGACCTGGCGGCGCCGGGCGTGCGCGTGGAATCGGGCTACAAGACCATGGCCGGGCAGTCGGGCACCGGCAACATCGTGTTCGAGAACGCGCGCGTGCCGGCCGCCAACCTGATCGGCGAGCAGGGCCGGGGCCTGGCGCTGGCGCTGGGCCGCATCACCGTCAACCGCCTGCTGCATTGCCCGGCGATGGTCGGGCTCGCGCAGGTGGCGCTGCGCGACGCGCGCGACTACGCGCTGCGGCGCCGGCAGTTCGGCCGCGCCATCGGCCAGTTCCAGGCCATCCAGCACATGCTGGCCGACATGGCGACGGAGCTGGCGGCCGCGCGCGCACTGATGATCCACACCGCGCGCCAGATCGACGCGGGCTCGGACGCGCGCGCCGAGGCCTCGATGGCCAAGCTGTTCTGCTCCGAGACCGCCTTCCGCGTGGCCGACCGCGCGGTACAGATCCACGGCGGCGAAGGCATCGTGCAGGGCCGGCGCGTGGAGTTCCTCTTCCGCCTGCTGCGCATGTACCGCGTGCTCACCGGCACCAGCGAGATCCAGCGCAACACCATCGCCAAGGAACTGCTGGCGTCCGAGGCGGGTTGAGAACGCCTTGCGCGTTCCGAAGAAGCACACAAAGAGACAAGCGACAGGAGACAAGACAATGACCGATCCGCATCGCCGCAAGCTGCTTGGGCACGCCCTGGCCGCCATGCTGCTGCCCCTGGGCACGGGCCTCGCGCGGGCCGAAGAGGCCTACCCCAGCCGTCCCATCAAGTGGGTGCTGCCCTACCTGGCCGGCACCGGCCCCGACATCACCGCGCGCATCCTCGCCGAGGCGGTGGCGCCGGTCATCGGCCAGCCGGTGGTGATCGAGAACAAGGCCGGCGCGGCCGGCAACATCGGCGCGCGCATCGTCGCCAAGTCTCCGGCGGACGGCTACACCTGGATCTACTCGGCCGCGCCCATGGCCGCCAACATGCGCATGTACCGCAACCCGGGCTACGACGCGCTGAAGGACTTCCGCCACGTGATGCGGCTGGCCAGCTCCGACGTGGTGCTGGTCGTGAACGCCAGCTCCGACGTCCGCAGCCTGGCCGACCTCGTGGCCAGGGCCAAGGCGCAGCCCGGGCAGCTGGCCTATGCCTCGGGCGGCGTGGGCACGCCTTCGCACCTGGGCGTGGAGATGCTGCTCTCGGCCGAGAACGTCACCGCGCTGCATGCGCCCTACAAGGGCGCCTCCGAGCTGGTCAACGCGGTGCTCGGCGACCAGGTCGCGTTCGGCATGCCGATCTTCAGCGTGGCCTATCCGCAGATCGTGGCCGGCAAGCTGCGTCCGCTGGCGGTGGCGGGAGCGAAGCGCAACCCCGTGCTGCCGCAGGTGCCCACGCTGGCGGAGCAGGGCGTGAAGGGGGCCGAGCTCACCTCGTGGGGCGGCATCTCGGTGCCGGCTGGCACACCCGACGCCATCGTGCAGCGCATCCGCACCGCCTTCGAAAAGGCGCTGGCGCAGCCCAGGGTGGTCGCGGCGCTGCAGGAGCAGGGCGGCAGGGTCGACATGCAGGACGGTTCGACCTACACCACCGGCTTCACTAAAGAGATGGTATTCACCGAGGCCATGATGAAGAAGGTGGGGCTGGAGCCGCTCTGAGCCTGCCGGGCGCGGCCATGACTTTGGGCACTTACGGTGCCCCACGGGTCGCAAATAGCATCCGGGGGATGACAGAGACCGACAGGCCCGCATCCCCGGCCGAGGAGACCCGGCGACAGCGAGACCCCGCGCGGCCGCGCGCCATCCTGGTCGTGGACGATCACGACCTCGTGCGCATGGGCGTGTGCGCGCTGCTGGAGGCCAACGTGTCGGCCACGCCCATCGAGGTGCTAGAGGCCGGCAACCTGGCCGAGGCCATGGCGGTCTTCGAGGACAACCAGGAAGCGATCGAACTGGTGCTGCTCGACCTGGCGCTGCCCGACACGCAGGGCCTGAGCGGGCTCATGGAATTCCGATCGCGCTATCCCGAGGCGCGCATCGTGGTGCTCTCGGGCACCGGCACCACGACGCTCGCGCAAGACACGCTCGCGCAGGGAGCGATGACGCTGGGCGCCTTCGCGTACCTGCCGAAGTCGGCCACGCTGCGCGAAGTCGTGAGCTTCATCCGCGCCTGCGGCCTGCTGGGCGGCGACGCGGTGAACTACCAGCCTCCCGCCATGCCCGCGCCGTCCGATGCCGTGGCGCCTTCGTCCAGCAACGCCCGGCACAAGCTCACGAAGCGGCAGCTGCAGGTGCTCAACTGGCTGCTGGAGGGAAAGAGCAACCACGAGATCGCCTTGCTGGCCGAGATCAGCGAAGGCACGGTCAAGAACTATGTCGCGGGCATCCTGCTGCAGTTCGGCATGCGCGCGCGCGCGCAGTTGATCAGCAGCCTGCGCTGAGCCGGACCCTGCCGCGGCAGGCAACGGGGCGCGATGAAGGCCTCGAAGGGAGACAAGGGAAATGAAGAAGAACGATCCGGCCCCGGGGCGCTTGCCCGTCGACGCCACGCTCGAGTTGCGCGTGCTGCGCGAGCACGTCGCCTCGCTGTACGCGGGCCACACCACGGCCATCGTCGCGCACATGGGCTTCGCCATCGGCATCGGGTGCTTCGGCTACTTCTTCGTCGATCCGGCCTTCAGGCTGCTGATCGTGGCGCTGATCACCGCGATCGTGCTGGTGGACCTGTACGCCATCGTCACGCCGCGCTGGACGCCGCAGGTGCCGCTGTCGGAAACGCCCGCGTGGGCGAAGAAGTACACCCGCATCGTCACAGCGGTCAGCACCGTGACCGCGCCCAGCAGCCTCTTCCTCGTGAGCATCCAGGACTCGATGCTGACCACTTTCGTCACGGTGGTCATCATGGGCAGCTGGACCCGCGCGGTGCAGGCGCGCTGGCCGCTGCGCACCGCGATGTTCGGCTACGGCATTCCGATGATGAGCGGGCTCATCATCTCGCTGGCCTGGTATGGCGGCGCGCTCAACTGGTTCCTGGCCGGCTTCGCCTTCGTCAACCTCGTGCTGACGCTGAGCGAGGGCGTCAAGCAGAACAAGCGGCTGACGGCCACGCTGATCCTGCAGTTCGAGAACGAGGCGCTCGCCGCGCAGCTGCGCGAGCAGATCGCCGCCACCGAGCGCGCCAGCGCCGAGAAGACCCACTTCCTCGCCGCCGCCAGCCACGACCTGCGTCAGCCCATGCATGCCATCGCGCTGTTCGGCGCCGCTTTGGGCAACACGCTGCGCCACCGGCCCGAGGAGCGAAACGTCGAGCGGCTGATGCGCGCGGTGAACGCGCTCGGCGCATCGCTGGACACCATGCTCGACATCTCCCGGCTCGACGCCGGCGTGGTGCAGCCCGTGCCGATCGCGCTGGGGCTCGACGAGCTGCTGCTGCCTCTGCACAACACCTTTTCCGTGCAGGCCGAGCGCAAGCGGCTGCAGCTGCGCGTGCGCGCCAGCGGCCTGTGGGTGCGCAGCGACCCGCAGCTGCTGTACCGCATGCTCTCCAACCTCGTTGACAACGCGCTGAAGTACACGCGCCAGGGCGGCGTGACCGTGATGGCGCGCAGGCGCGGCGAGCAGGTGTGGATCGAGGTGCGCGACACCGGCATCGGCATCGCCCCCGAGCAGGCGGAGCGCATCTTCGAGGAGTTCTACCAGGTGAACAACCCGGGGCGCGACCGCTCGCGCGGCCTGGGCATCGGGCTGTCGATCGTGCGGCGCCTCGGCCGCCTGCTCGGCCACGGGGTCGAACTGCGCTCGCGCCCCGGGCGCGGCACGCGCTTCCGTCTCGTGCTGCCGCTGGCCGAACCCTCGGAGGCATCGCAGGACAGCCTGCCGCTGCAGGAATTCGAATCGCCGGTTCGCCACTTCTTCCAGGTGCCGGAACTCGGCGGGCGCGCACTGCTGATCGACGACGAGGAGGACATCCGCGAGGCGATGACCGAGCTCATGCGCGCCTACGGCATCGACGTCGTGGCGGTGGCCGACGAGGCCGAGGCAGTGGAAGTCCTTGCGCAGCCCGACGCGGACCTGAATCCGGTCGCATTGCTGATGTGCGACTACCGCCTGGGCGACGGTGCCGAGGGCCTGCAGGTGGGACTGCGGCTGCGCGAGCGCTTCAGGCTCGATGCGCCGATGCTGCTCATCACCGGCGAGACCGCGCCCGAGCGCCTGCAGCGCGTGCGCGAGTGGGGGGTGCCGGTGCTGTTCAAACCGGTCAGCGCGGCCACGCTCATGCAAGCCATCATCGAGCTCGTGCATATGGATGCGCGCATGGAGGACGCCTGAACCCGCCACGCGTCCGGCGAACCGGCTGGCACCGGCATTCCTGGGCGCGCCGCTGCATGATGCCGACGGTGCGCAACGGCAGCGGCGTGCCGCGCTTCTCCATCACCACCGAGCACGGCTACAACGAACAGGTGATCGACGGCTCGGCGGCGATGCCCACCGGCCGGTGGGTGCATGTGGCGGTGACCGTGTCGGACACGCTGGGCACCCTGTACGTGGACGGCGTCGAAGCCGGCTCCAACGCGCAGATGAGCCTCGCGCTCGCCGACCTCGGCGCTACCACGCAGAACTGGCTGGGCCGCTCGCAGTATTCGAGCGATGCCTTCCTGAAGGGCCGCATCGACGACTTCCGCATCTACGGCGGTGCGCTGGGCAGCGCGGAGGTGGCGGCGCTGGCGCCGTAGGCCGCGCGCCTTCGGTTGCCTGGCCTCAGCTGCTTTGCCGGGCCATCAGCTCGAAGCCCAGGTCCACCGTTCGCTCGGCCACGGTCTCCCCGCGCATCAGCGCCAGCAGCATCGCGGCCGCGCGTTCGCCGATCTCGCGGCGCGGCGTGCGCACGGTGGTCAGCGGCGGCAGCATCTGGTCGCTGCCGCCCAGATCGTTGAAGCCGGCGATCGCCACGCGCCGCGGCACCTCGACGCCGTTGCGCAGCGCGGCCAGCAGCGCGCCCTGGGCGAGGTCGTCGTTGCAATAGAAGATGGCGTCCACGTCGGGGTGCCGCGCGAGCAGGTCCTCGAACTGGCGGCCGCCCAGCGCCATGGAAGTCGGCCCCGGCACCAGCAGTTCGAGCGCGGGGTCGTGGCAGCCCGCCGCGCGCAGCGCCTCGCGATAGCCCTCCAGGCGCATCATCACGCGCGGATCGAGCTGGCCGGCGGCATAGGCGATGCGCCGGCGGCCGCGTTGCAGCAGGTGCTGCACGATGGCGCGGCCCGCGTCGCGCTGCGAGAAGCCCACGCTGTGCACGCCCGCGTCGGCCGAGGTTTCCATCAGGTACACGCAGGGCGCGTTGCTGCGCTCCAGCATCTGCACGGCCGCGTCGCTCCGGTCGAAGCCCGTCAGCAGCACGCCGGCCGGGCGCTGCGAGAGGTAGCTGCGCAGCAGCGCCTCTTCCTGCCTCGGGTCGTAGTGCGTCACGCCGATGAGCGACTGGAAACCGTGCGGCGACAGCGCGTCCTGCACCGCCTCGAGCAGCTCCACGAAGAGCTGGTTGGTCAGCGACGGGATCAGCACCGCCACGTGGGAGCTGCGCGCCGAGGCCAGCGCGCGCGCCGCCACATTGGGCACGTAGCCGAGCTGGTCGACCGCCGCCTGCACGCGGGCCTGCAGCTCGGGCGCCACGTTGCGCGCGCCGCGCAGCGCCCGCGACACGGTGATCGGGCTCACCCCGCAGGCGCGCGCCACGTCGTCGAGGGTGACGTGGCTGGAAGAGCGGGAGCGCGGGCGGTCGGGGGTGTCGGCCATGGTCGGGCGTGTCTCAGGGTTAATACCAATCCGGATTTGGATAGCGCTGTCCTAGGATAGCGCTATCCCAGCCCCTGGCCGATTCGGAAAAACCCGAGCGCCCACCAGAGCGGGCTTTTTTTGAATCGTGCAGGATAGCGCTGTCCCGAAGCTGTCCAGCCCACCGGGCCGCCGCCTTGCCTTGTTTTCGCAAAGGCCCGGATCCAGGAGACAACCCATGTTCGGAATGAGCCAAGAGATCTTCCTGCTCGTCGACGCCCTGGTGGCGATCCTCGGGCTGATCCTTCTGATCACGCGCTGGCGCGTGCACCCCTTCATCGCGCTGACGCTGGCCGCGGGCTTCCTGGGCCTGACCTCGGGCATGCCGGTGGACAAGGTGATGAAGTCCTTCCAGGACGGCTTCGGCGGCGTGCTGGGCTTCGTGGGCATCGTGCTCGGCCTGGGCACCATGCTCGGCAAGATGATGGCCGAGTCGGGCGGCGCCGACCGCATCGCGCGCACGCTGATCGACGCCTTCGGCCGCGAGCGCGTGCACTGGGCAATGATGTTCGCGGCCTTCCTGGTCGGCATCCCGCTGTTCTTCGAGATCGGCTTCGTGCTGCTGATCCCGCTGGTGTTCATCGTGGCGCGGCGCACCGGCGTGTCGCTCATCCGCATCGGCATCCCGCTGCTGGCGGGGCTTTCGGTGGTGCACGGCCTGGTGCCGCCGCATCCGGGGCCGCTGCTGGCCATCGGCGTGTTCAACGCCGACATCGGCAAGACCATCTTCTACGGCCTGATCGTCGGCCTGCCCACCGCGATGATCGCGGGCCCGGTCTTCGGCAAGTTCATCTCGAAGTACGTGCCGGGCGAGGCCTCGCCCGAGCTGATGGAACAGCTGGCGCGCGAGCCCGAGGCGCGCGAGCTGCCCGGCTTCGGCATCACGCTCGTCACCGTGCTGCTGCCGGTGGCGCTGATGCTGCTGAAGACCTTCGCCGACGTGGCGCTGGACGAGAAGAACATCGTGCGCCAGTGGATGGACTTCATCGGCCACCCGATCACCGCGCTGCTGGCGGCGCTGCTGCTGTCGCTCTACACCTTCGGCACCGCGCGCGGCTTCACGGCCAGGCAGATCATGAAGTTCGTCGACGACAGCCTCGCGCCCACCGCGGCCATCGTGCTGATCATCGGCGCGGGCGGCGGCTTCAAGCAGATGCTGGTGGCCAGCGGCGTGGGCAACGCGATCGGGCAGATGGCGCTGCATGCGCAGGTCTCGCCGATCCTGCTGGCCTGGCTGGTGGCGGGGCTGATCCGCATCGCCACCGGCTCGGCCACGGTAGCCACCATCACCGGCGCGGGCATCGTCGCGCCGCTGGCGACCATGGTGCCGGGCGTGAACCGCGAACTGCTGGTGCTGGCCACCGGCGCGGGCTCGCTGATTCTTTCGCACGTCAACGACGCGGGCTTCTGGCTGGTGAAGCAATACTTCAACATGAGCGTGGCCGAGACCTTCAAGACCTGGACCGTGATGGAAACGCTGATCTCGGTCGTGGCCATCGTCTTCATCATGCTGCTGAACATGGTCGTCTGAGGAGAAAAGCATGGGTCGCATCGTCATCGGCGTCGACATCGGAACCACCAGCACGAAGGCCGTGGCCTTCACGCCCGCCGGGCGCGTGCTGGCGCACGACGCGACCGAATACCCGCTGCTGCAGCCCGAGGCTGGCGCCGCCGAGCAGGACCCGCAGCAGATCTTCCAGGCCGTGCTCTCGGCCATCGCCAGCTGCGTGAAGCAGGCCAAGGCTGCGCCCGCCGACGTGCTCGCCGTGTCCTTCAGCGCGGCGATGCACAGCCTGATCCTGGTCGACGACGCGGGCGTGCCGCTCACGAACAGCATCACCTGGGCCGACCACCGCGCCTCGACCTGGGCCACGCGCATCCGCGACGAGTGGGACGGCCTCGCGATCTATCGCCGTACGGGCACGCCGATCCATCCGATGTCGCCGCTGGCCAAGCTGGTGTGGCTGCGCCACGAGCGCGCCGAGCTCTTCTCGCGCGCCGCGCGCTTCGTCGGCATCAAGGAGTACGTGTTCTTCCGGCTCTTCGGCCAGTGGCAGGTCGACCATTCGATCGCTTCCGCCACCGGCCTCTTCGACATCGAACGGCTCGAGTGGGACGAGGCCGCGCTCGCGCTCGCCGGCGTGCGCGCCGAACAGCTTTCGCGCCCGGTGCCGACCACCTGGCACGTCGAGGGCCTCGCGAGCGACGTGGCGAAGCAGCTGGGGTTGGCCCGCGACACGCCCTTCGTCATCGGCGCCAACGACGGCGTGCTCTCCAACCTCGGTGTGAACGCGATGGCTCCCGGCGAGGTGGCAGTGACCATCGGCACCAGCGGCGCGATGCGAACCGTGGTCGACCACCCGATGACCGACCCCGAGGGCCGCACCTTCTGCTATGCGCTCGCCGAGCGGCGCTGGGTGGTGGGCGGGCCGGTGAACAACGGCGGCATCATCCTGCGCTGGGTGCGCGACGAGTTCGCGTCGGCCGAGGCCGAGACCGCCAAGCGCCTGGGCATCGACACCTACGAGGTGCTCACGCGCATCGCCGAGCGCGTATCGGCTGGCTCCGAAGGACTGGTGTTCCACCCCTTCCTCACCGGCGAGCGAGCGCCCTACTGGAACGCCGACCTGCGCGGCTCCTTCTTCGGGCTGGGCATCCACCACCGCAAGGAGCACATGATCCGCGCGGTGCTCGAGGGCGTGATCTTCAACCTGCACAGCATCCTGCCGGCGGTCGAATCCATCGCCGGGCGCAGTGCACGCATCAAGGCCACCGGCGGCTTCGCGCGCTCGGGCATGTGGCGCCAGATGATGGCCGACGTGTTCGACCGCGAGGTGGTCGTGCCCGAGAGCTTCGAGAGCTCCTGCCTCGGCGCCGCGGTGCTCGGGCTCTACGCGCTGGGCCATGTCGATTCGCTCGACGCGGTCGCGGGCATGGTCGGCGCCACCCATCGCCACACGCCCAACGCCAAGAACGCCGCGCTCTACCGGCAGCTGCTGCCGGTGTACCACTCGCTGCCGCGCAAGCTCGGCGAGGAATACCGGCTGCTCGCCGCGTTCCAGCAGCAGACGGCGGTGCCACCGTCGCAGCGGCGAAGCTGACGGCCTGCCGGTCGTCGTTGTCCCCCGGAGATTTGCTGAAGGAAAACCGGTCTTGCTGAACACGATGACACCCGCTTCCGTTCCACACGCGCATCCGCATCCGCACGCGAAAGCCGCGCGACCCCTGTCGCCGGCACGGCGGCATGGCGCGCGCGGCATCGAGGCGGCCGCATGGCGCAAGGCGGTGTCCCCCGCGCCGGTTCGCGCTGGCGAAACGGGCGACATCTGCGCCACGGTCCGGTGCGAGCCGGCCTCCGGGCCCGCGGCCCACGCGAGCGCAACGCGCTGCATGCACGACCACGAGCTGCACCTGATCGGCGCCGCGCCGGCACGCCTGCGCATCGGCAGCGGCGGGGACGAAGAGGTCCACAGCTTCGCACCCGGCACCGTCGTGCTGCTCGGGCCCCGGCTGCCGCGCAGCCTCGCGTTCGAGCATCGCGCGCTGCCGGGCAGCGGCTCCACGGATGGATTGGTGCTGCGCTTCGGCGACGAGCCGCTCAAGCGCGGCATGGCGCTCTTCCCGGAACTCGCCGACGCAGGGCCGCTGCTGGCCCGGGCGCGGCTGGGCGTGCGGTTCGTCGGCCTGGAAGCGGGCACCATCGCGCGTCTGCGCCGCGTGGAGGCGTCGAGCGGCCTCGCGCGCTTTGCCGAATTCGCCGCGCTGCTGAACGAACTCGCGCAGTGGCGCGACTACCGCGTGCTCTCCGGCGTCGCGCTGGCCGGCGAAGGCCTGGGCGAGGACGCCCGCGCGCTGCGCATGTGCAAGGCGATCGACCACATCCGCGACAACTACGCCGAAGACCTCTCGCTTGCCGATGTTGGCGCGATCGTGGGCATGCGCGAGAACGCCTTCTCGCGCAGCTTCCGCCGCACCACCGGTCAGACCTTCACCGACTTCGTGATCGGCCTGCGCGTGGCCAGGGCCTGCCGGCTGCTGGCAACGACGCGCCAGCACGTGAGCAGCATCTGCTACGAGGTGGGCTTCAACAACGTCTCGAACTTCAACCGGCACTTCCGGCGGATCGAGGGAATGACGCCGGGAGAATTTCGCGCCCGCCAGCCGGGAACCGCCGGCTGAAGCCCGGCCGGCATCCTCTCGCCGCGCTCAGCTTTCGCCGGCGTGGCCCTGGTGCTGCGGCAGGTCGTCGGTGATGGTGAACCACGGCGCCTTGGAGCCCACGAAGATGTGCGCGCCCGGGCGGATGGAGGGCGCGTCGACCAGCGTGCCCAGCGTGACGTGCACGTACTGCCCGTCGCGCACCACCGAGCACAGCAGCGAGCCGCATTTCGCGCAGTGCAGGTCGCCCGCGTCCGGCTTGCCGTAGACCGTGATGCCGTCTTCGCCCTGCGTGATCGCGAACTTGCTTCGCTCGATGCCCGCGAAGGGCTTGAAGGCCGAGCCGGTCGCGCGGCGGCAATCGGCGCAGTGGCAGTTGAGCGAATAGGTGAACTCGTCCGCCACCGCGTAGTGGACGGCGCCGCACAGGCACCTGCCGGAAAGCATGCGCGGCATGGGGCTCAGCCCGCCAGCCCCACGTACACGTTCTGCACGTCGTCGTTCGCGTCGATGGCAGCGAGGAAGGTTTCGACTTCCTCCAGCGCCTCGGCGCTCAGGCTCGCCGGATCGACGGGGTTCTTCGGCTTGTAGCCCAGCTTGGCCGACAGCACGGTGAAGCCTTGCGCGGGCAGGGCGCGGCTCACGAGGTCGAGGTCGGTGGGGTCGGTGAGGAAGACGGCGGGGTGGTCCTCGCCGGCCGGTTCGAAGTCCTGCGCGCCGGCTTCGATGGCGGCCACTTCGGGGTCGGCGTCGGGGCGGGCGGGCTCGGCCTCGATCATGCCGACGTGGTCGAAGTCCCAGGACACCGAGCCCGAGGTGCCGAGCTGGCCCTTGCGGAAGAGCACGCGCATCTCGGGCGCTGTGCGGTTCACGTTGTCGGTGAGGCATTCGACCATCACCGCCACGCGGTGCGGCGCGAAGCCTTCGTAGATCACGTGCTCGTAGTTGACCGATTCACCCGTCAGGCCCGCGCCTTTCTTGATGGCGCGGTCGAGCGTTTCCTTGGGCATCGAGGCCTTGCGGGCCTGCTCCACCGCCAGCCGCAGGCGCGAGTTGGAGGCAGGATCGGCGCCGTTGCGCGCGGCCACCACGATTTCCTTGACGAGCTTGCCGAACAGCCGGCCCTTGGCGTTGGCGGCGATGTCCTTGTGCTTGGCTTTCCACTGGGCGCCCATGTCGTTTCCTTGAATGAATATGTATTGCTTGCGGCCTTGTCTGGCTCTTTTGAAGAAAGAAGGGCTCGATGACCGGGAGGGGCGACTACTGTAGCCTTCTTCCCATGACCGCTCCACAGGACACCTCGTACGTCACGCCGTTCGAAGCAGGCAACGGCAACCAGACCACCACCTGGGCCGAATGCATCGCCTTCTACGAGCGGCTGGCCAGTGATTTCCCCGGCGTGCTGCGCTGGGGCGAGATAGGCACCTCGGACACCGGCGCCCCGATCCATGCGGGCGTGGTCACCGTCGACGGCGTGTTCGACCGCGAAACGCTCAAGCGGCAGGGCCGCCCGGTGTTCTTCAACAACAACGGCATCCACCCTGGCGAGCCCGAGGGCATCGACACCTGCATGGCGCTGGTGCGCGACTTCTGCACGCAGCCCGACAGGCTGGCGGCACTGGGCGACACGGTGTTCCTCTTCATCCCGGTCTACAACGTGGACGGCTGCATCGACCGGCAGAACACTTCGCGCGTCAACCAGCTCGGGCCCGAGTCCTTCGGCTTCCGCGGCAACGGCCGGCACCTGGACTTGAACCGCGACTTCATCAAGTGCGACAGCCTTGCGGCGCAGGTGTTCAACCGCTTCTTCACCGCCTGGGACCCGGACGTGATGGTCGACACCCACACCTCCAACGGCGCGGACTACAGCTACACCATGACGCTGATCCCGACCCAGCCCGACAAGCTCGGCGGCGGGCTCGGCGCCTTCCTGCGCGAGAACATGCTGCCCGCCGTCTACGCCGGCATGGCGCGGCGCGGCTGGCCTACCTGTCCGTACATGAACCTGCTGGCCGAGACGCCCGACGACGGCATCGAGGACTTCCTCGACACGCCGCGCTTTTCCACCGGCTATGCCGCGCTGCACCACACCATCGGCTTCATGCCGGAGACCCACATGCTCAAGCCCTTCGCCGACCGCGTGGCGTCGATGCGGGCGCTGGTGGAGACGGTGCTCGACTTCAGCATCGCGAACGCGGCGCGCATCCAGGAGCTGCGCCGCGAGGCAAAAGCGAAAGCCGCACGGCAGGCGCGCTGGCCCCTGACCTGGCGCAACGACCGCAGCCGGCCCGCGAGCCTGCGCTTCAAGGGCTACAGCGCGGTCCGCACGCCCAGCCTGCTGGGCAGCTACGAGCGCCTGGCCTACGACCGCAGCCGGCCGTGGGAGAAGGACATCGTGCATTTCGACCGCTGCGTCGAGGAAGCGACGGCCGCCGCGTCGAAGGCCTATCTCGTGCCCCAGGCATGGCGCGAGGCGATCGAGCGGCTGGCGTGGAACGGCGTCGAGTTGCAGCGGCTCGAGGAAGACCGGCTCTTCGACGCGGCGCGCGTCTACCGCATCCGCGACGTGACCTCGCGCCCCGGTGCCTACGAAGGCCACATGTTCCACGACGAGGTGGTGCTGACCGAAGGCACCGAGCCCTTCCAGGCGCGCGCGGGCGACGTCCTCGTTTCGCTGGACCAGCCGCGTGCCCGCTACGCGGTCGAGACGCTGGAGCCGCTCGCGCACGACAGCTTCTTCCGCTGGGGCTTCTTCAACAGCGTTCTGGAGAAGAAGGAGAACTTCTCGGCCTACGTCTTCGAGGACACGGCGCTGCGCATGCTGGAGGAAGAAGCCGGGCTCAGGCAGCGCTTCGAGCAATGGAAAGCGGAGCACCCCGCTCTGCTGTCCGACCCGAAGGCGGTGCTGGGCTTCATCTTCACGCACGGGCGGCGGCATGCGGAGGCGGGGTGGCGGCGCTATCCGGTCGTCGCGCTAATGCGATAGCAGGCCCTAGTCAGCTGGCCGGAACCCCGGCAGCGCATGCATGCGCCGCCGCAGCGCCTCGACGAAGGCCGTGACCCGCGCCGGCCGGTACAGCCCCGGCGGCAGCGCGACGTGCACGCCGATGGGCTCCAGCCACCAGTTGGGCAGCACGCGCTTCAGGCGGCCGGCCTGCATGTCCTCGTGGCACATCCATGGCGCCGCCGCGCCGATGCCGGCGCTGTTGAGAATCGCGCGGTAGCTCGCGAGCAGGCTGTCGGTGCGGATGGGCGTATCGAGCGCCACGATGCGTGAGCGGCCCCTGCGGTCGATGAGCCGCACGTTGCCCGTCACGTACGGGATCAGGCCCACGCACGGCACCTGCGGCAGCCGTGCCAGCGTGACGGGGCCTGTGCGCTCGAGCAGCTCGGGCGTGGCGATCAGCACCCGCTCCATGCGGCCCACGGTGCGGCAGACGAGGCCCGGGTCGCGCACCTCGCCCACGCACACCCAGCATTCGGCGCCCGAGGCCGCCAGGTCGACCACGCGGTCGGTCAGCGTGAGCTCCACGCGCAGCTGCGGATGCGCGGCGCGCAGGTCGGTCACCGCGTCGGTGAGGAAGCCCGTGCCGTAGCCGGAGGGGCCGATCACGCGCAGCGTGCCCTCGGGCCGGCTCTGGCCGCCGCGCAGCCGCTGCGACAGGCCCGACCAGCGGTCGGTCAGGTCGTGCGCCTCGGCCAGCAGCGAGCGGCCTTCGTCGGTGAGCGAGAAATTGGCCGTGTTGCGGATCGCCAGCTTGCAGCCCAGCAGCCGCTCCAGCTCCAGCAGGCGGCGGCTCACCGTGGGCTGCGTGGTGTCGAGCAATCGCGCCGCCTTGCTGAGCGATCCGCTCTCGCCGATGCGGATGAAGGTCTGGAGCAGGTCGAGCCGGTCGTGGGCGTTCTTCATGCGCCAGACGTATAGCACTTCATCGGGCCATACGTCTACCCGCAAAGGCCTGTCATGCCTATCGTCCGGGGCTGCGAACGAATGGATTACCTACCGATGAGTGCCTCGACCGAAGACAAAACCCCCCGTACCGTGGGCGACACGCCCAAGGGCGGTTCCGTGCTCGGCTTCTATGCCGCCAAGGGCTCCCCCCGGCCGCCGCGCATCGCGCGCGGCGAGGGCGTCTACCTGTGGGACGAGGGCGGGCACCGCTTTCTGGATGCAACGGCCGGCGCGGTGGTCGCCAACATCGGCCACGGCAATCCGCGCGTGCTGGCCGCCATGCAGGAGCAGGCGGCGCGCGTCACCTTCGCCTATCCGCGCTTCTTCGAGAGCGAGCAGAGCATCGAACTGGCCGACCGCGTCTGCGCGCTGGCGGGCGAGGGCTTCGACCGCGCCTTCTTCGTCTCGGGCGGTTCCGAGGCCAACGAGTCGGCGATCAAGCTGGCGCGGCAGTACGCGGTGGTCACGGGCCAGCCCAAGCGCGCCAAGGTCATCTCGCGCAATCCGAGCTACCACGGCTCCACGCTGGGCGCGCTGGCGGTGACGGGCGATGCGCACACGCAGTCGATCTACGGGCCGATGGTGCGCGAGATGCCGAAGGTGAGCGCGCCGCTGTCCTACCGCGTGCCCGCGGGCCATACCGCCGAGAGCCATGCGCTGGCCTGCGCCGACGAGCTGGAGACCACCATCGTGCGCGAGGGCGCCGACACGGTGCTGGCCTTCATCATGGAGCCCATCGGCGGGCTCTCGACCGGCGCGGCGGTGGCGCCCGCCGCGTACTTCGAGCGCGTGCGTTCCATCTGCGACCGGCACGGCGTGCTGCTGATCTACGACGAGATCATGAGCGGCGCGGGCCGCACCGGCGCCTTTCTCGCGGCGCACCACTGGGCCGGCGCGCGGCCCGACCTCGTCACGCTGGCCAAGGGGCTGGCCGCGGGCTACACGCCGTTGGGCGCGCTGCTGGCGCCCGAGCGCATCGTCGATGCGGTGGCGGGCAGCGGCGGCTTCGTGCACGGCCACACCTACTTCACCAACCCGCTGTCGTGCGCGGTGGCGAACGCGGTGCTCGGCGAGGTGATCGAGCAAGACCTCGTGAGCCGTGCACGCGACATGGGCGAGCTGCTGATGGCGCGACTGCGCGAGGTGGCGGAGCGCTCGCCCATCGTGGGCGACGTGCGCGGCAAGGGGCTCTTCACCGCCATCGAGATCGTGGCCGACAAGACTACCAAGCGGCAGCTGCCGGCAAGCTTCAACGCGCCGGCGCGGCTCACCGAGCACGGTCTGAAGCACGGCATCGCGCTGTACAACCGGCGCGCCAACCTGGGCGCCTTCGGCGACTTCCAGATGATCACGCCGCCGCTGACCATCACGCCCGCCGAGATCGACGAACTCGCGGAACTGCTCGAACGCTCGCTGCGCGGACTGGCCGACGAGATCGCGGCCAAGGGCCTGGCCACCGCGGCATGACGATGCAGCAGCAGAAAGCCCTTCCGCCCCACCGCAGCCTGCGGGTGCCCGGCGTGCACGGCTACACCGACCGCAAGAGCGTGGCCGCCGGCGAGGTGGTGCGCTTCCACATCAGCAGCGACGTGCCCTACACGCTCTCGGTATGCCGGCTGGGCCCCGACACAGAGGGCCGCACCGCCGACACGGTGCTGCACAGCTTCGAGCCTTCCGCGCCGCGCGCGCATCCGATCCACCCCGGCTCCTATGTGCGCATCGAGCGCGGCCTCGACCAGCCGCTGCGCTCGCTCGCGCTCGAGTGCTGGGTGCAGGTGTGGAGCGTGGGCACGCGCCAGAGCGTGATCGGGCAGTTCGACCTGCCGGGCGCCTGCGGCTACGGGCTCTTCGTCGACGAGGACGGACGCGCGGTGTTCTATCTGGGCGATGGCGCGGCGTTCCGGACCGAGGGTCAGCTCTCGGGCGGCACGCTGCAGCCGAGGCGCTGGCACCACATCGTCGCGACGTGGGACGGCAGCGAGACGGTGCTGTGGCTCGACGGCGAGGCGGTCGCGCGCGGCCGCTTCGACGGCCCGATGCAGCCGGGTCGTGCGCCGCTGCGCCTGGGCAGCAGCGGCATCGACGGCCTGGCGGATGCGTTCCTCGAAGGCGACATCGCCATGCCCGCGATCTACTCGCAGGCGCTGCGGCCGGACGAGGTGCGCGCGCGCTTCGCCGACCGCGGCCTGCACACGCCGCGCGGCCGCGCCGTGCTCGCCTGCTGGCCCTTGCGCGAGGAGCGCGGCGAGGTGGTGGCCGATGCCAGCGGCCACCAGCGCACCGGCCGCATCGTCAACCACGGCACCTGGATGATCGTCGGCCCGGCTTTCGAGCCGAGTCGCGTGAACGAGTTTTCCGACGAGGGCTACGACCCGCTCACCGACCCCACGCGCGGCCACGGCCTGCGGTTGGCGAGCGACGATCTCTACGACTGCCGCTGGCCCGAGAGCCATGCCTTCCGCATTCCGCCGGATGCGAAGTCCGGCGTGTACGTGGGCCGCGTGAGCTTCACGCTCGAGGGCCGGCCCGCCGAATACGACATCGCCTTCATCGTGCGCCGCGCCGCGAATCGTGCTCCCGCGCCGGTGCTGGTGCTGTGCGCCACCAACAGCTGGCTGGCCTACGCGGCCACGCCCTTCGCGAAGAACGTCGCGAGCGACCCGGTGTGGCCGCGCCGCTCGGCGGGCCTGGAGAACAGCCACCCCGAGGCGCCGGCCTTCTGCAGCTACACCTACCACCGCGGCGGCCAGCCCACCTACCAGGTGGGCCTGCGCATGCCCTGGCCCAACGCCAGCCCCAATGCGCTGTACGACCCGGCCGATGCCGGCTTCAGCCAGTGGACCCGGCTGGAGCGCCGCCTGCACGTGTGGCTCGATCGCTGCGGCTACGACTACGACGTGGCGAGCGACCTCGACCTGCACCGCGATCCGGGCCTGCTGAAGGCCTACAAGACGGTCTTCATCAACGGCCACAGCGAATACTGGTCGCTGCCGGCGTGCGACGGGCTCGACGACTACCTGTCGAACGGCGGTACCGCCATCGTGCTGTCGGGCAACACCATGTACCTGCGCGTGAGCTACGACGAGGAATGCACGGTGATGGAGCAGCGCAAGGTGCGCGGCCCCGGCGACGAGGACGGCGCGGAGTCGGTCGAGTTGCGCCCGCCCGCCGGCCCCTACGGCGAGCAGTACCACTCGCAGGACTGGGCGCGCGGCGGCCAGTTCAGGCAGGCGGGGCGCTCGTGCGCCGAGCTCATCGGGCTGGAATCGGCGGGCTGGGCCTTTGCCGACGGCGACGACTTCGGCGTGTACCACGCGACGCGGCCGGAGCACTTCCTGTTCACCCAGCCGCATCCGCTGGGGCTGACTGAAGGCGCCACTTTCGGCCACGCGCCGGGCGGTGGCTTGCCGCGCGCCATCGGCCACGAATGGGACCTGAGCGTCGCGACGCTGAACCGCATGACGCGCAGGCTGCCCGCCGGTGAAAGGCTGCCCGAGCCGCAGCGCGGCATCCAGGTCATTGCCGAGGGGCGCAGGCAGCACCCCGGGCGCCTCGATGCCTACCTCGACTACTACTCGCAGCCGACCGATTCGCTTGGCGGGCTCTCGGCCGAGATGATCTATTGGGAGCGCCCGCAAGGCGGCCGCGTGTTCAACGCAGGCGCCGTCGGCGCGAGCTGGGTGCTCGGCGCCGACCCCTCGTTCGAAGGGCTGCTGCGCAACGTGCTGCACCACTTCGGCGTCCGGCCCTCGACAGGCGCGGACCTTGCAGTTCAACCATCCCTGGAGCACGCAGCATCATGAGCACCATCGCCCCACGCACCGCCGACCTCTCGGAACCCGCCGGGCCGGCCTCCCGGCAGAGCACACTGAGGGTCATCACCGCCATCTCCATCGGCAATGCGCTGGAGTGGTTCGAGATCGTGATCTACGGCTTTCTGGCCGTCACCATCTCCAAGCTCTTCTTCCCGGCCGAGAACGACACCGTGTCGCTGCTCATCACGCTGGGCACCTTCGGCGTGACTTTCGTGATGCGGCCCGTCGGCTCGCTGGTGCTGGGCGCGTACGCCGACGCCAGGGGGCGCAAGAACGCGCTGACGCTGTCGATGGCGCTGATGCTGTGCGGCACGCTGCTGATAGCGGTGGCGCCCACCTTCGCGCAGATCGGGCTGTGGGCGCCGGGCCTGGTGATCCTCGCGCGGCTGCTGCAGGGCTTCGCGGCGGGCGGCGAGTTCGGCAGCGCCACCGCGCTGCTGGCGGAGCAGGACCCGCGCCGCCGTGGCTTCTTCTCGAGCTGGCAGTTCGCGAGCCAGGGCATCACCACCTTCCTGGCTGCCGGCTTCGGCATGGGGCTCAACGCGCTGCTCACGCCCGAGCAGCTGCTGTCGTGGGGCTGGCGCATCCCGTTCTTCTTCGGCCTGCTGATCGGGCCGGCGGGGCTGTACATCCGCCGCCATCTCGACGAGGGCATGGAGTTCAAGCGCGCCGCGCAGGAAGCCGCGCCGGTGCGCGCCACGCTGGTCGACCAGCGCGGTCGCACGCTGGCGGCGATGGGCCTCATCATCCTCGCGACCATCGTGGCCTACACGGGGCTCTTCATGCCCACCTTCGCGGTACGGCAACTGGGCCTGCCGCCTTCGATGGCCTTCGCGGGCACCTTCTGGTTCGGCGTGCTGCAGTTCGTGCTGGTGCCGCTGTTCGGAAGCATGTCGGACCGCGTCGGGCGCATTCCCGTGATGCGCGCCGCGGCGCTGGTCATGCTGGTGATGATCGTGCCGCTCTTCTACCTGCTGGTGAACCATCCTTCGGTGCCGGCGCTGATGCTGGCGCTCACGGCGATGGGCGTGGTGGCCTCGGCCTACTGGGGGCCGATCTCGGCGGCGATGTCGGAGCTCTTCCCGGCGGCCACGCGCGGCACGGGGCTGTCGGTGAGCTACAGCTTCGGCGTGGCGATCTTCGGCGGCTTCGCGCCCTTCATCAGCGCCTGGCTCATCACCGCCACCGGCAGCAAGATCGCGCCGGCGTTCTACGTGGGCTTCGGCGTAGTGGTGAGCCTGATCGCGCTGCGGGCGGCGCGCGGCTACGGCGTGAAATGAAATAGCAGTTTTTTCCAAGCCGGCGCGCCGCGCCGTTCCTAAGCTGCGGTCATTCCTCAACTTGCCGAACGGATGACCATGCGAGCCAGCGACGCGCAGCAAAAGACAGAAACATTCCACCGACTGCACGCCGGCCCCGCGCCGCTGGTGCTGGTCAACGCATGGGACGCCGCGAGCGCCCGCATCGTCGAGCGCGCCGGGGCCGGCGCCATCGGCACCACCAGCGCGGGCATGGCCTGGTCGCTGGGCTATGCCGACGGCGAGCGCATGCCGGTCGATGAACTGCTCGCGGCCTGCGCGCGCATCTGCCGCGTGGCGGGTGTGCCGGTGAGCGTGGACATCGAGAGCGGCTTCGGCGACAGCGCGCAGGCGGTGCGCGAAGTTGTGGCCGAACTGATCGGCATGGGCGCGGCCGGCATCAACATCGAGGACGGCACCCGGCCCGGCACGCGCGAGCTGGCATCGCCCGAGGTGCTGCGCGAGCGCATCGCGGCCATCCGCGGGCTGGATGCGCGCTTCTTCATCAACGCGCGCACCGACGTGTACTTCGTGCCATGGGACGACCCGGTGGCACGCTTCGAGGAGGCGCTGCGCCGCGCGAAGCTCTACGCGGCGGCGGGCGCGGACGGCATCTTCGTGCCGGGCATGTCCGACCCCGACGAGATCGCGCGGCTGGCCGGCGCGCTGGCACTGCCGCTCAACGTGTACGCGGGCTATGCGGGGGCGCCGTCGGCCGATGCCTTCGCGAAGGCCGGCGCGCGGCGCATCAGCCTGGGCTGCGGGCCGCTGCAGTCGGCGCTGGGGCTGGTGAACCGCATCGCTGCCGAGGCCTTCGGGCAGGGCCGCTTCGGCAAGATGGGCGAGGGGATGCTGTCGGTGGGCGAGCTCAACGCGCTCTTTCCCGCCACGGCCTGAGCCTCGCCCGAACCTCGTGCCGGCCAGGCGGGTTCGGGTACAGTGGGCGCCCCTTGCCGCAGCCCAGCCCGTCAGAAACCGTCTCTTCGCACAGCATCCGCCTCGATGCGGTGACGCTGGTGCGCGGCAGCCACCGCGTGTTCGGGGGGCTGACGCTCGACCTGCAGGAGATGCGCATCGGCCTCGTCGGCGACAACGGCGCGGGCAAGAGCAGCCTGTTCCGCCTCATCAGCGGGCTCGACCAGCCCGAGCAGGGGCGCGTGGTGGTGCATGGCTGCGACACGCAGGCCGACCGCGGCCAGCTCGCGAAGCACGTGGGGCTGATGTTCCAGAACCCCGACGACCAGATCATCTTCCCGACCGTGGCCGAGGAACTGGCCTTCAGCCTCACGGCGCGCGGCGAGACGCGGCAGGCGGCGCGGCAGCAGGCGCGCGACTTCCTTGCGCGGCGCGGGCTCGAAGCCTGGGCCGGGCGCGCGGTGAGCGAACTGAGCCAGGGCCAGCGCCAGCAGGTGTGCCTGCTGGCCCTGCAGATCAGCGAGCCGGCCACGCTGCTGCTCGACGAGCCCTTCGCCAGCCTCGACCTGCTGAGCCAGGCGCGGCTGGCCGCGCAGCTGCAGGAGAGCGATCACCAGATCCTCGTGTCCACGCACCTGCTGGAGCATGTGTACGACTTCGAGCGCGTGCTGTGGCTCGAACAGGGCAGGGTGCGCGCCGACGGGCGGGGCCGGGAGATCTGCGAAGCCTATGCCGAAGACGTGCGCGAGCGCGCGGCGGCCGAGCGGGGGCGCCATGCGTAGCCTCTATTCGGAACAGCCGACGTGGCTGCATGCGATTGCGGCGTGGGTGAAGCTCGCGGTGCTGTCGGTGTGCGGCACTCTGCTGGTGCTGGTCGAGCGGCCTGTCTATCTGGCGGTGGCCTGCGCGGTGGTGCTGCTGGGGTTCGCGTCGCTCGGCCGGCCGGCGTGGCGGCGCATACGCATGCTGCTCGGCGTGGCCATCGCGGGCGGGCTGATCGTCGGCTTCCACTGGGCAATGGGCACCACGCTGCTCGGCGTGGCGAGTGCGCTGCGGCTGGCCAGCGCGGCCACGCTCGCGCTCATGCTCACGCTCACCACGCGCTTCGAGGACCTGCTGGCGGTGCTCGAAGCCGTGCTCCATCCGCTGCAGCGCCTGGGCGTGCCCACGGAGCGCATCGCGCTCGGCCTTGGCCTGATGCTGCGCTTCGCCGAAAATTTCTATGTGCAGTGGCAGCGCCTGGACGACGCCTACCGCGCGCGCTCGGGCCATGGCGGCGGGCTGCGGCTGCTGGCGCCGCTGACCATCCGCACGCTGCAGACGGCGGAGCGCGTGGCCGATGCGCTGGCCGCGCGGCTCGGACGCTGAGCCTCTTTTTTCGTTTTTTTCTTCTTCTCGATTGCCATCGCCATGACCACCACTTCAGGCTCCCTCGCTTCCTCCCGTTCGCTGGCGTACATCGCGCTCTTCGCGGCGCTGATGGCGGTGTTCGGCCTGATCCCCAAGATCGACCTGCCTTTCGGCGTGCCGATCACGCTGCAGTCGCTGGGTGTGATGCTCGCCGGTTGCCTGCTCGGGCCTCGCCGGGGCTTCCTGGCCATCGCGTTGTTCCTGCTGGCGGTGGCGCTGGGGCTGCCGCTCTTGCCCGGCGGCCGTGGCGGCTTGAGCGTGTTCGTGGCGCCGGCCGGCGGCTTCCTGTTCGGCTGGATGTTCGGCGCCTTCGCCTGCGGCCTGCTGATGCGCCTGGCCGTGCGCCGCATCGGCGGCGCGACGGGCCTTCCGCTGCTGGCGGCGGCGTTTCTCTCGGCGCTGGTCGGCGGGATCGGCGTGGTCTACGCCTTCGGCATCGTCGGGCTCTCGTTGATCGCGCACATGTCGCTGTCGCAGGCTGCGCTGGCCATGCTGGTGTTCATTCCGGGCGACCTCATCAAGTGCGGCATCTGCGCGATGCTCGTGCAGACGGTGATGCGCGGCATGCCGGGCTGGCGGCTGGACCGCGACTGAATGGCCTCGTTCAGCCCAGGCGGCTGAAGACCGTGTCCGAGAGGTAGCCCTTGCGCGGGCCCCGCACCACGTGGCGGATCGTGAATGAGCCGTCGGACAGGAAGCGGTAGCTGCTGTCGTAGGTGTCGGGCGTGCACAGGTGCGTGGCCGAACCGGCGAGCGTGTCGCCGTCGCGCACGATGGCGATGGCGTGGAAGAGGCGCGGCGGCGTTTCGGCGAAGTGCACGACGAAGCCGTTCGGCGCACGCTCGAAGACGTATTCGCGGTGCCCGTCGAACTCCTTGCCGTCGGCCAGGCGGATGCGGCCTTCCTCGCGGTACTTCAGCATGTCGGCCGTTTGGAGCGGCGTGAAGGAGGCGACGCCGCTCATGGTGGCCTGGCCCTCGATGTTGCGCCGCAGGCTCCATTCGCCCGCGAGCCGGTCGAACACGGTCCCGGGGCTGCCCCAGGGGGACGAAATCGGTGAAAGGGCGGGGGCCGGGTCGCTCATGCGGGGACTCTACGACAGGCGATGATCTGCGTTCCTGGCGGTTGATTGTTTCCGTGGCGTGAACACCGCGGTTCCATTGTCTAAGGGTTTTTACTTAGATAACGGCGCACAATTCTTCCCATGGACCAGCCCTTCAGCTGATCCAGACCAAGAACCAGAACCGAACCAATTGAAGGACCCATCCAAATGACCAACTCGAAGCTCCTCTCCGCCGTTTCCCTCGCCCTGCTGGCCGCCGCCGGCGTTGCCCACGCCGAAACCTATGAAGGCGTGCACCAGCTGACCTCGGCCGCCAGCCGCGCCGACGTCGCCAGCCAGGCCGTGGTTGCCGCGCACAGCGCCAACCCGTACGCCACCGGTGCCAACGCCGGCCCGGCCCAGGCGATCGTCTCGACGGCCAGCCGTTCCGCCGTTCGCGCCGAAGCCGTGGCTGCCGCCCGCAGCGGTGACCCGTACGCCGAAGGCGCTTCGTCCGGCGTGGCCCCGATCGTGGCCAGCTCGGTGGACCGCGCCGCGGTTCGCGCCGCAGCCCGCGCTGCCGCTCACGGCGACGCACTGCCGCTGTAATCCGCTGCAGAGCTGAAGACAGACAGAAGGCCGGGCCATGCGGAATGCATGGCCCGGCCTTTTTTCGTCTGTGTTCAGGATCAGCGCGCGGGCAGCCGCCGCAGTGCGGCGGTGAGGATGGGCGCGCCGGTGTCGTCAGCCGCGTCGCGCAGTTCGACCGACCACTGCGGGGCGTCGAGCCCGGGGTCTGCGCGCAGTTCGCACTCGTAGAGCAGCCGGCCGTCACGTGTCTCCTCGCGCGAGGCGATGGCCTCGCAGCAGCATTCGCCGGCAGCATCGAGCGTGCGGTGCAGCATCAGTCGCATGGCGATGCGCTGCGGCGCCACCGTGCGCTCGCCTTCCTGCGCAGCGGGTACCGTTGCGCGCAGGCGCAGCTCCAGCGGCTCGCCGACGCGCAAGCCTTCCCCGCGCTCCAGCGACATGTTCTCCAGCGCCACCCGCACCCGGCGGCGCTCGCGCAGCCTCGCGGCGACGGCCGTCACGGCCAGCACAGAGAAGACGCCGAAGAACGGCAGCCCCACCAGCATCCAGAGCCAATGCCAGCCGCCTGCCAGCGACCAGCGCATCGCCTGCAGGCCGAACACCGCCATGAAGACCAGCACCGCCAGCGCGACCAGCCACGCGAGCCAGTCGGCGGCCGGCTTCGACGCGCGCTCCGTGGCCTGCGGCATGGCGGAGGTCCACGCGGTGGGCGACTGTGCGTCGAACGGCGGGGCTGGAAAGGAGGGCTGGGGCATGAAGAGCCGACGAGCAT
This sequence comes from Variovorax guangxiensis, assembly GCF_003952165.1. GTDB lineage: Bacteria > Pseudomonadota > Gammaproteobacteria > Burkholderiales > Burkholderiaceae_C > Variovorax > Variovorax guangxiensis. Next base: position 148,082 of record NZ_RXFT01000005.1, on the reverse strand, counting down.
AGCCAGTCGCGCAGCGCAGGCCATCCGGCCGGGCTGCCTTCGCCTAAAGGCGCATTGCCTTGCCCTGAGGCATCCTTCATGATGGTGCGGTGCGAAAGGGTGGCCCAGGACATCATGCTTTCGCATTACTGCGCCATGGTGGTGCGCCCGGGTGAAAATACCAGCACGCTTCCGCCAGGAAAAAAGAAAGCATGACCCGTTGCCGCCGAGGCGGCAGCACAACACGCATGGCACTTACTCTCGACCCAGAAGACACGCGCGGACGCATCCACGACCTGGTGTGGAGCGGCTTCCATCCCGATGCCGATGTCGAGTGGATGATCACCGACGAGTACCTCGATCCCGACGAGATCACCTACGAGGACCGCGCCTGGGTCAAGGCCGAGGCCGCGAGCGCATGCGCCGCCAAGCGCGCCGCCGAGGCCGGCTGGCCCGAACAGACCGAATACGACCGGCTCGAAGCCGTGTTCGAGCAACTGCGCAGCGAGAAGATCATCGCGCTGCACCGCGCGGGCAACACGCTCGCCGACGGCCACGACGACGTGCGCGAGCAATGGCGTGCCGCGGGCCGCATGGAATCCGGCATCCGCGGCTGCTGCTTCTATCACGCACAGGATCTCGAACGCGCGGTGCGAACCGGCCGCCTCCACCTGGCCTTCAGCGGCGGGATGATTCCCGAGATCGAGCAGCGCGAAGCCAACACCATGGCCGTCGGCCGCCGCATCGTCGAGCTGCTGCGCGCGGCCGGTTTCGGCGTGCAGTGGAGCGGCAGCATCGAGGAGCGCATCGAAGCCGACCTCGGCCAGTGGCGCAAGCGAGGCCCCTCCGCGTGAGCGTGCAGGCCTGGCAGCCGCCGCGCCGCATCGACGCGATCGACTTCTGGCTGCGCTCGCGGCTGCTGGCCACGGCCCACGCGCTGCGCGAGACGCTGCGGCCATCGGCCCGCCGGTGGACCGCCGGCACAAGCCACGCACTGGCCGACGCGCCCGTGCTCGCCCAATACCGCACGCCCCTGTGGACCGACGGCCGCGCGGACGAATTCCCCCTCGTGGCCGGCAAGGTGCAGAACCTGCGCGTGGCGCGCGGCGCCTTCGATGCCGTCGAGGTCCCGGCCGGTGAGGTGCTGAGCTTCTGGCGCCAGCTGGGCAGGCCGGGCGCATGGCGCGGCTTCGTGCAGGGCCGCGAGCTGCGCGGCGGCTGCGTGGTGCCGACGCTGGCTGGCGGGCTGTGCCAGCTGTCGAATGCGCTTGCCACCGTGGCGTCGCGCGCGGGCTTCGAGCTGGTGGAGCGGCACGGGCACACGGCGCGCATCGAGCAGGCCGGCGAGCCGGGCTCGGATGCCGTCGACGCGACCGTGTTCTGGAACTACATCGATCTCAAGGTGCGCGCCAGGCATGCATGGCGGCTCGAAGTGGAGCTGACCGGGGCGGAACTGGTGCTGCGCATCCGCAGCCGTGGTGCATCTTCTGCGCCATTTGTGCCCGTCACCATGCGCCGCGCGAACGAAGAAACCGCAGCCGCATTGCCGGTGGCGCGCGGCTGCCTCAGCTGCGACCAGACCGCCTGCTTCCGCCATCGTCCGCAGGTCGATGTGGGGCCGCAGGGGCTCACCGTCGCGCTGCTCGACGCATGGACGCCGGAGTTCGCGCGCTACCTGCGCGAAGAGCATCCACGCGCGCAGCGCATGCAGCCGGTGCCGATGCGGCTCGCCTTCTGGCGCCGCAGCGCGACGGGCTGGCATCGCGAGCCGGCGGCCGCGGCTTCACAAGCACTGTGGGCCACGAGCCTGCGCCGTGCGCTGTGGCTGCGGCTGTGGGCGCGGCAGGCGGGGCGGCGGCAGGCCAGCCTGATCGACGGCCAGCGCTGGCTCGCGCAGGCCTTCGCGGCTCGGCTGAAGCCGGAGCACACGCAGCTGGTGGTCGAGCAGTCGCTGCTGCCGCACCTGCAGCGCCTCGGGGCGCTCGATGGCCGCAACGTCGTCGTGCTGGCCAGCGCGCTGCCGATGGCGGAGATCGAGCAGCGGCTGGACGAGGCCTCCCGCCGCTGGCCCGACGACGCCACCTTGCGCGACTTCCGTGCCGATCCTTCGCTGGTGCGTGCGGAGTCGATGGCGCTGGCCCGCGCTTCGGTCACCGTCACGCCGCATGCCGAAGTTGCACGGCAATTGGCGGCGCTGGCTCCGCTGGCGGTGCTGCGGAAGCTGGAATGGGCGCTGCCTCGGGCCAAGGCCGTTGCCCGCACGAATCCAGACCTTCCGCTCGTCGTCTTCGCCGCGAGCGCGCTGGCACGCAAGGGCGCGCGCGAACTCGCCGCGGCGCTGCAAGGCTGGCCGTGCCGCCTGCGTGTGCTGGGCTCGGCCTCGGACGATGCGCGGCTCTGGCAGGGCATCGGCCACGTCGAGCACATGAACTGGCAGGGCGACTGGCTGGCCGGCGCCGATGTGGTGGTGCTGCCCGCGCATGTGGAGCACGCACCGCGCGCGCTGCTGCGGGCCGTGGCGGCGGGCGTTCCGGTCGTCGCATCGACGGCCTGCGGCCTTGGCGCTCCGAGCGGCGTGCGCGAGATCGCGCCCGGCGACGTGGAGGCGCTTCGCACCGCGCTGCGTGCGGCCTGCGCTTCCTGAACGAAGAGGAACACAGGTGGCATCGACAGAGCAGGCTCGCGCGGCGCTGGCTCCGCACGGCGCGCTGGCGCCGCAGCTCGCCGCCGACCACTGGCACGGCGAGATCCCGCTGCCAGAAGCCATCGCGGCCTTCTACGAGCAGGTCGGCCCGCTGGGCAACTGGGTCAACGAGCGCGTGGGCCACGCGGGCCTCACCGTATCCACCGCGGGCAATCCGTTCAGCATTCCTCCGCTGGCGCGCCTGTGGTCGCAGCAGGCCGGCTACCGCTGGCATGGCATCACCGGCGAACGCCTCGCTTCATGGCCCGACCACTGGCTGGTGGTGGCCGACCAGGGCGCCGATCCCTTCATCTTCGACCTGCGCAGCGGCGCGATACAGTTCGCCCGGCATGGCGCGGGCGCGTGGGAAGACGACGGGCCGCTCTTCGCAGACATCTTCGAGATGGCCGCGTGCCTCGGCACCATCGGCCAGGTGTGGGACGAGGCGGGCGACGACATCTTCATGGACGACTTCTCGGTCAACCCGGTGCACCGCGCGCGCCTGATCGAGCGGCTCGCGCCGCTGGTCGGCGCAGGCCGGGCCGACGATCTCGCGGACCTCTTCGACTGGTAGAGAGCCGCGAGGACCGCGGCAAAAGAAAAACGGGAGCAGCATTTCAGACATGACCATCGATCTCCAGACGCTCAAGTGCGGCGAGTGCGGCAGCAGCGTGCTCAAGCGCACGGGCCTCAACGAATACACCTGCGAGCACTGCGGCTCCGTCACGCTGGTGGAAGACAACGTCTCCGACCGGCTGGAGCGCGTGCTCAACCAGGTGAAGAACGAGGCCGGCCGCCGGCTCGCGGCCGAGGAGGCGCGCAGGCAGGCGCTCATGATGCGCAAGGTCGGCATCGGTGTGGGCATTGCGGTGGGCGCGGTGCTGCTCTTCAGCCTGGTGGGCGTGTTCCTCGGCAGCCGCAATGCCGACACGCGCGCTGCATCGGGCTCGCAGCGTGTGGTGGCTGCGGTCGACCGCACCATTCCCGTCGACGGACTCAAGCTCGACGAGCCGCGCCAGGTGCTCGTGGGCAGCGGCAGCTCTGCCAGCCCCAAGCTGCTGGTGGTGGCGCGCAACGAAACCGGCAAGCCGCTGTCGCGCGCGGGCATCCGCGCCGCGTACTTCGACGGCGAGAGCAAGCTCGACGAGCGCAGCGAGATGCTGCCCGTGGCCGTGCTGGAACCCGGCGAGAGCGCCCCCGCGCTGATCGACATGCCCAGCGGCAAGAACGTGACGCGCCAGGAGCTGCGCGTGCAGAAGCTGGCCGAGCCCTACAGCGCGGTGAAGGGGCCGCGCATGGCGTTCTCGCGCGTGCGGCTGGTGCAGCAGGGCGACCGCGTCCGGCTGGTGGGCCGCATCGTCAACGACCGCAAGGACGCCACCGTGCTCGGCGGCTTCGAGGTGCTGGCCACGCTGTACGACGACGCGGGGCAGGTGATCGGCTTCGGCCACGGCTATGGGCAGGCCAACGAGATCCAGCCCGGCGCACGCACCTCGGTGGACGTGAGCATCGCGCGCTTCGGCCGCGCGGCGGCCATCGCGGCGTGGGACTACCGCATCGGCTACAGCACCGTCGAGGCCTCGGGCGGGCGCACGCCGGTGCTCAACGCCGATCGTGTGATCCGCACCGCGGGCGGCCCGGAAAGCTTCAACCCCGAGTTGCGCCTGGGCACCGACGACCTGCTGGCCGAGGACAGCGAGCGCTTCGACGACAAGCTGCTCGAGTTGCTGCCGCTGGTGGACGGGCGCAACAACATCCAGCAGCGGCTCTTCCTGGGCGAACTGGTCAACCGCAGCACCGATGCCGTGGTGCTCGCGCCGGGCGGCGTGATCTCGCGCTTCAGCGGCAGCAAGGCGCACGGCACGACCACGATCTCGGGGCTGGCCTACCTGTATCCCGGCGAGCGCTTTCCCATCTACCTGGAGCCGCAGGACATGGAGCGCATCACCGACACACGCATCGAATGGAAGCCGATGCGCCGCGCGGCGCTGCCCGGCCCGCGCAAGCCGCTGGAGGTGAAGGTGACGGGCACCAAGGCCGAAATCGGCAGCGTGCTGCTCAACTTCAGCCAGCGCTTTTCGTACAAGTACGTGGTGGTCAGCGGCAGCGTGAAGAACCCTGGCACGGGCATCGTCGGCAAGGTGCGGCTGTGGGTGAGCCTGCGCGACCGCAACGGGCAGCTCACGGGCTTCAAGCTGGTGGACAACCTGCCGGCCATCGCGCCGGGCGAGAGCGTGCCCTTCCAGGCGAGCGTGGAGCAGAACGGCCGCGACTTCGCGAGCGTGACCACGCTATACCAAACCGAATAGCCCCTGGGGCGACGGAATTGGGCGGTTCGCGCCATGATCGCGCCCATGATTCCGTTCTCCATCCTCGACCTTTCCCCGATCACCGAGGGCAGCGACGCCGCGCAGTCGTTCCGCAACTCGCTCTCGCTGGCGCAGCATGGCGAGAAACTGGGCTACACGCGCTACTGGCTGGCCGAGCACCACGGCATGCCGGGCATCGCGAGCGCGGCCACCGCCGTGCTGCTGGCCTATGTGGGGGCGGGCACTTCCACCATCCGCATCGGCGCCGGCGGCGTGATGCTGCCGAACCATTCGCCGCTGGTGATCGCCGAGCAGTTCGGCACGCTGGAGTCGCTCTACCCGGGGCGTGTCGACCTCGGCCTGGGGCGCGCGCCCGGTTCCGACCAGCGCACCGCGCGGGCCCTGCGGCGCAACCTGGAGTCGGACGCCGACCAGTTCCCGCAGGACGTGATCGAGCTGATGGACTTCATGTCGAAGAATCCGCAGCAGCCGGTGCGCGCCGTGCCCGGCGCGGGGCTGGAGGTGCCGGTGTGGATCCTGGGCTCCAGCACCTTCGGCGCGCAGCTCGCAGCCCATCTGGGGCTGCCCTACGCGTTTGCCTCGCACTTCGCGCCGCAGCAGATCATGCAGGCCATCCAGATCTATCGCGAGACCTTCAGGCCCTCGGCGCAGCTGCAGAAGCCGTACGTGATGCTGGGCTTCAACGTGTTCGCGGCCGACACCGACGAAGAGGCCGAGTTCCGCGCCACCTCGTGGCAGCAGGCCTTCGTGAACCTGCGCAGCGGCCGCCCGGGGCGCCTGCCGCCGCCGGTGGAGGGCTACCGCCAGAAGGTCGGGCCGGCGGAGAACGCGCTGCTCGACTCGGTGCTGTCGTGCTCGGCAGTGGGTTCGGTCGAGACGGTGAAGAAGGGCGTGGAAGCCTTCGTCGCGCGCACCGGCGCGGACGAGCTCATGATCACCTCTCAGGTGTTCGACCACGTCGCCCGGCTGCGCTCCTACGAACTGCTCGCCGAGGCTTTCGGCCAGCAGAAGAAGTAGTCCTAGCCTGGCTCACACCGCCCGCTTGCGGGCTTCCTCGTCGACGAGGTCCTTCTTCGAGAGCTTGCCCACCGGCGTCTTGGGCAGCTCGGCACGGATCTCCAGCGCGCCGATCATCTCGTGCTTGCCGAGGCGGTCCTTCAGGAAGGCTTTCAGTGCGTCGAGCGTCAGCTCGGGCGCGCCTTCCTTGAGCTTCACGAAGGCCTTGGGCGACTGGCCGCGGTACTCGTCGGGGATGCCGATCACGCAGACCTCGGCCACCGAGGGATGCTCGTACACCGCCTCCTCCAGCACGCGCGGATAGACGTTGTAGCCGCCGCACAGCAGCATGTCCTTGGTGCGGTCGACGATGTAGAGGTAGCCGTCGGAATCCATCTTCGCGACGTCGCCGCTGCGGAAGTAGCCGTCGGCCGTCATCGAATCGGCCGTGGCCTTGGGGTTGTTCCAGTAGCCCTTCATCACGTTCGGGCCCTTGATGCAGAGCTCGCCCGCTTCGCCGAAGGCGGTGATGTCCTTCGCCGGATCGTCCAGGCTCACCAGCTTGATGCGCACCCGCGGCAGCGGCATGCCGCACGAGCCCGCCTTGCGCAGGCCGCGCGCGGGCGTGAAGGTGCCTACGGGCGAGGTCTCGGTCATGCCCCAGCCTTCGTTGAGATGGCAGCCTGTGAGTTCGAAGAAGCGCTGCTCCACTTCCACCGGCAGCGGCGCGCCGCCCGAGCCGCAGAACTTGAGCGAGCGCAGGTCCATTTCCTTCGCCTTGGGGTGCGAGAGGATGGCGGTGTACATCGTCGGCACGCCGGGGAACACGCTGATGCGGCTGGCGGCGAGCTCGTTCATCACCGCGTCGACGTCGAAGCGCGTGTGCAGCACCAGCGCCGCGCCGAGGCGCACGCCGAGCAGCATCGCGGCGCTGAGCGCGAAGATGTGGAAGAGCGGCAGCACCACCAGGAAGCGCTCGGTGCCTTCCTCCAGGATCGGCGGCTCGCCCCGGGTCGACTCGTAGTACTGCGCCGAGGCGGAAGTGAGGTTGGCGTGCGTGAGCATCGCGCCCTTGGGCAGGCCGGTGGTGCCACCGGTGTATTGCAGCACCACGATCTCTTCGGCGAGGTCGCCCAGTGGATAGGTCTTGTGCGTGCCTTCGCTCTTCAGAAGGTCGGTGAAGGGCACGTGCCGGTCGTCCACGGGCACGGGGGCGATCTGGCCGGCCCCCTGCAGCTGGGCCTGCACCTTGTCGCCCATGGCGCCGTAGTCGCCGATGCTGCCGATCACCAGCGTCTTCAGGCGCGAGCTGTCGAGCAGGCGCGCCATCTGCGGGTACAGGTTGACGAGGTCGAGCGTGACGAGGATGTCGGTGCGGCTGTCCTCGATCTTGTGGGCAAGCACGCGCTCGGCGTCCAGCGGCGAGTAATTGACCACTGTGCCGCCGGCCTTGAGCACCGCGAAGAAGGCGATCGGGTAGTGCGGCGTGTTCGGCAGGTAGAGGCCGACGTGCACGCCGGGCTTCACGCCCAGGTCCTGCAGGCCCTTGGCGGCGCGTTCGACGGCGGCGCCAAGCTCGCGATAAGTGATGGCCTGGCCCATGAATTCGACAGCAGACCGCTCGGGCCAGCGCTCCACGGCTTCGTCGAGCATCTGCTGCACCGGCTTCACGGGCAGTTCGGCGTCCCAGCGCATGCCTTCGGGGTAGGCGCGTGTCCAGGGGAGGGTATCGCCGGCATTGGCGGCGGTGGAAGGTGTGGCCATGCGTCTTGTCTCCGCTTGCGGTTGTCTCGTGAATGGCGTGGCGGGTCTTGCTGCCGCCTTCGTCCGGAATCACTTTAGCGCCGGCCCTCCCGTCGATGGCCTTCGGGCTGACAAACCGGCGACACGGGTTTTCCCGATTTCCCACACGCCGGAAGCCCCTTGCGCGGGGCTGGGACAATAGGGGGCTTATGGCAAAGCATCGGATCGTTGTGGGACTGAGCGGCGGAGTGGACTCCGCGGTGACGGCGCACCTGCTCAAGCAGCAGGGGCACGAGGTGGTCGGCATCTTCATGAAGAACTGGGAAGACGACGACGACAGCGAGTACTGCTCGTCGAACATCGACTTCGTGGACGCCGCCAGCGTGGCCGACGTGCTGGGCATCGAGATCGAGCACGTCAACTTCGCGGCCGACTACAAGGACCGCGTGTTCGCCGAGTTCCTGCGCGAGTACAAGGCCGGCCGCACGCCCAACCCCGACGTGCTGTGCAACGCCGAGATCAAGTTCAAGGCCTTCCTCGACCACGCCATGCGCCTGGGCGCCGAGAAGATCGCCACCGGCCACTACGCCCGCGTGCGGCTGAACGAGGCCACCGGCAGGCACGAGCTGCTCAAGGGGCTCGATCCGGCGAAGGACCAGAGCTACTTCCTCCACCGCCTGAACCAGGCGCAGCTGTCGAAGACGATGTTCCCGGTCGGCGAGCTGCACAAGACCGAGGTGCGCCGCATCGCCGAGGAAATCGGCCTGCCCAACGCGAAGAAGAAGGACTCGACCGGCATCTGCTTCATCGGCGAGCGGCCGTTCCGCGAATTCCTGAACCGCTACATCTCCAAGGAACCGGGTCCCATCAAGGACGACCGCGGCCGCAAGCTGGGCGAGCACCAGGGGCTGAGCTTCTACACGCTGGGGCAGCGGCAGGGGCTGGGCATCGGCGGCGTGAAGGAAAAGGGCGCGCAGCGCGGCTCGGGCGACCATTCGCCATGGTTCGTGGCGCGCAAGGACGTCGAGAAGAACACGCTGTGGGTGGTGCAGGGGCACGACCATCCCTGGCTGCTGTCGTCGGAGCTGAAGGCGGACGACGCGAGCTGGATTTCCGGCGAGGCGCCGGTGCCGGGTGCTTACGGTTCCAAGGCGCGCTATCGGCAGGCCGATGCGGCTTGCGAGATGGAGGCGGTGGAGGGCGGCGTGAATCCGGCCGCCTTCGGACTGCGCTTCGGCGACGCGCAGTGGGCGGTGACGCCGGGGCAGTCGGCCGTGCTCTATGACGGTGAACGCTGCCTTGGCGGCGGCGTCATCGTCTGACGAAGCTTTTCAACTCAGGGCACTGATCGCACCGATTCGTCGACGTGGACCACGTCGAGCGGGTATCGCTTGCCGGCCAGATGGTCTTCCACGCACTGCAGCAGCAGCGGGCTGCGGTGCCGCGCGACGCTCGCGCGGATCTCGTCGGCCGTCATCCAGACGGTGCGAACGATGCCTTTGTCGAGCGGGCGGCCTTCCTCGAACCCGCCAAGCGTGCCCATGAAAGCAAAGCGCATATAGGTGATGTCTTCGCCGCCCTCCGCGAGCGGACGGGAACGTGCCATGTAGATGCCGATGAGCGCAGTTGGCATGAAATGATGGGCAGTTTCTTCCAGGGTCTCGCGGGCGCAGCCTTCGGCGGGTGATTCGCCGGGGTCGAGATGGCCTGCCGGCGTGTTGAGGCGCAGGCCGTCGGGAGTCTGCTCCTCGACCAGCAGGAAGCGCCCGTCGCGCTCGATCACCGCGGCGACGGTGACATTGGGCTTCCAGCGTGGAGTTGGCATCGTTTGGCCTTTTATTTCAATACATAGCCGCTGAAACGCCAGACGCGGTCCTGGTCCAGGTGGAAACTGACGAGTTCCCGGACGGTCCCGTCAGGTTTGCCCGTGAAGCGGGTTTCATATTCGATGCTGATGTACTGGCCAGCAATGCCGGCATCAGCGTCGGCGACGACCTGTCGGTTGACCGCGACCCAGGTGCGCATCTGGGGCACGCCGATGGGCGCCCGGCTTCGGCTGACCTGGCTGGTGAAGTCGGCGCGCGTCACGCGATTGCGGGTCGCCGGCGTGGCGCCGTCCCAGAGTTCGGCGGCGCGGCCCTGGTCGATCATCTGGATCGCCATCAGGCCGCCGCGCACCATGTCGCTTGCTTCGACCTCTTCCGCGGTGGCGGGCCCCAGCCAGCTCCAGAGCAATGCGGTGGCGAGCAGCAGCCGGATCATCGGATTCATTCGTCTCGTTCCTTGGTGCGGCGCGCGCAGGGCGCAGGCCGTTGGAGAGACTACTGTAGCTCGCCCGGAATTCCGGGCTCAGCGCGCGCCGACCACTCCAGGCAGCGCGTCGGCCTCGATGGTTTCGAGCCGGTAGCCCAGCCCGTAGATGGCCAGCAGCAGGAAGCCGTTGGCCGGGCGCAGGTCGAGCTTGGTCCGCAGGCGGGAGATGTGGGTGTCGAGCGAGCGCGACAACGCCTCGATGCCCAGACCCCAGACGGCCTCGTGCAGATGCTCGCGCGAAAGCAGGCGGCCGAGGTTCTGGAACAGGAAGAGTGCGAGCTCGTATTCCCGATTCTTCAGTTCGACCTGTACGCCACGCACCTTGAGCACGCGCGAAGGTGGATAGAAGTGGTAGGGGCCGAAGATCAGCTCGTTTTCGTGCTGGGCCGGGTAGGAGCGGCGCAGCAGCGCATTGACGCGGGCTTCGAGCTCGCCGGCGCGGGCGGGCTTGGCCATGAAGTCGTCGGCGCCGGCATTGAGGCCCTCGACCATGTCGGCCTCGCCGGGCTTGTCGGAGACGAAAAGAATGGGAAGGCGGCTGTTGAGATCCCGGCGGATGGTCGCCACCACCTCCGAGCCCTTCATGTCGGGAAGATTCCAGCCGAGTATCAGCAGGTCGAAGGTCTGGCGGCGCATGGCCTGCAGCAGCGCCCTGCCTTCCGTATACGGGTGGCACTCGTGTTCGAGTGCAGTCATGGTTCGATTGATCTGCTTGATCTGATCAACACCGTCGTCGAGTACCGCGATTCGCATTCGAGCCCCTTTTTCCTCCCTTCGTCAGCTTCCGTGAACTGGCGATTGATGAGGGGAAGTGTATCTATCTGCGACTAAGGTAAAGTTTTTGGAATTGCAACTAATGCACGCAATTCGCCGATTTCTGAGGGCTTGTTAACGAAGTTGAATGCAGTTGGATACAAATGGGGATTTCGGTCGGCGAACCTCTTTCGGTTGCCGTCAATGCCGTCGCCGGAGCAGACCGCCTGGAATGTAGATCAAAGGCATTCATTTCCTTGCTGGCCGTCTCTATCGAATACCCGAATTCGCTATCAATTGAATAGCTGAAGTTATAGTATCCATAAGCTCCTCAACGCTTTGGGATGAAAACGACAGAGCGCTCCGGCGACAGTGATCGGCTGTAATCTTGCTGTAAGCTGCCGGCACATTCCCCCTGTGCCCCTTGCTCTGAGGAGATCTCTATGCTGATAGGCGTGCCCGCCGAGATACTGGCAGGCGAAACCCGCGTGGCTGTTACACCTGAGACGGTGAAGAAACTGGTGGCCTCCGGGCATACCGTAAGGGTGCAGTCGGGAGCGGGCGTGGCCGCCAGCGCCACCGATGCGGCCTACCAGGCCGCAGGCGCGGAGATCACCGACCAGGCAGGCGCCTTCTCCGCCGACATGGTCCTGAAGGTGCGCACGCCCACCGAGGCCGAGACCGCGCTGCTGAAGCCCGGCGCCGTCGTGATCGGCATGCTCAACCCCTTCGACGCGGCCGGCCTGCAGCGCCTGGCCGCCGCCGGCGTCACCGGCTTCGCGCTCGAGGCCGCCCCCCGCACCACCCGTGCCCAGAGCATGGACGTGCTCTCCTCGCAGGCCAACATCGCCGGCTACAAGGCCGTGATGATCGCGGCCGACAAGTACCAGCGCTTCTTCCCCATGCTCATGACGGCAGCCGGCACGGTGAAGGCCGCGCGCGTCGTCATCCTCGGCGTGGGCGTGGCGGGCCTGCAGGCCATCGCCACCGCCAAGCGCCTGGGCGCCGTCATCGAGGCGTCCGACGTGCGCCCCAGCGTCAAGGAGCAGATCGAGTCGCTGGGCGGCAAGTTCATCGACGTGCCCTACGAGACCCAGGAAGAGAAAGACGCGGCCGAAGGCGTCGGCGGCTACGCGCGGCCGATGCCCGCGAGCTGGCTCAGCCGACAGCAGGCCGAGGTCGCCAAGCGCGTGGCGCTGGCCGACGTGGTCATCAGCACCGCGCTCATTCCGGGGCGCGCCGCGCCGACCCTCATCACCGAGGACATGGTCAAGTCCATGAAGCCGGGCTCCGTCATCGTCGACATCGCGGCCGGTAAAGGCCCGGATGGGGTGGGCGGCAACTGCCCGCTGTCGGAGGCCGACAAGACCGTCGTGAAGCACGGCGTGACCATCGTCGGGGAAACGAACCTAGCCGCGCTGGTGGCGGCCGACGCCTCGGCGCTGTATGCGCGCAACGTGCTCGACTTCCTCAAGCTCATCGTCACCAAGGAGGGCGCGCTGAAGATCGACCTCGAGGACGACATCGTCGCCGCCTGCCGCGTGACCCACGACGGCCAGGTCACGAAGAAGTAACGCAACAAGCAACGCCCGTCGAGGAGAAGAACATGGACATCGTCTCTCACACAGTCATCAACCTGATCATCTTCGTGCTGGCCATCTACGTGGGCTACCACGTCGTGTGGACCGTCACGCCCGCGCTGCATACGCCGCTGATGGCGGTGACCAACGCCATCTCGGCCATCGTGATCGTGGGCGCCATGCTGGCGGCCGCGCTCACCGACACGCCCCTGGGCAAGACCATGGGCGTGCTGGCCGTGGCCCTGGCCGCGGTGAACGTCTTCGGCGGCTTCCTCGTCACGAGGCGCATGCTGGAAATGTTCAAGAAGAAGGACAAGAAGGCCGCACCGAAGGCTGAAGAGGGAGCTGCCAAGTGAGCATGAACCTCGTCACGCTGCTGTACCTCGTCGCCAGCATCTGCTTCATCCAGGCCCTGAAGGGCCTGAGCCATCCCACCACCTCCATCCGCGGCAACATCTTCGGCATGACCGGCATGGCCATCGCCGTGCTGACCACCGGGGCGCTGATCTACAAGCTCGCCAGCGGCAACCTCGCCGGCCTGGGCTACGTGCTGGTCGCGCTGGTCGTCGGCGGCGGCCTGGGCGCCTACATGGCCAACAAGGTCGAGATGACCAAGATGCCCGAACTGGTCGCTTTCATGCACAGCATGATCGGCCTGGCGGCGGTGTTCATCGCGGTGGCCGCCGTGGCCGAGCCGCATGCCTTCGGCATCGCGCTCAAGGGCGACCCGATCCCGAGCGGCAACCGGCTGGAGCTCTTCCTGGGAGCGGCCATCGGTGCCATCACCTTCAGCGGCTCGGTCATCGCCTTCGGCAAGCTTTCGGGCAAGTACAAGTTCCGCCTGTTCCAGGGCGCGCCCGTGCAGTTCTCGGGCCAGCACATGCTCAATCTCGTGCTGGGCCTGGCGACCATCGGCCTGGGGCTGGTGTTCGTCTTCACCGAAAGCTGGCCGGCCTTCTTCGCGATGCTGGCGCTGGCCTTCGTGATGGGCGTGCTCATCATCATCCCCATCGGCGGCGCCGACATGCCGGTGGTGGTGTCGATGCTCAACAGCTACTCCGGCTGGGCGGCCGCGGGCATAGGCTTCAGCCTGAACAACGCGATGCTGATCGTGGCCGGTTCGCTGGTGGGCTCCTCGGGCGCGATCCTGAGCTACATCATGTGCAAGGCCATGAACCGCTCGTTCTTCAACGTGATCCTGGGCGGCTTCGGCGGCGACGCGGCCGCGGCCACGGGCGGCGCGAAGGAGCAGCGTCCGGTGAAGAGCGGCAGCGCCGACGACGCGGCCTTCGTGCTCGGCAACGCCGAGACGGTGGTGATCGTGCCCGGCTACGGCCTCGCCGTGGCCCGCGCCCAGCACGCGGTGAAGGAGCTCGCGCAGAAGCTCGTGGAGAAGGGCATCACCGTGAAGTACGCCATCCACCCCGTGGCAGGCCGCATGCCCGGCCACATGAACGTGCTGCTGGCCGAGGCCGAGGTGCCCTACGACCAGGTGTTCGAGATGGAGGACATCAACGGCGAGTTCGGCCAGGCCGACGTGGCGATCATCCTGGGCGCCAACGACGTGGTGAACCCGGCCGCGCACACCAAGGGCAGCCCGATCTACGGCATGCCGATCCTGGAGGCCTACAAGGCCAAGACCGTCATCGTCAACAAGCGCTCCATGGCCGCGGGTTATGCCGGCCTGGACAACGAGCTCTTCTACATGGACAAGACGATGATGGTCTTTGGCGATGCTAAAAAAGTAGTGGAAGATATGGGCAAGGCCATCGAATAGGCCGAAGGTCCCCGTCCGCGCAGCGGACGAGTTCTTCGCGGCGCCATCAAGTGCGCCGTTTTCGTTTTCAACAGTCCGACTCCCGGAGGAGACAAATCCAATGACCGATCGTCCCTGGCTCAGCAGCTATCCGCAGGGCGTGCCCGCCGATATCGATGCTTCGCAGTACCCCTCGCTGGTCGCGCTCATGGAGGAGAGCTTCAGGAAGTACGCCGACCGCACGGCCTACAGCTTCATGGGCAAGGACATCAGCTATGGCGAGACCGACAGGCAGAGCAAGTCGTTCGCGGGCTACCTGCAGAGCCTGGGCCTCGCCAAGGGCGACCGCGTGGCGGTGATGATGCCCAACTGCCCGCAGTACCCCATTGCGGTCGCGGGCATCCTGCGCGCCGGCCTCATCCTGGTCAACGTCAATCCGCTGTACACGCCGCGCGAGCTGGAGCACCAGCTCAAGGATTCGGGCGCGAAGGCCATCGTCATCATGGAGAACTTCGGCACCACGCTGCAGCAATGCATCGCGAGCACGCCGGTCAAGCACATCGTGCTGGCTTCCATGGGCGACCGCCTCGGCTTCCTCAAGGGCGCGCTCGTCAACTACGTGGTGCGCAACGTCAAGAAGATGGTGCCCACCTTCAGCCTGCCGGGCGCGGTGCGCTTCAACGACGCGCTCGACAAGGGCGCGAGCGCTTCGCTCAAGCCCGTGGCCATCGGACCCGACGACGTGGCGGTGCTGCAGTACACCGGCGGCACCACCGGCGTGTCGAAGGGCGCGGTGCTCCTGCACCGCAACGTGATCGCCAACGTGCTGCAGTCCGAGGCGTGGAACGAGCCGGTCATGAACAAGGTGCCGGCCAACGAGCAGCCCACGGGCGTGTGCGCGCTGCCGCTGTATCACATCTTCGCGTTCACGGTCGGCATGATGCTGAGCATGCGCACGGGCGGCAAGCTGATCCTGATCCCGAATCCGCGCGACATTCCCGGCGTGCTGAAGGAGCTGTCGAAGCACACGATCCACAGCTTCCCGGCCGTCAACACGCTCTTCAACGGGCTGGCGAACCACCCCGACTTCAACACCGTCAACTGGAAGAACCTGAAGGTGTCGGTGGGCGGCGGCATGGCGGTGCAGGCCGCGGTGGCGAAGCTCTGGCTCGAGAAGACGGGCTGCCCGATCTGCGAGGGCTACGGCCTTTCCGAGACCTCGCCCTCGGCCACCTGCAACCCGACCAACAGCACGGCCTACACCGGCACCATCGGCCTGCCGCTGCCGAGCACCTGGCTCAGGCTGCTCGACGACGACGGCAACGAGGTGCCCGTCGGCGAGCGCGGCGAGATCGCCATCAAGGGCCCGCAGGTGATGGCCGGCTATTGGCAGCGCCCCGACGAGACCGCGAAGGTCATGACGGCCGACGGCTACTTCAAGAGCGGCGACATCGGCGTGGTCGACGAGCGCGGCTACTTCAAGGTGGTCGACCGCAAGAAGGACATGATCCTGGTGTCGGGTTTCAACGTGTACCCGAACGAGGTCGAGGATGTGGTCGCACTCATTCCGGGCGTGCTCGAGTGCGCCGCGGTCGGCGTGCCCGACGACAAGACGGGCGAGGCCGTGAAGCTCGTGATCGTCAAGAAAGACCCTTCGCTCACGGAGGCGCAGGTGCGCGAATACTGCAGAGCAAACCTTACGGGTTACAAGCAGCCGCGCATCGTAGAGTTTCGTACCGACATGCCGAAGACGCCGGTCGGCAAGATCCTTCGCCGCGAGCTGCGCGACACCAAGAAGTAAGTGCGCGAGCACGCGCTGGAGTAAGGGTTCGGCCCGGGTGGGGCCGAGGCATCGATCTTGCATATTCGCGGGTCGATGCTCAGGTTTGTCTTTACCCGTTTGAGTCTGTTGGTGCCGACCTTCTTCGGCATGACACTGCTCGCCTTCTTTCTCATCCGGCTCGTGCCGGGCGACCCCATTGAAACCATGGCCGGCGAGCGCGGGATCGACCCCGCGCGCCATGCCGAACTGCGCACCGCCTACGGCTTCGACAAGCCGGTGATCGTGCAGTACGGCATCTACATCGCCCGCGTGCTGCACGGCGATCTCGGCAAGTCGCTCATCACACAGGACACCGTGATGAGCGAGTTCCTCTCGCTCTTCCCGGCCACGGTCGAGCTCGCGGTGTGCGCCATTCTTTTCGCGCTGCTGCTCGGGCTGCCGGCGGGCATCCTCGCGGCGGTGCGGCGCAACTCCATCTTCGACCACGGCGTGATGGCCACCTCGCTCACCGGCTACTCGATGCCGATCTTCTGGTGGGGGCTGCTGCTGATCCTGTTCTTCTCGGTGCAGCTCGGGTGGACGCCCGTATCGGGCCGCATCGCGGTGCAGTACTACGTCGAGCCCGAGACCGGCTTCCTGCTCGTCGACGCGCTGCGCGCCGGCGAGACCGACGCCTTCTGGTCGGCGCTGCACCACCTCGTGCTGCCGGCCGTGGTGCTCGGCACTGTGCCGCTCGCGGTCATCGCGCGCATGACGCGCTCGGCCATGCTCGAGGTACTGGGCGAGGACTACATCCGCACCGCGCGCGCCAAGGGGCTTTCGCGCTTTCGCGTGGTGGGGCTGCATGCGCTGCGCAACGCGCTCATTCCGGTGGTGACGGTCATCGGGCTGCAGGTGGGCGTGCTGTTCACGGGCGCGATCCTCACCGAGACCATCTTCTCCTGGCCCGGCGTCGGCAAGTGGCTCATCGAGGCCATCGGCCGGCGTGACTACCCGGTGCTGCAGGGCGGCATGCTGCTGCTCGGCGGCATCGTGATGCTGGTCAACCTTCTCGTAGACGTGGCGTACGGCGTCATCAACCCACGCATCAGGCGCTGAGCTTCCCCATGGCGACAACCACGCAGATCACCGTTTCCGACGGTGCGGGCAAGAGCACCGCACCCCCCGGCCCCTGGCGCGAATTCTGGACGGCCTTCTCGGCCAACCGCGGCGCGGTCATCGGGCTCGCCACCATCGTCGTGCTGCTGCTGGTCGCGCTGTTCGCGCCGTGGATCGCGCCGCACGCACCGAACGAGACCAACAGCGCCGTCTTCCTGCAGCCACCGGCGTGGCAGAAGGGCGGCTCCATGAGCTACCTGCTGGGCACCGACGCCATCGGCCGCGACATTCTTTCGCGGCTCATGTACGGCGCGCGGCTGTCGCTTTCGATCGGCGTCGCGGTGGTGGCGCTGTCGGTGGTCGCGGGCGTGGTGCTCGGGCTCATCGCGGGCTTCTTCCGCGGCGTGCTCGAGATCGCGATCATGCGGCTGATGGACATCGTGCTCACGCTGCCCAGCCTGCTGCTGGCCATCGTGATCGTCGCGATCCTCGGGCCGGGGCTCGTCAATGCGATGCTCGCGGTGGCCATCGTGGTGCTGCCGCACTACGTGCGCATCACGCGTGCCGCCGTCATCGCCGAGGTCTCGCGCGACTACGTGACCGCCGCGCGCGTGAGCGGCGCCGGCACGCTGCGGCTGATGTTCCGCGAGGTGCTGCCCAACTGCGCCGCGCCGCTGATCGTGCAGGCTTCGCTCGGCATTTCCACTGCCATCCTCGACGCGGCGGCGCTCGGCTTCCTGGGCCTCGGGGCGCAGCCGCCGTCGCCCGAGTGGGGAACCATGCTGGCCGACGCGCGCGAGTTCGTGCTGCGTGCGTGGTGGGTCGTCACCTTCCCGGGAATGGCGATCCTGGCGGCCGTGCTCGCATTCAATCTCCTGGGCGACGGGCTGCGCGATGCGCTCGACCCCAAGCTGAAACGCTAGCATGAAGCACACCCCCAGGCTTGCCCACTTCGTGTGGCCTCCTACCCCCTTGCAGGGGGCAACACCAGCGGCCCGGCAAAGCCGGTTCCGCGGTGTTCCTGGAACAGGCCGTTCGGGCCGGAGTCACTGATATGCCTTTGCTTGAAATAGAGGACCTGCACGTCGAGTTTCCGACTCAAGGCGGCGTGCTGCATGCGGTAGACGGCGTGAGCCTCAGCCTCGAAGAGGGCGAGGTGCTCGGCATCGTCGGCGAATCGGGCTCCGGCAAGAGCGTCACCATGATGGCGCTGATGGGCCTCGTCGGCTTTCCAGGCCGGGTGCGTGCGGAGCACATGCGCTTCGCGGGCAAGGACCTGCTCGGCATTTCCGACAAGGCGCGCCGTGCGCTGGTCGGCAAGGAAGTCGCGATGATCTTCCAGGAGCCGACCACCAGCCTCAACCCTTGCTTCACCATCGGCTTCCAGCTGATGGAAACGCTGCGGCTGCACCTGAAGCTCGACAAGCGCGAAGCGAAGAAGCGCGCGACCGAGCTGCTGGAGCAGGTGGGCATTCCGGCCGCGTCCTCGCGCCTGGGGAGCTTTCCGCACCAGCTCTCGGGCGGCATGAACCAGCGCGTGATGATCGCGATGGCCATCGCCTGCAATCCGCGCCTGCTGATCGCCGACGAGCCGACCACCGCGCTCGACGTGACCATCCAGGCGCAGATCCTCGACCTGCTGCGCGACCTGCAGAAGGAGCGCGGCATGGCGCTGGTGCTCATCACGCACAACATGGGCGTGGTCAGCGAGATGGCGCAGCGCATCGCCGTGATGTACGCGGGCCAGGTGATGGAGCACCAGCGCGTCGACCGCCTCTTCGCACAGCCGCAGCACCCCTACACCGAGGCGCTGCTCGCGGCACTGCCCGAACGCGCCGCGCCCGAGGGGCGCCTCGCCACCATCAGCGGCGTGGTGCCCGGCGTGCACGACCGGCCCGCCGGCTGCCTGTTCGCGCCGCGCTGCGGCTACGTCACCGAGCGCGCCTGCCAGGTGCGGCCGGCGCTGCGCGAGTCGCACGGCGCCGAGGTGCGCTGCCACTTTCCGCTCGGCGATCCGGGGCGCGGAGAGGCCATCGCGAGCGATCCGCCGAAGCAGCGGGTCGTGGAGGTCGAGGCATGAGCGAGGCATCGACTGAAGTGGTGGTCGAGGCCAAGAACCTCCAGCGCACCTACGACATCCGCCGCGGGCTGTTCCGCGCGCCTTCGCACTTGCGCGCCGTGGGCGACATCTCCTTCCGGATCGAGCGCGGCCGCACGCTGGCCGTGGTCGGCGAATCGGGCTGCGGCAAGTCGACGCTGGCGCGCATGGTCGCGCTGATCGAGAAGCCGACGGCGGGCCAGCTCACGCTGGTCGGCGCCGACGCGGTGAGCCCGCCGCCCGAGCGCAGGCGCGAGCTGCGCCAGGCCGTGCAGCTGGTGTTCCAGAACCCCTACGGCTCGCTCAATCCGCGCAAGAAGATCGCGACGGTGCTCGAAGACCCGCTGGCCATCAACACCACCCTCGGCAAGCAGGAGCGCGCTGCAAAAGCGCGCGACATGCTCGCGCGCGTGGGCCTGCGGCCCGAGTACGCCAACCGCTATCCGCACATGTTCTCGGGCGGCCAGCGCCAGCGCATTGCGATCGCGCGTGCGCTGATGCTGAGCCCGCGCCTGCTGGTGGCCGACGAGCCGGTGTCGGCGCTCGACGTGTCGATCCAGGCGCAGGTGCTGAACCTTCTGGCCGACCTGCAGGCCGAGCTGGGCCTGGCGTATCTCTTCATCTCGCACGACCTCGGCGTGGTGCGGCACATCGCGCACGAAGTGCTGGTGATGTACCTCGGCCATGCGGTGGAGCAGGGGCCGAAGTCGCGCATCTTCTCGCGGCCGCTGCATCCGTACACGCAGGCGCTGCTGGCTTCCACGCCGGGGCTCAGCAGCCAGCGCATCGTGCTCAAGGGCGAGCTGCCGTCGCCGCTGAATCCGCCTTCTGGCTGCGTGTTCAGCACGCGCTGCCCGCATGTGGAGCAGCGCTGCCGCGAAGAGCGGCCGCTGCTGCGCATGCTCGACGAGCGGCAGGTGGCCTGTCACTTCTCCGAGAAGTTCCTGGAAGGCGCGCCGCTCGTGCGCGCCGATGTTCCCTCCGCCGCCTCCATCGCGATGGCGACGAATCCCTAGCGTTCCTTCGGTTCCTGTTTCCGTTCCCGTTCTCGCCGTTCTTTCAACCGTGTATCAAGGAGTCCAAATGAAGACCCAGCCCACCGTTTCGCGCCGCTCACGAAGCCTGGCGCTCCTGGCACCTGCAGCGCTCGCAGCCCTTACCCTGGCCTGCGGCGCGGTGTCCGCCAAGACGCTGGTGTATTGCTCGGAAGGCAGCCCGGAGAATTTCTATCCGGGCATGAACACCACCGGCACCTCTTTCGACGTGACCACGCAGGTCTACAACACGATCGTCGAGTTCGAGCGCGGCGGCACCAAGGTCGTGCCCGGCCTTGCCGAGAAATGGGAGATCTCCCCCGACGGTACCGTCTACACCTTCCACCTGCGCAAGGGCGTGAAGTGGCACACCACGAGCAAGAGCTTCAAGCCCACGCGCGACTTCAACGCCGACGACTTCATCTTCATGATCGAGCGCCAGTGGAAGGAGAGCGACCCCTTCTTCAAGGTCACGAGCCAGAACCACTCCTACTTCAACGACATGGGCATGCCCAAGCTGCTGAAGTCTGTGGACCGCATCGACGACTACACCGTGAAGATCACGCTCAACCAGGCCGAGGCACCGTTCCTCGCGAACCTGGCGATGCAGTACGCGGGCATCCAGTCGAAGGAATACGCCATCGCGATGCTCAAGGCCGGCACGCCCGAGAAGGTCGACCAGGACCCGATCGGCACCGGCCCCTTCTACCTCGTGCAGTACCAGAAGGACGCGATCATCCGCTTCAAGGCCTTCCCGCAATACTGGGGCGGCAAGGCCAAGATCGACGACCTCGTGTTCGCGATCACGCCTGACGCGTCGGTGCGCTGGGCCAAGCTGCAGAAGGGCGAGTGCCACGTCATGCCCTACCCGAACCCGGCCGACCTCGACGCGATCCGCAAGGACCCGAACGTGCAGCTGCTGGAGCAGCCGGGCCTGAACGTGGGATACCTCTCGTACAACACGACGAAGAAGCCTTTCGACGACGTGCGCGTGCGCAAGGCCATCAACATGGCGATCAACAAGAAGGCCATCATCGACGGCGTGTATCTGTCGACCGGCGTGGCCGCGAAGAACCCGATCCCGCCGACCATGTGGTCCTACAACGACGCGGTGAAGGACGATCCGTACGACCCCGAAGCCGCGAAGAAGCTGCTGGCGCAGGCCGGCTTCCCCGACGGCTTCTCCACCGACCTGTGGGCCATGCCGGTGCAGCGCCCGTACAACCCGAACGCCAAGCGCATCGCCGAGCTGATGCAGGCCGACCTCGCCAAGATCAACGTCAAGGCCGAGATCAAGAGCTTCGAGTGGGGCGAGTACCGCAAGCGCCTGCAGGCCGGCGAGCACCAGATGGGCATGCTGGGCTGGACCGGCGACAACGGTGACCCGGACAACTTCCTCTACACGCTGCTGGGCTGCGCCTCGGCGAAGTCGGCCAGCGGCAGCAACATCTCGAAGTTCTGCTACCAGCCGTACGAAGACCTGGTGGTGAAGGCCAAGAGCGCGACCAAGCAGGCCGACCGCGACGCGCTCTACAAGAAGGCGCAGCTGATCTTCAAGGAGCAGGCGCCGTGGTTCACCATCGCGCACGCGGTGCAGCTGAAGCCGGTGCGCAAGGAAGTCGTCGACTTCAAGCTGAGCCCGTTCGGCCGCCACACCTTCTACGGTGTGGACATCAAGTGAACGAGTAAACCCCCAGGCTCCGCGCACTTCGTGTCGCTTCGCCAACCCCCTTGCAGGGGGCAACACCTGCGGCCCGGCAAAGCCGGTTCCGCGGTGTTCCTGGAAAGAGAAATACAGTGAGTTCCCTGTCGCGTCCGCCTGTTGCCATCGTCGCTGCGATGCACGAGGAACTGGGCGCGCTCCTCGCGCTGATGCCCGACGAGCAGCGCGTGCGCGTCGCGGGCCGCGACTTCTGGGTGGGCCATCTGCATGGCCGGCCGGTGGTCGCGGTGCTGTCGCGCATCGGCAAGGTCGCGGCGGCGATCACGGCCACGGTGCTGCTGGAGCGCTTCGGCGTGCGGGCCATAGTGTTCACTGGCGTCGCGGGCGGGCTGGCGCCGGGCGTGAACGTCGGCGACGTGGTGGTCGCGACGCAGTTGCTGCAGCACGACCTCGATGCCTCGCCGATCTTTCCAAAATACGAAGTGCCGCTGATGGGGCTGTCGCGCTTCGCGGCCGATGCAGCCATCGGCGATGCGCTGGCTGCGGTTGCGCGGGAGACGCTGCGCGACCCAGTGGCGCTGGTGGGGCAGGAGGCCGTCGCCGAATTCGGCCTTCATTCGCCGAAGGTGCATCGCGGCCTGC
This sequence comes from Variovorax guangxiensis, assembly GCF_003952165.1. Classification (GTDB taxonomy): domain Bacteria; phylum Pseudomonadota; class Gammaproteobacteria; order Burkholderiales; family Burkholderiaceae_C; genus Variovorax; species Variovorax guangxiensis. The sequence continues at coordinate 125,631 of NZ_RXFT01000005.1, read as the reverse complement.
TGGTGAGCGGCGACAGGTTCGTCTCGACCACCGCCGAGAGCGAGGCGCTGCAGCGCGCCTTGCCCGACGCACTCGCGGTCGAGATGGAAGGCGCCCCGGTGGCGCAGGTGTGTCACGACTACGGCGTGCCTTTTGCGGCGATGCGCACGATTTCCGACCGGGCCGACGATGCCGCGCACGGCGACTTCTCGCGCTTCGTCGCCGCGGTGGCGAGCCGCTACAGCCTCGCGCTGGTCGATGCGTGGCTGGCTTCGCTGCCGGCCGAGATCAGCTGAATTCAGCCGAGCGAGGGCGTGCGGCGGCGCGGGATGTCGCGCAGCAGCGGCGGGATCGACAGCGCCAGCAGCAGCGCCGCCAGCGGCACCACGCAGACGAAGCCCACGTACTTGAAGCCCAGCGCGCCCGCCGCGCCGCCGAGCACGAACATGCCGACCAGCCCGCCGGCGCGGCGCATGCGGCTGCGGTCGTGGCGTACGGGCAGGGCGTGCGCCGGCGCCGATTTCGAGCGGCGGTTCCAGTAGAGCATCTTGCCGATTTCGATGCCCATGTCGGTGATGTTGCCGGTCATGTGGGTGGTGCGGATGCTGCCGCCCGAGGTCTTGGAGGCCACCGCGTTCTGCAGGCCCATGATGAAGGACAGCAGCAGCACGGTGAGCGGTACCGCGAACGGCGTGGCCCAGGTCAGCGTGATGGCGCCCATGAGCCCGAAGGGAAACATCAGCGCCGCCTCCAGCATCAGCGGCAGTGCGTACACGCCGTGCATGCGGTGCTGGCGGGCCCAGTTGACGAGCACCGCGCACACGGCTGCGCCGGTCAGGAAGGCCAGGATCGCGCCCAGTGCGTTCAAGAGCAGCTTGACGTTGCCCAGCACCATGCCGTCGGCCAGCTGCGAGGCGAAGCCGGTCATGTGCGAGGTGTACATGTGCAGCACGAGAAAGCCGCCCGCGTTGATGGCACCGGCATTGAAGGCCAGCAGGAGGCCCAGCGCGGTGTTGGTCGACGGCGCGCGGTGGCGGTTGGTGAGAAAGCGAAGTCTGCGCAAGATGGCTCTCCGGTCGGCGCTTGGGGCCGGAGCCACTCTAGCACCGGGGCCGCCCCGGAAGGCTCTGCTACTTGAGCCAGCCGCGCCGGCGGAAGTACCACATCGGCACCAGCGCGCTGGCCGCCATGAGCACGATGGCGTAGGGGTAGCCCATGGCCCAGTCGAGCTCGGGCATGAACTTGAAGTTCATGCCGTAGATGCTGGCGATCAGCGTCGGCGGCAGCAGCGCCACGCTGGCCACCGAGAAGATCTTGATGGTCTTGTTCTGGTTGATGTTGATGAAACCGACGGTCGCATCCATCAGGAAGTTGATCTTGTCGAAGAGGAAGGCCGTGTGGTTGTCCAGCGACTCGATGTCGCGCAGGATCTGGCGGGCCTCCTCGAACTGCTCGGCGTTGAGCATCTTGCTGCGCATCATGAAGCTGACGGCGCGGCGTGTGTCCATCACGTTGCGGCGGATGCGCCCGTTCAGGTCTTCCTGCCGCGCGATGGCGCCGAGCACCTCGCCGGCCAGCTCGTCGCTGACGTTGCCCGACAGCACCTTCTTGCTCGCGGCCTCGAGCTCGTCGTAGATGTTCTCCAGCGAGTCGGCCGAGTATTCGGCGTCGGCGTCGAAGAGCTTGAGCATCACTTCCTTGGCGTCCTCGATCAGCCCCGGCGCGCGCCGCGCGCGCATGCGCAGCAGGCGGAACACGGGCACGTCCTCGTCGTGGATCGAGAACAGCACGCCGCGGCTGCGCAGGTCGGTGTTGTGCTGGTTGAGGATGAAGGCGACGCGCACGGCGCGCGGAGCTTCGTCGTCGTCGATCAGGAAGTCGGAGCGGATGTGCAGCTCGCCGTTGTCTTCCTCGTAGAAGCGCGCCGATTCCTCGATGTCCTCGTCCATCGCGTCTTCGGGGATGGACAGGCCGTAGTACTGCTTGATCCAGCGCTTCTCTTCGAGCGTGGGCGACTCGAGGTCGACCCAGATCGGCTGGAATCTGGAGAGCTCTTCGAGGGCCTCGATTTCTTCCTGGACTAGGCGGCCGTTGGCGAGCGTGAAGATGTTGAGCATGGGGCTCACTCCCGGGAATGACTGACTGGACGGTGGGCGAGGGGAGGGGCGCTTTCAATTCCCCGGCCCGACATGCGCAGGAAGCGCGAAAAAAGCGTCAGCGAAAGGGAGTTGAAAGCTGCCGAGACGGGGCGGTTTCCATTGGAAAAATCTCCGGTTGCAGCGTGGCGCGATTATGTCACCGGCCACATGTCGGCGAGGTGGCCGGACTGGACGGGCATACAGTAAAGTCACGGTCCATGCAGAGCACTGCGCTTCCCGTTTTTTCCTCCACGCCGAAGACCCAGGCCGAACGCCTGGCGCAGGCACTGGCCTCGCTCAACGAGGCGCAGCGCTCGGCGGTGGAGCACGGCGTGGGCGCGGCCATCGCGGCGCCCGACGAGCGGCCGCTGCTCGTCATCGCCGGTGCCGGCTCGGGCAAGACCAGTACGCTGGCGCATCGGGTGGCCAGCCTCATCGCCGGCGGCGTCGATCCGCAGCGCCTGCTGCTGCTGACCTTCTCGCGCCGCGCCGCGCAGGAAATGGAGCGCCGCGCCGGCCGCGTGCTGGCGCAGGTGCTGGGGCTGAAGTCGGAGGCGCCGCCCGCGCTGCCGTGGGCCGGCACCTTCCACGGCATCGGCGCGCGGCTGTTGCGCGAGTACGCGCCGCAGATCGGGCTCGACGAGAACTTCACCATCCACGACCGCGGCGACGCCGAAGACCTGATGGGGCTGGTGCGCCACGAGCTCGGGCTTTCTTCCACTGTCAACCGCTTCCCGCGAAAGGGCACCTGCCTGTCGATCTACTCGCGCTGCGTGAACACCCGCGCGCCGCTGGCCGACGTGCTCAAGGAAGCCTTTCCCTGGTGCGACGAATGGGAGGCCGAGCTGAAGAAGCTGTTCGGCGCGTACGTCGAGGCCAAGCAGCGGCAGAACGTGCTCGACTACGACGACCTGCTGCTCTACTGGGCCGAGATGGCGGCCGAGCCCGCGCTGGCCGCGCACATCGGCGCGCGTTTCGACCATGTGCTGGTCGACGAGTACCAGGACACCAACCTGCTGCAGGCGTCGATCCTGCTGGCGCTCAAGCCCGACGGGCGCGGCGTGACGGTGGTGGGGGACGACGCGCAGTCGATCTATTCCTTCCGCGGCGCGACGGTACGCAACATCCTCGACTTTCCCTCGCAGTTCACGCAGCCTGCGCGCGTGGTCACGCTGGAGCGCAACTATCGCTCGACGCAGCCGATCCTCGACGTGTCGAACCGCGTCATCGCGCAGGCCGCCGAGCGGCACGCCAAGACGCTGTGGACCGACAAGCCGTCGGCCGGCAAGCCGCTGCTCGTGCTGGTGCCCGACGAGGCGGGGCAGGCGCGCTGGGTGGCCGACAAGGTGCTGGCGCATCGCGAGGGCGGGCTGGCGCTGAAGTCGCAGGCGGTGCTGTTCCGCACCTCGTCGCACAGCGCCGCGCTCGAACTCGAGCTGGCGCGGCGCAACATCCCGTTCGTGAAGTTCGGCGGGCTCAAGTTTCTGGAGGCCTCGCATGTGAAGGACTTGCTCGCGGTGCTGCGCTTCGCGCAGAACCCACGCGGGCGCATGGCGGGCTTTCGCGTGACGCAGCTCATCCCCGGTATCGGGCCGGCCACGAGCGCGCGCCTGCTCGATGCGATGGAGCAGGCGGCCGACCCGGCCCAGGCGGTGCGCGAGTTCGTGCCGCCCTCCGCCGCGCGCGCGCAATGGGCCGACTTCGCGAAGGCCTACGAGGCGCTGCGCGAGCCCGCGCTGAAGTGGCCGGCCGACGTCGAGCTGGCGATGGACTGGTATCTGCCGCATCTGGAGCGCCTGTACGAAGACACCTCCGGCGTGCGGCGCGCCGACGTGGAGCAGCTCGCGCGGCTCGCGGCCGGGTACGCCTCGCGCGAACGCTTCCTTACCGAACTCACGCTCGATCCGCCCGAAGCCACCAGCGACCGACCGGGGCCGCCGCTGCTGGACGAGGACTACCTGATCCTCTCGACCATACATTCGGCCAAGGGGCAGGAATGGAATTCGGTTCACGTGCTCAATGTGGTCGACGGCTGCCTGCCGGCCGATGTCGCGCAGAGCGCGCAAGAACTGGAGGAGGAGCGGCGCCTGCTCTATGTGGCGATGACACGGGCGCGCGACCACCTGCACCTGCTGGTGCCGCAGCGCTTCCATGTCACGCAGCAGGCGGCGCGCGGCGACCGGCACCTGTATGCCAACCGCACACGCTTCATCGCCGATGCCGACCTGGAAGGCTTCGAGCAGCAGACCTGGCCGCCCCCGCCGGAGCGTCCGCCGGCGGTGCCGCCGCCCAGCTCGGTGATCGATCTGCGCAACAGGATGCGGGCCGCCTGGCGCTGAGCCGGAGACGGCATGGACAGGCCCTTGTGCCGACATGGTCACCGGCGGGCCGGTACTGAAACACTTGTTTCCAAATCGCGGTATCGCCAGCCCTGCGCGTGCCCGCAGCTATCGATTCGCTAGCGTGTGAAAAGCTGCTCACGAAGCTGCAAAACCCCGGGCAACTCAGGTATTGCAATACCGTGACAGCTTGGGCATAGTGAATCGACCTTCCCCTCTTTCTCACCTCTTCCCACCTCCCTCTTTTCTTTCTCAAGACCCCCAGAGAGAACTCCCGTTTCGTTTCGCCGGCCAAACCGCATCCCGCGGCGCGGTCATTTCCCCCAACCGTCAATTCCAGGAGGTCATTCATGAATTTGACGATCAGCGGTCATCACCTCGACGTCACACCTGCCTTGCGCACCTACGTCACGAGCAAGCTGGACCGGGTCATCCGACATTTCGACCAGGTGGTCGATGTGAAGGTGATCCTCACGGTGGAAAAGCAGAAGGAAAAGGAACGCCGCCAAAGGGCGGAATGCAACATCCACGTCAAGGGCAATGACATGTTCGCGGAGTCGAGCCACGCTGATCTCTACGCTGCGGTCGATGAGCTGGTCGACAAGCTCGACCGCCAGGTGGTGCGCCACAAGGACCGCCTGCAGGACCACCATCACGCGGCGCCCAAGCGCGTGATGTAAGGAGCCCCCGGGGGCTCGCATATCAAGGCCGCCTTCGGGCGGCTTTTTGTTTTCCGACTGTCACGGTCGGGCTTTTGGCAGTCGCCCAGAGGAGAGCGAGAGGCCTCTGGGCAACATGTAGACAGAAAGTAAATAGGGGGACTGGGGGTTTTTACCAAGCGGGTGCATAATCGCCCCCGCTCTGCACCCACCATGAATCGACTCGCGTCCATCCTGCCGCCCGCTCAAGTGCTTGTGAGCGTTGACGCTACCAGCAAGAAGCGTGCTTTCGAAGAAGCCGGCCTGCTGTTCGAAAGCCTTCACGGTCTGGGCCGTGCCCTCATCACCGACAGCCTCTTCGCGCGCGAGCGCCTCGGCTCCACCGGGCTGGGCCATGGCGTCGCCATTCCGCACGGCCGCATCAAGGGCCTCAAGTCGCCGATGGCTGCTGTGTTCCAGCTGGCCAACCCGATCGGCTTCGACGCCCCCGACGAGCAACCCGTCGCACTGCTGATCTTCCTGCTGGTTCCCGAAGCGGCCACGCAGAAGCACCTCGAAATCCTCTCCGAAATCGCCGAACTGCTGAGCGACGCAAGCCTGCGCGAACAGATCAAGTCCAGCACGGACGCCACGGCCCTGCACGACCTGATCGCCGGCTGGCAATCGACGCAAGTCGCCTGAGCGCATGCGTTGGCGCGCGCGGCTGCTGATAAGCTGCGCGGCTTCTTCTTCCCTCATCCCTCATTCCAACGCAAAGCCGGCGCCCGGGCGCCGTCTCCTGAACGCATGAAGCCGACCGTCATCAGCGCCGATGCCATGTTCGAGGAGTTCCGTGGCTCGCTCCGCTGGGAATGGCTGGCGGGGCTGGGGGCGTCGGAGCGCCAGTTCGATGCGGAGGTCATCAGCCGCGCGCAGTCGGCGGCGGACCTCGTCGGCTACCTCAACTACATCCACCCGTACCGGGTGCAGATCCTCGGCGCCCGCGAGGTCGCCTACCTGACGCGCGGCAGCGAGGAAGACTGCGCCCGGCGCATCGCCCGCATCGTCACGCTGGAGCCGCCGATGCTGGTGCTGGCCGACGGCCAGGCCGCGCCCGACGAGCTGCTGTCGATCTGCGAGCGCGCCCAGCTGCCGCTCTTCGCCACGCGCGAGTCATCGGCCTTCGTGATCGACCTGCTGCGCGCCTACCTGTCCAAGCACTTCGCCGAGCGCACCTCGATGCATGGCGTGTTCATGGACATCCTGGGCATGGGCGTGATGATCACGGGCGAGTCGGGTCTGGGCAAGAGCGAACTGGGGCTGGAACTGATCTCGCGCGGAAACGGCCTGGTGGCCGACGACGCGGTCGACCTCTACCGCATCAACCAGAACACCATCGAGGGCCGCTGCCCCGACCTGCTGCTGAACCTGCTCGAAGTGCGCGGCATCGGCCTGCTGGACATCCGCGCCATCTTCGGCGAGACGGCGGTGCGCCGGAAGATGCGGCTCAAGCTGATCGTGCACCTGGTGCGGCGCGACAGCTTCGAGCGCGACTACGAACGCATGCCCTCGGCGCCGCTCACGCAGGACGTGCTGGGCATTCCAGTGCGCAAGGTCATCATCCAGGTGGTGGCTGGGCGCAACATCGCCGTGCTGGTGGAGGCCGCGGTGCGCAATTCGATCCTGCAGCTGCGCGGCATCGACACGTACGCCGATTTCGTGGCGCGGCACCACAAGGCGATGGAAAGCTCGCGCGACGGGGATTGAGCGGTAGCGGCCGAAGAAAGGCCGAAGCCGCGCGGGTGGAAGGAGATTGCCGGGATCAGCGCTTCTTCGCGCAGTCTCCGCACAAGCCGTAGAGCGACATGGCGTGGTCCTGCAGGATCCAGCCCTTGTCCTTGGCGATCATCTGCTGGCGGCGCTCGATCTCGGCGTCGTAGAACTCCTCGACCTTGCCGCAGGAGGTGCAGATCAGGTGGTCGTGGTGGGTGCCTTCGTTCAGCTCGTAGACGGCCTTGCCGCTTTCGAAGTGGCTGCGTTCCAGGATGCCGGCCTGCTCGAACTGGGTGAGCACCCGGTAGACCGTGGCCAGACCGATGTCGGAGTGCTCGTTGAGCAGCACGCGGAACACGTCTTCCGCCGTCATGTGCCGCTGGGCGCCGGTCTGGAAGATCTCCAGGATCTTCAGGCGCGGCAGGGTGGCCTTGAGGCCGGTGTTCTTGAGTTCGTCGATGTTGGCCATGTTGGTTCCTGCGCCCCTGGCGGGGCCGCGGCGAAAGGCCCCGAAAAGGCCAGCCGCTACAATGGCCGATCATATCGCTACCCCCTTTTCCTCCCATGCCTGCCATCTTCCAACGCCGGCCCTGGCTGCTGGCTGCCGCCGTCGCGGCAACGCTCGCCCTCGGTGCCTGCAGCGGTTTCACCGAGCGCACGCGTGGTGCGCTGGCCGCCGTAACTCCCTACAAAGTCGAGGTGGTCCAGGGCAATTTCGTGTCGAAGGAACAGGTTGCGGCGCTCAAGCCGGGCATGTCCCGCCAGCAGGTGCGTGAAATCCTCGGAACCTCGCTGCTGAACGACGTCTTCCATTCCAACCGCTGGGACTACGTCTTCACCATCCGCCGCCAGGGCGTCGACCCGCAGGAACGCCACCTCACGGTGTTCTTCAACGGCGAGCTGCTCGACCGCTTCGAGGGCGACGAGATGCCCAGCGAGGAAGAATTCGTCGCCACGCTCGACACCCGCAAGAAATCCGGCAAGGTGCCCACGCTCGAGGCCTCGGAAGACGAGCTCAAGAAATACGCGCCCAAGGACGGCGACAAAAAGGCCGATGCCGACAAGGCCTCGCCGTCGGCCTCCCTGCCGCCGCTGCCGGCCGCCTACCCCCCGCTCGAAGCCGCGCACTGAGCGCTCGCTGGAGCATCGGCGGCAACGGGGAGGCCGCCGAGCCGAGAGGCCAGGCGGCCGTCCTTTTCGTGTCGATCCATGTTCCCGGCCGTTCCTGACCGCCTCGGGCCGTTTCGAAAACCTCGAAGACTGACTGAATCCGCGTGACCGAATCCACCTCCACCTCCACTTCCTCCGCCAATTCCGCCTCCGCGCCGCGCCGCGTCGCCATCGCCGGGGCTTCGGGCCGCATGGGCCACATGCTGATCGAGGCCGTGCGCAATGCGCCCGACCTGCGCCTGGCCGGCGCCCTCGACATCGTCGGCAGCCCGGCCCTGGGCTCCGATGCCGGCGCCTTCCTGGGTTTCGACAGCGGCGTGTCCATCGTGTCCGACCTGCGCGCAGGCCTGAAGGACGCGCAGGTGCTCATCGACTTCACCCGGCCCGAGGGCACGCTCGCGCACCTCGCGGTCTGCCGCGAGCTGGGCGTGCAGGCCGTGATCGGCACCACCGGCTTCAGCGACGCGCAGAAGGCCGAGATCGCCGAGATCGCCAAGGACATCGCGATCATGATGGCGCCCAACATGAGCGTGGGCGTCAACGTCACCTTCAAGCTGCTCGAAATGGCGGCCAAGGCCATGGCGACGGGATATGACATCGAGATCATCGAGGCGCACCACCGCCACAAGGTCGATGCACCCTCGGGCACCGCGCTCAAGATGGGCGAGGTCATCGCCGACGCGCTGGGCCGCGACCTCAAGGACTGCGCCGTCTACGCCCGCGAAGGCATCACCGGCGAGCGCGACCCGTCCACCATCGGCTTCTCGGCCATCCGCGGCGGCGACATCGTGGGCGACCACACCGTGCTGTTCGCCGGCACTGGCGAGCGCATCGAGATCACCCACAAGTCGTCCAGCCGCGTCACCTACGCCCAGGGCAGCCTGCGCGCGGTGCGCTTCCTGGCCGGGCAGCGCGCGGGCCTGTTCGACATGTACGACGTGCTCGGCCTTCGCTGACCGAGCGACGAAGAAGGACCGCCGATGAGCGTGCTCGAACTGCTGGCCCACGGTGACGGTGTCAGCCGTTCGGTGGCCGCGCTGCTGCTTGCGATGTCGATCGCGAGCTGGGTCATCATCCTCTGGAAGGCATGGCTGCTGCGCGGCGGCACGCGCGACGTGCTGCGCAGCATCGCGGCGTTCTGGCAGTCGTCCTCGCTGGCCGATGCCGAGCAGAAGCTCAGGGCCTTCGACCGGGCGACGCTCGTGTCTCCCGCCGTCTCGGCCATCCGCAGCGTGGCCGCGGGCGAGCCGGTCGGGACGCTGGGTGCCACGGTCGACCGCAACCAGCGCCTCACGCGCGTGCTGCGTGACGCCCTGCACGGCGCCCTGCGGCGGCTGCAGGCGGGGCAGATCCTGCTGGCCACCGTTGGCGCCACCGCGCCCTTCGTCGGGCTGCTGGGCACGGTCTGGGGCATCTACGGCGCGCTGACCGGCATTGCCGGCCAGACCGGCGGCTTCACCATCGACAAGGTGGCGGGCCCGGTCGGCGAGGCGCTCATCATGACGGCCTTCGGCTTGGCGGTGGCCATTCCGGCCGTGCTGGCCTACAACGTCTTCGGCCGCGTCATCGGCCGCATCGAAGCCGAGCTCGAAGGCTTCGCGCACGACCTGCTGGGCAGCTTCGGCGCCCCGCCGGCATCCGCCGCGCCGCCGCCCGCGCGGCCGATGCCGGTCTAGCCCCGTACGGCAAGGCGAGGCCATGGCCTTCGGTCGCACATCACTGGGAAGCGCCACCGGCGGCGGCGGTCGCGCCATGGGCGGGGGTGCCCAGCGGCCGCTGTCCGACATCAACGTCACGCCGCTGGTCGACGTGATGCTGGTGCTGCTGGTGATCTTCATCATCACCGCGCCGCTGATGGCCAGCTCGATCAAGCTCGACCTGCCGCAGACCGACGCCGGCCAGCCCAACGACGCGCCGAAGTTCGTGAGCCTGTCGGTCGACGCCTCGGGCAAGGTCTTCCTCAACGACAAGGCCGTGACCGACGAGGAACTGGCGCAGCAGCTCGAGAAGGCCGCCGCGGACAGCAAGGACACCGAGGTGCAGCTGCGTGCGGACCAGACCGTGCCCTACGGCAAGGTGGTCGCGCTCATGGGCATCGCGAACAAGGCCGGGCTGAGCCGCATCGGCTTCGTGACCGAGGCCGAGCCGGCGAAGAAGCCCGGCAGCTAGCCCCTGTAGCCGGGCCGGATCAGCCCAGCACCACTGGCTTGGTGTGCCAGATCTCGTGCGCATACTGCGCGATCGTGCGATCCGACGAGAACACCCCCATCCCCGCCACGTTGAGGATCGCCATCCGCGTCCACGCGTCCGAGTCGCGATACAGCGCGTCGACTTCCGCCTGCTTCGCCACGTAGCTCGCGTAGTCGGCCAGCAGCAGGTAGTGGTCGCCCCAGTTCACCAATGCGTCGTAGATGCCCTGGTAGCGCGAGGGCTCGCCCGGCGAGAAGGCGCCGTCGCGGATCGCGTCTAGCACGCGCTTGAGTTCGGCGTTGCCTTCGTAGATCTCGCGCGGCTGGTAGCCCCGGGCACGGATGTCGGCCACCTCGGGCGTGGTGTTGCCGAAGATGAAGATGTTCTCGGGCCCCACGCTCTCGCGCATTTCGACGTTCGCGCCGTCCAGCGTGCCGATGGTGAGCGCGCCGTTGAGCGCGAACTTCATGTTGCCGGTGCCCGAGGCTTCCGTGCCCGCCGTGGAGATCTGCTCCGACAGGTCGGCCGCCGGCATGATGATCTCCGCCAGGCTCACGCTGTAGTTCGGCAGGAACACCACCTTCAGCAGCTTGCCCACGCGCGCGTCGGCGTTGATGGTGGCCGCCACGTCGTTGATGAGCCGGATCACCAGCTTGGCCATCGCGTACGCCGACGCCGCCTTGCCCGCGAACACCACCACGCGCGGCACCATGTCCAGCGGCGTGCCAGCGGCCTGTGCGTCGAGGATGCGGTGGTAGCGCGTCACCACGTGCAGCACGTTGAGCAGTTGCCGCTTGTATTCGTGGATGCGCTTGACCTGCACGTCGAACATCGCGTCGGTGTCGATGTCGATCTTCAGGTGCTGCTCCACCCAGTTGGCCAGCCGCAGCTTGTTCTCGCGCTTGGCATGGCGGAAGGCGCGCACGAAGGCCGGCTGCGCGGCCATGGGCCTGAGCGCCTCCAGTTGCGAGAGGTCGCGCCGCCAGCCCTTGCCGATGCGCTGGTCGAGCAGCGCCGCCAGCGGCGGGTTGGCCTGCGCCAGCCAGCGCCGGGGCGTAACGCCGTTGGTCTTGTTGTTGAAGCGCTCGGGAAAGATCTTCGCGAAGTCCGAGAAGATCGACTGCTTCATCAGCTCCGAGTGCAGCCCCGACACGCCGTTGACCGAATGGCTCGCCAGCACCGCCACGTAGGCCATGCGCACGCGGCGCTCCCCGGTCTCGTCGACCAGCGAGAGGCGGCGCATCAGTTCCACGTCGTTGCCCACCTTCTGCGTCACCGTGGCGAGGAACTTCGCGTTGATGTCGTAGATGATCTGCAGGTGCCGCGGCAGGATGCGTCCGAGCATTTCCACCGGCCAGGTCTCCAGCGCCTCGTGCATCAGCGTGTGGTTGGTGTAGCTGAACACCTTCTGCGTGTGCGCCCAGGCCACGTCCCACGAGAGCCCGTGCTCGTCGAGCAGCAGGCGCATGAGCTCGGGCACCGCCAGCACCGGGTGCGTGTCGTTCAGGTGGATGCTGACCTTCTCCGAGAGCTGGTCGAATGTCTTGTGGTTGCGCAGGTAGCGGCGCAGCAGGTCCTGCACGCTCGCACTGCAGAAGAAGTACTCCTGGTGCAACCGCAGCTCGCGGCCGGAGGGCGTGGAGTCGTCGGGGTAGAGCACGCGCGAGACGTTCTCCGAGTGGTTCTTGCTCTCCACCGCCTGCATGTAGTTGCCGCGGTTGAAGGCCGAGAGGTCGATCTCCTCGGTGGCGCGCGCCGACCACAGCCGCAGCGTGTTGGTGGCCTGCGTGCCGTAGCCCGGGATGATGGTGTCGTAGGCCACCGCCAGCACGTCGTGCGTGTCGACCCAGTCGGCCGCGCCGCTGGGCACGCCGGCTCCCTCGCGCTTCTGCACGTGTCCGCCGAAGCGCACGCGGTAGTTCACCTCGGGCCGCTGGAACTCCCATGGGTTGCCGCGCGTGAGCCAGTAGTCGGGCGTTTCCACCTGCTGGCCGTCGACGATGCGCTGGCGGAACATGCCGTACTCGTAGCGGATGCCGTAGCCCATGCCCGGCACGCCCAGCGTGGCCATCGAGTCGAGAAAGCAGGCCGCCAGCCGGCCCAGGCCGCCGTTGCCCAGCGCCGCGTCGGGCTCGCGCTCGGACAGCGCCGCCATGTCCACGCCGAAGTCGGCCAGCGCCTCGCGCACCGTGTCGTACAGGTCCACCGCCAGCAGCGCATTGGTGAAGGTGCGCCCGATCAGGAACTCCATCGACAGGTAATAAACGCGCTTCAGGTCCTGCGCGTAGTTGGCGCGCGTGGTCATCATCCAGCGTTCGACCAGCTGGTCGCGCACGGCCTGCGAGGTGGCGTTGAGCCAGTCGTCCTGGCTGGCGGCGACGGGGTCCTTGCCGACCGCGTAGATCAGCTTGTTGGCCACGGCGCGCTTGAAGGCCGCGACGTCGCGGTCGGGGTGGTCGTATGCGAAGTCCTTGATCGTCATGGGGCACTCCCGGAAGAGGGTTGTCTATTTCAGGCTTTGCCGGTACACGTCGATGTACTGCTCGGCCGCGGTAGCCCAGTCGGCCGGCCGGCGCATGGCGTTGCCGCGCACGCGGCGCCAGTCGGGCGCGCGCTCGTAGAGCGCGAAGGCGCGGCGCAGTGCGCGTTCGTAGTCGGCGGCCTCGAAGCGGTCGAACACGAAGCCGGTGGCCTCGCCGCTGGCCAGGTCTTCCAGCGAGCTGTCGACCACCGTGTCGGCCAGCCCGCCGACGCGGCGCACCAGCGGCAGGCTGCCGTACTTGAGGCCGTACATCTGTGTGAGGCCGCAGGGCTCGAAGAGCGAGGGCACCAGCGTCACGTCGCCGGCGCCGAAGAGCTGGTGGGCCAGCGTCTCGTTGTAGCCGATGGTCACGGCCACCGACTGCGGCGCGGCCGCCGCGCGCTGGCGGAAGGCTTCCTCCAGCCAGGCCTCGCCGCTGCCCAGCAGCGCGAGCTGGCCGCCCTGGGCGAGCAGCGCGTCGAGCCCGCCGAGCACCAGGTGCAGGCCCTTCTGCTCGGTGAGGCGGCTCACGACGATGAAGAGCGGCGCATCCGGCCGTTCGGCCAGCCCCAGCTGGTGCTGCAGCACCGACTTGCAGCGCGCCTTGCCCGCCATGTGGCGGCCTTCGGGCGTGTGATAGCCCTGCACCAGCGCACTGTCGCCGGCCGGGTTCCAGACCTGGTCGTCGACCGCGTTGAGGATGCCGCTCAGCACCGCGCTGCGCTGGCGCAAGAGGCCGTCGAGCCCGCAGCCCTGCTCGGGCGTCTGAATTTCCAGCGCGTAAGTGGGGCTGACGGTGGTGAGCCGGTCGGCGAAGCACAGGCCGCCCTTCATGAACGAGACCTGTCCGTGGTACTCGAGGCCGTTCATCTGGAACGCGGCGCCCGGCAGGCCCAGCTCCGTGAAGTGCCAGGGCGCGAAGATGCCCTGGTAGGCCAGGTTGTGCACGGTGAAGACGCTGCCCACGTGCGGGGCGCCGGACTGCCGCGCGAAATGCAGGTAGGCAGGCGCGAGCGCGGCATGCCAGTCGTGCGCGTGCACCACCTCTGGCTGCCATGCCGGGTCCAGCCCCTGCGCCAGCCGCGCCGCGGCCCAGCCAAGCAAGGCGAAGCGGCGGTGGTTGTCGCCGTAGGGCTGGCGCGAGCTGTCTTCGTAGGGGTTGCCGGGCCGGTCGTACAGCGCCGGCGCGTCGATCACGTAGGCCGGGATGCCCGGCGCACCCTCGATGTCGATGTGTCCCAGCCGCAACCCGAAGCGCTCGCCCCATGGTGCGTCGAAGCCGGCCACGGGCGCGAGGTCGCGCACGCCGGCCACGATGGCCGGAAAACCCGGCAGCAGCACGCGCGCGTCCTGCCCGGCCGCCATGAGCGCCAGGGGAAGTGCGCCGGCGATGTCCGCCAGTCCGCCGGTCTTGAGGAGGGGAAAGAGTTCTGCGCTGACCTGGAGGATTCGCATCGTGGGATGGATCAGGCCGGGGTCAGCCGTTTCAGCATCTCGCGGGTGACGAGCACGACGCCGTTCTCGGTGCGCTCGAAGCGCGCGGCGTCCGCCTCGGCATCTTCGCCGATCACCATGTCCTCGGGGATGACGCAGGCGCGGTCGATCACCACGCGGTTCAGCCGCGCGCCGCGGCCGACCTCCACGTCGGGCAGCAGCACGGCCTCGTTGATCTCGCAGAAGGAATGCACGCGCACGCCCGAGAACAGCACCGAGCTGCTGACCTTGGAGCCCGAGACGATGCAGCCGCCCGAGACGATGGTGTTGACCGTCATGCCGTGGTGGCCGTTGCGGTCGAGCACGAACTTGGCCGGAGGCAGTTGCCGCTGGTAGGTCCAGATGGGCCAGTCCGTGTCATAGATGTCGAGTTCCGGGGTAATGGAGGCCAGGTCGAGGTTGGCTGCCCAGAATGCATCAATCGTGCCCACGTCGCGCCAGTAGGTCTTGGCCTCCGGCCCGCGCGAGGCCCGCGTGACGCACGACATGCCGAACGGGTGGGCCAGCGCACGGCCCTGGGCCACGGCGCGGGGAATGATGTCCTTGCCGAAGTCGTGGCTCGAATCCGGGTTGGCGTTGTCTTCCTCGAGCAGCTGGTAGAGGTACTCGGAGTCGAACACGTAGATGCCCATGCTCGCCAGCGCCGTGTCGGGCTTGCCGGGCATGGCGGGCGGGTCGGCGGGCTTCTCGAGGAAGTCGGTGATCTGGCGGCCGTCGTCCACTGCCATCACGCCGAAGGCCGTGGCCTCCATGCGCGGCACCTCGATGCAGCCGACCGTGCAGCCCAGGCCGTGCTCGGCATGGTCCTTCACCATCAGCGAGTAGTCCATCTTGTAGATGTGGTCGCCGGCCAGCACCACCACGTAGTCGTGCTTGGTCGAACGGGTCTGGATGATGTCCAGGTTCTGGAACACCGCGTCGGCGGTGCCGCGGTACCAGTGCTCGTCGCCCATGCGCTGCTGGGCGGGCAGCACGTCGACCATCTCGTTGAGTTCCGCGCGCAGGAAGCTCCAGCCGCGCTGCAGGTGGCGCATGAGCGAGTGCGACTTGTACTGCGTGACCACCGCCATGCGCCGGATGCCGGAGTTCAGGCAGTTCGACAGCGCGAAATCGATGATGCGGAACTTGCCGCCGAAGTACACGGCCGGCTTGGCGCGCCGGTCGGTCAGCTGCTTGAGGCGGGAGCCGCGTCCGCCGGCCAGCACCAGGGCGATGGTGCGGCGTACCAGTTGATGGGCCTGCAGCTCGTGCTGCGGCAGCTGCGCTTGCGGTGTGGGGTTGTCCATCCTGAGTCTCCGTCTTGTTGGTCGTTCGCCTGGCTGGAATACGCCGTCAGAGTTTCTGCATCGAGACTAGCACCGCGCCGGGCGGCTGGCTTCTACGTTCTTGCAATCCCGATGCTCGAAAACGGCACTTGTGCCGAGCCCTCCAGCGCCCGGGGGCCGTCGCCCGTGTCGGCCTCCGGATCGGTGCTCAGGCAGAGGAGCCACGCGCCCGGCGGCAGCGTGAACGACACGGCCTGCGCTCCCGCGTTCACCATCACCAGCCACGAACTGCTCCCGTCGCCTTCCTTTGCCGTTGTCCCATGCCCGAAGTGGATTGCAAGGGCCGTGCCCGTGTCGTTCCAGTCGGCGGGCGTCATCGGCTCGCCGTCGGGGCGCAGCCAGCGGATGCCGGGGGACGACGAGTCGTCGGGCGCCGGTTCGGCCGGCCACCAGCGCGTGCTGCGCAGGGCAGGGGCCTCGCGGCGCAGCGCGGCGAGGCGCGCGATGAAGGCGCCCAGGCGCGCCGCCTCGCTGCCGGGGGCGGAGGTGCCGATCCATGCAAGCCAGGTGGTGTCGTTGTCCTGGCAGTAGGCGTTGTTGTTGCCCTGCTGGCTATGGCCGAGCTCGTCGCCGGCCAGCAGCATCGGCGTGCCCTGGGACAGCATCAGCGTGGCGAGCAGCGCGCGCTGCAGCCGGGTGCGCAGGGCCAGCACGGCAGGGTCGTCGCTCGGCCCTTCCGCGCCGCAGTTGTTGCTGAGGTTGTGGCCGTGGCCATCGCGGTTGTTCTCGCCGTTGGCGAGGTTGTGGCGCTCGTCGTAGCTCACCAGGTCGCGCAGCGTGAAGCCGTCGTGCGCGGTGATGAAGTTGACGCTCGCCGTCGGCGCCCGGCCCCGGTGCGCGAACTCGGTGCTGGAGGCCGCGAAGCGATGGGCGAAATCGCCGAGGTTCGAGCGGTCGTCGCGATGCGCCTGCCGCAGCCAGAAGCCGCGCTGCGTGTCGCGATAGCGGTCGTTCCATTCGAGCCAGCCGGGCGGGAACTCGCCGAGACGGTAGCCGCCGGGGCCGATGTCCCAGGGCTCGGCGATGAGCAGCGTGCGCGAGAGCACCGGGTCCTGCGCGATCGCGGCGAAGAAGGGCGCGCGTGGGTCGAAGCCGCGCTGCGCGTCGGCGCGCCCCAGCACCGGCGCCAGATCGAAGCGGAACCCGTCGACACCCATCTCGCAGGCCCAGAAGCGCAGGCTGTCCATCACCAGCTGCAGCACGCGCGGCTCGCCGAGGTTCAGGCAGTTGCCGGTGCCGGCCCAGTTCTCGTAGAGCGAGCGGTCGTCGGTGCGCAGGTGGTAGTAGAGCGCGTTGTCGATGCCGCGCATCGACAGCGTCGGGCCGAGTTCGTCGCTCTCGGCGCTGTGGTTGTAGACCACGTCGATCACCAGCTCCATGCCGCGCGCGTGGATCGCGTCGGCCATCGCACGGAACTCGCTGGCGGGCGTGGTGCCGGGGCGGCCGCTCCAGTAGCGGGCCTCCGGAGCGAACCAGCCGATGGTGTTGTAGCCCCAGTAGTTGCTCAGGCCCATGCGCAGCAGGCGGGGCTCGTCGGCGCGGTGCTGCACGGGCATGAGGCTCAGGGTGGTGACGCCCAGGCGCTGGAGGTGGTCGAGCACGGCGGGCTCGGCGAGGCCGGCGTAGGTGCCGCGCAGCGGTGCGGGGACCGCGGGGTTGAGCTTGGTCTGGCCCTTGACGTGGAGTTCGTAGAGGACGCGGTCGCCTGGTGCGATGCGGGCGTGGCCTGCTGTTGCTGCCGGGGCCAGAGGGGTTGCTACCCGTGCCTTGAGGGCGACTGCTGCGTTGTCTCGAGGGTCTCTTTTTTCCGGGTTCGCGGGGTCGTGGCCGAGGAAGAGGTCTCTGCCGTCGTAGGTGCCTGTGATTTCGCGGGCGTAGGGGTCGAGGAGGAGCTTCGATGGGTTGAAGCGGTGGCCTGTTTTCGGATTCCAGGGGCCGTGGACTCGGTAGGCGTAGACGAGGCCTGGCTTGCCGCTGGAGAGGTGGCCGTGCCAGATGCCGTCTGTTTGTTCTTTCAGGCTCAGGCGTTGTTGTTCGTTGTTGCCTGTGGTGTCGAAGATGCACAGGTCTACGGCTTCTGCTGAAGGGGCTGCGAGGGCGAAGTTGATGCCTTGTTGGGAAGGGGTTGCACCCAAGGGGAAGGGCTTGCCTGGGCTCAGCATGCTGTTGGCTCCTCTGGGAGTTTGCTTCCCGAGGCCGGGACTCGCCCCGGCGGGCGACCTACTTTTCTTTGCTTCGCCAAAGAAAAGTAGGCAAAAGAAAGGCGACCCCACTGTCTGCGACCCCTTCGCTGCGCTACGGGGCAACCTGCGGTGCTCGCGTTTCGCGGGGTCTCGCAGAACTCGCTTCGCTCAGACAGCTGCGAGCCCTGATCCGCGAAACGCTGCGCTCCTCGGCGCAGCCAGAGGGGAGGGGGAACGGGCGGGCCATCGCTGCGCTCGGCCACCAAGGCACTGCAAGCGCTTCGCGCCTGCAGTGCTTGGAATGAGACGGTGGGATGTTGGGGCTGTGAGGTCGTTGGACCTGTGTGCGATATCAGGTGCGCGTTGCTGAGGACGGGAGCATGTGAACAAGTTCGTGACCCACATCCTCGGCCGAGCAAAGCGAAGGCCAGTCCAGGCTGTTCCCAAAGCCGAGCGAAGCGATGGCGCGGATCGCTCCCTTCTGGCTGCGCCGAGGAGCGCAGACGTAGGAGGGATAAGGGCCGCAGCTGTTTGAGCGCAACGTAGTGGAGCGAGTTCTGCGGACCCCCTCCGGAGTCGAGCACCGCAGGTTGCCCGTAGCGAAGCGAAGGGACGCAGACAGTAGGGTCGCCGTTCTTTTGCCTACGTTTCTTTGGCGAAGCAAAGAAAAGTAGGTCGGCTGCCGGGCCGAGACCCGGCCCCGGAAAGCAACCTACCCAAGAAGTCAAACCAGCACCCACATCAAGGTACCCAACGGAGGCAAATCGATCAAAACCGAATCCGCCCTCCCATGCCAGGCAACAGGAGAGCTTTCAACAACCCCGTTCCCCACACCGCTCCCCCCATACACAACCCCATCCGTATTGATGACCTCCCGGTAGGAACCGGCAGAAGGCACCCCCAACCGATACCCCATCCGAGGCACAGGCGTGAAGTTGCAAACCACGACAACAAACGCCCCATCGCGAGCCCGCCGCACGAACGCAAATACCGACTGATCCGAGTCGTCATGCACGACCCACTCGAACCCTCGAGCCTCATGGTCGAGCTCATGCAGCGCCGGAAAGTGCCGATAAACATTGTTCAGATCCCGCACCAGCCTCCGCACCCCCTGGTGCGACGCATGCTCCAGCAGATGCCAGTCCAGGCTGCGATCCGCATTCCACTCCGCGTACTGCGCAAACTCCCCACCCATGAAGAGCAGCTTCTTCCCCGGATAAGCCCAGAGGTACCCATACAGGTTGCGCAGCCCCGCGAACTTCTGCCATTCGTCGCCGGGCATGCGCCCGATCATCGACCCCTTGCCGTGCACAACTTCGTCGTGCGACAGCGGCAGCACGAAGTTCTCGCTGTGCGCGTACATCAGGCCGAAAGTGATCTGCCGGTGATGGTGCTTGCGGTAGACCGGGTCGGTGCCGGCATACGCCAGCGTGTCGTTCATCCAGCCCATGTTCCATTTGTAGTGGAAGCCCAGGCCGCCATCTTCGGGCGGGCGGGTCACGCCGGGAAAGCTGGTCGACTCCTCGGCGATGGTCACCGCACCGGCTCGCTCGACGCCGACCACGCGGTTCATACGGCGCAGGAATTCGATGGCTTCCAGGTTCTCTCGGCCGCCGAGTGCGTTGGGAATCCACTCGCCCGACTTGCGGCTGTAGTCGCGGTAGAGCATCGAAGCCACAGCGTCGACGCGCAGGCCGTCGACGCCGTAGCGCTCCAGCCAGTACAGCGCGTTGCCGACGAGGTAGTTGCGGACTTCCGTGCGCGCGTAGTTGAAGATCAGCGTCTGCCAGTCGTTGTGGAAGCCTTCGCGCGGGTCGGCGTATTCGTACAGCGCGGTGCCGTCGAAGCGGCCCAGGCCGTGCGAATCGGTCGGGAAGTGCGCGGGCACCCAGTCGAGGATCACGCCCAGCCCGGCCGCATGCGCGGCTTCGACGAAATGGCGGAAGTCGCCCGGCGTGCCGAAGCGGGAGGTTGGCGCATAGAGGCCGATGGGCTGGTAGCCCCACGAGCCGTCGAAGGGGTGCTCGCTCACGGGCAGCAGCTCGATGTGCGTGAAGCCCATGTCGCGCGCGTACGGCACCAGCGTGTCGGCCAGCTCGCGGTAGTCCAGCCACTCGTGGCCGTTCTTGCGGCGCCACGAGCCTAGGTGCACTTCGTAGATGCTGATGGGCGCGTCGCGGCCGTTGGCGGCGGCGCGGCCTTCGGGCATCTTCACCGGCGCGGGCAGGGGCTGCACCACGCAGGCGGTGTCGGGGCGCAGCTGCGCGGAGAAGGCGAATGGGTCGGCCTTGCGCAGCACCTCGCCTTGCGCCGACAGGATCTCGAACTCGTAGCTGTCGCCCACGGACACGTGCGGCGCGAAGATCTCCCACACGCCGCACTCGCGGCGCAGCCGCATCATGTGGCGCCGGCCGTCCCAGTTGTTGAAGCTGCCGACGACCGACACGCGCTTCGCGTTCGGCGCCCAGACCGCGAAGGCCACGCCCTTCACGCCGTCCATCTCGCGCAGGTGCGCGCCCAGCCGCTCCCACGGCCGCAGGTGCGTGCCCTCGGCCAGCAGCCACACGTCGGTCTCGCCGAGCACGAACGGAAAGCGGTAGGGGTCTTCGAGCCGCGAGGTGTGCGTATCCCAGTCGACCTGGAAGGAATAGCCCATGCGGGCCTCGGCGGCCGGAACGAGGCCGCTGAACAGGTCGGACTCCGGGTGGCGCGTGAGTATCGACAGCGGCCAGCCGGTGCGCGAATGCACCACCGCCACATGCTGGGCGCCGGGCAGCAGCGCGCGCACGACCAGGCCTTCGGGCGTCTCGTGCGGGCCGAGCACGGCGAAGGCATCGCCATGCTCCGCGCGCATCAGCGCGTGGATTTCGGACTCTGGCAGCGGCTTCAAGGGCATGGTGATCGGGCTCGGCTTCATCCTTCCCCGGCGGACGCGCCGAAGAAGACGCCGTACGGCGCCAGTTGCAGCATGCGCTTTCCGTCGGAGGTGTGGATGACGGAGGTCGCCGCCAGCGGCTGTCCGACAAGAGGTGTCAGTCCGTCCGGCAGCGGCATCGACACGGGCTCGCCGCTGAAGTTGAAGATCGCCTGCAGCGGCGAAGCGCCGTCGCCGTACCGCTCGAAGTGCAGCAGCCGCGGCTCCTGCGTGTCGAAGAAGCGGATGCCGGCGGTGCGCAGCAGCGGCTGGGTGCGCCGCCAGCTCAACAGGGTGCGGCTGAAGGCGAGCATCGAATCGGCGTCGGCGGCCTGGCGTTCGATGGCCAGCGGCAGGTGCGGGCCGTATACCGGCAGCCAGGGGGTGCCAGTGGTGAAGCCGCCGTTGGGCGCCTCGCCGGTCCAGGGCATCGGCGTGCGGCAGCCGTCGCGGCCCTTGAACTCGGGCCAGAAGGCGCGGCCGTACGGGTCCTGCAGCAGCTCGAAAGGCACCTCGGCCTCGGTCAGGCCCAGTTCCTCGCCCTGGTAGATGCTGGCGCTGCCGCGCAGCGAGAGCAGCAGTGCGAGCCAGAGCCGGTCGCGGCGCGTGTCGGGCGCGCCGCCGCCGCTCCAGCGGGTGGCGACGCGCGGCACGTCGTGGTTCGACACTGCCCAGCAGCCCCAGCCGCCGGTGGGCGCCAGCGCGCTGTCGAGCGCCTCGACCTGGTGGCGCAGGTGCGCGGGGCTGTGGTCGGCCGTCAGGAGGCTGAAGCTGTAGGCCAGGTGCAGGCGCTTGCCGAGTTCGGTGTACTGGGCCATGACCGGCGGCGCGTTCTCGTCGCCGACCTCGCCCAGCGCCACCGCGCCGTACTCGTCGAGCAGCCGGCGCAGCCCTTCGAGGAACGCCAGGTTCTCGTGCTGGCTCTTGTCGTACAGGTGCTGCTGCATCGCGTACGGGTTGTCGGCGCGCACCGTACTGACCTCGCCGATGGAGGCCAGCGAGGCCGGCGGGTTGTCGCGCAGCAGCGCGTCGTGGAACTGGTGGTTGCAGGCGTCGAAGCGGAAGCCGTCCACCCCCCGCTCGCACCAGAAGCGCACCTCGCCCAGCAGCGCCTGCTGCACTTCGGCGCAGTGGAAGTTCAGGTCGGGCTGTTCGGCCAGGAAGCTGTGCAGGTAGTACTGGCGGCGGCGCGAGTCCCACTGCCAGGCCGGGCCGCCGAACACCGAGAGCCAGTTGGTCGGCGGCGTGCCGTCGGGCTTCGGGTCGGCCCACACGTACCAGTCGGCCTTGGGGTTGTCGCGGGAGCTGCGGCTTTCGGAGAACCAGGCGTGCTGGTCGGAAGTGTGCGAGAGCACCTGGTCGATGATGAGCTTCAGGCCCAGCGCGTGCATCCGCGCCAGCATGGCGTCGAAGTCGGCCAGCGTGCCGAAGAGCGGATCGACCGCGCGGTAGTCGGACACGTCGTAGCCGAAGTCCTTCATCGGAGAGCGGAAGAAGGGCGAGACCCAGACGGCGTCGACGCCGAGGCCGGCCACGTGCTCCAGCCGGGACGTGATGCCCGGCAGGTCGCCGATGCCGTCGCCGTTGCTGTCCATGAAGCTGCGCGGGTAGATCTGGTAGATCACCGCGCCGCGCCACCATTCGCTGTCGCTGCCGTCGGTTTTGCTGCTGGCCATGCCGGTCCCTGTGGTCTGAAAATCATTGTGGCATGCGAAATCCGGGCCAGTGATACGGTCATGCGGGCGTCGGAGCACGGCATGGGGGGCGTGAAGCTTTCTACACTGAGCGCCGTTCCCGGTTTTGAAAATGACGATTCCAGATCCCGCTTCCCCTTCTTCCTCCCTGGCCGCGCTCGAGGCCCGGCTCGCCCAGGACCTTTCCTACCTCGGCTGGCCCGCCCGCAACTGGATGCCGCCGCGGCAGGCCGCCAATGGCGAGGCCATGATCGACGTGGCCATCATCGGCGGCGGGCAGGCCGGGCTGGCCGCCTCGGTGGCGCTGGCGCAGCTGGGCATCCGCGCCGTGGTGTTCGATCGTTCGCCCGCCGGCAGCGAAGGCCCGTGGGCCACCACCGCCCGCATGGAGACGCTGCGCTCGCCCAAGGAACTCACCGGTCCCGCACTGGGCCTGCCCGCGCTCACCTTCCGCGCCTGGTTCGAGGCCCAGTTCGGGCTGGAGGCCTGGGCGGCGATGGACAAGATCCCGCGCCTGCAGTGGATGGACTACCTCGTCTGGTACCGCCGCGTGATGAACGTGGACGTGCGCAACGGCATGACGGTCACGGCGATCCATCCCCTGCCCGACGCGACCGGCGTGCGCCTCGACCTGCGCTCGAGCGAAGGCGAAGTCAGCAGCGTGCTGGCCCGTCGCCTGGTGCTGGCCACCGGGCGCGATGGCCTCGGCGGCCCGGCCGTGCCGGCCTTCGTGGACGCCCTGCCGCGCTCGAAGTGGGCGCATTCCTCCGACGAGATGGACTACGGCAAGCTCAAGGGCCTGCGCGTGGGCGTGATCGGCGCGGGCTCCTCGGCCATGGACAGCGCCGCCACCGCGCTGGAGGCCGGCGCCCACAGCGTCGAGCTGCTGATCCGCCGCCCCGACCTGCCGCGCGTCAACAAGGGCAAGGGCGCGGGCGTGCCGGGCCTCACGCAGGGGCACTACGATCTGCCCGACGAGCTCAAGTGGCGCATCCGCCACTACATCAACGTGCTGAACGTGCCGCCGCCGCACGGCAGCACGCTGCGGGTGTCGCGCCATTCCAATGCCTTCTTCAACTTCGGCTGCCCGGTGTTGTCGGTCGAATCGAAGGGCGACGCGATGGTGGTGTCGACGCCCAAGGGCGATTTCGAGTTCGACTTCCTGATCGTCTCGACCGGCTTCAAGGTCGACTGGCCGAACCGCCCCGAGTTCGCCGCCATCGCGCCCCACGTGCGAACCTGGAAGGACCGTTTCACGCCCGCCCCGGGCGACGAAGACCAGGAACTGTCCGACTCCCCCGACCTCGGCCCGTCCTTCGAATTCAAGGCGCGCACGCCCGGCGAATGCCCGGGGCTCGGGCGCATCCACTGCTTCTGCTACCCGGCGGCGCTGTCGCACGGCACGGTGTCGGGCGACATCCCTGCCATCAGCGACGGCGCCAAGCGGCTGGCCAGTGGCATCGCCAGCCTGTTCTACCGCGAGGATTTCGACCAGCACTGGGCCTACCTGCAGGAGTTCGCCGAGCCGGAGCTTTTCGGCGACGAATGGACCCCTGCGCTGCCGCCCAAGGAAAGAAATTGAGAAGAGACCGAACCATGACAAGCACTTCCGATGTGATCGACGCCGTCGTCCCCCTGACGCCGGACCAACCCAACTGGACGCTGCGCCGCCAGCGCGAAAAGGTGCTCGCCGCGACGCAGGGCAGCTACGACGCGATGTTTTCCCCTTCCGTCGAGGGCATCTCGGTGACCGAGCGGCTGCTGGTGGCGCTGCATGCCTGCTGCGTGTCGAAGGCCGACAGCCTGGCGGTGCACTACCGCGACCGGCTCGTGGCCGAAGGAGCCGACGCCGCCGTGGTCGCGGCGGTGGATGCCGGCAAGCCCGTCGCCGACGCCCGCCTGCAGGCCGTGCTGGCCTTCACCGGCAAGCTGATCGAGCGCCCCATCGAGGGCGACAAGGCCGCCGTGCAGTCGCTGGCCGCCAGCGGCCTGTCGACGCCCGCCATCGTGGCGATGAGCCAGCTGATCGCCTTCCTCTCGTACCAGATCCGCGTCGCCGCGGGGCTGAAGGCGCTGGCCGCGCTGGAGGCCGCAGCATGAGCGCCCCGATCCGCATCAAGGGCTTCACCAACGAAGTGCTCAAGTGGAAGCCGTGGCTGGACACGGTGAACGTCGACACCGCCACGCCCGAGCAGCTGGCGGCGCTGGACGAGATGAGCCCGCAGGCGCGCACCTCGCCCTACTTCCTGGTGCTGGCGCACCAGCCCGAGATACTGCTGCAGCGCTCCATCGCCTTCAACGCGATCATGTTCGCGCCGGGCGGCATGCCGCGCGCCGAGCGCGAGCTGGGTGCCACGGTGGAGTCGCGCGTCAACGGCTGCGTGTATTGCGCCTCGGTGCACGCGCAGCGCTTCGAGCAGCTGGCCAGGCGCAACGACGTGATCTCGCAGGTGTTCGAGGAGCCCGCGGGCGCCGGCACCACGGAACGCGAGAAGGCGATCGTCGATTTCTCGATCCGTCTGGGCGCCGAGCCCGACAAGGTCACGGCCGACGATGTTCGCAAGCTCAAGGACGTGGGGCTGGGCGAGCTGGAAATCCTCGACCTGATCCACTCGGTCGCCATCTTCGCCTGGGCCAACCGGCTGATGCTCAACCTCGGGGAACCGGTGTTCCCCGAAGCCGACACCTCCAACGCTTCATAGGCGGGAGAGCAGGCTGGCGACGGTTTCGCCGGCCAGGCCCAGTGGCCCGACCAGGTCGTTCTCGCGGCGGTAGTCGATGCCGTTGACCAGCGATGCCGCGTCCACGATGGTGCGGGTCGCGGGTGTCGGCACGCCCGCGATGGCGCCCAGCGCCTCGACGAAGGCCAGGCCGTAGGGCATGTCCTCGCTCAGGTAGCGCGTGTCCGTCTGCGTGGGGCCGGGCGGGCCGCCGCGCTTGGCGTGCAGTTCGGCGGCAATGTCGGCGAGCTTCTCGGCGGTGGTACCGAAGGAGCGCGCGAAATGCGCCTCGATGGGGCCGAGCTCGATGCCGAAGGCGGCCGCCACGGCGCGGCGCTCGGCGTCGAGTGCCTCGATCGCGCGCGATACGCCAGGCGTCATGCAGTGGTACTGCGGCCAGTTCTCGGCGCGCTCGATGCGCGTCCAGTTGAACACCGCGAGCGGCCCGTGCGACTGCGGGTTGACGTTGCCCAGGGCACTGGCGAGCGCGCTGCCCTGCGCGGAGAAGCCTTCGCCGAAGAGCTCCGTGCACAGCGCGACGGCTTCGTCGACCCGGCCGGCGGGCAGGGCGGAGACGCCGACCGCCTTGCGCCGCGTCATCACGCGCACCTGCGTGCCGGACTCGCGGCGCGCTGTCAGCACCGTGGTGCCGAAGCTGGCGACGGTGAGCCGCTGCAAACCCGCGCGTACCGCGGCTTCGTGCAGGTAGAGCGAGGACAGCGAGGCCATCGAGCTGACGATGACCGCCTGGCCGTCGCGCATGAAGGGCAGCAGCGCGTCCATCACGCGCCTGTGGCCGTTGACCGGCAGGGCGATCAGCAGCACGTCGGAGGCGGCGCAGAGCCCGGCTGCGTCGTCTGCGACCTCGACGTTCACCGAGAAAGACTCGATGCCGCCGGCTTCCAGCGGCTGCGTGCGCAGGGCATCCGCGCCCCGGCCGCCCGGCGACCAGATCGTGACGCCATGGCCTGCCCGCCGCAGCCAAGCTGCGTTGGCCAGCGCGATCGCTCCGGCGCCGGCGATGCCGACGCGGTACTTCTTGCCTGCAGCGGCCTCAGTCAACCTTGATTCCGCCCTGTTTGATCACCTTGGCCCAACGCTGGCTGTCCTCGGTCACGACCTTGCCGAGCGCTGCAGGCCCGCCGCAGGTGTTGACCGCGCCCAGTTGGGCGAAGCGCTGCTTCGTCTCCGGCAGGTTGCACACCTCGACCAGCGCCGCGGAAAGCTTCTCGACGCTCGCCGCCGGCATGCGCGCGGGCGCCATCACGCCGACCCAGACCGGCACTTCCATGCCCGGCAGGCCCGTCGCCTCGCCGATGGTCGGGGCGGAGCCCATGCTCGGCAGCGCCGCGCGCGAGAAGGTACCCAGCACGCGGGCCTTGCCGCTGGCGACCATGGGCTCGATCGAGGCCACGCTGGTCACGATGGTCGCCACCTGGCCGCCGAGCAGGTCGGTGAGGGCCGGCGCGGCGCCGCGGTAGGGCACGTGCAGCAGGTTCACGCCGCTGGCCTGGGCCAGCAGCGCACCGGTCAGGTGCGAGACGGTGCCGTTGCCGGTCGACGCGTAGGTAACCTGGCCCGGCCTGGCCTTGGCGTCGCGCAGCACGTCTGCCACCGTCTTGTAGGGGCTTTCGGCGCGCACCGAGAGCGTCATGGGCGTGTCGGCCACCAGGGCGACCGGCACCAGCTCGTGGACCGGGTCGTAGGGGAGCCTGGCCTGCAGGTGCGGCGCGATGGTTACCGCGCCGCCGGTGGCCAGCAGCACCGTGGCCCCGTCGGTCGCCTTGGCCACCGCATCGGCGGCCACGATGCCGCCGGCGCCGGCCTTGTTGTCGATGATGACCGGCTGGCCGAGCTTGTCGGTGAGCTTGGCGCCCAGGTAGCGGGCGATGACGTCCTGCGCGCCGCCGGTGGCGAAGGGCACGACGATGCGCAGGGGTTTGTCGTTCTGCTGGGCCCAGGCGGGGGTGGTGAGAGCGGCGGCAAGGCTGGCGGCGGCCGCGAGGGCCAGGGCGAGGTGTTTGAGGCGCAGTTTCATGGTGTGTTTTTCGTCCGCGTCAGGTAACGGGCAGGCATGCATTCTTCGCGAAACGCCGCGGAACCGGCTTCGCCGGGCCGCAGGTGTTGCCCCCGGAAGGGGGTTGGCGAAGCGACACGAAGTGCGCGCAGCCTGGGGGCGAGTCTAGTCCGGCGCGATAATCCCGCGTTCCCGGCCGCTTCCGAGCCGGGCTCTTGCCGAACCGCCATGAATCCCAGCTACAAACCCAGCGACGTCGAGTCCGCTGCCCAGGCGCAATGGAGCGCCGCCGATGCCTACCGCGTCACCGAGGACGCGAGCCGCAAGAAGTACTACGCCTGCTCGATGCTGCCGTACCCCAGCGGCAAGCTGCACATGGGCCACGTGCGCAACTACACGATCAACGACATGCTCACGCGCTACCTGCGCATGAGCGGCTACAACGTGCTGATGCCCATGGGCTGGGACGCCTTCGGCCTGCCGGCCGAGAACGCGGCGCTGAAGAACGGCGTGCCGCCGGCCAAGTGGACCTACGAGAACATCGCCTACATGAAGGGCCAGCTCCAGGCCATGGGCCTGGCCATCGACTGGAGCCGCGAGATCGCCACCTGCGACCCGAGCTACTACAAGTGGAACCAGTGGCTGTTCCTGAAGATGCTCGAAAAGGGCATCGCCTACCGCAAGACCCAGGTGGTCAACTGGGACCCGGTCGACCAGACCGTGCTGGCCAACGAGCAGGTGATCGACGGCAAGGGCTGGCGCACCGGCGCCACGGTCGAGCGCCGCGAGATCCCGGGCTACTACCTGAAGATCAGCGACTACGCCGAGGAACTGCTCGAGCACACCCAGCACAAGCTGCCGGGCTGGCCCGAGCGCGTCAAGCTGATGCAGGAGAACTGGATCGGCAAGAGCGAGGGCGTGCGCTTCGCCTTCACGCACGACATCAAGGGCGCCGACGGCAAGCTGATCCAGGACGGCCGCATGTACGTGTTCACCACGCGTGCCGACACCATCATGGGCGTGACCTTCTGCGCTGTCGCGCCCGAGCACCCGCTGGCCGCGCATGCCGCCACGCTCGACCCCAAGGTCGCGGCCTTCATCGAGGAATGCAAGAGCGGCGGCACCACCGAGGCCGAGCTGGCCACGCAGGAGAAGAAGGGCGTGCCCACCGGCCTCACGGTGATGCACCCGATCACCGACGAGCAGGTGCCGGTATGGGTCGGCAACTATGTGCTGATCAGCTACGGCGATGGCGCCGTGATGGGTGTGCCCGCGCACGACGAGCGCGACTTCGCCTTCGCCAACAAGTACGGCATCGAGATCATCCAGGTGGTGCTGGTCGACGACGAGCCGCACTTCGACTATCACAAGTGGCAGGACTGGTACGCCGACAAGCAGCGCGGCGTGACCATCAACTCCGACAACTTCAGCGGCATGACCTACAAGGAGGCCGTTGCAGCCGTGGCGCATGCGCTGGGCCAGAAGGGCCTGGGCGAGATGCAGACCACCTGGCGCCTGCGCGACTGGGGCGTGAGCCGCCAGCGCTACTGGGGCACGCCGATCCCGATCATCCACTGCGAAGAGCACGGCGCGGTGCCCGTCCCGGAGAAGGACCTGCCGGTGGTGCTGCCGACCGACTGCGTGCCCGACGGCTCGGGCAACCCGCTGCACAAGCACGAGGGCTTCCACGCCGGCGTGGTCTGCCCCGTGTGCGGCAAGCCCGCGCGGCGCGAGACCGACACGATGGACACCTTCGTCGACTCGTCGTGGTACTTCATGCGCTACTGCGACCCGAAGAACGACGCGGCGATGGTGGCCGAGGGCGCCGACTACTGGATGCCGATGGACCAGTACATCGGCGGCATCGAGCACGCCATCCTGCACCTGCTGTACGCGCGCTTCTGGACCAAGGTGATGCGCGACCTCGGCCTGCTGAAGGCCGACGAGCCCTTCAGCAAGCTGCTGACGCAGGGCATGGTGCTCAACCACATCTTCTACGCGCGCAACGCGAAGGGCGGCAAGGACTACTTCCCGCCCTCCGAAGTCACACCCGTG
Organism: Variovorax guangxiensis; assembly: GCF_003952165.1. Classification (GTDB taxonomy): domain Bacteria; phylum Pseudomonadota; class Gammaproteobacteria; order Burkholderiales; family Burkholderiaceae_C; genus Variovorax; species Variovorax guangxiensis. The sequence continues at coordinate 96,481 of NZ_RXFT01000005.1, read as the reverse complement.
CTCGACGCCCAGGGCCGCATCGTCGGCGGCACCGCGGCCGACGGCACGAAGGTGGAATACGGCGGCGTCGGCAAGATGGGCAAGAGCGAGCGCAACGGCGTCGACCCGCAGGACCTCATCGAGAAATACGGTGCCGACACCGCGCGCCTGTACACCATGTTCACCGCGCCGCCCGAGGCCACGCTCGAGTGGAACGACGCGGCCGTCGAGGGCAGCTTCCGCTTCCTGCGCCGCGTGTGGAACTTCGGCGTGGCGCAGGCCGACGTGGCGCCCGTCGCACTCGCCGGCCAGGCCTTCGGCAAGAACGCCCAGGCGCTGCGCCGCGAGGTCCACACCGTGCTGCGCCAGGTCGACTACGACTACCAGCGCATGCAATACAACACGGTGGTGTCGGGCGCGATGAAGCTGCTCAACGCGCTGGAAGGCTTCAAGCCCGACGGCAGCGCGGGCGACGCCGCGGCACTGCGCGAGGGCTTCGGCATCCTGCTGCGCTGCCTCTATCCGGCCACGCCGCACATCGCCCAGCAGCTGTGGAGCGAGCTCGGCTACGACAAGGACCTGGGCGGCCTGCTCGACGCGCCCTGGCCCGTGGTCGACGTGGGCGCGCTGGTGCAGGACGAGATCGAGCTCATGCTGCAGGTCAACGGCAAGCTGCGCGGCAAGCTCAGCGTGCCGGCAGGCGCCTCGAAGGACGAGATCGAGAAGCTCGCGCTGGCCTGCGACGACTTCGTGGCCTTCGCCGAGGGGGCGTCCGCCAAGCGCGTGATCGTGGTTCCGGGCCGCCTGGTCAACGTGGTCATCTGAAACGCCGGACGAACGGCTCAATCAACCAAGCAAGCATGAACACTCGCAATGTCTCGCTGCCGCGCCGCGGCCTCCTCCTCGGGCTGGCGGCCGGCGCCTCGCTGGGCCTGGCCGGCTGCGGCTTCAAGCTGCGCGAGGCACCTGTCTTCGCGTTCAAGTCGCTGTCGGTGTCGGGCAACTCGGCCATGATCAACCAGATCCGGCGCGAGCTGCGGGCCACGGGCTCCGTGACGGTGATGTCGGCCGAGGACGCATCCAAGGCCGACGTCGTGCTCGAGATCCTGGGCGAGGACCGCAATCGCATCGTGATCTCTACCAATTCGGCGGGCCTCGTGCGCGAGCTGCAGCTTCAGCTGAAGGTGCGCTTCAAGCTGCGCACCCCGGGCGGCAAGGACCTGCTGCCGCCCACCGACGTCTCGCAGACGCGCGACCTGAGCTTCAACGAGACCAACGCGCTGGCCAAGGAAGGCGAGGCCGACCTGCTGTTCCGCGACATGCAGTCGGACATCGCACAGCAGTTGATGCGCCGGCTTGCGGCGCTCAAGGAAATCTGAGGCGGGTCCTTCGTTTCCATGCAACTTGCCAGCGCACAGCTCGCGGCCCATCTGCAGAAGGGCCTGAAGCCGCTCTACACGATCCACGGCGACGAGCCGCTGCTCGCGCAGGAGGCGGCCGACGCCATCCGCACGGCAGCGCGCGCGCAGGGCTACACCGAGCGCAGCTCTTACACGGTGGCCGGCGCGCACTTCGACTGGAGCGCGGTGCTCGCGGCCGGCGGCTCGCTCTCGCTGTTCGCCGACAAGCAGATAGTCGAGATCCGCATTCCCTCTGGCAAGCCCGGCAAGGACGGCAGCGCAGCCCTGCAGCAGCTGGCCGAGGCGGCGCCCGGCAACGACAGCACGCTCACGCTGGTGATGCTGCCGCGGCTGGACAAGGCCACGCGCACCGGGGCCTGGTTCTCGGCGCTGGAGAACAACGGCGCGAGTATCCAGGTCGACCCCATCGAGCGCAACGCGCTGCCGCAGTGGATCGCGCAGCGGCTGGGCCAGCAGGGGCAGCGCGTGATGCCCGGCGACGAAGGCCAGCGCACGCTGCAGTTCTTCGCCGATCGCGTGGAAGGCAACCTGCTGGCAGCGCACCAGGAGATCCAGAAGCTCGCGCTGCTGCATCCGGCCGGCGAGCTGAGTTGGGAGCAGGTGGAAGGCGCGGTCAACAACGTGGCGCGCTACGACGTCTTCAAGCTCTCCGAGGCCGTGCTGGCGGGCAATCCGCAGCGCGTGGCGCGCATGCTCGACGGCCTGCAGGCCGAGGGCGAGGCCGAAGTGCTGGTGCACTACGCGATCGCCGAGGACATCCGCGCCCTCAAGCGCGTGAAGGACGCCATGGCCTCGGGGCGCCCGCTGCCGATGGCGCTGCGCGAGAACCGCATCTGGGGCCCGCGCGAGCGCGCCTTCGAGCGCGTGCTGCCGCGCCTGGACGACCGCATGCTGGCGCGCCTGCTGCGAGCCGCGCACGTGGTGGACGGTATCGTGAAGGGGCTGAAGCAGCCCGACTGGCCCGCCAGCGGCTGGCAGGCGCTGCAGCGGCTGGCGCTGATGCTGTGCCGCGCCTGCGGCAGCGCGGGCGGCGCCCCTCGGCGCGCCTGAAGGCTGCCCGGCGAAGCGGGCTGGCGGCTCCAGCCGCCAAAAGGCCTGCGCCAGCCGGGCGGCGGGTCGGCGTGGGAAAATAGCCCGATGAACGCGTTCAACGTAAGCGAACACATGCAGACCCTGGGTCTGCAAGCCAAGACCGCCGCATTCCTCATGGCCCGTGCCGATGCGGCCAGCAAGAACAAGGCCCTGAAGGCGCTGGCCCGCCGCCTGCGCGAAGCCGGCCCGGCGCTCGCGGTCGCCAACCAGAAGGACCTGGAGCGCGCCACCGCCGCCGGCCTGCCTGCCCCGATGGTCGATCGCCTGAAGCTCACGCCCAAGGTCATCGAGACCGTCGCCCAGGGCTGCGAGCAACTCGCCGGCATGGCCGATGTCATCGGCGAGATCATCGGCATGAAGCAGCAGCCCAGCGGCATCCGCGTGGGGCAGATGCGCGTGCCGATCGGCGTGTTCGGCATGATCTACGAGAGCCGGCCCAACGTGACCATCGAGGCCGCGAGCCTGGCGATCAAGAGCGGCAACGCCGCCATCCTGCGCGGCGGCTCGGAGGCCATCGACTCGAACAAGGCGCTGGCGGTCCTGGTGTCCGAGGCGCTCGGAGAGGCCGGGCTGCCGGTCGAGGCGGTGCAGCTGGTGCAGACCACCGACCGCGAGGCCGTCGGCCAGTTGATCGCCATGCCGGAATTCGTCGACGTGATCATCCCGCGCGGCGGCAAGGGCCTGATCGAGCGCATCAGCCGCGACGCCAAGGTGCCGGTCATCAAGCACCTGGACGGCAACTGCCACGTCTACGTGGACGACACGGCCGAGTTCGAGATGGCGCTGCGCATCGTCGACAACGCCAAGACCCAGAAGTACAGCCCCTGCAACGCCGCCGAAGGCCTGCTGGTGTCGGCCGCGGTGGCCGAGGACTTCCTGCCCGAGATCGCCGCCATCTTCGCGGCCAAGGGCGTGGAAATGCGCTGCGACCCGGCGGCCGTTGCCATCCTGCGCGAGAGCGAGGCGCTGGGCGCGGTGAACCCGCCGGCGAAGATCGTCGACGCGGTGGAGTCCGACTGGTACGAGGAGTACCTCGCCGCGGTCATCAGCATCAGGGTGGTGGCCGGCGTGGACGAGGCCATCGCGCACATCAACCGCTACTCGAGCCACCACACCGACGCCATCGTCACGCGCGACCACGTGCATGCACAGCGCTTCCTGCGCGAGGTCGATTCGGCCAGCGTGATGGTCAATGCGAGCACACGCTTCGCGGACGGCTTCGAGTTCGGGCTGGGTGCCGAAATCGGCATCAGCACCGACAAGTTCCATGCGCGCGGCCCGGTGGGCATCGAGGGACTGACCTCGCTCAAGTACGTGGTGCTGGGGCAAGGCGAAGTCCGGACCTGATGTTCCGCACGGGAGCGGTCGATCCGATGCGTCCGCGCGCGGTCTTGTCATTGGGGCGACCAACCCCAAATCCTACAATTCCACTCCACCTTTAAGCACAAAACCAACAAGGCCGCTGCATGGTTCCGCATCTCGTCACCGCCCTGACCGGCCCGATCAACGAACTGGAGCAGCGGGTGCTCGACTCGATGCCTGCCATCGAGCGCTGGTTCCGGCTCGAGTGGATGGAGCACACGCCGCCTTTCTACAGCGCCGTCGACATCCGCAACGCGGGCTTCAAGCTGGCGCCGGTCGACACCAACCTCTTTCCGGGCGGCTGGAACAACCTCACCAAGGAAATGCTGCCGCTGGCAGTGCAGGCCGCGCAGGCGGCCATCGAGAAGATCTGTCCGGAGGCGCGCAACCTGCTCGTCATTCCGGAAAACCACTCCAAGAACACCTTTTATCTCGCCAACGTCGCGCAACTCGTGCGCATCTTCCACATGGCGGGGCTCAACGTACGCATCGGGTCGATCGATCCGGCGATCAAGTCGCCCAAGAAGATCGAACTGCCCAATGGCGAGACCGTAACGCTGGAGCCGGTGGTGCGCACCAAGCGGCGTCTGGGGCTCAAGAACTTCGATCCGTGCACAATTCTCCTTAACAACGAGCTTTCTGCGGGAACTCCCGGCATCCTCGAAGATTTACACGAGCAGTACCTGTTGCCACCGCTGCATGCGGGCTGGTCGGTGCGCCGCAAGAGCAATCACCTGCACAGCTACGAGGAGCTGTCCAAGCGCTTCGGCAAGCTGCTGGGCATCGACCCGTGGCTCATCAACCCGATCTATGCGCGCGCCGAGGGCGTCGACGTGGCCGAGGGCCGCGGCATCGACGTGCTCACCAGCCATGTGGATGCGGTGCTGACCAAGGTGCGCCGCAAGTACAAGGAATACGGCATCAACGAGAAGCCCTTCGTGGTCGTCAAGGGCGGCCACAGCGGAAGCGGCAGCCCCGGCGTGGTGACGGTTCGCGACGCCAAGGACGTGGAGTCGCTGATCGGCAAGCCGCGCGGCGGTGCCAGCGCCAGCGTTCCGGCGGCATCCGCGAGGAACGCCGCCGGCCGCGACCTGCGCGAGCCGACGGAGCTGATCGTCCAGGAAGGCGTGCTCACCAACGAGCGCGTGCACAACGGCGTGGCCGAACCGGTGGTCTACATGATGGACCGCTACGTGGTCGGCGGCTTCTACCGGGTGCACGCCGAGCGCGCCGCCGACGAGAACCTGAAGCTGCCGGGCGCGAGCTTCGTGCCGCTGGCCTTCTCTGAAAGTGCGCACTTGCCACAGCCGGGCGCCAAGCCTGGCGCCAGCGCGCCCAACCGCTTCTACATGTACGGCGTGGTCGGCCGGCTGGCCATGGTGGCCGCCAGCTACGAGATGGAAGCGACCGATCCGGACGCCGAAATCTACGAGTGATTGGCCGGGGGCTCCCTGCCTCGGCTTGCACCGGGCGCAGGCGGCGGCAAAATAGCGGCCCCACAGCAACGGAAACAAAAGGGCGGGAGGGCGATCCGGGTGAACTAAAGTTCGCCGTTCGCGCCCGGCGTGCCTGACGCGTCGATTCCAGCAGCCTGCCCTTTTCCCATCGACTTCGTGTCAGCCCCCAAAAATCTCTCAGCCGGCCTGATCGTCGGCGCCATCGGCGTCGTCTATGGCGACATCGGCACCAGCGTGCTGTACGCCGTCAAGGAAGTGTTCGGCCACGGCCACGTGCCTTTCACCGTCGAGAACGTCTACGGCATCCTGTCGATGTTCTTCTGGACGCTCACCGTCATCGTCTCCATCAAGTACGTCGTGCTCGTGCTGCGGGCCGACAACGAAGGCGAGGGCGGCCTGGTCGCCATGCTGGCGCTGGCCTCCCGAGCGGTGGCCGACAAGCCCAGGCTGCGCCACCTGCTGCTGGTGGTCGGCATCTTCGGCACCTCGCTCTTCTATGGCGACGGGGTCATCACCCCGGCCATCTCGGTGCTCTCGGCGGTCGAGGGCCTGGAGGTGGTGTCGCCGCACTTCACGCACTACGTCATTCCGCTCACGCTGGTCGTGCTGTTCTGCCTGTTCGTGGTGCAGAAGCGCGGCACCGCCGGCATCGGCAAGTTCTTCGGGCCGGTGACGCTGACCTGGTTCATCGCGATCGCGGTGCTCGGCGTGTCGCAGATCCTGCACCACCCCGAGATCCTGAAGGCGCTGAACCCGTTCTACGCGCTGAAGTTCATGTGGGACAACCCCGGCACCAGCTTCATCCTGCTGGGCGCGACCGTGCTGTGCGTGACCGGCGCCGAGGCGCTGTACGCCGACCTCGGCCACTTCGGCAAGAGCCCGATCCGCATCGCGTGGTTCTCGGTGGTGATGCCCGCCCTCACGCTCAACTACTTCGGCCAGGGCGCGCTGCTGCTGGAGAACCCCGAGGCGGTGAAGAACCCGTTCTTCATGATGGCGCCCGAGTGGGCGCTCATTCCGCTGGTGCTGCTTGCTACCGCAGCCACGGTGATCGCGTCGCAGGCCCTCATCACCGGCGCCTTCAGCGTGACGCGCCAGGTGATCCAGCTGGGCTACCTGCCGCGCCTGAACATCGAACACACCAGCGTGCGCACGGCGGGCCAGATCTACATTCCGCTGGTCAACTGGGGCCTGTTCGTGGCCATCGTGCTGGCGGTGGTCATGTTCCGCTCGTCGAGCAGCCTGGCCGCGGCCTACGGCATCGCCGTGACCACCGACATGCTGATCACCACGGTGCTCACTTTCTTCGTGATCCGCTATGCGTGGAAGCTTCCCCTGGCGCTGTGCATCGCCTCCACCGCGGTCTTCTTCGTGGTCGACTTCCTGTTCTTCGCGTCGAACCTGCTCAAGCTCTTCGAGGGCGGCTGGTTCCCGCTCTTGATCGGCGGCTTCGTCTTCACGCTGATGATCACCTGGAAGGAAGGCCGCCGCCTGATGGGCGAGGCGCAGCACGCCGACGCCATCGACCTGAAGTCCTTCCTCGATTCCGTGTTCGTGAGCCCGCCCGCGCGCGTCGACGGCACGGCGGTGTTTCTCACGGCCGAGCCGGGCGTGGTGCCCAACGCGCTGCTGCACAACCTGAAGCACAACAAGGTGCTGCACGAGCAGAACATGTTCGTCACCGTGCGCAACCACGAGGTGCCGTGGATCCCGATGGACAAGCGCATCGAGATCGAGGCGCTGGGCCACCACTGCTGGCAGATCATCGTCCACTACGGCTTCAAGAACGACATCGACCTGCCGCGCGCGCTGGAGAACGCGCGCATGCGCGGCTGCCAGCTGGAGCAGATGACGACGAGCTACTTTCTGTCGCGCGACGTGGTGATTCCCACCTTGGGCAGCGGCATGGCGCCGTGGCGCGAGAAGCTGTTCGCGCAGATGCACCACAACGCGAGCGGTGCGGCGGCCTTCCTGGGGCTGCCGAACAACGCGGTGGTGGAGCTGGGGTCGAAGATCGAGATCTGATCCGAGGGCGGGCGCGGCTCAGTCGAATTCTCCCGGCCGCTCCTTCTCGAGCCCGGCCACGTGCGCGGCGATCGCACCGGGCGTGGTGAACCAGACATCGCCCCGGTCGCGCGCCTGCGCCAGCCGCTCCAGCGCGCTGCGCAGGTGCCTCAGCCGGTAGGGCTGCCCCACGATGTACGGATGCAGCGCCAGCCCCATCACCAGCGGCTGCGCGCGCGACTGATCGAGCATTTCCTCGAAGTTGTCGATCACCATCGCGCTGAAGTCCTTCGCGTCCATTAGGCGGCCGACGATCATCGGGATGTCGTTGAGCTCCTGCGGGTACGGCACCGACCACAGCGAGCCGCCGCCGCGCGTGCGCATGCGCAGTGGTTGGTCGTCGTGGCACCAGTTGAGCGTGTAGCCGTAGCCGGTCTCGGCCAGCAGGTCGGGCGTGAGGGCGCTTTCGGAAATCCACGGCGAGAGCCAACCCGCGGGCGCTTGCCCGCTTTCACGCAGCATGCGTTCGCGGCAGCGCAGCAGCAGCGCGCGCTCGTGTTCCTCGTCGAGCACGCCCTGGCGTTCGGCGTTGCTGTGGCCGTGGCCGATGAGCTCGTCGCCGCGCGCCACCAGGGCCTGGACCAGCTCCGGGCAGTGGTCATACAGCGCGGTGTTGACGAGCGCCCCGGTCGGCAGCGCGAGCGAATCGAACAGTTCGAGACAACGCCAAGCACCCACGCGGTTGCCATATTCGCGCCAGCCGTGGTTGAGCACGTCCGGCTGAGGCGAGGCCGGGCCGATGCATGCGCCCAGTCCGTCGCCGAAGGCGAAGTGCTCGACGTTGAAGCCGATGTACACCGCCAGCCGCGCGCCGTTCGGCCACGCGTAGTCGGGCCGCCGCGTGATGGGCCGGTAGTCGAAGCGGTCGTGCGTGGGGAGCCGGTCGGGCCAGCGCGTCGTCATGCCGCCGGCCTCATCACAGCACGGCGAGCCCGGCGCGCACCAGCAGCCATTCGGCGCTGTCGTTCCAGACGTCCATCTGCACGATCAGGCCGTGGCGCACCACGTAGCGGTCGACGTACCGGTTGTCTTCGAAGGCTGTGCCATCGGGCCACGCACCGTAGAGCGTGCCGAGGCTGTAGACCACCGTTTCCTCGGGCGTGCCGCCGGCCACCGTTTCAGTGCGCTCGATCTTCTTCTTGACCCAGGCGTAGCGCCGGGCGTTGAAGGCCGAGGTGTCGGCTGGCGCGTGCATCGGGCGGTTGCCGGTGAAGCGGATGCGGATGTCGGGCGCGGTGAAGCGCGAGGCCGACTGCGGGTCCGGGATCATCACCAGACGAAGGAATTCGTCGACCACGGCGGCGGGATCGAGCGCAGGGCCGCCCTGCGAAATGGATGTGTCCACGAGGTTCTCCGAGAGTTGTCGGAGGTGGAGACACGCAATTCCCGTGCCGGATGGTTGACTTTATCGGGCGAAGATTGTTGACCATCCTGCGCCCTTGGGCGCCCGGCACAATCGCCCGGATGCGCGCTGCGCGACAAGGCCGGACGCGGTGGGCCGAAGAGAAAAAAGCCCCCGCCGGCAAGGACATCGCCGCTTCCGGCAACATCGCGCCCCGACACCCATGCCAATGGCCGCCGCGCCCCGGCAACGCAAGAAAGAACGCCTGATGAAAAACATCCTCTTCGTCGCCGATCCCCTCGATCACTTCAAGATCTACAAGGACACGACCTTCTCGATGATGCGCGAGGCGCAGCGCCGCGGCTACCGGATCGCGGCCTGCCTGCCGCAGGACATCCAATGGAAGTCGGGCGGCGTGGTCACGGCCACGGTGCAGCAGATCACGCTGACCGGCGACGCGAGGGACTGGTACCGCGTCGACATCTCCGAGGCCAAGGCGCTGAAAGATTTCGACGCCGTGCTCATGCGCAAGGACCCGCCCTTCGACGCCGAGTACATCTACGCCACGCACCTGCTGGAGCAGGCCGAACGCGAGGGCGCCCAGGTGATCAACAAGCCGCGCGCGCTGCGCGACCACCCCGAGAAGCTCGCGATCATGGAGTTTCCGCAGTTCACCACGCCCACGCTGGTGACGCGCAGCGCGCAAGCCGTGCGCGACTTCCACGCCGAGCACGGCGACATCATCCTCAAGCCGCTCGACGGCATGGGCGGCATGGGCATCTTTCGCGTGAAGCAGGACGCGCTGAACCTCGGCTCCATCGTCGAGACGCTCAACAAGGACGGCGCCGAAACCATCATGGTGCAGCGCTTCGTGCCCGAGATCTCGCAGGGCGACAAGCGCATCCTCATCATCGCGGGCGAGCCGGCGCCCTTCGTGCTGGCGCGCATTCCGCAGGGCACAGAGGTGCGCGGCAACCTGGCGGCCGGCGGCAAGGGCGTGGCCCAGCCGCTCACGCCGCGCAACCGCGAGATCGCCGAGACCGTGGGCCGCGCGCTGGCGCCGCGCGGGCTGCTGCTGATCGGGCTCGACGTGATCGGCGACTCGGTCACCGAGATCAACGTGACCAGCCCGACCTGCTTCCAGGAGATCACCGAGCAGACCGGCTTCGACGTGCCGGCGATGTTCATCGACGCGCTCGAGGCGAACCTGCGCGAGCAGGGCCGCTGAGCGCGCCGCGGCGGTCAATCAGAAGTCGATCGTGCCGCTCACCGCGAAGGTGCGCGGCGCACCCAGCACCAGGTAGTTGCTGCCCTGCGTGCCGCCCACCGAGGCCCAGTACGACTTGTTGAAGAGGTTGTCGATGCGCGCGCGCAGCGTGAGCAGGCGGCCGTTGCCCAGGTCGACCAGGTAGCGCGCGCCCACGTCGAAGCGCGTCCACGACGGCACCGACTGCGTGTTGGCGGCGTTGGCGTACTGCTTCGAGGTGTAGAGCAAGCGGGCGTTCAGCGACAGGTTGCGCACGCCGGGCACGTCCCATTCGGCGCCGAGGTTGGCCTGCTGCTTCGCCACGCCGATGGCGGTGAGGCCATCGGTGGCGCCGCCTTGCGTGTTCTTCTGCTTGGCGTCGAGCAGCGTCAGGCCGCCGAGCAGGCGCAGGCCCTTGGCGGGCTGGCCGAACACCGACAACTCCAGCCCTTGGTTGCGCTGCTTGCCGTAGAGGCCGTAGGTCTGGCCCGCGTAATAGTAGGTGGGCTGGTCGGTGGTGAAGAACGCCGCGCTCGCGCCCAGCGTGCCGCCGTCGTACTTGACGCCGATCTCCTTCTGCTTGGCCTGATAGGGCGCGAAGATCTCGCCCGCATTGGTGACGGGCAGGCCGTTGACCGTACCCGGTGCCACGTTGCCCTTGACGAGGCCTTCGATGTAGTTGGCGTAGGCCGAGACGGTCGGCGTGATCTTGAACACGACGCCGGCTACCGGCGTGGTCTTGCTCTTGTCGTAGGTGCTCGACTGCTTGAGCGTGGTGTAGGCGTAGCTGGTCTGCTCGATGGTCTGGCGGCGCGCGCCGAGCGTGACGAGCAGGCGGTCGTCCATGAACGCCATGGTGTCGGCAATGGCCACGCTCGACGTGTCTATCTTGTCGGTCAGGCGCGGGTCTTCCAGCGTGTTGCCGGTGAAGGAATTGGCGACGGGGTACGGCGACGCGTACGGCGCGTAGATGTTGTTGCGGATGGTGCCGCGCGAGATCGTGTAGGCGTTGTCGCGGTCGTTGCTGTACTTGGCCGCCGACACCACCACGGCGTGCTTCACCGGGCCGGTCGCGAAGTTGCCGCGCACGCCGATCTCGGCGGTGCCGATGCGGTCCTTGCGGGTGTTGCTGAAGCGGGTGTTGCTGGTGTTGCCGAAGGCGTCGGCGAGCGTGGGGTTCGACAGCACGTTGTCCTCGTCGCTGCGGCGCACGCCGCCGGCGGCCCAGGCCGTGATGTTGTCGGTGATGTCGACCTCGCCGCGGAAGGTGGCGAACTTGTCCTTTTCCTTCGAATAGGTCCAGGGCTGGGCGAAGTTGGTGCGGGCGTCGGGCGCGCGCGGGATCGGCAGCGTCGACGAGGGCGTCAGGCTCGGGCGTCCGTCTTTCAGGTCGTAGTCTTGATAGCCGAAGTCGGCCGACAGGCGCACGTTGCGGTTGTGCCAGTCGAGGCCGACGTTGAAGGCGCTGAGCTGCTGGCTCTCGTTCTTCACGCCGGTGCCGCCTTCGCGGCGCACCGCGTTCACGCGCACGCCCAGGCTGTCGCCGGGGCCGAAGCGGCGCGCCAGGTCGAGGTTGACGTAGCCCTGGCCGCCGGTCTGCACGCCGAAGCCGACGCGGGTGAGCGGCTCGTTGGGCGCGCGCTTGGGCAGCAGGTTGATCGCACCGCCGATGCCGCTGCCGCCGGGCGCTGCGCCGTTCAGGAAGGTGTTGGCGCCGCGGAAGACTTCCACGCGCTCGAAGAATTCCGAAGCGATGTACTGGCGCGGCAGCATGCCGTACAGGCCGTTGTAGGCGACGTCGTCGGAGTACACGGGGAAGCCGCGCACCACGTACAGCTCCTGGAAGTTGCCGAAGCCGCGAGCCTGGCGCACCGACGGATCGTTGAGCAGCACGTCGGCCACGCTCTTGGCCTGCTGGTCCTGGATCAGCTCGTTGGTGTAGTTGGTGCTGGAAAACGGCGTGCTCATCATGTCCTGGTTGCCCAGGATGCCGACCCGGCCGCCGCGCGACACCTGTCCGCCGGCGTAGGGTTTGGTCAGGCCCTCGGCCGAGGCGTCGGCGCTGGCTTCGACGGTCACGGTGGACAGCGTGCCGCCGCTCGAAACCACCGCAGCCGCCGGCTGCGTTGCGGTGGTCTGGGCCAGAGCTACCGCGGCATTCAGCGCAAGCAGCGTTGCGACCACGGTCGGCCGGAGATGGAAGAAGGAAGCGGGCATGAACGGTTCAATTTGCAAATGAGAACCGTTATTGTTTACTCGTATGCGCCCACCCGTCGATACTTTCTTGCAATGTTGCGAAAAAGTGTCAGTCGAAAGACTGACTCGCCTCAGTTTCCGACGCGCTGCCCGTCCACGAACACCTGCAGCTCGCCCGGCGCGAACTGTGTCCATGTCTCGTTGGTGGTCAGCGGCGAGGTCACGACCACGGCCACGCGGTCGTTGGGCGTGGTGTGTTGTGCGAAGTCGATCTCCAGGTCTTCGTCCGACAACTGCGCCGTCACGAAGGGATGGCGGCGCTCCACGTACCAGAGGTTGGTCGAGGCGTGTGCCCACAGCGCCTGCCCGTTGGACAGCATGAAGTTGAAGGTGCCGTGGCTCGCCAGCTGCGGGGCCAACTCGCGCAGCGTGAGCGTGAGCTCCTCGATGCTCGGCACGCCCGCGTGCGACTTGGCCAGCTCCTGCATGATCCAGCAGAAGGCGTGCTCGCTGTCGGTGTTGCCCACAGGGTGGAAGTTGCCGTGCAGGCGCGGGCGGAACTCCTTCAGGTCGCCGTTGTGGGCGAACACCCAGTAGCGCCCCCACAGCTCGCGCACGAAGGGGTGGCAGTTCTGCAGGTTGACCTCGCCCTGCGTCGCCTTGCGGATGTGCGCGATGACGTTGCGGCTCTGGATGGGGTAGCGCCGGATCAAATCTGCCACCGGCGATTCGCAGGCCGGCTGGTGGTCGACGAAGTGCCGCAGCCCGCGATCCTCGAAGAATGCGATGCCCCAGCCGTCGGCATGGTGGTCGGTGCGGCCGCCGCGCTGCGCGAACCCCGTGAAGCTGAAGGTCACGTCGGTCGGCGTGTTGCAGTTCATTCCTAGCAATTGGCACATGGCGCTATTAGACGCGAGTGCCGGCCGGCCGTGCGGCGGATCCGCTCGCCGCTCAGCGCACGAAGCGGCCCTCGGGCGTGACGCGCACCATTTCGATGAAGCGCGAGCCGGTGGTGTTGCCGGTCGAGAAATCGATGTCCATGCCGGCCAGGCGGAACTTGAGCGCGCGCAGCGTCGCATGCAGGCGCGCGCGCGTCAGGTCGCGGCCGGTGCGCTTGAGCGCCTCGATCATCACCAGCCCGTTCAGGTAGCCCTCGAAGCTGCCGTAACCCACCGGCACCTGTGCCCGCTCCGCCAGCCGGCGATAGTCGCGCGTCACGGTCTCCACTTCGCCCCAGGGATAGGGCATGACTTGCGAGATCGCGAGGCCGCCTGCCTGCAGGGCCACCACCTTGGCCGTGACTTCGCCCGGCACGATCGACATGCCGTAGAACATCGGCTTGCTGCCGGCGGCGTAGGTGGCCTTGATCACCTCGCCGGCCACGGTGCCGGCCAGGTACATCAGGATGGCCTGCGATTGGCTGTCGGCCAGCGCCTTGCCGGCGGCGGCGGCGTCGGAGCCGTCGCCCTTGGCGACCACCTTGGCAGTCGGCACCAGCTTGTGCGGGACCATGGCCGCCTCGATCAGCTTGACCGCCTCGGCGCCGCCGGGGTTGTCGAGGTGGACGATCGCGATCTTGTTCACGCCGATGGTCGCCAGGTGCTCGACCAGGGCCTGCGCTTCACGGGCGTTGCTGGCGCGCACGAAGTAGGCCGAGCCCGCGACGCGTTCGCGCGCGCTGTCGCCCACCCCGTAGCCGCCCACGCTGGGCGCGCCGCTCTGCTGCAGCAGCTTCGCCGCGGCGGCCGTGGTGCCCGAGCCCACGCAGCCGAAGAAGGCGAACACGCGATGGTCGTTCAGCAGCTTGGTGTAGTTCTCCAGCGCCTTCTCGGGCTTCAGCTCGTCGTCCAGCGCCACCATCTTGATCTTGCGCCCGTTCACGCCGCCCTGTTCGTTGACGGCATCGAACGCCAGCGCGGCACCGTTGTGCACGACCTTGATCTGCGATCCGAGCGGACCGCTCAGGACAGCCGAACTGCCGAGCACGACTTCGCTGTCGCTCACCCCCGTTTCGGCGGCTTGCGCGCAGGAGAGCCGAGCGAGCCCGGCGGCGGCCACGGCCGTCGATGCGATAAAACTTCTGCGTTGCATGTAAGACCCATCCCAACTGATTTAACAAATTCTCACAATTAGAGACGATGGGTCCTTTCGTATTACTCGGTGCTTACCCTGACTGTGGCGGACGGCGCAACTGCCACGCCGCGCAGATGGCCAGCGCGCAAAGGCCGGCGAGCATCGCGAACACCTCGTCGAAGGCGGCGAGCCGCGCCGGGCTGGTCATCGGGTTGGCCAGCGAATCGCCGTGCGCCGCGAGCCGCCACTCCAGCACGATGGCGCACAGGCTCACGCCGGCCGCGCCGCCGAGCATGCGCACGAAGTTGATGGCGCTCGCGCCCTGCGGGATCAGCGGCTTGGCCAGCGGCCGCATCGAGCCGAGGTTGAGCGAGGGCAGGATGAAGCCCAGCCCGATGCGCCCGATGATCGCGAAGGCCACCAGCAGCCACAGCGCGCTGTCCAGCCGCAGCACCATCATCAGCGCGAACGAGGCTGCCAGCAGCGCGAGGCCGATGGTCACCAGCACCCAGGTCGGATGCTTGTCGGCCAGCCGGCCCACGCCCGCGATGGTGAGCGCCAGCACGATGCCCGCCGGCAGCAGGATGGTGCCCACGTGGGAAGCGGAGAGATGCAGCCCCACCTGCATGTACACCGGCAGCAGGTAGGTCGAGCCGAAGAGCGCCGTGCCGTAGATGAATGCGACCACGCTGCCCATCGCGAACTGCCGGTAGCGGAAGAGCGCCAGGTTCATCAGCGGCGTGCCGCCCGAGGCCGCGAGGCGCCGCTGCCACCACACGAAGACGCCGAACGAGGCCAGCGCGCCCGCCAGCAGCAGCGCCGCCTGCAGCGGTGAATCGCCGCGCAGCGCCACCAGGCCGTTGAGCAGGCACAGCGTGCCGACCGTGCCCAGCGCCAGTCCGCGTGCGTCCAGCCCGTCGCCGCGCGCAGCCGCCACGCCGCCGGGCGCGGTCTTGGGCACGAACTTGTAGGCCAGCCACAGCGACGCGAGGCAGAACGGCACCACCATGAAGAAGATCGAGCGCCAGCCGAACAGGTCAACCAGCACGCCGCCGATGCTCGGCCCGATGGCCGGCGCCAGCACCACGCCCATGCCGAAGATGCCGCTGGCGCGCCCCTGCTCGTGCGGCTCGAAGGCGCGCAGGATGATGATGGCCGGAATGGGCTGAACCACGCCCGCGGCCAGCCCCTCGGCCACGCGCGCGAACAGCACCAGCGAGAAGTCGTTGGCCACACCGCCCACGATGCCGCCGATCAGCAGCAGGAGCATCGTGCCCACGTAGGTGCGGCGGTAGCCGTAGCGCGACAGCAGCCACGGCGTGGTGAGCATCGACACCGTCATCGCCACCATGAAGCCCGAGCTCACCCATTGCGCGCGCTCCTGTCCGAGCGAGAAGTGGTGGCTCATGCCGGGGATGGCCACGTTCACGATGGTCGAGGACATGATCGACGCCATCGTCCCCACCATCACCGACAGCAGCAGGTACCAGCGGTAGCGTTCGCCGTAGCGCTGGCGCATCGTGCCGATGGAGGGCGGGGCCGGCGTGCTCGCGGCTTCTTGGGGCGGTGGGGAGGTCATGGGGCGGCGGAATGTCTCGGGTCCGTCGTCCTACAAGCATATCGGGCTTTGCGCGGCGGCAAATGAAAGGGGCGACCGCAAAATGCACCCGCTGTCCCTTCCGCGTCAGGAAGATCAATCAAGACAACTGCCGCATGAATGCTCCATCCGACGATCAAGCCAACGCCCAGCCGGTTGCCTCCGGCGAAGCGCAAGGGGAAGGCGCGCCCACCCTCGCCGCCGAGTTGGCCGCGCCCACCGTCAGCCGCGCCTACCGCTGCCAGTGCGAGCGCCCCGTGTTCCTGCGCAACAGCGAATGCCTGGCATGCCACACGCCGCTGGGCTACGTGATCGAGCGGCTCGGCGTGATGCCGCTCGCGCCCGCGGAAGGCGCGGGCGTGCAGCCCGACACCTTCACCGTGTTCGGCGATCCGCACGGCAAGACCTACAGCCGCTGCGTGAACTTCATGACGCCGGCCGGCTGCAACTGGATGGTGCCCGCCGCGCGTGAAGGCGAGCAGCCGCCGCCCGACACGCATGGCCTCGCGCCCGGCTACTGCCTGGCCTGCAGCGTCACGCGCACCATTCCCGATCTCTCGGTGGAAGGCAACGGCGAACTCTGGCGCAAGCTCGAGACCGCCAAGCGCCGGCTGCTCTCGCAACTGCTCGCGCTGGGCCTGCCGGTGGTGAGCCGCCACGCCGATCCCGAGCACGGGCTGGCCTTCGACTTCCTCAGCAACACGCCGGGCGGCCCGCACGTGATGACCGGCCACCAGCACGGCGTGATCACCCTCAACGCCGAGGAGGCCGAGGACGCCGTGCGCGAGCGCATCCGCGCCGAGATGCGCGAGCCCTACCGCACCCTGCTGGGCCACTTCCGCCACGAGATCGGCCACTACTACTGGGACCTGCTGGTACAGCCCACGCAGTGGATCGACGACTTCCGCGCCCTCTTCGGCGACGAGCGCGCCGACTACGCCGCCGCGCTGCAGACGCACTACGAGCAGGGCCCGCCGCCCGACTGGGCCGACCGCTTCGTGAGCAGCTACGCCAGCACCCACCCATGGGAGGACTGGGCCGAGACCTGGGCTCACTACCTGCACATGGCCGACACGGCCGACACCGCGATGAGCTTCGGCGTCGACGCGACCAACGTCGAGCTCGCGAGCGACCTCTTCACGCCTGCCGACCTGTGGCAGCCCGACGACCCCGACGCCGGCAGGTTCCTCGACTTCATCAACGGCTGGGTGCTGCTCACCAACGTGCTCAACGAGCTGTCGCGCAGCATGGGGCAGCCCGACTACTACCCCTTCGTGCTGCCGCGCGCGGCGGTGGGCAAGCTGCAGTTCATCCACCGCGTGGTCACGCAGCAGCGGCCGGGCGATGCGCCCTCGATGGTGGTGGCCGGCGACATCGAGCCGGAACCAGCGCCGGAAGCGGGCAGCGGGAGTCCCGCCCAGCCCGAGCCTCAGGCGTCGTCCTGAGAAGACGGCCTGGCAGCCGGATCGGCCTGCCGGCCTGTCGCGCAGCGCATGCAGACGCACGCGAGCCCGCGCATTTCTTCCGGCAGGTTGGTGAGAGGCGCCTTGCTGAAGTCGACCTGCATGCACCAGCAGGGCGGCTGCGCCTGGCCCGTCTCGCGCTCGATTTCCATCGCGCAGCGGTTCGCCTCGCCGCACAGCGGGCAGCGCGTGGCGTCGATCAGGCCGGCCGGAGCCTCTGCAGTGGTGGACATCATGAAATCTCGAAGGCCGGCAGCTTCTTCGCGACGACGTCGTTACGCAGCGTCGCGTACACCGGCAGCCCGCCGCTGTAGGCGGGGTAGTCCTCGCCCTCGATCAGCGGCAGCAGGTAGCGGCGGCACTTCTCGGTGATGCCGTAGCCATCGTCGGAGATGAAGTCGCGCGGCATCGGCTTTTCGACGTTGGCGACCGATTCGAGCGGCGCGCTGCCCAGGCGGTAGGCGTAGGGCGCGTCGGAGATGCGTTCGATGGTCGGCATCACCGCGTTGCGGCCTTCCAGCGCGAGCTCGACCGCACGCTGCCCCAACTCGTAGGCCTGCCGCACGTCCGTGGCCGATGCGATGTGCCGCGCGGCACGCTGCAGGTAGTCGGCCACGGCCCAGTGGAACTTGTGGCCCAGCGCGTCCTTGACCATCTGCGCCACCACCGGCGCCGCGCCGCCGAGCTGCGCATGGCCGAAGGCGTCGCGCGTGCCCTGTTCGGCAAGGAATGTTCCGTCGGGGTGGTGGCAGCCCTCGGACACCACCACCGAGCAGTAGCCGTGCTGCTTCACCAGCTCGTCCACGCGCGCGAGGAAGCGTGCCTTGTCGAACTCGATCTCGGGGAACAGCACCACCACCGGAATGCCCTGGTCCGCCGCGAGCCCGCCGGCCGCCGCGATCCACCCCGCATGCCGGCCCATCACCTCGAGCACGAACACCTTGGTTGAGGTGGCGGCCATCGAGCGCACGTCGAATGAAGCCTCGATGGTCGACACCGCCACGTACTTCGCGACCGAGCCGAAGCCGGGGCAGCAGTCGGTCAGCGGCAGGTCGTTGTCGATGGTCTTGGGCACGTGGATGGCCTGCAGCGCATAGCCCATCGATTGCGAGAGCTGGCTCACCTTGAAGCAGGTGTCGGCCGAATCGCCGCCGCCGTTGTAGAAGAAATAGCCGATGCCGTGCGCCTTGAACACCTCGATCAGCCGCTCGTACTCGCGCCGGTTCTTCTCCAGGGACTTGAGCTTGTAGCGGCACGAACCGAAGGCGCCCGATGGCGTGGTTCGCAGCGCCGCGATGGCTTCGGCCGATTCGGCGCCGGTGTCGATCAGCTCCTCGGCCAGCGCGCCGATGATGCCGTTGCGCCCGGCGTACAGCTTGCCGATGCGGTCGGGGTGGCGGCGCGCCGTCTCGATCACGCCGCAGGCCGAGGCGTTGATGACCGAGGTGACGCCGCCCGACTGGGCGTAGAAGGCGTTGGAGATGGACATGCGCGGCATTGTCCTGCAGCCCCCCGGGCGGCGCCAGTGGACGCCGGTGTCCGGATGTCAGCGGCTCTCGAACACCGGCGCGCGCTTCTGCAGGAAGGCGCTCACGCCCTCGCGGAAGCTGGGCTTGTCGATCAGCTCGCGCTGGCGCTCGCTCTCGTAGTGCAACTGTTCCTTCAGCGTGTGGTGCTCGGAGGCTTCGAAGGCTTCTCGCGCTTCCAGCACCGCGTGCGCGGGCAGGCGGGCCAGGCGTTGGGCGATGCCCTTGGCCTCTTCGAGCAGTTGCTCGTCGTCCACGCAGGCCCAGATCAGGCCCCACTGCACCGCACGTCCGGCGCCCACGCGCTCGTCGAGCAGCGCCATGCCCATGGCGCGCGCACGGCCCGCGCGGCGCGGAATGGCCCAGGTGCAGCCCAGGTCCGGAACGATGCCGAGCTTCGGCAGGAAGGGCAGGTAGAAATAGGCGCTGCGCGCCGCGATGGTCACGTCGGCCGCGAGCGCCAGGCCCACGCCCGCACCGGCGGCCGGGCCGTTCACCGCCGCGACCACCGGCACCGGCAGCGTGCGCAGCGTCTCGATCAGCGGGTTGCTCAGGCTCTGCATCCACTCGGCGGTCTGCGTGCCGAGCGACTTGCCCTCTTCGGGCGGCGCCATCGCGCTCAGGTCGGCGCCCACGCAGAAGGCCTTGCCGGCGCCGGTGAGGATCACGGCGCGCACCGAGCGGTCGTCGCGCATGCGCTCCAGTGCGTCGCGCAACTCGATCTGCAGGTCGCGCGCGATGGGGTTCAACTTGGCGGGCAGGTTCAGCGTCAGCGTCGCAATGCCGTCGGCCTGCTCCTGGAGGATGAAGGGTTGTGCAGCGGTGTCGGAACTCATGGCATCGATGGTTCGACGCGCATGGAGACCGGTCAAGCCGGGGACAACCCGTGGGAGCGAAGTCGCCATGGCGACCATGCGCTGGCATCCCGCGAACGCAGCGGCATCGCGGCCGGCTGCGCGTCGGACACGGTGATGCACGACGACTCCAGCGCCGACACCAGCACGCGCCGGTGGTCGGTGCTCTCGAAGCGCTCGCCGGGCTCCAGCACGATGTCGCGCGTGTCGCTGTCGATCGTGACCCACACCGAGCCGCTGCGGCATTCGATGCCCACGCCCGCGCCGTCGGGCACGGCGAAGACCGAGCGCTTGGGCAGGCTCACGTGGAAGCGGGAAGTGCTGGACGAGAAGGTCACGGCGGGAGAAGAAGAGGAGGTGATCGAAGAGGAAGAAGAGGTGCTCATGGCAAGCTCCATTGCATTCACTATGCGAATGAATATAGTGAACCGGAGCCCTTCTTACACACGGTCATTCGGAACTCGTTGCATGCGTACAGAGAATGCGAAAGCCGCCAATGCCACCGGCGTCGAGCTTCCCCCGCTCGAACTGCTGCGCAGCTTCGAGGCGGCTGCGCGCCGGCTGAGCTTCACGCTGGCGGCCTCGGAGCTTCACCTCACGCAGTCGGCCGTGAGCCGGCAGATCCAGCAGTTGGAAGCCAGCCTGGGCGTGCTGCTGTTCGAGCGGCGCCACCGCGCGCTGTCGCTCACCGAGGCCGGCGGCGTGCTGCAGCGCGCCGTCACCGACAGCCTGGAGCGCCTGCGCGACGCTACGGCGCGGGTGCGCGCGAGTTCCGCGCCCCGGCAGGTGGCGATCACCACCACGCCGGGCTTCGCGTCGATCTGGCTCATACCGAAGCTGGCGCGCTTCACCGGCAGCCATCCGCAGGTCGACGTGCGCGTGTCGGCCACGCTCGACGTGCTCGACCTGGAAAGCAGCCGCATCGACCTGGCGGTGCGCTTCGTGCCCGTCGGGCGTGGCGTGGGGCCGGCGCTGTTCGAGGAGTCGGTGATCCCGCTGTGCTCGCCGCAGGTGGCTGCGTCGCTGCGCGAACTTTCCGATTTCTCCAAGCTCACGCTGCTCACCGTCGAGTACCCCGACCACAGCGAGGCGCCCACTGCCGATTGGGAACCCTGGCTCAAGGTCATGGGGCTGGAAGACCTGCGCATGAAGAGCACGCTGCGCTTCACGCAGTACGCCGATGCGGTCTCGGCCGCGGTGGCGGGGCAGGGCGTGGTGATCGGCCGGCTGCCCCTGCTGAGCGAGCTGGTGCGCGATGGCCGGCTCGTGGCGCCGCTGGGCGAGGGCGCTGCCTCGCATCGCGGCTACTTCATCGAGATGTCCAGGCGCGCCGCAGGCAACCGCGACGCGCAGGAGTTCGCGCAGTGGCTGCGCGACGAGGCCGAGGCCGCGCAGCGCAGCTGACGCACAGCGATGCCGATCAACCCGGCAGCAGTACCTTGTTCACGACGTGGATCACGCCGTTGGACTGGTAGACGTTGGCGATCGTCACCGTCGCTGTGCCGCCCTTGGCGTCGGTCACCAGCACGTTGCCGCCGCTCATCGTCGCGGTGAGCGTGCCGCCGCTTGCGGTCTTCAGCGTGGCCTTGCCGCCGCCTGCGTTGATGGCGCTCATGAGCGCCGCGCTATCGAGCTTGCCGGGCACCACGTGATAGGTCAGCACCTTGGTCAGCGTGGGCTTGTTCTCGGGCTTGAGCAGTGTGTCGACGGTGCCGGCGGGAAGTGCCGCGAAGGCGGCGTTGGTCGGCGCGAACACGGTGAACGGGCCGGGGCTCTTCAGCGTGCCGACGAGGTCCGCGGCCTTCACGGCGGCGACAAGCGTGGTGTGGTCCTTCGAGTTCACCGCGTTGTCGACGATGTCCTTCGTCGGGTACATCGGCGCGCCGCCGACCATCGGGTTCGATGCCCCGTTGCCGTTGCCGCTCATGCCCATGCCGCCCGCGCAGGCTGCGAGGAGGACAGAGACGCTGGCTGCGATCACGAGTTTCTTCATTGAAGTCTCCTGGAAAGGTGATGGATGGTTCTCGAGGCTCTCTGTGGAAACCGCCAACAGCTCGGAGGCGCAATGCGCTTGAACCTGATACGTCGCCTGCGCGCGATTGGATTCATCGGCCCTCCACGTAGGCTTTGCGCCACACAGGCGATGCGCGACGCTTGCGCATCGAACGCGCGAGCTACAGAATCCGCGCTTCGTTTTTCAGCAACAGTTTTTGCTCCCCGCGCGCCCGGCGACGATCGACCTCCCTGGCGACACACCCCTCCAATGAACCGTTACCTGAACACCTGACCCGCACACCGACCGCCCCGGCCGGACGTGCATCCACGCATCCGCCGAGGCCGATCGACAAAGGCCCCGCGCAGCCATTCGCCGGGGCCTTTTTGTTTTTCGGAGTGTGTGCACATGAGTGCTCAACGAAGGGCCCGCGACGACGACAAGCGTCTGGGCCGGTTCTATTTCTCGGTGTCGAACGCGGCACCCCGCAACCCCGTCGTGGCAGCGCTGGTGCGCCGCGAAGCAAGCCAGAAGGCGGGCCGCCACCTGCGCACCCACAGCGCCGAGCGGCGCGCGCAGAAGGTGGCGCTGCAGAAGGCAGCGCGCAACATCGTGCAGGAGGACTGACCATGCGTGAAGACATGGACAAGGTCATCGTCGAACGGCCGCGCCGCGGTGGCGGCGTGCAGGGCGATGGACGCAAGTGGCGCAACAGCAAGGAGCGCGGCTCGCGACTGGGCATGAAGCAGGGCTACGAATACCCCAAGGGGCTCAACGAGAACCTCGCGCCGCTCAAGCGCTGGCTGCACAAGCAGGTGCACCGGCCTTGGGACAAGGTGTACTCGGAGCTTTGCAGCACCATCGATCGACGCAGCGTCGTGCAGGCGCATATCTTCGAGCACATCGAAGACTTCGTCGAACGCGATGCGGTGATGCACGACGGGCAAGTGCTGGTGCGTGCAGGATGGTGGGGCCGCGGTGAGCGCGTGCCGCTGGAGGAGGCTTCGCGGGTGGAGCTTTTCGTGCACCCCGCCACCGGCATCCTTTTGCCCAACCGCCGGTTTTCACAGGCTCGACGGCGTGAGCGCGGCGGCACGAAGGCAGAGCTGTCGTTCGTCGTGATCGACGAACTCACGCAATGGCACCGCGTGAACGGCGACTGGTTCGAGATCACCCTGGCCACCACGCCGCCCATGAGGGCCCCGGGTGTCTGGGACAAGCGTTTTGACGTGCTGCGGCGCTGCTTCGTCAGGACCACGTGTGCATGGGGACGGCCGGAGTTCGGCGAGTCGAGCAACCGGGCCATGTACGGGCGCGACGACGTCTATGCCGCAACAAAGCGCCAGCTCAGCCGCAAGGAGATCCGCGCGCGCCTGGGCGAGAACGCCTTAAGCCGTTCGTCAGGTAGAGGCAAAGTCGCATCGCGCATGATGCAGGCGCCGCGCCATCCCCGATGAAAGAAAGCACGATGAATCTCACCGCCTCCAACTGGTTTCTCTGGGCCGCCCTCTCGGCCGTCTTCGCCGCGCTGACGGCCATCCTCGCCAAGCTGGGCCTGGCCGGTGTCGATTCGGACATGGCGACGCTGGTGCGCACCGTGGTCATCTTCGCGGTGCTGCTGGTCTTCGTGAACGCCACCGGCAAGTGGACGAACCCGCTGCAGCTGTCGCCGCGCACCTGGCTCTTTCTCGTGCTCTCGGGGCTCGCGACGGGCGCGTCGTGGGTCTGCTACTTCCGCGCGCTCAAGGTGGGCGATGCCTCGCGCGTCGCGCCGGTCGACAAGCTCAGCGTGGTGCTGGTCGTGCTCTTCGCCGTGATATTCCTCGGCGAGCGGCCCTCGGGCCGCGAATGGGCGGGCGTGGCGATGATCGCGGGCGGCGTGCTGATGCTTGCGATCAAGCGCTGAGCTGCGCCGCCGGCCGTGCTGCCGCGCGCGGCAGCAGGAAGAACGCCAAGTTGCCCGCAGCCAGCATGCCGGCCACCGTGAAGAACACCGCGCGGAATGGCTCGACGCCGTTCGCCACGGCCCACGACGCGGCCACGCCGGTGGTCCACTGCATCAGCGAGACGCCGAGGAACATCGCCATGTTCATCAGCGCCATCGCGCGCCCCGTCATGGCTGCCGGGTAGGCGTTCTTGGTGTACGCGTACTGCAGCACGCTGTAGCCCGAGAGAAGGCCGTAGACGATCGGCAGGCCGATGTCGATCGCGCGCGAATGCGTCAGTGCCATCGCGCCGAACATCAGCGAGCCCGCGAGCGCGCAGCCCATCATCCAGCGCGTGCGCCGCGCGCCGCCCGGGTCCATGCGGCCGAAGAGCGTGGGGCTGATCATGCCGGCGACAGTCATCACCAGCGCGACGTTGCCGCTGGCCACCAGCGAGAGGCCGTGCCGCTCGTGCAGCACCGGGCCGAGCCACAGGCCGCGCAGCGTGATGAAGGCGGCATACGACACGCAGGCG
Organism: Variovorax guangxiensis; assembly: GCF_003952165.1. Classification (GTDB taxonomy): domain Bacteria; phylum Pseudomonadota; class Gammaproteobacteria; order Burkholderiales; family Burkholderiaceae_C; genus Variovorax; species Variovorax guangxiensis. The sequence goes on along the minus strand of NZ_RXFT01000005.1, from coordinate 72,356 downwards.
AAGCACAGCAGGCCCAGCGTGTGCGGCATCGCGAACAGCGGCAGCAGTTCGCGCACGGCCTTGCGCAGCGTCTGGCGCTCCGCCCGTTCCGGCAGCGCGATATCGGCGGCACCTGCAGGCTCGCGCACGCGCCAGAAGATGATCAGCCAAGACAGCACAGCGAACGCCCCCAGCACCGCATAGCCCGCGCGCCACGACGAAGCCTCGATCAGCAGCGCCAGCGGCGTGCCCGTGAACAGGATGCCCATGCCGGCCAGGCTCATCACCAGCCCCGACATCGCGGTGAAGCGCGAGGCATCGAAGTGCCGCGCGATGAACACCGTGCAGGCCAGGAAGGCCGGCGCGCAGCCCACGCCGATCAGCGCCTGCCCCAGCAGCAGCGCGTGGAAGTCCGGCGCCATCGCGCACAGCACCGCACCCGCGATCGCCAGAGGAAAGGCCGCCAGCACCGTGCGCCGCACGCCGAAGATGTCGATCGATACGCCCATCGCGAGCTGCATGATCCCGAACATGAAATGGAAGGTGCCCGCCCAGGTGCCCAGCTGCTGCGGCGTGAGCCCGAAGTGGCTGCCGAGCGGCGTGGCCATCATGGCGCCGACGGTGCGGAAGGCCTGGCTCAGGGCGAAGGCGGTGGCCAGGGCCACGAGCATGGCGGCCGCGGAGGAAGTCCAGCGCGGCGGAGGCGGCGATGCCGCGTTCGTGTTCATCGGGAAAGAGGGGCGGGAGGCGAAGGGGAGCCCGTCGATGCTAACGGCAGGCCGCCCAGCATGCAGAACGGCGCCCTCGGGCGCCGTTCGTTGCGTGCGTCAGGCCCGGCGCAATGCCGGGCCGGGCAAGGCGATCAGGCCTCGCCCTTCACCTTCAGGCGCCACGCATGCAGCAGCGGCTCCGTATACCCACTCGGCTGCTCGATGCCCTTGAACACCAGGTCCTGCGCCGCCTTGTAGGCCGCCGAGGTGGTGAAGTTGCCGGCCATCGGCTTGTAGAGCGGGTCGCCTGCGTTCTGCTCGTCGACCACCTTGGCCATGCGCTGGAAGGTCTCGTCGACCTGGGCCTTGGTGACCACGCCGTGCAGCAGCCAGTTGGCGATGTGCTGGCTGGAGATGCGCAGGGTGGCGCGGTCTTCCATCAGGCCGACGTTGTGGATGTCGGGCACCTTCGAGCAGCCCACGCCCTGGTCGATCCAGCGCACCACGTAGCCGAGGATGCCCTGCACGTTGTTGTCGATTTCCTGCTGGCGCTCTTCGGCGGTCCACTTGGCCTCCGCCGCGATCGGCACCTGCAGCAGGGCGTTGAGGATGTTGTCGCGCTCGGCGTCGGCGTCGATCTTCTCCAGTTCCTGCTGCACCGCGGTCACGCTGACCTGGTGGTAGTGCAGCGCGTGCAGCGTGGCGGCGGTGGGCGAGGGCACCCAGGCGGTGTTGGCGCCGGCCTTGGGGTGGCCGATCTTCTGCTCGAGCATGGCGGCCATCAGGTCGGGCATGGCCCACATGCCCTTGCCGATCTGCGCCTTGCCGCGCAGGCCGCTGGACAGGCCGACGAGCACGTTGTTCTTCTCGTAGGCGCCGATCCACGCGCTGGACTTCATGTCGCCCTTGCGGATCATCGGGCCACCCTGCATGGCGGTGTGCATCTCGTCGCCGGTGCGGTCGAGGAAGCCGGTGTTGATGAAGGCCACGCGCGCGGCGGCCTCGGCGATGCAGGCCTTGAGGTTGACGCTGGTGCGGCGCTCCTCGTCCATGATGCCCAGCTTCACGGTGTTGGCGGGCAGGCCCAGCAGCTGCTCGACGCGGCCGAAAAGTTCGCTGGCGAAGGCCACTTCGGCCGGGCCGTGCATCTTCGGCTTGACGATGTAGATGCTGCCGGTGCGCGAGTTGCCCTTGCGCTTGAGGTCGATGGTGGCGATGGTGGTGGTCACCACGGCATCGAGGATGCCCTCGGGGATTTCCTTGCCATCTGCGTACAGCACGGCCGGGTTGGTCATCAGGTGGCCCACGTTGCGCAGGAACATGAGCGAGCGGCCGTGCAGCTTCACGGGCTTGCCGTCGGCGCCGGTGTACTCGCGGTCGGCGTTCAGGCCGCGCGTGAAGGTCTTGTCGCCCTTGGTGACTTCTTCCGTGAGCGTGCCTTCGACGATGCCCAGCCAGTTCGAGTACGCCACCACCTTGTCGGCGGCGTCGACCACGGCCACCGAGTCTTCCAGGTCGAGGATGGTGGAGAGCGCGGCTTCGAGCACCAGGTCGCTCACGCCGGCGGCGTCGCTCTTGCCGATGGGCGTGGAGCGGTCGATGCGGATGTCCAGGTGGATGCCGTTGTGCTTGAGCAGCACCGACGACGGCGAGGCGGCGTCGCCCTGGAAGCCGACGAATTGCGATGCATCGGCCAGGCCGGTGCTGCTGCTTTGCAGCGCGACGACGAGCTTGCCGTCCTTCACGCTGTAGCCGGTGGCGTTCTTGTGCGAGCCGTTGATCAGCGGCGCGGCCTGGTCGAGCACGTTGCGCGCGAACTCGATGACCTTGGCGCCGCGCACCGGGTTGTAGCCCTTGCCCTTCTCGGCGCCGCCGGTTTCGGGAATCGCGTCGGTGCCGTAGAGCGCGTCGTACAGCGAGCCCCAGCGCGCGTTGGCGGCGTTGAGCGCATAGCGCGCGTTGAGGATGGGCACCACCAGCTGCGGACCGGCCTGCAGCGCGAGTTCGGAGTCGACGTTGGCGGTCGTGGCCTTCACGCCCTTGGGCTGGGGCAGCAGGTAGCCGATCTTCTCGAGGAAGGCGCGGTACGCCGGCATGTCGGCGATGGGGCCGGGGTTCTTCCTGTGCCAGGCGTCGAGCTCGCTCTGCAGGCGGTCGCGCTCGGCCAGCAGGGCGATGTTCTTCGGCGCGAGGTCGCTGACGATGGCGTCGAAGCCCTTCCAGAAGACGTCGCTGGCCACGCCGCTGGCGGGAAGGACCTTGTCCTCGATGAAGCGATGCAGCTCGGTCGCGACCTGGAGTCCGTGGGCGGTGGTGCGGGCGGTCATGTGGGTTTCTCCTTGAGAAAAATGCAATCCTGGGACGAACTTTATTCGATACTTTGCTGGCGAGTAAGAGACTGAATCGGGATTTATCCGTGACAGAAATGAAGGTAATTGGCGGCCAGCGCCAAGGGCCTCGAGCGGGCTCGCCGGCTCAGACCTGTCCGCTCAGTTCCCTGGCCGCCGCGCGCACCGGCTCGATGTAGCGCTCGTCATAGCGGTGCGTGGGCATCGTCAGCGTGACCGCGGCCGCGAGGCTGCCGTCGGCGTGGAGCACCGGCGCCGAGATGCCGGCCAGCTCGGCAGTGCGGTCGCCCACCAGCGCGCACCAGCCCTGCGCACGGATGGTGTCGTAGAGCTTGCGTTCCTTCGCGCCGCTCGGCAGTTCGGCTTCGGGGCCGAAGGCGATCAGCACGCGCGCGCCCGCGCCGCGGTCGTTGGGCAGCAGGTCGCCGGCGCGCACGTGGTCGCGCACCACGTGCGGCGAATCGATGCGGAACTGGCACAGCCGCACCCAGCTGTCGCCCTGGGGCTGCCGCACGTGGTACGCCGCGCTCTCGCCGGTGGTTGCGACCAGCGCGCGCAGCACCGGCAGCACGATCCGGTCGAGCGACTGCGAGGCCGCGTAGAGGCCGTGCAGCCGCGCGATCTCCATGCCCAGCGCATAGCGGCCGTCGTCCTGCCGGCGGATCAGCCGCGCGTGTTCCAGCGAGGCCAGCAGCCGCAGCACTGTGCTCTTGTAGAGCTGCGTGCGCTCGGCGAACTGCGCGAGCGACAGCGCCTCGTCGCCCGGCTGGAAAGCCGAGAGCAGGCTCAGCGCGCGGTCGACCGCGGCGGCGCCGCCGGGGGCGGCGTTGAGATCGGAGACGGATTCGGTCTGGGCTTTTCGGGGCATGGCTGGGGAGGGGCAGGGAATGGCGCGGCTTGACAGTCGGGGTGGATCGACGGTCTAATTCTGTTTAACGGAATTTAGTTCTGTAAGACAGAACAGTCAAGCGCAAGGAGACAGAATCCGATGACAACCCCCGACGTCCTCATCAGCGAGGTCGGCCCGCGCGACGGCCTGCAGTCGGTCAAGGCCACCATGCCCACCGCCGACAAGCTGCGCTGGATCGACGCGCTCTACGCCGCTGGCGTGCGCGAGATCGAGGTCGCTTCCTTCGTGCCCGCGAAGCTGCTGCCGCAGATGGCCGATGCCGCCGAGGTGGTGCGCCACGCCGTCACGCTGCCGGGCCTCGTGGTGATGGCCCTGGTGCCCAACCGCAAGGGCGCGCAGGCCGCGCTCGAAGCCGGCGCGCACAAGCTCACCATGCCGGTGTCGGCCAGCGTGGCGCATTCGCTGGCCAACGTGCGCAAGACGCCCACCGAGATGGTCGAGGAGGTGCGCGCCATCTCCGACCTGCGCCGCGAGATCGCGCCACAGGCGAAGCTGGAGGCCGGCATCTCCACCGCCTTCGGCTGCACGCTGCAGGGTCTGGTGCCCGAGGACGACGTGATCCGCCTCGCCGCGCAGTGCATCGAAGCCGGCGCCGACGAATCGGGCCTGTCCGACACCGTGGGCTATGCCAACCCCGCGCAGGTGCGCCGCCTCTTCAGGCGCCTGCGCGCGGAGATCGGCAGGCACGCCGGCGCGGCCCACATGCACAACACGCGCGGCCTCGGCCTGGCCAACTGCCTCGCCGCGTGGGACGAGGGCGTGCGCACCTTCGACGCGTCACTGGGCGGCCTGGGCGGCTGCCCCTATGCGCCGGGCGCCTCGGGCAACGCAGTCACCGAAGACCTGGTCTTCATGTTCGAGGCCATGGGTGTGCGCACCGGCATCGACATCCAGAAACTCATCGCGGCGCGCGCGCCGCTCATGGCCGGCCTGCCCGGCGAACCGGTGTACGGCATGACGCCCGAGGCCGGTCTGCCGAAAGGCTTTGTCCAGGAACCCGTCGCTCATGTCTGAAGCCAATTCCCCGTCGAATCCGTTGCCCTACGCGGGCGTGCGCGTCGTCGAGTTCACCCACATGGTCATGGGCCCGACCTGTGGCCTGCTGCTGGCCGACCTCGGCGCCGAGGTCATCAAGGTCGAGCCCATCGAGGGCGACAGCACGCGGCGCCTGCTGGGCTCGGGCTCGGGCTTCTTCCCGACCTTCAACCGCAACAAGAAAAGCATCGCGCTCGACCTCAAGAAGCCCGAGGGCGTGGAGGCCGCGCTGCGGCTGATCGCCACCGCCGACATCGTGAGCGAGAACTTCAAGCCCGGCACCATGAAGAAGCTGGGGCTCGACTACGACACGTTGGCCAAGCTCAACCCGCGCCTCATCTACGTGAGCCACAAGGGCTTCCTGCCCGGCCCCTACGACCACCGCACCGCGCTCGACGAGGTGGTGCAGATGATGGGCGGCCTCGCCTACATGACCGGCCGCTCGGGCGACCCGCTGCGCGCGGGCACCAGCGTGAACGACATCATGGGCGGCATGTTCGGCGCCATCGGCGCGATGGCCGCGCTGCGCCAGCGCGACATGACCGGCAAGGGCTGCGAGGTGCAGTCGGCGCTGTTCGAGAACAACGTGTTCCTGGTCGCGCAGCACATGATGCAGTTCGCCGCCACCGGCAAGGCGGCCGACCCGATGCCCAGCCGCATCTCGGCCTGGGCGGTGTACGACGTGTTCACCGTGAAGGACGGCGAGCAGATCTTCCTGGCGGCCGTGAGCGACAAGCAGTGGGCCATCTTCTGCAAGGCCTTCGGCCTCGACGAGATGCTGGCCGACCCGCGCCTGAAGACCAACAACGACCGTGTGCTGGCGCGCGAATGGATGATGCCCATCCTGCGCTCGCACCTGGCGAACCACAGCGCCGCGGAGCTCGCCGCGGTGTTCGAGAAGAACGAGCTGCCCTTCGCGCCCATCACGAAGCCGCAGGCGCTGTTCGACGATCCGCACCTCAACGCCACCGGCGGCCTCGCGCCGGTGCGCATGAACGACGGCAGCATGGCGAAGGTGCCGCTCATGCCGTTCACGCTCGACGGCGAACGCCCGGGCATCCGCCTGCAGCCGCCGCGCACGGGCGAGCACGGCCGCGAGCTGCTGAAAGAAGTGGGCTACAGCGACGAGGAAATCGCCGCGCTCGAAACACAACACATCACCCTCGGAGACTGAACTCATGTTTTCCAATGCACGGCGCGCCTTGCTGGCGTGCGCCGCGGCCGCCGCATGGCTGAACGCCGCCCCCGCCCTCGCCGATACGGCCTGGCCCGACAAGCCGGTGCGGCTCATCGTTCCCTACACGCCCGGGGGCGCCACCGACATCGTGGCGCGGCTGGTCGCGCAGAAGCTGGCCGACGACACCAAGTGGACCTTCATCGTCGACAACCGCGCTGGCGGCAACGGCAACATCGGCATGGACGTGGTGGCCAAGGCCAAGCCCGACGGCTACACCATCGGCCTGGGCCAGACGGCGAACCTCGCGATAAACCCGACGCTCTTCCCGAAGATGCCCTACGACGCATTGAAGGACCTGGCGCCGGTGTCGGTGGTGGCCTCGCAACCCGTGGTGCTGGTTGTGCGCGCCGACGCACCGTTCAAGTCGCTGGCCGACCTGGTCGCCGCCGCCAAGGCCAAGCCGGGCGAGATCCGCCAGGCGCTCGCGGGCACCGGCACGCTGGGCCACATGGCCGGCGAGGTGCTCGCCAAGCGCGCGGGCTTCAAGGTGCTCAACGTGCCGTACAAGGGCGCCGCGCCGGCCATCACCGACCTGCTCGGCGGCCAGACCGACTACATGTTCGCCACGCCGCAGGGCGCGCTCTCGATGGTGAAGGGCGGCCGCCTGCGCGCGCTGGCCGTCACGTCGGCCAAGCGCCTGCCGGTGATGCCCGACGTGCCCACCGTGGCAGAGAGCTACAAGGGCTTCGAGGCGGTGGACTGGAAGGCGCTGGTCGCGCCGGCAGGCACCAGCCCCGAGATCGTGAAGAAGCTCAGTGCCGCCGTCGACAAGGCGCTGGCCAAGCCCGCGACCATCTCGCAGCTGCTGGCCGAAGGCAGCACGCCCGTGGGCGGTACGCCGGAGCAGGCGGCGCAGTACATCAAGGCCGAGCACGCACGCTGGGGCGCGGCGGTGCGCGACGCGGGCGTGCGGCCCGAGTAGGGCAGGCGCTCCCAGGTTGGCGGGCGATATAGTTCCCGCCCCATGGACCGCCTGAAGCAACTCGAATCCTTCGTCTCGGTCGCGACCCGCGGCAGCCTGACTGCCGCGGCCAAGGCCGAGGGCGTGGCGCCCGCGATCATGGGGCGCCGGCTCGACGCGCTGGAGGAGCGCCTGGGCGTCAAGCTGCTGGTGCGCACCACGCGGCGCATCACCCTCACCCACGAAGGCAGCGCCTTCCTCGAAGACTGCCAGCGCCTGCTGGCCGAGTTCGCGAACGCCGAGGCCAGCGTGAGCGCCGGCGGCCTCAAGGCCAGCGGCCATCTGCGCGTGACGGCGCCGGCCGGCTTCGGCCGCCGCCACGTCGCGCCGCTGGTGCCGCGCTTCCATGCGCTGCACCCGGAAGTGACCATTTCGCTGAACCTCAGCGACCGCGTGGTCGACGTCACCGGCGAGAGCTTCGACTGCGCGGTGCGCGTGGGCGACCTGCCCGATTCGTCGCTGGTGAGCGTGCGGCTGGCCGACAACCGCCGCCGCTGCGTCGCCACGCCCGAGTTCGTGCGCCGCCACGGCAAGCCCAGGCACCCAAGCGAGCTCTCGCGCTTTGCCTGCCTCACGCTGTCGAGCGACGCCTCGCAGACGCGCGGCTGGGCCTTCCGCGTCGTCAACGAAGAAGGCAACCAGGAGCTGATCCACCTGCGCCCGAGCGGCCCGCTCGACTGTTCCGACGGCCAGGTGCTGCACGACTGGTGCCTCGCCGGCCACGGCATCGCGTGGCGCAGCACCTGGGAGGTCGAGGCCGAGATCGACGCCGGCCTGCTGGTGCCGCTGCTCGAGGAGTTCGCCGCGCCGCCCAACGGCATCTACGCGGTGTTCGCCGGCGCCAAGCACATGCCGCTGCGGGTGCGACTGTGGCTTGATTTCCTCAAGGAGCAATACGGCAACCCGGATTTCTGGGGCGGGAGGGCCTGAGGCGCACCGGTGGCGTCACAATGTGTTTGCATTTGAAATTCCGTTGATACGCTCACCACGCCGACAGCGCTGAGGTCTTTCGCGAACACCGAGGAACCGGCTTTGCCGGGCCTCAGGTGTTGCCCCCGGCAGGGGGTTGGCGAAGCGACACGAAGTGCGCGCAGCCTGGGGGCGAGCCATCCTGAAAGCTCCACCGATGACGCTAGAAGCCATCCTTGCGTACCTTCACCTGCTCGCCATCCTCACGATGGTCGTCTTCATTTCCAGCGAGGCCGCGCTGTGCCGCGTGCAGTGGCTCAACGCGGCGGTGGTCGAGCGGCTGGCCAAGGTCGACATGGTCTACGGCATCGCCGCCATCGCGGTGCTCGCCACCGGCATCGCGCGCACCTGGTGGGGCGTGAAGGGCACGGCCTGGTACTGGACCAACCCGCTGCTGCACGTGAAGCTGGGGCTGTTCATCATCGTGGGGGTGGTGTCGATCTTCCCGACGCTGACCTACTTCCGCTGGCGCAAGACGCTGCGCGCCACCGGCAAGCTGCCGGCCGAGGCCGAGATCCTCAAGACCCGCAAGCTGGTGATGATCCAGGCGCACCTGATCGCGCTGATCCCGCTGGTGGCGGTGTTCCTCGCACGCGGCTTCGGCAAGTAGGCGTGGCATGGGGCGCGCCGGCATCCAGCTCCTGTTTGCCGGAACCATCTTCAGCAGCGCGTTCCTGCTGTTCCTGGTCCAGCCGCTGATCGCGAAGCAGATCCTTCCGTGGTTCGGCGGCTCGGCCGCGGTGTGGTCGATCTGCATGGTGTTCTTCCAGGTCGTGCTGCTCGCGGGCTACGCGTATTCCGACTGGGTCGCGCGCCACCTGCGCATGCGCGCGCAGGCCGTGCTGCATGTCGGGCTGCTGCTCGCGAGCCTGGCCTTCCTGCCGATCGTGGTGAGCGCCCACTGGAAGCCGGTGGGCACCGAGGACCCGGCCTGGCGCATCCTCGGGCTGCTGGCCTGCACCATCGGCCTGCCTTACTTCCTGCTCTCGACCACCGGGCCGCTGGTGCAGTCGTGGGTGGCGCGCACGCCGTGGGGCGCGCAGGTGTACCGGTATTTCTCGCTGTCGAACCTGGCCTCGCTGCTGTCGCTGCTGAGCTACCCGGTGCTGATCGAGCCGCGCAGCACGCTGCTGCAGCAGGCGCACGGATGGTCGTGGGGGTACGGCGCGTTCGCGCTGCTGTGCGCGGGCACCACGCTGTACATGGCGCGGCGCTGGCCGCAAGACGTCCGGCAGCAGGCCGCGCCGGAGTCCGCCGCGGCGCCAGCGGAAGAAAGGCCGCCGCGCGCGCTCGACTGCTTCCTGTGGCTCGCGCTGCCGGCGCTGGCGTCGTGGCTGCTGCTGGCGGTGACCAACCACATCACGCAGAACGTCGCGGCCGTGCCCTTCCTGTGGGTGCTGCCGCTGTCGCTGTACCTGCTGACCTTCGTGCTGTGCTTCGAGAGCGACCGCTGGTACCGGCGCGGCGTGTTCCTGCCGCTGGGGGCCGCCATGCTGCTGTTGTGCGCCTTCGGGCTGCAGCACTCCATCGGCGCCAACGTGCGGATCGCGCTGCCGCTGTACGTGTCGGGGCTCTTCGTGCTGTGCATGTTCCTGCACAGCGAGACCGCCCGGCTGCGGCCGGGGCCGCGTTATCTCACGCGTTTCTACCTGATGCTCTCACTCGGCGGCGCGCTGGGCGGGGTGATGGTGGGGCTGGTCGCGCCGCATGTTCTGGCGGCGTACTACGAGCTGGGGCTCGGCCTGATGCTGACCGCGCTGGCGGCGGCGGCCGTGCTGCGCCGGCGGGCATGGCTGCGGGTGGGCTGCGTGGTGCTGGCCGCCGGCTGCACTTTCTTCCTGCTGCGGCAGATCGCCAGCGACAACCTGGGCGCGCGCAGCCTGCAGCGCAATTTCTACGGGGCGCTGCAGGTGTACGACATGAAGCGCGATCCGCCCTCGGACAGCACGCGCCAGCTGGCGCACGGATCGGTCAAGCACGGCTCGCAGTTCACCGACCCCGCACGCCGGCGCGAGCTCACCACCTACTACGGCCAGACCTCGGGCATCGGCCGCGCCATCGCCGCGGCGCCGGCCGGTCCGCGCCGCGTGGGCCTGATCGGGCTGGGCGCCGGCACGCTCGCGGTCTACGGGCGCAGCGGCGACGTCTACCGCTTCTACGAGATCAATCCGCTGGTGTTCGCGCTGGCGGACAAGGAATTCAGCTTCCTGCGCGACAGCGCCGCGCGCATCGAGCGCGTTTCGGGCGACGCCCGGCTGGCGCTGGAGCGCGAACCGGCGCAGGGCTTCGACGTGCTCGCGGTCGATGCCTTCTCGGGGGATTCGGTGCCGGTGCACCTGCTCACCGTGGAGGCGATGGACGTCTACCTGCGCCACATGCGGCCCGATGGCGTGATCGCCTTCCACGTCACCAACCGCTTCCTGGCGCTGGCGCCCGTGATCGCCAGGGTGGCCGCCGCGCGCGGCCTGCACGCGGTGCTGGTGCACGACCTGGCGGAGCAGTCCGACTGGCTGCATCGCACCGACTGGGTGCTGGTCTCGCGCGACCCCCAGGCGCTGGCGCGCGAGCCCATACGCGCGGGCGCGGCCCCGATCGCCACGGAGCCGGGGCAGAGGCCCTGGACCGACGATTTCAACAATCTGCTGGGTGCGCTGAAGTAAAAGGAAAAGGCCCGCGGATGCGGGCCTTCTTCACAGTTGTGAGCTCAGCGCGGTGCCGTTTCAGGCCTTGGCCGCGTCAGCGGTGCACTTCTTGATGAAGCTGTTCTTGGCGGCACCGGCGAGGGCCTTGCCGTTCTTGTCCACGGCCTTGGCCGCGCATGCGGGACCTGCGGCCGCCTTGGCTTCCTTCTCGCACTTCTTGATGGAGCTGGCCTTGGCGGCACCGGCGAGGGCCTTGCCGTTCTTGTCCACGGCCTTGGCTTCGCAGTTTGCGCCGGCGGCGGGGGCTGCTGCGGGGGCGGCAGCCGCGGGTGCCGCGGCCGGAGCGGGAGCCTTGTCTTGAGCCTGTGCTGCGCCGAAGGAAAGGCAGGCGCCCAGTGCGACCAGGGAAAGGAGCTTCTTCATGGTGATATGTCCTCGCTAGGTTGATTTGTGACAGGTTCCCCGCCTCGGGGCCGACCATCGTAACGGGCCAGGTCAACGATCGGATGACGATCGTCAACTGCGCCCGGGTTTGCCCCCGGTAAAATTTCCGGATGCTATTGGTCAAACAGGAGCTGCTCGCGGCGCTCGCGAACACGCTCGAATCCCTCTCGCCCGGCGCCGGCTCCAAGGCCGCGTTCGAGTCGCCCAAGATGGCCGCGCACGGCGATTTCGCCTGCACGGCAGCGATGCAGCTCGCCAAGCCGCTGGGGCGCAAGCCTCGCGAACTGGGCGAGGAACTGAGCGCGGCGCTGCTCGCCACCCCTGCGTTCGCCCAGTGGGTCGACGCCATCGAGATCGCCGGGCCCGGCTTCCTCAACATCCGCCTGAAGACGGCCGCCAAGCAGCAGATCGTGCGCGAGGTGCTGTCGGCCGGGAATACTTTCGGCCAGCAGCCGGCCACCGGCGAGAAGGTGCTGGTCGAGTTCGTCTCGGCCAACCCGACCGGCCCGCTGCACGTCGGCCACGGCCGCCAGGCGGCGCTCGGCGACGCCATCTGCAACCTGCGCGCCTCGCAGGGCGAGAGCGTGTGGCGCGAGTACTACTACAACGACGCTGGCGTGCAGATCCAGACGCTGGCCAACAGCACGCAGCTGCGCGCGCGCGGCTTCAAGCCCGGCGACGCCGAATGGCCCAGCGGCGAGAAGGCGCCTGCATACAACGGCGACTACATCGCCGACATCGCGGCCGACTTCAAGGCGAAGAAGACCGTCAAGTCGGAAGACCGCGAAGTCACCGCCAGCGGCGACATCGAGGACATCGACGCCATCCGCGAATTCGCCGTGGCCTACCTGCGCCGCGAGCAGGACCTGGACCTGCAGGCCTTCCGCGTTCGCTTCGACCAGTACTACCTGGAGTCCAGCCTCTACACCAGCGGCCGCGTCGAGGCGGCGGTGCGCAAGCTCGTGGCCGCGGGCAAGACCTACGAGCAGGACGGCGCGCTGTGGCTGAAGTCGACGGACTACGGCGACGACAAGGACCGCGTGATGAAGAAGCAGGACGGCACGTACACCTATTTCGTGCCCGACGTCGCTTACCACATCGCCAAGTGGGAGCGCGGCTTCCACAAGGTCATCAACATCCAGGGCACCGACCACCACGGCACCATCGCGCGCGTGCGCGCCGGCCTGCAGGCGGCGGGCGAAGGCATTCCCGAGGGCTACCCCGACTACGTGCTGCACACCATGGTGCGCGTGATGAAGGGCGGCGAGGAGGTCAAGATCAGCAAGCGCGCCGGCAGCTACGTCACGCTGCGCGACCTGATCGAGTGGACCAGTACCGACGCTGTGCGCTTCTTCCTGCTGAGCCGCAAGCCCGACACCGAGTACACCTTCGACGTCGACCTCGCGGTGACGAAGAACAACGACAACCCGGTCTACTACGTGCAGTACGCCCATGCACGCATCTGTTCGGTGCTGGCTGGCTGGGGCGGCGACGCCGCCTTGCTGAAGGACGTCGACCTGTCGCCGCTGGAAAGCCCGGCCGCCCAGGCGCTGATGCTGCTGCTGGCCAAGTACCCGGCCATGCTGACGGCCGCCTCGAAGGATTTCGCCCCGCACGACGTCACCTTCTACCTGCGCGAACTGGCCGCCAGCTACCACAGCTACTACGACGCCGAGCGCATCTTGGTCGACGACGAGAAGGTGAAGCTGGCCCGCCTGGCGCTGGTCGCCGCCACCGCGCAGGTGCTGCACAATGGCCTCGCGATTCTCGGCGTCAGTGCGCCGAGCAAGATGTGAACTCCCTCACCATGAAGAAGACAAGAAGTCAACGCGGCAACATCGTCATCGGCCTGATCATCGGGCTGGTGCTCGGCCTGGGCGTCGCGCTGGGCATCGCGGTCTACGTGACCAAGGTGCCGATCCCGTTCGTGACCAAGACGCAGCGCGGCGGCGCCGAGCAGGACGAGGCCGAGGCCCGCAAGAACCGCGACTGGGACCCGAACGCGCCGCTCGCCGGCAAGGCGGGCGCTCCCAAGCCGGCGACGCCGGCGGCTGCGACCGGCCCGGTCAACCCCATCACCGGCGAGCCCGCCACCGGCAACACCGCCGCCGCTCCGGCCACCGCTTCGCCCAACGCCGCGCCGCCGGTGCCCGTGGTGGTGGCGCCCAAGCCGCAGCGCACCGCGCCGGTGCCGGCCGAGGCCAACGCCCTGCCGCAACAATCGAACGATCCGCTGGGCGATCTGGCCCGCGCGCGTTCGGGCCAGGTCTCCGGCTCTGGCAGCACTACCACCGCGTCGGCCGCGCCGAGCAGCAGCAACAGCAATGCTGGCAGCAGTTCGGGCCCCGATCCCTTCATGTATTTCGTGCAGGCCGGCGCCTTCCGCACCACCGAGGACGCCGAGGCGCAGCGCGCCAAGCTGTCGCTGATGGGCGTCGAGGCCAAGGTCACCGAGCGCGAGCAGGCGGGCCGTACCGTGTACCGCGTGCGCGCCGGTCCGTTCAGCAAGAAGGACGACGCCGACCGCCTGAAGGAACGTCTGGACGGCGGCGGCATGGATTCCGCGCTGGTCCGCGTTCAGCGCTGAGCGCCGCACACAACAGCCGGAATAGCCCTCAAGCCCCGCCGGGCGGCGTTTGCCGCCACCATTCGTCGCCTTTCATATCGCCTTTCGTAGCTTCGGGCGCGCCGTCGAGCAGGGGAGTGGAACTCCCCGCCGCGCGCCGGCTCAGTCTGCCGTACCAACTGGAGAACCCTTTCAAATGAAACGTCGTGACTTTTCGCTGGCCGCCACTTCGCTCGGGCTGATGTCCCTGGGTGTCAGCACGGCCCACGCCCAGGCGCGTGCGCCCAAGGCCGGTTCCGAGTACCTGGTGCTCGACAAGCGCGTGCCGGTCGACGCCCCCGCGGGCAAGGTCGAGGTGGTCGAGTTCTTCTCGTACAACTGCCCGCACTGCAACGACTTCGAGCCGACGCTGGAAGCCTGGCTCAAGACCATCCCGAAGGAGGTTTCCTTCCGCCGCATTCCCGTTCCCTTCGTGGGCAACGACGTCGAGGCCAAGCAGCGCCTCTACTACGCGCTCGAAGCCATGGGCAAGGTCGACGAGTTCCAGCCCAAGGTGTTCAACGCGATCCACGCCCAGCGCCAGAACGTGAACGGCGACGCCAACATCATTGCCTGGGCCACCGCCAACGGCCTGGACGCCACCAAGTTCAAGGAAACCTTCACCTCGTTCGGCGTGGCCAGCAAGGCCAAGCGCGCTTCGCAGCTGACCGATGCCTACAAGGTGGCCGGCGTGCCCGCGATGGCCGTGGCCGGCCGCTGGTATGTCGACGGTGAAACCGCCGGCAACATGACCAAGGTGCTTCAGGTCGTGAACTATCTCATCGGTGAAGCAAAGAAGGGCTGAGCGCCAAAAGCCGAGCCGTACCGCGCGGTTGCGCGTGTTTCTGGGAGAAAACCAGAAAGAAAGTCAAGCCCGCCTAGGCGGGCTTTTTCATCTGTGCGTGCGGGGCTGGAGCACTCAGCCGCATACAATGCCGAGCAAGTTTCGTGCCTCTATGACATTGCACTCTTACCCCACAACCCCCTTCCTGCGTCGCATCGGCCGCCTGGCCGCCGGCGCGCTGTTGCTGGCAGGCCTCGCATCGGGAGCCGTGGCGGAGACCGCCGACCGCTCCAAGCCGATGAACATCGAATCCGACTCGATGCGCTACGACGACCTGAAGCAGACCAGCGTGTTCACCGGCAACGTTTTGGTGACAAAGGGCACGATCATCATCCGTGGCGCCCGCCTCGATGTGCGCCAGGACGCCGAGGGCTACCAGTACGGCGTGGTCACGGCGGCGCCGGGCAAGCGGGCCTACTACAAGCAGAAGCGCAACGCGCCCGACGAGTGGATCGAGGGCGAGTCGGAAGTCATCGAGTACGACAGCCGCGCCGACAACGTCAAGTTCATCCGCAACGCCGTCATGCGCCGCCTGCTGGGCGCCACGCCGAACGACGAGAGCCAGGGCGCGCTGATCGTCTACGACCAGAGCAACGATACCTACACCGTCAACGGCTCGACCGTGCCACCGAACACCGCCGTGAACGCCTCGGCACCGGGCGGACGCGTCAGGACCATCCTCACCCCGAAGGCCGCCACCGCGCCGGCCGCGGGCGCCTCGGCCCCGGCCGGTGGTGCCAAGGCACCGCCGCCGGCAGTCACCCCGGCACCCGGCAAGGGCCTGCGCCCGAGCACCACGCTCGGAAGTGACCAGGGAGACACGCGCAAGTGATCGAATCCGCAGGAACGCAGGACGCCAACGGCGCAACGGGCAGCCGCCTGGTCGCGCGCGGCCTGAAGAAGAGCTACGGCAGCCGCACGGTGGTGAAGGACGTCTCGCTCGACGTGCAGAAGGGCGAAGTCGTCGGGCTGCTCGGGCCGAACGGCGCCGGCAAGACCACCTCGTTCTACATGATCGTGGGGCTGGTGCGCGCCGATGCCGGCGACATCACCATCGACGGCGAGCCGATCGCCCACATGCCCATCCACCGCCGCGCCCGCATGGGCCTGAGCTACCTGCCGCAGGAAGCTTCCATCTTCCGCAAGCTCACGGTCGAGGAAAACGTGCGCGCCGTGCTCGAGCTGCAGAGCGAGCCCGACGCGAAGGGCAAGATGGTGCCGCTGTCGAAGGAGCACATCGAGGAGCGCCTGAGCGACCTGCTGGCCGACCTGCGCGTAGACCACCTGCGCGATTCGCCCGCGCTGGCGCTGTCGGGCGGCGAGCGCCGCCGCGTCGAGATCGCGCGCGCGCTGGCCACGCAGCCGCGCTTCATCCTGCTGGACGAGCCCTTCGCCGGCATCGACCCGATCGCGGTGATCGAGATCCAGCGGATCATCAGCTTCCTGAAGGAGCGCGGCATCGGCGTGCTCATCACCGATCACAACGTGCGCGAGACGCTGGGCATCTGCGACCACGCATTCATCATCAGCGACGGGCACGTGCTGGCACAAGGCACGCCTTCGGAGATCGTCGACAACGCCGAGGTACGCAGGGTGTACTTGGGCGAGCACTTCCGCATGTAAGGCGCGGGGGCGGTTTCCATCATGAAGCAAGGGCTGTCCCTTCGCGTTTCGCAGCATCTGGCGCTCACGCCGCAGCTGCAGCAGTCGATCAGGCTGCTCCAGCTCTCCACGCTCGAGCTGAGCCAGGAGGTGGAGCAGATGCTCGACGAGAACCCGTTCCTGGAGCGCACCGCCGAGGAGGCCGCGCGCGAGGAATTCGGGCTCGACACGGCTGATGCCCCGGTGCCGCGCGACGACGGCGGCGATGGTGGTGACGGCGAGAGCGACTTCGCTTCGCCCGCTGCCGGCACGTCCACTGCTGCCACCGAAACCAGCACCACCACCACGGCCGACTCCGACGGCCCCGCCGCCGAGATCTCCGAGCGCGAGCCCGACTGGGAAGGCGACGGCACCGTCGACATGGCGCCCGACGACAGCGAATGGGGCGGCGACGCACCCGCGCGCCAGAACAACGCCGGCGACGACGAGCGCGCCGATGCCACCGAGCTCGCGCGCAGCCAGGAGTCGCTGCAGTCCTTTTTGCACCGCCAGGCGCTGAGCCTGCGGCTCAACGAGAGCGACAGCGCCGCGCTGCGCTTTCTCATCGAATCGCTCAACGACGACGGCTACCTAGAAGACTCGCTGCCCGCGCTGGCCTCGGGCCTGGCCGGCGACGACAACGACGAGTTCGACGACCTCGTGCACCACTTCCAGGTGGCGCTCGGCCTGCTGCAGAGCCTGGAGCCCGCGGGCGTGGGCGCGCGCGACCTCGGCGAGTGCCTGAGCATCCAGCTGCGCGCCATGGCCAGTGACGAAGAGACCGAGGAAGAAGAGCTGGTCCGCAAGACCGCGCTGGCCATCTGCAAGCAGCCCATGGAACTGCTCGCGCGCCGCGACTTCAAGCGCCTGGCCACGCTCACCCGCAGCAGCGAGGAGCTGGTGCGCTCGGCGCTGCAGGTCATCGCACGGCTGGAGCCCAAGCCGGGCCGCAGCTTCGTCGACGTGGAACGCAACGTCGTCATTCCCGACGTGATCGTCACCAAGACCGGGCGCGGCACCAACGTGAAGTTCCGCGTCATGCTCAACCCCGACGTGATGCCGCGCCTGCGCGTGCACGACATCTACGCCGGCGCGCTCAAGTCGCACAAGGGCGAGGGCAGCCAGGCGCTGTCGCAGCGGCTGCAGGAGGCGCGCTGGTTCATCAAGAACATCCAGCAGCGCTTCGACACCATCCTGCGCGTGAGCAACGCCATCGTCGAACGGCAGAAGAGCTACTTCGTGCACGGCGAGCTCGCCATGCGCCCGCTGGTGCTGCGCGAGATCGCCGACGAGCTGGGCCTGCACGAATCGACCATCTCGCGCGTGACCACCGCCAAGTACATGGCCACGCCCTTCGGCACGGTCGAGCTCAAGTACTTCTTCGGCTCGGCGCTGGGCACCGAGACCGGCGGCAACGCGTCGAGCACCGCGGTGCGCGCGCTCATCAAGCAGTTCGTCGGCTCGGAGAGCGTGAAGAAGCCGCTGTCGGACAGCCAGATCTCCGAGATGCTGAAGGAGCAGGGCATCGAGTGCGCGCGCCGCACCGTGGCCAAGTACCGCGAAGCATTGCGCATCGCCCCTGCCAACCTGCGCAAGGCACTTTAGAAAGAAGCCGATGAGCCGTGGCCTGATGTCGCGCGCCGGGCATTGGGTCTTCGCCATGGCGGCGGTGCTGCTGTTCGCCGGGTGCGCCACCCTGCCCGACGAGGCCCCGCGCCCGCCCACCAAGACCATCGCCGTCTCGGCCGACACCGCCCTGGGCAAGATCGCGCTGGCCTCCCAGCCCGACCCCGATCTCAGCGGCTTCCGCCTGATGCCGGGCGGTGATTTCGCCTTCGACACGCGCATCCAGCTCGCGCGCCGTGCGCAGCGCACGCTCGACGTGCAGTACTACCAGATAGAGAACGACGAGACCGGCCGCTACCTGCTGCGCACCCTGCGCGACGCCGCCCAGCGCGGCGTGCGCGTGCGGTTGCTGATGGACGACCTCTACACCTCCGGCGAGGACGAGCTGCTGCTTGGCCTGGCTGCCACGCCCAACGTGGAGCTGCGCCTGTTCAACCCCTTCCCGGCCGGCCGCGGCAGCCTGCTGAAGCGCTTCACCGCCTCGCTCTTCGATTTCAGCCGCGTCAACCGCCGCATGCACAACAAGCTGTTCATCGCCGATGGCGCGATGGCGGTGGCGGGCGGGCGCAACATCGGCAACCAGTACTTCAGGCGTACCTCGGGCGAGAACTTCATCGACCTCGACACCTTCGTCACCGGCGCGCTGGTCCCGCGCCTGGGCAGCCTGTTCGACCAGTACTGGAACAGCGTCTACGTGCGGCCGATCCAGTCCGTGGTGGCCAGCGACCTGCCGCGCGAGGAACTGCAGAAGCGCTTCGAACTGGCCACCGGCCCCGACACCACGCCCCCGCCGCCGAAGCCCGCGCCCAACGACCTGCTCGGCTACAGCCCGATGGCCGAAGACCTGGACGCCGGCAAGCTCGGCCTGATCTGGACCACCGCCGAGGCTTATGCTGATTCGCCCGAGCGCGTGATCGGCAAGACGGCCTCCTACGGCGGCGTGCCGCTGCTGGACGTCGACAGCGTGCGCTACAACGTGGTCGAGCAGATGCGCCGCGCCCGCTCGGAAGTGACCATCGTCTCGCCCTACCTGATCCCGGGCGCCTCGGGGCTCGACGTGATGCGCGAGATCCGCGGGCGCAACGTGAAGATCAGCGTGGTCACCAACTCGCTGGCCGCCACCGACGAGCCGCTGGTGCACACCGCCTACCGCCGCTACCGGCCCGACATGCTCAAGCTCGGCGCCGACCTCTACGAGCTGAGCACCAAGCGCACCCGCAGCAGCGTGCGCCTGGGCCTCTTCGGTACTTCGGTGGGCCGGCTGCATGCCAAGTCGGCGGTGATCGATCAGCGCATTCTTTTCGTCGGCTCGATGAACTTCGATCCGCGCTCGGAAACGCACAACACCGAGATCGGCCTGTTCATCCGCAGCCCCGAGATGGCGCAGCAGGCGCTGAAGCTCATCGACGTGCTCAAGCAGCAGGGTGCCTACAGGCTGCGCTTCGCCGAGGGCTGCAACGAGTCGCGCATCGAATGGGTCAGCGACGAGGGCGGCGGCAAGGTCACCGTGCTGACCGAGGAGCCTGACTCCGGCTTCTGGGACCGGACCATGCTCGAGATCCTGGCGCCGCTGACGCCCGAGAGCCTGCTGTAGCTCTGCAGCCTCAGGTGCCGCGAACTGCCGACCACACGAGCCGCAGCCCCAGCAGCCCCATCACGCCGCCGGCTGCGCGGTCGATCCAGACCTTGTAGCGCAGGTAGGCCGAGCGCGGCGCCGCCGAGGACAGCGCCAGCGCCACGATCGAATACCAGCCCGTCTCGATGCAGAAGATGACCGCCGGCACCGTGAGCGCCAGCACCAGCGGCACCTCGCGCGGCAGGAAGGCCGCGAAGATGCTCGCGTAGACCACGGCCGTCTTCGGGTTGCTCACCTGCGTGGCCAGGCCCAGCAGGAAGGTGCGCTTTCCCCGACCCTGCGGGCGCTGTGCCGGATCGCCGGCTTCCTGCGCCACCGCCAGCGGCTGCCGCGCGCCGCGCCAGATGCGCAAACCCAGGTACACGAGGTACGCACCGCCCAGCCCCTTGATCGCCAGGTACAGCGCCGGCACCGCGAGGAATGCCGCCTGCAGCCCCGCCAGCGCGGCGATCGCGAAGACCAGCCCGCCCGCGCCCATGCCCAGCGCGGCGGCGAGGCCGTCGGCGCGCGAAGTCACTGCGGTGCGCGCCACCATCACGAAGCTGGGGCCGGGGCTCATTGCGCCCACGGTCATGGCGCCGGCGATGCCGAGCAGGGCGAGGGTGGTGTCCATCATGGTGTCGCCTCCGGTGTTACTGCACGTTGACCGCCTCGACCTGCACCAGCAGCTTCACCTTGTTCTCGAAGCCGAAGTTCAGGCCCCAGGTGATGCCCCAGTCGCTGCGCTCCACGGTGGTCTCGAAGTCGCCGCCGCACACCTGGCGGTTGATCAGCGGGCTCAGGTAGCAGTTGAAGCGCACGGCCTTCAGCGTCACCGGGCGGGTCTGGCCCATCAGCGTGAGCTTGCCGGGCACGTCGACCACCTTGTCGCCGGAGAAGTCGATGCGGTCGGCCACGAAGCGGCCGGTCGGAAACTCGGCCACGTTGAAGAAGTCCTTGCTCTGCACGTGGCGGTTGAGCAGGTCGACGCCGGTGTTGATGGAGCTGATGTCCATCGTGATGTCGACCTTGCCGCTGGCGCCGGTGCCGTCGATCTGCACCGAGCCGTCCTTGGTGCTGAAGCGGCCGCGGTTGGTGGTGGTGCCGTAGTGGCCCATCTCGTACATCACGAAGGTGTGGGTCGGGTCGATCACGTAGTTGGCGTTCCTGGCCGGCCCGCCCGCGGGCTTGGCGGCGGCCGCCGGCGCGAATTCCGAGGGCAGCTGCGCTTGTTGTTGCGCCGTCACGCTGCCGGTGAATGCGGCGGCCGACAGGGCCGCGGCGAGAAGAAGCTTTTTCATGGCTTTGTCTGCCTGTGTCATGAAAGAGAGGAAAGAAGAAATTCGGGATGTCCGCGTGAGGAAGGAAGGGGCCGCGGCCTCACAGGGGACCGAGCCCCGCGAGTGTGAACCTGAAGCGCACCTGCACCTCGTTGCCGACCACCGAGGTGTCGGTCCATTCGCCTTCGCCCACCTTGTAGTCGAGCCGCTGGATCGTAAGGCTTCCGGTGGCCACCGCGTAGTTGCTCCCCTGCGCCGGTGCGATGCTGACCGGCACCGTCACCTGCCTGGCGATGCCCTTGATGGTGAGCTTGCCCGCCATCTCGAATCTGCCTTCGCCCAGCGCCTTGATTGCGCTCGACTGGAAGCTCGCCTGCGGAAAGTGCGCGGCGTCGAACCACGGCTGCCTGGGCAACTCG
Organism: Variovorax guangxiensis; assembly: GCF_003952165.1. Lineage (GTDB taxonomy): Bacteria > Pseudomonadota > Gammaproteobacteria > Burkholderiales > Burkholderiaceae_C > Variovorax > Variovorax guangxiensis. Next base: position 51,091 of record NZ_RXFT01000005.1, on the reverse strand, counting down.
GCGTCGCTCATCGGCACGCCGAAGCCGGCGCTGGCCGTGTCGATCTGCAGCGCGACGCTGCCGCCCTCGGGCTTCTTCGGATCGAAGGCCACCTGCGCGTCGAACTTCCTGAAGCTGCCTTCCACCGGCACGCCCATCTGCCTGGTGACGAACACGATCTGGCTCTTGTCGGCGACGAGCTTCGCGCCGGACGGCGTCGCCGGGCCTGCAGCGGCCGGCAATACGGTTGCAAGCGCGAGCAGCGGCGGGAGAAGTCGGGAAGGAAGTCGGGAAGGAAGGCGAGAAGTAAGTGAACTCATGATCCGGCAGATTCCTGGCGTGGCCCCGGCCACATGCGTTTGAGCAGACCGTCGCGGTCGATCCAGTGGTGCTTGAGTGCAGCCGCCACGTGCAGCAGCGTGATGCCCGCCAGCGCGAACGCGCAGTTGCGGTGCAGCGGCTGCAGCACCGCCTCGGCGAAATCATGGTCGGTGGACACGAAGTCGGGCAGCGCCAGCATGCCGAACCACGAGACCGGCATACCCATGGCCGAGCTGTAGGCCCAGCCGGACAGCGGCACCGCGAAGAACAGCAGGTACATCAGCGTATGGCTGATGCGGGCGCCCGCCTTCTGCAAGCCCGAAGTGCCCGGCGGCAGCGCCGGCGGCCGATGCCCCAGCCGCCACAGCAGCCGCAGCGCCGACAGCGCGAGGATGGTCACGCCCGCCCATTTGTGCCAGTTGTAGACCTTCAGCCGCAGCGGCGAGAAGGGCAGCCCCGTCATGTAGAGCCCTACACCGAAGGAGCCGACGATCAGCACCGCGAGCAGCCAGTGCAGCGCGATGGCGAACGGGTCGTAGCGCAGGCCGCGCGAGCCGGCGGCAGGAAGGGTGGAAGGCGTGTCGGTGGACATCGGAGGCAGGGCGGCGGCCTGTGCGCGGAGCATATCCCGGAAGCGATGTCAGCACGGGCCGTGCCAGGTCGATCCCCGGTGCCTGTGTCAGCCGCGCGCCTGTTGCTGCTGCGCGCCCAGCAGCAGCCGGCGCAGCTCCTCCGGCTGCACCGGCTTGCGCAGCGCATGCCAGCCGCGCTCGGCGGCCAGCCGCTGCGTGGCCTCGTTGATGTCGGCCGAGATCAGCGCGATCGCCAGCGAAGGCTTCTGCCGCTGCAGCCGCTCGGCCAGCGCGATGCCGTCGAGCGCGCCCGGCAGGCGGATGTCGCACAGCGCCGCGTCGAGCGCATGCAGGTCGGCCAGCGCCAGCGCCTCGGCCGCGCTGCCGTAGACGCGCGGTTCCACCTCCCATTGCCGCAGCAGGGCCGTGAGGCTGTCGGCCACCACCGCGTTGTCTTCCACCACCAGCACCGCGAGGCCGGGGCGCAGCGTGCGCGCAGCGTCGGTGCCGTCGTCCTGCCCTGCGGCCGGCGTGGCGGGCGGCGGAGACACCGTCGCTCCCTCGGGCGCGGCAGGCAGCTCGAAGGCGAACACGGAGCCCCGCCCCGGCGCCGAGCGCAGCGTCACCTCGATGCCCAGCTGCGCCGCCAGCCGCCGCACGATCGCCAGGCCCAGCCCGTGGCCGCGCTGCAGGTTGCGCTCCACGTTGCCGATCTGCTCGAAGTCGTCGAACACGCGCTGCTGCGCTTCGGGCGCGATGCCGATGCCGCTGTCGCGCACTTCCACCCGCCAGGCCTGTCCGGTGCCGCGCCGGCGGGCCCGCACCGCCAGCAGCACGCGCCCGCGCGGCGTGAACTTGACCGCGTTGTCGACCAGGTTGGCGAGCACGCGGCGCAGCGAGACCGTATCGCTCCAGGCAATGGCATCCGGCGGGCAGCGCACCAGCACGCGGCCGTGGCCCGCCTGCCGCGCCAGTTCGTGCAGCAGGGGCGCCAGCGCCACGCTGGTGGGGCGCAGCGGATCGACGGCTGCCTCGATGCGGCCGATTTCCAGCAGCTGGTTGGTCAGCCCCTCCAGCGCCTGCTGGGCGCGGGCCAGCGAGCCCACCGTGTGCTGCACCGCCTCCATGCTCGCGCCGTCGTTCAGTTGCTGGCGCAGCACCTCGGCCTGCAGGCCGATGGCCATCACCGGCTGGCGCAGGTCGTGGTTGGCGGCCGAGAAGAAGCGCAGCCGCTCTGCCTGCGCCTGCTCGGAGGCGCGAAGGCCGACCAGGGCCTGTTCGCGCAGGCGGTGTTCGTTCAGGCGCAGGCCGATGTTCTCCTCGAGCTGGCGCGACCGCTCGGCCACCAGCTTCCACATCATCGCGGTCAGGCCGATGCCGATGACCGCCACTGCCGCCATCACCGGCGCGCCCAGCCAGAGGCCGGTGACGATGATCGGCGCCAGCAGCAGCGTGATCGCCAGCTGCGTGGCCGGCGTGTAGAACGACACCGAGAAGGCCGACGACAGCGTCATGCCCATGACGATCAGGCCCAGCAGCAGCTGCAGGTCGGCCCTGGCCGGGTCGAACAGCAGCACGCCGGCCAGGCCGTGCGCCAGCTCCCAGACGGCGGTGCGCAGCGTGTGCGTGCGCTGGGCCTCGCGCAGGCTGGCGGGCGTGAAGGGCTCGGGCAGGCGCTGCGGGAAGAAGCCGCGCATCACCGTCACCCCGGTGATGAGCGCGATCCACACCAGCGCTCGCGCCAGCGACACCTGCCAGGCGAAGAGCGCCGCCACGCCGCAGTTCAGCAGGTACTGGGCCAGCAGCACCGGCCCGATGGGGCGGATCGAAAGCCGCAGCACCTCGCACTGGATCGCGAAGCGGTCGCCGTTGCCGGCGGCCGCCGGTGCTGGCGTGGATGCGGGGGTGGGGGTCATCGGCAAAATTGACTATATAGAGGAAGGTTCGCGTCGCGGCGACAATGGAGTCCCCTAGTCGGGCTTCGGGCTTACCGGTAGCCAGTTTTCCGTGAACGATCTCTCCTTTTTCCTGCCTTGCGCCGCCGGCGTCGAGGAATTCCTGGCCCAGGAGGTGCACGCCCTGACCGGCCGCGCCGGGCAAGACCTGCTCTCCCTGCGCGGTGGCGTGCGCGTGCGCGCCGGCTGGCGCGACGGCCTGAAGCTCAACCTGCACAGCCGCTTGGCACAGCGCGTGCTGGTCGAGCTGGCCCACGCCCCCTACCGCAACGAGAACGACCTCTACGCCATCGCCAGCGGCGTGGCCTGGGAGATCTGGTTCACCCCGAAGCAGACCTTCAAGATCGAGACCACCGCCCAGCACAGCCCGCTGCAGAGCCTGAACTTCGCCACCCTGCGCATCAAGGACGCCATTGCCGACCGCTTCCGCGCCAAGGCCAACGGCGTGCGCCCGAGCATCGAGACCCAGTGGCCCGACTGCCGCGTGTTCGCCCACCTGACCACAGACACCTGCACGCTCTACATCGACACCAGCGGCGAGCCGCTTTTCAAGCGCGGCTGGCGCCAGGACAAGGGCGACGCCCCGCTGAAGGAAACCCTGGCCGCCGCCATGCTGGCTGCCAGCGGCTGGTGGAACCCCGAAACCGGCGAGGTGTCGGGCCAGCCGCTGTACGACCCCTGCTGCGGCAGCGGCACCATCGCCATCGAGGCGGCGCAGATCGCGAGCGGCATCGCCGCCGGATCGCTGCGGCGCTTCGGCTTCGAGAAGCTGCTGCCGTTCCAGGCGCACGTGTGGTCGGCGATCAGGCAGGAGGCCAAGGACGCCGAGGCGGCCGTGGCCGGTGACGGCGCCCCGGCGGTTTTCGGCTCCGACGTGTCGCACCGCATGGTCGATTTCGCCCAGCGCAATGCCGAGCGCGCCGGCGTGGCGCGGGCCGTCGAGTTCCGCGGCGGCGACGCGTTGCAGCGCATGCCTCCTGTCGAGGGCGGCGGTGTGATCATGCTCAACCCGCCGTACGGCGAGCGCATCGCCGTGGGCGGCGTGGCAGGCGCGGGCCGTCCCGGCGCGCGCGAGACGGCGCAGTCTTCCGAAGGGGATGGCAGCGATTTCTTCCCCCAGCTCGCCGCCCACTGGAAGAAGAACTACGCCGGCTGGACCGCCTGGGTGCTCACGCCCGACCTGAAGCTGCCCAGGCAGATGCGCCTGAAGGAATCGCGCCGCGTGCCGATGTGGAACGGCCCGATCGAATGCAGGCTGTTCCGCTTCGACATGGTCGCGGGTTCAGCGCGCAGGTAGCGCGGGCTCGCCCTCGGGCCTGGGCTGCTGCTGCGGCGGTTCCTTGGACTCCTTTGGCCGCACGGCGCAGGCCGCGTTGATGGTGCGCGTGACGAGGTCCAGCGCGCCGGCCAGCGTCACGGGCCGCACGTCGCCGTCCTCGAAATGCCGCACCGCGATCGGTTCGCCGACGAAGTTCGGATGCCCGTAGTAGGTGGCGCTCACATAGCGCGCGCTGCGGGTCTCGCAGTCCACCTTGGCCTGGGCCTGGAAAGAGCGGTATTTGATGCCCTCGCGGCCCGTGTGGTCCTGCGGCAGGCTCATGCGAAGGCTCACCGCGCGCTTCGAGCCGTCGGCCTCCACGCTGGTCGGATCGACCTGAACGTAGCTGCCGCTGTCGTCGCCGGGCGTGCCCGCCAGCGTCAGCCACTCGGCCCGCACGCCCACGGATGCGAGCAGGGCAAGGCACAGCAGCGGGAGGCGTTTCATGAAGGAGGGATGGGCGAGAAGGATGGCGGAAGCCCCGATTGTCGTCTGCCGGGCTGGCGGCGTGCTAACGGCGGACTGACCGCAGCATCGCATGGTGCAACATCGGCGCTGTTTTCCCGCACATTCCATGACATTGACAGATCCCACCATCGGCCTTGTCGTCATTGACACCAACATCGCGCTCGACCTGCTGGTCTTCGAAGACCCCGCGTGGGGCCCGCTGACCGAGCGGCTCGCCGCCGGCGAACTGAGCTGGCTGGCCACCGCCGCCATGCGCACCGAGCTGCAGCGGGTGTTGGGTTATCCGCTGATCGCCAGGCGCATGGCCCAGCGTGAACTGCAGCTGCCCGCGGTGCTCGCCGACTTCGACGCGCGCGTGCGCATGCTCGAAGGCACGCCGCCGCGCGCCCCCTGCGTCTGCAGCGACCCCGACGACCAGGTCTTCATCGACCTGGCCGTGGCGCACAAGGCGCTGCTGCTGAGCAAGGACCGGGCGGTGCTGTCGATGAAGAAGCGGCTGGCGCTGCGCGGGGTGGTGGTGCAGGCGGCGTTCGGGGCTTAGCGGTGGCTGGCGACGGGTGCGGGTGCCCAGCGTCAGGAAGCAATTGACAACTTTTCCTTCATCGAGAGGTTTTGACGCGGCACTAGATTTCCGGCTTGGCCAAGCCATGTCCCAATCCTGTGATGAGCGGAAACCTCCCAGCCATTCTTCTTCCCGTCGTCCGCGCACTCTCCATCGCCATCGGTGCAGTCGTGCCCGGCCTTGTGTTCTACAAGCTCATCGGGCCCGTGGGCCACTGGTATGAGCTCAACTTTGCGGAGAACGACGACGACCTGAGCCGCGCGTACATGGTCGCGCTCGCCGTTCAGCTTGCTTCACTATTTGCTGGAGGCTGGTTGGGCGACCTCGTGTTCCGCAGATGGCGCAGGAAGAGGGACGGAGCATGAGTCTGCCTGGCTTGACGCAGCTGCTCGTTCGGCTGCTCTGCATTCTGGCCGGGGCGCTGGCGCTCAGCTTCTTCGTGACCAAAGGCGTGCTCGTCCCCATCGGGCAGTGGTACGAGATGAACAGAGCCCGCAACGAGAGCGATCTATCGCAGGCCTTCATCGTCGCTCTTGCGGCGCAGGCTCTTTGCGCCGTCATCGGCGGCTGGCTCGGCAACCGGCTGTTCTGCATCTGGCGGCAGAAGCGCCTCGACCGCCGCTAGTGCTGCACCCCGCTGGCAGGCGTCAGATGCCACCGCCCCAACAGCCGCGCCACTGCCCGCACGCGCTGCGTATCGCGCCCCCAGCGCCGGCTTGCCGGCAGCTTCTGCGCCCACTTCATGCGGCGCGCGGCATTCGCGATGCGCTCGCGCACTTCTTCGTTCACATCAGCCAGCGCGGCGTGCCAGTGCTGTCCCGCGGCCTGGGGCGCGGCGGCTTCGAGCATCATCGCGGTCGAATGCAGGTAGCTCAGCCAGTCGCGGGCCTGGCATTCGGCCAGGGTCATGACCTCGGCGGGGTCGTCCTCGAAGTCGATGTAGCCGATCACGCCGTCGGGGCACTGCACGAGGTTGCGGTCGAAGGCCTGGCTCAGGTGCTGGCCGCATACGTGCACGGCGGCGATGGCGGCGAGGCCCTCGCGCCATACCGACAGCAGCGCGGCGGGGCCGGCGGCGGCAGCCTGGTCGAGCCGCTCCTGCAGCACGACGGTCGCGCGGCCGCTTTCGCCGAGGTCGGAAATCAGCAGGCCGTCGGGCTGCTGCGCCAGTACCACCGGCACGCGCAGGCCGGCGGCGGCGAGCTGCTTGAGCCGGCGCGCCTCGGTGGCGATGGCGGCCTCGCCGCCGGGGTTGGGCACGGGCTTGATGATGTCCAGCCGCGCCATGCGCGCGACTGCCGCCATCACGCGGTAGCCCCACTTGCCGTGGCGCGGGCCGGCCTTCTTGAGCCACACGCGCTCGCTGCCGAAGCGGTGGCTGGCCACGTTCTTCTGCTGCTGCGGCAGGGTCGCGCGCAGGAACTCGGCGTAGTCGCCGGGCGCGGGCGGTCGGGGAGAAATCGCGTCAAGGGGCGCGGGCGCCGAAGCTGCGCCCTTGCGCGTTTGCGGGCGCCGGCTGGCGCCTCTACTCAGTGGGTTCATGCGGCCATTGCGAAGCCCGCCACCAGCCCCTGCGGGCCCTGCGTGACGGGCTGGAAACTCTCTGCACTGGCCAGCGGCCAGTAGGTACGGAAGACATTGTGCTGCTCGTCGAGCGGGCCGAGCAGGGCGCCCGGCTGCACCTGCATCACCAGGTTGCTCAGAAGGCGCACTTCGGTATCGGAAATGCGGCGCACGATGTGGTGTGCGGTGATCTGCTGCGGATGGTCCAGGCCCGCGGCCTGCACCAGCTCCTGCAGCGCGTGCAGCGTGCTGCGGTGGAAGTTCTGCACCCGCTCGGCCTTGGTCGGCACCACCAGCGCCTTCTGGCGCAGCGGGTCCTGGGTGGTCACGCCCGTGGGGCAGTGGCCGGTGTGGCAGCTCTGCGCCTGGATGCAGCCCAGGGCCATCATGAAGCCGCGCGCCGCGTTGCACCAGTCGGCGCCCAGCGCCATCATGCGCGCCACGTCGAAGGCGGTGATCACCTTGGCGGCGCAGCCGATCTTGATGCGGTGGCGCAGGTTCACGCCCACCAGCGTGTTGTGCACCAGCAGCAGCCCTTCCTGCAGCGGCGCGCCCACGTGGTCGCTGAACTCGACCGGCGCCGCGCCGGTGCCGCCCTCGGCGCCGTCGACCACGATGAAGTCGGGCGTGATGCCGGTGGCCTGCATCGCCTTGACGATGCCGAACCATTCCCACGGATGGCCCAGGCAGAACTTGAAGCCGGTGGGCTTGCCGCCCGAGAGTTCGCGCAGCCGGGCAACGAAATGCATCATTTCCGTAGGCGTGGAAAAGGCGCTGTGCGAGGCGGGCGAGATGCAGTCCACGCCCACCGGCACGCCGCGCGCTGCCGCGATCTCGGGCGTGACCTTGGGGGCCGGCAGTACGCCGCCGTGGCCGGGCTTGGCGCCCTGGCTCAGCTTGATCTCGATCATCTTCACCTGCGGGTCGCGCGCGTTGGCGGTGAAGCGTTCCTCGCTGAAGCTGCCGTCGTCGTTGCGGCAGCCGAAGTAGCCCGAGCCGATCTCCCAGATCAGGTCGCCGCCGTGCACGCGGTGGTGCTGCGAAATCGAGCCTTCCCCGGTGTCGTGCGCGAAGCCACCCATCTTCGCGCCCTTGTTGAGCGCGAGGATGGCGTTGGCCGACAGGGCCCCGAAGCTCATCGCAGAGATGTTGAACACGCTGGCGCTGTACGGCTGCGTGCAGACCTGCGCCGGGTTCGCGCCGGCCGGCTGCGGCGTGCCGCCGATCACGATGCGGAAATCGTGGCCGGCCAGCCTGGTCGGCCGCATCGAGTGGTTGATCCACTCGTAGCCCGCGATGGTCACGTTCATCTGCGTGCCGAAGGGGCGGTTGTCGGGTTCGCCCTTGGCGCGCTGGTACACCAGCGAGCGCTGGGCGCGCGAGAAGGGCGCGGCCTCGGAGTCGCTCTCGATGAAGTACTGCCGCATCTCGGGGCGGATGAACTCCAGCAGGAAGCGCAGATGGCCGATCACCGGGTAGTTGCGCAGGATGGCGTGCCGGGCCTGCCGAAGGTCGTGTACGCCGGTACCTGTGAGTACCGCGAAAACCGCCACCCCGATCCAGGCCAGCCACAGGTGCGGCGAAACCAGCACGAAGGCCAGGCAGGCCACCAGACCGACCACGCACAGGGCGAAGGCGCTGTAGCGCGTCGGAAACGGAATAATCGTGGGCATAGAAATAGTCTCGACCGTGGCCTGCTGCATCATAGAGGGCTGCCTCGAACTTGCCATGACGACCATTCCCGACCCCATTTCGCCTCCCGACAGCACCCCCGCAGCCCGCATTCCCCTCGGTCCCGACGATTTCGACGCCCTCGACCAGGCCCTCGACGCCATGCGCGAGCACGACGAGGAAATCCCCCAGTGGGAGTTCTGCGAGGGCTTCATGGCCGCCCTGATCTGCACCCGCCGGCCCATCATGCCGTCCGAATACTGGCCCGTTTTGCTGGGCGACAGCTTCTCGTCCGCCCAGCACATGGAGTTCGTCTGGAACTGGAAGCGCCGCTGGATCGAGATCGAGGAGGGCCTCGACGCCCCCGTCGAAACCCTCGACGACGAACGCAGCTGGCAGCCCGAGGTGCTCGACACCCGCGGCGCCATCGCCTCCCTGCCCGAGGAAGAGCGCGCCGAAGTGGCCGGCGAGGCCATTCCCTCCTTCGCCCAGGTCTGGGCGCTGGGCTTCATGTACGCCGTGGAGAACTGGCCCGAGGACTGGGCCGAGCCGCGCGACAAGGACGCCGCGCGCATGCTGAACGACGCGCTGGACAATATCGTCGCCCTCACAGAGGACGACACCGGCAAGCCCACGCTGTCGATGTACAGCGACGAGGCCCCGCCCAGCGTGAGCCAGCAGCGGCTCGACGACTTCGGCGCCGCCATCTGGGCGGTGTACGACCTGCGCCAGCTCTGGAAGAGCCTCGGACCGAAGGCCGAAACGATCCGCAAGGAAGCGACTCCCGGCCGCAACGACCCTTGCCCGTGCGGCAGCGGCAAGAAATACAAGAAGTGCCACGGTGCCACCTGACAGCGGCACCGCCGGCGATGCTGCGCCCCTGACGCCGCGCGCGGCCTGGGCGATGGTCCTGGCGCTGTGCGCCGGGGTCGCGCTGAGCCAGGCCTTCCGCACGGTGGGCGCCATCATGGCGAGTCCGCTGCAGGCCGATTTCCATCTTTCCGCACAGGCCCTCGGGATCTTCTCGGGGGCTTTTCATTTTGCGTTCGGCGCGATGCAGCTCTTCATGGGCATCGGCATCGACCTGCACGGCGTGCGACGCACGGTGCTGGTTGCCTTTCCTGTCGCGATCGCGGGGGCGCTGCTGTCGGCGGTGTCGTCCAGCTACCTGGTGCTGGTGGCGGGGCAGGCGCTGATCGGCGTGGGCTGCGCGCCGGCTTTCCTGGTGTGCACGGTTTTCATCGCGCGGCACTTTCCGCCGGCGCGCTTCGCGACCGTGTCGGGCATGGTGCTGGCCATCGGCGGCGTGGGCATGCTGGTCACCGGCACGCCTCTGGCTTGGCTGGTGCAGGCGTATTCATGGCGCGCGGGCTTCCTGGTGCTGGCCGTGGCGGCGGCGCTGGCATGGCTCGCAATCTGGTTCTGGGTGCACGAGCCCGCCACGGCCTTGGCGGGCAAGCGCGAGTCGGTCCCCGAGGCCATCCGCCAGTTCGGCGCGCTCTTCGCCATGCCGCACACGCTGGGCATCATGGTGCTGGGCGCCGTCACCTACGCCGCCTTCATCTCGCTGCGCGGCCTCTGGCTGGGCCCGCTGATGATGGAGCGCCACGGCTACTCGCTGGTGCAGAGCGGCAACGTGGCGCTGGCGGTGTCGGTGATCTCGCTCGTCGGCGCGCCGCTGTTCGGCCGGCTCGACCGCAGCGACGCCGTCTCGCGCCGCCGCTGGATCCTGGTCTGCGGCCTGGGCTACGCGGGCCTCTTCTCGCTCATCGCGGTGCTGCACTCGGCCTGGCTCGACATCGCCGGCATGGTGCTGATCGGCGTGCTCTCGGGCTTCATCGTCTGGCAGTACGCCGACGTGCGCGGCGCCTATCCCGCCACGCTCACCGGCCGCGCGATGGCCGTGTTCACCATGGCGATGTTCCTCGGCGTGGCGCTCATGCAGTGGGGCACCGGAGTGGCCGCATCGATTGCGGCGGCGCATGGCGCCGATCCGCTCACGGCCGTGCTGGCGACCATCGCCGCGCTGCTGGTCGCGGGCATCGCGGCCTTCGCGTGGTTGCCCGCGCCGAAGAATTCTTCGGCCTGATCAGGGAACACCGCGGAACCGGCTCTGCCGGGCCGCAGGTGTTGCCCCCGGTAGGGGTTGGCGTAGCGACACGAAGTGCGCGCAGCCTGGGGGCGAGCCCTGTTCAAATCTTGAAAGCGCGCTGGATGTCGGGGCGCACCAGGTCGACATAGTCGCGGTGCTTGCGGATGTAGCCCGCGATGAACTGGCACACCGGAATCACATGCAGCCCCTTGGCGCGCGCCTCTCCGAGCACGTGCTTCGCGATGCCCGAGCCCACGCCCTTGCCCTCGAACTCGGGCAGCACTTCGGTGTGGGTGAACATGATCGCGTCGGTCAGCAGGTTGTATTCGGCGTAGCCGGCCAGCTTGCCGTCGAGCGTGGCCTCGTAGCGGTGCTGGGCTTCGTTGTTGGAGAAGGCGAGGGCGGTGTCGTTGGTGTTGCTCATGGCTGTCGTGCGAGAAAGGTTGCGAGGTTGGCTGCGGCGGTGGCGCGCACCTTCTTGCGCAGCATGGGCGACCAGCCGAGCAGCAGGCCCGGCGTGCCGAGCGCCTGGCGCGACCAGGTCCAGAAGGGGAAGCTGTCGCGGTGCGTGGCGATCAGCCCGTCGGGCGTGAAGGTGAAGCGCGCGTCGATGCTGTTGTCCACGATGCGGCCGGTGGCGGTGAAGCGGTAGTGCGCGTCCCAGTGGGCGCTCCCGGTGCTGTCGTCGGCCTTCACGTCGCGCCAGGTCAGCTTCCACACGTCGGCGCCCTTGGCCCTGGTGCCGCCGGCCAGCATGCGCCACATGCCGCCCACCTCGCGGCGCCCGCGCAGCGAAAAAGCCTCGTCGTCGAACACCGCATCGGGTGCGTAGCAGGCTTCCATGGCGGGGGCGTCCAGCTTGGCGAAGGCGCTGTAGAAGCGCTCGATGGTCTGGGCATTGGTGGCTGCGGTCATGAGGCCTCTTGGCGTTGGTTGTGGGCTAGGCGCGGCGTCTAGATGGACGCGGGGATGTTGCGCGCCAGGAAATCATAGACGGCGCGGATGCGGCGGTCGGTGCGGATCTCGCGGTGCACCGCCAGCCACACCGGCAGCGACCTGATCTTCAGCTGCGGCAGCACCCGCACCACGGCGCTGTCGGTGCGTGCCAGAGATTCGCTGACGAAGCCGATGCCCATGCCCTGGCGCAGCGCCTCCCAGTAGGCGCCCATGTCGTCGGTGCGGAAGCAGAAATGCTCGCGCTGCAGCGGCGTGCCCAGCTGGGCCGACATCCGGATGATGGTGTCGATGCTGTCGTAGCCCAGCACGTCGTGCCGGTACAGGTCGGAGGTCTGCCGTGGCGTGCCCCGGCGGCGCAGGTAGTCGGAATGGGCGAAGGCGCCCAGCGCGAAGCTGCCGATGCGGCGCGCCACCAGCGTGGCCGTCGTGGGCTGCGACATGCGGATGGCGATGTCGGCCTCGCGCTGCAGCAGGTTGCTGTTTTCGCTGGTCGACACCAGGTCGACCTGGATCTCGGGCAGCTCCTGGCGCATGCGCACCAGCAGGCTCGGCAGCATCTGGCGCGCGGTGGCCTGGCTGGCCGAGATGCGCACCGAGCCCGCCGTCTGCGCGCTGGCGCCCGACACGCTGCGCGATAGCGCCTGCGCGCCGCTTTCCATGGCGCGGGCCGAGTCCGCCAGTCGCTCGGCCATGGCTGTCGGCTGCAGGCCGCGGCCGGTGCGCTCGAACAGCATCACGCCCAGCTGCGACTCCAGTTCCGCGATATGGCGCCCCAGCGTCGGCTGGCTGGTACCCGTCGCGCGCGCGGCCTTCAGCAGGCTGCCGTGGTCGAGCGCGGCCAGGAATGCGCGCACCAGCCGCCAGTCGAAGCCCAGGTCGTTGTCCGCTCTCATCGGGTATTCAGTTCTGCATAGCAGTTATGGAAGCTTAAGCCATTGTTAACCGGTGGCCCGCTTTCGATAATCCGCGCAATGGATGAGCGTAGAAACTTTGTCCGGCTGCTGGGAGGCGGCGTTGTCGTGGCGGCGGGTGCGGCCGCGCTGGCGACCTGGTGGCTGAACTCGGAAGTGCCGGCCGCCGCGCTGGAGATATGGAACGGCCCCGGCGACGAGCCCGACCTGCGCAAGCGCGCGGTCGCCTACGCCGTCACCGCCCCCACCGCCTACAACCGCCAGCCCTGGCTGGTCGACCTGCGCGAGCCCGACGCCATCGTGGTGTATTGCGACCGGGAGCGTGTGCAGCCCGAGACCGACCCTTTCGGCCGCCAGGTGCTCATCGGCCATGGCGCCTTCATCGAGCTGCTGGTGATGGCGCTCGCCCAGCACGGCCTGCAGGCCAGCGTGCAGCTGTGGCCGCAGGGCGAGCTGAGCGGCGAGCCACTGCGCTGGCCGCACATTCCGGTGGCGCGGCTGCGGTTGGCGGGCGGCGGCGTGCCCGATCCGCTCTTCGCGCAGGTGCTGCGGCGGCGCACGCCCAAGCAGCGCTTCGATCTCACGCGGCCGGTGTCGGCCGACATCCTGCAGGGCCTGGCCTCGATGGTGCCCACGGGCGGCATGGTGAGCTCGGCCGGAACGGTGGACATGGCGCGGGTGCTGCCGCTGCGCAAGCTCTGCGCCGAGGCCGCCCGGGTGGAGCTCACCACGCCCGGCACGGCGATGGAAAACCTGCGGCTGCTGCGCGTCGGCCCGCAGGAGATCCTCGCGCACCGCGACGGCTTCTCGCTGAACGACCCGGCACTGCGCATCGCCGTCGCGCTGGGCCAGTTCGACCGCCGCACGCCGGCTTCCGAGCAGAGCCTGTCGTTCCGCCAGACCCTGCAGCTCTTCGAGGACCAGGCCAACACCGCGATGGGCTTCATCTGGCTCAGCACGCGCGGCAACAGCCGCACCGAGCAGATCGCGGCAGGCCGCGCCTACGTGCGCCAGCAGCTGCGCGCCACCGACCTGGGCCTGGGCATGCACCCGATGAGCCAGCCGCTGGAGGAATTCGCCGAAATGGCGCCGCACCACGCCGCCGTGCACGACATGCTGCTGGGCACCGCGCTGCCGCGCGACAGGCGCAGCCCCACGGTGCAGATGATGTGCCGCCTCGGCTATCCGATGGCGCCGGTGCCGCCCGCGCCGCGCCGGCCGCTGGCCGACTTCATGACGGCCTGAATTCCAGGCTCAGCGCGCGAGCAGCAGCTCGACCAGCGTCTGCAGCGAGTGGTGCACCGTCGCCGCGCGCACCGTGGCCCGGTCACCATCGAAACGGCGGCGCTCGGTGCGCACCGCGCCATCGACCGACCAGCCGAACCACACCGTGCCCACCGGCTTGTCGGGCGTGCCGCCCGTGGGGCCGGCCACGCCGGTTACGGCCAGCGCCACGCGCGAGGGCGGGGAATGCGCGATTGCGCCCGTGGCCATGGCCCGCGCCACCGGCTCGCTGACCGCGCCGTTCGCGGCGATCACGCCGGCGTCCACGCCAAGCAGCTCGGTCTTGGCCTCGTTGGAATAGGTGATGAAGCCGCGCTCGAACCACGCGCTCGAGCCCGCCAGGTCGGTGCAGGCCGCGCCGATCAGCCCGCCGGTGCAGCTCTCGGCGGTGGCCAGCATCCAGCCCTTTTTCTGCAGCAGCTCGGCCAGCACCACGACCAGTTCGGGCGTGTCGTGGTCCGCGAGGGCTTTCTTCAGTTGCATGGGAGAGGAGAAAGGGAAGAAGAGGAATCGATGATGCTCACCACGCGCGCCACAGCGCGATGACCAGCAGCGTGCAGAAGGCCGCCACCAGGTCGTCCAGGATGATGCCGAAGCCCGCGCGCCACCAGCTCACACGCACGGCGTCGCGCTGCTTGAAGAGCGCATCGGCCCAGGCCACCGGTCCGGGCTTGGCGGCATCGAAGTAGCGGAAGAGCAGGAAGGCGACGGTCTGCGCGAGCAGGCCTGCGGGCGTCACCAGCCACAGCACGATCCAGAAGGCGATCACCTCGTCCCACACCACGGGGCTGGGGTCGGCCACGTTCATGTCGCGCGCGGTCACGGTGCAGGCCCAACAGCCGATGGGCAGCGAGGCCGCGATGATCCAGCCGATGGTGGCCGTCGTGAACCACAGCTGCATCACCGAGAACGCCACCCAGGCCCACAGCGTGCCCACCGTGCCGGGTGCCAGGCGCGAGAGGCCCGAACCGAAGCCCAGCGCGATGAAGTGCGCGGGGTGGGACAGCAGGAAGCGCAGCGTGGCGCGGCGCATCGGTGGTCGGGGCATGGCGCCGGAAGTCGTGGTGGACGAGGAGGAAGACGGGGACGAAGTATTGGGGGAAGCGGCTTGCATCGGGAAAGGAGTGTCGCGCATCCGGAGGTGGGGCGGTCCGGTGATGTTTTATTTATCAAAGCAATGGCTTGTTTAATTCGTTGGCGGCGCCTAGTATCCGGGCTCGTTCCGCTTCTTCTGGCCTTCCGGCCCGCGCCATGTCTTCCGCGTCTTCTCGTTCTTCCTCCTCTTCTTCCGCCGCCCTGCATCCCCCGTCCTCCACCGCCGCCTGGAGCGAGCTCTTCAGCGGCCGCAACGGCTGGCGCGCGCTGGCGCTCACGGGCGGTGTCGCGCTGCATGCAGTCAACGTCCACATCGTGACCACCGTGCTGCCCTCGGTGGTGCGCGAGATCGGCGGGCTCGACTGGTACGCCTGGAGCACCACGCTCTTCGTGATCGGCTCGATCCTCGGGGCGACGCTGTCGGTGCGGTTGCTCGCGGTGCTGGGCCCGCGCGGCGCCTGCCTGGCGGCACTGGCGGTGTTCGGCGCCGGCTCGGTCGGCTGCGCGCTCGCGCCGGCCATGCCGTGGATGCTTGCCGGCCGCACGGTGCAGGGGCTGGGCGGCGGGCTGCTCGCGGCGCTGAGCTACGGGCTGATCCAGCTGGTGTTCGAGCAGCGGCTGTGGCCGCGCGCGGTGGCGCTGGTGTCGGGCATGTGGGGTGTGGCCACGCTGTGCGGGCCGGCCGTGGGCGGGCTCTTCGCGCAGGCCGGGCATTGGCGCTGGGCCTTCTGGTTCCTGCTGCCGGTGGCGGCGGGGCAGGCGCTGCTGGTGCTCGTGCAGCTGCGGCCGTCGATGGGCGTGAGGCACGAGCGGCCCGCCACGCCGCCGCGCGTGCCGGCATTGCAGATCGGCCTGCTCGCGGCCTCGGTGCTCGCCATCGCGGCCAGCGGCCTCGTGCCCGACCTGCGCTGGCAGGCCGCCGGCGTGGCGGCGGGGCTGGCCATCGGCTTCGCTGCCACCCGCATCGACAGCCGCGCCGCCGTGCGCGTGCTGCCGCACGGCGCCTACGCCGTGAGCGCGCCGCTGGGCGCCATCTACGCCAGCGTGGCGCTGCTGCTGATCGGCAGCACCACCGAAATCTTCGTGCCGTACTTCCTGCAGTTGCTGCACGGCCACTCGCCGCTGGCGGCGGGCTATCTCACGGCCGCGATGGCGGGCGGCTGGAGCGCGGGCTCGCTGCTTTCTTCGGGCCGCATCGGCGCGGGCGCCGACCGCATGCTGCGCGCCGGACCGGTGGCCTGCACGCTGGGGCTGCTGGCGCTCGCATGGCTGCTGCCTTCGCCGGGTGAGATGGACGCGGGATTCGAGACCGTGCTGATCGCCATCGCGCTGGCGGCCGTGGGGCTCGGCGTGGGCATCGGCTGGCCGCACCTGATCACGCGCGTGATGTCGCTGGCGCCTAAGGGCGAGCAGGGGCTGGCCTCGGCCTCGATCACCACCGTGCAGCTCTACGGCATGGCCGTGGGCGCGGCGGTGGCGGGGCTGGTGGCGAACGCGGCGGGGCTCAGCGTGCCGGGCGGCGCTGAAGGGGCGAAATCGGCGGCCGTGTGGCTGTTCGCGGGATTCGCGTTCGCGCCGGCCGCCGCGGCATGGCTCGCGTACCGCGTCGTTGCGCGGCGCAGCTGGTGAAAGCAGTAGCTCAGGCCATCACGCCTTCCCAGGCCAGCGCCTTGCGGCGCGCGCGGATGCGTTTGCCCTCGCCGCGCAGCATGCCCACCAGGTCGTAGACCTCGGCCGGCAGGTGCGCGCCGCGCCAGGCCACGTGCTGGTCGGCGCGGCACAGCACGAGGCGGTGGGTGTAGGCCTTGGGCACCTCTTCCGTCTCGATGTCGAGCACGGTGAGCGGCATGTTGTAGGCGGCCGCGGCGCGTTCCAGCGGGCGCACGTCCACGCTGCGGTCGAAGCGCAGCATGGTGTAGCCGGGGCCGAAGGCGTCGTAGAGCGAGCGGCCGTCGGCCAGCCAGAAGTGCGGCGCGCGGCAGCCGGGCACGGTGGAAGGCGTGAACTCGCCCATGGAGTAGGGCGGCGCCATGTGCTCGCCGTCCGCGATGATGATCGGCGAGCCGCTGTAGAAGTAGCCGAAGTTCAGGCCCCCGCAGCAGAACTGCTGCACGTTCAGCTCGTAGGCCTCGTGGCCGATCTCGGCGCGCAGCGCGTCGCCGGCGGGGCCGGGTTCCTCTATGTTGTGCGGCACGGCGCGGCGCGCGCGGATCATCTTCTGCGCGTGGTTCATCGCGAAGTTCGACACCTGCTCGGTGATCGGCAGGCGCTCGGCCTCGTAGGCGTCGAGCATGGCCTCGTCGCCCCAGCCCTGCACCACGGCGCCCAGCAGCCACGAAAGGTTGAGCGCGTCGGCGATGCCCGCGTTCATGCCGTAGCCCGCGTAGGGCACCCACAGGTGCGCCGCGTCGCCCGCGAGGAATACGCGGCCCTCGCGGAAGCGGTTGGCCACGAGGCGGCGGCCGATCCAGTCTTCCTTGCTGATGATCTCGTACTCGAAGTCGGGGCCCACGCCGAGGATCTCGCGCAGCGAGCGGTCGCGATCCACCGAATCGAACTCGGGCTCCTCGGCGTTCAGGTGGTTGTGCACCAGCCAGGTCTCCCGCCCGTCGATGGCGAACATCGTGCCGCAGCGGCGCGTGTTCATCGCGTAGTACGACCACGCCGGCTTGCCCGGAATGCGCGCGCGCAACCCCGGTGCGCGGATGAAGGTCGACTGCACGCGCTGGATCACCGCCGTGCCCTCGAGCTTCGCGCCGATCTGCTTGCGCACGGCCGAGGAGCCGCCGTCGCAGCCCACCATGTAGCGGCAGCGAATGCTGCGCGTGACGCCGCTGTCCATGTCGGTGGCGATCGCGGTCACGCCCGTGTCGTCCTGCGTGAAGCCCGCGAACTGCGTGCGGTTGAGCAGCTGCACGCCAGGCAGCGCGGCCGTGTGCTTCAACAGGATGGGCTCCAGGTAGATCTGGTTGATGCGGTGCGGCGGCTCGGGCGTGGGCCACCATGCGTCGGGGCCCTCGGTCTCGGTGTAGCGGTCGCGCCGGCACGGAATGGGAATGCGCGTGAGCTCCGTGCCGGTGACGCTGGTGCGGAACACCACGTCGTTCGGGTAGTCGGCAGGCAGGCCCGCATCGCGCAGCTTCTGCGCCACGCCCAGGCGGCGGAACTGCTCCATGGTGCGCGAGGCCACGTGGTTGCACTTCACGTTCGGCGGCTCTGCGAAGCGGCGCGTCTCGCAGATCGCGACCGAGACGCCGCGCGAGGCGAGGTCCATGGCCAGCGTGAGGCCCACCGGGCCGGCGCCGATGATCAGTACGTCGGCTTGCAGCGCGCGGGTGTGGTCGAGGTCGGTCATGTTCTGGCGGCGGTGTCGTCAGTCGAGCCGGATGCGGGCGGTCTGGATCACCTTCGCCCACTTCTTCGTCTCGGATCGGATGTAGGCCTCGAAGGCCTCGGGCGAGGTCGGCGCTGGCTCGGCGCCGAGGTTGCGCATCGTGGCCTTGATCTGCTCGTCGCCCAGCGCCGCGTTGATCTCGGCGTTCAGCCGCGCGACGATGGGCGCCGGCGTGCCTGCGGGCGCGACCACGCCGAACCAGCCGGTGGAGTCGTAGCCGGGCAGGCCGGCCTCGGCCACCGTGGGCACCTCGGGCAGCATCGGCACGCGCTGCGCGCTGGTCACCGAGAAGGCGACCAGCTTGCCGGCCCTGATCTGCTGCAGCGAGGCGGGCAGGTCGACCAGCGCGAGCGGAATCTGCCCCGCGATGGCGTCGAGCGCCGCCGGGCCCGAGCCGCGGTAGGGCACCTCGACGAACTTCACCTCGGCCATCTGCGCGAAGAGCGCCGCCGACAGGTGCATGGCCGTGCCGTTGCCGCCGTGGCCGATCGAGAGCGTGCCGGGGCTGGCCTTGGCCAGCGCGATCAGCTCGCGCTGCGTGCGCGCGGCGATCGAAGGATGTCCCACGATCACGAAGGGCGTGGCCGCGACCATGCCCACGGGCTTGAAGTCCTTCACCGGGTCGAAGGGCATCTGCGGATAGAGACTCACGTTGGCCGTCAGCGCGCCCGCCGCGCCAAGCCCCAGCGTGTAGCCGTCGGCGGGCGTCTTTGCCACCAGAGAGAGGCCGACGTTGCCGCCCGCGCCGGGCTTGTTGTCGATGACCACGGGCTGGCCCAGCTTCTCGTTGAGCCGGGGCACCAAGAGGCGCATCACCGCGTCGGCGCTGCCGCCGGGCGGGAAGGTCACGACGAGGCGGATGGGCTTGTTCGGGAAGTCGCCAGCGGGAGGCTGGGATGGCGGTGGCGAGGACGAAAGCGTTTGCGCGAAGCTCCTGCCGCCGGTCAGCGCCGCGCCCGCCGCGGTGAGCAGCAGCTGCCGGCGAAGCGCGCTCTTCCCGGGGGCAAGAGGTGCAGCGGCCATCAGGACTCCTTGAATGTGATGTGTCTTTTCGATGATTGAACGATGGGCGGATTCATTCGTAAATCAAGAAATTTCTAATGAAATATCATCTTTGCTGATGAATGCGAACTTCAGTCCTACGATCCGCCAGCTGCGTGCGTTCCTCGCCGTCTACCAGCTGAAACAGCTCAGCGCGGCGGCCCAGCGGCTGTTCGTCACGCAGTCGGCGGTGAGCATGCTGATCCGCCAGCTCGAGGAGGGGCTGGACACCCGCCTCTTCGACCGCACCACGCGTTCGCTCAAGGCCACGGCGGCGGCCGAGCAGATGGTGTCGACGGTCGAGCGCATCCTGCGCGACGTGGATTCGCTGTCGAACGACTTCCGCGAGCTGGCCGCGCTCGAACGCGGCCGCGTCACGCTCGCCATCACGCCCACGCTCGCGGCCCTGCTGCTGCCCGATGCCATGCGCGCCTTCAACGAGCAGCATCCCGGCGTGCGCGTGCTGGTGAACGACTGCGCGCCCGACCAGTTCATCTCGCGCATCATCGGCGAGCACGTGGACTTCGGCATCGGCACCCCCGAGCGCCCCGGCGCGGAGGTCGAGGTGCAGCGCCTCATGCGCGACCACCTCGCCGTGGTCTGCCGCGAAGACCACCCGCTGGCCAAGCCCCGCGTGGTGCGCTGGAGCGACCTGCGCGGCCACCCCGTCATCACCGTGCGCCCCGGCTACGGCGTGCGACCGCTCATCGACGGCACCGCCGCCGAGGCGGGTGTGGCGCTCGACGTGGTGAACGAGGTGTCGTTCCTCTCCACCGCCATCTGGATGACGGCAGCCGGCATGGGCGCGTCGATCATGCCCTCGGCCTTCGCGCGCGCGGAGGCCGACTCCTCGCTGGTCATCAAGGTACTGAGCTCGCCGCGCGTGGCGCGCGACATCTCCATCGTCACCAAGCGCGGCCACTCGCTCTCGGCTGCCGCGCGCGCATTCATCGACGCGCTGAAGCGCTCCCTATAATTTTTCCGGAACAACTAAAGAGGGGGCCCGGCCCATGAGAACTTTCATTCAACGTCTCGGGGCCATGTCGCTCCTCGTCGCCTTCAGCCTCGCGCTGGTGGCCTGCGGCAACAAGGAGGCCGAGCAGCGCAAGGCCTTCATCTCCTTCCTGCAGACCCGAGTGCTCGACAAGCCCGGCCTGCGCGTGCCGGTGCCCACGGCCGAAGAAAAGGCCTCGTTCGGCGACTACGCGCAGCACTACGCGGTGATCACCGACTTCAACGAGGGCATGAACAAGTCGGTGAGCCAGCCCATGACGCAGATCATGGCCAAGGGCGCGCTGCGCTCCATCGCCGACCTGCCCGCGCGCCGCGACGACCTCAAGGCCGCGAAGGACGGCCTCGGCGGCCTGCGCACCGCGCTCGACCAGCAGTCCGCCAGGGCCGACGCCGCGCACGCGCAGCTCAAGCAGCCCGACGACCTGAAGCAGGTCTACGACAAGGCCTACGCCAAGACCGTGACCACGCCCTCGGCCACCTTCAAGGAAGTGTTCCCCGCGCTCGACACCGTGTTCGACAGCGCGCTGGCCATCGGCGACTTCATGGAGAAGAACAAGTCGAAGATCCAGATCAGCGGCAGCAGCATCGCCGTGACCGACCCGACGGTGCAGGCCGAGCTCAACAAGATGCTGCAGCAGCTCAACGGCCAGTCGGCTGCCATCAACGCGGCTCAGCAGAAGATGCAGGCCGTGGTGCGCGGAGGATAGGCTCTCCCCCAGGCTGCGCGCACTTCGTGTCGCTTCGCCAACCCCCTTCCGGGGGCAACATCTGAGGCCCGGCAAAGCCGGTTCCACGGTGTTTCCCGAAAGAGAGGGATTGCAGGAAAACTAGACGAAGTGGTCGAACGAGCCGAAGCGCTGTGACACCGGCGCGCCGGCCGCGTCGACGATGCGCAGGCCGGCGTCGGCCTCGATGCGGCCGATGCGCGTGACGCGCGTTGAACTGTCCATGCCTGCCTGCCCGACCGCGTTGCGCGCCGAGGCGGGCGCGGTGAAGACCAGCTCGTAGTCGTCGCCGCCCGAGAGCGCGCAGGTGCGGCGCAGTTCCTCGCCCAGGTTGCCGGTGTCGACCGAGATCAGCGCGGTGGCCGCGTCCACGTCGAGCGTGGCGCCCACGCCGCTCGACGCGAGGATGTGGCCCAGGTCGCCGATCAGCCCGTCGCTCACGTCCACCGCCGAAGTGGCGATGCCGCGCAGGGCCTGCCCGAGCGCCACGCGCGGCGTGGGCTGCTCCATGCGCCTGCGCGCCGTATCGAAGGCGTCCGCCGGCAACGCGATCGTGCCCCGGAACACTTCGAGCGCCAGCCGAGCCTCGCCTGGCGTGCCGCTCACCCAGATGTCGTCGCCCGCGCGCGCGCCCGAGCGCAGCAGCGCCGCGCCGGCCGGCACTTCGCCGAACACCGTGATGCAGATGTTGAGCGGGCCGCGCGTGGTGTCGCCGCCTACCAGTTCGCAGCCGTGCGCGTCGGCCAGCGCGAGCAGGCCGCGCGAGAAGCCTTCGAGCCACGGCTCGTCCACGCCGGGCAGCGCCAGCGCGAGCGTGAAGGCCAGTGGCTTCGCGCCGCAGGCGGCCAGGTCGCTGAGGTTCACCGCCAGCGCCTTGTGGCCCAGCCGGGCCGGCTCGACGGTGGAAAGAAAGTGCCGTCCCTCGACCAGCATGTCCGAGGAAACGGCGAGCTGCATGCCCGCGGCCGGCGCGAGCAATGCGCAGTCGTCGCCCACGCCCAGCGGCGAGCGCGTGGCGGGGCGCTTGAAGTAGCGCGCGATCAGGTCGAATTCACCCATGGGGGTGAGAGCATAAGCGCTGCGGCGCCGGAGGGAACTCCCGGCACGATCCTCGCTGGAGCCACTCGTAGTTCAGTCCGCTAGAACGAGGCGAGCTTCCAGCCGATTCAACATGTCGAATGTATTGATGCACTCAACGCCGTAGTGCGAACACACGTTGGGGATCAGAAATTTTCGGCGGCTCTCCATGTTCAGCCGCTCGTGAGTTACCACGATGTATCCAGTGACGCGTGCTTTGGCGATCAACCACGGGTCGGCTCCGCTGAGAAATTCTTCCAACGCACCGGCTTTCATGGTCGCTGCTTGATCGGCGACGTGTGCGGCAATCTCGGCAAAAGCATGTTGCGTCGTTTCATCTGACTCTGACAAGAACAGATCCGACTGCGTCACTACCCACTGCGCGAGCTCGTCGTTGCCTCGCCGCAGTTCAGTACTCACGCTCTCCACGCTCGCCAACCTGCCTGCATCCTTGTTCCGAGTGAGCCAAGTCCAGTAGCCAGGGCAGAAGCGCATCTGGTAATAGCGATTCTTCGCTTCGATGAGTGTGTTCGCATCGAGGAGATAACTCATACGCCGATCTGCTCCGCGAACTCCCGAATCTTGTTGGGTTGCACACCGAGCAAGCGTCCCGCTTCTCGAAGAAGCAAGCGGCCGCTGAGCGCTTCTGTCACTACCGCCTGTGCGAAACGCCGGCTATTTTTTGCGCCGGCAGCTCGATAGAAATTTCCGCCGTTGTTATCTTGGGTTCTGAACTCTGCAAGAGTTGCTAGGTAGTGGTCTGTGTACGTTGTTTGATCGATGAGTCCCAGATCGAAAGCGCGACGCATGATGACAAGGCGACTGACGTGAAAGCGCCGAGCCAGCTCCGCCACCAGAAGGCTCAACTCTGCAGGACCTGCGTGCCAAAGCTGCCAGAACAATTCTCGAGGGACGAGAAACTCTCCAGCGACCGCGTTGCAGAAAGTCTCCTCTCGGCGACTATTGCCCGGGGCAACGCTCGAAATGCCGCTGGCACCGATCCAGATATGCGCCAATTCGTGCATCAAAGTGAAAAGCCTGGCGGCTGGTGCATCAGCAGAATTGATGAAGACCACGGGAGTCAGCGGATCGCTGATCGCAAATCCACGGAACTCGCTGACGTCGAGCTTTCGACGAGTGTTGTTGCCGACAATGCCGCTTCGCATGACGAGGATGCCCACACGCTCGGCTGCTTCAATGAGATCTCGAAAGTAAGCTTCCCAGGTACGCTGACCTTGTTCGACGGCCACGTTCAAGACACTTCTGATATCTGCGGCGACTTCTACCACCGGCGAGTTCGCAGTGAATCGCCCAACAAAAGGCAGTGGGTCGCGACCGTGATCCTTCTGGTATTCCAAGTACCACTCCTGCCGTTGCAGTGCGATGCGCACTGTGTCGAGAAGATCTATGCTGGGTCGCGGGACGGGTACTCCACCAACGGTTCTTAGGTCGGGGAGTGGGAGCAGTTCCTCCGGAGGCTCTTGGAGGAACAAATATCCAAAAGGAGCGTGAAAAGCGTGTGCCAGGTGCTGAGCTTGGCGAAACGTAGGGCGGCTCTCTCCGCTCTCCCAGGCTTCAAGGCGCTCCGGCTTTACGTTCGCACTTTGCGCAGCGTCATCCAGGCTGAGGCCCAGACGCTCGCGTGCCCATCGCAGTAGCGTTGGGTTGATGAGTGCTTGGGTTGCCATGCGGCAAGGATAAGGGATACCGAACGCACAAAGATCGTGGCCGATGCGTCAAATTGCGCCGAATATCCCTGTTTGCACTAAGCAGCGAGAGGGAGCCTCTAAGCCGCTCCGCGGAACCGCAGCGCCGCCTGCCGCACGACCTCCGCCAGCAGCCGTTCCTTGCCCTGCTTCTCGCGCAGCCAGCGCGCGTCGTTGCGGTTCGACTCCACGCTGGTGCGCAGCTCGCCCAGCGCCCTGGTGGCGTTGAGCGCCTCGCTGTGCCATTCGAGCTGGGTCATCGTCATCAGGATGTGGTCGCGCAGCGGCATGTGCTGGCCGGTGGCCGGGTCGACGTACACGGCGTCGAGGCCGAAGCGGCAGGCCTGGAAGCGGTTGTAGGTGTAGACGAGGTAGTCGTCTTCCGTCGGCTCGAAGGGCTGCTCCTGCAGGAACCACGCGGCCAGCGACTGCACGTAGCCGGCGAGCGCGGCGGCGCGCTCCACCGTGAGCGGCGTGTCGAACACGCGGATCTCGATGGTGCCGAACTCGGGCTTGGGGCGGATGTCCCAGTAGAAGTCCTTCATGCTGCGCACGACGCCGGTGCGGGTCATGCGCTCGAAATACGCCTCGAACTCCTTCCAGCTCAGCGTGAAGGGCGCGCGGCCCGAGAGCGGGAATGCGAATACCGAGTTCAGCCGCGCCGAGTCGAACTGCGTGTCCTGCCCCTGCACGAAGGGCGACGACGCCGACAGCGCGATGAAGTGCGGGATGTAGCGCGACATGCGGTGCAGCATCAGCAGCGCCGCGTCGGCGTCGGGGCAGCCGATGTGCACGTGCTGGCCGAAGATGGTGAACTGCTTGCTCAGGTAGCCGTACAGCTCCGAGAGCTCGCGAAAGCGCGGCTTGTCGTAGATGCGCCGCTCGTGCCACTGCTGGAAGGCGTGCGTGCCGCCGCCCACCACCGCGATGTTGAGCTTGTCGGCGTTGCGGATCAGCGCCTCGCGGATCGGCGAGAGCTGCGTGATCACGTCCTGCGCGGAGTGGCAGATGCCGGTCGAGATCTCGATCATGCTCGACGTCATCTCGGGCACCACGCTGCCGGGCAACGGGGTCTGGGCCATCAGGCGCAGCATGTCCTCGGCGTAGGGGGCGAGGTCGTAGTCGTGCGTGTTCACGAGCTGGAGCTCGAGTTCCACGCCGAGCGAGAGCGCCTCCGATTTGTTGAAGGGCTCCAGCTTGACCGCGCGGCTCGCTGGGTCGGCAGGCAGCGGCGCCGAGCGCACGTCGTCGCTGTCCGGGTCGATGGGGGTGGTTGCGGTGGTGCTCATCGCTGCGTGTCCTCGGTGATGCTGAAGGCCCGTGGCGCCCAAGGCACCGAACTTTCTCCCACCGCGTGGATGGCCAGCGTGGCGAGCACCGCGCCAACCACCTCCATCAGCAGGATCGAGGGCAGCGCCACCTGCGTGATCATCGTGCCCAGCAGCGGCGAGGCGGTGGCGAAGTTGGAGGCGATCAGCAGTGCGATGGAGGACAGCGGCGACATCGCGCAGCCGACCCAGAAAGCCTGCTTCCAGCTCGCGCCGCTGCCGGGGTTGGCCACGGCCACGCCGGCGATCTTGGTCAGCAGGCGGATGCCGATGACGGCCAGCACCACGCTGGCTACCGGCAGGGTCCAGTCGGCCTGCGCCGCGACGATGGACACCAGCACGAACATCAGCATGGTCAGCAGCGAGGAGGCCGTGCCCAGCTGCCGCTGCCAGGCCCAGGGCTTGGGGTTGAGCGTCTTGAGCAGCACGCCGCCGATCAGCGCTGCCAGCGGTGCGGAGCCGCCCACGTGCGCGGTGAGCGCCGCGCCGGCCGCGATGATCGCCAGCAGCAGGATGGAGGTGTTCTCGCTCGACGGGCTCATCACCCGCAGCGCCGAGCGCAGCGCCAGCGCCATGATCGCGCCCACCACGAACGACAGGCCCAGCACCACCGCCACCGGGTAGAGCTTCTGCAGCATGGTCTGCGGTGCGCGCTCGATCAGCCCGGCCTGCGCGTAGCCCAGCGCCAGCGCATAGAAGGTGTTGAGCGTGGCCAGCGTCATCGCGCGCTCGGTCACGGGGCCGGCGGCGCGGGTGTCGATGATCACGCGGCTGAGCACCGCCGGCGAGGCGACGATGGCCATCAGCGCGATCGGGTTGGCCACCGGTTCGGGCAGGCCCAGCAGCGTGAGCATCCAGTACACGCCGAAATAGGTGAGCGTGGCTTCGAGCAGGCTCTGCACCAGCACCATCGGGTTGTGGCGGAACCAGCGCAGCGGCAGCCGCCCGCCGGCTTCGAACAGCACCACGGCCGCGCCGAGCTCGAGCAGGAAGAGGCTGATGCCGCGCAGCGGCCAGATCGCGCCCTCGAAGCCGGCGAAGCCCACCACCGCCCCGACCAGCGAGTAGCCGATCACCTTGGGCAGCCCGAGGTAGCGTTGCACGAGATGGCCGGAGGCCGCTGCCGCCGCCAGCAGCAGCGACCACAGCACGGTGGGCAGGCCGGCCGAGGGGCGTACCCACTCGGACCAGAAACCCAGCAGATCGTTGAAGAAGCTCGTCAAATTCATCCAGGAAGGAAAAAGCTCACCGGACGGCTGCGCCAGCGGGCCCAGATCGCGCTGCGGATGCGCGCGCGGTCACCGAGGCTCACGCTGTGCGCGCGCAGCGCCAGGCGGAAAGCGAAGTAGAAACTCACGCTCACATTGAGCGCGCCAATGACCGGGATCGCCGCCACCGCCCACCACAGCGCAGGCTGCTGCAACACAGCCAGGCCGGTGGATGCCGCCGCGGCGGCGATCTGTCCGGCCGACAGTGTCACGTGCCGCACGTCCAGCCCGAGCCCGAAGAAACCCGCGAACGCGGGCAGCAGCCCGAGCATGAGTCCCAGCGAGATGTTGGAGGCGAAGCCTGAAATGTTGGTGCGCATGAAATCGGCCCAGCGACGAGCCCGTGCGGCGCCGAGAAAAGCGCCGATGCGGGGGTTGTAACGCATTGCAGAGTCCAGTCGATGCAGGACAAAGGCGTTTTCTGTCCATCCGGCGATGATGCTGGCCGAAAACAGCAGGATGCCGGTGATTGCCGCATAAAGCGCGGTCGGCCCGGCCAGCGAAAGCGATTTCAGCGTGGCCGCCGCATGGGCCGCGTCCAGCAGCGGCCGTTCCAGCGCGAACTGGAACAGCAGCGTGACAGCCGCCATCGCCGGCACCACCACCAGCACGTTGCCCAGCACCGCCGCCACCTGCGAGCGCACCAGGTTGGCGACCTCGTCGACGAAATCGTCCACGCCCGCGTCCGACCTGATGTCGCGAAGCCGCGCCGCCATTGCCGGCGCGGTCATCGCGGGCTGCTTGGTGGCCAGCGTCAGGTGCAGCAGCTGGATGGCGACGAAGCTGGCCGCGTACATCAGCCCCGCGCTCAGGCCGCTCCAGAAGGCCGACAGCCCCAGAGCGTAGATGCCGAATTTCAACAGCACCGTGAGGGCAGTGAAAGCGCCGCCGCCAGCCGCCTTCTTCACCATCTGCAGGTAGCTGGCACGGTCGCGGGTGATGTAGTGCTCGCCGGTCTCGGCGCTGCGCTCGGTCACCTTGGCGGCCAGCATCGAGGAGTTGGAGGCGATCAGCGCCCGGATGCTGTTGCGCTCGCCGCCGGCCAGCACCAGCCGGCCCACCAGCCGCGCCACGCTGGGCCCGGGGTTGGCCGCCATCAGGCAGTCGAGCAGCTCGCGGATGCGCAGCACCCGCTCGCGCAGCTGGCGCAGCCGGAACACCAGGCCGACGGAGATGCCGTTGTCTTCCAGGTGCGTGTAGACCGAGGCCGCGCCGGCGCGGCAGGCGTCCAGCCGGTCGCGGAAGGCCACGAAGGCGGCCTGCAGCGCCTCTTCGTCGTGCGGCTCGCCGGGGCGGTCGAACATCTGCTCGCGCAGTTCGTCGAGGTCGGCCATCAGCGCGTGGAAGGGGCGTGTTTCGCCGACCGCGTCGGTGCTCATGCGCAGGCGCAGCTCGGGCGAGAAGCCGGCGGCCACGACCTGGCTGCTGCAGTAGGTGACGGCGTCCATCACCGTGTGGCGCCAGCGCGGCGCGCCGTCTTCATCGAGTGCGGCGTCGGCCAGCAGGGCGCCGATGCGGCCGAGTTGCGTCTCGTCGAGCAGGGCGATCCAGCCCGCGTCGAACACGCCGGGCAGCACCATGCGGAACAGGTCCGATGCGTCGGTGGTCTCGGGCGTGCCGGGCAGGATCTTGCGGCGCAGCCGCTCGCTCAGCTCGCTGGCGAAGGCGGTGCGCGGGGCGAAGCCGTAGTCGGCCAGCAGCGCCGTCAGGTCGACTGTCTGTGTGAAGACGCGCCACCAGGCGCGCAGCCGCTCGCGCAGCTCGGGCCGCGCCTCGACGGCGTCCAGCAGCAGTTGCACGCGGCCGATGGCCGCCTGCGGGGAGGCGCGGTCGCCGCGCACCCAGTCGAAGATGTCGATGAGCCAGATGTGGCGCTGCGCCACATCGGCCGTGGGATCGAGGCCGGCAAGCAGCCCCTGCAAGTCGCGCGATGCGGCAGCCATGGGTGTGAGTGGGGATCTATGCGGCGAACACCGCGGAACCGGCTTTGCCGGGCCGCCGGTGTTGCCCCCGGCGAGGGGGAAGGAGAAGCGACACGAAGTGCGCGAAGCCTGGGGGAGTGCCTAGTGCAGGACGCGGGAGACGGGAGCGCCGCCTATGTCGGCTTCGAGAACGAACATCGGAATAGGCACGTCGAAGCGCTCGCCTTCCTCGGTCACCACGAAGTAGCTGCCGTGCATCGTGCCGCTCGAGGCCTGCAGGCGGCATCCGCTGGTGTAGCGGAAGGTCTCGCCGGGCGCCAGCAGCGGCTGCTGGCCGATCACGCCCAGTCCTTTCACCTCCTGCGAATGCCCCGAGGCGTCGTTGATCAGCCAGTGGCGGGCAATCAGCTGGGCGGACACCGGACCGGTGTTCGTGATGGTGACGGTGTACGAGAAAGTGTAGATGCTGTCCTTGGCCGAGGACTGGTCGGCAAGGTAGCGGGGTTCGACCTGTACGCTGAAGGGGCTGTGTGACATGGGGCGGATGGTAACGGAGGCTAACGCAGGCCTTTTGTCGGGCTTGCGCCGGCTGCGAGAATGGGGGCCATGAGCACCCCGTTCCGCATCGCGCCCTCCATCCTGTCCGCCGACTTCGCGCACCTCGGCCAAGAACTGACCGACGTGATCGCGGCCGGCGCCGACTGGATCCATTTCGACGTGATGGACAACCATTACGTGCCGAACCTGACCTTCGGCCCGATGATCTGCCAGGCGCTCAAGCCCTACGCCAAGACCGCCGACGGCACCCCGGTGCCCATCGACGTGCACCTCATGATCCAGCCGGTCGACGCACTGGCGGCCTCTTTCGCGCAAGCGGGCGCCGACTACATCAGCTTCCACCCCGACGCCTCGCCCCACACGCACCGCAGCATCCAGGCCATCAAGGCGGCCGGCTGCAAGGCCGGGCTGGTGTTCAACCCGGGGCTGGGCCTGGAGGCGCTGGATTGGGCCATCGACGACATCGACCTCATCCTGATCATGAGTGTCAACCCCGGCTTCGGCGGCCAGAGCTTCATCGACTCGGCCCTGCGCAAGATCGAACAGGCCCGCAAGCGCATCGAGCAGAGCGGGCGCGACATCCGCCTGGAGGTGGACGGTGGCATCAAGGCCGACAACATCGCGCGCGTGGCCTCCGCCGGCGCCGACACCTTCGTGGCCGGCAGCGCGATCTTCAACGCCAAGGACTACGGCGCCGTCATCTCCGAGATGCGCAAGCAGCTCGCGGGCGTCGTCAGCGCTTGAGCTTCTCGTTGTAGACGCGGTCGCTGGGCGGGCCGCGGTCGGTGTCGACCACGCCGCGCTCCACGTCGTCATGGGCCTTGCGGCCCATCTCGGGCTGGCTGCCTTCCCTGGCCTGCTGGCTGTCCGACGACTGGTCGCGCTCGTGCGGCAGGCGCGGCGACGACTCGCCGCCCTGCTCCACCTTGGTGTTGCCGCCGCCGGCATCCTTCAGCGGATCGGTGGGCTGCGCCTTGCCGGGGTTGCTCTTGCTGTTCATGCATGGACTCCTTTCGACAGCCACAGAGCCTGCGCCGGCGCTTCGGCCTGCCCGGTAGGACGGCCGAGGCACTCCCTGTAGGCCTTGCCTCGGCCTTTGCGGGCCGCAGCCTGCTGCTATCGAACGCATAGCGCTTTTGCCTGCGGGCGAGGGGCTCCGCAATAATCCCCGGATGTCTTCCGATCCTTTCGCCGACGCGGCAACCGACAGCCTGCGCATCCATTCGTTCGCCTCGCTGAACCCCGGTCCCCGGCTGCTCGTGATGGGGGGCGTACACGGCGACGAGATCTCCGGCACCCTGGGCATCGAGCGCGTGCTGGGCGAGTTCGAGTCGGGCTCGTTGCGGCTTTTGCGCGGCGAACTCACCATGGTGCCGGTGGCCAACCCGCTCGCGCGGCGCCGCCTGCAGCGCGAGGGCGAGCGCAACCTCAACCGCATGTTCCGGCCGACCGGGTCGCCGGCCGATTACGAAGCCCGCGTGACCAACGTGCTGGCCCCGATCATCGAGCGCCACGAGGTGCTGCTCGACCTGCATTCCTTCCAGAGCGAGGGCGAGGCCTTCGCGATGATCGGCCCGCGCGACAACACCGGCACGCTGGAGCCTTTCGCCCGCTCCTACGAGGAAGGCCAGCTCGCGCTGCACATCGGCACGCCCATCGTGGTGGAGGGCTGGCTCGACATCTACGCCGCCGGCCTCGCGCAGCGCGCGGGCGGCACACCGGCCAGCGAGGCCGAGCTCGACTTCGGCCGCGGCACCAACGAATACATCCGCAGCCGCGGCGGCTATGGCGTGACGCTCGAATGCGGCCAGCACCTCGACCCGCAGGCGCCCGAGGTGGCGTGGCGCGCCATCCGCCGCACCCTGGCACTGCTGGGCATGGCCGCGCTGCCCGAGGGCCTGTCGGGCGGCCCCGCGCAGCCGCCGAAGCTGCTGCGCCTTGCCAGCGTGACCGACCGACTGCACGAGGAAGACAGCTTCGTGCGCGACTGGGCCACCTTCGACGAAGTGCAGCGCGGCGAGCCCATCGGCATGCGCCACGACGGCACGCTGCTGAGCGCGCCGGACGACGGCTTCATCGTGTTCCCCAACGCGATGGCGCTGCCGGGGGCGGAGTGGTTCTACTTCGCGCGCCCCAGCGAGCGCCAGCTCGGACCTGTCGCCAGGGCCGCCGGAGCCACCGGCGCGGCCTGACGGCGCCTGGGGCCGCGCTCCTACATCGCGCGCGCCGGGGCGGCGCACATTCGAGGGGGAAGGAGTGTGCAGCACATGCCCGTCTCGAAAAAAGCACCCGCGCCGCGCGTCCTGTGGAAGGGCGCCATCAGCTTCGGCCTCGTCCACATACCGGTGGCGCTGTATTCGGCCACCGTCGACCACGGCATCGACTTCGACTGGCTCGACAAGAGGACCATGGACCCCGTCGGCTACAAGCGCATCAACAAGAAGACCGGCCGCGAGATCGCGCGCGAGCAGATCGTGAAGGGCATCGAGTACGAGAGCGGCGAGTACGTGGTGCTCAGCGACAAGGAGATCGCCGCCGCCTACCCGAAGACCACGCAGACCATCGAGATCGAGAGCTTCGTGCCGGCCAACGGCATTCCCTTCGTGTACCTGGAGCGGCCCTACTACGTGGCGCCCATCAACCGAGGCGCCAAGGTGTATGCGCTGTTGCGCGAGACCCTGCAGCGCAGCGGACGCGTGGGCGTGGCCCGCGTCGTCATCCAGACCAGGCAGCATCTGGCCGCCCTGGTGCCCGTGGGCCCCGGCCTCGTGCTGAACCTGCTGCGCTGGGGCGCCGACATCCGCCCGTGGACCGACCTGCCGCTGCCCTCCGAAGACGCGAAGAAGGCCGGCCTGCGCCCGCGCGAACTCGAGATGGCGAAGGAACTGGTCGAGGACATGAGCGCCGAGTGGGACCCGGAGGAATTCCGCGACGAATTCAAGGACGAGATCCTGCGGCTGGTCGAAAAGAAAGTGAAGGCCGGCCAGACCGAGACCGTGACGCAGCCTGAGCCGGAAGAAGGCGAACAGGCCGAAGGCCGCGGCGCCAAGGTCATCGACCTGACCGAGCTGCTCAAGCGCAGCCTGCGCAAGGGCGGAGGTGCCAGGTCCAGGAGCGAGGATGCCGAAGAAGAAGAGGAGGAGCCGCGACCCAGGCGCCCCGCCGCGAAGAAACCCAAGACCGGCAAGACCGCCGCGAGAAGCACCGGCGGCACCACGCGCAGCAGGGCGCCGGCGCGCCACCGCCGCGCCGCCTGAGCCCGCCGAGGACCGCACGCCATGGCACGCACCCCATCCTCCTCGTCTTCGTCTTCGTCCACCGCTCGCAAGGCGCTCGCGCGCTACCACGGCAAGCGCGATTTCTCCCGCACGCCGGAGCCCAGGTCCGGTGGCCGGCGCGGCAAGGGCGCGCTGGGCTTCGTCATCCAGAAGCACCACGCGAGCCACCTGCACTACGACTTCAGGCTGGAACTCGACGGCACGCTCAAGAGCTGGGCGGTGCCCAAGGGGCCGTGTCTCGATCCCGGCGTGAAGCGCATGGCGGTGCATGTCGAGGACCATCCCATCTCGTATGCCGACTTCGAGGGCACCATTCCGCCCAAGCAGTACGGCGCGGGCACCGTCATCGTCTGGGATCGCGGCGACTGGCTGCCCGACGGCGACGCGCGCAAGGCGCTGGCGGCCGGCAAGCTCAAGTTCGAGCTGCGCGGCGAGAAGCTGCACGGCCACTGGACGCTGGTGCGCATGCACGGCAAGGGCGACGAATCGCACGAGCCCTGGCTGCTCATCAAGGAGCGCGACGGCGAGGCGCGCGCGCTCGACGACTACGACGTGGTGGAGGCAGAGCCCGCGAGCGTGATTACCGGCCTCGGCGTGGACGAAGTGGGGCAGGCGCCGAGGAAGAAAGCCAAGGCGAAGACAGGAAGCAGCGCGCCGGCGAAGAACGCGGAGCCCAAAAGGAAGAAGGCGGCGCTGCCCGCCACCCTCGAACCCCAGCTCGCCACCCTCGCGTCCTCCCCGCCTTCGTCGCCCGGCGAATGGCTCTACGAGCTCAAGTTCGACGGCTACCGCCTGCTGGCGCGCATCGAGGGCAAGGGGAAGGTGCGCTGCTTCACCCGCAACGGCCACGACTGGAGCGCGAAGCTGCCCGCGCTCGTCGAGGCGCTTTCCAGGCTGCCCACCGGTTCGGCCTGGCTCGATGGCGAGATCACCGTCGACGGTCCCAATGGCGCGCCCGACTTCCAGGCGCTGCAGAACGCCTTCGACCGCGGCGCCACCTCGTCCATCGTCTACTGGCTCTTCGACGCGCCCTTCATCGACGGCGAGGACCTGCGCGACCTGCCGGTCGAGGAGCGCCGCGCGAGGCTGGCCGCGCTGCTCGGCGCAAAGCCGCCCGCGCCACTGCGCCTGAGCGATGCCTTCGACGCCTCGCCCCGCGACCTGCTCGCGTCGTCCGCGCGCATCGGCTTCGAGGGCATCGTCGCCAAGCGCAAGGGCTCGCCATACATGTCGCGGCGCTCGCCGGACTGGATCAAGCTCAAGAACCAGCAGCGCCAGGAATTCGTGATCGGCGGCTACACCGCGCCCAAGGGCACGCGCGCCGGCTTCGGCTCGCTGCTGCTGGGCGTGTACGACGAGGCGGGCGGCCGGCTGCGCTACTGCGGCAACGTGGGCACCGGCTTCGACGCGAACCGCCTCGCCGACATCAAGGCGAAGCTGGACAAACTGGCCACCGACGACTGCCCCTTCGAACCCGCGCCGCGCGGCGTGAAGGCGCACTGGGTCAGGCCTTCGCTGGTGGCCGAGATCTCGTTCGGCGAATGGACGCGCGAACACCGCGTGCGCCAGGCCGTGTTCCAGGGCCTGCGCAGCGACAAGCCCGCGCGCGAGATACGGCGCGAGCGGCCGCAGCGGGTGCGCATGATCGAGGCCGAGGCTGCCAGGTCGCAGCCCGCGAAGAGCCGCAGTGAAGGAAAGAGCAAGTCCATGTCCCTGAAGATCACCCACGCCGACCGCGTGATCGACAAGCACAGCGGCATCACCAAGGGCGAGCTCGCCGCCTATTACGACAGCGTGGCCAAGCTCATGCTGCCGCATCTGCGCGGCCGGCCGGTGTCGCTGGTGCGCGCGCCCGACGGTGTGGGCGGCGAGCTGTTCTTCCAGAAGCATCTGCAGGCCCGCGAGATTCCCGGCGTGAACCAGCTCGACCCTGCGCTGGACCCGGGCCACGAGCCGCTGCTGCAGATCGACACCAAGGAAGGCCTGCTCGGTGCTTCGCAGATGAACGTCATCGAGCTGCACACCTGGAACGCCACCTCCGACGACATCGGCAGGCCCGACCGCATGACCTTCGACCTCGACCCCGGCGAGGGCGTGGAATGGCCGCAGGTGCAGGAGGCCGCGATGCTGGTGCGCACGCTGCTCGACGAACTGGGCCTGCCGTCCTTCCTGAAGACCAGCGGCGGCAAGGGGCTGCACGTGGTGGTGCCGGTGCGCCGGCAGTACGACTGGGATACCGTCAAGGGCTTCTCGCAGGCCGTGGTGGCGCATCTCGCGCAGACCATTCCGGCGCGCTTCGTCGCCAAGAGCGGGCCGCGCAACCGCGTGGGCAAGGTCTTCGTCGACTACCTGCGCAACGGCTTCGGCGCGACGACAGTGAGCGCATGGTCGGCGCGCTCGCGCCCGGGGCTTGGCATATCGGTGCCGCTCGCGTGGGACGAACTGCCCTCGCTCACCGGCCCCGCGCAGTGGACCGTCGCCAACGCCGCCGAGCGCTTCGAAACCGGCAACAAGCCATGGGCCGGCATGGAGCGCAGCCACAAGAGCCTCGCTGCCGCGATGAAGCTGCTCGGCTACGGCAGCAAGTAAGGTATTTCTCCCTCCCCCTTCCGGGGAGGGCAACGCCTACCGCAGCACTTCCTCCGTCGTCACCTCGAAGCGCTTCAGCGTGTTCGCGCCGAACACCATGGTGATCGGCACGTCCGCCGCGTCGCGCCCGCGCGCGATCACCACGCGGCCGATGCGCGGCGTGTTGTGCCGCGCGTCGAAGGTGTACCAGCGGTCGCCCAGGTAGACCTCGAACCATGCGCTGAAGTCCATCGGGTAGGGCGCGGGCGGAACGCCGATGTCGCCGAGGTAGCCCGTCACGTAGCGCGCCGGAATGTTCATCGCGCGGCACAGCGTGATCGCCAGGTGCGCGAAGTCGCGGCACACGCCCGTGCCTTCGCGCAAGCCTTCGAGCGCGGTGCGCGTGGGCCGGGCGTTTCCGTAGTCGAAGCGCAGGTGCCGGTGCACGAAGTCGCAGATCGCCTGCACGCGCGGCCAGCCCGGCGCCGTGTGCGCGAAACTGGCCCACGCGAACGCCAGCAGGTCGCTGTCGACCTCGCAGTAGCGGCTGGGCAGCACGAAGGGAAGCGTTTCCACCGGCAGGTCGGCCGCCATGTGCTGGAGCGCGTCGAAGTCCACCGGGTCGGGCTGGCCGGTGTCGTAGATGAGTGCATGGTTGCGCAGCTGCACGCTGGTCACGCCCTGCGGAACGTGCACGCGGGCGCAGCGGTTGCCGAAGCCGTCGAGGTAGTTGTCGGTGGACAACGAGGGGCTGAGCACGAGGTTCTCGCCGCCCTGCAGATCGCCTTCGCGCGAGGGGTGCACCTGCAGCATGTGGATCAGCGCCGTGGGGGCCGTCACCTCCAGTTCGATGTCGAAGCCGATTCTGATCAACATGGTCAGGCCATGATAGGCAGACGCACGCGCGGCTCCCACGGGCGGGACCCGCGAAGCTTCGTAGGCGGGCGCGATGCGCTGTCGGCGGGCTCCTACCGCGCCCACGCGTTTTCTCCCACAGCGGGGAAAGGGGCGCCACTACGGTGCGCGCACCGCCTGAAACATAACCTTCGGATTCTTGCAAGTGAGTTCGCCAACAGAGGGGCGAAATACGGAGGGGAACCATGGAGTTTTCGACACTTTTCGACTCGTTCACCAGCACCTGGGGCGACGAGATCCTCGTATGGGGCGTGGCCGCGGTCGCAGGCTGCATCTGCCTGATCGCCCTGGTCAACGTGCTCGACATGTTCCTGGACAACGGCGAAGCGGGCTGATGAAACCCGCCTTCCTTTGCATGAACCATCAGCGATGAAAGATCCGAGCAAGTCCACGATGTCACCTCAGAACAAGGCCGCCGCGGGCCGCCGCGCCAGCGCCGTGAAGGCGGGCGCCGCCGATGCCGCGAACCCCAAGCAGCAGCAGCTCGAAGGCTTCACCGTCGAGCACCCCACGACCCTCACCACCAACCAGGGGCTGCAGCTCCCGGACAACCACAACTCGCTGAAGGCGGGCGTGCGCGGTCCCACGCTGCTCGAAGACTTCATCCTGCGCGAGAAGATCACCCACTTCGACCACGAGCGCATTCCCGAGCGCGCCGTGCATGCGCGCGGCTCCGCGGCGCACGGCTACTTCCAGGTCTACAAGTCGATGTCGCAGTTCACCTGCGCCGACTTCCTGCAGGACCCGGACGCGAAGACGCCGGTGTTCGTGCGCTTCTCCACCGTGGCCGGCTCGCGCGGCTCGGCCGACACCGTGCGCGACGTGCGCGGCTTCGCCGTCAAGTTCTATACCCGCGAGGGCAACTACGACCTGGTGGGCAACAACATCCCGGTGTTCTTCATCCAGGACGCGATCAAGTTCCCCGACCTCATCCACGCCGTCAAGCCCGAGCCGCACCACGAGATGCCGCAGGCCGCGAGCGCGCACGACACCTTCTGGGACTTCGTCTCGCTGATGCCCGAGAGCACCCACATGCTGATGTGGGCCATGAGCGACCGTGCCATCCCGCGCAGTCTTCGCATGATGGAAGGCTTCGGCGTCCACACCTTCCGCTTCATCAACAGCCGCGGCGAGAGCCACTTCGTGAAGTTCCACTGGAAGCCCAAGCTCGGCATCCACGGACTGGCGTGGGACGAGGCGCAGAAGATCGCCGGCAAGGACCCCGACTTCCATCGCCGCGACCTGTGGGAAGCCATCGAGAACGGCGACTTCCCCGAGTGGGAGCTCGGCGTCCAGCTCATACCGCAGGACAAGGAACACTCGCTGGGCTTCGACCTGCTCGACCCCACCAAGCTGATTCCCGAGGAGATGGTGCCGGTGCAGAAGATCGGCCGGCTGGTGCTCAACCGCAACCCCGACAACTTCTTCGCCGAGACCGAGCAGGTGGCCTTCCATCCCGGCCACCTCGTGCCGGGCATCGACTTCACCAACGACCCGCTGCTGCAGGGGCGCCTGTTCTCG
Organism: Variovorax guangxiensis; assembly: GCF_003952165.1. Lineage (GTDB taxonomy): Bacteria > Pseudomonadota > Gammaproteobacteria > Burkholderiales > Burkholderiaceae_C > Variovorax > Variovorax guangxiensis. The sequence continues at coordinate 14,028 of NZ_RXFT01000005.1, read as the reverse complement.
TACACCGACACGCAGATATCGCGCCTGGGCGGCGCCAACTTCCACGAGCTGCCCATCAACAGGGGCGTGTGCCCCTTCCACAACTTCCAGCGCGACGGCATGCACCGCCAGACCATCGCGCGCGGCCAGGTGGCCTACGAGCCGAACACTCTGGGCAGCGGCACCGAGTTCCGGGTGGACGGCGGCAGCCACGGCTTCCAGTCCTTTCCCGAGGAGATCGACCCGCCCAAGGTGCGGCGGCGCAGCGCCTCCTTCGACGACCACTTCACGCAGGCGCGCCTGTTCTTCGAGAGCCAGAGCGCGGCCGAGAAGGAGCACATCATCGCGGCCTTCCGCTTCGAGCTGTCGAAGCTGGATGTGCCCGCCATCCGCCAGCGCATGGTCGACAACCTCGCGCACGTGGACGAGAAGCTCGCGCGCCGCGTCGCCGAGCCTCTGGGCATCGGCGAGCCCGATGCCAAGGCGGCCGCGGGGCGGGCGGGCTTCCGCGACCACCGCATGTCGCTGCCCATCGACGAGTCGCCCGCGCTGAGCATGGCCGACACCGGCGACGGCTCCATCCGCACGCGCAAGATCGCGATCCTGGTTGCCGACGGCGTCGACTCGGCCTCGCTCAAGCCGATCCGCGATGCGCTCGAGCAGGCCGGCGCGCAGTGCAAGGTGGTGGGGCCGCGCCTGGGCACCGTCGCCAGCGCATCCAGGCGGCAGATCGAGGTGGACGCGACCTTCGTCAACACGCCCTCGGTGATGTTCGACGCGGTGCTGGTGCCCGCCGGTGCCGAGGGCGCCGCGGCGCTCGCGGGCATGGGCGACGCGGTGCACTTCGTGCTTGAGGCCTACAAGCACTGCAAGGCGATCTGCACGGTGGGCGAGGGCGCACGGCTGCTGGCCACGCTGGGCATCGACGAGCAGACCTCGCCCGATGACGCGCCCGCCGGCGTGGTGGTGGCCGAAACGCCGGTCACCAACCTGGGCGACAGCACGGCCGCCTCGGGCATCGCGCAGCGCTTCGCCGCCGCCATAGCGAAGCACCGGCACTGGGACCGCGCGAACATCGACGCCGTGCCCGCCTGACCGGCGATCTCGGCTAGCCGCCGCCCGCGGCCTGCTGCCGCGGCGGCCATTCGATGCGCTCGGCAGGCATCGCCGGCGGCCGGTTCTTCCAGATCTTCAGGCAGGACTTCGAGCAGCACGGCCACCAGCCGAGCGGTCCGCATTCGACGGCCTGGCCGCACCCCGCCATGCACAGGCTCGACCTGCGGCGAAGCTTGCGTGCATCGGGGGGCGGGGGCGCGGCCTCGTTGCGCCGCTTCATGCGTATGCGCGGGCGCGCGCAAGCGCCCGACCGGCCCGGCTGTGATGTGACATGGAACCTCCCTGATGCGGCCCGCTGCGTTCATGCGCGGGCTCTGAGGCGCGCATTATGTAAGCCGATGTGTATTCGCCGCGAAGCCCCCCGCACCCTTTGCGGCGCGCCGTGACCGAATGCGCAGGGCAGGCCCTTCGGCTGCCTGTTAGTTCTTTAGCCCTAGACCGTATTGCGAATAGGCGCGCCTGGGGGCCGCTCCTAGACTTTCTCCCCGAGGCCTGAACGGCGCGCATTCCCGCGACGTCGATGGTCCGCCGCGGCGGGCCCACAGGGCCAGACGCGGGGGTCCAATGGCGTGGTTTTCGAGATGGGGAAGGGAGCGCCCTGCACGTCATCGTGCTGGCATCGCAGGTGCGCTCGGTTTGGCTGGCGTTCTTCTGATGGGCTGGAGCCTTCCGGCACCGGCGCAGCAGGCGACGAGCGCCGAAGCCGCCGCCAGCAAGGCGGAGCAGGCCCGCCTTGCGGACACCGACACCCTTCTGGCGCTGACCAGCGAAGGCGCGGTGCTCTACGGGCAGGACTCGGTCAAGCTCTCCGGCTATCAGTACTGCAGCCAGGCGGTCGCGCTTGCCGAGGCGGGCGAGTTCCGCCAGAGCGTGCGCGCCGCGAGCAAGGCGCTGCACCTGGCCGACGCCACCAACGATCCGAACCTGATGGCCATGGCCAACCGCGACCTGGCCATCGTCTACAGCTACTCGGGCCAGCTCGAGAAGGCCGAGGAGTTCGCACGCGAGGCTCTCAAGCATCAGGCGCGCGATCCCAAGCTGGTGGTCGGCCCGGTGCAGAAGGTGATCGGCGACGTGCGCTCGCGCCGCGGCGACTATTCGGGTGCCGTGCTCAGCTATGACGAGGCGCTGGCCAACAGTTCGCAGCGCTATGCGCCGCTGGTGCAGGCATCGCTGGTCAATGCGCTCATCGAATCGGGCGACCCCGCTCGGGCGCGCGAGGTGCTCGGCAGCATGGCGCCGCCCAAGGATGCACCGCTCACCGCGCAGCTCGACCGCACCCGCGCCCGGCTGCTGCTGGCCGAGAACAAGCCGGCCGAGGCGCGCGATGCCTACCGCGCGCTCACCGCGCGGCAGGTGGGTGCCGACACCGAGTATTACCGCCTATGGGCCTGGGACGGCGTGGCGCGCAGCGAACTCGCGCTGGGCCAGAAGCAGGCGGCGGCCGAAGCCGTGGGCCGCGCGCTGGGCGATGTCGACAAGGTGCGCGCCAGGTTCCGCAGCGAGGAATTCAAGATGGGCCTGTTCTCGGACCTGCAGACGGTGTTCGAGCGCGGCGTGTCCATCTACAGCGACGCGGGCGATGCGCGCCAAGCCTTCGAGGTGAGCGAGCACAGCCGCTCGCGCGCGCTGCTCGACGCGGTGCGCGGGCGCGCGAAGATCAACGAGCAGGCCGCCAACACCGTCGACCTCGCCACGCTGCAGCGCACGCTGGCGGCCGACGAGCGCGTGGTGCAGTTCCACTCGCTGCCCGACCGCCTCGTGGTGTGGGTGGTGAGCCCCGACAGCATCGCGGAGAAGACGGTGGCGGTGAAGCGCGACGAGCTCAACGAGCTGGTCGAGACCTTCCGCAATTCCATCGTGCGCGGACGCCGCGCCGCCATCACCAACGCCGACAAGCTGGGCGCCGCGCTGCTCGGGCCGCTGGGCCTCGCGCCGGGGCAGCGGCTGGTGGTGGTGCCGCACGGGCCGCTGCACTACCTGCCGTTCCAGGCGCTGCGGCTGGACGGGCGCTACATCATCGAGACGCATCCGGTGGCCGTGGCGCCGTCGATGAGCATCGCGGTGCAGCTGGCGCAGCGCACGCCGCGCGTGAACGCATCGCTCACCGCCTTCGGCAATCCTCGCATCGAGGACAAGTACGACCTGCCCGGCGCCGAGACCGAGGTGAAGCAGCTCGCGCGGCTCTTCCCGCGCAACACGGTGTACATGGGCGCGGCCGCCACCAAGACCCAGTTCCGCGACGTGGCCGCGCGCTCGCCGCTGATGCACGTGGCGGCACACGCCGAGGCCGACGCGGTCGATCCGCTGTACTCGCGCATCCTGCTGGCCAACGAGGGCGGCAAGCAGAACTTCCTGGAGGCGCACGAGATCCTCGGGCTGCCGATGGACGGCACCGCGCTGGTCACGCTCTCGGCCTGCGAGTCGGGCCTCGGGCGCATCGCGCAGGGCGACGAGGTGCTGGGCTTCACGCGCTCCTTCCTCTCGGCCGGCAGCTCCAGCCTGATCGCATCGCTGTGGCCGGTGTCGGACGACGCCACCGCCGTGCTCATGAGCACGCTCTACGGCGAACTCTCCAAGGGCCGCGACATCCAGAAGGCCATGCAGGCGGGGCAGCTCGCGGTGCTGAAGGATCCCAAGATGTCCCATCCCTTCTTCTGGGCGCCGTTCAACCTGATCGGCAACTGGCGTTTGACGGTGGGAGGCTGAAATGAAATCCTGCCAACGCCCCACGCCGATCACGCCGATCGCCTTCGCGGTCACGGCCCTGGTCAGCGCGACGCTGCTCGTCGCGGCCCAGCGCACGCATGCCGCCGAAGCGGACAACAACGACACACAGCTGCTGCCGACCAAGGACCCTTGCGGAAGCTGTGACCGCCCCATTGCGCAGGCACCCACGGGGGCAGTAGCCCCGCAGAGCCTGCCCGCGCCGCCGCGCAACACGGGCGGCGCCGCCGGCGCGACCTTCAAGCTCAACGACCTGCGCCTCAACGGCGTGAAGGCGCTGAGCAACGAGGAGCTGCAAGCCATCACCGGCCCCTACATCGGCCGCGACGTCACGCTCTCCGACCTGGAGGAGCTCGCCAAGGCCATCACCGCGCGCTACAAGGAGCGCGGCTACTTCCTCGCGCAGGCCGTGGTGCCGGTGCAGACCGTGCGCGACGGGATCGTCGAGATCAGCGTGATCGAAGGCCGCCTCGGCAAGGTCGACGTGACCGTCGCTCCCGATGCGCCCATTGCCGAGTCGCGCGTGCGCGGCTTCCTCGCGCCGCTGCAGCCCGGTGCGGCGGTGAGCGCGCCGGACTATGAACGCGCGATGCTGCTGCTGTCGGACCAGCCGGGCATCAAGGTGTCCTCGGGCCTGCAGGAGGGCACGCAGCCCGGCACCACCGACCTCTCGGTCGAGGTGGCCGCCGCGCCGCGATGGGCCTTCACGGCCGAGGGCGACAACCACGGCACCAGGGAGTCGGGCCGCTACCGCCTGGGCGGCACGGCGCGCTGGCTCAGCCCCTTCGGCATCGGCGACAACCTCGACATGCGGCTGATGGTCTCCAACAGCAACGCGCTGCAGTTCGGCCGCATCGCCTACGAGGCGCCCATCGGCACCAGCGGGCTGCGCGCGGGCGTGGGCCTTTCGCGCGTGAGCTACGAGCTGGGCGGGCAGTTCGCCGACCTCGACGCGCGCGGGCGCGCCAACGTGCTCGACTTCTCGCTGAGCTATCCGCTGATCCGCCAGCGCCAGCAGAACCTGTTCCTGCGCCTGGGCGTGGACGTGAAGGACCTCACCGACGAGCTGCGCGCGGCCGACTTCAACTCCAAGAAGCGCGTCAACGGCCTGAGCCTGGGCTGGACCTGGGAACGCCGCGACGAGCTGCTCGGCGGCGGCTACTGGGCCAGCTCCGGCACCCTGTACCACGGCAACCTCTCCATTCGCGACCCGGAGAGCCGCGACTTCGACCGCGGCATCACCGGCCACCGCACCGAAGGCGGCTTCACCAAGCTGAGCTTCCAGTTCTCGCGCCTGCAGTCGATCGTGCCGCGCCATTCGCTGTACCTGTCGGTCGGAGGCCAGTGGGCCAGCAAGAACCTCGACGCGTCCGAGAAGCTCGCGCTCGGCGGCGCGCGTGCTGTGCGTGCCTACCCTTCCGGCGAACTGCTGGTGGACCAGGGCGTGATCGGCACCGTCGAATGGCGCTGGTCGCTCAACGAGGAGCTCACGCCCTTCCTGTTCTACGACGCCGCGCACGGAAAGATCGTGCGCAACCCGATGCCCTACGACGGCGTCAACAGCCACAGCCTGCGCGGCTACGGGGTGGGCCTGAGCTGGTCGCGCCCGGGCAATTTCTCGATCAATGCCACGCTGGCCTGGCGCGCCGGCACGCCGCCGGCGCAGACCGACGGCGGGGGCCGCAACCCGCGCCTTTTCGTGCAGCTCATCAAGGCGTTCTGAAATGGCACTCCCCCAGGCCTCGCGCACTTCGTGTCGCTTCGCCAACCCCCTCGCCGGGGGCGACACCGACGGCCCGGCAGAGCCGGTTCCGCGGTGTCCCGCGAATCGTCCGGGCCGGTTTCAAGCATTGCGGGTCACGCGAAAGCGTGGTGGAACACTGAAATGAAGCAACGCAACCCATCCTCGCGCGCGCAATTTCGGCGCCTGCAACTGCGGCCCATCGCGCTGTCGCTGATCTGCGCGGGCGCCGCGCCGGCCATGGCGCAGGTGCTGCCTACCGGCTTCAACTCCATTGCCGGCGGCGTCACCATGACGCAGAACGGCAGCGTGATGAACATCAACCAGCCGTCGCTGCGCGGCATCGCCAGCTGGCAGACCTTCTCCATCGGCGCGGGCGGCACGGTCAACATCGCGCAGCCGAGCACGCGCGCGGTGCTGCTCAACCGCGTGGTGGGCGACGGCATGAGCATCCAGGCCTCGCGCATCGACGGAACGCTGCGGACCTCGCTGATCGGCAACCCGAACCTGCCGGGCGGCAGCGTATTCCTCATCAACCCGAGCGGCATCGTGTTCGGCAAGGGCGCGTCGGTCAACGTGGGTGGGCTGGTGGCTTCCACGCTGGACATCGCCAACGACAACTTCATGCCCGCCGGTTCGGAGAGCAAGGCCTTCGACAAGAGCGAGCAGCTGGTCTTCGCCGGCCCGGCCAACAGCCTGGCGCAGGTGCGGCTGGAGCAGGGCGCGTCGATCACGGCGGGCCCGGGCGGCACCGTGGCGCTGGTGGGCGGTTCGGTGCGCAACGACGGCGAGATCAATGTCGCGCGCGGTTCGGTGGGCCTGGTGTCGGCCAGCAAGCTCACCATGAACCTGGACTTCGACGGCGACGGCCTCACCACCTTCAAGGTGCCGCTGGACGGGCAGACCACCTTCAAGCTCGCCGACCTGCAGGCCACCGACAAGACCACCACCGCGCAACTGATGAACACCGGCAACGTCGCGGCCGACGGCGGCCGCGTGGTGCTGATGGCCGCCGCGGCCGACGTGGATGCGCGCCAGCTGGTGGTGAGCCAGACCGGCGTGATCCGTGCCCGCTCGCTGAGTTCCCGCAACGGCGAGATCGTGCTCGACGGCGGCCAGTCGGGCGCGCGCAGCAACGAGATGCTGCTGGGCGGAACCATCGACGCGAGCGGCACCGAGGCCGGCGTGGCAGGCGGATCGATCACCGCGAGCGCGGACTACGTGCGGCTGTCGGGCCTGGCGGCGGACGCCAGCGGCAGCAACGGCGGCAGCATCCAGGTGACGGGAAACGCCGCGGTGAGCATGTCTGCCGACTCGGTGCTGCGCAGCAACGCCACCGGCGCGAACGGGCAGGGCGGCACGGTGGACCTGAGCGCCGGCTACGTCCACGTTTCCGGCCAGGTCCAGGCGCGCGGCGCCGGCAGCGGCGCGGGCGGCACCATCACCACCACCGCGCGGCAGGTGGAGGTGACGGAGCTCGCGCAGGTCGATGCGGCCGGCGGCGCGAGCGGCGCCAACGGCAAGTGGGTGGTCGAGTCGAAGGGCACGCTCAATGTCGACAACACCGTGCCGGTCTACGAACCTGCGGACTACGGACAGAACACCGCCGACACGCGCGTGAGTTCCGTCGCCATCGGCAACGCGCTGGGCCGCGCGACCGACGTGACGCTGCGCACCGGCTCCAACGACGGAGAGTCGAACGACGTGGTGTTCCAGGACAGCGCGGGCATCGTCAAGACCGAGGGGCGCGACGCGCGGCTCACGGTCGATTCGCTGCGCGACATCCAGATGTTCAGCGGCTCGTCGATCCGCTCGGAAAGCGGTGCGCTACACGTCGACTTCAACGCCAACGCGACCGGCGGCTCCGACGGCGGCGTGATCGAACTCAACAACGCGAGCATCGCCACCAACGGCGGCAACATCCGCTTCTACGGCCAGGGCGACGCGGCCAACGGCTACGCGGTCGGCGGCATCGCGCCCACGGACGGCGGACCGAATGTCGGACGCGCGGGCGTCTCGCTGTTCGACAGCTCGCTGAACACCTGCGCGATGGCCTCCGGCAACTGCGGCGGCAGCGGCTCGATCGTGCTGCGCGGGCAGGGCACCAGCAGTTCGGCCGGCGACCCGAACTACTACGTGAGTTCGGACGGCGTGCAGGTCTCGGGCACCAGCCTGACCACCGGCGGCGGCAACATCGCCATCACCGGCGTGGGCGGCATCGGCGCGGGCGGCGTGCTGCTCGACAACACCGAAGGCAACGGCACGGTGCTGCGCACCGGCACCGGCGACGTGAGCATCACCGGCAGCTCGCGCAGCTGGACCGCCACCGATCCGGTCGCCGTGTACGGCGGCACGGTGGATTTCGTCGACAGCTCCTTCCCCGACGTGACGACGAGCAACATCGGCGGCATCTCGATGCGCGGCGCGACCATCGACTCCGGCGGGCGCGTGGCCATCGACGGCACCGGCGGCGACATGCAGGGCCTGACCGCGAACAGCGCCTTCCTGACCTCGGCATCGGCCGCCAACGGCGGTGGCGGCGTGTCCTACGCCGCGGGCAACGGCGTGACCATCTTCGGCGGCAGCATCACGGCCGGCGCGGGGCGCGACATAACGATCTCCGGCACGGCCGGGGGCAAGAGCTTCACGGTGGATGGCGCAGTCGCGACCATCGGCGCAGACGCATCGGCGGTGGCGCTCGCGATGGAGGCCGGCGGCACCGTGCGCGCCGAGGGCGGGCGCATCGCCATCGACGGTCGCGGCGGCGACGTGCTGGTGGGGCGCGTGAATGTTCGCGACGTGCCGTCGGGCACCGTCTTCGTGCCGGTGCTCGACGTGTCGAGCAGCACCGGCGCGGGCGGCACCGTCAGTCTCGCCGGGCGCAACGTGCTCGTGATCGATGCGTTCGACGACGTGACCACCATCGACGCCGGCGGCGCGGGCCAGTCCGGCACCATCGACGTGCGAGCCACCAACAGCATCGCCATCAGCGACCAGGCCAGCCTGCGCGCCGACGCGAAATCGGCCTCCGGCAATGGCGGCACGATCAACGTGATCGCCGGCGACACGCTGCGCGGCTACGGCAGCATCTCGGCGCGCGGCGGCGCGAGCGCAGGCAACGGCGGCAGCATCGAGACCTCGGCACCGCACTTCGACCTGACGGGGCTGCGCGTGGATGCGTCGGCGCCGGTGGGTACGGCGGGTACCTGGACCATCGACCCGTACAACGTCAACATCGCGCACGGCACCGCATCGGGCAGCCTCACGGGCAACCCCTTCGACCCGCTCGCCAACTCGACCATCCAGGACGGCGACATCAACAACGCACTGGACGGCGGCACCAGCGTCACGATCACGACGGGCACCGGCGGCCTCGCGACCGACGGCAACATCACCTTCGCCACCGATGCGGCCATCGTGCGCAGCAAGGGCTCGGCGCCGCTCACCTTCGAGCTCGACGCGGCGCACAACATCAGCGCCTTCAACAACAACTCGATCCAGTCCAACTCGGGTGCGCTCAACGTGGTGCTCAACGCGGGCGTGGGCGGGCAGAACGGAGCGATCTTCCTGAGCGGCGCGAAGATCGCCACCAACGGCGGCGACGTCGTGATGACGGCCGATACCAGCCCCACGGGCAACCAGGCGATCGGCATCACCAACACCACGATCGATACGCGCACCACCGCGCTGGGCGACGCGGGCCCCGGCGGCGCGGTGCAGATCACGGGCAAGCGCGGCACGCCCACTTTCTCGGGCTTCACCGCCACGGTGCAGCTGAGCGGCGCCACCATCCAGAGCAGTACTGGCGACGTGACCATCTCGGGCACGGCGCCCGGAGGCACCGGGGTGCGCATCGGCGCGAGCACCGGGCCGGGCCAGATCCTCACCACCAGCGGCGACATCTCCATCGTGGGCATCGGCAGCGGCGTGACGGACCCGAGCACCGGGCCGCTGGCCGTGCAGGCGGTCGACCTGAGCAACGTCACTGTGCGCAGCGTTGACGGCAACATCGGCATCAAGGGCCTGGTGACGCCGGGCGTTTCCAGCGACAAGTCGGGCGGCGTGCTGATAGCCAACAACGCGTTGGTCACCACGCTGGGCACCGGCGACATCGACGTGGCGGGCGAGTCGCAGGCCAACGGCACGGGCATCACGCTCGGCACCGGAGGCCGCATCGACGGCAACCGCAACGTGGTGCTGCGCGCGAGCAACGACGGCAGCACGGACGCGGTGGTGCTGACCGGCACGGTCCGCGCCGGCAGCGTGCTGAACCTGCGCCCCGGCGGTGTCGACTCCGCAGGCAACGCGGTCGACCGTACAGCCAACCCCATCACGCTGGGCGGCACCGCGGCCAACGGCTTCGCGGTGTCGGCCGACGAGTTCACGCGGCTGGACGCGCCCGCCATCGTGGCCGGCAGCAATGCGCACGCTGGCGGCATCAACGTGGTGGGTCCGCTCACCGTGCCCGGCGCGCTGACGCTGCAGAACACCGGCGGTGGAGGCGGCATCCAGCTCGGCGGCGCGCTCACGGCCGCGACCGTGGGGCTGATCTCGGGCGGCAACATCACGCAGACCGCGTCGGCACCGATCACCGCCGGCACGCTGCTGGCACGTTCCACCGGCGGCAGCGTGCTGCTGGACCAGGCCGCGAACAACGTCAGCGCCGACACGCTCGGCGGCAGCGCGGCCGGCGCCTTCCGCTACGTGGACGTCGACACCGTCAAGCTCGGCTCGGTGAGCGTCACCGGCTACGACGCGGCGGGCAACCTGCCGCAGATCGTGTCGGCCAGCTCGATGGCCGCCGATACCGTGGCGGTGCGCACGCTCAGTGGCGACCTGCTGCTGGGCACCAACGTGAGCAGCACCGGCGGGGTCGACCTGGTGGCGGGATCGCGCTTCCAGAACACCGGCGGCTACACCATCGCCGGCGCGCCGTGGCGCGTGTGGGCCGACACCTGGGTGGGAGAAACGCGCGGAGGGCTCGCGGGCTCGGGGCTGTACCCCAACCTGTACCACTGCTCCTACTCGGGCCTGTGCGCGGTGAGCATCCCGGCGGGCGCTAACCACTTCATCTACGCGCAGCAGCCGGTGGCCACGGTGCTCATCGGCAATGCGAGCAGGCCCTTCGGCTATCCGAACCCGCTCTTCAGCTACCTCGTCACGGGGTTGATCCTGGGCGACACGGGCGCAGGCTTCTCGGGCTTCATGTTCTCGCCCGCGCTGCAGGCGAGCCCGCCGGGCGTGTATCCGATCAACGGCGCCTTCACCTCGGCCGAGGGCTATGCGGTCAACGTGGTCCCGGGCAACCTGTTCGTCAACCAGATGCCCGACCTGCCGCGCCCCGACGCGCTGCGCGACCTGCCCGCGACCTGGGTGTACGACCGCAACATCGGCCCGCCGCCGATCTGCTTCGCCACCGGCCCGCTCGACGGCGACCGCGCGACGCAGGGCGGCGACGTGCTGGCGCGCGAATGGTCGCGCGTGCGCTCGCGGCCCAACCTGTCGAGCTGCGTCGATACCGAGAAGCGCAACGGCTGCGCCGATTTCTGAGGCGTGTGAACGCTCTTCCTGAGCGGCGTTAACGAACCGTTGCGCGAAGAGGCAAGCCTCTTCATGCACGCAAGAATGATCGCGCAGTAGTTCACGCAAGGCGCGGCCGGCTCGCGCGATGTCATCGACATGGGTGCCTCGGCACACAGAATCCCGAACAAACAAAGTCTTCGTCCTCGGCACGAGAGACGGTCTGTCCAGGGAGTTCCATGTCCAACGTCAACGGCGCGCTCGCACGCGCCTTTCTGCCATGAGGCGGCGCGTCGGCGTCCGCACGCCCGCGGGCGATGCCCTTCGATTCCATCGTCTCGCCGGCCGCGAGGAATTGAGCCGGCTCTACAGCTTCGATCTCGATCTGCTGGGCAGCCACGACGCGGTCGATCCGAACGCGATGCTGGGAAAGTCCGCCACCGTCGTCATCCAGACCGAAAGCGGCGAGGCGCGGCACCTCGACGGCATCGCCACCCGGTTCGGTCTCTCGGGCGAGGACGACCGCCATTGCTTCTACCGGATGCAGCTGCGTCCATGGCTGTGGCTCGCCACGCTGCGCTCCGATTTCAGGATCTTCCAGGACCAGAGCGTTCCCGAGATCGTCGCGGCCGTGCTCGAGCGCTACGGCCATCCGTTCGAACGCAGGCTGGGCAGAAGCTACCGCCGCTGGAACTACTGCGTGCAGTACGGCGAGAGCGACTTCGACTTCATCTCTCGCCTCTGCGAGCACGAAGGCGTCTATTACTTCTTCCGCCATGAAGCGGCTCAGCACGTGCTGGTCTTCGCCGACGACATCGCCGGATCGCACGGACCGCTGCCCGGCGGCGAAGAACTTCGCTTTCATGTCGACGAGCAGGCCGGCATGACCGGTGGCCCGGATGCCGGCGAGCGCGTCTACGAATGGACGGCCTGCGAAGAGGTTCGGCCCGGCCGCTTCCTGCATGACGACTATGACGACCTGCACCCCAGGGCAGACCTGAGCCAGTCGCGCCAGAAGGCCATCGGCCACGACCACGACCGCTACGAGCAATACGAGTGGCCCGGCGGCTACACCCGGCTGGAAGACGGCGACGCCTATGCGGCCATCCGCAACGAGGAGCAGCACAGCGAACGCAGCCGTGCCAGCGGCCGCTCCAACAGGCGCGACCTTGCGCCGGGATTCACCATGCGCCTGGCGGAACATCCCCGCGCCGACCAGAACCGGCAATACCTGCTGCTGGGCGTGAGCTACGACCTGCAGGAGAACCTCCAGGCCACCGAGGGAAGGCAATCCTCGGAAGGCTCGGTGCAGCGCTTCGCGTTCGAGGCCCAGCCCACGAGCCTTGCGTGGCGGCCCCGGCGCACGACACCCAAGCCGCGCACGCATGGGCCTCAGACCGCGGTCGTGGTCGGCCCCGCTGCGGAGGAGATCTGGACCGACCAGCACGGTCGCATCAAGGTGCAGTTCCACTGGGACCGGCTCGGCCGCCACGACGAGAACACCAGCTGCTGGATGCGCGTGTCCTCCAACTGGGCGGGCGCGAACTTCGGCGAGGTGGCGCTGCCCCGAATCGGGCAGGGGGTCATCGTCGACTTCCTCAACGGCGATCCGGACTGCCCCATCGTCATCGGCCGTGTGCACAACGCCGACCTCATGCCGGCCTGGGCGCTGCCCGCGCAGAAGCACCTCGCCGGCTATCGCAGCCGGGAGCTCGGTGGCGGCGAACGCGGCAACCATCTCGCGCTGGACGACACGAGCGGCAAGCCGCAGGCCCAGCTCAAGAGCGATCACCTCAGCAGCAGCATCAGCCTCGGGCACATCGGCCGCATCGAGAGCACCGCAGGCCGCCAGGAAGACCGCGGCCAGGGCTTCGAACTGCGCACCGACGGACACGGCGCGGTGCGCGCAAGCGCCGGCTTGCTCATCACCACAGAGGCGCGGCCGAATGCACAGGCCCACATCACGGACATGCGCGAGACGGTGGAGCGGCTGGCGCAGGGGCGCGAGCTGCATGCAGGCCTGGGCCGGATGGCGCACGACGCCGGGGCGCAGGAAGCGGGCGACCAGGACGAGGTGGTTCGCGAACTGAAGGAGCAGGACGAGGCCATCAGGGGCAGCCCCGACGCGGCGATGCAGGGCGAGTTCTCCGAATTCGCACGGCCGCACCTGACCCTGGCCAGCCCGGCCGGCATCCAAGCGGCTACGCAGGGCTCCACGCATGTCGCCAGCACGGGGCACAACGCTCTCACCAGCGGTGCGCACACCAGTGTGAGCGCGGGCAGGAGCCTGCTCGCCAGCGCGCGTGACGCGGTGCGCCTGTTCGCCTGCAAGGCCGGCATGCGGCTGATCGCAGGCAACGCGGACATCGACATCCAGGCCCTGCGCAACAGCATCAACCTGCTGGGCAGGCTCAACATCAAGCTCGAGGCGGAGCGCATCACCATCACGGCCAAGGAGGAAGTGCTGATCAACGGCGGCTCCAGCTTCAGCCGCTGGAACGCGCAGGGCATCGTGCACGGCACCAACGGCCTGTGGCGCGAACACGCCGCGACCCACAGCTTCGTGGGCCCTGCGAGCCGCGCGCCGCAGCTGGTGAACCAGGACCCGAACGCCGCCTTCGATCAGGAACTCATCTTCCATCACCTCGACGAGAACAACTCGACGGCGGCCAGGCAGGTGTTCAGGCTCGTGCGCGAAGGCGAGCAACCACCGCGCGGCCCGGCGACCGCCGGCGCACAAGCGGCCGACCGCGGGGGAGCCATCACCAGCAGCGACGGCTCGACGCAAGCGCAGCGTGCCGACGCACCGGAGTTCTACAAGGTGCGCTGGCTCGGACGGATCAAGGAAAACTCGAACGCCGAAGGGAGCGCGTGATGGCAGTACAGGGAGAAGATGAAGACCACTGGACGGATTTCTCGCTGGGCATCGGCGGCTTCGCCGAGGC
>NZ_RXFT01000042.1 GCF_003952165.1 Variovorax guangxiensis | reverse complement strand
TGTTGAGTTGCAATAGGTTATTCCCGCCGAGTCTGGAGGCGGGAGGCCTGTAGCCTAGGGCCGAGTGCGGCCTACGGGCGTTGTAGTAGCTCAGGAAGGCTGGCAACCATGCGGTGCGCTCATCACTGGTGTTCCAAGTACGGCCGTAGGCCCACTCGCGCAGGCAGGTTTGGATGAATCGCTCGGCCTTGCCATTGGTCTGCGGCCTGTAGGGCCTGGTGAAGGTGTGCTTGATACCCAGGGCCTGGCAGGTCTTGGCGAACAGTCGCGAGCGATAGGCTGAACCGTTGTCGGTGATCAGGCGCTTGATGGTCACGCCCAAAGCGGCATAGTGAGCCACCGCGGCTTGCAGGAACGCCACGGCCGAGGCCTTGCGCTCGTCTTCGTACATCTGCACGAAGCCGGCTCGGGAGTGATCGTCGATGGCCACGTGGGCGAACTCCCAGCCAGCACCTCGGCTGCGCGTGGTGCGGTCGCCGTTGATGCGGTGGCCTATGCGCTCAATGCGCCCGAGCTTCTTGGTGTCCATGTGCAGCAACTCACCAGGTGCCTCGCGCTCGTAACGCACCAGCGGCTTCAAGGGCTCCAGAACCTTCAGGCTGGACAGCCCTAGTCGAGCCAGCAGCCGGCTGACGGTGGCAACACTGCGCCCAACAGTGGTGGCAATGCGGCGCATGGGCATGCGAGCACGGCGCAGTTGCTCGATGCGCTGGCGAAGTGCCTCGTCCAGACCCGTGCGTGTCCTGGCCGGGCGCGAACTGCGGTCGTATAGGCCATCCAAACCGTGCAGCTCGAAGCGCTGGAGCCATTTACGCGCGGTGCGCTGGCTGATGCCGGCAGCCTCGGCTGCCGGCATCAGCCCCATAGCGGCAATGCGCTCGATCAGCAACTTGCGTCCTTCGAAGGTCAATCTGGCATTCTTGTGGCTGTTCACTCGGTTGTTCTCTCTGGGGATTGAAGCGTGGTAACTCCAGTCTCCCAGACCCTTCCGGGTGAACAACCTATTGAAACAGCACA
>NZ_RXFT01000041.1 GCF_003952165.1 Variovorax guangxiensis | reverse complement strand
CTGAGCAACCGTCTTGTCAGTCAAGCGATATGCATAGTCGGATCCCATGTGGAGCCGTGTTTGGCGATGGCATTGAGCATGGTCAGCAGCTTGCGCATGCAGGCCACGAGAGCGACCTTCTTGCGCTTTCCTGCCGCCAGCAGGCGCTCATAGCAGGCCTTAAGCGCCGGGTTATGTCGCACCGCCGTCAGCGTGGCCATGTACAGGGTTCGCCGCACATCGGCGCGCCCACCCCAAATGCAGCGCTGGCCACGCATCTGGCCGGAGTCGCGGTTCAAGGGCGCAACGCCCACCAGCGCAGCGATGCGGCGCCGGTCGAGCTTGCCGAGTTCGGGGAGTTCGGCCAGCAGCACTGCAACGCTGGCAGCGCCGATGCCCGGCACGCTGGCCAGCGCCTGGGCCAATCGGGCGTGATGGCGCTGCACATGCGCAGCCACCTCGGCTTCGCTGTCGCCGAGCTCCTGCTTCAAGAATTCAATGACTCGCTCGATGCTCGGGCGCGCCGCCGCGTGCGCCAGGCGCAGGCGCTGCCGCTCGGAGGTCAGCATCTGCACCAACTGGCGCCGACGCAGCACCAAGGCCTGCAGTTGCTGCAACTCGGCATCAGCCAGCGGCTTGACGAAGCGCTCGCGCTCGGGGTGTTGGTGCAGCACGCGGGCGAAGGCCGCCAGCATGCGCGCATCCAGCGCATCGGTCTTGGCCAGCGCGCCCATCGCGCGGGCGAAGTCGCGCGCGGTGCGCGGGTTGACCACCGCCACCGCCAAGCCCGCGGCTTGCAACGCGCAGGCCGCTTCGAACTCGTAGCCGCCCGTGGCCTCCAGCACAACCAGCGCGGGCGCCAAAGCCGATGCCCGGTTGACCAGTTGCTCGATGCCAGCCACGTCATTGGCGAGCTGCCAAGTCTTGCCCTGATCGCTGCTGGCGATCTCCAGGGTCTGGCTGGAGACATCAATACCGATAAAAACAGAGTCGGACACGTCCTCTCACTCCCATCCTTGTCTATACGAACTTCAAGTTCCTACAACCGTTCGGGCTGCAGAGAAGGACGGTCCGGCTCGGGCGCCCAGTGCTCAGAGGCGGGCTTCAACAAATGGCCCGGAGGCCGCTCGGGCTACCCGAGCCGGTCCGAGGCTTAAAGATACAAGGC
>NZ_RXFT01000040.1 GCF_003952165.1 Variovorax guangxiensis | reverse complement strand
CCACGCTGCGCAAGCGGCGGCTGCCCATGGAGCAGGTGGTCTGGCTGGTGTTGGGCATTGCGCTGCTGCGTGATCGATCGATTCTGCATGTGGCTGACGCGCTGGAGGTGGCGTTGCCCGCCCAGGGTGAGGGCATCAGCTCCAGCGCGTTGAGCCAGGCACGCCAGCGCCTGGGCAGCGAACCGCTGCAGTGGCTGTTTCGCCATACGGCGGCGCAATGGGCGCACCAGGAGGCCGGGCGCCATCGCTGGCAGGGTCTGTCGCTGTACGCACTGGACGGTGTCGTCTGGCGCACGCCTGACACACTGGAGAACCGCCAGCGATACGGTGGTCAACGCAACCATGCCGAGCATCAGAGTGCGTTCCCGCTGGTGCGCATGGCGTGCCTGCTGGACGCACGGGCGCGTTTGCTGGTCGATGCGAGCCTGGACGCCTACGACACCAGCGAATACACCCTGGCGCAGCGGTTGTGGCCGCAGTTGCCTGCCGATTCGCTGGTGATCGTGGACAAGGGCTTTTACTCGGCGGGCCTGTTGTGGCCGTTGCAGCACCGCCAGGGACGCCACTGGCTCATTCCCGCGCGCGCCGGCCTCAAAGGCGACGTGGTGGACACATATGGGCCCGGTGACGTGTGCCTGCGCATGAAGGTCTCGCCGCAGGCGCGCAAGAAAGATCCGGGCCTGCCGCTGAGCTGGGACGTGCGCGCCATCACGCGCGAGATCGACGGCAAGCCGCGCACGCTGTTCACTTCACTGGCCGACCCCGTGCGCTGGGCCGCCGAGGACGTGTTCGCGCTGTATCACGAGCGCTGGGAGATCGAACTCGCGTACGGGGAGATCAAGACCGACATGCTGCGCCAGTCCATGACGCTGCGCAGTCAGCACCCCGACGGCGTCGAGCAGGAACTGTGGGCGACCCTGCTGATGTACAACCTGATCCGTCTGGAAATCACGCGCATCGCCGACGAAGCCAAGCTCGAGCCTTGTCGCATCAGCTTCATCACGGCCTTGCGCTACATCGTCGACGAGTGGCTCTGGAGTTCGAGCAGCACTGCGCCCGGTGCGATCCCCGCCAAGCTGCGCGCCATGCGCCAGAACATCCGCCGCTTCGTCCTTCCACCCCGCCGCAGCGAACGCCGATATCCTCGCGCCGTTCGCATGACCAA
>NZ_RXFT01000004.1 GCF_003952165.1 Variovorax guangxiensis | reverse complement strand
AACGCCACAGGGAGATGAGAGAGACCGGCCGCTTCGCGCCCTCGCCCACCGGCCCGCTGCACGCGGGCTCGCTGGTGGCCGCGCTCGCGAGCTGGCTCGACGTGCGCGCACGCGGCCCGCAGGCGCGCTGGCTGGTGCGCATCGAGGACGCCGACACCGAGCGCTGCCTGCCCGGCATGGGCGAGCACATCCTCCAGCAGCTGGCCGAGTGCGCCCTGCTGCCCGACGAGCCCCCTGTGTGGCAGACGCGGCGCACCGACCGCTACGAGGCCGCGCTGGAGCGGCTCAAGGCGCGCGGCCTGGCCTACCCCTGCGGTTGCTCGCGCAAGGACATCAACGAGGCGCTTGCCCGGCTCGGCCAGCAGCATGAGCGCCACGGCGAGCGCGTGTACCCCGGCACCTGCCGCGACGGGCTGCACGGCAAGCCCGCGCGCGCCTGGCGCTTCGCCACCGAGAAGTTCGAGGCCGACCTTCCGCCCACGCCCGGTGTGCCCTGGGAAGAAAAGGAAGAAGACGGCCACGACGCAGGCACCGGCGGCGAGCTCTGCTTCACCGACCGCCGCCTCGGCCGCCAGTGCCAGAACGTGAGCCGTGAGGTCGGCGACTTCGTGCTGCGCCGCGCCGACGGCCCCTGGGCCTACCAGCTCGCGGTGGTGGTCGACGACGCCGAACAGGGCGTGACCGACGTGGTGCGCGGCGAGGACCTCACCGACAACACCGCGCGCCAGATCCTGCTGCAGCGCGCGCTGGGCTTTCCCACGCCCACCTACCTGCACACGCCGCTGGTGCGCAGCGCCGACGGCGACAAGCTCTCCAAGCAGAACGGCGCCACCTCCATCGACACCGGCTCGCCGGCGGCCGCGCTGGCGGCGCTCGATGCGGCGGCGCGGGTGCTGGGCCTGGGCCCCGCCACGGCCTCGGATTGCCCGGCGGCGCTGGCCGGCTGGGTGCCCGAATGGCGCGCTCTCTACAATTCGAGGCCGTGATGAATCTTTCCGATACCGTGTCCAACGACCTCCCGCCCGGCAATGACGAGGGCACCGACGACGGTGCCATCGACGGCACCGGCAAGCCCCACCCGCTGCACCGCCGCCTCAAGAGCTTCGTCAAGCGCGGCGGCCGCACCACCGAAGGCCAGGCGCGCGCCTTCTCCGAGCTGGGGCCGCTTTACCTCGTGCCCTACAAGCCCGAGCCGCTCGACCTGACTGCCGCCTTCGGCGGCCGCGCCGGCCCGACGGTGCTGGAAATCGGCTTCGGCATGGGCGAGGCCACCGCGCACATCGCGACGGTGCTGCCCGACACCAATTTCTTCTGCTGCGAGGTGCACGAGCCCGGCGTGGGCGCGCTGCTCAAGCGCATCGGCGAGCAATCCCTGTCAAATATCCGCATCTGCGCGCACGACGCGGTCGACGTGCTCGACCACATGCTGCAGCCCGGCACGCTGGCCGGCGTGCACGTGTTCTTCCCGGACCCGTGGCACAAGAAGCGCCACAACAAGCGCCGCCTGATCCAGCCCGGGTTCGTGACCAAGCTCGCGCAGCACCTGCGCCCCGGCGGCTACATCCACTGCGCCACCGACTGGCAGCCCTACGCCGAGCAGATGCTCGAAGTGCTGTCGGGCGAGCCGCTGCTGCGCAACACCGCCGAGGGCTACGCGCCCAAGCCCGAGTACCGCCCGCTGACCAAGTTCGAGAACCGCGGCATCAAGCTGGGCCACGGGGTGTGGGACCTGGTGTTCGAGCGGACCGCCTGAGCTGCCGGGTTGAGCCTGCCGTTGCGGCATGGCACGATCCCGCGGATGACCAGCAGCAGCAACAAGACCGACGCCGAGCAACTGCACCTGCGCGACCTCGCCCGGCTGCGCCGCGTTCGTGACCGCATCGACCGCGAATACGCGCAGCCGCTGGACGTCGAGGCTCTCGCCTTCGGCGTGCACATGTCGGCGGGCCACCTGAGCCGCCAGTTCAAGCTCGCGTACGGCGAGGCTCCCTACTCCTACTTGATGACCCGGCGCATCGAGCGCGCGATGGCGCTGCTGCGCCGGGGCGACCTCAGCGTCACCGAGGTCTGCTTCGAGGTCGGCTGCTCGTCGCTGGGCACCTTCAGCACCCGCTTCACCGAGCTGGTGGGCATGTCGCCCAGCGCCTACAAGCGCGATGCCGCGCAGCAGACCGAGGGCATGCCGTCCTGCGTGGCGAAGCAGGTCACGCGACCGATCAGGAATCGAGAAGCGCCGGCCGCACAGTCGCACCTAGACTGAGCGCTCCTCAAAACAACCGACCGGAGCGATCACGATGAACATCAGCATCCACGCGAGTTTCCTGCCGCACAACGACCCCGAGGCGTCGCTCGCCTTCTACCGCGACCTGCTCGGCTTCGAGGTCCGCAACGACGTGGGATACGGCGGCATGCGCTGGATCACCGTCGGTCCCAAGGGCCAGCCCGCCGTGTCCATAGTGCTCGCGCCGCCGGCCGCCTACCCCGGCATCACCGACGAGGAGCGCCGCACCATTGCCGAGATGATGGCCAAGGGCACCTACGCCGCCATCCTGCTGGCCACGCCCGATCTCGAAGGCACCTTCGCGAAGCTGCAGGCCAGCGACACCGAGATCGTCCAGGAGCCGACCGACCAGCCCTACGGCGTGCGCGACTGCGCGGTGCGCGACCCCGCGGGCAGCCTGATCCGCATCCAGCAGCAGGGCTGAGGCGCAGAGGCGAACCGATGAGCACGAAGGCCGCGAAGAAAACGTCCCCCAAAAAGACCGCGAAGACGACCGCGAAGACGACCGCGAAAACGACCACGAAAGCGGCACCGTCCACGCAGCACGCCGCAGACAGCCACGACATGATCCGCGTGCACGGCGCGCGCGAGAACAACCTGAAGGACATCAGCATCGAGATACCGAAGCGCAGGCTGACGGTGTTCACCGGCGTCTCGGGTTCGGGCAAGAGCTCGCTGGTGTTCGGCGCCATCGCGGCCGAGTCGCAGCGGCTCATCAACGAGACCTACAGCGCCTTCGTGCAGGGCTTCATGCCCACGCTGGCGCGGCCGGAGGTCGACGTGCTGGACGGGCTGACCACCGCGATCATCGTCGACCAGCAGCGCCTGGGCGCCGACCCGCGCTCCACCGTGGGCACGGTCACCGACGCCAACGCGATGCTGCGCATTCTCTTCAGCCGCCTGGGCAAGCCGCACATCGGGCCGCCGGGCGCCTTCGCCTTCAACGTGCCTTCGGTCAGCGCGGCTGGCGCCATCACCGTGGAGCGCGGCTCGAAGACGAAGACGGTGAAGGAGACCTTCAACCGCATCGGCGGCATGTGCCCGCGCTGCGAGGGGCGCGGCGCAGTCACCGACTTCGACCTTGCCGAGCTCTACGACGACGGCAAGTCGCTCAACGAAGGCGCGCTCAAGATTCCCGGCTACAGCATGGAAGGCTGGTACGGGCGCATCTTCCGGGGCTGCGGCTTCTTCGACGCCGACAAGCCGATCCGCAGGTTCACGAAGAACGAGCTGCACGACCTGCTCTACAAGGAGCCCACCAGGATCAAGGTGGACGGCGTCAACCTCACCTTCGCGGGGCTGATCCCGACGATCCAGAAGTCGTTTCTCTCGAAGGACGTGGAGGCGATGCAGCCGCACGTGCGCGCCTTCGTGGAGCGCGTGGTGACCTTTTCCACCTGCCCCGAATGCGAGGGCACGCGGCTCGCCGCGCCGGCGCGCTCCTCGAAGATCAAGGGCGTCAACATCGCCGACGCCTGCGCGATGCAGATCAGCGATCTCGCCGCGTGGGTGCGCGGCCTGAAGGAGCCCTCGGTGGCGCCGCTGCTCACGGCGCTGTCGGCCAGCCTCGATTCCTTCGTGGAGATCGGCCTGGGCTACCTCTCGCTCGACCGCCCCTCGGGCACGCTGTCGGGCGGCGAGGCGCAGCGCACGAAGATGATCCGCCACCTCGGCTCCTCGCTCACCGACGTGACCTACGTGTTCGACGAGCCCACCACCGGCCTGCACCCGCATGACATCCAGCGCATGAACGAGCTGCTGCTGCGGCTGCGCGACAAGGGCAACACGGTGCTGGTGGTCGAGCACAAGCCGGAGGTCATCGCCATCGCCGACCACGTCGTCGACCTCGGGCCGGGCGCGGGCTCGGCCGGCGGCAGCGTGTGCTTCGAGGGCAGCGTCGAGGGGCTGCGCGGCAGCGGCACGGTCACGGGCCGGCACCTGGACGACCGCGCGACGCTGAAGAAGAAGGTTCGCGAGCCGACCGGCAAGCTCGAGATACGCGGCGCGGCCACGCACAACCTGCGCAAGGTGAACGTCGACATTCCGCTCGGCGTACTCGCTGTGGTCACCGGCGTGGCAGGCTCCGGCAAGAGCTCGCTGGTGCATGGCTCGATCCCGGCCGGCGCGGGCGTGGTGAGCATCGACCAGAGCGCGATCCGCGGCTCGCGGCGCAGCAACCCGGCCACCTACACCGGACTGCTCGACCCGATCCGCAACGCCTTCGCCAAGGCCAACGGCGTGAAGCCGGCGCTCTTCAGCGCCAACTCCGAAGGCGCCTGCCCCACCTGCAACGGCGCGGGCGTGATCTACACCGACCTCGCGATGATGGCCGGCGTGGCCACCCCCTGCGAGGAGTGCGGCGGCAAGCGATTCCAGGCCTCGGTGCTGGAGTACCGCTTCGGCGGGCGCGACATCGCCGAGGTGCTGGCGATGCCGGTGGACGAGGCCCTCGCCTTCTTCGGCGAGGGCAAGGCGCGCACGCCGGCGGCACAGGCCATCCTGCAGCGGCTGGCCGACGTGGGGCTGGGCTACCTGCGGCTCGGGCAGCCGCTCACCACGCTCTCGGGCGGCGAGCGGCAGCGGCTGAAGCTGGCCACGCAGATGGCCGAGAAGGGCGACATCTACGTGCTCGACGAGCCCACCGCCGGCCTGCACCTGGCCGACGTGGCGCAGCTGCTGGGCCTGCTCGACAGGCTGGTGGATTCGGGCAAGTCGGTCATCGTGGTCGAGCACCACCAGGCCGTGATGGCGCATGCCGACTGGCTCATCGACCTCGGCCCCGGCGCGGGACACGAGGGCGGGCGGGTCGTGTTCGAGGGCACGCCCGCGGACCTCGTCGCCAGGCGCGCCACGCTCACCGGCAAGCACCTCGCCAGCTACGTCAAGGGAGGCTGATCCAAAACCCTCCTCCTCGTCAGCCCGCCTTCCACCCTGGCCCCGATATTGCTACACTTTTTTACTAATGTGAAAGAAGGTGTCCAATGAACACGTCACGCAGGGAATGGTTGGGCAGGGCAGGCGCGCTGATGCTGGGTAGCGGCATCGGCATGGCCCATCCCGTCATGGCGCAGACGGCGCGGACGGGGGCGGCGGCAGCCGGGGCGCGCGTCGTGCTGCTGGGGCAGTCGGTGCCGCTGACGGGCAGCGCCTCCGAGATCGGCAATGCCTTCGCCGCCGGCAGCCGCCTCGCGGTGAGCGCCTTCAACGACCGCAACGCGGCCAGCGGCCTGCAGCTCAAGCTGCTGCAGCTCGACGACGGCTACGACGCGGCACGCGCGGCAGCCAACGCACGCACCCTTCTGACCAACGACAAGGCCGACATGCTCTTCGGCTTCGTCGGCACGGCCAGCAGCGAGGCCGGCGCCAACGTCGCCACCCAGCAGGGCAGCCTGCTGTTCGCGCCATTCGCGGCTTCCGACACGCTGCGCGGCGCGGAGTACCAGAACGTGTTCCATGTACGCCCCGGCATGATCGACGAGGCCCTGAAGATCGTGAAGCAATGCGCCACCGTCGGGCAGACGCGCGTGGCGCTGGTGGGCGACGACGATGCCATGGGCCGCGCAGGCCTGGCGGCCGTGGAACAGGCCATCAGTGAA
Source organism: Variovorax guangxiensis (assembly GCF_003952165.1). Classification (GTDB taxonomy): domain Bacteria; phylum Pseudomonadota; class Gammaproteobacteria; order Burkholderiales; family Burkholderiaceae_C; genus Variovorax; species Variovorax guangxiensis. The sequence continues at coordinate 477,245 of NZ_RXFT01000004.1, read as the reverse complement.
CTCAAGCTCACGCCGCTGGTCGCGACCGCGCTGGTGCCCGCCAACGGCGACAAGCTCGATGCGGCCTTGAAGGAAGTGCAGAAGCAGTCGCCGCAGGCCATCGTGCTGGTGTCGCTCTCGGGCACCACGGCCAACGCCATCCGCAAGCTGCGCAAGAGCGGCTACGCGGGCAGCTTCATGGCCTTCTCCATCGTCGGCATCGACCCGCTCTACGCCGCGCTCGGCAAGGACATCGGCGGCATCGTGATCTCGCAGGTGGTGCCCTCGCCGCGGCCCTCGGCCATTCCGATCGTCAAGGAGTACCTCGCGGCCGTCGACAACTCCGACCAGACCGCTTCGTACGAGGGCCTGGAGGGCTTCATCGCGGCCAAGGCCGCCGGCGAGGCAGTGAAGCGAGCCGGCCGGGGCTTCAACACGGCCGCCCTCATGCGCGTGATGTCGGGCATGACCGACTACGACGTCGGTGGCTTTCGCATCAACCTGCGCCCGGGCCTGCGCGACAGCGTGCGCAACATCGACCTGATCAGCATCTCGGCCGACGGCCGGGTGCTGAGGTAGCCGGCCGCCTGCCCTCCTAGCCGGTGCTCACGAGCGCGCGCAGCGCGTCGAGCGAACGCAGTTCGATGCGCCCGTAGCCCAGCGAGAGCACACCCTCGGACGCCAGCGCGTTGAGCTCCTTCGACAGGGTCTGGCGCGTCACGCCGAGCATCATGGCCAGTGCCTCCTGCGGCAGCTGCAGCTCGTGGCGCAGCTGCACCGACTGCGTGGCATCGCCGCGCGCAAGCACCAGCAGCCGGTGCGCCACGCGGGCACGCAGGCTGCGCAGCGTGGCATCCTCCGCGAGGCCGTAGAGCATGCGCACGCGCGCCGCCAGCATCGCGGCGATGGCGTTGGAGAACACCACGTCGCGCATCAGCACCGCGAAGGCTGCGGGCGGCACCACCAGCAGGTCGAGCGCCTCCAGCGCGGTGGCGTCGTGGGTGCGCGGCGAGCCGTCGATCAGCGTGATCTCGCCGAACCAGTTGCCCGGCTCCAGCACCGCGAGGATGGCTTCGCGCCCGTCCTGGCGCAGCGACGAGACCTTGATGGTGCCAGCCACCAGCCCGTAGAAGCCGCCATCCGTGGCGTGGATGGGATCGCCCTGGCGGAACACCATCGCGCCGCGCCGCACATGATGCAGTTCGGCCGCGCCCACCAGCGCCTCGCGCTGCGCGCGCGGCATGCTCAGGAACCACGGGTTGCCTTCCAGCGCGGCGCGGTGGGCGGCGGAAAGGCGCGGTTTCGCAGAAGCAGCCATGACTGGGGAATGACGGTGGAACGGGGGTTTACCAGAACCCCGCATTGTCAAATTCTTGACAGTTCATGGTCAAGCGCAGGCATACAGTGACCAGCTCCCCACAGGACACAAGAACGGAGACTCCGGCGATGAACGCACGCGCAAGTTTCAAGAGCATGCAGGAAAGCACGCGCGAAGACTGGCAACTGATCGGTGGCGAATTCATGCAGTTCGCGGGCGGCCTGCCCGCACGCGTGATCAGGCACCTGCAGATCCTCGAAGGCGACTACGGCGGCTTCCCGGTCGACCGCTACACCCACTCGCTGCAGACCGCCACCCGCGCGCTGCGCGACGGCCGGGACGAGGAATACGTGGTGTGCGCGCTGCTGCACGACATCGGCGACACGCTCGGCAGCTTCAACCACCCCGACATCGCCGCGGCCATCCTCAAGCCCTTCGTGAGCGAGGCCAACCACTGGATGGTGCAGAACCACGGCATCTTCCAGGGCCACTACTTCTTCCACCACATCGGCCTGGACCGCGACATGCGCGACAACTTCAAGGGCCATCCGCACTACGAGCGCACGGCCGAGTTCTGCGCGCTCTACGACAACCCCGCCTTCGACCCCAGGGCCGAGACGCTGCCCATCGGCGAGTTCGAGCCCATGCTGCGCCGCGTGATGGCGCAGCCGAAGCAGAGCATCTACAAATCGGCGCTGCAGCCTGCTGCAGAGGCCGCCTGAAGTCGGACAGCCGAACGCAGAAGGAAGACAAAAGCTACGCAGAAGTCGCAGAGAAAACCAGAAACCATTTCCTGTTTTTCCTTCTGCGACTTCTGCGTAACCTTCGCGACCTCTGCGTTCGGCTGCCCGCTTTCTCCTCCCTCAAAAGGACACCCCAACATGAACGCCTTCGCGCAACCCGAAATCCAGAAGCTGGTCTCCGCCGAGGAGTGGCAGCTTCGCGTCGACCTCGCCGCCTGCTACCGCCTCGTGGCGCTGCACGGCTGGAGCGACCTGGTCTTCACGCACATCAGCGCGCGCATTCCCGGCCCCGAACACCACTTCCTGATCAACCCCTACGGCCTGATGTTCGACGAGATCACCGCGTCGAGCCTGGTGAAGGTCGACCAGCAGTGCAACAAGGTCATCGACTCGCCCTACCCGGTGAACCCGGCGGGCTTCGTGATCCACAGCGCGGTGCATGCGGCGCGGGAAGACATCCAGTGCGTGCTGCACACCCACACCCGCGCCGGCATCGCGGTGAGCGCGCAGAAGAACGGCGTGCTGCCCATCAGCCAGCAGTCGACCTTCGTGCTGGCCTCGCTGGCCTATCACGACTACGAGGGCGTGGCCTTCCGCGACGACGAGAAGCCGCGCCTGCAGGCCGACATGGGCAGCGCCAACTTCCTCATGCTGCGCAACCACGGCCTGCTGACCTGCGGCAAGACCATTGCCGACGCCTTTCTTTCGATGTACACCTTCGAGGCCACCTGCCAGATCCAGATCGCGGCGCAATCGGGCGGCGGTGAACTCACGCACGTGGACCCGCGCATCGTGGAAGGCGTGGGCCAGGCCATGAAGGTGCAGACCGGCGGCCTGGGCGGGCAGTTCGTCTGGCCGTCGCTGATCCGCAAGCTCGACCGCATCGACGACAGCTACAAGCAATAAGAGCTTCGTCGCTCCCGGTTTCCACGGCTGCCAGCGCCTGCGCGACAGGTGCCGGCGGCCATTTTTTTGTTCATCGCGCGCACCACGACAACTACAAGAAAAGCAAGAACCAACGAGGAGACAAACCCCATGGACAGTACCGTCATCGTCACCCGCTTCCTGTTCGGCGCGCTCGCGCTGGTCATGTTCGGGCTCGGCCTCTCGCTTTCGCCCGCCGACTTCAAGCGGCTCTTCAAGCACCCAAAGGCCGTTGCCATAGCGCTCGCGCTGCAGGTCATCGGCCTGCCGCTGGCCTGCTACGCGATCATCGTGGGCTTCGACCTGCCGCCGGTGTTCGCGGTCGGGCTGATGCTGCTGGCGGCCTCGCCGGGCGGCATCTCGGCCAACCTGTTCTCGCACCTGTTCGGCGGCAACGTGGCGATGAACATTTCGCTCACCGCCGTGAACACGCTGCTGTCCATCGTCACGCTGCCGCTCATCGCGAACTGGGCCATCGGCCATTTCGCGCAGGGCGGCCAGGTGGTGCCGCTGCAGACGCGCAAGCTGGTGGAGGTGATCGCCATCGTGCTGGTACCGGTGGCGCTCGGTATGTTCGTCGCCTCGCGCCGGCCCGGCTTCGCCGCGCGCATGGAAAAGCCCACCAAGATCTTCAGCGGCGTGGTGCTGGCGGTGGTGACGGTGCTGGCCATCGCCAACGAGTGGAAGACCATCACGACCACCTTCGCGCAGATCGGCGTGCCGGTGCTGCTGTTCAACCTGCTGAGCCTGCTGGCGGGCTACTACCTGAGCCGCGCCGCCGGGCTCGACAAGCCGCTGGCCACCGCCATCAGCTACGAGATCGGCATCCACAACTCCACGCTGGCGATCTTCATCGCGGTGAGCGTGCTGGGCAGCTTCCAGCTGGCGCTGCCGGCGGCCATCTACTCGGTGGTGATGTACATCACCGCCCCGCTCTTCGGATGGCTGCTGCTGCGCCGCCCGGCGCCGGCCACCGTGCCTGCGCGATGATCGGCGCATGGAACTCCGGCAACTGCGCTACTTCGTCAAGGTCTGCGAGCTTCGCAGCATGGGCCGCGCCGCGGTCGAACTGGGCGTCGTCACCTCGGCGCTGAGCCAGCAGATCAGCCGGCTCGAGGGCGAGCTGGCCACCCGGCTGCTGCGGCGCAGCTCCAGCGGCGTGGTGCCCACCGACGCGGGCGTGGCCTTCCTGCACCAGGCCCAGCTGGTGCTGCGCCATGCCGACGACGCGGTGCTCGCGGCGCAGCAGGCGCGGCTCTCGGGCCACGTGAGCGTGGGCCTGGCCCCCACCACCGCCACGGTGCTCGGCGTGCCGCTGATGCGCGCCATGCGAGAGCGCTACCCCGACGTACGCCTGCACATGGTCGAAGCGCTCTCGGGCCATCTCACCAGCATGCTGCAGGCCAGGCAGCTCGACCTTGCCGTGCTGTTCCAGACCGACACGCCACGGCGCTGGAGCGTGACGCCGCTCCTGGCCGAGAAGCTCTTCGTCATCGCCTCGCCCGCGCTGGCGCAGCGCCCGACCGGCACGCGCGTGCGGCTCGCGCAGCTGGCCGGGCTGCCGCTGATCCTGCCCAGCGGCAGCCACGGCCTGCGCGCCACGCTGATGGCCGCCTTCGCGCGGGCACGCATCGCGCCGAACATCGTGGCCGAGGTCGACGGCCTCGCGCTGCTGATGGACGCGGTGCGCGCCGGCCACGGCGCCACCATCCAGCCCGGCGCGGCCACCGCGCGGCACGACCGTGACGACCTTCAGCTCACCCAGATCGCCGACGCCCACGTGGGCCGCCGCAACCTGCTCGTGAGCCTGTCGGACGACGAACTCTCCCCCGCCGCGCTGGCCACGCGCGTGGTAGTGGCCGACACGGCACGCGCACTGGTGCGCGAGGGCCGCTGGGCCGGCGCCAGTCTTCTCGAAACGTGAACACCCGTTGCCCGATCCGGCCTTTCGCGTGAAGGCCTGCGTGCCTAGAGTCTCCCGGTTCCCACGGAGACCCACGATTGACGGATGTTCTTGTTGTTGGCGGCGGCAACGCCGCGCTGTGCGCCGCGCTCATGGCACGCGAGGCTGGCGCATCGGTGCTGCTGCTCGAAGCCTCGCCCAAGGCCTGGCGCGGCGGCAATTCGCAGCACACGCGCAACCTGCGCTGCATGCACGATGCGCCGCAGGACGTGCTGGTCGATGCCTACCCTGAAGAGGAGTACTGGCAGGACCTGCTGAAGGTGACCGGCGGCCTCACCGACGAGCGCCTCGCGCGCCTGGTGATCCGCGCCTCGTCGGACTGCCGCGACTGGATGCGCAGCCACGGCGTGCACTTCCAGCCGCCGCTGTCGGGCGCGCTGCACGTGGCGCGCACCAACGCCTTCTTCATGGGTGGCGGCAAGGCGCTGGTGAACGCCTATTTCCGCAGCGCCGAAAGGCTCGGCGTGCGCATCCGCTACGACACGCCCGTGGCCTCGGTGGAGCTCGACGGCGACCGCTTCGTGGCCGTGCGCACCGAAGCCGGCGAACGCATCGAAGCGAAGAGTTGCGTGCTGGCAGCCGGCGGCTTCGAGTCGAACCGCGAATGGCTGCGCGAAGCGTGGGGGCAGAACGAGCGCGGCGAGTGGCCGGCCGACAACTTCCTGATCCGCGGCACGCGCTTCAACCAGGGCGTGCTGCTCAGGCACATGATCGAGGCGGGCGCCGACAGCATCGGCGATCCGTCGCAAGGCCACATGGTGGCCATCGACGCGCGCGCGCCGCTGTACGACGGCGGCATCTGCACGCGCATCGACTGCGTGTCGCTGGGCGTGGTGGTCAACCGCGAAGCCAGGCGCTTCTACGACGAGGGCGAGGACTTCTGGCCCAAGCGCTACGCCATCTGGGGCCGGCTGGTGGCGCAGCAGCCTGGGCAGATCGCGTGGTCGGTCATCGACCAGAAGGCGGTCGGGCGCTTCATGCCACCGGTGTTTCCCGGCACGCAGGCCGCCACGCTCGGCGAGCTGGCGCGCAAGATCGGCCTGGACGAAACCACCTTCGTGCGCACCGTGGAGGACTACAACGCCGCCTGCCGCGTCGGCCGCTTCGACCACACCACGCTGGACGACTGCCACACCGAGGGCCTCGCGCCCGCCAAGACGCACTGGGCGCGCCCTATAGACACGGCACCCTTTCACGCCTATCCGCTGCGACCCGGCATCACCTTCACCTACCTGGGCCTGAAGGTGGACGAAACCGCGGCTGTCCGCTTCGGCGGCAGGCCCAGCCCCAACCTCTTCGTGGCCGGCGAGATGATGGCCGGCAACGTGCTCGGCAAAGGCTACACGGCGGGCGTCGGCATGAGCATCGGAACGGCCTTCGGCCGCATCGCGGGCACGCAGGCGGCGAAAGCCGCGCGGGCCTCCACGAAGAACGACAAGGAGGCCGCGCTTGCAGCAGCTCACTGACCTCGTCGCGCGCGCACGGGCCGATGCCGAGGGCACGCCCGCGCACCGCGTGATCCCCATCGTCCCCGCGCTGCCCCTGACCGCGGGCGAAGGCGAAGTCGCGCGCATCCTGCAGATCTGCAACGCCTGCCGCTATTGCGAAGGCTTCTGCGCCGTGTTCCCGGCCATGACGCGCCGGCTTGACTTCGGCAACAAGGCCGACACGCACTACCTCGCCAACCTCTGCCACAACTGCGGCGCCTGCCTGCATGCCTGCCAGTACGCGCCACCGCACGAGTTCGCGGTGAACGTGCCGCGGGCCATGGCGCAGGTCCGCATGCAAACGTACAGCGACTACGCCTGGCCGCGCGCCATGGGCATGCTGTACCGCAGGGCGGGCCTCACGGTAGCGCTTGCACTAGCTGGCGGGCTGGCGCTCTTCCTGGTGCTGGCGGTGACGCTCTCGGGCTCGCTGCTGCACGAGCCGATGGCGGGCAACTTCTACGCGATCTTTCCGCACAACCTGCTCGCGCTGGTGTTCGGCGCGGTGTTCCTCTTCGTGACGCTCGCGCTGGGCATGGGCGTGCGGCGCTTCTGGCGCGAGGTGTCGCCGGCGAACGACTCGCAGAATGCGCCGGATCTGCCCGGCGTGCGCGGCCCCGCCGGTGCCGAGGCGGCGCGCGACGCGTTGCGCCTGAAGTACCTCGACGGCGGCCACGGCGAAGGTTGCAACAACGAGAGCGACCGCTTCACCCTGTGGCGCAGGCGCTTCCATCACTTCACCTTCTACGGCTTCATGCTGTGCTTCGCATCGACCTGCGTGGCGACGCTCTATCACTACCTGCTCGGCCTGCATGCGCCCTATGCGCTCACCAGCCTGCCGGTGCTGCTGGGCACGGCCGGCGGCATCGGCCTGCTGATCGGGCCGGCCGGCCTGCTGTGGCTGAACCTGCGGCGCGACCCGGCGCATGGCGACACCGCGCAGCGCCCGATGGACCGGGGCTTCATCGCCCTGCTGCTGCTCACCAGCCTCACCGGCCTCGCGCTGCTGGCCTGGCGCGACACCCGCTTCATGGCGCTGCTGCTGGCGGTGCACCTGGGCGTGGTGATGGCGCTGTTCCTCACGCTGCCCTACGGCAAGTTCGCACACGGCGTCTTCCGCTGCGCCGCCCTGCTGAAGTTCGCCATCGAGAAACGCCTGCCCGGCCGCCTGCGCCTGGGCGCCGACTGAACACCCACCCGCGAAGGAAAAGACCCATGACACAACAACCCGGCGTGCTCCGGATTCCATCGATGAAGGAGCGCTGCTCCGAAGCCGAATGGCAGGCCCGCGTCGACCTCGCCGCCTGCTACCGGCTGGTGGACCTCTACGGCATGTCCGACATGATGGCCAACCACATCTCCTCGCACGTGCCGGGCGAGAAAGGCGCCTTCCTCATCAACCCCTACGGGATGATGTACGAGGAGATCACCGCCTCCTGTCTCATCAAGGTGGACCAGGACGGCAACATTCTGTCGAAGCCCGACTTCGGCGAACTGGACTACGGCATCAACAAGGCCGGCTACGTGATCCACAGCGCGGTGCACGCCGCGCGGCCCGACGTGGCCTGCGTGATCCACACGCACAGCTGGGCGTCGATGGCGGTCTCGTCGCTCGAATGCGGCCTGCTGCCGCTCACGCAGACCGCCATGCGCTTCCTGAAGATCGGCTACCACGACTACCAGGGCGTGGTGCTGAACACCGAGGAGCAGGCCTCGCTGCTGGCCGACCTGGGCGAGAGCGAGGCCGTGATCTTCCGCAACCACGGCGCGCTGGTGGTGGGCCGCAGCGTGGGCGAGGCCTTCAACTGGATGCACCGGCTGGAGCTGGCCTGCCGCGCGCAGATCGGCGCGATGTCGTGCAACACGCCGCTGAAGGCGGTGCCGCAGCACATCCTGGAAGAGACCTGGAACAACTATCAGCCCGGCACGCGCCGGCCCTACGGGCTCATGGAATGGCCTGCGCTGCTGCGCAAGCTCGATCGCATGGACCCGGGCTTTCGCGACTGAGCCGCCACCGCTTCGCCCACTCCCACGAGGACACACAAGAATGACACGAGACAAGCCCCTTTCCTTCCTTTCCCGCAGGGCCGCCTTCGGCGCCGCCGCGCTGCTGTGCGCCGGCATCGGCATGCAGGCCGCCGCGCAATCGCCCTACCCCAGCAAGCCCGTGCGCGTGGTCGTCGCCTTCACGGCCGGCGGCACCACCGACATCCTCGCGCGCGCCGTGACGCAGCAGCTCTCGGAAAAGCTCGGCCAGCCTTTCGTCATCGACAACAAGCCCGGTGGCGGCGGCAACATCGGCACCGAGTTCGTGGTGCGCGCGCCTGCCGACGGCTACACGCTGATCGTCAACTCGGTCGGCCCGATGGCCGTCAACCAGACGCTCTACAAGAACCTGCCCTACGACCCGCTCGCCGACCTCGTGCCGGTGGTGCAGATCGCCGACGTGCCCAACGTGCTGGTGGTCAACCCGGCGGTGCCCGCCAGGACGCTGGAGGAATTCATCGCCTACGCCAAGGCCAACCCGGGCAAGCTCAACTATGGCTCGACCGGCATCGGCACCTCCTCTCACCTGTCGAGCTACATGCTCGGCAAGCGCGTGGGCGCCGACATGCTGCATGTGCCCTACAAGGGCGCGAACGCGCTCAACGACCTGCTGGCGGGCCGGGTGCAGTTCATGTTCGCAACCATTCCCTCGGTCATCTCGCACATCAAGGCGGGCAAGCTGCGCGCCATCGCGGTGAGCAGCCAGAAGCGCTCGCGCTCGCTGCCCGACGTGCCGACCGTGGCCGAGAAGGGCTTCGCCGATTTCTCCGCCGGCTCGTGGTTCGGCTTCTTCGCGCCCAAGGGCACACCGGCCCAGGTGATCGCGCTGCTCAACAAGTCGGTGAACGACGCACTGCCGCCGCTGGAGGCGCAGATGATCCGCGAAGGCGCCGACCCGGTGGGCGGCACGCCCGAGCAGTTCGGCAAGTTCACGCGGCAGGAGTACGAGAAATGGAAGGCCATCGTGCGCGAATCGGGCGCGACCGCGGAATAGGCACCCGATGACGAACACCCCGCCCCTGCGGATCCTGATGAGCCCGCAAGCCGCGGCGCAGACCGCACCCGGCCTGCTGGCCGCGCTCGACGGGCGCGCGCATCTGCTGGTGAGGCCCGGCGGCGATGCCGACATCGCCTTCGTCTCGCGCGACGTCACCGGCCTTTCGACCAAGCACGAGCTGCTGCCGCACACGCAGGCCTTTCACGACGCACTGCGCAATGCGCCATCGCTGCGCTGGGTGCATGCGCATTCGGCGGGCGCCGACCGGCCGGTGTACGGCGAGTTGCGTGCGCGCGGCGTGGAGGTCACGACCTCCTCCGGCGCCAATGCGAGCGTGGTGGTGCAGACGGCGCTGGCCGGCGTGCTGATGCTGGCGCGGCAGTTTCCGCAGCTGCTGGCCGCGCAGCGCGCGCATGCGTGGTCGCCACTCCTGGGCAGCGGCCTGCCACGCGATCTTGCGGGGCAGACGGCGGTCATCGTCGGCTGGGGGCCCATCGGGCAAGGGCTGGGCGCGCTGCTTGCGGCGCTGGGCCTGCGCATCGTGTGCGCGCGCGGCAGCGAGGCGCCGGCGGCCCCTCCCGCGCACGAGAGCCTGAGCTACGAACGGCTGCACACGGTGCTGCCGCGCGCCGACTGGCTGCTGCTCGCCTGCCCGCTGAGCGAGCGCACGCGCGGCCTCGTCGGCGCGGCGGAGCTCGCGCGCATGCCTGCCGGCGCGCGGCTGGTGAATGTCTCGCGCGGCGAGGTGGTCGACGAGCCGGCGCTGATCGATGCCTTGCGCGGCGGCGCGCTGGCTGGCGCGTATCTCGACGTGTTCGCGCACGAGCCCCTGTCGGCCGAATCGCCCTTGTGGGATTTGCCGAACGTCATCGTCACGCCCCACACCGCCGGCCATTCGGACGGCAACGAGGCGCGCGTGGCGGGCATCTTCCTCGACAACCTGCAGCGCTGGATGCGCGGCGAGCCGCTGCTCAACCGCGTGGCCTGAAACGGCCGCGATCTACTCCTCCCGGCACTCTGCCGAAGGAGAACCGACGCTCCCGCTCCTTTAGTCGACAGTGCCAAAACCCGCCATGGAAGGGCGGCTACTGTTATCTGCAGAATAGGAGCCCATGCACGTCCGATTCCCGCGCCATCCGGCGCGCTCTCTCGCCCCCGCCTGCGCCCTCGTCTCCCTCGCGCTCCTCCTGCCCTCCGCATCGGCCGCCCCCGATGCGTCAACGGCTGCCACGCCGCAGCCACAACAACAGGAGCAACCGCAGCAAGACGCCGAAGCCCGCATCGAAGCCCTGATCTCCCGCATGACGGTGCAGGAGAAAGCCGGCCAGCTCAGCCTGTACGGCCCGGCGGACATCGACACGCCCAACAACCCGCAGGCCGGCTGGCGCAATGCGCAGCAGGAAACGGCGGACGTGCGCGCCGGCCGGCTCACGGGCCTGTTCAACAACGCGGGCCTCGAGGGCAAGCGGCGGCTGCAGCAGATCGCGATCAAGGAGTCGCGGCTGGGCATTCCGCTGATCTTCGGCGCCGACGTGATCCACGGCTTTCGCACGATGTTCCCGATGCCGCTGGCCGAGGCTTCGAGCTGGGAGCCCGCGCTGGCCGAGCGCACGGCGCGCGCGGCGGCGGTGGAGGCCACGGCCGATGGCTTTCGCTGGACCTTCGCGCCGATGGTCGACATCGCGCGCGATGCGCGCTGGGGCCGCGGCCTCGAAGGCGTGGGCGAGGACGTCTTCCTCGCGAAGCAGTTCGCGGCCGCGCGGGTGCGCGGCTTCCAGGGCACCGACCTCTCGCGGCCCGACTCGATGCTGGCCACGCCCAAGCACTTCGCGGCGTATGGCGCGGCCGAGGGCGGGCTGGACTACAACGTGAGCGACATCTCCGAGCGCACGCTGCGCGAGGTGTACCTGCCGCCGTTCCGCGCGGCGCTGGACGCGGGCGCGCTGTCGGTGATGAGCGCCTTCAACGAGATCGGCGGCGTGCCTTCCACCGCCAACCCGGCGCTGCTCACGGGCGTGCTGCGCGACGAATGGAAGTTCCGGGGCTTCGTGGTCTCCGACTACACGGCCGACGAGGAACTCGTGGAGCACGGCTACGCGGCCAATCCGCGCGAAGCGGCCAAGCAGGCCTTCATGGCGGGCACCGACGTGAGCATGCAGAGCGGCCTGTACATGCGCTACCTGCCCGACCTCGTGGCCTCGGGCGAGGTGCCGATGGCGCGGCTGGACGAGGCAGTGCGCCGCGTGCTGCGCGTCAAGCAGAAGCTGGGCCTGTTCGACGACCCGATGCGCGGGCTCGACGGGCTGCCCGCCGCGCAGCGCCCCGAGAACCCGGAGTTCATCGCGCTGGCCCGCGAGAGCGCGCGCCACTCCATCGTGATGCTGAAGAACGAGCGCATGCTGCTGCCGCTGCCCAAGGCCGGCACGAAGATCGCGCTGATCGGCCCCTTCGCCGAAGGCACCATCGACCTGATGGGCGCCTGGAGCCTGTTCCCCGGGCAGTCGGCACCGGTGGGCATCGACCAGGGCCTGCGCAATGCCCTGGGGCCCAATTCGTCGGTGAACGTGGTGCGCGGCTCGGGCATCGAGTCGGCGCTGCCCGGCGGCATCGACGCGGCGGTAGCCGCCGCGCGCGATGCCGATGTGGTGCTGCTGGCCATCGGCGAGAGCCAGAAGATGTCGGGCGAGGCGCGCTCGCGCAGCGACATCGGCCTGCCGCAGGCGCAGCAGGACCTGGCCGAGGCGGTGGCCGCCACCGGCAAGCCGGTGGTCGTGCTGCTGAGCAACGGCCGGGCGATGGCGCTGAAGGGCGCGGTGCGCAATGCGCGCGCCATCCTCGTCACATGGTTCCTCGGGGTGCAGACCGGCAACGCGATCGCCGATGTCGTGTTCGGCGACTTCAATCCCTCGGGCCGGCTGCCGGTGAGCTTTCCGCAGACGGCCGGGCAGGTGCCCTACTACTATGGCCACAAGCGCACCGGCCGCCCCTCTCCCGAGAGCGCGCCCGGCACGGCCTTCAAGACGCGGTACGTCGACGCGACGAACGAGGCGCTCTACCCCTTCGGCCACGGCATCGGCTTTTCACCTGTGCGCTACGACAGCGTCGAACTGAGCAGCGAACGCATGCCGCTGGCCGGCACGCTGCGCGTGCGCGCCACCGTCACCAACACCGGCTCGCGCGACGCGGACGAAGTGGTGCAGCTCTACATCGCCGAGCGCGCCGCCAGCGTGACGCGGCCGGTGCGCGAGCTCAAGGGCTTCCGCAAGCTGGCGATCGCGCCGGGCGCATCGGAAACGGTCGAGTTCACGCTCACGGCCGACGACCTGTCGTTCATCGGCCGCGACATGAAGCCGACCGTGGAGCCCGGCGAGTTCGACCTGTGGGTGGCGCCTTCGGCCGCGGGCGGCATCCGCAAGCGCTTCGTGCTCACGCGGGATTGAAACCCGCCGGCACCGCGCCCCTATTCGTCCATCTATTCGCCCATCGCGTGCGCGACCGGCGAACCCGATGGGTTCGCCGATGCCACGGGCGGTGCCACCTGCGACTCCATCACCTCGGTCGGATGGATGCCGTTGTTCGCGCGAATCGCCTCGGCCTGCACCTGGGCGCGATCGGCCCCCGACGCGCTCGGCGCGGGCTGCGATTCGGCGACCTCGGTCACATGGACTCCGTTGTTCGCACGCGCGGCCTCGTCGGCCACCGCATCGCGCGACTGCGTCGAGTGCGAGATCTGCGGATAGTCCGGATCGGCCCGCCCGCCCGCATGCGCGAGCGATGCCAGCACCAGCGCGGGCCCGGTGGCGATGCACAGGGCAATGATTCGAACTCTCATGGCTGTCTCCTTGTGAGTGATGACGGTGGATTCACTCTAGGACGCAGTACTTATGTGCCGCTGAAGGTCTGCTTAGGGCGCGGTGAGAGTTCGCTTAGGTGTGCGTGAGCAGGCGTGGCGGCACGAGGCCCTATATTCGACTGCTTCCCATTCGAAAAACCATCCGTGGACACAACGAACGCCGAAGCCTCGCCGACTTGCATTCGCCGTGCCAGGCCGAACGACGCCAAGGGCATCGAGACCCTGTACGGCGAATTGGTAGGCAGCACGCATGTGCGCGTGCTGCCCGAGCGCATCGCCGAACTCGAGAACGACACGAAGACCGCGCTGCTCGTACTGGAGCACGAAGGTGCTCTGCATGCGACTGCGCTTCTGATCTTCTGCTCCGACGTGATGTATGGAGCCCAGCCGTTCGCCGTGGTCGAGAACATCGTCGTAAGCGCGGCGCTTCGCGGCAGGGGCCTGGGGACTGCGCTGCTGCAACGCATTGAAGGCGAATGCATTGCGCGTGACTGCTCCAAGATCATGCTGCTGAGCGCAATCGAGCGCAGCGAAGCGCACCGCTTCTTCGAGCGATGCGGCTTCTCGGGCTCGAGGAAGAAAGGTTTCGTCAAATACCGAAGAGAGTTCCGGACAACCTCGAATCCGGTTACCTCATCGGCGCAGTAGAGACATGAGGAGCGATCCCCGATGAAACGCTTCACTCTGACCGAAGTAGAACCGCCAGTACCCGAGGGCCTCAGCTGCCGTTTCTTTCTGGCCGATCGGGTACAGACCGATCGCCTGACAGTGCTCGTGGTCTCTTTCGAAGGCGAGTACCCGGACGGCAGTCTCGGCAATGGGCATGCCGCCTATATCGCCACCAGCACGCTACTCGGTCTCAAGGCCTTCGACGCCGACTGCGCGATCCTGGACTTTCGCGCCATGACCTACCGCTGGGGCAATTCGCTGCTCCAGGTCTTCCAGGACGTCGCACAGTTCCGCGATGCGGGCTGCGAACCGGGCGAACCGCCGTTTCCCGTGCTTGCCGTCACCTCGGAAAGATCCCGAGCGGCATTCCTGTCGCTGGTGACGCCCACCGGCCAGCCAGCGCCCGACTGGCATTTCGACGACATTGACGAGGCGGTTGCCCATGGCGTCCGAAAGGCAAGGGAATGGCTGGATTTCATCTGAGCGACTCAAAGGAGACACGCATGGTCGCCACAGCCATCCCTCTTGATCAAGTGCTGAACCTCGTCTCCGACACCCTCGTCAGCAACTACCGCTTCCACCCGGCAGGCTACGTGACAGCCACCTTCGGCGAGAAGAACGGCCCACTGGCCGCCCCTGTATTCAGCTACCGAGTGACGTCCGAAGAATCCGTCGAAATCATCGACTCCGACGGACGCATCGAGCGGTGGACCGGCATTCGCGTCGAAGGAGACCTGCTGCACGTCGAGCGCGATTGCCAGTACCAGACATTCACCATCAGGAAACCCGCACCATGAAAGTCAAGCGACTGGTCGCCAACTTCGCAACCACCGATCCCGCACGCGCAGCCGTCTTCTACAAGGAAGTGCTCGGTCTCGACCTGCTCATGGACCACGGCTGGATCCAGACCTACGGCTCGCAGGCCAGCATGACGGTGCAGTTGAGCTTCGCCTCGGAAGGTGGTTCGGGCACGCCGGTGCCGGAGCTTTCCATCGAGGTAGACGACGTAGACACGGCCCTCGATCGCATGAAGGCTGCAGGCTTCGCCATCGAATACGGGCCGGTCGACGAGCCATGGGGCGTGCGGCGCTTCTACGTGCGCGATCCGTTCGGCAAGCTGGTCAACATCCTCGCCCACACCTGACGCGCCCGGGGCAGCGGGCGTCAGTCGAGCCCGTGGAAAGTGCTGTCGTCGGGCCCGATGTGCGAGGGCGGCGTCCACGCGGTGTCGCGCATCGAGCGGCTCACGAGCTTGTCCACGCCCAGCAGCGTGGCGAAGATGGCCATGCGCACCGGGATGCCGTTGTCGGTCTGGCGGAAGATGGCCAGGCGGGGGTCGTTGTTGAGGTCGACGCTGAGATCGTGCGAGCCCGGGCGGCTGTCGCGCGGCAGCGGGTGCATCACCACCACCTCGGGCTTGCACGCCGATTCGACGAGCGCGCGGTTGATCTCGAAGGCGTTGTCGAAGCCTTCCAGCACTTCGTCGTGGGCGAAGCGCTCCTTCTGGATGCGCGTGGCGTAGATGATGTCCGCGCCGGCCAGCCCCTGCGCCGGGGTGGCGGCGATCTCGACCACATGGCCGTTGCGGTTCACCGCATCGACGATCCCGGCGGGCATGGCCAGCGACGGCGGCGAGATCAGCGTGAACTTCAGGCCCTTGTACAGCGCCAGCAGCTTGATGAGCGAATGCACGGTGCGCCCGTATTTCAGGTCACCGACCATCGCGATGTGCGCACCGTCCACCAGCTTGCCCAGCCGCGAGAACTCGCGCTGGATGGTGTACAGGTCGAGCAGTGCCTGGCTCGGATGTTCGCCCGGCCCGTCGCCACCGTTGATGACGGGCACGTTGGTGGCGCGCGCGAACTCCGCCACGGAGCCCTGCTCCGGATGCCGCACCACGATGGCGTCGACATACCCGCTGATGACACGGCTGGTGTCGTAGATCGACTCGCCCTTGGCCATCGACGAGAAGGTGAAGCCGGTGGTGTCGCACACCGAGCCGCCCAGCCGGCAGAAAGCCGCGCCGAAGCTCACCCGGGTGCGCGTGCTGGCCTCGAAGAACAGGTTGGCCAGCACGGCCCCTTCGAGCACGCGGCTCACCTTGCGGCGGCGCGCGATGGGCTGCATCACGTCGGCCAGATGGAAGAGCTCGTCGATGGCGTCGCGGTTGAACTGGCTGACCGAGAGCAGGTGCAGCGAGCCCTCGACGGCCATCGACTTGCGCAACGCGCCTTCATGTGCGCTTTGCGTATATTCACCGCGCCGACCATCCGAAGCCAGGATTTCGCTGACGAAGCGCCGCGCGACCTCGGGCATGGCCCTGAATTCGTTGGATTCGTCGGGCAGCAGCCAGGCGTCGAGCGCCCTTCTGCGGCTGCCGATGCGCTCGGCGAAAGCGTCGCGCGTCATGTTGAGCTGACGCATCGCGTCGCGGAGGAGCACCTGTTGCGGCATGTTCATGAGCCGCAAATATATACTCATTGCGTATATTTTAGAAGCCCAAGGCGAAACATGCGCCCATGAAAAAAGCGGGCCGATCGGCCCGCTTCTCGTCCTTGTCCATGCAGCCGCAGCAGCGGCCGATGTCGCCTGATTACAGGCCAGCCTGGCGCGTGAACGACACGCTGGGCTTCTTGTAGGCTTGCGGCACTTCGTCGCGATAGAACGCGCGGCGATCGAGGCTGGCGAGCGGGTCGTGCGCCTTGGCAACGGCCTCGGCCTGCACGGTCGCACGGTTGGCGGTAGAGGTGAAGCTCTGTGCACCGGCGGCGGAGGCATCGCTGTATTCGTTGCCGGCGCGGGCGGCGGCAGCGGCTTGCGGTGCGACTTCGGCACGGGTCACCGAGGAATTCACGACGTGCACGCCGTCATAGGTTTCTGCTTGTGCTCCGGCAGCAGCCAGGAGCGAGAGAGCAGCAGCGGCGAGGATCTTCGAGGCATTCATTTCAATCTCCTTCAGGGCAAACGGGTTGGTTGGTGAGGAGAAGTTTGATCCTGAATCGCCCCGGAAAACGCGTGCAAAAAGAACCGCGGCGTTCACGGGATTGAAACAATGCGGGCCTTGAAAAAGCCTCCCGACGATACGGTCCGACGCCTTCAGTGGCTGATCATCCAGGGCCTTCGCGACGGTGCCGACTTCGCGCCGTTGGGCGCGGTCATCGTTGCGCCGCGCTTCGACGAAGAGCCGCAGCAGCCGCACCCCGCGGGATGCCGCAGCCGCGCATAGTCGCGCGAACTCGTCGGCTCATGCCGGGCGCGCTCGTTGGTTTCCATTGCGCGGCGCGTGCCCGTGGCCATCAGCGCGAGCCGGGGCGCGGCCGACAGCACGCGAGGCGACGCGCTGCCGCAGTCGGGGCATGCGGCCGGCTCGTCGCGCAGGCCTGAGGGCCGCAGCGCCTCGAAGCCGCCGCAATGCCCGCAGGCGTAGTCGTAGGTGGGCATGGCGGGTCTTTCTTCAATGTTCAGCGCAGGTCCGGCGACAGCGGCATGTCGATGCTGCCGTCGATGAACTTCACAGGGCCGGCGGCGCTGGGGTTGATGTCGAAGTCGAAGATGCCGGTAGGCAGCCACAGCGTGGCGCACGAGTTGGGCACGTCGACCACGCCGCTGATGTGCCCCTGCACCGGCGCGGTGCCGAGGATCGAGTAGGCCTGCGCGCCCGAGTAGCCGAACTTCTTCAGGTACTCGATGGCGTTCAGGCAGGCCTGGCGGTAGGCCACGTTCACGTCGAGGTAGTGCTGCTTGCCGCTCTCGTCGACCGAGATGCCTTCGAAGATGAGGTAGTCGTTGTACTGCGGCGTGATGGGGCTGGGCTTGAAGATCGGGTTCCTGATGCCGTACTTGGCCATGCCGCCCTTGATGAGCGTGACCTTCATGTGCACCCAGCCGGCCATCTCGATGGCGCCGCAGAAGGTGATCTCGCCGTCGCCCTGGCTGAAATGCAGGTCGCCCACGCTCAGGCCGGCGCCGTCGACGTACACCGGGAAGAACACCTTGGAGCCGCGCGACAGGTCCTTGATGTCGCAATTGCCGCCGTGCTCGCGCGGCGGCACGGTGCGCGCGCCCTCGGCGGCGGCCTTCGCCCTCGCCTCGCCCGTCATCTTGCCCATGTGGGCCGTGCCGGCGAAAGGCGGATTGGCCAGGCCGGGAACGCGGTCAGGGTCGGTGGCGATGAGCGCCTTCTCGCGCTCGTTCCACATGTCGAGCATGGGCTTGTCGGGCAGGCAGCCGATCAGGCCTGGGTGGATGAGGCCCGCGAAGTTCACGCCGGGCACGTGGCGCGAGCTGGTGAACATGCCCTTGAAGTCCCAGATCGATTTCTGCGCCTCGGGGAAATGGTCGGTGAGGAAGCCGCCGCCATTCTTCTTCGAGAAGAAGCCGTTGAAGCCCCAGAGGCTGTCCTGCTTGGCGCCGATGTCCAGCAGGTCGACCACCAGCAGGTCGCCGGGCTCGGCACCCTTCACGCCCACGGGGCCCGAGAGGTAGTGCACCGTGCTCAGGTCGATGTCGCGCACGTCGTCGGCGCTGTCGTTGTTCTTGATGAAGCCGCCGGTCCAGTCGAAGGTCTCCAGGATGAAGTCGTCGCCCGGGTTGACCCAGCAGGCCATCGGAATGTCCGGATGCCAGCGGTTGTGGATCATCTCGTTCTCGGTGGGCGGCTTGGTCAGGTCGACCTTGATCAGCGTGTCCGTCATTTGCAGTGGCTCCTGGGGTTGTGGTTAAACAGAGAGGTAGGCTTTGATGCGGTCGACATCGGTCTTGTCGCGCGCCGTCTCGTGCACGAGGCGCCCGCCCTCGATCACGAAGAGCCGGTCGGCCACGTCCATCGCGAAGCTCAGCACCTGCTCGGACACCACGATGGTGATGCCGCGCAGCTTGCGGATCTCGTTGAGCGCCTTCGCGATGTCCTTGATGATCGAAGGCTGGATGCCTTCGGTGGGTTCGTCCAGCAGCAGCACCTTGGGGTCTGTGACGAGCGCGCGCGCAATGGCGAGCTGCTGCTGCTGGCCGCCCGAGAGGTTGCCGCCCTTGCGGCTCTTCATGTCCCACAGCACGGGGAAGAGCGCGTAGATTTCTTCCGGGATGCGCCGCGTCTTCGAGTTCTCCAGGCCGGTCTGGATGTTCTCCTCCACCGTCAGCGTCGGAAAGATCATCCGCCCCTGCGGCACGTAGGCGATGCCCTTGGCTACGCGGCGGAAGCTCTCGTCGCGCGACACGTCCTGCCCCGCCACCTCGATGCGCCCGCTCCTCAGCGGCAGCACGCCCATCAGGCTCTTGAACAGCGTGGTCTTGCCCATGCCGTTGCGGCCCATGATGGCGACCGTCTCGTTGGCATGGCCGTCGAACGAGATGCCGTGCAGCGCCTCGCTCTGGCCGTAGGCGACGTGCAGGTCCTCGACCTTCAGGTTGATGTTGCTCATGTCAGTGGCCCAGGTAGACGTCGATGACCTTCGGATCGGCCTGCACCTTCTCCATCGGCCCTTCGGCGAGGATCTTTCCCTGGTGCATCACCGTGACCTTGTGCGCGATCTGCTTCACGAAGGCCATGTCGTGCTCGATAACGATCACGGCGCGGTTCTGGCAGATGCGCTTGAGCAGCTCGGCCGTGAGCTCGCGTTCGCGCGCGCTCATGCCGGCGATGGGCTCGTCGAGCATCAGCAGTTCGGGCTCCTGCATCAGCAGCATGCCGATTTCGAGCCACTGCTTCTGGCCGTGGCTCAGCAGGCCGGCCTCGGTGTCGAGCCTGTCGGCCAGGCCGATCTCGCCGGCCACCGCCTGCACCCTGGCCTTGACCTCGTCGTCGCACTTGAAGGCGAGCGCACCGAACACCGAGCGCCCCTTGGGAAACGACACCTCCAGGTTCTGGAACACGCTGAGGTTCTCGTAGATGGAAGGCGTCTGGAACTTGCGTCCGATGCCCAGCCGCACGCGCTTGTGCTCGGCCATCTTCGTGAGTTCGGTGTTCCTGAACTTGATGCTGCCGGCGCTGGCGCGCGTCTTGCCGCAGATCAGGTCGAGCAGCGTGGTCTTGCCCGCGCCGTTGGGGCCGATGATCACGCGCAGCTCGTTGCGGTCGATGTACAGCGTCAGGTCGTCGATGGCCTTGAAACCGTCGAAGGAGACGGTGAGGTCTTCCACGGCGAGCGCGAAGTCGGTATTGCTCATGAGGTTGCTCCGCGTGTGTTCAGGCGCGCTGGCTGCCGATGCCTTCGGGCAGCGCGGGCTCGACGGGCTGTGCTGCGGGCGTTGCCGATACGGTTGGTGCCGGCGGCTTGACGGCCGCGTCGCGCAATGCCTGCCGGCGCGACTTCCACCACGGGCGGATCTTTTCTTCCCACACGCCCGCGAGCCCCATCGGGAAGGCCATGGTCACGCCGATGAAGAGCGCCGCCATCAGGAACAGCCACAGGTCCGGAAAGCTCTCCGAGAACAGCGTCGTGCCCGCATTCACCAGCAGCGCGCCGTACACCGCCCCCACCAGGCTCATGCGGCCGCCGACCGCGCAGAAGATCACCATCTCGATGGACGGCACGATGCCCACGAAGCTCGGCGACATGAAGCCCACCTGCAGCGCGAACATCGCGCCGCCGATGCCCGAGAGCCCCGCCGCCAGGCAGAAGATGAAGACCTTGAAGTTCGACACGTCGTAGCCCGAGAAGCGCACGCGGTCTTCCTTGTCGCGCATGGCCAGCAGCAGCGTGCCCAGCTTGCTGGTCTGGATCCAGCGGCACAGCAGGATGCTGCCCACCAGCAGGGCCACGCAGACGTAGTAGAGGACGTACTTGGCGCTGTCGGTGCGCGTGTCCCAGCCCAGCAGGGTCTTCAGGTCGGTCATGCCGTTCACGCCGCCCGTGTAACCCTGCTGGCCGATGATGAGCACGGTGCAGATCAGCGCCACCGCCTGCGTGATGATCGCGAAGTACACCCCGCCCACGCGGCGCTTGAACATCGCGAAGCTGATGAGCCAGGCCAGCGCCATCGGCGCCAGCACCACCAGCGCGAGGCTCAGCGGCAGGCTCTTGAAAGGCAGCCACAGCGCGGGCAGCTCGGTGATCTGGTTCCAGTCCATGAAGTCCGGAATGCCCGGCGTGGTCTGGATCTTGGTCGACACCGGGTCGGAAGCCTCGAGCTTGAGGAACATCGCCATCGCATACCCGCCGATGCCGAAGAACACCCCCTGCCCCAGGCTCAGCACGCCGCCGTAGCCCCACACCATGACGAGGCCCACGGCCACGAAGGCGTAGGTGAGGTACTTGCCCACGAGGTTGAGGCGGAAGATGTCGAGCGACAGCGGCAGCACCACCGCGAGCAGCAGCACCAGCAGCAGGAGGCTGCCCAGCTGGTAGCGCTGGATCGAGGCCTTGATGAAATTCATCGGAACGTTCTCCAGGAAGGAATCGGATTCAGCGGCGCACCTTGACTGCAAAAAGTCCTTGGGGGCGCAGCATCAGGATGAAGACGATCAGCGACAGCGTCAGCACCTTGGCCATCGACCCGGTCATGAAGAACTCCGAGACCGACTGCGTCTGCGCGATGCCGAATGCCGAGACCACCGTGCCGAAGAGGCTGGCCGCGCCGCCGAAGGTGACGACCAGGAAGGCGTCGACGATGTAGAGCGAGCCCGAGGTCGGCCCGGTGGAGCCGATGGTGGTGAAGGCCGCGCCCGCCACGCCGGCAATGCCGCAGCCGATGGCGAAGGTGAGGCGGTCGGTCTTTTTCGTGTCGATGCCGGTGGCATTGGCCATGGTGCGGTTGGCAACGGTGGCGCGCACCCGCAGGCCCCAGCGGCTCTTGTGCAGCGCGACCAGCACGCCGCCCGTGACCAGCGCGGTGAGCGCCAGCACGAACAGGCCGTTGATCGGGATGTCCAGGCCTTCGTGCGGCGTCCACGAGCCCATGAGCCACTCGGGCAGCGTGGGGCTCACCTCCTTCGGCCCGATGAAGGTGCGGAAGATCTGCTGCAGGCCCAGGCTCACGCCCCAGGTGGCGAGCAGCGTGTCGAGCGGGCGCTTGTAGAGGTGGCGGATCAACGCCCACTCCACGATCCATCCGGTGATGAAGGCGAAGACGAAAGCCAGCCCGATGGCGATCGGGAAGTAGTACGGCATGAACCCGGGCGCCAGGCTCTCGGTGACGCGCGCGGCCAGGTAGATCGAGTAGGCGCCGATGGTCATGAACTCGCCATGCGCCATGTTGATCACGCCCATCTGGCCGAAGATGATCGCGAGGCCCAGCCCCATCAGCAGCAGCACCGCGAAGAGGCTCAGCCCCGCGAAGCCCTGCATGAGGCCGATGTTCAGCATGTCCGACAGAGTCATGGCGGGAAGTCCGGAAAGTTGGAGTTACCCCCTCTCCCGCTTGCGGGAGAGGGTTGGGATGAGGGCCGGAGGCCTGCTTACTGGTAGCCCTTCGGGAACGGATCCGGCTTGATCAGTTCGGCCGACTCCGCCACCACCTTGAAGGTGCCGTCCGGCTGCCCCTGCCCGATGCGCGCCTTGCTCCACAGATGGTGGTTGGCGTCGAGCTTCACGTAGCCCTCGGGCGCGGTCTTCAGCTCGATGCCCGGCGATGCGGCCACCACCTTGTCCACATCGAAGCTGCCGGCCTTCTCCACCGCGGCCTTCCACAGCCAGGGGCCGAGGTAGCCCGCCTGCGTCACGTCGCCGATGACGGCGTCCTTGCCGTACTTGGCCTTGAAGGCTTCCACGAACTTCTTGTTGTTCGCGTTGTCCAGCGTCTGGAAGTACTTCATCGACGAGTAGAAGCCCGCGAAGTTCTCGCCGCCTACGCCGGTCATCTCGTCCTCGGTCACGGCCAGCGTCAGCAGGAACTGCTTGTCGCCGGTGATGCCCGCGGCCTTCAGCTGCTTGTAGAAGGCCACGTTCGAGCCGCCCACCACGGCCGCGAAAATGCAGTCGGGCTTGGCCACCTTGATCTTGTTGATCAGCGAGTTGAAGTTGGTGTGGCCCAGCGGGTAGTACTCCTCGCCCTTGACCGAGCCCTTCTGGAAGTTCTCGATGTGCTTGCGCGCGATCTTCATCGAGGTGCGCGGCCAGATGTAGTCGGAGCCCACCAGGAAGAAGGTCTTGGCCTTCTTCTCCTTCGCGCCCCAGTCCAGGCCCCAGATGATCTGCTGCGTGGCTTCCTGGCCGGTGTAGATCACGTTCTTGCTCTGCTCCAGGCCTTCGTAGAAGGTCGGGTAGTACAGCAGGCCGTTCTCCTTTTCGAACACCGGAAGCACGGCCTTGCGCGAGGCGCTGGTCCAGCAGCCGAACACGGCCGCGACCTTGTCGTTGACCAGCAGCTTCTTCGACTTCTCGGCGAAGGTGGGCCAGTCGGAGGCGCCGTCTTCCTTGATGACCTTGATCTTGCGGCCCAGGATGCCGCCCATGGCGTTGATCTGGTCGATGGCGAGCTGCTCGGCCTGGATGGAGCCGGTCTCCGAGATGGCCATGGTGCCGGTGGACGAATGCAGCTGGCCCACCGTGACCTCGGTGTCCGTCACGGCGAGCTTCGTCGTGTTGACCTTGGCCGTGGGGAACTGGCCCTGACCGAAGCTCAGGCCGCTGAGGCCCATCACGGGCAGCGCGGCGGCGCCCTGCAGCAGGCGGCGGCGGCGCAGTGCCATGGCATCGAGGGAAGGATCGAAATCACGCGACATCAGGAAACTCCAGGCAGGTTGTTGGAAAGGAGGGCCGCGCACCATCGAAGTGCATCGGACGGTGCCCCGAGCACCATGGCTGGAACTTTAGAAATCACTGGCGTATGCGCGAATACGTCATTCAACGTAGCGGCCGGAGTGCGCCGTGCCTGCAGACTCGCGAGCCAGAAACCGCAGGGAGCGCTTCTTGCTGTACCCGCGCCATGCCACTGCCGCCGCCGCGAGAACCCGCCATGCAATCCGTCTCCGGACAGAAGATCTTCCGCATCCGCCGCGACTACAACGCCTGGGTGGCGAACGAGACGCTGGAGGACTACGCGCTGCGCTACACGCCGCGCAGCTTCCGCAAGTGGTCGGAATTCCGCGTGGCCAACGCGGCCTTCGGCGCCACCTCCTTCCTGGCGCTGGAGGCCATCGGCGGCGCGATCGCGCTGAGCTACGGCTTCTCGAACGCGCTGTGGGCCATCCTCGTGGTCGGGCTCATCACCTTCCTCACCGGCCTGCCGATCTCGTACTACGCCGCGCGCCACGGCGTGGACATGGACCTGCTCACGCGCGGCGCCGGCTTCGGCTACCTGGGCTCCACGCTCACCTCGCTGATCTACGCGAGCTTCACCTTCATCTTCTTCGCGCTGGAGGCTGCCATCCTCGCGCTGGCGCTGCAGATGTACCTGGACTGGCCGCTGTGGCTGCTGTACATGGTGTCGTCCATCGTCATCATTCCGCTGGTGGCGCGAGGCATCACGCTCATCTCGGGGCTGCAGCTTTGGACGCAGCCGATCTGGATCGTGCTGTTCGTCTGTCCCTTTGTCGCGGTGCTGGTGAAGAAGCCGGAGCTGTACGCCGATTTCACCGGGCTGGTGGGCCGCACCTCCGACAGCAGCGGCTTCGACCCGCTGATGTTCGGCGCCGCCGCCACGGTGGCCTTCTCGCTGGTGGTGCAGATCGGCGAGCAGGTCGACTACCTGCGCTTCCTGCCCGAGAAGACCGCCGCCAACCGCGTGCGCTGGTGGACGGCGGTGCTGGTCTCGGGCCCGGGCTGGATCGTGCCGGGCATGCTGAAGATGATGGGCGGCGCCTTCCTCGCGTTCCTGGCGCTGCAGCACGAGATACCGGCCAACCACGCGATCGAGCCCACGCAGATGTACCTCACGGGCTTCTCCTACGTGCTGCGCGACCCGGCCTGGGTGCTGGGCATTACGGTGCTGTTCGTGCTGGTGTCGCAGATGAAGATCAACCTGACGAACGCCTATGCGGGTTCGCTGGCATGGTCGAACTTCTTCGCGCGGCTCACGCACAGCCACCCGGGGCGCGTGGTGTGGCTGGTATTCAACGTGGCCATCGCGATCCTGCTGATGGCGCTGGGCGTGTTCGCGGCGCTGGAGCACGTGCTGGGCTTCTACAGCAACATCGCCATCGCCTGGGTCGGCGCGCTGGTGGCCGACCTGGTCATCAACAAGCCGCTGGGCTGGAGCCCGCGCACCATCGAGTTCAAGCGCGCGCACCTGTACGACATCAACCCGGTGGGACTGGTGTCGATGCTGGCGGCGGCGGCGCTGGCCATGCTGGCCTACTCCGGCACGCTGGGGCAATGGGCGAAGGCTTTTTCGCCCTTCATCGCGCTGGCCACCGCCATGGCGCTGTCGCCGCTGCTGGCCTGGCGCACGCGCGGGCGCTACTACCTCGCGCGCAACGACATCGAACGCTGGACGCCGGGCCAGGCCGTGAAGTGCTCGGTGTGCGACAACAGCTTCGAGTCGGAGGACATGGCCCACTGCCCTGCCTACAGCGCGCCGATCTGCTCGCTGTGCTGCACGCTCGAATCGCGCTGCCACGACCGCTGCAAGACAAACTCGCGAGCGGCCGAGCAGATGAGCGGCTGGCTGCAGGCGCTGCTGCCGCCAGCGCTCTCGGCACGCCTGAACTTCCGCGTGGCGCACTACCTGCTGGTGGCCACGTCGCTCGTCGCGCTTTTGGCCACCGTGGTGGGCGTGGTGTACGCACAGGAGGCGCTGGCGGGCACCAGCGACCCGGTCATGGCCACGGCCTTCCTGAAGGTGTTCGCGCTGCTTTCCGTGGTGGCCGCGGTGGCCGCATGGTGGGTGGTGCTGGGCAGCGAGAGCCGGCAGATGGCGCAGGAGGAATCGAACCGCCACAACAACCTGCTGGCACTCGAGATCGAGGCGCACCGCCGCACCGACGCCGCCTTGCAGGCGGCCAAGGAAGCCGCCGAGGCCGCCAACCAGGCCAAGACCCGCTACGTGGCCGGCATGACGCACGAGCTGCGCACGCCGCTCAACAGCATCCTGGGCTACTCGCAGATCCTGCTGAAGGGCGACTCGGTGAAGCCGCCGCGCGAGGCGGTGCAGACCATCCACCGCAGCGGCGAGCACATGCTGGGCCTGATCGACGGCCTGCTCGACCTGGCGCGCATCGAGGCCGGCCGGCTGCAGCTGGAGCCCGCGCCGCTGGCGCTGCCGGCATTCCTCGACCAGCTGGTGCACATGGTGCGCCCGCAGGCCGAGAACAAGGGCCTGGCCTTCGTCTACACGCACGCGGGCCGGCTGCCGCCGTGGGTGCATGCGGATGCGAAGTGGCTGCGGCAGATCCTCATCAACCTGCTGACGAACGCGGTGCGCTTCACCGACAGCGGCACCGTCACGCTGCACGTGGACGCGCGGCGCGAGGTGCTGCGCTTCGACGTGGCCGACACCGGCATCGGCGTTGCGCCGCAGGATCACCAGCGCATCTTCCTGCCCTTCGAGCGCGGCGCCGCCGGCCGCCGCCGGGGCGAGCCGGGTACCGGGCTGGGCCTGACCATCACCGGCCTGCTCACCTCGCTGATGGGCGGCGAGCTCAAGCTGGCATCGACCTCGTCGCAGGGCAGCACCTTCAGCGTGCGCGTGTACCTGCGCGAGGTGGCCGACCCCGGTCCGCAGGCCGGCAAGGCGGGCGCCATGCGCCAGCCCGTGTCGGGCTACATCGGCGAGCGCCGCACGCTGCTGGTGGTGGACGACCAGCCGGTGCAGCGCCAGATGCTCGCCGGCATGCTCGCGCCACTGGGCTTCGAGGTGCGCGAGGCCGCGAGCGGCACCGAGTGCCTCGACAGCCTGCGCGAGGAGCTGCCCTCGGCCATCCTGCTCGACCTGACGATGGACGACATGGACGGCTGGCAGACCGCCGCCTCGGTGCGCGCATCGGGCTTCGGCGAGATCCCGATCATCATCGTCTCGGCCAACATGTTCGAGAACCAGGCCGAGCGGCTGCGCGCGGCGGGCTGCCAGGCCTTCGTGGGCAAGCCGGTGATCGAGTCGGAGCTCATCGCCACGCTGGAGCGCCACCTGGGCCTCGAATGGCTGGCGGCCGGCGATGCATTGCCGGTCGCGCTCGACGACCTCGAAGCCCTGCCCCCTCGCCCCCGGCAGCTCGATCTTCCGGAAGACGACCGCGCAGAGCTCATGCGCCTCGCCCAGATGGGCCACGTGCGCGGCCTGCACACCGCGCTCGACCGGCTGGCCGCCGCCTCGCCCGCGGCGGCCGCCACATGCACCTGGCTGCGCGGCATGGTCGCGCGCTTCGAACTCGACAAACTCCGCAACGCACTGGCAGAAGATGCAGACACCCTCGCTCCCTGAATCGCCTTCGGCCGAACGCCCCGTGGTGCTGGTGGTGGACGACGCCCCCAGCAGCCTGGGCATGCTGTGCGACACGCTGGAGGCCAGCGGCTACACCGTGCTGGTGGCACCCGATGGCGAGGCCGCGCTGCAGCGGCTCGAACTGGTGGTGCCAGACGCGATCCTGCTCGACGGCCTGATGCCCGGGCTCTCCGGCTTCGAGACCTGCAGGCGCATCAAGGCCAACCCGGCGCTCGCGCACATCCCGGTGCTGTTCATGACTGGCCTTTCGGAAACCTCGCACGTGGTCGAAGGCTTCGAGTGCGGCGGCGTCGACTATGTGGTGAAGCCGATCCGCGCGCAGGAAGTGCTGGCGCGGCTGCACACGCACGCGCGCAACGCGCGCATCACCCGCATGGCGCGCGACGCGGTGGACGTGGCGGGCATGGGCGTGGTCTTCGTCGACACGCGCGGGCGCATCGCGTGGCGCTCGCCGCAGGCCGCGCTGTGGCTGCACGCGCTGGAAGTTCCGCCAGCGCCTGGCCTTCTGCCGGGCTCGCTGGAGGCGGCGCTGGCGCCGGGTGCGGTCATCTCGGTCGGCACGTCCACGGGCATGCGGCTGTCGGTGCGCAACCTCGGCGCGGCAGCGCTGGGCGAGACGATGCTGCTCTTCGCCGTGCAGCGCGAAGGCCCGGCCGCGCGGCTGGCGGACGCGGCCCTCACCCCGCGCGAGACCGAGGTGCTTTCATGGCTCGCCAAGGGCAAGACCAACCGCGACATCGGCGAGATCCTGGGCACCAGCCCGCGCACGGTGAACAAGCACCTGGAGCACATCTTCGAGAAGCTGGGGGTGGAGACGCGGGCTGCGGCGGCAGCGCTGGCGAGCGGTATGTAACCCCCATGGGGTAACTGCCCCAACCGCACTGGGCTATACCCCTGCGCCGCTCCTGTTGCGCCCAGAATGGGGATGCCAACGGAGAACGAGATGCTCAACAGCCTTCTGCAATTTCCTGCCCGCGAGAGTGCGTACAAGCGCAAGTTCCTGAACAACACGGACGAGAACCTGTTCATGGGCTCGTTCGAGAGCTTCGCGGCGGCCGAGGCCGGCGCGCCCTCTTCCAAGGCCGTGGGCTATGCCAACGCCGACGCGGGCGAGCTCTACAGCCCGCAGATCTACTTCTACGACTACCCCGGGCTGTTCTGGCTGGGCCGCTCCATCGACGCGGGCCTCACGCGCGTGTTCGACCTGGGCGGGCACGTCGGCATCAAGTACTACGCCTTCCGGCGCGTGCTGAGCTATCCCTCCACGCTGCGCTGGACGGTGTGCGACGTGCCAGGCGTGGTCGAGAGCGGCCGCGCGATGGCCATCAAGCGCGAGGCCACGCAGCAGCTCGGCTTCACCACCGACTACCACGACGCCAGCGGCTGCGATGTGCTGTACGTATCGGGCAGCCTGCAGTACCTGCCGGTGCGCATGGACACGATCCTCTCGGAGCTTGCGGTGAAGCCCAAGCGCATCGTGATGAACACCACCGCCGTGCATCCCGAGCGCACGATCTACACGCTCAACAGCATCGGCATCGCGGTGTGCCCTTACCGCATCCAGCACCACAACGAGCTGCTGGCCGACCTCTCGCGCTCCGGCTACCGCAAGCGCGACGTGTGGCGCAACGAGGGCAAGCCCATCGAGGTGCCTTTCGTCGAGGGTGGCGACAAGCCCTACTACGCGGGCTGCTGCTTCGACCTGGTCGACTGACCGGGCGCGCCTGCTCTACCTTGTAGCCCGCAGCGAGCGCCGGAACTCGCGCAGCGGCATGGCCTGCGTGGTGTCGATGCTGGTCGGAGCGCCGCGGATGAAGCCATGCACCGTGTCGCCTCGGACTTCGAGGATCGAGCCGCACGGGCCGATACCCAGCGCGCCCTCGCCGTCATCCCGTGCCAGCACGATCCATTCGGAGCCCTGCGGCAACGGCTCCTCGCGGCCTGGCGGCGCCGCGTTGAGCATGAAGTGCAGCACGCCGTTGCCCATGAAGCGGCCTGCGGCCTTGCCGGCTGGCCTGCCGTCGAGGAACTCGACCGGCTCGAACATGAAGGAGAGCGGAGGCGGCGTGTAGTCGGGCACGCCCAAGTCGAAGGGCACGACGCGTACGCGAAGCACGCGGGCGCGTGGCTCGCCGCGCGCAGCCGCCACCGAATCGAGGAAAGAGGCGCGGCCGGCGCACGAGGTGGCACCGGCCGGCTCGGCGCCGAACAGGCTCGCAGCCAGCGCGGCGGCAGCGGAAATCCGGAGCATTCGCCGGGACATCGAAAACATCTTGACTGGCCTCAAAAAGATATTAAAGTGATATCACTTTCAACGGAGGCAGCGATGCAAGAGAAGACCCCCAACATCAATCCGCGACCGGTCCGCATGGAGCGCCCCTACCGGTCGATCAACGGCTACGGCGTGTCCGCGGTGGCGCTGCTGCTGATCGCCATCGGCGTCTGGGCGATGGTGCAGCGCCTGATGCCGCTGCCCCTGAGCATCCTGCTGATCGTGGTCGGCCTCGTGCTGGTTCCCGGTCTCTACATGCTGCAGCCCAACGAGGGCATCATCCTCACGCTCTTCGGCGAGTACCAGGGCACCGACCGCTCTGAGGGCCTGCGCTGGACCAACCCGCTGCAAAGCGGCCAGAAGATCTCGCTGCGCGCGCGCAACCTCAACACCCCGCCGCTGAAGGTGAACGACAAGCGCGGCAACCCGGTGGAGATCGGCGCGGCGGTGGTCTGGCGGGTCTACGACACGGCGCAGGCCGTGTTCGAGATCGACGACTACAACAAGTTCGTCGCCATCCAGGCCGAAGCCGCCATCCGCCACCTCGCCACCCTCTACGCCTACGACAGCGGCGACGACCTGCCGAGCGACGAGACCACGCTGCGCGCCGGCCTCGACACGGTGGCCGACGCCCTCAGAGACGACCTGAACCGCCGCTTCGCCAGCGCCGGCGTCGAAGTGCTCGACGCCAAGCTCACCCACCTGGCCTACGCCCCCGAAATCGCGCAGGTGATGCTGCGCCGCCAGCAGGCGGTGGCCATCGTGAGCGCTCGGCACCAGATCGTGGCCGGTGCGGTCGGCATGGTCGAGGCTGCCCTCAGGGGCCTGTCGGAGCGCAACCTGGTCGTGCTCGACGACGAGCGCAAGGCATCGATGGTGTCGAACCTGCTGGTGGTGCTGTGCTCCGACCGCGAGACTCAGCCCGTGGTGAACACCGGTACGCTCTACACCTGAGGCGCGAACCGTACGCGCCTTCCGATCCGTATTCACCCGATGGCCAGTCCCGGCAAGAAAGCCTATCCCCTGCGCATCGATCCGGCCCTGTGGGCCGAGATCGAGCGCCTCGCCGCGCAGGAACTGCGCAGCGCGAACGCGCAGGTCGAGTTCCTGCTGCGCGAGGGGCTGGCCCGGCGCGGGCGGCTGCCGGCCGCCGACCCGGGCGGCAGCGCGCCCGGAGACGAGCCCGCCGCGCCTCGGTAGTAACCCCGAATCCGCTGAGGGCGGAATGACAGGTCCGGCTTCTACGATGGCTTCTGCAGCCAACTTCCCCTTGGAGACATCGTGACCAAACCTTTTCTCGGCCCTTTCCGCCCTGCCCTTTCCATCACCCGCCGCGCCGCCCTCCCGCTGATCGCGGCCTTCGCGCTCGCAGGCTGCGGCAGCCTCGGCACCAACAGCAGCAGCACCAGCAAGCCCGTCGCCGGCGCCGACATCCACGTCATGACCTCGGGTGGCTTCACCGCGGCCTACAACGACCTGCGACCCGAGTTCGAGCGCAGCAGCGGCCGCAGCGTCAAGACGGCCTACGGCGCCTCCATGGGTAATGCCGACGATTCCATTCCCAGCCGCTTGGCGCGCAACGAGCCCGCAGACGTCGTGATCCTCGCGCGCCCCGCGCTCGACGCGCTGGTGGCCCAGGGCAAGGTGGTGCCCGGCAGCCAGGTCGACCTGGTGCGCTCTTCCATCGGCTTCGCGGTGCGCAAGGGCGCGCCCAGGCCCGACATCAGCACGGTCGACGCGCTCAAGCGCACGCTGATCGCCGCGCCGTCGATCGCCTACTCGGCCAGCGCGAGCGGCACCTACTACGAGACCGAGCTGCTCAAGAAGCTGGGCATCGAGGACCAGGTCAAGCCCAAGAGCAAGCGCATCCTGAGCGAGCGCGTCGGTTCGGTGGTGGCCCGCGGCGACGCGGCGCTCGGCCTGCAGCAGGTCAGCGAGCTGCTGCCCATCGCCGGTATCGACTACATCGGCCCCCTGCCGGCCGAAGTGCAGCGCGTGACGGTGTTCTCCGCCGGCGTCGCCACCGGCTCGAAGCAGCCCGACGCGGCGCGGCAGCTCATCCGCTATCTCAACTCGCCCGCAGCGGCGCCCACCATCGCCAAGACGGGCCTGGAGCCGCTGCCGGCGCGCTGAGCGCACACGGTCAGAGCGTCCAGCCGTCGCGCAGGAAGAACTCGACCAGCGCATCGCCAACCTTGTCGGCCTGGTCGAAGGCAATGGCGTGGCCCGCGTCGGGCAGCAACTCGACGCGCACATGCGGCGCCTGCGCCTTCACACGGGCGCGGGCGCGCACCGGGTCGAATAGCACCTCGTCCTCGCCGAGCATCAGCAGCGTGTTCCTGGGCAGCACGCGCAGGTCGGCATCTGTCATGCGGCCGGGTGGCCTCGGATGGCGCTGGCAGCGCCAGCGCACGAGCCAGTCGTCCATGGCCCAGGGCGGCGGCTCGGGCGCCTTCGGAGACGACACCAGCGCCCGGAAGGCGCGCACCAGCCGCTCGCTCGGGAAGGCTGCGGCGAAGCCCGCGCGCAGCATCGTGCCGATGCGCACCGACTCCAGGTTCGGCGGCGCCAGCAGCGCCAGCTTGCCGACGCGGCGCATGGTCTGGCGCGCGTAGGCCGCTGCGAGCCATGCGCCGAAGGAGGCGCCGCACAGCCCCACCTTGGGCCGGCCGATGGCGATCAGCACGTCTTCGAGCCAGTTGCAGTAGCCGTCTTCCGTCGCGGGACGGCGCCCTTCGCTGCGGCCGGCGTCGCCGATGATGTCCACCGCGTAGACCTGCAGCGAGCCCGCGAGCCGAGCGATGTTGTGGACCCAGGTGGTGGCGTTGCCGCCGCCGCCGTGCAGCAGCACCACCGGCGGCGCATAGGCCGGCCCGCAGGCCAGCAGGTGCGTGCGGCCGTAGCGCGTCTCGACGTAGCGGCTCTCGTGCGGCACGGGCCAGCGCGCGAGCACGCGGGCATACGAAGCCAGCAGTGAGGAATGGGCTTCCGGCGAGCGGAAATTGCCGGCGAAGAGGCGCGCTTCGAAGAGGCTCATCGATGTCCCGTTCTGTTCTTTCCTGGTGGTGTGGGGCGAACACCCCGCATGGTGAGCCGCATAGATGAAGGTCTGCTGAAATTCCGGCGCCTCGCGCCCTGCTTCCTTGCGTGCCCCAAAGCACGTCTGCGTATCTGTTTCTTTGGGAATCCTTCAGCTTCGGCAGGTAGATTGCCCGCCATGAAGATCCTCCTGGCCGAAGACGATTTCGACCTTGCCACCGGCATTCGCGTCGCCTTGCAGACCCAGGGGATGGAGGTGGTATGGGTGCGCCGCGTCGAGGAGGCGCGGCGCATCCTCGAGACCGAGGGCTGCGACCTGCTGCTGCTCGACCTGGGCCTGCCCGACGGCGAGGGCCTCGACGTGCTCGACCGGCTGCGGCGCGACGGCAAGCGGCTGCCGGTGCTCATCCTCAGCGCCCGCGACGGCCTGCACGACCGCCTGCAGGGCCTGGACAGCGGCGCCGACGACTACATGGTCAAGCCCTTCGTGCTGGCCGAGCTGCTCGCGCGCGTGCGCGCCCTTGCGCGGCGCAGCTACGGCGGCGACGGCGCCACCTTCGAGGTGCGAGGCCTGTGGCTGCACGAGCCGACGCAGCGCGTGCGCGTGGACGGCGTGCCGGTTTCGCTTTCGCGAAGCGAATTCCGCCTGCTGAGCCTGCTGGTGCGGCGGGCCGACCGCGTGGTCGCGCGCCGCGTGCTCGAGCAGCTCATGGTGGCGGGCACCCAGGGCGCCGTGCAGGGCCAGGGGCCCGGCAGCAACGTGCTCGACGTGCACGTCTCCAACCTGCGCCGCAAGATCGGCGACGGCTACATCCGCACCGTGCGCGGCATCGGCTACGTGATCTATCTCGCCGCTCAGCAGCAGCAACCACCGCCGCTGGAGCACACATGAACGCGGTGCTCGCCTCGATAGCGCGTGCCCCCGCGCGGCTGCTGCGCAGCGGCTGGCAGCGCGTCCGGCGGCCCTCGCTGGTGCGCCGCCTCATGTTCGCGCAGGTCGGGATGATGACGCTGCTGTGGAGCCTCGCCATCGCGGTGCTGCTGAACTCCGCGTTCAACGAAGACCTCTCGATCATGGACGCCTCGCAGCGCAGCATGCTCGTCGTCGCGCGCAACCTCACCGACCAGCCTGCCCGGCAGTACGAGAGCCTGCGCTCCATGGACATCGCGCTGCGCAACTCCTTCGGCGGCGGCGACGACAACGACGACGCGGCCATGGCGCCCAGCGTCATCGTCTGGCAGAACGGCCACGAGATCTACCGTTCCCGGGGACTGCCGCCCGAGGGCATCGCCAATACCCGTCCCGACATCGGGGAGACGGTGCAGGTCAACGGAAAGAGCTGGCGCGCGCGCACCATCGAGTCTCCTTCCGGCAAGACGCGCGTCACGCTGGTCACGCCCGGCACCGAGCAGGTGTGGCTCACCTTCCAGTCGCGCGGCTACTACATCCTGCCGCTGGTCATCAGCGTGCCCTTCCTGCTGCTTCCGGCGTGGCTGTCGATCCGCCTGGCGCTGCGGCCGTGGCGCAAGGTGGCCAGCGAGATCGCCTCGCGCGGTCCGCACGACCTGGCGCCGGTGTCGACGCAGCCGCGCCACGACGAGCTGCAGCCGATGGTGCAGAACTTCAACGCACTGATGGAGCGGCTGCGCGCCAGCATCGCGCGCGAGCAGAGCTTCATCGCCGACGCGGCGCACGAGCTGCGCACGCCCATCGCGGCGATGCGCGTGAACGTGGAGGCGCTGCAGTCGCTGCTCATCGAACACATTCCCACCGAGCGGCAGGACGAGCTCTTCGCGCGCGTGCTCAGCAGCAACGCGCGCGCAGAGCGGCTGGTGGGCCAGCTGCTGCGGCTCATGCGCAGCAACGCCAGCGCCTCGGCGCCGCGCGCCCTGCGGCTGGACGACCTGGTGCAGGAGCGGCTGGCGGCGCTGTCGGCGCTGGCGCACGTGCGCGAGGTGGAGATCGAACTCGTGGAGGACGAGCCCGTCGAGCTCATGGGCGACCGCGACAGCCTGGTCTCGATGATCGACAACCTGATCGACAACGCCACCAAGTACAGCCCCGTGGGCTCGGTGGTGAGCGTGGGCATCCGGCGCGACGGCGACATGGCGGTGCTGACGGTGTCCGACCAGGGGCCCGGCATCATGCCGGCACTGCGCGAGCGCGTGTTCGACCGCTTCTTCCGCGACCCCGACCAGACGCAGACCGGCAGCGGCCTGGGGCTGGCCATCGTGCGATCGGTGATCGACGCGCACGGGGGCACCATCGCCCTGGGCGACACCGGCGTGAGGCCGGGCCTGCGCGTCACGGTGCGGCTGCCGCTCGGGCCGCTGGGTTCGCTCGGGATCGTGGCGCCAGCCGGGTCGTAGCCTGCCCCGTAAACTGGCGGGCATCTTCCTCCATCGATGCCAGGACGCCATGACTCAGCAGCAGACGACGATCTCCCCCGCCCTCGTTTCCGCCTTCGCGCCCAGCGGCACGCTGCGCGCCTCGATCAATCTCGGCAACCCGATCCTGGCCAACAAGGACGCGGCCACGGGCGAGCCGGAGGGCGTCTCCATCGACCTGGCGCGCGAGTTCGCGCGGCGTCTCGGCGTGGCCATCGAGCTGGTGGTGTTCGAAAAGGCCGCCGCATCGGTCGACGCGGTGAAGAACGAGAAGGCCGACATCGGCTTCTTCGCCATCGACCCGGCGCGCAGCGAAGGGCTGCTGTTCACCGCGCCCTACGTGCTGATCGAAGGCAGCTACCTCGTACCCGACGCCTCCGCGCTCACCGACAACGCGCAGGTCGATGCCAATGGCAACCGCATCTCCGTCGGAGCAGGCAGCGCCTACGACCTGTTCCTGACGCGCGAGATCAAGGCGGCCGAGATCGTCCGCCTCCAGGGCGCAGGCCCCGCACTCGCGGCACTTCGCTCGGGCGAAGTCGAAGTGGCGGCCGGCATCCGCCGGATGCTCGAGGGCGAGGCGAAGCGCGCACCCGGCGTGCGCGTGCTGCCGGGGCGCTTCATGGTCATCCAGCAGGCCATGGGCACGCCCGCCAGCCGCGGCACCGAAGCGCAGGCCCTGCTCGCCGCCTTCGTGGAGGAGATGAAGGCCAGCGGCTTCGTGGCCGATGCGCTGAAGCGCCACCGCATCGAGGGCGCGAGCGTGGCGCCCGCTGCCTGAGCCTTCGCCTCAGAGCTTGTACGCCTCCACCGGCCCGCGCGAATAGAAGAGGAAGTAGCCGGTCGAGGTCTGGAAGCCGTTCTTCTGCCAGCCCGCCGGCACCTTGAATATGCCGAGCTGCTCGCTGGCCACGCCGACGAAGGCGGTGTTCTCCTTGTCGGTGGTGATGCGGCTCCAGTGCTCTCGCGTCACGGGCTTCATCGTCATCTTCGGCTCGCTCCAGTCCGCCGTGCGCACCTTGTCGCGCATCACGTAGCCGTCGCCCTGCCGTTCGATCTTGATGAGCTCCTTGAGCGCGCCGTTCTGCTTCACGGCGTAGGTGCCGACGAGTTCGGCCTCGGGGCCGCCGCTGTTGCCGGTGCTCGCGCCGCAGGCGGACAGCAGCAGCGCCGCCGCTCCCGCAGCCAGCCATTTCAGGAATGCTGTGTTCATGATGGTCCTTGTCGAAGAGGCGCGCACCGCTCTCGCCGAGGGCAGCGCGCGCCGGTTCAGGCGATGCTCAGCGCTTCTCGTTGTCGCGCAGCTTCAGGCTGCCCTGGAAGCGCAGCGCATGCGGGTACGACTCCTTCTCCGCGCCGGTGGCCACCGCCACCATCTTCTGCTCGCTAACCTGCGTCTTGGCCAGCAGCGGCGCCGGCAGGTTCAGCACGCCCTTGATCTGGTCGTACTGCGCCTGCGTGATGCGGCCCACGCTCAGCAGCCGGAACGCATCGCGCTCGATGTTCAGCAAGAGCGGCTTGTTGCCCGAGAAGTTCTGCGCCTTGGCCAGCAGCGCGCTCCACGAGGGGGCGCTGTAGTTGCTCACGTAGTAGTCCTGCCCGGTCGGCCCCGCCAGCACCGCGGTGCAGCCCGGCAGCTCCACCTGCGTACTGTTGCCCGACATCACGAAGGTCTTGCGCTGCTCCATCGAGTCGCCATAGGCCAGCGTGACGGGAATGGTCCAGGTCGATGCCGGGTACAGGTTCTGGTTGGGGAAGGCCTCCTGCGTGATGTTCACGTAGGTGCTGTTGCCCGCGCACTGCGCGTCCACCGTGAGCAGCGGAATGCCGGTCTGGCGGATCAGGCTGTCGCCGATCTCGCTCACCTTCTTGCCGTTGCTGGCCTTCTCCAGCGAGCTCCACAGGCGCGAGGGCGTGACGTTGCCGAAGGCGTAGTCCTTCAGGTAGATGCGCAGGCCCTTCTGCATCGCCTCTTCGCCGATGTAGTTCTGGATGGTCTCCAGCACGTGGCTGCCCTTGTTGTAGACGAAGATCGACGGGCTGATGAAGCCGAACGAGCCCGCGTCGTTGAGGTTGCGCTGCACCGGCACGGCCGTGTTCTTCAGGTCGGCCACGATCACGTTGTGCTTGTCGAGAACGTAGTCGGAGAAGCTGTAGTACTCGGGGTGGAACTTGATCGTGGTGCGCCTTTCGAACCAGCGCGCGAACGACTCGTTGAGCCACACGTTGTCCCACCAGTCGAGCGTGACCAGGTCACCGAACCACTGGTGCGCCACCTCGTGCGTCACCACCGTCACCGAGTACAGCGTGGGCGTGTCGCCCGGCTTGGTGAGCACCGAGTCGGCAAACTCGAAGATCGAGCCCCAGTTCTCCATGCCGCCGAAACCGGTGTTGGGCTTGTTGTCGTAGCTGTCGTTGGCCGCGACGGTGTCGAACTTCTTGAACGGCAGCGGGATGCCCGTGTAGTTGTAGTAGTAGTCCATCGACACCTTGGTCCACTCCATCGCGAACTTGGCCCAGTCGGAGCGGCCCGGCGGCGTGAACCAGCGCAGCGGCATCTCGCTGCCGTCCAGCGGGTTCTTGAACTTGTCGGCCAGGATGTCGAACTTGCCGCCGCCGAAGAAGGTCAGGTACATCGGCATCGAGGGCGTCTTCTCGAAAGCCACGCGCTGGTAGCCGTCGGGCAGCTTCGTCGCCTCGATCTGCGCGCCGTTGGACACCGTCTTCCAGTCGCCCGGCACCTCGGCCGAGATCTCGAAGGTGTGACGGAAGGCCGGCTCGTCCCATCCCGGGAACCACTGCCGCGCGTAGTTGGTTTCGCCCTGCGTCACGATGGCGTCGCTGCTCACGCCCTCGGGCGTGGAAAGGCCCACCTTGAAGATACCGGTGGCGGCAGAGCAGAACGGGTTGCGCGCCACCTCGGCAGGCGGGCAGTACTCGGCGTCGGAGAACTGGATCTTGCCGTCCCACTCCATGTGCAGCAGGTACTTGCCCTTGGCGATCTGTCCGTCGTTCAGCCGCAGCTGCACGAAGTCGCCCAGCGTCTGCGGCGTGGGAATCAGCGGGATCGCCTCGCCGGGGTTCGACACCTTGCGTAGCGTGGTGCGGCCCTTGGCGAAGTTCAGGTTGTGCGCGGCGACGACGATGGCATCCACCGGCTTGAGCACTTCGATCTCCACGTCGCCACGGCCCACGAAGGTCTTGAGCGCCGCATCGGGCCGGAACCAGAGCTTGTAGTTGCTGGGCCAGACGGTGTCGGGCAGTTCCATCGGCTTTGCGGAGCGGTCGACTGCCGAAGCGGAGTTGTCGGCGAGGTTGGGCGCGCCGTCATCGGGTGCCTTGGCGGTGGGATCGGAAACGGGAGCGGAAACGACCTGGTCAGACGGAGCGCTGAGCCCCGTGCCGGCACCGCCGAACGAAGCGCCACCACTGTCTCCGCCGCCGCCGCAAGCCGTGAGCACGGCAAGGGTCACTGCGGTGATGGCAAGATGATTGACCACGGGTGTATTGAATCTTTTCATGATCGCCTCTGAGTACTCTTGGTAAGAAGAAACATGCGCCGTCCCGCATGCGCCGGCGGATAGCCTGCGATGCGCATGACGCGCGCGGTGATGAGTGAGATGAACAACGGGGGAATCGGAAAGAAACGGGCAACACGGCGCCCTCCCGGCGAACTCATCCGTTCGTCAGGACCACACAGTCATGCAGGGTCACACCGCGCGCGAAGCGGCGGTCCCAGG
The DNA here is from genome assembly GCF_003952165.1 of Variovorax guangxiensis. Lineage (GTDB taxonomy): Bacteria > Pseudomonadota > Gammaproteobacteria > Burkholderiales > Burkholderiaceae_C > Variovorax > Variovorax guangxiensis. The sequence goes on along the minus strand of NZ_RXFT01000004.1, from coordinate 438,510 downwards.
ATGCGAGGCGTAAGGGGTTCCATTCCCGGCGATCGCGGGGTGATGGGATGTGGAGGCGGGGCTTGTAGCGCGAAGGCCTTCGTCAGTGCATGCGCATCGTCGGCGCGATGCACGTCCGCGAAGCGGAAACGGTGCGGGCCGTGTTGGCGATGGCAAGACTTGCTGCGGCTCTTGTCGTTGATTTCACGCGCATTCCCTCGTCCATTGATGTCGCACAGTTGTAGCTGATGGACGCTGTGCGCTCAACGAATCGCGGAACTTTTCTTTCTCAAAATGTTCGCGCGCCATAGGCCGAATGGCGTCATGGCATGCGGTGCATGCCATGCAATACGAAGATGGTTCAGCCGCCGAAACACCTGCTCACGCAGATGACGGAAAACGGCTCGCGACACTGTGACGCGACGGCCACAGTACGAAGGTACAAGCCTTCGAAAAGCCTATGAAAGCTGTGAACCAGAGACTGTGTGCGCGCCGTGCGAGCGGTCGCGCAGCCACAGCATGAAGCCGCAGCCGAACACGACGATCTGCGTGCCGATGAGCAATGCGAAGCCCGCGAAGAAGCCGGAGGCCGACGAAGCCGCCGATGCCGCGGGACTGGCGCCCACGCCATGCGACATCGCGCCGATCACGCCGCCCATCAGCGCCGGCATGAAGCCCGCCACGAGGCTGCCCACGCCGTTGGTCACGCCGAAGGCACTGGCCGTGTGCTCGGGCCGCGAGCAGTACTGCACCGTGCTCGGAATGGCCGGGCTCTGCAGGCCCCAGAAGAAATTGGCCGCCACCAGGCAGCACGCAGCCGCATAAGGGTCGCGCGCATTGATGGCCATCAGCACAGACAGCGCCACGCCCACGCTCGCGCCCATGAAGATGAAGGGCACGCGCTCGCGCCCCACCTTGTCGATGAGCACGCCGCCCGCGAACACCGCGAGCACGGTGGCGTACTGCGGCAGCGAGGCCAGCCAGCCCATCTCGCGCATCGAGAAGCCGCGCGCCTCGCGCAGGTAGGTCGGCAGCCAGTTGCTGCTGCCCCAGAGGTACGCCAGCGCTGCCGAGGTGAGCAGCGTGATGAGGAACAGGTGCCGCGTATGGAGCGCACCCTTCACGATGCCGCCCACGCGCGACATCGCCTCGCCGAAGGAAGACGGCTTCACGCCATCGGCATGCCCCGGCGGCATGCGCACGAAGGCCAGCACCAGCGGAATGCCGAGCACGATGTTCAGCACGCCGAGCACGTGGAAGGAGCTGTCCCACGCGAACTGCGTGAGCAGCCAGCCCACCAGGGGATAGCCGATGGCCAGGCCCAACCCCGTGCCCATGTTGACGAAGGCGTTGGGCTTGCCGTTCTCGTCGCTGCGGAAGTGCGCCTTGATGTATGCCGAAGCCAGCGAGAAGAGCGGACCTTCGGACACGCCCAGCAGCACGCGCGAAGCCAGCAGCAGGCCGTAGCTGTGGAACATCGGCGAAGCCCATGTCACCACGCCCCAGAGGATCAGCCCGTAGACCAGGCTGCGCCGCACGCCGAAGAGCGCCGAGCAGAACGGCGTGAGCACGAAGGCCGACACGCCGTAGCCCAGCATGAAGGCCGTCGCCAGGAAGCCCTGGCTCACGCGGTCGGTGGCGGCGAGGCCTACGTGGTTCAGGAAGGCCGCGTCGGTGATCAGCACCGCGATGTTGATGCGGTCCACGTAGGAGATGGCGACGATCGCGAACAGCGTGATGACGCCGTACCAACGAAGGTTCCTGTCGTTCTTGCCGCTGTCGTCGTCGTTTCTGCTGCTCTGCATGGCCGTTCCTGCCGGGCTGAAGGTGATGAGGCGCGCGCGCCTAGAACATGTGGCGCATGCCGAACTCGGTGCCGCTGGAGGCACGGTTCGGCGCGGTGATCGCGCCCGAGAGGGCCTGCGATGCACCGTTGCTGTTGCTGATGCGCGCGATGGTTGCGTACAGCGCGGTGCGCTTCGAGAGGTTGTGCACGTAGCCGATGGCCAGCTTCGACGAGGTGGGCTTCAGCAGCGCACCCGCCGGCTCCAGCCGGTAGCGCGCATACGAGGCCTTGATCTCGCCGGGCCCGATCGGCAGCTGGAAGCCGACCAGAACGCCCTTGGCGTCGGTCGTGCCCTTCGACTCCTTGTACAGCTCGCTCGTGAGCTTGAGGTTCATGAGCGAGGCGTCGAAGGTGTAGGAGGCGCCGAGGTTGGTCACGCGCAGGTCGCCGCTCGCATAGCGCGTGCGGCCGGTGGCCAGCGCGATGTTGAGGCCGCCGCCCTGGTAGCCGAAGCGCGCGCCGGTGTGGTCGCCGTCGTGCCTGTTCGACACCAGCGTGCCCGGCAGCACCGACCTGGAGTCGTTCTCGCCCATGGCGTACATCACCTGGCCGTAGAAGCCACCGAGGCTGGCCGGCAGCAGGTAGCCGATGCTGTTCGATGCGCGCGTGCCGGTGGGCGCGACGAGGCCGCCCAGGCCCGAGAAGTAGATCTGGTTGGCGCCGATGCCGCCGCCCGTGCCGAAGGGATCGAAGATGGCCGTGTTCCAGAAGGCCGGCACGTAGTCGCGGCCCAGCCGCAATTCGCCGAAGGGGCCGGCGAGGCTCACGGTGGAGCGGCGGTTGAAGCTCAGCACGCCCGCCGGCCCGTTGCCGCTGGCCTGGTTGTTGGTGTTCGAAGGAAAGCCCTGCGCGCTGTCGTTCTGCAGGCCCATCTCCAGCCAGAAGTTGGCGGAGTAGCCGCCGCCCAGGTCTTCCGTGCCGCGAAAACCGAGGCGGCTGAACATGTTGCCGCTGTTGCTCAGTTGCGTCTTGTGGGCCGAACCGGGGCCGCTTCCCTTGGTGTAGGTGACGGCCGCATCTACCACGCCGAAGAGCGTGAGGGAAGATTGGGCCAGCGCTGCGCCAGCCCCGCTGGCCGCAGCCAGCGCGATCAGATACTTTTTCATTGAGTTGTCTCGGGTAGTTTTCTTCTGTCGGCCTTCGGCCCTGTTCAGATGTCGAGCACCAGACGCTCGCCCTTGCAGCGAGAGACGCAGATCATCATGGTCTTGTTGGACGCACGTTCGATCTTGGTGAGGATGCCGTCGTGGTGGTCGATATCGCCTTCGAGCACCGCCGTCTCGCAGGCGCCGCACACGCCTTCCTTGCAGCTGTGGTCGGGGTTGAGCCCGGCGTCGATCAGGCTGTCGAGAATCGACTTGCCCGCCGGCACCTCGACGCTCCTGCCGCTCCTGGCGCACTCCACCACGCAGGCCTGCGAGGCGGCGCCCGATTCCACCTGCACCGCGGCGAAGCGCTCGATGTGCGCGTTGGCATAGCCCAGCTGCTCGCAGCTCTTCTCGAAGGCATCGAGCATCGGCGTGGGCCCGCAGCAGTAGTAGTGGCTGGAGGCGCCCTTGCCCGACAGCAGCTCGACGAGGTTGGGCGGCGCTCCCTTCTCGTCGTCGAAGTGCCAGGTGAGCTCAACCGACTTTTCTTTCGCCAGCGCCTCGATGGCGTCGCAGAAGGCGGCCTCCTTGCGGGTGCGGGCGCAGTAGACGATCTCGACCGGCCTGTCGATGGCCACCAGCCGCTGCAGCATGCACCAGATGGGCGTGACGCCGATGCCACCGGCCACGAGCACCGAGCGCTCGGCGCCCTCTTCCAGCTTGAAGTTGTTGCGCGGCGCCGAGATGGGCAGCGTCATGCCCACGCGCAGCTGCTGGTGCACGTAGCGCGAACCGCCGCGGCTCTTGCGGTCGTTGAGCACGCCCACCACGTAGCGCTGGCGGTCGCTAGCCGGGTTGCACAGCGAGTAGCTGCGCACCAGCCCGTTGGGCAGGTGCAGGTCGATGTGCGAGCCGGCCTCGAAGGCGGGGAAATCCACCGCGGGCGTGGCCGGCCGGAACTCGACGCTCACGATGCCGTCGGCCTCGTAGCGCATGGTGTGCACCAGGGCGTTGAGCGTTGGGGAAGACATGGCGAAGCTCTCTCCCCTGTCAGGCCGTAGCGGTCTCGCTCGCCTGGGCGAGTTGCGCGACCGCCAGATTGCGCATGTGTCGGCGCAGGCGGACGATGCCCAGGTCGTGCTGGTACAGGTTCTCGTGCTGGTTGGCGTCGGCTTCCATCTCTTCGAGCATCACGCGGTCCTGCTCCAGCACGTGCCAGTGGCGCGCCTCCAGGCGATTGCGGTAGAGGAAGCGCCAGGTGTCGCGCTGCCAGCCCGGCTGCAGCTTGCGCACGCGCCAGAAGAAGGTGGCCGTCATGCCCTTCACGATGGGCGAGAAGGCGCCGATGATGATGAAGTTGCCGCCGGGGCCACCGGTCTTCGGGTACGGGATCTCGAGGCGCATCCAGTGGATGCCGGTGTCGGCCCACTCGGTCCAGTCGAAGTTGACGTTGCGCTGGCCTTCCTTCTCGAAGACGAAGCCGATGTCGGTCTGGCGGATGCCGAACTTCGCGCTCGAATCGCCCTCGGCCATCGAGTGCGACTGCTTGTGCAGGTAGGTGCCGTGCATCGGGTCCATCACGTTGTCGAGCACGTAGCGGTAGTCGCCCTTCCACTCGGTGTAGCAGAGGAAGCTGCTGTATTCGGCCTCGTCGGTGAGCTGCTCGGGCAGCACCAGCGGCGGCGGCACGTCCACCGGCTCCTTCGAGTTGTAGATGAACACCGCGCCCGCGCGCTCCTGCACGTGGAAATGCATCGTGGCCTTGGAGCCCTCGAGCTTGCAGCCGGGGCTGCCGGGCACGCGCGTGACCACGCCGTCGTGGCGCACTTCCACGCCGTGGTACGGGCACGAGAGCCGGTCGCCCAGCACCACGCCCTGCGACAGCGGCGCGCCGCGGTGCGGGCAGCGGTCTTCCAGCGCGTGCAGCACGCCTTCGCCGTCGCGCCACAGCGCGAGCTTGCGGCCGAGGCGGCGCAGGGAGACGGGGTTCTCCTTGATGAAGTGCGAGGGGCAGATCGGATACCAGAGGTCCTTCAGGCCGATCTCGAGCAGATGGTCGACCGGGTCCGCTGCAGCGTTGCCGGCGGGTTGGATGGCGATGGTCATGATGTTCCCTTTCCCTCTCAGGCAGCCAGCGCCGCCAATTCCTTGCGATACAGCTCTTCGGTCCATTGCTGGCCGCCCGGCGTGGCCAGGCCGCTGTCGTTCAGGCGCTGCACCAGCCCCGGCAGGTCGTGGATGCCGTCGGCGAAGGCGCGCTCGATCACGTCGCCCAGCAGGTCTTCATAGGTGGTCGCGGGGCGCCGGCGCGCCTGGTGCGGTTGCAGGTAGCGGTCTTGGGTTTGCATCGTGGGCCTCCGTAGGGCGGAATGAATTGAAGATTCAGGCGGCAGCCGCCATGGCCGGGGTCGCGAGCGGCACGGCCCAGGCGTCGTAGCCGTAGACCCAGTCGGCGTTGCCGCCTTCGCGCAGCCAGTTGTTGCCGCGCGAGCCGAGCTGGACGTGGCTGGCTCGCTCGATGCGCGCGGTCTCGAAGCGCTTCAGCGCGGCCGGCACGTCAGCCATCGCCACGCCTTCGAGGTGGCGCGACAGCACCACGGCGTCTTCGATGGCCATGCCGGCGCCCTGTGCCATGAAAGGCAGCATCGGGTGCGCGGCATCGCCCAGCAGAGCCATGCGGCCCTGGGTCCAGGCGGGCATCGGATCGCGCTCGTACAGCGCGGTCTTGAGCACCGTGTCGCAGGCGTCGAGCAAGGCGCGCGCCTCGGGGTGGTAGGCCACGTACTGCTCGCGCAGTTCCTCGACGCTGCCGGGCGCGGTCCACGACTCGAGGTGCCAGCTGTCCTGCGGCGTGGTCGCGAAGATGAAGACGTCCTTGCCCCGGTTCAGCGGGAAGGTGACGATCTGGCTCTGCGGATTCGGTCCCCACCACTTGGTGAAGGCGCCCAGGTTGGGCACGCCGGCCACGCGCTCGGCCGGCACCACGGCACGGTAGGCCACGATGCCGGTGAAGCGCGGGCTCTCGGCGCCGAACATCGCGGTGCGCACGCAGGAGTGGATGCCGTCCGCGCCGATCAGCGCACCGACGCGGGCCTCGGTGCCGTCCGCGAACGAGAGGCTCACGCCCTTTTCATCGGCAGCGATCTTCCCGGCGCGCTTGCCGAGCGCGACCTGCTCCGCCGGGAACATGTCGGCCAGCGCAGCCAGCAGGTCGGCGCGGTGGATGGTGAGCTGCGGCGCACCGTAGCGCTGCTCGGCGGTCTCGGCCATCTCCAGGCGCGAGGTTTCCTCGCCAGTGTCGTAGGTGCGGCTGATGCGGTGCGACGGGCGCGCCGCCGTCACGCGGGCCGCCTCGCCCACGCCGAGGCCGTCGAGCGCGCGCACCGCATTGGGCGTGAGATTGATGTCCGCGCCGACGCGGGCGAACTGCTTCGCCTGCTCGAACACGACCACGTCGTGGCCCGCGCGCCGCAGCGCGATGGCCGCCACGAGGCCGCCGATGCCCGCGCCGACGATGCCGATGGTGGATTCGCTTGTGGTGATGGTCTTCATGGGTGTCTCCCCGGGTCCTTCTTCCGCTTACTCGGCGACGATGTTGCGGGCCTTGATGATCCTGGCCCACACGGCCGTCTCGTCGCGGATGTAGGCGGCGAACTCGGCGGGCTTCATGGCCGCGTCGGTCATGCCCTGCAGCTTCAGGCGCTCGCGCACGTCGGGCTTCGAGAGCATCTCGGCCGCGTCCTTGGCGAGCTGCTCGACCACGGCCGGCGGCGTGCCCTTGGGCGCCATCAGGCCGTACCACGAGGTCACGGTCACGCCCTGGATGCCCTGCTCCGCCAGCGTCGGAATCTCCGGCGCCGCCGCGCTGCGCTTGGCCTCGGTCACGCCGATGGCCACCAGCTTGCCGTTCTTCAGGAAGGGCAGCGTCGCCGGCAGGTTGCTGAACATCAGCGGCACCGAGCCGCCGAGCACGTCGTTGAGCGCGGGCGCCGTGCCCTTGTAGGGCACGTGCAGCATGTCGATGCCGGCCTGCTGCTTGAAGAGCTCGCCCGCCAGGTGCAGGCCGCTGCCCACGCCGGGCGAGGCATACGACAGCGTGCCGGGCTTGGCCTTGGCCTGCGCCACGAGGTCCTTCGCGTTCTTGATGCCCGATGCCGGCGAGGCCACAAGCACGTTGGGCGCCTTCGCGAGCATGGTGACCGGCACGAAGTCCTTCGCCATGTCGAAGGGGAAGCTGGGCATCAGCGTCGGGTTGATGGTGACGTTGCCCGCCGGGATCACCAGCAGCGTGTGGCCGTCGCCCTTGGCGCGCTTGACCTTGTCCATGCCGATGTTGCCGGCCGCGCCCACCTGGTTGTCGACCACCGCAGCCTGGCCGTAGCGCTTGGCCAGGCCCTCGGAGAGCACGCGGGCCAGCGTGTCGACCGGGCCACCGGGCGGGAACGGCGAGATGATGGTGAAGCGCTCGCTGGAGAGCTGCTTCTGCGCCTCGCTCTGCTGCGCGTGCACGGGCGCGGCGAGCGTGAAGGCCGCGACTGCGGCGAACAGGACGGAGAAGGAAAAACGTCGTTGCATGAGAGTCGGGGAGTTCATTTCTTTTCGGTCAGGAAGGCGCCCTTGGGCCCTTCCGCGTTCTTCTGGCGGCGGGTGTTGCCGTCGAGGCCGCCGTCAACCGCCCATTCGGCGAAGACCGTGGGACCCGGCTCGAACTCGCGCGGCTGCCAGTCGGCGGTGAGCTGGTCTTCGTCGGCGTAGTACTCGATGAGGCCGCCTGCCGGGTTCTTGAAGTACCAGAAGTACGCCGACGACACCGGGTGGCGGCCCGGGCCGAGCTGGGTTTCCCAGCCTCGGCGCGAGAAGTGCAGCCCGCCGCCGAACACCTCGTGGATGTCGCGCACGGTGAAGGCCACATGGTTCAGCCCGCGCTTGCCCGAGGGAATCTGCAGCAGGAACAGGTCGTGGTGACCGCCCTCGGCCGCGCAGCGCATGAAGGCGCCGCGGTTGGGGTAGCTGTCGGAGCCCACGAAGCCGAAGCGCTGCGCGTAGAAGGCGCTGGTGGCCTTCACGTCGTTCACGAAGAACACGACGTGGCCCACCTCGATGGGCACGGCGCGCTCGTAGATGGGCGCCGGCTGGTTGATGCGCAGCTTCGCGTTCCAGGTGTTCATGGCGCCGCAGTCGACCTGCACCGCATGCTTGCGGCTGACCTGCAGGCACACCGCAAGGCCGTTGGGGTCGATGCAGCCGATGCGGCGCGCGCCGTCCACCGTGGCGTCGAAGAAGCCCGGGTCCTGCGCGATGGCGTCGGCGTAGCGGGCGAGGTCCGCGTCGCTTTCCACGCCCCACACGACTTCGCGCAGCGTCGGGCCCTCTTCCATCGCGGGTGGCAGGCCCGGCTTGTCCAGCGCCGCGACCACCACCTTGCAGCCGTTGAGGCATTCGAAGACGAGTTCGTCGGCGGCCTCCGACTTCAGCGAAAGGCCCCAGTCCTGGAAGAACTGGCGGCACGCGGGCAGGTCGTCCGCGCCGTAGGTGATCTGGTCGATGCCAAGTACGCTCATTTCAATCTTTCTGTCATGCCGACCGGCACACGCGCGGCGCCGAACAGCTCGTTCCAGGAATACCGCGGAACCGGCTTTGCCGGGCCGCAGGTATTGCCCCCTGCAAGGGGGTGGGCGAAGCGACACGAAGTGCGCGAAGCCTGGGGGTTTTCATGGTGCTGCCCAAGGCAGGGGTTGTTCGTTGGTGCCCCAGTACATGCTCTTCTGCTCCATGTACTGGAAGATGCCCTCGCGGCCCTTCTCGCGGCCCAGGCCGCTGTCGCGCCAGCCGCCGAAGGGCGTGGACACCGAGAACTGCTTGTAGGTGTTGACCCAGACCGTGCCGGCCTGCACCGCACGGCCCAGCTTCCAGGCGCGCTTGAAGTCGCGGCTCCACACGCCGGCCGCCAGCGCGTAGACGCTGTCGTTGGCCTGCGCGATCAGCTCTTCCTCGCTGTCGAAGGGCATGGCGACCAGCACCGGGCCGAAGATTTCCTCCTGGCTGATGCGGGCGCTGTTCGTCAGGCCTTCGAGGATGGTCGGCTGGTAGAAGTAGCCCCGGTCATAGCCGTCGCCATGCGGGCGTACGCCGCCCGTGCGAATCCTGCCGCCTTCGGAAACGCCCAGCTCCACGTAGCGCTCGATACCCTCGCGATGCTTCGCGGTGATGAGCGGCCCCATCTGCGTGCGCTCCGAAGCCGGATCGCCCACGCGCAGCGCGTTGGCGCCTTCGGCCAGCCGCGTGAGGAACTCGTCGTAGATGCCGCGCGCCACGAAAAGGCGCGAGCCCGCGATACACGACTCGCCCGACGAACTGAAGATGCCGTAGAGCACGCCGTTCACCGCGTGGTCGAGGTCCGCGTCGTCCAGCACCATGGTCGGCGACTTGCCGCCGAGTTCCAGCGACACCGGCATCATCTTGTCGGCCGCGATGTGGGCGATGTGCTTGCCGGTGGTGGTGCCGCCGGTGAACGACACGCGCTTGACCAGTGGATGCTTGGTGATCGCGTCGCCGATCACCGAGCCCCTGCCCGGCAGCACGCTGACGATGCCCTTGGGCACGCCGGCCTTCTCGCAGATGCGCGCCAGCTCCAGCGCCATCAGCGGCGTGACCTCGGCGGGCTTCACGACCACCGCGTTGCCGGCGGCCAGCGCGGGCGCCAGCTTCTGCGCCTCGCTGGCAATGGGCGAGTTCCACGGCGTGATGGCCGCGACCACGCCCATGGGCTCGTGCACGCTCATGGTCACGAAGGCGCCGCGCGAGGGCGTGATGGTTTCTTCGAGCGTTTCCAGCGCGGCTGCGAAGAACTGGAAGGTGCCGGCGGCGCTGGCCACGAGGTTGCGGGTCTCGTTGATGGGCTTGCCGTTGTCCAGGCGCTGCTTCTGCGCGAGCGATTCGGCCTCTTCGCGGATCAGCTGCGCCACGCGGTGCAGCACGGCCGCGCGCTCGTGCGGCAGGCGCTGCGCCCAGCCGCTGGTGCGGAAGGCGCGGTCTGCGCCGGCAATGGCTTCCTCGACGTCGGCCAGGCTCGCGGCCCGCAGGCGCGCGATGGGCTCGCCGGTGGCCGGGTAGAGGCTTTCGTAGACGTCGCCGCCGCCCAGGCGCCATTCGCCGGCGATGCAGATCGGAAGGAGTTCGGAAGAGATCATGGAATGTCGGGCTCAGATGGCCAGCGCGGCCACGCGATTGCGCAGCGCGCGCACGGCGCTGTAGACGGTGAGCGCGGAGGTCTTGGGATTGGCCGCGAGCGGCTTGTTGCGCATGGTCAGCTCGAAGCTGCCGAAGGCGCCCTCGGCTTCGACAGTGTGCACGTTCTCGGCGGTGGTGGGGTCGGCAATGAGCCGCACCATGGTGCGGTCGAGCCCCAGCCCCGCAAGCGAGACGGTGGCGGCCACGTTGGCGTTCTTCGGATAGAGCAAGGCCGCTTCGCGCGCGCTGCCCTCGAAGATCACGGTTTCTCGTGTCAGCGCGCCGAGGTCGCGGCCCTGCTCTGCCGGCGTGCCCTTCCACGCCTGCGGCGGCTTGCGGCCGGTGTAGCGCACGCTGTCGAGGCCGCCGATGCGGGCGGCAGCCAGCGCGTCGATGGCGCCGATGGCGCCGGCAATCAGCTGCACCTGCGTCTTGCCTGCAGCGGCCGCGGCTTCGAGCTTCTCGGCGAAGCCCGTGGCCGACAGCGCGCCGACCGAGGCGACCACGCAGGGCGTACCGCGTGCGAGCGCGGGCAGCACGTGCTGCTCGATGGCGGCATGGCCCGCGGTCTCGACCACGAGGTCGATGCCGGCGGCAGGCAAGGCGCTGCCCACCTGCGCGTCGGGCGCCGCCTTCCGCGCGGCGGCAATCGCGTCGGCGGGCACGACGACGGCCACCACCTTCAGGGCCGGATCGCCGTGGAGCAGTTCGAGCACCGAGGTGCCGATGGCTCCACAGCCGACGAGTCCGATACGCGTGGGAGTGGTCATGGAACGGGCTTCGCTCACTTGCCGGCCGTGCCGAGCGCCGGGATCTGCGTGACCGTGTTGGTCGGCGGGCCGGCGAAGGTGGCCTTGAAGCTGCCGATCGAGAGCATGTCGATCTCCAGCAGGAACGGACCTTCGGCCGCCAGCGCCTCGCCGAGGCGGGCGGGCAGCTCGGCCAGGTCCCGCACGCGGGCATGCGGCAGCGCGATCGACTTGCACAGCAGGTCGTAGTCGGGCGTGTGCAGCTCGGCATAGCACTGGCGGCCGCCGTACTGCGCGTCCTGGATGTTCTTGATGACGCCGTAGCTCTTGTCGTTCATGAGCACGATCACCATGGGCGCCTTCTCCTGCACCATGCAGGCCAGCTCGCCCAGGTTCAGGATGAAGCCGCCGTCGCCGGCCAGGCAGAAGGTCTTGCGGCCCGAGCCCGTCACCGCCGCGCCGATGGCCGCGCCGATGGCCATCGGCATGCCCTGGCCGATGCCGCCGCCCGTGGCGTGCACGCCGGCGCTCGGTTCGAAGACGCGCAGTTCGCGGTTGCCCCAGGTGCTGTTGGAGACGGTCACGTCACGCACCCAGTTGAAGTTGCGGCCGGCCGCCGACTGGAGCTGGCGCACGAGCTCGGCGTACGGGCCGAGGCCGTCGCGCAGCGCCGCAACCGCCTGGTCGTGGGCGGCGCGCAGGTCGGCCAGCAGTTGCGGGTCGGCCTTGTACCTGGCGGCTTCGAGGCGGTCTGCCAGGCCTTCGAGGGCCAGCGCGGAATCGCCGCAGACGAAGGCTTCGGACGCGTAGCAGCGGCCTTCGGCGGCGGCGTCGGCGTCGATGCGGTACAGCGGGCGGGGCAGCTTCAGTTCGTACTTGAGCGTCTCGTTGCCGCGCAGGCGCGAGCCGACCACGAGCATCGCGTCGCAGGTCTGGTACAGGGCCTCGACCGGCTTCTGGATGTTGTAGGCGCCGAGCGAACCGGCATCGTCCTCGGGCACCGTGCCGCGGCCCTGCGTCGTGGTGACGACACCGAAGCCGAGTTTCTGCAAGCGCTGGATGGCGGCGCGGGCATGGCGGGCACCGCCGCCGACCCACAGCATCGGGCGCCTGGCGGCGGCGAGGCGCGTGGCCAGCGCGTCGAGCGCGGCGGCGGATGGCACGGGGCGCTCGATGGGCAGCGGCGACAGGTCGGCCGGCATCGTGGTCAGCGCCGACTGGATGTCGATCGGGATCTCGACGCTGACAGGGCCCGTCGGTGCCGTCAGCGCAAGCTGCACGGCGCGCTTGAGCGTGCCGAGCACCGTTTCGACGCTGCGCACGCGCAGCGCGGCCTTCGACACGGCCTTGAGCATGGTGAGCTGGTCGGGTGCCTCGTGGATGTACGACATGCCCTTGTCGAGGTACGGCGTCTCGATCTGCCCGGTGATGTGCAGCACGGGCGCGCCGGCCGTCAGGGCCTCGACCATGCTTCCCGCGATGTTGCCCGCGGCAGGCCCGGTGCTGGTGATGCACACGCCCAGGCTGGCGGTGGAGCGTGCGTAGGCGTCGGCCATGTTGCCCGCGCCGGCCTCGCCCCGCGCCGAGATGAAACGCACCGTGCCGCGCTGCGCGAAGGCATCGAGGATCGGCATGTTGTGGATCGAGATCACGCCGAAGGCCGCCTTGACGCCGCACTGTTCGAGAAAGGCGGCGACGACGGCGCCGACGGTGACGGTGTTGCTGGGGTTATGCATGGCGTGACAGGCCTCCGGAGATGTCGATGTGGCTGCCCGTCGTGTACGACGCGAGGGGCGAAGCGAGGAAAAGGATCGCGCGGGCGGCTTCTGTCGGAAGCCCCAGGCGACCCAGCGGAATGTGTTTGTTCTTCGCGAGCTGGCCGCTCCATGCGGCCCAGCCGAGTGACTTGTCTTCGCGCGCCTCGAAGCGGCGGCGCCACTGGCCCGATTCGACGAGGCCGATCAGGATGCCGTTGACGCGCACGCCCTGCGGCGCGAACTCGGTGGCCATGGAACGCACCAGGTTCAAGAGGCCGGCGCGCGCGGCCGAGGTGGCGACCATGTGCGGCTCGGGCTGGCGCGCCAGCAGCGAGTTGGCGCAGACGATGGAGGCATCGCCCAGCACTGCACGCTGCGCCGCGAGCTGCGGCAGGAAGGCGCGCGTCGGGTTGATGACGGAGAAGAATTTCAGGTTCAGCTCTTCGGTCCAGGCCTTGTCGTCGGTGTCCGCGAAGGTCGAGACCCGGCCCTGCCCCGCGTTGTTGACGAGCATCGAGGCCGGGCCGAGCGCGGCTTCGCTGGCGGCAGCGAAGGAGCGCACCGAGGCGGCGTCGAGCACGTCGCAGGTCTGCGCGAAGAGCTTCGCGCCGGGGTACTGCCCGCGCAGGCCGGCCACGGCGCCATCGAGCCGCTCGGCATTGCGGCCGCACAGGGCCACCGAGGCGCCGCAGCCCAGCAGCAGTTCGACAGTGGCCAGGCCGATGCCCGACGAGCCGCCCGTGACCACGGCCACGCGGCCGGCCAGCGCATCGGCGGCGAAGAAAGAGGAAGGAAGAGCTTGGGCGGTCATGGTCCCGGAATCAGGCTGAGCGAAGCGGCACCACGTTGGCGGTACGCGCGGGCGAGTAATTGAGCAGGCCGGAGATCTCGTCGGCGGTGCCGCGCACGCGCTGCACCATCTCGTCGATGCGGCTCTCCTCGATGTGGCTGGCGGTAACGGTGGCGCCCAGCGCCGCCACGATATGGCCGCTGTGGTCGCGCACCGGCGCGGCGATGCTGGAGATGTTCGATTCGAAGAAGCCCTCGCCCAGCACGTAGCCGCGCTGGCGGTCGGCCTGCACCATGTCGAAGAGCTCGGTCACGGTCTTCGGGGTGCTCGGCGAGAAGGTCTCGAGCTTGTCTTCGGGGTAGAGGGCGCGCAGCTGCGGCAGCGTGAGGTCTTCGAGCAGGATGCGGCCCAGCACCGTGGCATGGGCCGGCAGTCGCGTGCCCACGGTGACCGAGCTGGCGAAGGGCGTGGGCGGCGCCACCTTGGCGACGTAGACGATGGAGCGGCCGTCGCGCACCACCAGGTTGCAGGGCGTGCGCAGTTCGTCGCACAGGCGGTTCAGCAGCGGCGTGCCCAGCTGGGTGAGCTCCAGCGAGGCGAGATATTCGAAGCCCAGGCGCAGCACGGCCAGGCCCAGGCGGTAGTCGCGACCGCCCTCGGTGCGCTCGAGAAAGCCCATGTTCTCCAGCGTGGTGAGCAGGCGGAAGACGGTGGAGCGCGGCAGGTCGAAGCGGCGCGCCAGTTCGGGTGCCGAGAGCGTGCGGCTTTCGCGGCTGAACTCGCACAGCACGCGCAATCCGCGCTCCAGCGCGGGCACGTTGTAGCGGTCGGCGCCCTCTTCCATCGCCTCGTTGCCGTCGTTGTTGTTGCTGGCCATGCCTGTGGTTCCTTCCTCGGATGTCTCTGTGTGATTGCGGTCAGCCGGCGAGGGATTCGCTCAGCAGCTTCGCGACGGCCTGCGGTTGCTCCACATAGCCGGCGTGGCCCGCATCGTCCACCAATTCGAGCCGCACTCCGCACTTGCGCGCGACTTCTTCGCAGGCCGACGGGGGCGTGACCACGTCGAGCGCGCCGCAGGCCACGCGCACCGGCATGGGCGGCGGCAGGTCGGCCAGCAGGTCGGCGTTGCACAGCAGCTCGACGGCCTGGCGGTAGCCGTGGTCGTTCAGGCGGGCCATGTTCCAGCGCACCCACTGGCGGGCGTGCTCGGAGGCCTTGTCGGAAACCAGCCGGCCGGAGCGCTTCGCGGCCATGCCGGCGATGCCGAGTTCGTCGAGCGTGGCAAGGCGCTCGATGCGGACCTTGGCCCGCGCCTCCGAGCGCGAGGCAGCGCCGTAGCCGATGGCGGGGCTCACCAGCACCAACCGGCGGATGCGCGCATCGGAGCGCGCGGCCGAAGCGGCGGTGATCGCGCCCAGCGAATGGCCGACCAGCACGCAAGATTCGATGCCGAGCGCGTCGAGCAGTTGGCCCAGCCGGGCCGCGTAGTCGGCGGCGGACGGCGCGGCGGCTTCGAGCGGTGTCGAGCCGCCATAGCCTGGTGCATCCCACGCGATCACGCGGGCCTGTGGCGTGAGCAGCTCGGCAGTGTCGATCCACGATGCGGCGCCCGAACCGATACCGTGCAGGCACACGATG
Source organism: Variovorax guangxiensis (assembly GCF_003952165.1). Lineage (GTDB taxonomy): Bacteria > Pseudomonadota > Gammaproteobacteria > Burkholderiales > Burkholderiaceae_C > Variovorax > Variovorax guangxiensis. The sequence goes on along the minus strand of NZ_RXFT01000004.1, from coordinate 423,433 downwards.
GCCGGCCCCTGGCCACATTCGCGCACCGACACCACGGCGCCGCCGCCGACCGCGACATCGCGGGCCGGGAAGCTGGCGTCGAGCCGTGCCAGCTCGGAGGCCGGCAGCGTCGTCAGGGCGTCGGTGGAGACGTTCATGGCCGTGCGTCCGCTCAGCGCTTGATCTTGGCCAGGGGGTGGTCGGCGGGATAGGTCGGCGTGACGGGCTTCTTCGCACCCAGCATCACGCACATCAGCGCGTCCTCGTCGCCGATGTTGATCTCCTCGCGGTACACACCGGGCGGCACCGAGATCAGGTCGCGGTCGGTCATGATGGTCTCGAAGCGCTCGCCGTCCTTCTCGATCACCACCTTGAGCTTGCCGCGGATCAGGAAGAACACTTCCTCCACGTCGGTATGCAGGTGCGGCGGGCCTTCGTGGCCGGCGGGGATCACCATGGTCGAGAAGGTGAAGTGCTCGGCGGGGACGGTGTTGACGTCCTTCGCGACGCCGGTGCCGCCGGTGCCCACGTAGCGCATCTGGGCGCGGCGGAACTTGGGATCGAAGTCGGCCTGGAACTTCAGCGCGTCCCAGTCGTACTTGCGGGTTTCGTAGCGCGCGATGCGGGTGTTCATCCACTCCGCGAGGCTGCTGCCCTCGGGCTGCGCCAGGCTGCTGGCGGCGGTTTCGTTGATTTTCTGCTGTTCGGACAGGTCGCTCATCGGGTGTACTCCTTGGTCGGAAAAATTCAGTGCATCGCGAAGCCGCCATTGACGGCCAGCAGCTGGCCCGTCACGAAGCGCGCGAGCCCGGAAAGAAGGAAGACGGTGGCGCCGCACACGTCGGCGGCCTGCTGCTCGCGCGGGATGGCGCGGCCTTCGAGGTACTTCTGGTGGCGCACCATCGGCACGTATTCGGTGGCTTCCACCAGCGTGAGGCCCGGCGCCACGGCGTTGACGGTGATGTTGTCGCCGCCCCATTCGCGCGCCAGCGAGCGCGTCATGGAAATGACGGCGCCCTTGCTCGACGCATAGGCCAGCAGGTTGGGCGCACCCCACAGCGCGGTGTCGGAGGCGAGGTTGACGATGGCGCCGCGCCCGCTCTCTGCCAGCGCCCGGCGGCAGGCGCGGCCCATGAGCCAGCTGCCGCGCACGTTGACGTTCATCACGCGGTCCCACACGTCGATCTCGAGCTGGTGCGCGTCGCGGCCGCCCGAGTTGGTGATGGCGGCGTTGTTGACCAGGCCGTCGAGGCCGCCGAGCAGGCGGATGGCTTCGTCGGCGCAGGCCACGATGGAGCCGGGGTTGGCCAGGTCGACGGGCAGCGCATGCGCGTTGCGGCCGGCTTCGCGCAGCGCCTTCGCCTCGGTCTCGGCCAGCTCGCCGAGGATGTCGGCCAGCACCACGCTGGCGCCCGCGGCGGCGATGCACTGCGCGAAGGCGAGCCCCAGGCCGCGCGCGCCGCCGGTCACGAGCACGCGGCGGCCGGCCAGCAGGTTGGCGGGCAGCTCGGCGAGCAGTGCCTGCAGGCTCGATGGATCGGCGATGGCTTTGAGTTCGGTCATGGAAATGAGGTCCGTGGATCGGTCGCGGGGGTCAGTCGGCCTGGATGCCGAGTTCCTTGATCACCTTGCCGAAGCGCGCGTAGTCGGCGGCGTTGGTCTTGCCGAGCACCTCGGCGTCGCCGCCCACGGGCGTGGTGCCGAGCACGGCCATGCGAGAGACGATCTCGGGCATCTTCAGGATCTCGTTGAAGTGGCCGTTGAGCGTCTTCACGATCTCGGGCGGCAGGTTGCGCGGGCCCCAGAGGCCGTTCCAGGCCGTCACCTCGACGTCCTTGTAGCCCTGCTCGGCCAGCGTGGGCACGTTGGGCGCGAGCGGCGAGCGCTGGGCCGAGGCCACGGCCAGCGGGCGCAGCTTGCCGTTGGCGATGTACGGCGCCACCGGCCCCAGCGTGATGAAGGTGACGGGCACGTGGCCGCCCAGCACGTCGTTGATGGCGGGCGCCACGCCCTTGTAGGGCACATGCGCGAGCGTGGTGCCGGATGCGCGGGCGAACATCTCTCCCAGGATGTGCATCGGCGAGCCGCTGCCCGGGCTCGCGTAGCTCAGCGTCTTGCCGCCCTTGGCCGCGGCCACGGCGTCCTTCACCGTGGAGAGGCCGCTGTTGCCGCCGGCCACGAGGAACAGCGGCTGGCTGCCCGTCTGCACGATGGGCGTGAAGCCGTTGAGCACGTCGTAGCCCGAGCCGTTGGTCTTGAGCACCAGCTGCGCGATCGAGAAGGTGCTGGGCGCGAGCAGCAGCGTGTAGCCGTCGGGCGTGGCCTTCGACACATAGGCGCTGCCGATGATGCCGCTGGCGCCGGGGCGGTTGTCGACCACCACGGGCTGGCCGACGCGCGTCGACAGCTTCTCGGCGAACAGCCGCGCCAGCGCGTCGGTGTCGCCACCGGCCGGATAGGCGACGACCAGCGTGATCGGCTTGACGGGGTAGCTGTCGGCTGCCCAGGCGAGTCCGGAGGCGCAAGCGGCGGCCATGGAAATGGCGGCGGCGATGGCAAGGCGGCGTGTCTGTTTCATCGTGTCCGTTTGGCTCGGTTTTGTCTCACTAAAGAAACAACGATTTATTAATGGAACGCCACGAAGAATATCGAAGAAGACAACTTCATGACTAAGGGAAAACCCCAATTCTTGTGTCACAACGAAAACAGGGCGGCCTTTCGGGCCGCCCTGTCCTGGCGTGGAGGAGAAGGAGCGAAGCGTCAGCCGCCGTAGCGCGCCACGGTGAGGCCCTCCATGTCGATGCCGGGCGCCCTGCCCCCAATCAGGTCGGCCATTACGCGGCCTGTGCCCGCGGCCATGGTCCAGCCGAGGGTGCCGTGGCCGGTGCTCAGCATCAGGTTGGGAATGCGGGTGGAGCCGATCACGGGCGTGCCGTCGGGCGTCATGGGGCGCAGGCCAGTCCAGAAGGAAGCGTCGCGCACGCTGCCGCCCTTGGGGAACAGGTCGGTCACGACGTGCTCGAGCGTGTCGCGCCGGCGCTCGTTGAGCCGCAGGTCGAAGCCCGAGAGCTGCGCGGTGCCGCCCACGCGGATGCGATCGCCCAGGCGCGTGACCGCCACCTTGAAGGTCTCGTCCATCACCGTCGATTCGGGCGCGCCACTGGCGTCGGTGATCGGCACCGTGATCGAGAAGCCCTTGACCGGATACACCGGCAGCCGGATGCCCAGCGGCCTGACCAGCGCGGGCGAATAGCTGCCGAGCGCGACCACGTAGCGATCGGCCGTGAAGCTGCCGGCATCGGTGCGCACCGCAGTGATGCCCTTGACGGCGTCGTGCTCGAGAGCCTGGATGTTGACGCCGAACCTGAAATTCACGCCCTCGGCCTCGGCCAGCTTCGCCAGCGCCTGCGTGAACTTGAAGCAGTCGCCAGTCTCGTCGCCCGGCAGCCGCAAACCGCCGACGAACTTGCCCTTCACCGCCGCGAGCGCGGGCTCGTACTGCACGCAGCCTTCACGGTCGAGCAACTGGTAGGGCACGCCCGAGGCCTGCAGTACTTCGACGTCCTTCGAGGTGCCGTCGAGCTGCTGCTGCGTGCGAAAGAGCTGCAGCGTGCCCTGCATGCGCTCGTCGTAGGCGATGCCGGTGCCGGCGCGCAGTTCCTTCAGGCAATCGCGGCTGTATTCGGCGAGCCGCACCATGCGGCTCTTGTTGATCTCGTAGCGCGCCTGCGTGCAGTTGCGCAGCATCGCAAGGCCCCAGCGCCACATCGCCGGATCGAGCATCGGCTTGATGACCAGCGGGCTGTGCTGCATCAGCATCCACTTGACGGCCTTGACCGGCACGCCGGGCCCGGCCCATGGCGCCGAGTAGCCGGGCGAGACTTCGCCCGCGTTCGCAAAGCTGGTTTCGAGCGCGGGCGCCGGCCGACGCTCCAGCACCGTCACCTCGTGACCGGCACGCGCCAGGTAATACGCGATCGAGGTGCCGATGACACCGCTGCCGAGAATCAGGACCCGCATGAGAACAACCCTTTTGAAGCTGCCGTGACGCAGCCGAGGGTACAGGGCCGGACGTTACAAGCCCAGCGCGTCCTGCAATTGCCGTGCCGTCCAGCGCTTCGGCTGTTGCGGCCAGGCCTCGAGCAGCGAAACCATGCGCGAATTGCGCGGCGCGCTCAGGCCGTGCTCCTGCGCGAGGCGCACCACCTCGCCGCTGAGCGCGTCGATCTCGGTGCGGCGGCCGAGCGCAAGGTCGTCGGCCATGCTCGAGCGCGCCTTGGCATCGATGCGCAGCATGCGCGCCGCGACGATGCGGAAGATCCAGTCGGGCAGCCGCAGCAGGCTCACCAGCCGGTGCGCCGGCACCGCCGCGACCTGCGCCGGGGCGATGCCCGCGACGTTGAGGATGCCCAGCGCCTCCTCGATCAGCGAAGCGAAGCAGCGGCGGTAGCCGCGCTGCATGAGCTCCTCGCGCAGCGGCAGGCCCGAAAGCGCGTTGACGGGGTTGTTGAGGTTGAGCATGAGCTTGCCCCACTGCACGGGCAAAAGGTCGGCATGCAGGTCGAGCGGCACGCCGGCGCGCTCGAATACGGGAAGCCATGGGCGAAGCACCGCGTCGTCTTCCGCGGCCAGCCGGCCGCCGGTGCCGCGGTGGAAGGCGCCGGGGCCGATCTCGGCCACGTTGTAGGGAACCATGCCGGCGCGCACATTGAGCGAAGGGCCGGTCTGCGCGGCGGCCGCGCAGTTGGAGATGCCGTTCTGCAGCGAGATCACCGCAGTGCCTGCCGGCAGCGAGAAGGCCAGTTCGCCCGCGGCCTCGGCCGTGGCGCCGCTCTTCACGCACAGCAGCACCAGCGCGGGCCGTGCGCCGGCGGGCACCTGCCCGCTCAGGCGCAGCCTGTCGGCAGGCAGCCTGTGCGTCGCGCCGTCGATGTCGGTGAGCGTCAGGCCATGTTTGGCGAGCTTCTCGAGCACGCGCGGACGGCCGACGAAGGTGACGGGCACGCCCGCCGCCGCCAGGCTTCCGCCGATGAAGCACCCGATGGTGCCCGCCCCCATCACAAGCACTTCACCGGGGATCGCTTCTGGCATGGGTGGCGTGCTCGTTCCGGTGGCGCTGCCGGCCGTCAGGCGCGTTCGGAGACCCAGGCCTGCACCGATTGCAGCGCAGCCGGAAGGCCCGCCGCATTGGTGCCGCCGGCCATGGCCATGTCGGCCTTGCCGCCGCCCTTGCCGCCGACCTGCTGGGCCACGAAGTTGACCAGCTCGCCAGCCTTGACCTTGGCCGTGCTGTCGGCCGTGACGCCGGCCGCGATCTGCACCTTCTCGCCGTCGACGGCGGCAAGCACGATGGCTGCCGTCTTGAGCTTGTCCTTGAGCTTGTCCATGGTCTCGCGCAGCGTCTTGGCGTCGGCGCCTTCGAGCTTGGCGGCCAGCACCTTGATGCCCTTGACGTCCACGGCCTGCGACACGAGCTCGTCGCCCTGCGACGAAGCCAGCTTGCCCTTGAGCGCGCCCACTTCGCGCTCGAGCGCCCTCACCTGCTCCAGCACCTGCGAGAGCCGGCCCTGCAGCTCGGCGGCCGGCGACTTGAGCGTGGCGGCCACACTCTGCACGGTCGATTCGAGATCCTGCAGGTAGGAGAGCGCATTCGCGCCGGTGACGGCCTCGATGCGGCGCACGCCGGCGGCCACGCCGCCTTCGCTAACGATCTTGAACAGGCCGATGTCGCCCGTGCGGCCCACGTGGGTGCCGCCGCACAGCTCGCGGCTGGTGCCGATGTCGAGCACGCGCACGGTCTCGCCGTATTTCTCGCCGAACAGCATCATCGCGCCGGTCTTCTGGGCCGACTCCATGTCCATCACGCGAGCGTGCGTCTCGGTGTTGGCGAGGATCTCGGCGTTCACGCGCTTCTCGATCTCCAGGATCTGCTCGTGCGTGACGGGCGCGTTGTGCGCGAAGTCGAAGCGCGTCTTGTCGGCATCGACCAGCGAGCCCTTCTGCTGCACGTGGCCGCCGAGCACTTCGCGCAGGGCCTTGTGCATCAGGTGGGTGACCGAGTGGTTGCGCATGGTGGCGGCGCGGCGCGCGGTGTCGACCGCGGCCTTGACCGTGTCGCCGACCTTCAGCGTGCCCTGGGTCTGTGTGCCGTGGTGGCCGAACACGTCGGCCTTGATCTTCTGCGTGTCTTCCACGCCGAACTGCACGCCTTCGGCCACGAGCACGCCCTGGTCGCCGACCTGGCCGCCGCTTTCCGAATAGAACGGGGTTGTGTCGAGCACGACGATGCCGGGCTGGCCTTCCTTGAGCTCAGCGACGGCGGAGCCTTCAAAGTACAGAGCGACGACCTTGGCGCTTTCTTCCAGCTTCTCGTAGCCGGTGAAGACGTTGCCCGCGCCGGCGTAATCGACGTTGCGGTCCATCTTGAACTTGCCGGCAGCACGGCCCGCGGCCTTCTGCTTTTCCATGGCGGCGTTGAAGCCGGCCTCGTCGACGCTCACGCCGCGTTCGCGGCATACGTCAGCCGAGAGGTCGAGCGGGAAGCCGTAGGTGTCGTGCAGCTTGAAGGCCACGTCGCCTGGCAGTACCTTGGCGTCGCCGGCCAGCGCCGCGTCGAGGATTTCCATGCCGTTGGCCAGCGTCTCGAAAAAGCGCTCTTCCTCGGCCTTGAGCGTGTCGGTGATGCGCTTCTCGTCGGCGACCAGCTTGGGGTAGGCCTCGCCCATGAGCCGCACCAGTTCGGGCACCAGCTTGTGGAAGAAGGGCTTCTTCTGGCCGAGCTTGTAGCCGTGGCGGATGGCGCGGCGGATGATGCGGCGCTGCACGTAGCCGCGGCCTTCGTTCGACGGGATCACGCCGTCGGCCACCAGGAACGAGGTGGCGCGGATGTGGTCGGCGATCACCTTGAGCGAATTGTTCGACAGGTCCTGCGTGCCGGTGGCCTGCGCGGCGGCCTTGATCAGCGCGTCGAAGATGTCGATTTCGTAGTTGCTGTGCACGTGCTGCAGGATCGCGGCCAGGCGCTCCAGGCCCATGCCGGTGTCGACGCAGGGAGCGGGCAGCTTGACCACGCTGCCGTCGGGCTGCATGTCGAACTGCATGAACACGTGGTTCCAGATCTCGATGAAGCGGTCGCCGTCCTCCTCGGGGCTGCCCGGGGGGCCGCCGGGGATGTGCGGGCCGTGGTCGTAGAAGATCTCGGAGCACGGGCCGCAAGGGCCGGTGTCGGCCATCATCCAGAAATTGTCGGACTTGTACTTGCCGCCCTTGTTGTCGCCGATGCGGATCACGCGCTCGGGCGGCAGGCCGATTTCCTTGGTCCAGATGTCGTACGCCTCGTCGTCCTCGTGGTAGACGGTGGCCAGCAGCTTGTCGGCCGGCAGCTTGTAGACCTGCGTGAGCAGCTCCCAGCCCCAGGTGAGCGACTCGCGCTTGAAGTAGTCGCCGAAGCTCCAGTTGCCCAGCATCTCGAAGAAGGTGTGGTGGCGGGCGGTGTAGCCCACGTTCTCGAGGTCGTTGTGCTTGCCGCCGGCGCGCAGGCAGGCCTGGACGGAGGCCGCACGGTTGTAGGGGCGCTTGTCGGTGCCGAGGAACACGTCCTTGAACTGCACCATGCCCGAATTGGTGAACATCAGCGTCGGGTCGTTGCCCGGCACGAGGGGGCTCGACGGCACCGCCGTATGGCCCTTGGAAGCGAAGAAATCGATAAAGGTCTTGCGGATGTCCGCGACCGTGAATGTGGGCTGGCTCATCTTTGGATTCGTCTTCTGCCGTCGAGGGCGGCGCGGCGATGGCGACCCTCATGTCGAACCCACTGCGGCGAACCGGCCTAACTGCTTGATTTGCTTGAACAAACGATTATAGGTTTGGCCATGCGGCCCGCGCCGGCCAAGGGCTGCCGGACGACAGCGCAATGCTCACTCCACGGCTAATATGTGTCCTGGCGCAAAAAACGAGAACCAACGAGGGGCTGCGCCATCCGTACTTGTACGGACAAAAAAGATCAAGGAGTTCGCATGGCAAGCCAAGATGCCGAAAGGCACTGGACGATCGAAGACCTGGATTTCTCGCGCATCGCGCTCGACAAGGTACGCCCGGACGAAAACCTCTTCTATCTGGTGACCTCCGCCTCCTTCATCGAGAGCGGCTCCGACCTGTACACGCACAACCTGGTGGACTTCTTCAAGGGCGACCAGGAAGTCACCGACTGGCTCTCCCAGCACTGGGAACTCGAGGAACTGCAGCACGGCAAGGCCCTGCGCGCCTACGTGCGCCACGTATGGCCGGAGTTCGACTGGGACACCGCCTACGGCAACTTCCTGGAGGAATACGCGACCTACTGCAAGGTCGAGCTGCTCGCCCCCACCCGAGGCCTCGAGATGACCGCCCGCTGCGTGGTCGAGACCGGCACCGCCACCTACTACCGCGCCATGGCCCGCTGTACCGACGAACCCGTGCTTCAGGACCTGGCGACGCGCATCGCCACCGACGAAGTCAACCACTACAAGCACTTCTACCGCTACTACCGGCGCTACCGCGAGCAGGAGAAGCTGGGCCGCCTGCGCGTGATGGGCACCATCGGCCGGCGCACGCTCGAACTGAAGAGCGAGGACGCCGACTGCGCGATCCGCCACGTGGTCAGGACGCGTTCGCCCGAACGCGCCGACGACATGGCCTACGTGCAGCGCCTGAGCGCCGACATGAACAGCACCATCCGCACCCACCTGAGCCCGGGCACCACGCTCAAGATGCTGATGCGGCCGCTGGAACTGCCGGCGAAGGTACAAACGGTGATCCAGTACCCGATCAGGCAGTTCATGGAGCATGTGTTCCTGCGCTGAACAGCGCGCAAGTGGTTCACTCATCGCGACAAACCGGAACCCGGATTCCATTTCGCACAACAGGTGCTTGGCTAATATTTCCGGTCACCCCTTTCTATCCAGATAGAGACAAGGCCTGAGACCTTCGGACAAGCGCGGCTGCATGCGCCGCTGGCAAGTCGGCTCGCGGCCCTGTTGCATGCGCGTCCGATGTTCGATCACTCAGCCAACCGCGAGCAGCTCTACACCATCCGGCTGGACGGAACCAGCCTGACCATCCGGGACCTGATGGAGGTGCGCTTCACGTTCCTGCGGTTGCTCGAGCAGCGCATCGGTCCCTCTTCGCGCCTGGTGAAGTGCTACCGGGCCTGGCTTAACCAGCTCGAATCCGGCATCGACTCGATGAGCGAATCTCAGATCGCCAACGCCCGCCTCTGGCGCGAGGCCTGGGAGCACGCCAGCGAGATTGCCACCCCGCTGCTCAGCCAGCCTCAGACCACCACCTTCCGGTTCGAGCTTTTCTGACGCAAGCACGCAGACGCCGAGCAAAAAAAACCCAGCGCTAAGGCTGGGTTGAACCTCTTGGTGCTGTCACGCACAGAGAACTCGCACTTCAAAGCGAGCCCACAAAATCTAGGGCTTCATGCGCCGCCGCCTTGTCGGACAGGACCGACACTTCGAAGTGAGGAATACGACCGAGCAGTCCCGAAAGACCCTGCCTCCCCGCAAATCTGCCAAATAGTTCACGTTTTAATGAGTGTCCTACGGCGACTACCTGTTTCCGGCTGACACGCGCTCGCAGGGCGAGCGCCGACGATACCGATGCTGTCACGCAACAGGGCCGCATAAAAGAAGAGCTCTCTGTCAGTGCTTAGAGCGTGCCCACAAGGGCAACTCGAACCCGCTTCGGCGGGTATTTTTTTGGCCGCACCACAACGCGGCCCCGGCACGGGCCGAGGCTCGCCGCCCTTTGTCCGCTCCGGCTCAGCTCGCCGAGGTCAGCCCCGGCTTGCGGCTTCCGTCCAGCGAGTACAGCTGTGGCCGTTCGTCCGCGGAACCGGCTTCCGCCGCCAGCCCTGCTGCACCATGTGCCGCGCCCTGCGGCTGGCGATAGAGCTCGTTCTCAAGACGCCTGACGCGTTCGGCGTACATCCGGGCAAGCGCGCTGTGATGCTCTGCCGCCGCCTGGTGCTCGATGCGCGCCATCTGGGCTTCTTCCAGGAGGGCCGCCGCGCGTCGAAGGTACGCGGTGTGGTTCGGGCGAAACAAGAAGTCGAACGTCATTTCACGCTCCTTTCCGCAGGATGCGGTGCAGACGATGTTCCTCTGCGCTCGCCGCCGAGTCTGTCGGAGCGCGCCTACCCTCGGGCTACCCTTTTTCACTACGAATTCGCCATACCACAAGCCAATGACAGGTTTTCCCGCCTCGATGGGGACAATGCTGTGGAAAACTGTGTGCGCATCGCTCGGAAGCCTTGCCTGGCGTGGCTTGCAACACGATGCCCGCCAAAGAGGCAGCGCCCGAAAAAAATTTCGCAGCGCTTGCCGACCGGCTATCCAAGGTCCGATCGCTTGCAATCGAAGACCCTGCCCGGCTCGATCGCCCGCAGCGTCGGCACCTTGCCGATGAACACCACCCCCGCGCTGATCAGCCGCCACTCGCCCGCCTTGAACAGCCTGAAGAGGTTCGTGGCCTCGTCGCCCGCAGCCGGAATCGCGTTGAAGACGTAGGCGGGCTCGCCGCCCTGGGTCTCTTCCATGCCCAGCAACTCCGCCCTCATCTTGCCCATGGTGTTCGTGTCTTTTGTCCTGTGGCGGACGATGTCCATGTTGACGGTGCGCGAGTGCTCGTCGATGGCGATCTTGCGGATCCAGGGAGCCGGGCCGGTACCGCCCGGCGCGGGGACGCAGGTGATCGTTCCGGCAAAGGCCGAGCCTGCGGTCACGGCCAGGAAGGCGTTGAGGGCGAATCGAAAGGGCTTGGATTTCATGCTCGGTATGGCGTGTTGGGTCGGCTGGCCCGCGCGGCGGCGCGAACCTCGGATGGCATGCATCTATACTCCCGCCTGTCGCCGGCTGCAGCCTTGCAATCGGCGGCTTGCCAGATGCGGGTGTAGTTCAATGGTAGAACGGCAGCTTCCCAAGCTTCATACGAGGGTTCGATTCCCTTCACCCGCTCCAACCAAGGGTCCCAGGCGATCCTGAAGGCTCCCAAGAGGTCCTCACCAGATCCGATCGGACGGAGCTCCCCACCTGGCTGGTCGCTGGCACCCCGCCTAGCCGATCAACATCGACGCCACCACTGCAATCAGCAGCCCGACATACACCCTGGCGTGTACCTGATCGGGAATCCGCCCGATGAACGGCGAAGCCATGCGTATCCCGGCATATGAGCCCGCGACCAGGGCAAGGAACGCCCTCAGGTCCACATAGCCCACATACCCGGCCCCCAGGGACGCCATTCCACCCCAGGAAAGCGCCGCGTAAGTCGCCGTCCCGGCCAAGGCGACGGGAAGCGTCAGCGGATTGGCCATGGCCGTCGCGCCGGTCATGCTCACTCCTCTGCGGCGAAGCAACGGGACTGTCATGACGCTGCCCCCCACTCCAAGCAAGGCCGCGATCCAGCCGATGACGATGCCCGTCAATGCGTTTCGTGCCCGGGCGGGCCGGGCCTCTCGCGCCGGCTGCAGGAGAAAGCCGGGCCGGAGCCAGCAGTCCAGAACGGTCAGGCTGACGTAGGCGATGAAAGCCCAGCGCAACCAGCTGCCCTCCACCGCGGCCGCGGTTGCTGCCCCGAGCACGCTGCCGGCGGCAATGGCGAAGACCAGCGGCTTGATGACCGCCCAATCCAGCGATCCCGCGCGCTGGTGCTTCGCCGTTGCCATCGCCGATCCGAAGATCATCACGCACGTCGAGGTCGCAACCGCGATCTGCATCGCATGGGGCGCAGCCGGTGTTTCCGGTCCGCGCATGTGCGTCAGCAAGTGGTAGAGCAGCGGAACCACCACGAAGCCACCGCCGAAACCGAAGAGCACCGTGGTCACGCCGGCGAGCGTGCCGCAGGCGGCAAGCCAGAAGTAGAGTTCCATCGCAATCAGTCCTTCGATTCCTGAAAGGTTATGGCTGCTGGCGCTGTCCGGCTTTCGGAGTCTGGACAAGAATGTTCGCGTTTCAGCCAACAGCGGATTTCGCGGATTTCGATGAGAAACGTACCTTTGGACAGCGTCGACGCACTCGAACGCGAAGTGCTCGCCATCGGCACCGACTACGCGCGCGGAACGCTCCTGGAGATGCATCAGCATCGTCGAGCGCAGTTTCTCTACGGCGCGACGGGTCTCATGGAGGTCGGCACGGACGACGGCGCGTGGGTCGTGCCTCCGCATTGCGGGGTGTGGATCCCGGCGGGCAAACCGCATCGCGTACGCATGGTGGGTGTCAGTACGCGCAGTCTCTATATCGAGCCGAGGGCAGCGCCGCGCGAAGGGTCTCGCTGCGAAGTGCTGCTCGTTTCGCCTCTTCTGCGGCAGTTGCTGCTGGAGGCGACGGACGTGAAGGCGCTCTATGACGAACAAGGCAGGGACGGCATGGTCATGCGCCTCGCGCTCGCGGAGATCGCGCGCGCGGCCACGCTCCCGATCTTCGCGCCGCTGCCCAGGCACGGCACGCTTCACGCCCTGTGCGTGGAGTTTCTCTACGCACCCGACATCCGCGCCACCGCCGGCGAATGGGCGCAGCAACTGCACCGCAGCGAACGCACGTTCACGCGCTTCTTCCGCGCCGAGACCGGCATGGCCTTCGGCGAGTGGCGCCAGCACGCCTGCCTGATATCGGCGCTTTCCAGATTGGCCGAAGGGCAGCCGGTGACGGCCGTCGCGCTAGAACTCGGCTACGACAGCCCTGGCGCGTTCTCGACGATGTTTCGCCGCCGCCTGGGCTTCCGCCCGTCCGAGATTGCGCGTTCGGTGTCCGGTCAACGCGCCGGCTGGCAAGTCGAATTGGGGCATTGAAGGCACGGACAGCCTCCCGGCGAACTCAGTTCTCGCTGAGCACTCCGAAATCGCTGTCGCCCTGCTGCACGGCATTCACCAACTGCACCCGATTGCGCGCGGCAAAGCGGCGCCGCAGCTGCCGCATGTGGTAGTCCACGGTGTGGGACGACAGGTCCAGCCGGTTGGCGATCTCCTTGTCGCTGCGCCCCTGGAGCAGTTGCTGGAGGATGTCCTGCTGCGTCGCGGAGATCTCGATGCGGCCCGCGCCCGGCGCACCGACGATGCGCGTGTGGCGCGACACGTATTCGTGCACGCCCAGCCCAAGGATCAGGCCCTGCCCGATCACGCTGTCGCTGATCCAGTCGCTCCCGGGCCTGCGCGACAGCAGGCTGATCACCGTATGCTGGTTCACATGCGTGGGGGACGCCAAGCGGAACAGCAGCCCGCTGCGGATGCCGCTGGCATACAGGTCGTCGAGGAACCGCTGCCGCTCTTCGCTCAGCTCATCCGAAATCTCCGCCGCCAGCGCCTCGAGCCGGGCCACGTCCCACGCCAGTGGAAGGCTCGACGCGGGCACGCCCTGCTGCCGAAGATCGACGCCGCAATAGTTGTGCGCGAAGTAGCGTCTGGTCCACTCGGGATTGGCGTAGGCGGTGAAGAAGCTCAGCGGCCACCAGTGGCCCCGCATGTACGCCACCGTGCCGTAGCCCAGCCAGTCGAAATCGAGCGCATGGAGCATGCTGCGCACCAGCGCCGCGCGGGCTTCGCTGCCGGGTGCATCCATCAGATTGCCGACGATGGCCGGCACGCCGCCGGCGTGAGGCGGCACGCTTCGCGGCATGTACAGGTGTTCTTCGGCATAGAACTGCGGAACCGGATTGGCGGGTTGCGGCTCCGCTTGCGGCCGCGGCACCGGATCGAATCCCTGCGCCTCGGAGGCCGGCGCAGGCGAGGCACGATGAAACAAGGTGGACAGAATCATGGAAGGCCTGATGGATGTGCCGCCATGCCGGAAAGGACGACGGACCTGGGTCAAAGTACCGCAAGGGCGTTGTCATCGCCTTGTAAATTTTTAGCTTCCGACGCATTTGCCAGGGCTCGCGCATCCAACTGAGTACCTTTGCTTGAACAATGCGCGACCTGCGCGGGTCCTCGCCGGGCCGAGGCTTCACAGATGACGACGGCGCTGGCATGCTTGCTGCACACAGCGCGAGGCAAAAGCCGAACCTCCGCACATCCCCCTTCCATGGCATTGCCCGCCTCCCAGTACTGGCGAGACACGGATCTCGCAGGACTCCAGTTCACAACCAACCGGTTTCGCCATCGCGAAGTCCGGCCACACCGGCACGTGGGCTTCACGCTCGCGGTGGCCGACACCGAACTCCAGGTGCGCAGCGGCACCCGCGTCACCGTCGTGCCGCCGGGTGCTCTGTTTCGCATTGCGCCGCATGTCTGGCACTCGGTGCAGGCGCGCACACATGCCTGGCGCGAAGACGCCCTCTTCTGCAGCCTCGCCGTGGCACGGTGCATCAGCCCCGCGGAAGATACCCCGCCGCTGGCACGGCTGGAGGACGATGCGGGAGTCTCGGTCTTCATCGACGCCTCCGCGGCGCTCGAATTCCTCGAATGCCACCGCCTGCTCTTCGTCCCCACGAGCACCGGCGATCCCGAGGACATCGCGGCGGGCCGTGCACTGCTTCGCCGGCGCCTCTCGCAATGGCTTCCCGCCCCCTCGCCCACGGAGGACGGAGCCCACGACGCAGAGCGCCCGCATCCCGACAGCGGCGATGAGCGCCTGAACCGGCTCTATGCCCTCATCGCGTCGGGCTTTCATCAGCGCATGACGCTCGACAGCCTCGCCGATGCGGTCGGCTGGCACCCCGTGCACGTGCAGCGCCGGTTCACCGCCGCATGGGGCTTCACGCCGCACGAGATGCTGGTGGGCCACCGCATCGAGTACGCCCGCGACCTGATCGCCGGCGGCGCCCACGTCACCTATGCGGCGCATGCGGCAGGCTTCACCGACCAGAGCCATCTGCACAAGACCTTCATGAGCACCTATGCCGTGCTGCCGGGCGACTACCGCAGGCTCGCCGCGCTCGATGCGCTCCAACCGCCCTCGGCCAGGAACGGCATCGCCGGCTAACTCGCCGCCCCGGCTTCATCCGATGCCCTGCGCCCAACGCAGGAGCCTGGCGACGGGTGCATACAGCGAACGTGGAATCGGCTGGTCCACCGGCACCTCCGCATAAATGCGCTCGGCCAGCGAGGGCTCGAACTCCATCGGCACCAGGCCCTCGCCGGCAAAGCGCCGGATCTGCGCGGCCACCTCGCCCTCGCCGCGCGCGATCACGCGCGGCAGGTCGTTCTCGCCGAGGTACTGCAGCGCGACGGCCGTGCGGGCCGAATGGATCACGGCCGAGGCCATGCGCACGCGGTCGCCCAGGCTGGCATACACCGCCTCGAAGTGCGCGGAGCGGCGGCGCGACTGGTTGACCGGATCGCCCTCCACCTCCTTGTATTCCTGCCGGACCTCTTCGATCGACATGCGCTGCTGCTTCATGAACTCGTAGTGCTCGTGCGTGTAGTCCACCGCGGCCATCAGCGCATAGATCACCGTTGCCCAGCCGAAGGCCACGAGCACCATGTGCGCCGCGGCGGTCATGGTGGCCGCGGGGCTCGCGTAGCCGAGCTTGAGCGAGGTATCGACGAAGCCGCGCACGATCACGAACATCAGGCCCGCGAGCAGCATCGTCTTCAGGCTCATCTTCAGCAGGTTGATGAGATTGCGGGTGGAGAAGATGCGCTGCAGCCCCTGGGCCGGGTTCATGCGGTTCACGTCGGGCTTGAGGCGCTCCCACGCCGCCACGCCGCCCACCTGGGCCAGGGAGCCCACGATGCCAGCGACGGCAGCGATGGTCATGATGGGCAGCGTGCCCCAAAGCAGCGCCTCCCCGGTATGCAGCAGCAGCTCGTCGAAGCGGTCCTCCGGCCGCGTCAGCAGGCTGGTGCTGGTGGCGTGCAGCCAGAGCTCTCGCAGCAGGCTGTAGAGCACCCCGCCGCCCAGCCACATGCAGACCACGACCACGGCGAACACCGCCGTCGAGGCCACGTCCGAACTGAAGACCACCTCGCCGCGCTTTCGCGCGTCGCGCAGCCGCTTGGGAGTGGGGTCCTGGTCTTTCTCCGCCATGGCCGAAGGGCGCTAGAGCGTAGCGCGCAGGAAGTCGAGCACGCCGTTCTCGGGCCGCAGGAATTCCTGCAGCGACTCGTACACGAAGAAGACGAACAGCAGCATCATCAGGTGCGCCAGCAGGCTCTTGAGAGGCTGCGAGAACACGAACACGTTGAGCTGCGGCGCCACGCGGCTGACCAGGCCCATGCCCAGCTCCACCAGCAGCAGCACGAAGATGACCGGCGAGGCCAGCTTGACGATCCACAGGAACAGCGTGTCCCCCTGGCGAATCGCGAACTGCTCGATCACCAGCCCCAGGTTCGGAAAGAACGAGGCCACGGGCCACAGCCGGTAGGAGTCGACGACTACGCCCAGCATCGCGAGCAGCCCGCCGGCCGAGACGAACAGCGTGATCACCATCCAGCCGAGGAACTCGCCCGTGGGCCCGTTCTCGTGACCCGCCACGGGATCGAAGAAGGACGCGTTGCTGGAGCCGGTCTGGAAGTCGATCAGGTCGCCCACGCTCTGCACCGCCCAGATGAAGATGCCGAAACCCAGCCCCAGCATCAGGCCGATGAAGGCCTCCTTGCCCGCGATGAGCACCCAGGTGCCGATGGAAGCCGAGGGCATGTCGCCCGCCACCGGCGACATGAACAGAGCGAGCATCAGCAGCAGGCCGTTGCGCACGGTGCCGGTGATCATGCCGCCCGAGAGAAAGGGCACCACCGCGAAGATCGCGAAGAGGCGCGGCAGGGTGAGCACCACCGACGAGAAGAATCTCTCGAAGCTGGCCAGTTCGATGGAGGGGTCCATGGCGATCCGTGCGTTCCCGCGCGCCTAGGCCGAGCGCCGCGCGGCCCATGCCTGCGACGTGGTTTCCTCGGTCGCTTCGTCGAGCCGCTGCTCCTGCAGGCGCTGCCGCTCGCCGCGGCTGCGCTGTTGCATCTGCTGCGCCTTCTCGACCTCTGCGCTGGCGGCGCGCAGCTTGCGGCGGCTGGCATCCAGCGTGCTCTCGCGCAGCGCGTGGGCCTGCCCGACCTGCGCGGCAAGCCGGCTCGCCTCGGCGATCCGCGCATCGAGGGCGGCGCTCCAGGCACCCGCGTGGCGCAGCTGCGCCACGCTGCATTGCCCGTCCGTCAGCGCGTCGGCGGTCGCCTGCCAGTGCGCGGCCTTGCTCTGCACCTGCTGCTGCTGCCACGCCTGGGCCTGCTGCAGCTCGGCGCGGCTCTGCTCGGCGGCGGCCCGGTCGCGCGCGACGACACCCATGGCAACCGTCTTCTGGCGCTCGCGCACGCCCACCAGCAGCTTCCAGTCGATGCCTGCGCTCATCGGCCCGGCTCCCACGAGGCGCCGCCGAACCGCTGCAATGCCTCGATAGATTGCGCATAGGGCAGGCTCGCGTCCGGCGGCTGCGACAGAAAGTCGAGCATCGCCGGCCGCGCACCGATTGCCTCGTCGGCCAGCGCGTCGCCGCCTGCCTTGTATTCGCCGATCTGCACGAGCAGTTCCATCTCCTGGTACTTGGCCAGCAGGCTGCGAAAGTGCGCCGCCGCCGCGCGGTGCTCGCGCGAAGTCACCAGCGGCATTACACGGCTGATGCTCGCCAGCACGTCGATCGCCGGATAGCGGTTGGCCGCAGCGGCCTTGCGCGACAGCACGATGTGGCCGTCGAGGATGGATCGCACCTCCTCGGCGATGGGGTCGCTCTCCTCGTCGCCCTCGGTCAGCACCGAGTAGACGGCGGTGATGGAGCCCGTCCTGCCCTGCCCCGCGCGCTCCAGCAGCTGCGGCAGCATCGAGAAGATCGACGGCGGATAGCTGCGCCGCGTGGGCGGTTCGCCGCTGGCCAGGCCGATCTCGCGCTGGGCGCGCGCGAAGCGCGTGAGCGAATCGACCAGCAGCAGCACCTTCTTGCCCTGGTCGCGGAAATGCTCGGCGATGGTGGTCGCGGCATAGGCGGACTTGATGCGCTCCATCGGCGGCCGGTCGGAGGTCGAGACCACCATCACCGTCTTCGCCAACCCCTCGGCGCCGAGGTTGTGCTCGATGAACTCCTTCACCTCGCGCCCGCGCTCGCCGATCAGCGCGATCACGTTCACGTCGGCCGTCGCGCCGCGCGCGAGCATGCCCAGCAGGGTGCTCTTGCCCACGCCCGGCGGCGCGAACACGCCGACGCGCTGCCCTTCGCCGAGCGTGAGCAGGCTGTCGACCGCGCGGATGCCGGTGGCCAGCGGCGCCTCGATCATCCGGCGCGCCAGCGGGCTCACGGGATCGCGGTGCACCGGCAGCAGCGTGCGGGTCCTGAGCGGGCCCCGTTCGTCGATGGGCTGGCCCAGCGCGTCGAGCACGCGCCCCAGCAGGCCCGCGCCCACCGGGCAGACGTGGCCGCGCCCCGTGGGCAGCACTTCGGTCAAAGCCGAGATGCCGGTGATCGGCCCGAGCGGCGTGAGGACGGCGGTGTTGTCGCGGAAGCCGACCACCTCGGCCAGCAGCGGCGGCTCGCCCGGCGTGACCAGTTCGCACAGCTCGCCCACATGGGCCTGGATGCCCGATGCGTCGATCAGCATGCCCACCGCCTTGCTGACGCGCCCGCGGATCGCCACCGGCGTGACGCGGCCCAGCGCCTGTTCCAGCTCGGCGACGATGCCAAGCGCCGCGTCGGACACCGGGTTCACGATTGCGCCCCCTCCCGGGTCTCGGCGAGGCCGCCGCGCTCCACCGCGCGCCGGAACGCGGCGAGCTGCGCGTCCACGCCGATGTCCAGCACGCCGGAGGCCGTCTGCACCACGCACGCGCCGACGGGCAGCGCCGCATCGGCCACGAAGTGCACGGTCATGCTCCAGTTGGCCTCGCTGCGCAGGCGCGCAATCACCCCGCGCAGGATCGCCTCCTGCGCGGGCGCCACGCGCACGGTGATGAAGGGC
Source organism: Variovorax guangxiensis (assembly GCF_003952165.1). Lineage (GTDB taxonomy): Bacteria > Pseudomonadota > Gammaproteobacteria > Burkholderiales > Burkholderiaceae_C > Variovorax > Variovorax guangxiensis. Next base: position 404,547 of record NZ_RXFT01000004.1, on the reverse strand, counting down.
TCCTGGCGGATCAGCGTGTCGACGCGCAGCAGCGCCGCCTCGAACAGCGCCGCCGGGTCCGCGTCGGCGATGAACTGCCCCACGGCCTTGACGACGACCTGCGCCATGGACGTGCGCAGCGCATGCAGCTGTCGCTCGGTGGCCATGGTGTCCGTCACCAGCTGGGTCGCGTATTCCTCCTTGGCGCGCCGCAGGCCCTCCTCGTAGCCCTGCCTGCGGCCGGCCTCGGCGTCCTGCGTGGCCTGCTGCACGATGCGGCGCGCCTCGCGCCGGGCCGTCTCGACCACGGTCGATGCGTCGAGCAGCGCCGCGTATTCGTGCTCCTTCAGGACCTTGCGCTCGCTCAGGAGCTGCAGGTTCTCGGTGGTGATCAGAAAAGCCAGTCCCATTGCGGCAGTCTTTCGGGGACGATGCACGAGAGCATCAGTTCGTTGAGTTGCTGGAGTTGGCGCTGCTGCAACTGCGGCACGCCGAGCGCCGAGACGCGGCGCGGCAGCTTGTGCCCCAGGCGGCGGCGGACCGTCTCGCCTTCGGCCGCAGCCGTGGCAAGCAGCAGCCGGTGGCCGCGCTCGACGGCGACCCGGCCGGCCGACAGGGGCCGCTGCTGCAGCAGCGCGTTGTCCATGCGCAGTTCGGTGAGCAACGGCACCCGGTCGAGCACGAAATCCACCGCATCGGCATCGAAGCGGCGGGCCTGGCGGCGGATCTGCGCGCCCGCGCCGCCGCGCAGCCGGAACAGCGGCAGGTGCACGCAGAAGCCGAGGTAGGCGGCGAGCCGCCGCAGCGCGTCGGCATCGAGCAGCGCCACGCGCTTGAAGCGTGCGTCGAAGTTGTAGTCGGCGCTGCCGGCGTCCGGCCCCTGGGCTCGCCGCAGCTGGTCGGCGAGCACCGCGCGGCCCGCCTCCCCCAGCCGTGCCGGGACGCGGTGGCGCGACGGCCAGTCGGCAGGCAGCCAGCTTGGGTGAAGACCGATCTCGGGGTGCAGGTTGAAGCGCACCACCAGGCGCACGAGGTCCATCGGGCCGGTTCCGGCCTGCGGGGCTTCGTGGGTGGCGGGGGTAGGTGCCGGCATTCCTGTTCCGGATCAGCGCCTGAACACCTGGCGGCGCGTCCAGCTGCGCCAGTCCACGCCCTGCCTGCGCAGCAGCGCCGGCAGCACCAGCAGGCAGACGGCGGCCAGCAGCAGCAGCCCCAGCAGCACCATCGCCGTCGACGCGGGGAACAGGCCCAGCACCATCGCACGCTCCCTGGCGCCGCCCGCCAGGGCCGCAGCCGACGCCACCGGCCGGCGCGCCTCGAAGAGCGACAGCGATACCTGGTCGTGGCTCAGCCCCTCGATGCTGTGCGCCACCATGTCCTTCACGGTCGGCGCCAGCAGCCGGATGTCCACATCCGGCCGGTGCTTGATGAACACCGCGGCCGACGACGGCCGCATCTTCTCGCTCAGCGGGTCGTTGGCCGGGATCACCACGTGCACGCGCGCGGACACCACGCCGTCCACGTTGCGCAGCGTCTGCGAGAGCTCCTGCGAGACCGCGTAGATGTAGCGCATGCGCTCCTCGGAGGGCGTGGACACCAGGCCCTGCTTCTGGAACACCTCGCCCATGGTGGCGAAGCGCTCGTGGGGCAGGCCCTGGGCACGCAGCACGTCGAGCGCGACGCCCATGCGGCTCTCGTCCACCTCGACCTGCCAGTTGCTGCCCTCCACGCGGCTCTTGGCCGCGTCGATGCCCTCGGCCGACAGCGCAGCGACGATCTCGTTGGCCTCCTGCTCGTTGAGGTTGGAGTACAGGCCGACCTTGCAGCCGCCCAGCGCCGCCAGCAGGGCCAGCGCCGCGAGCCAGCGGCCGCGGCGCGCAAGAAATGAAGAAAGAGTGCGGGACAGCGGCTTCACGGCATCCTCATTGCTGGTTCTTCAGCAAGGTGCCGAACAGGCTGGTGGCGGCGCTCGCCAGGCCCGTGGAAATGTGCATCTTCGCGAACATCATGTGCGCCTCCATGGCGTGGTCGGTCATCGCGAACATGGTCTTGATGGGGTCGGACATGTCGATCGACTCGAGCATGCTGTGGCGCATCTCCTCGTAGGAGCGCACGTTGCCGGAGAACTGGGCCGCGAGCGCCTTGGCGGCGTCGCCGAGCGCGCTGGGCGCGGCCACCGAGGACGGCGGCGCCTGCACGCCCTGCATCATGTTGGCGAACATCCGGGTCTCGCCCGGATCGAGGCGCGAAGGCGCGCCGGCCTGCTGCTGCGCGGCGGCCGCGGACACGCCGGCCGGCGGCGTGCCTGCCGCGACCAGCGCGGTGGGATCGGTCATGGTTCACCTCCTGGGGGAAAAGGCCGCGCGATGCGACAGGGCATCGCGCGGACCTGCTTACGAGGACTTGGCCGACTGGCGGATGTCGTTGCCGGTGGACTTGGCCACCTCGCCGCCCGCGGCGCTCGCACCGTTGACCGTGTGCGCGGTGGATGCCGCGCCCTGGATGCTGGTGGAAGCGGCCATGCTGGCCGACATCAGCCGCGCGTTGTCGGCTGCGGCCTGGTTCATCTGCTGGATAGAGCTGTCAACTGCGCCTGCCATGTGTATCTCCTGGTCAAGAAAGGATTGATTTACGAGGGTTGAAGCGCTCCGCCCCGGCGGGACGGAACCATTCCACGCGGCGCACGGATGCGGCGCCGCATGAAATCCGGGGTGCGCGCGAGGCGGGCTCTGCCGATGGCCATGCCTTCACCTCCCGCGCCTGTTGTTGCTGTCGGGCACGCCACCGCTCAGGACCAGCCCGTCGGCGTCGATGCGCTTGAGTTCGGCACCGGATCGCAGCATCGCGCCTTCGTAGTAGCGGCTGCCGTTCGACAGCTGGATGTGCCGCAGGCCGTTGCCGTCCTCGGTGATGCTCACCATGCGCGCCGGCAGCACGCTCTGCCAGCCGTCCCACTGCGCGCGCACGTCGGCGTCCTTGTTCTCGGCCACGGGCTTCTCCCGGTACTGGACCTTGTCGAAGACCAGCACCGACGGATGCAGGTCTTCGCTGAGCCTGCGGATCTTCTGGCGCACCGCGGCGTCCTCCACCGTGCCGGTGAGCACCAGCCGGCCCTGCCCCGTGTACGCGACCGCCACACCGGGGTCGCCCACATAGCGGCGCGCCTGCTCGACCATGTCCTCGGCCGAGTGCACGTTCACGCCGACCTGGCTGCCGAAGGGCTCCATCGCCTGCTGCAGGGCCTCGCGGCGCTGCCTCGACTCCACGTAGCCCTTCACGCCGAGCCGCCCGCCCTGCGCGGCCACCACTTCCACCTCGGGGAACGGCACGAGCGCCTTTTCCACCGCGGCCAGGTCCACGTGCCCGGCGCGGCGCGCGCTCGCGCCCGCGTCGCCGAGCGACACGGCGGCCAGGCCGATCACCGCAAGCAGGGCCATCACGCCACCCGCCCAATAGCCGAGGCGCCGCCGCGAGGAAGCCCCGGACGTGCCCGCCAGCGCGCCCTCGCCAGGCCGCGCCTCGTACTCCGGGGCGAACATGCGGTCCTCGCGCACGTCCGGCACGTAGCTGCGGTCGAGCTGGAAGTCGATCTGCCCGAGGCTCACCACGTCGCCCGCGACCACGCTTCTGCGCGCCTGCCGCATGTCCTCGCCGTTGAGCCGCGCCGAAGCCGTGCTCAGGCGCTGCATCGACACCACCAACTCGCCCACGGTGAACGCCAGGTGGCGCGGCAGCACGTCGCCGCCGGGCAGCATCACCTCGCAATCGCCGCCTGAGCCCAGCACGTTGAGCCCGGGCTTGAGCGCGATGGTGCGGCCCTTCACCGCGCCGCTGAGGAAGCGCAGGCACCAGCCGTCGCCCAGCGCGGGGCGCTCCGGCCGTGCCATGCCGGCCGCTTCCGCCGGCACGTCGCCGTCGTCGAAGGAAATCTCTTCCGGGTCGTGCATGCTCAGCCTCCCACTTCCGGCAAGGGCAGTGCCGGCAGGTTCGCCGTGGCGCCCGGCAGCACCAGGCGCGGCGTCAGCAGGTAGAAGCGCTCCATGTTGGACTGCTTCTTCTCCGTCGACCTGAAGAGCCCGCCGACGCCGGGAATGTCCTTGAGCAGCGGCACGCCCGTGACGGCATTGCTCTTCTCCTCCGACGAGTAGCCCGCGATCAGCAGGCTCGCCCCCTCCTCCACGAGCGCCTGCGTGTTGACCGTGCGGCGCCGCACGATCGGGATCTTGTCGACCGACATCGGACTGAGGTCGCCGTCGACGATGTCGATGGACATCATCACGCCGCGCGAGGCCTTCTCGTCGATGACCAGCGGCGTCACCCGCACCGCAGTGCCCGCCGTGATGCTGAACAGCCCCGCGTCCTGGAAGCCGTCAACCCGCACGTAGAACTCGCTGAGGTTCTCCAGCACGGCCTCGGTGTTGTCCAACGTCATCACCTTCGGGCGCGCCACGAAGTTCGCATTGCCGTTGGTGGCCAGCGCGGTCACGCGGGCCAGCAGGTAGTTGCGCGCGCTGTTGCCGATGGCGGCGGTGAACATGCCGCCCAGCGGCGTGAGCGGATTGCCCGAGCCGTCGGCGCTGCCGATCTGCCCTGCCTCGCTGCCTGTGCCGCCCCAGGTCAGCTGCCCGCGATCGCCGCGGCCGGTCTGGAAGTCGGCATGCCGGCCATGCAGGCGCCAGTCGATGCCCAGGCTGTTGAGCGTGTCGGAGCTGATGTCCATGATGGTCACTTCGATCTCGACCAGCCGCGGGCGCACGTCCATCGACTCGATCAGCTTCGCGTACTGGGCCATCTTGTCGGGCATGTCGCGCACCAGCACGGCGTTCATGCGCGTATCGGCCTGGAACTGCGGCAGTTCGCCGCCCGCGAGGTTCGCGATGCCGCCCTGCGCGATGGCTTCGCTGCCGGCCCCGGCGATCTCGACCTTGGGCGCGTTGATGGTCTCGCCGCTGCGCAGCTTGATCTGCCGGTTCGGGCCCAGCGACATGCCGCCGCTCATGCCTCGCGGGCCGCCGCTGCCGCTCGGCGCGTTCCCGCCGCTGCGGCCATAGAGGCTGCGCAGCACGTTGGCCACGCCGGGAATGACCGTGTCCTTTCCCGAGCGGTTGATCCGGAAGTCCGAGGCCCAGGCGTACTTGAGCGGAAACAGCCGGATCTCGGCGCCCTCGGCCATCGCGCTCTTCTGGTCGGCCAGCTTCACCGCCTGGCGCACCATCTCGACGTAGCGGCGCGGCCCGGTCACGTACACGCTGGCGTCGCGCTCGCTGATGCTCAGCGGATAGCGCTCGTCGGAGATGTGCAGGCGCACCAGCGTCTCGGCGATGCGCCCCGCGTTCTCGGCCGCGATGGGCAGCACCTCGCTTTTCGCGTCGGAGGCCAGGTCGACGAACAGGAAGGCGCCGTCGAAGTACCAGGTCAGCCCGTTGACCGCGCACACGCTGTTGAGCGTGCTCAGGGCGGGGCCGGCGAACTTGCCGCTGATGGTGCCGGCCACCTTGGAGTCGATCACCGCCGTGATGTTCTGCGACGAGGCCAGCTCGCGCAGGAAGTCGGCCAGCGGCTTCTCGTTGGCAACGATCTGGAACGGCCGGTTGCTCCAGCGCAGTTCGGCCGCACGGGCCTGCGCGCACATGGCCAGCACCACAAGCGCGGCGAAGCCCCACAGCACGAGGCGGCGCTGGCAGAAGGCTTTCAGGCGCGGGGCGGTCATTTCGGGGAAATGCATCTTCACGGCAGGGAACTCAGCGCCTGGATGGCACGCTCCGCGAAGCGCATCACGTCGCGCCCCATCCAGCCCGCGGTGGCGATGATCGCGACCATCACCGCGATCAGCCGGATCGACTGGCCGATGCTCTGGTCCTGCACCTGCGTTACGGCCTGCAGCACGGCCACCACCAAGGCCGTGACCGTTGCCACCGCCACCACCGGCAGCGAGATCCACAGCACGAGGAGCAGGCCTTCGCGCGTGATGTCCAGGATGTTCTGCGGAGTCATGGCGTTGTTTTCGCGGTGCGCCTTCGAAGGCAATGGGATGTTCATCAATGGGCCTGGGGGTTGGTGACCCAGCCCACCGGCTGCAGGGCCACGTCTTCGTCGACTTCCTGGTAGGACAGCACCGGCAGCAGCGGCGCCACCGGCTCGATCAGCGTCTTGATGTAGCGGCGCACGTCCGACGAGGCGATGGCCACCACGCGGGTCGCGGCCGATCCGAGGATGCGGCGCACCTGCTCGCGGATGTCCTGCGTGACGGCCGGGCTCAGCAGCAGCAGGTTGCCGCGCGGCGAACGCTCGATGGCGTTCTGCACCCGCTCCAGCAGGCTGGACTCGAACAGGATGGCCTCGAGCTGGCGGTTCGGGCCCACATAGCGGCTGGTGATGTAGCGGCCGAGATCGATGCGCACCAGTTCGGTGAGCGCTATCGCGTCCTGCTCCTTCGGCGCCCATGTCGCGAGGCACTCGAATATCGCGTGCAGGTTGCGAATCGGAATGCCCTCCTGCAGCAGCCGGCGCAACACCTCGGCGATGCGCTGGCTCGACGCCACCCGCGCCACCTCGGCCGCGAGCTCCGGCGCGTCGCGCTGCACCGAATGCAGCAGGCGCTGCACTTCCTGCAGGCCGATGAGCTCGCGCACATTGCGGCGCACGGCGTGGTCCAGGTGCAGGCCCACCACCTCCTCGTTGTCCCAGCTCGTGGAGCCGGCTGCTTCGCCCTGCACCCAGACGACCCGGGCGAAGGGGCCGAAGGGCTCGGCCACCTCTGCGCCCGCCGGCGGCGCCGCAGCCTCGGCCGGATCGAGCATGCGCCACCCCGGCCTGAGCGTGCCCTGCGACACCGCGACGTCGTGCACCAGCACCTGGTAGGCGTGTTGGGCCAGGCCGTCCGCGTAGGCGAGCTGCAGGCGCGGGAACACCGGGCCGAGATCGGATTCGACCGCGGTCTTGACCCTGGCCAGCTGCAGGTCGAGCGCGTGGCGGTCGACGCCACCGCGCAGGCCGCTGGACAGCCGCACCGCCAGTGGCGCCGCGATGGCATGGTCGCCGTCGGCGTCCTCCAGGGCGTCGCCCTCGCGGTGCGAGATCCAACCCGGCGTCTGGTTCTTGCGGCGCCGCATGCGCACCGCGAAGCCGAGGCCCAACAGCGCCGCCGCCAGCAGGCCGAACACCCACTTCGGAAAGCCCGGCACGACCAGGAAGCTCGCGACCGCGAGGCCCGCGATGATCAGCGCGCGCGGATGCGCCATGAGCTGCTGCCCGATCTGGCTCGCCAGCTGCGTGTCGCGGCGCTCGCCGGTGCTCACGCGCGTGATGACGATGCCCGCCGCGATCGACACCAGCAGCGACGGGATCTGCGAGACCATGCCGTCGCCCACCGTGAGGATCGCGTAGCGCTGCAGCGCGCCGCCCAGGCTCATCTCGTGCATCATCGTGCCGATGGCGATGCCCGCGAGGATGTTGACCAGCGCGATCACGATGCTCGCGATGGCGTCCCCCTTGACGAACTTCATCGCGCCATCCATCGCGCCGTGGAGCTGGCATTCCTGCTCCAGCATGTGGCGGCGCTTCTGCGCCTGTGCGGACGACAGCACCCCCGCGCGCACGTCGGCGTCGATGCTCATCTGCTTGCCGGGCATCGCATCCAGCGCGAACCGCGCCGCCACCTCGGCCACCCGCTCGGAGCCTTTCGCGATCACGATGAACTGCACGATCGCGATGATCAGGAACACCACGCCGCCGACCACCACGTTGTTGCCGACGATCAGCTTGCCGAAGGTGTCGATGATGTGGCCCGCATTCGCGTGCAGGAGGATCAGCTTGGTCGATGCGATGTTGAGCGCAAGGCGAAACAGCGTGGTGAACAGCAGCAGCGACGGAAAGGTCGACAGCGACAGCGCCGATGGCACGTACATCGCCACGATCAGCAGCACCAGGCTGATGGCGAGGTTGCTCGCGATCAGCAGGTCGAGCAGCGGCGTCGGCAGCGGCAGCACGAAGAGCGCGACGATCACCACCAGCAGGCCCGCCAGCAGCAGATCGTTGTAGCGGCCGGCGCTGCCCAGAAGGTCGCGCACGCCGCCGCGGTAGGCGGCAAAGGATCGCGGAGAACTCGCCATGGTGTCTTTGTCTTGCGGGTGTCCCGAAGTACCGGGCGGTGCCTGTCGCATCGCTTCGCTTCGTCGTCGGTCGCGAGGAATGTCGCGTCGCGACGGACTCTATGCGCCGCCCTCCATTCGCGGCAACCACGAGTTTTCGTAGATCGCCGCCGTGTGTGGCGCGCGCGGCACTACGTGTTTGCGGACTACCTCCGCGCAACACCTCTGGCTAAGCTGCCGGTCCCGATGCGAACCGAATCGCATTGCTTCAAGGCGTGAAGAAGGTGAAGAAAAACAGAGCCGCCCGCATCGGCGCATCGAACGAAAGCGTGCATGCCTGACGCCGTCACGGAACTCGGCGAAGCCCGCGCATTGCCGCGCGCCGACGCCGCCAATGTGCGCGCGCTGAACCGTCTGTACGGCGCGTCGCCGTTGCCGGACATCGCGGCCGCACGCGGTGCCCGCTACCGCATCCGCTGGCACCACGACACGACCTTCGCCCTCACCGCGCGCGAGAGCTTCCGCTTCAGGCTGGGCTCGCACGTCGGCCATCTCGCAATGGACGCACCGAGCCTGCAGGCACTTCTGGGCGAACGCCGCATCGACCTGCTGCCGCGCGACCTGCGCTACATCCTGCTCGCCGATGCGCTGCATCCGCTGATCGACGCGCTCGAGAAAGCGCTGCGCCTGCATTTCGAGTGGCAGCCTTCGGAAGCGGAAACGCGCGACATGCACGAACACAGCCATCGGGCGCTGCCTTCGCAGGGCGATCCCGGGCACGCGGCCTTCTTCGTCGCCATGCCCCTGGAAGGCAGCACCGTGCTGCGCGGCTACGTGCAGTTCGAGGACGCGGCCACGCTCGACACGCTGGTGCCGACGGCCACCGGCGCGCATCACAACGCCTACGCAGCCGACGCCTTCGACGCGCTGCGCCTGCCCGTGAGCTTTCGCCTCGGCAGCACGCCGATCCGCCTGCGCGAGGTCGGAAGCATCCGGCCCGGCGACATCGTCGGCATCGAGCAGTGGAGTTCCTCGGGTGCCGCCATCGTGGTCACGGCGGAGTTGGGAGGTTCCGCCGGGCGGCATCTTTCCGCCTTCGCCGAAGGCTCGCGCATCACCGTTCAGCAATCGAGAAACAGTGCCATGAAGCCAGACATTCCCGCCCTCGCGGCCGATACCGCGGACAACGCCAACCTGCCGATCGACCGGCTCGACGCGCTGGAGGTCACGCTGCGCTTCGAGGTGGGCGACCTGTCCGTGTCGCTCGGCGAACTCAGGAGCATCCGCGCCGGCCACGTCTTCGACCTGGGCCAGCCGCTCAACCGCAGCCCCGTTCGCATCCTTGCGCACGGCAACATGCTGGGCAAGGGCTATCTCGTCGCGGTGGGCGACCGGCTGGGCGTGCGCGTGTCGGAGTTCGCGCCCGGCGAAGTCTGAGGGGCCGCCCCTCATCCGGTCCATACCCATGCAAGGCGGACTTCCCGAACCCCTCATCCTGGTCGCGCTGATCGTCGCCTTCGGCATCGCGCCGTTCGTGGCACTGATGGTGACGAGCTACACCAAGCTGGTCATCGTGTTCGGCCTGCTTCGCACTGCCCTGGGCCTGCAGCAGACACCGCCCAACATGGTGCTCAACGGCATCGCGATCATCCTGTCGGTCTACATCATGGCGCCGGTGGGCATGGACATCGGCGATGCCCTGCGCGGCCGCAGCTTCGGCACCAAGGGCGAAGGGCTCGGCGACATCATGGCCGTCATCGACGCGGCCAAGGCGCCGGTGAAGGAGTTCCTGCAGAAGCACACGCACGAGCGCGAGCGCCAGTTCTTCCTGAAGTCGGCGGCCAACATCTGGCCGAAGGCGCGCGCTGAACAACTGAAGGACGACGACTTCATGGTGCTGGTGCCCAGCTTCACGCTCAGCGAGCTCACGCGCGCCTTCCAGATCGGCTTCATCATCTACCTGGTGTTCGTGGTGGTCGACCTGATCGTCGCCACGGTGCTGCTGGCGCTGGGCATGTCGATGATCTCGCCCACCACCATCTCGCTGCCGTTCAAGCTGCTGCTGTTCGTGATGCTCGATGGCTGGACGAGGCTGGTGCACGGGCTCGTGCTGTCGTACCGATGACCTTCCTCCACGCATGCCTCTTCGGTTGCTGCATGCAGGAGAAGCTGCTTCGGATTCGCTGCGCCAGCACTCCCGTCTACGAGAACTCGTTGTTGCCCACGCACGGGGTGCCACTTAGAGTTCGCGCGGCATCGGAGCCGGCCGGGTTGTGCCGCGAGCCCTTCTTTCAATCTGCAACTTCATCCGGGGTCCTATGGTTCTAGCAGTCAGCAGCGATGGGTCGGGAACGCAATCCGCCGCACAGGCAGCGATGGAGGCATTGGCGGCCGCCAGGGCTGCCGAAGAGTTGCGGCGCCAGGCGGAAGCCGCGGCGAAGCGCGCGGCAGAGGAGGCACGGCGACAGGCCGAGGAAGCGCGCAAGCAGGCCGAAGCCGCGCGCCGCAAGGCGGAAGAAGCGCGCAAGGCCGCGGAAGCCGCCGAGGCCAAGGCCGAGAAGAGCAAGGCCGAAGCCGACCAGCAGGAAGCCACCAAGGCACGCGGTGCCAGCGACGCGGCCGAGCGCGATGCGCTGAAGCAGGAAGCGGCGAGCAACCTCAAGGAGAAGCAGTCGACGCTCGCCGATGCCAAGCTCGACGACATCCGGCAGCGCCGTGCGGACAACAACCCTTCGGAAGCCACGCGCGCCGCGCAGGGCGAAGTCGACGCGGCGCAGAAGATGAACGCCATCTTCGAGCCGCCAGCCAACCAGCCAAAGGGCCAGCCCCCCGCGACCAGCCCGGGCACGCAGGACCTGCTCGAGAAGGCACAGACCGCCGCCAGGCCAGTGTTCAAGGCGCAGGCGAACGGCGGCGACGGCAGCAAGGAACAGAAGGCCGTCGTCGACACCGCCATGACGAACTGGCTGCAGGCCGCCGAGCAGGACATGCGCAAGGCCAGCCTCAAGGCGATCGCCGAAGGCAAGGACCCGAACGACGCCATCGACAAGGTGGCGGCCGACGCCCATGACGCGCTCGACAAGGGCGGCGTGTTCGACCCGAAGAGCATCGGCAAGTACATCGACAAGGCGCGCGACGGCGTGCGCGCCGACTCGCCCGAGGTGCGCCAGCTGCGCGGCGAGCAATATGACGCCGCCCAGGCGGGCAAGGCGCGCGTGGCCGATGCGCGCAGCCACGCTCAGGACACCGATGCGGCCGCGACCAAGGCCGAGAAATACGCCGCCAGCTTCGGCACCGGCGGCGGCCACGACACGATCATCACCGCGCAGCAGAACGCCAAGGGCGAAGCCGAGCGCCTGCGCGCCGTGGCCAACCGCGCCAAGTCCGAACTCCAGAGCGCCGAGAAAGCCTTCGGCACCACGGATCCGACGGACCCGCAGAACCCGAAGACGAACACCCTCGGTACGGTCGATGCCGACTACAACGCGCGCGTTGCCGACGCCGAGGTCAAGGAGCTGAGCTTCAAGTACGATCAGGCGGTGGCCGGCGGCAATGCCAAGGAGATCCAGAAGGCCGACGCCGCACTGCGCGACGCGCAGCAGGGCCAGCGCTACATGCACGCGCTGCGCGACGACCTCGACGCCAAGCTCGGCGCCAGCGACGCGGAGAACGCCAAGACCGACGCCGAGAGCGCATGGAATACGGCTTCGCTGCAGCGCCCTGCCCGCGTCACGGTGACCGAGCACGACGGCGACAAGACCACGACGCGCAACATCGACCCCGATGGCTACGATCCCGCGTTCTGGGCCAAGCCCGGCAGCGAGGAAGGCAAGAAGGTCCAGAACATCGAGGGCAAGTACTTCTACGTCGACGGCGACAAGAAGACCGAGCTCGATCCGTTGACCGCCGCGCTGTACGCCGCGAACGATAAGCACGATGCCGCCAAGGCCCGCAGCGACCAGACCGCGACCGCGCTGAACTCGGTCAAGGAGGATCTCTTCGGCGGCGCCGACGGCAGCCGCGCCAAGCTCGACGAGGCCGGCTATCTCGATCGCGCGGACAAGATCAACCAGGGGCTCACCGACGCCGACAACGCCGTCGCCAACGCCAAGCCCGAGAACCTGGGCCGGGCGCTCGAACAGCAGCGTGCCGCGCAGGCCGACGCCAAGGCACTGAAGGCCATGCAGGACCTGCGCGCGGCCGAGCGCGACCAGGCCGCGGGCAAGACCGTGGACGCAGGCAAGCTCGACGATCTGCGCGTGGCCGCGCGCGAGGCCCAGCGCCTGGCAGACGCCGCGAAGCCGAAGCTCTCGGCCGACGACGAGAAGAAGATGCGCGAGGCGCAGCTGCCCGCGGCGAAGGAGGCCTACGACAAGAAGGCCGCGGAGGTGACGACGCTCACCGCGCCCGGCAGCAAGGCCACCGAGGCCGAGCAGCAGAAGGCGCTCGACGAACTCGACGCGCTGGACCTCTCCAAGCGCGACATCGAGACCCAGCTCGGCCTGATCGACGCCGAGCGCGCATGGTATGCCGCGCGCTACCAGTACGATCGCACGACCTTCGCCAAGCCGCAGCTGACGATGTTCATGGACGGCGACAAGTCGACCACCGGCGACGTCTACCCGAAGAACTACGACCCGACCTGGAACATCAAGCGCGGCGAGGACGGCAAGGTCAGCGCCGAGGGCCTGCCGCGTGGCCTCTCGCCCGACGACATCGAGGTGCACGCGGACTGCAACGGCGGCTACAACGTCACGATCAAGAAGGATTCGAAGGTCTTCGGGTGGCAGCAGTCCGACCAGGGCAAGATGGTCGACTTCTCGGTGCGTGCCGGCACCTACAAGATGAACCCCGCCACGGCCGCGCGGTGGAAGACTTCCGAGTTCGGCGACGGCGACCTGGCCAAGGCGCGCGGTGCGCGCGCCGACGTCGACAAGCGCCTGGCGCAGGCCGCGGCCGATGCGCCGCCGCAGCCCGGCGCGCAGCCGGCGCCCGGGCCCGACGGCAAGCCCGCGCCCACGTTGAACTTCGGCGACGACCTCGCGCCGCGCAAGAAGACGGTGGACCAGAACCTCACGGATGCGATCAAGGCGCGCGACAAGGCACAGGCCGACTACGACGCAGGCTCCGGCGACCGCACCGCGCTGGGCAACGACCTCGACGACGCCAAGGCGCGCGTCACCATCGCCCAGAACGAGCAGCTCGCGGTCGATGCCGCGATCGCCTGGCAGGAGGCCAACCACGCGCGCCAGCGAATCGAAGCCGACAAGCGCGCGGGCCGCGCGCAGATGTGCTACGCCACCTCGCCGCAGCAGACCGCCGACGATGCGCGCGACAAGGCCGACGCCGCGCGCAAGGACTGGCTCAGCTCGGTCAACAAGTTCCACACCGACACCGCGGCGCGCGATCTCGCCGCGGCAAAGTCGGCGCACGAGAAATGGAAGAGCGCCAACCCCGGCCTGGCCGAGACCGGCAGCGACACCTGGAAGAAGCTGCAGGCAACGCAGGCCCAGTCGGACGCGGCCGTGCGCTACCAGGCAGCCGGCGCACGGGACAACGCCTACGCGCAGCAGCAGGAATTCACCATCCAGAACCTGCCGTTCAACCAGCGCGAGGACAAGCGCTCGCTCTACCGGCTCTTCGAGCAGAACCCGCAGGTCATGGCGCAGGCCATCATGAACGACCAGTTCGTGCAGTACGGCGGCGGCCCGATCGAGATGAAGAGCCGCACGCAGCTCGAGAACGAGATCGGCCTGGCGCTCGGCTGGAACCCCAGCCGCTCGCTCGATGCCGCGACCCAGGCCGACAGCGACCGCATCCGCCAGAACGAGCGCCTCTTCGGCAAGCTCGGCGACGCGCAGAAGGACCTGCTCTCGAAGATGGTCGACAAGGTGGTGGAGGTCGGCGGCGAGCACGCGCGCGTGACCGTGCTGCCCGTGGTCTACGCGCTCGACAGCGACGACGGCGGCATCATCAAGACGGCGATCTTCAAGGTGGAGAGCAAGGACAAGCCCGGCGAGACGCAGCTCATCGACGAACAGGCCTGGACCTACAAGGACCTCACCGACTACCGCGCCAACAACAGCCTGCCGGTCGAAGGCGTGAAGCTCGTCACGCCCGAGGACGCCAGCTACTCGCTGGACGCCAACGGCAACGTCAAGCTCTTCGCCGGCGATGCGCGCACCGAGACAGGGTGGCAGACCTTCCGGCGCGAGACCCACCTGGACCTGGTGGTCGCAGGCGTCGGCCTCGTGGCCGGCGTGGCGCTGACGGTGGGCTCCTTCGGCACGCTCGCGGCGCCGGGCGTGATGCTGGCGGCAGGCGCGTTCACCGTGCTCGCGGCCGGCTACGGCGTCGCGACCTCGGTCGAGGACCTGAACAAGCTCAGCGCGCACGGCCAGAGCATCAATCCGGCGAACAGCGAGCAGGCGCGCATGGACTGGCTGAACCTCGGCCTGTCGACGGTCAGCGTGCCGGTGGTGGGCGCCTCCACGCGCGCGACCATGGCCGCGCTGCGCGCGGGCCGCGCCGCCAAGGCGGCCACGGCCGCGGAAGCCGCCGGCGATGCCGTGACGGCACAGGCGCGCGCAGCCGATTTCGCGCGCTACGCGCAGACCGCCCAGGCGTGGGGCAAGCCCGCGGCGATGGCCTCCAAGCCGCTTGCCGCCGGCAGTGTCTACGCCACCGGCGAAGGCGCGTATTCGCTGGCGAAGAACTGGGACCACATGACCCCGGCCGAGCGCGAGCAGCAGATCATGATGCTCGGCGTCAACGCCGCAGGCTTTGCCTCGCCGGTCTTCGCCAAGGGCTATGTGCGCGTGCACAACGCCATCAAGCCGCCGGCCGTGAGCACGGCGCGGCCGGCGGTTTCGAACCGGCCGGCCGGCACGGTGACCGACGAGACGGCGAACACGGCGCCCACCGATGCGGCCCTGCCCGCGCGGCCGGCGCAGTCCGCGTCGCCCAAGCCTGTCGATGCGGCCGATACTGCAGGCGCCGTGAAGCCCGCAGAGGCACCCGATGCGCTCACCCCGTTCCGCGAGCCGCCACGCTTGAGCATCGCGTGGCCGTCGACGCCGCGCGCGGTACCCGCCGACGTGGCCGGCCCGGCGGCGCTGCCGTCCATCGTGACTGATGCCTCGTTCAACCCGGCCATGGCCTCGGTGCGGCGCGCGGGCGACAGCGCCGACGCGCCGGGAACCGCTCGCGCACCGGCGGGCTCACGCAGTCCGCAAGACAAGCGCGGGAACGAGACTACGAACGCCGTGGACGACGCACCGCTCGCCAATGCACCCTTCGTGCGCTCGGCGCAACGCATCGAGCAGAAGCAGAACGCAGGCACGAAGGATCAGACGAGCGTGAAGTCCACGCCGGCATCGCCCGCCAAGGGCGATGAGGGCAGCTTCCCCGCCTACAAACCGGCGCAGGACCCCGAACTCGGCGGACCCACGAGCTATCCGCTGCCGGCGACCGAACGCCTCGGCAAGACCAACTGGTCGGATTCGCTGCTCACCGTGTTCGCCGCCGGCGGCGAAGCCGAGGGCGTGCGCTACTACGTCTATCCGCGCACCGTTGACGACAACGGCTTCGTCTTCGCCGCGCACCGCGACGGCTTGCTTGCCGGCACGGACAGCCCCAGTGCCGCCCAGCGCGCCAGAGACCATGCACGAGGCGAAAGCAGCGGCGACTTCTCCAATGTTCTGCCCGCCCACTACGCCACCCTCGACGAAGCGCTCGCGACGGTGCAGCCTGAGGGTTTCGTCGCGCTGGGCGACGAGATCGCGATCGTGCACGCGGCAAGCATTGCGCCGGACGACAGCGTCCCGCCCTCGGCCGTGATGGCCACCGTGAAAGTCGAAACCACGCAAGGCGGCCCCGCGAAGGCCACGCAGGTCACCGCCCATACGGACAGGCCCGCCCTGCGCATCGCCTATCCGGAAGGCTATGTACCGGGCCAGCCGTTGATCTACACCAGTGCCAACGGCCGGCGCGTCGACCTGCTCAACACGCAGCCCGGCCGCAGCGAAATGGGGATCAACGCCTTCCGCCGCCGCGTGCCCGATCTCGACATCTTCGCGCTGGGCGAGCGCCCCGTGCGCAGCGGCGACGGCAAGCCCGCGAGCGAGGCGGTTCCGATTCCCGAAGGCTATTTCGCGGTCAACGGCCACGGGCTCGAGGGCATCATGACCGGTGCGGACGGCAATCCGCTCACGGCCGAAGGGCTGGCGCGGGCCATCGTCGCGCACGAGAACTATCACGGCCAGCCGGTGCTGATGCTGTCGTGCCTGAGCGGCGATGGCGCGGTACCGCTGGCGCAGCGCCTGGCCACGCTGCTGGGCCACGACGTGTACGCGGCGACCGAGTCGGTCGTGATGAACAACCGCGACCAGACCGCGCCGGGCTTCGTCTACACCCGGCGCGTCTCCCTGAGCAACGAAGGCAGCTCCTACAACGGGGGCGCGCTGAAGGCCGGGCCGCTGCAGTCGCTGCCCATCGTCGGAATCCGCGAGAACGGGCGCACCGTCTACGACGACATCGCGCTGCAGGGTGCGCCGGTATACGCGCGCTTTCGCCCGGGCCTGTCGATCGAGCCGGCCGGTGCGCAACCCGCCGCGCCGCATGCCGCATCCGCCATGCCGGAGCCTTCGCGCGCGGCACGGCCGATCGCGCCCGAGCGGCCGCGCACCGCCGGCACCGGCCGCAGCGACACCGACACGCCCTCCGTCAAGACGGGTGGCCAGCCAAGGGACCCCGCTGCCACCGGCGTGGACGCGCACGGCGCTCCCCTGCCGCCGACCACGCTGGGCAGCGGGCGCAGCTGGCCGCAGGTCGCGCTGCGCGGCGGCAAGCTCGTCGCGTTCCACCAGCGCGCCGGCGAGCCCGGCTCGGGACTACGCCCGTTGCAGCCGTCACCCGACGAGGCCGCGGTGACGGCCCGCATCACCGAGGACCCCGATGCGGGTTCGAACGTGCGCTTCGCGGTCCACCCGATGGCGCCGGGCGAGACCATGTACGGCGGCACCGGCGTGCGCGCCAAGCGCAACAACACCTTCGGGACCTTCGCCGAGGCCTCCGCCGCGGCCCAGCAGAAGGGCGGCGCCTGGGTGTACCGCATCCATCCCGACGGGAGCATGGCGCCGCTGACGAAGCGCGGCCGCGCGACGCCCGAGGAGATCATGGGTTCGGTGCACGTCGGGGCGGACGGACGGCCGATGCCCATCGGCATTCCGAACGTGCATTCGGCCGCATGGCGCGACGGCGCCACCGCGCCCGCCGCACCGAGCAAAGCGGCGGGCAACCACCAGGCCGGCGAATCCACCGGGCTCGCGATGGTCGAGCCGGACATGGACGCGCTGCTCGAAGGGGGCAGCGACTACACCAAGCCGCGGCCGGCCTACGCGGGCCCGGCCACGATGCGCGAACTCCAGGCGAGCAAGGCCCCGGCCACGCCCGAGGACGTCGAACAGACGCACTACCTCGCAGGCGCCGGATCGCCGGACGGCCATGCCGCGCGCGACATTCCGCTGCGCTCGCGCTTCATGCAATGGGCGCGCGGCCAGGCGCCCTCGTTCATCGGTGCTCCGGACTACGTCGGCGGGCGCTACGTGCTGGCCAGCGATGGCGCGGCAATCAACCAGGGCGCGCCCGACGCGACCTTCTCGCTGCTCGACCGCTCGCACGTGTACTCCAGCTTCGAGACCGCGCGCGCGGCAGCGGCCGCGCATGCCAACGCCGAAGGCAGCAGCCTGGTGGGCGTGGTCCGGCTGATCGGCCCGAAGACCGAGATGGCGCAGGTCGCGGCCACCGGACGCTTCACCCAGGCGCAGGTCGACGGCATCGTCGGCGTGCGGCCGGACGGCGCGATACATCCGGTCAGCATCAGCAACCGCCAGGCCGCGCATGCACCGAAGCCCGGCGAGGTGTTCGTCGATCCGCACAAGACGATGGAGCAGAACGATCAGGTCATGACGCCGGCGCAGAAGAGGAAGATCTTCCTCAAGTCTGTCGGCTACATGGTCGGCACCGGCGCGGCCTTCTATGGCGCGGTCCGCTTCGGCGGCGCGGCAATGGGCCTGCACATGACCAATCCGGCGCTCGGCGTTGCCGGCGCTTCGCTCGGTGGTTACGTCGGTGCGCGCGCCGTGTTCCTGCGCTACGCCTACGAAGCCTTCTTCTATCGCGGCAGCATCGCGGGCCTGAAGCAGGGCGGCAAGATCCGGCTGCAGAAGTACCTCAACCCCAAGGACCAGGACACCTTCACGCTGATCGCCAACATCGCCGATCCGGCCAAGCGCGAGGCCTCGCTGTTCCAGCTCAAGAGCCAGCTCGACAGCTGGCACGCGGCACGGCGCGGCATCCAGGGCCGCCACGACTATGCCAAGGCGCTGAGGATACTTTCGAGGAACCCCGACAGCACAGCCGCCCTCGACACCCTCTACAAGGGCGCCATCGAGCGCAGCGCTCGACCGGTGATCGGCAAGCGCGGCTGGCTGAACCGGATACCGCCAGCTCTTCGCAACGACTACGCGCAAGCGCTGAAGGCCTTCAACGCAAACCCCCGCGACACCCAGGCTGCGGCGTTGCTGATGACCGCGCCGGAAGTGGGACGCGGCACCCAGCATGCGGGATTCGTGCGTGGGCGCCTTCTGCGCAACGTGCCGGGCGCGGACCGCGCGCGCTACCGCGACGCGGTGCAGACCATGGCGAACAAGACCGGCGACGTCAACGCCGCGCTCAAGACGCTCGAGGGCATTCCGCTCGACACCGTCGCGCGCCAGACCACCGGCGCGCGCGGCGCATTCCGCGGCATTCCGAAGGCCGACCGCCAGACCATCGCGATGGCCACGGAAACACTGCGCGCCAACCCGTCGGACGAACGTTCGCGCGCCGTGCTGGACCAGAGCCCCGGCAAGCTCACCTCGCCGAACTCGCCGGTGGGCCGCGCGCTGTTTGGCGCACGCGTGCTGAGCTTCGGGTTGAGCCATTCGGCGGGCACGAGGCTGTACCTGAACCCCTTCTTCGACGCGCCGAGCCACCAGTGGACCTGGGACATCACCACGCTCGACGGCGTGCGCCAGTGGATCAGCAACGAAGGCAGCCTGCACTACGCCGTGGGCAACGCCACCGGCCTCGGCGCCAGCGTGGCGAACCGCTATGCGTCGATCGCGCAGGCGCGCGGCGGGCATGTCATGAGCGAGCGCGGATCGACCGAGGCGCCGGCACCCAGGGCCGGCGAGACGCCACCACCCAAGGCCACCACGCCACCGCTCGACAAGGACGGCAATCCGCTGCCGGTCTACAAGGCCACCAACGGCTACTCGTGGTTCAGGCGCGCCCTCATCGGCCTGGGCAACCCGAAGGCCGTCACCCACGACGGCGTAGCGCCCGATGGCGGCCCGATGGTCAAGCGCACCTTCACGCAGCGCCTGGCGCAGTTCTCGTCGTGGGGCGACTCCAGCGGAACCATCGGCCTGACGATCTCCGACAGCATCCAGGCCTACATGTACATCCGCGCCGGCCAATGGGATCTCGCGACACCGCAGTTGCTGAAGGTGGCGAGCGACATAGGCATCTTCCGCGGCACGCAGAAGGACTACCTCGACGAATACCGCTCGAACCGGCAGATGGGACCGATGGTCTATCACTCGCGCCTGACCAACTACTTCAACGCCCCGCTCGGAGAGGCCAGGACGAATCCGACTGAGACCTCGCACGGCTGGATCCGCCGCGGCACGGCGCCGCTCGTGCTGCTGGGTGTGGCCGTCGCTGCACGGGTGGCGGCCGAGGAATGGTCGATGCACGAGAAGAACAAGAAGCCGCAGCAGAACCAACCGGCTCCTTCACCCACGCCGGCGCCCACGCCTTCGCAGACGACCACGCCGGTGCTGACCCCGTCCCCTACCCTGACGTTCACTCCGACACCGATACCGAAATCGACGGCAACGCCCAATCCGACACCGAACCCGAAACCGACCCCGACGCCCAAGCTGACGCCAACGCCAACGCCGACGCCGACGCCGACGCCGACGCCGACGCCGACGCCGACGCCGACACATCCCCAGCGTGGTGGCGTACGCTTCATCGTCGACACGATGCAGCCCACTGCCGTCGAACTCCAGGCGATGCTCGATGCGGGTACGGCTCAGGACCCGCTGCAGCCCGTCAACCCGGCGCTGTCGGACTTCCTCAACGTCGACCCGGGCCACTCCCAGCGCACGAAGGCGGCGGAGGTATTGCTCGCCTGACGTGGACGCGACCCATGCGGGGCCGCGTGGGGTCGCGCAGCGTCAATCGACGATGCCGTTCCTCGCCGCCGGCGGTTGCAGCGCATCGAGCGCCGACAGCCGCCGGTACTCGCTCGGCGCCACGGCGTAGGTGCTCATGAAGGTCTTGTGCAGGTGGCTCTGGTCGCTGAAGCCGGCCGCGTGCGCCGCATAGGTCACGCGAGCGCCGCCGGCCATGAGGTCGCGCGCGTACTCGATGCGGTGCCCCACCAGCAGTTCGTGCGGCGTGAAGCCCCACGTGTCCTTGAAACGGCGGTGCAGGTGGATCGGATGCCAGTTGACCGCCTCGGCGAGGTCGTCGAGCGTCAGGCGTTGCTGGAAGCCGGTGGCGATCAGGCCGTAGGAGCGGCGCAGACGATCGTCCGCGTCACCTGACTCGGTCGTCCAGCCGGCTTGCAGCGGTATCCACTGCGCGAGCAGGCGACGCACCAGCGCGCGCGCCGCGATGCCCGCGTCCTCGCGGCCGGTGTCCGCGATCTCGTGCAGCAGCCTGTGGCATTGCGAGAACTCGCGCCCCCAGGGCTCGCACGCGAACACCGAGACCGGTGCGGGCTCGGCGCCGGGCATGCCGTCGTCCGCCTCGGGCACCGGATTCACGCAGCGCGCAACCGCCACGCTGCAATACATCGCATCCTCACGCCACGGCGTGCTCCGCGCCTTGATCGAATGCCAGACCTGCGGACCGATGCGCAACAGTGCACCAGGGGGCACCACAGTGACGCCGGCGCTGGTTCTCACATGCAACTCGGTGTCGGAAACCGACAGCGTGTAGCCCCCATGCCGGTGCGCCCGGATCTCTCGCTGAACGAATCGGTTGGCGGTGAACTGCAGGCCTGCCAACTCTCTGTCGCGCCAATAGGAAGATGCAAGAAGTTCCATGGAAGCTAAGAATCTACATGGCGGGAAAGCCGCCGCTTGCTAATGTCCCAGCATCGATTTGCGCCCACGGATCCAACGATTCGAGCGCATGAATGTGTGTCGATGGCGGGCTGGATTCTATGAATCCCCATCCGTTGCGACAACCTGAATTCCAACGGAGACAGAACCCATGAGACCGATCCTGCGTCACTGGCGCGCACTGCTGTGCGGTGCGCTTCTCGCATGCCTCGCATGCCTTTCCAATGCGCAGGAACTGCGTATCGGCCTGAGCAGCAATCCTTCGTCTGTCGATCCGCATTTCGTGAACAACGATGCGATCAGCGCGGTGGTGAGCCATGCCTACGAGACCCTCGTCGCGCTCGACGCCGATGCGCGCCTGACACCCGCGCTCGCGACCTCGTGGCGCGCCATCAACGACACCACCTGGGAGTTCAAGCTGCGCGACGGCGTGAAGTTCCACGACGGCAGCCCGCTCACCGCGCAGGACGTGGTGTTTTCGCTCGAGCGACCCGCGACCATCGTCAACAGCCCGAGCTCGTTCTCCGCCTATACGCGCTCCATCACGGGCAAGAAGATCGTCGACCGCCTCACGCTGCAGCTGACGACCGCCACGCCCGCACCGCTGCTGCCTAACGATCTCACACGCATCTTCATCGTCTCGAAGAAGGCGGCCGAGAAAGCCACCAGCGACGACTTCAACCAGGCGAAGGTACAGGCCGGCACGGGCCCCTTCAGGCTCGTGAAGTTCACGCCCGGCACCGGCGTGCAGTTCGCGCGCTTCGACGGGTACTGGGGCGAAAAGCCGATGTGGTCCGGCGTCACGCTGCGGGCCTTGCCGGCCGAATCGGCGCGTATGTCGGCATTGCTGTCGGGCGACGTGGACGTGGTCGAGAACGTGCAGGCCAACCTGGTCTCCCAGTTCCGCCAGCGCAAGGACCTGCGCGTCTTCACCAAGGTGTCGAGCCGCGTGATGTTCCTCTATACCGATCATCGCGAGACCTCGCCCTTCGTCACGGACAAGGACGGAAAACCGCTCGAGCGCAATCCGATGAGGGATGCGCGCGTGCGCCAGGCGATCTCCCTGCTGATCGACCGCGCAGTGCTCGCCGAGCGCGTGCTCGATCAGCTCGGCGTGCCTGCCGGCAACCTGGCCCCGAACGGCATGTTCGGCTTCAACCCCGAGCTCAAGCCCGACAGCGTCGATGTGCAGGGCGCGCGGAAGCTGCTCGCCGAGGCGGGCTATCCGGCGGGTTTCGGTCTCACGCTGTTCGGCCCGAACGACCGCTATGTCAACGACAAGCAGGTCACGCAGGCCATCGGCCAGATGCTCACCCGCGGCGGCATCGTGACCAAGGTCCAGGTCTCGCCGATGGCGACCTACGTCGGGCGAGCGTCGAAGAAGGAACTGGGCTTCGGCCTGCTCGGCTGGGGCGTGGGCGGCGGCGAGCCCTCCGGGGCCCTTCGTGGCCTGCTCGCCACGCCCGACAGGGAACGCGGCATGGGCGCGACCAACTGGAGCAGCTACAGCAATCCGCAGTTCGACGCGCTGCTGAACGAAGCGCTCAACACGGTGGACGACGCGAAGCGCGAGGCCCTGCTGCAGAAGGCCACCGCACTCGCGCTGAAGAAGGACTACGCGATCATCCCGCTCTATCACCAGGTGTCGACCTGGGCCGCGCGCAAGGGGCTGACCATCGTGCCGCGCGTCGACGAGTTCACGCTGGCCCAGCAGGTCCGCGCCGAGGTGGAGGACCGCAAGTGAGCGGAATGTCCAGCCTCCCGCTGGTGCTCGATCACCTGCCATCCGGATTCATGAGCGCTTCGGCGCGCACGCTCCACGAGGTCGTGCCCTCCCCGGCGTTGATCCACCTGCCCGGCCTGCAGCCGCGGCCCGTCTTCGTCTCGGTGCTGCTGCACGGCAACGAGGACGTGGGACTGCTCGCGCTGCAGTCGGTGCTCTCAAGATACGAAGGCCGCCCGCTGCCTCGTGCGCTCTCGATCTTCGTGGGCAACGTCGAAGCCGCGCGGGCGGGCGTTCGCCGGCTGGAAGACCAGCCGGACTACAACCGCATCTGGCCGCGCAGCGCGCCGGCCACGCCGCACCAGCACATGGCCGCGCGCGTGATGGACGCCATGCGCGAGCGCGAAGTCTTCCTCGCCATCGACCTGCACAACAACTCGGGACGCAACCCGCTCTATTCCTGCCTGAGCGCCACGGGCGCCGAGCATCTGCGGCTCGCGCGCATGTTCTCGCCGCTGGCCGTCCTGATCCAGGCGCCGCAGTCGCTGGGCGCCGCTTTCACGTCGATATGCCCCACGGTGTGCTGCGAGTGCGGCGAGGTCGGCAACGCGCAAGGCGTGGCGCAGGCTGCGAAGCTGATCGAGCGCTGTCTCGCGGATGATTTCGGCGAGGGCACGGCGCACGACGACGCCAAGGCGCTCGACATCTTCCAGGCCTTCGCGATGCTCAAGGTCGCCGAGGGCCTCACGCTGAGCTGCGACGGCGAGGCCGCCGACCTGCAGCTGCCGCCCGAGATCGAGTCCTTCAATTTCCAGGCGCTCGAGCCGGGACACGTGATCGCCACCACGCTCTCGCACCCCGACGTCGAGCCGCTGCGCGCCTACCGGCTCGACGGCGAGGCGATGGCTGGCATGCTGGTGCGCAAGGGCGCCGACGTCTGTCTCTCGACCCAGGCCGTCGCCGCGATGTTCACCCGCGACCTGCGCGCCATCCGCCAGGACTGCCTCGGCTACCTGATGCAGCGCGTGCCCGCGCACGCGCTGTAGGCCGTGCGCGCATCCATCAGCACGGGACCATCATGCTGGCTTATGTGATCCGCCGCCTGGCGCAGAGCGTCGGCGTACTTCTGGCGATGTCGATGCTGGTGTTCGCCAGCGTCTACCTGATCGGCAATCCGGCCGACATCCTGATCAGCATGGACGCCGATCAGGCCGAGCGCGCGCGGCTGGTGCAGGCCATGGGCCTGGACCAGGCCCTGCCGCTGCAGTACTGGAACTTCCTGCGGCACGCGCTGCACGGGGACCTGGGCAACTCCTTCGTCCACGGCGTGCCCGCGATCGCGCTGGTGTTCGAACGGCTGCCCGCCACGCTGGAGCTCGCCTGTGTCGCGATGCTGATCGCGATCGCGCTCGGCGTGCCGCTGGGCCTCTGGGCGGGGCTTCGGCCTCAGTCGTGGATCGGCAGGAGCATCATGACCGGCTCGATCCTGGGCTTCTCGCTGCCGACCTTCTGGGTCGGACTGATGCTCATCGTCGTGTTCGCGGTGCAGCTGGCCTGGCTGCCCGCGGGCGGACGCGGACCGACGCGCGAAGTGCTAGGGCTGTCGCTGTCGGTCTTCAGCCTCGAGGGCTGGAAGCACCTGCTGCTGCCCGCGGTGAACCTCGCGCTCTTCAAGCTCGCGCTGGTCACGCGGCTGACCCGGGCCAGCACGCACGAGGCACTGACGCAGGACTACGTCAAGTTCGCACGTGCCAAGGGCCTCGCTCCGGCACGCGTGGTGGGCGTGCACGTTCTCAAGAACATCCTCGTGCCGATCGTGACGGTGGTGGCGCTGGAGTTCGGCGCGCTGGTGGCGTTCGCCGCGGTGACCGAAACCATCTTCGTCTGGCCTGGCGCGGGCAAGCTGATCATCGAATCAATCTCCTCGCTCGACCGCCCGGTGATCGTCGCCTACCTGCTGGTGGTGGTGTCGATGTTCACCCTGCTCAACCTGCTCGTGGACATCGCTTACTCGAGCCTCGACCCGCGCGTTCGCCTCGACGAACAAGGCGCATGACGACAACGACCATGACCGAAGACGACGAATCCCCGCTGCGCCGGCTGTTGCGCCAGTACGCCCACTCCAAGCTCGCAGTGCTCGGCGCAGCCGTGCTGCTCGCGCTGCTGCTCGCCGCCCTGCTCGCGCCCTTGCTCGCGCCGCAGAACCCGTACGACCTGGCCCAGCTCAACATCCTCGACTCGCGCCTGCCGCCCGGCTCGCACGGTGCCGACCACGCGTCCGGCCCCGGCAAGCTCTACCTGCTGGGCACCGACGACCAGGGCCGCGACATGCTCTCGGGCATGCTCTACGGGCTGCGCATCTCGCTGGGCATCGGCGTGGTGGCCACGATCGCGGCGCTGTCGCTCGGCACCGTCCTGGGCCTGCTCGCGGCCTACACCGGCGGGCGGCTCGATGCGCTGCTCATGCGCATCGTCGACATCCAGCTGTCGTTTCCCGCGATCCTGGTCGCGCTGGTGCTGATCACGCTGCTCAAGCCCGGCGTAGGCAACGTCGCGATCGCGCTGGTGGCGGTGCAATGGGCCTACTACGCGCGTACCGTTCGCGCCGCCGCGCTGGTCGAGCGCAGGAAGGAATACATCGAGGCGGCGCAAGGCCTGGCACTGGGCGACGCACGCATCGTGCTGCGGCACCTGCTGCCCAACTGCCTGCCGCCGGTGATCGTGGTGGCCGCGCTGCAGGTGGCCAACGCGATCTCGCTGGAGGCCACGCTGTCCTTCCTTGGCCTGGGCGTGCCGATCACCGAGCCCTCGCTAGGGCTGCTGATCGCCAACGGCCAGCAATACCTGCTCGCGGGCAAGTACTGGATGTCGCTCTATCCCGGCATCCTGCTGCTGCTCACGATCCTGGCGATCAACCTCGTGGCCGACCAGCTGCGGGACGTGTCGAACCCACGGCTGCAGAAGCAATGACGAACGCCTCCCAACCCGTCCTGCTCGTCGAGGGCCTGAAGACGCAGTTCGCCACGCGCGCGGGCATCGTGAAGGCCGTGGACGACGTGTCCTTTTCCATCGAACGCGGGCAGATCATGGGCCTGGTCGGCGAATCGGGTTCCGGCAAGTCGATGACGGGCTACTCGCTGATCGGCCTGATCGACCCGCCGGGCCGCGTGGTGGCGGGCCGCCTGCGCCTGGCGCTGCGCACCGGCGAGGTGCTCGACCTGCGGAGCCTGTCACCGCGCGCGCTGCAGGGCGTGCGCGGCAACCGCGTGGCGATGATCTTCCAGGATCCGATGATGACGCTGAACCCGGTGCTTCGCATCGACACGCAGATGATCGAGGCGGTGCGCGCGCATCACAAGGTCAGCGAGCGCGTGGCGCGCGAACGCGCGGCCGCCGCGCTCGCGAAAGTCGGCATCGCGTCGCCGCACGAGCGTCTGCTGGCCTACCCGCACCAGTTCTCGGGCGGCATGCGCCAGCGCGTGGCGATTGCCATCGCGCTGCTCAACGAGCCCGACGTGATCATCGCGGACGAGCCAACCACCGCGCTCGATGTCACGGTGCAAGGCCAGATCCTCGCGGAGATGCAGGCCCTGTGCCGGGCGTCGGGCACCGCGCTGATCTGGATCTCGCACGACCTGTCGGTGGTGGCGGGCCTGGCCGACACGGTCAGCGTGATGTATGCCGGGCGCATCGTCGAACAGGGCCCCGTGGCCGAGGTGCTCGACCGGCCGCGCCACCCGTACACGCGAGGGCTGATCGCCAGCGCCCCGTCGCGCAACCCGCGCGGACGTCCGCTGCAGCAGATTCCCGGCATGACGCCTTCGCTGCTCGCGCTGCCCCAGGGCTGCGCATTCCAGGCGCGCTGCGCCAACGCCGATGTCGTCTGCCGCAACGAGCCGCCCCTGGTGGCGCTCGACGGCCGCCGGCTGCGCTGCTTCCATCCGACTCCTCTGCCCTCCTCCGCCGCGATCGCGAACTGACACCATGGAATCCGTCACCCCATTGCTCGAGCTGCGCGCCAGCTCCAAGCGTTTCGTCCGCAAGCCCGATGCCGCGGCGAAGATCGCGCGCCTCTTCGGCGCCCAGGCGCCCGCGCGCACCGTCCATGCCGTCGACGGCGTTTCGCTCGCGGTGCGTCCCGGCGAAGTCGTCGGGCTGGTGGGCGAGTCGGGCTGCGGCAAGTCCACGCTCGGACGCATGGCCGCGGGCCTGCAGGCGCTGAGCGAAGGCGAGCGCTGGTGGCAGGGAGAGGACGCCGAGCTGCGCAGGCGGCGGCTCTCGGCTGCCGAGCACCGGCGCGACATGCTCGGCGTGCAGATGATCTTCCAGGACCCCTATGCGAGCCTGAACCCGCGCATGCGCGTGCGCCAGATCATCGGCGAGGCACCCGTGGCGCACGGGCTGATCGACGCGAAGGATCAGGAAGAACTCGTGGCGGCTCTGATGCGCAAGGTCGGGCTCGACGCCGGCTTCATGCGGCGCTTCCCGCACCAGTTCTCGGGCGGCCAGCGCGCGCGCATCGGCATCGCCCGGGCGCTGGCCGTACAGCCCCGGCTGCTGATCTGCGACGAGGCGGTGGCGGCGCTCGACGTCTCCATCCAGGCCCAGGTGATCAACCTGTTCATGGCGCTGCGCGAGGAACTGGCCCTCACCTACCTGTTCATCAGCCACGACCTCGGCGTGGTGCGGCACATCAGCGACCGGGTGGTCGTGATGTACCTCGGGCGGGTGGTCGAGTCGGCCGGCGCGGACGCGCTGTTCGAGCAGCCGCTGCACCCCTACACCGAAGGCCTGCTGGCCGAGGCGCCGAAGCTGGAGGTGCGCAAGAAGACCTTCGTGGCGATCCGGGGAGAGATTCCCTCTCCTCTGAATCCGCCGCGCGGCTGCCATTTCCATCCGCGCTGCCCGCGCTCCACGCGCCGCTGCGCCGAGGAGGTGCCAGCGCTCGCGCGAGTCGCCGGCGACCGCTGGGTCGCGTGCCACCTGGTCGACCGGGCGGGTGGCGCATGAAGATCGTCGTCATGTGCTGGCTCGCGCGGACATCGGCCGATGTCTTCGTGGCGCGCAACATCGTGCTGAGGCCCGACCTCGCGGCCAAGGCGCCGCACCAGGTCGCCGCGGAGCTCGCCGCGCTCGCGCCCGACGTGGTGATCGCGCGCGAGGCGCAGTACGAGACGGTCTCGGCCATCGCGGCCGGGCTCCCCGGCTGCCGCTTCATCTTCTGCGGCCTCTCGGCCTCGCGGATCGCCATCGATCCGTCGACGCTCCAAGGGCGCTGCGCCTTCGTGACCGGATCGAACTGGGAGCGCGCCGAGTACGAAGCCTTCGTGCTTGCGGAATCCATGTGCCGGCCGAGGCATGGGCCGGCCGCCGAGGCGGTGGCCGGTGCGCCGGGCGAGGTGATGCTGGTCGGCGCGGGCGTCGTCAACCTGGTCACGGCGCTGACGCTGTGCCGGCGCGGCCATCGCGTGTCGGTGTACGACCGCATGGCCGATCCGCGCCGGGGCGACACGCCGCACGCCGAGCGCGCCGGCGCGACCTTCGGCGGCAGGGACGCGCGCATCTTCTCGTACAACGAGTCGCGCCATCACCTGGCCTGTTCGCCGCTCTACACGCCGCGGGACACGCCGCGCTTCCGCCTTGGAATTTCGCAGGACGGCTGGCTGTCCCGCGACTACGAGACGATGTCGGACGCCGACCGCCGCTGGATCGACCAGCTCGAACAGGTGCCGCCCTGGGCGGCGCTGCTCTATGGCAACGACATCGTCGGCTTCAACCGGCAGAGCCACCGGCTGTGGCGCGAGCTCTTCAGCCTCTATCCGGAGCTGCTGCGCGAGACACACCACGTCGGCCGGCTGCTGCGCATCTACCCGAGCGAGGCGTCCCTGCGCGCGGCGCAGACGGCCGAGGCCGAGATCGGTGCGCTGATCGGCGCGGTCCCGCTCACGCGGTTGCGCGAGCGCGAGCCCGCGCTGGGCAGCGCGATCGACGAGGGAGCGATCGCGGGAGCGCTCGATGTGCAAGGGTTCTCGCTCAACATCGTCTCGTTCTGCCGCAACCTGATCGGGCTGCTCGAGCGCCTCGGCGCGCGCTTCCACTGGCAGCATGAGGCGAGCGAGGTGCGGCATGCCGGTTCGGGCGCGGTGACAGGCATCGTCGTCAACGATGCCTTGCGGCGAGCCGACCACTATGTACTCTCCCCCGGCGCGCAGGCGCACACCCTGGCCGCGAGGACGGCGGGGCTGCCCGCCATCGGCGCGATGGTCGGCATGTGGGTCACGCTGCCGAACGATGGCACGCCGCTGCAGACGCCGCTCAAGGTGCGCCGGCGCGCCTTCGGCAGCAGCGAGGCGGCCCAGGGCGCCAACGTCGTGCCCGGGCGCGATGCCGCCGGCCGGCCTGTGCTGCACTGCAGCTCGGGGCACGGCTTCGTCGGCGCCTCGGCCGAGGACGTGCGCCTGGCCGACCTGCCCGAACTCGCGCGCTGCGTGATGGAAACGGCGGAGGAACTCTTCGGCGACAAGTTCAGGCGTGCCAGGGAGTCCGGCATGCTCGGCGAGCGTCCGGGCTTCTGCGTGCGGCCCTGGACGCCCTCGGGCCTGGGAGTGCTCGAAGTTCAGGAAGCGGACGCAGGCGGCAAGATGGTGCTCAGCGGCGGCCACAACACCGGCGGCTTCGCGCAGTCGCCGGCCGTCGCGGAGGCCGTGGCCTGCGCGCTGGAGGCACGCCCCCATGCGATGCACACGCTCTACCACCCACGCCGCTTTGCCGACGTGTTCGAGGTGACACTGTGAACGCGCCGCAACCATCGCTCACCGCGCTGCTGCGAGACGGCCTGCGCACCGGTGCGGCGACGCTCTGGATCGACGACGAAGGCGCCATGAGGCGCGACGACTTCGCGGCGCTCGTGGTCGCGCAGGTGTCGCTGCTGCGCCGGCAAGGCGTCGAGGCTGGAGAGCGCGTGGTGCTGCATGGCGTGGCTTCGCGCGGGCTGGCGGCGATGCTCGTGGGCTGCCTGCTCGAGGGCGTGGTCGCCGTGCCGGTCGACGCGGCGCTGCCGCCGGCGCGCAAGCAGGCGATGCTGGACGCGGCGGCCGCCACGCTGGCCATCGAGTTCGCGATGCAGTCGCCGCTCGGGGCCGACGGCATCCGGCGCGTCGCGGGCGCCGCATCGCCGCAGGCCGGGTGGACGCTCGACGACCTGGGCCTGCCGGAGATCGCGCCCGATGCGGGCTGCTACATCTTCTTCACCTCCGGCACGACCGGGCGGCCCAAGGGCATCCTCGGGCGGCGCGGCGGCCTCGCGCATTTCCTGGCCTGGGAAGCCGGCATGCTCGGCCTCCAGCCCGGCGACCGCGTGGGTGTGCTCACCCGCCTGTCGTTCGACGTGGTGCTGCGCGACCTGCTGCTGCCGGTCGTCGCGGGCGTGACCGGCTGCCTGCCGCCGGCAGACGCCCCGCCGACACCGGCTGAAGTGCCGGACTGGCTCGCCAGGATGGGCGTCAGCGTGCTCCACGCGGTGCCGTCGCTGGCGCAGGCCTGCCTGGCGGCGCTGCCCGCGGGCGCGCGCAACGCCATGCTGCGCCACACGCTGTTCGCGGGCGAACCGCTGGGCAGTGCGCTGGTCGGGCGCTGGCGCGCGGCGTTTCCTTCGAGCGCGGTCTACAACCTGTACGGGCCGACCGAAACCACGCTCGCCAAGTTCTGCGCCCGCGTGCCCGACCCGGCGCCCGAGGGCATCCAGTGCTGCGGCCTGCCGCTGCCCGGGGTCGACGTGCGCATCCTCGACGAGGCACTGCAGCCGTCAGGCCCGGGCGAGTCCGGCGAGGTCGCGATCCGCACGGTGCACCGCTCGCTGGGCTACCTGGACCCGGAGGAGCCCTCGGCCGCGCGCTTCATCGTGCTCGACGGGCAGCCGGCCTACCTGAGCGGCGACCTCGGCTTTCTGGACGCGCAGGGTGCGCTGCACCTGCGCGGACGCAAGGACCACCAGGTGAAGATCCTCGGCACCCGCATCGAGCCCGCGGGCGTCGCGGCGGTGCTGCAGTCGCACGAGTCGGTGACCGACGCGGCCGTGGTGTGCGTGACGAACGAGGAAGGCGGCGCGCAGCTCGTGGGCTACTTCAGCACGCGGGCCGATGCACAGGCCGTGCGCCGGAGCCTGCGCCCTTTCCTCGCGGAGCGCTTGCCTGCGGCGGCCATTCCGAGCCACCTGATCGCGCTCGATGCGCTGCCGCTCACGCCCAACGGCAAGCTGGATCGCGCACGCCTGCCCGCGCCTGCGCCGCGCGCGGACGCCGCCGCCTCCGACGCGGATGCCGACGAGCTCGCGCTCGGAGTGGCCGACGCGATTGCACGGGTGCTGCTGCAGGCGCATGTCGGCGTCGACGAGGACTTCTTCGCTCTCGGCGGCGATTCGCTCGCGGCGATGCGGCTGTGCGCCGAGCTCGAAGCACGGCTCGGCGTGCATGCGCAGCCGCTGCTGCTGATGCACGCGCCCACCGCGCGCGAGCTGGCGCGGCAGCTGCAGGAGGCCGGTTCGGCCGCGCCGGCGCCGATCCCGCCCGCCCCGCGCACCCGCTGGTTCGCGCTGAGCCCGCAGCAGCGGCGCTACTTCCGCACCTTCTGCGCGGGCGGCAACCGCAACTGGTGCAACATGGTCGCGCTGTTCGAGCTGCCCGACGGCGTCGATGCCTACTCGGTGGGCCGCGCGCTGACCGAGATCGCGCTGCGCCACGACAGCCTGTGCCTGCGCTTCGGCCATGACGAGGAAGGCGCCGTGCGCCAGTCGATCGTGCCGACGGAAGACGTTCCTGTGGCTCTGTGCGACCTGAGCGCTCTCGACGCGGAGGCACTGGCGCGCCGCATCGACGCGCTGCGCGTGGCCGAGGGCGAGGCGGAGATCGCGCTGTTCTCCGACGCGCCGCTGTTCCGCGCGACCCTGCTCGTCCTGCCCGGCAGGCGGCGCCGGCTGCTGTGGACCGTCCACCACCTGGTCAGCGACGGCACGAGCCAGGGCCTGCTCGGGCGCGAGCTGGCCGCCCGGCTCGCGGGCCGACCCTGGACGACGGATGCCCCGCCGTCGATGCGCGACATCGCGGCCTGGGCCGGCGCGCGCAACGCCTCGGCACAGGCCGCGCGCTCGCATTTCCGCGAGCTGCTCGCCGCGCCCTACCGCCACCGCTACCTGCCCGACAGGCTGCGCTGCGACGATCCGCAACGCTGCCATGCCATCGAGGCCGCCGTGCGCGGCACGCTGCGCGATGCGGTCGTGGCGGCGGCGCGGCGCCTGAAGTGCACGCCCTATGTGCTGTACGTGGGCGCGTATTTCCGCTGGCTCGCGGCGCTGACCGAATGCGACGACCTGGTGGTCGTGACGCCGCTGGCCGGCCGTGCCCACCCGCAGGTCGCGCAGGCCATCGGCGATTTCATCAACCTGGTGCCGCTGCGCGTCACGGGGCTGGGTGCGCTGTCGCCCGGGCAGCTCGTCGAGCGCGTGCGCGACGGCATCGCGCTGGCAGCGCGCCACCAGGACTTCCAGTTCGACCAGGTGCTCGACGAACTCGGCCTGCCGCCCGGCGCGGACCGCAACCCGCTGACCGGCTTCTCGCTCAACTTCATGCCCCAGGCCGATGGCGACGCGCCCGGACTTGCGACGCCGCGGCACGCCGATCGCGGCTACCGGCTGAAGTACGACCTGCTCATGCTGATCCGCGGATGGCACGACGCCACGCACCTCGAGTTCCAGTACCGCGCCGGCCTGCTTTCGCCCTCGGAGATCGAGGAGTGCTTCACCGACTATTGCTCACACCTGGAGGCGCTGAGCCATGCCTGAGAAACAAGGGACAAGAACCCCGGCGCCGCCGGGCGAATACATGCTGCTGATGCTGCTCGCGATCCTCTGGGGCGGCTCCTTCACGCTGATCAAGGTGGCGGTGGCCGACTATCCGCCGGCCACGCTGGCTGCGGCGCGCATCCTGCTCGGCGGGGCGCTGTTGACGGCGCTGGCCCTGGCGAAGGGCTTCACGCTCCCGACGCGCCCCGGCCGCTGGGGGGCGCTCTGGGTGCAGGGGCTGCTGCAGGGCGCGCTGCCGTTCACGCTGATCGGCTGGGGCGAGCAGCACATCGCAAGCGGGCTCGCGGGCGTGCTCAACGCCACGGTGCCGCTGTTCGCCTTCATGCTGTCGGTGTTCGTCGTCGGCTCGGCGCCGTTCGTGTTCACGAAGTTCGTGGGCGTGCTGCTCGGCCTTGCGGGCGTCGCCGGGATCGCCGGCCTCGGTTCCCACGCTGCGCTGGGCGGCAGCGACTTTCTCGCGGTCATGGCGGTCCTGGGGGCGAGCGCGTCGTATGCGTGCGGGGCTGTGTTCGGCCATCGCTTCGGCGACCAGCCCGCCGTGGTCACCGCGGCCGGCTCGCTGCTGTGCGGCGGGCTCACCATGCTGCCTTTCAGCCTGGCCATGGACCGGCCCTGGACGCTCACACCAAGCCTCGAGGCCACGCTGGCACTGCTGGCCCTCGCGGTGCTGTCGACCGCGCTGGCCAGTGTGATCTTCTTCAGGCTGATTCGCACGCTGGGCCCGGTCACCACCACCAGCAACGCATATCTGCGGGCACTGGTGAGCGTGGCGTTCGGCGTGGTCTTTCTCGCCGAGCCCCTGAGCTGGAGCCTGCTGGCCGCGAGCGCGCTGATCGTCGCCGGGGTGATGCTGGTCACGCTGCCGGGCAGGCCCGACAGGGAGCTGCGCCGTGCGGGTTGAGATCGCGATCGTCGGCGCCGGCCCCTGGGGCCTGGCGGTACTCGACCGGCTGGTCACCGCCTCGCGCCAGCAGCCACGGCTCGCGCTCACCGTGCACGTGATCGACCCCGACGAGCCGGGCCCAGGCCTGCACAAGCCGCAGCAGGAAGACTTCCTGCTGCTCAACACCGTCACCGGTCAGCTCGACAGCTTCAGCGCATGCCATTTCGGCGAAGCGCCGCTCACCGGCGCGATGTCGTTCATCGACTGGCTGCGCGAAGAGCGCGACATCGCAGCCGACCCCAACGGCTTCCTGCCGCGCGCGCTCTTCGGCGCCTACCTGCGGCACGTGTACGCGGTGCTGTGCGACAACGCGCCTTCGCATCTTCGAATCTCGGAGGTGCGCCATCGCGCGCTCGATGTCTCGCTCGTGGCCAACGAGCGGGTGCACGTGCGTCTGGGCGACGGTTCGGCACTCACGGTGGATCACGTCTTCCTCTGCACCGGCCATGGTCTGGCACGTTCCGGCGGCGAACGGCCGGCATCGCCTGCAAGGCCGATGGCCCCCTACCCGCCGGCACCGCTGCAGGCGCGCATCGAGGCCGGGTCTGCGGTGGGCATCTCGGGCACCGGTCTGGTGGCGGTGGACGTGGTGGCGGCGCTCACCACGGGCCGTGGCGGCCGCTTCGTGCGCGAGGACGACGGCGAGCTGCAGTACTTGCCGAGCGGCCGTGAGCCCGTCATGTTCGTGCACTCCCGCAGCGGCATGCCGTTCGCGTGCCGGCCGGCGCAATCGCTCGACCTGTCGGGCAGCTTCGCGCCGATCTTCTGCACCGATGCCTACCTGGCCTTGCGGCGCGCGGCGCGCGGGCCCGAAGGCTTGCTGCTCGAGGAAGACCTGTTGACCGTGCTCTCGGCCGAGATGCGCGCGGCCTACCTGATGCGAGCAATGGCGCTGTCGCAAGGCGCGGACGCGGCGGCGGCTTGCCGGGGCGTGCTCGGACTGCTAGCGCCTGCCGAAGTGAAGGCCTTGTGCGAGAAGACCCTGCCATCGATGGCCGGGTTCTCGCCTGAAACGCTTCTCGCATCGGAATCCGTCCCCAGGCCCGCGCCTTCGCCGCGCAGCGGCGCGGAATTCAGCGCAGCCTTTGCAGCGCGCCTGCGCTTCGACGTGGACGAGGCGCGCAAGGGCGAGGCGCACAGCCCGTACAAGTACGCGGTGGAAATGCTGCGCGTGCTGCGCGGCTTCATCCGCCAGGCGGTGGAGTTCGACACACTCGCGCCGGCGTCTCGCCGCCGTTTCTTCGACGTGGTGGCGCCGCGGATCTCGCAACTGGTCGTGGGGCCGCCGATCTCGCGCGGGCTCGAATGGCTGGCGCTGATGCGTGCCGGCCTGCTGCGCGTCGACCTCGGCCCGGCCCCCGCGCTCGAGCGCGACGCCGCGCTCGGCGTCTGGCGGGCGCGATCGAGCGCCTTCAAGACACCCTTCGTCGCTTGCCTCGACCATCTGGTGCACGGACGCGCGGGGTACGGCGCGATCGACACCACGGATGATTCACTGCTCGCCGCGCTGTGCCGCTCGGGCCTGTGCGCCGGCTCGTCGCCGCCGCCTCCGGCGGACGAACGAATGGCGGTTCCGCTCATCGACGCCCTCGGGCATCCGGTCGACGCGACAGGCCTTCCGGTGCGCCAACTCACGCTGCTGGGCGTGCCGACCGAGGGCCGGCGCTACTTCAACCACTACCTGCCTTCGCCCAAGAGCCGGTCGCGGGCCTTCGACAGCATCCAGTCGGCGCTCGACGCGCTGTGGGAGCGGCCAGCCCCCCAGATCGTGATGCGACAAGTGATCAATCCCGTGTGAGTTCACCCTTCCGGTGCCGCTCACGCACCGTGATTGCCGTCTCGAAGCGTCGCATGCGGATGCATCGGATGCGCCAGCGTGTCGGCGATCAGCCGCAGCGCCTGGTCGCACTGCTCGCGCGACATCGGCCCGCCCAGGCAGATGCGCACCGCGTCGGGCGGATCGCCGTCGGTGGAGAAAGCCGCGCTCGCCACCACGCCCACGTTCTGCGTGCGCAGGTACGAGGCGAACTCCACCGGACTCCAGCCTGGCGTGAGCGGCAGCCAGGCATGAAAGCCCTCCGGGTGCGCCTGCAGCCCGCTGTCGCCCAGGTAGCGCACCGCAAGCGCCTGCCGCGCCACCGATTCCGCGCGCACGGCCTGCAGCATCTCCTCGGCCGTGCCGTCTTCCACCCACAGCGTGGTCAGCGCATTGGTGATCGGCGAGGCCATCACGGTGGTTGCGCGCATCGCGCCCGCCAGCCGCTGCGACTGCACCACCGTCGGCGAACACACGTAGGCGCTGCGCAGCCCCGCGCCGAAGCACTTGGAAAAGCCGCTCACGTAGTACGTGAGCCCCGGCGCCAGCGTGGCGAGCGACGCGGGCGTCTGGCGCGGCAGCATGCCGTAGGCGTCGTCCTCGATGATCGGCACCGCATAGCGCAGCGCCACGTCGGCCAGTGCTTCTCGCCGCGCGCGCGAGACGGTCGCGGCGGTCGGGTTCAGCAACGTGGGGTTGCAGTAGAGCGCCTTGGGCTTGAGCGTCTTGCAGGCGTGCTCGAAGGCGTCGGCGATGGGGCCGTCGTCGTCCATCTGCAGCGCATGCAACTGGACGCCGAGCTGCGCCGCGATGGCCTTCACGCCCGGATAGGTGAGCGACTCCACGCAGACCAGCTCGCCCGGTCGCGCGAGCTGGGAGAACAGCGCGGTCAGCACGCCATGGATGCCGGGACACACCAGGATGCGGTCGATGCCGGCATCGGGCACGAAGCGCCGCAGCCAGTGCATGCCCGCGGCGCGGTCGTGCGCGGTGCCGCCGAAATCCTGGTAGCGCAGCAGGTCGTGGAAGTCGATCTGCGCGAAGGCGCGGCTGGCGCTGTCGTGCAGCCGCGCCATCAGGTGCTCGTCGTCGGGCTCGGGCGGCATGTTCATCGTCATCTCGGCGCCGCTGCCGCCGCGCAGCCGCAGGCTGGGGCTGCCCGAGCGGATGAAGGTGCCGGTGCCGGCGCGCGAGTCGATCAGCCCGCGCTTGCGCGCCTCGGCGTAGCCGCGCGCCACGGTCGTGTAGTTCAGCTCGAGCTCGGTGGCCAGGTCGCGCAGCGTGGGCAGGCGGTCGCGCACGCCGAGGCGGCCGGTCTTGATGTCGTCCGCGATCAGGTCGGCCAGCAGCAGGTAGGCCGGGCGCGAGGTGTTGCGCAGCTGCTTGCGCCAGTGGGCGGTGATCGTGGTCATGGTGGGCGCTCCGGCGAAGTTGATCGCATTCATTGATTGCATCCGGCCACCGATCAACATGCATGAACCGCGCCCGCTCCTCGGGAGAGAAATGCTTCGATCAGGTGCGATCAACCCCATTGATCGGGTGCATTGATCGCATGGGATGCGCGTCGTCACGGTGCGCGACAGGCCTTCCGGGGCCGCACCGTTCCCGCGTTCGAGGGGGCCTCAAAGATTTTTTCGCCCGCGCGGCCCGCGCCGCCGCGTGTTGATCGCGCATTGATCGCACGAGGCCGCCGGAGCGCTGGCACATCGCCTGCGAAGGAGAAGGCACGCAAGACCTGCGTACCCACCACCCAACCCGGAGTACCCCATGCCCAAAGTCACCCGCCCCCGCAACGAAAAAGGCGAGTTCCTCGTCGACTACGAAGAGAAGGTGTTCGAAGACGTCAAGGCAGAGCCTGGCGAGAAGGCACTCGTCACCTTCCACACCGTGGCCTTCGAAGGCTCGATCGGTTTCGTGAACCTGCTGCAGGCCACGCGGCTCAAGCGCAAGGGCTACGACACCTCCGTCCTGCTCTACGGCCCCGGCGTGACGCTGGGCGTGCAGCGCGGCTTTCCCACGCTGGGCGACGAGGCCTTTCCGGGTCACCAGAACTTCAACAAGCAGATCGCCAAGTTCATCGAGGAAGGCGGCAAGGTGTATGCCTGCCGCTTCGCGCTGCAGGCGCTGTACGGCCACGGGGAAGGCGCGCTGATCGAGGGCATCACGCCGATCAACCCGCTGGACGTGCTCGACCTCGTGCTGCTGCACAAGAAGGCGGGCGCGGTCGTCATCGACACCTGGACGCTGTAAATGTCCACCCCCAGTCTTCGCGCACTTCGTGTCGCTTCGCCAACCCCCTCGCCGGGGGCAACACCTGCAGCCCGGCAAAGCCGGTTCTGCGGTGTTCCCCGAATTGGCTTCGCTGCGCTCGCCGTCGTGGACAGGGGATGACCATGACCTCTTCTCACCGCATCGTGCGCGCCGCGGCGATCCAGATCGCGCCCGACTTCGAGCGGCCCGAAGGCACGCTCGAGCGGGTGTGCGGCGCCATTGACGAGGCCGCTGCCAAGGGCGCGCAGCTCGCGGTCTTTCCCGAGACCTTCGTGCCCTACTACCCCTACTTCAGCTTCGTGCTGCCGCCGGTGCTGCAGGGCGCGCCGCACCTGCGGCTGGCGGAGCGCGCGGTGGTCGTGCCCGGCCCCGTCACGCAGGCGGTGGCCGAACGGGCCCGCGCCCGGAGCATGGTCGTCGTGCTCGGCGTGAACGAGCGCGACCACGGCAGCCTCTACAACACGCAGCTGGTGTTCGATGCCGACGGCACGCTGGCACTGAAGCGCCGCAAGATCACGCCCACGTACCACGAGCGCATGGTCTGGGGCATGGGCGACGGCGCCGGCCTCAAGGTGGTCGACACGGCCGTCGGCCGCGTGGGCGCGCTGGCCTGCTGGGAGCACTACAACCCGCTCGCGCGCTACAGCCTGATGGCGCAGCACGAAGAGATCCATTGCGCGCAGTTTCCCGGCTCGCTGGTCGGGCCGGTCTTCGCGCAGCAGATGGAAGTGACCATCCGCCACCACGCGCTCGAATCGGGCTGCTTCGTGGTCAACGCCACCGGCTGGCTCACGGACGAGCAGATCCGCGCCGTCACGCCCGATGCCGACCTGCAGAAGGCGCTGCGCGGCGGCTGCCACACGGCCATCGTCTCGCCCGAGGGCAAGCACCTCGCGCCGCCGCTCACCGAAGGCGAAGGCATGGTGGTGGCCGACCTCGACATGGCGCTGATCGCCAAGCGCAAGCGAATGATGGATTCGGTCGGCCACTACGCGCGACCGGAGCTGCTGTCGCTCGCCATCAACGACCGGCCGGCGCAGACCACCGTGCCCATGCACCCCACGCAACCCCTCGTTCACCGGAGCCCCGACCATGACCACACCCTCGACGACGCAGCAGCCCGACAGCCGGCAGCTGATGACCGAACTCCAGTCCTTCGGGTTGCGGCTGGCTGACCCTTCGGCCGGCGTCGCGAGCCGGCGCGGCGGCGCGGGCCCCTCGGACCACAAGGCCGTGACGGTGGACGGCCACACGATCATGGTGCCGGTCCACACCTCGACCGCCTGGCACTCGCCATTCACGGCAGAGGCGCCCGACGCCACCGGCGTGAGCCGCGTGATGCGCGGCAGCATCCCCATCGCGAGCATCAGCTTTCCGAAGCAGCCGCGCTTCTATGCGATGCAGACCTTCGACGGCGTGCCGTACTCGCACATCGCCACGCTGCACGGCAGCGACGTACTGGCCACCACCGTGCTGCAGACCTGCATCCGCTACGAGAGCCGCAGGAAGAGCTGCAAGTTCTGCGCGATCGGCCAGTCGCTCGCGGCCGGCCGCACCGTGGCGCGCAAGACGCCCGAGCAGCTCGCGGAGGTGGCGCGCGCCGCCGTGCTGCTCGACGGCGTGAAGCACATGGTGATGACCACCGGTACGCCCAACGCCACCGACCGCGGCGCGGCCGTGCTGTGCGAGAGCGCGTTCGCCGTCAAGGCGGCGGTCGACATTCCCATCCAGGGCCAGTGCGAGCCGCCGGACGACGACCAGTGGTTCCACCGCATGAAGGCCGCGGGCATCGACACGCTCGGCATGCACCTGGAAGTGGTCACGCCCGAGGTGCGCGAACGCATCATGCCGGGCAAGGCCAGCGTGCCGGTGTCGCGCTACATGAGCGCCTTCGAGGCGGCCGTGAGCGTGTTCGGCCGGGGGCAGGTCAGCACCTACATCCTGGCCGGGCTGGGCGACACGCGCGAAGCCATCCTCGACACCTGCGACCAGCTGCTGGCGCGCGGCGTGTACCCCTTCGTCGTGCCCTTCGTGCCCATCAGCGGCACGCCGCTGGAAGACCACCCGGCGCCCACGCCGGAATTCATGAAGTCGCTGCTCGCGCCGCTGGGCGAGCGCGTGGTGGCGGCGGGCCTGCGCTCGGCCGACATCAAGGCCGGCTGCGGCAAGTGCGGCGCCTGTTCGTCGTTGTCGATCTACGAAAAGGAAAGCGAAATCTGACCATGCTGTGCATCGACGACCTCTGCGAGATGGCGGACCACTACGCACCCGTCGAGTACCTGGTGCGCGAGGCCGCCCAGCAATGGGAGCGCGACGAAGCGATGGCGCTGCGCCGCGCGGTGTTCTGCATCGAGCAGGGCATCTTCGCGCGCGACGACCGCGATGCCGTCGACGAACATTCGCGGCTGCTGGTGGCGATGTCGTGCAACGGCGGCATGCCCGACCAGGTCGTGGGCACGGTGCGCATCCATCGCGGCGAAGCGGCCGGCGAATGGTGGGGCTCGCGCCTTGCGGTGCACCCCGCCTTCCGCAGCCAGGGGCACCTGGGCGCGACGCTGATCCGGCTCGCGGTGTCGCGCGCCCATGCGCTGGGCTGCAGGATCTTTCTCGCGCAGGTGCAGGTGCAGAACGTGCCGCTGTTCGAGAAGCTGGGCTGGACCGCGCTCGAGGAAACCACGGTGCACGGCCGCCCGCACGCACGCATGCGGGCCGACCTCGGCTGGTATCCGCCCTGCCACGATCCGCTGAGCGGCTTCGTCACGCGCGCGAAGGTGCTGGCATGACGCAGCAGAACGTCCACGACATCGCCGAGGCTCTTCGCACCACGCGCGGCTTCGCCCACAAGCGCGACATCAGCGACGTGGTATCGGCGCTGGGCCGTTCGCTGCCCGGCGGCCACGGCGCGCTCGCGCAGGCGGTACCGATCGGCGACGACTGCGCCGCCATCCCCGACGGCCATGGCGGCTACCTGCTGTTCGCCATCGAGGGGCTGGTGGAAGACTTCATCGTGCGCATGCCGTGGTTCGCCGGCTACTGCGGCGTGATGGTCAACGTGAGCGACGTCTACGCCATGGGCGGGCGCCCGACGGCCGTGGTCGACGCGCTGTGGAGCACCGGCATGAACCCGGCCGACGACGTGCTGCGCGGACTCGCCGAAGCGGCCGTGCGCTACGGCGTACCCATCGTGGGCGGCCACAGCAACAACCGCAGCGAGAGGCCGCAGCTGGCGGTCGCGATCCTCGGGCATGCGCGCCGGCTGCTGACCAGCTTCGACGCGAAGCCGGGCGACCTGCTCGTGATGGCGGCCGACCTGCGCGGCGCCTACGAAGAGCCGTTTCCGTACTGGAACGCCTCGACGCGCGCGCCTGCCGCGCGGCTGCGCGCCGACCTGGAGCTGCTGCCAGCCATCGCCGAGGACGGGCTTTGCTGCGCCGCCAAGGACATCAGCATGGCCGGCGCGGTGGGCACGGCCATGATGCTGCTGGAATGCTCGGGCGTCGGCGCGCGCATCGACCTCGACGCGCTGCCCCGGCCGGATGGCGTGCCGCTGCTGCGGTGGCTGTCTTCGTTTCCGAGCTATGGCTTCGTGCTCAGCGTGGCACCCGCGCAGGTCGCGGCGGTGATGGCACGCTTCTCGGCCCGCGACATCGCCTGCGGCGTGATCGGCGAGGTCGACGCCACACGGCAGGTGCGTCTGCGCACGGAAGGTGAAGAAGCGCTGCTGTGGGACTTCGGCAGCGATGCTTTCATCCAGCCGTCCACCACGCTGCAGGAGCCCGCCGCATGCCAGTGACGCACTTCCGCGTGCGCTGGCCCGACGCCAGCGAAACCCGCTGCTACTCGCCTTCCAGCGTGGTGCGGGAACACCTCGCGCCCGGCCGGCGCTACGCCCTCGACGACTTTCTGCAACGCGCACGCGAAGCGCTGGGTATTGCCTCCGAGCGGGTGCGCGCG
This sequence comes from Variovorax guangxiensis, assembly GCF_003952165.1. GTDB lineage: Bacteria > Pseudomonadota > Gammaproteobacteria > Burkholderiales > Burkholderiaceae_C > Variovorax > Variovorax guangxiensis. Next base: position 362,734 of record NZ_RXFT01000004.1, on the reverse strand, counting down.
AAGTACGGCTTCGCCTGCTCGCAGGCGATGGACCAGTTGGCCGAGATCGAAGGCATCGCCGCGCGCTTTTCGGCGACAGCCGATGCGCAAGTCACCGTCGTCGCCTTCGACGATTGACCCGCCCACATCCAGAGACAGAGATAAGGAAAGAGCACCCATGTCACACCCCTACGGCGGACGCAGCCACTACAGCGTCGTCATCGTCGGCGGCGGCCAGGCCGGCCTGTCGCTGAGCCATTGCCTGCAGCAGCGCGGCATCGACCATCTGGTGATCGAGAAGCGCAGCCTGGTCCACACCTGGCGCACGCAGCGCTGGGACTCGTTCTGCCTCGTCACGCCCAACTGGCAGTGCCAGCTGCCGGGCTGGGGCTACATCGGCGGCGATCCGCACGGCTTCATGGTCAAGGACCAGATCAACGCATGGCTCGCGGGCTTCGTCGAACATGTGAAGGCGCCGGCCATCGAGGGCGTGACCGTGGAGCGCGTGTTCCGCGTGCCGGGCGCCGGCGGGCGGGAACACGAGCGCTTCACCGTGCAGACCGACGCGGGCCTCTACACCGCCGACCAGGTGGTGGTGGCCTCGGGCGGCTATCACAAGCCGATCGTGCCGCGCCTGGCGGAAAAGCTGCCGACGGACGTCGCGCAGTTCCACTCGGCGCAGTACCGCAACCCCGCGCAGCTGCCGGAAGGCGCGGTGCTGGTGGTGGGCTGCGGTCAGTCGGGCGCGCAGATCGCGGAAGATCTGCACCTGGCCGGGCGAAAGGTTCACCTGGCAACGGGCAACGCGCCGCGCTGCGCGCGCTTCTACCGGGGCCGCGAGGTGGTCGACTGGCTCGCCGACATGAAGTACTACGACATGCCCGTCACCGAGCATCCGCTGCGCGAGGGTGTGCGCGACAACACCAACCACTATGTGACCGGCCGCGACGGCGGCCGCGACATCGACCTGCGCCGCTTCGCGCTCGAAGGCATGGAGCTGTACGGGCTGCTGGAAGGCTTCGATGGCGGCCGCTTCGAGTTCCAGCCCAACCTGCGGGACAACCTCGACCAGGCCGACGACACCTACAACCGCATTAACGCATCGATCGACAGGCACATCGCCGCGCAGGGCATCGATGCGCCGCCGCCTTCGGTCTACACGCCGGTGTGGGAGCCGCCGGAAGAGCGCACGCGGCTCGACCTCGCGGCGGCAGGCATCACCAGCGTGGTCTGGTGCATCGGCTTCTCACCCGATTTCGCGTGGGTCGATGCGCCCGTGTTCAACGGGCGCGGCGCGCCCGTGCACCTGCGCGGCGTGACGAACGAGCCGGGGCTCTACTTCCTCGGACTGCCGTGGCTGCACACCTGGGGATCGGGGCGCTTCTCGGGCGTGGCGCGCGATGCGGAGTTCCTCGCGGAGGCGATCGAGCGGCGGAAGACGGAACGCCGCGATGCGCGCACAGAAGAGATGCCGCTGCGAGGACTTCATGCCGCCTAGCGGGTCGCGAAGACGCCTTCACCCTGCCTCGCCGATCACGTAGCATCCGGCTTCCCCACTCCCGGAGCCAGTTCATGAGACTGCTGATCGCCGCGTTTCTCTCCGTGCTTCTGTGCGCATGCGCCAGCGCTCCGGGCACGGCGCCGTCGGCCACGGAGCCGGCGACCGAATCCGCGCCAGCCCAGCCCACGGGTGTGCAGTGGCGCTACATCAATTCCAAGTCGTACGAAGCGGCGAACGCCGGCCTGGGCAACAGCCATCGCTTCGAGAGCAGCGTCGGCTGGATCGACGTCTACGTCTACGACATGAAGCGCAGCTGGCAGCCGGGCGTCGCCGATCCGCAGTTCGACGATCACTTCCGAAGCACCATCGCCGAGGTGCAGCGCGCCGCCGCGCAGGGCGTGTATGCCAGCGTGAAGATCGGCCCGACGAAGGACGTGCGCATCGAAGGGCTGACCTTCCGCACCGTCTCGTTCCGCCTCGTGCACGCGCGCGACGGCAAGGCCTACGACTCGTTCACCTACCTCGCGGTGCGCAACGGCAAGCTGCTGAAGTACCGCATGTCCTTCAACACGCCCGCACCGGCGAACGTGGATGCGATCTCGCGCGAGTTCATCGAGCGCAACGTGCGCACCGGCCCCGACACGCCCGTCGGCACGCGACAGCTACGCAGCACCTGAGCCGGGGCGCCCACCCTCCGCGGCCAGCGCGCAGCCGATTCAATCCTTGAAACACTCGCGCGACTCTGCGAGCGAATTACTGGCACAGAACACTAGATGTCGAATCCGTACAGGGCGCGTGGGTTGTCGACCAGGATTCTGGTGATTTCGTCTGCAGAGAACCATCGCGAGAGCAGCCCCATGAGCACAGCGTCGTCCGGCTTGTGCCCACCCTCGGTCACATGGGGCCAGTCCGTTCCCCACACCAGCCGGTCGGGGTACATGGCAGATAGCCTCTGCGCGAAACTCTCAAGATCTTCGTAGCCCGTCGACTGGGGCGACGCAATGTACGGCGCCGACAGCTTGAGCCACGCGCAGCCGGTGGAAAGGAGACGAAAGACGCTGTCTTCCAGGCTTGGCCTCAGCTCCGGGGACACATTGAGGCGTGCATAGTGGTCAATCACGACCGGAACCTGCAGTCGAGCAAGGCGGTCAGCGAGGCCGATCAGCGTGGCTGCGTGGGCATGGATCTGGATGTGCCATCCAAAGGGCCGGATGAGTTCGGCGACATCTTCGAGCATGCGTTCGTGCGTGGCACCGGCCTGCACCAGATTGAATCGAACTCCGACGACGCCAGCGTCCTCGAGATCGCGCAGCTGCGACGCGGTTGCCGTCAGATCGACGACGGCAACGCCTCTGGCACTGTCGCCCAACGCCTTCAGGCCGGCCACGAGAACGCGGTTGTCCAATCCGTAGCTGGAGGGCTGCACCACCACGTTGCGAGACGTGCCCAGGCGCCGCTGGAGCGCCCGGTAGTCTTGCGGCGTCGCATCCTGGTGCTTCAGGACATCGGGGCCGGCATACGGCGAGGCGTTGTCGAACAGGTGCATGTGGCAGTCGCAGGCGCCTTCCGGCACGGCAAATGCCGGAGCGTGCGTGCCGGTCGAGAAGGGTGCGTCCATGCTGCCATCCCGCCCCGACGCCGCCGAAGCGATGGACGTCATTTCTTCTGCTTCGCGGCATCGTTCCAGAACGCGTACGACCTGGCCAGCTCGGCTGCGGACTGGTTCAGGTCGGTGGGCGCCAGATCGAGCGACATCTCCTTGATGCGTGCCTGGACCTCGGTGTCCTTGAGCACGGCACGCAACGCAGTGTTGAACTTCTCGGCCAGCACCGGTGACAGGCCCTTGGGCGCGAAGAAAGCGTTGAAGCTGTTCACGTCGACACCGGTGAAGCCCAGCTCCTCGAAGGTCGGGACCTCCGGCAGCAGCGAGGAGCGCTTGCCGCCCGAGATGGCCAGGATGCGGACCTTGCCGCCACGCGCCATCTGGACGCCCTCCGGCTCCCCGGTCACCCCGGAGGCGAGCTGGCCACCGATGAGCTGGGGCATCAGCTGCGCCGAACCGCCGAAGGCGATCGACTCCATCTTCACATTCGCCTTGCGCGTGATGGCCGCACCGATGATGTCCGGCACACCGCCCTGGAGCGGTACACCGTAGTTGCCGCTTTGCGGATCCTTGCGGACCATGTCCACGAACTCGGGAAGTGACTTGGCAGGACTGGTCAGCGGTACCGCGAACGTCCATTGGAAGCGGGCCACCTGGCCGACGGGCACGAAGTCGCGTACCGCGTCGTACCCCGCCGTGGGCGTGATCAGTGGAACCACGACCACCGAATGATCGAGCGCCAGAAGGAAAGTGGAGCCGTCGGCGGGAGCAGCCTTGACGGCCGCAGTACCGATCTGGCCGCTGGCACCGGGCCGGTTGTCCACGATGACAGCCTGGTTCAGTTCCTTGCTCAGCCTGGGCCCGAGCAGCCGGGCGAGTGCATCCGTGGCGCCGCCGGGCGCGAACGGCACGACGATCTTGATGGGGGTCTTGAAATCCTGGGCACCCGCGGCCAGGGCGGCGAATACCGCGACGGCGCCCACGATCAGCGTTCTTTTCTTCAGCATGATGTTTGTCTCCTCTATGGTTGTCATTCGACCTTGGCGCCGGTCTCCTTGATGACCTTGGCCCAACGCTCGCCTTCGACCTTCATGTAGTCCGAGTACGCCTTGGCGCCGCTACCCAGGACGACCGAGCCCTGCCCTGTGAGCCGCTCCTGTGTGGGCCTGTCCGCGAGCGTCTTCTTCAGCGCAGCGGTCACCTTGTCGACGACCTCCCTGGGAGCGCCCCTGGGAAGCATCAATCCCTGCCAGGCGCCCATGTCCATGGTCGTCTTGCCTGTCGCCTCGCGGATCGTGGGCACGTCCGGCAGCAGCGCGGATCGCTTCTCGCTGGTGATGGCCAAGGCACGGAGGGCGCCGCTCTTCACGTGCGCAATGGATTCGTTGATCGGCAGGAACATGAACTGGGTGGTGCCGGCGAGCAGGTCGGCAACGGCGGGGGCGCTGCCCTTGTAGGCCACGTGCGTCGCCTGGATGCCCTCCTCCTTGGTGAACAGGGCGCCGCCCAGGTGGAGCAAGGCGCCCGATCCCGACGAGCCGTAGTTCATTTCCCCGGGCTTCGCCTTGGCGAGAGCGATGAACTCGTTGACCGTCCTGGCAGGAACCTTGGGGTTCACTACCAGCAGCAGCGGGATGGTCGCGGTGAGCGAGATGGGCGTGTAGTCCGCATAGGGGTCGAAGCCGGGCCTGGCGTAAAGGGAAGGCGCAAGCACGACGGCGGAGGTCGCGTAGAACATCGTGTAGCCGTCCGGCGCGGCGCGCTTGACCTCGACCGCGCCGAGGTTGCCTCCGGCGCCACCCTTGTTGTCGACGACGATGGTGCCGTCGAGCTCCTTGCCCAATTCCTGGGCGACGATGCGCGCATTGATGTCGGCCGAGCCGCCCGCGGCAAACCCCACCACCATGCGGATGGGCTTCGACGGGTAGGCATCTGCGGCCTGGACTTGCGACAGAGGCGCCAGAAAGGCGGCGCAGGAAAGCGCCATGGTCATGAACTTGCGCACGTGATGTCTCCTTTTTGTATGGGGGCGCTCAGACGAGGCCGAATCGCTTGAGGGTGTCGGTCAGGTTGAGGAGCTCGGCCGTCATCGCGCCCTGCTCGATCGCCTTGCGCTGGCCGGCTTCCTTCTCTTCCCTGGCCAGGCTGCTGGAGATGGCCGAGGCCACCTCGTCCCTGGGGACGACGACAACACCGTCGCGGTCGCCCACGATGATGTCGCCAGGATGGATGAGGACATCGCCGAAGGTGATCGGCACATTGAGCCTGCCGGGCTGGTTCTTGCCTGTCCCCTTGATCGACAGGCCGCGGCAGAACACGGGGAACCCGAGGTCGATGATGAGGTTCGCGTCGCGCACGCAGCCGTTGATGACAAGGCCCGCGATGCCCACCTTCATGGCCTGGATGGTCAGCACGTCACCCCACGGGCCGGCCTCCATGAAACCCTTGGCATCGACCACGAGCACGTCGCCGGGCGCGGCCTTCTGCACGGCGTAGTGCAGCATGAGGTTGTCGGCAGGACGGCAATCGACGGTGAGCGCGGGGCCCGCCAGCCGCAGCGTCGGGTCGATCGGCTTGATGCCCTGGTCGAGCGCACCTTTGGCGCCCTGGGCCTCGTAGACGGTTGCGGCTCCGAGGTCGCGAAGCTGTTTGATCTGGTCTTTGGTTGCCAATGTGTTCTCCAAAAGAAAATGAGCGAGGACGAGCACCGGGGGCGTTCGGCACCCGGAACAAGCAGGGGTTGAAGGTCAGCCTAGGAGCCGGCGGTGGCGGTGGCGGTGGCGGTTGTGAGCAACCAATCGAGCGCCTGTTCGACGCTCGGGTCGTCGCAAGGCAGCGGCGTGTGCTCGAGCGCCGATGCGGTTGCCACGAATCGCTGCTCCACGCCGGGCAGAACCACGGACGACAGGCCCTGGGCCGTCAGTTCGCCCTGGGCGTCACGGACCTCATGCGCTCGCCGCCTGGCGTGCACCACGTGCGTTCGTACCAGCATGTCCATGAAAGACCGCAGCGGCGTCTGGTCGATGTCGGCAAGCTGGGCGTACAACTCGCTGCGTACGCCCTGCTTCTCGGCGCTCATCAGCAGTTCCACGCACAGCGCTTCCATGCCTTTGGTGAAGATGCTGCGCAGGATCTTCAGCGAGATGGCATCGCCCGCCTTGGCGCCCTCGATCACCTGTACACGCCCACCAGCCTGCTCCATGAAGGCCTTGAAGTCGCCGGCACCTTCGCCGGACACCAGCAGCGGCGTGCGCACCAGATTCAACGAGATGGCACCCATCACGGCCGTGTCGACGTATCTGATGCCCGCGGCCGCCGCCCTGGCCGCAGCCTCGCGCTTGACTGCCGGACTGGCGGTCGTGAAGTCGGCGACCGATGCGCCGTTCGCGAGATGGGGCAGGACCGCCTCCAGCACCGGCAGCGCCGTCGTGCCGGTGACGCACGAAAGCACCCACTGCGCATCGGCCAGCCAGGCTCCGGGGCCTGGATGGATGGGCGCGCCGATGGACGCGGCAAGCTCCTCGGCCGCGGCAGCAGGCCGAACCTCGCAGACGCTGACCTCGAAGCCAGCGGCGTGCAGCGGGGCAGCGAAGCAACGACCCAGCTCACCCAGACCAATGATTGCGATACGCATCGAATTCGCTCCTTGAAAGTACAAAAATAATACAAACAAAGAGCAATCGGATCAACACTTCAAGGGTTTTCACCTAATATTGAAAACAATCAGCATCCAAAAAGAACAAACAAAGTACAAACACTCAAGCCATCACATCAGGTCGTGCGAACTTGGCCCATGCCTAGAATCCACGAGGGCCAACGAAGATCACGACATGCAAGGCAGAGACAAGGCATATGAAGTCCTGAGGCAGCGCCTGGTGGGGGGGCACTACAGCCCAGGCACCCAGCTCAAGGAGGAGCCGCTCGCGCGCGAGCTGGGCCTGAGCCGCACACCAGTCCGCACGGCGCTCAGGCGCCTGGTGGCAGACGGGCTCGCCACCGACAGCGTGGGCCAAGGCATCCACGTGGCCGAGTGGTCGGAGTGGGACATCGAGGAGACGTTTCAGCTGCGGATGCTTCTCGAACCGTACGCCTCATCGCTGGCGGCGCAGCGCGGCGGCGAGCAACTGGTTTCCCAACTCACGGCCAGCAACGACCGGATGGCCGCGGCCATCGCCGCCGGCGGCGCGGGAAGCGTTGCGACCATTCAGGACGCCAACCGCACATTTCACCGGTCCTTGCTGGAGGCCTCGGGGTCGTCGCGGCTGAGGGCGATGCTGGAGACGATGATCGACATGCCCATCATCGTGCGCTCCTTCTACATCTACACGACGGCCGAACTGGAACAGAGCCTGCATCACCATCGCGATCTCACGCTCGCGGTCGAAGCACGCGACGGCGAGCTGGCGCGGCAGGTGATGCAGTTGCATCTGCGGATGTCCTACCACCGCTTCATGAAGCACCGCGACGAATTCGCCCGCGCACGGAACCGGGACGCGGCCTGATCGCCCGACCCTGATGACGCCTGAGCCAAGCTCGGCGTTGGTCATCAGCCTGCCTCGCGGTGCGCACCGACCCGGAGACACCGGGCGTTGCGCCCGCCTCCCTTCGCCGGTGGGTGCGCTGCCGGCCTCGGCCTTGTCAGGCTGCCTGACGCGCCGACGCCCCCGGCAGCTTCGCCATCCGCTCGGCGAGGAAGTCCACCAGCACGCGCACCCGCTGCGGCTGGTGGCGGCGCGGTGCATAGAGCAGGTGCATCTCCTGCGCGGGACCAGTGTGGCGGCCGAGCACGCGCACCAGCCGGCCCTGCGCGAGCAGCTCCGCCACCATCCATGTCGGCTGCAGCGAGATGCCTGCGCCGCCCTGCACGGCATCGAGCATGGCCACCGCGTTGTTCACCCGGTAGCGGCTGCGCACCGGCACCGAGACCGGGCCTTCGGGGCCGTCGAGCAGCACGCCGTCGTCGCCCGCCGCGTAGCGCAGGTAGTCGTGCGACAGCAGGTCCTGCGGCGTGCGTGGCTTGCCGCGTGACGAGATGTATTCCGGCGAGGCCACCAGCACGCGCGGCCACGAGCCCAGCCAGCGCGCGACCAGATCGGGCGGCAAGGTGCCGCCGACGCGCAGCGAGACGTCGATGCGGCCTTCCAGCGGATCGACGAAGCGGTCGTCGAGCACCAGCTCCAGTTCGATGTCGGGGTACAGGCCCAGGAACTCCAGCGCCATCGCGTTGAGGTGCCGCTGCCCCAGCGTCACCGGCGCGCTCACGCGCAGCAGGCCGCGCGGCTGCCGGATGCCTTGGCGCGCGTCGGCCACCGCGTCGCCGTAGTCCTCCAGCACGCGCCGGGAGCGCTCGTGGAAGCGCTGGCCTTCTTCGGTGAGGCTCAGTCCCGCCGCGGTGCGACGCAGCAGGCGCACGCCCAGCGAGCGTTCCAGTCCGGCGACCAGCTTGCTGACGGTCGGCTGCGTGGTGCCGAGCGCGCGGGCCGCGCCCGAGAGGCTGCCCAGTTCCACGCTGTTCACGAAGGCTTCGAGGGCGCGCAGGGTATCCATGATGTATTCGAGTATGGAATGGTCTGGATGCCATTCTGCCTTCTACCCATCCGGACGAGCATGAATGAAAGTCGTGGCCTCGCTTCACCTTTCATCCGGAAAAACTCCATGACCACCTCCGCTCTCGCCTCGGCCCTGCGCCACGGCGCTCTCGCGCTCGCCCTTGTCGGCTCGGCCGCAACTTCGACAGCCGAACCCGCCCCAGTCACCTACTGGAGCCCCAGCTGGATGGCCAGCACGCAGCCCGTCTGGAACGGCGATTTCGTGCTGCCCTCCGGCCTGCCCTTCCAGTTCAACCGCCAGACCGTGCGGCAGGTCGCGCGCCTGAGCATCGGCGGATCGCGCCTGCGCGTGGTGATCAGCAACGAAGGCGGCACGACGCCGCTGTACATCGGCGCCGCACGCGTGGCCCGCCATGGCGAGGGTTCGGCCATCGTCGAGGGCACGGACCGGCCGCTACGTTTCGGCAGGCAGGCCGACGTGACCGTGCCGCCCGGTGCGCGCCTCGTCAGCGACCCGGTGGACATCGCCCTGCCCGCGCTCGCCGAGCTTGCCGTGTCGCTCTACCTGCCGCGGCCCAGTCAGCCGGCTGGCTTCCACTTCGACGCGCGACAGACCGCCTACGTCGCCGACGGCGACCTGAGCGGTGCGGCCCGCCTGCCCTCGGCGGCCACGCAATGGAGCACCCGCGTCTACTTCAGCGGCCTGATCGTCGAGACACCCCGGGCGCCGGCCACCGTCGTCGCGCTCGGCGACTCGATCACCGACGGCAACGGCTCCACGCCCGGCGCCAACACCCGCTGGCCCGACGCGCTGGCCGAGCGGCTGGCGGGGCGCAATGTCGCGGTGCTGAACGCCGGCATCTCCGGCGGCCGCCTGCTGAAGGACGGCATGGGCCGAGCCGGCCTGGAGCGTGCGGGCCGCGACGTGTTCGCCCAGCCGGGCGTGCGCGCCATGATCGTGCTGCTGGGCACCAACGACATCGGCTGGCCCGGCGGCCCCTTCGCGCCCGACGAGCCGGCCATGCGCGCCGAAGCCGTCGTCCAGGGCCTGCGGCAGCTCGCCGAGATGGCCCGCGCCCACAACGTGCGCATCATGGCCGGCACCATCCCGCCGAACGAGCGGGCGCTGCAGGGCACGCCGCTCGAAGGCCACCATTCGCCCGCCAAGGACAAGGTTCGCCAGGCCGTGAACCGCTGGATCCGCGAAGGCGGCGCCTTCGACGCCGTGGTCGACTTCGACGCCCTGCTGCGCGACCCGGCGAACCCCTCCCGGCTCAAGGCCTCGATGGACTCCGGCGACCACCTGCATCCGGGCGATGCCGGTTACAGGGCGATGGCTGCGGCTGTCGATCTGGAGGCCCTTCTGGGCACATCCGCGCAGCCCTGAGGAACCTTTTTCTCAAGGGTTTGCGGACCCTCCGAATACTGTACATACATACAGTATTTCTCTAGAATTCGTCGTCTCCAAGAACAACATCGAGGCGACGCCCATGACCACCGCCAGTCCACCTGCGCCCACGGCGCAGGTTCTTTTCTTCTCCAGGCTGCAACGCTTGCAGCCACCCCGCACCCGTACAGGCCGCATCTCGACCTGGCCCTTCAAGGTGGGCCACAACAGCACGAGCGACATCCGCGCCCAGGCGGCGCGCGTCATCCGCACGACGGCCGAAAGCTGGTGGCCGCCGGAATCCTGAAACCAGCTGAAGGAGCACGCCGTGACCGAGCCGAATCAACTTCTCGTCGGACTCTTCCCCACCATTCAGGTGCAGGCCGAAATCGAAGCGCATCGCAAGGACTGGTGGTGGCCCAAGGACTGCTCCTTTCCACCTGAAGAGCGCCTGCACCTCACGCTTCAGTATCTCGACGATCAGCAAGGCGATGCCGAACGCCGGCTGCGCGCTGCGCTCGCCGCAGTGTGCGCGCGGCGACTGCAACTGACGCTCGACAGTTCCTGCACGTGGAACAACGACGTCTCGGTGGTTCAGCCCTCGGAGCACGAAGGCCTGCGCCGTCTTCAGCGCGATATCAGCTGCGTGCTGCTGCAAGCGGGCTTTTCCCTCCAGGTCCGTGGGCGCGGATGGAATCCACACGTCACCATCGCGCGAGACTCCGAGCGAGCCGCAAGGCCCATTTCGCTGAAGCCCATTCGCTGGACCGCAACGGAATTCCGCCTGGTCCGCTCCCACTTCACACACCCGTTCCGCCACGAAGCGCTCGCCTCCTACCCGCTGCACTGAGGCTGCCTTTCGTCCGGCGCTAAAGTCCCCGGATGCTCACGCCTCCCGACCTGCCGCACGAAGCCATCGCGCAATGCCTTGCCGGTGCCTACAAACTGCACGACATCCGCGCCGAGTTCCTGCCGCTGGGCGCCGATGTGGACTCCGCCGTCTTTCGCATCGACGCGAGTGACGGCGCCACGTACTTCCTCAAGCTGCGCCGCAATGGCTTTGACCGGAGCGTGGTCGCCGTGCCGGCTTTCCTGCACCACGACAAAGGCATCGAAGCGGTGATGGCGCCCCTGCCGACAACCGGCGGCCAGCTGAGCGTGCAAGGTCACGGCTTCGACTGGGCGCTCTATCCCTTCTTTGAAGGCAGAAACGGCTTCGAACGCGCGTTGACGAGCCGGCAGTGGGTTGCGCTCGGCGCTGCGCTGGGCGCCATCCATCGCACCGAACTACCCGAAGCACTGTCGGCCGCCCTTCCCCGAGAACGCTACGACCATCACTGGCGCGAAGGCGTGCGCCGCTACCAGCGCCGCTTCATCAACGACGTGAAAGGCGACGACATCGCCATGCGTTTCCTCGCCTTCTGGGAAGAGCACGCGGAAGAGATCGACAACATCGTCTACCGCAGCGAGCAGCTCGCATCCATCCTGCTCGAACGCCCGCCGCAGTTGGTGCCGTGCCACTCCGACCTGCACGCGGGCAACGTGCTCGTCGGCGACGACGACCGCCTGGCCATCGTCGACTGGGACACGCTCATCCTCGCGCCGAAGGAGCGCGACCTGATGTTCATCGGCGGCGGCGTCGGGCACGCATGGAACCAGCCGCACGAAGAAGCGCTGTTCCACGAAGGCTATGGCGCAAAGAAGGAAGACATCGACGCCGTGGCCCTCGCCTACTACCGCCACGAACGCATCGTGAAGGACCTGCTCGAGTTCTGCGACCAGATGTTCGACGGCACCGCCAGCACGCAAGACCGCGAAGAGGGCCTGCGCCAGATGCAGAACCAGTTCCTGCCCGACGACGTGGTCGCCATCGCGCACCGGAGCTACGACGCCATCACCTGAGCTGGTTTCTTCAGGCCAGCATGTCCTGCGCGTCGTCCTCGAAGCCCGGAATCGGCTGGGCCTTGGCCAGCGCCAGCCATACCGCGAACGGAATGCGCTCGAAGGCGCGATGCACCGCCGCGCGCGCCACCACCAGGCGATCGCCCTCCAGCACCATCACGCCGCATTCGGCAGGTATCTCATCCGGCTTGGCGATGCAGCGGCCCTTCGCATCGTTGCCCAGCACGTACCAGCATTCGCCGCCCAGGTCGAGGTAGGCCGCGCGCTTGTCGGGCTTGCGCAGGTCGCCCAGCAGGTCGGCGCGGCTCACCTTCACCTCGTGAACGATGGGGTGCGCATAGGCCTCCACGCTGGTATTGCGGATCGAGAACACGTCGGGCCGCGCCATGCACCAGCGCGGCTTGCCGCCCTCTTCCAGCGGCGGCAGGCGCGCCCGCAGGCCCAGGCCGCGCCAGGCGATACGGCCGCCGCGCGTCATCTCTCGCGCCACGCGTTCCACCAGCGCCTCGTGCGGCGACAGCGCAGCGCGGTTGATGGTGAGCGTGGCGGCGATGCGCGCGATGCCGGCATCGGTCACGCGCAGCGTCTCGTGGCCATGCGCCGTGCGCACGCGCTCCAGGTAGCCGCCCGCGAGCAGTTCGACCTCGATGGTGTCGCAGCACGGCCAGCCGGCCGAGCGGTAGATCTCGCGCAGGCGCCGCGCATGCAGCTTTCCGAAGGGCACTGCCGCCTCGGCACGCTGCATCGGCGGCGGCTCCGTCACCGGAGGCGGAAAGCCGGGGTCGGTCACCGGCGGCTCGGCCGGAGGCGGATCGCCCTCCGGCGGCGGAAAAGGCGGCTGGTGCGGCGGCGGCACGGGAATGGGCACGTCGGGCGCGGGAGGCGGCGGCCCGATGGGGCCGGCGGCGGGGGGTGCGAGAACGGCGGATTCGGACATGGCGGAAACAGGTTAGCGAAAAGAGCCGCAAGGCGCGAGGCGCAAAACGATCGGTTGCATTCGACTCCTCTGCCGTGTCAATGGAAATCCCGGCTCGTGTTGCTCTGCGCGAGCCGCCCCATGAGCGGCGTCAGGTCCTTGAAGCCGGTGGCGATCAGGTGCTGCACCTTGCCGCCGCTGTCGTCGTCGCGCTGCCAGGTGCCCTGCACCGCGAGCAGGTGCGACTTGAGCAGCGGCTCGCGCCAGGCCTCGATGACGTGGCTCCAGACGATCACGTTGACGTTGCCGGTCTCGTCCTCCAGCGTGACGAAGATGGTGCCGTTGGCGGTCTGCGGGCGCTGCCGCCCCTTGACGATGCCGCAGGCGCGCGCGGTCTGCCCGCTGGAGAGCGAACGCAGCTCCGCCGCGCTCATCAGCTTCATGCGCGCCAGGCGCGGGCGCAGCAGCGCGAGCGGATGACGGCGCAGCGTGAGCCGCAGCGCCGCGTAGTCGCCCACGATCTCCTCGCCCTCCGACGCGGCCGGCAGCAGCAGCGCCTGCTCGTTGATCGGCACACCTCGCAGCAGGGCCGGCGCGCGCCGCTGCGCGGTGGCGTCCCACACCTGCTGGCGCCGATGGCCCGAGAGCGAGATCAGCGCATCGGCCGCGGCCAGCGCGGCCATGTCTTTGCCGTCGAGTTCGGCACGCAGGGCGAGATCCTCGGTGCTCGTGAACTGCGCCTGCGCGCGTGCCTCCAGCAGGCGCTTGGCCCCGCCATCGCTGAGGCTCGCGATGCGGTTCAGGCCCAGCCGCACCGCGGGCTGGTTCTCTCTGCCGAGACGGTCGGCATAGCGCTCGTCGGTGCCGGGCGGCATGCGCGGCGCGCCGGGGTCGCGGGCTTCGAGCGTGGTGTCGATCCCGCTGCGCGTGACGTCGACCGGGCGCACCTCCACGCCATGGCGGCGCGCGTCCTGCACCAGCTGCGAGGGGCTGTAGAAGCCCATCGGCTGCGAATCGAGCAGTGCGGCGAGAAAACAGGCCGGCTCGTAGTTCTTGAGCCAGCTGCTCACCGTCACCAGCAGCGCGAAGCTGGCGGCGTGGCTCTCGGGGAAGCCGTAGTCGCCGAAGCCCATGACCTGCTTGAAGATGGCTTCGGCGAAGCTGGCCTTGTAGCCGTTGAGAACCATGCCGTCCACCAGCTTGTCGTGGAACTTGCCGAGGCCACCCTTGCGCTTCCACGCGGCCATGGCACGGCGCAGCTGGTCGGCCTCGTCGGCGGTGAATTTGGCCGCGATCATCGCGATCTGCATCACCTGCTCCTGGAAGATCGGTATGCCCAGCGTGCGCTCCAGCGCTGGGCGCAGTTCGTCCTTCTCGTAGCGGATGGGCAATTTCTTGGCGACCCGCTCCCGCTGCTTGAGATACGGATGCACCATCCCGCCCTGTATGGGCCCCGGCCGCACGATGGCGACCTCGATCACCAGGTCTTCGTAGGTGCGCGGCTTCAGGCGCGGCAGCATCGACATCTGCGCGCGGCTCTCGATCTGGAACACGCCGATGGTGTCGGCGTCGCAGATCATGTCGAACACCTTCTGGTCGTCGGCCGGTATCTGATGCATCTCGATGGCCGAGTTGCGCCAGCTGTTCATGTGCGCAAGCCCCCGGCGGATCGCGCTGAGCATGCCGAGCGCCAGCACGTCGACCTTGAGCATGCCCATCGCCTCGAGGTCGTCCTTCTCCCACTGGATGACGGAGCGGTCCTTCATCGACGCTTTTTCCACCGGCACCAGCCGCGTGAGCTTGGTGTGCGTGAGCACGAAACCGCCCACGTGCTGGCTCAGGTGGCGCGGAAAGCCTTTGAGCCGCCGCGTCATCTCGATCCAGTGCTCCAGCTTGAGCTCGTCTTCCTGCACGCCTGCGCGCGCCGACGCCCGCTGCAGCTGCTCGCCGAGCACGGTGTCGTCGAACCAGTAGTGGTCCTTCGCGAACTCGTCGATCAGCCGCTCGTCGATGCCGATGGCCTTGCCCACGTCGCGCAGTGCGCTGCGGGAGCGGTAGCAGATGACGACGGCGGCGATGGCTGCGCGATGGCGGCCGTATTTTTCGTAGATGTACTGGATGACCTCTTCGCGCCGCTGGTGCTCGAAGTCGACGTCGATGTCGGGAGGCTCGCGGCGCTCGCGGCTCAGGAAGCGCTCGAACAGCAGCGTGCCCTTGTCCGGGTTGATGGCAGTGATGCCCAGGCAGAAGCAGACCGCCGAGTTAGCCGAGGAGCCGCGCCCCTGGCAAAGAATGCCGCGAGACTTGGCGAAGCTCACGACGTTCTCGACCGTCAGGAAGAACATCTCGTATTCGAGCTCCAGGATCAGGTCGAGCTCCTTGCGGACCTGCCTGCAGACGCTTTCCGGAATGCCCGAGGCGTATCTTTCGAGCGGGTACTTCTCGAGCGCCCCCTCCCACGTCTTTCGCACCAACGTCTGCGCCGGCGTTTCGTGGTTGCCCACGGTCTCCAGCGGGTACTTGTAGGTATCCCGGATCACCTTCGGATCGAACCTGCACCGCTCCATCACCACCAGCGTGTTCTCCAGCATCTGCGGCAGATAAATCTCCGCAAGCCGCACGCGCTGTCGCAGGTGCCGCTCGGCATTCGACTGCAGCGCGAAGCCGCACTCGGCCACCGTCTTGCCTTCGCGAACGGCCGTCAGTATGTCGTGCAGCGGCTTGCATGAACGCGCATGCATGTGCACGTCGCCGGCTGCCACCAGCGGCACGCCCGCCTCCTCCCCCGCCTGCATCAGCGTGACGAGCCAGAGGTCGTCGTCGAGTTCGTTGAAAAGCTCCACCGCCAGCCAGAGGTTCCCGCCGTACAGCGCCTTGGCGGCCAGCAGGTCTTCGTGCAGCGTGGCCGTATCCATCGCGCCGCCGGGGTTTCGGTTGGGCACGAAAAGAATCTGGCAATGCTGCAGCGAGGCCACGTCGCTTTCTTCCCAGCCCACGCGGTACTCGCCCTTGGGCAGCTCGGTGTTGCGGGCGGCGGTGATGAACTCGCAGAGGTTGCCCCAGCCCTCGGTGTCGTTCGCTATCACAACGAGCCTGAAGCGCTCGAACCGGAACTCGCTGCCGAACAGCAGGCGGAAGCTCGGGTTGCGCGGGATCTTCGGCTCGTCCGGGTGCTCGCGCTCGTATTCGCAAAGCTTGTTCTCCATGTCGCGCAGGCACACATGCGCCCGTACGATGCCGGCCACGGAGCACTCGTCGGTGATGGCCAGCGCCTTGTAGCCGAGCTGGTAGGCCCGGTCCACGATGTCCTCGGGCGTCGAGGCGCCGCGCTGGAAGCTGAAGTTGGTCAGGCAGTGCAGCTCTGCATAGTCGGGCAGCCTGGACTCAGGTGCCTTGCGCAGCGGCACCGGCAGCGCATGCACCTTGGCGGGCTGCCGCCTGCTTTCCTGCTTGCCGCTGAGCTCAGGCATAGAAGCCCTGCAGGTACCAGCGGACCTCGCCGGAAGAAAAGCGCGCGGCGGGCCGCTCGCGGAAGATCCACACCAGCCCGGCCTCGGGGCTTTCCGCGACGTAGTAGTCGCGCATCGCGGGCTGGCCGCCCTCTTCCTTGTCGCCCCACCAGCCGGTCTCGACGCGCTGCGGGCCGATCAGCCGGCTCAGCGGGCCGCGGTAGCACGGGCGCTCGCCATCCATTTCGAGCAGCAGCGGTTCGGGCAGCAGCCACGGCGGGTAGACGGCGTCGGGCTGCGAAGCCACTGCGGCAGCCTGCTTCCGGCTCCTGTCGTCGGCCGCTTTCTCTTTCCCCTTTTCCTTCTGCAATGCAGGCTGCCACGCCTGCTTGCGCTCGGGCCGGTGGTCGGCCTGCGCAGCCGGCACCACCACCTGCTGCGGACCGAGCCGCACGCTGAGCCGCTCGACCATCTCGTGCAGCCTGTCGCCCTTGCGGTTGTCCTCCGGCAGGAAGCTGGTGCTGGCGCCGGCCCACGGGTCGGTTTCGAGCGTGCGCAGCCTGATCCAGCTCGCGGGCGCTGCCAGCGTGGCGAGGGCCAGCTTTTCGGACAGCAGGCGGCGCAGGTGCGCCATGTCCTGCGTAGGCTCGGCCGTGCGCACGATGAGCTGCTCGTGCGGCGGCAGGTTCACGCCGTTGAGGCGCCGCAGGTCGAGCGTCCATTGCAGCTCCAGCGCGCGCGCACCGCGCTGGCGGGCGCGCAGCCAGATCTGCAGCGCCGCCAGCAGCCGGTTGGCCGACCACATGAGCTCGGGCGCGGTCTCGGCCAGCGCGGGCAGCTCCAGCTTCTGCTCGAACACGTCGGGCAGCGTGAGCCAGCAATGGCTTTCGGGACGCAGGCCCCAGGCGATGTCGAGCGCCTCGCGCAGCCCGGCGCCGAAGCGCCGCGTGAGTCCGCCGCGCGGCAGCGCCGCCACCTCGCCCCAGGTGCGGCAGCCCAGGCGCGCGAGCAGGTCGAGGTGCTCGCGCGCGGCGCTCAGCGTGTCGAGCGGAAGGCCGGCGGGCACGTCCTTCGGGCGCTTCTCCTCGCGCGCGAACAGGCGCAGCCGCGCCAATGCGATCAGGCTGGTGGCGCCCTGCGTGCCCAGCATGCGCGCGTCGGGCACGGGGTTGTCGGCCACCAGCAGGCGCATCAGCTGCATGCGCCCGCCCCAGAGACGCTCGCAGGCGGAGACTTCGAGCATCAGGGCTTCGTCGAGCCAGGCGACGTGGGGCGTGTACTTCAGGGCCCACCAGCCCAGGGCTTCGAGCGTGGGAAGCGTCGGGGCGTCGGACGCGTCGGCTTCAGGCAACCACCGCAAGGCGATCCAGTGCATCCGGGCCTCCTTTCCATGCGTCGATGCGCACCACCGTGGCCGACGCCGCACCGGCCGGCACCGTGCCCTGCTGCTGCAGACGCAGCTTGCGCCGCAGCCGGGCGGCGGCAAGCAGTGCCGCCATGCGCTCGTTGCGCGCCGGCAGCATCACCGGTGCGGCCAGCGGCGGGCCGCGTCGCTTGAGGATGTTCAGTTCGATCTGCGAGACATCGGCCTGGCTGCGGTCGGCCCTGATGCGCAGCCGCGCAGGCGATGCCGACAGCGCCACCGACTCGGGCCGGCACACGAAGAGCAGCACCTCGTGCTGTGCGGCCGCCAGCTGCAGCCGCCGCAGTTCGCCCACCCGCGCCTGCGGCAGCCAGGCCACGACGGCGGACACGTCGGCGCAGCGCAGCGCCTGCTCGCAGGCCCACAGCCGCGCGGCCGGGGCCTCGCTGCGCACCCACATCAGCGCCTCCACCGGCAGCCCCTGCGCCGCGAGGGAGGCGCCGCAGGGCTCGTAGGGCGCGCCGATCAGCACCACCGGCCCGCCCCGCGCGGCCACCGCCTGCGCCAGCGCGGGCAGCAGCAGCCGCCAGACATGGGCTTCGGGCGCAGGCAGCAGCAGTTCCGTCATCGCGCCGACCGGCCAGCCGCCGCCCGGCAGTTCCGCGTCGAGCGCGGCATGGCCGGTGGCGACGACCTGCGCGTCGGCAAGGCCGAGTTCGTCGGCATGCCAGACGCCACGGCCCGCGGCAGCGGAGAAGGAATCGAGGAAAGGGAGGCCCATGGCGATGACTGTTAACTGTATTTTCATACAGTATTTCATGAGCCACAACCCGAAGCCCGGAAAAGCCGTTTCTTCTTCACAGAGCGTTTCACATTGCGGCGAGCTGCGCCTTTCCCATCGTCGGATACTGGCCACGGATGCAGCCCCCGACGATTCCTTTCCACCTCACCCGCGCCGAACTGCTGCGCATGGGCGCCGCGCTGTGCGCCGGCGCCGCGCTCCCCGCCTTCGCCCAACCCCAGTCCAAGCCAGCCATGAACACCCGCCCCATCCCCTCCACCCGCGAGGCGCTGCCCGTGATCGGCTGCGGCACCTGGATCGGCTTCGACCAGCGCCCCGGCACCGAGGAATACGCGCGCCTGCCCGGCGTGCTCGATGCCCTTTTCGCGGCCGGCGGCACGGTGATCGACAGCTCGCCCATGTACGGCCGCTCCGAGGAAACCACCGGCGAGCTGCTGGCAGCATCGAAGCAGCAGGTCAGGCCCTTCCTCGCCACCAAGGTCTGGACCTCGGGCCGCGAGGCCGGCATCGCGCAGATGGA
Organism: Variovorax guangxiensis; assembly: GCF_003952165.1. GTDB lineage: Bacteria > Pseudomonadota > Gammaproteobacteria > Burkholderiales > Burkholderiaceae_C > Variovorax > Variovorax guangxiensis. The sequence goes on along the minus strand of NZ_RXFT01000004.1, from coordinate 343,763 downwards.
GCAGTCCTTCGCGCGGCTGCGCACGCAGCACATGGACCTGATGCAGGTGCACAACCTCGTCGACTGGCGCACGCACCTCGCCACGCTGCGCGGCTGGAAGGAAAAGGGCCGCGTGCGCTACATCGGCGTCACGCACTACACGGCCTCGGCCTACGGCGAGGTCGAGGCGGTGCTGAAGGCCGAGAAGCTCGATTTCCTGCAGATCAACTACTCGCTCGACGCGCGCGAGGCCGAGCAGCGCCTGCTGCCGCTGGCCGCCGAGCGCGGCGTGGCGGTGATCGTCAACATGCCCTTCGGCGGCGGCGGACTGCTGCGCCGGCTGCGCGACAAGCCGCTACCGCCCTGGGCCGCCGAGATCGGCTGCACCAGCTGGGCGCAAGTGCTGCTGAAGTTCGTGCTGAGCCACCCGGCCGTGACATGCACGATTCCAGGCACCAGCCGCCGCGAGCACATGGCCGACAACGCGGCCGCCGGCGCGGGCAGCTTTCCCGACGCGGCCTTCTGGCGCCGCGAGGCCGCTGCTATTCGAACTTGACGTTGTGCTCGCGCACGGTGGCGCCGAAGGCGTCGTACTGCGTGCGGAAGAACTCGGTGAACTTCGCGGGGCTCATGCCATAGCCCTCGAAGCCCTGCTGCACCAGCTGCGCGTGCACCTCGGGGCGCTTGAGCGTGTTCTGCAGTTCCTGCGAGAGCCTGTCGGTGATCTCCCGCGGCAGCCCCGGCGGCCCGAAGAAGCCGGCCCACGGCGTGATGGTGAGCTTGCCCAGCCCCAGCTCGCCGCCCGTGGGCACGTCGGGCAACAGGGCGCTGCGCTGCGGCAGCAGCGTCACCAGCGCGCGGATGCGCCCTTCCTTCACGAAGCCCGGCGCCAGCGTGCCGGTGGTGAACATCATCTGGATCTGCCCGCCCAGCAGGTCGGTCATGGCCTGCATGTCGCCCTTGTAGCGCGCGTTGACCACCTTGCGGTCACCCAGCAGCTGCAGCATCGCGAGCTCCGAGGCGCTGTTGCTCGACGCCGAATTGAGCGCGCCGGGCTTCGACGCCACCAGCGCGAGCAACTCGTTCACGCTCTTCACCGGCAGGCTCGCAGGCACCACCAGGAACATCGAGAACTGCCCGGCCGAGCTGATCGGCGTGAAGGCCTTGAAGGGGTCGTAGGGCGGCGTCGGCCGCAGCGTGGGCGCGGCCACCATCGCGGTGTTGGTGCCCATCAGCAGCGTGTAGCCATCGGGCCTGGCCGACGAGGTGGCCTGCGCGGCCAGCACGCCGTCGGCGCCGGGGCGGTTCTCCACGATCACCTGCTGGCCGAGCTGCTTGGCCAGGCCCTCCGCGATGATGCGCGTGAGCACGTCGGCGCCGCCGCCGGCCGCGAAACCCACGATCAGCTTCAGCGGCTTGTTGGGGAATGTGTCGGCGCTCCATGCCGCCGTGCCGGGCAATGCCGTGGCGGCGGCAAGGGCCGCCAGGGCGAGTGTTCTGCGTCGCATGATGACGGCCCTCCGCTTCAGAAGAGATGGCGCACGCCGAATTCCCAGCCGGTCGAGCGATGCCCGGCCGCCGGCGCCACGCCGCCGCTGACCACGTAGCGCGCCTGCCCGCTGTTCATCAGCCGTGCGTAGGTGCCGTAGAGCGCGGTGCGCTTGGAGAGGTTGTGGACGTAGCCGATGCCGAACTGCCGCGCGTCGTCGCGGTTGCGCGGCATGCCGTTGGCGTTGCGCAGGCTCTCGTCGCTGCGGTCGTCGAGGTAGGCGTAGCTGATGCGGATGCGCCCCACCTCGAAGGCCGGGATGTGCGCGCCGATCTCGGCCGTGTTCTTGCGTACCGTGCCGGCCGCCAGCTTCACCGTCACCTTGTTGTAGAGCGCGAAGAACTTGGCGAAGCCCGCGTCCCACGAGCCGCCGATGTTGGCGTGCGTGTAGTTGCCGACGGTGGCGGTGGCATTGAATTTCGAGCGGGTGACGGCCGCCGCCACGTCGAAGGCGCCCGATGCGAAGCCGAAGCGCGCGCCCGCGAAGTTGCCGTCGTGGCGGTTCGCCAGGGTCGAGTCGTTCTCGCCGGTGCCCACCATCGCCATGCCGTAGAAGCCGCCGAGGTTGGGCGGCAGCCAGTAGCTCACCGTGTTGCTGCCGGTGATGGTGGTGGGCAGCGGCCCGGTGCCCACGGCCGCGAAGGTGAGGTTGCCCGCGCGCGCCACGCCGTTGGCGTTGAACGGGTCGAAGTAGATGCTGTTGTAGTGCGTGGGAATGAAGTCGTGGCCCAGCCGCAGCTCGCCCAGCTTGTCCGACGACAGGCTCACGAAGGACATGCGGTCGAAGGTGATCGGGCCCGCCGTGCCCGCGCCGCTTGCCTGGTTGTTGGAATTGCTCGGGCGGCCGGTGCCGGTGTCGGGGTTCAGGCTGCCTTCGAGCCAGAAACCCGCGCGCAGGCCGCCGCCCAGGTCCTCGGTGCCGCGAAAGCCCAGCCGGCTGGTGGAAAGCCCGCCGTTGGACAGCGCCTTCACCGAGCCGCCGCCCGGACCCGCCCCGCTGGTGTACTGGATGCCGAGGTCCATCACGCCGAACACGGTCACGCTGGATTGCGCCTGTGCGACGCCGCTGCTGGCGAGCCCCAGCGCTGACCACATCAAGATTCTCTTCATGGTTTCTTGTCTCCTGCTTCTTCTCTTGGGTTGAAAAACTCGGAACGACCGCGCAGGGCTGCGCCACCGGATGCGGACGGGGGTCCGCACCGGTTGGCAAAAGCCGTGATCGGAAGAGGTCTAGCCCGGGGGCGCGGTGCGCTCGACGCGCACGAGGACGGCGCCCTTCGAAAGCGGCCCCACGTTGCGCCGGTACTGCTGCAGCCAGCCGGTGTCGTGCACCGGCGGCGGCGCCTGCCAGTCGTCGCGGCGCGCCTGCAGTTCGGCGTCGCTCAGGTCGATGTCGAGGCGGCGCGCGTCGAGATCGATGGTGATGGTGTCGCCGTCGCGCACCAGCCCGAGCGGGCCGCCGAGCGCGGCCTCGGGCGACACCTCGGCCACCACCAGCCCCTTGCAGACCAGGCCCGAGAGATGCCCGTCGGTCAGCAGCGCCACCTGGTCGCCCAGCCCCGCGCCGTCGACGGCGAAGACCACGCGCGACGCCCCGCCGCCCATGGCCGGGCCGCCGCAGGCACCGGCGCCGCGCATCACGACGACCTGGCCGGGCACGATCTCGCCCTTCTTCAGCGCGGCGATGGCGGCGTCCGAAGTCCAGAAGCACACGGCCGGGCCGGTGAAACGCCGCACCTTGCGCTCGGCGATGCCGGTCTTGATGAGGCCCGACTCGGGCGCGAGGTTGCCGCGCAGCAGCACGATGGCCGGCAGCGGCGCCACAGGCCGGCCGATGGGGCGGATCACCTCAGCATTGGCCACCTCGGCATCGCGCAGGTTGTCGGCGACCGTACCGCCGGTGACGGTGCGCGCGCCGGTGTCGAGCAGCGGCTCGAGCTGCTTCATCAGCGCGCGGCAGCCGCCGGCCGCCTCGAAGGCTTCGATGGAATCGCTTCCGATGGGCCGCACGCCGGCCAGCACCGGCGTCTCGGGGCCGAGGCGCTCGAACATGCCGTACACGTCGACACCGGTCTCGCCCTCCGTCGCCACCGCCTGCAGGTGCTTGGCGGTGTTGAGCGAGCCGCCGATGGACAGCACCGCGCGCACCGCGTTGGCGAAGGCGCCGGGCGTGAGGATGTCGCGGGGCTTCAGGTCGTCCCACACCATCTGCACGATGCGCGTGCCGGCCGCGCGCACGTCGGCCATCATCTTCGGGCTCAGCGCCGCGACCGGCGCGCTGCCCGGCAGCGCCATGCCGAGCGCCTCGCAGACGATGTGCATCGAGTTCGCCGTGCCCAGGCCCGAGCACACGCCGGGGCCGCGGATGGCCTCCCGGCTCATGCCCACCAGTTCTTCCACCGGCAGGTTGCCCGTGACGGCATGCATCGCACCGATGAACACCTCCTCGATGTCCATGTGGTGGCCCTTGTACTCGCCGCTGGGCTGGTAGCCGCAGGGCACGAGCAGCGTCGGGATGTTCAGCCGCGCGGCCGCCATGAGCTGGCCGGGCACGGTCTTGTCGCAGGAGGTGAGGCAGACCATGCCGTCGAGCTGCGCGCCTTCGACGGCCACCTCGATGTCGTTGGTGACGAGGTCACGCGCCGCCAGCATGTAGGCGCCGCGCGCGCCGGCGCCGGTGATGAAGTCGCTGGGCGCGGCCGTGCGGATCTCGAAGGGCACGCCGCCCGCCGCGCGGATGGCCTCCTTGATCTCCGCCGCCACGCGGTCGAGGTGGCTGAAGCAGGCGGCCAGCTCGGAGGAGCTGTTGACGATCGCGATCTTGGGCTTCTCGCAGTCCTCTTCCGGAATGCCTAGCGCGCGCCAGTGGGCGTTGCGCACCGACCAGAGGTAGGAGCCGCGCGGGAAGTTGCTGCGTAGCGGTCGGGTCATTCGGCACCTTCCTGTTTCTTCTTCGTGATCTCGACCACGCCGCGGTCGGCGTCCACGCGCACCCAGTCGCCGGTCTCGATGCATTCGAGCGGGTCGCGCTCGAAATCGGTCATCGAAGGCGCGTGCGTGACCACGGCGCCCAGCGCCATCTTGGTCGTCATCTCGTTGAACAGGAACGCGGCCGGCGCCGAGTTCATGAGCCGCGTCATGTGGAACATGGCCGACCAGCCCGATGAGCCCTTGGCGCCCGGAAACACCAGCACCTTGCCCGCGAAGCTCTGGCCGCGCAGTTCGTGCCGCGTCTCGACGACGGTGCCGGTGCGCGGGTCGATGCCGCCCCAGCCCGAGATGCGGTCGCGCGTGACCAGCGCTTCGCCTTCGGCCACGCCGCCCACCACCTTGCGGCCGCGGATGACGATGGTTTGTTGTTCGTTCAAGACTGCGGCGTTCATGCGTAGGCTCCATTCCAGCGCCCCGTGCAGGCCGCGTCGATGCATTCGGCCGTGCTGCCGAACCAGGCCTGCACGCCGAGGATGGCAGGCAGGTAGTGCGCCTGCTTGGCGGAATCGAGCGCGACGGTCTTCGTGCCCTTGGGTACGGCGCGGCTCATGGCGGAGCAGCTGTCGCCCATGATGATGCCGCCCGCGTCCTCGATGATCTTGGTGTAGCCGTTGCGGTCGGCCAGCGCCTTGATGGCGCGGGGCGTGAAGATCCACAGCTCGCAGTCGGGGTGCACCTTGCGCCCTTCGATGAGCTGCGCGGCCTCCCAGATCTGCTCGATGGTGTAGTGCGGGCAGCCCAGCATCACGTACTGCACCTCGGCGTCCTTCGCCGTGATATTGATCTTCTCGTAGGTGGCGCGGCGCTCGGCCTCGCCGTAGCGCAGCACCTGCACCGGGGCGCGCCCGCCCAGTGCCTGTTCGAGCGTGAGCGCCTCGGGCGTGACGCCGGCGATGTGATACATCTCCACGCCGCCCGAAGACGACGCCGCCGCGCCGAAGTGCTTGAGCCTCGGCAGGTTCGGCACCCGCGAGATGCCGCGCCGGCTGTGCACCACCGGCACGCGCTCCTGCACGTGCTCTCCGATGTAGTAGCCCAGCAGGCCCCAGTCCTGTACCGACTCGACATCGATGTCGAGCTCGACCACGTGCGTGGCGTGGCGGTTCTGGTCGAGGTGGTAGCCCCAGTAGGGAATGCGGCCGGTGAGCATGGCCGCGCCGGTGCTCTCGCGGCCTTCGGTGTTGGTGCGCGCGCCCAGCACCGAATTGCAGTACACGACCGCCGACGACTCCATCCATGCGCAGTGCTCGCCGCGCGTCGGGATGTTGCCGACCTGGTAGGGCGTGCAGGTGTTCATGATCTGCGCGCCGAGTCCGGCGGCATGGCGCTCGCTCTTCTCGTAGAAGCGCACGATCTCCTCGCTCACGCCCATGCGCTCGGGCTGGCCGGGGTCGAAGCCCAGTTGGAGGTGGCTGGTGAAGACCTTGAACTTCGGGATCTCGACGGTCTCCTGGCTGTCGAGGCTGAATTCGGAGAACACCGCGTCCATGCCGCCGCCCTTGGCGAGCGCGAAGTCGCGCTGGAAGGGCGTGGTCGAGGTGATGGACGCGCAGACGTTGCGCGTCTCGACCAGTCGCTCGGCGCCCAATGCTTCGCCGTAGCGCACCAGCAGGTCCATCGCCTTCTGCACGGCCGGGCCGTCTCGCCCGTCGTACATGGCCTTTTCTTCATCGCTCAGGTGCATGACCTGTGTCTCCGTTCTTTCTTGTGTCGTGGGGATCGGGCCCCGGCCGGGCCTGCTAGCCCGGCGAGGGTGTGGGTGTGGGTGTGGGCGTCGGCACGTGGCCGCCGATGTCTCGCGCGATGCTCAGCGCGATGTCGTGCAGGCGCGGCGCGAGTTCGTTGCGCAGGCGCTCCTCGGTGAAGACGAAGGCGGCGCCGCCGCCGTTGAGCGCCATCACCTCGCCGTCGGGGCCGATGAGCGGCACCGACACCGAGTTGATCTCGCGGTGGAACTCGCCCAGCGAGAGGCAGTAGCCCAGCCGCTTCGACTCGCCGATGGCGCGGTTCATGCCGGGCGCGATGCTGTCCCACTCGGGGCCGCGCAGCAGGCGCATCGAATCGATGAGCTGGTTGCGCTGCGCCTCCGGCAGCGCCGAGAGGTACGCGCGGCCGAGCGCCGAGTTGGCCAGCGGCGCGCGCGAGCCCACGTCGAGCCGCGCCGAGAGCATCGACGAGCGCGGGCGGCAGGCTTCGATCAGCACCATCTCCATGCCGTCGCGCACGGCCAGGTAGACGGAGGCGCCGACCTCTTCCGCCATCGCCTGCATGCTGGGCCGCGCGGCGGCGCGCACGTCGAGGCTGCCGAGGAACACGCGCGACAGCGACACCACGCCCGGGCCGAGCATGAAGCGGTCGGCCGCCTGCGCCGGCTTGAGCATGCCCAGCGAGAGCAGCGTGGCGACCAGCCGGTTGACGGTGGCGCGCGGAATGCCGGTCATGCGCGCCAGGTCGGCATGGCCGAGCACCGGACGGTCTTCGCTGAAGCAGCGCAGCACGGAGATGCCGCGCTCCAGCGCGCTCACGGTGTCGGAGCGCTCACCGCGCGCGTCGGCCTGCTGTTCGGCCTGGGGGAAAGAGGTGTCGTTCTTTTCGGTGGACATGGAGGAACCCTTCGCAAGACTCTCAGGATCGGGACTCCCGAATGTAGAGGCTCGCGGACGGAGGGTTGCCGGGTTCATGGCCGCGCGAGTTCCAGTGCAGGCCCATCAGGCGCCGGCCTCGGCCGTGGCCAGCGGAGCGCTGTCGCCCTGCCCGGCACCGGCACGCAGGTGCACGCCCTGCTCCAGCAGCGCGGACTGCAGCGCGCCCACGTCGACGAAGCGCGGCGCGATGTCGCCGCGCGAGGCCAGCGCCGCGGCCACGCCTGCCGCCTGGCCGGTGATCCAGCACTGCGGGATCTCGCGCATGAAGCCATGCGAGTTGCGGTCGCAGGAGATGTGGCGCCCACAGGCCAGCAGGCCGTCGAGCTGCCTGGGCACCAGCGCGCCGTAGGGAATGGAGATGTTCGGGAACTTGGGCGAGACGGCGGGCGACACGCCGATCTCGTCAGCCAGCGGCACGCCGTCGGGCCATTGGCTGCGCAGCACCGAGCCCACGCCGACCAGGCGCCGCGCGTGGCGCACGCCGATCTGCGGCGCGCTCAGCATCAGGTAGGCGTTCTCGAAACCGGGCGCATGGGCGCGGAAGTAGTCCAGGTGCGCGGCCATGGCGCGGTGCGAGCGCACCTCCACGGCGGTGAGGTCGTCCACGTCGAGCGCCGAGTAGCCCGACTGGCGCGGCCCCATGAAGAGCGCCACGTCGTTGCGCCACGAGACGAAGGGCCGCTCGAACAGGCCGCACTGCTCGCGCCCGCCGGCCATGAAGGCGGTGAAGGCCTCGGGCTGGCCGGCCTTGAATTCGATCCAGCGGTTCATGTCCACGCCGCCGAAGAGCCACGAGGTGTTCATGCAGTGATGCACGTCGGCCTCCTCGATGTCGTTCACGTACTCCGCGCCGGCGCGGGCGAACAGGTCGCCGTCGCCGGTGGCGTCGACCACCACGTCGGCCATGATGGCCATGCGGCCTTCCTTGCTCTCGAACACCATGCCCTTGACCGCGCCGTCCTGCACGATGGGAATGGCGGCCCACGAGTGATAGATGAGCTTGACCTTGCGCTCCAGCACGATCTCCTGCGAGAGCAGCTTCAGCCGCTCGGGGTCGATGGTGGGCGACCAGGTGACGACGCCGTGGTAGGCGGCGGTGCGCTGCGACCAGTGCGCGGCCTTGGCCGTGTCCTGCGAGCCCCAGTCCTCGCGCGCCGGGCCGGCGATGGCCTCGGCCGGCAGGCGGTCGAACAGCTCTTCGGCGAAGCCGCGGATCACCAGCTTGCCCTCCCAGTCGGTCATGCGGTCGATCCAGATGACCAGGCCGCCGGTCGACAGGCCGCCCAGGTGGTTGTAGCGCTCCAGCAGCGCAACGTCGGCGCCCGCGCGGGCGGCGGCGGCCGCGGCGGCGGTGCCCGAGGGGCCGCCGCCCACCACCAGCACGCCGCAGCGGTGATAGACCGGAATGCTCTTGCCGGGCTCGGCCCAGCTGCCGTGGTCAGGCCGCTTGACGCGGCTGTCGCGGTCGAAGATGTCGGAGGTCAGGATGCGCTCGTCGGTGCGGACGACAGTTTTCATGAATGCGTTCTCGGCTTGGCTTGTTTCGTCGTATTTTGATTTCACTTTCCATTTTGTCAAAATCAAAAGTCATTTATCTAGGGTATTCCCTGGTGAATATGGATTTTTGTGGATTTCAAGATCAATATTGAATGGAGCATTCCAACGGAGACATCGATGAAGAAACCCCACGGCACCCGCCGTGCCTTCGGCTCGGCCATCGGCGCCGCAGTCCTTCTGGGCCTCGCGCCCCTGGCCATGGCGCAGGACTTCCCGGCGCGCGGCAAGCCCATCCGCATCGTCGTGGGCTTCACTCCCGGCGGCGGCACCGACGCGCAGGCGCGCATCGTTGCGCAGAAGCTCGGCGAGGTCCTGAACACCAGCGTGATCGTCGACAACAAGCCCGGCGCCAGCACCATGCTGGCGGCCAACGAGGTGTCGCGCGCCCAGCCCGACGGCTACACGCTGCTGTATGCGCCCTCCTCCACCATGGCGCAGAACCCGCACACCTTCGCGCAAGTGCCCTACGACCCGTTCAAGGACTTCACCGCCATCTCGATGGGTGGGCGCGGGCCGCTGGTGCTGTCGCTGAGCACCAGCGTGCCGGTCAACAACGTGAAGGAGCTGGTTGCCTATGTGAAGTCGCACCCGGGCAAGGTGAGCTACGCCTCGTTCGGCGCGGGCACCTCCTCGCACATCTACGGCGAGGCCTTCGTGAAGAAGACCGGCATCGACGCGGTGCACATCCCGTACAAGGGCGGCTCCGACGCGGCGAAGGACCTGATCGGCGGGCGCGTGCAGTACATGTTCGACTCGGCCTCCTCGGCCATCATCACGGCCTCCAGCGGCAAGGTGAAGATCCTCGCGGTGGCCTCCAATGCGCGCATCGCGGCGCTGCCCGACGTGCCCACGTTCGCCGAGCAGGGCTACGCCGGGCTCGACCTGCCGAGCTGGCTGGGCTTCTACGGCCCGGCGCGCATGCCGGCGCCGGTGGTCGCGAAGCTCAACACGGCACTCACGAAGGTGCTGGCGATGCCGCAGGTGCAGGAGTTCTATCGCAGCGGCGGTTACGAGGCGGGAGCGACCTCGCCGGAGGAATTCGCCAGCATCACGCGCTCCACCTACGACAGCTGGGGCGCGATGGTGCAGCAGGTGGGGCTGGTCAAGCAATGAACGACAAGCCCCTTTCCCGCCGCCGGATTGCCGCGTGCCTCGCGCTCGGTGCCGCCATGCCTGCGCTGCTTGCGCATGCCGCCGCGCCCTTTCCGGACAAGGGCCGCACCATCCGCATCGTGCTGGGCCTGGCGGCCGGCGGCGCCTCGGACGCGCAGGCGCGCTTCGTCGCCAACAAGCTCGGCGAGGTGCTGCAGACGCCGGTGATCGTGGAGAACCGGCCGGGCGCGAGCTTCATCCTCGCGACCGAGGAGGTGATCCGCGCCGCGCCCGACGGCTACACCTTCATGTACGCGCCCTCCTCCGTGGTGGCGCAGAACCCGCAGACGCTGGCGCAGGTGCGCTACGACCCCTTCAAGGACCTCACGCCGATCTCGCTCGGCGCGCGCGGCCCGCTGGTGCTGACCGTGCACACCAGCGTGCCGGCGCGCACGGTGCAGGAGCTGGTGGCGTACATCAAGGCCAACCCGTGGAAGATGAGCTACGCCTCCTTCGGCACCGGCACCTCCTCGCACATCTACGGCGAAGCCTTTGCGCGGCAGGCGGGGCTGGACGTGGTGCATGTGCCGTACAAGGGCGGCGCCGACGCGGCCAAGGACTTTCTCGCGGGCCGTGTGCAGTACTACTTCGACGCGGCGCCCAACGCCATCCAGAACACCGCCACCGGCAAGGTCCGCATGCTGGCCGTGGCCGCACCCAAGCGCAGCCCGATGCTGCCCGACGTGCCCACCATGGGCGAACAGGGCGTGAGCGGCGTCGACATGCCGAGCTGGCTGGGCTTCTACGGCCCGGCGCGCATGCCGGCACCGGTGGTGGAGAAGCTCAACGCCGCGCTGGCGCAGGTGCTGGCGATGCCGGCCACGCGCGACTTCTTCCGCCAGGGCGCGTACGAGGCCGAGTCGTCGAGCCCGAAGCAGCTGGCCGACCTGACGCGCTCGACCTACGACCAGTGGGGCGACATCATCCGCAAGCTGGGGCTGGTGAAGCAGCCGCAGTAGAGGTCAATCGAAAAAGCTCACCAGCCGCGCGTTGACCTCGTCGGCGCGCTCGTACTGCGCCCAATGGCCGGCGCCGTCGATCACCACGCCCTCGCGCGCCGGCCCCTCGGCGGCGAGCTGCGCCACCAGCGGGCGCGGATCTGCGGTGACGTCGAACTCGCCCCACAGCAGCAGCGTAGGCACGCCCATGGTGCCGATCGCCTGCTGCAGCCCGCCCGACTGCGACACCTCCTTGCTGCGAAAGCGCGTGCCGTGGCAGGAGATGTCGTGGATGGCGAACGCCAGCTCGTCGATGGCGGCGGCGTCGTGCAGCATCAGCGCCGCCAGGTTGTGCAGCAGCGCGGCGCGCTCGGCTTCGCGGTGGGGGGCGGCGCGCCAGTTGATCATCTGCGCCGTCATGCGCCGCAGCGTTCCGTGGCCGCCGCTGCCGATCAGCGCGAGGCGGCGGACCGCACCCCGTCCGGCACCGAAGCGCGCGGCCGTCAGCCCGCCGAAGGAGAAGCCGCCGAGGTCGATGACGGTACCCGCGCCGATGAGCTGGTCGAGCGTGCCGCCCAGCGCGGCGAGCAGCGGCTGCAGCGGGTCTTCGCCGGTTGCCACGCGCGGCGGTGCGTCGGATTCGTTGAAGCCCGGCATGTCGGGCAGCCACAGCGTGCGGCCGGCCGAGAGCGCCTGCGCATTGAGCAGCCAGTGCATCCAGCTGCCGTGGCCGCCGTGCAGCAGCACCAGCGGTGGCCGGCTGGCGTCCGAACCGAAGCGGCGCCAGCGCACGCGCACGCCCTCGTGCACCGCGTCGTGATGGGTCGAGAGCGCGTCGATGCGCGCGATGAGGTCGGCGTTCATGGCCACATCCTCTGCAGTTCGCGTTCGCCGTCGAGGAACTGGTGCTTCAGCGCGGCCAGCACGTGCAGCCCGACGAGCACATAAAGCACGTAGCCGGCCCATTCGTGCACGCCGCCCAGCACGGTGTGCCAGGTCTCCTTCACCGTCGGCTCGATGGCCATGATCCAGCCGATGCGCGGCCATTCGAACAGGCCGAAGAGCTGCATCGGGTGCGTGGCGGCATCCTTCCAGGCCGAGTCGTGCATCCAGCCCGACAGCGGCAGCAGGATCATCAGTACGTACAGCGCGCCGTGCGCCAGGTGGGCGGCGAAGCGCTCGAAGGCGCCGTAGGAGCCCGGCATGGCCGGCGGCCGGTGCGTGGCGCGCCAGAGGATCCGCATGATGACCAGGCCCAGCACCGTGATGCCTATGGACTTGTGGGTGTCGACGGCCGGGCGCACCCAGTCGTCGGGATAGCGGTCGACCAGCAGGATCAGCGCGATGTTGACGATCATGAGAACGGCGATCAGCCAGTGCAGCGCGATCGCGGTTCGGGTGTAGCGGGTTTGTGCGAGCATGCGGGGAATTTTCGGGCGGGGGCCGACTCAGTCGGGAGCGCGTGCGATTGTCCGGGCATTCCCCGGGCTTTTCGAAACCGCAGGCCGAGTATTTGCGTATCACCAACCTCCGACCGATCGACAGCCGCCCGGGCCCACTTCCCTTGAACGATCCTCTGCAAAGCGCCTTCCTGGCCGCGTCGCCGCGCCTGTCTCCCCCCGCCACGCCGCTGCGCAGCTGGCTCATCCACGGGAGCGTGCTCGTGCTGTGGGCGCTGCTTTTCGCCATGGCGTTCAAGGCGGTCGATGTCGGGGCGTGGTCCGTGGGCGTGGCCTACGTGCTCTACGACACGGTGCTGCTGCTGTTCGTCGCGTGGATGACGCTGCCGATCCTGCGGCCCCGGCCGGCGCCTTCACCCGCTGCGGCCGCCCGGCGCAACACCCTGGGCGTGATCGTCGCCTCGCACAACGAGGCCGCCGTGCTGCCGGTGACGCTGGCCGCCCTGCTCGGCCAGACCGACCTGCCCGAGCGCATCGTGATCGCGGACGACGGCTCGAGCGACGGCACGGCCGAGCTGCTCACCACGCGCTACGGACTCGTCGCTCCCGAGCCCGGCGAGCTGAGCGCGCCCAGCACGTTGCATCCGTCGCTGCGCTGGCTGCGGCTGCCGCACGGCGGCAAGGCGGTGGCGCTGAACGCGGGCATCCTGCGCATCGACACCGACATCGTGCTCACGGTCGACGGCGACACCCTGCTCGACGGCCGCGCCATCGGCGCCGTGCGCCGCGCCTTCTCGGAGGAGCCGGAACTGGTCGCCGCCACCGGCGTCATCACGCCCGTGTGCAGCCGCACGCTGGCCGGCCGCTGCTTTCAGTGGTTCCAGACCTACGAGTACATCCGCAACTTCCTCTCGCGCTACGCATGGATGCGCGTCAACGGCCTGCTGCTGATCTCGGGCGCCTTCGCGGGCTTTCGCACCGAGGCCGTGCGTGCGGTGGGCGGCTTCGACACCGACTGCCTCGTCGAAGACTACGAACTCATCCACCGCCTGCACCGCCACGCCCAGGCCCACGGCCTGCCGTGGACCGTGCGCGTGCTCGGCGACGCGCAGGCGCACACCGACGCGCCGAGCAGCACCGGCGCCTTCCTGCGCCAGCGCCGCCGCTGGTTCGGCGGCTTCCTGCAGACGCAGTTCTGGTACCGCGCGATGGTCGGCGACCGGCGCTACGGCTGGCTCGGCGTCGCGATGCTGCCGGTGAAGGCCGTCGACACGCTGCAGCCGCTCTATGGCTTGGCCGCCTTCGGCCTGCTGCTGGTGTACCTGGCGCGCGGCAACCTCGGGGTGCTGGCGCCGGTGGCCGGCGTGATCGGCGCGAAGATCGTGCTCGACCTCGTCTTCCACCTGTGGTCGGTGCACCTGTACCGGCGCTGGGTCGGCAACGGCAGCGAAGCCAACTTCGTGCAGGCCTTCGCAGCCGCGCTGGTCGAGCCCTTCACCTTCCAGATCCTGCGGCACACGGGTGCGGCATGGGGCTGGTGGATGTTCCTGACGGGGCGCGGCACCTGGGGCCGGCAGACGCGGGTGGGGCTGGTCGATGCCGATGGCGTTCGGCGCGGCTGAAGCTTCAGCCGCCGAACCGGAAGCTCGACACCACGAGCCCGCCCATGAACGCGTCCTCGTGATAGACGCGTTCGCCGGCTTCGCCTTCTGCCGCGCCAACGGCCACCATCAGCGGAATCAGATGCTCCTCGCGCGGATGCGCCATGCGCGCCGCCGGGGCTGAATCCCACTGCAGCAGTTGCGCGCTGCGCTCGCCGGCCGTGCTCTTCACCACGGCAGCGTCGAGCCAGTCATCGAAAGCCTTCGACACTCCGTGCGCCTGCGGCCCGAAGTTGCGCAGGTTGTGATAGCTCAGCCCGCTGCCGACGATCAGCACCTTCTCGTCGCGCAGCGGGGCGATCGCGCGGCCCAGCGCGAGGTGCTCGGCGGGGTCGAGCCCTCGGCGCAGCGACAGCTGCACCACCGGAACGTCGGCCTTGGGGTAGATGGCGGCCATCGGCGAGAACATGCCGTGGTCGTAGCCGCGCTGCGGGTCGATCTGCACCGGCAGGCCGGCGGCGGCGATGAGCGACTGCACGCGTTGCGCCAGCTCGGGCGAGCCGGGCGAGTCGTAGTGCACCTCGTAGGTATGCGGGGGGAAGCCGCCGTAGTCGTAGATCATCGGCGGCCTGGCGTTGCCCTGCACGGTGAAGGCGGGCGCCTCCCAGTGGGCCGACACCATCAGGATGGCGGCGGGGGTGCGGCCGATCTGGCGGGGCATGTCGGCCAGCGAGGCTTCGAGCCGGTCGTAGGTCGAGCCCATCTCCTTCTTCATCCACGGCCAGGGGCCGCCGCCGTGCGAGATGAAATACGTGGGCAGTCGGGGCGAAGCGGAAGTGTTGTCGTGGGTCAAGTCGATGCTCCTCGATGAAAGCGTTGGATCGACTGTAGACATTTCCTCCAAGGAAATCGACAGGCTACGATGCATCGGATCAGTTCCTGCCAGGAAATCTTCGACAAGGATGCGCACATGGACCGGATGACCAGCCTGCGGGTGTTCCGCGAAGTCGTGGAAGCGGGCAGCTTCGTGGCGGCGGCCGGGCGACTGGGCATGTCTGCGCCGATGGCGAGCAAGCACGTGGCGCAGTTGGAGAAGTCGCTGGGCGCACGGCTGCTGCACCGCTCCAGCCGGCACCTGAGCCTGACCGAGGCCGGCACCGCCTGGTACGAGCAGAGCCGCCGCGCGCTCGATCTGCTCGACGAGGCCGAGGCCGCCATCGGCCAGACCAGCGACGTGCCGCGCGGCCAGCTCAAGGTGAGCGCGCCCGTGTGGTGCGCCACGCCGCGCTTCGCCCGGGTGCTGGCCGACTACCGCGAGAAGTACCCGGAAGTGCTGGTCGACATGCACCTGGAGAACCGCAAGGTCGACCTCGCGGCCGACGGCTACGACCTCGCGCTGCGCGCCACGCAGGAGCCCTCGCCCGCGCTGATCGCCCGGCCGCTGTGCCGGGTGCCCTTCTTCCTCGCCGGCACGCCCGCCTACCTGGAGCGCATGGGCGGCGTGCCCGCCGTGCCGGCCGACCTCGCGAAGCTGGGCGCCATCGTGCCGAGCTACGTGAACCTGGACAACCTTGCGCTCAAGGGCCCGGGCGGGCGAATGTTTCCGCTGCGTCTGGTGCCGGCCATGCGCTCGGACGACACCACGCTCACGCTGCACGCGGTGCGCGCGGACATGGGCATCGCCTACATGCCCACCTGGCTGATCGACGACGACATCGCGCAGGGCCGGCTGCTGCGGCTGCTGCCGGACTTCGAGGCCACGCCCGTGACGCTCTTCGCGGTCTACACGAGCCGGCAGTACATGGCGCCCAAACTGCGTACTTTCATCGACTTCCTGGGCGAGCGGCTGGGCCCGCCTGCGGCGAGCCAGGGCAAGCCGCGCGGCACGCTGAACGCTTCCTGAAGAACGCACCTTTTCGGGGCAAGGTCATGCATGCACGGCTAAAGTCCTGAGCTCTCCGGGAGACCTCGCTCTTGTTCCGCTTCTTCGAAAAACTCCTTCACCCCTACCCTGCCGCCGAGCCCGCGATGCCGCCGCAGGGCTTCTTCGCCTTTCTCTGGGCCTGCACGCACGGCGTGCGCGGCAAGATCGCGGTGATGGCTGTGCTCACCGCCGCCATGTCGATCTTCGAGGCAGCGCTGTTCGCGATCCTCGGGCGCATCGTCGACTGGCTCGCGGGCCAGGAGCCCTCGCGCCTGTGGCAGGAGCGCGGCGGCACGCTCATGTGGCTGGCGGCCTTCCTCGTCATCAGCATCGTGGTGGTGGCGCTGCAGACCATCGTGAAGCACCAGACGCTCGCGGTGAACCTGCCGATGCGCCTGCGCTGGAACTTCCACCGGCTGATGCTGGGCCAGAGCATGGCCTTCTACCAGGACGAGTTCGCCGGCCGCATCACGGCCAAGGTCATGCAGACCGCGCTGGCGGTGCGCGACACGGTGTTCGTGCTGGCCGACGTGCTGGTGGCCATGGGCGTGTACGTGGCCACCATGATCATTCTTGTGGGCGTGCTCGACGCACAGCTGGTCTGGCCCTTCCTGATCTGGCTGGCTCTTTACATCGGTTCGCTGGTGTACTTCGTGCCGCGCCTGGGCAAGGTCGGCAAGGAGCAGGCCGACGCCCGCGCGCTGATGACCGGCCGGGTGACCGACGCCTACACCAACATCGCGACCGTCAAGCTGTTCTCGCACACGCAGCGCGAGGCCGGCTTCGCGCGCGACGCGATGCGCGAGTTCATGAAGACGGGCTACGGCCAGATGCGCCTGGTGAGCGCCTTCGAGATCGTCAATCACACCCTGAGCATGGGCCTCACGGCCGGCATGGCGGGCGTGGCACTGTGGCTGTGGTCGCACGGCGCGGTCGGCATCGGCGCCGTGGCGGCGGCCACCGCGATGGCGCTGCGGCTGCAGGGCATGTCGCACTGGATCATGTGGGAGATGACCAGCCTGTTCGAGAACATCGGCACGGTGCAGGACGGCATGAAGACGCTCTCGCGCCCGCGCACCGTGCTCGACGCGGCCGATGCCCGGGCGCTCGAAGTGCCGCGCGGCGAAGTGCGCTTCGAGCATGCGAGCTTCCGCTACGGCGACGCGGGCCGCCGCGTGATCGACGACCTCACGCTGACCGTGAAGCCCGGCGAGAAGATCGGCCTGGTCGGCCGCTCGGGCGCGGGCAAGTCGACGCTGGTGAACCTGCTGCTGCGCTTCCACGACCTGGAAAGCGGCCGTATCCTCATCGACGGACAAGATATAGCGCACGTCACTCAGGACTCGCTGCGCGGCCATATCGGCATGGTGACGCAGGACACCTCGCTGATGCACCGCTCGGTGGCCGACAACGTCGCCTACGGCCGGCCCGACGCGACGAAGGAGCAGATCGAGGCGGCAGCCAAACGCGCCGAGGCGCACGACTTCATCCAGACGCTGGGCGACGCCACAGGCCGGCGCGGCTACGAGGCCCACGTGGGCGAGCGCGGCGTGAAGCTCTCGGGCGGCCAGCGCCAGCGCGTGGCCATCGCGCGCGTGATGCTGAAGGACGCGCCGATCCTGCTGCTCGACGAAGCCACCAGCGCGCTCGACTCCGAGGTGGAAGCCGCCATCCAGCAGAGCCTCTACACGCTGATGGAAGGCAAGACCGTGATCGCCATCGCCCACCGGCTCTCGACCATCGCCGCGATGGACCGGCTCATCGTGCTCGACGAAGGCCGCGTGGTGGAAGAAGGCGACCACCGCACGCTGATGGCCCAGGGCGGGCTGTACGCGCGGCTGTGGGCGCACCAGAGCGGCGGCTTCCTGGGCGACAGCCTGGAAGAAGACGAAGCGCTGCGCGCCTGACCGGCCTTCAGGTCGGGAGGGCGCCCGCCTCGTACTGCGCCACGAATTCGCCCGACGGCGGGATCGGCTTGATGATGTCGATCAGCACCCCGTTCGGATCGCGCGTGATGAAGTGGCGCTGGCCGAAGGCCTCGTCGCGCAGCGGCAGCAGGATCGGCAGGCCGGCGGCCTTCAGCCGGTCGTGCACCGCATCGGGGTCGTCCACCTCGAAGTTCAGCAGCGTGCCGCCCGCCACCTGACCGCGCGCCGCGGCCGGGACGGTCTCGTGCCGGCCGTCGAGCACGGCCAGGTTCACCGAGGGCTCGTCAGCCAGCTGCAGGTGCACGTACCAGTCGCTCGTGAAGAGCGGCGTGAAGCCGAAGTGCGTCTTGTAGAAGTCCGCCGTTCCGGCAACGTCGTTGGTCATGAGAACGGGGTAGTAGCTCGTCACTTTCACGGTGGGTCCTTTCACTTAACATACAGGCTGCATGTAAATTGAATATAACTTACAGACAGGCTGTATGTAAATGAGCAAGACCACATCGGCGACGGTCATAACCAACCGCGAGCGCACCGAAACGACCCGCCTCGCGCTGCTGGACGCGGCGCGTGCCCTCTTCGTCGGCAAGGGCTACGGCGACACCTCCACGCCCGAGATCGCGGTGGCCGCGGGCATCACGCGCGGCGCGCTGTACCACCACTTCGCCGACAAGCGCGACCTGTTCCGCCAGGTGCTGCAGCGCGAAAGCCAGGCTGTCGCGGCCGACATCGAGGCCGCCGCGCCCGAGCAGCTCTCGCCGCGCGAGGCGCTGCTGGAAGGCAGCAAGGCCTACCTGAACGCGATGACGGCGCCGGGCCGCACGCGGCTGCTGCTGATCGACGGGCCCGCTGTGCTCGGCATGGAAGAAATCATGGCGCTGGACGACACCACCTCGGCCGCTTCGCTGCGCGAGGGCCTCGTGCGTGCCGGCGTGGGCAAGGACGAGGTTTCGCTGGACGCCCTCACCCCGCTGCTCTCGGCCGCCTTCGACCGCGCCGCGCTGGCCATCGACGCGGGCGCCGATGTGGAAGAGACCCGCACGGCGATGCTGTGGCTGCTGGAGCGCGCGCTGGGCCCCGCTCGTAAACGCTGACAGCCCCCTCCGGCCCGGCGCTTCACACCCGCCTACAGCACGCGCCGCCCCCTGCCGACAGTCGGGCCGCGATGCCCGCGCGATGCTGGATTCATCTTCAACACAGAGGAGTCCTCGCGTGAATTCCATCATCTACATCGTCGGTCTGGTCGTGGTGGTCGTTGCCGTGCTTTCGTTCTTCGGCCTTCGCTGATCCCCCCCGCTCATCCCGTGAAACGGGGCCGCTCGCGGCCCCGTTCTTCGTCGTGGCCGGCCGGAAAGCGCCGGGCATAATTTGCGCGGCCTCGCCCTGCGCCGGGCCTCGATGACTGCTACAGATACAGACTGGCTGCGAAGGGACCCTGTTGACCAACACCGCGCTGCGCGAACCCGCCTTTACAGACGCGGTGATCACCGAGGCGATCCGATGGACCGAGCAGAACGGTCCGCTCGACGACGCGCAGGCCCTGCGCACCGCGGCCTCCCGCGCAGCGGATTCCCACCGCCAGGTCACCGAGCGCGCGCTGCTGCTCGGCGAGCGCATCGGCCTGCAGCCTGAACTCGCGCGTGCCCGGCAATGGGCGCCCTGGGTGCTGCTCGGGCTCGCGGCGCTCATCGTCGTGGCTGGCCTTGGACTCGCGGGCAACGTGGTCGGCGGCGGGGAGCGCCACATCAACGTGATCGTCGCGCTCGCGAGCCTGCTGGGGCTGCATGCGCTGACGCTGCTGCTGTGGCTCGTCGGGCTGTGGCTGCCGATCGGCTCCTTCAACACCGCCTCGCTGGGCTGGATCTGGCTGTCGCTCACTGCGCGCGTGGCCGGCGGCAAGCGCGGGCAGGCGCCGGTGCTGGTGCGCGCGGCCACGGGGCTGCTGTCTCGCGCGAAGCTTCTGCCTTGGGCCTTCGGGCTCGTGAGCCACGGCATCTGGTCGCTGTCGTTCGCGGTCGTGCTGGCAGCGATGCTGTTCGCGCTCGCGTTTCGCAGCTACACGCTGAGCTGGGAAACGACGATCCTCGAGCCGGAATTCTTCGTGCGTGCCGTGCAGGCACTGGGGTGGCTGCCGGCGAAGCTGGGCTTTCCGGTGCCCGATGCCGCCACGGTGATGGCCGCCCCTGGCGCCGCAAGCGCAGGCGGGCAACGCACCTGGGCGCTGTGGCTCACCGGCTGCATCGCGGTCTACGGACTGCTGCCACGCCTTGCGCTGGCGCTGCTGAGCGCAGGCGTCCTGCGCAGCCGCCGCAAGGCGCTGCAGCCCGACTGGCACGAACCCTACTACCGCAAGCTGCTGGCCCGCTTCGCCGCGATGGCGCCGGCAGCCATCGTCGATGCCGACCCGGGCCGCCTGCGCGGCGCCACGCCTTCGAGCCTGCCTGCATCGGAACTGCAAGACGCCATCTTCGTGCTCGGCTTCGAGCTGCCGCCCGACATGCCCTGGCCGCCAGCCGCGCTGCCCGCGGCCATTGCAGCGCAGGCTCAGCGCATCGACGGCAGCGCCCCCGCACGCCGCGCCCTGCTCGACCAGCTGGCCCGGGTCCATCCACGCACGATGCTGATGGTCTGCCACGCCGCCTCCAGCCCCGACCGCGGCACCGAGCGCTTCCTGCGCGAGGTGCTGGCGCATTGCGGCGAATGCCGCCTGTGGCTGGCCGACTCGCCCGATGCCAACGCCACGCAGCGCTGGCTCGACTGGCTGCGCGACACTGGCCTGGAACGCGTCGCCGCCAGCGAACGCCTCGAAGCCGCCCTGCCCGAAAGCGCCATCGCCCCATGACGCAGCAAGCCATCCGCATCGCTGTGGTCGGCCACACCAACGCCGGCAAGACCTCGTTGCTGCGCACGCTCACGCGGCGCGTCGATTTCGGCGAGGTGTCGCAACGCCCCGGCACCACGCGCCATGTCGAATCGATAGATCTCGACGTGAACGGCGAGGCCGCCGTGCGCTTCTTCGACACGCCGGGGCTGGAAGACGCCGTCGCGCTGCGCGAGCACCTTGCCGCCGGCTTCGACGCGCAGGCGACGCCACCGGAGCGCATCCGCCAGTTCCTGCGCGGGCCCGAGGCGCTCGGCGTGTTCGAGCAGGAGGCCAAGGTGCTGCGCACCATGCTCGAGATCGACGCCGCCTTCCTGGTCATCGACGTGCGCGAGCCGGTGCTGCCCAAGTTCCGCGACGAGATCGAACTGCTCAACTCCTGCGCGCGCCCGGTGCTGCCGGTGCTCAACTTCGTGCGCGACGCAGCCAGCCGCGAGCCGGCGTGGAAGGAGCTGCTCTCGGCCTACGGCCTGCACGTGCAGGTGCGCTTCGATGCGGCGGCGCCCTTCGTCGGCGCCGAGCAGGACCTGTACGGCGACCTCGCCACGCTGCTGCGCGACCGGCGCGAGCTGCTGCGCGGCGTGGTCGATTCGCTGGCCGCCGAGGCCGCGCGCCGGCGCGGATCGGCGTGCTCGCGCATCGCAAGCCTGCTGGTCGATGCCGCGGCGGTGCGCCGCACGGTGTCGTCCACCGAGTTCGCCGACGATGCGCGCCGCAAGGCCCTGGTCGCCGCGCTGCAGAAGGACGTGTTCGACAAGGCCCAGCGCTGCACCGACGACCTGCTCGCGCTCTACGGTTTTCGCCAGGGCGATGCCGACGAGGCGCCGCTGCCGATCATCGAAGGCCGCTGGACGCTCGACTTCTTCAGCCCCGAGGCCATGAAAGACGCCGGCCTGCGCCTGGGCAAGGGCGCCGTCATCGGCGCGGCGGTGGGCGTTGTGGCCGACCTGGCCGTGGCCGGCATCTCGCTGGGCGCGGGCGCGGCACTCGGCGGCGCCATCGGCGGCGCTGTGTCGCAGGGCCTGGGGCCGCTCGGGCGCAAGCTGGCCAACAAGCTGCGCGACGTGCACGAGCTCACCGTGGAAGACGGCGTGCTGTTCACGCTGGCCGCGTGGCAGCTGAAGCTCACGCAGGCGCTGGAACTGCGCGGCCATGCGGCCACGCAGCGCATCGCCACCGAATCGCCAGAGGACGGCGATGCGCCCACGCGCGCCGCGGCGGCCGCGGTTCGTGGCGCGCAGCCGGCGCGCAACCATCCCGAATGGGAATCCAGTGGCATCGCGTCCCGCAGCTTCTGGCGCCCGTCACCCCAGCGCGAGGCCTTGGTGGCGGAGCTGTCGATTGCGCTGCAACGCGCCTTCGTCGAAACGCCCTAGCGCCCTAGTTCACCAGCGCCTGCAGCCGCGCATAGTCGCCCGGCCGCGCGCCCAGCTGCTCTGGCGTCGAGCGCCTGACGACCCGCTCCTGGAACAGCTGCCGGTTGGCCGGCGACACGGTCATGCCCTTGTCGCGCAGGAACTTCTCGTCTTCCAGCTCCCCGGCGATCACGCCGACGTTGGTCCACTTGGCTGTTTCCACCAGCACCTTCTCGACCATCGCCTGCTGCTGCGGAGTCAGCTTGCCCCACGCGGCCTTGCCGATGACGATGCCCAGCGTGTCGTAGACATGCGCGGTCAGCAGCACGTACTTCTGCACTTCGTAGAGCTTCTTCGACTTGACGATGTCCAGCGGGTTTTCCTGCGCCTCCACCTCGCTCTTCTTGAGCGCGCCGTACAGGCTCATGAAGGGCAGCGTCACCGGCTTGGCATCGACCGCGGTGGCGAAGAGCTGGTAGGCCGCGGCGGCGGGCACGTACAGGCGCAGGTCGCGGAAGTCCTCCGGCCTGGCCAGCGGCTTCGCCGATGTGACCTGGCGCGCGCCGTAGTAGACGGAGGCGACCATGCGGTTGCCGCTCTTCTCGTTGTAGCCCTTCATCAGCTCGGCCAGCAGCGGGCTCGCCAGGTACTTGCGCATGTGGTCGAGGTCCTTGAAGGCGAAGGGGTAGCTCCCCAGGCTCAGCGGCGGATAGCCCTCGGCCAGCGTGGCCTGCCCGACGTAGGCGATCTGCATCGAGTCGTTGGCCAGCATCAGCGGATAGTCGCCCTCCTGTCCCAATTTGGAAGAAGGCACCACCTCGATCCTGATCTTGCCTTCGGACTGCTCGGCGATCTTGCGCGCCGCCAACTCGGCCTGCTGGTGGAAGATGCTCGTGGGCTCGTAGACGTGGCCCCACTTGAACTGCAGCGCCTGCGCATGGGCAGCCACCGCGCCCGCGAACGCCAGGCAAAGAAAAACACCGGCGCGGCGCCACGGCAACAAGCTTTTCATCGACTCTCCCTCGGGTTGAGAACAGCCCGCACCCCATGCAAGATCGAAGCCACGCGGCGACGGGTGCCGGGCGAATGCGTCCGGCGCTGGAATCGTAAGTATTTGAAACCTTTTTCGTAATCGGGTTTGCCCGACTCCGGCCAGCGCGCCTACGATGCCTTGGCACATGACCCCTACGACCACTCTGCGCGCCATCCGCGCCGACATCACGACCCTGCGGGTGGACGCCATCGTCAACGCCGCCAACTCCTCGCTGCTGGGCGGCGGCGGCGTGGATGGAGCGATCCACCGCGCGGCCGGGCCCGAGCTGGTGCACGAATGCCGGCTGCTGGGCGGCTGCAAGACGGGCGACGCCAAGCTCACCAAGGGCTACCGGCTGCATGCGCGCTTCATCATCCATACGGTCGGTCCGGTGTGGCGCGGCGGCGACTCGGGCGAGCCGGAGCTGCTGGCCTCGTGCTACCAGCGTTCGATGGCGCTCGCGGCGGCGCACGGCGTTCGCGGCATCGCCTTTCCCGGCATCAGCACCGGCATCTACGGCTACCCCGTGGAGCCGGCGGCAAGGCTGGCGGTGAGCACGGTGCGGGAGGCACTGGCGGATGCCGCGTCGCCGGTAGAGGAAGTCGTCTTCTGCTGCTTCTCCGCCGGAGACCTTGCCATCTATGAAGCCGTGCTGGACTGATGCCGCATAGGCCCCTGAAGACCCCCCCACACCCATGACCGAATCCAAGTTCGAGCCCGACGACAACGACGGCAACGCCAACGCCGGCATGCGCAAGGGCCTCACCAGCTACGGCGACCGCGGCTTCTCGCTCTTCCTGCGCAAGGCCTTCATCAAGGGCGCGGGCTATACCGATGCCGCGCTCGACCGTCCGGTGATCGGCATCGCCAGCACCGGCAGCGCCTACAACCCCTGCCACGGCAACGCGCCGCAGCTCATCGAGGCGGTGAAGCGCGGCGTGATGCTCGCGGGCGGGCTGCCGATGGAGTTTCCGACCATCTCGGTGCACGAGAGCTTCGCCGCGCCGACCAGCATGTACCTGCGCAACCTGATGGCCATGGACACCGAGGAGATGGTGCGCGCGCAGCCCATGGACGCGGTGGTGCTCATCGGCGGCTGCGACAAGACCGTGCCGGCGCAGCTCATGGGCGCGGCGTCGGCCGGGCTGCCGGCCATCCAGCTCATCACCGGCTCGATGCTCACCGGCAGCCATCGCGGCGAGCGCGTGGGCGCCTGCACCGACTGCCGCCGCTACTGGGCCCGCTACCGCACGGGCGAGATCGACGCGGAGGAAACGGCCGACGTCAACAACCAGCTGGTGGCGAGCGTGGGCACCTGCTCGGTCATGGGCACGGCCAGCACCATGGCCTGCATCGCCGAGGCGCTGGGCATGACAGTGCCGGGCGGGGCCTCGCCGCCGGCCGTGACGGCCGACCGCATCCGCATCGCCGAGCAGACCGGCGCGCAGGCGGTGCGGATCGCCCGCGAGCGCCTCACCATCGACAAGGTGCTGACGCCGGCCGCCTTCGAGAACGCGATGCGCGTGCTGCTGGCCATCGGCGGCTCGACCAACGGCATCGTGCACCTCGCGGCCATCGCCGGGCGCATGGGCCTGGAGATCGACCTGCACGCGCTCGACCGCATGGGCCGCGAGACGCCGGTGCTGCTCGACCTGAAGCCCTCGGGCCAGCACTACATGGAAGACTTCCACGCCGCGGGCGGCATGGCCACGCTGCTGCGCGAGCTCAGACCGCTGCTGCACCTCGATGCGCTCACGGTCACGGGCCGCACGCTGGGCGAGGAGATCGAGGCCGCCGGCCCCGGCTTCGCGCAGGACGTGGTTCGCCCGGTGGCGCAGCCGATCTACCCGCAGGGCGGCATCGCCGTGCTGTGGGGCAACCTGGCGCCGGGCGGCGCGATCATCAAGCAGTCGGCCGCCGAACCGGTGCTGATGGAGCACGAAGGCCGCGCCGTGGTCTTCGAGAACGCCGAAGACCTGGCGCGTCGCATCGACAGCGACGAACTCGACGTGACGCCTCACGACGTGCTGGTGCTCAAGAACATCGGCCCCAAGGGCGCCCCGGGCATGCCGGAGGCGGGCTACCTCCCGATTCCGCGCAAGCTCGCACGCGCCGGCGTGAAGGACATGGTGCGCATCTCCGACGGCCGCATGAGCGGCACCGCCTTCGGCACCATCGTGCTGCATGTGACACCCGAGTCGGCCATCGGCGGGCCGCTGGCCTACGTGCGCAGCGGCGACCGCATCCGCCTCAGCGTGGCGAATCGGGAGATCTCGCTGCTGGTGACCGACGAAGAGCTGGCAAGGCGCGCAAAGGAATCGCCGGTGGTGGAGCCCACCGCCGGGCGCGGCTACAGAAAGCTCTTCCTGCAGACCGTGACGCAGGCCGACAAGGGCGTGGACTTCGACTTCCTGCGCGCGCCGGACACCACCGGCAAGGTGCCGCGCTAGCCGGCGCGCGCCCGCACAATGGGCGCATGACCGACCGCTTCTACGACGAACTCGCCCCGCTCTATCACCTGATCTATCCGGACTGGAACGACAGCATCCGCGTGCAGGGCGAAAAGCTCTCGCAGCTCTTCGAGGCCGAATGGCCGTGCGGCGAGGCAAGCCGCAAGGTGCTCGACGTGTCTTGCGGCATCGGCACGCAGGCGCTCGGCCTCGCGGCGCTCGGCCATGCGGTGACGGCTTCGGACCTGTCGGCCAACGAGGTCGAACGCGCGCAGAACGAGGCCCGTCAGCGCGGCATAGACATCGACGTCTCGGTGTGCGACATGCGCGAGGCGCACACGCATCACGGCGGCGGCTTCGACATCGTGATCTCCTGCGACAACTCGATGCCGCACCTGCAGACCGACGCCGACCTGCTGACCGCCCTGCGCCAGATGACGGCCTGCCTGCGCCCCGGCGGCGGCTGCGTGGTCAGCGTGCGCGACTACGCGAAGGAAGAGCGCGGCAGCAACCTCGTTAAGCACTACGGCGCGCGAGTGGACAGCGGCAAGCGGCACGTGCTGTTCCAGGTCTGGGACTTCGATGACGGCGGCAAGGGCGAGCGCTACGACCTCGGCTTCTTCTTCGTCACCGAAGATCTCGCCACACAGGCGGTGAGCACGCGGGTGATGCGCTCGCGCTACTACGCCATTTCGACGACGCGGCTGTGCGAGCTCATGCAGGAGGCAGGGCTGAAGGACGTGCGGCGCGTCGACGGTGCCTTCTTCCAGCCCGTGCTGGTGGGCACGCGGCCCTGATCCGGAGCCGCGCCGGAGCTGATCCGGCGCTGGTTTTCGGGCTGTTTCAGATGGAGTTTCGAGGCCCCCGCTGGTCACTGTCCCGTCACGGGGCATACCTAGCATCCGGCGGCTTTCGTTTCTTCTTCAACAACACCTGAAAACCACATATGAAAAAGAGCGTTCCCGCGCCTGCGCCCCGTCCCGTTCTCGCAACCATCGCAGCAATCACGCTCGTCGGCGGCAGCCTGCTGATGACCGCATGCGGCGGCGGCGGCAGCGGCGGTGGCATCTCCCTGCCGGTGCTCCCGCCGGCGCCCGCTCCCGCCCCGGCCCCCACGCCGGCTCCGCCCGCCCCCACGCCGCTGGGCACGCTCGATGGCTCCGTGCCCCTGGTCATCGGCCACCGCGGCCTGCCGGGCCTGTATCCGGAAGAAACGAAGACCGCCTACGAAGCCGCCGCCGACGCCGGCGCCGACTCGCTCGAAACCGACCTGCACCTCACCAAGGACTGCGTACTGGTCGCGCGCCACAACCCCTGGCTGAGCGACAACACCAACATCGCCGAGGTCGCCAAGACCAACGCCACCGTCGCAGGCCGCAAGCGCACCGTGCCCGGCGTACTCGTGGACGTGAAGTACCCGCCCATCGCGGCCAACGGCCCTGCCCAGTACCTGAGCGACCTGACGGCCCCGAACGATCCGAAGTCGGTGCTCAAGTCGCTGATCGTCGACGGCGAGGACCACACCAACGACTGGTCCATCACCGACTTCACGATGGACGAGCTGCGCCAGTGGATCCGCGGCACCACCTACGACGCCAGGGACCAGCGCCCCACCGACCTCAACGGCAAGCTGCCGATCATCAGCTTCCAGGAGCTGATCGACATCGCCAAGGCCAAGAGCGCCGCCACCGGCCGCACGCTCACCGTGTACCCGGAAACCAAGAACCCGATCTGGAACAACGCCCAGGCCATCGCCAACGGCTGCGGCCCGGCGGGCAGCCATCCACTGGAAGACGCGCTCCTGAAGGTCATGAATTTCAACGACCTCAACCGCAAGGACGCGCCGATCTTCGTGCAGAGCTTCGAGCCCGAGAGCCTGAAGTACCTGCGCTCGGCCGGCATGAAGGCCCGCGCTGTGCAGCTGGTGGACGGCAACGACGTCGACTACCAGACCGGCGAGATGATCTACGTCACCAACGACGTCTACACCTTCGTCGACGGCCGCCCCTACAGCTGGACGCTGGCAGGCAACCCGAAGTGGTTCGGCGAAATGCTCACGCCCGCCGGCCTTGCCGAGATCAAGACCTACGCCGACGGCATCGGCCCGTGGAAGCCGCAGGTCATGGCCCACACCATCGTGCCCTTCGTCGCGGGCAAGGGCCTTGCCGACGTGAACACGATCAAGCCCACCAGCCTGATCGCCGACGCGCACAAGGCCGGCCTCTTCGTGCACAGCTACACCTTCCGCAACGAAGCCAAGTACCTGGCCGGCGTCTACAAGGGCGACCCGACGGCCGAGTACCTCGCCTTCTTCCGCGCGGGCATCGACGGCGTGTTCTCGGATTTCGCGAACACCGCGTTCGCCGCGCGCAAGACCTACCTGAAGGAAACGGGCCGCTGAGCGAGGCCGAAAGCGAAAGCAGGCGGCGAACACGATGTACCCCGGAGAGCGCCTCAACGGATACAGCCATCTGTTCGGCCTGCTGCTCGCTCTGCCTGCGACGGCGCTGCTTCTCGTCAAGACAGTGCCCACCGGCGACGCCGCGCGCATCGCCGGCGCGCTGGTGTTCTCCCTCTCGGCGGTGGCGCTGTACGCCGCCTCCACCCTCTTTCACAGCACGCGCGGGCGCCTCAAGCGCATGTGGGAGCGCGCCGATCACTGCGCAATCTTCCTGCTGATCGCCGGCACCTACACGCCCTTCGCGCTGGTCACCATGCAGGGCCCCTGGGGCCTGCTGCTGCTGGCGACGATCTGGGGCGCGGCGATCTTCGGCATCCGGCGCGAGCTGGTTCCGGCGAAGAACGGCGCGCCGAAGAAGCCGTCGCTGCCGATCTACATCGGCCTGGGCTGGCTGGTGGTTCTGGCCGCGGTGCCGCTGGCCGCGCGACTCGATACGGCGGGACTGGTGTGGCTGCTGGTCGGCGGCGCCTTCTATACGACGGGCACTGTGTTCTATCGCAACCGGTCGGGCTTCAAACATGCCCACGGGGCATGGCATCTGTTCGTGCTGGCGGGAACGACGAGCCACTACGTGGCTGTGGGCTGGTTCGTCCTGTAGTCCCCACGGCGGCGTCGCGGAGATAATCCCCGCCGATGATCGTCCGACCCCGCCCCCACTGGCTGCGCATGCTCTTCGTATGGCGCGGCTCGGTCCTGTCGGACATCGCACCCCAGTTGCTGTGGACCACCGCCTTCGCGGTGCTGGTGACGGTGCTGCACGGCAGGCTCTTCCAGTGGAAGGTGCCGCTGAACTTCGTGCCCTTCTCGCTCATCGGCCTGACGCTGGCCATCTTCCTGGGCTTTCGCAACAGCACGAGCTATTCGCGCTACTGGGAGGCCCGCACGCTGTGGGGCACGCTCCTCAACGAAACGCGCACGCTGGTGCGGCAGGCGTTGACGCTGGCGGACGCGCCCTCGGAGGCGACGACACCCGCGATGCGGCTCATCGCCTTCGTCCACGCGCTGCGTCATCAGCTGAGAGGCACCGATCCTTCTGCCGATCTCGCCCGGCTTCTGCCCGGGGAAGACAGCGCGCGCCTGCGTGCCGCGCGCTTCAAGCCCGCCATGCTGCTGCTGATGGTGGGCGAATGGCTGCGCGACCAGCGCCAGAAAGGCCGGCTGGACCCTACCCTCGCTCAGGCCATGGAGCACCCGCTGGGCCGCCTGACCGAAGCGCTGGGCGGCTGCGAGCGCATCGCGGGCACGCCCATACCGTTCACCTACTCCATCATCATCCACCGCACCATCTACCTGTACTGCGTGCTGCTGCCCTTCGGGCTCGTGGACGCGATCGGCCCGATGACGCCGGTGGTGGTCGCCTTCATCGCCTATACCTTCTTCGCTCTGGAGGCGCTGGGCGCGGAGATCGAGGAGCCCTTCGGCACGCAGCCCAACGACCTTGCGCTGGATGCGATGTCGCACACCATCGAGTCGACCGTGCGCGAGATGCTGGGGGAGCCGCAGGCTGTGCCGTCTCCGATGGCCGGGCGAGCGGGATACATACAGACCTGAGGAGCGAG
The DNA here is from genome assembly GCF_003952165.1 of Variovorax guangxiensis. Lineage (GTDB taxonomy): Bacteria > Pseudomonadota > Gammaproteobacteria > Burkholderiales > Burkholderiaceae_C > Variovorax > Variovorax guangxiensis. Next base: position 314,363 of record NZ_RXFT01000004.1, on the reverse strand, counting down.
CGGCCGGGCGCTGGCGGTCTGCGATTCCTCGAACACGCAATTTCCCATGCTGACAAGGCCCAGGCATCCACTGCCCACCATGCTCGCGATCGTGGCGGGCGCCGTGGTCACGCTCCTCGCGGGCTGCGACCGCGCCGGCACCGCTTCGCAACCCGGCGCCGAAGAAATCGCCATCCGCACCGCGCCTGTCGAGCAGGTGTTCCAAGGCACGCTCGCGGGCCAGCCGGTTCATCTGGTGGTACACGACTGCGAAGTCCTTCGCGTGCAGCAGGGCGCGCAGGGCCGGATCGAATGGACGAGCGTGCTCGCCCCCGAGCCGTATCCCTTCCCTACCGCCTGCGAGCGCCAGTCGCTGAGCTTCGATGCGGGCCAGGTCACGGCGAAGCTCGGGCGTCGCGCCTTCGGCGCGGGCGGCTGCTGCGCCAGCGGCGGCACCTATCGTTCGGCCGATGGCCTCAACTGGAAGAAGCTCTAGCGCCCGGGATCGCGTCGAGGGCCGGATAATCCGGCTCCTTTCATCACGAGGGGTACGCATGAGAGCCGTCGCATCCGCCATCGCCATGCTCCTGGCCGCCGGCACGGTGTTCGCCCAAGGGACACAGGGCCCGTACAAGGGCCCCATCTTCGATACCCACCTGCACTACAACCAGGAAGCCTGGGACGGCAACACCGGCCCCTTCCCGCCTTCCGAGGCGCTTGCGCGCATGCAGCGCAACGACGTCAGGGCGATCATCGCGAACTCGCGCCCCAACGCAGGCACGCAGACGCTGGCTGCGTCGCGCGAAACGCGCGCGGCGGGCGTGACGGTCGTGCCCTTCGTGCGGCTCTATCGCAACCGCGAGGACTACACCAACTGGTTCCGCGACGAGACCATCCACGAGATGGTGCAGACCGAACTCGCGCGCGGCACCGCCAGCGGACCGTATCGAGGCCTCGGCGAATTCCATCTGTACGAGAGTGCGAACGCCAATGGACCGGTGGCGAAGAAGCTGATCGCGCTGGCTGAGCGCGAGAAACTCGCGGTACTCGCGCATGTCGACGACGTGGCGGTCGACCTGCTGATGGCGAATGCACCCTCGAAGGGCCAGTCGCTTCGCCTCATCTGGGCCCACACGGGCATCGGCGGCACGCCGGTCGAACGGGTGCAGGCGATGCTGGAGCGCTATCCGCTGCTGATGGGCGAGCTCTCGTACCGGCCGGGGCTGACCTGCGAGGGCGGCAGGCTCTGCCCCGAATGGCGCTCGCTGATCCTCAAGCATCCGGGGCGCTTCATGGTCGGCTCCGACACCTGGATCAACCAGCGCTGGAGCAGCTACGACGAAACGATGCGCGGCTACCGGGCCTGGCTGGGCGATCTGCCGGACGACGTGGCGCAGCGCATCGCCTGGGGCAACGCGGCCGGGCTGTTCGGCCTGCGCTGAAGCCGCGAAGCCTCAGCCTGCCAGAGCCGCTGCAGCAATCCGCGTGGCCGATGCGACCACGTCGTTGCGGTTCCCGGCATCCTTCTGCGGGAAGGTCAGGTACACGGACAGCACGATGGGCGCACCGGTCGGTGGCCACAGCACGCCGACATCGTTGGTCGAGCCGTAGGAGCCCGCCCCGGTCTTGTCGCCCACCTTCCAGCCTGCGGGAACGCCCGCCAGGAAGCGCTCGGTGCTGGTGGTGTTGCCCAGCAGCCAGGTGCGCAGCTGGTCGCGCTGCCCGGCGCCCAGCGCATCGCCCAGCACGAGGCGCTGGATGCTGTCGCTCATGGCCGCCGGCGTCGTCGTGTCGCGGGGATCGCCGGGAATGCTGGTGTTGAGCTCGGGTTCGGTGCGGTCCAGCCTGAAGGCCTGGTCGCCGATGCCGCGCGCGAAGGCGGTGACGGCGGACGGTCCGCCCAGCACCTTCAGCAGCAGGTTGGCGGCGGCGTTGTCGCTGTACTGGATGGTGGCGGCGCACATCCCGGCCACCGTCATGCCGGTGGCGACGTGCTTCTCGGTGATCGGCGAATGGTCGATCAGGTCGCCCTTGCCGTAGCTCACGTTCCTCGGCAGCAGGCTGGCGTCCTTCGCGCTGCGTTCGAGCACGGCGGCCGCCAGCATCAGCTTGAAGGTGCTGCACAGCGGAAAGCGCTCGTGCGCCCGATGCTGGATGCGCGCGCCGCTGCCGGTGTTGAAGCCGACCACGCCCAGGCGGCCACCCGCGGCGCTTTCGAGCGCGGCAAGCCGGGCCTCGGCGGAAGACTGCGATTCGGTGCTAGGCCACGCGGTGCACGCGCCGGCGAGCGGCAGCACCGAGGCACCGAGCAACAGGGTTCGGCGCTGGATGAAAGGGTTCATTTCGTTTTCTCTTTCTTTCTGCGAGTGGATGGAACGAAGCGAATGCTAGGAGCGCCCCTTGTGGCGATCCACCCTCCCGACGGTGTTTCTCGTCCCGGGTGTATCGGGTGTAACAACCCTGCTTTGCTAAACCGTTCGGTTGAACATCGATCGGAATCGATCTATATTCAACCTCATGGTTGAACTAGAACTTGCAGACGACCGGCTCGACGCCGTCTTCCACGCCCTCGCCGACAGCACGCGGCGCACCATGCTGCAGCTGCTGTCGCACGGCGAGTGCAGCGTGGGGGAACTGGGCGCGCCCTTTCGCATGTCCTTCGCGGGAGCATCCAAGCACGTGAAGACGCTGGAGCGCGCGGGCCTCGTCTCGCGCACCGTGCAGGGCCGCGCACACGTCTGCCGGCTGGAGCCGTCCGCGCTGGCCATGGCCGATGCGTGGCTGAGCTACTACGAAGGCTTCTGGAGCAACCGTCTCGACGCGCTGGAGCAGGAACTGCGGCGCGATGCGGCATCCCGCAGGAAGTGAGCCTCTTTCTTCCTTCATTCATCCATCCAACCCAAGGAGAGACTGCAAATGACGATCAAGCACAGCCTGGGCACCCAGGTCGAGACCGGCACCCTGCGCATGGAGCGCACCCTGCCCGCCCCCATCGAGCGCGTATGGGCCTATCTGGTCGATTCCGACAAACGCGCCGCCTGGCTGGCAGGCGGCGTGTTGCCGAAGCAGTCCGGCGAACTCTTCGAGCTGCGCTTCGAACACACGAAGCTAACCGGTGAAGTGGCGCCCGACCGCTTCGCCGAGTGCCGCGAGCCGATCCACCAGAAATCGCGGCTGCTGCGCATCGAGCCGCAGAAGCTGCTGACCATCAGCTGGGACGAAGGAAGCGCCGCGCCATCGGAAGTCAGCTTCGAACTCACGCCGCAGGGCGACAGCACGCGGCTCGTGCTCACACACAGGCGCCTGGCCAGCCGCAAGGGAATGCTCAGCGTGGCGGGCGGCTGGCACGCGCATGTCGATGTGCTCATCGACGTGCTCGCGGGAAACAAGCCCCAGGGCTTCTGGACGAATCTCGCCGAGGTCGCGAAGGAATACGAGACGCAGATTCGCTGAGCCGCGACGTTCCTCCTTTTCATTTTTCTCTCTCACGGGGCCCTCGGGCCCCGTTTCTTTTTCTGACTTCGGAGTTCGGAGAGCTTGTCAAACCGCTGTCACTCGGCAAACGCAATATTCGAGGCATTCAGAGCATTTGTGTGTTTTGTTGCAAATGCATTCTCTTGCACAAACACATGTGGAAACACGCAAGCCCAGGGCTCGAGCCACGGGCCGGCATCTCAATACTTCGAGGGAAAACATGACCAGAGGAATGAACGCGCGTCGTGCGCGGGCGTGGGGAAGCGCTTGCGTACTGCTGCTTCTCGCGGCTTGCGGTGGCGGAGGAGGCGGCGGCACGGGCATCCCGCTCGTCGGCACGCCACCGGCCAGCGGCGGCGGCGGCAATACGCCACCGCCGTCGGTCAACCAGGGCAAGAGCGGACCCAAGGCACTGGTCGTCGAGATCGACGGCCTCACGCATTCGGCGCTTCGCGATGCGATGGCGCAGAACAAGGTGCCGGCCCTGCAATCGCTGCGGGTCGCGCCGGCCTGGACCGGCGGCGCCAACGGCACGCCGAGCGAACAGCGCACCACCGACGGCCCCGGCTGGGCCACGCTCCTCACCGGCACCTGGGCCCAGCGCCACAACGTGCGCTGGGACACAACCGACCAGCGCATCGACATCAAGCTCGCGCCCTCCGTCTTCGCTCTCGCCAGGCAAAACAACAAGGCAGCCGGCTACAGGACGGCATCCGTCACTGCCGGCTCTCTCTATCCGCTGCTGCTCGCGAACGAAGCGGGCACGGTGGACAGTGCCGTCGACTGCGCGGGCGCCGACGCCTGCGTCACCGACCGCACCGCGCAATTCATCGACGCCGGCTACGACCTGCTGGTGGCGCAGTACGGCGCGCCGGCCACGGCCGCAGGCAACGGCCTGAAGAGCGACGCCTACCAGCGCTCCATCGCCGACACCGCCACCGGCGTAGGCAAGCTGCTCGCCCGCATCGCGCAGCGCACCACCAACGACCCGAAGGAAGACTGGCTGGTGATCCTCACCACCGGCCACGGCCTCGATGCCTTCGGCAGCGCCACCGGCCTGCAGGACAACAGCAACAAGACCATCTTCATCGCGAGCAACAAGACGCTGGCGGCCCAGCCTGGCGTCGGCGCCGCCGCTGCGGCCGGCGATACGCTGCTGGCGCTTGCGTCCGCCACCGACATCGCCCCGACCGTGCTGCGTCACCTGGGCGCGCTGCCGGCGGCGACGGACTACCGCTTCGCCGGCCAGGCCCTGCAGGTCTCGACGTCGTTGCGCAGCCTGGCTGCCAGGACGGGCGCGGACAAACGCAGCATCGTGCTGTCGTGGACCCTGGCCGGCAACACGACCTCCGCGGTGCAGGTGCTGCGCGACGGCAAGGTGGTGGCCACGGTGCCGGCCGGCTCCACCGCCTACACCGATCCCATCGTCGCGGCAAGCGACGGGGTCTACGCCTTCCAGTACACGGTCGTCGCGGGCGAAGCCAGCGTGGCGCTCGCAGCGCAGATCTCGTATGTCGCGCCCGAAGCGCCGGTGACGCTCGCCCCCACGCTGGCGAACGGACTGGTCAACTACTACCCGCTCGACGCCCTGCCCGGCGTGGACACCAAGAACGCCTCCACGCTCGCGCCGTGGGCGTCCGACGCCAACGGCGGCTCGCTGGTCGACGACGGCTTCGCTGCGCCCTACAAGGCCAAGGCGCTGCGCATCGACAGTACGGTGAAGAACGCCAGCGGCATGGCCGGCTACCGCCTCGTGCAGAACAACGACGTCACCACCAACGCCGCGGTCACGGCTTTCACCATCGGGTTCTGGATGCGTACCGACAACACCTGCAGCCAGGGGGTGAGCAACGGCGCTTCGATCATCGCCAACAAGAACTACGACACCGGCACCAACGAGGGCATTGCCATCGGGCTGTTCGGCAACTGCGAACTTCGCTTCAACACCGGCACCGGCAGCGATGTGCGCGGCGAGATCAAGGGAATGCACTACCTGAGTGCCGGCCAATGGGCATACGTTGCCATGGTGATCGACAAGGCCGCAATGAAGATGGATGGCTACGCCTTCGATCCGGTGCGTGGTGTCCAGACGGGCCGTACGGACCTGTCCCCCACACTGGTTGCGAAGCTCGGCGGCCTCAACAGCGGCATCGGATTGAACGAGGACGGTTCCGGCCTTTACTACAAGCGGCAGAGCGCCTCACCACGCGGCGCCATGGACTTCAACGACTTCGCGATCTGGAACCGCGCCCTTACCAGCGCCGAGCTCAACAGCATCTTCAAGTCGGGCCAGCCGCTGTCGACCCTGCCCTGACCCCGATCACCTTCAGCCACAAGATAACAACGCCCCAAGAGGACCCCAACCATGCAAGTTCCCTCCCATCTCCTCGCGCGTCTCGCACCCGCGCTCCTCCTGGCCTGCGTCCTGTCCGCCTGCGGCGGCAGCGGCGGAGGCGGTGGCTCCGTCGGCACGCCGACGCCCCCGACCACCCCCACCACACAACCCGACACTGGTGCAGCCCCCGTGAAGAGCTGCGCCCCCTGAGTTCCGCGCCAAGTCCTACGCCATACCCCAACAAGAGAAGAACAGATCCATGACGAATTCACGTCGCAAGTTCCTCACCGGCACCGCCACCACCGGCGCCGCCGCCCTCGCGCTCTCGGCCTTTCCGCCCAGCATCCGCCGCGCGCTCGCCATTCCGGCCAACAACAAGACCGGCACGATCAAGGACGTCGAGCACGTGGTGATCCTGATGCAGGAGAACCGCTCCTTCGATCACTACTTTGGAACGCTGATGGGTGTGCGCGGCTTCGGTGACCGCTTCACCATTCCTCTTCCCAAAGGCATGAACGTTTGGCAGCAAGCTGATGGCACCGGCAACACGATCCTGCCTTACCACTTGGACAAGACCAAGGGCAACGCGCTGCGCTCGGGTCAAACCCCACACGACTGGTCCGATGGACAGAACGCCTGGGATGGTGGTCGCAACTATCAATGGCCGCGCTACAAGAGCACACTTTCAATGGGCTACTACAAGGAAGCAGAGTTGCCCTACCAAAGGGCGCTGGCCAACGCCTTTACCCTGTGCGACGGTTACCACTGCAGCATGCACGCCGGCACCAATTCGAACCGCATGTTCGTCTGGACGGGCAGCAACGGTCCCACCGGCGCTGGTGTGGCCACTGTCACCAACGAATGGGACGACAGCTACACCCCTCCATCGACCACAGGCTACGAATGGAAAACTTACCCTGAACGACTGCAGGCGGCTGGAGTCAGCTGGATCGTTTACGAGAACATGCGTGACAACTTCGGTGACAACCCGCTCACCGGCTTCAAGCAGTACCGCCGCGCCAGTGAAGCATCAAGCAAGCCGGTCAGCAGCAGCGGTCCCGTGCTGGCTTACGACCCGGCCAGTGACGACGTCGGCAATCCTCTTTACAAGGGTATTGCCAACACGATGCCTGGCACCAAAGTGGATGAGTACCTGAATACTTTCCGCAATGACGTGAAGAACAACAAGCTGCCCCAGGTGTCTTGGATCGTCGCACCCGCCACCTATTCGGAGCACCCGGGGCCTTCCAGTCCGGTGCAAGGTGCCTGGTACATCCAACAGGTGCTGGATGCACTCACTGCTGTGCCCGAGGTTTGGAGCAAAACGGTTCTATTCATCAATTTCGACGAGAACGATGGTTTCTTCGACCACTATCCGTCTCCAGCCGCGCCCTCCATCAATCCAGACGGCACACCCGCAGGCAAGACAACACTGAGTGCTGCAGAACTGGCCTTCGAATATCACAACTACCCAGCCCCGCCTGGCACCACCAAGCAGAAAAGCTATCCCCCTGATGGTCGAGTCTTCGGGCCAGGCAAGCGTGTTCCCATGTACGTGGTTTCGCCGTGGAGTCGCGGCGGCTGGGTGAACTCGCAGGCCTTCGACCACACCTCTGTGCTGCGTTTCATTGAGACATGCTTCGGAGTGGCAGAGCCCAACATCAGTCCCTTCCGCCGTGCCGTGTGCGGCGACTTGACCAGCGCCTTCAACTTCGCCAACCCGAACGACGAACCCCTGCCCACCCTCGCTGGACGAAATAGCCTGGACGAGGCCAACCAGCAAACCAAACTTCAAGAATACGAGTCGGACGGCGTCACTAAGCGTTCAGCTGTTCCTCTCCCTCTCGACCCGCAACTGCCCCGCCAGGCCACCGGCTCGCGCCCCTCGCGCGCCCTGCCCTACGAACTGCACGTGAGCGGACGCAGCGACGCCGTCAAGGGCCAGATGCGGCTGATCTTCAAGAACAGCGGCAAGGCCGCCGCCGTGTTCCATGTCTATGACAAGCTCAACCTCGACCGCCTGCCGCGCCGCTACATGGTCGAGCCCGGCAAGCAGCTCGACGACACCTGGAACCCGGGCGCCGACAACAGCGGGTTCTACGACCTCTGGGTGCTTGGCCCCAACGGATTCCATCGCCACTTCAAGGGCGACTTGAACCGGCTGCGCGCAGGCGGCGCGCCCGACCCCGAGGTGCGCGTGTGCTACGACATCACCAACGGCAACGTCTCGGTGGAAATGCTCAACGGCGCGAGCGGCACGGCCAGGTTCACGGTGCGCGCCAAGGCCTACCGCGATGACGGCCCGTGGACCGCAACGGTCGCGGGCGGTGCCAAGGCCGAGCAGGCCTGGGTGCTGGCGAACAGCGGCCAGTGGTACGACTTCGCGGTCACCTGCGACTCCGACCCGGCCTTCTACCGCCGCTTCGCCGGCCGCGTCGAAACGGGCAGGCACTCGGTGAGCGACCCGGCCATGGGCCTGGCCGATCTCTGACCACGGCATCGATGCGTGATCACGCGATCGTGTGATCGTTTGATCGCGAAGTCGCCTGATCACGCCCGCGCCGGACATTCGGCGCGGGCACAATGGCGCGGCTTTCGCGCCTGTTCCGGGGCGGCCGTCTCGCAACGCCGCCTTTTTCATTTCTTCCCGTAAGCCGCGTTTCCATGCTCCAAGAAGAACGATTCCTGCGTATCCGCAGCCTGCTGGCCACCTTCTCGCGGCTGAGCGTGGAGCGCATCGTGCAGGACCTTGCCGTGTCGCGCGAAACGGTTCGGCGCGATCTGGTCGAGCTCGAGGGCCTGGGCGAGCTGCGGCGCGTGCACGGTGGCGCGGTCGCGGTCAAGGCGGAGCCCGAGCCGCCGCTCGCCGTACGGCTGGTGGCGCGGCAGCGCGAGAAGCGCGCCATCGCCAAGGCTGCCGTCGCCCTGCTGCAACCCGGCCAGACCATCTTCATGGACGCGGGCAGCACCATGTCGATCTGCGCGGAGGAAATCGCCACGCTCAGCGGCATGACGGTCATCACCAATTCGCTGAGCATCGCGCTCAAGCTCGCTGGCGCGGGCGAAGGCCGGCTCACCGGCAACCAGACCATCCTGCTGGGCGGCCAGATCGACGTGAAGGGGCAGGCCACCTTCGGCGACACCACGCTGGAGGCCATTCACCGCTACCGCGCCGACATCGCGCTGCTGTCGCCCGTGGGCCTGCACGCGAAGCACGGCGCCATGAGCTTCGAGCACCACGAGGCCACCGTGGCGCGAGCCATGGCCGAGCAGTCGCAGCAGCTCGTGCTGCTGGCCGATCACGCCAAGATCGGCCAGGCCAGCCGCGTGACCTATGCGCGGACGGCGGACATCGACGTGATCGTCACCGACGCCAAGGCACGCGAACTGCCGGGACTGCCCGGGCTGCGCAAGGCCTGCGAGCGCGTGATCCTGGCCTGACGCCGGCGCGGCGGCGCAGCCGCCTCTTTCCGCTCCCAAGTCACGAAGACGTGGCGGCCGGTGCGCGGGTGCGCGGTATCTGCTCGACCAACACTGAACGGGCACGAGGGCTATGCTCGCCGCCAAATGCCGCCACGCACCGACCTCTTCTCCTTCCCGCGCCGGACGATGGCCGTTCTCGGGGCACTGTGGCTCGGCGCCGTGCCGGCGCTGGCGCTCGCCGCGCCAGACTGCCTCGACACCGCCACGCGGATCCCGCCGCCCTCGCGCGCGCTCGCGATGGCCACCTTCGCCATGCAGGAGCACGAGGCCTTCGGCGGCCAGGCGATGGATGCCGAAGGCCGCATGACCGAGGCCGGCGACTCCGAAGCGGAGGACACGCGCCGCACCGTGCCTGGTCTTGCACCCTGGCAGCGTGTGCTGGGCTACTGGAAGGCAGTCGATCCGCGCCTGCCCTCGCAGGTGCGCTTCGGCGCCCTGCGCCCGGCCGACCGCCATCTGCTGATGCAGGCGCTGAACGAGGCGACGGTCGGGCGCCTTCAGGGCATGGGCGTGGGCCCCGACGAGGGGCTGGATTCAGCGGAGCTGCGCGCCGCGCAGGCCGCGTTGGCAAGGGTCGCGGTGATCGACACGCCCTGGTCGGCAGCCTTCATCAGCTGGCTGGCGCGTCAGGCAGGGCTCACGGACGAGGAATTCGTGTTCTCCGAAGCGCATGCCGACTACGCGGGAGCCGCGTGGCAGGCCGGCATCGATGAAGCTTCGGGCCGCGATACGCGCCATGCGCTGCGGGCCTGCGACCTCAGGCGCACGCCGCCGCGCGTCGGAGACCTGGTCTGCCAGGCGCGTGGAACCGGCGCCGGGCTGGACACCTTCGACAAGATCGGCGAAGTGCTGGCCGCGCGGGACACCGGCGGCGAGCCGCTGCCCATGCATTGCGACGTGGTGGTGGCGGTGGATGCCACGGGCTTCGACACCGTGGGCGGCAACGTGCTGCAGTCGGTCACGCGGCGCCGGCTCGATTTCGCGCCGGGCACGCGCCGGCTGGACCCGAGCTACCTGCCCGAAGGGTGCGCACCGGGCACGGTGGGCGTGCCCGGGTGCATCGACCGCCACATGAGCCGGCAGCCCTGGTCGCTGCTGCTGCAGTGGCGCTGAAGAGGCCGGCGGCGGTTACTTGTAGTACGCCTCGACGGTGCCCTTGAGCTTGATCAGCAGCGGCTTGCCCTTGCGGTCGAGCGTCTTGCCGGCGGGCACCTTGATCCAGCCTTCGCTGATGCAGTATTCCTCGACGTCGAGGCGGTCCTTGCCGTTGAAGCGGATGCCGATGTCGTGCTCGAAGGCGGCCGCCACGTGGTGCGGGCTGCGCGGGTCGATGGAAAGATGGTCGGGAAGAGGTGGGCGGGAGGTGGCTTCTGTCATGGCGCGTGATGATAGGGGCTCCCGGATCGGGCTCCCCTTTTGGCGCCTACCGGCGCTTGCGGGTCCGTCGGGCCGGCGGCTTGGGGCCGAAGCCCAGCGCGGCGCGTGCCAGCGCGTCGGCCTCGCCGTTGCGATGGCGCGGAATCCATTGCAGGCGCACGTCGTCGAAGCTGCCGAGCAGCACGCGGGCCTCGTCGAACAGGGCGGCCAGCCGGACGATGGGCGCCACCGGCTCCGGGCCTGCCGCGCCGAGTTGCTCGACCAGGATGCTGTTGTCGCTGTAGGCCCGCACAGCGGTGGCGCCGCGCTCGCGCAGGTCACGCAGCGCGAGGGTCAGCGCCAGCAGCTCGGCTTCGTTGTTGCAGCCCGTGGTCTGCGTGGCCTGCGACAGCGTGTGGCGGCTGCCGTCGGGCGCGGTGATGACTGCGCCGATGCCCATGCGGCCCGGATTGGGCATGGCGCTGCCGTCGCAATAGATGGTCCACGGCAGGTTGCCGCAACCCTGTTCTTCTCCCACGCTCATCCGGACTTCAGCAGTTGCTGCGCTTGATGCCCGCGAGGTTCTGGCACGGCCGCTGGCCCGGCGGCGGACCGGAGTCGTGCGCATGCGGCGGCCGCGGCCTGCGGATGGGACGCACGCCGTCGTAGTACGGATCGGGGCTCAGGATCACCACGCCCGGTGGCTCGGCCGCGGCCTGCGGCTGGCTCTCGGCCGGGTAGCGCGGAATGATGGCCGGGCCCGAGGGCGGATTGCTGGCCACCTGGCTCGGCGGCACGACCGGCGGCACCGACGAGGTCTGCGGCGGCGTGTAGTCGCGGCGTGCCGGGTCGGGCGGCGGCGATTCGAGGATGGGCACCTGCCGCGACTGCTTGCTGCCCGGCGGGCAAGCGACATTGGTGTACGAGATGGCTCCGCTGGCATCGGTGCAGCGCACCACCTCGGCCGCATGCGCGCCGAGCGCCGCAGCGGAGATCGCGAGGAAGGCAGCCAGTGCGCGCATCGATGTGTTTCCGGCAGGGTTCTTCGGTCAGGTCAGGTACCGGGAACGGCTCCCGATGGCGCCCACTTTAGCCGTTGCGTGCCGGTTGCGCACCTGCGGCATGATCGCGGGATGGACATTCCCCGACCGCATCCCCTCGTCATCGTCAAACTGGGAAGTACTTTCGAAGCCCTGCGCGCGCGGCAGGGCGGCGACTTCGAACACTGGATCGCCGACGGGCTCGGCGCGCACGCGCTGCCCCTGCTGGTGATCGATCCGCGACGCGGCGACGCCCTGCCCGACCCGGCCGGGGTTTCGGGCGTGGTGGTGACCGGCTCTCATGCGATGGTGTCGCACCGCGAGCCCTGGAGCGAGGCCACGGCCGCGTGGCTCGCGAAGCTGGTCGCGCGCGATACGCCCGTGCTGGGCATCTGCTACGGCCACCAGCTGCTGGCGCACGCGCTGGGCGGCGAGGCCGGCGATCATCCGCAGGGCGCGGAAGTCGGCACGGTGACAGTCACGCTCGGCGAGGCCGCCGCCACCGATCCGCTGCTGCAGGGCCTGCCCGCGCAGTTCCCGGCACATGCGGTGCACTGGCAGAGCGCGCTGCGCCTGCCCGAAGGCGCGGTGCTGCTGGCCGGCAACGAGCACGAGCCGGTGCACGCCTTCCGCGCGGGCAGGAACGCCTGGGGCGTGCAGTTCCATCCGGAGTTCGACGCGGACGCCATGCGCGGCTACATCGAGATGCTGGCCGGCGAGCTGGCCTCGATGGGCGCCGATGCGGCCGCGATGCGCGAGCGCGTGGTCGACACCGGCGCGGCCGCCAGCCTGCTCGGGCGTTTCGCGCGGATCGTCGAGGCGCACCAAGGCGCCTGAGCGCCCATCCCACCCCACCCACCCATCCCACCCGGCCTGTCCGACGGCGGCTTTCGCGCGTCGGACCGCGACTACAGGCTACGCTCGCCGCTTCGGTTAAGGTGCGGTCCATCGGCCGCCCGCCGGTTCCTTTTTCTTCCCCTTCATGACCACCCCCTCCCCTGTGCCGGCCCGCAAGCATTTCTCGATGATCCGGGAGTTCCACCTCGCCGACGTGTTCACGCTCGGCAACGCGGCGAGCGGCGTGGGCGCGGTCTTCCTGGCGATGGCCTTCATGGCGAGCCATTCGCTCGCGCAGTTCCTGTGGGCCGCCGCGCTCGCGCCCACGGCCTTCGTGTTCGACGTGCTCGACGGCCGCATCGCGCGCTGGCGGCAGACACAGTCGGCCCTCGGGCGCGAACTCGACTCGCTGGCCGATGTGATCTCCTTCGGCGTGGCGCCCGCCGCACTCGGCTTCGCGGCCGGGCTGAACGGCGGCTGGGACTGCGCGATCCTGGTCTATTTCGTCTGCTGCGGCGTGAGCCGGCTCGCGCGCTTCAACGTGACGGCCGAGGCGCTCTCGGCCGGCTCCGACAAGGTGAAGTATTTCGAGGGCACGCCCATCCCGACCAGCGTGGTGCTGGTGGGCGTGCTGGCGTACGCCGCGTGGCAGGGCCGCATCGGCGCCGACGTGTGGGGCGGCGCCTGGGTCTTGGGGCCCTGGCAGCTGCATCCGCTGGCGCTGCTGTTCGCGCTCTCGGGCACGCTCATGATCAGCAAGACGCTGCGCATCCCGAAGTTCTGACCCATCGCCGATCAAGGCCACAGGAGACACGCCCATGACCATGAAGCTGTATTTCGACCCGCACAGCCGAGCCCAGGTCGCGAAATGGATGCTCGACGAAGCCGGCGTCGACTACGAGATCGTGCCCACCCTCATCAGGGAGAAGGCGCACAAGACGCCCGAGTTCCTGAAGATCAACCCGGCGGGCAAGCTGCCCGCGCTGGTCGACGGCCGCACGCGCATCTTCGAGAACGCGGCCATCTGCATGTACGTGGCGGAGAAGTTTCCCGGCAAGCGGCTGGCGCCGCCCGTGGGTTCGCCCGAGCGTGGCCGCTACCTGTCGCTGATGGTCTATTCGACCTCGCAGCTCGAGCCCGCGATGGGCGACGCCATCATGAAGATCCGCAGCAACAACAGCGCGCGCGGCTGGACCAATTTCGAGGCTGCCAAGGACGCGGTCGAACGCGAACTTGGCGACGGCCCCTACCTCTTCGGGGCGCAGTTCACGGCCGCCGACGTGATGATCGGCTCGATGTTCATCTGGCACCGCGCATTCGGCGGCCGCTCGAACCGCCCGAAGATCGATGCGTACATCCACCGGCTGCAGGCCCGCCCCAAGGGCATGAAGTTCGGCTGAACGCGGCGCGGCGTGCCGCGCTGGTGACAACGCGCGGCGAAGGCACGCTCTTTAATCGGCTTGCTTGTTCCCCTCCAAGAAAGAAGAGAGACGCCCGCATGACATCCAAGAACGCCACGCCCTCCCGGTTTCCGCTCACGGCCCTTTCGCTGGGCCTTGCCGCCTTGCTCGCCGCCTGTGCGAGCGCGCCGCCGCCCGGCGGGCGAAGCGTGACCATCGAGCGCACCACCTTCGGCATCGCGCACATCACGGCGCCGGACTACGAGGGTCTGGCGTACGGCAGCGCCTATGCGCATGCGCAGGACAACGTCTGCCAGACGGCCGAGCACCTGCTCACGCTGCGCGGAGAGCGCTCGCAGTTCCTCGGCGCGCAGAACACCGGCGAGCTGGGCCTGGGCCGCGCGCCGAACGCGCAGATCGACCTGTTCATCCGCTATCACATGGACGACGCGGCGCTGGCACGCGCGGGCGCCACTACCAGCCCCGAAGTGCAGGCCGCGCTGCGCGGCTACGTGGCCGGCTACAACCGCTACCTGCAGGACGCCGGCCCCGGCGGTTTGCCGGAGGCCTGCCGCGGCAAGCCCTGGGTGAGGCCGATGACCGCCGCCGACCTGGCGCGCGCCACCGAGATGTCGATGATCCAGGGCGGCCTGGGCGCGCTGGCCGGCGCCGTGCTGGCCGCCGTGCCGCCCGCGCCCGGCGCGAAGACCGGCGCCGCGCCCGTCGAACTGAAGGAAGCCGTCGCCGAGATCGGCCGCCACAGCTTCAACGCCAGCCCCGAGGGCGGCGAGCTCGGCTCCAACGGCTGGGCCTTCGGCCGCAACGCCACGCCGGACGGCCGGGGCCTGCTGCTGGGCAACCCCCACTTCCCGTGGAACGGCACCAACCGCTTCTGGGAAATGCACCTGACCATTCCCGGCAAGCTCGACGTGATGGGCGCCACCGGCGGGCTGAGCCCCGTGGTGGCGATCGGCTTCAACAAGGACGTGGCCTGGACCCACACCGTCTCGACCGGCAAGCGCTTCACCCTGTACGAGTTGAAGCTCGATCCCGCCGACCCGACCGTGTACCTGGTCGACGGCCAGCCACGGAAGATGCTCGCGCGCACCGTGACGCTGCCGGCCGCGGCAACGGGGGGCAACGCGCCTGCGGTGCAGCACACCTTCTATTCGACCGAGTGGGGCCCGGTGATCTCGCTGCCGCGCGCCGGCCTCGGCTGGACCGCGCAGAGGGCCTATGCCATCCGCGACGCCAACACGCTCAACGTGCGTTCCGCCGAGGCCTGGATGAAGATGGCGCAGGCCCGCAACGTGGCCGAACTGCGTGCCGCCATGGGCAACCAGGGCATGCCATGGATCAACACCATCGCGGCGGACCGTGACGGCAACGCGATGTATGCCGATCTTTCGGTGGTGCCCGACGTGTCGGCCGACATGCTGAAAAGTTGCGCGCCCTCGCCCGCCGCCGCGGCGCTGCTGAACGCGGCCGGGCTGGCGGTGCTCGACGGCTCGCGCGCCGCCTGCGCATGGAATCGCGACAGCACGGCCGCCTCGCCCGGCATCATCGCGCCGGCGCGCATGCCGGTGCTCGTCACGCCGGACTACGTGCAGAACAGCAACGACAGCTTCTGGCTCAGCAACCCCGACATCGCGCCGATGGCGGGCATTTCGCCGCTGGTGGGCCCCGTCGGCGTGCCGCAGCGGCTGCGCACGCGCAGCGGCATCATGGAAATCCGCGGCCGCCTGGCCGGCACCGACGGCCTGCCCGGCAACCGCATGGGCGCGGCCGAGCTGCGCAGCGTGATCTTCCGCGACCGCAACCTCGCCGGCATGCTGGTGATGGACGACCTGCAGGCCGCCTGCCGCGCCGCCGGCGGCTCGCTCGGCACCGACCAGGCGCTGGGCTGCCGCGTGCTCTCGGCCTGGGACCGCACCAGCAATGCCGACTCGAAGGGCGCGCCGCTCTTTCGCGAGTTCTGGCGCAAGGCCAAGGACATCCCGAAGGTCTGGCGCGTGCCCTTCGACCCCGCGCAGCCGGTGGCGACGCCGGCGGGGCTCGACATGGCCACGCCGGCCACGCGCGAGGCCGTGTTCAAGGCGCTGGGCGACGCGGTCGGCATCCTGCGCACCGCCGGCTTCGCGGCCGACGTGCCGCTGGGCGTGCCGCAGTCGCGCCTGGTGCGCGGCCAGAAGATCGCGCTGCACGGCGGCGACGAGTTCGAGGGCGTGCTCAACAAGCTGGAGTCGCAGGGCCAGTCGCTGATCGACCCGAAGGGCTACAACATCAACTACGGCAGCAGCTACATGCAGGTCGTGAGCTTCGACGCCAACGGCCCCGTCGCCCAGGGGCTGCTGACCTACGGCCAGAGCAGCGACCCCGCCTCGCCGCGCGCCTACGACCAGCTGCCGCTGTTCGCCGCCAAGCAGTGGCACCCGTTGCCCTTCCACCGCACCGACGTGCAGGCGCAGCGGGTGGGCGCGCCGCTGCAGCTCGCGTACTGATCTACAACGCTTCCTCTCATCCATGTCATTGCAGACCGCTCCCACCCACACCAGGCCCAGCGGGCTCGACCAGCTGATCCGCATCGCGGCGGACCAGCCGCTCTCGCCCGACTGCGACCATTTCTATTTCCTGCGCCACGGGCAGACCGGCCGCAACGCGCTGCGCATCTTCCAGGCCGTGGACGAGCCGCTGAGCGAGCTCGGCCTGCAGCAGGCCGCGCGCGCCGCCACGCTGCTGGCGGGCGAGCCGATCCGCACGGTGGTGTGCAGCGACGCGCGGCGCGCGAACGACACCGCCTATGCGGTGGCGACCGCGCTCAAGCTGGTGCCGGCCGCGCAGGCCACGCTGCGCGAGCGCAACTTCGGCGCGCTCATCGGCACCTCGTCCGCCAACATCGACTGGGCCTGCGAGCCCGAGGGCGGCGAGACGCTCTCGCAGTTCGTCTCGCGCACGCGAGAGGCCATCGACACCGCCCTGCGGCTGCCCGCCCCGGTGCTGGTGGTCGCGCACGGCGGAACGCTCTACGCACTGGCCGCCCTGCTGGGCGTGCCGGTCGACCTCGGCCTGCTCGGCAACGCCCAGCCCTTGCGTTTCGAGCGCCGCGGCCCCACATGGGCCGTGACGCCGCTGCTGCGGCACGCCGACGGCGACGCGGCCCTGGCCTAGCTGCCGGGGACATTCCCCACCTCGATGCCGTCCACCCAACGAAGCACCACGCACCATGGAATTCAAGGACTACTACAGCGCACTGGGCATCGACCGCACCGCGTCCGACGACGAGGTGCGCAAGGCCTACCGCAAGCTCGCCCGCAAGTACCACCCCGACGTCAGCACCGAGGCCGATGCCGAGCAGCGCATGCGCGACATCAACGAGGCCAAGGACGTACTGGGCGACAAGGAAAAGCGCGCCGCCTATGACGCGCTGGCCGACCGCGTCGCGCGCGGCGGCAGCCCCGAGGGCGACTTCCGTCCGCCGCCGGGCTGGGACGAAGGTTTCGAGTTCCATCGCGGCCCGCGCCAGGGCCCGGCCGACCATGCCGACTTCAGCGACTTCTTCTCGTCGCTCTTCGGCGAGGCCGAGCGCCGCGGCGCCGCGCGGCAGAACTTCCGCGCGCGCGGCGAAGACCACCATGCGGCCATCGAGATTACGCTGGAAGACGCGCTCAGCGGCGCCGAACGCGAGATCACGCTGCGCGCGCAGACCATCGACGCGCAGGGCCATCCGCAGTGGACCAATCGCACGCTGAGCGTGAAGATCCCCCCGGGCGTGCATCCGGGCCAGTTCATCCGCCTTGCCGGCCAGGGCATGCCCGGCCACGGCGGCGAGCCCGCGGGCGACCTGTACCTCGAAGTGCGCATCGCGCCGCACAAGCTCTACCGCGTGGAAGAGCGCGACCTGTACATGACGCTGCCCGTCACGCCCACCGAGGCCGCGCTGGGCGCACAGGTGCAGGTGCCGACGCCGACCGGCGGCGTGGTCGAGGTGACCGTGCCGCGCAACGCGCGCAGCGGCCTGAAGCTGCGCCTGAAGGGCCGTGGGCTCGCGGGCAAGACGCCGGGCGACCTGTACCTTCTGCTCGACATCGCACTGCCGCCCGTTGACGGCGACGAGGCCCGCAGGGCCTACGAGCAGCTGGCGCAGGCCACCTCTTCCTTCCACCCACGCCAGCATCTGGGAGTCTGAGCATGGTGAATTTCACCCTCACGAGCACCACCGCCATCAGCGCCTCGCAGCCGCTCGCCGCGAGCGAACTGGCGCATGCCGTCGGCGCGGATACCGCCTGGGTCGTGCAACTGGTCGAAGTCGGCATCCTGCGCATCGAAACCGCCGAGGCGCCGCCTGAGCGCTGGGAGTTCTCGAGCACCGACCTGCAATGCGCGCTCGAGGCACGCAGGCTGGAGCGCGACTTCGGCGTGAATCTCGACGCGGCGGCGCTGATCCTCGACCTGCAGCACGAGGTGCGGAGGCTTAAGGCAGCGCTGCACGCCCACGGCCTCCGATAGGAGCCCGAGGGCGAGCGCATCGCCCCTCCTACCCTCAGGGGGAAGCGGCCCGCCCCTTGACCTTGACACCATGCGAAGCCGAAGACTGCGGGCCTTCTCAACAGGAAGGAGCCCGCATGAACCCTCGCACCCTTGGCACGCCACAGCCCGCACCGGCAACGACGCAGTCCGGCCGCCGATTCGGAATGGAAGAGGCCATGGCCCGCGCCGGCGTCTCCGAGCGGCTGCTGCGCCAGTGCGAAGCCCGCGGCCTCATTCAGGGCACCGTCGGCCGCGGATTCACCCGCGAGCACGTCGACGTGCTGCGCTTCGTGCGCAGGGCGCACGCGCTGGGCTTCGGCATGAGCGACATCGCAAGGCTGCTCGCGCTCAGGCAGGACGAGCACCGCATGAGCGCCGAGGTGAAACTCATCGCGCTGACGCGCACCGAGGAACTCGAATCGCAGATCGAGGAACTGCAGGCCACGAAGCGCGTGCTGGAGCGCCTCGCCGGCCTGTGCCTGGGCAATCATCAGCCCGCCTGTCCCATCCTCGACGAACTGCTGGAGCTCAGGGGCTTCGCCTCCCAGCCGGTTGGCGCTACTGCATCTGCTTCAGATTGCCGATGCGCACCAGCATCTCGGTGAACATCTGCAGGTCGGCGTCGAGGTCGGGCACTTCCTTGTACTCCTTGGCGTTGTGCGCCGTGTACTTCTTGCCGGGCATCGCGGGTCCGAAATTGATGGCGTTGGGCATCAGCTTCGCGGTGGTGCTGCCGGCCGTGGGCACGGGCCTGGCCTCGAGGCCGGTGGTGTCGCCATAGATGTTCAGCAGCGTGGACAGCCATGCGCCCTTCGGGTCTCGCGCCATCCAGTTGCCTTGCTCGTAGGCGACTTCGAGCTTCACGTTGTTCGCGTTGGCCCACGCATCGATCTTCTGCGTGACTTGCGCCTTGAGTTCTTCGGGCGTACGGCCGCGAGGCATGCGCGCGTTGACCGTGACTTCGAGCCTGCCATCGCTGCCCATGCGCACGAGGTTGGGCGAGAAGGTCAGCGGCCCCATGAAGTCGTCGGCATAGCCCAGGCCCATCTTCTCGCCGAGGTAGCCGGTGCCGTAGAGCGCGTCGATGTATTTCACGGCTTTCAGGTAGTGATTGGGCGCGAGCGGCACGCCGGATTCCTGCAGGAAGAGCGCGAGGCGAGGCAGCGGGTTCACGCCCTCCTCGGGCCGCGAGCCATGGGCGGAAACGCCTGTCACCTTCAGCTCGATGCCATCGGCGCCGCGCGCGATGTCGATGGAGAACTTGCCGCCCTGCCCTTCGTACTTCTGCAGGAATGCCGGCTTCGCGGCCTCGAGCTTCGCGAGCGCGGCCGCCTGGTCGCCGCCCTTGAGCACGGCCGTCGCCGTCTGCGAGATCGCGTTGGCCGATGCGGCGGCGCTCATGCCTGTGATCGCCGTCGATGCGCCATCGGCAGTTTCCGCCGGGAAAAACACCTTCAGCGCACCCGAGCCCTTCTCGGCCACCACTGCCGGGTATTTGCTGTCGAGGACGATGTTGTAGGCCGGCAGCTGCGTCTTGGTGCGGTAGTACTGCATCGCGTCGCCGCCGGTTTCTTCGGTGGTCTCGATCATCAGGCGGATGCTGCGCTCGATGGGCAGGCCGCTTTCCTTCACCGTCTTCATCGCATAGAGCACCGCCGCGATGGAGCCCTTGTCGTCGATGGTGCCCCGGCCGTAGAGGAAGTCGCCCACGCGCGTCATCTTGAACGGATCGAGCCGCGTGCCGTCGTCGAGCACCCATTCGGACAGCACCGCCGGCACCACGTCGGAGTGCGTGAGGATGCCGAACTCTTCGGAGCCCGTGCCCTTGAGGCTGACTTCGAAGATGCGGTTGTCGACGTTGCGGTAGGCCAGGCCGAAATCGCCCGCCATCTTCTGCACGAGCTGGCCGAACTCGATGATCGGCGCACTTTCGTGGGGCGGAACCTGCACGTTGCGCACCGTCGGGATCGCCACCATGGTGCCGATGCTCGCGATCACGGCCTGCTGGTTCTTCAGGCGGTTGTAGAGGCCGAGCAGGCGCGCGATGTTGACGAGGTCTTCGCCGGCCAGCGGCGCCTTTTTGCGGTAGGCGGCCCCTCCCGGCTTGAGTTCCGGGTTGGTCTTCTCGGCCTGCGCCAGGAACGCGTTGAAGTCGGCGGGCGGCTTGCCAGCCTGCCAGGCGGCGGCGAGCTGATCGAGCTGGGGCTTCCTGATCGTTTCCGCATGCGCCAGAGAGCCGAGCGCGAGCGCAAGGCCCAGCGAAAGCGCCGACAATGAAAATCGAGATTGCTGCATCAGGGTCTCCCCCTCATTCTGAAAACATCCCGCGACGATAGCCGAGCGAAGAATCGAAAGAACAATGAGCAACAGCACCGACAAGATCCGCTGCGCCTGGGCCCAGACCGACCCGCTGCTGATGGCCTATCACGACGCCGAATGGGGCGTGCCCGAGCGAGACAGCCGCGCGCTGTGGGAAAAGCTCATGCTCGACGGCTTCCAGGCCGGGCTCTCGTGGCTCACCATCCTGCGAAAGCGCGATGCCTTCCGCAAGGCCTTCAAGGGCTTCGTCCCCGAGAAGATCGTCAAATTCACCGAGGCAGACGTCGAGCGGCTGCTGCAGGATCCGGGCATCGTGCGCTCTCGCTCGAAGATCGAGGCCACCATCGGCAACGCGCGCGCCTACCTCGCGATGCAGGCCAAGGGCGAGGACTTCTCGGAATTCATCTGGGGCATGGCGGGCGGCGAGCCCGTCGTGAACCGCACGGGCAGCGTGCCGGTGAAGACGCCGCTGTCCGAAGACATCTCGGCTGCGCTGAAGAAGCGCGGCTTCAAGTTCGTGGGGCCGGTGATCGTCTATGCGTGGATGCAGGCCACGGGCATCGTGGACGACCATGCGCACGATTGCCACCGGCACGGGACGAAGCACGGACGCGGCAAGGCCCAATGAAAAAACCGGACGCTGCTTTCGCAGGTCCGGTTTCTCCTGATGTGTGACTTGTGATTCGATGAAGCGGCTCGCGCCGCTTTCGAATTACAGGCCGGCTTGACGCGTGAAGGTCAGGCCCTTGGCTTGCGCGGGGATCACGCTGCCGGCGAAGGTTTCGGGACGCAGGTTCTGGCCCGGAGCGTGTGCAGCGGCGACGGCCTGGCTACGGACGGCGGCGCGGTCGACCGAAGCGGTCAGAGCGGGCGTTGCGGTCGAAGCGGCGCCTTCGCTGTCGTTGTAGGCGTTGCCGGCACGGGCGGCTGCCACGGCCTGGGGCGCCACGTCGGCGCGGCTGTAGCCGGAAGTCAGGGGCTGGACGCCTTCGTAGGTTTCTGCGTGGGCGCCAGCGGCGGCGAGCAGGGACAGAGCGGCGGCGGCGAGGATGTTCGAGGTCTTCATTTCAATTCCTTCTTCATTGGGCTTTTCGGTGCCGCAAGTGTGCACCAGGATTACTAGGGCAAACCCTATGAAGAATGAACCGCAGTGTTCACGAAATTGAAACAATAGCCAGGAACTTTCTGACAACGCTAATCCAAGTGCTCTTTGCGCCGTCAAGAACGTGGGCAGTTTGCATACTTTGTCTCTAGACCGTCAAGCGGAACCTGGCAGCCTGGCTCGGCCTTTCAGCAAAAGGTGCTAAGGCAGCCTCGCCCCTCGCCGCGCGTTTCAACGAGCTCTTGCAGGTTGCATGCCAACCGGTGCGCCTGTTCCGGAGCGCTTCGCCCGCTCAGTCCTCCTTCATGCCGGTCGCCTTGACCACGCTGCCGAGCCGCGCACGCTCCTCGTCGACGAACTTGGCAAAGCTCGCGCGGGTGCCACCGACGGGCTCGATGCCCATGTCCTTCAGGCGCTTCGCGATCTCGGGCGACTTCATTGCTGCGTCGACTGCCGCGGCCATCTTGTCCATGATCGCGTCGGGCGTGCCGCGCGGCGCGTGCACGCCGGCCCAGTGCGCGATGCGGATCTCGGGGAAGCCCTCCTCCGCCGCAGTCGGCAGTTCAGGGTAGGCCGAGATGCGTTGCGTCCACGTGCCCGCCAGCGCCTTGAGCTTGCCGCTCTTCACGTAGGGCAGCACCACGATGCTGGCCTCGGAAGTCGCCTCGACCTGGCTGCCGAGCACCGCGGTGATCGACTCCGAGCCGCTCTTGTAGGGCACCACGTCGAGCTTGCCGCCGTATTTCGTCTGCAGGATGCCCTCGACGAAATGCGGCGTGCTGCCCGTGCCGGCGGTGGCCCAGTGGAAGCCGTTGCCCGACTTCTTCGACGCGGCGACGAATTCCTTCAGGTCCTTGTACGGCGCATCGGCCGGCACCACCACCACCGAAGGCGCCAGCCCGATCATGGCCACCGGCACCAGCGCCTCGTCCTTGTACGGCATGCTCTTCTTGATCATGCTGTTCGACACCACGCCGGCCGCGCTCACCAGGAAGGTGTAGCCGTCGGGCGCGCTCTTGGCGACCACGTCGGCGCCGAGCACCGCGCCCGCGCCGGGCTTGTTGTCGACGATCACCGGTTGCCCCAGCTGCTTCGACGCGCCTTCGGCCGCCGCGCGTGCCATCAGGTCGTTGGCGCCGCCTGCGGAAAAGGGAACGACCAGCCTGATCGGCTTGGTTGGCCAGGCCTGCGCGGCGGCGCCTTGGGCGAGGACGGACACGGCCAGCCCGGCGGCGAGCGATGCGATGCGGTTGGAAAGCATGGGAAGTCTCCTGCGTGTTGTGAGTCGTTGTCAGGTACAGCGCCCATTGCACGCTCCTGGGTCGGCTTTGACCTCGGTATTTCTCCCAGAGGCCTGCCGGTCAGGAACGCGGCCAGGCGCGAATCAGCGTGCGCAACGCCACGCCGCCGCTGCCCTTGACCTCGGCGCGATAGGTGCCCACCAGCGCCTCGCGCTCGGCGGCGGCCTGCGGGTCATTGCGCCATGCGAGCAGCGCGGCCACGTCGGTATCGGGCAGCGCGGCGAGCAGCGCCTGCGTCACCTGCCTCTCGAATTCGCGCGCCACGAGCATCAGGTTGCGCGGGCGGGTCGAGGTCACGCCGCGCGACCAGAGCGTGTCGAGGGCCATGTCGAGCGTGCGGTCGGGCAGCGAGCTGAACTGGCCGCCATTGCCGCGCGCGAGTTGCTTGACGACGGCGCTCATCAGCAACTGGCTGGAGAAGTCGATCTCGCGCACCTCGGCCACAGCCATGCGCTCCAGCAGTTCCGCGCGCGCGGGGTCCACGGGCTTGGCGCGCTCGCGGTTGAAGAACTCCGCCTTGCCGGCATCGCTCATCGCCGCATAGTCGGTGCGCAGCTTCACGAAGCGCGACACGGCGGCGAGCAATTGCGGGTTGGGTGCCGCACCACCGTTACCGGCCGATGCAACTTCCTGCTGGATGGCGGACACCGAGGCCTTCGTGTCGAAGGCGCGCGTCGCCGCCGTGTCCAGCGCCTTGAGCGCCTTGTCGGCGATGGCCTGGTCGTCGGGGTCCAGCAGCTCTCTCGCACCACGCGAGACGGCGCCAGGCCCGTAGGAGGCCTGGTAGCGCTGCTGCACGCCTTCGAACTGCAGCAGCGCTTCCGCACGGCTCTGCGCCCAGCCCATCAAGGGGGGCGGGAGCAAGAGAAGCAACAGGGAGAAACGGAAGAGGAAGAGACGGTTCGGGGAAAGCATGGCGCCATTATTGGCACGCCGGCGTTTCCCTCCCGCCGCCCTGGTCCGCCCCCGTCCGCCCCGGTCTCTTCCGTGCTTCAGGCCTGCGCCAGCTCCCTGCGCAGCTGCTTCGCAGCCGCCACCATGTTCGAAAGCGCCGCCTCCGTCTCGGGCCAGCCGCGAGTCTTGAGGCCGCAGTCGGGGTTGATCCACAGGTTGGCGGGCGGCACCACGTCGGCCGCCTTGCGCATCAGCCGCACGATTTCTTCGACCGAAGGCACGCGCGGCGAGTGGATGTCGTAAACGCCCGGGCCGATCTCGTTGGGGTAGCGGAAACCGCCCGCGTTGTGCTCGCCCCCGAAGCCGCGCAGCAGTTCCATGTCTGAGCGGCTCGTCTCGATGGTGATCACGTCGGCGTCCATGGCCGCGATCTCAGGCAGGATG
Source organism: Variovorax guangxiensis (assembly GCF_003952165.1). Classification (GTDB taxonomy): domain Bacteria; phylum Pseudomonadota; class Gammaproteobacteria; order Burkholderiales; family Burkholderiaceae_C; genus Variovorax; species Variovorax guangxiensis. Next base: position 289,872 of record NZ_RXFT01000004.1, on the reverse strand, counting down.
TCGTTGAACTCCGAATAGCACATGTGCGTGTGGATCTGCGTCTCGTCGCGCACGCCCGAGGCGCTGATGCGGAAAGCGCGCGTGGCCGACTTCAGATAAGCCGGCCAGCCGGCGCGGCGCAGCGGCAGGCCTTCGCGAATGGCCGGCTCGTCGATCTGGATGATTCCGATGCCCGCGCCTTCGAGATCGACCACCTCGTCACGGATCGCCCAGGCTATCTGCTCGCAGGTGGTGGCGCGCGGCTGGTCGTCGCGCACGAAGGACCACTGCAGGATGGTGACGGGGCCGGTCAGCATGCCCTTCATTGGCAGCTTCGTGAGGCCTTGCGCGTAGGCGGTCCATTCGACCGTCATCGGCGCGGGGCGCGCCACGTCGCCGAAGATCACCGGCGGCTTGACGCAGCGCGAGCCGTACGACTGCACCCAGCCGTTGGCGGTGAAGGCGAAGCCGTCGAGCTGCTCGCCGAAGTACTCGACCATGTCGTTGCGCTCGGCCTCGCCATGCACCAGCACGTCGATGCCCAGCTCCTCCTGCTTGCGCACGGCCAGTGCGATCTCGGCGCGCATCTTCTCGCGGTAGCCGGCCGCGTCGAGTTCGCCGCGCTTGAAGGCGGCGCGGGCGGCGCGGATGTCGGCGGTCTGCGGGAACGATCCGATGGTGGTGGTCGGCAGCGCGGGCAGCGCGAAACGCGTGCGCTGCACCAGCTGGCGCATTCCGAACGACGAGACACGGCTGTCGTCGCCCGCCACGCTGCGCGCGAGGCGCAGGGCCACATCTGCACGATGCACGCGCGGGCTGGTGCGGCGAGCTTCCACCGCGGCGCGGGCCGCCGCGAGTTCGGACGCGACCGAGGCCTCGTCGCCATCGACGGCCGCACGCAGCACGCGCAGCTCGTCGAGCTTCTCGACGGCGAAGGCGAGCCACGATTTCAGTTCCGCATCGAGCTTCGTTTCCGCCGCAAGGCTGAAGGGCACATGCAGCAGCGAGCACGAAGGCGCGATCCACAGCTCGCCCTGGTGCTTGCCCGCCACCTGCCTGAGCTTGGCAAGTGCCGCATCGACGTCGGTGCGCCAGATGTTGCGCCCGTCGACCACGCCGACCGACAGCACCTTGTGCGCCGGCAGCCAGTCGGCCACGCCCGTGAGCTCCTGCGGCGAACGCACCGCGTCGACGTGCAGGCCGGCCACCGGCAGCTGGCAGGCCAGGCGCAGGTTGTCCGACAGCGGCGAGAAATACGTGGCCAGCAGCAGCTTCGGCGCGCTGCGGGCGAGTTGCCAGTAGGCGCGCTCGAAGGCGTTGCGCCATGCATCGGGCAGGTCGAGGCCGAGGATGGGCTCGTCGATCTGCACCCACTCCACGCCCTGCTGCTTCAGCCGCGTGAGCACCTGCTCGTACACCGGAAGCAGCGCATCGAGCAGCGAGAAGCGGTCGAAGCCGGCCGCCTTCTCCTTGCCGAGGTACAGGAAGCTCAGCGGCCCCAGCAGCACGGCCTTGACCGCGTGGCCGGCCTGCTGCGCCTGCGCCACCTCGTCGAAGAGGCGCGTCGAGGCCAGCCTGAACTGCGTGCGCGCATCGAACTCGGGCACGAGGTAGTGGTAGTTGGTGTCGAACCACTTGGTCATCTCCAGCGCGAAGGTGCCTTCGCTGCCGTGCGCGCAGCCTTCGCCGTGCGCGTGGGCCGCTTCGCTCTCCACGCCGCGCGCCATCTTGAAGTAGCGCGAAAGTTCGGGCTCGTCGCCATGGAAGCCGAAGCGCGCCGGCTCGCAGCCGAGCAGCTGGATGTGGTTGGCCACATGGTCGTAGTAGGCGAAATCGCCCACCGTCACGAAGTCGAGCCCTGCATCGCGCTGGGCCTGCCAGTGGCGGGCGCGCAGCTGCTCGCCGACCGCTTCGAGCGCGGCACGGTCGATCTCGCCGCGCCAGTGCTTCTCGAGGGCGAACTTGAGTTCCCGGTGCGCGCCCATGCGCGGAAAGCCGAGGGTGTGGGTACGGGTGGTCATTTGAAGGTAATCCGGTCGCTGATCTTGGGAATCCGGGATGGTCGGCGTTTGCGGCATATGATTCAAACGAAACCTTTTGCCCATTCGATTGAATATTTTTCATGCAGCCCGCCATGCAGCAATCGATCCTTGAAATACGCCACCTGCGCACGCTCATCGCGCTGCGCGACACCGGCAGCCTCGTGCGCGCCGCGCAGCTGCTCAACCTCACGCAATCGGCGCTGTCGCACCAGATCAAGCTGCTGGAAGACCGCTACGGCGCGCAGCTGTTCGAGCGCAAGTCGGTGCCGCCGCAGTTCAGCACCACCGGCCTGCGACTGCTTCAGCTGGCCGACACCGCGCTGCCGCTCATCGAGGAAGCCGAGCGCGACGTGGCCCGGCTTGCGCTCGGGCGCAGCGGCCAGCTGCGCATCGTGGTCGAGTGCCACACCTGCTTCGACTGGCTCATGCCAGCCATGGACGCCTTTCGCCAGCGCTGGCCCGAGATCGAACTCGACATCGTCTCGGGCTTCCACCCCGACCCGATCGCGCTGGTGATGCAGAACCGCGCCGAGGTGGCGATCGTGTCCGAGCAGGACCCCGGCGAAACCGTGGACTACCACGCGCTGTTCCGCTTCGAGATCGTGGCACTGCTGGCCAACGAACACCCGCTCGTTGCCAAGGCCTACCTCACGGCACGGCACTTCGCCGACCAGACGCTCATCACCTACCCGGTGCCCGACGATATGCTCGACATCGTGCGGCAGGTGCTCGGCCCCGCCGGCGTGGAGCCCGCGCACCGGCGCACCACCGAACTCACGGTCGCGATGCTGCAGCTGGTGGCCAGCGGGCGCGGCGTGGCGACGCTGCCGCTGTGGGCGGTGCAGAACTACCTGGACCGCGGCTATGTCACCGCGCGCCGCGTGGGCAGCAAGGGGCTGACCGGCCGGCTCTACATGGCGTGCACACAGGGCACCTCGGCACAGCCCTGGCTCGCCGACTTCGTGCGCATCACGCGCGAGAGCTGCTTCAAGAGCCTGCCGGGCATCGAGCTGCTGTAGCTGGCGCGCGCCAGAATCTGCCGTACACCGAACAGAGGAAAAAGGAAGACCGCATGGCTCTGAAAAAGAAAGGCCGCTACTGGTACGGCAACGGCCCTGAAGACACGCAAGCCGAGATCCAGCGCTACAGCAAGGCCAACAAGTACCCTGCCACCCGCTTCGCCGCATCGGCATGCATCTGCGGCCATCGCGTGTTCAGTCTGGAAAGCGACGAGGAGACTGGCGCAGCCCGCCGCACCTGTAGGGCCTGCGGCAATGTGCACCTGATGGGCGATAGCGCCGAATACGCGGACGAGGCCGAGTTCGGAGGCCACGAATGCGTGTGCGGCGAGGAAAGCTTCGAACTGGTGTCGGGCGTTGCGCTCTACGCCGAGAGCAACGACGTGCGCTGGTACTACCTCGGCTGCCGCTGCACCAGCTGCAGCCTCGTCGGCGTCTTCGCCGACTGGAAGTGCGAGGGCGGCGACGCCGAGGTCTTTCTCGCAGCGGTCTGAGCGCCGCCGTCGCCCATCGCCTCAGCGAGCCATGAACGGAAGGCCGCCACCTTCGGCCGTTCGTGGCTGGCCGGCGGATACACGAGGTGGTAGGCGAAGCCGTCGAGCAGTGCGGCCTTGAAGAGACGCACCAGCCTGCCCTCGGCCACGTCGCTCGCCACCAGTGCAGCCGGCAGCAAGGCGACGCCCTGCCCGGTCTGCACAGCCCCCAGCAAAAGGCCAGCATCGTCGAAGGACGGTCCGCGCACCGGGCCCGTATCGGCCACGCCCTGCGCCGCGAACCACAGGCGCCAGCCCTTGCGCTGCGCGTCGTTCACGCGCGGCCAGTGCAGCAGATCGGCTGGCTTCGCGGGCTTGCCCAGCTCGGCCACCAGCGAAGGCGCAGCAACGGGAACAACCTCGACGGTCAGCACGCATTGGCTGACGAGCCCCGGGTAATGGCCCGTGCCGTGGCGAATGGCGACATCCACGCCGTCGCGCGAGAAATCGGCCAGCGCGTTGCTCGCCTGCACCTGCAGGTCGATGTCGGGATGTGCCTTCTGGAATGACTTGAGCCTCGGCACCAGCCACGCCGAGGCGAAAAACGGCGTGGTGCTCACGGTGAGCAGGCCGCTCTCGGCGGGCACGGCCAGCTTCTGCGTCGCATCGCTGATCTGCCTGAACGCATTGCGCACCGGCGGCAGGTAGGCCTGGCCCGCGTCGGTCAGAAAGATGCCCCGGTTGACGCGGCGGAACAGCTGCACGCCCAGGTGCAGCTCCAGCGCCTTGACGAGCTGGCTCACGGCGCCCGGCGTCACGCAGAGCTCGTCGGCCGCGTTCTTCACCGACAGATGGCGCGCGGTGGCCTCGAAGGCGCGCAGTGCGTTGAGTGGCGGGAGCTAATGTTCCATCGTTTAGCCAGACTGATTCGAAAGAGGCAGAAATTCTGGTTTGTGCCGCAGACAGCAAAGGAGGAGTATCAGCATCCGCGTGGCCAGAACGAGTCTCGCGAGCTTAGATATTTTGATCCGGACACCCGCATGAAGACCACACCTCCGAGCCAGCCTTCTTCCGCATCGCAGCAAGGCGCGGGCCTTTTCCGAGGCTGGCTGGTGGTCGCGGGCGCCTTTGCCGTGACCTTCGTGGGCTTCGGCTGCGCCTACACCTTCAGCGCCTTTCTCGAATCGCTGCAGAAGGACTTCGGCGCCTCGCGCGGGTCGGTGTCGCTGGTGTTCTCGCTGGCGGGCTTTCTCTACTTCGGCCTCGGCGTGCTCAGCGGGCCGCTGGCCGACCGCTGGGGTTCGCGGCGGCTGGCCGTGGCGGGCATGGTGCTGGTGGGGCTGGGGCTTGCGCTCGCGGGGCAGGCACGGAGCCTGACGCAGATCTACCTCGCCTATGGGCTCGGCGTGGGCTTGGGCGTCGGCGCTTCGTACGTGCCGGTGCTGGGCGCGGTGCAGCGCTGGTTCGTCCGGCGGCGCGGTTTCGCTTCGGGGCTGGCGGTGAGCGGCATCGGCGTGGGCACGCTGGTGATGCCGCCGCTGGCATCGCTATTCATCGAGACGCTGGGCTGGCGCAACGCCTACCTGGCGCTGGGTGTGCTGGCGGTGGTGGTGGGCGTGGGCATGGCGCTGCTGATCGAGAACGACCCGCGCGACCGTGGCCTGGGGCCGGATGGCGATGCTCCCCTGCCTCAGGCCCAAACAGCCCGGCCCGAGGGCTTCACGGTGCGCGATGCCGTGCGCTCGCGGCGCTTCGCCGGCCTGTACGTAGCCTGCCTCATCAGCTCGTTCGGCCTGTTCGTGCCCTTCGTGCACCTGGTGCCCTATGCGCTGGACCACGGGGTGCCGAACGCGTCGGCGGTGCTGCTGCTGGGGGCCATCGGCGTGGGCAGCACGGCCGGGCGTTTCTTCCTGGGCGGGCTTGCCGACCGCATGGGGCGCGCGCAGACCATGCTGCTGATGTCCACCGGCATGGCGCTTTCGCTGCTGGTGTGGGCCTCATCGGACGGCTTCCGGGGGCTGGCGGTGTTCGCCTTCTTCTACGGCGCGTTCTACGGCGGCTTCGTCGCGCTGCTGCCGGCGCTGGTGATGGACTACTTCGGCGGGCGCAACATCAGCGCGATCATCGGCGTGCTCTACACCAGCGTGGCCTTCGGCACGCTGGTCGGTCCGGCCGCCGCGGGCTATGCCTTCGACATCAGCCGCAGCTACCTGCTGCCGATCTTGTTCAGCGTGGGAGCCAACCTGGTGGCGGCCGCCATCATGTGGACGATGTCGCGGATGGATGCCCGTGCAAAGCCGGCCACGGCCGGCGAACTGCGCTGTACAGTGGGGAAATGACACAACCGCAACCCGACGTTACCGTCAGCCCGCCTCCTTCACGGCAGATCGAGCAGATCGAACTCACCGAGACCCAGGCGTTCACGCGCGCCTGGGTTATGTTCGCGGTGCTGTTCGCTGTCGTGCTCGGCCTGCTGTGGCTGCTTCAGTCCCACTTCAGCTGAACCGGCAAGTGCGGGAGGCTCAGGAAGCCTTCTGCACCAGCTTCAGCACGCTCGAAAAATCGAGCGCGCCGTGGCCGGCGAGGCTGTGGGCCGCATACAGGCTGCGTGCCAGCCCGCCCAGCGGCGTGGCCGCACGCACGGCAGTGGCGTTCTCCTGAGCCAGCCCCAGGTCCTTGAGCATCAGGTCGGTGCCGAAGCCACCGGCATAGTTCTTCGAGGCGGGCGCGGTCTCCATCACGCCGGGCATCGGGTTGTACTTCTCCAGCGCCCAGTTGCCGCCCGAGCTGCGGCGCATGATTTCCGACAGCACCTTCGGATCGAGCCCGTTGGCCACGCCCAACGCCAGCGCTTCGGAAGTGCCGATCATCAGAATGCCCAACAGCATGTTGTTGCAGATCTTCGCGGTCTGCCCCGCTCCGGCCGCGCCGGCGTGGAAGATGTTCGCGCCCATCTTTTCGAGCACGGGACGCGCACGCTCCAGATCCTGTGTCTCGCCGCCGACCATGAAGGTCAGCGTGCCTGCGATGGCGCCGCCCGTGCCACCGGACACCGGCGCATCGATCATCGCGATGCCCTTGGCGGCAGCCGCTTCGGCGACCTTGCGCGAGGTGGCCGCCGCGATGGTGCTGCTGTCGATCACCAGCGAACCGGCGCGGATGCTCTCGAGCAGGCCGGGCTTGCCGGCACCGCCCAGGAACAGGCCCTCGACGTGCGCGCTGGCCGGCAGCATGCTGATGACGACCTCGGCATCGGCCACCGCCTCGGTGGCCGACTTGGCGATGGGCAGGCCATCCGCGCCGAACTTCGCGCAGGCCTCCTTCGAGAGGTCGAAGGCGGCGAGCGCGTGGCCGGCCTTGTGCAGGTTCATGGCCATCGGGCCGCCCATGTTGCCCAGGCCGATGAATGCGATCTTCATTGCTTTGTCTCCAGGTTGTTTGAATACGGGTTCAGAACGCAGAAGTCGCGAAGGTTTCGCAGAGGTCGCAGAAGAAACACAAAAACAGGTTTCTCCTTCGCGACTTCTGCGTAGCTTTTGTCTTCCTTCTGCGTTCGGCTGTCCGATTTACTTCAGCGATGCCAGCTCCGCCGGCATCTCGCCGCGCGGACGCAGGTGGTCTTCGATGAAGGCGGGCGTGATCTCCTCGAGCGTGGCCGGGCTCCAGCGCGGATTGCGGTCCTTGTCGACCAGCACCGCGCGGATGCCTTCGGCGAAGTCCTTGTGCGCGCAGAAACCGAGCGATGCCCAGTATTCGAGGCGGAACACCTCGGCCAGCGACATGCGCAGAACGCGCTGCCACAGCTCGAAGCTGAGCGCGGCCGAGCTGGGCGCGCCCTTGGCGAAGGTCTTGGCCGCGCTCTGCAGCCATGCGTCGTCGCTCTGCAGATCGCGCAGGCGCTTCGCGATGTCGAGCAGGTCGTCGCCCGCCATCAGCGCGTTGATGGTGTCGTAGTGCTCGCGCACCTTCGAGGCCGGCATCTCGGCACCCTCGCCCGCCTTGGCGAGGATGCGCGACAGCGTGGCGCGGTCGGCCTTGTTCTCGCCGGCCCACTTCGTCGAGGCGATGGCTTCCAGCACTTCGCTCTTGCGCTCCTGCGGCACCAGCACGTCGGCCAGCCCGCAGAAGATGGTGTCTGCCGCATTGACGTTGGCAGCCGTGAGCGCCAGGAACAGCCCCGTGCGGCCCGGCGTGCGGCGCAGGAACCAGCTGCCGCCCACGTCGGGGTACAGGCCGATGTTGATCTCGGGCATGGCGATGCGGCTTTGCAGCGTCATCACGCGGTGCGAGGCGCCGGCCAGCAGGCCCACGCCGCCGCCCATCACGATGCCGTGGCCCCAGCACAGGAAGGGCTTGGGGAAGGTGTGGATCAGGTAGTCGAGCTCGTACTCCTCGCGGAAGAAGTCTTCGGCGTAGGTGTTGCGCGCGGGGCCGCAGTCGAGCAGCGTCTGGTAGAGCTGGCGCAGGTCGCCGCCGGCGCAGAAGGCCTTGTCGCCCGCGGCCTGCAGCAGCACGCCGACGATACCGGCATCACCGGCCCATTCGCGCAGCTTCGGGGTGAGCAGGCGCACCATGTCCACCGACAGCGCGTTGAGCGAAGCCGGTGCGTTGAGCGTGGCCACTGCGAAGCGCTGGCCGCCGGCGGTCTTGATTTCGTCGAAGAGAACTACTGAGTCAGTCATGTTTTGGGGTTGCTTGAATACGGGAACCGAACGCAGAGACCGCAAAGGTTTCGCAAAGGTCGCAGAAGGAATATCAATTTTCTTTTGTCTTTTCTGCGACCTTTGCGAAACCTTCGCGACTTCTGCGTTCTGAAGTTGGGCTTCAGCGGATGTCGCTGTCCCCTTCCAGCAATTTTCGCGCAACGATCACGCGCATGATCTCGTTGGTGCCTTCGAGGATCTGGTGCACGCGCGTATCGCGCACCAGGCGCTCCAGCGGGAACTCGCCCAGGTAGCCGTAGCCGCCGTGCAGCTGCAGCGCGTCGTTGCAGACGTTGAAGCCCGCGTCGGTCGCGAAGCGCTTGGCCATCGCGCAAAAGGTGCTGGCGTCGGCATGGCCGGCGTCGAGCTTCGAGGCTGCGAGCCGCACCATCTGCCGCGCCGCGACCAGTTCGGTCGCCATGTCGGCCAGCTTGAACTGCAGCGCCTGGAAGCTCGCCAGCGGCTTGCCGAACTGCTGGCGCTCGTGCAGGTAGCGGCGCGCCGCGTCGAGCGCGCCCTGCGCCGCGCCCACCGAACAGGTCGCGATGTTGATGCGCCCGCCGTCCAGGCCCTTCATGGCGATGCGGAAGCCCTCGCCTTCCTTGCCCAGCAGGTTCTGCGCGGGAACGCGAACGTTGTCGAAGCTGATGGTGCGCGTGGGCTGGCTGTTCCAGCCCATCTTGTGCTCCTTCTTGCCGTAGCTGATGCCCGGCGCGTCGGCCGGCACCGCGAAGGCCGATATGCCACTGGCGCCAGCGCCGCCCGTGCGCGCCATCAGCACCAGCACGTCGGTCGAGCCCGCACCGGAGATGAAGGCCTTGCCGCCGTTGATGACGTACTCGGCGCCCTGCAGCTCCGCGCGCGTCTTGAGCGAGCCGGCGTCGGAGCCCGCGCCCGGCTCGGTCAGGCAGTAGGAGGCCAGCTTGCGCCCGCTCGTCAGGTCCTCGCCCCACTGCTGCGCCACTGCGTCGGTCGCCCAGGTGCCGAGCATCCACGTCGCCATGTTGTGGATGGTGATGAAGGCGGTGGTCGAGGGGTCGACCGCGGCCATCTCCTCGAACACCAGCGCGGAATCGAGCCGCGGCAGGCCAAGGCCGCCGATGCGCTCGGGCGCATACAGCCCGCAGAAGCCCAGCTCGCCGGCCTTGGCGATGGCCTCTCTCGGAAAGATGGCTTCCGCGTCCCACTGCGCCGCATGCGGCGCGAACTCGGCCTGTGCAAAGTCGCGCGCCGTCTCGGCGAAGGCGCGCTGCTCCTCGGAAAGTTCGAAGTCCATCCGCCGGACTTCTTATTTGAGGCTGATGGTCGTGTTCACGCCGTGCGAGACGGTGCTGTCGTCGAACCAGCGAGCCGTCACCGTCTTGGTCTGCGTATAGAACAGCACCACCTGCTTGCCGTAGGGGCCCAAGTCGCCGAGCTTCGACGCGCGCGAGCCCGTGAACGAGAACATCGGAACTGGCACCGGGATCGGCACGTTGATGCCCACCTGGCCCACGTCTATGTCTTCCTGGAAGCGGCGCGCCGCGGCACCCGACTGCGTGAAGATCGCGGTGCCGTTGCCGTTCGGGTTGCTGTTGATCAGATCGATGGCCTCGTCGATGTTCTCGGCGTCGGCGATGCACAGCACGGGGCCGAAGATTTCCTGGTCGTAGATCGTCATGCCGGGCTTCACGCCGGTGAAGATCGTCGGGCCTACGAAGTTGCCCTTCTCGTAGCCGGGCACCGTGGGCTTGCGGCCGTCGAGCACCAGCTTGGCGCCGTCGGCTTCGCCGCGTTCGATGAGGCTGTTCACGCGGTCGTAAGCGGCGCAGGAGACCAGCGGGCCCACGTCCACGCCCTTGTCGACGCCGGCGCCGACCTTCAGCGTCTTCGCCTTCTCGATGAGTTCGGGCACCCAGTTGCGCGCCTCGCCCACCAGCACCGCCACCGACACCGCCATGCAGCGCTGGCCCGCGGCGCCGAAGCTCGCGCCGGCCAGCGCGTTGAGCGTCTGCTCCTTGTTTGCGTCGGGCATCACGATGGCGTGGTTCTTCGCACCCATCATGCATTGCACGCGCTTGCCGGCCAGAGTGGCGCGGTTGTAGACGTGCGTGCCGACCTTGGTGGAGCCCACGAAGCTGATCGCCTTGATGTCCTTGTGGTCGCAGATGCCGTTGACGATGGCTTCACCGCCATGCACCACGTTCAGCACGCCGGGCGGAACACCGGCTTCGAGCGCCAGTTCGCACAGGCGCATGGTGACCATCGGGTCCTGCTCGGAGGGTTTCAGCACGAAGGTGTTGCCGGTGACGATGGCCATCGGGAACATCCACAGCGGAATCATGGCCGGGAAGTTGAACGGCGTGATGCCGGCGCACACGCCCAGCGGCTGCAGCAGCGTGTAGGTGTCGACGCCGTTGGCCACGTTGTTGGCCAGCTCGCCCAGCTGCAGGTTGCCGATGTTCGATGCGTGCTCGACCACTTCGAGGCCGCGGAACACATCGCCTTCCGCGTCGGGCAGCGTCTTGCCCTGCTCGGCCGTGAGGATCGCGGCGAGCTCGCCCATGTTCTCGCGGATGAGCTGCTGCAGCTTGAGGAAGATGCGCGCGCGGGCGCCGATGGGCGTCTTGCGCCAGGTCTTGAAGGCCTCCTTGGCGGAAGCGACTGCCGCGTCGAGCTCTGCCTGCGTGGCGAAGGGCACGCGCGCCAGCACTTCCTGCGTGGCGGGGTTGACGACGTCGCGCCATTCGGTGGTCTTCGATTCGACCAGCTTGCCGCCGATCAGCAGCTTGACGGTGGCGACCTGGGTCGAGGGCGTGGTGGTGGCGTCCATGGGGTTTGTCTCCTGTGAATCCTGTGAAAGCGGCGCCGGACGAGCCGGGGCGGTGACGCATCCTAGCTTTGCAGATTTGCCATGACAATAGACAAAATTGCGCGGCGACTTTGCAAAAATGCAAAGCCTTCCATTCGAGACCACCCGAGGCACGAAAGCACATGGACTGGGACAACCTGCGGTACTTCCTGGAGCTGGCCCGCTCGGGCACGCTGATGAGCGCGGCGCGGCGGCTGGAGGTCGACCACACCACGGTGGCGCGCCGCATCCAGGCACTCGAAAAGGAAGTCGGGGCGCCACTGTTCTCGCGCGAATCGGGCGGCCACCGGCTCACCGAGGCGGGCCGCAGGCTGCAGCCGCAGGTCGAGGCGATGGAGAGCGCGTTCCAGGCTGTGGAAAGCACCGCGCCGGCCTCGCAGGAAGGTCTTTCGGGGTTGGTGCGCATCGGCGCCACCGAGGGCTTCGGCACGGTTGTGCTGGCACCGCAGCTCGCGCTGTTCGCGGTGCGGCATCCGAAGCTCACCATCGACCTGCTGGCCATGCCGCGCCTCGTGCACCTGTCGCGGCGCGAGGCCGACATCGTGATCTCGCTCGAACGCCCGGCGCGCGGGCCGGTGGTGGTCGCCAAGCTCACCGACTACACGCTGCGCCTGTACGCGTCGAAGCAGTACCTGTCGGCGCACAAGCCCATCCGCACGCGTGAGGACCTGCGCGGCCACACTTTCATCAGCTACGTGGACGACCTGCTCTTCAGCAAGGAGCTGCAGTACCTCGACGAACTGCACCGCCCCGACGCCTTCGCGCTGCGCAGCACCAGCGTGCTCGCGCAGCACAGCGCGGTGGCGGCGGGCGCGGGCATCGCGGTGCTGCCGGCCTTCATCGCCGAACACGACACCGCGCTGCGCCCCGTGCTGCCGGGGCAGACGAACTTCACGCGCACCTTCTGGATGTCGATGCCGGCGGAGACCAAGCACCTCGCGCGCATGCAGGCGGTGTGGAACTTCCTGCGCGAGACGGTGCAGGAGCAGCAGCCGCTGTTGCTCCTGCAGCCGCCCGGCGAAGAAAATGGCGCAAGCGGCCCGCCGCAGCGCCCGGCCCGCCCGCGCAAGCCACCAACCCCGTAACGAGCAACGCGAACCCCGACACGGAGACACGCCCCATGCCACGCCACCGCCCCGCCCGCCTCGAACACATCGCCGGCATCGGCGTCGACCGCATGGGCGCGATCGCCGACGACGCCGACGGTCCGCCCTTCCTTCGGCTGGAGAACCTCGACGTCGACATCCCGCCCGACCCCGAGGCCGTCGCGCGCACTTTGCACGCGGCATCGTTCGACCCGGACAACAGCTACCTGCCCTTCGTCGGCCAATCGCGCCTGCGCGACGTGGCGGCGCGGCATGTGTCGGCGCTCTCGGGCGTGGAATACAGCGGCGCGCGCAACTGCGTGATCTCGGCCGGCGGCCTCTCGGGCATCCTCAATGCGCTGCTCGCCACCGTCGAGGTCGGCGACGAGGTGCTGGTAACCGACCCGACCTACGCGGGCCTGCTCAACCGCATCCGCCTCGCGGGCGGCACGCCGAAGTACGTGCCCTTCAGGTTCACGCCCGGCGGCGAGTGGAAGCTCGACCGCGAGGCGCTGCAGCAGGCCATCGGCCCGCGCGTGCGCACCATGCTGCTGATGTCGCCCTCGATGCCCACAGGCGGCTGCTTCGACGAGGAGGACTGGCGCGCCATCGCCGCGCTGTGCGTGCGGCACGACCTCACGCTGATCCTCGACACCGCGATGGAGCGCCTGCTGTACGACGGCCGCAAGGTCATCCACCCGGCTGGCCTGCCCGGCATGGCCGAACGCACCATCACCGTGGGCTCATCCGCCAAAGAGTTGCGCATGATCGGCTGGCGCGTGGGCTGGACAGTGGCGCCCGAGAGCTACATGCCCGACCTCGTGGCCGTGTCGCTCGCCAACGTGGTGGTGCCGGTGGGCATCGCGCAGGACGCGGTGGCGACTGCACTGGAGCAATCGGCACACACGCTCGCGTCCTACGTGGCCGAACTGGAGCGACGGCGCGACACCGTGCTCGACGAGCTCAAGGGCCTGCCGGTGGGCGTACCCGGCGGCGGCTGGTCGCTGCTGCTGCGCGCCAGCGACTTCGGCATCGACGGGCAGACGCTGTCGGAACGCCTGCTGGCGCACCGCGTCTGCGCCACCGCGATGAAGGGCTGGGGAGAGACGCACGGTGCGCAGTACCTGCGCTTCGTGTTCTCCAACGAGCCTGTGGAGCGGCTGCGGGGGTTGGGGGACAAGGTGCGGGCGGCGCTGAGGGCCTAGCAGTTCAGGGCGCAGGTCGTCGAGGTCGATGCAAGCCATGCGCGCGGCGTCTCACGCCCAATGACAAAGGGCCGCGAAAGCGGCCCTTGCAAACTGCCGGGTTGCGGCTGCCCTTACTGGATCAACTTGGCGCCCGTCTTGGCCTGCAGCGCGTCGAAGGTGACGCCAGGCGCCAGCTCGACGACCTTCAGGCCCTCGGGCGCCACGTCCATCACGGCCAGGTCGGTGATGATGCGGTCGACCACGCCCACGCCGGTCAGCGGCAGAGTGCACTTCTCGAGGATCTTCAGGTCCTCGGTGCCGTCCTTCTTCTTCGCGACGTGCTCCATCAGCACGATCACGCGCTTCACGCCGGCCACGAGGTCCATGGCGCCGCCCATGCCCTTGACCATCTTGCCGGGGATCATCCAGTTGGCGAGGTCGCCCTTGGTGCTGACCTGCATCGCGCCCAGGATCGACAGGTTGATCTTGCCGCCGCGGATCATCGCGAAGCTGTCATGGCTGCCGAAGATGGCCGAGCCGGGCAGCGTGGTGACGGTCTGCTTGCCGGCGTTGATGAGGTCGGCGTCGACCTGGTCCTCGGTGGGGAACGGGCCGATGCCGAGCATGCCGTTCTCGCTCTGCAGCCACACTTCCTTGTCGCCGGTGTGATTGGCCACCAGCGTCGGGATGCCGATGCCGAGGTTGACGTAGAAGCCGTCTTCGAGTTCTTGCGCGGCGCGGGCCGCCATCTGGTCTTGGGTCCAGGGCATCTCAGGCTCCTTCTTTCTTGTTGACGACCTTGGCGGGCACTTCGCTGCCTGCGGCGGCAGCAGCGGCGATGGCGGTCTGGGCCTCGACCTTCGCGGCGGCGGCATCAACCGATGCGCTCACGGTGCGCTTCTCGATGCGCTTCTCGGGGTTCGCGTTGAGCACGATGCGGTGCACGTAGATGCCTGGCAGGTGGATGTCGTCGGGGGCCAGCTCGCCCACCTCGACGATCTTCTCGACCTCGACGATGCAGATCTTGCCGGCCATGGCGGCGGCCGGGTTGAAGTTGCGCGCCGTCAGGCGGAAGCGCAGGTTGCCCGACTTGTCGGCCACGTCGGCCTTCACCAGCGCCACGTCGGGCACCAGCGAGCGTTCCATGACGTAGGTCTCGCCGTCGAACTCGCGCAGCTCCTTGCCTTCGGCAACCTGGGTGCCCACGCCGGTCTTGGTGAAGAAGGCCGGAATGCCGGCGCCGCCGGCGCGCAGTTTCTCGGCCAGCGTGCCCTGCGGCGTGAACTCGAGGGCCAGTTCGCCCGCCAGATACTGGCGCTCGAACTCCTTGTTCTCGCCGACGTAGGACGCGATCATCTTCTTGATCTGGCGCGTCTCCAGCAGCTTGCCGAGGCCGAAACCGTCGACGCCCGCGTTGTTGGAGATGACGGTGAGGTTCTGCACGCCGGAGTCCTTGAGCGCGTCGATCAGCGCTTCAGGAATGCCGCAGAGGCCGAAGCCGCCGACCGCGAGCATCTGCCCGTCGGCGACGACTCCCTTGAGTGCCGCGTCAGCGGTGGGAAAAATCTTGTTCACTCGTGCTCCTTGATGGATGAATGAGAGAGGTGGAAGCAGGAAAAAAGCCGGAGGAAGAGGCCTGAACGATACTACGTACCCGCATACGTAGTATTTCGTAATGGTGACCCCCGATGCCCGAGATCGATTACCGGCTGGCCTTTGAACACGCCCCCGTCGGCATGGTGGTGTCGAGCAACCGCACCATCGTGGCGTGCAACCTGCGCGTTTGCGAGATCTTCGGCGCAACGCCCTCCGCGCTGGTCGGGCATTCGTTCAGCATCCTCTACCCCAGCGTGGCCGAGTTCGAGCGCATCGGCAAGCGCATGGAGCCCTTTCTGAATGCCAGCGGGCACTACGCCGACAACCGCATGATGAAACGGCTCGGCGGGCTGCACGGCGCCATCGCCGGCGAAACCTTCTGGTGCCACGTCACCGGCCACGCCATGAACCGCGCCGCCCCGCACGAGGCCGGCATCTGGACCTTCGAGGACCTGGGCTCGCGCCGCGCCGTGAAGGCAGAGCTCACGCCACGCGAGCGCGAGGTGGCCGCGCAGGTGATGCGCGGGCTGACTTCGAAGGAGATCGGCAAGGCGCTGGGCATCAGCCACCGCACGGTGGAACTGCACCGGGCCCGGCTGATGCGCAAGTACGCGGCCGCGACCACGGCCGAGCTGGTGCAGAAGCTGATCGCCGGCTAATCGGCGAGCTCGATGCGCAGGCGCACCATGTCGCGCAGCACGATGCCGTCCTGCTTCTGCAGCCTGCCGCCGGCTGCGCGGCGCACGAAGAAGTCGCGATCCACCCCGGCGATGCGGAAGCCGAAGCGCTGGTAGAAGGCCAGCTCGCGCAGGCTGCTGTTGCCCGTGCCGACTTCGAGCAGGTGTGCGCCCCGTTCCACGGCCAGCGCCTTCGCCTTGCGCAGCAGCGCCGTGCCCACACCCTGGCCGCGCAGATCGGCGCTCACCGCGATGTTCATGATCTCCCAGGTGCCGATGCGGGTTTCGAGCAGCACCATCTGGCCGACGGCCCGGCCGGCAGCTTCCGCCAGCCAGAGCTCGCCGCGCGACAGGTACTTGCGGATCTCGGCGCG
Organism: Variovorax guangxiensis; assembly: GCF_003952165.1. GTDB lineage: Bacteria > Pseudomonadota > Gammaproteobacteria > Burkholderiales > Burkholderiaceae_C > Variovorax > Variovorax guangxiensis. The sequence goes on along the minus strand of NZ_RXFT01000004.1, from coordinate 273,886 downwards.
CGGGCCATCGGCGGCCAGCAGCAGCGGCCATGGGGTCGAGTCGTCGGGGGTGGCACGGCGTATCCGCGGCCGGAGCGCCGCCTTCTTGCTCGTCATCTATTTCTGTCTGCTTTCATCGGTTGTCGGCGCCGGATTCTCGCGCCACACGAAGCGTCGCCGATCCGCAGAACCAGCCTGAAGTTCCGGCCGAACGCCGACGGATCGTTGCGAAAACGGAAACGCCGTGTCCTCGAAACGCCCGCGCCACGGCAGGCTGCGAAGCCTATCGTGGAGGCCATCAAGGGCAACAAGCCCGCAACCACACAGGAGTCCGAAATGTCCACACCCATCCATTCCGAACGCAGCCTTCTGCTTCAGACGCGGGCTTCCGTCGCCCGCGCCCATGCGCTCGCCGTGCGGAAGCTGCCCGTCGCGATGACGCTCTCCGCGATCATCCTGTCGATCATCAACGTCAAGCTGTAGCCGGTCGTATCCGTGGCAGGTCGGGCGGAGGGCACCGGCACCATGAGGCCCGATCAATCGGGCTTGATGTCAGCCGACTTGATCACCTTCGACCATGCAGCCAACTCTTGGTCGACGAATTTCGCCAGCGTCGGCGGGTCCATGTAGGTCGCGAAGGCGCCTTGCTCGTCCACCTTCCTGCGGAAGGCTTCGCTCTCCACGATCTTGCGGAGTTCCGCGCTGAGCCTGTTGACGACCTCGGGCGGCGTCTTCGCCGGCGCGAACACCGCGAACCACGATTCCACCTCGTAGCCCGGCAGTCCCGCCTCGGCCGAGGTCGGCACGTCGGGCATCGACGGATGCCGCTTGCTGCCCGTGTACGCCAGCGGCTTGATGCGCCCACCCGCGAAATGGCCGATGACCGAGGGCGGCGTGGTGATGAACATGTCGACGTTGCCCGAGATCAGGTCGTTGATCGCCGGCCCCGAGCCCTTGTAAGGCACGTGTGTCATCGCCTGTTTCGTCTGCCGCGACAGCAGTTCGCCCGCGATGTGCTGGATCGAGCCGTTGCCCGAGGACGCGAAGAAGAGCCCGCCCTCCTTCTTCTTGCCGTACTCGATGAGTTCCTTCATCGACTTCACCGGCAGCTTGCCGCTCACCGCGACCACGTGCGGCGCGCGCATCACCATCGCCACCGGCACGAAGTCCTTGGTGGGGCTCCACCGGATGTTCGGGTAGAGCGAGGGATTGCCGACGTGGTAGCCCGAATACTGCATCAACAGCGTGTAGCCATCGGGCGCGGCGCGCGCCACGAACTCGGTGCCGATGTTGCCGCTGGCGCCGGGCTTGTTGTCGATGACGACAGGCTGGCCCAGCGCGCGCTGCAGCGGGTCGCCGACCAGCCGCGCCATGATGTCGGTCGAGCCGGCCGGCGCGGTCGGCACGACCATGGTGATCGGTTTCGAGGGCCAGGCGTCGGCGGCGGTTGCGGCGGTTGCGGCCGAACCGGATAGCACGAGGCCGACCGCGAGAAGGCGGTGGATGGGTTTCATGGTTTGTCTCCGGTGGTTTTGTATTGCTGGCTGTTCTTGGGGCTTCGCCTCAGGGCGACAGCTCCGAGATCTCGATCAGGTTCAGGTCGGGGTCGCGCACATAGACCGAACGGATGCGCGAGGTGGCTCCCGTGCGCATCACCGGCCCTTCGAGGATCGGCACACCCTTCTCGCCGAGCCGCGCGACGACCTCGTCGAGCGGCACGCTGGCGATGAAGCACAGGTCCAGCGAGCCGGGCGTCGGCAGCTGCGCCTTGGGCTCGAACTCGTGGCCCTTCACATGCAGGTTGATCTTCTGGTTGCCGAAGCGAAAGGCCTTGCGGCCGGCGCCGAAGCTCTCCAGCGACATGCCCATCACGTCGACATAGAAGCGGATGCAGGCTTCCTCGTGCGAGGTGGTCAGCACGAGGTGGTCCAGGTGGTCGATCATGGTTGCAGCTCCTTGTGTGCTTGGCCGCGCTCCCGGGCGCGGATGACGATGTCGTCGAAGTCCGGCGGGGGCGCATGCCGCGTCAGCCGATGGCCTGCGCGCGAGACCTGGGCCGGCAACTCGTGCCGCACCAGCGCTTCCAGTTCCGCCGCAGTGGCGATCAGGCCCTCCAGGTGCATGCCGGTGTCATAGCCCATGCACTGCAGCATGTGGACCACGTCCTCGGTCGCCACATTGCCTGTCGCACCCGGCGCGTAGGGGCAGCCGCCGATGCCTCCGAGCGACATGTCGAGCCGGCGGATGCCGGCCTCCACCGCCGCCACGGTATTCACGAGGCCCATGCCGCGCGTGTTGTGGAAGTGGGCCGTCCATTCCAGCGCCTGGTGGCTCGCCAGCACGGATTCGCAGAGCTCCCGCACCTGCGTCGGATAGGCCATGCCCGTCGTGTCGCACAGCGTGATGCCCTGCACCTCGAGCGCGGCGAAGCGGTCGATCCAGCCTTGCACCGTCGCGAACGGCACTTCGCCTTCCATCGGGCAACCGAACACGCACGACAGCGACACGTTCACCGGCACCCCGGCCTTCTTCGCCAGCGCGATGACGCCGGCCAGCTGCGCGAACGACTGCTCCCTCGTCATGCGCAGGTTGGCGAGGTTGTGCGTCTCGCTCACCGACATGACGATATTGAACTCGTCGATGCGGCTCTCCAGCGCGCGCTCCGCCCCTCGCAGGTTTGGCACCAGCGCGGTGTAGACCAGGCCTGGCCGGCGGGCGATGCGATTCATCACCTCCTCGCCATCGCGCAGTGCGGGAATCGCCTTCGCAGAGGTGAACGACGTGACTTCGATCTTCGCGTAGCCCAGGCCGCTGAGCCGGTCGATCAGCGCGATCTTGTCGTCCGAGGGAATGAAGCGGCTCTCCATCTGGAAGCCGTCGCGCATCGCGACCTCGTTGATGAACAGCCGCGTGCCGTTGCCCGCTTTCATGCCGCCACTCCTTCCACGCGCCGCGCCGGCCATCCGGCACAGCGCAGATCGCCGTCATGCTCGCCCAGCCGTGGCGCGGGGTGCGCGATGCGCCCCGGCGTGGCGCTGAGCTTGGGCACCACGCCCGGCACCTTCAGCGTGCTGCCGTCGGAGGTCGGCGCCTCCACGATCATCCCGCGCGCCAGGTACTGCGGGTCGCTCGCGATGTCGGCCACCGTGTAGATGCGCCCGACCGGCACGCCCGCTGCATCGAGCGCGGCCAGCACCTCGTCGCGGCTGCGCTGCAGCGTCCATGCCTCGATGGCGGCGTCGATCTCATCCACGCGCTGCACGCGGCCGTCGTTGTGCACCAGCCCGGGGTCGTTCTCCAGGTCCTCGCGGCCGATGGCGCGCATCAACCGGCGGAAGATGCTGTCGCCGTTGCCGGCCACCAGCACGTACTGCCCGTCCTCGCAGCGGTAGGCGTTGGTCGGCGCGATGCCGGGCAGCGCGCTGCCGGCGCGCTCGCGCACGGCACCGAAGGCGTCGTACTCTGGCAGCAGGCTTTCCATCACGTTGAACACCGACTCGTAGAGCGCCACGTCGATGAACTGGCCTTCGCCGCCATGCGCCGTGCGGTGGTGCAGCGCGGTCAGCACGCCGATCACGCCATGCAGCGCCGCCAGCGTGTCTCCCAGAGACACCCCCACGCGCACCGGCACACGGCCCGGCTCGCCGCTCAGGTAGCGCAGCCCGCCCATCGATTCGCCGAGCACACCGAAGCCGGGCTTGTCGCGGTAGGGCCCGGTCTGCCCGTAGCCCGAGATGCGCAGCATGATGAGCCGGGGGTTCAGCGCATGCAGCGCCTCCCAGCCCAGGCCCCAGCCTTCGAGCGTGCCGGGCTTGAAGTTCTCGATCAGCACGTCGGCTTCGAGTGCCAGTGCGCGCACGGCCTCCTGTCCCTCGGGGCTGCGCAGGTCCAGGCACACCGAGCGCTTGTTGCGCGACTGGACCTCCCACCACGCCGAGGTACCGTTGTCGCGCAACAGCCGCCACTTGCGCAGCGGGTCGCCGACGCCGGCCGGCTCGACCTTGATCACGTCGGCGCCGAACTCCGCCAGCGTCTTGCCGGCGAAGGGGCCGGCGATGAGCTGGCCGAGCTCCAGCACCTTCAGGCCTTCGAGTGCATTCATGTCCGCGTCCGTCTCCTTTGTTGGGCTGGCCCCGACTCTAGGAACGGATCGCGGAATGCGGAATTGCTTTGGCGGCAGCAGTCCTTCGCGAAACGCGAAGGACCCGGCTGACGGCGGCGTTGCCCGCCCCTACTTTCTCTTCGAGATGCCCGATCCGGCGGCGGCCGGTGGCACAGGCGCATCGGGCGCCTTCACCCATCCGCGCAGCAGCACGCCCATGAAGAGCCCCGCGCCGAAGATCGCCCAGTACACCCAGCCCGGCAGGTTCTCGACGCCACTGTGCAGGTTCATGCCGAAGGCCGCGCCGATGGCCATCAGCGGGAATGTCAGCGCAGCGATGGTGTTGAGCTTGTGCTGCGCCCGGCTGACTTCGTTGGCCGCGCGCGCCTGCTGCTCGGCGGCGTGCGCGAGCCTGTAGTCGAGCGACATGCGGGTGTCCGCCAGCAGCAGTTCGAGCCCGCGTCCGATCTCGACCGCGCGGTCGCGCAGGTCGGTGATCATCGGGTCCCCCGGCACGGCCTCGCGCGCGGCCTGCAGGGTGGCCTGCATGTTCGACGCTGCGCGCGAAAGCGGAATCAGCGGCCCGAGGATCTGGAACAGGGCCTCCGAGTTTTCGGCGGCCTCGTGCCGGACCTCGAAGGCGGCCAGGGTCGCGCGGTAGTTCTCCACCAGCTTGGCCAGGGGGCGCTCGCCCGGGTTGTTGCCCTTGTGCAGCCAGGTGCCGTCGGGCTTGCGCAGGAACACCGCCGACTTGCGCTCCGACCCCGTGCTCGCGGGCGGCTCGTGCAGGATCACCATCAGGTGCCCCTGCTCGTGAATGACGCGCTGTGCGCCGTAGCTGGAGCCACCCAGCCGCTGCTGCATCTCGGGTGGCAGCTCCCAGTCGTAGTCGATGCGTCGGGTGCTCATCGGGGGGCCTGCAGTTCTTTCCAGAGGCTGTCGAACTCGTCGGCGAAGCGCCGCACGAGCTGAGGGTCGTTCGTCAGCACCAGGTTCTCCTCGTTGAACTCGCAGGCGCTGCGCGTCCAGTTGTAGCTGCCGTTGAGCAGCCGGGCGCCGTCGAAAATGGCGAACTTGTGGTGCATGTGCGCCTCTGTGCGGTCCACCGCCACCGGAATGCCGGCGGCGCGCAGCTGGCCGATGTCGCTGCCGGCATCGAACTCCTTGTCGTTGTCGGAAATGCAGCGCAGCGACACGCCGCGCCGGTGCGCAGCCAGTATCTCGGCCGTGATGCGGTCGTCCGACAGCGTGAACACGCACAGGTCGACGGAATGCCTGGCCGAGCGCAGCTGATGGTTGATGGCCTGCAGGCAGGCCGTGCCGGGGCTGAAGAAGGCCTGCGAGCGCACGGCTACGTTGCCGTCGGCCGAGCGGCCGGTGTCGATGGCGCGGACCACGCCTTCCAGCCACTTCAGCAGCGCCAGCTGCTCGGGGTCGGCGGTGCGCGCACGCACCAGGTCGAAGGCGCGGTTGCGCAGCTGGCGCAGGCCGTCTTCCGGCGGCTGGGCCTCGCGCAGCGTGTGGACCAGCACGCGGCGCTCGTCGTCGCTCAGGCGGGCATCGGCGAGGGTGTCGTCGAGCTGGGCCAGCAACGCGGGCAGCGTGGACGGTGCTTCTGTGGTCGCGGGCAGGGCCGACATCTCATTGCTCCTTGTTGTCCGGCCTGGGCGTGCGCTTCGGCTGCGCACGCGTCGCCATCGCCTCCGCCGCCAGCCGCTCCATGTTCTGTGCGATGGAGCGGTCCAGCTCCAGGCGGCGCTCGGTGGCGGTCACCAGCGGCAGGATCAGCTCGCGATAAGTCACGGCGATCTGCAGCATGGCATCGGCCAGTCGCTGGCCTTCGCTCGGCCCTTCCGCGGGCGCAACGGGTTCGGGCTTGAGCCTGTCGACCGCGCGCGCCACGTCGAGCATGCTGCTGGCGATGCGCTGGCTGCCATCCACGTCGGCCCCGCCCAGCTTGCGCTGGCGCACGAACTCCTCGCAGATCTCCTTCCAGCGCGCGTCCTCCTCGGGCGTCGGGCTGCCCAGGAGCTGGGCCAGGCGCAGCAGGTTCTCCTCGGCGCCGGTGGTCAGGGTCTGGGCCTCGCCGCGGTAGTGGTCGCGCAGCAGCGCATCGAGCTCGTCGTCGCGCATGAGCGCGGTGATCTTGCCCGCGAGCTTGGTCATGTTGCGGTAGCTGCCCTGCAGCTTGAAGGGCGGCGCGGTGCGGTAGGACTCCTGCTGCGCGGCCGACTCGATGTAGGCGAGATTCACCTTCAGCAGCAGGTCGCGCGCACGGAACAACCGCTGCAGCAGCGCCTTGATCTCCTCCAGCTCGGCCGCGCTGTAAGCGTGCGACAGCGCGCTGCTCGGCACCTCGTGGCCCTGTGCCATCTTCACCAGCAGCTGCACGTCCTTGGGGTCGCGCGAGGCCAGCGGCATCAGCGTGGGGTTCGAGGTCAGGCTGTTCTCGATGTACGAGAGCGCGAATGCCGCCTCGCGGCCCGAGAGCACGTCGCCGAGGTTGTAGATGTCGGCGCGGTTGGCCAGCATGTCCGGGATCTTGAACACGTCGCCCGACTCGGTATACGGGTTGCCCGCCATCACGACCGCGAAGCGCTTGCCGCGCATGTCGTAGCTGCGCGGCTCGCCGTTCCACACGCCCTCGATGCGGCGGGTGCCGTCGGCCAGCGCGATGAACTTCTGCAGGAACTCGGGGCTCGTGTGCTGGATGTCGTCGAGGTACAGCATCACGTTGCTGCCCATGGCCAGGCCCAGGTTGAGCTTCTCCAGCTCCTGCCGCGCCGCGCTGTTGGGCGCGTTCGCCGGGTCGATGGCCGTCACGCCGTGGCCCAGCGCCGGGCAGTTGATGCGCACGAAGATCAGGCCCAGCCGGTCGGCCACGTACTCCATGAGCGTGGTCTTGCCGTAGCCCGGCGGCGAGATCAGCAGCAGCAGGCCCATGCGGTCGGTGCGGCTGCCCTCGCCCGCCGAGCCGATCTGTTTGGCGAGGTTGTCGCCGATGATGGGCAGGTAAAGCTCGTCGATCAGCTGGTTGCGCACGAAGGTGGAAAGGGGCTTGGCCTGGAACTGGCTCAACTTGAGCCGCGCCTTCTCGCCTTCGAGGAGTTCGTGGCGCAGCCGGTGCAGCGCCTCGAAGCCCGGCACCGCGTGCTGCGTGTGGAAGAGGAAGCGGCGCCAGAAGTCGTTGAGGTTCAGCGTCAGGCGGCCCTCGGCCACGCGCGGATGTTCGCCGCGCAGCCCTTCCACCGTCTGGTCGAGCGCCACGTTGACGCGGGTGCGCTGCAGCGGCATGGCGAGCACGCTGGCCGCGTCGTCCACCCAGTCGACCGATTGCGGCGACTGGTGCACGGCGAAGGCGCGCACCCAGTCGCGCGCCAGCCGCCAGCGCTCGGCCGGCGGCGCGGCGTCGAGATCGGCCTGCCAGGCTTCGCGTCGGCGGCCACGCTCAAGCTCGCGCAGCAACGCTGCGGCGAGGTCTTCGCCGGCCCCCGAGACCACCCAGGTCTCGCCGCCATGCGCCGCAAGCTCGCGCACGAGGTAGGCGGCCGACTGGTCGCACAGCGTGGCGACGAGCGCCTTGCGGCCCTCGGGCTCCTGCTCTTCTTCCGCCGTATCCGCCACCGCGAGCATGTCTGGCAGCACCTCGCGCACGAAATGGCCCAGCGAGCGGGCGACTTCGGCTTCGAGCTGGTCGAGCGCATCGCGACGCCCGAACAGCTCCTGCATCTGCAGTGCCGCGCGCGCACGGCGCAGCAGCGACTCGCGGTGCGCGATGAGGTGGCCGTGCTGCCAGTAGAGCAACGCCAGGGCGCGCTCCGTCGGCCCCCAGGCGAGCAGCCCCGCCTGGTCCTGCATGGCGACCAGCGCCGCCAGCAGGCGAAGCGCGTCGTCGTCGTGGATGCCCTTCTGGTAGCCCTCCTGGTAGCGCGCGGCAGCAAAGCGGCGGACCATTTCGAGCAACTGCGGATGCTGCGGGTCTTCGGCCAGCAGCGTGCGCACGTCGGCCCAGCTGCGTTCGGCCTTGCCTTCGAGCAGCGCTTCGAGCAGGCGGCCGGCAAGGTACTCGGCGCGCGACAGCTCGGGCGTCTCGGAGACCAGCGACTGGCCCCAGTAGGCCTGCAGCGCGAGCAGGCGCTCGTCGTCCACCGGGCTCAGGTAGTCCGTGCCCGTGACCTGGTAGGCCATGCCCTCCTCGCGGGCCACCAGCGTCAGGTCGACCGGCTGGCGGTGCACGGTGAAGACGTGGCGCCCCAGGCGCAGCGTGTCGCCGCCCTCGCTCACCAGTTCGCGCTTGTCGCGAACGGCGCGCAGGGCCTGGTCACGCGCGGTCTTCAGGCGCGTGTCGAGCTCGTCGGCCGGCACCGCCGAGCCCAGCGTGCGCAGGTCGGCGATCAGCGTGTGCAGCTTGCCGATCATCGGATCGGCGGCGAAATAGCTGTGGACCTGCCCCAGCTCGGCGAACTGCGCGATGCGGCGCGGAATGCCGTCGAGGATGCGCCCCGCCGCGTCGATCACGCCCTGCGCACGGCGCTGCCTGGCCTCGACCAGGGTCTGGCGCCTGGCCGACAGGGCCTCGTAGACGTTCTCGCGCTTCTCGGCGATGTCGCCCAGGAACTCGTCCTGCTCGGCGAAGCGGCCTTCGATTTCTTCCAGCTGCGCCAGAAGGCGGGTGAGCGCGTCGTCGCACTTCTCGGGCGTGTCGGCGAACTCCAGCGCGTTCTCGACCGCCTGACCGAAGAGCTTGAACTGCGCGCCGAACTCGGCCCTCGCCTCGGTCGCGCCCAGCGACTTGCGCCGCGCACGCGCATCGGCGCGCATGCGGTTGATGTCGGCGTAGATCAGCGAGATGCGGTCGAGGATGGAGGTGCGGACGACCGCATCGCCACCCGGCAGGCTGCCCAACTGCTCGGTCAGCAGGTCGAGCCCGGCTGCCTGTTCGTCGAGAGTGGCGAGCAGTTGCCCCAGCGCCGGCGAGGTGGCGAGGTTGGGCAGCTCGGTCGCGAGCTTGTCCAGCGCCTGGCGCTGGCCGACGAAGGCCGTGTCGGCTGCCAGGAACTGCATGGCTCGCTCGCCGATACGCTGCTGCTCGGCTTCGAGCGCGGCGTCCATCGCGGCGATGCGCGGCAGGTCGGCGTAGCGCAGCTCCTTGAGCATCTGCAGCGCGCCGCGCCGTTCGCGCAGCCGGCCCAGCGCCTTCACGAAGTCGTCGGGTGCGCGCCAGAGCGTGCTGGCGATGTCGACCAGCAGCGCGCGCTGCTCTTCCTCCGCGCGGGCCAGCGCACGGGCCGTCTCGCGGCGGATGGTGTCGACCTTCTCGAACTCGGCCAGCGTGCTGCGCGCCACCTCGGCGATGCTACGCAGCTCGGCCATGAGGCCGGTGGCCTCGGGTGCATCGAGCCAGAAGTAGGCATCGCTCACGCGGGTGCACTGGCGGATCAGGTCCTCGTAGGCCACCTTGGTCGGCGCCTGCTCGCGCACCGCGCGGGCGATGCCCATCAGGTCGCTCACGCCACGGACCAGCTCGGCGTTGCCGATCTTGCCGAAGAAGCCGGTGGCGGGCGGCTGCGCGCTCACGTACTCTTCGCTGGCGAACGGCGTCTGCCACAGCTGCATCGGGTGCACGCGCGTCGGCTCGCTGTCGTTGTCGTGGAACACCAGGATGCGGCCGTCGGCGAAGCGTGCGTATCCGTTGGCGATGATCGGCGTGGCGAGCTTCTTCTCGATCAGGTTGTAGTTGAAGAGCGCGTAGCGCCCGGGCCTGGGGTCGTAGAAGATGTAGGCCACGTCTTCGCCGTTGGGCGAGCGCAGCATGCGCTTGAAGCGCAGGTTCTCGACCGTCTCGGCCGGCAGGTCGAAGCGCTTGTGCTCTCCCGACTGCAGGTAGTAGCCGCCCGGGAAGATGATGCCGTGGTCTTCCGGCAGCTGCACGCAGGAGCCGCCGATGGCGTCGATGCGCTCGACCTGCTGGGTACGGATGTTGAACACCAGGTAGCGCGTGACCTGCTCGCGGTAGGGCCTCACGCGCAGCAGGATCAGCATGCCGAGCTTCGCCCACGCGATCTCGGCGTCGGCCAGCGACTGGCTGCGGTCTTCCACCGGCTCGCTGTAGATGCCCAGCCCGGTCTCGGTGTTGTTCTCGATCTTGATCGTGAGGTCGCCGCCCAGCGTCTCGACGAAGACGGTGTCGAGCACGTTGACGTGCGGGTGCTTGCCGCCCACGTGGTCTTCGCGCGTGGCCACCGTCCACTCGAAGTCGTGGCTGGGCGGCAGCGCGATGTCGCGCTCGCCGCGGTTGTCGATGTACTGGATGCGGCCGTCACGCTCGATGGCCCAGCGGAACACACGCACGTCGGTGAGCTGCTGGCCGATCTGGAAGGAGGCGAGCAGCTTGTCCTGCGTCACGCGCAGCTGCAGCAGCGTGGCCTGCTTGTAGTAGGCGTACAGCTCGCGGAAGTCGGAGGCGAAGCGTGCATCTTCGAGGAAGCTGCCGGCCAGCGGCACCGGCTGCAGCTCGTCGCTGTCGGCGCCCTGCCCGGCCTCGCCCGGAGACACCAGGCGGTACAGCCCGAACACGTCGCCGACCGTGGTTTCCTTGCGCAGGCCGATGAACACGTTGTAGCCGAACAGCAGCAGGTCGCCGATGCGCACGAGGTCGCGTGCCACGGCGTTGTTCTCGGTGCGCGCGCGGGTGCGCAGCACCAGGGCCTGGTCGGAGCGGCCGAACTCTGCCAGCCGCTGCTCGTTGAGCGCCTGCGTCTTCTTCAGCAGGCCCTCACCCTGGTTCTCCAGCCGCTTCTTCAGCAGGTCGTAGCTGCCGCTGCCGGACACCAGCGCCTCGGTCTGCGATTCGGCGGTGCCGCCCGGCGGCGCGCCTTTTTCATCCGTTGGTTGCATAGATCGGCGCGGTCAGTCCGCGCGCAGCAAGGCGAGCAGTTCGTCGCGGTGGGGCTGGGTATCGAGCCAGGCGCGGATGCGGTCCAGCTCGTCGATGCATACGTCGCCGTAGCGGCGGCGCAGCGCGGCAACGCGGGCCTCGCGGACCACCTCGGTCTGCAGGCGGCGCTGCCATCCGTCGGACAGCATCTCGTCGAGCCGGCCGGCCAAGCCCCGGCTCACGATGGCGCGCCACTCGCCCTGGTCGAACCAGAGGTTCTGGCAGGCCACGCAGCGGTCGACGCGGAAGTCGGGGCCCGCGCTCATGCGCAGGCGCTGCATCAGGCGTTGGCATTCGGGGCAGTGCCGCACCGCCGTGGCATCGAACACCTCGATGACCTCGTCGTCGACCGCCTGGGGCACGCGGCTCGCGTCGCCCGCCTTCCAGGCGCGCCAGTCGTCCATGTCCATCAGCATGCCGTGGCAGTCGTCGCACTGCACCGCGAGCAGGCCCTCGGCCAGCGCCACCGGCCGCATCGGCGAGTGCGCGGGGCAGCTGCACGTGAGGCTCGGGTTCATCGCGCCACTTCCCCGGCGGCACCGTTGCGGAAGGTGGCGACCAGGTTGCGCAGCGCGCTCTTCTGGCTCTCGCTGCCGTCGCTGGCGATCCTGTTCATCAGCGCTGCCACGCTGAGGTTCTGCACCTCGCCCGACGAACTGCCGAGCGCACCGACGATGTCGCGCAGATCCTTCACCACGTCGCGCTCGCCGGAGAGCTGGTCCTTGAAGGCAACCTGAAGCGCATTGCTCTTGGAGATGACGCCGTCGATGCCCTTGCCTACGGAGAGCGAGCGCACGAAGCTGTCGAAGTAGTCGCCCTGCCCGCCCACGATGTCGATCTTGGCGTTGGCCAGCGCGGTGCCCAGCACCTCGGCCTGTTCCTTGGCGATGGACGTCTGCGCGTCGATGCCCTTGAGGGTCTCGATGTGCGACTTCTCCAGGCGCATGCGGAACTCTTCGTGATCGCGCGTCTCGGGGCTCATGGCCTTCATGGCCTCGAACTTCTCGTGCAGGCCCTTGGCCTCGGCACCGAAGCGCGCTTCGATGACCTGCGCATCGGCCTGGCCCGACTTGAGCGTGGCCTCGGCATCGGCCGTGCGCACGTTGACTTCGGCGAGGCCGAGCTTTTCCTTGCCCGAGGCTTCGGCCTCGAACTTGGCACGCATGCCGGCGGCTTCGGCCTGCGAGCGAGCCTCGATCACCTGCGCGTCGGCCTGGCCGGCCTTGAGAATCGCATCGGCATCGGCCTGGCGCACGTGCACGTCGGCCAAGCCCAGCTTTTCCTTGCCCGAAGCTTCCGCCTCGAAGCTCGCGAGCTTGGCCTGCGCGGTGGCGATCTCGACCTTGGCGGCGGCCAGCCCCGGCGCGGCGGAGATGGCCTCGACGCCCTCGGCCTCGCGCTTCTTCGACTCGGCCTCGCGCTCGGCCACCTTCAGCTTGGCATCGGCCAGCGTGAGTTCTTCGGCCGCCTTGTGGCGGGCGCGTTTTTCCTGCGTCTCGGCTGCCTTCAGGTCGAGCACCATCTTCTCGTCGGCCTGCCCCTCGGCCATGATGACGACCGACTTCTTGGTGCGCTCGGCCTCTGCGACCACGCGCAGTTCCTTGATTGCCTCTTCCTGCTCGGCCACCGTGCGCTCGACCACGATGCGCTCGCGGATCACGTCGGCGATGGCCTTCTTCTGCACTTCGACGGCCTTGTCCTTCTCTATGCGCTGCAGTGTCACCTCCTTCTCGCGGTCGACAATTTCGAGGTCGCGGGCGCGGATGACCTTTTCTTCCTCGACGGCCACGGCGCGCTTGCGGTTGTTCTCGGCCGCTTCCTTCTCGCGCTGCACGTTCTCCTGCTGCACCGACACCGACTGCTCCGCCAGCAGGCGCGCGGTTTCGGACTTGGTGCGCTCCTCGGCCTGGATCTTGGCGGTCTCGGCCTCCTCGCGGGCACGCACGCTGGCAATTTCGCGCTGCTGGCGCGCGGTGGCGTCGGCCTGCTGGCGCTCCAGTTCGAGCAGGGCTTCCTGCGTCTCGACGTTCTTCTTCTTGATCTGCATTTCCTCATTGCGGCGCAGCTCGTTGGTGCGCACGTGCTCCACCGCCGTGAGCTCGGTGATCTTCTTGATGCCCTGCGCGTCGAGGATGTTGTTGGCGTCGAGTTCCGACAGCGGCGTCTGCTCGAGGAAGTCGATGGCCGCGTCTTCCAGCACGTAGCCCGAGAGGTCGTTGCCGATCTGGCTCACGATCTGGTCGCGGAAGTTGTCGCGCGCCTGGTAGAGGTCGACGAAGTCCATCGACTTGCCCACCGTCTTCAGCGCCTCGGAGAACTTGGCGGAGAACAGTTCTTCCAGCGTCTCGTGGTTGGAGGCTCGTGCGCAGCCGATGCCCTGCGCCACCTTCAGCACGTCGTCGGCCGTCTTGTTCACGCGCACGAAGAACTTCACCTTGATGTCCGCGCGGATGTTGTCGCGGCAGATCAGGCCCTCGTTGCCCGAACGGTCGATCTCGATGGTCTTGACCGAGATGTCCATCAATTCGGCCTTGTGGATGATCGGGTAGACCATGCGCCCGGTGAAGGTCACCTCGGGCTCCGCGCGCAACGTATTCACGATGAGCGCGTGGCCCTGCTCGATCTTGCGATAGAACTTGGCGAACATCGCGAACAGGCCGAGGATGACGACGGCCAGTATGACGATGGCGAAGATGATGGGCTCCATTTTTTCTCCAGAAATGCTTGAGAGCGAAAGAAACGGGTGAAAGGTGTGGCGCGCCCGGCAGCGCGCGCGATCAGGCGGACTGCTCGTCGTGCGCGACGATGAGGTAGCGCGCGGCCGCCTCGTCGTACTCGACGATCAACGCCTGCGAACCGCGCTTGAGGGCGTTGGGCGTTGTGGCCCATACCCGGATGTTCAGGCTGGCGCCGCGCCGCGCGACTTCGGCGCGGCCGTCCTTCTCGTTGACCACGCCGGTCACGACACGGCAGAGCTGGCCGACCAGCGCCGCGTTGCTCACGGCCGTGTGGCTCACGAAGAGGCCGCGCAGCGGACGAATCGCGACGGCGGTGATCGGAATGGCGATGACCGCGCTGGCCACCAGCAGCGCGGTGCCGGCCAGCAGCTGCAGCGCCATGGTGGGCACCAGCGGCAGCAGCCACTCGCCGCCGAGGCAGGACACGGTCCACGCGACGAGCACCAGCAGGCTCACGGCCACCGAGAACGGCACGCCGTTCAGGCCCAGGGCCACCACGTAGCTGGCCAGGTGGCCGATGTCGCTGGCGTCGCCGTCGGCATGCGTGTGCACGCCGACGTCGACATCGAGGCCGCTGTGTTCGATGTCGACCATGCCGAGCATCGCGAGCACCCAGTAGATCACCACGACGCCGAGCAGCACCGTGTAGATCGCGGTCGGGTACCCCGTCACCGCTCCCAAGAAATCGCCCATTGATCCTCCCGCGTGCGGGTTGTTGTCAGTTGTTCTGCTTGCTGCTGCGTACCGGCATCCTCCCGCCGGTGTTCTTCTTCGTTGCCGCCGCCGGCTTGCCCGCGAAGGCAATCAGGTCGCGCGTGGCCCTCTCCTTGATGGCCAGTCTGTCGTCTGCGGCGAGGTCGTAGCGCTTCGCCAGGAATTCATAGTCGGCGCCGCTCAGCGACACCGTGAGGCGCGGCCGTTTCGGCTTGGCGGTAGTGGCGAGGCCCAACACCTGCCGGATCTGGTCGGACGTGGAGACGTGCTGCCTGAAGGCCGCTGTGCGCACGGCCTCGAGCACGGCTTCTTCCACGTCAAAGGCGACCTGGACGGCGCGTATCGCCTCGTCCGAGCCTTGCCAGCGAACCGGCTTGACGCGCATGGTGCCTACTGCGCCTCGGGCCCTGCGGGCTTGGCCTGGCGGGCGCGGATGCGCTCCATCACCTTGCTGGCACGGTCGGCGTCGCCGCCGATGCCCGCGGCGGCCAGCTTCTTCTCGAGCGCGCCGTGGCCGAATTCATCTTCCAGCTGCTTGCTGGCGGTCATGCGGTCGGACAAGTCTTCGTGGCGCGCACGGATGCGCTCCAGCGACTCGCGCGCGTTGGCCAGGCGCGAACCGCCGGCGCCGATGTTCTCGGAGATCGACTGCGTGGCGCGATAGACGCTCTCGGTGGTCTTGGCGATGCCGATCTCGCGCTCGTGCTCGCGGATGCGGGCCTCGGCGGACTTGATCAGGTCCTTGAGCTTGGTCACCTGCAGCGCGTACGAGGCGTGGGCCTTGGCCTGCTCTTCAAGCTCCTGCTCGAGCGCGCCGACCTTGGCCGCGACGTCGAGCGCCAGGCCCTCCTGCGTCTTGTTGAGCGCTTCGAGCGCGAGGCCCTCGTAGCGCGCGGCCTCGTTCTTCAGCCGCTCGATCTCGCGGGCCGACTGCATCTCCTTGGCCATCACACCCGTGAGATCGCCCTTGGCCTTCTCGATGCTGTGCTTGGCGTCGATGATTTCCTGCTCGTAGATGCGCGTGGCGTTGCTGTCGACCACGCTCTCGCCGATTTCGCGCGCGCTGCCGCGCAGCAGGGTGACGAGCTTCTTGATGACTGTCATGGGACCTCCGCTTAATTCAGGAATTCGGAAAGGGCGTCGAGCGCATCGAGCGCGTTGTCGCTGAGCACAGCAACCTCGCGTGCGATGTCCTGAACGCTGGCATCGCGGCCCAGCGCTCCGGTGAGCACATAGCGGCCATCGACGCGGCCGAAGGAAGACAAGGGAACCGAAGGATTCAAGTCGAGCAGCGATTCGAGCAGCTCGGTGCGGCGTGCGGGCTTCACCTCTTCCTCGCCCCAGAGGTAGCAGATGCAGATGATCTGCACGTCCGAACTCGTGACGAAGATCGGCAGTTCGTCGCGCCCCTCGATGCTCACCTGGATCACGGGCGTGTGGCCCGGAATGGGCTGCAGCTGTACGGACCGCCCGCCCATTTCGGCGCCTGCCAGCACATCCAGTCCCTTCAGTTGATCGAGCAGTGGTTGCATACCTCTCCTTGTGGTGAATACCGTTGGAAGCGAGCGGTGCTTCGATGGATTCACTATAGGTGCGCGGACATAACATGTCAAAAAATTTCTTTCGCCGGGTCCATGACTTTCGGCACTGGCGCGCTACCTAGAATTCGCCGATGGCCAACCCGATCAACCCCGCTCGTGTCGATTTCGTGACGCTGCGCCTGTTCTGCGCTGTCGCCCAGTCGGGCAGCATCACCAAGGGCGCGGAGGCATGCCACCTCGCGCTCTCCGCAGCGAGCAGGCGGCTCTCCGACTTCGAGGCCGCAACGGGATCGAAGCTGCTCGAACGCAGCTCGCAGGGCATTGCGCTCACGCCCGCGGGCCATGTGGCGATGCAGCATGCGATGCGCCTCTTCCAGGGCTTCGAGCAGTTCAGCAGCGAGCTCGGCGACTATTCGAGCGGCGTGCGCGGCCATGTGCGGCTGTGGGCCAACATGTCGGCACTGACGGAGTTCCTGCCCACCACGCTAGCGACCTTCCTGGCGCAGCATCCGGATATCCGCGTCGAAGTCGAGGAGCAACTGAGCGGCGACATCGTGCGCGCACTCGTCGACGGCCTGGCCGACGTCGGCGTCTTCGCCGAGAACACCCCTGCCTACGGCCTCGACGTGCAGCCCTTCCAGACCGACGAGCTCGTGGTGCTGTGCGCCAGGCAACATCCGCTGGCACGCAGCCGCGTGAAGCAGACCAGCTTCAAGGCCTGCCTCGCGCATGAGTTCGTCGGCCTGAATCGCAGCAGTTCGCTGCTCGAACTCACCTCGCGCGCGGCCGAACAGGCCGGCATCCCGATGCGCCTGCGCGTTCAGGTGCGCAGCTTCGATGCGATGTGCCACATGATCGCGGCCAACCTCGGCATCGGCGTGGTGCCGCTGGCCGCGTGCAAGGCGCAGGTGGAGGCGCTCGACCTGAAGGTCGTGCGGCTCAGCGATGCGTGGGCCACGCGGCGGCTGCTGATGGCGACGAAGACGGGTGCCGAACTCTCCCCCGCGACCCGCTTGCTGGTCGGGCAGCTTCTGAAACAGGCCAGCACATGACGATGTCTACATTCCTTCTGCTCGGCGCGTGCACCCTCCTGCTCGCAATCAACGTTTACATGGTGCGGCGCATTCGCGCGATCGAAGATGTTCCGCTGCGAAAGAACATGCTGCTCGTGGCTGTCTGGATCCTTCCATTCGTGGGCGCATTCTTCGCGTGGACCCACCTGCCCAGGCAGCTTCGTCCATCAAGGGCCAAGACACGGCCCGAGGGCTTCACCACCACCCCTGCGCCGGAGCGCATCGCACTGGACGATGGCCCGGCGTTTTCCCTGCCCGAGCACACGACGCTCTGTAACGGGCTTCCTTTGCTCGACTGGAAGGCGGTCGACGCCTGGACCGGCGCAATTGATGATCTCGGCCTACGGTACAAGGGCAAGTTGCTGGCGCAACGCGCTTGGCTGCTCCATCTCAGGGATGCGCTCGGCCCGCACTTTCATCTCCATGAATCGGACAAGGCCTTCGTTCTATCGTCGCTGGAAGATGTGGTCGCCGTTGCGACGTCCGCCTATGTTGCGACGACGCGCACGCGCATACAGCGTTTGCTGGCCGACATCGCGCACTTTGAAGAACACGGCAAAAGCATCCTGGTCGTGATGGACGACGACGATGCCTACTACGACTACGTCTCCGGCTACTACCCCGACAGCGGCGAATTCGCCTTCAGCGGAGGCATGTTCATCGACGCGGGCTGCCCGCACTTTCTCGTCAAGCGTGCCGACCTTGCAGCCATCGAGCCAGTCATCGCCCACGAGATGACCCACAGCGCCCTATCGCACCTGAAGCTGCCGAGGTGGCTGGACGAAGGGCTGGCCGTGAACACCGAAAGAAAGCTCGCGGGTGCGGGAGTCTTGCCGCTCGGCGAGCGTGAACAACTGCGGCGCAGCCATTTGAAGTTCTGGGACGAAGCGAGAATCCAGGAATTCTGGTCCGGCGCTTCCTTCTTCAGGACGGATGAAGGCAACCAGCTCTCCTATGAACTCGCGCGCATCCTCGTGGAACAGATGGGGCAGAACTGGGAACTCTTCACCCGCTTCGCATCGAGCGCGAAACGGGAGGACGGTGGCGCTGAAGCCGCGAGAGAGGTCTACGACATGGACCTCGGCGCCTATGCCTGCATCCTGATGGAACGAGAACCGGACGCCCAGTGGACGCCCGATCCGCAAAGCTGGCGTGACGAGGAGCGAGCAGAGGAAGAGTCTCCCGCCTGAGGCTCAGTCCGTCCCCTGCTCTTCCTGTCCTACCGCAATTCCCCGGCCTCCAGCACCGCCCACTCCTCGTCCGTGAATAGCCGCGAGCGCGTCAGGAAGCGCACGCCCTCCGGCCCCTCCAGCGAGAACATCCCGCCTCGCCCCGGGACTACGTCGATGATCAACTGCGTGTGCTGCCAGTACTCGAACTGCGGCCCGCTGATGTAGAACGGCATGCCGCCGATGTGCCCGAGCAGCCTGTCGTAGTCGCCCACGATGAACTCGCCGCGGGCGTAGCACATGGGCGCGCTGCCGTCGCAGCAGCCGCCCGACTGATGGAACATCAGCGGGCCGTGCCTGGCGGCGAGCCTGTCGATCAGCGCGAGCGCGGCATCGGTCGCGGTGACGCGCAGGACTTCGCCATTGCCTCTCATTAGAAGAAGCCCAGCTTGTTCTCGCTGTAGCTCACCAGCAGGTTCTTGGTCTGCTGGTAGTGGTCGAGCATCATCTTGTGGTTCTCGCGACCGATTCCCGACTGCTTGTAGCCGCCGAAGGCCGCGTGCGCCGGATAGTGGTGGTAGCAGTTGGTCCACACGCGGCCGGCCTGGATGCCGCGGCCCATGCGGAAGGCGCGGTTCATGTCGCGGCTCCACACGCCGGCGCCCAGGCCGTAGAGGGTGTCGTTGGCGATGGCCAGCGCCTCTTCCTCGTCCTTGAAGGTGGTGACCGAGACCACCGGGCCGAAGATTTCTTCCTGGAAGATGCGCATCCTGTTGTTGCCGCTGAACACGGTCGGCTTCACGTAGTAGCCGCCGGCGAGGTCGCCCTCGAACTGCTGGCGCTCGCCGCCGATCAGCACCTTCGCGCCCTCCTGCCGGCCGATGTCGAGGTACGACAGGATCTTCTCCAGCTGCTCGCTGGAGGCTTGCGCGCCGATCATGGTGGCCATGTCCAGCGGGCTGCCCTGCCTGATGGCGGCCACGCGCTTGAGGGCGCGCTCCATGAAGCGGTCGTAGATCGACTCCTGGATGAGCGCGCGCGAGGGGCAGGTGCACACCTCGCCCTGGTTCAGCGCGAACATCGCGAAGCCCTCGAGCGCCTTGTCGAAGAAGGCGTCGTCCTTGTCCATCACGTCGGCGAAGAAGATGTTGGGCGACTTGCCGCCCAGCTCCAGCGTGACCGGGATCAGGTTCTGGCTCGCGTACTGAGAGATCAGCCGGCCCGTGGTGGTCTCGCCGGTGAACGCGATCTTGCCGATGCGGTTGCTCGACGCCAGCGGCTTGCCCGCCTCCACGCCGAAGCCGTTGACCACGTTCAGCACGCCCGGCGGCAGCAGATCGCCGATGAGCTCCATCAGCACGAGGATGGAAACCGGCGTCTGCTCGGCCGGCTTGATCACCACGCAGTTGCCGGCCGCGAGCGCTGGCGCCAGCTTCCACACGGCCATCAGGATCGGGAAGTTCCACGGAATGATCTGCCCGACCACGCCGATGGGCTCGTGGAAGTGGTACGCGAAGGTTTCGTGGTCGATCTCGCTGATGCCGCCCTCCTGCGAGCGCACGCACGAGGCGAAGTAGCGGAAGTGGTCGATGGCCAGCGGCAGATCGGCCGCCGTGGTCTCGCGGATAGGCTTGCCGTTGTCCCAGGTCTCGGCCGCCGCGAGGATGGCGAGGTTCTCCTGCATGCGGTCGGCGATCCTGTTGAGGATGTTGGCGCGCTCGGTGGTCGAGGTGCGGCCCCAGGCGGCCTTGGCCTTGTGCGCGGCGTCCAGCGCGCGTTCGATGTCGGCCGCGGTGGAGCGCGGCACCTCGCAGAAGACCTTGCCGGTGACGGGCGTGATGTTCTCGAAATACTGGTTCTCCGCCGGCGCGACCCATTCGCCGCCGATGTAGTTGCCGTAGCGCTTCTTGAACGGCACCGCGGTACCGAATTTGCCCGGTTCGAGCATGTCCATGACGTTGTCTCCATGTGCAGGGTGATGGCGCCGCGACATGCGGCGGCCGCACGCTGGAGCGCAAGCCTCGTACCCGGCCGGATCGGGACAATCCCTGAGTACTTCCGCCGTGCAGATGCGCGCGTCAGCGGGTTTTCATTCGCAATCTGCGACATGTTCCGGCGAACATGGCGACTACGATGTCGCACAAGGCGAAACCCCATCGGAGACACGCATGAGTGCACAAGCGCAGTTGCCGTCGATCGCAGTGGCACAGGCCCGGGAACTCTTCTTCGGCCAGGGCCACGACCCGGCACCGTGGATCGCGCCTCACATCTCGCGCTCCTGGCAGCGCAGCCGCCCGGTCGACCACCATGCCGTCGACCCCGAGCCGATGGCTCTGGCCCTGCTGAGCGAGCGGCGCGAGCAGGCCATGCGCCTGCTGAACTGCGCTCAGCCCGAGCTCGACGGTCTGGCCGAGCACGCGGTCGGCAACGGCTGCGTGGTGATCCTGTCGGACGCCAGCGGGCTGATCCTCGAGGAGATCGGCAGCGCCGACTTCCTGCCCAAGGCCCAGCGCATTGCGCTGCAGCCCGGCGTGGAATGGTCGGAGCACAACCGGGGCACCAACGCCATCGGCACCGCGCTGGCGGAGCGCGAAGCGCTGATGGTGCTGGGCGGCGAGCACTACCTGGCACAGAACAGCGAACTGGGCTGCGCGGCGGCGCCGATCTTCACCGGGCGCGGCGAGCTGGCCGGCGCACTCGACATCTCGGGCGAGACGGTGCGTGTGAACACCCACGCGCTGGGGCTGGTGCGCATGGCGGCGCAGCAGGTCGAGCACCGCATGATGCTGGCCGAGGCAGGCGGCCACGTGCTGCGCTTCCATGCGCGGCCGGCGCTGATCGGCACGGCGCGCGAAGGGCTGATGGTGATCGAGGGCGGCCGCATCGTCGCGGCCAACCGCGTCGCACTCGAACTCTTCGGCCGCTCCTGGAAAGAGCTGCTCGGCCTGGAGGCCGAAGACTTCCTCGGCGCGAACTGGCCGCGCATGGAGCACCGGCGTGGCCTGCTCACGCTCCCGGGCGGGCGGCAGATCGCGACGGTGATGGAGCGCTCGAGCAACCCGGGCAGCGTTCGTCCACTCCAGCGCCGCGCCATGCATGCCCAGGGCGCGGCCGAAACCGACGACGTGCAGCCTCTGCTGCACAAGGCGGTGCGGGTACTCAACGAAGGCGTCTCCGTGCTGGTCAACGGCGAGACCGGCAGCGGCAAGGAGGTGTTCTCGCGCCGGCTGCATGCCGCCAGCCGTCGCAGCGCGGGGCCTTTCGTCGCGGTGGACTGCGCCTCGCTGCCCGAGACGCTGATCGAATCGGAGCTCTTCGGCTACGAGCAGGGAGCCTTCACCGGAGCGAAGCGCAAGGGCATGGCGGGCCGCATCCGCGAAGCCCACGGCGGCGTGCTGTTCCTCGACGAGATCGCGGAAATACCGCTGGCTCTGCAGACGCGGCTGCTGCGCGTGCTGGAGGAACGCCTGGTCACGCCGCTGGGTGGCGGCCAGGGCGTGCCGGTGGACTTCGACCTGGTCTGCGCCACCCACGGCCACCTGCCCTCGCTGGTGGAAGCCGGCCGCTTCCGCGCCGACCTGATGTACCGGGTGGCCGGCTTCACCGTCACGCTGCCGTCGTTGAGGCAACGCGACGACAGGCATGCGCTGATCTCGCGGCTTTTCCTCGAAGCGGGCGGCGCGGCGAAGCATCTGCAGCTGGAGGCCGACGCGCTGGAAGCCCTTGCTGCATACCGGTGGCCGGGCAACGTGCGCGAACTGCGCAGCACGCTGCGCTCCATCGTGGCGCTGGCCGACGCGGGCGATGCGGTGACCGCGGCCATGCTTCCGGCGCATCTGCTCGGCAATCACGCGCCTCCAGCCGAGCGCGCGCCGACGCCGGCCACACCGCAGGCGGCGCCCCTGCAGGCCATGACGCGCCACGCCCTCGACGAGGCACTGAAGGCCTGCGACCACGACGTCGCGAAGGCCGCGCGCAGGCTGGGCATCCATCGCAGCACGATCTACCGGCATCTCGCGCGCCAGCGCGGCAAGCCCGCCGGGAACTGACGTCGAACGTACGCGCGCGGGGCCACATTCCTGCCCGGCACGCACCGGCGACCGCAACCAAAGACTGACTTGCCCCGTGGTGCCGGAGCGGCCAGACTTTGCGCGAAGCGCAGCTCCAGCATTCATGACCACCCGCAAATCCGTCCGCCGCCTGTCCGCCGTTCCTTCCACCTTGCGGATTCCCTTGGCCGCGCGCGCCTCGGGTGACACGATGTTCCCGCAGGTGGCCGTGCGCGATGCCTACGCCGCAGGCATCCTCGAACAGATCCGCGACGAGGGCGACCCGCTCCCGGAAGACCGGGCCACCATCTACGGCATCCTCTCGCGCACCCGGCGCTTCCGCAGCCTGGCGCAGGACTTCCTCAAGCTGCACCCCGGGGCGCGCATCGTGAACATGGGCTGCGGCCTCAGCCACTACTTCCAGTGGCTGGACGACGGCAAGTCGCGCATGACCGATGCCGACCTGCCCGAGGTGCTCGAACTGCGCCACGAGCTGCTTCCCGAGCCCGGCGAGCGCCATGACCTGCGCGAGCTCGACCTCACCACCTCCGGCTGGTGGGAGCAGCTGGGCCTGCCGCGCAAGCGCAGCGCGCAGCCGGTGTTTCTCTTCACAGAGGGCGTGCTGATGTACCTGGAGCCCGCGCAAGTCGAGGCGGTACTCGCCACCTTCGGCGAGCGCGCGCCGGCGGGTTCGGTGCTGGCCTTCGACGCGATGTGCTGGCTGGCGGTGGGGCGCGGCAGGCAGCATCCGTCGGTTCGCGTGACCGGGGCCGAGTTCAAGTGGGGTATCCGCCGCACGGCCGAGCTGACGCAGCCCCATCCGCGCCTGAGCCTCGAGGGCACCTATCGGGTGCTCGAAGGCTTCGGCCTGCCCTACACGCTGTTCGCACCGATGGTCATGTTGTTCCTGGGCGTGCCGCTCTATGCGCTCTACGCGCTGCAGGCGACGGATGCCGCGGATACATAAACGCACAATTTTGCGGATTGCCGGTTTTGTCCGGCGCGCGCTGCGCGGATCGGCTGACGCGGGCCGGGAACGGAAAGCGCCAAGCTTCGAGGGTGTTTACGGTCGCGGAAAATGCCATATCGTTTCCGCAGCAGACCTTCTTTCTTTCCTCTCCCTTTTTCCTCCCCAAGAGATTCGCAACCCTCAAGAACCACATGCTTGATCGCCGATCCTTCCTTGCCGCCGGCGGTGCCGCTGCCGCACTCGCCGCCCTCGGACTGCCCGAAGAGGCCCTCGCCGCCAACGGCCTGCAACTGAGCCAGCCCACGCCCTTCTCCTTCGACGCGCTGGTTGCGCAGGCAAAGGCGCTGGCCGGCAAGCCCTACGCCGCCCCGGCGCCGCTGGCACCCGAGGTGCTCGACCGCATCGACTACGACGCGCACGGCAAGATCAAGTTCGACCCGGCCAACGCACTCTTCCGCGACGGCCCGGGCGCGTTCCCGGTCACCTTCTTCCACCTCGGGCGCTTCTTCCAGACGCCGGTGCGCATGAACGTGCTGGAGAACACCGACGGCGACGCCTTCGCGCGCGAGGTGCTCTACAGCCCCTCCTACTTCTCGATGCCGCCCGACAGCCCCGCGCGCTCGCTTCCGCCGGGCGCGGGCTTCGCCGGCTTCCGCCTGCAGGAAAGCCGACTGGGCGACCAGGGCAAGCTCGACTGGCAGAAGAACGACTGGGTCGCCTTCCTGGGTGCCTCTTACTTCCGCGCCATCGGCGAGCTCTACCAGTACGGCCTGTCGGCGCGAGGCATCGCGCTCGACGTGGCGGTGCCCGACCGGCCCGAGGAGTTCCCGAACTTCACGCGCTTCTACTTCGAGACGCCGGCCGCGAACAACACGACGTCGATGACGGTCTACGCGCTGCTCGAAGGGCCGAGCGTGACGGGCGTGTTCAAGTTCGTCATGCAGCGCACGAAGGCCGTCATCATGGACATCGACGCACGCATCTTCGTGCGCAAGGACGTGGCCCGCCTGGGACTGGTGCCGCTGACCTCGATGTACTGGTACTCGGAGACCATCAAGCCCACCGCCATCGACTGGCGCCCCGAGGTGCACGACTCCGACGGCCTCGCGATCTGGAACGGCGCGGGCGAGCGCATCTGGCGCCCGCTCAACAACCCCTCGCAGACGCGCGCCTCGGCTTTCGCCGACACGAAGCCGCGCGGCTTCGGCCTGCTGCAGCGCGACCGCGCCTTCGACCACTACCAGGACGGCGTGAACTACGAGAAGCGCCCGAGCCTGTGGATCGAGCCGCTGGGCGACTGGGGCGAAGGTTCGGTGCAGCTCATCGAGATCCCGACCGACGACGAGATCCACGACAACATCGTCGCCTTCTGGGTGCCCAAGGCCGACGCGAAGGCCGGCGCCAGCTACAGCCTGCAATACCGGCTGCACTGGACCGACCAGGAGCCCTTTCCATCGCCGCTCGCGCGCTGCGTGGCCACGCGCATCGGCCGCGGCGGCCAGCCGGGGCAGCCGCGGCCGCAGGGCGTGCGCAAGTTCATGGTGGAGTTCATCGGCCAGCCGCTTACGACCGTGCCCTTCGGCGTGAAGCCGGAGGTGGTGCTGACGGCCGCGCGCGGCAAGTTCTCGTACGTCTTCGCCGAGGCCGTGCCCAACGGCGTGCCCGGCCACTGGCGCGCGCAGTTCGACTTCACGCCCGAGGGCAACGAGCCGATCGACATGCGCATGTACCTGAAGAACGGCGACCAGACGCTCACCGAGACCTGGCTGTACCAGTACCAGCCAGGTTGATTTCTTCGAGCGCTGCGGCTCGAAGCCTCAGCGCTTCGAGACGGAGATCAGCTCGACTTCGAAGTTGAGCGTGGCGTTCGGCGGGATCACGCCGCCGGCGCCGCGCGAGCCGTATGCGATCGAGGGCGGGCAGGTCAGCTTGGCCTTGCCGCCCGGCTTCATCTTCTGCACGCCTTCGGTCCAGCACGGAATCACGCCGTTGAGCGGGAACTCGGTGGGCTCGCCGCGCTTGTAGGAGCTGTCGAATTCCTTGCCGCTGTCGGGGAAGGTGCCGCGGTAGTGCACCTTGACCACGTCGGTGGCCGCGGGCGATGCGCCGGTGCCTTCCTTGATCGACTGGTAGACCAGGCCGCTTGGCGTGGTGACGGGCGCGGACTGCGCGAACGCGGCGGGCATGGCAACGAAGGAAACCAGGGCGGCACAGAAAAGAGACTTCACGGAACACCTCGAGGATTGAGAGACCTCGATTATGGCCAGCGGCCATGCAGGCCCACGGTGGAACAACCCTTGCTTTGGCGAATGTGCACTGTCAACATTCACGAAGAGAGGAAGTCGCATGAACTCCACCACCGCCGCCGGCACGGCCGCATCGCCTGCCCCCGCAGGCACAGGCCATCTCAAGAAAGTGCTCGGCCCCGTTCAGCTCTGGGGCATCGCGGTGGGCCTCGTCATATCCGGTGAGTACTTTGGTTGGAGCTACGGCTGGAACACGGCCGGCACGCTCGGCTTCCTGGTCGCCACTGTGCTGGTGGCCACCATGTACACCACCTTCATCTTCAGCTTCACCGAACTCTCGACCGCCATCCCGCACGCGGGTGGTCCTTTTGCCTACGCCCGGCGCGCCTTCGGCCCCAGCGGTGGCTTCGTCGCGGGCTTCGCGACGCTGATCGAATTCGTCTTCGCGCCGCCGGCCATCGCGCTGGCCATCGGCGCGTATCTCAACGTGCAGTTCCCGGGCATCAACCCGAAGTGGTTCGCGCTCGGCGCGTACGTGATCTTCATCGGGCTCAACTGGATCGGCGTGGGTATCGCGGCGGCGTTCGAACTCTTCGTGACGGTGCTGGCCATCGTCGAGCTGCTGGTGTTCATGGGCGTGGTCACGCCCGGCTGGACCATGGCCAACTTCGTGGCCAACGGCTGGGCCGGCGGCAGCGTGCTGAACGGCGCGGCCGTCGCGGGCATCTTCGCGTCGATCCCGTTCGCGATCTGGTTCTTCCTTGCCATCGAAGGCGCGGCCATGGCGGCCGAGGAGGCGCGCGATCCGCACCGCACCATTCCCATCGCCTACACCACGGGCATCGTCACGCTGGTGGTGCTGGCCTTCGGCGTGATGATCTTCGCGGGCGGCGTGGGCGACTGGCGCAAGCTTGCCAACATCAACGACCCTCTGCCGCAGGCCATGAAGGCGGTGGTGGGCGACAACAGCGGCTGGCTGCACATGCTGGTGTGGATCGGCCTGTTCGGGCTGATCGCCTCCTTCCACGGGATCATCATGGGCTACTCGCGCCAGATCTTCGCGCTGGCGCGCGCGGGCTACCTGCCGCGCTACTTTGCAGGCCTGAGCCCGCGCTTCGACACGCCGCACCGCGCGCTGCTGGCCGGCGGCATGATCGGCGTCATCGCCATCTTCAGCGACGAGTGGGTGCAGTTCGGCGGCCAGACGCTCACCGCCAACATCGTGACCATGGCCGTGCTCGGCGCCATCGTGATGTACCTGATCTCGATGGCCGCGCTCTTCAGGCTGCGCCGCACCGAGCCAGACCTGCCGCGCACCTACCGCGCGCCCTTCTACCCCGTGTTTCCGGCCATCGCCTTCGGCCTTGGCTTGGTGTGCCTGGGCGCGATGGTGTGGTTCAACGGCATGCTCACGCTGCTGTTCATCGTGCTGATGGCCGCCGCCTACGGCTACTTCCTGCTGACATCGGGGCAACGCGATGCGGCCGCGCCCGACGAGATGCTGTCTTCCCGGACCACCGGCTCCTGACATCGGGCCCCTCCAGAAGATGCTCTATCGCACCACCATCGCCGGCCAGGTCTTCGCCTTCGACGACCTGCGGCAGGTCATGGCCTTCGCCAGCCCTGCGCGCTCGGGCGACTACCTCGCGGGCATCGGCGCGGCCACCGCGCAGCAGCGCATGGCCGCGCGGCATGTGCTGGCCGAAACGCCGCTCAAGCAGTTCCTCACCGAGGCGCTGATTCCCTACGAGAGCGACAACATCACGCGCCTCATCATCGACAGCCACGACGCGCAGGCCTTCGCGCCGGTGTCGCATCTCACGGTGGGCGACTTCCGCAACTGGCTGCTGTCGGACGCAGCCACCACCGCCACGCTCACGGCACTGGCGCCCGGCCTCACGCCGGAGATGGTCGCGGCCGTGTCCAAGCTCATGCGCAACCAGGACCTGGTGTCGGTCGCGAAGAAGTGCAGCGTGGTCACGCGCTTTCGCGACACCATCGGCCTGCCCGGCCATCTCTCGGTGCGCCTGCAGCCCAACCACCCGACCGACGACTTGCGCGGCGTGGCCGCCTCCACGCTAGACGGCCTGCTCTACGGCGCGGGCGACGCGGTGATCGGCCTCAACCCCGCTTCCGACAGCATGCCCGTGCTGGGCCGCCTGCTGCACATGCTCGACGAGGTGATCCAGCGCTTCGAGATCCCCACGCAGAGCTGCGTGCTCACGCACGTGACCAACACGCTCAAGCTCGCCGAAGCCGGCGCGCCGGTCGACCTGGTGTTCCAGTCGATCGCGGGCACCGAGAAGGCGAACCTCTCCTTCGGCGTGACGCCG
Organism: Variovorax guangxiensis; assembly: GCF_003952165.1. Lineage (GTDB taxonomy): Bacteria > Pseudomonadota > Gammaproteobacteria > Burkholderiales > Burkholderiaceae_C > Variovorax > Variovorax guangxiensis. The sequence goes on along the minus strand of NZ_RXFT01000004.1, from coordinate 246,035 downwards.
GAACTGCTCGAAGAGGCCCATGCGGCCGCGCAGTCGCTCAAGCGCGGCACCGTGGGCGACAACGTCATGTACTTCGAGACCGGCCAGGGCAGCGCTCTCTCGGCCAACGCCAACTTCGGCGTCGACCAGCAGACCTGCGAGGCGCGCGCCTACGCGCTGGCGCGGCGCTACAGGCCGCTGCTCATCAACACGGTGGTGGGCTTCATCGGGCCGGAGTACCTGTACGACGGCAAGCAGATCATCCGCGCCGGACTGGAAGACCATTTCTGCGGCAAGCTGCTGGGCCTGCCCATCGGCTGCGACGTCTGCTACACCAACCACGCCGAGGCCGACCAGGACGACATGGACACCCTGCTCGTGCTGCTGGGCACGGCGGGCATCAACTTCATCATGGGCATTCCGGGCGCCGACGACGTGATGCTCAACTACCAGAGCACCTCCTTCCATGACGCGCTGTTCCTGCGCGACACGCTGGGCCTGAAGCGCGCGCCGGAGTTCGAGGCATGGCTGCAGCGCATGCAGATCACCGACGAGGCCGGCAAATTGGCGCCGCCTTCCTCTAACCGGCTGCTGGCCGACATGAGCGGGCTGTCCGCGCTGACGTCATGAGCAGCCCCGAATCGCCAGTCACTCCCAACCCCTGGTCGCAATGGCGCTCGGCCACGCCCGCGCGGCTGGCGCTGGGCCGCGCCGGCTCGGGCATGCCCACCGACGAGACGCTGCGCTTCGGCTGGGCGCACGCGATGGCGCGAGACGCGATCCATGCCGCGCTCGACGTCGACGCGCTCGCGGCCGCCCTCACCGCGCAGCGCTGGGAGGTGGCCCGCGCACGCAGCCGCGCGGCGGACCGCACCGAATACCTGCGCCGCCCCGACCTCGGCCGCCAGCTCGACGAGAGCGACGCCACGCGCCTGCTCGCCGAGCGGCGCTACGGCTGCGACGTCTGTGTGGTGATCGGCGACGGGCTTTCCTCGCTCGCCGTGGCACGCCATGCGGTGCCGCTGCTGGCCGCGCTGCGCCCGCACCTGCCGGCCGGCACGCGCTTCGCACCGGTGGTGATCGCCACTCAGGCGCGTGTGGCGCTGGCCGACGAGGTGGGTGAGCTTTTCGGCGCGGCGCTGTCGGTGATGCTGATCGGCGAGCGGCCGGGCCTCAGCTCGCCCGACAGCCTGGGCATCTACCTGACCCACACGCCCACGCGCGGGCGGCACGATGCCGAGCGCAACTGCATCTCGAACGTGCGGCCCGAGGGCCTGTCGAGCGAGGCGGCCGCGTTCAAGCTGGCATGGCTCATGCGGGAGTCCCTGCGCAGGGGGCTGACGGGCGTGGGGCTCAAGGACGAGAGCGACCTTGCGGTGCTGGAGCAGCGCGAGACCCCGGAGATCAGCCGGGCGGGCAGCCTCCCAAGTTAGAAACTTATGCAATAAAATGACTTTTAAGCCTTTTAACAGTCATTTTATTGATGTCAAAAAGCAGCCGCAGCCTCTCGGCCCTGCCTTCGCACACCATTCGCCCCCTTGAACAGCTGGGCTTGCGCCTGCGCGCGCACAGGATCCATCGCGAATGGACGGTTGCCGAAATGGCCGAGCGGCTGCTGTGCTCACCCAACACGCTGCGCGCGCTCGAATCCGGCAAGCCTGGCACCAGCATCGGCCTGCTTGCCCATGCGCTGTGGCTCTTCGGCGAAATCGATTCGCTCGACAACGTAGCCCCCGCCCCAGCAGGGCTGGCCGCAAAACGCCGGGTGCGCAAGTCGGCAACCCGCGGGGCGGCGGGCGTGATCGCGGAGGACGAGCGTGACTTCTGAATCCGATGAAGTCGAGCGGCGTGTCTACGTCGGACTCGCGCACCGAACAGGCGCGCAGGTGCAACCGGCCGGGCTGATGAAGCTCGTTCGCCGTGGTGTCATGGAATCCGGTGAATTCGCCTACGGCCGGCGCTACCTCGAAGACCCGGAAGCTGCACCGCTCAACCCCGAACACCTGCCGCTGCGCGACGCCGCCTTTGTGCTGGCCGAAAGCCGCATCCGCGACGGTGGCGCCATGCCGCTCACGTTGCGCGACGCACTGCCGGACAGCTGGGGACGCAAGGTGCTCGAAATACGCCAGGGCAAGCCGCTCTCGGACATCGACGCGCTTTTGCTGACCGACGAGGACCGCGTCGGCGCGATGGTGTTCGCCGAAACCCTGCCCATCCGCAGCGACGAACCACCGGTCGCGCTCCGGTCGCTTCAGGAACTCGCCGAAGCCTCGCATCGCATCGAACAAGGCCTGGAGATCGGCCCCGACATGCATCTGTTGCTGCGCGGCGGCAGCCTGGGCGGCGCGCGCCCCAAGGCAGCGTTCGTGCACGAGGGCCGGCGCTGCATCGCCAAGTTCGCATCACGCGGTGACGACCACGACGTGGAAGTGATCGAAGCAGCCACGCTCTGGCTGGCCGATGCCTGCGGGATCGCAGTACCGCCCTTCCTGCTGCAGCCTCTCTCATCCGGGCATGCCTTGCTGGTAGAGCGCTTCGATCGCGCGGGACCGGTGACCGACGAGCGGCGCTTTCACTATCTCTCGGCGTCGGCGCTGCTCGATGTGCCTTATGAATCCAGCCGGGGCAGCTATGTCGAACTGGCCCAGTTGCTGCGGCGCATCTCCGCGCAGCCACAAGAGGACCTGGCCGAATTGTTCCGGCGGCTGGTGTTCAACCTGGCGGCGGGGAACAGCGACGATCACGTCAAGAACCACGGCGCGCTGCGCGGCGACGACGGACGGTGGCGCCTGGCGCCTGCGTTCGACCTCGTCATGCAGCTTGGCGGTCACACGGGTTATCAGGAGCTCGCCATTCTTCCAGGGCAGCACGCGTCGAGCCTCGCCCTGGCGCGCGAGGCAGCGCCGCACTTCGGGCTATCGGCTGCGGCGGCGGAAGAAGTCATACTGGCTATTGGTGAAACGGTTGCCGTCCATGCGGCGGCGAGCGTGGCGGCTGCCGGCGGCAATGTGGCACTGGTGCGGCGGGTGGCAGGCTTTGTCGAACAGCAGGCCGAACGCATCGCGGCTTAGCGCGCCGTGCGGCGGAATGCATGGCCATCAGGCACGGCCTGGCACAGCTGATGCGTAGGTTGAGGTTTCTCTCAATCTGCAACGCTCAAAACCAGGAAAAGCATGCAACGCCGCCTCCTCCTTCTCACCCCCATGGCCGCAGCGCTCGTCGCCGCCGGATGCGCCAGCCTCTCGCCTGCAAAGAGCCTCGCGCCCGGCAACTGGGACGCCTTCAACCGCGCGCAGATCGAGGGCCTGATCGCCAGCATCGGCAAGGCAAGCCCGGGCTATGACGCCGCGAAGCCGCCCTACGTGGTGTTCGACTGGGACAACACCAGCGTCTTCCTCGACATCGAGGAGGCCGCGCTCATCTATCAGCTCGAGAACCTCGTCTTCGGCGCCACGCCCGCGCAGCTCGAAGTGGCGCTGCGCAAGAACATCCCGAAGAAGGACTTCCTGCCCGCATACAACAACGCCGCCGGCCAGGCCGTGAACATCGACGCGGTGGTGCCCGACATCGTCGCGAGCTACACATGGCTCTATCAGAACTACAAGGGACTGAAGGGCGACCAGTCGCTGGCCGTGGTGGCATTGAGCCCGCACTACGGTGCCTTCACCACCAAGGTGCGCTATCTCTATGAAGCCATCGGCGACACCTTCGACCACGACACGGCCTACCCGTGGGTCACCTACCTCTTCGCCGGCATGACCGAGGGGCAGGTGCGCAAGCTCACGGCCGACACGGTGGCCTGGCAGTTGAAGGAGCCCGTGGCCAAGGTCAAGTGGACTTCGCCATCCGCGCTGCCGGGCCGCGCCGGCGTGGTCTCGGTGAGCTGGAAGAACGGCCTGCGGCTGCAGCCCGAGATGCAGCAGCTGTACGCCGCCTTCCGCAACGCCGGCTTCGACGTGTGGGTGTGCTCGGCATCGTTCGTCGACGTGATCAAGGAGATCTCGTCGAACCCCGCCTTCGGCTACAACAACCCGCCCGAGCGCGTGCTGGCGATGGAGCTGGAGCGCGACGCCAGGGGCGTGATCCAGCCCGAGTTCCGCCGCGGCTACGACCAGACGCAGGGCCCGGGCAAGACGAGGAACATCCGGCGCTTCCTGGTCGGCAAGTACGGCTACGGTCCGAGCTTCGTGGCCGGCGACAGCGAAGGCGACCAGAACATGATGGCCGACTTCGCCGACACGAAGAAGGTGCTGATCGTCAACCGCCTGCGCGACCCGAAGACCGACATCGGCAGGTTCTCCGCCATGGCGGTGCAGAATTACGGCAAGGCCGACACGCGCTACCTGCTGCAGGGTCGCGACGACAACACCGGCTCGTGGGTGAGCTCGCAGCTGCACACGCCGCTGGGCGCCACGCAAGGCAAGGCGCTCAAGTAAGAGAACGGGAGCGGTCGCAGGGTCTTCGGCGCGGCTTGCCTATGATGGCCCCATCAAGGCAACCCGAACCGGAGACAACATGGCCGCAGACCGCTACCCCCTCGCCGAACTCAAGGATCTGCCCGAGGACATCCGCACCGCGATCCTTGCCGTGCAGGAGAAGGCCGGCTTCGTGCCGAACGTGTTCCTCGGACTCGCGCGCCGCCCCGCCGAGTGGCGCGCCTTCTTCGCGTACCACGACGCGCTCATGCTCAAGGAGGAAGGCTCGCTCACCAAGGGCGACCGCGAGATGATCGTCACCACCACCAGCGCGGCCAACAAGTGCCTCTACTGCGTGGTGGCGCACGGCGCGCTGCTGCGCATCTACGAAAAGAAGCCGCTGGTGGCCGACCAGGTGGCGGTGAACTACCGCAAGGCCGACATCACCCCGCGCCAGCGCGCGATGCTCGACTTTGCGATGAAGGTCTGCGAACGCTCGCACGAGATCGACGACAGCGACTTCCCGCCGCTGCACGCGCACGGCTTCGACGACGAGGACATCTGGGACATCGCCGCAATCACCGCCTTCTTCGGACTGAGCAACCGCCTGGCCAGCTTCAGCGGCATGCAGCCGAACAACGAGTTCTTCCTCATGGGGCGGGTGCCCCGCGAGAAGAAGCAAGACCCCGAATAGCCCCGCCTCAGCCCTTGGCGCGGCAGGAGGCCAGCGCGTCGAGGGCGGGCTTGTAGGTCGGCGTGGTCACGTCCATCACGCCCAGCACCGTGTGGTACAGGTTGTCGTGCGTGAGCGGCGCATCGAGCCCCGCTTCCATGCACGAGCGCGAGAGCTTGCGCCGCTCGCTCATGCCTTCGCTGAACCAGGTGACCATGGGCACGTGCTTCTGCGCATCGGGCGCGAAGCTGTACGGCACGCCGTGCAGGAACAGGCCGAACTCGCCGAGCGATTCGCCGTGGTCGCTGATATACAGCATCGCCGGGTCGTACTGCTTCGACTGCGCCTTGAGCCAGTCGATGGTCTGGCCGAGGAAGCGGTCGGTCTGAACGATAGAGTTGTCGTATACGTTCATCAGCTCGGCATGGCCACAATCGGCGAGCGCGTTGGTCTTGCACTCGGGCAGGAAGCGCTTCACGTCGGGCGCCGAGCGCTTGTAGTAGGCCGGGCCGTGGCTGCCCATCTGGTGCATGACCAGCACCACGCCCTTGGCGCGGCGCTCGGCCGGCAGCGCGGCGATGCGCGCGTCCAGGCCCTTGAGCATGACATCGTCCAGGCATTCGTCGCCGTCGCACAGCGCCTTCTTGGTCGCTGCGTCGAGTCCGTCGAAGGCCGAAGCGTTCGGAATGCGCTCGCACACGCCCTTGCAACCGGCCTGGTTGTCGAGCCAGAACACGGCGAGGCCGGCTGCCTGCAGCACGTCGACCAGGGTCTCGTAGTCGTCCTTGCGCGACTCGTAGCCTTCCTTGCCCAGCGGCGAGAACATGCACGGCACCGAGGCCAGGGTGTTGGTGCCGCAGGAGCGCACCTCGCGATAGCTCAGCACGCCGCGCTTGGCCAGTTCCGGCGTTGTGTCGCGCGCGTAGCCGTTGAGGGCGAAGTGGTCGGCCCGTGCCGTCTCGCCCACCACCACCACGAAGAGCGGCGGCCTGGTCTGCGCGGCATAGCTCGCGCCCAGCGCCGTTCCGGCGGTGATGGAAACCAGCTTGCCGCTGCGCTTGAAGAGCGGCTTGATGAAGAGCGCACCCGTCGAATAGAGCGATGCGATCGGGTTCATCATGTAGCGCAGGTGCACGTTGTTGCGCATCAGTGGCGCCAGCTCGCGGTTCATGGCCACTGCCGTGCCCACGGCCACGGCCACGGACAGCAGCAGCAGCCCCACGTTGCGCGCGAGCTTGGGCAGGAAGCGCATCGGCGCGACGCGCACGCGCCAGATCGGCCAGGCCGCGGGCAACACCACAACCGCCACGTTGAAGGCCATGCGCCAGCTCAGCAGGTCGCGCGCCTCGTTGGGGTCGGTCTGCAGCGCGTTGGCGATCATGGTGGGGTCCATGACCACGCGGTATTCGAGCATGTAGTGCTGCACCACCGCGGCCAGTATTACCACCAAAAGCCACAACGGCTTCATCCAGCGCGACCAGGCCGTGAACGACAGGATGGCCGCCGACCCGCACAGCGTGAGCAGGCTCATCGACACCACGGTCGACATGTAACTGCTGGGAGCGCCGCCGATGCGGGCCAGTTCGTTCCACAGCGGCCAGTTGGTGGTCAGTACGAGGTAGAGACTGAGCCAGAGGACGACCATGGCGGCCGAGCGCGGACGCTGCAACCAGAGGTCGAAGCGGGTCCACGGGGCGCCCGAAGGAGGCGACTGTGGCGTTTTTGACTCAGAAGTACCCACCCGTTCCAATGGAACAGGCGAAATTCGTGAAACAGACATGCGGCGAATGTAACGACGCCGCCTGAAGCGAGGCTGAATTGCCCCTTCAGTCCGTGTTCAGACTCGCCGCCCTGCGCAGCCGCAATCTTGCCGAGCGCCGCCGCGCCACCAGTGCGCCCGAGGCAGCCTGGCTCATCGGCCGGCTGGCGCCCCGCTCCACCACGATCGCCACCAGCGCGCCCAGCATGGTCGCCGCCACGATGTCGGACGGGAAATGCAGGCCCAGGTACACCCGGCTCCACGCCACCAGAGCCGCCACCACCAGCGCCGCCAGCATGGGCACGCGCGACGGCAGGCACCAGAGCGCGAAGGCTGCGGCGAAGGTGCCGGCCGCGTGCATGCTCGGGAAGCCCGGCCGCACACCCTGCGGCACCCATTGGATGCCCAGGCCGTAGTAGGCGGGCCGGGGGATCGGCGCCACCATGCGGATAAGGCTCACGACGATCCACGCCGCCAGTACGCTCAGCAGCACGGTGAACAGCGCATAGCGCCAGCGCCGGCTGAACAGCGCGCACACGCCGATGGCCAGCGTCAGCAGGGCCGGCAGCAGATCGGAGCAGAACTCGGCGAAGCGCAGGCTCCACGGCGGCACCGTGGCGCTCGCGTTGATCAGCCTGAAGAGGGCGAAATCAAGGCCCTGCATGCGCGGGCACCGCCGTATTGGTCGAGCGCGAACCGAATCGCGCAACCGCCATCTCGATGACAAGGCCCACCGTCCAGCAGACCCAGGCCGTCCAGAGGGTGTGACTCATGTAGTGCGCGCCGCGCAGCTGCTGGGCCAAGCCCAGCACCAGCCCCGCGGCCACGGCCGTCCAGAGCCAGATCGCCGCCGCGCGGGCCGACACCCGCCGCAGAACGAAGTACCCGCCCACGTAGGCGAAGGCCGCCGAGGCATGGCCGGCCGGGAAACAGCCGCCGGGACCGCCATCGCTCACGCCCCACGACCAGTGGGACACGTACCGCGCCACGCCGCCGAACTCCTGCAGGTCCCAGGGGCAGCTGGTGTGGCTCGCATGCTTGATCATGCTGACCGCGATCACCGAGCCGAGCACGGTCAGGGCCAGTTGCGCGCGGGAGCCGGTATCGAGGCGGCGCAGCACGCCGAAGGGCCAGCGGATCGCGGCGAACAGCAGGATCACCAGCGCCCAGCTGAGGTTGCGCGCGCCCTCATGCATGACGTGGACCATGAAGGGGTTCTCGCGCAGGGGAAAACCGAGTTGCGAGCCTGCCATGCGTGCCAGAAGCAGATCGCCGCCCGTCGTGTCCCAGGCCATCAGCGCAACCAGCGCGACAAGGGTGAAAACCCCCAGACGAAAAATGGGCGGACGAGTCATGGACGAAGGCAGGACTGAAAAACAGCCGCGAGCCTACGTTTGCGGAATGAACCGAGCCTGAAGCAAGATGAACCGAACCTGACTGAAAGGCCTGCTTCAGCCCGGGGACGCTAGACTCTTTTTCTCGTTGAAAGGACATGGCGTGCGCATATTGCTGGTCGAAGATGACACTGCATTGGCAGATGCCGTCTGCAGCTACCTTCTGGCCAAGGCCTTCGTGGTCGACGTGGCCCCCAGCCTGGCCGATGCGCGCGGCGCCCTGCTCTCGGTGCAGTACGCGGCGGTGCTGCTCGACCTGCACCTGGGCGACGGAGACGGCCTCTCGCTGCTGCCCCAGATACGTGCCCTGCCCGAGCGCCCCATCGTCATCGTGCTGACCGCACGCGACCAGGTGACCGACCGCATCCGCGGCCTGGACGCCGGCGCCGACGACTACCTGATCAAGCCCTACGACCCGGCCGAGCTGCTGGCGCGCCTGCGTGCGGTCGAGCGGCGGCGCAGCTCCAGCAGCTCGCCGGTGCTGCAGCTGGGCACGCTGGAGATCGACCTCGCCCACGACATGGTGCGCAAGCACGGCTCGCCGATCACTCTCACGCAGAAGGAATGGGCGCTGCTGCGCGTGATGGCCACCCGGCCCGAGCGCATCCACACGCGCGAGAACCTCGCCGACGCGCTGTACGGCTTCGGCGACGAGGCCGACAGCAACACGCTCGAAGTCTTCATCAGCCGCCTGCGGCGCAAGCTCGGCCGCAGCCACATCCAGACACTGCGCGGGCTGGGCTACCGGCTGTCGTTCTCGACAGACGAGGACGAATGAATTCAGCCAGCTTCGCCGCCGGGCGCGACTCGCTCGCCGGGCGGCTGACCCGCACGCTGATCCTGTGGGTCGGCGGCGTGTGGCTGCTTTGCGTGTTCGCGGTGGTCTGGTACGTGGACCGCGAAATCAACCACAACTTCGACAACGAACTGGTCGAGGTCTCGCACCGCATGTTCGCGATGGCGGTGCAGGAACTCGAGAAGCTGCAGCACCCGGGCGAGCAGCAGCCGCGAGAGCCGCTCATCGCGCCCAAGCAGCTCTTCTCCGAAGATGCGGTGATCTACCAGATCGTCGACCTGCACGAGCATGTGCTGCTGCGCTCCGCGGAGACGCCCGCCGACACCTTCGACGTGCCGCTGGCCGCCGGCTTCGCGAACAACCCGACCTGGCGCATCTACACCGTGCGCCACCCGACGCTGGGCCTGTTCTTCCAGGTGGCCGACCCGCTCGACGAGAGGCGCCATGCGCTCAACCGCACGCTCTTCGGCCTGATCATTCCGCTGGGCGCGGTGCTCCCGCTGCTCGCGCTGGTGCTGCGCAACGTGGCCCGCACCGAACTCCGGGTGCTGCAGGAGCTGGCCGCGGAGATCGAGAAGCGCAGCGGCGCCGACCTGAGCCCGATCACCCTGCCCGGCCTGCCGAAGGAGCTGCGCACCGTCGGCGACCACGTCAACCGGCTGCTGGAGCGGCTCTCCCATTCGCTCGACGTGGAGCGCGCGCTGGCCGCCAATGCCGCGCACGAACTCCGCACCCCGCTCGCCGCCGCGAGGCTGCGGCTGCAGACCGCGCTGGAGCACGACCTTCAGCGCAACGACGTGCAGGCCGCGCTCGACGCGCTGCGCACGCTGAGCCATCGCACGGAAAAGCTGCTGCAGCTCTCGCGCGCCGAATCGGGCGCCTCGCTCGCGCGCTCGCGGGTCGACCTCGTGCAGCTCGCCGGCACCGTGGCGCAGGACTTCTGGCAGGACCCGCAGAACAGCGAGCGCCTCGCGCTCAAGGTACCGGACAGCGGTGCCCCAGCGGCCCTCGGCGACGTCGACGCGCTCGCCATCGCGCTGCGCAACCTGGTGGAGAACGCGCTGCGCTACGGCGGCGGCCGCGTCGTCATCGAGGTGATGGGCCCCGCTACGCTGGCCGTGCGCGACTCCGGCAAGGGCGTCACGCCCGAGCAGCTCGCCACCCTGCGCGAGCGCCATGTGCGCCACAGCTCCGACCGCGCGGGCTACGGGCTGGGCATCTCGATCGTGGGCACCATCGTCGAGAAGCACGGCGCGAAGCTGGAGCTGTCTTCGCCTCCGGCGGGCGCGGCGCAGGGCTTCGAGGCGCGGATCGTGCTGCAGCCGGCCTGACCGCGCGAAGCAACCTCAGCGCCGGGCTACATCCTTCCTCGGCACGAAGCCGTAGGAGTTGTCGAAGCCGAATTGGCCGGCGGAATACATCGCCGCCATCTTCTTCACGAGATGCTGCCGCACCGGTTTCAGCAGCGCGAAGTAGCTGGCGTTGGCGGTGGTCCTTCGGTCGCTGTCCAGGTTGCCGGTGATCGCGTGGATGGTCGCCTTGCGGCCCTGGTGGAAGGTGACGATCTTGATGCGCCCGACGAAATCGTCGTTGACGATGCGGTCGGCACCATCTGGCTCGAAGAAGCGGTAGACGAGGATGGGATCGACCAATCCGTCGCCGTCGATGTCCGTGAGTTCGATGAGCTTCGAGCGAAAGTTGACGCCAGCCTCGTCCTTGACTGGGAAGTCTCGGATCGACCACTCGGGCGTCAGGCCGCCGCCGTCGGCACCGACCTTGTAGAGCGCGGCCTGGATGGCCGAAGAGAGTTTTTCCTCGGGGAACGGCAGGTCCTGCTTCTCGCCGAGCAGCAGGACGTGGCTGCCCGCCTTGTCCGAATAGCAGTACCGCTTGAACACCGGAAGTTCGAACCCGGCCTTCTTCAGCGCCTCGGCGTTCAGGTACGGCGCCCCGGAGGCGCACTCGGTACCGTTCTTGCCGGGTGGCGTCTGCGCATGGCTGCCGGTGGCGAGCGATGCGAGCAAGGCGACCGCCAGGAGCGTTCTTCTCATTCGGCGCTCACGAGCGCACGCAGCCAGTCGGGCAATGTCAGCGCCTTCTGCTTCGGGAAGTCGACCCAGATCGTGGTCGCGCCGCCGGCGGCGCAGATCACGTCGGGCTCCGCCTCGCGGGCCATGGTGGCCCAGCTCTCGAAGGTGGTGCGGCCCGGATCGCTCACGTACATCTTGAGCAGCACGTTGCCCGGGTACTCGATCTGCCGGTAGAAGTTGCAGAAGGCGTTGACGATCACCATGCCCTCGCCGTTGGGCTGCGGCTCGAAGCCGATGGAGTGCATCCAGTCGATGCGCGCGGTTTCGAGGTAGCGGAAGTAGGTGCCGTTGTTGAGGTGGCCCATGGCGTCCATGTCGCCCCAGCGGATGGGAATGGAGGTTTCGTACACCAGCTTCTTCTTTTCGGGGATTTCGATTCTCATCGGTGCGCCTTGATGGATGCGAGGATGCCCAGCACGAACAGCGCCGCCGCGGCCCACTCGGTGGCCTGCGGCCAGCGGCCGTCCCAGACGAAGGAATACAGGAGCGCGAACAGCGTCTCGCTGACGATCAGCTGCCCGCAGAGACTGGCCGACAGCCGCTGGCTGGCCACGTTCCAGAGAATGGTCGCGAGCCACGACGAGCCGAAGCCGCTGGCCAGCGCGATCCACACGAAGAGCATGCCATCGGGCTGCGCCTGGAGCGTGGCCACGTCGCTGCCCGCGATGAGCCACAGCAGCAAGGCGCCGAGCCCGGTCGCCACGCCCAGCCAGTTGGCCCAGTCGGTCGCGTTGAGCCCGGTGTGGCGCTGCAGCCAGGCCGCGTTGAGCAGGCCGTACACCGTCCAGCTCGCCATGGCGGCCAACGCCAGCGCGATGCCCCAGCCGAAGCGGGCACCGGTCGCTTCACCCGCGCCGTGCTGCGCCGACCATGCGCCATAGATCATCAGCGCGATGCCCGCGCCCGTGAGCAGCAGCCCCGGCAGCAACGCGCTCATGCGCAGGCCTGCGGGGCGGCCCAGCAGCATCATCCAGACGGGGATCGTGCCGATGATGAGGCTGGGCACCTCCGTGCCCGCCGCCTGGATGCCGAAGGCCAGCAGCAGGTAGTAGCCGCTGAAGCCGAGCACGCTGAGGCCCAGCGCCGCGAGCGCCTGCCGCCCGTTGGGCCAGCGCACGGCGGCCGGCCGCGCGAACACCGCCAGCGCCGAGACGGCACCGAAGATGGCGAAGCGCGCGGCGGTGATGTCGACCATGCCGAAGTGGCCCACCATGCGCGGCGCCACGAAGGTCAGGCCCCAGAGTGCACCCGCGGCCAGCCCGGCCGCGATGCCGACCCACGCCCGCGGGCTCAGAGCGCGAACCCGTCGTCGGCCGCGATGACGGCGCCGTTCACGAAGTGGCTCTGGCCGCTGGCCAGCAGCACGATCAGGCCGTCGAGGTCTTCGGGCTTGCCCACGCGCTTGCGCGGCAGCATGTTGACCAGCTTGGTGCCGCCCTCGGTGCTCCAGTGCTCCTCGTTGAGCTCGGTCGTGATGTAGCCCGGGCACAGCGCGTTCACGTTGATGCCGAAGCGGCCCCATTCGAGCGCCATGGCCTTGGTCATCTGCACCACCGCGGCCTTGCTCATGCAGTAGGTGCCGATCTGCGGCATGACCTTGAGCGCCGCGGCCGAGGCGATGTTGATGATGCGCCCGCCGATGTAGGTGCCCGGCGCCGTGCCCCTGGCGCGGGCCAGCATGCGCTTGCCGACCTCCTGCGCCACGAAGAAGCTGCCCTTCACGTTGGTGTCGAAGATGTAGTCGTAGTCGTCGGGCGTCACGTCCTGCAGGCGCTGCGTGGTGCTCACGCCCGAGTTGTTGACCAGGATGTCGATGGGGCCCACCTCGGTCTCGGCGCGCGCCACGGCGGCCTTGATGCTGCCGATGTCGGTCACGTCGAGTTCGACCACGTGGGCGTCGTGGCCCTCGCCCTCGATACGCGCACGCAGCTCCTTGAGCTTCTCTACGCGGCGGCTCGCCAGCACCACCGCCGCGCCGGCACGCGCCAGCGTCTTCGCGAACTGGGCACCGAGCCCGCTGGAGGCGCCGGTGACGAAGGCCACGCGGCCGGAGAGATCGATGCTGTAAGCCATGAACTGGATCCTGTGGAGTCGCGCAGGTGACGCGGGAAGTCCCGCCCGCGAGCGCTGGGGAGCATGCCGGACGCGACAGGGAGCATGCCTGGACGCCGCATAAAATGCCCCGCAATCCCGGGAAGCCCCCGCGTCTCGAAAAATCATTATCGATCCAACCCAGATGACCCACGACGAAATCCTCGCTCAGTTCGGCCCTCGCGAAGCCATGGAATACGACGTGGTCGTGGTCGGCGGCGGCCCGGCCGGCCTGTCGACCGCGATCCGGCTCAAGCAACTGGCCGCGCAGCACGAGAAGGAGATTTCGGTCGTGGTGCTCGAGAAGGGCTCCGAGCCCGGCGCGCACATCCTCTCGGGCGCCATCATGGACCCGCGCGCGCTCAACGAGCTGCTGCCCGACTGGAAGGAACTCGGCGCCCCGCTGAACCAGCCGGTAACCGACGACGCGATGGTGTTCCTGGGCGAGAAGTCGGGCCTGCGCACCCCCAACCTCTTCCTGCCGGCCTGCTTCCAGAACCACGGCAACTACATCATCAGCCTGGGCGCCTTCACCAAGTGGCTGGCCCAGCAGGCAGAAAACCTGGGCGTGGAGATCTTCCCGGGCTTCCCAGCCGCCGAAGTGCTCTACAACGAAGACGGCTCGGTGCGCGGCGTGGCCACCGGCAACATGGGCGTCGGCAAGGACGGCGAGCCCACCGAGAACTTCCAGCTCGGCATGGAGCTGCTGGGCAAGTACACCGTGTTCGCCGAAGGCGCGCGCGGCCACCTGGGCCGCCAGCTCATCGCCAAATACAAGCTCGATGCCGGCAAGGACCCACAGACCTACGGCATCGGCGTGAAGGAAGTCTGGGAAATCGACCCCAAGCGCCACCAGCCCGGCTTCGTGCTGCACACCGCCGGCTGGCCGATGAAGAGCGACACCTACGGCGGCGCCTTCCTCTATCACATGGAGGACAACAAGGTCACGATGGGCTTCATCACGGGCCTGGACTACAGCAACCCCTACCTGAGCCCCTTCGAGGAAATGCAGCGCTGGAAGCTGCACCCCAACATCCGCTGGTACCTGGAAGGCGACGAGTCCAAGGGCATCAAGCCCGCCAAGCGAATCGGCTACGGCGCGCGCGCCATCACGGCCGGCGGCCTGATGTCGCTGCCCAAGACGGTGTTCCCGGGCGGCGCACTGGTCGGCTGCGAGGCCGGCTATCTCAACGTGAGCCGCATCAAGGGCAGCCACGCCGCCATCAAGACCGGCATGCTGTGCGCCGAGGCCGCCTTCGACGCGGTCATGGCCGGCCGCCAGCACGACGAACTCACGGCCTACCCCGCCGCCTTCGAGAAGAGCTGGCTGCACACCGAGCTGAACAAGGCCCGCAACTTCAAGGCCTGGTTCAAGAAGGGCCTGGGCATCGCCACCTTCATGAACGGCGTCGAGCAATGGCTGCTGAAGGGCCACATTCCATGGACGCTGCGCCGCGACAAGCCCGACCACCTGTACCTGAAGCCAGCTTCGGAGTGCAAGCCCATCGTCTACCCGAAGCCCGACGGCAAGCTCACCTTCGACCGCCTCTCCAGCGTGTTCATCAGCAACACCAACCATGAGGAGCAGCAGCCGGCCCACCTGACGCTCAAGGACGCGACGGTGCCCGTGAACATCAACCTCGCCAAGTTCGCCGGCCCCGAAAGCCGCTACTGCCCGGCCGGCGTGTACGAGTTCGTCGGCACCGAGGACGGCAAGCAGCGCCTGCAGATCAACGCGCAGAACTGCGTGCACTGCAAGACCTGCGACATCAAGGACCCGACGCAGAACATCGTGTGGGTCACGCCCGAAGGCGGCGGCGGGCCGAACTACGTGGGGATGTAAGGCTCCCGGCACTCTTGCCGCTCGAGGCCCTCTTCGGAGGGCCTTTTTCTTGGCCTGGCCGGAAGACCCGCCGCTTCAGGCAAGGTAAGAAGCGACTTCCTCGGGCGTGAGCATGCGCACGAGCGACACGCGCGACTTCTGTTCCGAATGGAGCACGCGGTTGAATCCGTTCCAGCTGCGGCTGGGCTTGTCCTGCGTGTCCAGCGCCACCAGCACCAGCCGCCCCTGCCTGCGGGCGTTCTCGCGCAGCGAGCCTTCGCCCCACGACCACGCCATGGGATCGACCAGCTCGCCGTTCCTGAAGGCATCGGCCTGCAGCCACAGGTACTCGGCGCAGTCGGTGTCGCGGCTTGCGGTCGCGCCCGCCTCGCGTGCGGGCGGGTGGATGCCGAGCGCCTTGGCGCGCTTGCGCATCAGCTTCTGCAGCAGCGAGAACGCGTGGAAGTTGTTGTTGATGGCGTGGGCCTTCACCACCATGCCGGTGCCGGAGGCCGGGAGCACCACCACCAGTTCGTCCTCGTAGGCCAGTTCGGCGGCCCGCTGCAGGAAGTGCAGACCGTCGATCGGCAGCGAATCGTTGACGGCCAACGCATCGATGCGCGCCACCAGTTCGCCGTCGGCCAGCAGGGCGCGGTGGTTGCGCACGTCGCGCATGAGCATGGCCATCAGCGGAAGCACCAGCAGGCCGGCCGCGGCCTGCCGTGCCTCGACCTCGAAACGCTCCGGTGCAGACAGCGCGCCAAGGGCCGCCTCCGCAGCCTGCCATTCGGCGACTTCTTCGGGGTCTGCCTCTTCGCCATCGTCCTGAGGCTGTGTCGCGCAGAACGGTTCGAGCGAGACGAGCAGGCCGGCCATGAGTTCGAGCGCCGCGCCGAAGAGCAGGCGCGGGTCGGCCCCGTCCTCCACGAGCGCGCCGCAGAACAGCGCCAGCAGCGCGGCCCGGTGGGGATGCAGACGAGGCAGTTCGTCGGCCGCCAGCAGCAGCACATCGTTCTTCTCGGGGCTCTCGATCACCGAAAGATAGAAATCCCTGATCTCCTTGCGCGAGAAGAACGAGGACTGGCTGTCGAGATCGGCCTCGACGCGCACCGGCTGCCGCAGCGTCTCGAGGAAATCGGGTGGGAACTTGATCGTCATGGCGTCGTTGTTTCTGCACCGGGGGCGGGCTTTCGCACGTCAACGAGGCTGCGCGCCACGAACCCGGCGGCCGCGGCACCGACGATGGAGCCCGCGAGCGAGAAGCCTGGCCCCGCCAGGCCGGCGAGCGCTCCCGTGCAACCGCCCAGGAACATGCAGGCCACCAGGGTTCGCCTGCGCCGGTACTGAGGCGAAGGCTTCTCGGCGAACATGCCGTTCGCAACGAGCCATGCCACGGCAAGAAGCCACAAGACGATGACCGTGAGCATGCAGTGTCTCCTGTCGATGAGGGGCGCTCGGTCGCGACGGTTTCCGCTGCACAAGCTGAGATCGAGCATGCCACAGGCCTCCCGCCCTCGCCGCTGCCCGCTTATCCTCGAAGCTCTCAGGAGACAAGACAGGAGACCCGCCCCATGCAGATCATCATCACCGGCGGCGCAGGCTTTCTGGGCGCGCGACTCGCACGCACGCTGCTCGCGCAAGGCAGCCTTTCACTGGCCGGCGCCGCGGCCCGTCCCATCGAACGCATCACGCTGGTCGACCGCGCGGCCCCGCCGGCCGACCTGACGGCCGACGCGCGTATCAAGGCCATCACCGGCGACCTGAACGACCAGCTCTCGGCGCAGGCCGATGCCACGCCCTGGCGCGAGGCCGACGCCATCTTCCACCTGGCGGCCGCGGTGAGCGGCGAATGCGAGGCCGACTTCGACCTCGGCATGCGCAGCAACTTCGCCGCCACGCATGCGCTGCTCGAACGGGTCCGCGGTCTCGGCACGAAGCCGGTGCTGGTGT
Source organism: Variovorax guangxiensis (assembly GCF_003952165.1). Lineage (GTDB taxonomy): Bacteria > Pseudomonadota > Gammaproteobacteria > Burkholderiales > Burkholderiaceae_C > Variovorax > Variovorax guangxiensis. Next base: position 229,066 of record NZ_RXFT01000004.1, on the reverse strand, counting down.
TCGCCAGTTCGCTCGCGGTGTTCGGCGATTCGCCCGAGCAGCCGCTGCCGAAGGTGATCGAGGATCACACGCTGCCCACGCCGCAGACCAGCTACGGCATCCAGAAATTCATTGGTGAACAGCTGGTGGCCGATTTCACGCGCAAGGGCTTCGTGCGCGGGCGCAGCGTGCGGCTCATGACGGTGAGCGTGCGCCCGGGCAAGCCCAACGGGGCGGCCTCGGGCTTCTTCAGCGGAATGATCCGCGAGCCGCTGGCGGGGCTGCGCGCGGCCTGCCCGGTGCCCGACGAGACGCCTGTCGCCATCGCGTCACCGGCTCGCACCATCGAGGGCATCATCCGCGCCGCCGAGGCGAGCGATGCGCAATGGGGACCACGCACCGCGCTGAACCTGCCTTCGCTGCCGACCACGGTGGGCGAGATGGCCGCGGCGCTGGAGCGCGTGGCCGGCAAGGCCGCCACCGCCTTGCTCGACCGCACGCCCGACCCGGCGATCATGCGCATCGTGAAGACCTGGCCGGGGCGCATCGAAACGGCGCGCGCGAAGGCGCTGGGCCTGGCGGCGGACGACAGCTTCGAGGCCGTCATCCGCGAATACGTCCGTGAAAATCCCGACGCGGTGAAGCTTCCGGTTACGGCATAGTCGGACGAAGCGCGCCTGACGCGTTCCTGACCCAACTCCCCGGAGACACCATGAAATTCGGCCCCATCGCCGCCGCTTGCCTTTCGCTCGCCCTGAGCTCGGTCGCCTTCGCGCAGACGACCATGAAGATCAGCATCTCGACCGCGCAGAACTCGCACCAGGGCGTTGCCATCGACACCTTCGCCAAGGAAGTCGAGAAACGCACCGGCGGGCGCTACAAGGTCCAGACCTTCTACAACGGCTCGCTCGGCGGCGAGCGCGAGTCGATCGAGGCGGTGCAGCTGGGCACGCAGGAACTCGCGTTCTCCTCGACCGGCCCGGTGCCGAATTTCGTGCCCGAGACCAAGATCCTCGACGTGCCCTTCCTGTTCCGCGACAAGGCGCACGCACGCGCGGTGCTCGACGGCCCGATCGGCCAGGACCTGCTGACCAAGTTCGACGCCAAGGGCTTCAAGGCGCTGGCATGGGCCGAGAACGGCTTCCGCCACATGACCAACAGCAAGCGTGACGTGAAGGCGCCTGAAGACCTCAAGGGCCTGAAGATGCGCACGATGGAAAACCCGGTGCACATCGCCGCCTACAAGGGCTTCGGCATCATCACCACGCCCATGGCCTTCCCCGAGGTGTTCACCGCGCTGCAGCAAGGCACGGTCGACGGCCAGGAGAACCCGCTGCCGGTCATCATCTCGGCCAAGTTCGACCAGGTGCAGAAGCACCTGTCGCTCACGGGCCACGTCTACTCGCCCTGCATCTTCCTGATGAACAAGGCGAGCTTCGACAAGCTCAGCGCGGCCGACAAGCAGGCCTTCCTCGACGCCGCCAAGGAAGGCACCAAGGCCAACCGCGCGCGCGTGGACGAGGACGACGCCAAGGGCGTGGCCGACCTGCGCGCCAAGGGCATGACCGTGATCGACAACGTCGACAAGGCCAAGTTCGTCGCCGCGCTCGCACCGGTCAATGCCCAGTTCGAGAAGGAATTCGGCAAGGCCAACCTCGACAAGATCCGCGACTACAAGTGAAAGAAAAATTCCTGAGCATCGAGCGCTGGACCACCGGCGCCTCGATGCTGATGGCCTGCCTGATGCTGGTCGTTGCGTCGAGCCTCGGCCTGTTCCAGATCATCACCCGCTTCGTGCTGGAGCAGCCGGCCGAGTGGAGCGAGATCCTGATCCGCGTGAGCCTCATCTGGATGGTGTTCCTCGGTATTCCCACCGCGTTCCGCCAGGGCGCGATGGTGAGCGTGGACGTTCTCTACCGCTGGAGTCCGCCGCGCATCCGCCGCGTGCTCGACGCCGTGGTCAGCCTGGCCGCGCTGACGCTGATGCTGGTCGTTCTGTGGTGGGGCTGGGACTACGCGATCCGCGGTCGCGTGCAGTCGATGGCCGGGCTCGAGAGCGTCTCGATGCTGTGGTCCTACCTGGCCTTGCCAGTGGGGTCGCTCTTCTGCCTGTTCGGCATCGTCGGTAATTTTCTCGACCCGAAACGGCTCGAGCTGGAGACGGCGCAATGAGCGCCGCGCCGGGCCGCCCCAAGCAAGCGAACGGCCCCCTCGGGGGGCAGCGAGGACACGAAGTGCCGAACGTGGGGGCTACATCATGAGCACCGTGATGGTCGCGACGATGGTGCTGTGCTTCGCACTGTCGATCTCGGTGGCGGTGTCCATCGGGCTGGCGTCGATCCTGGGCATCCAGGTGACCAACGCCAACATGCTGATCTCCGTGAAGGAGATGTTCAACTCGATCAACAAGTTTCCGCTGGCGGCCATTCCGTTCTTCATCCTGGCCGGCAACCTGATGGAAACGGGCGGCATCTCGCGTCGCCTGGTGGAGTTCGCCAAGAGCATCGTGGGCGGCGTGCAGGGCGGCCTGCCGATGACCTGCGTGCTCACCTGCATGATCTTCGCGGCGGTGTCGGGCTCGTCGGTGGCAACCACCTTCGCTATCGGCGCCATCCTGATCCCCGCGCTCATCAAGCACGGCTATCCCACTTCGTACGCTGCGGCCCTGCAGGCCACCAGCGCGGAGCTGGGCGTGATCATCCCGCCGTCGATCCCGATGATCCTGTACGGCGTGAGCGCCGAAGTGTCCATCGGCGAGCTGTTCATCGCAGGCTTCGGACCCGGCATCCTGATCAGCCTTGCGCTGATGCTGTTCGTGTGGGTCTACTGCAAGTGGAAGGGCTGGGGCAAGAACGACGGCGAGGGCCGCATGCCCTTCGGCCGCGCGCTGTGGCAGGCCGGCTGGGCACTGCTGATGCCGGTGATCATCCTCGGCGGCATCTACGGCGGCATCTTCACGCCGACCGAAGCCTCCGCGGTGGCGGTGTTCTACGCGCTGGTGGTGGGCATGCTGATCTACCGCGAGATCAGGCTGGCCGACCTCTACGCGATCCTGCGCAAGTCGGTGGTGTCGTCGGCGGTGATCATGTTCATCATCGCCAACGCGGGCCTGTTCGCGTTCCTCATCACGCGTGCCGGCGTGCCCGACGCCATCGGCCGCTGGCTGCAGGAGGTGCTGCAGTCGCCGGCGATGTTCCTGCTGGGCGTGAACGCGGCGCTGTTCGTGATCGGCATGTTCATCGAGACCAGCGCGGCGATCATCGTGCTCGCGCCGATCCTGGCGCCGGTGGCGGTGCACTTCGGCATCGACCCGGTGCACTTCGGCCTGATCATGGTGGTGAACCTCGCGCTCGGCATGATCACCCCGCCCTTCGGCGTGAACCTGTTCGCGGCCTGCACGGTGGCGCGCATCTCGCTCGACCGCATCGTGAAGCACCTCGTGCCGTTCGTGCTGGTGATCCTCGGCTGCCTGATGGTGATCACCTACGTGCCGTGGATTTCTCTGGCGCTGCGGGACCTGGTCTACGCGAGGTAGTCAGCCGCGGCGCAGGTACACGCTGGGCGGCACGCCCAGCGTGCGCCGGAACATCGCGGTGAAGGCGCTCGGGCTCTCGTAGCCGTGGGCCAGCGCCACTTCCAGGATCGACGCACCCGCCGCCAGCCGGGGCAGGCTCAGCAGCAGCCTCGCCTGCCGGCACCACGCGCCGAAGTTCATGCCCGTCTCGCGCTGGAACAGGCGCGCGAGCGTGCGGGTGTTCATGTGCAGACGCGAGGCCCAGTCGTCCAGCGTTGCGGGCAGCGAGGGGTCGCGCACCAGCTCCTCGCACAGCGCGGCCAGCCGGGCGTGGCGCGGCATCGGCACGTGCAGCGAGAGCGCGGGTGCGGCCTCGATCTCGTCGAGGATCAGCTCCATCACGCGCTCGTCGCGGCCGCCCGGCGCGTAGTCCAGCGGCAGCGACACGGCCGTGACGATCAGCTCCCACAGCAGCGCGCCGACGTGGATCACGCGACATTCGCTGCCCAGGTCGGCCCGCGTGCCGGGTTCGACGAACACGGTGCGCATGCGCACCTCGCCCGCCATGCGGATCTGGTGCTCCATGCCGCCGGGCACCCACACGCCGCGACCGGTCGGCACCACCCAGCTGCCGGCGGCGGCACTCACCAGCATCACGCCCGAGATCGCGTGGATGAGCTGGCCGCGTCGGTGCGTGTGCGGCGGAATGAAGGCATCGCCCGCCGGGTCGGTCGCCAGCACCGCGACGGCGCGCGGGGTCGACTCGCCGTGCTCCGGCCGGAGATCAATTTCTTTGTCCATTTCTCGACGATGCTTGCCAATTCGTAGCAGGAACATCTTCTCACGGCTTCCTACGATGCTTTTTTCCACTCCTCCTGCAAACGAAAGAAGCATCCGTCATGAACAAGCGCCGACTCGGGCTGCTCACCGGCACCCATGCCGTCAACGACCTCTACCAGGGCCTCGTGCCCGCCCTGCTGCCATTCATGGTGCTGGAGCGCGGCTACAGCTACACGGCAGTCAGCGGGCTGATGCTGGCGGCCACGGGCCTGTCGAGCGTGGTGCAGCCCCTCTTCGGCCTGTACGCCGATCGGCACCCGCGCAGTTGGCTGGTGCCCACGGGCTTCCTTGTCGCCGCGCTGGGCGTGGTGCTGGCGGGGCTGGGCCAGAGCTACCTGCTGACCTGGATCGCGATGGCGCTGTGCGGGCTGGGCATCGCGGCCTACCACCCACCGGCCACGGTGGCGGCGCGCGCGGCCGGCGGCGGCTCGCAGAAGGCGATGAGCGTGTTCTCGGTGGGCGGCACCATCGGCGCCTCGTTCGCGCCGGTACTGGCGGCCGCCGTCGTGGGCGGCGGCAGCCTGTCGCACAGCTACCTGCTGGGCGTGCCGGCGCTGGCGATGGGCGTGGTGTGGTTCGCCGCGAACGCGCGGCGCGGGGCGGCCTCGGGCAACGCAGCAGCGGCCCGCAAGGCCGGCGATCACCTGATGAAGCCCCACAACGACTGGCGCGCCTTCGGGCTGCTGGTGGCGACCATCGTGGGCTGGTCGATTCCGTACGTCACGGTGATGTCGATGCTGTCGCTGCGCATCACGCGCGACCTGCAAGGTTCGGCCTTCCAGGGCGCGGCGGCGCTCACCATGTTCACGGCGGCGGGCGCCGTCGGCACGCTGATCGGCGGCTGGCTGGGCGACCGCATCGGGCGAATGGGCACGATCCGCGCCGGTTATCTGCTTGCACTGCCCTCGCTCGCGGGCATCGTGCTCGCCCCGAGTGCAGGATGGGCGCTTGCCTGCACCGCGCTCTTCGGCCTGTGCATGTTCCTGCCCTTCGCCGCGCAGGTGACGCTCGCGCAGGACTACCTGCCGCGCAACCCGGCCACGGCCAGCGGCATCGCGCTGGGGCTGGCGCTGTCGGTGGGCGGGCTGGTGTCGCCGTTCTTCGGCATGCTGTCGGACGCGCGCGGCCTCGGCGTCACGCTGACAGCAGTGCTCTGCGTGCTGTGCGTGGCGACGGTCTTCGCGCTGCGGCTGCGCAACCGCGCCATGCAGGCGATGCCGGCCGACGCCGAAGGAGCTGCCGCCGCCTGAAAGCGGCCCGGCGCATGTTCGCTGCCAGAATCGGGCGCAGGGCCGAAGGGCCGGCGAAACGACAAGGAGGGACACCGCGCCATGAATCGATTCCTGAGCTGCGTACTGGGGAGCGCGCTGCTGGCTCCGGCGGCCTTCGCCGCCGGGCCGGCAACGACGGCCGCGCCGGCAGCGACCACCGCGCCGGCAGCCGCCGCCGCACCGGCCGATCCCGCAGCAGGCATCCGCGAAGTCGAAGCCGCAGTGCGCGCCTGGGCCGCCGCATGGTCCGCACGCGACGTGGCCCGCTACCTCGCCGCCTATGCGAGCGACTTCACACCCCCGCGCGGCCAGGACCGCAAGGCATGGGAGACCGATCGCCGTACGCGCATCGAAGAGAAGGCCGCCATCAGCGTGGAGATCGACAGCCTCGTCATCAGCCTCAAGGGGCAGGCGGCCACCGCCAGCTTCCAGCAGACCTACAGCGCCGACAAGCTGCGCGAGAAGAGCCGCAAGACGCTGGAGCTGCAGCGCGTGGAGGGCCGCTGGCTCATCCGCAAGGAGAGCGCGGGCGGCTGATGCAGGCGCCCGGACGAGGCGGGACGCAATGCCCCTGTAAGCCAAACGGTTCACGAAGGTGTCACCACTTGCAACCATGCTGCAGCCTTCGTTTCCCCAAAGCTGTGGCTGCCATGTTTCCCACCAAGACCGACAAGGCGCGCAACGAACTCCAGGGCGGACAGCGCACGCTCACCCAGCGCGAACGCGCCCTGCTGCTGATGGCCGACGGCCGGCGCTCCCTGACCGACTTCAGTCCCCTCTTCCCCAACCGCGATGAAGCCGAGCGGACCATCCAGGCGCTGATCGACAAGGGCTACCTGCAGGGCACGAAGGCCGCGGCGGCGGAAGCCGAGCCCCCCGCACAGCCCGCGCCCTCGCCCATTCCCGCCGTCGAGCCGATCCAGGTCGCCACCTCCGCCGACACCTTCGACGGCAAGCGTTCGCTGGCGACCACGCGCATGTTCCTGTTCGACATCTGCGAGCGCATGTTCGTGCGCCGCGACCCGAAGTTCGCGCTGCAGATGCGCGACGCCCTGCGCGAGGCACGCGACCGCAACGCCATGCTGACCATCGCCGCGCTGATGCTCACCGAGATCGAGAAGACCGCGGGCGCGGAGCGCGCCGAGTCGCTGCGCGAGCGCATCGACCGGCTGCTGCCGCCGGCCGAAGTGATTCACTGAGAACTTCGATCGGGGCGATGGCCGCCACGGCCTGTGACACCATCGCCGGGTGAATTCCCCGCCTCCCGCCTCCACCTCGTTGTCCGCGCGCCTTCGAAACTGGGCCAGGCGCCTCAAGCGCGACGGCGTCACGCTCTGGTTCGCCTGCCGGCACGCCTCCACGCCCTGGTATGCGAAGGCGCTGGGCGTTTTCGTGGTGGCCTATGCGCTCAGCCCGATCGACCTGATCCCCGACTTCATTCCGGTGCTGGGCTACGTCGACGACGTGCTGCTGCTGCCGGGGCTGATCTGGCTCGCGGTCCGGATGGTTCCGGCGCCCGTGCTCGCCGAGTGCCGCGAGCAGGCCGATGCCTGGATGCAGAGTGCCGGCTCCAAACCGACCAGCCGCTGGGGCGCCGCGCTGGTCGTGGCCGTCTGGATCGCGGCCGGGCTCGGGGCCTGGTATCTGTCGGCGCGTTGAGCGCGGCAAGGCATATCCGCCGGCCGGGCCGCTCGATCAACTACACTCGCCGGGGTCAGGAGAGAGCCCCGCAAGCCGGGGCCGCCGAAGGCGCAGGGGGCAAATTTCCCCCGAACGCTCAGGCAAAAGGACTGACGAGGCGCCGGTGAAAACCGGCGTTTCCTTGCTGGAGAGAGGCCGCCGCATCCAAAACAGGAGCAGCGGCCCACCGAAGGAGCAAACCCCGATCGTGGGGCGAATCTCTCAGGTAAAGCGGACAGCAGGGGTGGCCCATGGCTTGCGTCATGGATTTCGACTGCCCCTTTGGAGTGCCCCGTGGCCGCTTCTTCCGCCCCCGCTACCGAACTTCTCAAGACGCCGCTGTACGACCTCCACCTGGAGCTGGGCGCCCGCATGGTGCCCTTCGCCGGCTATTCGATGCCGGTCCAGTACCCGGCGGGCCTGATGGCCGAGCACAAGCACACGCGCGACGCGGCCGGCCTCTTCGACATTTCCCACATGGGCCAGCTGCGCCTGGTCGGCCCCGACGCCGCGGCCGCCTTCGAGACCCTGATGCCCGTCGACGTGATCGACCTGCCCGCCGGCAAGCAGCGCTACGGCCTGCTGCTGGACGACGAGGGCGGCATCCTCGACGACCTGATGTTCTTCAACGAGGGCAACGGCTCGATCTTCGTGATCGTCAACGGCGCCTGCAAGGTGGCCGACATCGCTCACATCCAGCAGAAGATCGGCTCGCGCTGCGAGGTGCGCCCCCTGCCCGAGAACGCGCTGCTCGCGCTGCAGGGCCCGCAGGCCGCGGCCACGCTGGCGCGGCTGTCGCCCGGCATCGAGCGCTTCGTGTTCATGACGGGCGGCGCGGTGCAGATCGACGGCATTGCGGCCTTCGTCACCCGCAGCGGCTACACCGGCGAAGACGGCTTCGAGATCTCGGTGGCCGCCGCCGACGCCGAACGCCTCGCCCGCCTGCTGCTGGCCCAGCCCGAGGTCAAGCCCATCGGCCTGGGCGCGCGCAATTCGCTGCGGCTCGAAGCGGGCCTTTGCCTCTACGGCAACGACATCGACACCACCACCACGCCCGTCGAGGCCTCGCTCAACTGGGCGATGCAGAAGGTGCGCCGCGCGGGCGGCGCGCGCGAAGGCGGCTTTCCGGGTGCCGCGAAGGTGCTCGCGCAGTTGGCCGCCTCCACCGCCGGCGCGGCCGGACACACCGACCACGACACGCTGAAGCGCAAACGCGTGGGCCTCGTGGCGCTGGAGCGCATTCCGGTGCGCGACGGCACGGTACTGCAGTCTTTCGAGGGCCAGGACATCGGCACTGTCACCAGCGGCCTGCTAGGCCCCACGGCCGACCGCTGCATCGCCATGGGCTACGTGGCCACCGCGTTCGCCGAGCCCGGCACGCGCGTGCAGGCCATCGTGCGCGGCAAGCCGGTGCCGATGGAGGTGTCGACCATGCCTTTCGTGCCGACGCGCTATTACCGGGGATGAGCGCGACTGAACGCCGCGGACCCGGCTAGGCTCTGCACCCCGATCCATTTTTTCCACGAGGAGTTTTTCCACCATGAGCATCAAGTACACCAAGGACCACGAATGGGTGTCGGCCGAAGGCGACGCGGCCACCGTCGGCATCACCGTGCACGCGCAGGACGCGCTGGGCGACGTGGTGTTCGTCGACCTGCCCGAAGTCGGCAAGACCTTCGCGCAGGGCGATGTCGCCGGCGTCGTCGAATCGGTGAAAGCCGCCGCCGACGTGTTCATGCCCGTGTCGGGCGAAATCACCGCAGTGAACGAAGAGCTGCGCGCCGACCCGTCGCTCGCCAACAGCGACCCGCTGGCCGCCGGCTGGTTCTTCAAGGTCAAGCTGAGCGACCCCTCGCAGCTCGACGCGCTGCTGGACGCGGCCTCGTACGACAAGTTCGCTGCCGAGTCCTGATCCTCGAAATCGGAAAGCCGAACGCAGAAGGAATACAAAAACTACGCAGAAGTCGCGGAAGAAACCGAATCATCTTTTGGTTTTCCTTCTGCGACCTCTGCGAAACCTTCGCGACTTCTGCGTTCTGACCCCGCTCCTCCGCCCCAAGCTCTTATCAACAGCACTGCCATGTCGAAGCCCGCTGCCCTTCCCACCCTGCAAGAACTCGAGAACGCCGAAGAATTCATTGCCCGCCACATCGGCATCGACGCGGCGGACGAGGCGCGCATGCTGCCGGCGATCGGGTCGGAAACGCGCGCGGAGCTCATCGACGGCATCGTGCCCGCCGCCATCCGCCGCTCGAAGCCGATGCGCCTGCCCGCCCCGGTCACCGAAGCCGACGCGCTGGCCGAGCTCAAGGCGATGGCGTCGAAGAACAAGGTGTTCCGCAACTTCATCGGCCAGGGCTACTACGGCAACCACACGCCGGGCGTGATCCTGCGCAACATCCTCGAAAACCCCGCCTGGTACACCGCCTACACGCCCTACCAGGCCGAGATCTCGCAGGGCCGCATGGAAGCCCTGCTCAACTTCCAGACGATGGTGTGCGACCTCACGGGCATGGCCATCGCCAACGCCTCGATGCTCGACGAGGCCACGGCCGCCGCCGAGGCGATGACGCTGGCCAAGCGCAGCGTGAAGAGCAAGAGCAACGTGTTCCTGGTCTCGGGCGACTGCCATCCGCAGACCATCGAAGTCATCAAGACGCGCGCCGCGCCGCTGGGCATCGAGGTCAAGGTGAGCACCGTGTCGGAAACGCTGCCGCACCTGATGGTGAGCGGCGCCTTCTTCGGCGTGCTCGCGCAGTACCCCGCCACCACCGGCCACGTGCACGACCTGCGCCCGCTCGCGGGCCATGCGCACCAGTGCGACGCCGCCTTTATCGTCGCGGCCGACCTGCTGGCGCTGACGCTGCTGGCGCCTCCCGGCGAATGGGGCGCCGACATCGTCTGCGGCACCACGCAGCGTTTCGGCATGCCGCTGTGCAACGGCGGCCCGCACGCCGCCTACCTGGCCTGCCGCGACGAGTTCAAGCGCTCGCTGCCGGGCCGCCTCGTGGGCGTGAGTGTCGACACGCACGGCCAGCCCGCCTACCGCCTCGCGCTGCAGACGCGCGAGCAGCACATCCGCCGCGAGAAGGCCACTTCCAACATCTGCACCGCGCAGGTGCTGCCGGCCGTGGTGGCCAGCATGTACGCCGTGTACCACGGGCCCGACGGCCTCACGCGCATCGCGCAGCGCGTGGCCGCGCTCACCGCGGTGCTGGCCAAGGGCCTCGCGCAGATGGGCCGCGAGCCGGTGAACGCCACCGCATTCGACTCGCTGACCATCCGCACCGGCGAAGACACGCAGGCGATCATCGAACGCGCGCACGCGGCCGGCGTCAACCTGCGCCAGCGCCTGCAGCAGCACCTGGGCATCTCGCTGGACGAGACCAGCACGCGCGCCGACGTCGAAACGCTGTGGGGCCTGTTCGCGCCCGCCGGCAAGCAGGCGCCGCGCTTCGACGATCTCTCGGGCAGCACCACGCCGCTGATTCCCGAGGAGCTGCGCCGCAGCAGCGCCTTCCTCACGCACCCGGTGTTCAACACGCACAAGAGCGAGACGGCGATGCTGCGCTACATCCGCAGCCTGTCCGACAAGGACCTGGCGCTCGACCGCAGCATGATCCCGCTGGGCAGCTGCACCATGAAGCTCAACGCGACCAGCGAGATGATCCCCATCACCTGGCCCGAGTTCGCGAACATCCACCCCTTCGCGCCAGCCGACCAGCTGCAGGGCTACGCCCAGCTCGACGCCCAGTTGCGCGCCTGGCTGTGCGAGGCCACCGGCTACGCGGGCATCAGCCTGCAGCCCAACGCCGGCTCGCAGGGCGAGTACGCGGGCCTGCTGGCCATCAAGTCCTTCCACGAGGCCAAGGGCCAGGGGCATCGCAACATCTGCCTGATTCCGTCGTCGGCGCACGGCACCAACCCGGCCAGCGCGCAAATGGTCGGCCTGCAGGTGGTGGTGACGGCCTGCGACGCGCAGGGCAACGTCGACCTCGACGACCTCAAGCGCGCCTGCGAGAAGCACAGCGCCAACCTGGCCGCGGTGATGATCACCTACCCCAGCACCCACGGCGTGTTCGAAACCCGCGTGAAGGAGCTGTGCGAGCTGGTGCATGCGCACGGCGGCCGTGTGTACGTCGACGGTGCCAACATGAACGCGCTGGTCGGCGTGGCCGCGCCGGGCGAGTTCGGCGGCGACGTGAGCCACCTGAACCTGCACAAGACCTTCTGCATTCCGCACGGCGGCGGCGGCCCCGGCGTGGGCCCGGTCTGCGTGGTGGAAGACCTCGTGCCCTACCTGCCGGGCCATGCCACGGCCGGCGTGGCGTCGAACGGCGTGGGCGCGGTGTCGGCAGCGCCGCTGGGTAACGCGGCGGTGCTGCCGATCAGCTGGATGTACTGCCGCATGATGGGCGCCAAGGGCCTGCAGGCCGCGACGGAGACGGCCATCCTCAGCGCCAACTACATCAGCGCGCGCCTGAAGGACCACTACCCGACGCTGTATTCCAGCCCCAACGGGCATGTGGCGCACGAGTGCATCCTGGACCTGCGCCCGCTCAAGGACACCAGCGGCGTCACCGCAGAAGACGTAGCCAAGCGCCTGATCGACTACGGCTTCCACGCGCCCACGCTGAGCTTCCCCGTGCCCGGCACGCTGATGGTGGAGCCCACCGAGAGCGAGCCGCTGGCCGAGCTCGACCGTTTCATCGACGCGATGATCGCCATCCGCGGCGAGATCCGCCGCATCGAGGAAGGCGTCTGGCCGAAGGAAGACAACCCGCTCAAGCACGCGCCGCACACGGCCGCGAGCCTGCTGGGCAGCGAGTGGAGCCACCCGTACTCGCGCGAGCTTGGCGCGTTCCCGCTGGCCGAACTCAAGAGCGCCAAATACTGGCCGCCGGTCGGCCGCGTCGACAACGTCTACGGCGACCGCAACCTGTTCTGCAGCTGCGTGCCGGTGAGCGAGTACAGCGAGGAAGCCGAAGAGGCCTGAGCGAAGTGACCGAAGGAAAGGAAGCCGCGTCCTTCTATGACGAAGGATCGCGGCGGTAGGTCGCCCACTTCACCGTGAGGATGTCGGCCGCGATCTTCGCGGCATTGACGCCCGCATAGGCCTCCGACGGATCGAACATGAATGCCTCGCGGTAACGTTTGATCTGCGCGTAGTCCCGGTCGAAGGTCATCGGACCCATGAGTTCGGCGGGGTCTGTGCCCGCGGGAAGCGCGAGGAATTTCTCCGAATCGGTGGCACTCTGGTAGAGGTCGACGCTCATCTGGTTCATACGGTTGTCCTCCGGAGCTTGGGTTTCGGCAACCAAGCCTCCGCGACAACCGCAGGGCATGCAATCGGTGTGCGCCTACACGGAGCGCCGGAAGAACGCCCGCTGCGTCAGGGCTGCTTCTTCCTGGCCACGTCGCCCGTGGCCACCTGCTCGCGGAAGGCGCGCATGGCGGCCTTCACCTTGCGCTCGTTCTCCAGGCCCATGCGCACCATGATCTTCTGGCCCGAAGACATGGCCTCCAGCTGCGGATCGGCGTACTCGTAACGCACCCACGGGCGCTGCGAGGGAACGTCGCCCTTCACCTCGACCAGCCGCACCTGCACCGGACCGGCGGGCTCGGGCGCCTGCAGCAGGTGGTCGATCACGGCGACGAGCCTGTCGTTGAAGTAGCGCCCCGGATAGCCCAGCTCTTCATAGGCCTTCTGGAAGAGCGGATAGAGCCGCGCATAGGCCTTGGCCGCCTTCGCCGCATCGACCGACTCGGCGAACAGCACGATGGGGTTGTAGCGCGCCGCGTTGTTGGCGGCGATGACCTGCTTGTCGCCCTGCCCCGAGGTGATGAAGCGCTGTTTGGTCTGCTGCACCGGCCACGCGCTCGCGGGCGCCTGCTCGCGCGCGAGGTTGTCCACCGTTGCCACGAAGCGCCGCACGATGCCGTCGAACTGCAGGAAGTCGGCCACGTTCTTGCTGCCGAACAGGTCGACGAGCGCCTTCATCACGCGTGTATCAGTGTCGGTGGCAGTGGTCAGGCCCGCGTCGGGCACCGCGATCCCGTCCATCGGGTTTCGCGGTTCCTGGGATTGAGGTGCGGGCGCGGGTGCCGGCGCGGGCGGCGCCCCGTCGTTCGGGGCCGTGGCCACCGGCGTGGCCTCGGGGGCCTGCTGCTGTTGCTGGTACCAGCGCCAGCCGAAGAACGCGGCCGCGAGCAGCACGAGCACGCCGACGACGATGGTTCCTATGGGCGTTTCGCGGCGGGGCCTGAACTCGGGGGTGTCGCGGGTGTCGCTGTCGGACATAGGGGCGGTTCCTTGTGCTGGAATGTCAGGAAGGCGAGCGGCTATGGTGCACCAGATCGGGTCATGGCCGGCCCGCCTCGTCGTAACGCCCTGTGACGCGGCGACCGCGCTGAAGTTCAGTCGCTCAGGCTGGGCCTGCCTGCGCGCTCAGCGACTGCAGCCACGCCAGCGTGGCCTGCAGCTCCGCCGGACGGATCTCGTGCGCGCCCGGAAAGTCCGTGCCCGACAGCGCCAGCGGCAGCGTGCGCGCCAGTTCGCGCGTGGCCTGCGCCGCGCTCGGCGGAATCACGTTGTCGGCGCTGCCGTGGCTCACCCACAGCGCCTTGCCCTCGAAGGCCTCGGGCGGCGCGATATGCGGCACCACCTGCGACAGCAGCCGGCTGTGCCACACCATGGCGGCGCGCACGCTCTCGGGCCTGGTCAGCAGCAGCGACAGCGCCATGATCCCGCCCTGGCTGAAGCCGCCGACGATCACTCGCTCGGCAGGCACGCCCAGCTGCTGCGCGGCCGAAGCGACCATCTCGCCGACGAGAAAGCGGCTCTCGCGCTCCTGCTCCTCGTCGATGCGGCGTTCGCCGCCGGGCAGCACCTCGAACTCGAACCACGCGTAGGAGTCGGGCGACAGCACATAGGGCGCGCGCAGGCTCAGCACGTGAAACTGCGGCGGCATCATCCGCGCGAGGCCGAACAGGTCCTGCTCGTTGCTGCCGACGCCGTGCATCAGCACCAGCAGCCAGGGCTCGCGAACACCGGGTTGCGCGCCGTGCGCGAGGAATTTCAGGGGCAGGTGAAGCTGGGTCATGGTCCTGGACTTTTCTCTTGTCGTTCCTATCGGCGGAATCCTTCTGCCAGCGCACGGGTGAGCTCGGCCGCCGGAATCTCGCGGCAGCCGGTCGCGTTCTGCCCCGACCACAGCGGAGAGAAGTCGCCACTGCCCTTCGCCTCGGCCTTGGCGCGCAGCGGTGCGATGGCCGAGGTGGCCAGCGGAAACTCAGGAGCCGCCGAACCGATCGGGCCCAGGTCGCGCATCACGCGATTGACGATGCCGCGCGCCGGCCGCCCGGTGAAGAGATTGGTAAGCGCCGTGTGCCGCGCCGCCTCGCTCTTGAGCGCCGCGCGATGCAGCGCGCTGGTCGTCGCCTCGGGCGTCAGCATGTAGGCCGTGCCGATCTGCACGCCCGCCGCGCCCAGCGACATCGCCGCCGCCACGCCATCGGCATCGGCGATGCCGCCCGCCGCGATCACCGGCAGCTTCACCGCCTTGACCAATTGCGGCAGCAGCGCGAAGGTGCCGAGTTGCTTCGTCAGGTCGTGCGAGAGGAAATGGCCGCGATGCCCGCCTGCCTCCAGCCCCTGCGCGATGACCGCGTCGGCGCCATGCGCCTCGAGCCACAGCGCCTCTTCGACCGTGGTGGCCGAGGCCAACACCTTGGCGCCCCAGCCATGCACCTGCGCCAGCAACGCCTCGGGAGGCAGCCCGAAATGGAAGCTCACCACCGGCGGCCGGAACTCGGCCAGCAAGTCGGCCACTTCGGCGCTGAAGGGGTTGCGCCCCGGCCCGGCCGGAATGCTCGCGGCGTCGATGCCGTACTCGGCGTAGTAAGGCGCCAGCGCTGTGCGCCAGGTGGCCTCGCGCTCGGCGCTGGGCACGGGCGGCGTGTGGCAAAAGAAATTGACGTTGTAGGGCTTGTCGGTGCCAGCGCGGATCGCGGCGATCTCGCTGCGCAGGGCGTCGGTGCCCAGCATGGCCGCCGGCAGGGAGCCCAGGCCGCCGGCATTGCTGACCGCGATGGCCATCGCGCTGACCTGTATGCCGGCCATCGGGGCCTGGATGAGCGGAAGTTCCGTTCCGAGGAGTTGTTGCAGCGTGGTCATTCGAGGGCGCTCCTTCTGTTTCGTCGAATGCCGGCCATTCTCCGGCCAAGCCGGAGGTCGCCGCGGCGGCAGGGTCATCGCCCCGCTTCAGCTCACTCCTCGCTCGTCCACTCCACCTGCACGCCCAGGCTGCGCAGGTTCTCGACGAAGCGCGGATGCGCGCGGCGGATGGGCGCCGCGTTGCGGATCTCGGAGCGGCCCTCGATGCTGGCCGCCACCATGAAGAGCGCTATCGCCACGCGGATGATGTACGGGCTCTCGACCACCGCCGGCGTCAGCGGATTGCCGCCGAAGGTGATGAGCCGGTGCGGGTCGGACGAGAACACGTGCGCGCCGAACTTCGAGAGCTCGCCCGTCCAGCCCAGTGCGCCGTCGTAGACCTTGTTCCAGAACATCGCGTTGCCTTCGGCACGAACGCCCAGCGCGATGAAGATCGGCAGCAGGTCCACCGGGAAGTAGGGCCAGGGCGCCGCCTCCACCTTGGTGAGCACGTTGCTCGTGAAAGGCGTCTGCACCTTCAGCGGGCCGCTGCGGATGGCGCGCGACCAGCCTTCCTTGTGCTCGATCTGCACACCGAACTTGGCGAAGGTGCGGTCCAGCAGCGGAAAGTTCTCGGGCGCGCTGTTGCGCACGATCACGTCGCCGCCGGTGATGGCGCCCAGCGCGAGAA
This sequence comes from Variovorax guangxiensis, assembly GCF_003952165.1. Taxonomy (GTDB): domain Bacteria; phylum Pseudomonadota; class Gammaproteobacteria; order Burkholderiales; family Burkholderiaceae_C; genus Variovorax; species Variovorax guangxiensis. Next base: position 212,936 of record NZ_RXFT01000004.1, on the reverse strand, counting down.
AAGTGGTGATCTCGTGGAAGTCTTCGTCGAAGCGGAACTCGCCGCCCTTGAGTGTGCCGCCGCCGTGCACCGTGAGCCGCGAGGTGCCGATGCCCTCGATGCGCACGCCGATCATCGACATGAAGCGGCAGAACTCCTGCACGTGCGGCTCCGAGGCCGCGTTGGTCAGCGTCGAGGCGCCGTCAGTGGCCGCCGCGCACAGCACGAAGTTCTCGGTGGTCGTGACCGAGGCGTAGTCCAGCCAGTGGTCGGTGGGCATCAGCCGGCCCTTGCTGCGCACCAGCAGCGAGCCCTCGGTGCGCTCCACCTCGCCGCCAAAGCGCTGGAACACCTCCACGTGCGGATCGATCTCGCGCACGCCCAGCGTGCAGCCCTTGACGTTGTCCTCCAGACGCGCCACGCCGAAGCGCGCCAGCAGCGGCGGCACCAGCATGATCGACGAGCGCATCTCCTCGGGCAGCCGGTGGCGCGACGCGTCGAAGGCCGTCTCGCGGTGATGCAGCTCCAGCGTGCCCGTTTCGTGGTCCATGCGCACGTCGCTGCCCAGGGTGCGGAAGATGTCCAGGATCTTGCGCACGTCGGTGATGTCGGGCACCCCATGCAGGCGCAGCGGCTCCCAGGTAAGAAGCGTGGCGCAGAGCACCGGCAGCACTGCGTTCTTGTTGGCGGAAGGGGTGATGCGGCCACGCAGCGGCGTACCGCCGTGCACGATGAGGTTGGACATGGAGAAGAGCGCGCGAGAAGGCGGGAAAGCGACCGGGTGGAGGCGGCAGGAAAAGGTTCGGCAATAGTCCGAAACGGGAGACAGGACTTTACCGTCTGAAAGCGGCATGAACGGGGCCGAAGTTGTAAGAACTTCAACGCTGGAGCCGTTCAAATAACAATTCTTTCGCGTTACATCGAGCAAATTCCAGCGCACCTGATGGTCACGCCGGGCGCCGCCTACGCACCGAACAGCAGGGTCGCCAGCATCCAGGCCGCCCACAGAGCTGCATAACCGGCAGCCAACAGCACGCACCCGAAGGCAATGGCGTACGCGATGCGGCGGCCGGCCGTTGGTGCGCCAGGCACGTGACGCCAATAGATCCAGACCGCCCAGCCCAAGAGAATCGCGCCCTCGAGGACAAGGGTGAGGGTCGGTGCAAACGCTCCCAGTGCGGAGAACGCCTTGGTCCCGATGAACCCTGCCAGCATCTCGACCAGAGGTGAAGCAATCGCCCAGAGCGCAATGTGCGAGCCAAGTCGCCAGCTCGGCTTCATCGCAGCGCCTCGCCCTTGAAGAAATGCAATGGCATGGGTTGCTCCCACCCGGGTGTTTGGTAGCCGACCACATGGACCGCCGGCACGTAACCCATCACGCTTTTGAGGAGCGCAGCCAAGTACGAGCTGCTGTTGTATTCGCCGGGATTCATCTTGTCGCCCCGCAGCTTGGCCGGAGGACGATAGGGTGAGACATAGCTTGCAAAGTTGGTGGCACGAATCACCAACTCACGCGCGAAGGTCTCGCGACTCATCCCGGCCGGCGGATCGAGCGGAATCTTGACGATCACCCCGCCGGGCAACTCGTTGGTGTAGATGTTGGTCCTGATGCGCAAGAGATTGTGCAAACCTGCTTCCCCGAAGGTCGGCTGTCCATCGATCACAGTGATGCCGTTGTAGGCATCGTCAATGATGAGCGACAAATGCAGATCGGCGTAGGGACGCCCGATGTACCCCGCATACGTCGCAGCGATCCGTCCATAGAGCGTGAAGGTTGGCTCCGAGTGCTGTGCACGCCCAACTGTATTCATGTCTGTTGACATTGTCCTCCCTTGATTGGCCAGATACCCTGGCGATGCCCGGCGCATGGTATCGATTCGGGCATGTGCCGCCAGCCAGCCCAAAGCCCTCGCACCCCCACAACGTGTGTTTTTGCGCAAGTTGAAGCGCGTCGTGCTGACAATGAGGAGGAAGCCTGAGCCCCGGGGCGGCGCCCATTCGCGACGAACTTGTTACTCGCCCGCCCTGCCCTTGTCCAAATAAATTCGTTGCCTGCCGCCAGCTCTCGCTGTCCAGGCAACCTCGAAAGGACAAGACAAATGAACTCCTCCTACACCGGCGGCTGCGCATGCGGCGCGATCCGCTACGACATCCCGGCCGAGCCGATTTTCCAGAACCACTGCCAGTGCCTCGACTGCCAGCACAAGAGCGGCACCGGCCACGGCTCGTACCTGAGCTTTCCGCGCGGCGGCGCGAAGCAGACCGGCAACGCCACGCTGTGGGACATGGTCGGCGACAGCGGCAACGTCAAGACCCGCGCGTTCTGCCCCACCTGCGGCTCGCCCGTCTACATGACCTATGCGGCGATGCCGGACGTCATCACCGTGCATGCAGCGAGCCTCGACGACCCGGGCCGGTTCAGGCCGCAGGCGGTCACGTACGGCGTGCGGGGGCATGCATGGGACGTTCTCGACCCGGAGCTGGTCAAGTTCGAGAAGATGCCGCCGGGCAAATAAGAAAGCGCTCTACCCCGTCAGCGCCTCGCACTGGACTTCGATCCGAGCATGAAGAAGTCCCAGCGTCGCCGAGAGCAGCCGCTGCAGCGAGTTGCGATGGCAGGCATCGAAGAGTGGCGCGGGGTCTGCGTCGGACGAAGCGGCATCGCGCCGGTCTTCGTCCCAGCCGAGCAGTTGCACCAGCGTCTGCGCGCCCTGCACCACGTCGCGGGCATCGTTGAGGAATGCGGCCTGGCTTTGTTGCGAAGAATCGCCGAGCCGGTCGCCCTGAACCCATTCGAAAGGCTTGAACTGGGCGTCGGGGCGATAAGGCGTGCAAGTGCAGCGAGCGTCGGCGCTTGCCGCGTCGTTTGAAGAAGCATTGGCCATGAGTGGGCCTCCCAAGGATGTCGATTTGCAGAAACCGACGCACCCGCTGTCAAACGAGGGCGGCAGCTCGAACGGGTTGACAGACCGGGACATCCTTGCGGAAACCGGCAGGGCGCGAGCCCTCCCGTTCGAGCCGCCTAAAAATTAGGCGCAAACGAAAAAGCCGCAGACCAGTGCGGTGGCTGCGGCTCTCGTCGCAGGATGTCGGCGGGCTGTCAAACCCGGCCCCGCTCATCACGAGGCGGGGGCAATGTAAGCGCTGTCGATGGAAACAGTCAAGTTTGGGAGGTCAATGCAATTGCTGTTGAGTCGATGGATAAATCGACGAACCACGTCAACTAAGACACGACCGTCCAAGCGCAACGGCGATACAGCTAGCCATGTGCAGGCCGCTGAAGCCTTGCTTCTACCGCGCCGCAGGCAAATGAAGTATTTCAACGAGAGAGGCTTTACTCACTTCAATCTGAATCTGCGATGTCATATCCTGACGAGGCTCCTCACACTCTCTTTGAACAGGCATTTCTCAATGGCAACTTCACGCGAACGCCTCGCCGACCTTTTGGTTGAACCTAGGGAAGATCTTGATTGTGAGATAAAAAATTGGCTTGACCTGCAGGCTTCGAACGAAGATAAGGCGACATTCGCGAAAGCTGTGCTAGCCCTCGCGAATCACGGTGGGGGTTTCATTGTCTTAGGCCTCATCGAGACTGCCGGTGGCATCGTAGAGGCACAAGGGCGACCTGCCACGCTCGACGGCTATTCGCAAGATCTAGTTAACGGCATCGTCCACAACTACGCCGATCCACCATTTCATTGCGCCGTACACCTAATCGCGAACCCGGTCGGCTCTCTCTTTCCCATAGTCGTTGTTCCTGGAGGACATCGAATGCCAATTCGCGCCAGGAGGGCTGGCCCGAATGGAAATACCGTCTCGAACAACGCGATCTATGTCCGCAAACCTGGTCCGAGGAGTGAGACACCACAAAGTGCGCAAGACTGGGACGACCTTCTGAATCGCTGCCTGCGAAACCGGCGTGACGAGATGTTCGATCAGATAAGGGATCTGATTACCGGCGTAGTTCCACAGGTCGAGCAACCCGCCGCTCCAGCACGGCTTGATGAATGGGTGGGGTCGAGCCTCGAACGATGGACAAACCTTATTGCGCGAATTCCCACGGGTGCTCCCCCCCGAATGCCACATGGCTACTTCTACATGGCGTACGAAATAACCGGAGAGAGCCGACAGATTGCAATCGAGAACCTGCCAGAGGTACTCAGAGCCAGTGTTGTTCGACATACAGGTTGGCCTCCATTTTGGTACCCAACGCGCGCTGGAATAGAGCCCTATTTGTTCAATAACACAATTGAGTGCTGGTTGGGTGGCGATCCGCACACACCGGTGGAACAACGTGATGCCGCCCACTCCGATTTTTGGCGAGTTCATCCGGACGGATTGGCATTCCTACTGCGCGGATACCAAGAGGATGGAGAGGAGGTGCTAGGGACAGGGCGTGCGCCAGCCCCCCCTGCAACTGTCTTTGATGTCACTCTGCCTGTATGGCGAATAGGCGAAACGTTGCTACATGCACGCAGTCTTGCCGGTAATCTTTTCGACGGACCGACCACGATCAGGTTCGTTGCCCACTACTCAGGTCTATCCGGTCGATCATTGGCAAGCGTTACAGGTCGCCGCAATATTCGCGAAGGCCGTGTTGCTCACCAAGATGCCATCACGCTTTCAACGCATGTCGAAACCCACTCGATTGAAGCCAATCTGCCAGAGATCATTCATCCATTGCTGCGCCCACTCTATGCACTTTTCGATTTCTTCGACTTGCCGATGCAGTTGGTTGTTGACGAGGTTGCTCGAATGAGAAGCGGGAATTTCTAGACCGATCTACCAAGCATTGATCGATCTACTCAGAATCCGTCAATGAGTTTCACGAGCAACCGAACAACGAACGGCTCAGTTGAAGGCTGAGTTGCTCCTTCATTCCGTCCTGCCAACCCCAACAGTCAAACACGGAGACCCGGATGAGAAAGCTCAAGCTCATGGAGCACGTGTCGCTCGACGGCGTGATCCAGCCCTCCAGCGAGGACGGCTTCCCCTATGCCGACTGGACCGTGCCTTACCGGACTCCCGCCGGCCGGGACGAAGTGCTTGCCGCGCACGGCGGGCGCTTCGATCTGCTGCTGGGCCGGCGCACCTACGACATGTGGTCGGACTACTGGCCGAAGGCGCCCAGCGGCCCGATGGCGGATGGCCTGAATGCGGCCACCAAGTTCGTCGTCACCCATCGTCCGGAGAGCCTCGCGTGGGGACCGTTCGAAGGCGTCGGGCCGGATCTGGTCGAGGGCGTGCGGCGCATCAAGTCGCAGGCCGGCCCCAACCTTGTGCTGTGGGGCAGTTCCACGCTGACTTCGGCGCTGCTGGCGCATGGGCTTGCAGACGAAGTCCTGCTGATCGTCTATCCGGTGCTGGTGGGCACGGGCAAACGCCTCTTCGCCGAGGGGACGCCGGGGTGTTCCTTCGAACTCGCCAGCACCAAGACGACGCCGTCCGGCCTCCTTCTCAATACCTACAAGCTCGCCGGGCCGCTGCAGCCCGCGTAGCGAGTTGGACGGCGCGGGCCAACCCGCCCAGGCTGCGCAGCGACACCACAGGCTGGCGCGCGAGCAGCGAAGACTCCTCGGATCGATCTGGCTCATCTGCAGCCCTGAACGCGGCGGGCGCCGCTTCGGCGGCTGGCCACACCCATACGATTCCCATATGTCTGCCCGGCCAAACGGTATTGGACGAGGCCTCACCCCGGTTCGATGATTGTTCCGATGACAAGCCATTCGGGCAATTGAGCGCAGACGCACGCGGTGCGTGCACGTGATTCGGGCGCCATCTCTTAGAACAACGATGGAGACAACGGATGAAAGTTCGATTCCTGTTCGTGTGGATTGCCGCGTCCATGGGCCTGCTCTCCATCGGCATGTCCGACCAGGCCGAAGCACAGACGCAGACGCAGGCGGGCGACGCTTCCCATCGCTCGTCGCGGATCGTCATCGGCTATCCACCGGGTCAATCCGTCGACACGGTGGGGCGGTACCTGGCATCCGCCTTGAGCAGGAAGCTGGACCGCAATTTCTTCGTCGAGAACGTTCCGGGCCAGAGCGGAAGCATCGCGCTGGGCAACGTCGCCAGATCGGCCGGCGACCTGAACACGCTGACCTTCTCGGCATCTTCGGCGCTGGTCATCAATCCGATCCTCTTCAAGGCCGTGAGATACAACACCCTGAAGAACTTCGAGCCGGTCGCGACGCTCTACGACACCCCGCTGTTGCTGCTCGTCAATTCCAGGCTGCCGATTGATTCGGTGGAGTCGCTGGTCAGCTATGCGAACAGCCATCCGGGGGAGATCAGCTTTTCATCGCCCGGCGTGGGGAGCGTTTCGCATCTGGCCATGACGGAGTTCATCCGGCGTACCAGGCTGAAGTTCGTGCACGTCCCCTATCAGGGGGCCGCGCCGTCGCTGACGGCCCTTGCCGCAGGCCAGGTTCAGGTGACCTTCGAAGGGGTGGCTGCCGCGACGCCGCTCTTGCAAGGCGGCCGCATCAGGGCTCTGGCCATCAGCAGCGCGAAGCGGCTGCCCAAGCTCGAGTCGATTCCCACGGTCGCCGAATCGGGGCTTCCGGGATTCGATGTCGTGCCATGGGTCGGCCTGCTGACGCCCAGCGGTGTCGCGCCGGACAAGGTCGCGGAGATCTGGAACGCAGTGCAGGCCATCCTGCAAACCGACGAGTACACGGCCTTGATCGAGCAGGTTGGGGGACGGCAAGCGGTTCGATCACCGTCGGATTTCCGCAAGTTCCTCGAAGCGGAGGTTCCGCGTTGGCAGGAGTTCATCAAGGTTTCAGGAGTGACTGCGGAATAGGAAAAAGCTGTGCGAGCCGGGCCCGAGGTTCCGCTCGTGAATTGCATCGATAAATTGAATGGAGACAAGAATGTCATTGAACATTGCCGATGAAATGGCTTCACGCTGGACACCTGTCGAATCGAGCCCGGGCATGAAGCAAGCTCTCGAAGGATTGCCTTCGGGCTGGAAGACCCGTCGACTGGCCCCGTCGCTCGGTCTGGAGTTGCAGGATCTGTTTCTGCCGGATCTCGATGACGATGGCATCGCCAGGATTCGTGCACTGCTGCTGGCTTTCCGGGTGCTGGTCATCCGGCGCCAGCCTGTCTCCCCCGCGCAGCATGTGGCGTTCGCCCGGAAGTTCGGCGATCTCGAGACGCAGAATCCGCTGCTGGCCGCCAACGCGGATTTTCCCGAGCTTGTTCAACTCAAGGCTTCCAGGGAAAAGAAGGGAGCCGAAAACCTCTTTCACTCCGACACCGCGTTCTACGAGAAGCCCTCGATGGGTTCGATTCTTCGTTGCATCAAGTGCCCGGAAGTTGGAGGGGACACCATCTTCTGCAACATGGTTCAGGCCTATGCCGGGTTGCCGGAGGAGGTCAAGCGCAAGATCGACGGCATGGTGGCAGTCAACGACGTCAATGTCGCGTTGTTCAAGAAGATGGATCCGAACGAACGCGCCGCGCATCGGGACCGGCATCGCGCCGTGGAGCACCCGGTGGTGGTCACGCACCCTGAAACCGGGGAGTTGATCCTGTACGTGAACGAAATCCACACCACGCACATCGCCAACTACCGGGAAGTCCTGGGCTCGGATTGGGGCATGGATACCCCGACCCAGATTCGCGAATTGTTCGACCTGCTCGTGCGCCAGGCCAAGATCCCGGAATACCAGGTGCGCGTGCACTGGGAGCCGGACACGATCGTCTTCTGGGACAACCGGGCAGTCCAGCACTACGCGGTGTCCGACTACTACCCCTCGGAACGCCACATGATGCGCGCGACCATCATTGGCGATGTTCCGAGGCGGGTTCGATAGCGAACAGACAGGTCCGCCTCTGTTGCGGACATCGGCCCCGTCCGGAAGCGTTCGCTCTGCATCGAATTCACGACGTGCGCCGTGAAGCGCTCGCCGTCAGTCGCAGGTTCTGCACTGCCGCGCCCGCGGCCCCCTTCCCCAGGTTATCGAGAACCGCGCCCAGGACGATCTGACCCGTGCGCTCATTGCACGCGACGGCCAGACTCATGTCGTTCGAGCCGTTGTGGACCTGCGGGTCGAGCTCGGTCATCGGCACGGCCGACGACATCGGCAGCACGTGGACGTGCGCCGCATCGCGGTATCGCTGCGCAAGGCATTCGTGGATGCGCATGCCCGAGACACCGGAGGGAAGCATTCGCGCGTGCAATCCGATGGTGAGCACGATGCCCTGCCGGTAGCTGCCATAGGCCGGCACGAAGATGGGCCGCGCCGTCAGGCCGGCGTAGGCCTCCATTTCCGCCACGTGCTTGTGCTCGAGTGCAAGGCCGTAGACCTTCAGCGAATGCGCTGCCGCCCCGGCCTCGTGCGCTTCCGCTCCCGCCCTGCCCTGGCCCGAATAACCCGAGACCGCATGGATGACAAGCGGATAGTCGGCGGGCAGAAGGCCCTCATCCGTCAACGGCCGCAGCAGGGCAACCGCGGCGGTGGGATAGCAGCCCGGATTCGTGACCCGCGTCGCCGAGGCGATGCGTTCGCCCTGCCGTGCATCGAGCTCGGGCAGGCCGTAGACCCAGCCCGGGCTGGTGCGGTGGGCAGAGCTGGCGTCGATCACGCGCACCGAAGGGTTCTCGATCATCGCCACCGCGTCGCGTGCCGCTGCATCGGGCAGGCAAAGGATGGCGATGTCGCACTCGTTGAGAGCGGCCCGTCGGGCAGCCGCGTCCTTGCGCAGGTTCGCCGGCAATGTGTGGATGCGGAATTCCCCACCCCGGAGCCGGTTCTGCAGGTCAAGGCCGGTGGTGCCCTGATCGCCGTCGATGAAGATCTTGAGGTCCATGGAGCGCGATCGTAGGCATCCGACCTCGATGGCTCCAGCTAAATATATGGAACCCGGAATTAAGAAAAGTTAAATTTGCGCCATGCGAGAACTGAGCCTCGACCATCTGCGCACCCTTGTCGCCATCGCCGACCTCGGCTCCCTGGCCAACGCCGCACGCGCCCTTCACCTGGCGGCACCTACGGTCACCGTCCAGATCGCCGAGCTGGAGTCGCGCCTGGGTGGCCAGTTGCTCGTTCGAGGACGGGGGCCCGCGCAGGCAACCGCCCTGGGAGAGCGCTTCATCGCGCGTGCCCGCAGGCTGCTGGCCGACGCGGACGAAGCGGTGGAGGACGTCAGACGCCAGCTCGCGGGCCAGACGGGCCGCGTGCGGGTGGGTGCCTCGACGGGTGCCATCGCGCATCTGCTGCCGCCAGCGCTTGGACGCCTCGCGCGCAACCATCCCGGCATCGACGTGAACGTGCAGGTGCTGACCTCCAACGAAAGCATGGCCCGGCTCGCCGCAGGTAGCCTGGACCTGGCGGTCGTGGCGCTGCCGCAGGCGCCCGTGCGGGGCGTCCATGTCACGCCCCTGCGGCGCGAGGCGGTCGTCGCCTTCCTGCCGGCGGACTGGAAGGCACCGAGGCGGCTGACTCCGCAGTGGCTGGCCCAGCAGCCGTTGATCATGAACGACTCCTCCACGCGTCTCTACAGGCTTACCGCGGAATGGTTCTCCGCGGCTGGCGTCCATTGCCGGCCACGCATCGAGCTCAACTACAACGACGCGATCAAAACGCTGGTTGCCGCGGGCTACGGAGCGGCGCTGCTGCCGGAGGAATCGCAACAGAGCGCGCGCGACCCTCGCATCGCCGTGCGTCCGCTCAGCCCGGCCCTGTGGCGGCAGCTCGGCCTCGCGGTCAGCGACCGGGGCGCCAGTGGGCCGACGCGTTTCGTCATGAACGCCTTGCTGCCTGAAAAGGGTTCAGCTGGCTGAAGCCTGAATGCCCGGTCAGGCGGGGATAATTCTGAATATCTTTGTACTCACCGCCCGCAACCGCTATCGCCATGCCTTCGGGAATCGGGTTTTCGAACATGCCGGCCACGCTTGACCAGCACCTGAAGCGGCAAAGGAGGCTGGGGCGCGTAATCCGGCTCAACCTCGGGCTGCAAATTCAAGCATGAACCTGCGACAGATCGAGGTGTTCCGCGCGGTGATGATCACCGGCTCCGTGAGCGGCGCAGCGCGGCTGCTTCACGTATCCATTCCTGCCGTCAGCCGGCTGCTCTCGCATACCGAGAGCCGGCTGGGCTTTCTGCTTTTCGAGCGCGTGAAGGGGCGCCTGCATGCCACAGCGGAGGCGCGGCGGCTGTATCTGGAGGTCGAGCAGGTCTACGGCGGCGTGCAGCGCATCGGCAGCCTTTCGCACGAGCTTGCGCTGCGGCGACGCAGCCTGCTGAGCATTCTTTCGAGCCCCAGCATCGGGCAGACGCTGGTGCCGCAGGCGATCGCGCAGTTGCGCAACGCCATGCCCGACGTGCAGGTTCATTTCCACTGCCTCACGCATGAGGCGCTGAAGGAACGCATCCTGCAGCAGCGGGCCGACCTGGGCATTTCCACCTTTCCGGTCGACCATCCGAACCTTGCGACGAGGCCGCTGGCGAGCAGCCGGCTGATGTGCATCTGCCCACGCAGCCATCCGCTGGCCGCGTTCGAAGAAGTCGGCCTCGACGAACTGCTGCCCCACGAGTTCATCGGCTATCCGCACGGCTCGCCGCTGGGCCTGCGCATCGACCAGATGTTCGAGACGCGCGATGCCGCGCCGCGCATCAGCGTGGAGGTCACCTCGCCGCAGTACGCCTGCTCGCTGGTGCATGCCGGGGCCGGCATCGCGCTGGTGGACGAGTACTCGCTGCAGGGCTGGCTCGGGTCGTCTTTCAAGGCGATACCGGTGCGCGACGCGCTGCCCATCGTGGCCGACCTGGTGTACCTGCAGACCGAGCCCCTGTCGCCAGCGGCGCAGGCGCTGCTGCGCGCATTGCACAGCGTGCTGCTGCAGCGCGGGCTGGCCTTGCCGCTCGCGGACGACGACGAGATCCTGCGCTGACGAGCCGGGGCGCCGCGCCCCCTTCTCCCTTCTTCTCCGCCCGCTGCGGCGGCCCTCATCCGATGCCTCGGCGCCCTGCCCCGGTGCAGGCGCGCGCGTGCGCACCACCGGAAGGCGGACCTTTAGCGTGTTGTTAAACCCGAGCGACAAATCGTCATTCGACGTCGTGGGCACCGCTTCGAATAATCGATTGCACCAGTCACACGGCTGCAACGAAGAAGGTTCAGATGACATCGCGCCCCGGCACTCCCCCACGTTTTCTCGGCCTTGCGGTCGCCCAGATGGGCCCCGTCCATCTGTCCGACAGCCGCGAGTCGGTGGTGGCCCGGCTGGTCGACATGCTGCGCCAGGCCCACAGCCGCGGCGCGGAGTTCGTGACCTTCCCCGAGCTCGCGCTCACCACCTTCTTTCCGCGCTACTGGATGAGCGAAGAAGAGGCCCATGAGCGCTTCTTCGAGCGCAGCATGCCCGGCCCGGCGACGCAGCCGCTCTTCGACGAAGCGCGCAGGCTCGGCATGGGCTTCTATCTGGGCTACGCGGAACTCACCGAGGACGGGCGCGGCTTCAATTCGGCCGTGATCGTGGGGCGAGACGGCAGCATCGCGGGCCGCTACCGCAAGATCCACCTACCGGGCCATTCGGAGTACAAGCCCGAGGCACCCTTCCAGCATCTGGAGAAGAAGTTCTTCGAGGTCGGCGACTTGGGCTTCCGCGCCTTCGACACCGACGGCGTGCGCATGGGCATGTGCCTGTGCAACGACCGCCGCTGGCCCGAGACCTACCGCGTGATGGCGCTGCAGGGCGCCGAGGTGGTGGTGCTCGGCTACAACACGCCCTCGCTCAACATCCACTGGAACGAGCCGACGCACCTGCGCACCACCACGCACCTGATCTCGCTGCAGGCCAACGCCTACCAGAACGGCATCTGGGTGGCGGCTGCAGCCAAGTGCGGGTCGGAGGACGGCCACCACATGATCGGCAGCTCCGTGATCGTGGCGCCCAGCGGCGAGATCGTGGCGCGCACGGTGAGCGAGGAAGACGAGGTCATCTGCGTGCGCGCCGACCTTGCGCTGGGCGCGCACTTCCGCGAGCACGTCTTCAACTTCGCCAAGCACCGCCGTCCGGAACACTACCGCCTGATCGTCGAGCGCACCGGCGCCGGAGATCCGCTGCCATGAGCGGGCAGCAGCACCCCCCATTCGCGCCGAGGGCGCTGGGCATCCTCGGCGGCATGGGGCCGCTGGCGGGCGCGACCTTCGCGCTGCGGATGGTGCAGCTGACAGAGGCTGCCGTCGACCAGGACCACATTCCGACGATCCTGTGCAACGACCCTCGCATCCCCGATCGTTCGAGCGCCATGCTCCAGGGCGGCGAGAGCCCGCTGCCCGCCATGCAGCGCGGCATCCGCCTGCTGGAGGCGGCGGGCGCCGGCTGCATCGCCGTGCCCTGCAACACCGCGCATCTCTGGTTCGACGACCTGAAAGGCGCGACCCGGCTGCCGGTGCTGAACATCGCCGAGGCGGTGGTGCAGAACCTGCGGCGCCACAGTGTCGTGCAAGGCAAGGTGGGCGTGCTCGGCACGCCGGCCACGCTGGCGCTCGGCCTGTACCAGCGAGCGCTGGAGCAGGCGGGGTACGAGGCGATCGTTCCCGAAGCTGACGACGTGCAACGCCACTGCGTAGCGTCCATCGCGGCGGTCAAGGCCGGGCAGATCGATGCCGCCTGGGAGCCGGCCGCACAAGGCATCCGCGCGCTGGTCGCACGCGGCGCGCAGGCCGTGGTGCTCGGCTGTACCGAGCTGCCATTGGCGGTTCCGCACCACCGGCGCGGCGAGTTCGACTGCGTGCTCACGGACTCCATCGACGCGCTGGCGCTGGCCGCGATCGCGCACTGCCGCCAGCAGCACTGAGGCTGCCTCCCCTTTTCGCCTCCCCTTGTCGCCTCTCCACTTCCACGAAAGACCCTTCCGATGATCCATCGCAAGTTCTCCCGCCCGATGGCCGTGCTGGCCACCGCCTTCGGCCTGCTGGCGAGCGCCGCCCCGACGTGGGCCGCCTGGCCCGACCGCCCCATCACCTTCGTCGTGCCCTCGGCGGCCGGCGGCTCGCCCGACGTGCTCTCGCGGCTGGTGACCAACGAGGTCTCCAAGTCGCTCGGCGTGCCGGTGGTCATCGAGAACCGCCCCGGCGCAGCAGGCAACATCGGCATCCTGCAGATCAAGAGCAAGCCGGCCGACGGCTACACCATCGGCTACGGCAACGTGAACACGCTGGCGGTCAACCGCACGCTGTTCAAGAAGCTGCCTTACGACGTGGACCACGACCTGATGCCGGTGGCGCAGGCCTTCGACCTCTACAACGTGCTGATCGTGCCCAAGGACTCGCCCATCCAGGACGTGGCCGGGCTGGTGGCCACAGCGCGCAAGCAGCCGGGCAAGCTGTCCTTCGGCGCCCCCGGCATCGGCACCACCGGCCACATGGGCGGCGAACTGTTCCGCAGCATGGCCGGCATCGACGTGCTCTTCGTGCCCTACAACGGCGGCCCCGCCGCGCTGCAGGACCTGATGGGCGGTCGCATCGACTACCTGTTCGCCAATTCTTCCGAAGTCGGCCCGCTGGTCTCGTCCGGACGGGTGCGCGCGCTCGCGGTGAGCAGCGCCAAGCGCATCGCGCTGCTGCCGAACGTACCCACGCTGGACGAAGCGGGCATCAAAGGCTACGAGACGGTGGCCTGGGGCGGCGTGGTCGCGCCACGCGGAACGCCGCGCGAGGTGATCGAGAAGCTCAACGCCGCAATCAACGCAGCGCTGGCCACCCCCAGCGTGCGTGAGGGCCTCGCCAAGCTCGGCGCCGTGCCGGCCGGCGGTACGCCCGCCGACTTCCAGCGCACCATCGACCGCGAAACCAAGCGCTGGGGCGAGCTGATCGAGCGCAACCGCATCGAGAAGCTCGACTGATGGCGGGCCTCGCGACTCCATCCGGGCAACAGCAGCAACAACAGCAGCAGTTGCTGCTGCGCGGCGGCACGGTGATCGACGGCAGCGGCGCCCCGCCGCGCCGCGCGGATGTGCTGATAGAGGGCGACACCATCGCGGACATCCTGCCGCCAGGCAGCGAGATCGCTGGCGCCGGAGTCGTCGAGCTCCACGGCCTGGCCCTGGCACCCGGCTTCATCGACTCCCACACCCACGACGACGGCTACCTGCTGGCGCATCCGGACATGGTGCCCAAGGTTTCGCAGGGCGTGACCACGGTGGTGACCGGCAACTGCGGCGTGAGCCTCGCGCCCGTGCCGCCCGGCAGCCCCCTGCCCCAGCCGCTCGACCTGCTGGGGCCGCCCGAGCTATTCCGCTACGCGAGCTTCTCTTCCTGGATGGACGCGCTGCGGCAGACGCCTGCAGCGGTCAACGTGATTCCCCTCGTGGGCCACGCCAGCCTGCGCGTGAGCGCGATGGACGACCTGCAGCGGGCCGCGACGCCGCAGGAATGCGACGCCATGCGGCAGCTTCTGGCCGAGGCGCTGGACGCAGGCGCGTTCGGCATGTCCACCGGCACCTTCTACCCGCCCGCGCAGCACGCCACCACGCAGGAGATCATCGACATCGGCGAAACCATGCGGGGCCGTGGAGGCATGGTCTACGCGGTGCACCTGCGCGACGAATCCGACCGGATCGACGAGGCGATCGAGGAGGCACTGGAAATCGGGCGCGCGCTGACCGCGCGCGTCGTGTTCTCGCACCACAAGCTGGCGGGCGAGCGCAACCATGGCAGGTCGGCGCAGACCCTCTCGCGCATCGACGAGGCCGGCGCGATGCAGCCTGTCTGCCTCGACTGCCACCCCTACCCGGCCACCTCGACCATGCTGCGGCTCGACCGCGTGCGGCTGGCGAGCCGCACGCTCATCGCATGGTCGAAGAACGAGCCGTCCGCGCAGGGGCGCGACTTCGCGGACCTGCAGCGCGAATGGGGGCTGGACGACGAGGCCATGCTGCAGCGGCTCGCACCCGCGGGCGCCATCTACTTCCTGATGGACGAGCGCGACGTGGAGCGCATCCTGGCGCACCCGCGCACCATGGTCGGCTCCGACGGGCTGCCCTTCGATCCGCATCCGCACCCGCGCCAATGGGGCACCTTCACGCGCGTGCTGTCGCGGCTGGTTCGCGACAAGGGCCTGCTCACGCTGGAAGCCGCCGTCCACAAGATGACCGGCCTGGCCGCGAGCAACTACGGACTGGTCGACAGGGGCCTGCTGCGCCCGGGCCTGCGGGCCGACCTGGTGGCCTTCGATGCGCAGCGCGTGACGGACCTCGCCACCTTCGACAACCCCGTGCAGGCAAGCCGGGGCATCGAGGGCGTGTGGGTCAACGGGCAGCGGGTCTGGGACGGGCAGCGCCCCACCGGCCTGCGGCCGGGCAAGGTGCTGCAGCGGCACTGATCCGGGACCTCCCTTTCTCTCTCCCTCCTCTGTTCCCCTCCTTCAAAACCGTCGAATCATGAACCCCAAGAAAATCGCCTTGACGTTTCTGACCGCCATCGGCCTCCTCGGAGGCGCCGGGCATGCCATCGCGCAGGCCCCGGCCAAGCCCAACGTGGTGATCCTGGCCACCGGCGGCACCATCGCCAGCCGGGGCGCCGACAGCCTGGCGCTCACCGACTACGGCCTGAGCAAAGGGCTGCAGCCCGTGGGCGTCGAAGCACTGGTGACTGCCGTTCCCGAGATCCAGAAGTTCGCCAACATCACGGGCGAGCAGATCTTCAATGTCGGCAGCTCCAAGCTGAGCATCGACAACTGGCTGACGCTGGCGAAGCGCACCAACGAGATCCTCGCGTCGAAGAACGTGGACGGCGTCGTCATCACCCACGGCACCGACACGCTGGAAGAAACCGCCTACTTCCTCAACCTGGTGGTCAAGAGCGCCAAGCCCGTGGTGATCGTGGGCTCCATGCGCCCCAGCACCGGCATGAGCGCGGACGGCCCGCTGAACCTGGTCAACGCGGTCGCACTGGCCGCGAGCCCCAGCGCCCGGGACAAGGGCGTGATGGTGAGCATGAACGAGGTCATCAGCAGCGCGTTCAGCGTGACCAAGACCAACACCACCAACGTCGCCACCTTCAAGAGCCTGGACGGCGGTGACCTGGGCTACATGCAGAACTCCACGCCCTACTTCGTCGCGCAACCGCTGAAGCGGCACACCGTGCACAGCGAGTTCGACGTGTCGAACCTGCAGAAGCTGCCGCGCGTGGACATCAACTACACGACCCTGGGCTCCGACGGCGTGCTGGTCGACGCCGCAGTCGCAGCCGGCGCGAAGGGCATCGTCAACGCGGGCGTCGGCCATGCGAACATGCCCGACGTCACGCTGCAGAGCCTGAAGGCCGCGCGCCAGAAGGGCGTGGCCATCGTCGTCGGGTCGCGCGCCATGAGCGGCATCGTGACCCCGGTCGGTCAGTTCACCGAAGCCGGCTTCGTGACATCGATGATGCACACGACGCAGAAGGCGCGGATCCTCCTGATGCTCGGTCTGACGAAGACGAACGATCCGAAGGAGCTTCAGCGGATGTTCGAGGAGTATTGAGCGATTGCAGCGGCTGGAGGCCGGCTCAGGTCCAGTTCGCCTCCACCCAGTTGCGCACCTTCGCCCACTCGGGCGAGTTCTTGATGTAGTTCTGCGTCGCGCTCACCAGCTCGCCGACGTTCTTGTAGTCGTCCAGCCCGAAGGGCTGGGCCAGCGGCACGTTGCCGCGCATGTAGTTGCCGCCGAGCAGCTGCCCGGCCTGGATCGCGGCCAGTTCGGCGGTGGCGTCCATGGTGAGGTTGAGCAGCGCAGTCGCCGGCACCGTGCCATCGCTGAAGGGCCACAGCCAGTGCGTGACGCCCCAGTCCAGCGGGTTCGACACCGAGCTTGGCGAAATGCCCACCGGGTTCACGCCGGTGCCGAGCGAGAGCATCAGGATGTCGGACGTGCCGCTCGCGTAGCCCTGGTAGATCGCCTCCACCATCGCCGTCATCGACGGGTTGTTGGCGAAGGTGCCGCCATCGGCGAAGTAGCCGTAGCTGCCCACCTGGTACGGAGGGAAGTAGGTCGGCGCGGCCGAGGTGGCCAGCGCGGCGTCCACCATGCTGATGCCGCGATAGGCATTGCTCGGTCCGTTGGAGATGGTGCAGGGCTCCCAGCTGTTCTGGCTCGGGTCCCACAGCCGCGCGGAGTTGACGGCCACGAAGCGGCTCGCCGACGACAGCGGGCCGCTGCCCACCAACTGCTGCGCGATCGACTGCAGGCCGGTGTTGACGTACTGGCACTCGAAGATGCCCGGGCCGCTGCCCAGCAGTTCTGCCGTCGACTGCGCCGGGGCCCTGTCTTGCTGCCTGGCCTGCGCTTCCAGCAGCCAGCCGTTGGGCTTGAAGATGGTGGCGCCGTCGTTCTCGTAGACGTTCACGATGTCGCCGATGGCCACGCCGTTCACGAGCCCGAGCGAGATCAGCCCGCCGGTGGACGTACCGGCAAAGCCGTTCGCGCCCGCGACGATGCCGAAGCTCTTGTCCAGGTCCTGGATCAACAGCGCCGTGATGACGCCACGAATGCCGCCGCCGTCGCAGCAGAGAATCTTGAAAGACATGCCGTGCTCCTTGCTCGAGTGGATGGATGGATGAATGGACGCAAGGCGCCCTCTTTCCATCGAAGGCGCCGGGACTTTCAATGCGGGGGTTTGCCGATGCGATGAAGTGATCGTTCCCCACGCCGAACGATCGATAGCCACGGATCTCAGGGCGGAATGTGGGTCAATTCGCGGGGCGGTGCATCACTTGAACAAGTGAGGTTCGGCCTCTCTACAGCAGTCTCCATACAAAGAAAGTCGTCATTCCTCCGCTTCGGCTTCGCGAGCGATTCAGCCTTCGCCGTTGCCGGGCAGCTTCGCGATCACCTTGATCTCGAACTTGAAGCCGTAAAGCCAGGTCACGCCGATGCCGGTCAGCGTGGGATGCGGCGCATCGCCCCAGAACTCCGGCACGATCTTCCAGGCCTTCTCGAAGTTCTCCTCGGGGTCGACGATGAAGACTGTGACGTCCACCACGTCGTCGAAGGTGCAGCCGGCGGCGCCCAGCACCGCGTTCAGGTTCTTGAATGCGAGCCGCACCTGCGCTTCGAGGTCGGGCTCGGGCGAGCCGTCCTCGCGGCTGCCGACCTGCCCCGACACGAACAGGAATCCGTTGGCGCGGACTGCGGGCGAATAGCGGTTTTTTTCGTAGAGCGCCTGGCGCCCGGGCGGGAAGACGACGTCGCGTTTGGCCATGGATGCTTTCCTTTCTCTCTTCTTCAATCAGTGAATGGATGGAATGAAAGGACTTTAGGAAAGCGCGCCTCGCCGATAAACGGGCAATGCCGACAATGACTGTTTGGGGAATCCAAACAATCGGCAACTCAGGAACAGCACCATGGACCGTTTCGACGCAATGCAGGCCTTCGCCCGCGTGGTGGAAGCAGGCAGCTTCACCAAGGCGGCCGAGACGCTTCACACGAGCAAGACCAGCGTGACCCAGCTGGTGCAGCAGCTCGAAGCGAGGCTGCGCGTGAAGCTGCTCAACCGGACCACGCGCAAGGTCGGCCTCACGGCCGACGGCGCCGCCTACTACGAGCGCGTGGTGCGCCTGCTGGCGGACATGGACGACGCCGAGACCAGCCTCTCGGGCGCGTCGACTTCTCCCAGAGGCCGCCTGCGCGTGGACGTGCCCAGCCCGCTGGCCCGCATGATCCTCGTGCCGGCGCTGCCCGCGTTCCACGCGCGCTACCCCGACATCCAGCTCGACATGGGCGTGAGCGACCGCATGGTCGACCTGATCGGCGAGAACGTCGATTGCGTGGTGCGCGGCGGCGAGCTCACCGACCAGTCGCTCATGGCGCGCCGCGTGGGCGACCTGCAGCTCGGCGTGTATGCGGCGCCCAGCTACCTGGAGCGCGCCGGCACGCCCTCCGATCCGCGCGAGCTGGAAGATACGCACCACCGCATCGTCGGCTTCCTGTGGTCGCGCAACGGCAAGACCTTTCCGTACGCCATGTACCGCGATGGCGAACGCATCGAGGTGCAGGGGCGGTACGTGCTATCGGTCGACGACGGCAACGCGTATCTCGCAGCGGGGCTGGCAGGCCTGGGCGTGCTCTGGCTGCCCGACTACATGGCGAAGGCGCACCTGCCCAGCGGCGAGTTGGTGCCGCTCTTCGAGGGCTGGAGCTTCGACCCGATGCCGCTGTACGTGGCGTTTCCGCCGAACCGGCATGTCAGCGCGAAGCTGCGGGTGTTCATCGATTGGGTGGCGGAGCTGATGGCGCTGCATGCGCCGGTTGCGGGCCGGAGCAATTCATAGCTCCAGCCATATCACCCGATCAGCCTTCACGCCACCGCACGGATGCCCGCTTTTGCCGCGCATTGATCGAGCAAGCGGAAAAGCTGGATGACTGCATTCCTGACGGCCGCCGGCGTCTGCGCAGTGGTCGATACCTTGGTCTGCCAATAGCGGCCACGCGCCAGCCAGTGCCGAAGATCGATGAGAGGCTTCACAGACCCCATCGCATTGACTGCCTGATCTTGAAGCGGCCCGGTGACATGCCCTCGGATGAACGCTTTCCAGGCGTCGAAGATCCCCTCGTCTTCCAAGGGAACCAGGAATTCTTGCGCCCGGCCGTTTCTCGCAATCTGGAGGCGAGTGGCCAGAAAGTCCTGGTCTTTCAATCGTGTCCGCAGATCGACCCTCAACCGCCCTTCGCACGCGGTCACCAGCCAGAGAACCGACGAAAGCTCCAGCTCCTTGGCAACCTGATCGAAATGCTCGACGACATCTTCACGTGTGCCGCCGATCAGCGCGGAAGAAAGCGGCGAGGGAGGAACGCCGGTCGCCCCGTTCGAAAGCCAGTTGAGGAACGCTGCCCGATGCGAATCGATGGCCGCGGCACACATCTGATACCACTCGAAGATTGCCTCTGGTTCCAGATAGCCCTGTCTGTTCGGAAAGAAGAGCACTACTCGCCCCGGATGCCTATGAGCTGGGCAAAGAGTTCGAGGAAGGTCTTGTCGTCCATCTCCGCAAGCGGCAAGGGCCGGCTCGGTGCCGTGACATGCCACTTCGCGTTTGTCTTGTACTCCCGGTCGCCCTGTCCATCCGGGGTCGCCAGGATCAGCCTTGCTGTGCCTTCGGGACCTAGAAGATCGATCCGGCCGACACCGCCGATGATCACGGAGCCAATCGGCTTCAGCACGACGCTTCGCCGCCCGATGGAAAGCTCCAGGGCTTCCGTTTCGTATTGGCCCAGGGATTCCTCGTGGATGGTTTGGGGGCGCCGACTGATTTGCAGATCCCCGGACTCCGCCAGAGGACGCAGGACTTCGCCAAGGTCACCGTAGAGTTTCTGGATTTCTTGCTGCCACCACGATCGCCGCGCAGACCAATCGACGGAATTCGCTTCTTCTTGCTCGGCGCGCAGCTTCTGGGCATTTGCCCTTATCAAATCCAATATCGCCGCCGAGTTATTGGTAGCCATCGGGCTCTCCTGAAATCTGAAATTGGGCATAGGCGGGCATTGTCTGCCGCGATCGACGCCATGCTACCGCGCCACAAGAACTTGCCCGCTTGCGCGTTAAATCCGGCACAACGCCATTGCCAAGAGCCATCAAGGCAGGCGCAGATCGGCGCGGGCGCTCTTCGTAGCCCTCAACCGGGCAGCCGCCGACCGATTAGCCTCCGCCACGCTCCGAAGCGCCCCGGCTCCGCCGAGCCCGAAGGGCGGCATGTTGACGTAGATGTTCTCGTAGGTGCCGGGCGACACCGCGTAGGTCTCGTGCCAGATGCCTACTGAGCCGTCAGTGCCGATGGCCTTGTTGAACGCTCTCCACGCCGGAAGGTGCTCGGCCTCCTTGTCCTTGGCGTAGGCCAGCAGCTGTTCCATGGAACGCCAGTACTGCAGCACGAGGATCGTGCGCGAGAACCACAGCTCGGCGTGAAGCAGGCCGCGCTCCGGCTGCTGCTGGAGCTCCTTGAGCATGCGGGGCATGGCGGCCGCGACGGGAAGCCATTTGTGCAGCTTCAGCGGCTGGTTGATGCGCATGCCGATGAGGAACACGACGAAGTCCCCTTCCAGCTTGGCGGTCAGGCGTTCTCTGTTGATCATGACGGGGCGTCCTCTTGTCCTCTGGCTCGTTGATGGTTGCGGCGAAGTCGGCCGGACTATGTCATCGCACCCTCGCCACAGCGACCGCCATGCGACGGAATGCCTGTACGCGGTGCCAAATGCGCCTACGCCGGGTAAACCCTCCCCACCAGAATCCGTAGAAATGACGGATCGGCGCAAACCGGGGCCCCGCCAGGGCGCGCGCCGGGAGAAAATCCATTGCATACAAAGGCATAACACCTCCCCAGCGCCATGAAGACACTCGACGAACTCTTTGCCAATGACGAGTCGCTCCCCACTGTTCCGAGGGTGGTCTCCGACCTGATGGAGATGCTGAGGGACGACGACGTGTCCTTCTCGGCGGTCGCTCACCGCATCGAACTCGACCAGGTGCTGGCGGCCAAGGTGCTGCAGATGATCAATTCGCCGCTCTTCGGGCTGCGGCGCAAGATTTCCTCGATCCAGGGCGCGATCCTGATGCTGGGGCTCTCGGCGATCCGCTCGGTGGTGGTGAGTTCGGGCCTGGCGGGCGCCTTCAGGAAGGTGGAAGGCGTCAGCCTTCCGGCCTTCTGGGCGCACAGCCTGCGCGTGGCTTCGGCTTCGCGGTATCTGGCTTCCAAGACCCGGCTCGTCGACCCCAACCTGGCCTTTACCGCCGGCAGCATGCATGCGATCGGCCACCTGATCATGGCCCAGGCGATGCCGGGCCGGATCGCCGCGCTGAACGCCCTCCATCCCTTCGAGGCGCTGGGGCGCGCGCAGCTGGAACTGGTCGAGTTCGGCTACCACTACGGCGACGTGAGCGCCTCGCTGGCGCAGCGCTGGGGCTTCGCGCCCGACCTGGTCGGCGGGCTTTCG
Organism: Variovorax guangxiensis; assembly: GCF_003952165.1. Lineage (GTDB taxonomy): Bacteria > Pseudomonadota > Gammaproteobacteria > Burkholderiales > Burkholderiaceae_C > Variovorax > Variovorax guangxiensis. The sequence continues at coordinate 191,033 of NZ_RXFT01000004.1, read as the reverse complement.
AGCTTCGTGAGCCCCGACAAGTCGGTGCATGCCGACGCACTCGGCGGCGTTCTGCACCTGGCCGTGTGGCGCGTGGCGCTGGAGCGCCAGGGCGTGGACCTGGGCAATCTGGGCGGCGTCTGGCCGAGCCAGTCGGCCATCGCTGCCGGCATCACCGAGGACATCGTCCAGGAAATGCCTGCGCCGCGCGAACTGGCGGCGGAACTCGAATCGATGATCGCCTGACGACGGCGGCCGTCACGAGGCCTGCGCGGCGACCACCTCGCGCAGCCGCTGGTGCTCGGCACCGTCCCACTCAACCGGCTGCTGGTTCTTCGCGCGCAGATAGTGGTGCGAGAACACCGGCAGATAGGCCTCCAGCGTTTGCCCTGCCGCATGCTCGCCCGCCAGGTTCAGGCACATCGCGGCGACCTCGCTGGTGCAGAAGTGGTCTTCGCGGCCCGAATTGCGCAGCTTGTACTGCGTGATCTGCTCCGGGCGAAGGCTCAGCACCGGTAGCCGGTCGAGGTACGGGCTCCTGCGGAACATCTTGCGCGCCTCGGCCCAGGTCGCGTCGAACAGGATGAAGAGCGGGCGCTTCGCAGCGGGCTGCTCGACGCCCAGCACCACACGCTCCGGTTCCGCGTACTGCCCCGGAAACACCACGTAGGGCTGCCATTGCGGGTCGTTCAGCAGCGCCAGCAGTGCAGGGTCGACCTCGGTGCGAGCCCAGCCGAAGGCGAAGGTGTCGGCCACCACGTCGGCGACCAGCCAGCCGGTGTTGGTGGGCTTGAGCGGCTCGATGTCCGCCATGATCAGGCAGACGCCCGCGCGCGTTGCGACCGACGGGCGGATGGCGCACATGCAGTGGCTGGGCACCAGCCGACAGCCCGCACAGCGCTCGCGCTTGAAGCCGCCACGGGCAAGAAAAGGCTTGGCGCTTCGCGCCAGCCGTGCGGCGCGAAGAAGGGAAACGGCGTGAGGCATGCGGGGATTCTCGGTGGTGTTGCAGCCCGCCCTGTGATCAGGCTGAAGTGGCGTCCCGGTCGATGCCGGCGACCAGCTCCTGAAGCCACGCCCGATGGGCGCTGAAGCTGCCCAGTTGCTCCTCGAAGGCTTCCCTCGCCGTCAGGTACCACTCCAGGAAGCGGAATCCGACCACTCCGGCGGCGTCGCGCAGCACTTCATCGGACAGATCGCATTCGTAGAGGAAGTCGAAGCGCGTCGTCCAGAAGCCCTGCTCGGTGCCGGCAACCCTTTCGAAGTCCTGAGGCAATTCGATGCTGAACTCGATGAACTCCAGGCTGCCCTCCGCTGCCCGGAGGCCGCAGACCCTGCTGCCGTGGTCCCACAGCGGAACCAGCGTGGGCCCTTCGGGCACGTCCGCGCCGTTGTAGACGTAGAACGGCGGTCCCAGGCAGGAGTCCCGCAACGCCTCGTGGATGCACTGGCCGGCAGCCAGCAGCATCAGCGGAGCGGATGCTCCGAGCCGCTGCAGCTCGGACATTCGCAGGTGTTCGGCGATCACGGCCATGTTTCTTTCCCGATCCGTCCTGTATCAGCCCGGATCATGGCTCATGCCGCCTTGGAGCCGACGCCGCTAGACGAGCCGCAAGTCCTTCGGCGCCACGCCCTCGAACACCCTCCCCAGCTGCGCCGGCGACAGCCCGTACATCCGCTGGAACAACCCGCCGAACACCGCCCGGTACTCGTTGAGCACCGGATAGTCGCGGTTCTGGAACAGCGTCGCCTGCGTCAGCGCCTGCTGCTCGCCCACCACACGCCCGCCGGCCTGCGCCGAGAGGCCGCCGCCGAGCACCCAGTAGACGGTGCCGTGGCCGTGGTCGGTGCCGCGGTTGCCGTTTTCGCGGAAGGTACGGCCGAACTCGCTGATGACGACCACGACCGTCTGGCGCCAGGCGTCGTCGCCCATCTCCTGCACGAAGCCGGCCACGCCGCGGCCCAGTTCTTCAAAACGGTTGGCGAGGTAGCCGGTGGCGCCGCCCTGCCCCACGTGGGTGTCCCAGCCGCCGACGTCGACGAAGCCGAGGTCGAAGCGGTCGCGCATCAGCAGCGCCATGCGGCGCGCCACCAGCTCGAAGCCCTTGGCGGTCATGGCATTGCGGCTGGCGGCGTCCATCTCGGCCTGCACCGCGCGCATGACTTCGTCGCGCACCTGGAAGCCCTCGGCCACCGGCTGGGCCAGCGTGGTATTGCGGTACATGGACGCGATGACCTGGCTCTGCCGCGCGTCGATGCCCGAGCGCGCATTGCCGGCCAGCGCCATGTTGGCGGCCTTGGCGTTGCCGCGCATCGAGATCGGCAACTGGTCGGTGAAGGCGATGGGCGACACGTCGGTGACGGGCCCCGCGCCGAGCACGCCGGCCAGCCGGTTGAGAAAGCCCGAGCGGTAGTCGCGGCGCTTGTCGAGCGCCTGGCCGAGCTCGATGGAGTCCTGCGTCTCGAAGTGGCTGCGCGTGAGGTCGTCGGTGCCCGCGAAGGCGACGAAGGACGCCTGCTTCTGCTGGAACATCGGCAGCACGCTCTGAGCCAGTGCGGGGTGCAGGCCCCAGCTGCCGTCCAGCGGCAGCGCGCCATTGGGCGAACCGGGCCGTGCGATGGCGATGTTGGGACGCGAGGCGTAGTAGAAGTCGCTGGCCGTGGGCACGAGCAGGTTGCAGCAGTCGTAGGCGCCGCGCAGGAACACGACCAGCAGCTTGGCGCCTTCGGCGGCCGGCGCGGCCATCACCTTGGCGGCGGTGCCTGCGAACGGTGCGGCGGCTGCGAGCTTCAGGATTTCTCTGCGTTGCATGACGGTTGTCCTTTCTTCTTTCTTCCTGCCTTGCTCCTTCCCCCTTTGGGGGAAGGTTGGGATGGGGGCACGGCAATGCTTGTCAAGCCTCAGCGCTTCATTGAGCGCCGCTTGCCCCCACCCCTGCCCTCCCCCAGCGGGGGAGGGAGAAAAACCCGAACCTCAGCGGCGCATCAGCTCGGGCGAGGCCAGCAGGAAGGTGTTCCATTCCTGCGGGTTCTTCGCCTGCGCCAGTGCCTCGCGCGTGTCCGCGCTCATGCTGCCCTGCATCGTGCGCACCGCGCGCGAATCGGACAGCGGGGGAAAGGCGGGCTTCTCCAGCGGTGCCTTGTCGTCCGCGCGGAACAGCACCGTGCCGTTCGCGCCGATGGCGCGCGCGATCTCGAAGCGGGTGTTCATCTGCCCCGCGCTCGCCCATGCGGCCTCGTTGAGCGGATAGCCGTCGGGCGTCTCGTGGCCGTAGAGCTGCTCGCCCATGCGGTTGATCCAGCCGAGCATCGGGTTCACGTTGGTGACCACGCGGTCGTCGTACGCGAGGCGCACGCCGGCCATCACGTAGTGCACCGGGTCGCGGAACTTGCGGCCCAGCGAAGCCGAGAACTCGGGCGACTCGAACAGAGCCTTCAGCGTGATGGCGATGTCGCCGTCGCTGCGCGTGAAGGCTGCAGCCATGCGGTCGACAAGCGCCTGCGGCGGATCGTCGGAGACGAAGTACACGGCGAGCTTGCGCGAGACGAAGCGCGCGGTGGCCGGCGCGCGCGCGAGGCGGTCGAGCGCCTCGTCGGCCTCGGCCAGCCCGCGGCTCTGGATGGGCTGTCCCAGCAGCGTCTTCGGCCCGTAGTCGTGGCGGTTCGGGTTGAACTCGAAGAGGCCCTTGCGCACGTAGTCGGCGCGTAGGTTGGGCCGCACGTTCGGCGGCGGCGCATCGAGCGGCTGGTAGCTCACGCCCACGCCGGTGAGCACGCGTGCCAGCTCCTGCACGTCGGCCTGCGAATAGCCGCCGCCAACGCCCAGCGTGTGCAGCTCCATCAGCTCGCGCGCGTAGTTCTCGTTGATGCGGTTGGCGGCGTTCTGCGCGTTGTCGAGGTAGCGCAGCATCGCCGGATGGTGCAGCGTGGCGCCGAGCAGGTCGCGGAACCTGCCGAGCGCGTGCGGGCGGATGGCGTTCTCCTCATAGTCGCCCACCATCGCGCGGATGTTGTCCTTGCGCAGGTTGACGTTGAAGTGGTTCATCCAGAACCAGGTCATCTGCTCCTGCAGCTGGTTGGGCGAGTAGAGGGCGCGCAGCACGAAGCGCTGCTGGGCCTCGCGCACCAGCGCGTTGAGGTGCTGCTGGTAGGCCTGCCGCGCGGCCTTCTTCTGGTCTTCGTCGGGCAGCGCATCGGCCGCCTTGCGCTGCGCGTCGAGCCCGGTGACGAGCTGGTCGAGCGGCGTGCGCGAGATTTCCATCGCGTCGATCTGCGCCTGCGCGGCCGCAGGCAGCGGCGCGGGGCGCGGGTTGAGCTGGTCGCGCATCCACAGCGGGAGGCCGCGCTTCGCGAGCTGCGCGTCGCTGCTCGCATTGGCGCCCCAGCTCACGCGGTCGAGCCAGCGCAGCCGCGTGGCCTCGTCCACTTGCTGCGAAGGCAGCGACACCGAAACCAGCGGCCGATGGTCTCCGGGCGGGGTTGCGCAGCCCGCGAGCAGCGCCAGCGCGCAGGCGCCAAGCGCCATCGATGCGCGCCGCATCGGGAAAGAGAAGATCGGCGAAACAGCGGCGGCCGGCACCGCCCTCACTCCCTGCGCAGATCGTGGCGGCGCACGTCGCCGATGGCGTGCTGCGCGGTGGAAAGCGCGAGGTCGACATGCTCGAGGCCGCGCTGCTGATACGGCCGCGAGCGCGGGTCGTCCTCCTCGCGCGCCACATCGGAATGCACCTTGCGCAACAGGTCGACCGCCGCGTGCAGGCGGCCCTCGCGCGGCAGCCATGCATCGGTGGGCTCGCGCCATTCGACGGGCTTGCCGTCGAGCCATGCGGCGTGCTGCAGGTCGCCGATGGCGGCGTGGATCTCGTCGATCACCACCTGCTCGTCGCGCGAGACCTGCCCGTCCTCGGGGCGGCGGTGCTCCACCTTCCAGGCCGCGGTGCGCAGGTCGGACAAGGCGTGGAGATAGAACGGATGCTTGCCGTACTCGGCCGCCAGTGCCGGCAGCGAGGCCGCGGCCAAAAGAGCGAATAAGGGGGCGAGCGCGGCGATTAGGCTTTTCTTCTTCATCTTCGGGGCTCCTGTGTGTGACAGTGGTTGGAGACGCCTCCTCAACCGCCGGAGCCCGCTTCGGGTTGACGGTCTTTACCATCGTAACGCCGGGCAAAGATGGCGCCTAAGCGCCAGCTAAGTCAGGCTGTGGCAAGGCCCGAAGGTGCAGCACCGGCGATCTGGCGCAGGGCCCGCTCGAACACTTCGACGGGCTGGCCGCCCGAAATGAGATGCCGGTCGTTGATGATGATCGCGGGCACCGAGTGGATGCCGGCGTCGGTGTACATGCGCTCGCGTTCGCGGGTTTCCTGCGCGAACTCGTCGCTGTCCAGTATCTGACGGGCACGGGCCGCGTCGAGCCCCGCTTCGGTGGCGGCGCGCACCAGCACCTCGTGGTCGGAAGGGTTCTGGCTGTCGGTGAAGTAGGCCTTCAGCAGCAGCTTCTTGAGCGCCGCCTGCTTGGCCGGGCTTTCCAGCTCGGCCCAGTGCAGCAGCCGATGGGCATCGAAGGTGTTGTAGACGCGCGGACGGCCTTCGGGGCTGAACTCGAAACCAACAGCCGCGCCGCGCTGGCGGATCATCTCGCGCGACTGCGCCTGCTGCTCGCGCGTGGAGCCGTACTTCTGGTTGAGGTGCTCGAAGGTGTCCTGGCCTTCAGGCGGCATCTGCGGGTTCAGCTCGAAGGGCTGGAAATGCAGTTCCGCGGTGATCTCCGGCGCCACCTTCCCGAGCGCCGCCTCGAGCGAACTCAGGCCGATGGCGCACCAGGGACAGGACACGTCGGAGACGAAGTCGATCTTGAGGCGGGAGGGGGAGGATGTGGAGGTCATGGCGCCATTCTTCCCGGCGCCACAACCCTTGGCAGGCGAAAGGTCTTCGCCTGCGAGCACCCCTCAGGCCGCGGCCTTTGCCAGGCGCGCGTCCTGCAGCGTCTGCTCGCGCATGCGGTCGTATTCCTGCTTGTCGACCGGCACGGCGTTCGGGTCGCCCAGGTCGCGCATGTGGATGCGGTAGGTTTCGCGGGCGCTGAAGGCGGCCAGGGCGGCGAGCACCGTCACCGCGAAGGTGATGGCACCCACGGTGAACCACACGTTGGTCGAGCCCGGAGGCGCGACGGCGGCGAACAGCGCCGGCAGCAGCGCGGTGAAGGTGGTGCCGATGTTCTGCGAGATGGCCATGGCCGAGACGCGGTTGCGGGTGCGGAACAGCTCCGGATAGAAGCTCGGGAAGGTCGCGTTGTAGCCCTGGTAGATCACGCCCCACATCAGCAGCGACATGCAGATGGCCAGCGGCACGTTGCGGATGCTGATGGCGTACAGGTACACGAACGACAGCAGGCCCGAGACCAGCGCGCCGACGATGATCGGCGGGCGGCGGCCGATGCGGTCCGACAGGTTGCCCACGAACGGGATGACGATCACGGCCAGGATGTTGCCGAGCACCGGGATCCACAGGTACACGTCCTTCTGGAAGCCGATGCCGTAGGCGGCCTGCACGGCGTAGGCCGCGCCGAACACGGTGGCCACCACCGGAATGACGTTCATCAGCGCCATGCACACCACGCGCAGCATGTCGGCCCAGCTGTCGGTGAAGGCCTGGATGATCGGCGCCTTGGCCGTTTCACCCTTCTTGTCGACCTCGGCGAAGGCCGGGGTCTCGTCCACCTCGCGGCGGATGATGTAGCCCGCCACGATCACCAGGAAGCTCAGCAGGAACGGAATGCGCCAGCCCCAGGAGTTGAACGCGTCCTCCGGCATGTAGTGCGCCAGCGGCAGGAACACGGCGGCCGCCAGGATCTGGCCGGCCTGCACGCCCTGCAGCGTGAAGCTCGCGAAGAAGCCGCGTCGCCCGAACGGAGCATGTTCAAGAATCATCGAGCTAGCGCCCGAGATCTCGCCCGCCACCGCGAAGCCCTGCACCAAGCGCAGCAGCACCAGCAGCACCGGTGCCAGCAGGCCGACCTGGTCGTAGGTCGGCAGCAGGCCGACGGCCACGGTCGAGAAGCCCATCAGGAACATGCAAAGCACCAGCACCTGCTTGCGCCCGTGCGTGTCGCCCCAGTGGCCGAGCACGAAGGCGCCGATGGGGCGTGCCACGTAGCCTACGCCGTAGGTCGCGAGCGAGGCGACGATGGCCGTCGTCGGGTCGCCCTTGGGAAAGAAGATCTGCGGAAAGATCAGCGCCGCCGCGGTGGCGTAGATGAAGAAGTCGTAGTACTCCAGCGCCGAGCCGATCCAGCCGCTTGCCGCGGCCTTTCTCGACTGGTGCCTGCCTTGCGGCTCACGGGCTGTGTTGCTTGCCATGTGTTGTCTCCAGTGGTGACGTGAAAAAAGAAATCAGCTCTGTCGGTCAATCGATCTGTCGATGCGCCGGCGGGCCTGTCAGTCCTGTGCCTGCGAAGCCATGCGCGCCGGCGCATTGAGCGCGCCGTAGGCGTCGTAGTCGCCCACGCGCTGCGCGACCTCGAAGAACAGTCCGCCCTCGAAGCTCTCGGTATAGATGTGCAGGTAGTCGCCGGCCGGCGAGCGGTCGAAGAGCACGCCCGCGTCGCGCATGCGCGAAAGCAGCGCGGGCTCGACGTCGATGCGGGTGGCCAGGTCGTCGTAGTAGTTGTCGGAAATCGGAACGAAGCGCGTGCCGTTGGCGCGCAGCTTCGCGGCGGTCTCGAAAATGTCGGAGCAGCTCAGCGCGATGTGGTGCACCGCGCCACCGCCGGTCACGCTCAGCGTGCGTGCGGTGCGGGTGCGCTGGCTCAGCGACACGTTGAGCACCAGCCGCAGGCTGCGCTCGGCATTGGCGACGCCGCGGCTGCGGATCAGGCCGAACGGGTCGGCCAGCTCCAGGCTCTCGCCGGGCTCCAGGCCGAGCACGGCGCGCGTGAACAGCACCCAGGTGTCGAGCTGGTCGAGCGCCAGGCCCAGCGCCACGTGGTCGATGCGCTGCAGGCCCGCGTCGTTGGCGCCGGCGCCCTGGTCTTCGAGAATGAAGTCGGCCTCGTACAGGCCGTTGGCGCCCAGCGCCTCGGGCACGAAATGGATCAGGTTGCCGCCCGGCGCCACGATGGCCGGCACACGCAGTTCGTTGGGCCCGACCGGACTGTCGTGCCGCTGCGAGCGCATGGCGGTGGCGCGGCCCACCGCAGCCAGCGGATCGCCGCAGCGCACGCCCAGCGCGCACACCGAAGTGCCGTGCGCCTCGAAGCGCTCTCGAGCGAAGGAATCGGGCTGCGCATTGACGATCAGGTTGATCTCGCCCTGGCGGTACAGCGTCACCGCCTTGGAGCGGTGCCTGCCGATACGGCGGAAGCCCAGTTGCTTCACCAGCGTCGCCAGCGTCGCGGCCGAAGCCTCGTCGGCCGCGAACTCGATGAACGAAAGGCCCGAGAGCGCGGGCACCGGCGGCGGGTCGAACAGCGTCACCTGCTGCGCCACTGCCGGCTTGGCGAGGCGCTGGCGCGCTTCGCTCTCCAGGTACAGCAGCGAGCGCATCGCGTCCACCGCGGTGCGGCGGTTCGGCGTCTCGCGAAAGATGTCGTTGAAGATCTCCAGCGACAGCGGCCCGGTGTAGCCGGCGCGCAGCACCTGCTCGAAGAAGCCGACCACGTCGAAGTCGCCCTGCCCCGGGAACGAGCGGTGATGGCGCGCCCACTGCAGCACGTCCATCGACAGCAGCGGCGCGTCGGCCATCTGCAGGAAGAAGATCTTGTCGCCCGGAATGGCCGCGATGCCGGCCGGGTCGTCCTTCAGCGAGAGCGTGTGGAAGCTGTCGAGGATCAGCCCCAGGTGCGGGTGGTTCGCCTGCTTCACGATCTCCCAGGCCTGGCCGTAAAGCCAGGTGTGGCGGCCCCAGGCCAGCGCCTCGAAGCCCACGCGCAGGTTGCGACGCGCGGCGCGCTCGGCCAGTTCGTGCAGTTGGGCGGCCGCCAGCGAAGGGTCGTTGACGGACAGCGGCGAGGTGTTGGAGCAGCACAGCATCGTCGGTGCGCCCATGGCCTGCATCAGATCGAACTTGCGCTCGGCGCGCTCCAGGCTGCGGCGGAACTGCGCCTCGGGCATGCCTTCGAAGTCGCGCAACGGCTGGTACAGGTCGATGCTCAGGCCCAGGTCGCCGGCGATGCGGCCCAGTTCGGCGGCCGTGCCCTTGAAGTTGATGAAGTCGGCCTCGAACAGCTCGATGCCGTCGAAGCCGGCGGCGGCGACGGCTTCGAGCTTCTGGCGGAGCGTGCCGCTGAGCGAGACGGTGGCGATGGAGCGATGCATGGGGGTGGACTTTAGGAACACCCGGGCAACGTCACAATCTATTCAGAGCCGGTTTGATCGATCATCGATCACACTCAACCGTTATTCGCACGAAATACGGGATACACCTAGGCCGCCGCCCCGGCTCCGGCCGCTCAAAGGCTGCGCCAGAAATCGATCAGCAGCCGCGCAAATTCCTCCGGCCGCTCTACGGCGCTCAGGTGCGCGGCGTCGATGGTCTCCAGACGGGCATGCGGAATGGCCGTGGCCATGGCCTGCGACATCGCCATCGGCGTGGCCTCGTCCTGCAGCCCGCCGATCACCAGCGTGGGCACGGCGACGCGGTGGTTGCTCTCGCGAAAGTCGATGGCGGCGACGGCGTTGCAGCTCTCGATGTAGCCCTGCGCGTCGGTGCGCACCAGCACGTCGTGCAGCTTCTTCGCGGCTTCCGCGCCTTCCGGCGTGGCGGCCCACGCCGGCGTGATCCAGCGCGACACCGCACCGGGGGCGATGGCGGCCACGCCCCTGGCGGCCACCGTCTCGACGCGCGTGCGCCAGGGCGTCTGGTCGGGGTAGTGGGCAGCCGAATTGGCGATCACGATCGTCTTCAGCAGCTCGGGGTGGCGCACCGCCAGCGCCTGAGCCGTCATGCCGCCCATCGACAGGCCGACGAAGTGCACCGGCTCGCCGCCCGCCTCCCGGCGGATGAGCTCGGCCGCGTCCTGCGCCAGCGTCTCGATGCGCAATTCGCCGGGCAGCACCTCCGAGGCGCCGTGGTTGCGGTGGTCGTAGCGCAGCACCGTGTGGCCGCGCGCCAGGTGCGCGGCCACGCCGTCCCACATGCTCAGGTCGCAGCCGAGCGCATGGCTGAGCACGACGATGGGGCCATCGCCCTCGCGAACGACATTCAAACGGGTCATGGTGTGGTTTCCTTTTTCGGGTGTTGCAGACGCGGCAGCCAGAAGAACGCGATCGCCACCAGCACGCTGCCGGCCAGCAGCATGGGCACGACCATCGGCCAGGCGCCGTTGGAATAATCGGCATCGACGAAGCGCGCGGCCAGCTGCCCCGCGCAGAACGCGACCATCATCATGCCGAAGCCGGACCACGACACGGCGCGGCCCGCCAGGTGCGGCAGGTCGCCCACCGCGCCCGCCTGCCCGCAGGGCTGGTGGATGCCGTGGCCCAGGCAGTAGACGGCGTGTCCGAACAGCAGCGGCACCGCGCTCAGCGGCATGAGCCAGCAGCCCAGCGCCTGGATGGTGGCGCCGGCCAGGCTCAGCGACGCGCCGAGCTTCACCGTGCGCACAGGCCCGTAGCGCCGCAGCAGGCTGCGGCACATGGTGGTGCTGAAGATGTAGACCAGCGAACCCCCGGCCGGGATCCAGCCGTACCAGGCTGGCGACCAGCCCAGGTAGCCGATGTAGACCATCGGCGAGAGCAGCAGGAAGCAGAACAAGCCCCCGTAGGTGGTGGCCGCCACCGAGGCCCAGGCACGGAACGAGCGGCTCGCGAACACGGCGCGCGTGCTGCCGCGCGGCGCGGACGACTCGCCCTCGCCCAGGGGCCGGCGCGTTTCGCCGAACGAACGCCAGCACAGAGCGAACAGCACCGCGGCGTAGAGCGCCATCGCCGCCATCACCCAGCGCCAGCCCGCGCCCTGCACCAGCCACGCGCCGAGCAGCGGCGCCATCAGCCCGACGATGCCCAGGCCGGTGAGGCCGCGCGCCATCACGTGCGGGCCTTCGTGCGCCGGGTACAGGTCGCGTACGGCGGCGCGCGAACACACGAGGATCGCCGCCATCGAGAAGCCCTGCAGCGTGCGCCAGCCCGCGAGCAGCGCCACGCTGCCCGCGAAGGCGCCGCCGAGCGCCGCGAGCGCGTAGCAGCCCAGCCCCGCCAGCAGCACCGGCCGCCGCCCGAAGCGGTCGGCCAGCGGCCCGCACAGCAGCTGCGCAAAGCCGAAGGCCAGCACGAACAGCGTGAGGCTGGTGCTGGCCGAGCCGAGCTCCTTCGCGATGGCGGGGAGCGCGGGAAGATAGCTGTCGGTGGCTACGGGCTGCGCTGCGAGAAGCAGCGGCAGCAGCAGCGCAAAGGTGACGTCGAAGCGGCCCTTCGTTCGTCCCCTACCTGGAGCAGGCGGCGCGGTCACTGCGCCAGCGGCGGCAGCAGGCCCTTCTCGCGCAGGATGCCCGTCGCAATGCCGAAGGCGTGATTGGCCACGGGCACGCCGCAGTAGATGGCGGCCATCATGATCACTTCCTTGATCTCGTCCGGCGTGAGGCGCGACTCGGGCGGGCCGTCGAGCGCGGCGCGCACGTGCATCGCGAATTCTTCGTACGCGTGGATACCCAGCATCATCGACAGCACCATGAAGCGGCGCGTCTTGTCGCCCAGCGCGGGACGGCCCCAGATGTCGTTCCAGGCATGGCGCGTGATGAGCTCCTGGAACTCGGCGTTGAAGCCGTTGCGGTTGGCCAGCGACTTGTCGACCCAGGCATCGCCGAGCACGCGGCGGCGGTTGACGAGGCCGGCTTCATAGGCGCCGGGCTCCACGGGCGGGTTTTCGGGGGTGGTCATTGAGAGAGTTCCTTGTGTGCGTCGAGCCGGGCCTGCAGCGCCTTCACTTCGGCGAGCGCGGTCTGTCCGGCTTCGTGGGCGAGCGCGGGGGCGAACCATTCGTCCGCCGCGTCGCGCGGGAGTTCGGCGCGCAGCCGGTCGATGTTGGCGCGCATGCGCGCGGCGTCGACCTGCAGGCCGGGCAAGGCGCCGGCCATCGCGCGCACGCTGCCGTGCGCCGACATCAGCAGCTGCGGCCATTCGCCCAGCTCCGCCTGCCAGGCGCCGAGGGCGCGTTCGTGCTGCTGCGGCATGGCGCCGAGCAACGCGGCCACGCGCTGCGGCGCGCGGTGCGCGGCGGCGATGGCGACCATCGACGCCACCGGATTGCGCTTGTGCGGCATGGCCGACGAGCCGCCGCGCCCCGGCTCGCTGGGCTCGGTGACTTCGCCCACCTCGTACTGCCCGAGCAGCGAGATGTCAACCGCGATCTTGCCCAGGCTGCCGGTCATCAGGCCGAGCTCGCAGCCGAGCGCGACCCATTCGTCGCGCTGCGTGTGCCAGGTCGCACCGGGGTCGCCCAGGCCGAGTTCCCTGGCCATGCGCTTGCGCACGGCAGCGCCCTGCCCCTTCATCTGCGCCAGCGTGCCGATGGCACCGCCGAGCTGCAGCTGCAGCGCGTGCTTCGCGGCATCGCGCAGGCGGATGCGGCTGCGCACCAGCGGCGCGGCCCAGCCGGCGCACTTGAAGCCGAAGCTGGTGACCGAGGCCGGCTGCATCAGCGTGCGCGCGAGCATCGGCGTCTCGGCATGCGTCACGGCCAGGCGCAGCAGCGCGTCGGCGGCCTTGGCGAGGTCGGCCTCGACGAGCGCCACCGCCTCGCGCGTGACCAGCGCCATCGCGCTGTCGATCACGTCCTGGCTGGTGCTGCCGAAATGCACGAATTGCGCGGCCTCGGCGTTGAACAGGCCCACGGCCTCGCGCAGCGCCTTCACCAGCGGAATCGCGACGCTGCCGGCACGGCCGCTCTCGCGCACGATCTTGGCGACGTCGAACAGCTCGACCTTGCAACTGCTGACGATGGAGTTGGCGGCGCTTTCGGGGATCAGCCCCTCGGCCGCCTGCGCGCGCGCCAGCGCGGCCTCGAAGCGCAGCATGGCGTCGACGAAGGCACGGTCGCTGAAGGCGCCGAGCGTTTCGGATGTGGAGAGGAAGCCTTCGAAAATGCTCATCGGGCGAGCCTTCCTTTCTTTTTCAGTATTTCAGTTGCGCCACGGCGCGCAGCTCCTCGGGCGAGGCGGTGCCGAAGCCGAAGAATTCCAGGTACGCCGGAATCATCTCGAACAGCATGTCGGTGCCCACCTGCACCGCACAGCCCTTGGCCTTGGCGGCCTGCAGCAGCGGCGTGTACTCGGTCTTCATGACCACCTCGCCGACGAAGGTCGAAGGGTCGATGCGGTCGACATCGAAGGGCAGCGGATCGCCCTCCTTCATGCCCAGCGGCGTGGCGTTGACCACCACGTCGTAGCCGGCCGGGTCCTTCGAGCCGGTGGTCACCTTCATCTGCGGATAGTGCTCGCGCAGCCGGGCGGCCAGCGCGTTGGCCGAAGCCTCGCTCATGTCGAACAGCATCAACTCGGCGGCGCCCGCGGCGGCAATCGACGCCGCGATGGCCGAGCCCACGCCGCCCGCGCCCGACACCAGCACCCGCGTGCCCTTGAAGAGCCGCCCCTTGCGCTCCACGCCGCGCACGAAGCCGGCGCCGTCGAACTGGTCGCCCAGCAGCGTGCCGTCGGGGCGCTTGAGGATGGCGTTGCAGGCGCCGGCCACGCGCGCGGTGGGCGTCACCTCGTCGACCAGCGACATCGTCGTCACCTTGTGCGGCATGGTCACCAGCGCGCCGCGGATGTTGCTGAACTTGAAGATCTGCGGCAGCGACACCGCGTAGTCCTCAGGCTTCACGCCCATGGGAACGACCACGGCGTCGATGCCGTGCTTGTCGAACCAGGGGTTGTAGATCATCGGAGCCTTGAAGGCCTCCGTGGGAAAGCCGATGTGGGCGATGAGGGTGGATTTGCCGGAAATCATTGGTGGATCAATCTGTGCAGTCAAAGGTCGAAGGTTTCTTCCAGGAATGCCGCGGAACCGGCTTTGCCGGGCCGCAGGCATTGCCCCCTGCAAGGGGGTTGGCGAAGCGACACGAAGTGCGCGAAGCCTGGGGGTGAGCCATTTACACCACGCTCGGGGAGCGATAGCACAAGGGCTGCGCGATCTCGGCGTGCATCGCGGGCGGATAGATGATTTCGCGCAGGAAATCGGCGTCGGCCGTCATCGCATCCGCCGCATCCATGTGGCCGAAGTAGCGGAAGTAGTGCGGCATCTGCTGGATCAGCATCTCGAAGCCGGCCTGCGCATTGAGCCCGCGCGCACGGGCCGCGCGCACCAGCGGCGTGGGCTGGTTGCGCAGCAGGATGTCGAAGAGCGCGGCGTGGCTGTCCATGCGCGCCACATCGACCGGCGCCGCGTCGTCGTCGCTCAGCCCCAGCTGCGTGGCGTTGATGACGAGGTCGAAGCCCTCGGGCGCGTTGCTGTCGGCGGCGACCACGTTCGCGTCGAAGAAGGCGTCGAGCTTGGCCGCCACACCGGCCGCCTTGCCGGCTGCCTTGTCGTACATGGCGATGTGCGCCGCGCCGTTGACCGTGCCGCCCTCGGCCAGCGCCACGCCGATGGCCGCGGCGCTCACGCCCGCGCCCAAAATCAGCACCCGCTTGCCGCGGAAGGGAATGTTGTAGTGGTCGAGCGCGCCTATCAGGCCCTCGCCGTCGAAGAGATCGCCCTCGAGCTGGTCGCCCTCGGTGCGGCGCACCACGTTGACCGAGCCCGCCACGCGGCCGAAGAGGCCGCAGCCTTCGAGCAGATCGACCACCAGCGGCTTGTGGGGCGGCGCGATCACCATGCCGCGCACGTTGCGCGCGAGAAAGGCCGACTTGAAGAACACCGCGAAGTCGCGCACCGGCACCTGCATGGGCAGCAGCACGGCGTCGATGCCGTAGCGCTCGAAGGCCGCATTGAACATGCGCGGCAGCCGCACGTTGCGAACCGGGTCACCGGGGATCAGGTAGGCCTGGGTGCTGCCGCTGATGGAATGGCTCATGTGCGTGCTTCCGTTCGTCAATCGCTCTTTTGGAGGGCGGATGGCGAGCTTTATAGTCCCTCCAGCCAATCCCTGCAGCCTTTGGGGCATCAAAACGTGCGACTATCGATCTTTAGAATTCAATGATCGATCAATTCAAGGGTTTTCACCTGCACCAATTGCAAACTCGAACCCTTCCGCACACATCACACTTCCGCCCATGAGCAAGGACAGCAATCACGACCCGGCACCGCCTCCCGGCCTGGACAAGCGCGACTGGATCGCCGGCCTGGAGCGCGGCGTGAGCATCATCGAGGCCTTCGACGACGCCAACCCGCGCCTCACCGCCAGCCAGGCCGGCCAGCGCACCAACATGACCCGCACCGCCGCGCGGCGCTACCTGCTGACCCTGCAGCACATGGGCTACGTGGCCAGCGACGGCAAGCTGTTCTGGCTCACGCCGCGCGTGCTGCGCCTGGGCCAGTCGTACCTGGAGTCGGCCCGCCTGCCGCGCGTGGTGCAGCCCTTCCTGCAGCGTGTGGCCGCCGGCACCAACGAGATCGCCTACCTCAGCGTGATGGACGGCGACGAGGTGGTCTACATCGCCCGCAACGGACCCAACCGCAGCATGAGCACCGGCTACGTGCTCGGCGCACGCGTGCCGGCGCAGGTCACCGCCTCCGGCATGCTGATGCTGGCGCTGCGCAGCGACGCCGAGCTCGACGAGTGGCTCACCACGCGCAAGCTCACCGTCTTCACCTCGCACACCATCGCGAGCATGGAGCGCATGAAGCTCGAACTTGCGCGCATCCGCGCCCAGGGCTGGGCGCTGTCCGAACAGCAGCTCGACCTGAACTCGCGCGGCATCGCGGTGCCGCTGCGTGACCGGCACGGCACGCTGGTCGGCGCGCTGAACATCACGATGCCGATGGGGCACGAGAGCTCGGAGGATGCGGTGGCGCGGGTGCTGCCGGTGCTTCGGGAGACGGCGCAGGCGATGCGGAACCTGATCTGACCCGACTGACAGCATTCCGACAGCATCCCCCGGGCACGATGTGCGCTTTCAATCCAAAAAGCGCTGGAGACACAAGCACCATGTCCGCACCCCTCCTCCCCCAAGACACCCGCCTGAGCCGCCGCGGCCTGCTCCAGGCCGGCGGCGCGGCAGCCCTCGGCGGCCTGCTGCCCTCGATGGCCTTCGCCGAAGACGCGTGGCCCAGCAAGTCGATCCGCTTCGTCGTGCCCTTCGCGCCGGGCGGCAGCTCGGAGATCGTCGCGCGCTCGACCGCCGCCGAACTCTCGCGCACCATCGGGCAGAGCGTGTTCGTCGACAACAAGCCGGGCGCGGCCGGCAACATCGCGATGGGCGAGGTGGCGCGCGCCACCGACCAGCACACGATCATCCTCGGCCACATCGGCACGCTGGCGGTCAACCCGTACATCTTCGCCAAGCTGCCCTACGACGCGAACAAGGACTTCAAGCCCGTGAGCCTGCTGGCCAAGGTGCCCAGCCTCTACGTGGTGCATCCCGACGTGCCGGCGAAGAACTTGAAGGAGTTCATCGCCTACGCCAAGTCGAAGCCGGGCAAGCTCAGCTACGGCTCGGCGGGCAACGGCAGCGCGGGCCACCTGGCCTTCGAGTACCTGAAGATGACGGCCGACGTGTTCATGCTGCACGTGCCCTACCGGGGCACCGGCCCGATGGTGACCGACCTGCTGTCGGGCCGGCTCGACGCCTCGGCCATCGGCGCGGCAGCGGTGCTGCAGTTCATCAAGGCGGGCAAGGTGCGCTGCATCGCGACCGGCTCGGCCAAGCGCCTGCCGCAGTTGCCCGACGTGCCGACCGTGGCCGAACAGGGCTTCCCGGGCTTCGAGATGACGCAGTGGTACGGCATGCTCGCGCCGGCCAGCATCACGCCGGCGCAGCTCGCCAAGCTTTCGGCCGAGACGATGAAGGCGGTGAAGTCGCCCGACTCGATGCAGCGGCTGACCAACGACGCGGCGGAAGCCATCGGCGGCACGCCGGAGCAGTTCGCGCAGTTCATCGCGTCGGAGCAGGCACGCTGGCAGAAGGTCATCGCAAGGGCAAACATCAAGCCAGATTGAGCCCCGTCGGCTCTAGCATCGGGCCATGCGCATTCTCCTGGCCGAAGACGAACACACCCTGGGCACCTGGCTGTGCAAGGCGCTGGAGCACGCGGGCATCCAGGTCGAATGGGTGGACGACGGGCGGCTGGCCGACCGGGCGCTGCAGCAGCGCGACCATGACGCGCTGGTGCTCGACCTGGGCCTGCCAGGGCTCGACGGGCACACGGTGCTGCAGCGGCTGCGCGAGCGCGACCAGCGGCTGCCGGCGCTGATCCTCACGGCGCGCGATTCGGTGAACGAGCGGGTGGCCTCGCTCAACGCGGGCGCCGACGACTTCCTCGCCAAGCCCTTTGCGCTGGCCGAGCTCGAGGCGCGGCTGCATGCGCTGGTGCGCCGCGCGCGCGGCGTGGAGCATCCGCGCCAGGCCTGCGGCCCGCTGGTGTACGACGGCGCGCGGCGGCACTTCACGCTCAACGGCGAGGCGCTGGCGCTCTCGCCGCGCGAACTGGCGGTGCTGCGGGTGCTGGTGCAGCGCAGCGGCGAGCCGCTGTCGAAGCAGCAGATCCTGGAGCGCGTGTTCTCCGACGACGAAGAAGTGCACCCCGAGGCGGTGGAGGTCTTCGTCTACCGGCTGCGCAAGCGCCTGGACGGCAGCGGCGTGCGCATCGTCACGCTGCGTGGGCTTGGGTACGTGCTGGAAGCAGACTGAGTGAGCGTGACGCAGGGCATCCTCAACCGCCTGCGCCGCGCGAGCCTGTGGCAGCGGCTCGCGCTGCTGCTCTTTCCCGCCCTGCTCGTGGTGACCGCGCTGGAGCTGTGGATGACGCGGCACGACGCGCTGGCCGCCGCCAACGCCGCCTACGACCGCTCGCTGCTGGGCGCGCTCAAGTCCATCGACGCCAACATCTCGACCGCGTCGGGCGGGCTCTCCGTCGAGCTGCCTTACACGATGTTCGAGTTCTTCGAGCTTACGGCGAGCGGACAGGTGTTCTTCCGCGTCTCGACCTCCGACGGGCTGGTCGAACTGGGCAGCGCCGACCTGCCCGCCCCGCCCGCCGAGTTGAAGATGGGCGTGCCGGCCTTCTACGACGCCACCTACTTCGGCGAGGCCGTGCGGCTCGCGGCCTACCGCCGCGACCTCGACCGTGCGCCGGCCGGCAGCACAGGGCGCAGCGTGCTGATCCAGGTCGGCGAGAGCACGCGCTCGCGCCAGGAATTCAGCGCGCGCTTCGTGCGCAGCGCGGCGCTGCGCGACGGGCTGGTGCTGGCGATGCTGCTGTGCGGCACCGCCATCGCGCTCGCGGCGGCGCTGCGCCCGCTTTCGCGACTGGCGCGCGAGGTGGGTGCGCGCACCAGCGACGACCTCACGCGCATCGCCGAGACCGACCTGCCCGCCGAGGTGCGGCCGCTGGTGGCTGCCGTCAACCAGCAGATGTCGCGTACGCAGGAGCTGGTTTCGCAGCAGCGCCAGTTCCTCGACGACGCTTCGCACCAGCTGCGCACGCACCTGACCACGCTGCACATGCAGGCCGACTACGCACGTCGTGAAGAAGACCCGGCGCAGGTGCAGGTGGCGCTCGATGCGCTCGGCACCGAGATCGGCCGCGCCACGCGCAGCGCGCAACAACTGCTGGCGCTGGGCCGCAGCGACACGGTGCCGGTGGAGCCCGCCGAATTCGATCTGGCGGGGCTGCTGCGCGAAGTGGCCGTCGACCTGCTGCCGCTGGCGCGCGCAAAACGCATAGATCTGGGCATCGACCTGGGCGTCCATTCACCCGCGCCTGAATTCCCCGCCGTGGCCGATCGCGGGCTGATGCGCGAGGCACTGGGCAACCTGGTGAGCAACGCCATCGCCTACACGCCAGCCGAAGGCACGATCACGCTTTTTGCTGCCGGCGACGCCGCGGGCTGGAGCCTCAACGTGGAAGACAACGGCCCGGGCATCGACGAGGAGGAACGCGCCGCGCTGGGCCAGCGCTTCCGGCGTGGCGCACGCGCCGGCAAGGGCGGCTTCGGGCTCGGGCTGGCCATAGCGCGCTCCATTGCGCAGCGGCACCGGGGCGAACTGCGGCTCGAGGCACGCGAAACCGGCCCGGGGCTGCATGCGATCATCTGGTGGCCGCGCGCTTCATCGGCCCCGGCCTCCGACTGACGGGCCCGCCGCCATGCCTTTCTCCGCTACCTCCAACCGACGCCATGCATTGCGCGCGCTGTGTGCGCTGCTCGCGCCGCCATTCGGCATGCGCGCGATGGCCGCGGGCGATCCTTCCGAAGAAGCTGCCGACTGCGTGATCCCCGCCAAGGCGGGCGGCGGCTTCGCGCTGACCTGCGCCCTGGCTCGCGACGCGCTGCAGGCCGTGCGCCCCACGCGCCCACCGCTCGCGCAGCGCTACCTGCCGGGCGGCATCGGCGCCGTGGCCTTCGACCGCATCGCCACCGGCAAGCTCGGCGGGCCGGGCACGCTGGTGGCGTTCTCGAGCGGCTCGCTGCTCAACCTCGCCCAAGGCCGCTTCGGACCGCATTCGCCCTCGGCCGTGCGCTGGATCGCCACGCTGGGCACCGACTACGGTGTGATCGCCGTTCACCGCGATTCGCCTTTCAGGCGCCTGCAGGACCTTGTCGCCGCACTGCGGCAGGACCCGTCGCGCATCGCCTTCGGCGCGGGCGGCACGGTAGGCAGCCAGGACTGGGTGAAGGCCGCGCTGCTGGTGCGCGCCGCGGGACGAGACCACAAGGCGATGCGCTTCGTCTCCTTCGAGGGCGGCGGCGACGCACTGAGCGCATTGCAGGGGCGGCATGTCGACGCGTTTCCGGGCGATGCGGCCGAAGCACTCCAGGCCATCGCGGGCGGAGCGGCCGTGCGGCTGCTCGCGGTGCTGTCGGAGAACCGGCTGGGCGGCGCCCTCACCGGCGTGCCGACCGCGCGCGAGCAAGGCGTGGACCTGGTCTGGCCCACGGTGCGCGGCCTCTACCTGAGCGCGGACGTGCCCGATGCCGCCGTGCGCGCCTGGTCCAACGCGTTCCGCGAGGCGAGCGCTGCGCCCGGCTATGCATCGCTGCGCGAACAGCACGGGCTCTACCCTTTCGCCCTCACCGGCTCCGCGCTCGACGACTATGTGCAGGCGCAGATCAAGGCCTACCGGCAGCTGGCAGACGAACTGGGGCTGCGGCGCTGGCCGACTTCCCGATGAGAATCCGGGCAAGATCGCGCCCATGACCGAAGACGCGATCACCCAACACATCATCGACATGCTGGCCGGCGGCCATTTCCAGATCGCCGACGACAACACCTTCTTCTTCCACGACGGCGACGACAAGTTCCCTTTCGCGACCATCGTGACGAAGGACAACGAGTTCGACAACGCCTCGAAGCTGGACCGCGCCGGCGTGTTCCGGCTGAACCTCGGCGTGGGCAAGGAAACGTTCCGCGCGCTCTTCGGCGAGCAACCAACGGCGCCCGACTACACCGCGCTCGACACGCTGATGCCGCATCCGCTGTACGCGAAGATGTACTGGGTCAGCGTGATCAACCCGAGCGCGAAGACCTTCGAGACGGTCAAGCCGCTGATCGCCGAGGCACTGAGCCTCGCGCGATCACGTCGAACAGCCTAGGCCGCCTTCAGGAACACGTCGTGGTCCGGCGCGAAGTTCGCGTGCAGCGGCAGCATCGCGCCGCCGAGCGCGCAGGCCTGCGCACCGGCCTTGCCGCCATGCAGCTGGGGCTGCCAGAGGCCTTCCCAGTTGCAGTGGTCGAGCGCGTCGCGGGTCTGGTCGAGCAGCGCCTGAAGCAGCGGGCGTGACATGGAGCCGTCCACCACCACGTCGGACAGGTCGAGCATGGCGGTGCCGCACACGATGGCATGCGCCAGCGCCTGCGATGCGCTGGCCAGCCAGGCTGTCGTGGTCTGCGCGAAAGGCGGCTGCAGCGCGCGGTCGTCGTAGGCGGCCATGGGATCGAGGCCTTCGGCCGACAGGCGCTGTTCGAGCTCCCACAGCGACGCCTGCGCAACCAGCTGCGGCGGCAGCGCGCCGCGAGTGCCCGGCGGCTGCATCGGCAGCGATGCCAGCGCGCCCGCATTGCCATGCGCGCCGGTGTGCAGGTGCGAGTTGATGACCAGCCCGCCGCCCACGAAAGTGTCGACGAAGATGTAGAGAAAGCTCTTCAGGTCGTGCCCCCGCCCTCCCACCAGTTCGGCCACGCAGGCGGCCACGGTGTCGCGCGCGAAGCTCACCGGCAGGTCGATGCGCGAACGCACCTCGGCGGCCAGGTCCATCTGGTTCCACAGGTCGGACTGCGCCTTCGACAGCCCCAGCGTGCGGTGCCAGCCGCCGAGCAGAAACGGCGCGGCCAGCCCCACGCCCACGTTGCGCGCGGCCAGCGGCCCCAGGCCGTCGCGCAGGCGGTGGATGTGCTGCGCGATGGCGGGCAGCAGCGCGTCGGCATCGGGAAAGTCGTAGCCGACGGCGTGGCGCTCGCGCACCTGCGCGGCGAAGTCGATCAGCAGCCACTCGGCACCGCGCCGGCCGACCTTGATGCCGATGGCGAAGGCGCCGTCGGGGTTGAGCGCCAGCGGCACCGAAGGCTGGCCGATGCGTCCGCGCACGCGGCTTTGCTTGACGATGAGCCCGTCTTCCTCCAGCCGCGCCGTGATGAGCCCGATGGTCTGCGCGCTCAGCCCGGTCAGCCGGGCCAGGTCGGCCTTGGGCAGGCTGCCGTGAACGCGCAGCGCCTGCAGCACCGTGCGCTCGTTGAACTGGCGCATGCCGACCTGGTTGGAGCCGCGGGGCCGCAGCAGGTCGGGCGTGCGCGCAGCAGCCGGTGCGTGCGCATCAGGCATGCGCCTCCGCGGGCAGCTGGTCGGGCGGCATGGCGCCGGTCATGACGGCGACGGTGTCGCTCATGCTGATCTTCTTCGGGTCGAGCACGGCCGCGCGGCGGCCGAGGCGGGCCACGTGGATGCGGTCGGCCACCTCGAACACGTGCGGCATGTTGTGGCTGATGAGCACCACGGGCAGGCCGCGGTCGCGCACGCGGCGGATCAGCTCCAGCACCATGTTGCCCTCCTTCACGCCGAGCGCGGCGGTGGGCTCGTCCATGATGACCACGTGCCGCGCGAAGGCCGCGCTGCGCGCCACCGCCACGCACTGGCGCTGGCCGCCGGAGAGCGTCTCGACCGCCTGCGTCATCGACTGGATGCCGACCTTCAGGTCGGCCATGCGCGCGGTGCTTTCCCGCAGCATCTTGTTCTTGTCGAGCATGCGCAGCACGTTGCCCATGAAGCCGGGCCGGCGCAGCTCGCGGCCGAGGAACAGGTTCTCGTAGATGGTCATGGCGGGCGCCACGGCCAGGTCCTGGTAGACCGTCTCGATGCCCGCGCGCCGCGCCTCCAGGGGATTGCGGAAATTCACCGGCTTGCCGTCGAGCAGGATCTGCCCCTCGTCGGGCACGATCGCGCCCGACAGCGCCTTGATGAGCGATGACTTGCCCGCGCCGTTGTCGCCGATCACCGCGAGGATCTCTCCTTCGCGCAGCTCGAAGTCGACACCGGCCAGCGCCGTGACCTGGCCGTAGCGCTTCACCAGGCCCTTGGCCTGCATCACGATCTTGCGGGGGTTTGCTGCGGCGGTCATCAGCGGGCCCCTTTCCGCGAGAGTTGATCGGCCGCGACGGCCAGGATCACCAGGATGCCAGTCACCAGCACCTGGTAGATCGAAGACACGCCCATCAGCGTGAGCCCGTTGCGGAATACGCCCACGATCAGCACGCCGATCAGCGAACCCAGCACGATGCCGCGGC
Source organism: Variovorax guangxiensis (assembly GCF_003952165.1). Taxonomy (GTDB): domain Bacteria; phylum Pseudomonadota; class Gammaproteobacteria; order Burkholderiales; family Burkholderiaceae_C; genus Variovorax; species Variovorax guangxiensis. The sequence goes on along the minus strand of NZ_RXFT01000004.1, from coordinate 168,190 downwards.
CGCCGAAGAGGCTGGTGCCGCCGAGCACCACGGCCGTGATGGCATCGAGGTTCTCGGTCTGGCCCGCGTTGGGGTCGCCCACGCCGGTGCGCGCCACCGACAGCAGCGAGGCGATACCGTAGAGCACGCCCGCCATCACGTACACGCCCAGCAGCACGCGCTGGGTCGGGATGCCCACGAGGCGCGTGGCCTCGGCGTTGTTGCCCACGGCGTAGACGTGGCGCCCCGCCGCCGTCTCGCGCAGCACGAACCACGCGAGGAAATAGAGCACCACCATCAGCACCGAACCCCAAGCCACCTCGGCGCCGCCGATGGTGAAGGTGGTGCCCAGGCCAGTGAGGCCGCCGGGCAGGTCGGTGATGGTCTGCGACGACGAGTACAGCTGCGTGATCGCGAAGGCGATGTTCAGCGTGCCGAGCGTCACGATGAAGGGCGGCAGCTTGATGCGCGTGACCAGCAGGCCGTTGAGCAGGCCGAACAGCGTCGTCACCCCGATGCCGCAGAGAATGGCCACCGGCGCCGGCAGACCGAGCTCGGTGGCGAACTTGCTCATGATGATGCCGCCCAACGCCATCACCATGCCGCACGACAGGTCGATGCCCGCCGTGAGGATCACCAGCGTCTGGCCGATGGCGATCACGCCGACCACCATCACCTGCTGCAGGATCAGCGAGAGATTGCCGCCCGTGAGAAAGCGGTCGGACTGGGTCGCGAAGAAGATGCATGCGCCCAGCAGGGCCAGCCACGGCCCCAGGGCGCCCCACGGGATGTGGTGCGTGGCTGATGCGGATTTCGCCATCGAGATGTGCCTCCCTGAGATTCGTCGTCAGATCGGCTGCTTACTTCTTGCCCCAGCACAGCTCGGCACCGGTCTTGGTGTCCTTGCTGTCGACGCCCGCCACGCTCTTGCCAGCGATCAGCGTCACGCCGGTGTCGACGTAGCCCGAAGCCTTCTTGCCCGTCTTGGCGTACTCGACGCCCGCGGCAACGCCCATGGCAGCCATCTTCAGCGGGTACTGCTGCGAGGTCGCGGCGATGATGCCGGCGGCCGTGTCCTTGATGCCCTGGCAGCCGCCGTCGACCGACACGATCATCACGCCCTTCTCCTTGCCGGCGCGCTTGAGTGCGTTGTACGCACCGGCGGCGGCGGGCTCGTTGATGGTGTAGACCAGGTTCACGTCGGGCGCCTTCTGCAGGCAGTTCTCCATCACCGTCTGCGCCTTGGCCTGGTCGCCGTAGCTGTCGGCCATGCAGACGATCTCGGGCGCCTTAGACAGCTCGTTCGACTTCGCGTCGTTGGCCTGCAGGCCGAAGCCCTTCATGAAGCCGTTGTGGCGCTGCGCGCCCACGGGGTGGCCCGGCAGCAGGTCGAGCGCGACGATCTTCGCCGGCTTGCCCGCCATCGCGGCCTTGGCGTATTCGCCGATCAGCACGCCGGCGGTGTAGTTGTTGGTGGCGAAGAGCGCGTCGGTCGCATCCGGCGGATCGGCCGGGCTGTCGAGCGCGATCACCATCACGCCCTTGTCGCGCGCCTTCTTGATCGCGGGAACGATGGCCTTGGCGTCGCTCGGCGTGATGAGGATGGTCTTGGCGCCAGCGGCGATCATGTTCTCCATGGCGGTGATCTGCCCGGCGTTGTCGCCGTCGGCCTTGCCTGCGCCGGAGAGCAGCTTGGCGCCCTGCTTCTTGGCCTCTTCCTGTGCGCCTTCCTTCATCTTCACGAAGAAGGGGTTGGTTTCGGTCTTGGTGACGAGGCCGATGACGGGCTGGTCGGCGGCGAAGGCTGCGGTCGACGCGGAGGCTGCGGCGAGGGAGAGTGCTGCCAGGACGAGGATGGAGCGGGGGCTGGTGTGCATGGGTTGTCTCCTTGGGCGGGCGGTTGGTTTGCGCCTGCGGTTTTGGATCCGGATCGCGTGATGGGAAGCGGGCGTCCGGGCGCAAGGGGACTATCGGGCAGCGGAGGGACTAAATCAAGGTGATTTAGTTATCGGAAACCCGAACACAGCAGATGTAGAGGCGCCGAAGCCTGTGGCTATGGCGGCGAACAAATCAATGGGGAGTTTTGCCTAGGGGACGTCTGTCGTGCGCGCAATGCTGAAGGGTAGATCCACGTAGCGTTCGGGTTGCCCTCTCAAGCCGGAGGCGAAGGAGTCACTCCCGCGAGGAGAGCTTTCCGAAGAAAACCTGCGTATCGTATTTTCGACCTTCTCTCGAAAAACTCCAGAATTCGGAAGGAAAGAAGTAGCCCCTTTCCAGGAATTCAGTCAACTGATGGAGCGCATACCCCAAAGCATCCAAGCCTATCTCCAAGAACAACGAATTTTTCTTCATTTCGAGACGATCGAGCACGCCAAGCCTCAATTCAATTATCGCTTCCTCCAGATCATTTCGAAACAAATGAAGAGAGCCGACATGCTCGACACTCCTTATTCCATCTATCAATGCAGAGATTTTCGAGAGAAGCAAACCAGCACCCTCTTCATCGAAATCAATCGTTAATTCGTCCTTGCTCAACAGCCCAAAATGAAAAACTATCAAGCTACAACCTCTCTGCCAGCATCGCCACCGAAGCGTCAATTCATTTCATTAGGATTCAACTTCAACAATAGCTCGAAGTGATCAGAAGCCAGCGCACAAAAAATCTCGGCGCACCGTTCAGCAACCTGGCACCGCTATTCAGTACTGTTCACTCACTGTTATTTCCTGGTCTCCAAAACTGCAGACCTTCCAAAGCTCGCTCGATGTCTGTCATGTCGTCTTCGCCTCGAGTTTCATCGAAAACCCTGGACAAGGCAGATCGAACTCTGGCGAGCCGACCCGTTACGTCTCCGTCGTCAATGAATTTGGTTGTTTCTGCGTTGTATTCTGACTTCTTACCAGGAAGATCCGGTGCGTAATAGGAGCCAATCTTGTGCAGGGAAATCAGCATGTACTCAATCTCTCGAAGGACATTTAACAAATCCCCCCCATCGATTCGCAATTCCTTATTTTTTTCCATCATTTAAACTCTCCTAAAGACTTTAAGATTGCATGCTGGAGCATCACCTTTAATTGTTAGCTCCTGCCTGTGATACCTAGGATTCTCCACCCATTCAAGCCTTGAAAGTGGTACGTCAAATTCAACATAGTCCCGCCCGCGGCCTTGTCCGATCTGATACTTATCTTCGGCATCGCGTTGACTTAGTGGTTTTCCGCTAGCAGGCTCGACATAGACACGATTGTTGTCACTCGCAATAACTTTGCCGCTGGCCTGGATTCCGGTTGACCCTTTTCGATTCGTGTAATGCCGCACTCGCGTCATCAGCGGGCAATGCGTGTTTTCCTGTGTTTGCGCCGCTTTAGCCTGCTCGGGTTTCTTCGGCGGAGTGCCCCCGCCATTCGTCCGTTGCCCTCCTTTTCGCGCTAATCCAAAGGGGTCGATCCAGTAAGTAGGACTTGGCGCGTACTCGTAGAAGTTTTCGCCACCGAGGATTCGAATTGGATCTTTCGAGACGAACCGCCCTACCAGGGGGTCGTAGTAGCGATACCGGTTGTAATGCAGCCCCGTCTCTTCATCCCAATACTGCCCCTGGAACCGAATCGGATTCCTGAACCCCGCCCTTCTCCCCGCCTCGCTGATCGCCTCCCGCGCCTCTCCCCACGCCTTGTACTGCGCCGACCACGCAACGCTCCCCTCATGGTCCGTCAGCTCCTGCGGTGTGCCCAGGTGGTCGCACTGGTAGAACGCCATCTCCCTTCTGTCGAACGCCCGCGGCACCCGCCTCTGTTCGCCGTTCCACAGCGAATCCTGCTCGATGTCATAGACGCCTCCGTTGGCCTCCATCAGCGCCTTCACATCCGTCGTCTCGTTCAGCGCCACAGCACTTGCCCTACGCACCTGAATCAGCGGCACGAACGAGTTCGGCTCGTGGATGTAGTGCACGCTCCAGCCGTGCTCGCCGCCCTCCTCGATCGCCGAGCTGCTCTGCGTGCTCTCGAATGCGAGCACGTCGCCGTCCCAGCCGAACAGGGTCGTGGTGTCGCCCGAACTCTTGGATAGACGCCGCCCCAGCGCGTCATAACTGAAGGTGGTGGTGATGCCGCTGTGGTCGGTCGCCGCGGTCATGCGGTTGAAGCCGTCCCATGCGAAGACGGTTCGCCAGCCGTTGCGTACGCGCTCGGTCATGTTGCCGCGTTCGTCGTAGCGGTAGCTGGTGCCGGCGTAGTTCTTCAGCAGGTTGTCCAGCAGCTTGCCGGCCGGGTGCCTCAGTGGCTCGTTGGCCGGGGGCGGGTCGGCGATGTTGCCCGCCTGATCGAACTCAAACGTCTCGCGTTCCAGGCGGCTGTTGGCCTCAGGCAGCGCCTGTTGATCGTGTCGATTTCAATTCAACTTCACCCTATCACGTCGGAGTGATCAATGCATCCAATGATCATCCTTTGATTGCATCCTCGGCTCATTGAATAAAGTATTTCAATCGGGATTGATCAATCAAATCCAATATCTCGCCAACTGCCTCAGAATGCTCCCCGTTTAATTCTCCGTAAAAAACCCACAACCCCTCCAGTGCGCGCAATTGAATTCGGCGTTGCATTTCCCTGTATTTTTCATCTTCTGCCTCGGAAAAAGCAGCAGCAACTATTTGAAAAATAAGCTCAAGCACATCGATTTTTGTATGCCTAGGGCGAACATTCAAAAGCGAGGCGATAAGCACTTGCAACGTGGGCTCAGCCGCACTAAACAATTGTCCTTGAACAACCACATGATTCTCTATCCCCCAATAATATTTCTCCGCATTTTCTATTGAAGAACTCAACAACGCTTGTAAGACAGCAGGAATGGAATCCGCTCGCCCTTGAATTTCCTCATATTTCTGCCAATCAATCCTAGAACACTCAACGGATGCAAAATCAATCATTTTTCCCATGCTCCACCTGGCTCAGCCTTAACATCTGAAGGAAATTGAGAAGGATTATATTTCAATTGGCATCTGCAACAAACGGGGATTTCAGTTCTCTCAAGCTCGTTTGTCTCACGATTTCGGCGCCAGCCAAACGCTTTTGTAAAAGTAGCGTCAGAGCCGAGTTGACGGGCAATATCGTCTTCTGCACATCCAGTTGGATTTGTCGAGCACCCTCCCACAGATTGGCCATTTTTTGTGCCGCCAACATAAGTCGCATGCTTTCGTTTTCGCTTGTTCATCAAGTCATCGCGTTTTTCCTCAGCTCTCTCGCAGTCACGTTGAGCCGCACGCGTTGCTTGTCTTCGCTGCTTCGAGTTTCCGCTCAGTCCAAAGGGATCGACCCACTCTGTCGGATTCGGCGCATATTGGTGGAGATTTGTTCCCCCCAGCAACTTTATGGGATCGCTAGAAGCAAATCTTCCGCTGCGTGGGTCGTAGTACCGATACCGGTTGTAATGCAGCCCCGTCTCTTCATCCCAATACTGCCCCTGAAACCGAATCGGATTCCTGAACCCCGCCCTTCTCCCCGCCTCGCTGATCGCCTCCCGCGCCTCTCCCCACGCCTTGTACTGCGCCGACCACGCAATGCTCCCTTCATGGTCCGTCAGCTCCTGCGGCGTGCCCAGGTGGTCGCACTGGTAGAACGCCATCTCCCTTCTGTCGAACGCCCGCGGCACCTGCCTCTGCTCGCCGTTCCACAGCGGATCCTGCTCGATGTCGTAGACGCCGCCGTTGCCCTCCATCAGCGCCTTCGCATCCGTCGTCTCGCTCAGCGCCATCGCGCTCGCTCGGCGCACCTGCACCAGCGGCACGAACGAGTTCGGCTCGTGGATGTAGTGCACGCTCCAGCCGTGCTCGCCGCCCTCCTCGATCGCTGAGCTGCTCTGCGTGCTCTCGAATGCGAGCACGTCGCCGTCCCAGCCGAACAGGGTCGTTGTATCGCCCGAACTCTTGGATAGACGCCGCCCCAGCGCGTCATAACTGAAGGTGGTGGTGATGCCGCTGTGGTCGGTCGCCGCGGTCATGCGGTTGAAGCCGTCCCATGCGAAGACGGTGCGCCAGCCGTTGCGTACGCGCTCGGTCATGTTGCCGCGTTCGTCGTAGCGGTAGCTGGTGCCGGCGTAGTTCTTCAGCAGGTTGTCCAGCAGCTTGCCGGCCGGGTGCCTCAGTGGCTCATTGGCCAGTGGCGCGTCGACGACGTTGCCTGCGGGGTCGAAGGCGAAGGTCTCGCGCCCGAGGCGGCTGTTGGCCTCGAGCAGGCGGCCCACGGGGTCGTAGCGGTAGTTCAGGCTGCCTCGGCGGCTGTCGCCGATGGTCACCAACTGGCCGGCCTTGTCGTAGGTATAGCGGCGCTGGATGCCGGTAGTCGATTCGATGGCGCCTGGCCTGGTGCGGGAGATGTGCTGTTCGAGCAGCCGGCCCGCTGGGTCGTACTTCTGCCGCTGGCTCAGGCCGTTGCCTTGTTCGCGTGCGATCTCCCGGTGCAGGTCGTCCCGCTCGAAGCCCAGGATGTCCTGGCCGTCGATCATCAGGCCGTGCACATGGCCGGAGCCATAGGTCAGCCACTGGGTGACATGCCCGTCGGGCCGCACGGTGGCGACGCGATGGTTGAGTTCGTCGTAGCGGTGCTGCCAGACCGCCGTGCGCTTGCGCTCCAGGTAGTGGTGATGCTCGCGAGTCAGGTTGCCGGCCGGGTCGTAGAACCACTGCAGGCGCGCATCGCTATTGGTCGCCTCGAGCAGGCGGCCGTTGCGGTCGTATGCGAAGCGTTCGGACTGCCCGCCGGCGCGGCGTTCGCTGAGGCGGCCGAGAGGATCGAATTCGAGTTCGGTGCGGTGGCCCGCCTCGATCACTTCGGCGAGCACGCCCGTGGTTTCTTCGTGGACGTACTGCGTGGTCTTGCGGTCGAAGCCGGTTTCTTCCAGCAGTCGGCCCACGGGGTCATAGCGGAAGTCGTAGCGGCTGCCGTTCTCGTTGTGCAGTTCGGTCAGGCGCCCCAGCAGGTCCCAGCGGTACCTGAGCGAACGGCCCGCGGCGTCGGTGCGGCCGGCGATCAGGCCGGCGCGCGTGTAGCTGTAGCGCGTGGCGCGCCCCAGTGCGTCGGTGTGCACGAGCAGCCGGCCTTCGGCGTCGTGCTCGAAGTGCTCGCTCGTCCTGTCGGGCTGTTCGATCTCTTCCAGCTGGCCGGCTGCATAGCGGTAGCTGGTGGCGTTGCCGGCGGCGTCGGTGGCCTTGACCAGGCGGCCACGATCGTCGTAGTCCCAGCGGCTGGTCTTTGCGGAGCAGTCGGTGTAGCTCAGCAGCTGGCCGGAAGGGGAATAGGCGAGCACCTTGACGCCACCCTTGGCATCGGTGATGCGCACGGGCCTGCCGGCCTTGTCGTAGGCGTACTCGGTCTTGTGGCCCAGCGGATCGATCTCTTCCGTGAGATGGCCCTGCGCGTCGTAGTCGCGCTTCCACACGCCGCCTTCCGCATCGCGGATGCCAGTGAGCCGGTGCAGGCTGTCGTATTCGTAGTGCACCCGGCTGCCATCGGCTCGGGTGTGCGTCTGCAGGTTGCCGTCGGCGTCGTAGGTGTAGTCGTCCGTCGTGCCGTCGGTGTGCACGTGGCGCGTGATGTTCTTCGCGTCATCACGGAAGAACCACTCCTGCAGCCCGTCCGGATGGATGATGCGGTAGGTGTAGCCCTGGATGTCGTAGTAGTGCCAGGTCTCCCCGCCCAGCGCATCGGTCACGTAGGTCAGGCGGATGTTGCGGTCCCACTCCAGCTTCAGCGCGAAGCTGCCGTCGTCGGACCACTCGCGCACGGCCTTGGCGTCGGGGCCAGTGCCGTCGTACTCGAGGTTCATGCCCCGGCCGGTGCGGTCGGTGTAGCGGGTCACGAGATGGTGGCTGTAGGTGTAGCTCCAGCTGGCGCCGTCTTCGTCCTGGGCCGAGACAAGGTCGCGCTCTGCATCGTGGGTGTAGGCGGCCAACTGACGCACGACCTGGCCATCCTTGAGCTCCCACAGCGACTGGATGAGACCCGTCTGCGCATCGGGCTTGGTGCCCACGTGCGCAATGACGGCTTCGCCGTGCTTGCTGATGACGTCGCTGAGCACACGCTCGCCCGTTGCCGCAATGACGTGGTCGTAGCGCAGGCCGATCGCCATGCCGTCCTTGGCCTGCTGCGTGACCAGCCGGAAATGGGGTTGTTTGCTGTCGACGTACTCGTAGATCTCGCGCCACTCGCTCTGCTCGCCTTCGGGCAGGGGCTTGCCGAAGTCCAGCACCAGCAGCCTCTCGCTCAGGCGAGAGACGCGGACTTCCTCGATCGCATCGAAGTAGCTCTGGCCCACGGCCAGCACGGGGTAGGCATGGCTGCGGCCATCGGCGGCGTGGTGCACAAGGCTGGGCTGGCCCTGGCGTGCGCCTCGCGCGGGCGTGGTGATGTCCACGCGCATGCTGTAGGGGGTGATCCAGCGGGCGCCCAGGCTGCCGCGGTCGAAGGCGTCGAGGTCGCTGGCGTAGGTGCGCGCCCATTCGATCGGCAGCGGCGCCGCCAGAACGAAGTCGGTGTGGGTGAAGCTTTCGTTGCCGGTGCTCAGGCTGATGGAAGCCCCTTTGCGCGCCGGCGCAGGGCAGTTCTTGCACCCCGCGGTCCCTTGTGCATCGGCTTGCTTGTTGATGTGGCCGAGTTGCGTTCCGGGATTTTCCTTTTCCGCCTTGGCTCCTGTTTGCGGAGCGATGATCGCGGCACGCTGGCCCTTCTTCTTCAGCAGCGCATCCCGCAGCTTGTACAGCAGCCACATGATGCTGGCCTGCGCTTCCCTGTCCGCCAGCCTCGACAGCTGCTCCCTCAGCTCCTGCTTGAAGTCCAGCATCTGCGCGATCACGCTGTTGACCTGGCTGGCAACGCCATCGGGCAACTGGCTCGCAGCCGCCTTCGCCACGTAGTTCGCCGACTGCTTCGAGTACCGCACCGCAGCGCCCCACATCCGGCTCCACGTGCTCTGCGTCTTCGGGTCGTGCACCTTGGTTTCTGGTGACGCAGGCGTGCCTACCGTGAATAGATCCTTCTGACCCAGCACGCGACGCATCACGTCCACCAGGTTGTCGATGATCTTGTCCGCCAGGTCCGCGCAGCTCTTCAGGATGCCGTCGAGCTTGGCGATGGCTCCGTCGATGAACGTGTCCAGCTCGCCCATGATGGTGGCATTCAGGTGCCCCACCAGCGTGGTAACGATCGCTTCGCCGAGGTTGGAGGCTGCCGTCTTCAGCTCCTGCTTCACGAGGTGAAGCGTGGGCCTCAGGCTCATGCGCGCCGCAGCCATGTTCGGCGGTACCGGGATCAGCCCGATCAGGTTGATGCCCAGGCTCACCCAGTTCAGGAACGCGTCGACGCCGTCCTTGGCCTTCTTCTCGACGATGTTGATGATGTCCAGGAACACATCCACCAGCGCCATGATGTTGCCCACGATCGGGATGCTGCCCAGCACCATCGTCAATCGTTCCAGCGTCACGTAGCCGCCGCTGAACGAGCGCAGCCAGTCGTCCACCGCCTTGCTGGCCGCGGCGACGTCCTCCTTCACGATCGTGTTCAGTGGCGCCACCGCCGTCTGTGGTTCGCGCTCGGTCGGCGCTTTCTTCTCTTCCGTCCCTGCCATTTATTGTTTCCCTCAGTTGATGCTGGCGCCCTGGAACTCGAGCTGCTCGAAGGTGCTGCCGGTGAAGTCCACGCTGCGTCCCTGCAGCCCTTGCGCATGCACCACGGTGCCGCTGCAGTCCAGCACGCCGACGTCATTCCAGCTGCCGCCCGCGAAGCTGATGTCGTCCCACTGGCACTGGCGGAAGGTGCTGCTTCCGATGCTCGCGCCATCGAAGTTCGCGCCCGTGAAGCTGCAATTGATGAACGTGCAGCCGGTGATCGAGATGCTGCTGAAGTCGCACTGGGTGAAGCTGCAGCCCGTGAACTGGCAGCCGCTCCAGCCCGCCTGCTTGAAGCTGGTGGCGGTGAAGCTCGTGCCTGCGAAGGTCGTTGCGGCGAACTGGGCAAGGCCCAGGTCGAGCCCCGCGTAGGCGAAGCTGTCGGCCTGGCCGACGAGCCCGGCGGGAGCACCGCCAGCGCCTTTGCGCCACATGTCGTGGGCGAGGATGATGATTTGGGAAGACATTCGATGCCCCTCGGATCGTCGTCTCGTCAGCGAGACAGTTGCTGCCGAGGCATCGGGCCGCCACACGCTTCGATCAGCGGGCGCGATTCGGCAAGCCCGGGCAAGGCACCTGGGCGGCGGTGCGGTTTTCTTTCGATGGTTTCATTCATTCTTCTCTCCCTTGAAAATCAAAAGCCGCGGTTGGAGCGGCCGCGGCATCCTTTGGACTGCCCGCCGTCTGGCGAGCTACCTGCTTCCTTGCTCCCGAAGTATTTCGCCCGTCGTCCTCGAGGCGATGTACATGATCGATCGCCCCAACCTGCTGGCGTTGCCAAGCCCCTTCTGCCCGGGCGGCAGCTTGGCCGAGAAGGCAATGCCGACGGTGTCGACGCCGTCTTCGTCCTCGCCGTTCTCTTTCCGCCTCTCGGCAACGCAGACGTCGAAGTTGTTCAGGTCTTGTCCGGTCTTCTCGAACAGCCTGAAGGCGTCACCCAGGGCGGTCACCAACGGCGTACTGAGCAGCAGTCGATCGGGCGACTCCATCTCGAAGAGCGGCACGGCCGAGCCATCGAGGCCGTCGCTCACGGACGCGAGCCCCGGGCGTTCGCGCGTGCCGCTTCGATTTCCTTGAGAAGGCCGCCCGCCTCCGAATTCCCGTTCTTCGCCGACTCTGCCGCCCAATGCGCGGACTCAGCAAGGTCCTTGCCGTTCATGTAGAGGTCGTAGGCCAGGTTGTGCTGTGCCACGACGTGCCCTGCCTTGGCAGCGACCGTCAGCCAGCGGGTGCGCTGAGCCTTGTCCGAAGACGCGAAGGTGTAGTACAGCGACAGCCGGAACGCGGCCTCGGCGTCGCCGGCCTCGGCCTTCGCGACGAGCCCGGCTCGCTGCGCATCTGTCAGTGCGTAGGACTGCGCACCCGAAATGGGCGAAGAAGAGGTGGGTGCAGCTTCGGGCTTGTCCATGGTCTGGTTCTCCGTTGCGTAAGAGACTGGGAGGTTCAGAAGAAGAGGAAGCAGCACTGCCAGCTTCACGCCGAACCTGAGGTCGATGTTCTTCATGACTTGGGATTGAAGGTATGCCAGACCCCAGGGTCGGCGGTGTCCATGGTGCCGTCCGCCTTCTGGCCGGCCGGCTTGTGCGCGCCGTTGGGCTGGTGGCGGTGAAGATCGTGCCTGGGAAGGTCGTCGCGGCGAACTGTGCAGGGCCCAGGTCGAGTCCGGCATAGGCAGAGCTGTCGGCCTGGCCTACGAGGCCCGGCCGGAGCGCCGCCTGCGCCTTTGCGCCACATGTCGTGGGCGAGGATGATGATTTGGGAAGACATGGAGGATCAGAGGGAGAAAATTTCGTTCATGGATTCGGGCGAGTGCGGCTCGGTACCGCAGCGCTGTCGTTCACTTCCTGCCCCTGAACAATCGGACTGCGCAACCAAGGGCAGACTCCTCAACTCAGCGGACAAATTGCTTCTGCAGCACTCGGCCTGTCCCCCTCTCAATCAGCAAGCAGAATTCCGGCATACCCGGCGAGCTGCCGCGATGACCGCGTGGTTTGTCCCTGGAAACCCACGATACGTTGTAGGCACCGGGCTCCTCGAGCACGACGAGCTTGTACCTCTCCAACTGCAAGCCCGCCGACTTCACATGCTCGTAGGCCGCCGCGATTGCTTGCGCCATCATGGCATCGACTTCGAAGGGATCATTCATGGCAGTTGAGGCGCATAAAGAACTCCGACGCAATCAACCTCTTCCTGGCGAGGCGCTTGCCAGATCAGATTCGGTCGCTGCAAAGACGGCCACCGTTGAAGCCTCACCCAATATCCTGGTAGACATCCCAACCTGAGACATCAACACCGAAATCATCCTCGAAGCTCTCCGAGATGATTTCGACTGAATTTCCAGACGGATCCAGGATCCTCGCGAAATAAGATGCAGGAGTTCGCGCCAGCATGTCGAACTCGACTCCGCTTTCTTTCAACTTCTGGCAGAAGCTGGGGAAGTTTTTCTCAATGAAGAATTCATAGAGGGCTTCGCGATCCCTTGCGTTGATCTTTGCGATGGAATCGGAGTACTTGAAGCAGATCGCCAAGTCTCGATGACCCGTCACTCGCAGAATATTCAGCTCCGGATCTCGCTCATACTTCAGAACACCTTCGTAGAAGGCATCCATCTTCTCGAGCATCCCTTTTTTCCGAAGCATCGGAATGTGAATGGTGAATGGTTTCGTCATTTTCCGTATCGTCCTTTGGCCTTGGGGCGAGAGCTTTCCTTCGAGCCGTCTCTGGCGGCCACGGTCGCACACTGATTTGCCTTGTATGTCTTGGCGCCGGCCCTGCCCAATGCCTTCTTCTCGGCCGAATAGAAAGGACTGCGATTGGTCGCGCCGTCAATCCCGATGTCGATGAATTCATAGCCTTCCGCGGCCCGCTGCCTGATCCAGACGGCGTTGCCGGCAACCGCCTTCTGCTCCCATTCCTTGCTTCCGAACTTTTCAACCGATGCGCCGGAAGCTTGGGTCACGGAATTCCAATCCTTCTTGATGGTCCTGAACTCGTCGCACGGGAACTTGAGTTTCATGGCCGCAGCATAGGCTTCCACTGCGGCCTGCCCTTCGCCGATGATCACGTACTTTCTCAGACCCAGTGGATCAATGAATCCGGCAGGATTGGGCGCATAGGCCATTGAATGGATGCCCCCGGCCAACCCGATGGGATCCTGTGACACGAACCTGCCGCTGGACGGATCGAAATACCGATATCGGTTGTAGTGCAGCCCGGTCTCTTCATCCCAGTACTGCCCTTGGAACCGGATCGGATTCCTGAATCCCGCCCGTCTACCCGCCTCGCTGATCGCCTCGCGGGCCTCCCCCCACGCCTTGTACTCCGCCGACCACGCGACATCTCCATCATGATCTGTCAGCTCCTGGGGCGTGCCCAGGTGATCACACTGATAGAACGCCATCTCCTTCTTATCGAACGCACGCGGCACTTTGCTCTGCTCGCCGTTCCATAGAGGATCCTGCTCGATGTCGTAGACGCCGCCGTTGGCATCCATCAGCGCCTTTGTGTCCGTCGCCTCGCACAGCGCCATCGCCTGTGCCTGACGCACCTGCATCAGCGGTACGAACGAATCGGGCTCGTGGACGTAGTGCACGCTCCAGCCGTGCTCGCCCCCCTCCTCGATCGCCGACCTGCTCTGCGTGCTCTCGAATGCGAGCACGTCGCCATCCCACCCGAACAGCGTCGTTGTCTCGGCAGAGCTCTTCGAGAGTCTGCGCCCCAGCGCGTCGTAGCTGAAGTCCGTCGTCTTGCCATAGGTAGTCGCACTTCGCATGCGATTGAAGCCGTCCCACGTAAATACGGTCTTCTCACCATTGCGGACACGCTCGACCAGATTTCCGCATTCGTCCCAGTTGTAGCGGGTTCCCGCGTAATCCTTCAAAAGGTTGTCCATCAACCGCCCGGCCATGCCGCGACCTTCCCCATCGAGACGGACGGCAACACGGTGGGTGACGCGACCTGCTGCGCGCGGGCTGGGATGCGCGTCTACAGGGTCACCGATATTCCCGGCCGGGTCGAATGCAAAGATCTCGCGCCCGAGGCGGCTGTTGGCCTCGAGCAGGCGGCCCACCGGGTCGTAGCGGTAGTTCAGGCTGCCTCGGCGGCTGTCGCCGATGGTCACCAACTGGCCGGCCTTGTCGTAGGTATAGCGGCGCTGGATGCCGGTGGTCGATTCGATAGCGCTTGGTCTGGTGCGGGAGATGTGCTGTTCGAGCAGCCGGCCCGCCGGGTCGTACTTCTGCCGCTGGCTCAAGCCGTTGCCCTGCTCGCGTGCGATCTCCCGATGCAGGTCGTCCCGCTCGAAGCCCAGGATGTCCTGGCCGTCGATCATCAGGCCGTGCACATGGCCGGAGCCATAGGTCAGCCACTGGGTGACATGCCCGTCGGGCCGCACGGTGGCGATGCGATGGTTGAGTTCGTCGTAGCGGTGCTGCCAGACCGCCGTGCGCTTGCGCTCCAGGTAGTGGTGATGCTCGCGAGTCAGGTTGCCGGCCGGGTCGTAGAACCACTGCAGGCGCGCATCGCTATTGGTCGCCTCGAGCAGGCGGCCGTTGCGGTCGTATGCGAAGCGTTCGGACTGCCCGCCGGCGCGGCGTTCGCTGAGGCGGCCGAGAGGATCGAATTCGAGTTCGGTGCTGTGGCCCGCCTCGATCACTTCGGCGAGCACGCCCGTGGTTTCTTCGTGGACGTACTGCGTGGTCTTGCGGTCGAAGCCGGTTTCTTCCAGCAGTCGGCCCACGGGGTCATAGCGGAAGTCGTAGCGGCTGCCGTTCTCGTTGTGCAGTTCGGTCAGGCGCCCCAGCAGGTCCCAGCGGTACCTGAGCGAACGACCCGCGGCATCGGTGCGGCCGGCGATCAGGCCGGCGCGCGTGTAGCTGTAGCGCGTGGCGCGCCCCAGTGCGTCGGTGTGCACGAGCAGCCGGCCTTCGGCGTCGTGCTCGAAGTGCTCGCTCGTCCTGTCGGGCTGTTCGATCTGCTCGAGTTGCCCGGGATGATTGCCATCGCTTCCGGCAGCGGAGCCCTCGGGGGTGTAGCGATACCTGAAGGCCTGACCTGCCGCGTCAATGGCACTGATCAGCCTCCCACGGGCGTCGTACTCCCAGCGGCTGGTCTTCCCCGAGCAGTCGGTGTAGCTGGCGAGCTGCCCGGCAGGGGTGTAGGTCAACTGCTTCGAGCCGCCCTTGGCATCGGTGACGCACACAAGCCGCCCCGCCTTGTCGTAGGCGTATTCGGTCTTGTAGCCGAGTGGGTCGATCTCCTCCGCCAGATGACCCTGTGCGTTGTAGTCGCGCTTCCATACGCCGCCCTCGGCGTCGCGCAAACCCGTCTGGCGATTCAGCCTGTCGTATTCGAAATGGACACGACTGCCGTCGGCACGCGTGTGCGTCTGCAGGTTGCCTTCGGCATCGTAGGTGTAGTCATCGGTCGTGCCATCGGTGTGCACATGGCGCGTGACGTTCTTGAACTCATCGCGGAAGAACCACTCCTGCAGCCTGTCCGGATGGATGATGCGATAGGTATAGCCCAGGATGTCGTAGTAGAACCATGTCTCGCCGCCCAAGGCATCGGTCACGTAGGTCAGGCGGATGTTCCTGTCCCACTCGAACTTCAGCGCAAAGCTGCCATCGTCCGACCACTCTCGAACGGCCTTGGCGTCGGGGCCGGTGCCGTCGTATTCGAGGTTCGTACCTCGGCCGGTACGGTCGGTATAGCGGGTCACGAGATGGTGGCTATAGGCGTAGCTCCAGCTCGCACCGTTCTCGTCCTGGGCAGCGACGAGGTCGCGCTCGCTATCGTGCGCATAGGCGGCCAGCTGACGCACGACCTGGCCGTCCTTCAGCTCCCACACCGACTTGATCAGACCTGTTGTCGCATCAGGCTGCGTGCCAACGTGCGCTACGACCACATCACCCTGCTTGCTGATGATGTCGCTCAGAACCTGCTCACCCGTACCTGCGATCACATGGTCGTAGCGCAGGCCGATGGAGGCGCCATCCTTGGCTTGCAGGGTCACGAGCCGGTAGTGCCGACCGCCTTCGGCCAGCTCGTAGATTTCGCGCCAGCTGCCTTGCTCGCCTGCCGGCAGCGGCTTGCCGAAGTCCAGCACCAGCAAGGTCTCACTCAGACGCGAAAGAGTCACCTCTTCGATGGGATCGCGGTAGCTCTGGCCCACTACCAGCAAGGGGTAAGCGTGGCTGCGGCCATCGGCTGCGTGATAGACCAGGCTCGCATGCCCCTGGCGTTCACCCCTGGCAGGCGTCATCAGGTCGACGCGCGTACTGTAGGCCGTGATCCACCGCGCGCCCAGCATGCCGTTGTCATAGGCATCGAGCTGACTGCGGTAGGTGCGAGCCCATTCGATCGGCAGCGGCGCGACGAGCACGAAGTCGGTGTGCGTGAAGCTCTCGCAGCCCGTGACCAGGGAGATCGATCCTCCAAGGGAAACAGGCGCCGGACAATTCTTGCATCCGCCGTCCTTCTGGCCTGGGGCCTGCTTGCTGACGTGCCCGAGCGGCGTACCGGGATTGTCTTTCTCCGCCTTGGCCCCAGCCTGAGGCGACACGATCGCCCCACGCTTGCCCTTCTTGTGCAGCAACGCATCCCGCAGCTTGTGCAGCAGCCACATGATGCTGGCCTGCGCCTCCTTGTCCGCCAGCCTCGACAGCTGCCCTCTCAGCAGCCGCTTGAAGTCCAGCATTTGCGCGATCACCCCGTTGATCCGCCCCGCGATGCCATCCGGCAGATGGCTCGCCGCCGCCTTCGCCACGTAGTTCGCCGACTGCTTCGTGTAGCGCACCGCCGCGCCCCACATCCGGTTCCACGTGCTCTGCGTCTTCGGGTCGTGCACCCTGGTCTCCGGCGACGGCGGCGTGCCCACCGTGAACAGGTCCTTCTGGCCCAGAACCCGGCGCATCACGTCGACCAGGTTGTCGATGATCTTGTCCGCAAGATCGGCGCAGCTCTTCAGGATGCCATCGAGCTTGGCGATCGCACCATCGATGAACTTGTCCAGCTCGCCCATGATGGTGGCGTTCAGGTGCCCCACCAGCGTCGTCACGATCGCCTCGCCAAGGTTGGACGCCGCCGTCTTCAACTCCTGCTTCACCAGGTGCAGGGTCGGACGCAGGCTCATGCGCGCCGCCGCCATGCTCGGCGGTATCGGGATCAGCCCGATCAGGTTGATGCCAAGGCTCACCCAGTTCAGGAATGCATCGACGCCGTCTTTCGCTTTCTTCTCGACGATGTTGATGATGTCCAGGAACACATCCACCAGCGCCATGATGTTGCCGACGATCGGGATGCTGCCCAGCACCATCGTCAATCTTTCCAGCGTCACGTAGCCGCCGCTGAACGAGCGCAGCCAGTCGTCCACCGCCTTGCTCGCGGCGGCGACGTCCTCCTTCACGATCGTGTTCAGCGGCGCTACCGCCGTCTGCGGTTCGCGCTCGGTTGCCTGCGGCTTCGACGCCGCCTCCTGTTCTGCCATTTTTTCTTTTTCTCTCGAACTCTCGTTTCAGGTTGGGTGGCCCGCTGGAGGGCCATTCGGGGCGACCAGGCAGGGTCAGCCTGCGAAGCCAGGCGTCCGGCCTGTGGCGACTGGATTTGCAACTGCGGTGGCGATGCCTGGCTGCTTCATACCGCCAGAAGCGATGCCGCTCATCACGCCGGTGATCGGCACGCCCATCGGGCCGAGCTTGGCACCGGCCGCCTGGATCGCCATGCCGGTCGCCGCCTGGCTCGCCTGGCCGAGCAGCGCCTTGGCGCCGCCCTGCTGGATCGCCTGCGCCGCGCCCACGGCCTGCTGCGCGACGCCGGCCGCTTGCGTGACCTGGTTCAGCGCGCTCGCCGCCTTGCTGCCCATGCCGGCCACGCCCGCGAGGGCTCCTGCGGCGCCGCCCGCAGAGCCAGCCAGTCCGGCAGCGTTGCCGACGAGGCCAGAGATGCCCGACACGCCCCCGCCCGCTCCGCCCGCTCCGCCCGCGGCCGCGCCGGTCGCGCCTTTCGCCTTCCAGTCCTCCGGCGTACCGTAATAGCTGCCTTCTTCCCAAGGGTCTCGCGGGTCCTTGCCGAACGTGACCTTGGCGGTGCCGATGGGCAGGCCCGACACCGTCGCGAAGCCGTTGCGGTCGAAGGTGCCGGCGTGCGTGCCGCCTTCCGAATCCACCACGGTGAAGTCGCCCTGCGCCACGCCCTGGCGCTTTTCGCCGGTCGGCTTGATGTACTGGTGATAGAGGTCGAGCTGCCCCTTGGGCACCGGCGGCGGGTTGGGCAGCGCGGGCTTGCCGTCGTTGGCCGGCCCCACGAGGCTGTGGACGGCGGCATGCTCGCGCCATGTGCCGGCCGTGCCGTGCTCGATGCCGCCCGAACTCCAGCGGCTGTAGCTGGAGCCGCCGTTGATGACCACTTCTTCCTTCGCCTGGATGGTGATCTTGTTGGCGGTCTGCGTGATGTTGAGCTTGGCCAGCACGTTGACGCTGTCCTTCAGCGCCTTGATGTCGATGTCCGCGCCCGCAGCCACGAGCCGCATGCCGGCCTTGGCGGCGAACATGCGGATCGCGCTCTGCACGCTCACCAGCATGCTCTTGCCCGCGCTCACGCTCGTATGGCCGCCGCTGGTGAGCGCGGTGTGCTCGTTGCTCACGACGTGCGTCGAGCCCTGCGCCACGGTCTGCAGGCCCTTGGCGCTGGCCAGCGTCAGGTGCGACTCCTGGAACTCGGGGAAATCGCCCTGCTCGCGGTTGCCGCCCTGGCCCTTGATGGCGTCGTTCTGTTCCTTGATGCTCGTGGTGACTTCGTCCTGGTCGCCGGCTTCATGGGCCTGCGCGCCCTGGGCCAGGCCGCTGAGGCCTTCGTGCAGATCGCGCGCCTGCGTGAGGCGGCCCACCGTCTCGCCCATGTCGGTGGCATGCGCCTGCGCATTCGGCCGGGCCTCGGTGGTCACGAGCAGGCCCTTGCCCGAACGCAGCACGCCATGCCCGTCGGTGCGCAGCTCGAAGCCCTGCCCGCGCGGCTCCTTGCGCCCTGCCGTGTCCTCGATGCGGCCGATGTGCCCCACGCTCAGCTGGCTGGACTGGTGGTCGCTGCGCAGCTGCGCCTGGATCTTGCCCTGCGTGTCGTCCAGCACGAGGTGGTTGCCGCGTCCGCCTCCGAGCTCCCGGCTGCGGATGCCCGACAGGTGCTTCTGCCCCGGCAGCTCCCACGACGGCATGGTGTCGGCGTTGTGCACGCAGCCAGTGACGATGGGGTAGTCGGGGTCGCCGTTGAGGAAGTCGACGATCACCTCCATGCCGACGCGCGGCACGCTGGTCATGCCGAAGGTGGCGCCGGCCCACGCGGTTGAAACGCGCACCCAGCAGCTGGAGTTCTCGTTGTCCTGTCCGAGGCGATCCCAGTGGAACTGCACCTTGATGCGCCCGTACTGGTCGGTCCAGATCTCCTCGCCCGCCGGGCCCACGACCATGGCGGTCTGCGGGCCGCGCGTGCGCGGCTTGGGCGTGGTGCGCGGCGCCCGCCATGCATAGCTGGTGGGCTGGGCCTCGAAGGCGAAGCGCTGCACGGAGCCTTCGGTCCCTTCCACGCCTTCGCTGGCCTGCAGGTTCTCCTGCAGGTGGTAGCTCACGCCCACGAGCAGGTACTGCTGGTTCTGGTCGGCCTTGGGATGGCCGGTCAGGCGCAGGGTGTGGCCGGTGGCCAGCTCGCGCAGATTGGCGCGGCCCGTGACGCGGCTGCGCTGGCTGAGCTGCTCCTCGTTGCGGATGCGCGCGTAGGTCTCGCCGTCGCCGTGCTGCACGAAACCGCCGGGCCATTCGTAGTTCTCGAAGGCGTCGTGGTCATGCCCCGGGGGCATCTGGCGCAGGTGCGAGAGCTCGGCCTTGGGCTTCTCGAAGTCGTAGTCGTCGTTGTAGTGATGGCCCGAGCGCACCTCCTCGGCGATCTCCCACGCGTAGATGCGCTCGCGCTGGCCCATGCCGGACTTCTCGAGCGGGTGGTAGCGCACCTCCTCGCCGCCGGGCAGCGGGCTGTGGGAGTTGGCGATGTCGTCGGCGAAAACGAGCACGTGCTGGCTGGCCTCGTGCCGGAAGTGGTAGTAGATGCCTTCGAGTTCGCACAGGCGCGAGACGAAGTCGAAGTCGCTCTCGTGGTACTGCACGCAGTAATCCCAGCGCCGGTAGTCGCCGCGGCTGAGCTTCTGCTCGATGGGATGGCCATAACGCCCGAGCACTTCCATGACGATCTCGGGAACGCTCTTGCCCTGGAAGATGCGGAAGTCACTGCGCCGCGTGGCCAGCCACAGCCAGGGGCGAAGGCGCAGGCGGTAGAAGGAGTGGCGCGCATCCTCCTGCTGCAATCCGAAGCGGGTGGCGATACCGCCCAGGTACCTCACCCCGCCTTCGGTCTCCACCGACACGTTGCAGGCCTTGCCCAGCAGGCTCTTGGGGTCGATGGCGTTGCTGTTGCCCAGCAATTCGACGTCGAAGGCGTACAGCTGGCTCAGCGCTTCGCGGCCTACCAGCTGGCGGAATTGCAGTGCCTCGCCCGCGGGCGTCTCGATATTGACGCGCCGGGTCATTGCGCTTCGGTTTGCAGATAAGACAAACCGCCTAATTGAAATTCAATTGATAAGAATATTGTTTGCAAATTGAGCGGCATGCTCACCTCCCTGATGCATATTTTCACAATTATTCTAAGTGTTGATTTACCGCGAGAACCAATGCGGAAAATAGACGGTTCTTCGAATCAGCATGAAGTTCGCGATCCATGGCTGCCTGTGTCCGCAGTCACGCTGATGAGATTCGAATGAATTACGGCGCCCTCCGAATCAGCCGCCGGCCAATTGAGGCCACGCCCGGCCTGCAAGCACATTCCGGGCAAGGATCTGATTCGTGATTGGCGGTCTGGCCGAAATACCCGGAAACCAGTCCGAAATTGCGCTATTCCTCGTGCTCGCCATTGGCTATGCAGTGGGCCAGATCCGCTTCGGCCCCATTCAGCTCGGCGGCATCTGCGGCACATTGATTGCCGCCCTCGTCGTCGGCGCCGCAGGGAGGCGCTGTACCGCGAGCTCGGCCGCCGCTGGAAGTGGACCCCAATTCGGTCAGCCGCGTCGCCGAGGAAACCGGCATCGTGTGCTGCCGGGCGGGTGTCGCTGGCGAATCTCGACGAATACGACTACGCGAACACCGGGCGATCGCTGCGGAAGCTGGCTTCGGAGTACTTTGCGATGTTCGAGAAGGAGAACGGCAAGGGTGCCGTGAAGGCGGACCGGCAGGAAGAAATAGGAGAAAGCGGCCTCCCCGCATCACTCACTGATCGCGGGAAGGCCGGAGCCTCTGCTCAGGCCGGCTTGCGTGCCGTGAGCCACTGGGCAGGGGTCAGCGCTGCTGCCACGACGCGGACTTCGCCGATGTTGCCGAAGAAGCCATCACCCCTCTTGAGATTCCAGGAGCCGCCGCCCACGACCCACTGCGATGTGGCCGAGAGTGTCGCCAGTCCCTTGGCCGCTGTGACGTTGCGCAGCACCGGTGCGCCCTCTACATACATCGTCGTATCGTGCGACGCCGGATCGTTGACAACCGCAATGTGAATCCAGCGGTCGGCAATCACCTCGCCCGACCAATTGGTTTTCGCGTTGGGTCCGGCCGGGCTGGGAACCACTTCCCACTGCACTTCACGCAGGTTGGAAATGGCAAACAACATCGGCGGTGCATCTCCGTCACCCGCGTAGCCAGGCAAATCACCGCTGCGGCCATCGCGCGTCATGATGTTCATCCACTCGTTGTTGGCAATAGTCCAACTTTTGTCGATCTTGATGAATGCTTCGATGGTGTAGCCGTTCTCCAGCGTCTGCGCGTTGATCGGCGCCGCAGCATCGGTAAGGAAATAGCTCAGGCGAGGCGTGTTCTTGTTGGTATTCAGGAAACGTACCGACCCCGGCGCGGCCGAGAGGTAGTGACGGTCGTCCGTCCACACGATGTCGCCATCTGTCGCACCGACGACGCCCCCCTGATTCAGCGCATCGCGGTGCAGTGGATTGCTGCCCGCGACGTCGGCGATGACCGTGCCCGGCAGCACCGGCTGGTTGGCCGTGCCACCGAAGAAGCGCCAGTGCGCCAGCGTGTTCGCGACCTTGGGGTAGTCGTCCGAGTTCGTGGCCGGCCGCTGCACGAGCGTCGCCGGTTCCTTGTAGTTCGCAAGGATCATCGCGCGGGCCTTGTCCACCAGCGAGCCTTCGATGGTGGCGCTGCCGGCACCGAAGCTCTTGTTGAAGCCCGAGAAGCGCTGGGCGAAATCCATGTCGATGGTGAAGGCCTCGTTGGCAGTGGTGAGCACCGCCTGGTCGAAGCTGTTGAGCGTGGCCGCCGGCTTCTGCGGAACCCACGGCGAGAACGACAGCACCTTGATCTTCTTGTTGGTCAGGTCGAACTCGTACAGGCGCATGAGGCCGTTGCCGCCCTGGTAGGCCATCTGATAGTCGACCACCATCTCCTCGACCTTGCGGCCGAAGTCGTTGATCTTCGTGAGGTGCGCGGCGCCGTGGTGGTGGCCGTTGAGCGTCATGAAGATCTGGTCGTTGTCGCGGATCAGCTTCTCCCACAGCATCTTGCCGTAGTCGGTTTCGAGCGGGCTCGTGCCATCGGGCGCGATGTTGAGCAACTGGTGGTTCACCAGGATCACCGGCAGCGTCGGGTTCTTCCTGATCACCTGGCGCGCCCATGCAATGCCGGCATCGGAAATGCGCCACGACAGCGACAGCACCATGAACTTCTGGCCCTGGGCTTCGAACACGTGGTACTCGTGGAAGCCGCTGGTGTCGCGCTCGCCGAAGGTGGCCTGCTTCTTCGCGCGCTCGGTGCCGAACCACTGGATGTAGGGTTCGTTGGCAGGGGTACGGTCCTTGTCGGTGCCCCCGACTGAATCGACGCTGTAGTCGACGTCCCTCAGCACGTCGTGGTTGCCGGCCAGCACGCTGTAGGGCAGCTTCGCATCTTCAAGGATCTTCATGGCGGCATCGGCCACCTTCCACTGGTCGGGCTTGCCGACCTGGTCGACCACGTCGCCGAGGTGGATGGTGAAAGGTATGTTCAGTCCCTTGGCGTTGTCGGCGATCCACTTCGTCTGCGCTGCGAAAGGAGCGCTGCCGAAGCGCTTGTTGTACTGGTCGCTTTCGGCCGCCGTGGCATAGCGCGCATAGAACTGCGTGTCGGGCATCACAGCGATCGAGAAGCTCGAGATCTTGGCGGCTGCCGCGGGCGGAGCGGGCGTTGCCGCCGGCGCGGGCGCCGGTGCAGGCGTCGAAGCCGGGAATGGACCGAGAGCCGGCCCGTCACTTCCACCGCCGCCGCATGCCGCGAGCAAGGCGCCGCTGCTGCCGACCGTCAGAAGCGAAGCCCCGAGCTTCAGCACCTGGCGGCGCGGCGGCGTGTTGTTGTCGTTGTTCTGTTCGGAGGCGTTCGATGCGGCAGGAGCAAGGAGACGCGGCGTGCGTGCGCCGCGCGAGTCGTCTGAAACGGACATGAGAAATTAGGAGAAAAGATTACGGAGCGCGCAGCGTAAAAATCCGCGGTGACGTGGGCATGTAAGGCCCATGACACTTTGTCGGGAGATCAGGAGGTCCTGACCGCGCGCTCCATCCGATCCAACTTCATCACCCGCCACGCACATGCACTGCCAAGCACCGCCAGCAAGGCCGCAGCTGTAAACATCGTGCGATATCCAAAGGCCTGCGCAACTGCGCCACCGAGCAGAACACCCAGCACGCCACCGAAGCCATAGCCGATAACCGTAAACAGCGCCTGCCCGCGCCCGCGCAGATGACCAGGGAATCGCCGCGACACCACCGCGATGCAGGTCGTGTGATGCGCCGCGAAACTCAGTGCATGAAGCCACTGCGCAAGGATGAGCGCAGCGATCCATCCACCCAGGCCCGCGGTCAGCCCGAGCCGCGCGACGGCCGCGATGCCGCACACCAGCATCCAGCGTGGCATCGGCATCAGGCCGATGAGCCTGCCCTGCAGGAAGAACCACACGATCTCCGCCACCACCGACAGCGCCCACAGCAGGCCGATGGTGCTCTTTCCGTAGCCGATCGAATCGAGGTACAGCGAGAAGAACGCGTACACCGAGAAGTGCGACATCACCTGGAAGAAGAGCGACGCGAAGAACCACTGCACCGAGCGGTTGCGCAGCACAGGTCCGATGGGCTCCTTCACCGTGCCGTGCGCGGCCGGAGGCTCGCGCACGTCGGGCAGCTTCATCGTCGCGATCAGCACGATGGCCAGGGTGCCGGCCGCCCATGCCGGAAAGTGCTTCATGCCGAAGCGGTCGAACCACTCCCCCGCCACGAACACCGTGAGCAGGAAACCGGCCGAGCCGCACAGCCGGATGCGGCCGTAGCGCCCCCAGTCGCCGGCCACCAGTTGCGCCATCGCGGCCTCGGTGAGCGACATCATCGAACTGGTGTGGGTGAACATCACGAGCAGCACCAGCGCGAGCCACCATGCACCGCCGTGCCACCAGAGACCGAAGGAGCTGGCCAGCGCCACCGCCGCACTGAAGCGCAGCAGCTTCACGCGCTGCCCGGTGTGGTCGCTGAGCGCGCCCCATGCATAGGGCGCGAACACGCGCGTGATCGACTGCACCGAAGCCAGCAGGCTGATGGTGAAGATCGGCAGCCCCAGGTCCTTCAGCCAGAGCGGCAGGTAAGGATTGAAGAAACCGATGTGCGCGAAATAGCTGGCCGAAAGGCCAGCGAATGCCAGCAGGTGGCCGCGCCTGGCGGCGGCCACTGGTGGCGGTTCCGACACTAGAGGAAGGACGCCTGCGGCGACGCGGCTTCTGTCTTGCTGCCCTGTGGCACATCGCCGCACTGCGCGCGGTTGCGCAGCACGTGCTCGATCACCACCAGCGCCAGCATCGCCTCGGCGATGGGCGTGGCGCGGATGCCCACGCACGGGTCGTGACGGCCCTTGGTGACGACCTCGACGGGGTTGTTGTGGATGTCGATGGACTGGCGCGGGCTGATGATCGAGCTGGTGGGCTTGATCGCGATGCTCACTTCGAGGTCCTGCCCCGAGCTGATGCCGCCGAGGATGCCACCCGCGTTGTTGGTGACGAAGCCCGTGGGCGTGATCGAGTCGCCGTGCGTGGTGCCGCGCTGGGTGACGCTGTCGAAGCCGGCGCCGATTTCCACCGCCTTCACCGCGTTGATGCCCATCATCGCGTAGGCGATCTCGGCGTCCAGCTTGTCGAAGAGCGGCTCGCCCAGGCCCACCGGGACGTTCGAGGCGGTCACGCGGATGCGCGCGCCGCACGAATCGCCGGCCTTGCGCAGGCGGTCCATGTAGTCCTCCAGCGCGCTCACGTCGGCGATGGGGGCGAAGAAGGGGTTGTTGGGTACGTGGTCCCAGCTCTCGAAGGGAATGGCGATCTCGCCGATCTGCGTCATGCAGCCACGGAACACCATGCCGTACTTCTCGGCCAGCCATTTCTTGGCGACCGCGCCGGCCGCGACCATGGGCGCGGTCAGCCGTGCCGAGGAACGCCCGCCGCCGCGAGGATCGCGGATGCCGTACTTCTTCCAGTAGGTGAAGTCGGCGTGGCCCGGGCGGAACTGCTGGGCGATCTGGCCGTAGTCCTTGCTGCGCTGGTCGGTGTTCTGGATCAGCAGCGCGATGGGGGTGCCGGTGGTCTTGCCTTCGTACACGCCCGAGAGGATCTGCACGGCGTCGGGCTCGTTGCGCTGGGTGACGTGGCGGCTGGTGCCGGGGCGGCGGCGGTCCAGGTCGCCCTGGATGTCAGCTTCGCTGAGTTCCATGCCCGGGGGGCATCCGTCGATGACGCAGCCGATGGCCGGGCCATGCGACTCGCCGAAATTGGTGACCGCGAAAAGAGTTCCGAAGGTGTTGCCGCTCATGGCGGGGATTATCCCGCCAAAGCGCTCCCCTCTCAGTCGGTCGTGCTTTCGAGCCGTTTGGACAGGGCCGCCACCTGCAGTTCGATGGCGAAGAGCCGCTCGTTCAGCACCGCCGTCTGGAGCCGGATCGCCTCGATGAGGGCCTTGGTCTGCGGGTCGGGGGCCTTGTCGCCCAGTTCGGCCAGGTCGTGCAGCTTCTTGCGCAGTTCGTTGCTCATGGAAGGCTCCGGTGGTCGCGTCGTGGAAGCCCCAGTATGGGGTTTCATCAGCGCTCCGGCAATGCGGCGGCACTCGGGGAATCCACGGGGAGCGCCTGCCCGGCGCCACCCGCCCCGCGCAGCCGGATCGCCACCAGCCCGGCCACGAACAGCAGCACTGCGGCACAAACGCCCGCCGTGAGCCGCATGCCGCGCATCAGGGCATCGCGGCCCGCGTCGAGCAGTTCAACGCCTGCGCTCCCGCCGATCTGCCCGGCCAGCGCGACCGCGCCGCCCAGCGTGCTGCGGGCGGCTTCCACCTCCGAAATGCCCGCCAGACCCGCGGGCACGGCATCGGCCATGGTGCCGCGGTAGATCGCGGCGCCGATGGCCCCGAGGATCGCGATCCCCAGCGCCCCGCCGAATTCGGAGCTTGTCTCGGAGATCGCCGAGGCCACGCCCGCGCGCTCCGGCGGCGCGCTGCCCACCACCAGGTCGGTTGCCAGCGTGAACACCGGCGCCAGCCCGAGCGAGGAGACGACCGCGCTACACACCATCCAGGCCAGCCCGTCCTGCGCGGGCAGCACGGCCAGCATGCCGAAGCCCAGCGCCGCCACCGCCAGCCCGCCACCCATCACGAAGGCCGGGCGCATGCGCCGCACCAGCGCCGGAACGACCATGGAGCCGACGATGAAGGCGCCCGCCCCCGGCATGCTCCAGAGGCCGGCATGCAGGGGCGAAAGACCAAGCACCAGCTGCAGGTACTGGGCGTTGTAGAGGAAGATGCCGAACATCACGAAGCAGGCCAGCATGTAGGCGCCGAGCGAGACGGTGAAGGCCGGCAGGCGGAACAGGCCCAGGTCGATCATCGGGTCGGCCAGCCGCTGCTGACGGCGCACGAACACCCATCCCAGGGCCAGGCCCAGCGCGATAGACAGCGCAGGCACCACGTCCGGCCCATGCTCGGCGATCTGCTTGACGCCGTAGATCACCGGCAGCACCGCGCCCAGCGAGAGCGCCACGCTGGCAAGGTCGAGCCGGGCCGCGTCGGGGTCGCGGTATTCGGGCAACAGCAAGGGCCCGAGCACCAGCAGCAGCACCATCACCGGCACGCCGATCAGGAACACCGAGCCCCACGGGAAGAACTGCAGCAGCACGCCGCCCAGCACCGGGCCGATGACGGCGCCAGCCGAGTAGCTCGAGATCCACACGCCGATGGCGATGGTGCGCTGCCCCGGATCGAGGAACATGTTGCGGATCAGCGAGAGCGTGGACGGCGCCAGCGTCGCGCCCGCCACGCCGAGCAGCGCCCGCGTGGCGATGAGCATGTTGGCGCTGGTCGAGAAGGCCGCGAGCACCGAGGCGACGCCGAACGCCGCCGCGCCGATCAGCAGCAGGCGCCGCCGGCCGATGCGGTCGCCCAGCGTGCCCATGGTGACCAGCAGCCCGGCCACGAAGAAGCCATAGATGTCGACGATCCACAGCAGCTGCGAGGCCGTGGGCTTGAGCTCTTCGCTGATCGACGGGATCGCGAGGTTCAGCACCGTGAGGTCCATCGAATAGAGCATGCAGGGCAGCGCTATGACGGCGAGGCCGGTCCACTCGCGCATCGTGGCGCGGGCCGGCGGCGGGGTGTTCTTCATTCGTTACGTGGCGAAAGGTCTCAGGCGGCGAGGTTCAGCCAAGCCTCCAGCTTGACGAGCGCACCGGTCCAGCCGTGGTTGTGGGCGTCGCGCGCGGCTTCGTCGAAGAACTGTTCGTGCAGCAGCACCAGCTCGCAGCCCTCGGCATCGGGCTCGATGCGCAGCGTGACGCGCGACTGTCTCTCCGGCGTGCTGCGCCAGGCCCAGCTGAAGACCAGCTTGCGGTTCGGAACAACCTCGAGATACGTGCCGCTCACGTCGTGCGTTTCGCCGTCATTGGCGAGCATGGCAACCCGGAAGCGGCCGCCCACGCGCAGGTCGACCTCGGCGATCGGCACCGCGACGATTTCCTCTGGGCCGAACCAGAGCTTCAGCGCTTGCGGGTCGGTCCACGCGCGCCAGACCTTGTCGGGCGAGACCCGGTAGTGCCGCCTGAGGGTGAGCGAGGGGCGCTCTGCGCCGCCGGCGGAAGGGTTTTCCATTCGGTCTCCTCCTGGTGATAGAGAAAGCGCGCCAGTGCATCGAGACGCCCGGCCCAGAACTTCTCGTAGCGAGACAACCACACGGCGGCCTCCTGCATGGGCCGGGGCGAGAGTTCGCAGCGCACGATGCGGCCCTCTTTCGTGCGGGAGATCAGGCCGGCGTCTTCCAGCACGCGCAGGTGCTTCATGAAACCGGTGAGGGACATGTCGTGCGGCTCGGCCAGTTCGGTCACGCTGAGGCTGCGTTCGCCAAGGGCTTCGAGCACGGCGCGCCGCGTGGAATCGGAGAGCGCGGCGAAGACTGCGTCGAGCGCATCGCTGTCGGGTCGGGTTGCTGGCTGAACCATGCGGTTGAGTATCTGGAAGGCCCCCGGTGCCGTCAAGCCACTTCACGTCATGCGACGATGCGCAGCGATCAAGCCCATCCAGCACCGACAGAGGAAGCCCCAATGACCGAACTGCGCCAGCCCTATCCCCCCATCGCGCCCTACGAAAGCGGCATGCTCGACGTGGGCGACGGCCACCAGATCTACTACGAGCGCTGCGGCACTCCCGGGGCCAAGCCGGCGGTGTTCCTGCATGGCGGTCCCGGCGGCGGCATCTCGCCGGAGCACCGGCGCCTGTTCGATCCGGCACGCTACGACCTGACGCTGTTCGATCAGCGCGGCTGCGGCCGCTCGCTGCCGCACGCCGGCCTGGAGGCCAACACGACCTGGCACCTTGTCGCCGACATCGAGCGCCTGCGCGAACGCGCCGGCGTTGACAAGTGGCTGGTGTTCGGCGGCTCATGGGGTTCGACGCTCGCCCTCGCCTACGCCCAGAAGCATCCCGAGCACGTGAGCGAACTGGTGCTGCGCGGCATCTACACCGTGACCCGCTCGGAGCTCCAGTGGTACTACCAGTTCGGCGTATCGGAAATGTTCCCCGACAAATGGGAGAAGTTCCAGGCGCCCATTCCCGAAGCCGAGCGCGGCGACATGATCGGCGCCTACCGCAAGCGGCTCACCGGCGACGACCCGGTGGCGCAGATCGAGGCGGCGCGCGCCTGGAGCGTGTGGGAGGCCGAGACCATCACCCTCCTGCCCAGCCCGGCGATTGCCGCGGCACATGGCGAAGATCATTTCGCGCTCGCCTTCGCACGGCTGGAAAACCACTACTTCGTGCACGACGCCTGGCTGGAACAAGGCCAGCTGCTGCGCGAGGCGCACCGGCTGCACGGCATCCCCGGCGTGATCGTGCACGGCCGGTACGACATGCCCTGCCCCGCGCGCTATGCCTGGGCGCTGCACAAGGCCTGGCCGGAGGCGGAGTTCCACCTGATCGAGGGCGCGGGGCACGCCTATTCGGAGCCCGGCATCCTCGACCGATTGCTTCGCGCAACCGACGGCTTCGCAAGCCGCTGAATCGCGCGCGGCGGGTCCGTCCCGGGAACGCTTTATGCGTGTTGCACCGCAACACCCACCACCTGCGAAGGAGCGCCCCATGCTGGACCGTACCGCCACCCAGTTCTCCCATGTGAAGCCCGGCGACACCGAGTTCGTATCGGGTGGTTTGCGTGACTTCTTCCTCTACCGCGACCTGGGCGTGGCGGAGGCCACCAACGGCAAGGTGATCGCGCATCTGGTCAAGGCCAACATGGCACCGGAAACGGGCACCGGCTGGCACCGCCATGAGGCAGACTTCCAGATCGTGATCATGGTCAAGGGCTGGGCCCGCTTCATGTACGAGGACAAGGAAACGCTGGTCGAGGCCGGCGACGTAGTGCACCAGCGCCCGGGCATCCGCCACTTCCTGTTCGACTACTCGCCCGACATGGAGTACCTGGAAATCGTCTCGCCTGCGGACTTCAAGAGCGTCGATGTGGAGCCGGTGTGCGAGGTGCCGGCGCCGACGCCCTGGAAGTAGCAGCCTCGCGCTCCACGACCCGCCACATTCCGCACAGCCCCTAAACTCCCTCGGCTCACCAGACTGATAACAACCGAGGAGAGAGAACTTGCGTATTCAAACCACCCGCCTGGCGGCCGGCGTGCTGCTCGCGTGCGCCGCTTTCGTGGCGCAGACCAGCCAAGCCGCATCGCCCACCAGCACCCCGTCCGCTCCATCGACTCAGGCATCGACGGCCAGTTCGCTGGAAGCCGAACAGGACGCCGCCTTCAAGGCCGCAAAAGCCGTGCAGAAGGTCGGCCCCGTCGACATCACCCTGCGCGACCAGGCCCACCTGCACCTGCCCGCGGGCTACGTGTGGGTGCCGACGCCGGCCGCCGCTCAGCTCATGCGCAGCATGGGCAACCGCACCGACGACACCTTCATCGGCGCGATCTTCCCCGCCGACGACGCCGACTGGATGGCGGTGGTGAAGTTCGTGAAGGAGGGCTACATCAAGGACGACGACGCCAAGGACTGGAACGCCGACGACCTGCTCAAGAGCCTGAAGGAAGGCACCGAGGCCGCGAACGAGGAACGCGCCAAGCGCGGCATCCCGTCCATCGAGGTCACGGGCTGGGCGCAGAAGCCGCAGTACGACGCATCCTCGCACCGCCTCGTGTGGTCGGCCCTGTCGAAGCGCAAGGGCGGCACCGACGGCGACCAAGGCGTCAACTACAACACCTACGCGCTGGGCCGCGAGGGCTACCTGAGCCTGAACCTCATCACCAACGCGAAGGACCTGGACAAGTACAAGCCCGACGCGAGCAAGCTCCTCGGCGCGATCCAGTACGACGACGGCAAGAAGTACGCCGACTTCAACGCGTCCACGGACAAGGTCGCCGCCTACGGCCTGGCCGCGCTGGTGGCCGGCACGGCGGTGAAGAAGCTGGGCCTGTTCGCGGTCATCGCGGCCTTCCTCGCCAAGTTCGCGAAGCTGGCGGTGGTGGCCGGCGGCGCGGCGCTCTGGGGCATCGCGAAGCTGTTCAAGCGCAACGGCTGACGGCCGTGGCGTTCAGCTTCCCTTGAACCTGGGCGCTCGCTTCTCCACGAAGGCGGCCACGCCCTCGCGCGCATCGGCGCTGGCGGCACGCTCGCGCAGCAGCCTGTGCTCCAGCGCCAGATGCTGCTCGAAGGGCCGGCCGGGCGCGCCGGCGCAGAGCTGCTTGATGGCGGCGAAGGATGCGCTCGCACCATGCGCGAGCCGGGCCACCAGCGCTTCGGCGGCAGCCGCGAGTTCGTCGTCCGGATGCAGCGCATCGACCGCGCCCCACGCAAGGCAGCGCTGGCTGTCGATGGAGTCGCTCAGCATCAACAACTGCTGCGCGCGCACTGGCCCCACACGGCGCGCAAGGAAGTACGACGCGCCCGCATCCGGCGAAAGCCCGATGGCCGCATAGCCCGTACGCAGCTTCATCGATTCCGCGGCGAGCACGAAGTCGCCGCACAGCGCCAGCCCCACGCCCGCGCCGCCGACGGATCCGTTCACCGCGACGACCAGCGGCGCGGGGTTGTTCGACAGTCGCAGCAGCGCCGGGTGCAACCGGTCCAGGATCTCGTCGACCAGCGACGGCAACGCTTCGCCGGCCGCCACGAACTCGTCGATGTCTCCACCGGCGCAGAACACGCGGCCTTCTCCGGTCAGCAGGATGACGCGCGGCTTGCCCGCCAGCACTTCGTCGATGGCCCGCACCAGCGCGCGGCCGCTGCGCACCCCGATCGCGTTGGCGCGCTCCGGCCGCTTCAGCACGATGCGGCCGATGCCCTCCTCCACGCTCCAGGCGATGCCCTCGGCGGTTTCCATGCTCAGATGCCTGTCAGGCCGCCGCTGCACATCAGCGTCTGGCCGCTCACATAGTCCGACTCGGGCGCGCACAGGAGGTACACGGCGCCGGCCGCCTCCTCGGGCGTGCCGCCGCGTCCCAGCGGAATCGACTGCTCCATCATCGCCAGCAGCCCAGGGTTGATGCCGACCTTGATCTCTCGGCCCTCGATGTTCGCGGTGGACGCCTCGGCGGTGCTGGCCGTCAGCCGCGTCTGGATGAAGCCGAAGGCCACGCAATTGACCGTCACGTTCATGCGGCCCCACTCCTTGGCCAGCGTCTGCGTGAGGCCGACGATGCCCGCCTTGCCCGCCGCGTAGTTCGCCTGCCCCGCGTTGCCGAACAGCCCCGCCACCGACGAGATGTTGACCACCTTGCGCACCACGCGCCGGCCCGCCTCGGTCTCGGCCTTCGACAGCGCGCGGATCACCGGCTGCGCCGCGCGCAGGATGCGGAACGGCGCGGTCAGGTGCACGTCGATCATGGCGTACCACTGCTCGTCGGTCATCTTCTGCACCACGCTGTCCCATGTGTAGCCGGCGTTGTTGACGATGATGTCGAGCCCCTTGAACTCGCTCACAGCCGTGCCGACGAAGCGCTCCGCGAAATCGGGCGCTGCCACGCTGCCGGTGCATGCCACCGCCTGGCCGCCGGCCGCACGTATTTCCTGCACCGTTTCTTCCGCCGGCTGTGCGTCGAGATCGTTGACGACGATGCGCGCGCCTTCCGACGCGAGCTTGAGCGCGATGGCCCGGCCGATGCCGCGGCCCGAACCGGTGATGAGGGCGACCTTGCCGTCGAGCTTGGGTGTCATGTCTGCGTTCTTTCCTTGTCGTGTTGATTCAGCGCAGCGCGATGAGCGCCTCGCCGGCGATGCGCGTCTGCCCGTATTGATTGGCGCTGTGCACTTCCACGAGCACGCAGCGCTCGCCTTCGTGCTCCAGCTTCTCGACCACACGGCCGCCGCAGCGCACCGCGTGCCCCAGGTGCGTGATGCCCTGGAAGCGCACGTCGAAGCGGCGCAGCTGCGACTGCGGCGCCCACTGCGTGAGCAGCCTGCCCAGCCAGGCCATGCCCAGCATGCCCTGCGCGAACACGTCGGGCATGCCGGACTTGCGCGCGAAGTCGGTGTCGATGTGGATGGGGTTGTGGTCGCCGGACGCGCCCGCGAACAGTGCGAGCGTGGTGCGGTTCACGGGCGGCAGCTGCAGCGCGGGCAACTCGTCGCCGACGTTCACGGCGTCGTAGGTCGGTGCGGTCATCGGTGCAGGCTCCTTCGTCAATGGCGGCAGACGATCACCGAGCGCAGCTCGGCCACCAGCTCGTCGCGCTGATTGGTGGCACGCGATGTCTTGACGACGAATTCGAGCGCGCCGTTCTTCTTGTCGTAGATGTCGGTGATGGTGGAACGCACCGTCACGGTGTCGCCCACGCAGGCCGGCCGGTGGTAGCTGAAGCCCTGCTCGCCGTGCAGCAGCTTCGACAGCGGAATGCCCAGGCCGGCCAGCAGCCGGTCGGAAGCGCCCGAGTCCAGCTCGGCCGCGAACAGGAAGGTCGGCGGCGCGGGCAGGTCGGGGTAGCCGGCGTCGCGCGCGACGGCGGCATCGGTGTAGACGGGGTCGGTCTCGCCGATGGCCTTGGCGAAGAACTGCAGCCGCCTGCGCTCGATGGGCAGCACCGATGCTGGCAGTTCGTGGCCGATCCACTTCCTATCGATCATCTGGCAGCCCTTCTCTCAGACGCGCTCGTAGAGCGTGACCACGCAGGCGCCGCCCAGCCCGAGGTTGTGCTGCAGCGCGAGCCGCGCACCTTCCACCTGCCGCCTGTCTGCTGTGCCGCGAAGCTGCTGGACCAGCTCGGTGCACTGCGCCAGCCCCGTCGCGCCCAGCGGGTGTCCCTTCGACAGCAGCCCGCCCGACGGGTTGGTGACGACCTTGCCGCCATAGGTGTTGTCGCCGTCCACCACGAACTTCTCCGCGCCGCCCACCGGGCACAGGCCCAGCGCCTCGTAGCTCAGCAGCTCGTTGTGCGCGAAGCAGTCGTGCAGTTCGACCACGTCGACGTCCTGCGGGCCGACGCCGGCCGCGTCGTACACCTTCTGCGCGGCTTCCTGGGCCATGCTGAAGCCGACCACCTCGCGCATGTCGCGGCTCTCGAAGGTGATGGGGCGGTCGGTGGTCATGGCCTGCGCCTTGATGCGCACGCTGCGGTCGAGTCCGTGGCGCTCGGCGAATCGGGGCGAACAGACGATGGCGGCTGCCGCGCCGCAGGTGGGCGGGCAGGCCATGAGCCGCGTCATCACGCCGGGCCACATGACGGGTGCGGCCATCACCTCTTCTTCGGTGACGACGGTGCGGAACAGCGCCACGGGGTTGTTCGCCGCGTGGCGGCTGGCCTTGGCGCGGATTTTCGCGAAGGTCGACATCTGCGTGCCGTACTGCTGCATGTGCGCGAGCCCGGCGCCGCCGAAGTAGCGCAGCGCGAGCGGCACCTGCTCGTTGCCGACCAGCTCGTCGGTGATGTTCTCGAAGTGGTCGAAGGGGCTGGGCCGGTCGTTGAACACCGCGCCGAGCGCGCCGGGGCTCATGTGCTCGAAGCCCAACGCCAGCACGCAGTCGGCCGCGCCGCTGGCCACCGCCTGGCGCGCGAGGAACAAAGCCGTCGAGCCGGTCGAGCAGTTGTTGTTGACGTTGACGACCGGAATGCCCGTCATGCCCACTTCGTAGAGAGCGCGCTGGCCGGCGGTGGAGTCGCCGTACACGTAGCCCACGTAGGCCTGCTGCACGAGCTCGTAGCCGATGCCGGCGTCCTTCAGAGCAGTGTTCGTGGCCTGTGCGGCCATCTGGGGATAGGGCTGGTTCGCGCCCGGCTTGGTGAACGGGATCATGCCGACCCCGACCACGTGAACGTCTTGACTCATGAAAGGCTCCTTGTCTGGAAGTTCGAAAAGAAAGGTAGAGCGGGCTCAGGCCACGCTGCGCTGCCGGCCCTGCCAGAAGGGCTCGCGCAGCTTGGTCTTGAGCACCTTGCCTGCGCCCGAGAGCGGCAGCGCATCGACGACGGCCACGCTGCGCGGGCACTTGTAGCCGGCGATCAGCGTCTTGCAGTGGGCGATCAGCTCCTCGGGCTGCACGCCCTGCCCCGGCTTGAGCACCAGCACGGCATGCACCGCCTCGCCCCACTCCTCGCTGGGAATGCCGATGACGGCGCAGGCAGCCACCGCGGGATGCTGGTTGATGGCGTTCTCGACCTCGGCCGAGTAGACGTTCTCGCCGCCGCTGATGATCATGTCCTTCATGCGGTCGACCACGAAGATGAAGCCGTCGTCGTCCATGTAGGCGCCGTCGCCGGTGTGCATCCAGCCGTCGCGCAGTGCAGCGGCGGTCTGCTCGGGCTTGTTCCAGTAGCCCTGCATCACGTTGGGCCCGCGCACAACCACCTCGCCGACGGTGCCGCGCGGCACCTCCTTGTCGTCGGCATCGACCACGCGCACTTCCATGCACACGCTGGCGCGACCCGCCGAGCGCAGCTTGCCGCGCTTGCGGCCCTCCGCCGTGTGGAAGTACGCCGGGTTGAGCGTGGCGATGGGCGACAGCTCCGTCATGCCGTAGGCCTGCACGAAGCCCACGCCCGGAAACGCCTCCATCGCGCGGTTGAGCACCGCCTCGGAGATCGGCGAGGCCCCGTAGGTGATGTTCTTCAGGCTGCTCAGGTCGCGCGGCTGTCGCATCGCGGGGTGGTCCACCAGCATCTGGATCATGGTGGGCACCAGCAGCAGGCTGGTCACGCGGTCGCGCTCGATGGTGTCGAGCACGCCCTCGGGCGTGAACATGGGAATGATGGCGTGCGTGTTGCCCGTGAACCAGTGCGGCGTGGCCAGCCCCATGTCGGCCAGGTGGAACATGGGCGCGGCATGCAGGTAGCAGCCGTCGGCCGGTGCCAGCCCTTCCGCCTGCGCCGCGAGCGCCGAGCTGCAGATGTTGGTGTGGCTCAGCATCACGCCCTTGGGAAAGCCGGTGGTGCCGCCGGTGTA
Organism: Variovorax guangxiensis; assembly: GCF_003952165.1. Classification (GTDB taxonomy): domain Bacteria; phylum Pseudomonadota; class Gammaproteobacteria; order Burkholderiales; family Burkholderiaceae_C; genus Variovorax; species Variovorax guangxiensis. The sequence continues at coordinate 132,550 of NZ_RXFT01000004.1, read as the reverse complement.
GAAGATGCCGGCCAGGTCCTCGCCGCGGCGCACGGCGTCGGGCACCGGGGCCGCCGCGTCGATCAGGCCCTCATAGCTGTGCATGCCGGCGGGCACGGGCCCGTCGCCGCAGTAGACGACCTCGCGCAGGCTCTTCGACTGGCCGCGCATCTGCTCGACGACCGCGCGGAAGGTCTCGTCGACCAGCAGGATGCGCGAGCCCGAGTCTTCCAGCGAGTACAGGATCTCGGCGGCCGACCAGCGGATGTTGCACGGGTTGAGCACGCCGCCGCCCCAGGGCACGGCCATCTGGTATTCCAGGTAGCGGTCGGAGTTGAGCGACAGCATGGCGACGCGGTCTCCCGCCTGCATGCCCAGCCGCTGCAGCGCGCCGGCCAGGCGGGCGACGCGTTCGGCAAAGTCGCGGAATGTCCGGACACGGCCGGCGAAACGCACGGCAATGGCGTCGGGGCGCTGCTGCACGGCCCGGTGAAGGCCCTGGGTCAGGTACATGGGTTTGTCTCCGTCTCGTTCTTGTGCAGACGCATGGTAGAAATCCAGCCGCCGTCCGGCGATTGCACTTCGCTTCGATCGCATGGCAGAAAAGGTCAATCGACACAGACATGCTGCAGCCGCCCGTCACCATCCCGATCGCCTTCGTCCTCGGCATGCTGTCGGGCATCCGCGCGCGGCCCGGCGAGGCGCTGGTGGACGTGGAAAAGGCGCTGGAAGACGCGGGCATCGCTCCGGCACTCCTCGACGAGGCCGCAGCCCGCGTCACGGCCGAGCAGTACGTGGCCCTCTTCGCGCTGCTGATGGAGCGCCTGGACGACGAGGCGCTGGGTTTTCTCACGCGGCGCCTGCGCTGCGGCAGCTTCGCGCTGATGACGCGCTCCACCCTGGGCGCGCGCACCTTCGAGGTGGCGCTGCGCCGCGTGGCCCGCACATTCGACCTGCTGCAGGACGACCTCTCGCTGGTGCTGCTGCACGACGGCCCGCTCGCCGGCTTCGGGCTGCGGCTGAACATCCAGCCGCCCAAGCACCAGAACTTTTTGCACGAGCTGATGCTGCGGGTGTATTGGCGGCTCTTCGCCTGGCTGCACGGCGGCCGGCTGCAGGCTCGCCGCTTCGACTTCGGCTTCGAGCCGCCGCCCTATGCCGACGGCTACGCCAAGGTGTTCCCGGGCCCGCTGCAGTTCGACCAGCCCCTGTCGGCCGTATGGTTCGACGCCGCCGCGCTCGACACGCCGGTGCACCGCGACGCGCAGGAGATCCAGGCCTTCCTCGCGGCCTCCCCAGCCAACGTGATCCTGCCCCGGCTCGCCGAACAGGCGGTGAGCGCAAAGGTGCGCGCGGTGCTGCAGCAGCACCGGCCGGCCTGGGCTGACCTCGCGACCACCGCGGGCGTGCTGCACATGTCGGTCAGCACGCTGCAGCGGCATCTGGCGACCGAGGGCACGTCCTTCCAGGCACTGAAGGACCAGCTGCGGCGCGACCTCGCCATCGTGCGGCTCAACACCAGCACCGTGCCCCTCGCGGCGCTGGCCGACGAGCTGGGCTTTGCCGACAGCGCGGCCTTCCAGCGGGCCTTCAAGGCATGGACCGGCGGCGCGCCGGGCTCGTACAGGCGACGCCAGCAGGCCGACTGAGTTTTCAGGACTTTCCGGAATTACAGCCATCCGCGCGACAATCCCGCGCATGGCCAACTCTTCCGATCTCCCGCCCCTCAACCGCCAGTTCGTCGCCCATTTCGGCGAGATGGGCAGCAAGTGGGGCATCAACCGCACAGTCGGGCAGATCTACGCGCTGATCTTTCTCTCGGAGCGCGCGCTCAACGCCGACGAGATCGCCGAACTGCTCGAGTTCTCGCGCTCCAACGTCAGCATGGGCCTGAAGGAGCTGCAGGCATGGCGGCTGGTGCACCTGCGGCATCACCCCGGCGACCGGCGCGAATACTTCGAGGCACCTTCCGACGTGTGGGAAATCTTCCGCGTGCTGGCCGAGGAGCGCCGCCGCCGCGAGATCGAACCGACCCTCTCCATGCTTCGCAACGCCCTGCTCGAATCGCCCACGAGCGAAGCCGAGCGCCACGCGCAGGAGCGCATGCGCGAGATGCACGACCTGATCGACCGGCTGATGAAATGGTTCGACGACGTGCAGCGGCTCGCGCCCGAAACCGCCATGAAGCTCATGGGCATGGGCGCGACGGTGACGAAGGTGCTGACGCTGAAAGACCGCATCACCGGCGGCGCGGCGTCGAAAAAGAAGGCTGCCGAGTAAGCCGGCCGCCCTCTTCCGGGGGCTACAGCCGCTCCTGCCCCGATGACGGCTCGGGCGTCCCGAGCTTGGCCTTGCGGACGGCCTCGTCGTCCATCAGCTCGTACCACATGGCGTTGAGCACGGCGAATGCGGCTGCCAGCGGCAGGCCTAGAATCCAGGCGAAGTACCACATCTTCGATTCCTCCTTTGATTGGTCAGTAGGCGTGGCCGCTCTCGTCGCGGATCGCCTGTTCGTCGACCTTGCCCCACAGCACGCGGTAGACCCAGCTCGTGTAGGCCACGATCAGCGGAATGAAGACGGCCGTGACCACCAGCATGATGAACAGCGTGAGGTGGCTCGATGACGAGTCCCATACCGTGAGGCTGGCGCGCGGATCGATGGACGACGGCAGGATGAACGGGAACATCGAGGCGCCCACGCTGAGGATGATGCCGGCGATGCCGAGCGCAGCTGCGAGCAGCGCGAGCACCGGGCGGCGCAGCGCGAGCCCCAGCAGTGCACCGAGCGCACCGACGAAGCCGGCCGCCGGAGCCGCCAGCGTCCATGGGTGCGCCGCGTAGTTGGCGGTCCACGCGCCCGCATGCAACTCGACCGTCTTGAGCAGGGGGTTCGAAGGCCCCGTCGCGTCGATCACGCTGCTGATGCGAAAGCCGCCGATGCTCGTGGCCAGCAGCACGCCGGCCAGCGCGTAGAGCACCACGGTGAGCACGGCGGCAACCATGCCGTAGGTGCGCGCACGCTCGGCCACCGGCCCGGCGGTCTTCAGCAGCAGCCACGCGGCGCCGTGCACCACCAGCATCGCCACGGACACCAGCCCGCACAGGATGGCGAACGGATTCAGCAGGCCGAAGAAGCTGCCGTCGTAGAAGATGTGCATGTCGGGGTTGAAGCGGAACGGCACGCCCTGCAGCACATTGCCCACGGCCACGCCGCAGATCAGCGCCGGCACGAAGCCGCTGAAGAACAGCACCCAGTCCCAGCGCGCGCGCCACTGCGCAGACTCGCGCTTGCTGCGGAACTTGAAGGCCACGGGCCGCAGGATCAGCGCCGTGAGGATCACGAACATCGCCAGGTAGAAGCCCGAGAAGGAAACGGCGTAGAGCTGCGGCCATGCCGCGAAGATCGCGCCGCCGCCCAGGATCAGCCAGACCTGGTTGCCCTCCCAGACCGGGCCGACGCTGTTGATGACGACGCGGCGCTCGATGTCGTTGCGCGCGGCGAAGGGCAGCAGCATGCCGCTGCCCAGGTCGAAGCCGTCGGTGACGGCGAAGCCCACCAGCAGCACGCCGATCAGCAGCCACCAGATGAAGCGCAGGGTGTCGTAGTCGAGAAGTGTGTGAAGGATCATGCTGCGCTCCCGGTGGATGGCGTTGCGATGGCCGCGCCCGCGTGGGCCGGCGGAATGTGCGAGAGCGTGTCGCCCTCGTCGGGCGCGTGCTCGGCCTGCGGCCCCTTGCGGATGGCCTTGAGCATGAGCTTCATCTCGATGACGAGCAGCGCGGTGTAGATCGCGATGAAGCCCGCCAGCGTGAGCAGCAGCGTCTTCACGCCGAGGTTCGACACGGCCACCGCGGTCGGCAGAACGCCCTCGATCACCCACGGCTGGCGCCCGAACTCCGCCACCAGCCAGCCCGACTCGATGGCGATCCACGGCAGCGGGATCGCGAACACGGCGAGCTTCAGCAGCCAGCGGTGGCTGTCGAGCCTGCGGCGCGCGGAGAGCACGAAGAAGGTGCCGGTCAGAACGATCAGCAGCACGCCGATGCCCACCATCACGCGGAACAGCCAGAAGAGCGGCGCCACCTGCGGCACGGTGTCCCACGCGGCCTTGGCGATCTGCTCGTCGCTGGCCTGGCGCGGGTCGTCCACGTAGCGCTTGAGCAGCAGCGCGTAGCCCATGTTGATGCCGTTGTCCTCGAAGTCGCCGCGCACGCCCTGCGTCACCTTGTCGGTGCCGCCGGCCTCGCGGATCTTCTGCAGCGCGTCGTAGGCCTTGATGCCTTCGCGGATGCGCACCTCCGCGCGCTTCACCAGTTCGTCGATGCCGGGCATGACGGTGTCCAGCGAACGCGTGCCGATGAGGCCCATCACGCCAGGAATGTGGATCGCGTAGTGCGTCTCGCGAGCCTCCTGGTCGGGGAAGCCGACCACGGTGAAGGCGGCGGGCGCAGGCTGCGTCTCCCACATGGCCTCGATGGCGGCGAGCTTCATCTTCTGGTGTTCTCCGGAGAGATAGCCGCTCTCGTCACCGAGCACCGCCACGGAGAGCGCTGCGGCCAGGCCGAACGAGGCCGCGACCGTCATCGAGCGCTTGGCGAGTTCGAGGTGACGCCCCTTGAGCACGTACCACGCAGAAACGCCGAGCACGAACACCGCGGCGCATACATAGCCGGCCGACACGGTATGGACGAACTTGGCCTGCGCGACCGGGTTGGTCAGCACGGCGGCGAAGTCGGTCACTTCCATGCGCATGGTCTGCGGATTGAAGGCCGCGCCCACGGGGTTCTGCATCCAGCCGTTGGCGATGAGGATCCACAGCGCCGAGAAATTGGAGCCGATGGCCACGGCCCAGGTGGCGATCAGGTGGCCGACCTTGGAGAGCTTGTCCCAGCCGAAGAAGAACAGGCCGACGAAGGTGGCCTCCATGAAGAAGGCCATCAGCCCCTCGATGGCCAGCGGCGCGCCGAAGATGTCGCCGACGTAGTGGCTGTAGTAGCTCCAGTTCATGCCGAACTGGAACTCCATCACGATGCCGGTGGCGACGCCCATCGCGAAGTTGATGCCGAAGAGCACGCCCCAGAACTTCGTCATGTCGCGCCAGATCACGCGGCCGGTCATGACGTAGACCGTCTCCATGATGGCGATGATGATCGAGAGTCCGAGCGTCAACGGCACGAACAGGAAGTGGTACAGCGCCGTGACGGCGAACTGCAGGCGCGATAGCGCGACGATGTCGAGGTCCATGGGGGTTCTTCCTTTGTGTTCCCTGTTTTTCGTTTCCGGATTCAGTCGGGCCGCAGGCTGCGCAGCGCGGCGTCGAAGCTCTCGCTGCCGCGCCGCAGGTCGGCGACGATGCGGCCCTGGTTCATGCACACGAGGCGGTCGGCGAGCGCGGCCTCGCGGCGCAAGTGGGTGGCGATCAGCAGGGTTCGGGCGCCTGCATGCCGGGCGAGGCGATCCAGCACGTCGTGCGCGGTGGCTGCATCCAGCGCTTCCGTAGGCTCGTCGAGCAGCCAGAACGGCACGTCGCGCAGCAGCAGGCGGGCCAGCGCGAGGCGGCGCGACTGGCCGCCGGAGAGGCCGAGGCCGCCTTCGCCGAGGCGGGTGTCGAGGCCGGTGCTCAAGGCACGCACCTCTTCTTCCAGCCCCGCGGCTTGCAGCACGGCGTGCAGCCGTTCATCGGTGGCTTCGGGGGCTGCGAGGCGGAGGTTGTCGCGCAGGCTGTCCTGGAAGAGTTCGGTGCGCTGGGTCAGCAGGCAGGCCGGCTGGGCGAGGACGCTGCCGGAACGGGGGGCGATCTCGCCTGCGATGGCGGCGAGGAGCGTGGACTTGCCGGCGCCGCTGGCGCCGATGAGGGCGACGCGCTCGCCTGCTTGCAGAGCCAATGAGGCTTCGGTCAGGACGGGGATGCTGCTGCCGTCGTGGGCTACGGTGACTTCCTCCAGCTGGAGTGCGAGTCGGGAATCGGGAGCCTTCGCCGTTGCGGCGGGCTCATCCGCGGAAGAAGTCATGCGGGGCGCCAGGCGCCGCACCGCCAGCCAGGTGCGGCCCGCGTCGAGCGCGCCGCGGCGCAAGGCTGCGAAAGGCTCCGTCGCCGTGAGCGCCACCAGCAGAGCCAGCGCTGCGGCCGGTGCGCCGATGACACCCTCATTCACCAGCAAGCCAACGGCCAGCAGCACGCCGACGAGGGTCAGGGTGCCTGCGCCGCCGTAGGCGAAACCGGCGGCTGCCTCGAGCTTGTTCAGTGCGAAGTCGGCCTTGGCAAGCTGTGCGTCGGCAGCAATCAATGCCTCGCGTTGCGCGTCGATGCGGCCGGCCATCACCAGGTCGGTCTGCCCTGCCACCAGATCGACGGCACGTGCGCGCAGCGTCTCGACGCCATGCGCGCGCCGCACGGCTGGCCGGCGCGCTCGCCTTGCCACGAGGAATGCGATGCCCCAGCCGGCGATCACGAGCCAGAGCGTCAGCGCGAGGCCCATCGCCACATGCATGAAGCCGAGCACCGTGCCGGCGAGCAATGCGCCCCCCAGCGCGGCGGCCGCTGGAACGAGCAGGCGGAGATAAAGCGATTCGAGCGCGTCGATGTCGGCGGTGAGGCGGAACAGCAGGCGCGCCGGGCGCATCAGCAACTGGCGCGCTGCCTCGGCCCTGGCCCAGCCGCGGAACAGGCGCACACGAAGTTCGGCGAGCACGGCGAAGGTGGCGTCGTGCGTCACCAGCCGCTCGCCGTAGCGCGATGCGGTGCGGCCCAGCGCGAGCAGGCGGATGCCGGCGGACGGCATGAATACGTCGAAGGTGAAGGCTGTGGCGGCATGCAGGCCGGCAAGTGCCGTCGCGGTGATGAACCAGCCGGAAAGGCCCAGCAGGGCCATTCCTGCGAGAACCGTGATCGCCGCGAGCAGGCAGCCCAGGAGCAGCCAGCGCGGCTGCGTGGCGAGGAAGGGACGCAGGACCCGGCGCAGGTCGCGCCAGTTCGTGCCGATGTGGGAAGGCTTGCTCATGCGGCCTTCTCCACCGCTTCTGCGCTGCCGAGGTTTATCGTGCGGTCCATGCGCGCGGCGAGCACCGGGTCGTGGGTTGCGACGACGAGGGTCTTGCCGCGTGCCAGCGTGATCAGCGCGTCGATCACTCGCTCGGCGGTTTCGGTGTCCAGATGCGCGGTGGGCTCGTCGACCAGCAGCAGGTCGGCGTGCGGGTGGACTGCGACGCGTGCGAGCGCGAGGCGCACGGCCTCTCCGCCGGAAAGGCCCTGCGCACCCTCGCCCAGCGAAGTGACGGGATGGGCCTGCGCCACGGCTTCGAGCGATGCGAAGTGCATGGCATTGGCCACACGTTGGCTATCGGCATCCGGACGCCCCAACGCCACGTTGGCTTCGACGGAACCGGCGAAGACGTGCGGCGTCTGGCCCATCCAACCCATGCGCTGGCGCAGTGCGGCCACCGTGTGGCTGGTGAGCGCGACGCCGCCGATGGAGATATCACCGTGCGTGACAGGCACCAGACCTGCGAGCAGGGAAAGCAAGACGGTCTTGCCGCTGCCGCTGGAACCTGTCAGGGCGACGTGCTCTCCGGGAGCGATGCGGAGCTCGTAACCGTCGAAGACCTCCTGCTGCTCGCCCGGCCAGGCGAAATGCAGGTTGTGGATGGTGACTGCCGGCGGGCCTGCGTGGGCATTCGTCGTGGCGCGTGTCAGCGAAGCATTCGCACCGGGCAGAGGCAGGTCGTTGCGCTGCAGGCGGCCGAGTGCCTCCAGCGCAGCCTCGCCCGCGGCGCGGTCGTGCCAGACCATCGACAGCTCGCGCAGCGGCTCGAAGAACGCGGGCGCCAGCAGCAGCACGAACAGGCCCTCACCGAGGCTCAGCGTGCGGCCCCAGGTGCCGAAGCCGAGGGAGCCGAGCAGGTGGAAGCCGACATACGCAGCCACCAATGCCACACCCAGCGCGGAGAAGAGTTCGAGCACGGCGGAAGAGAGGAATGCGATACGCAGCACGGCCATCGTCCGGCGGCGCAGGGATTGCGCTGAATCGCCCAGGCGCTGCGCAGTGAGTTCCACAGCGCCCAGGGAGCGCAACGTTGCCAGTCCACGGAGCCTGTCGAGCAGGAAGGCGTTCATGCCGCCGAGCTCCACCATCTGCGCCTCGCTCGCGGCCCTGGCGCGCCAGCCGACGATGGCCATGAAGATCGGAATGAGCGGTGCCGCGAACAGCAAGACCAGCGCTGCCACCCACGAAAAGGCAGCCACCGCGCACAGGATGAAGATCGGCACCACCGTCGCGCGCCAGCGGGCGGGCTGGTACCGCACGAGGTACGGAACCAGCGCCTCGGCCTGCTCGGCGAGCACGCTTGCCGCGAGCCCGGAATGCGCGCGGCTTCGATCCAGCGGAGAGCCGGCGGCCAGCGCGGCGGCGGTTTGAGCGCGCAACGCGGTGAGTTGTGCGCGCGCACGAGTGAAAGTCCGGCGCGCGCCCCAGGTCTCGCAAGCCGCTCTCGCCAGGCCCAGCAGCAGGATCGCGGCAGCAGGCCAGATCACGGCGTCGAAACCGCGCCCCGAAGCCAGCCCCTGCACAGCCATCGCCAGCAACGCAGCTTGCGGCAACCAGAACAGCGCCGCGGCACCCTGCACCACCCCGCCGACGTCAGGCGACGCGAAAGCCCGCAGCGGCGATCGGGATGGCGAGTGCTTGGTCATTCCTTAGTTTCGTGAATTTTCAGTATTTACTGAAATTTCCACAATCATACCGGAGACTGAGGCGGCTGACGAGCCCGCAGACTGCACGCTCCCGCGCGCTAACGCAACCGGTTCAGGAAGATTCGGACGGTGCGCCTGCGCTGGCGCGCCCGTTCCTTAATGAGAAACGACTATTCCGCTGACCAGCAGCGCGGCGAACAGCGCGAACACCGCGCGCCAGGAGGCCGGGCGCGCTTCCACCCAGCGATAGAGCAACGCCGCGGCGACCACCGACAGGCCGAAAGTCGCCACAAGGCCGGCCGCGTCGAACCACGAGCCGTGCGGACCTGCATTCGCAACCGCAGCATTCATGGCGAGCAGCACCGGAAAGTGGATGAGGAACAACGAATACGACATCCGCCCCAGCCGCACCAGCGGCATCGCCGTCGCGGGCCAGTGCTTCGGCGACAGCCAGTTCCGCCGCTGAGCAATGGCAATCAGCAGCGCCGTGACCAGCGCGGTCGCGATGCGGCTGCGCCAGTCGATCGCCAGCGCGCCCGCCCCAACCAGCGCCAGCAGCGCGATCGCGCTCTGCCACGTGCTGTATCGCGTCGCGCGCCCGATCCAGAACACCAGCATGCCCAGGCCGTAGGTGCCGAAGAAATAGAAGGCAGTGTCGTCCAGCCCCGCATTGCGATTGAAGAGCGCGAGCGAAGCCACTGCCAGCCCGAAGACCAGCGCCACGGGCAGCCATCGCGCCCGCAGGCCCTGCGGTGCCGGGCCGCCGGTGCGCTGCAGCATCGACGGCAACCCCACCAGCACCAACGCCAGCGCAAAGAGCTGGAAGTCGATGGCCACGTACCAGACGCCCGTGGAGAGCGACTCGTAACCCAGCAGATCCTGCAGCAGCAGGCCGTGGGCGATCAATTGCCCGAAAGTCGGCGCAGCCGGCACCACCTCTTCGTCGAGCCAGGGCCGCACGACCGCCGCGACCAGCACGCACACGGTGAGCGCGGCGAGGTACGGCATGATCAGCCGCCCATAGCGCTGCAGGATGCGCGCCACCGGCCGGTCCACTCGCAGCGTGCCGTCGGGCGCAAGACTGGCCGCCGCCAGGAAGCCTGCGATCACCAGGAACACCTGAACCGCCAGCCGCCCTTCGTCGGCCAGCCAGGCGAAGAAATCGGGTGCGAGCGCGTATGCGCCCGCCGGCATCGGGCCGTAGCGCGAAAGGTGATGTCCGACGATCACCGCGCAGGCGACGCCCTTTGCCGCATCGAGCAGCGGCATGCGTCCCGCGGATGAAGACGGCGGCGCGCTCGCAACGGGCGCGGCGCCGTCGGCAAAGGCAGTCAAAGCGCCAACCGCTGCCTTGCCTCCGTGTATTCGCGCTTGAGCTTCTCGATGAAGGCGCCGGCGGTGGCCACCTCGGTCACGGCACCGATGCCCTGGCCCGAACCCCAGATGTCCTTCCAGGCCTTGGCCTTGCTGCCTTCGCCGCCGCCGAAGTTCATCGTCTTCACGTCGCCTTCGGGCAGGTTGGCCGGATCCATGCCGGCCTTGATGATGCTGGGCGCAAGGTAGTTGCCGTGCACGCCGGTGAAGAGGCTCGAATAGACGATGTCGTCGGAGGTGCCGTCGACGATGGCCTGCTTGTACTCGTCGCTCGCGCGCGCCTCCTCGGTGGCGATGAAGGCCGTGCCGATGTAGGCGAAGTCGGCGCCCATGGCCTGTGCCGCCAGCACCGCCCCGCCGGTGGCGATAGAGCCCGACAGTGCGATCGGGCCGTCGAACCACTGGCGGATTTCCTGCACCAGCGCGAACGGGCTCTTCGTGCCCGCATGGCCGCCGGCGCCGGCCGCCACGGCGATGATGCCGTCGGCCCCCTTCTCGATCGCCTTCTGCGCGAACTTGTTGTTGATGATGTCGTGCAGCGTCACGCCGCCGTAGCTGTGCACTGCCTCGTTCACGTCGGTGCGCGCACCCAGCGAGGTGATGACGATCGGCACCTTGTACTTCACGACCATCTCCATGTCGTGCTCGAGCCGGTCATTGCTCTTGTGCACGATCTGGTTGATGGCGAACGGTGCAGCGGGCTTGTCGGGGTTGGCCTTGTTGTAGGCCGCCAGTTCCTCGGTGATCTCGGCGAGCCAGTCTTCCAGCTGCGCCGCAGGACGTGCGTTGAGCGCCGGCATCGAACCCACCACGCCCGCCTTGCATTGCGCGATCACGAGCTTGGGGTTGCTGATGATGAACAGCGGCGAGCCGATGATCGGCAGCGGCAGGTTCGCGAGGACGGGAGGCAGTTTCGACATGATGCTTGTCTCTTGAAAGTTGTGTTGAATGCGGGATCGGGCAGCCGAACGTAGAAGGAAGACAAAAACTACGCAAAGGTCGCGAAAGGACCCGAAGACAAATTCTGGTTTTTCTTCTGCGACTTCTGCGTAACCTTTGCGACTTCTGCGTTCGGCTGTCCGTATTTCAGAAAGCCTCGAGCGCCAGCGCCGTCACGCTCTCGGCACCGTCGACGATGCTGTCGCGGATGCCCGGCACCTTGTTGAGGATGTGCTCGGCGTAGAAGCGCGCGGTGGCGATCTTCGCCAGCATGAAGTCGGTGTCGAAGCTGCGCGAGGCAAGGTCCTGCGCAATGATCAGCGAACGCGCGAGCTGCCAGCCTGCCACCAGGTTGCCCGCGAGCATCAGGTAGGGCACGCTGCCCGCGAACACCGCGTTGGGCGAGGCCTTGGTCTGGCCGGCCACGAAATCGACGACTTCGACGAAGGCCTGGCGCGCAGCCTTCAGGCGCTTGAGCACGGCCGCGGCAGCGGGGTTGTCGATCCTGGCCAGCTCGGCTTCGGTCTTCTCGATCTGCGCGGCGATCGCCTTGGCTGTCTGGCCGCCGTCGCGCGCCGTCTTGCGGCCCACGAGGTCGTTGGCCTGGATGGCGGTGGTGCCTTCGTAGATCGTCAGGATCTTGGCGTCACGGTAGTACTGCGCCGCGCCGGTCTCCTCGATGAAGCCCATGCCGCCGTGAACCTGTACGCCCAGCGAGGCCACTTCAAGGCTCATCTCGGTGCTGTAGCCCTTCACCAGCGGAACCATGAATTCGTAGAAGGCCTGGTTCTGCTTGCGCGCGTCCGCGTCGGGGTGATGGTGCGCGGCGTCGTAGGCTGCGGCGGCCACGCTGGCCATGGCACGGCAGCCTTCGGTGTAGGCGCGCATCGTCATCAGCATGCGCTTGACGTCGGGGTGATGGATGATCGGCGCGCTGGCGTTGATGGAGCCGTCCACCGGGCGGCTCTGCACGCGCTCCTTCGCGTAGGCCACGGCGTGCTGGTAGGCGCGCTCGGCGATCGCGATGCCCTGCATGCCCACGGCGTAGCGGGCGGAGTTCATCATGATGAACATGTACTCGAGGCCGCGGTTCTCCTGGCCGACGAGATAGCCGATGGCCCCGCCGTGGTCGCCATACTGCAGCACGGCCGTGGGCGACGCCTTGATGCCCATCTTGTGCTCGATGCTCACGCAGTGCACGTCGTTGCGCTCGCCAAGCGAGCCATCCTTGTTCACGAGGAACTTGGGCACGACGAACAGGCTGATGCCCTTCACGCCTTCGGGCGCGCCGGCCACGCGGGCCAGCACGAGGTGCACGATGTTCTGCGCCATGTCGTGCTCGCCGTAGGTGATGAAGATCTTGGTGCCGAACACCTTGTAGGTGCCGTCGGGCTGTGGCTCGGCGCGGCTGCGCACCATGGCGAGGTCGCTGCCGGCCTGCGGCTCGGTGAGGTTCATCGTGCCCGTCCACTGGCCGCTCACGAGCTTCTCGAGGTAGGTGGCCTTGAGCTCGTCGGAGCCGGCCGTGAGCAGCGCCTCGATGGCGCCGTCGCTCAAGAGCGGGCACAGTGCGAAGCTCATGTTGGCCGAGTTGAGCATCTCGCCGCAAGCAGCGCCGATGGTCTTGGGCAGGCCCTGGCCACCGAAATCCGCCGGATGCTGCAGCCCCTGCCACCCACCGGCCACGTACTGCGCGAAGGCTTCCTTGAAGCCCGGCGTAGTGGTGACGGCGCCATCCTTGAACGACGAGGGATTGCGGTCGCCCGCCACGTTCAGGGGCGCGATCACGTCCTGGTTGAAGCGCGCGCACTCTTCGAGCACGGCCTGCGCGGTTTCGAGGCCGGCATCCTCGAAGCCCGGCAGCTTCGCGATCTCGCCGATGTTGGCCAGGTGCTCGATGTCGAACAGCATGTCCTTGATGGGGGCTGTGTAGCTCATGTCATGTCTCCAGATACAGCGGATACGAAAAGGGCATCGCGAACGATGCCCTCTGGCTCAGTGCAGCGATGCGATCAGAGCGCTTTCACCAGTTCCGGCACGGCCGTGAACAGGTCGGCCACGAGGCCGTAGTCGGCCACCGAGAAGATCGGCGCCTCTTCGTCCTTGTTGATCGCCACGATCACCTTCGAGTCCTTCATGCCGGCCAGATGCTGGATCGCGCCCGAGATGCCCGCTGCGATGTACAGCTGCGGCGCGACGATCTTGCCCGTCTGGCCCACCTGCCAGTCGTTCGGGGCGTAGCCCGCGTCGACGGCTGCACGGCTGGCGCCCAGGCCGGCGTTGAGCTTGTCGGCCAGGGGTGCCATCACCTCGGTGAACTTCTCGGCGCTGCCCAGGGCACGGCCACCAGAAACGATGATCTTGGCGGCCGTCAGTTCAGGACGCTCGCTCTTGGTGACTTCACGGCCCACGAAGCTGCTCTTGCCGCTGTCTGCCACGCCTTCAGCCGATTCGACGGCGGCGCTGCCACCGGTGGCTGCCGCGGCGTCGAAGCCGGTCGTGCGAACGGTGATGACCTTGGTCGCATCACTGCTCTGCACGGTGGCAATGGCGTTGCCCGCATAGATCGGACGCTCGAAGGTGTCTGCGCTCACCACGGCCGTGATGTCGCTGATCTGCGCCACGTCCAGCTTGGCGGCCACGCGCGGCGCGACGTTCTTGCCGTTGGCGGTCGAGGGGAACAGGATGTGGCTGTAGCTGCCGGCGATCGCGAGCACCTGGGCTGCGACGTTCTCGGCGAGGTTTTCAGCAAGGCTCGGGCTGTCGGCTGCGATGACCTTGGCCACGCCTGCGATCTGTGCCGCTGCCTTGGCCGCTTCGGCTGCATTGGCGCCGGCCACGAGCACGTGGACGTCGCCTCCGCAGGCCAGCGCTGCGGTCACGGTGTTGAGGGTGGCCGGCTTGATGCTGGCGTGGTCGTGTTCGGCAATAACAAGTGCGGTCATGTTCAGATCACCTTCGCTTCGTTCTTCAGTTTGTCCACCAGCGTCGCAACGTCGGGCACCTTGATGCCGGCACCACGCTTCGGCGGCTCGGCGACCTTGAGGGTCTTCAGGCGGGGCTTCACGTCCACGCCCAGCTCTTCCGGCTTGACCGTGTCGAGCTGCTTCTTCTTGGCCTTCATGATGTTGGGCAGCGTCACGTAGCGCGGCTCGTTCAGACGCAGGTCGGTGGTGATGACCGCGGGCAGCGTCAGCGCCACGGTTTCCAGGCCGCCGTCGACTTCGCGGGTCACGGTAGCCTTGTCGCCTGCGACTTCGACCTTCGAGGCGAAGGTGGCTTGGGGAAGATCAGCCAAGGCCGCCAGCATCTGGCCGGTCTGGTTGGCGTCGTCGTCGATGGCCTGCTTGCCGAGGATGATGAGGGAAGGCTGCTCCTTGTCGACCAGCGCCTTCAGCAGCTTGGCGACAGCCAGGGGCTGCAGTTCTTCGGTGGTTTCCACCAGGATGCCGCGATCGGCACCGATGGCCATGGCGGTGCGCAGGGTTTCCTGGCTCTTGGCGTCGCCGCAGGAGACGGCGATGACTTCGGTGACCACGCCCTTTTCCTTCAGCCGCACGGCTTCTTCAACGGCGATCTCGTCGAAGGGGTTCATGCTCATCTTGACGTTGGCAATGTCCACTCCGGTGCCGTCGCTCTTCACGCGCACCTTCACGTTGTAATCGACGACCCGTTTGACAGGCACAAGAACCTTCATTGACTTGACTCCATTGGATTGCAAAAAGGGGGCTTCGAGGGCAAACCGGTCATTCTAGGGCGCGACCTTTGCCGCCTCTCCATTCTTCCCGTCGGCGCTGGCGCCATAAAAAAGAACGATCGTGCTTTTTCGTGATTATAAGGCAGCGCCGGAGTGCTGAGCCTTTAGGGCGACAAAGATATTCGTGAGGCCGCCGGGGCGGGCGCATTCGCGCCATCAAGCTGCATGGCTTGCACGCAAAACGACAGGCGTGCCCGCTCGCGGTGCATGCGAGGCCGGCTGAAACGCCAACTGCAGCCAATTTGCGGGTTTTCGCCGATGTCTGGGCTGGCACGCAAACTGCAAGATGAATACTGTCGACAGATGACAGTCGATCTTCGGAGATTCAATGGAAACAGCAGAACGAAGCATCCCGGACGTACGCGGCGGCACCCTCCCTCCCATGGCATCCGCGGAGCGCCAGCTCCGGCAGGACCTCGCAGCCGCCTACCGGCTCGTCGCCCTCTATGGGATGGACGACAGCATCTACACCCACATCTCCGCCCGCGTGCCCGGCACCACGGACCAGTTCCTGATCAACCCCTTCGGCATGCTGTTTCGCGACATCACGGCGTCCTCGCTCGTGAAGATCGACCTGGACGGCAACATCGTCGAGCCCTCCGAGTACGACGTGAACCCGGCCGGCTTCACGATCCACAGCGCCGTGCATGCCGCGCGCCATGACGCCGTCTGCGTGCTGCACACCCATACCGTCGCCGGTGTCGCCGTGTCCTCGCTGGCCGGCGGGCTGCAGCCGTGCAACCAGTGGGCGCTGCAGTTCCACAACCGCGTGACGTACCACGAGTTCGAAGGGATCGCGCTCAACCACGAGGAGCGCGAGCGCCTGGTCGCCGACCTCGGCCCGAATTCGCGCGCACTGATCCTGCGCAACCACGGGCTGATCACGCTGGGCCGCAGCGTGGCAGAGGCCTTCATCCTCATGCACAACCTGGAGCGCGCCTGCCGCGTGCAGGTCGCCATCCAGGGCACCGGCCAGGCCGTGCACCCGGTGCCCGAGGAGGTCTGCGAGCTGACCGCGCGCCAGTACGAAAGCGGCGACACCAACCGCCTCGCCTCCGCACCGCATGACCCCTACGCCCGCGAATGGCGCGCGCTCCTTCAGCGCCTGGCCCCGGCCAGCCCGGCCTCCTTCCGCGACTGAGATTCACCCGTTCTTCACTGCCCTACCCACTTCGAAAGGTCCGCACCGATGAAACGCCGCAACCTGATCCAAGCCGGCTCCGCCGCCCTAGGCCTGTCCATCGCCGGGGTGCCCCTGCACAGCCTGGCGCAAGGCAAGAAGGGTGTCGTCAACGTGCTGGTCCAGCCCGAGCCGCCTGGCCTGATGATGGGCATCGTGCAGAACGGCCCCACGCAGTTGATCGCGGGCAACATCTACGAAGGCCTGCTGCGCTACAACGAGAAGCTCGAGCCCCAGCCGCAGCTCGCCACGTCCTGGACCGTGAGCGCGGACAGCAAGACCTACGTCTTCAAGCTCAAGCCCAACGTCAAATGGCACGACGGCAAGCCCTTCACCGCCGACGACGTGGTGTTCTCGTGCGACGTGTTCCTGCGCAAGACGCACGCGCGCTTCCGCGCCAGCCTGGCGCAGGTGGAATCGATCAAGGCGCTCGACCCGCTCACCGTGGAGTTCAAGCTCAAGCAGCCTTTCGGCCCCTTCATGGGCATCTTCGAGAACGGCACCATGCCGATGGTGCCCAAGCACATCTACGAAGGCACCGACTTCGCGACCAACCCCGCCAACGCCACGCCGATCGGCACGGGCCCGCTCAAGTTCAAGGAATGGGTCAAGGGCTCCTACATCAACCTCGTGGCCAACGAGAACTACCACCAGCCGGGCATCGTGAGCGTGGAGAGCGTGTATTTCCACGTGATCCCCGACGCGGCCGCGCGCGCCGCGGCGTTCGAGTCGGGCAAGGTCGACATCGCGCCGGGCGGCACGGTGGAGTACTTCGACGTGGGCCGCCTCGCAAAGCTGCCCGGCGCGGCCGTGACCACCAAGGGCTGGGAGTTCTTCGCGCCGCACAGCTGGCTGTGGATGAACAACCGCACGGCGCCCATGAACAACGTGAAGTTCCGCCAGGCCGTGTGGACCGCCATCGACCGCGAGGCCATGGCCAAGGTCGCCTGGTATGGCTACGCCAAGCCGGCCACCGGCCCCTTCAACAGCCACATCGCCTACGCCAGCGACGACGTCGCCAAGTACCCGCGCGACCTCGCCAAGGCCAAGAAGCTGCTGTCCGAATCGGGCTACAAGGGCGAGACGCTGCGCCTGCTGCCGCTGCCCTATGGCGAATCCTGGCAGCGCCAGGCCGAGATCGTGCGCCAGAACCTCACGCAGGCCGGCATCAAGGTCGAGATGGTCGCCACCGACGTGGCCGGCTGGAACCAGCGCAACAGCGAGTGGGACTTCGACCTCGCCTTCACCTACGTCTACCAGTACGGCGACCCGGCGCTCGGGGTGGCGCGCAACTACACCAGCGACAACATCGCCAAGGGCTCGCCCTTCAACAACGTGGCGGGCTACGTGAACCCCAAGGTCGACGAACTGTTCGCCGCCGGTGCGCGCGAGAGCGACCCGGCCAGGCGCCGCGCGATCTACCTGGAAGTGCAGAAGCTGCTGGTCGACGAAGTGCCCGTGGCCTGGCTGCACGAGATCAACTTCCCGACGCTGTACCGCAGCAAGATCCAGAACGTGGTGTCCTCCGGCATCGGCCTGAACGACAGCCTGGGCCGCGTCAAGCTGGCCTGACTTTCCTCCCCGCATGCGGTGCCCGCCTGTGTTGGCTGAATAGGCCGGACCACCGCATGCCCGAACCGAGTTCGCCATGAAACGACTGCAGTTCATGTCCGTGCGCCTGCTGCAGGGCCTGATGGCCCTGCTGGTGATCGCCACCGTCAACTTCCTGCTGGTTCGCGCGGCGCCGGGCGACCCGGTGTCGGTCATGGCCGGCGAGGCCGGCGCGTCCGATGCGCAGTTCGTGGCCCAGCTGCGCCAGCAGTTCGGCCTCGACCAGCCGCTGCCCGTGCAGCTCGGCAACTACCTGGGCCATGTGATCAAGCTGGACCTGGGCTTTTCCTACCGCCAGCAGCAGCCGGTGGTCGACCTGATCCTGGAGCGTCTGCCGGCCACGCTGCTGCTCACGGGCACGGCCTTCGGGCTCTCGCTGCTGTTCGGCATCGTGCTGGGCGCGCTGGCCAGCCGCAACGCGGGCAAGTGGCAGGACAGCCTGATCACCGTCGTCGCGCTGGTGTTCTACGCCACGCCGCTCTACTGGCTGGCGATGATGGCGGTGCTGCTCTTCACCGTGCAGTTCGACCTGCTGCCCGCCTTCGGCTTCTTCACCGTGGGCGCGGACCTCACAGGCATCGACAAGGCGCTGGACATCGCCAAGCACCTGATCCTGCCTTCGCTGACGCTGGCGCTGTTCTACATGGCGGTGTATGCGCGCATGACGCGCGCCTCCATGCTCGAGGTCGCGCAGATGGACTTCGTGAAGACCGCGCGCGCCAAGGGCGTGGCTCCGGGCCGCATCCAGCGCAAGCACATCCTGCGCAACGCGCTGCTGCCGGTGGTCACGCTCGCCGGCATCCAGGCCGGCGGGATGATCGGCGGCGCCGTGCTGACCGAGACCGTGTTCGCCTGGCCCGGCATCGGCCGCCTCATGTTCGACGCGCTGCTGCAGCGCGACTACAACCTGCTGCTCGGCTGCTTCCTGTTCACCGCGGCCATGGCCGTGCTGTTCAACCTGATCACCGACTTCGTCTACACGCTGGTCGATCCCCGCATCGAGCTGAGCTGAGCCAAGGAGCCCTTCATGAAAAGCAAATTCTGGCGGCGCTTCAGCCGCAACAAGGGCGCGGTCTTCGGCCTGATCGTGCTGATGCTGGTGGCGCTGGTCACGGCCCTGGGCCCCTTCGTCGCGCAGAACAACCCCTGGGACATGGTCGGCACGCCGTTCGCCGCGCCCATGGCGGAACAGGGCCTGCTGCTGGGAACCGACACCATGGGCCGCGACATCCTCTCGGGCATCGTCACCGGCGCGCGCGTCTCGCTGCTGATCGGCGTGGTCTCCACCGTGGTCTCGCTGCTGATCGGCGTGAGCATCGGCGCCGTCTCGGGCTACTTCGGCGGCTGGGTCGACGCCACGCTGATGCGCTTCACCGAGCTGTTCCAGGCCATCCCGAGCTTCGCGCTGGCCATCGTGCTGGTGGCCATCTTCCAGCCCTCGGTGCAGTCGATCGTCACGGCCATCGCGATCGTGTCGTGGCCGCCGGTGGCGCGGCTGGTGCGCAGCGAATTCCTGACGCTGCGCCAGCGCGACTTCGTGGCGGCGGCGCAGTTGGCGGGCCAGTCCACGCCGCGCATCATCCTCACGCAGATCCTGCCCAACGCCGCCTCGCCCATCGTGGTGATGGCCTCGTTGATGGTGGCCACGGCCATCCTGCTGGAGTCCAGCCTGAGCTTCCTGGGCCTGGGCGACCCGAACCAGATGAGCTGGGGCTACATGGTCGGCTCGGCGCGCACGGTGCTGCGCCAGGCCTGGTGGATGGCGGTGTTCCCGGGCGTGGCCATCCTGCTCACGGTGCTCGCGCTGAACCTGGTGGGCGAAGGCCTGAACGACGGCCTCAACGCGCGCGCCGACGGGAGGGGCAAATGAAAATGGAAAAGCTCGTTCTTCCCGTGCTCGACGTCCAGGGCCTGGACATCCGCCTGCCCCCGGGCGCCGACCGCGAACTGGCGGTGCGGGGCGCTTCGCTGCAGCTGCTGCCGGGCCAGACGCTGTGCGTGGTCGGCGAATCGGGCTCAGGCAAATCGATGATCGCCAACGCCATCATGGGCCTGCTGCCGCGGCCGCACGTGGAGCCCGTGGCCGGCCGCATCCTCTTCGACGGACAGGACCTGCTTCAGCTCGACGAGACGCAGCTTCGCACGCTGCGCGGCCGGCGCATCGGCATGGTGTTCCAGGAGCCGATGACGGCGCTGAACCCGGTCATGCGCATCGGCGAGCAGATCGCCGAGGTGTTCGACGCCCACGTGAAGCTGTCGGCCGCGCAGAAGCGCCAGCGCATCCTCGCGGCGCTGGCCGACGTCGGCCTGCCCGAGCCCGAGGTGCTGATCGACAGCTATCCGTTCCGCCTGTCCGGCGGGCAGCGCCAGCGCGTGATGATCGCCTGCGCGCTGGTGCTGGAGCCGGCCCTGCTGATCTGCGACGAACCCACCACCGCGCTGGACGTGACCACGCAGGCGCAGATCCTGAAGCTCATCCGCGAGCTGCAGCAGCGCAAGGGCACGGCGGTGCTTTTCATCACGCACGACTTCGGCGTGGTCTCGGAGATCGCCGACCAGGTCGTCGTGATGCAGACCGGCGAGGTGGTCGAGGCCGGCCCGGCCTCCGCCGTGCTGGCCCGGCCGCAGCATGCCTACACGCGCAAGCTCATCGCGGCCATTCCGAACGGCCAGGTGCGCGCGCCTTCCGGGCAGCGCCCCGTCGAGCACGTGCTGCAGGTGCAGGAACTGCGCAAGACCTACGTGACAGGCGGCGGGCTGTTCAGCAAGGGCCGGCGCGTGGAAGCGGCCAAGGGCCTGTCGTTCGAGCTGCGCCGCGGCGAGACGCTGGGGCTGGTCGGCGAATCGGGTTCGGGCAAGTCGACCGTGGGCCGCTGCATCGTGGGGCTCGCGCCCTTCGACAGCGGCCGCGTGCTGTTCAAGGGCCGTGCGCTGCAGTCGGGCGCGCAGTTCCGGGCGCAGTCGCAAGGAAAGATCCAGATGGTGTTCCAGGACCCGTATGCCTCGCTCAACCCGCGCCACCGCATCGGCCCGGCCATTGCCGCCGGCCCGATCGCACAGGGCGTGCCCAAGGCGCAGGCCATGGCCCGCGCGATGGAACTGCTCGAGCTGGTGGGCCTCAAGCCCGACGCGGCGGAGCGCTTTCCGCACGAGTTCTCCGGCGGCCAGCGCCAGCGCATCGGCATCGCGCGCGCGCTGGCCATGGAGCCGCAACTGCTGGTGGCCGACGAGCCCGTCTCCGCGCTCGACGTGTCGGTGCAGGCCCAGGTGCTGAAACTCTTCGCCGAGGTGCGCGAGCGCTTCCAGCTGGCGATGGTGTTCATCACGCACGACCTGCGCGTGGCCGGCGAGATGTGCGACCACATCGCAGTGATGCAGCGCGGCGAGATCGTCGAGTACGGCGAGACCGCCAGGGTGCTGGCGAACCCGCAGCATGCGTACACGCGCACGCTGATCGAGGCGCAGCCGAGGCTGTCGGCGGCGGCAGCCGAACAGGCGGTGGCCGCATGACGCACGAACTCGACATCGCGCTGGTCTCCGACCAGATCGCCATGGACTACCTGCAGCCCGCCTTCCGCGAGCGTTTTCCGAAGGCCCGGCTGCACCGCATCGACACCGAGGTGCAGGAGCTGGACGCGCTCGACCGCATCGACACCGTGGTCTGCTGGTCGCCGCCGCCGGGGCTGCTCGCGCGCATGCCGCGCCTGCGGCTGGTGCAGTCGGTGGGCGCGGGCACCGACCACATCACGCGCGACCCCGCCCTTCCCGACGTGCCGGTGCGCCGCATCGTCGACCCGGACATGGCCGACGGCATGAACGCCTATGTGGCGTGGGCCGTGGTGCACGGCCAGCGCCACATGGGCGCCTATCTCGAGAGCCAGCGACGCGCGGCCTGGGAGGAAGCGCCCATCGAGCCACCGGGCCGGCACCGCGTGGGCATCGCGGGCCTGGGCGTGCTTGGGCAGTCGGCCGCGCGCGCGCTGCTTGCCATCGGCTACCGGGTGCGCGGCTGGAGCCGCAGCCCCAAGAGCGATCTGCCCGAGGGCATCGAGGCTTTCCACGGCGACGCGGCACGCGCCGAGTTCCTGGCCGGCTGCGACACGCTGGTCTGCCTGCTGCCGCTGACCGAAGACACGCGCGGCATCTTGAACGCCGGACTGTTCGCGCAGTTGCCGCGCGGCGCGCGCCTCGTCAACGCCGGCCGTGGCGCCCACCTCGTGCAGGACGACCTGCTGGCCGCGCTGCAGAGCGGCCAGATCGCCTCGGCCGTGCTCGACGCCTTCGTCGAGGAGCCGCTGCCGCAAGGCCACCCGTTCTGGCGCCATCCGCGTATCACCGTCACGCCGCACATCGCGACACGCACCCGGCCCGAGGCCATCGCGCGGCAGACCCACGACAACCTGGCGCGGCTGTAGAACGCCGCCCGCCATCCACGGAGGAACCCCATGGCAGAACCCCTAGGCACCGGCGACAAGGACGTCGCCACCCACCTGCATTCGTACACCAACCTGGCGGCGCTCCCGCAGACGCCGCCGCTGGTCATCGTCGAGGGCGACGGCATCCACGTCGTCGACGAGAACGGCCGGCGCTACCTGGAGGCCATGTCGGGCCTGTGGTGCGCATCGCTGGGCTTCTCGAACAAGCGCCTGGCCGAGGCCGGGGCGAAGGCACTGAACACCCTGCCCTACTACCACACCTTCAACCAGCGCACCAACGTGGCGGTGGCCGACCTGGCCGAGCGGCTGCTGGCGCTGGCACCTGTGCCGATGGCCCGAGTGTTCTTCGCCAACTCGGGCTCCGAGGCCAACGACAGCGCGGTGAAGATGGTCTGGTACTACCACAACGCCATCGGCCAGCCGCAGCGCAAGAAGATCATCGCGCGGCGCAACGCCTACCACGGCGTGACCGTGGCCGCCGCCAGCATGGGCGGTCTCGACGGCAACCACCGCGACTTCGACCTGCCCATCGCCACCGCGCCCGCGCGCTTCCTGCACGTCGACTGCCCGCATCACTACCGCTACGCCGAACCCGGCGAGACGGAGCAGGACTTCTCCAGCCGCCTTGCTCAACAGTTGGAGCAGACCATCCTGGCCGAAGGGCCCGAGACGGTGGCCGCCTTCATCGCCGAGCCCGTGATGGGCGCGGGCGGCGTGCTGGTGCCGCCGGCCGGCTACTTCGAGAAGGTGCAGGCCGTGCTGCGCAAGTACGGCGTGCTCATGATCGCCGACGAGGTCATCTGCGGCTTCGGCCGCACGGGCAACATGTTCGGCTCCACCACCTTCGGCATCCAGCCCGACATCCTGAGTTGTGCCAAGGCGCTGTCCTCGGGCTACGTGCCGATCTCGGCCGTGATGGTCAACGAGAAGGTGCACAGCGCCATCGCCGCCAACAGCGGCAAGCTCGGCAGCTTCGGCCATGGCTACACCTACTCGGGCCATCCCGTCGCCTGCGCGGTGGCGCTGGAGACGCTCAAGGTCTACGAGGACGAGCGCATCCTCGACCACGTGCGCGAGCTCGCCCCCGCGTTCCAGGCCGGGCTGCGCACCTTCGTAGAACGCCCCTGGGTGGGCAACGTGCGCGGCGTGGGCCTGATCGGCGCCATCGAGCTCATGGCCGACAAGGCCGCGCGCACGCCTTTCGCCGCCGACTGCAAGGCCGGCTACCGCTTCGCGGCGCTGGCGCTGGAAGAAGGCCTGATCGTGCGCGCCATGGGCGACAGCATCGGCCTGTGCCCGCCGCTGATCATCACGCGAGCCGAGCTGGACGACCTGTTCGCGCGCCTGGCGCGCGCCATGGACCGCTTCGAGAAGGAGTACTGACATGCAAGCCTTCTTCAGCGACGACCAGTTGCTGCACGATCCGCAGCAGTACATGCGCGTGGGCCGCATCTGCAAGCCCGCCGACCTGCCCACGCGCGCCGAGGCCTTGATGGCAACGCTGGCCGCACGCGGCATCGCGGTCAGTGCGCCACCGGACGCCGGGCGCGCCGCGCTGGAGCAGGTGCACAGCACGGACTACCTCGACTACCTGGAGACCGCGTTCGAGCGCTGGCGCAAGGTCGAGAGCTTCGGGCTGGAGCCGGGCATCGAGGTGCTGCCCAACATGTCGCCGCACGGACCGCGCGTGGGGCCCTGCCCTTCGCCCTCGGTGCTGGCGCAGACGGGCTGGTACGTCGGCGACCTGTCATGCCCCATCGGCCCGAACACCTGGCGCTCCGTCCTGCGCTCGGCGCATGCGGCGCTGGCGGCGGCCGAGGCGGTGCTCGACGGCGGCTCCATCGCCTATGCCCTGTGCCGCCCGTCGGGCCACCATGCGCAGCGTGCACGCGCGGCAGGCTTCTGCTACGTGAACAACAGCGCCATCGCGGCCGCCACGCTGCGACGGCGCCATGCGCGCGTGGCCGTGCTCGACATCGACGCCCACCACGGCGACGGCACGCAGCAGATCTTCTACGAGCGCGGCGACGTGCTGACAATTTCCACGCACGCCAACCCGGCCGGCTACTACCCCTGGTACACGGGCTACTCGCATGAGCGTGGCAACGGCGAGGGCGAAGGCTTCAACCTCAACCTGCCGCTCGCGCACGGCAGCGGCAACGCAGAGTTCGCGCAGGCGCTGGACCAGGCCACCGCCGCCATCGAGCGCTTCCAGCCGCAGGCGCTGGTGCTGCCGCTGGGCTTCGACACCTACAAGGACGACCCGATCAGCGTGCTCAAGTTCGACATGGAGGCCTTCCGCCTCGCGGGCGAACGCGTGCGCGCGCTGGGCCTGCCAACGGTGGTGGTGCAGGAAGGCGGCTACATGGTCGGGGCCATCGGCGCCGCGCTCGATGCGTTTCTGGAGGGGCTGCGCGCGTGAGTGTTTCGACGCCGGGCGGCGACCTGCTTGCGTGGGCGATGCTGTCGCAGCGGGCGGCATGAGCACAGCCCCCACCTCCGTTTCACTCGCGCGTGCCGACCAGGGCAGCAACAGCGCGGGCGCGGGCATCGCCCTCTTCCTCTGCGCGCTGGTGCTTTTCGCGGTGTACGACGCCTTCGCCAAGCAGATGGTGGCCACGCATGCGCCGGCCGTCGTCAACCTGGGCCGCTACAGCGCCATCGGCGCCATCGCGCTGGTGCTGCTGGTGCGCCACGGCGACCTGCGGCTGTGGCGCCAGCCGCACCAGAAGCTGCTGGCCGCGCGCAGCGTGGCGCTGGCCATCGTGGCCACCTGCTTCATGACGGCGCTCGTCACCATGCCGCTGGCGGAGGCCACGGCCATCTACTTCACCGCCCCGCTGATCATGGTCGCGCTGTCGCCATGGCTGCTCGGGGAGCGCGTGGGCCGCGCGCAGTGGACTGCCGTGCTGCTGGGCTTCGTCGGCATGCTGTGCATCGTGCGGCCGGGCGGCAGCCTGCCGCTGGCGGGCACGCTGCTGATGGCGGTGTCGGCCGTCTGCTATGCGCTCTTCCAGGTGCTCACGCGGCGGCTCTCGGGGCTGGTGCCGGCGCCCGTGCAGTTCGCGCACATGGCGCTGGCCTGCCTGGTCGTCACGAACCTGCCGGTGCTGTTCATGCCGCACGTCACGCTGCCGCCCTGGCCCGAGATGGCGCTGCTGGTCGCTGGCGGCGCTGTCAGCGGTTGCGCGCAGCTGTTGCTGCTTGCCGCGTTCCGCCGCGTCGGCGCGGCCACGCTGGCACCGCTGAACTACGTGCAGCTGCTGCTGGCTGTGCTGATCAGCACGCTGTGGTTCCAGCGCCCGCCCGACGCGCCGGCGCTGGCGGGCATGGCGCTGATCGCCGTGGCGGGCGTGTACCTGGCGCGCGCGGGCGGCGGCAGCCCCAAGGCGGCCGGCATGATACGCACAAGAGATTGAGACAAGGAACTCAGATGACCACCAGCCGGGCCGAAGCCGCCACCCCTCCCGCCTTCTCATCGATCCAGGTGCCCGACCTGGTCGGCGTGGTGGAGGCGCAATTGCAGCAAGCCATCCTGTCGGGCCGCATCGCGCCCGGCGAACGCATCGTCGAGGCCGAGCTGGCCCGGCAGATGGGCGTGAGCCGCGCGCCCGTGCGCGAGGCCGCACGCCGCCTCGAAAGCCTGGGGCTGCTGATCTCGCGTCCGCGCCATGGCTTCGCGGTGCGCACGGTTTCGCCCAAGCAGGTCAACGACCTGTACGAGGTGCGCATCCAGCTCGAACTGCTGGGCGCCTCGCTGGCCTGCACGCACGCCACCGATGCCGAGCTGGCCCAGCTCGACGCGCGCGTGGACGACATGGTGGAGCGCGCCGAGATCCTGTCGTCACCCGAGCGGGTGGCGCTCGACCTGGACTTCCACTTCGCGATCAGCGCGCTGTCGGGCAATCACTACCTGCACCGGCTGTTCGACAACATGCAGACCGAGGTGCGCATGTTCCTCGCGCTCAGCGAGGACAGCTACGGCGACCTGAAGGCGCTGGCCGAGACGCACAGGCCGATCGCCAAGGCGATGATGGCGCGCGACGTCGGCGCCGTCGAGCACGCGCTGCGCTACCACCTCGAGACCGCCAAGGACCACGTGCGCGGCCTCTTCACCAAACCCTGAGATGAGCGCGCTGCCCCGCGTCGCCATGGTCAGCGGAGGCAACCGCGGCATCGGCCTCGCCATCGTGCGCGAGCTGCTGGCCGGTGGCTGGCGCGTGAGCGTGGGCGCGCGCGGTGCCACCGATGCCTTTGCCGAGTACGGGCCCGCCCGGGTACGCAGCTACCGCTTCGACGCCGAGGACGCGCGCAGCGAGACCGACTGGGTGGCCGCGACCGTGCGCGACTTCGGCGGCATCGACGCGCTGGTGCACAACGCCGGCATCCTCAGCACGCGCTCGGTCATCGATGCGGACGACGCGGAGGTCGACCGGCTGCTGGAAGTCAACGTGAAGTCGCCGCTGCGGCTCACGCGCAGGGCCTGGCCGCATCTGCTGGCGGCCGACGAAGGCAAGGTGCTGGTGATGGCCTCGCTCGCGGCCAAGCGCGTGCGCACGGCCGATGCCTCGCTCTACGCGCTGAGCAAGGCGGCGGTGCTTTCGCTGGCGCACGGCATCCGGCATTGCGGCGCCGAATCGCGCGTGCGCTGCACCGCGCTGTGCCCGGGCTTCGTCGCCACCGACATGGCTGCCGGCCTGCCGCCCGAGCAGCAGCGGCAGGCCACGCGGCCCGAGGACGTGGCCCGCATCGCGCGGATGGTGCTCGAACTGCCGGCCTCGGCCAGCGTCGCCGAGATTCCCATCAGCTGGACCGTCGAACCCCAATACTGAAAGCCCGACATGAAAGTCATCTACAGCGACCAGCACACCGGCCACGATCCGCAGCAGTTCATCGTGCGCGGGCGCATGAAGCGCAGCAACGAGCAGCCCGAGCGCGGCACGCTGCTGCTGAACGCCGCGCGTGCGCAGGGCCACGACATCGTCGCGCCCGAGGACCACGGGCCCGGCCCGCGCGCGGCGATCCACACGCCGCAGTACCTGCGCTTCCTGGAGACCGCCTGGGAGCGCTGGCAGCAGCTCGAGGGCGCCTCCGAGGAGGTCATGCCCAATGTGCACCCGTTTCCGGGCCAGCCCTTCACCTACCCCGACAGCCTGGTCGGCCAGGCCGGCTACCACATGGGCGACATGGCCTGCTCCATCGGCCGCCACACCTGGCATGCCGCGACCTGGTCGGCCCACGTGGCCACGCATGCCGCGCAACTTGTGCTGGACGGCGAGCGCGCGGCCTACGCGCTGTGCCGGCCGCCCGGCCACCACGCCTACGCCGACCGCGCCAACGGCTTCACCTACCTCAACAACGCGGCCATCGCGGCGCAGCACCTGCGCAGCAGGCACGACCGCGTGGCCATCCTCGACATCGACGTGCACCACGGCAACGGCACGCAGGGCATCTTCTGGCGCCGCAAGGACGTGCTGACCGTCTCTCAGCACGGCGACCCGCATTTCTGCACGCCCTTCTTCACCGGCCATGCGCACGAGACCGGCGAAGGCGAAGGCCTGGGCTACAACCTGAACCTCCCGCTGGCGCGCGGCACGCAGGACGAGGGCTTCCTCGCCGCGCTGGCGACCGCGCACGCGACCATCCGCGCCTTCGCGCCCGGCGCGCTGGTCGTGGCCATGGGCCTGGACGCACACGAGAACGATCCCTACCAGGCGCTGGCCGTGAGCACCGCGGGCTTCGGCCGCATCCTCGGCGAGATCGCGCGCCTGGGGCTGCCCACGGTGCTGGTGCAGGAAGGCGGCTACCTGTCGGAGGACCTGGGCCTCAACCTCGCCAGCGCGCTAGGCGGCTTCGAGAAGGCGGCCTGATGACGCACGACCTCGACGCCGCCATCCGCGCTGCCCTGCCCGAAGCGGCGGTGCTGACTGCGCCGCCCGCACCCGTTGAGACGGACTGGGCGGCGGACCTGCTGCAGCGCCTGTACGGAATGCAGGGCAGCCTCAAGCCGCTCACGGGCGAGCGCGATGCCAACTTCCTGCTGGAGCCGGAAGGCGGCGGCGCGCGCTGCATGCTCAAGCTCTCGCACCCCGACGAAGATCCGCTGGTCGCCGACTTCCAGACGCAGGCGCTGTTGCACCTCGCGCGCACGGACCCCGGCCTGCCGGTGCAGCGCCTGCTGCCCGACCGTTCCGGCGCAGCCTCGGTGCAGATCGAAGACGCCGAGGGCCGCACGCGCGTGGCGCGCCTCTTCAGCTACCTCGAAGGCCTGCCCATGCCGCAGGCGCCGCGCTCGGCGGCGCAGCGCAGCAGCGTGGCCCGCATGCTGGCGCGGCTGGACCTGGCGCTGGCCAGCTTCGAGCACCCTGCCGGCGCGCGCGAACTGCCCTGGGACATCCAGCGCGCCGACCGCGTGCGCGCACTGCTGGTGCACGTGGCCGACCCCGCCCGCCGCGCGCTGGCCGAGACCGCGCTCGACGGCTTCGTGCAGCGCACCAAGCCCCGCCTTGGCATGCTGCGCCGCCAGCCCATCCACAACGACTTCAACCTCTACAACCTGCTGGTCGATACGGACGAGCCGGCGCGCGTGGCGGGCATCCTCGACTTCGGCGACATGGTGCATGCGCCGCTCGTGGACGACCTGGCCGTCGCCACCTCGTACCACATCGACGAACAGGGCGATGCCCTCGCGACCATCGCGCGCTTCGCAGCCGACTACCACACGGTCTCGCCGCTGACCGATGGTGAGACCCTCGCCCTGCTCGACCTCGTGCGCGCGCGGCTGGCCATGGTGGTCGCCATCAGCGGCTGGCGCGCGGCGCGCCAGCCCGACAACGCCGCCTACCTCATGCGCAACAACGCCGTCTCGTGGGCAAGGCTGCAGGCCTGCGCCGCGCTGACGCCCGAACAGGTGCAGGCCGCCATCCAGGCCGCCTGCCGCACCACGGAAGCCATCCATGACTGAGAAGAAAACGACCGACGACCTGCTCGCGCGCCGCGCCCGCCTGCTCGGGCCGGCCTACAGGCTCTTCTACGACGAGCCCTTCCACCCCGTGCGCGGCGAAGGCGTGTGGCTCTACGACGCCGCCGGCACGCCCTGGCTGGACGCCTACAACAACGTGGTGCCGCTGGGCCACGCGCGGCCCGAGGTGGTCGAGGCCATCGCGCGACAGGCGGCAGTGCTCAACACCCACACGCGCTACCTGCACGAAGGCATCCTCGACTATGCGGAGCGCCTGTTGGCCACCATGCCGCCCGAGCTCGGCCACGCCACCTTCACCTGTACCGGCAGCGAGGCCAACGACCTGGCCATGCGCATCGCCACGGCGCACACCGGCAACACCGGCCTGATCGTCACGCGCTTCGCGTACCACGGCGTGACCTCGGCCCTCGCCTGCGCCTCGCCCTCGCTGGGCCAGTACGTGCGCGTGGGCGAGCACGTGCGGCTGGTGGATGCGCCCGAGGGCGGAGATGCCACGACGGGCCAGCGCTTCGCCGACGGCGTACGCGCGGCCGTGGCTGACCTCAAGGCGCACGGCATCGCGCCCGCCGCGCTGCTCGTGGACACGGTCTTCTCCAGCGACGGTGTGTTCACCGCCCCGACCGGCTTCCTGCGCGAAGCGGTGGAGGCGATCCACGCCGCGGGCGGCGTGTTCATCGCCGACGAGGTACAGCCCGGCTTCGGCCGCACCGGCGAGGCCTTCTGGGGCTTCATGCGCCACGGCGTGGTGCCCGACATCGTGACCATGGGCAAGCCCATGGGCAACGGCCACCCCGTCGCCGGCCTGGCGGTGCGCCCCGAGGTCATGAAGGCCTTCGGCCAGGCCAGCCGTTACTTCAACACCTTCGGCGGCAACCCCGTCTCGATGGCCGCGGCCTCGGCCGTGCTCGACGTGATTCAGCGCAACGGCCTGCAGGACAACGCACTGCAGGTCGGCAACTACCTGCGCGAGCGCCTGGCCGCGCTCGGCAAGCGCCATGCACTCGTCGGCGAAGCGCGCGGCACCGGGCTCTTCATCGGGCTGGAACTCGTGACCGACCGCGCCACGCGCGCGCCGGCCACCGCGCAGGCGGCCAAGGTGGTCAACGGGCTGCGGCAGCGGCAGGTGCTGCTGAGCGCGACGGGGCCGCAGGGCAACGTGCTGAAGATCAGGCCTCCCCTGGTGTTCACGCGAGAGCACGCCGACCTGCTGGTCGAGCGGCTGGACGGGGTGCTGGGCACGCTCGGTTAGCGCCCCCGAGGGCGGCTATTTTTCCGTGGGCACTGCCACGGACTCCGCCCCGGCCGGCAGCGACTCCACCCGCACCACCCGCTGCGGATACGGAATGTCGATCCCCGCCCCGCGCAGCCCGTCGAGGATCGCGATGTTGATCGCCGAGCGCAGGTTGTCCTTGCCCTTGTCGGGGTCGGCCACCCAGAAGTTGAGCGTGAACTCCAGCCCGTCGGGCGCGAAGTTCATGAGAAAGGCCACTGGTGCCGGGTCGGTCATCACGCGCGGCTGGGCCTTGGCGGCCTCGCAGAGGATGGATTGCACCTGCGCCACGTCGCTGTCGTAGCCGACCACGATGGTGGTCGTGATGTTGAACTTGCGGTCGGCCAGCGAGAGGTTCTCGACCCGGCTGGTGATGAGCGACTCGTTCGGCACGATGGCCTCGCGCCCGTTGCCCGCGCGGATGAGGGTGTAGCGGGTCTTGATGTCGGTGATGCGGCCCTCGAAGGTGTCGACCTTGACGTTGTCTCCGATACGGATCGAGCGCTCCAGCAGGATCACGAAGCCGCTCACGTAGTTGGCCGCCAGCTTCTGCAGGCCGAAGCCCAGGCCCACGCCGAGCGCGCCGCCCAGCACCGAAAGCGCCGTGAGATCCACCCCAACCGCCGAGAGCGCGAACAGCAGGCCCACCAGCAGCAGGAAGGCGCGCACCGCGTTCGAGGCCACCTTGCGCATCGAAAGGTCGGAAACCGCCTCGCGCAGGATGCGCTTCTCGATGGTGCTGGAGATCCACAGCGAGATCATCAGCACCACGCCAGCCGACAGCACGCCCTGGAAGATGGTCTGCAGGCTCACCCGCGTCTTGCCGAAGGCGAGCGTGATGTCGTCGAGTTCGGCCAGCACCGGCGGCAGCAGCCCCACGATCCAGAGCACCGCCGCGATCCAGGCCAGCCAGGAGATGGTGCGCTCGATCAGCCTGACGAGGTTGGAGGCCGGGAACACCGCCCTGAGCACCCGCGCAAAGAGCCGGATGACCGCCAGCGACAGGAACACCGGCACCGCGATGCGCAGCACCAGCACGGTCTGGAAGTCGAGCGCCGCTCGCCGGGCCAGGTCGGTGAAAACCAGCGCCAGCAGCGGGAACAGCAGCCCGTCGAAGGTGCTCTCGCCGAACCAGATCGAGTCTTTGGGCTGGTCGCGGCCGAACCACTTGCAGATGGCCCAGGCCAGCGCCACGCAGGCCACCAGCGCGACCAGTTCGATGCCCAGGCCGCGCGCGTCGACCTGGTTCAGCCGTTGGAGGAAGTCGTTGAAATTCATCTATTGAGAGAAGAAACGGGCGCCGACAGCGCCCGCTGCGTCACAGCGCCGCCAGCACGCGGATGTGGGCTTCCACGCTGCGCGCCAGCGCGTCGAGGTTGTAGCCGCCTTCGAGCATCGAGACGATACGGCCCTTGGAATGCCGCCTGGCAACATCGTGTATGCGGCCCGTGATCCAGGCGAAGTCGTTCTCGTTGAGGCCCAACTGGCCCAGGTCGTCCTCGCGGTGCGCGTCGAAGCCGGCGCTGACGAAGATCATCTGCGGCTTGAATTCTTCCAGCCGCGGCATCCAGGTCGCCTCGATCATCTCGCGCACATCCATGCCCCGGGTGTACGCCGGGATCGGCAGGTTGAGCATGTTCGGCGCCGGGTGGCTGGTGCCGCTGTACGGGTAGAACGGATGCTGGAAGAAGCCGACCATCAGCACGCGCGGGTCGTTGGAAAGAATGTCCTCGGTGCCGTTGCCGTGGTGCACGTCGAAATCGACGATGGCCACGCGCTCGATGCCGTGCGCCTCGATGGCGTGCCGCGCGGCGATGGCGACGTTGTTGAAGAAGCAGAAGCCCATCGCCTGCTCCCGGCAGGCATGGTGGCCGGGCGGGCGCACCGAGCAGAAGGCGTTTTCCAGGTCGCCGGCGATCACGGCGTCGGTGGCGGCGATCGCAGCACCGGCGGCGCGGCGCGCGGCCAGCAGGGTGTAGCGGGTGAGCGTGGTGTCGGGGTCGACCTGCGCGTGGTCGGGGCCGCCGGCGGGCTCGTCGGCCACGAGGCGCTGGTGCAGGGCCTCCAGGAACTCGACGTGCTCCGCGCTGTGCGCCCGGGTGAGCTGCTCCAGCGTGGCCAGCGGCACCTCGCGGTGCTCCAGCGCGTCGCCCACGCCGGTGAGCAGGAGGCGGTCCTCGATGGCATCGAGCCGGCCGGGGCACTCGGGATGCCCTGCGCCCATGTCGTGCTTCCAGAAGTCCCGGTGTGTGAAGTAGCCTGTCTTGCCCATGTGTCTCTATCGCCACGTCTAGACCTCACGCAGCATGGGGCCGGCGGGTCTTACGGTATCGTTTGCATATGGATACAAATATGGACGTTGCCGCAAAGCTAGCCACTTTGTTAACTCAGCTTAACACGGTGATCGTGGGCAAAGAGGCCCAGGTTCGCGACTGCGTGGCCTGCCTGCTGGCGGGCGGCCACCTGCTGATCGAGGACGTGCCGGGCGTGGGCAAGACCACCCTCGCCCACGCGCTCTCGCACACCTTCGGGCTGCAGTTCTCCCGCGTGCAGTTCACCGCCGACCTGATGCCGGGCGACCTTTCGGGCGTGGCGATCTACGACCGGGGCCAGCAGGCCTTCACCTTCCACCCCGGGCCGATCTTCGCGCAGGTGCTGCTGGCCGACGAAATCAACCGCGCCAGCCCCAAGACCCAGAGCGCGCTGCTGGAGGCCATGGAAGAGAAACAGGTCACCGTCGAGGGCGAAACCCGCCCCCTGCCCTCGCCCTTCTTCGTGATCGCCACCCAGAACCCGCAGGACCAGCTCGGCACCTTCGCGCTGCCCGAGTCGCAGCTCGACCGCTTCCTGATGCGCATCTCGCTCGGCTACCCCGACCGTGCCGCCGAGCGCCAGCTGCTCGCCGGCATCGACCGCCGCGAGATGCTGGCCACCCTGCCCGCGATGCTGACCGCCGGCGAGCTCACCGCGCTGCAGCAGCGCGTGCAGCAGGTGCACGCGGCCGACGCGCTGCTCAACTACGTGCAGGACCTGATCGCCGCCACCCGCTCCGGCCGATGGTTCATGCAGGGCCTGTCGCCGCGTGCCGGCATCGCGGTGCTGCGCGCGGCCAAGGCGCAGGCGCTGCTGGCCAACCGCAACTATGTCGCGCCCGACGACGTGCAGGCCGTGCTGCCGCAGACCATCGCCCACCGCCTTACGCCCGTGGGCGATGCCGGACGGGGCGCCGTCGAACAGGTGCGCGCCATGATCGCCGCCGTGCCCTTGCCGTGAACCCTGCAGGCGCCCTTCGCGCGCGCATCGACGGCTGGTTCCTGTCGCGCCGCGCGCCCTCCGACACGCTGGAACTCACCCAGCGCAACGTCTACATCCTGCCCACGCGGGCCGGCTGGACGCTGGGGGCGACGCTGCTGGTGCTGCTGATCGCGTCGATCAACTACCAGCTCAACCTGGGCTACCTGCTGACGTTTCTTCTGGCCGGCAGCGTGGCCGTGGGCATGCACGTGTGCCACGGCACGCTGCGCGGGCTGGCGATGCACATGGTCCAGCCAGAGGCGCACTACGCAGGCGCCGCTGCCGTCTTCCGGGTTGTGCTCCACAACACAAGGCGGCGCGTGCGCTACGGCATCGGCATGGCGGTGCGCGGCAGCGGGCAATGGGCCTGGACCGACGTGCCGGCCGAAGGCACCTCCACCGTCGAGATCGCCTTCCAGCCCGAGCGGCGCGGGCTGCACCCGGTGCCGCCGCTCACGGCCGAAACACGCTTTCCGCTCGGCACCTTCCGTGTGTGGACGGTCTGGCGGCCGGCCGCGCAGATGCTGGTCTACCCCACGCCCGAAGCCCATCCGCCGCCGCTGCCGCCGGGCGAGCCCCTTTCCGGGCCGGCCGCGCTGACCGCCTCGATGCGCGCCCACAGCGCCGGCGAATACGACGGCGTGCGCGCCTACCGCCGCGGCGATCCGCTCAAGCTCGTGGTCTGGAAGAAGGCAGCGCGCGCGCAGGCGACCGGCTCCGAAGACCTGGTCAGCCGCGATACCCAGCAGGCCCAGCGCGAGCAGCTCTGGCTCGATGCGCAGGCCACCGGCCTCGCCGACACCGAAGGCCGACTCTCGCGCCTGTGCGCCTGGGTGCTGATGGCCGACCGCCTGGGTGTCGATTACGGCCTGCGGGTGGCCGGCCGGGTCGTGAAGCCCTCCCAGGGCGAGGCCCACCGCCGGGCCTGCCTCGAGGCCCTGGCCCTCTGCTGAACGGAAGCGCCGCATGAACAGAGTGATGCGCGAACTCGCCTCGCTGCCGCGCGACGCGCGGGACACCCTTTTTCTTCTCTGCGTGATCGGCCTGATCCTGCTGCCGCAGATCGAGAACCTGCCGTGGTGGTGCTCGTCCCTCACCGCGATGGTGCTGCTGTGGCGCGCCTCGCTTGCCGTGCAGGCGCGTCCGCTTCCCGGCCGGTGGTGGCGCCTCGCCCTGCTGGCGCTGATATTGGGCGCCACCTACGCCACCCACCGCACGCTGCTGGGCCGCGACGCGGGCGTCACGCTGATCGTGAGCCTGCTCGCGCTCAAGACATTGGAGCTGCGCGCGCGGCGCGATGCCTTCGTCGTCTTCTTCCTGGGCTTCTTCGCGATGCTCACGAACTTCTTCTACTCGCAGTCGCTGCTGACGGCCTTCACCATGCTGCTGGCACTGCTGGGCCTGCTGACCGCGCTGGTCAACGCGCACATGCCCGTGGGCCGGCCGCCGCTGATGCAGGCCGCGCGCACCGCCGGGTGGATGGCGCTGGCGGGCGCGCCGATCATGCTCGCGCTGTTCCTGCTGTTCCCGCGCTTCGCGCCGCTGTGGGGAACGCCCAGCGACGCGATGATGGGGCGCAGCGGCCTGTCGAACACCATGCGCGTGGGCACCATCGCCGAACTGGCACTCGACGACCGCATCGCCGCGCGCATCAAGTTCGAGGACGGCCGCGCGCCGCCGCAGAGCCAGCTGTACTTCCGCGGACCGGTGCTGGCGCAGTTCGACGGCCGCGAGTGGACCGCGCTGCCCTCTTGGGCGCGCGGCTCGCAGTGGGCCTCCAACCTGCGCGTGAGCGGCGCACCGGTGCGCTACGAAGTGACGCTCGAAGCCAGCAACCGCCCCTGGCTGCTGACGCTCGACGTCGCGCAGCAAGCGCCCGAGGTGCCCGGCTTCGAGGTCAGCGGCACGCCCGACCTGCAGTGGTTCGCCAGCCGCCCCATCAACGACCTCGTGCGCTACAGCGCCGAGAGCTACACGCAGTTCCAGAGCGGCCCGCTCAAGCGCACCGGCGGCCAGCTGCAGGCCTACCTCTCGCTGCCGCCCGGCACCAATCCGCGCACCGCCGCGCTGGCCGCCGAGATGCGCGCCGACCCCGCGCTGGCCCAGGCCGACACGCAGGCCTTCGTGCAGGCCGCGCTGCGCCGCCTGCGCACCGGCGGCTACAGCTACACGCTGGAGCCGGGCGTCTACGGCAACGACACCGCCGACGAGTTCTGGTTCGACCGCAAGGAAGGCTTCTGCGAGCACATCGCCTCGGCCTTCGTGGTGCTGATGCGCAACCTGGGCATCCCCTCGCGCATCGTCACCGGCTACCAGGGCGGCGAGCTCAACAACGTCGACAACTACTGGATCGTGCGCCAGAGCGATGCCCACGCCTGGGCGGAGATATGGCAGGAAGGCACCGGCTGGATGCGCGTGGACCCCACCGGCTCCGTCGCGCCGGGACGCATCGGCCAGTTCCAGCGCCTGACCCCGCAACCCGGCCTGTTCGCGGGCGCCATCGGCTCGATGAGCCCCACGCTCGCGCAGAACCTGCGCGCCGCCTGGGAGGCCGTGAACAACGGCTGGAACCAGTGGGTGCTCAACTACACGCAGAGCCGCCAGCTCAACCTGCTGAAGAACATCGGCTTCGATGCGCCGAGCCTCGAAGACCTGGCCTATGTGCTGCTCTACCTGCTGGTGGCCGCCAGCCTGGCCGGTGCCGGCTGGACGCTGTGGGAGCGCAGCCGGCACGACCCGTGGCTGCGCCTGCTGGGCCAGGCCCGCGCACGCCTGGCCAAGGCCGGACTGAAGCTGCCCGAGACCACGCCGCCGCGCCAGATGGCGCAGGAGGCCGACGCCCGCTTCGGCCCCGCCGCCCGATCCGTGCGCGACTGGCTGCTCAAGCTGGAGGCGCAGCGCTATGCGCCGGCCTCGCCGCAGTCGCTTTCTGCGCTGCGCACCGAGTTCCGCCGGCTCGCCTGGCCCAGCGCCAATCCGGCAAGGGGCTGAAACCACATGTGTCGCTGAAGAAGGCCCGTGCGGGCGGACGGCACAATGGGCCCATGCGATTCCTTCTTCCCAAGCCTTCGCGCACCGCCACGGCGGCCGCAGTCCTCCTGGCCGCCTGCGGCTTCGCATGGTCCACGGGGGCCCTGGCCCAGAAGTCCATCAACGGCCGCGCCGGGGCCGCCAGCCCCGTGCGCGGCAGCACGCCCTACGCCACGCGCGACGACGCGATGCAGTTCGCCGACGACGTCGCCGAGCGCCGCGGCCTCGACCGCGAATGGGTGCGCGCCACCATCGGCAGCGCGCGCTTCCTGCCCAACGTGCCGCGGCTGATGCTGCCGGGTCCGGTGGGCACAGTGAAGAACTGGCAGACCTACCGCGGCCGCTTCATCGACCCGGTGCGCATCGCCGCCGGCGTGCGCTTCTGGCGCGCCAATGCCGACACGCTGGCGCGCGCCGAGCAGGTGTACGGCGTGCCGCCGGAGATCGTCGTCGGCATCATCGGCGTGGAGACCATCTACGGCCGCAACATGGGCAACTTCCGCGTGATCGACGCGCTGGCCACGCTCTCGTTCGACTTTCCTGACGGCCATCCACGCGCGGCCGACCGCCGGGCCTTCTTCCGTGGCGAGCTCGAAAGCTTCCTGAGCACCGAGAGCCGCACCGCCGAAGACCCGCTGGTGCCCGTGGGCAGCTACGCCGGCGCCATGGGCATGCCGCAGTTCATGCCCAGCAGCATCGCCAAGTACGCGGTCGACTTCGACGGCGACGGCCGCATCGACCTCGTCAACAACCCGGCCGACGTGATCGGCTCGGTCGCCAACTACTTCAAGGCCTTCGGCTGGCAGCCGGGCGTGCCCGCCATCTACCCCGTGCACTTCGAAGAGGCACGGCTGCAGAAGGCGCTGCTGCTGGCGCCAGACATCCTGCCGACCTTCAGCGCCGACAGCTTCGTGGCCGCGGGCGCGGTGCCCGAGGGCGACGGCATCAACCACAAGGGCCTGTTCGCGCTGGTCGAGCTGCAGAACGGCCTGGACATGCCGCCGACCTACGTGGCCGGCACGCGCAATTTCTACGTGATCACACGCTACAACTGGAGCAGCTACTACGCCATGTCCGTGCTCGACCTGGGACAGGAAGTCAAGGCGGCGATGGAGCAGCAGCAACAGGCGGCCCGATGACGCCCGAGGCGCTGCTGGCGAACTGGAACGGCGCGTGGCAGGCGTTGGGCGTCGCCTCGCCCGACGACGCGCTATGCGACGAACTCCAGCGCCGCTACGCCGAGCCGCAGCGCCACTACCACACCATGCAGCACCTGGGCGAATGCCTCGCGTGGTTCGAGCGCGAGAAGGCGCTGGCCGAGCACCCCGGCGAAGTCGCGCTGGCGCTGTGGTTCCACGACGCGATCTACGACGTGCATGCACATGACAACGAGGCGCGCAGCGCGGACTGGGCGCGGCAGGCCCTGCTCGAAGCCGGCGCCGCGGCGGATGCGGCCGAGCGCGTCCATGCGCTCGTGATGGCGACGCGCCACGACGCCGTGCCCCAGGGCCGCGACGCCGAACTGCTGATAGACATCGACCTGTCGATCCTCGGCGCCGAGCGCGCGCGATTCGACGAATACGAGCGGCAGGTGCAGGCCGAATACGCCTTCGTTCCCGATGAAGTGCGGCTGCCGCGTCGCCGTGCGATCCTTCAGCGCTTCCTGGACCGCGACGCCATCTACGCCACGCCGCGCATGCACGAACAGCTGGAAGCACGTGCACGCGCCAATCTGCAGCGCTCCATCGCAGGCTGAGGCTTCAGGCCGGCACCAGCCGCCACCACTCCGAGCGCGCCGGTTCTCCGTTGCGCTCCTCTTCCACGATGCCGAACAGCAGCCCGTCGCGCGAGGCGCCCAGCTTCGCAAGCTGCAGCACGCGCTCCGGTTCGCGGCACAGCGCAAAGCTGGCGTCGCCCTGCCAACCGAGGCAGCGGCCGACCTCCGCCAGCATCAACGCCGGCTGGCTCTGCATGAAGGTGAAAGGCATCGGCAACCCGGCATCGAGCTGCGTCAGCCCCGCGTGCGTCGCGCCCCATGCGCCGCGCTGGCTGGAGACGCGGATGCGCGCGTCGGCCGGCAACGCCGCCTCGCCAGCGGCGTCGAGACAGCAGCGCGCGCCATACATCGCCAGCTCGGTCCACATGCCGACGCGGCGCGGCTTGCGGCCGATGCGGCGTGCCAGATCCTCGCGCCAGTCGGCGGGCGGCGGATGCGCCACGAAGTGAGCAACGGTGAGCCACGCAGTCATGGCGCCGTGTCCTTCAACACCAGCGAGGCATGTCCGCCACCGAAGCCGGCGAAATTCAGCAGGATGTTGCGCAGCCTCTGCGGCAGCTGGGTACTGAGTTCGATGTCGAGCGAGGTATCGATCGGATAGCCGACGATCGGCCACACCCCTCCTTCGATGCAGCCGACCAGCAAGGCCAGTTCCGCCGCCCCCGAGGCGCCCAGCGTATGCCCCAGCGCCGGCTTGAGCGACACCAGCGGCGGCAGCGGTCCGAACACCTGCTTCAGCGCCTCGGCCTCGATGGCATCGTTGACAGGGCTGCCGGCGGCCTGTACCTTGATGAGATCGATGTCGCCGGGCTGCAATCCGCCCTGCTCCAGCGCGCCGCGGCACATCGCATGCACGGCGCTGGCCTCGGTGCCCGAGGGATTGCGTCCGTCGACCACGTTGGCGCCTCCGGCAATCTGCCAGCGCGCCGGACGCGAGCCCAGCCGCAGCGCCGCCACCGCCTCGCCGAGCACCAGTCCGTCGCGCCCTTCACCGAAGGGCCGGGCGCCAGCGGGCGACAGCAGCTGCATCGCGCCGAAGCCGGCCACCGTGAAGCGGTTGCCCATCTCTGCGCCGATCACCAGCGCTTCATCGGCTTCGCCGGCCCGGATCAGGTCGGCGGCAGCCAGCACCGCATTCAGCGCCGAGGTGCAGGCGGTGGACACGGTGAACACCGGCCCCTGCCAGCCAAGCGAACCGGCCACGACGTCGGCGAAGTCCTGCAGGTCGCCGCCGAGGCGCAGGTCCTGCTTCTCGTGTTCCATGAAGCCGATGTCGAGCGAGGACGACGCCACGAAGAGCGGCGCGGTGCGATCGCCCCAGTCGCCGGTCTGCGCGACCACCTCGCGCACCGTGTCGCGCAGGCGCTGCGTCCAGTCGCCCGGCCTCGGAGCCAGCGCATGGACCGGCCAGCGGATGCCGTCGGCCACGGTCACTGGCCTGGTCGGCACTCCGCCGCGCTTGAGCGACGCAAGCGCCGAGCGCATGTCGTCGCCCAGCGCACAGGCCAGCCCCATGCCGGCCAGATGGACACCGCTCATGCCTTGCCCGCTTGCGCGAGATGCGCCGCGAGGTGGGCGATGGAGCTCAGGGCCCGGCGCGTTTCCTTGCTGTCGGGCATGCGCACGCCGAAGCGCTGCTGGATCGTCATCGACACCTGCAGGGCGTCGAGCGAATCGAGGTCGAGCCGGGCCTCGGGGCCGAAGAGCGGCTCGTCGTCGCCCAGGCCGCCGGCCGGCTCGCCTTTCTCGACGGCTTCGAGCACCATGGCCTTGAGGCTGGCGATGAATTCGGGGGTGACGGTGATGCTCACGATGCGCGCCTGCGGAAAAGAAAAACGGCCACGACGAACATCAGCGCCGCGAACGCGACCAGCCGGCCGATCTGCGGCAGGGCATCGGCCACGCCGCCGCCGCGCAGCAGCACGGTCAGCAGTGCTTCCAGCCCCCAGTTCATCGGAGAGATCTCGACCAGCCGCTGCATGAAGCCCGGCATGACGAACTTGGGCACCATGATGCCGCCCGCCGCCGCCATCAGCACATTGACCATCGGCCCCAAGGTCGCGGCCTGCGCATGGCTTCGCACCACGCAGGCCAGCGCCAGCGACAAGCTCACGGCCGCCAGGCTCACCGCCGCCAGCGACAGCAGCAACGCGCCCCAGTGGATGCCCGCGAGCGAGAGCGCATCGCCGCCGACCAGCGGCATGAACCAGATGCCGGCCGCCAGCATCAGCACCGCCTGCAGCGCGTTCACGCCCAGGTATGGCAGCGCCTTCGACGCCAGCAGCATGCCGCGCGAAACGCCCAGGCTCTGCAGCCGGCCGAGCGCGCCCGAGCTGCGCTCCTGCACGAACAGGCTGGACAGCGATGCCACCACGAAGAACATGCCGAACACCAGCCAGGCCGGCACGTTCTGCTGCACCGAGGTCGGCCGCGGCCCGGCGGTGGAGAAACGCTCGGCATGCACCATCGCCTGGATGGATGCCTCCGGCGCCGGGCCGGCCGTGCCCGGCACAGCCAGCGCAAGGCGCGCCTTGAGCTCGCCCGATGCGCCGATGAGCTCGGCGCGCAATGCGTTGAACAGGTTGGCATCGATGCCCGGCTCGGTCAGCAGCCGGATGCGCGCCTCGGTCGAGAGCGCGGCCGACTCCAGCTCTTCGGAAAGACCAGGCTCCATCACGATCACGTACTTCAGCGAGCCGTTGCGCAGCCGTTCCTGCCAGTCGGCGCCCAGCGGCTGTGGCGCGCCATGGCCGCGCTGCCAGAGCTGCTTGAGCCACTGCGCGGGCGTCGCGGTGTCGTGCATGTCGATCGCATAGCTCAGTTCGGCCAGCGGCGGGCGGTAGATGTCCTTCAGCGTGAGCGACATCAGCACGATGAAAACCATCGGCATCAGGAACAGCGCGGCCAGGCCGTGCATGTCGCGCGTGAGGGCGATCAATTCTTTCTTGATGAGCGCGAGCAGCATGGCTGTGGCCTGTTCAGTCGCGCAGCGAGCGGTGGGTGAGCGCCATGAAGAGCTGCTCCAGGTCATGGCGGCCGAACTCGGCGTGGCGCACCTCGATGCCCTCGGCCTCCAGCGCGGCCAGCACCGGCGCCGGGCCGCTGCCGGGGTGCAGGTGGATGCGCCAGTGCACGCCCCCCTGCTCCACCGTGCCGAAGCGCGAGAGCATGCCGGCATCGAGCCCGTCGGCGGCCAGCGTGAGCAGCATCGCGCTCTTCGACAGCAGTTCTTCCAACGAACCTTCGCGCAGCACGTGGCCGCGGTCGAGGATCGCCACGCGGTCGGCGATCGCCTCGATCTCCTCCATGTAGTGCGAAGCGTAGATCACCGCCGCACCCTGCTGCGCAAGGCTCTTGATGGCGTCGAGGATGAAGGCGCGCGACTGCGGATCGACACCCACCGTGGGCTCGTCGAACAGCATCAGCTCGGGCTCGGGCAGCAGCGCGATGGCCAGGTTGAGCCGGCGCTTGAGGCCGCCCGAGAGCCGCTCGGCGCGCACGGCGGCGAACTGCTCCAGTTGCGCGAACTGCGTGCAGGCCTCGATGCGCTGCCTCTTGCGCGCCGCCGAAAGGCGGCCGGCCGCGGCGAACACGGCAAGGTTCTCGGCCACGGTCAGCATCGGATAGAAGGCGTGCTCCTGCGGCGCGACCGCGATGCGCGTGGGCGCCCTGGCCCGCACCTCCTTCAACGGCTGGCCGTCGATGCGGATCTCGCCCGACTGCACCGCCAGCGCGCCCGACAGGTGCGAGATCAGCGTGGTCTTGCCAGCGCCATTCGGCCCCAAAAGGCCCAGCACGCTGCCGCGCGGCACCGCCAGCGATACCCCGGCCAACGCGAGCGCGTCGGCATGCGGGTAGCGGTAGGCGAGCTCGCGCAGCTCCAGCATCAGGCGACGGCGGCCTTCAGGTCGCGGAAGAAGCTTTCCTCCTGCTCGGCCTGCTCGCGCAGCTTCGCGGCCAGCGCGACAGGATCGACAGCCTCGCGCCCCTTCACCATGCGCGCCGCCTTCAGCGCGAAGGCGCGCCAGCCGTCGCCGATGGCGATGAGCCGCTCCGACATCTGCTGCAGCTGCGGCTTGTCGAGCAGCTGCGCCGCCTCCTGCAAGAAGCCCGCGTAGATGAAGCGGAAGCCCGCCCCGCCCGTGCCGATTTCTTCCTGCATGCGCACCAGGTGGCCGATGAAGTCCACGCTTCGCGGATCGGCCGGCGACAGCTTCTGCATGCGAGCGGCCAGCGTGCGCATGCCGCGCACGCCGACGATGGGAATGGGCGCGAGCATGGTGCGCACCGTCTTGCGGATGGCCTTGACCACCGAGGCAGCGTCCACCGCCTTGCGCTCGATGGCCTGCGGGTAGTACATGAGGCCCTTGGGCGCCAGCACGCCCTTGGCGAAGCGGGCGCGCGCGAGGTCGCCGCTCGGGCAGCGCACGGGCTCCTCGAACACCGGGTCGCTGATGAGGTAGTCGTCGCCGTCCTTGCCGTACACCAGCAGGTTGTGCGCGTTGAAGTGGAAGCGCATGTTCGGCGGAAAGTACGGCAGCCAGTACACCGAGGTCTGCAGGCCCACCAGCTTGCCGTCGGCCAGCAGCGCGTCGAGCCGGCGCTGGCCGGCCTCGGCGCTGGCGAAGGTCTCGAAGCGGAAGCGCGCGGCCATCGGC
Organism: Variovorax guangxiensis; assembly: GCF_003952165.1. Taxonomy (GTDB): domain Bacteria; phylum Pseudomonadota; class Gammaproteobacteria; order Burkholderiales; family Burkholderiaceae_C; genus Variovorax; species Variovorax guangxiensis. The sequence continues at coordinate 89,573 of NZ_RXFT01000004.1, read as the reverse complement.
GCCAAGAGGCCCTTGATGATGGCCTTGGGCGGCATGCGATACGAGATGAGCGGCAGGCCCGACAGCTTGATGAAGGGCAGGTACGCGAACGAGAGCGCGGACGAAAGCCCCAGCGCCATGCTCTCGCTCATCGGCGCGCCGTGGTGGCGCATGAGGCTGGAGATGACGCCGCTTTCGCAATGCGCCGCCTGTTGGTGCTGGAAGTTCACGGCAGCCCCTGTAAGGTGGAAACGGGCAGGCCCAGCGCCTCGCCGTAGCGTGCAAGCTGTGCCGGCGAGAGCGCGGCGAAATGGCGCGGCTGCAGATGGCGGCGCACGCGCCACTGCCAGAAGCCGCTGGTCTGAGAGAGCAGTGCCACGTCCATGCGGCGCTCGTACATCCAGTATTCGAGCGGCGAGGCCAGGCCGGCCTTCACGCGCTCCTTCGCGACGCGGGCCTGCTCGACCAGCACGTCGACCGCGTGGCTGGTGACGATCTCCTCCGCCTCCCAGCCGCGCGAGGTGGTGGTGACCACGCGGCCCTGCGCATCGCGCGCGTACATCAGCTTCGAGTGGCCGTCGAGGGTCGCGTTGCCCTCCTGCGGTACTGCATCCAGATCCATCTCACTCTCCCGCGTCCGTCAACAGTGGTTTTGGTCCAGGAACACCGCGGAACCGGCTTTGCCGGGCCGCTGGTGTTGCCTCCGGCGAGGGGGTGGGCGGCCACACGAAGTGGGCAAGCCTGGGGGAGTACCTCATGCCACCGCCTCCATGTGGATGAAGCCGCTCGAGAAACGGCCGCTCTCGGGCACGAACATCAGCAGCTTCTGGCCGGGCTTGATGCGGCCCGAGCGGAACAGCTCGTCGAGCATGATGTAAGGCGAGGCCGAGCCCGTGTTGCCCTTGGTCGCGAGGTTGCTGAACCAGCGCTCGCGCGGGATCGGGAAGCCCAGCTCTTCGAGGGCCCGGCTCACGGACTCCACGAAATACTGCGACGAGAGGTGCGGCAGGAACCAGTCGACGTCCGCCGGCTTCAGTCCGCGCCGCTCGATGACTTCGGCCAGCGGCTCGGCCAGCGTGGCCCGCACGATGTTCTCGTTGAGCAGGCGCACGTCCTGCTTCACAGCAAAGGTGGATTCGCTGCGCCACTCTTCGGGCGACTTGCGCGCCCAGCCGTCGAGGCCACCTTCGGCGTTCTTCTCGGCGCCTGCGTACATGCAGGCCGGCAGTTCGTGCGCGGCCGAGGAAAGGTCGATCCAGTCGACGCGCAGCGACAGCGGCCCGCGCGGCGCGTTCTCCAGCAGCACGGCGCCGGCGCCGTCGGAGAGCATCCAGCGCAGGAAGTCCTTCTCGAAGGCCAGTTCGGGCCGCGCCTCCAGCGCTTCGATCTTGTGTTCGAACTCGGCCTCGAAGCGCGAGCCGCGCATCACGGCCGAGGCCAGCTCGGAGCCGGTGGCGACCGCGCGCCGGGCGTCGCCCGCGCGCACCGAGAGCCACGCATGCTTCAGCGCGGCGGCGCCGGCCAGGCAGATGCCCGCGCAGGCCACCACTTCGAGCCGCGGCCAGCCGAGCTCGCCGTGCACCATCACGGCGTGGTTGGGCATGAGCTGGTCGGGCAGCGAGGTGCCGGTGACGAGACAGTCGACGCGCCCCACGTCGCCCAGCGCGCGGATCGCGCTGGCGGTGAGCTGGGCGTTGGTCATCGCCAGCTCGCCGGTGGCGCGGTCGATGGCGTAGTGGCGCGACTGGATGCCGTTGCTGCGAAGGATCAGCCGCCGCGCGCGGGACGCCTTGCCGCCGATGCGACCGAGGACGTCTTCGATGTCTTCATTGCTGACCGGGGCAAAGGGCAGGAAAGCGGCAGTACGGGTCAGGAAGACATCAGTCGTCATAGAGAGGGGTGCGGTCCGTGGCTGAGCCCGACGGGCACTCGAATTTGGCCGTCATTCTAGTCAGCCACCCCCTGAACAGAGGTCGCAGAAGCGCCTGCAGGCTCAGGCTCACGGGCACCACCGTGATGATCAGTACCAGCAGGAACAGCACGTACAGCAGCAGCAGCGGCTTGCGCTGCCATGCGCCGGGCCCGCCGGCGGCCATGATGAGCTTGCCCCAGAGGTAGAAGCTGCGCGTGCCGGCCTTCTCGCTGATGAGCAGCCTGGCGTTGGCCTGTACCGCGCCCAGGCCGGCCAGCAGCGGCTGCGTGCCGCGCTCCAGGTTCTTGTGCAGCGCGTCGCGCAGGGCCCGGCCGAAGCGGGCCGTACCCGCGATCTGCCCGGTGCTGAGGCCGGCGTCGGGCATGCCCCAGAAGCCGCGCTTGCGGCCCCAGATGAGCCAGGCCGGCGTGGTGAAGAAGGTGGCGAGCGTGGGGCCGGGGTCGGTGAGCACCACGTTGTCGATGAGCCGCGCGCCCACGTCGTCGAGCATGCCCTTGAGCTTTTCCTGCGCCAGCAGCCACATGTTGCGGCAGGCGATGACCGTGACCACCGGCTTGCCCTTGAGCAGCCGGGCCGCCACCGGATGCTTGAGGAAGGCCGCCACCGGCTGCGAGGGTGCCAGGAACCACACCTGGTACGGGAGCACGACGAGGTCGAAATCCTCGTCGCCCGTGAGCGTGAGCGGCGCCAGCGGCTGTGGCTTCATGTGGGCCGACTCGGGGAAGGCGTCGAAGAAGCTCAGGAAGGGCCAGGGAAAGGGGTACGGCTGCCGGGGCCGCAGTACTTCCTCGTGCACCTGTATGGCCGGGTCCGCCTTCAGCGGCGCGACGATCCGGTCGGCGACCTCGTCGAGCTGGCCGGACTGCGAGTAGCGCAGGACGAGGACGCGCTTGACGCTCGAAGACGTGTCGGAAGGGCTGGAAAGGCTGGAATTCACTGGCTCGGTCATTTCGGGGGCCGTCGAATGTAAGCGAAGCACCCTGCAAACGCATCTGCCATTGGTCATGGCGTCGCATCAATCAGACGCTCGAAGCGGTCAAATTGCGATCAAACGACGGTCGAGCGGCCGGCAATGCGGAAAAGGGCACAAAAAAAGGGCCGCGCCTCGCGGCACGGCCCTGTCTGCAGCAGAGTGCTGGGGTAGCCCGGCGCTCAGCGCACCTTGCCTTCCTTCCAGGCGGTCAGCAGCTTGTTGTAGTCGATGGTCTCGCCCTTCGGCTTCTCGTTGGCCAGCTTCTTCCACGGGGCGTGGTCGTCGCTCAGGTACTTGGCCGGGTCGCCCTTCGGGTTGAGCTTGGGCGCGCACTTGGCCATGCCTGCGCGTTCCAGGCGGGCCATCACGTTGTCCATCTCGTCGGCCAGGTTGTCCATGGCCTTCTGCGGGGTCTTCTCGCCCGTCACGGCCTCGGCCACGTTCTTCCACCACAGCTGGGCCAGCTTGGGGTAGTCGGGCACGTTGGTGCCGGTCGGGGTCCAGGCCACGCGCGCGGGGCTGCGGTAGAACTCGATCAGGCCGCCGTACTTGTTGGCGTTCTGGGTGAAGTAGTCAGAGCGGATGTCGCTGTCGCGGATGAAGGTCAGGCCGGTGATCGACTTCTTCAGCGAGGTGGTCTTGGCGGTGATGAACTGCGCGTAGAGCCATGCTGCGGCCGTCTTGTTGGCGTCATGGCCCTTGAAGAAGGTCCACGAGCCCACGTCCTGGTAGCCGTTCTGCATGCCCTGCTTCCAGTACGGGCCGTTCGGGCCGGGGGCCATGCGCCACTTGGGCGAGCCGTCCTCGTTCACCACGGGCAGGCCCTTCTTGGTCATGTCGGCGGTGAAGGCCGTGTACCAGAAGATCTGCTGGGCGATCTGGCCCTGCGCGGGCACCGGGCCGGCTTCGCCGAAGGTCATGCCCATGGCTTCCTTGGGCGCGTACTTCTTCATCCAGTCGATGTACTTGGTCAGCGCGTACACGGCGGCCGGCGAGTTGGTGGCGCCGCCACGGGCCACGGAGGCGCCGGTGGGCGTGCACTTGTCGGCGGCCACGCGAATGCCCCACTCGTCGATCGGCATGCCGTTGGGGATGCCCTTGTCGGCCGCGCCGGCCATCGACAGCCATGCGTCGGTGAAGCGCCAGCCCAGCGACGGGTCCTTCTTGCCGTAGTCCATGTGGCCGTAGATCGGCTTGCCGTCGATGGTCTTCACGTCGGTGCTGAAGAACTCGGCGATGTCTTCGTAGGCGCTCCAGTTCAGCGGCACGCCCAGGTCGTAGCCGTACTTGGCCTTGAACTTGTCCTGCAGGTCCTTGCGCGCGAACAGGTCGGCGCGGAACCAGTACAGGTTGGCGAACTGCTGGTCGGGCAGCTGGTAGAGCTGGCCGTCGGGCGCGGTGGTGAAGCTGGTGCCGATGAAGTCCTTGAGGTCGAGGCCGGGGTTGGTGAACTCCTTGCCCGCGCCGCCCATGTACTCGGTCAGCGACATGATCTTGCCGTAGCGGTAGTGCGTGCCGATCAGGTCGGAGTCGGACACCCAGCCGTCGTAGATCGACTTGCCCGATTGCATCGAGGTCTGCAGCTTCTCGACCACGTCGCCTTCCTGGATCAGGTCGTGCTTGACCTTGATGCCGGTGATTTCCTCGAAGGCCTTGGCCAGCGTCTTCGATTCGTACTCGTGGGTGGTCAGGGTCTCGGAGACGACGGAGATCTCCTTCACGCCCTTGGCCTGCAGCTTCTTGGCTGCCTCGATGAACCACTTCATTTCCTCCATCTGCTTGTCCTTGGACAAGGTCGATGGCTGGAACTCGCTGTCGATCCACTTCTTGGCTTCGGCCTCGCCGGCCGTTGCCGCACCATGCGCGGCGAACATCGCCGCCGCAAGTGCCAATGCCGTGTAGCGCATCTTCATGGAACTGTCTCCTCGGTTGTTGCTTCCCCGGTGTTGTGTCCGATCACGGCTCCGGGGAGGCGGAGAGCCGGAACGCTTCTGGAAGAAGGAAAAAATGCGGTGCCCGTTCAGCCCTTGCGCATGACCAGCGCGAGCAGGCCCATCGACAGCACGAAGCTGATCCATACCGAGGGCTCGGCCTCAAGGCTGAACCATTCCTGGAACTTGCCCGCCAGGCCGACGAAGACCAGGTTGACGTAGGCCGCCGACAGCAGCCCGATGAAGAGCCTGTCGCCGCGCGTGGTGGCCATAGGCAGCCAGCCGCGCCGCAGCGTGGTGGGCGACTTCAATTCCCAGATCGTCATGCCGACCAGCATCAACGCGATGCAGACGAAGAACACGGCCACCGGAGTGGTCCAGACCATCCAATCGAACATTTCCGTGCCTCCTCAAACACGACCCATCGCGAAACCCTTCGCGATGTAGTGACGCACGAACCAGATCACGATGGCACCCGGCACGATGGTGAGCACGCCGGCCGCGGCCAGCGTCGCCCAGTCCATGCCCGACGCGCTCACGGTGCGCGTCATGGTCGCCACGATGGGCTTGGCATTCACGCTGGTGAGCGTGCGCGCCAGCAGCAGCTCGACCCAGCTGAACATGAAGCAGAAGAACGCCGCCACGCCCACGCCGGCCTTGATGAGCGGCAGGAAGATCGTGAGGAAGAAGCGCGGAAACGAGTAGCCGTCGATGTACGCCGTCTCGTCGATCTCGCGCGGAATGCCGCTCATGAAGCCTTCGAGAATCCACACCGCCAGCGGCACGTTGAACAGCAGGTGCGCGAGCGCCACGCCCAGGTGCGTGTCCATCAGACCGACCGTGCTGTAGAGCTGGAAGAACGGCAGCAGGAACACCGCGGGCGGCGTCATGCGGTTGGTCAGCAGCCAGAAGAACACGTGCTTGTCGCCCAGGAACGAATAGCGCGAGAAGGCATAGGCCGCCGGCAGCGCCACGGTGAGCGAGATCACCGTGTTGATCGCCACGTAGATCAGGCTGTTGATGTAGCCCGAATACCACGACTCGTCGGTGAAGATGCGCGCGTAGTTCGACCAGGTGAGTTGCTGCGGGAAGAACGAGAAGCTCGAAAGAATCTCCTCGTTCGTCTTGAAGCTCATGTTGATCATCCAGTAGATGGGCAACAGCGCGAACAGGATGTACAGCACCAGGAAGATGCTGCGCTTGTGAAATCTCTTCTCGTTCATTTCTCCACCTCCGCTTCCTGCGTGCCGACCCGCTGCATCCAGTTGTAGAGCACGAAGCAGAACAGCAGGATGATCAGGAAATAGATCAGCGAGAACGCCGCCGCCGGCCCCAGGTCGAACTGGCCCACGGCCTTCTGCGTGAGGTACTGGCTCAGGAATGTGGTGGCGTTGCCCGGCCCGCCGCCCGTCAGCACGAAGGGCTCGGTGTAGATCATGAAGCTGTCCATGAAGCGCAGCAGCACCGCGATCATGAGCACGCCGCGCATCTTGGGCAGCTGGATGTAGCGGAACACCGCGAACTTGCTCGCGCCGTCGATGCGCGCGGCCTGGTAGTAGGCGTCGGGAATGGAGCGCAGGCCCGCATAGCACAGCAGCGCCACCAGCGGCGTCCAGTGCCACACGTCCATCACCAGCACGGTGAGCCACGCGTCGGCGGCGCTGCCGGTGTAGTTGTAGTCGATGCCCAGCTTCTGCAGCGCATGGCCCAGCAGGCCGATGTCGGCGCGACCGTAGATCTGCCAGATGGTGCCCACCACGTTCCACGGGATCAGCAGCGACAGCGCCACCACCACCAGCACGGCGGACGACTTCCAGCCCTTGGCCGGCATCGACAGCGCCAGGCCGATGCCCAGCGGAATCTCCACCAGCAGCACCGACAGCGAGAAGCCCAGCTGGCGCCACAGCGCCTGGTGCAGCTCGTCGTCGCGCATCACCGCGGCGAACCATTCGGTGCCCACGAACACGCGGCGCTCGGGCGAGATGATGTCCTGCACCGAGTAGTTGACCACCGTCATGAGCGGCACGATGGCCGAGAAGGCCACGCAGACCAGCACCGGCAGCACGAGCCACCAGGCCTTCTGGTTGATCGGTTTGTTGGCTGCGTTCATGCCACCAGTTCCTCATCCTTGTAATAGCAGGTGTGGGTATCGAGCACCCTCACCCACACCGTGTCCCCCACCGCCGGCGAGCGGTCGTCCGAATGCAGGCGCACCTTCAGCAGGCTGCCTCCGGCCTCCACCGTCAGCATCACGTGCGTGCCCACGTCCTGCACCTGCTTCACAACCGCCGGCACGGCGCCGGCAGCGCCCGCGTTCGACAGGCGCAGGTACTCGGGGCGGATGCCGATCTTCAGCGGCCCCTGCGGCAGTTCGCGCGTGGGCACCAGCGGCGTTCCGGCCACTTCGATGGTGCCGTTGCCGCTTTGCGCCGACAGGAAGTTCATGCCCGGCGAACCGATGAAATGCCCGACGAAGGTGTGGGCCGGCCGTTCGAAGAGCGCGTCGGCGCTGCCCACCTGCACGGCCTTGCCGCGGGTCATGACCACCACCTCTTCCGCGAAGGTGAGCGCCTCGACCTGGTCGTGCGTCACGTAGATCAGCGTGAGCTTCAGCTCGCGGTGGATCTGCTTGAGCTTGCGGCGCAGCTGCCACTTCAGGTGCGGGTCGATCACGGTGAGCGGCTCGTCGAAGAGCACCGCCGACACGTCGCTGCGCACCAGTCCGCGGCCGAGCGAGATCTTCTGCTTGGCGTCAGCCGCAAGGCCGGCGGCGCGCTGGTTGAGCTGGCCGCTCATGTCGAGCATCTCGGCGATCTCGCCGACGCGCTTCTTGATCTGGTCGGCCGGCATCTTGCGGTTGCGCAAGGGGAACGCGAGGTTCTCGGCCACGGTCATGGTGTCGTAGATCACCGGGAACTGGAACACCTGCGCGATGTTGCGCTCCTGCGGCGTCGCGCGCGTCACGTCGCGGCCGTCGAAGGTCACGGTGCCCTGCGAAGGCACCAGCAGGCCCGAGATGATGTTGAGCATGGTCGTCTTGCCGCAGCCCGAGGGGCCGAGCAAGGCGTAGGCGCCACCGTCGCGGAAGCTCATCTTCAGCGGAAGCAGCGCGTAGTCGCTGTCCTGCGTGGGGTTGGGGCGGTAGGCGTGAGCCAGGTCGAGGTCGATGCGTGCCATGACTAGTCTCCCTTGCGCCATGCGGGCGCCAGTGCCAGCTTTTCGCCGGCATCGAACACATAGGCCTGTGACGCGCTGAAATACAGCGTGAGCGAGGCACCCAGCTCGAAGCGGTGCACGCCGGTGAGCTGCGCCACCAGTTCGCCGACCGCGGTTTCCACGTGCACGAAGGTGTCGGAGCCCGAGATCTCGGCCAGCTCCACCTTTCCCGGCAGGGCGATGTCGCCCTCCCCCGCGTCGACGTTCAGTGCGCTCGCACGCAGGCCCACGGTGACGGGGCCCGAGACGCTCTCGGGCAAGGCCAGCGAAAGCGCAGGCCCGCCAGCCATCTGCACGCGGCCGGCGCTGGCCGTGCCTGCCAGCAGGTTCATCGGCGGGTCGCTGAAGGCGCGCGCCACGCGCAGCGACTGCGGCGCATGGAACACCTCGGCCGTGGGGCCGTACTGCAGCAGTTCGCCGGCATCCATCACGGCGGTGTAGCCACCCAGCAGCAGGGCTTCGCCGGGCTCGGTGGTCGCGTAGATCACGGTCGAGTCGCCGGTGGCGAAGAGCTGCGTGAGCTCCTCGCGCAGGCCTTCGCGCAGCTTGTAGTCGAGGTTGACCAGCGGCTCGTCGAGCAGCATCAGCGGCGCGTTCTTGGCGAGCGCGCGCGCCAGCGCCACGCGCTGCTGCTGGCCGCCCGAGAGTTCCTGTGGATAGCGGTCGAGGAACATGCCGATGTGCAGCTTGTCGGCCAGCGCCTTCACCCGCGCGTCGATGTTCGATTCGCCGCGCAGCTTCAGCGGCGAGGCGATGTTGTCCGCCACCTTGAGCGACGGGTAGTTGATGAACTGCTGGTAGACCATCGCGACGTTGCGCTCGCGCACCGGCATGCCGGTCACGTCCTTGCCGTCGACCAGCACCTTGCCGGTGGTGGGCGTATCGAGCCCCGCCATCAGCCTCATCAGGCTGGTCTTGCCGGCCTGCGTGGCGCCCAGGAGCACGGTGACCGCGCCGCTCTTGGGCGCGATGCTCTGCTCGTAGAGCCATGTCTGCGCTCCCACCTTCTTGGTGACGCGCTCGAGTGTCAATTGCATTGGCGCTCTTCCTCTTCTCTTCCCTTGTGTCCGGCCTAGTTGCTGCCGGCGCGGGCTTGTTGCGGCTGTTGCCGCAGCCAGCGCGCGACCTGTTCGCGCTGCTCGGGCGTGTAGTGCAGCCCCAGCTTGGAGCGGCGCCAGAGCACGTCTTCGGCACTCACGGCCCATTCGTTGTCCTGCAGGAAGCGCAGCTCGCGCTCGTGCAGGCCGGGTGCGACTTCGCAGCCCAGGTCAGCCATGGCCTTGGCATCGCCCAGCAGATCGGCGATGCGCGCGCCGTAGGCACGCGCGAGGCGGCGGGCCAGGTGGCTGCCGAGCCACGGATGACGGGCCTGCACGGCTTCGACGAAGCGCTCGAAGTCGTCGTCGGGCCGCCTGGCGGCGCCGATCCAGGACGACAGGTCGCCGCCCGCGAGGAAGGCGCCGTCGGTCCAGGCCGGGCGCTGCTGGGCGGACTGGCCCAGCATCCGGCCGACCTCGTCGGCGGCGTCCTCGGCCAGCTTGCGGAAGGTGGTGATCTTGCCGCCCCACACCGACAGCAGCGGCGCGGCCGTGGTGTTCGACTCCAGCATGTAGTCGCGCGTGACGGCCGATGGGTCGCCCGAGTCGTCGTCCAGCAGCGGGCGCACGCCCGAGTAGGTCCACACCACGTCCGAAGGCGCGATGGGCTTCTCGAAGTAGCGGCTGGCCTGGGTGCAGAGGTATTCGACCTCCTCCTGCGCGATGCGCGCGGCGCCGGGGTCGTCGCCGGTGAGCTCGATGTCGGTGGTGCCGATCAGCGTGAACTCGTCCTGGTAGGGAATGGCGAAGATGATCCGCTTGTCGGGGTTCTGGAAGATGTAGGCGTGGTCGTGCTCGAAGAGGCGCGGCACCACGATGTGGCTGCCCTTCACGAGGCGCAGGCTCTTGGTGGCGAGCGCCTCGCCCTTGGCCGACTGGGCCACGCCGCGCAGGAAGGATTCGGCCCACGGCCCCGCGGCGTTGACCACCGCGCGGGCACGCAGCGTGCGCTTGGCGCCGTCGGTGCCCAGCAGGGTGGCGGTCCAGCCGCCGGCGTCGCGCTGGGCATTCACGCAGCGGGTGCGGGTCAGGATCTCGGCGCCACGCGCCTTGGCGTCGAGGGCGTTGAGCACCACGAGGCGCGCATCGTCGACCCAGCCGTCGGAATAGATGAAGCCGCGCTTGTACTGCGCCTTCAGCGGCTTGCCGGCCGCGTGCGCGCGGAGGTCGACGCTGCGCGAACCCGGCAGCACCTCGCGGCGGGCGAGGTGGTCGTACATGAACAGGCCGATGCGGATCATCCACGCCGGTCGCATCGACGGGTCGTGCGGCATCACGAAGCGCAGCGGCCACATGATGTGCGGCGCGCTCTTGAGCAGCACCTCCCGCTCCTGCAGCGCCTTGCGCACCAGCGAGAACTCGTAGTACTCGAGGTAGCGCAGGCCGCCGTGGATCAGCTTGGTGGAGGAAGACGAGGTGTGCGAGGCGAGATCGTCCTTTTCGCACAGCACCACGCGCCAGCCGCGGCCCGCGAGGTCGCGCGCGATGCCGCAGCCGTTGATGCCGCCGCCGACGATCAGCACGTCGCAGTCGGTGGCCGGCGCGGGCGAAGCGGAAGGAATAGCGCTCACAGAAGATGGGTCCGTTGAAGCGTGACTTTCGTCACTGACGGCGGCCATTGTATTTTCGAGTTTTTTCATTTGGATTCCTTTTGGCGCGATTTTCCTCCGAGTTTTCCCTTAGTTGGATTCGTTTTTGTTCGCTTTAAAGTGACGCGCCGAGTACTCTTGGCCTCAGTCTTCCCGCATTCCACGACGCCTCCGTGAACTCCAATCCCCGTCAGATCAACCTCCTGGACACCGTGCGCGCGCGCGGTTCCGTCACCGTCGAGCAACTGGCCGACATGCTCGGCGTGACCCTGCAGACCGTGCGGCGCGACGTGCAGCGGCTGGCCGACGAGGGGCTTCTCACCCGGTTCCACGGCGGCGTGCGCGTGCCCAGTTCGACCACGGAGAACATCGGTTACCAGCAGCGCGAAACGCTGCACGCCGAAGGCAAGGCGCGCATCGCCCGCCGCGTGGCGCAGCTGGTGCCCAACGACTGTTCGCTGATCCTGAACATCGGCACCACCACCGAGGCCATCGCCAAGGCGCTGCTGCGCCACACGGGCCTGCGCGTGATCACCAACAACCTGAACGTGGCCACCATCCTCAGCGGCAACGCCTCGTGCGAGGTGATCGTGGCGGGCGGCTCGGTGCGCCCGCGCGACCGCGCCATCGTGGGCGAGGCCACCATCGATTTCATCCGCCAGTTCAAGGTCGACATCGCGCTCATCGGCGTGTCGAGCATCGAGGCCGACGGCTCGCTGCGCGACTTCGACCTGCGAGAGGTGAAGGTGGCACAGACCATCATCGCGCAGGCGCGCGAGGTATGGCTGGCCGCCGACGCGAGCAAGTTCAACCGACCCGCGATGATCCAGCTGGGCACGCTCTCGCAGATCGACCGGCTCTTCACCGACGCCGAGCCGCCCGCGCCCTTCAGCGATCTGCTGAACGCCGCCCAGGTGCGCCTGGAGATCGCACGCGAGAGCTGAAGACGAACAGAAGGAACAAGAACGAATGACGACCACCTACCTGCTCGCCCTGGACCAGGGCACTTCCAGCTCGCGCAGCATCGTTTTCGACCGCGAGGGCCACATCGTCGCCATCGCGCAGAAGGAGCTGACGCAGATCTACCCGCAGCCGGGCTGGGTCGAGCACGACCCGATGGAAATCTGGCGCAGCCAGCTCGCCACCGCGCGCGAAGTTCTCGTCAAGGCCAAGCTCAAGCCCACCGACATCCACGCCATCGGCATCACCAACCAGCGCGAGACCACCGTGCTGTGGAACCGCGCCACGGGCCAACCGGTGCACCACGCCATCGTCTGGCAGGACCGGCGCGCCGAACCGCTGTGCGCGCAGTTGCGCGACGAAGGCATGACCGACACCATCCGCGAGAAGACAGGCCTGGTGATCGACGCGTATTTCTCCGGCACCAAGCTGCGCTGGCTGCTCGACAACGTGCCCGGCGCGCGCGAGCAGGCCGCGCGCGGCGAGCTCGCCTTCGGCACCGTCGACAGCTGGCTCATGTGGCAGCTCACCGGTGGCAAGGTGCACGTGACCGACGTGAGCAACGCCTCGCGCACCATGCTCTTCAATGTGCACCGCAACGAATGGGACGCCGACCTGCTGAAGGCGCTCGACATTCCCGCCTCGCTGATGCCCAAGGTGCAGCCCTCCAGCTCGCACTTCGCGGACACCGACGCCGCGCTGCTGGGCCACACGCTGCCCATCGGCGGCGTGGCCGGCGACCAGCAAAGCGCCCTCTTCGGCCAGGCCTGCTTCGAAGCCGGCATGGCCAAGAACACCTATGGCACCGGCTGCTTCCTGCTGATGCACACGGGCGGCGAGTTCCAGCCTTCGCACAACGGGCTGCTGGTGACCAGCGCCGCGCAGACCGATGCGAAGCCGCAGTACGCCATGGAAGGCAGCGTGTTCGTCGGCGGCGCCGTTGTGCAGTGGCTGCGCGACGGCCTCAAGGCCATCAAGGGCAGCGCCGAGGTGCAGTCGCTCGCCGAGAGCGTGCCCGACGCGGGCGGCGTGATGATGGTGCCGGCCTTCACCGGCCTCGGCGCCCCCTACTGGGACGCCGACGCGCGCGGCACGATCACCGGCCTCACGCGCGGAACCACCGTGGCGCACATCGCGCGCGCCGCGCTGGAGAGCATCGCCTACCAGAGTGCCGCGCTGCTGCAGGCCATGAGCCGCGACGCGGTGGCCGCCGGCGGCAAGCCCGTGGCCGAGCTGCGCGTGGACGGCGGCGCCAGCGTGAACGACCTGCTGATGCAGTTCCAGGCCGACCTGCTGGGCATTCCAGTGGTGCGGCCCGAGGTCATCGAGACCACCGCGCTGGGCGCCGCGTACCTTGCTGGCCTTTCGACCGGCGTCTACACCGACGCGCGGCAGCTGTCGAAGCTGTGGAAGATCGAACGGCGCTTCATGCCGACCATGGGCCGCGCACAGGCCGAGGAATCGATGGCGCGCTGGGAGCGCGCCGTGCGCCAGGCCACGGCGACCTGATCCGCGGCCTGCGGCCTACCAGCCCCAGACGAGGCGCCGCTGCACCCAGCCGGTGGCGCCGCCTTCGTGCCGCACCTTGAGCCAGTCGCCGCGCCGCTCGATGGTGCGCAGCACGTCGCCATAGCCCGCCCTCTTCACCACCGGGCTGCGCACGCCGGGCGCGCGGCGGAGGTTGGCCGATTGGGCCTTCACCACATGGTGCGGCGTCTTGTTGGTCATCGGGCGGAAGACCCAGGCCTTGTCACCCTCGAAGTCGCTCACCCTGAGCCAGTCGCCCTTCCTGCCGATCACGCGGAACGGATAGCCCCTGGTCACCGTCCAGTGCGACTCGTAGCGCTGGCCAGGGCCGGTGCGCATGTTCAGCGTCTTGACGGCGGCACTGACCATCTGGGTCTGCGCGGCGGTCGCGGAAGGCAGTGCCACCCACGAAAGAGCAAAAGCAAGCAGGAGCGCGGAGAGCCGGCTGAATCTGAGCATGGAGCGGAGGTTCCTTTCTGTATGCAGAACAGTGAAAAGCCCGTCTGGGCACCAGAGGCCCGATAAGTTCCGCGGGGATATCCCTGAGTGCACCTTCCGGCCAAAGGGCCTCGCCGGCATCGGGGCACTGGAGGCTGCCGCGCAAGCCCAGGGGCAGAATGCGCCCGCCCTTCCCGACTCGCCTCGCCGCGCCGCCTGCTTGACCACCCTGCCCCAACAAGCTTCTCCGTCGCGCAACGCGCTGCTCGCCTGCGGCGTGGTCGGCGCGACATTGCTTGCCCTCATCGCACTCGGCCATGACGGCCGCCGCATCGCGCAGCTCGCCGTGCTCGCATTGCCGATGGTGCTGTGGCTCGCGTGGCCGCTGCGCAGTGCACGCATACGGCGCGTTCGCACGCTGCTGGTGTGGCTCTGGGCGATGGGCTTCGCGATCGACGGTGCGGTGCGCGCCTATCTGCTCGACACCTACCAGGCCGCGCCAGACGGCGCGATGGTGCTGGGCGCCGCGGCCAACACCAATGCACGCGAAGGCACCGAATACCTGTGGATGCACTGGCGCTCCGCCGCCGTGTGGGGCGCGGTGCTGGTCGTGGCGGGTGTGCTCGTGGGCATGTTCGCGCGGCGCGGCGCCGTCGCGAGCACGACTGTCTCAGCCCGGCCTTCGCGATGGATGGTGGCGCTGATCGCGCTGCTGCTTTTGCTCTCGTGCGTGGCCTACGCCAGCAAGCCTTGGCGCAGGCTGCATCCGGCGATCTTCTGGACGCAGTGGATCGACTCCCTCCACACGCTGCGCTCCGCATGGGCCGGCCAGCAGAAGCAGCGCGACCGCCTGATGGCGCAGGCCAAGGCCATCGCGCCCGTCATCGCGCAGTCCGGCCCCTCCACCGTGGTGCTGGTCATCACCGACAGCATCAACCGCGACAACATGGCCCTCTACGGCTACGGCCGCCCCACCACGCCGCGCCTGCTCGCGCACAAGGCGCAGACCGGCGACCAGATGGCGGTGCTGAAGAACGCGTGGTCGGTGGACGCCAGCACCCTGCCAGCGCTGCGCAACATGTTCCACTTCGGCCTGCCCGAGGCCGAGAGCCCGCCGCACGTGCTCGCACTCGCGCGCGCCGCCGGCTACAAGGTCTGGTGGATCAGCAACCACGACGACCTCGCCATCGAACAGCAGCACGCTCGCCTTGCCGACGTCGTCGATATGGTCAACCGCACCCCCGGCCGCGCGAGCGCCTCGCTCGACGGCGAGATCCTCGACTGCGTGCAGGAAGCCCTGGCCGACACAAGTACCGACCGCAAGCTCATCGTCGTGCACCTGATGGGCGCGCACCCGCACTACAGCCTGCGCTTTCCCGCCAACGCCAATCCCTTCAACGACAACGTCGATGCGGTGGAGAGCGGTTTGGTGAAGGACGGCCGCTCGGCCTGGGTGCGGCGCTTCCGGCAGGAATACGACGCAGCGCTGCTGTATCACGATTTCGTGGTGTCGGAGTTGCTGCAGCAGACGCGCGCCCCGGGCAAGCAGGGCGAATACCGCGCGTGGATGTATCTGTCGGACCACGGGCAGGAGGTGGGGCATGTGAGCGACCGTGCGGGACACAGTCCATCGACTGCTTCGGGCTACCGCATTCCGGCCGTCGTGTGGCGCAATAGTCAGTCGCCGGTGTTGTCGGCGGAGGCTGCGCAGCAGCCCTTTCGGGCTGATTGGGCGGGGTGGAGCTTGATGAATCTGCTTGGGGTCCGGTGGGACGGGCAGAGGGCTGAGCGAGATGTGCTGGGGGGAAGCTACCAATGGCAGGCGCCGGTGATCCCCGTCGCGGTGGAGTCGTTTTCCCGATAGCTGGTCGGAAGCTTGCTTTGAGATTGAATCTCAGCGTGACCTTCGCGATGCGATAGCCCTCCGGCTTGCTGATCGGCGCGCCGACGAAGAAGTCGTAGCTCAGCTTGCTTCACTGGCCGCACGCACTTATGTTCTCGGACACGGCCGTAGGTCTCCAAAGAACCGGCCAGTCGTGTTGAGCGAATAGGAGCCAGTCAGAACCGAGGAACTGCCGGGGGATACTTTCTACGCACCTCCTCAGGCGTGATGAATCTGGTGCACAGGGGGGATACAAGGTCTGCAGATCGCCCCTGCAGCGGCACCGGGATCTGCGATCCGTCAGCGTTCTCCTTCGTCATGAACACACCGCATTTCTCTGCCGAGACTTCTTTGCCAAAGAAGGTGTCGCCCTTGGGATCGATGAAGCGGTTGCCTGACAAGCGATACCTCGCGCCGTTCTCCGGTTGAAACGCAAAAAGGATTCGACAAAACTTGCCAACTGACGCCGACGCGTATTCCATGATGGCCTCCTGATCCGCGCGCAGGAAATGCACCGCTGACGAATCGGCGCGCGACGGCACCGTGCCTAGAAGCGATGGCCCGTCTGCCAGTTCCTGGGAGCGAGTCATACACCCTTTCTCGTCGAGCAAGAGAATGCGAACGCGATCCCTTGTTTCGATCCTGAGCTCAGCGTGAGGCTCGTCTTCAGCCGGGGTGCGGTAGCCCGCCAATTGGCATCCACTCAGCAACACCGCAGCGGCGAGAAGCGGGATGGAGAACCAATGTGCTCTCAGTTTGACTTTCATTCTTGATCTGCGGAAAGAGATTCGGCCACCGTTGACGGAAGCGAGAGTGGTTCCGCGTCCTACTCGGACTGCTCTGATGTGCCGCCTGGCGGTGTTTTTCCTTCCATGGCAGATTTCAAGAATTCAATGGAGATAGGGCTGAAACGGGACCACCATGCGTTCACCTCGGTGCCGCCCGATGGCAGCTTGGTGATCTCATAGTGGGCGATGCGCGTTGTATATCCTTGCAGCATCGTCACGGTGCCTCGACCTCCGGCACGATCAAGCTCCGATGTTTCTCGCATATCAAGACTTGCAGCGCCGGTATGCATTTTGTTGACCGTTTCGGATGCTCTACGGGCTTGACGCCCGACGTCGCGGTACACCAACACGAAATCGCGATCCGTCTTGAGAGTCACGCGGTGCTCGGCGCGCGCCTTGAGCTCGTCGACACTTCTGTACAACGGCATTGCGGTGCACCCGACAAGCACGACGGCCAGCAGCAGAAGGAAGAACCGCTTCATTCCGTACTCCCCAAGGGGGCCACGGCGAGCGCCGCTGAATCGATCAGGTAGTGCTCCTTCTCATCGATGGAGAACCGCGTGTCCGCACGGTAAGCCGATATCAGCAC
Source organism: Variovorax guangxiensis (assembly GCF_003952165.1). Lineage (GTDB taxonomy): Bacteria > Pseudomonadota > Gammaproteobacteria > Burkholderiales > Burkholderiaceae_C > Variovorax > Variovorax guangxiensis. The sequence continues at coordinate 72,671 of NZ_RXFT01000004.1, read as the reverse complement.
GAATCTTTTTCCTTTTTCGTTTGTTTTTTCAGTGATCACGTAGTTCGCCCCGGCTTTGAACTCAATGTTCTTGAGCAAAGTCTGCTCTCCCGTGAGCTTCCCACCAGAAACCATAACGTTGTGCCGTCCCGGTGGGATCTTGAGTCTGAGAAGGGCAACCTGCGGGCTATAGAGGCCAACGCTCGCGCCTCCAAACTGTCTGATGCCAGTAGCAATGCCATCAACGCGAGAAGGAACGTAGGCGGCCCACGCCGTATCCATGTAGTGGCTATACGGGTAGCCGCTCAGCGTGGCGAACGGCTCTCCAGGCTTGACCAACTGATTTTGGTAGTTGGAGCGAACCGTTTCGACGGGAACCCGAGCTGCAGGAGAGGCGCAACCCCAAAGTGCTGCGGCCAAAGGCAAGGCTGTCAGCGCCCTCATGACGCGGCCATTGAATGTCGTAGATGGCCTTGCTATCGGTCGGCGGACGCCATCGATGAGATTGTTCACTCGGTTCTTCCTCGTTTTTCTGATCAGAAACTTGCATTGAGATTGAAGCCCAGCGTGACCTTCGCGGTCCGATAGCCCTCCGGCTTGCTGATCGGCGCGCCGACGAAGAAGTCGTAGCTCAGCTTGCTCCACTGGCCGCGAACACCGATGACGGCGCCGGCAAGGCTGCGGCCGAGCAGATCGACCGTCGAGCGGCCACCCACATGGCCATAGTCGGCACCGACGTACAGTTCCGCTCCGCTCTGCCCCGCGGCCCACCCGATGTCGTTGCGGATGAGCCAGCCGCGCTCGCCCATCAGGCTCGTCTCGCCGTCGAAACCGCGCACCGTGTAGCGGCCGCCGATGGCGAAGCGGTCTTGCGGCGTCAGCGGCGTGCGGTTCCATTGGGCGCGGATCAGGCCGGAGTAGCGCAGCTTCTGCTCGCCGAGCTTGAACGGCGCGTTGAGGCTGATGTCGGCGGTGTAGAGCTTCAGTCGCGAGGTTCCTTCGCCGAACTCCTCTTCCGGCGCGGTGCGCGAACCGAAGCCGCCGGTGCCGCGCTTGTAGGCCAGCGTGCCTTCGAGCGTCGCCTCGCCGATGTACTCCTTGTGATTGAGGCTGAGCTCCCAGCCGCCAACCACGCGGTGCTGCACCTCGACCTCAGTATCGTCCACGAAGTTGCGCGACTCGCGGCGCCAGCCCTTGATCGCAATGCTCGTCTTGCGGCTCTGGTCGCGGTAGACGAGACGCGAGAGCTTGACCTCGGCGTTGTTGGTCTTGCCGGCGTAGACGTAGTCCTGGTTCAGGCCGGCCACGCTCTGGTGGTACTGGCTGTTGGAGGCAGTGAGGCCCAGCAGCCAGTAGCCATACGGCAGCGAGTAATGAACGGTCTGGCCTTCGGTGCCCTTGGCCGGATCGCCGAAGAGGTGGTTATTGATGTTGTGGTTGGCGCTGACGTAGAACAGGTCGTTCAGGCCGAAGGGGTTATCCAGGGACAGTGTGGCGCCGGCCTGGTAGCGGCCGGTGGCTTCGGTGCCGCTGTCGTCCAGGCTCAGGGTGGCGCGCCACTTCTTGGATTGGACGTACTTGACGACCAGATCGCTGTCACCGGGCTTGGCATTGGGGGCGGTCGAAGGTTCGATCTGGATGTCGGCTTCCACGGTTGGGGCACGCTTCAGATTCTCCAGGCCTTGCTCGATGTCGCGCAGGTTCAGGAGATCGCCTGGGCGCGCGGGAATGGCCGTGGCCAGCAAGGCAGAACTGCCGAGCAGCGTAGACGAAGAATCGGGCGTCGTCCGAATGGCTGCGATGCGACCAGGCACCAGGGAGAGTGTCAGCATGCCAGTGGACAGATCCTGCGGGGCAGCAAGGACTCGGGTGGTGACGAAGCCGCGAGCGATGACGGCCTGCTGCGCGCGTGCGAGGACCACGTTGACGCCAGCCGTGCCGAGGCACCGGCCGGTAGGTGAATCAGTGCCATTAGGCCCCGACAGATCGGCGACGGCCCATTGGAAGGACTCGGATTGCTCGCCGACCAACAGCACGCGATCAATACGGAAGCATGGCGACTCGGAGTCGGGAATGCGCTGCATGGGCGGCGGCGGAGCCGCCTGTGGGCGTTGGTCGACGGTGCGCTCATTCTGCTCGCGCAGCGCGCGCTCGCGTTCTTGCTGGCGTTGCTGCTCGACGAAGGGTTGCGGCGTTGTTGGAGATTGCTGGGCAGCCGCAAATAGCGGCACTGCGACGGCCGAAACCGCCAGTACATAGCACTTCATTTCGAGGACGTTCAGCGCGAAGGCGCAGGACAGCCTGCGACGTTCCGTACTTCAACCGGCTGGGGTACGTCGGGGTTGGTCGCATCCATGACCGCGAGACGGCAAGACATCTTTTCGCCCCAAACAAATTCCACCGTATAGGCATGGCTCTCCGCGGGGGTGAAGCTCACGGTCACCGGGCCACAACTGCCAGCGCGGTAGGCCACGTTCGCTCCACCTGTGCTCCAGTTGCCGATGCCCCGGACATGGATGGTTTGCCCGGATGTGGCCTCGTGAACCAGATAAGGGCTTGCGCGCGTTCCGGCGCGCAAAGCGCTCGCGATCCAAGGATAGACCACCCCGCTGCCCGTATAGGCTGCTGCACCCAGATGCTGGAAGCCTTGGCACGGCGACTCAGCAGTGCTGACGGCGAACTGAGCATTGGCCGAAGTCCCGGAGGTACGCATAACCAACTTGGATGTACCAGGCTCGATGTCCTTCAATTCGTTGTAACCGGTGTTGGCGCGCGCGTCTGCCGCTGCAGCTTCCGGGTTGATTTGCGAATAAGTGCAGCCGGCGACTGCAATCACGACCACACCCAGCGCTAAAGCGGCGCAGCGCCCTCCTCTTGACGTTTTCATTCTGCCCCTGGAATATCAAAATCCAATTCGTACTTCTAAAAATCGCAGTTCAGCAATCTTCCGATTGCATGATCGAACAAGGAAATTGATTGATACCTACACATCCTCTTTAACGTCTTCACTCAATTTATCCTCAGTCAACATCTATCAATGCGATCATGACTGAGTGACAATCAAGCCTCCCCATCTTCCTTGTCACTCCTTGATCCCACGATGCCTTTTTGCTTCTTGCTAAGCTTTTTATCTTTGAATAGAGACTCAATTTCATCAATCTCTTCCTGAAAATTATCTTGCCAAGGAAGAGTCAGCGCCCCATCAATAATAATCGGACACCATCCTGAAATTTCATTAAAAAAAGACAGATCAAAAATTCGATAAATATCAGTACCCAGCTGCTTTAGCGTAACCATCGCAAAGCAGTAATGCGTATAAGAGCCGCCACCCCGTGCTGGGGCACGTTCATCTATCACTTCAGCATTCCATCCGATCACCTCACCCGCCACTGCCGGAAGGGGAGCTTGAAATGCCAACTCAAAAAAACTGCCGCCGATCTTGCAAAAACAAGGAATATTTCTTTGTTCAAGCAAACTCGTCACAGTGAGATTGCGCGGGAGAGAGATTCTTAAATCTAGTTTCATGGCTTCTTAGGTTTAGGCAAAATCACATCACCGGTAAAATTAGTTTGAAATGTGCCAGCTGGACTGAAATATTGTTGACTGAAATATTGTTTTCCCTGCGGATCGCGTATAGCCACCACTCGAACACCATTTCTTGTCGTAACCCCATCCACCACGACGAAGTGCGAAAAATCTGTGCCCCCTGTTTTATCAACAATGCGCACAACCACAGGAACTCCGTCAGCAGTGTAACGTGCAAGATCATCAACATTTCGTCTCCCCAAGGCAACAGCATCGACCCCTTCCGCCTTCATCAGAGCCTCAACCTGCTTAGGAAAAATACCCAAATCGCCCGGAGGTACTTTTTCGATGAGCTTGGCGACATCGACTGAATTTCCGAGCGTATCGAGCACCATGCCGCAGGAATTGTGCCCACAAGTTGGCGCCATCCCTTGATCCAATACCAATCTATTTCCATTTCTTGGTATTGAATCAACAAGCAATGGATTTTTTGCGGCCGTGGCGGCAGCATTGTCGGCATAAAAATTTCCGGCAATTCGTTCTGCTGCATCATCGGATAGTGATTTTCCGGTGCGAGCAAGAACCGTCTCTTTGACGATTGAGGTCGTCAGCAACCTGGCTGCCGTGAGTTCTCCCAACGTATAGATATCTGCCGCCATCAATCCTAGCTGCAGGGCCTCCTTGATGACAGGAGCCCGGTCAATTACGTTGATCGCTGTGTTGATTTCTTTGATGCTCTTGCGAGCCTGCGCTTTAGTCTCCTCGCTTGTTGTAGGGTCGGACAGCAATTGCTCCAAACCGGCACGAACACTCTCCAGACCCATCTTTTCAATGAGCGATGACCCCTTCAACTCACCGGTGTTATTGGCACTCTTGAGGTCGTAAGCCCGCAAGACGTCAACTTCGCAGGCAGGATCCTTCCTCGCACGGCAGCCCTCAAGCTTCTGCTGCCGATTGCGCAGATCGGTCGCCGTCAGGTAGTTGTTCGAAGTTTCATTGAAGGCGCCCGCTGCACCTGCTGCTCCTCCAGTTGCGGCACCGATCGCAGTCCCCATTGCCATCACCAATGCCTGCTTGACTGGAACAGGCATATCGAGGTTTGCGATCTGTTCTCCAATCGCGGGAATGGCCACGCTGGAGGCAGCCGCCCCAGCGGCGCCCCCGGCACCGCCCGTCAGGCCGCCGACAGCGGCATGGGCTGCAATGCGATAGGCACCACCTTCTTTCCAGTCGTTTTCCAACTGGTCGGCCTGCGAATACAGTGCAGCCTTCTTGGTCGGGTCGGTTTCGGCGGCCGCCAAGTTGTACAGATCGTTGGCCTCTTTCAGCTTGCCATTTGCATAGTCGCCGACTGCCTTGCTGGCGTTCTGTCCGAACTGCGCCGAGAGTTGCGCCTGCGCCTGCACATCCTTGATGATGGTCTGGGTGTTCCAGTCCTTGATCAACGTGCCGGCGCTGCTGTTGTCCCCCGTTCGCACACTCTGATCGCCCGCAATGCCCGAGATGCCGGATTTCGTGACGCTGGCCTGGTTGTTGCCGCTGTAGCTGCCCACACCCGCAGCCCCGCTGGGCCGATTGCTTGGTCCTGTCCACGATGCAGTCATGTCTCTGGCGGGTGCCGTCTCCGTGGCCGCGGTCGGCGCCGTGGTATAGCCCACGCTCAGGCCTCCACTGACCGAGTAGCTGCTGCCGCTTGACTGACTCACGTTCTGCAAGTCGGTCATGGTGAGCGTACCGCCCGTGCTGAAGTTGTTCTTCTTGCCGTCGATGGCTGCCTGCGTGCTCTCGATCACCGCCCCCTTCAGGTCGGTGTTGCCGGCAACCTTCACATCAAAGCCGCCATCTCCGGCCTTGATGCCCGATTGCACGGCCGGGCTGATGAAGATCCCGTCCGCTTTCGCTCCTGCCGCGCTGCCGCTGACAGAGGCCACCGCGCCGTAGCAGATCGGCGGAATGCACAAGCTCACTCCAAAACCGCCGCTGGACTGCCGGCTCTGGCCCACGCTCACATCCTGCAAGGTGGTGATCTTCAGGTCACCTCCAACATCCGCCGTCACGCGGTTGCCTTCGATCGTCGCTCCATCGAGCGTGAGGTTGCGACCCGTGGACACGTTCACCGCCTTGCCACCGGAGACCTGGGTGGCGTTGTACGTGGTGTCGTTCTGGTTGTTGCTGCCCTTGCCGCTTTGCACGCCCAACTGGATGCTGAAGCCGTTCTGGGCACCTGCACCGAAGGTCACGCCCACATTGGCACCACGGCTGGAGTTCTGGCCTACCGTCACGCTCGTGTTCTTGCTGGCCTCCAGAGTGACATCGTTGTCCGCCGCCATGTTGACGGTATTGCCCGCCGCGATAGTGGAGCCCACGGCGCGAATGTTCGAATCCTTGCTGCCGCCCGTGGCCACGATGTTGACGTTGTTCGCACCTACCACGCTGGAACCTACCGCCGCGCTGGTGTTGGTGAAGCTTGTGCTCTGACTGCTGTTGCGGCTCACGTTCACGCTGACGCCATAGCTCAGCGGCCCCGTGCCGCCGATCGCCTGCACGGCGTCATAGGCTTGCTTGCCGCTCATGGCCAAATTGATGGCACCGAGGGCCTGCATACGGCCGTCGCCGCCGATGTCGCCCATGGCCTTGATCGTGCTGGAGCCTCCCTTGAGGGTATCAGTGCCAACCCCCATGAAGTTCGCGCTGCCGCCTACGATGGTGCTGGAACTCTTGTCGAGAGAGATCGACTGCGTGGTGTTGTATGCCTCGTTGATGAGGGCGTTCTTGGCGAGGATGTTGACGTTCCCACCCAACTCCGGGCCGGCCTGGCCTGCAGCCATGATGCTGCTGGCCGTCTGGCGGTACTCGTTGCCCGCAATCATCGTCACATTGCCCGCAAGGCTGGCGACCTGGCTGGCCTGCTGCGTCGTGCGGATCTCGGCATTGGCCTGTGAGCCCTTGACGTTGCCGATGGCCGGGTTGTACCACTCACCCACCATCCCCGACTTGCTGTTGGCGTCGTACCTGCTCGAAATCCGCTGATTCTGAGCGCTCTCGATGGTCAGGTTGCGTCCCGCCATCATGATGATGTCGCTGTCTGCGACCACAGTGGCCGCCTTCAACGTGGTGTCCCGCCCGCTCAATGTTTGCAGCCTTCCGGCCGAAATACTAGTCCCGATCGCTTGGGTGGAAATGCTGGCGTCGGCGTGATTGGAGGATTTCTTGTTGCCCGCGATGGCGACCGCCGTGACATCGCCCATGAACGTGGCTGCTGCCAAGCCCATGCCAAACGCAGTGCCGCTGGTTTTGCTTTGCGCAGCATGGAGTTCCAGGTCGGTCTGGTTGGCTGTCGTGAGGTTGATGTCACGACCTGCCGACAGGCTCATCGCGTCGGCAGAGCGAAGCTGTGCGGCCTGCAGGTTGATGTCATTGTTCGCCACCAGCGCGACACTCTTGCCGCTCAGGCTGCTGGAGAGGACTTCGGTGGTAGCGCTGGTGTCCGCCGTGCTGGAACTGCTCTTCCTGAACAGGTTCTTGGAGGATGTCTGCGTAGCTGACGCAGAATTCCTCGTGGCCTCGCCCGAGGTGACATTGATGTCATTGCCTGCAGTGACGATCAATGCGCCATTCACGCTCTGCACGGCACTCGCACGCACGTTGACATCATGACCAGCCACCATGCGCACGCTGTCCTGTCCCTGGATGACGGAGCCCACCTCACGGCTCTTCGTTGAAATCCCCGCCGCGCCCGGTGCGTTGAACACGAGCGTATGCCCTTCGGACACGGTGCCAAGGTTGATATTGCGCCCGGCGCCAACGGCCGCAGATCCCGCGCTGACCAGGGCCGCACCGATCAGATTGACGTCGTGGCCGGCGGAGGCGATCAACGTGCCGCCCGGGTCGGTGACGTAGACCCCTGCCACGCGGTCGATACCAGTACTCGTGCCACGGGAGCGCGTGGTTGTCTCCACGTTGATGTCCCCGCCGGCCGTCAGAACAGCGGCATCCCTGGCCGTGATGCTCGCACCGATGTTGTTGATGTTGTTGCGTGCATTGATCCCGACGCTGCCTCCCGCAATCCGCCCACCATCGAGATTGTTGACGTTGTCGGCGGTGATAGACACCAGAGAGCGCCCAGCAATGGTGCCGGTGTTGACGACATCCCCCGAACTCTTGATGACAGTCGCATCGGCACTCAGGAGCGCCCCGGAGCCATCGATGTCGCCAGGGCGTACACGCACATAGACCTGAGGCACGAGGACACGCTGGGTGCTGCCATCTGGCAACGTCACCGTCTGCTCCACGAGCCAAACGATGTCGCTGGTCAACTGCGCCATCTGCGCCGCGCTCAAAGCTATGCCTGGGCGCAGACCGTACTGTTTCGCAAAGGTCGCTCCCGCGTCCATCAACGCAGCGTACTGATCGTCGTCGTTGCTGTACCCATCCAGATAGCGATACCCCGTGAGCTGGGCGACCTGCTCGCGAATGAGTTTCTGCTCGTAGAAGCCGTCGCCCAAGCGCTTGAGGATGTTGTTGGGGTCCAGGCCGAGGCTGTTCAGCAGGTAGTCGCTGCTGAGCCAGTTGCGGTAGTTGGCAAAGCGCGGATCGGTCTCGATCAGGTAGCCGCCGCCCGCACGGATGCTGAACAAGCTGGCGGTAGGGATGCGCGTATTCGGGCCACTGGTACGCACGACCATCGGTACGGTCTGGCTCGCATCGGTGTCTCCGGCGCCAGCGGCAGCATCGGCTGAACCTGCGGCACTTCCCGAAGTTTTGATGACGGCACCGACATTGGCCGTTACTTGCACGATGGTGTCCGGGCGGTTACCGCCATTCGTCCCACCGGCAGCGCCCGCGCTCCCCGCCGCGCTACCGACCGGTGCAGATCCTGCATCGTAGCCAGTGGTGGCGTTGATGTTCTCCTGGTACTTGTAGGCGCCCAGTGTGATCGTCTCCGGCGCAGTGATGATCGGTATCGGAATGGGTGTCTGCGACTGCCCTTCGTTATTGACCACTGTTGCCGACCCTGTGACCGTTCGCGTACCCGACAACTGGGAGGACACATACTCAGTGGAAGTGATAGTCCCGCCTGCCAGCACCTGGCTGTTCTCGTTGTACAGACGACCGTTGACGCTCATGCTTCCGCCCGCAACAAGATGGGCAGGATCGATGTTGATTGCCGTATCTTCCGTGGTCGTGATGAGGTTGTTCCAGACGCCGTAGCCTCCCATGCCGACGAGTTCACCGGTCTTCTGGAGGAAGACCAGGCCATTGGCGGCGTCGAGGGTGACTTCGTCCATGCGGTAGGTGGTGGTCCTGCCGATCCCGCTTCCTAGGGGAGTGTTGGGCGCAATACCAATCTGAAGGCCGAATGTGACCGTCTGGGGCCCTCTCTGAATGTGTACGTCGCGGTTGTTGACGTTCGCCATCGAAATGGACATGTCGCCCAGCGACTCGATGTCTGCGCTTAGGTTGTTGAGCACGGAGCCCTGCGCCGTGGCCTTGCGGTTGGCGTCAAGCGAGCCGCCGATGCTCATCGCACCCGCGCCCATTCCGCCGCTGAAGATCAATGCATGCTCGCGGTTTGTGATGGTGGTCGCACCAATGTTGAGGGTGCTGCGCGCGGCAATGGTCCCTGCCTTGGTCAAGCCGCCGACAGTCTCTGCGTCATTCTCGAGCGTACCGGTGGCAATGGAGATCGCATTGCCGTAGATGCGACCCGTGCCGATGTTTTTCAGGGTCCCTGTTCCTGCATTGATCTGCGTGTCGTTCTTGCTGTCGATCAGGCCACGGTTGGTCAACGTGCCGCTGGTGTTGATCGTAGTGTTCGTGCCCGACATCTCCGCATTGGCCGAGTTGTCGACGTTGTTGCCACCGACCGTGAGCGTCTGGCCCGCCAGCAGCTTGCCGTTATTCGTGAAGTTGCCAGTGGTGGTGTAGCTCAGGTTCCCGTTGGCGGCCACCTCGCCGTTGTTGGTGACGTTCTGTGTGAGCGCGAGGCTCAGGTCCTGCCCCGAAACAGCTTTGCCGTCGCCGCTGAACGTCGCTGCGTCGATCTTGAGGCTCTTGTCTGCTACCAGCGTGCCATTGGTATTGACCAGGTTCAGCGTCTTGGCACCGGGATTCGCGCGATTGGGGTCGCGAATGCTCAGCTCATTCCCAGCTGAGATCAGACCATTGGTGTTGGTCACGGTGCCACCGCTGGTGATGGTCGTATCGACATCGGCACGGATAGCACCAGAGGTGTTGTCCAGCTCGCCAGTGCCGATGGCAACGGACTTTCCTTCAATGCCCTGGTTGGCGCCGAGAGTGTCTTTGTTGCCAATGCTGCCGGCGTTTAGCGTTGTTGTCGCTGCCGAGCGGACCAAACCGCTCGTATTGGCGATGCTGCCGGCATTGATATCCAAGTTGCCCACAGCCAGCGTCTGACCGCCGCCGTTGTCGTAGCGCGCACCGTTGGTGTTGATCACAACCGCAGACTGCCCGATCACTTGGCCATTGCCTGTGTTCGTGAACAACCGGGTGTCGGCGTTGAGCGCATTCTTCGCGCCGATGAAGCCCGCCGCATTGTCCACGTCGCCGACATTCTTGAGGGTCAACGTATCAGCGCTGGTGATGCCGCCCTGTTTGGTGGTGTAGTTCGCGGCGTTGGAGTTGGTGAGTTTCTGGCCATCGGTATCAATGGTCATTGCACCGCCATTGGACTGAATCAGGCCGGTGTCGTTGTTGAGGGCGCCCGACTTGATGTCGACGGTGGTAGCCGCCGCCAATGTTCCCTGCTTGCTGTTGTCCAGAGCATTCTTGTGGGTATCCACGCTCAGGCTTTCGCCAAAGACGGTGCCGCCCCTGTTGATCAAGCCCCCGTTCGTCAAGGCCACGTTGGCGCCCGCTTGCAGCGTTCCTCCGGTGTTGGTAGTCGCTCCGGATGTGGTGACGCTCAAATTCCCCTTGACCGCAGCGGCAGTCCCACCGCTGTTGTCCAGCATTCCGTCTACAAGAAGGGTTGTGCTGCCATTGGCAGCCAATGTCCCGCCGACGTTCATTGCAGCTCCACCAATGGTGGCGCTCAAGTCGCCCACTGCCGTCACACTGCCGGCATCGTTGTTGAGACTGCCCGCCGTGGCGGTGGTGTTACCACCCGCGCCAATCGATCCTTTGTTGCTGTTGTCAAGCAGGCCGCCAACGGTCAGACCGAGGCTGGAAGTTTCTGCGGCACGAACGGAGCCGCCTTGGTTGGTCAGGCTGCCGGTTGCGATGGTCGTGTTGCCGTTGCTCGCGATGGTGCCGGATGTATTGTCGATCGCTCCCACGACAGTGATACGGGTGGCGTCAGAGCCGGTCTGCACAATCTGACCACCACGATTGCTCAGCGAGCCTGCGTCGATGGAGATTTGCTTGGCGCTGGTTGTCGCCTTACCGCCGTCCTGGTTGAATGCCCCCGACACGGCGACCACCAAAGCGTTGTTCGCTGTGATCTGACCGTCGGCACCGTTGAAGCTGCCACCTGTGATGGTCAGAGTTCCGGGACCCGCGTGCTCGATCTTGCCCACGTTGCTGGTGATCGCCATGCCCTGCAGCGTGAGGTCTTGCCCATTGCTGGCGATGCGGCCACCGTCGTTGTTCAGCGTGCCGCTGGTCGCGATGGTCGTCGCACCTGTGCCGGTCTGCACGATCTCGCCCTTGTTCGTATTGGCGAGGTTCGAGGCATCGATTTGCAACTGACTAGCATTGAGCTTGCCAGCGTCGTTCACGAGGGTCTGCGCCGCGTGACTATTGGCCGTGATGCTCAAAGTGCCTGGCGTGACGACCGTGGCGTTGCTGGTGGTCACATTGCCCTGAGTGGCCGTGACTGCGATATTGATCGCACTGGTCTGGCTGGTCGACAGATCGATGCTCGCACCTTGCAGCGCGGCATTACCCGCCGCGATGTTGGAGCCGTTGGCGACCAAGGCGCCGGAGGAGGTCACACGCAGGTCACCCACACCGCCAAGCTTGCCGTCGCCCTGGGCGCCAGCTCCGAGCACGCTGGACGTACCGCTGTGCACGCTGCCAGCAGTGATCGTCGTGTTGCGGCCCGCCGTGACACTGCCGTCGTTGGTCAATGCGCCACCAACCGCAATGTTGGCATCGTTGCTCCCGCGCAGGCTGCCACCGTTGGTGAGCGAACCGGTCTGGATACTGAGATCGGTAGCCGCGCTGATACTGCCGCCACTGCCGTTGGTCAGCGCGTTGGCTACGCCAAGCTGTACACCGGCTTGTGCAGACTGAACGCTACCGCCAGTATTCTCCAGCGAGCCGGTGTTCAGGCTCAGCGTCTGATTTGAAGTCAGCGTGCCGCCGTTGTTGGTGGTGGCGCCTACAACGTTCGCAGTCAGTACACCAGTGGCCGAGATCGTGCCGCGAGTGTTCTCAGCCCTCCCACCCACCGTGAGGTTGGCATCGGAAGCGCTTGTCAGCACGCCGTCGGTGTTGATCAGGTCGCCGCTGGTGGCAATGGTCAGACTGCCCGCATTGAGCTTGCCGCCCGTGTTGTCGAAGGTGCCGACGTTTGCGCCGAAGCTCTGGCTGACGTTCAGAGTGCCACCAGCATTCGAGAAATTGGGCCCGGTGACCGCCATGCTGGCGACCGACAACGTGCCACCCGCGTTGTTGATCTGCGGTGTTTGCAGCGCGATCGGACCACCAGTGTAGATGCGGCCACCGTCGTTCAGAATCGTTGCCGCCGCGGTGATGGTGCCAGGCGATGTAGGGACAAACGGTGCCGGTGCCGGGGAAGCCGCATTACTGGAGCCTGAACCCGTTCCGGAGCTGGTTCCCGTGGGGGAAACGCTTGGACTGGCGGTGCCACTTGTGCCGGTGTCGCTCCCGTTGCTCGTGCTACCTTCCGTGCCAGCGATCGGCGCTGGTGCCGGCTCGATACCGATGATTCCGCTGTTGGTGTTCGAAAGGACCGGTGCAGTGATGCCGAGGCCCACGCTGCTGGTCTGGCGGATCGTACCGCCCCGGTTGTCTATGTCGCTGGCACTGGAGATTTCGACGCGTGTGCCTTCGAGGGTGCCAGTATTTTCAAGACGCCCCGCTCCTGTGACGATGAGATTGCCGTTGCTCGCGCCGATGTTGCCGGCATTGCGTACGCCCAAGCCGGCCTCATTGCCCACAAGCGTGATTTTTCCTGCATACATGCCGCCGAGGGCCGCCACATCGAGAGTGAAGGTCGGTGCTGCGCCCGTTCCTGTCGTGGGGGTGATCTGCGTATGGTCGGCACTGACCTGATTCGCACCGGTCACCACCTTGAGTTCGCTGGCCCAGATGCTCGCGTTGGCCTGCACAGCACGCGCAAGGATGGCAGCGTAGTCGGTCTTGCTGGCATCGAGGCCCGCGCCGTCGATGGTGATGGTTCCGCCACGAACCAGGAAACTGTCGAGACCGCCGACGGCGTTGAACTGCGGCGTGCCGGTAGTGAGCGTGGCGCGGCTGGCATTGATGAAGCCGCCGCCGTCGACGCTGATGCCCGCCGGGTTCGCGATGATCACTTCTGCGCGCTGGCCGCCCACTTCGATGTAGCCGCGAAGCTGGCTGGGCGTTCCGCCGTTGACCTCGTTGAGGATGATGCGTGCCGGGCCTGTGGCCAGATTGGGGTTGCCCTGAACGAACCCACCCAGTTGGGTCTGCACATTCACCCGGCTGTTGTTCAGGATGGCGCCGTTCGAACCGACGCTGAACTGGTTGTAGACGTTGCGCGAGACGCCCGCGGCGGAAGGCGTCTGGATGTTGACCAGCGGCACGCCATTGGGCGCTGTCAGCACGGTCGGGCGGAGATTGCCGGGAACGTTGGGGGCACCGACGATCTGGGCGTGTGCGGCTCCTGCGATCAGCACACCCGCGAGGGCTGCAGCACCTGCGGCGGTCGTCGCCCTGCTGGCGCCCTTTCCAGTGCTGGCGGCCGTTTCCTGGACCACCATGCGCATCCCTCTGGCCGCGTTGAAGACCACGCGGTGCAAGTGCCGATTCATCGCTCTTACGCTCCCTCACAGTTGTCATGCCGCAGCTTCATTTGTGACCAAATGAAAACTGAGGAGCGCGATTATGGGAGCGCGGCGCTTGCTTACAAGGTATTAATTCACGCTTTTAAACGTCTGAAAACATTCAATTCCGGCAAGTTAATTCTTATTGTTTACTTTTGATCTTGCTAATTTAGTTGCGTCAACAATTGTCAAAATTTCGCGCTGAGTGGAGCGGGCGTCATCTCCCGCAAGAGAGATGACGCTTTCGCATTTCAATGCGCCGGAACCAGAAAATCCTGGCTGATCCGCACCCCCAACTCATTCACCCGATCGAGGAATTGCGTGAGATATGCATGCAGCCCCGTCGCCAGAATTTCGTCGACGCGCGCGTATTGCAGATCGGCCAGGAGCTTCCCGGCACGGCGCTGCGTTTCTGCGCTCTGCTCGTTCTGAACCTTCGCCAGGTTGTTGACCACCTCGACCAGGCTCGCATGCAGCGAGCGCGGCATGTCGGCCCGGAGAATGAGCAGTTCGGCCACGCGCTCGGGCTTGATCACGTCGCGGTACACCTTGCGGTAGACCTCGAAGGCCGAGACGCTGCGCAGGATCGCGCTCCAGTGGTAGAAGTCGTATTCTTGGTCTTCCTCGGTGGCAGCGCCGAAGAACTCGCTGTTGAGCGCGTGGAACTTCACGTCGACCAGGCGCGCTGTGTTGTCGGCGCGTTCAAGGAAGGTGCCCAGGCGCGAGAAGTAGAAGGCCTCGTCCTGCAGCATGGTGCCCAGCGTGACGCCGCGCGACAGGTGCGAGCGGAACTTGACCCATTCGAAGAACTGGCCGGGGTCGCGCTCGAAGTCGCCCGAGCGCAGCATGCGGTTGACTTCGAGCCAGGTGGTGTTCTGCGTTTCCCAGGCTTCGGTGGTGAGGGCGCCGCGAACGGCGCGTGCGTTCTCGCGGGCGGCCTTGAGGCAGGAGACGATGGACGAGGCGTTGCTCTCGTCCTTGACCATGAACTCCATCACCTCCTTGGGCGCGATCTGGTCGTACTTCTGGTTGTACCAGGGCAGCAGCTCGCTGATGGAGAGCACGCCCTGCCAGCCGTACTTGGCGACTTCGGCGGACTGCGGCAGGAGCGAGGTCTGGTAGTTGACGTCCAGCATGCGCGCCGTGTTCTCGGCGCGCTCGGTGTAGCGGGACATCCAATAGAGGTGGTCTGCGGTGCGGGACAGCATCGTTCGTGCTCCTACTGCGATTGGCTTTGCGACTGTGCGGGAGCCTTGGACTTGGGCACACGGTCGGCTTCGAGAATCCAGGTGTCCTTGGTGCCGCCGCCCTGCGACGAATTCACCACCAGCGAGCCTTCCTTGAGCGCCACGCGCGTGAGGCCGCCCGGCACCATCTGCACCTCGCTGCCCGAGAGCACGAAGGGGCGCAGGTCGATGTGGCGCGGCGCGATGCCGGCGTCGACGAAGGTGGGCGAGGTCGACAGGCTCAGCGTGGGCTGGGCGATGTAGCCGTCGGGCTTGGCGATCACGGCCTTCTTGAAGTCCTCGATCTCGGCCTGCGTGGCGGCCGGGCCGATCAGCATGCCGTAGCCGCCGGCGCCGTGCACTTCCTTGACGACCAGGTCCTTCATGTTGTCGAGCGTGTATTGCAGCTCGTCCTTGTTGCGGCACATGTAGGTGGGCACGTTCTTCAGAATCGGCTTCTCGCCGAGGTAGAACTCCACCATCTTCGGCACGTAGGGGTAGATCGACTTGTCGTCGGCCACGCCGGTGCCCACCGCATTGCAGATGACGACGTTGCCTTCGCGGTAGGCGCGCATCAGGCCCGAGCAGCCCAGCGTCGACGTGGGACGGAATACCTCGGGGTCGAGGAAGTCGTCGTCCACGCGGCGGTAGATGACGTCCACGCGCCTCGGCCCGCGCGTGGTGCGCATGTAGACGAAGTTGTCCTTGACGAACAGGTCCTGCCCCTCGACCAGCTCCACGCCCATCTGCTGCGCGAGGAAGGCGTGCTCGAAGTAGGCGCTGTTGTACATGCCGGGCGTGAGCACCACCACCGTGGGCTCGGCCGTGGCCGGCGGCGCGCTGGCGCGAAGCGTTTCGAGCAGCAGGTCGGGGTAGTGCGCGACCGGCGCGATGCGGTTCTGGTTGAAGAGCTCTGGAAAGAGCCGCATCATCATCTTGCGGTTCTCGAGCATGTAGCTCACGCCGCTGGGCACGCGCAGGTTGTCTTCGAGCACGTAGTACTCGCCGTTGCCCTGTGCGTCGGGGGCGCGCACGATGTCGATGCCCGAGATGTTCGAGTAGACGTTGTGCGGCACGTTCACGCCCATCATCTCGGGGCGGAACTGGGCGTTGTTCAGGATCTGCTCGGCCGGGATGATGCCGGCCTTGATGATTTCCTGGTCGTGATAGACGTCATGCAGGAAGCGGTTGAGCGCTGTCACGCGCTGCACCAGCCCTTTTTCCATGCTGTCCCACTCGTGGGCGGGAATGATGCGAGGCAGCAGGTCGAACGGTATGAGCCGCTCGGTGCCGGAGCCGTCCTCGTCCTTGGCGCCGTACACCGCGAAGGTGATGCCGACCCGGCGGAAGATCATTTCCGCCTCTTCGCGTCGCGAACGCATCACCTCACCGGGTTGCTTCGCGAGCCATTGGTCGTAGCGCTTGTAATGCTGTCGGATCGCAGCTCCAGCATAGGGAAGCTGCTCGTACATCTCGTCAAATTTGTGCATGGAACGACCAATCTCCTTGAGCTCGTAGCTTAGCAAGTTCAGGGCCAGTAGAACCCCTGATGCCAAGGCCGGAGACGGGTCGGATGATCTTTCCGCGCTCAGGTCGGGGGGCCCTCCCCGGTCGTTTCCGGCTTCTTGCGGGGCGAGAGAAATTCCTTGATGCGCTCCCCGCTCTCGTCGCTGTAGAGGCTGGCCAGAAAGGACTCGCGCTCGGCCTCCAGCTGCTCGCGGCGGCTGCGTCCGCGCGCCGCATAAACCAGTTGCTTGATGCGCGCCTGCACTTCGAACGGTCCGCGCGCGAGTTGCTGCGCCCAGGCGAGCGCGGCGGCGCCGGCTTCGCCGTGCGGCACCACCTTGTTGACCACGCCCAGCTCATGCAGCCGCTTCGCGGTGCAGGGCGTGCCGTCGAGCAGCATTTCGAGTGCGGCCTGCGGCGGCAGCGAACGGGCCAGCGAATCGGTGCCGCCGCCGTCGGGCGAGAGGCCGACGTTGATGTACGACATCGCGAACTTCGCGTCCTCGGCGGCCACGATCAGGTCGCAGGCCAGGCAAAGCGAGAAGCCGCCGCCCATCGCGGCTCCCTCGACCGCGGCGATGACGGGCTGCGGTGCCTCCTCGATCGCCATGAGCCATTCGTGCAGTGCGTCGATGTGGCCGTGCTGCTCGGCGGGCGGCAGCTTGCGCTGCCGGGCGAGGCGCCGCAGGTCGCCGCCGCCGCTGAAGTGATCGCCCTCCCCGCGCAGCACGATGGCGCGCACCGTGCGAAAGCCGGCGGTGGTGCGTATCACCTTGGCGGCCGTCCGGTAGACCGAGGGATTGATCGCGTTGCGCGCCTCGGGATTGCTCAGCGTCAGGACGAGCACCGGACCCTCGCGATGCATCTTGAGACGCGCGCCGGAGCCGCCGGCGAGGCTCGCGCTGGTGATGGCCGGAACGCCGGTCGTCATGAAGCGCGCCCGGAAGACGGGCCCCAGCGAGAAATCCGACGGTTGTGCTTGTTCATGCTGCCCCCTTGTTCTGAGTTGTAGCGAAACGATACAACGCATGGAACGCCGCCGGGGATTCATTTACAAGAGGTCTTTTGGGCTACTTTTGACAATTAGTTCACGATTTCAAGGCTCCGGACGGCCAGCCTCCTCCGGCTGCCGGTGCTGCCAGTAGCGCGCCCGGCGTTCGCGCTCGCAGCCCACCTCGGCAGGCCTCGCGCTGCTCCAATGCGCGGCGCCGCAGCGGGTGTTCTCGATCAGCCGCACATCTCGTTCACGGTACCGCGCCACCACCTCCCGCGCCGGATGGCCGAAACGGTTGCGATACCCCGCCTGGACGAAAGCGATGCGCGGCTGCACTGCATCGAGGAACGCCGCGCCCGACGAAGTCTTGCTCCCGTGATGCGGCGCCAGCAGCACGTCCGCACGCAACAGCTGCGGCGTGCGAATGAGCAGCGCTATCTCCTGCAGCCGCTCGATGTCGCCCGCCAGCAGCGCCGACGCGCGTCCGTTGTCGATGCGCAGCACGCACGACACTGCATTGGGCTTGCCGAAGCTGCGGTAGTCGCTCTCGAAGGGATGCAGCACATCGAAGCGCACGCCGTCCCAGCTCCACGACTGCCCCGCCTCGCAGCGCCTCGCCATGCGCATCGCCTGCAGCGGGTGCGTGGCCTCGATGGAACTCAGCAGCGCGGCCCCGGGCTGCATCGCGAGCACCGCGGGCGCGCCGCCGATATGGTCGGCATCGCGATGGCTCACCACCAGCGTATCGAGACGCTCTCCGTACGCGCGCAGCAGCGGCACCAGCACGCGATCGCCCGCGTCGCTTTCGAGGCTGTAGCGCGGGCCGGCGTCGTAGAGCAGGCTGTGCGTGGCGGTGCGCACGAGCACCGCGTTGCCCTGGCCGATGTCGGCGGCGAGCAGCTCGAACTCGCCCACCGCAGACCGCGGTGCCTGCCACAGCAGCACCGGCAGGAGCAAGGGTACGCCGAGGCTGCGCAGCGACCATGGCAGCCGCATTGCCAGCAGCACGCCGCCGCCCACGCCGCAGGCGGCCATCCACAGCGGAGGCGCCGCCATCGACAGCGTGGCATGCGGCAGGCCGGCCAGCCATTGCAGCAGGAGCGCCAGCGCATGCACGGCCCATGCGGCCACGTCCCACAAGGGGGGCACCGCCACGCCGAGCATCGCCAGCGGCGTGATCACGAGCGTGACCCACGGAATCGCCACCGCGTTGGCGAGCAGCCCGATCAGCGACACCTGCTGGAACAGCAGCAGGCTCAGCGGCGTGATCGCCAGCGTGATGGTCCACTGCTCGCGGAAGAAGCGCAGCAGGCGAGCAGCCGCGCCGGCCTGCTGCTCGCCCGGCATTCCGGCGTCCGTCGCGAAGAGCACGCCCACCGCGACGAAGCTCAGCCAGAAGCCCGCCTGCATCAGCGCCCAAGGATCGAGCGCGACCACGACGGCCGCGGTCAGCAGCCACACGTTCGGCCAGGGCCAGCGCCGCCCGGTCAGGCGCAGCAGCGCGACCGTCGCGAGCATCCAGACCGTGCGCTGCGACGGCACGCCCCAGCCGCTGAAGAGCGCATAGAGCGCGGCCAGCAGCACGCCCCCGACCAGCGCCGCCTGCTGGGCGGGCAGGCGCAGCATCAGCCGGGCGCTGCGGCGCCAGAGCAGGCCGACCACATGCGCGGCGAGCCAGGCAAACATCGTGACGTGCAGGCCAGAGATCGACATCAGGTGCGCCACGCCCGTGGCACGGAACACGTCCCAGCCCGCGCGGTCGATGGCGTTCTGGTCGCCGGTGACCAGGGCCGCGATCACGCCCGCGCGGGCGCGGTCGGGCACGCGCTCGAAGATGGCGTCGCGCACCGCTTCACGGGCACGCTCGATGGGATGCAGCCAGGTGGGGCCGAGCAGCACGGGCGCCGCGTCGCGCGCGCCGGCTCGCACATGGCCGCTGGCATGCAGGCCCTGCTCCCACATCCGGAGTTCGCCGTCGAAGCCGTGCGGGTTGCGGTTGCCGTGCGGCGCTTTCAGGCGCACCGTCAGGCTCCAGCGTTCGCCGGCATGCGGGGAAGCGGCAACGGTGCTGGCTGGCGAGGTATGCCCCCAGGGGCTGGAGCCGTCCGCATACCAGCCGAGAGCGATGCGATCGGGTACGGCCGGCCGGCCCCGCGTGTCGGCGTCTGTCCATTGCGCGGATTCGACATCCACGACGAAGCGCGTGCCGGCCTCGTTGCGCTGTGGCATCTCCGACACGACGCCCGTGACGCGCAGGTCGCGGCCTTCGAGCGACGGGTCGAGTGCGCCCTTCGCATAGGCCACCGCACGCCATCCGGCGAGCCCCGCGCCGGCCATCGCTCCACATGCCAGGGCGCCCAACAGCAACGCCCTCCCCGGCAGTCGGCGCCACCACATTCCGGCCGTGCCTATACACAGCAAACCGGCATAGACCCATGCTGGCCACAGCATCGGCTGCTGCAGCTGCAAGGCCGCTCCCAGCAGCGAACCACCCAGCGCCGCGAACCCGCCAACGCCGCCCACAGCCTGGCCTGACGCGCGAAACCGCGTCATCGGACAACTCCCGATTCCATGATGCAAACCCTCCCCGAATCACGCTCAGTGGCGCGTTAATTGCTTTGGCATCTCGGCTAGTATGCGTCTCACCAGAGACATCTTCTCCCGATGCAATCTGCCAGCACTGCACACAAAAACGCATGTCCATTCACGCCGCTCTCCACCACGTCACCCACTACAAGTACGACCGGCTGGTGCAGCTGGGCCCCCAGGTCGTGCGCTTGCGGCCCGCGCCGCATTGCCGCAGCAACGTCATCTCGTATTCGCTGCGGGTCGAGCCGGCCGAGCACTTCGTCAACTGGATGCAGGACCCGTTCGCCAACTACCAGGCGCGGCTCGTGTTTCCCGAGAAGACGCGCGAATTCAAGGTCACCGTCGACCTCGTGGTCGAGATGGCGGTCTACAACCCCTTCGACTTCTTCCTGGAGCCGCAGGCCGAGAACTTCCCCTTCAAGTACAAGCCCTCGCAGGCCGAGGAACTCGCCCCCTATCTCGTGGCCGAGCCGGTCACGCCGCTGCTGCAGGCCTACCTCGACAAGATCGACCGCAAGGAACAGCGCACCATCGACTTCCTGGTCGGCCTGAACCAGCAGGTCCAGAAGGACGTCAACTACCTCATCCGCATGGAGCCCGGCGTGCAGACGCCGGAAGAAACGCTCGCCAACGGCAGCGGCTCCTGCCGCGACTCGGGCTGGCTGCTGGTGCAACTGCTGCGCCACTGCGGGCTGGCCGCGCGCTTCGTCTCGGGCTACCTCATCCAGCTCACGCCCGACGTGAAGGCGCTCGACGGCCCCAGCGGCACCACGGTCGACTTCACCGACCTGCACGCCTGGTGCGAGGTGTTCCTCCCCGGCGCCGGCTGGATCGGCCTCGACGCCACCTCGGGCCTGCTGGCGGGCGAAGGCCACATTCCGCTGGCCTGCACGCCCACGCCTTCGAGCGCCGCGCCGATCGAGGGCGGCGTGGACGAATCGGAGGTCGAGTTCGGCCACGACATGAAGGTCACGCGCATCTACGAATCGCCGCGCGTCACCAAGCCCTACACCGAAGACCAGTGGGCCGACGTGCTCGCGCTGGGCGAGGCGGTCGATGCCCGCCTGAAGGCCGGCGACGTGCGCCTGACCATGGGCGGCGAGCCCACCTACGTGGCCACCACCGACCGCGACGCGCCCGAATGGAACACCGACGCGCTCGGCCCGACCAAGCGCGGCTACGCCACCGAGCTCGTGCACAAGCTGCGCGCCGAATACGGCAAGGGCGGCTTCCTGCACTTCGGCCAGGGCAAGTGGTACCCGGGCGAACAGCTGCCGCGCTGGGCGCTGTCGATCTTCTGGCGCGCCGACGGCCAGCCGCTGTGGCACGACCCCGACCTGTTCGCCGACGAGCGCTTTCCCACGCACTACACCAGCGAGGACGCGCGCCGCTTCACCAACCTGCTGGCGCAGAAGCTGGGCCTGACCGAGCGCTACATCCAGCCGGGTTACGAGGACATCTACTACTACCTCTGGCGCGAACGCCGCCTGCCGGTGAACGTCGACCCCTTCGACTCCAGGCTCGACGACGAGCTTGAGCGCATGCGCCTGCGCCGCGTGTTCACCCAGAAGCTCGATGCGGTGATCGGCTACATGCTGCCGCTGGAGCCCGGCAACGCGAACCGCGACGCCCCTTCGCTCGAAGGCCCCGCCTGGAAGACCGGCCCCTGGTTCCTGCGCGACGACCGGCTCTACCTCATTCCGGGCGACTCGCCCATGGGCTACCGCCTGCCGCTCGACTCGCAGCCCTGGGCCAGCAAGGGCGACTACCCGTACATGATCGAGCGCGACCCGAACGCGCCGCGCGGCGCGCTGCCGAGCGGGGCCGACTACCGGGCGCGCTACGCCGTGGGCACCGGTGACACCGGCGGACCGGGAGCCGACCTCGGCGCCGTGCCCTACGCCTTCGGCACGCCGCCCGTCGTGCCCTCTGCGCTGCGCATGCAGACGCCGGGCGCCGCGAGCGACGGCGACGGGCATGGCGAGGACGACAACGACGCCGCCAGCTCCGCAGATCCCAGCGTGACCCGCCAGCCCCTGCGCGGCGAATCCGCCCACTGGATCACCCGCACCGCGCTGTGCGTCGAAGTGCGCGACCCGCGCCGCGCCAACGGCCCCGCCGCCGAGAAGAAGGGCAGCGCCTCGGGCGTGCTCTACGTTTTCATGCCGCCGCTGGCCCGCCTGGAGGACTATCTCGACCTCGTGGCCGCGGTGGAGGCCACAGCGCGCGACCTGGGCGTGCGCATCGTGATGGAAGGCTATCCGCCGCCGCGCGATCCGCGCCTGAAGCTGCTGCAGGTCACGCCCGACCCGGGCGTGATCGAGGTCAACATCCATCCGGCCCACAACTGGAAGGAACTGGTCGACCACACCGAATTCCTCTACAACGCCGCCTTCGAAACCCGCCTGTCGGCCGAGAAGTTCATGACCGACGGCCGCCACACCGGCACCGGCGGCGGCAACCACTTCGTGATGGGCGGCGCCACGCCGGCCGACAGCCCCTTCCTGCGCCGGCCCGAGCTGCTGGCCAGCCTGCTGCTGTACTGGCACAACCACCCCTCGCTGAGCTACCTGTTCTCGGGCATGTTCATCGGCCCGACGAGCCAGGCGCCGCGCGTGGACGAGGCGCGCAACGACCAGGTCTACGAGCTCGAGATCGCGCTGAAGGAAATCGCCAAGAACCGCGAGATCTACGGCCAGAACATGCCGGCTTGGCTGGTCGACCGCACGCTGCGCAACATCCTGATCGACGTCACGGGCAACACGCACCGCAGCGAGTTCTGCATCGACAAGCTCTACTCGCCCGACTCCAGCACCGGCCGCCTCGGCCTCTTGGAACTGCGCGCCTTCGAGATGCCGCCGCATGCGCGCATGAGCATCGCGCAGCAGCTGCTGATCCGCGCGCTGGTGGCCCGCTTCTGGGACGAGCCCTACAAGGCGCCCGTCACCCGCTGGGGCACCGAACTGCACGACCGCTTCCTGCTGCCGACGTTCGTGAAGATGGACTTCGACGACGTCATCAGCGAGATGCGCCAGGCCGGCTTCGCCTTCGACCCCGACTGGTTCGCGCCGCACTTCGAGTTCCGCTTCCCGCTGGTGGGCCAGATGCAGGCGATGGGCGTGGAGCTCTCGCTGCGCAATGCGCTCGAGCCCTGGCACGTGATGGGCGAGGAAGGCGCGATCGGCGGCACCGTGCGCTATGTGGATTCGTCGCTGGAGCGCATCGAGGTGCGCGTGACCGGCCTGAACGAGAGCCGCCACGTCGTCACCGTCAACGGCAAGGTGCTGCCGCTGCAGCCCACCGGCGTGGCCGGCGAGTTCGTGGCGGGCGTGCGCTACAAGGCCTGGAACCCGCCTTCGTCGCTGCACCCGAGCATCAAGGCCCACGCGCCGCTGACCTTCGACCTCGTCGACACCTGGATGAAGCGCTCGCTGGGCGGCTGCCAGTACTTCGTGGCCCACCCGGGCGGGCGCAACTACGAAACCTTCCCGGTCAATGCCTACGAGGCCGAAAGCCGCCGCCATTCGCGCTTCACCCGCACCGGCCACACCCCCGGCCTGCTGCGCACGCCGCCGGCCACCATCGAGCTGCCGGGCAGCCGCGAATTCCCGTTCACGCTCGATCTGCGGCGTTGACCGGGATATTCCGCACACTGCCCGAACGGCTCCCCCGTGACGGCGGTGTGACAATCCACCCCCTGTGGAACCTTTGAACGAATCCCTGTTCGACGCCCAGGCACTGGAGTTTCCGGCCGCCCTGGCGTCGGCGCTCGCCCCGCCCGCCCTGCCCGGCCATTTCGACGAAATGCGCGGGCTGGCCACGCCGGCAGCCCCTTCCCGGCCGGCCGCGGCGCCCGCCCCTGCGCCGCAGCTGCACGACGCGGCGACGCAGCCGCCGGCCGCGCCGCAGGCCACGCCCCCTGAGTCCCCGGAGCAGCCCCCGCTCACCCCCGCCTGGAACGCCTTCTTCGGACAGCTCGGCCCGGGCGGCTTCAACGACCTGCCCCGGCGCGCGGCCAGCCTGGAGCGGCAGATCCGCGACAACGGCGTTACCTACAACGTGTACGCCGACGCCAACGGCCCGCAGCGGCCGTGGTCGCTCGACCTGTTCCCGCTGATCGTCTCGCCCGAAAGCTGGAGCCAGATCGAGGCCGGCGTGCTGCAGCGCGTGCGCGTGCTCGACCGTGTGATGGCCGACGCCTACGGCCCGCAGCAGTTGCTGGCCGAGGGCCTCATTCCCCCGGCGCTGGTGCGCGGCCACCCCGGCTACCTGCGCGCGCTGCACGGCGTGAAGCCGCCGGGCGACACCTGGCTGCACATCGCCGCCTTCGACCTGGCGCGCGGCCCCGACGGCAACTGGTGGGTGGTCTCCCAGCGCACGCAGGCGCCCTCGGGCCTGGGCTACCTGCTCGAGAACCGCCTCGCCATCACGCGGCAGTTTCCCCAGGCCTTCGAGGCCCTGCACGTGCAGCGCCTGGCCGCCACCTACAGCGCCATGATGGAAGGCCTGCAGCGCATGTGCCCGGCCGGCGTGCCGCCGCACATCGCGCTGCTCACGCCGGGGCCGTACAACGAGACCTACTTCGAGCACGCCTACCTCGCGCGCTACCTCGGCGTCACGCTGGTCGAGGGCAGCGACCTCACGGTGCGCGACCAGCGGCTCTACCTGAAGACGCTGCAGGGCCTGCGCCCGGTGCACGGCCTCATCAAGCGGCTGGACGACCAGTTCCTCGACCCGCTGGAGCTGCGCCCCGACTCCACGCTCGGCGTGCCCGGCCTGTTGCAGGCGATCCGCGCCGGCAACGTGCTGGTGGCGAACATGCCGGGCTCGGCATTTCTCGAATCGCCCGCGCTGCTGGGCTTTCTGCCGGGGCTGGCACGCCGGCTGATCGACGAGAAGCTCATGCTGCCCGCCCTGCCCACCTGGTGGTGCGGCGAGCGCGCGGCGCTCGAATCGGTGCTGCCGCAGCTGGGCGACAGCGCCATCAAGCCCACATACCCCGGCTTCGACGGTCGCGCGAGCTTCGACGCGGTGCTCGGCAGCCAGCTCGGCCGGCGCGAGCTCGACGAGTGGGCCGGCCGCATCGTGCGCGAGGGCGACGTCCACACCGTGCAGGGCTACATGGCGCTGTCGCAGATGCCCACCTGGGCGAACGACATGGGCCCGGGCCATATCGCGCCGCGCGCGGTGATGCTGCGCGTGTTCGCGGTGAGCGACGGCGCGCAATCGTGGCGCGTGCTGCCCGGCGGGCTGGCACGGCTCACCGAGCCCGATGCGCAGTTCGCGTCGATGCAGCGCGGCGGCAGCAGTGCCGACGTGTGGGTCCAGACGCACGGCGAGGTCGACCGCACCACGCTGCTGCAGCCGCACAGCACGCCGGCATCGCTCGCGCGGCACCGCGCGCCGGTCACCAGCCGCGCGGCCGAGAACATGTTCTGGCTGGGCCGCTACACCGAGCGCGCCGAGAACGCGGTGCGCCTGGCGCGCCTCACGCTGAGCCTGCTGGGCAGCGAAGACCAGTCCTCGCGTCCGCTGCTCGACTGGCTGCACCGCATGGCGCTGCGCAATGCGCTGGTGCCGGCCGAAGTGCCGAGCGCGCCGCAGTCGCGCCGCGTGTTCGAGCGTGCGCTCATCGCCGAGCTGGGCGACGTGGCCCGCGGCGGCAGCGTGGGCTTCAGCCTGCGCTGCATCCGGCAGGCGGCGGCCGCGGTGCGCGAGCGCCTCTCGCAGGACACCTGGAACCAGATCGTGCGCACCGAGGCCGACTTCCTGCGCCGCGCCGCCGAACAGGCCGACGAAGGCAGCTTCGCCGCCAGCGCCGCGCTGCGCGCCCTCGAATCCGCCAGCAACGCGCTCGCTGCCATGACCGGCGCGCAGACGGACCGCATGACGCGCGACGACGCGTGGCGCCTCTTGTCCATCGGCCGCCACATCGAGCGGCTGGGCTTCCTGGCGAATGCGCTGGAGGCCGGCTTCGACAACGGCGCGGTGCACGAGGTGAGCGGCTTCGAAGCCATGGTGGCGCTCTTCGACAGCACCATCACCTTCCACGCGCGCTACCAGCAGCGCCGCGACGTCGCCACCATGGTCGACCTGCTGGTGCTCGACGCCGAGAACCCGCGCTCGCTGGCCTGGGTCACGCAGACCCTGCGCGGGCGCATCGCGCGGCTGGCCGGCAGCGCGCCGGGCAAGCTGACGGCGCTGTCGTACGAGCTGCCCGATCCGGCCAGCTGGACGCTGGAGCACCTTTGTGCCACCGGCCCCGACGCCGACTATCCCGAGCTCGTAAAGCTGCTCGCCAGCTGCGAGACGGCGGCCTACCATGTGTCCGACGCCATCGGCACGCGCTACTTCACGCTGACTTCAGAGTCGCTGCGCTCGGTAGGCGCCTGATTTCCCATACAACAAGACAAGCAGTTCAAGACAGTTCCAAGGAGGCACCCCATGTCAGGCATCACCATCAATCGCCGCTTCGCACTCACCGCCGCAGGCCTCCTCGCGGCCCTCGCCATCACCGGCTGCGGCAAGCAGGAGCCGGCATCGGCCCCGGCCGCCGGCACACCGGCGGCACCAGCCCCCGCGCGCGTGCTCGTGGTCGGCACCGATGCCGCCTACACGCCCTTCGAGTCGCAGAACGACAGGGGCGAGATCGTTGGCTTCGACATCGAGGTGGTGAAGGCGGTCGCGCAGAAGGCCGGCTTCGAGGTGAAGTTCGTCAACACGCCATGGGAAGGCATCTTCAATTCGCTGGCCCAGGGCGACCGCGACCTGCTGGTGTCGGCCATCACCATCACCGACGAGCGCCGCCAGACGATGGACTTCTCGCAGTCGTACTTCGACGCGCGCCAGCTCATCGCCGTGCGCAACGACGCGCCCATCGCCAGGTTCGAGGACATCAAGACGCTGAAGGTCGGCGTGCAGAACGGCACCACCGGCGACGAGGTCGTGGGCAAGCTGCTGGGCAAGTCGAACACCGCCATCAAGCGCTTCGAATCGACGCCGCTGGCGCTCAAGGAACTCGAAGCCGGCGGAGTGCAGGCCGTGGTGGCCGACAACGGCGTGGTGGTGCACTACCTCGCCAACAACACCGCCGGCGGCTTCAAGACGGTGAGCGACACCAGCTTCCCGGTCGAGAAGTACGGCATTGCCGTGAAGAAGGGCAACGCCGAGCTGCTCGCCAGGATCAACCAGGGCCTCGAAGGCATCCGCGCCGACGGCACCTACGCGAAGATCTACGCCTCGTACTTCGGCTCCGAGTCGAAGTAAGCGGGCGGTCCACGCAATCGGCGCCGGCCACCATGCTGCTCCACGTCACCCACGAAACGCGCTACGAGTACTCGCCGCCGGTCGAGACGGCGCAGCATCTCGCGCACCTGAAGCCGCTGGCCACCGGCTCGCAGAAGCTCGTGAGCCACAAGCTCTCCATCGAGCCGGCGCCGGCCCAGCGCAGCGAGCAGGCCGACCTGTACGGCAACACGCGCGCCTTCTTCGCTCTGGAGGCCACGCACGACCGGCTGGTGGTCACGGCCGAGAGCGTGGTCGAGACTTCGGTTCCCGAGCTCTCGCCCGCCGTGGCGCGCGAGCTGCCGTGGGAATCGGTGCGCGAGCGCTTCCGCTTCCGCAAGGACGCCACCTTCGACGCGGCTTCGGAGTTCGTCTTTCCCTCGCCCTACGTGCCGCGCCACGACGACTTCGTGGCCTATGCGCGCGCCAGCTTCGTGCCCGGCCGACCCGCCTTCGACGTGGCGATGGACCTCACCGAGCGTATGTACGCCGACTTCGCCTACGACGCCGACAGCACCGAGATCAACACCCCCGCCGTCGAGGCCCTCGCGCAGCGCAAGGGCGTGTGCCAGGACTTCGCCCACATCATGATCGCGTGCTTCCGCACCATGGGCCTGCCAGCGCGCTACGTCAGCGGCTACCTGCTCACGCAGCCGCCCCCCGGCCAGCCCCGGCTGGTGGGCGCCGACGCCTCCCACGCATGGGTGTCGGTGTACCTGCCCGGCGAGGACGACGGCACCGGCGGCAGCCCCGGCGACTGGGTCGACTTCGACCCCACCAACGGCCGCCAACCCGGGGAGGACTACGTCACCCTCGCCATCGGCCGCGACTACTCCGACGTCTCGCCGATGCGCGGCGTACTGCATGGCGGCGCAAGGCACACGCTGAGGGTCGGCGTGACCGTGCAGCCGGTGGGGGAAGTGGTCGATGGCCTGCCGCAAACACGGACACAATCGCCTTCCCAAGACAAGGAGTCTCCATGAGCGTTTACGACAAACTTTCCAGCCTCGGCATCACTCTTCCGCCCGTCGCCGCACCCGCTGCCGCGTACGTGCCCTTCGTGCAGACCGGCAACCTCGTGTTCCTGTCGGGCCACATCGCCAAGAAGGACGGCAAGGTCTGGACCGGCCAGCTCGGCGCCAACATCGGCACCGAAGAAGGCAAGCAGGCCGCCCGCGCCATCGCCATCGACCTGCTGGGCACGCTGCACGCGGCCGTGGGCGACCTGAACAAGGTCAAGCGCATCGTCAAGGTGATGAGCCTGGTCAACTCGGTCGGCACCTTCACCGAGCAGCACCTTGTGACCAACGGCGCGAGCGAGTTCTTCGCCGAAGTCTTCGGCCCCGAGAAGGGCGCGCATGCGCGCAGCGCCTTCGGCGTGGCGCAGATTCCGCTGGGCGCGTGCGTGGAGATCGAGCTGATCGCGGAAGTGGGCTGACCGGCCTTCGGCCTTACCCTTTCGATGAAGCCCGGCGGTTCAGTCTGCCGGGCTTTTCTGTTTCGAGGCCACCGAGGAGGCTCAGGTGTCCTGCCGGGCGGCGACCAGGCGCGCTCCCGGCCGCCGGCGCTTCGAGGCGACCGCCGGCCGCGTTCGCCGCATGCCCAACGGTCCAGGGCGATTGCCACGCCGCGCTGCCCTCACGGCTCCCCCAGGCTGCGCGAGCCGCCGATGCGCCTCGAACCGCGCCTCCTTCTGCTTCAGGTAGTGCATGAGCACATGCGACACCATGTTCAGCCCGAAGGTGCCGAAGGCGGCCGGAAAGATGTAGAGCGCGACCGAAAGCTCCGACGAGAAGACGAGGTCGTCGGCCAGCGACGGCGTGAGCCGGGCCTGATGCGACAGAGCGCGCAGCACGAAGATGTCCACGCCCGCCAGCACGATCAGCAGCAGCCCGAAGGCGAGCACGGTCTTCTTCGAGAACTCGCGCCGCACGAAGAGCATGACGAAGATCGCCGCCGGGAAGATCAGCGAGCACAGCACCAGCAACCAGAAGCGCACCTGCGTGAAGACGGTGACGTCCGACGGGATATGCATGGGAGCGATTGAGCCATGAAGCCTGCCCCGCAATTTGTCCGGCAGGTGAAGCGCCGGTAAAAGCGGCTGTCAAAAGGTGGTGGCGGCAATGCCTGGGGGTGACGGCGAAAGGGTCGGCTTGGCCGTATGCGAACCGCTGCATGGCTCCCGGGGTGCGCGCGCCCAACCGTGATCGGCCTTTCGAGAATGGCGGGAGAAATCCGCGCACGGCCCGATGGAGGGTTATAAAGCCGCACGTCCGGCAAAGACCGGTACCCGAGACAACACAGAGGACGGCACATCATGGAGTTCGACTACGTGATCGTGGGTGGCGGCTCCGGCGGCGCCACGCTGGCCGGACGGCTCAGCGAAGACCCCGCTGTACAGGTCTGCCTGGTCGAGGCAGGCGGCGACGGCCGCGGCATCCTGGTGCGGGCGCCGGCCGGCGCGGCGGCCATGATCTCGGGGCGCCCTCGCATCAACAACTACGCCTACCGGACCGTGCCGCAACCCGGCCTGAACGGCCGGCGCGGCTACCAGCCGCGCGGACGCTGCCTGGGCGGCTCCAGCGCCATCAACGCCATGCTCTACGTGCGCGGCCATCCCGACGACTACGACGACTGGGAGCGCGCGGGCTGCATCGGCTGGTCCTTCGACGACGTGCTGCCCTTCTTCAAGCGCTCGGAGGGCAACCAGCGCGGCGAGAGCGCCATGCACGGCGCGAGCGGTCCGCTGCAGGTTGCCGACCAGCAGTCGCCGCGCGAGATCAGCAACGCCTTCGTGCGCGCCGCCATGGAGTGCGGCATTCCGCGCAACGACGACTTCAACGACGGCGTGCGGCAGGAAGGTGCCGGCCTCTACCAGGTCACGCAGTTCCACGGCGGCGCGAAGAACGGCGAACGCTGCTCGGCGGCGGCCGCCTACCTGCATCCGGTGATGAGCGCGCGCTCCAACCTCACGGTGATGACCGGCGTGCAGGCACAGCGCGTGCTGCTCGACGAGCGCCGCGCCACCGGCGTCGAGATACGCCGCGACGGCGAGACCGACACCCTCTTCGCGCGCCGCGAGGTGGTGCTGTGCGGCGGGGCCTTCAACTCGCCGCAGCTGCTGATGCTCTCGGGCATCGGCGATCCGGAAGAGCTGGTGCGGCACGGCATCGCGGTGCGCCATGCGCTGCCGGGCGTGGGACGCAACCTGCAGGACCACGTCGACTTCATCCTCTCCTGTCGCACGAAGGAGAAGAACCTGCCCGGGCTCGGCCCGATGGGACTGCTGAACTTCGCGAAGGCAATTCCCGAATGGAGGCGCAGCGGGAAGGGCCTGATCGCCACGCCCTACGCCGAGGCCGGCGCCTTCATCAGGACATCTCCCGACCTCGACAAGCCCGACCTGCAGCTGCACTTCGTGATCGCGCTGGTCGACGACCACGCGCGCAAACTGCACGGCGGCTTCGGCTTCTCATGCCATGCGTGCGTGCTGCGGCCCAAGGGCCGCGGCGACGTGCGGCTGAACGATGCCGATCCGGCGACGGCGCCGCGCATCGATCCGAAATTCCTCTCGCACGAGGACGACGTCGCGCGGCTGCTCGCGGGCGTGAAGAAGATGCGCGAGATCCTGCATACACCGGCATTGCAGAAGTACCGGCAGGCCGAGCTCTACACGGCCGGCGCGAACACCGACGAAGAGCTGCTCTCGCACATCCGCTCGCGCGCCGACACCATCTACCACCCCGTGGGCACCTGCAAGATGGGCACCGACGCGATGGCGGTGGTCGATGCGAAACTGCGCGTGCATGGCATCGCGAACCTGCGCGTGGTCGATGCATCGGTGATGCCGACGCTGATCGGCGGCAACACCAATGCGCCGACCGTCATGATCGCCGAGCGTGCCGCCGAGTGGATGCGCGGCCCGCTCACCTTCGACCGCGCCGAACTCGATGCTAGACGGCCCGCGACGAACCTCGAACGACCAGTTCTCCAGGCAGCAACAGCTGGCGCGCAGGCGCATCCAGCCCACGCAAGCGTTCGATCAGGCATGTAGCGGCCGCGCGGCCGATGGCGTCGGTGGGCTGCGCCACGGTGCTCAGGCCGGGCCCGATGAGCGAAGCCCATTCGGGATCGTCGAAACCCACGAAGCCGAGGTCGGCACCGAACTGCCAGCCCAGCCGCGCCATCGCCTGTGCGATGCGCAGCGTGACCACCGCATTGCCCGCGACCACCGCCGCGCGGCGGCCGCGCTTCGCACGCTGGCGCAGGGCGCGCAGTGCCTCGTCGAGCGCATCGGTCTCGCCTTCCACGCTCTCGAACACCTCGCCCGCCACGCGCGGCTCGTGCGCGGCCACGCAGGCGCCGAAGGCGGCCGTGCGTTCGCGCCGCGAGCTCACGCCCTTCTGCGGCTCGGTGACGTAGAGCAGCTCGCGATAGCCGCCTTCGACCAGGTGGCCGCAGGTGGCGGCCATCGCGGAATCGTTGTCGAGCGAGACGAAGTCGGTGTGCATGCCCGCATGCCGGCGGTCCACCAGCACCGCCGGCTTGCCGTGCAGCGTGACCGCGTCGACCACGTTGCTGCCGCGCCCCAGCGTGTTGAGGATGAAGCCGTCGACCTGGTAGCCCGCCAGCGCGTCGATGGCCTCGCGCTCGCGTTCGCTCTCGTTGCCGAGGTTGAACAGCATCACGAGGTAGCCGGCGTCCTGGCAGGCCTTCTCGGCGCCGCGCAGCACCGCGACGGAATATGGGTTGGTGATGTCGGCCACGATCAGGCCGACCAGCCGTGAGCGGCCATGGCTCAGCGCCTGCGCCATCGGGCTGGGCGAGTAGCCGAGCTTGGCGATGGCGACTTCGACGCGAGCGGCGATGTCGGGGCTCAGCAGGCGCTCGCGATGGTTGAGGAAGCGCGAGACGGTGGCCTTGGAGACGCCGGCGGCTTCGGCGACGTCGGCGATGGTGGCGCGGCCTGTGGGTTTCATGGTCTTGCCCCTTCCCCCTCTGGGGGAAGGTCAGGATGGGGGCAGGCAGAGCGTCCAATGGATGCACCGCTTGCCCCCACCCCTGCCCTCCCCCAGAGGGGGAGGGAGTAAAGCCAGGCTGAACTCATGCTGCTGCGGTGTCGTACGGCGCCGTCGGCTTCTCGCCGGCCAGCACCTGCAGCAGGTTCGTCGTCGCCAGCTCCGCCATCGCATGCCGCGTCTCGTGCGTGGCCGAGCCGATGTGCGGCAGCGGCGTCACGCGCGGATGCGTGCGCAGCGGCGAATCGGCGGGCAGCGGCTCCTTCGCGAACACGTCCAGGCCGGCGGCGCGCAGCGTGCCGTGGTCGAGCGCATGCAGCAGCGCCTCTTCGTTCACGGTGGCGCCACGGCCGCCGTTGATGAAGGAGGCGCCGGGCTTCATGCGCGCGAAGAAGTCCGCGTCGATCATGCCGCGCGTGGCCTCGGTCAGCGGCAGCATCGCGAGCACGATGTCGGAACGCGCGAGCAGGTCGTCCAGCGGCGTGTGCGTGGCGCGGCCCTGCAGCTCTGGCGCCTGCGCAGCCAGGTCGACCGGACGGCGCGAGTGGTACAGCACCGGCATGCCGAAGCCCAGCGCCGCGCGGCGCGCCACGGCCTGCCCGATGCGGCCGAAGCCGAGGATGCCCAGTGTCTTGCCGTGCACGTCGGTGCCGAAGAGTTCCTCGCCGATGTTCTTGATCCAGCGGCCTTCGCGCACCATGGTCGAGAGCTCGACCACGCGGCGCTGCGTGGCCATGAGGATCGCGAACACCGTGTCGGCCACCGTCTCGGTGAGCACGTCGGGCGTGTGGCACAGCACGATGCCGCGCTTGTGCAGCTCGGCCAGCGGGTAGTTGTCTACGCCGACCGACACGCTGGAAATCACTTCGAGCTGCGGCGCCGCGTCGAGCAGCGCGGCATCGACCGGGTGGCTGGAGCCGATCAGCCCATGCGCGTTGCGCAGCGCGGCGGCGAAAGCCTCGGGCTCCTTGCGCGGATCGGCCACGGTGACGTTGTGCACGGCCTGCAGGCGAGCCAGTTGGTCTTCGGGCAAGGGCCGGAAGACAAGCACGTTCTTCTTCGTCATGGCGTTCAAAGCCCCGCTTCCTCGAGTTGAGCCCGCGTCGGCAGGCCTTCGGTGTCGCCCAGTACCTGCACGGCGCGCGCGCCGATCCATGCACCGCGGCGCACGGCGTCGGGCACGCTGCGGCCTTCGAGCAGTGCGCTCACCACGCCTGCCGCGAAGCCGTCGCCGGCGCCCACGGTGTCGATCACTTCCTTCACCGGAAAGCCGTCTACGCGGCCGGTGCCGGCCACGTCGCTGTCGTAGTAGGCGCCCTCGGCGCCGAGCTTCACCACCACCAGCCTGGCGCCGCGCTCGCGATAGAACTTCGCCACGTCTTCCGGCTTGCTGTGGCCGGTGAGCAGCAGGCCTTCTTCGATGCCTGGCAGCACCCAGTCGGCGCGCGAGGCGAGTTCGTTGACCCAGTGACGCATGGTCTCGGTGGACGACCACAGCGTGGGGCGCAGGTTGGTGTCGAAGGAGATGGTGCGGCCGGCGGCGCGCATCACGTCCATGCTCTTGAGCGCGGCCTGAAGGCTGGTGTCGGAAATCGCGGCGAACACGCCGGTGGCGTGCAGGTGGCGCGCCGAGCGCAGCCATGCCTCGTCGACATCGGCCGGGCCCATGTGGCTCGCGGCCGAGCCCTTGCGGTGGTACTCGATCGGCGGGTCGCTGCCGTCGGTGACGCGGCCCTTGAACTGGAAGCCGGTGCGCTGCGTCGGGTCGGTGATCACGTGCGAGCAGTCGATGCCCTCGGCGCGCATCGCGGCCAGCAGCGCGCGGCCCATGGAGTCGGTGCCGAGCCGGCTGGCCCAGCCCACCTTCAGGCCCAGGCGCGAGAGGCCGATGGCCACGTTGGTCTCGGCGCCGGCGGTGCGCTTGTGGAAGGACTGCGCGTCCTCCAGCGGACCGGGCCGGTCGGCCACCAGCAGCAGCATGGCCTCGCCGAAGAGCGCGACGTCGAATGCGGCGGGTTCTGTCATGTGTGTTTCGTCTCTATGCGCGCGCGGCGCGGATGAAGTCGACCTGGGAGCGGGTGACGGCCAGCAGGTCGTCGCCCACCAGAGGGTATTCGATGGCGTGCGGCACGTCGGCCGGCAGCGCGCGCAGCACCGAGCGCCACGGCGCGACCGAATCGCCCAGCGGCACCGCCACCCATTTGTGCGGCAGGCGCTGCGCACCCTTGCAATGCACGTAGCGCACGCGATGGCCCAGCGCCTGCGCGGCCTGCAGCGGGCATTCGCCGAGCCAGTGCCAGTTGCCCATGTCGAAGGTCATGCCCAGCGTGAGGCCGGCGCGGTCGGCCGCGTCGAAGAAGGCCTGCAGCGCGGGCAGCGTGCCGGCGCGCACGGTCTGGTCGTTCTCGATCAGCAGTTCGACGCGGGTTTCGGCAAGCTCCACCTTCAGGCCCCACAGCGAGCCGTGCGACGAAGGCCGGAAGTCGCCGATGGACATCTTCAGCCGCTTCGCGCCCACGCGCGTGGCGGCGGCAATGCCGCGCTTGAGCGCGGCGCTGTCGAGCCAGCCGCCTTCGGCCCAAAGCCCCTCGGGGCTGGAGTAGACCGAAGCAAGGCCATTCAACGCGGGCAGTTCCGCATCGGCGTCGCGCAGCATCTCGCCGCGCACTTCCACCGAGTCGGCGCCGGCCGCGCGAGAGAGCTGCGAGCACCAGAGCTGGCCGTGCCGCCCCACCTCGGCCGCGCCGAAGGACGACAGGGAAACGAGAACCTCGAAGGACATCAGTGGGCAGGTCAGTGGTTTTGGTGCGAGCTGAGGATCTGGCCGAGGAACTGGCGCGTGCGCTCGTCCCTGGGGTTGCCGAAGAACTCCTGCGGCGGCGCCTGCTCGACGATCTTTCCTTCGGCCATGAAGATCACGCGGTCGGCCACGCTGCGGGCAAAGCCCATTTCGTGTGTCACGCACAGCATGGTCATGCCGTCTTCGGCCAGCGCGATCATGGTGTCGAGCACTTCCTTGACCATCTCGGGGTCGAGCGCGGAGGTGGGCTCGTCGAACAGCATGATCTTGGGCGCCATGCACAGCGCCCGCGCAATCGCCACGCGCTGCTGCTGGCCGCCCGAGAGCTGGCTGGGGTACTTGTTGGCCTGCTCCGGAATGCGCACGCGCTTGAGGTACTTCATCGCCACCTCTTCAGCTTGTGCCTTCGTCATGCCGCGCGAACGCATCGGCGCGAGCGTGCAGTTCTCGAGGATGGTGAGGTGCGGGAACAGGTTGAACTGCTGGAACACCATGCCGACTTCGGCACGCACGGCATCGACGTTCTTGCCGCCGGCCGTGAGGTCGATGCCGTCGACCACGATGCGGCCCTTCTGCACCGTCTCCAGCCGGTTGATGCAGCGGATCAGCGTGGACTTGCCCGAGCCCGAGGGCCCGCAGATCACGATGCGCTCGCCCTGGCGCACGCTCAGGTCGATGCCGGTCAGCACCTGGAATTCGCCGTACCACTTGTTGACGGCTTCCATGCGGATGATGGGATCGCTCATGGGGTGTTCACTCTGTTGGATTCAAGAAATCGGACTTGGCCGAACGCAGAAATCGCGAAGGTTTCGCAGAGGTCGCAAAAGAGAAAACAAGAAATCTGTCTTGGTCTTTTCTGCGACCTTTGCGTAGCTTTTGTATTTCTTCTGCGTTCTGCCCCCGCTTCCGTGTTACTGCATCTTCGGCAGATCAGCCTGCAGCCACTTCTGGTAGAGCTTGTTCAGCTCGCCGTTGGCGGTGTTCTTCTGCACGAAGTCGTTCACCGCCTTGTGCAGCTCTTCCTGGCCGGGGCGCATCGCGATGCCCATCGATTGCTGCACCAGCGTGAACTTGTTTTCGAAGGTGTTGGCGGGCACGCGCTTGGCGATCTGCGCGGCGACGGTCACCGAGCAGCCGATGGCGTCGACCTGGCCGGAGATCAGCGCCTGCATGGCCGAAGCGTCGTCGTCGAAGCGGCGGATCTCGGTGCCTTCGGGGGCGGCCTTGGTCACGGCCACGTCCTGCGTGGACGCGCGGGCCACGCCCACGCGCAGGCCCTTCAGGTCGCCTGCGGCCTTGATGGGAGTCTTGGTCGCGCCGTACAGCACGATGGTGGCGGCCGCGTAAGGCTGCGAGAACTGCACCTGCTTGGCGCGCTCGGGCGTGATGGCCAGCGAGGCCACCAGCAGGTCGACCTTGTTGGTCAGCAGGAAGGGAATGCGGTTGGGGCCGGTCACGGGAACGATGTTGGCCTTCACGCCCCAGTCCTTGGCCAGCAGCTTGGCCACGTCGGCGTCGTAGCCGTCGGGCTGGTTCTTCGCGTCGGTGGTGCCGTAGGGCGGAAAGTCGACCAGCATGCCGATGGTGATCTCGCCCTTCTTCTTGATGTCGGCCACGCTCTGCGCCGAGGCGAAGGGAGCGAACACGGTGAGGGCGGCGCCGAGACCGAGGGCTGCGAGCGCGACGCGGCGCGAAGTGATACGGGTCATGGGATGTCTCCTGAGGAAGAAAGAGAAACGAAGAACGAAAAACGGAAAACCAAGAAAGCGAAAGGGGTTCAGCGGGCCAGGGCCCGGGCGCGCTTGCGCTCCATGCTCGCGGCCAGCAGCGACAGCGGCCAGCAGATCACGAAGTAGATCGCCGCCACCACCGAGAACACGATGAGCGGCTGGAAGGTGGCGTTGTTGACGATCTGCCCCGCGCGCGTGACCTCCACGAAACCGATGATGGCCGCCAGCGAGGTGCCCTTGATGATCTGCACCAGGTAGCCCACCGTGGGCGCGAGCGCGATCTTGAGGGCCTGCGGCAGCACCACGTCGCGCATGCGGTCGAAGTACCTGAGGTTCAGGGCCTGCGCCGCCTCCCACTGGCCGCGCGGAATGGCCTGGATGCAGCCGCGCCAGATCTCGCCGAGGAAGGCGCCGCTGTTGAGGATGAGCGCCACGCCTGCGGCGATCCACGGGTTGATGTCCAGCCCCAGCACCGGCGCGCCGAAGAACACCAGGAACAGCTGCAGCAGCAGCGGCGTGCCCTGGAAGATCTGGATGAAGGTGGTCGAAGCGCCGCGCGCCCACGTCGATTCCGACGTGCGCATCAGCGCCAGCGCCAGGCCCAGGATCGCGCCGCCCACGAAGGCGATGGCCGAGAGCGCGAGCGTCCACTTGGCCGCTTCGAGGATGAACAGGAATTCGGGAAAGCCGAAGGTGCGCATGGTGTTGTGCTCCGTCCGTCGTCTGGAGGTTTACCGGCGGTCCGGGTAGTTGAGCGTGCGCTTGTAGATCAGCTTGAACATGGCCGAGAAGGCCAGCGCCAGCGCGAGGTAGATGGCGGCCACGACGATGTAGATCTCGAAGCTGCGGAAGGTCTGCGACTGCAGGTTGGCGGCCACCGAGGTCAGGTCGTCGGCCGAGATGACCGACACCACCGCCGAGCTCAGCATCAGCAGGATGAACTGGCTCGTGAGCGCCGGGTAGATGGCCTTGAGCGCGGGCTTGATGATGACGAAGCGGAAGATTTCCCAGGGCTTGAGGTTCAGCGCCCTGCCCGCCTCGATCTGCCCCTTGGGAATCGACTCGATGCCCGCGCGGATGATTTCCGTGGCGTAGGCGCCCAGGTTCACCACCATGGCCACCAGCGCGGCCGTCTGCGGCGACCAGCGCAGGCCAATGGCCGGCAGCGCGAAGAAGAAAAAGAACAGCTGCACGAGGAAAGGCGTGTTGCGGATCACCTCGATGTAGGCATTGATGATGAAGCGCAGCCAGCCCGGCCCCGAGGTCTTGCCCCAGGCGCAGAAGATGGCCACCACCAGCCCCAGCACCGTGGCGACCAGCGAGAGCTGGATCGTGATCCACGTGCCCTTGAGCAGCAGCGGCCAGGCGGCGAAGACGGCGTCGAATTGAAACTGGTAGTTCATGGTGGGCGGCCCCTGAAGCTGCGCGGCGCGGACGCGCGCAGACCCTGAAAAGCAATGCTTGCAGCTTATATGAAACCGGTTTCAGGATTTCATAGGGATTCCCCTAGGTGGTCGTTTTGTCCCACCTTCTGCCTACTTCAATTCCATGCTGAACCCACCCACGGCCGACACGCCCGCAGAGGCGAATGAGCTCCCCACAGGCACGGCTACGCCCGCCGTGCGGCACTTCAGGCAGGCGCTGCTGTGGCCCCTGCGGCTGATGCCGGCACCGCATGTCGGCCACCATCACGCGCCCTGGCATGTGCTGCGCGAAATGGGCGACGCATCGCCCTGGCGCGAGGAAGTCGACGAATACACGGGCGACAGCAGCCGCTTCCATGAGCGGCACTACAACGAGTTCGTGAGCTTCCTGCCGTACGTGCAGCGCTTCCTGTACGGCGAAGGCCGCTCGCGCGGCGGCGGTACGACCGGCGACGGCGATTCGCCGATGCGCATCTTCCGCCGCCACGACGTGGCCGCCGTGCGCCTCGTGTCGAAGCCGGGCGATGCGCCGGTCACGCTCGACGTGATCCATTGCGACCTGTACTTCTTCTTCGACATCGACGTGGTGATGCTGAATCTCGAAGTCGGCGCGGACCACCTGAGCCTCGCGCAGGCGCAGGACATCCTCTACCGCTTCGGCCGCGCCTACCCCTCGGGCTGGGAGGCCGACGGCTCCGCGCTGCACTGCATGGCCAGCGTCGAGTGGCTGGGCGCCGACGGCCGCGTGCTCACGAGCTCCGACGCGCAGCAGCGCGAGGCCTTCCTCTCGCACGTCGCCCAGCACCGCGCGCCGCGCATCGCGGCGCACTGGGCCTACCTGATGCAGCCGCTGGTGAGCGACCATTCCGAAGACGCGGGCGTGCTGCGCTACCGACAGATCGAGTACTACCGCATGCCGGTCATGGCCTATCTGTCGCTCGACGACCCGCGCCGCCTCACGCGCGACGACTTCGTGCGGCTCGCGCTCGTCACGGGTGCGGGCTCCTCCGACGCCCACCTGCCCTACGCGGAGCACCATCTCGCCGACTTCGAGCACAAGTACTGCTACGACCGCTTCTGGGTGAACGCGGGCGCCGCGCCCAACACGCGCTACCTGTGCAACGGCCACGCGCTCATCGTGGTGGGCGACGCGCGCTCCGAGTTCTTCTGCTGCCGCGACCGCGGCGTGCTCGCGCAGTTCAGGCACCAGCACTTCCTGCTGTTCCTCATAGCGCACTTCCAGAAGGCCTCGCTGCTGATGTTCTCCGACCAGCTGGTGGAAGCGCTCAAGCGGCTGGACATTCGCAGCACGCCGAGCGTGAAGCAGTTCAAGCGCGCCATCCGCGCGAGCTTCGAGCGCTTCCTGCGCTTCACACACCGCTACTGGTTCCACGAGATCTCCGAGCAGGCGCAGGTGCGCGCCCTCTCCCACATGTGCGCCACGCACCTCGGGCTCGATCCGCTCTACGACGAGGTCAAGGCACGCATCGCCGACATGAACACGTACCTCGACGCCGACAGCCTGCGCCGCCAGGCCGCCACGGTGGTGCGGCTCACCGTGGTCACCCTCTTCGGCCTCATCGGCACCATCACCACCGGCTTCCTCGGCATGAACCTGCTGGCCGAGGCCGAGGCGCCGCTGTGGCGAAAGGCCGTGTGGTTCGGCGTGGTGTTCGTGGCGACGACCTGGCTCACCATCTACACGATGGTGAAGTCGCAGCGGCTGTCGGACTTCATCGATGCGCTGTCGAACGACAGGCTGGGGTTCAGGGGCAAGCTGGCGGCGCTGGCGAAAGTTTGGCGACCTGGGGCGGATTGACTGATTTCCCCAGAGCATCGCGCAAGGAAGCGATCGTGCTGTCAGCAGCTTCGATTCGCCGATGCAGCTCCTCATTGACCAGGCGGAAGAGAGCACCGAATTCGGATCGCGTGGGATAGATCTCCTCGCGCTCGTTCACTTGCATCGGAACGACGAGCTTTTCGAGGCACACGTAGGCGCTGTGCACCTGGCGAATGCCCTCGACGTCGTCGCCTGCTTGCAGGGCAGCCGACTCGGCATCTGAATGAGAATGAACCGACTTCGGCGTTGAAGCGGCATCGGTTTTCGGCGCGTGCTTGAGCACGCGAGCAGACTTGGTCACTGACGACCTCCAGAGGTTGCGATTTGCAGAAACCGCCGCACTCGCTGCTAAACGAGGCGGCAGCTCGGACGGGTTAGCAGACCGGGCAACCTCTTGCGAGAAACCGGCAGGGCGCGAGCCCTCCCATCCGAGCCGCCAAAACCGGAAGCACGAATGACAAAGCCGCAGGTCCTGCGGGGAAACTGCGGCTTGCGTCGCAGAGATTGCTTCGGGCTGCTAAACCCGATCACGCCTTGCTCGGCGTGACGGGCGCAGTATAGCCACGCAGTTCGCTCACGACCGAGTGGTTCGGCCCGGTGTTCGTCGCAACGGCGTGGCTCACGATCTACAAGATTCGCACTGCATCGCCACGCGGTCGAACGACAGGCTGGAGTTCAAGCCAGCCTCAAAGCCTTTCATTGGCAGCTGAAACTCTCCGCCTTCTCGATGTCGCCCGTGCCCTTGTAGCGCGCAACCTTCGGGTAGGCGCAGAGGGGCCGTGTGCGGGTTGGCGACCAGGCCGCAGGCACATCCCCGTTCACGCCACCCACGTTGCCTGCACCGCGCGCCGAAGCGACGACGGAATCGGCGGCCTCGCCCTTCTCCACCCAGTTGACGAGCGGCGCGAGCATGTCGAACTGGTCGGTGGTCGGGCCGCCGGCGCAGTGGTTCATTCCGGGCACCCGATAGAAGCGTGCGAAGTTGGATGCATCGCCGCCATTGGCCGCGGCCAGCTGGTCATACCAGTGCTGCGTGTCGTCGCTCGAGAAGATGGGATCGCTCGTCCCGTGGTAGGCCATGACCTTGGCGCCGCGCTTCTTCAAGCGGCTCAGATCGGTGGGGTTCGGCGGCGTCATGAACGAAAGCGAGTTCTCGGTGTAGAGCCCATCGGTCGCGGTGATCTTGGAGAGGATCGAATCGATGTTGGCCGTGAGCGTGAAGTTGGGGCCGTTGAAGCCGGACGGGTTCTCGGGCGGCACCTGCCAGACGAAGGCGACCGCGCCCGAGTCGAGGTTCAATGAATTCGAGAACTTCCACGATGACCAGCCGGTGGTGTTCAGGCCTGCATCGAAGGGAAAGCTCGCATAGATCTTCTTTCCGCCGCCGTCGAGCGCACCCGCGAAGAGCTGCCCGATGCGAAGCTTCTGGTCGGCCGAGAGGCATGTGCCATCGCGCGAGCCGCTGCAGGTGGGAACGTCGCGATCGATGGAGAACGCCGCCTGGCATGCGCCGGTGTCCTGCACGAGGCCGTCGGTCGTGCCGTCGAGGGCATCGCACTTGGCCAAGACTGCATTGGAGACCAGGGTGCGTTCGGCGAGCGTGAAGCCCGTGCCCGGATCGCCCGGGGTGGTTGCCAGGGCGTTGTAGTTCTGGGCGCCGACGATGTTGGCTGAGGCGGCAAGGGGGAGCCGGAAGCCGGGGTCGCCCACCAGGAAGCCGTCGTAGTCGTCCGCATAGCGCGACATGGCGACCATGGTGTGGCGCCCGCCGTTGGAGCAGCCGCCGATGTAGGAGCGGTCCGGGCCCTTTCCGTAGGCCGATGCGATCAACGCCTTCGCCATCGGCGTGAGCTTGCCGACCGCCTGGTAGCCGTAGTCGAGGCGGGCCTGCGGATCGATGCCGAAGAACGGCGTGGGCGCCGCGTGCCCCGCGTCGGAGCTGATCACGGCGAAGCCCTTGTTCAGCGCGTTGTCCAGTACGCCGCCACCGCCGACCGGCCCGGTGGCGGTGCCGATGCTGCCGTCGAGCCCTCCGTTGGCTTGATAGAAATACCGCCCGTTCCAGTTCACCGGCAAACGCATCTCGAAGCCGATCGCATAGCTC
The DNA here is from genome assembly GCF_003952165.1 of Variovorax guangxiensis. GTDB lineage: Bacteria > Pseudomonadota > Gammaproteobacteria > Burkholderiales > Burkholderiaceae_C > Variovorax > Variovorax guangxiensis. The sequence goes on along the minus strand of NZ_RXFT01000004.1, from coordinate 30,639 downwards.
TGGCCATCGACCGGGCTCGTGCGCTGATACATCGATCCGCGCACCTGGCAATGCGCCCCCACCGGCTTGCCCGCGACGCTCAAGGTGCCGGCTGCGATCGAATTGGCTGCGGAGATGGTCGTGTTGGCAAAGGTGAAGCCGGCGAGCGAGGCGCAATCGCCGAGCGTCGCGCCGGTGGCCGCGCCGAGCACCGGCAGCGTCTCGACGGGCGGCGCCGGATTGTCGGGAGGAGGCGTCACGGGATTGCCATTGCCGGCAGGCGGGGTGACTGTCGAAGTGCCGGTCGTCGGGAACGCGCCGACGAAGCCGCCGCCACCACTTCCTCCGCCACAGGCGGTCAGCAATGAAGCGACAAAGATCAGGGATGCGGGGGTCTTCAAGAATGTCTCCTTCGACGCCTGGATGCGGCGCCTATAGTTAATCTACTTAACTATCAAAGATAACCAGTTATGGTTTTCCATTAAGCAGTTTTCACTCCCAAGACGCCATCCCGATCCAGTTAGATCAGGCAGTGAATCACCTGGAGGGAGAACGACAATGCCCGGAATGCCCAAGAACAGAAGCAATCCGGTAGATGCCACACCCGCCGGCCGGCTAGTCGAGGCGTCTTTGCATCACGTGCTCGGCTATCAGCTCGCACAGGCGACGATCGTCACCGGCGCTGTGTTCGCCGAGCGAGTGGGGACGCCTTTCGACCTGCGCCCGGTCGAGTTCACGGTGCTGTGCCTCATTCACGAAAACCCCGACGTGTCGGCCGCCCGCCTGGCGAAGGCGCTCGCGGTCACCGCGCCCAACATCGCGGCATGGCTCGAGCGGCTGGAGAGGAGAGAGTTGATCCGCCGCACGCCGCACGCAACGGACCGCAGGGCCCAGCACCTTCGCACCACCCCGACCGGCGCCACCCTTGCGAGCAGCGCGACGCGGTCGGTCATCGAAGGCGAGCAACTGGCGCTCGGCAACCTCTCCAAGGGCGAGCAAATGATCCTGATCGAGCTGCTGCACAAGGTTGCCGTGTCACGCAGCGCGTGAGCGTTCAGGCAACGCGCACGTGCCCCGTGCGCTTCGTGCAGGCTGTGTTCTTCAGTCGCCTAACGCGACTTCCGCGCTGGCGATTGCGCGGATCGGCACGCCGAAGCTCGTGATGTCCGACAGCGTGGCGTTGTGATGCTCGCGGATCTTCGCGCCGGTGGCGTGCGGCTTGTCGTGCGAGGTGTGCGCATCGGCCGCGAGCACCACGTGGTAGCCCAGCGCGGCGGCGCGGCGCACTGTTGTGTCGACGCAGAACTCCGACGAGTAGCCGCAGACCACCACGCGTTTCACGCCGTGCCCGGAGAGCCAGGCTTCCAGCGGCGTGCGCAGGAAGGAATCGGGCGTGGTCTTGCGGATGCGCGCGTCGCGCGAGTCGGTGTTCAACGCGCTCGCAAGCTGCCAGCGCTCCGAGTCGAATTCGAGGTCGATCGCGTTCTCGTGCTGGATGAAGGCCACGGGCACGCCGGCAGCGCGGGCGCGTTCGGTGAGCGCGTTGATGCGCTGCATCACCTCGTGGGCCTCATGGGGGCGCGGCGGGTCGTCGCAAAGGCCACGCTGGACATCGATGACGAGAACGGCAGTTTTCATGGGCTGCGGAATCGGCGGGTTCTTGACCGCGCGATTGTGCCCGGCCCCGCCTGACCGGCGCCCTACTGCCGAACGCCTTATTCCCAGGCGCTCACCTCCAGCCGCACCTTGCCGCTGATGCCGGGCGCGGCAGGCGCCGCCCCGAGGCTCGACAGCGGCACCACGAACTGCAGCTTGCCGCTCGCCAGTTGCTTCGGGCTCATGGGCAGCGAGGCACGGCCGGCGGTGTCGGTCTGCCAGCCGTACTTGACGTTCCAGTTCTGCGCCGCGTCGTCGGGCTGGGGCGGCGCGATCTCGATGATCAGCGTGTCGCGAAAGAGCGAGCTGCCTTCGTAGTGGCCGTCGAGCCAGAACTTGTTGTTGACCTGGTAGTCGGGCACGCGCACGCCCAGCGTCATCGCGTAGGCCAGCGTGGGCCTGTCCTGCTTCACGCGGGCCCGGTTGGCGAGGAACACGGTCGAGAGGTAGATGGAGCGGCGGTCGGCCTTGGCTGGGTCGGTGAGCTCCTTGTGCGTGCGGCAGGCGGGCGAGTCTTCCTCGGCGATGCGGCGGCTCAGGTACCAGCGCTTGCCGCGAGGCGCGGCCAGCAGTTCGACCTGATACAGCGCATCGACGTCGGCGTCCTTTGGCAGGTCGGGCGGCAGCGTGACGCCGTCGACGTCGAACCACAGGTCGACGCGCACATCGCCGAACAGGAAGCGCGTGAGGTTCTGGTAGGCCTCCTCGGAATTGACGATGCCGAAGTAGCCCGAGTGCGAGCGGTAGGTGTAGGCAGTGGCCACCGGCTGCGTCTTGCCGGCGTCGTCGACGGCCCAGAGCGATGCGTTCTCGATGCGCACGAGCCCGTCGCTGCCGTGGCCCGCGAACATGCGCGAGAGGCCCTTGGCGGTCTCGTAGTCGCCGCGGTTCGTGCCGACCATGCAGAAGAAGCGCTCGGGCGGAAAGGCCGCTGCCGGCAGGTAGTCCATGCGGCCATTGACCGGCGCCGTGGCCAGGAACTCGGACATCTTGTCGCGGTTGAAGGTGTTCATCTCGTTCACCGTGAGCCAGGCTGGCACGTTGATGCCGCCCATGTCGATGCCGTTGTGTGGCGTGGCGTAGGTGAACACCTTGTCGACGCAGGCGCGCGCCTTGGCGTCGCCGAGCGCGGGGTTCTGCAGGAAGGCGCGCACCACCAGCCCGCCCATGGAGTGCGCGACGAGATAGCAGCGGAAGTCGTCGGGCGTGAAGCCCGAGGGGCCCTCGCGCTGCACCACGAGGTCACGCACGCGCAGGATCAGCTGGCTCAGGCCCTGCGCATAGATCTTGACGTCCTTCGCCTTGCCGTCGCCCAGCAGTTCGGAGCCCGAGTCGTAGTAGCGGTAGATGATGACCGAGGCCGAGGGAATGCCGTCCACGTCGTTGCCGTTCGCGTCGGGCGAGGGCTTCCAGTCGGGGTCGAGGATGTCCAGGCCGTTCTGGTAAACGCTCTGGTACTGGAAGTCGGCCAGCAGCCGCACCATCGGCGATTCGAAAACGAACTTCTGCGCCGGCGCTTCCTTCTTCACGGTGGCGCGATACACGGTAGAGCCGATGTTGAAGCCGCAGAACGGATCGGCCGCGGTCTCGTCGCGCTCCGACTCGGTCATGGCGTAGCCGCGCACGTAGATGATGGGGTAGCGGTTGGTGCTCATGGATCTTCAGCCTCCTCAACTCCGGTGAAACCGATGAAGTCCGGCAGTGTGCCGGGCTCGCGCCGCGCCCGCCATACGGCGCATGGCATAGAGCCCCGAATGCCCCTCCTGCCCGAATGTTTCTATCGCTGAAACCATTGAAACATGCGCCTTCGATAGTCTCCATCCATCCCACAAACACAATCCAGAAGGCTCCCCCATGGCTGAAGACCCCGGCTCGCAAGGCTCCTACCTGCCCCAACTCCTGCGCCGCGGCACCGCGCTCGCCGCAGCCGGCTGCGCCTTCGTGGCGGGCTGCAGCGCCGCTGGCGGCGGCGAGACGCGCTACGAGAATTCGCCGCAATTCAAGGACGGCGGCTTCCACAACATGGCCAACCCCGACCTGCCCGCGCAGGCCAGCGCATGGCGCATCTGGTCGCGCTTCATCGTGGGCAGCAAGGTCGACACGGTGCCGGTCGATCCCATCCCCGTGAAGCCGCTGGACAAGCCCACCCTCGACGCGCTCGACACCCAGACCAACCACGTGGTGCGCCTGGGCCATTCGTCGCACCTGCTGAAGCTGCAGGACAAGTACTGGCTGATCGACCCGGTGTTCAGCGACCGCGCCTCGCCCGTGCAGTGGGCCGGGCCGAAGCGCTTTCACAAGACGCCGATTGCGCTGGAGGATCTGCCTCCCATCGAAGGCGTGATCCTCTCGCACGACCACTACGACCACCTCGACGTGGCGACCATCGAATACCTCGCCAAGGACGTGAAGCGCTACTTCGTGCCGCTGGGCGTGCGCTCGCGGCTGCTGGCGATGGGCGTGCCGGCCGACCGCGTGACCGAACTCGACTGGTGGCAGTCGGCCGAGCACGACGGCGTGAAGCTCAGCGCCACGCCTGCGCAGCACTTCTCGGGCCGCACCCTGGGCGACCGCGACCGCACGCTGTGGGCCTCATGGGTGGTGCAAAGCGGCGACCAGCGCATCTTCTACAGCGGCGACTCGGGCTACTTCCCGGGCTTCAAGCAGATCGGCGAGCGCTTCGGCGGCTTCGACATCGCGCTGATGGAAAACGGCGCCTACGACAGCATGTGGCCCGCCGTGCACATGACGCCCGAACAGAGCGTGCAGGCCTTCGAGGACCTGCGCGGCAAGGTGTTCTTCTCGGTGCACAACAGCACCTTCGACCTCGCCTTCCATAACTGGCACGACCCGCTGGACCGCATCGCGGCCCTTACGGAGGCCAGGAAGATCGAGCTGGCCACGCCGGTGATCGGCGAGGTGGTGACGGTGGGCGCCGCGCGGACCAACACGCGGTGGTGGGTCGGTCTGCGCTGACCGGCCCCGCCCTCCCGCTCAATTCAGTCGCCGCGCTCCTTGCGCTCACGCGCGCGCCGCACCTGACGCGTCTCGTTGGCCTGCGCGGCGACGCGATCCTTCTCGCGCTTCTTCAGCATGCGCTTCTCGCGCATGCGCCGGCCCAGCACGTAGCTGCCGATGCCGGTGACCACGGCGATGAAGATGCCGATGACGCTGATGTCGATGCCGCCCATGGCTATTGCACCCGCACGATGCTGGTTGGCTTGAAGCCCAGGTCGGCCGCCTTGCCCTTGCGCGCGCGGCTGCCGCGTGCGTTGTTGAGCGTGCGGATCTCCAGCGTTTCCTCGCGCTCCTTGCCGCCTCGGCCGATGCCTTCGATCTTCACGCTGCGCGTGTAGGCGGCGGCGCCGGCCAGGGTGTCCTTGGCTTCCAGGTCGATCAGCGTGAGGCCGCGGCCGCCCTTGGGCAGACTCTTGAGCTCGGCGATGTCGAAGGTCAGGATGCGTCCGCCGGTCGAGGCGCAGGCCACGTGCGTGGCCGCAGGCATCGGCTCGGCGCCGCTCGCGCCGCCCACCAGCGACGGCCGGCACAGCTGCTCGCCCTCGCCCACGTCGACGAAGGCCTTGCCGCCGCGCTGGCGCGACATCATGTTCTCGACCGTGGCGATAAAGCCGTAGCCACCGGTGTTGGCCAGCAGCAGGCTCGCGCCGACCGGCCCCGCGAAGAAGTGCGTGACGTGCGTGCCGGCATCCAGGTCGATGAGCGTGGTCACTGGCTGGCCATCGCCGCGACCGCCGGGCAGCGAGGCCACGGACACGGTGTAGACGCGCACGCTCTTGTCCTTGGCGCTGCCGAAGACCAGCAGCGTGTCGACGCTGCGGCACTCGAAGGCGCCGTAGAGCGAGTCGCCCGACTTGAAGCTGTATTCGGGCGCCGAGCCGTTCGCAGCGCCGGCCGCCTTCTCGCTGGCCCAGCCCTTCTGCGCACGGACCCAGCCCTTCTGCGACACGATCACGGTGACGGGCTCGTCGACGACCTTCACCTCGGCCACGGCGCGCTTCTCGGCCTGGATCAGCGTGCGGCGCGGGTCTTCGAAACTCTTGGCGTCGGCTTCGATTTCCTTCACCAGCAGGCGGCGCAGCGCGGCGGGGCTGGCGAGGATGTCTTCGAGCTTCTTCTGCTCGTCGCGCAGGCCAGCCAGTTCCTGTTCGATCTTGATGGCCTCGAGCCGCGCGAGCTGGCGCAGCCGGATTTCAAGGATGTCCTCGGCCTGGCGTTCGCTGAGATTGAAGCGAGCGATCAGCGCCGCCTTCGGGTCTTCCGCCGCGCGGATGATCGCGATCACCTCATCGATGTTCAGCAGCACCAGCTGCCGGCCTTCGAGGATGTGGATGCGGTCCTGCACCTTGCCCAGGCGGAAGCGCGAGCGCTTCTCGACGGTGATCTCGCGGAAGGCGATCCACTCGTTGAGCATCTGGCGCAGCGACTTCTGCGTGGGCTTGCCGTCGATGCCGACCATCGTGAGGTTGATCGGCGAAGAGGTTTCCAGCGAGGTCTGTGCGAGCAGCGTGGTAATGAACTCCTCCTGGCTGATGCGCGAGGTCTTGGGCTCGAACACCAGGCGCACGGGGGCGTCCTTGCTCGATTCGTCGCGCACCACGTCGAGCACCGACAGCATCGAGGCCTTTAGCTGCGTCTGCTCCGCACTCAGCGCCTTCTTGCCGGCCTTGACCTTGGGGTTGGTGATTTCCTCGATTTCTTCCAGCACACGCTGCGAGCTCACGCCCGGCGGCAGCTCGTTGACCACCAGCTGCCACTGGCCGCGCGCCAGCTCCTCGATCTTCCAGCGCGCGCGCACCTTGAGCGAGCCGCGGCCGGTACGGTAGGCGTCGGCGATGTCGGCCGGGCTGCTGATGATCTGGGCGCCGCCCGGATAGTCGGGGCCGGGCACGATGGCGAAGAGTTCTTCCTCGCTGAGCTTGCCGTTCGACTTGATCAGTGCCACGCAGGCGTCGGCGATCTCGCGCAGGTTGTGGCTCGGGATTTCGGTGGCCAGGCCGACCGCGATGCCGCTCGCGCCATTGAGCAGCGTGAACGGCAGCCGCGCGGGCAGCAGTCGCGGTTCTTCGGTGCTGCCGTCGTAGTTGGGAATGAAGTCGACCGTGCCTTCGTCGATCTCGTCGAGCAGCAGGCTGGTGATGCGCGCCAGGCGCGCTTCGGTGTAGCGCATGGCGGCTGCGCCGTCACCGTCGCGGCTGCCGAAGTTGCCCTGGCCGTCGACCAGCGGGTAGCGCTGCGAAAAGTCTTGCGCCATGCGCACCAGCGCGTCGTACGCGGCCTGGTCGCTGTGCGGGTGGAAGCGGCCGAGCACGTCGCCGACCACTCGCGCGCTCTTCACGGGCTTGGCGCCCACGGTGCCGTTGGTGCCGCCGAAGCCCAGGCCCATGCGCGACATCGAATACAGGATGCGGCGCTGCACCGGCTTCTGGCCGTCGGACACATCGGGCAGCGCGCGGCCCTTGACCACGCTGAGCGCGTATTCGAGGTAGGCGGTCTGGGCGTAGTCGGCGAGGGTCAGGGTCGTGTCGCCGTCGGTGGGACCCTGGAGATCGAGCGGAGGTTGGGAATCCATGAAAGAGCTGGTGAGAAAAACTTTTGTTGTTGCCGGCTGCGCGTTCAGCCGAGCGTAAAGGCCTCGTGGACCGCGGACTGTACGGCGCCGCCGAGCACCGCGCCGCCGCCGGCCACGTAGATCCAGTCGCCGACGACGGCCGCTCCCACGGCGTGGCGCGGCGTGGTCATCGGGGCGTGTCGCTGCCAGGTGTCGTCGACGGGGTTGTAGCTTTCCATCTGGCCGAACACCTTCGCCTGGCGCGGTACGCCGTCGACGAGGATGCCGCCCTCTCCGCCCATGGCGAAGAAGCGGCCGCGGTACACCACGAGCCCGTGGCCCGAGCGCGCGGTGGGCAGCGGCGAGCGCAGCTCCCAGGTGTCGCGCGCGGGCAGGTAGACGTGGTGCAGGTCGGTGTTGTATTCGAAGGTGTTGAAGCGCCCGCCGATCACGTGGATCCGGCCGCCGTGCGACACGCAGCCCACGTGGTCGCGCGCGCCGGGCAGCGGTTTACGAGTCGACCAGCGATCGGCCTTCGGGTCGTAGACCTCGTGCCAACCCACGCTGGCGCGCTCCGCGGCGGGCTCGGACGCGCCGCCGATCAGGTGCAGCGCGCCGTCGAGCATCACGGCGGCTGCGGCGCCACGCGGACGCGGCAGCGGCGCGATGGCGCTCCAGCGGTTGGCGGCGATGTCGTAGACGTAGGCGTTGGTGTCGGAGCGCCGGTTCTGCTCGACGAAACCGCCCAGCGCGTAGACGCGGCCGCCGTCGGCGGTCACAGCAACGTGGTTGGCACCGCGCGGCAGCGGCGCGCCATCGAGCCAGCGGTCGGCCTTGGGGTCGTAGATGTGGTGGTAGTCGCGGTTGACCTTGCCTTCGCCATAGCCGCCGACCACGTGCATGCGCCCCATCGCCGCGGTGGCCCAGGCCATCTCGCTGCGCGGGATCGGCAGTGCGGCGCGCGGCTCCCAGCGGCCCTGCGGCCCGGGCGGCGCGGGGCTGTCGGTGAAGCGCTGGGCCTCCTGCTCGGGCGTCATGTGGTGCGGCACGCCGCCCTGCAGGCGCGCATAGGGCTCGGCCGAGGAAGGCACGGGCGGCAGCGTGTCGTGCGTGGCCGGATGCTGCGCGCGTGCGCCGCCCGTCACCATGCCGGCGGCGGTCGCGAGAACGAAGCTTCGACGATCCATGGCCTCCTCCCTCCTCCTGCCGATCAGGACAGCGGCGTGCCCGGTGGCGCATCGGCCGCGCCCGTAGGCACTGCCGATGGCTCGGGGATGTCGGGCATGGCCGGCATGTTGCGCGGGCCATCCGACGGCATGTTGCCGCGGCCGAGCGCGCCGCCCTGCGGCACGGTCAGTTCCATGCGGATGCGTCCCGGCGTCTTGCCGCCTCGCACGGCGCCGCTGCCACTGCCCGAAGCCACCGAAGGCTTGAGGTACGCGTACAGCTGCAGCACGGTCTGCACGTAGTTCTGCGTTTCCTTGTAGTTCGGGATCTTGTTGCCCGCCCGCTGCACCGCGCCCTCGCCGGCGTTGTAGGCGGCCAGCGCGAGCTCGATCTGCCCCGGGAACATCGCGATCAGGTCCCGCAGGTAGCGCGAGCCGGCGGCGATGTTGATGCGCGGGTCGAACAGCTTCTTCTCGATGGTCGCGCGCTTGTCCGCCGACACGCCATAGCGCTGAGCCGTGGCCGGCATCAGCTGCATCAGGCCCATCGCGCCCTTGGGCGAAACGGCCTGCGCATCGAAGCCCGACTCGGTGGCGACCAGTGCCTGCAGCAGTTCGTAGTCGATCGCGTGCTTGCTCGCCGCGTCGCGCAGCGCCGACTTGGCGGTCTTGTAGCTGGGCGAGGCCTCGAACATGGCCAGCAGGCTCTGCGAGGCCGGCGGCACCTTGCCGTCGAGCTTGCCCACGCCGCGGCCCAGCGGGGCGATGCCGTTGGCGGTGTCGAAGCTCTGGCCGCCGCGGAAGAAGATCTGGTAGCGCTCGTCGAGCTTCTCGGAGGCGAAGTGCGCGTTGCCCTTGGCGTCGATGTAGCCGTAGATGTCGGTGGCGTGCGCCGGCGCTTGCTGCATGCAAAACAGCAGGACGACCAATGGCAACAAGCGCTTCAAAACCGACATGCGTGCTAGTGGAGGAGAAGGAAAAATCAGACGTCGATATCGACGTCATCGGCGCGCAACTCCATGAGCTCGCGCCGCGCCGCCGCTTCGCCCTTGCCCATCAGCTTGGTGATTTCGCCCTGGGTGGACGTGAAATCGAAGCGGCCCAATTGGACCTGCATCAGGCGCCGGGTGTCAGGATTGAGCGTGGTTTCCCACAATTGTTCCGCGCTCATTTCGCCCAGGCCCTTGAAGCGGCTGATGCTCCAGGCGCCCTCGCGCACGCCGTCCTTGCGGAGCTTGTCGAGCGTGGCGGTCAGTTCGCCTTCGTCCAGAGCATAGACCTTGGAGGCCGGTTTCTTGCCGCGCGCGGGGGCGTCGACCCGGAACAATGGCGGCTTCGCGACATACACATGGCCGGCTTCGATGAGTTTCGGAAAGTGCCGGAAGAAAAGCGTGAGCAGCAGCACCTGGATGTGGGAGCCGTCCACGTCGGCGTCGCTCAGGATGCAGATCTTGCCGTAGCGCAGGCCGCTGAGGTCGGGCGAATCGCCGGGGCCGTGCGGGTCGACGCCGATGGCGACCGAGATGTCGTGGATTTCGGTGTTGGCGAAGAGCCGGTCGCGCTCCACCTCCCAGGTGTTGAGCACCTTGCCGCGCAGCGGCAGGATGGCCTGGCTTTCCTTGTCGCGGCCCATCTTGGCGCTGCCGCCGGCGGAGTCGCCCTCCACCAGGAAGACTTCGTTGTGGCTGGTGTCCTTGCTCTCGCAATCGGTCAGCTTGCCGGGCAACACGGCCACACCGGAACCCTTGCGCTTCTCGACCTTCTGGCCGGCGCGCTGGCGGGTCTGGGCGGCCTTGATGGCCAGTTCGGCCAGCTTGCGGCCGTAGTCGACGTGCTGGTTGAGCCACAGCTCCAGCGCGGGGCGCACGAAGCTGGACACGAGGCGCACCGCGTCGCGCGAATTCAGGCGCTCCTTGATCTGGCCCTGGAACTGCGGGTCGAGCACCTTGGCGCTCAGCACGTACGAGGCGCGCGCGAACACGTCCTCGGGCAACAGCTTCACACCCTTGGGCAGCAGCGAGTGCAGCTCGATGAAGCTCTTCACCGCGTTGAACAGGCCGTCGCGCAGGCCGCTTTCGTGCGTGCCGCCGGCGCTGGTGGGAATCAGGTTGACGTAGCTCTCGCGCACCGGCTGGCCTTCCTCGGTGAAGGCGACGGCCCAGTCGGCACCCTCGCCTTCGGCGAAGTTGTCGGCGTTCTTGTCGGCATGGCCGCTGCCCTCGAACAGCGGAATGACCGGGTCGCTGCTGAGCGTCTGCATCAGGTAGTCGCTCAGGCCGCCCTTGTAGAGCCACTGCTGCGTTTCCTTGGTCTTCTCGTTGACGAGCGTGACGCTCACGCCGGGCATCAGCACGGCCTTGCTGCGCAGCAGGTGGGTGAGTTCGCCCATGGGCAGTGCGGCGGTCTCGAAGTACTTGGCGTCGGGCCAGGCGCGAACCGTGGTGCCCTGCTTGCGCTCGCCGGATTCGAGCTTGCGGACCTCCAGCGCCTCGATCACGTCGCCGCCGCTGAAGGCCAGCTTCGCGACCGAGCCCTCGCGGTGCGTGGCCACTTCGAGCCGCTTCGACAGCGCGTTGGTCACCGACACGCCCACGCCATGCAGGCCGCCCGAGAAGCTGTAGGCGCCGCCCGAGCCCTTGTCGAACTTGCCGCCGGCATGCAGCCGGGTGTAGACCAGCTCGACCACGGGCGCCTTCTCTTCCGGATGCAGGCCGAAGGGAATGCCCCGGCCGTCGTCTTCAACACTGACCGAGCCGTCGGTGTGCAGCGTGACCTTGATCTTCTTGCCGTGACCCGCCAGCGCCTCGTCGGCGGCGTTGTCGAGCACTTCCTGGATGATGTGCAGCGGGTTGTCGGTGCGGGTGTACATGCCCGGGCGCTGCTTGACGGGCTCGAGGCCCTTGAGCACGCGGATGGAGCCTTCCGAATAGCCGGAGGAGGCGGACGATGAGCTGGGGGAAGTCTTGGGGGGAGTCGCCATGGGGGCGGATTGTAGTCAGTCGCGGTTCAAACAACTGGATGCCCATACAGCAGCGGCTTTGATGCGTCCACCGCATCGAAATGCGCCCGATAAATCATCAATGGCTTTGGCCGGCGTGCCACCTGCTCGAGCAGGCGAATAGTTACATTCGAAGTCATGCAATCCCCAGCCGCCCCCGCCCTCTCGGTCAAGCAAGTACTTTTCTGCGGGGCGATGATCGTCACGCTGTCGATGGGCATACGCCATGGCTTCGGCCTGTGGCTGCAGCCGATCACGCAGGCGCAGGACTGGAGCCGGCAGACCTTCTCGTTCGCGCTGGCGGTGCAGAACCTCTCGTGGGGCATCTTCGGCGTGTTCGCGGGCATGCTGGCCGACAGGTTCGGCGCGTTCCGGGTGCTGATCGGCGGCTCGCTCCTCTATGCGCTGGGGCTGTTCGGCATGGCGCATTCGCCGACGCCGCTGCTCTTCACGCTGAGCGCGGGCATCCTGATCGGCGCGGCGCAGGCGGGCTCCACCTACGCGGTGATCTACGGCGTGATCGGGCGGCAGATTCCGGCCGAACGGCGCTCCTGGGCCATGGGTGTGGCGGCCGCCGCCGGCTCGTTCGGGCAGTTCCTGATGGCGCCCATCGAGGGCCGGCTGATCGGCAGCCTGGGCTGGCAGACCGCGCTCGCGGTGGTGGCGGTATTGGCGCTGGTGATCGTTCCCCTGGCCTTCGGGCTGCGCGAGCCGAAGACGGCGGCGCTGGCCGGCCACCGCGAGCAGTCGGTGATGCAGGCGGTGGGCGAGGCCTTTCGCTACCCGAGCTTCGGCCTGCTGATGGCGGGCTATTTCGTCTGCGGCTTCCAGCTCGCCTTCATCGGCATCCACATGCCGACCTACCTGCGCGACCGCAGCCTGCCGGCCGAGGTGGCGGGCTACGCGCTGGCGCTGATCGGCCTGTTCAACGTGTTCGGCACCTACACGGTGGGGCTGCTGGGGCAGAAGCTGGCCAAGCGGAAGATCCTGGCGGCCATCTACTTCGCGCGGGCGGTATCGATAGCGCTCTTCCTGATGGCGCCGATCTCGCCGATGAGCGTGTACTTCTTCTCCGCGGCGATGGGCTTCCTGTGGCTGTCCACGGTACCGGCCACCAACGCCATCGTGGCGGGCATCTTCGGCGTGGCGCATCTTTCGATGCTCAGCGGCTTCGTGTTCCTGAGCCACCAGGTCGGCTCCTTCCTGGGCGTGTGGCTCGGGGGCTACCTGTACGACACCACGGGCAGCTACGACATCGTCTGGTACATCGCGATCGCGCTGGGCGTGTTCGCGGCGGTGGTCAACCTGCCGGTGAAGGAAAGCGCCATTCCGCGCGGTCCGCAGCCGGTAGGCGCCGCGGGCTGATCCGCAGCCGGTTGCGTGTAAAACAGGGCCATGACTCCCCGGATGCGCCATCACATCGTCCACGCAGGCTGGCTGGCCGCCGCGCTGGCGGTGCTGGGCGGCGTGTTCGCGCTGTACGTTCATCCGGACTTTCTGGTAACGCTGGTCGACCAGATCTGGTCCTGCTTCTGAGCGCCGGATCGCTATGAAAGAGATAGCGCCAGTGCACGGCCTGGGTGCACCTTCCGAATGGATCGTCCGGTGGTCGCACCTGCTTGCGACCGGCGCGTCGGTGCTGGACGTGGCCTGCGGCGCCGGGCGGCACATGAAGTGGTTCGCCGGACGCGGGCACGCGGTCACCGGCGTCGACCGCTCTCCCGAGGCTGTCGAGGCGGCAAGCGCGTTCGGCAAGGTGGTCGAGGCCGACATCGAATCCGGCTCCTGGCCCTTCTCCGGCCGGGCCTTCGGTGCCGTGGTCGTCACCAACTACCTCTGGCGCCCGCGCATGGCCGACATCGTTGCCGCTGTGGCGCCGGGCGGCGTGCTGCTCTACGAGACCTTCGCCACGGGCAACGAAACCGTCGGCAAGCCCTCGCGGCCCGACTTCCTGCTGCAGCCGGGCGAACTGCTGACGGCCTGCGCCGGACTGAGCGTGGTGGCCTACGAGGACGGGTTCATCGCGCAGCCGGAGCGCTTCGTGCAGCGCATCGCGGCCGTTCGCCCGCCCGCGGCCGATTCCGGTCTGCCGGCGCGCCGCCTCCTTAAGGGAAACTAAGGGGCCCGGGGCCGCTGTCTGGCGGGACGCGGGAGTAAGTAGAATCGGCGCTTTCGTCCACCGACAAAGAGATTCCCCTTGGAGCAACTGACAGGCAGCATCGTCGCGCTCGTCACGCCGATGCACGACGACGGCAGTGTCGACTACCCCGCCCTGCGGCGACTCATCGACTGGCACATCGAAGAAGGCACCGACTGCCTGGGCGTGGTCGGCACCACCGGCGAATCGCCGACGGTCGATGTCGAGGAGCACTGCGAAATCATCCGCGTCTCGGTCGAGCAGGCCAAGGGCCGAGTGCCCGTGATGGCCGGCTGCGGCGCGAACTCCACCAAGGAAGCCATCGAGCTCGCCAAGTTCGCCAAGGGCGTGGGCGCCGACTCGCAGCTCCAGGTCGTGCCTTACTACAACAAGCCCACGCAAGAGGGCCAGTACCAGCACTTCAAGGCCATCGCCGAGGCCGTGGGCGACCTGCCCATCGTGCTGTACAACGTGCCCGGCCGCACCGTCGCCGATATGGCGCACGACACCGTGCTGCGCCTGGCGCAGGTGCCCGGCATCATCGGCATCAAGGAAGCCACCGGCAACATCGAGCGGGCCCAGTGGCTCATCCGCGAAGTGCCGAAGAACTTCGCCGTCTATTCCGGCGACGACCCGACCGCGGTCGCGCTCATGCTCTGCGGCGGCCAGGGCAACATCAGCGTCACGGCCAACATCGCGCCGCGCAAGATGCACGAGCTGTGCGTCGCCGCGCTGGCGGGCGACGTGAAGCGCGCCATGCAGATCCAGTTCGAGCTCATGCCGCTGCACCGCAACCTGTTCGTCGAGCCCAACCCGATCCCGCTGAAGTGGGCGATGGCACGGCTCGGCCTGTGTGGCGGCGCGCTGCGCCTGCCGCTCACCGAACTCGGCGAAGCGAGCCGCCCCGCGGTCGAAGGCGCCCTGCGCGCCACCGGCCTGCTGAAGGGCTGAGCACTCCTCTCCAGCACGTCCCGGACCTGCCTTTCCCCTGGCCACAGCAAGGTTAAGCAACCTTTTGCCCGAACCGCGCTCAGAGATGGCGGCGGGCACTGCGGCCCCTAGATTGACCGAACCATTCCAACAAGGAAGACGACGTTGAAGAACCTTTCGCGACTTGCACTGCTGGCCCTCGTTGCCAGCCTCGCCGCCTGCTCCGTCCTCGAGAGCGACAAGATCGACTACAAGAGCGCAGGCAAGGCCCCGACGCTCGAAGTCCCGCCCGATCTCTCCCAGCTTTCGCGCGACAACCGCTACGCCATCCCCGGCGGCGCCGTGAGCGCAAACTCGTACCAGGCGGGCATCGCCAACGCGCCCGGCGTCCCCACCGCGGTGGCCAACATCGGCGACGTGCGCATGGAGCGCTCGGGCACGCAGCGCTGGATCGTCGTCAATCGCACGCCCGACCAGCTCTGGGACCCGGTGAAGGACTTCTGGCAGGAAAACGGCTTCCTGCTGACCACCGACCAGCGCAACCTGGGCATCATGGAAACCGACTGGGCCGAGAACCGCGCCAAGCTGCCGCAGGACATCATCCGCGGGACGCTGGGCAAGCTGGTCGACTCGGTCTACTCCACCGGCGAGCTCGACCGCTTCCGCACCCGCCTGGAGCGCACCTCGACCGGCACCGAGATCTTCATCAGCCATCGCGGCATGCAGGAGGTCTACAACAACTCCCGCCAGGACCAGACCGTGTGGCAGCCGCGCCCCAGCGATCCTGAGCTCGAGACCGAATTCCTGCGCCGCCTGATGGTCAAGCTCGGCGTGTCGCAGGAGCAGTCGAAGATCCTGGCCGCGACCACCGCGACGCCCAAGACCGCCACCATCGCCAAGGTCGGCAACCAGCCGGTCGTGCAGATCAGCGAAGGCTTCGACCGCGCATGGCGCCGCGTCGGCCTCGCGCTCGATCGCACCGGCTTCACCGTGGAAGACCGCGACCGCAGCGCCGGCGTCTACTACGTGCGCTACGTGCCGCCGAACCCCGACAAGAAGGAGCCCGGCTTCTTCGGCAAGCTGTTCGGTGGCTCGAGCAAGGCCGAGGCGCCCGCGAAGTTCCGCATCTCGGTCAAGAGCCAGGGCGAATCGACCACGGTGTCGGTGCTCAACGAAGCCGGCGCACCCGAAACCTCGGTCAACGCCGAGCGCATCGTCAAGGTCATCGCCGACGACCTGAGATAACCCGCATGCTCCGCTTCCGAAGCCTCGGCAGCGGCAGCACGGGCAACGCCGCGCTGGTCGAGACGACCAGCGCCGGCCGCACCTCCCGCCTCCTCGTCGACTGCGGCTTCGGCCTCAAGCAGCTCGACCTGCGCCTGGCCCAGGCAGGCCTTGCAGCCAGCGACATCGACGCGGTCTTCGTGACCCACGAGCACGGCGACCACATCGGCTGCGCCCATTCACTGTCGCGGCGCAATCGCATTCCCGTCTGGATGAGCGAAGGCACGTGGCTCGCCACCGGCGGGCGCGACTTCGAGGGCCTGCTGCACCTTGCGCGCGACGATGCCGAGTTCACGGTCGGCGACCTCTGCGTGCAGCCCTTCACCGTTCCGCACGATGCGCGCGAACCGCTGCAATTGCGCTGTACCGACGGCAATCGCACGCTGGGCGTGCTGACCGACCTGGGCCATGCAACGACGCACGTGCTGACCCGGCTGGCCGGCGTGCATTCGCTGCTGCTGGAGTTCAACCATGACAGCGAGCTGCTCGCGAACTCGAGCTACCCGCCCTTCCTCAAGCACCGCGTAGGCGGCAACTACGGGCACCTGTCGAACACCGCCGCGGCCGAGATCGCACGCGCGCTGCTGCACGACGGCATGCGGCACGTGGTCGCGGCGCACCTGAGCGAGCAGAACAACCGGCCCGAGATCGTGCGGCGCCTCATGGCCGAGGCGCTGGGCGGCAACGAGTCGGAGATGCTGACGGCCACGGCCAGCGCAGGCTCGCCCTGGCTCGACGTCTGAGCGTCAGGGCCCTCACGCTCTCCTAAGAAAAAAAGCCGCCTCATGGCGGCTTTTTCATGGCTGATGCAGTCCTTGCTGCTTACTGCTTCGGCGCTTCATTCTTCTTCGCGGCCTCGGTGGCTGCGTTCGCGGCATCGAGCGCCGACTGCGAGCCCGAAGAAGGAGCGGTCGACGACGAGGACGATGCGCCCGGATCGGCCGATGGCGCGGGAGCGGGAGCAGCGGGCGCGGGTGCGGGTTCAGTCACGGGCGCAGGAGGCGGCGTCACTACAGCCGGCGCTGCATCCTCCTTCTTGCCGCAGGCGACGAGCGCGGCAGCGGCAATCAGAGAGGCGATCAGGACGGACGATGACTTCTTCATGGAATCTCCTTTGGCAATGAAGGTCTGGAACGAAAAAATTCTAGACCCGCATATCCGCCTGAATATGTCTCGCGGCCGCATTCGCGGCATTGGCTTACAAGCCGAGTGTCGATGCCGGAAACGCGGGCCGGCCCATGCGCCAGCACTCTTCGATGGCCTCGCGCAATTCGCTGCGCGCGCGTGCGTCTGCGCCGCTCACGCCCCTGCTTCGTTCTGGGTCGATGCGATGCGCGAACCATGAGGGCGTCCAGATGGCGCTCGGCACTTCCATGCCCGATGCCTTGCCTGCGGCCCTGCATTCGATGATGTGGTCCCACATGCGGCGCCATGCGACGAAGCGCGCATGGCCGCGTTCGAGAATGTCGTAGCGCTGCGCGAGCAGCATCAGGCGGCGGCCGCTCGCGGCCCAGGCCTGCAATGCCTCGATGGTCGCGCGCTCGCCGAGGGGCCAGTCGGCGAAATCGGGGTCGCTGAAGACGACCTCCTTCCAGCCTTCGCGCGCCGCGGCCGAGAGTGCGTTGCGCAGGAGCACGTCGAAGGCCTCCCGGCCATCGAAGCGGCCCTCGGGCAATGACGGGCCGGGCGCTTCATCCGGCATGGAGCCACCCTGCTTCGCACCACTCGCCCAGCAGCGCAAGAGCGCCTTCGCTCGCTCGCGAGAGTTCGCGAGCGCCGAGCTCGCGGCGGTCGGCCAGCTTGCGCATCAGCGTCGCATCGGCGCCGCCCGCGCGAAAGCTCTCGCCGTTGATGTAGATGTGCCGCGCGTCGTAGAGCATGCGCGTGCGGCGGTCGAGCTTCACGTGCTGCATGGCCGCTGGCGCCTCACCGCTTTCATCGAACCAGACGTTGGCCTTGGGCTCGGTGAGCGACTCGCCAAGGGCACGGTCGATGGCATCGGCATCGCGTAGCGCCGCCTCGATGGCCTTGCGCGCGAAACCCTGCAGGGCCGCGGGCATCGCGGCGGGCGCATCGACGGCGGGCTGCGTCGGATCGCGGTACCGCGCGAGTTCGGCCGGGCCCGCGTCTTCCAGGTCTTCCGCATAGGCCTGCGCCATGCGCGCCAGCAGGTCGGCACCCAGCTCGCCCAGGGCCGACGAGCGCAGGCCGATGGAATACGTCATGCAGTCGCCGCCCACGGCCACGCCGTCGTGGGCGTATCGCGGAGGCAGGTAGAGCATGTCGCCGGGCTGGAGCACGAAGCTCTGCTCGGGCTCGAAGTTCTCGAGGATCTTCAGCGGCAGGCCCTGCTGCAGCCGCAGGTCGCTCTGTTTGCCGATGGACCAGCGCCGGCGCCCGTGCGCCTGCAGCAGGAACACGTCGTAGCTGTCGAAGTGCGCGCCGACGCCACCGGTATCGCTTGCGTAGCTGATCATGAGGTCGTCGAGGCGCGCGTCGGGCAGGAAGCGGAACTGCCGCATCAGCTCGTGCACGCCCTCGTGGTGCAGGTCGACGCCCTGCACCAGCAGCGTCCATGCCGGCTGCTTCAGCGACGGCAGGGCGCGGCGGGCAAGGGGGCCGTGCTTGAGCGACCAGCCGGCCTTGCCGTGGCGGATGAGGCGCGATTCGACGTCCTCACGCTCGGCCAGGGCGAACAACTCGGAACGCTCGATCGGTGGCACCATCGCGGGTATCGCCTGCCGCACGAGCAAGGGTTTTTTCTGCCAATGCCGCCGCATGAACTGCGCGGCGCTCAGGCCGCCCAGCAGGGGCAGCGGTTTGTTGATCTCCATGG
Source organism: Variovorax guangxiensis (assembly GCF_003952165.1). Classification (GTDB taxonomy): domain Bacteria; phylum Pseudomonadota; class Gammaproteobacteria; order Burkholderiales; family Burkholderiaceae_C; genus Variovorax; species Variovorax guangxiensis. The sequence continues at coordinate 12,084 of NZ_RXFT01000004.1, read as the reverse complement.
GAGAATTCTGCAATGGAAATCTCTGAACAATGCGTGGTCGGCCTGACCTGGACGATGAAAGACACGCTCGGTGACGTGCTTGATGTGCTCGACGAGCCTGTCGAATTCCTGGTCGGCGGCGACGATCTCTTCGACGTGATCGAAGCGGCCCTGCAGGGCCATGAACCCGGCGCCCGGGTGCAACTGCAGATCGAGCCCGAACAGGGCTTCGGCGACTTCAACGACCAGTTGCTCTTCCTGGAGCCCCGCTCGCTCTTCCCCGAAGGCACCGAGGAAGGCATGACCTTCGACGGCTCCGCACTGCCCAAGGGCGTGAATGCCGACATTCCGAAGGACACGATCTACACCGTGGCCGAGATCTATCCCGACCACCTGGTGCTCGACGGCAACCATCCGCTGGCGGGCATCGCGATCCGGCTCGACATCACCGTGCGTTCCGTGCGCGAGGCCACCGAGGAAGAAGTGGGACGCGGCACGGCGGGCACGGGCTTCTTCAAGATTGCGCCGATGGCGCCGGGCAACCAGACGCTGCACTGACGCGCCGAATCCGGCCGGAGGCTGCGCATACGAAAAAAGCCGGGCGATGCCCGGCTTTTTCACGTCTGAAACAGCGCGGCTTACATCCGCGAGATCTGGCCGTTGTCGATGCGCACGCGGTCGCCGATGCGCAGGTCGCCGGGGCTCTGCACGTCGAAGGCCCGATAGCCACCGCGGTCGGTCTGCACCGAGACGCGGTACATCTCGTAGACGCGCGGACCGTTCTGCTGTGCCTCGATGGTGTTGCCCAGCAGGGCGCCGCCCACGATGCCCAGCGCGGTCGCCGCGGCGCGGCCATTGCCCCGGCCGAACTGGTTGCCCACCACGCCGCCGATGACGCCACCGGCGACGGCACCGCCGCCCGTGGTGCCGGTGCCGGCGGTTTCGCTGCGCAGCACCTCGATGTTGGCCACGTGGCCGTACTCGACGTAGGAAGCTTCCTGGTAGGGAATGGCCTGCGGAGGCGCCTGGTAGGGATAGCGCGAGGTCTGGTAGACCGGCGCCGGTGCCACGCACGCCGTGAGCGTGGCCACGGCCAGCACGGAAGCCGTGACGGAAACAAAGCGCATTGAGATCTTCATGTTGGAGGCTCCTCGGAAAGAACGATGCAAGGATGATGAATGCATGCACCCTGCGTGTGCCTGACTAACGCCGCAGCATCGGCCGCGATGACGCCGTTCACACACTGAAACCTTCGAGGCCGTACGGCCCGTGCCGGTTCCGCTCTTTACCGCCCGGAAACTCAGCCGATCTTCAGGATTCGCTCAATGTTTGCCGGTAGAGCCGTAGCCGCCCTCGCCTCGTTGCGTGGGTGCAAATTCTGTGACCACTCGAAACTGCGCCTGCACCACCGGCACGATCACCAGCTGCGCCAGCCGCTCCATCGGGTTCAGCACGAAGGGCGTGTCGCTGCGGTTCCAGGCGCTGATCTTCAGCTCGCCCTGGTAGTCGCTGTCGATCAGGCCGACGAGGTTGCCCAGCACGATGCCGTGCTTGTGGCCCAGCCCCGAGCGCGGAAGGATCAGCGCCGCATAGGCCGGGTCGGCCAGATGGATGGCGATGCCGGTGCCCACCAGCTGCCAGCCGTTGGGCTCCAGCGTGATGGGGGCATCAAGGCAGGCTCGCAGGTCGAGGCCGGCGCTTCCGGGGGTGGCGTATGCGGGCAGTTGATCCACCATGCGCGGATCGAGGATGCGGACGTCGACTTTCACTAGTTATTGCCTTGCTTCTGTTGCTGTTCTCTTTGCTTTCGGGCCGCTTCTTCCAGCACCTGCTGCCACTTGGCGACACCGGGTGTGAGCTTCAGGCCCTTCAATTTCCTGCCGAACCAGGCGGCCAGCGCCGCCAGGACGATCAGCACGCCGAACGGCACGCCCGCGGCCCAGAGCACGAGGAACACCACCGCGCCGAAGATGCCCAGCACCTTGAGCAGCGCCGGATCGAAGGAGCCAGGCTGCTTCCTGGGCACTTCGCCGTTGGGGAGCTCGGCGCGTTGCATCGCGGCGGTGACGGGCCCCTGCGCCTGCGGACCGGAGGTCGGCGTCATGCCGATGTCCAACCCGTGCTCGCCGGGCGCCGCGGCGGTCCGCTTCGGCAGCGCCGCCTGCGCGGACAGCCGCTCCACATAGCGGGCGAAATCGCCATTCGGCGGTGTGTTCCATTGGGGATTCATCAGACCCTCCAGTCGGGAAGACGCGCTGCGATCTCGGTCATGAGCTCGCGCGCCAGCGTGAGCTTGGGGGCGCGCGGGAGCTCGCGCACGCCGTTGGCATCCACCAGCAGCAGCGCGTTGTCGTCCTGGCCGAAGGTCAGCGGGCCGATGTTGCCCACCAGCAGCGGGATGCCCTTGCGCTCGCGCTTGGCCTTGGCGTGTTCGGCGAGGTTCTCGCTCTCGGCGGCGAAGCCCACGCAGAAGAGCTTCTTCGACCGGGCCCGCTCGCTCTTCGCGACGGCGAGGAGGATGTCCGGGTTCTCGGTGAAGTTCAGCACCGGCGTCCTGCCGCTGCCGTCCTTCTTGATCTTCTGGTTGCTCTGGGTGGCCGGCCGCCAGTCTGCGACGGCTGCCGTAGCTACGAAAATGCTAGCACTCTGGGCCGCACGGGTGGTCGCTTCGAGCATGTCCTGCGCCGAGAGCACGTCGACGCGCGCCACGCCGCGCGGCGTGGGCAGGTGCACCGGCCCGGCCACCAGCGTGACATCGGCGCCTGCCTCGCGGGCAGCCCGGGCAATGGCGAAGCCCATCTTGCCGGACGAATGGTTGGTGATGCCGCGGATCGGGTCCAGCGCCTCGAAGGTCGGGCCGGCCGTGACCAGCACCTTCTGCCCCGCCAGCAGCTTGGGGCTGAAGAAGGCGGTGACATCTTCCAGCAGCTGCGCCGGTTCCAGCATGCGGCCGTCGCCGGTCTCGCCGCAGGCCTGCCAGCCGTTGCCCACGCCCAGCACCGTCGCGCCGTCGGCCGCCACCTGCATCAGGTTGCGCTGCGTGGCCGGATGGGCCCACATCTCGCGATTCATGGCCGGGGCGATCAGCAGAGGGATGCGGTCCATCGGGCGAGCCAGGCACATCAGGCTCAGCAGGTCGTCGGAGCGGCCTTGCACCAGCCGGGCGATGAAGTCGGCGCTGCAGGGGGCCAGCACGATCGCGTCGGCCTCGCGGCTCAGGTTGATGTGCGGCATGTTGTTGGGCTCGCGGGTGTCCCACTGCGAGGTGTAGACGGTTCGCCCCGAGAGCGCCTGCATGGTGACGGGGGTGATGAACTGCTCCGCTGCCTCGGTCATCACGACCTGGACGGTCGCGCCCGCCTTGACGAACAGCCGGCACAGCTCGGCCGACTTGTAGCAGGCGATGCCTCCGGTGAGGCCCAGGACGATGTGTTTGCCGGCGAGGTCTTGCATGGGCTGTATTGTTGCTCACCCCCAGGCTTCGCACTTCGTGTCTTCGCCTCCCCCCCGACCGGGGGCGGGCCGGCCGCTTCGGGCGGCCGTGCGCGGCGGCCCCCACGAAAGATGCCCTTCTCGAAAGGTGTCGCGAAGGGCACACCTATAATCGCAATTTCCCACTGCCCGGATTCACAGCGTCCGGAACTGGCATGACCAAATTTGTCTTCGTCACCGGTGGTGTCGTTTCTTCCCTTGGCAAGGGAATCGCCTCCGCCTCGCTCGCCGCGATCCTCGAATCGCGCGGCCTCCAAGTCACCCTCATCAAGCTCGATCCGTACATCAATGTCGACCCCGGCACGATGTCGCCCTTCCAGCATGGTGAAGTGTTCGTCACCGATGACGGCGCGGAGACCGACCTCGACCTCGGCCACTACGAGCGCTTCATCAACACGCGGATGCGCAAGGCCAACAACTTCACGACCGGCCAGATCTACAAGACCGTGCTCGAGAAGGAACGCCGCGGCGACTACCTCGGCAAGACGGTGCAGGTGATCCCGCACATCACCAATGAGATCCAGGAATACATCAAGCGCGGCGCCGGCATCGGCACGGCGCACGAGGTGGACGTGGCCATCGTCGAGATCGGCGGCACCGTGGGCGACATCGAGTCGCTGCCCTTCCTGGAGGCCGTTCGCCAGATGAGCCTGCGCATGGGCCCGAACAACTCGGCCTTCGTGCACCTGAGCTACGTGCCCTGGATCGCCGCCGCCGGCGAGCTCAAGACCAAGCCCACCCAGCACACGGCGCAGAAGCTGCGCGAGATCGGCATCCAGGCCGACGCCCTGCTGTGCCGCGCCGACCGCCCGATCCCCGACGACGAGCGCGCCAAGATCTCGCTCTTCTCGAACGTGCCCGAATGGGGCGTGATCTCCATGTGGGACGTGGACACCATCTACAAGGTGCCCCGCATGCTGCACGAGCAGGGCCTGGACGGCCTGATCTGCGACAAGCTGCGCATCAACACCCCGCCCGCCAAGCTGCAGCGCTGGGACGAGCTGGTCTACGAGGTCGAGCATCCGCAGAAGGAAGTCTCGATCGCCATGGTCGGCAAGTACGTCGACCTGTCGGACAGCTACAAGTCGCTCAACGAGGCGCTGCGCCATGCCGGCATGAAGAACCATGCCCGCGTGAAGATCGACTACATCGACTCCGAGACCATCTCGCCGCAGGATGTCTCGCGCCTGGCCAAGTACGACGCCATCCTGGTGCCCGGCGGCTTCGGCCAGCGCGGCGTGGAAGGCAAGATCTCGGCCGCGCGCTTCGCCCGCGAGGGCAAGGTGCCCTACCTCGGCATCTGCCTGGGCATGCAGGTGGCCACTATCGAATACGCCCGCCACGTGGCCGGCCTGAAGAACGCCAACAGCACCGAGTTCGACCCCGAGACGCCCACCCCCGTGATCGCGCTGATCACCGAGTGGAAGGACGCCGATGGCACCGTGAAGATCCGCGACGAGAAGTCCGACCTCGGCGGCACCATGCGCCTGGGCGCGCAGAGCTCCGACGTGGCGCCGGGCACGCTGGCCCACAGCATCTACGGCGACGTGGTCACCGAACGCCACCGCCACCGCTACGAAGCCAACGTGAACTACCTCGACGAGCTGCGCAAGGCCGGCCTCGTGATCTCCGCCCTCACCCAGCGCGAGCACCTCACCGAGATCGTCGAGCTGCCGCAGGACGTGCACCCGTGGTTCATGGGCGTGCAGTTCCACCCCGAGTTCAAGTCGACCCCGTGGGGCGGCCACCCGCTCTTCAACGCCTTCATCAAGGCTGCGCTCGAGCACAAGGAAAAGGGTTCGGGCAGCACCAACAAGACGCTGAAGGCGGTTGCATGAGCGCCGCGCCGGGCCGCCCCAAGCAAGCTCGCACCGCAGTGCGGAGCACGGAGGTATTCGAATGAGCAGCGGCTACGTCATCGCACATGTCGAGGTCACGAACCCGACGCAGTACGAGGAATACAAGAAGTGGTCGACCGTCGCCATGCAGGCGCACGGCGCCGAGGTGTGCGTGCGCGGCGGCCAGGTGCAGCCGCTGGAGGGCGACTGGAAGCCCACGCGCATCGTCATCCTCAAGTTCCCCAGCTTCGAGAAGGCCCGGGCCTTCTACGAGACGCCCGAGTACCTCAAGGCGCGCGAGGCGCGTGCCGGCGCCGCGATCATGAACATGATCGCCGTCGAGGGCCTCTGATCTCCTGCCCCGTTCCCCCATCTATTCATCCGCCCAAAGAGACCAGAAAGAGAAAGACAGAAGATGAGTGCAATCGTTGACATCGTCGGCCGCGAAATTCTCGACAGCCGAGGCAACCCCACCGTCGAATGCGACGTGCTGCTCGAGTCGGGCACCATGGGCCGCGCCGCCGTGCCCTCGGGCGCATCGACCGGCTCGCGCGAAGCCATCGAGCTGCGCGACGGCGACAAGAGCCGCTACCTGGGCAAGGGCGTGCTGAAGGCCGTCGAGAACATCAACACCGAGATCTCGGAAGCCGTGCTCGGCCTGGACGCCAGCGAACAGGCCTTCCTCGATCGCACGATGATCGACCTCGACGGCACCGACAACAAGGGCCGCCTGGGCGCCAACGCCACCCTCGCCGTCTCGATGGCCGTGGCCCGCGCCGCTGCGGAAGAATCGGGCCTGCCGCTGTACCGCTACTTCGGCGGCATGGGCGGCATGCAGCTGCCGGTGCCGATGATGAACGTCATCAACGGCGGCGCGCACGCCAACAACAGCCTCGACCTGCAGGAATTCATGATCATCCCCGTGGGCGCCAAGAGCTTCCGCGAGGCCGTGCGCTATGGCGCCGAAGTGTTCCACGCACTGAAGAAGATCCTGGGCGACCGCGGCATCAGCACGGCAGTGGGCGACGAAGGCGGCTTCGCTCCCAGCGTCGAGAGCCACGAAGCAGCCATCCAGCTGATCCTGGAAGCCATCGACAAGGCCGGCTACACCGCCGGCGAACAGATCGCCCTGGGCCTGGACTGCGCGGCCAGCGAGTTCTACAAGGACGGCAAGTACGTGCTGTCGGGCGAAAACCTCTCGCTCACGGCCGAGAGCTGGACCGACATGCTCGCGACCTGGGTCGACAAGTACCCGATCATCAGCATCGAGGACGGCATGCACGAAGGCGACTGGGACGGCTGGAAGCTGCTCACCGAACGCCTGGGCAAGCGCGTGCAGCTGGTGGGCGACGACCTTTTCGTCACCAACACCAGGATCCTGCAGGAAGGCATCGAGAAGGGCATCGCCAACTCGATCCTGATCAAGATCAACCAGATCGGCACGCTGACCGAGACCTTCGCCGCCATCGAGATGGCCAAGCGCGCTGGCTACACCGCCGTCATCTCGCACCGCTCGGGCGAAACGGAAGACAGCACCATCGCCGACATCGCCGTGGGCACCAACGCCGGCCAGATCAAGACCGGCTCGCTCTCGCGCTCGGACCGCATCGCCAAGTACAACCAGCTGCTGCGCATCGAGGAAGACCTGGGCGACATCGCCGTCTACCCCGGCCGCGGCGCGTTCTACAACCTGAAGTAACGCCGGACGCCACGCGGCATGCGCGCCCGCCTCGTTCCACCGATCGTCCTGCTGCTCCTGCTGGCCATCCTGCAGTGGCAGCTGTGGAACGGGCGCGGCAGCGTGCGCGACGTGGCCCAGCTGCGGACCAAGCTGGCCGACCAGAAGGAAGCCAACGCCAAGGCCGCGCTGAACAACGAGCGCCTGAGCTCCGAGGTCAACGACCTCAAGGACGGGCTGGAGATGGTCGAGGAGCGCGCGCGCGCCGAGCTCGGCATGGTGAAACCGAACGAAGTGTTCGTACAAATCGCGCACTGACCCTTCTTCATCTTTCCGCCTGCTGATGACCGAGCTTCTCTCGGCCCCCGCATTCCTGCTCTGGGGCTCTCCTGTCAGCTGGCTCGAACTCGTCGCGTCGACGCTGGCGCTCGCCATGGTGGGCTGCAACATGCGCGAGATCCATTGGGGATGGCCGCTGGCCATCGTCAGCTCGCTGCTCTACGTGGCGGTGTTCGCCAAGGCGCGCATCTACGGCGACGCCTCGCTCCAAATCTTCTTCGCGCTGGTCGCCCTTTGGGGGTGGACGCAGTGGCTGCGCGGGCACCGCGCTGACGGCAGTGCGCTGCATGTGAGTCGCCTTTCATCGCGCGGCATCGCGCTCACGCTGCTCGCCTGCGCTCTGGCATGGCCGGCGGTCGCTCTCTTCCTGCGCCGCTTCACCGACACCGACGTGCCCTGGTGGGACGGCTTCGCCACCGGCCTGAGCCTGGTCGGGCAGTTCCTGCTCGGGCGCAAGTTCATCGAGAACTGGCTGATCTGGCTGGCGGTGAACGTCGTGAGCGTGGGCCTCTTCATCCACAAGGGCCTGTGGCTCACGGTAGGCCTGTATGCGGTGTTCGCCGTGCTCAGCGTGGCCGGCTACCTTGCCTGGCGCCAGCGTATGCCGTCCAGTGCCGCAGCGGCCGTGCGCGCATGACACCCGTGCTGCCGACGGGCTGCGTCATCGCCCTGGTGGGTGCCGAAAGCACCGGCAAGACCGAGCTGGCCCGCGCCATCGCGCAGCGCCTGCAGGACCGAGACGTGCCAACGACCCTGGTGAGCGAGTACCTGCGCGAATGGTGCGAGCGCGAAGGCCGCACGCCGCGCCCCGACGAGCAGCAGGCCATCGCCGACGAGCAGACCCGCCGCATAGCGCTCGCAGCCGCCACCGGCGTGGTGGTGGCCGACACCACCGCGCTCATGACGGCCGTCTACAGCGAGCAGCTCTTCGCGGACACCTCCCTCTACGACCGTGCGCTGGCCGCCCAGCGGCGCTACGCCATCACGCTGCTGACCGCGCTCGACCTGCCCTGGGTGGCCGACGACATGCGCGACGGACCGCATGCGCAGCAGCCGACCGACACGCTGGTGCGCGCCGCGCTCGCGGGCGCGAAGCTCTCGTATGCCGTGGTGCACGGCAGCGGCGGCGAGCGGCTCGCCAACGCGTGGAACGCCCTCGTTTCCATCGCAGGCAACGAGGGCCGGCCGCGCACGCGCGCCAGGTCCGACGCGAAACCCGCCTCCTGGTCGTGGCCTTGCGAGAAATGCTCCGACCCGGAATGCGAACATAGGCTCTTCAGCGATCTCATCGCACGCCGCGAGTAGCGGCCCTCCCTTTCCCCTTACCGGAGACCCGATGCCCCTTTCGACCGCCGCGCGCATCGCGCTTCTTCCTTCCGCTCTGGCCACCCTGCTGCTGTCGGCCACCGGCCCGGTCCACGCGGCACCTGTCGCGGCCACCGTCGAGAACGGCACCACCACCACCGCCTGCGCCGAGGAAGACAACGTCTCGCTGACCCTGCGCGGCGAAGGCATCCGCCGCATGCGCATCGAGGCGCTGCAGCCCGACTACCTCGACAAGATCGGCAACGACGTCACCGCGCCCGACTTCTCGGGCTGCAACTTCGACGGCGGCGAGCATCCCACCGACCCGGCCTATCGCTTCCGCAAGCGCACCGTGGTGCTGATGGACAACGCCCAGTGGCGCATCGTAGGCATGACCCTGCCGAGCTTCTGGCGCCCGCAGCGCGTGCCCGTACAGGTGGGCAAGCGCAAGGACCGCGGCTTTCATCTGCTGCAGGTGTTCAGGAAGGAGAACGGTAAGCCGCTCGAAGCCATCGTGCTCTATCCGTCGGATGGCTACTGGCGCATCAAGCCGCTGCCCGAGCCGCGCTTCGGCGACGGGGTGTACGGCTCGTCCTTCCTGCTCGGCCCGGTCGAGGCCGCCGCGCGGCCGGTGGTGAACATCGCGTCGATCCGCATCGTGCCGCGCCCGCTGGCCATCCACGTGCGCTTCACCGACGGCGGCAGTGCCGCGGTGAAGGTCGACGAGATCAGCCGCGCGCGCACCGCGCTCGACGTGACGCTGTCGAAGCCCACCGCGAGCGCCCAGCCCTTCGCGGTGCTGCGCTCGATGTACGTCACGCCCGACAACGCCGACGTGAGCGAAGTGCGCTGGCAGGCATCGCCCGGTGCCGCGCAGCAGGTGCTGCCGCTGCCGGAGGTTAAGAGCCTCCAGGCCACGCAGGTGCGCTTTGGCCGCAGCCTGCCGTCGAAGCACAACACGAGCGCGCCGGACATCTCGTTCGGCGGGTTCGACGACGCCCGCTGAAACCCGGCGGCCCGGCGGCCGCCTTCAGGTTCTTACTGCACCACTTGACTGCCCGGAGCCCTGTCGCCCGCCGGCGTGAATATCTGCGCCGCATCCACAGCGTCGAAGCGGTACTGCTTGCCACAGAAGTCGCAGCCCACCTCGATGTTGCCGCGCTCGGCGAGGATGCTCTCGGCCTCCTGCTCGCCGAGGCCGCGGATCATCTGCGCCACGCGCTCGCGGCCGCATGTGCAGGCGAAGCGCGGTCCGAGCATGCCGGCCTGCGGCTCGAAGCGCAGCAGCTTCTCTTCCCAGAACAGGCGGCGCAGGATGGTCTCGACGTCGAGCGTGAGCAGTTCGTCGCGCGTGAGGCTCGACGCGAGGATCGAGATGCGGTTGTAGTCCTCGTTACGGCCGATCTGGTCTTCGTTGGCCTGATCGTGATCCTTGTCGGCGGTGCCCTCGAGGTTGCCTTCGCCTTTCACCGGCAGGCGCTGGATCAGCAGGCCCGCGGCCACCTTGTCGTCGGCGGCCAGCACCAGCGTGGTGTCGAGCTGTTCGCTCTGCAGCATGTAGTGCTGAAGCACGTCGCTGAGCTTGCCGAGCTTCTCGCCGTCGTCGCCGAAGAGCGGCACGACGCCCTGGTAGGGGGTGGTGCCCGGCAGCTTGTCCTTGGGGTCGAGCGTGATGGCGCAGCGGCCCTTGTTGTTCACGTTGACCATGTCGGGCAGGTGCGCGTCGGCCGGCAGCTCGCCCATCACCTTGGCGGTCGCGCGCAGGCTCAGGTCGGGCTTGGACTCGGCCACCGCCACCTTGACGGGGCCGTCGCCGAAGATCTGCAGGATGAGCGCACCGTTGAACTTGATGTTGGCCTGCATCAGCGTGGCAGCCGCCGTCATCTCGCCGAGCAGTTCGACCACCGGCTGCGGATAGGCGCCGGTGGCGGTATTGGAGGCGCGCCGCGCGAGGATCTCCTGCCACGCGTCCGTCAGGCGCACGATCATGCCGCGCACCGGCAGGCCATCGAACAGGAATTTGTGCAGCTCGCTCAAAACGTCTTCTTTCTGTGTGTGTGCCTGCGACCGGGATGGTCAGGCGATCTTTTTCAGGCCCTTTGCGAAGCGCCGCGCGTTGGCCACGTAGTTTTCCGCGCCCTGGCGCAGCTTGGCGGCGGCCTCGTCGTCAAGGGTGCGCACCACCTTGGCGGGCGAGCCCATGATGAGCGAGTTGTCGGGAAACTCCTTGCCCTCGGTCACCACGCTGCCGGCGCCAACGATCGAGTTGCGGCCGATCCTCGCGTTATTCAAGACCACGGCCTGGATGCCGACCAGCGTGTTGTCGCCGATGGTGCAGCCATGCAGCATCACCTGGTGGCCCACGGTCACGTTGTCGCCCACGGTCAGGGGGCAGCCGATGTCGGCGTGCAGCACCGACAGGTCCTGGATATTGCTGTTGCGCCCGATGCTCAGCGTCTCGGTGTCGCCGCGCAGCACCGCGCCGAACCACACGTTGGCGTTCTCCGCCAGCCTGACGTTGCCCATCACCTCCGCGGTGTCGGCCACCCATGCACCTTCGCCCACCTGGGGTGCCACGCCGTCGAGTTCGTAGAGCGCCATTGTTCCGGTCCCTGCAAGGTCAAAACCTAGAATTGTAGGGATGCACCCCCGATTGAGCGCGCTGGCCGCGCTTCGCCTTACAGACCCCGATGAAAAGGTGGCCGCCACCCGTGCCATCCCGCTGGACGGCGCTACCGAATCCATAGCAGCCCAGGCGATCCGCACGCCCGGCGACGATCTCGGCGTGCCGGGCCGCCCCGAACGCCCGCTGCGCGTGGCCGCCACCGCCGTGCAGAAGCGCTCGCCCTTCACCACCGAGGGACGCGCGGCGCTGATCCATTCGATCTGCCACATCGAGTTCAACGCCATCAACCTCGCGCTCGACGCCGTCTGGCGCTACGACGGCATGCCCGAGGCCTACTACCGCGACTGGCTGCGCGTGGCCCATGAAGAGGCGCTGCACTTCACCCTTCTGCACGCGCACCTGCAGGACATGGGCTGGCGCTACGGCGACTTCCCCGGCCACGACGGCCTGTGGAACATGTGCGAGAAGACCAAGGACGACGTGCTCGCCCGCATGGCGCTGGTGCCGCGCACGCTGGAGGCGCGCGGGCTCGACGCCACGCCGCTCATCCAGGGCAAGCTCAAGCGCGTGAACACACCCGATGCGCTGCGCGCGGTGGAGATCCTCGACATCATCCTGCGCGACGAGGTGGGCCACGTGGCCATCGGCAACCACTGGTACCGCTGGCTGTGCGAGCGCGAGGGCGTCGACCCGGAAGCGGCCTACCCCGGGCTCGTGGCGCGCTACGACGCGCCGCGGCACAAGCCGCCCTTCAACTTCGAGGCGCGCGGGCGTGCGGGCTTCAGCGCGGAAGAACTGCGCCAGCTCTCGCAGACGCAGGACAAGGC
>NZ_RXFT01000039.1 GCF_003952165.1 Variovorax guangxiensis | reverse complement strand
TGGGGAGAAAGTCACGGCAGTGCTGGCCAACGCGCAGGGCGGTCTCGAACTGCTGCCCGCCGCCGCGTACGGCACGCAGTGGCTGCATGTGCAGGATCAGGAAGGCAACTTCCTCGCGCGGCTTCCGCAAGGCGATGCCGTGGAGGAGATCTATACGCAGGGGCCGGACAAGTGGTGGCGGTTGATCAATCCGGAGTGGATTGATCCGGCCGGGCAGCTGAAAAAGCCTCCAGGCGAGGGTGGCAAGACTGAAGAGCAGATCGGACCAAGTGCGACTATGGAGCGAATCAAGGATGCCATGAAGTTCGCCAACGCCATCGAACAGACCTTCCACGAGCGCACCTACGCTCACTACGGCAACGATCCGAAGCAATTGGCCTGGAACGAGGTGTCGTGGCGCGTGGTCGATGGGGATGCCGCGAAGGCGGGCGACCCGGCCAACTGGACGCTGCTGCCTGGAGAGAAAGGCGACAACAAGAAGGGCCTGCTGAAGGTGCGCGGCAACTACGGCACGGAGCTCATTCTGAAGCTGCAGCCGCCCCATGCTGCCGCCGACGGCACGGTGCCGGTCGAGCGCAGTGCCAGCAAGGTCAAGGCCAGGCTCAAGTTCGTCCAGCGCGGCTACGACCACCAGAACAGCTACAGGAACTCGGACGCCAACGCCTCGACTCTGTACGGCATCGTGCGCATCGCCACCGAATTCGACCCGGCGTGGTGGGACAAGAAGGACTGAAGTGCCCACTCCAATCATGAAGAAGGAAACAACCTGATGACGAACCCTCGCATCGAACGATTGTTCGAACACACCAAGCTGCTGTGCTTTGGGCGCTACGTATTGACCGTTCCCTCGGACTCGCGCCTGACCTTCGGACGAGACTTCCCGACTTTGCCCAATCAGGCCAAAGACATCGATAAGGTGATGGAGGCCGAGCGGGCGAAGATTTTGGCAAGAAACAAGACGGCCGAGATCAACTACTTCGGCAAAGGGCCAGTGGCAAATACGTGGTTGATTCGATCCTACAAAAGTGATTCGGCGAAGGAACTTGAGCTGGAGGGTTTTCGCATCTATCACGTTGTAGGGCCTCACATCTTTGCGGACGGCAGAGGAACAGCCAACGGAGCGACAGCGGATTCCATCATCCGAGACGCAATTGAAATCGCTCAGAATCTGCGTCCCCGAGAAACAGACGAG
>NZ_RXFT01000038.1 GCF_003952165.1 Variovorax guangxiensis | reverse complement strand
TTCGTCGGGGGTGCGGGGACGCAGATTCTGGGCGATTTCGATCGTGCTTTGGAGGATGGAATCGGCCGTGACACCTCGGCTCTTTGCGGTTCCTCTGTCGTTCACAAAAATGTGCGGCCCCACGATGTGATAGTTGCGAAATCCTTCCAGCTCAAGTTTTTTGGCCGTGTCGTCCATGTAGGACCGAATCAGCCATGTGTTTGGAGCTGGGCCCTTGCCGAAGTAGTTGATCTCGGCAGTTTTGTCCGCCGCCAGGATCTTTGCCCGCTCGGCATCCATGACCTTATCGATGTCTTTGGCTTGGTTTGCCAAAGTCGGGAAGTCGCGCCCAAAGGCCAGACGCGAGTCCACAGGGGCCGTAAGTACGTAGCGCCCGAAGCACAGCAGCTTGGTGTGTTCGAACAACCGTTCAATGCGAGTGTTCTTCATATGGTCGCCTTTCCTTTCATGTTCTGAGTAGGAGACTCAGTTCTTCTTGTCCCACCACGCCGGATCGAATTCGTTGGCGATGCGCACGATGCCGTACAGCGTCGAGGCGTTGGCGTCCTGGTTCCTGTAGCTGTTCTGGTGGTCATAGCCGCGCTGGACAAACTTGAGCTTGGCCTTGACCTTGCTGGCACTACGCTCCACAGGGACTGTGCCGTCAGCAGCTGCGCCGGGTGGTTGCAGCTTCAGGATGAGTTCCGTGCCGTAGTTGCCGCGCACCTTCAGCAAGCCCTTCTTGTTGTCACCCTTCTCACCGAGCAGCAGGGTCCAGTTGGCCGGATCGCCAGCCTTCGCCGCATCTCCATCAACAACGCGCCACGACACTTCGTTCCATGCCAACTGTTTCGGGTCGTTGCCGTAGTGGGCGTAGGTCAGTTCGTGAAAGGTGTTCTCGATGGCATTGGCGAATTTCATTGCGCTGGCGACTCGCCGCGTTGTCGCCTCTGCTCCAATCTGCTGCTCTGACTTGCCTCCCTCTCCGGGAGGCTTCTCCAGTTGCCCAGCCGGATCAATCCACTCCGGATTGATCAACCGCCACCACTTGCCCGCACCCTGCGTGTAGATCTCCTCCACGGCATCGCCCTGCGGAAGCCGCGCGAGGAAGTTGCCTTCCTGATCCTGCACATGCAGCCACTGCGTGCCGTACGCGGCGGCGGGCAGCAGCTCGAGGCCGCCCTGCGCGTTGGCCAGCACTGCCGTGACTTTCTCCCCG
>NZ_RXFT01000037.1 GCF_003952165.1 Variovorax guangxiensis | reverse complement strand
TGACCTGCTCCCCATAGGGCATACCAGCTGAAGGTTAGTAGAGTCCGTTTTCAGAGGAAGAACGGACATGAAGAAGAGCAGATTCACCGACGAGCAGATCATCGGTTTTCTCAAACAGGCCGAGGGCGGCATGCCGGTCAAGGCACTGTGCCGCCTGGGCGGCTTCAGCGATGCGACCTTCTACAAGTGGCGCGCCAAGTTGGGTGGCATGCAGGCCAGCGAGGCCACGCGGCTGTGCGAGATCGAGGGCGAGAACGCCAAGCTCAAGAAGCTGCTGGCCGAGGCCCATCTGCACATCGAAGCGCTGAAGGTGGGCTTCGGGGTAAAGCGCTGACCCCGCAGGCCAGGCGCGAGGCCGCTGCCAGGATGGTTCAAGAACTGTCCATCAGCGAGCGCCGCGCCTGTCGCTATGCGGGGTTGTCCAGAACCAGCTACCGGGAGCGGCCCAGTATGAACGAGTCCACGGCCAGCCTGAGCACGCGCATCGTCGAGCTGGCGTATGAGCGCCGACGCTTCGGCTACCGGCGCATCCATGACCTGTTGGCCCTGGAAGGCCATCAGGTGAACCACAAGCGCGTGTGGCGCCTGTACAAGCTGGCCAATCTGTCGGTGCGCAAGCGCCGCAAGGTCAAACGCCCCACGGGCGAGCGCCAGCCCCTGGCCGCCAGCCAGCACGTCAATGACACCTGGAGCGCGGACTTCGTGATGGACGCGCTGGCCAACGGCCGGCGCATCAAGTGCCTGACGGTGGTCGATGACTTCAGCCGCGAGTGCGTGGACATCGCGGACGGCATGGGTGGCGAGTACGTCGTGCGCTTGCTGGACCAGGCAGCGCAGTTCCGCGGCTACCCGTCGGCCATCCGCACCGACCAGGGGCCGGAGTTCACCAGCCGGGCTTTCATGGCGTGGGCGGCGGCACGCGGCGTTCGGCACCTGCTCAACGATGCAGGCTGTCCGACCCAGAACGCCTACATCGAGAGCTTCAACGGCAAGTTCAGGGATGAGTGCCTGAACGAGCAATGGTTCGAGACGCTGGTGCAGGCTCGCCAGGAGGTGGCCCGATGGCGGCGCGACTACAACGAGGTGCGGCCCCACAGTTCACTGGGGCGCATCTCGCTGGCCCGCTTTGCCGCCTTGCATCGCCAGCGCGCTGGCGATGCAAGGCAATCACCGGAGATCAAGTAGTCTCCACAACCTTGGACTCGCTAACTCAACACTGGCACTTCTAAAG
>NZ_RXFT01000036.1 GCF_003952165.1 Variovorax guangxiensis | reverse complement strand
CCGCTCACCGTGTAGACCACGATCTTCCAGAAGTCGGTGTTCACGCCCGACAGGCGCACCGCCTCCTCGTTGCTGCCGAGCGCGAAGGTGTAGCGCCCGAGGATCGTCCTGTTGAGCACGATGCTCGCGGCCACCGCCACCAGGAACAGGATCAGCACCGCATTGGGAATAGGCAGCGAGGGCACGATGTCGCCGATCAGCGAATCCTGCGAGATGGCGGTGAAACCCGGCGTGTCGTTGAAGTAGATCGGCTTGGTGCCCGAGATCACCAGCGACAGGCCCTTGAGCAGCATCATCATGCCCAGCGTCGCGATGAAGGGCGGGATCTTCAGCTTGGCGATCAGCAGCCCCGAGACGAAGCCGCTGAGCGCGCCGAAGAAGATGGCCGCGCAGACGCCCAGCCACAGCGGCATGCCCATGTAGGTGAGCACCACGCCGGTCATGACGGCGCAGAAGGTCATCAGCGTGCCCACCGAGAGGTCGATGCCCGAGGTGATGATGACGAAGGTGCAGGCGATGGCGAGCACGCCGTTCACCGCGGTCGACTGCAGTATGCCCACGAGGTTGTCGGCCTGCAGGAACTGCGGCGACGCGAAGCTGAAGAACACCATCAGCGCGACGAGGCTGGCGAAGGCCAGCAGCTTCTGCCGCGTGGCGGGGCGCAGGAGCCTGTCCTTCAGCGTCTTCGGCGAGAAGCCCGCTGCGGTGGCTGCGGTGGTCACGGTGGGGGTCGTCAAGGGGAGTCTCCAGTCGTGTCGTGCGTGGTCAAGGTGCGGCGTCCGCGGTCTCGCGGCGGGTGGCGAGCTGCATGATCCTTTCCTGCGAAGCCTCGCGCGCGACCAGCTCGCCGGTGATGCGGCCCTCGCACATCACGAGCACGCGGTGGCTCATGCGCAGCACCTCGGGCAGCTCCGAGGAAATGATGACGATGGCCTTGCCCTGCGCGGCCAGCTCGTTGAGCAGGCGGTATATCTCCGCCTTGGCGCCCACGTCGATGCCGCGCGTGGGCTCGTCGAAGAAGAGCACATTGCAGTCGCGCAGCAGCCACTTCGCGATGACGATCTTCTGCTGGTTGCCGCCCGACAACAGCCGCACCTGCTGGCGCACCGACGGCGTCTTGATGCCGAGCTGCCGCACATAGCGCTCACCGGCCGATTCGACAGCCGCCTGGTCGATGAGGAAGCCCGCCGACAGGAAGCGCTTCATGCTCGCGAGCGCGATGTTGGTTTCCACGTCCATGCCGGTGGCCAGGCCGAAGTGCTTGCGGTCCTCCGACAGGTAGCCGATGCCGTGGGCCACCGCATCCTCGGGGGAGCGGATCGACACCTTCCGCCCCTGCACGA
>NZ_RXFT01000035.1 GCF_003952165.1 Variovorax guangxiensis | reverse complement strand
GGGGCAGGTCAGCGCAACAACAAGACTGGTATCTCCGGTGTTTACTGCCGATTTGCCAGTAACGGTCAACCGCGCGCCTGGGTCGCCAGAACTCGCTGCAACGGCGAAACCATCCACAGAGAGTTCTTGATCAGGGAGTACGGAGAGCAGATTGCTAGGCAACTGGCGATTGCAGAGCGCCAAGAGCAACTACTGGCATACCCCGCATTCAATCACCAGCACACTCATTGTTCGGGCGGATTAGTCATGAAAAGATGAAGTGCGATTGCTGGACTTCGACGTCCTGATGGCAGCTCGCGCAAGTCGTCGCGGTGGGCGTAGAAGAGCAGTTCCTGCTGCAGAGATCGAGATGAAATCGGCTGTTGCGCCTAGCCAACCAATCAATCAGTCGCTCGTCAATTTGAGTTCTTTGGTATTCGATTTTCGCGTCATGCAAGATGCATTTAGAAGATAGTCGTTGTCAGTCAGTTCCTACTCAGGTATCTTGATGTTTCAGAAGAATATCCGAGGGATGCCAAATGGGAGTGGTGGTCGGGGAGGACGTGCAATCGCACGGGAAGGTCGGCGCGCAGCCGCAAGGGGCTGCTGAAGCCAGTGCAGTGGCGGCGGCAAATCCACATCCCTCTCTTGCCGCACTCTGCACCCTCGCACGCTTCCACCAGATCGCAGCCGACGCCTCGCTGCTATCGCACCAGCTGGGCCTCGTTGCTTCCGAGGCCATCGACACCGCCACGCTGCTGCGCGCAGCCAGGCACCTGGGCCTGAAGGCCAAGTCCTCCCGCACCACACTCGATCGCCTGTCGCTGACGCCTTTGCCCGCATTGGCCGTCTTGCGCGATGAATCTGGCCAGGAGCGTTTCGTCATCCTGGCCCAATGCGACGCCCAGCGCGTCCTGCTGCAGGACCCTTCGTCCTCGAACGGCCGCCCCGTCATCGAACCCCTGGACGTCTTCGCCTCGCACTGGAGCGGCGAACTCATCCTCATCACCAGCCGCGCAAGCCTCGCGGGCGAACTCGCCAAGTTCGACTTCTCCTGGTTCATTCCCAGTCTCGTCAAGCACAGGAAGCTGCTCGGTGAAGTCCTCTTCATCTCCTTCATCCTGCAGTTGTTCGCGTTGGTCAGCCCGCTGTTCTTCCAGGTCGTCATGGACAAGGTGCTCGTGCACCGCGGCCTCACCACGCTGGATGTGCTCGTCATCGGCTTGCTGGTCGTCGTTGTCTTCGAGTCGCTCCTGAACGGCCTGCGCAGCTACGTTTTCAGCCACACCACCAACCGCATCGACGTCGAGCTCGGCGCACGGCTGTTCCGTCATCTGGTCCAACTGCCCCTGGCCTACTTCCAGGCCCGGCGCGTCGGCGATTCAGTCGCGCGCGTGCGCGAACTCGAGAACATCCGCAGCTTCCTGACCGGCAACGCCCTGACGGTGCTGTTGGACGTCGTCTTCTCCATCGTCTTCATTGCCGTCATGCTGTTCTACAGCGTGCCGCTGACCCTGATCGTGCTCGCGAGCATGCCGCTGTACGTCGGGTTGAGCCTTGCGGTCGTGCCCATCCTGCGCCGGCGCCTGGACGAGAG
>NZ_RXFT01000034.1 GCF_003952165.1 Variovorax guangxiensis | reverse complement strand
ACTCGGAGGCGACTCCATCCTCAGCCTGCAGATCGTCGCGCAGGCGCGTCGCGCGGGCTGGCAGCTCACCCCGAGGCAGATGTTCGAGCGCCAGAGCATCGCCCAGCTCGCCGGCGTGGTGCAGGCACTCGATCAGGAGGCGGCCGCGGCGCAGGTGCGCGGGCCGGCCGAAGGCGAAGTGCCGCTGCTGCCGATCCAGGCCGAGTTCTTCGGCATGGAGATGGCGGCGCGCCACCACTGGAACCAGTCGGTGCTGCTGCAAAGCCGCGAGCCGCTGGACACGAAGGCGCTGCGCCAGGCGCTGGGCGTGCTGGTGCAGCACCACGACGGCCTGCGGCTGCGCTACAGCCAGCAGGCGCAGGGCCAGTGGACCCAGCGCTACGAACCCGTTCCCGAAGCGCAACTGCAGGAACTGCTGTGGGTGCGCCGCGCGAAGGACGAAGCCGGCATCGAGGCGCTGTGCGACGAAGCCCAGCGCAGCCTCGACCTGGAGCGAGGCCCCTTGATGAGAGCCTTGGTCGTCCAAGTCGAAGACGGCCGCTGGCTGCTGCTGCTGGCCATCCACCACCTGGTGGTCGACGGCGTGTCCTGGCGCATCCTGCTGGAAGACCTGCAGGCCGCCTACCGCGCCAGCCTCGCGGGCCGAAGCGCCGAGCTGCCCGCGCGCAGCAGCAGCTACCGCGACTGGGCACAGGCCCTGCAAGGCTACGCGCAGGCCAACGCTGAAGAGCTGGCCTACTGGCAGCAGGCCCTGGGCCATGCAGAGACGGCCTCCTTGCCATGCGCCAACCCCCAGGGCAGTCGCCGCGCGAGCGATCAGGCCAGCGTGAACGTCACCCTGGATGCGGCCACCACCCAGCGCCTGCTCAAGGACGCCCCGGCCGCCTACCGCACCCAGGTCAACGACCTGCTGCTGACCGCGCTGGCGCGCGCCCTGTGCGGCTGGAGCGGCCAGGCCAGCGTGCTCGTCGACCTCGAAGGCCACGGGCGCGAGGACATCTTCGAAGGCATGGACCTCAGCCGCACCGTGGGCTGGTTCACCAGCGTGTACCCGGTGGCGCTGGCGCCGCGGGGCGAGATCGGCGATGCGCTCAAGCGCGTGAAGGAGCAGCTGCGCCAGGTGCCCAACAAGGGGCTGGGGCACGGCGTGTTCCAGTACCTGGGCAGCGATGCGCAGCGCCAGGCCATCGAGGCGTTGCCCCGGGCGCAGGTGGTCTTCAACTACCTGGGGCAGTTCGACGGCAGCTTCGACGAGCAGGCGCTGTGGCGCCCGGCGGCGCAGGGCGGCGGCCAGGCGATGGGAGGGGATGCGCCGCAGGCGCACGAGTTTGCGATCAACGCGCGGGTGTACGAGGGAGAGCTGAGCCTGGCGGTGAGCTACGGGCGCGAGCGGCATCGGGAAGAGGACGTGCGGGCGTGGACGCACCGGCTGCGCGAGGAGCTGCTGGCGCTGGTGGCGCACTGCACCGGTGGAGCCTCGGGCGTGACGCCCTCGGACTTCGCGCTGGCGGCGCTGACGCAGGCGCAGCTGGACGCCTTGCTGGATGTACTGCCATCGGAGGCGCAGAAGGTGCAGGACCTGTATCCGCTGTCGCCGATGCAGCAGGGCATGCTGTTCCACAGTGTGTACGACGGGGGCGGCACGGCGTACGTGACGCAGCTGCGCATCGACGTGCAGGGGCTGGAGGTGCAGCGCTTCAGG
>NZ_RXFT01000033.1 GCF_003952165.1 Variovorax guangxiensis | reverse complement strand
CAGCTCGATGCGGAAGCCCCGCACCTTGACCTGGTGGTCCAGACGCCCGAGGTACTCCAGCTGGCCGTCCTCGCGCCAGCGAACCAGGTCGCCCGTGCGGTACAGCCGGCCGCCGGCTGCATCGAACGGGTCCGCCACGAAACGCTGTGCCGTCAGGCCGCTCCTGTTCAGGTAGCCGCGCGCAAGGCCGGCTCCCGACACATACAACTCACCGGCGCATCCCGCCGGCACCCGATGCAGGTCGGGGTCGAGCACATGCATGCCGAGGTCCGGAATGTTCACGCCGACCGGGCTGCGCGGCACCTCGAGATCGAGCGCCGTGATGGGCCGGTAGGTCACGTGGACAGTGGTCTCCGTGATGCCGTACATGTTGATCAGCCGCGGCTGCGCATCGCCGAAACGTTCGATCCACGGACGCAGGCTCTGCGGCTCCAGCGCCTCGCCGCCGAAGATCACATGCTTCAGCGACAGGTCGGCTTCCTCGTAGAGTCCGCGTGCGGTCATCAACTGGCGGAAAGCCGAGGGCGTCTGGTTCAGCACCGTGACCCGCTGCTCGCGCAGCAGGGCCAGGAAGTCGTCTGGCGAGCGGCTGATCCAGAACGGCACGACCACGAGCCGGCCGCCATGACACAGGGCACCGAAGATTTCCCACACCGAGAAGTCGAAGGCATACGAGTGGAACAGGGTCCACACGTCGTCCGCGCCGAAATGGAACCAGTCCTGCGTCGAGCCCAGCAGCCGCACCACCTGGCGATGGCACAGCTGGGCGCCCTTGGGCTTGCCGGTCGAACCGGAGGTATAGATGACGTAGGCCAGCTGGTCCGCGTGCTGCGCGACGGCCGGATCGTGATCGGGCACCGACTGCAGCTCGAGCGTGTCCAGCGCCAGGACCTGCACGCCCGGTCCGCTGGGCGGCAGGCCAGGCTGCACCTCGCTGTGCGTCAGCAGCAGCGCGATGCCGCTGTCTTCCATCATGTGGGCCAGGCGATCGGACGGATAGGCCGGGTCCAGCGGCACATAGGCTGCGCCGGCCTTCAGGATGGCCAGAAGGGCCACCACCATCTCGATGCCGCGCTCCACCGCCAGGCCAACGCGGGCCTCCGGCCGTACGCCGAGTTCGATGAGCCGATGCGCCAGGCGGTTCGCGCGTGCATTGAGCTCCGCATAGCCGAGCCTGTGTTCGCCGAAGACCAGCGCCACGGCCTGCGGACGCGCGCGGGCCTGCTGCTCGAAGAGGCCGTGCAGCGAAGCATCGCGCAGCACGGCCGGCTGCTCGCGTTCGGCTCCCCAGGACTGCAAGGTCTGGAGCGTCGCCGGATCGAGCAGCTCGAGTCGATCCAGGCACCCGGCCTTCGCATCGACCAGCTGCAGCAACAGGTGCCGCATGCGGTCGGCGATAGCACTTGCCGTCTGCTCGCCGAAGCTGTCGCGCATGAAGCCGAACTGCAGCCCCAGCGTGTCGGCCTGGCGCACGACCAGGGTCATCGGGTAGTTGCTTTCCTCGCTGTGCGCGATCTCACCGAAGCTCAGGCCGCCGGGCGAGCTCGCCTTCAGCGCCTGATCGACCGGGTAGTTCTCGAACACGACGATGCTGTCGAACAGCCCCTGGCCGCCGCCCTGCCCGGCCCAGCGCTGGATCTCGTGCAGCGGCGTGTGCTCGTGCTCGCGCGAGGCCAGGTTCTGCGCCTGCAACGCGCGCAGCCAGTCGCCCACGGGCCGGCCGGCCTCGATGCCGACGATCATCGGCAGGGTGTTGATGAACAGGCCCAGCACCTGGTCGGCACCGCGCAGTTCGGTCGGACGACCGGCTACCGTGACGCCGAAGCTCACGGTGCGCTGGCCGGAGTGACGGGCCAGCAGCAGCGCCCAGGCCGCCTGAACCAGCGTGTTCACCGTGATGCGCTCGGCCCGCGCGAAGGTTTGCAGGCGTTGGGTTTCCGAAGAATCCAGGGTACGGATGCAGCGGCCGTGCCCCGGCTGCGCTTGCGCCGGCCTGGGCAGCACCTGGCTCAGGTGCGTCGGCGTATCGAGGCGCGCGAGCTGGCCGCGCCAGTAGGCCTCGTGGGCCACGGCATCCTGTGCCTGCAGCCACTCGATGTAGTCGCGATAGCGGACGGCCTGCGGCGGCAGGGCAGCCCCTGCGTAGGCGCTCAGCACTTCGCCCATCAGCCGCGACAGGCTCCAGCCGTCGAGCAGCAGGTGATGAGCGGTCCAGACCAGATGATGGCTGTCCTGCCCGGTACGGATCGCGAGCAGTCTGGCCAGGGGCGGCTGAACGAGGTCGAAGCCGCGCGCGAGATCTTCGCTCGCCCAGTCGTCCAGCGACTGGCGCAGGTTCGGCTCGGCGCGCGCATCGCGCTCCAGCCAGGGTGTTTCCACCGACCTGGCCACCCACTGAAGCGGAGGCTGGGCCATGCTCAGGAAGCCCGTGCGCAGCACGTCATGGCGCTGCACCACCTGCTGCCACGCACC
>NZ_RXFT01000032.1 GCF_003952165.1 Variovorax guangxiensis | reverse complement strand
GAGCTCGATGCGGAAGCCCCGCACCTTGACCTGGTGGTCCAGACGCCCGAGGTACTCCAGTTGGCCGTCCTCGCGCCAGCGCACCAGGTCGCCCGTGCGGTACAGCCGACCGCCGGCCTCATCGAACGGGTCCGCCACGAAGCGCTGTGCCGTCAGGCCGCTTCTGTTCAGGTAGCCGCGCGCAAGGCCCGCTCCGCCCAGATACAGCTCACCCGCCATGCCGGCCGGCACCAGATTCAGGTCGACATCGAGCACCACTGCCGTGCGGTCGCCGACCGGCGAGCCGATCGGCATGTAGGCCGCATCGAAGCCCTCGCCCGCATGCGCCTTGGCGATGGTCGGCGTGATCACTGTCTCGGTCGGCCCGTAGCCGTTGATGATCCGCGGCGGCCGCAGGTTCGACATCACGCGGTCGAAGGCGGCGCGCGAAGTCGCTTCGCCGCCCACGGTGTAGGAGCGCAGCGAAGGCACGCGCCCCTCTTCGCCCATGCCCTCGGCCAGCTGCTGCAGATAGCTGGGCGTGAAGCAGGCGATGGTGATGCCATGACGGCTCATCTCCTCATGGCTGCGTTCCACCGACCACAGCTCCTCGTCGCGCGGCATCAGCGCCGAGCCGAAGGCCAGGGGCGTCCAGATGCGCTCGTGCGCGCCGTCGAAATTGATGGACGCGAACTGCAGCTCGCGGTCCTGCGGCGTCATGCCGTAGACCTTGCCGATGGCCAGGATGTGCATGCCCAGCGGCCCGTGCGCGACGGCGACGCCCTTGGGCTGTCCGGTCGAGCCCGAGGTGTAGATGACATAGGCCAGGTGCTCGCCGCTCAGCGCGACGTAGGGGCTGTCTTCGCGACCTGTTTCCAGCGCCTGTGCATCGAGCAGCAGCGTGGGGAGTTCGCGCATCGCGGCCGGCAGGCGCCCGCGCACATGGGCCTGCGTGAGCAGCATGCAGATGCCGCTGTCGGCGGCCATGAATTCCAGCCGTTCGGCGGGATAGCCGGGGTCGAGCGGCACATAGGCGCCGCCCGCCTTGAGCACGCCGAGCAATGCCACCACCATCTCGATGGAGCGCTCAACCGCCAGGCCCACCCGGCTTTCCGGCCGCACGCCCAGCGCGATCAGCCGATGGGCCAGCCGGTTGGCGCGGGCATCGAGTTCGGCATAGCTGAGCTCGGCGTCGCCCATGATCAGGGCCGTGGCCTCGGGACGCACGCGCGCCTGCCTTTCGACCAGCCGGTGCACAAAGGCTTCTTCCTGCCCCTGTTCAGCGGAATTCCACTGTCCCGTTCCCCAGCGCTGCAACTGCAGGCGCTCGGCTTCGTCGAGCAATTCGACCTCGCGCAAGGTCTTGCCAGGGTGGCTCACCAGATGCTGCAGCATCGCGACGAAATGCGTCGCCAGCCGCTCGATGGTCCGAGGCTCGAACACTGCCTTGGCGTAGGTGAAGACGAAGCCGAAGCCACCGTCGGACTCCTCCAGCGTGTCGAGCGCCAGTTCGAAGGGTGCCGTCTGCTCGTCGATCTCGTAGGGCTCCAGCGCGAGCCCGGGCAGTTGCCCCAGCGCGCCCAAGTTCTGCTGCTGGTGGTTGAAGATCACCTGGAACAGCGGTGGTTGGCTCAGGCTGCGCTGCGGCGCGAGCGCATCGACCAGCTGCTCGAAGGGCAGGTCCTGATGAGCCTGCGCGTCCAGCGCCGCCTGGCGTGCCTGCGCGAGGAGCTGGGCCAGCGTCGTGTGGCCTTCCACCGTGTTGCGCAGCACCTGTGTGTTGACGAACAGGCCCACCACGCCGGCAACCTCGGGCCGGTCGCGGTTGGCGACCGGCACGCCGAGGCGGATGTCGGTCTGGCCGCTGTAGCGGTGCAACAGGCCCTGGAACGCTGCCATCAGCAGCATGAAGGGCGTGGCCTTTTGCGCGGTGGCGCTGCGCCGCAGTTCGCGCGCCAGCGCCTCGGGCAAGGCGGCACGGTAGCGGGCCACGCGATACGGCCCCTGCGCGGGGCGCGGATGGTCGCCCGGCAGCTGCAGCAGAGGCTGCGCGCCGCCGAGCTGCGCCTTCCAGTAGTCGAGCTGCCGGTCGCGCTCCCCCGCATCGAGCCAGTTGCGCTGCCATGCGGCGTAGTCGGCATAGCTCAGCGTCGGCGTGGCAGGCTCCGGTGCGGTGCCCGTGGCGTGCGCGTGATAGAGCTGACCGAATTCGTCGATGAGGATCTGCATCGACCAGCCGTCGGCCACGATGTGATGCAGCACCATCACCAGGATCTGCTCGTCGTCGGCCAGACGGATCAGGCCCACGCGCAGCAGCGGGCCGGCGGCCAGGTCGAAGGCTTCGCCGGCCATGCGGCTTGCCTCCTCCTGCGCCCGGCCGTCGCGCGACTGCCCAGGCTCGGCGCGCAGGTCGACTTGGCGCAGATCGGGCATCGACCCGGCATGCACGACCTGCTCGGCCACGCCTTCGGCGCTGGCTCGGAAGGTGGTCCGCAGCGATTCATGCCGCGCCACCAGCGCGGCCAGGCTGGCTTCCAGGGCCTGCTGGTCGAGCCGCCCCTTCAGCCTCAGCGCGGCCGTGATGTGATGCGCCGCGCTGGCGGGCTCCATCTGCCACACGAACCACTGCCGGGCCTGCGCGTACGACAGCGGCAGCACCGCCCCCCTGGGCCGCGGCACGATGGGAAGCCGGCCGAAGTCGATGCCCTGCTGCCGCAACGCCGCGATGAATTCCTTCTGCTTTTCCGGCGGCAGCTCGGCAAAGCGTTGTGCGATCAATGTGCTGCGTGCGTTCACTTAGGCTCCCAGACTTTCCAACAATGCATCCATGCGATCCAGCTCCGAGCCATCCTGCTCGGCGTGTGCGGCCTGTGCGCGGCCTTCCGCCGCCAGGACTTCGGCACAGGCCGCGAGGCTCGGGCATTCGAAATAGCGCTGCAGCGGCAGGTCGACGCCCAGACGCGCCTTGACCAGCTGCCGCAACTTCAAGGCGGCCAGCGAATGGCCTCCGAGC
>NZ_RXFT01000031.1 GCF_003952165.1 Variovorax guangxiensis | reverse complement strand
GAACACCCGCACCGAGGTGCCGCCGAGCACCGCCGCCCAGCTCCCGGCCCTCAAGGGCCGCGTGACGCTGGACAACCTCACTTTCCGCTACCGCCCCGAGGCAGCGCCTGTTCTCAATGGCGTCAGCCTCGATGTGCGCCCCGGCGAAGTCATCGGCATCGTCGGGCGCTCGGGCTCAGGCAAGAGCACGCTGACCAAGCTCGTCCAGCGCCTGTACACCCCCGAGCAAGGACGCTTGCTGGTCGACGGCATCGACATCAGCCTGATCGATGCGGCGCAGCTCAGAAGACAGGTGGGCGTGGTGCTGCAGGAGAACACCCTCTTCAACCGCAGCGTGCGCGAGAACATCGCCATCGTCGATCCGGCGGCGCCGCTGGATGCGGTGATCCAGGCGGCGCAGTTGGCCGGGGCCCATGAGTTCATCAGCGAACTGCCCGAGGGCTACGACACCATGGTCGGCGAGCAGGGGGCAAGCCTCTCGGGCGGGCAGCGCCAGCGCATTGCCATCGCCCGGGCGCTGTTCACCCATCCGCGCATCCTGATCTTCGACGAAGCCACCAGCGCGCTGGACTACGAGAGCGAGGCCATCGTGCAGCGCAACATGGCGCACATCTGCAAGGGGCGCACCGTCTTCATCATCGCCCACCGCCTGAGCGCGGTGCGGCATGCGAACCGCATCATCGTGATGGACAAGGGGAAGATTGTCGAAGGCGGCACGCACGAGAGCCTGCTCGCTCGGCCCAAGGGCATCTATGCGCACCTGTGGAACATGCAGGGCGGTGGGCATCCGACGGAGACAGAAGGCAGCAACAGCGCAAAGGGTGCGGGAGCGCCCGCATGACGCCTGAAGTGTCTACAACGGCTCCTGCGGCCAATGCGCCTCATGTGCGAGATACGCGAGACATGCGCCACCCCGCCATCGAACTGCTGGGGCGCTACGGTGCGATCTTCAAGGCGGCCTGGAAGCACCGCCACGAGCTGGCCGGCCCGAAGCGGCTGACTGATGAGGCCGCCTTCCTGCCCGCGGCACTCAGCCTGCAGGACACCCCGGTACACCCCGCACCCAGGCGGCTGGCCTATGCGTTGATCGTGCTGTTCCTCATTGCGCTGGCCTGGTCCATCTTCGGGCAGGTGGACATCGTGGCGGTGGCGCCGGGCAAGATCATCGTGAGCGAGCGCACCAAGATCATCCAGCCGCTGGAGGTGAGCGTGGTCAAGCGGGTGCTGGTGCGGGATGGGGACCATGTGGAGGCAGGCCAATCGTTGGTCGAGCTCGATCCCACGATGGCGACTGCGGACAGGACAAACGTCAATGAACTGCTGAAGGCGGCGCAGTCCGAAGTCATGCGCACCCGGGCACTGCTGAAGGCGCTGAGCGGCACAGAAGCACATGCGCCGGATCTGGGCAAGGCCACTCCGGCAGGCTGGACCGACGAAGACCTCAGTTCAGCCCGCGCGGAGCTGAATGACGAATGGAGCGACATCACGGCGAAGCTGGCCAAGGCGGCGGCGGAGATCAACCGGCGTCAGGCCGAGATCGCGACCGCGCGCGAGGTGGTCACCAAGCTGGAGACCACGCTCCCGATCGCAAGACAAAGAGAAGCAGACTTCCGCCAATTGGCCGACCAGGGCTTCATGTCCAGCCATGCGAACCAGGACCGCACGCGCGAACGCATCGAGATGGAGCGCGACTTGGCGACGCAGCGAGCCCGACTGGCAGAGGCCAACGCCACGCTGAGGGAGAGCGAGAACACGAGGGCCGCCTACATCGCCGAGACGAAGCACAGCCTGAGGACGCGGGAAGCTGCAGCCGAACTCAAGCGCCAGCAAGGCACGCAGGACCTGGCCAAGGCGGGCCAGCGCGAGCGGCTCACCACGTTGAAGGCCCCAGTGGCGGGCACCGTACAGCAGCTCGCCGCGCACACCGAAGGCGGCGTGGTCACGGAAGCGCAGCCGCTGATGGTGATCGTGCCCGACGGGGCGCAGGTGACGGCCGAGGTGACGCTGGAGAACAAGGACATCGGCTTCGTGAGCCCGACGCAGGAGGCGGCGATCAAGCTGGAGACATTTCCGTACACGCGCTACGGGACGGTGAGCGCGACCGTGAAGACGGTGACGGCGGATGCGGTCAATGACGAGAAGCGCGGGGCGATCTTCCCGGTGACGCTCAGCCTCAACAGCACAACCATCGATGTGGATGGCAGACCAATCAAGCTCAGTCCAGGGATGAACCTCACGGCGGAGATCAAGACGGGCAAGCGAAGAATCATCGAGTTCCTGCTCAGCCCGGTTCAGAGAGCAACAAGCGAGAGCCTGAGAGAACGATAAATTGCACCGAGCACCGAGCGCTGTAATGAAAGTTGAAATCAAGTTGAGGTCGCACGATTCCGTGCTGCTTTAATTTCGACGACGAAGGAGAGGATCGATAAATGCGGGAATTTACCGGAGGATTTTTTCATGAAGAAAAACATCTTCTTTCATCAAACAAATATTCAAGCCATGCAAATAACCCAATACGTAAAAAATCCTTATTTTTGATAGTGGGATTTTTGCTTAGCGGGTGCTCGCAACCTCTGGATCGAGGGCGAGACATATCCGCCGAAAAAAAGGTGATTTCAAAAATTGCGAAGCGCCCCTCAAATATTCAAAAAATAAGCGACATTGTCGGCAATGATGTCGTCAAAATTTGTTTGCAAGGCCGCTACACCCCAAAAGAAGAGGTTTTCGAGAAAGCAGTTGGGAGGCCTGTCGAAAATTATGAATACTTTGGAGAAAAAAGATGGATTGTCTGGTGGATTTTTGACAAAGAAGATCGAAGCTACCAAGTAATCATTCCGGAAGAATTTGCCACAATATCCAGAAGCTCGAATGGAATTTGCCATCCATCAAAAGAATTTATTTATTTCGAAGATTCCAAAGAATCTCTGATATACAAGATTGGAAACAAATAATGGCCGGATCAATTTACGCCCCTAGAATGTACGAACTCGCCAGAAGTCATGGCGGATTCCCTCTGAACCCCAATAGCCCAGCAACTGGCACTAATGATGCCTACGATGCATTCAGGCACGCGATGATGAGTGCGCAGCTTACGGAGCGCTGGGGTCCCGATCTATCGAAGCGAATTATGGATTGGTACGAAAATAGAAATCCCAACCCGCCCGCTGAAGACAATATGGATCGTTGGAACAATGATGTAGGGCGTCGAGAGTATGAAAATTGGCGTAATGCGCGTGACCGTGGCGAAACTACTGATCCATTGTCGAAATGGATTTATGACAAGGTCAAGCAAGGCGAAACCATCAACGATCCCGTAGACCATCGTTCTTGGAGAGAGCCCGAAGCTCCAGCCCCTTTGCCTGGGGGAGATCCTTTTACCGGTATGCCATGGCCCGGTGTGGATCCTGTAGCGGCAGACGATTTTCAACGAGCACGTGGCTGGCGTCAGCCTGTCGATCCCCTGATGCTGGATTTGGATGGCGATGGGTTGGAGCTCAAGGCTGCCAATGGCTCCGTTCTGTTTGATCACGATGCGGACGGCATCAGAACAGGCACCGGTTGGATCAGCGCCGATGACGGCATCCTTGTTCGTGACCTTGATGGAAATGGCTTGATCCAGACCGGTCGAGAGCTCTTCGGCGTCGACACCCTCAAGCGCAACGGCGAGAAGGCCATCAATGCCTTCGATGCCTTGGCCGACCTCGACAGCAATGCGGATGGCAACTTCACTAGCGCTGATCTGGCTTGGGGCCAAGTTAAAGTCTGGCGCGATCTCGATCAAGATGGCATCTCTGATGCGGGCGAACTCTTCTCGCTGGACCAGTTGGGCATCACCCGCATCGGGGTGAACGGCAGCGCTACCAACACGACGGGTGGCAACCAAGCTGGCACGACTATCAATGGCAATTTCATCGCGCAGAGCGGAAGCTTCACGCGCAACGGCGAAAGCCATAGCGTGGCAGCCGCCAACCTATCTGCAGGCGCCATCGACCTAGACTCGAGCAACTTCCATCGGGAGTTCACCGACTACATCCCATTGACCGACATCGCCAAGACGTTACCAACGATGCAAGGTTCCGGTCGGGTACGTGATTTAGCCGAAGCTGTAAGCCTCACCCCAGAGTTGGCAGTCGTGCTCACGAGTTTCAGTTCGGCCGCAACGCGTGAGGCGCAGATGGCGCTGATCGACAATCTGATCACGACCTGGGCCAAGAGCAGCGACTTCTGGAGCAGTATCGAGGACAACCTTGGCGGCAAGGACAACATCAGTCTGGGTATCACGGTGCCGGCAGGGATGACGCAGGAACAGTTCCGCAACCTGATCGGTGTGCTAGAAGTTTTCAACGGGGAGCGGTTCTACGAGAAGCCGACCTCGACCGCTACAGTGCGACCCGTGGCCGGGTTCACCACCAGCACGGAAACGACAACCTCAGGTGGAGTGACCCTGGTGCGGCCAGCCTATGCCATCAATCCTCCCGCGGCACAACTAGCTCTACTGCAGCAGAGTTACGAGACGTTGAAAGAGAGCATCTACGGAGCCCTGATCCTGCAGACGAGGCTCAAGCCCTATCTGGATTCAATCGATCTGGTGATCGATGAGAACGGCGTGAGGTTCGACGTTACTGCACTGGTGGCGAAGCTGGATGCACTGAAAGCAAGCAACGAACGCACCGCCTTGATCGATCTCATAGAACTCAATCGCTATGCACAAGGTGCATTGCAAGAAGTCGGGTTCATTGGCCTGGAGCACTTGCGCAGTTGGATCGAATCGCTACCAGTGGATTCTGCGTTGCGAGCGGAACTCAGCAGCCTAAATGTCTATGCGGGCAGCTCAGCCAACGGTAGCACCAAAGGCGACATCTATGTCGGCAATACGAACGCCAACAGCTTCAGCGGAGGCACAGGCAACGATCTGCTGGACGGCGGGGCGGGCAACGACAACCTCACCGGCGGTGACGGTGCAGACACACTGATCGGTGGCGACGGCAACGACT
>NZ_RXFT01000030.1 GCF_003952165.1 Variovorax guangxiensis | reverse complement strand
CGGGGGTTTTTGGGGCTGTAAGAGCCTGACGATGACCTACTTTCACACGGGAACCCGCACTATCATCGGCGCTGAGTCGTTTCACTGTCCTGTTCGGGATGGGAAGGAGTGGGACCAACTCGCTATGGTCATCAGGCATAAAGGGTTGTCTGGCTGATCACACGATCAATCAGACGAATTCATAGAGTTTGGAATCAGCTTTTGGCGAATTGTTTTGAATGCGTCAACTTGGCATAACACCTTGATCTAACTGATCAAAGTTATAGGGTCAAGCCGCACGAGCAATTAGTATCAGTTAGCTTAACGCATTACTGCGCTTCCACACCTGACCTATCAACGTCCTGGTCTTGAACGACTCTTCAGGGGGCTCAAGGCCCCGGCAGATCTCATCTTGAAACGAGTTTCCCGCTTAGATGCTTTCAGCGGTTATCTCTTCCACACTTAGCTACTCGGCAATGCCACTGGCGTGACAACCGATACACCAGAGGTGTGTCCACTCCGGTCCTCTCGTACTAGGAGCAGGCTTCCTCAAATCTGCAGCGCCCACGGAAGATAGGGACCAAACTGTCTCACGACGTTTTAAACCCAGCTCACGTACCTCTTTAAATGGCGAACAGCCATACCCTTGGGACCGGCTACAGCCCCAGGATGAGATGAGCCGACATCGAGGTGCCAAACACCGCCGTCGATATGAACTCTTGGGCGGTATCAGCCTGTTATCCCCAGAGTACCTTTTATCCGTTGAGCGATGGCCCTTCCATACAGAACCACCGGATCACTATGTCCTGCTTTCGCATCTGCTCGACTTGTCAGTCTCGCAGTTAAGCACGCTTATGCCATTGCACTATCGTCACGATGTCCGACCGTAACTAGCGTACCTTCGAACTCCTCCGTTACGCTTTGGGAGGAGACCGCCCCAGTCAAACTGCCTACCATGCACTGTCCCCGATCCAGATAATGGACCTAGGTTAGAACCTCAAACACACCAGGGTGGTATTTCAACGTTGGCTCCACAAGATCTAGCGACCCTGCTTCAAAGCCTCCCACCTATCCTACACAGATCTGTTCAAAGTCCAATACAAAGCTACAGTAAAGGTTCATGGGGTCTTTCCGTCTTTCCGCGGGGAGATTGCATCATCACAAACATTTCAACTTCGCTGAGTCTCAGGAGGAGACAGTGTGGCCATCGTTACGCCATTCGTGCAGGTCGGAACTTACCCGACAAGGAATTTCGCTACCTTAGGACCGTTATAGTTACGGCCGCCGTTTACTGGGACTTCAATCAAGAGCTTGCACCCCATCATTTAATCTTCCAGCACCGGGCAGGCGTCACACCCTATACGTCCACTTTCGTGTTTGCAGAGTGCTGTGTTTTTAATAAACAGTCGCAGCCACCGATTTTTTGCAACCCGTTCATGCTCCGTTGTTCACTTCACACTAATAGGGCACACCTTCTTCCGAAGTTACGGTGTCAATTTGCCGAGTTCCTTCTCCTGAGTTCTCTCAAGCGCCTTAGAATACTCATCTCGCGCACCAGTGTCGGTTTGCGGTACGGTCGTTGTTAGCTGAAGCTTAGTGGCTTTTCCTGGAACCTCGTTCAATCACTTCACCAGCAAGCTGGCTCGATCGATGGCCTCGGTATATGTGCACCGGATTTGCCTAATGCACGCCTACATCCATCTAAACCGGGAAATCCAACACCCGGATGACCTATTAAGATCCGTCCCCACATCGCACTAACAATCGGTACAGGAATATTGACCTGTTTCCCATCAGCTACGCATCTCTGCCTCGCCTTAGGGGCCGACTCACTCTACGCCGATGAACGTTGCGTAGAAAACCTTGCGCTTACGGCGAGGGGGCTTTTCACCCCCTTTAACGCTACTCATGTCAGCATTCGCACTTCTGATACCTCCAGCACGCTTTACAACGCACCTTCACAGGCTTACAGAACGCTCTCCTACCACTTGCAATAAATTGCAAATCCGCAGCTTCGGTAACTGGCTTAGCCCCGTTACATCTTCCGCGCAGGACGACTCGATCAGTGAGCTATTACGCTTTCTTTAAATGATGGCTGCTTCTAAGCCAACATCCTGACTGTTTTAGCCTTCCCACTTCGTTTCCCACTTAGCCAATTTTAGGGACCTTAGCTGGCGGTCTGGGTTGTTTCCCTCTTGAGTCCGGACGTTAGCACCCGGTGCTCTGTCTCCCAAGCTGTACTCTTCGGTATTCGGAGTTTGCCTTGGTTTGGTAAGTCGCCATGACCCCCTAGCCAAAACAGTGCTCTACCCCCGAAGGTAATACTTGAGGCACTACCTAAATAGTTTTCGGAGAGAACCAGCTATTTCCAAGTTTGTTTAGCCTTTCACCCCTATCCACAGCTCATCCGCTAGTTTTGCAACACTAGTCGGTTCGGACCTCCAGTACCTGTTACGGCACCTTCATCCTGGCCATGGATAGATCACTTGGTTTCGGGTCTACACCCAGCGACTGATCGCCCTATTCGGACTCGATTTCTCTACGGCTTCCCTATTCGGTTAACCTTGCCACTGAATGTAAGTCGCTGACCCATTATACAAAAGGTACGCAGTCACCCTTGCGGGCTCCTACTTTTTGTAAGCACGCGGTTTCAGGATCTATTTCACTCCCCTCCCGGGGTTCTTTTCGCCTTTCCCTCACGGTACTAGTTCACTATCGGTCAATGATGAGTATTTAGCCTTGGAGGATGGTCCCCCCATATTCAGACAGGATTTCTCGTGTCCCGCCCTACTTGTCGTTAGCTCAGTACCACACAGGTCATTTCACGTACGGGGCTATCACCCGCTATGGCCAGCCTTTCCAAGCTGTTCCGTTATGTCTTGTGCTATCACTAACAGGCTTCTCCGATTTCGCTCGCCACTACTTTCGGAATCTCGGTTGATGTCTTTTCCTCGAGCTACTGAGATGTTTCAGTTCACCCGGTTCGCCTCGTTACCCTATGTATTCAGATAACGATACCTTTCGGTGGGTTTCCCCATTCGGAAATCTCCGGATCAAAGCTAATTTGCCAGCTCCCCGAAGCTTATCGCAGGCTATCACGTCCTTCGTCGCCTATCATTGCCAAGGCATCCACCACGTGCTCTTATTCACTTGACCCTATAACTTTGACGTTTCCTCACGGAAACCAAAGTCAATCAAGGAATTGCCAGGTCTTTCACCTGACGCGTTATGCCGTCTTCAAAAATCGATTTGATTCGAAATTGAAGTTTCTTTTGACGCAATCAAAAATTCTTGCCGCTGATGGCACGGTCCGCACTAAACCTTTACGAATGTGCGGTTTCCATCAGCAGCGCTGATTCGACTCTATGAATTTTTAAAGAACAGCCGATTGATCAAGAGATCCTGATCAACAACAAAGAAGCCTCATGCTTTCGCAGGAAGCCGCTTTGGTGTTGAGTAAGCATCGAGTTGTTGGTGGAGGATGACGGGATCGAACCGACGACCCCCTGCTTGCAAAGCAGGTGCTCTCCCAGCTGAGCTAATCCCCCTCAACTCTCACACGAGATATCAGAAGATTTGGTGGGTCTAGTTGGGCTCGAACCAACGACCCCCGCCTTATCAAGACGGTGCTCTAACCAGCTGAGCTACAGACCCATATCGATGACCTTGACGATCTCGACTTCTTCCAACAACCGATAAGTGTGGGCGTTTAAATTAAATTGCCTGTTTCCAGAAAGGAGGTGATCCAGCCGCACCTTCCGATACGGCTACCTTGTTACGACTTCACCCCAGTCACGAACCCTGCCGTGGTAATCGCCCTCCTTGCGGTTAAGCTAACTACTTCTGGCAGAACCCGCTCCCATGGTGTGACGGGCGGTGTGTACAAGACCCGGGAACGTATTCACCGTGACATTCTGATCCACGATTACTAGCGATTCCGACTTCACGCAGTCGAGTTGCAGACTGCGATCCGGACTACGACTGGTTTTATGGGATTAGCTCCCCCTCGCGGGTTGGCAACCCTTTGTACCAGCCATTGTATGACGTGTGTAGCCCCACCTATAAGGGCCATGAGGACTTGACGTCATCCCCACCTTCCTCCGGTTTGTCACCGGCAGTCTCATTAGAGTGCCCAACTGAATGTAGCAACTAATGACAAGGGTTGCGCTCGTTGCGGGACTTAACCCAACATCTCACGACACGAGCTGACGACAGCCATGCAGCACCTGTGTTACGGCTCTCTTTCGAGCACTAAGCCATCTCTGGCAAATTCCGTACATGTCAAAGGTGGGTAAGGTTTTTCGCGTTGCATCGAATTAAACCACATCATCCACCGCTTGTGCGGGTCCCCGTCAATTCCTTTGAGTTTCAACCTTGCGGCCGTACTCCCCAGGCGGTCAACTTCACGCGTTAGCTTCGTTACTGAGTCAGTGAAGACCCAACAACCAGTTGACATCGTTTAGGGCGTGGACTACCAGGGTATCTAATCCTGTTTGCTCCCCACGCTTTCGTGCATGAGCGTCAGTACAGGCCCAGGGGATTGCCTTCGCCATCGGTGTTCCTCCGCATATCTACGCATTTCACTGCTACACGCGGAATTCCATCCCCCTCTGCCGTACTCCAGCAATGCAGTCACAGATGCAGTTCCCAGGTTGAGCCCGGGGATTTCACAACTGTCTTACATCACCGCCTGCGCACGCTTTACGCCCAGTAATTCCGATTAACGCTTGCACCCTACGTATTACCGCGGCTGCTGGCACGTAGTTAGCCGGTGCTTATTCTTACGGTACCGTCATTAGCCCTCTTTATTAGAAAGAGCCGTTTCGTTCCGTACAAAAGCAGTTTACAACCCGAAGGCCTTCATCCTGCACGCGGCATGGCTGGATCAGGCTTGCGCCCATTGTCCAAAATTCCCCACTGCTGCCTCCCGTAGGAGTCTGGGCCGTGTCTCAGTCCCAGTGTGGCTGGTCGTCCTCTCAGACCAGCTACAGATCGAAGGCTTGGTGAGCCTTTACCTCACCAACTACCTAATCTGCCATCGGCCGCTCCATTCGCGCAAGGTCTTGCGATCCCCTGCTTTCATCCGTAGATCGTATGCGGTATTAGCACAGCTTTCGCTGCGTTATCCCCCACGATTGGGCACGTTCCGATGTATTACTCACCCGTTCGCCACTCGCCGCCAGGATTGCTCCCGCGCTGCCGTTCGACTTGCATGTGTAAGGCATGCCGCCAGCGTTCAATCTGAGCCAGGATCAAACTCTATAGTTCGATCTTGATTTTTGCGCCCCATCTCGCGATGGAGCAAAACTCACAAAAACGGAATTGAAGTGAACTTCACTTCTATTCTCATGAGCGTTTTAAGTCTTGCGACTTGTTCCGAAGAACTTGTGCAATTACCTTCAAACGCCCACGCTTATCGGCTGTAATTTTTTAACGATCACCGAAGCAACTTGTCGTTTACTTCGTTTGCTTGCTGCGATCAGCGAAGCCTTGTAGTCTAGCACGATTTTTAAAGAATCGCCAAACTTTTTCGCTTTCCATTTCTTCATTATTCGCAGCTCACAACTCTCATTGTCAGCCGCCGAAGTCATTTCAGCGGAGCCTTGTAGTCTAGCACGATTTTTTCAAATCAACCAAACTATTTTGGCTTTTCGCATCCGCCAACTTCTTTCGCAACCCGCAACCTTCGTCGCAAGCCACTGAAGCAGTTCGTTTCAGCGAAGCCTTCGATTATGCACTGTTTTTTCAAACCGCGTCAACTTTTCGAAGACTTTTCTTCACCCCATCCAACCAGCCCCTAAGAACCTGCCAGACCCGAACACCAGGAGGCATTCAGCAGCGAAGCCCACGAGTATATGACAGATTT
>NZ_RXFT01000003.1 GCF_003952165.1 Variovorax guangxiensis | reverse complement strand
TCCGATCGCCATGGAAGAAGGCCTGCGCTTCGCCATCCGCGAAGGCGGCCGCACCGTGGGTTCGGGCGTCGTGGCGAAGATCCTCGACCTGTAATACGGCGGGCGCAAAGAGTACCGGAGGGGTATAGCTCAATTGGCAGAGCGTCGGTCTCCAAAACCGAAGGTTGTAGGTTCGATTCCTACTGCCCCTGCCACTTAAGGTGGCACTCCGAAAAGCCCGTCGCGTCCCGACGGGCTTCGGCGTCTCAAGAGACGCATTGAATTGAAGGCCTCAGGGTCACAGGAAATCAGCCGAACATGGCCACTTCTCAAATCGAAACGGTGAGCACCGGCGCCGACAAGGCCAAACTGGCTGCGGCGGTGGTGCTGGCAGTGGGCGCCATCGTGGCGTTCTATCTGCTGGCGCGCCAGGGCTCGCTGGTGCAATGGGCTGCGCTGCTGGTCGGTCTGGCGGCGGCTGTGGTTGTTTTCGGTAGTTCGGAGAATGGTCGCCAGCTTTGGGCGTTCGGCCGCGATTCGTGGCGCGAAGTCAGGAAGGTCGTCTGGCCGACCCGCAAGGAGGCGATGCAGATGACGGCCTACGTGTTTGCCTTCGTGGCGATCATGTCCGTCTTTCTCTGGCTGACCGACAAGACGCTCGAGTGGGTATTTTTCGACCTCATTCTGGGCTGGAGAAAGTAAATGACTGACGACGCAGTTGAAACCACGCCGGGCGCGCCGGAGGAAGAAGGCACCTCCGTGCTGGCTCCTGCCGCCAACCCTGATCTGCGTTGGTACGTGGTGCATGCCTATTCGGGTATGGAAAAGGCCGTCGAGCGCAACATCACCGAGCGCATCAACCGCGCCGGCATGCAGGACAAGTTCGGCCGCATCCTGGTCCCGACCGAAGAAGTGGTCGAGATCAAGAATGGCCAGAAGCGCACCACCGAGCGTCGCTTCTTCCCGGGCTACGTTCTGGTCGAAATGATCATGGACGACGAGAGCTGGCACCTGGTGAAGCACACCAACAAGGTGACGGGTTTCGTGGGCGGCGCCAAGAACCGGCCGGCCCCGATCTCGCAGAAAGAGGTCGAAGACATCGTCAGCCAGATGCAGCAGGGCACGGAGAAGCCGCGCCACAAGATCGAATTCACCGTCGGCGAATTCGTGCGCGTCAAGGAAGGCCCGTTCACCGACTTCAACGGCACCGTCGAGGAAGTCAACTACGAGAAGAGCAAGGTCAGCGTGTCGGTCATGATCTTCGGCCGCGCGACGCCTGTGGAACTCGAATTCGGCCAGGTCGAGAAGACCTGAGCTCCGGACCGCGAGGTCCAAACCATTCCCGGCTGCGCGTTGTCCGACTCGGCGCGCGGCCTTGATCGAAGAGTCGTTTAACCCCGGGGAGCCTCGGCCGCAAGCCGAAGCGATATCACCCGCAAGGAGCAAAAAGCATGGCGAAGAAAATCGTCGGCTTCATCAAGCTGCAAGTGCCAGCTGGTAAGGCCAACCCGTCCCCGCCGATCGGTCCCGCACTCGGTCAGCGCGGTCTGAACATCATGGAATTCTGCAAGGCGTTCAACGCCCAGACGCAGAGCTACGAGCCGGGTCTGGCGCTGCCGGTGGTCATCACCGCTTTCGCCGACAAGAGCTTCACCTTCATCATCAAGTCGCCGCCGGCCGGCGTGCTGATCAAGAAGGCGATCAAGCTCGAGAAGGGTTCCGCACGTCCTCACACCGACAAGGTCGGCAAGATCACGCGCGCGCAGCTCGAAGAGATCGCAAAGACCAAGATGAAGGACCTGACCGCCGCCGACATGGACGCCGCGGTTCGCACCATCGCCGGTACGGCCCGTTCGATGGGCGTGAATGTGGAGGGCGTGTAAATGGCCAAGATCACCAAGAAGCAGAAGTCGCTCGAAGGCAAGGTCGACAGCACCAAGCTGTACCCGCTGGCTGACGCGATCACCATCGTCAAGGAAGCCGCCACCGCCAAGTTCGACGAATCGATCGACGTGGCCGTGCAGCTCGGCATCGACGCCAAGAAGTCGGACCAGGTCGTGCGTGGCGCCGTCGTGCTGCCCAACGGCACCGGCAAGACCAAGCGCGTCGCCGTGTTCGCCCAAGGTGCCAAGGCTGAAGAAGCCAAGGCCGCCGGCGCCGACATCGTCGGCATGGACGACCTGGCTGCCATGGTCAAGGCTGGCGACATGCCCTTCGACGTCGTGATCGCCGCACCGGACGCCATGCGCGTCGTCGGTACGCTCGGTCAGGTGCTGGGCCCGCGCGGCCTGATGCCGAACCCGAAGGTCGGCACCGTGACCCCGGACGTCGCCACGGCCGTGAAGAACGCCAAGGCCGGCCAGGTCCAGTTCCGCGTCGACAAGGCCGGTATCGTGCACGGCACGATCGGTCGCCGTTCGTTCGACAACGACAAGCTGCAGGGCAACCTCGCCGCGCTGATCGAAGCTCTGGTCAAGGCCAAGCCCGCGACCAGCAAGGGCGTGTACCTGCGCAAGGTGGCTGTGTCGTCGACCATGGGTCTGGGTGTCCGCGTGGACACGCAAACCATCTCGGCAAGCTAAAGAGATTTGCTCCACCTCGCAAGGGTGGGGCGGATGTGGTGGGTCGTGGCGGCTTCGGTTGCCGCGGGCCATCCAAGACCGCTGGTGTGCAGGGTGCTGCACTTAAACGCCGGACCTTCCCGTCCGGTATCCAGCGCAGATGGCGACCCCACTGCAAGGAATCGAGAAAGTTGATTTTTTGTTCCTGACAGTTGGTCGCTGCATGAAGCGCGATCCAGGCCCCGGCCGAAGATCGCATTTAAAGGAGTAGACCTTGAGTCTGAATCGCAGTGAGAAAGAAGCGGTCATCAACGATGTGACCAGCCTCGCCGCAAAAGCTCAAACGCTCGTGATGGCGGAATACCGTGGCATCACGGTTGCCGATATGACCAAACTGCGCAACGAAGCGCGCAGCAAGGGTGTGAGCCTGAGTGTTCTGAAGAACACGCTGGCCCGCCGTGCTGTCGCCGGCAGCGCATTCGAGGTCGTCGGCGACCAGATGACCGGTCCGCTGATCTACGGCTTCTCCGAAGACGCTGTGGCCGCCGCCAAGGTGGTGGCCGATTTCGCGAAGACCAACGACAAGCTGGTCATTCGCGGTGGCGCATTCGGTGGCAAGGCCCTGGACGTCGAAGGCGTGAAGCAACTGGCCAACATCCCTTCGAAGGAAGTGCTGCTGGCTCAACTGCTGGGCTTGATGCAATCCCCGATCTCTCGTACCGCCCGCGTTCTCGCGGCGCTGGCCGAGAAGCGTGGTGGTGGCGAAGCTGCACCCGCCGATGCCCCGGCAGAAGCACAGGCAGCCTGAGCTGCTTGCGTTTGAAACATTCAACCCAATTGTTAGGAAACAAAAATGGCATTCGATAAAGACGCATTTCTGACCGCGCTCGACAGCATGACGGTCCTGGAACTCAACGACCTGGTCAAAGCCATCGAAGAGAAGTTCGGCGTGAGCGCCGCTGCAATGGCCGCTCCGGCTCAAGGTGGTGGCGGTGGCGCTGCTGCTGCAGTCGAAGAGAAGACCGAGTTCAACGTCATGCTGATGGACGCTGGCGCGAACAAGGTTTCGGCGATCAAGGCAGTGCGCGAAATCACCGGCCTGGGCCTGAAGGAAGCCAAGGACCTGGTGGAAGCCGCTCCCAAGGCTGTCAAGGAAGGCCTGTCGAAGGCTGACGCTGAAGCCGCCAAGAAGAAGCTGGAAGAAGCCGGCGCCAAGGTGGAACTGAAGTAATTCAGACCCCCTGGAGGGCTGGAGGTGCCTGAAAAGGCCCTCCAGCCTTTGCCGCTTTCAGAGCGCACTCAAAAGCCGGCTCGTTATCGGCTTTCCCGGAGGCCCAAAGGGCTCCGGAAAAGCCAAAACGAGGCGGGATTTTTGAGTGTCTTCTGACCCCGACTGCAGAAGACCCCTTGGTTCGGGCGATGTGCAACGCATCGCTGTCCGCCAACGGCTGGTAGTGGCCAGCCGCCAAGCAGTGGTGCCCAGGCACTGCTGACAAGTCGCTGAAGATCTCAAGCACCGGAGCTCTCATGGCCCAATCGTCCGCGTACAGTTACACCGAACGCAAGCGCATCCGAAAAAGTTTCGGCAATCGCGACAGCGTCGTCGAAATCCCCTACCTGCTGCAGATGCAGAAAGACGCATACACCGCGTTCCTGCAAGCCGGCATCCCCCCGAAACAACGTACCGTCGAAGGCCTGCAGGCCGCTTTCGACGCTGCCTTCCCGATCGTC
The DNA here is from genome assembly GCF_003952165.1 of Variovorax guangxiensis. Lineage (GTDB taxonomy): Bacteria > Pseudomonadota > Gammaproteobacteria > Burkholderiales > Burkholderiaceae_C > Variovorax > Variovorax guangxiensis. The sequence continues at coordinate 558,919 of NZ_RXFT01000003.1, read as the reverse complement.
TCGCACAACGGTTTCGTCGAGATGAAGTTCCTCGAGTACAACCTGGCGAAGCCGGCGTTCGACGTGCGCGAATGCCAGACCCGCGGCCTGACCTTCGCGTCGGCCGTGCGCGCCAAGGTGCAGCTCATCATCTATGACCGCGAGTCGTCGACCTCGCAGTCGAAGGTGGTCAAGGAAGTGAAGGAACAAGAGGTCTACATGGGCGAAGTGCCGCTCATGACGGACAAGGGTTCGTTCATCATCAACGGTACCGAGCGCGTGATCGTGTCGCAGCTGCACCGTTCGCCGGGCGTGTTCTTCGAGCACGACAAGGGCAAGACGCACAGCTCGGGCAAGCTGCTGTTCTCCGCCCGCGTGATTCCCTACCGCGGTTCGTGGCTCGACTTCGAGTTCGACCCGAAGGACATGCTGTACTTCCGCGTGGACCGTCGCCGCAAGATGCCGGTGACGATCCTGCTGAAGGCCATCGGCCTGAACCCGGAATCGATCCTCGCGAACTTCTTCGTGAACGACAACTTCCGCCTGATGGACAGCGGCGCGCAGATGGAGTTCGTCTCCGAACGCCTGCGCGGCGAAGTCGCGCGCTTCGACATCACCGACAAGTCGGGCAAGGTCGTGGTCGCCAAGGACAAGCGCGTCACCGCGCGCCATACGCGTGAGCTCGAGCAGGGCGGCACCACGCACATCAGCGTGCCGGAAGACTTCCTGATCGGCCGCGTGATCGCCCGCAACATCGTAGATGCCGATTCCGGCGAGATCCTGGCCAAGGCCAACGACGAGCTGACCGAGTCGCTGCTGAAGAAGCTGCGCACGGCCGGCGTGCAGGACGTGCAGGTCATCTACACGAACGAACTCGACCAGGGCGCGTACATCTCGCAGACCCTGCGCATCGACGAAACCGTGGACGAGTTCGCCGCCCGCGTGGCCATCTACCGCATGATGCGCCCCGGCGAGCCGCCGACGGAAGACGCCGTGCAGGCCCTGTTCCAGCGCCTGTTCTACAACCCGGACACGTACGACCTGTCGCGCGTCGGCCGCATGAAGTTCAACGCCAAGGTCGGCCGCGACGAGTCGACCGGCCCGATGGTGCTGACCAACGAGGACATCCTGGCCGTGGTCAAGATCCTCGTGGACCTGCGCAACGGCAACGGCGAAGTCGACGACATCGACCACCTGGGCAACCGTCGCGTGCGCTGCGTGGGCGAACTGGCCGAGAACCAGTACCGCACCGGTCTGGCCCGCATCGAGAAGGCCGTGAAGGAGCGTCTGGGCCAGGCGGAGCAAGAGCCGCTGATGCCGCACGACCTGATCAACAGCAAGCCGATCTCGGCCGCCCTGAAGGAATTCTTCGGCGCCTCGCAGCTGTCGCAGTTCATGGACCAGACGAACCCGCTGTCCGAGATCACCCACAAGCGCCGCGTGTCGGCCCTTGGCCCGGGTGGTCTGACGCGCGAACGTGCCGGCTTCGAAGTGCGCGACGTGCACGTGACCCACTACGGCCGCGTGTGCCCGATCGAAACGCCTGAAGGCCCGAACATCGGCCTGATCAACTCGCTGGCCCTGTACGCCCGCCTGAACGAATACGGCTTCATCGAGACGCCGTACCGCCGCGTGGTTGACGGCAAGGTCACCAACGAGATCGACTACCTGTCGGCCATCGAGGAAGGCAAGTACGTCATCGCCCAGGCCAACGCGGCCCTGGACAAGGACGGCAAGCTGACCGGCGACCTGGTCTCGGCCCGCGAAGCCGGCGAATCGATCCTGGTCGGCGCGGAGCGCATCCAGTACATGGACGTTTCGCCCGCGCAGATCGTGTCGGTGGCCGCATCGCTCGTGCCGTTCCTCGAGCACGACGACGCGAACCGCGCGCTGATGGGCGCCAACATGCAGCGCCAGGCCGTGCCGGTGCTGCGTCCGGAGAAGCCGATGGTCGGTACCGGTATCGAGCGCGTCTCCGCGGTCGACTCGGGCACCGTGGTCACGGCCACCCGCGGCGGTATCGTCGACTATGTCGACGCGACCCGTGTCGTGGTGCGCGTGAACGACGCCGAAGCGGCTGCCGGTGAAGTCGGTGTGGACATCTACAACCTGATCAAGTATCAGCGTTCGAACCAGAACACCAACATCCACCAGCGCCCCATCGTCAAGCGCGGCGACAAGATCGCCAAGGGCGACGTGGTGGCCGACGGCGCATCGACCGACCTCGGCGAACTGGCTCTCGGCCAGAACATGCTGATCGCGTTCATGCCCTGGAACGGCTACAACTTCGAAGACTCGATCCTGATCTCGGAACGCGTCGTCGCCGAAGACCGCTACACCTCGATCCACATCGAGGAACTGGTGGTGATGGCCCGCGACACGAAGCTGGGCGCCGAAGAAATCACGCGCGACATCCCGAACCTGGCCGAGCAGCAGCTCAACCGCCTCGACGAGTCCGGCATCATCTATGTCGGCGCCGAAGTGCAGCCGGGCGACACGCTGGTGGGCAAGGTCACGCCGAAGGGCGAGACCACGCTGACGCCTGAAGAGAAGCTGCTTCGCGCCATCTTCGGCGAGAAGGCTTCCGACGTGAAGGACACCTCGCTGCGCGTGGACCAGGGCTCGCAGGGCACCGTGATCGACGTGCAGGTGTTCACCCGCGAAGGCATCCAGCGCGACAAGCGCGCCCAGCAGATCATCGACGACGAACTCAAGCGCTTCCGCCTCGACCTGAACGACCAGCTTCGCATCGTCGAAGCCGACGCGTTCGACCGTATCGAGAAGCTGCTGACCGGCAAGGTCGCCAACGGCGGCCCGAACAAGCTGGCCAAGGGCACCAAGCTCGACAAGGCCTACCTGTCGTCGGTCGAGAAGTTCCACTGGTTCGACATCCGCCCGGCGGAAGACGAAGTGGCGACGCAGCTCGAGTCGATCAAGAACTCGCTGGAGCAGACGCGCCACAGCTTCGACCTCGCGTTCGAAGAAAAGCGCAAGAAGCTCACGCAGGGCGACGAGCTGCCCGCTGGCGTGCTCAAGATGGTCAAGGTCTACCTGGCCGTCAAGCGCCGCCTGCAGCCCGGCGACAAGATGGCCGGCCGCCACGGCAACAAGGGTGTGGTGTCGAAGATCGTTCCGGTCGAGGACATGCCCCACATGGCCGACGGCACGCCGTGCGACATCTGCCTGAACCCGCTGGGCGTGCCCTCGCGGATGAACGTGGGCCAGGTTCTCGAAGTGCACCTGGGCTGGGCCGGCAAGGGCGTGGGCCAGCGCATCGGCGACCTGCTGCAGCAGGAGGCCAAGGTGGCCGAGCTGCGCAAGTTCATGGAGCAGCTGTACAACGGCTCGGGCCGCCAGGAGAACATCGCCTCGCTGAGCGACACCGAACTGCTCGAGATGGCCGGCAACCTGCAGAACGGCGCGACCTTCGCGACGCCGGTGTTCGACGGTGCCTCGGAAGAGGAAATCCGCGGCATGCTGAAGCTGGCCTATCCGGACGACATCGCCAAGGCCAAGGGCCTGACCGAGAGCCGCACGCAGGCCTACCTGTTCGACGGCCGCACCGGCGACCAGTTCGAGCGTCCCGTCACCGTCGGCTACATGCACTTCCTGAAGCTGCATCACCTGGTGGACGACAAGATGCACGCCCGCTCGACCGGCCCGTACTCGCTGGTCACGCAGCAGCCCCTGGGCGGCAAGGCGCAGTTCGGCGGCCAGCGTTTCGGGGAAATGGAAGTGTGGGCGCTCGAAGCCTACGGCGCTTCCTACGTCCTGCAGGAAATGCTGACCGTGAAGTCCGACGACGTGCAAGGCCGTACCAAGGTGTACGAGAGCATCGTCAAGGGCGAGCACTCGATCGAAGCCGGCATGCCGGAGTCGTTCAACGTGCTGGTCAAGGAAATCCGTTCGCTGGGTCTCGACATCGAGCTCGAGCGTTCCTAATTTGAAAAGGGAAAGAGTCTTATGAAATCGCTACTCGACCTGTTCAAGCAATTCACGCCCGATGAGCATTTCGATGCCATCAAGATCGGCATGGCTTCGCCCGAGAAGATCCGTTCGTGGTCCTTCGGCGAGGTGAAGAAGCCCGAGACGATCAACTACCGCACGTTCAAGCCCGAGCGCGACGGCCTCTTCTGCGCGAAGATCTTCGGCCCTATCAAGGACTACGAGTGCCTGTGCGGCAAGTACAAGCGCCTGAAGCACCGCGGCGTGATCTGCGAGAAGTGCGGCGTCGAAGTCACGCAGACCAAGGTGCGCCGCGAGCGCATGGGTCACATCGACCTGGCCGCGCCCTGCGCCCACATCTGGTTCCTCAAGTCGCTGCCGTCGCGCCTGGGCCTCGTGCTCGACATGACGCTGCGCGACATCGAGCGCGTGCTGTACTTCGAAGCCTACGTGATCACCGACCCCGGCATGACCCCGCTGAAGAAGTTCGGCATCATGTCCGAGGACGACTACGACGCGAAGCGCAAGGAATACGGTGACGAGTTCGTCGCCAAGATGGGCGCCGAAGGCATCAAGGACCTGCTGGAAGGCATCGAGCTCGACAGCGAGATCGAACGCCTGCGCGGCGACCTGACCGGCTCCGAAGTCAAGGTCAAGAAGAACTCCAAGCGCCTGAAGGTGCTGGAAGCCTTCCGCAAGTCGGGCATCAAGCCCGAGTGGATGGTGCTCGACGTGCTGCCCGTGCTGCCGCCGGACCTGCGTCCGCTGGTGCCGCTGGACGGCGGCCGCTTCGCGACCTCCGACCTGAACGACCTGTACCGCCGCGTCATCAACCGCAACTCGCGCCTGCGCCGCCTGCTGGAGCTGAAGGCTCCGGAAATCATCGCGCGGAACGAGAAGCGGATGCTGCAGGAAGCCGTCGACTCGCTGCTGGACAACGGCCGCCGTGGCAAGGCCATGACGGGCGCCAACAAGCGCGCGCTGAAGTCGCTGGCCGACATGATCAAGGGCAAGAGCGGCCGCTTCCGCCAGAACCTGCTGGGCAAGCGCGTCGACTACTCGGGCCGTTCGGTCATCGTGGTGGGCCCGACGCTCAAGCTGCACCAGTGCGGCCTGCCGAAGCTGATGGCGCTCGAGCTGTTCAAGCCCTTCATTTTCTCGCGCCTCGAAGCCATGGGCATCGCGACCACGATCAAGGCTGCCAAGAAGGAAGTCGAATCGGGTACGCCGGTGGTCTGGGACATCCTGGAAGAGGTCATCAAGGAGCACCCGGTCATGCTGAACCGCGCTCCGACGCTGCACCGCCTGGGCATCCAGGCCTTCGAGCCGATCCTGATCGAAGGCAAGGCGATCCAGCTGCACCCGCTGGTTTGCGCGGCTTTCAACGCCGACTTCGACGGCGACCAGATGGCCGTCCACGTGCCGCTGTCGGTGGAAGCGCAGATGGAAGCCCGCACGCTGATGCTGGCCTCCAACAACGTGCTGTTCCCGGCTTCGGGCGAACCGTCGATCGTTCCCTCGCAGGACGTGGTGCTGGGTCTGTACTACACGACCCGCGACCGCATCAACGGCAAGGGCGAAGGCTTGGTCTTCTCCGACATCGGTGAAGTCCAGCGCGCGCTCGACGCCAACGAAGTCGAACTCACCGCCAAGGTGGCAGTGCGCATCACGGAGTACACCAAGAACAAGGAAACCGGCGAATTCGTGCCGTCGACCTCGCTCGTGGACACCACCGTGGGCCGCGCGCTGCTGTCCGAGATCCTGCCGAAGGGCCTGCCGTTCTCGAACATCAACAAGGCGCTGAAGAAGAAGGAAATCTCCAAGCTCATCAACGTCTCGTTCCGCAAGTGCGGCCTGAAGGAAACCGTCGTCTTCGCAGACAAGCTGCTGCAGAACGGCTTCCGCCTGGCAACCAAGGCCGGCATCTCGATCGCCATCGACGACATGCTGGTGCCTTCGGAGAAGCACGGCATCATCGAGCGATCGGCCAAGGAAGTGAAGGAGATCGAGCAGCAGTACGTCTCCGGTCTCGTGACCTCCGGCGAGCGCTACAACAAGGTGGTGGACATCTGGGGCAAGGCCGGCGACGAAGTGTCGAAGGTGATGATGGCCAAGCTGTCGAAGCAGAAGGTCATCGACCGCAACGGCAAGGAAGTCGAGCAGGAGTCCTTCAACTCGATCTACATGATGGCCGACTCGGGCGCCCGCGGTTCCGCGGCCCAGATCCGCCAGGTGGCCGGCATGCGCGGCCTGATGGCCAAGCCTGACGGCTCGATCATCGAGACGCCCATTACCGCGAACTTCCGCGAAGGCCTGAACGTGCTGGAGTACTTCATCTCCACCCACGGTGCCCGTAAGGGTCTGGCCGACACGGCGCTGAAGACGGCGAACTCGGGCTACCTGACCCGTCGTCTGGTCGACGTGACGCAGGACCTGGTCGTGACCGAGCAGGACTGCGGCACGCACGGCGGCTACCTGATGCGCGCCATCGTCGAAGGCGGTGAAGTCATCGAATCGCTGCGCGACCGTATCCTCGGCCGTACCGCTGCCGACGACGTGCTGCACCCGGAAAACCGCGCCGTGCTGCTGAAGGCCGGCGAGATGTTCGACGAGGACACCATCGAGGCGCTGGAAGCGCAAGGCGTCGACGAGGTCAAGGTGCGCACCGCGCTGACCTGCGAGACCCGCTTCGGCATCTGCTCGACCTGCTACGGCCGCGACCTGGGCCGCGGCGGCCTGATCAACATCGGCGAAGCCGTCGGTGTGATCGCCGCCCAGTCCATCGGCGAACCCGGCACGCAGCTGACGATGCGTACCTTCCACATCGGTGGTGCCGCTTCGCGCGCCGCCATCGCTTCGAGCGTGGAAGCCAAGTCGAACGGCTCGATCGGCTTCAACGCCACGATGCGCTACGTGACCAACAGCAAGGGCGAGCTGGTCGTGATCTCGCGTTCGGGTGAAATCATCATCCACGACGAGCACGGCCGCGAGCGCGAGCGCCACAAGGTGCCGTACGGCGCGACCCTGACGGTCAAGGCCGACCAGCAGATCAAAGCTGGCCACGTCCTGGCCAACTGGGACCCGCTGACCCGCCCGATCATCACGGAATTCGCCGGCAAGACGCAGTTCGAGAACGTCGAGGAAGGCCTCACGGTCGCCAAGCAGGTGGACGAAGTGACCGGTCTGTCGACCCTGGTCGTGATCGACCCGAAGCGCCGCGGCGCCGCCAAGGTCGTGCGTCCGCAGGTGAAGCTCATCGACGCCTCCGGCGCCGAAGTGAAGATCCCGGGCACCGACCACTCGGTGACGATCGGTTTCCCGATCGGCGCGCTGGTGCAGGTGCGTGACGGCCAGGACGTGGGCCCCGGCGAAGTGCTGGCGCGTATTCCGGTCGAAGGCCAGAAGACCCGCGACATCACCGGCGGTCTGCCGCGCGTTGCCGAGCTGTTCGAAGCCCGTTCGCCGAAGGACAAGGGCATGCTGGCCGAAATGACCGGCACGGTGTCGTTCGGCAAGGAAACGAAGGGCAAGATCCGCCTGCAGATCACCGATCCGGAAGGCACGGTCTGGGAAGACCTCGTGCCGAAGGAAAAGAACATCCTGGTGCACGAAGGCCAGGTGGTGAACAAGGGCGAATCGGTGGTCGACGGCCCGGCTGACCCGCAGGACATCCTGCGCCTGCTGGGTTCGGAAGAACTGGCGCGCTACATCGTGGACGAAGTGCAGGACGTGTACCGCCTGCAGGGCGTGAAGATCAACGACAAGCACATCGAGGTGATCGTTCGCCAGATGCTGCGCCGCGTCGTGGTCGACAACCCGGGCGACACCAGCTACATCGCCGGCGAACAGATCGAACGCAGCGAGATGCTCAACACCAACGACGCCCTGCGCGCTGAAGGCAAGATCCCCGCGACGTTCACCAACCTGCTGCTGGGTATCACGAAGGCATCGCTGTCGACCGACTCGTTCATCTCGGCCGCTTCGTTCCAGGAAACGACGCGCGTGCTGACCGAAGCCGCGATCATGGGCAAGCGCGACGAGCTGCGCGGCCTGAAGGAAAACGTCATCGTCGGCCGCCTGATCCCCGCGGGCACCGGCATGGCGTACCACCAGGCACGCAAGGTCAAGGACGCCATGGACGAGGCCGAGCGCCGCGCCATCGCCGAATCGGAAGCGGCCGAACTGGCCGGTTCCGGTGAAGCCGATGCTGCCGCCAGCACGGCGGACGCCAGCGAAGGCGCTGCGACCGAATAACTGGTTAGCATCACCGGCCATGACCGGTACACCACGCCCCCCGACCGGCCCCGGTCGGGGGGCGTTTTCATTTGTTCCCTGTGATTGATTGCTTGATGAGGCCTTGTCGTCGATGAGCGTATTGCCCGAATCGCTGGCCGGCTGGATCGCGGTCGCGGTCCTGCTCTTCTGGTTTGTCGGCGCCTACAACCGGCTGGTGCGCTTGCGCGCGGCCGTGCTGCAGGCCTATGGCCAGCTCGATGCGGCGCTGGGCAAGCAGCTCGACTTCGTGCAGGCCAGCATCGCGGCCGGCTCGCAGACCGAGGCGGCGCCGACCGGCGAATCGCTGTCGTCCATCGCGCCGCTGCAGGCCGCAACGGCGCAGCTCGCGACCCTGCTCGGCGCAACCCGGCTGCGCCCGCTCGACGTCGGCGGCATGGCGGCGCTGGCGACCGCGCTGCAGGTCTGGATCGGCGCCTGGCAGCGGCAGCATCCCGACCAGGTGACCGTGTTCGACGCCGACGGCACGTTGTCGCGGCCCGCGCAGCTGCTGCCCGGCGCGACAAGCATGGTGCCCGGCACGGCGGAGCCCATCGGCTGGCCCGAACCCTCCGCCGCGGCGGAGATCGCGCGCAGCCAGTTCAACCAGGCGGTGGCGCAATACAACGCCGCCATCGCCCAGTTTCCGGCCTTGCTGGTGGCATGGGCCGTGCGTCTGCGTCCGGCGGCACCGCTGCTTTGAGCGGCGCCGGCCTGTGATCCGGGCCGCCACGGCCGCAGTGGTATTTCCTGTCGCTCTCTTTCCATGTACGAAGTCCGGCTTTTGGCCGGCCCGTTACCATCGCCTCCAACTTGTCAGAACTACCCTCCGACCCCTCTCGCAGAGGCCCTGGCGACACGCCGCCCCTGCAACAACCCCCGCTCTGGCGCCAGCTGCAGCTGACGGCGGCGGCGCTGGCGTCGATCCGCGCCGGCACGTCGGGCTCCGTGGCCTTCGAGGCCGTCGAGCCCGCGCTGCGGCCCGGCGTGCAATCGCTCGGCTTCCAGGTGCTGCGCTGGCTCGGCCGCGCCGAGGCGCTGCGCCGCCACCTGGCCAAGCGCACGCCGCCGCCCCTGCCCGATGCGCTGCTGTGCACCGCGTTGGCGCTCGCCTGGAATGCGGAGCACGCTCCCTACGAACCGTTCACCTTGGTCGACCAGGCCGTCGAGGCCGCCAAGCGCAATCCCGCCACGCGGGCGCAGGCCAGCTTCATCAACGCCTGCCTGCGGCGCTTCCTGCGCGAACGCGACGAGCTCGTGGCCGCCACCGACTCGGAACCCGTCGCGCAGTGGAACCACCCGCGCTGGTGGATCGAGCGCCTCAAGCGCGACCATCCGCGCGACTGGCAGCGGGTGCTGGCCGCCGACAACGCGCAGGCGCCGATGACGTTGCGGGTCAACGTCCTCAGGACGACAGCGGCCTCCTACCTGACCGAACTCGAAACCGCCGGCCTGGCCGCGACGCGCGTGGGGCCGAGCGGCCTGCAACTGGCGCGCGCCCGGCCCGTGCAGCAGCTGCCCGGCTTTGCCGACGGTGCCTGCTCGGTGCAGGACGCGGCCGCGCAGATGGCCGCACCGCTGCTGCTCGAGGGCCTGCTGCCGGAGAAAGCGCGGCCGCTGCGCGTGCTCGACGCCTGCGCCGCCCCCGGAGGCAAGACCGCGCATCTGCTCGAAATGGCAGGCCCCGGCGCTATCGAGGTCACCGCCCTGGAAGTCGATGCCGCCCGCAGCCGCCGCATCGACGACACCCTGGCCCGCCTCGGGCTTCAGGCCAAGGTGCTCGTTGCCGACGCCGCCCGGACCGACCAGTGGTGGGACGGCACGCCTTTCGACGCCATCCTGCTCGACGCGCCGTGCACGGCGTCCGGCATCGTGAGGCGCCATCCCGACGTGCGCTGGCTGCGCCGCGAAAGCGACACGGCCCAGCTCGCCGCCCAGCAGGCCACGCTCCTGGCCGCCCTGTGGCCGCTGGTGCGGCCCGGCGGGCGACTTCTTTACTGCACTTGCTCCGTGTTTCGCGAAGAGGGCTCGCAACAAATTGATGCGTTTCTTGTACACAACACCAACGCACGATTGCTGCCGTCGCCGGGCCATTTGCTGCCCCAAAGCGGGTCGAATGCCCGTGGCGTCCCGGACAATGCCTCTGGTGACCACGACGGCTTTTTCTACGCCCTGCTTGAAAAGCGTCCTCGTTGAGCGACGGCGCTGGCTGTTCCTGTCGCTGTCCGTCCTGCTCTGGATCTGGGCGATCTGCATGGCCCTCCTGCCGGCTGCGGCCTTCGCCCAGGGGCGCAGCGGCGCCACCATCACCCAGATGCGGCTGGAGCAGGCCGACGATGGCGTCTACTTCAGCGCTGCCGTGCAGTTCGAGCTGCCCTCGCTGGTCGAGGAGGTGCTCGACAAGGGCATCGCCATCTATTTCGTGGCCGAGGCCGAGCTCTTCCAGGAGCGCTGGTACTGGACCGACCGCAAGGTCGCGCAGGTCACGCGCCACATGCGGCTGGCCTACCAGCCGCTCACGCGCCGCTGGCGGCTCAACGTGTCGGCGGCGCCCATGACCGGTGCAGCAGGCCTGGGCATCTCGCTGAACCAGAACTTCGACACCCTCGGCGACGCGCTCGACGCCATCAAGCGCGTCGGCCGCCTGCGCATGGGCGACCTGGCCGAGATCGGCGACGACCCGCAGCACCAGGTCACCTTCCGCTTCAGGCTCGACACCTCGCAGCTGCCGCGTCCGTTCCAGATCGGCGTGGTCGGCCAGGCCGACTGGAACATCGCCGTGGAGCGCACGGCCAAGCTGCCGATGGAGAAGCAGAAGTGAGCACTCCGGCGCGCGGCGGCACGGTGGCCTCGCAGGCCGCGAGCCGCGCGCGGGCCCGGCGCTGGGCCATCGGCGTTGGCGCGGCGCTGGTCACCGCCATCGGCCTGGTGCTGATATTCCTGCTGGCGCAGGCCACCAACAACCGCGCGCTGTACGAGCGCTACTACGTGCGCCTTTTCGGCATCAACGTCGTGGTGGCGGTGCTGCTGGTGCTGGTGATCGGCTGGGTCGCCTTCCGGCTGCTGCGGCGGCTGCGGCAGGGCAAGTTCGGCAGCCGGCTGCTCATCAAGCTGGCGGCCATCTTTGCGCTGGTGGGGGTGGTGCCGGGGGCGCTGGTCTATGTGGTGTCGTACCAGTTCGTCGCGCGTTCGATCGAGAGCTGGTTCGACGTCAAGGTGGAAGGCGCGCTCGACGCCGGCCTGAACCTCGGACGGGCCACGCTCGATTCGCTGTCCGATGACCTTGCGGTCAAGACGCGCAGCGCCAGCGCGCAACTGGCGCAGGTGCCCGACGCGAGCGCCGGCCTGGTGCTCGAGCGCATCCGCGACCAGCTCGAGGCCAGCGACGTGATCCTCTGGACCGGCTCCGGGCAGCTCGTGGCCAGCGCCGGCACCTCGCGGTTCCAGCTCAACCCCGACCGGCCGACACAGCAGCAGTTTCGGCAGGTGCGTCCCGAGCGTGCCGTCGCGCACGTCGAGGGGTTGGACGAAACCACCGCGCCGGGCGCGACCCCGCCGGCAGCGAGCGTGCGTGCGCTCGCGATGGTGCAGCGGCCCGGCTTCGACTTCGATACCGCGCCGCGTTACCTGCAGGTCACGCGGCCACTGCCGCCGGCCGTGGTCGCCAACGCGCTGGCCGTGCAGGAGGCCAACCGTGAATACCAGGAACGGGCGCTGGCGCGCGAAGGGCTGCGGCGCATGTACATCGGCACGCTCACGCTGAGCCTGTTCCTCGCCGTGTTCGGCGCGGTGCTGCTGGCCGTGCTCTTCGGCAACCAGCTCGCGCGGCCGCTGCTCGTGCTGGCCGAAGGCGTGCGGCAGGTGGCGGCCGGCGACCTGCGGCCCACGGCTGTGCTGCAGGGCAAGGACGAGCTGGGCGGCCTCACGCGCTCCTTCGCCGTCATGACGCAGCAGCTGGCCGACGCCCGCGGCGCGGTCGAGAAGACCATGGGCCAGCTCGACGCGGCGCGCGCCAACCTGCAGACCATCCTCGACAACCTGACCTCGGGTGTGATCGTGCTCGATGCCAAGGGCACCGTGCTGTCCACCAACCCGGGCGCGACCCGCGTGCTGCGCGCGCCGCTTGCGGCCTACGAGGGCCGGCCGCTCATCGAGGTCCCGGGGCTGGGCGAATTCGGCGCCAAGGTGCAGCAGCAGTTCGAGGACTTTCTCGTCGAGCGCATGCAGCACGGCCTCGACCACTGGCAGCACGCTTTCGAGCTGCATGCCTCCGGCGCCGATCTGCCGCAGCAGGACGGCGCCATCAACATCGTCGCGCGCGGCGCGGAGCTGCCAGGCGCCGCGCGGCTGCTGGTGTTCGACGACATCTCCGAGATCGTCTCGGCCCAGCGCGCGCAGGCCTGGGGCGAGGTCGCGCGGCGGCTCGCGCACGAGATCAAGAACCCGCTCACGCCGATCCAGCTCTCGGCCGAACGGCTCGAGATGAAGCTCTCGGGCAAGGTCCAGCCGCCCGAGCAGGCCGTGCTCGTGAAGTCGGTGAAGACCATCGTCGACCAGGTCGACGCGATGAAGCGGCTGGTGAACGAATTCCGCGACTACGCGCGCCTGCCCGCAGCCGACCTCAAGCCGGTCGACCTGAACGCCCTGCTGACCGACGTGCTGCAGCTCTACAGCGCTGAGAACCTGCCGATCACGCTGCGCTCCGAGCTCGACGAGCGCTGCCCGCCCATCAGGGGCGACGCGCAGCAGATCCGCCAGGTCATACACAACCTGTTGCAAAACGCGCAGGACGCTGCGGAAGCCGCTGCGAGCGGAACTGGCAAGGCGGGCGAGGTCACCATCCGGACGCGGCTGGGCGACTCGGGGCAGCGCGTGCGCCTGACCGTGCAGGACAGTGGCCCGGGCTTCGCCGAGAACATCCTCAAGCGCGCGTTCGAGCCCTACGTCACCACGAAAACAAAAGGTACAGGTTTGGGACTCGCCGTCGTCAAGAAGATCGCCGACGAGCACGGCGCGCGCATCGAGCTTTCGAACCGCGTCGTCGATGGGGCTGTAGCAGGGGCACAAGTCTCGCTATCATTCGCGCTGGCAAGCGAGCCGCGGGCAGCGGCCGCTCACACCGAAGATTCGTCGAAGTCTTCCGCCGCCTGAGCCGCACGAATGTCCGTCGCACAGGCGATGGATGGGCCAGAGGACTCAACATACCATTGCGGACACCAGCGCACACAACAAGCAGCACTCATGGCAAACATTCTCGTGGTCGATGACGAGCTGGGCATCCGGGACCTGCTCTTCGAAATTCTCAATGACGAGGGCCACAACGTGGAACTCGCGGAGAACGCGGCCGAAGCGCGCGCTGCGCGCCAGCGCGCACGACCCGATCTCGTGCTGCTCGACATCTGGATGCCCGATACCGACGGCGTCACGCTGCTCAAGGAGTGGTCCACCGCCGGCCTCCTGAGCATGCCCGTCATCATGATGAGCGGGCACGCCACCATCGACACGGCAGTCGACGCCACGCGCATCGGCGCATTCGCCTTTCTCGAAAAGCCCATCACCATGCAGAAGCTGCTCAAGGCGGTGGAGCAGGGGCTGGCCCGCGAAAGCGCGCGCCGCGCGGCAGCAGGCGTGGTGCCCGCGCCGATCACCGGCAGCCAGGCCACCGCCATCACGACCACCGGCGACAGCCTGCTGATGGCCTCGCTGGCTTCCGTGCCCGTGGCCGACACCGGCCCGCAGTCGACCCAGAGCTTCGACCTCGACCGCCCGCTGCGCGATGCGCGCGACGGCTTCGAGAAGGCGTACTTCGAGTTCCACCTGGCGATGGAGAACGGCTCCATGACCCGCGTCGCCGAGAAAACCGGCCTCGAACGCACCCATCTTTACAGAAAGCTCAAACAACTTGGCGTCGATCTTTCAAGAGGGCGCAGAAGCGCTGTATAATCTGAGGCTGCACACAGCAACGGCCCGGTAGCTCAGTTGGTAGAGCAGCGGATTGAAAATCCGCGTGTCGGTGGTTCGATTCCGCCCCAGGCCACCAATCCAAGCCCCTGATTCTTCACGGAATGCCGGGGAGCCCATAAGTTGTCATTGACTGACAGCTTATGCTTCATAGAGTGTTCATGACACTTTATGGTTGAAGCTCCCGAAGCGCACTTGAACCAAGGGCTTTCTCGCACTATCGAGACGAAGTTCAGACTTCGTACTCTCTCCTTCCCTAGTTCTTAGGATGTCTCCGCCCCAGAGGAACCCTTTCCTCTGCGCACGGAGATCACATCCGAGACTTTAACCAGCCCGGACTTCTTCATGTTCCGCACGGAAGGTTCCAATTCCATCCCCGCGAGCTTGTCTCGGGCAGCGCGAAGCCGCTTTCGCCGTCCCGCGACTGTCAATTTCTTGCGATATTCACTCGCCTCTAGGCGTTTTGCTGAGATTTGACCAGCTAAGTCGCCTAAATGCCTTTTAAATGTCCAGTAGGAGATGTCAAACTGTTTCTGTATGGACGACAGCTTTCCATTTCGGAAAACCCAAACGTCAATTGGAGCTTTCAGAAGCTCCACTGTCGCCCGTCTTAATTCTTCAATCCTTTCTTTCGGCAGATGGCGATGCTGCTTGTCCAAGCGAAGGCTCGATCGGTAATTAAAGACTGCAGGATCAAAAATCAGGGTGGAGGGGCCGGCGAGCTGAGTTGGCGGAGTATTAAGACGGTAAGCGATATCGATGAAATTGGACCACGTTGGAGCGGCATGCTTCAGCTGCCAGTTCCGAAGACTGCATGTGTTGATGCCTGTCATTCTCGCGAATTCCTCAAATACACCATTGCTGCATATAAGTGTCGCCTCATTGAGGCGTAGAGAGAAATTTTCGCGGCTCAAGATGGTGTCTTGCCGATTTTTGATCAGATCCAGTGCGCCGTTAGCAAGCCACATTCGCTGATCGAGTTGATCGGCATCGCCGGAAGTTGAGCTTCCGCTGGCAAGATCACATCCGCAGTATTCACAAAAATCCAGGAACGGAAATTTAGGAAGATGGCGCTGTATTAATTTACAATGTGGGCAGAATTGCTGGAGCAAAGTTCTGTGTATCAAACAAATGGTTGTCGTCGTCGGTGCCCAGTAAAGTGGATCCCAAGTAGGCTCTCCAGCGTTCCTTGACTCCATATAGCACTGTGCGCACCAATGGCGGCCTTTATGCAGGAAGTGCTTCGCCTTCTGGTCGCAAAGACCAGCGATGCTAAGAAAAGTCATCTCCGACGCGTCGGTTATATCCGATTCCCTTTGCAAAGCTTCTACGGAAGACCTTGCGGCTTCGCCGAGACTGTTGATGAGTTGAGACTCGGCGCTGCGAATTTTTTTGAAGTCGACCTTTCTTTTGGTCCAGTCATTCGCTATGAGCGCGCCATATAGCCGGTGCGGTGCGCAATAATGATCCAGTGCAAGCCGACAAATAAAGCTGGTGAGGGACTCTACGCCAGCGGCGTCACTTCTTCTGGGAGTGTGGCCCGCAAAACGCTTGAGCGCCGTACCTAGCGGATAGAGCTGAGCGGTCGTCATGGTCCAAGTGTCTCCCGCTTCAACTTCGCTTTGAACGGGGCCTTGACGACGGCGGAAGGAGGTGTCTCTGGAGTGCTTTGAGCTTCGGCGCTACCAAAAAATATTCGGCGCTTTTCTTTCAAGCTTTCATCCAGTTCCTTCATTACCTTCATGAACTGGATCGTATCGTTCAGGATGCCCTCCAACTGGGATGTGTGAAGTCGTTCCCGAGTCATGTCGGTCCATGACAGATGCTTTTGCCCCCTGTCAATGGCACGCACTATTGCCCGATCGAACTGTTCGTGCGCAAGTCCCAGATAACCCAATGAATCACTGAATAATTCATTCTGCTTTTGCACGATGGAGAAATTTAGTTTAACGGGAGATTTTTCCTCTATTGACAAGAGTCCGCTGCAGAAGTGTCGCATTTCCTTGATGGAGTAGGGTGTTTGCCATATCGGATATATTCGCTTTGATATTTGCCCATTTTGTTTGAAGATATCCGTCAAGAGTACTGTGCCAAAAAGTGCGAAATGTGCAGAGCACGTATTGCTTCGGCTTTTGAGTGAATCATAGTTTTGAAAAATTCCCGAGTCCGATGTAGGGCGGCGTAGATGATCCGCCTCGTCAAAGAGGACCGCGAGTACCTTCGCTCGATCCACAGCTTTGAAAAAGAGATTTCTATATTCCGGGACATGTAGCTTCTGAGTAGAAAATGCGGGATGGCAATCGCCTGAATTAAATCGTTCTCTTACTTCATTGACATCAATCTTCCAATCGGCACACGGCTCCTCCAAGGCCTCAAGAGCGGGAATGTATAGATCGTCCTTCCATTTGAACGGGCCTGCCTCTGGAGCCGCCAACTCCAGAGTGAGCAGTCGAGTGCGATTCTCTTCTGGAACGCCCGCCATCGCTTCACTGAATTCATGGCTGAATTCATCGATCATCGCTGTTTTTCCTATCGAGGTAGGTCCGATGACAGCGGTAATCGATTGTTTGTTCCCGTATTGAATTCGTTCTGCCAGTTCATCCATTCCATCCTGGAAATGGGGGTGAAGAATTATTTCTTCTCTGAATTTTGCGACCAGAGGATCGACTTCTCGACCACGAGCGGCAAGTCGGGCAATTGAGCTTGTCGTAGCTTTATCCTTGGATGGCATCAAGCACCTCCTGAAGTTCAGTTTCGCCTTCTGGAAATAGGAAAGGGTTTCAAGGAAGCGGAGGCGGAGGCCTCTGGCGCTGTCTGCGGTTTAGCGGGTGATTGCGCCGGAGAAGAGGCAGGCGTGGCGGCGGTTTCTTCTTCGTCCTGGAGTTGCTGTTGCTCCCGCTCCCTCTCGGCGTCGATGTAGCTCTGCCCGAGGGCATTGCGGAAAGCATCTCTGTCTTTTTTTGATGTACTCGGCCGACTCAGGAAAATGTGCTCGCTCAGGTAGTACTTGCGAAAACCCTCGGGCGGCAGACGGCGCATCTGGGAGTCGATCAGAGGGCAGCGCTCCCATTGGCGGTTGATCCGGGCCGCGATGTAGGTGGGGTCTTCGGGGTCATAGAAGGGGACGTCCTCCATCTTCTTGTGGGTCCAGCCCGCAATCTCGGCAGAGTAATAGTTGTGCCCATTGAGCCTGATGCCGTCGCGCTGGCGCATGAGGCCGCCATGCTTGTGGGCCTTGGCCATGGTGTTCCAGACAAACACATCATCGAACGTTCTTGGAATCCCCCAGGAGGTCCCCTGAGTGATCGATGCGGAGCGCAGGACTTGGTTGGGCGTGCTTCCGAGGGTGCCGTGAGGCATGTCCGGATACTTGCCGAACAGGAGGTCTTCCACCTTTTGGGCCAGCGCGGGTACGGTGAGGTAGGCCAATTCGCGAGGATCGTGCGTCTTCGAACTCATTCTCGGAGTCTTGAGAACTTCGTTGCTTCCCAGCAAGACGGTCGTGAGTTGATGATCGATCGACAGATTCAATCGTTCGACGGGATTGCCGTATCGAGGCTCGGAGGCCGGGCGCAGCGCGTGTTCGCAGTGGTAGAACGCCAGCATCTGCTTGATGAGAACCGCTTGGAATTCAACCCCGCCGTCCGTGATCAACATCATCGGCAGCTTTCCGTGGCGGCGAACGATGTCACGCACGACCATCATCACCGACGCATGCGAAGGCGCGAGCATCGATACCCACAGCGCAAGCACGAGTCGCGTATAGGCATCGATAGCAATCGAGAACCAGGGCTTGCCGAGTAGCTGGATGCCATTGAGCTTTCGGCAGAACATGTCGCTCTGGCGGTGATCGATATGTACCCTTGAGAACGGACTGTCGCCTTCAGCGGGGCCCTGCTCGATATGACGGCCGCCTGTCACGCGCGGCGGCAGCTCACAGTAAGCTGCACGTTTGCCTTCGCGGTCTTCCGTGATTTCGTGAATGTCTTGCTGCTTCCAATGACGATAGAAACTGGCCTGCGATCGAGGAGCGACGTGCTCCGTTGTGCAGAGAGCGGTGTAGTAGGCGTACCCAGCGCTGGGATCGCGCGGCACTGACTCCCTGAGAAACTCGAAGGCTTTCGCGAGCAGTTCGAGCTCCTTTTCCTCCGTCCGCGGTGTACGGTTGCCTTTCTTGTCATCCTCCGAGATCAACTCGATGAATCCGTTGCCGAACCGTGCCTCGGACTCCCGGTATTTGGCTTTCCACCTCAGGATCGAACGCTCCGATACGCCGAGGTCGGATATGGCCACGCCCTTGTCGTATTTCTCGATGGCTATGAGCTTGTTGGTTGCGTCGAGCAAGGACTTGGTCGAGGCGCGCTGCAGGCGTGCAAGGCCTTCCTCTGTCGCGATCGAGACGGGGCCGTTGACTTCGATTTCCTGGGCGAGCACCAAGCGCCTGAATTCTTTACAGGGCAGTTCTGCGAGGGGCGCTTCCGGAGTCTGGAGAAAAACAAACGCGGCAGTCCGGTTGAGCATGAAGTAGGTCTTGTGCCCCCATGTCACTGTGCTGCCCGGCAAGATGGTGTTCGGATCTATCTGGCGCTGGCGCCGCGGGTCGCGGCAGCGCTCGACTGCTTGATAGATCGGAAAGGTTTCTGCATTGAGATAGACCCAGGCGCAATCGATGTTCGCAAGCGGCTCGCTCGCGAGTTCCAGATGCCAGTGACGCTGAAAATGCCCCTCGTAGATCACGTCGGGGTCGCCGATCAGCGCAATCGCTTCGCTCAGTTGCATGCGCTGCTCCCCTTCGAGCCGACTGCGCAGCAACGTCATGCTTTCTTGCGGAATGTCGAAGCGCCGAAGCAGGCGCGGGCGGAGGAAATCGATGTTTCGCGCGAGGGTGTACGGAATGTCACGGTCGGTGAGGATGTAGTAATCCAGTCCCAGCCTCTTGCACGCTTCATAGGCGGGCGGCTGGTCCCATGAGTCAGGGCCCGTCTGAACCCAGCGATATGGCTGCTCGACGCACAGCTTCGCGAGTTCTGCAGACGTCTTGAAGTCGACGGCAGCGGCGCCCGTCGCATCGAGTTTGAGGAAGTCGATCCATGTGCGAACGCCACTGCGCCTGCCGTTGGGCAGGGTGTAGTTCAATTTCACCTGCAGGCATTGATCCCAGACTTCGAAGGTATCGGCGTCGTATTCCCAGAGCAGCACGCAGGCGCGCTCGCCCGTCATGCTTTCCCACTGGATGACCTTGCCGAGCTTCTGGCTGGGGAATCCGCCGCAGAAATTGCCGGCCGTGTTGGTGACGCGTCGTCCTGGCTCGCTATTTCTCAGTCGCTGAATCAGTTCGACCGTATCGGGCGACAGGTTCGTGGCCGTTGCCCAGGCTGCAAACTCTTTCGCGTTGAGCATATCGACGAGACCGACAGGCTCTCGATCAGTACCTAAGGGTCCTGGAGCGGATTGTCAGAAACGCCCCCTTGGCTCGCTTCATGCCGAAAAACGCGGAGGGCTTCGGTTCGCGGGTGGAGAGAAAGCTGTGAGAGAACTGTCGCATGGCAGATCTTCCTTTACTTAAAACGGACCGGGATGTGCCCGGACACATCGAACCGCTTACGAAAAAAGAGACAACGCGACTCCCATGCGTCTCGGCTTGACGCTTGAGAACGCGAGGCAGATACTGAATCGCCAGATCGCGGATATCCGCTCATAGCCCGGGGGATGCCTGCCCCGGGCTTTTTATTTGGTAGAAGACTTCAATCGACGGCAGCGATAGCTCGCAAGCGGGCTGTCAAACCGCCACTTCGTTCGAAGGCGTAGAATTAGTTCGCAGAAGTGTATTCATGCGAAGAATTGAGACTTTTCTTCCCGAGAGGATTTTTTATTCTGGATGAAGATTCTCCATTGATTGTTAATGTTCGCAGTTGAGAATTTTGGAAGTCTAGGCCCATGAGCTCCCCAGTGCAAGAGGAAAATGTTTTCAGCGAGATGGCGCTGCGTGTTCGTCTCATGCTCGCCGAGATGGACATGAATCAGGGAGAGTTGGCGCGGCGTCTGGGGCTCAGTCCGGGCTACGTCAGCGAGATCTCCAGGGGGGTCAAGCGACCTGGTGCGGATTTTTTCCTCGGCGTTCACCGCGAACTCAACGTATCGGTCGATTGGCTGATCAGCGGTAACGGCGGGATGTTTCGCGATGATGGTATCCAGGCTGAGTTGTTACATGCCATCCGTGTTGTGGTGGCAACTGCTCGTGCAGCGATCATCGTTCGCGATCCGCTGGCCGTGGAGGTTTTGCAGGTAATGGGGGATGGCCGCTTCGAACAGTTGTCGTTGGAGTCGAGGTTCGCGGCCTTCGCGGAGTCTCTCCAACTGGAAAACCGCGACCTTGGTCTCTCGGTTTCTCTCTACAACAGCCATCTTTCCGGTGTCGATAGTCCCCAAAGAAGACGCCAACTCGTCTCTGCTGCGTCCGCTTATTTCCGAACGGAGTCTTCAGTTGGGTTCGGTGCCTTGGTAATGCCGAAGGCGGTGCCCCGAAGTCAGTATAAGCAGAGCGTGGTGCGGGTGGATTGAAGGGGCCGCGTTGCGCTGTCGCGGTTTGTGCGCGACGTGCATATATGTGAATGAACCTAAATCCGCTTACTTTCGAACGGAATCTTCGGCGGAATTGGGTGCTCTAGCGAGTGACATCGATGTCAGCGTTCTGGGGGAGACGCTGTCGCTCCACATATGTCCATTGGCCTTGTCACGGTCGCCTAACTCAGAATTTGTTCATCCATAGAAATACCGTAGTACCCGCACAACTCACGCAGAATGCTAGCTGAGCCGGTACCTGCCGGCATCAGCAGCGGCGCACCTACAGGTCGCTGCGCCTGTACGCAATAAGCTGCTTGGTGCTTGGCCCGGCGCCAAGCGAAGACCACTACCGTGCTGTGATGCGCCATGTGTTCGAGCGCCGGCGTCGCGACGTGATCGTGATTGAATGCCAGCGCGGCGCCCGGCAGCATGGCCGAGATGGCACTGCGAAGACGAGCAACAATGGACTCCTGCAAAGTGTAGATGCCGATTGACTCGCCTTCGAAGGAGCGCGGCGCTGCCGCCGATTCCGTGGCGTCATTCATCGGCCGCACCAGCGGCACCCACTCCAGGCCGAAGTCGCCCGAGAGCAAAGTGAGGATTCGATCTTGAACCCCGGATAGACGATGCCGGTGGCCTGATGCAAAGCCGATGACTTCGGAATAGAAAGCATCAAGCGGGCCGTTAGACCGACGCGGTGCGCTCGCTAGCGTTTCGATGACGTCACAAGCCCAGTCCAGGGCGGTCATCGATTTCACCTCATCCCAAGCTGCATGTACTGCTTCAGCTGCTTCATCCAACGTCGCGCGGCTAGCGCCTAGTCGAACAAGCACACTGACCCATTCGGACAGCGTTGGAAGTTGAGAGACTTCTGGGTGGTCAAGCGCAACTAGGGTCAGCAGTTGAAGCACCAGCTTTGACAGTGCGGAAGGCTGGTCCTGCAGGTCGCACAAGCTGCCGTAGATGGTGAACAGATGCGGTCGCAACGCATTGCCATGGCCTTGCAGCATGTCGACGAAGGTTTCCACCCGCGACGGATCGGCTAACCACGCGGCATGGTCCCATTCCTCGGCGCCTTGCTCGGCAAGGGCTGCAATGCCTGCGGCGTCGGCGGGTGCGCTGAAGACGCAACGTTGCGCCCATCCAGTCCAATCGGTTGGAGCAGCCTCGGTTTGGGGCACCAGGTCTTCAAGCATCGTCCGCATGCGCTGATGAACCGGTGCCATGCACTCAACGATGTTGCTCGGAAAAGTGCGCAATGCGCTGATCACGTGTGCCGCTGCGTCGATCGTGCCGATCTCCAGCGCGCACCTCAACAATGCGGCCAGTGCTTGCAGCGAAGGGGGGGCAACCAGCCAGTGCGCCAACTGCCCTTCGGCAGTGTTCAATGAGACCGCGGGGACGGGGAAAGGTGTGGTCGCGGATGCCGAGGCCTGGCCACCCGCGTCAACCGGCATTCGGCCCAGCGCCCAGTTCCAGATCCGGGTTGCCCACTCGTCGTGCCCCGGGGCGGCGAGCAGTGCGTCATGCAGAGCCTTGGCCTCGGCACGATCCATCTCGGCGGGTGTCTTGTCACATTCGCGCAGCAGAAAGGTGCGCAACACGAGGGGCGAGCGCATGCCCCGACGGGCACGCAACAAGCGGTCGTGTCGGTGCAGGTTTCCGCGATAGGCCTCGATCCATTGCTCAGGGGCGGCATCGGTGGGCAGCCGCGCCAGATGCACCGCGTACAGCGCTTCCACTACATCGCGTAGCACCCGAGTAGGGAGGTACGCGTCCGCCAACATCGACATGGTCGAGACATCATGGACCAGCGCTGCAGCCTGCCCACATGCTGTGCGCAAGCGGACATCGAGAAAGCGCTCATTGGTTGCGCTCAGGCGTCCGGTGCCGCGAAGCTCATCGATGCAGTGCCTGGCGCGCGCTTCGTCTCCAGTGGCAATGGCCTGCTCGAACGCAGTGCGGACTTCGCCAAAGGGCCGTGCCGAAAGGCGTGACCGCGCGGGTCGCCGAAGCAGCAATTCCGCCAGCATCGACAGTGAAGCCTTAGCTGCTACCTCGTTGGCATCAATGCGCAGCCGAATCATCTTCACGTGGCCACGGAACTGATCGATGAGCACCTGCTCGTGTGGTGCGCTGGGCACCAAGCTCTGGGTCTGGTCGAAGTCCACCATCCCCGGCCCAAGAAAACTCGATACTTGCTCTGCCAGCGCCGATGCGTCCTGCGGTGTCGAGGCGAATCCATACCAGGTCAACAGGCCGTCGTCATCTACTGCGGGTAGCACCAAACCGCGATCCGCCTGGCCGGCCTCCACCAGCGCAAGCCATGGCCGCAGCCATGGCGTCCAGGCTGAGCGGCCGCTCGAGATTTCCGTCCAGGTCAATCCATTGCCTGGGCCAAAGAACCCGGCCAGCCATGGTGCTTGCTGAAGAAGATTCTGCGCGTTCATGTCCGGCTATCCTGGGGTGCGTTCGCATCGAACTGTTCGCGCAATCGATTCAAATCATCCGGTGCAGTTTCGAAGGTCACTACGTCGTCAAGTTGCCGGACTCCTTCGCGACTGAGGTTGAGTGCGCCACGTATCAATCCATGGCGCGTGAGTATTCCGCTGCAGCTGATCCAGTGGCGGGTGCCGGCGACGAGATGCTGCTCCAGTCCGTGGTCCCGCGCTGCTGCGCGCAACTCGCCAAAGAACGCAGAGTGTGGCTCTGAAGGCGGCGCCGTAATGACGACCTGTACGCCTTCGGACGCCATGCGCAAGGCAACGTCGATCAAGCGCACCTGTCGACGTCCCCAGCCTGGATCGAGCGCATCGAAGATGCCGGTGCGGTTGTCCAGCATGGGGGCGTTGTCAATGGACGGTGCGACCAGCCATACCCGATCGCTGCGCACCAGCAGATCGGCCATGACAACCCACTGGATCAATTCGGCCAACTCGGAAGGGCTGGTGCCGCTATTGCTGAAGATGCGGCGCGAGCCCTGGCTTGCATCGAACATCATTGGGCAGCCTCCGCAATTTCGGCATCGATTTCTATGCGATCGGTCTCGATGCGCAGCGCGCGTATCCGGGCGTAGACAAGCAGGTAGTCCGACTCGACGGGGTGACTGGCCAGCAGCGTGCACAACTGCGCCACTCGTGCACGTTGCGAGAGTTCGGCCACGGCCGTGATCTGGCCGCGCCGGGCGATCTCGGACAGTACTTTCGCCTCCCAGCCGTCTTCATCCAGCGTCACACGGATCCGGCTGCGTTGCACGCGCTCGGCCACCAACCAGCGCTCGATCACTACATTGGGCCGAAACGGATTCCATGTTTCCAGTCCGCCCGAGCGCAACGCGCCGCCGCGCGGCCAGAGCAGGCTGGCCACGACACTGCTGCGCCAGGCTTGGTGGTCAGAAGTGGAATCGTGAGGCAGGCTGCCGAGCACCGCCTCAACTTCACTGGATGTAGCCAGCATCGGTGCCACCACACTGAGGTCGAGTTCAACTTCCAACTGGTGCTCGAGCGCCTCCCATTCGCGCATGGCCCAGGCGACGAAAGCATCCGTGATGGACGAACTGCCCGGGCGCAGCAGCCGATTCACCAGCGAAGCGACAAATGAATGGCTAACGCCGTACCCCTGCGCCGACAAGGCGTGGCGAACTTGGCCAAAGGCTTGGGTCGCCTCGTCGGCGCGTCCTGCATCGCGGAAGCGCGCGATTGCCTCGCACAACGCGGGCACTTCCCGGGATTCCAGGGCGTTGGCAAGGCGGCGCAGGCGAGTGTCGATCTGCTCCCATTCGCTGATGTCGAGCGCGCGGTCCAGCAGCGCGGAGAAGCGCCGGGGGTCGGCCGCATAGCTCGCGATGAACTGCTCGACGATGCCCGCACCGCCTACCGTGGTTTCGGTGATCCAGACTTCATCGTCCGGCGCCGGCAAGTCTTGTCCCGGACGGGGGCCGGGGTCGGTGTCTACCAGGAGTTGAGAGGCGTCCACGCCGGGACAAGCGTCGACCACGGCGCGGGCAATGGATGCTGCAAGTGTGTCTCGATAGGTTTGGCGGAGCCATCGTTCCCAGGAAACGTCGATTTCAGTCCATAGCACGCTGGCGCTGGCGAGCAAGGCCTGGCGCAAGGGCTCGCCGGATAGCAGTTGCACCAGCTCGCTGCGCAGGCGTTCCTGCCGGCTCGAAGGAGGGCTGCCGTCGTCGGGCGAAGCCTGTTGCAAGGTCAGGTCCAGCACCTCGAGCAGATCGACGAGCGCTCCGTCGGAGGCAATCTTGTCCGCCGCATCGCGCAGCGTGACCTCATCGCGCCGCGCGGCATTGCAGGCGGCATTCAGGAACACTTCGCCCAAGCGCACGCGTACGAAATCATTCTCGATCTCGGCAAGCACGTCGCCATGCAGCAGGCGGTCGCGATAGCGCTGTATCCGCAGCGCACGCCATTTGGGTGTGGCATGGCCGTCCACTTCTTGCCAGAGTTGCTCGGGAAAATGGATGCGAAAGCGAATGCCATCGACCAGCAGCGCATAACCCAGCGCAGTCGGCACGCCATTGCGCACGAAGTTGACGCGTACGACGGGATCGCGCCCATCACGAAATTGCAGTTTCGCCGTCGAGGCGGACGCGAAGCGGCGGACTTCGAGCGGGTTGAGATTCTGGTGCGCATAGACATCGAGTGAAGCGAGCAGCGAGCAAGCACCACCGTCTCGTGGCAGTGACAACGACACCGCTTGTGCAGGTGGCACGATCTGCGTACGCCAATCGAGATCCGCATTGGACGAATCGCTCACTTCGGGCGGGCGTTGCTTTACTGCGAACGTGCGCGGAAGTTCGACAGGGACTGCGACAACCTGGCCATCGGCGCGCTGCACATCGAATCGGCCCAGTGGAGTGAAGTGACCGATGGTCGAGAGCTCGAGGTCCGCGCACGATTCACCCCCCAAGGGCACCGCAATCCAATGCGCTACGTGGCGGTGAACGATGCCGAATCGGCGCGAGACGCGACCCGGCGCGAACTGACGCAAGGCCTGCAACATCGGCATTGCGTGGCGTTCCGGCGCCCCCCCACGGTACTGTGGGGGGGCATCGATCGTGACTTCGGGAAGATTGAGGTCGCTGAAGAGACTGGAGGGCACAAAGTCCGGTAGCGGACTGTCGATCACGGCGAGGTCGGATGCAGGCCCGGCGGCACCTTGCCAGCCTGATTCGAGTCGGCGCAGGGCCGTGGGCAGCGCTGCCAGCAGCAACGGGCGCGGATAGCCCCACAAGAGCGGCAGCAAGTCATGGGTGCTCAACTGAAGGCCGCTGGCAATGTGATGCTGCAACGCTTCCGCTTGTGCCGGGTCGCGAAGCAAGCCACAGACGGCGTCCGCCAGTTCTTGCTGCAGAGTCCTGACTGGCGCATAGTCCGCGGGGCCACTTAGCGCAGTCCATACGCTGCCGGGCGCCAGCACGCGCTGCCGCAGGAAGTCGATCGCGGCGTAGACGGCCTGCATGCGCAGCACGTTGCGGTTGCGAACGGGCAGCTGCACGGGCGGCAGCAGCGGGTCGAAAAGAGCCTGGTAGTTCTGATAGGCGACACGGTCACGACCGTAGTCGGACAGCACCACGACGGTCCAAGGGCGCGTCTGGCGCTGGCGGCCGGCGCGCCCCTTGCGTTGCAGGTATTGCGCGGTGTCGCGAGGCGCCTTGTGCTGCAACACGGCGCCTACGGTCGGATCATTGAATCCGACTTCCAGCGCGGCTGTGGCGACGATCACGTCGGCTGCGCGGTCGACGCCTGCATCCTGCGAACTGGTGCGGCTTATGACCAAGCGTTCGGACAGCTTGTGCCCGATGTCCTGGACCAGGCGCCAGTCCTGACCATAAAGGTAGCGTCGAGAGTTCAGCGGTTCAGGGCTGCGCAGTACTGCGAGGCCCCCTTCAGACCGACTGCTGTTGACATTGCCGAAACTGTCGCGGCCTTCGGCGTCGAGCAAATCGAAATACAAGCGGTTCGTGACGTCGATGTCGTCGGTGAACACAAAGGTGCGGTTCGCGTACGTGCCTTCACTGCACGGTTGAGCTCGCCTGTCCTGCAGTCGCGCCAGCAGCATGGAGGCTTGGATCGTCGTGGACAGCAGCGAACTGCGCGAAGCCGGATCGCCGCGCAAGGCAATCATGTACTCGGCGCCTTCCTCTTCGAACTCGTCGGTCAGCGGCGACACTTCGGCCACTTCCTGTTCGGCCAGGCCGGTCAAATCCTGAAAGAAGCGGGCTGCATCGCGCAAGGTGGCGGAAAGTCCCACCCACGACATGCGCACCCCACTGAGCGCTCGCCAGCGCCGCAGCAGATATGCAACTTGGGCACCGTGCGTGCCGGTGTAGGTGTGCGCTTCATCTAGCAGTACGGCGCGTGGCCCACGGCCGGGCACGACGCCGACTCCGAAGAGGTGGCGTGCGCGCGAATCGGACAGTCGCCGGTTCAGCATTTCGGTGGAGGTGAACAGAACGTCTGGTGGTTCGCGTTCGATGCGCTGGCGTGTCAACCGCAATTCGGTCTCGTGCACCGTGCCACCGCACTTCTCGCAGTAGAGGCGCTCGCGGCCCGCCGCGCGATCCGTGTCGCGCCAGATCATCGATCCATCGCAGCCTGCCGGGCAGCGAATGTACTCACAGAGATGGCCTTCGTCAGTGCGCTTCCATTTCGCCCGCTCGAGAGCGCGGTTGCTCGTGTCACGCGGCGCAGGTCCGAAGTATGCGCCGACCGTGAGTTTGCGGGCGCCTCGCGACCGATGAGTTTCGTCCAGCGCGCGCGCCTGCGCATAGACCTCGGCCAACTGATCCTTGAGTAATTCGTTGCGCGGATACAGTGCCACCGCCTTGACCCATTGGACAGGATCCTGCGCGCTGACGAGCGAACTCAGATAGGAGAGCACCGGCAGGTAGAAGGCAATTGTCTTGCCGCTCCCGGTGCCAGCGCATACCACCGTGGCACGCTGGTCGGCCCGCCGCAACCCTTCAAGGATGCGTTGCGTGGCGCGACACTGAAAGCCGGCCAGTCGCAAGGACTGACCGTCGCGAACGGCCAAAGCACGCAGACCGTCGGCGATAGATTCGGGGATGGCACCTCGTGTCAGCGGTTGCAGCAGTTCGCTGATGTCCCGATCCCGCCGGGGGTAACGGCGCGGCCGGCGCGCAATCCGAAAATCTGCGACCAGGGTGGGCGCACCTTCCCAGTCACCACGCTGCGGATTCCCCTTCACGGCAAAGGTCTGGCGCAGGCGCTGCATGAGACGCACGCCTTCGGCCAAGCGCGAACGATAGCCACCTTCCGGAGTGGCATGCAGCACGCGCGCCGCGAGCATTGCCGCAATGACTTCGTCCGGCGACACGTATTGCGCGTCGCCGGCTTCGAGGCAAGCATCCAGGCGCGGATCGACGATGTCGACCAGTTCATCACCGGACAGTGCCGTATCGACGATGCCCCAGGACAGTTGGCGCATCTCGCATGTTTCCACCGCATCGAGCACGTCCAGAAGCAGTTGGTGCATCAAGGAGTCTTCCTCCTGACCTCGAACTCGCCCAACCGGCCTTCGCCCCCAAGCCATGTCAGCACATCTGCTGTGACCTGATCCAGCGGCACCCGGCCACCCTGCACCTGTTCGAGGAACCTGCGCACCGCCGGCGGCATGTTGCGCCGCAGTTGGTCAAGCAAGGCATGCGCTCGCTGTGCATCTTCGACGAACTTCGCTGCGATTTCCGGCCGGGTTGGCAAGGAACCGCTCTGCACGGCCAATGATTTGTACAGGGGTTCGTATTCGCGCAGGACGACCAGGTTCTCGGGATCGAACTTGAGTTCCGGATCGGTCTTCAAGCCCTGCGGGTCATCGGTGGGCACCTTGGCCTCGCAGAATCTTCCCCAAGCAGTCCGCGCACTTTTTTCCGCCGAATTAAGGTACAAGTCCACCAACTTCTCCACTGCGGGCCATGCCGTTTCCTTGGCAAGGGTCACCTTGACCGGGTTGTCGCGAAAGCGCTGGAGCAAAGTCGCCGTCTTCTTCACGAGGTCCGCCGATGGCGCCGCCACGATGCTGGGCATGTCATGCCCAGCCAGCACCGTTCGGGCGGCCAAGAGGTCTCGCGCGCGGGCTACGCGCTTTTCAATGAGGGTAATCCGCAACTCGTCAAGTTGCTTGGCTTCGTTGTAGCTTGACTTGGTGGCGCCATAGAGTGCGAGGCGCGCGTGCAATTCGCGGGTTCGCGTGACGAGGCTCATTTGTTCTCCTTGGCCAGATCGGAGGTGAATGTCACCAGGGACTCGAGTTGTGCGACCACAGCGGTGATGGCCTGTGCAGCATCGCTGTTGCCATGCACCGCCTCTTCCGCTCGAAGGGCGCGCTCCAGGCCTTGGGTGAACGCTGTGTACTCTTGCACGAAGTACCGTGACGCTTTCAAGTCCGGCCACGATACCTTGGCAAGGAGTTCGACGGCACGCGTGCTGTCGGCCGAATCAAGTTCGGCGAGTGCGCGACAGGGCCCGGTCACCTCCTTCCAAACCACAGACTGCATGCGTTGCGTCGCTTCGGTCATCGCAGCGTGGCCGAGCAAGGGCTGGGCGCGGCCGGGTGCGTCGGGTGGCCAAAGCAATGGCAGCGCCTGATTCATGAGGTCCTGCGCTGCGCGGCAGAACTCTTCCGCCTCGGCTGATGTGCCGTTGAGACCTGTATCGGAGAGCACGATCTTGATCCAGTCGGCTGTGACTTTGCGCGCCTCCTGCACTGCCGGCGTGAGACGCGCGTTGGTGAGCTTTGGCAGCAGGGCGCGCAATGGGTCAAGAATCTGAGCGTCATTTTTGATCACAGTGCCGATCGTTGCTGCATCCTGCGCAGGGCCGCCGATGGCTCGCTGGAAACGTGCTGCGTCGATGGCATAGGGCGTCGATGACATCGATGCGCTTCCCTGAATCACGCGTGTAAAGCGCAGCAACGCATGGAGCAAGGCTTCGCGCTGGGACCAGCATTCGAGGCGCAACTCGTCCCAACGCGGGCTCCCAGAAGACTCGGGCGCCTCGTCGGCGATATCAAGCACCTTCTGCAACTTGTCCTGCAATGACGCCGAGGAAGGCAGCCCCAGTCGCAATGCGGCGCTGCGTAGCGCAGCTTGCGCTAGTACCGCGAGTTTGAGTTCGGCAGCGTGCAAAGCGGCGCGTTCGATTAGTCGCCCGTTGCGTTCGAGGAACTCTGCGACGTGGACCGCGTCCTCGTCGCCCGACTCGTAGTCAAGACTGCCGTTCATGTGGCTGAATCGCAGCAGAGCCAGAATTTCGCGCGCCAACTGTGCGTCAGGTAAATCTGCGGCGCCTGAGGGGCCTGTCACGGACACCACTGGATTCTCTGGTCTGTCCTGCCTCTTCTGGCCCAGGGCTGCAGGTAATTGGAAACTCTGCGAATCGATGTCCTTGGCGTCAAGCGAGAGCACGTTCCAGTCCACGTACGCGGCCACTTGATCCCTGACCAGCTTTCGCAATTCGTTGGCTCGCTGCAGATCCAAGCGCTGGCCGCCGACCCATGCGTCGAGCAAGGGGCGCCACTGTGCCGTGATTCCCGCGGTCGGGTCTTCTATCGGAGCAGGTTCGACAGGCGGCGGCGCCGTTGTTGAACGTGATTGAGTCTCGGGAGGCGATGGCTTCACCGGTGCATGCGGCACCGTGCCGACGGCAAGCGGCGTTAATCCGAAGGCCTTGTAGATGCCTTCGGGCATCCGCTGCAGTTGCACCATCCCGGTCGGGGTATTCCCCCAACAAACGATGAGCTTGCGATATCGATCCTTCAGATCGTCGGCGTTTGGCACGCGCTGCAAGACGTTGGCAAGGTCCACCGAGAGCGCGTCCTCGATGGCAAGACCCCGCGGAAAGGTTCCGTTCTCGAATGAACTGCGTGCCAACAGGATGTCCCGCACGATACGTTGAAGTGCGCGCCGCGGGTTGAAGCGCATGCGGCCGCTGTCTACAAGGTGCTTCCTGGCCAGGAAATAGATAGCGTCGCGCGACAGTGGAAACAGCGGAACATCGCGCTTCGTGAAGCCAAACGCGCGGCGCCACTCGCTGCCATCGTCGTCATCGTTCCTGGGTTCGAATTGGGTCTGCACCGTGCCTGCGACCGGCTCATACGACTCTATCAACCGACCGCGGCCGATGCGTGCCGCGTTGAGGTAGCGTCCCGCCAGTTCAACCACCGCATCGACCACTTGGGCCTCGTCGGCGCTCTCGGTGATGACCATCCATTCAAACTCACTGCGGGTTGCGATGGTGTCGCGGCCCACCAGGGTGCCATCCGTCATCGCCAACACGGTCCGCATCGGACACATCGGCCGAGGGCCGTCATTAACGCCTTGGATGCACATGGCAAGAAGGTGCTCCTGGATGCCGGTCAGAGCGTAGAAATCCTCGACCAGCAATACCAGTTCGCGACCCGCGCCATGGAGCGCCTCGCGAATCTCGCGCATGATGTCTTGCAGTGTCTTGCCATGCGTGAGTTGGCCTAGTTTGAACACGCCGGCGACGGCACTGTCCAGCACGGCGTTAAGCGCCGCCACGGCGATATTGCGCCCGTCATTGCGCTCAACCCGTGTGCGGTAATAGGCCTGCGCGCCACGTGACGCGTCGGGCAGTTTCTCATCGAGATTCGGTGGAAGCACGAGGTCGTTCGGTTCGAATTGCGGCGGTTGGTCCGCGTCTTCGGCCTCGTGGTCGCGACCGCGCAACGCCCTTTGCAGCAGGCGCGGGTAAACGCCTTCCAGAAAGTGGGGCGCGATGACGGGGTCCTGAAGGAAACTCGCCAGTTGACGTGCGTGCCCTGATAGGGTTGCTCCACCAAAACCCTCGATGCGAGCGTCGGGATCGCGACTCCACTGCTCGGCCTTTTCTTGCAAGCCCAACTGCAACATCGTCCCGAACAGGGCCGACGCGTGTGTGGGAGCTAGTGCGCTGGCCGCCTGCGCGACCTCTTCGAGCAGTGCGGCATATTCTGGAAGATGTGCCACGGGTTGGAGAACGGCTTCAATCACCGTGCGCAGACTCGCACTTTTGGGCACCCGGATCACGTCAAATTGCTGCGCGCGCGGGTGATGCTTCAACCGGATCTCGAGCCAGCGAACGATGTGCGACTTGCCGGCGCCCGATGGCCCGGTGACCGGCGCCAGCAGGTAACCCTCAGGCTTCAATCCATGGAGTACGAAGTCGAGCAATGCATCTTCAATGCACTCTGTGCCCGCTGCAGTTCCGCCAAACGGCCGCTTTAGCAACCGGGTCGGTTGGTGGACGGCCAATAGCACAGCATCGGGCAAGCCCTCAGCTTCGGTACCGATGCACTCCCGAACTTCATCGGCATCGGGCCAGTATTCGTCCAGTCCCGGGTGGCGCGCGGCGAGAGTCGCGCTCATGTCGTCACCTCGGTGCGCAGGACATGCGTGAACTGGGCTAAAGCTCTTAGGCTGGTGCCACCACGACCGGGTATCTGCAGCGCGCTCCCGACATCGGCGCGTTGCAGCAAGCGCAGGCGCCCCTTGGATTCCAGGCGTCGCAATGCCAAACCGAGCGTCTGTGATACCCAGCCTTCGGGCGTAGCGCCCCAGACATCGGGACGCAATTCGGCTTCGACCGCACGGCGATGGCTGCCTTGGTCGAGCACCGGCAGGATGGCAGCGAGCGACTGGACGAATTCCATGGCCGGCATCTCTTGATTTGTTTCCGCGAGAACCTTCTCGAGCACTCGGTCAATAGCCTCTGTGGGGTCCGGTGTGAAACGGCCGCGCTGAGCGCTCCAGGTGAATCCGAGAAAGGCAGCCCATTCGCCAAGGCGACTCATGCGTACGTCGTTGATGACGATCCGCCGTTCTGCAATCTGGACCTGGGACCGCTCAAGTCGAAGCAAGGGCTGTGTGCCCGTGTCCAAGCGATAAGGGTCTTGAGCCAGCCACCATGCAACGCCTCGCGCGAAATCCGACGAGCCTTCCGTCCCCCACAGATCTTGCGTATTGCGTGGCGTGAATACGATGCTCAATACAGCGCACCGTAGTGCCTCGGTCAGTGCTGCATCGTTGTCCTTAGTGTGCGGTTCCAGATCCGGAGGAATGCACATACCCTTTGGCGATTCCTGAAACAGGCCAAGGTCTTCCCAGCGCGCGAGTGCATTGCGCACCTTGGGTGCGCCATCGCCCGAGTCCAGGCCGCAAGAGCACAGTTCGATCAGCTTCGCGCGATCAGTCGGGCCAAAATGGACGAGCGCGCGATAGAGCACTGCGACTATGCCGTGGATCCCGTCAGAGGTGTTGTTCAGGATACCCATGTTTGAATGGTGTCGAGCAGGGCGGGGAGCCAGAGGCACTCTCGTGCATCGGCGAACCGCCGTTGAGGATGTGAGGGTTCTGTGGCGTCGCTGGGCAGCAAGATCCAATCGAAGGGCCGCGCGGATTCTTGCTCCAACCGCATGAAAACCTGCGGATCCCACTGGCGAATTACGGTCAATCTTGGTAGCTGTGCCAGTTCGTTGTCCGAATCGCCCAGGTCTGTGAGCGCCACGAATCGGCCGGTACCTGCCTCTCGAATGACTGACCATTCCGGCGCGCCGGGCCAGTCGCTGCGCTGCAGATGCAATTCGCGCAAGCCAAAATCCCGCAACCCCAACGCCAGTTGCGCTAGCCGACGCTCCAGCGTCAGGTCGGAGGGATCGAACAGCACATAGACCGGGGATCGATGCCAGGCAGGCATCCGTTGGCGCCAGCGTGTGAGGGCAGTCGCTTCGTTGGCATAGAGCGGCAGCACAAGCGGACGCGAAAAGAGCACCGCGATGTCGGGGCCTGTCAAGCCGGCGTTGCGGCATTTCGGGCAGCCTGCGCAAGCTGCGGCCACCGTCACGCGTCGCCCGTCGCCCGTGGCGATGGTGTACATCGACTGCAGTTCGCGCGAGATTTCGGTCTGTCCCTTAAGGACGCGCTCGATGCGATCAAGCCCGGCTTGCGCTGCGGCAATGGTCTCTTCGCGTTTCTGCTCAAGGAAGGTGCTCCACAGTTCCTCGTCGAGATGATCGCTGCGAAGGATGCGAACCAGGACCGAGTCGAAGATGGCGCGGAGCTGTTCTTCGTCCAACTCGTCTGTTGCTCCATCGCCTCCATCAATGGCGGGCTTTTCGTTCGCCAGTTCGATCACGCCAGCGCGCGCTAGCAGAAGGAGGGTGCGCAGGTTCCATGCGCGGTTGTAGTCACTGGTGCGGTGAAGATTGGGCGCAACGGTCGAAATGTCGACGCGCCAGACATTGTTGTGACCGGTGATTGCCACCCCGTGCTGCAGCATCTGTTGCCAGCGGGGCCGGCCAAGTTCGGCCGAGATCAATGCCGGGATCGCGATGCCATGCGCAGTGTCTAAATCACCTTTGGTGAATATCACAATGGCACTGCTGGCACAGCCGTCGCGGCCACCTCGGCCGACTTCCTGATAGTAGCGATCAAGCGATTCGGGCACGCAGGCGTGCACCACGCAGCGCACGTCGCGCTTGTCGATACCCACGCCGAACGCAGCGGTGGCGACCATGATGTCGACTTCGTCTGCGGCCCATTGATCAATCAGTCGTTGTCGTTCCTGATTGCCTGTTTCGCCATGGAAACTCGCAACCCGGGAATACCCATCTGCCTTGAGCCAGCGCGTCCATTGCTTGGCTTTCTCGACTTCCGTTACATACAGGATCAGCGGCCGTGGCGCATTGCGCAGTACTTCGAGCACCCTGGATCGCTGGTTCGCATCGTCCTCGGCGCGGTAGTACCAGTAGCGAGGCTCGGTGCGCAAGTGCACCGAAGCGATCAATTCTGCGGGCTTGCCATCCGTGAACATGGTTTCAATCGTGGCCAGTGCCTCTGCCGTCAGGGTCGCCGTCATCAACACTGTCTTGAAGCCGTCGTCAGGTGCCGCGGCGAGCAACGCACGCCGAAACGCCGCGAGCGATTGAAATTCAGGCCGAAACGAATCACCCCATTGCGCGACCAGGTGCGCCTCGTCGACCACGAGGTACTTGAGGTAGCCGCGCTGGGCGGCGTCATAGAGCGCCATCCGCAGTGTCCCGACCACGGATTCAGGCGAGGTAAAGAGGATCGGCTGGCGCCCTGTGCGCAGCGCCTGCTTGATCTTTTGCTTGGTCGACGCTGGGCTGTTGTAGTGCCAGGCGAAATCGCTCGTGTCCGAATCAGGGTGGCGCCGGCGCCAGAGGTGCTTGAACTGCCGCGCCTGGTCCATAGCGAGCGACACCGTCGGTACCACGACTATGGTGCACGCGCCTTCCCCTGTCATCAGCGATGGTGCTTGCGCAACGAGGCTCTTGCCTGATCCCGTCGGCAGCGTCACGACCAGGGTGGCTCTTGGTGGGGCCAGCAGCACGGCATGGACGGCCGCGCGCTGGCCTGCGGTCGAGTATGTATCGAAACCAGTCGCTTCTTGGACCGCCGGGTCGATGGCACAGGTCATGGCCAACCTGCTTGACCGCTCTGAGAAACTGTCTGTAAATAGGTCTTCGTCGCCATTGTGGTTGAGCCACGCGGGGCGCCAGTTCTTCGCCTCGATCACCAGGTGGTCGTGTCCACGTCGGACGATGCGCAATCCGTTGTGTGGATAACTTTCTGGCGTTGGCCAGTCGTCGAACAGCGGGACACGCAGCGCTACCGATTGATGTCGTCGTGCAGATTCGCGCATCAAGGCATGCCGCAACAACGGTTGTAGGTCAGCGCCTATTGGCGAAGTCGACAGCACTCCCGCGATGCGTGCAAACAGGCCGCCTGGATTGGTCTTAATCTCGTGGCGTCGTGTCGGCCAGGCGGCAAGCACCTCTTGCAGTATCCCGAAGTTCATGCATCAAACAGTGGTTGATTCGACAGGAACACGGCGCCGATAGCGTCCAGGGTGAGATTCGGTTTATGCACGCCCTGTTGCAGCGATTCGCTCAAGAGCTTCTCGAAGGCTAGGCGCCCCATTTCCAGCGCCTGCTCGCGCCCCTTGAGCGTTGCGAGGCGGCTTTCCAGTCGCGCGATCTGCGAGGCATCGTGCAACTTAAGTGTCTGGACCGCGGCGCCCGTGCGTTCCTGAAGAGTCTTTCCGTCAACTATGTGGCGCCGCGCGGCAATGTAGGCCCGTTCGATGAGGTCTGGCCAGTCACGCAGGAGGTCGCTGGCAACGCCGTTGCGCAGGCGCCGCCATCCGGCAGGGGTCAGGTCGGTGCGGTGAAGGCGATCGACCGCGTCGTCACCGTCGTCGGTCCTCAACCATGTGTCGACGATGCTCGAGGCGACCGATTGAAGACCGTGATCGAGCCAGACGCACAGGTATTCGGGCGCCAACGCGAGATCCATGCGCCGCTGCAGCGCACGATCGCGACTCGCAGCGCTGGCATTGTCCGCAAACAGTTCTAGTGCAGGCTTAAGATCTGCCTGCAGCAGGAAGTCAAAGCGAAAGAAGAGGTCAGGCGCGTCCGTCTGGGGTTTGTAATCGGGGTGCCAGTGCCAAGTTGCGCAGACGCGGCCGCGATCTTCCATGAGCGCCGCATGGCGCAGTCCCTCGAACAGCGGATCGCCAAGTCGCATCAGATGCGTGCCCCGCATCACACTGGTTTGGCGCCGGTAGCCGTAGCGTTGCGTGGTAGGCCGATTCTGATGGCGACGCCGCATCTCGGTGTCGAGTGCGCCAAGGAAGTCTGCGCGGAAGGTGCCTGCGGTGACCAAAGTCGCGCGCTCGCCAGCGGCATGCCAATAGCGAACGATCTCCTCGACCCCGGGTTGGCCGTCGTTCTGCACATGCCTCACAAACTGCAAGCCACGTTGCAGCCACGGCTCGACCGACTCTCGTACGCGCCTCCAGTCGTCATCCAGATCAATCAACGACTCAAAACTCGTGCTTTCCTCGGATTGCAGGGCTTCGAGTTCGTCTTGCTGATCGATGCGGCGCAGTTCTTTGCGGATCGCTCCTTGCTCGCCGCCCAAGCACGCCTTAAGGGCTGTGATCGCTCCGGCTCCCTGCTCGAATAGATCTTTTTGCAACTGGTCCATCTGTGCATCGACGAGATACTGTAGCGAGGCGATCGAGCGATCGCCGACCCCGAAGCCGTCTATCACGCAGTCGACCCACGCCTGCTCCACTTCGTTGTCATTGCAACTTAGAACCAGTGTCTTGATGGGATCGCCGGCGCCAAAGCGGTCAACCCGTCCGAGCCGTTGTTCAATGCGGTTCGGCGACAGGGGAAGATCGAAATGGAGAACGGCCTTGCGCCCACCCTGCAAGTTGAGGCCTTCCTCGGCCCGTGCGTCGCACACAAGTACCCAGCATTGCTGGTCGCGTAGAAATCGCGTCCACTCAGGCGGCTCTTCTGGATCTTCATCCTCTTGGAGTGTCAGCGAATGGCGTGCGACCGCCTGCCCATGGAGATGCGCCTGGAGACGTTCAAAAACCCGGTTCGCAACATCTCGCGCAGTGGCAAAGATCACAAGTTTGGAGCGAGACAGTCGCTGTTGATCGACGAGTTCGCACAGGGCGTTCAGTCGAGCCGCGAGGGGATCCCAGTGAGTGAGGTGCTGCTGCAATAAGGTCAGTTGCTCGGCCTCAATGGCTTCGAGACCATTCGTGTGCACCTGCTCAAAGCGTTCGTCAACCAAGGTGCGCAGCGTATGAGGGGCTTCAAGCAGAGCGTTCAGCCACGACCTGTAGACTTGCGTGAACGCCGCGTGCGCGGCTGGCTGCACCGCAGCCTCGATTCGCCAATTCTCGATCAGGCGCGCGACTACACCTGCTGTGTTGTCCGAATACGCGAAGCTTGAAGCGCCGTCGCGCCACGGTGTGAGCCCTGCCGCATTCTTTCGACGGTTGCGAAGGATGCGCCGGTGAAGTCTGTAGGTTTCGCTAAGGTGTTGCCGAATGGTGTTGACTGCTTCCACCAACCCACTGTCCGTCGGATCCCTGGCTTCGCGCGCGATGGGCACCAAGGATTCGACGAGGCCAAGCAGTCGCGCATCGTCCGGGAAGAGTTCACATAGGCGCTGTCCATCGTCCAGGAGCAACTGCATGGCTCCCGGTTCGAATCCGGCAATGATTTGTGCCAATTCATGGCGATGGATGATGCGTTGGTGGAATGCTTCGCGCTCCTCCTGGGGGTAGACCTCTGGGTCGATCAATTGCATCAACGCGAAGAAGCTGTCCTCGTCCGCGATAGCCGGAGTGGCCGACAGCAACAGCAAGGATGGGGCGTCGTGGCACGCGTTGCGGATCAATTCCAACTGAGCCATGTGTTGCGCATCGCCGTTCTGACGACCGACGATGTGGTGTGCCTCGTCCACGACCACTAGGTGTGCGCCGGTCAACGCCGATTCGAGTTCGTCGGCGCCTGCATGCACTACCAGCACTGATTCATCCAGGAATGGTGGTCCAAGATGAAAGCGGCGCGAGAGCTCGTCGCGCCATTGAGCGACCAACGCTTCCGGAACAACAACGGCGACGCGGTGACCCTTCGGATCGTCGATCACTTGCTGCCGGATGATGGCTGCCGCCTCTATGGTCTTTCCGAGTCCGACCTCGTCGGCGAGTAAGTAACGTTGAATCGGGTCGGTGAGAACGCGACGCACAACATTCATCTGATGCGGATACAACTCGACACCGCTCGACAGCAAGCCATCGAGCCCTGCACCTTCGGCGCGTTGACGCACCGTCTCCAGCAAGAATTTACGCCGGGAATTGGCTGCAAGGTGTGCTTCAGACAGGAACACGCAAAGAAATGGCGACGGGTCGCTGATGGGTTGCGCCCATCGCACATGCAAATCTGCCGCGGCCACCAGAATGGACTGTCCGCCAATCTGCACCTCAACGCCTTCTCCCTTCGCCTCTACAACCCGGCCAGCGGACCATCGACCATCGTCCGTACAGAAGAAGACGCGTGTCTGGGGTTCGAGTCGGCGCGGCTGTAGTCCGCCGGTTGGCAACTGTCGTAGGTGACGTCCTCGAGCGCCAGGATGGTCGAAATACTCGACGGTCGACAAGTGAGCCCTTCGCTCAAGCAACTTGCCCACGCCCAAATCGGCGGCATGGCTTGAGACAACGAAGGTCAAGCTCCCGCCCTCCGATAGTTCATAGCCGTCGACTTTCTGATCGCCACTCCTGAGGTCCCCCGCAATCGTCAACTGTCTCTAAGACATTGGTTTTCGGCATTATGGCATTTGATACAAGCCGTCACTCTTATCAAAAAGAGCAACGATCGGGATCTAAATAACTGTATAGACCTCATAAAAATCAAGGCAAATAACTGCACGCAAATCTATAAATTCCATAAGACAACTGCGTTTTTTGCCTATTGAAGGTTAGAATAACTGTTGCTTAGATCTTTGCCGCGTGCATCCCAATGATTGAGACTTTCGGAGTCATCACGAACTGCACGTCCCGCAAGCGCGCGCTCGGGGAGGTTGCGCGTCTGAAGCGGTCTGAGTTAAGCGGTGGACCGGTAAAACTCGCGGCGCGCTGGCTTGCAGTCACCACAAGAGTGCTCCCAGTAATGTCCGCTGGAGATCTGTATGTTGGTCGCGCGATGTCTGAAAGTCGCGCTGTTGCGTCGCGCCTGACCGGTTCCTTGCACGTGGTGTCTGCTGGACTGGGGCTTGCCGCATGGGATGTCTTCGTTCCGAACTATGACCTGACTGTTGTGCCTGGCGCCGGATCAATCGCGCCTGCACTTGCAGAGGCGGGCTACGGCCCCGCTGACTGGTGGCGAGAACTGAATGCGCTCAAAGGCACGCCGCTACCGTTGAGTCGACTCATCAATGACGCCGTGCGTACCAAGTTTCTGGTTGCACTCCCCTCCGCCTACATTTGCATGCTGGAGCACGATCTGGGAGGGCTCGACACAAGTGCTCTCGACAGAGTTTGCATCTTCACTTCTCGCGCGGGGGCTGGCATGGTGGCCTCGCGTCTCCAGCGTTGTGTCATGCACTATGACGAGCGACTTGAGGGGCACAAACGCTATGCAGGAACCCGATCCGACTTTCCGCAACGTGCAATGCGCCATTTCGTTGAAGAACTCGATGGCCAGTTGCTTGGCGGCGAAAGTGCGAATGACGCCGTTGAGCGTGCGATGGCTCAACTCAAGCAACCTGTCATCCCGCAGCGCGAGCGCA
Organism: Variovorax guangxiensis; assembly: GCF_003952165.1. Taxonomy (GTDB): domain Bacteria; phylum Pseudomonadota; class Gammaproteobacteria; order Burkholderiales; family Burkholderiaceae_C; genus Variovorax; species Variovorax guangxiensis. The sequence goes on along the minus strand of NZ_RXFT01000003.1, from coordinate 519,048 downwards.
AGACCGACGAGGAGATCGTCGAACTGATTCGTTCCGAGTGGGCGGCACACAAGGGAAGTTCCACCCGCCTGCACCGCTATCTTCGTGACACAGCGCTGGTCGCGTGCGAGCAATCGCGCTTCAGAGGCCTCTGGCGCCAAGTCAAGGCGGAAATTCTATGAAAGCTGTCCGCGAGCGCCGCGAAAGCAAAGAAATTGTCGTTCGTGCGCTGCACACGACGCAGGGGCATGACCTCGATGTGTATGCGTTCTTCATCAAGGGCGCTGACATCGTCAAGGTCGCAGATATTTCCCGGGTTGATCGTGACGAATCGGATGCCTTGAAAGGCTTCCAACGGCCAGAGATTCGAACTCACGTTAAGGGCATCATCGACTACCTGAGCCAGGGTGATGTGCTCTTTCCGAACGCTATTATTCTGGCGATGTCACCCCAGGTTCGCTTTACAGCTTCCAGGGGAACCCGTCCGACCGGTGATGAAGGCCTTGCGCAAGCTGGGACCTTGACCATTCCTGTCAATGAGGCCGGCGAACGCGTTGCTTGGATCGTTGACGGTCAGCAGCGTTCATTGGCATTGGCGCAGATCGCCGACAAAGGCATTGCTGTGCCGGTCGTGGCGTTTATCTCGGACAGCCTGGAGTTGCAACGCCAGCAATTCATCCTCGTCAACAAAGCGAAGCCCCTGCCGTCTCGACTCATCAATGAACTGCTGCCAGAGACAAACGGCATCCAACTGCCAAAGGACCTGAGTGCTCGAAAGGTGCCCTCTGAGATCTGCAACTTCCTGAATCGGGATGTCAATTCCCCGTTCTTCAAGCTGATCAAGCGTCCTTCGGATAGAACCAACTCGGAAGCGATCATCACCGACACCGCAGTCATCACGATGATTCGCAACAGCATGAACAATCCGCTGGGTGCGTTGGCGCCTTTCAAAGCGAGCCTGCGTGATGGACCTGACTTGCAGTCCATGTATCGCTTGCTAGTCAATTTCTGGAACGCGGTTAGAGCCGTCTTCCCCGACGCCTGGGGACTGGATCCTCGGCAGAGTCGGCTGATGCATTCTGCCGGTATCGAGGCCATGGGTGTCCTGATGGATCGCATCTACGGGCGCTTTTCCGGGACCCAGGGTAGCTACGAAGCCGTCAAGAAGGAACTTGAACGAGTGGCATCGTCCTGCCGTTGGACTGAGGGGAATTGGGAGACGCTTGGCGTGGCGTGGAACGAAATTCAAAGCACGCCCCGCGATATCAAAAAACTCCAAGACGCTCTCGTGCGTGCCTATACAACCAGTTCCGCTTCATGAAGTTTCTGTATTCCGACACCCAAGACTACGTCGACCCGGCGTACGACTTCATCAACGATCGCAACTCGCCGACACGCGAGCGGTATTGGGGTGATGTCTATGCCCATGAGTTGATGAAGCCTGCGCCGTATGACGGCCTATTGGTGTCCATGAGCGCCATTCGGCAAGCAGAGGGTGTTTCCTCCTCGAAGGTGAGGTACTCCACTAAGGAAGAGCAGCGGATGCTGCGCGATGGAGCGCGCAAGTTTCTGCGTTATGACGGCCCCGCCTTCAAGGACTCCATGCTGATGGGCGATTGCGGTGCCTTCGCTTATGTGGATCACGACAAACCGGCCTACTCGCCAGAAGAGGTCGTCGAGTTTTATACCGAGGCAGGCTTCACTCATGGCGTCTCGCCAGATCACATCATTTTTGACTGCGATCTGGCAAATCCGAAACCTGATGAAGTGGCGCCTGCCACGCTCGCGCGCTACAAGATCACGCTGGCCAACGCGCAGGCCTTCATGGATCTGGTGAGAGAGACTGGTGCTCCCTTTGAGCCCATGGGAGCGGTTCAGGGTTGGTCCCCTGAGAGCATGGCGCAGGCCGCCGTCCACCTCGAGCACATGGGATACAAGTATCTCGCGATTGGCGGCCTGGTACCGCTCAAGGTAGAGGTGATCCATGTCGTGTTGCAGGCATTGCGAAAGGCGATCAAATCCGAAACGAAGATCCACCTGCTTGGTTTTGCCAAGGCGGACAAGATCCACGAATTCACCGGATACGGCATCACGAGTTTCGATTCGACTTCGCCACTGATTCGGGCCTTCAAGGACGCCAAAGCGAACTACTACATCGATTCGCCCGGTGGGGGGCTGGACTACTACACCGCGATCCGGATCCCGCAAGCGATTGAGAACTCGCGACTCGTTCAAGGCATCAAGCGCGGCATTTTCAGCGCGGAAGATCTGCAGCGGCGCGAGCAAAAGGCGCTGATCGCATTAAGAAGCTTTGACCGGGGAGAGGAGTCCGCTAGCCGTACGTTGACCGCTGTAATGGATTACCACCGCTTCCTGGTGGAAGGTGAGTCAGAAGACATTGCCCGGCAGGAGAAGGAACTCGCGAAGATGAAAGACATGGTGGGTCGCACGCTCCAGGATGCGCCTTGGAAGCGCTGCAAATGCGATGTGTGCAGCGCCGTGGGTGTCGAAGTCATCATCTTCCGCTCCAGCAATCGCAACAAGCGCCGTGGATTCCACAACCTGGGCGTATATCACAAACATCTACAAACCACGATGGAGAACGCGCAGTGACCAAGTTCAAATTTACGGCCATCAGGGCCAAGCAAGCTGCCGGCCATGACGTGTTTTCGTTCGCGGCGACGCCGCAACAGGTCCTCGCATTCTCGGAGATCGAGCGCGTCGGTCGCCAGGACGATGGTCAACTGAAAGGGTTTCAGCGTCATCAGATTGCCTCGCACATCAAGGAGATCCGCGACTATTTCAAGCGCGATGATGCGCTGCTCCCTAACGCTGTGATCATCGCCTTCATCGACGGCATCCGCGCGACCAACCGCGGCCACGGAGTCGTCGATATCGAGATCGATGCGACGAAGACAAAGCCGGGCTTCGTGGTGGACGGCCAGCAGCGTTTGACTGCGCTATCGGGAATTGACAAGCCAGGTTTTCAGGTGTTTGTGTCTGTGCTTGTCTGCAAAGACTACAACGAACTGCGCCAGCAGTTCGTCCTGATCAATAACACGCGACCACTTCCCAAGACGCTCATCTACGAACTTCTTCCTAACGTGGAAGGCCTGCCGGAGCGCTTCACCGCGCGCAAGTTTTCGGCGCGCGTAGTGGATCGACTGAACTTCACGCGTGGGTCGTCGCTCTTTGGTGAAATTCGTCAGCACACCAATCCTCAGGGCGTGATCAGCGATACGGCAATGCAGCGTTTCATCATGAACTCCGCATCGGATGGCGCCATTCGTGATTTCATCAAATTGGATGACTACGAAAACAGGGCCTACAACATCGTCAACGAGTTCTTTGAAGCAATCAGGTCAGTCTTCGGATCTGAGTGGACTGGCATGAGTCCCCGAACGTCGCGTTTGAAGCATGGCGCCGGCATTGTTGCCATGGGTTTTGTCATGGAACTTCTCTATGCGCAAGAAGGTGCGAGAACGCGTGAGCACTTTGCAGATGGTCTTCGCTTGATCAAGCCGTTTACCGCGTGGACCAGCGGTCAGTGGGTATTCAGTAATGATGACATCTGCCCCTGGAACGGCATTCAAAACACACCTACCGACATCGATGTGCTGGCGAATCACCTTGTGCGCTTGACCAAGCGCGCTCTCCGCAAGCCACGTCGTGTTGCAAACGGCTAACCACCATGAACTCCAAAGCTTTGGTCCTTTTTTCGGGTGGTCAGGACTCCACCACTTGTCTTGCTTGGGCATTGGAGCGCTATGCGCATGTCGAGACCATCGGTTTCGCCTACGGTCAGCGTCACTCCGTGGAACTCGAATGCCGGCAGACTATCCGTCAACGACTGAAGACGGACTTTCCCGAGTGGTCGTCCAAACTGGGCGAGGACCACATGCTCGATCTTTCGGTACTCGGACAGATCAGCGACACCGCGCTGACACAAGATAAGGCAATCGAATTGCACAAGAGCGGATTGCCAAACACTTTCGTACCTGCCCGAAACATCCTGTTCTTCACCTTTGCCTCGGCGGTGGCATATCGGCGAGGGCTGGAGGTGCTGGTTGGTGGAATGTGTGAAACGGACTACTCCGGGTATCCCGATTGCCGCGACAACACACTGAAGGCACTTCAGGTTGCGATGAGTCTGGGTCTAGATTCACCGATGGTGGTTGAGACGCCGCTGATGTGGATAGATAAGGCCGCAACGTGGCAGATGGCACAAGAGTTGGGCGGTGACAAGTTGGTTGAATTGATTCGGCAGGATACGCATACATGCTACATGGGTGATCGCTCAGTTCCACACGAGTGGGGTTTTGGTTGTGGCGCGTGTCCAGCCTGCGACTTGCGCAGCCAAGGCTACAAATCGTTTTCGGGAGAGGTTGTCGCGGCATGACCTATAGCGTTAAAGAGATCTTCTATACGCTTCAGGGCGAGGGGCTACGAGCGGGGCGGCCAGCGGTATTCTGTCGATTCGCCGGGTGCAATCTTTGGACGGGTCAAGAAAAGCAGCGCTCGAACGCGATCTGCCAGTTTTGCGATACCGACTTTGTTGGCACCGATGGAACGCTTGGTGGAAAGTATCCAGACGCCAACGTCCTTGCAGCGTTGATCGCTGCCCAGTGGCCTGAAGGACACGCTCACCGCTATGTGGTTCTGACCGGAGGGGAGCCTCTCCTGCAGGTAGATGCCCCTTTAATCGATGGACTTCATTCGCATCAATTTGAGATCGCGGTAGAAACGAATGGGACGATCGCTGCTCCAGTCGGTATTGACTGGATATGTGTCAGCCCCAAGGCAGGTGCTGATTGGGTGCAGCGCAGCGGTGACGAGCTCAAGCTCGTGTATCCGCAACTCGGGTTACATCCTGATAGTTTGAACGAACACGATTTTCAGCATCACCTGCTGCAGCCTATGGACGGACCGTTGCAGCGACAGAACACCCGCGATGCGATCGATTATTGCCAGGCACACCCGCAGTGGCGCCTGTCCGTGCAAACTCACAAGATCTTGAACATCAGATGACAGCCATCGACACGATTGACGTGACTTGCGAGCTTTCGCAAAGGTTCTACTTTGAAGCGGCGCACACACTGCATCGAAATATCGATACTGCGGGGAGCCTTCGTATCCACGGTCACACGTACGAGGCCGAAGTAACGCTGAGCGGAATCCCGGACTCCACGACGGGCATGTTGACTGACCTAGGATCGTTGCGCCAAGAGATTGCGCGAGTACGGGAAATGCTTGACCATCGCTTTCTTGACGAGATTGCTGACCTTGGTCCGGCAACCCTAGAAAATCTTTGTGATTTCATTCGCCGGCAACTTCAACCGGCGGTGCCTATGCTTAGTGCTGTTGCAATCGAGCGCCGCGCCAGCGGAGACAAATGTGTTCTGCGCTGGAACTCCCTGAAATCTCACTAGCAAGCCTTGTTCTAGTTTGGCAACTATTCCATGACTCCATCGAACGCTTTGTCCTCTACAGAAAATGTGCTTGCCACTGCGGATGGTTTCTTTGCCATCGCCGATGCCTTGCATCAGAGACTCAACTCAAGTGCGACTCGGGTCTTGTTTGCTGCTGCCTCGACGGATCTGTACGGGATGCTGATCGAGGAATATGGCCTACGCGCTCGTGCGGCAATACTGCGCAACAATGCGAAGCAACATGTGGTTGACAATTGCAAGTTGTCTCAGGAACGTTTGCATCAGTGCCTCGAGGCGACAGCCCATCAAGTGCTCACCATTCCAGGTGCTGCCCAGCTGCGGTCCGTTGTCGCCAGCGTCAATACGTTGTGTGTCGGAATAAGCCCGGGCAAAGGCCATGTTGTCGATTTCCTGATTCAGGAGTTGGGCAATGACCTGAATCGCAGCTAGGTACAGGGTTGTTGAATTCCGCCGATCTTTGACTCAGGGGTTTGGACTGACTATGCAGCGATCCCGAGGGCCCTGCGGTACTCGACGGGGCTACGCGAGTTCAGCGAGATTTTGATCTGTTGCTCGTTGTCCCAGCGGATGTGGGCGTCCAGGGCTTGCGTGCGTCATCGAGTACGACGAGGCGGTGGTCACGATATCCATTGACCTCTCCTCGAACGGAAACTACTAGGCGGGCATGGGTACGGAGGTGTTTGCCGGACCTGCTACGCCGTAGACGAGTGAATGCCGAGCGCTAGAGCATGCGGAGCCGCGTTTGTCGCCGACACCAGCCCGCCAGTCCTCAACTCCTGGAGTTGAACTTCCGCACCGCCATGTCGACGAAGACGGACACGGCTTTGGGGACTTGCTCGTGGCTGGCGTCGTACATGACACTCAGGTCGCGAACCGCCCGCCTGTATTGCGGGAGGGCGGGCGCCAATCTGCCAGCTTTGACATCTGTCGCAGCCATGACTCGCGGTAGCGCGACAATGCCAACGCCGGCGCGCGCGGTGGCAACGTAGCGCGGCCGACGAAGCGATCCTTCACGCGCACCACCTGCTCGATACCGTCGGGCCCTCCAGACGCCAGATCGCGAAATCTCAGGCCTCCGGCGGATGCGTCAAACAATCGTGCTCCAAGAGTTGCTTCAACTCCGTGAGCGTCCCTCGTCTGGTCAGGTATCTTTTCACTCTGGATCGCTGAGGGATAGCTCCCAATCTCCAACCAATACGCGTCCTGCGGTGCGCATGGGGTCATACTGGCCGGGGCCAATACTTATGTTAAAGCCGGCCTTGCGAACCGCCGTCACGGCGCGGTTGTTGACCTCGCCATCGGCGTATAGAACATAGTCGCGCACGACCTCCTTTGCGAGGTCAACCTTATCTTGATCCTCGCGCGCCAATCCGTCGTAGACACTCGGGTTGTCGATTGCATCCCCTTCGTTGTCCCCTCGTGGTCGCTTGATTGGCAACAGAGCGGTGAGCGCTTTGCGGACGTCGTTGATGGTGGGTGAAGACATTTCGCATCCTTTCTGTAGTTTTCGGAATGGATCTTGCCCGGCGCGCGGAACTACTGCAACGACTTCTGCTAAGTAAAAGGAAAGCTTGGAGCATCGTCGGCCCCATGATGAAAGGCAACACATACGGTCACGCGCGGCGGCACCTCGCGTAGTGCGGGATTGGTGGCCGTCAATGCCTCCCGGCCGTCGCACTGCGTGGAATTGGAAACCTCCCCCATTCAGGGGATGGCGCGTCGGTCATCTTTGGAGAAACTCCCCCAAGAAACTGCTATTCCTTTCTACGAGAGACATAAAAGGGGGCTTATGGCTGCGGACTACCAGGCGCTCAAACGCACCGTAATTGATGTCGCGGACGATTTTTCAAGCCTAGACATCGTGGCTGGATACGGGAGTAAGTACGCCGCGAGTACCAAGTTGGGGAAGATTGGTATCAGTGATCCGGTTCTCGCCGTCATGCCTCCACGTTTCAATAAGGTGATGCGCAACCTGGTAGGTGGCAGTTGGCGTCGAGTAGGTTCGATCGACCTCGTCGCCTGTGAAACGATCGGGGATTTGATCTTGCTCGCTTGCAGACAGAGCGGTGCGACGGTCCCTCCAAACGAGCCACTGTGAAGACTGCGGCAATCGCCATCGGAATGCTCGCACCACTGACCGCCTGCGCGGCCGAGGGCACGACCGATGAATGCTTGAAAATCCACGACTCCGTCAGACGACTGGATTGTCTTGATAAGGTTCTTCAATACAAAGCGCCACCACCACCGCCCTCACCAACGAGTCGACCCGTATTGCCATTCGTTCGAGTACATGTTCGTGAGTCAGGGGATTTCAGCAACTATGGAGAATCAACTCTGGGAGACGATCCCGCGCTGATAAGCGCACAGCGTAGCGGCGGAAACAACGCCACCATCGCGAAGGTGGCAGCCATTGCCTCGTTCAGGCCAGTGAATGACCTCGGTTGGCAACCCTTCGCATCCACCGCTTGGAACCGAGATACTTCCGGAAGTACACGGAAGGATACGCGCAGTTTGGGCATAGGTGTGATGGGGCCGCTATGGGACCCCTTCGAACAAGGCGGTTGGACGCTATTGCCGGTGTTGCGTGCCACACGTCGCTATGATCTTTACGGGACGAACGACGCCAACACCGTTTCTGCGCACATCAGCGTCATATCGTTAAAGTGGGTCAACTGCGTGCCGAGTGGGCCTAACACATGCTTTAGCTTTATCCCCCATTTCGGATTCATCTCCGAAAACCGCACGAGCGCAGGGATCACGCGAGGATCATGGCGCAGCGCCTATGCGGGCTTCAAGGCGACGGCACAACTCAATGGCGTGCTCCCTCGCTTGTCCAGCACGTTGAACTACCAGCGCTTTGCTGACAGCACGGCGCCGTTCAACAACGTCAAGCGGCACGCAGGCTACACACGACTCTCTCTGGACTACGCGCTGACGGATCCGGCCGACAAATCCATCGCCTTCCGGCCCTCTATTTTTATCCGCCGCGAGGTAGGTAGCGACATTCTGAATGGCGGAGATCGGGTCAATAAGACGGTGCTCGGCCTAGGAATTCAATATAACTGAGACACCCATCTTGGAAGGTTGAGGTTTACGGACCACCAGCAAAGCTTCAAGTATTAAAGGCGTCGACGTCATACCCACGCCGCCTGGTGGACAGGGCCTCCGAGCGGGCGATGTCCATTGGAGCGGATGTTTGCGGCGGTGGGATCCCGTAGACGTTCTTGGTCATGCAGAGCTTTCAGCGCCAAGGCTAATCTCGTTGAAAACACACTGTCGCACTCCTCCGTGTCGCCTCGTTCTAGCAACCTAGTTCCATCCGGACTACGGCGACATCGTGTTAGTTTCCGATTCAAAAAGCCCTCCGACAAATCAAAAACCGCCCATCACCCGGAGCCAACAAACGTGGAACTGCACTCCCTTGACAATCTTTTCGCACGCTTCGACTTTCTCATCCCCGACTACCAGCGCGGATACGCATGGGGTGAAACTCAGGTGACCGAGTTCTGGGAGGACGTTGGCCGGATCGACATCGCGAATCCGGAACATTTCACGGGAACATTGATACTGGAGGCAGTGCCCGGCAAAGAGAGTAAAACGCAGGCGGCGGTCGTTGATGGACAACAACGCCTCACAACCGTAGTTCTTCTGGCCGTCGCCTTGTGTGAGCGCCTTGATCGCGCTGGTAAGAGCGGCGAGGCCTCGGAAATCCGCTCACGAATGCTGGGAAGTTTGAACAAGCCAGCCTTTCGCTACGGTCCTGCGCATGATGCGTGGCCATTCCTGAAACTGATGCTCTTCAAGGATGCCTCGGCGGTGGCCAAGGCATCAGCTCATCGCACTGCATACACCAAGAATCTCGAAGGTGCACTGACTTTGCTTCGCGAGCGGGTCAATGAACTGGCCGAGGATGTAGTCGGTCGACTGATCGTCAACGTGCGCACCAAACTGGTCTTCAGTGTGATTGAAGTCGATCCACGCCAGTTCAATATTCATGTGGCTTTCGAGTCGATCAACCACCGCGGCAAGCAACTCACCAAGCTCGAGTTGCTGAAGAATCGCCTGATTTATGTCGCCACCGTCATGCGACAACCAGCCTCCGCCAGCGTGGACGCCTGGAAACAGAAGAAGGACGCGCTGCGCGACGACATCAACAGCACCTGGGGCGATATTTACAGTTGGCTCGGCCGAGAAGGCAAAGAGGCGCTCGACGAGGAAGAGTTCCTGCGCACCCACACAATCATGTACTTCGCTACGGACACTGGTGCGAAGGAGTGGCTGGAGGCGCTGTTGTTCAGAACAGCCTTCACTGCGGCGGCGGCGATGGAGGGAACTCTAGAAGAGCCCCATGTGCGCGACTACCTCGACAGTCTAAGGCTGAGCGCGGTTCTATGGTCTCATCTTCGACGTCCACGCGACATGCCTGTCGATCAGATGCTGTGGCTCAACCGGATCAATCACGTGCACCGCCCTCTCTTCGATTCATTGCTTCTAGCGTCTTATGTCCGCTTGGTTGGCGGAGATATCTCCCTGGCGGTCGATCTGCGAAAAACGTCGTCAATCGACAGCGTGCTGATCGATGTGCTTCGCGAGGTCGAGCGTTTCAACGTTCTGGTCTTCTTGGTGACAGGCAGGCGCTCGCACACCGCTCGGAAGGATTTCGCCACCGTGGCGCACTGGGTTCATAGCGCGCGGGAATCTTACGCTGGCGATGTCCAGACAGCACTGGCCTACCTGGCACGGTACATCCGGTCTTGCGTGCACAACGTCGATCCGAACAATGCCGAGGGCTTCGTTGACTCCGAGTTTGAGTGGACAGGCTACCTTGATCTGGATGCATTTCAGAACAACATTTCGAAGACCTTGCGACACGGCGTGGGCTTCTACGGCCACGATTGGACGAAGGTCGTTCTCTTTGAATATGAGGAGCACCTCAGGTCGAAGGACAGGGGCGCCGTCAAGGTTGCATGGGATCGAGTGAGCGCCGACTCCATCGAACACATCTACCCGCAGGACGACACCCACTGGCAGCCTCTGACCAAGAGCCTTGGTGGAGGAAGAAAAAAGGCCCGGGTAAACAGTTTCCGACACTCACTCGGAAATCTGGTTCTGCTCAATCGGACCAAGAACTCAAGTCTGCAGAACCTGCCCTATACGGGCAAGGGCGATCAAAGGGCGAAGCGACCCCGCTTCGAGCAAGGCAGTTATTCGGAAACGGAGGTCGCCGCGAGCTACAGTAGTTGGACGAAGGGCGCCATCGAAAAACGGGGCAAGGAACTGCTCCAGTTCGCGGAAGAACGCTGGGATTTCTCGTTTCAGGCTGCAGGCATCAAGTACGACACCTTGCTCACAATCAAGTAGTTTTCACGGCCGGTTCCTGTCCCAATCGACTTCATGGCCCATGCTTCTCCGCGCGCACATCTGACGGCGGGTGCGATTGCTTGGATTGGTCGAGCAACCTGAGTCGGTCTCGCGACCGGCAATCGGGCATCATCCGGATCCATGCGCCTGATCGATTTCATCGTGCGTCTGGTGGTGCCCGATCCTCCAGATCGCAAGTCTCCTGCGCCATCGACTTCGCGACAAGCCTCTTCGAGGCTTCCCGCTTCAGATACGCCGCAGCTTGAGCAGGATGTCTTCGGAGAGCGTCGACGATCGCCGTCGAAGCATGTGGCGAATCGGAAAGAGACGCGCAACCCTGAAGAGGATCAAGAATCTAGGCACGCAAATTTGGCAGAACACATGCGGAGGTCCGCGGTGCACCGCAATGCCCGGGACTTCACGCGCGCACAGGCCGCGGGAGCCACGCACTACATCTGGCGGGCGACTGGAGACACAGACGCGTGCCAAGCTTGCCTTCAGAGAGAGGGGAGGAAATTCCGAATCCATGGGCGCTCACCTTCTTTGCGCCCGGGCGAGTTTGCATGCGGGGACCATGGCTACTGTCGATGCTTTCCTGAGTTCATCTTTCCGGACCTCGACTGAACCCTCCGGCGGGCGCCAACTGTTTACAACTCGTGCACGCTCTTGCCATTTTCTGGGATCAGGAAGCCTCGAATCGTGGACTCTCCGATCTTGACCTGGACCTGCGTCGACTTGGGCTGCCCGCCTTCGATATGCACAACCAGTACACCCGAACTCAAGGTTGGGAAATGCCCATAGAGCTGTCGCAGGGACTCAACTCTCCGTTCGACGTGTTCCTCGGCCTCATGCGCGTAGGGTAGAGACGTCATGATCATCACCCGGCGATCAGCCCGGACTAGCAAGAGCTTCACAAAGTCTTCGCCGACGTTCTTCATCACTCCATAGGGGGACGAGGCGCCCGTGCCACCCAACTCCGATTCGACTGCCAGGTGCGTCCGAAAGGTTTCGGGAACAAGATCCAAAGTCTTCTGCTGAAAAATCTGCTTCGGATTGAACGATGTCACCAGCACGTCGACCATGTACTCGCTGTGCGTGCCGCCGCTGCAGAGGATCTTGTAGTCAATGTTGTACTTTTGGCAAAAAAAGAGCTTGATGCTTGCAGTGATCTCTTTGGTGTCCTGCGCGCCTTCGGTGATCAGATGAGCGCGGAGGCCAGAATAGATGTGTTTGTAGTCGAACTGGTCAGACGACATGAAGATCCAAGAACTGTTGGCGCACGTGTTGTGAAAGGCTGGAGTGCAGTGCAAGTAATATTGGCAAGTGCGGTCTGTCGAGCAACTACGAGGCCGCGCCCGTCGAACCCTGCCCCCTTTTTTTGTGGCTCTGCGCTATCGCGTGGTTAGGCGCTCCCTAATTTCGCGTGTTGATTTCCATCCAGAAGTGACCCACTTGGCCGTGTGATTTCCATCTAAATCTGACCCACGTGATAACCCTAACCTGCTGCTTTTAGCAGCAGGAGCACAGGAGTGATTGACGTGGCGACACTGAGTGTCATCAGACGTTGGGCACTGCGAGAGCAACTGTCCATTCGAGAGATAGCCCGGCGCACGGGCCTGTCTCGCAACACCATCCGCAAGTACCTTCGCGAGGGCGAGGCGGCGCCCAGCTACGCGAAGCGCGTCAGCCCGAGCAAGCTCGACGCCTTTGCCGAGAAGCTCAGCGGCTGGCTCAAGAGCGAGGCCTCCAAGTCCCGCAAGCAGCGCCGCACGCTCAAGCAGATGCACGTCGATCTGGCAGCGCTGGGATACCAGGGGTCGTACAACCGCGTGGCGGCCTTTGCACGCCAGTGGTATGCACACCGCCACGAAGTGCAGCAGACCACCGGACGCGGCACCTTCGTGCCGCTGGCCTTCGGCCCTGGCGAGGCATTCCAGTTCGACTGGAGCGAGGACTGGGCTGTCATCGCCGGCGAGCGCACCAAGCTGCAGGTGGCGCACTTCAAGCTCAGCCACAGCCGCGCGTTCATCGTGCGCGCCTATCTGCTGCAGACCCACGAGATGCTGTTCGATGCGCACAACCGGGCCTTCGAGGTGCTCGGCGGCGTACCGCGACGAGGCATCTACGACAACATGAAGACGGCCGTGGACAAGGTGCGCCGCGGCAAGGAGCGCGATGTCAACGCGCGCTTCGCCGCCATGGTCAGTCACTACCTGTTCGAGGCCGAGTTCTGCAACCCGGCCTCCGGCTGGGAGAAGGGCCAAGTGGAGAAGAACGTGCGCGATGCGCGGCACCGGCTGTGGCAGCCCGTGCCTGCGTTTGCCACGCTGGCGCTGCTCAACGACTGGCTGGAGGAGCGCTGCAAGGCGCTGTGGGGCGAGATCGCCCACGGCAAGCTGCCGGGCACCATCGCCGAAGTCTGGGCGCAGGAGCGTGCGCTGCTCATGCCGGTGCCCAGGCCCTTCGATGGCTTCGTCGAGCACACCAAGCGTGTCTCCCCCACCTGTCTGGTGCACTTCGAGCGCAACCGCTACAGCGTGCCGGCCTCCTACGCGAACCGGCCGGTGAGTCTTCGTGTGTATGCCGAGCGCCTGGTGGTAGCGGCCGAGGGCCAGATCGTGTGCGAGCACAAGCGCATCATTGACCGGCGCCACGACACCGCGGGTCATACCGTCTACGACTGGAGGCACTACTTGGCAGTGCTGCAACGCAAGCCAGGAGCGCTCAGGAACGGAGCGCCGTTCAGCGAACTGCCGCAAGGCTTCAGGCGGCTGCAGGCCGCGCTGATGAAGCAACCAGGCGGCGACCGCGAGATGGTGGAGATCCTGGCGCTGGTGCTGCACCATGACGAGCAGGCCGTGTTGACCGCGGTCGAGCTGGCGCTGGAAGCCGGCGTGCCCAGCAAAACCCATGTGTTGAACGTGCTGCATCGACTGCTCGATGCCAAGCCCATTGCGCCGGCGCCGGTCACGGCGCCGCAGGCGCTGCGCTTGGTGAACGAGCCGAAGGCCGATGTGCTTCGCTACGACACGCTCAGGGGGCGCGCCTGCGCCGCCAGCAGGTCGCGCAACTGGGTGAGCTGCCAGGAGGTGCGCCATGCGACATGATCCAGCCAGCGGCGCGATCGTGATCATGCTGCGCGAACTCAAGATGCACGGCATGGCCCAAGCCGTGGCGGAGCTGGCCGAGCAAGGATCGCCGGCCTTCGAGGCCGCGCAGCCGATGCTCTCGCAGTTGCTCAAGGCCGAGACGGCCGAACGGGAGGTGCGCTCGGTGGCCTATCAGTTGAAGCTGGCGCGATTCCCAGCCTACCGGGACCTCGCCGGCTTCGACTTCGCCAATAGCGAGGTCAATGAAGCCCTGGTTCGCCAACTGCATCGGTGCGAGTTCATGGACGACGCGCAGAACGTGGTGCTCGTGGGCGGGCCGGGCACAGGCAAGACCCACATCGCGACAGCGCTGGGCGTGCAGGCCATCGAACACCATCATCGGCGGGTGCGCTTCTTCTCGACGGTGGAGTTGGTCAATGCCCTCGAGCAGGAGAAGGCCAGTGGAAATCCTGGCCACATCGCGCACCGGCTGATGTACGCGGACATGGTGGTGCTCGACGAATTGGGCTACCTGCCATTCAGCGCCTCAGGTGGTGCGCTGTTGTTCCATCTGCTGTCCAAGCTCTACGAACGCACGAGCGTCGTGATCACCACCAACCTGAGCTTCCGCGAGTGGGCCAGCGTCTTCGGCGATGCGAAGATGACGACGGCGCTGCTGGACCGGCTCACGCATCACTGCCATATTCTGGAGACCGGAAACGACAGCTTCCGCTTCAAACACAGCTCGGCGCAACCCGTTCAGGCAGTCCAACCAAAAAAGGAGAAAACCAAAAACTTATCCACACCGTGAGCCGGCTGGTTCGCAAAGAGGGTGGGTCAATATTCGATGGAAATCGCGGGTCAGGATTGCATGGAAATCAACATTCGCGCGCACCGAGGTTTCGCACCGCCGCAAGACTTTCGAGCTGCGCTGCCCGTGGGCGCGCCTTACCTTGTTCCCAGTGGTAGATCGTCTGTCCGGACACGCCCACCAACTGTCCATAGTTCGCTGCGGACAGACCAACCTTTGCGCGATGCGCCGCTAACCTAGTTGCGCTGAATCGGCGCTTCGTGCCTGCTGACGTTTGATCATCCGAATCCGACGCTGCGGCGGGACGCATCGTTCCCTTCACAAGACGACGCAGTTCTTTCTCGAGCGCATTGACTTGGCGACGTAGTTCAGCAATCGATGAGCGATGCGCGACGGATACCTTCTTGAGCGTTTCGATCTCAGCGCGCACTTCTTTGCGAGCAACGCGGGAGATTTCGGCTTTGAGGATCGAGGCGATGTTTGGCATGGAGACATTGTGCCGCGCCTCGCGCAAGGACGTGGTTTATTGACTGTTTACGTCGTGACGAGCTTACGGGCACGACGAAGGACTAGCCGTGCACGCTGAGATCCAAGAGATATAGTTCGTGACGCGCGTGTACACGCCAACCTTGTTCGGCTGCGCGCAGCCCTCTCCCCAACTCACGATGCCCGCCAAACGCGGATTCGTAGACGGCTCCAACACGAGCGGGCCGCCACTATCACCTTGGCAGGAATCGGTGCCACCAGTCATCTTCCCAGCACATATCATGTTGTTTGTGACTTGACCGTCATAAGCCAGCGCTCTGTTGCAGCTCTTCGTGGCAACGACTGGCACCGCGACGAACTGAAGTTTCCGTACAGCATCGCCGCCGGATTGAGTCGCCCCCCACCCTGAAACGCTAAGTGATACACCCTCTTTCAGCCCTAGCTGATCTTCGCTACTGGACAGCAGCGCGATTGGCTTGATCCGTTTGGTGTCATCCAACGGTAGCGGCGATGTAAGCTCAAGCAAAGCAATGTCGTTGTCGTGAGTCTTGGCGGCGTAGTCAGACTTCACGATGATGCGCCGAACGTTTCGTCGAACACCGTTCTTACCAAGCTGATCGGTGCCAGCCGTCACGATGATATCTCTAGCCGACGTTCTGACCACGCAGTGAGCTGCTGTGACAATCCAAGTTGCCGAGTACACACTTCCACCGCAGAAGTGTGCTCGATATTCGTCTGCAATCCAGGAGATGCCCAGTGACACTTGCCAAGGAAAGTCCGATATCGAAGCCGGAATTCCATTCACAATCTTTGGCTCACGTCCCTCGAAGAAAGCTTTCACTGCTTGCTCATAGTCATCTGACCCGACGACGGGAGTGTCTGCCAACCTTGATGCGGTGGAGACTGGCTGCGTCTGCGCAACCGCACTCAGACTAAGAAGACTCAATGACAGTCCGACCTGTAAAGCGATGCGAAGGAAGCTTTTCATAGGGCCCTCGTGATGGGAAAATTGGACTAGCGACCAAAAAACCGTATGCGAATGTTCTCACCCGACATGTCCGAGGCCGAAACAAGCGTGGTGATTCGACGCTCATCGATGCCATTTTTCCTAAGTACGTACAACGCATGGGTGGCCCGTGCCTGCCTCGCTCCCGCGTCTTTCGCGTTCGAGGTCTTCGCCGTTGCGATCGACACCCATGAGATCGTTCGCTTCTCGCTGACCAGACGGGTCAACGCGTCTTGAAGCGGTCGCGCATCGAGTAAATCATTAAAGCCGTCGCGCGATGGTGGGGCAAGTATCTCGAGAAGACTCTCGCCTGGGTGAATATTGATGACCGGATTACTCTGAGCCATAACGTACAAACGCTCGTCGCTGCCAGGTAGCGTGGCGGCGAGCCAAGCTGAGCCATCGGTACGACGCTCGACGCTCTGAGCAATGAGCCGCGAGCCAGCGGGAATACCCCTGGTGAGCGCGGCCGTGCTGGAGGGATTGATCGTCGCGACGAGGTCGGTCGTCGTGACTGCGGAGCCATGCGCGACGTATGCTGCGAGTTGGTTGTAGACGTCGGCGCGTGCGGCCGTTCTCTTGTCATATCCGGCGTTCACGAAACCAAAGTTTGCTTCACTCAAGCTCGCGTTTGGAAGCTCTACGTATCGTTGCTCGAAGCCTAAGCCGGAAGATACCCACGCAATGTCGAACTGCTGTGACTTCGGTCCCCAAAGGCGCTCTATAGCCGCCGGAGAGACGAAGGACGCTTGTTGCGAGTCGGCCAGTTCCGCATGGTCTCTCAGCCACTGCCGTGCAGCAGCTGCGAACGGACTTGCCGCATTGCGACGACTGAAACGCAAGATCTCAGAGAACTTCCCGGTGCTCAGTGCCGCTTGCCATGCAAGTTTTTGCTGCGCCACAAGGGCATCGGTCGGCTGGAGGTAAAGGTTCGCTGTCGACCAGTCCATCAATCCGGGTTGTTGGACCGCACCGGTAGCCGTTAAAACGTCCTCACTGACGTCTTTGAACACAACGCCAAACTCGGTAGCAGGGGAAGGCAGGCGCATTGTCAAGCCTTCGGTAAACGGGCTCATTCGTCCGGGCTGCGATCTAGCCAAAGCGGCCGTGCCGGGCTTCGCCGCGAAGCCGACGAGAGTGTTGACCCCATTTGTCCTGGCGGGCGTATCCCCAGTGCCCTTGCCGACTAGGTTCTCGTTGTTCGGGCCCGTTATGACAAAGTTCGCGATGGTCCGGCACGCATCCAGCATCATTATCAACACGCCAGGCTGGCGCTTGCCAAGGTAATCTTGAATATTCTCCAGTGCTGCGGCCGAATTGCTCAGGTTCAAGTAGTGAACCGGGGGCTTGAGGTTCGCGGGTGCGATGTAGTTGCTGGCGCCGTACGAAAACCCATGGCCGGAGAAATAGAACAGAACTATGTCTCCTTCGCTGATCGTGCGCCGAAATGCTGGAAGAATATCTTCTTCGAACTGGTTCATCGACTGTATGTCCGGTGCAACCGTAACTTTGAAGTCAAGTGCTTCGAGCTTTTTAGCGATTTCCAAACGGTCTGCCTTGACGCTTGGCAATGACGGAATGAACTTATAGGTTTCGACTCCAACGACCAGTGCAAGTCGTGCAGGCGGTCTTTCGTAGAGGTAGTCTTCTGCGCCTGCACTTAGGGAGGCTACGCAGAAGGCGAAAAAACCAACACAGCTACGCAAGTGGTGTCCGACCATTCGCTTCATGATGTCAGTCCCTCTGGCAGCGCATCGATGACCTCAAGCCACTTCGTAGAGAGGCCGTGTCGCGTGTTGTACCGATCGATGCGCTGGCGGTTAGCCCGACCTCTTTTCAAGCCGAGATAGCGAACAGCGTTACCGCCAAAGAATCTTCCGGCCTGCGCAGCCGTGATTTGGATCGACGTCAGTTCAGCCGCGATCGCGTGCTCGTATGCTTCGAAGCCTTGCTCTTTCCCGAGCATGATCCAGTCGCTGCCGTACATCAACGATCGCATCCATACGTCGTTTGAGTTGATGTATTGGCGCAATGATTGCCGCACATGTTCGGCGACGGTAGTGTCCCGCCCTGGAAGAAGCTCCGCCAGATAACTCATGTCTGCGAAGAGCCGATCACTTCCAAACTCGCGCTGGAGACCGCCGAAGATTGCCTCCCAGTCGGCTGAAGGCGGCTTGGCTCTGCTTTGTTCAAACCCGCCGAAGTGCGCAAAGTTGACGCTGAGTTCCGGATAGCGCCGGAGTACGGGTCGCCAACCTTGCGGACTTGCTCGGTCAGCATAGCCGGGCGCTGCACCATTGCTGTGAGCAGTATGCGCCATGATCGGTACACCGCTTTTCTGCGCGTACTCGTACAACTGGGCAAGGGCACCGTCGAGTCGAGCCGGGAAGCCGGGAATGCTGGCGGCGCGCTCGGGGTAGTTCTGACGAATGTTTGCGTTGTCAGCCGGTCGAAAGCCCATTGGCGGATAAAGCTTGACGCCGATGAAGCCCATATCCTCGACGGCCCATCTCACGATTTCAAGCGCACGTCGCTGTTCGGCGCCGCTAGCTCCGACGAGTTGCCTCCAAGGATCAAACGGCGCGAAACAGCGAAGCGCGGCTAGCCCTTGCAGTCTCTGAATCATGTCCATAACGCGCACTTGCGACTCAAGGCTGGACCTAGGGTCATCTTCCAGCCAATAGCTGAAATCGATAAGTGCTGGGGTGAACAGGCAGGACTTGCCCTCCGGCGCATAGAGAGACACCAGCCGAGAAACGATGTCTCGACGGTCCAAAAGCAAAACTTGAATCCACTGTATATAGCGCGAAATCTCGCCGCTGCCGCTCAACAGTCCACGCGCCATTTCGCGTGCATCTTCGGGCGTAACCAGATTGGTTCGACCTGTGCGCCTCGTCTCTTGATCGATTCGAGATAGCAGCAGTGATCGACCCGTGCCATCCGTTGGAAGCGGTACAGTCAAACTGCTCCGCCGAGTTCGGCCATCTGTGCCGAGCACAACGCTGATGGAATCAGTCAACGCCTGCTCGGCTCGCGATGCGCCAGCCGTACCGCTTGAGCTTCCTCGTTGAAGCTCTGCCAATTCCGCGTCAGCAGTTTTGGCGCCACTCCCAAGCATTTCGACGAGCACTGCGGCAAGCCACGGCAGTGCTGCCCGATCAGCTGGGCCTAAAGCGACTTGATGTTGTTCATCACCAAGTGCCACTTGTTGTATGAATCCGCGGACAGGCAAATCCGAGGCATTGAACACGTGGCAATGAACATCAATCAAAAAGGGAGGTGCCCGCGAGCTGGATTGAAGCTGCGCGGGCGTGCATCCGCTTAGCAAGCGACTTGCACACGCAGCGGCGGCTAACTGGGCCACAAAGCGGCGGCGATCCATATGCAGTCCACCAGTCAAGCTCTCCTCCTGACGCATTGATGGCAGCGATCTTCAATGGCTGCGAGCGATTGATTTCAGTTCGATCGGCCGAATCTAAGGCAAAAGTAGGCCTCAGTCCACACTAGAAAGTGATAAGCCAGATGGCCGATTCATTTTCTTTTGCGCGACTTCGACCGCAGGCGAAAGCCAGTGCGATCTGTCAAAAATGCACCAAGCTGGGGGTAGAGCGAGGTACTGCAAAACGCTCAACTTGCCATCCGCTTGGCATATATTTCCGCAAGAAGTGCCCTGGGTCATGCGCAGCACCTGACATCCGACTCCGACATCATCCGTAAGCGACGTCGAAAAATGCGAATGGATTCAAATTTGCTGTCGCTAAATGCGAATCGCGCTTCCATGGACCTCTGAATCCTCCGGCCGGACTTTTGCGCCGCAGACCTCTCCGGAGGATCGGATTGATTGAACGTGTGTTTGGGGCAGCATCAGACAAGGATGCTTTGGGCGCCGTGTTGGAGACTGCCAGTGTTGATCGGCTTCAAGAGGCCGGCTGCTCGACTTTGAGTATGTCGACAAGGAATGCGCAATTTGCACCAGCGTAGCAACGCCTTGGGAGTGCATTCTCACAACCGCATGAGCGTCTGGCGTTCTTCGTCATTAGCTTGATGCAAGCGCCCGAGAGCCGCATCGCGCCTGAAGAAAAAGAAGCACGAGTTGTTTGTAATGTTTTTGACATATTTCCGGCGCACGATGACTTTTTCTTACTGCGCCGGGACATAGATCTCCGCCAGTTGAGGGTTCCCGTTCAAGAGATACAACAACACTCGGGGGATGAGGAGTGGGAGATGCAGAAAAAGGCGCTGCTGCGTGGGAAACCGCAGCAGCGAGTTCGGCCACGACGGCAAGTGGAGTGCTTCCTGCGCTGGTTGCACTCTGCACCCTCGCACGCTTCCACCAGATCGCAGCCGATGCGTCGCTGCTTTCCCATCAGCTGGGTCTCGCATCCTCTGAAGCTGTCGACACCGCCACGCTGCTGCGCGCAGCCAAACACCTGGGCCTGAAGGCCAAGTCCTCCCGCACGACGCTCGATCGCCTGTCCCTGACGCCGCTGCCAGCATTGGCAGTGCTGCGCGATGAATCCGGCCAGGAACGCTTCGTCATCCTCGCCCAATGCGATGCCCAACGCGTCCTGCTGCAAGACCCTTCCGCTGCCAACGGCCGCCCCGTCATCGAACCCCTGGAAGTCTTCGCCTCGCACTGGACAGGCGAACTCATCCTCATCACCAGCCGCGCAAGCCTCGCAGGCGAACTCGCTAAGTTCGACTTCTCCTGGTTCATCCCCAGCTTGGTCAAGCATCGCAAGCTGCTCGGCGAGGTGCTCTTCATCTCCTTCATCCTGCAACTGTTCGCGCTGGTCAGCCCGCTGTTCTTCCAGGTCGTCATGGACAAGGTGCTCGTGCACCGCGGCCTCACCACGCTCGATGTGCTCGTCATCGGCCTGCTGGTCGTCGTCATCTTCGAGTCGCTGCTCAATGGCCTTCGGAGCTACGTCTTCAGCCACACCACGAACCGCATCGACGTCGAGCTCGGTGCGCGCCTTTTTCGTCACCTCGTGCAGTTGCCCTTGGCCTACTTCCAGGCCCGGCGCGTCGGCGATTCGGTCGCCCGCGTGCGCGAACTCGAGAACATCCGCAGCTTCCTGACCGGCAACGCCTTGACGGTGCTGCTGGACGTTGTCTTCTCCATCGTCTTCGTCGCCGTCATGCTGTTCTACAGCGTGCCGCTGACCCTGATCGTGCTCGCGAGCATGCCGCTGTACTTCGGCCTGAGCCTGGCGGTGGTGCCCATCCTGCGCCGGCGTCTGGACGAGAAGTTCGCACGCGGCGCAGAGAACCAGGCCATGCTGGTGGAGACCGTCAGTGCCGTGCAGACCGTCAAGGCCACCGCGCTCGAACCCGCCTTCGCCCGGCGCTGGGACAACCAACTCGCGGCTTACGTCTCGGCCAGCTTCAGAACCCAGAACCTCGCAAGCTGGGCGCACGAAGGCGTCAACCTCATTGGCAAGCTCGTCAA
The DNA here is from genome assembly GCF_003952165.1 of Variovorax guangxiensis. Lineage (GTDB taxonomy): Bacteria > Pseudomonadota > Gammaproteobacteria > Burkholderiales > Burkholderiaceae_C > Variovorax > Variovorax guangxiensis. The sequence continues at coordinate 497,414 of NZ_RXFT01000003.1, read as the reverse complement.
TGCCGCCACCCTCTGGTACGGCGCGCACCTCGTGATGAGCAACGAACTCACCGTCGGCCAGTTCGTCGCCTTCAACATGTTCGCCCAGCGCGTGTCGCAGCCCATCATGCGCATGGCCCAGCTGTGGACAGACTTCCAGCAGACCGGCATCTCCATGGCCCGGCTCGGGGACATCCTCAACACCCGCACCGAGGTACCGCCGAGCACCGCCGCCCAGCTCCCGGCTCTGAAGGGCCGCGTGACGCTGGACAACCTCACTTTCCGCTACCGCCCCGAGGCAGCCCCCGTGCTCAACGGCGTCAGCCTCGATGTGCGCCCCGGCGAGGTCATCGGCATCGTCGGGCGCTCGGGCTCGGGCAAGAGCACGCTGACCAAGCTCATCCAGCGGCTGTACTCGCCCGAGCAAGGGCGCTTGCTCGTCGACGGCATCGACATCAGCCTGATCGATGCAGCCCAGCTCAGAAGGCAGGTGGGCGTGGTGCTGCAGGAGAACACCCTCTTCAACCGTAGCGTGCGGGAGAACATCGCCATCGTCGACCCGGCGGCGCCGCTGGACGCGGTGATCCAGGCTGCCCAGTTGGCCGGGGCCCACGAGTTCATCAGCGAGCTGCCCGAGGGCTACGACACCATGGTGGGTGAGCAAGGAGCCTCCTTGTCCGGTGGGCAGCGCCAGCGCATCGCCATCGCCCGGGCTCTCTTCACCCACCCGCGCATCCTGATCTTCGACGAGGCCACCAGCGCGCTGGACTACGAGAGCGAGGCCATCGTGCAGCGCAACATGGCGCACATCTGCAGGGGGCGAACGGTCTTCATCATTGCCCACCGCCTGAGCGCGGTGCGCCATGCCAACCGCATCATCGTGATGGACAAGGGCAAGATCGTCGAAGGCGGCACGCACGAGAGCCTGCTGAGCAGGCCCAAGGGCATCTATGCGCACCTGTGGAACATGCAGGGTGGTGGGCATCCGACGGAGACGGAAGGCTCGAAGGGCATAGGAGCTCCCGCATGACGCCAGAAGTCTCCACCACTGCTCCTGCGGCCAATGCACCCAGTGTTCGCCATCCGGTGTTCGAGCTGCTGGGGTGCTACGGCGCGATCTTCAAGGCCGCCTGGAAGCACCGCCACGAACTGGCCGGCCCGAAGCGTCTGGCCGACGAAGCCGCCTTCCTGCCCGCAGCACTGAGCCTGCAGGACACCCCCGTACACCCGGCTCCCAGGCGGCTGGCCTACGCGCTGATTGCACTGTTCCTCATCGCGCTGGCGTGGTCCATCTTCGGACAGGTCGACATCGTGGCGGTGGCGCCGGGCAAGATCATCGTGAGCGAGCGCACCAAGATCATCCAGCCGCTGGAGGTGAGCGTGGTCAAGCGGGTGCTGGTAAGGGATGGCGACCATGTCGAAGCAGGCCAACCGCTGGTCGAGCTCGATCCCACGATGGCGACTGCGGACAGGACGAACGTCAATGAGCAACTGAAGTCGGCGCAGTCCGAGGTCATGCGGACTCGGGCACTGCTGAAGGCCCTGACGACTACTCCCAACGCCGCTGACGGACATGTGCCGGATCTAGGCAAGACGATTCCACAAGGCTGGACCGACGAAGACCTGAGTTCAGCCCGCGCGGAGCTGAATGACGAATGGAGCGACATCACGGCCAAGCTGGCCAAGGCGGCCGCCGAGATCAACCGGCGGCAGGCCGAGATTGCGACTGCGCGCGAGGTGGTCACCAAGCTGGAGACGACGCTCCCCATCGCAAGACAAAGAGAAGCCGACTTCCGCCAGTTGGCCGACCAGGGCTTCATGTCCAGCCATGCGAACCAGGACCGCACGCGCGAGCGCATCGAGATGGAGCGGGACCTTGCAACCCAGCGAGCGAGATTGGCGGAAGCCAACGCCACGCTGAGGGAGAGCGAGAACACCAGAGCGGCCTACATCGCCGAGACGAAGCACAGCCTGAGGACGCGGGAAGCTGCAGCCGAACTCAAGCGCCAGCAAGGCACGCAGGACCTGGCCAAGGCGGGTCAACGCGAGCGGCTGACCACGTTGAAGGCCCCAGTGGCAGGCACGGTGCAGCAACTGGCCGCGCACACCGAAGGCGGGGTGGTCACGGAAGCGCAGCCGCTGATGGTGATCGTGCCCGACGGGGCGCAGGTGACGGCCGAGGTGACGCTGGAGAACAAGGACATCGGCTTCGTGAGTCCGACGCAGGAAGCGGCGATCAAGCTGGAGACGTTCCCGTACACGCGCTACGGCACGGTGAACGCGACCGTGAAGACGGTGACGGCCGATGCGGTCAATGACGAGAAGCGCGGGGCGATCTTCCCCGTCACGCTCAACCTGAGTTCGACAACCATCGATGTGGATGGCAGGCCGATCAAGCTGTCTCCGGGGATGAACCTCACTGCGGAGATCAAGACGGGCAAACGGCGAATCATCGAGTTCCTGCTCAGCCCAGTTCAAAGAGCAACGAGCGAGAGTTTGAGGGAGCGTTGAATTGAGCGCGGTATTGTCAACTGTCCAAGAATATGGTCGCCGGCCGCCCGGCCTTCCCGAACGCATCCGACACAGACCGGAATGGGAGTATCTGAGGCGGCAGATCTACAGCACGGGGATGCGGTTTGGTGAGCAACTGAGCTTCGATTTTCGCGTTCTTCTCACCGACGCCAAGAACGCGCAATACGCAGGAGTCCTGATGTGGGAGTTGCTGCGCGACTTCAAACCGGAAGTGCTGGTCGGGCCAGGCTTTGGCTCGACGCCACTTCTCTACGGCATCGCCGCCGCTGCTCTCAACGAAGGTCGAAATCTGCAGGTGCTGATGGTGCGTGACCAGCGCAAGGATCGCAACCAGAAGAAATGGGTTGAGGGCAATCGCTTTGCAGCGAATGGAAAGCGTGCTGTCTTCGTCGACGATTTCATGAAAGCCGGTTCAGCGCTACCACTGGTCAAGAAAGCGCTCTCTGCCGACAAAGTCGCCGTCGAACTGCGCGCCGTCGGGTTGTTCTTCGACATGTGGGAGCCGCTGGGCTCTCGGCAGATCGGAGTCTCCACTGCACCGGTTCTTGCCTTGTTCACACGCCATGACATCGGTCTATCGAGGGATTGCTTTGATGCCATGCCGCCTTTGATGAAGGGAGGCGCACCCGATTTCGTTTCGGAAGAGCCGCGGTGGTGGCGATTCGCGTTGAACCACGCAACGGGCTACCCCACCAAATGTGCGCCTGTCATCGTTGATGACGCGGTACTGGTAGCGGACGATCACAGCCAAGTCTGGCGCCATCACCTGCAAACGGGCGAAATCGAATGGATGACGCCGAGTCTCGCTCGACCAAAAAAGGGCATTGTGCAGTTGCTGCAAGGCGTGGGCCGAAGTGTTATCTATGGCTGTTACGACGGTACGGTCACCCGGCTCGATGCGACGACCGGGGAGCCTTTGTGGCGGCGCAAGATCGACTCGAGCATCCACGCCACCCCCTGCATCGACGAGGTGCATCAGCGCGTCTTCATCAATACGGAGCAATGGAATGAAGGTCGACCCATCGGCCACCTTCAGTGCCTTGACCTCGAGACAGGCCGATTCCTGTGGAAGCGGGAGCATGCCTGGTGGCCTCCAGGGAGCTCCTTGCTGTGTCCCGAGGTTGGCCTTGTCATTGCGCCTTGCAATGACGAAGCACTGATCGCTTTGCGCACGACAACAGGGGAGCTCGCATGGAAAACCCAGACGAAAGGTCTGGTTCGAGGTCGCCCATCGCTGGTTGAGACGTCAATCGGATATCTGATTCTCACCGCAACCGAGCGTGGGCATCTCGAATGTCGCAACGCCTCGAACGGTGCGCTCATCTGGAGCGTGCGGTATGGCGAAGGACTCTGGCATCAGTTCCCGCTCGTCATGAATGACTGCGTCATCGTGATGGATGGCAAATGGCACATCAGCGCCTTTGATGTCGAGACCGGCGAATTGCGTTGGCTCAGTCGCCTTCGCAGCCCTGGCTGCTGGCAGGCTGTTCCTTATGGGCGCTTTTGCGCGGTTCTGTCACGAGAAGGCCACCTCGCGGTGTTCGATCCGCAGCGGGAAATCAAGGTCTGGGAAGGAAAGCTGCCAGGGACCTTCCATCAGCCCCCCACCCTGCGCAACGGAACGCTAGTGGCAGCGAGCAATACGTCCGGTCTATTGGCGTTCGATATCCATCCTTACTATGAAAACTGAAGTGGCCGAAAGACCGGGCGAAGGCCCCAGAGTCGTGACTCCCGCGTTCGTTGAGACGGACTGGCTCGTCGTCAGTCAGGTCAAGTCCTATCGGGTAGTCTATTTCACGGATGATCCGGACTACGTGCCCCCGGGTCAGGGGGATTGGTACTACGTCAGTCCCTTTCGCGGCTCACTGCCCAAGGGAATGACGTTGCGCAATTGCTGGCGCTGGCGATTCAATGGCCATGAGTTCGTTGATGCTGGTGCCGCCAAGCCCAGGCAAGGCGTCGATCCTCTTCTGGAGAACAACAAGGACGCGCTTAGAACGCTGCTTCGGGAAAAGATCGACACGGTCCGGCGTCCTTATGCACCATCGAGTGTCCTGGGTGAGCAGGTCCGCGAGGAGAAGCTCCAGGAGGCGCGTGAGCTCATCGAGCAAGGCATGCAACCTTCGTCCGGAGGCTATCTGCTTGCCGCGGCGGCCGCGAGACGCTGCACCGTGCGCGAGATGGCGCAGCGTGTCGTGGACGCACACGAAGCACAAGCCCGGATGCTGCGCGAGACGGAAGCGCTGCGTGAGAGTCTCACCGTGTCGATCGACGAAGCACGCACGCAAACGGAATTGATTGATCTGCGCGCCCGCCTGCTGGAAGAGGTCGCCCCAGAGCTCAATGCGCGCTTCGCGGTCCAGCCTTCGCACACGACGCCGCGAACCATCGTCGCCGTCCCCGCTGCGGACGAGTTGGCTCGTGAGCAGCTTCGCTTGCGCATCCAACTGCGGGAACGTGTCAACGGACTGCGCCGCCCCTATGTCTCGCACTATCTGTTGGACGACCTGGTGCTCAAGCATCGAGCACGCATCGCGCAGGCTGTTTTGGCCGCGGGAGGCGCCATGCCGCCGGGGCTGGACGGAGCCACGCTTCTGAGTTACGCGGCGGCGCGCAAGCAACCGCTGGCAGAGGCTGCTCAAGATATCTTGAGCGAGATGGACGAGGCTGCCCAGGTCCTACTGGAAACCGAAGCTTCCAAGGACGCTTTCCTCAGTCGCATCGCAGGCGTTGCAACTTTCAAAGACATTGAGCATGTCAGCGCCGCCATCGCCAAGTTGGAACTGAAGGCAAGCGAGCCTGGCAAGGAGGGACAACGATCGTGAAAACGACACCGCTTTGTCCTCCGGGCTTGATCCTCGGGCTCTTGCTGATGTGGGGAGCCTGCCACCAAGCTGCGGCCGCCTTGAACGAAGACCAATTGGATGTGCCGGTCAAGATCAGCAATGCGTATGGCAAGCCGATCGAGCATGCGATCAAGGTCACAGTCTTTTGGGACGACCGCAATCCGACACCGGCACCCATCCTGATTCTCAATCATGGACGCTCGGCCGATGCCGTTGAGCGAGCCAACATGGGACGAGCCAGGTATTCGGTGGCCTCCCGGTATTTTGTGGCGCAAGGATTCATCGTCGCTGTTCCGACGCGCATCGGTTACGGCGTGACCGGTGGAGAGGATATCGAAGATAGTGGTGCGTGCAACGTCAAGCGCTATGAGCCCGCCTATGAGGCAGCGGCGATAGAGACGATGACCGTGCTGGAAGCCGTTCGTGCGCGCCCCGATGCAGATCGAACGCGCTCTGTGCTCGTTGGGCAATCCTTCGGGGGGACCGTGGCCATCACGTCGGCTGCCAAGAGTCCGGAAGGCGTGATCGCCACCATCAATTTTGCAGGCGGTGGAGGCGGCGATCCCAAGAACCGCCCACAACGCCCGTGCGCGCCGCAACTGTTGGAACGCATGTTCGCTCAGTACGGGAAGACTACGCACATTCCAACCCTGTGGATCTACACCGAGAACGACGAGTACTTCGGCCCCACCTATCCGCGTGAGTGGTTCTCGGCCTTCAAGGATGCGGGCGGAAACGGCGAGTTCGTGCAGTTCCCGCCTCAGGGCGAAGGCGGGGGGCACGGCCTCTTCACGAAGTATCCCCGGATCTGGCAGCCAAAGGTGCAGGAGTTCCTGCATCGCGTGGGCCTGGTCGCTTCGGCGAGCGGCCCGAAGCCGCAATCAGCCGGCGTACTTTCCACGTCTTCGACCGGAACAACAGAGCGCACTCCTCAGGAATTGGACCTCCATCAGGCGGATTCCAATAAAGCTGATGCGCCAATCAAAAAATGAGGCAAACATGAAGATGTTGATCCTTCAAGCACGCAATTATTTGAATCGCAGGGCAAAGATTGCCCGCTCGGAAGTTGCTCATTTGATTGCGGGAGGGGTTTTATTTCCACTCGTCTTTTTAGGGTGTGCCGGGGCTCCAAAATCCAATTCGGAAATAAGCACCGTAGAGCAACTTCTGGCGGAGCTTGATTATGGATTCGTTAACGGTGTACTTGACGATGAGAGCTTCTACGAGAAACGGATCGGCTACAAATTAGGAGAATTTCCCAAAGACACTAAGCCGGAGTCATTTTCAGGGCCAGCACTGGGGGTTGGATTTGAAATGAAGAGTGGGGTGTTCCGCGGTCAAAAAATAGCGGTCTCCAAAGAATTTTCGAGTAATAAGAGAAAAATTCTTCGGGTGATTTTTCCGGCCCCAGGATGTTTCCCGGAATGGAAAATACCTCGCTTCTTTCCACATGACCTCGTGTATGAGCCCTCCAGCCTCATGTACGACGTACGCGATCCGAATGCACCTTCATTTCACCGGGCGCGCAAGTATTTGGCGAGCCAGGAGCAGTTTGTTGGTTTTTCTATTGGTGGCCGTGATCGGTGTTTGAAAGAGATTGTGGTCGGAGTCGTATACAAAGAGGGGAATTAAAAAATGGCAGTATCGCTTGACATGAAGATGGCCAATGGCCAAAGTTTTTTCCAGGTTGGGACTGGCGTCAATTTGCCTGCTGCAAAATGGACTCAGCTTCAGATGGATATTATTAATTCATCGCCTACTTTGGTGGCGAGATATGAAGCTGCAGCTGCCAACAACACGCCGTATGTAATAAGCACAAGAACCGGGATTTTCTATAATTCGGTGGGAACAGAAGAACTTCCAAAGGCGATTTACGTCGACCAGACCTACTTCAGGACCGGTCCGACGTCTTTGGATGTTTTTAATAATGCCCTCTATCTTGCAATCGAAGGAGGGCATGAAGCCTCGCATGATGCGGATGCACGAAATCCAGCTGTCGGCATCGCCAATCCATCTGACTACAGATCTCCAGGCGACTACAGCATTGGGCGAAGCCTGACTGAAGCCCGTGCAGTCGCTACAGAGGGGCGAGCAGACTACGAACTACAGGGCATACCATTTACAGTCGATGGTAAGGTCTTCTATGTTGACCCTATAAGTTTTTCGGCGGGCGCGAGCAGCTCTATCGATGTAGCTCTTGCCGCCATTAATGCTGATTCGTCGTTAACAACTCAGCAGAAGTTCGATAAATCAGTGATTGCCGCGCGAGATGCCTATCTGAATTCACAGCCATCAAATGACCCAGGAGTCACGTCTTATTTTGAACAAAACATGCGCCAATATGCGGCAGCGTGGTCTGGCTTGACGCAGCAGCAAATCACTTCAGTCACTCAGGATGACAATGGTTATTGGTCCGTAACGGCAAACACCGCAACAGGCTCCATTACAAAAAACTATGACCCCAGGGGAAATGTTGGAGTTGGCGCCGCAGCGCCGAGATTGAATTCTCAGACAATCACTTCCATTCTGGATGGCGGTGCATCGATTGTCGATAGTTCGAACTACAACACTAACAGGGAGAGCATTCAGGTATTCGATGCCGATCACAATCTCATTCGACGCACTGAAATATCTCCAGACTCCGTAACTGGTGGCAGATTTTCTACGGTTACTACCTATTTGCCGGGCGCTGCCCAGCCTGATGAAGTCGCGATCACACAACTGGACGTTGATGGGGACGTCATTCGAAATGGCCTTTTTGAAATAAGCAGTGGCGGCAGCTCTTCGACCGGCACTTTGTCACAAGTCATCGATGGTAGATCTGTTGTCTTTCGCGCCAGCCTGACTTCCGAGGGAAATATCTCCCTGACCGGTATTATTTCCATCGATGGTCAACCAGTGATCGATGGTGATCTTGTCAATTCGGCCTTCGGTGAACTCGAGGTTGACCTCCAAGGTTTTTGGCAGGGCCGTAACGATGGTGCTGTCAATCAACTGATTGCTGCCGCCGATTCGAATGACGCGGATGGCGTGGCTTCCGCGCCGGGCAGCGAATCGGGCACCGCCGGCTGGTACGCGTCGGCTGATGCACACCGCTTCGGCGATGCGCTCACAAGCGTTCAGAGCCTGATTGCGGGCCTTAAAAGCGGCAAGCCACTGCCCATCGCCTCCGGCGTTTTCGGCATCGCTTCCAGTGTGCTGCGCCATGCACAACTTGATGGGAGCGGCCAGGTCATCTACGACACGCAAGGCAGACCCCAGTTGGAGGCGGACTACCAGCTACTGACCGATATTTCCACTGTGCTGGGCAGCGTCAACGCCGCGGTTGGGCTGCGAGACGCGTTGGACCGTGGAGATGCCCTGGGCGCAATCAACAGCGGTGCGATCCTGAGTAGAGATGCCCTGAGAGGGATCAGCCGCGTGATGCACGGGCAAATCGCTGATCTTTTTGCGAGCGGAAATTCCGAAGCGGCATTCGAGCTTCTACAGGATCAGGGATTCGTCGATGGTGCCGCTGCTGGAATCGGCCAGATTGTCCCCTACCTGAGCCTGCTCAACGCCATTTCCAATGGTGATGAGTTTGGCGTCGTGTCCTCTGGCCTGGGCATCCTTGACGCGGCTGGTGTGAGTTGGGCGGGCCCAGTCGGCTGGATCGTCGCCATTGTCGGAATTGCCTACAGCATTCTCCAGGACGACCCTGAGCCTTGGGGATCGGGCGTCTTCCTGAGCAATGGCGACGGTGAGCACGTCCATGCGCAGCTTCTGCAGGGAGGGGACGGGGGCGAACAGACCACCGTGAATGCTCTGAACCACCTTATGTCCGCACTGGAAACCGTGATCCAGGATACAGAGGGAATGGGCATCATCGCAGCACGCTTACCGTGGCTGAGCTTCTCAGGAAATTCGCAAGGCGATGGTGCTTTCACGCTGAGCTGGCGCGATGAGAAGACCGGCGTGGTGACCGCCCGCGCCTTTGACAAGGACGGTAATCTCATTGCGGTTCCCGATGGATCCGATGTGGCCAGCAGCCCGGACTTCTTCAAGAGCCTGACGCAGCTGTTCATCGAGAAGGCCCTCGATGCCGGAGCTGTCGCGCCAAAGTGGATGGTTCAAACCATCGATGCGCAGGCTGCGAGCGGTACGAACCCGGTGCCCGGCTTCACCACATTGCAGTTCGCACAGGCCACCGGCCAGTTGTACGCGACGGATCCTGGTGATGCCTCGGCGGGCAACGCTGGCGGCGTCACAGGCCAGAGCACGCAAACTGCTCGCCCAATCGTTCTGGATCTCGATGGCAACGGCATCCAGGTGACTGATGCAGCCAGTGGCGGCAGCGTCCTTTACGACGTGGACGACGATGGATTCGTCGAGGAAACCAACTGGATCAGTGCGCGCGACGGGATTCTGGTGCTCGATCGAAACGGTGACGGTCGCATCAGTGGTGGCCACGAGATGTTCAGCGACTCCCAAGTCGATATGAGCAGGCGAGGGTTGTCCGTACTGAACGAGATTGATGCCAACGGCGACGGAAAACTCACGAACATTGATGCCGTCTTTTCTCATTTGAATGTCTGGCAAGACATCAATCACGACGGCCAGATTCAGACTCACGAACTGCGAACGCTGGCCCAACTGGGTATCAGCGAGCTCGACATCCGATCGGGGAGCTTCACGGCCAACGGCGTGAGCCGGTCCATGGCGGCAACAGGATTGCAAGCCGACAGCGCGGGCTTCATCACCCAGATGTCGGGCAACAGCCTGTTGGTTGTAAAGGAGACCGGAGAGACCAACCTACTGGCTTCGGCGCTCTATGACTACTCGAAGAGCACCAACTCCACGGAGCGCTCAGCACATACGCATTTGAGCGCCGACGGCTCGGTGATTGCCGTGGATGAGTTGATGGATGGTCTGGAAGATACTGCGATCACCGTCAGTATCGACCAGTTGCTCGACAACGATAAGGGCGCGGGCCCATTGTCGTTTGGGGCGATCACGGCAACAGTGGGCGGCAGTGCCTCATTTGATGCAACGAAGCGGACCATCACGTTCACGCCGTCGGCGAACTTCAATGGGACCGCCAGCTTTAGCTACAGCATCGTTGATGCCGCGGGGCAAACGAGCGTGGCCACGGCGGTTGTGGATGTTGCGCAAGTCAATGATGCGCCGGTGGTCAGTAGTTCGACGGGGACAAGATTCGCCCGCTGGGAAGATCTGGTGCAATCTTCGCGGCGTGTGGACCCTGACAGTTCTCAGGAGGTGGTGTCGTACGCATTGCCCGCCAATCCAGTGTTGGGCAGCCCGGTCAACGGCCAAGGCATCGTCAGTTTTGCGCACGCAACCCTGGCCTCGGAGGACGGATTGATCGGGTTCAGGGATGGAGCCATGTACTGGGGGACCGGGGTGATGTCGGGACCCTTTGGCGACACGGCATCTACCTGGCGCCCGATCTCTCTTGCGACACCACATCAAGGCGTCGTGAGTGCAAGCGATGCAGATGATCCGTCGAGTGCGCTGACCTACAAGCTGGTTCAGACGACGCGATACGGCACCTTGGTTCTCAACGAGCAGACCGGTGCGTGGAGTTATTTTGGCGGCGATCTCGAGGGCAAGGATGATGCTTTCGTGGTTCGCGTCAGTGATGGCCACGGAGGGGTGACGGACCTACAGGTCAAGGTGGAGAACGAGGATGTGCTCCATAGCGGGGCCGGAATTTGGGATGGAGAGACCGTCGGTGGAGAAGGCGGACCCGATGGCCCAGGTGGGAACCCGAGCACTGCCCCCGCAGATGGCGACGCTACTTCTGACGAATCCGACGAATCCGACGAATCCGACGAATCCGACGAATCCGACGAATCCGATGAGACCGAGACGGAGACCGAAACCGAGACGGAGACCGAGACCGAGACCGAGACCGAGACCGAAACCGAAACCGAGACCGAGACCGAGACCGAGACCGAGACCGAGACCGAAACCGAAACCGAGACCGAGACCGAAACCGAAACCGAAACCGAAACCGAAACCGAAACCGAAACCGAAACCGAAACCGAAACCGAGACCGAAACCGAGACCGAGACCGAGACCGAGACCGAGACCGAGACCGAGACCGAGACCGAGACCGAGACCGAGACCGAGACCGAGACCGAGACCGAGACCGAGACGGAAGGGACGGGTGAGACTGAAGGAACTGGGGAGACCGAAGGGTCCGGCGAAGGTACCGGTGAGGGCTCCGGCGAAGGCGGTGGCGGTGGAGAGGGTGGCGGTGGAGAAGGTGGCGGTGGAGAAGGTGGCGGTGGAGAAGGCGGCGGTGGAGAAGGCGGTGGCGAAAGCGCGCCTATCGTTCTCGACCTCAACGGAAATGGCTTTCGCTTCATCTCTGCGCGAGAGTCACACGCCTTCTACGACTTCACTGGCGATGGCATCCGGGAGCGAACCGGCTGGATTGCCGGGACTGATGGGCTTCTGGCTTACGATGCCAACGGCGATGGTTCAATCAATCAGCGCGACGAAATCCGCTTCAAGGGGTACGTACCAGGCGCGCAAACTGATCTTCAGGGATTAGCCGCATTCGATACGAACCACGACGGAAAACTGTCAGCTGCTGATGAGAAGTGGAACAGCTTCTATGTTTGGCAGGACGCGAATGAAGACGGCGTACAGACGCCCGACGAGTTGCGCACACTCGCGCAAAGAGGGATTGAGTCCCTTTCACTGACTAGCAATAACGCAGTAAGTACCATCTCGGGAAATACTGTCTACGGCATTGGTCAATACACACGCGTGGATGGATCCATTGGCCAACTTGCCGATGTCAAGTTCGGTGCAAGCACCGACGAATTCAGTGCAACCCCGGACGACAAGATCACTGTTGCTCCGCAGGGCGGAACGACGTCAAGCGGTGCGGGCAATGACCAGGTCCAAGGCAGTGATGCTGTAGACCAAATTTATGCTGGTGCGGGCGACGACATCGTGTGGGGCGCTGCCGGCGACGATATCGTCTACGGCGATTCGGGTAATGACGTCATCGATGGCGGCACTGGAAGCGACACCCTTTATGGCGGCAAAGGAAACGACGTCATCCTCGGAGGCGCTGGCGCGGATACCGTGTCTGGTGGAACTGGCGATGACCGCCTCTATGGCGGTGACGGAAGTGATCGGCTGCATGGCGGCGATGGCAACGATGCGCTGTCCGGGGATGCTGGTGACGATGTGCTTTACGGCGATGACGGCAATGACACCCTTTACGGAGGAGCTGGCAACGACTGGCTGTATGGCGGAAACGATGCGGATCGTATGCAAGGAGATGACGGAAACGACGTCTTCGTCGTCGGCAATGCCTTCGATATCGTCATAGAGGAGGCCAATGCCGGAAACGACACCGTCATCAGCTACATCGACTTCTCCCTGACAAGGAACGTTGAGAATCTGGTACTGGCAGGCAATGCAGATCTGGATGCCACCGGCAATGGATTGAACAATTCGCTTTTCGGCAATCAGGGCGACAACTATCTCGATGGGCGTGGCGGAGCCGATTTCATGGCTGGTGGAGCGGGTGACGACACCTATGTGGTGGACAGTGCCGACGATGTTGTGCTGGAGCAAGGAGATAGTTTCTCAATGCCTGCGAGCGCCGGCCAGTTTGCAGCAGACAACATGCTCAGCTCGGGCTTTTTCAATGCACTTGGTCATCAAGGCTTCACAGGTACGAGCTGGGGTGTTGATACGGTGGTCTCAAGCATCAGCTACACCCTCGGTGCCAACGTCGAGAACCTGATTCTCAGCGGCGACGCTGCCATCAATGGCACGGGGAACTCCTCGGTCAATTTGCTGAGAGGAAACTCGAACCGCAATACCCTGACCGCTGTTGGCAGTGGTGACACGCTTGAGGGGCTTGGTGGTGATGACACCCTCCTCGGTGCTTCTGGTCAGGACACCTTGAAAGGCGGCGACGGCAACGACATCCTGGACGGCGGCGCCGGCAATGATTTGCTGGATGGCGGAGCCGGCAGCAACACCTACCTGTTTGGCCGTGGCGACGGGGGCGATGAGATTCGGAGCACAGAGACAGCGCGGACGCAGATCAGCACGTTGCAGTTCAAGCAAGGCATTCTCACTTCGGATGTCTTGGCCACACGTTCGGCAGATGGCGCGGACCTGATACTGAGCATTGCAGGCACTGGTGATCGGGTGCTGATTGCGGGCTTCTTCCAGAACGGCGATCCGAATTCCGAGGCCAGCCCCGTACGACAGTTCAAGTTTGCTGATGGAACGACTTGGGGCGCCTCGAAGTTCGATTCGCTCGCGATCGCGTCCGCGCCCACGGTCCGGCATTTGCTGAATGCACAGGATGCAGTCGAAGACACTGCATGGACCTTTGTATTGCCTGTCGACACGTTTGCTACTGCAAGTGGCGTGGTCTTGAATCTCAGCGCAACGCTGGCAAATGGTGCAGCCTTGCCGTCCTGGCTTTCCTTCGATGCGGCGAGTCGGACCTTCACGGGAACGCCGCTCAACGCCGACGTGGGTCCCGTGGAGCTCAAGGTGATCGCCACTGATCCAGCGGGAGGAAATATCTCGACGACACTGGCCCTGGCCATTGCCAACACAAATGACGCACCCACGATTGGCACTCCCGTTGCTGCACAAACCATCGCCAGCGATGTCCAGTGGAGCTACGTCTTGCCTGTGACCATGTTCGCGGATTCGGACGCGGGCGACACGCTCTCCTTTACAGTCACGCGCAGCAACGGTGCGGCGCTGCCCGCTTGGCTGAGCTTCGATGCGGCGACGCGCACACTCAGCGGCAAGGCGGGTCCTGCAGACGCCGGAAATCTGGACCTGCGGATCACTGCGACCGACAGATCAGGCGCAAGTGCAAATCAACCCCTGCAACTCACCGTGACTGCGCCCGTTGGGCAAACGTTCACAGGGACCTCGGGCAACGACATCCTGAGAGGAACGGCAGGCAACGACACGCTCGACGGCGGTTGGGGGGCCGACACCATGACAGGCGGCGCGGGCAATGACACCTATAAGGTCGACGACCTAGGTGATGTTGTCGTTGAACTCGCTGGCGAAGGCGTTGACACTATCTTCTCCAGCCTCTTTCAGGGGCGCTACGATCTGGCTGCCAACATCGAGAATCTGGTCGCGGTGCATAACGGCGGCGGCGATGACATTGCAGAAATCTACGGCAACGCATTGAACAACGTCATCGAGGCGGACGGGGAAAACCTGGGCCGGATGTGGACAATCTATCTCCACGGAGGAGACGGCAACGATACGCTCAGAGTGCGCAACAGCGATAACAACTACCTGATTGGGGACGCAGGCGACGACATTCTGGATGGTGCGGCCGGCTGGGACTACCTCAAAGGCGGGACAGGGAATGACACCTTCCTCTTCGGTCGAGGCTCAGGAAGCGACGTCATCCAGCAAGACGGGGATGCACAGGGCGAAACAGACACAGTGCTGTTCGGACCGGGCGTTGCCGCTGACCAATTGTGGTTCCGTCAGAATGGCGACTCTTTGGAAATCAGCATTATCGGAACTAGCAACAAGATCACGATGAAGGCGACTGAGGTCGAACAGTTTAAGACCAGTGATGGGAAAACTCTGCTCGACAGTCAGGTGCACAACCTCGTGCAGGCCATGGCGGCATTCTCGCCGCCTGCGGCCGGTCAGACAACGCTTCCGGTGAACTATCAGAGCAGCCTGAATACCGTCATCGCAGCGAACTGGCAATAGTGGATTGAGCGTGTCCCGTCTCTAGAGACTAGGCAATAGCGGCAAGCTTCACCTGAAGGGAAACTTCAGTCGCGAATTGCCTGGAGCTCGAAACCGTGGACGAGAGGTCCGCGATTCGGATGCGCTGGACGCTCTTTTCTCACCTGGATTGCCGCACATGCATCACTTCCCGCGCAGGTTGCCTAGATGTGCAGGTAGACCGGGCCAATCCACGGAGAGCAGCCATAACTTGTTACAGAGGCATCGCCTGCTTTTCGTAAGTGTCTAGTGACGCCACCTTGACAGCTTCAGGTGCGCGGTACACAGACTTGGTGGCGTTGACGTCGGAGTCAGATGTCAGGTTTGCCTCGCTATAGTTCAAGCCACATGTCGAAAAACACCGGGGTGATCTTCGTTTCGCGACGCAATTCCTTGCGAAGCATCCTGGCGCAGGCCTGCCTTGAGCACCTCGGGGCAAATCGGTTCTTGGCGCTGTCGTGCGGGCAGCCGGGAATGATCGCCGAAGCCATCCATCCGGCAGCCATTGGCGCCTTGCGCAGCGCGAGTATGCCGATTCCGGTTTATCCACCTCGCGACTGGAATGCATTGATGCGAACGAATGCAACGCGCGCCGAGTTTGTCATCACACTTGACGAGGCAACGTCATCATTTCAGCCAAAGTGGCCCGGTCAGCCTGACTCCGCACTATGGGCGTTCCCGGATGCAGCCGACATCGCCACGTGGAAGTGGTGGCGCATGCGGCGGTCCAGATGTTGTATGCATTGCGTCGCCGATTGGAGTTGTTTGTCAACCTGCCGCTTCATGGCGCCGATCGCGCGGCGGTCCGGTCAGACGTCCGGGACTTGGCGCACATGCGATAGGACTCAGGCCCACGGCTTGCGCCGAAGACGTAAGACCGCCCCTCAAGCGCGCTGCTCGACCTCGCCCAACATGCCTGTCTGGCCGCGGCTTCAGCCAGCGCGCGGGCTTTGCGGCAGCGCCTTCAGCGCCGCAAATCCCTCTTCCAAGGCGACATCGAATTCTGGAAACGACTTCTGGGACTGGGCGATCCGGCGGTCGCCGGCCTCCGCTTCCTTGTGCTCTACCACGGCCCAGGCAAAGGCACCGGGGCTTACTTCCTCCACAACCACGCGGAACTGGCTTGAAAGGATCACGGCGCGCTCCGCACCGGACAAAGGTCAGTGCGAGGCCAGGATGTTGACCTGGTAGGACACGTCCAGCAGCTTTCCTTTTTGCGCGTAGTAGCGGTCGAGTCGCCATTCCTTCAGGATCTCCATCGAAAGGGAGAATGTCCCAAGGTTCAGCGCGTAGAGACTTGCGAGAGGAAAGTCGGCCTCGGATTCCAGCGCCAGGACCAGGCGGGCCAAAGTCCGGGATTCTTCGCTGCTCGGATCGGCCGTGATGATCCGGCGGGCTTCTTTGATTGCGTTCATGCTATTCCTTTGAAGAACAGATATGGGTGGCTGTCACAGCCTCGCAACGCACCGATGGCCTACCCGGCGCCTTGTAGGTGGATTTACTTGCTTCTCAGGAGAAGAATGCCAAGGTGCTCCAGTTCGCTCGGCAGTCTAGCACCGGCCGATCGTTGGAGGGCAAGGCATTGCGGGCTTCACGCTCATGCGCCATTCGTTTGTGTACCGTCATGTTCGCGTTGATGTCCTGCTCCAGAAGCAGGGGGACGTGTGTCGGTGGAACTGCGGGCTGAACGACGGCTCACGACTCAAAGGTGAAGCCGGTGGCGCGAGGCCGATCGGTGAAGATTTGCGATTGGCATGCATCGCCGTGCGTTCGGAAATCGATCGGCGCCGTCGCATGAGTGATCCTCGTCATGGATGACGGCATCCTGAGCCTTCAGATACAACGGGCAACGTCCGGCAACAGATTCTGCTGGGTCATTTTTGGAACGACAGACTCGGTGGGGGCGCGGACACTCGTTGGGCTTTGTTCATCGCTATGAAGAAAACAACCAGTCCTAATCCCTATGCTGCGCCCAGCGTGCCGGTGGACGATGTCTATGAAGATCGCATGGGCGTCCGGTCGGCGACGCTGTGGTCCACCAAGGGACGCATCGGCCGGTTGCGCTTCTTGGCCTACGTGTTTTATTCGTGCCTGCTTTGCGGCGTGGGCGCCGTTGGCATCGTGAGCACGGGTGTGCTGGGCGTCTTCCTCGGTGCGCCGAGTCTTGCTTCGCCGATCGGCATCGCTATCTCCACCGGCCTGGCCTTGGTTCCCTGGTCCATCTTTTACGCACTCGTGGCGATGCGGCGTGCGCACGACATGGACTGGCCGGGCTGGACACTACTTCTGACGCTGATACCCTTCGTCGGGCTACTCTGGATCTTCAAGGGTGGTACCGAAGGCCACAACCGCTTCGGAGCACCTCCACCGCCCAACGGGTCGGGTGTGCTCATCGGCGTTTGGCTGATGCCCGTCATCGTGCTCGTGATTGCGATGCTGGCGGCTCGCTAACAGCCAGCACGCTCGCTCGATGTTCATTCGCTTCGCGCGCTCGCCGATGCCATGTGATCGACCGGGTGACCGGCGAAAGGCCTAGTTGCAGTTCAGCGCCAGCGTCTTCTTGGCGTTGATCTTGTAGTCGCAGCGCGCTGTCTTCGCGGACAGCGTGACGTCCGAGGTCTGGCCGTCGGCATATTTGCAGCGCACCGTGACGACGCGGCCGGCTTCGTAGATGTAGCCGAGGCTCCAATGCCCAGAGGACTTGCCGGTCTCATCTGGCACCAGGGTTGCCATTTCCTCAGGTTTACCGTCGAACACGTCAACGAAGCGCAATGGCTGGCCGGTGCGTACCGGGCAAACCTCGGCCGACACCGCGGGAACGCCCGAGCAGGCCACCAGCAAGGTCAGCAACAGTGTGCTGAGGGCCCTAGTCGACGACATAGAAGTTGTCCCCATTGTTCGAATTGCCGGGCGCACCCCAGCGCAGTAGCCGAGGGCCAACAGCCTTCGGGCTGGGTGGCGTCACGTACTGGTCGTAGACGTTGACGCCGGCCGGACTTTGTCCGACATAGATGGCGGCATGGCCCTGATAGTGACCGCCGCTGTTGAAGGTCGCGATGACGGTGCCGGGTTGGATGTCCTTGTTGTCCTTGACAGCAGCACCCTTGCGCCAGTTCGTGGTCGCTGGAAGCGTTGGACAAACCTTCTTCACATAGGAAACACATTGGCCGCAGAGATTGATCCCGGTGGTCTCGCTGGCGCTGGGCACTGTGCCGGATGGCGCAAGGCTCGAGGTCGGGGCGCAGGTCCATTTCCCGACCGGCGCACTGGCGTTGTTCTGATAGTTGCTGGATACGTAAGCCAAAAAAGTACCTCCATGATTGAAATACCGACGCCGAATTTACCGACGCCATGCTGCCTTCTGAAAATGAGTTTCTCGCTCTGAGTCAAGGCACTAAATTCTTCGATGATCCATGGCCTTTAGCTTCAATTGCTCTTGCCGTGCCGCGATAGCCAACGTCTTGGCACTCTCAAAGCCATACTTTCGCACCGAGAAGTACGCACGTCCGATTGCTCGGCCACGATGGAGTGTTGCAGCCTTCCATGCTTTGGGTTCACCTGAAGGAAATCTCAAGAGGAAAACACCCGGCATTCCCGTTGAACTGCTGCGACGCAATTCTTCGCCGGGCATCAGCCGCGCCGGCAGGTTGACGTTGAGGGCGCGTGGCTCAGATTTCCTGGCCAATGTCTCCCCTTCATGGACATGCGGGAAGCCCTCCATCATCTCCAATTGCTTCTCGCGCTCGGCAACAGCCATTCGCTTTGCATTCAGATCGCCTAGCGCCTTGATATTGAAGTTCTTCGAGAGAACGTGACCGGGGCCAAGGACCGTCTTGGCATTCCATGCGGTAGGTGTGCCTTTCGCATCGAACACACAGAAGACACCGGCAACTCCACTGGTGTTGTGGGAGCGTGGCCGCGTGGCCAGTATCTTTTTCTGAGTGGGCGGGTGACTTCTGACCAACTCATCACGCCATAGCTTTGCATGCTCCAGCGCGGCCTGTTCGCCACCATAGGGGCCGAACCCGAATGTCTTGCGAAGCACGGCACCCTGTCTTCTGATCATCACGACCCACCGACGTGAAGCAGCAACGCGATAGATGCCGTACATCTCGGCTGAATGCTGTCTGCGCTCGTTGCCGCCTTTGAAGTGATTGACGAGACTCCCGGACATCTTGGCAACGTCGACCAGCTCAGGAGTCAGTTGCGAATTGCTCAACCGGTGATTCATCGGAAACTCAAACAGCTGCGGTATCTGTACCGGGCAAACATAGTCCTGCTTCGCAATCACTCAGCTGTTGATGATGGCATTGTTGAACCGCAGTTCCTCGAAGTGACTACCTGTGAAGTTCACTCGCCGCCCCCGCAGATTGCTGGCCGTGATCTCGCGTCCATGGCAATCGAGCACGTCGACTTGCGACCAGAGGCTGTTGTCGAACCCGAGCGAAGTCCAGGTGCACTGCCGGAAAGCCGAACTGCTGAACTGTGCATCACTGAACTGCGACGCGCTGAAAGTACACCCGACAAAGGTGCAGTCGGTGATGCCGATGCCCTCGAAGTCACACGAACTGAAGGTGCAATTGCTGAACCGGCAACTGCTCCACTGCGCTTTCTTGAAAGTGACCGCGGTAAAGCTGCTGCCGGAAAAGGTGCTGGAGGAGAACTGAGCCAAGTTCAGGTCGAGGCCTGAATAGGAGGAACTGTCGGACTCGCCCGAAAGGCCTGCCTGTGCCCCTCCCGCGCCTTTGCGCCAACGATCATGGTCAAGGATGATGACTTGAGATGCCATGTGCAGATTTCCTTAGCAGTGGCTGGAACAAGGTGATTGCCGCACCAGCTGGCGCGGGCAGCGCACGGTTGACATCAGCTGCCGCTCATCCCACGTCGAGGGTCAGTTTGTTCAGGAACTCAGAGAAGGAAGCTGCCACCACCTCGGTGTTGTCAAAGTAGTCGCTCGCGTCATCTTCATCCGACTCGAAATTGTGATCCCAGTACAGGATCTCTCCGAGATTGCCTGAAGCGGTGTTGAGCAGAACCAGATCACCGCCGCCCGCAGATGCAATGGGGAAAGTCTTTTCCGGAACCCTTCCGTCATAGACCTTCATGCGAGCGCCTATGGAGTCTCCAAACCCCAGGGGGGCCTTTAACGCAAGCAGCGAATTGATCACCCGCTCATTGGAGCGAGTCTTCAGCAGGGTTGCGCTCGGAATCCCGCCATTGTGAGATTTCAGGAACGCCTTGTAGTCCTCTGGAACCGCCCCAACGACGTTCTCGAGTTCCTTGATGTCTTCATCGGTCGGATTGCCGGTCTCGTACATCGAGCGATAGGCCTTGCTTGTTCTTCTGTCCAACCTGCTTCCTGCTCTGGCTTGCGCCTCGATCTCTACTTCGGACAAGCCCAGCTTTCTGAACTTGAGGTTGTTCATGCGATCTCTAACGCGTCGCGCACCATGGCACTCTGGCCGTTCTCACAGAGATCTACCAGAAAGACAGTCGGATGATTGCTCGTCATGTCAATCATTCATTGGAGTAAACGACCAGTTTTCCGGCTGGGAGCTTTCCATCCCAACCACATGGAAATCCGTCATTGAGGTATGCACTCTGGATGCTCTTCCAGACCTCGGGAAAACTGTCGTTTGCGTAGCAATTGAGCAAGATCCGTACATCCCTGTGCATCAACTCGATGAGCAAGCACCCATCGCCCTTAGTCCACTTCGTGTCGGCACCGTTGAAGTTTTTCCCCCTCAGACCGAAGTAATCGTTCTTCCTCAGATTGAAGTCGATCCATCTCTTCCACTCAAATTCTGGCGGGAAGACGTCCGGAGAGTCACTCACGGTTTGCCATTCGTCAAACGTATCAAAAGAGTCGTTGCTGGCGAAATCGATACCGACCTCAGGATCAGAGATCACCAAGTTCGCGGATCTATCGCCCGAAAATCCTCGATCGAAGTACCCATCGCGATGAAGATAGTCCACCAGTGGCTGAGCCTTGGCAATCAGTTGTTCCCAGTTTTCCGCCATCACTGCGCCCTTATGTTGTCTTTGATGCTGTTTTTCCAGTCGGTCGTCACACCAGGAACTCCATTTGGATGTTGATTCCCGTACATGGTGAGCCCGCCGTTTGAAAGCTGTGTTCTGAGTGCCGTCTGGACAACCTTCAGCTTGGTGCAACCACTGACGCCGCCCCCTTTGAACCGAGCCGCACCGGCCATGGCGACTTCCGCAGCAGCGCTGTAGCCTGCGTGGTATCCGTAGTGGGTCGTTTTTCCAAATCCTGCCCCGTTTATTTGAGCAACTGACGAATCCTTCGGCAAGGCAATGAGATTGTCTACATTGTGGACATCAAAGTTCGGGCAGAGCTTCTTGGCCGCAGCCACCGAGGAGGCACTCTTCGGGATCACGTGGTGGACCTGATAGCCACTCGGCAGGGGGCCATATTTTTCCTCCCAGTTGGTCTGCCACTGTGATGCCAGGCCGACCGCATCGGTCCACTGAACGGGATTGATTGCATACGCGTGAAGGTTACTGCCGCCAAGCAGAGCAATCGGGTCGCTGCTGACGAACCTCCCTACCTGCGGGTCGTAATACCGATACCGGTTGTAGTGCAATCCGGTCTCTTCATCCCAATACTGCCCCTGGAACCGAATCGGATTCCTGAATCCTGCCTTCCTGCCAGCTTCGCTGATCGCTTGTCTCGCTTCGCCCCACGCCTTGTAGCTTGCCGACCAGGCCACTCGCCCCTCATGGTCCGTCAGTTCCTGCGGCGTTCCCAGGTGGTCGCATTGGTAGAAGGCAATCTCCTCTCTCGCAAAAGACTCTGGCGTCCTGAGTTGCCGCCCATTCCATAGCGGGTCTTGCTCGAGGTCGTAGCGCCCGCCGTGCGCCGCCATCAACTCCTTCACATCCGTCGTCTCGCTCAGTTCGACGGCACGTGCCTGCCTGATCTGCACCAGTGGCACGAACGAGCCGAATTCATGGACATAGTGGATGCTGTCGCCCCTCCAGGACAACTCCTGCTGCCCTTCTGTACTTTGCGTGCTCTCGAAGGCCAGTGTGTCTCCATCCCATCCGAATACGGTGACTTCTTCACCCGATCGCTTCGTGATGCGTCGACCTAGCGCGTCATAGCTGAAGCTGGTCGTTCTACCGTAGGTAGTGGCACTGCGCATGCGGTTGTAGCCATCCCACGTGAATGTGGTCTTCTCTCCATTGCGCGCGCGTTCCTGCAGGTTACCGCGCTCGTCCCATTTGTAGTAGGTCCCGGCGTAGTCCTTGAGCAAGTTATCCATCAGCCGTCCGGCCATGCTGCGGCCATCATCGTCAAGGCGAACAGCGACGCGGTTGGTGATACGGCCCGAGACCTGCGTGTCCGAGCGCTTATCGGAAGGGGTGCCGATGTTTCCTGCAGGATCGAATGCGAACGTCTCCCGGCCCAATCGGCTGTTGGCCTCCAGCAGACGCCCGACCGGGTCATACCGATAGCTCAAGCTGCCGCGGCGGCCGTCGCCGATGGCGATCAACTGGCCTGCCTTGTCGTATGCGTAGCTGCGACGGATACCGACGGTTTCGACCGCACCGGGCCTTGTCTGCGAGATCTGCTGCTCCAGCAGCCTGCCGGCCGGGTCATAACGCTGGCTCTGAATCAGCCCGTTACTTTGCTCGCGAGCAATCTCGCGGTGCAGGTCGTCGCGCTCGAAACCAAGAACGTCGTGCCCGTCGATCAGCAACCCATGCACATGACCCGAACCGTAGGTCAGCCATTGCGTGACATGGCCATCTGGACGAATGGTGGCCACGCGCTGATTGAGTTCGTCGTAGCCATGCTGCCAGACTGCCGTGCGCCTCATGGCCAGATAGTGCTGATGTTCGCGCACCACGTTGCCTGCGCGGTCGTAGAACCACTGCAACTTCGCATCGTCGTTCGTCGCCTCGACCAATCGGCCATTGCGGTCGTAGACGAAGCGCTCAGTCTGGCCGCCGGCCCTGCGCTCGTTGAGTCGGCCCAGCGAATCGAACTCGAACTCGGTGTGGTGGCCAGCCTCGATGACCTCCGCCAAAACACCCGTGGTCTCCTCGTAGCGGTACTGCGTCGTCTTTCGGTCGAAGCCGGTTTCCTCAAGCAGCCTGCCGACCGGGTCATAGCGGAAGTTGTAGTGGCTGCCGTTTTCGTTGCGCATTTCGCTCAGTCGGCCCAACAGATCCCAGCCGTACTTGAGCGTGCGGCCCGCAGCATCGGTGCGCTCCGCCACCAGGCCGGCACGGGTGTAGTCGTACCTCGTGCGACGTCCCAGTGCATCAGTGTGCACAAGCAGACGCCCCTCCGCATCATGCACCAGGTGTTCGCTGGTGCCGTCGGGGTGGACGATCTCTTCGAGGCGGCCCGGTGGATTCGCGTCGGTCGGCGTTACAGCCCGCGACAGATCAGCCAGGTCCGTGTAGCGATACCTGGTCGCATGGCCCAAGGCATCAGTCACCTTGACCAATCGCCCCCGAGGGTCGTAAGCCCACTGCGTGATCTTTCCCGAACAGTCGGTGTGGCTGGCCAACTCGCCGGCGTTCGTATATGTCAGCGTCTTGACCCCACCCTTGGCATCGGTGACGCGCACCGGGCGCCCTGCCTGGTCGTAGGCGTACGCGGTCTTGTGGCCCAGCGGATCGATTTCTTCAACGAGCCGGCCCTGGTCGTCGTAGTCGCGTTTCCAGACGCCGCCCTCGGCGTCGAGGATGCCCGTCACCCGGTGATGCGCGTCGTGCTCGAAGTGGGTGCAACCACCATCGGCTCGCATATGGCTCTGCAAGTTGCCATGGGCGTCGTAGACGAAGCTGTCGACGCCGCCATCCGTGTGAATGTGGCGGATGATGTTCTTGTCGTTATCGCGGTAGAACCACTCCTCCAGTTTGTCGGGATGGATGATGCGATAGGTGTAGCCCAGGATGTCGTAGTAATACCAGGTCTCTTGCCCGAGGGCATCAGTGACGTAGGTCAACCGGATGTTCTTGTCCCACTCCAGCTTCAACGCAAAACTGCCGTCATCGCTCCATTCGCGCACGGCCCTGGCATCGGCGCTGGTGCCGTCATACTCGAGGTTCATGCCGCGCCCAGTGCGATCGGTGTAGCGGGTGACGAGGTGATGGGTGTAGCTGTACTGCCAGCTCGCGCCGTTCTCGTCCTGCGCCGAAACCAGGTCGCCCTCTTCGTCGTATGCATAGGCCGCGAGTTGGCGAGCGACCTGACCGTCTCTGATCTCCCACAGGCTTTCGATCAGCCCGCTGCCGGCGTGAGGACGAGTGCCGACATGGGCAAGCGCGACATCGCCTTGCTTGCTGATGATGTCGCTCAGGACTTGCTCGCCAGTGGCGACTATCACGTGGTCGTAGCGCAGGCCGATGCCGGTTCCGTCACCGGCAGTCAATGCCACGAGGCGGAAGTGCTGCTTGCCCTGTGTCTTGACCTTGCCGGCGACGGTTTCGACCAGTTCGTAGGTTTCGCGCCAGTCACTCGGCGCACCTGCCGGCATGGGCTTGCCGAAGTCCAGTGTCAGCAAGCGATCGCTCAGGCGAGTGAGCGTCACCTCTTCGATCGGATCCCGGTGGCTTTGCCCGACAGCAAGCACAGGGTACGCATGGCTGCGCCCATCGGCGCCGTGATGGATGAAGCTCTTCTTCCCCTGTCGCTTGCCTTTGGCGGCCGTCGCGATGTCCACCCGCGTGGAGTACGGGGTGAGCCAGCGTGCACCGAGGTTGCCCTGATCGAAGGCTCCCAAGTTGCTGCGGTAGGTGCGAGACCACGTGATCGGCAGCGGTGCGGTCACCACGAAATCGGTGTGCGTAAAGTTTTCGCATCCCATGGCCAAGCTGATGGCGCTCCCGACCTTTGCCGTCGCGGGGCAGTTCTTGCAATCCTTGGCATCGCCGGTCGCGGGCGCATTTTTTCCCAGGGCAACATGCTCACCGCCCGGATTGGGCTTGGTCGCCTCCGCTCCCTTGTGCGCCGAGACGTTGGCTGCGAGCTTGGCCTTGCGCTTGCTCAGCGCGTTCCTCAGGATCACGATCATCCACGCGATGCCGTATTGAAGGCCTTCGTCGGCGAGCATGACGATCTTTTGTTTCGCCAGCCCCTTCAGCTCAGTCAGGCTGCCGATGGTCTCGTTGATCTTCGTCCGCGCGATCTCGGGGAGTCCGTATTGAGACGACTTGGCGACGACATAGTTGGCTGTACTCTGTGACGCATCGGAAACAGCACCCCACACGCGCGACCAGGTGCTTTGAGTTTCAGGGTCGTAGCCATTCTTCTCCGCACCGGTGCTTGCCGAGAACAGCGGCTTTTCGCCAAGAGCGATCTTCAGCGCGCCGATCAACCCCTCAGCCATCTCATCGACCTTCTTGGCGCAGTCCTGCAAGAAACCATTGAGGTAGCCCTGGGCCTCATCGGCGAATTTTTCGAGCGTCCCAGCAATGGTGTCGTTCAGGTGCGTGATGAGGACGTTCATCACCGCCTCGCCAATGCTCGGCACGACGTTCTTGGCCGACTTGGCGATCTCTTGCTTCAGCAGATGCAGCATCGGCCGAAGGCTCATGCGAGCTGCCCCGGTAGCCGGCGGAAACGGGATGACCCCTAGAAGATTGATCGCGAGGCTGACCCACTGCAGCACGTCCTGGTACAGCTTCTTCGTGATCATGTCGATGATGTCCCAGACGGCATCGACCAGCGCCATGATGTTGCTGATGATCGGTATGCTGCCTGCAACGGTCAGCAGCGTGTCCAGGGTCACGTAGTCCTTGGTGAGCCAGCGCAACCATGCGTCGATCTTCGCCTTGGCAGCACCGATGTCTTCGACGCCGATGGTGTTCAGCGGTGCCACCGCGGTCTGGCGGTCTCGCTCCTTGTCCTGCGAATCGGGCGTTCCTTGTGGAGCCTCGTCAGCCATCTATCGATTCCCCTTGATATGCTTTTTCGAGCGTCGCGGCGCCGACGCTCAGCCCGCGAAGCCTGGCGTCTGACCAAGGCTCCCAATCGAGCCAAGCTTGGGCAGTGCCGCCCCAGGTAACTGGGGCACCATCGCGCCGGCTTTCTGGACCGCCATACCCGTGGCTGCTTGTGCGGCCTGCCCGAGCAGGGCTTGTGCACCGCCTTGTTGGACAGCCTGCATTGCAGCAACGGCTTGCTGGGCAGTGCCGGCCATCTGGGCGATTTGTCCGACCTGCCCGAGACCTCCCCCCAAGCCCTGGGCAAGGTTGCCAAACGCTCCTGCGCCACCGCCGAGCAAGCTGGAGGCAGCGCCGCCAAGTCCGCCGATACCACCGGCAGTTGCGTCCGTAGCACCCGTGTTTGGCGCGGCCTCCGCCTCGCCGGTCTTGGCCGGCCAGCGATCGGGTTTGCCGAAATAGCTGCCCTTGTCCCAAGGGTCGCTCGGATCCTTGCCAAAAGTCACCTTGGCCTGCCCGACAGGAAGACCGGAGACCGTGGCAAAGCCGTTGTTGTCGAGCTTGCCGCTGTGTGTGGCGCCCTCGGAGTCCACCACCGTGTAGTCGCCTTGCTTCACACCCTGGCGCATCTCGCCTGTGGCCTTGACATACTGGTGATACAGATCGAGTTGCCCCTTTGGCAATTGAGCGGGTTGGGGCAACCGAGGTTGTCCGTCGCTCTTCGGCCCCACCATCGAGTGGGAAGCCGCATGCGCGCGCCACAACCCGTTGGTCCCGTTCTCGATACCTCCAGCATTCAGGCGGATGTAGCTCGATCCACCATTGAGCATCAGCTCTTCCTTGGCCGTGATGGTGATCCGGTTGGCCTCCATCTTGATGTCGAGCTTGGCCAGTACATTGATGCTGTTCTTGAGCGCCGTGATGTCGATATCGGCAGCGGCCGCAGCCATGCGAATGCCGTTGTTGAACGCGACCATGCGCACGGCATCCTTTGCGCTGACCAGGAAGCTGTTGCCGGTGGCGAAACTCGCATGTGCCCCGCTGGTGATGGCCGTGTGCTCGACGCTCACGATATGCGTGGAACCCTGTGCCGTGGTCTGGATACCGGCCGGACTTGCCAGTGTCAGGTGCGGCTCCTGGAACTCCGGGAATTCACCCTTGGACGCATTGCCACCACTGCCCTTGATCGCGTCGTTCTGCTCTTTGAGGCCCTTGGCAACTTCATCCTGATCACCCGCTTCATGAGCCTTGGCCCCCTTGGCTGCCTCAGACAGGCTTTCGTGGAGGTCGCGCCCCTGCGTGAGCCGGCCGACGGTTTCGCGCATGTCCGTGATGTGAGCCTGTGCGTTGGCGCGCGCCTCGGTCGTGACGAGCAGCCCCGCCTTTGCGCGAATGGCTCCATGCCCGTCGGTACGCAGTTCGAAGCCTTGGCCTCGGTCGTCCGTGCGTCCCGAGGTGTCATCGATGCGGCCAATATGGCCAAGGCTCAAGCTGGAGCTTTGGTGATCGCTCTTGAGCTGCGCCTGGATCTTGCCGCTAGTGTCGTCGAGCGCCAGATGATTGCTTTGGCCGCCCTTGAGCTCGCGGCTGCGCAGGCCCGCCAGATGCTTCTGTTCGGGCAACTGCCACGCAGGCATCTCATCGGCGTTGTGCACGCGGCCGACAACGATGGGGTAGTCAGGATCGCCATTGAGGAAGTCGACGACGACCTCCTGCCCAATGCGTGGCAATGCGGCCATGCCGAAGGTTGATCCTGCCCAGCCGAGAGAAACGCGCAGCCAGCAGCTGGAGTTCTCGTTCTTCTGGCCGAGCCGATCCCACTGGAACTGGACCTTGATCCGACCGTATTTGTCCGTCCAGATTTCTTCGCCGGCTGGGCCGACCACGAGCGCCGTTTGCGGACCGCGGGTGCGTGGCTTGATCGTGCTGCGCTTCGGTCGCCACGCATAGGCGGTGGGCTGCACGTCGAAAGCGAAGCGCTGCACGGAGCCCTCGGATGCGCTGGCACCTTCGCTGGCTTGAAGGTTCTCCTGCAGGTCATAGGCCACACCGAGCAGCAGGTACTGCTGGTTCTGGTCCTCCCGGGGATGGCTGGCCAGACGCATCGTGTAGCCCGGTGCCAGATCGCGCCGGTTGGAGTTGCCGCGCGCACGGCTGCGCTCGCTCAGTTGCTCTTCGTTGCGGATCCGTGCATAGGTCTCTCCATCACCCTGGTCGGTGTAATCACCAGGCCATTCGTACAGCTCGTGGCTGTCGTGATCGTGACCTGGAGGCAACTGCCGCTGACTGGAGAGATCGGCCTTGGGTTTTTCGAAGTCGTAGTCGCTGCGGTAGTGGTGCCCGGGGCGCACGCTCTCGTGCTGCATCCATTCGGTGACGCGCTCGCTGGGCTCGAGCCCACCGGTCATGCCGGCTTTCTCCTCGGGGTGGAAGCGGACTTCCTCTCCGCCAGGCAGGGCTCCATGCGAGCTGGCAATGTCATCGGCGAAGACCAGTACATGCTGCTCGGCCTCGTGCCGGAAGTAGTAGTAAATGCCCTCGTGCTCGCACAGGCGCGAGACGAAATCGAAATCGCTTTCCCCGCCATTCGGACCACCGTACTGCACGCAGTAGTTCCACGTCCGGTAACTGCGGCTGAGCTTCTGCTCCATCGGATAGCCGTAGCGCCCGAGGACCGCTGTGACGATGTCGGGAACAGTCTGATCTTGAAAGATCCGGTAGTCGCTTCGGCGCGTTGCCAGCCACAACCATGGACGCAACCGCATCCTGTAGAAGGACTGGCGGCTGTCTTCCTGGGACAGGCCGAAGCTGGTTACGACACCGCCAAGATGGCGAACATCACCGCGCTCTGTCTGGATGGCAACAGTGGCGTTCTTGCCGAGGAGTACTTTGGGTTCAATGGCGTTGCTGTTGCCCAGCAGATCGATGTCGAAGACATACGGCTCGCTGAGAGCTTCGCGGCCGGCCAATCGATGGAATTGAAGCGCATCGCCTGCGGACGTAGCGATGGTGACACGCCGTGTCATGGCGTCAGGCCCGTGCGTACACACGCACCTTCGTGAATGGACATGCGATCTCCCTGCAGCCGATCACCGTGTTGGATCAAGACGGCTTCAGCTTTGTTCGATTATGTAATTGCCGCCCGCCTCTGCGTAAGCGCCCAAAAGTATCAAGGCAGTGTTACGGGCTTATGGCGTGGGCTGTACGAGAGGCTGGACGCTGCGGCAGCCCGCCCGTGGACACGAGCGGGCCTTGCGACCGCCAGAGGCTCAGCTTCATATTGCCATCCTTACGGAGGCACAGGACTTCGCTGGCACTGGTTTTCGATAGGACGTGAGCTCGCCGCTCTCGAACCGACCTTGCGCCTTGTCCCTCACCGCCTGCTACTGTTTGAGAATCCGGAAAGTCATGAACCTTGCGTCCGAAAGAGTACTCAAGATCCAGTTGGTGCTGTTGAGGAGCGGTGCGCCGGGCACGGCACAATCGATCTCATGACGATGAAGGAGATGTTGTCCGACGAGGAGTTGGGAGCCCAGGCGGGCCAGTGGCGCAAGAGGGCGCTGCAAGGTGACCTCCACGCGCGCGGTATCGCGCACGAACTGGAGAGAGAGATGCGTCGGCGCTGCGGCGCCCCCAGCACGAACTACGACACCCTGGATCTGCGCTCGCTCGATCTGCGCACGGTGACGCAGCGCCGCTGGTGGTGGTTCTGGCGAGGCTCGGGATCGTGAGGCAACCCCTGGCTCGCCCCCTCCTCGGAGCTGCGCTGATTGGCGCCGTTCTTACCACCATGCCAGTTCTTGCTGTTTCGCGCGACTTGCCTCAGCCCATCGCGCCGGACAAGAGCGCGACCTTGACGGTGGCGGATTTCCTGCGCGGCTTGGAGGTGCTGAGCAAGATCGGACCTGTGCTTGCGGAACAAGACCCTGACTATGTCGCGGTCCGTCGCGGCTTGATTCGCATCGGGGAGTCCTATCGGGTGGACTACGAGAACGCCAAGAATGCAGGCAAGACACTCGACAGTTGCCCAGTCGGTGGCGTGAAGATGACCACCGATACGCTGGTTCCCTTCCTGCTGCGCCTGCCGCCCGAGCAGCGCTCGATGTCGATGGACAGGGCATTTCGCCTGCACATGCGCGAACTTTATCCATGCCCTGCCAAAGGCGAGACTCCCTGAAGTCGCCCGAATGCCACGTCCTGCGGGCCGCGGCGCTCCCTTCACCAGAGAGATGAAAGTCAAAGCAATGGATGTCTCGCGCAATCCCGGTTCGCAGAAAAGATGGCGATCCTCGTTGCTAACGGGCATGGCCATCCTTTTGGCCTCTGTAGGCCTCGCGCGCGCCACGCCTGCAAATGACGACGAAGACGCATATGAGCGCGTGGTCGCGTCACCTTCGTGGCGATCGTTCTCCCGGCTCGTCTCGCGGAACTACGTCAGGCCGATCAAGGCAGGGCAACTCGAAGCGAGTTGCAAGACGTCTGTCGCCAGTCAATCCAGCCAGGATCACGCGAGCCGGATCGAACGTTGCTTCCAGGCAGCCCTCGGAGGCCTGGACTCGACCTCCCACTACTTCAATGCGGCTGAATGGCGAGTCCTGCGAGGAGACACCCCGAACAAGCTGGCCGGCATCGGCCTCGAGATGAAAACCCACGCGGGTGGCGACGGTCTTGTCGAAGTCGTTTCACCCATCAAGGGTGCGCCAGCCGACAGGGCGGACCTGAGAGCGGGAGACTTGATCGTGTCGATCGATGGCACGTCGACCAGTTCACTCTCGCTGGCCCAGTCGGTCAATGCATTGCGAGGCGAAGCGGGGACGAAGACGACGCTGCAGGTGCGCAGGCCGGGTGTGCCTGAACTGCTCAAGTTCGTGGTAGCACGAGAGCCGATCAAGATGATGACCGTCGGATCGGCAAAGCTGCTCTCGCCTGGTGTCGGATATTTCCGGCTGCTCCAGTTTCAGGACCGCACACGCGGCGAGGTGCTTGCCGATGTCGCGAAGCTGGAAGCAGACAACGGTGGCCCACTGCACAGTCTCGTGCTCGACCTGCGCGATTCCCCTGGCGGGCTTCTGACGGCAACGGTGGGTCTTGCTGCGCTGTTCGTCAAACCGGGCGCCGTGGTCGTTCAAGTCTCAGGGCGAAACACTGCCATGAATCGAATCTACAGGGCCGTACCGGAGGACTACGCTGGCAACACCTCAGCACAGATCGACGCGCCAGCACGTCCCTCGCTGCAGTCGCTGCGCCTCGTTGTACTAGTCAATGGCAAGACGGGGGCCGGTGCGGAGGCGTTGGCCAAGGCGCTTCAGGAGTCGCGCAACGCCGTGGTGCTGGGACAGCCGACTTCTGGGCTGGCTTCAATCGAGACGATCATGCCCCTTGAATTCGATACCGCATTGAAACTCACAATGGGGGCCATGTCTTCCCCGAACGGGATGTCGTGGCAAGGCCGAGGGATCGTGCCGGACATCCTGGTGAGTGTCGATGAGCATGGAAAGGGAGAGCTTGGGGAGATCACGACGGACAAGCAACTCATGGCGGCGATCGCCCGTTTGAAACGTCCTTGAATACAGTCGATGTACTGGTTTGCGTGCCACTCTATCCAGACGATGCCCGACCTAGGTCATGTCAGAAGAGTATGAGAATGTCCGGCATCTCTCGGGGGAGACGATATGCCGATACGAAGAATCCCCAAGAATTACTTGGTGGTGACGGGGCGAGTGCACACGCGCCATTCGGATGAGATGCCGGAGTTCGAGTCGCTGCAGGAGAAGGACTATGTTCTTCTGCTGGGCCCTGACGATGACATCCTGAGATCGAAGTCCAGCCGGTGCGAATTCCGGTGAAAGGTGTACGCAACGGGTACCAGCGCCGAACCGCTGTCGAGAGGCAGTGTGCGTGGCCGCGGTGAAGTCGGAATGAAGTCCGTACGGAAGCTCTGTGAAACGATACTCACCGTCTTGCTTCGTGCAACCGCCGTTCCTTAGATCGAATCCCAAACAGCCTCTGCTTCAATCACGGCGATCAGTCGTTCGGCGGTGAAGCCGGATGGGTACAGCGAAAGCGCTGAAGTCGCGCTGGTATCTGGATATGTGTATTCGACGTCAGCGCCGGAAAAGATTCCGCTCGGATCGCGCAGTAAGCTCCTGTCGTCGCGCAGCGCAATCAAAAGTTCCTCGAGCGACAGCTTGAGAAATCCCGAGAATCTCTCGTGATCCTGTTCTATTGAGGTATCGACGATCCAGCCATGAATCGGCGGCGCGCCTCCAGACAATTCCAGTCCAAGGCAGTTCGCCAACTCGCCACCTTGCGCAAGCATCTCAAGCACAGCCGCCACCTTGCGTTGCAACTGTTGTCCCGCGCGCCTCAGTGTGGTTGTGGCGTGCAGCCACGCGTCGCGCTGCGACTTGCGGACGAACGTAGACTTCACCTCGATCACGAGAACGATGCTATCCCTGGCGCAGATCAGGTCGACCTCGCCGGCATTCCCATGCGTTTCGATCGGCGGGTGCCAGTTCCGCATCACCCTGAAATCCCGCGCCTCCAACGCCTCCCCAAGGCGCGCTTCGATGCGCTGCGTCTCTTCTCGTGCTTCGCCCCTCCGTGCACCAAGCCGGCGCAGGTTGTTGATCGCGGCGGTGCTGTTGTTCTGCATGCCGACGAGCCAAGGCAATTGCACCAGGCACTGTCCGAACTTCAAGATCGGCCGCTCAAACAGTTCGGGCAGCAAGCCGGCCTGCGAGCTGCGCACCTGCGCTGCCAACGAAGCCCAGTCACTCGTCCAAAAATCCAGAATGCGGGCCGCCATGCGAGGACTGCCTTGCGGCGTCTGGGGACTCACCGTCCACCCGGTGATGTGAGAAATCTTGGCTTCACGATCCGACCACGTGAGCGGCAGGCGGTTCTCCAGGGTCTGGCCGAGACCGCCGACGATGAGCTTCTCGAGCGCGGTCACCCAATCCGCCGACTCCTGAAGGTGTTTGACGTACTCGCCGATGAAATCGCGAAGGAAGAATGCCGACATCAGTTCCAGCGAGAGCAGTGCCTGGAACAAGTCGACCGAATCGCCCGCGTCCGTGGTCACGGCGTCTGCCACGCCGTAGACTTCCACCAACTGTAGCCGGGTGCGCATCGCGCGGATGTAGGCCAACCGGTTTGCCTCGTGGTTCTCAGGCCGTCCGATAGTGCGCGTCGCGATCTCCGAGCCGGCGAATTCGTCCAAAGCCCTGTAGAACCAGTACTCGTGCAATCGCGCCAGCTTGCGGCTGTCCCGCGACCATGCGGCGCGTGCAACAGGATCCGTTTCCTCGATCTCCAACACCGCTTCGTTGCGGAAAAACCGGATGCTGTCGTCGTAGCTGAATGCGTCGGCGGATCGGGAGACGAATTCGTTCAGTTCGATCTGCGCTTCCAGGAGCGCACCGAACGCGGCCCGCATTTCATGCGCGACAAGTGACTGCGCTTCCGAAGACGGCGACAGGAGCGGGGCGAGGTGCTCGGCCAGCGAGCGGCCGATGTCGGCCTCGTGCAGTTTCAGTGTGCTCTCGGGCGCGGTTGCGAGCTTCCACAGCAGGATGTCGTTGATGGCGTGCCAGGTGACCTCATCGGCGGAAACCGCACCATCCGACCGCGGCGACGGAGCAAGGCTGTGGGGCAGGATGTGCTCAAAGGCATGCAGGCTGGCATGGATCAGGAGATCGAACGGTGTCAGCACCCTCAATGCGCTCCTCGCATGCTCCAACGCCGCGAGTCGTTCACGGTGCGCCCACTCGAAGACGTCGAGCATCTTGCTAAGCTCCGCAACCTCCGGATGGACCCCGGCAATCTGGTCCAAATCCGTTCGGCGCGGGGAATGCTGGCAAAGGACTAGTCCAGAGTAGCGCACCGCATCGGACAAGACGCGGGGCGAGTCCGTGGCGATGCGCGCCAGGAGATTCACATTGGTAGTTCGCTCCTGCGCAAAGTACCGCGCCAGCGCCAACACCATCAGGTCCGATCTCCAGACCTCCGAGGGAAGTTCCTCCAGAAACGGACTTGACCAGAAATCAGCATCGCGCTCTGCCGAAGTGACCTTGTACTTGCCGCGAAGCTTGGGTTTCCCATCCAAATAGGCGCTGGCCGTTGCTTCTGCTGCGGTGTGCAAGGAAGCCCGAGCCGTCAACTGCTGCCGGAAGTATGGGTCGTAAAAGTTGGGCAATGAGCACAAAGCGAAGTCGCTTCCTATATCGACACGTCAATGTAGCGCTGTCGCACGTGGAGGTTCGACGGGATGAGAGGTCTCTATGCGCCGAAGTGGTGATGAAGCTTGAGCGCCGCAGCTTTCTTGAATCAAGCACAGTTCGCCAACAGATCCTATGGCGGTTCAACGGCCGGCCGCGAACCGAAGGAAATGCGAGCGCAGTTCCTGGAAGCTGTCCTGGTCGAACGCTCGCTTGGGATCGGTGAGCACGAGGCGCCTAAAGCCTGCTTCGAAGTGCGAAGCCCAGTCATCCAGCGCGACCCACTCTGAGCCGATGCGGCCGTTCCCCTCGAGCCAAGCCTGGATTTCCAACTGGCGCCGATGGTGGACGACCGCATCGGGGTCGATCTGCGGCGTGGCCCCGATGATCCGGTGCCGGATGTCATCGCTGAAATACTGCTGCAGTTGCTCGACGCTGTCAGCGAGTCGCCAATCAGAAGAGATAACGACATCGACAGACCTGAACTCCCGAAGCAGCTCTTCCAGCAACGGCAAATGGCTGAAGAACCTGCTGCTGAACGTGTAGTCGATGTTGAGGGGATGCAGAACCCCATCTACGTCCAGGAACAGCAGGTCGCTGGAGCCGCCAGTGCGGGACGCGTGGAGGGATGTCATCCAACAAACCCGGCCTGGAAAGACTCAAGGAGATTGAGCACATCGGCGGCTCCCCCCTCGGCTACCAACGACTCGGCGGTCCTGCAATCAAACAGCGGGAGAGGCTCGTTCCTGTACCAGAGGATGGCCGCCTCGAGGTCCCCACCCGCGACCGCGGTCGCGGCAGCCAGCACTTTCTGGATCGTGCGGGTAGAGGACGGGATGTCGCTCATAGCTCGACCACCAGCTCTGGGTTGAACTGCTTGTTTTCGGGGTCTCGGCCATGCTGCAAGTACCCCCGAGGGTTGCACACCACCCGGCAGTCGCCGACCCGGTAGTCGTGGCTCTCGTGGAGGTGCCCGTGGACCCATAGCGATGGAACTTCGAAGAAGGAGTCCGGAAGCTCGCTCACGAAGGCCGGGGATAGCCAGTTGGACTGGTAGTGCGGCGCGAGCGAGTTTCGGTGCGGGGCATGGTGGGTCACGACCACCGTTGGTCCCGCAAAGGGCTCCGCCAGTTTCTGGGCCAGCCAGGCACGGTCGCTCAAGTGGAGCGCTCGGGTGTCCTCGGGCGTCAGGCGGCGTTTCTTGGGCTTGGCTGCCGCCGGTGCCTCGGAAGGCGCTGTCACCTCGGCCCATCGGATGGACGAGTAGTCGTTGAGATGGACCTTGGCGGCCCTCATGGCCCGCTCGGCGCCGACCAGAGGTCCCGCCTTGGTCTGGATTGGCAGTTCGAAATCGGTCCACAAGGTGCAGCCCAGGAACCTGACGCCGGCGATCACGACCTCGCCTGGCGCCAGGAGGTGCACGTTGCACGCCTTTGCAGTCAACGCCATCTCCTTGAGAGACGTCTGGAAAACGCCCTGGTAGAACTCGTGATTTCCCGGCACGAAGACGATCGAGCCCGTATCCCCGAAAGTGTCTGCCCGCCGGGCCCAACGCATGGCCTTGGAGCCGGGCACGAAGATGTCCCCGGCAAGGATCACGACGTCGTAGTCGATCTTCGGGGCGTTGAAGACGCCGAACTCGAGATGCAGGTCCGAAAGGATGAGCAGCTTCACGAGTCCTCACCTCCAGTAGTATTTTGCACATCGATGACCAGTTCAGGATCGAACGCTTTGTTCTCGATCCTGCCGCTCCAGTTCACATAGCCGCGCGGATTGCACACGATTCGGCAAGAGCGGACTCGATAATCGAGTTGCTGATGTGTGTGGCCGTGCACCCAAAGCACGGGTACATCAAAGAAGGTTTCCGGAAGCTCGGTGACGAAGGCGCCTGAGGACCAGTCATCGGCGTAGCGCTGCGCCAGTGAGCCGCGGTGAGGTGCATGGTGCGTCACCACCACTGTCGGTCCGGCGAACAATTCCGAAAGCTTCTCACGCAGCCAGGCGCGCTGTGCCTGATGAATCCGCCGCGTATCGGCCGCCTGAAGCTTTCTTCCCTGCTTGTCACGCCAGGTATCAGGTTCTGCGGATTCATCGACCGTGCGGATCAGCGCGTAGTCGTTCAGCAGATTGGTCGCCATCTTCATGGCACGCCCGACATCGCTGATCGGACCTTCAGATGTCTCGATGGCGAGCTCGAAGTCGGTCCACAGCGTCGCGCCGAGAAATCGCACGCCGTCGATCACCAACTCGTCACCGTCGAGCAGATGAACATTGGTTCCTTCGGCTTCGCGGCGTGCTTCAGTCAGCGTCGTGTCGAGGCGACCATCGTAGTACTCGTGATTTCCCAACAGATAAATCACAGGCCTACCGTGAAAGCGATCCACTGCCCACTGGACAGCGCGCTTGGCCGGGGAATGAATGTCGCCGGCGAGGATGACAGCATCGAACTCGAGATCCGGCACCGGCTCGAAGGGCGCGAACTCGAGGTGAAGGTCGGAGAGGATCAACACTTTCATGGGGATGCCCCTTCAAAGCGCGCGCGAAGCTCCGCACTGGCTTTGTCGTCAAAGCCCACGAACGAGTTGCACATCACCAAATGATCCCTGCAGTGATCGAACTGCCAATGGGCATCGTCGAGCGCGACCCAGGGCTTGTCGACTGCATCGTGAAGCTGGAGCCAGGCGAGGATTTCTCCTTCACGCGGCCTGTACGGCGGAGGAAGTCCGCACCCCGGGTACGGGGTCATCCCCAGGATACGAGCTCGAATGTCACTGGAGAAGGGCTTCATCAATGTCTTGTAGCGGAGATGCTCGCGCCAAGACGAACTGATCACGATCTTCACGTGCGGGAATTCGCGCAGCAGCGCCTCCAGGCGCGGCAGGAAGCAGAAGTCGACGCCACCATTGAGGATGTGATCCTCCCCTTCGGGATGAAGCACGCCGTCGAAGTCGAGAAAGAGGATCACCCTGGACCTCCCAATCCATGCCCACCCAGCGACCACGCCAGGAGCGAGCTCATGTCGAAGGCGAGGAGCGGTACCGCGACGGTCCTCATACGACACCGCCGTATTGAATGGCATTGAGCATTGAGCGCACCTTTTCCGAACCGCCCCCGGCAGCTAACGCCGCAGGTGTTTGGCCATCAAGCTGTTCGTGCGGCTTGTCCAACCAGACCTGGGCCTCCGCGCCGAACACCTGGGTTGCGAGCTCCAGCAAATCTTGAGGCGGACTTCCCAACCTAGTCTCCCTCTGCGGATCTAGCGGCCACGCCAGGTGCGAGCCCATGTCGACGCCGAAGGCGCGGAACGGTGCTGCAGCACTTTGCATCCCTTCTGCGAGATAGTCGATGCTCTGGTGATGGTGGCCATGGACCACCAACTGGACACCAAGTGTTTCGGCGAGTTCGTCGATCGCCTGCCAGCCGTGCGGATGCACGGCCGGCGCCTCGTGCGTCACCAGGATGTTGGCGGGCCCGCTCCGCAGCAACTGCTGGAAGTCGTCGGGGAAGATGGTGGAGCGATGCCGGCGACCAATGCCGTCTCGCCACCGCTCTTCGCGGCGCGTGGACCGACGCAACGCGTCGGCCGAGACGCATGCCGCTTCGTTGATCGGACGCCGCGGATCCCAGATCTTGCCGCGGAAGATGCCTCCCAGGCCTGCGACTCTGTACCCGGCGATCTCGACGACCCGCCCGTGCAGGTTGCGGCCCGCGAGCTCCGACCCCCACAGGTTGTCGTAGTCGGCGTCGGAGTCTGTGTCATGGTTCCCGTGGATGAACCAGAGCTCGGTGAGAGCCAGGATCGGCTGCAGCTCGATGTGCAGAGGTTGGCGCGCCTGGATGTCGCCCAGCAGCACGATCGCCTTGGGCCGGAAGCACTCGACTGCGGCGATCACGGGGGTGAAGTCGCCGTGCGGATCGCCGAAGATCAGGATCTCGGGGCTAGCACTTGCACGCGGGAGAGGAAAGAGTTGCTTTGGGCTGACCATTCTGGGCTCCTGGATGGAGCCGAATTTGTCAGCTCCTGGACTGGGGAACGAGGATGAGGCGAGGCGATATCGCCGCTGCTATCCGGTTCGAGGTTCGGGTCGAGATCCGCGAACATATGGCCATGCGCACAGCCGCGCCCGCGTCGGATGCGGCGCGTTGGGTGGTTGCGGCTGAGAAGTTCAACATGGCGTTCGGAGACAAGTCTTGAGGGAGCGTTTTCGTCAAGCTCATCTTAGCGTTGACCACTGCATTCGGGCAATCACCATTGCGGGGCCATTGAGGGGAACTGCGAGGGTCAAGCTTTATGCCAACTTATGGTGGTGATGTTGGCGATCATGCCAACTTATGGGTTCCCACGCGTGTTGGTAGTCTCCAACGCGATGCGTAGACCCTGTTCAAAGCCGCGTGGGAGCTACTGGTTGCGCCAAGTTATGCCGGCGCAGCGAGCATATTTATGGGTTAGACGGCACGGAATCAGGGGCTTTTCAGTTTGTGCTGCTTCAGCAGCTTGGCCAGATCGCCAGATGTTCGCCCGCGCGGGCTTTTCTTCAACTAACCGTTGGCGAAGATGTCCCCATACCCCTGGAAGACCCAGCGATTTCCGCTTTGCGTACAGATCCCGGTGAACTCGTTGTTGACCCCGCGCGACCAGAAGTGGAGCCCGAGTCGCCCGCGATACAAGATGATCTGTGCCAGATCGGCATCGATCTCACCGAGCCGGGCGACCATCTCGTCGATCTGCGGCAGCACAGCCTCCAGTGTCGGCATGACCTCGCGTTCAAGCGCCTCCTGATCCACGGCATACACCTGGATCGTGAGCTCGTCCGATGTACCGCGGTACAGATCGCAATCGAACTGCACGCGGCCTTCATCGTCTCGATGGTCGTCCGCCTGGTGGAAGCCTTGAAGTCGCAGTTCGGCGAGATAGTCCATCGGCGGTTGCAGGGTTCGTTCATGAAACCGCTGACGGAGCGGTGGATGCGGAAGCATATCCAAGGGCTGGAGCTCTCGCCGGAGCCGATCCATATCTAGGTCGAACAACTCTCCCACAGAACCTCACGCAGAGAGCTGATCGTGCCGTCCGCAACCTCGATGCGCCGATGCAGAGCCTCGTTGATCAGCCGGACCAGCGCGCCGAGTTCGGAGCGCGTCGGGCAGAGCTCTTCGCAGTCGGTCACCTGCAACGGCGCGATGAGCTTTTCGAGGCACGCGTATGCGCTGTGCACGTCGCGGATGCTGGTGATGTCGTCGCCTGCCTGCAGCGCGAATGCTTCGGGGCCGTCTTGAGGGAATGACTTCGACGGCGCGCCGGAGGGCGCAGCGGGTTCTTCGTTGGAATGAGGGAGCGAGGATGTGCGCGTGAATGCGCGAGCGGATCTAGCCATGAATGGCCTCCAAGAGCTTCGGTTTGCAAAAGCCGACGCACTCGCTGCTAAACGGGGGCGGCGGCTCGAACGGGTTAGCAGACCGGGAAGCTCTTGCGAGAACCGGCAGGGCGCGAGCCCTCCCATCCGAGCCGCCAAAAACTGGAGGCGCGAACGACAAAGCCGCAGATCCTGCGGAAGAACCTGCGGCGTGCGTCGCAGAGCTTCTTCGGGCTGCTAAACCCGGTCACGCCTTCTTTTGACGTGACGAAGGCAGTATAGCCAGCGGGCTTTTCGCAGCCGCCCATCGAGGTAGCGTGACATTTAGGAACGTTCTTCACCGTCCCGATGTGCGCCACACCGTGCAGCCAGGCGTTGGAAGCGCATCAGGGCAGCTTCTTGCCCTTCAGGAGATGAAAGAAATGGCTTTCCCCAAATCCACGCTCAAGCTGGTCGCCGCAGGTTTCCTCGCCGCCGGCGCCTTGTTCGCCGCCGCATCCGCCAACGCGGGCACGAGCTGGTCCGTAGGCATCAACGTACCCGGCGTGGTCGTGACCGAGCCCGCACCGGTTTACTACGAGCCGGCACCCGTGTACTCGCGGCCGGCACCGACCTACTACCAGCCGGCCCCGGTGTATTCCGCTCCGGCGCCTGTCTATTACGAGTCCGGACCCAGCTGGGAAGAACGTCGTGCGCAGCGCTGGGAAGAGCGCCGCGAGTGGCGCCGCCGCCAGTGGGAGCGCGAGCAGCATCGCCGCTACTACGAAGACCGCTATTGAGATCGAGCGAATGCGCAGCCGCTGACGCGGCAGTGCACCTCAGTCGAGCACCAGCTGCGTCTGCGTGACGACAGCGCACAGCTTGCCGTCCGCGTTGGTTACCGAGGTCTGCCACACCTGAGTCGTGCGCCCGCGATGCAGTGCCACGCTGGTGCCGGTGACCGTGGTGCCCACGCGCGCTCCGGCGATGAACTTGGTGCTCGAATCTGTCGTCGTCGTTCGCTTGCCTTCGGGCAGGTTGACGATGGTGCCGACCGCGCCCAGGGTGTCCGCGAAGGCCATGTAGGCGCCGCCGTGGAGGATGCCGCCGGCGGTGCACAGGTCGGGCCGCACTTCCATTAGCGCGACCACGCGCTCGGGCGCCAGCTCTGTGAGCCGCACGCCCATGAGGCCGGGGAAGATGGTGTCCAGCAGCTTCTGCATCGCGGCGATGTCTGGCATGAATGTCTCCTTGCTTGTATCGAGGAGCGAAGGCTCAGCCCGTGGTAGTAGCGCGCCGCAGCGCCGCGCGGGCCAGCAGACGTGTCGAGTCCAGCGTGGGCAGTGATGAGTTGCCGTCGTTCAGCACCAGCGGCAACTCGGTGCAGCCCAGCACGACGGCATCGCAGCCGCGCGCCTTCAGCCCGTCGATCATCCGCCGCAGCACGTCGGTGGACTCCGGCTTCATCACGCCGCGCACCAGCTCGTCCATGATGATGCGGCCCATCGTCGCGCGCTCCTCGGTGCCTTGCCGCACGGCCTCGAGTCCGGCTGCCGACAGCGCCTGCGGATAGACCTCGCTGTTCACCAGCCAGTGCGTGCCCAGCACGCCCACGCTGCGGAAGCCGCGCGACACGGCCTCGGCCGCAACGACTTCGGCGATGTGCAGCCAAGGCCGTGGCGACTTCGGAAGCACCAGGTGCATCGCCTGGTGGATGGTGTTGTCGGGGCAGATAAGAAAGTCGGCGCCGGCCGCCGCGAGCTTGTCCGCCGACGACAGCATCAGCTGCGCGACGCCGCCCAGGTCGCCGCGGTCCAGGCAATCCACGTACGCCGCGAGCGAATGCGTGTGCATCGAAACCTCCGGATGGGCATGCGCGTGGCCCATGTGGCTCGCGCCTTCGACGCACAGCGTGCGATAGCAGAGCGCAGCGCCTTCGGCCGAGCAGCCGACGATGCCGATGTGAAGTGGCATGAAGCGAATCTCCGTCAAGGAAAGGCAGCGGACGATGTTCTCACGCCCTGCGCGACACCGCCACGCCTGCATGGCGGTCGAGCCGCAGCATCATCAGCGTCGCGATGGCCATCAGCAGGCCGACCACGTACCAGGCGTGGTGGAAATCGACCAGCTCCACGGCCGCCGCGCCGCGCAGCGCCTGCGATGCGCCGAGCACCATCGCGCCCAGCGCCACGCCGAGCGCGAGTGACACCTGCTGCAGCATGGTGCCGAGCGTGCTGGCGCCCGCGCGGGTCTCGTCGGGCACGTCGGCAAAGGCCAGCGTGTTGATGGCGGTGAAGTTCATCGAACGCGCCATGCCCGCCACGAAGAGCAGCACGCACATCCACGGCAGCGGGTCGCCGGGCGACAGCAGCGCGCAGCCGAACAGCGTGGCGGCGCAGATCGCGCCGTTCACCGTCAGCACGCGGCGAAAGCCGAAGCGCCGCAGCACCGCGGTGGTGGCGCTTTTCATCACGAGGTTGCCGGCCATGTAGACCAGCAGCATCGAGCCGGCCTGGAAGGCACTCATGCCGAAGCCGATCTGGAACATCAGCGGCAGCAGGAAGGGCGATGCGTTGATCGCGACGCGCGAGATGAAGCCGGCCGTCGCGGTGGCCAGCGCATAGGTCGGCACCGCCAGCGCGCGAAGGTCGAGCAGGGGCGTCGCCACGCGGCGCGCATGGTGCACGGCGGCCATGGTGGCCACCACGCCGGCGGCCAGCAGGCCGAGCGTGGCGGCCGAGCCCGGCTGCGGCCCGCCCAGCCGCGTGAGGCCCTCGACCAGCGCGGCCAGCGCGATGGCGGTGAGCACGAAGCCGGCGGCGTCGAAGCGCACCGGTGCCGTGTCGGCCCGGCGCGGAAAGAGCCGCATGATCAGCCACAGGCCGGCGAGGCCCAGCGGCACGTTCAGCAGGAAGATCCAGTGCCACGAGGCATGCGTGGCGATGAGCCCGCCCAGCGGCGGCCCGATCACCGGCGCGATGAGCCCCGGCCAGGTGATGGTGCCGATGGCCTCGATCAGCCGGTGCTTCGGCGTCTCGCGCAGCACCACCAGCCGGCCCACCGGCGACATGAAGGCGGCCGCCGCGCCCTGCAGCACGCGCGCCGCGACGAAGAATTCGAAGCTCGGCGCGAGCCCGCAGGCCAGCGAGGCGAGGGTGAAGGTGCCGACCGCCAGCGCGAACACACGCCGCGCGCCGAAGCGCCCCGCGCACCAGCCGGCGGCAGGCACCAGCGCCGCCATCGCGATCAGGTAGACCGTCACGCCCAGGCTCGCGTCCAGCGCGCCGATGCCGAAGGCCGCCCCGATGGCCGGCAGCGCCGTGACGATGACGGTGGCGTCCAGCGTCTCCATGAAGAAGGCGGCCGCCACGGTGAGCGCGATGCGCCTGGAGGCGCTTTCCGTGGCCGCGGCAGGCTGGGCGTTGTCGTTCATGCGCCGAGTCTGACACCGCCGGGTGTTTAGGGTTTACCCGGAGTTAACGATCCGGAAGGTCGGACGGGGCCGGTCGGCGGCATCCGGATCGTCGGCGGGGCGCCTCGCGCCGCGTGAAGAAAAGCCCCGTGAAATCAAGGACTTAGGGCGCGCCCCAGCCCTTGCCGGCCGTGGCATGTCGATTGCTGAACCACCGGCCGGCCGTGCGCCCCTCATGCGGGGCTCGGTCACGAACCTGGAGACAAACCAATGAGCACTCCCATGGAACACCAGACCGCCCCCAAACCCTTCTACAAATCCCTGTACTTCCAGGTCATCACGGCCATCGTGCTGGGGGTGCTCCTGGGCCACTTCTATCCCGACACCGGCGCTTCGATGAAGCCGCTGGGCGACGGCTTCATCAAGCTGATCAAGATGATCATCGCGCCGATCATCTTCTGCACGGTGGTGGTCGGCATCGCCGGCATGGAGGACATGAAGAAGGTCGGCAAGACCGGCGGCATGGCGCTGCTGTATTTCGAGATCGTCAGCAGCATCGCGCTCATCGTGGGCCTGGTGCTGGTGAACGTGCTCAAGCCCGGCGCGGGCATGAACGTCGACGTGAGCCT
This sequence comes from Variovorax guangxiensis, assembly GCF_003952165.1. GTDB lineage: Bacteria > Pseudomonadota > Gammaproteobacteria > Burkholderiales > Burkholderiaceae_C > Variovorax > Variovorax guangxiensis. Next base: position 453,779 of record NZ_RXFT01000003.1, on the reverse strand, counting down.
GCTCGACACCAAGAGCATCGCGGCCTACACCGGCCCGGGCAAGATGCAGAGCACCACCGACTTCCTGCTCAACATCATTCCCAACACCGTGGTCGACGCCTTCGCCAAGGGCGAGATCCTGCAGGTGCTGCTGATCGCCGTGATGTTCGGCTTCGCGCTGCACCGCTTCGGCGGCCGCGGCACGCTGGTGTTCGACGTGATCGAGAAGGGCTCGCACGTGCTCTTCGTGATCGTCGGCTACATCATGAAGGTCGCGCCCATCGGCGCTTTCGGTGCCATGGCCTTCACCATCGGCAAGTACGGCGTGAGCTCGCTGCTGCAGCTCGGCCAGCTGATGGCCACCTTCTACGCCACCTGCCTGCTGTTCATCTTCGTGGTGCTGGGGCTCATTGCGCGATTCCACGGCTTCAGCATCTGGAAGTTCATCAAGTACATCAAGGAAGAGCTGCTGATCGTGCTGGGCACCTCGTCCAGCGAATCGGTGCTGCCGCGCATGATGGCCAAGATGGAGAACCTGGGCGCGAAGAAGTCGGTGGTCGGCCTCGTGATTCCGACCGGCTATTCGTTCAATCTCGACGGCACTTCCATCTACCTGACGATGGCGGCCGTGTTCATCGCGCAGGCCACCAACACCGACATGACGCTGACGCAGCAGCTCACGCTGCTGGCGGTGCTGCTGCTGACCTCGAAGGGCGCGGCCGGCGTGACGGGCAGCGGCTTCATCGTGCTGGCGGCCACGCTGTCGGCGGTGGGGCACGTGCCGGTGGCGGGGCTGGCGCTCATCCTGGGCATCGACCGCTTCATGTCGGAAGCCCGCGCGCTCACCAACCTGATCGGCAACGGTGTCGCCACCCTCGTGGTCGCCAAGTGGACGGGCGACCTCGACACCGTGCGCATGAACCAGCACCTGAACCAGGAAAGCACGGCCGAGGCCGACGAGCCCGAGCGCGTGCTCGACGCCACCGAGACACACATGCCCGCCAGCGGCGCGCGCCAGGCTTCCTGATTTTTTTCCGCTCCCTCCGGCCCCGCCTGGGGCCATCGGGCTGCCACTAATGCGGGCGGCCCGGCCTTGTGCAATAACGGGCCCATGAATCCAAGGGAGCCGGCCCGGCGTCTAGACCCACACTCCGACCAGGCGACGAGAGGATGGCGCGGCCTGCCCCGATGGGGCGGCGCGCTGGCCCTGGTGGCCGTGGCCGCCTTCGCGGGCTACCAGGTCGCGATGCAGACCGGCCTGGCCCGGCTGCGCGAAGCGGCCGACCACCGGCTCGACATGCTCGCCACCGGCCTGGACGCCGACCTCGCCCGCTTCGACTACCTGCCCGCGCTGCTGGAGATGACGCCCCTGGTTCCGGCCCTGCTCGGCACGCCGTCGGACATGCGGCTGCGCGATTCGGTCAACCGCTACCTCGACGGCGTCAACGCCGCGGCCGGAGCGGAAATGCTCTACGTGCTCGACGCTTCCGGCACCTCGCTGGCGGCTTCCGACTGGGACAAGCCCGGCACCACCGTGGGCCAGGACCTGTCGTTCCGCCCCTACGTGATCGACGCGCTGGGGCAGGGCAGGGGCCGCTTCTACGGCGTGGGCATCACCAGCAAGAAGCCGGGCTACTACCTGTCGTATGCCTTGCGACGCGGGCAGGCCTCGCGCGGCGTGGTGGCGGTGAAGATCAACCTCGAGGAAGCCGAGCGCGCCTGGCGCAAGCTGCCGGGCGACGTGGCGCTGATCGACCAGCGCGGCGTGGTCATTCTCTCGACGCGCGAGGACATCAAGTTCAGGCCGCTGCTGCCGCTGGACGCACTGCAGCGCGCCGAGGTGCTGCGCTCGCGGCCCTACGGCGAGGCCGCGCTGCAGCCGCTGCAGTGGACGCAGAAGGAGTCGCTCGACCGCGACGTGCAGGTGATCTCGCTCGACGGCGTCGATCAGCTCGCCTCGGCCCGAACCCTGCGCGGCGCGCCGTGGCAGCTGGTGGTGCTCGACAACCTCGCGCCGCTGCATGTGGCAGCGCGCAACGCGGCCATCACCGCCGGCCTCGCGATGACGGTGCTGCTGCTGGTGGCCGTGGCGCTGTGGCAGCGGCGCCGCGCCGTGCGCCAGAAGCTGGCCAACCAGGCCGCGCTGCAGGCGGCGCACGACACGCTCGAATCGACCGTGGCCGCGCGCACCGCGCAGCTTCGCGCGGCGCAGGGCGAGCTGGTGCATGCCGGCAAGATGGCGGCGCTGGGGCAGATGTCGGCCGGCGTGGTGCACGAGCTCAACCAGCCGCTCACCGCGATGCGCACGCTCTCGGAAAGCGCCGCCATCCTGCTCGACAAGAACCGGCTCGAAGACGTTCGCGGCAACCTCGAGCGCATCCGCGGCATGGTCGACCGGCTCGCGCGGCTGACCTCGCAGCTGCGCACCTTCGCCTACAAGAGCGAGCTGCCGCTGGCGCCGGTGCTGTTGTCGCACGCGATCGCCGACGCGCAGGTGATCGTGGCCGAGGCTTCGCGCAAGCAGCGCGTCACCATCGAGGTCGACGTGCAGCCGCCCGCGCTGAGCGTGATGGCGGAGGAGGCCGCGCTCGGCAGCGTGCTCGCCAACCTGATGCGCAACGCCATCGACGCGATGCAGGACGCGCCGGTACGCAAGCTGCGCCTGGAAGCACGGCCGAAGGAGGGCCGTGTGCTGCTGTCGGTGACCGACACCGGCCCGGGCATTGGCCCGGACATCCTGCAGCGGCTGTTCGAACCCTTCGTCACCGGCAAGGCGGCGGGGTCGGGGCTGGGACTGGGGCTCGTGATCTCGGCACAATTGGTGCGGTCCATGGACGGCACGCTGCGCGCGGCCAACCTGGACGGCGGCGGGGCATGCTTCGTCGTCGACCTGCCGGCGGCGATTGCCGTGATCCACGACAGCAGCAGCAACCCGCCGGTTGCCGACGCCCTTTCCATTGCACAACAGGAGTGATCCCCAAGTGAGCGAAGCCCCTGCCATCCGGGTGATGCTGATCGAGGACGACGAAGACGTCCGCGTCAGCACCACCCAGGTGCTGACCCTGGCCGGTTTCGAAGTCGAGTCCTTCCCGAGCGCCGAGCGCGCCCGGGCGCACATCACGTTCGGCGTGCCGGCGGTCGTCATCAGCGACGTGCGCCTGCCGGGCCTGAGCGGCACCGAGTGGCTGCCCGAGCTGCGCGGCGTCGACCCCGAGCTGCCGGTGATCCTGGTCACCGGCCACGGCCACATCGCGATGGCCGTGCAGGCCATGCGCGAGGGCGCCTACGACTTCATCGAGAAACCCTTCAGTTCCGAACGGCTGGTGGCCATCGTTCGCCATGCCATCGAGCGGCGGCAGCTCAGCCTGCAGGTGCGCGCATTGCGCGACGCGCTGGAGAACTGGCAGGGCATCCAGTCGGTGCTGATAGGCCGTTCGGCGCAGATGCAGCAGGTGCGCCAGACCGTGAAGACGCTTGCCGAAACGTCGGCCGACGTGCTGGTCTATGGCGAGACCGGCACCGGCAAGGAGCTGGTCGCGCGCTGCCTGCACGACCACAGCGCGCGCCGGCGCCAGCATTTCGTGCCGCTGAACTGCGGCGGGCTGCCCGAGTCGCTGGCCGAGAGCGAGCTCTTCGGCCACGAGGCCGGCGCCTTCACCGGCGCGAGCCGCATGCGCGTGGGCAAGTTCGAATACGCCAGCGGCGGCACGCTCTTTCTCGACGAGATCGAGAGCATGCCGATGGCGGTGCAGATCAAGCTGCTGCGCGCGCTGCAGGAGCGCAGCATCGAGCGCATCGGCTCCAACAAGACCATTCCCTTCGACTGCCGCGTGGTGGCCGCGAGCAAGGATGACCTCAAGGCCATGAGCGACCAGCAGAAGTTCAGGGCCGACCTGTATTACCGCCTGGGCGTGGCCTTCATCGAGCTGCCGCCGCTGCGCGAGCGCCGGGAAGATATCCCGCTGCTGTTCGAGCATTTCACGCTCCAGGCCGCGACCCGCTACGACCGGCCCGCGCCGCTGCTGAGCAACGCGCAGCTGGCCGACCTGATGGCCTACGCCTGGCCCGGGAATGTGCGCGAGCTGCGCAACGTGGCCGACCGTTTCGTGCTGGGGCTCCTGGGGGAGCGCCTGACGCAGACGCATGGCAGCGCGCAAGGTGTGCCGGCTTTGCCGCGGGGTCTGCCGCAGCAGGTGGAATCGTTCGAGCGCGCGGTGATCGTCGAGGAACTGCGGCGCCAGCGCGGCGACCAGCCCGCCACGGCCGCCGCCCTGGGCATCGCGCGGCAGACGTTGCACGACAAGGTGCGCAAGCTCGGGCTGACGGTCGACGAGTTCAAGTAGGGCTGCAGCCGCGTCCTGCGGGCGGCCCGCTCTTGAGCTCAGGTCTGGAATTGGTAGCCGGTGCCTCTCACGGCATGCAGCGGCAGTGAAATGCCCGCCGCCGTCGCCTTGCGCCGCAGCCGGCTGACCACGGCATCGACGCGCTGCAGGTCGAAGTTCTCGAGATCGCCGCCGCCCAGCGCGGCTGCGAGCTGCGTCCGGTCGACGGGCTTGTTGCGCTGCTTGAACAGGCTGGTGACGATGGCGCGCTCCGACATCGTGAGGCGCAGCCCCCGGCCATCGGGGGCGTACAGGATCCAGTCGCCTTCCTTGAGCACCCAGCGCCCCGTGCCGCGCGGCGTCTCGGGTTGATGCGGCTGCAGCGCCCGGCCGGCGCTCGCCTCGGCTGCCTTGATGCGTCGGTAGATGGCTTCGATCGAGGCCGCGAGCTCCTCGGCATGCACCGGCTTCACGAAATAGGCATCCGCGCCGCCGCGCAGACCGCGTACCCGGTCGCTGAGGTCGCCGCGCGCGGTTGCGAAGACGATCCCAACATTGCTGGCGGAACGCAGGTGCTGGGCGATCGAAAAACCGTTCTCGTCCGGCAGCTCGATGTCGATCACTACCACGTCGCATCGATTGACCGCGTAGGCCCTGTAGAACTCCGCCGCCGTCGAGAAGCCCGAGGCCTTGAAACCCAGTTGCTCGAGGCTGTAGACCAGTGCTTCCTGAAGGTCTTCTTCGTCCTCGATCAGGTAGACGGTTATCTTTTTATCGGTATTGGAGTTCGGAATATTCATGATGCACCTCTCCTCGGTCTCGGCTGCGACGCGCTGCTGGCGCCGAAGATTCGCCGGACAATATCAACAACATGAAAAGAAATAGATGTCTTGTTTTGATCGCGGGGATGGCACTGTGGCTGATTTCGCTTTGTTCACATGCTCTTGTGCTTCGCAGCGATCAAGGGCTGAAAGAACCCGTCTCGTTGCTCGGCCAAGAGGAAATATTCATTGATACATCCGGAAATACTTCCATCGAGGACATTATTTCAGCCCGCGGCGGCGTGGAGTTTATAGCCGGAGATACCCGCCTCGGCCGACTTCGGGCAGGCGAGATTTACTGGATCAGGTTTTCCTTGCAGCAGGAGCCCGGCACGCTTTCGCAATGGGCCATCCAGATATTCCCCAACTGGGTCGACGACGTGGAGGTCTACCGGCGCGATGCCTCCGGCAGGATTTCGGTCGAGCGGCTGGGCGACCAGCAGCCCTTCGTCGACCGGGTCATCCGCAGCAGCATGATGGCCTTCCCCGTCGTGGTGGGCTCATCGCCCGAAACCTATTACGTGCGGGTGAAGACGCATGGCCTGGCTCCCCTGTGCCTGCACGTCTGGCAACGGGCCGGGCTGGAGCGGGCGGAGGCGAGCCGGATGGCTTTCCTCTCGGCGTTCGCCGGTGCCATCGGCGTGATGGTGCTGATGAACCTGATCTTCTGGGTCTGGCTGCGCAACGGCATCTACCCGGTCTACGCGCTCTTCCTGGTCTCGATGTTCGTGGCCGTCGCCTCGATGCTGGGCTGCGCGAGCTCGCTGGCTTTTCCCGATGCGCCGCAGGTGGCCGACCGTTTCGTGGACACGAGTTCGTGCGCGCTGATGGCGATTGCGGCCGTATTCGCGTGGCGGTTCTTCGACTACGACAGCTACTCGCCGCGGGCCGCCTGGTTCATGAAGGCCGCGGCGGTGGCCTTCGCCGCGATGGCGATTCTTTCTGCGTGCGGTTTCGACGCCGCCATCCATGTGGCGGCCTACCTCCAGATCACTGTCGGCTTCTTCAACCTCGGGTTCGTCGTCTGGCTGATGATCCGCCACCGGGCGTTCCAATACCTGCTGGCGGCCATCGTCTTCACCTGCGTGAACCTGTCCTGGACCTTCTACCTGCTGGTGCTTCTGGGACTCGTGACCATGAAGCACCCCTTCATCCTCGAGTCCTGGATTCCCATGCTGCAGCTCGCGAACCTGGCGATGCTCAACTTCGCGGTGGCCAGCCGTTCAAGGCAGGCGGAGCTGGCGCTGCGCGCGGAGCGCAAGCGCGCCTTCGACTCGATGAAGGTCGCCAAGACGGCGCTGGAAGACAGGGTGCGCCAGCGCGAATTCGTCGCCGTCGTCTCGCACGAGTTCCGCACGCCGCTGGCCGTCGTCGACGCGGTGGCCCACGCCCTGGAACTGTCGCCGTCCGGCCGGGACGAGGCCGTGAAGCGCGCCGTGGGCAAGATCCGCAAGGCCACCCGTCGCCTTGCCGTGCTGATCGAGAACATCCTGCAGGACGATGCGCTGGAGGTCGGTCCGTCGAGGCCCGCCGCACGCAGCTTCGACCTGCGCGACGTGATCGAAAGCGTTCGCGGCGTCGGGCTGCCCGAAGAAAACGTGCGCCTGAGCGTGGAGACGGTCCCGGAGCGGGCGATGTGCGTGGGCGACCCGGCAAGGATCGAAATGGCGATCCGAAATCTGATCCAGAACGCGCTCAAGTACTCGCCCCCGGATTCGGCGGTTAGCGTGCGTTGCGAATCCGGTGCAGGTTTCTTCAGCGTGACGGTCTGCAATCGGGGAGAGCCGATTCCCGACGCCGAAAGAAGCAGCCTCTTCGAGCGCTATTTCCGGGGCGCCACCTCCAGCCAGGTACCTGGTTCGGGACTGGGGCTCCACATCTCGCGGACCATCGCCCGCCAGCATGGCGGCGACGTGGCATTGCTCTCCAGCGATGCCGAGGGCACGGTCTTTCGGTTGACTGTGCCGCTCGAGCCGCAGCGCCAAGGAGGCAAGGGCTCGATCGGACAGGCGGGGCTGTTGGGTTGAAAACGTGAATTTTTCGATATTGGAAAGAAAACGTTTTCAGTGTCCTTGTCACCATTCAATGACATTTATCGTCATCAATGAGCATTGACTTCTGCCGCGGACAAGAAGTTTTACGGCGCCTAGGGCGACTTTGTGATTTTCTTCCAGGCGCTACACAAAAGTTCTTAATTTATGCATGCTTGAATTGATCAATGTTCGTCATTTGTAGTCAATGACGAACATTGTCTGATCTGATTGTAAATAGATACATTCCCCAGCCCGAAAGGTCATGGGGATTCGGCGATGCGCCTCTCCATGACATCCATTGATGAACGGAGAGTTTGGAATGATTTCGCCGGAGTCTCGCGCCCAGGTCCTGAGCCTGGACAAATCCCAGCTGATCTGTCTGCCGCAGACGCGTGAGCCGTCCCCCGCCGCCGCCTTCGATCTGCTGGGCGATTTCATCGGCTCCCTCCAGGCTGGGCAGCGCTCCGGGCTGGTCCTGCTGCCGTTGCCCGCCGACGCCAGCGCCCATTGGCTGGATTCGATTCGCGCGCTGATCGACGTGCCGATACTGTTCGCGGTCAATAGCGACAGCACTTCCGCATTGCAGCGCATCGACCGCGAGATATCGGGCGAAAGGAATTTCGATTTCGTCCTTCATCCTTTCGACCTGAACGAGGTCAGGGCCAAGGTGCAAGGCCTGCTGAACCGGACCACCCTCGCCGCTCACGGCGCGACAAGAAACGAACTCCTGATCTACCGGGGCTATCGCTTCCAGATCAGCGAGCGCCGGGTCTTTCACGAGGGGCGGGAAATGTACCTGCAGCCCCGCGAATTCGACCTGGCCCTCGAATTGTTCAGGAACAGGGATTGCCTCTTGAGCCGGGAGCAGCTCTATGGCCTTTTCTGGCGGGATACCGTCGGCCTGCGCTCCCGCGCATTGGATGTCTGCGTTTTCAAGATCCGTAGAAAACTCAATATAGAACCGGCCAATGGATTGATGCTGCGCGCCGTATTCGGTCAGGGATACAAGCTGCACACGGTCTCGCCGATGTTCCTCAGATGAATTGAGGGTTGCCTGAATCGCAGGCAATTTTTTGGCCGGCGCTTGTAGTTCGAGCGTCGGCCGCCTTTTTAGCTTTTTTTACTTTTCGGGATGCATCCGAGCAACATAGCCGGAGCTCCCGGGAATTCACTTGTCGATCGAAAAATCAGGGAGCAGTAAATGATTTCGTTGAAGGTAGTCAGCAAGCGCAGTGGAGACGGCACCCCCGTCTCGGTGAACGAGGTGTTCCTGAAGGAAGCGGCGGTCGTCCGGATAGGGCTGTCCAGGGAGCAGGTCAAGGGAATGCGCCGTGTCGGCAACGACCTGGTCATCACCTCCATCTCGGGCGAGGTCGTCACCATCCGCGAGTTCTTCTCGTCGTTCGATGGCCACAAGAGCGACCTCGTGCTCGACGACGAGAAGGGCGGCCTGTGGCTGACCGGCTTCGGCGAAGGCCAGGGTGAACTGGCGCTCGACTATTCGGGCATCGACGCCATCGAGCCCCTGCTGCTGGAGCAGGACTTCAACTTCGGCGTGCTGCCCTGGCTGCTGGGCGGCGGACTGGCAGTCGCCGGTGCTGCAGGAGGCGGAGGCGGAGGAGGTGGTGGGGCGGGCGCTGGTTCGGCGATGGCGCTCATACCTTCGCCTTCCACGTCGCTCACGTCCCCCTCCGACGCATCGCCGCCGGGCCGGCCCACCGTCAACCCGACCAATGCCAGGCTGATCACCGGCACGGCCCAGCCGGGCACCACCGTCCGCGTCACCGACAACACGGGCAAGGAAATCGGCAGCGCGACCGTCGAGGCCGATGGCCGCTACGTGGTCCAGCCGTCCTCGCCTCCGCCGCACGGCACGGAGATCCGCGTCGTCGCGGTGGACTCGGCCGGAAACACCAGCCCCGAGGCGCGCACGACCGTCGACAGCGTGGCGCCCCCGGTCCCCACCATCGTTCCCACCAACGGCACGACCATCGCCGGGAGCGCCGAGCCCGGCGCCGTGGTCACCGCCACCGACGGACGCGGCAACGTGATCGGCCGCACCACGGCGGCCCAGGACGGCAGCTACGTCATCAAGCCGCCGACGCCGCTGGCCGACCGCACCGCCATCAACGTCGTGGCCACCGACGCCGCCGGCAACGCCAGCGCACCCGCCACTACCGCCGCCGACAGCACCGCGCCGTCATCACCCACGGTCCATCCGTCCAACGGCAGCACGATCACGGGTACCGCCGAGGCCGGCGCGGTCGTCACCGTCAAGGACGGCTCGGGCAAGGTCATCGGCAGCGCGACCGCCGCTTCCAACGGCGCGTTCAGCGTCACCCCCACGACGCCTCCCGCGGACGGCGCGACGATCAGCGTCGTGGCGATCGACCCCGCCGGCAACGCGAGCCAGCCGGCCACCGCCACCATCGATGCGACGCCGCCCGCCACGCCCAAGGTGAACCCGACCGACGGCAGCCCCATCACCGGCACAGCGGAGGCCGGCGCGGTGGTCACGATCACCGACGACAAGGGCGTCCTCATCGGCAGCACGACCGCCGCGTCCAATGGTGTGTACAGCTTCACGCCGACCAGGCCGCCGGCCAACGGCGTGGTGATCAAGGTCGTCGCCTCCGATGCCGCCGGCAACACCAGCAAGCCCGCCACGGCCGTCGTCGACGGCACGCCGCCGACGCCCACGGTCAACCTGACGAAGGGCAGCCCGATCACGGGCACCTCCGAGCCCGACTCCATGGTCACCGTCACGGACAGCAAGGGCAACCTCATCGGCAGCACGACCACCGCGGCCGACGGCACCTACTCCCTCGTTCCCGCGAACCCGCCGTCGGACGGCACCGTGATCTACGTCGTCGCGAAGGACCTCGCCGGCAACGTGGGCCGGCCCGCGACCACCACGGTCGACAGCAGGCCGCCGGACGCGCCACTGGTCAACGCGACGAACGGCAGCGTGGTCGCAGGCACGGCCGAGGCCAACTCCGTCGTCACGGTCAAGGACGCAACGGGCAAGCTCATCGGCAGCACCACCGCCGACGCCGCCGGCAAGTTCAGCGTCGCACCCGCGGCACAACTGGCGGACGGCACGGTATTGCACGTCACCGCCGCGGACGCCGTCGGCAACGTGAGTGCCGAAGGCCTGGCCACAGTGGACCGCGTGCCGCCGGCCGCGCCCTCGGTCGATCCGACGCACGGCAGTGCGATTACGGGCCGTGCGGAGCCTGGCTCGGTCGTCACCGTCAGGGATGTTTCCGGCAATGCCATCGGCAGCGCGACGGTCGGCTCCAACGGCTTCTACAGCGTGGTGCCGAAGACGCCGCCTGCCGACGGCGCGGTGCTGCGCGTTACCGCGACCGATGCCGCCGGCAATACTGGCCCCGAAACCAGGACCACGGTCGACGGCGTTCCTCCGGCAAGGCCCACGGTCGATCCGACCGCCGGCAGCCTGATCACCGGCAGCGCCGAGCCCGGCTCCGTCGTCACCGTCAGGGACGGCGCAGGCACCTTGCTCGGCAGCGCTACTGCCGACTCGAACGGCCGCTACAGCATCAACCCCACGGCCGTGCCGTCGCACAACACCGTGCTGCGCGTCGTCGCGACCGACCCCGCGGGCAACGACAGCCCCGAAGCCAGGACCACCGTCGACAGCCTGCCGCCTTCGGCGCCCACCGTCGATCCGAGTTCCGGCCGCACCATCAGCGGCGCGGCCGAGGTCAGCTCGCTCGTCACCGTCAAGGACGGTGCGGGCAAGCTGGTCGGCAGCGCGACCGCCGATGCGAACGGCAAGTTCAGTGTCACGCCTGCCACGCCGCTGGCTGATGGTGCTCAGGTCGGCGTCGTCGCCACCGACGCCGCCGGCAATGCGAGTTCCCCCACCACGATGGTGGTCGACGGCACGGCGCCGCTCGCACCGGTCGTCAATCCCACCGACGGCAGCCGTATCGCCGGCACGGCCGAATCCGGCGCGGTGGTGACCGTCAAGGACGCGGCAGGCAAGGTGATCGGCAGCGCGACCGCCGATGCGAACGGCAAGTTCAGCATCGTCCCCACGACGCCTGCTGCGGATGGCACCACCATCACCGCCGTGGCGACCGACCGGGCAGGCAACGCCAGCCAGCCCGTCACCACCACGGTGGACAGCACGCCGCCGGCCAGGCCCTCCATCGATGCGACCAACGGCAGCCTGATCACCGGCACGGCCGAGCAGGGCGCGATCGTCACCATCCGCGACGGCGCCGGCACTCTCGTCGGCAGCGCGGTCGCCGATTCGAACGGCCGCTACGGCATCAGGCCTGCAACCGTCCCCTCGCACAACACGGTGCTGCGCGCTGTTGCCACCGACGCGGCCGGCAACGCCAGCCCTGAGGCACGTGCCACGGTCGACAGCGAACTGCCCGCCGCGCCCAAGGTCGACCCGACGAACGGCGGCTCTATCACGGGCACGGCCGAGGCCGGCTCGCTGGTGACCGTCAAGGACGGCGCCGGCAAGCCGATCGGCAGCGCGACGGCCGATGCCAACGGCAACTACAGCATCAAGCCGACGACACAGCTGCCGCACGACACGGAACTGAACGTCACCGCCACCGATGCGGCCGGTAACACGAGCCAGCCTGCGCGCAGCACCGTCGACGGCAAGGCGCCCGACGCGCCCAAGGTCAATCCGAGCAACGGCGGTGCGATCACCGGTACGTCCGAAGCAGGCTCGGTGGTCACCGCGAAGGACGGCGCCGGCAAGCTCATCGGCAGCACGACGGCCGATGCGAACGGCAAGTTCAGCATCACTCCCGCAACGCCCTTGGCGGATGGCACGACCATCACCGCCGTGGCGACCGACCGGGCGGGCAACGCCAGCCAGCCCGTCACCATCACGGTTGACGGCACGCCGCCTGCCAAACCTTCCGTCGATGCGACCAACGGCAGCTTGATCGCCGGTTCGGCCGAACTGGGCTCGATCGTCACCATCCGCGATGGCGCCGGTAACCTCGTCGGCAGCGCGGCTGTCGATTCGAACGGCCGCTACAGCATCAAGCCCGCGACCGTCCCCTCGCACAACACCGTGCTGCGCGCCGTCGCCACGGACGCCGCCGGCAACACCAGCCCCGAGACACGGGCCACGGTCGACAGCGAGCTGCCCGCCGCGCCCAAGGTCGACCCGACGAACGGCGGCTCGATCACGGGCACGGCCGAGGCCGGCTCGGTGGTCGCCGCCAAGGACGGCGCCGGCACGCCGATCGGCAGCGCGACGGCCGATGCCAACGGCAACTACAGCATCAAGCCGACGACACCGCTGGCCCACGACACGCAGCTGAACGTCACTGCCACCGATGCGGCCGGCAACACCAGCCAGCCCGCGCGCGCCACGGTCGACGGCCAGGCGCCCGACGCGCCCACGGTCAAGCCGACGAACGGCAGCCTGATCACCGGCACGGCCGAGGCCGGCTCGGTGGTCACCGTCAAGGACGGCGCCGGCAAGCTCATCGGCAGCGCGACCGCAGACGGCGGCGGTGCCTACGCCATCCGACCTGCCGTGCCGCCCTCCGACGGTACGGTGCTGCACGTCAGCGCCACCGATGCCGCCGGCAACACCGGCCCGAGCGCGAACGCCACGGTCGATGCCGTGCCGCCCGGGCAGCCCTCGATCGATCCGACCAACGGCAAGCTGATCTCGGGCTTCGCCGAGGCCCTTTCCGTCGTCACGGTCCGCGACGGCGCCGGTAACGTCATCGGCAGCACGACGGCGGCCGCGAACGGTGCCTACAGCATCAAGCCCGCGTTCGTCCTGGCCGACGGCACCGTGCTGCGCGCCTTCGCCACCGACGCGGCCGGCAACGCGAGTTCCGAAGCACGCGGCACGGTGGACGGCGTCGTACCCGTCACGCCGACCATCAGCCCGACCAACGGAAACCGCATCTCGGGCAAGGCCGAGGCCGGCTCGATCGTCACGGTGAAGGACGACGCGGGCAACCTCATCGGCAGCGCCACCGCCGAATCCAACGGCACCTACACCGTGACGCCGGCGACGCCGCCGGCGCACGGCACCGTGCTGCACGTTGCCTCCACCGATGCCGCTGGCAACACCAGCCCCGAGGCACGGGCCACGGTCGACCGCACGGCGCTGCCGGCGGCCACCATCAACCCGACCGATGGCAGCCCCATCACCGGCACGGCGGAACCCGGTTCGGTGGTCACCGTCAGGGACGACGCAGGCAAGCTGATCGGCAGCACCACGGCCGATTCGCTCGGTGCCTACAGCCTCACGCCAGCCGTCACTCCGCCGAATGGCACGGTGCTGCACGTCGTGACCACCAATGCGGCAGGCAACGCGAGCCCGGAAGCCACGGCGACGGTCGACAGCGTCCCACCCCCCGCGCCGATCATCGAGCCGAGCAACGGCAACATGATCACCGGCACGGCCGAGGCCGGCTCGGTGGTCCGCGTCACCGATGACACCGACAAGCTCATCGGCAGCGCGATCGCCGCGCCCAACGGCGCCTACAGCATCAAGCCCGCCGCCGTTCCGGCGCACGGCACAGTGCTGCGCGCTGTCGCCACCGACGCTGCCGGCAATGCCAGCCCCGAAGCCAGGACCACCGTCGATCGCGTGCTGCCTGCGGCACCGAAGGTCGATCCTTCGCAAGGCGGCGTCGTCACGGGTACCGCGGAAGTCGGCTCCGTCGTCCGGATCACCGACGACGCGGGCAAGCTCATCGGCAGCGCGACCGCCGGCAACGACGGCACCTACAGCATCAAGCCGTCGGCTACCCTGCCGAACGGTACGGTGATGCGCGTGACCGCGACCGATGCCGCGGGCAACGTCAGCCCCGAAACACGAGCGGCGGTCGACAGCGTCGCTCCTGCCGCACCGATCGTGAAGCCCACCAACGGCAACACCGTCACCGGCACGGCCGAGGCGGGTTCGCTCGTCACCGTGAAGGACGGTGCGGGCAACGCCATCGGCAGCGCGACGGCGGACGGCAGCGGCAACTACAGCGTCAAGCCCGCGACCGCTCCCGCGCACGACACCGTGCTGCAGGTCACCGCGACCGACGCGGCCGGCAACATCAGCTCGCCTGCGACGGCCAAGGTCGACGCGAAGGCGCCCGACGCGCCGACGATCGACCCCACCCACGGCGACCCGATCACCGGCCGCGCCGAGGCCGGCTCGGTGGTCACTGTCAAGGACGGCGCAGGCAAGGTGGTAGGAAGCGCGACCGCCGCCACCGACGGCACCTACAGCGTCACCCCCGCCAAGCCGCTGGAAGACGGCGCGAAGATCACCGTGGTGGCTACCGACGCTGCAGGCAACGCCAGCGCTGCGGCCACCGCCACCGTGGATGCGGTCGCCCCGGGCAGGCCCACGGTCGAGCCGACCAACGGCAGCACCATTACCGGCAAGGCCGAAGCCGGCTCCGTCGTCACGGTGCAGGACCAGGCCGGCAAGCCGATCGGCAGCGCCACGGCCGATGGCAACGGCAACTACGCCATCAAGCCCGCGACCCCTCTGGCGCATGGCACGACCCTCGGCGTCTCGGCCACCGACGCGGCCGGCAACACCGGCCCGGCGGCCACGGCCACGGTCGACAGCGCAGCCCCGAACGCACCCACCGTGAAGCCCACGAGCGGCGACACCATCGCCGGCACGGCCGAAGCAGGCTCCGTCGTGACCGTCAAGGACGCCGCGGGCAATCTCATCGGCAGCGCGACGGCGGACGGCAACGGCAACTACGCCGTCAAGCCTGCAACGCCGCCGGCGCACGACACCGCGCTGAGCGTGACTGCCACCGACGCGGCCGGCAACAGCAGCGCACCCGCCACGGCCAAGGTCGACAACAAGGCCCCCGATGCACCCACGGTCAAGCCGACCTCGGGCAGCACCATTGCCGGCACGGCCGAAGCAGGCTCGCTGGTCACCGTCAGGGACGGCACCGGCAACCTCGTCGGCAGCGCGACCGCGGGCAGCAACGGCGAATACGCCGTCACGCCGGCCCGCTCGCTGCAGGACGGCGTGAAGATCAGCGTGGTCGCGACCGACGCGGCCGGCAACGCCAGCCAGCCCGCCACGGCCACGGTCGACAACGATCCGCCGGCCAGGCCCACCGTCGATCCGACCAACGGGAGCCTCGTCACCGGCAAGGCCGAGGCCGGCTCAGTGGTCACCATCACGGACGACGCGGGCAAGCTCATCGGCAGCACGACCGCCACGACCGGTGGTGCGTACAGCTTCAAGCCGACGACGCCTCCCGCCCACGGCACGGTCCTGCACGTGGCCGCGACGGACGCCGCCGGCAACAGCAGCCCTGAAGCCAGGACGACCGTCAATGCCGTGTCTCCGTCGGCGCCGGCCGTCAACCCGACGAACGGCACCACGATCACCGGCACGGCCCAGGCCGGCTCGCTCGTCACCGTGACGGACGGCGCGGGCAACACCATCGGCAGCGCGACGGCCGACGGCAGCGGCAACTACAGCGTCAAGCCCGCGACCGCTCCCGCGCACGACACCGTGCTGCAGGTCACCGCGACCGACGCGGCCGGCAACATCAGCTCGCCTGCAACGGCCAAGGTCGACGCGAAGGCGCCCGACGCGCCGACGATCGACCCCACCCACGGCGACCCGATCACCGGCCGCGCCGAGGCCGGCTCGGTGGTCACGGTCAAGGACGGCGCAGGCAAGGTGGTCGGAAGCGCGACTGTCGCCACCGACGGCACCTACAGCGTCACCCCCGCCAAGCCGCTGGAAGACGGCGCGAAGATCACCGCGGTAGCTACCGATGCAGCCGGCAACGCCAGCGCTGCGGCCACCGCCACCGTGGATGCCGTTGCCCCGGGCAGGCCCACGGTCGCCCCGACCAACGGCGCGTCGATCACCGGCACGGCCGAATCCGGCTCGCTGGTTACCGTCAAGGACAGTGCCGGCAAGCCGATCGGCAGCGCGACAGCGGACGCCAACGGCAACTACACCGTGAAGCCCGCGACCCCCGTGCCGCACGGAACGATGCTCGGCGTCTCGGCCACCGACGCAGCGGGCAACACCGGCCCTGCGGCCACTGCCACGGTCGACAGCGCCGCCCCGAACGCGCCTACCGTGAAGCCCACGAGCGGCAGCACCATCACCGGCACGGCGGAGGCGGGCTCGCTCGTCCTCGTCAAGGACGGCTCCGGCAACAGCGTCGGCAGCGCAACGGCCGACGGCAACGGCAACTACGTCGTCAAGCCCGCGATGCCACTGGCGCACGACACAGCGCTGAGCGTGACCGCCACCGATGCGGCCGGCAACACCAGCACGCCCGCCACGGCCAAGGTCGACAGCAAGGCCCCAGACGCGCCAACCGTCAAGCCCACCTCGGGCGGCACGGTCGCCGGCACGGCGGAAGCAGGCTCGGTCGTCACCGTGAGGGACGA
Source organism: Variovorax guangxiensis (assembly GCF_003952165.1). Classification (GTDB taxonomy): domain Bacteria; phylum Pseudomonadota; class Gammaproteobacteria; order Burkholderiales; family Burkholderiaceae_C; genus Variovorax; species Variovorax guangxiensis. Next base: position 437,210 of record NZ_RXFT01000003.1, on the reverse strand, counting down.
CACCGGCAACCTCATCGGCAGCGCGACCGCCGGCAGCAACGGCGAATACAGCATCTCGCCCACAGCCCCGCTGCCGCACGGCACGCAGCTGCGCGTGGTCGCCACCGACGCCACCGGCAACACCAGCCAGGCCGCCACGGCCACGGTGGACAGCGTCGCGCCCGTCATTTCCATCGCAATCGTCGAGGACGCCAACAACGACGGCTTTATCAACGCCAGCGAGAAGAAGGCCGACGTGACTGTGAAGGTCACCCTCGTGTCCGGTGCCGCGGTGGGCGATGAAATCAGCCTCACCGACGGCACCCACATGTTCAGCGTCAAGCTGAGCGCTGCGGACGTCTCCAACGGTTTCGCCAACGTCTCGTTCCCCAACCCGGCCGAGGGTGCGACGATCCGCGTCAGCGCGATCAGCCAGGACCTCGCCGGCAACACCTCCAGGCCGGCGGCGACCGACAGTGCGATCCTGGACACCACGGTACCGGCCACCCCGGCCAGCGTCTCGGCCACCGACGACGTGGGCCCGGTGCAGGGCGCGATCGGCGACGGCGGTTCCACCGACGACGCGACGCCCACTTTCGCAGGCAGCGGCGCGACGCCTGGCGACATCGTCAGGGTGTACGACGGCGCCGCGCTGATCGGCAGCGCCACGGTCAAGGCCGATGGCAGCTGGGCATTCACGCCGACGGGGCTGGGGCAGGGCGCGCACAGCATCACGCACACCATCAGCGACGCGGCCGGCAACACCAGCGCAGCCAGCGCGCCGCTGGGCTTCATCGTCGACACCGCGGCGGTGTCGGTGATCGTCACCAAGGCGGGGGAGACCCGGCAGGGGCAGCAGATCAAGACGCGTCCCGCCGGCTTCACCGACGATGTCACGCCTACGGTCGTCGGCACCGCCACGGCGGGCGCCGTCGTGACCATCAAGGAAGGCTCCAAGGCCATCGCCTCCACCACGGCGGATGGGTCAGGCAACTGGAACCTCGTGCTGCCCACGCAGGCCGAAGGCGCGCACAGCTACAAGGCCACGGCGGTGAACGCCGCAGGCACGAGCAGCGAGACCTCGTTCTCGCTGACCATCGACACCACGCCGCCGGCCGTTCCGGTGATCGCCTCGGTCGTCGACGACACCGGTTCGGTGCAGGGCGCGCTTGCCAGCGGCGCCGCAAGCGATGACACCCGACCCACGCTCAGTGGAAGCGGTGCGACGCCGGGCGACCTCATCACCGTCTTCGACAACGGCAGCGCCATCGGCAGCACCACGGTGCAGTCCGACGGACGCTGGAGCTTCACCACGGCCAGCCCGACCTCGCCGCTGGGCGAGGGCGAGCACAAGCTCACCGTCACGGCCACAGATCCGGTGGGCAACCAGAGCCAGCACTCGGCCGCCTTCGTTGTCAACGTCGACACCACGGCGCCGGTGCGCCCGGACGCCGTGGCCGGCTACGTCGACGACGCAGGCGCGGTCCAGAACGCGGCCAGCACCGCGACCTTCACCGACGACACCACGCCGGGGTTCAAGATCGCCTCCATCGCAGCCGGCCTGACGCCGTCGCTGTACGTCGACGGCAACAAGGTCGCAGCCACCTACGACCCGACCACCGGCACGCTCACGCCCGTGTCCCCGCTCGCCGAGGGCGCGCACAGCATCGGCTACACGCTGACCGACGCGGCAGGCAACGAGAGCCCGCGCTCCAACGACTTCAGGCTCACCGTCGACCTGACGCCGCCGCCCGCGCTCGACTCGTCCCTCATCCAGGTGCTGGACGACGTGGGCCCGGTGCAGGGCCCCCTGGCCGCCGGGGCGAAGACCGACGACAGCAAGCCCGAGTACACCGGCAAGACCGACCCGGCGCAGGTGTCGGTCATCAACGTCTACGACAACGGCGCGCTCATCGGCAGCACGGCGGTGAACGCCGACGGCAGCTGGCGCTTCACGCCCGACCTGCCGCTGGCCCTGGGCGCGCACAGCCTCACGGCGCGCGCCGTGGACGCGGCGGGCAACATCGGCGCCGCCACGCCGGCATCGACCTTCACGCTGGTGGGCGATCCGCCCGCGGCGCCGGCCATCATCGGCGTGATCGACGACAGGGGCAGCGTCACGGGCAACGTCGCCCGCGACGCCAGCACCGACGACACCACGCTCACGCTCAACGGCACCGGCACGGCCGGCACCGTGGTCACCGTGTATGCCGACGGCGTGGCCGTGGGCTCCACCAGCGTGGCTTCCAACGGCACCTGGAGCGTCACCACCAGTCCGCTGAGCGGCGACGGCGTCAAGAACCTGAGCGCACAGGCGGTCGATGGCGCGGGCCAGGCGAGCCCGCGCACGGGCCTCTATCCGGTCGTGCTCGACACCACGGCTCCCGCCACGCCCGACACGGCCGTCGCCTCCGACGACCAGGGCCCGGTGCAGGGCGCTATCGCGGCCGGCGCCACCACCGACGACACCACGCCCACCTTCAGCGGCGGCGGCCTGAAGGCCGGCGACACCGTGCGCCTGTACGACGGCGGCGCGCTCATCGGCAGCTTCACCGCCGCCACCGACGGCGCCTGGAGCATCACGCCCAGCACGCCGCTGGGGCGCGGCACGCACCGCATCACGCACACCGTCACCGACGCCGCTGGCAACACCAGCGCCGCCAGCGCGGTGCTCGACTTCACGGTCGACCCGAGCGACGTCGTCGTCAGCATCGAGCAGATCGCCGACGACCAGGGCGGCATCAAGGGCAATCTCGCGCCCGGCGCGCGTACCGACGACACCACGCCCTCGCTCGTGGGCAAGGCCACGGCCGGCGCGATCGTGACCGTCAAGGAAGGTTCGACCGTCCTCGGCTCCACCACTGCGGACGCAGGCGGCAACTGGCGCTTCACGCTGCCCCTGCAGAAGGAAGGCACGCACAGCTACACCGCCACCGCGGTGAACGCCGCGGGCAAGCAGGGCGACGCCACCATCGCGCTGACCATCGACACCACCGCGCCCGAGGTGCCGTCCATCGCCGGCGCCGCCGACGACGTCGGCCTGGTGCAGGGTCCGATCGCCAACGGCGGTCCCACCGACGACGCCACGCCGACGCTCACGGGCAGCGGCGCCACGCCGGGCGACGTGATCAAGGTCTACGACAACGGCAGCGTCCTCGGCAGCACGACCGTCAAGGCCGACGGCAGCTGGAGCTTCACGCCGACCACGCCGCTGATCGAGGGCACGCACCGCCTGGGTGCCACGGCCGTCGACCCTGTGGGCAACGAGAGCCCGCAGTCGGGCTCCTTCACCGTCAACGTGGACACCACTGCGCCCACCACCAAGGCCACGCTCGCCGCCATCGGCGACGACACCGGCTCGAGCGGCAGCGATTTCGTCACCAGCGACCGCACCCTGGTGTTCACCATCAAGGTCGACTCGGCCGTGGAGGCCGGCGCCAAGGTGCAGGTCTCGCTGGACAACGGCAAGACCTGGAACGACGCGACCCCCTCGGGCGGCGGCAGCTACCAGTTCGACAACACGGCCGTCCCGCTGGCCGACGGCAGCTACACCGTGTTGACGCGCGTGGTGGATGCGGCCGGCAACACGACCCAGCCGAGCTCGCAGCTCGTGGTCGTCGACACAAGCGGTCCCACCACCGGCAATGCCGTCGACATCACGGCCTACACCGACGATGTCGCGCCCAACCTGGGCGACTACGGCAGCGGCACCAGCACGAACGACACCACGCCGGTGCTCAAGGGCACCGTCTCGGGCCTGAAAGCGGGCGACGTCGTGCAGATCTTCGAAGGCTCGGCGCTGCTGGGCACGGCCGCCGTGAACGGCACCGCCTGGACCTTCGCATTGCCGACGCTGGCCAACGGCAGCAGGCACACCTACGTCGCCGTGATCGCCGATGCGGCGGGCAACAAGGGCACGGCCTCGGCCGACTTCTCGCTGGCCGTGAACACCGCCGCGCCCTCGCAGTCGGTCGCGATCGTCAGCTGCGCCGACGACCAGGCACCCCAGACTGGCACCTTCGCGTCGGGCAGCACCATCAACGACACCTCGCCGCTGCTGAACGGCACGATCGGCGGAACGCTCAATGCCGGCGACACCGTGGTGGTCTACCGCGACGGCGTGCGCCTGGGCACCGCCACCCTGTCCGGCGGCTCCGCCTGGACCTTCCAGGACGCCGGCCTCGTCGACGGCAAGAGCTACAGCTACACGGCCCGCATCGAGGATGCCGCGGGCAACCAGAGCGGAGCGTCGGCGGCCTTCGCGCTCACGATCGACCAGCGCGCACCCACCACGGTACCGGTCGTCGAGAGCTTCCTGGACGACGTGGCACCGGTCACCGGGTCCATCGCCCAGGGCGGCACCACCAACGACGCGCGCCCCGAACTCAAGGGCTCCGGCGCAGAGCCCGACGGCACCGTCAGGATCTACGACAACGGCACGCTGATCGGCACCGCGACGGCGGACGCCGCCGGCAAGTGGAGCTTCACCCCCGAGGCCGGCAAGGAGCTCGCCAACGGCGCCCACAGCCTCACGACGAGCAGCGTCGATGCGGCCGGCAACGAAGGCCCGCAGTCCGCGGCGCTGGCGTTCACGGTCGACACCCTCGCGCCCTCGCAATCGACGGCGATCGTCGCGATCAACGACGACCGCGGCGCGCTGCAGGGCGCCGTGGCCGACGGCGGCTTCACCGACGACGCCGCGCCGCAGGTGGCGGGCACCGTTTCGGCACCGCTGCAGGCCGGCGAGAAGGTCGTCGTGCTGCGCGACGGTGCCGTCATCGGCACTGCGAAGATGACCGACGCCACCCACTGGAGCTTCGACGACACCGGCCTGAGCGACGGCCGCACCTACACCTACACCGCGCGCGTCGAGGACGCGGCCGGCAACCGGGGCGCCGTCTCGGGCAGCTACGCCATCACCGTCGACACCTCGGTGCCGACGCAGGCGGCCACGATCTCGACCGTGTTCGACAACGCGGACCCGGTGCAGGGCGACGTCGCCAGCGGCGGCACCACCAACGACTCCCAGCCGGAGCTCAGAGGCACCGTGTCGGGCAGCCTGGCCGGCAATGAGTTCGTTGCCGTCTATCGCGACGGCGTCAGGATCGGCACCGCCTCGATCTCGGGCACGAGCTGGTCCTACACCGACACCAGCGGCCTCGCCAACGCCTCGAGCTACAGCTACACCGTGCGCGTCGAGGACGCCGCGGGCGGCGGCGGCACCGCCTCCTCGCCCTACGTCATCACGCTGAAGCTTTCGGGTCCGTCCACCAAGGCCAGCATCACGGCCGTGAACGACGACGTCGATCCGCAACAGGGCTCGGTGCCGAACGACGGCTACACCAACGACACCGCGCCGCAGGTCACCGGCACCATCTCGGCCGCGCTGCAGGCCGGCGAGAAGGTCGTCGTGCTGCGCGACGGCAAGGAGATCGGCTTCGCGTCCATGACGGACGCCACGCACTGGAGCTATGCCGACAGCGGCCTCTCCGACGGGAGCACCTACGTCTACACGGCCCGCGTGCAGGACGCGGCTTCCAACCCCGGCGCCGAATCGAACGCGCATGCGATCCGCATCGACACTGCCGCGCCCGCGGCGACGGTGAAGCTGGTGCGTGCCATCGACAACGTCGACCCGGTCTCCGGCGACATTCCCGCCAACGGCACCACCAACGACGACACGCCGACGCTGGAGGGCACTCTCTCGGCGCCGCTGAGCGGCACCGAGCGGCTGCACGTGTTCCGCAACGGCCTGCTCGCCGGCATCGCGAAGGTCACCGGCACCGCCTGGACCTTCGAGGACGCGGGCCTCGCCAGCGGCACCGCCTACACCTACGAGGCGAGGGTCATGGACGCGGCCGGCAATGCCGGAGCCGCCTCCAACAGCCTGCGCTTCACGGTCAACACCTCGGGCGTCACGCAGACCGTCCAGATCCTTCGGGTGGACGACCAGGCCGCCCCGGTGAAGGGCAACGTGCCCGATGGGGGCACGACCAACGACACCGCGCCGACGCTCGGCGGCTCGATCTCCACCGTGCTGAACGCGGGCGACGTGGTCGAGGTACTGCGCGACGGCAAGGTGGTCGGCAACGCCGCCGTGACGGGCACGACCTGGAGCTTCCGCGACACGGGCCTTTCCGACGGAACGACCTACAGCTACGCCGCGCGCGTCGTCAATTCCGGCGGCAACGAGGGCGCGAAGAGCGCGGCCTACGCGATCACGCTCGACCTCGTCGCGCCGAGCCAGGCGGCGGCTATCACCGGCTATACCGACGACCAGGCCCCGCAGCAGGGCAGCTTCGCCTCGGGCAGCATCACCAACGACACCACGCCGCAGCTCAACGGCACGCTGAACGCTGCACTCGCGGCGGGCGAGGCCGTGGTGATCTACAGGGACGGCAAGCGCATCGGCACCGCCACCATGGCCGGCGCCACGACCTGGAGCTTCCAGGATGCGGGCCTCTCCGACGGCGCCACTTATAGCTACACCGCCAAGGTCGAGGATGCGGCAGGCAACGAAGGCCAGGCCTCGGCCGCCTTCACGCTGACCATCGACCGGACCGCGCCCGCCGCGGCACCTTCGATCGACAGCGTCATGGATGCAACGGCACCGGTCGTCGGCCCCATCACCTCCGGCAGCACGACCAACGAAACCCGTCCCCAGATGAAGGGGGCAGGGGCCGAGCCCAACGGCACGGTGAAGGTCTACGACAACGACATGCTCATCGGCACCGCGGTCGCCGATGGCTCGGGCAAGTGGAGCTTCACGCCAGAAGCCGGCAAGCCGCTGGCCAACGGCGCGCACAGCCTGAGCGCGAGCAGCGTCGATGCGGCCGGCAACGAGGGACCGAGGTCGGCGCCGCTGGCCTTCACGGTCGGCACCACCGCGCCGACGCAGGCGGCAACGATCACCGCCATCAGCGACGACACCGGCGCCAGCGCGAACGACTTCATCACCAGCGACACCACCCTCGTCGTGACGGTGACGCTGGACACCGCGGCCGGCACCGGCGAGAAGGTGCAGGTCTCGCTCGACAACGGCACGAGCTGGCGCGATGCGACGCTGGTCTCGGGCAACACCTACCGGCTGGACAACACCGCCGTGCCGCTCGCGGCGGGCGACCACGTCTTCCAGGCGCGCGTCGTCGATGCCGCCGGCAATGCCGGCAAGTCGAGCAGCCAGCGCGTGGTGATCGACACCCAGCACTCGGCGGGCATCGCCATCGACATCGCGTCGATCAGCACCGACACCGGCGTCGCGGGCGACTTCATCACCAGCGACACGAGCCTGACCCTCAACGGCAGGCTGACCGGCACGCTGGCTTCCGACGAAACCGCGCAGATCAGCGTCGACGGCGGCGCCACCTGGGCCAACCTGATCGTCAGCGGCGGCAACTGGAGCTACGTCGACGGCCGGGTGCTCACCGACGGCAGCCACGAGTACAGGGTGCGCGTGGTCGATACCGCCGGCAACCTCGCGGCGCTCGATGCCCGCACCGTAGCCATCGACACCTCGACGCCGACCGCCGGCAATGCGGTGGCCATCACCGCCTACGCCGACGACGTCGACCCGAATGCCGGCGACTACGCCAGCGGCACCAGCACGAACGACACTACGCCGGTGCTCAAGGGCACCGTCTCGGGCCTGAAGACCGGCGAGGTCGTGCAGATCCTCGAAGGGGGCGTGCTGCTTGGCACCGCTGCCGTGAACGGCACCGCGTGGGAGTTCAAGCTGCCGACGCTGGCCGACGGAAGCACGCACACCTACACCGCGGCCATCGCGAGCGCTGCCGGCACCCGGGGCACCACCTCGGCGAACTTCACGCTGACGGTGGACGCCGTCGCCCCATCGGCCGCACCGGCGATCGACAGCGTCACCGACAACGTCGATCCGGTCCAGGGCCCGATCGCCCAGGGCGACACGAGCAACGACGCGCGTCCGGAGCTCAAGGGTTCGGGCGCCGAACCCAACGGCACGGTGAACGTCTACGACAACGGCGTGCTGATTGGAAGCACCAAGGCCGATGCCTCCGGAAAGTGGAGCTTCGAGCCCGCATCCGGCAAGGAGCTGGCCGAGGGCGTACACAGCCTCAGGGTGAGCAGTGTCGACGCGGCCGGCAACGAAGGGCCGAAGTCGGCGCCGATGGTCTTCATCATCGACACGGTGACACCGTCGCAGACCGTGACGCTCTCGCGCGCCATCGACAACGCCGACCCAATCTCGGGCAGCATTCCTGCCAACGGAAGCACCAACGACGATTCGCCCAGGCTGGAGGGCACCCTCTCCGCCGTGCTGGCCAGATCGGAGCAACTGCGCGTGTTCCGCAACGGCGTGTACGTGGGCAACGCGACCGTCAACGGTACCGACTGGGTCTTCGACGACATCGGCCTTTCGAACGGCACCACCTACACCTACGAGGCCAGGGTCATCGACATGGCCGGCAACGCCGGCGCCGCCTCGAACAGCCTGCGCTTCACCGTCATCACCTCCACGGTCACGCAGACGGCGCAGATCGTGCGTGTGCAGGACAACGTCGAACCGGACCGCGGCGCAGTGGCCGACGGCGGGACGACCAACGACGCCGACCCGGTGCTCATCGGTTCGATCTCCGCCGCCCTGAACACGGGCGAGGTGGTCGAGGTGCTGCGCAACGGTGCCGTGATCGGTACCGCGACGGTGACAAACACCAGCTGGCGTTTCTTCGACAAGGGCCTCACGGACGGCGCGACCTACAAGTACACCGCACGAGTCGTGAGTGCCGGCGGCAACCAGGGGGCGGAGAGCCTGGCCCATTCCATCACGGTCGACCTGACGGCGCCCGTCCAGAAGGTGGCCATTACCGACTTCACCGACGACCGCGATCCGCAGACGGGCAACTTCGCATCCGGCACCACGACCAACGATGCGACGCCCCAGCTCAACGGCACGCTCTCGGCGCCGCTCGCGGCCAACGAGGTGGTGGCGGTCTACCGCAACGGCACGCGCATCGGCGTCGCCGCTGTGAGCGGCAACGCCTGGAGCTTCGAGGACAAGGGCCTTGATGACGGCAACACCTACCGCTACACCGCCCGCGTGGAGGACGCGGCGGGCAACCAGGGCAGCGCTTCGGCGGAGTTCACGCTCACCGTCGACCGGACCGCGCCCGCGACGACGCCTTCCATCGACAGCGCCATGGACGACGTCGCGCCGGTCACGGGCGCCATCGCATCGCGCGGCACGACCAACGATGCACGTCCCGAGCTGAAGGGCTCGGGCGCGGAGCCGAACGGCATCGTCCACATCTACGACAACGGTACGCTGATCGGTACCGCGACGGCGGACGCATCGGGCAACTGGAGCTTCACGCCCGCGGCGGGCAAGGAGCTCGCCGATGGCCTGCACAGGCTCACGGCGAGGAACGTCGATGCGGCGGGCAACGAGGGCTCGCAATCGACGGCGGTGGTCTTCACGGTCGACACGATCGCGCCGACGGGCGCGCCTTCCATCGATCGCGCCGTCGACGACGTCGCACCGGTCACCGGCGCCATCGCGTCCGGGGGCATGACCAACGACGCCCGCCCCGAACTGAAGGGAGCGGGAACCGAGCCCAACGGCATGGTGAACATCTACGACAACGGCAAGCTGATCGGCTCCACCACGGCGGACAGCTCCGGCAAGTGGAGCTTCACGCCCGAAGCCGGCAAGGAGCTGGTCGACGGCGCCCACAGCCTGACGGCGCGCAACGTGGATGCGGCCGGCAACGAAGGCCCTGCGTCGGCAGCGCTCGCCTTCACCGTCGATACGGTCGCTCCCTCGACCGCGCCTTCCATCGACCGCGCCGTCGATGACGTGGCCCCCGTCGTCGGCGGCATCACCTCCGGCGGTGCAACCAACGACGCGCGCCCCGACCTTGGCGGCAGCGGTGCCGAGCCCAACGGCGTGGTGAAGGTCTACGACAACGGAACGCTGATCGGCTCCGCGACGGCGGACGGCTCCGGCAAGTGGAGCTTCACGCCCGACGCCGACAAGAAGCTGGCCGACGGCGCTCACAGCCTGACGGTGAGCAACGTCGATAGCGCCGGCAACGAAGGCCCGAAATCGGCGCCGCTGAGCTTCACGGTCGACACGAAGGTGCCGGCCACCGAAGCGAAGATAACCGGCTACATCGACGATGCGGGCTCATCCAGGGGTACCTTCGGCAGCGGCACCACCACCGACGACGCGAACCCGGTGCTCACGGGTACGCTGACGGCGGCGCTCGGCACCGGCGACACCGTGAATGTCTACGAAGGCTCCACGCTGCTGGGAACGGCGGCGGTGAGCGGCACCGCCTGGACCTACGACCTCGGTGTTCTCGCGGACGGCTCGACCCACACCTATCGCGCCGCCGTGGCGACCGCCGCAGGCACCCAGGGCAGCCTGTCCGGCAATTTCAGCCTGACCGTCGACTACGCCGTCACGGTCAACCGCCAGACGACCGTCGACACCACGCCGCTCGTCTCGGGCGGCATCCCCTTCAAGCTGGTCAACGGCCAGTATCTCGAGGTCACGATCGCCGGCAAGACCTACAGCTCGGCCGATGGTTCGGTGGTGGTCGATTCGCAGCACGAGACCTGGTATGTGCAGGTCTCCTCCGCCGTCGCGGTGGGAACCTACGACGTCCGCGCAGTGGTAAGGAACGCTGCCGGAGCCCAGGTCACCGACGACGCGACCACCGGCGAACTCATCGTCGCCGCGGCGCCGACGGTGACCGTCGGGTCGGTGTCCAGCGATCCGAACCAGAAGGCGACCGCGTACACGCTGGGAGAAAACGGCATGTGGCGCATCCACAGCAACCAGACGATGCTCGACGCCAACGGGAGCGACAGCGCGTCGCTGGGCAGCTTCAAGCAGACCTCCCTCTTCAGCAACTACGGCAGCCCCTATGCCGGACGCAACTACGTACAGAACGCCACGTTCATGGACTTCAACCGCGACGGGTACATGGACCTGTTCGCGGAAGACAGCACCTACGACGACGGCCAGCAGGCGTTCATCTTCGATGGCAGCAGGTACACGGCGCTGCAGGTGGGCGCACCGTCTGCGGCAGGCGGCGACAAGCTCACGGCCGGCAGCGCGAACACCTACAGCTGGTTCGGCGGCGTGGTGGCCTTCGACAAGACCGGCGACGGTTTCGTCGACATGGCCTACGGCGACCAGACGCCGAACGACGCCACCAGCGGCGGCGGCTACGACTCGCAGATCGTGCTGAACATGGACGGCAGCATCCTGGGCATGGTGAAGGATGGCGGCTACACCGACGCCAAGGCGTCCAGCTCGAGCGCGCCGTATTCGAGCAACTACTACAACGCCACCTTCGACATGGAACTGTCGGGCGTCGACCTGAACAACGACGGCAAGATCGACCTGGTCTATCACGCGACCGCTGGCACCACGAAGCTCGGCGGGCCGTACGACGACCCCGGCACCAACGCCTACGTGGCCAGGAGCACGAACCAGTACCGCCTGGTCGTCGCCACCAACAAGGGCGATGGCACGTGGGAGAACACGCAGATCATCGAGAAGACCTTCCAGCGCGCGGACGACGATCCGGGCTACGGCAACGGCATCTCCATGACCTGGGCCGACTTCAACGGCGACGGCTACATGGACCTGTTCCTCAGCCGAGGCTACGGCACCACGACCGATGCGCAGTACCAGAGCCGCATCCTCTTCAACGATGGCGCCGGCAAGCTGAAGATGGACTACGGCTCGAAATATGCCGGTGTCGGCGAACAGCCGTCGGGCATGTACCTGCTCAACGACTCCTACTTCGGCTGGAATGGCACCACCCCGGCGATGAAGCGACTGCAAGGCGGACCTTCGATCGCGGTGGACTGGAACGGCGACGGCAAGATGGATGCCATCGAACTGCCAGGCTTCGGCCCTACCGGTGGCCAGACGATCTATGGCATGTCGGGACCGATCAATCTCTACACGAACACGAGTTCGGCGAGTCAGGTCAAGTTCGACACCACCAACCTGCTCGGCGGGCAGAGCGAGATTGGCTTCTGGAACGGCAGCGTGGCGAACAGCAACCTGGTCACCGGCGCCGTGGCGGTGGACATCGACTGGGACGGGGACAGGGACCTGCTTGCATTCACGCAGCTGGGCACCACGAAGTTCATCACCAATACCAACACGGTGGCCGACGGCACGTCGCTGCACTTCCGCATCCTGGATGCGCAGGGCATCAACGCGCTGTACGGAAACACGGTGCAGCTCTTCGATTCGAAGGGCAAGCTGGTGAGCACGCAGATGGTCAACCCGCAGTCCGGCAACCAGACCAACGACAGCTCGGCGATCGTCGATTTCTACGGGCTCGATGCGAGCGAGACCTACACCCTCGCACTCCTGCGCATCGTCAACGGCAAGGCGGCGGACGTGGGAGGCGCGGACAGCCTCGGCGGCAACACGATCGAGAACGTCAACAACGCCTGGACCGGCCTGAAGACCGGCGCGGCCAACCACGCCTTCGTGCTGACCGCCGAGTCCGGGACCAACGTCGCCAATGCCGACATCGGCAACGGCATCGTCGGTACCGGCTACAACGACACCTTCTTCGCCACGCTCGGCAACGACAAGTACGAGGGCGGCGGGGGCACGGTGACGGTGTCTGGCGTCAGGGCCTGGAGCAACACCGGCGGCCTCGACGTCGTCGACTACAAGCTCGCCGGCAGCACGGCGCTGACGATCGACCTGAGCAAGGGCGGCGCGCAGAACACCGGCTTCGGCACTGCGAGTTTCCGCGATATCGAGGGCCTTGCCGGTGGAAGCGGCGCGGACGTCTTCACCGACAACGCGGCAGACAACCAGTTCGAGGGGCGTGGCGGCAACGATGTCTTCAACCTCACGGGCGGAGGCCGCGACACGCTGCTCTACAAGCTGCTCGCCTCCAGCGATGCCACCGGCGGCAACGGTGCCGACTCGGCGAACTCGTTCACGGTCGGGACCTTCGAGGCCACGGCGAACGCGGACCGCATCGACCTTCGGGAACTGCTGGTGGGCTATCAGGCGGATGCCGATGGCGCGGCGCGCTACATCAACGGCGTGGCCACGATCGACGCGGGCGAGACCATCGGCAACTACCTCCGCGTGGACGTCAGCGGCGGCAATACCACGCTGTACATCGATCGCGACGGATCGGGCGCCGCCTATTCGGCGACGCAGCTGATCACGCTCAACGGCGTGACCACCGACCTCGCGACGCTGCTGGCCAACCACCAGCTCGTGCTGGCCTGAGGCTTCTTGCCGGATGGGGGAAGGGCGCTCCCTGCGCGCCCTTCTTCTCCGGACGAGCCCATGAAACCACGCATATGCTGAATCTTCGCAACATCTCCCGCGCCGTCGTCATCGGCGGCGGGACCGCAGGCTGGTTCTCTGCACTCACGCTGCGCCGCCTGTTCGCGCCGCAGGTCGAGGTGCGCGTGATCGAGTCGCCTGCCATCGGCATCGTCGGCGTCGGCGAGGGCGGCCTGCTCAACCTGATCGATGCGCTGCGCCGCAACGGCATCGGGCTCAACGAATTCGTGCGCGAGACCGGCGCCGCCTTCAAGCTGGGTTTCTGCTACGAAGGCTGGCGCACAGGGGAAGACGACGACCGCTACTACCACCTCTTCGGCCGGCCCGGCCTGCAGGAAATCGACTGGATGGAAGCCGGCTTCCATCCGCTGCTCTCGGGCATGGTGCACGAGGGCATGGAGCTTCACCGCTACATACCGGGCTTCGCGTCGATCGCGATCAATGCGTCGCAGCAGCAGGCGGCGGCGATGCTCCAGCTCGGCGCGAGCTCGGGCCTGTCGGCGTCCTTCCATTTCGACAGCCACAAGCTTGCCGACTACCTGCGCCGCGTGGCCGTCTCGCGCGGCGTGGTGCACCAGCAGGCCCGCGTCGAGGAACTCGTTTGCGACGCGCAGGGCATGGCGCGGGCGGTGCGGCTCGAAGGCGCCGAGGAGACCGTCGGGCTCGACCTGCTGGTCGATGCGTCCGGGCTGGCGCGGCTGGGCATCGGCGGCAAGCTGGGCGTGCGCTGGCGCTCGTTCTCCGGGTACCTGCTTCTCGATCGCGCCGTGCCCTTCCACATGCCGCACCCGCAGCCGAATCCTTCGCTGGTCACGCGGGCGATCGCGATGCCCGCGGGCTGGATGTGGCAGATACCGCTGGTGGAACGCGTGGGCGCCGGGTACGTCTTCAGTAGCGCGCATGCCGACGAGGCACAGGTCGTCGAGGAGATCCATCGCCGCATCGGCCCAGGGATCGAGCCGATGCGCACGCTCAGGTTCGAGCCGGGCCATTTCGAACAGGTCTGGGTCGGCAACGTCATGGCAGTGGGGCTGGCCTCGGGCTTCGTCGAGCCGCTGGAAGCGACATCCATCGGCCAGATGCTGGAGCAGCTGCGCAACTTCGAGCGCATCGTCGCGGCCGGCGACGGCGTGGTGGCGGGGCACCTGATCGACGACTTCAATGAAGCCAATGCGCGGTGCTGGTCGGGCATCCGCGACTTCCTGCGCATGCACTACGACTGCCCGCGGCGCGACACCGCCTTCTGGCGCGATGTGGCGGAACTGCCGCTGCCGCCCAGCTACGCGGAGCTGTGGGCGTGCTTCCAGCAGCGCACGCCGCGGATGGTGGACGTGCAGAACTACGCAATCAACGGATGGCAGGGAATCTTCCACGCCCTCAACTGGCTCTTCGTGGCCGCGCCGCTGGGCGTGGTGCCGCGCGAAGCAGCCGCAGCCGAACTGCAGGGCCTGCCGTCCGCCAGCCGTGCGCGCGTGGCGGCCTACATCACCCGGATGCGCGAGCTCGGCGCAGCCGGCGACTTTTCTTCGAAGGGGGACCGATCCGCGTGAAACCAGGCACACACCTCTGCGCAGCCGCATGGCTGGCCCTTGCGGGCCTGCCCGCGGCGGCGCAGGAATTCGTCGAACTGAAGGCGTCGCGGCGGCTCGCGCCGAGCGCGCTGGCACGGGAGCTGGGGGCGCTGTCGTCCCAGTCGCAGGCCTCCCCGGCCCCGCAGGACTCCAAACCCCTGGAGCTGGCCGATGCCGTGCGCCGCGCTGTGGCGCGCCATCCCTCGATCGCCGATGCCATCGCCACGCTGGCGCAGCAGTCGGGCGGCGTCGAGGTGGCGCGCGCCGGCTACTACCCGCAGGTGAAGCTGGGCATGGGCGCCGGCCTCAACAACAGCGGCGGCTCGGGCGCGGGCCGAGGCCGCGGCAACGGTGTTCTGGCGAGTGCCTCGCTGTCGCAGATGCTCTACGACTTCGGCAAGGTCTCGGGGGCGGTGGACCAGTCCGAGGCGCAGGTGCGGCGCCAGCAGGCCATCGTGCTGCGGCAGATCGACGCCGTCGCGCAGCAGACCGCCGAGGCCGTGGTCAGGGCGCACCGCTATCAGTCGCTCGCCGCGATCGCGCAGGAGCAGGTCAAGGCCGTCGAGAAGGTGCTCGAAACCGCGCGGCTGCGCGCGAAGTCGGGCCTGAGCACCAAGGCCGATCCGCTGCAGGCGGAGTCGCGCGTCGAGAGTGCGCGCGCCAACTTGCTGCAGGTGAAGTCGCTGCTCGCGCAGTCGCGCGAGCGCCTGGCGACGCTGCTGGGTGGTGCGGCCCCGGCGCTGGTCGCGCCGCTTCCGCAACAGCTGGCCAGCGAGCTGCGCATCGACCAGGCGCCGGACGCCAGCCTGCTTCCCGACGTGCTGACCGCCGAGGCCGACCGGCGCGTGGCCGCCGCCCAGCTCGAGATCGCGAAGGCGCAGCGCTATCCGACGCTGAGCCTCGACGTCTCCGCCAACAAGGCCATGGGCGGCGTCAATCCCGCCACGATGGAGCGCAACGGCATGCACCACACGGTGATGTTCAACCTCTCCAGCGCGATCTTCCAGGGCGGCGCGATGGATGCGCAGGTGCGCTCGGCCACCGCCGCCGAGGAGGCCGCGCGCATGCGCATCGATACCGCCCGGCTGAATGCGGGCGACCAGATGCGCAGCTTCCGCGAGCAGGTCGCCGGCGCGCAGGCGCGGCTGGGCGTGCTGGCCGAACGCCGCCGCAGCATCGGCGAGGCGCGCGACCTCTACCGCGAGCAGTACACGCTGGGCACACGCTCCATCCTCGACCTGCTCAACGCCGAGCAGGAGATCCACCAGGCCGCGGCCGACCAGGAGGCCGTGCTGCACGACCTCTGGGAAAGCCGCATCGGCTACATCGGCGCGACCGGGCAGGGTCGCGCCTTCTACGGTCTCGACAACACCACCGTCCAGGGAATGGAACTGCTTCCATGAAACTGCCTCCGCAGTACACCAGCTGGCTCGACGCCATGCTCTATGTCGCACGCCACTACGGCATCGGCGCCTCGCAGGAACGCGTGCGCGTCTCGCTGGCCTGGGAGCGCGGCGCACCGATGGACACGCTGCTCGAGCACATGGCGCGGCACCTGGGCCTCTCGTTGCGCCTCGATGCCTTTTCCAGCGCGCAGCTCGACCCATGGCGGCTGCCGCTGGTGGTGGAGTTCGACAACGGCGAAGTCGGCGTGGTGCGGGCGGCCGATGGCAACGGCAAGCTGGGCGTGCTGCTCGGCGGCGACCACGGGCTCGAAACCGCGCTGTCCGCCGAGGAGCTGCAGCGGCGCGCAAGGCGCTCCGCCATCCTGCGACCCAACACCGCGGTTCCCGACGCGCGCGTGGACGGCTACGTCAAGCCCTACCGTTCCAACTGGTTCTGGGCCATCGCGCTGCGCGACTGGCGCCGCTACGGCGACATCGTGCTGGCCTCGGTTTTCGCCAACGTGCTGGCACTGGCCTCGACGATCTTCTCGATGCAGATCTACGACCGCGTGGTGCCCGCTCAGTCGGAATCATCGCTCTGGGTACTGTTCGGCGGCGTCATGCTCGCCGTGGCCTTCGAGTTCCTGCTGCGCATGTCGCGCACGCACATCTCCGACGTGATCGGCAAGCGGGCCGACCTCAAGGTGTCCGACATCGTCTTCGGCCACGCGCTGCGGGTGCGCACCGATGCACGCTCCAAGTCCACAGGCTCCTTCATCGCGCAGGTGCGCGAGGTCGAGCAGGTGCGTGAGCTGCTCACTTCCACCACGATCGGCGCCGTGGCCGACCTGCCGTTCTTCGTGCTCTTCCTGGTCGTGCTGTGGCTGGTGGCCGGGCCGCTCGCGCTGGTGGCGCTGGCGGCCGTGCCGCTGCTGGTGATTCCGGGGCTGCTGATTCAGAAGCCGCTCGCGCGGCTGGCCAGCGAGGGCATGCGCGAATCGGCGCTGCGCAACGCGCTGCTGGTCGAGGCCGTCGAGGGCCTGGAAGACATCAAGCTCCTGCGTGCGGAGCCGCGCTTCCAGAACCAGTGGAACCACGCCAACGATGTCTCGGCCGGCGTCAGCATGCGCCAGCGATTTCTCACGGGATTGCTCATGACCTGGACGCAGGAGTTGCAGACCATCGTCTACGCCGTGGTGCTGCTGGCGGGCTGCTTCCTCGTGATGAGAGGCGAAATGACCACCGGCGCGCTGGTCGGTTCGTCGATCCTCGCATCGCGCATGATCGCGCCGCTCGCGCAGCTCTCGGGCGTGTTCGCGCGCTGGCAGCAGGCCAAGGTGGCGCGCGCCGGGCTCGACCAGCTCATGCAGCGCCCCGTTGATCAGCCCGAGCGCGCGCGGCTGGTGCATGCGGCGGCACTGCAGGGGCGCTACAACGTCACGGGCATCGAATTCCGCTACGGCAAGGACGACAGGAGCCCGGCGTTCGCGGCCGCGCAGCTGCAGATACAGCCCGGCGAGAAGATCGCGCTGCTGGGACGCATGGGCGCCGGCAAATCCACGCTGCTGCAGCTGCTGGCCGGCCTGCAGGCGCCGCAGCGCGGCAACGTGTCGCTGGATTCGCTCGACATCTCGCTGATCGATCCGTCCGACCTGCGCCGCGACGTGGGGCTGCTCACACAGAACGCACGGCTCTTCCACGGCTCGATCCGCGAGAACATCACCATGGGCATGCCACTGGCGACCGACGAGCAGGTGCTGGAGGCCCTCGCCATGGCCGGCGCCTTGCCCTTCGTGCAGTCGCGCCCCGAAGGGCTGGCCGAGATGGTCCACGAAGGCGGCCTCGGCCTCTCGGGTGGCCAGCGGCAGGCGCTGCTGCTCGCGCGCACGCTGATACGCCAGCCTTCGGTCGTGCTGCTGGACGAGCCCACCGCGCACTTCGACGAAGTGACCGAACGCCAGGTCATCGATTCGCTGGGCGACTGGCTGGCGCCTCGCACGCTGGTGGTGGCGACGCACCGCATGCCGGTGCTGCACTGGGTGGACCGGATCATCGTGGTCGATGGCGGACGCGTGGTGATGGATGGTCCGAGGGACCGTGTGATTGGAGAGCTTTCCCATGGCAACAGCAACGCCTGAAACAGGCCGCCCCCATGCGGGCGGCGGTGCGGTAGTGGTGGCCGACGCCGCGCAGAGGGCACAGGCGGTGCACGCGGCGCAGGCCGCGCAGAAGACGGTCGCCGAGCTGCCCGCGCGGCCGGCCCCGGCCACGCCCGCCGCACCGGCAGGCACGGCTGCGCCGAACAAGCCGCCGGCCCGGTATCCGGTGGCGTCCACCGCCGCGCGCTACTCGCCGCCGGAGCCGCCGCTGCCGCGTTCGTCGCTGATCGTCTGGATCGTCAGCGCGGCGCTGCTCGCGCTGCTGGCGTGGGCTTGGTGCTTCGAGCTCGACGAGGTGTCGACCGGCACCGGCAAGGTGGTGCCCTCGTCGAAGGAGCAGATGGTGCAGTCGCTGGAAGGCGGCATCCTGGTCGACCTGAAGGTGCGCGAGGGCGACATCGTCGAGGAAGGGCAGGTGCTCGCGCAGCTTGACCGGACCAAGACCGAATCGACCGTGCAGGAGAGCGCGTCCCGCGTGCGCGCGGCGCTGGCCATGTCGGCGCGGCTGACGGCGGAGGTGGGCGGCACGCCGCTGGAGTTCCCGCCCGAGGTGCGGGCCGACCCCGACCTCGTGCGCACCGAGACCGCGCTCTACCGTTCGCGCCGCGAGCAGCTCTCCAGCAGCCTCGCCGGCGTGACGCAGGCGCTGGCCCTGATGCGCAGCGAGCTCGCGCTGACCGAGCCGCTGGTGTCGCGCGGCGCCGCGAGCGACGTGGAGGTGCTGCGGCTGAAGCGCCAGATCAACGAGGCCGAGAGCAAGGCGGTCGACATCCGCAGCCAGTACTACGTGAAGGCGCGCGAGGAGCTCGCCAGGGCCAACGCCGAGATCGAGGCGCAGCGCTCGGTGACGCGCGGGCGCTCCGATTCGCTCACGCGCCTGACCTTCGTTTCGCCTGTGCGCGGCATCGTCAAGGACACCGCGTTGACAACGGTGGGCGGCGTGCTGCCGCCGGGCGGCAAGCTCATGGAGATCGTGCCGCTCGACGAGAAGCTGCTGGTGGAGGCGCGCATCTCGCCGCGCGACGTGGCCTTCATCCATCCGGGGCAGGAGGCGACGGTGAAGGTCACGGCCTACGACTACGCCATCTTCGGAGGCCTGCCGGGCAAGGTGACGACGATCTCGCCCGACACCATCCAGGACGACGTGAAGCGCGACGTGTACTACTACCGCGTGTACATCCGCACCGATGCCGACCACCTGATGAACAGGAGCGGCAGGAGCTTCCCGATCGTGCCCGGGATGATCGCCTCGGTGGACATCCACACCGGCAGCAAATCGGTGCTCGACTACCTGATCAAGCCGCTCAACAAGGCACGCGAAGCGCTTCGCGAGCGCTGAAGCCAAGCGACAACAGGAGGGCGACAATGGCCAGGAAGGGCACGACCAGGACGAAGGCACCGGTTCCGGCGCGCAGGCCGGCGAGCACGCAGCAGGCGCTCGATGCGCTGGGTACGCGGTTCCGCGCGGCCTTTGCGCAGGGAGACTACGAGAAGGCGCGGGGCTTCGCGGCGCAGGCGTGGGAGGCCACGCACAGCCCGCAGCCGCTGGCCGACGTGGCGCTGTGCCTGCTGCGGCTCGGCCAGCCGCAGCAGGCCTACCACCTCTACCTGCGTATCGTCGGCGAACTCGGGACCGCCAATACCTGCGACGGCCTGGCCGAGGCGGCCGGGCAGCTCGGCAAGCGCGACGAGGTGCGCAGGTTCGGCTCCGAGTCGCTGCGCCTGAAGATGCTGGAGGCCGACAAGGAGCAGGCCGCCGCCACGGTGGGCCTGCCTGCGCCGCGCTGCTTCGACGAGCGCAACCGCCATCGCAACCTCATCGCCTTCAGTCTCTTCGGCGGCGACCCGCGCTACTGCGAGATGGCGGTGCTCAACGTGCGGGCCGCGCGCGAGTTCTTCCCGGCGTGGCTGTGCCGCTTCTACGTCGACGACTCGGTGCCGGCCGACGTCTGCGGCCGGCTGATGCGAGAGGGCGCCGCGGTGATCGACGTGCGCTCCATCGGCGGCCAGGACCTGCCGGGGACCATGTGGCGCTTCCTCGCGCTCGACGATCCCGCGGTCGACCGGGTGCAGTTCCGCGATGCCGATTCGCTGCTGTCCACGCGCGACCAGGCGGCGGTGCGCGCGTGGTGCGCGTCCGACCGCTGGTTCCACGTGATGCGCGACTATCACTCGCACACCGAACTGATGCTCGCCGGCATGTGGGGCGCGTGCGCGGGCGTGCTCTGGGACATGGCGGGCGACATGCGCGCGTACCTGCGCAGCCGGCCTTTTTCGTCGCGTTATGCAGACCAGCATTTTTTGCGGCACCGGGTGTGGAAGGTCGCCCAGCGCAGCCTGCTCATGCACGACGAGTGGTTCGACCTGCCGGGCAACCAGCCCTTTCCGCCCCATGTGCCCATGACCGTGGACGCGCGCTACGCCCACGTGGGCGCCAACATCGGCGCGCCCTCGATGCAGGTGGTGCACGAGGCGCCCGACGGCACGCAGGTCCGCTGGACCCTGTTCGACGCCGCCGGCCAGGCCGTCTGCAGCTACGACGCCGTCGTGCGCGACAACGGCTACGAGGCCAGCATTCCCGCGCCCTACGCGGCGGAGATATCGGCCGGGCGCTGGAAGGTCGTCACGCGCTGAGCCTGCGCGGCAAGGCGGAAGCCGTCAGAACGGCTCGACCGGCAGCGCGCGCTTGTGCGCGCTCTTGCGATGCGTAGCGAGGATGATGCGCCGCGCCTCGGCCGACACCGGCTTGCCTTCGAGGAAGTCGTCGATCTGCTCGTAGGTCACGCCGAAGGCGTCCTCGTCGGGCTTGCCAGGCACCAGCGATTCGAGGTCGGCCGTGGGCACCTTGTAGACCAGCGCGTCGGGCGCGCCCAGCAACTGGGCCACGGCGCGCACGCGGCGCTTGTTGAGGCCGGTCAGCGGCGTGATGTCGGCCGCGCCGTCGCCGAACTTGGTGAAGAAGCCCATCAGCGCCTCGGCCGCATGGTCGGTGCCGATGACGATGCCGTCGTGCGCGCCCGCCACCGCGAACTGCGCGATCATGCGCTGGCGCGCCTTGATGTTGCCAAGCACGAAGTCTTCGTGCGCCGCGTCGCGGAACTTCAGGTCGCCTGCCTTCAGCGCCGCGAGCATGGCATCGGCGGCGGGGCGGATGTCTACCGTGACCGTGCGGTCGGGCTTCATCACCACGAGCGAGGCCTGCGCCTCGGCCTCGTCCTTCTGCACGCCGTAGGGCAGCCGCATCGCGATGAAGCTCGCGTCGTAGCCGGTGGCGCGCAGCTTCTCGACCGCGCGCTGCGCGAGGCAGCCGGCGGTCAGCGAATCGACGCCGCCGCTGATGCCCAGCACCAGCGTCTTCAGGCCGGTCTGCTTCAGGTAGTCCGCGAGAAAGTCGACGCGCCGCTCCAGTTCGCGGGCTGCGTCGAAGACGGGCGCGACATGCAGCGCCGCGATGATTTCGCGCTGCGTGTCGTCGACGGGGGACAGATCTGCACTCATGGGGTTTGCTCGTGTGAAGGGGATCAGAAGTCCACAAGGCTGAGGCCGATGCTCAGCACGGTGCGCTTGCGGTTGTAGTCCACCAGCGTGTCGCCGTAGCCCGAGAACAGCTGCGTGTGGAAGCGCAGGTTGCTCTTGGTCGGATCGCCGATGGCCTTGAGCCACTCGAGGCGGATCGAGCCTCGGCCGCTGTCGCGCAGGTTGTTGCGCACGGTCACGGCGAGCTGGTTGTCGCGGTTGAGGTTCCAGCGGCCGGTGATCTCGGCGCGGCCGTAGTAGTCGGCGATGTCGGGGTTGTCGTCCTTCGCGGCGCTCTCGGAGATGCGCTTCCAGATGCGGCCGGTGATGGTGAAGCGGTCGTCCAGCTCGGCGCCGCCCATCAGGTACACGCGGTTCCAGCTGCGCGACAGCGGCAGGCTCTGGCCGTTCGACTGGTGCACGATGCCCAGCCCCGAATAGCGCCAGCGCCAGCCGCCCGGCAGCTTGAAGTCGGTCGGGTAGACGTACATCAGCTCGGGCTCGTGGTCGGTGGTGCGGAAGGGGCGCGAGATGGAGCCGTTGAAGAGTTGCCAGGTCGACTGCTGGCTGTAGGCGAACCACAGCGAGTCCTTCTTGACTGGGTCGTTCTGCGTGAGCATGCCCTGCGCGAGCTTGGTGCGCACCGACAGGCCGATGCGCATCTCGTTGGCCTGATAGGCCACCGGGTCGGCGGTGTGGCCGGCCGAAGGCGAGGTGGGCGTGTCGGGCTTCCTGGTGGCGGCCGATGCCGACACGTTGAGCGGGCGATAGCCGCGAAAGCCGAAGGTGCCGCAGTCGGTGGCGTTCTCCAGTTCCCAGAAGCGCGAGAGCGCCGAGTACTGACGGTCGCGGCAGCCCTCGGTGGTGGCCACCGAGACCACGCGCGTGGCGGGAACCGTTCCATCGACCGGCGGCTGCGTGCTCGCGAGCACCGGCGGGGCGGCCGGCACCGCCGCGGCGGGCAGCGTCTGCTGCTGCGCCCATCGGTCGAAGCAGGCCAGTCGCGCCTCGTTGTTGGCGCCCAGCGCGGCGCACTGTTGCCAGGTGAGCTGCGAATCCGCCAGCGGGCTCGCGGGCTTGTCCACCGCCTGCGCATGGGCCATGCCCGCCGCGCCGCCGAGGCATGCGGCCACGGCCGCGAGCGTGTTGAACCTGAAGCGAGATCGCGGCGAGATGGTGGTCGTCTTCGTCATTGCTTCTTTCCTTCCTGTGACGCCGGCGGCGCCGTCTTGCTGAGCACGAACGGGTGCGTGCTCTCGTCGGCCGCATTGCGCCACGTGCCCCTGAATTCGCGACCGCACGATCCGGTCTGCAGCTTGCCCGACCACACGCCGCTGATGGCGCGGCCGTCCTGCGACTCGTCGATGGAAAGCGCGCCTTCGTCGTCCACGTCGCCCGCGAGCTGCGCGACCGTGGCCTTCGCCGCGTTGGCGCCGTTGCGCGTGATGGTGCCGCGCACGCCGTCGTAGTCGGGGTGCTTGCCCAGCTGCACGACGGCCACGGCGGGCAGGTTGTCGAAGCGCGCTTCCCATTTGCCGTAGAGCGATTCCAGCGGCAGGTCGCGAGCGTCCGCGGGGCAGTCGGCGCTGCCGCCGCGCATCGAGGCGCAGCCGGCCAGCGCGATGAGCGCGCCGGCCAGCAGCGCGGCGGTTGCGGTGGTCTTCTTCGTCGTCATCGTCTTCATCGTCGTCATGACCCCGCCGCGGCGGCGGCGGCCTTGGCAGCGCTGTCCTGCGCCTTGCGCGCGAACTCGGCGCGCAGTGCCTTGAGCTTCTCGCGCGGGTCTTCCTTGGTGGTGGTCTTGTCCAGGCCCATCTCGGCAATGAAGCGGCTGGGCACGCAGGGCACCATCTCGCGGCCCTGCTTGCGCTTCTTGGTCCAGCTCACGGCCAGGCTGCGCTGCGCGCGGGTGATGCCCACGTACATCAGGCGGCGCTCTTCCTGCAGGCGCTGCAGCGTGTCTTCGCTAACCTGCTGCTGGCGGCCGTTGTCGTCGTCGAGCTTGAAGGGCAGCAGGCCCTCGCTCACGCCGATGAGCATCACGTGCGGCCATTCGAGGCCCTTGGAGGCGTGCAGCGTGGAGAGCGTGACCACGTCCTGGTCCTGCTCGCGCTCGCTGATGGTGGACAGCAGCGAGATGGTCTGCGCCACCTCGAGCAGGCTCTTGCGCTCGCTCTCGATGCCGCCGCTGTCGGCGCCCGAGGCGTCGTCGAGCGTGCCGCCGGCGCGCTGCGACATCCAGTCGACGAACTCCAGCACGTTGGTCCAGCGAGAGGCCGCGGCGGCTTCGCTGTCCTCGCCGTCGTACAGGTGCTTCTCGTAGTCGATCTCCTTGAGCCAGTCGAGCATGAAGGTGCGCGAGTCTTCCGCGCCCATGGTGCGGCGCGCGCGGTATTCGAGGTCGTTGATGTAGCGGCCGAACTCGTGGATGCCTTCCAGCGTGCGCTTGGGCATCACGCTGGGCAGCGAGGGGCTGAAGAGCGCCTCGAACAGGCTCAGCTTGTACTGGCTCGCGAAGGTGCCGAGGCTGGCGAGCGTGGTGTGGCCGATGCCGCGCTTGGGCGTGGTGATGGCGCGCAGGAACGCGGGGTCGTCGTCGTTGTTGACCCACAGGCGGAACCAGCCGCACAGGTCCTTGATCTCGGCACGGTCGAAGAAGCTCTGGCCGCCGGAGACCTTGTACGGGATCTGCGCCTTGCGCAGCGCCTGCTCGAACACGCGCGCCTGGTGATTGGCGCGGTAGAGGATGGCGAAGTCGCGGTACTCCTTGTACTGCTTGCCCTGCGTGGTGGCCTCGCCCGCGCGGATGCTCACGATGCGCGCCACCGCGCGCTCGGCCTCGTGCACCTCGCTGTCGGCGTCGACGATGCGCACCGGCTCGCCTTCGCCGAGCTCGGAGAACAGCGTCTTCGGAAAGAGCTTGGGATTGGGCCCGATCACGTTGTTCGCCGCGCGCAGGATGGCGCTGGTGGAGCGGTAGTTCTGCTCCAGCTTGATGACCTTGAGCGCCGGGTAGTCGACCGGCAGCTTGCGCAGGTTGTCCAGCGTGGCGCCGCGCCAGCCGTAGATGGACTGGTCGTCGTCGCCCACCGCGGTGAAGTGGCCGCGCTCGCCGGCCAGGGCCCTGAGCACGTCGTACTGCGTGGCGTTGGTGTCCTGGTATTCGTCGACCAGGATGTGGCCCATCATCGCCTGCCACTTGGCGCGCACTTCCGGGAATTCGTAGAGCAGCTTCAGCGGCATGCCGATGAGGTCGTCGAAGTCCACGCTCTGGTAGGCCAGCAGGCGCTCCTCGTAGCGGGCCATGATCTTCGCGGTGATGCGCTCGTTGTCGTCGGCGGCCTGCGCCTCGGCCTGCGCCGAGGTCAGGCCCATGTTCTTCCACTTGCTGATGGTCCACTGCCAGATGCGGGCGGTGGCCGCGTCGGTGGTGCCGCCGGCGTCCTTCAGGATCTTCGTCACGTCGTCGGCGTCGAGGATGCTGAACGCGTTCTTCAGGCCCAGCACGCCGCCGTCCTCGCGCATCATGCGCACGCCCAGTGCATGGAAGGTGCACACCACCACCTTGCGCGCGTCCTTGCCGATGAGGTCTTTCGCGCGCTCGCGCATTTCGGCCGCGGCCTTGTTGGTGAAGGTGATGGCCGCGATGCGCTGCGGCTCGATGCCCGACTGGATCAGCCGGCCGATCTTGTGGGTGATGACCCGCGTCTTGCCCGAGCCCGCGCCCGCGAGCACCAGGCAGGGACCGCTCATGTAGTTGACCGCTTCGAGCTGCGCGGGATTGAGTCCGTGAGACATGGGAGAAAAAGAGAACCGAGGGAACCGGGAGAGCCGAGAAAAACGCCGTGGGGAACGGCTGGCGCAAAGCGGCCAATGATACGGGGCCGGCCCCACCGGGGTTGTAGGCCGGCGGCGCCGATCCGGCCAACCGGCGGTGGGCAACGACAATGGGGCGTGCTGCCTGTATTCCTTGTTACTTTCCCTTTCTTCGCGCTGATCGCGGCCGGCTACGGCGCTGCGCGCGCACGCATCCTGCCGCTGGACGCCATTCCCGGCCTCAACACCTTCGTGCTGTATTTCGCGCTGCCGTGCATGCTGCTGCGCTTCGGCGCGGGCACGCCCATCGGGCAGCTGCTGGACGGCAGCGTCGCACTGGTTTGGGGCATCTGCGCGCTGGCGGTGGTTGCGGGCGTCGTGGCCTTCACACGCAACGCGCGCGTGGGCTGGAACGACGCCGCGTTCGGCGCGCTGGTGGCAGCGTTTCCGAACACCGGTTTCATGGGCGTGCCGCTGCTGGTGGCCATCCTCGGCGCGCAGGCGGCGGGGCCGATCATCATCACGATCGCGTTCGACCTGGTCGTCACTTCGTCGCTGTGCATCGCGCTGTCGCGGCTCGACGGGGCCGGTGGCGCCGGGCGGCACGGCGCCACGCTGGCCGCGCGCAAGGCGCTGCGCGGAATTCTCGTGAACCCGATGCCGTGGTCGATCCTGCTGGGCGTGCTCCTGTCGGCCGCGCGCTGGCCGCTGCCGGGGCCCGTCGAGCGCACCATCGCCATGCTGGCCGACGCGGCCTCGCCGGTGGCGCTCTTCACCATCGGCGCGGTGCTGGCCCGCTCGGCGCTGCTGGCGCGCGAGCACGACGCCAGCGCGGCGGTGGCCGAGGCCATGGGCGCCACCGGCCGCATGGGGGCAGCCAAGGCGCTCAAGGCCCCCTGGAGCGACGTGCTGCCGGTGGTGGCGGTGAAGCTGCTCGCGCATCCGCTGCTGGTGTGGGCCCTGGGGCTGGGCGCCATCGCGCTGGGGCTGCCGCTTTCGCAGCCGGCGCTCGTCACCATCGTGCTGGTCGCGGCGCTGCCGAGCGCGAGCAACGTGTCGATGCTGGCCGAGCGCTTCGGCGCGGACAACGGGCGTATCGCCCGCATCATCCTGTGGACGACGGTGATTGCCTTCCCGAGCTTCCCGCTCGCCGTGAGCGCGCTACGGGGTTAGCACGCCGAGCTTGAAGGGGTCGGCATCGGCGAGCCGCTCGCACTTCGAGAAATCGCGGCCCTGCGTGCCGTCGCAGTAATAGGTGTTGTAGACGCGGCCGAAGAGCGTGGGGCTCGCGGTGAAGAGCACGCCGTGGTCGGGCTGCCAGTTGTCCCTGGCCGCCGCTGGCGCCGCGCTGGTCTCCATGGCCTTGGCGGAAGCCGACGTGGGCGTGAACTCGGCCAGCGTCTTGTGGGCCTCGTCGCCGCGCCAGCGTATTGCCAGCTCGGCGGGGGTGGGGCGCTGCGCCACAGGCAGCAGGATGCCGTTGACCTGCAGGCCGTAGCCGAAGCGGTGGGTCCTGCCGGCCAGGAAGGCGTAGGCGCACGCCGCCATGCACTGGCCGCGCACCTCGGTCTGCACGCCGCTCGCGCGGATGGCGTCGGCGAATGCGCCGGCTGCTTCGGCGGTACCGCCGAAAGAGTCCTCGAAGACCACGGTATGGACTGTTCCGCTGCCGAGCTGCTCGGTGAACTCCTTGATCATGGTGCCGTCGAGCATGCCCGACACCACGAGGCGGCTGCCCTGCAGTTCCAGCTCGGCGGCCGGGGCCGATGGCACGGCGAAGGCAAGGACGAGGCCGGCGAGGCCCGATGCCAGCGAGAGGGACCAACCAGGGAGGAACGGCGGTTTCACGGTGACCTACCTTTGCAACCAGTGAGCGAGGCAGTTTGGAGTTCGCAATCCGCGGCGGGTTCGCGTCTTTACAGCTTGAGCAGCGCCGGGGTGCGTCGTCAACTCTTTTTTCACAAATTTGCGGTAGTTCCGGGCATGTCGTAAGACATAGCTATTCGCTACCACTTCAGATGAATGCTTGGGTTTGCAGGTGCGCTGCTACAGTGCTTCCAAGTCAAAGATGTGAATGGGGCGCGCGATGGCAATTCTGGTTCGCATCCTTCTGTGGCTGGCCTGGCTCTCGGCGGTCGGCTGGTTCTGGCATGCCGGCAAGTTCGGCACCGCCACGGCGATCGCGCTCGCCGCGCTGAGCCTTGTGGTGTTCGCATGGCCCGTGAGCGTCGCGCGGCGCAGGCACAACGAGCTTCGCTACGTGGACATGGGCAAGGAGCCGACCGGCTACCACTGAAACCGCGGTCTGAGGGCCGACCGCGCCCGCACGCTCAGATGCTGTGCGGATCGACGTCGATCAGCCAGCGGATCACGCCCTTGCCCTGCGGCGTTCGCCTCAGTTCGTGCAGCAGCGGCTGCCACGCCGCAAGCAGCTTCTGCAGCGCGGCGCGCGAGGGGCTTTCGATCAGCATCTGCGCGCGCTCCACGTTCGCCACGCGCTGTATCGCCAGCGGCACCGCCGGATAGCGTGTGACCACGTCCGCGCCCGGCAGCGACTCGGCCTGGTCGGCCGCCGTGTTCAGGAAACCCTGCGCCACCGACTGTTCGCGCGCGTCGGCCCGCAGCAGCGCCTGGAACGCGAAGGGCGGCATGCCGGCGGCGCGGCGCTCGTCGAGCTGCTGCGCGGCGAAGGCGGTGTAGTCGTGCCTGCGCAGCGCCATGAAGAGCGGGTGCTGCGCGTGGTGCGTCTGGATCCACATCTCGGCCGTTGCGCCCTGCGCTGCGAGGTACGCGGCGTCGCGGCCCGCGCGGCCGGCCGACTGCATCAGCAGGCTGAAGAGGCGCTCCGGCGCGCGGAAGTCGCTGGAGAACAGCGCGCCGTCGGGGTTCACCGCCGCCACCAGCGTGATGCG
This sequence comes from Variovorax guangxiensis, assembly GCF_003952165.1. Classification (GTDB taxonomy): domain Bacteria; phylum Pseudomonadota; class Gammaproteobacteria; order Burkholderiales; family Burkholderiaceae_C; genus Variovorax; species Variovorax guangxiensis. The sequence continues at coordinate 408,551 of NZ_RXFT01000003.1, read as the reverse complement.
GCGGAAGTCGTGGCCCTTGGCGATCATCTGCGTGCCCACCAGCACGTCGACCTCGCCCGCGTGCACGGCCGCGAGCTGAGATTCGAGCGCGCCCTGCTTCTTGGTGCTGTCGGCGTCGATGCGCGCGATGCGAACCGCGCCGCCGTCGGGCCGCTTCACCGACGAGAACAGCTCTGCCAGATGCTCCTCGAGCCGCTCGGTGCCGCGGCCCACGGGCGCGATGTCGGGGTTGCCGCAGGCCGGGCAGGCGCGCGGCACGCGCTCGGTGAAGCCGCAGTGGTGGCAGCGCAGCGTGCGGTCGATCTTGTGGAACACGCGGTATGCGCTGCAGTGCGGGCATTCGCTCTTCCAGCCGCAGTCGCCGCACGCCAGCACCGGCGCATAGCCGCGCCGGTTGAGGAAGATCATGCTCTGCTCGCCGCGCGCGATGCGCTGGCCGATGGCGTCGAGCAGCGCGCCCGAGATCACCGTCTTCGGCGGCTGCAGGTTCATGTCGACCAGCCGCACGGCCGGCAGCTCGCCCGCGCCGATGCGCGAGGGCATGGCCAGCCGCACATAGCGCCCGCCGGGGTCTTCGCCCTCGGCGGGGCGGCTCTGGTGCCAGCTTTCGAGCGAGGGCGTGGCCGAGCCCAGGATCACCCGGGCCTTTTCGCGCTGGCCGCGCCACACGGCGAGGTCGCGCGCGGAATAGCGCGCGCCTTCCTGCTGCTTGTAGCTGGGGTCGTGTTCCTCGTCGACCACGATGAGCTTCAACGCCGGTATCGACGCGAACACCGCCATGCGCGTGCCCAGCACGATGCGCGCCGCGCCGCTGTGCGCCGCGAGCCAGCTCGCCAGGCGCTGCGGGTTGGTCATGCCGCTGTGCAGCGACACCACCGCCTCCTCGCCGAAGCGCGCCTTGAAGCGGGCCTCGAGCTGCGGCGTGAGGTTGATCTCGGGCACCATCACCAGCGCCTGAGCCCCGGGCTCGCGCGCGAGCAGGTCGGCCACGCAGCGCAGGTACACCTCCGTCTTGCCGCTGCCGGTGCTGCCGGCCAGCAGGAAGGTGCCTGTTCCCTCCTCGATGCGTGCCAGCACGGCGGTCTGCTCGGCGCTCAGCGCCACCGGGTTCGACGACTCGGCCGTCTGCGCGACCGGCCCGGCCGCGCTCTTGCGCTTGAGCCGGCGTGCGAGCTGCGCCGTCGACAGGTCGCGCAGCTGCGGCGGCAGGGCGGCCAGCGCGATCTCGCCGATGGAGCGCTGGTAGTAGCGCGCGGCGAAAGCCACGAGGTCGCGCCAGCCCTCTCCCAGCGGTGCGAGCGCGTCGAGCGCCGCGCCCACCGGCTTGAGTGCCATGTCGGGCTCGGCGCCCACGAGCGATACCGGCTCGTTCCAGACCACGCCCAGCACCTCCCGCTTGCCCAGCGGCACCCGCACCAGCGTGCCGGGCGGCAGGGGCTCGGCGCCGGCGTAGCTCAGCAGGTCGCCGAGCGCGGCGTGCGCGGGCGTCTGCACGGCGATGTCGAGCCGCCACGGCAGCGCCGGCGGGGCGCCGTTCGTCGGCTGGAGGGGCTCGTCGAGAGGCAGTCCGGCGGTGGAGATGGGAAGTCCTTCTTGGGGCGGTTTGTTAAAAAGTCTTCGAGCAAGGGCGCTTAAGTCGTTGATTTTTCAGCGCTTTGGGCCTCATCCAGAGTTCCTGTGGATAACTTTGTTGACAAGCGGGCTGGACTCGCTGCCAAGCCTTGAAAATCAAGGCTCCGGCTGGATTGCCCGGAAAAAAAGCAAAGTTCAAACTCTATATAAATCAACGACTTAGCTTTGCTATCTCTTTGGAAGCAAGGAAGATGGGTAACCCGGAAATCTTGCGCACTGCAACACGTGTTTTGTGCATAAGTGCGGATGCATATACCGTTTTTGCGCTTGACAAACGGCCGCGGGCCGACTTCTCAAGGCTGCTGCGCCTGCGCCGACCGGTTCAGGCCGATAACAATTTCAGCCACGCATCGCCCGCGACTTCGCGTGCACCGCGGCCACCAGCGCCGCCACGTGCTCCGGCGGCGTGAACTGGCTGATGCCGTGGCCCAGGTTGAAGATGTGCGTCGGGCCCTGGGTCGTGCGGTCGGCATGCGGCTTGCCGAAGGCTTCCAGCACCTTGGCCACTTCGGCCTCGATCTGCGCGGGCGGCGCGAACAGCACGTTCGGGTCGATGTTGCCCTGCAGCGCCTTGGCCGTGCCGTCCGTGCCCTCTGCGACCCTGCGGCGCGCGGCGCCCAGGTTGACGGTCCAGTCCACGCCCAGCACCTCGCAGTCGAGCGCGCGCATGTCGTCCAGCCACAGGCCGCCGCCCTTGGTGAAGACGATGCGCGGCACCGGCTGGCCGTCGGCGCCGGTGCGCTTGAGGCCGGCCAGTACGCGGGCGGTGTAGGCGAGGCTGAATTCCTGGAAGGCGCCGTCGGCCAGCACGCCGCCCCAGCTGTCGAACACCATCACGGCCTGCGCGCCAGCGTCGATCTGGGCGTTGAGATACGCGGCCACCGAGTCGGCGTTGACCGCGAGGATGCGGTGCATCAGGTCGGGGCGGCCGTAGAGCATGCTCTTGACCAGCCGGTAGTCGCTGGAGCCCGCGCCTTCCACCATGTAGCAGGCCAGCGTCCACGGGCTGCCCGTGAAGCCGATCAGCGGCACCCGGCCGTTCAGAGCCTTGCGGATCGAGGCCACGGCGTCGAACACATAGCGCAGCTTTTCCATGTCGGGCACCTCCAGCGCCCCCACCGCCGCCTCGTCGCGCACCGGGCGCGCGAAGCGCGGGCCCTCGCCGGCCTCGAACGACAGGCCGAGGCCCATCGCGTCGGGCACCGTCAGGATGTCGGAGAAAAGAATGGCAGCGTCCAGCGGATAGCGCTCCAGCGGCTGCAGCGTGACCTCGGTCGCGTAGCCGGTGTTGGTGGCCAGCCCCATGAAGCTGCCCGCCTTGGCGCGGGTGGCCACGTACTCCGGCAGGTAGCGGCCGGCCTGGCGCATCAGCCAGACGGGCGTGTGGTCGGTGGCCTGGCGCCAGCAGGCTCGCAGGAAAGTGTCGTTTTGCAGGGGGGCGAAGGGCATCGGGCGATTGTCGCAGGGGTGTGTCCTGGCCCCTCAGGCGTCCGATTTGCCGCCGAACACATCGGCCATGAGCCCGCCCAGCCACTGCAACCCCGGATCGCCGTCGTGCGCGGCCGCCCACAGCAGCGACACCTCGTAGGCCGGCGACTCGAAGGGCAGCGGGCTCACGGCCAGCCCGAGTTCGTCGCGCCAGGTGGAGGCGGCGAATGTGGGCACGGTGGTGATGGCGGGCATCTGCCGCACGATGAAGGGACTGGTCGCGAAGTTGCGGCTGGAGAAGACGACTTTGCGCGTGTGGCCCTGCTCGCGCAGCAGCTCGTCGACGAGGCCGCTGAGGTCGGCGCTGAACGAGGTCAGCAGATGAGGGTGGCGCAGGTACTCCTGCAGCGTGATGCGCTTGCCGCGCACCTTCACCAGCGCGGGGTTGTAGACGCAGACGAAGTGCCAGCCGAACAGCGCGCGCTGCCGGTGCCATGCGGCGCAGTCGGTGAACACGCCCACCGCCAGTTCGATCTCGGCCGCGTCGAGCATGGCCGGCGCATTGGTGCGCTCGGCTGCGCGCGCCACCAGCCGCACGCCCGGTGCTTCCTCGGCCAGCCGCTGCATCAGCCGCGGCATCAGCGCCACTTCGAGCGCGTCGCTCAGGCCGACGCGGAACACGCGCTCGGCCCTGGCCGGGTCGAACGCCGGCCGCGCATGCAGCGCCTGCTGCAGCGACAGCAGCAGCGGCTCGATGACGCGCGCGAGCTCCAGCGCGCGTGGCGTGGGCGTCATGCCGTGCGAGGTGCGAACGAAGAGCTCGTCACCCAGCGCGGCGCGCAGGCGCTTGAGCGCGCCGCTCAGTGCGGGCTGGCCGATGAACAGGCGCTGCGCCGCGCGCGTGACGCTGCGTTCGTGCAGCAGCGCGTGGAACACCAGCAGCAGGTTCAGGTCGAGCCGCCTGAAATCACTTTCGTTGATGTATTCCATGGATTCAAACGATTTGAATGATAGTGCCGCGCTCCCTAACCTGAGCTTGTCTTTCTTTCATCGGACATTCAAAAAAGGAGTCGTCATGGCTTTGGAACAGCAGCAGACAGTGGTGGTGGTCGGGGGCTCGTCGGGCGTGGGCCTCGAGACCGTGCGGCGCATGGCGGCCACCGGCGCGCGCGTGATCGCGACCGGCCGCGACAACGGCAAGCTGCAGGAGGCGATCGCCGGCATGGGCGCGAACGTGAGCGGCGCGGCCTTCGACGCCTGCGATCGCGGCGCGCTCGATGCCTTCTTCGACAACACCGGCCCCGTCGACCACCTGGTGCTGACGCTCAGCGGCGGCGAGGGCGCGGGCGAATTCGCGAAGCTCGACCTGCAATCGCTGCGCCGCGGCTTCGAGGCCAAGTTCTGGCCGCAGCTCGAAGCGGCGCAGGCCGGCGCGCGCGTGCTGCGCAAGGGCGGCAGCCTGACCTTCGTGACGGCGATCTCCGCGCGCAACTCCCTGCCCGGCACCTCGGGGCTGGCGGCTATCAACGGCGCCATCGAGGCGATGGTGGGCAGCCTGGCGCGCGAGCTGCGGCCCAGCCGCGTGAATGCGGTGTCGCCAGGCCTGGTCGACACGCCCTGGTGGAACCGCGTGCCCGCCGCGATGAAGGACGACCTGTTCCGCCAGCAGGTCGAGATGCTGCCCGTCGGCCGAGTGGGGCGGCCGCAGGACGTGGCGCATGCGATCCAGTTCCTGATCGAGAACGGCTACACCACGGGGACGGTCGTCGAGTGCGATGGGGGGCTGCGGCTGGTGTGAGTCGAAGCGCTGGCAGCACCCGAAAGTTCCTGAGCCGGGGCATTCATGGGGCGGGCATCGAAAAGTTTTGTTGAAAAAACGGGGGCGGATACAGAGCGATACGCAGGACCGGGCGAACGGCGGTTCGAGGCGCGAAAGTCGGATCCATCGACCTTCCACCACAACCTCCAGCCATCCAGGAAAGCCCCATGACTTCGTCGCTCCAACTGCCCCGCAGAACCTTCCTCGCCGCCGCCGCTCTCGGCGCCGCGGCAGCCCAACTCGCTGCGCTCACGCCGGCCTTCGCCCAGGCCGCCGGTGCGCCCCGGCGCCTCGAGCCGCTCAAGAGCATCGATGCCGGCACGCTCAGCATCGGCTACTACGAAGCGGGCCCGGCCGACGGCGCGCCGGTGATCCTGCTGCACGGCTGGCCCTACGACATCCACATGTTCGTCGACGTGGCTCCGGCGCTCGCGGCGGCGGGCTTCCGGGTCATCGTGCCGTACCTGCGCGGCTACGGCACCACGCGCTTCCTGTCGGCGGACACGCCGCGCAACGGGCAGCAGTCGGTGGTCGCGGTGGACATCATCGCGCTGATGGACGCGCTGAAGATCCAGGTCGCCACCGTCGCCGGCTGCGACTGGGGCGCGCGCACGGCCTGCATCATGGCCGCGCTGTGGCCGCAGCGCGTGAAGGCGCTGGTGTCGGTGAGCGGCTACCTCATCGGCAGCCAGGAGGCTGGCAAGGTGCCGCTGCCGCCGCAGGCCGAGCTGCAGTGGTGGTACCAGTACTACTTCGCGACCGAGCGCGGCCGCGCGGGCTACGAGAAGAACCGCCACGACTTCGCCAAGCTGATCTGGCAGACGGCGTCGCCCAAGTGGAACTTCGACACGGCCACCTTCGACCGCAGCGCCGTGGCGCTGGACAACCCCGACCACGTGGCGATCACGGTCCACAACTACCGCTGGCGACTCGGCCTCGTCGAAGGCGAGGCGAAGTACCAGGCGCTGGAGGACCGGCTCGCCAAGGCGCCGGTGATCGGCGTGCCCACCATCACGCTCGAAGGCGACGCCAACGGCGCGCCGCATCCGGAGCCCAGCGCCTATGCGAAGAAGTTCTCGGGGCGCTACGAGCATCGGCTGGTCAGCGGCGGCATCGGCCACAACCTGCCGCAGGAAGCGCCCGAGGCCTTCACGAAGGCCGTGATCGACGCCGCGCGAGGCTGATGAAGCCTGGAGCTCAGGAGCAATCGCCATGTGGAACATCCATCAGGCCTACATCGACGGCGCCTTCGTGCCCGTGCAGGGCAGCGAGCGGCTGGAGATCGTCAGCCCGGCCACCGGCCAGCCTATCGGCACCGTGACGCTGGCAAACCGCGACGACGCGAAGCGCGCGATCGAGGCCGCGAGCCGGGCGCAGCCAGTATTGGCGGCCAGTACCAAGGCGCAGCGGATCGACATGCTCAGGCGCCTCGAAGCCGCCGTGCTCGCGCGCACCGAGCAGATCTGCGAAGCCACCATCGAGGAGTACGGCGGTCCGCTGGCCCGCTCGCGATGGGTCAGCAACTACGCCTCGCAATGCTTTGCCGACACGGCGCGGATGCTGGAGGGCTACGAGTTCGAGCGCCGCATGGGCGACGCCATCGTGCGCATGGAGCCGGTCGGCGTCGCCGGCCTCATCGCGCCCTGGAACAGCACCGCCGGGAGCATCTGCAGCAAGCTGGCCTCGGCCATCGCCGCGGGCTGCGCATCGGTGATCAAGCCCAGCGAGTTCAGTCCGCTGCAGGCACAGGTCGTGACCGAGGCGCTGCACGAGGCGGGACTGCCGGCCGGTGCGGTCAACGTGCTGCTCGGGCGCGGCGGCGACGTGGGCGACGAGATCGCCACCCATCCGGCCATCGCCAAGATTTCGTTCACCGGCTCCACGGCCACCGGCAAGCTCATCGCACGCGCGGGCCTGGACACGCTCAAGCGCGTGAGCCTCGCGCTCTCGGGCAAGTCGGCCACCTTGGTGCTGGACGATGCCGACCTGCCGGCGGTGCTGCCCATGGCGCTGGGCGCGGCCTTCATGAACAACGGCCAGGCCTGCGTGGCGGGCACGCGCCTGCTGATCCCGAACACGCAGATGGCGCAGGCCATCGAGGGCCTGCGCGCGGCGGCAGCGGCCATGCGCGTGGGCGATCCGCGCGACCCCGCCACGGCGGTCGGGCCGCTGGCGAGCAAGGCGCAGTTCGAACGCGTGCAGCACTACATCCGACGCGGGCTCGAGCAGGGCGCGACGCTGGTGGCCGGCGGTGAAGGGCGCCCGGATGGCTTCGACAAGGGCTGGTTCGTGCGCCCCACCGTGTTCGCGAACGTGCGCAACGACATGGACATCGCGCGCGAGGAGATCTTCGGGCCGGTGCTCTCGGTGATCGGCTACGACGGCGAGGACGAGGCGGTGGCGATCGCGAACGACTCGCCGTACGGGCTGCAGGCGTATGTCTTCTCCTCGCAGCAGCAACGCGCGCTGGATGTGGCTTCGCGGCTGCGCGTCGGCACGGTGCTGGTCAACCGCGTCACGCCCGAACTGAGCGCGCCCTTCGGAGGCGTGAAGCAGTCGGGCATCGGCAGGGAGTTCGGGCTCTTCGGCATGGAGGCTTTCCTGGAGCCGAAGAGCGTGGCCATCGTGCAGCCAGGCTGAGATCGCGCCAGGTGGCGCGGGTGGGGCAGGCGTTATCCTGCCCCATGCTCCTGACAGATTCCGTGCCCTTTGCGTTCGCCCGATCAGTGCAGGCGAGCGCCGGCAAGAGGCGACCGAAGTCCTGGGCGTGGCTCGGCTTCGCTCTCTGCCTGTACATCGCGATCTGCGCCTGCCCGGCCTTCGCACAAACCAAGGCGAGCCTCGTGCCCGTGCCGCCGATGAAGACGCGCGTGGTCGATCTCACGAACACGCTGAGCGCGGGCGATGCCGACGCGCTGCGCAACGACATCTCGGAGCTCGAGAGCAGCACGCAGGCGCAGCTCGCGGTGCTGATCGTGCCGACGACGGGCCAGGAGGCGATCGAGCAATACGCCATGCGCGTGTTCGCGCGCTGGAAGCTGGGCCGCAAGGACGAGGACGACGGCGTGCTGGTGCTCGTCGCGCTGAAGGACCGCAGGATGCGCATCGAGGTGGGCACGGGCCTGGAGGGCGCGATCACCGACATCCAGGCCGCCGCCATCATCGACCGGGAGATGGCGCCGCGCTTTCGCAATGGCGACTACGCGGCCGGCCTGCAGGCGGCGGTGCGTGCGCTCTCGCAGTTGATCGGCGCGCCGGCGGCAGCGGCGCAGTCATGGCCCGACACGCTCGCATCGGACACCTCGTCCGCGCCGCTGCCGGTGGATGAGGAAGCCGTGCGCGAGCCGAAGGAATCCGGCGGAGGCCTCACGCCGGAGGGGAAGGCCTTCCTCGGCGTGATGCTGTGGAGCATCGGCGTGGGTGCATGGCATGGACTGGGCGCGGGGCCGCTCGTCCCCACGCGGCGACGCACCTCGCGGCCCCCTGTGCGGGGCAAGCGTTCGGGCAAGCGCGGGCGCCGCCTCCAGCGGCCCGAGCCCTGGGCCGAGGCGCTGCAGGACATCGAGCCCGAAGAGCCGCGCAAGCCGCGCGACTGGCGGCTCGTGCTCGGCCTGGTCGGCGCGGGTCCGCTGGGCGGGGCAGCCCTGCTGCTGAATCCATTGATGGCGGGCTTCCTGGCCATTCCGGCGCTCTTCCTCTACGGGCTCGGCTATCTGTGCGCGCGCGTGAAGGAGGTGGCCTATGTGCTCGGCGGCATCGCCGCGGTGATTGCCGCCTTGACCTGCATCGGCTTCATGGTCGGCGGCGAGGTGTTCTGGCCGGGCTTCCTGTGGGCGCTGGCGATCGGCGGCGCGGGCCTTCTGGTCACGGTCATCGTCTTCGGCATCCGCAATACCTGGCGCGACGGCAGCGTGCTGGGCTTCGTGGTCCGCTGGGTCGCCGTGCTGGGCGTGGCCGGCGCGGCGGTCGCGATCACCAGGCCCGGACCCTTCCCCGGCGAAATGTGGATTCCGGTGGCCATTGCGACCGTCGTCGCGCTGCTGTTCATGTTCGTCTTCCCGATCTTCGGCACGGGCTCGGGGGACGGCGACGACGACAGCTCGGACAGCGGCTGGAGCAGCGGCTCGTCGAGCAGTTCCTCGAGCAGCAGCAGTAGTTCGTCGTCGGGCAGTTCCTCGTCCGGCGGAGGCGGCTCCAGCAGCGGAGGCGGCGCCTCGGGCAGCTGGTAGTAGCCGTCGATCAGACCACCGGTACGCGCCCGGCGTCCGCCGGATTCACGTTGCGGCGGTACAGCACCAGCGTGGCGATCAGGCCGCACACTGCGGCGCCCGTCATCCACAGGCCCGGCGCACCCTTGTCGCCGGTCATCTCGATAAGCCCCGTGGCGATGGCCGGCGTGAAGCCGCCGAAGATCGCGGTGGCCAGGCTGTAGGCCAGCGAGAAGCCGGCGGTGCGCACGTTGACCGGCATCACCTCGGTGAGCGCGACCACCATCGCGCCGTTGTAGCTCGCGTACAGGAACGACAGCCACAGCTCCACTTCGAGCATGCGCGCGAAGCTCGGCGCGCCCACCAGCCACTTGAGGGCCGGGTAGGCCGTGAGGATGGTCAGCACCGTGAACACGATCAGCAGCGGCTTGCGGCCCACGCGGTCGGACAGCGCGCCCATGACCGGCAGCCAGAAGAAGTTGGAGATGGCCACGCACAGCGTGACGATCAGCGCGTCGGTAGTGCTCAGGTGCAGCACGGCCTTGCCGAAGGTGGGCGTGTAGACGGTGATCAGGTAGAACGACACGGTGGTCATCGACACCAGCATCATCCCGGCGATGACGAGGCCCCAGTTGGCGACCATCGAGCGGAAGATCTCGCGCGCGTCGGGGCGGTGCTTGCGCGCCATGAATTCCTCGGTCTCCTGCAGCGAGCGGCGGATGATGAAGAGCACCGGCACGATCAGGCAGCCCACGAAGAAGGGAATGCGCCAGTAGAAGTCGCCGATCTCCTGCGGCGTGAAGGTCACGTTGAGCCAGTAGCCCAGCGCGGCAGCCACGACGATGGCCACCTGCTGGCTGGCCGACTGCCAGCTCACGTAGAAGCCCTTGTGGCCCGGCGTCGCCATCTCCGACAGGTACACCGACACGCCGCCGAGCTCCACGCCGGCCGAGAAGCCCTGCAGCAGCCGCCCGATCAGCACCAGCACCGGGGCCGCGAGGCCGATGGTCGCGTAGGCCGGCACGCAGGCGATCAGCAGCGTGCCCAGCGCCATCAGCGCGAGCGTGACGATCAGGCCCTGGCGGCGGCCCACGCGGTCGACGTAGGCGCCCAGGAAGATCGCGCCCAGCGGCCGCATCAGGAAGCCGGCGCCGAAGGTCATGAAGGTCAGCATCAGCGAGGCGTACTCGTTGCCCGACGGGAAGAAGGCCTTCGAGATCTGCGTGGCGTAGAAGCCGAACAGGAAGAAGTCGAACATCTCCATGAAGTTGCCGCCGGTCACGCGCAGGACGGTGGCGAACTTGGAGGAGGAAGCGGTGGAGGCGCGGGCAGCGTTGCCCTTTTGCGCGGCGCTGGGCGCAGGATTCATCTTGTTGTCCCCTTGGGCAGTACTGGCGATGTGCTCGCCCAAGGGTAGTAGCGGCTCCCCGACCGCTACCTGACTGCGGCGGTCAGGTAGCTGTCACTCGCCGCGCGGCGGGTGTGGCCAATTGCCCGGCCGTCAGGTCTTGTACTTGATCGAGCAGCCGTAGGGCCGCGTGGCGGCAGCCGAGATCGGCCTGCCGCCGAAGGCCTCGCCCAGGGCCTGGTTCACGTAGTTGGTCGCGGTCTTGATGTCGTCCACCCGCGCCGAGGCGATGCTGTCGATGCCGCCCGCGTACACCAGCGTGCCCTTGGGGTCGATGATGAAGATGTGCGGCGTGGTGCGCGCGCCGTAGACCTGGCCGATGAGGCCGTCCTCGTCCATCAGCACGGCGGTGGGCGCGGCCTTCTGCGACTTCATCCAGGCGTCGAGCGCCTCGGGCTTGAGGTAGTCGGTGGCGGCGCGCTCGGTGGAATTGATGGCCAGCCACACCACGCCCTTGTCGGTGGCGGCCTTCTGCGTGGCGGGCATGTTGCCGCTGCCGTAGTGCTTGCGCACGAAGGGGCAGCCGGGGTTGGTCCATTCGAGCACCACGAACTTGCCGGCGAAGTCGGACAGCTTGTGCTTGGCGCCGGTGGTGTCGACGGCCACGAAATCGGGCGCCTGCTGGCCCACGGCGGGCGCTGCGGCGGCATTGCCGCCCATCAGGAAGGTGGCGCCCAGCGCCACGGCGGCGGCGACGACGGCACGGCGGGAGGCCCGGCTCAGGGCGGCGCGGGCGTTGCGCGCGGCGCGGAAGGAACGCGAGTCGGCGGTTGGCGAGAGAGACATGGCCAGCTTGAACTCCAAGACAAAATTCCAAACAACAACTGCAGCTTAGAACGGTTTCTTCAAGTGCTTGTGACAACCCATGTCACGCTGGTGGTCAAAGCGCGGCGTCAAAGGGCGGCGTCAAAGGGCGGCGTCAGAGGGCGGCGATAGCGGCGCGGACCTCGTCCTTGCCCAGGATCTCCGTCAGCACGACCGGCGGCTTGCCCGGCGCCTGCAGCACGTACACCGGCACGCCGCTGCGGCCCAGCGCGGTGAGCGCGGCGGTGATGGCGGGGTCGCGGCGGGTCCAGTCGGCGCGCAGCATCGCGACCTTCTTGGCGTCGAAGTCGGCCAGCACCTGCTCGTCGGACAGGGTGCTCTTCTTGTTGTACTGGCAGGTCACGCACCATGCGGCGGTGAAGTCGATGAAGACCGGCCGGCCCGCATCCGACAACTGCGCCACGCGCTCGGCGGACCAGGGCTGCCAGCGCTGACCGGCCCCGTCCTTCGTGGCGGCCGATGCCAGCTTCGCGGGCTCCACCACCTGCAGCACGTTGCGGCCGATGGCGGCGGTGAGCACGGCGGTGAAGGCGATCAGCACGCCCGCGATCACGAGCCGCGTGCGCCCGCGCAGCGTGAGCGCCCAGACGATGGCGGCCATGCACACCAGCAGCGCCAGCAGCGTGCCCGCGCCGTCGATGCCGCTTTGCTGGCCGAGCACCCACACCAGCCAGGCCACGGTGGCGAACATCGGGAAGGCCAGCAGGCGGCGCAGCGTGCCCATCCACGGGCCGGGCTTGGGCAGCAGGTAGGCAACGGCAGGCACGAAACCGGCCACCAGGTACGGCAGCGCCAGCCCGAAGCCCAGCGCCACGAACAGCAGCAGCGCCTGCGCCGCCGGCAGGCCGATGGCGAAACCGAGCGAGGCCCCCATGAACGGCGCGGAGCAGGGCGATGCGATGACCACGGCGAGCACGCCCGAAAGGAAGTCGTTGGCCAGCGGATGCCTGGCCTGCGCGCTGCACACCGAAGAGGGCGCGGCGCGGCCGAACTCGAACACGCCCGCGAGGTTCAGCCCGATCAGCGTGAAAAGTGCGGCAAGAGCAGCCACCACGCCCGGCGACTGCAGCTGGAAGCCCCAGCCCAGCCCGGCGCCGGCCGCGCGCAGCGCCAGCATGCCGCCGCCCAGCGCGAGGAATGACAGCATCACGCCGCCCGTGTAGGCCAGCCCCGCCTTGCGGTGCGCGCTGGCGTTGCCGGCCTGCCGCGCGAAGCCCAGCACCTTGATCGCGAGGATCGGGAACACGCAGGGCATCAGGTTCAGCAGCAGGCCGCCGAACAGGGCGCCCAGCAGCGCGGCCAGGAAGGTGGTGGAAGACGGGGCGGGCAGTTCGGCGACCTTTGCCGCACCGGCATTCGCGGCATTGGCCGCGAGCGCGGCCTGCAGCGCTGGTGAAACCTCGGCTGCCCGCGGCGCGGCGGCCGCAGGCCAGGCGCCCGAAACCGGCGCCTCGGCGCGCCATGCCACCGGCTGGCCGGCCTGCCGGTCGGCCTCGGGCAGCGTCACCACCACCGGCATGACGGTGGGGCTGGCACTGCGCTGATCGGCCAGCGGCATCGTGGCGGTCCAGGTGTCGCCTTGCCAGGATTGGGTCCAGTCCTTGCCGGAGACGGCCGCGGTGCGGATCACCTCGGGCGTCTCGGGAAAGAACTCCAGCGTCTTGCCCTGCGCGGCGGCGGGCAGGCCCTCAAGCCGCACCTTCAGGCTGTGGCCTTCGACCTCGATGGCGCCCGGCCTGGCCAGCGGCTGCGGGCGGGCGGCGAGGGCGGTGTCGAACTCGGCCTTGTGCAGCGCGGTCGAGCCCCGCAGCGGCAGGGACAGCGCGAAGGTGCCTTCCTCGGGAATGCATTCCTTGCGGCAGACCAGCCAGGAGGCCTTGAGCTGGATGTCCATCGCCGGCGTGCCGCCCAGCGCCACCGGCGGCTTGTAGAGCGTGGAAACCTCCAGCGGCACCGGCAGCAGCACGGTGTTCTCGTAGCCGTAGTTGGCGAGGCTGCCGACCGGGATCTTCTTCGGCGCTGGCCATGCGATCTCGCCGGTCGAGACGCCCGCCGGCAGCGTCCACGTCATCTCGGTGGGCAGGCCGGAGTCGCCCGCGTTTTTCCAGTAGGTGTGCCACTCGGGCTGGTGCGCGATCTGCAGACCGACCCAGACCGGGGCGCCGGGTGTCACGCCGTCGGGAGCATGGGCGACGAGTTCGGCGCGCACGTGGGGGGTGGTGACCACCGCGCCCGGTTTGGACGCCAGTTCGGGCGTCGACTGCGCAAGCGCCGGCATGCTGGCTGCGGCTGTTGCTATCAGAAGCGTAGCGAATTGGATGCGCGGGAAGATCATGCCGTCAGTCGGAGCAATCGGTGGGGGCGAAGTTCCGGGGCTTGGTTCAGGCCGCCGTGGCGGCTTGCGAGCCCCAGCCCAGCACCACGCGTCGGCTGTTGGCGCTCTTCTTCTCTATCTTGGTGACCACCACCGCCCCGATCTCGGCGGTGTTTGCAACATGCGTGCCGCCGCAGGGCTGGAAGTCGATAGCCGTCTCGCCGTCGCCGGTTCCGCCGATGCGGATGGTGCGCACCGTGCCCGTGCCGCGCGGCGGCTGCACGCTCATGCTCTTGACCAGCGCCGGGTTGGCGTCGAGCTCCTCGTCGGTGATGGCGCCGACCGTCAGCGGATGGGCCGCCTCGACCAGCCGGGCCAGGCCGGCCGTCAGCGAGTCCTTGTCGAGCGGATCGGTCATGTGGAAGTCGAGCCGCGCGTACTCGGGCGTGATGGAGCAACCGTTCACCGGCTGCGGCACCAGGTGGCACAGCAGGTGGGTGGCGGTGTGGAAGCGCATCAGGCGGTGGCGGCGCTCCCAGTCGATGCGGGCGGTGAGCGCGTCGCCGGGCTTCAGCGCGGCCAGCAGTTCGTCCTGCCCCGGGGCCGGCACGTGGATGAACTCGTCGGTGGGCTGGCCTTCCGCGTCCTTGGCCTTGCGGGTGTCGGCGACGACGACTTCGCGCCCGTCGGCCAGGGCCAGCACGCCGCTGTCTCCGGCCTGTCCGCCGCCCAGCGGGTAGAACACGGTGCGGTCCAGCACGATGCCGGTGTCGTCGATTCGCACGATGCGGGCGTCGCAGCTGCGCAGGTAGGCGTCGGCGCGGAACAGGTCGTCGGTCATCCGGCGATGGTAGCGGCGATGCGCGAATGAGGTGCGCCCACGCCAGAAAGCGCCCACGGCCGACACTCCCGCGCCCGCCGGGCTGGAGAAGATGGCGATGTGCGGCATGCCGTCGCGCGAAGGATCACGCATGGAAAAACAGCAGCAAGCACCCACCCGCATGCCGTCTTCATGGCCGCAGGCGGGCGCCCTGGCCCTGGCGGCCGCGTTGCTCGTGGCCGGCTGCGGCGAGGCCGCCAAGCTCTCGCCCGAGCTGACGACCGGCCCCCGCCCGCAACTGGCCGAGCCGAACAAGACCCTGATTCCCACCGTCAACGTCGCCCCCGCAGTCGGCTGGACCGACACCGCGACGCCCGTTCCCGCCGAAGGCCTGAAGGTGACGGCGCTGGCGCGCGGCCTCGACCACCCGCGCTGGGTCTACACGCTGCCCAACGGCGACATCCTCGTGGCCGAGAGCAACAAGCCGCCCAAGCCCGCCGACAGCAACGACGGCGGCAGCGGCCCCATCGCCAAGATCCGCAACTGGGTCATGGGCAAGGTCATGGGCCGCGCCGGCGCGGGCGTGCCCAGCGCCAACCGCATCACCCTGCTGCGCGACGCCGATGGTGACGGCGTCGCCGAGGTGAAGCAGGTGTTCATGGCCAACCTCCGCTCCCCCTACGGCATGGTGCTGGTGGGCAACGAACTCTTCGTCGCCAACGCCGATTCGCTGGTGAAGGTGCCCTACACCGAGGGCCAGACCTCCATCACCGCCAGCCCGACATTGGTGACGCAGCTGCCCGCCGGCATCAACCACCACTGGACCAAGAACGTCATCGCCAATGCCGACGGCAGCAAGCTCTACGTGACGGTCGGCTCCAACAGCAACATCGGCGAGAACGGCCTGCCGGCCGAGGAGGGCCGCGCCGCCATCTGGGAGGTTGACACGAAGAGCGGCGAGAAACGCCTCTTCGCCAGCGGCCTGCGCAACCCCAACGGCATGGGCTGGGAGCCCGACACCCAGGTACTGTGGACCGTGGTGAACGAGCGCGACGAGATCGGCAGCGACCTCGTGCCCGACTACCTCACCTCGGTGAAGGACGGCGCTTTCTATGGCTGGCCCTGGAGCTACTACGGCGGCGTGGTCGACGCGCGCGTGCAGCCGCAGAACCCGCAGATGGTCGCCAAGGCCATCGCACCCGACTACGCGCTGGGCTCGCACGTCGCACCGCTGGGCATGGCCTTCTCGCGTCCGGGCGGCATGCCCGAGCAGTTCGCCAGCGGCGCCTTCATCGGCGAGCACGGCTCGTGGAACCGCAAGCCCAAGTCGGGCTACAAGGTGGTGTTCGTGCCCTTCATCGGCGGCAAGCCCAGCGGGCCGCCGATCGATGTGCTGACCGGTTTCCTGAGCGCCGACGAGAAGGCGCACGGCCGGCCGGTGGGGGTGGCGCTCGACAAGGCCGGCGCGCTGATCGTGGCGGACGACGTGGGCAACACCGTGTGGCGGGTGTCGAAGGCCAAGTAGCCTTCAAGTTCACCCCCGGCGGGCCGACGACAGCCGCGGCACGATCTGCGCCGCCGGCCCGTCGACCTTGCGCGTCGCCGTGTCGCCGCGCAGGTGGTCGAAGAGCAGCGCGATGGCCTGCTGCGCCACCTCGTCCAGGTGCAGGTCCACGGCAGTGAGCGGCGGCACGCTGGTGCGGGCGCGCAGGCCGTCGTAGCGGGTGGCGACCATCACGTCCTCGGGAATGCGCCGGCCGGTCTCCAGAACCGCCGCGACCGCGCCCGTGGCGAATGCATCCACCGGCACGCAGAAGGCGTCGATGTCGGGGTGGGCCGCCAGCAGCGCCAGCGCGGCGTCGCGGCCGCCGCTTTCGCCCTTCGCCTCGTCGACCAGCGACAGCAGCGGCGCCTGCCGGTGCGCGGCGGCGAACGCGAGGTAGGCGGCCTGGCCTTCCACGTAGGAGTTGCGCTGCGCCGAGCCCAGGATCATCGCGATCCTGCGCGCGCCCTGCGTGTGCAGATGCTCCAGCAGCAGCCGGGTGGTGTCGCCCGAATGGATGTCGACGTAGGGCGGCAGGGCCGTCCCGCTTTCGGCGCCTCCGGCCGCCTCGGCGGGCTTGCCGATCGCGACCACCGGCAGGCCGCGCCGCAGCAGGTAGTCCATGTTCGGGTCTCCGGCGGAGGGCTCGATGACCAGCGCTCCGTCCACGTCGAGCAGTTCCATCGGCACGCGCCCCGTTTCCATGGGTGGCGCCAGCACCAGCGCCAGGTTCCGGTCGAGCGCGGCCGAGGCGGCCACGGCCGCCACTTCCATGAGGAAGCCGAGCCTCGAAGGGCCGCCCGCCACGGCAAACGGCATCGACGACAACAGCACGATCATGTGCGCCTCGCCCGTGCGCAGCCGCTGCGCGTTGCGGTTGGGCCGGTAGCCGAGCTTCAGGGCGGCCTTCTCGACGCGCGCGCGGGTTTCGGCGTCCACCTGGCCGCGGGCGTTGAGCGCATGCGAGACGGTGGTGGGCGATACGCCCGCTTCACGCGCCACGTCCTTGATGTTCGCTCGCGGCGATGGCTCGGTACTCATCCCGTTGACCTTTTCAAAAACCGGTGCTTCAATTCCCAAATCGTTTTGGGCGCGTTGTCCCGGAATGTACTTCACCCGCCTCGGCGGATTTTTTTGCGAGCACGCCCAAATCGATTTGGGCGCCAATCCGGTCAAAGGATTCGATCATGTCCCGTGTATCCGACGCCCCTGCCGTCGACGCCGTGCTGCCCGTTTCGCAACTGCTCCTGTTCGGCCTGCAGCATGTGCTGGTGATGGCTGCCGTGCCCATCACCTCCGTTTTCCTGGTGGCCAAGGCGTTGGGCCTGCCCGCCGCCCTTACGGTCAACCTGATCAGCGCCACCTTTCTGCTGTGCGGCGTGGGCACGCTGCTGCAATCCTTCGGGCCGTGGAAGTTCGGGGCGCGGCTGCCCTTCGTCATGGTGCCGGGCGGGGCGCCCATCGTGATGTTCGTGACCATCGCGCAGCAGCGCGACCTGCAGACCGCCTCCGGCGCGGTGATCCTCACCGCCCTGTTCTATTTCCTGGTGCTGCCGGTGTTCGCGCGCTGCCTGCGCTACTTTCCGAAGATCGTCATCGGCACCTTGCTGCTGCTGGTGTCCATCAACCTGGTGAAGGTGTACGGCGGCATCATCGCGGGCAAGGCCGGCTCGCCCACTTTCGCCGATCCCGCGAACATCGGGCTGGCCTTGGCGACCATCGGCTTCACGGTGCTGTTCGCGCGGCTTTTCAAGGGCATGCTCGGCCAACTGGCGGTGCTGCTGGGGCTGCTGGCGGGCACCTTGCTGGCGGCGGCCTGCGGGCTGATGGATTTCGGCTCCGTCGCGGCCGGCCCGCTCTGGAGCGCGCCGACGCTGCTGCCCTTCGGCATGCCGCATTTCGACGTGGTGGCGGCCGTGCCGCTGCTGATCTTCAGCGTGATCTCGATGGTCGAGGCCACGGGCCAGACGGTGGCGGTGGCCGAGGTGGTCGGCCGCAGGATCGATCCGCGCGAAGCCGTGCCGCGCACCATCCGCGGCGATGCGCTGGTGTCGCTGGCGGGCGGACTGTTCGGCACGTCGATGATCATCACCAGCGGCGAGAACATCGGCATCGTGCGCGCCACCAATGTGCGCTCGCGCTACGTCACTGCCACGGCGGGTGCGATCCTGATCCTCATCGCGCTGTCGGCGCCGCTGGGCCGGCTGGCCAGCGCCATTCCCTCGGCCGTGGTGGGCGGCACCGCGATGGTGGTGTTCGCGATCATCGGCACGATGGGCATCGACATGCTGCGCAAGGTCGACCTGCACGAGCGCGGCAATATGTTCGTGCTGGCCGGCGCGTTGACCATGGGCCTGCTGCCCATCGTCGTGCCGGGGCTCTACAGCCGCTTTCCCGACACGCTGCAGCTGGTGCTGGGCAACGGCCTGGCGATGGGCTCGCTCACGGCGGTGGTGCTCAACATGGTCTTCAACCGCGTCCACGCGGAGCGCGCCGAGATGGCGCCTGCTTCGCAGGCATGAGCCGGGCCACGTTTCCTCTTTCTCTTTCTCCTCTCTTCACCATGTCTCCTGAACTCGATGCCGCGATGCTCGCGGCCGACGAGCTGCTGCTCGTTCCCGACCACCTGATGCTGCGCGACGGCCCGGCCACCGGCCATGCCGTGCTGGTGGCCGGCGGACTGTTCCGCGATGTCGGCCCCGCCGGCGTCCTTGCCGCGCGCCACCCTCATCTCACGCCGCTGGCCCTTCCCGGCAAGCTGCTCATGCCCGGCATGATCGACGCGCACCATCACCTGACGCAGTCCTTCGGCAAGTCGCTGGCCTATGGCGAGCCGTCCGAGATCTTCCGCCGCGTGTGGGTGCCGCTCGAATCCAGCCTGGACGACGAGTTCGTCTACCTGGCCTCCAAGCTCGCGGCGCTCGAATCGCTGCGCGGCGGCTTCACCACCGTCTGCGACGCGGGCACGCGTGCGCCGGGCGACATCGGCGCGATCGCGGCCGCCGTGCAGGAAGCGGGGCTGCGCTGCGTGCTCGGCCTGATCTGCAACGACGGCGGCAACGACAGCAGCGCCGGCGAGCGCCGGGAGATCCTGGCCCAGGCCGGACACTTCCTGGGCCGCTGGCCGCGCGAGGGACTGGTCCATCCGTCGCTCGCCATCTCGGTGCCCGAGGCCGCCTCCGACGAGATGCTCGCCGGCGTCTCGTCCCTGTGCGCCGAAGCGCGCGCCATCTTCCAGACGCACGTCAACGAGCACCTCGCGTCGGTCGAGCGCTCGGTGGTCCAGCGCGGCTGCCGGCCGCTCGAGTTGCTGGCCCGGCTGGGCGCGCTGGGCCCGCAGGTGCTCATCGCACACGGCACGCTCGTCACGCCGTCCGAACTCGTGCTGCTGCGCGACACCGACACCGCCGTGAGCTACAACCCCGTCGCCAGCCAGTGGAAGGGCAACGCCGTGGCGCCCGCGAACCTGATGGCGGCCATGGGCATCCGCTTCGGCCTGGGCACCGACGCCACGCGCAGCGACGCCTTCCGCCTGATGGACGCTGCCGAGGCCGCGCAGAAGCTGGCCTTCGGCCTGGCCATCGGCGATGCGTCGAGCGGGGGCGGCTGGACCTGGTTCGACCACGCCACGCACGAAGGCGCGCGCGCCGTGGGCCTGGACCACCTGACCGGCGAGATCGCCGCGGGCAAGCACGCCGACTTCCTGATCGTCGACGTCGACACGCCCGAAATGTGCACTTCCGTCGATCTCACCTGGGACCTGGTGCGCCTGGGCAACCGCGACCAGATCAGCGCCGTATTCGTGGCCGGCCGCCTGCGCCTGTGGGAGGGATGGCCGCCCGACTGGGACGCCCGGGCGCTGCAGCGCCGGCTCGCGGAGATCGCGCATGCGGCGATGGACCGCGCGCCCATCCTGCGCCTGCATCCGACGGCGGCCGAGCATCGGCGCCTTTGCCGCGCGCGCGCCGAAGGCGGGCTGGGGCTGGGTCCGCAGTGAGCGCGCAGCACCTTCTTCTCGTCTCCGCAGCCGTGCTGTTCGCCGCCTTCGTGCAGGGCGCGACCGGTGTCGGCTTCGCGCTGATCGCCGCGCCGGTGATCGGCATCGTGCGCCCCGACCTGCTGCCGGTGTGCGTGCTGGTGCTGATGCTTCCGCTGAATTTCTACGTGATGTGGCGCGAACGCGGCGCGATCGACCGTGTCGGCGCCGGCTGGATCAGCGGGGGGCGCCTGCTTGGCACCGCCGGCGGGCTCTGGGTGCTGGCGGCGTTGAGCGCGAGCCATCTGTCGCTGTTCGTCGGCGCATCGACCATCGCGGCGGCGCTGGTGACGCTGCTGATGCCGGCCTTCTCGCCGGGGCGCGGCGCCTTCGTGGCGGCCGGCCTCGTCACCGGCGTCACCGAAACCGCGACCGGCATCGGCGGTCCGCCGCTAGCGCTGGTCTACCAGCACCAGCCGGCGCCCTCCATGCGCTCGACCATCGCGCTGTGCTTTCTCGTCGGCGAGCTGGTGTCGCTGGTCACACTGATGGCAGCGGGACGCATCGACGGCTCCCAACTGCAGGCTGCCGCGCAACTGCTGCCCGCACTGGTGGTGGGCGCCGTGCTCAGCCGTGTGGTGCACCGGCACATCAACGGGCGGGTGCTGCGCGTCTTCGTGCAGGTGTTCGCGATCGTGTCGGGCGCGGCCCTGCTGCTGCATTCATTCTGAATCGCCGTGCGCGGCCCGCCAGGCTGCGCGGCCCAGCCTGTAGAGCCTGTGCCGCCGCAGCGCGTGCCCCTCGGGCACCAGCGGATGGTCGAAGGCGCCGTCCGCGTCCTCCGTCATGCCGACGCGCTGCATCAACGCCGCCGAGCGGGTGTTGTTCCAGGCGGTGAAGGCGACGATCTCGTCCAGCCCGAGCCGCTCGAAGCCCACCTGCAGCGCGGCGCGCGCCGCCTCGCTCGCGTAGCCGTGGCCCCACCACCTGCGCGCGAAGCGCCAGCCGATTTCCACGCAGGGCGAGAAGGGCAGCTCGGCCGACGGCGAGTTGAGCCCGGTGAAGCCCATGAACTCGCCCGATTCCCTGTGCTCCACCGCCCAGAAGCCCCAGCCGTTCTCGTCGATGCGCGAGCGCGTGCGCGCGACCGCCGCGTCGCTGTCGGCGCGCGTGGGCAGCGGCAGAAGGAACTCCATCACCAGCGGGTCGCCCGCGAGTTCGAAGAAGGGGGACAGGTCGCTGTCGCGCCATTGGCGCAGACGCAGGCGGGGCGTGTCGGTTTCGATGATGCGGGTGGTCATGCGGCCGATTGTGTCGCACGGCATTTATGTCATGACGTGATATATTAGCGGCCGTTCCGCCAACCGCACCGCCATGGCTCCCACACCCCGCAAGCTCGCCAAGAAGGACTTCGAGGCGCTTTCCCAGTTCCGCTACCAGATGCGCCGTTTCGAGCGCTTCTCCGAACGGGCCGCGCAGGCCGAGGGCCTCACGCCGCAGCAGTACCTGGTGCTGCTGCACATCAAGGGCGTGCCGGGGCGCGACTGGGCCTCGGTGGGCGAAATCGCCGAGCGCCTGCAACTGCAGCCGCACGGCGCGGTCGCGCTGGTCACGCGCTGCGAGGCGCTCGAACTGGTGCAGCGCAGGCCCAGCGAAACCGATCGCCGGCAGGTGGAAGTGCATCTCCTCGCCAAGGGCGAGAAGCTGCTGTCGAGGCTGGCCGAACTCCACCGCGCGGAGTTGCGCTCGCTGAAAGGCGTGTTCGACGTGCCGCAGATCGATCTTCCGGAAAATCCATGAGCTCCAAGGCCACCTCCCATCCGCCGCGCGGCGACTTCGCGCTCAACACGCGCCTGATGCGCATCACCGTCATGGCCGCCGTCATCGGTGCCGTGAGCACGGTGGCCGCGCGCGTGCTGCTCGACCTGATCCGCTTCTTCACCAACCTGTTCTTCTTCCAGACCTTCTCGCTGGCCGAGCGCTCGCCGGCCACGCACACGCTGGGCGCCTGGGTCATCGTGGTGCCGGTGATCGGCGGGCTCATCGTCGGGCTGGTGGCGCGCTACGGCTCCGACAAGATCCGCGGCCATGGCATTCCCGAGGCCATCGAGGCGATCCTGTTCGGCAAGAGCCGCATGTCGCCGAAGGTGGCGCTGCTCAAGCCGCTTTCTTCGGGCATCGTCATCGGCAGCGGCGGGCCCTTCGGCGCGGAGGGGCCGATCATCATGACCGGCGGCGCCATCGGCTCGCTGATCGCGCAGCACTTCCACCTCACCGCGGCCGAGCGCAAGGCGCTGCTGGTGGCGGGCGCCACCGCGGGCATGACGGCGGTGTTCGGCACGCCGGTGGCGGCCGTGCTGCTGGCCGTGGAACTGCTGCTCTTCGAACTGCGCCCGCGCAGCCTGCTGCCGGTGGCCGTGGCCTGCGCGGTGGCGGGCTTCGCGCGGCCGCTGCTGATGGACCCGGGCCCGCTCTTTCCGCTGCAGACGGCCGCGCCCGGCCCGCTCGCCATGCTGTCGTGCGTGATCGCGGGCGTGCTGTGCGGCGCGCTCGCGGCGTCGCTCTCGATCTCGCTCTACAAGGTGGAAGACTGGTTCGGCAAGCTGCCGGTGCACTGGATGTGGTGGCCCGCCATCGGCGGCCTCGCGGTGGGCATCGGCGGCTACTTGCAGCCGCGCGCGCTGGGCGTGGGCTACGACGTGATCGGCGACCTGCTGCACAACCACCTCGCGCTCGGCGTGGTGGTCGCGCTGCTGGCGGTGAAGGCCGTGATCTGGGTCATCTCGCTGGGCTCGGGCACCTCGGGCGGCGTGCTCGCGCCGCTGCTGATGATGGGCGCGGGCCTCGGCGTGGTGCTGTCGCACGTGCTGCCCGGCAACGACCCGATGCTGTGGCCGCTGGTCTGCATGGCGGCCACGCTGGGTGGCGTGATGCGCGCGCCGCTCACCGCCACCATCTTCACCTTCGGGCTCACGCACGACAGCAACGCGCTGCTGCCGCTGCTGGCCACTTCGGCCGTGGCCTACGGCTTCACCGTGCTGACGATGCGCCGCTCGATCCTCACCGAGAAGATCGCGCGCCGCGGCTATCACATCTACCGCGAGTACGGCATCGATCCGCTGGAGCGGCATTCGGTGGAAGAGGTGATGACGCGCGAGGTGCGCAGCATCGACGCCGCCATGCCGGTGGCGCAGGCGATGTTCGAATACTTCGGCGAGGGGCAGGCGCACCGCGCCTTCCCGGTGCTGCGCAATGGCGCGGTGATCGGCGTGGCCGATCGCGCCATGCTCGCCGCGCGCGGCACGCGCGACCCCATCGCCACGGTGGGCGACGCCTGCGCCGACGTGCCGCTTTATTTCGCGCTGCCCGGCGAGAACTGTCGGGCCGTCGCCACGCGGCTCGCGCGCCACAGGCTGGAGCGCCTGCCGGTGGTGAAGGACGCGCAGTCGTTCGCGCTGGTGGGCATCGTGGCGCGCAGCGACCTCATCAAGCCGTCGCTCGCGCACTTCGACGAAGAGGAAAAGCGCGAGCGCATGCGCGGGCTGCCCTGGCAGTCCTAGTTCATCAGAACCCCGCCAGCACCACCTTGCCCTGCGCCTTGCCGCTCTCGATGAGCGCGTGGGCGCGGCGCAGGTTGGCTGCGTTGATGGTGCCGAAGCTCGCGTTGGCCGTGGTGCGGATGCGGCCGGCGTCCACCAGCGCGGCCACCTCGGCCAGCAGCGCGCCCTGCTCGGCGATGTCGGGCGTCTCGAAGCGCGAGCGCGCGAACATCATCTCCCAGTGCAGCGAGATGCACTTGGTCTTCAGCGGCATCGCGTCGAGCACCTTCATGTCGTCGATCACCGCGAGCTGGCCCTGGGGCTTGAGGCTTTCGATGATCTGCGCGTAGTGCTGGTCGGTCTGCGTAAGGCTGGCGACCATGTCGACCTCGCCGATGCCGGCGGCCTTCAGCTCGGCGGCCAGCGGCTTCGAGTGGTCGATGACCGCGTGCGCGCCCAGCTCCAGGCACCAGGCCCGCGTCTCGGCGCGCGAGGCGGTGGCGACGACGCGCAGCTTCGTCAGCTGGCGCGCGAGCTGGATGAGGATGGAGCCCACGCCGCCCGCACCGCCGGTGACCAGCAGCGTCTGGCCTTCGCCGCCGCCCTTGGGTACGCGCAGGCGGTCGAACAGCAGTTCGTACGCGGTGATGGTGGTCAGCGGCAGCGCGGCGGCTTGCGCGTCGTCGAGGCTCTTTGGGGCGAGGGCGGCGATGCGCTCGTCCACCGCGTGCAGTTCGGCATTGGTGCCGGGGCGGATGATCGAGCCCGAGTAGTACACGCGGTCGCCGGGCTTGAAGTTCTTCACGCCGGCACCGACGGCCTCGACCGTGCCGACCGCATCCCAGCCCAGCACCTTGGCCTGGCCGGCCTCGGGCGCGGCGTTCTTGCGGACCTTGGTGTCCACGGGGTTGACCGACACCGCCTTCACGCGCACCAGCAGGTCGCGCGCGCCGGGCACGGGTGCGGGCAGTTCGATGTCCTGCAGCGATTCGGGGTTCTCGATGGGGAGGGACTGGTAGTAGCCGATGGCTTTCATGGGAGGGGCCTTTCTGTGACGATGATCGAACTGTAGGATCGCAAGGCTGGTTTGATAAGTAGGCTGAAATCAGCAACAGTTTCAAATGAAGATTGAAAATATCTCCGATCTGCAGGTGCTGGTGCATACGGCGCGGGCGGGCACGCTCACGGCTGCCGCGCATGCGCTGGGGATCACGCCGGCAGCGGCCAGCGCGACGCTCAAGCGGCTGGAGGCGCAGCTCGGGGCGCGGCTGTTCGAGCGGTCGACGCGGGCGATGCGGCTCACGCCTCAAGGGCAGACGCTGCTCGACTACGCGGTTCGGGCCTTCGAGCTGCTCGACGAGGGGGAATCGCTGGTCACGGCCGATCGCGGGGAGCTGGTCGGCACCCTGCGCGTGGCTTCGCCTTCGGACCTGACGCGCAGCACGCTGCTGCCTTGGTTCGACGAATTCCTGGCGCTGCATCCGGGCGTGCAGCTGTCGCTGTCGGTGGGCGATCGGCCGCTGGATGTGATGCGCGACGAGGTCGACGTGGCGCTGCGGTACGGGGCGCTGGCGGATTCGCGGCTGGTGGCGCGGCCGTTCGCGCTCACCAATCCGCTGCTCACGGCTTCACCCGACTACCTGCGCAGGCATCCGGCGCCTCGGGTGCCGCAGGATCTGGTGCATCACAACTGCCTGATCTTCAATCGCTCCGGACGTCGGCACAGGGTCTGGCGGTTTGCGCAGAACGGGCAGTGGACGGAGGTGCGGGTGAATGGGAACCGCAGCGTGGACGATGCTTCGCTGGCGCGGGAGTGGACTGTGGCGGGGTATGGGATTTCTCTGAAGTCTGCGCTGGATGTGCGCGATGACATTCGCGAGGGGCGGCTCGTTCGGTTGCTGGCGGATTGGGAGACTGAGCCTTATCCGTTGCATGCGTTGTTGCCTAGTGGGAGGTTTGTGCCGGCTCGGGTTCGGGCTTTTGTCGAATTTCTTGCTGGGAAGTTCGAGGCTTTGTTGGCTTTGTCTTGAGGTTGTTTCCCGGGGCCGGGACTCGCCCCGGCGGGCGACCTACTTTTCTTTGCTTCGCCAAAGAAACGTAGGCAAAAGAAAGGCGACCCCACTGTCTGCGACCCTCCGCTTCGCTGCGGGCAACCTGCGGTGCTCGCGTTTCGCGGGGTCTCGCCCAAACTCGCTTCGCTCAGACAAGGGCGAGCCCTGATCCGCGAAACGCTGCGCTCCTCGGCGCAGCCAGAGGGGAGCGACCCGAGCCATTGCTTCGCTCGGCCTTCGGATTGGCTCCCTCTCCCGCTTGCGGGAGAGGGCCGGGGTGAGGGCAGCGGCGCTTATGTTGCCGTGCTTTCTCGTTCCCCTCAGATCATCGGCGTCACCGCACCATCCATCGCCACGATCGCGCCCGTCACATAACTCGCCTTCGGCGACGCCAGGAACAGCACCGTGTTCGCCACTTCCTCCGGCGTCGCGATGCGGCCCAGCGGCAGCCTTGCCTTGGCTCGCTCCAGGGCCTCGTCGGTGCCGATGCCCTGCAGCCTGGCGTCGGCCTTCATGCCTTCCTGCAGGCGTTCGGTGAGGGTGAGGCCGGGGTTCACGGCGTTCACGCGCACGCCCTTGGCGGCGTAGGCGGCGGCCATGCCGGCGCTCACGAGCATGAGGGCGGCGTTGGCGGCGCCGCCTGCCATGTGCACGGGGCTGGCGACCTTGCCGCCCTGGCCGATGACGTTGACGATGGCGCCGCGGCCGCGCTGGCCCATGCGCTTCACGACGGGGTCGATCATGTGGATGTAGGTGAAGTACTTGGCGT
Organism: Variovorax guangxiensis; assembly: GCF_003952165.1. Taxonomy (GTDB): domain Bacteria; phylum Pseudomonadota; class Gammaproteobacteria; order Burkholderiales; family Burkholderiaceae_C; genus Variovorax; species Variovorax guangxiensis. The sequence goes on along the minus strand of NZ_RXFT01000003.1, from coordinate 382,219 downwards.
CCATCGCGTCGTGCCATGACGCGGGCGTGAGATCGTCGGGCGGGGTGCGGCGCGCGGCGCCGGCGGAGTTGACGAGCACGTCGACGGGGCCGAAGACCTGTTCGGCGGCATCGAGCGCGGCGAGCGCGCCGGCCGGGTCCTTGAGGTCGGCTGCGTGGACGGACACGCGGCCTTCGGCCTGCGGGAACGACTCGGCCAGCGTCCTGCGGCCCTGTTCGAGGTTGGCGAGGTCGCGCGAGACGAGGCTCACGCGCGCGCCTTCGCGCAGGAAGCCGAGCGCGCAGGCCAGGCCGATGCCCTTGCTGCCGCCGGTGACGAGTACGTGCTGGTCCTGGAGCTGGAGGTCCATGAAACGGGTCCTTGGTGGGAGATTGCAGGATGGGTGCGGCGATTCAATCACCACCGCGAAACCCCTGCACGCGCTCAGCGCTTCTTCCTTGCTGGACGTGGCTCGGGTTCTAGGGCGGCCGGCGTGGTATCGATGGCTTCGCGCAGGTGGCCGTTGTTGTCGTGGTGCACCAGCAGCTGGCGCGTGCGCTGCCAGGTCGACAGGCGCGCGGGGGGCACCTCGATGTAGGTGGCCAGGGCGGAGAGGGAGGACTTCTCCTTCACCGGAGCCGGTTCGCGGCGATGCTGCCGGCGGCGCCACGGCGCGATCACCAGCATCGACAGCAGGATGCCGCAGATCACCAGGCCGTACAGGCTCAGCAGGTGCATCACCTCGGGCTGCGAGCGCGCGCCCAGCACGTAGGGCCATGCGTACCAGAGCGCGCAGAACCAGATCGCGATGGTGACGGCGGGGCGCAGCAGGCGCAGCCACAGGTACATGGCCAGCGCGCGCTGCGGGGAGCGGCCGCTGCCGAAGGCGCGCAGCGGGATGCGCGCGGCGTCGATGATGGGCTCCTCCACCGCGGGCTGCCCCCAGGAGCGGCGGCGGCTGGGCGGCGCCGCGTCGGTGTGCATGTCTGGCGGATAGCTGGAGGGGAACACGGACTCATGGGACATCGGAAACTCCTCGGTCGGGGCTTGTCCACACCGCGCGTTTGCCCCGGCGGCGTATCAGGGCTTTGGGAAAGGCGATCACGGTGGTGGCCATCGTGATGGTCCAGAAGGCGATCGGGTACCAGATCGTTCCGGCGAAGTAGCGCATCAGGTCGCGGTCGTAACGGCGGTCGATCCACAGGCTCAGCAGCATCTGCAGGATGCAGGTCATCGCCAGCAGCGTGCCCTGCCAGTGCGGCAGCAGCGCCGAGTGCCAGGAGGAGTCGGACGGCAGGAAGGGCCGCACCAGGCTGACGACGAGCACCAGGGCCATGGCGTAGGCCCAGAAGATGCTCGTCATGTACTCGATGTAGACGGGCCACATGCGCCAGTGGCGCGGCCGCAGGATGTGCGAGCTGCAGCGCAGCATGGTCTGGATGCCGCCCATGGCCCAGCGCAGGCGCTGCTTCCAGAGACCGCGCAAGGTCTCGGGCATCAGGATCCAGCACAGCGCGCGCGGCTCGAAGCGCAGCTGCCAGCCGGCGATCTGCAGCTTCCAGCTCATGTCGATGTCCTCGGTGAGCACGTCGGGGCTCCAGAAGCCCACGTCGATCACCGCGCGGCGCCGGAACATGGCGATCACGCCCGACACCGTGAAGAGCGTTCCCACCAGCTGCTGCGAGCGCTTGATGAGGCCGATGATCGAGGAGAACTCGCCCACCTGCATGCGCCCCAGCAGCGTGGTGCGGGTGCGGATGCGCGGGTTGCCGGTGACGGCACCGATGCGCTCGGAGGCCAGCATCGGCAGCAGCATCCACGCAATGGCGTCCTCGTCGATCAGCGCGTCGCCGTCGATGCCCAGGATGTACTCTCCGCGCGCGAGCTGGCAGGCGGTGTTCAGGCCCACGGCCTTGCCCTGGTTGCTGGCGTTGTGGATCACGCGCAGGCGGCCGTATTCCTTGGTCATCTCGTCGAGCAGCTCGCCGGTGCTGTCGGTGCTGCCGTCGTTCACCGCGATGACTTCGCAGTACGGGTAGCGCGTGCGCATCAGCTGCTCGATCACCTCGCGCAGGTGCGGTGCCTCGTTGAAGCAGGGCACCACCACCGTGACCAGCGGGCGCGAGGGCAGCAGGTCGAGCGGGTTGACGTCCACGTCCTGCCTGCGCTCGAACACCCACGCATGCGAGAGGCCGCCGGCCATCCAGACATAGGCCATGAAGAACGGGTAGTAGAAGACGAAGCCGAACAGCAGCGAGGGCAGCGTCTGCGCGAGGAACTGCATGGCGGGGCTCATGGCGAACGCTCTCTTTGCGCCGGACGCGGCGGGGTTTCGGTCTCGGCCGGCGTGCGCAGCGCGCGCGGCAGCAGGGTGCGCACCGAGATCGCGCGGCGCACGGTGTCCAGCCCCGGCTGGTCGTTGAGGAAGTCGTCGGGGTAGTAGCCCAGGTGGCGCACGCCGGCGCGCTGCAGCAGCGTCCACTGGCGCGCGAGTTCGGCATCGGGCACGGGCTTGCCGGTGCGCCAGTCGCGCGCCTGCAGTTCGAAGACCGTGCCGTCGAGGCCGCGAGGCGTGTCGGCGGCGCGTTTGGCCAGGCGCGCGAGCCAACCCTGCGCATCGGCCTCTCGCTCCATGCGCGGCATGGCCATGAGCGCGACGTAGTCGTAGGCGGCGAGCGAGGCCTCGTAGTTCTGCGCGAACCACTGCTCGGCCTGGGGCTCGAGCACCGGCCGGGCGTAGAGGTTGCGCGCGGTCTCCAGCATGGGCCGCCAGGCGCCGGTGCGCGCGGCGAGCTCCTGCGTGAAATCGATCAGGTAGCGCGTCCTGGCCGCGGTCCAGCGCGCCATCAGCTCCGGGCTCGCGCGGATCGCGGCCACGTCGGCAGGCAGGCCCCAACCGGCATACGCGGCCAGCGCGGCGGGGCTCGCGTCCTCGTCGTCGGAGAGCATCGCGTCGTCGTGGAACAGCAGCCCCTCGAAGAAGGCGTGGCGGCCCAGGTCCTCGTAGATGTCGCCGACCAGCGCGCGCACCGCGGGGTCGAAGGGCGTGAGGCGGTGGTAGCGGTCGACGTGCGTCGCGCCGTCCTGCGCCGTCACCGTGTGCGTGGCGAGCGGGTTCGACGCAGGCAGCCTGAAGGCCATGACCGGCATCCAGGCGTAGACCTTCACGCCGGCGCGGCTGCGCAGCTGCCAGGCCGCGCGCCCGAACAGGTCGGCGCGCACCGGCAGGTGGCGGTTGGGAAAGTACAGCGCGTCGGCCACGCCGTCGCCGTCGGGGTCGGCGTACGCCTGCAGGAACACCGCGCGCGGACGCACGGCGGCCACGCGGTCGATCAGCATCGAGAGGTTGCGCTCCTGCTGGGCGGGATCGGGGTCGTACACGTAGTCGAGGTCCACGTGCATCACGCGATTGACCGGCCGCACCTCGCCGCCCACGGGGCTGCGCAGCATGCGGTCGAAAGCCGGTGCCTCGTTGTCGTAGGCGGCCAGTGCGCGGCGGATGCGCGCCAGCGGCACGGCGGGCGCGTTGGGGCCGTCGTCGAGCGTGAAGGTGAAGGGCATGCCCGCGCGCTTCGATGCCTCGATGGCCGCGCTGTTGTAGGCGCCGTAGGGCCACACCATCGATCGCACCTTCGCGCCGGTGCGCTGCTCGATGATCTCGCGGCTGCGGCGCAGGTCGGCCTCGACGCGCTGCACGTAGGCATCGTCGTCCTCGTAGCGGCCGGTCTTCGGGTCGTAGCGGTGCGTGGCCGCGGCCGGCAGCAGGTTGCCCTGCGGGTTGGCGAGGATACCGGTGTGCATCGCGTCGCTGTGGCTCGCGAATTCGACCAGGCCCGAGCGCGCCATCTCGGCGGCTTCGCTCCACAGCAAGAAGTTCTCGCGCGGCGCGGGCCTGTCGCCCCAGTGCACCTGCTGTCCTTCGGGCACTTCGAGCCAGCTCGTGACCAGCGCCATCACCGCCGGATAGTTGTAGCGCCTGAGCAGCGGGAAGACCTTGGTGTAGGCGCTGCGATAGCCGTCGTCGAAGGTCAGCAGCACCGGCTTGGGCGGCAGCGGCTTGCCACCCGCGCGCGCGTCGACGATCTGCTGCAGGCTCACCGGGTGGTAGCCGCTGTACTGCAGCCAGGCGAGGGTGCCGGCGAAGGTGCGCTCGTCCACCGCGGTCTCGTCGGGCGATGCCTCGAAGCTCTCGCGCACGTTGGCGCGCACGTCGTGGAAGGAGATCACCCGGAAGCTCAGGCCGTCGTCGGGATCGGCGGGCGGCAGCGGCTGCGCGACGGCCGGCAGCGAGCAGGTCGCCAGCAGCGCCAGCAGCGCCAGCAGCCAGGGCAGCGCCGCGCGCAGGAAGGCGAGGGGAGGAGGCTTCGTCGTCGTTCTTCTCATCACGGCAGGGGAGTCGAGAGGTTCAGGAAGACGCCGCGATGTCGCTCGCGCACGCCGTCGTAGGGATGGCCGCCGACCAGCAGCCCGTAGCGCAGCGTGAGCTTCGGCCCGAGGTTCCAGCGGTGCTCGTAGCGCAGGCTCCAGGTCGGGCCGCTGCCGAAGCCGGCCTGCCGGTAGCTGCCTCCGCCGAGCTCGACGACCTGGAAGAACTGCCGGTCGTCGCGCTTCCAGTTGAGCCACTGCGCGCGCACGCTGAACTGCACGCTGGAGTCGCTCGACGGGTTGAAGTAGGGCGCGTCGATGGCACGGCCGCGGCTCGCGTCGGCGCCGAGCCGGGTCTCGAGCTGGAAGGCCGGCGTGCTGATCCAGCGCTCGCGCCAGCCGATGTCGACCCCGTCGCGCCGGTTGCCGTCGCTGAAGTCCAGCCGCTGCCACTTCAGGTCGAAGCGGCGCGATTCGTCGACCACGTAGCCCGCGCTCGCGCCGAACTCGTGCGCGCCGATACCGGCCGCGCGTGCCTTCCACGGCAGCTCCCGGCTGTCGCCGTCGTAGGTGGCCGACAGCCGCCACGCATCGCCCGCTCGGTAGTCGAGCCGGCCGGCCACGCTGTTGCGGTAGGGGCCGGTGTTCGCGTGCTGCACGATGCCCTCGGCCAGCCAGCGGCCCTGCTCCCAGCCGATGCCGATGCCGCCGCGCGCCCAGTTCGCGTTGCCGATGTCGGTGCTGCCGCGTCCCAGCGTCTGCTCGTAGAACACGCGCCAGCGATCGTCGATGAGGCCCGAGCTGAGGCGGCTGTCGATGCGCCATTCGTGGTTGGCGATGGCCGCGCCGCCGGAGGAGGCTTCGGCGTCCACGTCGAGCCTGGGGTCGACCAGGGCGCGCCGCTTGCGTTCCATCTCGCGTACCGGCACCGAGTCGGGCATGTCGGCGTAAAGCGATTCGGCGCGCCGGCGGGCCTGCGCGAACTCGGACGCATCGAGCAGCGCCTCGACGTGGCCGATGCGCGCGCCGCTGTCGTAGGGCGAATCGGCGGCCAGCGCCTCGTAACGCGCCAGCGAAGCCTCGGGGTGCTCGCGCAGCCGCTCGGTGAGGGCCGCGCCGTGCACATAGCCGGCGTTGAGCGGCGCTTCCCGCGTCAGCACCGAGAAGCTCTGCTGCGCGAGCGCCGGGCGGTCGGAGTAAAGCTGCACCAGGCCGCGCAACCCGCTGACATCGCTGTACTCGCCGTTCGGGCGGCCGGCCTCGGGCGCGAGCCGCAGATGCGCGGGGGTGGCGGCCTCGATGCGCTGCAGCAGCGCATCGGCGTCCGCGAAGCGACCCACGTCCAGGTAGGCGTAGACCAGCCCGAGCCAGGTCTCGTCGGGCATCGGCATGTCGGCGCCGCGCCAGGCGAGGGCCGCTTCGTAGACCGGCACGGCCTCGATGGAGCGGCGCTCCTGCGCGAGCGCGCGGCCCACGGCTGCCAGCCCATAGGCGGGGATGTTCGTGTCGGTGGCGCGCAGCGTGTCGTAGAGCGCGATGGCCTCGGCCGGGCGGCCGCGTTCGACCAGCGCCAGCAGGCGGTCGGACTGCAGCCTCGCCCGCACGGTGCGCCATGCGTCGGCGTCCACGGGCTCGGCCTGCGGGGCGGCGGCGTCGACGCGGGCGAGCGCGGCTTCCTGGTCGGCCAGCACGCGGTCGAGCGCGGCGACGCGCTCCATGCCAAGGCGCTGGTCGCGTGCGCGTATCGCCCAGCGCAGCCGCTGCGCCAGCGCCTCCTGCTGCAGGGTGGAGAGCGCCAGCGGCGAGAAGCTGCCGGGATCGGCGCGCTGCGCGGCCTCCGCGCTCTCGAGGGCGCTCGACGCGGCGCCGCTGGCCGCGAGCAGGAAGTCGGCCTCGCGGCGCAGGTCCACGCGCCCGGGCCGCAGCGCGCCGGCCTCGGTGTAGGCGCCGAGCGCCTGCAGCGTGTCTTTACGGGCGCGCGCGAGGGCGCCGCGCAGTTCGAGCAGCGCGACGCGGTCCTCGATCCGCGTCGGGGCCGGCTGCGACAGTTCGCCGTACAGCGCCTGTGCGGCGGCAAGGTCGCCGCCTTCGAGGCGCCACCAGGCTTCGTGGACGCGCGGTTCGCGCGCAGCGGGCTGCCGCGCGCGCCAGACGCCGATGACTTCGCCCCGCAGGTCGGAGTCATGGGCGCGCCTCGCGGCCACCGCGAGCGGGCCCAGGGCATAGGTGCCCAGCGTCGAGGGCGCGAACTGTCGGCCCAGCGCCACGGCCTCGGCGTACTGGCCATCGGCGGATGCGATCGCGATGGCGTCGGAGGCCACGCGCCGGCGGGCCTCGCCGTCGTCGATCGGCGAGGCGAGCCATGCCTTCAGCCGGCGCAGCGCCTCGGCGCCGGTGACGCGGCCTTCGCGGCGCGCGACGATCAGCGCGTCGTGCTGGCGCGCGTCGTAGGGCGACGCGCTCTGGCCGGCTGCGACCGGCAAGGCAGGTGCCGGATGCGGCTGTGCAAGCGCCACCGGTGCAGCGAAGGCCAGCGTGCACGCCAGAGGCAAAGGGGGAAATCTCTGCGCGGTCTGCGCGAATCGACGAAGCAACGAACAGGTCGGCGCGGGGCTGCGCGTGACCATGGCCGTGCCTCCAGTTTTTTTCTGGATGAACACCTTGCTCCCTTGGAAATCCGGAAAAGAAACCCCGGCACCCATGACGGCGCCGCAAGGACCGGGGTTGCCGATGTGACAGGCCGGCAGCCCCGATCAGGAATTCAGATCTGGAATCACTTTAGACATCATTGTTAACAGGCGCAAACAAAAGACCGAGGAATTGGTTATATGTGTGAACAGATTCGCGTTTTGGGCGTTCGCGGCTATCGCTTTTGTCGGACGGACTCCCAAGCGACCGACGGGCGCCAGGCTCCGCCCCGGCCTAAGATCGCGTGATGAACGCACCTCAGGCCTCCCCGGCGACTCCGCTGCCGCCGCTCCCTCGCTTCTGGTCGCAGCTCACCACGCGCGACTTCGCCGCGCTCGGCGCGGCGGCCACCGTCGCGGTGCTGCCGCTGGGCGCGACCGAGCAGCACGGACCGCACCTGCCGCTGGGCGTGGACACCGTGCTTGCCGACGGCATCGTCGCCGCCTCGCTGCCGCTGCTGCCGGCCGCGCTGCCGGTGCTCTTCCTGCCGACCCAGCAGATCGGCCTGAGCCCGGAGCACGCGCGCTTCGCGGGCACGCTCACGCTGTCGGCCGAAACGCTGATCCGCATGTGGAAGGAAATCGGCGCGGGCGTGGCGCGTGCCGGGGTGAAGAAGCTGGTGCTCTTCAACGCGCACGGCGGCCACGTGGGCGCGATGGACATCGTGGCGCGCGAGTTGCGCGCCGAGCACGGCCTCATCGTCTACAGCGTGAGCTGGTTCAACCTGCCGCTGGGCGACGCGGGCGCGCAGTTCAGCGCGCAGGAGCACCGCTTCGGCGTGCACGCGGGCGAGATCGAGACTTCGATGATGCTGGCGCTCTCACCGCAGCTGGTGCGCATGGGCGAGGCGCGGGATTTCGATTCCACCTCGCGCCAGCGCGCCGCCGACTACGCGATCCTTGGCAACGGCAGGAGCGCCAAGCTCGGCTGGGCCATCGAGGACTACAACCCTCACGGCGCCGCCGGCAACGCGGCAGCCGCCACGGCAGCGCACGGGCAGGCGGTGGTCGACGAGGCAGCTCGTCAGCTCGCGCTGCTGCTGGAAGAGGTGTCGCGGCTGCCGCTGGACACGGCCAACACGGGGCCTCTTCCCTGATTGACGATCAGGCGGCCAGTACCCCGGCGAACATGCCGGAGTCGACATTGCCGCCGCTCACGCACACGCCCACCGTCTTGCCGCGCCAGCGTTCCTGCTGCTGGAGCGCCGCGGCCAGCGCGGCCGCGCCGGCACCCTCGGCCACGTTGTGCGTGTCGCTGAAGAGGATGCGCATGGACTGCGCGATCTCGTCGTCGGTGACCGTCACCACGTCGTCGGCCTCGCGCAATATCACTTCCACCGATTCGGGCACCGGCGTGCGGCAGGCCATGCCGTCGGCCAGCCGCGTGGTCACGGGCGACTCGATCGGCTTGCCGGCCCGGAAGGAGTCGCGGTACGCCGTGGCATGCGCCGACACCACGCCGATGAGCTTCGTCGACACGCCGCAATGCGCGCGTGCCGCCGCAGCGGCCGCGAAGCCCGAGCCCAGGCCGATGGGCACGAACAGCACGTCGGGCGGCTCGGCTGAGAGCGCCTCGAAGAATTCGACATACGCCGTCGAGACGCCGCGCACCAGCTCGCGATGGAACGAGGGCACGCGGTGCAGGCCGTCGCGCTCGGCCAGCGCGGCCGCATGCTCGGAGGCTGCCTGGAAGTCGTCGCCGTGCTCCACCAGCGTGACGCCCAGCGCGCGCATCGCGGCGTTCTTCTCGGTCGAGTTGCCGTGCGGCACCACGATGGTCGCGCCCAGCCCGTGGCGCCGCGCCGCGAAGCCGACCGACTGGCCGTGGTTGCCGCGCGTGGCGCTGATGGCGTGGCGCACCGCCGGCTGCTCGCGCGCCAGGGTCTCGAAGTAGGTCAGGCCGCCGCGGATCTTGAAGGCGCCGGCCGGCGTGTGGTTCTCGTGCTTGGCCCACACGGTGGCGCCCAGGCGCTGCGACAGCAGCGGCCAGGCGTACTGCGGCGTGGGCGGCATGGCCGCGCGCACGGTGCGCCGCGCGGCTTCGATCTCTTCTCGGGTGAATCTCATCGGGTCTCCTGGCTCTTTCCTTGTTTCTTATTTGCGTTCGGTCAGCGCCACGCGCACGGCCAGCGCGGCGAGCACGCTGCCCATGATGTAGCGCTGCGCGCGCAGCCAGCCGGCGCTCTGCGACAGCACGGCGGTGATGCCGGCGGCGCCGACGATCATCACGGTGTTGACCAGCGCGCTGGCCGTCATCTGCGCGATGCCCAGCTGCATGCTCTGCAGCAGCACCGAGCCGCGCTCGGGGTGGATGAACTGCGGGAAGAACGAGAGATAGAACATCGCCACCTTCGGGTTCAGCAGGTTCGTGAGAAAGCCCATGCGAAACAGCTTGCCCGGCGGATCGGCCGGCAGCGCGCGTGCCTCGAAGGGCGCGCTGCCGCCCGGCTTCACCGCTTGCCATGCGAGCCACAGCAGGTAGGCCGCGCCCGCGATGCGGATCGCATCGAACGCGAGCGGCACTGCCAGCAGCAGCGCGGTGAGCCCGAGCGCCGCCGCGAACAGGTGCACCAGGAAGGCCAGCAGCACGCCGCCCAGCGAGATGAGCCCCGCGCGCCGGCCCTGCACCAGCGTGCGCGAGACGCAATAGATCATGTTCGGCCCCGGCGTGAGCGCCAGCAGCAGCGAGGCGAAGGCGAAGAGGGCGATCTCGGCGAGGCTCAGCATGTCAGAGTCCTTGTGATTCGAGGGTGACGCTGCCGCGCGGCGTGTCGAGCACGGCAACCAGGTTGGGCGCGCCGGCATCGATGTCGATGCCCGTCATGCCGATGGCTGCGAGCGCCGCGGCCAGCGCGGGGGCGCGCGGATGCGTGGCGCGCAGCGAGCGCAGCACGAGGCCCGACGCCGGCATGGCGTCGGTGGGATGCACGGCGCCCCACTGGATCAGCGTGGGCAGCGCGCCGTAGAACAGCCGCTGGCCGTCGTCGCGCACGGTGATCTGCCATTCGAGCCGGCCGGCGGGCGTATCGCGCGAGGCTTCGAGAAGCTGGCCGCGGTCGATGTGCGCGTGCTCCTCGCGCGCCAGCGCGCGTGTCGCCGCATGCGCGTCGGGTACGCGCGCGGCGAAGTGGATCAGCCTCGGGCCATGGCGCGCGAGACCGGCCTGCAGTGCCGCGTCGTCGAGGTCGAACCAGCGGCGCGTCCTGGGCCGCGAGGGATGCTTGCCGGGCTCGATCGCGATGATCTCCGCATACGCCGCCGGAAAGGCATCGCCCGAGACGTTCAGCAGCCGGTTGTGCGTGCCCATCAGCGGATGCGAGCCGCCGGGCGCCGGCGTGACGCCGAGCGTGGCCTCGCACCACGCCACGCCCTCGGCGAGCGAGGCTGCGGCGATCACCAGGTGGTCGAGTTGCGCGTGCATGGCGGGCGGCCCGTTCAGAGCGAGACGCTGCCGTCCACGCAGGTCACGGCGTCGCCGCCGACCCAGATCCGGCCTTCGGCGTCGCGCTCGATGTGGACGCGGCCCGCGCGGCCCAGACACTGGCCTTGGGCGGCAAGGTAGCGCTCGGGCATGTGGCCGTCGGCGATCAGCCATTCGGCCAGGCTCGCGTTGAGGCTGCCGGTGACCGGGTCTTCCTGCACGCCGATGGGCTCGGCGAAGGCGCGCACCTCGAGGTCGATCTTCGCGCCGTCCGCGTTGGGAACCGCGGGCCGGTTGCCGAAGGCACGCGCCTCGCGGTTGGAGCGGCCGATGAGCAGCGAGGTGTCGTGCGCCGCGGGCACGCCCGCCACGCCGGCCTTCACGCCCAGCTCCTTCAGCGCGCGGTGGTCGGGCTGCAGCGCCAGCACCGCGTCGGCGTCGTTGACCAGCAGGCCGAACCAGACGGGGCCGTTGTCCAGCACCTGCGCCGCCACCACCTGCTGCGCCTTCAGGCCCAGCGCGCCCGCCACCTTGGCCAGCAGCGCGGGGCTGGGCGCGCTGCGCCTGAGCGGCGGGGCGGCGAAGGCCAGGCGGCTGCCGTCGCGGCGCAGCGGCACCAAGCCGGCGCCGCACTGCTGCACCACCATGCCCGCCGCCTTGGGCTTGCCGCCGGCCTCCAGCCACGCATGGCAGCTGCCGATGGTCGGGTGGCCGGCGAAGGGCAGCTCGCCGCCGGGGGTGAAGATGCGCACGCGGTAATCGGCCGCCGGGTCGGTGGGCGGCAGCAGGAAGGTGGTTTCGGACAAGTTCGTCCACTGCGCGAAGCGCTGCATGGCGGTGTCGTCGAGGTCCTGGCCGTCGATCACCACCGCGAGCGGGTTGCCGTAGTAGGCGGTGGCGGTGAAGACGTCGACTTGCTTGAAGGGGCGGGATTTCATCGGGTTCATTCGAGGGATAAATCGAGCACGCCGCGCGTGCCCGGGCGGGAAAGCAGTTCGGAGTACCAGCGCTCCACGTTCGGCCAGCTCGGCCGGCGGTATTCGGCGGCGGGCAGGCCGAACCAGCGGTGCGCCTCGCAGCCCACCGGGATGTCGGCCATGGTGAAGCGCTGGCCGGCCATGTAGGGCTGGCGCGCGAGGTGCGCGTCGAGCATCGCGAAGAGCGCTTCGCTCGCGCGCACCGAGGCCTCGATGAGCGCCGGCTGGCGCTCCGAGGGCGGCGTGCGCACCCACTGGACGAAGGCGTCGCGGCTCGCGCGGTTGAGCGTGGTCTGCTGCCAGTCCATCCAGCGCTCGGCGTCGAAGCGCGCGGGCAGCTCGGCCGGATAGAGGTTGCCGTGCGAGTGCTTCGCGCAGAGGTAGCGCACGATCACGTTCGATTCCCACAGCGTCACGCGCTCGGCGCCCTCGCCGTCGTCGATGGTGGGCACCATCGCGTTCGGATTGAGCGCGAGGTACTCGGGCGTCTGCACCACGCCGAACCTGCCGCCGGCCTCTGTGCGCTGGAAGTCGAGCCCGAGCTCCTGCGCGCACCACACCACCTTGCGGACATTGATCGAGCTGATGCGGCCCCAGATGTTGAGCATGTCTTTTCTTTCCTGGTTGTCGTTTTTTTGCCCGCCATTCAGCGCGGCGAAGGACGATCGAGAAAAAGCAGCCGCACCGCCAGCCCCAGCATCACGGCCGCCAGCAGGCTGTTCTGGATGCGCGCCGCGCCGGGGCGCTTTTGCAGCCAGCGTCCGATCTGGCCGCTGCAAGCGCCCAGCAGCGTGTTGAAGGCCAGCGCGGCCGCCGACAGCAGCACGCCGAGCTGCAGCAGCTGCAGCGTCACGCTGCCGCGTGCCGGGTCGACGAACTGCGGCAGGAACACCATGAAGAACAGCAGCGCCTTCGGATTGACGAGGTTGTTCAGCAGCGCCATGCGCACGATGCGGCCGAAGCCGGCGGGCCTGGCCCGGGCACCCATGCGAAGCCCGATGCCGCCGTTGCGCAGCGCCTGCACCGCGAGCCACACCAGGTAGAGCGCGCCCGCGTAGCGCAGCAGGTCGAACGAAGGCGGCCATGCCGCCACCAGCGCGGTGACGCCGGTGGCCGCCGAGAGCGTGTGCACCAGGTCGGCCGCCGAGATGCCCAGCGCCGCGGCGAAGCCGCCGCGGGGGCCGTGGGCCACGCCGTGCGAAAGCACGAAGGCCATGTTCGGGCCCGGCGACAGGAACAGCGCCAGCACCGCGAGCATGAAGAGCGAAAGTGTCGCGAGGCCGATCAACGCGGGCTCCTTCGGGCTCGGGTGCTGGCGCGGCCGGCCTCAGGCCGGCGTGGCGGCCAGCTTCCTGTCGCCCAGCAGCACGAGTTCCTCGCGCAGCGTCTGCGCGAGCGCGGCGATGGCGGTGTCGATCTCTTCCACGCTGGCCGTCACGAACGACAGGCGCAGCGTGCGCGGATCGCCTTCGCCGGCGTAGAAGGGCGCGCCGGGCACGAAGGCCACGTTGCGCTCCACCGCCTTGGGCAGCAGCTTCACGGTGTCCACGCCCTCGGGCAGGCGCGCCCACAGGAACATGCCGCCCTTGGGTGCGTTGAACTTCACGTCCAGGCCGGCCATCTCGCGCGTGAGCGCGGCCATCATCGCGTCGCGCTGGCGCTTGTAGAGCGCGCGGATGGTGGGCACGTGGGTGTCGAGGAACCTGTCCTTCATCACCGCCGAGACCATGCGCTGCGTGAAGATGGGTGTGTGCAGGTCGACGGCCTGCTTGGCCTGCAGCAGCTTCGGGTAGATGGACTTGGGCGCCACCAGGAAGCCCAGGCGCAGGCCTGGGGCCAGCACCTTCGAGAACGAGCCCAGGTAGATCACGCCCTCGGGGTTGCGCGCGGCCAGCGGCAGCGGCGGGGCTTCGTCGAACCAGAGTTCGCCGTAGGGGTTGTCCTCCACGATGGGCAGGCCGGCGGCGGCAGCGGCTGCCGAGACGGCGGCGCGGCGCTCTTCCGTCATGGTGCGGCCGGTGGGGTTCTGGAAGTTGGGCAGCAGGTAGATGAAGCGCGCGTCCTTGGCCTTGGCCACGAGGTCGTCGACGATCACGCCGTCGTCGTCGCTGGCCACGCCCACGGGGTGCGGCTCCATCGGGCCGAAGGCCTGCAGCGCGCCGAGGTAGGTGGGCGTTTCCACCAGCACCTTGCTGCCCGGATCGATCAGCACCTTGGCCACGAGGTCCAGGCCCTGCTGCGAGCCGGTGGTGATGAGCACCTGCGAGGCATCGACGTCCCACGGCAGCATGTCGGCCACCGCCTGGCGCAGCGGCGCGTAGCCTTCGCTCGCGGCGTACTGCAGCGCGGCCTGGCCGTCGTTGTGCAGCACCTCGGCGCAGGCGTCGGCGAAGGCCTGGATCGGGAAGGTCTTGGGCGAGGGCAGGCCGCCGGCCAGGCTGATGATGCCGGGGCGCTCGGTGACCTTGAGGATTTCACGCAGCACCGAGGGATTCATCTTGGCGGCGCGGGCGGCGAGTTTCCAGTTCATGGCTTTCTTCTTTCAGGCGGTGAGGTGAGATTCGGATGTTCGGGAGGGCGCAACGGCGCGGATCAGTCACGGTACACGACATGGGCCCGCTTGTCGTCCAGGCCGCGTGTGGGCGCCGGGGCAGGCGCCGCCGGCTGCGACAGCCGCTTGCCGATGACCACCGTGGCAACCACGGCGACCGCGAAGGCCAGCGTGACCACGTCCAGCGGCTCGCCCAGGATCGGGATCGACGCGAGGATCGACAGGAAAGGCTGCAGCAGCTGCGTCTGGCTCACGCGCAGCGCGCCGCCAAGGGCCAGGCCGCGGTACCAGGCGAAGAAGCCGATCCACATCGAGAAAGTGCCGACGTAGACGAAGCCCAGCCAGGAGGCGGTGGCGACCGGCTGCGTGGGCCACAGCATCAGCGTGGCCGGCAGGGTGACGGGCAGCGCCATCACGCACACCCAGCAGATCACGCGCTCGGCGCCCAGCGAGGGTGTGACCTGCGCGCCGTAGATGTAGCCCAGCGAGGCCGCGATGACCGCGCCCACCAGCAGCAGGTCGGCCCATTCGAAGCCGAAGCCGTGTCCGCTCTGGCTGGCGCGCAGCACCGAGAACACCACCACCAGCAGGCTGCCCGCGATGGCGCAGAGCCAGAAGCCCAGCCGCGCGCGCTGATGCAGCACCCAGGCCGCGACGGCGGCCGTGACCAGCGGCAGCAGCGCCGTCACCACCGCCGCATGGCTGGCCGTGACCACGCGCAGCGCATAAGCCAGCAGCAGCGGGAACCCGATGGCGTTGCCCAGCACCGCCATGCCCAGCGGCTTCCACTGGTGCGGGGCCGGGCGCGGCGAGCGCGTGACCAGCAGGAAGACGGCCGACAGCACGCCCGCCAGCGCCGCGCGCCCGAGGGTGACGAACCACGGCGAGAGCTGCGGCGCCTCCTGCGGGCCGGTGGCCAGGCGCGTCATCGGCAGCGTGACGGCGAACATCGCAACGCCCAGCACGCCCAGCCACATGCCGAGCGTCTCGTCCTTGATGCTCCTCATACGCCCACCATCCACCAGGCGGTGAGCACCAGTACCAGGCCCATTGCACGGTTGAACCACAGCAGGCGCGAGCCCTTGGCCAGCCAGTCGCGCAGCATGGCGCCGACCAGCGCATACGCGAAGTTGCTGACGAAGGCATAGGCCAGCATCACCGGCGCCACGATCGCGAAGCGGTGCAGCGCGTCGGGCTGCCCGGCGATCCAGCCGGCCACCAGCGTGAGCGCCAGCAGCCAGGCCTTGATGTTCACGAACTGCAGCATCACGCCCTGGCCGAAGCCCACCGAGAGGCTCTTGCCATCGGCCTTGCCGAGCGTGGCGCTGCCGCTGAGCTTCCAAGCCAGCCACAGCAGGTAGCCGATGCCCACCGCCTTGATGGCCAGCCGCAGCGAGGGCATTGCCACCACCAGCGCGCCGATGCCGGCGGCGCACAGCGCCAGCAGCAGGGTCCAGCCGACCGGCACCGCGACCACGAAGCGCATGGCGCGCGGCAGGCCGCCATTGGCCGCCAGGGCGGTGGAAAGCGTGGTGTTGGGGCCGGGCGAGAAGCTCATCGCCGTGGCCAGCACCAGCAGCGCGGTGAATTCTTGCCAGTTCATGACACACACTCTAAACTTGCGACCATTACAGTTCCAGTACAGATGATCGAACAATCAGGCAATCTGTATTGGTCATCCCTTCGACACAGAAGCCAGGGAAACCGGCACAGCCCGGACGACGCATGCTCACACGCACCTCCACACAGTCGCTGACGGGGCAACTCGCCGACCGCCTGGCCGAGCGCATCCGCACGCGGCTGCTGCCGCCGGGCGCGCGGCTGCCCTCTGTGCGCGAATGCGCGCGGCAGCAGGGCGTGAGCCCGTACACCGTGGTCGCCGCGTACGACCAGCTGCTGGCGCAGGGGTTGGTAGAGGCCAGGCGGCAGCGCGGCTTCTACGTGCGCGATTCCGCTCCCGCGCAGGACGCCCGATCGGCGAACGGCGCGGACGCCAACGGCGCGATGGGCGTGCCCGCGGCGATCGCGGTGCAGATGATGGCCTCGCGCGTGCCGGCCGACGCCAGCTCGCTGATCCGCAGCATGTTCCACCGCCCGAGCGACAAGCCGCAGCCGGGCATGGGCGTGTTCCCGCCCGACTGGATGGCCTCCACCTTCATGCCCACGGCCGTGCGGCGCATGACCAATACAGCCGCGCTGCAGGAGCTGTCGCTCCAGTACGGCGAGCCCGCCGGCGACATGAGCCTGCGGCGCAGCCTCTCGCAGAAGCTGGTGGGCATCAACGTGCCGGCCTCGCCCGACCAGATCGTCACCACCGTCGGCGCTACCCACGCGCTGGACATCGTGAGCCGCACCCTGCTGCGCCCGGGTGACCCGGTGATGGTCGAGGAGCCGGGCTGGGCGCTGGAGTTCGCGCGGCTGGAGGCGCTGGGCATGCGCATCCTGCCGGTGCCGCGCCGCGCCGACGGGCCCGACCTGGAGGTGATGGCGCAGTACTGCAAGCTGCACAGCCCCAAGCTCTTCGTCAGCGTGAGCGTGCTGCACAACCCCACCGGCTACAGCCTCACGCCGGGCAGCGCGCACCGCGTGCTCAAGCTGGCCAACGAGCACGGCTTCCACATCGTCGAGGACGACACCTACAGCCACCTCGCCCCCGAGCACGCCACCCGGCTGAGCGCGCTCGACGGGCTGCAGCGCACCATCTACGTCAGCGGCTTCGCGAAGATCCTGGCGCCCAACTGGCGCATCGGCTTCCTGGCCGCGCCGCCCGAGTTGAAGGAGCGGCTGCTCGAGACCAAGCTGCTGGCCACGCTGACCTCGCCGACGCTCTTCGAGCGGGCCTTGTCGTGGTGCATCGACCAGGGGCAGTTGCGCCGGCACTCCGAGCGCGTGCGCATCCGGCTCGACGGGGCGCGGGGCCGGGCGGTGAAGCTGGCGATGGCGCACGGCTGCACCTTCGCCTCGGAGCCCGCGGGGCTCTTCGGCTGGGTCGACACCGGCGTGGACACCGACGCGCTCACCCAGCGCATGCTCGACCAGGGCTACCTGCTGGCGCCGGGCTCGCTCTTCCACGCGCGCCGGCCGCCCAGCACCATGATGCGGATCAACTTCGCGACCTCGCAGGACGCCGCCTTCTGGAAAGTCTTCAGCAAGGTCAGAAGCGAGCTCTGACGGACGCTAAAAGCCCGGAGGCTTGGAGTAAGCTGGCAGCACAAGAAAACCCATACCCCGCCTCCCAGGAGACCTCCCGCATGAGCAACGCCAGCAAGCCCTTCGACTTCAGCCAGTTCGTTCCCGGATTCGATTTCCTGAAAAACCTCGCCGGCGGCGCGGCCTCGGGCAGCGGTTCGGTGCCGGGCATCCCGAGCCTGGCGAGCTGGGTGGCGCCCACGCTGAGCGTGGAGGAGGTCGACAAGCGCATCCAGGAGCTCAAGACGGTGCAGTACTGGCTGGAGCAGAACGGCCACGCGCTGAAGGCCACCATCCAGGCGCTGGAAGTGCAGAAGATGACGCTGTCGACCTTGCGCGGCATGAATGTGCGCATGGAAGACATCGCCAGCGCCTTCACCCGGCAGGCGACCGCGGCGGCGGCTGTCGTAACGCCCGCTCCCGCCAAGGCCGCGCCGGAGCCCGAACCCGAGGACATCGAGGACGAGGAGGCGCCCGAGGAGGAAGTCGAAGAAGCGGCTCCCCCGCCCAAGAAGGCCAGCCGCAAGCCGGCCGCCTCCAGGGCGAAAGCCGCGGCCGCCGAGGGCGCTGGCGTGGTCGACCCGATGCAGTGGTGGGGCTCGCTCACCGAGCAGTTCCAGCAGATCGCCAGCACGGCGCTGCAGGATGCGGCCCAGCTGAAGGTGCCGGCCATGGCCCAGCCGCTGGCCGATGCGGTCGGCTCGGTCATCGGCAGCAAGCCGGCGGCGGCCCGCAAGCCCGCCCCTGCAGCAAAGAAGGCTGTGGCACCGGCCGCGAAGAAGAAGGCGTCGACCGCCGCGCGCAAGCGAACCTCCGCGCGACGCTGACGTCCTGCACACATCCATCTATTTCAGAACGGGTTGGCACGCATCATGAAATTGTTTCCCTCCGGCCATGCCACCCATCCGCAATGGCGAATGGCGGCGGGCCTCGTGCTCGCCCAGCTGCGGGCGCAGATGGCGCTGCCCGACTACGCCTCCGCGCCCACGCTCGGGCTGCTCTACATCACCGACCACTACGCGAACGACGCGCAGGACATCCTCGACCACCTGAGCGCCGAACTGCCCGAGGTGACCGACTGGTCCGGCACGGTCGGTATCGGCGTGTCGGCCAACAACGCCGAGTACTTCGACGAACCCGGCATGACCCTGATGCTCTGCGCCCTGCCGAGCGACCAGTACCGCGTGTTCTCCGGCGTCGCGCCGCTGGGCAACTCGGAAATGAGCGGCTTCGAGGCGCACACGGCGCTGGTGCACGCCGACCCCGCCACGCCCGACCTGGCCGAGCTGATCGGCGAGATGGCCGGGCGCACCGACACGGGCTACCTGTTCGGCGGACTCTCGTCGGGACGCGGCGGCGCGCTGCAGTTCGCCATCGGCGGCAACGGCAACATCCGCGGCCACGGTGCCGCCGGCGGAGTGTTCTCGGGCGGGCTATCGGGCGTGGTGTTCGGCGAAGGCGTGCGGCTGGTGTCGCGCGTCACCCAGGGCTGCCAGCCGCTGCGCTCGGGCGCGGTGCGCGAACGCGAGATCACCGAGGCCGACGGCAACCTGCTGCTCAAGCTCGATGGCGAGCCGGCCCTCGACGTGCTGCTGGCCGACCTGCAGGTGTCGCTCGAACGCCCGCAGGAGGCCATCGACGCGGTGCGCAACACGCTGGTCGGCCTGGCTGACGCCGGAAGCGACGGCATCCGCCGCACCGGTGACCTGGGCGCCGACGTGCTCGTGCGCCACATCATCGGACTCGACCCCACGCGGCGCGGCATCGCCATCGCCGATACCGCGGAAGCCGGCATGCGCCTGACCTTCTGCCGACGCAACGCCCAGGCCGCGCGCGCCGACCTGATGCGCATCTGCGCGGAAATCCGTGAAGAACTGGAACCCGAGGAGCAGACGCTCGCCACCGCACGCGCCGTGGCGGCGGGCGAGGCCGAAGCCGCGCCGCATCCGGCGCGCCGCATCGCTGGGGCCGTGTACGTGAGCTGCTCCGGCCGCGGCGGCCCGCACTTCGGCGCGCCGGGGGCGGAGCTGCAGATCGTGCGGCATGCGCTGGGCGATGTGCCGCTGGTGGGCTTCTTCGCCGCGGGGGAGATCGCGCGGCACCATCTGTATGGGTATACGGGGGTGTTGACGGTGTTCACTGCGCCCGACTGACCCGGCGCCCGACGCGAAAAAGCGACGGGCGGGTTTTCGGCGGGAGGATGCGTCGCTAGAATCCGCCCGCTTTCTTGAATCTCTGCTGCTGCAAGAAAGAGCCAGCCGCGCATCGCGTCTCCCGCGAGCGCGGCCGATCTTTTTCGCCTCGCCACGCAAAGTGCGACGAGGCAGGAAACCGACATGGTTTCCCGAATGGAACAGCAGCCATGAGCGATCCTCGTTTCTCGAGACTCCAGCGTGCCTTCTCGCGCGCCGGCATTGCCGTCGACTACCGCGACGGCGTCTATCACCTGCACCATGAGGCCTCGCAGGCCACGGTGCTCCTGCCGCCCAGCCTTCCGCTGGAAGAGAAGGCGGTGAACCAGTTGCTGGCATTCGCCAGCGTGCGCTCGCCCAACGGTGGGAAGGGCGTGTGCAAGGCCTGCGCGACGCCCGACTTCCACCCGGGCTCCGTCGCGCCCGTCGGCAGCGTCGTCGCGACCGATCCCGACTTCGTCATTCCGGCGGCGGTGGGCACCGACATCAACTGCGGCATGCGGCTGCTGACCACCGGGCTCACGCTCGACCAGGTGGCTCCGCACAAGACGCGGCTGGTCGAGCGGCTCACGCGCAGCCTGCTCGACAACGGCCGCGACGTGCCGGTGCACACGGCGGCGTTCAGGGCGCTGTTCGACGTGGGCCCCTCGGCCTTCCTGGAGGCGGTGCGCAGCGGCGGGCTGTGGTCGTCGTGCGACCGCGACCGGATGCAGGCCGAGCTCGATGCCTGCATCGGCCTCGCAAGCTTCGGCGGCAGTGCGCGGCACGCACCCGAGGCCTACACCGGCGGCCGCCACGAGGTGTTCCGCGACCCCTGCCTCGGCACACCGGGCAGCGGCAACCATTTCGTGGAGCTGCAGGTGGTCGACCATGTCCTGGACCGCCACGAGGCCTACCGTGCGGGCCTGAAGACGGGAGATGTGGTCGTGATGATCCACAGCGGCTCGCGCGACATCGGGTTCCATGTGGGTGGCCGCTGGATGGACCGTGCCCGCGACGAATGGCCCAAGGGCCTGCGCCATCCGAAGAGCGGTCTCTACGGTCTGGCGGGGCCGCTGGCCGACGAATACCTGGAGGCCATGGGCGTGGCGGCGCGCTACGCGTGGGCCAACCGGGTCGTGCTGGCCGAGTTGGTGCGGAAGGATTTCGCCGAACTGCTCGGCGCCGCGTCGTCGAAGCTGGTGGTGGACGTGCCGCACAACGTCGTGCTGCGGGAACACGGCATGAACATCCACCGCAAGGGAGCGACGCCGGCGAACGCGGGCGACTTGGCGCTCATTCCGGGCTCGATGGGCGACTACTCTTATCTGGCCTCCGGGCTCGGCCACGAGGACTGGCTCTGGTCGTGCAGCCACGGTGCCGGCCGACGGATGCGCCGGCAACAGGTGCGCGCGATGCGGCCAGCGCCCGCCGACCCCCAGGCCAGCTGGCAATGCGTGACCTTGCGCGAGGAGCGCCGGATCGAGGAGGCTCCGCAGGCCTACAAGCCGATCGGCGAGGTGATCGACGCACAGGAGCGCGCCGGGCTGATTCGATGCGCGGTGCGGCTCAGGCCCTGGATCACCTTCAAGGCGTGATCCGGGGCCTGCCGGCTCGTCAGCCCAGGGCGGGCTGCGGAACGCGCAGCTTGGGCGCAGGCATCCCCGTGAACGCGAAATCCACCTCCGGCTCCAGCCCGCTCACGATCCGCGCGATCGACTTGCCCGAGCCGCAGGCGTGCGTCCAGCCCAGGGTGCCGTGGCCGGTGTTCAGGAACAGGTTCGGCAGCTTCGTCTTGCCGATCAGCGGGACATTGCTCGGCGTGGCCGGGCGCAGGCCGGTCCAGAACTGGGCCTGGGTGGTGTCGCCGGCGCCGGGGAAGAGCTCCTCGACGCGGCGCACGATGGCCTCGCAGCGCACGCGGTTCAGGTCGCGGTCGTAGCCGTTGAGCTCGGCGGTGCCGGCGATGCGCAGGCGGTCGCCCGAAGCCGAGGTGTAGCGCGAGAACACGAGCTTGAATTCGTCGTCCGTCAGCGAGACCTGGTGGGCCTTGGAGGCGTCCCTGACGGGCAGGGTCACCGAGTAGCCCTTGGCCGGGTAGATCGGCAGCCGGATGCCGAGGGGCGCGGCGTAGATCGGGCTCAGCGAGCCCATCGCCAGCACGAAGGCGTCGCCGCGGATGCGCTGGAAGCGGCCTTCGCTGTCGGTGGCCTCGACGTGGTCGATGCTGCCGCCGGCCTCGCGCAACGCGGTGACGGTGTGGCTCATCAGGAACTTCACGCCCGCGGCGGCGGCCAGCCCCACGAGTTCACGCGCGAAGCGGTTGGCGTCGCCGGATTCGTCTTCGGCCGTGTAGGTGGCGCCGGCCAGCTTGGGGCGGATGTGGGCGAGGGCAGGCTCGATCTTCACTGCCTCGTCGGCCGAGATGACGCGGCGCTCGCAGCCCAGGGTGCGCATCTGCTCGGCGGGCTCGAGAGCACCGTCGAACTCCTTCTGCGTCGTGTAGAAGTGGAGGATGCCCTGGGTGCGCTGGTCGTACCTGAGGCCGGTGTCGCGGCGCAACTGTTGCAACATCGAACGGCTGTATGTGCCCAGACGAACGATCTGTTCGATGTTGTGGCGGGTGCGCGCCGGCGTGCATTCGCGCAGGAACTGCAGTCCCCAGAGCCACTGGCGCATGTCGGCGCGCATGCGAAAGAGCAGCGGGGCGTCTTCCTTGCCCAGCCATTGCAGCACCTTCAGCGGGGCGCTGGGGTTGGCCCAGGGCTCGGCATGGCTGACGGAGATCTGCCCGCCGTTGGCGAAGCTGGTTTCGGCGGCCGGGGTGGCCTGCCGGTCGATCACGGTCACTTCGTGGCCGAGTTGCTGGAGGTAGTAAGCCGAAGTCACGCCGAGCAGGCCGGCGCCGAGGACGATCACGCGCATTTCAAGTACCTTGAGGTTGCAGCGCTTGAATGGCGGGAGGGTGTGTACTATTTCATTAAATAGTAAGCAACTGGACGCCCGCCGTCCAAGTTGCCGCTCCCCCTGTCCTCGGTACCTGAGAGATTCATCCGTTGCGCCCTTGCAACGAATTTGCTCCTTCGGTGCGCCACGCATGGTGACGACTCTCCAGACGGCGTTTCGATGTGATGCAGTACTGAGCCCTTGCAGAAATCTTCAGGATTTCGCTGGGCTGACCTGAGCGTTTATGGGAGTTTGCGCCTTCGGTAAGGGCACTCTGACGAGTGACCCACTCTCCTGCAATCGGGTGCAATTGTAAACACGATGCACGAAAGCGTGACCAAGCCATTTGTTTCAGCGTTTTGACCCGATGGGATAATCCCTAGTTAACGTCGATCGCGTCAGGCGATCACCTTCAACACTCAGGGGACCCCATGATCTTGGTTACCGGCGGCGCCGGCTTCATCGGCGCCAACTTCGTACTCGACTGGATCGCGAACAGCGACGAGCCCGTCGTCAATCTCGACAAGCTGACCTACGCCGGCAACCTCGAGACCCTCGCGTCTCTCAAAGGCAACCCCAAGCACATCTTCGTGCAGGGCGACATCGGCGACAGCGCCCTGATCGACCGCCTGCTCACCGAGCACAAGCCCCGCGCCGTGGTCAACTTCGCCGCCGAGTCGCATGTGGACCGCTCGATCCACGGCCCCGAGGACTTCGTGCAGACCAACGTGCTCGGCACCTTCCGCCTGCTTGAATCGGTGCGCGGCTTCTGGGGCGCACTGCCGGCCGAGCAGAAGTCGGCCTTCCGCTTCCTGCACGTCTCGACCGACGAGGTCTACGGTTCGCTCTCCAAGACCGACCCGGCCTTCACCGAAGAGAACAAGTACGAGCCCAACAGCCCCTATTCGGCCAGCAAGGCCGCCAGCGACCACCTCGTGCGCGCCTGGCACCACACCTACGGCCTGCCGGTGCTCACCACCAACTGCTCGAACAACTACGGCCCGTTCCACTTCCCCGAGAAGCTGATCCCGCTGATGATCGTCAACGCGCTGGCCGGCAAGAACCTGCCCGTGTACGGCGACGGCATGCAGGTGCGCGACTGGCTCTACGTGAAGGACCACTGCAGCGCCATCCGCCGCGTTCTCGAAGCCGGCAAGCTCGGCGAGACCTACAACGTCGGCGGCTGGAACGAGAAGCCGAACATCGAGATCGTCAACACCGTGTGCGCCCTGCTCGATGAACTGCGCCCCCGCGCCGACGGCAAGCCGTACAAGGAACAGATCACCTACGTCACCGACCGCCCGGGCCACGACCGCCGCTACGCCATCGACGCGCGCAAGCTCGAGCGCGAACTCGGGTGGAAGCCTGCCGAAACCTTCGACACCGGCATCCGCAAGACCGTCGAGTGGTATCTCGCGAACAGCGAGTGGGTGCGCAACGTGCAAAGCGGCGCGTACCGCGAATGGGTCGAGAAGCAGTACGACAACAACGCGAAGGCCGCGGCATGAAGCTGCTGCTGCTGGGCAAGGGCGGCCAGGTCGGCTGGGAACTGCAGCGCAGCCTGGCGCCACTCGGTGAACTGGTCGCGCTCGACTTCGACAGCACCGATTTCCATGCGGATTTCAGCCGGCCCGAGGAACTCGCCGACACGGTGCTCAAGGTGCGCCCCGACGTGATCGTCAATGCAGCTGCGCACACCGCCGTCGACAAGGCCGAGAGCGAACCCGAATTCGCGCGCAAGCTCAACGCCACGTCGCCCGGCATCGTGGCCGAGGCAGCGCAGAAGATCGGCGCGCTGATGGTCCACTACTCGACCGACTACGTCTTCGACGGCAGCGGCACCACGCCGTGGAAGGAAGGCGATGCGACCGGCCCGCTCAGCGTCTACGGCAGCACCAAGCTCGAAGGCGAACAACTGGTGGCCCGGCACTGCGCCAGGCACCTGATCTTCCGCACCAGCTGGGTGTACGCCGCGCGCGGCGGCAACTTCGCCAAGACCATGCTGCGCTTGGCGAAGGAGCGCGACAAGCTGACTGTCATCGACGACCAGTTCGGTGCGCCCACCGGCGCGGAGCTATTGGCCGACGTCACGGCGCACGCTATCCGCGCGACGCTGCAGGAGCCCTCCAAGGTCGGCCTCTATCACGCGATCGCCGGCGGCGAAACGACGTGGTACGGCTACGCGCGCTTCGTGCTCGAAATGGCGCAGCAGGCCGGCGTCGAACTCAAGGCCGGGCCCGACGCCGTCGAGCCCGTGCCAACCAGCGCATTCCCGACGCCCGCGAAGCGCCCGCACAACTCGCGCCTCGACACCAGCAAGCTGCAGACCACGTTCGGCCTGCGCCTGCCCCCATGGCAGGAAGGCGTCGCGCGCATGCTGCGCGAGATCCTTTGAAGAATCCCACGAGAAGAAAGAGCATGACCAAGACGACGCAACGCAAGGGCATCATCCTGGCCGGCGGTTCGGGCACGCGCCTGCATCCGGCCACGCTGGCGATGAGCAAGCAACTCCTGCCCGTGTATGACAAGCCGATGATCTACTACCCGCTCAGCACGCTCATGCTGGGTGGCATGCGAGACATCCTGATCATCAGCACCCCGCAGGACACGCCGCGCTTCCAGCAACTGCTGGGGGATGGCAGCCAGTGGGGCATCAATCTGCAGTATGCGGTTCAGCCCAGTCCGGACGGGCTGGCGCAGGCGTTCATCATCGGCGACAAATTCGTAGGAAATTCGTCGAGCGCGCTGGTGCTGGGCGACAACATCTTCTACGGACATGACCTTGCCCACCTGCTGTCGGACGCCGATTCACAGCAGAACGGTGCGACCGTCTTTGCGTACCACGTGCATGACCCGGAGCGCTACGGCGTGGTCGCATTCGATGCGGCAGGCAAAGCCAGCAGCATCGAGGAAAAACCGGCGACGCCCAAGAGCAGCTATGCGGTGACAGGCCTGTACTTCTACGACAACCAGGTCGTCGACATCGCGAAGTCGGTGAAACCGAGCGAGCGTGGCGAGTTGGAGATCACTGCGGTGAACCAGGCCTACCTCGACCTGCGCCAACTCAATGTGCAAATCATGCAGCGCGGCTATGCGTGGCTGGATACGGGGACGCATGAGAGCTTGCTCGAAGCCGGACAGTTCATCGCAACCCTGGAGCATCGCCAAGGCTTGAAGATTGCTTGCCCAGAAGAGATCGCGTGGCGTAACGGCTTTATCGATCGGGAGCAATTGGCAAAGCTGGCTGCACCGCTGCAGAAAAACGGCTACGGCAAGTATCTGAACCATCTGCTGGCTGAGGAGGTGCGCTCATGAAAGCGACACCGACCGCAATCCCCGAGGTGCTGATCATCGAGCCCAAGGTTTTTGGTGATGCACGCGGCTTCTTTTACGAGAGCTTCAACGGCAAGGCGTTCGATGAGGCCGTTGGTCGGCACGTCGAATTCGTCCAGGACAACCACTCGCGCTCGGCTAAGGGCGTGCTGCGCGGCTTGCATTACCAGATCCAGCAGCCACAGGGCAAGCTGGTGCGCGTGGTGCGCGGCGCGGTGTTCGATGTGGCTGTAGATATCCGCAAGTCGTCACCGACCTTTGGGAAATGGGTTGGTGTGGAACTCAGTGAGGACAACCACAGGCAATTGTGGGTTCCACCCGGATTTGCGCACGGTTTTCTCGTGCTCAGCGATACCGCCGATTTCCTGTACAAAACTACGGATTACTACGCGCCAAGTTACGAAAGGTGCATTGCGTGGAACGATAAGGATATCGCGATTGATTGGCCGGACATCGGGATGGAGCCAATTCTCTCGTCGAAAGATGCAGCGGGGAAAGGCTTGTATCAAGCGGATGTTTTTGAGGCCTAACGAGCATCGGTGCCTGGTAAGCATTTGAGCGCGCCTGAATGATGCGCGATATCTCTAGAATGAACTGAAGAGAAAATATGTTGGAGCTTGACTTCAGTGTTGCGCTGAAAAATATCGATATTGCTCCTCAACCAAGTGCTTGGATAGGCCATATCCCCTTTGGTGTTTGGATTGTTGAGTCGATCAAGCCGCGTGTGATCGTGGAATTGGGGACACATTATGGGCACTCATATTTTTCATTTTGCCAAGCAGTAGAGCATGCTCGATTGAGTACCAAATGCTACGCCGTTGATCTCTGGAAGGGCGATGAGCATGCGGGCTTGTATGGAGAAGAAGTTTATGCAAGCGTGACTTCTGGTAACTCTAGGTTTGAAGAGTTCTCGCGCTTGCTACGGATGACGTTTGATGATGCTGCCAGCTATTTTTCCGACGGCAGTGTAGATTTATTGCATATAGACGGACTTCACACATATGAAGCCGTCAAGCACGATTTTGAGACGTGGCGGCCAAAGCTCTCGCAGCAGGGGCTTGTGTTGTTTCATGACATCAACGTGCGGGAGCGGGACTTCGGCGTTTGGCGACTGTGGGAAGAACTGTCGCGCAGTTATCCGACCATTGAATTCATGCACTCGCACGGGCTGGGTGTCTTGTTTTACGGCGCCGCTCAAAGTCCGGCGGCGAAATCTTTATTCCAATCCTTTGGCACAGAAAGTGGCCGCACTTATATCGTACGCTTGTTCGGCGTGTTGGGGCGGAAACTCGAATTGGACCGACAAATAGCGGACATGTCTTCAGCGATGAGCAAGTATATGGACGCGGAGGCAGTGCTGAAAAATGAACTGGCGATGCGCGATAATAAAATTAATGAACTGTTCGCACAAAATGCTGAGGTGATGCGTCGGCTTGAGGTAGCAGAATCGGAACGTACTGCTTTTGAGAGCCGTATAGCTGACATGTACGGACGCCTCAATTACTTTGAAAATCAGGGCGAACTGAATCGCCTAAAGCAGGCCAAATGGAAAGATGAGCAAATCATCCTTCGCTCGCAGCTTGCTCAGGCGCTGCAACGCGAAGCTGTCCTGAATGCGTCGATGCGAGAGATTTTGGCTTCAACGAGCTGGAAGGTATCTCGTCCAGTTCGATGGGCGGGAGCCCGAGTTGCAAATATTCGCTCAGTTAGAAGGCTTTTTGGGCCTGCGAGCAAGGCTGCTGGGGGGCCATTGAGCTTGGTGCGGACCGTGAGCAAGGTCATCATGCAAGAGGGGATTTCCGGCTTGAAGCGGCGCATTGTCGCTTTTGATCAATCTGGTTATGCCGCGCGCCTATTTGCTGTGCCTACTCCAGGACAGGCTCGAATTCATTACACCCTGGATCGGCGTAGTGCCACTGTAGACGTGATTGTCTGCGTGCACAACGCCTTATCTGATGTTCAGAACTGCCTTAGCTCGGTAGTCGCTCATACATTGCCACCTTATCGCATTATTGTGGTGGACGACGGCAGTGACGAGGAGACTAAGAACTACCTTAATGAGTTCATCCGCGAGCAGGGAGGTGTGCTGGTCCGTCATGATGTTGCGCAGGGATACACGTTCGCGGCCAATGCCGGCTTACGAGCATCGAACGGTCAATTTGTTGTTCTCCTGAATAGTGATACGGTCGTTTCTGCTCAATGGCTCGATCGGATGGTCGAATGCGCCAACTCTGACGCACGTATTGGTATGGTAGGACCTCTGAGTAATACGGCTTCTTGGCAGTCGATACCAAAAATATTCGACGAGCATGGTGACTGGTCCTCAAATCCATTACCGCCTGAAATGACCGTTTCGGAGATGGCGAAACGGGTAATCATGGCGTCCCGCCGCACCTATCCACGAGTTGGATTTCTCAATGGATTTTGTCTACTGATTCGCCGAGAGCAGCTATCGGATGTAGGTCTATTTGATGAAGAAAATTTTGGAAAGGGTTACGGGGAAGAGAACGATTTATGCATTCGAGCGGTCGCTAATGGGTGGCAACTGGCGATTGCTGATGATGTATATGTATTTCATGCCCAATCCAAGAGCTATTCGACCGAGCGTAGAATAAAACTCGCGAAGGCTGCTGACGAAAACTTGCATCGGAAGCATTCGAGTGCTCCGATCATGAATCAGCTTGAAATTACACGTCAGAGCCTCAGATTGAGGGCGGTACGAAGCCGCCTGCAATTGATGGACGAGAGGTTGCATATTCGCGCCCAAATCCGCCAACATTTTGAAGGCAAGCGAATTTTAATTATTCTTCCTGTTGCTCATGCAGGTGGTGGTGCTCATGTCATCTTGAGCGAGGCATCTGTCTTGCAAGATTGCGGAGTTGATGTAGTCATCGCGAATTCTGAATCAGCGAGGGCTTCTTTCGAGGCTTCGTATCCCGGCTGCCGTCTTCCGATAACGTGGCTTTCCGATTGGAGCCAGTTGTCAGAACACATTCATTTTTATGATGCCGTAGTCGCGACACTGTACCTATCCGTATTCTGGATTAAGGAAGCCTTGGAGAAAAGCTCCCGAAGGCCAACGGTGGGGTATTACATTCAGGACTTTGAGCCAGATTTTTTTGCAGATGGAAGCGCCGACTACTTGCAAGCACTCGCAAGTTATACCGAAATTCCAATGCGGCTTATGACAAAAACCGAATGGAATCGGAAGATGGTCGCGGAGAGGACTGGCAAGTCACCAATACTTCTTGGGCCAAGTCTGGATTGGTCGAGGTTTGCCCCTCCTCCAATTCAACGAAGTTCGCGACAAGTAATCGTGTGCGCAATGATCCGATCGTCTACTCCTCGCCGAGCGCCACAGATGACGGTCAGCGTTCTTCGCCAGTTGTTGATAGCGCGCCCCAATAAAGTTCAGGTGCGCACTTTTGGATGCGAACCAGATGATGCGATTTTGGATCCGCTGAGATCGCTTTCGAGTCATCAGGCCTATGGAGAGTTGAGCTCTGCAGAGGTAGATGCCTTGATGAAGCAGGCTGATGTTTTTGTTGATCTATCCGTATATCAGGCGATGGGGTTGAGTTGTCTTGAGGCTATGGCGAGCGGCGTGACAATCATTGGCCCTGTAAATGGAGGGCTCTCGGAAATTGTGACCCATGAGGAGACCGGACTTCTTGTCGACACCCGCGACGAGGCCCAGTGTTTGCAAGCCTGTTTGCGCTTGGTTGATGATAGTGCTCTGAGGCGAAGGCTTGGAGACGCCGGCATAGAGCGAGCTGCGTTCTTTTTCCCTGATGCACCAGCGCTCGCGATGGGGCGGACGCTTTTCTCTGAAAGTGCAGAAAAAAGGCCTCATCAATGAAAAAGCGCGTTCACGTGTTATTCGAATGTGGCGCTGATCGTCTTCCATACGGCGCCAGTCACATCCGCTTGCTGCGACCTCTATCTCATCCCAGCATTCAGGATAGATTTAGTTTGTCCTACGGCACAGATTTGCCCGGAATTGCTGTTGATCTTGTAATTGTGGAACGTGGATGGCGACATGACAGCACATTGGCAGACCAAGAGCACCTATTAGGGCGGCTCGCGACGCTCGGCGTACCATATATCTATGGCATAGATGACAATCTTCTCGATTTAAATTCTTTGCCAGGATCGCCCGGCTACCCAAGCGCGGAGCAGAGGCAAATAATAGTCAGATTTGCGAGAAATGCGGCGGGCATCATCGTCTCCACACGGGCTCTCGGAAATCGCATGGCTCGTTTGAATTCTAATATCGAGATTGTTCCCAATAACTTGGATGAGCGCTTGTTCGATTTTGATTCCTTGAAAAAAAAGGAGGACTATCGAAGAAACAGAGGCGATTCCAAGTTGGTTATGGGCTATATGGGGACTTACTCGCATCTCGAAGATTTGCTCATGGTGGTCGAGCCCTTGAGGAAATTGCTTTACACGAAAAGGGAATCTATCCGACTGGAAGTTGTCGGTATTGGCGATGAGGCGTTGGTGAAGGGGCTCTTCAACGATCTACCAGTTTCAATTGTCAAAGTCCCGAATGATCGGGTTGAATATCCAAAGTTCATGGAATGGATGCAGAAGGAGATTTCGTGGGATTTTGCGATTGCGCCATTGGTGCAATCTGATTTTAACGACTGCAAATCCGATTTGAAGTTTCTTGATTATTCAATAAATGGAATTCCGGGAATATTTAGTGCGACAGAAAGCTACGTTGGAACAATTTCTGACGGCAAAAATGGATTTTTAGCCTCCGCCAGTTCTCAACAATGGTTTGAATCGCTGATGCGTATCGCGGAAAATTCAAGCATACGAGAAGCTATGGCAAAAGAGGCATTTTCATATGTCCATAAGTCTCGCACTCTGGAGAAAAATGCGCCACTTTGGGGTGATGCAATAGACAGGATTTTCCAAAAGCGCGGCCTTTAAATTAATATTGAGTCTGCCTTTTAAGCGGCGCCCGTGCTGCCAGTTGGTTTGCCTGCTTAAACGAGCAAGACGCTACTGCCTGAGTTTTATTCTTGAGGGGAAGCGGTGAGAATCGATGTGGCTGGCCTCAGGGAGTAGGCTGATCTTAAAGATGCATCGCTGAGCAAATAAACCAATCGCTTGCTGTCGGGTTTGATTTTTTTAGTTTGACGTGGGTGTTCTGCTAAATAAACTAAAGCTGTCGATTTACGCGCATCGGCGATCTGGGGATTGACATATAGCCCATGTAAGAGGCTATCAAATGGATCTGTGCGAGCGTCGCAAAGCGGAGCGATCGTGTCAATTGATGATATTGGTTGCCCTGCTGGCCTGATTCACTTCAATGTTGAGCGCACATGCTGCCTTTTGTGCGGTGTGAGGTATTGCTCGCGTTCATCATCGAAATCTTTGAATTACATGAATATGACCTACAAAGAGCCTACTGCCTCGCAATTCATTTTCGACCTAAATCCCGAAAGAAAATCGCTTGCCGAAATCTTTCAGGCGCATGATGGCAATCTTTCTGATAAGTGGGAGCAATATCTCAGCATCTATGAAATGGTGCTCGCGCCGCGAGTTGCGCAAAATAGGCCGCTTCATCTGCTTGAAATTGGCGTGCAAAATGGGGGGTCGCTGCAGATATGGTCCAAATATTTGCCGAGCGGTTCAACTGTCACGGGAATCGATATCGACCCAGCCTGCGCAAACCTCTCTCTAGGCGATCTAATACAAATTCATATTGGGGACGCTTCATCTGAAGAGGAATTGACGCGCTTACTTGGAGAGAAGACATTCGATATCATAGTAGACGACGGCTCGCATCGATCGGATCACATTATTGCCACATTCAAAGCGTGCTTTGGCAGGCTGAACCATGGTGGTGCATTTATTATCGAAGATCTGCATGCAAGCTATGTGGATAGCCTGGGCGGCGGATTTCATCAGCCAAAAGCGGCAGTTGAATGGTTGAAAGCCCTTATTGATGCAGTGAATATTGACTATCTCAATTCTGTCGAGGCGGATGCGCTCAGCCAAATTATAGGTATGAATGTTCGGGAGCTAGGTGTAAAACTAGCCCGCGTTTCATTTTATGATTCCGTCGCTGTAATCGAGGCAGCGCAGGAGATGAGAGAGAATAAATTTCGACGTGTTATGGGAGGGAAGATTGCCGATGTTTCTCGGCTGGAAAGGCAAATAAAATCCCTGCCGCCAAGTCAGTTGCGCTCACTTATATTGAATCCGTCTGCGTTAGAAGTCTTTGGCTCTCGATTGCTGGAAGAACTTACTGAAACGAACGAGCGTTTAAAGAAGCGTGAACTTGAGAAAAATGAAATAGAAGAGCTGGCGCGGTCGCTCACGAGCGAAGTTAATGAACTTTCTGCCGCCAAAATGGAAGCATTGGATGCGGAAAGAGGGCTCAAAAATGAAATACGGCAGCTCAATTCTCGATTGGGAGTGGCTGGAAAAATCAGTGAGGATCTCCGTCGACAGGTTGCTGAAATAGAGAATAGGTGGCGAACAGCCAACGGTCGCGCCGAGCATGCGGAGAATGAGCACCGAGCTGCCATCGAGCTCGTTTCTCGGGCGGAAGAGTTTCGGCAGGCTAGCCTTGAACAAGCATTTCGGGCAGAGCAAGAATTGCATGCTGTACGGACCAGTACGACATGGAAAGCGATGACGCTGTTTGGCCCGCGCGTGCCGTCGCCGCTCAGAACAACCATTCGTCGCGCAGCCAAACTCACATGGTGGGTTTGGACCGGGCAGGTGCGCACCAAATTAGAAACGTGGCTACGCAGTCGTGCTGAAAATGAAGTCGCTGATCCCAAGCCGGAGGCGACTATGGCGGAGGCGACCATGGCTGCAAAAGATATCGCAGTATCTGGATCACCTTCCGTCCTGCCATCCAATTTGGAGCTCTCTGTCCAAGACCGGTATGAGCAGTGGCAGAGAACACATACAGCATCAGCTTCGACTCTATTTTTGCAAAACCGTATTGGGCGAGCATTCAAGAGTCAACCGATTTTTAGCATCTTAGTTCCTGCGTTTAAAACACCTCTCGACGTGTTTTGCGCCATGATTCAATCTGTACTGGAGCAGTCTTACGAAAAATGGCAACTCTGCCTTGTCATTGTAGACGAAAGCGGGCATAGCAAAGAATTGGTCAGAGTCGCCGAAGATTTGGCGAAAAAAGATTCCCGATTTCGTGTGAAGGTGTTAGCGGAAAACCTCGGAATTTCAGGAAATTCAAATGCGGCACTCGAATTGGTTGCCGGGGATTGGGTCGTTTTGCTCGATCATGACGATGAACTGAGTCGCGATGCGTTATTTGAGTTGGCGCGGGCCGCGAACGCAAATCCAGATCTTAACTTTATATACTCAGATAAAGATATGCTGTCGCGGGACGGGAGTGAGCGCTTTAATCCCCTCTTTAAGCCCGGGTGGTCTCCTGATATTTTGCTTAACGCCAATTATTTGACACACGTCTGCGCTATCAGAAGCGACCGTCTTCGCGAGATTAATGGTTGGGACCCAAGCACTGATGGGGCTCAAGATTGGGACCTTTTCCTCAGGGTCATAGATTCGAAGGAACGGGTTAAACACATTCCCAAAGTTTTGTATCACTGGCGCATCATCGAGACTTCCGTCTCCTCAGGAGGGTTTGACGTAAAACCGTACGCCGCTCAAGGGCAAATAAAGACGCTTGTTAAATATCTTCCAAAGGCCGGATGGCCGAATGCAGAACCAAAATTCGAAGACGGACAGATTCGAATTCAATGGAATGCAAGCAATGAAGCGACAGTTTTGCTCTTGGTGTGTGGAGGTGAGATTTCATCTAAACACCTATCGGCTGCCGAGGGATTAAATGCTTCGGTTGGAAGTCTTCAAGAAACAGAAGAGCTGTACCGGAAAATTGATGATCTGATTGCTGCAAACAATGCTTCTCTAATCATTCTTGTTGATGCAGGCTTTCAGCCTGCTCATCAGGATAGTTTGAGGGAATTGATTGCGCCAATGAGCAATCCCTTAATTGCCATGACTGCTGGGCGAGTGATCAGTGCTGACGGAACGTTGCTCGAATTTGGAACATTTATCCGCAATGGGCATGCATATCCTGCTTTCCGCGGAGAACCCTCGCACTATTTTATCCCTGGGGGAAGTGCCTCTTGGTACCGGAATGCATCTGCATCGTCCGCAGGCGCGCTCGCTTTTCGACGCGCTGACTGGAAGGCTGTTGGAGGGTTTATGGCTTTTGCAGGTGAAGGAAGGCCGGACATTGCTTTCAGTTTGGCCATTCTGGAGAGCCAGACCCGCGGACGCCTATTGCTAAATCCCTATGCCTTGTTCCATTCGGCTGCGAACTCTAGTATTTTCGAACGAATCGCGGGTCGAGCGATTTCCACTGAATTCGTCAAAAGCAAGTTGCCTTTCGGCGATCCGTTTTTGAGTCCGGCTGTGGACATTGAAACTCGACCGGGGGTTCCGCAGATCCCTGTGTCAACCGAGGAGCAAGCAGTTCCACAGGGGCACGATTTTTTTGCGGAGGCGAGGTATGTGGCTAGCGCATTTGATGCGACAGCAGCGCAAATTCGGGAATCAATAAAAGATTGCAATAACTCCCTGCCAGGGCCATTGCGTAGCATCGCGTGGTTCATTCCTTCGTTTACCGTACCGTTTTATGGAGGAATTTACACCATTCTTCGGGCTGCCGATTACATGTATCAGAGACATGATGTTCGCCCCATGTTTATTGTGCTAGGCGATGCGAGCGTAGAAGAAATAACAGCACGCATTCGGCTTGCATTCCCGGAGCTTGCGAATTCAGCTGTAGTATTAAGCATTCGATCAGTTTCTGACCCTCTTCCTGCGCTTGGCGAGTTAGATGCTGCGGTTGCAACCTTGTGGACAACGGCATTTTTGGTGCTTAAGTTACGCAGCGTGCGTCGCAAATTCTATTTTGTTCAAGATTGGGAGCCACTGTTTTATCCCGCAGGGACGATTAGTGCGGCTGTCGAGGCTACATATCGTTTTGGATTTCATGCGATATGCAACACGCCATCACTTGCATCGAGCTATTCAGAGTTGGGTGGAGTTGCGGAATATTTTATGCCCGCAATAGATTCGGCCGTGTTTCATTCTGAGGGGCGGCCAGCTCGATTACCTAATTCGCCATTCGTCTTGGTTTGCTACGCTCGTCCAGGAACCCCTCGCAATTGCTTCGAGGCGCTAGGAGAAGCTCTTAAAAAAATCAAGGATTGCTATGGTAAGCGTGTGGAGATCGTAACAGCGGGTCAATCCTGGGATCCTGCCCCATATGGTTTGGCTGGGCTGATCAATAACCTCGGTCTTCTCTCTTACGAAGAAACTGGAGCGCTGTATCGAGCTGCTGACGCTGGCTTGGTCGCGATGGCGACGCGTCACCCTTCTTATTTGCCGTTTGAGCTCATGGCGTCTGGTGCGGCCGTCATCACGAATAGAAATTCAACAACAGCGTGGTTGCTTCGAGATAAAGAAAATTGCTTGCTATTTGAAATGACCGCAAGCGATATTTTTGAAGCAGTTAGCCGACTTATTGAGGAGCCATCCCTACGCAACTCGCTGGTGGCAAATGCACGTCAATGCATTGACAAGCATCACAGTAGCTGGGATGGGACATGCTTGAAGATATTCGACGTAATCGATAGAGTCTGCAAGACAGCTTAAAGTTGGATAAAAATGATGCTCACGGAGAATGGAATTCTGAACCAGGGATATAGAGGGGTGTTATTGCGATCTCTGGCGTCGCGCCATGGAGAGAAGGTTTTTTACTGCGCCAGAGGTCGACGTCACTGGATCACGGATGCGCGGTGGCTAGCTGAGAACGGCTTTGCGTGGCCCTCCGATGTTATCGAAGTGCATGCTGACGTATTGGATGCCTTGCTTCCTGGACAAAACGCACCACTCCGCCATGACCTAGCGACATGGCGAATGCCAGATCGGGTGTTAACTACGTGGGGCATGCGCGAACTGAGCGTCTCGAGACTCAAAGGTTCAGGCATTGAGGTAGGAGCTGGCGCGAATCCAATGCCGATACCTCTGCATTGCCAAATCAAATACGTAGACATATTTGATGTTTCTCAATTGCAAGAGCACCGATACGACGGGCAAGAGAGTTTAGATATTTTGCGCCCGGACATCGTGGCAATGCTAGGCAAGCTCGATCCAATTGCTCCTGAAAGTCTCGATTTTGTAGTGGCTTGCCATGTTATCGAACACACGAGAGATCCAATTGCTGCAATTGCTGACGCTTGGGATAAGATCAAGCGTGGTGGAAGTCTGGTGCTTGTTGTGCCTGAAATTAGTCGCACTTTTGACAAGCATCGTGCTCTTACAGAGTTAGATCATCTCATTGGTGATTTCAAAGAGTCTGACCCTGAACGGATGCGTGATATGCAGCATTTTCAAGAGTTTTATGCTAAAGCATTTGTCACTCCCGCTGAGTCGTATGTCGCAACGTGGAAAGAGAAGTGGGCCGAGGATTTTCCGATTCACTATCACACTTGGACCCATCAATCTTTCATGGAGATGATCGATTGGATGATGTCGGAATCTTTGCTTCCAGGCCTCCAGGAGGCTTGGTCAAGACCGCCGCTTCCTGCAGATGAAGGGTGTATTGAATTCTGGGTGGTTCTTCGCAAGGAGGAGTAAGCTTCGCTTTTTTATTGATAAGATTTTTGTGAAGCCTTGACCCCGAGGCCTTTTTAAAGTAACGGGTATTGCATTGGGCTTGGAGTGCTGCGAAATGTTTGGCTTCTGATGCGGTGGCGATGAGCTGTTTTGTATGTGGTGCCGGATATGCGATTTTAGCTTTGCTCGATAATCCGGCCGTGCTCTAGATGAATTACGCGATTACACTCTTTGGCGATCAAATCAGGTGAGTGAGAGGCCAATACCAAGATTCCTGATTTGGCCACAACGTCTTTCATCCTCTGTTCGGCCTTTTCAGTGAACGCGGCGTCTCCGACTGAGAGCCATTCATCCATCAGTAAAATGTCTGCCTCGACGCTCGTGGAAATCGAAAATGCGAGTCGCATCAGCATGCCAGTGGAGTAAGTCCGGACGGGCATGTGCACATACTCTCCAAGGCCACTGAACTCGCAAATATCAGGTGTCAGGGAGTCGAGTTGTTTTTTACTCATTCCCATTACCAGCCCTCGGAGCATGATATTTTCAATGCCGGTAGCATCGGGCTCAATGCCCAGCGAAGGGTCGATCAAGCTCGACACCGAGCCTTGCCGCAAGAACTCCCCCGAAGAGGGTTCATATACGCCCGCAAGAGCGCGAAGAAGCGTGGATTTGCCTGCGCCGTTGTGACCAATCAAGCCGAGTCGATCGCCACTTTTCAGCTCTAGATGAATGTTGCTGAGCGCCTGGACAACATTGACGCCTGTCTCTTGCCCAAAGCGACCGCCGGTAACGGAGGCGGCAATAGTTTTTTTCAGCGAATTGGCCCCAGCCCCATAGATGGGAAAGTTGACCGAAACATTTTTAAGGGAAATAAAGGCCATGGTTCTTTAGAGCCAGTAGACAACGCGGCGGCGGTACTTTGCGAACAGCATGCATGAACAGATAAGACTGGCTGCTGTCCATCCTAAGATCCCCCACCAGTTGTGGCCCTCGGCCATGCCACCCATGAGTGGTGTACGAAGCAGATCCAGCATCTGAGCAAAAGGGTTCCAAAGGATGTACTGGGCGCGACCAGGAAGACTTGACGGCAGCCAGAAAACAGGCGTGAGAAACATGAGCATTTGCATCACGCTAGTGACGATCTGGGTCACATCACGAAATCGCGTACAGACTAGGCCAAGTGCAAGTCCTAAGGCGTGTGCGTTGATCAGCCCCAAGACGAATGCCGGAATGAAAAGCAACGCTGACCAAGATAGCGAAATTCCTGCCCAGAGCGCGACGGGAATGTAGAGCACGATCTGGTGTGCAAACTGAATAATGTTGCGAGCCATGCTCCGCCATACGAAGAGGCTAATTGGAAAATAGCCTTGCTTGAGGTAGTTAGCGGAGCCGATGAACGCGTTACAAGAGTCTGTCACCATGCTAGAGAAGAAGCCCCAAAAAATGATGCCGAGAGCCAAGTGCGGAAAAAATTTGGACAGTTCGGTCCCGAACAGCGAGCTGTATAGAGGCCCCATCCCTCCGATCATGGCGCCCATGCTCAATGTCAGCCAGAGCGGACCTAGCATGGAGCGCCTGTAACGTAGGACGATGTCGAACCAGGCGAGGGTCCACCAGATGTCTGTGCGGCGAGTGCCTTCCCACCAGTCGGACCATGCGCTGCGGTGAAGATTGGAGTGAACTTGACTCATGTGCTTCGATACGAGACTGCGGAAGGGCTGACAGTGGTGTCTTCGCCTGAACAACTCCAGACTGCCACTGGGCAAGCACAAATAACTTGCTAGGGCACCCCGGGGCGGCCTCTTTTCTTATCCTTTGTGTGAACTGTGCGATTTTACCGGGCAGGGTGAATAGGCTGTGGCTATGGCTGTAACCTCCGCCGGAGGGCCGATGCGAAGATAATCGCCCGCCGCGTGGCGGAAGCCTCGCTCCTTGTAAGAGCCATCTGTGCTGGCGCAATTTCCCCGAAAAAGTTCCCTCCTTGCCGCCCTGCCGGCAAGTCGTCTATGAAATCTGTATCTCGGCTCTTCGACTTCTTCCTTACTGTGCTCTGGAGAACCCCCGGTGTGGGCGGGCGGCTCCAGCGTGCTTGGCGGATGTTCCGGAAGGCGGGCTGGCGGGGCATCAAGTGGGAGCTCGGGCGGCGCGTCACGGGGTTCAACGACTATCCGCGCTGGGTTCGTGAGCATGACACGCTGACCGCGGCGGAGAGCGCCCGGCTGGCCGAGCGTGTGGCCTCCATGGCCGACAAGCCGTTGATTTCCGTGCTCATGCCCTCGTACAACCCCAACCCGGCGTGGTTGCGGGAGGCGATCGAGTCGGTGCGGGCGCAGATCTATCCGAACTGGGAGCTGTGCATCGCAGACGATGCATCGCCCTCGCAGGAGGTGCGGGCCATCCTGAAGTCCTACGCGGACAGCGACCCACGCATCAAGGTCGTGTTCCGGCCCAAGAACGGGCATATCTCCGCCTCTTCGAACAGCGCGCTCGAACTGGTCTCGGGCACGTGGATCGCCCTGATGGACCATGACGACCTGCTGCCGGCGGATGCCCTGTTCTGGGTGGCCGACTGCATCGCCAGGCATCCCGATGTGCAGTTGATCTACTCCGACGAGGACAAGATCGACGAGTCCCTGACCCGCTCGGGCCCGTACTTCAAGTGCGACTGGAACCCCGATCTTTTCCGCTCGCAGAACATGTTCAGCCACCTGGGCGTGCTTTCGACGGATCTCGTTCGCGCCGTGGGCGGCTTCCGGCTGGGGCTGGAAGGCTCGCAGGACTGGGACCTCGTCATTCGATGCATGGAACGCATCGAGCCCAGGCAGGTGCGCCACATCCCGAGGGTGCTCTACCACTGGCGCGTGCATGCAGAGAGCACCGCGAAGTCGATGGACGCCAAGCCCTATGCCGTGGTGGCCGGCGAGCGCGCGCTCAACGAGCATTTCGAGCGTACGCAGACCCGCGCGCGGGCGGAGCACATCGGCTTCGGCTACCGGGTGCACTATGCGTTGCCGGATGCGCCGCCGTTGGTGTCGCTGGTCATCCCCACGCGAAATGCCGCGGCGTCCTTGCGCAGATGCGTGGACTCGATCCTCGCGAAGACCTCCTACCCCCACTACGAGATCGTCGTGGCCGACAACGCCTCGGACGATACTGCAGCCCAGGCCTGCCTCGATACGCTGGCAAAGATGAAGAACGTGCGCGTGCTCAGGCATGCTCGGCGGCAAGGCGCGGCCGCGTTGTGCAATGCGGCGGTCGAGGGTGCAATGGGAGAGGTGGTCGCACTGATCGATGACCGCCTCGAAGTCCTGTCGCCCGAGTGGCTGGCCGAAATGGCCAGCCTGGCGCTGCAGCCCGGCGTCGGAGCGGTCGGTGCGCGCCTCATGGACCGCCGCCGGATCCTGACTCACGCCGGCATCATCCTGGGCCTGGGGGTGGACGGCATAGCCGGGTGCTCGCATCGCGGAATGCCCGCGGGGCGGGAAGGCTATGGAGGCCGCGCCGCGCTGATTCAGTCGCTCTCGGCTGTCAGCTCGGCCTGCCTGGTTATCCGCAAGGATCGTTATCTTGCGGTGGGCGGCCTCGATGGAAACCATCTGAAAGAGGCGTTTGCCGATGTTGATTTCTGCCTGCGCCTGGCAGAGGCCGGCCTGCGCACCCTTTGGACGCCTTATGCAGAGCTGCTCGACCACAGGGACGCAGCCGCGCGTGCAAGAAAGGCTGGCGAACCAGCCAGTGCCCCCTATCTGGAAGACGTGGACTACATGAAGCGCCGATGGGGGGCTGTGCTGGAGAACGACCCGGCCTACAGCCCCAACCTCATGCTCGAGCGCGAAGACTTCAGCTACGCCTGGCCCCCTCGGCTGGCTCCGGTCTGATGCCCCTCCAAGTCTCCGTCGCCCTCTGCACCCGCAACGGCGCGCGCTATCTCCCCGAGCAGCTGCGCAGCATCTGCGCGCAGGAGCCGCTGCCGCAAGAGATCGTCGTGTCCGACGACGGCTCCACCGACGACACGCTGGCGGTGGTGCGCGACATCCTCGCCCAGTGCGGCGTTGCCGACCGCATCGTGCTGCGCGTGTTCAGCAACTCCCCGCCGCTGGGCGTCACGCGCAATTTCGAGCAGGCGGTGCGCGCCTGCAGCCACGACCTCATCGCGCTGTGCGACCAGGACGACGTCTGGCACCCCGGGCGGCTGGCGCGCATGGTGGCGCAGTTCGAGGCGCGGCCCGATCTGCTGCTGCTGCATACCGACGCACGCCTGGTCGACGGCGATCTGAAGTCGCTGGGCTCCACGCTCTTCCATGCGCTCGAGGTGCAGCCGGCCGAGTTGCAGGCCATTGCGGGCGGCGAGGCCTTTGGCGTGCTGCTGCGCCGCAATCTGGTGACCGGCGCGACGACGGTGTTCCACAGGAGCCTGCTCGACGCGGCGCTGCCGTTCTCGCCCGATTGGGTGCACGACGAGTGGCTCGCCGCTATTGCCGCTGCCACGGGCCGCATGGACGTGCTGCCCGAGCCGACCATCGACTACCGCCAGCACGGCAACAACCAGATCGGCGCGCGTCGGCTCACGCTGTCCGAGAAGGTGGCGAAGGCTTTCGTGGAGCGGGGCGACAAGCATGTGGCGCGGCTGCGGCGGGCCGAGGCGCTGTTGCAGCGGCTGCAGCAGCTCGGCGACCGGGTACGGCCGGGCTGCCTGGATGCGCAGCGCGCCAAGGTTGCGCACCAGCGGTTCAGGGCCGAGTTGCCGGCGGCGCGTCCGCTGCGCGTGCTCCCGATCCTTCTGGAGGCCGCGCGCGGCCGTTATGAACGCTTCGGCCGTGGCAAGCAGGCCATCGTGCAGGATGTTTTCGAGCGCGGCTGACCGTCCCGGCTGAAGGGCCGGCTAGCGGCCCTGCAGTCGCAGGTATCGCCAGAACGAGGCCGACAGCCACACCTTCAGCAGGCTGGTCACGTGCCAGTACAGGTACTTCCTGCTGCGGTGGCTCTCGCGTTGCGCGTCGTGCCGGGCCAGCAGGTTCTCGCCCACCTGCAGCTTCCAGCCCGCCAGGCGGGTGCGGGCGCAGATGTCGAAGTCCTCGCCGTACATGAAGAACTTCTCGTCGAAGCCGCCGACCTGCTGGTAGGCCTTGCTGCGAAAGAGCATGAACAGGCCTGGAATCCATGCCGGCACCGTCGGTCGCACGTAGCCGGGCTTCTTTCTTCCGACGATTTCCAGCGGCGTCAGCAGCGCCCGGTGCGGTTCGGGCTCCGTCTTGCCGGGCTCCAGGATGCGCGGCGTCAGCAGGCCGGCGTCCGTCGCGGCCTGCGCGAGCAGTGGCGACAGCACGTCGTTGTCGAAGCGGATGTCGGGGTTCAGCACCAGGAACCACTCGGTGCCGCAGCGTTCGAAGGCCTGGTTGTGATTGGCCCCGAAGCCCTTGGGGTTCGCGTTCTCGATCCGCTCCACCCTGAAGCCCCAGCTGCGGCCGGCAAGAACGTCGGCCTCGGGGATGTTCAATGTAAGCAAAACCTTGTCGATGACGGCGCGGCTGTGCCTGTCCAGCTGCTCCAGCAGCGGCAGCACCAGCGCGAGCTGGCCGTGGCTCACGATCGAAATGGTGATGGGAGGGCGGGAGGAGGGGGGCGTGGGCATGGTCTAATTTCGCCCGGGAATTCTAGGGTTCCCCAAACCCCACACATGATTGCTCTGATCGTCATCAGTTTCTTCGTCGCCGCCTTCTCGGTCCAGGTGTTCATGCGACGTGCGCGGCGGCATGCCCGCATCTACGGCGCCGACATGCCCCAGCGCTTCCACAAGGGCCACGTGCCGCGCCTGGGCGGCGCGGGCATCCTGATGGGCATGGGCGTGGCCTGGCTGGCTGCCGGCATCACCGGCACCGACCCGTTCAACGTCTCCTGGCCGGTCACGACCTCGATGCTCACGCTGGTGTGCATCCTGCCGGCGGTGCTCGGCGGCATCGTCGAGGACGTCACCCAGCGCGTGAAGGTGCGCTACCGGCTGGGGCTGACCATCGGCTCGGCGCTGCTGGTTTGCTGGCTGCTGGGGCTGGGCGTGGCGCGCACCGGCTTCGAGACGGTCGACGGCTGGCTGGCGATGGTTCCCTATGCCACCGTGCTCTTCGCGGCCCTGGCGATCGGCGGCCTGCCGCATGCCTTCAACATCATCGACGGCTACAACGGGCTCGCGGGCACGGTCGCCGTGCTGGTCTGCCTGGCGATCTCGCACGTGGCGCTGCAGGTCGGCGACCGGCAGCTGGCGGCCATGGTGGTCTGCCTGGTCGGCGCCACCTTCGGCTTCCTGGTGTGGAACTACCCGCGCGGCAAGATCTTCGCGGGCGACGGCGGTGCCTACGTCTGGGGCATGGTGATCGCCGTGGCCTGCGTGACGCTGGTGCAGCGCCATCGCGTGGTGTCGCCCTGGTTCCCGATGCTGTTGCTGATCTACCCGGTGTGGGAGACGCTGTTCTCCATCTACCGCAAGCTGGCGCGCGGGCAGTCGCCCGGCACGGCCGACGCGCTGCACTTCCACCAGCTGATCTTCCGCCGCATCGTGCGCGTGGCCTTCGCGGACGACGAGGCCCGGCAGCTGCTGGCGCGCAACAACCGCACCTCGCCCTACCTGTGGATGTTCGCGGCCCTATCGGTGGTGCCGGCGGTGCTGTTCTGGAACAACACGATCGTGCTGATGTTCTTCTGCCTGCTGTTCGTCACGACCTACGTGGGTGCGTACCTGATGATCGTGCGCTTCAAGGTCCCGCGCTGGCTGCGGCCGTGACTGGCAAACCCCCAGGCTTCGTGCAATCAGTGTCGCGCGCCTTCCCCCTTGCAGGGGGCAACACCGGTGGCCCGGCAAAACCGGTTCCACGGTGTTCCCCGCGCAGTCAGCCGGCTGTCACCGGGATTGCGCGA
Organism: Variovorax guangxiensis; assembly: GCF_003952165.1. Classification (GTDB taxonomy): domain Bacteria; phylum Pseudomonadota; class Gammaproteobacteria; order Burkholderiales; family Burkholderiaceae_C; genus Variovorax; species Variovorax guangxiensis. The sequence goes on along the minus strand of NZ_RXFT01000003.1, from coordinate 339,047 downwards.
GAATTTGAGCCTCACCTGATCGTCCACCGCTTCGGAGCCTGACCGCCCATGACCGACCCCGTCCTCAACATCCCCCCGCGCGACAAGGCCGAGATCCTGGCCCAGGCGCTGCCGTACATCCGCAAGTTCCACGGCAAGACCATCGTCATCAAGTACGGCGGCAACGCCATGACCGACCCGGCGCTGCAGGCCGACTTCGCCGAAGACGTGGTGCTGCTCAAGCTGGTGGGCATGAATCCGGTGGTGGTGCACGGCGGCGGCCCGCAGATCGAGGCGGCGCTCAACCGCCTGGGCAAAAAGGGCAGCTTCATCCAGGGCATGCGCGTGACCGACGCCGAGACCATGGAAGTCGTCGAATGGGTGCTGGCCGGCGAGGTGCAGCAGGACATCGTGGGCCTGATCAACCAGGCCGGCGGCAAGGCCGTGGGCCTGACCGGCCGCGACGGCGGCCTGATCCGCGCGCAGAAGCTCAAGATGGCCGACCGCAACGATCCCAACCTGCACCACGACGTGGGCCAGGTCGGCGACATCGTCTCCATCGACCCCAGCGTGGTCAAGGCGCTGCAGGACGACGCCTTCATCCCGGTGGTCAGCCCCATCGGCTTCGGCGAGGAGAACGAGAGCTACAACATCAACGCCGACGTCGTCGCCGGCAAGCTCGCCACCGTGCTCAAGGCCGAGAAGCTCATGCTGCTGACCAACACGCCCGGCGTGCTCGACAAGGACGGCAAGCTGCTCACCAACCTGAGCGCCCGCGAGATCGACGACCTGTTCGCCGACGGCACCATCTCCGGCGGCATGCTGCCCAAGATCGAAGGCGCGCTCGACGCGGCCAAGAGCGGCGTGAACGCGGTGCACATCATCGACGGCCGCGTGCCGCACGCGATGCTGCTGGAGATCCTGACCGACCAGGCCTACGGGACGATGATCCGCGCCCGTTGAGCCCGGCGTGGGCGCGTGCTCACTGCGCTGTGCGAGAATCAATTGATTACATCTTTGCACGCGCTCCCATGCAGAACGAAGAGACGACCAGTGCTTCCGGCGTAGAGACTCCTGCGGAAACGACCACTCCCCCGGCGCGCAAGCGCCCCAAGCCGGGCGAGCGGCGCGTGCAGATCCTGCAGGCGCTCGCCTCCATGCTGGAGCAGCCGGGCGCAGAGCGGGTCACCACCGCCGCGCTGGCCGCACGGCTCGAAGTGAGCGAAGCTGCGCTCTACCGCCATTTCGCGAGCAAGGCCCAGATGTTCGAGGGCCTGATCGACTTCATCGAGCAGAGCGTCTTCACGCTGGTCAACCAGATCCTCGAGCGCGAAGGCGCCACCGGTGCCCAGCAGGCCGCCCGCATCCTCACGCTGCTCGTGCAGTTCGCCGAACGCAACCCCGGCATGACCCGCGTCATGGTGGGCGACGCGCTGGTCTACGAGAACGAGCGCCTGCAGCAGCGCATGAACCAGTTCTTCGACAAGATCGAATCCACGCTGCGCCAGGTGCTGCGCGGCGCCGCCGCGGCCGACGGCTCGGCCACGCCCAGCGTCGACGCCCAGGTGCGCGCCGCGGCGCTCACGGCCTTCGTGGTGGGGCAGCTGCAGCGCTTCGCGCGCTCGGGCTTCCGCCGCGCGCCGTCCGAGCACCTGGAAGCAACGATCGCGCTGATCGTCTGACGGGGTACCCTGCAGGGGCCCTGGCCGGCTCGCCTCGAGCTCTCGGGCGGAGTAGCATCGTCCAGCCCCTCGCCGCCAGCACCGGTGGCGAGCCGATGTTTGCCCCGATTGCCTCGACGGAGGGCGCATGAGCCATGGCACGGTCGGTCCGATGGAGCCCCGCCTGTGGCGGGTGTGCGAGCATGCCTGACGCGGCGCGCGGCCCCCAAGGTCTGCGGACCATCCTCCTCACGACGGTGGCCATGCTCGCATTCGCGGCCAACTCCCTGCTGTGCCGGCTCGCGTTGCAACACAAGGGCATCGACCCCGCGAGCTTCGGCAGCGTCAGGCTCGTGGCGGGAGCGCTCATGCTGGGGCTCATCGTGCGCTTCAGGGCGCAGCCGCAGGTCTCGCCGGCTCGCGTGGACTGGCTGGCGGCCGTCATGCTGTTCGGCTACGTCGCCTTCTTCTCCTTCGCCTACCTCAGCCTGCCGGCGGGCACGGGTGCGCTGATCCTGTTCGGCGCGGTCCAGCTGACTATGTTCGGCGTGGGCCTGCGCTCCGGCACCGAGCGTTTCGGGGCGCTCGCATGGCTCGGTTTCGCGATGGCGGCGGGCGGGCTCGTCTACCTGGTGCTGCCGGGCATTGCCGCGCCGCCGCTGCTGGGCGCCGCGCTGATGGCGGTCGCTGGCGTGGCCTGGGGCGTGTATTCGCTGCGCGGCCGTGGGGTGGCCGATCCGCTGGCTGCCACCGCGCGCAACTTCACGCGTGCGGTGCCGCTCGCACTGGCGCTGAGCCTCGTGTTCGCCGCCAGCGCCCGCGCGGACGCGACCGGCCTCGTGCTCGCTGTCGCCTCCGGTGCGCTGACCTCAGGGCTCGGCTACGTGGTCTGGTACGCGGCCCTGAGCCGCCTCGGCGCCATGCGCGCGGCCACCGTGCAGCTGTCGGTGCCGCTGCTGGCGGCGTTCGGCGGCGTGCTGTTCCTGTCGGAGGCGATCACGCCGCGACTGGCGGCGGCCTCCGTGGCAATCCTGGGCGGCATCGCGCTCGTGCTCGGCCAGAAGGCGCGAAGCGCCCGTCCTTAGGCTGGATGGCTGGCCGGGGGCTACGAGACCTGCACGCCCACCTTCGCACCCGCCGCGACGATCTCCCCCCAGGTCGCATCGTCCACCCAGATCCCGTCCTTGCGCCGCGCCACGCGCGCCTTGCGCTCCGGCTCGCCCGCAATCTGCACTTCTTCGAAGCCCTGCCCGGGCGGGCTCTGCCGCAGCCAGCCGACGAACTCGCGTGCTTCCTCGTCGAACGACTTCTGCGTGCCCAGCTTCGCCGGATCGATCAGCACCGTAAGCATGCCGTTGAGCACCGTGCGTGCCGTGTCCGCCTGCCGATGCCAGGTGCCGCCGCCGGTGAGCGCGCCGCCGAGCAGCTCGCAGGCCACGGCCATGCCGTAGCCCTTGTGCTCGCCGAAGGTCATGAGCGCGCCGAAGAGGCCGTTGCCCTGCGGCACCACCACCACGCCGGGGTCGTTGGTGGGCGCGCCTTTCTCGTCGATGAGGTAGCCGTCGGGCACGCGCTCGCCCTTGTTGTGCGCCACGCGCATCTTGCCCTGCGCCACGCGGCTGGTCGCGTAGTCGAGCACGAAGGGCTCGGCGCCCGAAAGAGGAATGCCGATGCAGCACGGGTTGGTGCCGAAGCGCCCGTCGCCGCCGCCCCAGGGCGCGACCACCGGGCGCGAGAGCACGTTGACGAAGTGCATCGACACCAGCCCCTGCGCCGTGGCCATCTCAGCGAAATGCCCGATGCGCCCCAGGTGGTGCGCATGCGCCAGCGTGAAGATGCAGCTGCCGTGCTGCTTCGCGCGCGCGATGCCCAGCTCCATCGCCTGCACGCCGACGATCTGGCCGTAGCCGTGCTGCCCGTCCAGGCCCATCAGCGTGCCAATGTCGAGGTTCACGCGCACCGCGGCGTTCGGCTTCAGGCCGCCCTCGGCCACTGCGTCGACATATCGAGGCAGCATGCCCACGCCATGCGAGTCGTGCCCGCTCAGGTTGGCCAGCACCAGGTTGGCCGCCACCTGCCGGGCCTCGGCGGGCGAGCTGCCCGCGGCTTCGAGGATGCGGGCGACGGTGGCCTGCAGGTGGTCGGCCTTGAGCGTATGGGACATGGATCAGGCTCCTTTCGCGTTCAGTGTGATGGCGTAGAGCGACGTGGTCGCGCAGATGAAGAGGCGGTTGCGCTTGGGGCCGCCGAAGCAGACGTTGGCCACGCGCTCGGGCAGCAGGATCTTGCCCAGCAGCGTGCCGTCGGGGTGGTAGGCGTGCACGCCGTCGAGCGCGCTGGTCCAGATGCGGCCTTCGGTGTCGAGCCGGAAGCCGTCGAAGAGGCCGCTGGTGCACTCGGCAAAGACCTCGCCGCCGCTCAAGGCGCGGCCATCGGCTCCGAGCTTGAATTTTCGGATGTGCCGGGGACCGTCCGCCGCATGGCTGGCTCCCGTGTCGGCGATGTACAGCAGCGATTCGTCCGGCGAGAACGCCAGCCCGTTGGGCTTCACGAAGTCGTCGGCCATGAGTTCCACTTCGCCGCTTTGTGGATCGATGCGGTAGACATGGCAGGCGCCGATCTCGCTTTCGGCCTTCAGGCCTTCGTAGTCGGAGAGGATGCCGTAGCTCGGGTCGGTGAACCACACGGCGCCGTCCGAGTGCACCACCACGTCGTTGGGCGAATTGAGCCGCTTGCCCTTCCAGTGCGAGGCCAGCACGGTGACTGTGCCGTCGTGCTCGGTGCGCGTCACGCGCCGCGTGAGGTGCTCGCAGCTCACCAGCCGGCCCTGGCGGTCGACCGTGTTGCCGTTGGTGTTGTCCGATGGCTCGCGAAAGGTGCCCACCGTGCCGTTGACCTCGTCGAAGCGCAGCATGCGGTTGTTCGGAATGTCCGACCACACCAGCGTGCGGTGCGCCGCAAACCACGCGGGGCCCTCGCACCAGCGCGCGCCGGTCCACAGGCGCTGCACGCGCTCGGGGCCGGGAATGCAGCCCTTGAAGCGCGGGTCGAGTTGCTCGAAGCCGGTGCCTTCGAGAAAGCCGAAGGGAAGAGTTGCCATGCCGTTCCTCGTCGTCGATGGGTTCGCTCGGTTCACATCACCGCGCCGACCTGCCACGGCACGAACTCGTTCTGGCCGTAGCCGTGCTGCTCGCTCTTCGAGTGCGCGCCCGATGCGGTTGCCAGCACCAGCTCGAAGATGCGCTGGCCCATCTCCTGGATCGACGCGGTGCCGTCGACGATCTCGCCGCAGTTGATGTCCATGTCTTCCTCCTGGCGCTGCCACAGCGCCGAGTTGGTCGCGAGCTTGAGCGAAGGCGAGGGCGCGCAGCCGTAGGCCGAGCCGCGCCCGGTGGTGAAGCAGATCAGGTTGGCGCCGCCGGCGACCTGGCCGGTGGCGCTCACCGGGTCGTAGCCCGGCGTGTCCATGTAGACGAAGCCGTGCGCGGTGACGGGCTCGGCGTATTCGTACACCGCCTCGAGGTTGCTGGTGCCGCCCTTGGCGACCGCGCCCAGCGACTTCTCGAGGATGGTGGTGAGCCCGCCGGCCTTGTTGCCCGGCGAGGGGTTGTTGTTCATCTCGCCTTCGTTGATGGCAGTGTAGTGCTCCCACCACTTGATGCGGTCCACCAGCTTCTGGCCGACTTCGCGCTTCACCGCACGGCGCGTGAGCAGGTGCTCGGCGCCATACACCTCGGGCGTTTCGCTGAGGATGGCGGTGCCGCCGTGCGCCACCAGCAGGTCGACCGCCGCGCCCAGCGCCGGGTTGGCGCTGATGCCCGAGTAGCCGTCGGAGCCGCCGCATTGCAGCCCGATCGTGATGTGCGCCGCGCTGCAGGGCTCGCGCTTCACCGCGTTGGCGCGCGGCAGCATTTCGTTGATGAGCGCCACGCCCTTCTCGACCGTCTTGCGCGTGCCGCCCGTGTCCTGGATGTTGAAGGTGCGGAAGTTCTCGCCCTCGGCCAGGTGGCCGGTCGCGAGCCAGGCGTTGATCTGGTTGGCCTCGCAGCCGAGGCCGACCACCAGCACGCCCGCGAAGTTGGGGTGCGTGGCATAGCCCGTGAGCGTGCGCTCCAGGATCTGCATGCCCATGCCCTGCGTGTCCATGCCGCAGCCGGTGCCGTGCGTGAGCGCGATCACGCCGTCCACGTTCGGAAAGGCCGCCAGCGCCTGCGGATTGGTCTTGCGAGAGAAGTGGTCGGCGATGGCGCGCGCGGCCGTGGCCGAGCAGTTCACGCTGGTCAGCACGCCGATGTAGTTGCGCGTGGCCACGCGGCCGTCGGCGCGCCTGATGCCCATGAAGGTGGCTTCGCGCTTTGCGGGGGCGGGCTTCACGTCGGCGCCGAAGGCGTAGTCGCGTTCGAAGTCGCCCTTGTCGGGGCCCATGTCGAGGTTCTGCGTGTGCACGTGCTCGCCGGCGGCGATGGGGCGGCTCGCGAAGCCGATGATCTGGTTGTAGCGGCGCACGGGCTCGCCCTGCGCGATGTCGCGCATCGCGATCTTGTGGCCCGGCGGGATCAGCCCGCGCACGGCCACGCCTTCGACGGCGGTGCCGCCGAGCAGTTGCGAGCGCGCGATGACGACGTCGTCGGCGGGATGGAGTCGGATGTAGGGAGTCATCGTGGTGTTCTTCCTCGGGTCCTCGGGGTTCAGGAAGCCTTGGTGCGGCGCCAGCTCGCGCTGAAGCGCTGGTGGAACTTGTCCATGTGTTCGTGCATGGCGCTTCGAGCGGCGGCCGGGTCGCGCGCGGCGATGGCCTCGAGGATCAGCTCGTGCTCGCCGATGGCGACCTGCCACGACTCCATGGTCTCGAAGTAATCGATCATCCGGGCGAAGATCGGCCCGTGCCGCGACTCCCAGAAGCCTTGTACCGTCTCGGTCAGCACCACGTTGTCGCAGGCGTTGACGATGGCCAGGTGGAAGGCGCGGTCGCCCTCGTGCGGCACTTCGTTGCGCGCGGCCAGCTCGCGCATCATCCGGATCGCGCGGCGCATGGCGTCCACGTCCTTGCGCTTGCCGTACTGGGCTGCGGTGGCGGCGGTCTCGCCCTCCACCATGCGGCGCGCGCGGATGATTTCGAGCGGTCCCCATTCGATGCCCGCAGCGCCATTGGGCGGCGCAGGCGTGCGGCTCGAGCGGTCGAGCACGTACACGCCCGAGCCGGTGCGCACCTCGACCCAGCCTTCCACCTCCAGCGCGATCAGCGCCTCGCGCACCGACGGCCGGCTCACGCCCAGCTGCCGGGCAAGGTCGCGCTCGGCGGGAATGCGCGCGCCCACCGCGAATTCGCCCTTGCCGATGAGCTCGCGCAACTGTTCGGCAATCTGGCGATAGAGGCGCTGGGGTTCGAGGGTCTGGAGCGGCACGGAGGAGGGCGGAAGGACGCGAAGGGGGAGGAAAAAAGCGGTTAAGGGTTGTCCTGAATTGGCCAAGTGGTCAGGCCAATTCAGAATACGCCAGATCGCCCGCACCATCATCGGGCCAAACCCGAGGACATGGCCGAGGAGACGACCCAATTGAACCAGCTCGACTTCAACGGCCGCCACGCGGTCGTCACCGGCGGCGCCACGGGCCTGGGCTTCGGCATCGCGCAGCGGCTGGTCGCCTCGGGCGGCAGCGTCACGTTGTGGGACCGCGATGAAGCCGCCGCCGCAAAGGCCGCCGAATCGCTCGGCGACAGGGCCTTCGCGCTGAAGGTCGACGTTTCGCAGCAGTCCTCGGTCGCCAGGGCGGTAGCCGACACGATGGCGCACGCGCCGCGCATCGACGCGCTGGTCAACAGCGCCGGCATCACCGGCCCCAACACCAAGCTGTGGGAGTACCCGGTGGACGACTGGCGCCAGGTGATGGAAGTCAACATCAACGGCGTGTTCCTGTGCTGCCGCGAGGTGGTGGCGCAGATGCGCAGGCAGGGCGACCAGGGCTATGGCCGCATCGTCAACATCGCCTCGGTGGCCGGCAAGGACGGCAACCCCAACGCCAGCGCCTACAGCGCGAGCAAGGCGGCCGTCATCGGCCTGACCAAGTCGCTCGGCAAGGAACTGGCCGACACCGGCATCCGCGTGAACTGCGTGACGCCCGCGGCGGTGAAGACGGCCATCTTCGACCAGATGACGCCGGAGCACATCGCCTTCATGCTCTCGAAGATTCCCATGGGCCGCTTCGGCACCGTGGAGGAGGTGGCCGCGATGGTCGGCTGGCTCTGCACGGAAGATTGCTCGTTCTCCACCGGCGCGGTCTTCGACCTCTCCGGTGGCCGCTCCACCTACTGATCAATCAATGCACTGAAAGGAAAGCATGAAACTCGTCCGCTACGGCAACCCCGGCAAGGAAAAGCCCGGCCTCATCGATGACAACGGCCAGCTGCGCGACCTCAGCGCCGTCGTCAAGGACATCGGCCCTGAGCAGCTCGGCGACGCCGCGCTCGCCAAGCTGCGCAAGCAGAAGGTCGACAAGCTGCCGCTGGTCAAGGGCAAGCCGCGCTTCGGCTGCCCGGTGGCGAACGTGGGCAAGTTCATCGCCATCGGCCTGAATTACGCGGACCACGCGGCCGAATCCGGCCTGCCGGTGCCCAAGGAGCCGGTGGTGTTCACCAAGGCCAACAGCTGCGTGCAGGGCCCGAACGACCCGGTGATGCTGCCCAAGGGCTCGGTCAAGACTGACTGGGAAGTCGAGCTCGGCGTGGTCATCGGCACCCGCGCGCGCTACGTTCCGCAGAAGAGCGCGCTCGACTACGTGGCCGGCTACTGCACCATCAACGACATCAGCGAGCGCGAATACCAGATCGAGCGCGGCGGTACCTGGGACAAGGGCAAGGGCTGCGACACCTTCGGCCCCATCGGCCCCTGGCTGGTGACGCGCGACGACGTGCCCAACCCGCAGAAGCTTTCGATGTGGCTCGACCTGAACGGCAAGCGCGTGCAGACCGGCAACACGAAGACCATGATCTTCACCGTGGCCAAGATCGTGAGCTACGTGAGCCAGTTCATGACGCTGATGCCGGGCGACATCATCACCACCGGCACGCCCCCCGGCGTGGGCATGGGCATGAAGCCGCCGCTCTTCCTGAAGAAGGGCGACGTGATGACGCTGGGCATCGAAGGCCTGGGCGACCAGCGCCAGGAAGTGATTCCCTTCAAGCTCTGAGCTCCTGCCGCCAGTTTCGATGAAGGCGCCTCCGGCGCCTTTTTTTGCGGCTTCAAATGTCCCATTGACAGAACATTGAAACTGCAAAACCATCAACGGCATGTCGCAGATGCCTTTGCCGAAATACCACCAGATCTATCTGGTGCTGCGTGAGCAACTGCACGAAGGCCGCTTTGCGGAGGGCCTTCCCGGCGAACTGGCGCTGATGGGGCAGTTCAACGTGGCGCGCGTCACCGTGCGCCGCGCACTCGAGCAGCTGGCCTCCGAAGGGCTCATCGAACGCAATCCCGGGCGCCGCACGCGCGCGGTGCCACCGGCCGGCGGTGAAGGCCCCGGCACCAGAAGCATGGAGCGCGCCAACCTGCGCGGCCTGCTCGAGAACCTCGTCACCATGGGCCTGCATACCTCGGTCAAGGTGATCGAGGTGGCCACCATCACGGCATCCACGCAGGTGGCCGAGGCGCTGCAGCTCCAGCTCGGCGATGCGGTGCAGAAGGCCGTGCGCGTGCGCTCCACCAGGGAAGGGCCGCTCTCGCACATCACGACCTACGTGCCCGACACCATCGCGCGCCGCTTCGGCCGCCGCGAGCTGTCGAAGAAGCCCATCCTGGTGCTGCTGGAGGAGTCGGGCGTGAAGGTGGGGCGCGCCCACCAGACCATCTCCGCCCGGCTGGCCGACAACGTGCTCGCGCAGCACCTCGACGTCTCCGTCGGCTCGGCCCTGCTCGCGGTGCGCCGCCTGATCTACGACGAGGACGAGCGGCCCGTGCAGTGGCTGCACGGCTTCTACCGCCCCGACCGCTACACCTACGAGATGCAGCTCTCCCGCGTGGGCAGCATCGACGCGAAGGTGTGGGTCAGCAAGGACGTGTCAGCCCAGTTCAACTGAAGAGAAAAGAGGAAAGCCCCATGCAGAACCGCCGCAGTTTCGTGTCCCGCTCGGCCGCGCTGGCCACCGCCGTCGCCTTCCCCTTCGTGGCCGGCGCGCAGCCCAAGACCGTCAAGGTGGGCGTGCTGCACCCGGTCACCGGGGCGCTTGCCTATTCGGGCCAGCAGTGCCGCCTGGGCGCGCTCATGGCCATCGAGGACATCAACGCCGCGGGCGGCATCAGGTCGCTCGGCGGCGCGAAGCTCGAGGCCCTGCTGGGCGATGCGCAGTCGCAGCCGCAGGCCGGCGCCGCCGAGGTCGAGAAGATGAACGAGGCCGGCGTGTCGGCCATCGTGGGCGCCTTCGCTTCCGCCATCTGCCTGGCCACCACGCAGGCCGCGGCCAAGTACAACCTGCCGCACGTGGTCGACGTGGGCGTGGCCGACCAGATCGTCGAGCGCGGCCTGAAGAACACCTTCCGCTTCGGGCCCGGCTACAAGAAGTCGACCGAGGTGGCCATGGCCAACCTGCTGGTGCTCAACAAGGCCGCGGGCAGCCCTGCCAAGACCGTGATGATCATTCACGAGGAGTCGCTGTTCGGCGCGGGCACCGCGCAGCTGCTCTCGCGCGAGCTGCCGGGCTACGGCTTCGAGGTGAAGGAGGTGGTGAAGCACGCCAACCCCACCCGCGACTTCAACAACATCGTGCTGCGCATGAAGTCGGTCAACCCCGACATCGTGATTCCCGCCAACTACTACAACGAGTACGCGCTGCTGGTGCGCACCATGCAGCAGCAGAAGGTGGTGCCCAAGGCGATCTTCTCGGTGCTGGGCGGCGCTGCGTCGAGCTACAAGTTCGTGAAGGAATTTCCGGACGCCGCCAACGGCATCATCGACTGCAACCACTGGTTCAACCCGAAGGACAGGCGTTCGCAGGAGCTGCGCAAGCGCGTGGAGGCCAAGGGCCAGTTCTTCAGCTACGAGGTGTTCATGACCTACACCGCGATGTGGCTGCTGGCCGATGCCATCGAGCGCGCGAAGTCCGCCGAGCGCGCGGCCATCATCGACGCGCTGGAGAAGAGCACCTTCTCCAACCACATCATGCCGTACGGCCCCACGCGGTTCGTCAACGGCCAGAACGAAGGCGCGCAGCCGCTCATGACGCAGGTGGTGAAGAACGACATCAAGGTCATCATCCCGCGCGACTACCGCGAGGTCGACCCGGTCTTCCCGCTGAAGGCCTGAAGCCGGGCCGAGACGAGGCACCACCCATGAAGCGCTTCGACGGATTCCGGGCATGCACGGAGTCCGGTGGAGCGGCACGCCCACGCAAGACGCGCAGCCAGGAAAGCGACCAAGCCGCCGACAGCCAATGCCAGACATCAACATCCTCTTCCCGTCGGTCCTGAACGGACTCACGACCGGCGCCGTGTACGCGCTGATCGCGGTGGGGCTCACGCTGATCTACGGCGTGCTGCACATCATCAACTTCGCCCACGGCGCGAGCCTGATGCTGGCGCTCTACGCGGTGTACTTCCTGAAGGAGCGCTGGGGCATCGATCCCTACCTGGCGCTGCCCATCGCCGTTGCTGGCATGTTCGCGCTCGGCTATGCGCTGCAGCGCGTGGTCATCAACCGTGCGGGCCATGGCAAGGACGAGAACATCCTGCTGGCCACGCTCGGCATCGCCATCGTCATGGAGAACCTGGCGCTGCTGTTCTTCAAGTCGGACACGCGCAGCATCGACACCGCCTATTCGCTGAGCACCGTGGCCATCGGCCCCGCGATGATCGCCGTGCCCAAGCTAGTCGCCTTCGCCGGTGCTCTGGCGGTGTCGGGCATCCTGTTCTGGATCATGGGCCGCACCGACCTCGGCCGCGCCATCCGCGCGGTGGCCAAGGAGAAGGAGGGCGCCAAGCTCATGGGCATCGACGTCGACCACGTCTACGCGATGAGCTTCGGCATCGGCCTCGCATGCCTCGGGGCCGCGGCCTGTTTCCTGCTGCCAGCCTATTACGTCAACCCGCAGGTGGGCGGCGGCTTCGTGCTCGTGGCCTTCACCATCGTGGTGCTGGGCGGCATGGGCAGCTTCGTGGGGGCGCTCGTCGGGGGCTTCCTGATCGGCGTGGTCGAGTCGCTCGGCGGGCTGTACCTGGGCGAGTCGCTCGGGCAGATCGGGATCTTCGCGATCTTCATCGGCGTCGTGCTGTTCCGCCCGCAGGGCATGTTCGGAGCGAAGGCATGAACGCCGGCATGAAGCAACTTGCGGGCATTGCCCTCTTCGCGGTCGTCATCGGCTGCGTGCCTCTCGTCACCCAGTCGGGCGTGATGCTCAACTTCGTGATGATGGCGCTGTACGCCACGCTCATCGCGCAGGCCTGGAACATTCTCGGCGGCTTCGGCGGGCAGTTCTCGTTCGGGCATGCGCTGTTCTTCGGTACGGGCGCGTACATCCAGGCCATCGCGCAGCTGCAGGGCGGCATCAACGCGTGGGTCGCGCTGCCGCTGGCCATCGCGGGCAGCGCGCTGGTGGGCCTTTTCGTCGGCGCGCTGACCTTCCGCTACGGCCTGAAGGGCTCGTACTTCGCGCTCGTCACGCTGGCCTTCGCGGAGGTGTTCCGCATCCTCGCGACCTCGGTCTCGTTCACCGGCGGCGGCGTGGGCCTCATGGTGCCGCTGCGCGAATCGGTGGCGAACATGCAGTTCGCCTCGCGCGCGGGCTACCTGTGGGTGGTGCTGGCGATGGTGGTCATCGCGCTGCTGGTGACATGGTGGCTGCGCAACGGCCGCTTCGGCGCCTACCTGCAGGCTGTGCGCGACAACGAGGACGCCGCGCGCGCCGTGGGCGTGAACCCGTTCCGCGTCAAGCTCGCGGCCATCGGGCTGTCGGCGGCCTTCATGGGTGCGGCCGGTGCCTTCTACGTGCAGGTGTTCCAGTACATCGACGCGGGCATCGCCTACGGCCCCGTCACCTCGGTGGAGGCGCTGGTCGCCGCCATCGTGGGCGGCATGGGCACGCTGTGGGGGCCGGTGCTGGGCGCGGCGGTGCTGCACCTGCTGTCGGACTTCACGCGCAACCTGTTCGGCGAGCTGCCGGGCATCAACATGGTCATCTACGGCGCGGTGCTGGTGCTCATCGTGATCTTCCTGCCGCGCGGCGTGGCGGGCCTGGGGCTGTCGGTGCGACAGCTGTGGAAGGCGAAGGGAGGCCGCGATGACTGAACCCCTGTTGCAGCTCGACGGCATCTCGCGCTCCTTCGGCGGCCTGAAGGCCGTGCAGGGCGTGAGCCTGTCGGTGAAGGAGGGCAGCCTCACCGCGCTGATCGGCCCCAACGGCGCGGGCAAGACGACGCTGTTCGCGCTGATGTCGGGCTTCCTACGCCCTGATGCCGGCACCGTGCGCTTTGCCGGGCAGGACATCACCGGCCGCGAGCCGCACCGCAACGCCGTGCTCGGCATGACGCGCACCTTCCAGATCGTGAAGCCCTTCGCCGCGCAGACCGTGCGCGAGAACATCGCCGTGGGCGCGCACCTGCACGTGCGCAGCCGCGCCCAGGCGCTGGCCAGCGCCGAGGCGGTGGCGCTGCGCGTGGGCCTGGCGCCGCAGCTCGACAAGCCGGCCTCCGACCTCACCGTGGCCGGCCGCAAGCGGCTCGAACTCGCCCGCGCGCTCGCCACGCGGCCCCGGCTGCTGCTGCTCGACGAAGTGCTCGCAGGCCTCAACCCTCAGGAGATCGCCGACATGCTGCCGGTGGTGCGCGGCATCGCCGACAGCGGCGTGACCGTGCTGATGATCGAACACGTCATGCAGGCCGTGATGAACCTGGCCGAACACGTATGGGTGCTGGCGCAGGGCCGGCTGATCGCCGAAGGCAACCCGGCGCAGGTGACCTCCGACGAGCGCGTCGTCGAGGCTTACCTGGGCCACGGCACGGCGGCGCGCCTGCGCAAGGCCGCCGCGGGAGCGGGCGCATGAACCCCTTGCTCGAAATCCGCGGATTGCGCGGCGGCTACGGCCGCGTGGAAGTGCTGCGCGGCGTCGACCTGCAGGTCGATGCCGGCGAGATGGTCGCGCTGCTCGGCAGCAACGGCGCGGGCAAGTCGACGCTCAACAAGATGGTGTGCGGCCTCGTACCCACCTGGGCCGGCAGCGTGCGCTTCGACGGGCGGGACCTCACCGGGGCCCACTACCGCGAGGTGGTGAAGGCCGGCCTCATCCAGGTGCCCGAGGGCCGCAAGGTGTTCCCCAACCTCAGCGTGCTCGAGAACCTCGAACTCGGCTCCTTCACCCGCGCCCGCGAGCGGCGCGCGGCCAACCTCGAGAAGATGTTCCACATCTTCCCGCGCCTGCGCGAGCGCATGACGCAGCACGCCGGCACCATGAGCGGCGGCGAGCAGCAGATGCTGGCCATCGCGCGCGGGCTCATGGCCGAGCCGGTGCTGCTGATCCTCGACGAGCCTTCGCTCGGCCTTTCTCCGCTGCTGGTGGAGGAGATGTTCACGCTGATCCGCGAGCTGCGCGACGGCGGCCTCGCAGTGCTGCTGGTCGAGCAGAACGTGGGCCAGTCGCTGGAGATCGCAGACCGCGCCTACGTGCTGGAGAACGGCAGCGTGCGCTTCTCGGGCAAGCCCGACGAGCTGCTGCAAAGCGACGAACTGCGGCGCGCCTACCTGGGCCTGTGAAGCGCCGAAGAACAACGAGACAACAAGGAAACTCCATGATCCATCGCCGCGACATCCTCATCGCACCCGCCGCGCTGGCCTTCGCCGCCGCTGCCCGGGCGCAGCTCGGCAATGCGCCGGTGCGCATCCTCGTCGGCGCGCCGGCGGGCGGCTCGACCGATACGCTGGCCCGCTCGATCGCCGTCAGCATGGGCCCCGCGCTGGGCCGCACCGTGATCGTCGAGAACAAGCCCGGCGCCGGCGGCAACATCGCCGCCGACGCCGTCGCCAAGGCCGCGCCCGATGGCAACACGCTGCTGATGAGCTTCACCAGCCATGCCATCAACGCCACGCTGTACCCGTCGCTGCCCTTCGATCCGGTGAAGGACTTCACCGCGCTCGCCAAGGCCAGGCCGGGCCAGCTCAATTTCGCGATCGGCGCGGTGGGCTCGTCGCTGCACATGGCGGGCGAGGCCTTCAAGATGCAGTCGGGCGTGGACATCGTGAACATCCCGTACAAGGGAACCGCGCCCGCGGTGCAGGACCTGCTGGCCGGCCAGGTGCAGTTGATGTTCGCGGCTGTGGGCAACATCAAGGCGCACATCCAGGCCGGCAAGCTCAGGGCGCTGGGCGTCACCACGGCCAAACGCCTGCCCGCGTTCCCCGACGTGCCTGCCATCGCCGAGGCCCTGCCGGGCTACGAATCGAGCGCATGGTTCGGTCTCTTCGGCCCTGCGCGCCTGCCGGCGGACGTGTCGCGCAAGCTCAGCGATGCGGCTCGCCATGCGCTGCAGCAGCCCGACATGCTCAAGCGCCTGGACACCGAGGGCGCCATACCGGTCGGCAACTCGCCCGAGCAGTTCACGGCCTTCGTGCAGAGCGAGATCCCGCGCTGGGCCAAGGTGGTGAAGTTCTCCGGAGCCAAGCCCGAATGAGCACGCCCGCAGCAACCCGCGCACAGGTGGCCGCAACCCGGGCCGGGCAAGCCCGGCCGCAGACGCTCGCGCAGAAGCTCATCGCGCGCGCCAGCGGCCGCGAGCACGTGGCGGTGGGCGAGATCGTGACCTGCGGCGTCGACCTGGCCATGTTCCACGACTCCTCGGGTCCGCGCCGGCTCAAGCCCATGCTCGAGGAACTGGGCGCGCAGATCTGGGACCCATCGCGCATCGTGCTGGTGATGGACCACTACGTGCCCGAGCGCGACGACGACTCGCGCCGCATCGTGCGCATCGCACGCGAATGGGCGCGCGACCAGGCGCTGCCGCACGTGTACGACAGCCAGGGCATCTGCCATGTGGTGGTGCCGCAGCACGGGCACATCCGCCCCGGCATGCTGTGCGTGGGGGGCGACTCGCACTCGCCCACGGGCGGTGCCTTCGGCGCCTACATGTTCGGCGTGGGCAGCACCGAGATGCTGGGCGTGGTGGTCACCGGCGAGATCTGGCTGCGTGTGCCCGAGACCCTCCAGATGTGGTGGGACGGCGCGCTGCCCGCAGGCGTCACCGCCAAGGACATGATGCTGCACATGATCGGCCGCTTCGGCATGAACGGCGGGCGCTACCAGGCGGTGGAGTTCGCCGGGCCCGCGGTGGCTGCGCTGTCGATGCAGGAGCGCATGACGCTGTCGAACATGAGCGCGGAGCTCGGCGCGCAGGCCGGCCTGATCGCGCCGGACGACACCACCGCCGCCTTCCTCGCCGAGGCCGGCGCGCCGCCGGCCGACACGTCGGCGTGGTTCACCGACGACGGCGCCGAGCTCACGCGCTACCGCTTCGACGCGGCCGCGCTCGAGCCGCACGTGGCCGCGCCGCACAGCCCCGCCAACTCGCGCGGGGTGAGCCACTACGCCGGCACGCCGGTCGACGTGGCCTACATCGGCGCATGCACCGGCGCCAAGCTCGACGACCTGCGGGCGGCGGCGCAGGTGCTGCGCGGGCACAAGGTGGCGGCAGGCATCCGGCTGATCGTCGCGCCCGCGAGCATCCAGGACCAGGAGCGCGCGCGCGCCGAGGGCGTGCTGCAGGCGCTGACGGAGGCGGGTGCTGAGCTCTTCCCGACCGCGTGCGGAGCCTGCTCGGGCTACGGCGACCCGATGGGCGACGACATCACCGTCATCTCGACCACGGCGCGCAACTTCAAGGGCCGCATGGGCTCGCCCAGCGCGCAGGTGTACCTGGGCTCGCCCTACACCGTGGCGGCAGCTGCGCTGCGCGGCCGCGTGACCGATCCGCGCGAGGTGCTGGCATGAGCGCCCCAAACACCACGCACACCACGGACGCCACGCACGCCACCCACCGCGTCTGGCGGCTCGGTGCCGACATCGACACTGACCTGCTCGCGCCGGGCCACGCCATGAAGCACGGCATCGACATCATCGCCAGGCACTGCCTCGAGGCCGTGCGCCCCGATTTCGCCGCCGGCGTGCAGCGCGGCGACGTGATCGTGGCCGGCCCCAACTTCGGCATCGGCTCCTCGCGGGAGCAGGCCGCCGCGGTGCTCGTCCACCTGGGCGTGAGGGCGGTGATCGCGCCGTCGTACAGCGGCCTGTACTTCCGCAACGCCTTCAACGTGGGCCTGCTGCTGCTGACCTGCGCGCAGGCCGAGACCCTGGCCGAGGGTGACCGTATAGCGCTCGACGCCACGCTGCCCGGAGTCATCGGACCGGACGGCAGGCCGCTGGCCTGCGAACCGGTGCCCGGGTTCCTCATGGACATGGTCCGCGCCGGCGGACTGCTGAACCAGCTGCGCCAGCGTACTGGCCGCCCCGCCTCGAAGAAAGCCATCGATGCCTGAGACTTCCTCCACCACAACCATCGACCCCGTCACGCTCGCCGTGCTGCGCGGCCGCCTCGAGCAGGTGGCCGACGAGATGGACGCCACGCTCTACCGCAGCGCGTTCAATCCCATCATTGCCGAGGCGCACGACGCCTGCCACGGCCTGTACGACGCCGCCACCGGCGACACGCTGGTGCAGGGCAAGTCGGGCCTGCCGGTCTTCGTGGGCGCCATGGCCTTTGCCGTGCGCGCCACGGTCAAGGCGGCCGAGCCGCGCGGCGGCATGAGGGACGGCGACATCTGGATCAGCAACGACGCCTACGACGGCGGCACGCACGCCAACGACTTCAAGCTGGTGAAGCCCTTCTTCCGCAACGGCAAGCTGTACTGCCACATGGCCTCCGCCGCGCACTGGCACGACGTGGGCGGCGCGGTGCCGGGCAACTACAACCCCGCGGCCACCGAGTGCTGGCAGGAGGCGGTGCAGATCCCGCCGGTGCGCATCGTGCGCAACGGCGTGCTCGACGGCGACGTGCTGGCCATCCTGCAGGCCAACACGCGCCTGCCCGACAGCCTGTGGGGCGACCTGAACGGCCAGCTCGCGGCGCTGGAGCTGGGCGCGAAGCGCCTGGACGGCCTGCTCGACGAGTACGGCGACGAGCTGGTGCTCCATGCGCTGGGCGAGCTGCGCGGCCGCGCGCTGCGCCTGATGCGCTCGCACATCGCCTCGCTGCCCGACGGCCGCTACAGCGTCGAGGACGTGCTGGACAACGACGGCATCGTCAACGAGCCGCTGACCATCGCGCTCGACATGACGGTGGCCGGCGACCGGCTCACGCTGGACTTCTCCCGCACCTCGGCGCAATGCGCGGGCCCGGTGAACATCTCGCGCGCCACCGCGGTGGCCGCCTGCTACGTGGCGCTGAAGCACCTGTTCCCCGACGTGCCGGCCAATGCCGGCGTGCTCGACGCGGTGGACTTCGTCATTCCCGCGCGGCTGGTGATCAGCGCCGAGCGCCCGCGCCCGGTGGGTGGCTACACCGAGACCATCCTGCGCATGATCGACGTGATCTTCAGCGCCGCCGCGCAGGCCGACCCCGCGCGCGCCGTGGCCCAGGCCTACGGCACCATCAACGCGCTGTCGATCGCCGGCCACCGCAGCGACAAGGGCCGCGAAGGCCAGCGCTGGGTGATGTTCAGCTTCTTCGGCGGCGGGCACGGCGGCCACTCCGACGGCGACGGCCTCGCGCACGGCAACGCGCCCATCTCGACCGCGACGATCCCGCCGCTGGAGATCCTCGAGGCCGCGTACCCGGTGCGCTTCACCGAATGGTCGCTTCGCCCCGACTCCGGCGGCGACGGCCGGCATCGCGGCGGACTGGGAGCCGTGTACGAGATCGAGCTGCTCGAGAAGGACGCCGAGGTGTTCGTCTTCGGCGAGCGCGGCACCTCGCCGCCCAAGGGCATCGCGGGCGGAGGGGCGGGCGCGCTCAACGTGTTCCGCTACGAGAACGCCGGCCAATGGCACACGCCCCCCATGGTGTCGAAGATGCGCGGCATCGCGCTGGCGCGCGGCGAGCGCGTGCGCCTCGAAACCCCCGGCGGCGGCGGCTGGGGCCCCGCGGCCGAGCGGACCCCTGCGCAGCGCGAGGCCGACGCGGCCATGGGCTATGTGAGCAGCGACAAGACGAAGAAAGTATCCGAATGACCTCTCCTGGCAATTCCCTCGTCGTCGGCGTCGACGTCGGCGGCACCTTCACCGATCTCTTCGTGCTGGACGAAGCCAACGGCAGCGCGCGCATCGTCAAGGTGCCTTCCACGCGCGGCGAGGAGGCGCGCGGCTTCATGAATGGTGTCGCGCGCGTGGCGGACTCGGCCGGCGCCATCGCCACCATCGTGCACGGCACCACGGTGGGCACCAATGCGCTGCTCGAACGCAAGGTGGCGCGCACCGGCATCATCACCACGCGGGGCTTCCGCGACGTGCTCGAGATGCGCCGCCGCGACCGGCCCCGGACCTGGGGCCTGCGCGGAAGCTTCCTGCCGGTCGTGCCGCGCGACCTGCGCCGCGAGGTGGACGAGCGCGTGCTGGCCGACGGCACGCTGCACACGGCGGTCGACCTGGAGCAGGTGCGCGCCGAGGCGCGCGCGCTGCTGGACGCCGGCTGCGAGGCCGTGTGCGTGTTCTTCATCAACACCTACGCCAACCCCGAGAACGAACGGCTCGCCGTTGCGGCCGTGCGCGAGCTGTGGCCCAACCCGCACGTCACCTCGGCCAGCGAGGTGCTGCCCGAGATCCGCGAGTTCGAGCGCTGCTCCACCGCCACGCTCAATGCCGCGCTGCAGCCGGTGGTGGGCAGCTACCTCGGCCGGCTCGAAGGCGATTTGCGCGCCCAGGGCTTCGGCGGCGAACTGCTCGTGGTGCAGAGCAACGGCGGCGTGATGTCGCGCCAGACCGCGAGCGACCTGCCGGTGCGCACCGCGCTGTCGGGGCCGGCGGCCGGCGTCATCGCCTGCGCGGCCATCGCGCGCGCGGCGGGTTTCCCGAACGCGATCACCGGGGATATGGGGGGCACTTCCTTCGACGTCTCTCTGGTGGCCAACGGCGAGGCCGCGCTGGCCGCGCAGACCGCCATCGAGTTCGGCATGGTGATCCGCTCGCCGATGATCCAGATCGAGACCATAGGCGCTGGCGGCGGCTCCATCGCGTCGGTGGACGCGAGCGGCATGCTGCAGGTCGGTCCCGAGTCGGCGGGCAGCGTGCCGGGGCCCGCCTGCTACGGGCGCGGCAACACGCGGCCCACGGTGACCGATGCGAACGTGCTGCTCGGGCGCATCGCGGCGGACCGTCCGCTGGGCGGCGGCCTGCTGGCGGCGCTGGACGCGCAGAAGTCGCACCAGGCCATCGAGGAACACGTCGCGCGTCCGCTGGGGCTCGACGTGCATGCGGCCGCCGAAGCCATCCTCACCGTGGCCAATGCGCGCATGGCCGGCGCGATCCGCCTGGTGTCGATCGAGCGCGGGCACGATCCGCGCCGCTTCGCGTACATGCCCTTCGGCGGCGGCGGCGCGCTGCACGTGTGCGCGATGATGCGCGAGGTGGGCGTGGCCACCGGCATCGTGCCGCGCTACCCCGGCGTGACTTCGGCGCTGGGCTGCGTGATCGCGGACATGCGCCACGACGCGGTGCAGACCATCAACAAGGCGCTGGCCGATCTGGACGTGGCCGACCTTCGCCAGCGCATCGACGAGCTGGCCGCCAGCTGCCAGCAGCGGCTCGATTCGTCGGGCGTGCGCTTCGACGAGGTGCGCGAGGTGGTTGCGCTCGACATGCTCTACGCCGGCCAGACGCACACGCTGCCGGTTGTGCTGCCCGATGCGGGGCAGGCACCGCTCACGGCGGAGTCGATCCGTTCGGCTTTCGAGGCCGCCTACACCGCAGCCTTCGGCCGCGTGCTCGACGGCATCGCGATCCGCGTGATGAACCTGCGCTATGCGCGCATCGGCGTGCGCCCCAAGTTCGACCTGAAGGTGCTGGCGCCCGAAGGCGAGGGCAGCACCGCGCCGCTGGGCACGCAGCGCGTGTTCCACCAGGGGCAGTGGCACGACGCGCTGCGCTACGCGCGGCTCGAACTGCCGGTGGCCGCACGCATCGACGGGCCGGCCATCCTCGAGCAGGCCGACACCACCGTGTGGCTGGAGCCCGGCTTCCATGCCGAGGTCGACGCATACGGCAACCTGCTGGTGAGGCCGTCATGAGCGCCGGTGCGAAGATCCAACCGTCGAAGACGGCGCTGGTCGTCGTCGACCTGCAGAACGACTTTCTCCATCCGAATGGCGCCTACGCGCGTGGCGGCGACGCCAACCCGCCCGCGCTGCTGCTGCCGGAACGCGTGGCCGTCGTCGCGCGCGCGCTGAAGGCGGGCGGCGGACTGGTCGTGGCGAGCCAGTTCACGCTGTGGCCCGACGCGAAGGGCGAGCCGATGATCTTGCCGCACCTGAAGGCGCTGCGTCCGTACCTTGCCAAGGGCGACTTCGCGCCCGGCAGTTGGGGCCAGGCCAACGTCGATGCACTGGCGGGCCTTGTCGACGTCACCGTGAGCAAGGTGGCGTACTCGGCCTTCTTCAACACCCAGCTCGACTGGGTGCTGCGCCGCGCGGGCATCGACACCGTGGCCGTGTGCGGCATCGTCACCAACGGCGGCGTGGCCAGCACGGTGCGCGATGCGCACATGCGCGACTACCGCACCCTGGTGCTCGGCGACGGCTGCGCGGCCTTCGGCGAGGAGCGCCACAGCACCTCGCTGGCCGACATGCGCAACGTGGCCGAAGTGACGGACTGCGCGGCTTTCATCGCGTCGCTGGCATGAACGAGCCTCAAAGAACTGTCCGGCGTGCCGCGAAGGTGGAAGCCGAGGTGCACGTGCCGGTGGCCATCGTCGGCGGCGGAGCCTGCGGGCTCACTGCGGCGCTGATGCTGGCCGACACCGGTGTCAACTGCGTGGTGCTGGAGCGCGATGCGCTGCCGAACGGATCGACCGCGCTCTCGTCGGGCTTCATTCCCGCACCTGGCACGCGCACGCAGCGCGAGCACGGAGTGGCCGGCGACAGCGCCGGGCGCTTCGCGGCCGACATCCAGGCCAAGGCGCACGGCCGCGCTGCGCCTGCGCTGGTCGAGGCGTATGCCGGCGCCATCGGCCCCGCGCTCGATGCGCTTCAGGCGCGCCACGGCCTCGAGTGGATGCTGCTCGACGGCTTTCTCTATCCCGGGCACAGCGTGCACCGCATGCATTCGCTGCCGCAGAAGACCGGCGCCGCGCTCATGGCGGCGCTGCTGGCGGCAGTGGAGGCGGCGGGCATCCCCGTGCTGACGCAGGCCGTGGTCGACACGCTGGTGCTCGACGATCAAGACCGCGTGATCGGCATCGACTACCTGCGCCCCGACGGCCGGCGCGAGACGCTGGGCTGCGACGCGCTGCTGCTGGCATGCAACGGCTTCGGCGGCAACCCGAAGATGGTTCGCACGCTGCTGCCCGAGATGGGCGAGGCCGCCTTCGGCGGGCACGTGGGCAACGACGGCAGCGCGATCCTCTGGGGAACCGCGCTGGGCGCACGGCTGCGCGACCTGGGCGGCTACCAGGGCCACGGCTCGTGGGTCACGCCGCAGGGTGCGCTGATGTCCTGGGCCGTGATGATGGAAGGCGGCGTGCAGCTCAACTGCGAAGGCCGCCGCTTCCACGACGAGACCCAGGGCTACTCCGAGGCCGCGGTGCACGTGCTTGCGCAGCCGGGCGGCATTGCCTGGAACGTGTTCGACACGCCGTTGCTCGCCCTGGCGCGCGGCTTCCCCGATTTCTGCGAGGCCGAGGCGGCCGGCGCGCTGCGCCGCTGCGACTCGGTGGCCGCGCTGGCCGAATGCATCGGCTGCGAGGCCCCTGTGCTGCAGGCCACGCTCGACGCGATGCGCGACGGCGCCGCGCCCGATGGCCGCGTGTTCGCGCGCGGGCTCGAAGCGCCGTACTTCGCCGTCAAGGTGACCGGCGCACTCTTCCATACCCAGGGCGGCCTCGACACCGCCCCCGACATGCGCGTGCTGCGCCAGGACGGCACGCCGCTGCCCAACCTGCTGGCCGCAGGTGGTGCGGCCGGCGGCGTGTCGGGGGACGCGGTGTGGGGCTATCTCTCCGGCAACGGCCTGCTGAGCGCCGTCGCCGGCGGCTACATCGCGGCGCGTACCGCCGCCGCACTCGTTGGACACAAGGAGGCGTCCGCATGACGACCCATGACTTCAAGACCCGGCTCGCGCGCAACGACATCGTGCTGGCGCCCGGCGTGTACGACGCGCTGAGCGCGCTGGTGGCCGAGCAGGCCGGCTTCGAGGCGCTCTACCTGTCGGGCGCCTCCATCGCCTACACCCGGCTGGGCCGCTCCGACATCGGCCTGACCACCTTCACCGAAGTGGCCGACACGCTGGCACGCATCACCGAGCGGGTGGACCTGCCGGTGATCGTCGATGCGGACACCGGCTTCGGCAACGCGCTGAACACGCAGCGCACCGTGCGCGGCTTCGAGCGCGCAGGCGCGGCGATGGTGCAGATCGAGGACCAGACTTTTCCCAAGCGCTGCGGGCACCTCGACGGCAAGGCCGTGGTGCCCGAGCGCGAGATGGTCGGCAAGCTCAAGGCAGCGCTGGACGCGCGCGCTTCCAGCGACACCCTGATCCTCGCGCGCACCGACGCGGTGGCGGTCGAAGGCCTGGAGGCCGCGCTCGACCGCGCCGAGGCGTACCTCGAATGCGGCGTGGACGCCCTGTTCATCGAGGCGCTGCGCTCACCCGAGCAGATGGACGCCGCCTGCAGCCGCTTCGCGCATCGCGTGCCGCTCTTGGCCAACATGGTCGAAGGCGGCAAGACGCCCATCCAGGACGCCGATGCGCTGCAGCGCCACGGCTTTCGCATCGCCATCTTCCCCGGCGGCACGGCGCGCGCGGTGGTGCACACGCTGCAGGGCTACTACGCGAGCCTGCACCGGCACCGCACCACGCAGCCATGGCGGGCGCAGATGCTGGACTTCGATGCGCTCAACGAAGTGATCGGCACGCCCGAGCTGATGCGCGAAGGCCGCAAGTACGAGTAGCCGGTAGCCGCCTCAGCGCAGCACGCGGATCAGCTCGTCGTACACCAGCCGCACGCGCGCCGGAACCGGTGCGCGCTGCGAGCGGTAGACATGGATCGGCCAGGGCTCCGGCGCCTCGGCCTCCAGCACCTCCACGAGCTCGCCCGACTGCAGCAGGGGCTCGGCCAGCGGGGCCACGAGCTGGCCGAAGCCCAGGCCCGCGCGCACTGCCGCGCATTCGGCATCGACGTCGTCGGTGAGGAAGGCGGGCGCGGCGATCGGTACCTGCCGCCCCTTGCTGAAGAACCACGACCATGGGCGGCCCGAGCTGCGGTCCATCAGCGCAGTGAGCGGAAAGTCGGGCAGCGCATCGAGGCTCTCCGGAATGCCGGTGCGCTCGATCAGCGCGGGCGTCGCCACCACGTAGAGGCGCATCCTGCCGACCGTGCGGGCGACGAAGCGCGCATCTCGGATGGGGCCAGCGCGCACGCCGATGTCGATCTGCTCGTCGACCACGTCGGCATGGCTTTCCGACAGCCGCAGGTCGAGCACCAGGCCGGGGTGCCCGGCCAGCATGGGCGCCAGCGCCTGCGGGATCAGCCGGCGGCCGAACACGTTGGGTGCGGTCACGCGCACCGTGCCCGCATGCTGCGACAGCGCGCGCCGGTCGGTGCGGTGGAACAGCGCGTCGACGCCGCCCACCGCCGCACGCGCGCGCTGCGCGAGCTGCCGCCCGAAATCGGTGAGCTGCACGCCGCGCGTGCTGCGGTGGAAGAGCGGCTCGCCCAGTTCTTCCTCGAGCTCGCGCACCGCGCGCGTCACCACCTGCGGCGACACCGAAAGTCGCACGGCCGCCTCGCGGAAATTGGAGGCATCGGCGGCGGTGAAGAAGACGCGCAGCGCTTCGAGGCGGTTGGACATGGAGTGTTCCTCAGTTGGGAATTCTGAAGTCGCCAGAGTTTCATTTACTGGAACGCATGGATTTTCCACACTGCATGCACTTCTTCAACACACCGCGAAAGGAATCTCTCCATGACATCCGTTCAAGACAACATCAAGGGCAAGGTCGCCATCGTCACCGGCGCGAGCAGCGGGCTGGGCGAATCGACCGCGCGCCACCTGGCGGCGCGCGGCGCGAAGGTGGTGCTGGCGGCGCGCCGTACCGAGCGGCTCGACAAGCTCGTCGCCGAGATCCGCGAAGCCGGCGGCGAAGCCATCGCCGTGGCCACCGACGTGGCGAAGCGCGCCGACCTCGAGAAGCTCGCCCAGGCCACCGTCGAGGCCTTCGGCCGCATCGACGTGCTGGTCAACAACGCAGGCGTGATGCCGCTGTCGCCCATCCACAAGCTGAAGGTCGACGAATGGGACCGCACCATCGACGTCAACATCAAGGGCGTGCTCTACGGCATCGCCGCGGTGCTGCCGCGCATGCAGGCGCAGGGCAGCGGGCACATCGTCAACGTGGCGTCCATCGCGGGGCTGAAGGTGTTCACGCCGATCGGCACCGTCTACAGCGCGACCAAGTACGCGGTGCGCGCCATCTCCGAGGGCCTGCGCGTGGAGGTGGGCAACAGCGGCGTGCGCGTGACCATCGTCTCGCCTGGCGCGGTGGAGTCGGAGCTCAAGCATGGCAGCACCGACGCCGAGAGCGCCGCCGGCGTGAAGGCCTTCTACGAGGCCAACCAGATCCCGGCCGATTCGGTGGCGCGCGCCGTGGTCTACGCGGTGGAGCAGCCGGCCGACGTGGACATCAACGAGGTCGTGCTGCGACCCGTGTCGCAGGAGTTTTGAGCCGGCCTGAAAGCATGAGAGAGATGCGGGACGGACCCGATGGCGGTCCGATCCGCCTCGATTAACCTTCAACAACTGAAGGTCAATTCGCGGCCTCGGGTGGAAAGGCCTGCAAAATAGAACGACCGTTCGTTTTTGCATGGAAATTCCACGATGACCGCAACAGCCGTTCCCGCCAAGCCCGCGCGCGCCGCCCAGAAAGGGCAGCAGACCAAGGCCGTCATCGTCGATGCGGCGCTGGCGCTGGCCGCGCAGATCGGCCTCGAAGGGCTGTCGATCGGCGCCGTGGCCGAAATCACCAAGATGAGCAAGTCGGGCGTCTTCGCCCACTTCGGCTCGCGCGAGGAGCTCCAGATCTCGGTGGTGCGCGAATACCACGCGCGCTTCGAGCAGGAAGTGTTCTTCCCCGCACTGAAGGCGCCGCGCGGCCTGCCGCGCCTGCGCGCCATGTTCGCCAACTGGATGAAGCGCACCTCGACCGAGATCGACTCGGGCTGCATCTACATCAGCGGCGCCTCCGAATTCGACGACCGCCCGGGCCCGGTGCGCGATGCGCTGGTCGAGTCGGTCAGCATCTGGCAGGCGGCCGTGCTGCGCGCCATCGTCCAGTCGCAGAGCGAAGGCCACCTGCGCGCCGACGCCGACGAACGCCAGCTGGCGTTCGAGATCCACGGCCTGATCCTCGCGCTGCACTACGAGGCCCGCTTCCTGCAGGTGCCCGGCTCCATCGGCCGCGCCAACGTCGGCTTCGACAACATCCTCGCGCGCGCCGCCACGCCCGATGCGCCCAAGCCCGAAGCGGCCGCCGCATCGCGCCGCCTCAAGACCGTGCGCTGACCCGCGCGCGCGGCCCGTTCCGTTTTCCCTTTTCTTTTTTCTATCTAGCTTCGACCAGGAGAGTTCCGGATGCCTACCTACAACCCCCCCGTACGCGACATGCAGTTCGTGCTGCACGAAGTGCTCAACGTCGCCGAGGAGCTCAAGGCGCTTCCGGCCCATGCCGAGACCGACGCCGACACCATCAACGCGGTGATCGAGGAAGCCGGCAAGTTCGCCGCCGAAGTGACCTTCCCGCTCAACATCAGCGGCGACGAGGAAGGCTGCACGCTCGACAAGACCACGCATGAAGTGAAGACCCCCAAGGGCTTCAAGGACGCCTACGCCAAGTACGTCGAAGGCGGCTGGCCCGCCCTGTCGTGCGACCCGGCCTTCGGCGGCCAGGGCCTGCCCTTCGTGGTGAACCAGTGCCTGTTCGAGATGCTCAACAGCGCCAACCAGGCCTGGACCATGTACCCCGGCCTCTCGCACGGCGCCTACGAGGCGCTCGCCGCCCACGGCACCGACGAGCAGAAGAAGACCTACCTGCCCAAGCTCACCAGCGGCGAATGGACCGGCACCATGTGCCTGACCGAGCCGCACTGCGGCACCGACCTGGGCCTGCTGCGCACCAAGGCCGAGCCGCAGCCCGACGGCACCTACCGCATCACCGGCAACAAGATCTTCATCTCGGCCGGCGAGCACGACATGACCAGCAACATCATCCACCTGGTGCTGGCCCGTCTTCCCGACGCGCCCAAGGGCAGCAAGGGCATCAGCCTGTTCGTGGTGCCGAAGTTCAAGGTCAAGGCCGACGGCTCGCTGGGCGAGCGCAACCCGATCTTCTGCGCTGGCCTGGAGCACAAGATGGGCATCCACGGCAACGCCACCGCGCAGATCGTGATCGAAGGCGCCACCGGCACCATGGTTGGCGAGCCCAACAAGGGCCTGGCCGCGATGTTCGTGATGATGAACGCCGCCCGCCTGGGCGTGGGCAACCAGTCGCTGGGCCTGACGGAAGTGGCCTACCAGAACGCGCTGGCCTACGCCAAGGACCGCATCCAGATGCGTTCGCTCTCGGGCGTGAAGGCCAAGGACAAGGAAGCCGACCCCATCATCGTGCACCCCGACGTGCGCAAGATGCTGCTCACGGCCAAGGCCTATGCCGAAGGCGGCCGCGCGCTGCAGATCTTCTGCACGCTGCTGCTCGACAAGGAACACAACCACCCCGACGAGAAGGTGCGCAAGGACTCCGGCGAGCTGGTCGCGCTGCTGACCCCCATCGTCAAGGCCTTCATCACCGACAACGGCCACATCTCCACCAACGCCTGCATGCAGGTGTTCGGCGGCCATGGCTTCATCAAGGAATGGGGCATGGAGCAGTTCGTGCGCGACAACCGCATCAACATGATCTATGAAGGCACCAACACCATCCAGTCGCTGGACCTGCTGGGCCGCAAGGTGCTGGGCAACAACGGCGCGTCGCTCAAGAAGTTCGGCAAGCTCGTCGCGAAGCTGGTGGAGGAAGAAGGCGTGAACGAGAAGATGGCCGAGTTCATCAACCCCATCGCCGGCCTGGGCGACCAGCTCACCAAGTTCACGACCGAGATCGGCTTCAAGGGTTTCCAGAACCCCGACGAAGTGGGCGCCGCCGCCGTCGACTACCTGCGCGTGGCCGGCCACTTCGTGTTCGGCTACCTGTTCGCCCGCATGGCGCAGGTCGCGCTGCGCGAGATCGCCGCCGGCAACACCGACCCCTTCTACGTCGGCAAGCTGCAGACCGCGCGCTTCTACTTCGCCAAGCTGTTCCCCGAGACCGCGACGCTGATGCGCACCGCGCGCGCCGGCAGCAAGGTGCTGATGGACACCGAGGCTGCACTGGCCTGAAGCCGAGAGTCCTTCCTCAACCGACACCCAACCTGGAGCCGCTCATGAAAGCAACGCTTGCAGCCGTCCTGTTCACCGTCACCGCCGCCTCCGCCATGGCGCAAGGCGCGGGCGTCACGCCGGTGGGCCTGTGGCGCAACGTCGATGACAAGACCGGCGAGGTCAAGGCCGAGATTCGCATCGCAGAAGCCAACGGTGCCCTGCTCGGGCGCATCGAGAAGTCGCTGAAGAAGGACACCAAGCCCGACGCGGTCTGCGAGGAATGCAGCGACGACCGCAAGGGCAAGCCCATCGCGGGCCTGGAGATCATCCGCGGCGGCAAGAAGGCCGAGGGCAAGGACGTCTGGGAAGGCGGAAAGATCCTCGACCCCGAGAACGGCAAGGAATACCGCGCGAGCTTCACGCCCGTCGATGGCGGCAAGAAGCTCGAAGTGCGCGGCTACCTTGGCCCGTTCTGGCGCACCCAAACCTGGAACCGCGTGCAGTAAGCGGCGCACGGTTTCCCACAACACACACCAATCAACATGTCCCGATTTCAAGTGAAGAAGGTCGCCGTGCTCGGCGCCGGCGTGATGGGCGCGCAGATCGCGGCCCACCTCGTCAACGTGCGCGTGCCTGTCGTGCTGTTCGACCTGGCGGCCAAGGAAGGCCCGAAGAACGGCATCGTCACGCGCGCCATCGACAACCTCAAGAAGCTCAAGCCCGCGCCGCTGGGCGACGTGGCCGACGCCGTGCTGATCGAGCAGGCCAACTACGACGACAACCTCGACAAGCTCGCCGAGTGCGACCTCGTCATCGAGGCCATCGCCGAGCGCATGGACTGGAAGCTCGATCTGTACAAGAAGATCGCGCCGCACGTCGCCAGGCATGCGATCCTGGCCTCCAACACCTCGGGCCTGTCGATCACCAAGCTCAGCGAGGCGCTGCCCGAGGCGCTGAAGCCGCGCTTCTGCGGCATCCACTTCTTCAACCCGCCGCGCTACATGTTCCTGGTGGAGTTGATCAACACGCCCACCACCGAGCCGCAGGTGCTCGACGACCTCGAAGCCTTCGTCACCAGCACGCTGGGCAAGGGCGTGGTGCGCGCGCACGACACGCCCAACTTCATCGCCAACCGCGTCGGCATCGCCGGCATGCTGGCCACGCTGAAGGAAGTCGAGAAGTTCGGTTTGACGCCCGACGTGGTGGACGACCTGACCGGCAAGAAGCTGGGCCGCGCCAGTTCGGGCACATTCCGCACCGCCGACGTGGTGGGGCTCGACACGATGGCCCACGTCGTGAAGACGCTGCAGGACAACCTCAACGCCGAGACCGATCCGTTCTACGCCAACTTCGCGACGCCGCCCGTGCTCGCCAAGCTGCTCGAGCTGGGCAACCTGGGCCAGAAGACCAAGGCCGGCTTCTTCAAGAAGGCCGGCCGCGACATCCTGCGCTTCGACCTGGAGAGCGGCGAATACGTGCCCGCCGGCGCCAAGGCCGACGAGGTGTACGGCCGCATGCTCAAGAAGCCCGCGGGCGAGCGCCTGAAGCTGCTGCGCGAGAGCGAAGGACCGCAGGGGCAGTTCCTCTGGGCCATCCTGCGCGACGGCTTCCACTACGCTGCCGTGCACCTGGGCGACATCGCCGAGAGCGCGCGCGACATCGACTTCGCCATGCGCTGGGGCTTCGGCATGAAGCAGGGCCCCTTCGAGCTCTGGCAGGAAGCCGGCTGGGCGCAGGTCGCCAAGTGGGTGCAGGAAGACATCGACGCCGGCAAGGCGCTGAGCAGC
Organism: Variovorax guangxiensis; assembly: GCF_003952165.1. Lineage (GTDB taxonomy): Bacteria > Pseudomonadota > Gammaproteobacteria > Burkholderiales > Burkholderiaceae_C > Variovorax > Variovorax guangxiensis. The sequence goes on along the minus strand of NZ_RXFT01000003.1, from coordinate 309,040 downwards.
GCACCGCTGCCCAGGTGGGTGTTCGAAGGCCCGGTGGCCGAGGCCGGCGGCGTGCACACGCCAGAGGGCTCGTGGAGCGCCTCGCAGAACAAGTTCGTGCCGCAGCGCCGCCTGCCGGTGCACGAGCGCCAGCTCTTCCCCGAGAGCGTGCTCGGCGCCAACGCGGCCGATGCCAACACGGCGGGCACCACCATCAGCGACGAAGGCGACGTGCGCGTGTGGACGCTCGATGGCGAGGTGCTCATCGCCAGCATCCATTCGAAGATGCACGCCATCAGCCCCGACGTGGCCGAGGCGCTGGGCGCCGCGGTCGAGCTGGCCGAGGCCGAGTACAAGGGCCTGGTGATCTGGTCGCCCGACGAGGTGTTCTCGGTCGGCGCCGACCTGCAGGCGATGCTGCCGGCCTTCGTGGTCGCGGGCATCGGCGCGGTCGAGGGCGCGGAAGAAGAGCTGCAGAACGTGATGCTCAAGATCCGCTACGCCAACGTGCCGGTGATCTCCGCCGTGCGCGGCATGGCGCTGGGCGGCGGCTGCGAGCTGGCCATCCACTCGGCCAAACGCGTTGCCGCGATGGAAAGCTACATCGGCCTGGTCGAAGTGGGCGTGGGCCTGATCCCCGGCGCGGGCGGCCTGACCTACATCGCCCGCCGTGCGGCCGAGAACGCCTCGGCCTCCACCGGCACCGACCTGCTGCCCTTCCTCACCGAAGGCTTCACCGCCGCCGCGATGGCGAAGGTGGGCACCGGCGCGCTCGACTCGAAGAAGCTGGGCTACCTGCTCGACAGCGACGTGATCGTGCCGAACAAGGACGAGCTGCTGTATGTGGCCCTGCAGCAGGCCAAGGCCATGGCCGACGCCGGCTACCGCCCCCCGCTGCGCCGCGCCTTCCGCGTTGCGGGCCGCAGCGGCGCCGCCACCATCAAGGGCCAGCTCGTGAACATGCGCGACGGCGGCTTCATCAGCGCGCACGACTTCCACATCGCCAGCCTGATCGCCAACGTGGTCACCGGCGGCGACGTGGACGCGGGCTCGCTCGTGACCGAGGAATATTTGATGACGCTGGAGCGCAAGGCGTTCTGCTCGCTCATCGTGCATCCCAAGACGCAGGAGCGGATCATGGGGATGCTCAGCACCGGCAAGCCAGTGCGCAACTGATCTCGCAAGGACCATGAGCGAAAACCTCGACACGGCCGGTTCCCTCTCCCGCTCGCGGGAGAGGGCTAGGGTGAGGGCTCGCAGCCTTCGCGCGACCCCGACCGATGCCGAGGCGTTGCTCTGGCACCACCTGCGCGACCGCCGCATGGCCACCTTCAAGTTCCGCCGCCAACGTCCGATCGGCCCGTACTTCGCAGACTTCGCATGTATCGAAACGAAGCTGATCGTCGAGCTGGACGGCGGGCAGCACGCCGAGGCTGTCGCGTACGACGAGGAGCGCACGCGCTTCATCGAAGCTCAGGGTTATCGCGTGCTTCGCTTCTGGAACCAAGAAGTGCTGACGCAGACCGACGCGGTGCGGGAGCGGATCCTGCAGGCGCTGCAGGAAGACAGCCCTCACCCCAACCCTCTCCCGCAAGCGGGAGAGGGAGCAAGACAGAAAGCCGCCGTCCCATCGGGCGAACGAGCAAGACAAGACACCAGGAATCTCAAGCCATGAAGCAAGTCCAAGACGCCTACATCGTCTCCGCCACCCGCACCCCCATCGGCAAGTCGCACCGGGGCTACTTCCGCAACTACCGCCCCGACGACCTGCTGGCCACCACGCTGCGCGCCGCCCTCGCGGCGGTGCCGAGCCTCGACCCGAAGGCCATCGAAGACATCATCTGCGGCTGCGCGATTCCCGAATCGCAGCAGGGCCTGAACGTCGCGCGCATCGGCGCGGTGCTGGCTGGCTTGCCGACCAGCGTGGGCGGCATCACCGTCAACCGCTTCTGCGCCTCGGGCCTGTCGGCCGTGCAGATGGCCGCCGACCGCATCCGCGTGGGCGAGGCCGACGTGATGATCGCGGCCGGTGTCGAGAGCATGAGCATGGTGCCGATGATGGGCAACTCGCCGTCGCTGTCGCCTGCCATCTTCGAACGCGAAGGCGACGTGGGCATCGCCTACGGCATGGGCCTCACGGCCGAGAAGGTGGCGCAGCAGTGGAAGGTGAGCCGCGAGGCGCAGGACGAGTTCGCGCTCGCCTCGCACCAGAAGGCGCTGGCCGCGCAGCAGGCCGGCAAGTTCGCCGACGAGATCACGCCCATCGAGGTGACCGATCGCACGCCGAACCTGGAGACCGGCGAGTCCATCGCCAGGACCCGCACCGTCAATCTCGACGAAGGCGCGCGCCCCGACACCAGCCTCGAAGGCCTGGCCAAGCTGCGCACCGTGTTCGCCGCGCGCGGCACCGTGACGGCGGGCAACAGCTCGCAGACCTCGGACGGCGCCGGTGCGCTCATCCTGGCCAGCGAGAAGGCGGTGAAGCAGTTCGGCCTGACGCCGCTCGCGCGCTTCGTGAGCTTCGCCAGCAAGGGCGTGCCGCCGCACATCATGGGCATCGGCCCCATCGAGGCCATTCCCGCCGCGCTGCGCTATGCCGGCCTGAAGCACGAGGACATCGACTGGTTCGAGCTCAACGAAGCCTTCGCCGCGCAGTCGCTGGCCGTCATCAACACGCTGGGGCTCGATGCGTCGAAGGTCAATCCGATGGGCGGCGCGATCGCGCTGGGCCATCCGCTGGGCGCCACCGGTGCCATCCGCTCGGCCACCGTGGTGCACGCGCTGCGCCGCGAGAACCTGAAGTACGGCATGGTCACGATGTGCGTGGGCATGGGCCAGGGCGCCGCAGGGATCTTTGAACGCGTCTGATAGACGACGCGCAAGGCACCGCGACGAGTGCCGGCACAACGAAGGAGACAGCTTCATGCACACGCAGCAGCTTCCGGTCGACGGCGGCGCACAGCAACTGGCGGTGCGCCGCTACGAACCCGCCGGCACGCCTCGCGCGAGCGTGGTGATCGGCGGCGCGATGGGCGTGCGCCAGTCCTTCTACGAGCCCTTCGCGCAGTGGCTGTCGCAGCAGGGCCTGCGCGTCTGGACCTTCGACTATCGGGGCTCGGGCGACTCGCGCGGCGATGTGCCGCTGCGCGAGGTCGATGCCGACCTGTTCGACTGGGCCCACGACTACGAAGCGGTGATCGATGCGGCCAAGGCTGCATTGCCCAGCGAACCGCTCTACCTGTTGGGCCACAGCCTCGGCGCGCAGCTGCCGGGCTTCCTGCAGCGGCCCGAGCAGGTCGACGGGCTGGTGAGCATCGCGGCCGGCAGCGGCTACTGGCGCGAGAACGCGCCGAAGCTCAAGCGCACCATCCTGTACTTCTGGTTCGTGCTGGTGCCACTGGTCACGCGGCTGTTCGGCTACTTCCCGGGGCGCAAGCTCAAGAAGGTGGGCGACCTGCCGCGCGGGGTGATCCTGCAATGGCGGCGCTGGTGCCTCAACCCGCGCTACAGCGTCGGCGCCGAGGGCGAACTCGCCGCGCGCAGCTACAACCGCGTGCGCTTTCCGGTGCTCGCGCTGTCGATGACCGACGACGAACTCATGACGCTCGCGGGCACCAACAGCCTCGTGAGCCTCTATGCCGGCGCGCCGAGCGCGGTCGAGCGCATCGCGCCGGCCGACGTGCAGGCGCGCCGCATCGGCCACTTCGGCTTCTTCCGCGAGCAGTTCAGCCAGAGCCTCTGGCCGAGCACGGTGGACAAGCTGAACCGGCTCGCCGCATTGACGGACCGTACTGCGGTGCAGCACGCCAACGTCCCGCACACGACTGCGTGACGCGGGCCAGCGGAGGCACACTGCCTGCCATGACGACGAGCACGCACCCCTTCGACAAGGCCCTGAAGATCCACCACAGCGACATCCGCGTGGGGCACTTCACCGGCATGACCAGCCCCGACTACTGGAACATGGTCGGGCCCTTCGGCGGAACCACCGCGGCGCTCGCGCTGCAGTCGGTTATGCAGCACCCCGACGTGCTCGGCACGCCCATCGCGATCACGGTCAACTACGCAGCGGCCATCGAGGCCGGCGCCTTCGACATCCAGGCCACGGCCGTGCGTACCAACCGCTCCACGCAGCACTGGACGGTGCAGATCACGCAGGCCGGCGCCAGCGGCGCGCCCAACATGACGACCACCGCCACCGTGGTAACGGCCGCGCGCCGCGAGACATGGGGCGAGAGCGACATGCCGATGCCCGAATCGCCCAGGCCCGAGACGGTCGAGCGCATGAGCATCGGCCCTTCGGGCGTGGCGTGGATCAAGCAGTACGAGATGCGCCCCTTCAGCGGCGGCATTCCCGCCAAGTGGGACGAGAGCCTGAAACACAGCGAGACGCGCATCTGGCTGCGCGATGCCGAGCCCAGGCCGCTGGACTTCGCATCGCTCGCCGCGATGAGCGACATGTTCTATCCGCGCGTCTGGCTGCGCCGCGCGAAGCACGTGCCGGCGGGCACGGTGTCGATCACCACCTACTTCCATGCCGGGCCGCAGCAGCTTGCAGAGGTCGGCACGGGCTACCTGCTGGGCCGCGCCGCGGGACAGCAGTTCTTCAACGGTTTCTTCGACCAGACGGCGCATCTGTGGAGCGAGAAGGGCGTGCTGCTCGCCACCTCGAACCAGATCGTCTACTACAAGGAATAGCACCATGGCCGCCCTGCAGAAAGCCGCACTCATCGTCGGCGCTGGCGACGCGACCGGCGGTGCCATCGCCCGCCGCTTCGCGCGCGAAGGCTATGCCACCTGCGTCACGCGGCGCAGCCTCGACAAGCTGCAGCCGCTGGTGGCGCAGATCGAGGCCGACGGCGGCCGCGCGCATGCCTTCGCATGCGATGCGCGCAAGGAAGAGGAAGTGGTCGCGCTCGTCGAGCAGATCGAATCGACCATCGGGCCCATCGAGGTGATGGTGTTCAACATCGGCGCCAACGTGCCCGAGAGCATCCTCACCGAAAGTGCGCGCAAGTACTTCAAGGTGTGGGAGATGGCCTGCTTCTCGGGCTTTCTCAACGGGCGCGAAGTGGCCAAACGCATGGTGGCGCGCGAGATGCCGAAGACCGGCCATCGCGGCACGATCATCTTCACCGGCGCCACGGCCTCGCTGCGCGGCGGCGCCAACTTCGGCGCCTTCTCGGGCGCCAAGATGGCGCTGCGCGCGCTGGCCCAGTCGATGGCGCGCGAGCTCGGGCCGCAGGGCATTCACGTCGCGCACGTGGTGGTCGACGGCGCCATCGACACCGAGTTCATCCGCAGCAATTTCCCCGAGCGCTATGCGCTGAAGGAAAGCGACGGCATCCTGAACCCCGACCACATCGCCGACAGCTACTGGATGCTGCACTCGCAGCCGCGCGACGCCTGGACGCACGAGCTCGACCTGCGCCCGTGGTCCGAGAAGTTTTGAAGAATTCCAGGAAGGAGACAAGAGCAATGACGAAATCCGTCGACTTCTATTTCGACTTCGGCAGCCCCGCCGCCTACCTGGCCGCGACGCAGCTGCCACACGTGTGCGCCGACACCGGCGCGCAGCTGGTGTGGAAGCCCATGCTGCTCGGCGGCGTGTTCCAGGCCACCGGCAACCATTCGCCGGCCGAGATCAAGCCCAAGGGACCGTACATGACGACGGACCTCCAGCGCTTCGCGAAGCGCTACGGCGTGCCCTTCGCGCACAACCCGCACTTCCCGATCAACACGCTGCTGCTGATGCGCGGCGCCACCGGCATCCAGATGAAGGAGCCCGAGCGCTTCGGCGCGTATGTGGACGCGGTCTACCATGCGATGTGGGTGGAGCCCCGGAACATGAACGACCCGGCGACCGTCGGCGCCGTCTTGCAGAATGCGGGCTTCGACGCGCCCGCGCTGCTCGCGCTGGCCGGTGCGCAGGAAACCAAGGACCGGCTCAAGGCCGTCACCCAGGAAGCCGTGGAGCGAGGCGTGTTCGGCGCGCCCACCATGTTCGTCGGCGACGAAATGTTCTGGGGCCAGGACCGGCTCGATTTCGTACGCGAAGCACTCGACGCCGCCTGAGGGCGGCACCACCCGTTTCATTCAAGGATCTTTCTATGAGCGACATCCTCGTCCACACCGAAGCCGGTGTGATGACCATCACCTTCAACCGCGTCGACAAGAAGAACTCGATCACCAGCGGCATGTACGCCGAACTGGCCGACGCACTCGCCACAGCCGAAACCGATGCGGCCGTGCGCTGCGTGCTGATCCAGGGCGACCCGACGATCTTCAGCGCGGGCAACGACATCGGCGACTTCCTCAATGCACCGCCGGCCACGCAGGAATCGCCGGTGTTCCGCTTCCTTCGGGGCATCGCGACCTTTCCCAAGCCGCTCGTCGCTTCGGTGTGCGGTCCGGCCGTCGGCATCGGCACCACGATGCTGTTCCACTGCGACCTCGTCTACGCGGGCGACAACGCCGCCTTCTCGATGCCCTTCGTGAACCTGGGCCTGTGCCCCGAGGCGGCTTCGAGCCTGCTGGTGCCGCAGATGCTGGGCTACCACCGCGCCGCCGAGGCGCTTCTGCTGGGCGAACCCTTCATGGCCGAGGCCGCGCTCGAAGTGGGCCTGGTCAACCGCGTGGTGCCGCCGACCGAGGCGAACGCCATCGCCCAGGCGCAGGCGCGCAAGCTGGCGGCCAAGCCACTGAGCGCGCTGGTGGAAACCAAGCGCCTGCTGAAGAAGGGCCAGATGCCCGCCGTGCTGGAGCGCATGGGCGAGGAGGGCGCGAGCTTCGGGCGCATGCTGCGCGAACCGGCTGCGCGGGAGGCTTTCAGCGCTTTCATGGAAAAGCGCAAGCCGGATTTCAGCAAGATCTGAAAAGGGTCTGCGTCGTCTGCGGAGGCTTGCGCGCTTACACTGGCCGGCGTGCAAGATCAGGAGACAAGAACGCTCACGACGCCCGGCCAACGGGCGAGTGATGCTACTGAAAAAGTAGCATCCGGCATCTCTCGCAGGCGTACTTTAGGTTTGCTGGCCGGCACCCTGGCCGCCCCCTCGCTGGCCTTGGCGCGCATCCGGCCGCTGCGCATCGGCGTCATCGGTTCATGGTCCGGCCCCTACGCGGGCGGCGGTCGGCAGTTCGATGCCGGCATGTCCGTGTGGCTCGCGGCGCACAACCAGCACATCGCCGGAAGGCCGGTCGAACTGCTGCGGCGCGACGTGCCGGGCAGTGCGCCCGACCAGGCCCGCCGCCAGGCGCTCGACCTCGTGGAAAGCGAGCGCGTCGAGTTGCTCGCGGGCCTGGACTTCAGTTCCAACGCCTACGCCGTCGGCAACGTCGCCACGCAGGCCAGGCTGCCGCTGATCGTGATGAACGCGGCGTCCTCGGGCATCACGGCGCGCTGCCCGTATGCGGTGCGCGTGTCATTCACCATCGGGCAGGTCACGATGCCTTTGGCCCGATGGGCGCTGCAGCAGGGGCTGCGCGACGTCTGCACCGTGGTGGCCGACTACGCCTCGGGCGTCGATGCCGAGAGCGCCTTCGTCTCGGGCTTCACCGCGGGCGGCGGCCGCATCGGCGCGATGCTGCGGGTGCCGCTGGCCACGCTGGACTACTCGGCCTACATGCTGCGGCTGCGCGAACTGAAGCCGCAGGCGGTGTTCTTCTTCCTGCCTTCGGGGCAGATGCCGGCCACCTTCCTCAAGTTCTGGCGCGACCGGGGCATGGCCGACACCGGCATCCGCCTGCTGGCCACGGGCGACGCCACCGACGACCACTACCTGGAAGGCATCGGCGAACTGGCCGACGGGCTCGTCACCAGCCACCACTATTCCTTCGCCCACGACTCGCCGGCCAACCGGCGCTTCACCGGCGTCTTCGAGACCGAATACGGCAGCCATCTGCGGCCCGGCTATTTCGCGGTCGCGGCGCACGACGCGCTGGAGGCCATCGACGCCGCGATGGCCTCGCCCGTCGCACGCGGCAACGCGGGCGGGGAGCGGCTGGTGGATGCGTTCCGCGGGCTGAAGCTCGAAAGCCCGCGCGGGCCTGTCGAGATCGATGCCCACACCCGCGACATCGTGCAGACGGTGTACATCCGCCGTGTGGAGCGGCGCGACGGGCGGTGGGTCAACCGCGAGTTCGAACGTTTCGAGCGGGTGCGCGACCCTGGGGTTTGAGGTTTCGGGGGAGCGGACAGCCGAACGCAGAGGGCGCGAAGGTTCCGCAGAGATCGCAGAAGAAATCCAAAGAAATCCAAAGAAATCTGGTTTTTCTTTCGCGTCCTTCGCGAAACCTTCGCGCCCTCTGCGTTCGGCTGTCCGGCCCCTTCAGCCGCGAATCAGGCGTCCGGTTTCTCGATCGGCCTCGGACGGCCGTTGTCGTCGATGGCCACGTAGGTGAAGGTGGCCTGCGTCACCTTGATGTACTCGCCCTGCGCGCGGAAGCGCTCGGCGAAGACTTCGACCATGACCGTGACCGACGTGCGGCCGATGCGCACCAGCTTCGAATAGAACGACAGGATGTCGCCCAGGCGCACCGGCTGCTTGAAGATGAACTCGTTGACCGCCACCGTGGCCTGCCGGCCCTTGGCGTAGCGCGCGGGGATGACGGAGCCGGCCAGGTCGCACTGGGCCATGACCCAGCCGCCGAAGATGTCGCCGTTGGCGTTGCAGTCCGCCGGCATCGGAATGACCTTGAGCACCAGCTCCATGTCGGTGGGCAGGCTCTTGAGGGTGGCGGCGGCCGTGGAGGCGGCACTGGAAGTATCTGACATGGGCACAATCTGGAACAAACAAGCAACCACGATTGTCCCCCATGCGCCGCAGCGGCGAAGCCCTTCCTTCCTCCCACGCCGCCGGCGGCCAGGCGCCGGCACCCGCAGGCGATCGCTCCGACTGGGCGACCCTGCGCCGGCTGTTCCCCTATCTCTGGCAGTACAAGTGGCGCGTGCTCGCCGCGCTGGCCTTCATGGTCGGCGCCAAGGTGGCCAACGTCGGCGTGCCGGTGCTGCTGAAGAACCTGGTCGACACGATGACGCCCAAGCCCGGTGCTCCGGACTTGGCCCAGGCGCTGCTCATCGTGCCCATCGGGCTGCTGCTGGCCTACGGGCTGCTGCGCTTCTCGACCTCGCTGTTCAGCGAACTGCGCGAGCTGATCTTCGCCAAGGCCACCGAGGGCACGGCCCGGCAGATCGCGCTGGAGGTGTTCCGCCACCTGCATTCGCTGAGCCTGCGCTTTCACCTGGAGCGCCAGACCGGCGGCATGACGCGCGACATCGAGCGCGGCACGCGCGGCGTGCATTCGCTGATCTCGATGTCGCTCTACAGCATCGTGCCCACCATCATCGAGCTGGTGCTGGTGCTCACCATCCTGGGCGTGAAGTTCGACGCCTTCTTCGTGTGGATCACGGTGGCGGCGCTGGTGCTGTACATCGTCTTCACCGTCACCGTGACCGAGTGGCGCACGAAGTTCCGCAAGACCATGAACGAGCTCGACTCGGTGGCGCAGAGCCGCGCGGTCGATTCGCTCCTGAACTACGAGACCGTCAAGTACTTCAACAACGAGGACTTCGAGGCCGGCCGCTACGACGCCAGCCTCGACCGCTACCGCAAGGCCGCCATCAAGAGCCAGCGCACGCTGAGCATGCTCAACACCGGCCAGCAGGCGCTGATCGCCATCAGCCTGGTGCTGATGCTGTGGCGCGCGACCTCGGGCGTGGTCGACGGGCGCATGACGCTGGGCGACCTGGTGATGGTCAACGCCTTCATGATCCAGCTCTACATTCCGCTCAATTTCCTGGGCGTGATCTACCGCGAGATCAAGCAGAGCCTGACCGACCTCGACAAGATGTTCGTGCTGATGGAAAAGGAGCGCGAGGTGCGCGATGCGCCCGGCTCGCAGCCGCTGGCCGGCGCCGACGCCACGGTGCGCTTCGAGGACGTGAGCTTCGCCTACGAGCCTGCCCGGCCCATCCTCAAGCACGTGAGCTTCGAGATCCCGGCCGGCAAGACGGTGGCTGTGGTCGGCCCCTCGGGCTCGGGGAAGTCGACGCTGGCGCGGCTGCTGTACCGCTTCTATGACGTGCAGCAAGGTCGCATCACCATCGGCGGCGAGGACATCCGCGAAGTGACGCAGTCGAGCGTGCGCAAGGCCATCGGCATCGTTCCGCAGGACACGGTGCTCTTCAACGACACCGTCGAATACAACATCGCGTACGGCCGCCCCGGCGCCACGCGTGAAGAGGTGGAAGCCGCCGCCCGCGCCGCGCGCATCCACGACTTCATCGTGGCCACGCCCAAGGGCTACGAAACGACGGTGGGCGAGCGCGGCCTGAAGCTCTCGGGCGGCGAGAAGCAGCGCGTGGCCATCGCGCGCACGCTGCTGAAGAACCCGCCGATCGTGATTTTCGACGAGGCCACCTCGGCACTCGACTCGGCCAACGAGCGCGCCATCCAGTCCGAACTCAAGAATGCCGCGCAGGGCAAGACCACGCTGGTCATTGCGCACCGGCTGTCGACGGTGGTCGATGCGCACGAGATCCTGGTGCTCGAAAGCGGCGTGATCGTCGAGCGCGGCACGCATGCGCAGTTGCTCGCGAAGCAGGGGCGCTACGCGCAGATGTGGGCTTTGCAGAAGAGCGAAGCAGGACCGCTGATGTAGCGCGATCATCCGTTCCTTATTTTTTATCGATTCCAGGAGTTCAGACGTGTCGAACAAGATCCCCCTGCTGGTGCTCAACAGCCTCTCGAGCGCCCACCAGGCCCAGATCGCCGAGGTCTACGACATGACCTACGCCTTCGACCCCGGGCAGCGCGCGGCTGCCATTGCCCAGCACGGCAGGAAGTTCCGCGCGGTGCTGACCATCGGCGTGATCGGCATCACGCCCGAGGAGATCGACGCGATGCCCGCGCTGGAGCTGGTCTGCTGCATGGGCGCGGGCTACGAAGGCGTGCCGCTCGAGGTGACGCGCGCCCGCGGCATCGCGACCGCCAACGGTGCCGGCACCAACGACGACTGCGTGGCCGACCACGCCTTCGGCCTCTTGATCGGCATCGTGCGTGAGTTCCGCAAGCTCGACCGGCTGTGCCGCGAAGGCGTGTGGCGCGAAGCGATTCCGCAGCCGCCGAACGTGTCGGGCAAGAAGCTGGGCATCCTGGGCATGGGCACCATCGGCCAGAAGATCGCCAAGCGCGCCGCGGCCTTCGACATGGAAGTGGGCTATCACAACCGCAAGCCGAAGGAGGGCGCGGCGCAGCGCTACTTCGACGACCTGAAGTCGCTCGCCGCATGGGCCGACTTCCTCGTGCTGGCCGCGCCGGGCGGACCGGCGACGAAGCACCTGGTCAATGCCGAAGTGCTCGACGCGCTGGGGCCGCGGGGCTACCTGGTGAGCATCGGCCGCGGCAGCGTGGTCGACACCGAGGCGCTGGCCGCGGCGCTGCGCGAGAACCGCATCGCCGGTGCAGGCCTCGACGTGTACGAGAGCGAGCCGAAGCGGCCCGAGCCGCTGATCGGGCTGGACAACGTGCTGCTCACGCCGCACATGGCGGGCTGGTCGCCCGAGGCGACGCAGAAGTCGGTGGACCACTTCCTCGCGAATGCCGAAGGGCACTTCGCGGGGCGCGGCGTCGTCACGCCGATCTGATGCATCTGCTCCTTCCCCCGCCGGGGGAGGGAGTCAAGCCAATACCGAGGGGCGGCGCGCCGCCCAGCTGCATGCCTGGTCATACGCATGCCCGAGCCGCAGCACCTCGAGGTCCGAATGGATCGGCCCCGCCAGCTGCAGTCCCATCGGCAGCCCGCCTTCGCCGAAACCCGCGCGCACGTTGAGCGTCGGAAGCCCTGCCAGCGTGAAGGGCGTGACGATCTCCATCCAGCGGTGATAGGTGTCGCTCTTCACGCCGGCCACTTCGGAAGGCCAGTGCAACTCGGCGTCGAAGGGAAAGACCTGCGCCGTCGGCGCCAGCACGAAGTCGAAGCGCTCGAAGAGCTTGAGAAAGGCACGGTACACGTTCGAGCGGTACACCGAAGCCTGGTAGAGCGAGGCCGCGTCGAGGTGCCGGCTCTGCTCGATCTCCCATTGCGCCTCGGGCTTGAGCTGCGCGAACAGCTTCGGATCGCTCAGGTAGGCGCCCAGCTTGCCGCCCACCAGCAGCTGCCGCAGTCGCAGCCAGGCGCTCCAGTTGTGCTCGCGAGGCACGTCGAGCGTGCAGGGCTCGACCTCGCAGCCGATGTCGCGGAAGGTGCCGAGTGCCTTCTCGCCGAGTTCGCGGATGCCGGCTTCCAGCGGCAGGTCGGGCCAGATGCTGCCGAGCCAGCCGATGCGCAGGCCCTTGCCGTCGCCCTCCAGCCGCAGTTCGTCGGGCGAGGGCAGGGCATGCGGCGACGACAGCGGCACGCGCGCGTCGAAGCCCGCCTGCACGGCCAGCAGCCGCGCCGCGTCTTCCACCGTGCGCGCCATCGGACCTTCGCAGCCCAGCTGCTGGAAGAAGAGTTCCTCGTCGGGGTTGCCCGGCACGCGTCCGCGCGAGGGGCGCATGCCGATCACGTTGTTGAAGGCGGCCGGGTTGCGAAGCGACCCCATCATGTCGCTGCCGTCGGCCACGGGCAGGATGCCCAGGGCCAGCGCCACGGCCGCACCGCCGCTGCTGCCGCCCGCGCTGCGCTCGGGCGCGTAGGCGTTGCGGGTGATGCCGAACACCGGGTTGTAGGTGTGCGAGCCGAGCCCGAACTCGGGCGTGTTGGTCTTGCCGATGACGATGGCGCCGGCGACCCTGGCGCGCGCCACGTGCAGGCTGTCTGCGCGGGCGGCGGAGCGCGGCGACAGCGGCGAGCCCATGGAGGTCGGCAGGCCGGCCGCATGGCTCAGGTCCTTCACTGCCAGCGGAAAGCCGTGCATCCAGCCGCGCCGTTCGCCACGTGCCAGCTCGGCGTCGCGCTCGTCCGCCTCGGCCAGCGACTGCTGCGGATCGCGCAGCGACACGATGGCGTTGAAGCGCGGGTTCAGCGCCTCGATGCGGGCCAGCGAGGCCTGCATCAGTTCCCGGCAGGACACCTCGCGCGCGGCGATGCGGCGGGAGAGTTCGGTGGCGCTGAGGTCGAGCAGGTCGGCTTGAGGCATGGCGGATGAGGGAAAAGGAGGGGGCGCCCAGTATGGCGCGGCGCTCGCATAATCGCCGCGTATGGAAACAAAGTGGCTCGAAGACTTCATCAGCCTTGCGGAAACCCGCAGCTTCAGCCGCTCGGCCCAGTTGAGGCACGTGACGCAGCCGGCGTTCTCCCGCCGCATCCAGGCGCTCGAAGGCTGGGCCGGCACCGACCTGGTGGACCGGAGCTCGTACCCGACCCGGCTCACGCCCGCGGGCCAGACGCTCTACAGCCAGGCCATCGAGATGCTGCAGTCGCTGCAGAGCACCCGCGCCATGCTGCGCGGCCACTCGGCCGCCGGGCAGGACGTGATCGAGATCGCGGTGCCGCACACGCTGGCCTTCACCTTCTTTCCCTCTTGGGTGACCAGCCTCAGGGAGCATTTCGGGCCCATCAAGAGCCGGCTGATCGCGCTCAACGTGCATGACGCGGTGCTGCGCCTCGTCGAAGGCAGCTGCGACCTGCTGATCGCCTACCACCACCCCTCGCAGCCGCTGCAGCTCGACGCCAACAAGTACGAGATGGTCAGCCTCGGCCAGGAAACCGTCGCTCCCTGGGTCAAGGCCGACGCCGAGGGCGCGCCGCGCTACCGCCTGCCGGGCCGCCCGGGCCAGCCGCTCCCGTACCTGGGCTATGCGCCGGGCGCCTACCTGGGCCGCGTGGTCGACCAGCTGCTGAAGGAATCGGGCACCGCCATCCACCTCGACCGGGTCTACGAGACCGACATGGCCGAGGGCCTGAAGGTGATGGCGCTCGAAGGGCACGGCATCGCCTTCCTGCCGCAGAGCGCGGTGCGCAAGGAGATCAAGGCGCGCAAGCTGGTGAGCGCGCTGCCGCCGGAGATCGACAGCCTGGAGGCGACCATGGAGATCCGCGCGTACCGGGAACGCCCCGGCACGCCGGCTCCGCTCAAGGCCGGCGCCGGCCGCGCCGCGCTGAAGGCGGCCGACACCCTGCAGCCCAAGCGCACGGCCGATGCGCTGTGGTCCTATCTCGTCGGCACCCAGCCGCAGCGCTGACGGCAGGGCGGCTTCACCGGAATTTGTGCATCGCACAATCTATAAATGCCGCGCATAGGCCCTCCCGCAAAAGGCATTGGCGCACCGAATCCGGCGCCACTACAGTCGCGGCTGCTTTTCGCTGTCACGATCCCAACCCACGGCACGCGCCCTGCGCGTGCTTTTTTTTAAGCCGAGGAACCTCCCATGAGCTCCAATTTCAGGACGGAACACGACTTCCTCGGCGAGAAGCAGATCCCCGCCATCGCCTACTGGGGCGTGCACACGGCGCGAGCGGTCGAGAACTTCCCCATCTCCGGCACCCGCATCTCGGCCATGCCCGACCTGGTGCGCGCGCTGGCCTACGTGAAGAAGGCCGCCACCCGGGCCAACGCCGACCTCGGCGCCATCGACCGCGACCGCGCCGCGGCCATCATCCTGGCCTGCGACGACATCGTCGAGGGCAAGCTGCTCGACGAGTTCGTGGTCGACGTGATCCAGGGCGGCGCCGGCACCTCGACCAACATGAACGCCAACGAGGTCATCTGCAACCTCGCGCTGGAGAAGCTGGGCCACGAGAAGGCGCGCTACGACGTGCTGCACCCCAACGACCACGTCAACGCCTCGCAGAGCACCAACGACGTGTACCCCACCGCGGTGCGCCTGGCGCTGTGGTTCGCCATCGGCCGGCTGCTCGAGTCGATGGCTTCGCTGCGCCGCGCCTTCGAGGCCAAGGCGCTGGAGTTCAAGGACATCCTCAAGATCGGCCGCACCCAGCTGCAGGACGCCGTGCCGATGACGCTGGGCCAGGAGTTCCTGACCTACGCCGTCATGATCGAGGAGGACGAGGCCCGCCTGCGCGAGGCGCGCGCCCTCATCGAGGAAATCAACCTCGGCGCCACCGCCATCGGCACCGGCATCAACGCGCCGCACGGCTACGCGAACCTGGCCTGCCAGTACCTCGCCGAGCAGACCGGCGTGCCGCTGAAGCAGGCCGCCAACCTGGTCGAGGCCACGCAGGACACGGGCGCCTTCGTGCAGCTGTCGGGCGTGCTCAAGCGCGTGGCGACCAAGCTCAGCAAGACCTGCAACGACCTGCGGCTGCTCTCCAGCGGCCCCCAGGCCGGCTTCGGCGAGATCCGGCTGCCGGCGCGGCAGGCGGGCTCCTCGATCATGCCGGGCAAGGTCAACCCGGTGATCCCGGAAGTCATGAACCAGGTGGCGTTCGAGGTCATCGGCAACGACATCACCGTGACGCTGGCATCCGAAGCCGGCCAGCTGCAGCTCAACGCCTTCGAGCCGATCATGGGCTGGAGCCTCTTCAAGAGCATCCAGCACCTGGGCCGCGCGTGCACCACGCTGCAGCACAACTGCGTGGAAGGCATCGAGGCCAACCGCGAGTTCCTTGCGAAGCGGGTGCGCGAGTCGGTCACGCTGGTCACGGCGCTGAACCCGCTCATTGGCTACGAGAAGGCCGCGCTCATCGCCAAGACCGCCCTGGCCACCGGCGGGCCGATCGACCTGGTGGCCGAGTCGCTGGGCATCATGACCCGTGCCGAGATGGACGCGCTGCTGGTGCCGGAGAACCTGACGCAACCTGTAAGATTGGCCGCACCCGTTCCCCCCGCGGCCGTGCCGACAGGCACGAAGGCTGCTAACCCCCTGCCATCGGCGTCATGAAGAGGCCCTCGCACCAGACGGGCGCCCACCCCTGCGCGAAACCGCACAGTTCAGTGTGCCGTGCACCGGGGTGGTTACCGATGTGCCCAAGCACGGTGTGTGTCTAGAATTTGTTTCTTTCTGTCTATTTCCCAAGGAGTCTTCTGATGAAAAAGCAATTGCTCGCGCTGGCAGTGACGGCGTTCGTGGCAACCGGCGCGTTCGCGCAGGCCACCGATACCCTCGCCAAGATCAAGGAGCGCGGCGCAGTGAACCTGGGCGTGCGTGACTCTTCCGGCCTGGCCTACACCCTGGGCGGCGGCAAGTACGTCGGCTTCCACACCGAAATGGCCGAGAACATCATCAAGGACCTGAGCAAGGACCTCGGCAAGCCCCTGACCATCAACTACCAGGTGATCACTTCGCAGAACCGCGTGCCCCTGGTCCAGAACGGCACCATCGACTTCGAGTGCGGCTCCACCACCAACAACGCGGCCCGCCAGAAGGACGTCGATTTCGCCTACACCACCTACGTGGAAGAAATCCGTATCCTCACCAAGGCCAATTCCGGCATCAACGGCATCGCCGACCTGAAGGGCAAGGTCGTGGCCACCACCACCGGCACCACCTCGGTCCAGACGCTGCGCAAGAACAAGCGCGCCGAAGGCGTCGACTTCAAGGAAGTCATGGGCAAGGACCACGCCGACAGCTTCCTGCTGCTCGAATCGGGCCGCGCCGATGCCTTCGTGATGGACGGCTCCATCCTGGCCGCCAACGCCGCAAAGTCGAAGAACCCCAAGGACTTCAAGATCGTCGGCGAAGTGCTGTCGGTCGAGCCCATCGCCTGCATGCTGCCCAAGGGCGATGCCAAGCTGAAGAAGGCCGTCGACGACAGCATCGTGCGCCAGATCAAGGACGGCTCGCTGGCCAAGCTGTACGACAAGTGGTTCATGCAGCCGATCCCCCCGAACAACGTCAACCTGAACATGCCGGCTTCGGAAGGCACCAAGGCCGCATGGGCCAACCCGAACGACAAGCCCATGGAAGCCTACGCCCCCAAGTAAGGCGTCGCGAGACCTGAAAAGCCAAGCCCGCGCGGCACCCTGCCGACGCGGGCTTTTCGATGCAATGGGCGCGGGCCCTGACCCGCGAAGGAGGATGGATGCTGAACCTGGACATGTCGGTCTTTTGCCAGGACACGCTCACCAATGAAGTGGTCGCAAGCTGCTTCGCACGCGGATCGGACCAGACCTATCTGCAATGGATGTTGACTGCATGGGGCTGGACCGTGAGCGTGGCGCTCACGGCCCTGTTCCTGGCGCTGGTCGTGGGCTCGATCATCGGCACGTTGCGCACGCTGCCCGACAGCCCCTGGCTGGTCCGGTTCGGCAACGCGTGGGTGGAGCTGTTCCGCAACGTCCCCCTGCTGGTCCAGGTGTTCATCTGGTACTTCGTGCTGCCCAAGATGATCCCGCCGATGCGCGACCTGCCGCCTTTCGTGCTGGTGGTCTGCGCGCTGGGCTTCTTCACCTCGGCGCGTATCGCCGAGCAATTGCGCTCGGGCATCCAGGCGCTGCCGCGCGGCCAGCGCTACGCGGGCATGGCCGTGGGCTTCACGACGCCGCAGTACTACCGCTTCGTGCTGCTGCCCATGGCGTACCGGATCATCATGCCGCCGCTGACCAGCGAATCGATGAACATCTTCAAGAATTCGTCGGTGGCCTTCGCGGTGTCGATCCCCGAGCTCACGCAGTTCTACCTGCAGGCCGGTGAAGAGACCTCGGCCCAGATCCCGATCTACATCGGCGTGATCGCTCTCTACGTCATCAGCGCCATGCTGATCAACCGCATCATGACCTTCATCGAGCGCAAGGTGCGCGTGCCGGGCTTCGTCGCCGCCGGCGGCACGGGGGGCCACTGACATGATGAATCTCGACTTTTCCTTCTACAACTGGAACCTCATCAGCACCTATGTGCTGAAAGGCTTCTACTTCAGCGTCGTCCTGACGGCCGTGGCCACGCTGGGCGGCATCTTCTTCGGCACCCTGCTGGCGCTCATGCGCCTGTCGGGCAAGAAGTGGCTGGACTTTCCCGCCGCGGCCTACGTCAACGGCATGCGCTCCGTGCCGCTGGTGATGGTGATTCTGGGCTTCTTCCTGCTGGTGCCCTTCGTGATCGGCCGCCCCATCGGGGCCGAAACCTCGGCCGTCATCACCTTCATCTGCTTCGAGGCGGCCTACTTCTCCGAGATCATGCGCGCCGGCATCCAGTCGATCCCGCGCGGGCAGGTCTTCGCCGGCATGGCCGTGGGCATGACCTACAGCCAGAACATGAAGCTGGTCATCCTGCCCCAGGCCTTCCGGAACATGCTGCCGGTGCTGCTCACGCAGACCATCATCCTGTTCCAGGACACCTCGCTGGTCTACGCCATCGGCGCCTACGACCTGCTCAAGGGCTTCGAGACCGCCGGCAAGAACTTCGGCCGTCCTGAAGAGGCCTACCTGCTGGCCGCCGTCGTGTACTTCGTCATGTGCTACGCCCTTTCGTGGCTCGTTAAACGCCTGCACAAGAAAATCGCCATCATCCGCTGACAGTTTGAGTGGCTAACCGGAGAAAGAAATGTCCGAAAAAATGATCGAAATCAAGAACGTATCGAAGTGGTACGGCCCGGTGCAGGTGCTCAACGACTGCTCCGTCAGCATCGCCAAGGGCGACGTGGTGGTGGTGTGCGGCCCGTCGGGTTCCGGCAAGTCCACGCTCATCAAGACCGTGAACGCGCTCGAGCCCTTCCAGAAGGGCGAGATCACCGTCAACGGCATCCCGCTGCACGACCCCAAGACCAACCTGCCCAAGCTGCGCTCCAAGGTCGGCATGGTGTTCCAGCACTTCGAGCTGTTCCCGCACCTGTCGGTGACCGAGAACCTCACCATCGCCCAGATCAAGGTGCTCGGCCGCTCGGCCGACGAAGCCAAGACCCGCGGCCTGAAGATGCTCGACCGCGTGGGCCTGATGGCGCACAAGGACAAGTTCCCGGGCCAGCTCTCCGGCGGCCAGCAGCAGCGCGTGGCCATCGCCCGTGCGCTGTCTATGGACCCCATCGTCATGCTGTTCGACGAGCCCACCTCGGCGCTCGACCCCGAGATGGTCGGCGAGGTGCTCGACGTGATGGTGAACCTCGCCAAGGAAGGCATGACCATGATGGTGGTCACGCACGAAATGGGCTTCGCCCGCAAGGTCGCCAGCCGCGTGATCTTCATCGACGTGGGCGGCCGCATCCTGGAAGACTGCTCGAAGGACGAGTTCTTCGGCCACCCGGAAAACCGCCAGCCGCGCACCAAGGACTTCCTCAACAAGATCCTGCAGCACTGATCGGCTGCCGCAAGGCCAGGAAGCAAAAGCCGCGCTGTCATTCGGGCAGCGCGGCTTTCTTGCTTTCGGCCAGGTCATGTCTTGCGGCTACGGGTTTTCCCTGATCTCGGCGCCTGTCGATTTTCATCAGGCTCATCCGACGTGCTATCGAGGGTCGTCCTCGATTTTCTTCAGGAGCAATCAATCATGGCTACCAACACCGTCCGTCTGCACCGCGTCCTTCGTACCTCGCCGGACAAGGTCTACCGCGCATTCGTCCAGCCCGGCGCCTTCGAGCGCTGGCTGCCACCCTTCGGCTTCGTCGGCAAGGTCCACGCGATGGAGCCGGTGGTAGGCGGCGCATGGCGCATGTCATTCACCAACTTCGGTACCGGCAACAGCCATTCGTTCGGCGGCAAGTACCTCGAACTCGTTCCGGGCAAGCGCATCGCCTACGACGCGGCCTTCGACGACGCGAACCTTCCGGGCACGATGAAGACCACCGTGGTCCTGACCGAGGTGTCCTGCGGCACCGACGTCTCGATCGTGCAGGAAGGCATTCCCGAAATGATCCCGACGGAGATGTGCTACCTGGGGTGGCAGGAGTCGCTGGTCTCGCTGGCCCAGCTGGTGGAGCCGAACATTCCGGGCTGAAGGCGTCGCGCGAAGGCGAAGCGGCGATCTGAAGCGGGGCCCTCAAGGCAGCCGCGAAATCCTCTGCGTCAGCAGATCGAAGAACCCCTGGGCATCGCCTTCCGCGATCCAGTTCACATTGGCCGGCTTCTTCAGCCCGCCGTACCAGTCGACCACCGTCTGCCCGAAGCCCAGCCCCTCGCGGCTGTCGACTTCCACGTTCACCTTGCGGCCCCTGAAGAGCGAGGGCTGCAGCAGGTAGGCGACCACTGTCGCATCGTGCACCGGGCCGCCGGGCAGGCCGTAGTACTGCATGTCGTGCTGCACGTAGGCGTCGAGGATGTCGGCCACGGTCTTGCCGGCCTGGTTGCCCAGGCCGCGCAGTTTTGCGATGCGCTCGGGGCTCGTGAGCACCTTGTGCGTGAGGTCCAGCGGCAGCATGGTGATCGGCACGCCGCTCTTGAGCACGATCTCGGCCGCGTGCGGATCGGCGAACACGTTGAACTCCGCCGTGGGCGTGATGTTGCCGCCGTTGAAGTGCGCGCCGCCCATGAGCACCAGCTCGCGCAGGCCGCGCGTGATGTCGGGCGCCTGCGTGAGCGCCAGCGCGAGGTTGGTCTCGGGGCCGAGCATCGCGAGGGTCACGCTTTTCTCGGGCGCGGCGCGCAGCGTGCGGATCAGGTAGTCGACCGCGTTGCCCTCGGCCAGCGGCTGGCTGGGCTCGTGCACCTTCACGCCGGTAATGCCTTCGCTGCCGTGGATGTCGGCCGCGTAGATCGGCGTGCGCAGCAGCGGGCGCGGCGCGCCGGCGTAGATGGCGATGTCGGGCCGCTTCGCCCACTCGCGCGCCAGGCGTGCGTTGCGCGAGGTCTTGGCCAGCGGCACGTTGCCGGCCACGGTGGTGAGCGCCTGGATCTTCAGCTGCTCGGGCGAGGCCATGGCGAAGAGCAGCGCGATCACGTCGTCGGCGCCGGGGTCGGTGTCGATGATGAGCGTGTGCGTCGTGGCCGGCGTGGCGTCGGCGGCGTGGGCCTTCGGGGCGATGAGGCTGGCGGTCAAGAGGGCGGCGAGTCCGAGAAGAAGAATCGGGAAGATCGTCGCCGCGAGGCGCGATGGCAATGACGACGGCGTTGCCGCTGCAGCAGCCCTGGAATGCATGAAGGAACCTCCTTGCAGGCGCTGAAGAAGAGTGCGCCTTTCAAGTCAGTCTGCCAGAGCAACACGCGCCGCGGACACCTGATCGCGCACGCATTTTCGGCTGCTGCGCGAGCACCCGCAACGTTGCGTAGACCAAGGCTTTAGAGCCCGC
The DNA here is from genome assembly GCF_003952165.1 of Variovorax guangxiensis. Taxonomy (GTDB): domain Bacteria; phylum Pseudomonadota; class Gammaproteobacteria; order Burkholderiales; family Burkholderiaceae_C; genus Variovorax; species Variovorax guangxiensis. The sequence goes on along the minus strand of NZ_RXFT01000003.1, from coordinate 287,968 downwards.
GCGCAACCGAATCGGAAAGTGCGCAAAGCACGCGCAGAGGTTTCATCCGCGGCGGCCCGAAGCCGCGCACCGCCTGTTGCGAAAACGCCGCTTGTTCAGCCCTTGTTCGAACCAGGCCGCAGCCGCCGCGCGAAGAAAGCCAGTATCTCGTCGCGCGCAGCCACCGTGGGCTGTCCCACCTCGTCGATCAGGTGCGCCGTCACCACGCTGTGCGGGCTCGCGACCACCTGCGCGAAGAAGGGCGGCGTCCGGGTGTTGGCCGCGCTGTCGGGCAGCACGCGCGCCACGAAACGTTCGCCCAGCGCCTGCTGGAAGGCCGCGAAGCGCTGCGCCCTGCAATGCCTGTCGCCCTCGAAGCGGTAGGCCATCACGGTCAGGTCTTCGCGCTCCAGCCGTTCGCGCACTGCGGCCAGCTCTTCGGGCGCCATGTTCATCGCCTCGGGCTTGTCCATCGGCAGCGAGGGCTGGCACATCACCGGCGCGAGCATCGCGGGTTCCAGCATCATCGAGAGCGCGAAGTTGCCGGTGAAGCACATGCCGATCGCGCCGACCCCGGGCCCGCCGCACTCCGCGTGCGCGAGCCGCGCCAGCGCGCGCAGCCACTGCGTGACCGGGCTCGACTCGTTGGCCGCGAAGGCGCGGAACTCGGCGCTCACGCAGGCGCGCTTGAACACCGCGATGCCTTCTTCCGCGCCGGGCACGGCGCCGTCGCGGCCGAAGAGCGACGGCATGTAGACGGTGAAGTCCGCATCGCGCACCCAACGTGCGAAGCGCGCCACGTGCGGGCTGATGCCAGGCATCTCGGTCATCACGATCACGGCCGGGCCCTGGCCCATGACGTAGACCTTCTTCTCGACGCCGTCGAGCGTGATCTGGCGCGCGGTGAAGTCGTCGAGCGGGTCGTCTTCGGTCAGGGGGCGTTGCTGTGACATGGAGTTCCTTTGCCGTTCAGGTCTTGCGAAAGCCGCGAAGCTTGTATTGGACGTTCGGCTTCACCACAATGGCAGTGTCCAATTCGACTCCTTTGAGGCTTTATCGGCCAACCCTCCAGATGCATGACTTCACCGTGCTGGTGCTGCCAGGCGCCTTCAACTCCAGCGTCGCGGTCACGATAGACGTCCTCGGCGCGGCCGAAGCGATGGCCTCGCGCGCAGGCGTCGCGCCGCCCCGCTGGCGGCTGTGCTCGGTGCATGGCGGACCGGTGCAGTTGCGCGCGGGCATGAGCCTCGACACCACGCGCCTGCCCGTGCGCCCGCGCGACGATCGCTCCACCTGGGTGGTGCCGGGGCTCGGCCTCAACACACCGGGCGAGATCCGTCGATGCCTCGAAAGCGACGACACAGCCAAGGCCATCGCCGCCCTCGCGCGCCACGCCAAGGCAGGAGGCCAGGTCGCGGCCTCGTGCTCGGCAGTGTTCCTGCTCAACGCCGCCGGCCTGCTGCAGGGCCGGCGCGCGACGGTCTCATGGTGGTACGCCCCGCTGCTAGCACGCATGGCACCCGGCTGCACCGTCGATGCCGACCGCATGGTCTGCTCCGACGGCCCCGTCGTCACCGCAGGCGCCGCCTTCGCGCAGACCGACCTGATGCTGCACCTGCTGCGCGAGCGCTGCGGCAGCGCGCTCACCGATCTGGTCTCGCGCATGCTGTTGATCGACGGCCGCCAGGCGCAGGCGCCGTTCATCGCGGCGGAGGTGCTGGCCAGCGGCAACGACCTGGTGGCGCGGCTCGCGGCGCGCGTCGAATCGGCCTTGCCCGAGGCGCCCGCAGTGAGCGAACTGGCGCGCGAGTTCTGCATGTCGGAGCGCACGCTCTCACGGCACATCCACAAGGCCACCGGCAAGAGCACCCAGGCGCTGGTGCAGAGCGTGAGGCTGCGGCGCGCCCGCGCGCTGCTCGAATCCAGCCGCATGACAGTCCAGCAGGTGGCGGGGGCGGTGGGCTATCAGGACGCCACGGCACTGCGGCGCCTCATGAAGAAGGTGGCTGGCGCGAACCCCAGCCGCTACCGCGCCTGAGCAGCAGGCGCGGCGGCTATCGCTACTCCCCGGATTACTTCTTGCGCGCAGCAATCGCCTGCTCGGCCTTCGCCACCAGGTCCGCGCCGATGGTCGACTTCCACTTGTCGTACACCGGCCGCGTCGCCTTCACGAACTCGGCGCGCTCGGCGGGCGTGAGGCTGGTCACGGTCACGCCCATGCCGGCGATGTCTTTCAGCACCGGCTTGTCGGCTTCCACCAGGCCCTTGCGTGCGATGGCGATCTCTTCCTTGCCCGCGTCGATGGCGGCCTGGCGCACGATGGCCTGGTCGGCCGGCGTCCACGAGGCCCAGATTTCCTTGTTGACCACGAACACCAGCGGGTCGGCCACGTAGCCCCAGGTGGTCACGAACTTCTGGCCCACGGTCTGCATCTTGAGCACCGTGAACAGGAAGAGCGGGTTCTCCTGGCCGTCGACCGCGCCGCTGGCCAGCGCGGGCTGCGCGTCGGCCCAGCTCATCTGCGTGGGGTTGGCGCCCAGCGCGGTAAACATGTCGGAGTAGATGGGCGAGCCCACCACGCGGATCTTCATGCCCTTGATGTCGGCCGGCGACTTGATCGGCTTCTTCGAGTTGGTGATCTCGCGGAAGCCGTTCTCGCCCCATGCGAGCGGCACCACGCCGGCCTTGTCGAGCGTCTTGAACATCTCCTTGCCGACCTCGCCCTGCGTGAGCGCGTCGATGGCCGCGTAGTCGGGCATCAGGAAGGGCATGGAGAACAGGTTGAGCTGCTTCACTTGAGGCGACCAGTTGATGGTCGAGCCCACGGCCATGTCGATCACGCCCTGGCGCAGCGCGCTGAACTCGCGCGTCTGGTCGCCCTGGATGAGCGACACGCCCGGGTACAGCTTGATGTTGATGCGGCCCTGCGTGCGCTCCTTCACCAGGTCGGCCCAGATCTTGCCGGCCTGGCCCCACGGCGTGGGCGGGCCCAGCACCAGCGACATCTTGTACTCGGGCTTGTAGGCGGCCTGCGCCATGGCGCCGGACGAGAACATGCCCAGGGCGGTGGCTGCGGCTGCGAGGCCGAGCAGGGTGCGGCGGAATTTCATCTGATCTATCTCCTCGTTGTCAAAAAACGGACAGCGGAACAGCCGAACGCAGAAGTCGCAAAGGTCTCGCAGAAGTCGCAGAAGTTCTGAAGAATTTTGGTCTTCCTTCTGCGACCTTCGCGAAACTTTTGCGCCTTCTGCGTTCGGCTGCCCGCATTTCAATACCCCAGCTTGCGCGGCAGCCACAAAGCCAGTTCGGGGAAGACGATGACCAGCACCATCACCACGAACATCGAGAACAGCATCCAGCCCACCCAGCGCACGGTTTCTTCCATGCGCACCTTCGCGATGCGGCACGACACCATGAGGTTGACCGCCAGCGGCGGCGTGAACTGGCCCAGCGCCACCTTCAGCGTGAGGATCACGCCGAACCACACCGGGTCCCACTTGTAGTACTGCACGATGGGCAGCAGCAGCGGCACGAAGATCAAAAAGATCGACACGCCGTCGAGGAACATGCCCACGGTGATGAGCAGCAAGATCAGCAGCGCCAGGATGCCGTATTCGCCCAGCCCCGAGTTCACGATGGCGCGCGTCACCGGATCGATCACGCCCAGCGTCGAGAGCGAGTACGCGAAGATGCCCGCCAGCGACACCACCAGCAGGATCACCGCCGAGAGCTCGCCCGACTCGCGCAAGATGACGAACAGGTCGCGCACCTTGATGGTCCGGTGGATACACATGCCCACGAAGAGGCCGTAGAACACCGCCACCACGGCCGCTTCGGTCGGCGTGAACCAGCCCGCGCGCATGCCGCCCAAGATGAGCACCGGCGCAGCCAGCCCCCAGGTCGCTTCGCGAAAGCTCTTCCAGAAAGGCGGGCGCGGCAGCGTGGCCTCGAGCGCGCCCATCTTGTGCTTGCGGGCGAGCCACACGGCCGGAATCATCAGCGCCAGGCCCGCCATCACGCCGGGCACCATGCCCGCTGCGAACAGCGCCGGCACTGAGGCGCCAGGTACCAGCACCGAGTAGACGATGAAGGCGACCGAAGGCGGAATCAGGATGTCGGTGGCCGCCGCAGCGCCCACCACGCTGGCCGAGTAGGGCGCGGGGTAGCCCGCGCGCGACATGGCCGCGATCATCACCGCGCCCACCGCTGCCGCATTGGCCGGGCCCGAGCCCGAGATGCCGCCGAGGAACATGGCCACCGCAATCGCCACCAGCGGCAGCATGCCGGGGCCGCGCCCCACGATGGCAATGGCAAAGTTCACGAGGCGCAGCGCCACGCCCGAGCGGTCGAAGATGGAGCCGACCAGCACGAACATCGGAATGGCCAGCAGCGGATATTTGCCCAGGCCCGCATAGAAGTTCTGCGGCACGGCCAGCAGGCCGAACCACTGGGCGTCGCTGTTGGCGAGTGCGATGCAGGCGGCGCCCGCAAGCCCCAGCGCGGCGCCGATGGGTACGCCCACCAGCATCATCACGACGAAGGCGACGAAGAGCAGGGTGGCGATCACGATGCGTCGCCCTTGCCGTCCGAGTCGTAGTTCGTCTCGCGCCCGCGCCGGATCATGAGGCCCACGGCCCGCAGCGCGATGCCGAAGGACACGATGGGCAGCCAGATCGAATACCACCAGGAGGGCAGGCCGATGCCGGGCGTCGTCTCTTCGAAGCGGTAGTCGTCCCACACCATGCGGATGCTGAGCGCGCCGATGAGCGTGAAGAGCACCGCGATCATCAGCGCGCCGAACTGCGCCAGCCGCTTGCGCCGCGCCATCGAGCCGCTTTCGGAGAAGTACTCGATGCGGATGTGCCGGTCGCGCGCCACCGCCGCCGAGCCGGCCACCAGCGCCAGCATGATCATGAGGAACACCGAGAACTCTTCCGTCCAGGCGAAGGAAGAATCGGTGAAGTAGCGAACGATGACGTTGGCAAAAGTGATGAGCGCCAGCGCGCCCATGATGATGACCGTGAGCCAGTCCTCGATGGCAAGGGGAACCTTGGTCGGTTCGTCTGCGGCTTCGATGTCGGGGGGAAGGGGGCTGGCGGCGTCCAGCGTTGGGCCGGACTCGGGTGGAGTTGTCATCGCAGGATGGTCAGTGAGGCACGCACGAACGCCATGTCACCGGGCGGACGCCGGGACGCGTGCCGTACACCTCGACAGGGAAACTGTTACCGATGCTAGGGGGTCCATGACCATTCATGTATCGGGGGTTTCCTTAGCCGCTCGGCCTGGGGCGGGGCTTTGGGAGCGGCTTTCGGGGCGTGTGCACAGGGCGCCGGGGAGTGCGGCTGTGGGGTTGGCGGTTCGAGCGCCGCGGTGGATTGCAGATGGGCACGTGGAGGCGTACTACTGAGCTTCCATGAGACACCGGCGATGGATAAGCAGAGATTCGAGGGGTGTTGTTGGCCTCGGTTGGCTCTGGGGGTGACCGCATTTGATGCTTGCTTTAGACGGGGCGCGGATGCTCGGCGGCACCGGTCAAAGCGTACTATCGACCGAGGCTGTGTGGGAGCTAATCACAACGCAGTCTGAATTTGGCAGTTCTCTGCCCTAAGCACCAGATCCAGCGAAGTTTTATGTCCGACCTAGTCGCGTATGAGTATCCGCCGCCCCGCTTCTGGGAGCAGTTTGAAGAGCTATGTGCCGACCTCTTCGAGGCCATGTGGGGTGACCCGCGCCTTGTGCGACATGGGAGAGCTGGGCAAGTTCAGCATGGTGTGGACATCGTCGCGTCACGCGGGAGCATCTACCCTGTAGGCCTGCAGTGCAAGAAGAAGTCCCGCTGGCCGGTGAAGAAACTCACCATCAAGGAAATCGACCATGAGATCGACGAAGCCGAGAATTTCACTCCCGCGCTGAAAGAGTTTTACCTTCTGACGACTGCGATTCCAGACGAAGCGTTGCAAGCGCACGTCCGGATGCTCAATGAAGCTAGGAGAAAACGCGGGGGATTTATCGTTGAAGTCCTTTTTTGGCCCGAGCTCGTTCGCAGGGTTGCTCGTTTTGAGCAAGTCGCAAAAAAGCACTTTCCGATCCGGGGAGGTCAAGATGAGTTTTCCCCATTACTCGCGACTTGGTACGCGAATGACGGCAAGCTTGAACTCACTGGAAATGACTGGCACTTTGCCGTTGCCGAACTCGGTGAGGACCTTCATGATTGGCCCACCGGTCGCGTGATCGTTCGCCAGCGCGAAACAGATGCGATGGAGAAAGAACTGCAAGAGTTGTTGCGTTCGTCCTCCATGTCGATCGCCGCTCGGACCAAAAGGATGCGTTTGCGGCGCGAACTGCGTTACAAGAAGAGCCGGGAGCAACGCATCCAAACGCTCATTCGCATGCTTTACTCCAACGAGCGCCTGAGGTTCTACATGCTGGACCTTGATGAGAGTGGAGTCGACGCGCGCGAGATACTGAGAGCACTCATCGAGGATGAGCTGCATTTGGGCGATCACACCCACCAAACGGAGAAAATCAGGTTATCCCCACCTTCTCCGCATTTATTGGAGGGACCTCGTACTTCAAGTAGCGTTTGGGCAGACGATATCCCAGTGCATATGCCTTCCGAGGAGCTTCGCAAAATCTGGGAGGCTGAGCGCGACTTTCCGAAAAAGTACAACGGAAACAAAATTGCGCGGGTCGTTTCTGAACTGCCCGTGACTGTCCGGTGTGCGTACGCGATTCCCGCGATTGTTCGGCGCATCATTCGCGTTATGCAAGAAGATCAAAAGTCTTTGAGCCAGATGCAGCTTGCCGGGTACTTGGACTTGAATCTGTGGAAGTACACGCTGTAGGTACGACTTCGACAGGTTGCTAGTGGTCCCCACCTATCAGATGTGACCATCTTCTACGTCGGACGTGACCAACCTTGTCTGAAGTCTCAACCCGTTTGCATGAGTTCGAAGCGAGAGTGGAACAATCAGGTGTTAGATACGACTTGGAGTTTGGACGTGCCAACAACACCTAAGCACTGGAACTATTTTCTGGCGGTCGAGGCCGAACTCGTCGCCTGCTCGCGGTATGTAGAGTTTTCACCAAATAATTTTTTGTGTTATTCAAACGAATTTGCGAAGTTAATCGTCCTTGCTTCCGCAGAGGTCGATTCGATCTTTCAGGAACTTTGCAAGCGACTAGCCCCCTCTTCCAAGGCGGAGAAGATCACCGATTACTTTCCGATTTTGATGAACGCGTACCCGCTGCTCACACAGTGTGAGGTAGCCATAGCTCGTTACCAACTAGCTCTAAAGCCTTGGCAAGGATGGACAACTAGCCAACGGCCCGATTGGTGGAGCAAGAGCTATAACAAGTTGAAGCACGAGCGCTCTGCGAATTTTTCGAATGCCACGCTTGAGGCTGCGCTGAACGCGATTGGAGCGCAGTTCTTGGCCCTGCAGCTCTACCACTATGCAGCTCACAATGAGCATGTGTCGGTCGATCTTTCTATGCGTAGTGCTCTCTTTGGCCCAAAAATGCCGGACACCTACAAGGGTGGCACTTTTTGGAGCTATGGCGATCCGTTTTCACATCTCAGTTTACCGAGCACTTAGAGCTTTAAAAGGTACATGTCCATTGCTCGGCTGCGAATAGTCCGACTATCCGCGATGGCGGTGTCAAGAACGTCCTTGTGAAGAATCCCTTTCGACCGTTTCGGAGAAGCAGTAGAGACTGCAAAGGGCCGAGGCTTTGTGAAAACTCGTGAAGATGAAGTTTTCGAGGGGCCTCAAGCCATTCTTGATATCGCGATCATCGATCCTAGGGCGGTCTGAGAGATCGACGTCGGGGTTAGACCGTGTTGTTTTCACGCAGCCTCGGCCCAAAGCAGACATTGATCTCTTCAAAACGGTCATTCGTGAACGCGATGCGTCGCTACGGTGTCCTTGATCTAGCTGCTCCCCTATTCCACAGGCAGCATGCGACGAGCCAAGCCGTTCTGACCCCTCCGATGCACAAGACCTCCGAGGAAAGACAGATGGCGGCCAAAGCCCGCCGCGGAAGCAACGAATTCAAGAAGCAACGGCCCAAGTAAGCGACGCAGAATGTGCTCGACCTGACCCCGACCTCGTAAAATTGACAAAACAGCGAGGAGCGAGGCATGGTCAAGGGAATCCGTGCGCTTATCGTGGGTCTGATCGGCGCAATCGTCTTGTGTGGCTTCGGCTACTTCCGGGACTGGCAACTCACGCGGCAGACAATGCAGGCCATCGAGCGATGCGAAGCTGAAGGTGCGCGTGAGCGGCAGCGTTCCGGCCTCGACATCCGCCTGTTCTGCAACGTTTTGGAGATTGACGAGCTGCGCGAGCAACGCAAGCCGCTTGTGGGGGTGCAGCAGGAAATCTCAGACTTGCTGGAAGAGGCCCGAAGGCGAGCACCATACCTTTGGTATGTCGTGGCCGTCTTCTTCCTCATGGTGTTCGCTATCCCGTACTTGTGGTACTTCCTGCTTCGCCGCCTCCGTGAGGTCCGCGACGCATTGGCAGGGAAGGAAGCGTGATGGTTACGACGACCGTTGGCAGCGTTAATGCGCTGAGTCGCTACGAAGATCGGCGAGCAGTACCTGAGCGATGGAGGCGCGACGCGCTGACCGACTTCTTGGCGCTCACCGAGGAGCAGCTTCTTGCGTCGTTTGCGGCTATTCCAGAGTGGGTTGAGGTGCTTATTCGCATTGATCATGCACTTGTCATGCGATCAACCGACCTATTCCACGAGGTCGACGCGACTCGCCGCCCGTCTGCGCAACTCTTCATGCGGGCGTTCGGTACCTTCCGCGGCGCTTGCCGCCTTGCGATGAGCGGCCAGCTATTTGAAAGCACTGTTCTGCTCCGCAGCATCATCGAGTCTTCGGTGTACGCTTGGAAGTGCGCGACGTCGGACGAGCACAGAGTGGCGTGGCTTGGTCGCGCCGATGATGAGGCCGGCCGTAAGGCTTCACGGAAGCTGTTTGCATGGGGGCCTCTCATTCAAGAAGTTGTCGCGGAGCATCCCAGCGTTGGCCCCGCGCTGAGTGAGGCGTATGAGAAGTCCATCGACCTCGGTGCCCATCCGAACGTCGAGGGCATCCAGCTTAGCTCGGAGGTGATACCTAAGGGAGACGACAAGTTCGAAGTTTCAGCCATCTTCATGCATGGTCCCGAGGCGGTCATTCTGGCGATCATGGAACTGGCGAAGGTCATGAACTTAGTGAGCGGGCTCATGTTCTCGGTCGTTGGAGAGCGCATGCGTATCCTGGGGATCGATAAGCAGATCGAGGAGGAGACGGCTGCATTTATGGACTTGTTGAGCCGACTTGAGAAGGGCCTCGCGAAGGCTCGGGAGAAGACTTGATGGATGTAGCAACCCAACCTGTGCCGGCCGTGTCTTCGTACTCAATTACGTCACTGATCCCCGCAACGCAAGCTATCACCATCCAACTGCCGCCGAAGTCACAGGACAACATGTACCTCGGCCTTGAACCTGCGATGTGGGGGCCCGTCCTCACGGGCCTCGCTCTCCTCGTGACGACCGCTTACCAAGTCTGGAACACGAACAGGCAACTCAAGGAAGCGCGAGAAGCCGCCGCGAGGCAGGTTGAGAGTGATCGCGAGCAAGCGCGCCTTGACCGCACTCTTGAGTCACGCAAAGACCTTTTCGACACGTTCATTGACGACTATAAGAAGACGGCATCCCTCATCGGTGACCTCCCAAGCAGGGACATGAGCGAGGCCGGTCCCGACATCGAAGAGCTTTCGAGCATGAACGCGACGGTTAACAAGATCTGGCTGTGGGCGGAGGTCGGCACCGTCCTTGAAGTGCGCGAGTTGCAGGCAGAAATCAACGAGCACTTCTTCCAGGCAATGATGCAGTGCCGTCCGATCTGGCTCGCAAGGAAGAGGGTTACTCGCATCGAAACCAAGCTGCAGCAGCTTGAGTCGGAGCGCGAGCAGTACCTAGTCGCCGCGAGAACTTTCGTGCCGTACCCTGAACCCAGCCAAGACCAGAAGCAGCGCATGATCTCCAACTTGCTTGCTAGTGCCAATGCGGGCATCAACCAGGGCCGGGTCGAGCGAAACAACGAGTTGGCGGAGGAAGGCAGGCTGCGGAGCGCGTACCTCACCTTTGTTGTTGCACGAAGCGCCGTACTGATGGATCGCCTTGCACGGATCATGACGTTGGCCCGCAAAGAGCTACAGGTAGAAGGCGACACGACTCTGCTTGAGGCGCAGACCGCGCAATTCAAGCGACGCGTGAGCGCTGCCATTGCTCAAGTGCAGAAAGAGTTGGCAGAAGAGGCCGCGAAGGACTGAGAGCATGATCGCCACGACCTATCTCACGACCACCTCAGACGCGCTCGTGAGCTGAACGCCTGCATACGTCAGAAAGTGGCCGACTGCGACTGGCTTTGAGACAGCCCAAGTGCGGTATTCCCTCAACTTCGCTCCCATTCCCAGGCGGGCCGCGAATTCGCGGCCCGCAGACCAGCCACTAACCGCCGGTCTCAGGCACCTCACATCGCGCCTTCTCGTTCATCTGAAACAACTCCCCGGCCTTACGCGCCATCTCAGCCGCAAGCCAAAGCAGATTGTTCAGTTGCCGAGGCCCATCACCGCTGCACCAATCAATCTCTTCCCCGTGGCAGACCCACAGTAGAGCTTCAAGCTGGGTAAGGGTGTTCTCAAGAAGATCCGCCGGGTCTTGTTGGGCGGTTTCTGCGGAAGCTACCGGCGTAGTTGGCCGGGCTATAGTCTTGGTAGCCATTTTTGTGCGGTCCTCTCGTAGGTGTTGCACGAACTTGGTTAGACGGCCGGGGTGCTCGTAACACCCTGGCCGTCGCCTTTTGATACCTCGCATCTGCATCAGCGCTTTCGCACCGACAACCTGCCGCGAGGCAAGCAGCCTTCAAACATCTGGGTGGTGGATTGGTGTGCGGGCCTTTCTGCTCCCCTTGGCGGGGCATCGAGTGACAGGGGCATTCACTCTAGAGAAGAAGCCGGCGAAGAAGCCGCTGCTACAGCACGAACTCGCGGAGACTGCCAAAAAATGCAGCTTCCACAATGCGTCGCAAGCGGACCTGGCCGGCCCAGCGCTTTATCAGGTCGTTGAACGCGGCTTTGCGTGGCTGGAAAGGCGCGGGCGGCCGTGGAAGAACTGCGAGCTGCTGCTCAACACCAGCCTGCAGTTCGTTCCCCTGGCATTCCTGCTCGTTCTGCTCAGAAAACGTTGAACACGTTCTTGGATCGTGAACGTGCACGACACCGTGACTTAGGTCCGCTCAGCTTGCGATTGACAACAGTGTTGTCTCTGCGGGCGAAATACAACCAGCGTTCCAATCACTCAGGGAACGTGTCGATGGAGCGAAAAATTCTCGTGGTCGGCGATCCGCCGGCCGCTGGCGGGCGGGTGTTGCCTTACGACGGCCCGATGCTCGACTTGTATGGACATCGCGTTGCGCTGATCGGCGGCAGGGCGTATTGCGAGGGCTGTAACAGCGTGGGCATCATTGCCAAGGCTGGCGGCCCGCGTCGGCCTGAATTCATCTCCGAGGCGGCGCTGGAGGGCGACGTAGTGATCTGCCATTGCCCGGTGCCGCAGCCGATCCTTTCTACATTGCAGCAGACAGCCACATACGACGACGGCGCGTGGTACGCCGTGGGAGCAGAGTCGAGCGTGGCATCGATGGCATCGACTCACGCGGTTGCACATGACCAGGAGATTGCCGCATCGAAGAAGATCGTGGACGAGGTTGTCGCGCATCCCGCCGAGGCGGAGCAAACTGAAAACATCTGCCCCAGCATGACAAACAAGGAGTTCGCCGAGCGGATGCTTGAACTGCGCGATCTGGCCGTCGCACTGATATCAAAAAGACGGTTGCCGGAACTGGCCCGCTGGGACAAGGAAGCACAATCTCGCGTCAAGCTCTGGTTTGGCGTCGCCGATTCATCGATGCGCGAGTATCTGCAAAAAGGCTTGGCTGCCTGTGTGCAGGTTTTGCGAGGGCTGGAAGAAAAGAACTTCGTGCGTATGTCGAAAGAGACGGGGAAGTTTCTTTCCTGCACGCTCGATACTTCGCCCGGCGTCGTTGCTGCCGTCTGCAAGCCCGAAACCGCAACCCACACGATTGCAATTGCGCTCGAATTTTGCGACCTGCGACCCAAGTCATCTGAAAAGGACTCGCAACTGAGCACGCTGATTCACGAGGTGACGCACTTCACGGACTGCTTTGACAGCGTCGACACCATCTATCATTTGTCCCAGTCTTTGGAGGCAGTGAAGACAAACCCGGCAGGCATGAAAACCAATGCGGACAGTCTTGCGGGCTACGTCGTCTTTGGAGAAATCTTTGGCCGCCTATAAATTCCTCGCGGCGCTGATGGCGCTTCCCATGCTGCCCGCGCTCGCCTGCAGTCCTGTCAAATCGATCGACCTCTACTTCCCGACCGACTCGGCGGCGGTGACGACCGAACAGGTAGTTCGGCTTGTAGAGTGGATCGACATGCTCCGAAAGCGCTACCCGAATCACGAGAAGTTCTTCATCGGAGGCGCTGCTGAAATTGGCGAGCGGCACGCGAAAGCGCTGGCAATCGACCGAGCCAAAGCTGCAGCAAGAATATTCCAGGAGCTTCAGCTCAGCCCAGCGCGCGTCGAACTGTCGTCGAAAGGATATGCATACGACCCGCGCGCGAGCCTGAAGGGCGAAAAACTGAGGCGGGCAGAAATCGACTTCCTGCCCGCTTGCCCGCACGAGTGCCCTTGTCAGAAAGGCGACCCGCTTTCGGCGGCTCCTACAGCGCCTTCACCAGTTCCGGCACGGCCGTGAACAGATCGGCGACGAGGCCGTAGTCGGCCACCGAGAAGATCGGGGCCTCTTCGTCCTTGTTGATCGCCACGATCACCTTGGAGTCCTTCATGCCGGCCAAGTGCTGGATCGCGCCCGAGATGCCCGCTGCGATGTACAGCTGCGGCGCGACGATCTTGCCCGTCTGGCCCACCTGCCAGTCGTTCGGGGCGTAGCCCGCGTCGACGGCTGCACGGCTGGCGCCGAGGCCGGCGTTGAGCTTGTCGGCCAGGGGCGCCATCACCTCGGTGAACTTCTCTGCGCTGCCCAGCGCACGGCCGCCCGAGACGATGATCTTGGCTGCCGTCAGTTCAGGGCGCTCGCTCTTCGTGACCTCGCGGCCCACGAAGCTGCTCTTGCCGCTGTCGGCCACGCCTGCTGCCGATTCGACGGCTGCGCTGCCACCCGTGGCGGCTGCCGCATCGAAACCGGTCGTGCGAACGGTGATCACCTTGGTCGCGTCGCTGCTCTGCACGGTGGCGATGGCGTTGCCGGCGTAGATCGGACGCTCGAAGGTGTCCGCGCTCACCACGGCCGTGATGTCGCTGACCTGCGCCACATCGAGCTTGGCGGCCACGCGCGGAGCGACGTTCTTGCCGTTGGCGGTCGAGGGGAACAGGATGTGGCTGTAGTTGCCAGCGATGGCCAGGACTTGAGCTGCGACGTTCTCGGCGAGGTTTTCAGCAAGGCTCGGGCTGTCGGCCGCAATGACCTTCGAAACGCCTGCGATCTGTGCCGCTGCCTTGGCCGCTTCGGCTGCATTGGCACCGGCCACGAGCACGTGGACGTCGCCTCCGCAGGCCAGCGCTGCGGTCACGGTGTTGAGGGTGGCCGGCTTGATGCTGGCGTGGTCGTGTTCGGCAATAACAAGTGCGGTCATGTTCAGATCACCTTCGCTTCGTTCTTCAGTTTGTCCACCAGCGTCGCAACGTCGGGCACCTTGATGCCGGCACCGCGCTTGGGCGGCTCGGCGACCTTCAGGGTCTTCAGGCGCGGCTTCACGTCCACGCCCAGCTCTTCGGGCTTGACCGTGTCGAGCTGCTTCTTCTTGGCCTTCATGATGTTCGGCAGCGTCACGTAGCGCGGCTCGTTCAGGCGCAGGTCGGTGGTGATGACTGCGGGCAGGCTCAGGGAGATGGTTTCCAGGCCGCCGTCGACTTCGCGGGTCACGGTAGCCTTGTCGCCTGCGACTTCGACCTTGGAGGCGAAGGTGGCCTGGGGGAGATCAGCCAGCGCGGCCAGCATCTGGCCGGTCTGGTTGGCGTCGTCGTCGATGGCTTGCTTGCCGAGGATGATGAGGGAAGGCTGTTCCTTGTCGACCAGCGCCTTCAGCAGCTTGGCGACGGCCAAGGGCTGTAGTTCTTCGGCGGTTTCCACCAGGATGCCGCGGTCGGCGCCGATGGCCATGGCGGTGCGCAGGGTCTCCTGGCACTTGGCGTCGCCGCAGGAGACGGCGATCACTTCGGTGACCACGCCCTTTTCCTTCAGCCGAACCGCTTCTTCAACGGCGATCTCGTCGAAGGGGTTCATGCTCATCTTGACGTTGGCAATGTCCACTCCGGTGCCGTCGCTCTTCACGCGCACCTTCACGTTGTAATCGACGACCCGTTTGACGGGCACCAGAACCTTCATGGCTGTTCCTTTGAATGAAGAAGAAATGAATGGGCGAGCGCAGGGCTCACTCGAGCTTGGCGCCCGACTGCTTGATGAGGCGCTCCCACACGGGGCGCTCCGCCTTCCAGGCGGTGGCGAAGAGTTCGGGCGAGCTTTCCTTGATCTCGAAGCCCATGGCCGCGATGCGCTCGCGCACGTCGGGCTGCTGCGTGGCCTTGCGCACTTCGTCGGCGATGCGGTCCACGATGGGCTTGGGCGTCTTCGCGGGCGCCGCGATGGCGAGCCAGCCGGTCACGCGGTAGGCCTCGTCCTTCAGGCCTTGCTCGGCGAGCGTGGGCACGTTGGGCAGCGTGCTCATGCGGCGCTCGCCGCTCACGCCGATGGCGCGGATCTTTCCGGAATCGATGTGCGGCTTGGCCACCAGCGCGCTGGCGTAGGCCATCTGGATCTGGCCGCCGATCAGGTCCTGCATCATCGGCGCCTCGCCCTTGTAGGCGACGTGGCTCATGTCCGACTGCGTGGCCAGGCTCATGTGCGCGCCGGCCAGGTGCGGATACGCGCCGATGCCGTAGGAGCCGTAGGCCACCTTGCCCTTGTTGGCGACGACGTACTTCAGAAGCTCCGGCCCGGTCTTGGCCGACACGCTCGGGTGCACCACCAGCACCAGCGGCGCCGCCGCGATCTGGTAGACCAGCGTGAGGTCGCGCGCGGTGTCGTAGGGCAGCTTCTCGTAGAGGAACTCGTTGGTCATGAGCGAATTGCTCAGGCCCAGCACGATGGTGTAGCCGTCGGGTGCAGCCTTGGCGACCGCGTCGGTGCCGATGATGCCGGCCGCGCCGGGCTTGTTGTCGATGATGACGGGCTGGCCCATGCCGGCCGACATCTTCTGGCCGATCACGCGTGCGAGCACATCGGTGGCGCCGCCTGCTGCGAAGGGCACGACCATGCGGATGGGCTTGTTGGGGTAGGGGGCCTGCGCCTGCGCGGCGGGCAGTCCGCACAGCGTGGCGGCGGAAGCGGCGGCGCACAGCAGGGCGCGGCGGTTCGGAAGGCGGAAGGTCGTCATGGCTTGTCTCTGTCTCTCGGTCTTGGTTTCAAAAAATCGTCGGCTCGCCGTTACTCCGTCACTGCGTTGCGATGCGCGTCTTGAAGGGCAGGGGCTCCAGCGCCTTGTGCAGCTGCTCCTGCAGCGGCGCGGCCAGCGTGCCCGCCGCAGCGCCGTCGATCTGTACGACCACGAGGCTCTCGCCCTCGGTCTTCACCACGGGCCGTGCGGCCTCGGGCACGCCCAGCTCGGTGCAGGCTTCGGCGACGGCGGCGTTCACCACCTGCAGCGCGGCCATCGCGCGCAGCTCGGGCTTGTAGATCTTGCCGACGTTGGTCATCGGCATGGTCGCGATCACCGACACCCACTTGGGCCGTGCGGGCGCCTCGTCCACGCGCGCCGAGGTGAAGGCGAGCAGCTCTTCTTCGGTCGCCGAGGCGCCGGGCACCAGCGTCGCGAAGATCACGGGCAGTTCGCCCGCGTAGGCATCGGGCGCGCCCACTGCGGCGCACAGTTGCACGGCGGGGTGCGCGCCAAGCGCGTCCTCGATCGTCTTGGGGTCGATGTTGTGGCCGCTGCGGATGATGAGGTCCTTCGAGCGGCCGGTGAGGTTGAGCCGCTCCTCGTCGTCGATCCAGCCCAGGTCGCCGGTGGCGAGCCAGCCGTCGGCGGTGAAGGCCTTGGCGTTGTCGGCAGGGTCGACGAAGCCCGAGAACACGTTGGGCGACTTGAACAGCACCATGCCCTGCTGGCCGCGCGGCATCTCGCGGTCGGTCGCGTTGCCGTTCTCGTCGAGCGCCACCACGCGCATCTGCATGTAGGGCAGCCGAAAGCCCACGCAGCCCGCGGGCCCGTTCACGCCGGGCGGTGTGATGGTCGAGATGCCGGCCATCTCGGTCATGCCCAGGCTCTCGTGCACGTGCAGGCCGAACAGGCGCTCGAAGCGCGCGGCCAGCTCGGGCGCGAGCACGGCGGCGCCGGTGCGGCAGTAGGTGATCGACGAGATGTCCGCGCCGTCCAGCGGCACGTTGGCCAGCGCCGCGAGCACGGTGGGCACGGCCGACAGCGACGTGGGGCGGTACTTCGCCACCAGCTTCCAGTAGTTGGCCAGCACCTCCTTGTTGCGCAGCAGCGAGGGCGTTGGAATGATCACCTCCACGCCAGCCGACAGCGACGACAGCGACGCCGGCAGCACGCCCGCCACATGGAACAGCGGATAGCCGTTGATGGAGATGCCGTTCTCGTTCATGCCCGCGACCTGCACGCTGGCCCAGGCGGTGAACACCTGCGCGCCGTGGCTGTGGCGCGCCAGCTTGGGTGCGCCGGTGGTGCCCCCGGTGTGGAAGTAGGCGGCGATGTCCGAAGGCGCGATGTCGCGGCCGCTCACCAGGCGGTCGTCGGGCTGCGCGGCGCGCAGCACGTCGAATTCGGCCACTCCATCGGGCAGTGTGCCTGCCGCACCCGGCGCCTCGTCGTGCGGCGCCACGCGCAGCACGGTGGTTAGCGTGGGCACCTGGCCGCGCAGGCGCATCGCCTTCGACCACATGCCCGACTCCGCATCGGAGCCGTAGGCGATCAGCACCTTGGCGCGGCCGGCGGTCATCAGCGCGACCAGCTTCTCGTCGGTGAGCAGCGGGTTCAGCGGCTGCACGATGCCGGCGGCCTCGCCGCCCCAGAGCGCCAGGTGGTACTCCAGGCAGCCCGGCAGCAGCACGGCCACGGCGTCGTCCGGCCCCACGCCCAGCGTGTGCAGCATGTTTGCGGTCTGGTGGATGCGCGCGAGCAGCTCGGCATAAGACCAGCGGATCGGCTCGTCGGCCGGGTTGCCGGTGCGCAGGAAGGTCAGCGCGGTCTTGTCGCCGAAGGCATGGCCGGCGTTGCGGAAGATCTCGTAGGTGCTGCGCACCGTGAGCGCCTGTTCAAGCGGCGTTTCCTCGAGCTTGCGGATGTCGGCGAGGCTGCGAACGGGAAGGGCGGGGCGAAATGGCGCGCCGACCGGGGTGCTGTAGTTGTTCTCGTACTTCTGCGTCATGTCTTTGTCTCCTTGATGTCGTCGCCCTGCCGGCCCGGTGGTTCTACTGGTTCGTGATGTGGTTGTCGCGAATGACCTTGCCCCAGCGCTCGAAGTCCTCGCGCATGCGCACGCCCGTCTGCTCCGGCGTGCGGTAGGCCGCGAAGGTGCCGACGCTCTGCAGCTTGTCCTGCACTTCCTTGTCGGCCAGTGCCTTCTTCAGCTCGGCGCTCATGCGTTCGACGATGTCCTTGGGCGTGCCGGCCGGTGCCAGCAGGCCGCCCCACGAGGTGGCGTCGAAGCCGGGGAAGCCCTGTTCGGCCACCGTCTTCACGTCGGGCAGCAGGCTCACGCGCTGGCCGGAGCCGACCGCGATGGCGCGCAGCTTGCCGGCCTTGACGTGCGGCAGCACGCCCACGAGGTCGGAGAACATCGCGGGCACCTGGCCGCCGATCAGGTCGGTCACGGCCGGCGCGCTGCCGCGGTAGGGCACGTGCTGCATGTCGAACTTGCCGATGGTCTTGAGCTGCTCGGTCGTCAGGTGGCCGAAGCTGCCGGCGCCCGCGCTGGTGTAGTTGAGCTTGCCGCCCTCGGCTTTGGCCTTGGCGATCAGGCCCTGTACGCCGGTCACGTCGGGCAACGACTTAGGGTTGACCACCAGCACGATCGGCAGATCGTAAATGCTGCCCACGGGCGTGAAGTTCTTGAAGATGTCGTAGCCGGTGGGGCCGTAGAGGTGCGAGGCCAGAAGCGTCGGCGTGGCCAGCGTCACGAAGGTGTAGCCGTCGGCCGGCGCGCGCGCCGCGGTGGCCGCACCCACGGTGCCCGAGGCGCCGCTGCGGTTGTCGATCACGATGCTCTGGCCGAGCGAGGCCGACATCTTCTGCGCCACGATGCGCGAAGCCACGTCAGTGGGGCCGCCGGGCGGGAAGGGCACGATCAGCGTGATCGGCTTGGCGGGCCAGGCCTGGGCGAAGGCCGCGCCGGAGACGAGGGGCAGGGCGAGTGCGAGGAGCGCGCGGCGCAGGGGGCGGAAAGCGGGAGAGGCCATGGACTTCATTTCTTCAGGATTCGGTTCGTTCATTCATGCGTGCGTTCAGACGACGCCGCCGGCCTTCAGCGCGGCCAGCTTCTCGTCCGACAGCCCCAGCAGCGACTGCAGCACGTCGTGCGTGCCTTCGCCCAGCGTGGGCGGCGCGCTGCGCACCGGCAGGCGCTCGCCGTCGAAGCGGTAGGGCGGCGCGAGCACGTTGACCGTGCCGGCCACGGGGTGCGGCTGCGTGGTCACGAGGCCGGCCTCGGTGGCGCGCTTGGAGTTCAGCGCTTCGAGCAGGCCCAGCACCTCGCCGCAGGGGATGCCCGCGGCGGTGAGCTTCGCGAGCAGGTCGGCGCGCTGGCGCTTCGCCAGCTCGGCATGCAGCTCGGGCAGCAGCGCGGCGCGGTTGGCCGAGCGCAGGATGTTGGTCTTGAAGCGCTCGTCGGCCGCGAGGTCGGGCCGCTCGATCACCTCGGTGCAGAAGCGCGCGAACTGCGCGTTGTTGCCCACGGTGATGACCAGCGGGCCGTCGGCCGCGTCGAACACGCCGTAGGGAACGATCGACGGATGCGAGTTGCCGTAGCGCGGCGGGTCTTCGCCCATGAGCAGCGCTTCGAGGCCGTAGTAGGCGGTGATCATCAGGCCGCAGTCGAAGAGCGCCATCTCCACGTGCCGGCCCTTGCCGGTCTTCTCGCGCTGGTAGAGCGCGGCAAGAATGGCCTGCGCCGAGTACATGCCGGTGAACAGGTCGACGGCGGCCACGCCGAACTTCAGCGGCGGCTGGTTCGCCTCGCCGTTGAGCGCCATCAGGCCGGCCTCGCCCTGCACCACCAGGTCGTAGCCGGGGCGTGCGGCCTCGGGGCCGGTGCGGTCGTAGCCCGAGATCGAGCAGTAGACGAGGCGCGGGTTCTCCTTGCTGAGCTGCTCGTAGCCCAGGCCCAGCTTGTCGATGCCGCCGAACTTGAAGTTCTGGATCACCACGTCGCACTGCTTCGCGAGATCGCGCGCGAGCTGCTGGCCCTCGGGCGTCTGCAGGTCGAGCGTGACGGACCGCTTGTTGCGGTTCACGCTGTTGAAGTAGGCGGTCTCGGTCTTGCCGACGCGCAGGCCCCAGTCGCGGGTGTCGTCGCCGCGGCCCGGGTGCTCCACCTTGATGACTTCGGCGCCCATGTCGGCCAGCACCATGCCGCACCAGGGGCCCGCGAGGATGCGGGACAGATCGAGAACGCGCACGCCGGCAAGCGGCAGCGATGAATGGGGCAGAGGCATGAGATCAGTTCCCTGGAAACGAGAAAGCCCCGCACCGCGTGCGAGGCAGGAAGGCGGAGTTCGCAGCCCGCGTCAGGACGCGCTCGGCTTCTGGCGGCGCAGCGCCGCGAAGTCGGCCTTGCGCTTGCCGAGGAAGGCGCCGATGCCTTCGGCCGCCTCGGCATCCGCCTGCGACTCGACCATGAACACGGCCTCGGCGTCGAGCTGCTGTTCCAGCGTGACGCGGTGCGCCTGGCGGCACAGTGTCTTGATGCGGGCGCTGGCGCGCTGCGGCCCGTTCGCCACCTTGGCGGCGAGCGCGATGGCCTCGGCCAGCGCGGCGCCCTTGTCGGTGAGGCGGTTGACCGCGCCCAGGGCGTGCAGGCGCTCGGCCGGCATGCGGTCGCCGGTGAGGCACATCTCGGTGAGCACCTGGCGCGAGACGAACTCCGAGAGGAAGGCCGTGGCGCCGCCGTCGGGCGTGAGGCCGACCTTGACGTAGGCCACGGTGAAGAACGCGTCGCGCGCCGACACCAGCATGTCGCAGGCCAGCGCCATCGACAGGCCCGCGCCCGCGGCGCCGCCCTCGACGGCCGCGATCACCGGCTTGCTGCAGTCGCGCAGCGCGCGGATCAGGTTGTTGAGGCCTTCGAGGATCTGGCGGCGTTCCGATGCCGGCAGCTCGCGGCGCTTGGCCAGCAGGTTGAGGTCACCGCCCGAGCAGAAGAAGTCGCCCGCGCCGGTGAAGACGATGGCGCCGACCTCGGGGGCGTTCTGCGCGTCGGCCAGCGCGGCCGACAGCTCGGCGTACAGCGTCGGCGTGATCGCGTTGCGCGAGGCGGGGTTGCTGTTGGTGAGGATGCGGACCGCACCCTCCTGCGAGATCAGGATCGTCTTGTTGTCGCTCATTGCGCTACCTCCTTGCCTGCTTCTTTGCCCAAGGCGATGTAGCGCTGCAGGTGATGGTCTTCATCGCCCAGCTGGTGGTCGATCATCACGAGGCGCTTGGCGTAGTGGGGCAGCGGCAGCTCCCATGTCATGCCGATGCCGCCGTGCATCTGGATGCTCTCTTGCGCCACCAGCGCGCCGATGCGGCCGATGCTGAACTTGGCGGCCGACAGCGCGCGCTCGCGCGTCAGGCGGTCGCCGGTGTCGATGGCGGCTGCCGCGTTGATGACGGCCGAGCGGGCCTGTTCGATTTCGAGCAGCAGGTCGGCCATGCGGTGCTGCAGCGCCTGGAAGCTGCCGATCAGCGTGCCGAACTGCTTGCGCGTGCGCAGGTAGTCGAGCGTCGCGGTCTTGGAGGCTTCCATCGCGCCCAGCGCCTCGGCGCACAGCGCGAGCACGCCGCGGCCGATGGCGCGCTCCAGCGTGTCATGGCCCTGGCCTTCGGCGCCCAGCAGCGCGTCGGCGCCCAGCTTCACGCCGTCGAAGGAGAGTTCGGCGACGCGGCCGCCGTCGATGGCGGGGCAGCCGCGCACCGTGAGGCCGGCCGTCTTCGCGGGCACGAGAAAGAGCGAGATGCCCGCTTCGTCGTCCACGTTGCCCGAGGTGCGGGCCGAGACGAGGAACAGGTCGGCCTGCTCGCCTTGCGGCACGACAGCCTTGGTGCCGTGCAGCACCCAGCCGTCGCCATTGCGCTCGGCCTTGGTCTGCACGCGGGTGCGCTCATAGTGTGTGTCGGCCTCGTCGTGCGCGAAGGCCGCGACGATGGCGCCGTTGATGATGTCGCCGAGCTTTTCCTTCTGCGGGTCGCTGCCGGCGGCGCTGATCGCCTCGCCGACCATCACCGCGCCCAGCAGCGGCTCGACCACGAGGCCGCGGCCCAGCGCCTCGAAGACCACGGCGATGTCGAAGCCGCCGCCGCCGAAGCCGCCATCGGCCTCGCTGAAGAGGGCACCGATCACGCCCAGCTCTGCGAACTGCTGGAAGATTTCCTTGCTGAAGCCGTGCTCCGACTTCGCGATGCGGTCGCGCGCGTCGAAGGCGTACTGCTCGCTGATGAAGCGGTTCAGGCTGTCGGCGAGCATGCGCCGGTCTTCGGTGTGTTCGAAGTTCATTGCATGTCTCCTTTACAGGCCGAGGATCATCTTGGAGATGATGTTTTTCTGGATCTCATTGGAGCCGCCGAAGATGGACAGCTTGCGGTTGTTGAAGTAGCGCGAGGCGGCGGCCGATGCGTAATCGGGGCCGAAGGTCTCTCCGGTGTAGCCGTCCTTCAGTGCTTCCGCGATGAAGGGGCGGCCATAGACACCCATCGCGCGGCGGGCCAGAGAAGAAATCTCCTGGCGGATCTCGGTGCCGCGGATCTTCAGCATCGAGCTTTCAGCGCCCGGCACGCCGCCGCCTGCCACAGCCGCGATCACGCGCAGGTTGGTGGTCTTCATGTTCTCCAGGTCGATCTCCACCCGTGCCATGCGCGCGGCGAAGGCAGGGTCTTCCGCCAGCGGCTTGCCGTTCTTGGTCTGCGTGGCCGCGATGCCCTTGAGCTGTTCGAGCGCGGCCACCGAGAAGCCCACGCCCGCGATGTTGGTGCGCTCGTAGGTCAGCAGGTACTTGGCGCAGGTCCAGCCCTTGTTCTCCTCGCCCACGAGGTTTTCGGCGGGCACGCGCACGTCGGAGAAGAACACCTCGTTGACCTCGTGCTCGCCGTCGAGCGTGATGATCGGGCGCACTTCCACGCCGGGCAAGGTCATGTCGATCAGCAGGAAGCTGATGCCTTCCTGCTTCTTCGCCTCGCGGTTGGTGCGCACCAGGCAGAAGATCATGTTGGCGTGCTGGCCCAGCGTGGTCCAGGTCTTCTGGCCGTTCACGATGAAGTGGTCACCCTGCGCGTCGATGCCGCGCACGGCGGTGGTCTTCACCGCAGCAAGGTCGGAGCCCGCGCCGGGTTCCGAATAGCCCTGGCACCACCAGTCGGCGCCATTGAGGATGCGTGGCAGCCAGTGCTTCTTCTGCGCCTCGTTGCCGTACTTGATGAGCACCGGGCCGAGCATGTTCACGCCGAAGGGCACGATGCGCGGCGCGAAGGCCAGTGCGCATTCGTTCTCGAAGATGAACTTCTCCACCGCCGTCCAGCCCGGGCCGCCGTACTGCTCGGGCCAGTGGTTGGCGAGCCAGCCGCGCTCGTTGAGGATGGCGTGCCATTCCTGCATGTCGGCCTTCTCGAGGATCTTGCCGCTGCGCACTTTCTCGGACAGCCGCACCGGCAGCTTCGCGGCCAGGAAGGCGCGCACCTCGCTGCGGAAGGCTTCTTCTTCGGGGGTGAAGTTCAGGTCCATCGCTGGCTCCTCTTCAGTAGATTTCAAAGAGACCGGCGGCGCCCATGCCGCCGGCGATGCACATCGTGACCACCGCGTACTTCGCGCCGCGGCGCTTGCCTTCGATGAGCACGTGGCCAGCCAGGCGCGCGCCGGTCATGCCGAAGGGGTGGCCGATGGAGATCGCGCCGCCGTTCACGTTGAGCAGCTCCGTGGGAATGCCCAGCTTGTCCTGGCAGTAGATCGACTGCGAGGCGAAGGCCTCGTTGAGCTCCCACAGGCCGATGTCCTGCACCTTGAGGCCGTGGCGCGCGAGCAGCTTGGGCACCGCGAACACCGGGCCGATGCCCATCTCGTCGGGCTCGCAGCCGGCCACCGCGAGGCCGCGGAAGGCGCCCAGCGGCTTGATGTTGGCGCGCTCGGCTTCCTTTGCCTCCATCAGCACGCAGGCCGATGCGCCGTCCGACAGCTGCGAGGCGTTGCCGGCGGTGATGAACTTGTCCTCGCCCATCACGGGCTTGAGCTTGGCCAGCGCCTCGTAGGTGGTGCCGCGGCGGTTGCAGTTGTCTTCGGTGGCGGTCACTTCGCGGTAGGTGACTTCCTTCGTCTCCTTGTCGGTGACGGCCATGGTGGTGGTGCAGGCGACGATCTCGTCCTTGTAGCGGCCGGCGATCTGCGCTTCTTCGGTGCGGCGCTGGCTCTCTGCCGAGAAGCGGTCCTGCGCCTCGCGGCTGATGTTGTAGCGCTTGGCGACGATGTCGGCGGTCTCGATCATCGCCATGTACAGCTCGGGCTTGTGCTCGACGATCCACGGGTCCATGCCGCTGTCGCCGCTGTCGGTGGCGCTGCGGCTGCGGATCTGCGAGATGCTTTCGACGCCGCCCGCGATCATGGCCGGCGCGCCGTCCACCACGATGCGGCCCGCGGCCATGGCGATGGCCTGCAGGCCCGAGGCGCAGAAGCGGTTGACCGTGGTGCCGGCGATGGAGATCGGCAGGCCCGCGCGGATGATGGCCTGGCGCGCGATGTTGCGGCCGGTGGTGCCCTCGGGGTAACCGCAGCCGAGGATGGCGTCCTCGATCTGCGCCGCATCGAGGCCCGAGCGCTCCACCGCCGCCTTCACGGCGAAGGCCGCCAGCGTGGGGCCGGGGGTGATGTTGAATTCGCCGCGGTGCGCCTTGGTGAGCGGGGTGCGGGCGGTGGAAACGATGACGGCTTCACGCATGGGGGTGTCTCCTGGACGGCTGGCTCTGTCTGTGATTACTCGGATTGGTTGAGGCTCGCGAAGTCGGCGCCGCGCTCGACCAGCTGCACCAGCAGCGGCGAGGGCTTCCAGAAGACCGGGTCTTCCTTCGCGAACTCCTGGATGTCCGCCAGCACCTTGGGCAGGCCCACGGTGTCGGCGTACTTCATCGGGCCGCCGCGGTGGCGCGGGAAGCCGTAGCCGTAGAGGAAGGTCACGTCCACGTCGAGCGGGCGCAGCGCGATGCGCTGCAGCACGACGTTGGCGCCCTCGTTGATCATCGCGGCCATGTAGCGGCGCATGATTTCTTCTTCCGTGAAGGCGCGCGGCTTGATGCCGGCGCGCTCGCGCTCGGCGTCGATGGTGGCCAGCACCTCGGGGTCGGGCTGGCCGGTGCGGGCACCTTCGGGGTAGAGGTAGTAGCCGCGCTGCGTCTTCTGGCCGAACCAGCCGCGCTCGCAGATGCGGTCGGCGATCTGCACGTAGCGCGCCTTCGGGTCGCGCGTGGCGGCCTTGCGCTTGCGCGTGGCCCAGCCGATGTCGCCGCCCGCGAGGTCCGACACCTGGAAGGGGCCCATCGGGTAGCCGAAGTTGCGCACGGCGGCGTCGATGTCGTAGGGCGATGCGCCGTCTTCCATCATGTGGTCGGCGGCCTGGCGGTACACGGCGAGGATGCGGTTGCCGATGAAGCCGTCGCATACGCCGGCGCGCACCGGCACCTTCTTGAGCTTCTTCGCGAGCTCGAAGCCGGTGGCGACCACGTCGGCGCTCACCTTGGCGGGCACCACGATCTCCAGCAGCTTCATGATGTTGGCGGGCGAGAAGAAGTGCAGGCCCACCACGTCCTGCGGGCGCGAGATGCTGGCGGCGATCTCGTCGATGTCGAGGTACGAGGTGTTGGTGGCCAGCACCGCGCCGCGCTTGCACACGCGGTCGAGCTCGGCGAACACGGCCTTCTTCACGGCCATGTCCTCGAACACGGCTTCCACCACGATGTCGACGTTGGCGAGCGCGTCGTAGCTGGTGGAGCCCGAGAAGCGCGCCATGACGCTGCCCTTGGCCTCGGGCGTCATGCGGCCCTTGGCGATGAGGCCGTCGTACACCTTCTCGACGTTGGCGCGGCCGCGCGCGAGCTGCGTGTCGTCGCGCTCGATCATGGTGACGGGCATGCCCGCGTCGAGCATCGCCACCGCAATGCCCGCGCCCATGGTGCCGCCGCCGACGATGCCGGCCGACTCCAGCGCGCGCGGGCTGGCCGACTTGGTCTCGGGCGCCTTCAGCACTTCGCGCTCGGCGAAGAAGGCGTGGATCAGGCCGGCGCGCTGCGGGCTGTCGATGCACTGCAGGAACAGCTTGCGCTCCAGCGCCATGCCTTCGTCGAAGGGCAGCGTGAGCGCGGCTTCGACGGCCTCGACGATCTTCATCGGCGAGAACAGGCCGCGGCTCTTCTTCGCGGTGTCGGCGCGCGCGGCTTCGAGGGCGGCGCGGGCGGCTTCCTTGTCGGCCAGCGCGCCGGCGTCGCGGGTGCGGCGCACGGGGGCGTTGGCGGCGATCAGTTCATTCGCGTAGGCGAGGCCTTCGGCGCGCGCGTCGGCTTCGGTGGCGAGGCGGTCGACGAGGCCGAGCGACAGCGCTTCCTTCGCGCCCGCATGGCGGCCGCTGAGCATGAGTTCGATGGCGGGCTTCACGCCGATGAGGCGCGGCGCGCGCTGCGTGCCGCCCGAGCCGGGCAGGAGGCCCAGCGCCACTTCGGGCAGGCCCAGCTTGGCGGTCGGCGAGGCGATGCGGTAGTGCGCCGACAGGGCCACTTCCAGCCCACCGCCGAGCGCGGCGCCGTGGATGGCCGCGACCACCGGCTTGGTGCAGTTCTCGATCTTCAGGCAGGCCTCGGGCAGCGAGGGCGGCTGCGGCGTCTTGCCGAACTCGCGGATGTCGGCACCCGCGATGAAGTTGCGGCCCGCGCCGACGATCAGCACCGCCTTGGCCGCGCCGTCGGCCTCGGCCGCGTCGATGGCGGCCACGAGGCCGCGGCGCACGTCCACGCCCAGGGCGTTGACGGGCGGGTTGTCGATGGTCACCACGAACACGTCGCCTTGACGCTCGAAGGTGACGGGACCGGTGGACGTGGAGGGGCTGGAGGTGTCGTTGGTGGCCATGTGCTGCTTGTCTCTCGCGTTGCGGACCGTGCGGGTCCGAGGCTCTGGGATGAACCAAGCATTCTTGGCCGGTATCCCTGCTTTGACAATTGCATAGCCGGTTGACAGACTGTCAAAGCATTTTTGACACAATCGGCCCATGGACCTCCAGTCGCTCACCCTGTTGGTGGAAATCCTCGACGCCGGCAACCTGAGCGCGGCCGCGCGGCGGCTCAAGATGACCCGCGCCAACGTCAGCTACCACCTGAACCAGCTCGAGCGCTCGGTGGGCGCGCAGCTCGTGCGGCGCACCACCCGGCGCGCCGAGCCGACCGAGATCGGCCTGCGCCTGTACCAGCACGGCATCGCCATCCAGGCCGAGCTGCTGGCGGCGCGTGAATCCGTCACCACGCTGGGCCAGGGCCTGCAGGGCCGCGTGCGGCTGAGCGTGCCCAGCGGCTACGGACAGCTGGTCATGGCCGACTGGCTGATCGACTTCAAGCGCCAGTACCCCGGCATCGTGCTCGACGTGGTGTTCGAGAACCGCATCGAGGACCTGCTGCGCGACGAAGTCGACATCGCCATCCGCGTGATTCCCGAGCCCCCGCAGAACCTGGTGGCGCGCGCGATGGGGCCGGTGCGCTACGTGGCCTGCGCTTCCACCGAATACGCCGCGAAGAACCCGCTGCCGGTGCAGCTCGACGCGCTGCAGGGCGCGCCGGTGGTCACGGCCGCCGTCATCGGCCGGCAGCTGCGCGTGTCGGCCTACCAGGGAGAGACACGCAGGGAGGTGATCCTGGAGCCGACGCTGATCTCCGAGAACTTCCTGTTCCTGCGCCAGGCCATCCTCGCCGGCCTGGGCATCGGCCTCGTGCCCGACTACGTGGTGCAGGAAGACGTGCGCCGCGGCGACGTGGTGACCACGCTCGACGACTGGCGCCTCTCGATCTTCGGCACGCAGATGTTCATGCTCTACATGCCCAACCGCCAGCACACGCGGGCGATCCGGACCTTCATCGATTTCGTGCTGGAGCGGGTGAGGGGGGCGGAGTGAAGGACTTCAGAGGAGCTTGGCCTCGATCTTCGACTTGAGCTTGTGCCCGGCCGTCTGCACCAGTTTCAGCATTCGCTGCTGGTTCGCAGGTGCTCCCAAGCCGAGTTGCACCCGCCAACTGCCGAGCAGCGAGAAGTACTCGTTCCAGCTCATCCGTTCCACGACACGAAGGAGCGTCCGGCTTTGTCCACTTTTCATGTTGTAGACCCGCGCACTGATGCGGACCTTCGGTCGCCAGACGATGGGAAAAGCAAGATCGCCGCCCGAGAAGTCGCCCCATCCGCCACGACTATGGCCTTCGACGGCCACATCGATCGCAACGTCCTGATCGCCCGGCACAGACACATTGGCAGCGGGCGGGTAAGCGAAGACGTCCTTCAATTCGGCGGCGAGCCGGTTGTCTGGCGTTTTACCGAAGAAGCCGCCTTCCAGATGACGCAGGAAGTCCTTGCGTGGCAGGACTCGCACCTCGCTGAGATGCAGCTTTACAGGGTGTTTGCGGAAGAAGGGAAGCACGGCGAATTTGCAGGACTTGGCTACGAGGCTCGCCGGTCGGCCTGTGTGGTCTGGTAATACCGCGACTTGTCCTCGTACATCGCCCGGTCGGCCCGCTGCAGCGCGGCTTCCAGTGGCTCGTCGCCGTGGCAGGTCGCGAGGCCGATGGCCAGGCTCAGCGCGTGGCCGCTCTGGCCGGCGTGGAACTGGTTGTTCATTTCCAGCAGCGTGAGGATGCGCTCGCGCATCGCTTCGGCGCCGCGTTCGTCGGTCATGGGCAGCAGCACCGCGAACTCGTCGCCGCCGATGCGCGCGGGCCAGGCGGGCAGGTCGACGGCCTTGTCGAGCACCTCGCCCATGCGGCGCAGCAGGGTGTCGCCGGCGGCGTGGCCTTCCTGGTCGTTGACCTGCTTCAGGCCGTTGAGGTCGATGGCCACGATCGACACCGGCCACGGGCCCTTGCGCGAGAGGCGGTTGAGCTCCTCGGTGTAGTAGGTGCGGTTGCACAGCTGCGTGAGCACGTCGTGCTTGCCGAGGTATTCGAGATACGCCTCGGCCTTCTTGCGCGCGGTGATGTCGACCAGCGAGACCAGCACCAGGTCCCAGGTGTCGAGCCGGTCGTCCTGCACCGCGAACTGCATGTGGATGTTGAGCACTTCGCCCGACAGCGAGTAGTTGAGCACTTCGCGGTGCTGCACGGTCTTGCCGTTCCAGAGGTCCTGCAGCTGCTCGGCGAATGATTCGCGCATCTCGTCGCGGAAGATGCGCGGCAGGTTGCCCAGCAGCGTCTGCAGGTCGGGCGCGCCGAACATGCGCAGCGTTTCGTGGTTGACGTCGATGACGCGGATCTCCTGCATGCAGCGCGTGACGAAGTCGGGGTGCACCTTAATGAAGGTGGCGAAGTCGGTGATGCCGCGCGAGCGCAGCGTCTCCATCAGCGAGCGCACCGCGCTGAAGTCTTCCACCCACAGCGACACCGGCGAGCGGTCGAACAGGCTGCGCGCGTACATCGCGCTCTCGTCGCGCAGGCGCTGCGCGGCCACGCGCTCGGTGACGTCGTCGAGCGCCACGAGCACGCGGCTCCAGCTGTCTTCGTAGCCCGGCAGCACGCGGGCGCGCACGCGCACGTCGAGCCGGCGGCCGTCGAGCGCGTAGTTGACCGTTTCGCTCTCGAAGCTGAGCTGGCCGCGCCAGAGCTGGTCGAGCTCGTGCACCACGGTGGCCGACATGTCGCCGCGGAACACGCGGTCGAGCGCGCCCAGCAGGGTCTGCTCGCTGTCGGCGCCGAAGAGCTTCAGCGTGTGCTGGTTGACCCGCAGCACCTTCAGCAGCGCCATGCAGTCGCTGATCCGCTGCGGTTCGGCCTGCAGGTGCGCCACCAGGTCGGTGATGCCCTCGGCGCGCCAGCCATCGAGCTTGCGCTTGAGGTCGCCGTAGTCCTCGATCCAGAGGGAGACCGGCGCCAGGTCGAACATGGCGTCGAGGTCGCCGGCGGCGGAAGGCGAAACCGGCGTGGAGCCGGAGGTGGCGGCGGGCAGGGCCATCGATGAAGCTTTCGTGGAAGCGGCTGCAGCCAATGCTGGCGGGCTGGCGTGAGGAGGTCTTAATTATTAACTGCGGCCAACCCGGCTCAGCGGCTGTAGAGGCCCACCACGCTCTGGCCGCCGAGCGCACGGCCCTTGAGCGCGGCCAGCAGCGCGTCGCGGCCCAGGCCGGCGGGCAGGCTGCCCGGCGCGAGCTCGGTGGCGATCACTGTCATGACGTAGTGGTGCGGCCGGTCGCCCGCCGGCGGGCACATGCCGCGGTAGGAGGGCGTGCCGGCCACGTTCGGGCCCATGGTGAAGTCGAAGTTCGAACCCGCGGCCCCTTCGCCCGCCTTGAGCTCGCCGCGCTCGGCCGCGATGTTGTAGGCCACCCAGTGCGAAACGCCCAGGCCGGCCGCCCCGTCCGGGTCGAACACCAGCACCGCGACCGACTTCGTCTTGGCCGGCAGGTTGCTCCAGGCCACCGGCGGCGAGATGTTCTTGCCGCCGCAGTCGCCAACGCCCGCGTGCTCGGCCGGAATCGTGCCGCCGTCCGCGAAGGCGCTGGAGCTGACCTTCATGCCCGTGGAGCCCTTGCCCACCGGCGAGGACATGCCCGCGCAGCCCGCCAGCAGGCCGGCCAGCGCGAGCGCCGCGGCCGGCAGGGCCGCATGCGGGAGAGTGCGAAATCGGGTGTTGCAGTTGCGCATGTCGTTGCTCCTGGATGGTTGTTGTCTTGTCCTGGCTTGCTTTCAGCCGCCCGCGCCGGGCCAAACGCTGCCGTCGGCCTTCTCGTGCACGGCCACCGGCGTGAGCCGCGCGCCCCGGCACGGGCCGCCGACGCACTTGCCGGTGTCGGGCTCGAAGATGGCGCCGTGCCGCGCGCACATCAGGAAGCGGCCTGAACTCTCCAGCACCTGGCCCTCGAAGTCGAGCGGCCCGCCGGCATGCGGGCACTGGTTGAGGTAGGCGTGCACCGCGCCCTGCCAGCGCACCGCGAAGGCCGGTACGCCCTCGGGGGTGTTGAACCTGGCGGCCAGGCCGCCTTCGGCGAGGCTCGTGGCCAGCGGCAGGGCCGATGCGGCGGATGGATCAGGCTGTGGGGCGGTCGTGGCGGCTTCGGTCATCTGACCGCGAGCCTAGCCAAGGTTCAGGCGCTGCGCAACGCGCGCCGTGGCGGGGCAGGGGCCATCGTCTCGTCGGACGGGGCCGCGTCCAGTGGGCCGAGCCGTCGCATCTTGTCGTACAGCGTCTTGCGCGGCACGCCCAGGCGTTCGGCCGCGGCGGCGGCGCTGCCGTTGCAGGCCTCCAGCGCCTCGCGGATCAGGTAGCGCTCGAACTGCGCCATCTGCTCGTCGAGCGAGCGCGGTTCCTGCGCGAGGCTGCGGAAGCCCTCTTCGCCGTCCCACAGCCCGAGCACGAAGCGGTCGGCGATGTTGCGCAGCTCGCGCACGTTGCCGGGCCAGGCATGCGCCATCAGCGCCTGCAGGTGGCGCGGCGCGACGGCGGGCTGCTCGCGCCCGTGGCGCAGCGCCGCCTGCATCGCGAAGTGGGTGAACAGCAGCGGGATGTCCTCGCGCCGCTCGCGCAGCGGCGGCAGGTGCAGCACCACCACGCTGAGGCGGTAGTAGAGGTCGTCGCGGAACTTCTGCGCCTGCGCGGCCTGCAGCAGGTCGGCCTTGGTGGCGGCGACCACGCGGCTGTCCATCGGGCGCAGCTCGTTGGAGCCCAGCCGCTCGAACTGCCGCTCCTGCAGGGCGCGCAGCATCTTGACCTGCAGGGTCATCGGCATGGTCTCGATCTCGTCGAGGAACAGCGTGCCGCCGCGCGCATGTTCGATCTTGCCGATGCGCCTGCGCGCCGCGCCGGTGAAGGCGCCGGCCTCGTGGCCGAACATCTCGCTCTCGAACAGCGCCTCGGGCATGCCGCCGCAGTTGATGGCCGCGAAGTTGCCCTCGCGCCGGCGCCCGCAGTCGTGCAGGCAGCGCGCCACCAGCTCCTTGCCGGTGCCGGTCTCGCCGAGGATCAGCACGTCGGCGTCGGAGCTGGCCACGTCCAGCACCAGCCGGCGAAGCCGCTGCATGGCAGAGGAGCGCCCGATCAGCCGCGCCTCGATCGACTCGTAGCCCGCAAGCTTGCGGCGCAACTGGTCGACCTCGAGGCTCAGCGCGCGCTTCTCCAGCGCCCGCTGGACCACTTCGGTGAGCTGGTCGGGCGAGAAGGGTTTCTCCAGGAAATCGTAGGCGCCCAGGCGCATGGCCTGCACCGCCATGGTGATGTCGCCGTGGCCGGTGACGAGGATGACGGGCAGCGTCGGGTCGATCTGCAGCGCTCGCGACAGCAGCGCCAGCCCGTCCATGCCGGGCAGCCTCACGTCGGTGACCAGTACGCCGCCGAAGCCCGGCGCCACGCGCGGCAGCACCTGCTCGGCCGAGCCGAAGCCCGTCACGCGCAGCCCCGCCAGCTGCAGCGCCTGCGTGCTGCCCAGCCGCACGGCCGGGTCGTCCTCGACGAAGAGAACCTCGAGTTCGTGTTCAGTCATGAAATGTTCCCCGCATTGCGTGTGCCGCCATCGCGCAGCGTGACCACGAAGGCCGCGCCGCCGAGTTCGCCCTCGCCGGCGCGCAGCAGCCCGCCGAAGTCGCGCACGATGCCGGCCGAGATGGCCAGCCCCAGGCCCAGGCCCAGGCCCTGTTCCTTGGTGGTGAAGAAGGGCTCGAAGAGGCGCGGCATCACCTCGGGCGCGATGCCGGTGCCGTTGTCGTGCACCTCCAGCGCCACGCCCTCGGCGCTGCGGCGCGCCACGATGCGCACGCGGCGCGGGCTGGCACCGGCGGCCGCGACCGCGTCGAAGGCGTTGACCAGCAGGTTCACCAGCACCTGCTCGAGCCGGTTGCCCTCGCAGCGCGCGAAGAGGCCCGGTTCGATGAACTGCTCGAGCTCGATGCGCTCCTGGCGGATGCGCTGGCCCAGCAGGAAGAGCGCATCGGCGATCACGTCGGCCAGCGCCACCGACTGCAGCTCCACCGCCGAGCGGCGCGCGAATTTCTTGAGTTGCGCGGTGATCTGGCCCATGCGGTCGGTCAGCTCGCAGATGGTGCGCAGGTTCAGGTCGACCTGCTCGGACTGCCCGCGCTCCAGGAACACCACCGCGTTGGCCGAGAGCGTGCGCAGCGCGGCCAGCGGCTGGTTGAGCTCGTGCGTGATGCCGGCCGACATCTGGCCCAGCACGGCCATCTTGCCGGTCTGCACCAGGTCGTCGAGCGTGTTCTTCAGCATCTCCTCGGCGCGCTTGCGCTCGGCGATCTCGGTCTGCAGGTGCTGGTTGGCCTCGCTCAGCGCCTCGGTGCGCAGCTCGACCTTGTGCTCCAGCTCGTCGTAGGCGCCCTGCAGCGCCTCGCGCGCTGCCAGCCGCTGGTGCACGATGCGCCGGCGCTGCTGCAGGTACATCACCAGCAGCGTGAGAAACACCAGCGCGAACATCGTGGCCAGCGCGCTGGTGCGGGCGAGCGCGTGCGCCGGCTTCATGTCCGACAGCATGATGAGCTTCCAGTCGGTGCCGTCGACCGGGCGGCTGTCGAGCAGGTAGTCGGGGCCGAAAGGCGTGGCGCCGGGGCGCTGCGGCGCCTCCTCGTTCGCGCGCAGCTGCACTACGGTGCCTTCGCCGCCCGACAGCGGCCGGTGCTCGCGCATGTCGATGGGCGTGAGCGCGCCGGCCTCGGTGTACTGGCGCGTCTGCGCGAGCTGCCGGAGCGTCTCGCTCGACAGCGGGCGCAGCGCGCGGAATTTCCAGCCGGGGTCGGACGAGAGGAACACCACGCCGTTGCCGTCGATGGCGAACACGCGGTCGGCCGAATGCGACCAGGCCGCGTCGAGCTTGTCGAGGTTGACCTTCACCGTCGCCACGCCCAGCCGGCGCGCGCCGTCGATGATGCCGAAGGAGAAGTAGTAGCCCGGCTCGCGGCTGACCGTGCCGATGCCGTAGAAGCGCCCCGGCACGCCGCGCAGCGCGTCCTGGAAGTAGGGGCGGTAGGAGAAGTTCATGTCCACGAAGCTGCCCGGCTGGTTCCAGTTGCTGGCGGCCAGCGTGAGGCCGGTCTCGTCCATCACGTAGATGGCCGAGGCCTGGGCGTGCGCGTTGACGGTCTCGAGGTAGACGTTGGCGTCCAGCTGCTGGCCTGCGTCGCGGGGCTTGCGCAGCAGGTCGAGCACGTCGGGGCTCAGCGACACCACCTGCGGCAGGTATTCGTAGCGGCTGAGCTCGCTGCGCAGGCTGGTGGCGTAGATGTCGAGCCGGTGCAGCGTGCCCTGCTGCAGCGAGCGGATGCCCGCGCGCTCGCCCAGCAGGTAGGCCAGCGCGCCGCCGGCCGCGATGAGGCACAGCCACACGCAGACGGCGGCCCACAGGCGCCAGCGTGCGAGAGGCGGCGCCCCAGCCGCGAGGGTGGGGGCGTCGCCGTGGAAGCGCGCCAGCACGGCCTTGTCGCGCAGGTCGTCGGGCGATCCGGCAAAGCCGGCCCGGTAAGGCGCGGAAAGCTTCAGCACGGCGCGGCCGGCCGATAGGAGCAGTGACGACACGGGAGCGGGAAGCGGGAGTCCGCCGTCGGGCAGCAAAGGGCCCTGATGGTATGCAGCACTCCCTGCCGCGCCGAGGCGGAATTACCCTCGCTGTCGCCGATGCGTCGCACCATGTGCGTGCCTCAGTCGGCGTACACGCCGGCAGCCTTGATGACCGGGCCGAAGCGCGCCACCTCCTGCTGCACGAACTTCCTGTGCTCGGCCGGCTCGACGCGCCGGTCGGCCACCACCACCGCGCCCAGGCCTTCCTCCTTCCTGATGAAGTCGGGGTCCTTCAGCGCGACCTTGAGCGCGTCGTTGAGCTTCCTGAGCACCGGCGCGGGCGTGCCCTTGGGCGCGTAAAGGCCGTGCCAGATGGTCACCTGGAAGTTCTTCAGCCCCGACTCGTCCAGCGTGGGCAGGTCCTTCAAGGCGGGCGTGCCCAGCCGCTTGAGCGTGGTCACGCCGTAGGCCTTGACCTTCCTGGCCTCGATCTGCGAAGTGGTGTTGGTGGTCTGGTCGCACAGCAGGTCGATCTGCCCGCCGAGCAGGTCGGCAATGGCGGGGGCAGTGCCCTTGTAGGGCACGGTGGTCATCTCGGCCTTGAGCTCGCTTTGCAGCAGCAGCCCGCACAGGTGCGAGGCCGAGCCGATGCCCGCGTTGCCGAGGTTGGTCTTGCCGGGGTTCTTCGCGATCCACTCGCGCAGTTCCTTGAAACTGCCGGCCTCCAGCTGGGGCTTGCCGATGACGGTCATGGGCACGTCGTTGATCATGCCCAGGTACTCGAAGTCGGTCTCGTAGTCGTAGGGCAGCTTGCGGTAGAGCACCGGCGTGGTGGCCATGCCCACGTGGGTGAGCAGCAGCGTGTAGCCGTCGGGCCTGGCGCGCGCCACCTTGGCGTTGCCGATGGTGCTGCCGGCACCGGCGGCGTTGTCGATCACGATGCTGGTGCCGTCCAGCGGCTTGCGCATGGCCTCGGCCAGGTCGCGCGCCACCCGGTCGGTGGGGCCGCCGGCCGCGAAGGGCACGACGATGGTGATGGGCTTGCCGGCGGGAAAGTCCTGCGCGTGCGCGCCGGTGGCTGCAGCGAGGCCGAAGGCCAGCGTCAGGGCGAAATGGAAGGCGGACACGGGGGTCTTCTTCATGGATGCTTTCAAGGTTCACTCCAGGGGAAAAGGCGGGCGGGCCTGCATGTGCGGTCGCGCGTGCAGGCCGCCCGCGGCTTGGCTTACAGGAAGCTCGACATCAGCTTCTTCGTGATGTCGAAAAGCAGGTTCACGGGCGACGGCCCGAACGACAGCCAGGTGCCGGCGAGCGGCTGCTGGCCGACGCCGGGCTTGGTCCAGTCGCACACGCCCTCGGGGAAGGCGGCGCTCAGGCGCGCCCATTGCGTAGGGTTGAAGCTCACGCTGTAGTCCGACGGGTTTAGCGGCTTCAGCTGGCACTTGGCGATGTCGTCGGTGAGCGGGCCGCCCGCTGCCATGCGCGGCGTGGTGCCGGCCGGGTAGAAGGTGTTGCACGCGCCGGTGCCGAAGGCGGTCTGCTCCTCGGTGTACTTCAGGCCCGCGTTCCAGCAGGCGTCCTGCAGGTCGGCCGGGCGGTTGGCGGCGATCTTCCGAGCCTTGGTGCGCTCGGAGGTGTCGGCCTTCACCGCGCTGAGCCACTTCACCATCTCGTCGAAGGCGGCCGCGCTGCCGCCGCCCATGGTCCACATCACGTGGTTGTCGATGTTGCCGTTGGCGCGGCGCAGGCGCTCGCGCATCGAGAACGAGTGGATCTTGGTGTGGATGTCGCCGCCGGTGGCGCCGTCGTTGTAGTCGCGCAGGTCGATGATGGCGGTGGAGGCGAGCCCGCCCGCGCCGTTGACGATGCGGCCCGACTGGTAGGCCCGGCGCAGCGCGTCGGTGTCGCCCACGGTGCGCGCGGCGGTGCGCTTCATGTCGCGGTCGACTCCGCCCACGCGCTCGTTCAGGTCGAGGAACTTCTCGATGCCGAGCTTGCCCTCGTTGAGCGCGTTCAGGCCGTACTGGATGCCCACGTTGTCGATCGGGCGCAGCGCGAAGCCCTCGGCCTCGGTCTTGCCGTAGACGTTCACCGTGTGGTCGAACACCGTCGCGCGTGCGCCCGTGGGGTTGGTCAGCGCGTTGTAGCGCTGCTCGGTGGGCACGCCTGCGGGGAACGAAACAGTGGGGTCCAGGCGACCCGCGCTGTTGCTCATGTTGGGGATGTTGCCGATCTGCAGGTAGCCCGAGATCGCCTGCTTCTCGGCCGTGGTGTAGGCCAGCGCCGCGGTGGCAGGGTCGTTGAAGTAGTTGTTGAGCACGCGCGAGTCGTGCAGCTTGAAGATGGTGGAGGAGGTGACGTCGGCGAACACCTGGCTCACCACCACGCCGTCGAAGAGGCCGGGGTAGTTGTCGCTGGTCTGGTGGCTCTGGTAGGAGCCGCCCGAGCCGCCGGTGCCGATGGTGTGGGCGGGCACGCCGAAGTTCTCGATGAAGCGCTCCTTCACCATCGCGATGGTTTCCGAGGAAAGCTGGTCGTTGCAGTTGGTGCCGAAGACGTTGAGCGTGGAGGTGGTCACGGCGAAGCCGCGGCTCTGGTAGGTCGGGTTGATGAGCGTGGCGAAGTCGTTGCCCTGCTGGAACCAGCCGCCCTGGCAGCCGCCGCCCAGCGGGTAGAGCAGCGTGCCGTTCCAGCCGGCCGGGCGCGAGGTGGGCGAGGGCGCGGGCTCGTTGAGCACGTCGTGCAGGATCGCCGACTGGTACAGCCCGCGGTTGATGGTGCCGCTTTCCAGCCGCACCACGTAAGGCACCTGCTTGCCGTTGATGGTGAGCCAGGCCATGTTGGCCGGGTAGGTGGTGATCGATTCCGGCACGAAGCGCACGTTGCTGCCGGCGGTGGTGCGGTAGTAGTAGTCGACGCGCGTCTCCACCGAGCACTTGCCGTCGTCCAGCGGCTTGAGCACCTGGCCGCCCATGCGGGTGAAGGTGGCGTAGCCGCACACGAAGGGCTCCTCGTGCGGGCCGGAGATCACCGGGCCGGTGATCGGGTAGGCCGTCAGCTGCAGCTTCGCGCTGTAGCCGCCGTAGCTCGCGACCAGCTCGTTGGAGCCCAGCTTGAGCCCCGTGACCTTGCCCATCAGGCGGCCGCTGGCGGGGTCGCGCGAGAACGCCGCCGTCACGTCCCGCCCGTCGACCGACACCGCGAGGCCGCCGTCGGCCTTCTCGCGCAGCAGCTCCAGCTCGACCAGCGCGTCGTCGCCGGTCACCAGCTGCGGCGACGAGGACAGCACGCCGATGCGCAGCGTGGCATCGACCGGCGGCGGGTTGCCGGGGCCGGACGGGTCGGTGGGCGTGGTGCCGCCACCTCCTCCCCCGCCACCGCCTCCGCCTCCGCCGGCCGCGGGCGGAATGAAGCTGAAGCCGCCTCCACCTCCGCCGCTGCCGCCGCCGCAGGCGGTGAGCGCCAGCACGGCCAGCAGCGTGCCGATGCGCACGGGGGGCGGGCGAAGGCGGGTGCTCTTCTTCTGGGTTCTGATCATCTTCTCTGTCTCCGTTGTGGTTCTGGTTGAACAAGCGATAGGGGAAAAGCGGCTCCCCCTGGCCGGCACGGCCATGCGGCGGCGCGACCCGGCGCGGGCCGGATCGAAGCGCGACGCGCGGCGCGTCAGTGCGAGGTGGTGAGTGGGAGGCCGGCCGGCGGTGGCGGCGCGGCGGCGAGTGCGGGCAGGTCGGTCATTGGCGTGTCTCCATCCTCTGTCGGGTGTGCCGCATGGATAGCAACGCATGTGCCACGCAGGCCGTCAAACCCAAGTGACTGATTCCATTGGAGTTTTTTCGGAAGACCTGCGGTTTTCCCGCAAATCGGCGGCTGAAAAACCAGCCATCGCCGGCGTCGCGCGGCCGGAAAACCGCACGCCAGGGGCAGGACACAATCAGCTTAAAACTGTATATTCATACAGTATCCGACCGACCCCATGGAAATCCAGCGCAAACTCGCCATCCTGGCCGACGCCGCCAAGTACGACGCCTCCTGCGCGTCGAGCGGCTCCCAGCCGCGCGACTCGCTCGGCGGGCGCGGCATCGGCTCCACCGAGGGCGCCGGCATCTGCCACAGCTATGCGCCCGACGGCCGCTGCATCTCGCTGCTGAAGGTGCTGCTGACCAACCACTGCCAGTACGACTGCCTCTACTGCGTGAACCGCGCATCGAGCAACGTGCCGCGGGCGCGCTTCCGGGTCGAGGAGGTGGTGCAGCTCACGCTCGACTTCTACCGGCGCAATTGCATCGAGGGCCTGTTCCTCTCCAGCGGCATCGTCAAGTCGCCCGACCACACGATGGAGCAGGTGGTCGAGGTCGCGCGCCAGCTGCGCGAGGAGCACGACTTCCGCGGCTACATCCACCTCAAGACCATTCCCGACGCCAGCGACGAACTGCTGGCGCGCGCCGGCCGCTATGCCGACCGGCTCAGCATCAACGTCGAGCTGCCCACCGCCGAGGGCCTGCGCGCGCTGGCGCCCGAGAAGGACGAGAGCGCCATCCGCCGCTCGATGGCGCGGCTGCGGCTTCGCATCGACGACACCCGCGAGGAGACGCGCCGCGTGGTGCCGATCCGTGCGCTGCCGGGCGCCGCGCCGGCCGCCGCGAAGCCGCCGCCCTTCGCGCCCGCCGGCCAGAGCACGCAGATGATCGTGGGCGCCGATGCCACCGACGACCGGCACATCCTGGCCTCCAGCGCCACGCTCTACGGCGCCTACAAGCTGCGGCGCGTGTACTACTCGGCCTTCAGCCCCATTCCCGACGCGGCCCGCGCGCTGCCGCTGGCCGCGCCGCCGCTGATGCGCGAGCACCGGCTCTACCAGGCCGACTGGCTCATGCGCTTCTACGGCTTCGAGCACCAGGAGATCGTGGCCTCGCCCGACGGCCTGCTGCGGCTGGACGTCGACCCCAAGCTGGCCTGGGCGCTGGCGCATGCGGAGCGCTTCCCGGTCGACCTGAACCACGCCCCGCGCGAGATGCTGCTGCGCGTGCCCGGCCTCGGGGTGAAGGCCGTGGAGCGGCTGCTGCAGGCGCGGCGCGTTCGACGGGTGCGTGCCGACGACCTGCGGCGCCTGCACGTGCCGGCGCGCAAGGTTCTGCCCTTCGTGGTGGCGGACGGGCACCGGCCGGCGGCCAACGCGATGGCGATGTCCGGCTCTGCTGCCGCGGCGGCAAAGCCGGCGCAGGCGGCGCTGTTCTGAGGGCGCCAGCCTGGCATCGGCATGCGCGTGTGTCTCGAAGACCCGGTCGATCTCGATGCCTTCCGCGGCCATGCGCGGCGGCTGCTGGCTGCCGGCGTGCCGCCGGAGCAGATCGAATGGAGCGAAGGTGGCAACGATCTGTTCGGCGAAGCGCCGGACCTGCCGCCCGTGCAGGTGCAACCGGCGGTAGCCCGGCAGGCCGTGCCCGCATCCTTCGTCGAACTGTGCGCCGACGTGATCCTGCACCGCGACGCGCAGCGCCTGGCCTTGCTCTACCGCCTGCTGTGGCGCCTGGTGCACGAGCCGGCGCTGCGCCACGACCCGCTGGACGCCGACATGATGCAGGCGCAGCTCATGGCCCGCTCGGTGCGCCGCGACATCCACAAGATGCGCGCCTTCGTGCGCTTCACCCGCGTCGTGGACGCGCAGGGCGCCGAGCGCCACGTCGCGTGGTTCGAGCCCGAGCACCGCATCGTCGAGGCCAACGCGCCTTTCTTCGCGCGCCGCTTCGCGCAGATGCGCTGGGCCATCCTCACGCCGCGGCGGTGCGTGGAATGGGACGGGCAGGCGCTGTCGTTCCGCGAGGGCGCGGACCGCCGCCAGAAGCCCGCGCCCGACGAGGGCGAGCAGCTCTGGCTCACCTACTACGAGAACATCTTCAACCCCGCGCGGCTCAAGCTCGCGACGATGCGGCGCGAGATGCCGCGCCGCTACTGGCACAACCTGCCCGAGGCCGCGCTGATCCAGCCGCTGGCCGATGCGGCCGAGGCGCGCAGCCAGTCGATGATCGAAGCGCCGGCCACGCCCGCGCGCCGCATCCGCCCGCCGCTGCTGATGCATCCGCGCCCGGCCGAAGGCGCGGCGCCCGCCGACCTGGACGCGCTGCGCGCCGCGGCGCATGCCTGCCGCGCCTGCCCGATCGGCGCGCTCGCCACCCAGGCCGTGTGCGGCGAGGGCCCGGCCGGCGCGCATCACATGCTCGTCGGCGAACAGCCCGGCGACCAGGAGGACCTGGCGGGCCGGCCCTTCGTCGGGCCGGCGGGCCAGTTGCTCGACCGCGCGATGGCGCAGCTGGGCTGGGCGCGGGAGAGCGTCTACCTGGCCAATGCCGTCAAGCACTTCAAGTACGAGCTGCGCGGCAAGCGCCGCATCCACAAGACCGCCGGCCAGCGCGAAGCCGAGGCCTGCGCCCACTGGCTGGACAGCGAGATCGCGCTGGTGCGGCCCAAGGCGCTGGTGGCCTTGGGCGCCACCGCCGCGCGCGCCCTGCTCGGGCGGCCGGTGGCGGTGCAGGCCGAGCGCGGCGCCTGGCTGCGCGAGCGCGGGGACGGCCGGCCCGTGCTCGTCACGCTGCATCCTTCGGCGCTGCTGCGGCTGCCGCCCGAGGAGCGTGCCGAGGCGCAGGCGCGCTGGCTGGACGACCTCGCGCTGGCGATGGTGGCGCCCGCGTAGAAGAAAAAAGGAAAATCCGCGCATCCCGCGAACCGTTTCGCGGGCTCGGCGCCTCTTCGTGTCCGAGGGTCTTCCTCAGCACTCAAGAAGGATCGAAGGAATCGCCATGCTCTACGCCAAGAACCTACCCGGCTGGGAACGCGCGCTGCGCATCGCCATGGGCCTCGCCGGCCTCGCTTTCACCGCCATCGGCTGGAGTACCGCCGGCTTCGGGCTTGCCGTGGCTGTCGCCCTCATGGGCGCCATCCTGGCGCTGACGGGCCTGTTCGGCTTCTGTCCGATGTGCGCGATGGTCGGGCGCAAGCTCGATGGAAAAGGGCGCTGAACCGTGGCCTCCGGCACCGACCGCACCGGCCTGATCCACGCCGCGCAGATCGGCGACCCGGCCGCCATCGCCAGTCTGCTCGCGGTCTGCCAGGCCGACGCGCGCCGCTACGCCTGGCGGCACTGCCAGGCCAGCGACGTGGACGACGCGGTGCAGGAGTCGCTGCTGGTCGTCGCGCGCAAGGTGCGGGGGCTGAAGGCCGCGGCGGCGTTCTCGTCGTGGCTTTTCACCGTCATCCGGCGCGAATGCCTGAGGCTGCAGCGCGCGATGTTCCGCCACGACCCGCTGGACGACGATGGCGATGAGGTGGCCGAGCGGCAGCTGGCCAGCCGGGGCGACGCCGCGTTGCGGCTGGACCTGACCCACGCGCTCGAATCGCTGCCCGCGCACTACCTCGAAGTGGTGCTGCTGCGCGATTTCGAGGAGCTGACCATCGCGGAAATCGCCGAACGGCTCGGCGAGCCGGCGGGCGCCGTCAAGAGCCGGCTGCACCGCGCGCGTTCGCTGGTGCGCGAGTACCTGCTGGCGTGATCCCGGCCTGCGCGGCCGGGAGGAGGCCGATGCGACAATCGGCCCGCCATGACAGACACCCTCACGATCACCCGCCCCGACGACTGGCACCTGCACGTGCGCGACGGCGCCGCACTCGAAGCCGTCGTCCCCCACAGCGCCCGCCAGTTCGGCCGCGCGCTGATCATGCCGAACTTGCGCCCCCCTGTGACCACCGCCGCGCAGGCCGTGGCGTACCGCGACCGCATCCGCGCCGCAGTGCCCGCGGGCACGGGCTTCGAGCCGGTGATGTCGCTCTATCTCACCGACAAGCTGCCGCCCGAGGAGATCGCGTTGGCCGCCGAAGCAGGCGTGCGCGCGCTCAAGCTGTATCCGGCCGGCGCCACCACCAACAGCGATGCCGGCGTGACCGATATCCGCAAGACCTACAAGACGCTCGAAGCCATGCAGAAGCACGGCCTGCTGCTGCTGGTGCACGGCGAGGTGGCCGACCCGGCCATCGACCTGTTCGACCGCGAGGCCGTGTTCGTCGACCGCGTGATGATCCCGCTGCGCCGCGACTTCCCCGAGCTCAAGGTGGTGTTCGAGCACCTCACCACGAAGGAAGGCGCCCACTACGTGCGCGACGCCGGCCGCTTCACGGCCGCCACCATCACCGCGCACCACCTGCTGTACAACCGCAACGCCATCTTCACCGGCGGCATCCGCCCGCACTACTACTGCCTGCCGGTGCTCAAGCGCGAGACGCACCGCGTGGCGCTGGTCGAGGCGGCCACCAGCGGCAGCGACCGTTTCTTCCTGGGCACCGACAGCGCGCCGCACCCGGCGCACCTGAAGGAGCACGCGCTGGGCTGCGCCGGCTGCTACACGGCGCTCACTGCCATCGAGCTCTACGCCGAGGCCTTCGACAACGCGGGCGCGCTCGACAAGCTCGAGGGCTTCGCGAGCTTCCACGGCCCCGACTTCTACGGCCTGCCGCGCCACACCGACACCATCACGCTCAAGCGCGAGAGCTGGACCGTGCCCGAGACCGTGCCCTACGGCGACGCCACGCTCAAGCCGCTGCGCGGCGGCGAGACCGTCAACTGGAAGCTCGCATGACGGTTCCCTCGCTGCGCGTGATGCTGCTGATCGACGCCGACAACGTGTCGGCCGAAGTCATCGAGCAGGCGGTGCAGCGCACCATGGACGAATACGGCGCCATCCACGTGCGCCGCGCCTACTGCAACGCCGAGATGGCGGTGAACCGGCAGGCGCTCTTCAAGCGCCTCTCGGTGCGGCCGATGGTGAATCTGTCGACCGGCAAGAACAGCACCGACATCGCGCTCGCGGTCGATGCCATCGACCTCGCCATCGCCGAGCGGCCCGACGTGGTGGTGCTGGTGTCCTCCGACTCCGACTTCGCGCCGCTGGTGATCCGCCTGCGCGAGAAGGGCTGCCGCGTCTGCGGCATCGGCCAGCAGGGCAAGACGGGCGAGGAAACCATCGGCATCTACGACGCCTTCACCGACATCGCGCACAACGCCATCGCCAAGCCGGCCGCGCGCACGGTGGCCGCGAAGAAGACGGCCGCTGCGAAGGCTCCGCGCGCCAAGGCCGAGCCGGCCGCGAAGAAGGCCGCGGCACGCAAGACGACGAAGGCGAAGGCCGCCGCCAAGCCGCAGCCGCAGCAGCCGCCGCCTCCGTCGGAAGCAGCCGAATTCATCCTGCAGGCCGCCCCGGCCCTGCGCAGCGGCAAGGACGTGCCGCTCAACGACGTCGCCAAGGCCCTGCGCACCGCGGGCCTGCTCGGCAAGAACAGCAGCTCGCTCAAGCTCTTCGAGAAGCTCACGGCCGAGTTCGCGCTGATGCAGCACCCGGACCGCATCCGCTGGACCGGCGCCCCCGCGCCTTGAACCTGCCGGCGATCGACTGGGCGCAGCCATGGCTCGCGCCCTATCGCGCCGATGGCGAGGCGGTAGCGCAGGCTGTCGCGCGCAACGACGGCTGCGTGGCGGCCGGCCTGCAGGACATCGGGTCCACATCAGCGCCCGCTTTCGTGAGGCAGTACGAGCTTCCCGCCGGGCAGGCGTACGAGGCCCACATCTTCCGGACCCGAACGGTGCCGACCCGCGACAACCTGCACGACTTCTTCAACGGCCTGGTCTGGCTCGCCTTTCCACGGACCAAGCGCCGCCTCAATGAACTGCAGGCCGGCGAGATCGCGCGCGACGGCGTCGGTGCCACGCGCGGTGCGCTGCGCGACGCGCTCACGCTCTTCGACGAGAACGGCGCGCTGCTGGATGCGCCGCCCGCGCTGTGGCGGGCGCTGGTCGCGCGTGATTGGCACACACTCTTCGTCAGCGGGCGCGGGCTGTGGAGCGAGGCACGGCTGGTGCTCTTCGGCCATGCGCTGCTCGAGAAGTTGGTGACGCCGCGAAAGCCAATCACCGCGCACGTCCTGCTGCCGGCGGATGGAGAAAACGGCCCGGCGGCGCTCGACGACGTCTCGGTGGCGGGCATGCTCGATGCGCAACGGCTCGGGCGCAAGCCCTTCGTGCCGCTGCCGGTGCTCGGCGTGCCCGGCTGGTGCGCCGGCAACGAGGCCGCACAGTTCTATGACGATCCGAAGGTGTTCAGGCCCTTGGCCGGTCGGGGAATACCGGGGGCCTAGAACTTTTGCTCCTATCATGGCTCCACCCGGCTGCCGCCGACCGGAGCTCCAAGAACACACACAACACCCAGGGCTTCCATGCCGCGAACCGCTTGAATGCGGCTTGAAGAGAGCCCCGGGGCCCTCATCTGGATGGCAGATTTCCCCACGGAGAATTCAACTTGAAACGTATCCTTCTGTTCGTCCTGACCAACGTGATGGTCGTCGCGGTGCTCGGCGTGGTCGCCAGCCTGCTCGGCGTCAATCGCTTCCTCACGGCCAACGGGCTCAACCTCACGGCGCTGCTCGGCTTCGCGCTGGTGATGGGTTTCGGCGGCGCGATCATCTCGCTGCTCATCAGCAAGCCCATGGCCAAGTGGACCACCGGGCTGCACATGATCGACAACCCCCAGACGCCCGACGAAGCCTGGATCGTCGGCACGGTGCGCAAGTTCGCCGACAAGGCCGGCATCGGCATGCCCGAGGTCGGTATCTTCGAAGGCGAGCCCAACGCCTTCGCGACGGGCGCGTTCAAGAACTCGTCGCTGGTGGCGGTGTCCACCGGCCTGCTGCAGAACATGACGCGCGAAGAGGTCGAGGCCGTCATCGGCCACGAGGTGGCGCACATCGCCAACGGCGACATGGTCACCATGACGTTGATCCAGGGCGTGATGAACACCTTCGTCGTGTTCCTGTCGCGCGTGATCGGCT
This sequence comes from Variovorax guangxiensis, assembly GCF_003952165.1. Lineage (GTDB taxonomy): Bacteria > Pseudomonadota > Gammaproteobacteria > Burkholderiales > Burkholderiaceae_C > Variovorax > Variovorax guangxiensis. The sequence continues at coordinate 243,040 of NZ_RXFT01000003.1, read as the reverse complement.
ATGCCGTCGACAGCTTCCTGCGCCGTGGCGACGACCGCTCCTCGGGCCCCGGCATCGGCTACTACGTGAGCACCATCGTGCTCGACATCGTGCTCGGCTTCGCCGCCGCGATGGTGGTGGCCTGGTTCTCGCGCCAGCGCGAGTTCCGCGCCGACGCCGGCGCCGCCGCGCTGATGGGCCAGAAGCAGCCGATGATCAACGCGCTCGCCCGTCTGGGCGGCCTGCCCGCCGGTGAACTGCCGAAGGCGGTTGAAGCCATGGGCATCACCGGCAGCATCGGCAAGCTGTTCGCGACGCACCCGCCGATCGAGGAGCGCATCGCCGCGCTGCAGAACGCGCAGCGCTGAGCGGGACAGACGGGCCATCCGGCCCGCGGTTCGACAAGGAAAAAGCCGCCGGGCGGCTTTCTACGTCTTGTGCAGAAGTCCATCGGGCAGAGCCAGATCCTATTTCTCGCAGTGCAGGTTGCGGATCGGCCAGAAGCAGGTCCAGCGTCTGAGACTCTTTCACTGCCGCATCGATGAGGGCGCCCCTATACCCGACTCTGCTTCGATGACTTCGATGCCTGCGCCAGCAGCATTGGCCGAAAAGCCTCGGCGGCGAAGCAGGCGGGCATAACTAGGCGCTGCAGCGCCGCACGTTGCTGGCGACCGCGTCTGCGATGACGGCCACTGTCTCGCGTCGCACCGGGGCATCGCGCAAGGCGCTTTCCAGGTCTGCCGCCATCGAGCAGGTTTGGTTGATGACTTGCTGCACGTCGCGGGCGCGCAGGCCCAGCTTGGCCGCCAGGGCCAGCAGGTGAGGTCTGCCGGGCGCGAGCGCCTCGCCCATCACAGAGGTCTGGTGGTTTCCGCCCGGGCCGGGGTTGAAGGTGAGGTCGTAGCCAGGCGCGAAGTCCCAGCGGTGTGCCTCGTTCATGCGCAGCGAGAAATTCTTCGCGTGGTCGTCCCGGTTGTTGAACACCACGTTGAACACGCACAGCCGGAAGGCGGCCATGACCTCGTGCGCGTTCTGGGTGAAGAAGCCGGTGGCGCGCAGCACGGTTTCGTAGTCCAGGCAGGGCACCCGGAAGTCGGCATGCAGGGCGCCGGCCAGGGAGTGGACGGGTACGCGCACGTGTCCCACGCGGTCGAACCGCTGGGTGCCGAAGGCGGCGAGGTTCGCGCCCAGGTCGAAATATTCGGTCGGCCCCATGACGATGCCGCATGCGCGCGCCATCTGCGCATAGACGTGCTCGATGGCGCAGACCTCGGGGTGTTCCGATTGGGCCGGGAACTTCACGAGCCAGGGCTCGCCTGCGGCATCGTCGACGGTGCTCACAGTGCGGGTCGCGGCGTCGAACCGGACCAATGCCTTGGGACGGGCCCCGTGCGGTGAACCGCCGGCCTGGGCCAGCATGCGCAGCGCCGTCACGTCGTCGTCGGACACGTTCCGTGCCGCCTGCGCCAGTTGCAGCAGGCTCCAGTCGGCCGTTTGCGTGCCATCGTCCTGCGGCGGGATGAAGGAGAGCGCACCCATGGCGCGTGCGCCGATGAAGGCCAGCCGGTCGAGGGGCGAGACGCGCGCCGGGTCACGCCCCGCCTTGCGGAACAGCCGGTCCATCAGCAGCATCCCCCAGCCATCGGGCAGGCTGTCGTAGATGAGGCCCGGCAGGTAGCCCATCTCTTTTGGGAACGGGCCGTAGGCCGCGGGCCGCAGCTTCAGGTGGCGCGGCGACAGCTCGATGCCGTTGGCAAGCGCGTCGGCCGAATACTCGAAGATGATCTGGCGCCCGTCGTCGGCCAGGGTGCCCAGGGGCCAGTGCTGGCCCCAGCCTTCGTAGAGGACGGTGAGCTTCTTCATTGGCGGTCTTGTCGGCGGCCCTACGGCAGGGGCTTGCGCGAATGGCGAACGCGCTGACGCTGCGCGGCCTGCGCCTGTTCCATGGCGGCGATGCTGGTGGTCGGCCGCAGGGTCAGCAGGTCGGCGAGTTCATCGACCAGGCCCAGCGCCTGTATGACGCGCACGAAGGTTTCCAGCGTCGTCATGCCGGTGGACTCCAGCGTCTTGATGGCGCTACCCGAGACGCCGGCGCGCTGGGCCAGCTCGGCCTGGGTCAGCGACTGCGCGATGCGTTGCGCGCGCAAGCGCTGTCCGAGGGTCTCCACGAGTTCCGGGACGGTGGCGAACGCGACATCGAGCATCGGATGTCCTGCTATTTAAAGGATTGAATTGTAGCTCAAATGCTAAATTTATCCATTTTAAGGGCTGAAAAACATCCATTATGATTTGATGCGATGCCGGTGACTGCGCCTGTTCGACGCCAGCACCTGTTGTCGTTCAGGGCCGTCCCAGATGATCCAGATGCCATGGCGCAAAAAACGCCGAATGACACGCCCAGGCTGGCTGCTGACTGCAGTGGGAAGACTCCCGGCCCACGGCCGATCCAGCGCTTGGACCGGCTCAGTCGGCCGCCGGGGTTTCGGGAGCCGCCGTGGGTTCCGCTGCTTCGGGCGCAGCCGCGGCCTGCGGCGCCTCCGCTGCTTGCGGCGCGGCGGCAGCCGCCGTCCGGTCGGCCCGCGCACGTTGCAGCGTGCGCGTGACCTCGCCCTGCGTCATGCCGTACATCTCCGCAAACTCCTTCTCGCTGCGCCCGCTGGCCTCGAAGGCGCGCAGCAGGGCCTCGCGCTTGGCGGCCTGTTCCGCGAGCAGGGCCAGGGCTTCGTCGAGCACGGCGTTGTTGTTCGCGTCGCGCGAGCGCACCAGCACGGCGTAGGCCTCGCGGTCGAGGCCCGAGGCTTCGACTGCACGGGCCAGGCGCGCCACCAGCTGAGGGCGCAGGTCTTCGCCGGTGCGCTGCGAGCGGCGGCGGTGCAGTTCGAGGATGGCGTGGTGCACGTGCTCGGGCGCGACCGGCTCGGCGACGTTGCCGTCGAGGTCATGGCGCGGATGGCCGGCAGCCACGCTTTCGAGATAGCGGGTGGAGCGCGCGTGCAGGCCCATCGCCACCTTCAGGTCTTCGGCCTTGAAGTCGTCGGGGTGGCGGGCGATCAGCTCTTCGTACACGCCGAGCTTCAGCGGCAGGAAGCGCGCGCCGAAGAGGTTCGGGTACAGCTCGAACAGGCGCTCGAGCGCCGGGTGCACCTTGCGCTGCGGGCGAGCGGACTGCTGAGGCTGTTGTTGCTGCTTCTGTTGCGAAGGCTGCTGGCGGCCCTGCGCCTTCTGCGGCTTCTTGCGCTGCTGCTGATGCTGCGGACGCTGCCTGCCGGCCTGCGTGGGGGCTTGATCGGCTTCGGGCGCGGTCGTCGCGCCGTCCGTGCCGGCACGCAGGGCCTGCAGCTGCTGCGCCATGTCCATGCGTTCGCCACGGGGGCGGCGCGACTTGTTGTTCGGGTTGGCGGTGGTTGCTTCGGTCATTCTGGAAATCCGGCGCGAAGGCGCGAAGAAAGCAGGAAGTGGTTCAGTGGAATGCGCTCGCGCGTTCGGCGCGGTGCAGTGGATGGGGTGCTCGGTGCATTGTCGTTTCCATGGCCGGTGTCAGCCCATGGCGGCCGAGGCGCGCGCGGCCTGGCGGCCGATCAGCAGCCTGAAGGGCAGCAGCATCAGCACGCCGACGGCCAGCTTCACCGCGAGGTCGCCGAGCGCCCAGGTGAGCCACGGGCCCTCGGTGCCCGCGAAGGCGATGCCCCAGAACACGATGCTGTCGAGCACCGCGGCGATCACCGTGGCCACCAGCGGCGCGCGCCACCAGAGGCCGCGGCGCAGGCGGTCGAAGACGCCGATGTCGAGCAGCTGCGAGGCGATGAAGGCCAGCCCCGAGGCCGCCGCGATGCGCACCGGCGCCAGCAGCAGCGACACGCCCACCGCCACGGCGAAGCCCACCCACGCCACGCGCCGCGCCATGCCGGGGCCGAAGCGCCGGTTGACGAGGTCGCTCACGAGGTAGGCCACCGGGTAGGTGAAGGCGCCCCAGGTCAGCCAGTCGTTGATGGCGAACTGCACGAGGATGTTGGAGGCGAGCACCACCGCCGCCATCGCCAGCGTGGCGACGATCAGGTGGCCCAGGGTGGGGCGTTCGAAGCGGATGGAAGACTGCTGCCGCATCAGACGCTCGCGGTGCGTTCGCGCTCCGATTCGGCCAGCACGCTGCGCGCCACGGCCTCGGCCACCTTGATGCCGTCCACGCCGGCCGACAGGATGCCGCCCGCGTAGCTCGCGCCTTCGCCCGCGGGGTACAGGCCGCGCACGTTGAGGCTCTGGAAGTCGTCGCCGCGCGTGATCTTGATCGGCGACGAAGTGCGCGTCTCGACGCCGGTGAGTACCGCGTCGTGCGTGTCGAAGCCCTTGATCTTGCGGCCGAAGGCGGGGAAGGCCTCGCGCATCGCCTCGATGGCGTAGGCGGGCAGCGCCTTGTGCAGGTCGGTCGGCGTCACGCCCGGCTTGTACGAGGGGATCACGCTGCCGAGCGCGGTGGAAGGCTTGCCGGCGATGAAGTCGCCCACCAGCTGGCCGGGCGCGCGGTAGTCGCCGCCGCCGAGCACGAAGGCGTTGCTTTCCAGCTCGCGCTGCAGCGCGATGCCTGCGAGCGCATCGCCCGGGGAATTCGATTCCCATCCTGGGAAATCGCGCGGGTCGATGCCCACCACGATGCCCGCGTTGGCGTTGCGCTCGTTGCGCGAGTACTGGCTCATGCCGTTGGTGACCACGCGGCCCGGCTCGCTGGTGGCCGCGACCACGGTGCCGCCCGGGCACATGCAGAAGCTGTAGACCGAGCGGCCGTTGCTCGCGTGGTGCACCAGCTTGTAGTCGGCCGCGCCCAGCAGCGGATGGCCTGCGTGGCGGCCCCAGCGCGCGCGGTCGATGAGGCCCTGCGGGTGTTCCACGCGGAAGCCGATGGAAAAGGGCTTGGCCTCGATGTGCACGCCGCGCGCATGCAGCATCGCGAAGGTGTCGCGCGAGCTGTGGCCCAGCGCCATCACGACGTGGTCGGCGCGAAGCTCGCTGCTCTGGCCGGTGGCCTGGTCGAGCACGGTGAGGCCGCGAAGGTGGCCGTTCTCGATGCGCACGTCGGTCACGCGCTGCTCGAAGCGGATCTCGCCGCCCAGCGCCACGATCTGCTCGCGGATGTTCTCCACCACCTTCACCAGCTTGAAGGTGCCGATGTGCGGATGCGCGACGTAAAGAATTTCGGGCGGCGCGCCGGCCTTCACGAACTCCTCCATCACCTTGCGGCCGAGGAAGCGCGGGTCCTTGATCTGGCTGTAGAGCTTGCCGTCGGAGAAAGTGCCGGCGCCGCCTTCGCCGAACTGCACGTTCGACTCGGGGTTGAGCTCGCTCCTGCGCCACAGGCCCCAGGTGTCGCGGGTGCGTTGGCGCACGGTCTTGCCGCGTTCGAGCACGATGGGGCGGAAGCCCATCTTCGCGAGCATCAGCGCCGCGAAGATGCCGCAGGGGCCGAAGCCGATCACCACGGGCCGCGTCGACAGGCCCTCGGGCGCGCTGGCCGGGGGCGTGTAGCGCATGTCGGGCGCCGGCTGGATGTGCGGATGGCCCGCGTGCCTGGCGAGCAGGGCGGCTTCGAGCTTCGCGTCCGACAGCTGCACGTCGCAGATGTAGACGGTGAGCAGCTCGGCCTTGCGGGCGTCGAAGCTGCGCTTGTAGACGGTATGGGAAGCGATCGCTTCGAGGGGGACGCCGAGCGTCCTGACGATCAGCGAGGCCAGCGCCTCTGGCGCGTGGTCGAGCGGGAGTTTGAGTTCGGAGATTCTCAACATGACGTGGGGCTTGTAGTTATCAAGCAGACCACGGATTTTAAGCGCCAGGGGCGCTATGAAAGCGATAGCTGGTTCAGGCCGGCAGGAAGCCCTCTACCGACAAGTAGCGCTCGCCCGTGTCGTAGTTGAAGCCCAGCACCACCGCATCGGGCGCGAGCGACGGCAGCTTCTGCGCGATGGCCGCGAGCGTCGCGCCCGAGGAGATGCCCACCAGGATGCCTTCCTCGCGCGCGCAGCGGCGGGCCATTTCGCGCGCGGGCTCCGCGTCGACCTGCAGCACGCCGTCGAGCAGCGAGGTGTCGAGGTTCTTCGGGATGAAGCCCGCGCCGATGCCCTGGATGGGGTGCGGCGAAGGCTGGCCGCCCGAGATGACCGGCGATGCCACGGGCTCCACCGCGAATACCTGCAGCTTGGGCCACTTCTTCTTGAGCACCTTCGCCACGCCGGTGATGTGGCCGCCCGTGCCCACGCCGGTGATCAGCACGTCGATGCCGTCGGGAAAGTCGGCCGCGATTTCCTCGGCCGTGGTGCGCACGTGCACGTCGATGTTGGCGGGGTTGTTGAACTGCTGGGGCATCCATGCGCCGGGCGTGCCGGCCACGATCTCTTCCGCGCGGGCGATGGAGCCCTTCATGCCGTTGGCGCGCGGCGTGAGGTCGAAGGTGGCGCCGTAGGCCAGCATCAGGCGGCGGCGCTCCACCGACATGCTGTCGGGCATCACCAGGATCAGCTTGTAGCCCTTGACGGCCGCCACCATCGCCAGGCCGATGCCGGTGTTGCCCGAAGTGGGCTCGACGATGGTGCCGCCGGGCTTGAGCGCGCCGCTCTTCTCGGCGTCTTCCACCATCGCGAGCGCGATGCGGTCCTTGATCGAGCCGCCGGGGTTGGCGCGCTCGGACTTGATCCACACCTGCTGCTTCGCATTGCCGAACAGGCGGTTGATGCGGATGTGCGGCGTGTTGCCGATGGTCTGGAGGATGTTCTGGGCCTTCATGGATGCAATCTCCTTGGATCGATGCGTTTGTCGGACGGACAACGCGCATTGTGAGACCAGCCCGTGTGCCTTCGGCCCCGATCTCCCTGATCGGCCGCGGAGTGCCTTGGCAGAATGGCCGGATGAAACTGGTGCTCATCCATGGGCCGGTCGCTTCCGGCAAGCTGACGATCGCGCGGGCGCTGGGGCAGCTCAGCGGCTTCGCGGTCTTCCACAACCACCTGGTCGTCGACGCCGTCGCGGCGGTGTTTCCCTTCGGCTGCGAGAGCTTCGTGAAGCTGCGCGAGCAGATGTGGCTCGCCACCATGCGCGAGGCCGCGCGAACCGGGCGCTCGCTGATCTTCACCTTCGCGCCGGAGCCTTCGGTGGCTGCCGATTTTCCGCAGCGCGTGGTCGAGACCGTGGCGGCCGAGGGTGGCAGCACGATGTTCGTCCAGCTGAAGCTCTCGCGCGACGAGCAGGAGAAGCGCATCGATGCCGCGAGCCGGGCCGAATTCGGAAAGCTGCGCTCCCTCGAACTGCTGCGGCAGCTGCGCGACCAGTTCGAGGCCTGCGAGCGTGCGATGCCGCCCGGCGAGGTGGTCATCGACACCGCCGTGATGCAGCCGCAGGATGCGGCGCGCGAGATCGCCCGCGTGCTGGTGCTGTAGGCCCGGCGGCGCGCCGGGCGATAATCCACCCCGTGAAGCACGCCAGACCGCCGCTGGTGCAAGTGCCGAAAGGCCGCACTGGAGGAACGTCCGGACTGCACAGGACAGCGCAGGAGTTAACGACTCTCCACCGTGAGGTGAGGATCAGAGCAACAGAGACGAGCCGATTCAGTTCGGGTGAAACGGGCAATCTCTGCGCGCAGCAACACCAAGTAGGCCAGTATCGAGGTGGTTCCGCTGAGCTGGCGGGTAGGTGGCATCGAGCCGTCTGGTGACAGGCGGCCCAGAGTAATGGCGGTCACGCCGCGGGTTCCGCAAGGGGCTCGCGGTGCACAGAATCCGGCTTATCGGCGGGCTTCACACTTTTCTTTCTCTCCCTTTCCGTTTTTCCACGTCCTTCGGCCCTGAAGGCGGGTGCGAGCCTTGCCGCCTGCAAGGATTGGTAGTTACCCGTATAATCGATAGCATGCTAATTAATAGGCGGCTATCGTGAGCGACCAAGCCAACATCCAACCGACGCGCGAACAGGCACTGATGCGCCTCGGCACGTCGCTGGCGGTGCTGCAGCGCGGCTACCGCGCCGCGGCGGACAAGGCGGTGGCGCATGTGGGCGTGTCGCAGACGCTGGCCTATCCGATCGTGATGCTCGGGCGCATGAACGGCGATGTGCGCCAGGGCGTGCTGGCCGAGGCGCTGGGCATCGAGGGCCCGTCGCTGGTGCGCTCGGTCGACCAGCTGGTGGAAGCCGGCCTCGTCGAGCGCCGCGAAGACCCGGCCGACCGCCGCGCCAAGACCCTGCACCTCACCGAGGCCGGCAAGGCCGTCTGCGAACCCATCGAGGCGGCGCTGACGCTGATGCGGGTGTCGCTGTTCGACGGCGTGTCCGACGAGGACGTCGCCGCCTGCCTGCGCGTGTTCAGCGTGCTCGAGGAGCGCATGGGCGTGCGTGCCGTGCAGAGCCTGCCGCCGCTCGCGCCGACGCAGGAAGGGCGCAGGTAGCAGCAGATGGCCTCGTTCAGCCTGCCGCGCTTCAGCCGCGCGGAGATTCTCTTTTCCGGCAAGAGCTTCGCCGCGGCCATGCTGGCGATGTACCTCGCCAGCCGCGCCGGCCTGCCGCGTCCGTTCTGGGCGCTCATGACGACCTACGTCGTCGCTCATCCGCTGGCCGGCGCGGTGCGCTCCAAGGCGGTCTACCGTTTCCTCGGCACGCTCATCGGCAGCACCGCCACCGTGCTGCTGGTGCCGGCGCTGTCCAACGCGCCCGAGCTGCTCACGCTGGTGCTCGCGCTGTGGGTGGGGCTGTGCCTGTGCATTTCGCTCTTCGACCGCACGCCGCGCTCCTATGTGTTCATGCTCGCGGGCTACACGGCGGCGCTGATCGGCTTTCCGTCGGTGCAGACGCCGCTCGCGCTGTTCGACACCGCCGTGGCCCGCGTGGAAGAAATCGGCCTGGGCATCTTCTGCGCCACGCTCATCCACAGCCTCGTGCTGCCCGCGGGGCTCGCGCCGACCGTGCTGGGCCTGCTCGACCGCACGCTGCAGGACGCGCGCAAGTGGCTGGGCGATCTCTTCCAGCCCGCCGGCCGAAGCAGTGCCGAGCCACGGCGCCTCGACGACGACCGCCGCCGCCTCGCCGGCGACATCACGCAGCTGCGCCTTCTCTCCACCCACGTTCCCTTCGACACCACTCACCTGCGCTGGACGGCCGGCGCCATCCGCGCGATGCAGGACCGCGTCGCCGCGCTCACGCCCGCGCTCTCCGCCGTCGAAGACCGCCTGCTGGCGCTGGAGCAGGCCGAAGGCGTCATCGCTCCCGACGTGGCCGTCGTGCTCGCGAAGGCCGCTCAGTGGTTGCGTGAAGAGGCCGACGCCCCCGGCGACGCCGCGGCCCGTGCCGCGCGCCTGCAGGAGTTGCGCCGCGCCATCGACGCCCTGGGCTCCACGCCGCCCGACGCCGATCCGCAGGCCCGCTGGGGCAGCGCGCTGCGCATCGGCCTCGAGGGCCGCCTCGAAGAGCTCGTCGACGGCTGGAACGCCTGCGCCCAGTTGCGCCAGGACATAGACGAGGGTCTGAAGGGCGCCGCGCCGCTGCGCCGCACGGCCGCGCTCGGCAGCCGCGTGCTGCACCGCGACTACGGCATGGCGCTGCTGTCGGCCCTGGCGGCAGTCATCGCCATCTGCCTGTGCGGCGCGTTCTGGATCGTCACCGGCTGGCCCATGGGCTCGGCCGCGACCATGATGGCCGCCGTCTTCTGCTGCTTCTTCGCGACGATGGACGACCCGGTGCCGGCGATCCACGGCTTCCTGAAGTGGACGCTGTGGTCCATCCCGATCTCGGCCGTCTACGTGCTGGTGCTCATGCCCACGGTGCAGGACTTCGGCATGCTGGTGGTCATCTGTGCGCCGCTCTTCCTGCTGCTGGGTTTCTACCTGCCGCGCCCCACGCACTTCATGCCCGCGATGGCGCTGATCTTCGGCGTGGCCGGCACGCTCGCGATGCACGACACCGCCAGTGCCGATCTCGTGAGCTTTCTCAACAGCATGATCGGCCAGATCGTCGGCGTGGTCGTCGCCGCGCGCGTGACGCGTCTCGTGCGCTCGGTGGGCGCCGACTGGAGCGCGCGGCGCATCCAGCGCGCCACCTGGCGCGAGCTGGGCGACATGGCCGCCTCGTCTCATCCGCAGTACGCGCAGAGCGACGCCTACGCCGTGCGCATGCTCGACCGCATCGGCCTGCTCGCGCCGCGCATCGCACAGGCCGGCGGCACCGTGGAGGGCGTGGCCGCCAACGACGCACTGCGCGACCTGCGCATGGGCGCCGACATCGCGGTGCTGCAGCGTGTGCGCGGCCAGCTGCCGCTGGCCACTTCGGCCGCACTGCTGGGCGGCATCTCGCGCTTCTTCCGACAGCGCGCGGAGGGCCGCATGAACCCGCGCCCGCCGGGCCTGCTGCCGCAGATCGACGAGGCGCTCGGCGCCGTGCTCGATGCGCGCGACACCGCGTCGTCGTCTTCTTCTTCTTCAGCCTCGCGCTCGGCCGTCACCGCACTGGTGGGCCTGCGCCGCAATCTCTTTCCCGACGCGCCGCCCTCGCTCGCGGGCACGTCCCTCACTTCGCAAGGAGCTTCCGCATGATCGGCGAAGCCAGCTTCTACGGCCTGTACCTGCCCTGGATCATGGTGCTCGCGCTCGCGGCGCTGCTCGTGCTGTGGGGCGTGCGCCGCCTGCTCGCGGCCACCGGCGCCTATCGCTGGGTGTGGCACCCGGCCCTCTTCGACATGGCGCTCTACCTGCTGCTGCTCTACGCGCTCAGCCGCGCCAGCGCCTACCTCCAATGACAACAACGAGATTCCAATGAAAGCCGCCCGAACTTCCGACGACAGCAATCCGTGGGCCCAGCGCCTGGGCCGCGTTCTCTTCACCCTGGCCGTGGTCGCCGCCGCCGTGTGGGCCGGCCTGCGCCTGTGGGACCACTACGAACTCGCGCCGTGGACGCGCGACGGCCGCGTGCGCGCCAACGTCGTGCAGATCGCGCCCGACGTCTCGGGCCTGGTCACGGCAGTGCCCATCCACGACAACCAGCCGGTGGCCGCCGGCGCGCTGCTCTTCGAAGTGGACCGCGCGCGCTACGACCTCGCCGTGCGCCAGGCGCAGGCCGCGCTCGCGGCGCAGCGCGCCGTGAGCGCGCAGGCCCAGCGCGAGAACGCGCGCAATGCCGGCCTCGACGAGCTGGTGTCGAAGGAATCGCGCGAACAGACCCGCTCGCGCGTCGAGCAGATGCAGGCTGCGGTCGCGCAGGCCGAAGTGGCGCTCGACTCGGCCCGCCTCAACCTGCAGCGCGCCCAGGTGCGCGCGCCGGCCGACGGCCTGGTCACCAACCTCGACCTGCGCCAGGGCAGCTATGCCGCGGCGGGCCGGCCGGTGCTCGCGCTGGTCGATGCGCAGTCGTTCTACGTCGAAGGCTATTTCGAGGAAACCAAGCTGCCGCGCATCCACCTCGGCGACCGCGTGCGCGTCACGCCCATGGGCGGCGGCGCTGTGCTCGAAGGCTCGGTCGAGAGCGTGGCCGCCGGCATCGCCGACCACGACCGCTCCACCAGCGCCAACCTGCTGCCCAGCGTGAACCCCACCTTCAACTGGGTGCGGCTCGCGCAGCGCATTCCGGTGCGCGTCAAGCTCGATCCGCTGCCGCAGGGCGCGCGCCTCGTCGCGGGCCAGACGGTCACGGTGCAGGTGCTGGAGAACAAGCCGGCGCAGAAGACGGCGGCAACGGCTGCCGCGCCGCAGAAGGGATGAACGACATGACCAGCTTCGCATTCCGCATCGCATCGCTGGCCGCCGCAGCCGCGCTCGCGGCCTGCGCGGCGGTCGGCCCCGACTACAGGCAGCCGCCCGAGGCGCTGGCCAGCCAGAGCGCCGCGGGCAAGCCCTTCGCCGAGGCGCCCGCCAACGCTGCGCCGTTGCCCGCGCACTGGTGGCGCCTGTACCACGACCCGCTGCTCGACAAGCTGGTCGAGCAGGCCCTCGCGCACAACACCGACCTGCGCCAGGCCGTGGCGAACCTCGAGCGCGAACGCGCCATCGAGGACGAAACCGCCGGCGCCAGGTACCCCACCATCGGCGTGAACGGCGGCCCTTCGTACGGCCACGTCTCGGGCCTGTCGCTGCTGCAGAAGGGCTACGAGCCGCCGAGCACCTTCAACTACAGCGTGGGCGCCTCGCTCTCCTACCAGGTCGACCTGTTCGGCCAGATCCGCCGCGCCATCGAGGCCTCGCAAGCCAGCACCCAGGCCGCCGAAGCCGCGCTGGACCTCGTGCGCGTGAACGTCGCGGCCGGCACCGCGCGCGCGTACGCCGAAGCCTGCTCGACCGGCCTGCGGCTGCAGATCGCGCAGAAGTCGGTTTCGCTGCAGCAGGACGCGGTGAATGTCACCGACCGCCTGCAGCGCGCGGGCCGCGCCGGCGCCATCGACGCGAACCGCGCACGCGCGCAGCTGCAGCAGCTCAATGCCGCGCTGCCGCCGCTGAAGGCCGAGCGCCAGGGCGCGCTCTACCGTCTCGCCACGCTCACCGGCGCGCTGCCGCAGGACTTTCCGCGCGAGGTGGCCGACTGCACCGTGCCGCCGCGCGTGGCCGGCGTGCTGCCGGTGGGCGACGGCGCCGCGCTGCTGCGCCGCCGCCCCGACATCCGCCAGGCCGAACGCAGCCTCGCCGCATCGACCGCGCGCATCGGCGTGGCGACCGCAGAGCTCTATCCGAAGGTCACGCTGGGGCTTTCGGGCTCTTCCGCGGGCCATGCCGACGGCTTCGGCCGCAAGGACACCTTCGCCTGGAGCCTCGGTCCGCTGATCTCTTGGACCATTCCGAACACCGGCGTCGCGCAGGCGCGCATCGCGCAGGCAGAAGCCGGCACGCGCGCCGCGCTCGCCAAGTTCGACGGCACCGTGCTCACCGCGCTGCGCGAGACCGAGACCGCGCTCGCCACCTACGCACGCGAGCTCGACCGCCGCGCCGCATTGCAGGCCTCGCGCGACGAGAGCGCCAAGGTCGCGGCGCAGGCGCGCCAGCTCTACCAGAACGGCCGCACCGGCTACCTCGATTCGCTCGACGCCGAACGCTCGCTGGCCGCCAGCGAAGCCGCGCTCGCGGCCAGCGAGGCGCAGCTGGCCGACGACCAGGTGGTGCTGTTCATGGCGCTGGGCGGCGGCTGGGAGCCTGACGAAGCCCATCTTGCGCAGGGCTCGACGCCGGCCAGCATCAAGCAATGACGCCGACATCCGCTCAGCCGCCGCGCCGCCCGCACGCGCCGCTGTGGCTGCTCGCTCTGGTCACCTTCAGCGGCACGCTGGCCATGCACATCTTCGTGCCCGCGCTGCCCATCGCCGCGAAGGGCCTGGGCGCCGGCATCGGGCAGATGCAGATGACGGTGAGCCTCTACATTCTCGGCCTCGCGCTGGGCCAGCTGGTGTACGGCCCGCTGGCCGACCGCTTCGGGCGTCGTCCGGTGCTGCTGGGCGGGCTGGGCATCTACTGCGTGGCGGGCCTCGCCGCGGCACTCGCGCCCGAGGTGCACTCGCTCATCGCGGCACGGCTCTTCCAGGCGGTGGGCGGCTGCGCGGGGCTCGTGCTGGGTCGCAGCATCGTGCGCGACACGGCCGAGCCACAGGAGGCCACGCGCCGCCTCGCGCTGATGAACCTGATGGTCACCGTCGGCCCCAGTCTCGCGCCGCTGATCGGCGGGGCGCTCGCTACTGCGCTGGGCTGGCGCTCGATCTTCTACGCGCTCTTCGGGCTCGGCGTGGTGGGCTTTCTCTTCACCTGGCGCATGCTGCCCGAGACCGGCGCGCCCGGCGCCGCCGTGAACGCGCGAGAGCTCGGGCGCAACTACCGCAGGCTGCTGGCCTCGCCGGCCTTCCTGGGCTTCTCGATCGGCGGCGGCTGCGCCACCACGTCGATGTACGCCTTCATCGCATCGGCGCCCTTCATCTTCGTCGACCAGCTGCACCGGCCGGCGCACGAGGCGGGCATCTACCTCGCGATCCTGGTGTCGGGCGTGTGGCTCGGCAGCTTCCTCACCAGCCACCTGATCTCGCGCGTGCGCGTGGATCGCCTGATGACGCGCTCGAATGCGCTGAGCGTGGTGGCGGCCTTCGTGCTGCTCGGCGCGGCGCTCAGCGGCCATCTCTCGGTGCCGCTGATCGTCGCGTGCATGTTCCTCTTCACCGTCGGCGTGGGCATGGCCTCGCCGCCGGCGCTCACGCAGGCGATCAGCGTCAACCCGCAGGTCATCGGCTCGGCTTCGGGCCTCTACGGCTTCACGCAGATGGCCGTGGGTGCGCTGTGCACCGCGCTCGCGGGCATGGGGCACGCGAACCCGGCGCTGGCTTCGGCCATCGTGCTCGCGGGAGCGGGCATCGTGGCGCAGCTGTCGTTCGCGGTCGCGCTGCGCACGCAGAGAGCCCGGACCTCCAAGGCCTGATTCAGGCCCCGCAGCGTTTCTTCAGGTCCGCGCCGATCTGCGCCGTGAGATTGTCAAGCGCGGCGTCGAATGCCTGCTGGATCTCGCTCTCGGACGTGGACCAATTGATCGAGTCGTCGAAGCCGCGATAGGTCTTCGTGGCCGCGGCACTGGAGCCATCCGGCGGAAGCTGAACGCGCACGACGAGGTTGGCGGATTTCAATGTGATGAGGCCGTGCACGTAGGCTTTGAGCACCGTGATGCGCAGGGTTGGCGCGGCAGCATCGCGCGTGTAGCCGGGAATCGATGCAATGCCGGCCCTGAACCACTCGTCGAAGCCAACGCCGTCGATATGCGTGCGGCCCATCTGTCCAAGGCTCTGCGCGTCCCGCCGGTCGTCGATGGCACCGAGAGAGAAGGGGCAGGCAGGCACCGAAGCACCCGGTTGCGCAGCCGCAGTCCGGCGCTGCAGACCTGTCACCCTTTCCGACGCACAGCCCGCCACGAACAGCGGCACCGCCAGCACCCAGCAGGCGGCGCGGCGCCAGTCCTCGCGCGTCACTTCGCCGCCGTGTCCGTAGCGGGCTGTGCGGTGGGCACCGCGGCGGCCGATGCGGTATCGGCGGCTGCGACCGTTGCGGGCGCAGCGGGAGCAGCGGCTACTGCCGGCGGCGCCGCGGCCACGACGTTGGCCAGCGCCGCGTCGAAGTACAGCGATCCATCGGGATAGCGAAGCAGCTTGCCCGTGTTGCCTTGCGACACCAAGTTGGCTTTCAGGCCAGGGGGCACATCGACCTTGGCCGTTGCCGGCGCATAGACGGGATGCTTGCTCTGGAGATCGGCGGCCAGGAGTGCCGTCGATTGCGCAATGCCGTCCTGCAGCGCCATCTTCAGGAAGCGGGCGTTGTCCGCCTTCCAGGCGGCGATGTTCTTCGTGGCGTCGTCGCCCGCCGCCGGGTGCTTCGCACGATAGATGATGTTGCTGCGGTAGGTCGCGTTCTGCAGTGCGAGCGCGGGCTCCGAGGGTGTCGTCGAAATCGAAGTCGGCAACTTGGCGGCCTTGCGCGCCGTGGCACCGCGCGGATAGATCAGCCCTCGTGCCGAGACTTCCAGCGTAGAGAAATCGGTCGACAGGTGGTAGTCGAGGTTGATGAACATCACCGAATTCGACTTCGAGGCCTTGAACGTCTTTTCGTAGGCATCCGTGGTGACGGTCTTGGTGATGGCCACGCTCTCGAGCTGCATGCCCGGCACCGTCTGCAGCGATTGCGTGATCGACTCGCGCATGAGCTGGTCGAAGCTCACGTCGACCAGCTCGTCCTTCAGCGGGCGGACGCTTTCCTCGGCAGCCTTGGCCCGCGCTGCGTTGACGCTCGCGTCCACCGCGCCGAACGCGCCGCCGCAGGCCGCAGCCAGCAGGATTCCGAATCCTGGCACAGCCGCACAGGCCGCGGCGCCGGAGGCTCCCGCAGTCGAGCGGACGAACGCCGCGTACAGCTCGGGCTGATTGATCCCGACCTTCACCTCGACCGGTTGGAGAGCGCTCAAGACTTCAGGCTTGACCGGCTGGGTAGCCGGCAGATGCGTGCAACCGGCGAACAGGAACGATGCCAACACCGGTATGACGGCGCTGCGGATAGCGAACATGGGTTTCTCCCTCGGACATGTGATTCGAATGTGTCGCCGCACCTCTCTAGATATGTGCAGGAGGCTTTGGCAACGGGGCTTCGGCCAAGGTCTGGACCTTCAGGCCGGCGCGAATCGTACATGCCGTTACGTTTGGCGCAACAAATGTTGCACGCGCGAGCCTTCGCGAGTGTGCAAAAAGGCGCTGCTCCTGGGGTTTGTCCCGGCCTTCGCGCGAGCAGGAGAGAGACTTCAGCGCGTGAACAGCCACCCGCCCTTGGGCTGGCGCACCAGTTCGTGGCGCTTGACGGCGCGCTCTTCGCCGTCGTCGCCCACGTAGACCACCTCGAAGCGCAGCAGCTTGGGCGAGACCATCTTCCAGTTCTGGATGCGCTTCACCGTCACGCAGGCGGTCTTGTCGTGGTACTGCATCTCGGCCATCGGGCCGCCCTGGAAGCCGGTGCCGTCGAACAGGCGCCCGGGCGCGGCGAAGGGGTTGAGCACCGCGCCGTTGCGCGCCGTGATGCAGCCCTCGGTGCGAACGAAGGACTCGATGGTCGGCGAGGCGCTGCGCACCACCTTGCCCACGGCCGGGCTCGGCGGCTTGCTGGCGATGGCCTCGCGGATGCGCTCGACCTGCTGCTCGGTGATGGGCGCGAGGCCGTCCTTCGACACCACGGGCGGCGGCGGTGCCGGCGGCGGGGGCGGCGGCGCGGGCGTGAGGTAGGAGCACCCCGCCACCAGTGCCAGCGGCACGGTGCAGGCGAGGGCGGCGCCCGGTGTAGCGAACTTCATGACTCAGTCTCTCCCTGAGGGCGGCCCCTGGAGGCCGCGGGCTGAAAATTGCGGGCCGCGCGAATGCGGTGCATCGTCGTTGTCGTCCTCTGTCTTCTCTTCTCGACGGTTTTTCTTCTTTTTTGTTCTTGCTGTTGTTGTCAGAAGCGTTCGTGGGGTGCAAGGTAGCGCCACTGGCCTGGCTGCAGCCCCGCCAGCGGCACGCGGCCGATGCGGATGCGCCGCATCGCCAGTATCCGCAGGTTCACCCCGTCGCAGATGTGGGCGATCTGCCCCGGCCGCGCGCCCTTGAGCGCGAAGCGCAGGCCTGTCTGCTCCTCGGCCTGCCGGCCGATGCTCACTCGCGCCGGCGAGCGTTCGAGCCGCGCGAGCACCTCGGGGCTCACCGGGCCGGCCACGTCCACCATCACTTCGTGTTCGAGGAAGGCTGCATCCTCGTGCAGCTTGCGCTCCACGCGCCATTCCTGCGTGAACGCCACCAGCCCGCTCGCGCCGGTCTCCAGCGGCGTCATGCAGCGCTGCCCCCTCGCATGCGCCGGCAGGAAACGTCGCCCGGCGCGCTCGGGCTCGTGGTGGTTGGCGGCAACGAGCAGTTCGTGCGCGGTGTCGATGGGCATGCCGGCAGGCTTGTACAGCAGCAGCGTGACGGGCTCCACAGGCTGCGGCTTCACGCCGGCCTCGATCTCCACCCGCTGGTGCGGCAGCACGCGCGACTGCGGCAGCGTCTGCTGCACGCCGTCGACGCGCACCGCGCCGTTCTCTATCAGCAGCTCCGCATCGCGCCGCGACACGCCGGCCTGCGCGGCCACGCGCTTGGCAAGGCGGATGCCTTCGCCGTCGACGGGCGAGGTAGTCGCCATGCCGCTCATCGATGCGCGGCCAGTTGCCGGATGTGCGCCACATGCGCAGCCAGCGAGCGCGCGGCCACCGGCCACATGCGTTCGGGCACGTCGTCGTAAGCCAGCGGCAGCCAGTCGTCGGGCGTGCCCTCGGGCAGCTTCTGCATGGCCGCCGCGATCTTGGCCTCGCGCTTGAGCCGGTGCGCCTTCAGCATGCCGATGGCGGTGCGGGCGAAGCCGATCACGTAGCCGTGCGCGGGCAGGATGAAGTCGATGCCGCCCGCCTCGCAGGCCTTGTCGAGCGTGTCCAGCGAATCGAGGTACGCGCCCATGTCGCCGTCGGGCGGATCGATCACCGTGGTGCTGCCATTGAGGATGTGGTCGCCCGAGAACAGCAGGCCGTCTTCCTCCAGCACCAGGCACAGGTGGTTGGCCGCGTGGCCGGGCGTGTGGATCACGCGCAGCGTGTGCGAGACGGCCTCGCCCGCTTCGGTGGTGCCCGAGAGCACCAGGCGCTCGCCGTCGGCCAGTTCGCGCTCGGGCGTGAAGCGCGCGGTGGAGCGTGCCGTCGGCTTCGAGGCCAGCCCGAGGATCGGCGGCTTGCTTGCGTTCTTGCACAGCGCCTGCAGCGGCGCCGCGCCCGGCGAGTGGTCGGCATGCGAGTGCGTGCAGACGATCATGCGGATGTCGCCATGCGTGGCGCGCCACAGGCGGCCGATGTGGTCGAAGTCGTTCGGACCCGGGTCGATCACGATGTAGCCGGTGGCCGCGTCGCCCACGATGTAGCTGTTGGTGCCGGGGCCGGTCATGATGCTGGCGTTGGGCGCGGTCAGGCGCGTCACGTTCTTCAGCAGCGGCACCGGGGTTTCGCTTTGCCAGTCGAGCGCATGCGCGATCTGGCCGTCGGGGCACACCATCGCGAGTTCGCCGTAGGGCGATTCGTGCTCCATGTAGCGCGCGTCCTCGCCCTTGAGCAGGCCGGCGCGCGGGCAGCTGGTCCACAGCGGCACCTCGCCTGCGCAGGCCGCAAGCAGGCCGTCGACCGTGGCGTAGGTGGCCATGCGCTGCAGCGTGCGCACGGTCGGGAAGATCATGAAGAAGCTGCCGGCCTCGTGGCGCGCGAGCGCATCGGCGGGGCGTACCCAGCAGGGCTCGAACTGCTCGCTCTCGTCGGCGGTGGGCACCTGGCCCTCGGGCATGCGCGCCACCAGGAAGGGCACGTCGAAGCGGCGCGGCAGGTCGCGGTCGGTCATCCAGTGAGCGAAGGTGAAGACGCGGTCGGAATCGAGCACCAGGCCGCGCGCGGCGCACTGGTCGGCGAAGGCAGTGCCGGCCGTGTTGCCGCGGTCCATCGAGGCGACCTCGTCGGCGCTCACCGGCTGGCCGTCGGCCTGGCGGTGCGCGAGCAGGATGCCCAGCTCCTCGAAGGCCTCGCGGATGGCCGCGATGGCCTGCGTGCGCTGCACGCGGCTTTGCGTGGGGCGGCGCGTGGCGATGCGCTTGGCGGCCTCGTCGGCCTCGTCGATGTGGCCGCCGGGAAACACGTAGGCACCGGGCGCGAAGCTGGCGGTGGCGGAACGGCGGGTCATGAGCACTTCGATGCCGGCGGCGCTGTCGCGCAGCAGCAGCACCGTGGCGGCCGGGCGCAGGGGCGCGGGCTCGCGTGGGGCGTGTAGTTGTTGGGTGGAGCGGACCATGGGGCGATTATCGGGAGCAGGCGCGATACCTGCATGTCGCGCATAAGCTCATATGGAATCGGGCATCAGCCGCGCGCCACAATGCGCGTGCACCGTCTGTATTGAAGACAAAAGACTGAACGACCGAAAGACTGCCATGGCTCATTCTCCATTCACCCGTCTTGCCAGATTCGCCCGACCCGCCCGTCGCACCGTGCTGCTGGCCGCCGCCTCGCTGGCGACAACCGCCGCCTTCGCCCAGCACGCGGCGCACGACTGGCCGCAGCAACCCGTCACGCTGATCATGGGATTCCCGGCCGGCTCGGGCGTGGACGTGGTGGCCCGCACCATCCAGGAGCCGCTGGCGAAGCAGCTGGGCAAGCCGGTCATCATCGACTACAAGTCGGGCGCCGCGGGCAACATCGCCAGCGACTACGTGGCGCATTCGAAGGCCGACGGCTACACGCTCTCCTTCGGCACCGCCGCCACGCACGGCAGCAACGCCGCGCTCTACAAGAAGCTGCCCTTCGACGTGGAGGCCGACTTCGTGCCGGTGGCGCCGGTGCTCGACGTGTCGAACGTGCTCACCATCAATCCCGACGTGATCAACGTCAAGACCTTGAAGGAATTCGTCGAGCTGGTCAAGGCCAACCCCGGCAAGTACAACTATGCGTCTACAGGCAACGGCGCCGGCACGCACATGGCCTTTGCCGAGTTCAACTCGCGCCTGGGCCTGAACATGGTGCACGTGCCCTACAAGGGCGGCCCCGAGGCCATCACCTCGGTGGTGCGCGGCGAGACCTGCTGCATCATGAACCAGGTGCAGACCGTGCTGCCGCACTACAAGGCCGGCAAGGTGCGCCTGCTGGGCGTGACCACCGCGGCGGCGGTGCCCGCGGTGAAGGAGGTGCCCACCATCGCGTCGAGCGGCTTGCCCGGCACCAAGGGCTTCGACAGCTCGATCTGGTTCGGCATCTTCGCGCCCAAGGGCACCGACCCGCAGATCGTCGACAAGCTCAACGCCGCCGTGAAGGCGGTGCTGGAAACCCCCGAGATCCGAGAGCACTTCGAGAGCCAGGGCAACACCGTGCGCATCGAGTCGCCGGCACAGTTCAAGAAGACCGTGCACGACAACCGTGTGAAGTGGGCCGAGGTCGCGAAGGCGGCGAACATCAGCATCGACTGATGCTGGTGCTCAGAGCGTCTTCGTCAGCGTGAGGATGAAGCGCGCCTTGTTCGGCGAGTAGGTCTGCCTGCCCAACGGCCCGAAGCCCAGGTCGATGCCCGGATCGCTCACGGACAGATACGCGCTCTGCCTGTTGGCCCCCTGCACCGAGCCTGCCAGCGAGAGCCCGTTGCCGAAGTCGTAGCTTGCGCCCACGTTGTAGTCGACGTAGCTCTTGTAGCCCAGGCTGCGGATGCCGCTCGACATGTTCGTGTAGCCCACGGCCGCCTTCAGCGTGAGCTTGGGCGCGATCTCCTTGCTGTAGGCCAGGTTCAGGTAGCCGGTGTTGGTGCCCTTGAGGCCCGAGCCGGCCTTGTTGCCCGCATAGCCGAAGTAGTCCTTCGACACCGTGTGCGAGTACTTCAGCGTGAAAGAGCCGATGGTCTCGTCGGTGTAGCCCGCGCTGCCATAGAGCTCGGTGGTGTTGCCCGAGGAGTTGCCCGGGTAAATGTACGTGAGCGCGCCCACGTCCATGTCGAAGGGGCCGGCCTTGAACTTGTAGCCACCGTAGATGTCGCTTTCGATGCTGTTGCCCTTGAGCCAGTTGACGCTCGAATTCCAGTTGCCCACGTAGAAGCCGCTGTCGCCGAAGGCGTAGTCGAAGCCGCCCTGGATGGCGGGCTTGAAGGCGCTGGTCTTGGCGTAGTCGTTCTTGCCGAGCATGTCCTGGTCCTGGCCGCGGAACTTGTAGTCGGTGGTGAGCGACACATTGCCGCTGAGCTGTGCGCTCGCGAGCACCGGCAGGGCGCCGAGGGTGGGAAGAACGAGCATCGGCAGTGCGATGCGCAGAAGGTTTTTCATCGAAGAAATCGCTGACGAATGGAGGAGCCGGCAGCGTAGGGGCGGCCATCTAAACGCCGTGTAAAAACTGCGCTCAGCGGCGCAAAAGTTTCGTCTCGGGCATCGTCATCGCGACCACGCCGGTCACCACGCAGGCCAGTCCTATCCATGCTGTGGGCGCCAGCGTCTCGCCGAGCAACACCACACCGATCGTCACGCCGATGGGTACGCGCAGGTAGGCCTGGGCGGCGGTGGACATCGGCCCGAGCGTCTTGATGAGCCGGAAGTAGATCGTGAAGGCAAGCGCCGTGGAGAGCACCGCGAGCGCGAGCACCGCTGCCATCGATGTGGCCGACGGCGAGAGCGTCCAGGGCCGGTCGATGAGGATGCTCGCTGGCAGCAGCATCGCCGCGCCGCTGACCAGCGATCCAGCCGCCGGCACCATCGGGTCCAGCCCCTTGAACACGCGGCCGAACATCGCGGCGCAGCCGTAGCAGACGGCGGCGGCCACCAGGGCGAGCTGCGCGAGCAGCGAATGCCCGAGCCCGTTCAGCGCCTCGAAGCCCACGATGAGGCAGATGCCCGCGAGGCCCGCGCCCACGCCGAACAGGCGGCGCAGCGTGGGCCTGTCGGCGCCGCCAAGGCCCAGCCCCAGCAGGAAGATGAAGATCGGCGAGGTCGAGTTGAGGATGGTCGCCAGCCCCGCGTCGACGCTGCGTTCCGCCCATGCGATGAGCGTGAAGGGCAGCACGCTGTTCAGGCAGGCCTGCAGCACGAAGCGGCCCCACGTCGCGGGCTCCGTCGGCAGCCTCACGCCGCGCATGTGAAGCACCGCAAGCAGCAGCAGGCCGGCGACGAGCGTGCGCGCCGCGATCAGCGTGACCGGCGGGATCGTCGCCACGCCGATCTTGATGAAGGTGTACGAGGCGCCCCAGCAGGTGGCGAGCACCGCGAGCAGCACCCATTCGAAGGCGAGGTTGGCGCGGGGCGTGTCGATGGAGGAGGGTGTGGATGCGTGCATGGTGCGCCGATCATTCCCTCACCGGCGCGGCCACACTTCGGCCGCGAGCGAAGCGTGGATGCCTCAGTGGTCGTGCGCGTGCGGTTTGCTGCCGCCGGTGCCGCCGCCATTCAGCAGCGTCGCCAGGTCGACTTCCTGCTCCGCTGCCGCCCCCGCGATCACCCGCTGTTCCAGCTCGTTGAGATGCTCCAGCGCCACCGCCAGCGCCTTGTCGAGCGACTTGCCCGTGGCCAGTGCATCGATGATCTGCTCATGCTCGCGCGGCGCGCAGCTCGCGGCCTCTGCCGAGTCGTAGAGCGCCTTGTAGAGTTCGGTATTCGAGATGAGCCGCTTGATGTACGACAGCAGCTCTTCGCTCTGCGCCATCTCCGCAAGCAGCAGGTGGAAGTCGCCGGCCAGCCGGACCGCGTCTTCGCGCCGGCCTTCCTTGAAGGCCTTTTGCTCCGCCTGCACGTGCTTGCGCAGCGCGGCTACCTGGTCGCGCGAAAGGTTGCCGAACAGCGTGGTCACCAGCCCCGCTTCCACGATGCGGCGCGCACGATAGATGCCGCGCATGTCGTCGATCGAGGGGTTGGGCACGAAGGCGCCGCGGTTGTGCTCCAGCACCAGCCGCTTTTCGGAGCCCAGCCGCGCCAGCGCCTTGCGCACCGCGCCGCGCGTGCAGCCCAGCGCTTCGGCCAGCGCGCGCTCGCGCAGCGGCGTGCCGGGGCGCAGCTTGCCGCTCAGCAAGGCCTTGGAGACGGCGCCGTAGACGCGTTCGTCCACGTTCGCGTCGTCGGCTTCCGTGAGTTCGGGGGAGGGGGCTGTCGCTGGGGATTTGCGGGCGGCGGAGGGCATAGGCAGCCGGATTATTGCCTGCGTCCGGCAGCCTCAGGGAAAGCCCCCGGATTGACTCGGCACCCCGCGCTCCGTACCATCCGCCTCCGTTTGGTTAACCAAATAAAAATGTATGGTTAACCAAAATTCGAGAAAATCCCAACCCGAGACAAGAATCGAGGCCTCCATGAAATCCGCCAAATGGCTTGCCGCACTGCCGGTCGCCGCCTTCTTCAGCGGGGGATGGCTGTCCTCCGTCGCCCCCACCTTCGTGCTCGGCATGCCCTTCCTGATGGTGTGGAACGTCAGCTGGCTGGTGCTGACCTCGCTGATCATGGTGGTCATCGACCGTGCCGAAGGCGACATCGACGCGCCTTCTTCTTCCTCCACCGGAGACGCGCGATGAACGCGGCACTCGGCGTCATCGCCCTGTTCGTCGTCGGCGCGCTGGCCCTCGCCGTGCTCGCGCGGCGCGGCCGCACCATGAGCCTGGAGCAATGGGCGCTCGGCGGGCGCGGGCTCGGCGCCATCATGGTGTTCCTGCTGATGGCGGGCGAATCGTTCTCCACCTTCACCTTCCTGGGCGCGAGCGGCTGGTCCTACAGCAAGGGCACGCCGGCCTTCTACATCCTGGCCTACGGCGGGCTGGCCTACCTCATGGCCTTCTGGATGCTGCCGGCCATCTGGCGCTACGCCGCCGCGAACAAGCTGGTGTCGTTCTCCGACTTCTTCGCCCACAAGTACGACAGCCGCGCGCTGGGCGTGCTGGTGTCCATCGTGGCGCTCATGGGCATGGTCGCGCTGCTCACCATCCAGCTGCGCGGGCTCGGCATCATCGTGTCGGAGGCCTCGTACGGCTCCATCGCGCCGCAGGTGGCGATCTGGATCGGCACGCTGGTCATGGTCAGCTACATCCTGTTCTCGGGCATCCACGGCTCGGCCAGCATCGCCATCGTGAAGGACATCCTCATCCTCGCGCTCGCCGTGTTCCTCGGCATCTACCTGCCGTGGCACTACTACGGCGGCGTCACGCCGATGTTCACCGCCATCCGTGCGGCAAACCCCGGCTTCTTCGAATTTCCGAAGGAGGGCCTGAACCTCACCTGGTACAACTCGACCATCCTGCTGACGGCGCTGGGCTACTACCTCTACCCGTTCAACCTCACCTCGGTGTACGCCGCCAAGAGCGCGAGCGCGGTGCGCCGCAACACCATCCTGATGCCGCTGTACCAGGTGGTCATCGCCTTCCTGTTCCTGGTCGGCTTCGCGGCCATCCTGCAGGTGCCGGGGCTCAAGGGCTCCGACGTCGACCTGGCCCTCTTCGGCCTCGTGAAGCACACCTTCGACCCGTGGTTCGTCGGCGTGATCGGCGGCACCGGCGTGCTCACGGCCCTGGTGCCGGGCTCGATGATCCTGCTCACCGCCTCCACCGTCATCGGCAAGAACGTCTACAAGGAAGGCTTCGCGCCCCACGCCACCGACAAGCAGGTCTCGCGCGTCGCACGCTGGGTGCTGCCGGTGTTCGCGCTGGTGGCGGTGTACTTCGTGCTGCGCGGTGGCACCACCATCGTGTCGGTGGCCATCTTCGCCTCGAGCCTGCTCACGCAGCTGCTGCCCTCGCTGCTCTTCAGCCTCATGAAGAAGCCCTTCGGCAACAGGCACGCGGCCTTCGCCGGCATCCTGGCGGGCGGCTCGGTACTGGGCTTCATGATGACCACCGGCTCCAACCTGGGTACGCTGTTCCCGGCAGCGCCGGTCGTGTTCAAGTCGCTCAACACCGGGCTCGTGGCGCTGGCGACGAATGCGCTGGTGTTCGTCGTGGTGGCGCTGCTCACCCCGAACACGACCCGCCGCGCCATCGCCGCCCAGCCTGCCTGACAGCCATGGATAGAGAAACGGACCGCCCCACATGCCATCGCTCCTGATCCGCAACGTGCGCCCCATGGGCGCCTCCTCCGTCGATGTGCTGGTGCAGGACGACCGCATTGCCGCTATCGGCCCGGCGCTTGCCGCGCCGGCCGGCACTACCGTCGAGGAAGGCCACGGCGCCTTGCTGCTGCCCGGCCTCGTCGAAGGCCACACGCACCTCGACAAGACGATGTGGGGCATGGACTGGTACCGCAACGAAGTCGGCGTGAACCTCATCGACAAGATCGAGAACGAGCGCGCCTTCCGCCACGCCAGCGGGCACGACGCGGCCGCGCAGTCGCTCGTGCTGGCCAAGGCTTTTCTCGCGCTCGGCACCACGCGGCTGCGCACGCACGTCGACGTCGACACCCAGGCCGGCCTGCGCCACCTCGAAGGAACCATCCGCACGCGCGAGGCGCTGAGCAAGCTGCAGCAAATCCAGATCGTCGCCTTCCCGCAATCGGGCCTGCTGGGCCGGCCTGGCACGGCCGAACTGCTCGACCAGTCGCTGGCGATGGGCGCCGACGTGCTCGGCGGCCTCGACCCCTGCGCCATCGACGGCGACCCGGTGAAATCGCTCGACGTGCTCTTCGGCATCGCCCACAAGCACCAGCGCCCGGTCGACATCCACCTGCATGAGCCCGGCGCCATGGGGGCCTTCTCGCTCGACCTGATCCTGCAGCGCACCGCGGCGCTGGGCATGCAGGGCAAGGTCGCGATCAGCCATGGCTTCTGCCTTGGCGACGTGAGCGAACGCGAGCGCGAGGCATTGCTCGCGCGCATGGCCAAGCTCGGCGTGGTGCTCGTCACCAGCGCACCGCCTTCGCGCACCGTGCCGCCGCTCATGGCCTGCAGGCAGGCCGGCGTGACCGTGCTCGGCGGCAACGACGGCATCCGCGACACCTGGTCGCCCTACGGCAACCCCGACATGCTGGAGCGCGCCATGATCATCGGCCTGCGCTACAACCTGCGCCGCGACGACGAGATCGAAGTGGCGCTCGACACCGTCACCCACT
Source organism: Variovorax guangxiensis (assembly GCF_003952165.1). Taxonomy (GTDB): domain Bacteria; phylum Pseudomonadota; class Gammaproteobacteria; order Burkholderiales; family Burkholderiaceae_C; genus Variovorax; species Variovorax guangxiensis. Next base: position 216,983 of record NZ_RXFT01000003.1, on the reverse strand, counting down.
CGGGTGCACGCGGCTGCGGCTTCGAAGCCTATGGGCTCGAAGCGGGCTGCCGCGCCGACCTGGTGCTGGCCGATGCGCAGACCGTCGCGCACGCCGTGGTCTCGCGCCCCGTGCGCAAGCTGGTGGTGGCGGGTGGCTGCGTCGTGGCGCGCAACGGCGTGCTGCAGGCGGATGTGGCGTCTCTTCTGTGAGGGCAGGGCGCAGTCGTGACGGAGGCATCGCCTTCGCGATCGTCATCGTGCTGGTGGCGCTGAACCTGCGCGCCTTTCTCACGTCGAGCAGCCCGCTGCTCGAACCCATCCGCCTCGCGACCGGCATCGGCTTCCATGCGGTGGCGCTGCTCACCGTGCTGCCGATGTTCGCGATGGGCGCCACCTCGCTCTTCGGCGCGGCGGTCGGCCAGCGCATCGGCGCGCGCGGCGGTGTCGGGCTCGGGCTGACGGCCATCGCCCTGGCTTGCGCGAGCCGGTACGTGGCTGGCGGCGCGGCGGCACTGCTGTGGAGCGCCGCACTCGCCGGCGCAGGCGTGGGCCTGGTGCAGGCGCTGATGCCCGGCGTGGTGAAGCAGGCCTACCCGGCGCGCATTGGCGTGATGACGGGGCTGTACTCCGCGGCCATCATGGGCGGCGGCGGCCTCGGCGCCATGGCCAGCCCATGGGTGGCGCATGCATTCGGCGGCGCGCAGCCCGACTGGCACGCGGGCCTGTCGATCTGGTCGCTGCTCGCCGTCTTCGCTCTGCTGTACTGGCTCAACATGCGGCGCATGGAATTCACCACCGACGCGCCAAGACAAGGCCTCTCATGGCTGCGCTGCTTCGCCAGCCGCCGCGCATGGCTGCTGGCTGCGTGCTTCGGCCTCATCAACGGTGGCTATACCAGCCTCGTCGCATGGCTGCCGCACTTCTATGCACAGCAGGGCTGGACCGCGCAGCAGGGCGGCTCGGTGCTCGCGTTGATGACGGCCGCGCAGGTGGTTTCAGCACTCGCCATGCCCGCCATCGCACGAAGCCGCGGCCGTGACCTGCGGCCCTGGCTGGCGCTCACGCTCGCCGCGCAACTCGCCGGCTTTTGCGCGCTGACCTTCGACGCACCCGCGCCGGCAGTCGCCATCGCCATCGTGCTGGGCTTCGGCCTCGGCGGCGCGTTCTCGCTGTGCATGGTGCTCGCCCTCGACCACCTGCCCGACCCCGCACAGGCCGGCGCCCTCGCGGGCTTCATGCAGGGCGTGGGCTTCATGATCGCCGCGCTCGCGCCCTTCGTCACCGGCTGGGTGCGCGAGCACACCGGCGGCTTCACGCTCGCATGGGCTTATCTTGCTGCCGTCGTTGTGGTGCTGCTGCCGCTCATGCTGTGCTTCGATCCGCGCCGCTATGCTGCCTCCACGGCCGGTCTGTTCGATGTGCGCGGCGCGCTGCCCGGTGCTCCATCTCTTGCCGCGCTCGACGGCGCGGCCACCAGAAAGGTCTGAACACCATGTACCAGGAACAATTCATGCAACGGGCGATCGCCCTTTCTGCACAAGCGCTGAGCGAGCCTGGCACCGAGCCCTTCGGCGCGGTCGTCGTGAAGGACGGCGTGATAGTCGGTGAAGGCTTCAACCACTCCGTCGCGCATCACGACCCCACCTCGCACGGCGAAGTCGAAGCCATCCGCGATGCATGCCGCAAGCTCGGCACTGTGAACCTGTCGGGCTGCGAGCTCTACTCCTCGTGCGAACCGTGCGCGATGTGCGTAGCGGCGATGCACATTGCGGGGATCGCGAAGCTCTACTACGCGGCTTCGCTGGCGCAGTCGGGCAAGGCTTTCGATGGGGTGACGGTGGAGGCGCGGCATCCGATCGATGTGGAGGCATTGCGGGCCGAGGCTGGCGCGACGCTGGTGCAGCGCAGCTTGCCTGCGGAGCAGAAGATGGATCGAGAGGCGGTGCGGATTCTTTCGGACTGGGCTGCGACGCGCAGGGCTTGCTTAGCCTCTTGGACCGATCGCTGCGCGGTCAGCGAGGAGTCTGCTGCGTATGGAGCGGATCGCCCAACTGGCAGGTGCATTCATGCGGGCAAGCCGGCAGGAAGTCGAGCTGCACCCCAAGAACTCGTGAGTCTTCGGTGGGGCCGTTCGAAAGAGACGCAGGGTCGGCAACGTAGCCGCTCTTGGGAAGGGCGATCCTGGCGCTGAAGCGCAGTTCTTCTCGAAGAACGCGAGCCACGTTGCGTGCCCGCTCCAAGCTCAGGCCCTTGGGGTCGTGGTCTCGCTCTTCCGGGTTTACCGACGCTCCGATATAGATCGCTTCGTGGTTGACGTACCGAGTTCGAAGCTCCTGCATCCAGGCGTCGAGCTTCAGGATCTGATCGGGGGATACCGTCGCCGAGTCGCGCTCGAAGTACACATAGAAGACCTTGATGGGGCTGCATGCAAGCGCGGCCATCGGGCTGAGCATTGCAAGGGCGAGAGACAAAGTGCCCAGGAATCGAAGATGCTTGTTCAAGATGTGCCTCAACCGGTGACGCCGAGGATATAGGACGCGAGACTGTCTGCGTTGGAGCGAGCCCGAGGATCTTGCGCGTGCTCCCTCGACTGAGTGGTTCCGTACCAAGTGTCATTCGAAGAAAAGGTGTCGTCGAAGTGCGTCACCTCATGCACCAGTGTCAATAGCCTGGAGTCGCCATCCATGACGGCGCCTGTATCGAAGTTGGTCTTGTTGTCGAAACTGAAATTGCAGAAGATCGGCGCAATCGCGATGGTGCGGGTAGCCATATCCGGCTTGCATACCGCTGCGGCTGCACCGTTCATGCTTGGTAGTACACAGGTCGCGATCTTCCCGCCTTCCGTGTATCGAATGAAGTTCCTCGGCTCCAGTGCCTGAAGCACGCGAGCGGACGCGTCCAAGCCTTTCTGCAGATACTCCCGGGTGTCCTGATCGGCTTTGCCAAACCAACCGAGGGCTCGCGCCTGCGCTTCCCTGTCCCAGCGCTGCAATTCGGGGAGCCGTTTCTTCACGATGTAGTCAACTGCCATGTCGCGTAGCTTCATCACCAAGGTGGCGAATTCCTTGTTTGTCATGTTCGAGCAGATTCTTTCCGTCTGCTCGGCTTCCGGCGGGTGCGAGACATGCTCGTCGACTGTCTTCTTCAATGCGGTCGTTTCTTCAGCGGACGAGATGAAGGACGTCATCGTCATCGCAACTGAATGGTGCATCCCGTCGTCGTATGTAGCCGTGTGCTGAAGTGTGGCGAGAAGGGGTTGGGGAAGAGGGCAATGGCAGAGTACGACGTCTCCCTCCAGTGCGGCCTCCGAGATGAACTGCGGCCGTCGCGGGCCTCCGGCCTTGGCGATGATGCCCACGCTGTTGCAGCCTTCGCAGTAGGCTCTCCCGCCAATCAGGGCTACGCGGTGCCCATGCATATCGAGCAAGGGTCCGTCATAGGGCAGTACCCGGCCGCCAGGCACAGGCGGATCTCCGACGACAAGAATCTTTCGTTCCATTCAATACGCTCCCGTTGAGTGACGGGGAGTTGTATGGGGCCGGCTGTGCTAACACTGTTGTCTATCGTCAATCGCTCAGTAATTTCTCACGAAAGGCTGGAATTGCGACTTGGCGCGATCCTTGGCGGCCTTGGAGTTCGCCTTCCGGATTCACGACGATGTTGTTACTCACCACTTCGCCAGCCGCTCAATAGAGTGACCTCACGGCGCCATTCGAAGCGCGCCAAGAGGAGCTCGCAATGTTCATCACCAGAGGCAGCGGCAGCAGTACGACGAAGCCGCCTTCCACCCGCGTCGCGCGTGCACTCGAAATCCATCGAAGCGTGATGGCGTGCAACGCGCACGTCGCACTCGACCGCAACAGCACTCACGCACTCACAGCAGCCCTGATGCTGCCCTGCTACAAGGCCGAATTCCGCACCCTCGTGCTCGCAATGACCGCGACCGAAGAGCGCGAACTTAGGTACGCGCTCGACGCGCTTTGCGATCGCGCCGCATGAAGAAGAGAACCTTCGCGGCAATTTCAGCCGCTCCAGGTTTCATTCCGAAAGCTTGCGCGGCTTGCGGAATTACAGAGTTGGATTGAACGGGATTCCACTCGTAGCGGCAAACATCGCGAACGCCCAGACTCCGCTTCCCCGGCCGGGAATTCATTTCATGGAAGTCATTTCTCTTGAAAGGAGTTGGCTATGGCGGAAACGCAGAAATTCACCATCCTCTCGTTCGTAGGCGGCGGCATACGAGGGCTGATGCCTGTATCGGTGCTGAACAAGCTGTACGCGAAGTACCCCCAGATCATCGACAACACCGACCTCATCGCGGGCTGTTCGACGGGTTCGATCATCACGAGCGAGCTGTTGGCGGGCAAGTCGCCTCAGGACATCATCGATCTCTTCACCTCCCAGAACGGGGAGATCGGGTTCTACCAAAAGATGAACACCGATCCGAAGCAGCCCGCGTATTCGATCGACGAGGTCTACGCCTCGCAGTTCGCGCTGCATGGCACCACGAAGGTCCAGGACATCGTCACGAAGAAGGTGCTCTTCGTCACCTTCAACGTCGGCGGGCTCGAAGTGCAGAACTCGGTGCAGACGGCCATACCGTGGCAGCCGGTCATGTACACGAACATGATCCCCGACCATGGCGACGTGGAGATCGCGAAGGCGGCCACTTCGAGCGGCGCGATGCCCGGGCAGCTGGGCTCGTTCGAAGGCAACGTCGACGGCTGCTTCTTCAACCACGACCCGACAGTCGCGGCGATCGCGCTTGCGGTGAAGGCGGGCCATGCGCTGGAAGACATCACGGCCATCACCTTTGGCACCGGCTACATGCCCGACTGGATCGCCAGCGACACCCACAACTGGGGCGCCGACCAGTGGATGAACGGCACTGCGAACCCATTCAACAATTCGCCGCCGTTCCTCATGAACCAGGTGAAGTCGTCGCCGGTGCTCGACATGAGCCTGAACGGCACTTCGACCGAGCTCATGCCGATGCTCGCCAAGATGCTGCTGGGCGACCGCTACACCAACATCAACCCGACGCTGCCCTTCTTCGTGCCGGAGAACACGGTCTACCCGCAGGCCCTGCAGCTGCTGCAGGACAAGGGCGCGAACGCGGACACCGCGTATGCCGAAGCCCTGGTGCAGAAGTACTGGGTCGAACACGCGCTCGGCTGAGCACCACCTGCAAGCAGGCAAGAAAGCAAACGCATTCCAGGAAAGGAGAAACGACGATGTCGATCACCTCAAAAGGTGCTGCAGCGCCAGCATCCTCACCCGCGATTCCCATCGAGAAGCTGGACCTCGGTCCGTACAACATCCAGTACCTGCCCGACGGCCACTATGTGCTGGACGTGAGCGGCAACAACCCCGCCAAGGGCGCTGGCGTCATCGGCTACACGCTCAAGGTGCCGCAGGCCGGCAACCAGCAATGGCTGTTCGTTCCCTCGCCCGATGCGCCGGGCTGGTGGTACCTGCAGACGCTGATGGACACCAGGTTCGTCCTGACGCTGCAGCCCGGCTCCACGGTCGTCCCCACGCCCGTCGTGATGACGTCCGTCGACCTGGCCAATGCCGACAGGCAACTCTGGAGCCTGCTGTCCACCGAGGAGCCCGGCTACTGGTACATCCAGAGCAAGCTCGGGGCGAGCAACTCGAACGCGCCGCTGGTCATCGGGCTCACCGACAACAAGGTGGAAGCCAGCGCCGTGGCCGGGCCCATCAGCTTCACCGGGTTCCGGGCGCAGGCCTGGGGGTTCAGGCCCGTAGGCAACGCAGGCTGACGGGAAGCAAGCGTGAAGGGAGTTCAGTCCCAGGCCGGCGACAGACCGGCCGGGTCTGTGAGCCGCTCATTGCGGTCGAGCGCCGCGATCTGCGCCATCTCAGCGTCCGTCAGCTTCAGCTGCAGCGCCTTCAGGTTGCCTTCGAGGTTCGCGCGCCTGGTGGACGACGGAATCACCGCGTAGCCCAGCTGCATCGCCCACGCCAGCACCACCTGTGCGGCGGTGGCGTTGCGCGCCTTGGCAATCGCCTCGACGACCGGGCGTTGAGCACCTTGCCGTAGGCCAGCGTCATGTAAGACGTGATGTGGATGCCCGCGCTCTTCGCGAACTCGGCCACCTTCCGGTTCTGCAGATAGGGGTGCAGCTCGATCTGGTTGGTGGCGATGTTCTGCGCGCCCACGGCCGCGATGGCTTCCTTCATCAGCGCGATGTTGAAGTTCGACACGCCGATGTGCCTGGTGAGCCCCTGCGCCTTGGCCTCGGCCAGCGCGCCCATGAACTCGGCCACCGGCACCGCGTTGCCGGGCGAGGGCCAGTGGATCAGCGTCAGGTCGACTTGGTTTGTGCGCAGCTTCGCGAGGCTTTCCTTCAGGCTGGGCACCAGCTTGCTCTTGGCGTAGTTGTCGGTCCAGATCTTGGTGGTGATGAAGAGGCTCTCGCGGGCCACGCCGCTTTCGGCGATCGCCTGGCCCACCTCGGCCTCGTTGCCGTAGATCTGCGCCGTGTCGATGGCGCGGTAGCCCACGTCGAGGCCGTTCTTCACCGAGTCGATGACCACCTGGCCCTTCAGGCGGAAGGTGCCGAGGCCGAAGGCGGGAATGGGATTGTTCGTGTTCATGGTTTGTCCTTGTGAGTTCAGAAAGGAAAGAGAGGAGGAAAGAAGTTCAGTGCCCGACCGGCACGGGCCCCGAGGCGCGCACCGGAATGCCTGCGCGGCGGTCGAGCGTGCCGCTCCATTGCGTGAGGGCCAGCGACACCAGCACCACCAGCGCACCGATCCACGGCGTGTGCATCAGCCCCAGGTGCGTCACGATCAGCCCCCCGGCCCAGGCCGCACCGGCAATGCCCAGGTTGAAGGCCGCGATGTTCAGGCCCGAGGCCACGTCGACCGCCTGCGGCGTGAAGCGTTCGGCCTGCTTCACCACGTACACCTGCAGGCCAGGCACGTTGCCGAACGCCACCGCGCCCCACATCAGCACCGCCAGCAGCGCCAGCCACTTGTGCGGCGCCGCGAAGTTGAACAGCAGCAGCACCGCGGCCAGCAGCGCGAAGATGATCTTCAGCGCCGGAATCGGGCCCTTGCGGTCGGCCAGCTTGCCGCCCCAGATGTTGCCCACCGCCACCGAAACGCCGTAAACCAGCATCACCCAGCCCACGGCGCCGGCGCTGAAGCCCGACACCTCCGTGAGGATCGGCGCGAGAAACGTGAACGGAATGAACGAGCCGCCATAGCCGATGGCCGTCTTCGCATACACCAGCAGCAGACGCGGCTCGGCCAGCACCTTCGCCTGCTGCGCCAGCGAGGCCGGCGGCGTGTGGCGGATGTTGCCGGGCACGAAGACCCAGCTGCCGATGAACGCGATCACGCCCAGGGCAGACACCGCCAGGAAAGTCTCGCGCCAGCCGAAGTGCTGCCCGATGAACGTACCCAGCGGCACGCCCGTGACCAGCGCCACCGTGAGGCCCGTGAACATGATCGCGATGGCGCTCGCCGCCTTTTCCTTCGGCACCAGGCCGGTGGCAATCGTCGAGCCGATGGAGAAGAACACCCCGTGCGCCAGCCCCGTGAGCACGCGGGCGGCAATCAGCGACTCATAGCTCGGCGCCTGCCACGCCAGCAGATTGCCGAGCGTGAACAGCGCCATCAGCCCGAGCAGCAGCGCCTTGCGTGGCAGCTTGCCCGTGAGCGCGGTGAGCACCGGCGCGCCGATGGCGACGCCCAGTGCATAGAGGCTGACCAGCAGGCCGGCGGAGGGGAAGCCGATGTTGAGGTCGGCAGCGACTGTGGGGATGAGGCCAACGATGACGAACTCTGTCGTTCCGATGGCGAAGGCGCTGAGGGTTAGCGCTAGTAGGGCGATGGGCATGAGGGCACTCCTTCTTGGATGGGGAGGAGTGTCTTGCGGTTATCTTTGCGGATAAATGGGGGATGGGGCAGAAGATAGTTGCTCGGAATGCAAATATCGCAAGATGCGAGTAGTGTTCTAAAGCAGCAGGTGCGCCAATCCAGCAGATGAGGTTTGTTAAATGCTGGTGCAATGACAAATGCTGGCTCATCCCATGGATTGCGCCCGGCTTTGGTTCGTGTTGCTGCTCTGGCACATATTTCTTAGGGCGACTGAGCGTGTGAAAAAATACGGCAGGCACTTACCTCTATACTGTAAATTCATCCAGTTTCTTCCTCCGAAAACTCTGCCAGTCTTACTTCGCCCATGCTTGAGTTCGATTACAAAAAGTGGGGTGTTCAACGAGCCTCAAAGGCAAAGTTGCTGAACTTCTTGATAGAGGGGCTAACTCTCGGCGGATGTGCAGTGCTTTGGGCAAGCGAGCCAGACCACGCTCCTTTCTTGATCGTCTATGAGACCGAACTCGGCGAGCGGCATGGCGTGCTTGTTTATGCGTTCCTTGCGAACTCCAAGGAGACCCTGAATCGCCCTCAGGACGAGCATCGTTTTCAGATCAAGTATGGGAGTGACCCCAAAGCCATCTTGCCTCTTGAACGCGATCCTTCGCGATTGATAACAACGATTTTTGTTGGTGTCGACTTAGAGCGAGAAGTCGTGGTGGCTGCGGACCCCGTTCTGCATGACGGGACGAAGATGTTCATCAGTCTCGAATTCAAGCGAAGTCATGTCGAAGCTGTGCAGAGGAATGCTTGGCATGCTTGGGAACGTGATAGCTCGAAGAGGGACGGCGAGCCGGTTGAAGTGCTCGTCGGCGTGACTAAGCGTAGGGTGGCAGATCTTGTGCGATTCGAACGACTCGCACTTGGACTTGACCCCGGGCATCGTCAGCTCTTGGCGGAGCAATTTCTGGGAAACCCAGTACTTCGTGCTGCTGTGACGCCTCACACGCTTGCCACTGAACTCGAACTTTCCGGTGAAGCCATTCTTGACCTAATCCAAGGAGCCCGTCGGCTAAAGATGGCGGTGAGAGGTTGGGTCGCGGAGCACCATCTGGAGCGCTTGCTCTCCAGCGTGCCGGGTGTGGAGGACTGCAAAAGGCTCGATGAAGAAGGCAAGCCAGATATCACTCTTCGGTATAGGGGAAGCGAGCCGATGCTCATTGAATGCAAGAACGCGCTGCGTACTACTACCAGTGATGGAACACCAAGGGTTGATTTCCAGAGGACTCGAGCCTCGAAGAGTGATCCGTGTTCCCGGTACTACCGCCCTGACGATTTCAATATCTTGGCTGCCTGCCTTCATTCAATCACTGAGCGATGGGAATTTCGGTTCGCGCTGACATCAAGTCTTCCTGCTCATGGGAAGTGTGTCGGTCGTATTCAGAACAACTTGAAGGTTGGTACAGGGTGGGCAATGGATCCCGTAGATGTTTTTCGAGCGGTAGCAAAACAGTGACAACTCAACTGTCAGTCCTTAGTTTATTTACCGGAGTCGGGGGCTTGGACTATGGCTTCGAAGCCGCCGGTTTCGAGACTCGAGTCGCGCTCGAGTTTGATCATCAGTGCTGCAAGAGTTTGCGTGCTAGCCGCAACTGGCCCGTCCTAGAAGCAGATCTCTTGGACACTCCAACTAAAGAGATTCTCAAGGCTGGAGGCCTCCGCGCAGGTGCCGTGGACGTTCTCATCGGAGGGCCGCCATGCCAGCCATTTTCAAAGAGCGGCTGGTGGAAGAACGGTAGTAGTCTTCGCCTGGATGACCCTCGCGCCAGTACCTTATCTGGGTACCTGCGTGTGCTGGAGGAAGTTCGGCCAAAGGCATTTCTTCTTGAGAATGTTGAGGGCCTAGGCTTTAGTGGAAAAGATGAAGGGCTGAAGCTGTTGTTGGCGGCGGTAGAGCGAATTAATGCTTCCACAAAATCAAGATACCGACCGGTAGTCATTACGCTCAACGCTGCTGACTATGGCGTTCCTCAGACTCGCACGCGTGTGTTTGTGATTGCCTCGCGGGATGGGAGACGCTTTGTGACGCCATCCCCGACTCATGCTGAAGTTGGCAACAAGGCAGCAGGGGTGGAACGATGGATGACGGCGTGGGATGCGATTGGAGGATCGGTGCCTCGAACTGATGAGGATTTGGCAATCTCAGGGAAATGGGCGGATCTTCTGCCATCAATCCCGGAGGGTATGAATTATCTCTGGCATACCGACCGCATGGGCGGTGAGCCGCTTTTTGGTTGGCGACGTCGCTACTGGAATTTCCTATTGAAACTCGCTAAGGATCGACCCGCTTGGACGATTCAGGCTCAACCAGGCCCTGCAACGGGCCCTTTTCATTGGACAAATAGGAAGCTGAGTGCTCAAGAATTGGCGCGGCTGCAGACCTTCCCGAAAGACATCGTGATTACTGGCGGCCGTACCGAGGTGCAACGTCAAATAGGTAATGCCGTACCTAGCCTTCTTGGGGAAATTCTGGCCCGTGCTATGCGAGAGCAATTCTTTGATAAGCCGGTACGCGAAACACCTCGTCTGGCTGTTCGACGTCGCCGTGGATGTCCAGTCTCAGAAGTGGTCGCACCAGTGCCCACTAAGTACTTGGCACTTGCTGGAGATCACGTGCCGCATCCCGGCACTGGGAGGGGCTTTCTCTATGCTTCGGCCCCTATGGAATTGGCGTAGTGCGGAAATTCCTGCACGCTATTTGCTCGAACCACTAGGTTATCGAGATCGCTGCTAGATATACTGCTTTGTCGTGCCAAAAGGCGCGACCGGGTTTGGAAGCCCGTCGAAGTTCTGCGACGAAAGCCGCAACACCGCACATGGTCTGCGGCTTTTCTGTTTGCGCCTCCAGTTTTGGCGGCTCGAACGGGAAGGCGCGAGCCTTGCCGGTTCTCGTCAGAGCTTCCCGGTCTTCCAACCCGTTCGAGCTGCCGCCATCGTTTGGAAGCGGTTGCGGCGGTTGTTGCAAAACCGAAGTTCTGGGAGGCCATACATGGCTGAATCTGCATCCGCGTCAGCGCAGTCGAGCGCTCGATCCACATCCTCCACCCTCGACGACCTCGCCCTACAAGCCTGCGACGACGCCGACACCCTCAACGACGTAATGCGCGCCTACGCCGCGCTCAGGAAGCTCGTCGACACCAGCGCCCTGAACGACAGCGAGGAGCTCACCCCCAGCCGCACCGAGCTGAGCGCCTTGCTCGGTGTGCTCAACGATGCGCTGACGGCGCGCATCGATACCGTCAACGGCGCCACCAGCGCAGTGCGCGAAGCGCTGCGACAGAACGTCGACAGCACTCAATAAATAGCGCCAGCCGCGCACCCCGGCAACGGGCACGCGCCGGCCGACCGGCAACGCTGCGCATCGCGCTTGTTTTCTTCTTTCTCTTCTTCTCCCCACAACAAAGCCGATGCCAGCCGCGCCCGTCGCCGACAACAAGCCCGAGGCCATTGCCAGCGCCGCCTGGGCCCGTCTGCGCGACATGGTCGCGGCGCGAACCCCTGCGGACGGCCGCATCGACGCGCTGTATCCGGGGCTGCGCTGCTACCGGTTCTCGCGTCCGGTGCGCTACGAGAAAACCCAGCGCCTCACGCCGGGCGTGGTGGTGGTCTTGCAGGGCCGCAAGACCGCGCACCTCGGTGGCGACGGTCGTTCGCTCGACTACGGCGCCACGCAGTGCCTGGTGCTCGGGGCCGAGGTCGCATGCCTCGGCACGGTCGTTGAGGCGAGCGCCGAGCATCCGTACCTCGCGATTCATCTCGACCTGCCGCCCGACATGCTGGTGAAGTCTTTTGTCGCGCTGGCAGAAAGCGGCACGCTGGCCGAGCCCGCCCGTGTGACCGAGAACTTCACGGCTGCGGTGGGGCAGGAGGTGGTTGAAGCCTTCGCCCGCCTGCTGCTGTCGGCCGACGACCCGGTCGATCGCCGCACGCTCGCGCCGCTGACGGTCGAAGAAATCGTGCTGCGGCTGCTGCGCTCCGAGGCCGCGGCCGCCATTCGCAGTGCGGGCGCTGTTACCAAGGCCGGTGCACGCATACAGACGGCCATCGCCTTCATGCGCCGCCATCTGGGCCGGCCACTGTCGGTGGCCGAGATTGCCAGCCACGTGCATATGAGCCCTTCGCACTTCGCGCACAGTTTTCGCGAGGTGGCCGGAGTCACGCCGATGCGCTGCATTCGCGACCTGCGCCTGGAAGAGGCGCGCACGCTGATGCTGGGCGAGGGGCTGCGGCCCGGCGATGCGGCTGCGAAGGTGGGGTTCGAGAGCGCGGCGCATTTCAATCGCGCGTTTCGCAGGCGCTTCGAGGCAACGCCGGCCGAGTACGTGCGGCGCGTTCAGTCGGGCTGATTGCTTGACTGACTGATTGACTCACCGACGTGGGGGCGGCTGCGTCTTTCGCAGCCATGGTCAATTTCTTCGCAGCTTCGCGCCTTGGCGCGGGGGAGGGCGCTGGCTAACCTGCCGTCTGCCTTTTTCTTCAAGCAAACGACAAAGAAATTCTCATGAACCCGATCAACGTCATCATCACTTTCGAAGCCAAGCCCGAGCGCGCATCCGCGTTCGCCGAACTCATGCAGCAGGTCAAGCAGTCGCTGCCATCGGCGGATGGGTGCCGTGGCGTGCAACTGTTCGGGCGCGCCGACAACGACTGCGTGTTCACGCTGGTCGAGTCGTGGGAGTCACGGAGCAAGCATGAGGCTCATATCGCGGGCGTGGTGGCGTCCGGTGCTTGGGACACGATGGCGGGTGAGCTGGCTGGGGCGCCTGTCAGTTGCTATTGCAATGAGCTTTGATGGGGGCGGCGGTTGCGCCGGAGACGCAGTTGGCGATGCCTTGTCCCGTGGGGTGAGGTGCTCTTGAGGCCAACGCCTCCGGCTCAATCTCTGCGCGGATCTTGCTCCGGTCTTGGCAGAGGCAGCAGCTGGCTCTCTTCCACGGATGGCCATTCTCTTGCGGCGTCTTCAACCATCCGCGCATAGGACGGGCAACCTTTCCGCGCTGTCTTCAACGTCTTGTTGTTGTACCGGCACTCAAGTACGGGCTTGCGATCTTCAGGATTGAACTGCGTCAGGGTGTAGGGGAGGCCGTTCTCGTACTTCACCGTCATGAACACCTCTCCTCGCTCACCCCAGATGGTTCGGCAGCCGGTGTAGTTCGAGGCGATGCTCCGGGGGAACATGAATATGAAGTACCCGTGGACGCTGTTGATGGCGGCGCTTTTTGGCGGGGCTGCCAGATCGCAATTTTTATCTCCAGCGTGCACCAGAGAACTGAGCGCCATCAGGCAGAAAAGCGGAAGGCGGGAGTAGCGCAAGAGAAGGGGCATAGGTTAGTCGGGCAAGCTCTGCAACTGTGTTTCGGCGACGCCTGCAAAGAAGATCCACGGACAAATATCCTGGAAGGTGCGCAATTCCTGCTTGGCCTCGTCCAGCCGGCCTTCCTCCATGAGATCGTGCGCTCGAAGGATGGTGTCACCCAGGTATCGTGACCAAGCCCTCTCGTTGGCTCTGAGTTCAAGAACGTACTGTGCAAATTCATCAGCCGAGGCCCATCGGGCACCTTGAGGGCCGGTGTCATGGAAGCTCTTCGTAAAAAACTCCGCGAAGAGCGCGCGGGTCTCGTCATTGAACTGGGCGGCAATTTCCTCTTTGGACTGCCCGGCAAATTTGTGCCACCGCTCAATCAGTTCGTGCATATCGTCCTTGCGGCTAATCGATCTTGCATGTTGATGTTCCAGATGGCTTCCGAAATTGCTCCCCGTCCTGAATACCTCGGCGGTCTGGTGCAGGTGTACGTCCGCTAAGCACCGTGGATCGCCATCATGACCCAGAAGGTCACCCACATTGCGCTCACCCCCAGCAGACACATCCCCATCAGGAAAGCAGCCAGATAGCCGATTCGCTGCCAGATCCGGGGAGCGCCCGGAACGAAGCGCCAGTAAATCCAGATCGCCCACGCAAAGAGAATCGTGGCGATGATCGGCGCGATGTTGTCAGAGATCGACTGGAACTTGCGCTGGTCCAAGGCCCCAACGGCTACGAATACAGCCGGCATCGTCAGGAACCATGCCAGCACGCTCAGGCATCCAAGCACGTTGCGCCGATGGTTGTTCACGGTGAGGCCTTTGCGTCAACGCTCGGCGTCGGGGCTTGGGCCGGACGGCAGTTCAGTAGCGTCAGTCCCTCAACGTCGGGATAGAGGTGAATTGAAGCGAAATCGTTGCTCTCGCCGAATGGGCTCTTTGGAGAGCGGTATGCCTGGGAGTGCGTCTCCACAGGAAGGTCGGCGCGCAGCAACGCGCGCAGCGCTCTCACTGTGTTGGCCGCACGCAGTTCAGCCAACGCCTTAGCCTCGCTGGGAACGGCTCCGAAAGCCCCGGTTTCTACTCCTGCGCCCGTGTACGTGGGAAAGACTGCGTAGGAACGGTTCAGCCACTCCGAGAGCTTGATGATCTGCGATCGGTCCAGATCCGCAGAGCCGCTCTCAAAGCTGATCTGAGTTGCCACGATGTAGCTGCATGCCGTTGCTTGCCCCGCAGCGAGGATGGCGGCCAAAGCCCAGAGAATTCGTCGGTGCATCGGCTTACTGCTGCTTGGGCGACGCTGCAGGTCCTTCTGACCATTTGCAGCACGAGACTGTTTTGGCGCACGCGGGTTGAACGGTTGCGTTCAGAACATCCAGACGCTCCGGGTGCCTTATCGCCTGGCTTTCGAACTCATCGATGTGCCCTTGCACTTCGACGGAGGCCGTGGTGCTCAAGGTTTTCAATAGATCGGCGATCTCGGCAAGCCGGAGGTTCGCTTTCTTCAACGAAGCGGCATCGTCCTTGATGGCGCCGGCATAGATGTCGGCACGGTAGATGCCTCCGGTCGCCCTTTTCGGGTTCTGCTGCTCGACAAACCAGTTCGTCAGCGCGACGACCTGCCGCGATTCGAGATGCGTGCTTGCGGGGGCGAACTGAACGTCTTGTTCGAGGCCGCCGAATGAGCAAGCGAGGGTCCATGTGGGCACCAGGGCGCAGGCAAGAGGGATGATGGCGTTGAGGTATTTCATGCGGCTGCGGTGCTCAACGAGGTTGCTCGATCTCGATGGAGTCGAACGTTTCTTTCACGCTGACTGCCTGCTTCAGGCTGCCGTTCCTGATCTCGCGGCCGGCCCTGTCGAAAAATTTGGTGTTGGTGTCGATGATGAGCGTGACCGGAACGTCGCCATCGGGTCCATGCCAAGTCGCCTTGAACTCGTAAGGCCCCATGCGGGCACCTCCCAGGTGCGGCATCGCTTGTTCGGAGATGCGTGTACCCGAGCCGGCATCCGTGACCTTGAGTGTCCCGAGAAGAAACTTCTCGAATGCTGGCCTGGCTTTGATCAGAGGTAGCACGTCCTGTTCGAAACTGACAGTGCCATCGGCCCGGGCCGGCGTTGTAGCTGAGAAGAGCGCGGCGAGTACGATGAGTATTAGGCTGTACCTGGACTTCCTGAAGGGCATCGCCTCTGCCCTTGTCATTGCGGAACCTGCGGTTTGTAGAGAGGGTCACCCTTCTGGCATGGGCATTCGTGCGGGCAGGCTGGAAGGAAGTCGATGTCGACGCGCTTCACCATGTCGCTTCCTTCAGGGGCCGGTATGGCGGCGACATACCCCTTGGTGGGGAGTTCGACTTCCCGCACGTCAAATTGCAAGTCTTCCTTGAGAACTCTTGCGACATTCCTGGCGCGTTTCACCCCTAGATTGCTCGCGTCGTGCTCGCCGAATGCCGCTTGCGTGGAAAGAAAAAGCGATTCGCGATTTGGATACTGCAATCGGAGCATGGCCGTCCAATTGGCAAGCTTGAGAACCTCCTTGGCCGGAACGGTTGCCGAGTTCCGCTCGAACACGACGCCGATGCTTCGGCTCGGGCTGCAAGCCCATGTGGCTGGCACAAGCAGGACGGCAAGAGATGCAAGGAGGTATCTCGGAAAGGTTTGCCGGTATCTTTTCATTTCGAAGCCTTCGAATCCACGCCGAGAATGTAAGCGGCAATGCTGTCCGCATTGACCCGAAGTGCGTCGAGATTCTGGCTGTTGACTTGCGCTCTTGATTTGGCAGTTCCGTACCAAGTGTCGTTCGAGCTGAAGGTGTCGTCGAAGTGCGTGACTTCGTGAATCAGGGTCAGGAGTCGGGAGTCGCCATCGCGGACTTTGTCCGTACCGAAGATGATTCGGTGGTCGCTCTCGAATTCGCAGAACGGCAGCGCAATCGCAATGGTGTGAGTCGCGACGTCTGGCTTGCATACCGCGGCTACGGTACCCACCCCGTTGTCCAAAACGCAGGTGAGTAGCTTGCCACCTGCCGTAAAGCGCACAAAATTCTTCGGCTCCAATCCTCGCAGTACGCGAACGCATGCAATCAAGCCTTTGTGCAGGTGTTCACGTGTGCCCTGGTCAGCAATTCCAAACCATGTCATCACGCGGGCCTGGGCTTTCTCGTCCCACCGCTCCAGTTCGGGGAGGCGTTGCTTTGCGATGTAGTCGACTGCCATGTCTCGCAACTTCATCATCAATGTGGCGAATGCCTTGTTGGTCATGTTTGGGCAGATGTTCTCTGTCTGCTCGGCCTCAGGCGGATGCGTGACACCCTCATCGACAATTTTCTTAAACGCAGCCGTCTCCAAGTCGGAGGTCGTGGACTCCATGACCCCCAGCGCTGCCAGGCTGGGCATGGTTCCGCTCGCACGCCAGTCCTCATCGTCATATTCCGCCGACTGCCGCAACACGGAAAGTAGCGGCTGCGGCTCGAGGCAGTGGCAAACCACTACATCTCCCTCCAATGCCATTTCCGATATGAACTGCGGCCGCCGTGGCCCTCCCGCCTTCGCGATGATGCCCACACTGTTGCATCCTTCGCAGTAGGCCCTCCCACCAATCAGCGCGGGCCGATGCCCGAAGAAATCGACCATCGGGCCGTCGTAGGGCAGTACCCTTCCACCAGCAGCCGGTGGATCACCGACCAAGACAACTCTGCGCATCATCCTGAAACCTCCCTTGTTGAGTCGGGGAGTTGTAGAAGGATGCGCGTGTTGACACTGTGGACGAACGTCAACCGGCTACATATTTTTCACGCTGGCTGGAGTTTTCGATTTCGAAGATGCGCTGCGAGCACTGAAGAACACCGAAGGCACAGCAAGCTATGGCGCTTTGGGAGTGAGCTATGCGGTTGAGGGCATCAATCTTTTTCTTGTTCATCGCCATGTCGCTGGCGAATACCGCCCACGCATGCTCCCGTGCATTTGCCATCGACCTCGAGTTTGCCGCGGACTCCGCGACCCTCGGGAGGTCTGAGATCTTGAAGTTGGTCAGTTGGCTCGACAAATGGCGCAGGGAGTTCCCGCAATTTGAGAGCGTCAGGGTCGATGGGATCGCTCCTGAGACCGCCGATGGAGCCAAGGCGCTTGCGCGTCGCAGAGCCTTGGAAACGGAACGTGCGCTCCGCACGCTTCTGAATAAAGAGTCGATTCATGTCGCCTCCCATCTCAGCCCGCCTTCATCGACATTCAAGGGCGGCAACTATGCTGCGATCGATCTCGTCCCCTTGCAGGTCGACCTTCCCTATTGCAGGCCGGTTCCGATCGCCTTTGAAGGTGCGGCCGCATCTCCGTCCCCGGTGAAGTACCACCCCAGCCCCGAAGAGGTGGTGGCTGCATCGGCGCATCGCTCCGGGCTGGCCGAAGACGCACTGCGTGGCCTCCTCTCCAACTGCGATGCCAGTCAATCTGCAATGAACATCTGTGCGTACCGCGATGCTGTCGAGGCGGACCTGATTCTTCAACACGCTATCGCCAACAAGGTAGAGCAGGTGCCGGCCTGCAAGGACCGGCTTGAAGCCAGGATTGCCCGCTGGGCTGCCGAGCGCGATCGAGGTTGCAAACGCAGCGCCGCCAAGGCCTATGGTGGCGGATCGCTCGAGCCGATGGTCATGTCCATGTGCGTGCAGCATGAGAACGAGCGCATGGCGAAGAAGATTGAGCACCAGCGCAGCTGCGATCGCTAAGTACTTCTGGCACCTTCACGCAGGGGCGTGCTTCAAACCGGGGGGTGTCGCCTGCAGGGCAGGTCGAATCGCCTTGAATCAACGCTCCAAACCATCCGGCCGGCCGGGATTGCATCCAGGCAGCTTCGAGGTCTTGGGGTTCGGGTAAAGCTGTATTGCCGCGAAGTCGTTGACTTCAAGGTTCGTACTCTTTCTCTCTCGGTAGCTATGCGAAAACTGCTCGGCTTCGATGGGCCCGGGAAAGAGGTCTTTCAACGCACGCGTCGTGTTTTCGGCTCGCATTCTTGCGAGCCGCATCGCGTCCTCCGGTGTTCTGCCCGGCAACTTGACAGTCGCGCCTGCTTCTACGCCGGCGCTTTCATAAACTGCAAATATCGCGTCGGCACGACTGACCCAATCCGCCAGCCGCTCGATCTGGGCTTGGTCGAGCTCGGCAGAACCATCTGCAAACGTCAAAGTGATCTGAATGATTCGCTGGCATGCAGCGACGTGGCCGCAAGCGGTGAGCAGGGTCAGTATGAGAAGCCGCTTGGCTCGGATAGAAAACTTCACCCCGGACCTGAGTTCGCGCAGCAATGCTCCCGATGAACTACGGCTGGTCAGCTCGCGATCGAGGGAAGTCATGCGGTCCCAAAGAGCTTCGTCACCGCGGTGCCGGTAGTTTGTAAAGTGGATCGTCTCTTTGACAAGGGCATTCGTGGGGACATGCAGGCAAGAATTCGATGTCCACGCCAAGAACGCCTGGCGGCCTCTCCCCTCTCAGATTCGTTACCGAGGAAGGAGCAAGTACATGAGCTCGCCGTGCGGTGCGTTCGATGCAGGCTGCGAATTTCTCGGCCCATTCAATACCCCCTGAGTTGATGACCCGGGAGGTGTACGTGGAAGAGATAGAAAACACTGTTGTCTATCGTCAATCGACTGCTCGCATTTCACGATCCGGCTCTGATTCGATGAAAGACGTGCGCCTCGAAAAAAATTTCGCACCCCCTGCATCCAAACCCGCCCCTGCCGTGTAGACCCCTCAGCAGCGAGGAGCTGCTGACCTTCTACAACCCAGGAGAAATTCCATGCACACCTCCCGTCCCGCCCGTTCGCTCGCCGTTCTCGGCGCTGTTTCCGCCGCTGCCGCGGTGCTCACCGCCTGCGGCTCGATGTCGATGACTCCCGCCTTCAACCAGTCCAGCCTGCCCCCCACCATCCAGGTGCCGGCCGGCAACAAGGTCGCGATGGAAACCGTGGGCAAGGGCGACATCACCTACGAATGCCGCGACAAGGCCAATGCCCCGGGCCAGACCGAGTGGGTGTTCGTCGGCCCCGACGCCAAGCTGCTGGACCGCAGCGGCAAGCAGGTCGGCAAGTACTACGGCCCGCCGGCCACCTGGGAGTCGAACGACGGCTCCAAGCTCACGGCCACGCAGCTGGCGGTCGCGCCCTCGGGCCCGACCAGCCTGCCATACCAGCTGGTGAAGGCCAACCCGGCCATGGGCAATGGCGCGATGACGGGCGTCACGTACATCCAGCGCGTGGCGCTGCAGGGCGGCGTGGCGCCCACGACGGTGGCCTGCACGCCGGCCAACAAGGGCCAGAAGCAGATCGTGCAGTACCAGGCCGACTACATCTTCTGGAAGGCGTCCTGATCGGGGGGCGATTCGGCGGCGGGGCCGCGGGCTCCACTACCATCGGGCCGTGCAGAACCCGCCACCCATTTCGCCCTTCGACTACGACGCTGCTCTCATGGCCTGCGCACGCGGTGACCGTCAGGCCCTGCAGCAGCTCTACCAGCGCGAGAGCCGCTACCTGCTGGGCGTGGCGCTGCGCATCGTTCGCCAGCGCCAGCAGGCCGAAGACGTGCTGCACGACGCCTTCATCAGCATCTGGCAGCGCGCGGAAACCTTCAACCCGGCGCGCGGCGAGGGCCGGGGCTGGATCTACAGCGTGGTGCGCAATGCCGCGCTGAACATGGTGCGCAGCGGCGCACGCCAGGTGGACGTGAGCGAAGACGCGGCAGAGGCCATCGACGACCAGGCCGCGCTCGCGGCCTACGCCACCTCCGCCGATCCGTTCGAGCTGCGCGCGGACCTTGGCAGGCTCGAGAGCTGCCTGGGCGGGCTGGAGCCGGCGCGGCGCGACTGCATCCTCTATGCGTATGTGGAAGGCTGCTCGCACGGCGAAATCGCCGAGCGACTGCAGACGCCGCTGGGCACGGTCAAGGCCTGGATCCAGCGCGGCATGCGCGCGCTGCGGGAGTGCATGGCATGAGCAGCGGCACCGCTTCCTCCAGCCTCGGCAACTTCGATGAAATCGACGCGCTGGCCGGCGAGTACGTGCTGGGCACGCTGTCGGCCAATGCACGCGCGGCGGTCGAAGCGCGCATGGGCGACGAGCCCGCGCTGCGAGAGGCGGTGCAGGCATGGGAGGCACGCCTGCTGCCGCTGGCTTCGCTCGCGGCGCCGGTCGATCCTTCACCCGCACTGTGGTCACGCATCGAGCGTACGCTGGGCAGCGCTGCCGCCACCGCACCGAAGGCCGGGCAGCCGGCGCGTGCATCGGGCTTCGCGAGCTGGTGGAACAACCTTCAGCTCTGGCGCGGCCTGGCTGCGGGCGGTTTTGCGGCCGCTGCGCTGATGGTGGCGGTGCTCGTCACCCGGCCGCTGCCCACGCCGCAGTACATGGTGGTGCTGGTCGCCCCGCAGGACAAGTCGCCCGGCTGGGTGATCCAGACCACGTCGTCGCGCCAGCTGAGCCTGGTGCCGCTGGGCACGATCGAGGTGCCGCCGCAGAAGACGCTGCAGTTCTGGACCAAGGCCGATCAATGGCGCGGCCCGGTGTCGCTGGGGCTGGTCAAGCAGGGCCAGACGCTGCGCATTCCCATCGACAAGCTGCCGCCGCTGGAGCCGAACCAGCTGTTCGAACTCACGCTGGAGCCCGAGAACGGCTCGCCGATCGACAGGCCGACCGGGCCGATCCAGTTCATCGGGCGCGCGGTCAAGGTGTTGTAGCGTCGGTCTTCCTGCTGGCCGCCACGGCGGCGGCGAGGCCAATGCCTCCCACCACCATGCACAGCGCAAAGATCACCCCACGCGCGTGCACCGAGTCCGCAAATGCCCCCACGAGCAGCCCCGCCAGCGGCTGCGTCAGGTTGTTCAGCAGCACGATCACCCCGGTGGTCTTGCCGTAGTCCTGCGCCGGAATGATCCGCTGCCTGTGGATGCGGATGTAGATGCTGAACATCTTGTCGAACCCGACCACGAGCAGGAAGCCGGCCGCATAGCCCCAGTGGCTGGTGCTCGCGGCGGTGAGCAGGCCGCCGCCGAAGACCAGCGCGTACGCGGTGACGCCCATGCGCTTGAGCGGGATCGATCCGCGGATGATCGCCAGCAGGATCGCGATGCTGGCCACGGCCCCGAGGGTCTGCAGCGTCGCGTAGTAGGTGGCCGAGCGCTGGTGCAGCCCGGTGACCATCGCGGCGGATGAGGCGAGGGTGGTGCCGAGCATCAGGTTCACGCCCGAGGTGAGCATGGTCAGCCGCAGCAGGCCCGGCAGCCGCAGCACGTGGCCGAGCGCGGTCGCGATGGGGCGCAGGATGTGGCCCGCCTCGCCTTGCGGTTCGTGCAGCTGCATGGGGTTGCCGCGGCGCCAGTGCGAAGTCGCGACGTCGGCCAGCAGGAAGAAACCGGCCGCCGCGCCGACCACCGCCTGCCATGGCCACAGCGCGAACAGCGCCGCGGCCACCAGCGGGCCGAGCACGGTGCCGGTCTGCTCGGCGGTCTGGGCATACGCCAGCACCTTGTCGAAGCGGTTGCCGTTGGCGATCTGCGGCAGGATCACTTCGCGCGCCATCACGCCCTGGGTGGTGAGCACGCCGCACACCGCCGAGAGGCCCACCAGCCAGCCGATGCCGCCCATGGCCTCGTTGGCCAGCACGCCGAGCACGCAGACCAGCGCGCGAAGAATCTGGCTGCCGCGCAGCAGCTTGAGCGGCGACACCCTGTCGCACAGCGCGCCGCAGATCGGGAACGACAGGAACCGCGGCAGCGTCTCCGCCGCGAAGGCATAGCCCGACCACGCCACGTCCTGCGTCACCTGGAACACGACCAGCGGCACGAGGAACAGCAGGATCTGGTCGGCGAGCCTGGAGAGGAACAGCGAGAAGAGAAAGGCCGGGAACTTCATCGCTTCGCCGCTGCCTGTGCCGACCCCAAGGGGAGAAGGGGGAGAGTTGCAGCATCGGCGGGCATGCGCTGAAGATAATCGAAGCCATGATCGCGCTCGACTGCTACTACAGCCTCTCCTCTCCCTGGGCCTACCTCGGCGGCCCGCAACTCCAGGACATCGTGCGCCGCCACCACGTGCGGCTCGCGCTCAAGCCCTACGACTTCCAGGCCGTGGTGCCGCAGACCGGCGGCATCCCGCTGAAGACCCGGCCCGAGCCGCGCCGCACGTACCATGCGCTCGAACTCGCGCGCTGGAGTGACTACCTCGGCATGCCCATGAACCTGGAGCCCGCGCACTACCCGAAGGGCGCGCCGACCGATCCGAACTGGAACAAGTACCCCGGCTGGATGGTGATCGCCGCCCAGTTGCAGGGCCTCGATGCCCAGCCGCTCTCGCACGCGCTGCTGCGCGCCCTGTGGGCCGAGGAGCGCGACACCTCCAGGGCCGAGGTGCGCATCTGCGTGGCCGACGAGAACGGCTACGACGGCGCCTCGCTGCAGGCGATGGAGCAGTCGGCCGAAGTGCTGGCGATTTACCGCGCCAACAGCGCCGAGGCGGTGGAGGCCGGCGTGTTCGGCGCGCCGACCTTCATCCTGAACGGCGAGCGCTTCTGGGGACAGGACCGGCTCGCTTTCCTCGACCGGGCACTGGACAAGCTGCGCGCTGCGGGCTGAGCGCACCCGCCTTCAGGCGCTGCCCTGATCGGCAAGGCACTGCCGGGCGGCTTCGCGCACGCGCTCGTCGGCGTCGTGCAGGCCGGCGTGCCGCACCTGCGCCTGCCACGGAAGTGCCGCACGCTTCCACGCCATGAGGCCGCGAACGGCTTGCCAGCGCACGTCGGCGTCGTCGTCGTGCGCGAGGCGATCGGCCAGCGCCGGCAGGATGCGCTCCCCGGCTTCGGCGCCCAGTCCCCGTTCGTCCAGCAGGCTGGCCGCATGCCGGCGGACTAAGGCGTGCGGGGAAGCCAGGCCGCGCAGAGCCTCGTCGAGTTCCCCGGCGCGCAGCGTGCAGTAGCTGCTGCCGGGCTTGAGCTTGTCGTGCACGACGGCGACTTCGGCCGCGGAGCCCGAGAGCAAGGTTTCCAGTTGCCGGTAGTCGAGGGCCGCGGGCGTCGGGTCGCGAAAGGACGAATACGGGGCGCAGAGCCCGCGGATGGCGACTGCCGCCCGCTCGGGCTCGCCGCGCCACTCGGCGAGCCGCCCGAAGAGCCATTCGCTGTCGCCCAGGTACGCCAGCGTCGCGGCGCACCAGGCGTGCGTGGGCTTGTCGCCGCGCGCGAGCAGCCTCTTGCGCAGCGTGTCCAGCACCTCGGGCGTCGCCAGACCGATGCGCCCGAGCATCCTGGCGGCTTCGCTGCCGAACCTGCCGCGCGGTCGGGCCAGTTGCTCGACGAGTGCCGGCACGGCGGGTGCGCCGATGTCGATCAGCCATTGCTCCGCGTCCTCGGCATCGACCGGCTTGCCATCGAAGCGGCCGAGACGCCCGACAAGCCAGGCCACCCGCTCTTCGACGGGCAGGGACGCGACGCGCATGCGCTCCCGCTGCGCGATCGCTTCCTTCGGAAAAAGGGCCTGGAACGCGGCATCGCCGATGCAGCGGCGCGCCAGGTCGAGGCCGTTCTCGTCGTCGTGCAGGAAGAGCACGAAGTCCGGCGTGAGCTGGGGCGCATCGCCCAGCGCGGCCCGGAGTTTCCGCGCGGCCGAGACGAGCATGTCGATGCATTCCCGCTCGGCGAGCAGCCAGCCTTCGCGGGTTTCGTTGCGGGTGAGCTCGCAGGCAGCGTCGGCGGCCGCATCCAGGGCCGGGCTGGAGAACTGGATCTCGTCCCAGCGCCAGTCGGCCGGGTTCCACTCGGCCGACCAGAAGTCGCCGCTGCCCTCGTCCTCGCGGGCGCTCACGCTGTTGGCGGAGAGTGCAGGCAGATAGATCGGGCCGTCGAGTTCACGGTACATGCCGCTGAAGGCGACCGCATACAACCGCTCGCCGGGGTTCTGGTTCAGCAGTTCGCGCAGTGCACGCGTGGCGTCTTCGACGATCAGCGGCTCCAGCGCTTTCCAGTGGCTCATGCGGGCGTCTTTTCTTCCTTGAATCGCGCAATCCTAAGGTCGGCCAAGTCTCAGCTCGACCGCGGCAGCAGCGCCGGTATCAGCTTGCGGTTCATCCGCTCGCGCCACCAGCGCAGCGCCTGCCCCTGCGCGCCGGTCTTCCACGCCAGCCAGAAGGCCTCGGGCGGGCGTGGCTCTTCTGTCGGCAGCTCGACCAGCGTGCCTCGCTTGAGCTCGTTCACGATGCAGGCGCGCGGCAGGAAGCCGTGGCCGAGGCCGGCGACCTGGCAGGCGATCTTCGCGGGCATCGAAGGGACGGTGATGCGCGGCTGGCCGGCCAGCAGGCCGACGGTGCGCTCCGAGAGCGTGCGCGCGCTGTCGCCCACCACGATGGCGTTGCATTCCAGCAGGTCGCCGCGTTGCAGCGGCCGGCCCAGGCGCGTGAGCGGGTGCGTGGGCGCGACGCAGAAGGCGAAGTCGAGGCTGCCCACGGTCACGGCCTGGTAGCCGCCGCCGGCCGGGCCATCGCCGGCGGCGATGACGATGTCGGCGCGGCCTTCGCGCAGCGCCTCCCAGCTGCCGGTGAGCGCCTCGCAGCCGATGCGCAGCCGCGTGCCGCAGCGCAGGTCTTCGAAGGCGCGGATGTCGTCGATGAGGGCCTGCGTGGGAATCAACGAGTCGTGCACCAGGCGGATCTCCGACTCGTAGCCGGTGGCGATCTGGCGCATGCGCGATTCGAGGTCGCTCGCGGCGCCGAGCAGCCAGCGGCCTTCCTTGAGCATTTCCTCGCCGGCGGCGGTGAGGCTCACGCGCGGGCCGTTGCGCTCGAAGAGGAGCATGCCCAACTGCTCTTCCAGCTTGCCCACGGCGTAGGAGATGGTGGAGGGCACCTTGTTGAGATGCGAGGCGGCTGCGGCAAAGGAGCCGTGGCGCGCGATGGCGTCGACGATCTCGATGGCTTCCAGGCTGAGTTTGAGCATGCGGTGGCCTGCGAGGGTGAAGAAGAAAGGGTGGAAAAGCAATGTTCGAAAAATTCGATCATTGACGATGAAAAGTTTCGTCGATGACGACCGCAATGGCCTCGATGATTCGTTCCATGCCAAGGAGATTTCTCTCCGGAAGCAATTGTGAATCAGATCGAACATTCAACCAACCCGCAGGAGTTTTTCACATGTCCATCAAAGCCACCCCCACCGCCGGTTCCAAGCTGCTGACCCCCTCCGACCACACGCTGGTGATGATCGACTTCCAGTCGCAGATGGCCTTCGCCACGCACTCGATCGACGCCGTGAACCTGCGCAACAACGCCGCGCTGGTGGCGCAGGCGGCGGCCGGCTTCGGCGTGTCGACCATCCTCACGACGGTGGCCGAGAAGAGCTTCTCGGGCCCGATGTTCAGCGAGATCACCGATGCCTTCCCGGGCCAGAAGATGCTGGACCGCACCTCGATGAACACCTGGGAAGACGCCGCCGTGATCGAGCGCGTGAACCAGATCGGCAAGCCGCGCATCGTGCTGGCGGGCCTGTGGACCAGCGTGTGCATCGTTGGCCCGGCGCTGTCGGCACTCGACCAGGGCTTCGAGGTGTACGTGATCGCCGACGCCTGCGGCGACGTGTCGGCCGAGGCGCACAACCGCGCGATGGAGCGCATGGTGCAGGCCGGCGCGCAGCCGATGACCTCGCTGCAATATCTGCTCGAGCTGCAGCGCGACTGGGCCCGCGGCGAAACCTACGAGCTGACCACCGGCATCGCGAAGAAGGTGGGCGGCGCCTACGGTATCGGCATCAACTACGCCAAGACCATGTTCGGCGCCCACGAGGGTTGATCGACGACACGAGGCCGACGAGATCATGAAGCCCTATGTCCTCTCGCTCGCGCTCGGCCTCCTGGTCGGCGTGATCTACGCACTCTTCCAGGTGCGCTCGCCGGCGCCGCCGGTCATCGCCCTGGTGGGGCTTCTGGGAATCCTGCTCGGCGAGCAGATCCCGCCGCTCATCAAGAGCGTGATCAAGCCCGAGGCGGCGGCCACCTCGTGGCTGCATCACCAGGTCAAGCCGCATGTGTTCGGCGATCTGCCGAAGTGCGTGCAACCCCAGTCACCGGTAGTGAATACCGCCGAAACTCAGTCCTCCGGCAGGCACGACGCATGAACTCATCCGCAGACCCCAGCCGCCGCCGTGTCCTCGGCTCCCTCGGAGCAATCGGCGCCACCCTCGCAGCCCCCGGCCTCGCGGTCGCCTCTCTTTCCAGCAACATGACCAACACCGAAACCCCCGACCTGATCCTGCACAACGGCCGCTTCACCACGCTGGACCGCGCCAACCCGGTGGCCGAGGCCGTAGCCATCAAGGACGGCCGCTTCACCCGCGTCGGCCGCGCCGAAGAGGTGCTGCCGCTGGCCGGCGGCGCCACCTGCGTGATCGACCTGCAGGGCAAGCGCGTGCTGCCGGGGCTGATCGACAACCACCTGCACATCATCCGCGGCGGCCTGAACTACAACATGGAGCTGCGCTGGGACGGCGTGAGGAGCCTCGCCGACGCCATGGGCATGCTCAAGCGGCAGGTGGCAGTCACGCCCGCGCCGCAGTGGGTGCGCGTGGTGGGCGGCTTCACCGAGCACCAGTTCACCGAGAAGCGCCTGCCGACCATCGAAGAGCTGAACGCCGTGGCGCCCGACACGCCGGTGTTCATCCTGCATCTGTACGACCGCGCGCTGCTCAACGGCGCCGCGCTGCGCGCCGTGGGCTACACCAAGGACACGCCCGCGCCGCCCGGCGGCGAGATCGTGCGCGACAGCGCCGGCAACCCCACCGGCCTGCTGCTGGCCAAGCCCAACGCGGCCATCCTCTACGCCACGCTGGCCAAGGGCCCGAAGCTGCCTTTCGACTATCAGCTCAACTCCACGCGCCACTTCATGCGCGAGCTCAACCGCCTGGGCGTGACCGGCGCCATCGACGCGGGCGGCGGCAACCAGAACTACCCCGACGACTACGAAGTCATCCGCAAGCTGGCCGACGACGGCCAGCTCACCATCCGCCTGGCCTACAACCTGTTCACGCAGAAGCCCAAGCAGGAGAAGGACGACTTCCTGAACTGGACCGCCAACTCCAGATACAAGCAGGGCGACGACTACTTCCGCCACAACGGCGCGGGCGAGATGCTGGTGTTCTCGGCCGCCGACTTCGAGGACTTCCGCCAGCCGCGTCCCGAGATGGCGCCCGAGATGGAAGGCGACCTCGAAGGCGTGGTGCGCATCCTGGCGCAGAACCGCTGGCCCTGGCGCATGCATGCCACCTACGACGAAACCATCAGCCGCTCGCTCGACGTGTTCGAGAAGGTCAACAAGGACACCCCGCTGGCCGGCCTGAACTGGTTCTTCGACCATGCCGAGACCATTTCCGAGAAGTCGATGGACCGCATTGCTGCGCTCGGCGGCGGCGTGGCCGTGCAGCACCGCATGGCCTACCAGGGCGAATACTTCGTCGAGCGCTACGGCGCCGCCGCAGCCGAGGCCACGCCGCCGGTCAAGCGCATGCTGGAGCGCGGCCTGAAGGTCTCGGCCGGCACCGACGCGACGCGGGTGGCTTCGTACAACCCGTGGGTGTCGCTGTCCTGGCTGGTCACGGGCAAGACGGTGGGCGGCCTGCAGATCACGCCGCAGCGCAACCTGCTCGACCGCGAACAGGCGCTGCGCATGTGGACCGAGAACGTCACCTGGTTCTCGAACGAGGAGGGCAAGAAGGGCCGCATCCAGGCCGGCCAACTCGCCGACCTGGTGGTGCCCGACCGCGACTTCTTCGCCTGCCCCGAATCGGACATCGCCGACACCACCGCGCTGCTGACCATGGTGGGCGGCAAAGTGGTCTGGGGCGCCGGCCCCTTCGCGTCGCACGACGAGGGCTCGGTGCCGCCCGCCATGCCCGACTGGTCGCCCGCGCGCACCTTCGGCGGCTATGCCGGCTGGGCCGACAAGAAGGAGGGCGCGCCGCTGCAGAAAGTAATGCGCAACGCCGCGATGTCCTGCGCCTGCGCCAACAACTGCAACGTGCACGGCCACAGCCACGCCACGGCCTGGAGCAGCAAGCTGCCCGTTGGCGACCTGAAGAGCTTCTGGGGCGCGCTCGGCTGCGCCTGCTGGGCGGTGTGAGGAAGATGACGATGCGCTGGACAACCGCACCCCTGCTGCGCTGGATCGCCTTGCTGCTGCTGTGCGCCGCCTACCTGCAGGGCGGCCTGAACAAGGCGATGGACTTCGACGCGGCCCTGGCCGAAATGAACCACTTCGGCCTGTCGCCCGCGGGGCCGCTGGCCCTGGCGGTGATCGTGCTGGAGCTGGGCGCCTCGGCGCTCATCCTCACCGGCCGGCTGCGCTGGCTCGGCGCGCTGGCGCTCGGCGGATTCACGCTGATGGCGACCTTCGTGGCGCTGCGCTTCTGGCAGATGCCGGTGGGGCAGGAGCGCTTCATGGCGGCAAACTCCTTCTTCGAGCATCTGGGCCTGGTCGGCGGCTTCCTGCTCGTCGCCTGGCACGACCTGAAGGAGCGTGCACATGTCTGAAACCTCGCAAGGCACGACCGCGCCCGCGGCGCAATCCGGCGCTTTCGCGCCGCTGCGCCAGCCGGTCTTCGCGGTGCTCTGGGCCGCCACGGTGCTCGGCAACATCGGCAGCTTCATGCGCGACGTGGCCAGCTCGTGGCTGGTGACCGACCTGTCGGCCAGCCCGACGGCGGTGGCGCTGATTCAGACGGCGGCGACGCTGCCGGTCTTCCTGCTGGCGATTCCGGCGGGGGTGCTGTCGGACATCCTCGACCGGCGGCGCTTTCTGATCTTCGTGCAACTGGTGCTCGCCGCGGTCAGCGGCACGCTGCTGGTGCTCTCGCACATCGGCGCGCTCACCGTGCAATACCTGATCGCGCTGACCTTCGTGGGCGGTATCGGCGCGGCGTTGATGGGGCCGACCTGGCAGTCGATCGTGCCCGAGCTGGTGCCGCGTTCCGACCTGAAGGGCGCCGTGGCGCTGAACTCGCTGGGCATCAACATCGCGCGTTCCATCGGGCCGGCGGCGGGCGGGCTCATCCTCGCGAGCTTCGGCGCGGCCGCCACCTACGGCGTGGACGTGCTGAGCTACGTCTTCGTGATCGCGGCGCTGCTGTGGTGGAAGCGCCCGCCGGCGGAAGACACGGCGCTCTCGGAGAACTTCCTCGGTGCCTTCCGCGCCGGCCTGCGCTACACCCGCGCCAGCAAGGAGCTGCACGTGGTGCTGCTGCGCGCGGCGGTGTTCTTCCTGTTCGCGAGCTCAGTGTGGGCGCTGCTGCCGCTGGTGGCGCGGCAGATGCTGGGCGGCTCGGCCGGCTTCTACGGCGTGCTGCTCGGCTCGGTGGGTGCCGGCGCCATCGGCGGCGCGCTGGTGATGCCCCGGCTGCGCGCCCGGCTCGACGCCGACGGCATGATGCTGCTGGCCTCGCTGCTCACCGCCGCGGTGATGGGCGCCCTGGTCTTCGCGCCGCCCAAGTGGCTGGCGGTGGCGCTGCTGCTGGTGCTGGGCCTGGGCTGGATCGTGGCGCTGACCACGCTCAACAGCGTGGCCCAGTCGATCCTGCCGAACTGGGTGCGCGGTCGCGGCCTGGCCGTGTACCTGACGGTGTTCAACGGCGCGATGGCCGCCGGCAGCCTTGGCTGGGGCCTGGTGGCGCAGCAGATCGGGGTGCCGATGACGCTGGTGGCCGGCGCCGTCGGGCTGGTGGTGGCGGGCCTCGTCTTCCATCGCGTGCGGCTGCCGGCCGGCGAGGCCGACCTGCAGGCCTCGCACCACTGGCCAGAGCCGCTGCTGGCCGAGCCGGTGGCGCACGACCGCGGGCCGGTGATGATCCAGGTCGAGTACCGCATCCGCAAGGAGGACCGCGAGCCTTTCCTGCAGGCGATGAAGCGCCTGTCGCTCGAACGCCGCCGCGACGGCGCCTATGCCTGGGGCGTGCACGAGCACACGGCCGACCCGGAGCGGGTGATGGAGTGGTTCCTGGTCGAGTCCTGGGCGGAGCACCTGCGCCAGCACCATCGCGTGTCGCATGCCGACGCGGACCTGCAGAGCGAGGCGCTGCGCTTCCATATCGGGCCCGGCAGGCCGGAGGTGCACCACTTCCTGGCGCTGTAGGGCTGGAAGCGGCCGGGGCGGGGGCTTGGGCCCTCGGTCGCCAGGGGCGATGCCCGTGGCGATAATCCCGGGATGCGAATCCGCTTTACCAAGATGCAGGGAGCCGGCAACGATTTCGTCGTGCTGGACGAAACGCGCGGCACGCTGGGCCTCAGCGCCGCGCAATACCGCTTTCTGGCCGACCGCCACTTCGGCGTCGGCGCCGACCAGATCCTCACCGTGCGGCCCTCGCCGGGCGAAGGTATCGACTTCCAGTACGTGATCCACAACTCCGACGGCGGCGAGGTGGAGCAGTGCGGCAACGGCGCGCGCTGCTTCATGCGCTTCGTCAGCGAACACCACCTGACAGAGAAGAAGCAGGTGCGCGTTCAGACCCTCTCCGGCGTGATCGAACCCCGCATGGGCGCCGACGGCCGCGTCACGGTCGACATGGGCGCCCCCATCTTCGAACCCGCCCGCGTGCCCTTCGACCCCGCCGGGCTCGACCCGCAGGCCGAGGGCGGGTGGCACAAGTGGCATCTGGCCCTGGGCACCCACGCCGGCAGCGCTATCGTTTCCGTAGCTGTGCTCTCGATGGGCAACCCGCACGCGGTGCAGGTGGTGGATGACGTCGACACCGCCCCGGTGGCGGAGCAGGGCCCGCAGATCGAGCACCACCCGCGCTTTCCGCAACGGGTGAATGCCGGGTTCATGCAGGTGGTCGACCGATCCAGCATCAGGCTGCGGGTGTTCGAGCGCGGCGCCGGCGAAACGCTGGCCTGCGGCACCGGCGCCTGCGCGGCGGTGGTGGCGGGCATCCGCCTCGGGCTGCTGGAGCGCCGCGTGGACGTGCAGACGCACGGCGGCGTTCTCACGATCGAGTGGCAGGGGGAGGGCCAGCCGGTGCTGATGACCGGACCGGCCGTCACGGTCTTCGAGGGAGACATCGAGGTGCCGGAGCTGCCATGACCCACTTCACGAGCAACAACAACGACGCCAACGCCATGAACCCGATCACCGAAGACGACATCGCCAACTACCTGGCGAACACGCCCGACTTCTTCGAGCGCCATGCCCAGCTGCTGGCGCAGGTGCAGCTCACCAGCCCGCACGGCAACCGCGCCGTGAGCCTGCAGGAGCGCCAGGCCGAGATGCTGCGCGAGAAGATCAAGGCGCTGGAGCATCGCCTGATGGACATGATGCGCCATGGCACCGAGAACGTCGTGATCGCCGACCGCCTGCAGCGCTGGACCACGGGCCTGCTGACCACGCGCGACCCGCGCAGCCTGCCGTACCGCATCGCGGTCGACCTGCAGTCGCTCTTCCTGGTGCCGCAGACGGCCATCAAGGTGTGGGACTGCGGCAGCGAATACCTCAACGAGGCCTACGCCCAGTGGGTGAGCGACGACGTGAAGGCGCTGGCCACCTCGCTGACCTCGCCCTACTGCGGGCTCAATTCGGGTTTCGAGGCCTCCAGCTGGCTGCCGGAGCCGCAGTCAGCGATGTCGATCGCGCTGATTCCGCTGCGCCCCGGCCCCGAGTCGCCGGCCTTCGGCCTGCTGGTGCTGGCCTCGCCCGACGCGCAGCGCTTCAACGCCGAGATGGGCACCGATTTCCTGGAGCGCATCGCCGAGCTGGCCTCGGGCGCGCTCTCGCGGCTGCGTCCTTGAAACGTCCGCGCTGGTTGCGGCGGCCCTGGCAGGTCGTGCTGGCCTTTGGGCTGGCGGCTGTGGCCCTCGTGTACGCGGCCATCGGTGCATTCATCTGGCGGCATTCCGAGGACTTGCTCGCGAATCCGCCCCGGCGGCAGGCCGACGCGGCGCTGGTGCTCGGCAGCCGGGCGTACCTCGACGGCAAGCCGCACCCGTGCCTGACCGGCCGGGTCGACACGGCCCTGGCGCTGGCGAAGGCCGGGCTCGTGCGGCAGCTGGCCTTCTCGGGCGGCGTGGATTCCGAGGACAGCCGCATCGAGGCCATCACGATGGGCGAACACGCGATCGCCTCGGGTTTCACCGGGTCGATGCTGCTGGAGCCCGCATCGACCTCCACGCGGCTGAACCTGTCGCTGTCGCGCCCGCTGCTGCTGGCGGCGGGGGTGCGCAGCGTGGTCATCGTGTCGGAGCCCTTTCATCTGTGGCGCGTCGAGCGTCTCGTGAAGATGAGCGGCTTCGACAGGAGCTTCGACGTGCAGTACGCCGCGGCGCCCACTTCCTGCTGGCAGGCGCTCGGCCCCTTCTCCAAGGGCGCGTTGCGCGAGCCGGCGGCCATCATCAACAATGCGGCTCATGGCTATCTCTTCTGAGCCGGTCGCATCCGTTCCGCCAACTCCTACGGACTGGATCGAGAAATACCTGGAGCACGTGCGCGTCGAACGCCAGCTCGCGGCGCGCACGGTCGAGCTCTACGCCTTCCACCTGCAGTCCCTGCGCGAGCACGCCGCCGAGGCCAAGCTGCCGCTGGACCGCGTGCAGACCGCCCACATCCGCCGCTGGATGGCGCAACTGCACAGCGCCGGGCGCGAGCCGCGCGGCATCGCGCTGGTGCTGTCGTGCTGGCGCAGCTTCTATCGCTGGCTGGGGCATGAAGGGCTGATCGGCTTCAACCCGGTGCAGGACGTGCACGCGCCCAAGGCCGGCCGGCCGCTGCCCAAGGCGCTGGGCGTGGACGACGCGGTGCGGCTCGCCGAGCTGTACGACCCCGAGGCCGACCCATGGACCGAGGCGCGCGACGGCGCCATCGTCGAAGTGCTCTATGGCTGCGGCCTGCGCGTGAGCGAGCTCACGGGGCTCGATGCGCAGGCCAGCGGCACGGCGCGCGGCTGGGTCGACCTGGACGCGATGGAGGCCAGCGTGCTCGGCAAGGGCAGCAAGCGCCGCATCGTGCCCATGGGCAGCAAGGCGGCCGAGGCGCTGCGCGACTGGCTCGCGGTGCGCGGCGATTGCCCCGGGCTGACGACGGCCCGGCTGCGCGATCCGCAGGCGGCGGCCGCGCTCTTCATCAGCGCCAAGGGCATGCGGATGTCGTCGCAGGCGGTGTGGAAGCTGCTGCGCGAGCGCAGCCTCAAGGCCGGCCTCGCGGCGCCGGTGCATCCGCACATGCTGCGCCATTCCTTCGCGAGCCACGTGCTGCAGTCCAGCAGCGACCTGCGCGCGGTGCAGGAGCTGCTGGGCCACGCCAACATCGCGACCACGCAGGTCTATACGCGGCTGGATTTCCAGCACCTGGCCAAGGTGTACGACGCGGCGCATCCGCGTGCGAAGGCAAAAAAAGAAGACTGAGTTGGGCGGTTTCCAGATTTTGATTCGCTAGTCGCGATGGTGCTTGAGCCATTCGCTGCATAGTTTTCGAAACGAGCGACTTGAGTCAAAAGCTTGTTGAAGATCCATCCGGGCAGAGAAGGCGGGCTGATCAGTTGTTTCGTTGTAGCCGGCTCCCCCCATCCTTTTGCTGAGCCAACCCTTGGCATTCCGCGGGGTTTCAGGTGTAGCTGCGTCGAGAGGATTGTCGAGCACGAAGTTTCTCGATCCATGCAGGGAACTTGCTGCAGCAATGAACCAAGCTTCGTATTCACGATTTGCGAGCACCACGGAAACATTGCGGTGAGGAACGATTTCGCGCGCACGGCGCAGAATTTCTGCGCCGCGAGTCGCGGGACAGTCGTCGTCTGCGTCCAGCAAAACAAGGACCCAGCCGTTGTTTTCGCATTTTGCAGCTGCAAGCAACAAGTGCCTTCGAAATTCGGCCTCGCGATTCAGAAAGCGATCTTTATAGACACGGATGGGGACGGGTAATCGAGCGGGTGAATCCGGTGTTTGCCATTCACATATTCGGCGAAGCAAAACCGGCAGGGCTGCTACTTCACCATCTCCCTCGACGATGCAGGCAACGTTGATCAAGATGCAACTCGCCCAAAAAGTTCTACTTGTTTTTGGCTTTGTGCATTCAAGATTTCCCGATCGGGGACCAATTGATTCATGCGCAAGAGCTCGCCAGCTGAGAAAAGATGATCCCGCATCGACTCGCGTGACGCGAGGTCCAAGGGGCCGATCATCGTCTCGCCTCCTTCTGAAACTACAGCGAGAAGGGAGCTTGCATCCAGACTTTGGTCGTCCAGCAGATCTGGACTATGGCTTGTCACGATGATTTGGGTCTTTTTAGAAGCGCGTACAAGAGCTTCACGCAGCGCTGCACTGGCAGCAGGGTGAAGTGCCGTCTCTGGCTCTTCAACGCCGATCAAAGATGGAGCGTAGTCCCGATTACTTTGAAAGAGCGCAGTCAAGACCCCGAGCGCTCGCAAGGTACCATCGGACATGTTCTGGGCCAAGAAGCGCCAAGGGTGTTTCGAGCCTGCCATGTCTTGGCGAAACTCCAATGTTTCCATCGGACCGATTTTTTTTCTTTCAACGCCATGCACCATGGGTGCTACGGTCTGCAGATACTCTTGAATCACGACCATTGCCTCGGGTGCGAATCGCTCGAGATGCCCAATCACGCTGGCGATGTTTTCTCCTACGGGCTTAAGCAGCCGACCGTCCTGAGGATTCTGCATTTCTCGCATCAGTTTGGGATTCAAGTTGTAGAAGCCCATCGCCGTTAGTGCATCAAAGACAGGTCTGAACGCTGTGAGGCCGGAGAGACTCACGAGCGCGAGTCGGTCCGAAGTGATGGCGGGGAAGGTCGGCTCGCTGGTTCTTATCAATGAGCCGCGTTCAATACGAAAGAATGGGCCCTTCCCGACGCCACCGATCGCACATTCCTCGGTTTGCACCTCGTGCCCGAGTCCTTGGCGGGTTCCCACTTCGAACGCATAGTGGCCTAGCGTGCCATCGTTCAGGAAGAATTCCAGTCGAATACCGAAATGAGTTGGGTGCCCATTTGATCTCCGACGTACCTCGGAAAGGCCTCCTCTCTTATTCAGTGCGTTATCGAGAGAACCGGTCAAGGCGTCGCCGACAAGATGGAGTGCATCGAGGAAATTACTCTTGCCGGAGCCGTTCGCTCCGACGAGATACGTCAGAGGGCCGAGTTCGACGTCGCAGCTACCGATGCTTCGGTAGTTTCTAAGAACGACGCGCCTGAGGAAAATGGGAGCGCTCACCTTGAGGGCCTTTCGGGATCGGATGTCGCTGAAAATATCAGCCGATGAATATTCAGCGCTGTGCAGCTGATGTAGTTTCGCATGCGGCGCCGGTTGTCAGCGCTTTCGCAGGCGATGTCTCTCCTTCTGATTCACTAAACAATGAAAACCCTTCGCCTCAAACCCGGCAAGGAGCGCTCGCTGCAGCGCCGCCACCCGTGGGTGTTCGAATCCGCCATCGCGCGCGGCGGCGCCGATTCCGGCGAGACGGTGCGCGTCGAGTCGCACGACGGCGCTTTTCTCGCGTGGGCTGCGTTCAGCCCCGCTTCCAAGATCCGCGCGCGGGCCTGGAGCTTCACCGAGACGCAGCGCATCGACGCCGCCTTCCTCGCCTCGCTGTGCGCACGCGCCGTGGCCGCGCGGGGCCTGTTCGATCTGCAGAGCGACGGCGTGCGGCTGGTGCATGGCGAGGCCGACGGCCTGCCGGGGCTGATCGTCGACCGCTACGGCGACACGCTGGTGGCGCAGTTCCTTTCGGCCGGCGTGGAGCGCTGGAAGGGCGCGCTGGCCGATGCGCTGCTGAAGGCCACGGGCCTTTCGAAGCTCTACGAGCGCTCCGATGCCAGCGGCCGCGAGCGCGAGGGGCTGAAGCCGGTCACGGGCTGGCTGCGCGGCGAAGGGCCGACCGAGATCGTCATTCGCGAGCACGGCTGGAAACTGTCGCTGGACATCGCCACCGGCCACAAGACCGGCTTCTACCTCGACCAGCGCGACAGCCGCCAGCGTTTTGCCGAGCTGGCGCAGCACCGTCGATTCAGGCGCGTGCTGAACTGCTTCTGCTACACGGGCGGGTTCACCGTCGCGGCGCTGGCGGGGCTGAAGGCCGCGGGCGCGCTCGAGGGCGCGCAGTTGGTGTCGGTCGATTCGTCGCTGCCGGCGCTGGAACGGGCGAGGGGGCATCTGGCGCTCAACGGCTTCGATGCCGCCGGCGGGCAGGGCATCGAGGCCGAGTTCCTCGACGCCAACGTCAACACCGTGCTGCGCGAGTTCATCGACCAGGGCCGCACCTTCGACGCCATCGTGCTCGATCCGCCCAAGTTCGCACCCACCGTGGCGCATGCCGAGCGTGCGTCGCGCGCCTACAAGGACATCAACCGGCTGGCGCTCAAGCTCCTGGAGCCGGGCGGGGTGCTGCTGACCTTCTCGTGCTCGGGCGGCATCAGCGCCGACCTGTTCCACAAGATCGTGGCCTCGGCGGGGCTCGACGCGGGCGTGGACGGCTACATCGCCGAGCGGCTGGGCGCGGCGCCGGACCACCCGATGACCATCGAATTCCCTGAAGGCGAGTACCTGAAGGGGCTGGTGGTGGTCAGGAAGCCGGCCTGAAGCAGGCTTGACCCTGCCGCCAACGCAACTCAGTGGCATTGGCTAAACTGCCGGGCCGCGCCTTCCACGGCCCCCATTTCCCGTTTTCCGCATCCGGAGCACTTTCCCCATGGCCCTCATTCCCGCGACCATCCTCACCGGCTTTCTCGGCTCGGGCAAGACCACGCTGCTCAAACGTATCCTGACCGAGGCCCACGGCCAGAAGATCGCGGTCATCGAGAACGAGTTCGGCGAGGAGAACATCGACAGCGACATCCTCGTGACCGAGTCGAAGGAGCAGATCGTGCAGATGAGCAACGGCTGCGTCTGCTGCACCATCCGCGAAGACCTGCGCGAGGCGCTGCAGCTGCTGGCCGCCAAGAAGCGCCAGGGCCTGCTCGACTTCGACCGCGTGGTGATCGAGACCACCGGCCTGGCCGACCCCGGCCCAGTGGCGCAGACCTTCTTCATGGACGACGAGATCGCGGAGAGCTACCTGCTCGACTCGATCCTCACGCTGGTGGACGCCAAGCACGCGCCGCAGCAGCTCAACGACCGCCAGGAAGCGCGCCGCCAGGTGGGCTTCGCCGACCAGATCTTCATCAGCAAGAGCGACCTGGTCTCCGCCGAGGAGACCGACGCGCTGATCCACCGCCTGAAGCACATGAATCCGCGCGCGCCGCAGCAGAAGGCGCATTTCGGCGAGGTGCCGCTCAAGGACATCTTCGACCTGCGCGGCTTCAACCTGAACGCCAAGCTCGACATCGACCCCGACTTCCTCAAGGAAGACGACCACGACCATCACGACCATGACCACGCGCATGGCGAGCACTGCGACCATCCCTCGCACAAGCATGAAGGCCATGGCCACCATCACCACGTGGACGACGACGTCAAGAGCTTCGTCTACAAGGCCGACCGCCCGTTCGATCCGGCCAAGCTGGAAGACTTCCTGGGCGCGATCGTCAACATCTACGGCCCGCGCATGCTGCGCTACAAGGGCGTGCTGAACATGAAGGGCACCGAGCGCAAGGTGATCTTCCAGGGCGTGCACCAGCTGATGGGCAGCGACCTGGGCCCGGAATGGGGCAAGGACGAGGCGCGCCAGAGCCGCATGGTGTTCATCGGCATCGAGCTGCCGCGGGAGATCCTGGAGCAGGGGCTGGAGCAGTGCCTGGTCTGACCTGAAGAGCCGCTGAAGGCTTCCTGAAGCAAACAAAAACGGCGCTGGCCCGCGAGGCCAGCGCCGTTTTCCGTTGGGGCAGGGCGGCTTACTTGCCTGAGCCGTTCATGCCGGGCGCTCCGCCCAGCGGCTGGCCGTTGACCTTCAGGTTGCCCTCGCTGAACTCGACCTGGGTGGTGACGTCGTCACCGTCGCGCTTCACGAAGCCGCTCTGCTCGCCCTGTTCGACCAGGCCGGCCACCATTTCGGGCGGCGGCGTCTGGCCGCTCTCGGCACCGGTCTCGGCCAGCTTCTCCAGCCACTTCATGGGCAGCCGCGCGTGGGCCTTGAGCACGCCGCGCTTCATCATCAGCGCCGTGCCCGGCAGTTGCAGGTCTTCGTCGGTCACACCGGCCATGCCGGCCGAGTAGCCGAGTTCGGCGCGCTTGCCGTCGATCTCGACCACGAGCTTGTCGATGCCGGCCTCGGGCGCGTACTTGGCCATGGCCTTGAGGTCGGGCGTGAGTTGCTCGGCCAGCGCCTGCATGGCCGCCTGGGAAGCCTTGCTGCCGCCCTTGCCGCAGCCGCTGGCGGCGCTGGACTGCATCCAGGCATCGGCCAGCTTCCTGTAGCCGGCGCCGTGGATGCGGCGGGCGCCGCTGGTCAGCTCGAACTTGTCGATCTTCGTCTCGCCGATCTTGCCGGTGCCCTTGAGGGTGCCGGTGGAGGCGTAGAGGCCGTCCTTCATGGTCGCGTCGCCCACGAGGTCGATGTTCTGCAGCACGACTGCCGGCAGCGCCTTCGGCGGCTCCGAGCCGTCCTCTGCCGCTTTCTTCCTGACGGCGAACTCCAGCGTGTCGAGCCGGCCCTCGGTCTTGCCGGTGGCCAGGAACCAGCCGGCGCTGCTGTCCATGTCGGCCTTGGCGGTGAGCTTGCCCATCTTCATGGTCACGCCGCTCTTCACGTCGCTGAAGTCGAGGCCGGGCATGTTCAGGTCGTACCGTGCCTGGGTGCGCGCGGCGTTCACGTTCACGCGGGCCTGCAGGCCCTGCCAGTCGAGACGGCCCTTGCCTTCCTCGGACAGCCTGGCGGGGGCGACCGTCAGGTCGGTGGTGAAGGCTCCGTCGAAGCCGACCTTGGTGCGCGCCGACAGGGGCTTGGCCTCGCCGAACAGCTTCTTCAGCTCGGCCTGGGTCTTGGGATCGAGCACCAGTTCGCTGTCGATGGTGGCGGCCGCCAGCGTGCCGCCGGCCAGCGGGCCGTGGTGGATGGTGTCGCGGATGGTCAGGCGCAGCTGCTTCGGCGGCTTGATGGCGGGGGTATCGTCTTCCTCGCCGTCTTCCTTTTCCTCTTCGTCCTGGCCAGCGGTGGGCTGGCTGGCTGCCGGCGCGGCCGCGTCGGCCGAGCAGCCGATTTCCAGCGTGACGGTGCTGACGGCGCCCAGGAAGCCGCGTTCGTACTTGCGCTCGGTCACGCGCACCAGCGCGGTCTGCTTGGGCAGCTCGTCCAGCGCGGTGTCGTAGCGCGACTTGATCTGCGAACCGGCCCACCAGGTGCTGCCGCCGTAGGCGGCGGCGATGGCCGCGGCCAGGACTCCCAAAACTGCTTTCTTGTTCAAGGCTTGTTGCTTTCTTGTGTCTGTCTTGCGATTGATCGGAATGATCGGATAGGCCCCCTGCGCCATATGGACAAGGGCCGGGGCCCGCGCGCCGCCCCCTCCGGCGGCGCCGGGCGATGCTAACGGAGTCGGACGACGCGCCGGAACATGTCCCGCGGCTTCGAGTTCTCTATACAATCGCGCGCCTGTTTCGCAAGCCACGTCCTGCTCCCAAGGACAAGATGTGACTTCCGGCACGGGGCGCCGTACGTTTCTGGCGGGCTTTCGGGGGTATAACCCCGGGGTTCGCCACTTGGCGGGCACCCCGACAACGGGAGCCTGCGCGGCCTGGAGGCTGCAAGAGGCTCCCATGGGAGGAGACACCCAGTGAAAGCGCGTTCCAGTTCGTCAAAGGAGCCAGTCACCGTGAAGAAACCCGCCGCCAAGGCCACGCCAGCAACCAAGCCCGCCGCCAAGAAGGCGCCGGCTGCGAAGCAGGCTGTACCCGCGGCCAGGAAGGTTTCCGGTCCCGCGACCAAGGAGAAGAGCGCACCGTCCAAGAAGCCCGCAGCACCACCGGCCAAGGCCGCGAGCGCTGCGACCAAGAAGTCCGCCAAGCCTGCAACTGCCGCCACGAAGACCGCGGACGCCGGCTCATCGTCATCCAAACCCGTCGGCCGTCCTGCGGCTGTTTCCTCTGTCCCCCCGATCCCCATGAAAAAAACGGCTGCCGCCTCCACTTCCGCCCCGGCGACACCCTCGATGCCCGCTCAAACAGCCACGCCCGCTCCCGCCGCGCGTGGTGGCCGCGTGTCCCGGCTGTCGCAACTGACCGTCCCCTCGATGCCGCAATCGGTGGCGTCGACGGCCGCCAAGTCCACCTTCTCCCAAAGCCATTCCAACGCGCTGGTGCCTCCGCCGCCCCTCGCCATCAAGAAAGACCCGAAACTGGCCAACAACTGGAAAACCAAGTCGCCCGCGGAACTGAGCGATGCCGAAGTCATCGCCATGCCCGACGACGAGTACATGAACGAGAAGCAGATGGCGTTCTTCCGCCTGAAGCTCGAAGAACTCAAGCGCGGCATCCTCGAGAACGCCGGCGAGACCACCGAGCACCTGCGTGAAGACACGGTAGTCGTGCCCGACCCGGCCGACCGCGCCACCATCGAGGAAGAACATGCCCTCGAGCTGCGCACCCGCGACCGTGAGCGCAAGCTGCTCAAGAAGATCGAGCAGTCGATCCAGCGCATCGACGCCGGCGACTATGGCTACTGCGACGAGACCGGCGAGCCCATCGGCGTCGGCCGCCTGCTGGCCCGCCCGACCGCGACGCTTTCGCTCGAGGCGCAGCAGCGCCGCGAACTCAAGCAGAAGATGTTCGGGGACTGAAAGCCAGCACAAGGTAGATAAAAGCCAGCGTCTTCGATAGCCTCCTCCGAATGCCAAAGGAAGATTCGGGCCGCCTTCTTTCAAAGGTGGCCAAGTTTGTCCGCAATCCCCTGAAGGATTGGTCGGAGCTGGACGCGCCTTCCTCCGCCAGTTCGGCCTCCGATTCCTCGCTGCCCGCGCAGACCTACAGCCGGGAGATGCTCAAGGAGATGATCGAGCGGCGCCAGCGCAACGATTTCGTTCGCCGGCGCGAGTTCGACATGCTGCGCAAGCTGCGCCAGCGCGAGGCCGCGGCGCACGCCTTCGAGGCGACGGTCACGCCGTCTTCGTTCAACGTCAACAGCTCCTCCGAGAGATCGGAAGGCCGCGCGCTCACGCTCAAGAAGATCGACGAGATCGAGCAGCAGATGTCGCAGCAGTGGTGGAAGGGGCGCGGGCCGAACGGCGAGGTGCTGGTCAATCCGCCGCCCGAAGCCGGCGCCGAGACCCTGCCGCCGGTGGACACCGACGAACTGCTGTCGGAGCCGGCTCCGCCGTCCCTGGCGGTGGAGGCGGCACAGGTCGCCGGCGAGGCCGGCGCAGCGCCGGCCGTCGCGGCCAGCGTGCCGCTGCTGTCGTCGCGCCTGGCGCACGATGGCGCGCTCGAGGAAGCGGTGATCCGTTTCGCCCACGGCGACGACACCGGCGCCGAAGCGATCCTGCTGCAGGCGCTGGCTTCGCCCCCCGACAGCGTGTCGCCGGTCGAAAGCGCGACCGACGCAGCCTCCGAGCGCGACGACAACCGCTGGCGGGCTCTCTTCGACCTGTACCGCGCCACCGGCGACGCCGCCAAGTTCGCCGCCGCCCGCATGCGCTATGCGCAGCGCATGCGGCGCATGGGACCCGACTGGGTCTCGCTGGAAGAGCTGGCGCGCAGCGTCAAGGCCGTCACGGCGAGCGAGGAGGCTGCCGGCATCGCCGAAAGCGGCGCTCCCGCCGACTGGACCTGCCCCACGCGCCTCGCGCGCGAAGGCCTCATGGACCTCACCCGCGCGCTGTCGAAGGCGGGCTCGGTGTG
This sequence comes from Variovorax guangxiensis, assembly GCF_003952165.1. Lineage (GTDB taxonomy): Bacteria > Pseudomonadota > Gammaproteobacteria > Burkholderiales > Burkholderiaceae_C > Variovorax > Variovorax guangxiensis. The sequence continues at coordinate 175,034 of NZ_RXFT01000003.1, read as the reverse complement.
GACGCTCGACTGGCGTGGCCTGCATGCCATCGAACCCGAGGCCGCCGCGCCGCTGCGCGTGCTCTTCACCCACTGGGCCGATTCGCCGGTGCAGCTGCGTTTCATGGGCTCGTCGCAGCTGCTGGCCGTGCTGTCCGAGGCCGCGCCCAACAACGAGCGCGGCACCGACGACGTCTGGTGGCAACTGCACCTCGCGGCGCTGCGCATGATGCACCTGCCCGACGACTTCGAGCTGGTGGCGCTCAACTACTGCATCACCTACGAGGTGTCGCCGCCCGCCTGGGCAGACCCGAAGGGCGAGTGCACCACGTTGGCCGCGCCGCCTGCCAGCCGGCCCAGCTCGGTGTGGTCGCTGCTGTCGGTCGGCGGCGATTCGGAGAGTTTTCCTTCCACCGACAGCGGTTTTGCCGCGCTGGCGGGCGACCTGCGGGGCGAGTCGCTGTCGAACTGGCAGCGGCTGGACCACGACCTGCGCCACACCACGGCGCCGGTCATCTCGTGCGCGGCGCTGCTGCGCATGGACCTCGCCGCCGCAGGCACGCTGCTGAGCTGGGTGCGCACGCGCGACGCCAACGGCGAGCGCGTGCAGTTCGTCGACGTGCACCGGCTGGTTGCCGCGCTGTTCAATCTGGTAGGCATCGCCGATCACGCCACGGTGGCCGTTAGGAAAAACTGAAACCCGCACCGCCTTGCGGCGGTTGCATTGCCGCCGCGCACCCCCAGATGGCTGCGATGGAACAGTTTCACGGCACCACCATCGTGAGCGTGCGCCGCAAGACCCCCCAGGGCGACCAGGTCGCCATCGGCGGGGACGGGCAGGTCACTCTCGGCAACATCGTCATCAAGGGCTCGGCGCGCAAGGTGCGCCGGCTGTATCACGGCAAGGTGCTTGCCGGCTTCGCGGGCGCAACCGCGGACGCCTTCACGCTCTTCGAGCGCTTCGAGGCCAAGCTCGAGAAGCACCAGGGGCACCTGACCCGCGCCGCGGTCGAGCTCACCAAGGACTGGCGCACCGACCGCGTGCTGCGCAAGCTCGAAGCCATGCTCGCGGTGGCCGACGCCACCACCTCCCTCATCATCACCGGCAACGGCGACGTGCTGGAGCCCGAGGACGGCGTGATCGCCATCGGCTCGGGCGGCGCGTACGCCCAGTCGGCGGCCAAGGCGCTGATCGAGAACACCGAGCTTTCGGCCGAGCAGATCGTGCGCAAATCGCTGGCGATCGCCGGAGAAATCTGCATTTACACGAACATGAACCACACGGTGGAAGCGCTCTGACCATGTCCATGACCCCCCAGGAGATCGTCTCCGAGCTCGACAACCACATCGTCGGCCAGCCGGCAGCCAAGCGCGCCGTGGCCATCGCCCTGCGCAACCGCTGGCGCCGCCAGCAGGTCGACGACAAGCTGCGCCACGAGATCACGCCGAAGAACATCCTCATGATCGGCCCCACGGGCGTGGGCAAGACCGAGATCGCCCGTCGCCTCGCGCGACTGGCCGATGCGCCCTTCATCAAGGTCGAGGCCACCAAGTTCACCGAGGTGGGCTACGTGGGCAAGGACGTCGATTCGATCATCCGCGACCTGGCAGAGATCGCCGTCAAGCAGACGCGCGAGGCGGAGAGCGTGAAGGTTCGCGCGCGCGCCGAGGATGCCGCCGAGGAGCGCATCCTCGACGTGCTGCTGCCGCAAGCGCGCAGCGCCGACGGCACCTCCACCGCGACCGACACCAGCAACGCCACCCGGCAGGCCTTCCGCAAGAAGCTGCGCGAGCACCAGCTCGACGACAAGGAGATCGAACTCGACCTCGCCGAAACCCGCGCGCCGCTGGAGATCATGGGCCCGGCCGGCATGGAGGAAATGACCGAGCAGCTGCGCGGCATGTTCGGCCAGATCGGCGGCGGCAAGCGCAAGATGCGCAAGCTCAAGATCGCCGAGGCGCTGCGCCTCCTGACCGACGAGGAAGCCGCCAAGCTGGTCAACGAGGACGAGATCCGCACGCAGGCGATCGCCAACGCAGAGCAGAACGGCATCGTCTTCATCGACGAGATCGACAAGGTCGCCACCCGCAGCGAAGCCCAGGGCTCCGACGTGTCGCGCCAGGGCGTGCAGCGCGACCTGCTGCCGCTGGTGGAGGGCACAGCCGTCAGCACCAAGTACGGCGTGGTGCGCACCGACCACATGCTGTTCATCGCGAGCGGTGCCTTCCACCTGAGCAAGCCCAGCGACCTCATTCCCGAGCTGCAGGGGCGCTTTCCGATCCGCGTGGAGCTGCAGTCGCTCTCGGTGGCGGACTTCGAGAGCATCCTCACGCAGACGCGCGCCTCGCTGGTGAAGCAGTACCAGGCGCTGCTCGCCACCGAGGGCGTGACGCTCGAATTCACGCCCGAGGGCGTGAACCGGCTGGCCACCATCGCCTTCGAGGTGAACGAGCGCACGGAGAACATCGGCGCGCGCCGTCTGTCGACCGTGATGGAGCGCCTGCTGGATGAGGTAAGCTTCGACGCGACCCGCCTCGAAGGGCAATCGATCCGCATCGATGCCGCCTATGTCGACCAGCGCCTTGCGGCACTAAGTCACGACGAAGACCTTTCGCGCTTCATCCTCTGAAGCCGCTTCTCTCTTCCCCTGTAACGGGGGAATCCTTCACGCATCACTTTCACTGCGTGAGCTAAGTACTTCATTTTCAACGAAATTCGCCGATTCCAAGGATTTGGAATCGGCGCTAAGTCGTTGATTCCATTACAAAAAATAGCCCAAACGGCCAGTTGCTTCCGAAGTGTTTCCTGCTACAGTGCAAAAAAGTGCAGTTAAGTGGGAAAAAGTGCGGGTAGTGCCCCTTTCGGGTGCCGCAGCACTCCCAACACAGGGGTTTCGTGGTCGTGTTTCAAGGCGCTTCATCGCTCAGTCTGGATGCCAAGGGGCGGCTCTCCGTGCCGACCCGGCATCGTGACGTCCTGAGCGCGACGGCAGGCGGCCAGCTCACGATCACCAAGCATCCGCACGGATGCCTGATGGTGTTCCCCCGTCCCGAATGGGAGAAGTTCCGCGAGCGCATCGCCGCGCTGCCGATGTCGGCGCAGTGGTGGAAGCGCGTCTTCCTGGGCAATGCCATGGACGTCGAGATGGACGGCACCGGCCGCGTCCTCGTCTCCCCCGAGTTGCGCGCGGCCACCGGCATCACGCGCGAGACGCTGCTGCTGGGCATGGGCAACCACTTCGAACTCTGGGACAAGGCCACCTACGAGGCCAAGGAGGCCGAGGCCACCCAGGGCGAGATGCCGGACGTATTCCAGGACTTCGCGTTCTGAGGGGCACCGTGAACACGCCCTGGACCCACACGACCGTCTTGCTCGGCGAGGCGGTGGAAGCTCTTCTATCCGGCAGCTCCGCGGCTGCCGGCACCTACGTGGACGCCACCTTCGGAAGAGGAGGGCACGCGCGCGCGATCCTCGCGCGGCTGGCGCCGGAAGGCAGGCTCATCGCATTCGACAAGGATGCGGAAGCAGTGGCCGAAGCAGCGCGCATCTCGGATGCGCGTTTTTCCATCCGCCACCAGGGATTCCGCTCGATCGGCGAGCTGCCCGACGCGAGCGTCGCCGGCCTGCTCATGGACCTGGGCGTGAGCTCGCCGCAGATCGACAACCCGGTGCGCGGTTTCAGTTTCCGTTTCGATGGCCCGCTCGACATGCGCATGGACACCACGCGCGGCGAGAGCGTGGCCGAGTGGCTGGCAACGGCCGAACTACAGCAGATTGCAGAGGTGATCCGTGACTATGGCGAAGAACGGTTTGCTGTTCAGATTGCAAAGGCGATTGTTGCTCGCCGACAAGAACGGGGCCCAGTTTCAACCACCACCGAACTGGCCGAGCTCGTGGCTGGCACGGTCAAAACCCGCGAGCCGGGCCAGAACCCTGCAACGCGCACATTTCAGGCTTTTCGGATTTTCATCAACGCCGAGCTTGAAGAGCTGCAACAGGCGCTAGAAGCCAGCCTGTCCATCCTGAAGCCCGGGGGGCGGCTGGCGGTCATCAGCTTCCACTCGCTGGAAGACCGCATCGTCAAGCAGTTCATAGCGAAGCACTCCAAGGAGGTCTACGACCGCCGCGCGCCGTTTGCCGCGCCCAAGGTCATGAAGCTGCGCGCGCTGGAGCGCATCAAGCCCTCGGAGGCCGAGGTGAGCGGGAACCCGCGGGCGCGCAGTGCCATTCTTCGCGTGGCAGAACGCACGGAGGCCGCATGAGCGCCGCCCGGCCGCCCGAAGGCGCTCGCCCCCCCGCTCGCGAGGGGGTTGGCGGAGCCACGCAGTGGTGCAGCCTGGGGGAGGTTCGCTAGCCATGGCCCGGATCAACCTGCTCCTGCTGATGGCCGTCATTGCGACGGCTTTGTACCTTGTGCACACCCAGTATCTGTCGCGCCAGCTCTATACCGAGCTCGACCGCGTGCAGCAGGATGCCCGCCGCCTCGAGACCGAGCGCGACCGCCTGCAGGTCGAGAAGCGCGCGCAGGCCACGCCGCTGCGCGTGGAGAAGCTCGCCAAGGAGCAGCTGCAGATGCGCACCACCTCCCCGGCGATCACGCAGTACGTGCGCCCTGACGGCTCCGTGATTCCCGCCGTCGCACCGGTGGCGGCGACGCCCCCCACCACAGGCAAGCCGGCAGCCAAGCCTGCGGCCAGGCCGGCCGCAACCGCAGCGAGGGCCGCGCGATGACCCGGGGCAACCGCAGCGTCCGCTACACCACCAGCCCCCTGCTTGCGAGCAAGACGCCGGTGTGGCGCAGCAAGCTCATCGTCGCCGGCATCGCCTTCGGCTTCCTGGTGCTGGCCGGCCGGGCTGCCTACGTGCAGGTCATCGGCAACAGCTTCTTCCAGCGGCAGGGCGAGGTGCGCTTCGCGCGCACGCTGGAGCTGCCGGCCAACCGCGGCCGCATCCTCGACCGCAACGGGCTCATCCTCGCATCGAGCGTGGTCGCGCCCAGCATCTGGGCCATCCCGGAAGACATCGAGCGCGACGACCCCGAGGTGCGCGCCAAGCTCAAGCAGGTGGCCAAGCTGCTGGAGATGCCGCAGAAGGACTTCGACAAGAAACTGGAAGACGAGGACAAGACCTTCGTCTGGATCAAGCGCCAGGTCGACGAGCCCATCGCCAAGCAGATCGCCGCGATGAACCTCAAGGGCATCTACCAGCGCAAGGAATACAAGCGCCAGTACCCCGAGGGCGAGGCCGCCGCGCACGTGGTGGGCTTCACCAACGTGGAAGACAACGGCCAGGAAGGCATCGAGCTGGCCTTCAACAAGGACCTGGCCGGCAAGGCCGGGTCGCGCCGCGTCATCAAGGACCGCCTGGGCCGCGTGGTCGAGGGCGTGGGCGAGACCGTGCCGCCGCTGGACGGCAAGGACATCCAGCTCAGCGTCGACAGCAAGGTGCAGTTCTTCGCCTACCAGAAGCTGCGCGACGCCGTGACCGCGCGCAAGGCCAAGGCCGGCAGCGTGGTGGTGCTCGATTCCGTCACCGGCGAGGTGCTGGCGCTGGCCAACTACCCGAGCTATGTGCCCGACAAGCGCCAGAACCTGACCGGCGAGCAACTGCGCAACCGCGCGATCACCGACACCTTCGAGCCCGGCTCGACCATGAAGCCGATCACGGTGGGCATGGCGCTGGAAGCCGGCCGCGTGAAGCCCTCGACCTTGATCGAAACCGGCCCCGGCCGCTACCAGATCGGCGGCTTCACCATCAGCGACACGCACAACTACGGCACGCTGACAGTCGAGGGCGTGATCCAGAAGTCGAGCAACGTCGGTGCGCTCAAGATCGCCCAGAAGATGACCCCGCACGAGATGTGGGACACCTACACCGCGCTCGGCTACGGCCAGAAGCCGCAGATCCAGTTCCCCGGCGCCGTCACCGGCCGGCTGCGGCCCTGGAAGACCTGGAAGCCGGTCGAGCAGGCCACCATGGCCTATGGCTACGGCCTGTCGGCGTCGCTGTTCCAGATGGCGCATTCGTACACCGCGTTCGCACACGACGGCTCGCTCATTCCGGTGACCATTCTGAAGAACTCCGAGCCGCCGGCCGGCGTGCGGGTGTTCTCGCCCTCCAATGCGCTGGCGGTGCGCAAGATGCTGCAGATGGCCGCCGGCCCCGGCGGCACGGGCACGCGCGCGCAGACGGTGGGCTACTCGGTCGGCGGCAAGTCGGGCACGGCCCACAAGCAGGTCGGCAAGGGCTACGCCAGCAACAAGTACCGCGCATGGTTCACCGGCATGGCGCCCATCGAGAAGCCGCGCATCATCGTCGCGGTGATGATCGACGAGCCCAGCGACGGGCAGTATTTCGGCGGCCTGGCGGCCGCTCCCGTGTTCAGCGAGGTCGTGCAGCAGACGCTGCGCATGATGAACGTACCGCCCGATCTGGCGGTCAAACCGCTTGTGATGACGCAGGGCGTCGACGAGAGCTTCTGAACATGCTGACCTTCACTTCCCCCCAACTGGTCGCCGCCTGGCTGAAGGAGCGCGCGCCGAACGCCGCGCTGCATGCCGACAGCCGCGCCGTGGGTGCGGGCGACGTCTTCATCGCCTGGCCGGGCGCCGCCACCGACGGCCGCAAGCACGTGGCGGCCGCGCTGGCGCAGGGCGCCGCCGTCTGCCTGGTGGAACACGAGGGCGTCGAGCCCTTCGGCTTCGACCAGGACGAATACCGCGAGCGCATCGTGAGCTACCCCGGCCTGAAGGCCGCCACCGGCCCGATCGCCTCGGCCTTCTACGACAACCCCTCGGCCCTGCTCGAAGTGCTGGCCGTGACGGGCACCAACGGCAAGACCTCCACCGCATGGTGGCTGGCCGAGTCGCTCTCCACGCTGCGCGCGGCGGGCGGCGTGCGAGTGATGAAGCCCGACGGCACCATGCAGCGCGACGCGCCGTCGCCCTGCGCCGTGATGGGCACGCTGGGCATCGGCGTGCCGCCCGAGCTGACCTACACCGGCCTGACCACGCCCGACCCGGTGATGATGCAGCGCGAGCTGCGCGCGCTGGTCACGAACGGCTTCGGCGCCTGCGCCATCGAGGCCTCGTCCATCGGCATCGCCGAGCGCCGCCTCGACGGCGCGCAGATCGCCGTGGCCGTGTTCACCAACTTCACGCAGGACCACCTCGACTACCACGGCAGCATGGACGCCTACTGGCAGGCCAAGGCCGAGCTGTTCCGCTGGCCCGGCCTGCGCGCCGCGGTGATCAACATCGACGACACGCACGGCGCCAGCCTGTGCGCGAACCTGATCGACGCCGGCATCGGTGCGCTCGACGTCTGGACCGTCTCGGCCGCCGGCAAGCCGGCCCGCCTCATGGCGCGCGACATCGGCTACGACGCGCAGGGCCTGCAGTTCTCGGTGGCCGAGCACGGCACGGCTGCCGTGGAGCGCCTGTCGACGGGGCTCATCGGCCAGTACAACGTGTCCAACTTGCTGGGCGTGCTCGGCACGCTGCGCGCGCTGGGCCTCACGCTCGCCCAGGCCGTGGCCGCATGCGCCAACCTCACCAGCGTGCCCGGACGCATGGACCGCGCCGGCACCGGCGAAGGCGCCCCGCTGGCCGTGGTCGACTACGCCCACACGCCCGATGCGCTCGACAAGGCGCTGATCGGCCTGCGCCCGCTCGCAAAGCAGCGCGGCGGCGCACTGTGGTGCCTGTTCGGCTGCGGCGGCGACCGCGACCCGATCAAGCGCCCGATGATGGCCGCCGTCGCCGAGCGCCAGGCCGACCGCGTGATCGTCACCAGCGACAACCCCCGCAGCGAAAAGCCCGACGCGATCATCAGCCAGGTGCTGCGCGGCTTCTCGCGCCCCGACGCGGCGCAGGTGCAGCCCGACCGGGCGGCAGCCATCGCCAACGCCATCGCGCAGGCTGCGCCGCAAGATGTGGTGCTGATCGCCGGCAAGGGCCACGAGGCCTGGCAGGAAATCGCCGGCCAGCGCATCGAGTTCTCGGACAAGGCCCATGCGCTGCAGGCGCTGGCAAAGAGGGGTGCCTCGGCATGAGCGGCATCACGACACCCCTGGACATCACCCTGGCCCGGATCCAGCAATGGATTCCGGGTTCTCGCCTCGTGGGCGACGGCTCCATCGTCATCGCCCGCGTGCACACCGACACGCGCACGCTCGCGCCCGGCGACCTGTTCGTCGCGCTCAAGGGCGAGCGCTTCGACGCCAACGATTTCCTGGCCGATGCGAAGAAGCAGGGCGCCGTGGCCGCCATCGCGCACCGCGGGCTGGAGGCCGCGGGCCTCGCCGGCCTCGAGGTGCCCGACTCGCTGGTCGCGCTGGGCGCGCTCGGCGCGGGCTGGCGCGCGCAGTTCGACCTGCCGCTGATCGCGGTGACGGGCAGCAACGGCAAGACCACAGTCACGCAGATGATCGCGGCCGTGCTCTTCGCCTTCCGGGCCGAGCGCTCGCTCGCCACGGCCGGCAACTTCAACAACGAGATCGGCGTGCCGCTCACGCTGCTGCGCCTGCGCGCGCAGCACCAGCGCGCGGTGCTCGAACTGGGCATGAACCACCCGGGCGAGATCGCGCGGCTGGCGGCCATCTCGCGCCCGACCATCGCGCTGGTCAACAACGCGCAGCGCGAGCACCAGGAATTCATGGCCACCGTCGAGGCGGTGGCCATCGAGAACGCCGCCGTGTTCGCCGTGCTTCCGGAAGACGGCACGGCCGTCTTTCCCTACGGCGACGAGTTCACCTCGCTGTGGACCGACATGGCGCACGACGGCGGCTCGCGCCGCTGCCTGACCTTCGGCGAGCACGAGGATGCCGACATCTCGCTGCAGCACGCCGAATGGAAGCAGGGCGCCTGGGCCGTGAGCATCCGCACGCCGGTGGGCGACTTCGACGCGCGCCTGCACATCGCGGGCCGGCACAACGTCGTCAACGCGCTCGCCGCCACGGCCTGCGCGCTCGCGGCGGGTGTGTCGCTGGAAACCATCGGCGCCGGCCTCTCGGCCTTCGAGCCGGTCAAGGGCCGTTCGCGCGCCAGCGAGATCGCGCTGCCCGGCGGCCACGCGATCACGCTGGTCGACGACAGCTACAACGCCAACCCCGATTCGGTGATCGCCGCCATCGACGTGCTCGCCGCCCTGCCGGGCCCGCGCCTGCTGGTGCTGGGCGACATGGGCGAGGTGGGCGACCGCTCGCCCGAGTTCCACGCCGAGGTCGGCGAGCATGCCCGCGAGCGCGGCATCGAGTCCGTCTACACGCTGGGCGACGCGACGTCGCATACCGTCGTCGCCTTCGCCGGTGCCGACGGACGCCATTTCAACGAGTTCGACGCGCTGAGCGCGGCCGTGCTCGCACGCCTGCCGCAGGTCGGCAGCGTGCTCGTGAAAGGATCGCGCTTCATGAAGATGGAGCGCGTGGTGCAGGTCGTCGAGGCGCAGGCACAACTACAACAACCACAACAACAAAAGGAGGCCGGTCATGACGCATGAGCCGCGCGAAACCACATGCTGCTGACCCTCGCTCAATGGCTGCAGACGCTGTCGCCCGAGTTCGGGTTCCTGCGCATCTTCCAGTACCTCACCTTCCGCGCGCTGATGGCCGCGCTGACGGCGCTCGTGGTCGGCCTGGTGGCCGGGCCCTACGTGATCCGCCGCCTCACGGCGCTCAAGATCGGCCAGCCGGTGCGCGGCTACGGCATGGAAACGCACCTCACCAAGAGCGGCACGCCCACCATGGGCGGCGTGCTGGTGCTGTTCGCCATCGCCTTCGCCACGCTGCTGTGGTTCGACATCTCCAACAGGTTCGTGTGGATCGTGCTGTGGGTCACCATGGGCTTCGGCGCCATCGGCTGGGTGGACGACTGGCGCAAGGTGGTGCGCAAGGACCCGGAGGGCATGCGCTCGCGCGAGAAGTATTTCTGGCAGTCGGTGGTGGGGCTGATCGCGGCCTTCTACCTGCTCTTCAGCATCTCGGAAAGCTCCAACTGGCGCGTGGTGCAGCTGTTCTTCGCATGGGTGCAGTCGGGCTTCGACCTCGACTTCCCGCCCAAGATCAACCTGCTGGTGCCCTTCTTCAAGGAAGTGAGCTATCCGCTGGGCGGCATCGGCTTCGTGATCCTCACCTACCTGGTGATCGTGGGCGCGAGCAATGCCGTGAACCTGACCGACGGCCTCGACGGCCTGGCGATCATGCCGGTGGTGATGGTGGGCTCGGCGCTGGGCGTGTTCGCCTACGTCACGGGCAGCGCGGTGTATTCCAAGTACCTGCTGTTCCCCAACATCCCCGGCTCGGGCGAGCTGCTGGTGTTCTGCTCGGCCATGGCCGGCGCGGGGCTCGCGTTCCTGTGGTTCAACACGCATCCGGCGCAGGTGTTCATGGGCGACGTGGGCGCGCTGGCGCTGGGCGGCGCGCTGGGCACCATCGCGGTCATCGTGCGCCAGGAGATCGTGTTCTTCATCATGGGCGGCATCTTCGTGGTCGAGGCGATCTCGGTGATGGCACAGGTCACCTACTTCAAGTACACGAAGAAGCGCTTCGGCGAGGGGCGGCGCGTGCTCAAGATGGCGCCGCTGCACCATCACTTCGAGAAGAGCGGCTGGCGCGAGACGCAGGTCGTGGTGCGCTTCTGGATCATCACGATGCTGCTGTGCCTCGTGGGCCTTTCGACGCTGAAGCTGCGCTGAGAGAGAAAAGAAGAAGACAACCATGCGGCACCTGAAAGACCTCCCCGTCCTCATCCTCGGCCTCGGCGCGTCCGGGCTGGCGATGGCGCGCTGGTGCGCGCGCCACGGCGCGGTCGTGACCGTGGCCGACACGCGCGAGGCGCCGGCATTGCTTCCGACGCTGCGCGAGGAGCTGCCAGGCGTGAACTTCGTCGGCGGGCCGTTTTCGGCCGCGCTGGTCGAAGGCACGCCGATCCGCGCCGTGTACCGTTCGCCGGGCCTTTCGCCGGCGACCATCGCGCCGGTGGCCGATGCTGCGCGCGCCGTGGGCCTGCCGGTCGGTGGCGAGCTGGATCTGTTCGCGCGTGCGCTGCAGGACCTGCGGACGGTGGAAGTGCCGGTGGTCGAGGCCGAACCGGAGGCGGAAGTCGCCGCCGCAACGCAAGCCGAGCCGGTTGCCGAAGCTCCCGCCGAGCCTGAAGCACAGGCCGAGCTGGCGCTGGAAGAGCCTGCGCCCGCCAAGGCCGCAGCTCCGGTCGAGCCTGCAGAAGCACCCGCGCCAGTAGAAACATCGGAAACCGCTGAAGCCCAGCCCGAGCCGGCCGCCCCCGCGATGGCCGAAGCGATGCCGCGCGATCCGTCGATCAGCGTTGTCGTGCCGCCGCCGCAGGAAGGCGAAGTGGCCGTGCCGGCCGAAACCGTTGCGGAGCCAGCATCCGAAGCCGCGCCTGAACCGGCGCTGGAATCCACCGAAGCAACCAGCGCTGAAGCAGCGCCGGAAACCCCGGCTGCCGAAGCAGCCCCCGAATCGCCCGAAGCCCCGGCAGCGGAGCCTGCTCCCGCACCCGCGCCCGCCACCGTTTCGCGCCTGCCCACCACCGGCAAGCCCTACGTCCCGACCGCCGCCAAGGAAGCCGCGGAGTTCGTCGCGCGCATCGCCGAGCTCTCCGCGACCAACCCGGCGTCGGCCGCGGTAGAAGAAGAGCCGTCGCCTCAGCTCGAACTGGCGCCGCCCGTCGAGCCTGAAGCGCCCAAGGGCTACACGCCCGCGGTGCTCGCCATCACCGGCACCAACGGCAAGACGACCGTCACCTCGCTCACCGGCCAGCTGGTGGAGCGCGCGGGCAAGACCGTGGCCGTGGCCGGCAACATCGGCCCGACGCTGCTCGACACGCTCTCGGCGCACATGGACGCCGAGACGCTGCCCGACGTGTGGGTGCTGGAGTTGTCCAGCTTCCAGCTCGACGGCGTACAGGGCTTCGAGCCCACCGCCGCGACGGTGCTCAACCTCACGCAGGACCATCTGGACTGGCACGGCGACATGGCCGCGTACGGCGCGGCCAAGGCGCGCATCTTCGGCGCGCACGGGCTCATGATCCTCAACCGCGACGACGCCGGCGTGATGGCGATGCTGCCCGCGCCCGTCAAGGTCAAGCTGCAGCGCCCGCAGATCCGCACGCATGTCACCTTCGGTTCCGCGATGCCGCTGCGCCCGGGCGACTACGGCATCGAGCGCGTGAACGGCATGGCCTGGCTGGTGCGCGCGCTGGAAGCCGACGAAACGCAGAAGCGCAAGCGTGGTGCCGTGGTCGAGGAAGAGATCTTCCTGCAGCGGCTGATGCCCGCCGACGCGCTGCGCATCCGCGGCCGCCACAACGCCATGAACGCGCTCGCGGCCCTGGCGCTGGCCAGCGCCGCCGGCTGCCCGCTGAACGCCATGCTCTACGGCCTGCGCGAATACCAGGGCGAGCCGCATCGCGTCGAGCCCATCGCCGTCATCGACGAGGTCGAGTACTTCGACGACAGCAAGGGCACCAACGTGGGTGCCACCGCCGCCGCGCTGACCGGCCTGGGCGAGGAGCGCCGCGTGGTCGTCATCCTCGGCGGCGAAGGCAAGGGGCAGGACTTCGAGCCGCTGGCCGCGCCCGTTCGCCAGTACGCGCGCGCCGTGGTGCTCATCGGCCGCGACGCTCCGGTCATCGAGGCCGCGCTGGCATCGACGGGCGTCTCGCTGCTGCACGCCGCCTCGATGGACGAGGCGGTGAAGCTCGCGTCCGCGCGCGCCAACCCCGGCGACGCCGTGCTGCTGTCACCGGCCTGTGCGAGCTTCGACATGTTCAAGGACTATGCGCACCGCGCCGAGGTGTTCCGCGAGGCCGTGCAGGCCTACGAGGACAGCCCGCGCGGCCTGGGCGACTCGACGACGGAGGAACAGGTTTGAACTCTGCCGCATCAGGCGCCACGCCCAACGCACGCACCAGCCGCTTCGGCGGCTGGTTCAGGCGCGCGCGCAGCGGGATCGACTCGCTGCCAGTGCACCTGCCCGTGCGGCTCGGCGGCGCCGGCATCGCGCAGACCAAGGCCACGCCGATGCGCGTGCTGGGCTTCGACCAGGCGCTGGTCTGGGTCACGGTGGCGCTGCTGACCTGGGGCCTGATCATGGTGTATTCGGCCTCCATCGCGCTGCCCGACAACCCGCGCTTCGCGCGCGCGGGCTACAGCGCCTCGTATTTCCTCACGCGGCACGCGGCCTCGGTGGTGTTCGCCTTCATCGCCGCGCTGCTGACCTTCCAGATCCCGATGAAGACCTGGGAGCGCGCCGCGCCCTGGCTCTTCGTGGCCTCGCTGCTGCTGCTGGTGGCTGTGCTCATTCCGCACATCGGCATCAACGTGAACGGCGCGCGCCGCTGGCTGCCGATGGGCTTCATGCGCTTCCAGCCGTCGGAACTGGCCAAGCTCGCGATGGTGCTCTACGCCGCCAGCTACATGGTGCGCAAGATGGAGATCAAGGAGCGCTTCTTCCGCGCCGTGCTGCCCATGGGCGTGGCGGTGGTGGTGGTCGGCATGCTGGTGATGGCCGAGCCCGACATGGGGGCTTTCATGGTGATCGCCGTGATCGCCATGGGCATCCTGTTCCTGGGCGGCGTGAATGCGCGCATGTTCTTCCTGATCGCCGCGCTGGTGGTGGTGGCCTTCGGCACCATCGTCGCGAGCAGCCCGTGGCGCCGCGAGCGCATCTTCGCGTACCTCGATCCGTGGAGCGAGGAGCATGCGCTGGGCAAGGGCTACCAGTTGTCGCACTCGCTGATCGCCATCGGGCGCGGCGAGATCTTCGGCGTGGGCCTCGGCGGCAGCGTCGAGAAGCTGCACTGGCTGCCCGAGGCGCACACCGACTTCCTGCTGGCCGTGATCGGCGAGGAGTTCGGCCTCGTCGGCGTGCTGCTGATCATCGGCCTGTTCCTCTGGCTCACGCGCCGCATCATGCACATCGGCCGCCAGGCCATCGCGCTGGACCGCGTGTTCTCGGGCCTCGTGGCACAGGGCGTGGGCGTGTGGCTGGGCTTCCAGACCTTCATCAACATGGGCGTGAACCTCGGCGCGCTGCCGACCAAGGGCCTGACGCTGCCGCTGATGAGCTTCGGCGGCTCGGCCATTCTGATGAACCTGGTGGCGCTGGCGATCGTTCTGCGCATCGATTACGAAAACCGTGTCCTCATGCGCGGAGGCCGCGTATGAGGACATGGTTTCACCAGAATCGGGTCAGCGCGCAGCGCTGCGGCGCGCATGCGCCGCTGATGCGCGGAGGTCGCGTATGACCGGCCGCACCGCGCTCGTCATGGCCGGCGGCACCGGGGGCCACATCTTCCCCGGACTCGCGGTGGCCGAGGCCCTGCGCGAGCGCGGCTGGAAGGTGCACTGGCTGGGCGCCCCCGGCAGCATGGAAGAAAAGCTGGTGCCGCCGCGCGGCTTCGCCTTCGAACCCGTGCAGTTCGGCGGCGTGCGCGGCAAGGGCCCGCTCACGCTGCTCCTGCTGCCGCTGAAGCTGCTGCGCGCCTTCTGGCAGAGCCTGGGCGTGGTCCGCCGCGTGAAGCCCGACGTGCTGGTGGGCCTGGGCGGCTACATCACCTTCCCGGGCGGGATGATGGGCGTGCTGGTCGGCAAGCCGCTGGTGCTGCACGAGCAGAACTCGGTGGCCGGCCTCGCCAACAAGGTGCTGGCGGGCGTGGCAGACCGCGTGTTCACCGCCTTTCCCAACGTGCTGAAGAAGGCGCAGTGGGTGGGCAACCCGCTGCGCGCGGCCTTCACCTCCAAGCCCGAACCGGCCGAGCGCTTCGCGGGCCGCACCGGGCCGCTCAAGCTGCTGGTGGTGGGCGGAAGCCTTGGCGCGCGCGGCCTCAATACCGTGGTGCCGCAGGCGCTGGCCCGCATCGCGCCGGCCGAGCGCCCGCAGGTGCTTCACCAGAGCGGCGCCAAACAGATCGACGAGCTGCGCGCCAACTACGAGGCCGCGGGCGTCGAAGGAGAGCTGACGCCCTTCATCGAAGACACGGCGCAGGCCTATGCGGACGCCGACATGATCGTCGCGCGCGCCGGTGCCAGCACCGTCACAGAAATCGCGGCCGTCGGCGCAGCAGCGCTGTTCGTGCCTTTCCCCTCGGCGGTCGACGACCACCAGACCACCAATGCGCGCTTCCTCGTGGACGCAGGCGGCGGCTGGCTGGTGCAGCAGGCCGACCTCACTCCTGAATTGCTGGCTGACTTGCTACAGAAAACCGGGCGCGATGCGCTGATAGAGAAGGCCGAGAAGGCCAAGACCATGCAGAAGACCGAAGCCGTCGAGGCGGTCGTCCGCGCCTGCGAGGAGCTTGCAAGATGAAGCACGCTATTCGTCATATCCATTTCGTGGGCATCGGCGGCTCCGGCATGAGCGGCATCGCCGAAGTGCTGCTGAACCTGGGCTACAAAATCACCGGCTCCGACCTGGCCGACAGCGCCACGCTGCGCCGGCTCGCGGGCCTGGGCATCGGCACCTTCGTGGGCCACGCGGCCGCGCATATCGACGGCGCGGATGCGGTCGTCACGTCGACGGCGGTGCAGTCGGACAACCCCGAGGTGCTGGCTGCGCGCGAGAAGCGCATTCCGGTCGTGCCGCGCGCGCTGATGCTGGCCGAGCTGATGCGCCTGAAGCAGGGCATCGCCATTGCCGGCACGCACGGCAAGACCACCACCACCAGCCTGGTGGCGAGCGTGCTCGCGGCCGCAGGGCTCGACCCGACCTTCGTGATCGGCGGGCGCCTGAACAGCGCCGGCGCGAACGCGCAGTTGGGCTCCGGCGACTACATCGTGGTGGAGGCCGACGAGTCGGATGCCTCGTTCCTGAACCTGCTGCCGGTGATGGCGGTGGTCACGAACATCGACGCCGACCACATGGAGACCTACGGGCACGACTTCGCGAAGCTCAAGAAGGCTTTCGTCGACTTCCTGCACCGCATGCCGTTCTACGGCGTGGCCATTCTGTGCACCGACGATCCGGCGGTGCGCGAGATCGTGGCCGACGTGACCTGCCCGGTCACCAGCTACGGCTTCGGCGAGGACGCCCAGGTGCGCGCCATCGACGTGCGCGCCGTTGGCGGCCAGATGCATTTCACCGCGCAGCGCCGCAACGGAGTGACGTTGCCCGACCTCCCGATCGTGCTGAACCTGCCTGGCGAGCACAACGTGCGCAATGCGCTGTCGGTGATCGCGGTGGCGGTGGAACTCGGTATTCCCGACGAAGCCGTGCAGCGCGGGCTCGCAGGCTTCAAGGGCGTGGGCCGCCGCTTCCAGAGCTACGGCGACGTGGCTGTGCAGGGCGGGGATGCTGCCGGCACCTTCACGGTGATCGACGACTACGGCCATCACCCCGTGGAGATGGCCGCCACCATCGCGGCCGCGCGCGGCGCATTCCCGGGCCGCCGGCTGGTGCTGGCCTTCCAGCCACATCGCTACACCCGCACGCGCGACTGCTTCGAAGACTTCGTGAAGGTCATCGGCACGGCCGACGCGGTGCTGCTCGGCGAGGTCTATGCCGCCGGCGAGGCGCCCATCGTGGCGGCCGACGGCCGCACGCTGGCGCGCGCGCTGCGCGTGGCGGGCAAGGTCGAGCCGGTCTTCGTCGACGACATCGCCGCGATGCCGCGCGCCATTCTCGACAACGCCCGCCCGGGCGACGTGGTGCTCTCGATGGGCGCGGGCTCCATCGGCGCGGTGCCGGCCAAGGTGGTCGAGCTCGGCGCGGCCGGTGCCGCGACCGGCGCCTCTGCCCCTTCAACATCCGAGCGCGGTTCGCGCAAAGGGAGGGCCTCATGAGCCTCCAGGACCCCAAACTCTTCGGCAAGGTCGCCGTGCTCTTCGGCGGCAGTTCCGCCGAGCGCGAGATCTCCCTGATGTCGGGCACCGGCGTGCTCGAGGCGCTGCGCTCGCGCGGCGTGGACGCGCATGCCTTCGACCCGTCGCAGCGCGACCTGTCGGAGCTCAGGAGCGAAGGCTTCGCGCGCTGCTTCGTCGCGCTGCACGGCCGCCACGGCGAGGACGGCACCGTGCAGGGCGCGCTCGAGCTGCTCGGCATTCCCTACACCGGCTCTGGCGTGATGGCCTCGAGCGTGGCGATGGACAAGGTCATGACCAAGCGCATCTGGCAGGCCGACGGCCTGCCCACGCCCAAGTACGTGCGCCTGGCCTTCGACCAGCAAAGCCGCGAGCAGGTCAGGGCGGTGCCCGATGTGCTCGGCCTGCCGCTGATCGTGAAGCCACCGCGCGAGGGCTCGTCCATCGGCGTGACCAAGGTGCAAGGCTATTCAGAGATGCAGGAGGCGGTGGCGCTGTCGGCGAGGTACGACGCCGACGTGCTGTGCGAGGAATTCATCGAGGGCGAGGAAGTGACCTGCGCCGTGCTCGGCCACGGTCTCGACGCGCGCGCGCTGCCGGTGGTGCGCATCGCCGCGCCCGAGGGCGCCTACGACTACCAGAACAAGTACTTCACCGACGACGTGAAGTACCAGTGCCCGAGCGGCCTGCCCGAGGCCGAGGAGCACGAGATCCAGCGCATCACGCTGGCCGCCTACCGCACGCTCGGCTGCCGCGGCTGGGGCCGCGCCGACGTGATGATCCGCGCGAGCGACCGCAAGCCCTTCCTGCTGGAGATGAACACCTCGCCCGGCATGACCAGCCATTCGCTGGTGCCGATGTCCGCCCGCGCCGCGGGCATCGCGTACGAGGAGCTGTGCCTGCGGGTGCTGGCTTCCGCCACGCTGGACGCGACGGGAGGCTCGCTATAGCCATGGCCGACAGCATTCCAGCGCCCTTCGACGTCAAGCTCATGAACATCGTCGCCAACCTTGCGTTCGCGGCGGTGGCGCTCATGCTGCTTGCCGCGGGCGCGTGGTGGGTGCTGCGCCAGCCTTTCTTCCCGATCGCCGGCATCAAGGTGGACGGCGAGGTCACGCACAACAACGCGGTCACGCTGCGCGCCAACGTCGCGCCGCAGCTGTCGGGCAACTTCTTCACCATCGACCTGGCCCGCGCGCGCGCGGCCTTCGAGTCGGTGCCGTGGGTGCGCAGCGCGGTGGTGCGCCGCGAGTTCCCGAACAAGCTGCGCGTGACGCTGACCGAGCAGGTGCCGGTGGCCAACTGGGGCGACGAGGCGGGCTCGAAGCTGATCAACGGCTTCGGCGACGTGTTCGAGGCCAACGTGGCCGAGGTGGACGACAACCTGCCGCGCCTGGACGGCCCGATCGAGCAGGCCGGCCAGGTGCTGGGCATGTACCGCGTGCTGCAGCCGCAGTTCCAGCCCTACGACCTGGGGATCGACGAGCTCACGCTGTCGAGCCGCGGCAGCTGGAAGGTGGTGCTCGACAGCGGCGCCGAGATCGAGCTCGGCCGCGGCCAGAGCGAAGAGGTGACGGCCCGCCTGCAGCGCTTCCTGAAGACCGTGACCCAGGTCGCGGGCCAGTACCGCCGCACCATGGCCGACGTCGAAGGCGCGGACCTGCGCCACAACGACGCGTATGCCCTGCGCCTGCGCGGCGTCACCACGGTCTCGCCCGAGGCCCCAAGAAAAATCAAGTAGCGAATACCGAGGAATCGAGGACATATCCCAATGCCCAAAGAATACAAAGACCTGGTCGTAGGACTCGACATCGGCACCGCCAAGGTGATGGTGGTCGTGGCCGAGGTGCTGCCCGGCGGCGAGCTCAAGCTGGCCGGCCTGGGCATCGCGCCGAGCAACGGCCTGAAGCGCGGCGTGGTGGTGAACATCGACGCCACCGTGCAGAGCATCCAGCAGGCGCTGAAAGAGGCCGAGCTGATGGCCGACTGCAAGATCAGCCGCGTCTACACCGGCATCACCGGCAGCCACATCCGCGGCATCAACTCCAGCGGCATGGTGGCGGTGAAGGACAAGGAAGTGACGCCCGCCGACGTGGCCCGCGTGGTGGAGACGGCACGCGCCATCAACATCTCCAGCGACCAGCGCCTGCTGCTGGTGGAGCCGCAGGAGTTCGTGATCGACGGCCAGGACGTGAAGGAGCCGATCGGCATGAGCGGCATGCGCCTGGAGGCCAAGGTGCACATCGTGACCGGCGCGCAGAGCGCGGCCGAGAACATCATCAAGTGCGTGCGCCGCTGCGGCCTGGAAGTCGACCAGCTGATGCTGAACCCGCTGGCCTCCAGCCAGGCGGTGCTGACGGAAGACGAGCGCGAGCTGGGCGTGGTGCTGGTGGACATCGGCGCGGGCACGACGGACGTGGCGATCTTCACCAACGGTGCGATCCGCCACACGGCGGTGATCCCGATCGCGGGCGACCTCATCACCAGCGACATCGCGATGGCGCTGCGCACTCCGACGAAGGACGCGGAAGACATCAAGGTCGAGAACGGCTTCGCCAAGCAATTGCTGGCCGACCCCGAGACGCAGGTGGAAGTGCCGGGCCTGGGCGACCGCGGCCCGCGCATGCTGAGCAAGCAGGCGCTGGCCGGCGTGATCGAGCCGCGCATCGAGGAGATCTTCTCGCTGGTGCAGCAGGTGGTGCGCGAGTCGGGCTACGAAGAGGTGCTCTCGTCGGGCGTGGTGCTCACGGGCGGCAGCGCCGTGATGCCGGGCATGGTGGAACTCGGAGAGGACATCTTCCTCAAGCCCGTGCGCCGCGGCATCCCGAAGTACTCGAGCGCGCTGTCGGACATGGTCGCGCAGCCCCGCGCCGCGACGGTGATGGGCCTGCTGGAGGAAGCACGCTTCGCGCGCATGCGCGGCTTCAAGGTCGCGCAGAAGAATGGGTCGGTAAAGACTGCATTCGGACGTTTCAAGGACTTCATCGTGGGGAATTTCTAGCCATGATCAAGTCTCCACTCTGGCTCGCGCGTGGCAGCCCTCCCATGCATTTCAACGAGCGATGGCGACGAACAGGTCCACCATCGCGACGGTCTCATCGTTGATCCCGTCAGTACACAAGAAATATTCACAGACACATAACGGCAACTGCAAGATTCAAGGAGTTAAAAATGACCATCGAAATGATCGAAGTCGAAGAGTTCAACCAGGGCACGCAGATCAAGGTGATCGGTGTCGGCGGTGGCGGCGGCAATGCGGTCGCCCACATGATGGAGCGTGGCGTGCAGGGCGTTCAGTTCGTCTGCGCGAACACCGACGCGCAGGCCCTGCAGCGCAGCAACGCACACAAGATCATCCAGCTGGGCACCAGCGGCCTGGGCGCCGGCAGCAAGCCCGAGAAGGGCCGTGACGCGGCCGAGGCCGCGGTGGACGACATCCGCGCCGCCATCGACGGCGCGCACATGCTGTTCATCACGGCCGGCATGGGCGGCGGCACCGGCACCGGCGCCGCTCCCGTGATCGCGCGCGTGGCGAAGGAAATGGGCATCCTCACCGTGGGCGTGGTGACCAAGCCCTTCGACTGGGAAGGCGGGCGCCGCATGACCAACGCCGACGCCGGCCTGGCCGAGCTCGAAGCCAACGTCGACTCGCTGATCGTCGTGCTCAACGAGAAGCTGCTCGACGTGCTGGGCGAGGACGTCACGCAGGACGAAGCCTTCGCTCAGGCCAACGACGTGCTGAAGAACGCCGTGGGAGGCATCTCGGAAATCATCAACGAGTACGGCGGCGTGAACGTCGACTTCGAAGACGTGCGCACCGTGATGGGCGAGCCCGGCAAGGCCATGATGGGCACCGCTGCCGCAGCCGGTCCCGACCGCGCGCGCATCGCAGCCGAGCAGGCCGTGGCCTGCCCGCTGCTCGAAGGCATCGACCTCTCGGGCGCAAAGGGCGTGCTAGTGCTGGTGACGGCATCGAAGAGCTCGCTGAAGCTGAACGAGTCGAAGCTGGCGATGAACACCATCCGCGCCTACGCCTCGCCGGACGCGCACGTGATCTACGGCGCTGCCTACGACGACAGCCTGGGCGACGAGATGCGCGTGACCGTTGTGGCCACCGGCCTGTCGCGTCCCGACGCTCGCCGTCAGCAGCCGACGCTGGAAGTCATCCGCACCGGCACCGACAACATCCCGTTCACCGTGCCGACGCTCGGTGGCGTGGGTCACGCCGGCGGCACGGGCGGCAGCCAGCCCAACTACGACGGCATGGCCGTTCCCAGCGTGTGGCGCACCAACCGCACGATGGCCGCCGCGAAGGTGGACGCGCTGTCCTCGGGCGGCATGGACGACTTCGAGATTCCCGCGTTCCTGCGCCGCCAAGCTGATTGAACCTCGCTCGCCCCCCCAGGCTGCGCGCACTTCGTGTCGCTTCGCCAACCCCCCTGCCGGGGGGCAACACCTGAGGCCCGGCAAAGCCGGTTCCTCGGTGTTTCGCGAAGGGACCAGCCAGACGCAGAGGGCACGAGGGAGCGCAAGGGGCACAAGGGACGACCCGAAAGGGACGTCCGCTGGCTCTACGCGCTGCGCTCGCCTCGTGCCCTTTGCGTCCATTTCGGGCCAATTCGAAGGAATTGCATAGAACCCATGTCTATCGGTGCCATAGCGAGGGGCATAGGCCGCCACGCCCGTCGCGCGCCTAAAATCCCGGCCGTGCTGCAACAACGAACCCTCAAGTCCATCAGCCGCGCCGTGGGCGTGGGGCTTCACAGCGGCCAGCGCGTGGAGCTGACGCTGCGGCCGGCACCGGCCGACACGGGCATCGTGTTCCGCCGCGTCGACCTGCCCGAGCCGGCCGAGATCCGCATGACGGCCGAGTCGGTCACCGACACGCGCCTGGCGTCCACGGTCTCCACCGGCGGCGCGAAAGTGCAGACCGTCGAGCACATCATGTCGGCCTGCGCGGGCCTGGGCATCGACAACCTCTACATCGACATCACGGCCGACGAAGTGCCGATCCTCGACGGATCGGCTTCCTCGTTCGTGTTCCTGTTGCAGAGCGCGGGCATCGCGCTGCAGAAGGCGCCGCGCCGCTTCATCCGCGTGACCCGCAAGGTCGAGGTGCGCGAAGGCGAGGGCGCCAACGAGAAGTGGGCGAGCCTGGAGCCCTACCACGGCTACAAGCTGAGCTTCGAGATCGACTTCGACCACCGCGTCGTCAATTCCACCGGCCAGCGCGTGGAGTTCGACCTGGGCACCGGCTCCTACAGCCGCGACATCGCGCGCGCCCGCACCTTCGGCTTCACGAAGGAAGTCGAGTACATGCGCAGCAAGGGCCTCGCGCTCGGCGGCGGCCTCGACAACGCCATCGTGATGGACGATACCAAGGTGCTGAACGAAGGCGGATTGCGCTACGACGACGAGTTCGTGAAGCACAAGATCCTCGACGCGATGGGCGACCTGTACATCATCGGCAAGCCGCTCCTGGCCGCGTATACCGCCTTCCGCTCGGGCCATGCGCTCAACAACAAGCTGCTGCGCGAGCTGCTCTCGCACAGCGACGCATACGAGGTCGTGACCTTCGAGGACGAGAAGCGCGCCCCGCGCGGTTTCGGCGAAGTCGCGCGGGCCTGGTAGGCCGCTCGTTCCTCTCACATGCTGCTGTTCCGCTGGGCCATCCTGCTGCTTCTGCTGGTGGCCGGCGTGTGCTTCGCGTTCTACGCGGGTACGGGGCAGGTCAAGTACCGGCGCATCGGCTGGATCGTGCTGAAGTGGACGTTGCTGGCGGCATTCGGCTTCTTCGCCGTGCTGATCGCGGAGCGGGTGGCGTAGAGCCGGCTATCCCGATAGCAGGCTTTCAGCCCGCTGCCAGCGCCTGCAATGCCTGCACCTGCCGCGCGAGCAGCGGCCCCTTGCGGTGCGCAGGCACCAGCAGCATCACCGTATCCCCCAGCGCTTTCGGCCGCCCCCAGGGCGCATGCAGCTTGCCTTGAGCCAGCAGCGGTGCGACGAGTCGCTCGCGGCCCATCAGCACGCCTTCGCCATCCACTGCGGCCTGGAGCGCAAGGCTGTAGAGCGAGAAGTCCGGCCCTGCCGCGAGCGCTTCGGCTTCTGCCGCCATGGTGCCGGGCTTCACGGCCTGCAGCCAGCGCTGCCAGTCGTCGCGCCAGACGGTGTCGTGCAGTCCGCCGCTGCGCTGCAGCAGCTCTGTCAGATCTTCGAGTGCGCGTGGACGGCCGCTGGGCAGGGGCTCGCGCAGGCCCGGACTGCACACGGGCAGCAGTCGGTCGCGCACCAGCGGGATCGCCTGCGCGCCTGCCGCAGTCTCGATGCGTTCGCCGGCGCGCGCATAGAACAGCCCCAGATCGAAGGGCTCGCGGCGGAAGTTCGGTGGCTGCTCGAGTGCCGTCACCGACACCTGCACGCCGGGCAGCTCCGCCTTCAGCCGCGACAGGCGCGGTGACAGCCACAGCTGCGCAACTGCCGGCAGCGCAGCCACCTGCAGCGTGCTGCGGCGCGCGGCGGTCTGGGTCTCGTGGCGCAGTGCCTGCACGGCCAGGCCGAGCTGGTCGACCGCCGCGCTGAGGGCCGGCAGGGCGCGCCGCCCGTGCGCGCTGAGGCGGATGCCCTGGCTGTGCCGCTCGAAGAGCGCGCCGCCGGCCCATGTCTCCAGCGCCTTGATCTGCTGCGCGATGGCCGCCGGCGTGACGAAGAGTTCTTCTGCCGCGCGCGCGAAGCTGCCATGGCGCGCCGCCGCCTCGAAGGCGCGCACCGCGGTGTGCGGCGGCAGGCGTGGGCGGGGTGGTGCGAGCGGCATGGGCAGATCCTTCAGGCCAAGTTTTTCTACGGCTCGGGGCCAGATTATCCGGTTTGCCCCGTCGGCGAGGGCAGGCGACGATGCAGCCATCCCCCTTTCATAGCGAGATCCGCCACATGCCTGCCGCCGCCCTGCAACGCCGCCCCTGGGTTCCCGCCGCCAGCGAGGACCATGTGCTTTCCATCGCCGCGGACGCCGCCTCGCGCGATGCTGCAGGCGTGGCCGCCGAGATCGAACGGCTGGTGGCCGACAACCACCGCATCCACGACGTCGACGGCCTGAACCTCAACCCCGCCACCAACGTGATGAACCCGGCCGCCGAGGCGCTGCTGTCGCGCGGACTGGGCTCGCGCCCCTCGCTCGGCTATCCGGGCGACAAGTACGAGATGGGCCTGGAGGCCATCGAGCGCATCGAGGTGGTCGCCGCCGAGCTGGCGGCCGAGGTGTTCGGTGCGAAGTTCGCCGAGGTGCGCGTGAGCTCGGGCGCGCTGTCGAATCTCTACGTGTTCATGGCGACCTGCCAGCCCGGCGACACCATCGTCGTGCCGCCGCCCAGCATCGGCGGCCACGTCACGCACCATGCGGCGGGCGCCGCTGGGCTCTATGGCCTGAAGCCGGTTTCCGCGCCGGTGGATGCCGACGGCTACACGGTCGACCTCGCCGCGCTCGCGAAGCTGGTGGGCGAGACAAAGCCCAAGCTCGTCACCATCGGCGGCAGCCTGAACCTGTTTCCGCATCCGGTGCTCGCGATCCGCGAGATCGCCGACAGCGTGGGCGCGAAGCTGCTCTTCGACGCGGCGCATCTCTCGGGCATGGTGGCCGGCAAGGCATGGCCGCAGCCGCTGGAGCAGGGTGCGCATGCGATCACCATGAGCACCTACAAGAGCCTGGGCGGACCGGCGGGCGGGCTGATCGTGTCGAACGACGCGGCGCTGATGGAGCGAATCGACGCCATCGCCTATCCCGGCCTCACGGCCAATTCGGATGCGGGCCGCACGGCGGCATTGGCCCGTGGCCTGCTCGACTGGAAGGTGCACGGCATCGCTTATGCGGCCGCGATGCGGGAGACTGCGCAGGCACTGGCGCGCGAACTCGATGCGCGGGGGCTGCCCGTGTTCGCGAAGGCGCGCGGCTTCACGCAGTCGCACCAGTTCGCGCTGGAGGCCGCGCGATGGGGCGGCGGCCAGCGAGCGGCGAAGAAGCTCGCGAAGGGCGGCCTGCTGGCCTGCGGCATCGGCCTGCCGATCGCACCCGTGGAAGGCGACATCAACGGCCTGCGCCTCGGCGTGCCCGAGATCGTGCGGCTGGGCTTCACGCCCGGCGACATGCCCCAGCTCGCTGACTGGATCGCACGAGCCCTGGAGGGCGATGCGGCATCGGTTGCAGCCGAAGTGCGCGAGCGCCGCAAGCGCCTCGGCGAGCTGCGCTACATCGTGCGCTGACGCAGGCAGCCGCTTCGGCTCAGCGCGAACGCCCCTGCCGGTAGGTGCCGGCAGGCAGCGCCGCGGAACTCTTCGATGCCTCGGCCGCTTCGGCCAGCCGTGCCATCGAACGTCCCACCTGCGCATGCGTGATCGCGATGCCCAGCGCGTCCGCCGCGTCGGCGCCCGGCAGGCCCGGCAGGTCGAGCAGGCGACGCACCATCTCCTGCACCTGCGCCTTGGCGGCCTGGCCGTGGCCGGCCACCGCCTTCTTCATCTGCAGCGCGGTGTACTCGGCCACCGAGAGGTTGTTGGTGACCAGCGCAGTCACGCAGGCGCCGCGCGCCTGCCCCAGCAGCAGCGTGGACTGCGGGTTGACGTTGACGAAGATGATTTCCACCGCCGACGCGTCGGGCTGGTAGCGCGCGGTGATCTCCGCGATGCCGTCGAACAGCACCTTCAGGCGCGCCGGCAGGTTGTTGCCGGTGCCCAGGTGCCGGGTGCTGATGGTGCCGCTGGCCACGTAGCGCAGCGCATGGCCGTCCGCGTCGACCACGCCGAAGCCGGTGGTCTGCAAGCCGGGGTCGATGCCGAGAATGCGCATGAAAGGAAACGTAAAGGCCTAAGCCTGGGAAAAGATTGTCAAAAGAGTTGCGAGGAGGGGGCCGAAAGCCGGCTGATCGTGGGCAGAATGCGCCCCGGTCCGTACCGTCCGCCCCGCCCCGCGCGGGGCGCGCCATTCAAGGAAGCGAATGTGAATGTAGTCGAGTCCTCCGCGCAGCAGCAACTGGACGAGGTGCAAGCCTTGATCGCACGCCTGCAGATGCACCCTGCCGAACGCGCGGCCGCCAGCTTCCGCCGCATCGAGCTGCTGGACGACCTGGGCCGCCGCAAGGAGGCGGTGGCCGCGAGCGTGAGGCTGCTCGACGAGTTCGCTGCGAAGCCCGAGGTCGGCGTGGTCGTGCCCTGCTGCCAGACCTTGCGCCTGCTGGCCCACATGCTGCGCCAGCTGCACCGCCCCGCCGACGCGCTCGCCACGCTCGACCGCCTGATCGCGGCGCACGGCCAGCGCCCCGAGCCCGAGATTCGCGAGCACATCGCCCACGCGCTTTACCAGCGCACATGGTGGATCGACGATCCCGCCGCGCGCTGCGAAGCCTGCGACGCCATGAGCGAGCTGCTCGACAGCCAGCCCGATGCCGCCCTGGACACCTGGCGCGTCGAAGCCCGGCTGCTCAAGGCCGAGATCGAGCATCACCGCGGCCTGCCGCAGGACGCGCTGGCCACGCTGGAGGCCGTCATCGAACGCTTCGACGGCAGCACCGACCCCGGCGTGGTGCTGCGCGTGGCGCGTGCGCGCCTGGCCTCGGTGCTGAACCTGCGCGAACTGGCACAGCATGCGCAGGCGCAGGTGATGTGCCTCGCGGTGGCCGACCAGATCGAGGCCGGCCTGGCCCATGCGGCGCCCGAGCTGCGCATTGAGGGCGTGCGCGCGCTGACGCTCTTCTTCGACGGCTTCGGCATCGACGAGCATGCGAACCGCGCCGAGCTGGTCGGCTGGCTGCTCGAGCGCTACGGCCACGATGCCTCGCCGCAGGTGCGGCGCATGGCGGTGCGCCGCGCCTACGACTGGTCGGTGGGCCTGCGCGAGTCGGACGACGGCGAGGCCGCGCTGGCCGCCTGCGAGCGGCTGCTTGCCACCTTCGGCGCGGACACCGATCCGGTGGTGCATCGCACCGTGGCGAGCGCGCAGCTCAACAAGGGATTCGTGCTGCTCGAACGGCTGGGCCGGGCCGATGAAGCGCTCGCCGCATACCAGCAGCTCGCGAGGCAACTGCAAGGTACGCCCGCGTCCGAGCTGCAGGACACGCTGGCCAAAGCCCTCGCCGGCCGGGAAGCCTGCCTCAAGCGGCTGCGCAAGGCCGAGGCCGGAGCTCATTTGCCGGAACTGCCGGCGGAGCTGCGCGACGAAGTGCGCGACAAGGTCCGGCAGGGCCGCAAGCACGGTGATGCCGGCGAATTGCAGGAGGCCGTCGCGCTGTTCGACCAGGTGCTGTCCGCGCACACCGCATCGCCGCATCCGGAGCTGCGGCGGCAGTGCGCCCGGGCGCTGGTGCACAAGGCCTTCTGCCTGATCGCCCTCGAACGCTTCCACGAAGTGGTCGCGGCCGCCGATGCGATCGACGTGTACTACGGCGCCGACCCTTCGACCGAGATGCAGGAGACCGTTGCGCAGGGCCTGCAGTACAAGAGCACCGCGCTGGACCGGCTCGGCCTGCACGACGACGAGATGCGCGTGCACGACGAGATCGTCGCGCGCTGGGGCAACTCCGAGCTGCCCGACCTGCGCGGGCGCGTGGTGGGCGCACTGTTCCGCAAGGGCGCGACGCTGCGCCAGGCCCGCCAGCTCGAGGCCGCGGTGGCCTGCTACGACGAGGCCATCGCGCGTACCAGCAGCGCGAGGGAGGGAACGCTGCAGCTCTGGGCCGCCAAGTCGATGATCAACAAGGCCAAGGCGCTCGACAAGCTGGGCGACCCTGCCGGGCAGATCAAGGCCTATCGCACTCTCATAGCCCGCTTCGGCGATTCGGGCGACGCCGCGCTGCGCGAGCGTGTCGTCAATGCCTGCGAATGGCTCGCCGAGGCCGAAGGCCGCCAGGGCCGCGTGGAGGCGCAGCGCGCGGCCCTAGAAGCCGCGCTGGGGCGCTTCGGCACCGCACTATCGGCCGAGCAGCGCACGCGTCTCACGCGCGAGCTGCAGGCGCTGAAGGCGAAGGCACTGGGCCGCAAGGCGAAGGAAGTTTTCGGCCGCGTGGTGCGGCGCAGGGCCTGAGGCCGCCACCCAACCCGATCCGTCTCAGGCTTTTTTCCAGGAATACCGCGGAACCGGCTTTGCCGGGCCGCAGGTATTGCCCCCTGCAAGGCGGTTGGCGAAGCGACACGAAGTGCGCGCAGCCTGGGGGTTAGCCAAGTTCATGCGTTGAAGTACCAGCGGATGGAGTGGAAGAAGATGGGGGCGGCGAAGCACAGCGCGTCGACGCGATCCAGCAGCCCGTTGGCGCCCGTCACGCCCGCATCCCTGCGGCCCCAGTTGGGAATGCCCCGGTCGCGCTTGAGCGCCTTCATCACCAGGTGCCCCATCGAGCCCGAGATGCAGGCGATGACCGACACCGCCAGCGCCTGCCCGAACCTGAAGGGCGTGATGAACGAGAACAGCGCGCCCACCAGGCTCGCCACCGCGATGCCGATGGCCCAGCTGGTCCAGTTGAAGCTGCGGCTCACGTTGGGCGCGAAGGGCTCGCGCTGCATGCGCCGCGAGATCAGGTGCTGCACCAGCACCGAGGTCTGCACCACGAACACCAGGAAGAACACGAGGAACGCGCTCTTGCCCTCGTAGCCCGGAAAGCTCAGCAGCAGCAGCGCCGGCACGTGGCTCATGCCGTAGACGCAGACCATGATGCCCCACTGCAGCTTGGCGTTGCGCTCCAGGAACTGGCTCGGGTCGTTGGCCAGCGCGCTGGTCACCGGGATCG
The DNA here is from genome assembly GCF_003952165.1 of Variovorax guangxiensis. Classification (GTDB taxonomy): domain Bacteria; phylum Pseudomonadota; class Gammaproteobacteria; order Burkholderiales; family Burkholderiaceae_C; genus Variovorax; species Variovorax guangxiensis. Next base: position 146,471 of record NZ_RXFT01000003.1, on the reverse strand, counting down.
CGAGGAACACGTACACCGGGATGAACACGGTGAAGAGGTCGAAGCGCGCGGTGGCCACCAGCCAGAACTGGATCGGCAGCACCACGAAGAAGGCGAGGATCAGGCTGCGGTGGTCGCCGCGCCGCGTGGGCGAGAGCGTGATGAACTCGCGCAGCGCGAAGAAGGAGATGAGCGCGAACAGCACCGTGGCCACCGTCTCGCCGAGCGCCCAGCCGATCCAGAAGACCAGCACCATGAACCAGGTGGTGCCCAGCAGCTTGCGGAAGTGCGCCAGCTCGGCCTGCCAGGCGGCGTCGTGCACGGGGTTGCGCTTTTCCCTGAAGCTCAGGAAGAAGGCGGTGGCGCTCACGACCGCGAGCACGCCGAAGATGATGAGAAAGAGCGCCGCGACCTGCTGGGTCGGGCTGAGGCTGCGCAGGAACTGGTTCATGTCGTCGTCGTCAGACGTCGCGCAGGGCGATCACGGCGGCGCGCGCCCGGTCGAGGAAAGGGCGGCGCTCCTCGCCTTCCTCCACGCGCACTGGCGCGCCGAAGGTGACGGAGCACAGGATGGGCACCGGCACGATCTCGCCCTTGGGCATGACGCGCTGCACGTTGTCGATCCATGCGGGCACCAGTACCACGTCCGGGAACATGGTGGCCAGCGTGTAGAGACCCGACTTGAACTTCTGCGGTTCGCCGGTGTGGCCGCGCGTGCCCTCGGGGAAGATGATGATCGAGTCGCCGCTGCGAAGAGCTTCGACCAGCGGGGCCAGCGGATCGGAGGCAGGGGCCGCCGGCGTGGGCGCGGGTTCGGGCGCCGCGGGCGGAGGTGGTTCGGGAGACGGCGCAGGCGGCGGGGCAGGGGGCACGGGCAGGTCCAGCTGGCCTTGTGCGCCGGATGCTGCTTCGACGGGCGGTGGCGGCGGGGTCAGGGGCAGCAGCGGCTCCATCGAGGGCTCGATGCGCTCGTCCAGTGGCCGGGCGGCAGGCGCCGGCGGCGCAACCTCGGGAGCGGCAGGAGTCGCCGGCGCTGCGGGAACTGCCGCAGGCGCTGCCGCAGCCTGCCGCTCCACGTACACCGCGTTGAACACTTCAGTCGTGATCCAGCGCTTGACCGGTGTGTTGGCCCAATAGTCGCGCGCCGCGATGGGCCGCGTGATGCTGCGCAATTCTTCCGGCAGCGCCGCCCAGATCATCACCAGGTCGGCATGGCTCTGGTGGTTGGCGAAATAGATGCGCTGCTCGGCCTTGGGCGGACAGCCGTACCAGCGCGCCTGCGCGCCCGTGAGCAAGCGGACGATCCCAAGAAGCAGCCAACCCGTGAGCTTTGCCAGCATATGGGCGCGATGATACGGGCCATGCGATGGCGTTTCGATCCTCTTTCACTGGCATGGGCGGTGGCCCTGTTTCTTGTATTGCTGCTGCTGGCCACCGTGGGTGCGCGCTGGGGCTGGCTGCGCAGCTTCTTCGGCGACGTGCTTGCCGTGGTGTGGGTGTATTTCGTGTTCAAGACCGCGATCGGTGCGCGCGTGCTGCCGCTGGCGCTGGCCGCGCTGGGCGTGGGCCTCGCGGTCGAACTCGGGCAGTACCTCGCGGCGACGTGGCACCTGCACATTCCGAACCGCGCGCTGCGTATCGTGCTCGGCAGCACGGCGGACTGGTGGGACGTGCTGGCCTACACCATCGGCTTCGCCGGCGTGCTGGCCATCGAGGGCCTGCGCGGCGGGTTCCTCAGGGCAGCTCGGCCGCGGGCATCCGCGCCATGACGGTGGAGGCGCGCCCGCTCAGGTAGGGCGAGCCCGGGCGCCGTTCGAAGAACTTGGGGCTGGGCAGCATCACCGCGAGGCGCGCGGCCTCGTTGGCACTCAGGCGCGAGGCCGGCTTGCGGAAGTAGTACTGCGACGCCGCCTCGGCGCCGAACACGCCTTCGCCCCACTCGACGTTGTTGAGGTAGATCTCCAGGATGCGCCGCTTGTCCAGCAGCACCTCGAGCAGCGTGGCCAGCACCAGCTCCTGCCCCTTGCGCAGCATGGTGCGCTCGCCCGACAGCAGCAGGTTCTTCGCGAGCTGCTGCGTGATGGTCGAGCCGCCGCGCAGCTGCACCGGCCGCACCGGCTTGCCGCGCGCTGCCGCACGGGCCGCGCGCTTGGCGGCCAGCTCTTCCGCCTTGGCGTTGCGCTGGCGCGCGCGCTCGATGGCTTCCCATTCCACGCCGTTGTGGTCGACGAAGCCGGCGTCCTCGCTGGCGATGACCGCGCGCTTGAGCGTGTCGTTGATCTGCCAGTAGGGCACCCACTCCTGCCGCCAGCCGCCGCCCCGGCCTTCATGAACGGCGATCTGGAAAGCCTCGGAGCGCTGGAACGCAGTGCTCTGCGGATCGACCACAGCCATCGCCGCGATGCGCGCCACGAAGAAGAGCTGCAGGGCCAGGCCCGCCACCGCGAGGCAGGCGATCAGGCGCAGCACGGCCTTCATTTATTTCAGCTCGGCCCGGATCTCGGCCAGCACCTGTGCCGAAGGCGGCCGGACGCCGCGCCAGATCTCGAAGGACTCGGCCGCCTGCTCGACCAGCATGCCCAGCCCGTCGCGCGCCACCGCGCCGTGCGCTTCGGCCCAGGCCATGAAGCCGGCGGCGGCGGGGCCGTACATCATGTCGACCGCGAGCCCGCCTTCGCGCAGCACGCTGGCCTTCACCGGCACCGCGTCGCCCGCAAGGCTGGAGGCGGTGGCGTTGACCACCACGTCGAAGGCGCCCGGCACTTCGTCGAGCGCCCAGGCTTCGAGCGATGCGCCGTGGCGCAGCGCGATGGCCGCATGGCGGCGCACCAGCTCGACGGCCTTGTCCACGGTGCGGTTCGCGACCACGACGCGCGAGGCGCCTGCGTCGAGCAGCGGCCCCAGCACGCCGGCAGCGGCGCCGCCCGCGCCGATCAGCAGCAGCGCCTTGCCCTGCAGCCGCACGCCCGCGTTGCGCACGATGTCGTTGACCAGGCCGATGCCGTCGGTGTTGTCCGCACGAATGCCGCCATCGGCCTCGAAGCGCAGCGTGTTGACCGCCTGCGCGAGAAGGGCGCGCTCGCTGGTGTGCTGCGCGAGCGCCGCGGCCTCGAACTTGAATGGCACGGTGATGTTGCAGCCGCGCGCGGCGTCGCCGCGCTCGGCGGCTTCGCGGCGGAAGGCTGCGATGCCTTCGGCGAAGGCACCGAGCGGAATGAGCCGCCGGCCGTATTCCAGCTGCTGGCCGCACAGCTGCGCAAAGCGCGCGTGGATGCGGGGCGAGCGGCTGTGCTCGACGGGGTTGCCCATGACGCAGTACAGGTCCATGGTGTCTGCCTTTTCTGGTTGCGCCTGCCGTTACGGTGCGGCTGTTTTCCGGATTCCGGTTACTGCGAGGAGAGTTCGACCGAGCCGTCGTGCGAGAAGCGGAAGTGCGGGCGGATCACGATCTGGTCCGCGTGCTCCTTGCGCATCGCGTCGGTGAAGGTGCCGAAGTTGCCCACGCTCGCGACGATGGCCTGCGCCCGCTTGTCGAGCACGGCCTGGCCCGAGCTTTCGTCGATCACGGTCGAGAGCAGCCGGCCATCGAAGTTGACGGTGATGGTCATGGTGAGCTCGCCGTAGAGCTTCTTGCCGGCCAGCGTCGGGAAGTTGGCCGTTCCCTGCGCTTCCACCCGGCGGCGCAGCGAATCGACGTAGGTGGCGAAGGCGGCCTCGCGCGTGAAGGGGCTGAGGTAGCGCTTCTTGGGACGCGCGTTCTCCTCGTTCACGCGGCGCTCGATCTCGGCCAGCAGGTTGATCATCTGGCGGCGCTTTTCCTCCTGCGCCTTGGCCTCGGCCGGATCGCCGGCGTTGCGCGGATCGGGCGCGGGCATCGCGGCCAGGTCGCGCTTGAGCTGGGTGAGCATCTGCATCTGCTCGGCCTGCATGGCGTCTACCTTGCGCTGCGCGTCCTCGAACGAGTCGCCCACGGTGGTGAAGCTCGACGGCGGCAGCGGGCTGGTGGCGCGGCCCTTGTCGAGGTCGCCGCCGCCCGCGAGCGAGGTCTGCGCGCGCAGCCGCGCGGCGGGGTCGGGCCGGTCGTTGGTCCTGGTGTTGACCAGGATCACCTCCAGCGGCGTGTCGCTGAAGACCTTGTTGAAGGATTCGGGATCGACGAATCGCACCGTGAGCAGCGCGGCGTGCACAACGACCGACACGCCCAGTGCGATCTGCAGCGTGCTGAGGTCCTTGAAGTTCATTCTCTAGACTCCTCCAGGGGCCGCATTTCTCCGGACGATCCGCCGGGGTTCATGCAGGCGTGTTTTCTTCGGGTGCTGCCTCGCTGTCGTTCAGGTCGACGGCGATGGCGATCGGGCCCGCAACCACTTCTTCCTCGCCGTCGTCGCCTTCCTCCTCGGCGGATGCGCCGGCCTTCGGCGCGTCGAGGCGCTCGAGCACCGTGCCGCTCACGTCGAGGGCGATCTCGTCGATCTCGCCGAGCTTCACGCGCAGGCGCGCGCCGCGCTCCTGCTGCCCGGCCACGGGAAACACCAGCGGCAGGGTGTCGGCACGCACGAGCGCGCCGTTGGGCATGTCCTTGATGACGGTGGCCTCCAGCTCGGTGATGCCCTGCTGCTGCAGGTACTTCAGCGTCCAGAAGCGCTCCATGCCGCCCTGGTAGGCGTTGTACGCGGTGTAGGCCGCGTCGAAGCCCGAGAGAATCGAGAACAGGTCGGCGTCCTTCGGCTTGAAGGGCGCGGCCAGCGCGGCGGTCTTGCCGTGGCGCGCGGCGGCGATGATCTGCCACTGGTTCACCAGGTCGGTGTAGCGGCGCAGCGGCGAGGTGCTCCAGGCGTAGCTCTTCACGCCCAGGCCGGCGTGCGGCAGCGCGCGCGTGCCCATGCGCACCTTGATGCCGGGCGCCAGGCTGGCCTGGCTGCGGTAGAGCCCGGGCACGCCGAGCTCGCCGAGCCAGCCGCCCCAGCTGCTGTTGGCCAGGATCATCGCTTCGGACACGATCAGGTCGAGCGGTGCGCCGCGCTGGCGCGTGCTGATCTGCACCTGCTCGCTGCCAGTGGGCTCCGCGCCGTCGTTGCCGACGAGGCGGAAGTTGTAGTCGGGCCGGTTGAAGCTCTCGGGCTTGCCGCGCACCACCTCGCGCTGCGCCTTCAGCTGCTTCGCCAGGCGGAACAGGAACGACAGGGGCGCGCGCATGCGGGCCGCGGCGTCGGGTGTGCTGTCGGCATTGAAGGCGGCGTCTTCCAGCCACTGCTGCGTGACGACGGTGTCGAGCTGGTCGTGGCGCAGGTTGGCCACGATGGGCACGCGCTCCAGTTTCGTCTCGGTGCCCTGCAGCTCCAGCGTGGCTTCGTCGAAGCGCGCGTAGAGCGACACGGCCGGGCGGTCGCCGCCTTCGAGCAGCGTGTAGGTGTCGACCACCTCGTCGGGCAGCATCGTGATCTTGTAGCCCGGCATGTAGACCGTGGACATGCGCGCACGCGCCACGTTGTCGATCGGGCTGCCCGGCGTCAGCGCGAGCGCCGGCGCGGCGATGTGGATGCCGACCGTGACGGTGCCGCTGCCCAGGCCCTGCACGGAGAGCGCGTCGTCGATTTCGGTGGTCTGCGAATCGTCGATGGAGAAGGCCTGCACGCCCTCTGCCAGCGGCAGGTCGTCGGCGATGGCGGGCGCCGCGAGCGCGGGGAAGCCGGTGCCCTTGGGGAAGTTCTCGAACAGGAAGCGGCGCCAGTGGAACTGGTAGGGCGAGTCGATGGCGCCGGCGCGTTCAAGCAGGTCGAGCGGCGGACGCTGCGTGGCGCGCGCAGCCTCGACCACGGCCTTGTATTCGGGGGCGTTCTTGTCGGGGCGGAAAAGGATCTTGTAGAGCTGTTCGCGCACGGGAGCCGGGCACACGCCCTCGGCGAGCTGCGCCGCCCACTCGGCGATCTGCGCCTGGATGGCCTTCTTCTTCTCGATGGCGGCCAGCGCCTGCTGCACGATCTCGGCCGGCGCCTTCTTGAAGCGGCCCTTGCCGGCGCGGCGGAAGTAATGCGGCGCCTCGAAGAGCGCGAACAGGGCGGCGGCTTGCTGGGCGAGCGAGGGCTTCTCGCTGAAATACTCGGCGGCCAGCTCGGCGAAGCCGAATTCGCCCTCGGGCGCGAACTCCCAGGCGAGGTCGAGGTCCATGCCGGCGGCGAGCGCGCGCCCTTCGGCGATCAGGTCGGCGGGCGACGGCTTCTCGAAACGAAGGACGATGTTGGCGCCCTTGACCTTGACGCGCTTGCCGGTGTCGAGCTCGACCTGCGCCGATGCTTCGGCCTCCGACAGCACGCGGCCGCCGAGGTACTTGCCGGCTTCTTCAAACAATACAAACATCCGTCGATTGTCCCACGCGGAGTCAGGCTCACCCCCAGGCTTGCCCACTTCGTGTGGCCTCCCACCCCCTTCCGGGGGCGACACCTGCAGCCCGGCGAAGCCGGTTCTGCGGTGTCCCTGGAAACTCAAACGGGGTTGATGAAGGCCATCACGTCGTCCAGGTGGGCCTTCTCGAAGTCGGACAGGGCATGGTCGCCGCCTTCGAGCAGCTTGATGTTGCTGTCGGGGTAGCGCGCCGACATCTCGTGCCAGTCGAGCGCCTCGTCGCCCTTGGCGATGATGGCGAACACGCGCTCGGGCCGCGTGAGCGGGCCGACTTCCATCGCGCGAAGCTCGTGGATGTATTCGGGGCGGAAGTAGAAATGCTCGGCCGGGTCGTGCCAGGCGGTCTGGTCGCCGATGTAGCGCATGAGATCGCGCGCGGGGTGTACCGCCGGGTTGAGCAGCACCGCGCGGCAGCGCGTCATGCCGGCCACGTAGGTGGCGTAGTAGCCGCCCAGCGACGAGCCCACCACGGCCATCGACTTGCGCGGCCAGTGCGCGATGCCCTTCATCACCATGTCGATGGCATCGTGCGGCGACGGCGGCAGCTGCGGACACCACCATTGCAGGTTCGGATGCCGCCGCGCGACGCGATCCGCGACGATCCGGGCCTTGGTCGAACGAGGCGAAGAGCGGAAGCCGTGCAGGTAGAGCAGGTGGGTTGTTTGCGGATCCATGCGAGGAAAGGAAGGGCGGTGCGGCGGTGGTGCCTCGCTTGCCGGGAACGGGTAATTCTGCATGAGGTCTGTTCTCGCGAGGCCGCTTCCGACATACAAAAACCGGCTGGTCGGGTTCGTCGGCAAGGCCGCAGCCTGCCGGGGCCCGGGGCGCACCGGCGTTCCGCATGCTCCTGCGCCTGGGGGCATGCCGCGCATCTGGAATTCGAAAGTACTCAGGCTGAGTTCGCTGCGGTGCAAATCGCCTACATTCCGGTTACTTCGCTCGCCCGGACTGCAGGAATGTGCCCGGAAAAAAGCGGCCAGAGTTTCAAGCAAAGCCTGTTGGCGCACATATCCCATGAACGAGGGATGTGCGCATGGATGCCCCATGCTCGCCGAGGCTTATGCTCGGAGGAATGAACATTGAGGCTCAGGACGACGCGTCGCTACGCCGCTGGGGCGTGCTCGTGGTCGAGGACGACAGTCGCGCGCGCGCCTTTTTCGAGGCGAGCGTGCAGCGCAGCCCGCGGCTTTTCTGGCTCGGCAGCGCAGGTACCGTGCAGGAGGCGCTGGGCTGGCTCTCGCGCACGACCACCATTCCCGACGTGTTGCTGGTCGACCTCGGCATGCCCGACGGCACCGGGCTCGACGTGATCCGCGAGGCGGTCTCGCGTTTTCCTGGCTGCGAACCGCTGGTTGTCTCGGTGTTCGGGGATGAGGAAAACGTTCTCGCCAGCATCGAGGCCGGCGCCGTGGGCTACATCCATAAAGACGCCGCGCCCGAGGACATCGCCCAGACCATCGTCGAGATGAAGGCCGGCGCCTCGCCGATCTCGCCCATGATCGCGCGGCGTGTGCTCGCCAAGTACCGCAGCCTGCAGACTGCGGCGCCTTCCGGCACCACGCCGGGCTCGGCGCCCGAGGCCGCCGCCGAGGAAGCCGATCGCGGCCTGCTCTCGGCGCGCGAGCACGAGGTGCTGACGCTGATCGCTCGCGGTTTCTCCTATGCCGAGATCGCCCGGCTCAAGGGCCTGAGCGTGCACACGGTGCAGACCCACATCAAGAACCTCTACGGAAAGCTCGCGGTGCATTCCAAGAGCGAGGCCGTCTTCGAAGCGACGCGTCTCGGCCTGTTGTCTCATCCGGGCTGAGCGCAGATGCGGCCGAACCGGGTGTCGCTGGTGATGTCGTGGCTGGCGATGCTCCTGATGGGCCTCGCCGGCCTTTTCGGCGCCTGCGGCGTTTCCGTCGCGTCCGCCGCCGAGGCGCCGATCGAACTGCGCCAGGGTACCGTGACGACCACGGTCGACGGCGTCACGCGCACCGAGCCGGTCGAGCTTTCCTACCACTGGGACCGGCAGCACAACGGACGCCCCGGCACGGCCAGCTTCGACCTGCCGTTCACGCTCGAGGCCGAGCCCGAGACGCCGTGGGGCATCTTCATTCCGCGCGTGGGCAACGTCTTCGAGGTGCAGCTCAACGACGCGCTGCTGCAGACCTACGGCGACATGAAGCGCAACAACGACGCCGACTACGCCAAGGCACCCATCTACGTGCCCGTGCCCGGCAAGCTGCTGCGCAAGGGCGACAACCTGCTGCAGATCCGGCTGCATGCCGACACCGCCCGCCTCGCGGGGCTGTCGCAGGTGGTCGTCGGGCCGGCCGCGTCGGTTCGCAACGAGCTCTTCGAGAGCGCCAACGCCTGGCGCTTCACCGGCTCGGTGCTGCTGATGGCCTTCAGCCTGATCGTGGGCGGCATCGCGCTGGCGCTGTGGCTGACGCAACTCGACGTCGATGCAAACGGCATGCCGCGGCGCGTGGCCATCTATTTCTGGGCCGCGCTGGCGGAGTTCTTCTGGGCGGTGCGCATGGCCGACGGGCTGGTCGCCGAGCCGCCGCTGTCCTGGGGGCCGTGGGGCGTGCTGATGGCGGCCTGCTACGCCGGCTGGGCGGCCGCCTCCATGATGTTCGTCTACCACCTCGCGGGCTGGGCGAACGAGCGGCGCCACCGCTGGGTGCGCTGGCCGGTGGCCGGCGTGGTGGTCGGCACGGTGCTGTTCAGCGCGCTCTCGCTGCAGCGGGACGAGCCGGCCTGGTTCACCGCCTGGCTCGCCGTGGAGCTCGTGTTCGTCGCCGCCTTCGTCGGCGCCTTCGCCCTCGCCACGCTGCGCCACCCGAACGACGACCGCCTGCTGATGGCCGGCGCCGCGCTGGTCACGGTGGCATTCGCCGCGCGCGACTGGCTGGTGGTCCGCCTGAGCGACGCCTACGGCGAGACCACCTGGGTGCGCTATTCGTCGGTGTTCTTCGGCGCGGTGCTGCTCCTGATCGTGCTGCGGCGCTTCCGTGCGGCGGCCGTGCAGGCGCGCGGCTCGGTCGCGGCCCTGGCCGAGCGGGTGGCTCAGCGCGAGCGCGAACTGGCGGCCACCTATGCCGAGCTCGAGGCCGCGGCGCAGGTGCAGGCGCGCACCCACGAGCGCGAGCGCATCCTGCGCGAGATGCACGACGGCGTGGGCTCGCACATCAGCTCGGCGATCCGCCAGCTGCAGTCGGGCCAGAGCAGCTCGGGCGACCTGCTGCGCACCCTGCGCGACTCGCTGGACCAGCTCAAGCTGCAGATCGATTCCATCCACCTGCCGCCGGGCGACGTGGGCGCGCTGCTCGCGGCGGCGCGCTACCGGCTGGAGCCCAGGCTGGCGTCCTCGGGCATCGAGTTCGAATGGGCGGTGGACGAGGTGGAGCCGGTGGAGGGGCTGGACGCGCACGGCATGCGGCAGCTGCAGTTCCTGCTTTTCGAGTCGATTTCCAACGTGCTGCGGCACGCCGAGGCCACCGTGCTGCGCTTCGAGGCCGGCATGAAGGGCAAGACGGTGCAGCTGCGGGTGATCGACAACGGCAAGGGCTTCGACACCACCAGGGTCATGCCGCGTTCGCTGGCGGAGCGCTCCGGGGCCATCGGGGCGCGCCTGACGGTCGAAAGCCGACCGGGGCGCACGGTCGTTCAGCTCGAATTCGATTGAGGGGGCCGGTGGGGCTGGGATAATCCGCCCTCATGTCCGCCGTGTTCAATCAGCCCTCCCTGGCGCGTCGAATTGCGCCCATCTTCCAGGGCTTCGACGGCTTTCTGGCCTTCGCCGTGCTGCTGCTCGCCTTCGCCGGGCTGCTCACCATGTATTCATCGGGCTACGACCACGGAACCCGTTTCGTCGACCATGGCCGCAACATGCTGCTGGCCGGCTTCATCATGTTCGTGGTGGCGCAGGTGCCGCCGCAGCGGCTGATGCTGGCGGCCGTGCCGCTCTACACGATGGGCGTGGCGCTGCTGGTGGCGGTGGCGCTCTTCGGCATCACCAAGAAGGGCGCCCAGCGCTGGATCAACGTGGGCGTGGTGATCCAGCCCAGCGAAATCCTGAAGATCGCCATGCCGCTGATGCTGGCCTGGTGGTTCCAGCGGCGCGAGGGCCAGCTCAGGCCGCTCGACTTCGTGGTGGCGACGATGCTGCTGGCGGTGCCGGTGGGGCTCATCATGAAACAGCCCGACCTGGGCACCTCGCTGCTGGTGCTGGCGGCGGGGCTGTCGGTGATCTTCTTCGCGGGGCTGCCCTGGAAGCTGATCGTGCCGCCGGTGGTGATCGGCGCGGTGGCCATCACGCTGATCGTGGGCTTCGAGTCGCGGCTGTGCGCCGACGGCGTCGACTGGCGCGTGCTGCACGACTACCAGAAGCAGCGCGTGTGCACGCTGCTCGACCCCAGCAAGGACCCGCTGGGCAAGGGCTTCCACATCATCCAGGGCATGATCGCCATCGGCTCGGGCGGCGTGGGCGGCAAGGGCTTCATGCAGGGCACGCAGACGCACCTCGAATTCATTCCCGAGCGCACCACCGACTTCATCTTCGCCGCCTATTCCGAGGAATTCGGGCTCATGGGCAACCTGGCGCTGATCTCGGCCTTCATCCTGCTGATCTTCCGGGGGCTGGTGATCGCGGCCAACGCGGGGACGCTGTTCTCGCGCCTGCTGGCCGGGGCGGTGACGATGATCTTCTTCACCTACGCCTTCGTGAACATGGGCATGGTCAGCGGCATCCTGCCGGTCGTGGGCGTGCCGCTGCCCTTCATCAGCTATGGCGGCACCGCGATGGTGACGCTGGGGCTGGGGCTGGGCATCCTGATGTCCATCGCCCGGGCGAGGAGGCTCGCCCAGAACTGAGCGCGGACGGGGGGCGAGCCATAGAATCCTGAAATGATCTCTCGCGAACCCACCATCGAGCGCCTTGCCACGGCGCAACAGCTCCTTCTCACGCCGTTCGGCCTCGACGAATCGCACCTGAGCAAGGCCCTCGCCGAGATCACCGCGCACCGGGTGGACGACGCCGACCTGTACTTCCAGTACACCCGCAGCGAAGGCTGGAGCCTCGAGGAAGGCATCGTCAAGACCGGCAGCTTCAGCATCGACCAGGGCGTCGGCGTGCGCGCAGTCAGCGGCGAGAAGACCGCCTTCGCCTACTCCGACGACATTTCCGAGACCTCGCTGCTCGATGCGGCGCGCACGGTGCGCTCCATCTCTTCCGCGGGCCGCGCCGGCAAGGTGAAGACGGCGCCCCGCAAGATCGCCTCCAGCCGCTCGCTCTACCAGGGCATCGACCCCATCGCCACGCTCGACAGCACAGCCAAGGTGAAGCTGCTCGAGAAGGTCGAGAAGCTCGCCCGCTCGCGCGACCCGCGCGTGGCGCAGGTGATGGCGGGGCTGGCCAGCGAGTACGACGTGGTGCTCGTTGCCCGCGCCGACGGCACGCTGGCCGCCGACGTGCGGCCGCTGGTGCGCCTGTCGGTCACCGTGATCGCCGAGCAGAACGGCCGCCGCGAGATCGGCTCCGGTGGCGGCGGCGGGCGCTTCGGCCTGGCGTATTTCTCCGACGAGCAGATCGCCGAGTACGTCGACCATGCCGTGAAGGCGGCGCTGACCAACCTCGACGCGCGCCCGGCCCCGGCCGGCGAAATGACCGTGGTGCTCGGCTCCGGCTGGCCCGGCATCCTGCTGCACGAAGCCATCGGCCACGGGCTGGAGGGCGACTTCAACCGCAAGGGCTCGAGCGCGTTCTCGGGCCGCATCGGCCAGCGCGTGGCGGCCAAGGGCGTGACGGTGCTCGACGACGGCACCATCGCCGACCGCCGCGGCTCGCTCAACGTCGACGACGAGGGCAACGCCAGCCAGCGCAACGTGCTGATCGAGGACGGCATCCTCAAGGGCTACATCCAGGACGCGCTCAACGCGCGCCTCATGAAGGTCAAGCCCACCGGCAACGGCCGCCGCGAAAGCTATGCCCACGTGCCGATGCCGCGCATGACCAACACCTACATGCTCGGCGGCGACAAGGAACCCGATGAAATCGTCGCGAGCATCAAGAAGGGCCTGTACGCCACCAATTTCGGCGGCGGGCAGGTCGACATCACCAGCGGCAAGTTCGTGTTCTCGGCCAGCGAGGCCTACTGGGTCGAGAACGGCAAGATCCAGTACCCGGTGAAGGGCGCGACCATCGTGGGCAACGGCCCCGATGCGCTCACCCGCGTGACCATGATCGGCAACGACATGGCGCTCGACTCCGGCGTGGGCACCTGCGGTAAGGAAGGCCAGAGCGTGCCCGTGGGCGTCGGCCAGCCCACCCTGCGCATCGACGGCCTGACTGTAGGTGGAACGGCTTAGGACTTTCGGCACTTGTGGACTGTTTCCTCCCGTTGCTAAGCTGCGCTCCTTTTTTTGCGAAGAACGCATTCAAGGAGCATTTCGATGGGGAACAGGATCAATTCGCCCGCCGTTCTGTGGGCCGTGACTGCCGTGGTGGCGGTGGCCTCCGCCGGTTGCGCATCCCGCGGCAGTTCTGGTAGCCAGCCCGCGGCGGCGCCCGCACCCGCGGCGGCTGCGGCACCTGCCGCGCGCGGCGGAGCCAAGGCCGGCATGGACGCCCAGGGCAACGTGATCGACTCCTCCAAGGTCGAGGCCGGCAGCGGCCGCACCGTCAAGGGCCTGAACGGCTACGAAGGCGAGATCACCGGCAATCCGGCGCGTAACAGCAAGTTCGCGCGCCTGCAGATCGGCATGAGCGCCCGGCAGGTCACCGACATCGCCGGCCAGCCCACCGATCAGGGTGCATATGTAACCGGCAAGGCCTTCATTCCCTTCTATTTCGGCAGCGACCGCCATCGTTTCGAGATGACCTACAAGGGCCAGGGCCGCCTGATCTTCGCGGGCGGCGGCATGGGTGACTATTCCTCCGGCAACCTGATCTGGATCATCCACAACCCCAACGAATCGGGCTACCGGTAAACAACAGCGAGCTCGGTCCCTTGACCGGGTTTCGCTTTTCCGTGCTACATTGCCACCCCATGTCCGCTGTCCGCGCCTACTTTTTTGCCTACTTTTGGTTCCCGGTTTCCGGCGGACGAGAGGCGAGCGCGTAAAAAGCACATACGAATACCCTCCCAGAACCGCCGGTGGCCTCAAGCCCCGGCGGTTTTTTCTTGTCCCCTCGATTCCAACTCCAGCAGCACACAAGGAAGAAGCACCATGAGCACGAACAACTCCCCCGCCAGCGACAGCTGGTATGCGCGCGTCGAAAAAACCAGCAAGACCGACGACGAACGCATCAAGGACATCAACGTGCTCCCCCCTCCCGAACACCTCATCCGCTTCTTCCCCATCCGCGGCACCGCGGTCGAGACGCTGATCGAGGACACCCGCGGACGCATCCACAACATCATGGCCGGCAAGGACGACCGGCTGCTGGTGATCATGGGCCCGTGCTCGATCCACGACCCGGCCGCCGCGCTCGAATACGCCCGGCGCCTGAAGGCCGAGCGCGAGAAATACGCCGGCACGCTGGAGATCGTGATGCGCGTGTACTTCGAGAAGCCGCGCACCACGGTCGGCTGGAAGGGACTGATCAACGACCCGTACCTGGACGAGAGCTTCCGCATCGACGAGGGCCTGCGCATCGCCCGCCAGCTGCTGATCGACATCAACCGCATGGGCCTGCCGGCGGGCAGCGAGTTCCTCGACGTGATCTCGCCGCAGTACATCGGCGACCTGATTTCCTGGGGCGCCATCGGCGCGCGCACCACCGAAAGCCAGGTGCACCGCGAACTCGCCTCGGGCCTGTCGGCGCCCATAGGCTTCAAGAATGGCACGGACGGCAACATCCGCATCGCCACCGACGCCATCCAGGCGGCGGCGCGCGGCCATCACTTCCTGTCGGTGCACAAGAACGGCCAGGTCGCCATCGTGCAGACCAACGGCAACCGCGACTGCCACGTGATCCTTCGCGGCGGCAAGGCGCCCAACTACGACGCCGCCAGCGTCGAGGCCGCCTGCAAGGACCTGGAAGCCGCCAAGCTGCCGCCCACTCTGATGGTCGACTGCAGCCACGCCAACAGCTCCAAGCAGCACCAGAAGCAGATCGACGTGGCCAAGGACATCGCCGCTCAGATCGCTGACGGCTCCAAGCGCGTCTTCGGCGTGATGGTCGAAAGCCACCTGCAGCCGGGCGCCCAGAAGTTCACGCCGGGCAAGGACCAGCTCTCGGGCCTCGAATACGGCAAGAGCATCACCGACGCCTGCCTGGGCTGGGAAGACTCGGTGCAGGTGCTGGACACGCTCTCGCAGGCGGTCAAGCGCCGCCGGGGGTGAGCGGGCCCTAGAGCAATCCGGCCAGGTCGGCCCAGTGGTGCCGCATCGACGCAGCCTCGTCGCTGTCGGACGGCACCAGCGAGAAATCGGCGAAGTCGAAGCCCGGCCCGACCATGCAGGCGACCAGCGTGTAGTCGCCCGAGCTGTGGCTCTGGATCGGCCGCGCCGCCTGCCACTGGCCGGCGGGCACCACGTGCTGGGGACGAGTGCCGTGGATGTCGACCGGGCCCAGACGCGTGTGCGCCGGCGCGGTCCGCATCGCGGCGTCGCAGGTCCACAGCGCGAGCGGCACGCCTTCGAGGTGCACCCAGACTTCGTCGGACAGCACCCGGTGCCAGCGCGAATGCTGGCCCGCCTCGAGCAGGTAATAGATGCTGGTCAGCGCGCTGCGCGGCGGGCGGCCATCGGCCGGCGTGACGCTCGATGTGGAGCGGAACACCTCGGCGTACCAGCCCCCTTCGGGGTGCGGTTGGAGCTTCAGGGTCTCGACCAGTTCGCGGGCTCGGGCGATCGGCATGGCGATCATGATGTGGCCGCCGCGCGCAGGGCCGCAAGCAGTTTGTCGTGCACGCCGCCGAAGCCGCCGTTGCTCATGCAGACGATGTGATCGCCCGGCCGGGCCGCGGCGACGATCTGCTGCACCAGCGGTTCGATCGAACCGGCGACCTGCGCGCGATCGCCCATCGGCGCGAGCGCGGCGGCTACGTCCCAGTCGAGGCCGGCCGTGTGGCAGAACGACAGGTCGGCCGATTCCAGGCTCCACGGCAACTGCGCCGCCATGACGCCCAGCTTCATTGTGTTGCTGCGTGGTTCGAAGGCAGCGAGGATGCGCTCACTTTTGCGGCCAGCGTCGTCCAACTTCTTGCGCAGGCCGTCGAGCGTGGTGCGGATCGCGGTGGGGTGGTGGGCGAAGTCGTCGTAGACCGTGATCGCGCCGCCGTTGCCTTCGACCGTGCCGCGCAGTTCCATGCGCCGGCGCACGTTGCGGAAGCTGCCGAGCGCCCGGGCCGCGTCGGCCGGCGCCACGCCCACATGCTCGGCCGCGGCAATGGCGGCCAGCGCATTCATCTGGTTGTGCAGTCCGGAAAGCTCCCATTCGACCCGGCCGACCGCCTCGCCGCGCAGCAGCACCTCGAAGGCGTCGTGGGTGCCGCGTGCCTGCCACTCGCCGCCCGCGCCGAAGCGCGCGAGTTCGCTCCAGCAGCCCTGGGCCAGCACGCGCTGCAAGCTTTCCTCGGTGGCGTTCACCACCAGCCGGCCGGTGCCGGGCACGGTGCGCACGAGGTGGTGGAACTGGCGTTCGATGGCGGCAAGGTCGTCGAAGATGTCCGCGTGGTCGAACTCCAGGTTGTTCAGCACCGCGGTGCGCGGCCGGTAGTGCACGAACTTGCTGCGTTTGTCGAAGAAGGCCGTGTCGTACTCGTCGGCCTCGATGACGAAGGCAGGGCCGTCGCCCAGCCGGGCCGAGACGCCGAAGTCCAGCGGCACGCCGCCCACCAGGAAGCCGGGGGACTTGCCGCCCTTTTCGAGGATCCAGGCGAGCATCGAGGTGGTCGTCGTCTTGCCGTGGGTGCCGGCCACCGCCAGCACGTGGCGGCCCAGCAGAACGTGTTCGGCCAGCCACTGCGGGCCGCTGGTGTAGGGCTTGCCGGCGTCGAGGATGGCTTCCATCAGCGGGAACTTGGGACTGCCGTCGGCCAGCCGCGCGCGGGAGACCACGTTGCCGACCACGAACATGTCGGGTGCCAGGGAGAGCTGGTCGGCGCCGAAGCCCTCGATCAGGTCGATGCCGAGGGCGCGCAGCTGGTCGCTCATCGGCGGGTACACGCCGGCGTCGCAGCCCGTGACCCGATGGCCCGCTTCGCGCGCGAGGGCGGCCACTCCGCCCATGAAGGTGCCGCAGATACCCAGGATATGAATGTGCATCGGTCGATTCTAGGTAAGCGGTGTGCAGGCCCTTCGGCGGGGCCGCCCGTTTGTCCCGTGCCGCGTACTGATGTTCATGTGAGGGGCGCCTACTGCGGGCAAAATGCCCCGATGGACACGTCCAAGCGTGAAATCGCCGCCGCAGCAGCCCGCCTCGTCGTGGAGGAGGGGCTCGAATACGGCCCCGCCAAGCGGCGGGCCTTGCGCGACCTGGGGCTTTCGGCGCGCACCGCGCTGCCGAACAACGACGAGGTCGAAGCCGAGGTGCGCGAGTACATCGAGCTCTTCTGCGCCGACACGCAGCCACAGGAATTGCACGCGTTGCGCCTGCTCGCGCTCGAATGGATGGAGCGCATGGCTGCCTTCCGCCCTCATGTGGGCGGCGCCGTCTGGCATGGAACGGCCACGCGGCTGTCAGACATTTATATTCAGTTGTTCTGCGATGATCCCAAATCGGCGGAGATAGCCCTGATCGATCACCACGTGGACTACGAACCGCGCATGGTGACCGGCTTCCACGGCGAGCAGGTCGAGGCCCTGAGCGTGCATGCGCCGAGCCGCGCGCTCGGCGAGGAAATCGGCGTGCACCTGCTGGTGTACGACCTCGACGACCTGCGCGGGGCCCTGAAGCCTGATGCTCAGGGGCGCGTGCCGCGCGGTGACCTGCCCGCATTGCGCCGACTGATTGAACGAGAAAAGGACAAGTGAATGACTTCTTCGCCCACCCGACGCGGCATGCTCTATGCCGGCGTGGCGGCCGCGGCTGCGGCGGCCGGGCTCGGCGGCGCCTGGTGGAAGGAGCGCAGTGCAGGGGGCGGTGCGGGCGGCAAGGAGATGCTCGACGCAGCCTTCTGGGCCCAGAGCTTCGAGCGTCCGGAGGGCGGTGACCTCGTCCTGTCGAGCCTGCGGGGCAAGCCGCTGCTGCTGAACTTCTGGGCGACATGGTGCCCGCCCTGCGTCGAGGAAATGCCGATGATCGACGCCTTCTTTCGTCAAAATGGTGCGAATGGATGGCAAGTGATTGGATTGGCCATCGACCAGCCGAGCGCCGTGCGCAAGTTCCTGCAGCGCACGCCGGTCACCTATCCCACGGGCCTGGCCGGCCTGCAGGGCACCGAACTGGTCAAGAACCTGGGCAACACGGGCGGCGGACTGCCTTTCACGCTGGTCCTGAACGCGAACGGCTCCGTGGCCGCCCGTAAAATGGGCAAGCTCGAAGCGACCGACCTGGAGACTTGGCGGCGTGAACTGGTTCATGGTTAGAATCAGTTCCTTACGCTGGCGTTAGACGCCGAACGCCGAAAATCACCGATTTTCGAACAAGTTATATCCTGAAGACCGGCACAGCCGGCACTGGAGTCCCATGGATCTGCGCAAACTCAAGACACTGATCGATCTGGTGTCCGAATCGAATATTTCCGAACTGGAAATCACGGAAACCGAAGGCAAGGTTCGCATCGTCAAGGGCGGTGGCGCCGCTCCGGTGCAGTATGTGCAAACCCTGGCCGCGCCTCAGGCCGCTGCCGCCGCGCCGGCCGCGGCCGTCAGCGTCCCGGCGGCTCCTGCCGCGGCCGCTGCGCCTGCCGCCGAGACCGCGCCGTCCGGCCATGCGGTGAAATCGCCGATGGTCGGCACTTTTTACCGTTCGTCGAGCCCGGGCGCCCCGGCATTCGTCGAGGTCGGCAGCAAGGTCAACGAGGGCGACACCCTCTGCATCATCGAGGCGATGAAGATCCTCAACGAAATCGAGGCCGACAAGTCCGGCACCATCACCCAGATCCTCGGCGAAAACGGCCAGGCGGTCGAATACGGACAGCCGCTGTTCATCATCGAGTAAGCATGTTCAAGAAGATTCTGGTTGCGAACCGGGGGGCTCGCGCCTCGGCGCGGACGGGCGAAGGCCGTCAAATTGCCATGGCACGCGCAGCGTGCGGGCGATGCAGCCGCGGGGGTGCACATGTTTAAGAAGATCCTGGTTGCGAATCGCGGCGAAATCGCCCTCCGGATCCAGCGCGCCTGCAGCGAGCTCGGCATCAAGGCCGTGATGGTCTATTCCGAGGCCGACCGCGACGCCAAGTACATCAAGCTCGCCGAAGAGGCTGTCTGCATCGGACCGGCCCCATCGGCGCAGAGCTACCTCAACATGCCGGCGATCATCTCGGCGGCCGAGGTGACCGACGCCGAGGCGATCCACCCCGGCTACGGCTTCCTGAGCGAGAACGCGAACTTCGCCGAGCGCGTGGAGCAGAGCGGCTTCCAGTTCATCGGCCCCACGCCCGACAACATCCGCACCATGGGCGACAAGGTGTCGGCCAAGCAGGCGATGATCAAGGCCGGCGTGCCCTGCGTGCCCGGCTCCGAAGGCGAGCTCTCGGACGACGCCGCCACCAACAAGCGCATCGCGCGAGCCATCGGCTACCCGGTCATCATCAAGGCCGCCGGCGGCGGCGGTGGCCGCGGCATGCGCGTGGTGCACACCGAGGCGGCGCTGGTCAACGCGATCCAGATGACGAAGGCGGAAGCCCAGGCGGCCTTCAACAATCCGGCCGTGTACATGGAGAAGTTTCTCCAGAACCCGCGCCACATCGAGATCCAGGTGCTGGCCGACAAGCACAAGAACGCCGTCTACCTCGGCGAGCGCGACTGCTCCATGCAGCGCCGCCACCAGAAGGTGATCGAGGAGTCGCCCGCGCCCGGCATCCCGCGCAAGCTGATCGAGAAGATCGGAGAGCGCTGCGCCGCGGCCTGCAAGAAGATCGGCTACCGTGGCGCCGGCACCTTCGAGTTCCTCTATGAGAACGGCGAGTTCTACTTCATCGAGATGAACACGCGCGTGCAGGTGGAGCACCCGGTGACCGAGTTCACCACCGGCATCGACATCGTCAAGACGCAGATCATGGTCGCGGCGGGTGAGCGCCTGCCGTTCACGCAGCGCCAGATCCAGATGAACGGCCACGCCATCGAGTGCCGCATCAACGCGGAAGACGCCTGGAAGTTCACTCCCTCGCCGGGCCGCATCACCATGTGGCACCCGCCGGGCGGCCCGGGCGTGCGCGTCGACTCGCATGCGTACACCAACTACTTCGTGCCGCCGAACTACGACTCGATGATCGGCAAGATCATCGTCTACGGCGACACGCGCGAGCAGGCGATGGCGCGCATGCGCACGGCGCTGAACGAAACGGTGATCGAAGGCATCCAGACCAACATCCCGCTGCACCGCGAGCTGATGGTCGACGCCAAGTTCATGAGCGGCGGTACCAACATCCACTACCTCGAAGAGTGGCTGGCCGCACACAAGCGCTGAGCCTGGAACATCGCGATGTTTGAACTTCGCCTCATGGCGCCGGAAGACCGGGTCGAGACGCTGTGCGAAGCGCTCGATGCGCTCGACGCATTGAGCGTGTCGGTGGAAGACGCTGACGCGCAGACCGATGCGGAGCAGGCGCTGTTCGGCGAGCCTGGCATGCCGCCGCCCAAGGAGGGCTGGCAGCGTTCGCGCGTGATCGCGCTCTTTCCCGACGAGGCGCAGGCCAAGGACGCCGCTTCGGTGCTCGCGCTGCAGGACTTCTTTGACGAAGGCTGCGAGGTGCTCGGCATCGCGACGGTGCCCGAGCAGGACTGGGTGCGCCTGACGCAATCGCAGTTCGCGCCCGTCGAAGTCACGCCCGAGTTCTGGATCGTGCCGACCTGGCACGAGCCGCCCGAGCAGGCCAAGCAGGTCATCAGGCTCGATCCGGGCCTGGCCTTCGGCACCGGCACGCATCCCACCACCCGCATGTGCCTGCGCTGGATCGCGACGCGAGGCGAGGGTGCCCTGGCCGGCAGGCGCGTGCTCGACTACGGCTGCGGCTCTGGCATCCTGGCGATCGGCGCCGCGAAGTTCGGCTCCACCGACATCGATGCCGTCGACATCGACGAAGCAGCGGTCTCCTCGACCGTGCTCAACGCCGAAGCCAACGGCGTGAAGCTCAAGGCCGGCCTGCCCGACGCCGCCAAGGGCGAATACGACGTCGTGCTGGCCAACATCCTGGCCACGCCGCTCAAGCTGCTCGCGCCGCTGCTGCGCGGCCATGTGAAGTCGGGCGGCTCGCTCGTCATGGCCGGCATCCTCGAACGCCAGGCCGACGAACTGAAGGAAGCCTACGCACCGTACGCGATGCTCGAAGTCAGCGACAGCGAGGACGGCTGGATCCTCATGACGGCCCGCTGCTGAGCTGCTGCGGCGCGCGCGGCCGGTTTCTTGCGTGGCCTTGAGCCCCTCGCGCGGCGAGGGCCCAACCCTACAATCGCCCGGTCATGAGTCTCGTCACGCGCTGCCCTGCCTGCACCACCACCTTCAAGGTGGTGCGCGACCAGCTTCGCATCTCGGATGGCTGGGTGCGCTGCGGCCGTTGCAGCAACGTGTTCGACGCGACGCTCGACCTGCACGAGACATCCGAAGGGACCGGCGGGACAGCGGTTGCGCCTGGTGCGTCGCCGGCGGTGCAGGGCAGTGGCTTCATGCCGGGGCTGGTCGAGCAGCCTGCTGCGGAGCCGGCGCCTTCGCCTGCACCGGAACCCTTGCCCCCGGTCGAGCCCGGACTCGAGGAGCCGGAGCAACCCCTGTCGTCATCCGCCGAGGATGCGGACTTCTTCGACGACGAGCCCGAGCATCAGCGCCAGCGCAAGGATTGGCTCACGGACGAGGAGCACCTGCTTCCGCCGGATGCCCTAGTGCTCGACCCCACGCCGAAGACCGTGTCGCCGCTGGTGCAGTCGCCGCCTCCTGCGCCGGCGTCGCCGCTGCCCGCGTTCTCGCTGACCCTGCCCGAGCACGGCCTCGCCGCCGACGAGCCGTGGTCCGACCTCGACGCCACGCAGCCCGCCTGGAAGCCACCGCCGAGCACGCTGCCGCCGTTTCCGAACATCGACCTGAATCTCGCGTCTCCGTCGCCCGCGCCGCCACCACCGGCGCCGCCGCTGCCGGTCACGCCGCGCATCGTCAAGACGCGCGCGCTCATCGAGCGTGCGAGCGATGACGACGCCGCCGACGACGGTGGTGCCGCGGACGAACGCGAGCAGTTGGAGAAGGAGCACGACCAGGTCCAGATGCAGAAGGCGCTGCGCCGGGCTCGTGCAAAGTCGGCCAAGATCGCAAGCGCCAAGGCGCGCGAGGAGCGTGCGGCTGCGAAGGCATCGCCGGCCCTGGTGGTGCGGGAAGAGACCGAAAGCGGAGCCGACGAGCCCGATCCGGTGCTCTCGCCGATCTTCGAGCCGCCGCCGGGGCATCCCTTCGCGGAGGACGACGAGCCGCTGGAAAAGGCGCCGGGCTTCTGGCAGCGCAGGGGTGTGCGGGTGCTGCTGGTCCTGCTGGCGGTTCTTGCGGGGCTGTTGCTGGTTCTGCAGATCGTTCGCCATGAACGGGACGGCATCGTCGCGCGCCAGCCCAACCTGCGGCCCGCGCTTGCGGCGCTGTGCCAGTACACCGGCTGCGAGCTCGGCGCGCTGCGCCAGATCGGCGACATCGTGATCGAAGGCGCGGCCTTCGCGCGCGAGAAGAGCGGCGGCAACGACTACCGCCTGAGCTTCACCCTGCGCAACGGCGCCACCGTGCCGCTCGCGATGCCGGCCGTCGAGCTCTCGCTGCTCGACACGCAGGAGCGCGCCGTGGTGCGCCGCGTGCTGATGCCGGCGGACTACGGCGCTCCGGCGGTGTTGCAGGCGCGCGCGGATCGCGCGGCCTCGCTGCCCCTGACCTTGTCCGCTTCGGAAGCGGCGGCGCTGCCGCCGGTCGCGGGTTATCGCGTCGAGGCTTTCTATCCCTGAGCGGGGCGCGTGCGCGCGTGTGTCCTTCTCGCTTTCATCCACCACTCAACACACCAACGGCTAACCATGGCAGCAGTGATTTGCGGTTCCCTCGCATTCGACACCATCATGACTTTCGAGGGCCGGTTCGCCGACCAGATCCTTCCTGATCAACTGCACATCCTCAATGTGTCGTTCCTGGTGCCGACGCTACGCCGCGACTTCGGCGGCTGCGCGGGCAACATCGCCTACAGCCTCAATGCGCTGGGCGGCACGGCGCTGCCTATGGCCACGCTGGGCAGCGACGGCGCCACGTACCTCGAGCGCATGCGCTCGCTGGGCATCAGCACGGAGTTCGTGCGCCAGCTCGACGACACCTTCACCGCGCAGGCGATGATCATGAGCGACGTCGACAACAACCAGATCACCGCCTTCCACCCCGGCGCGATGCAGCAGGCGCACGTCACTAAGGTGGCTGCGCGCGAGGACATCAAGCTCGGCATCATCGCCCCCGATGGCCGCGACGCGATGCTGCAGCACGCTGAGCAGTTCGCCGCAGCGGGCATCCCCTTCGTGTTCGATCCGGGCCAGGGCCTGCCGATGTTCGACGGCGAGGCGCTGCGCCATTTCGTCGATCTGGCGAGCTGGGTGGTGGTGAACGATTACGAAGGAAAGATGCTGTCGCAGCGCACCGGCTGGAGCCTTGCGGAGATCTCCAGGCGCGTGCGCGGCCTCGTGGTCACGCTGGCGGCCGAGGGCTGCGAGATCTGGACCGATGGCGAGCGCGAGCACGTGCCGGGCGTGGTGGCCACCGAGGTGGTCGAGCCCACGGGCTGCGGCGACGCATGGCGTGGCGCGCTGCTCTTCGGTCTGGAAAAGGGCTGGCCGCTCGCACAGTGCGCGGCGCTGGGCAACAAGGTCGGCGCGATCAAGATTGCGCAGCGTGGCCCGCAGAACTACGAGATCGATCGCAAGGCGCTGGGCGTCTGATCTTCTCTTTGAGAGAGCGCCTGGAAGGGCGATAAGAGGCGATAAAAAAAGCCCGGCACCGTGAGGTGCCGGGCTTTTTGCCTTCAAGGCCGCTGAGAAACTCAGGGCTTGCTGGCCGTGGGGAACGGCCAGGCTGCCTGGGGGTTCAGCGTCGTTTGCGCCGCAGGGGCAGGCGCTACGGCGGCAGCCTTGGCAGGAGCAGCGGCCTTGGGAGCCTTCTTCGCAGCAGGCTTCTTGGCAGCAGGCTTTTTCGCGGCTTTCTTGGCCGCAGCCTTTTTGGCAGGGGCCTTCTTGGCAGCAGCCTTCTTCGCAGGCGCCTTCTTGGCAGCGGCCTTCTTCGCCGGGGCCTTCTTGGCAGCAGCCTTCTTCGCAGGCGCCTTCTTCGCTACGGCCTTCTTGGCAGGAGCCTTCTTGGCAGCGGCCTTCTTCGCCGGTGCTGCCTTCTTCGCTGCTACCTTCTTTGCCGGAGCCTTCTTGGCAGCGACCTTCTTGGCCGGTGCCTTCTTGGCGGCTACCTTCTTGGCAGGAGCCTTCTTGGCGGCGACGGCCTTCTTAGCCGGAGCCTTCTTTGCAGCGGCTTTCTTAGCCGGAGCTTTCTTTGCAGTTGCCATTTCTATTTCTCCTTGATCAAGTTGAAAAAATCAACCTATTGAAGCACTCCACGCACGTTGGGTAACGTGAAGCGATTCATGGTGTTGGAATCTTTGCTCCAGCACCATGAACACCTGAGCCCTCGTCCATGCCGCGCTCTTCGGCGCGATCGGTGGCAAGGGCAATTCTTGAATTCATTAATTCTTTTCGAAAGATTCAATCCCAGGAGAGCGCACCACCCGACTGGTATTCGATCACGCGGGTTTCGAAGAAATTGCGCTCTTTCTTCAGGTCAATCATTTCGCTCATCCACGGGAACGGATTTTCTTCGTTCGGGAAGAGCGTTTCGAGGCCGATCTGCTGTGCACGCCGGTTGGCGATGTAGCGCAGGTAGCCCTTGAACATGGAGGCGTTCATGCCGAGCACGCCACGGGGCATGGTGTCTTCGGCGTATCTGTATTCGAGCTCGACAGCGCGCAGGAAGAGCGCCTTGATCTCCGCCTTGAACTCCGCCGTCCAGAGGCCGGGGTTCTCGAGCTTGAGCTGGTTGATCAGGTCGATGCCGAAATTGCAGTGCATCGACTCGTCGCGCAGGATGTACTGGTACTGCTCGGCGGCGCCGGTCATCTTGTTCTGGCGGCCCAGCGCGAGAATCTGCGTGAAGCCGACGTAGAAGAAGAGGCCTTCCATCAGGCAGGCGAACACGATGAGCGACTTGAGCAGCTTCTGGTCGGCCTCGGGCGTGCCGGTGTGGAAGTTGGGGTCGCTGATGGCGTCGATGAACGGGATCAGGAACTGGTCCTTCTCGCGGATCGACGGCACCTCGTTGTAGGCGTTGAAGATCTCGCTCTCGTCCAGGCCGAGCGACTCGACGATGTACTGGTACGCGTGCGTGTGGATCGCTTCCTCGAAAGCCTGGCGCAGCAGGAACTGGCGGCATTCGGGCGCCGTGATGTGGCGGTAGGTGCCCAGCACGATGTTGTTGGCGGCCAGCGAGTCGGCGGTCACGAAGAAGCCGAGGTTGCGCTTGACGATACGGCGCTCGTCTTCGCTCAGGCCGTTCGGATCTTTCCAGAGCGCGATGTCGCGCGTCATGTTCACTTCCTGCGGCATCCAGTGGTTGGCGCAGGTGGCGAGGTACTTCTCCCACGCCCACTTGTACTTGAACGGCACCAGCTGGTTGACGTCGGTCTGGCCGTTGATGATGCGTTTGTCCGAAGCCTTGACGCGCTGGGTGGATTGGGCGGCGACTGCGGGCGTTGCTGCTGCAGGAGCGGCGGTGGCAACCGGGCGCACCTGCGCGCCGTCATCGAGCGTGCTGAAGGTGCGGAGGGCGGGTTGCGCGACGGAAGACGAAGCCGGAGCGTCCACCGAACGGCCTGCGGGCAATCCGCCGGTCGATGCGTTGTGGTGCTGCAAACCTTGTTGCATATCCTTTGGTAAGGAGGGCTTGACTTCTTCGTCCCAGGTCAACATAGAAAAATCCAATGCTCAAATTATCGGAGTAACGATGTGAGTTGCAAAGTGCTCGTTCACATCGCACGCCATTTATGTGGTTGTTATGTTGCTCGCATGCATCGCGCGATGTCAGTCAATGCCTTGATTGATTGAACGTCGCGCGATTTCGCGAGCACCTCACTGAGTTGTTGTCGCGAGCACCGAAGCGTTTATTGGCACGCTTCGCAGGTCGGATCGTCCACGCCGCAGAACGCGATGTCGGTGGCGGGAATCGCGCTCATCTGCGCCTTTGCCGCAGCAGCAGCGGCTTCGAGCGCGCTCATGCCGGAGGAAGAAGTCGCTTCGCCGTTGCCCGACGACACCGCGTTGAGGCGGCCCGACTGCACCGTCGACTTCTCTGCGTGCGTCGCGCTCTGCGTGCGCAGGTAGTAGGTCGTCTTCAGGCCGCGCAGCCATGCGAGCTTGTAGGTGTCGTCGAGCTTCTTGCCCGATGCGCCGGCCATGTAGATGTTCAGCGACTGCGCCTGGTCGATCCACTTCTGGCGACGCGCGGCGGCTTCCACCAGCCACGTGGTCTCGATCTCGAACGCGGTGGCGTAGAGCGCCTTCACGTCCTGCGGCACGCGGTCGATGGGACGCAGCGAACCGTCGAAGTGCTTCAGGTCCATCACCATCACGTCGTCCCACAGGCCCAGGCGCTTGAGGTCGCGCACCAGGTAGTGGTTGATCACGGTGAATTCGCCCGACAGGTTCGACTTGACCGAGAGGTTGCCGAAGCAGGGCTCGATCGAGGCGTCCACGCCGATGATGTTCGAAATGGTCGCGGTCGGAGCAATCGCCACGCAGTTCGAGTTGCGCATGCCGTCGGCCTTGATCTTCGAGCGCAGCGCGTCCCAGTCGAGGGTGGCCGAGCGGTCGACCTCGACGTAGCCGCCGCGCTGCTTCTCGAGCAGGTCGAGCGAGTCGATCGGCAGCACGCCCTTGTCCCACAGCGAACCCTTGTAGCTCGAGTACTTGCCGCGCTCCTTGGCCAGCTCGGTCGAGGCCCAGTAGGCGTGGTAGCAGATGGCTTCCATCGACTCGTCGGCGAACTGCACGGCTTCCTGCGAGGCGTAGGGAATGCGCAGTTCGTACAGCGCGTCCTGGAAGCCCATCAGGCCCAGGCCGACCGGACGGTGGCGCAGGTTCGAGTCGCGCGCCTTCTTCACGGCGTAGTAGTTGATGTCGATCACGTTGTCGAGCATGCGCATCGCGGTCGACACGGTCTTCTTCAGCTTCTCCTGGTCGACCTTGCCGTCCTTCAGGTGCTGCAGCAGGTTCACCGAACCCAGGTTGCACACGGCGGTTTCGGTGTCGCTGGTGTTCAGCGTGATCTCGGTGCACAGGTTCGACGAGTGCACGACGCCGGCGTGCTGCTGCGGCGAGCGCACGTTGCAGGCATCCTTGAACGTGATCCAGGGGTGGCCGGTCTCGAACAGCATCGTGAGCATCTTGCGCCACAGGTCGGTCGCCTGGATGGTGCGGCTCGGCTTGATCTCGCCGCGGGCAGCCTTCTCTTCGTAGGCGACGTAGGCCTTCTCGAACTCGGCGCCGAACAGGTCGTGCAGGTCGGGCACGTTGGAGGGCGAGAACAGCGTCCAGGTGCCCTTTTCCATCACGCGGCGCATGAACAGGTCGGGGATCCAGTTGGCGGTGTTCATGTCGTGCGTGCGGCGGCGGTCGTCGCCGGTGTTCTTGCGCAGCTCCAGGAACTCCTCGATGTCGAGGTGCCAGGTTTCGAGGTAGGTGCAGACGGCGCCCTTGCGCTTGCCGCCCTGGTTCACGGCCACGGCCGTGTCGTTCACCACCTTCAGGAAGGGCACCACGCCCTGCGATTCGCCGTTCGTGCCCTTGATGTGGCTGCCGAGCGCGCGAACGCGGGTCCAGTCGTTGCCCAGGCCGCCGGCGAACTTCGACAGCAGCGCGTTTTCCTTGATCGACTCGTAGATGCCGTCCAGGTCGTCGGGCACCGTGGTCAGGTAGCAGCTCGACAGCTGCGAGCGCAGCGTGCCGGCGTTGAACAGCGTGGGCGTGCTCGACATGAAGTCGAACGACGACAGCACCTCGTAGAACTCGATGGCGCGCGCTTCGCGGTCGATCTCGTTGAGCGACAGGCCCATGGCCACGCGCATGAAGAAGGCCTGCGGCAGCTCGATGCGGGTCTTGCGCACGTGCAGGAAGTAGCGGTCGTACAGGGTCTGCAGGCCGAGGTAGTCGAACTGGTTGTCGCGCTCGGGTTTCAGGGCCGCGCCCAGGCGGGGCAGGTCGTACTGCAGCAGCTTCTCGTCGAGCAGGTCGTTGTCCACGCCCTTCTTGATGAACTGCGGGAAGTAGTCGGCGTAGGCGGTGGCGCGCTCGGCGGGCAGCACTTCGCGGCCGATGATCTCCTTGAAGATCGTGTGCAGCAGCAGGCGTGCGGTGGCGAAGGTGTAGTCGGGGTCTTTTTCGATCAGCGTACGGGCCGCCAGGATCGAGGCCTTGTAGACCTCGTCGAGCGGCACGCCGTCGTACAGGTTGCGCATCGTCTCGGCGACGATGGGAGCGGCCGTGATGCTGTCGCCCAGGCCTTCGCAGGCCGACTCGATCAGGCTCTTGAGTTCGTTCAGGTCGAGCGCGACCAACTCGCCCTTGTCCAGCACGTGCAGCGCGGGAGCGGCCGGCACTTCCTGCTCGCCCTGCTTCGAGCGCTCCTGCGTGCGGCGCTCGCGGTACAGCACGTAGGCGCGGGCGATCTCATGGTGGCCGCCGCGCATCAGGCCGAGCTCGACCTGGTCCTGCACGTCCTCGATGTGGAAGGTGCCGCCGCCCGGACGCGAACGCACCAGCGCGCGGATCACGCCCTGCGTGAGCGTGTCGACCGTCTCGCGCACGCTGGCCGATGCCGCGCCCTGCGTGCCGTGCACGGCCAGGAAGGCCTTCATCATCGCGATGGCGATCTTGTTCGGCTCGAAGGGAACGACGGCGCCGTTGCGGCGGATGATCTGGTAGTGGGCCAGGTTCTGGCCGGCGGGGGAGCCAGCAGTGTCTCGCTGCTGCTGCGACGGCGTGGAGGGGATGGCACGCGGGGTCGATTGGGGGTTCAGGGCTGTTTGCATTCGCTTCCTCTCAGTTGGCAATTCTTGTTGGATGGCGGCACCTGGCCCGGCGCCGCACCGGTGTACGGTACCGGACGGGGGACACTATATCTAGGGTGCACGGGGCGTACAACCCACTAGATGTAGCGTTTTCCTATGGATACAAGGATTGCCGGTATTACTTCCGCAATAGAACACCTGCAAAGATGCCCCATGAATACTGGCCTATGGTCCTGCAACCCGCATGGGCCGTGGCTTGCAGGCCGATTTGGGCCTGCAGGGCGCATGGTTGCTGCATCGCGCGTTTGAAAGATTCTCTTTGCTGCGGCGCATGAGCGTCGCATCGCAAGCCGCCGCGCGATTGAAAAAATTAGAGCCGGATCACCTGCTCGGGAAACATCTGTGGATTCCAGCCGAGCTGTTCGCGCAGCAGGCGCCAGTCGAAGCCGGCGCCCGGGTCCTGCTTGCGCCCCGGCGCGACGTGCTCGTGGCCGGCGATGTGCCCGACCGGAAAATGCTGCGCGATGGCGGCGCACAGGCTCGCGAGCGTCTCGTATTGAGGCTCCTCGAAGGGCTGGCCTTCCAGGCCCTCCAGCTCGATGCCGATGGAGTAGTCGTTGCAGTTTTCGCGGCCGCGCCAGGACGACACGCCCGCATGCCAGGCGCGGTCGTCGCAGCTCACGAACTGCCAGAGTTCGCCGTTGCGCCGCACGTAGAAATGCGACGAAACCTCCAGCCCGCGTATGGCCTGGAAGTAGGGGTGCGCGTCCCAGTCGAGCCGGTTGGTGAAAAGCCTCTGCACCTCGTCGCCGCCGTACTCGCCGGGCGGCAGGCTGATCGAGTGCAGCACGATGAGGTCGATCTGCGCGCCCCGCGGCCGGGGCCCGAAGTTGGGAGAGGGCAGGGCTTTCGCGAAGCGGTACCAGCCGGCCCGCCAGAGTGCGTCGCCAGACGCCGGGGGGGCTTCTTCAGTCGTCGGCATGGCTGCTGTTCGCACCATCGTCGCCGTTGGGCGTGGTGATGCCCAGCCGCGCGATGCGGTAGCGGATCTGGCGCAGGCTCATGCCCAGCCGGGCGGCGGCGGCAGTGCGGTTGAAGCCGCTCTCGTGCAGCGCGCGCACGAGAATCTCGCGCTCCTGCTGGTCGAGGTAGGCCTGCAGGTCGGAGGGCAGCGGCGGCGGCGCGGCCCTGGGCGGTGCCACCACGGGCGCACTCGGCGCCGGTGCCGGCACGGCAAGCGCATCGGCACCGACGGGCGACAGCGGGGCTGGCGCGGAGGACGCGGCAGCTTCGGCCGCGGCCGTGAAGCCGCCCATCAGATCCAGATGCAGCTCGTCGCCATCGTTCAGCGCCACCGCGCGGTGCAGCAGGTTCTCGAGCTCGCGCACGTTGCCGTTCAGCGGATGCTGCGCGAGGCGGCGCAGCAGTTCGTCAGACAGGTGCGGCACCGGCAGCCCGCCGTCTTGTGCGATGCGCGAAAGCAGCGCGTTGCACAGCGCGGGCAGGTCCTCGCGGCGGTCGCGCAATGCGGGCACCGCGATCTCGATCACGTTGAGGCGGTAGAAGAGGTCTTGCCGGAAGCGGCCTGCCTGCACTTCGGAGTGCAGGTCCTTGTGGGTGGCGCTGACGATGCGCACGTCGACGGCTTCTTCCTGCGTCGAGCCGATCGAGCGCACGCTGCGCTCCTGGATCGCGCGCAGCAGCTTCGACTGCATCGCCAGCGGCAGGTCGCCGATTTCGTCGAGGAACAGCGTGCCGCCGCGCGCGGCCTGGAAGTAGCCGTCGCGATCCTGCGAGGATCCGGTGTACGAGCCCTTCTTCGCCCCGAAGAACTCGGCCTCGAGCAGGTTCTCGGGAATCGCGCCGCAGTTCACCGCGACGAAGGGGCCTTCGCTGCGCTGGCTGCAGGCATGCACCGCGCGCGCGACCAGTTCCTTGCCGGTACCCGATTCGCCGCGCACCAGCACCGGCGCCATGCCCCGCGCCACCTTGGCGATGCGCGACTTGACCAGCCGCATCGGCTCCGATTCGCCCACCAGCCGGTCGAGCGCGGCGATGCCGATGCCGGACGTAGGCGCCGCCTCTGCTTCGGCCCTGTTGCTTCCAGCGGGCGTCGCCTGCACAGGCTTGGCCAGCGGCTGCGGCGTCGTCCGCGCCTGCACGGCGGAAGCCACCACCGCGCGGAACTGCTTGAGGTCGACCGGCTTCGTGAGGTAGTCGAAGGCGCCGGCCTTCAGCGCCTCCACCGCGTTCTCGGCGGAGCCGTAGGCGGTCATCACCACGCAGCGCTCGCTGCGCTGATTCTTCTGGATGCGGTGGATGATCTCCATGCCCTGCCCGTCGGGCAGCCGCATGTCGGTGATCACCGCGTCGAAGCGCGCGGCCTCCAGGTGCTGCCAGGCTTCCGACACGCTGCCCGCTGCCTCGACGCGATAGCCCTCGCGCAGCAGCGTCAGCTCGTACAGCGTGCGCAGATCGGGCTCGTCGTCGATGACCAGGATCTGCGCCGGCCGCTGGGTGGAAGAAGAGGGGGAGTTGCTCACGGGCGCTATTGTGTCAGCCGGTTTTCGCTGGGGGCGAAGCTGACGAAGAATTCATTGCCCTCGGGCCCGCCCGGCACCAGCGCGCGGCGCTCGTAGCCGATGGTGGCGCCGTGCCGCCGGCACAGCTCGCGGCACAGGAAAAGGCCCAGGCCGCTGGAGCGGCTCTCCGAGGAGAAGAACGGCTCGAACAGGTGCCGCTGCACCGCCGGTTCGAGCGGTGCGCCGTCGCTCCACACCATCAGGCTCGGGCGGCTGGTGCCGCTGCGTTGCAGCGCGGTCAGCACCTGGATCGAGCCCTCGCGCGTGCCGGCGTAGCGCGAGGCGTTGTCCAGCAGGTTCACGATCAGCCGGCGCAGGTGTTCGGCGTCGAAGCGCACCTCGCTGGCGGGCGCGTCGAACGACATGAGCACGCCCTTGCGCTGCGTCTGGCGCACCCATTCCTCGGCCAGCACCTGCACCGCGGGGTCGAGCACCAGCTGCTCGCCCAGCGAGAGCACGCGCTGCTGGCGCGCGCGGGAAACGTCGAGCACGTCGTCCACGATGCGCGCCAGGCGCTGCGCGTTGTGCTGCACCATGCTCGTCAGCTTGCGGTGCGCGGGGTCGGTCAGGTCTTCGTTGAGCAGCGCGCTGGCCTGTGTGATGGCGGCCAGCGGGTTGCGGATCTCGTGCGCCACGGCGGCCGACATGCGGCCCATGGCCGCCAGCTTCTCGGTGCGGATGCGCGCCTCGAGCTCGCGCAGGTCCTGCAGGAACATCACGCACAGGCTGTCCGCGCGCTTCTCGCTGGCGGGCGTGAGGCGAGTGCGCACGCGCACCTCGCGCGCCGCGCCGCGCGCCTGCGCCACCGGAATTTCCTCCGTCTGCGGCGCCCGGCGCGCGAAGGTCTGGCGGGCCAGCGCGGCCAGTGCGTGCCAGGCCGGCTGCGCATGCAGCGGGAAGGGCAGCGTCAGCCTGGCCAGGCCCTGGCCGAGGATGGCGTCGGCCGCGGGGTTGGCCGCATGCACCAGGCCTTCGGCGTCGATCACCAGCACGCCTTCGCTCAGCGTCTCGATCACCAGGTCGTTGACCTGCGCCTGCATCTGCGCGCTGCTGCGGTTGCGCTGCGCCACCGCTTCCTCGCGCGCCAGCCGGCGGGCCATCTCGTGCGCGAGCAGCGCCACCACGAAGAAGCCGGTGCCGGTGAGCGCCGCCTGCACGAAGCGCGAAGACGAGTCGACGGGCTGCTGCAGCCAGTGCCAGCCCGCGTCGGCCAGCAGCAGCAGCGTGACGGTGGCAGTGGTGCCCAGGCTCACGATCATGGTGCCCAGCACCGCGCTCATGAGCACCGGCAGCGCGAACAGCGGCGTGTAGTTGACGTTGCCGCCCTGCAGCACCTGCAAGGCGGCGAAGGCCGCCAGGTCGATGCCGATGGTCATCAGCCACGACGCGGCGAAGCCCCGGATCGGCGGCTGGAAGCGCGAGTAGCGCATGCCCAGCCATGTCGCGGCCAGGTACAGCGCCGAGACGGCGATGGCCGCCGTCTGCATGGTCTGGCCGATCGCGAACGCCACGCCCTGCAGCAGCACCAGCACCAGCGCGACGAAGCAGCGCGCGCCCATGAAGCCGCGCCAGAGGCGGCCCAGCGCCGAGCTCTCGGCCGGGCCCTGGTCGAGCACGTCCCAGTCGGTGACCGGCTCGCCGCGCGACCACAGGGGCGTGCTCATTGCTGCGTGGCGGCTTCGCGGTGCGCGGTGCTGCAGTAGACCGCGCCGCCGGGGCCGGCGATGGCGTCGGTCGCCGGCAGGTGCAGGCCGCAATGGGCGCAGCGCACCATGGCCTGCGGCTGGCTGGGGGCCGTGCGCTGCTGTTGCCGTGCCTTGGCCGCACGCTCGCGCATGGCGTCGTGCATTTCTTCGCGCCGGTTCTTGCGCCAGAGCCAGATCGCGACCCAGAGCACCGCGAGGACGAGGAGGTATTTCATTTCAGACGGGGGGGCGCGCGAGAACCACTTCGAGCACGAAGCGCGAGCCGACGTAGGCCAGCAGCAGCAGCGCCGAGCCGGCATAGAGCACGCGGCGCGCGGTGCGCCCGCGCCAGCCGAAGCGGGCGCGGCCGATCAGCAGGATCGCGAAGCTGATCCAGGCGAGCACCGAGAAGATGGTCTTGTGGTCCCATTTCCAGGCACGGCCGGCGGCGCCGTACAGCTGCTCGCTGAACAGCAGGCCCGCCAGCAGCGTGGCCGACAGCAGCACGAAGCCGGCGGTGACGAAGCGGAAGGTGAGCCGCTCGAGCGTGAGCAGCGGCACGCCGCCTTGCGGCTCCACGGCCGCGGCCAGGCGGATCTGCTTCTCTGCGCGGGTGATGAGCCAGGCGTGCACCACGGCGGCGCCGAAAAGGCCGTACGAGGCGATGCCCAGCGCCAGGTGCAGCGGCAGCCATGGCGAGGCCGTCACGTGCAGCGGCGTGCCGGGAAACAGGATGGCCAGCAGCACCGCGGCCGCGCCCAGCCAGGCGAGCGCGCGACGCACCTTCAGTTGCGGATACATGCGGCTTTCGACCGCGTAGACAGTGAGCACCAGCCAGGCCGTGACCGACAGCGCGGGCGCGAAACCGAAGCGCGGTTCGCTGCCGACGAGACCATGGGCGAGAGCGGCGGCGTGCAGCAGCCATGCGATCCCGAGCGTCCATTGGGTCGATTGGCGGCTGAATCTGGCGCCGGCGGCGGCGACAAAACCGTAGGCAACCGCGGTGGCGATGCCCAGAGCCACGCCGAGCGGGGAGGGGATCGCTAAAATCATCGGCCGGAGTTTAGCGTCTCGCTATTGCGTTCCCGGCGCCCGGCTTCAAGTTCTTTCCCGTCTCCCAGGCTTCTCATCCGGCCCGCGCCATAGCGGGCAGCAAGGCATCCCCCTCATGGCCACCGCCCTCACAGAAAAGTTCTCCCGCCTCGTCAAGACGATGAGCGGCCAGGCCCGCATCACCGAAAGCAACGTGCAGGACATGCTGCGCGAGGTGCGCATGGCGCTGCTGGAAGCCGACGTGGCCCTGCCCGTCGTGCGCGATTTCGTCGCCCGCGTGAAGGAGAAGGCTCTCGGCCAGGAAGTGCTGGGCTCGCTCAAGCCGGGCCAGGCGCTGGTGGGCATCGTCAACCGCGAACTTGCCGCCACCATGGGCGAGGGCGTTTCCGACATCAACCTCGCGGCCCAGCCGCCGGCGGTGATCCTGATGGCCGGCCTGCAGGGCGCCGGCAAGACCACCACCACCGCCAAGCTGGCCAAGCACCTGATCGAGAAGCGCAAGAAGAAGGTGCTCACCGTGTCGGGCGACGTGTATCGCCCCGCCGCCATCGAGCAGCTCAAGACCGTCACGAAGCAGGCCGGCGCCGAGTGGTTCCCCAGCACGCCCGACCAGAAGCCGCTGGACATCGCGCGCGCCGCGCTCGACCACGCCAGGCGCCACTATTTCGACGTGCTGCTGGTCGACACGGCCGGCCGCCTGGCCATCGACGAAGTGCTGATGGCCGAAATCAAGCAGCTGCACGCCGCGCTCGACCCGGTCGAAACCCTGTTCGTGGTCGACGCCATGCAGGGCCAGGACGCAGTCAATACCGCCAAAGCCTTCAAGGAAGCGCTGCCGCTCACCGGCATCATCCTGACCAAGACCGACGGCGATTCGCGTGGCGGCGCGGCGCTGTCGGTGCGGCAGGTCACGGGCGTGCCGATCAAGTTCGCGGGCGTGAGCGAGAAGATCGACGGCCTGGAGGTGTTCGACGCCGAACGCCACGCCGGCCGCATCCTGGGCATGGGCGACATCGTGGCGCTGGTCGAGCAGGTCACGGCCGGCGTCGACGTGGCGGCGGCGCAGAAGCTCGCCGCCAAGGTCAAGAGCGGCGCGGGCTTCGACCTCAACGACTTCCTCGGCCAGCTGCAGCAGATGAAGCAGATGGGCGGCCTCTCCAGCCTGATGGACAAGCTGCCCACGCAGATGGCCGCCAAGGCCAGCGAGGCCGACCTGAGCCGCGCCGAGCGCGACATCCGCCGCAAGGAAGGCATCATCAACAGCATGACTCCGCTGGAGCGGCGCAAGCCCGAGCTGCTGAAGGCCACGCGCAAGCGCCGCATCGCGGCCGGTGCCGGCGTGCAGGTCCAGGAAGTGAACCGCCTGCTCAACGAGTTCGAGCAGATGCAGGGAATGATGAAGAAGATGAAGGGCGGCGGCCTCATGAAGATGATGAAGCGCATGGGCGGCATGAAGGGCCTGGGCGGAATGGGTGGCCCCGGCGGGCCGAAGCTGCCGTTCTGAGCGGACGCCGCACGCACACATATATATAAGAAGGCCCGCCGGGGTGAACCGGCGGGCCTTCTGCTTTTCAGGTCCGCGCTTGCTTCAGGCCTGCACTTCGTAGACCGTCTCGTGCGCCTCCACCGGCGCCGGCAGCTCCCAGCGGTGCAGCATGCGCTCGATGCCCGCGTTCGACAGCGTGGTGTCGCGCTCGCGGTTGCGGCGCATCAGCTCCGCGTGCGGCGCTTCCAGGTACACCAGCTCGATGTGCGCGTGGTAGGCCCACAGCAGGTCGAGCGTCTTGGTGCGCATCTGCTGGCTCAGGTGCGTGGCGTTCCAGACGAAGCATTCCTGCCTGCGCAGCAGCGCCTTCGCCTGGTCGACCGCGTGGTGCGCGGCGAGGCCGTCGTTCTCGCCGTGCTTCAGGCCGAGTTCGGCGCGGGCATCGTCGAAGGACACCACCGGCCAGCCCTTGCGGTGCTGCGCCACCCAGTGGTTCTTGCCGCTGGCGGGCAGGCCGCACATCACCGTCACCTGCGATCCGGCGTTCTGGAACAGCGGGTAGTCGGGGCTGGTGTCGGCGCCGCGGAAGTAGGCCAGGCGCGTGTGGGCGTCGGCCATCTTTCGAGGGCCCTCCCAGCAGCCTTCCTCCTGCGCCAGCTGCTCGAAGAGCGCGATGTCGGCCATGCTGTCCGCGCGCTTCTCGTAGTGGCGCCCGAGCATGTCGCAGCGCGCCACGCAGCACAGGTCGGGCAGGCTCAGCTCCCACGAGAGCTTGTGAACCAGCCACTCCGGCCGCACGCCCTTGCGCGAGGCGAAGGCGTGGAATGGCACCTGGTGCACCGCGATGATCCGGCACACCGCCTCGCGCAGCGCGAAGGGCACGCGAGCCTTCCACATCAGCACGCGCACGTCGACCGCGCCCCGGCGCGAGTGGCCCGGCTGGCCGATGCGGCCGCTGGCTTCGTCGATCACCGTGGTGTCGGGCTTGGCGATGTCGTGCAGCAGGCAGGCCATGAACAGCACGAAGCGGCGGTCGGCGTCGGAGCGGCGGTAGTGCTCGTCCTGCATCAGGGCGTCGAGCACCATGCGCGTGTGGATGCCGACGTTGCCTTCGGCGTGGTAGTACGGGTCCTGCGGCGTCTCTTCGAGGCGCAGCAGGGCCGGCAGCAGATCGCAGCATTGCGCCCAGTCGGTGTCCTTGCCGGGCTCGGGCACCAGGGCGCGCAGGTCGTCGAAGTTCATCGCTTTCTCCCCGTGGTCGTCAGTTCGGCCGGATCGCGCAATGTGCGCAGGCCCAGGTCCTGCCAGGTCAGCTGCGGCGTCGGCGCGTAGAGGTCCACGCCCGGCGCGAGCTGGTTGGGCAGCACCGGCCGTCGGCTGTGGTGCGAGCCCGAGTCGAGGATGGTCTGGACGAAGTCCGGGCGCACCCACTTGTAGCGGCCCGTCACCTGGCCGTTGGACTCGGTCTTGAGGTACAGGCCCTCGGCGAGGTCGGACAGGTCGGTCTGCTGCCGAACCAGATCGAGCGGCTGGCCTTCCTGCGCCACCGCAGCTTCGAAAGCGGACCTCCAGCTTGCGCTGCGGGCCAGCGAGGGCCGCACGAGCGCCTGCAATGCTTTCGCTTGGCGCGGCATCTCGCCTTCGTAGAGCACGGGCACCGGCAGCACCGGGCTGCCTTCGAGCAGCGCATGCCGCGCCGGCGTCGAGAGGAAGCACTGCGACTGCCGGTCATAGATGTCGAACTCCAGGAAGAAGGCCGGCAGCCGGTCGTACCAGCAGCTGTGCTTGGCGAAGCACCATTCGCCGTACATCACATAGCGGTCTTCGAGCCGCTCCAGCAGCGCCGCCTCATGCGCGGCGGCCCAGTGCTTGAAGAGGTTGAACTGCCGCTCGCCGGCGCCGCCCGCGAGGTAGTGGCCGCGCGATTGCAGAAGCAGTTCGCCTGCGGAAGTGAACGACACGGCGGCATTGGCGCCATCGAGCTTTTCCTCGATGACCACATGCATGCCTTGCAGTTCCGACAGCGGCGCCTGGCCGTCGTCGCTGTCGCCGGCCTGCAGCCGGGATCCTTCCAGGTGCGCAGTACGCGGGTACTTGAGCAGAGGGATCGATGAAAGAGAAGAAGAGAGGGGAAACACGTTTGTTCTCCGGTTGGAACCAGGAAGAACCGACAACGTGCGGGAGCGAAGCTGGAAAGCTGGAAGAAGCGGATTGCGGTCAGCGGAAAGCGCAGCTTGGCGCCCGACATGACCGGCAATGAAGCGGCGTTGTCGGCGTCAGAGGGTGATGACGGCGAGACGGGGCACTTGGCGCTCCTGTGGATCGAGGGGGATCCGTGGGTGGATGAAAAAAGAGTCGGCGATTCTAGCGATATGCGCGCCATGAAAAAAGCCGGCGCAGTGGCCGGCTTCTTTCGGAGGTTGGAGCTTCAGAGCATCAGGCCGTCGCGAGAGCTGCCGGACGCGCCAGGCGCAGCGCGTGCATCCATGCGCGGCGCAGCACGGCCGGCGAGCGCGATTCCTCGGGGATCAGCAGGTAGCCGCGGTCGCGCAGCGTGGTGCCCAGCGCGATCTGGCTGGTCAGCACGGTCAGCGGGATCGCCAGCAGCAGCGGCAGGCCGACGGGCATGAGCCAGACCAGCGCGCTCGGGTCGATCATGGCGACGCCTGCGGCCAGCATCGCGATCACCAGCGTCATGGGCGCCAGCTGCGAGGCAGCGACCTTCCACGGCACGGCGGCGGCTTCACGCGGGGGCGACTTCCAGTCGAGCTTGATGCCGGTGAGGGCGACCAGCACGAAGAGCGAATGAGCCAGCATGCGCACCGGTGCCTGCACGATCGCCAGGCCGGCTTCCATCACCGAGCTCTTCACCAGGCCCCAGAGGCCACCGTACTGGCGCTGCTCGCCGCGCATCAGCACGGCGGCGATGCCCAGCACGCGCGGCAGGAACAGCAGGCACAGGGTCCAGACCCACAGGCCGGCCAGTTCGGCGGGCAGCACGCTCCAGCTGGACACCAGGCTCGAGCCGCTCAGCCACAGGGCCGTGCCCAGCGTCAGGAACGCGAGCCACAGCGGGGCCGAGACGTAAGCCATGGTGCCGGTCACGAACATCGCGCGGTGCACGGAGTGGATGCCGGGTTCGGCCATCAGGCGGGCGTTCTGCAGGTTGCCCTGGCACCAGCGGCGGTCGCGCTGGAGTTCGGCCAGCAGGTCCGGCGGTTGCTGTTCGTAGCTGCCGACCAGGTCGGACACCAGCCACACGTGGTAGCCGGCGCGGCGCATCAGGGCGGCTTCGACGAAGTCGTGCGACATGATGCCGCCCGACATGCCGCCGGTGCCCTTGATCGGGGCCAGCGCGCAGTGCTTCATGAAGGGCTCGACGCGGATGATCGCGTTGTGGCCCCAGTAGTGCGACTCGCCCAGCTGCCAGGACTGCATGCCCAGCGTGAACAGGCGGCCGGTGACGCGCGAGGCGAACTGCTGTGCGCGTGCGTGGAGCGTGACATGGCCGATGGCCTGCGTCGCGGTCTGGATGATGCCGGCGGTGGGGTTGGCTTCCATCAGCTTGACCATCGAGGTCAGGCAGTCGCCGCTCATCACCGAGTCGGCGTCGAGCACGACCATGTAGCGGTAGTCCTTGCCCCAGCGGCGGCAGAAGTCGGCCACGTTGCCGGCCTTGCGGTGCGTGCGGCGGGTGCGCAGGCGGTAGTAGACCTCGACCTGCGGCTGGTTCGGGCTCTCGGCCAGCGCGGCGCGCAGGTCTTCCCAGGCGGCGCGCTCGGCGGCGGCGGTCTCGGGGTTGTAGCTGTCGGACAGCACGAACACGTCGAACTGCCTGGCGTGGCCGGTGGCCGCGACCGATTCGCAGGTGGCGCGCAGGCCGGCGAACACGGTGGCCACGTCCTCGTTGCAGATCGGCATGATGATCGCGGTGCGTGCCTCGGGGTTCATCGGGTGGTGGGCCACCTGCTTCGCCGAGAGGGAGTATTTGTCACCGCGCACGGAAACGTAGAAGCCCATGAGCGCGGTCACGAAGCCGGTGACGACCCAGCCCGACAGCAGGCCGTACAGGCCGATCTGGCCGTATTCGAGCCAGAGGTTGTCGTAGTCGGGCTGCACGCTGGCGAAGAGCGACGACGCGATCACGGTGCTCAGAAGCGTGAGCATCATGAAGGCGAAGCGGCGGCGGGCTGCGGCACGCTGCCAGGGCTGCTTCGCTTCGTTGGCGGGGTGAGCGCCGGCTTCGGCGTCACGGCCCGCGCCGAGCTTGACCAGCGCGGCAGTGCCGAGGCTGTTCCAGAAACCGCGCCAGGGGCGGGGCGTCATGGAGCCGCGGTTGACCGGGGGGGCGGTGACCGAGTTGGGATGGCGTTCTTCGCGAACCGGGCTCCGGCGCGAGAAATCGGTATCGGCCAGCACATTCAGTTGGGAGAAGTCGTTCGGCTTCATGTGATTTACCAACGTTGCTTGTCGAGGGAAGGGGTGTCGCCAATGGCAGGAAAGCGCTTGATCACGCAATCCGGTTCAGCGCCGCCGGCGCTTGCGAGCGCGGCCAGCGAATGGCCCGCGGCACGGGGCCGCGAGGGGGAAAACTGCTTTTGACGCAGGCCGTCGCGCTGCTGGCGCAGTGCGAAAGATGGGCTGGTAAGTGCTGTCATGCCGGTACAGGGGCAAACCCTGTGCCAGGCTGGAAAAACGCTTTCAGATCAACGACTTGGGCGTGTTCGAGAGCATTTTTCGTGGAGAAAGGCCGCCGGAGGGCCTCCAAACCCCTGTTTTTGTCGCCGAATCCCGACAAGCCTGGGTGACTGGCGGGCTTAGGTCAAGAAAATCAACAACTTAGCGGCGTCGCTACTCGGCGACAGCGTCTCCACCGCCAGCGACAGCGTCGGCCTTGAAGTGGCCCGGGGTGAGTTCGTGCTTCTGCAGAAGCCGGTAGAACTCGGTGCGATTCCGGTCTGCCAGGCGGGCTGCGTCGGCCACATTGCCGTCCGTCAGCTTGAGCAGGCCGACGAGGTAATCGCGCTCGAAACGCTGCTTGGCCTCGGCGTAGGTCTGCACCTCCACCGTCGGCACGCGCAGCGCCCGCTGCACCAGCGCCAGCGGGATCAGCGGCGAGCTCGACAGCGCGCACACCTGCTCCACCACGTTGTAGAGCTGTCGCACGTTGCCCGGCCAGGCGGCCATGGTCAGCGCCTTCAGCGCCTCGGGGGCGAAGCCCGAGAGCCGCTTGCCGTACTTGGTCGACAGGCGCTGCAGGAAGTGATTGGCCAGCAGCGGAATGTCTTCGCGGCGCGCCGACAGCGGCGGCAGCGTCAGCGTGACCACGTTCAGGCGGTAATAGAGGTCCTCGCGGAACTGGCCGGCCTCCATCGCGGCGTCGAGGTCGCGGTGGGTGGCCGAGACGATGCGCACGTCGACCTGGATCGACTGGCTCGCGCCCAGCGGCCGCACCGCGCGCTCCTGCAGCACGCGCAGCAGCTTGACCTGCAGCGCGGGCGGCATGTCCCCGATTTCGTCCAGCAGCAGCGTGCCGCCGTCGGCCTGCTGGAACAGGCCCTTGTGATTGGCGTGGGCGTCGGTGAAGGCGCCCTTCATGTGGCCGAAGAGCTCCGATTCGAGCAGCGCCTCGGGAATGGCACCGCAGTTGACCGCCACGAAAGGCTTGTCGGCGCGCGCGCTGGCCTTGTGGATGGCGCGTGCCAGCATTTCCTTGCCGGCGCCGGAGTCGCCGCGCAGCAGCACCGAGGCGTCGGACTTGGCGACCATGCGCGCCTCGGCCAGCAGTTCGGCCATGCGGTTGCTGCGGCTCACGATCTCGGAGCGCCAGCTGTCGTCGCCGGCCTTGCTCGGCGTGGCGGCGGGGGCGCCGAGCGCCAGGGCCTGCGCGATCTTCTCGAGCAGTTCCCGCCCGTCGTAGGGCTTGGTCAGGTAGGTGAAGACACCGCGCGCGGTGGCTTCCACGGCGTCGGGAATGGTGCCGTGCGCGGTCAGCAGAATCACCGGCAGCGAGGGATGGCGCTTGCGGATCTCGTCGAAGAGCTGCAGGCCGTCGCGCCCGGGCAGGCGCACGTCGCTCAGCACCAGCTGCGGGTGCTCGATCTCGAGCTGCGTGAGCGCAGTCTCGGCCGAAGTGACGGCCGTGACCTGGTAGCCCGCCGAGCTCAGCCGCATCGAGAGCAGCCGCAGCATGTCCGGGTCGTCATCGACCACGAGGAGGCGGGCGCCGGTGGTACTCATTGATTGGGTTTGCCTGCGTTGGGCGGCGCGGCGGGCACGGCCGACGCCGGGTTGCTGTTGGGCCGCGCGAAGCTGCGCTCGATGGCGCGCAGGGCTTCGATGCGGTCGTTGAGCTGGTCGATGCGGCGCTGGCTGTCGCGCAGCTGCTGCACCTGCTTGTCGCGGTCGTCCTCCACGCGGCGCTGCTCGACATAGCGGGCAGCGAGTGCGCGCGCCAGCGGCTGCAGCGCCTGCGCTTCGGGCGCGGGGTTGGAGATCACCCGCTGCAGCAGGCCCAGCGCGCGCGCCAGGTCGGCCGGCACGCGGGTCTGCGAGAGCAGCAGCGCCACCTGCATCTGCGCGGTGGGCGAGTCGCCGGGGTCGCCCACGCGGGCGATCTCGGCGCTCAGGTCGGCGCCGTTGAGGGGGCGAACCTTGTCGGCGTACGACAGCATCGAGGACACCGGACCCTGCAGCATCGTCGTGAAGAGCGAGGCGGCGGGTTGCGTGGCCGGCGCCTTGGGTTCGGCCTCCACCGGCATCACGCGCGGCACGACCGGCGGCGGCGGCAGCGCATCGGCCTCCGCGGGCGGCTTGGGCTGCGAGGCGCAGGCGGCCAGCAGCAGGACGAAAGGCACGGTCATCGCCCCGGCGAAGGAGGAACGGCGGACGAACGGAAAAGACATGGGTCGAAGAAGGACGCGAGGCGTTCGGACGGTTTTTTCTGGAAAGGGGATGCCGGGGTGGTCAGGCCGTGCGCGGCAGCTCGATGCGGAAGTGGGCACCGGGACCGCCGGGCTGCAGTGTGATGCGGCCCCCGTGGGCTGCAATGTACTCCTGCACGATGGAAAGTCCGATGCCCGTGCCCTTCACTGTGTGCTCGGGCTGGCGCTCGCCGCGGAAGAAGGGTTCGAAGATCCGGTCGCGGTCTCCCTCGGCGATGCCCGGCCCGGCGTCGTTCACGTCGATGTGCACCGCTTCCGGTGTCTGCGACACGGCCAGCGTGATGACACCTCCCGTTACCGAAAAGCGGATGGCGTTGCTCAGCAGGTTGGCGATGGCGGTGCCGAGCTTGGCCCGGTCGACCGTGACGGTGACCGCCTCGCCCTCGGCGCGCACGCGCAGGCCGTGCGACTGCCACTGCAGGCGCTGGCCTTCGATCTGCTCCTCGATCAGCGGCAGCAGCTCGGTGCGCTCGCGGCGCAGCTCGCGTGCCTCGAAGGCGGCGGCATTGAAGCGCAGCAGCGCCTCGATCTGGCCCTGCAGCGCCACCGTGTTCTGGTTGAGGATCTGCGCCACCTCCAGCTGCGCCGGGTTCAGCGGGCCGGTCACGCCGTCTTCGAGCAGCGACACGCCCTCGCGCAGCGCGGCCAGCGGCGTCTTCAGCTCGTGCGACACGTGGCGCAGGAAGCGCGCCTTGTCGGCGTCGAGCTCGGTCAGGCGCAGCCGCAGCCATTCGAGCTGCTGCGACACGCGGCGCACGTCGGCGGGGCCGCGGATGTCGATCGGCTCGTCGAGCCGGTTCTGTCCGAGGCCGACGATGGCCTGCTCCAGCCGCTTGAAGGGCCGCGCCAGCCAGATGCCGAAGGCCAGCGCCAGCACCGCGGCCAGCACGCTGGCGGCCACCACCTCGCGCATCAGCCGGCGGCGCGCGTTCTCGATGCGCCTGGCCAGCGCATCGTTCTGCGTCTCGATGA
Source organism: Variovorax guangxiensis (assembly GCF_003952165.1). Taxonomy (GTDB): domain Bacteria; phylum Pseudomonadota; class Gammaproteobacteria; order Burkholderiales; family Burkholderiaceae_C; genus Variovorax; species Variovorax guangxiensis. The sequence continues at coordinate 103,166 of NZ_RXFT01000003.1, read as the reverse complement.
GGAACTGCGCCTGCTGCGCCAGGTTGGTGTTGAGCGCATCGAGCTCGCGGAACTGCATCGCCATCGTGCTCTCGCGGGCCAGGGCGCTGTCGGCGCTGCCGCTCATGAGGCCCTCGATCACGCCGAGCTGCGTGCGCCACATCTCGATGCCGGCGGGCGGCAGGCCGTTCTTCTCCAGGCGATCGAGCACCTGGTGCGCCTCGCGCGCCGCCTCGTCGAAGCGGCGGCGCAGCACGGCATCGTTCAGCACCAGCGACTGGCGCCCGGCGCGCTCCATGGCCGCGCTGCGCTCGGCCAGCGACTGCGAGGCGCCCGACAGGCGCAGCGCGCGCGCGGCCGCGTCGCGGCTTTGCGTCATGAGCGCGTCGTACTGCAGCACCGAGCGCAGTGCCACGCCGACCAGCAGCGCGGTGATCAGAAGGAAGGCGAAGAGCAGGAGCTGCTGGAACGAGCCCCGGATGGACGGACGCTTCGCCATCAGTGGTGGGCGAGCGCCATCGGCGATTCGTTCGTGACGACTTCGCCGCGCAGCGTGTAGGCCAGCGAGCGCGTGATGCGCAGGTCGGCCATCTGGCCCACGAGTCGCGCGTCGCCCTCGAAGTTGACGACGCGGTTGCAGGCGGTGCGGCCCATGAGCTCGTTCGCGTCCCTGCGCGAGGCGCCTTCCACCAGCACGCGCTGCGTGGTCCCGACCAGCGCCTGGCCGAAGCGCTTCACGTTGGCGTCGATCACGGCCTGCAGCTTCTGCAGCCGTGCGAGCTTCACTTCGTGCGGCGTGTCGTCGTGCAGCGCGGCCGCCGGCGTGCCGGGGCGCGGGCTGAAGATGAAGCTGAAGCTGGCGTCGAACTGGCAGTCGTCGATCAGCTTCATCATCTTGCCGAAGTCCTCCTCGGTCTCGCCGGGGAAGCCGACGATGAAGTCGCTGCTGAGCGCGAGCTCCGGGCGGATGGCGCGCAGCTTGCGCACCGTGCTCTTGTATTCCATGGCGGTGTAGCCGCGCTTCATCGCCATCAGGATGCGGTCGCTGCCGTGCTGCACCGGCAGGTGCAGGTGGCTCACGAGCTGCGGCACCTTCGCGTAGGCCTCGATGAGGCGCGGCGTGAACTCGTTCGGATGGCTGGTGGTGTAGCGGATGCGCTCGATGCCGGGGATCTCGGCGACGTACTCGATGAGCAGCGCGAAGTCGGCGATGTCGGCCGTATCGCCCATCTTCCCGCGGTAGGCATTCACGTTCTGGCCCAGCAGCGTGATCTCGCGCACGCCCTGGTCGGCCAAGCCGGCGATCTCGACCAGCACGTCGTCGAGCGGGCGGTTCACTTCCTCGCCGCGGGTGTAGGGCACCACGCAGTAGCTGCAGTACTTGGAGCAGCCTTCCATGATCGACACGAAGGCGGTCGCGCCTTCGACGCGCGCGGGCGGCAGGTGGTCGAACTTCTCGATCTCGGGGAAGCTGATGTCCACCTGCGGGCGGTCCAGGCGCTCGCGGTCGCTCAGCATCTCGGGCAGGCGGTGCAGGGTCTGCGGGCCGAACACGATGTCGACGTAAGGGGCGCGCGCGATGATGGCCTCGCCCTCCTGGCTGGCCACGCAGCCGCCCACGCCGATCTTCACGCCCTTGGCCTTCAGGTGCTTCACGCGGCCGAGGTCGGAGAACACCTTCTCCTGCGCCTTCTCGCGCACCGAGCAGGTGTTGAACAGGATGAGGTCGGCCTCGTCCACGTTCTGGGTGGGCTCGTAGCCCTGCGCGGCGTTGAGCACGTCGGCCATCTTGTCCGAGTCGTACTCGTTCATCTGGCAGCCGAAGGTCTTGATGAATACTTTTTTCATGGGGAACTCTCTCTCGTGGCCTCCCTGCTTGAAGGTGAAGGCACGGCGGCCGGGCGCGCGGGACCCGCCGCGCCGGCCGTCTTCTTGCTTGCTTACTGCGTGTTGAGGGTGTCGTTCGAGGTGAACGGCCAGATGTTCAGGAACGGCTTGTCCAGCGATTCACGGCTGGCGGTGGCTTCGTCGGGCGTGAGGATCCACACCTCGCGCAGCAGCCCGGCGGCGTCGCGCGTGTAGTTGACGAGGTACTTCTGGCCGACGATGGCGCCGGGCATCACCAGCATGTTCTGGCCGCTGCGGATGCGCGCGCCGGCGCCCAGGCGGTCGGGCCTGCCGTCGAGCTCGACGTCGGGCGCGTTGGTCACCATGAACTTGCCGCGCAGGGTGCCGATGGGGAAGGTGCGGCCGCCCACGAGCGACTCGTTCTGGGTCTGCGGACGGGGCACTTCGTCCTGCGCGCTGGCGGCGATCGGGAAAAGGCCTGCAGCTGCAATGGCTGCTGTGCAAAGCGCTATGGAAGTGAGAGCATTCGTGGATTGTTTCTTGCAGCGGTTCATGGGGTTTATCCAGAGGCTGTGGACCGGCGATTTTAGCGATGGGCCCCTGTCGGCCCCGGCCGGCCGCAGCGAGTAGTGCGACTTTCGGTTGACCTGCTTTACATTTCTTTACGGGACCCATGATCACCAGGAGTCGGCCGCTGATCCAATAGCCGTGTCAGCCCAAAGTGCACAAGAACCCATGAAGAAAAATGTCGCCGTCGCCCTTGCGGGCGTGTTGATCGTAGCCGTCGTGGGCGGGTGGTGGAGCATGTCCGCAGACAAGTCCGCCGCGAAGAACGCCAAGGCCCCGGCCGCTGGCGGCGCACCGGCGGGCGGTGGCGCTGCGGCGCTCGTGACGCTGGCCACGGCGAAGAAGCAGGACGTGCCCGTGACCGTGCAGGTCAACGGCAGCGTGGTGTCCCTCAACAGCGTCGACCTGCGCCCGCAGGTGACCAACACGGTGAGCGCGGTGCATGTGAAGGAAGGCCAGTTCGTCAAGGCCGGCCAGTTGCTCTTCTCGCTCGACGACCGCAACGACCAGGCCAACCTCGCGCGCGCGAAGGCGCAGCAGAAGAAGGACGAGGCCACGCTGGCCGACCTGGAGCGGCAGTACAAACGCAGCCAGGAACTGGTGGCGCAGAACTTCATCGCCAAGAGCGCGGCCGACGCCACGCTCTCGCAGCTCGAGGCGCAGCGCGCCGCCGTGGCCGCCGACCGCGCGGCCGTGCAGTCGGCGCAGGTGGCGCTGGGCTATGCCACGCTGCGCGCGCCCATCGCGGGGCGCATCGGCGCTGTCAACATCTACCCGGGCACGCTGGTGCAGCCGACGCTGTCGCTGGTCACGGTCACCCAGCTCGACCCGATCGCCGTGAGCTTCCCCGTGCCCGAAGGCAACCTGCAGGACCTGCTGGAGGCCGCGCGCTCGCGCTCCAAGGTCGAGGCCGTCGTCACCGGCCGCAGGGAGCCGCTGACCGGCACGCTCGATTTCGTCGACAACACCGTCGATCCGCAGATCGGCACCGTGCGCGCCAAGGCCGTGTTCGCCAATGCCGACCAGAGCCTGTGGCCGGGGCAGTTCGTGGGCACGCGCATCACGGTGCGCACGCTCAACGGCGTCACCGTGGTGCCGGCCGCGGCGCTGATGATGCTGTCCGACGGCGCATCGCTGTACGTGGTCGACCAGGCCAAGACCGCCACGCGCCGCAAGGTGAAGGCGCTGCACACCTTCGGCACGCAGGTGGCGGTGAGCGGCATCGAGCCCGGCGAGCAGGTGGTGATCGAGGGCAGCCAGAACGTGCGCCCGGGCGGCAAAGTGCGCGTGGATGCGAAGGCGCCGGGCACGGCTCCAGGTGCTCCGGTGAACGGCACCACGGGCGTCACGCCCGGCAGCGCCGCATCTACCGACGGCACCGACATCAAGCCGCCGCGCCAGGAACGCGCATGAACATCTCGGAGCTCTGCATCCGCCGTCCGGCGATGACGGTGCTGCTGTCCGCCGCCGTGGTCGTCATCGGCATCTTCGCGTACTTCAGCATCCCCGTTGCCGCGCTGCCCAGCTACAACACGCCGGTCATCAACGTCAACGCGCAGCTGCCCGGGGCCAGTCCGGACACCATGGCCTCATCGGTCGCGCTGCCGCTCGAAAAGCAGTTCTCGACCATCCCCGGCCTGCAGACCATCAGCTCGGTGAACACGCAGGGCGTTACCTCGCTCACGCTCGAATTCGTCAGCAGCCGCGACATCGACGCCGCCGCCGTCGACGTGCAGGCCGCGCTGCTGCGCGCCCAGCGGCAGCTGCCGCAGGAGCTGACGCAGCTGCCCTCCTACCGCAAGGTGAACCCGGCCGACGCGCCGGTGCTCTTCATCGCGCTGATCTCTCCGTCGATGAATCCGTCGGAGCTCAACGACTACGCCGAGAACCTGATCTCGCCCACGCTCTCGACCATCGACGGCGTGGCGCAGGTGGGCGTGTACGGCCGCAAGGCCTTCGCGGTGCGCATCAAGGCGAATGCCGACCTGCTCAACGCACGCAACATCACGCTCGACGAACTCGCCAAGGCGGTGAACTCGGCCAACGCCAACACGCCGGTGGGCGTGCTCGACGGCCCGCGCCAGACGCTCACCATCCAGGCCAACCGCCAGCTCATGAAGGCGGCCGACTTCGCCAAGCTCATCGTCGGCCAGCGCAACGGCTCTCCGGTGCGGCTGGACGAAGTGGCCACCATCGAGGACAGCTTCGAGTCGGTGAAGACCGCCAGCAGCTTCAACGGGCAGGACTCCATCTCGCTGGCCGTGCAGCGCCAGCCCAACGCCAACACCGTGCAGGTGGTGGATGCGGTGCGCGCGCTCATCCCGCGCTTCAAGGCGGAGCTGCCGCAGTCGGTCGAGATCCAGATGGTGAACGACCGCTCCATCTCCATCCGCGAGGCGGTGCACGACGTGCAGCTCACGCTGCTGGGCACCATCGCGCTGGTGGTGCTGGTGATCTTCCTGTTCCTGCACCGGCTCGTGGCCACGCTGATCCCGGCCGCGACCATTCCCATCTCGCTGATCGGCGCGGTGGCGCTGCTCTATGCCTTCGGCTACAGCCTGGATAACATCTCGCTGCTGGGCATCACGCTTGCGGTGGGCCTGGTGGTGGACGACGCCATCGTGGTGCTCGAGAACATCATGCGCTACGTCGAGAAGGGCATGGACCCGTTCGCCGCGGCGCTGCGCGGCGCGCGCGAGGTTGGCTTCACCATCGTGTCGATCTCCATCTCGCTGGTGGCGGTGTTCATCCCGATCTTCTTCATGCCGGGCGTGATCGGCCTGCTGTTCCACGAATTCGCCGTGGTGGTGGCGCTGGCGGTGCTGGTGTCGGCGGTGGTGTCGCTCACGCTGGTGCCGATGCTCGCGAGCCGCCTGCTCAGGCAGGTGCCGCGCAAGGAAGGCGCGATGGACCACGAGGAAGAACACCCCGAGCCCGGCACCGCCATTGGCCGTGCCTTCGAGCGCGGCTACCGCAAGGTGCACGCGACCTACATGAGCACGCTGGACTGGACGCTGGGTCACCGCAAGGTGATGCTGCTGATGGCGGCGCTGACCTTCGTCGTCACCGGCTGGCTGTTCGCGACCATCCCGAAGGGTTTCTTCCCCGAGGAAGACATCGGCCAGATCCAGATCACCACCGAGGCGGCCGAAGACATCTCCTTCACCGCCATGAAGGCGCTGCAGGACCGCGTGGCCGCCGCGCTCAAGGACGACCCCAGCGTCGACTACGTGAGCTCCTTCGTCGGCGTGGGCGGACCCACCGCCACGCAGAACTCCGGCCGCCTGTTCGCCGTGCTCAAGCCGCGCAGCGAGCGTCCGCAGATGTCGAAGGTGCTCGAGTCGCTGCGCCAGCGCTTCCGCGAGATCCCGGGCATCGCCGTCTACATGCAGCCGGTGCAGAACCTGCGCCTGGGCGGGCGGCAGAGCAAGGCGCGCTTCCAGTACACGCTGCAGAGCGTCAATGCGGGCGAGATGGTGCCCTGGGCCACGCGCCTCATGGAGCGCATGCGCGCCGACCCCGACTTCCGCGACGTGACCAGCGACTCGCAGAACCGCGGCCTGCAGGCCACCCTCGACATCGACCGCGACAAGGCCGGCGTGCTCGGCGTGGCCGTGGGCGACCTGCGCACCGCGCTCTACAACGCGTACGGCGACCGCCAGATCGGCAGCATCTACGGTGCGAGCAACACCTATCAGGTGATCCTCTCGGCCGCCGACGACGACCGCCAGTTCGAGGAAGACGTCTCGCGCCTGTCGGTGCGCAGCACCACCGGCAAGCTGGTGCCGCTGTCGGCCTTCTCGACCGTCAAGCGCACCGTGGGGCCGACCGCGGTCAACCACCAGGGCCAGCTGCAGGCGGTGACGGTGTCGTTCAACCTCGCGCCCGAAGTGCCGCTGGGCAACGCCACCGCGAAGATCGACCGCTTCAAGGAAGAGCTGAAGATGCCGCCGTCGATCATCACCACCTACGGCGGCGACGCGGCGGTGTTCCAGAGTTCGCAGTCGAGCCAGGCCGTGCTGCTGGTGCTGGCGGTGCTGGTCATCTACGTGCTGCTGGGCGTGCTCTACGAGAGCTACATCCACCCGATCACCATCCTCGCGGGCCTGCCCTCGGCCGCGGTGGGCGCGCTGATCTCGCTGAAGCTCTTCGGCTTCGACCTCACGCTCATTGCCACCATCGGCATCCTGCTGCTGATCGGCATCGTGAAGAAGAACGCGATCATGATGATCGACTTCGCCCTGGAGGCCCAGCGCACCGAGGGCATGAAGCCGGTGGACGCGATCCGCGAGGCCTGCCGCCTGCGCTTCCGCCCGATCCTGATGACCACGCTGGCCGCGCTCATGGGCGCGCTGCCGCTCGCACTGGGCCTGGGCGCCGGCGCCGAACTGCGTCAGCCGCTGGGCGTGGCGGTGGTGGGCGGCCTGATCTTCTCGCAGGTGATCACGCTCTACATCACGCCCGCGATCTACCTCGCGCTGGACCGCTACAGCGGCACAGGCCCCATGGTCGACCTGCCGGGTGAAGCGCAGGCGGAGGCAGCCCACGCACAGCACTCGCACGCCTGAAAGCGGGAACGCGGGAGCGGGCAGCCGAACGCAGAAGGAAGACAAAAGCTACGCAAAAGTCGCAAAGGAAACCAGGAAACCTTTCAAGGTTTTCTTTCGCGCCCTTCGCGAAACCTTCGCGTCCTCTGCGTCCTCCGCGTTCGGCAGTCCGATCCCGCTCCCGCCCTCAGGTAGTCGTTTCGTCCAGAGCACCGTCCGTGAGGTGCGTCGTATCGCTCCACCCCACGAGGCTGAACCCCTCGCTCGTCCACAGCATGCGGTTGATGGCCGCGTTGCCCAGCTGCCACGTGCGCGGCGCCTGAAGCTCCTGGCGCGTGGCTGCGCGGTAGAGCACGTCCATCACGCCGCCGTGTGCGACCAGCACCACCAGTTCGCCCGGATGGCGCGCGGCCAGTTCGGAAGCAACGCCCGTCACGCGGTCGCGGAAGCTCAGGAGGCTCTCGCCGCCCTCGGGCTCGAATTCGGGATCGCGCTCGCGCCAGCGCTTGGCCTGCACCGGCAGCGTGGCCTCGATCTCCGCGAAGCTCATGCCCTCGAACTTGCCGAAGGCGCGCTCGCGCAGCCGGGGCTCGGGCTGCACGGCCAGGCCGTGGGGCTCGGCGATGGCCTGCGCGGTCTGCCAGGCGCGCGAGAGGTCGCTGGCATAGACGACGCCGATGGGCTCGTCGGCCAGCGCCGCGCCCGCGCGCCGTGCCTGCCACACGCCGGTGGCGTTGAGCCCGATGTCGAGCTGGCCCTGGATGCGGGTGTCGACGTTCCAGGCGGTCTCTCCGTGGCGTACGGCGATCAGGCGGGTGGGTTCTTCCATCCGGGGAATTCTAGAAGGCGCTATTTTTTGGCCTGCTGCCCGGTCTGCAGCTCGATGTTGACCCGGCGCTCGCCCTGCGGCGGATTCGGGAAGCCCTGCAGCGCCGCCTGGAACATCACCGGCAGGATCGCCGCACTCGACGTGTAGGGGCCATCGTTGCGCGCGCGGGTCTCGTAGACCACGCGGTTGGTGGCCGCCTCGCGCAGCACGATGCTCACCTCGCGCTCGTACCAGGGGTTGGCCGGCGGCGCGAACACCGGTCCGCCATACCAGCCGCCGCCGTACCAGCGACGGCCGTAGTAGCCATAGCCGCCGTAACCGTAGCCCCAGGGGCCGTTGTAGAGCCACGGGTCGGCCCAGGGCGAGAGTCCGGCCGTCACCCGCGCGCCGATCTGCGCGGTGTACCGGGCCTTGGCGTCGTCGCGGCGCAGGCCGACCTGGTCGAGCGCCGCGCCGGCCATGGCTTCGAGCGATTCCTGCCGCGCGCCGTCGGCCTGCTGCGAGGGCAGGCGGTCGAAGCGGTAGGTGGCGCCGGGCGCCACGGCGCCGATGGAGGAGAAGCTCTTCACGTCGCTGTCGACCACCCAGGAGGTGGCGCAGCCCGTCAGGCTGGCGGCGAGAAGAAGAGCCGAGATGGCAGATTTCATGAGGGTCTCCGGGCACTGGTGCCCCAAATTCCCCTGGGTTGCCCGTTCAGCCCTGAGCGATGCGCAGGGCGGCAGGTGCCTGGGAGAGCAGATCGAAGGAAGGCGGATCGAAGGCCTTGTCGCCCTCGTCGTCCGCCACGCCGGTCGCCTTCAGACCCTTGAAGTCGTGCCGCGTTCCGTCGAGCAGGTGCGAAGGCACCACGTTCTGCAGCGCGGTGAACATGTTCTCCACGCGGCCGGGATACTTCCTGTCCCACTCGCGCAGCATTTCGCCGACCTGCTTGCGCTGCAGGTTCTCCTGGCTGCCGCACAGCGTGCACGGAATGATCGGGAACTCGCGGTGCTGGGCCCAGCGGATGGTGTCCTTCTCGGACACATACGCCAGCGGGCGGATCACGACATGTTTGCCGTCGTCGCTCACCAGCTTGGGCGGCATGCTCTTCAACTTGCCGGCGAAGAACATGTTGAGGAAGAAGGTCTGCAGCATGTCGTCGCGGTGGTGGCCCAGCGCGACCTTGGTGGCGCCCAGTTCGTCGGCCACGCGGTAAAGAATGCCCCGGCGCAGCCGGCTGCACAGGCCGCAGGTGGTCTTGCCCTCGGGAATCACGCGCTTGACGATGCTGTAGGTGTCCTGGTTCTCGATGTGGAAGTCCACGCCCAGCTCGCTCAGGTACCTGGGCAGCACCTCCTCGGGAAAACCGGGCTGCTTCTGGTCGAGGTTGACCGCGACGATGTCGAAGTGGATGGGCGCGCGCGCCTTCAGCTTGAGCAGGATGTCGAGCAGCGCGTAGCTGTCCTTGCCCCCCGAGACGCACACCATGACCTTGTCGCCCTCCTCGATCATGTTGTAGTCGACGATCGCCTGCCCGACCTGGCGGCACAGGCGCTTCTCGAGCTTGTGCGTCTCGCGCTCGATCTTCATGGAGTTGGCGGGAGAGGGAGCGGTGGCGTCGGCGGTGGCGGGCGCCTCGTCGATCCAGACGGCGTTCATGGGCAGGCTGCTTCGGGGAGTCGGGGGAAGGGGGTGATTGTCCCCGATCCCCATTTCACCCGCCATCCGGCCCGTTTCCGGCCTTCCCGGCTTTTCCGGTTCCTGGCAGCGGCGACTCCGGAAAGGCCTGCCGCATCGCCTCCACGAAGAGCCGCAGCCTCGCCGGATAGAAGCGCGCGTACGGGTACACGATGTAGACCGGCGCCGGCGTCCCGAGCCATTGCGGAGCCAGGTGCACCAGCCGGCCCGCGTCCAGCTCCTCGGTCAGCATCCAGGCCGACGACACCCCGACGCCCACGCCCAGCACGGCCGCGCTGCGCAGGGCGTAGAGGCTGTCGGTGATCATGCGCGGGCGTATGGGCACGCGGTACACCTCGCCCGAGCCTTCGTGCGTGAACACGACTTCGGTCCGGTAGAAATTGCGCGCCGCCAGCCAGGGCAGGGCCTCGAGCTCGGCGGGGTGCGCCGGCGCCGGCGTGCCGGCCCCGAAGAGCGACGGCGCCCCGACCGCGATGCGGGGCACGTCGAAGAGGCGGATCGCCACGGCGTTGGGGTCCGTTACCTCGCCCACGCGAATCGCGCAGTCGACGCCCTCGGCGATGAAGTCGGGCGTTTCGTCATGCGGGCTGTCGTGCAGCAGCCATTCGACCGTCACCTGCGGATGGCGCTGCAGATATGTGGCCAGCGGCCCGACCAGCAGCTGCTGTCCGAAGGCATGCGGCACCACCACGCGCAGCCGGCCCTCGGGCTGGTCGCCGACGCCGCGCAGCTCGGCCTCGAAGGCGCCCCAGCTCAGGATCAGCTCCTTGGCGCGGTCGAAGCAGCGCTCGCCGTCTTCCGTGAGCTTCATCGCATGGGTGGATCGCTGCAGCAGCCGCACGCCCAGCGAGCGTTCGAGCGCCTGCAGGCGGCGGCTCACGGTGGGCTGGGTGGTGCCCATCTGCGCCGCGGCGGCCGACAGGCTGCCGGCCTCGACGATGCGCACGAAGGTCTGCATCAGCTCGATGCGGTCGGCCGGAGGCGGGGGCGGGAGAAGCGTGGCCATGCGTTGAGCGTATATCAATTGTTCGGCCCGCAGGGCTACCTTCAGAGGAGGATGGCCCGCAAACTCCAGCCCTTGCTTCTCGAAACCAAGGGTTTACACCATGTCTTCCATTCAAAAAGCGCATGAAAAGCTGCCGGGATCACTGATCCTGCTGCTGGCGGCCAGCGCCGGCTTCGGCGTCGCGGCGCTCTACTACAGTCAGCCCATGCTGGGCGTGCTCGGCCCCGACATCGGCGCCTCCGCCCGCTCCGTGGGCTTCGTGCCCACGCTCACGCAGCTCGGCTATGCGCTGGGCATCCTGCTGCTCGCGCCGCTGGGCGATCGCTTCGACCGGCGCCGCATCATCCTCGCCAAGGCTTCGGTGCTGGTGCTCGCGCTGCTGGGCGCGGCGTTCTCGCCCTCGGTCGCGCCGCTGCTGGTGGCGAGCCTGGTCATCGGCCTGGCGGCAACGCTGGCGCAGGACGTTGTGCCGGCCGCCGCCACGCTGGCGCCCGAGGCGCATCGCGGCCGGATCGTCGGCACGGTGATGACCGGGCTGCTGCTGGGCATCCTGCTGTCGCGCGTGCTCGCCGGCTTCGTGGCCGAGCACTTCGGCTGGCGCGCGATGTTCGTCGTGGCGGCCGTGAGCATCGCGCTGATCGGCGCTGCCGCCGCACGCGGGCTGCCGCGCCTGCGCCCGACCACGCACCTGGGCTACGGCGCGCTGCTGGGTTCGCTGGCCGGTCTGTGGAAGCGCCATGGCGCGCTGCGCCGCGCGACCTTCGCGCAGGCCCTGCTGTCGGTGGGCTTCAGCGCCTTCTGGTCGACGCTGGCGGTGATGCTGCATGGCGCGCCGTTCCACCTGGGCAGCGCGGCCGCCGGTGCCTTCGGCCTGGCCGGTGCTGCGGGTGCGTTGGCCGCGCCCATCGCCGGGCGCCTTGCCGACCGTCGCGGCCCCGAGCTGGTGATCCGCATGGGCGCTGCGCTGGTTGCCGTCTCGTTTGCCGCGATGCTGTTCGCACCGCTGCTGGCGACGCCCGCCGCACGCTTGGGGCTGATCGTGGTCGCCGCCATCGGCTTCGACTTCGGCCTGCAGGCTGCGCTGATCGCGCACCAGACTGTGGTCTACGGCATCGACCCCGGCGCACGCAGCCGGCTCAACGCGGTTTTCTTCACGGGGGTGTTCGTCGGCATGGCCACGGGCTCCGCGCTGGGTGCCCTGGTGCTGGCGCAGTGGGGATGGCCGGGCGTGGCGGCGATGGCCTCGGTGTCGGCGCTCGGCGCACTGGCCGTGCGCATGTGGCCGGCCGGCTCGAAGAAGAAGGCGGCCGTGGCCTGCGGCTCGGCGGCCTGAATTGCTGCCCGGCTAGTGGCTCACCACTCTCCGGCTTCCATGCGGATCGCCACCTCGCAGTCGTCGAAGATCTCCAGCTTGGCGATCTTCACGCGCACGCCCAGCACGCCGGGCAGCTGCAGCAGCCGTTGCGCCAGCTTGCCGATCAGGCTCTCCAGCAGGTTGACATGCTCGGCGGTGCACTCGTCGATGATGATGCGGCGCACCTTGCGGTAGTCGAGCACGTGGAAGATGTCGTCGTCCTGCGGCAGCAGCGGCTGGGGGCCGAGATTGAGCTCGGCGTCGACCAGGATCGGCTGGGGCGCCGTTTTTTCCTGCTCGAGGATGCCCAGGTTGGCGTCGAAGCGCAGGCCCTGGAGGGTGAGTGTCTGGTGGCCGTGCGAGGGAGTGGACATGGTGGATTGGCTCACATGAGCGAGAAATCGCGCTCGAATTTCATCAGGTGCTGGCCACCGTCCACCAGCAGCGTGGTGCCGGTGATCGAGCGGTTCTCCAGCGCGAACTTCACCGTGGCGGCAACGTCCTCGGGCGTGGACGAGCGGCCCAGCGGCGACAGCTTGTGCAACTGGGCGAACTTGTCGTCGTCCAGCATGTGGCTCGCCAGCGTGAGGCCGGGCGCCACGCCCACCACGCGCACGCGCGGCGCCAGGGCCAGCGCCAGCATCGGCGTCGCGGCCTCGAGCGCAGCCTTGGACAGCGTGTAGCTCAGGAAGTCGGGGTTCGGGTTCCAGAGTTTCTGGTCGAGCAGGTGCACGACGGCGCCGTGGGCGTCGCGCGCGGCCAGGTGCTCGTGCAGCGCATTCGCCAGCAGGATGGCCGCGCCGGTGTTGCTGCGCGCATGGCGCTCCATGAGCGCGTAGCCGAAGGTGGCGGCCTCGTCGTGCTCGAAGAGGGCCGCGCTGTGCACGACGGCATCGACGCTGCGAAAGCGCGCCACCACGCGGGGCAGCAGCGCGCGCGTGGCCTGCTCGTCGTCGAGGTCGGCCGAGAACAGGGCCGAGTCGCCCGAGAGCGCGGCGCAGTCGGCGACGGTCTGCTCGGCTTCGGCGCGCGAGTTCCGGTAGTGCACCGCCACCTGCCAGCCGCCCGCGGCCAGTGCGAGCGCGATCTCGCGGCCGAGCCGGCGGCCCGCGCCCGTGACGAGGACCGTGCGGGGGGAGTTGGATGCGGGGGAGGCGGGGCTCATGCGGGGAGAGGGAGAATGGCGCTGTGACGACAAAGACGACCCCCAGCAGTTTACCTACCGCCCTCGACCACCTCATCGCGCGCTCCGTCGAGCGCGCGGGCGGGTGGATAGGCTTCGACCGCTTCATGGCCCTCGCGCTGTACGCGCCCGGCCTCGGCTACTACGCCAACACACTGGCCAAGTTCGGCCACATGCCTTCGTCGGGTAGCGACTTCGTGACTGCGCCCGAGCTCACGCCCATGTTCGGCCAGACGTTGGCGGCGCAAGTCGCCGAGGCGCTGGAGAAGACCGGGACCGATACGGTCTGGGAATTCGGTGCGGGCTCCGGGGCGTTGGCTGTGCAGCTGTTGCATGCGCTCGATGGGATGGGGCGTGGTGATGTGCGCTATCGGATCGTCGATCTGTCGGGGACCTTGAGGGAGCGGCAGCAGCAGGCGCTGGCGGGGCATGCGGGGCGTGTGGAGTGGCTCAACGAACTGCCTGAATCGATGCAGGGGGTTGTCGTTGGCAATGAGGTGCTCGATGCGATGCCGGTGCAGTTGCTGGCGCGTGCCGGCGGGCAATGGTTCGAGCGGGGCGTTGTGCGGAACGCTTCGGACGATGGATGGGCGTGGGCCGATCGTGCGACTGAACTGCGGCCGCCGGTGGAGGTGCCTGGAGAGCATGACTACCTCACGGAGATTCATCCGCAGGCCAAGGCGTTTGTTGCGACGCTCGCGGATCGGTTGAAGAAGGGGGCGGCTTTTCTTATCGACTATGGGTTTCCCGAGGCGGAGTACTACCACCCGCAGAGGCATATGGGGACTGTGATGTGTCATCGGGGGCACAAGGCTGATGGGGATCCGCTGTCTGATGTTGGCTACAAGGACATCACTGCACACGTCGACTTCACTGGGGTTGCTCTTGCTGGACAGGATGCTGGGCTTGCTGTGCTTGGCTATACGAGTCAGGCGCGGTTTCTGTTGAATTGCGGGTTGCTTGGGGTGATGGAGCAAGGGACTGTTGCTGAGCGGGGGATGGCGGCTCGGCTCATCCATGAGCATGAGATGGGGGAGTTGTTCAAGGTTGTGGGGTTTGCTGTTGGGGAAGCTTGGGACGCGATGGGGTTCAGGGAGGGGGATCGCAGTCATACGCTTTGAGTGACTGCGTTTGCTTTGCTTCCCGAGGCCGGGACTCGCCCCGGCGGGCGACCTACTTTTCTTTGCTTCGCCAAAGAAAAGTAGGCAAAAGAAAGGCGACCCCACTGTCTGCGACCCCTTCGCTTTGCGAAGGGGCAACCTGCGGTGCTCGCGTTTCGCGGGGTCTCGCAGAACTCGCTTCGCTCAGACAGCTGCGAGCCCTTGTCCGCGAAACGCTGCGCTCCTCGGCGCAGCCAGAGGGGAGGGGAGATGCCCGGGCCATCGCGTTGCTCGGCCCCCAAGGCATGGCAGGCGCTTCGCGCCTGCCGTGCTTGGAATGAGGCGGTGAGGTTGCTGCGTGCGCTGCTGGCGCCGTCACGACTAGTTCTGAACCTGTATCCCCGGCCGAGCGAAGCGAAGGCCAGTCCAAGGCTGTTCAGAAGCCGAGCGCAGCGATGGCGCGTGTCGATCCCTTCTGGCTGCGCCGAGGAGCGCAGACGTAGGAGGGATCAGGGCCGCAGCTGTTTGAGCGCAACGAAGTGAAGCGAGTTCTGCGGACCCCCTCCTACGTCGAGCACCGCAGGTTGCCCGTAGCGAAGCGAAGGGACGCAGACAGTAGGGTCGCCTTTTCTTTGCTTACTTTCTTTTGGCGAAGCAAAAGAAAGTGAGTCGGCCGCCGGGCCGAGACCCGGCCCCGGGAAGGAACCCCTCACCACGCCAAAAACAAAGTCATAAGCTAGCAACAAAGAGTTCGTTGCCGATCCAAACCCCGCCCCCTACATTCCCGGCATGACTGCCGCCCCTGCCAGCGAGGTAAGCCCCCCTTCGCAGCACTTCGAAGTGCGCCCTTTCAATGCCCCGGTCGGCGCCGAGGTAGTAGGCCTCGACATCTCGAAGCCCATCAACACCGAAGACTTCACCCGCCTCCACAAGGCCCATCTCGACCACCACGTCCTGGTCTTCCGCAACCAGCAGATCACCCCGCAAGAGCACATCGATTTCAGCCGCCGCTTCGGCCCGCTCGAAATCCACGTCCTCCACCAGTTCCAGCTCAAGAACCACCCCGAGATCCTCATCGTCTCCAACATCAAGGAGAACGGCGAGCCCATCGGCCTCGGCGACGCGGGCGTCTACTGGCACTCCGATATCTCCTACAAGCCCAAGCCCAGCCTCGGCTCGCTGCTGCACGCCCAGGAACTGCCGAGCGAAGGCGGCGACACGCTCTTCGCCGACCAGCATCTCGCATGGGAGTCGCTGAGCTCCGAGCTCCAGCAGCGCATCCTGCCGCTGAAGGCCGAGCACAGCTATCTCGCAAAGTACGAGGAACTGCGCGCGAAGAACCCATGGCGGCCGAAGCTTTCGCAGGCGCAGATCGATCAGGTCGCACCCGCGGTGCAGCCGGTGGTGCGCACGCATCCGGAGACGGGCCGCAAGGCGCTCTTCGTCAGCGAGCATTTCACGACGCGCATCGTCGGGCTGCCTCAGGAAGAGAGCGACGCGCTGCTGGCCGAGCTGTTCGCGCACAGCGTGAAGCCCGAGTTCGTGTATCGCCACCAGTGGGCGCCGCATGACCTGGTGTTCTGGGACAACCGCTCGCTGATGCACCTGGCAGCGGGCACGCCCGACCACCTGCGCCGGCGCCTGAACCGCACCACGATCGTCGGCGACACGCCTTTCTGATTTTTCTTTCCTAGCCACCGCTTCCAATGAACCGTTTCACCCGCAAGGCCGCGGCGCTCGTCGCCGGCCTCGGCCTTCTCGCCGGCAGCCTTGCCGCGCATGCGGAAGGCCAGATCCGCATCGCCGAGCAGTTCGGCATCGTCTACCTGCTGCTCAACGTGGCGCAGGAGCAGAAGCTCATCGAGAAGCACGCGAAGGCTGCGGGCATCGACGCCAAGGTCGAGTGGGTCAAGCTCTCGGGCGGCTCGGCGGTGAACGACGCGCTGCTGTCGGGCAACATCGAGATCGCGGGCGCCGGCGTGGGGCCGCTGCTCACGCTGTGGGACCGCACCAGGGGCAAGCAGAACGTGAAGGGCGTGGCCTCGCTGGGCAACTTCCCGTACTACCTGGTGAGCAACAACCCGAACGTGAAGTCGATTGCCGATTTCACCGACAAGGACCGCATCGCACTGCCCGCGGTGGGCGTCTCGGTGCAGTCGCGCGTGCTGCAGTTCGCCTCGGCCAAGCTCTGGGGCGACAAGGAGTTCAACAGGCTCGACAGGATCAGCGTGGCGGTGCCGCATCCCGATGCGGCGGCGGCGATCATCAAGGGCGGCACGGAGATCACGGCGCACTTCGGCAATCCGCCGTTCCAGGAGCAGGAGCTCGCGGGCAACCCGAATGCGCGCATCGTGCTCAACTCGTACCAGGTGCTGGGCGGGCCGTCGTCGGCGACGGTGCTGTACGCGACGGAGAAGTTCCGCAGCGAGAACCCGAAGACGTACAAGGCCTTCGTCGACGCGCTCGACGAGGCGGCGAAGTTCGTCACGGCCAACCCCGAGAAGGCCGCCGACATCTACCTGAAGATGAGCAACGCGAAGCTCGAGCGCGACCTGCTGCTGAAGATCATCAGGAACCCCGAGGTGCAGTTCAAGACCACGCCGCAGAACACCTATCCGCTGGCGGAGTTCATGCACCGCGTGGGCGCGATCAGGAACAAGCCGGCTTCGGTGAAGGATTACTTCTTCGACGACGCGCAGAACGTGTCGGGGAATTGAGTGAATACAGCGGCTGTTCTGGATTCGCGGGTCGACTCCCTCTCCCATCGGGAGAGGGCGGGGGTGAGGGGGGAGCCTCCGGCATCGTCGCCAGCCTTCACCCCGACCCTCTCCCGCGAGCGGGAGAGGGAGCAAGACAGCGCGCCGCTACTCCAGGTCGACAACGTCAGCCTCGAATACCGCACCCCCGAGCGCGTCGTGCGCGCCACGCACCGCGTGAGCTTCGACGTCCATGCCGCCGACCGCTTCGTGCTGCTCGGTCCCTCGGGCTGCGGCAAGTCCACGCTGCTGAAGGCCGTGGCCGGGTTCATCCCGCCGGTCGAGGGTGAGATCCGTCTCGACGGAAAGCGCGTGGCGCAACCAGGCCCCGACCGCATCGTCGTGTTCCAGGAGTTCGACCAGCTGCCGCCGTGGAAGACGGTGAAGCAGAACGTGATGTTCCCGCTGCTGGCCTCGCGCGCGCTCGGCAGGAAGGAGGCGGCCGAGCGCGCGCTGCACTACCTCGACAAGGTCGGCCTCTCGAAATTCGCCGACGTGCATCCGCACCAGCTCTCGGGCGGCATGAAGCAGCGCGTGGCGATTGCACGCGCGCTGGCGATGCAGCCGCGCGTGCTGCTGATGGACGAGCCTTTCGCAGCGCTTGATGCGCTCACCCGCCGCAGGATGCAGCAGGAGCTGCTCGAGCTGTGGGAGGAGGTGCGCTTCACGCTGCTGTTCGTCACGCACTCCATCGAGGAGGCGCTGGTGGTGGGCAACCGCATCGCGCTGCTGTCGCCGCATCCGGGGCGCATGCGCGCCGAGATCAACAGCCACGCCTTCACGCTCGACAGCCTGGGCGGCGCCGAATTCCAGGGCACGGCGCAGCGCATCCACGACATGCTGTTCGAAGAGGAGGCTGCCGTATGAGCGCCGTCGTCCCGCCGGTCCGCACCGAGTACGAGCGCACGCTGGAGCCCTTCACCGATGTGCCGGTCGAACGCCGGCTGCCGCTGGGTGAGCGCATCTGGTCACAGGCCTGGCTGCGCAAGGGGCTGATCCTCGCCGTCATTGCCGTGCTGTGGGAGCTGGCGGCGCTGTGGCAGAACAACGACTTGCTGCTGCCCACCTTCACTGCCACTGCGGCGGCGCTGTTCGACGGTCTTGTGAGCGGCGAGCTGATCGAGAAGGTGCGCATCTCGCTGGCCGTGCTGCTGCAGGGCTACGTCGCCGGCGTGCTGCTGGCCTTCGCACTCACCACGCTGGCGGTGTCGACGCGCCTCGGCCGTGACCTGCTGGACACGCTCACCTCCATGTTCAACCCGCTGCCCGCCATCGCGCTGCTGCCGCTGGCGCTGCTGTGGTTCGGGCTCGGGCGCGGCAGCCTCGTGTTCGTATTGATCCACTCGGTGCTGTGGCCGCTGGCGCTCAACACCTACGCGGGCTTCCAGGGCGTGCCCGACACGCTGCGCATGGCCGGGCGCAACTACGGTCTCAAGGGGCTGCGCTACGTGCTGCAGATCCTGGTGCCGGCGGCGCTGCCGTCGATCCTGTCGGGGCTGAAGATCGGCTGGGCCTTCGCCTGGCGCACGCTGATCGCGGCGGAGCTGGTGTTCGGGGCCTCTTCGGGCAAGGGCGGGCTGGGCTGGTACATCTTCCAGAACCGCAACGAGCTCTACACCGACCGCGTGTTCGCGGGGCTCGCGCTGGTGGTGCTGATCGGCCTGCTGGTCGAGAGCCTGGGCTTCAGGACGCTGGAGCGGCTGACGGTGCGCCGCTGGGGGCAGCAGCGCTAGGGTGGCCGGCTAGCCGCCGGGCTTCTTCGCGCCTGTCGCCTGCCGCAGCGCGCGCAGTTCGCTGTTGAGGAACTCGTTGGCCTCGCGCACCGTGCCGTTGGTGAGCTTCACCCTGTAGGCCTGCCCCGTCATCTCCGAGCGCGAGGCGCAGCGCTCGATGAAGTCCTCGGCCGTGACCAGCTCCTTTTTGAAGTAGTCGTACTTCGCCTGCATGTGCTTGGCGGCGTCGGAGGCGTTGTACTCGCTGCCGTTGCGCAGGAAGATCATCGAGCTCATCTTCGAGACCCGCTGTATCAGCGTGTCGATCAGCTTGTCTTCGGTGTCGGAGGGGGTGGCGTGGGCCAGCAGAGTCGCGGCGCCGAGCACGAGGGCGAGCAGGACCGTGCGAAGGTGGTTGAAAGAAGCCATTTGTCGTAGTTCGTGGCAATTTCCGGGCCATGCTAGGGCTGGCGGGCCCGCTGTGTCAAACAGGGGCCGGCTCGGGTCTAATTGCAGGTTTTGGCAAGCGTTTCCAACTCTTTCATGAGCTCCTCCTCTTCCGACCTCTCGCCGATCGCCGAAGCGCTGGCCGATGCCGCCGCCGCCAAGTCGATGCACTACTTCCGCACGCCGCTGGACATCATCACCAAGGCGGACGAAAGCCCCGTCACGCTGGCCGACCGCGCCGCCGAGACGGCCATGCGCGAGATCCTTGCTGCCCGGGCGCCGGCCGACGGCATCTACGGCGAAGAGCACGGCCCCGAGCGGCTCGATGCCGGGCGCATCTGGGTGCTCGACCCCATCGACGGCACGCGCAGCTTCATCACCGGCTCACCGCTGTGGGGCACGCTGATCGGCGTGCTGCAGGGCGGGCGCGTGGCGCTGGGCATGATCGACATGCCGGTGCTCAAGGAGCGCTGGATCGGCGTGGCGGGCCGGGGCGCGACGCGCGACGGCCAGCCGGTGCGCGTGAGCGGCTGCACCGAAGTGGCCAAGGCCCGCATCGTCACCACCTCGCCCGACATCTTCGCGCCGGCCGACTGGAGCGCCTTCGATCGCCTGAGCCGCCAGTGCGCCATGCGCCGCTTCGGCGGCGACTGCTACGGCTACGCCCAGCTGGCGGGCGGCACCATCGACCTCGTGGTCGAGACCGGCCTGCAGCCGTACGACTACCTCGGACCGGCGGGCCTGATCGAGGCGGCCGGCGGCGTCATCACCGACTGGCAGGGCCAGCCGCTCGGGCTGAAGTCCGACGGCCGGGTGATCGCGGCGGCTACGCCCGAACTCCATCGGCAAGCGATGGCCATTCTCTCGGCCTAGACTGTCGCCACTATGTTTCGCTGGCTGATCGTCGTCGTCCTCGCGCTGGTGCTCATGAGCGGCCTGACCGCCTGGCTGCGCCGCTTCGGCTTCGGACGGCTGCCGGGCGACTTCGAGTTCCGCGCCTTCGGCCGCGAGTGGCAGCTGCCCATCGCCAGCACCATCGTGCTCAGCATGATCGCGGCGCTGGTGGCGCGCTTTCTGTAGACAGAGCACAGAACCAGACAAGGAAAAGACGAACCGCAATGAGAGCCTGCGTAGACATCGGCGGCACCAAGGTAGCCGTGAGCCTTTCCGCCTCGAGCGACGCGCCGCTGATCGGCCGCCGCAGCGAGCCTACGGCCAAGACCGGCGACAACGACGCGGTGGCGGTGCAGATCATGCGGATGATCGACGAGGTCTGCGCGCAGCAGGGTGTCGATCCGGCTTCCATCGACCGGGTGGGCGTGTCGTCGACGGGGCCCTTCGAGTTGCGCGACGGGCTGGTCGAACTCGCCACGCCCAATATCTGCGGCGGCATCGCGGGGCCATCGCGCGGCCTGCCCAATTCATGGATGACCGCGATCATCGAAGCCCCGCTGGTTCAGCGCTTCGGCAGCGTTCGTGTCGAGAACGACGCCGTGGCCGCCCTTGAGGCCGAACGCCATTGGGGCGCGCTCCAGGGCCTGGACAACTGCGCCTATGCCACCTGGAGCACCGGCGTGGGCGTGGGCCTGTGCGTCGACGGCAAGGCCTTGCGTGGCAAGAACGGCAACGCCGGGCACGCGGGACACAGCTTCGTGGTCGACGATGCCACCGGGGCGCTGTGCGGTTGCGGCAACTACGGCGACGTCGAGGCGCTGGTTGGCGGAAATTCGATCGGCCACCGTTTCGGACAGTCCGCCGCCGACCTGTTTTCCGCCGCATCCGCCGGCGAACCCAAGGCGCTGGAGACGGCGGAGGCGTTGTGCCGTGTGTTTGGCCGGATGCTCTACAACATGGTCATCATCCTCGACCTGCAGCGCATCAGCCTGGGTGGAAGCGTGTTCTGGCATCACCGCGACTTCGTGCTGCCGAGGCTGCAGGCGCAGATCGACGGCAGGCTGCTCCCTCTCACGCGCGGGGTGATGCTTGTACCCGCCGGCCTGGGCGACAAGGTCGGCGACTACGCGGCGCTCGCGCTGCTCGACTGACCCGGGCACCCGGCGAACCATGACCCCCTTGCCTCGCCGCCGCTCGTTCGCCTACCTGCTGTGGCTGGTGGGCGGCTTCATCGGCGCGCATCGCTTCTATCTGGGCAGCTACCTGGGCGGGGCGGGGCAGTTGGCATTTCTGGTGTACGGAATCGCCGGCCTGCCGGGCGGCCGCTTCTGCCTGATGGTGCTGTTGCCGTGGATGCTGTTCGACCTGTGGTGGATTCATCGGCGCATGAGTCAGCTGCAGGCGCAGGGCCCGGCCGAGGAGGAGGAAGAAGAAACCCCGCCCGCCGCCGCGCGCCACGCTTCCCGTCGCCCCGCGCCGAGGGACCCCGCCAAGGATTACGACCTTGCCGCCCTCGCCGAAGCCAACAAGCTGCAGGAGCGCTTCGTGGCAGCCGCCGAGGCCGGCGACTGGACGCAGGCCGTCGCCATCGGCGAGCAGATCGTCGCCGCCACGCGCCGCGTGTTCAAGGGCCCGCACCAGAACCTCGCCATGACCCTGTGCATGCTCGGCCAGGCCTGCTACCAGATCGACGCCTTCGACAAGGCGCGCGCCAGCCTCGAGGAAAGCCTGTCCATCGGCCGCAAGCTCGGCATGCCCGCGGAGGACATGGACGTCGCCCGCAAGGCGCTGGACCTGACGCTGGTCGGCATCGAGCAGCGCAAGGCGCGCGGCGCGACCACCGACGAGCAGGGCGCACTGCTGAACCTGTTGGACGACCGCGAGGCCCGCTACCGCGACGCGCTCGCGCAGGGCGACCTGAAGAGCGCCGAAAGGCTCTGCGCGGAGGCCATCGCCACCAGCCGCCGCCTGCACGGCGGCGCGCACCGCAGCGTGGTGCTGCATCTGTCCAGCCATGCCGAGCTGTGCCGGCGGCTGCGCTGGAACGAGAAGGCCCAGGCCTCGGCCGACGAGGCCCTCGCCGTGGCCGCGCAGCTCGGGCTGGACGACAGCTGGCGGCGCGGTCCGACCAACACGCTGGCGCTGCTGCATGCCGCGGCCGGACGTGCCGACGAGGCCGAGGCGCTCTACAAGAAGACCATCGCCATGGCGGTGGCCGAGGCCGGAGGCGGCTCCAGCGACGGCGTGGTACGCGCCTTCAACAATCTCGCGTTCCTCTATGCCGAGTCGGGCCAGGACGCGAAGGCCGAGCTCTGCTACGCACGCGCCCTGGTGCACCTCGACAAGCTCCCGCCGGGCGAGGGCGACGCCGAGCTGCATTCGGACATGCTCAACAACTTCGCGAGCCTCTTCATGGCGCGCCGCGACTTCGTGCGGGCGCGGGAGCTGTTCGAGCGCTCGCTCGACATCCAGCAGCGCAGCTGCCGCGGCATCTCGTCGTCGGCCGCCAATGCGCACAACGACCTGGGCCTGATCGCGCAGGAAGAGGGCGAGCTGCGCCAGGCGCTTGCGCACTTCAAGCGCACGCTGCTGCTCAACCAGATCTGCGCGCCCGACCATTTCAGGAACATCGACAACGCGCAGCGCAACATCGACAGCGTGAGCATCGCGCTCGCCGCGGTGGCACGCGCCGCACGCATGGAGCCCAGCACTTGAGCATCGGCGCCGCCTTCTACGCCCTCGACCGCTACCGGCTGCGCGCGCTGGTGATCGATCCGTCCACCGTCTCCGCCTTCCTGAATTCGCCCGCGGCGAAGGGCGGCCCGCGCGACAGCCAGACGGTGGAGCAGGCCTGGGACGTGGTGCGCACGCTGATGCCCGAGGCGGTCGACGGCGAGGAGCTCGACGGCACCGACGGCCTGGGCTGCATTTACCTCACTGCCGCCCACGTGGAGCGCGCGGCGGCACGGCTCGCGCAGTGCGACGTGGCGGCGCTGGTGGGCCGATTCACTGCCGAGCCGGCGAAGTTCGGCGAGTTGTACTGGGCCAAGGCCTGGCAGGAAGGCGCTCAGGACCTCGCGGGCTTCATGGACGGCGTGAAGCGCTTCTTCGCCGAAGCGGCCGCAAGGCGCGACGCCGTCGTGTTCTACATCGTCTGAATCGCGCCGAAGCGCCGGCGGCTAGCGTGGCGGAGGCACTGCCGAGACGATCTCGCCCAGCCGCCGCAGCCCCGCGTCCACCGCCTTCGAAAACGGCCAGCCGCAGTTGATGCGCAGGTAGTTGTCGAAGCGCCCGGAGTTCGAGAACTGCGCGCCCGGCGCCACCAGCATCTGTTCGCGCAGCGCGGCGTCGAACACGTTCACCGACGAGCGCTGCTGCGGCAGTTCCACCCACAGCTGCAGCCCGCCGCGCGGCAGGTTCAGCCGCGTGCCGGCCGGGAAATAGCGGGCGATGGCGTCGGCCGTCTGGTCGCGCTGCATGTGCAGCCGCTCGCGCAGCCGGCGCAGGTGGCGGTCGTAGCGCCCGCCCGCGATGAACTCGCCGGCGGCGATCTGCGCCAGCGCCTCGTTGTTGCGGGTCTGCGCGTACTTGAGCATCTCCACCTGCGCATGCCAGCGCCCGGCGCTGATCCAGCCCAGCCGCAGCCCCGGCGCCAGCACCTTGTGCAGCGAGGCGCAATAGATAACGTTGCCGGTGCGGTCCCACGACTTCAGCGCCCGCAGCGGCGCGTCGGTCTCCACCAGGTCGCTGTAGGTGTCGTCCTCGACCAGCGCGATGCCGTGGCTCTCGCACAGGTGCGCGAGCCGCTGCTTGTGGCTGTCGGGCATCACGCTGCCGATGGGGTTCTGCAGGTGCGGCACCACCACCACGGCCTTGATGTCGTCGTAGGTGTGGATGGCCAGGTCCAGCGCTTCCAGCGAGATGCCGGTCTGCGGGCTGGTCGGGATCTCCAGCGCGCGCAGGCCCAGGCTCTCGAGCACCTGCAGCAGGCCGTAGAAGGTGGGCGACTCCACCGCCACCGTGTCGCCAGGCTTCGCGACGGCGCGCAGCGCGAGGTTCAGCGCCTCGATGCAGCCGTTGGTGACCAGCACCTCGTCGGGCGCCACCGTCATGCCTATGCGCAGGCTGCGCTGCGCCACGGCCTCGCGGAACTGCTCGTGGCCCTTCTGCGCCGAGGCGGTGGTCAGCAGTTCGGGCCGCTGGCGCAGGGCGCGCGTCATCGAGTTGCGCAGGGCCTCCGCGGGATACAGCTCGGGCGCTGCGCGGGCGATCGCGAAGTTGAGCTTCACGCCCGTATGCCGCCCGCGCGCCATGAAGTTGGCCATGCGCGCGCGCATGCTCACGAACTGCGCCGGGTCGGGCGGCACGTCGGCCACCGGTTCTTCCATCGGCGCGATGGCCAGCCGCTGCGGCCGGCGCACGAAATACCCGGAGCGGTCGCGCGCCTCGACCCAGCCGTCGCTTTCCATGGCGCGGCAGACCTGCAGCGCGGTGGACAGGCTGATGTCGTGCAGCCGCATCAGGCTGCGCAGCGATGGCAGCTTGTCGCCCTGCTTGAGCGAGCCGGTGTGGATCGCATCCACGTAGTGCGCGGAAAGCTGGCGGTAGAGCGGTAGCGAGTCCATGGATCGATGTTCCCCGCATCGGGCATCCGAAAACAGATGCAGTTGCCTGGGAAAACGACCATAACAGATGCGTTTTCAGCCATGCTGTTCCGGTCGCAATAGCCATGGCGTGTGCCTGTTTTCCGGGCAGCAGGATTCCTACGATGAAGCCTCGTCCAACCCACCTATGCCGACGTAGCCGCCATGATCACCACACTCTCCCAAGCGCCCGATTCCATCGTCCTCGAACCCGGACAGTCCCTGCGCACCTCGGTCGAGGCCGGCGCCTGGCTCCAGCTGGCCGAAGGCAGCGCGCGCGTGGTGTCGCCGCCGGGCTGGTTCGGCGAGACCGTGTTCATGACCGAGACGCTGCTCGAGGAAGGCGACATGCACCGCCTGCCGCACGGCGGGTGGATCGAGGTGTCGGCGCTGACGCCGGTGCACCTGCGGGTGCATGCGCCCATGGCCGCGAGGGCGGCCGCCCCTGCCCAGCCGCGGCCGGTGATGCGCCTGGTGCGGCTGCTGACCGGCTGGTGAGCGACCGGCCAGGGAGTCAGCGCTCGCTGGCCGACTCGCGCAGCGCATCCAGGAAGCTGCGCCGCCACCAGTGGATGTCCTGCTCTCGGATGCGCGACAGCAGCTTCTGGTGCCGTTCGCGCCGCTCCTCCAGTGGCATCTGCAGCGCCTGCTGCACCGTCTCGGCGGTGCCGTGGGTGTCGTAGGGGTTCACCAGCAGCGCTTCCTTCAGCTGCTCGGCGGCGCCGGCGAAGCGCGACAGCACCAGCACGCCCGGGTCGGCCGGGTCCTGCGCGGCGATGTATTCCTTGGCGACGAGGTTCATGCCGTCGCGCAGCGGCGTTACCAGCCCCACGGCCGCTGCGCGGCACAGCCCCGGCACGCGCTTGCGCGCCACCATGCGGTGGATGTAGCGCACGGGCATCCAGTCGAGCTCGCCGTAGTCGCCGTTGATGGCGCCGCACAGCGATTCAAGCTCGCGCCGGATGTCGGCGTACGCGTCGACCGTCTCGCGCGTGGGCGAGGCGATCTGGATCAGCGTGGCGCTGCGCCGGTTCTCGGGGTAGTTCGCCAGCAGCTCGCGGAACGCGCGCACCCGCTGCGGGATGCCCTTCGAGTAGTCGAGCCGGTCGATGCCCATGAGCAGCCGGCGCTGCGAGTATTCGCGCTTCATGGTCTCGTACATGTCGCGCGACTCCTTCGCATGCGTGAGCGCCGCGAACTCGTCCACGTCGATGCCGATGGGAAAGGCGGCACTGCGCACCGTCTGCCCGTAGGCGCGGTACATGTCGTTGCCCAGGTACTCGCCGGCGGCCTCGTTGCGCACGTAGTGCTCGAAGTGCTGCACGTCCTGCTGCGCCTGGAAGCCGATCAGGTCGTACGAGAACAGCGAGCGCATCAGCCACGCATGCTGCGGAATGGCCGCGATGATGATCTGCGGCGGCAGCGGAATGTGCAGGAAGAAGCCGATGCGCTGCCTGCAGCCCATGGCGCGCAGCTCTGCCGCCAGCGGTATCAGGTGGTAGTCGTGCACCCAGATGATGTCGTCGTCTTTCAGCAGCGGCAGCAGCTTGCGCGCGAAGAGCTGGTTCACCCGCCGGTAGCCGGCGACGAAGCCGGCGTCGAAGTGGGCCAGGTCGAGCCGGTTGTGGAACACCGGCCAGAGCACGTCGTTGCTGTAGCCCAGGTAGTAGCTGTCGTGGTCCTCGCGGCT
Organism: Variovorax guangxiensis; assembly: GCF_003952165.1. Taxonomy (GTDB): domain Bacteria; phylum Pseudomonadota; class Gammaproteobacteria; order Burkholderiales; family Burkholderiaceae_C; genus Variovorax; species Variovorax guangxiensis. Next base: position 76,934 of record NZ_RXFT01000003.1, on the reverse strand, counting down.
CAGGTCGAGGGTGGCCAGCGTGACCTTGCCGGCCTGCTGGCGGTGCAGCTCGCCCTCGCCGGTCGGGCCGCCCTCGATGATCTGGCCGCTCCAGCCGAACCACAGGCCGCCGCTTTGCTGCAGGCTCTCGCCCAGTGCCACGGCGAGGCCGCCGGCGGCGGGCTTGCGCGGGTCGGCCACGCGGTTGGAGATGACGACGAGGCGGCTCATATTGCGGAGTCCCAGGGGGCGGACAGCCGAACCGCTGCGTTGATGATGCCGACCATCGAGTAGGTCTGCGGAAAGTTGCCCCACATCTCGCCCGTGACCGGGTGCGTGTCTTCCGACAGCAGCCCCAGCGGGTTTCGCGCCGCGAGCATGGTCTCGAAGATCTGGCGGGCCTCGGCCTTGCGGCCGATCTTGGCGAGCGCGTCGATGCGCCAGAAGGTGCAGATGTTGAAGGCGGTCTCGGGCTTGCCGAAGTCGTCGGCGGCCTCGTAGCGGCGCATGTAGGGACCGTCGCACAGCGTCTTCTCCATGGCGTCGACGGTGGAGATGAAGCGCGGGTCGCGCGCGTCGATCAGGCCCACTTCCACCATCAGAAGGATGCTCGCGTCGAGTTCATGCCCGCCGAAGCTCTCGGCGAAGGCCTGGCGCTCCTCGCACCACGACTTGGCGAGGATCTCCTCCTTCATGCGCGCGGCATGGCCGTGCCAGTAGGCGGCGCGCTCGGCCAGCCCCAGCGTGCGTGCGATCTTGGAGAGCCGGTCGCAGGCGGCCCAGCTCATCAGCGCCGAGCTGGTGTGCACGCGCGCGCGGGTGCGCAGCTCCCACATGCCGGCGTCGGGCGTGCCGTAGACGGCCACCGCGCGCTCGCCCACCGCCTCGAGGTGCGGAAACTCCGCCAGCCCCGCGCGGCTGAGCAGCCGGTGGTCGTGGAAGGCCTGCGCCGCGCCGAGCACGATGTTGCCGTACACGTCGTGCTGGAAGTGCTCCTGCGCCTGGTTGCCCACGCGCACCGGGCCCATGCCGCGGTAGCCCGGCAGCTGGTCGACAAAGGATTCGGGCAGCTCGCGCTCCAGCCCGATGCCGTACAGCGGCTGGATGTGCTCGCCGTGCGAGCCGATCACCACGTTGCCGAGCCAGCGAAGGTAGTCCTCCATGGTGCCGACTTCGCTCAGCGAATTGAGCGCGCGCACCACGAAGAAGGCATCGCGCAGCCAGCAGTAGCGGTAGTCCCAGTTGCGCTGGCTGCCCGGCGCCTCGGGAATGCTGGTGGTCATGGCCGCGACGATGGCGCCCGTGTCCTCGTACAGCGAGAGCTTCAGCGTGATGGCCGCGCGGATCACTGCGTCCTGGTATTCGAAAGGAATGGCCAGTCGCTTGCTCCAGACGCGCCAGTACGAAATGGTCTCCTGCTCGAAGCGGCGCGCGGTGTCGGCGATGCCGTCCATCAGCGTCTCGTCCACGCCGAACATGAAGTTGTATTCGCGCGAGATCACGAAGGGCTGGCGCGAGAGGATGTGCGAGATCGACGCGTCGGTGTTCAGCCGCAGCGTCACGTCGGGCCCGACGTAGCGGATGTGGTTGCTGCCGCGCGTGACCTCCACCGGCGCCGACGAGCCCCATTGGAACCTCGGGTCGAGCGAGACCCGGATGCGCGGCGCACCGGCAATGGGCCGCACGCGGCGCACGAGCATGAGCGGGCGGAAGTAGCGCGAGCGGCTGTAGAAGCGCGGCGCGAAGTCGGTGATCTCGATGCCCTGGCCGGCGCTGTCGAAGAGCTGCGTGCGCAGCACGGCCGTGTTCGGCTCGTACCACTGCTTCGATTCGGCGAAGTCCTCGATGTCGATGCTCCATGCGCCCGCATCCTCGCCGGGGTGCAGCAGGGCGTTGAACACCGGGTCGCCGTCGAAGCGCGGCAGGCAGCACCACACGGCGCGGCCGCGCGAGTCGATGAGCGCGCTGTAGGCGCAGTTGCCGATGACGCCCACGTTGAGCGAAGGTTCGGCCGGTGGAGCGAAGCCGCGCTTGCCCGGGGCGGCGGCCGCCCTCGCGTCGACCGGCGCGCGGTCGTCGGGGCCGGCCGCGCCCGCCAGCGCCTGGCCGGCGCGTTCCTCGGGCGCCGCCGGCAGTTGTTGTTCGCTCATCGGGGGCTCCTCGGTGATTCTTCGGGTTGGCTAGCGGTTTCTTTCGGTGGCCGTGCGGCGAGCAGGTCGCGTGCCTGCACCAGCCATTCATACACGGCCAGCGGCGATTCCAGGCGGTGCTGCGCCAGGCTCTGGCCGGAGCCGACCTTCACGGCCACGCCGCCGCGCGGCTGCACCACGGCGAAGCCGCTCTCGTCGGTGGTGTCGTCGCCGAGGAAGACGGGCACGCGGCCGGCGAAGGGCGCCTCGGCCATGAAGGCGTCGATGGCGATGCCCTTGTTGACGCCCGCGGGCTTCACCTCGAACACGAACTTGCCGTGCATCAGCTCCAGCATCGGATCGTGCGCGATGGCGCGCGACATCGCGTCGCGGCACACGGCCTCCAGCTGCGGCGCGAGCCGGTAGTGCAGGGCGATGGCGGCGTGCTTGCGCTCCACCAGCAGGCCTTCGTGCACGCGCGCGAGCTCGTTGGCGATGTCGAGGATGGGTACAAGGTCGGGCGCGCGCTGCTCCTGCATGCGGCCCTGGGCATCGCGGCGCTGCACGCCGTGCTCGCCGGCCGCGGGCAGCCGCAGCGGGGCGAGGAAGCGGTCGATGGAGTCGATCTGGCGGCCCGACACCACGGCGAGCGCGCCGCCGAGCTGGTCGCGCAGGTCGTCCAGCAGGGGCACGAGGGCCGGTGGAATCTCGATGGCTTCAGGCGTGGGCGCAAGCCCGACCAGCGTACCGTCGAAGTCGAGGAAGAGGGCTGCGTCCCGGCCCAACGGAGGAGGCAACTGCGTGTTGCTGGAGGACTTTGGCATCGGGAAAAACCTTAACACGCGTCGCGCGCCGCGCATGTCGGCCAAAGCCCAATGTGCCTGGATCCGCCCCGGCGCGGGGGCCGGTCAGTGCGCGAGAGGCCCCGGCGCCAGTTCGGCCAGCGCGCGCAGCAGCGTCGCCGGGTTCACCGGCTTGAACAGCACCGGGATGCCCGAGGCGCGCACGCGCTGAAGCCGGTCGGGCGAGGTCTCGCCCGTCACCAGCAGCAGCGGCGCCTGCAGCCCGAAGCGGCGCTGCAGGCGCATGCCCGCGTCGAGGCCGTTCTCGCCGTCGCAGAGGCGGTAGTCGCACATGAGAAGAGAGAAGGGCCGCTCGTGCGCGTCGGGCCGGCCCAGCAATTCGGCGGCCTCGGCCTCGCTGGAGACGGCGTCGAGCGCGAGGCCGTGGGCCCGGAAGAGGCCGGTCATGGCTTCGCGGATCTCGGCCTCGTCGTCGATCAGCAGGATGCGGCCGTGCACCGCCGGCGCCGCGTGATCGCCTCGCACCCCCGTGGTGCGCACGGGCGCGGCCAGCCCGGCGTCGGGCATCGCCACCGCCTCGGCGGCCGGGAGCTCCAGCCGGAAGCGGCTGCCGCGGCCCGTCTGCGACTTCAGCCGCACCGGGTGCTGCAGCAGCCGCGAGAGGCGCTGCACGATCGACAGGCCGATGCCCAGCCCCTGCGCGCGGTCGCGGCCCGGGTTGTGCACCTGGTAGTACTCCTCGAACACGCGCTCCTGCTGCTCGGGAGCGATGCCGATGCCGGTGTCGAACACCTCGATCCACACCACGCCGCCGCGCGCGCGGGCCCGCACGGCGACGCCGCCGCGCGTCGTGTACTTCAGCGCGTTGTCGACGAGGTTGGAGAGCATTCGGTAGAGCAACTGAGCATCGCTGTGCACCCACAGGCCGCTGGCGCGCACGCGCAGCTGCAGCTGGCGCTGCTCGGCCCGCGCCGCGAACATGTGGTTGAGCGAGCGGAAGAGCGCATCGAGCGAGACGGGCGCGATGGCCGGCGTGACCACGCCCGCGTCGAGGCGCGACACGTCGAGCATGGTGTCCAGCGAACTGCCCAGCGCATTCACCGCGCGCATCAGCTGCTGCGCGTTGCGCCCGCCGTGGTGCTCGCGCAGCTCGTTCTCCAGCGCGGCGCCGAAGAGGGCGATGGCATGCAGCGGCTGGCGCAGGTCGTGGCTCGCGGTGGCCAGGAAGCGCGTCTTCTCGGCGCTCGCGCGCTCGGCCGCGGCGATCTGCGTGCCGAGCTGGCCGGCCAGCGCCTCGTTCTCGAAGCGCAGCACCAGCGAGTCGGTCAGCAGCTTGTGCTGTTGCCCGCCCACGCGCAGCGTGAAGAGCAGGTAGCCCAGGCTGAAGAGCGCGAGGAAGAAATGCATCGCGTCGCCCTGCCAGGCCAGCGCGACGATCAGGCTCAGCATCATCGGCAGCGTGTAGCCGTACAGCGCGGGCTTGAGCGGCCACAGCAGCTGCATGGCCCGCGCGCAGCTGCCGATGATGACCACCGTGATGACCGAGGTCACCGGCAGGTCGCCGGGCGAGATGAAGAGCAGCGGCGCGCTGGCCATGGCCGCGCCCACCACGGTGACGGTGCGCGAATGCCGGCGCGCCCAGCGCCTGGTGTCGGCCAGCGGCACATCGGGGTGCCAGCGCGGCATCAGGAAGAGGAAGACGCCCAGCGAGAGATGCACCGCCATCCACACCAGGACCCAGGCGCGCAGCTGGTGCAGGTACATGGCCGCGCCCAGCGCCGCGCCCAGGCCGAAGTGCACGAACACCGACGCGTTGTAGGCCGCGTAAACCGAGGCCACGTGCTCGCGCAGCACGCGCAGGCCCAGTTCGTCCGGCCCGGGCAGGCGCGGGAAATCGGCGGATTCATGTGACGGCTTCGGCGCGGTGGCATTCACACGGCCGATGCTATCGGCCGGGTTCGCGCACGGAAGTGTCGTAAGTCATGCCCCGGAGGGCCGGCTCCGGTCGACCTCAGGCCTGGCCCGGCGACGCCGCGACGGCTTCGACGCGGGCCCGGTGGATGGCTTCGCCGATCTTCGGGCCCGTGGCGCCGGACTGCTGGGCGGCTCTGGCCACCACGTCGGTGGCTACGGCCGACGCCGTCGCCAGCACCGCGAGCAGCTGCTGGCGCTGCGGCCAGGGCGCATCGCTTTCGTCGACGCCACTGCCCGCACGGCTGCGCGCCGCGCACTCGCAGGCCAGCAGGGCCTCGGCGAAGCGCGCGGGCTTGCGGAAGGCGTCGCAGCGCTCCAGCAGGCGGACCAGCCCGGCGGCGTCGAGCGCGCCGCTCTCGTCGATGTGCGAATGCTCGCGCGCCACCACCTCCGCCAGCTCGCGGATTTCCACCGGGACGCGCCAGCGCTCGCACACCGCCTGCAGCGAGGCCACGCTGCCCTTGCTGCCGCCGAAGCCGCCGGCCAGGCAGGCGAAGCGCACGGCCAGCGATGTCTTCAGCCGGGCGGCGGTGTCGATCGCCCGCATCGTCCACGCGCCGGCATCGATCTCCGGCAGCAGCACGGCCAGCGCGCCGCATTCGCGCAGCACCTCGAACATGCGCGAGGGGCGCGTTTCCATCAGGCCGCGCGAGAGCTCCTGCCACACGCGCTCGGCCACCAGCGCATCGGCCTCGCCGGCCGCGACCATCTCTCGCATCAGCGCCATGGTTTCGGGGGCGACGCCGAAGTCGTCGAAGCGAGCGGCGAAGCGCGCCACGCGCAGGATGCGCACCGGGTCTTCGCGGAAGGCGTCGGTCACGTGGCGCAGCACCTTGTCGCGCAGGTCGCGCTGGCCATGGAAGGGGTCGGCCAGCGTTTCCGGCGTGGGGTCGAAGCGGCCATCGGCGCTCACCAGTTCGGCGGGCAGCGCGATGGCGTTGACGGTCAGGTCGCGGCGGGCCAGGTCCTGTTCGAGCGTGACGTCGGGCGCGGCATGCACGGTGAAGCCGCGGTAGCCCGGCGCGCTCTTGCGCTCGGTGCGGGCGAGCGCGTATTCCTCGCGCGTGTCGGGGTGCAGGAACACCGGGAAGTCGCGCCCCACGGGCAGGTAGCCGCGCTTGACCATCTCCTGCGGCGTGGCGCCCACCACCAGCCAGTCGTGGTCGGACACCGGGCGCTGCAGCAGGCGGTCGCGCAGTGCGCCACCGACGAGAAAGATCTTCATGGCCGCAGTTTAGGGATACTCCCCCCTGTCAGAAATAGAACGGTCGTTCGATAATTCGCGATGCAGACCGGGCAATCGTTCGTCATTCGGGCGATCTTCAGCGGCGGTCACAGCCGACGCCCGCATCCGCAGAGGGATATTCAACCAAAAGGATTCACATCATGAAGAAAAGAATGATTGCACTGGCAGCTCTGGGCGCCCTGGCGTCCGGCGGCGCCATGGCGCAACAGGCCGGCGACTGGGTCGTCGGCGCAGGGTGGTTCCATCTGTCACCGCAGGATTCGAGCAAGCCGCTGACCGTGACCTCGCCCGTGCAGAGCGTGCTGGCCGGTTCCGGCGCCAGCGTGAGCGATTCCGACACCCTGGGCCTCAACGCCACCTACTTCATCGACAGCCACTGGGCGGTGGAAGGCGTGTTCGGCGTGCCGCCCAAGTTCAAGCTCAACGGCACCGGCACCCTCGGGCGCGTGGGCCAGCTCGGCGAGGCCCGCCAGTGGAGCCCGACGATCCTGGGCAAGTATTTCTTCAACGAAGGCAACGACGCCTTCCGTCCGTTCGTGGGCCTGGGCGCCACCTATGTCTGGTACAGCGACGTCAAGCTGACCCCGAACCTGCAGAGCGCGCTGGCCTCGCAGTTCCACCAATCGCCCTTCGCGGTCAACACCACGGCCAAGCTGGACAGCAAGTTCGCACCGGTGATCAACGTGGGCGCGGCCTACCAGTTCGACAAGCACTGGGGCATCTCCTTCTCGGTCTCCTACATCCCGCTGAAGACCAAGGCCAAGCTGACGACGACCTCGATCTACGGCCTGCCGGTTGCCACCAGCGAAGCCAGCCTGAAGCTGAACCCGATCGTCACCTACGTGGCGGCAACCTACCGGTTCTGAACCGGGCTCGCCCTTGCAGCGTTTGAAGCCCTATCGCCCCGTGCGGTAGGGCTCTTCGAACTGCAGGAAATCCTTCTCCGCCAGGCCTGCGTCGATCCAGGCCTTCACGCCCGGCAACGCCTGCACGCGCTCGATGTAGGCCGTGATGTGCGTCGGCACCGGCAGGCCATAGGTCCTGATGCGCGTGCCCACCGGCGCGAAGTAGGCGTCGGCGATGCCGAACTCGCGGCCGAACAGCATCGGGCCGCCGTGGGTGTCGAGCAGGCCGCTCCACATCTGCACGATGCGCGCGAGGTCGCTGGCGACTTCGGGCACTTCCTTCATCAGCCGCGCGCCCACTTCGGGCAGCGAGGCTTCGAGGTTCATGCCGCAATGGTTGCGCAGTCCGCCGAAGCCGGAATGCATCTCGGCGCAGACGCTGCGCGCGCGTGCGCGGTCGGCCTTGGCCTGGGGCCAGAGATGCTTCTCGGGAAAGGTCTCGGCGAGGTATTCGGCGATGGCTAGCGTGTCCCAGATGACGAGGCCGCCGTCTTCCACCAGCACCGGCACCTTGGCCACCGGGTTCAGCGCGCCGATGGTGTGCTTGAACTGCGAATCGGCCTCGAAGGAGTCGAAGCGCACCGCGACTTCCTCGAATTCGATGCCGGCCTGCTTCATCAGTACCCAGGGCCGCATGGACCACGACGAGTAATTCTTGTTGCCGACATAGAGCTTGCGCATGAGGGATCTCCGGTCCGTTGTGGGGGTGAAACAAAGCCTTCGATGCTAGCCGCGCGCCCGACGGCGATTGATGCCGAACGCGGCGCGAATTGATGCAGCTGCGCGCGTTCAGTGCCGGCCGCCGTCCTTGCCGCTCTCGTCCTGCTTCCTGGGCCCCGACACGCGCTCGATCAGGTCCACCAGGCGAGGCACCAGTGCCAGCACGGCGAGCGCCAGCAGCGCGCTGAGCACGGCCGTCAGCTCGCGGCCGAGCCCGCAGGCCATGCCGATGGCGGCGGTCATCCACAGGCCCGCGGCGGTGGTCAGGCCCTGCACGTGGCTCTCGTCCCTGCCCTGCTTGAGGATGGTGCCGGCGCACAGGAAGCCTACGCCGGCCACAAGCCCCTGGATCACGCGGCTCATGTCGGCCGGCACGATGCCGGTCTGCTGCGGGATCAGCACGAACATCGCGGAACCGATGGCCACCAGCATGTGGGTGCGCACGCCGGCCGCCTTGCCCTGCTGCTCGCGCTCGAAGCCGAGCACGAAGCCCAGCGCGCCCGCCAGCGTCAGGCGCAGCACGATGCGCGTGAGCTGCGCGACATCGCCCACGTCCGAGAACTCGGACGCGAGGGTATCGAGGACCTCGTCGCGCCAGCTCATTTCAGGCCGCCGGGCTCAGGGCAGGTCCTTGTTCGGCTCGGGCTCGGAGGCGTCGCGCGGGCCGACGCGGCCCAGGCGCTCCTTCAGCGACTGCGGCCGGCCGCTGATGATGGCGGCGTAGTTGGTGGTGTTGGCCAGCACCTTCTTCACGTAGTCGCGCGTCTCGTTGAAGGGCACGTTCTCGGCCCAGATGGCGGCGTCGAGTACCGGCCCGTTGCGCCAGCTGCGCGGCCGGCCGGGGCCGGCGTTGTAGGCGGCCGCCGCCAGCGCCATCGAGCCGTCGAAGTCGTCGAGCGCGAGCTTCAGGTAGTTGGTGCCGATGGTGATGTTGGTCTCGCGGTCGTTGATCTGGCCGGGCGAGAAGTCGGTCATGCCGATCTTGCGGGCCGTCCAGCGCGCGGTGGCGGGCATGACCTGCATCAGGCCCGAGGCGCCGACGCCGGAGCGCGCGTCCATGATGAAGCGGCTTTCCTGGCGGATCAGGCCGTAGACGTAGGCCGGATCGAGGCCGATGTCCTGGCTCTTGCGCAGCACCGTGTCGTGGAAGGGCATCGGGAAGCGCTGCTCCACGTCGACCACGCCCTTGGTGCGCTCGCTGGTGTTGATGCAGCGGTCCCACACCTCGCGCTGGCAGGCGAAATCGGCCGCGGCCAGCAGCGCGCGGTCGTCCATGCCGCCCTTGTCGTGCAGGTTGGTGGCGTAGTTCCACTCGCGCGTGCCCTCGGGGCGCAGGCCGATGGCGATGGCGTAGAGGCCGCGCGCCAGCGCGGGGTTGCTGCGCGCGGCTGCCTTCTCTTCGGGGGTGAGCGGGGCGGGGCGCGTGGGCACCACGGTGCGCTGGCCCAGTTCCTCCAGCGCCAGCATCTCGTAGAAGCCGCGCGAGCCGGCGATGCTCTGGTAGAGCTCGCGGGCCTGGGCGCGGCGTTCGTCGCCGCCGGCACTGGCCAGGCCGCGCGCCTTCCAGTAGACCCAGGTGGGGTCGAGCTGGGCGGTCTCGCTCATCGCGTTGATGGCGGGCACCACCTCCTTCCACTGGCCGGCGCGCAGCGCGGCGCGCACGCGCCAGCCGAGCATGTCGTCGGAGAGGTCGCCGTTCCTGGTGACGTTGGCGAAATAGCTGCCGGCCTGCGGCCACAGCTTGATGGCGGCGGCGCGGCCGATGGTGCCCCAGAGCCAGTTGCGCTCCTCGGCCGAGAGCATCGGGCCCCACTTGCTGTCGAGTTGCGAGGCGGCCAGCTCGGGGTCGGCCATGGCGACCTTGATGAGCGCGAGCACCACCAGCTCCTTGCGCGACTTGGCGGCCACGAAGGCGCGGCCGGTCAGGAACTTGGCCGAACTCGCGTTGAGTTCCTCGAAGAGCGGCAGCGCGTCGGGCGCGGCGATGGCGACGACGGCGCGCGCGGCCTGCGGGCGGTTGGCCTCCATGGCCAGGCGGGCCTTCTTCCAGACGTCGTTGGTCGACAGCAGCCGGGCTGCGGTCATGCGGTCGGCGGCGGTGAGGCAGCCGTCGTCCAGGTCTTTCTGCGCGAACCAGTTGCGGCGCACCTCGTCGGCCTGCGCCTGCGTGGCGGTGCCGCTGCGCAGCGTGTCGACCAGGATCGCGTAGCAGCGCACCTGCGCGTCATCGCCCATGCGGAAGCCGTCGAGCGAGGCGGAGAAGTTGTCCCAGTCGCGGCGCTGGCCGGTCAGCAGCAGCCAGTCGTTGCGCAGGCGGTCTTCCTGGTAGGTGCCGGGGTAGCGGGCGTAGAAGTCCTGCACTTCGTTGGGTGCGGCTTCCTGCAGACGGGCCTTCAGTTCCCAGTAGGCGGCCCAGGGCTCGAGCGCATGGCCGCGGGCCTGCGGCAGCAGGGCAGTCAGCCGGGCCTTGTCGCCGCGCTGGAAGGCCTGCTTCATCTGGATCAGGACGTCGTCGTTGGTGTTGCTCTGGGCCGCGGCGGGCTGCTGCGAGAGCAGTGCGGCGAAGGCGATGACCGCGGAAAAAACCAGCGCGGGAGCCGCATTGCGCGGATGGCTGCGCTTGGATGCCAAAATGCTTGGGAACTGCATCGGGGGATTATGGACAAGTCAAAGGGTGCCGACACCTCGGCAACGGCGAGTTTTCTTAAGGAACAGTTGAGAAAGGCACTCATCGAGCAACGCCTTGCGATGCCCGACCGGTTGACGCGCGCCGACTTGCTGCAGCGCGTGATGCGGATCTGGCTCGTGGGCCGGCCCGACACGGTGATCGGTGCCTACTGGCCGATCAAGGGCGAGTTCGATCCGCTGCCCGCACTGCACCGCTGGAAGGAAGACGGCGAGCTGATGGAAGAGCCGCAGCGCCGCCGCATCGGACTGCCGGTGATCGACAAAGTTCACAAGACCCTGACCTTCCACGCCTGGTATCCGGGCTGCCAGATGGAAGAGGACGCCTACGGCATCCCCAAGCCCAAGGACACCGAGCTGATCGTGCCCACGCTGCTGTTCGTGCCCTGCGTGGGCTACAGCGCCGGCGGCTACCGGCTGGGCTACGGCGGCGGCTTCTACGACCGCACGCTGGCCGCGCTGGAACCCCGGCCATTCACGGTGGGGCTGGGCTTCACCAACGGCTTCGTCCCGGACTTCGAGCCCGAGGCGCACGACCTGCCGCTGGACGCCATCCTCAACGACAACGGCGTGGTCTGGCCCACGAGCTGAGCTACCCGGTAACTCGGTCGTCCGTCAGTCGATGTCGTCGACGGTGTCCGGGTCGGGCACCTCGCCGATGGTTTCGCGCGTGGTCACGGCCTGCAGCTGCAGCCAGTCGCAGAAGGCCTTGATCTCGGGGCGCTGCATGCTGCGCGGGCCGGCGATCATCCAGTAGGACATCGGCGAATCCATGCGGTGCTGCGGCAGCACCTCGACCAGATCCCCGTTGGCCAGGCTCTCGGCGATCAGCGAGCTGCGCGCCAGCGTCACGCCCTGGCCGGTGAGGGCGGCCTGCACCATCTGGTAGGCGTAGTTGAAATAGAGCCAGCGCTTGGGCTGGGCGCGCTCCAGCCCGTTCACCTCGAACCAGCGGCGCCAGGTCAGCCATTCCAGGTGCGTGCGGTGGGCGTCGCCGGCCTCGATGAGCGTGAACCGGGTCATGTCTTCCGGCGTCTTGATGGGCGGGCTGCTCTTCAGCAGCCAGGGGCTGGCCACGGGCGTGAGCGTTTCGCCGAACAGGCGCACGGCGCCGGAGGGCATGGAATCGCGCGGGCCGTAGCGCAGGGCGATGTCCACGTCGGCCACGTCGAGGTCGACCGCCACGTCGCTGGCGTCGATGCGGATGTCGATCTCGGGGTTGTCGCGCTGGAAGGCCTCCAGCCGCGGGATCAGCCACATCGAGGCGAACGAGGCGAAGGTGGTCAGCGACACGCTCTGGCGCCCCGCGCTCTGGCGGATCTGGCGCACGGCCGTGTCGATGCGCGGCAGCGACTGCTGCACCGCCAGCAGCAGCAGGGCGCCGGCGCTGGTGAGCTCCACCGCGCGCGTGTGGCGCAGGAACAGCGCCACGCCCACTTCCTCTTCCAGCGACTGGATCTGGCGGCTCACGGCCGACTGGGTCAGCGCCATTTCCTCGGCGGCCGCCCGGAAATTCAGGTGGCGGGCCACCGCCTCGAAGGCGCGCAGGTGCCCGGCAGAGATCGGGCGGGAGCGCAGATGGGTCTGGGAATGTTGCATGGGTGTGAATCCGGGTCGTCTCGCGGCCAGTCAATTGATGCGAAACCAGCATCAGTAGGCTAACTCGTTTTCATTGGACCGCCAACGCCGCAGAAACGATCATTCATTCCCGAACTGCGCAATTGCCTCTTTCTGTCAAGCGCCTCGGCAAAGCCCCAAGGAGTTACACCATGTCCACCGCCGTCTGCACCACCGAATCGCTCTCGTCCCTCACCGTCCCGGCTCGCGCCGCCACCGTCCCGCCGGCAGTGCGCCGCGGCGCATGGCAGATCGCTCCCGGCGAGGCGATGAGCCTGAAGGCGCGGGCGGCGAGCGTCCTGCGCGTGAAGCAGGGCCGCGTGTGGATCACGCCCGACGCCACGCTCGCCAACCCCAGCGAAGACCTGGTGCTCGCCCCCGGCGAGTCGCTGATGGTGGCCGCGGGCCAGCGCATCGTGATGGAGGCGTGGGATGGCTATGGCGCCACCTACAGCTGGGACAACGCCTGATCGTTCCAGTCCTCCAGGTGCTTGAAAAGGCGGCTTCGGCCGCCTTTTCCTTTTTTGGCGGCCGCTCAGCCGTTGATGTCGAAGCTGGGCACCAGCGCCAGGAAGTGCCTCAGCGCCGCTTCCCCGGTCAGCGCATGCACGCCCGCCATCAGGTCGGGGCCCTCGCATTCCGCCAGCCCCATGCCGAAGCCGCTGTAGCGGCGAACCTCCAGCGGGGCCCGGTGGACCACCCTGACGTCCACATGGCGCGGATCCTTCTCGATCCGCTGCATCAGCGCGCTGACGGCATCGGCCGGGCCCTCCAGGTGCTGGCAGAAGCGCATTCCGTCGAACACCAGGAGGCCCGTGATGCCGTGCAGCGCGTTCTGGGTGCGGGCCCGGGAAACGATCTGGCCCACGGTCTGCGGGGGCAGGCTATGCGTGAGCATGCTGCAGTAGAAGATTTCGTGAAGTGGGAGCGTTGCTTCGTCGGTCATGCGTTCGGAGTCGGAGGGGCGCGCAGAGTGTAGGTGGCCGGGGGAAGCCCTGGGCATGTCAAAAGACACAGGCCGGGCGCCTATAGTGCGGTGTGAAATTCGAGGACTACCCAGCTGCCGCCGCCCCGCCCGTCGGCGCGAATTCGTGCGACCGATGCGCGTTGCGCCGCCTGGACGCCTTCCTGCCGTGCTCGCAGGAGGAATTGAAGACCATCCAGTCCTTCCGCGTGGGCGCCCGCCGCGTGGAGGCCGGCGGCGCGATCATCGAGGAGCACCGGCGCAGCGCGCAGCTGTTCACCCTCTATGCGGGGTGGGCTTTCCGCTACAAGACGCTGAGCGACGGCCGGCGGCAGATCCTGAGCTTTCTGCTTCCCGGCGATTTCCTGGGCCTGCAGGACGAGTTCGCCGACGGCCAGACCCACGGCGTCGAGGCGGTCTCCGACGTCACGCTGTGCGCCTTCTCGCGTGACCGGCTGTGGGAGCTGTTCCATGCCCAGCCCAAGCTCGGCTACGACATCACCTGGCTGGCCGCGCGCGAAGAGAAGATGGTCGACGACAACCTCGTCACCGCCGGCCGGCGCAATGCCGGCGAACGGGTGGCGATGCTGCTGATGCACCTGTACCGCCGGGCGCAGCGCGTAGGCATGGAGCGCGACGGCTGGGTCGAGTTTCCGTTCAACCAGCAGCACATCGCCGACGCGCTGGGGCTTTCGCTGGTGCACACCAACAAGACGCTGCGGCGGCTGCAGCGCCTGGGGCTGTACAAGATCGACGCCGGCTGGCTGCGCATCATGGAGCCGCATGCGCTCGAAGCGCTGGGCGACTACTTCGAGCGGCCGATACGGCCGACACCGCTGTTGTGAGCTCCGCCCTCCGGAGCCGGCGTCTTCAGCGCGCCGCCACCAGCTGGCGCAGATCGTCCTGGTAGGCCTGCAGCCGGCGCACCGCCTGCGCGCGCTGGCTGGCGCTGGTGCCGTTGTGCATGGCCGCGGTGTTGCGGCAGCCCTCCTGCAGCAGGGCCCGCTGCTGGTCGCGCCAGGGGCCGGGCGGCGGCTCGGCGATGCGCTGGATGTAGTCGTGCAGCGCGGCGCGCGCCTCGGCGGGCGAAGGCTTGCCGGCGGCGAAGCTACGCAGCAGCCTGAGCGCTTCCTGTTGGCGCTTGCGGCGCTCGGCGTCCGCGAGCTTCGGGTCGAACACCGACTGCGCGACCTGCTGCTTCAGCAGCTCGCGCTGCTCGGCGCTCAGGCGGCCGTAGAAGTCCTCGGTGCGCTCCAGGAACTGGTCGTAGCGCTTCTCGTGCACCTGCGCGGGCGTGCGGTCGAGCCAGTCCTTGCGGTATTCGGCGTTGTTCTTGGCGTACTTGCGCTCCAGCTGCTGCAGCTGGGCCTCGCTCAGGCTCAGAGCCAGCTCGGTGCCGGCGGGCTCGGCGCGCTCGGTCACGGCCAGCAGGCGTTCGCGGATGCGGTCGGACATGGCACAGACCTGTTCGGGCGTCACCTCGCCCGGGGCCATCGTCTCGGCCTCCTTGAGCAGCGATGCGATGCGCGGCAGCTCGTTCTGCCGGTGCCAGGCCAGCAGCCGGGCGAGCTCGTCGCGCACCTTCGGGGTCTGGGCACCGTCGAAATCGAGGTAGCCGTCGAGCCACCAGTAGCTCACCGTGGGCAGGTTGTTGTAGGCCAGCTGGATGGCGCTGCAGGCGCCCAGGGTGGTGGCCACGAGCAGCGCGCCGATAATTCGGCTCATTGCCGAGCAAGTCGCGCAACGAATCCTGGAAGAGAAACGCATGAATCAGCCTCCGCAACAGAACAGCGACCACGGACCGATCGACGTCGTCATCATGGCCGCCGGCAAGGGTACCCGCATGAAGAGCAGGCTGCCGAAGGTGCTGCACCGGCTGGGCGGCCGCGCCCTGCTGGCGCACGTGGCGGGCACCGCCGCGCGCATCGGGGCGCGCGACGTGGTGGTGGTCACCGGCCACGGCGCCGACCAGGTCGAGGCCTCGATGGCCGGCGGCATCGGCGATGCCAGCCTGCGCTTCGCGCGCCAGGAGCCGCAGCTGGGCACCGGCCACGCGGTGCAGCAGGCCGCGCCGCTGCTGGCGGACGACGGCACGGTGGTGGTGCTCTCGGGCGACGTGCCTCTCATCGGCGAAGAAACCCTGCGTGCCCTCGTCGCGGCCAGTGCCGGCGGCAAGCTGGCGCTGCTGACCATCGAGTTCGACGACCCCACGGGCTATGGCCGGGTCATCCGCGCGGCCGGCAGCGGCGGGCTTCAGGGCGAGGCGCAGGCCGTGGTCGAGCACAAGGACGCCACCGAGGCCCAGCGCGCGGTGCGCGAGATCTACAGCGGCGTGATGGCCGTGCCCGCGCGCCTGCTCAAGGGCTGGCTCGGCCGGCTGGACAACCGCAATGCCCAGGGCGAGTACTACCTGACCGACGTCGTGAAGCTCGCGGCCGCCGACGGCGTGCCCGTGGTCGCGCACATCACCACCGACGCGCTGCAGGTGGCCGGCATCAACAGCCCCGCACAGCTCGCGGCGCTGGAGCGCGCATGGCAGCTGCGCCAGGCGAACGCGCTGATGGAGCAGGGCGTGCGCCTGGCCGACCCGGCGCGCTTCGACCTGCGCGGCACGCTCGAATGCGCGGGCGACGTGGAGATCGACGTCAACTGCGTCTTCGAGGGCGCGGTGTCGCTGGGCGAGGGCGTGCGCATCGGCGCGAACTGCGTGATCGCCAATGCGCGCATCGAGGCCGGCGCGGTGATCCATCCCTTCACCCACATCGAGGGCGAGAAGTCCGGCGTCACCGTCGGCGCGGGTGCGCTGATCGGCCCCTTCGCGCGCCTGCGGCCCGGCGCGCAGCTGGGCGCCGAGGTGCACATCGGCAACTTCGTCGAAGTGAAGAACTCCACGCTGGCCGCCGGCGCCAAGGCCAACCACCTGGCCTACCTGGGCGACGCCACCGTGGGCGAGCGCGTGAACTACGGCGCGGGCAGCATCACCGCCAACTACGACGGCGCCAACAAGCACCGCACCGTGATCGGCGACGACGTGCACGTGGGCAGCAACTGCGTGCTGGTGGCGCCCATCACCATCGGCGCGGGCGGCACCATCGGCGGCGGCTCGACCATCAACAAGTCGACCGAGCCGGGCGCGCTCACCGTGGCGCGCAGCAAGGCGGTGAGCTTCCCGAACTGGAAGCGTCCCCAGAAGAAGCCGAAGGCCTGACGACGGCCTTCAGGCCCCCGATGCCAGCGGCATCCGGGGCTCGAACTTCGCGCGCTTCAGGCTGAAGAAGGCCTTGACGTTGCGCACGTTCGCATCGGCCGTGAACAGGCGCTGCGTGAGCGCGCCGTAGTCCGGCATGTCGCGCGACGCCACCACCAGGATGAAGTCCGGACCGGGCGACACGCGCCAGCACTGCTGGACCGCGTCGTCGGCGATCACGCGCGTCTCGAAGGCGTCGAGCGAGGCGGCGTCCTGCCGGTCGAGCGAGATCTCGATCACCGCCTGCAGGCCGTGGCCCAGCACCGCGGCGAGCCGGTCGGGCGACAGCAGCGCCACCTGGCGCTCGATGAGGCCGACGTCGCGCAGCCGCTGCACGCGGCGCAGGCAGGTGGGCGGTGAGATGCCCACGTCGGCGGCCAGGCGCTGGTTGGTCTGGGAGGCGTCGCGCTGCAGGGCGTCGAGCAGGCGGAGGTCGGTTGAATCGAGGGAAATTGATTCCATATTCAATGAAATTATGGAATAAAACTCCAATCATCCGAAATGGAGAAATAAAAGTACGAAATCAATTGAATTTTGAATGCATATTTCTTCCATGCCTTCCTACCATCGAACCTCTTCTCCATTCAAAGGCAGCTCACCATGTGCGGCATCGTCGGGGCAGCGTCCCATCGCAACATCGTTCCGGTCCTCGTGCAGGGCCTCCAGCGGCTCGAGTACCGCGGCTATGACTCCTGTGGCGTCGCGGTGCATGCCGGCGGCCTGACGCGGGCGCGCACCACCTCGCGCGTGGCCGACCTCGTGGCGCAGGTGCGCGACGACAAGGTCGAGGGCCTCACCGGCATCGCCCACACCCGCTGGGCCACGCACGGCGCGCCGGCGGTGCACAACGCGCATCCGCACTTCAGCCACGGCCCGGGCGCCGACGCGCAGGCCGCGCGGCCGGGCCGCATCGCGCTGGTGCACAACGGCATCATCGAAAACCACGAGAGCCTGCGCGCCGCGCTCGAGGCCAAGGGCTACGCCTTCGAGAGCCAGACCGACACCGAGGTCATCGCCCACCTCGTCGACAGCCTCTACGACGGCGACCTGTTCGAGGCCGTGAAGGCCGCCGTGCTGCAGCTGCACGGCGCCTACGCCATCGCCGTGATCTGCCGCGACGAGCCGCAGCGCGTGGTCGGCGCGCGCGCGGGTTCGCCGCTGATCCTGGGCGCGGGCAAGGACGGCGCCGAGAACTTCCTGGCCAGCGACGCGATGGCCCTTGCCGGCGTGACCGACCAGATCGTCTACCTGGAAGAGGGCGACGTGGTCGACCTGCAGCCCGGCAAGTACTGGATCGTCGACAGGAACCACAAGCCCGTCACTCGCCAGGTGCGCACCGTGCTCGCCCACAGCGGCGCGGCCGAACTGGGCCCGTACCGCCACTACATGCAGAAGGAAATCTTCGAGCAGCCGCGCGCCATCGGCGACACGCTCGAGGGCGTGGAAGGCATCGTGCCCGAGCTGTTCGACGGCATCGGCCAAGACGGTGCCACCGGAGCGAGCGCGCACCGCGTGTTCCAGGACATCGACAAGATCCTGATCCTCGCCTGCGGCACCAGCTACTACAGCGGCTGCACCGCCAAGTACTGGCTGGAGGGCATCGCGAAGATCTCCACGCAGGTCGAGATCGCGAGCGAGTACCGCTATCGCGAATCCGTGCCCGACCCGAAGACGCTGGTCGTCACCATCAGCCAGTCGGGCGAAACGGCCGACACGCTGGCCGCGCTCAAGCACGCTCGCTCGCTGGGCATGGAGCAGACGCTGACCATCTGCAACGTCGCCACCAGCGCGATGGTGCGCGAGTGCAAGCTGGCGTACATCACGCGTGCCGGCGTGGAGATCGGCGTGGCCTCGACCAAGGCCTTCACCACGCAACTGGCGGGGCTCTTCCTGCTCACGCTGGCCATCGCGCAGGCCAAGGGCCGGCTGAGCGATGCCGAGGAGGCGCGCTACCTGAAGGAAATGCGCCACCTGCCCGTCGCGCTGCAGTCGGTGCTCGCGCTGGAGCCGCAGATCATCGGCTGGGCCGAAGACTTCGCGCGCAAGGACAACGCGCTCTTCCTCGGCCGCGGACTGCACTACCCGATCGCGCTGGAAGGCGCGCTCAAGCTCAAGGAAGTGACCTACATCCACGCCGAGGCCTACGCCGCCGGCGAACTCAAGCACGGCCCGCTCGCGCTGGTGACCAGCGAGATGCCCGTGGTGGCCGTGGCCCCCAACGACGCGCTGCTCGAGAAGCTCAAGAGCAACCTGCAGGAAGTGCGCGCCCGCGGCGGCGTGCTCTATGTGCTGGCCGACGGCGACACGAAGATCAGGAGCGGCGAAGGCCTGCACGTGATCCGCATGCCCGAGCACTACGGCGCGCTCTCGCCGATCCTGCACGTGGTGCCGCTGCAGCTGCTGGCGTATCACACGGCCTGCGCGCGGGGGACCGACGTGGACAAGCCGCGCAATCTTGCGAAGAGTGTGACGGTGGAGTGAGGCTGGGGGTGGCTGGTGGAAGGGCGTTCAACGCAGCTGGCGCTGACCGCTCCTCGAGAAATGACGCGGTCTGCGTAGTCACTCGGTGAAAACGACCGGCGCCGCACCGATGGCGCCAAAGCGCGGGCCCGAAGCCGTTCGAACGCCCCTCAGCCCAGCCAGCCGCGGATGCGCCGCCCCAGTACTTCCCGGCTGATGCCGTAGCGATCGTGCAGGGTTGGCAACGCACCCGCATCGAGGAAGGCGTCGGGCAGGCCGGCGAGTTCGAAGCGGGCGGGCTGCACACGGTGACGCAGCAGCGCCGACGCCACCGCCTCGCCGAGGCCACCGACCACCGAATGGTTCTCGGCGACGACCACGAGACGCGGCGCCGCGCCGACGGCGGCGACGATGGCGGCTTCATCGAGGGGCTTGATGGTCGGGCAGTGCAGCACGGCCACACCGACGCGGTCGGCGGCCAGGTCCTGCGCCACTTCCAGCGCACGCATGGTGAGGATGCCGCTGGAGATGACCAGCACGTCTGCGCCCTCGCGCAGCATCCTGGCCTTGCCGAGCTCGAAGCGGTAGCCCTCGATCTCGTCCAGAACCAGCGGCACCTGGCCGCGCAGCAGGCGCATGTAGACCGGCCCGGGGTGCTGTGCGATCTGCGGCACGGCCTGCTCGATGTCCAGGGCGTCGCACGGATCCACGATGGTCAGGCCGGGCACGCCGCGCATCATGGCGATGTCTTCGGTGGCCTGGTGGCTGGGCCCGTAGCCGGTGGTGAGGCCCGGCAGCGCGCAGCAGATCTTGACGTTGAGGTTTTCCTCGGCGATCACCTGGTGGATGAAGTCGTAGGCGCGCCGGGTGCCGAAGACGGCATAGGTGGTCGCGAAGGGCACGAGCCCCTCCTTGGCCAGTCCGCCGGCGGCTCCCATGAGCAGTTGCTCGGCCATGCCCATCTGGAAGAAGCGCTCGGGATAGGCCTGGGCGAAAAGATGCAGGTCCGTGTATTTGGCGAGGTCGGCCGTCAGGCCCACGACCTCGGGCCGATCGGCGGCGTACTCCACCAGGGCCTTGCCGAAGGGGGCCGCCTTGACACGCTGGCCTTCGGAGGCGATGGAGGCGATCATGGCCGACGTCGTCAGCCGGGGCTTTGCTTTCTCTGCGATGGCTTGGCTCATGCCAGGGCTCCTTCGGTGGATGGTTCGGGGCGGCTCGCGTCGAGGATGGCCAGCGCCTGCTGCCATTCGGGCGGGTCGACGCGGATGAAGTGGTTCTTTTCGCGCTGCTCCAGAAAAGGCACGCCCTTGCCCATCAGCGTGTCGAACAGGATCACGCGCGGCTTGGCCTCGCGCAGGCCGCGGGCTGTGTCGAAGGCGCTCAGCACGGCCGGCAGGTCGTTGCCGTCCACACGCTGGACGTGCCAGCCGAACGCCGCCCATTTGTCGGCCAGGGGTTCGAAGCCCAGTACCTTGCTCGAAGGGCCGTCGGCCTGCTGATTGTTGATGTCGACCAGGCAGACCAGGTTGTCCAGCCGGTGATGAGCGGCGGCCATGGCGGCCTCCCAGGTCGACCCTTCGTCGAGCTCGCCGTCGGACATCGAGTTGTAGACGAAGGCCGGATTCTTCTTCTGCTTGAGGCCCAGCGCCATGCCGACGGCAATGACCAGTCCCTGGCCCAGCGAGCCGCCGGAGATCTCCATGCCGGGCGTGTACGCGGCCATGCCGGACATGGGCAGGCGGCTGTCGTCGCCACCGTAGGTCTCGAGTTCGCTCTCGTCGATCACGCCGGCCTCGATGAGCGCCGCATAGTGGGCAATCGCGTAGTGACCATGCGAGAGCAGGAAGCGGTCGCGGCCTTCCCATTCGGGCTCGCGGGGACGCAGGGTGAGGGCGTGGCGGTAAGCCACGGCCAGCACGTCGGCCCAGCCCAGGGCCTGGCCGATGTAGCCCTGTCCCTGCACTTCGCCCATGCGCAGGGCGTAACGGCGGATGCGCCAGGCAGCCTGTGCCAGCGCTTGCGTGGCCGTTGAAGGCAACGCCGCGGAATCGGTCATGAATTTCTCCTAGAAGACACGGGGGATGGGGGATCTGGGTCACTTCAGGATGAAGGACGGGAAATACGACACGAGGGCCAGGACGCCAAAGGCGACGAGGTAGAACGGGCCCAGTTCGCGCACGGTCTGCCCGACCTTGACCTTGGCCAGCGCGCTGGTGATGAACAGCGTGGTGCCCACCGGCGGCGTGTACAGGCCGATGGCGAGGTTGACGACCATCATGATCCCGAGCTGGGTCATGTCCATGCCGATGGAATTCGCCAGCGGAACGAACACCGGCGTCAGCAGCAGGATGGCCGCAGGCAGGTCGATGAACATGCCGAGGAAGAGCATGAGCAGGTTCATCAGCAGGATCACGAGCACCTTCGCATGCACGTTCTGCTGCACCCACTGCGCGATGCCCTGGGGCATCTGGTCGAAGGTGAGCAGCCAGCCGATGGCGGCGGAGGCCATGATCACCAGCAGCACCACGCCGGTTGCCAAGCCTGCGTGCACCACCGCGTCGTTCAGGCGCTTCCAGCCCAGGTCGCGATAGATCACCGCCGACACGACGCCCGCATACAGGGTCGACAGAACGGCCACCTCGGTCGGCGTCGCGATGCCGAAGCGCAGGAAGATGATGATGAGCACGGGCAACAGCACCGCGGGCGAGGCGTAAGCCAGATGCCTGCGGAATGCGATGCCGTCGAAGGGCGCGGTCTCGCGCGGGAAGTTGCGGCGCCGGCCCACCCACCAGCACATGAACATGAAGCCGCCGCACATCAGCAGGCCGGGCAGCACGCCGGCGACGAACAGGTCGGCGATCGACGCGTTGGCTGTCAACGCGAAGAGGATCATCGGGATCGACGGCGGGATCAGGATGTCGATGGTGGCGGCCGCCGCCAGCGTGGCCGCCGAGAAGGCCGCGGGGTACCCCAGGCGCTTGTGCCAGGGGATCATGAGCGAGCCGATGGCCGAGGCATCCGCCACCGCCGAGCCCGACACGCCGCCGAACAGCGTGGAGGACAGAACGCCGACCTGGGCGGGGCCGCCGTGGAAGCGCCCCAGCAGCGTGGACAGCACGCCGACCAGCGCTTCGCCCAGCTTGCCGCCCATCATGAGGCTGCCGGTGAGCATGAAGAAAGGGATGGCGATCAGTGGGAAGCTCTGCACCTGCGCGACCATCTGCTGCACCAGCAGGTCGAGAGGCACCTTGTCCGAACTGGCCGCCGCGGCCATGGCTGCCACGAGCAGCGCATGAGCGATGGGCATGGCCGCCACGGCGGCCACCATGAACACGAGAAGAATCAGGGCACTCATGTCGGGTCCTTGTCGTGTTGCGCTTTACCAGTGGGCGGCCGGGACGACCGGCTCCGCGTCGGCTGAAGGCGGCAGCGGCGTGCTGCGCCACGTCTTGACGCCCGATTGCAGGGCCAGCGCCGCGAGCAGGGCCATGCCCCCCATCACGCAGCCATAGGTGACCGAGCCCGGCACTTGCAGGATCGGCGACTTCTCGTCGTGCACGATTTCCAGCATGCGGAAGGTGGCGACCGACAGCGTGCCGTACATCGCCGCCACGACGAGCCAGGCGAACGTGGCAACCACACGGCGTGCGCCAGCAGGCAGCGCGTCCATCAAGAACGTGGTGGCGATGTGCGCGCCCTGCTGCGCGGCGATGACGACGCCGGCCATGACGAGCCAGGGAAACAGCAGCTCGGGCACCTCGTTGGCCCACTCCAGGCTGGAGCCGGTGGCATAGCGCAGCACCGTGTTGACCACGAGGATCAGGAAGATGACGGAGGTCGACAGCCAGAGCACCGCGCGGCAGATGCCGGCGATGACGCCATCGATCCAGCCGTTAGGGGCGTGGACCATGGGGATCTCCTTGGCGTGGCTATCGGTCAGAGCGCCTGGGCGGCCGCAACGACCTTCTTGACGTAGGCACCGATGGGGCCGCTTGCCCACTTGGTGACGACTTCCGCCGTGGCCTTGGCAAAGGGTGCCGGCGCAGGGGTGGTCACCTGTACGCCCTTGGCCTTGAGGTCGGCCAGCAGCTTCTCGTCGGCGTCCTGCGACAGCTTGCGCTGCAGCGCGGTGGCTTCGGTCGAGGCCTCCAGCACGATCCTGCGGTCTGCTTCCGACAGCTTGTCCCAGCTGCGCTTGCTCATCAGGAATGGCGTCATCTGGAACTGGTGATTCGTCATGGCCAGGTGCTTCTGCACTTCGTAGAGCTTGCTGGCGTGGAAATTCACGAGCGGGTTCTCCTGCCCATCGACCACTCCCTGCTGCAGGGCCACGTACAGCTCGGCGAACTTGATCTGCTGAGCCTCGGCGCCGAGCGCCTTCATGATGTCGACCAGGGTCGCATCCGGCGGCACGCGCATCTTCAGGCCCTTGAGGTCCTCGGGGCCGTTGATCGGGCGCTTGCTGTTGGTCATCTGCCGGATGCCGTTGTCCCAGGTACCCAGCAGCACCATGCCTTTTTCGGCCGAACGGTCGGCCAGCTCCTTGCCGAGCGGGCCGTCGAGCACCTTGAAGGCAGCCGCCGGGCTGGCGAACAGGAAGGGCATGCCGTAAGCGGCGTACTCGGGCACCGCATTGGCCACCGCACCCTGCGAGTTCGCGCTGATGTCGAGAGCACCGGTGCGCAGTGCGGTGACCATGGCAGCGTCGTCGCCCAATTGGCCGGAAGGTGCGACCTGCACCTCGATGCGGCCGCCCGACCTGGCCTTGACGACCTCGGCGAACTTCACGGCCGCTTCATGCCGCGGATTGCCGATCGCGGCGCCGTGGCCGAGCGTGAGCTTGACTGTCTGTGCGGCGGCGCCCGCAGCGCAGAGCAGGCCGAGGGAGGTGGCAAGCACGCTGCGGATGAAATGTTGGCGGTTCATGCGATGTCTCCTGGATTTTGTTGATGGAGTGAGGTGTCAGTCAGTGAATCAGCATGCCGCCGTTCACATCGAGGGTGATGCCCGTGCAGTAGGCGGCCAGGTCGCTGGCCAGGAAGACGCAGGCGCCGGCTACGTCCTTGGCCTGGCCCAGACGGGCCAAGGGAATGGTGTCCTCGATTTCCTTCTTGCGGTCCGGGCTCAGCTTGCCCTGCGTGATGTCGGTCTCGATCAAGCCGGGGGTGATGCAGTTGACGCGGATGCCTTCGACGCCGAACTCACGCGCCATCGCACGCGCCAGGCCGAGCACGCCCGCCTTAGCGGCCGAGTAGTGCGGCCCCCCGAAGATGCCGCCGCCGCGCTGCGCCGACACGGACGAGATGCAGACGATCGAACCGCCCTGTGCGCCGCGCATGGCGGGCAGCACTGCCTGCGACATGTAGAGCGTGCCGCGCAGGCTGACGTCCAGGATCCGGTCATAGTCGGCCCCCGTGATGTCCAGGGTCTTCACCGGCTGGGTGATGCCGGCATTGTTGATGAGGACATCGATGCGCCCGAAGGCCGCGACCGTTGCGGCTGCCGCTGCGATGCAGGCGTTCTTGTCGGTCACGTCGCCGACCACACCGAGGTGGCCTTCGCCCAGGCGAGCTGCAGCCGCCTGCGGTTCCGCCCGTTCGAGGTCCATGATGACCACGCGCGCGCCCTGCGCGGCCATTTCTCGCGCAGTGGCGAAGCCCAGTCCGTTGATGCCGGCACCGCCGGTGATCAGCGCGACCTTGTCCTTGAGCAGCATGTCTTCGATCTCCTGAGTTCTGAGTAAGGGGTCCGCAGCGGCCGTAGGTGGCGCGCCTCTCGGGACGGAGCGAATGGTCAATCGGGCTGAAGATGAAGACAAGCGATATCTCGTCAAGCTAGGATGAAGGATGTTCATCTGAGCGCGGGGGAAACCCGATGTCGTCGATCCCAGCCATTGCCAACCTCCTCGCATTCGAGAGCGTCGCGCGACGACGCAGCTTTGCGCTCGCCGCCGCGGAACTGCACCTGACGCCTTCTGCGGTCAGCCACCAGATCGCACGCCTGGAGTCGGACCTTGGCGTGCGCCTGTTTGAGCGCAGCGCGCATGGGGTGCGCCTGAGCTATGCGGGGACTCGCTACCTCGATCGCGTAGGCGGCGCGTTGTCGGCCATCTCCACGGCCACCGAAGACCTGCGCGAAGGAGTCGGCAACAGCCTGTACGTCCATTGCGCGCCCAGCATCGCTAGCCTGTGGCTCATGCCGCGCCTGCGCCGCTTCGCACAGGCGCACCCCGACATCTCGCTGAACCTGTCGGCCGCCCACACGCAGAGCGACTTCGCGCTGGGCCAGGCCGACATCGACATCCGCTATGGCGTGCCGCAATGGGGCAACCTGGTGGTCGAGCCGCTGTTCGAGGAACGCATCGTGCCGCTCGCGAGCCCGGAGTTCGTCCGCGAGCGTCGCCTGTCCAGGATCGATCAACTCCTGGACATGCCCTTGATCCAAAGCAACGTCAGCATCGTCCAATGGTCGGACTGGCTGCAGGCGTTTTCAGACAAGCGCGCCCCGGAGCGCTACGCCTTGCGTTTCGACCGCGCCCAAATGTCGCTGGACGCGGCAACGCAAGGGCTGGGTATCGCGCTGGAGAGCGACGTCAATGCCGCAGGTCACCTCGCCGAGCGCAAGCTCAAGCCGGTGTTCGGCCTGGACAAGGCGATCAGGGTCAAGGCACATTTTCTGGTCTATCCCCAGCGCCACGCCGGGCGTCCGGCGGTGGAGGCGTTTCTGGCGTGGGTGCATTCCGAAGCCGCGAGGCAGCGGGTGCGGCGCGCCTGAGTGGCGAGGCCGCGCCCGCAGCAACGCTCGCCTCCGCCTGCAAGGCCTCGAGGCCGCCGGCGACCGGTCCGAGATGCGCAACCCGTGATGCGACTGACAGGAGGCGCCTCGGAAGCCAGCCGCAGGTTGGTCCAGTAGGCTTGAACGTGGGGCCGGGGCTGGTCGAGGCTGCGAATTCTGGTGCAAGCATTTGACAGAGTAGGCGAGAGTAGATCGCACGGTGAACGAAGGCTCGGCTCAGTTGCCGCCCGCAGGAAGTCGTCCCGCGCACCACAGAGTCCGCGAAGCCGGAGCCGATCCATTTTCATGATGCGTTGAGGTGTGCGAACAGCATCTCGACCTTCTTCCTGTCCCTGCGCGACTGGCTGTACTCCGGTGTCTTTGCGATGGACTGTGCCGTCTCGCGGGTATCGCGATCCCGAAGTCGCGCGCGGATCGCATGACAGCTCTGCTTGGATCGAGCGGCAGGCCTGTCGAGATAGTCAAATTGGCGCTCTGAGCCAGGATGACCTTGCGAACGATCACGAGATGCTGCAGCACGGTCTTGTGACGCACGACGCTCTGCATGCCGGGTGCCAGTCGCGTCAGATCCAGACGAGCCTGCGCCTCTTCGAGATCAGGCCGCCGCGGCCACGCGCGCCACGACATCGCGGACCATCCACTCCGGGCTGGCGAACACCGGCTTGCCGGTGGCTTCGGCGAGTGGCGCAGCCAAGTGGGCGAGCGAGGCCTGTGCCAGCACCAGCCGGTCGGCGCGTGCAGCGAGGGCAAGCGCCGATTCCGTCACCAGTGCATCGTGGATTTCGCGCCGGCCGGCGGAAAGCGCGTCGAATGCACCGTCGACCAGCACGCACTCGGCCTTCACCCGCGCGCCGGACGCCGCGGCATGTTCGGCCAGCAGCGAACGGCTCGGCTCCAGCGTCGAGCGCGCCGTGTACAGCAGGCCGACACGGCCATCGCAGCGGGCCGCCTCGGCGTACATCGCGTCGTCGATCTTCACGATGGGCACCGGCACCAGTGGCCGCGCCGCATCGATGGCGGGAGAGGTTGAGGAGCAGGTGAAGACGATCAGGTCCGCGCCCGCGTCGGCGGCCAGCGTGGCCAGCGTGACTATGCGCCGCGTAATGGCGGGCGACGGTCCGTCTCGCAGCAGGTCCTGCAGCACGCTTTCGTCGAGCAGGTGGAAGCAGCGCTGCTGTGGCAGCTCGGCCTGGAAGCGCGGCCGGAAACGCTCGACCAGCAGGGCCACGGTGTGGATGAAGGCGATGGAACGGATCATGGGGTTCTCAGTGATCTTTGAGGGGAAGCGCGAGACGTGCACCGGCGGCCGCCAGTACGCCCGCGGCCCAGAACACGCCGGCCGCGCCAACCAGCGAACCGGCCGCGCCCGACACCAAGGGAATGCCGACGCTGGATGCGTTGTTCACGATCACGCGCATCGCCACTGCTTCGCCATAGCGGTGCTGCGGCGCGAGCCGGTGCAGCAGGCTCATGACCATGGGCTGAGTGCTGCCGAGGCTGAAGCCCAGCAGCGCCGAGCACAGGCCCATGGCGAGCGGCGCCTGCACCAGCGGATAGACGGCGAACAGCAGCGCGGTGGCGACCATCGCGCCGAGCAGGACGGCCCATTCGCGCAACTGCGCGGCCACAAGCGGCGCCAGCAGCCGGACGGCGGCGGCGCCGATGCCGAAGGCGCCCAGGATGCTGCCGATCACCGATGCGGGCACGCCGCGCTCATGACCGAGCACGGGCACGAGGAAGGTGTGCACGTCCCAGCAGCACGACAGCAGGCCGGTCAACAGCAGCAGCCGGCGCAGGCCGGCATGGCGCCAGAGGTCCCGGACGCTGCGCTCGCTGGTGGGCGCTTCGTGCAGCGGGGACGCATGATCGACCGCCCCTCGCACGGCTAGCCAGGCCAGCAGCGGCAGTGGCGCCAGCCCCAGGAGCGCGACGCGGATTCCGGCGCTGTCGATGAGGAACCCGGCCATCAGCGGGCCCAGGACATTCGACAAGGCCAGGCCGATCGCCAGCCACGAGAACGCTTGGCGAAGCGAGGCCGCCTCGCCCGCGACTCGCGGAACATGGCGCTGGACCGCAATGATCACGACGCCGCCCGCGCCGCCGGTGAGAAGCGCGCTGGCGCACAACACCGGCAACACCGGCCACGCCGCGGCCATGGCGCAGGCCGCCGTGGCGACCACCACGGCCATCGCGACCGGCCGCTTCAGCCCGCTGCGTTCGCAGTAGCGGCCCGCGGGTAGTGCGAGAAACACCTGGCCGAGCGCGAAGAGCGCGATCAGGCCGCCCACTGCCGCCTCGCCATGCCCCAGTCGCAGCGACTGCAGCGGCATGGCCATCCGCAGGCCGGTCACGCAGGCGTTGACGAACAGCTGGGCGAGTACCAGCCTCGCCAGCTCACCGGCCGGAAGTTGAAAAGGGGACACGCGGTGGACTGCTAGAAGTCGGCGACTTGGCCCCAGGCCGACTTCGCGAAGCGCGCCGGGTTGTAGGGCGCCGGATCGAAGATTGGCGGCGCACCCGTCGCCAGGTCGGCGATCAGGTGGCCCGCGCCAGGGCCGATGCCGAAGCCGTGGCCCGAGAATCCCGCGGCCAGGATGAAGCCGGGGATCTGCGGCACCTCGCCGATGCCCGGAACGCCGTCCGGTGTGCTGTCGACAAAGCCAGCCCAGGCGTTGGCGATGCCCGCCCGGCCCAACGCCGGCAGCAGTTCGGCCGCACGATGGAAAGTCTGCTTCACCGCCGCGGCATCCGGCCTGGGGTCGAGCACACGCACCCGCTCCATGGGCGTGGGCGCATCCAGCCGCCACCTTGCCAGCGTTTCGTGGCCCCCGCGGATACCCTCCAGACCGCCTGGAAAAACGTTGCGCCAGCGCTTGGCGAACATTGGCAGGAATTGCGGCGCAAAGCGCAGCAGCTGCGCTGTCGGGTCCACGCGTCCGCGCCCGCTGATGGCGAGGTTGTAGCTGCCGTCGCTGCGCTGCGTAACGGACACGCGCGCGGTGTGCAGCGCAGCCGGCAGTCGCTCGGCCACGCATGGCACGCGCACGATGGTCTGGCGAACCGTGGCCTGGGGAAACCTGATGCCCAGCTGGCGCAGGAAGGACGAAGCCCATGCGCCGCCGGCGTAGACGGCCATGCGGGTCCTGATGGTGCCGGCCTCGGTGACCACGCCGGCGAGGCGGCCTCCCTCGCGCTCGATGCCGCGCACGGCGCAGTTCTGGTTCACCGTGCCGCCGAGTTTCATGAGCGCCGCGGCCACTGCGGGCGCTGCCTTCGACGGGTCGGCCGTGCCGTCGCTGGGCGAGAACACGCCACCCTTCCACGCGCGGCCGGTAGCCCGGCCCCGCTCGCTGGCATCGCGGCCGCTGAGCATGTGCGTCTTCACGCCGGCCGTCTTCGCGAATTCGCCCCATTTGGCCCAGCGGGCGATCTCGTCCTCGTCGTCGCTGAGGTAGAGCAGTCCGCAGCGGTTGAAGCCCGTGTCCTCGCCCGTGTCCGCTGCGAACTGCTGCCAAAGATCGAGGCTGCGGGTGGCCATGGGCAGCTCGCGTGCATCGCGGTTCTGCTGGCGGCACCATCCCCAGTTGCGGCTCGACTGCTCGGCACCGATGCGACCCTTCTCGACGAGCGCTACCGACAGGCCGCGACGGGCCATGTAGTAGGCCGTGAAGACACCGATGATCCCGCCGCCAATGACGACGGCGTCGGCATGGCGCGGCAGTGTGGAGGAGGTCTCGATGAGACGCAAGGGCTGGGCCATGGATGGATCGCTATCGTTTGTTCAGGCTGCCGTGCGTTGCACGACGTAGGGCTTGCGATGCGTGCGACGCGGCTGTCGCCGATTGCCACAGCTTAAGGGGGGTCATGAAGAGGTTGGTGCCGTTGCGTGGCCATAAACCCGCAGCATTGATCGCTATCGGCACCTCTGCCGGCACATGCTGCGGCAGTTGTGAAGCGGATCTCGGCAGATGAGGCTTTGCCGGCGCCGCTTTCCCACGGCGGACACGCCCGACCCCGGAGCGATCAATTGGCGCGCTGAAAGATTTCGGCAAGGTCGCACAGATCCCAGTTGCCGCCTGTCAACACCACACAGACCTTTTCCTCTGGCGTCACTTTGAGTCCTTTCGCCAGCAGCGCGCCAATGCCGATCGAGGCAGCCGGTTCTGCAATCAGCTTGGCGTCCTTGGCCAGCATGCGCATGCCCTCGATGATGTGTTCGTCCTCGACCAGCACGATCTCGTCGACGTACCTTTCGATGATGGGGTAGGGGTTCTGGCCTGGCACACTGATACGCAAACCGTCGGCGATCGTGTTCTTCAGCGGCAGTGAAGTGCGCTCCTTGTTGATGCGGCTATGGAAGTACTTGGGGGTCAGCGCTGGTTCCGCGCCCACCACACGCACGGAGGGTCTGGTTTCCTTGATGGCGGTGGCGATGCCGGAAATGAGACCCCCGCCCCCCATAGGGATGATGACGGTGTCCACGTCGGCCAGGTCTTCCAGGATTTCGCAGCCTATGGTTCCCTGGCCCGCCATGACCGTGGGATCCTCGAATGCGTGCACCACGGCGTAGTGGTTTTCTGCCGCGATCTCGTAAACCCGTTTCCATCGCGCCGCGGTGTCGCCGTCGAACAGAATCACCTCCGCGCCGAGCGCCCGGGTGTTCTCCACCTTGATTTTCGGGGTGGTGACGGGCACCACCAGAAGCGCCTTGACGCCCAGCATCCGCGCCGCGTAGGCCAGCCCCTGGGCATGGTTGCCTGAAGACGTGGCGATGATGCCGTTGTCAATCGCCTCGCGGGGCAGCGACAAGGTCTTGTTCAGCGCGCCGCGGATCTTGAAGGCCCCGGTGATCTGCAGCGTCTCGGGTTTGAGGTACACCTCGCACCCGAGCGTGGTCTCCATCTTCTCGGCGCGCAGCAAGGGCGTGTGACGGATGTGTGGTTTCAGTCGCTCCCGCGCTTGGTGGATGTCGCGAAGGGTGGGGTGCTCGAGCAGGGGCGTCATGATTGAATGAACTCAAAAGCCGTGCCGGTGTTGCTGGCCATGGCGTTGCGATAGATCAGGTGCGACGTCGTGTTGTCCTGGATGGCCATGCCCGTCGAGTCGAAGATCGTGATCTCGCCGTCGGACTCGCGCCCCGGCTTCTTGCCCAGCAGGACCTCGCCGATCTCGGCGTGGATGTCGTGCTTGCTGATGATGTTCTTGTGCAGCGGATGCCAGGTTTCGCCTTTCTCGACGCATTGCGCAATCGAATCGTTGACGATCTTGGCGTTCCTGAAGATCTCGGGCTCCAGCTCCTGCTTGCCTTGCGTGTCCGTGCCAATGGCGACGATATGCGTGCCAGGTCGGACCCAGGCGGCTTCCACCAGCGAACCTTTGCCGCGGGTGGTAGTGACTAGGATGTCCGCCTGCTCCACAGCGTCTTGTTTGGAGCGGGCCATCACCACCGGAATGCCGAACTCGCGCTCGATATCGGCCTTGTATTGCGCGAGCGTCTGGGGGTGGGGGCTCCAGGCATGGATGGTATCGATCGTCATCACCTCCCGGATCGCGCGGATCTGCATCCGGGCCTGATTGCCGGTCCCGATGGAGGCGATGGTCTTCGCGTCCTTGCGGGCCAGCGCCTTCACCGAAACGGCCCCGGCGGCGCCTGTTCTCAAGCCGGTGACAAGGCTGCCATCCATCACGCAAATGAGCGCGCAGGTTCTGGCGTCGAACAGGAGGATGGTTCCCATGCCGCTGGGCACGCCGTGCTCGGTGGGGTTGTTCGGGAATCCCCCGGACGAGGTCTTCATCGAGATGATCTCGTTGGCCTCGCAGTACCCTATCTTGAAGTCGATTTCGCCCCGGGGTGGTGGGAAGTGGATGCATGTGTAGGCCGGTTGAATCACCTGGCCGCTGTTGAAGGCTTTGTACGCCTGCTCCACCGTCCCAATGACTTCCTTCATGGAAATCAGGCTCCCTACATTCTCTTTGTTCAGCAACAGTGTCTTCATCGGTGTGATCTGTCCATGAATCAAGGGCTCGGGGCGACTGCCATCGGTGGCGCCGCGCGTGGTGCGGGGACCATAGGCGAAGGGGCGCCGGCCTGGTGCGGCAAACCCGCAACCGGTCTAGAAATCAGCCACCTTGCCCCACATCGACTTCTTGAACCGTGCGGGGTCGAAAGGCGCGGGATCGAGTATTGGCTTGGCCCCGGACACCAGGTCGGCGATCAGGTGCCCTGCGCCGGGACCGATGCCGAAACCATGGCCCGAAAAGCCCGCAGCCAGGATGAGCCCGGGAACCTGCGGCAGCTCGCCGATCCCCGGTACGCCGTCGGGCGTGCTGTCGATGTAGCCAGCCCAGGTGTTGGCGATGCGGGCTCCGCGCAGCGCAGGCAACAAGTCGACGGCACGGCGGTGGGTTTCGCGGACACCCGCAGGGTCGGGCTTCGGGTCGAGGATGCGCGCCCGTTCCATCGGTGTGGGCGCGTCCAGCTTCCATCGAGCCCGGGTTTCGTGGCCCCAGCGGATGCCCTCCAGGCCGCCGGGAAACACGTTGCGCCAGCGCTTGGCGAACATCGGGATGAATTGCGGCGCGAAGCGCACCAGCTGCGCTGTGGGGTCGGCGCGCCCTCGCCCGCTGATGGCCAGGACGTAGTGTCCGTCGGGGCGGCGCGTGACGGCGACGCGCGGGCTCGTCAAGGCGGCCGGCAGGCTCTGATCCACCGGCGCCAGTCGTACGATCGATTGGCGAATCGTGGCGACCGGAAACTGCACACCGAGCTGGTTGCAGAACGAGGACGCCCACGCGCCGCCTGCGAGCACGGCGCTGCGGGTCTTGATGGTCCCCGCTTCGGTCACCACGCCGCAGAGCCGGCCGCCTTGCATCTCGATGCCGCGCGCGGCGCAGTTCTGGTGCACCGTGCCGCCAAGTTTCATGAGCGCGGCTGCCACGGCGGGCGCTGCCTTGGCCGGATCGGCCGTGCCGTCGCTGGGTGAGAAGACGCCGCCTTTCCATGCGCGGCCGGTCGCCCGGCCGCGCTCGGAGGCCTCGCGGCCGCTCAGCATGTGCGTGGTCACGCCAACCGTCGTCGCGAACTCGCGCCATTTGGCCCAACCGGCAATCTGGGCTTCGTCGTTGCTGAGATACAGCAGGCCGCAGCGCTTGAAGCCGGTGTCTTCGCCGCTGTCTGCGGCAAACTGATCCCACAGCTCAAGGCTCCGGGTGGACATGGGCAGTTCGCGCGCATCGCGATTCTGCTGACGGCACCACCCCCAGTTCCGGCTCGATTGCTCGGCGCCCACGCGCCCCTTTTCCACGAGAGCGACCTTCATGCCGCGCTTGGCCAGGAAGTAGGCAGTGAATGCTCCAATGATGCCGGCGCCGATGACGACGACGTCCGCATGGGTCGGCAGATCGGGGCTGGACTCAACGGGAAACAGTGGTGCAGGCATTCTCGGGATGTCCGTGAAGGGGCGGTGAAAACGTGAAATATGTTTATTTCGATTGTTGGCAGATCCTGCTGGATCAGTAGCCAAGGACTGCCTTGGTCTCGAGATATTCCTCAAGCCCGTGAATGCCGTATTCGCGGCCATTGCCGGACCGCTTGTATCCGCCGAACGGCGCATGGCTGTTCCAAGCCGGATAGTTGATATGCACCTGGCCGGCGCGAAGTTGCATGGCTACGCGCTGCGCTCGCTCCCGGTCGCCAGACTGCACGCTCGCACCGAGGCCATAGACCGTGTCGTTCGCAATCGCAATGGCCTCTTTCTCGTCCCGATAAGGAATGATGACCAGCACGGGACCGAATATTTCTTCCTGCGCCACTCTCATGTCGGGCGTCACATCGGAAAACACGGTCGGCTGTGCAAAATAGCCACGCGTCAAGCCGGCGGGCCTGCCCGGACCGCCGCAGACCAGCTTGGCGCCCTGTTCGATTCCGCTGGCGATCAGCTCCTGCACCCTCGCATACTGCGCAGCGTTTGCGATCGGGCCCATCGACGTCTTTGCGTCGCGCGGATCGCCAACCGTGATGCCCGCTGCCGCCGCTTGTGCCAATGCCTCCACCTCGGCCAGCCGTGACGCGGGCACCAGCATCCGTGTCGGCGCACTGCACGACTGGCCCGCATTGCGCATTCCTGCCAGCACGCCCTTTGCCACGCCTTGTTCAAAGTCGGCGTCGTCCAGAAACAGGTTCGGCGACTTGCCGCCCAGTTCCTGCACGACGCGTTTCACCGTCACCGCAGCTGCTTGGGCCACGAGCACACCGGCTCGCGTCGATCCGGTGATGGAGATCATGTCGACATCGGGGTGCGCCGCCAACGACGCACCGACCACCTCCCCCCTGCCCCCGACCAGATTGAAGACACCTGCCGGCGTGCCGGCGTCGTGCATCACTTGCGCGAAAAGCTGCGCACTGTACGGTGACAACTCGCTGGGCTTCAGGACGATCGTGCAGCCCGCGGCGATTGCCGGCGCGACCTTGGCGGTGATCTGATACAGCGGCCAGTTCCATGGCGTGATCAGGGCGCATACGCCGATCGGCTCTTTCGAAATGGCGACGCCGCCATCCAAGGAAAGAAACTTGTAGCGCTGAAGCACTTCCATCTGGGCACGGACATGCGCGATCCCGAAGGGCACATGGGAGGCCCTGGCGAATCCGATGGGCGCACCCATCTCCGCCACGATGGCTTGCGCGAACAACTCCGCGCGTTCCTCCAGCAGCGCCAGGATTCGCCCCAAGAGCGCAAGCCGCTCCTCGACGGTGCTTCGCGAAAACGTCTCGAAAGCGCGCCGAGCCGCAGCGACAGCCAGGTCCACATCCGTCGACGAGCCCGCTGCGACGTGCCCGATGACCTCTTCGGTAAATGGGTCGACCACCGCAATGCTTGCGGCATGGGTGCGGTCTTGCCAGCCCCCATCGATGTAGAAGCGGGTGTCGTCCATGAGAGCTTCAGTTGTCATCACGACGTGTTCCGGTCAAGCCGTGACCCACACCTTGCGGACGGTTTCGATGGTGCGCCACGTTCCGACATAGCCCGGCTTCATGATGAAGCAGTCGCCGGCCTTGTAGGTCAACGGAGGCTGGCCTTGCTCCGTGATCTCCACCACGCCCGAAAGGATCAGGCAGAACTCCCACGTCTCTCCCTTGATGGAGTGATTGACGCCGACCGTCGACTCGAACACGCCCGCACGAACCTTGCCGTCTTTCGCGCTGTCGACGTCCCAGTTGCGGCATACGACATCGCCCTCGATGACGCGTTCCGCCGGCGGGCGGTATTCACGCGGCTCACCGAGTTGGTCGAGGTTGAAGGGGACAAGAAGCTTGGACATGTGAAACCCTGTTTGCGTTGGTCGGATGGTGGACCAATGCTAGAAAAAATCCGGCCGCGTTGATGCTGAACCATCGGTCGATAACAGCGGGAAATATGTCTTTGCTAGCGCGCACTGATGGATCGTGCGGTGGCCGTCGGCTCGTCGAGAAGGATGTGCAGTCCACCGAATGATTCGGTAGCCTGCGGTTCGGCTTTTTTCGACGCAGCCAGGGCGAAACGATGCGCCGTTACAGCTGCCCCTGGCACACGTACTTGATGTGCATGTAGTCCTCCAGCCCATGCACCGAGCCCTCGCGGCCATAGCCCGACTCCTTCACGCCGCCGAAGGGCGCGGCCTCGGCCGCCAGCGCGCCTTCGTTGACTCCGACAATGCCCGACTCCAGCGCCTCGGTCACCCGCCAGATGCGCCGTGCGTCCGTCGAATAGAAATACGCCGCGAGTCCGAAGGGCGTGTCGTTGGCGGCCGCGATGACCTGCGCCTCCGTCTCGAAGCGCGTGACCGGCACCACGGGGCCGAAGGTCTCCTCGCAGCTGCATTCCATTGTCGCGTCGGCGTTCACCAGCACCGTGGGCGCGAAATAGTTGGGGCCGTCGCAGCGCGCGTCGCGCAGCCGCTTGCCGCCGACCACGACGCGCGCGCCGCGCGAAACGGCATCGCGCACATGGCGCTCGATCTTCTCCACCGCGCGCGCGTTGATCATCGGCCCGATCTGCGAATCCGCCTGCGTGGCCGGCCCTACCTTGAGTGCGCCGACCCGCGCGGCCAGCTTGTCGACGAAGGCGTCGTGCACGCTCGCCTGCACGAACACCCGGTTCGGGCACACGCAGGTCTGGCCGCCGTTGCGGAACTTGGCGGCCATCAGGCCTTCGACCGCCGCGTCGAGATCGGCGTCGTCGAACACGATGAAGGGCGCATTGCCGCCGAGTTCGAGCGACAGCTTCTTCAGCGTGTCGGCCGAGCGACGCGCGAGGTGCTTGCCCACAGGCGTGGAGCCGGTGAAGGTGATCTTGCGGACGCGTGAATCGTCGAGCCAGGCATCGACCACCTCGGGTGTGCGTTCGCGCGAGGCGGTCACGATGTTGAGTACGCCCGGCGGCACGCCTGCTTCGGCGGCCAACGCGACCAGCGCCAGCGAGGTCAGCGGAGTGTCCTCCGCCGGCTTGCACACCACCGTGCAGCCTGCGGCGAGGGCCGGAGCGATCTTGCGCGCGATCATCGCGGCCGGGAAGTTCCAGGGCGTGATCGCTGCGACCACGCCCACGGGCTCCTTCAGCGCGAGCATGCGGCGGCCCGTCACGGGTGCCGGGATGATGTCGCCATTGGCGCGCGTCGCCTCTTCAGCGAACCATTCGATGTAGCTGGCCGCATAGGCAACCTCGCCTCGGCCTTCCGTCAGCGGCTTGCCTTGTTCGCGGGAGATGAGTCGGCCCAGGTCTTCCTGGTGCGCGAGCACGAGATCGTTCCAGCGCTTGAGGATCTGCGCGCGCTGCTTCGCGGGCACCGCACGCCATGCGGGAAAGGCTGCATGCGCGGCATCGACGGCGGCACGCGCATCGGCGGCCGTGCCGTCGGGCACGCTCGCGAACACGCTATCGGTCGCGGGATCACTCACATCGAGGCGACGGCCGTCGCCGGCTTCGCGCCATTCGGCGCCGATCAGATGCCGGCCCGGCATCAGGCTCTTGTTTTCGATTTCGAGAGTCATATGGAGCAGGGAGATTTGTTCAGGATGCGGCCACGCGCTCGGCGATCGCGATGCCCACCTCCGTGGTGGTCGCCGAGCCGCCGAGGTCGCGCGTGCGCGGGCCGTCGCGCAGTACCGATTCGATCGCGCCCAGGATGGCGTCGTGCGCCGCGCGGCCCGCGCCCTGGCCCTGGGTGAGGAAGTCCAGCATCAGTGCGCCGGACCAGATCATCGCGATCGGGTTGGCAATGTTCTGGCCGTAGATGTCGGGCGCCGAGCCGTGCACCGGCTCGAAGAGCGAGGGGAATCTGCGCTCCGGATTGAGGTTGGCCGAAGGCGCGAGGCCGATGGTGCCGGTGGTCGCGGGGCCGAGGTCGGAGAGGATGTCGCCAAACAGGTTGCTCGCCACCACCACGTCGAAGCGCGTGGGCTGCAGCACGAAGCGCGCCGACAGGATGTCGATGTGCTGCTTGTCGGCCGTCACCTCGGGGTAGTCGCGGCCGACCGCGTCGGCGCGCCTGTCCCACCAGGGCATGCTGATCGCGATGCCGTTGCTCTTGGTGGCCACCGTCAGGTGCTTGCGCCTGCGGGCGCGCGCGGTCTCGTAGGCGAAGCGCAGCACGCGGTCGGCGCCGTGGCGGGAGAACACCGATTCCTGGATCACGATCTCGCGCTCGGTGCCCTCGTACATCACGCCGCCGAGCGAGGTGTATTCGCCCTCGGTGTTCTCGCGCACCACGAGGTAGTCGATGTCGCCGGGCTTGCGGCCGGCCAGCGGGCAGGGGACGCCCTCGAACAGGCGCACCGGCCGCAGGTTGATGTACTGGTCGAACTCGCGGCGGAACT
This sequence comes from Variovorax guangxiensis, assembly GCF_003952165.1. Classification (GTDB taxonomy): domain Bacteria; phylum Pseudomonadota; class Gammaproteobacteria; order Burkholderiales; family Burkholderiaceae_C; genus Variovorax; species Variovorax guangxiensis. Next base: position 39,556 of record NZ_RXFT01000003.1, on the reverse strand, counting down.
TCAGCAGCGAACCCCAGAGCGACACGTGGTCGGGCACGGTCGCCGGCCAGCCGACGGCGCCGAAGTACAGCGCGTCGACGCCCTTGAGCTGCTCCTTCCAGTCGTCCGGCATCATCTGGCCGTGCGCGGCGTAGTAGTCGGCGCTGGCCCAGTCGAAGGCGCGGCAGTCGAGTTCGAAGCCGAAGCGCGCCGAGGCGGCCTGCACCACGCGCAGGCCCTCGGGCATCACCTCCTTGCCGATGCCGTCGCCGGCGATCAGCGCAATGCGGAAGGTCGGTGTCATCTCTGTCTTTCTCATGATGCGACGGTGGCCGTTGCTGCCGCGCGGTCCACGTCGTCGAGCCAGCCCTGGCGCAGCTCGGGGACGGAGCGCGCCAGCAGCTCGTAGTAGGGGTGGTGCTGGCCACGGTCGTAGTCGGCGCGTGCCACCTGCGCGAGCTTGCGGCCGTGCTGCATCACGACGATCTCGTCGCACACCGCGCGCACCGTGTGCAGGTCGTGGCTGATGAAGAGGTACGACACGCCCAGCTCGCGCCGCAGCTCGGCCATCAGGTCGAGCACCGCCGCGCCCACCACGGTGTCGAGCGCGGAGGTCACCTCGTCGCACAGGATCAGGTCCGGCTCCGCCGCCAGCGCGCGCGCGAGGTTCACGCGCTGCTTCTGCCCGCCCGAGAGGCCGCCCGGCAGGCGTCCGGCCACGGTGCGCGGCAGCTTCACCAGGTCGAGCAGCTCGCCGATGCGCCTGCGCAGCGGCTCGCCACGCAGTCCCTTGTAGAACTCCAGCGGCCGCGCCAGGATGCGTTCGATGGTCTGCGAGGGGTTCAGCGCCGTGTCGGCCATCTGGAACACGATCTGGATGCGGCGCAACTCGTCGCGCTCGCGCTGCTGCAGCGTCGGCTTCAGCTCGCGGCCATGGAACAGCACGCTGCCGCTGCTGGGCTTGAGCAGCCCCGCCACCGCGCGCGCCAGCGTGGTCTTGCCCGAGCCCGATTCGCCGATCACGCCGATGGCCTGGCCGCGGTAGAGCTTCAGGTCGATGTCCTGCAGGATCGGCTTGGCCGGGCGCCCCTGCGCATCGACCGGGCCGTAGCCGGCCGAGAGCTGGCGCACTTCAAGCAGCAGCTCGCGTCCGTCGTCCGTGGCGTTGGCCGGCGTGCGTACCTGCGGGCGCGCGGCGGCCAGCAGGCTTCTCGTGTAGTCGTCGGCCGGCGCGGCGAGGATCTGCCCGGTGGCGTTGAGCTCGCGCATGGTGCCGTTGCGCAGCACCAGGATGTGGTCGGCCATCTGCGCCACCACCGCGAGGTCGTGGCTCACGTACACCGCGGTGGCGCGGCGCTCGCGCACCACGCGGCGGAAGGCGCGCAGCACCTCGATCTGCGTGGTCACGTCCAGCGCGGTGGTCGGCTCGTCGAGGATCACCAGGTCGGGGTCGCCGATGAGAGCCATCGCCGCCATCAGCCGCTGCAGCTGGCCACCCGAGACCTGGTGCGGGTAGCGCGAGCCGATGCCCTCCGGGTCGGGCAGCGCCAGCTCGCGGAAGAGCTGCACCGCCTTCGCCTCGGCCTCGGCGCGCCTGCACAGGCCGTGGATCACGGTCGGCTCCACCACCTGGTCCATGATCATGCGCGAGGGGTTGAAGGAGGCCGCCGCGCTCTGCGCGATATAGGCCACGGTGCGCCCCCGAAGCGCGCGCTGCGCACGTGCATCGAGCGCCAGCACGTCGGTGTCGCCGATGCGTACCCGCCCCCCCGAGATGCTGCAGCCGTGGCGCGCATGGCCCATCAGCGCCAGCGCGGTGGTGGTCTTGCCCGAGCCCGACTCGCCGATCAGCGCCAGCACCTCGCCGGGCTGCACCGAGAAGCTCAGGTTGTCGACCAGCGTGGCGGTGCCGGCGCTGATGCTCAGGTTTTCGACGGTGAGTGAGGCTCCCATCAGCGTGCTCCTCGTTCCCGGGCCTGACGGCCAGGAAGGTTGTCGATTACAAGATTGACCGCAATGGTCAGGCTCGCGATGGCCAGCGCCGGCACGATCACCGAGGCGCCGCCCATGGCCAGCGCGCCGATGTTCTCGCGCACCAGCGATCCCCAGTCGGCGGCAGGCGGCTGGATGCCCAGGCCCAGGAAGCTCAGGCTCGCCAGCAGCAGCACGATGTAGACGAATCGCAGCCCCAGGTCGGCCAGCATCGGGCCGACGATGTTCGGCAGGATCTCGCGCAGCATGATGTAGAGCGTGCCCTCGCCGCGCGTGCGCGCCACGGTCACGTAGTCGAGCGCGTTGATGTTCACCGCCAGCGAGCGCGCGATGCGGAAGGCGCCCGGCACGTAGATGATGGCCGCCGTGACCACCAGCATCGGCACCGAGGAGCCGAAGCCCGCCACCATGATGAGCGCGAACATCTTGCTCGGAATGGCCGTCAGCGTGTCGAGGCAGCGGCTGAGCGTGGCGTCGGTCCAGCGGCTGCCGGCTGCCGCCAGCAGCGCCAGCGTGGTGCCGGTGCCGCTGGCCAGCAGCGTCGCCAGCAGCGCCACGCCGACGGTGTAGCGCGCGCCCTCGATCACCAGCGCCAGCATGTCGCGGCCCAGGTAGTCGGTGCCCAGCCAGTGCGCCGCGCTGACCGGCGCGAAGACGTTCGAGGTGCCGGCGGCAGCCGCGCTGAACGAAAGCAGCCAGGGACCGAATGCCGCCGCGAGCAACCAGAAGAGCAGCACCGCGAGACCGAGCAGTCCCGAAGGCCCGAAGCCGGCGAGCCAGCGAAGCGGGTCGCGCCGGGACGCGGGTGATGGTGGCAGCGTTTGCGTGGCCGCGTTCAGGACAGGGGAAGAAGTGGACGATTCCATGATGGTTCCCCGTCAGCGGTGCCGCAGCCGCGGGTTGGCGACGATGCCGCAGACGTCGGCCGCGGTCACCAGGATCAGGTAGGCGCCGCAGAAGATCATGGCGCAGGTCTGCACCAGCGGCATGTCGCGCTGCGAGACGCCGTCGACCATCAGCTTGGCGATGCCCGGGTAGTTGAAGATGGTCTCGACGATGATCACGCCGCCCAGCAGGTACGACAGGCTCAGCGCCACCGCATTGGCGATCGGCCCCACCGCGTTGGGCAGCGCGTGCGCCAGCACCGTGCGCATTGGCGATGCCCCCTTTAGCCGCACCATCTCGATGTAGGGCGCCTCCAACTGGTCGATGACGGCCGCGCGCGTCATGCGCATCATCTGCGCGACGATCACGCAGCACAGCACCAGCACCGGCATCGCGAAGGCCTGCAGCATCTGGCCCAGCGAGTCGATGTCGCTCACGAAGGAAAGCGCCGGCAGCCACCGCAGCTTCACCGCGAACACCAGCACCGCCAGCGTCGCCACCAGGAACTCCGGTACCGACACCACCGCCACGGCGCCCGTCGAGGCGGCGCGGTCTAGCCAGGATCCGCGCCACACCGCCGAGGCGATGCCAATCGTCAATGCGATCGGCACCGAGAAGAGCGCCGTGACGGCCGCCAGCAGCAGAGAGTTGGGCAGGCGGCTGGCCACGAGCTCGGCCACCGGGGTCTGCGTGCTGGAGGAGAGACCGGGGTCGCCCTTCAGCATGCCGAGCAGCCACTTCGCGTAGCGCTCGGGCGCCGGCACGTCCAGGCCCATCTGGGCGCGCAGAGCCGCCACCGCTTCGGGCGTGGCGTCCTGGCCGAGCTGTTCCTGCGCGGCATCGCCGGGCAGCACCGCGGTGATCGAGAACACGACCACCGACACAGCCAGCAGCGACAGCAGCGCCAATGCGATGCGCTGGCCGAGTAGCTTGAGGATTACGCGGTTCATGGCGAGCATCCCGGAGAACGGCGGCTCGCGGCCGTCATGCCTCGAGCCACACGTTCTCGGCGAACTGATAGCCCATGAGGCCGCCCAGCGGGATGGGCGACAGGCCCTTGAGCTTGGAACTGTGGCCGTCGATGCTCGAGAGGAACAGCGGAATGCCGATGCCAGCGTCCTGGTGGATCATGGTCTGCATGTCGGCGTACATCTGCTTGCGCTTGGCCAGGTCGGTCTCGGCGCGCGAGGCCAGCAGCAGCTGGTCGAACTTGTCGCTCTTCCAGCGCGACTCGTTCCACGCCGCACCCGACTGGAAGAACTGCGTGAGCAGCACGTCCGCGCTCGGGCGCGGATTCACGTTGCCGAAGCCGACGTGGCTGTTGAGCCAGTGGTTCGACCAGTAGCCGTCGGCCGGCATGCGCTTGATGTCCAGCTCCAGGCCCACGCGCTGCGCCGTCTGCTGCAACATGAGGGACATCTCCACCGAGTACAGCGCCACCGGCGAAGCCACGATCGGCACCTTGCCCGTGATGCCGGCTTTCTGCAGGTGGAACTTCGCCTTCTCGGGGTCGAAGGGCCGCTGCGGCAGGCCCGCGAAGTGGAAGCGGTTGGTCGGGTCGATCGGCTGGTCGTTGGCGACCACCGCGTAGTCGAGCGCGATGGTCTTCTTCATCTGCTCGCGGTCGAACAGGTGCTTCATGCCCAGCACGAAGTCGGGGTTTGCACCGGGGCCCACGTCCTTGCGCATCACAAGGTCGGAGTACTGGCCCGACTGGGTGACGAAGATGCTGAAGCCGGGCGTTCCCTTCACGCGCTCCACCGAACGCGGGTTGACGACGCCGACGAGATCCATGCCGCCCGACAGCAGTGCGTTGACGCGCGCGCTCTCGTCGCCGATGCCGACGAACTCGATCTCGTCGAGGTACGGCTTGCCCGGCTTCCAGTAGGCCTCGTTGCGCACCACCACCGAGCGGATGCCGGGCTTGAATTCCTTGAGCTTGTAGGGGCCGGTGCCGATGCCGGCGTTGAAATCGGTGGTGCCGTCCTTGACGATGTGGAAATGATAGGTGCCCAGGATCACCGGCAGGTCGGCGTTGGGCGCGCTCAGCACCATGGTCACCTCGTTCGGGCCCGTGGCCTTCACGCTCTCGATCTGGTCGGCGAGCACCTTGGCCTTGGAGGCGGTGGCCGGGTCCTTGTGGCGCATCACCGAGAACACTACGTCGGCGGGCGCGAGCGGCTTGCCGTCGTGGAACACCACGCCCTTGCGCAGCGTGAACACCCAGGTCTTGGCGTCTTTGGTGTTGAACGATTCGGCCAGCGCGGGCTGCGGCGTGAGGCTGCCGTCCAGCGAGGTCAGGCTGTTGTAGACCATGTTGCAGCGCGCGTAGTCGGTCTGGTTCGACTGCTTGGCGGGGTCCAGCGTGTCGGTGGCCGCGGCGGTGGCGCCGGCCACCCGGATGCGGCCGCCGCGCCGCGGCGTCTGCGCATGCGCCGACAAGGCCACGCCCGCGAGACTGCCGGCCAGCGTGGCCTGCATGCCGCCGGCCATCAACATCGACAGGACGTCGCGCCGCGTGGCGCCGCGCCGAAGCGATGTCATCACGCGAAGGCTTTCGTCGGGGCCGACGAGGTTCTGGAAGCTCTTGTAGTCGCTGCTGCTGTCGCTCATGGTGGGTGCTCCTGGGGGGGCCGTGGGGTGGAAGAAATCAGTCGGAAGAACGAACGCCGGACAGCCCGCTCTCAGGCCAGCCTGTCCTTGAGCCGGTAATAGAGGCCCACCGCCGGCAGGAACCACGGCGGGCCGAAGTGGCCGGGAATGGCGGGCCAGTCGCGGCCCTGCCAGGGGTTGGCTCCGGCATCGCCGCCAATCACGGCGGCCATGCGCTGGCCCATGTGCACCGACATCTGCGTGCCGTGGCCGCTGTAGCCCATGGCGTAGTAGAGACCGTCGCGCTCGCCGGCGTGCGGCAGCCGGTCCTGCGTCATGTCGACGAGGCCGCCCCAGCAGTAGTCGAGCCGTACCGCGCCGAGCTGCGGAAAGGTTTCGGCCAGGCCGGCGCGCAGGATGTCGCCGCTGGCGGCATCCGACTGCGGGCTGGAAACTGCGAAGCGCGCCCGGCCGCCGAACACCAGCCGGTGGTCGGGCGTGAGCCTGAAGTAGTGGTGGATGTTCGCGATGGTGGTGTAGGTGCGCCGCGCCGCGAGCAGCGCCTTCGCGCGCTCTTCGCCCAGCGGCTCGGTGACGACGATGAAGCTGCCGATGGGCACGATGCGCCGGCGCAGCCAGCCGAAGCTGCCGTAGCCGCCATGGCGCGTCGCGCCCGTGGCCAGCAGGACCTGCTGCGCGGTGACGACAGCGCCGCGCCCGGTGTGCAGCCGGTGGGCATGGCCGCTGCCGCCGATGCGCTCGATGCGGCTCACCTCCGTGCCGGTATGAATCGAGGCGCCGCCGCGCTGCGCGGCCGCTGCAAGCCCGCCGGCGAAGCGGCCCATGTGCATCTGGCCGCTGCGCTTGTAGAGCAGGCCGCCGTGGAAACGCTCGCTGCTCACCTCGGCGCGCACACGCGTGGCGTCGAGCACTTCGACGTCGCTGTCCACGCCGTCGTCGATGAGCCGCCGCGCGCTGCGCTCGAGCGCGGCCATCTGGTTCGCCCGCGTGGCGAGCTTGAGCTTGCCGTGGCGCAGGAAGTCGCAGTCGATGGCTTCCTCGCGCACCAGCCGCTCCACCGTGTCGACCGCGTCGTCGTAGGCGCGATACCAGCCGCGCGCACGCTCCACGCCGACCTTGGCCGCCACATCGGCGTAGTCCACGGCCAGCCCGTTGTTGACGTGCCCGCCATTGCGCCCCGAGGCTTCTGCCGCCACCCGCGTGCCGGCCTCCAGCACCGCGACGCTCGCGCCGCGCCGGGCCAGCGCGAGCGCCGCCGACAGGCCGGTGAAGCCGCCGCCGACGATGGCGACGTCGACCCGCCCCGGCAGCTCGCGTGCCTGGGGCACGAAGGCGGGTGCCGAATCGGTCCAGTAGGAGTCGAGCTTCATGGCGTGGTGCTGTGTGTGGCTGCGTGAAAGGGAGATCAGAGGCCGACGACGCCGGGCAGGCCGCCGATGTCCTGGATTTCCGTGTAGCGGTAGGCCGGGTTGCCGGGGCCGTGGCCGCGATTGACGAACACCTTGTTGACGATGCCCAGGTCGTCGGCAGACATCAGGTCGTAGCGCAGGCTGGACGACACGTGCAGCACGTCTTCGGGGTTGCAGCCCAGCGAGTCGAGCATGTACTCGAAGGCCGTCAGGCGCGGCTTGTAGGCCTGGGCCTGCTGCGCGGTGTAGACGCGGTGGAAGGGCGCGCCCAGCATCGCGACGTTCTTCTGGATCTGGTCGTCCGATGCGTTCGACAGGATCACCAGCGGGATTTCCTTGGCGACCTTCGCCAGGCCGGCCGGCACGTCATCGTGCGGGCCCCAGGTGGGCACCGCGTCGTAGATCTTCTGCGCGTCGAGGTCGAAGTACTGGATCTTCCACTTGCGGCACAGGCGCCGCACCGCGTTCTTCAGCACCACCTCATAGGGCTGCCATGCGCCCAGCACTTCGTCGAAGCGGTAGGCGGTGAAGTCCGCATGGAACTCCTCCATGCGTTCTTTGGGAATGCGGTCGGCAAACAGGTCTGCGGCCATCTCCTTCATGCGGAACCGGGTGAGGGTGCCGTAGCAGTCGAAGGTCACGTACTTGGGACGGAAGGTCATGGTCTCGATCCTTTTTCAGAAGTGGCGAACAAGGTGGCGAATAGACAGGAATTGCGACAAGCTCATTACGAAGTGATTGCAGCACGCAGTCGCTTGGGGGATGTAGGGAAAAAAGGTGCTGCCCGAACCGAAGCTGCGGTTTACGGGGGCGGCGGCAGCATGCCGTGCTGTCCGCCCTTTCGGTGTGCGGCCACGCACCTCGCTGCGTCGCGGCGAAGTCGACGGGCACGCTTTTGAAGCACAGGCGCCGGGCGCGAGCGTGCGCCGGCCGCACGGCCCGCACGCAGCTGGATAGGTTTCCAATCGAAGGCTTCCATGGCACGGGGCAGGTGGAGAGGGGCGAAGAGAAGAGGGGGCGGTGGGCGTAGATCCGGGCCGACCGATGCTAGGCAGATCGACGCGGCATTTGTGTGCGTATGGGGGCGCGCCACCGCAGTAAATTGCAAGACCGGGGTGGGTGGCAGGCGAAGCTTGCGAGTTGCTGCGAAGAGCCGATTCGGTCTGGTGCAGCGCCGCAATGTCGTCCAAGATAGGCGTGCCATTCCAGCCGCAACAGAGAGACTTCCCGATGCCCGAACCCGCCACGAACGCACCCGCCATGGACGGCGTGGTGCTCAGACCGATGACCTCCGCCGACTTGCCGCACGCCCATGCGCTGTCCGCCGAACTGCGCTGGCCGCACCGGCCGGCCGACTGGGAACAGATGTTCGCGCACGCCGAAGGCACCGTGGTCGAGCGCGACGGCGAGATCATCGCCACCGCCCTGCGATGGCGCTGGGGCGAGCGCCACGCCACCATCGGCCTGGTGATCGTCACGCCCGCATGCCAGGGCCGCCGCATCGGGCATCGGCTCATGACCGCGCTGCTCGAAGGGATGGAAGACCGCACCGTGCTGCTGCACGCCACGTCGGAAGGTCGGGGCCTGTACGAGCGGCTCGGTTTCGTGCGGACCGGCGAAGTCCGGCAGCACCAGGGCATTGCGCAGCCGGCGCCGCTGATCGCGTTGCAGCGCGGCTGGCGCCTGCGGCCCGCGGGCCTGAACGAACTGCCTGCGCTGCAGGCGCTCGATGCCGCGGCGCGCGGCATGCCGCGCGACGCACTGATCGCTGACCTGCTCGCCACCGCCGACGCCTGCGTGGTGTTCGACCACGACAACACCCCCAAGGGCTTTGCCATGCTGCGCCGCTTCGGCCGGGGCCATGTCATCGGCCCGGTGGTCGCGCCCAGTGCCGAGGGCGCGAAGGCGCTGATCGCGCACCTCGCCGGCATGAATGCGGGCAGCTTCACGCGCATCGACGTCGACTTCGATAGCGGCCTGGCCGAATGGCTTGAAAGCATCGGCCTGCTGCGCGTGGATGCGCCCACGACGATGGTGCGCGGTGCGCCGCTGGCCCGGTCAGCGGACGCACCGGCGCTGTTCGCCCTCGTGACCCAGGCCCTGGGTTGAAGGAGGCGTTCGTGGGGGCCTTCACTTTTCTCTACAAATCCGACCCCGTACGCGGCCGCCTGTGGGCCGAAGTGTTCCGCCGCCGCGCCCCGCACATCGACTTCCGCGTCTGGCCCGATATCGGTGATGCGTCGCAGGTGCGCTTTCTCGCGGCATGGGAGCCGCCGGACGACCTGGCGACGCGCTTCCCCGATCTGCAGGTGCTGTTCTCCTCCGGCGCTGGCGTAGACCAGTTCGACTTCGCGTCGCTGCCGCCAGCGCTGCCCGTGGTGCGCATGGTGGAGCCCGGCATCGTGCGCGGCATGGTCGAGTACGTGACGCATGCGGTGCTCGGCCTGCATCGCGACATGCCGCAGTACCGGCGCCAGCAGCAGGAGGCTTGCTGGAAGCCGCTGCCCGTGCGCACCGCCGCCGAGCGGCGCGTGGGCGTGCTCGGGCTGGGTTCGCTCGGGCAGGCCGTGCTGGCGCAGCTCGTCGCGCTGGGCTTCGACTGCGCGGGGTGGAGCCGCTCGCGGCACCAGGTGCAGGGCGTGCAATGCCACGCCGGCGCAGATGAGCTGCCCGCATTCCTCGCGCGCTCCGACATCCTCGTGTGCCTGCTGCCGCTGACCGATTCGACGCGCGGCTTTCTCGATGCGCGCCTGTTCTCGCAATTGCCCGAAGGCGCGAGCCTCGTGCACGTGGGACGCGGGCCGCAGCTGGTCGATGCCGACCTGCTGGCCGCGCTGGAGAGCGGCCGCATGGGCGACGCGGTGCTCGACGTGACCGACCCCGAGCCGCTGCCGCCGGAGCATGCCTTCTGGCGCCATCCGCGCATCCAGCTCACGCCGCACATCGCGAGCATGACGCAGCCGCTGAGCGCGGCCGAAGCGGTGCTCGACAACCTCGAACGCTTCGAGGCCGGCGAGCCGATGCTGGGGCTGGTCGACCGCGCGCGCGGGTACTGAAAAGAGGCGCGAAGGACCGACCGCACGATCTGCTGAGCATGGCGTGCACAACCGCAGCCTGCTTCGCGCGGCACCCCCAAAGCAGCACCACCTCGCACCGCGGGCCGCCTAAGCTGAGGGCATCGAAAGCTTCCTTCGCTCTCGCTCCTTCACACCCCATGACACACCCCACCGCATTGCCCCAGCAAGCCGCGCTCGACGCCATTGACCGCGCGCACCTCATCCACCCCGTCTCGCCCTGGCGCGTGCACGAGCAGCGCGGGCCCACCGTGCTGTCTTCGGGCAAGGGCGCATGGCTGACCGACGGTAACGGCCGCCAGCTGCTCGACGCGTTCGCAGGCCTGTGGTGCGTGAACGTGGGCTACGGCCAGGAAAGCGTGGTGCAGGCCGCCGCCGAGCAGATGCGCCGGCTGCCCTACGCCACCGGCTACTTCCACTTCAGCAGCGAGCCGGCGATCCGCCTCGCGCAGAAGCTGGTGCAGATCACGCCCGCGTCGCTCACGCGCGTGTACCTCACGCTGGGCGGCTCCGAGGCGGTCGATGCCGCCGTGCGCTTCATCGTGCAGTACTACAACGCCATCGGCCGGCCGTCGAAGAAACAGTTCATATCGCTGGAGCGCGGCTACCACGGCTCATCTTCCACCGGCGCGGGCCTCACCGCGCTGCCGGCCTTCCATCGTGGCTTCGACCTGCCGCTGCCCACGCAGCACTACATCGCCTCGCCCTATGCCTACCGCCATGAGCACGGCGCCGACCCGCAGGCGCTGATCGCCTCCTCGGTCGCGGCGCTGCGCGCCAAGGTGGCCGAGCTGGGCGCGGACAACGTGGCCGCCTTCTTCTGCGAGCCGATCCAGGGCTCTGGCGGCGTCATCGTGCCGCCCAAGGGCTGGCTCAAGGCCATGCGCGACGCGGCGCGCGAACTCGACATCCTCTTCGTGGTCGACGAGGTCATCACCGGCTTCGGCCGCACCGGCCCCATGTTCGCCTGCGAGGCCGAAGGCGTGGAGCCCGACCTGATGACCATGGCCAAGGGCCTGACCGCCGGCTATGTGCCGATGGGCGCGACCATGATGTCCGAGAAGGTCTACGCAGGCATTGCCGACGGCGCGCCGTCGGGTGCCCCCATCGGCCACGGCGCGACCTATTCGGCGCACCCGGTGGGCGCGGCCGTCGCGCTCGAGGTGCTGCGGCTCTACGAGGAAGGCGGCATCCTCGCCAATGGCCAGCGCGGCGCGGCCCATTTCGCGGCCGGGCTGGAGGCGCTGCGCGCCCATCCGCTGGTGGGCGACGCGCGCCACCGCGGCCTGCTGGGCGCGCTGGAGCTGGTGAGCGACAAGGCCAGCAAGCGCCGCTTCGACGCGGCGCTGGGGCTGTCGGACCGCATCTTCGCAGCCGGCTACCGCAACGGCCTGGTGTTCCGTTCCTTCGGCGACCACATCCTCGGCTTCGCGCCCGCGCTCACCTTCACCGAGGACGAGTTCGCGCAGCTCTTCACGCGCCTGAAGCGAACGCTCGACGAGGTGCTCGACGCCCCTGACGTGCGCGCCGCGCTGGCGGCCTGACAGGCACGCGGGAAGAGCCCTCGGGAACCGGCGGCCGTCGCAAAATCGGGATTCCTCGTTTCGTTGTCAGGCACCGCCATGTCAGAAGCATTCAAGATCGACCGACTCGACCTGCGCATCCTGTCCCAGCTGCAGAAGAACGGGCGCATGACCAACGTCGACCTGGCCGACGCGGTCGGGCTGTCGCCCAGTCCCTGCCTGATCCGCGTGAAGCGGCTGGAGCAGGCCGGCTACATCGCCGGCTACGGCGCGCACCTGCGGCTGGAGAAGCTCGGCGACACGCTGACCGTGTTCACCGAGGTCACGCTGCAGGACCACCATCGCGAGGACTTCGTGCGCTTCGAGGCCGCGATCCGCGAGGTCGACGAGGTGCTCGAATGCCATCTGGTCAGCGGCGGCTACGACTACCTGCTGCGCTTCCTCACGCGCGGTGTGAACCACTACCAGGAAGTGATCGAGAGCCTGCTCGAACGCAACATCGGCATCTCGAAGTACTTCAGCTACATCGTCATCAAGTCGCCGTTCATCAAGACGCACTGTCCGATCGATCGGCTTTTCCCCCACGAGCGGTGACCGGCGCTCTTCGGCGTCTTCGACCCTCCATGCCCGGGGAACGTCTGATCAGGTCGTAAATTGGCCATCATTGGCAATGAACGGCACTACCGCAGCAGTCGCGCCGGCACCAGTCCCAGCGCGCGCAGCTTCGGTTCCTCATAGACCGAGTCCTCGGCCGGATAGCGCAGACCTGGAACCTGCGCCGCCTTGGCGCTGGCCCAGACGACGCTTTCGCCCGCAGGCAGGGTGTCGATCCGAACGGTGTAGACCGGGTCGTCGAAGGCCGTCCTGGCGGCGATGAAAGTCCACCCTCGCGCCCGGAACGCAGCGATCAATTCGCCGAGAGCGGCGGCGTTGATCCTGCTCGTGTGCAGCAGCATCACATGGGCAGGGCTGCGGCCGAGGACCTGCCGGGCCAGGGCGTCGTAGTAGGCCGCGCGGTCCAGCAGATGCTCGATGTACGCGGCCTTCACCCGATCGGCCTTGCCGGCATTTCCTTCGTCCAGCCAGGCCGCATAGACCTGGTTGTAGTACCAGTCGCTCGCGTCGATCGAAACCGGTGCCGCCCTGTAGCCTGCGGCCTGCATCCAGAGGCGCATGCCGTCCCGCTTGGCAAGCGTGTCGCCTTCCTTGAGATACGGAAAGCGCAGCATCTTCGTCCAGCCAGGAAGCCGGCTCAGCACGGCTTCGGCCTCCTTGACATCGCCGATGAAGTCCGCAAGCGGCACTTGAGGCGATCCAAGGCTGCGGTGCCGGGAGGTGTGGTTGCCTACCGCGTGGCCCGCGCGCGCCCAGTCCCGGATGAGGTCCAGTCCTTGGGCCGGGCCGGTGCGCACGAGTGCTGGAAACACCATGGACGTGATGCCCGCATCGCGGAGCGTTTCCAGGATCTGCCGGTTCCACGACGCGGCCGCGGGCTCTTTCGAAGGGTCGAGGCCGTCGTCGAACGTCAGCGCCAAGGTCTGGGCAATGACGCAGGACGAACCGAGAAGGAGGAGAAGCGCGGCAAGCGCGCGGCGCAATGCGGTCATGTCGATGCCCGCCTCAATGGTCGACGGTTGGCAGAAGCCGAAGCAGTTCGTCGCGCGCACGCAGGCCCGCGTTGGGCCTGAGCGCCTGCTCATCCTGAATGAGGCGTGCGAACACCACCCTTCGCGCGCCCTTGGTGGCCCAGCCCACGTACCAGCCATAAGCGCGGCTCGCGTCGTAGCGGTTGTCGGTGCCTGGCGACCCGGTGCCCGTCTTGCCATGCACGGCCCAGCCGTCGACCGTGGCGCCGTAGCTTGCGATGAGTGCGGTCATGTCGAAGGCATGCGCACTCACCGGCAGCTGGCGGCGCACGATCTTGCGCATGAACGCAAGCTGTTCCTCGGGGGAGATGCGCAGGGAACTCATCACCCAGACGCCGTTCTGCCCAGGGTCATCGACCGGCACGGCAGAGACATCTGCATTGCCATACCGAAAAGCCTTCACATATTGCGCGAAGCGCTCCTGCCCGACCCGCTTCACAACCTGCTGCGAGTACCAGAAGACGGAGTCCCTGATCCATGTGGCCGGCGTGATGTCGCGCCGCCAGGCATCGCCACCCCAATCCGGATACCCCGCCTGATAAGGCAAGGCCGGCTGTGCAGCGTCCTTCAGCACCCCCGCGTCGTAGCCCATGAGGCTGATGGCGAGCTTGAAAGTCGAGGCGGGCGTCACGCGCTCGGAACAGGCAGGGCCGCGCTGCAGAAGCACCTTGCCGGAATCGGCATCGGCATCGGCGATCAGCGTGCACAGCTCGTGCGCGGTCGCGAAAGGCGCCGAAAAAAGAACGGCCGCTGCTGTCGCGGCGACCTGGAGGACGCGGTTGCGCATGTTGTCTGTTTTTTCTGCGGGGAAGAATGGGAGCCCGGTGCCGGGGCGTGCTTCTGGAGCATCCCGCGGTACCCGGGGATCGAAGATGCCGGCGTGGTATTCGCGCGTGGTGCAGGGCCCTCGGCCAGCGCGCCGAGTTTATCGTTCCATGCCATGAAGGCTTGTCGCCGGAGTGCGAAAAGGTGCATCACCAATTCGAGGGATGTCTCCTCTCGGGCGCCGTCGCAAGATGAGGCGTGCCTAGATGCCGGCCTTTTTCAGCTGGCCGTCGAATGGCGAGTCGCCCGTCGAGGGAACCGCCAACTACCTGCGGGACTTCACCAAGGCCATCAGCTCCATTCCCGCGCTCGAGGAGTTTCTCGTCCAGTTCGGGGAGAAGACCCGCGCCGAGGAGATCTACGTTCTTGCGCACAGCATGGGCTCCTGGACGACGACCCATGCGCTGATGTCGCTCGCCCTGAATCGCCCGAAGCTGGCCGCCAAGGTGAAGCTGGTCACGCTGGCGGCTCCCGACATCGACGCCAGGGTCTTCACGGTGCAGATCGCGCCGGCGATGGTCAAGGCCGGCTACGCCGTGAACCTCTATGCATCGGACAACGACAAGGCGCTGAACGCTTCCAGGGTCGTCTGGGGAAGGCCTCGCGCGGGCATCGCGGGCGCAGCGCTGACGCTCTCGCCTGGCGTCGAGACCATCGATGCGAGCGACATCGACACCGACGTTCTCGGGCATTCGAAATATGGAGACTCGCCGGCCCTTCTGGAGGACATGGCTCTTTTCTACGGCGGTGCGCGTGCCGGTCAACGGCCCGGATTGATTCCGAGAAAACGAGGCGCCGAAACGTACTGGCAGATCCAGGCTCCGCCGCATTGAGGGCCCTTGCCTAGGTGGCGCGCTCCACGATGAACTCCACGAACGCCCGCACCCGAGAGGGCAGCAGCCGCGCATGCGGATAGATCAGGCTCACCGGCCGTGAGCGCCCGGCGTAGGGCTGCAGCACCTCGACCAGCTCGCCGCGCGCCAGGTCTTTCTCGACGACGAAGCCGTAGGTCTGGAACAGCCCCGCGCCGGCCCGGGCCAGCGTGACGCCCGCGAGCACGTCTTCGGCACAGCTGTAGTTGCCGGTGGAGAGGATTTCCTTCTCGCGCCCGTTGTCCGTGAACAGCCACGGAATCTGCCGCCCGCTGCTGGGCAGGTCGAACTGGATGCACTCGTGCCGCGCGAGGTCGTCCAGCGTCAGCGGCTGCCCCGCGCGGCGCAGGTAGGCCGGGCTCGCAACCACCACGAGCTTCGCGTCTTCCAGATGGCGCGCCACCATCGTCGAATCGGGCTGGGCGCGAAAGCGGATCGCGACGTCGAAGTTCTCCTCGTGCAGGTCGATGTTGCGGTTGCTGATGTGCGCCTCGACCTTGATCAGCGGATAGCGCGCGCGGAACCCGGGCAGCAGCGGCAGCAGGCGGTGGTGCCCATAGGTGGTGGGCGCGCTGATGCGCAGCGTGCCCGAAGGCTGCACCTGCTCGCCGGTGAGCTTGTGCTCGGCCTCCGCCAGCTGGTGCAGGGCGGCGCGGCACTGCTCGAAGTACTCCCGCCCGCCTTCGGTGAGCCGGATGCTGCGCGTGGAGCGCACGAAGAGGCGCACGCCCAGGCGCTTCTCCAGCCGCGCGATGGAGCGGCTCACCGCCGCCGGCGTGACGCCCGCCGCGTTGGCGGCCGCGGTGAAGCTGCCGGCCTCGGCCGCCAGGCAGAACAGCTCGATGCTGCCCAGGAGTACGTCGTCGAATTGGCGCTGCATATTGATTACATGAAGTATCAAGACAAGTGTAGTCGCGTGTGTTTATTGCTCTCCTTGTCATCAATAAAGTTCAGTCCAACCGGTGGCGAAACCTGAAATCCGCACCGGCCCTTCCGAACTTTTTTCTGAAACCGAACCTGATCGAGGACCACCATGAGCAAGTCTGAAAACACCGTCGTCATCACCGGCGCCACCAGCGGCATCGGCCTGGGCCTGGCCGAGGCCTTCCTGCGCGAGGGCTACAACGTCGTGGGCACCGGCCGCACCGAGCAGCGCCTGCAGGCCGCGGCCGAAGGCCTGAACGCAGGAGGGCGCTTCCTGGGCGTCGCGGGCGACGTCGGCCGGCCGGAGTCGGCGCGCGAGTTGTTCGCACAGGCCATCGCGCGCTACGGCCACGTCGACGTGCTGGTGAACAACGCGGGCATCTTCACCGCCAAGCCCTTCGTCCAGTTCACGCCGCAGGAGATCGAGGAGAACATCGCGACCAACCTGAAGGGCGTGCTCTACGCGTCGCAGGAAGCGGCGAAGCACATGAGCGAACGGCGCAGCGGCAGGATCATCAACATCACCGCCGCGATCGCGATGCAGCCGCACAGCGGCGTGCCCGCGCTGCTGGCGGTTGCGCTCAAGGGCGGCGTCAACGAGGCCACGCGCGCGCTGGCGCTCGAACTCGCGCCCTACGGCGTGACGGTCAATGCGGTGGCGCCGGGCGTGGTCGATACGCCCATGCACAGCGCCGACAACCACGCGGCGCTCGCCGGACTGCACCCGCTGGGCCGCATCGGCACCACGCGCGACATCGACGAAGCCGTGCTCTACCTCGCCCGCGCCGGCTTCGTAACCGGCACCGTGCTGCCGGTGGACGGCGGCTTCAGCGCCGGGCGCTGAGTGCGGCCAGGAAAAAGGAGATACGGCCATGCCATTCGTCAGCATCCGCATCACCCGCGAGGGCAACACCGCCGAGCAGAAGGCGCAGGTCATCCGCGAGGTCACCGAGACGCTCGAGCGCGTGCTGCACAAGCCGCCGGAGTGGACGCACATCGTCATCGAGGAGGTCGACACCGACAACTGGGGCTTCGGCGGCCACACGACCACCGCCGTTCGCCAGGGGCTGGTTCCGATGCCAGGCTCGCAGCCGAAGAACAGCGGCTAGAGCCTTCACCGGACAAGGCGAAATTCATAGGTCTTGGCTATGAATTCAATGCACTCAATTTGGTTGATGGATCGGTCACCCGAACCTAGACTGGTCCGGCTCTGCACCTCCGAGCCACCCCACAACCAAAGGAGAACCCCTTGTCCGATGAAGCCAAATGCCCGTTCCCGGGTCATGCAACCACCGGCACCGCACGCCGCGCCGCGACGAACACAGACTGGTGGCCCAACCAGCTCAACCTGAAGCTGCTGCACCAGCACTCCGCCAGGGCCAACCCCATGGGCGAGGCCTTCGACTACGCGAAGGAATTCAAGACCCTCGACCTCGACGCCGTCGTCAAGGACCTCCACGCACTGATGACCGACTCGCAGGACTGGTGGCCCGCCGACTACGGCCACTACGGGCCGCTGTTCATCCGCATGGCCTGGCACTCGGCCGGTACCTACCGCACCTTCGACGGCCGCGGGGGCGGCGGCGCGGGCGCGCAGCGCTTTGCGCCGCTGAACAGCTGGCCCGACAACGGCAACCTCGACAAGGCGCGCCGTCTGCTGTGGCCGATCAAGCAGAAGTACGGCCGCAAGCTCTCGTGGGCCGACCTGATGATCCTCACCGGCAACGTCGCGCTGGAGTCCATGGGCTTCAAGACCTTCGGCTTCGCCGGCGGCCGACCCGACATCTGGGAGCCGGAAGACGACGTCAACTGGGGCGCCGAGAACAAGTGGCTGGGCGACGAGCGCTACAGCGGCGAGCGAGATCTCGCCAACCCGCTGGCCGCCGTGCAGATGGGCCTGATCTACGTCAACCCCGAAGGCCCCAACGGCAATCCCGACCCGCTGAAGTCGGCCCGCGACATCCGCGAGACCTTCGCGCGCATGGCGATGAACGACGAGGAAACCGTGGCGCTCACCGCCGGCGGCCACACCTTCGGCAAGGCCCACGGCGCCGGCGACCCTGCCAAAGTGGGTGCCGAGCCGGAAGGCGCAGACATCGAGGAACTGGGCCTGGGCTGGAAGAACAGCTTCGAGAGCGGCATCGGCGTGCACGCCACCACCAGCGGCATCGAAGGCGCCTGGACCCCCACGCCCACCAAGTGGGACAACAGCTACTTCGAGACGCTGTTCGGCTACGAATGGGAGCTCACCAGGAGCCCGGCCGGCGCGCACCAGTGGAAGCCCAAGGGCGACACCGGCAACGGCACCGTGCCCGACGCGCACGACCCGTCGCGCCGCCACGCCCCGATGATGACCACGGCCGACATGGCCATGCGCATGGACCCGGCCTACGAGAAGATCTCGCGCCGCTACATGGCCAACCCGCAGGAGTTCGCCGACGCCTTCGCCCGCGCCTGGTTCAAGCTCACGCACCGCGACATGGGCCCGCGCGCCCGCTACCTCGGCAAGCTGGTGCCCAAGGAAGAGCTGATCTGGCAGGACCCGATCCCCGCCGTCGACCACCAGCTGGTCGACGACAAGGACACTGCCGCGCTCAAGGCCAAGGTGCTGGCCTCGGGCCTGGGCATCGGCCAGCTGGTGCGCACCGCCTGGGCCTCGGCCTCGACCTTCCGCGGCAGCGACAAGCGCGGCGGCGCCAACGGCGCACGCATCCGTCTCGCGCCGCAGAAGGACTGGGAAGTGAACCAGCCGGCCGAGCTGTCGAAGGTGCTGTCGGTGCTCGAAGGCATCCAGAAGGAGTTCAACGGCGCGCAGGCCGGCGGCAAGAAGAAGATCTCGCTGGCCGACCTGATCGTGCTGGCCGGCAACGCGGCGGTCGAGGCCGCCGCGAAGAAGGCCGGCCAGGACGTGACCGTGCCCTTCTCGCCGGGCCGCATGGACGCATCGCAGGAACAGACCGACGTCGAATCCTTCGCTCCGCTGGAGCCGCTGGCCGACGGCTTCCGCAACTACCTGCGCAAGGGCGCCAACCCCGCGGCCACCGCCGACCTGCTGCTCGACAAGGCGCAGCTGCTGCGCCTGAGCGCGCCCGAGATGACGGTGCTCGTCGGCGGCCTGCGCGTGCTGAACGCCAACTACGGGCAGTCGCCCAACGGCGTCTTCACCAAGCGGCCGGAGACGCTGAGCAACGACTTCTTCGTGAACCTGCTCGACATGCGCACCGGCTGGAAGAAGTCGGCCGCCGACGCCAACGTGCTCGAAGGACGCGACCGCACCAGCGGCGAGGCGAAGTGGACCGCCACCACCGCCGACCTGGTGTTCGGCTCGAACTCGCAGCTGCGCGCCCTCTCGGAGGTCTACGGCTCCAGCGATGCGCAGCAGGTGTTCGTGCGCGACTTCGTGGCCGCATGGGCGAAGGTGATGGACCTCGATCGCTTCGACCTCCGGTGATCGTTCGCGGACGGCGGCCGGCTCCGGCCGCCGCCGAGTACGGCAGCGCGTGAAGCCCCGGCCCGAAGCAGGCCGGGGCTCATCGGCAGAAAAAGAATGACAGCAGGAGACAACCATGCTCGTCGTGAAGAGGAAAGAAGAGAAGGCGCCCGCTGCATCGGTGGAGTTCTTCCAGCCCGAGCAGTGGCTGCATCTGCTCGAGCAGATGGACATCATCCTGGCGACTGTGCAGGGCGACGACTCCAACCCCATCCTGCGCCGTTTCGGGCCGCGCAGGCGCAACGCCATCGTGCGTCGCCTGATGCTGGAGCGCAGCCGCCTCGTCAAGGAGATGGAAGCCTTCGGCCAGGAAGCGCTGCTGAACTTCGCGCGGAACAACTCGCCGGCCGGCGCGCCGCCATCGCGCCGCCACCTGGACGTCGAGTTCAGGCTGCTCGGCGAGGCCTTCGACCAATGCTCGAAGGACCTCTCGCCCGACAAGCAGGCCGCGCTGAGAAAGTGGCTGCTCGCGCGCTCGCACATGCACCGGGAGCATGCCCGGTTCCTGCAGACTTACTGACGGGCAGGGCGCGGTGAAGGCTGGTACCGTTGCCGGCAACGCATCCACCATCAGGAGCCTTGCATGAAACCCCAGCCCATCGAATACGCGGCCGCTTCGGAAGAAGTGCGCGCCGTCTTCGACGACATCAAGACCACGCGCAACGTGCCCGACGTCAACAACTTCTGGAAGTACCTCGCCAACGACCCTGCCACGCTCCGGCGCACCTGGAGCAGCCTGAAGGAGATGATGGCGCCCGGCGCGCTCGACCCGGTGGTGAAGGAGATGGTCTACCTCGCCGTGAGCGTCACCAACGGCTGCGGCTACTGCACCGCGAGCCACCACGCCGGCGCGGAGAAGGCCGGCATGACGCCCGCGATGTTCGCCGAGCTCATGGCCGTGGTCGGCATGGCCAACGAGACCAACCGGCTCGTCAACGGCTACCGCGTGCCGATCGACCCCGCGTTCGACAAATAGCTGGCTGGCCGGGAGCGCTCAGCCGATCGTCATCAGGCTCGCGTTGCCGCCCGCCGCCGCGGTGTTGGTGCTGATCGCGCGCTCCACCACCAGGCTTTCGAGCGGAATGCGCGCCTCTCCGGGCGCGAAGCCGCGCACGCCGACGATGGGGCCCGGCCGCGCGGCGACGCGCCGCATCACTTCCGAGAGCCCCTGCGCATCGCCGTGATGCAGCGCGGCGTCGAACGCCACCGTGTCCGACGACCAGTCGCTCGCGATGGCCACGCATTGCTGCACCTCGGCCGGCAGCGATGCGCGCAGGCTTTGCGCCGCCGCATCTGCGGGCCAGATCGCGCCACTGCCCACCGCGAGCACGGCGGCGAGCTGCGTCAGCCGGTCTTCTTCCGCATCGGCCAGGCACAGCACCGCCTCGCGCGG
Organism: Variovorax guangxiensis; assembly: GCF_003952165.1. GTDB lineage: Bacteria > Pseudomonadota > Gammaproteobacteria > Burkholderiales > Burkholderiaceae_C > Variovorax > Variovorax guangxiensis. The sequence goes on along the minus strand of NZ_RXFT01000003.1, from coordinate 18,931 downwards.
CTCCAGCCTGTAGACGTTGCGTTCGCCGGTCGGTCCGGCCAGCGTGCGCGAACTGCCCGAGCGCGACTGCGCCGCGAAGAGCGCGCACTGCGCCGACAGCGCGTGCCGGCCGGTCGCATCGGCCCAGCGGGCCAGCGCCGACAGCGCCGGATGCGAAGCCGGCGCGGCGCCCGTCACCGCGCGCGCCATCGCGTCGTCAGGCCGCGCCGACAGCATGCGCAGCATGTACAGCGGCCCGCCCGCCTTCGGCCCCGTGCCCGACAGGCCCTCGCCGCCGAAGGGCTGCACGCCCACCACCGCGCCCACGATGTTGCGGTTCACGTAGACGTTGCCTGCCTTCGCGTTCTCCACGACCTGCGCGATGGTCTCGTCGATGCGCGTGTGCACGCCCAGCGTCAGTCCGTAGCCGGTGCCGTTGATCTGCCCGACCAGCGCGCCGAGGTCGCGGCGGCGGTAGCGCACGAGATGCAGCACCGGGCCGAACACTTCGCGCTGCAGCTCGGAGATGCCGTCGAGCTCGATCAGCGTGGGTGTCACGAAGGTGCCGTGGCGGGTGTCGTCGCCATGCTCGCGGGCCTGGCGGAACACGGCATGGCCACGCGCGCGCATCGCCTCGACGTGGCGTTCGATGCCGTCGCGCGCCTCGGCGTCGATCACCGGGCCCACGTCCACTGAGAGGCGGGCCGGGTTGCCGATGGCGGCCTCGGCCATCGCGCCCTTGAGCATCGCGACCACGCGCTCGGCCGCTTCTTCCTGCACGCAGAGCACGCGCAGCGCGGAGCAGCGCTGGCCCGCGCTGTCGAAGGCGGAGGCCATCACGTCGGCCACCACCTGCTCCACCAGCGCGGAGGAGTCGACGATCATCGCGTTCTGCCCGCCGGTCTCGGCAATGAGCGGTACCGGCGCGCCGTGCGCGCCCAGGCGCTGCGACAGCGTCTTCTGCAGGATGCGCGCGACCTCGGTGGAGCCGGTGAACATCACGCCCTGCACGCGCGCATCGGCCACCAGCGCGGCACCCACCGTCTCGCCACGGCCGGGCAGCAGCTGCACCGCCGCGCGGGGAATGCCGGCTTCCCACAGCACGCGCACCGCCTCTGCCGCGACCAGCGGCGTCTGCTCGGCCGGCTTGGCCAGCACCGGGTTGCCGGCCGCGAGCGCGGCCGCCACCTGGCCGGTGAAGATCGCCAGCGGAAAGTTCCACGGGCTGATGCAGGCCATGGGGCCGAGCGCACGATGCGTGTCGTTGGAGAAATCGCTGCGCGCCTGCGCCGCGTAGTAGCGCAGGAAGTCCACCGCCTCGCGCACCTCCGCGATGGCGTTGGCGTACGTCTTTCCGGCCTCGCGCGTCAGCAGGCCGAGCAGGCGGGGCATGCCCTGTTCGAGCCTTTCGGCGGTGTGTTCGAGCAGCGCTGCGCGTTCGGCGGGTGGCGTGGCGGCCCATGCCGGCGCGAAGGCATGGGCCTGCGCGATGGCCGATTCGACATCGGCGAGCGTGGCTTCCTGGACCTGCCCGACGATGTCGCGATGGTCGGCGGGGTTCAGCACGTTCGCCGTCTCGCCGTTGGGCGCGGCCTCGGCCAGCATCGGCGCCGCACGCCAGTGGTCGGACGCGCTTTCGCCCAGCACTTGGCCCAGCGCGCGCAGGCTGTCGTCGCTCGCGAGGTCGAGGCCGCGCGAGTTGGCGCGCTGCGTTCCGTACAAGGCCGCCGGTAGCGGGATGGCCGGATGCGGCAGGCCCGTCATGCCTTCCTGCACCGCCATGTGCTCCACCGTCGCGACCGGGTCTTCCACCAGCACGTCGAGCGGAATCGTCGGGTCCGCGATGCGGTTCACGAAGGAGGTGTTGGCGCCGTTCTCCAGCAGCCTGCGCACCAGGTACGCCAGCAGTGTCTCGTGCGTGCCCACCGGCGCGTAGATGCGGCAGGGCCGCGCGAGCGGGCCTACCACCTGCTCGTACAGCGGCTCGCCCATGCCGTGCAGGCACTGGAACTCGTACTGCCCCGGCTCGTAGCGCGACGGATCCGCCATCGTGTAGATGGCCGCCAGCGTGTGCGCGTTGTGCGTGGCGAACTGCGGGTACACCGCCTCGGGCGCATCGAGCAGCTTGCGCGCGCAGGCGAGGTACGACACGTCTGTGTAGGCCTTGCGCGTGTAGACCGGGTAGCCGTCGAGCCCGTCGAGCTGCGCGCGCTTGATCTCGCTGTCCCAGTAGGCGCCCTTCACCAGCCGCACCATCAGCCGGTGGCCGCTGCGCCGCGCGAGGTCGATCACGAAGTCGATCACGAAGGGGCAGCGCTTCTGGTAGGCCTGCACCACGAAGCCGATGCCGTTCCAGCCCGCGAGTTCGGGCTCGAAGCACAGGCGCTCCAGCAGGTCGAGCGAGAGCTCCAGCCGGTCGGCTTCCTCCGCGTCGATGTTCAGGCCGATGTCGTGCTGCCGCGCCAGCAGCGCGAGGTCGTGCAGCACCGGGTACAGCCCGGCCATCACGCGCGAATGCTGCGCGCGGCTGTAGCGCGGGTGCAGCGCCGAGAGCTTGATGGAGATGCCCGGCCCCTCGTACACGCCGCGCCGCGCCGACGCCTTGCCGATGGCTTGGATGGCCTCTTCGTACGCGTTGCGGTAGCGCTTCGCGTCCTCCATGGTCAGTGCCGCTTCGCCGAGCATGTCGTACGAATAGCGGAAGCCCTGCGCCTCCAGCTCGCGCGCATTGCCGAGCGCCTGCGCGATGGTCTCCCCGGTGACGAACTGCTCGCCCATCATCCGCATCGCCATGTCCACGCCCTTGCGGATCAGCGGCTCGCCGCCCTTGCCGATGAGGCGCGTGAGCACCGTCGACAGGCTGGTCTCGCTGTGCGTGGCCACCAGCTTGCCGGTGAGCAGCAGGCCCCAGGTCGCGGCGTTGACGAACACCGAGGGGCTGCGGCCCGCGTGCGACTGCCACTGGCCGTGCGCGATCTTGTCGCGTATGAGCGCGTCGCGCGTGCCCGCATCGGGAATGCGCAGCAGCGCCTCGGCCAGGCACATCAGCGCCACGCCTTCCTGCGACGACAGCGCGTATTCCTGCAGCAGGCCCTGCACGAGGCCGGCGCGGCCGCTCGCGCTCCTGCGGTCGCGCAGCTGCCGGGCGATGCGCATGGCGAGCGCCTGTGCCTCCTCCGCCTGATCGTCTGGCAACCGGGCCTGCGCGAGCAACGGCGGCAGTGCCTGCGGCTCGGGGCGGCGGCAGGCCGTGGTGATGCGGGCGCGCAGCGGCGAAGGCGCGGATGGCAGTCCGTCGGCGAACGCCTGGAAAGAGGAAGGCAGGGGGTCTGGGTTCATGGCGGTCCGTGGTGGGATTTGTTGGATGATCCGCGCCCCGTTGCCGAATTTGTGTTCGAAGAGCGGCGCTTCGGTAGAGCAAATCGCTATGTAAAGCAGCAGGCAAGTCAGCTTCGCCGGATGTGGCGGGCAGAGAATCCGCTTCCATTCCGTTCCATCCCGGGAGTCGCACGAACATGCCCAGCTACAGATGGTTCCTTTCCTTGGCCCTCGCCGCCGCGTACATCGCGCCATGGCCGGCTCATGCGGCAACGGCCGATGCCTCTGCCTGCATGAACTCGGCGGGCGCGGACTGCTTGCGCAGCTTCACGCCGCCAGGGGCCGGCGGCGCGCTTCACTTCTACTCGTCGCTCGATCCCGACGCACCGGCGACCGCCGGGCCGACCAGAGCGCTGATCGCCATGCACGGCCATTCGCGCGATGCCAACAAGACATTCGAGGCCGCGCTGCGCACCCTTCGCAACGCCGATGCGCTCGGCGACACGCTGGTGATCGCGCCGCTCTTCCAGGTCGCGGCCGACAAGGCGGTGGCCGGCCGCTGCAACACCGTGGGCGTGCCGGTCGCGCAGCCCGGCGACCTGCTGTGGACCTGCGGCTCCTGGCTCGAAGGCGCGCGCTCGGCATCTGGCAATCGCGTCGGGTCCTTCGCGGTCATGGATGCGCTGGTCGCCGACATCGCGCGGCGCTGGCCCAGCCTGCGCACCATCACCGTCGCGGGCTTCTCGGCCGGCGGGCAGTTCGTGCAGCGCTACATCGCCTTCACGCAGCACGACGGCAAGCCGGCCATGCGCTATGTGGTCGCCGACCCGAGCACCTGGCTCTACTTCGACCCGGTGCGCCCGCAGTTCTCGGCCGACGGTGCCTCCGTGACCGGCTTCTCCACGCCCGACACAGCCGCATGCCCGCAGATGAACCGCTGGAAGTACGGCACCGACGACCTGCCCACATGGCTGGGCCGCACCGCCGCGCAGGCGCGCCAGCAGTACGTGCAGGCCGACATCAGCTATCTGGAAGGCGCGCTGGACAGCAACGACGCCAAGGGCACCGCCTACCGCGTGCTCGACAAGTCCTGCGCGGCGCTCGCCCAAGGCTCGTTCCGCATGCAGCGGGGCCTGGCCTATGCAGAGTACGACCGCAAGCTGCTCGCGCCCGGCAAGCGCCGCGAGGTCGTGGTGGTGCCGGGCTGCGCGCACGACGTGGCCTGCGTGTTTCCCTCCGAGGCCGCGCGCGCTGCGCTGGTCGGGCCTCCACGCTGACCGGAGGATTCTGCTGGCGGGCTTGACGTGATTTCCTTTATGGTGGACATTTCATCCAATATGAAGGAAATTAAGGAATCGGCCGAGACGGAAACCCCGTCCGGCCTCAACGACCGCATCGCCCAGCGTGTGCGCGACCTGCGCGCGGCGCGTGGCTTCTCGCTCGACGCGCTCGCCACGCACTGCGGCGTGAGCCGCTCGATGATCTCGCTCATCGAGCGCGGCGAAAGCAGCCCCACCGCGGTGGTCCTGGAAAAACTTGCGACCGGCCTCGGCGTATCGCTGGCCTCGCTGTTCGAGGCGCCGGCCCCGGCTCCCGAGCCGGTCTCGCGGCTGGCCGACCAGCTGCAGTGGCGCGATCCGCACTCCGGCTACCTGCGCAGGAACGTGTCGCCCGGCGGCGTCGCGTCGCCGATCCAGATCGTCGAGGTGGAGTTTCCGCCCGGCGCCCGCGTGGCTTACGAAACCTCGGCGCGCGAGCCGCTCATCCACCAGCAGGTGTGGGTGCTCGACGGCGTCATCGAACTCACCGTGGGCGACGAGCTGCACCGGCTCGCCACCGGCGACTGCCTGGCGATGGTGCTCGACCGCCCCACCAGCTTTCACAACCCCTCGCGCAAGAACACGCGCTATGCCGTCGTGATCGCGACCGCCCCTTCTTCCTGGAGATGAACATGACGACCGTTTCCGCCGGGAGCACCCCGGCCGTCCGCCTGCTGGACACCGTTTCCGAAGCGCAGCTGCGCGGCCTTGCCGCCGTGCTGGCCGATTGCGTCGAGGGCGGCGCATCGGTGAGCTTCATGCACCCGCTGACCGCGCAGCGCGCGCAGGCCTTCTGGCGTCGGGTGGCCGATGGCGTGGCGAGTGGCGAACGCGCGCTGCTGGTGGCGGAGGACGAGGAAGGCATCCTCGGCACAGTGCAGGTGGTACTCGCGCAGCCCGAGAACCAGCCGCACCGCGGCGAGGTGGCGAAGATGCTCGTGCATCGGCGCGCTCGCCGCCGGGGCATCGGCGCGCTGCTGATGAAGGCGGCCGAACGGGTGGCGCGCGAACGCGGCAAGACGCTCCTGGTGCTCGACACATCGAGTGCCGACGCCGAGCGGCTCTACGAGCGCTCGGGCTGGGTGCGTGTCGGATCGATTCCGGGCTTCGCGCTGCTGCCGCAGGGCGAGCCTTGCGACACCACCTTCTTCTATCGCGAGCTGAAGTGAAGGTCGGCGCGACGAGGGGCCGTTTCGCAACCGGCGCGGTCTAACGCGCGCCGAAGGCCGCGTTCTCGAACAGATCCTTGAACTCGCGCGGCTGCGAGCGCCAGTACTGGTGAGGCGCCTTCACCCGCGCGCCCAGTTCGGCAGCCGCATGCCAGGGCCAGCGCGGGTCGTAGAGGATCGCGCGCGCCAGCGACACCGCATCGGCCTGGCCGTTGGCGATGATGGCCTCCGCATGCGCGGGTTCGGTGATGAGCCCCACCGCGATGGTCGGCAGCCCGACCTCGGCCTTGATGCGTTCCGCGAACGGCACCTGGTAGCCCGCGCCCAGCGTGATCGCCTGCTGCGGCGACACGCCGCCGCTGGACACGTGGATGGCCGCGCAGCCGCGCTCCTGCAGCGCACGCGAGAAGGCGACGGTGCTGTCGAGGTCCCAGCCGCCGGGCACCCAGTCGCTGGCCGACACGCGCACCCACACCGGCCGGTCGGCGGGGAACACCTCGCGCACCGCCTCGAAGACTTCGAGCGGGAAGCGCAGGCGGTTCTCCAGGCTGCCGCCGTATTCGTCCTCGCGATGGTTGGCGATGGGCGAGAGGAACTGGTGCAGCAGGTAGCCATGTGCCGCATGCAGCTCGATGCCGTCGATGCCAAGCCGCGCCGCGCGGCGCGCGGCGGCCACGAAGGCGTCGCGCACGCGCGCCAGCCCGGCCGCGTCGAGCGCGATCGGCGTGTCTTCGCCGGGTGCATGCGGCACGGCCGAAGGAGCCCAGGCCTTCCAGCCGCCGGGTTCGCCGGGGCGGATCTGCTTGCCGCCCTCCCACGGTGCGCGGCTCGAAGCCTTGCGCCCCGCGTGGCCGAGCTGGATGGCGATCTTGATCGGCGAGTGCGCGCGCACCGCATGGAGCACCTTCGCCAGGCCTTCCTCGTTGGCATCGGAGTAGAGCCCGAGGTCGCCGGGCGAAATGCGGCCGTCGGCCTCCACCGCCGTCGCCTCGATGATGAGCAGCCCCGCGCCGGAGAGCGCCAGGTGGCCCAGATGGATCAGGTGCCAGTCGCCCGGCGTGCCTTCGGTGGCGGAGTACTGGCACATCGGCGCGATGACGATGCGGTTGTCGATCCGCAGGGGGCCGAGCTGAAGGGGCTCGAAGAGATGGCTTCGGGGGCTGTCGCTGTCGCTGGTGCTCATGAGGGTGTGGCTCCGCAGGTCCGGTAATTCTGCTGTGGAGGCACGATCGTTGCAGCCGCCGTGGCGGAAGCCTTGCGGCTCGATGCGGTATGGATCAGGAGCGCCGCGATCACCATCGCCATGCCGGCGACCTCGCTCGTGGTGGGCAGCCGGCCCATGGCCGCGCTCATCAGCAGCGTGGAAACCGGAACGAAGTTGAGGAACGCCGTGCCCGTGACGGCGCCGAGCGCGCGCACGCCGTAGTTGAAAGCCAGCACCGAGATGGCCGAAGGCACCACGCCCACGAAGAGCAGCGCATGCCACGACAGGCGCAGCCCTTCCACGCTCGGCACCGCGGACCAGCCCAGCACCGAGGCGCCGACCGCCGCCGCCAGCAGCACGGGCCACGAGGCCAGCACCGTGAGCGCGGTGTACTCGATCACGTCGAGTTCCGGAAGGCGCGTGGTGCCGCGCGTGTACCAGACCCAGCCCAGCGTGCCGCCGAAGGCGATCGCGTCGCCCATCAGCGTGCTCGCCCCGCCAGGGGAGCCCGCGCCGCCGGCCAGCAGCCCCGAGACGGTCGCCACGCCCAGCAGCGCCAGTGCGCTGGTCAGCAGGGTGGTGCGCGTGGGGCGCACGCCGTCGAGCAGCCAGCGCACGATCTGCGTGGTCAGGGGCGTGGTGGCGATGATGACCGCGCCGTGCGAGGGCACCGAATGCGCCAGCCCCACCAGCAGCATGACGCTGAACACGCCGAAGCCCGCCGCGCCGCGAAGCGCCAGCGGCCCCGCATGCCGGCGCAGCTTGCGCCACGGGGCGGCGCCGCGCGGCAGTATCAGCAGCACGAAGAGCAGCGCCGACAGCGTGTAGCGGATCAGCGTGAACCACACCGGTTCGACATGGTGGAGCACGCTCTTGCTCACGAGGAACAGGGAGCCCCACCCGGAGGTGGCGAGCAGCAGCGCGGCGGTGCCGGCGATGCGTTGGCGACGGGACATGGGAAACCAGCCTTTTCTTTTCTTTGCGATGGATCGATGCCCCAAGAATCGGGGCTGCGGTCCGCCATTGCCATTCGCATCTTTGGACAGGGGGCTCCAAAAAAGCGAACGGACGCATCCGGCGCCGGCGCTCACAATCGGCGGCCATGGAGCTCTACCAACTCAAGACCTTCGTCGCCATCGCCCGCGAGGGCAGCCTGACCCGTGCCGCCGAACGCGTGTTCACCAGCGCGCCGGCAGTCAGCGCCCAGCTCAGGGCGCTGGAGGACGAGCTCGGCGTGAAGCTGTTCGAGCGCACGCCGCGCGGTATGTCGCTCACCGAGGCCGGCGTGCGCCTGCTCGACGAGGCCGAGCGCACGCTGGCATCGGCCATGCGCATGCGCTCGGCGGCCGACCAGCTGCGCGGGGCGGCGCAGGGCGTGGTTCGCTTCGGCACGGTGGTCGATCCGGTCGCGCTGCGGCTGGGCGAGGTGCTGGTGACGCTGGCGCAGCGGCATCCGCAGGTGGCGCTGCAGCTGAGGCAGGGGTTGTCGTACCAGACGCTCTCGGCCGTGCAGCGCGGCGATCTCGACTGCGCCTACGTGCTCAGCGACGCGGAGCACATCGAGGGACTGGAGCTGCACCGCCTGGGCGCGGTCGACCTGGTCGTGGTGCTGCCGGCGTCGGTGGCCGAGGTGCATCCCGGCCTGTCGCTCGACGAGCTCACGAACCTGCCGTGGGTCGGCACGCCGCCCTCGTGCGTCCTGCGCGTGCATCTCGAGAAGCTCTTCGCTGGCGCAGGCCGCGAATACCGCCAGGGCCGCACGGCCGATGACGAAAGCGCCATCCGCAGCATGGTCGCAAGCGGCATGGGCGCGGGGCTGATCCGGCTCGACCAGGCGCAGCAGGGCGAGCGCAACGGCGAGCTCGCGATCTGGAGCGGGTGGCGCTCGCACACCTGGCTGTGCTGGGTGGCGCCGGGCGGTGACCGGCGGGCCGTTGCGGTCGAGGCGGTCGAGGCGGTGAAGGAGGCCGTGATGGAGGCCTGGGCCTGAGGCTGCGCCTCGTGCGGGGGCCGGCACGAGTGGGCATTGCCGGGCGGAGTTGCTGAGACTCCAGGCGGCAGCGCATGGTCAGCCAGCGGTCAGGCCGCGCGCAAATTCCATGGATTGACGGGATGGCGGCCAGTGTCGCGGCCTGTCATGATTCACGGCTGCATGAATCACGAGCCGAAGAATCCACTCGCAGATCTGTTGAACCGCGCCAGGCAGGCCCTGGCGGACCCGGCGGGCATGCTGCCTCCGGCGGCGCCGGTCACCGCCGAGGCGGGTTGCGTGGTCTTCTTCGCCATCGGCGAGGCCAGCAGCCGGGCCCGCGTGGCCTCGGGCCGGGGCTCGGACATCGAGGCCGCCTGGCGCGCCGCCGCCGATGCCGTCGCCGCGCAAGCCAGGCGCGGCGCGCAGCCTCCGCAGCGCCTTCGCGCGGAGATCGTCGACAAGGTCGTGCCGATGAACTGGGGCGAGCTGAAGGCCAGGCTCGCGAAGACCAAGCGCAACTACTTCAACGAGGGAATCGCCTTCGACGCGCGCTTCGAGTTCGCCCTGCTCGCGCAGGAGATGCACGGCAGCGCCGTGCTCTACAACGGCGACGTGGACCATGCCGAGCCCAACACCGGCAACCTGCGCCTGCACACCAAACGGCGCTTCGGCCGCGAGCTCGACTTTCCTTCGGACGACGCTGCGCCGGTGTGGTGCTTCACCACGCGGGCCGTGTACGTCGATGCCCAAGGCGCTTGGCCCATCACCGCCGAGGGGCAGGCCGCGGGCTTTCGCGAACTGAGCGACTGGAACGCGCAGCAGGTGCATGCGCTGATCGACGACGCGGGCAACTACCTCGCCGCGCAGGTCAAGCCCACGGGCGAGTTCCACTACGGCTGGTTCCCCTGCTTCGACCGCACCATTCCCACCTACAACACGCTGCGCCACGCGAGCTCGACCTACGCGATGCTGGAGGCCTGGGAGCTCACCCACAACGACACGCTGAAGGCGGCCATCGACCGCTCGCTGGCCTTCCTCGCCGGCACGCTGATCCGTCCGGCCAACCTGCCCGACGGCACGCGCGCGGCCTACCTGCTGGACATCGGCAGCGAGATCAAGCTCGGCGGCAATGCCGTGTGCCTGCTCGCACTGGTCAAGTACACCGAGCTCACCGGCGACGAGCAATACCTGCCGCTGCTGGAGCAGCTCGCGCTGGGCATCCGCCACATGCAGGACCCGGAGACCGGCAGCTTCGTGCACGTGCTCAATGCGCCCGCGCTCGACGTGAAGGACAAGTTCCGCGTCATCTACTACGACGGAGAGGCCGCCTTCGGGCTGATGCGCCTGTACGGCCTCACACGCGACGCGCGCTGGCTCGCGGTGGTGGAGAAGGCCTTCGAGCACTTCATCGCCGCCGAGCACTGGCGCGCGCACGACCACTGGCTGAGCTACTGCGTCAACGAGCTCACGCGCTACAGGCCCGAACTGCGCTACTACCGGTTCGGCCTGCAGAACGTGGCGGGGTACCTCGACTTCGTGCTGGAGCGCATCACCACCTTCCCCACGCTGCTCGAACTGATGATGGCCGCGCGCGACATGGTGCTGCGGCTGGAGGCCGACCCCGAGCTGCGCCCACTGCTGGCCGGGCTCGACCGCGACAGGTTCGACCGTGCGCTCGAATACCGCGCGCGCTACCTCGCCAACGGCCATTTCTGGCCCGAGCTGGCGATGTTCTTCCGCAACCCGGCGCGCATCGCGGGCTCGTTCTTCATCAAGCACCACAGCTTCCGCGTGCGCATCGACGACGTGGAGCACTATCTCTCGGGCTACGTGGCCTACCACCGCATGCTGAAGGCTGGCGAGGCCGCGGCAGCGGCCGACGCTGGAGACAACAACGCCACCGGCGCCGTCGCATGGGGCGGCGACGTGAACCTCTCGCGCCGCCAGCACTATCGGCTGAAGGATCTCGGCGGCGCGCACAGGATGCTCGGCGACATCGCCGCGCTGCGCGAAGCCGACCTGGGCATCGTGAACCTCGAATGCGTGGTCGCCACCGTCGGCGAGCAGGGCGTGGACAAGGGCGAGGCCGGCCCTTACTACTACCGTGCACGCCCCGAGATGCTCGCGGTGCTGACCGAGGCCGGCATCGGCATGGTCGCCACCGCCAACAACCACAGCGGCGACTACGGCCCCGAGGCGCTGATGGAGCAGCAGGCCCTGCTGCAGGCCGCGGGCATCGCCCACGCCGGCACCGGCCGCACGCTGGAGGCTGCATTGCGCCCGGCCTTCCGCCGCGCGGGCGGCGTGCGCGTGGCGCTGTTCTCGCTCGACGCCACGCAGCCGAGCTTCGCCGCCACAGCCGCCAGCGCGGGCGCCGCCTGGCTGCCGCTCGAAGACCCCGCCGCATGGATCGCCACGCTCGCGCCGCGCATCGAGGCCGCGCGCCGCGAGGCCGACGTGGTGCTGGTTGCGGTGCACTGGGGCGCCAACCTCGAGACCGAGCCCACGCAGGCCGAGATCGCCGTCGGCCATGCCATCGTCGATGCGGGCGCGGACGCGGCGCTGGGCACTTCGGCGCACGTGCTGCAGGGCATCGAGACGTACAAGGGCAGGCCCATCCTGCACGACGCCGGCGACCTGCTGTTCGACTCGGTGCGCAACGACCTCGGGGATTCCGGCGTCTTCACGCTGAAGCTGAGCCCGCGCGGCGTGGAGGAGGTGGTGTTCACGCCCGTGGGCGTGGGCTTCGGCTTCTCGCGCCAGCTCGAAGGCGATGAAGCGCGGGCATCGAGCGAACGCTTCACCGCGCAATGCAGCGCGCTCGGCACGCGGATGAGCCCGCTGCCGGGAGGCCGCTGCGCGGTGCGCCTGTCGCCGCCCGCGCGGCCCGCGTTCCATGCGGACCCGTCCGGCGCCGGCGTCCAGGACTTCCGGCCCGCTCGCGCCATTGCGCCCCTGCCGACGCCGCGGCCTGAGTGGCTGGTGGACGAGGTGCCCAGGGAGGCGCGCATCGCGCCGCTGCAATTCGGCCCGCTGCGCCTCTTGGGGCTGCGCTGCGTGCCCAGGCAGATCGTCGGCCGGCGCATGCTGTGGATCGAGTCTTTCTGGAGCATCGACGCGCCCGTCGCCGCCGACCTGCGCCTGCACTTCCGCGCCTTGCCGATGCGCAGCAAGCGCATGCCGCCATGGGGCGAGGGCATGGACCACGACCCCTGCGACTGGATGTGGCCCACCAGCCGCTGGGAGCCCGGGCGCATATACCGCGACCGCTACGGACTGCGTCCGCCGCGCGCCGGCCTGCTCGAAAGCGACGTGCTGCAGATCGAGGTGGCCGTGCGCGGCGAGTGGCCCGAGCTGCCGCCCGCGCGGCGCCTCACGCTGTGGTGCGGCCTGCGCGTGCCGGATCTGCCCGTGCCGCTGCCGGAGCGCCCCGCGCCCGTGCTCTGGGCCGACCGGCCCGGCGCCGGCCCGAGCCCCGCGCCCGTGTGGACCGCCGACGAACTGCAGCGCGCCACCGGCGGGCGCTGGCTGGTCGAGCCGCCGCCGGGCTGGTACGCCAACTCGGTGGTGCGAGGACCGGTGCACATGGGCGTGCTGCCGCAGCCCTCGCTCTTCGTCGCTTCCGACTACCGCACGCTGGCCGTGCACGAGAGCTACAGCAAGCCCAGCTCCGACAACTGGGACCGCCACCTGGAGCTGCCCCGCCTGCAGATGGCGTTGGCCGGGGCCGTGATCGCGCACACGGTGGAAGGGCTCGATGCGGCCTTCCCGCTGCTGCAGGCCGACGACCCCATCCGCGCGATGCTCGCCATGGGCGAGGCTGCGCGGGAGCGTTTCAAGGGCCTGGTGGTGGGCGTGACCGGCACCGTGGGCAAGTCGTCCACCATCGCGATGCTGCGCGACCTGCTGCCCGAGCGCGCGCGCGTGCACACCACCGTCTACAACTACAACTCGCGCGTCGGCGTGCCGGCCACGCTCGCGAACCTCGGGCCGGACACCGACGTGTGCATCCTCGAGATGGCGCAGAGCGGCCTGTGGATGGACCGCGGCCCCATCTCGCTGATGGCCCGGCCGCACGTGGCCATCCTCACCGAGGTGGGGCTGTCGCAGACACGGCAGGCTCCGACGCTGGAGCTCACGGCCGCCTACAAGTCGCGCATCTTCCTCGGGCTGGAGCCCGGCGGCGTGGCGATCGTGCCCGACCACATTCCCTGCCTGCGCCAGGTGGTGGACATGGCCGCGCTCACGGCCGGCGCGATCTGGGTGGTGGGCAGCGGGCCCGACGCCAATGTGCGGCTGATCGAGACCCGCCCCGAACCCGGCGGTGGCTGCCGCGTGCGCGTCGCCGTGCCGGGGCGCAGCTTCGAATACCTCTTCCCGGTCGAGAGCGCGGGGCTGGTGCGCAATTCGCTGCTCGCGTTCGCGGCGCTGCTGGCCATGGGCTTCGACGGCGAGGCCGCCTGCGCGCGCATGCCGCAGGTGCGGCTGCCGGCATCGGTGATGCAGGTGCGTGCACTGCGTACGCAGGCCGGCGTGCAGGCCACGCTGATCGACGACAGCTGGAACGCCGAGGTCATGTCGATGCGCAACGCCATGGAGTTCGTGCGCACCTGGCAGCGCGCCGACAGCGGCCCGGTGCTGCGCAAGATCGGCGTGCTGGGGCGCATCGTCAACCTCGACAAGGACGCCGAGGCCATGCACCGCAGCCTGGCCGCGCCGCTGCTGGCCTCGGGCATCGAGCACCTGGTGACGCACGGCAACGAGATGCGCTGGCTGCGCGAGGAAGTGCCCCCTGAGCTGCTCGGGCCGCACTTCGACGACGCCGCGCAGCTCGCGGGCTACCTCGGCGGCTTCCTGCGAGACGGCGACCTCGTGCTGGTGAAGGGCGACCGCGACCGGTCGGATTTCGGCAGCATCCCGGGGCTGCTGCAACGGCTATGAAGCTGCTGCACACGCTTCGAAGACTGCGCTTCGTGCTGCTGCTCGTGGCGCTGGCGCAGACCGCCTGCGCGCAGCGCACCGGGCCCGACGTGCCCAGAGTCTTCGCCGCCGGCGCCGACGAGGTGCTGTACTGGAACCAGCCCGCCGACCGCGCCCGCTGCCCCGACCGCAACGGCTTCCTGTGGGTGCAGGCGGCCGAGGGGCCGTCGTGCATCCGCTACTTCGCGAGCGACGACATCGACGGCGCGCGCATCGCCATCGTGCAGTTCTCTGGCGACCGCGACGGCGTGATGGACCAGGCGCCCACGCGCATCCCCGGGAACACCGAGGAGCTGCGCACGCTCGACGCGCAGCGCAGCCGCGACCGCGCGGGCGTGCCGTGGATCTTCGTGGCACGGCCCGGCACGTACGGCTCCTCGGGCGACCACCGCAAGCGTCGCCAGCTTGTCGAGTTCCATGCGCTCGATGCCGCGCTCGACGCGCTCATGCAGCGCCACCGGCTGCAGCGCATCGTGATCGTCGGCCACAGCGGCGGCGCCACGGCCGGCGCCGCGCTGCTCACGCTGGGGCGCACGCGCGTCGCCTGCGCGGTGCTCACATCCGGTGCCTACGGCCTGCTGGAGCGCGCGCGCATGCTGGGTCGCTCGAAGGACGGCCGCACCGACACCACCGGCAGCACGCAGTTCTACGACCCGCTCGACCACGTGAACGGCATCGTGCGCGACCCGGCGCGGCGCATCGTGCTCATCGGCAATCGCGAGGACAGGAACACGCCCTATGCGCTGCAGGAGCGCTTCGCCGATGCGGTAGCCAAGGCCGGCCACCGCATCGAGCTGCGCACCCACGCGGCCGAGCCGCCCGACTTTCACGACCTCAAGGACCGCATCGCGCTGCACACCGCGTCGCAGTGCGCACGTGAGGCACTCTTTCCCTGATCACCGCACACATGAGCAATCGAGAACAGAAAAGCAGCATCGCATCGCGCGAGTACGGGCGCATGCCCGACGGCCGCGTGGTCACCGAGTACACCCTCGACAACGGACTCGGGCTGAGCCTGAGTGCCATCAACGTCGGGGGCATCGTCACCGCGCTGCGCGTGCCCGACCGGCATGGGCACAGCGGCAACGTGGTGCTGGGCCTGTCCTCGCTGGCCGGCTACCTGGGGCCGCATCCGCATTTCGGAACCATCGTCGGCCGCTATGCGAACCGCATCGCGGGCGGGCGCTTCACGCTCGATGGCAAGGCGTATCAACTGGGCCTGAACAACGGCCCCAATTCATTGCACGGCGGCGCGACGGGCTTCGGCAAGCGCTACTGGGAGATCGTGCCGGTTCCGGCGGAGCAGGCGGGAAGCGACGCCATCGCCATCGAGCTGAGCTACACCAGCGCCGACGGCGAAGAGGGCTACCCCGGCGAAGTGCGGCTCACGCTGCGCTACACGCTGAGCACCAGCGCGAACACCTGGCGCATCGACTACAGCGCCATCGCCGACAAGCCCACGGTGCTCAACCTGAGCCACCACGATTACTTCAACCTCGCGGGCAGCGGCTCGGTGATGGATCATCGCCTGATGCTCGCCGCGAGCCGCTACTGCCCGGTCGATGAGACGCTGATCCCGTTGGGCACCGCCGACGTGACCGGAACCCCCTTCGACTTCCGCACCGCGACCCGCATCGGCGAGCGCATCCGCGAAGGCCACGAGCAGCTGATGCGGGCCCATGGCTATGACCACAACTGGGTGCTCGACCGCGCCAATGCCGGGCAAGGCCTCGCGCTCGCGGCCCGGCTGGAGCACGAGGCTTCCGGCCGCGTGATGGAGGTGCACACCAGCGAGCCCGGTGTGCAGTTCTACTCGGGCAACTTCCTCGACGGCAGCCTGCTGGGCAGCGCGGGCGCGAGCATCAGGCAGGGCGACGGGCTGTGCCTGGAGACGCAGCATTTCCCCGATTCGCCGAACCAGCCGGAATTTCCGTCGACGGTACTGCGGCCCGGGGAGCGCTTCCACAGCGCGACGGAGCATCGGTTCTCACTGATGGGTTGATGCCGCTCCCGCGATCGCACATGCAATCGCAGGTCAATAGAGGCTGTAGTGGTAGTCGTAGCTGCGAAACCGCAGCTGCGGCTTTCGAGGCTCGTCGAAATGGAGCTGCAGCAGATTGCGCGGGTGGGCCGTGTCGACCAGCAGCTGTTCTTCGCTTTCGGGCGACGCGGCCTGCGAAAGAGCGAGGCGCTTGAACACGTGGGTCAAGGCCGCTTCGGCCGTCTGGGGCTGGTAGTCGTCGTCCAGCAGCAGCGCGGGCTCGGCGATGTGCTCCTGGTGCAGCCAGTACCAGACACCTTCGTTCGGCGTCGCGGGCTGCGCGCCGGGGTTGCCCTGGTCTCCGGCGCTGTTGGGCGGCTCACCGGCGACCACGCCTTGCGGGTCCCAAGCGAGGGCACCCAGGCCGTCGCCGATCTCCGCGAATACGGCCACGCTGCGGCGGTAGCGCGCCAGGACCGAAGGCGGCAGCAGCGCGCCGAGGCCGCCGTTGCCGTCGCCGTATCCGCCAAGCCCGAGCAGCAGGCCTTCGGCCGTCTGCAGTCGATGGGGCTGCAGGAAGTACGAGTTGTCGATCCGGATGTCGGCTTCGGCAAGCAGCACGCGTAGCGGGGAGGGCAATGTGGTGCCGAGGCGGGCTTCGGCTTCGAGCAGCGCGGCCTCGGCCTCGGCCTCGGCCTCGGCGTTAGTGCCGGCGGGCGGACGGGCGTCGCCGACCTCCACCAGCCCGGAGAGTTCGGCGAAGGCGCGGATGCGCTCGACCAGCGGCCCGGCGGGATCGTAGAGAGGGTGGGAGATGCGGGCCATGTCGAGCACCGACCAGCGCCGCCTGAACGATGTGGCCTTTCCCTGGGCATCGACGTGCGATCCGCGCAGCTCGAGCCGACTCAAGTTCTCCGGCAGATCGAACACCACCGAAGGCCGTTTCTTCAGCCCTGGCAGCGTGGCCGTGTGCTCCAGCCTCGCGATGGCCTTGCCATCCGCCAGCACGTCGGCATTCACCTGCTCGCCGACCTGGAGCCATGGATGGATGCCTGCACGCCCGTTCGCCGCGTGCAGCGGCGGTGCGTCTCCCGCGAAGACTTTGGAAAAGAGATTGCCGATGTAAGAAGAAAGAAGCGCTGCCATGTTCGATGTGTGGATGTCATCGCCGAAAGATCGATGCGCGGGTGCCGCGCAGCAGGACGCCGAGTATCGTTTCACGAAACTCCCGCACGCACTTCACCTCGACTTCACCGCGCGTGGGCACACTGCGTCCCGACAGCGGTTCGGCGCTGGTAGAGGCAAAAAAAGAGGGGGAGGGAAACCGCTCAGGGACCGCCTCGATGCCAGCCGCTGTCGCCATTCACCCGGCGTGTTCAAGGCCCTGCGGCCTTGAACACCGCCACCACCCCAAGCTCCAGAGCTCCCGCCGTCAGGCCTTCGACGACAGGCGCCGCCGCGCCTTGACCGCGGACGCCAGCCATTCGAGCACCGGCACCGTCTGCGCGAAGCCGATGCAGGCATCGGTGATCGACACGCCGTGCTTGAGCGGCACGCCGGGCTTCAGGTCCTGCCGGCCTTCTTCGAGGTGGCTCTCGATCATGATGCCCGTGATGCGTCGTTCGCCGCCCGCGATCTGCGCCGCCACGTCTTCGGCCACCACGATCTGGCGCTGGTGCTGCTTGCTGCTGTTGCCGTGCGAGACGTCGATCATCACCTGCGGGCGCAGGCCGTTGGCCAGCAGCGCCTCGCAGCTGGCGGCGACGTCGGCGGCCGAGTAGTTGGGCGCCTTGCCGCCGCGCAGGATCACGTGGCAGTCGTCGTTGCCGCGGGTCTCGAAGATCGCGGACATGCCCATCTTGGTCATGCCCATGAAAGCGTGCGGGGCGCGCGCGGCGAGGATGGCGTCGGCCGCGACCTTCACGCTGCCGTCGGTGCCGTTCTTGAAGCCCACGGGGCAGCTCAGGCCCGAGGCCAGCTGACGGTGGCTCTGGCTCTCGGTGGTGCGTGCGCCGATGGCGCCCCAGGCGATCAGGTCGGCGATGAACTGCGGGCTCAGCAGGTCGAGGAACTCGGTGCCGGTCGGCAGGCCCAGCGTGGTCAGCTCCAGCAGCAGGCGGCGCGCGCGCTCCAGGCCTTCGTTGATCGCGAAGCTGCCGTCCAGGTGCGGGTCGTTGATGTAGCCCTTCCAGCCGACGGTGGTGCGCGGCTTCTCGAAGTAGGCGCGCATCACGATGATCAGGTCGTCCTGCAGCGAGTCTGCGACCTTCTTCAGGCGCTGCGCGTACTCGATGGCCTGGTCGTGGTCATGGATGGAGCAGGGGCCGACCACCACCACCAGCCGGTCGTCGCGGCCGTGCAGCACGTCGGCGATCTCCGTACGGCTGCGCTCGACCAGCGCCAGCGTGTTGTCGCGCACCGGCACGCGCTCCTGCAGCAGCGCGGGCGTGATGAGCGGACGGACCGCGCCGATGCGCACGTCGTCGATGCGGGTGGTGTCGAGCGTGCTGTCGCGGGAGCCGATTTCGGCGTCGTGGAGGGGGTCGTCGAGGCGGGGCATGGTCGTGGCTATGGTTTCAAATGATGCTGCCGGATTGTCCTCCCAAGGTGCCAGGGCGATGCGGGCCTGTTCACTTGATCGCTATCGCTTCCGCTGGCGCGCCAGGCACTGCAACGCGGAACTTCAGGCCGTCGAGCAGCTTGTCCCACAGCGCGATGGCTTCCTCGTCACTGAGCGAGGAAGCCGGCGCCGCGCCGATGCGATCTGCCATGACCTTGGTATGCATCGTCACGTCGAGGTTGCCGGGACGCGCGACGCTGCCGCCGTTCTCGCCGATGAACATCCATTCGAAGTCGTGCGTGCCGTCGGCGCGGCGCACCAGCGACTCTTCGCCGTTCCAGCCGTGGACATTCTTCCTGCCCTCGCGCAAGGTGGTGAGCTTGGGGTACCTGCTGCCGGCCTCACGCTTGCGGTCGGCGATGAGCTTGAGCAGGCCGTCGCTGTTGCCA
>NZ_RXFT01000029.1 GCF_003952165.1 Variovorax guangxiensis | reverse complement strand
GCATCGAGAAGACCATGGGAACAGGGTTCGGTTTCGTTTGGGGCGGGCGGGTGTATGACAACGCTCAGATCGTTTCCGCGCTGCGGTGTGCAGAGACGCTTTTCAGGGCGTACGCGCGGGCCAGCGAAAGCCTCGGGCTGGGTTCGCGAAGCGTAGCCTGGGAAGACATCGACTATGCGTTCGATCACAGCACGGACGCCCTTTCCGATGGCTTTCGCGAGCGCATCGACGCGGAGTGCGTGGCCCAGCATCACGGCGTGGAAATGAACGGCACGGGCATCGTGGTCCAGACCGTCGATACCGGCGACGACATCGAAGTGACGAGTGCGAACATCGGCGAAGAGCACTTGCAATTGCTGCTGAAGTCGAGCGGCACGCTCTACGTGAAGAACCAAGATGACGTAGACCTGATCCTGTATTTCGACATGGATGGCGAAACGCTCGTGGTCGAGCTCGACAGCAGGGACATCATCGGCACCGGTGCAGAAGGCGGTGCAGCATGAGCACGCAGCAAACGCCGGTGCCACTGGTCCCGACCGGCATGACCGTCGTAACGAAGGAAGCGTTTCTAGCGGCACTTTTTGCCGACAAGCGGGACATCATGCCGACCACCGAGGCGCGCGAACACACGCCGTGGCGCATCGTGGCGACGCGAGCAATGTGGGGTTGGTCCTCCACCGGGTACGCCAGCAAGTTCGGCGCTCCAGAGGTCTTCGCCATCGCCAACACGACCGGGAGCGCTGCATGAGCCTCATCGCACGCCAAGAAGATCGCCATGGGCCACGGGTCCGGCGGCTGGTGGGGCGGCACCCGGTCGAAGTTCAAGAACCGGCACATCAGCGAGCTGATCGCTGCGGGCTACAGCCGGCGCGAGGCTGCGGAAAGCGCCCAGCAATGTGACGACATGGCTGCTCTGAACGCGGACTACGAGGCGCATGCCAAGAACACCGGGAGCGAAGCATCATGAGCTACGCCCACCTTCCCCTCATCAGGAAGACCGTGACAGCCATGGTGAACCAGGTGGGCGAGCTGCGCCGTACTGTCGCCATCGACAACATGCCCGAAGAGCTTCAGCAGGTGCGCCAGTTGCTGCGCGTGCTCGACGCCCGCCTCGACGAGGTGGAAAAGCGCGCCGCGACGTGGGTAGAGCCGCCAGCAACACCGGCTGTCGTGCTCGCCGACTTCGAGCTGGTCAAGCGGGTATGGGTCACGCACGTGCATAACGCGAACCGAGCCTACGACTCGATCCGCATCACGCTCGCTGGCATGCACTACGAATGCGAATTCGTGGCTGAGCGGGATGTACGTCTCGCCAAGCACCTGGCCGACAGCCACGGCGCTGAATTCATCGTCGACCCGCGCGTGGCTGATCGCGTGGCGACAGCCATCGTCAACGGGAACAAAACATGACTGCACAAGCCCGTACCGTCCTGCGCGATCCGCGCTTTTCTCTGCGCCGCGAGTTCACCGGTCAGCCGACAGCCATGTGGGTGATTCGCTTCTGTGGGGCGTGGATCGGTCTTCAATTCCAAACGCGTGCGACGGCGCGCGCTGCGCGCCGTGCCGCAATCGTTGCCCGCAACGAGGCGCCGGGTTCACCGGTGAAAGAATGATGGCCGCAGTGCAAGTCCGCGTCGGCGTGCCCCTGACTGGCGGGCAGCTCGTGGCCGCCGCGCGCGAGCGCGGCTACCCGGTGCTTTTCTCGGCCAACGCCTTCGCCCGCACCTATCCGCGTGGCCACGAGCGCGAAGGCTATTTCAAGACGTTCCGCCTCCCCGATCCCATCCAGTTCGCTGGCCTCGATGCGGCGCTCGACTCGGCCGGCTTCGTCGCCGCCGTCCGGTACGGCGACTATCGCTGGACGGTCGATGACTACCTCGACCTGGTGCAGGCGCATCCTTGGGCGTTTTGGGCCGCCATGGACTACTGTGTGGAACCGCAAATCGCGGGCGACCGCCCGTTACGCCTGCTTCGCATGGCTGCGACCGCAAACATGCTCGGCCGCTGCCGCGCAGAGGCCCGGAATCGGGGCGTGAAGGCCCCGATGCCGGTAATCCAGGGCTGGACCCCCGCCGAGTACATCACCTGCGCCCAATGGCTTCCCCTCACCGACTGGCCCGAGCTGGTCGGCGTCGGCTCCGTCTGCCGGCGTGAGGTGCATGGGCCGGATGGCATCCTTGCCATCCTGGCCGCGCTCGACGCCTACCTGCCGGCGCACTGCAAAGTGCACCTTTTCGGCGTCAAGAGCACCGCCCTCGCGCAGCTCGCCCATCACCCTCGCGTTGCTTCGGTCGATTCGATGGCGTGGGACGTTCAGGCTCGTGCCGAACGTCGCACGGGCCGTGACATGCAGTTTCGGATCGGGCACATGGAGCTGTGGGCCGACAAGCAGCAGAAGATCGCCAATCGGCCGGCGCACGGCGCCGGCGTGCAGACCCTGCTTTTCGACCCTGTGGACTTCGGCGGCCTCACCGATGTCGAATCGAAGGTGCTGGAGGCGCTGGCGTTGCAGTTCGCCGAACTGGTGCTGAGCGGCGACATCGAATACCTCGATGCCGTCGGCTACGCGCTGGTCGATGGCGTGCGGGCGATCGCCATCGTTCGCCGCCTCGGCCTCCGCGACGACGGCCTGGCCGAACTCGAAGAAATCATCTTCGGCCTGGCCGACGCGGTGCGAGACATTTGCGGCCTCTAAGCTGGCCAGCATCGCCACACATGGCGATGCAGATCACGCGCGCCTACGCGCAGAGCCAATCCACCCAGGTTCGGTGTGTGACTTCCGACGCTGCCGCCATCGTCAGTTCGGCTGTGTGGAAGCCGCCGAGGCTCACGCTCACGGCATATGTCGCAGCGATCGCGGCGATCGAGTACGTCGGAAAAACGGCCTCATCACGGCTTTTGGCACCCTCGCAGGTCAGCCGGCAAGGACCGTTGTAGTCTTCAGGCACCAGGGCAAAGGCCTCGCCTCCGATGGCGTCGGGATCGGCGCCGGCAATCTGCCGGCGAGATGGAGTTGTCGCGCTCATGCTTCGCCTTCAATTTGGAGGGGGGGGCCGATTCCGCGCGCGCTGCGCCCGGAATTCGGCCACTGGAACGCCCATGCGGCGCGCTTCGCGCACTTCCTTGCGCCGGGCCAGCTCCAGCTCGCGGGCCATGTGGCACTTCTCGCTGCAACACGGCCACCATGACTGCGCCGGCTCGATGCCCTCCGGCATCTTGCCTTTGCAGGTCCAGCAGCTCGCCGGCGTCGCCCTTGCGGCTGAGGCGATGGCCAGGGCTTCTGCTTCACGCCGGACCTGCCGCGCCGCCAAGCGCTTCGAGTCAACTCCGGGATACCAACGACCAGCCATGCGTTGTCATTCCATTCTGGTTTCGCGCGCGCCACACCGCTCGCAGGTGAACTCCACCAGGTCAACGTCGCTGCGCTTGTCCCGGCCCGTTTCCCTCCATCGGTGCGCGAACAGCTTGCACAGGATTTCTCGGATAGTCATGCTTTGCCATCCGCCTTCTTCAGTTTCAGGTACGTTATCGCGCCTGCAATGGCCAAGATGAACAATGCACCGCCCCAGGCCTGCATCTTCATCGCCACTAAGGCGCCGCTCAGCAGCACCGCCAGCCGGTAGACCGGGTACCGCCGCATGATGCGACGGAAGACATCCGTGGCCTTCACGCCCGCGCCCTGGTCACGCTACTTGACCGCATCGATGTACGTTGTGCCGACCACACCTTCGGCGCCTCGGCAGCGGCCCTCTGCCACTTTGACACGCGCCGAATTGCTCCCTCGAACACCACCAGCATTCGCCTCGAAGGCTACTAGCTGCACCCGCTCCCCCTTCAAGGGCTGGCAAGAAGCTGGAACCCACGCTTTGATGCCTGACACTGTCTCGCCGAGCACATATAGCGCCCCTGGTTCGCGCAGTTGCAGCTTCGCTGCTGAGCTAAGTCGGAACTGATCGCCCATTCCATGAGCGATGTTCTCTGGGTCGGTTACGGGCAACTGTGCCCATGCAACCGACGAAAGGGCCGTGGCCGCAAGAGCCAACCCGAATACCCGTGCACTGTGCATTTTCATTTCTACAAGCTCCCATTGATGGTGTGATGCGAATCGTCTTAGGGCGCGCCTCGTGCGCCATTCAGACCCCCAATCATCGCTGGAAATGGCGATGCTGTCAAAGAAGATTGTTCGCCAAAATGGCGATTTTGGCTTGGCGTGCCCCTCGATGATCGCGCGCTAACCACGCGGGATCGGCCCCCCCCTCCCTGCACTCCAGACCCCGCATCGCCTCAGACGGCGATGCACAGCCCAAGGGCCCCATCGCCAGATGCGGCGATGCGGTACCGCAGACACCCAACCAGGCGCGCGGGGCGCGCAAGCAGGCGAAGCCGTCTTCCGCGAAGCCGGTGGCCCAGGTGTTGACGGCCCGCAGCGCGGGCCGCTGCCCTGCACCCGCAGGGCAGTACACAGCGCCGCACCCGCGGCGGAAGTCGCCACCCCTGACGGGCTGGCCGGCGTTGCCCGTGCTTCGGATGTCGTGTGAAACACAGCTCGCCTCGGTCGTGGTCGCCCGTGGTTGATCTGCTGTCCGGCCCGTCTTTGTTCGACGCATAGCCCTGCCCGTCAGGGCGCCGGGTATCGCTTCGCTCGCGTACTCGCCCGGTCCCTCCGCTGCGCTGCGGGCATGCGGCCTCTGTGCGCGCCCCTCTGCCCTGCCCGCCAGGTCTCTTTATGCGTCAGACGGCTCCGAACAGCAGATTTTCTCAACCACCAACGAGGGCACCACCATGACCAATACGAGCGCACACGACATCCGAAGCACCGGCAACGCCTCCCAAGCGCAGTTCCTCGCACCCCAGACTCACCAAACAGCAGCAAGGGAAACGCGGGTCGTCGTGATGAACGGGAGCCGGATCGGAATGGCGTTCGATGGTCACCAGTGGTGGAACGTGTCGGTTGCCCCCGCATCGGCGCAGAGCGTCTGAATCGAGCAACTACGGGAGCATCACATGAGCGATCAATTCGGATTCGACTTCGCCGACATGGCGCAACCTGCTTACGCCGAGCTGCCTTTGGGTGGCTGGCTGGACCCGGAGTACACCACCGACGAATTCAATGCAATCTTCGAGCGCGCAGCACTGGTGTTGCCTGCGCTGTCGGGTGCATTGGCTGTTCTGTTCGGTGGCGCGCTCGAAGTCGCCAAGGACGAACACGCCAAGATGCTGGAGGCGTGCGAGCGCACGGGAGCCTATCACCTGTGGCGCGTAGACGTGCCTGCCGAGGCCTCGCTGATCGAAGCTTTCCAAGCTGCGTGCATCGCCCGCGAGTGCCCGGTGCCGGGCGCCGAATTCAAGGCGCTGACCGAGAAGCGGATGACTGTCCATGCCATGTATGTGCCCAACTTAGGCTCTGTGGTGGTCCACCAGTGGGCAGCCGACAACATCGGAATCGACTACTACCCGTGGCGCGACTCCTTTTTCTTGCCCAGTTATCGCGATGGCCGTCGGGTCGTGAAAGTCCCCGAGTCGGTCTTCGCGGGCACCTACTGTGCCGACAAGATCGCTGAATCGAATGAGGGCGTCGCGAGCGTGCCGGTATTCATGCACGAGGGCCGCGAGTACATCAACGACGGTGGCATGAGCTACGGCACCTATAGCGAATGCGGCGGCTGGGCGTTCTGCTCGATGGCCGATTGGAACGGTCCGACCTACAGCTACCGGACCCAAGTCAAAGCGTGGGACGAAGGCCGCACCGAGCGTGGTGATCGTCGGGGGTTGGTGGTTCGCGTTCGCGGACACCTCGCCGTGCTGACCGGCGAAACGATCTTCTATGACGACAACGCCACTGGCTTCCACTGCGCATCGCGCGATGAGGAGGAAGGCGCCGTGCCGGAGGAAGAGGAATGGGCCGAGGACGAAATCCCGGAAGAAGGGATTGAAGCATGAACGCACTGTCTACCTTTGACGCCATCGACCTTTTCGCCGGTGTCGGCGGCTCCAGCGAAGGCGCCCGGTTGGCTGGTGTCCGGGTGAAGTGGGCCGCGAACCACTCGCCTGTCGCGGTGCACTTTCATTCGGTCAACCATCCCGACATCGAGCACTCGTGCCAAGACGTGAATCAGCAGGACTGGGGCCTTGTGCCTTCGCACGACCTTCAGATCGCGTCCCCATCCTGCACCGGCCACACCCCGGCACGCGGCAAAGATCGGCCCCATCACGACATGACGCGCAACACTGCATGGGCCGTCGTGCAGTGCGCCGAGTACCACCGGCCAGCGTTTTGCGTTACCGAGAATGTGCCAAGCTTTTTGAAGTGGGTGTTGTTCCCCGCGTGGGAGAACGCCATGCAGAGACTCGGCTATTCGGTTGCCCGCTACATCCTCGACGCAGCCGATCACGGCGTGCCTCAGGACCGTAAGCGTGTATTTCTGGTTTGCAGCCGGTCCAAGTCGCCGATTCAGCTTCGTTTGCCAAAACGCGAACATCAGCCGGTGGCCAACGTGATCGATTGGGACTACCCGGACTGGAGTCCCATCATCACGCCGAAACGCAAGCCGGCCACCATTCGCCGGATTGCTGCGGGTCGTGCGGCTTTCGGTGATCGCTTCGTCACGCCTTACTACTCCAAGGGCAGCGGCCTGACCGGCAGAAGCATCCACCGCCCCATCGGTTCCTTGACCACCGTTGACCGTTGGGCAGTCATCGACGGGGACCGCATGCGGATGCTGCAAATCCACGAGGCCAAGGCCGTCATGGGCATGCGTGAGGACTATGCCCTCCCGAAGGTGAAGAGGTCCGCGATGCACCTTCTGGGCAATGGCGTTTGCCCCCCTGTCATGGCCGACCTGCTGACCGCGCTGCGGCAGGCCGCATGACGCCCGCCGTCGCGACTTCGCGCCCTGCTGTGCTTTCCGAAACACAGCGGCAGGCGCTGCGCGCGGCCCTCGGTGGGCACATCCTCGCGGTTTGCTTCGGCTCGGGCGTGGACTCCACCGCATTGCTTGTCGCGCTGCATGAGGCAGGCCTTCGGCCTGCGGTCATCACATTCAGCGATACGGGCGGCGAGAAGCCGCCTACCTTGGCCCACATCGACAAGATGAACGCCGTTCTTTCAACATGGGGATGGCCACTCATCGACGTGTGCAGGAAGGTGCCGAAGGCCTCGACCGGATACACCGACCTCTACGGCAACTGCATCAAAAATGAAACGCTTCCTTCGCTCGCGTTCGGAATGAAGTCGTGCAGCATTAAGTGGAAGCAGATCCCCCAAGACCAGTTTCTCAAGGGCGCGAAATCAGGGCCGGGTGCGCGGCCCCCACACCCTGTATGGCTTGCCGCGCAGGCCTCGGGCGAGCGGATCACGAAGTTGATCGGATACGACTGCGGTAAAGCAGACCTTCGACGCTCGCGCGCCGTCAAGATGGCTGACGCGGATTTCGACTACGCATATCCGCTCCAGCTCGTGCGCTGGACTCGGCGCGATTGCGTCCGAGCCATCGCCCTCGCTCTCGGCGCAGACATGGTGCCGATCAAGTCGGCGTGCTTCTATTGTCCGGCGAGCAAGCACTGGGAGCTCTACTGGCTGGCTGCTGAATACCCGGAGCTTTTCGAGCGCGCGCTGTTCATGGAGCGCAACGCGCTCACCGGACGACACAGCCGCTTCGACGAACTGCACTTCGGCGCGAGCTGGGAGGAACTGGTCCGCAACGCGGACAGCTTCCCTAGCTCCAACACGACCGTCGGGCTCGGTCGCAGTTTCTCGTGGAATCAATGGGCCTTGGTCAATGGCGTCGTCGACGACAACTTCGTTGTTCGTCGCTCCGAGAGAGAACGGCTCCTTGCCATGTCGGACTCGCTACGCGGTCCTGACAACGCGCTCGATGCGCGCGTCATCTCGATCGCGCTAGACGACACGCCTACTTCCGACGCCGGCGAACAATTCGAGCTCGCCCTGGACTGAAGGGCCGCCCGGATCTGGCATCGCCGGAATCGGCGATGAAGTACCTCCGCTCGAGCACCGCCAGAAATGGCGGTGCAAGTCCATTCCCGGTCGACCATCGCCGCACCTGGCGATGCGGC
>NZ_RXFT01000028.1 GCF_003952165.1 Variovorax guangxiensis | reverse complement strand
CAAAGGTGGGGACCGAATTCAGCCACATCCTTCAGGAGGCGTTGACGAAGCCGGGGATCGTGAACGAAGCGTATCGGGCGTTCCGCAACTACAGCATCGGAAACCAGATCCTTGCGGCCATCCAGCTCTCGGCCAAGGGCCTGCCGCTGTCGCCTATCGCGAGCTTCAACGCGTGGAAGGAAAAGGGCCGTTCGGTCAAGAAGGGCGAGAAGGCAATTTCCCTGTTCATGCCGGTGCCGGTGAAATCTCGCGCGAAGACCGGTGCAGCGGCCGCCATCGCCGAATCCGACGATGCACAAGGCGGGACGTTCAATGTGTTCATGCTGCGCGCCAATTGGTTTTCGCTGGACCAGACGCACGGCGAGGACTTCGCACCCGAGCAAGTCACGCCCATGTGGGACGCCGCAACCGCCATGGCGGCGCTGGACATCCGCGAAGTGCGCTTTGATGAGCTTTTGGGCAACCGCCTGGGCTATGCGACTGCGGATCGCACCATCGCAATCAGCCCGCTCAACAACCTCAAGCACAAGACGCGTTTTCACGAACTCGCCCACATCGTGCTCGGCCATACCACCGAAGGCGACGTGATCGACGGGCCGGAAACACCGCGCAGCTTGATGGAAGCCGAGGCCGAAAGCGTGGCCTACATCCTGTGCACCTTGCTGGACCTGCCGGGCCAAGCCGAAAGCCGGGCCTACATCCAAGGCTGGCTTGCTGGTGCCGAGCTGCCCGAGAAGAGCGCAAAGAAGATCTTCGGCGCCGCCGACAAGATCATGAAGGCCGGTCAGCCTGTCACCCACTGAAAGGCGCACCGTGGACCGGAATTCCCGCGAGACGGTGCCTGTCACCGTCATCTACAACTGCAAAAAATGCAAGGTCGGTCGACGTGTCGAGTACACGCGAATCAAGGGTTCGATCAATGGCCACGCTTCCCGCCTCGACGAGGCCGGCAAGCGCATTTCGTCGGGCGTCTGGATCGAGCGCAGCGGCGGCGGCCTGCCCACGGTCTACGGTGGCGATCCGCTAGGTATCTGCGCCGGCTGTGGCAAGGCCATGAGCTACGGAAAACTGACTTCCAGCCTTCGGCCGGAAGTGAAGTGCAACGCCACTTGCCAGCACGCACGCGGCTTCTCTTGCGACTGTTCCTGCAATGGTGCGAACCACGGCATGGGATGGCAGGTCGGCGCCGCTGGCCTCTTCACGAAATCCATTCAATCCAGCTAGGAGCTTCCATGTCCTCGTCCGTCGACCTCACCCCCATCGCCCAAGATGGATTTTCCTCTGAGCGCTGCGAAGGCGAGCAGGCATTGGCCGCGTGCCCCTACATGGAGAGCAGTCCGGCCGCCATGGCCTGGCTGGTGGGCGCGTGGTTGCGCGCCACCGGTCAGCCCGCACCCCGCGCCGTGCGCATGTCGCGCGGCTACAAGGTGCACGCCAACGGCATGTTGCTCTCGCTGGCCGATCCGGCCGCGATTGCACGCATCGAATAGCAGAAGGCAGCGACACGCCGCTGGCCAGCGGCATCGCCGTTCCCGGCGATGCTCGCCGGCGTCCGCCGCGCCCAGGGCGCGGCTTTGTCCTTATGAAGCTCGCCCGCGAGCCTGGTCAAGCAGCTTGTCGAGGTGCGCAGCCGGATCGGCACTGATTCTCTTCACGCTGTCCGCGCCTGTTGCGGAGCGGAGGCAGGCAATTGTGCTGCTCCTGCCCTCGGGCTGGTCCGGCAATCGGCATTCATAGGCGAGCAGCGCCAGCAGTGCGCGATCTTGTTCGGGCATCCTCATCACGTCAGGCCACAGCAACGACAAGCGCGCGTGAGCCTCCCTTGCCATAGATTTCCCAGCCGATCTACCCACGAAGGTCCCCACCACGGTCACGATCAGGAAGACCGCGATCCCGATGTAAATCGTTCGCCTTTTCACAGGTGACCTTCCAGCTGTGGCGGTTCGTATCCACTCATGTCGCATCCACCTTCAAGATAACCTCCTGGCTGCGTCTCAGTGCCCGAAGGATGATTTTTTCCGGCGCGGATACCGCATCCGGCAGCAGGCTGACAGTCGCTAGTTCGCCCGTCACGCTGACTTGCACAATGCCCATTCCCATGGGCGTGTACGCGCCCCCCGAGCGCGTGTAGCTCTGTTGGCGCACGAGCTTGCGAGTCGGCTCAGCCAGGTGCGCTTCGATCCGCTGGATCATTTCGCGATTCATCGGATGCGGTGGCCAGCGCGCCAGGTAGTCGCGCACCTCGGCCAGGAAGTGAAGCGTAGCGGCGTGCTGCTGATCGGTTGAAAATTGCATGGCTGTCCTACTGTCTCACCGGCCGGACAACCGGCACCAGCTCGCCAGGTTCCCGGATATTGACCCCGATCGGGGGAAGCCAGCGAATGTCACGCTGGCGCTTCTCCGTCGGCACCCCTTTGCGAGGGCCGCTCAAGAATGTATGCCAGTGAAAGGCCCGGACATGCGGCGTCAGCGTCCGGCCGGTGGCTGCGCCCCCGGCCGCTGTCCCCGCATACGCGGCGCGTAGCGCCGCTCCCATGCGGACGCCCAGCTCCCAGCTCACCGGCCCAGGTGCCGGAAAGACCCGCCAGCCGTCTCGGCGCGTCTTCACCGCCTTCGGCGGTATCGGCATCGCCGGCACCCCACCTCGCGTCAGCTCGGCATTCGCCGAGCAGAGGTAAAGCAGGATCGACAGGACAGGCTTCGCCGCTCTCTCGAAAAAGCCATAAAGCCCGCTCGTGGCCGGGTAGGTGCTCTCGATCGCTTCCAGCAGCGATTCACCTGACAGCTTGATCGTCAAGGGCAGCATCGTCCCTTCGTCGAGCGATTGGCTGAATTCCCTGTCCGTGTCGAAAAGCATTGACAAGAAGACTGCCCCGCCCTCGTGCTTGCCTGCCGCTTCCATCACCACCCAAACGCCATGCGCTGCGCCCTTGAACGTGTCGATGCCGGGCAGCTCGATGTAGACACACCACTCAGGCAGGCGCCGGAGCACTTCGACCGGGACGGCCGCATCCAGCGGCGTTTGCGTCAGTGCTTCCAGCAGCGTCGCGTCGACGCGATAAATTCCCTGCGTCATCCGCCAAGCGGCCAGAGCTGTCAGCTTCGCCGCCAGCACTGTCCGCTCACCCGTGATCGACAACGAAACCGCCATCGGCGCATAGCACCATGGCTCCCAGGCGGCTTCGGACATGAACTGCTCACGGAGTGCCGCGTGGCGTTTCCAGACGCCGGGGAGCTGGTGTCCCACCAGCTCCAACATGCGCAGCGCACGGTGCGCGCCAGGTCCTGCGGTCATTCTTGGCCCGCCGTGGCCAACTCGGAGGCCTCCAGCTCGCGCAGACATTCCATGATCGCTGCGCGCTCCAGCGGCTCCATCTTCTGGAGCTTGCCGAGCCATCGAGCCTTCTTCCGCTTGATCTGCTCACGCTTGCGAAAATTCGCGCCCACGTACCTCATGTCGTGCAGCAGCTCAGGCTTGTCGTAGTTCATCCAGATCCGCTCGACGGCTGGGCCGCCGCGCGTCATCACGGTGAACTCTTCACAACGCCATGCGCCAAGCACCGACTGCTCGTACATCGCCGAGGCGTAGCCGGACACCATCACCTTGCATGGCAGCGTCGCCAGCGTTTCCACCAGGCGCTCGTGATCGGCGTCGGTGTACTCGTGCCGGTACACCTTGCCGCCCCGTCGGCTGCCCATCACGTAGGGCGGGTCGACGTAGACGAATTCGGCGCCTGTGAATTTGAAGCGCTTGAGAAATGCCACCGCGTCGACCTGGTGCAGCTCCAGGCCTTCGACCTGTCGCGCGGTCCACTTCGCAATCACATCGGCATCGATGTCGATGCCAATGTTTCGCGCGGCCGGCTTCTTGCGCTCGAAGATGTTGCCGCCACCCAGGTGCGTCTCGATGTAGACATCGTGCGGTGGAATATTGTTGATGATCGTCTGATAGGCGCCGGAGCCGCCTTTGCCGCCTGGATAGCGCATCTACGGCCTCGACGCTTCGCGCATCATTTCGTCGACCTTCGTCTTGAATTCGACGCTTCGCCCACTGGTGTACTCCAGCCACGGCACAAACGGCGCCGAATACAGGCCATTGAAAATCACGGTGCTTGGGCACCGGAAGTCGATGGCATCGCCGTCGACCCGCACCAACGCGATATCGCACGGCACATCCGTTGCGCCGACGGCCTCCGCAGAGGCATACCCGGCATCCTCGCCCCGAAAAAACCACCAGTGATTCACCGCACAGATCAGCAGGTAGATGCCAAAGCCGTAGCTCGCGATGCGCACCATATTCCAGACAGTAGACCGAAAAGGACTGCGGCCAGCAACAATGGACTCCTGCGTGAAAGCCGCGAGCGTTGCAGCTCCCGCCACAAAGGCGAAAACAGGGGTCCAGTTCATCGCCGTTCCGGCTATCGCACCGCCAGCGAAGACCCGAGCAAAAACGTCCAGGGCGGACAAGAAGGCGAGTGAGCAAAGCAAGACCACTGCAAACAGTCCCGCTCGCAAAGCGGGATGTCCGGCAGGCAAAGCCCGCAGCGTCAGCGCAGCGTGCAATGACACTGCGCACAGAGCAAAGAGAAAAAGCATTTCTTTCGATACTCCGAATTAGTCGCTGCTGCTTGAAGATCCGCTGTCACTGGCGCCGCAATCTGAACTGCCTGCCCCCGAATCGCTCGACCACGAGTTGCTGTCGTAGCTGCGCGCGGGCTCTGGCGCCGGCGCAGGGCACACCTGGTCATCGCTGCGCCATGACGGCGCCGGCGCTGAAGTCGGAGCGCTACTGTCAGCGACAGCCTGCCGGCTCTCGTCGCTGCGCCCCGCGTGGTTCTCACTCCGCTGACCGTGCCAGACCGAAATCGGGCTCAAGGGGCTCAGTGGACTGAGCGGGCTCAATAGCGGGTTGAGAAGCAACCCGCTCATGAAGCCGTCGCCTGAAGGTGTTGGCGCGCCTGAGGCACCGGCTGGTGCCCTCGCCTCGACGGCCTTGCGCACCGCCTGCGGCGTTGGCGCTGCCGTACCCTTCCGATCCGCGCCACGCGTAGGTGCCGCTGGAACGGCATCAGTTGTCCCAGACATCCGAGCCGCCGTGTCGTTCAACTGATCTCGAATCTTCTCCAGCGTCTTGTGCTGCGCCTCGTCCAGTTCGCGGCGTGCATCATGAACTTGTCCCAGCATCTGCATCAACATGTCGATCGCGGCCTGAAGCTGCGATTCGGTCAAAGCAGGCGCCAGTCCCAAGTTGCTTGGCAGCCCACGATTGAAGGCGGCAGTTGCTGCTGCCTTCAATTTGTCAACGAGCCCTTGGGGCGCTATTGCCATCATCTTTTGAAGCACGTCAGCACGTTCGATCGTTTCGAGCAGCGCCAGGCGATCACCATTCAGTCTCGCTTGAGCAGCCTTTCGCGAGCTGCGCAGCACCAGGTATCCGCCAATGCCCAGCAGCACACCGGTTCCGATCGCAAACGGAAGGCCGTGCGCCCCGATCCAATCGAGCGCCTGCGAAAACCAACCCGGTTCACTGCTCACTGGGTCAGGAGTCTGCGGCGCTGGTGCAATTTCGCCCATGAACGCGCGCATTCCCAGGGCCCCAAGCAGCGACAGCCCCATGAGGAAGGCACCGATAAGCGGGCCCACGGCCTTATTGGCGTCCGCTTCGAAAATTGCCTTGTAACCAGCCCAGATCACCGTGATAGAGATCGCCGCGATACCCACGGGCATGAGAATGTTTGACGCCAATGTATCGATAGAAGTCGACAGGTGTTCCATGGAGTTGGACATTTGTGCACCCGCCGCCACTGGTAGTGCCAAGAGGGAAAGAATGGCTCTAGCGCGCATTTTTTTCTCCCTGAATCGCCTTTGCTCCCGCAGGTGCGGCCGTGGGCTGAAGGCCCAAGGCCTTCAGCTTTTCGCCAATCGCTTCGCGCCTGGCGTAGTCAGCGAGCTTCGCATCGGGATTTGCGGCGCTTTTCTCGTGCGCCAGCTCGGCCAGCGCAGCCGCCTTCGCCTCTTCGCGATCGACACTCTCTTCGAGTCGATCGAAGTCCACACCGCCACCTGCGGTGCCGATGTTGCCCAATGCACGGGCCGCGCGGCTCTCCGCCTGCGCGACCTTGCTGCGCGCGTCGAGCACGCTGGTCTTGTTCTGCATTTCGATCTTCACCTTGCGCAGGCTCTCCAGCCGGTCCTTCAGCTGGACGACCATCGGGCTCAGCCTGGCCACGTGCGTCTCGAAAGACGCGGCCAGCTCTTCCGCCTGCACCTGACGGTGCACAGCGTTGACGGCTTCGTCCTTGTTCCCGTCGGCCGCAGCCGTCTTCGCGATCGCGCCCCATTTGCCGGCGTCCGTATTGGCTTTGTCGCGGTTGTGCGCCATCAGCCGCAACTCGGCCGACACGTCGGCCACGCCTTCCTCAGCCTTCTTGATCTGTTCGTCCAACTGGCGCACGCCCTGGCGGGCTGTGCGGCCGGCATCGCTGTTCTTGTCGATCAGATCGTGCAGCGCACCAGTGATCTGCGTGATGAGTTTGCTCAGAATTCCCATGTCTATCTCCCTAACGGTGTTACTGGACAGCGCCGGCCTGGTCGGCCTGCGCTAATGTCTTCGGCTTCAGCTTTTGCGGCTTCAGCTTCTGCATTTCGGCTTCTGCCTCCGCATTGATTCTCGCGACGACATGCCGCGACCACAGCTCGCATGTTCCGGCGAAGATCACCAGCGCCAGCCACATGAACAACAGCGCCTCCTTCGTCCGATCTGGCGAGCGCTTCTTCGCGTTCGGCGTGGGCGCCGCATCTTTCTCATTTTTCACGTGGTTCCCCCCTTGAAAGTGCATGTGCCAAGTGCCGCGCGTAGGTTGCCACGGCTCGGAAATAGGCCGCCATCGGCCCTTTCCGCCTCTTCCATGCGAGTTCGGCTTGTTGGTCGGCTTGCCATCGAAGCTCCCGCAAGACAGCTTCGAGTGGTGCGCGCTGCTCCTTGGGCAGACTGAGCAATGCTCTTCCTGCCGGCAGTCGCAGCAGTGGATTCAGGTATCCCATCCCGAATCAGTTCTCGAGCCCGTGGGCACTCGTGTTGGTCGCCAGCGGCGTACGAATCTCGGCGTCTTCCAGTCGGACGCCTTGAGGCCCGAAAGAAAAGGACAGAACCCCGCTTCGCACGCGCACGTCGTTGGGAGAGGTGCCGATCGGGTTTGCCTTCAGCATGGCCACCATTTCGGCTTCGGTGACTCGCTCGCCCACTTTCGCCTTGATTTCGGCGGTGGTCATCAATGCGCTTTGTGGCGTGATGCCGTCGCGCTTCACCGCTCGCTCTTCGTGAGGTGTGTTTGCTAGAGTTCGTCCAGCCATACCAATCTCCATGACAGGTTGAGTGTGGTTAGGCGGTGGCTGGTGTTCCCGCACCTGCTACCGCCGCCTCTTACGGCACGTTTCCGCCCGTGGCACCAATCATCGCCGGAAATGGCGATGCTGTCAAGGAATCAGAAGAGCCAAAATGCATGTTTTGGCTTTCCGCTGCGCGGAACCGGGATGACCATTCCAGGGCGCGCGCCTTCGCGCTTGGTCCCTTCGGGACTGCCGGCAAGCCGGCACCCTTCCAGGCACACCCGGCGCCTGCGCCCTTCGGTTGCTGAATCCCCGCATGCACGCCACATCTGGCGATGCGGCACCAGTGCTTTCGCTCCCGCTCACGCCCAAATAACAAACGCCGACCTGCCATTGCTGGCAGGCCGGCGCATAGGCTCGGTCCTCGGCTACTCGCCGCAGCCCTATCCCCTGCTCATTCGGTCGCTTCGCTGGTACGCCCGGGGTCGTCCCCGTTGGGGTTGGCCACGGCCTGTGCAAAGGGCCGTGCACCTGCGACCACGAAGAACCACATCACCGCGATCCCGAGCTGGAGCCACACCGTCTTCGCCTGGCTGAAACCAGCTCTCACCACC
Source organism: Variovorax guangxiensis (assembly GCF_003952165.1). Lineage (GTDB taxonomy): Bacteria > Pseudomonadota > Gammaproteobacteria > Burkholderiales > Burkholderiaceae_C > Variovorax > Variovorax guangxiensis. The sequence goes on along the minus strand of NZ_RXFT01000028.1, from coordinate 334 downwards.
AGCTTGAATAACTCGAACCAGGTGAAGCTCGCGAATGCGATGAGCAAAAGCAGAACGGCGAAGTAGATGAAGGCAACTGCCGCAGGACTTCTCCGAATGGTCATTTTTCACTCCTGAATTTGCCGAGGGAACGATGTCACCAAAACCCAGCGTTTGGCTGTTGGCATTGTGACCCTAAAACCTGCAGCATCGTCAATTCCGGCGAGGCTGGCCAGGCCAGCCTCGAAGAGTCCGCACGCGGGATCGGGCTCCCCTCCCTGCACTCCAGATCCAGCATCGCCTCAGACGGCGATGCACAGCCCAGGGGCCCCATCGCCAGATCCGGCGATGCGGT
>NZ_RXFT01000027.1 GCF_003952165.1 Variovorax guangxiensis | reverse complement strand
CAACACCCGCACCGAAGTGCCGCCGAGCACCGCAGCCCAGCTCCCAGCACTCAAGGGCCGCGTGACCCTGGACAACCTCAGCTTCCGCTACCGCCCCGAGGCGGCGCCTGTGCTCAACGGCGTCAGCCTCGACGTGCGCCCCGGCGAAGTCATCGGCATCGTCGGGCGCTCGGGCTCGGGCAAGAGCACGCTGACCAAGCTCATCCAGCGGCTGTACTCGCCCGAGCAAGGGCGCCTGCTCGTCGACGGTATCGACATCAGCCTTATCGATGCGGCCCAACTCAGAAGGCAGGTGGGCGTGGTGCTGCAGGAGAACACCCTCTTCAACCGCAGCGTGCGCGAGAACATCGCCATCGTCGACCCGGCGGCGCCGCTCGATGCCGTCATCCAGGCCGCCCAGTTGGCAGGCGCTCACGAGTTCATCAGCGAGCTGCCCGAGGGCTACGACACCGTGGTGGGTGAACAGGGGGCAAGCCTGTCGGGCGGGCAGCGCCAGCGCATTGCCATTGCCCGGGCGCTCTTCACCCACCCGCGCATCCTGATCTTCGACGAGGCCACCAGCGCGCTGGACTACGAGAGCGAGGCCATCGTGCAGCGCAACATGGCGCACATCTGCAGGGGGCGCACGGTCTTCATCATCGCCCACCGCCTGAGCGCGGTACGCCATGCCAACCGGATCATCGTGATGGACAAGGGCAAGATCGTCGAAGGCGGCACGCACGAGAGCCTGCTGAGCAGGCCCAAGGGCATCTATGCGCACCTGTGGAACATGCAGGGTGGCGGGCATCCGACGGAGACGAATGACAGGGCTGGATCGGGGGCGGTGGTATGACACCGGACGTCTCCACCACCGCGCCTGCGGCCAATGCGCCCAGCGTTCGTCACCCGGTCTTCGAGTTGCTGGGCCGCTATGGCGCGATCTTCAAGGCCGCCTGGAAGCACCGCAACGAACTGGCCGGTCCGAAGCGCCTGGCCGATGAAGCGGCGTTCCTGCCCGCAGCACTGAGCCTGCAGGACACCCCCGTGCACCCGGCCCCCAGGCGGCTGGCCTATGCGCTGATCGCGTTGTTCCTCATTGCGCTGGCCTGGTCCATCTTCGGACAGGTCGACATCGTGGCGGTGGCGCCGGGCAAGATCATCGTGAGCGAGCGCACCAAGATCATCCAGCCGCTGGAGGTGAGCGTGGTCAAGCGGGTGCTTGTCAGGGATGGGGACCATGTGGAAGCAGGCCAGTCGCTGGTCGAGCTTGATCCCACGATGGCCACGGCCGACAGGACGAACGTCCATGAGCAGCTGAAGGCGGCACAGTCTGAGGTGCTGCGCACCAGAGCGCTTCTGCAGGCCCTGAACTCATCGGAGCCACGTGCTCCGGATCTGGGCAAGACGATTCCCCAAGGCTGGGCCGATGAAGACGTGAGTTCGGCCCGTGCAGAGTTGGACGACGAATGGAGCGACATCACGGCCAAGCTGGCCAAGGCTGCGGCGGAGATCAACCGTCGACAGGCCGAGATCGCGACCGCGCGCGAAGTGGTCACCAAGCTGGAGACGACGCTCCCGATCGCAAGACAAAGAGAAGCCGACTTCCGACAGCTTGCCGACCAGGGCTTCATGTCCAGCCACGCGAACCAGGACCGCACACGGGAGCGCATCGAGATGGAGCGGGATCTGGCGACGCAGCGGGCGAGATTGGCGGAAGCCAACGCCACGCTGCGTGAAAGCGAGAACACGAGAGCGGCCTACATCGCCGAGACCAAGCATAGCCTGAGAACACGCGAAGCCGCAGCCGAGCTCAAGCGACAGCAGGGAACTCAGGACCTGGCCAAGGCCGGTCAGCGCGAGCGCCTGACCACGCTCAAGGCGCCGGTGGCGGGCACGGTGCAGCAGCTTGCGGCGCACACCGAAGGCGGGGTGGTCACGGAGGCGCAGCCCCTGATGGTGATCGTGCCCGATGGGGCACAGGTGACGGCCGAGGTGACGCTGGAGAACAAGGACATCGGCTTCGTGAGTCCGACGCAGGAAGCGGCGATCAAGCTGGAGACGTTCCCGTACACGCGCTACGGCACGGTGAACGCGACCGTGAAGACGGTGACGGCGGATGCGGTCAATGACGAGAAGCGTGGGGCGATCTTCCCGGTCACGCTCAACCTGAACTCAACAACCATCGATGTGGATGGCAAGCCGATCAAGCTCAGTCCGGGGATGAATCTCACGGCGGAGATCAAGACGGGCAAGCGGCGAATCATCGAGTTCCTGCTCAGCCCGGTTCAGCGGGCGACCAGCGAGAGCTTAAGAGAACGGTAAATATGCTCGATTGTCGATTGACGGGGCATAGCTGGTGTGCAAGCACATTGCCGGTGCGGGCTTTCGTAGCACGTGCGGTGTTTCCAAGCATTGAAAGTCATGGGTCAGAAGATGAAGTGCGCCACAGTGATCAGTGCAGTACTAAAAATTGCCGTTCTCGGCCTACTTGCGAGCTGCACCGTTGCGGAGCGACCTCAGGCTGACGCAGCGCAGCCTTCCGTAGTCGCATCTGTTGCGAAATCCGAAAAGGCTGAAGCAGTTGGAGAGAAGACTGGCGGCGAGGCGACGTCGAATCTCCCGCCGGCATCACCCTCGTTGCCCTATCGCCCCAAAAACGGCGACAAGCTGGGATATTCCAAAGAGGAGAGTGCACGCCGACTGAGCCCTCAAGAAAGGGCATTCCTCGATGCCATCTTGCGTCTCTATCAGGAGCCGGGACTGTTTGCGCACCGACGTGAAGTTTTCGCGTTGCTGGGGACTGAACCAGGGCGCCGAGAGAACTTGAGTCATTCGATACCAAGGACTTCAGCTACAGATCCATTTCGCGAGTATGCGGCCCCCAAAGGGCTATTTGCCCGTGAGGGCTGGAAGGCCATCTATACCTACCGGGGGCGGGAAGACGGAGGGGAAATATGGCGAGCCAGACTCGACATCACTATTCCTCAAAGTGACTGCATCGACAGTCGTTCGGTAGAGGGCTATCTCGATCTGTATCTGATCACAGGTTTGGATGGCATATCTCATCCACCTCTCCCAGAGCACTGGGATCGTCACGGTGTTGCGGGGAGCCCGTTTGCGAGGGCTATTTCTAGCGCCACCCCCGGCATCGATCTCGGCTTTGTGGGGGGGTGTGCGGTTCGAATTACGCTGAGCAGTGGATACAAACTCAAGGAGGTGAGTGATGACAACGTTCTCAATTAATGATTCGATCTTTGCCGGGCTGAGGAGCGCGGTTGGGGTCAATACAGCCGCCTTGCAGCGTCTGGTCGACGCAGCAAATCAGAACTCCGAACTGAATATCGCGATGACTCGAGCAGTCACTTTGAACGATGTTGTGATTCGGCTGGCGGAACAGGATGAGCTCGCAGCCTCCGGAGCTGGCGCATTCTTTGACTTCATGTCTCTTCGTCCAAAAGACGATGGAAAGATGGCGATCGTCATCGATCCAAACTGGATCATTGGCGCTAATGCAACTCTGGGAGTTCTAAATAAGACGACGAGAGCCAATCTAATCGATGTCTTCGCTCATGAATTTGACCACTATCTTCGCGCTGACGCGTGGAAAGAAAACGAGCGGTTGCGTGACTTGAGCTATCGCTCCGGTGAGCTTACCAATGAGCAGCGCTTCGAGTTGTACATGAAGAACCAGATGCAATTGGAGGTGCAAGGCTGGTATGCCGGCTTGAGAGCTTTCCGCAAAGAGGTCGCTGGTGGCCCATATGCTGCCCTAGGCATCTCGGACATGATGCGAGTTTCGGATGTTGAGAAAAGGCTGCTCGAGGTCGAAGATCAAGGGCGCCGCCAAGGGCTGAGCGGTGCCGCATTGGACACCTTCGTCATCGAGAAGGGAGCTGCCGTCGTTTCAATCAACGCAAAGTACTGGGAGCGGTATGTAGGCAACTTGAGCCACATCAGTGGCGTTGATACTAAGGCAGTGCGTGCGAGACTAGCGCTGCGTCTTGATCAACCGGATGACGTGATCGAATGGAGCGAGAGTGGTGGCACAGGCAGCCCACTTGTTTCGGTTGTTTTGTACCGAAATGGCGCGCGGATCGAAGAGACGCAGAACTTCGATTTGTCTGGCCAGACACTGCGTTTCGACGCTGGCAATCATCTGATTGAACGTGTGGACGTGGCCGCCAATCCCGATGGAACACGAACAGCCGTCACAGAAGATGGCTTTGGAGAAGCTAGATCCAGCCAGACCACCCAGACTTTCGACGATGGAAGCAGCATTGTCCAAACAGTCGATTTCGCCAACCATTCGCTGAGCGAGACGACGACTGCAACGGATGGCTCTGTGCAGAGTAGCGTCACAACGTCCTTTGGCCAAGCGGCAAATGGCACCGAATCCAACGCCTTCACCCTCACGACGGCAAATACGTTGGCAGCAGTGCACGAGGCTGCTCATGATCCGAATGCCCAAACTGACCAGGTCACCCAAGGCCAGGTGGCCAGCGGCGGCAGCTGGAATCTCAGCTACAACGCCGACGACCTCAACAACAACCAGTTCGTAGGCGGTGCGGTAGACAACACCAGCGCCGCAGCAATCACTCAGATCCTGGCAGACGGCTGGCGTCCGGGGAACGGCAACACGGTGGCGCCGGTGATTGACCCGGAAGGCAATCTGCTGGGAAGCGGCCTGTTCAACCCCGATCCCTGGCTGATCGGAAACTGGCTCAATACGGCGAACACTCTGGCCCAGTTCACGCTGCCGACTGACCCGCTGGTGCTGGATCTCGACGGTGATGGTGTCAAGCTGACGCAGTACAGCACGGCTCCCGTTCTCTTCGATGCCGACAACGATGGAGGAAGCCTTGAGCAGACCGGGTGGGTCAGCGCCACCGACGGCATCGTTGCCGTCGACCGGAATGGCAACGGCAAGATCGACAACATCAGCGAGACTCTTTCCGAGTATTTCGGCGGTGCAGCAGGAACCGACGGCAATGCCGGAGAGAAGCGCTTCAAGGACGGCTTCGCTGCGTTGAAGAGCCTGGACAGCAATGGCGACAATGTCTTCAACAGCACCGATGCCGCCTGGAACAGTGTGAGGGTCTGGGTAGACGGCAACCACGACGGCAAGAGCTGGGATGACGCCAACCGAAACAGTGTTGTCGACAGTGGTGAAACCAGCGAGCTCAAGACCTTGGGTGAGCTCGGGATCACTCAGATCAATCTTGCCAACACGGCGCAAAGCGGCGAGGTGCGCGACGGAAACGAAGTGCTAGCGCGTGGCACCTTCGTACAGAACGGGCAAACCAAGGAGGCCATCGCCGCAAACTTCCTGGCCAATCCGAACGGCAGTACCAGCAGTACGTCCGGGACCGGAACCGTCGTCAGTTCGCAAGCAGGTTCTAACGCATCCGCGACCAGTTCCTACGTGGCGGGCAACGACGCTGGCGAAATCATCGATGTCGCCAGCAAGGGCGTGCGCAATGCCGCCGGGGCCGATGGCAACGATGTGCTCACTGGCGACGCCAACAACAACTGGCTGGCCGGCGGCTTGGGAAGCGACACCTTCAATGGGGGCGCTGGCGACGACATTCTGCTCATCGACGCGAACGACCTGCAGCAAAACATTCACGGCGGCGCTGGCACGGACATCGCTCAGGTTGTGGGCGACCGTGGCGTCACGCTCAACATGTCCCAAGCGGAAGTGGAAGTCGCACAGGGCGGTCGTGGCAACGACATCTTTGTGGCGGGCGGCCGCAGCAGTGTTTTCATGCGTGGCGGCGACGGCAACGATGTGCTGATCGGCGGCTCCGCAGCGGATGCGTTGTCCGGTGAAGACGGCGATGACTTGATCGATGGTGGCGCGGGCAACGATGTGCTGCGCGGGCATCGTGGGGAAGACAACCTCTCTGGAGGTGCCGGGGATGACCTGCTGGACGGGGGCTTGGGCGACGACGGATTGTTTGGTGGCCTTGGCAACGACGTGCTCAAGGGCGGATCCGGGGACGACACCATAGACGGTGGCGAAGGTGTTGATGCCATCGAACTCCGAGGCAACTACTCGGAGTACCGCATCCTGAAGACCGAGGATGGCGTCTGGATCAGCGATACCGTTGCTGGCCGCGACGGCACCGACTTTGTGAAGAACGTCGAGCGAGCGAACTTCGCCGATGTGAATCGAGTCGAAATTCCCAGCAGCAGCAGCGCCGGTCTGGAGAACCCGCTGCCGGTCAAGGATGTGCTCAGCAAAGACAAGAACGGCGTCAACTTCGATCGCGCCAACCCGCACCTGATCGGCAAGGCTCAGTTGCTGGCCAACGATATCGACTGGCAAGGTGACGCGCTGCAGATCTCCCAGCTATTCGACGTGACGGGCGGTACGGCCAGCATCACCGCCGCGGGTGACGTGCTTTTCACCCCCGATGCCAGCTTCACGGGTTTCATGGGGTTCAAGTACACAGTCACGGACAGCAAAGGCAATGTAGCCGCGACGGTCATCGATCCCAGCACCGGCCAATCCGCGGGTATGCGTGCGGCTGTCTACCTCAAGACCCCGGACATGCCCAGTGACCCGCTGTTGACGGACCAGTGGTATCTGGCCGACGCCAACATCCTGCCTGTCTGGAAGGACTACACCGGCAAGGGGGTGAACATCGGCCAGTTCGAGCCGAGCGGGCCGTTTAGTACGACCAAAGAGGTGCTCGACTACAGGCATGGTGACCTCAAAGACAACATCGATGCGCAGTGGCTCGCCAACGCTCAGCCTGGCCAGCTGGCCGGCGAGGGCAGCGAGGGAAAACTCAGCGATCACGCCACGCTGGTTGCGGGCGTCATAGTAGGCAGCAAGAACGGCATCGGTGGCGTTGGAGTCGCCTATGGCGCGACCGTGGCAGGCCATTGGCTGAGCGCCCAAGATTTCGGCACGCTTGCGAAGATGCAGCAGTACGACGTGGTCAATCACAGTTGGGGGGCAGGCACTAATTTCGATGTGAAGTTCACTCCACCAAGGCTCGGTGCCTTGCCAGCGGCCTATGAAAACGCTGTCTCGTTCGGTCGTGAGGCATTGGGGACAGTCATCGTCACTGCAGGCGGTAATGACCGAGCAAAGGGGGGCGACACGAACTATTCCAATGTTTCCAACACCCGCACCAGCATCATCGTTGGCGCTATCAACGCAAAGACGGATCTAGGCCTGCTGCAGGTCGGTGGCAAACCCTTCTCCAGCCCCGGCGCAAGCATCCTTGTGAGTGCGCCTGGCTCCAATGTGAGTTCGACGTCCCGCTTGGTACAAAACAGCAATGGCTCGACCTTCGGCGCCAACGAAACCGTTGCCCAGGGGACCAGCTTCGCTACACCTATCGTGAGCGGCATCGTTGCATTGATGCTTGAAGCGAATCCGGCGTTGGGGTATCGCGACGTCCAGCAAATCCTGGCCATTTCCGCGCGCAAGGTGGATGACGCCAGCACCACTTGGCAAACCAACGGCAGCAAGACATGGAATGGCGGTGGCATGCACGCGAGCCATGACTACGGCTATGGTGAAGTCGACGCCAGGGCCGCAGTTCGTCTGGCCGAGACCTGGACGACTCAGCAAACCTGGGGCAACGAGTTCTACTTGCTCCAGCCTTCCGCGTCCGGTGTCCTGAATATGGCTATTGCCGACGGGGCCCCCAATGGCATTCGCCATACATTGGCGGTTAACAACACATCGATCCGCGTGGAACACGTGGAGGTCCGGCTCAATATCACTCATGCCCGACCGGGGGACCTGATCGTCAAGTTGATCTCGCCTTCAGGGACGGAGTCGATCTTGATGAATCGGCCTGGAAAAGCGCCAGGAAGCGATGCCTCGGACCGGGGCGATGCCAGCTTCAATGGGTCAAGCACGCTCGACTATGTGTTCGACACGGCACTGCTGCGAGGTGAGTCGGCGAACGGAAATTGGACTCTCCAGGTCATCGACACTGCAACCGGCGATGTAGGCACGCTCAACAGCTGGAGCATGGATGTCTACGGGGCCGCCTTCCCGGCTGGAGATGATCAGTACGTGTACACGAATGAGTTTGCGCAACTGGCAGGGGCTGCCGGGCGCAATGTACTCAACGATACGAATGGTGGGCAGGACACGATCAATGCGGCTGCGATCAGCAGTGCAAGTCGCATTGACTTGAGTGCGGGAACCGCGACACTGGCTGGTGCCAACCTAACCATTCAGAACCCAGGTGTCATCGAGAACCTGATCGGCGGCGAGTTCAACGACACATTGATCGGCAACGCTGCAAACAACACGTTGATCGGTGGGCGCGGCAACGACTCGCTGTCTGGCGGGGACGGCACGGATGCCTTCTTCGGTGGCTTGGGCGGCGACACCATGACGGGTGGCAATGGTGGCGACTTGTTTGTCATTGAGAAGGATCCGGGCGCTACAGACGTCATTACCGATTTTGCAGTCGAAGTGGACAAGCTTGTGGTGTCCGGCTTCGCAGTGGACACATGGTCCTCGTTGCAACTGACTGCACAGGGTGCCGATACGAAGATCGATTTTGGCAATGGCCAAACTGTGCTGCTCAAGGGCGTACAGCCTTCGAGCCTTGGCCCCGGCAGCTTTCTGACGGTTCCTGAGGGCTTCACGGCGAGGGAATACCTGGCGGCAAATCGACCCGCCTTCGGCGCGGACGGGCCAACCAGTGGCACGCTGCCTGATGACGACATCACTGTCTGGGGAGGTGCAGGCGATGATTCGATCTATGGCGGCGCGCGGAACGACGTTCTTCATGGAAGTGCCGGAAGCGACACTTTGGTGGGTGACACCACGACCGATGCCCCCGTAGGCGGCAATGACGTAATCTTCGGCGATGCCGGTGACGACATACTGCGTGGTGGCGCGGGTGATGATCAACTGATCGGCGGCTCGGGTTTTGATCTGATCAATGGCGACGCTGGCAACGATCTGATTCAGCTGGAGGGGGATGAAGCGCTGGACAAGCATGCCCAGGCGGGGGCTCAGTTGCTTGGTGATGCGACGTTGACCGGCAGCGCCTTGGTCTTCGCGCAGGTGATTGGTTCTGGCGGCAGCGACCGCTTTGTCCTCAAGGAGGATCTGTCGGCCAATGCGTCGCTGGGCCTGCTGAAGAACTTGATCGCAGACTTCAATGTGGCCGACACCGCAGAGCGGATTGATCTGACGTTGATCCGCGCGGTCCGGACCTTCGGGGAGCTGAACTTCAGCACCGTGACCTACAACGGCGAGCAGTATTTGCGTGTCTGGTTGGGGCGGCCCGCGGTTGGAACGCAGTATCTGACTCTCAAAGGCGTCACGGCCACGCAGTTGTCGGCTGCGAACTTCATTTTCTCGGACGCTGATGCATTGCCCGCGATGTCCAAGGTACTCGTTACCGGGACTGGCGCAGACGATTCACTTGTGGGTGACGCGGGCGGCAATACGCTCGACGGAGGAGTAGGTGCGGACACCATGGAAGGTCGCACGGGCGACGATACCTATGTCGTAGATAACGTGGGTGACGTGGTCAAGGAGGTTGCCGGCGGTGGCTATGACGTCGTCAAGTCGAGCGTCAGCCACGTGCTGGGCGACGAGGTCGAGGATCTGACACTCACCGGCACGGCCTCTATCGATGGGACTGGTAATGCCAACGCCAACCGCTTGATCGGGAATGCAGGCAACAACGTACTGGATGGCGGCGCCGGTACTGACGTGATGCGCGGTGGAGCGGGGAACGATACCTATATCGTGGATGACGCGTCCGACACCATCATGGAACTGGAAAACGAGGGCATGGACAGCGTCAAATCCTCGGTTTCCTACACGCTTGCCGCTGGGCTGGAGAACTTGACACTGACGGGCACGCTGGATGCTGGCGGCACAGGCAACGATCTGAACAATCAGCTGATCGGCAACGCTGGCAACAATCACCTGTTCGGGTGGGCGGGCAACGACACTCTCGACGGCCAACTGGGCAGCGACGTGATGGTCGGCGGCATTGGAGACGACACCTATGTCGTCGACAGCCGCTATGACTCAGTGATTGAGCGTGCCAATGAAGGAAGCGACACGGTGGTCTCGAGCGTGGACTACAGCATCGCGGACAAGCCGGACATTGAAAACGTCGCCTTGACCGGAGAGCGGGCCATCGTCGCCACGGGGAATGCCGGCAACAACCGGCTGCTTGGCAACGGTGCTGACAATCTGATCGATGCAGGCGCTGGAGATGACTATCTCGACGGAGGCAGCGGCGCCGACACCATGATCGGTGGCTCGGGCAATGACAGCTACATCGTAGACAACGTGAATGATGCGGTCACCGAGCTGGCGAATGGTGGCACGGACACTGTGAACTCAAGCGTGAAATACACGCTGGCTGACAAGGGCGATGTCGAAAATCTCAACCTGACGGGGAGCGGCGATGTCTGGGGCCTTGGCAACAATGCCGACAACGTCATCACGGGCAATAGCGGGCGCAATCTTCTGATTGGCGACGGTGGGGCGGACATCATTGCTGGTGGCGCGGGTGATGACATCCTGGTGGGTGCCGGAACCGGGACCAACTACGAGAGCATCAGCAAATCATTCATGGATCGGATGTGGCTGGTGCTCACCGGCGGCTACCCGGGATTATTGTCCGACGGGACCTATGGTTTCGCGGTCAATGCGACGGGTGGCCCTGGAAAGAACACCCTCTATGGGGGCGATGGCAACGACTATTTGTATGCGGGCAATGATGGCGACACGCTCAACGGCGATGCCGGCAACGACAAACTCTACGGCGGAATCGGCCAGGACAACCTCTACGGACAGATCGGCAACGATGTGATCGACGGTGGCTCTGGTGACGATCGGCTGTTCGGAGGAGACGGGGCTGACCAACTGAATGCCGGGAATGGGAAGGACTTTCTGGACGGCGGCGCAGGCGATGACGTGCTTATTGCGTATGGGCTGGAGGGCAATGACATCCTCCTCGGTGGCGTAGGCAATGATCGTTTGGCTAGTGATAGCGGTTTCTTGGATGGTGGAGACGGCGATGACACGTTGACCGGTGGGGTTGCCAATGATGTCCTTGTCGGCGGGACAGGCAACGACAGGCTCGACGGCGGATACGGCAATGACATCATCCTGCTTGAAGGAGATGATGGCTATGTCAACCGAAGCACGCGCGCAGCAGGCGTCGGAGCGCGGATCGGCGGTGCGGGTGCAGACACGTTCCTGATGACGCCTACGGGCGGCGGCCGTAAGACACTTGGGCTCAGTGGTAACGCCGATTTCTTTGTGTCCAACATGATCTACGACTTCGACGTTGCCGTAGACAAGATCGATCTCAGTCAGATTTCCTGGCTTTCGGACTTTTCCCAACTCAAGTTCTCAGTCATCGATGGTGGTGGGTGGCCTTCGCCAACAGCAGACACCGATATGGACTACACCCAGATCGAAGCAGAACTAGACGGGGTGAGGATCGTCGTTAGCCTTTACAAGGTCATGCCGTCGTCGCTGACTGCCGAAAACTTCATCTTCAAAGGGGCGGCGAATGCAACCCCCCCAAGCTTTGTCCCCAACGGCATCGACGTCGCCAATGGAGTGCGCTGGGATGCAGGCAATTGGCGCACAGTGACCGCTGCCACGGCGTCGGAGGGCTCCGACGTCATTTACGGCGACGATCGACAGGACGAAACGATCAACGGCCTGGCTGGCGACGACCAGATCTACGGCCAAGGAGGGAATGACACTCTTGTGGGAGGCGACGGCAACGACGTCCTCGACGGTGGCGCGGGTGCTGACGTGTTGCGAGGTGGCGCAGGTGGAGATACCTACATCGTCGACAGCAGTTCGGATTCCGTCGTGGAAAACGTCGGGGAGGGCATCGATACGGTTCAAGCGTCGCTGAGCTATTCCCTGGGGGCCAACGTAGAAAACCTGACCCTCACGGGTGTGGGGGCTCTTGAGGGTGTTGGCAACTCCCTGAACAACACACTTGTCGGCAATGACGGTGCCAACGTTCTTGATGGCGGCGATGGCAATGATGTTCTCAACGGCGGAAGCGGTGCGGACTATCTCAAGGGCGGCGCGGGAGCTGACAGCCTGTATGGAGAAAGCAGCCGGTTCGTGTACGGCATGAGCGGTGACGACGTCCTTGACGGAGGTGCTGGCAATGATTTGCTTGACGGAGGAGAGGGTAGCAATACCTATCTCTTCGGCAAAGGTGACGGGCAGGACATCATCCGAAAAGCTCTTGCCTGGTCCAGTGGAACGAATACGCTGCAATTCAAGGCGGGGGTCACACCTTCAGATATCGAGGTAACCCAATCAGGCTGGTCATTGGTGTTATCGATTGCAGGAACTGCCGACAAGATCACTGTCGAGAATTTCCTCTATCAAAATGAAATTCCCAGCACTCAAAATCCTCTACAGCAAATAAAATTCGCTGATGGGGTTGTGTGGGATTTGCAGACTATCAAGGAAAAAATGTTTGCAGGAACTTCCGGGGTAGACTTCATCACAGGCACCATTCTGGCTGATACGATTTTTGGTCAAGCCGGGAATGACTCACTGAATGGCCTTGCGGGTGACGATACATTGGATGGAGGCCTCGGTAATGATGATCTCAATGGAGGCGTTGGAAAAAATGTGTACCTGTTCGGGAAAGGTGATGGTCAAGATACATTGAATTCCTATTCTGATTCAGCTGTTGGAAAGCTCAATACGCTGAAATTTAAGCAGGGAGTGGCTCCATCAGAGATCGTGGTAAGTCAATCTGATAACCACATCATCCTCTCGATAGCTGGTACGCAAGACAAGGTTACCGTTAGAGATTTTCTTTATCAAGGGAGTACGGCCAATGCCTACAATCCACTTCAAATGGTTGTGTTCGCCGACGGGACGGCATGGGACCTTGATGCAATAAGAAATAAGGTTTTTGCAGGGACTGCGAATGCGGACAAGATCACGGGCTCGACAGGGGCAGATGTCATCAGCGGACAAGCAGGCGACGACTCTTTGTCAGGCGGGGATGGAGACGATTTACTTGATGGCGGTGCTGGCAAAGATACGCTGGCCGGAGGTGCCGGAAATAATACCTACCTATTCGGCAAGGGAGATGGTGAGGATTCCTTGAGTTCTTTCTTGGTCAATACGACTGGAATGCTCAACACGCTGAAATTCAAGGAGGGCGTCGCCCCGTCAGAAATAGTGCTAAAGCAATTTGGCTCCGCGTTGATTTTTTCGATTGCAGGGACAGCCGATAAAATTACTGTGCAGGATTTCATGGCGGGAGGTAGCGTCACTAATTCCTATAACCCCATCCAGCAGGTGCAGTTTTTTGACGGCACGATTTGGAATTTGGACGCGATTAAAAGCAGGCTGTTCGCAGGTACTGCGGGTGACGATACTATTTCCGGTACAAATGGCGCTGATGCCATTTATGGTCAAAATGGTATTGATTCTCTTTCGGGGCGAGATGGCGATGATTTGCTCGACGGCGGCGCCGGTAACGACACCATCTTTGGCGAGGCGGGGAATGACACTATGAACGGCGGAGTTGGGAACGACTTCCTTTCTGGTGGTGTTGGAGATGATATTTTCGACGGCGGCGCCGGCAATGACAATCAATATGGCGGTACTGGCAACGACACCTATATTTTCTCTAGAGGATCGGGGCAAGACTCCGTAATCGAAGAGGATGCAACCTTGAATAATGTCGATGTTGCAAAATTTGGAGCCGACATCAGTGCTGATCAGCTTTGGTTTCGAAGAAATCAGGGAAGTTTGGAGGTCAGCATCATCGGGAGCGGGGATGTTCTCTCTATATACAACTGGTTCTCAGGCAACGGGAGCCATGTCGAGCAATTCAAGACGAGTGATGGAAAAACGCTACTTGATAGCCAGGTTCAGAACTTAGTGGACGCGATGGCAAGCTTTTCGCCGCCTGCGGCTGGGCAGACTACGCTGCCAGCGAACTATCAGAGCAGTTTGAACACCGTCATTGCCGCCAACTGGCACTGAGCAGCGGCGAAGGCGGCATGCGAGACGAGAGGCTGTGCTGATATCGGCCGCGGGCGCTTCGACGAGCGCTCGATGTCGATCGGCTCGGCCGCAGTCTTGCCGGTGCCGCGATCGGCGTGCGCGGCCAGTAGAGCAAGCTGAGCTATGACTTCTTCGTCGGCGCGCCGATCGGCAAGCCCGGGGGCTATCGCACCGCGAAGGTCACGCTGGGGTTCAATCTCAACGCAAGCTTTTGATGACAGACACAGCAGATCCCAATATCGCGCCGACGGGCTCCAGCACAGCAGCGGCTACTCCCATCTCATTGTGGCCGCCGTCGCTAAGGCGACTGTGGCTCACTATCTCTGAGTTTCCGCTAACTGCCTTTGTACTGCTTGCGACATCAATGGGGCTTTTGGCCACGCTGCGGTACTTTGGCGAGATTGGATACCCGATTCCGGACGTGGCCTCGCTTCTGGCGACTGCCGGCTTGGTCGCTGCCAGTGCAATGGTGGTGGCCCTGAGCCTTGCAGTCTCATTGTGGGCACCGTTGTTGATACTCCAGATGGGTGATGGAACTCGCCCTCGTTGGATCGATATCGCGTGGGCGCAGATCATCCCGGCGACGCTTTTCCTCGAATGGGCATTCCTCGCGCCTAGTTGGAATAACTTGGGGGCGCCATGGAATTGGGCCGTCGTGATTTTCACGTTGCTTGTCTTGGCGGTGTTCCTTCTCTGGCTAGACGTGTGGGAGCGCATGAAGGCCACACCGCTGCGTGACCGTTTCAAGTATGCATGGGTGTTTTGCATGTGTGCTCTGAGCGCAGCGGCACTGGCTCAGGGCGTGATTCTCCTGATCCAAGTGACAGGTGGCGCATCGCTTCTCACGGCTAATCAGCGAGGCCTTGTGCTGTTGGTCTTGTTCTATGCTGCGGTTCTTCTCATATCGGTTTTGTCCAAAGTCAAACCGGGCACAGCATTTTTCGTGGTGTTGTCGACCGTTTCCGTCCTCCTGTTTGCCGGTTCAGTGTGGACTGCGGAGCTGCCAAAAATGCTGGCGACCAAAGCAGGTATCAGGATTAACGGAACTGCGGAACTGATCGTCTCCAAGGAAACCTGTACCCGCGCTCAAATGCTGGCCAAGACAGTAGCGCAGAAGCACAAACAAGAGTGGAACGGCCGCGAATGTGCCGAGGGCGGAGCACTCTTGCGCGCCGAAGTCCTAGTTCATTCTGGTGGGCGTTGGTTGATTCTTCCCCGTGCATTGGACGAGGTCGAGATGCCGAGCGCAATCGGGCGCTTTACTGCTCCCGACGCTGCGATCGAGTTGGTCCTGCCGATGCGGGAAAAACTCGTGCCATGAGCATGCTCATGGACTATTGAGCCTGTGGGATGCAGCGAAATTCAATGAGTTCAAGGCCTTGATCTTCATGTCCCTCGGTGTACCGAATCTCCTTGCCATGTACGGCGTCCTGCGTGCAAA
Organism: Variovorax guangxiensis; assembly: GCF_003952165.1. Lineage (GTDB taxonomy): Bacteria > Pseudomonadota > Gammaproteobacteria > Burkholderiales > Burkholderiaceae_C > Variovorax > Variovorax guangxiensis. The sequence continues at coordinate 16,999 of NZ_RXFT01000027.1, read as the reverse complement.
GGACCGGTGGGGGGTGTGTATCAGGCGCGATGGGCGACATCACCGGAAGGTCTTCATGTTTCGTACGTACGGTGAGCAAGCTGGACTGGCGGCCGCCCAGGCTTGGAGAGACCAGATCGTTGCGATGTATCCAGCCTTGGTCCGGCGCGAACAGGCGCAACGTGCACGCACGGATACGAAAGAAGACCTTCCCGGAATCTTCTGCCGCCGCAACGTTGACGGTTGTCCCGTGCTCTGGACCGCGCATACGCAGTGCGGACCTGGCAAGAGGCTGCAGAAGTCGTTCAGCGTCGGCCGCTATGGCGACGATGCAAGGGATATGGCCATTCGGGAGCGCGAACGACAACTGGCGCAAATGCGCGGTGTCGTTTGCGGCCTGTTGGATGCAGAGGGGCGCCGACTCCTGGCGCAGCATGTGGCCGAACCTGATTTCGCTGTGATTAAGCCGATCCCATGGCCTGTGCCGAATACGGGGCCTCTCAATCGAAGTAACGCTTCGGGCTTTGCCGGGTAAGCGGCTGACCGTCCCACCTTGAGGAGAGCCGGTAGCTAAACCCGAAGTCGCGGCGCAGACACAGCGCTGAGTTCAAGGCACAAGTAGTGGCCGCGTGCGCGGAGCCTGGTGTCACCGTGGCAGCAGCGGCGCGAGCCTTCGGCCTGAACGACAACCTGGTTCATGACTGGCGGCGCGGCTGCAGCGGCGCGGGCGTTTCCAAGCCCATTGGAACATCGCTGCAGGAATCATCGCCGGAGTTTGTTGCGCTATCGCTGCCTTCATCGCAACCGCCCCAGCACCGGCGGTTACTCCCGAGGGGATCCGTCTCGAATTCAAGCGTGGGGTTATTGGCGTAAGCGTGACGTGGCCCATTTCGGCTGCCGCCGACTGCGCGGCGTGGCTTCGCGAGGTGCTGCGTTGATCCGTATCGACGCGCTGTGGCTATGCACGAAGCCGGTGGATATGCGCTGTGGAGCCGAGCGTCTGCTCGCACACGTGGTGCACGCGCTGGGAAGCGCGAACGTTCACCACACATGTTTGCCAATGCGCGGGCCACACGCATCAAGATGCTCGTGCACGACGGCTTCGGCGTGTGGTGCGCCGCGCGACGGTTGAACGCCGGGCGCTTCGCCTGGCCGCGCGAGATTGACACAGCCAAGCCGATCGCACTGACGCAAGCGCGGTTCGACGCACTGGTGATTGGCCTGCCTTGGCAGCGGCTGCTCGAGATGAGCGCGATCACGCGGCTGCAGACGCCGAACTCGCAAACATGATGCGTTGACGTCGCATCTCCCAGTGGCAGTCAGTCGCCGCCGCCCGCATGATTCGCGCATGCAGCAATTGCATGATCTCAAGGACGAAGACCTTCAGGGCTTGGCGCCTGAGGCCGTCGCCGCACTCGTGCGGCAGATGCTTCAGCGCCTGCGCCAGCAGGACAGCGAGATCAAGCTCAAGGACGCCAAGATCGAGAAGATCACATTCGAGCTGGCGCGGCTGAAGCGCTGGAAGTTCGGCGCCAAGGCCGAGGCGATGAGCGCCGAACAAAGGCGCCTGTTCGAGGAGACCTGCGCCGAGGACGAGGCCGACCTGCTGGCGCAGCTTGAGCAGCTCAAGGCGAAGGCGCCTGACCAGGATGGCGCGGGCGATACCGACACGCCCGAGCGCAAGCGCCAGCCGCGGCGTGAGAAGTTGCCCGATGACCTGCGCCGCGTGGAGCATCACCACGAGCCCGAGGACACCACCTGCCCGAGCACGGGCTGTGGCAAGGCCATGATGCGCGTGGGCGAGGACATCAGCGAGCGTCTGGACGTCATCCCCGCGGAGTTCTTCGTTCATCGCCACATCTACGGCAAGTGGGCTTGCCGGTGCTGCCAGTGCCTGGTGCAGGAGCCGGCCGAACCCTCGATCATCGATGGCGGCATTCCTGCCAGCGGACTGGTCGCGCACGCAATGGTCAGCCACTTCGTGGACCACCTGCCGTACTACCGTCTGGAATCCATCAACGCGCGCAGCGGCGTGCACACGCCGCGCTCGACGCTGGCACAGTGGTCGGGTCGCGGCGGTGCGGCGCTGGTGCCGCTGTATGAGGCGCAATGGTACTTCGTGCTCAGTGCCAGCCACTTGCACGTGGACGAGACACCGGTAGCGATGCTCGATCCTGGTGCGGGCAAGACCAAGCGGGCCTACGTGTGGGGCTACGCGCGCGGCGCGTTCGATCCGGTGCCGGGCGTGGTGTACGACTTCTGCCCGGGGCGAGGGTCGCAGTACCCGCTGGCCTTCCTCGGTGGCGACCGGGATCAGCCCCCATGGACCGGCACGCTGATCCGGGACGAGTACGCCGCCTACGACCGGGTCGTACAGGCCGTGCTCGGACGTGTCGCCGCGGGGTGCCTGGCGCACGCCCGACGCAAGTACGACGAGCTATTGCGCGACGGGGGCAGGAGCGCGGTGGCCACCGAGGCGCTGGCGCGCATTGCGGCGATCTACCGCATCGAGCGTGAGCTGGCGGTGTTGACGCCCGAACAGCGCTTGCTCACGCAGGCCGTGATGGTTCGGGCGAACATTGGCATCGACGCCATGAGCGCGCAACAGAAGGTTGAGCTGGCTGATGAAATCTACGCCCAGCAGCCGAACCTGCTGGCCTCTATCCTCGTGTTGCCTCGCTACGGGGGCGACCTGCTGGAGCTTGAGGTGCCGATCCACGTTCTGCTGGTCGCGTTCCAGGCCATGAAGCACTGCGGGCACGCCTTGCCAACGATCTCTGAAGACGTCCAGGAAACCTGCTTGCAGCGGCCGACGGTGACGATGAGGTTCACCGAGGGTGTGCCGCCAGACCTCGTCGAGCAGATGATCACGAAGTCTTGCGTCAACCATCCCGAGCGCTACCTGCTGGCGTTCGTGTACGGCTACCTCGGCGAGCACGACCTGCTGCGCGTACGAACTGACGCCGAGAACTTCTTGCTGCTGGCCGCCCTCAACCCTCGTGGAGTGCGTTGCCTACGTCGGAGCACAGCTGCAGCCCAGGTGACCCGCGTGCGGCCGGTCAAGATGGGATGACTGGACGCTCACCGAGATCGGGGCGGTGCATACCGTCGTCGACGGGCCGCAAGGGGCCGACAACAGCGTTCCCGCGGTCTGGGAAGCCACGCACCCCGAGTACGCGCTCCTGCGGCTGAGCGGTCGGAATGCGCAGGCCTACAACGCCGCGGTACCCACGGCCGCTGATCGATTCAGCTACGAGTACTCAGACGGTGAGCTGTGCAGCCTCGCTGCAGAAATGGTGCGCCTGGCCTTCAAGGTCGGGAGCGCGCATGCGATCTTCAACAATTGCGACGAGGACAAGGGCATCCGGAATGCGCAGACCTTCATGAAGATGATGGCACGAGAGATTTGATGTGGCTGCAACGGCATGGCGGTACATTGGCGCGAGCCGATCATCAGTTCGTAGCCACGCACGACGAATGAAGCTGCCGTCAAAAGCTGAAGGGCTTGAAAGTCTGCGGATGCATCGAACGGCTCCCGTTGTCGCTTTCTAGACGCAAGCAAGGGTCATGGCTTCCCCTTCAAAGATGAGTGGAACGCAACCATGTCCTGGACCGCTTTCAAGAGGGTTACCCTTGCGGTGTTGACTACCGGCCGAGCACGACTGGCACCCTCCTTGGTCTTGGATGTGTCGTCGTTGCCAAGTGGGGCCAATTCTGCTGGTGACAGCAGGCTGACTGCGTAGCCGATCATCCCAAGGCCGGATGCAACATCAACGGCCATGGTGCCGGGCGCATGGGCTAGACGAAGGAGTTGCTCTTCGCTTGGAACCTGAAGCCTTCTCAGCCTGTCCACCAAGTTGGCAATCGTCGACATGCCTGTTCCGTTGAGAGCGACGTTTTCCAGCGAAGTCTCGATTCGTTCTCCACCGGGTTGGAGTCCAGCGGCCAGGTGCCGTTGTCCAGGAACCGCACGAGCTTGGGCCACTGCCCGTGCAGGTAGGCAGCGCTTCGCCCAGCAGGCTCGATGGCGCGACGGCGTGCAGGTGCGTGAGCAACAGCCGTTCGATCTCGCGCACAACGACGGCGCTGTAGCGCGAACGCAGTCGCAGCCGGCGCTCGGGCGTCCAGTCCCTGGCCAGCGCCTCCGCACGGTACAGCTTGGCAATCAGCCGTACGAACCGGGTCGCGAGCTGATCGGGTGAACGAGCTGCCTTCGGGATGGACTCCTCGGCCTTGATGAAGGGGCGACGTGCGTGAACCCAGCACCCGAGATGCGTGAGGCCGCCGGCCTTCGCGATGCCGTTGTAGACCTCATACCCGTCGGTGATGAGCGGGGTGCCGGGACGGATGCCGGCATACAGCTTCTCGGCGTGTACAGCGCCGCGCCCCGGTGCATAGGTGAACAACCGTACCGGTGGGCCAGTGCCATTCATCTGCGCCCACATGTAGCTCTTCGTCTGGGCCTTGCGTCCCGGCTCCTTGAGGACCTGGACCGTGGTCTCGTCGCCGTAGATCAGGTCCGAGTCCAGCAAGTGGTCGCGCAACAGGTTGATGACCGGCTGCACAGTCTGGCCGATGCGTACGATGCCAGAGGCCAGGGTGTTGCTCGCGATGTCGCCCCCGAAGCGGCGCAGCAATACAGCCGTGCGATACAGCGGCATGCCGAACTGGTACTTGCCGGTGATGACCCAGGCCTGCGCCTGCTCGGTGAGCAGCCCCCGCGGGATGATGCGCGCCGGCGTCGGTGCAACCTTCAGGCTCTGATCGCAGCAGGGACAGGCGTACTTGATGCGGTGATGCTGCAGCACGCGCACCTGCTCGGGGATGACGTCCATCTGCTCGCTGACCTCGGCGCCGATCTCCACCAGCGCGTGCCCGTCATGCGCGCACACACGCTCGGCCTCGGGCAGTTCGTGGCGTACGATCTCGCGCGGCAGTGCCGGGTCCAGTGGCTTGCGTCCACGCTTCTTGCGTTGATGCCCGGCGACCGGCGTCGACTCCTCTTCGTCGATGTCTTCGACCTCGGCCTGCGGCGTCTGATCGGTGGGGGCGAGTGCCTCGGCCTCGTTGAGGAACAGGTCCTTCTGGTCCGTGCTGCGGGCTTCGCTCTTGGCCGCGAACAGCTGGCGCTGCAGCGCCTTCAGCCGCTCCAGTGCGAGGTCGCGCTCGGTAGTCGCCACTCGAAGCGCACCAGCCAACGCATCGCGCTCTGCAATGAGCGCAGCGAGTTCTTCAGCGGTGATGGTGACAGGCGACGACACGCCCGATTGGATCGGCATGTCTCATCATCGTTCCTTCAAGCCACGCTCGAATAGCGCAGATGGGAGTGGCGTTGCACCACCGCGATGTCGATACCCTCCAGCAGCCAGTGCAGCTGCTCGGGCGTCAGCGTGGGAACCGCCTCGATCGAAGGCCAGATGAACCGGTCCTTCTCCAGGCGCTTGAGCAACAGCCAGAATCCGTTGCGCTCCCAACCCCGGATCTTCACTCGGTCGCGTCGGCGATTGCTGAATACATACGCACAGGAGGCGAACGGGTCCAGGCCCAGCGCCTGCTCCACCAGCACGGCCAGGCCGTTGATGTTCAGCCGGAAGTCCACGGGCTCGCGGTGCAGGTAGACCTTCAGCCCTTCGTCGAAGCGGAACATGACAGTCGGCTCAGCATCTGCACCAGCGTGGGCAATTCCTGCAAGCTCGTCTCACCGAGATCGAGCTGCACACCGTTGGGCAGTCGCACCTGCAAAGCGACCATCGGGGGCGGTGCTGCCAAAGGGCCTTCATCCGAGATCACAGCCATCGCCGTAGCTGGTGTGTGGGCGACCGCGGGCACCGTCACCGCACACTCGCGCTGAGGCACTCGTTCACTCTGATCTTGTTCGCCCTCTACATGTACGGCAACGAATGGCGCATCCTGCGCTCGCGCGATGTCGCCCGCTGATACCTGAGCACTTCGTCGCTGGTAGGCCGTGATCCACGTCCTCAGCAAGTTCGTGTTGACACCGTGCTCCATCGCCATGCGTGCCACCGAAACTCCTTGCTTGAGGCAGGCAACGATCAACTCCTTCTTGGCGGCCTCGTCGTAGACGCTGCGACCGTCACCCTTGCGCCCCACAACCAGCCGGCCTCTCAACTCTGCGTACTGCTCTGTCATGTCTACATGTCCATGTTGCTCTACATGGGCACGTAGCCTCACAGTTTGTCGTTCACAGAACAAGGGCGTGATTAATTGACCGCGTACATTCGTTCCACGTCTTCGATCAATCGAGATACCTGGGATGCAAGCGCCACGGAAGTAATGCGTGCGCTTCTCAAGGCATCCCTATGCTGCCGATCTTCGGCTGCGAAGGTTGCCCATACAGCCGCAAAGACTGCGGCAACGGTCCCAACAGCGGATGCCCAGCTCGCCCAATCCGAGGGCTCTTTGGGCGGGTGGCAATAAAAGATCGTCGCAACGGCCACCGCAAGCCCGACGGTGACGGCCCACACGACAGTTCGCACAGTCATCTTCGACCCTCCAGTTCGGCCGAGTATAGGCAGGCTGTGACTACTGCTATCTCCGTGACGCGATCGAGCTTGCAAGGAGCCGCACCAGATAGGTTTTGCGATCGGCGTGTTGGGGATGGATTCCACCAACGCCTTGAGACGAATAGCACTTCCGCTTGGTCCGATTGACGATTGCCGCTAACGATGAGCGGTGAAACCCTATTGGGTGGCGTCACATCCCAGCGACGTGGTCGGTACTGGACGCCGAGTCTGCATCTCGACCAACTCGAAGGTGCAGTAACCAGGTGGCTCACTGCGGGCTGCGTCTGGCTTGAGCGTCATGGTTGCAGTGGCCTCGTACTGAACGCTTTGCTCAAGATTGACGATCAGCCTATTGCCGCAAACGGCATTGAGCGAACTGTTGAAGGGGTAGGAGTGTGAATAGCTGAGAACGATAGGACGACCCGCTTGCACGGCGACTTTGCCTTCAGGCCGAGTCTTGCTGCTGTAGCCCACATTGGTAAAGAGTTGCTTCGGCCACCACGCTTTGTCTCCACATTGGGGTGTCGCGACGGTGATCACACCCCCATGTTGGCGACTGGAGAACCCAAGAATACGAGCCTGCAACTCCGCCGTCGGTGCATTTGCCGGCGGGCTGTAGTTAGAGCACCCGACAGTTGCGAGACAGACGAGCAGAGGGATACCGCGGGTCAAAGCTTTCGCGGTAAAGATGATTGACCGAGTAGACAGCAAGGAAACCTCGAAGATCGATATGGAGCTCAAATGCGCAATTGTCGCTGAGAGTCTGATGTGAATCGATCTGATCTCAGATCGGTTGTAGACGAGCAAGGCAAGATTCGCAGGAGTGGTGTCAACGCGGACGATTTGGGCACCAATCTGGTGTGCGGAGAGTATTTGGAATATCGTTTCGTTGAAGGGGATTTCCCGAAATGCGTTCTCATGCTTCAGCTCAGAGCTAGCAGGGCCCGAGCCGTTACTGATTGCGTTCACTATCAGTTCCGCCGTATCCTGTTTGCGAAGGTGAGGAGCCATGATTCCAACGATTCGAGCAATTGGCGCGTCGCTCGCGGTGCTGATTTGTACCGGATGCGTTTCTCTACAACAGACCGAAGATCAGGTAGCAGTTCGACATCCCGGTGATCGCATCATCGACGAACTGCGCCCGTTTGCACCTGAGGCCAAGCGACACCTCGCATACGCTTGGCTGTCGCAATCCGCTTACGAGAAAACTGAAGCTGCAAAGAAAGATCCGGACTCCTGCCAAGATGCAGACCAAGCGCTCGATGCGATCAAATGGTCGCGTTGGAAAGACTTCCCCAACGATACCCATCTAAGAGACGAAATTCTGGGCAACCACCTGCGGGTCGAGGTCTGAAGCAAAGAGAGCCCGCCCCAAGTGGCAGTGGCCTTTGGCGGAACGGTCATCGGCAATCGCAATGACTGGCTCGCGAACCTGCGATGGTTTATTCCCCTCCACGATGACCAATACACCCTTGTTGTCCGCAAGCTCGGGCCAGCATTCATCAAGGAGTTTCAGAGGCGTATGGCCTCGGGAGAGTGGAAGGGAGCAACGCCAACCATAGTGTCCACGGGGCATTCCCTCGGGGGTGGACTCGCTCAGCAGTTTGCTTATGCGCTGCCTTCCCAAGAGGGGGTTCCCCCAGTGACCAGAGTCTATGCCTTTCATCCATCCCCTGTGACTGGGTACTTCTCAGTCCAGAAGGACCTTAGAGAGAGCAATTCAAAGGGTCTGAAGATCGAGCGCATCTACGAGCGTGGAGAGATCCTGGCGTTGCTGCGATCGGCACAGAGTACGTTCTTTGCACCATCAGCCAACAATCCTACGATCACCGGCTACCGATACAGCGTTATTCACAATGCCGATCCCATAAAAGATCACTCTTTGGGCAAGTTCGCTTGCGCCATTGCAGAGAAACTGGCGCGGCAGACGCACCAGTAGGCCGAGCGGCAATAGGGATGTCCTCATCAGTTTGTGGTATGGCACTCTCCCCGAAAAGCTCGATCATGTCGTGGTCAGGAGGTGTTTTGTGGAATCAAACTGTTCTCCAAGTGCTTTGAATGCCATCGCCTTTGCCTGCCTCACCTTGCTCACCCCTGTGGTGACGGCTGCGGAGGAGGCGGCATCTGAGGACGTTGGCGTTGAGCGAACCCCTTGGTGTTCAACGCCTGCTGATCGCCTCTTGGAGATGGTCTACGACGCTCAAGGAAAGCTGAGACCGATCATTCCTATTCGGGCGTTGACTGAGCTCTCTGCTTGCTCCTCGCGGGGGCCCACGTCCAAATCGGACATCGCTCTAAGGGCCATCAAAGAGAGCCGCTATACGGTGGAGCGGGTTCCAGCGAAGGCGATCTTGGAGAGAGACCGTGTGGAGGGAATGTTCGTTGAGTGCACCGTCCAGAAGGAATCATGCGAGCTGGACGTCTACTTCGGACCAAATGCCAAGCTCTCGAAGTACAAGAAGGCAAAGACTGGTGGGCTGCCTTTTGCATTCCTCCTTGGGCACGCGGGCGACGATGGGCATTACGAAATAACGAGGCAGGCATTGATTGATTCGCAGAGCCCGATGGGGATCACTTGGCCTGCTTCGGTGATCGATCTGCTTGCGAATGCTGCTGGGGACGCCGATTTCTATGACTGGGGGACGCCGGCCGCGCACGCGCAAACCAGCAATGACGAGCAATCGGGAGAGATCAATCAGACCCAAGTTGACGCCAAGAAGAAGTTCCAGGAGTGGATCGATTCTTACGCGAAGAAAGCGGTATCGTCATGTCGAATGACCGGCAGTCAAAGTGCTTCGGATGCCCTTTACTACCTTGGATACATGTTGCATGGTTTGCAAGATCTCGCTTTCCATGAAGGGATCACGAACGCTCAGCATTCTTTCTACGACGGCGTTCTTAAGACACCGGTTGACTCGAGCGATGGAGTGCGGTATCGCCAGAAGATGGCCATTGCAACGGCGGGCAGTACGCAAGTCATCATCGCCTTTGTTAATCACATTCGTTCCTCAACCGATGGTTGCTGGGGGGCGATTGTGAAGGGAGAAGTCAGCGCACCATCGTATCGTCGGAAGACGGAGTTGCTTGGCAAAGCAGATGGCATGGACTTTGGTGTCGTAGCGGCTTTGAAGTATCAACGCCTGGGCGCTAAGGTCGAGGGCGGGCGGGTCGCCAAGGGTGACGGAGCATTCCTTGTCTTGGCACCCTGGTTGGGAGCGTCCAAGGAAGATCAGATGCGGAATGTCGCCGAGGAGATCTCCACCAGGAACTTCAGATAGGAGGCGGTCATGCTGCGTATCGGAGGTGCTTTCTTGATCGGGGGACTGGTCGTGCAAGGCGCGATTGCCCAGCAGAACGCGGATCTAGGTGCCGTCAGGACGAGGCGCTCAGATGTGGCACTTCGATATGAAGAACTGGGGAAGATTACGGACCGTCTTCCGACGGAAGGGCTGACCTTTCGGAGCATTGCTCCCGACACTTGGGGGAAGCTGTCAGATGCGCAACGCAAGGCTGCATCCCGAGCAATACGTCAACTGGATCGCTCTGAGGGCCTGACTGCTGCTCAAAAGTCTCAGGTGTGGGGGCAAATTGTCATCAAGGCGGATATGACGGCAGCCCACAATCTGACGAAGAGCCGATCCCGTCAAAAACTTGGAGCTTCATACAGCATGCCCCAAGATGGACTCGTCGGGAAGGACTGGATTGAGCTCCTTCAGGATCCGAGAGACCGCGAGCTCACTTTGAGTGAGGCCAGTAAGCTGATCACCTACCATGCCACTCGCGAGTTCAGTCCCCAGGCGCTGCAGAATTCAGACCCGGATCGAGTTGGGATGATCAAGTCATATAAGGAGCCTGACGGATCTCGAGGGATGGGCTATCCCGGAAGCCCTGCGCCGGCTCTACCTGGCAAAACGAAGCCGACGACCGAGGAGATGATGGGCTGGAAGCTCATACGGGCCGGGGCTTCTGACTGTTTCAATCCGGTGAATGAGTACCGTCCAGATTGCATGGTGCAATCGAAAGAAGTCGCGAATGCTGTCAAGGGCCTTCCGGACCGCCAGGAGGAGCAGTTCAACCCCCTCGGATTCATGGAGGTTGTCAAGATTCGACGCCGTCAAGGAGGATTGGCTTGCACTGGCACTTTGATCAAACAGGATTTGGTACTCACCGCGAAGCACTGTGTTGAGAAGTACCAGGCTTCGGATCTATATGTAATGGCGCCAAAGGAGGATGAGGCGGAGCTTGCTACTTGTCGCCAGAAGCTGATGACGACTGGAGTTTATCGACAGTGTGTTGCCTTCGAAGATTACGAGCTTGCTTCTCAGAGCCCGGTTCGAATGCATGACAAGGCTGATGTTGCACTGATGAAGCTCTCCAGGGCTGCGCCGAATCCCATTGCGAAGGTCAGTCTTGCGAGCAAGCCGGATCTCAGCAGGATCTCAATGGCCGGCTATGGCGAGAATGGAGGACAGCGGACGTTTGAATCTGAGAATGCCATTGAGGTTGGTTGGTTTAACGGAACTCCCAAGAGCCACGGATGGTGGATGGAGTGGACGTTTGATCCGGAAAAGAAGAACTCGGCGCCCTGTGCGGGGGATTCCGGTGGGCCGGTGTATCGAGGGCGTCACGTCGGATACGACAAGGACCGAGTGCCCAGAGAGATCGTGTCTATCGTCACTGAGGCCGATAGACTGGAGTGCAAGGACCATCGCACGCTTCAGACGATGTTGTCCTATGCCAGCATCAAGAAATGGCTCTGCGACGACGCGGATTTTCCGAGTGGAATGGGTTCGGGTTGTGAGGCTCGAATCGGTAACGTGGCGAGCTTGCCCATCAAGTCACCAATGAAGCTGGAAAATGGCTTGGGCCCTTCGCCTCGAGGAGTCGAGCGCGGGCTCGGCGCCGGAGGAGAGCGGTGAGTGTGGGTCTCGTAGTGCTATCTGCATGACGCAATTCTGGCGCAGCTTCGAAGAACTCGGTGCTTTGACTGGCTGCCTGCGCCGTTCGTTGAGGCTAAGCGAGCAGGCCGAGTCAGCGCTGCCTGCGGCGGCTTAGCTTCAGAGATTCGCGTCGCCACGAGGAGTAGCCACGAGATACTTGTCGGCATAGGAGGAACAATGAGCGCAGTCGTCGCAAGCGTCATCTCGACCGGAGGAGCAGGCAATGATTTCGAGCGTCGAGTCGGTGCGTATTTCTTAGCGCTGATTCTCACTCGATCATTCGCGCCCATCTTCCCTGATTCAGTACCCACGAGAATCCATTTTCAGGCGGGGCGCCTGGGATGGCGCATCGACGATCTCGTCATTGAGGTGAATGCAGAGGTCGGCCAGCAACGGAACCTGGCTGCGCAGATCAAACGGACGTTCACGGTCAGTTCGAGCAACGAAGAATGCCAAGACACTATCAGTGCCGCCTGGCGGGACTTCAATAACGCCGCGCTATTTCAGCAAGGCCGTGACGCGCTCGTGTTGGTTACGTATTTGGGAACCAACCGGATTCAGCACGATTTTCGCTGGCTGCTCGCCCAGGCGAGAGCGGCGGGAACGGCAGAGGATTTTGCCTCCCGGCGCAACGGCAGCGGAGCCCTCAACAAGCGTGCAAAAGACGACTACGATGCGGTCAAGCAGATTGTGGATGCTGCTGAAGGAACTGCCGTTTCAGACGAGCGTGTCTGGCGCTTCTTGCAGGCGTTTCATGTACTGAGCTTCGATTTCCAGGACGAATCTGGAAAGGATGACGCTGCCATCAGAACGATCCTCGGGTCGTTGCGCGCTAACGATGCTCCGATCGATGCCCCGGCGACGACTTGGCGCGAGCTGATCGACTTCGCAGGCCTTGCCGCTGCGGAAGGTCGCAGCGTGGATCTCGCCGGACTGCCGGTGGCGGCGCAGAGGCGCCACAGACAAGTGCCGTCTTCCAAACACGGTGAGCTGTTGCGTTTGAGACAGCATTCCGGCGTCACCTTGAGGCGCATAAATGAGATCGGCCCACGCGGCCTGAGCTTTCGCAGGGATGGCCTCCGCAAGAAGCTTGAGGAGGCTTTTGCGAAACATCAGGTGGTTTTTGTGGTGGGCGCCGCAGGCAGCGGAAAATCTGTTCTCGGCAAGAACCTCCTAGTCAATAGCGGCAACTCTGATACTACGTTTGCCTTTTCTGCTGAGGAGTTCAAGGCGCAGCACATAGACATGGTTTTGGCAAACGCCAACATCAATCAGACCTGGGGAGAGCTCGGCGGACTCTTGCCACTGCACCGGAAGACCTTTCTCATTGATGGTCTGGAACGGCTACTCGAAGCATCGGACAGAGCCGCGTTCAAAGATTTGCTCGTCGCAGCAAAAGAAGATCAGACGCTCTCCCTGGTGATCACGTGCCGGGACTACTACGCCGAAGTAGTGGAACGTAGCCTGCTCGCCACAAGTGGTTTGGACTTTGCCAAAGTCGTGGTCGACGGTCTCTCTGACGAAGAGCTTCAAGAAGCGGAGGCCGCGACACCGGCTTTGGTGCCGTTGCTGTCCACTCCGGCGCTTCAGCCCCTACTGCGCAACCCCTTTCTTTTGACTCAAGCTGCCGAGCTACGGTTTGCCGAAGGGGAGACTGTCCCGAACACAGAGCGGGCGTTGCGGCGCAGGATGTGGGGTGAACTCGTCATGGACGAGGACTATGTAGCGGACGGAATGCCTGCTAGGCGAGAACGGGTGTTCTTCGCCGTGTGCGTAGAGCGTGCGCGCGCGCTTCAGCCTTACGTCGTAGTCGCTGACGAGGGTGGGGCGCTGCAGAGGCTTGCCAACGACAACCTGGTGGTCTTTGACGAGACCGGATCCCGAGTCGCGGCGGCACACGACGTCCTTGAGGACTGGGGCTTAGTCGAATGGTTCATGCGCCGGTTTGCCGCGAACGGCGGGAGCGCCGCGGCGATGGTCGCTGAGGTCGGTGAACATCCCGCTTTGCGGAGAGCCTATCGCAAGTGGCTCTCCGAGCAGCTTGATGTCGACGGTGGCGGCGTTGCAGATTTTGTAGCGGAGGTTAGCTCTAACACCAGCATCCCGCCGCATTTTAGGGACGACACGTGGCTCGCGGTTTTTCAGTCGCGGTCCGCTGATGCTTTCATGGGGCAGCTCAGTGATCCACTCCTGACTTCCCAGGCCCTGTTGTTACGACGCATTCTGCATCTGGTGCGCGTAGGCTGCAAAACGGTCTCGCCGATGTCGCAAGCGCTAGACGTTACCGTCCGCTGGCATGTGCCATCGGGGAACGCATGGCACATCCTGCTTAGATTTGCTGCGCAAAATTGGACTCAGCTTCCTCGAAGCATGGACGTGCTGCTGGTCGAGTTTATGGAGGACTGGGCAAGCGCCGTATCTGCCGTCGAGCCTTATCCTGAAGGCCACGAGAGCGTTGGCTCTTTGATCGGTGCGATGTTGGCGAGCCAGGTCGCGAGGCCCGGCCCAGCAGTGCCCAGGGAACGACTGGTCCAGCTGCTCCTCAAAGTTCCTTACGCGAACCGCACAGTCTTTACTGACCTTGCTAGGAGAGCCGCAATCCCGGGAAGGCGATCCTTGCGAGACGATGAAGAAGCAGCGATGCTCGCCAAGCAGACCTTCCGGCCATTTCAGGCAACAGCATTCGCGCGCGATTTCCCTGACGAACTCATGACTCTTTGCAGGGAAAGGTGGCTCATTCCGGCAAGCGACGTTGGTGGCGGTGATTGGCACGCCATGAGAGAGATAGAAACGGTGTTCGGGTTGACCTACAGCTTCGAGCACCGGTTCTTTCCCTCGTCTGCGATGCAAGGTCCCTTTCTCGGACTGCTGCATCACCATCTGGAGCATGGAGTTAGTTTCATTGTAGGACTCGTTAACGAGTGCTGCTCGAGGTATGCATCTAGCTCATTTGCTGCCACCCTGATCGAGCCATCTATGCAGGTTCAGTTGAGCTTGATGGATGGCACTATCCGGTACGTCTTCCTTACTTCCCGCTTGTGGCAGGCCTATCGCGGGTCCTCGGTGTTTCCCAGTGTCCTCCAGTGCGCCTTAATGGCGTTGGAGAGCCGGCTCTTGGGACTCTGCGAGAGCGGGGCGCCCGACAACGTTGTCCAACGCTATCTCAACTTCATTCTGCGCGACTCTAACAATGCCGCGTCGCTATCCGTCGTGGCGAGCGTGTGCATGGCTTATCCAGAGCGAGTTGGCGCGTGCGGGGTCGACATACTAGGGTGCCCTGAATTCATTCAGTTCGACATTGCGAGGGTGATCGCTGATCAGACTCCACTTGCTATGGGCGGGGTGGATGCTTATTCAAAGGTATTCCAGAAGGAGCGCATTGCTTCAAATGCCCTCAAGCATAGGAAAGAGGGGCTGGAAGATTTCGCGAGACGAATGCAGTTCGGGCCGAACGCTGCGGACGTTTGTGTCCTCTTGGACCGCTACGTTGCGGCGTTGCCGCCGGAGAGTCAACGTTCGACGCGCCAGTCGCAGTGGCTCTTGGCTCTGCGCCGAATGGATCTTCGAACATATACCCAGACTCCGGTTGAGGGGGGCATCGAGTTCGCCATGGGGCCGCTGCCTTCGGATGTCCAATCCATGGTCGCACAGTCTGCGGTCGGGAATGAGCAGTTCGTCCGGAAGGTCTCACTTCAAAACTGGGCGCGGCGCCATTTGGAGAACAGTCCATCGGATGTTTCAGCGGGCTGGCAACAGATCCTCGAACTCGCTGTCTCCGTCGAGAGAGAAATCGCTGCAACCGGCGTTCGCGACATCATGGACGGTGGCCCTCGGATGGTGGCTGCTGCCGTCGCCAGGGATCATTGGGAAGAGTTGTCGTTCGATCAAAGGACGTGGTGCCTTGAGGTCTTGAATGAGGCTCTGGGATCGGTTCCGAACCCGGGCGATATTTTCGGCGCAAGCATCCCTGTCGATGGCACGTCGGAGTGCGCGAGCGTCCTGGGTCATCTTGCGCCCAAGCTTGACCGAGTTGGAGCGGAGCGACTGCTTGTCTCTGCTTTGACACACCACAACCGTCATGTTCAGAGCACAGCGGTCGAAGGCTTGGCTATCGATGCCTTCATGAATGTCCCGGAACTATTGAATTTTGCTCTCCACGTGCTTTGCGAGGATGCCGTGATGCGACGCGAGCAACACGCGAGGGTGGAGGAACTTGGCTGGAACCAAAGACCGGATCCTGCAGATCTGCTGCGCGAGCGGAGGACCCGGCAGGCCGATCTAGACAAGGGGGAGTGGCCGACCTCTCCGCCGCAACCTGATGCAACACTTCTCGATGGCGATGACGGATTGGTCGCGTCGCTGCTCGTTCTCTTCCGCTCTCGGCCGACATATCCGCTCGGACAAGTGCTGTTCGAATGGGTGGCAAACCGATTCGGCTTTTGGTGGGACCGTCAGGAGCACGGACACTCAAACTTCGAGCTGCAGTTCGCCGCCAGGGAAGCGTTTGCGGAGTTCATCTTGGTATGCGACGCAGCACGAGCAAGAGAGTTGCTTGACTTCGTGCTTCCGCAAGTGGACGAAGAGCCGAACGAGTTTGCAGACTTGCTGGAGCAAATGCTCATGGCAGCCGACCGTCGTAACAACGCAGAAACCTTCTGGCCGCTTTGGGCGGCAGTGCTCGAACGTGTGAAATCTGCTCAGTGGGTTGAAGAGGTTTCATCTGCGCGATCATGGGGTAACAAGCTAGTCCGCCGCGTGTTCTTGAATACGCAGTGGAATCCGGGGCTTCGCGAGTGGCGTCTCCTCGGTGCAGCTCATTTGCAGATTGATAGCGCCTTCTTGGCGCTACCGGCAACCGAGATTGTTCTTGAAGCCTATCTTCATTTTCTCTCGGATATTGGCGCTAGGTCGCTCCCGGGCGCCGTGACCTATATCGATTCAAAATTCGGCTCTGATCTTGAGACTGTCTTGCGTGCGTCAAGCAATGCACGATTCTTGCTCGACCAGATCGTGTCGCGATTGATGTTCGAGCAATTGCCGGCGTTGCAGCGCCCAGCCTTGCGCGATCCGATGCTTCGTCTACTGGAGGCTCTTATCCAGGCGGGTTCGTCGAACGCCTTCTTGCTCCGCGAGGATTTCCTGACGCCCTCTGGCGGGGGCGCGCAATGATGCCTACTTGTAGGTTGAACTGACGTCCACCGGCCTGTGTTGGAGGGAGAGGCGGAAGGCGGAAAAAGCGATGGCCCCTGACAACATCTATTACTTGGTCCGGATCAATTTGGCGCACACCTCGATTCATGCCTTCGCCTCAAAGAGAGGATGAATGAGTGGCTGGCTTTGGCCAGATTCAGAGCGATGCTACCTGCCAGCTACTCTTATCCGTTCGCGGCGGCTTGTGTTGGCATCGATCAGCCCTAGTTGCAACCATCAGAAGCAGGGGCGACCAGCACTCCCCTGGCGCACAAGAGACCGGTGGTTCGTCAGACTTTGACGTGCAAGCGAGGTCGGCGCGGGAGAAATGTCCTGCCTTCTTGGTTGATCTGAGTGACCTGCCCT
>NZ_RXFT01000026.1 GCF_003952165.1 Variovorax guangxiensis | reverse complement strand
GTCCATGGGCTGCGGTGCCGCATCGCCAGGTGCGGCGATGGTCGACGGCCTGCGGTGATGGATGGCAAGGTGCTGGCGTCAGCCAGCGGCCCGCTTATCCACGGCCGGACCTGTGGGCAACACGCCGCAACCTCGCGGCTTGCACGAGGTGGGTTGTCCACGGGCGCCGCGAAGCGGCGGGCGGTGGGTAAGCGGGAAAAGCGTCCCCTCGCCGGTTTCGCAGGTGCTGCAGCACCGTCAGAAACGGCGATGCAAGATCCAGCGCGTCAGCGCTCCGGTTCGCGCTGCTTGGTCGGCGCGGGCCGTTCCTGGGTGATGTCGCGCTGAGCCGGGTAGTGCCCGGCCTGCACCCGCTGCGCAATCTGTTCGCGGGCGGTGGCCTTCACGGCATCGAGCTGGGCCGCAGGGACGCCTTGGCGTCGCGCGTGCTGCTCGATCTGCTCCAGCGCGGCGTAGGCCAGGGCGAGTCGCGGGTGCTTGGCCACGGCAAGCTCTGGCGGCTCCGAGCGGAACGCTGCGGAGGCCTCGGCGTCGCGCTCCTTGAGCGCGGCGCGATCGCGCTCGATCGCGGCGCCGGCGCGCAGCTCGCGCACCTGGTTCATTTCGTCGGCAGTCGCATTGCGGCCGTGGCGCTGTTGCAGCGCGTCGATGCGATCGAAGCCAGCGACGTGAGCATCCCATTCCTTCGCGGAGAGAGGGCGATCGCGTTCGCCTTCGATCGCTTGGCGAGCGCCCGGAGGGTGCTGCCAGGCGCCGTCGACGACGGTATTGCTGTAGATCTGTTCTGCACCGCGGCGGTCGATGCGCAGCCGGTCGACCAGCTGCTCGGTTTCGATCTTCTCCACGGTGCGTAGGACGCCGGATACAGCGGCATCGTGCACGTCTTTGGGCGTCATGCGCCCGACGCCGGCATCGGCCTTCTGCTGCTCATAGCGGCCAAGGACGCCTTGCCAGCTCGCGCGCTCATGCACTGCGATGACGCGGGCCTCAATGAAGTAGCCGGCTTCCTTGTATTCGGCGAACTTGGCGGCGGCGTTCTCGGGCGTTTTCATCGTGCCTTCGAGCAGGACGTTGTAGCGCTCTTCGCGCGCGAAACGTTCTGCCTTCTCAGCCCACGCCGAGGCGTCCGCATGCGTGAAGTCGGCCGCCGTGCGGTCGTCGACGCGCATCAGCTCATCGTGTTTGGGATGAAATTTCCGCAGGTCATCGGCGGAAATTTCCATCACACCTCCATGGGACTCGAGATCGAGTTTCACGGAGTCGATCGACCGGCTCTTGCCGGCGCCTGGCTGGCCGCCGACCATGACCATGGTCGGCTCGGCCTGGGCCTGGAGGTCACCGCTGGCGGTGGCCAACAGGTACGGGCGGATGTCCTGCTGGAAGATCCGTTCGTTGTCGGCCTCGGACAGGCGATGTTCCTGGCGATCCATCGTCAGGCTCCAGCGCCCTGGGCGCGGCGGTGGGCAGCGATCAGCTCGGCGTACTTGCTGCGGGCGATCGCGACGGAGGCGTGATCGGCAGCGCGGAGTGCATGGCGCTCGCGTGCTGCCGCATACAACGCGCGCTGCAACTCTTCGAGCCGGGCCGGGTCGGCGCCGGCGTTGTCGCGCTCGGCTCGGATCAGAGATTGGACGATGCCTTCCCACACGCCGATGACGCCGCGCACGGCGTCGAGCTGCATGTCTTCTTCGTCGATCTGGTTCATCGTTCCCCCTTGGATGTCCGTTTGCAGGGGTATTTTGACGCGAGCCGGCCGCGCAGTGGCGGGCGAGTGCCCCGAGGGCCGGAGGCCCGCACGAACGCGATGTAGGCCCGTAGGGGGCGAGACTAGGAGGCTTGCCGACGACGGCTCGATCCAAGCCCGCAGGGCGCCGGACCAACGTAGCAGCCCCCTTTTTCGTCAGAAAACGGGGGTGAGACAATGGATTCGCATGTGGGTTTGACCACTACAAAATCGAAAAAGCTGATCGCCTGAGAGCGAGATGGAGAAGCGTTTGACGGTGCAAAAAGCAACCCCTGTGCAATGCGCGCCACAGGAAATCTTGGTTCCCAAAGTTCGTGGCAGCGTGGTCAAGGAAGCCGTGGTCCGGCAGCACGACGGCGGCACGTTCACGCTCACGATCCGGCTGGCCAGGCAGGAACCAGTGACTCTCGCATCCCGTCGGACACCCGATGAGCCACGGCACTTCAAACATGCGGAAACGGCGCTGAGAACCGGACGCGAGCTGTTCGGCATTCAGGAGTTTGTCGTGCTCTTGCGCTAGGTTCGTCGATCGGCAAGCGTTTCATGCGACATGCCATTTCGAGGGAAAAAACAACTAAAGCGCATGATTTGCGCATTCCAAAACCGGCGTTTTGGTTGACCTTTGAAGCTGCGGACCGGTACGATCGCCGTCGTCGCTGCAACCCCTAGCAGCATTCCAAGGGAGCTTCAAGTGAAATCATTCCATCGAGTTGTCGTCCGGGCTGCGGCCCGTCTCGCGGGCCTCGCGGCCTTCACCATGCTGATGACGCCAGCAGCGCACGCACAGTTCTATTCAGGCGCCGACTACGGCTGCAAAGTGCTGCTGTGCCTCTCGAATCCGATGGGTCCGCAGGCCGTTCAGGACTGCGTTGCGCCGATCAACCAGCTCAAAAAGGATCTCTCGGACGGCAAGCCCTTCCCGCACTGCGAGACGGCTGGCAGCGCGTACGCGCAGCCAGGCAATGCGTGGTTCGACGATTGCCCGGAGGGCACGAGTGCGCTGGATGCCGGCGTGCCGGCCATCGTAGGGACGGCAGAGCAGCTTGCCGCGCAGTCGAATCGGCCGCAGTTCGGGGCAACTGGCGGTGGCGAAACGATCTACACGGGCATCGGCAGCGGCAACGACGGCAGCGGGGGTTTCGTGCGGCCTTCAACGCAGAAAATCTGCGTGGGCAAGCTGCTCGGCACCAAGACGATCATCACTGGCGGCGGCATCGACAGCGGCTATGAATCGACGACGGTGAATGTCTACGATCACATCGGGCTGGTCGACCCAGCGCAGACGCCGCGATACATCGACGTCATCATGGACCAGAAGCTCTACCGCCGCGTGCGGTGGTGAGCGACCGGCGAGCCTGGGTAGCCAGGCGACGATAGGTGCAAAGAAAAGGGCCGCAGCGATGCGGCCCTTTTTTGTCGTGCGCAGCAGGCGCAGATAATTCGTGCGCTGGCAGAGCCAGACTATGTAAATCAATCCTCTTCATCGTCAACCATGGCTGACACATCGGGGTAGCCGGTCTTGTTGGCGGAATCCACGATTTTGATGGCGCTCGACTCCTTGCGAACGTTGACGATGGGATCATCCGAATCCCCGTCGAACACGTCGAAGGTCGTCTTACCGTCGGCACCTGTCACTGGCTTGAAGTGCCAAGGCGAAGTTTTCATTGGTTGCCTCATCGCAAGGTTTGTGTCTTGAGTAAATTGATCCAATCGCTACCCGCGCTCAGTAACCACAAGGCTGAATCGCATTCATTGAAGCGAGGCGCATCACGATGGAGCGCAGGCATTATCAGATCGCTGATGTGCGTCGCGGTCTGCCTGCTCATGCTATTTTCCGCCAGTTCGTCGAGGGCACAGAGTGACCCGGTTTTCACGCCGAATGGCAATGAGCGGCAAGGCCTGGGGCCTTTCATGTGGGTGGCCAACGATCCGGCCGGAACCCTCAGTGTGGACGACGTGGCGGCAGGGCGACTCACGACGTTCCGCTTGTTGCAGTCAGTGGAGTGGACTGGCATCAAACGCGACGTGTATTGGGTGAAGATCAAGGTTGATTTAAGGGCCTACAAGGAGGCCAGTTCGTTCTTGATGTTCGAGCACCAGCCTGTTGCACGGTTCGATCTGTTCTACCCCAAGCCCGAAGGTGGCTTCGGTGTGTCAGCGATCTCAACCAGTCAATCCGTCAGCGAGCGGGCCTTGTCGATGCAAGCGCTGGCCCTGCGCTTACCAACACCCGCACAGCCAACAACGGTCTACCTGCGCATCGAGCAGAGGGCGCAGCCCGTGCTCCTTGATCTTTCATGGATCTCGAATGTCGAGGCCATCGAGGAAGTTGCCCACAGACAACTGATTCAAGGCGCGTTGTTCGGTGCGTTCATTGTGCTGGTCCTGCATAACCTCTTCGTGCTCACGAAAACCAGGGAGTTCTCGCATCTGTACTACGCGATGTACCTTGTTTGCTTCATGACGCTCATCTGTCTGCTAACCGGCATATGGACGAAGATTGGCTTTCTTGAATCGTCCGCCCAACTGATCGCGAGCGTCAATGCAGGCGTGATCGGGTTCGGACTGACATTCATGCGCAGACTGTTCAGGTTCGACATCAATGCACCAAGGCTCGATAAAGCGGCCCAGCTTCTCGTTTGGTCCGCCATCGGCGGGGCGGTGGCCGCGGTGAGTGGATTTGAATCGCTCGGATACATGTCATCTGCGCTACTGGTACCCGCGGCGCTCACTGTGATTTTGTTGGGCAGCGTCATGCGCTTGAGGCAGGGCTACGAACCAGCGATATTTACCTTGATCGGCATATCGGTCCACATGGCGGTGTCCACGCTCTACATCTTGCAGTTTCTGAAGGTGCTGCCAGGCTCCTTCAGCTTTCTGTGGCTGGAACTGTCGGCCGTTTGGGAAGCGATGTTGTTCTCGTTCGCTCTGGCCCATCGTTTGAAGGTTGCAGAAAATGCAAGCAAACGGGCGGTACTGGACCGCGAGGTGGCCGTCAGACATAAAGAATTCTTCCTCGGGATGGTCAGCCACGAGCTGCGCTCTCCCCTGCAAAGCATCGTCTCCGCGCTCGACGTGCTGGAAAGCAAACGGGCCTCGCCAGAGCAGGCCGAGGTGATGAAGCGCATTCGCCGGTCGGCGAACGAGCTGGCTGTGCAGTTGCGCGACATGTTGACCTTGGCTCGGGGTCAGACAGGACGCATCGAACTGCGGCCGGAGGTCTTCGAGGCCTGCGAGCTGGTGCAAGAGTCGGTCGAGAGCATGGGGCGAGAGGCGGAGGCCAAAGGCCTGACGTTCAGCGTCGTCACGCCGGCAGAGCCGCTGTTTCTTGTGGCCGATGGCGTACGGATCGGCCAGCTCGTGCACAACCTGGTCAGCAATGCGGTGAAGTACACCGAGCACGGTAGCGTGTCGGTGACGTTGAAGACCTGTCCCAACGGGACGGACGAATTCCGCATCGTCGTCGCAGACACTGGACCTGGCCTGCCGGAATCGTCCGCGACGACAGTCACGCAGGGACTGCAAGCAGAACCTGTGCTGTTCGGTGAGCGCCGAGGCATTGGCTTGGCGGTGGTTCGCGCGCTGATGATGCAACTCGAAGGAAACGTGGAGGTGTCGCAGACACCTGGGGGCGGCACGACTTTCGAGCTGGTGGTCCCGGCGGCGCGAGCCGAGGACCGTCCGCCAGTCGCTGGGGCAGGGGAGGGCAGGATTCTGGTCGTCGACGATCGGCCCGAGCTGTTGTCGGGTTTCGCGCAGGTCTGCGCGGAGCTGGGCTTGATCTGCGATACGGCCTCGTCCGCCGCAATGGCCCTGAACCTGCTCGCTGCGCACGCGTATGGCGTAGTCCTGATCGACCTCGACATGCCCCACAAGACGGGGGCGCAAATGGCGACGGAGGTTCGGGCCTCGGGCGTCAACGGGGGTGCGCGCTTGGTGGCCATGACGGCTGGGCATGGTGCCAGCGACGCCGAGTTGAGGGTGTTCGATTCCGTCCTCGAAAAGCCTGTACGCCGCGATCAGCTCGCGGCGCTGATGCAGGTACCGGCCAATCGGAAGATCGAGCCCTTCAGTCGGATGCCCTGATCCGGGGGACGTGTGGCGAAAGCGCATTAAATGCGCGTCGCAAGCAATTTACGTCGGGTTAGCGATTGTAAATTGGCAAACTAAAGCGCATACTGTGCGCGTGATGCGCGTTTTATGCGCTTCTTTGTTTGTCTGTCACACGTTCTCAGGAAGGGACTCCCATGAAGAAAACGACTTTCGTGTTTGCGACTCTCGCAGTGGCCTGCGGCGCTGCTTCGGCAGCGGACCTGGCGAAGCTGGCCCCGGTGAAGGCGTTCTACGCCGACACCGCGAACTGCATGTACATGGTGGACAACCCGGCCGAAGTGGCCGACAGCGTGAGCCAGAAGTACGCCAAGGCCTCGGAAGCGGCCATTTCGGCGATGCAGAAGGCGGACCCCTCGCTGTCGCTCGACAAGGCCCTGCTGGCTCTGCGCAAGGGCTGCAACGGCACGTTGCAAGCCGCAGCGAAGTGATGCGGGTCGCGTGGCCCGCAGCGCACCTGTGGGCCACGTCGATCGATGTCCACCAGTGACCTTTCTCTAAATAGCTTGACCTCCTGAAGCCCGTGGCGATCGCCAGCGGGCTTTTTTTTTACCTTTTGAAGGTGACACCCATGTCAACACCCAATGCAGACACCTACCACGCGGAGGCTTCGGACATCCGAGAACTGCCGCCGCCCGAGAGCGTGATGCGCTTCTATCCCGTCGCCGGCACACCGGTCGAAGCGCTTGTGCTGACGACGCGCAAGACCATTCATCAAATCCTTGACGGCGACGACGACCGGCTGCTCGTGGTGATGGGGCCGTGCTCGATCCACGACCCAAAGGCTGCGTTCGAGTACGCGCTGAAGCTGGCGAAGCAGCGGGAGCGCTTCGCCGACTCGCTCGAAATCGTTATGCGCGTGTATTTCGAGAAGCCGCGTACGACCGTGGGCTGGAAAGGCCTCATCAACGACCCTTACCTGGACGAGTCGTTCAAGATCAACGAAGGGCTGCGGATTGCGCGCCAGGTGTTGATCGACATCAACAATCTGGGCCTGCCAGCAGGCAGCGAATTCCTCGACGTGATTTCGCCGCAGTACATCGGCGACCTGATTTCGTGGGGCGCGATCGGTGCGCGCACCACGGAGAGCCAGGTGCACCGCGAGCTGGCGTCGGGCCTCTCGGCGCCGATCGGCTTCAAGAACGGCACCGACGGCAACATTCGCATCGCCGTCGACGCGATCCAGGCCGCGGCGCGCGGCCACCACTTTCTTTCCGTGCACAAGAACGGCCATGTCGCGATCGTCGAGACGACGGGAAACCCGGATTGCCATGTGATCCTGCGAGGCGGCAAGTCACCGAACTACGACGCTGAAAGCGTCGAGCTGGCATGCCTGGGCCTTCAAGAAGCCGGGCTGCGCCCCTCGCTCATGGTCGATTGCAGCCATGCGAACAGCTCGAAGATGCACGAGAAGCAGATCGCCGTCGCCGGCGACGTGGCCGCGCAGATCGCAGGCGGCTCGAGTCGTGTTTTCGGTGTGATGGTCGAGAGCCACTTGCGCGAAGGCGCGCAGCGCTTTGCGCCAGGCCGGGACCGCGCCGCCGACCTGGTGTATGGGCAGAGCATCACGGATGCGTGCCTTGGGTGGGATGACTCCGTGCAGGTGCTGGAAGCCCTGTCAGAGGCCGTCAGAGGGCGCCGGCGCGCTCGGCTGGAGAAGGAGGGCGTGTACGTCAGGAAGCGTCGAGGCTCGGTGGTCTACAGCGTCGATTCGACATCGCCCGATGCAGCGTTTGTGGATCTCGTCGACGCGCCATTGGCACAGCCAGCCGGTGCGGCCGAAGGAGTCGACCTCAACGCAACCGGCTGGCAGCACCACGCGGACTTTGCTCCGCTGGCCTGAATCACTTTTTCAGACTGGAAAACCACCATGCATACGTCCCCCTCATTTACGGCGAGCGTGACCGGCAATGCTGGCGCGCTCGACCTCAACGTGGGCTTTTTTCCGAGCGTGCCTTGGGTTCCGTATTACGGCGACAGGGCGACTTGGCCGTTGAACCTGGTGCGCTGCGAATCCAGTGGCGTCCGTGGGTTGATCGAACGCGGCCAGCTCGACGTGACGCCGATGGCCATTCCTGACTGGTTCGAGCTGGAGGGGCGCTGGAAGAGGCTTGCGAACTGGGGCATTTCATTCCGAGGCCTTGCCGGCAGCGTCGTCTTTTTCTCGAATGAGCCGATGTCGCAGCTCGATGGAGCGGACATCGATGTCTGCTACGAGACGACGACTTCGGTGCGTGTCTTGCAGGCCATCATGAAGAAGAAGTACGGCCTGCGCATCGGGCGATGGAGCCGCAACCTCGATGTCGACGACAAGTCGACACCGCGCCTGTTGATTCAGGACCAAGCCGTCGAGGAAAGGAAGCGCGGGCGCTTCCGTTACGAGTACGACTTGGGACGCGAATGGTTCGGCTGGATCGGCACGCCGATCGTCTCGGCCGTGTGGGCCTACCGGGCCGACCTCGATCCGTCAGCGGTGGCGGTTCTCGAAGGGTTGCTGAAGGCGTCAATGGTGCGCTACCGCATGGACCCATTGGCGGCCATCGGGGCGCGCCATGCAGAGCATGGCTTGCCGGCGTCGATCGAGGAAATCAAGTTGCTCCATCAGAACTTCGAGTACGCGTTGGGCGATGAAGCCGAACTCGGCATCGAGCGCATGCGTGAGCTGCTTGAGGCCCGGATCGAGGGCTTCGAGGCGCGCCAGGAAACGGCATTGCCGTTGTGAACATTTTCAACAAGGGGGGTCAACATCATGAATCTCAGTAAACGTCGTCTACTTCAAACCGCTGCGGCCTTGTCATTGCCTGGCGCTGCACTTAAGGCCTTCGCTGCCGGTGCGTCGAGCGCAAGCCCGGCCAGCGGCGCCGGGACATGGCCAACCAAGCCGATCCGCCTGCTGGTGGGCTTTCCACGGGAGTCGGCGCCGGACATCGCAGCGCGCACTATCGCTGCGCCGCTGGCGGCTTTGCTCGGCCAGCAGGTTGTCGTTGAAAACAAGGCCGGTGCGAGTGGGAACGTCGCGGCGGACGAGGTTGCGAAGGCGCGCGACGACCACACGATAGGCGTCCTCATCAACGGCAACATGACCATTGCGAAGCTGCTCAACCCAGCGATGCCGTTCGATCCCGAGAAGGACTTCGCGCCTGTCGGGCTGATCGGCACGACGCCGTTGGTGTTCGTCACGTCCTCGCGCGCGACGGGCAGTTCACCGCAGGAGGTGCTTCAGTGGATTCGCCAGATCAGCTCTGACGGACGGTACGGGTCGCCTGGCAGTGGGACAGTCGGGCACCTGGGGATGGAGCTGCTGAAGATGCACGCTATGCAAGCAGGCATCTTCGCGAGGCATCAGCCCTTCGGCAGCAATCCGCAAGTGCTGGAGGCGCTGCTTTCCACCAAGATCGATATGGCGCTGCTACCGCCAGGCCTCGCGCTGCCGAACGTGCGCAGCGGCAAACTCAAGTTCATCGGTGTCACCTCTCCAGAGCGAAGCCCTCTCGCGGAGAATCTTCCGACGTTGCGGGAAGTCGGTCTTTTCGGGGCTGAGACAGAGATCTGGACCGCCCTGGCCGGCCCGTCGACCATGCCGGAAGCCACATCCGCCAAGCTCAACGCTGCCCTCACGAAGGTGCTTCAATCGCCGGCAGTGGCGGACACGTTCCTCAAGAGCGGCTGGCAGCCTCAGGGCGGGGCCCCCGTCGACCTCGCAAGGCGCATCCGCAAAGACACGGCCAAGCTCGGCGGAGTTATCGCTGTCCGAGGCATTAAGGAAGCCTGAGCTATGCCGCAGTTCAAGACAGACGCTGCTAGCGTCGACAAAGCTGTTGCGGACGTGCTCGTACAACTAGATGTTGTTGCGGCGAACGACGTTGAAGCGATTTCCGATGAATACCATTCCGCCGCGATGCGGTTCGATGTGGATCAGACCGCGCTCGAAGAGGGTGTGGCAGCAAGTGGATATTGGCGCCGGCGGTTGGCGCACGTGAACCCGATCAAAGATTGACCTGGCAACAGATTTGATTTTCCTGCTGGGGCAACCATCCCTCCCTCCCGACCAGCTCCAGCAGTTTTGCGGCCTCTTCCCAGAGGCTGTTTTTTTTCCGGTGGCGGACGGCTATGCCGCCGAGAAAGAGGTGGCCAGTGCGGCTGAAATGATGGGCAGCGGCGCTGGCTTCTCGAAGAACTTCAAGCGGTATTTCGCCATGGCCGTGGCAATTTCCGCTTCATCGGCGATGCCGTTGCGCATCTGTCCGGTGAGGACGACGATGGGACAGTGGGCGTCACGCGCCCTGATCGCGGCCACCAGGTCACTCACGGTGTCCTGGATCGAGTCCTTCACGATGATCCAGTCAAGCACGTAGCCGTCGAACTCGCCGGCAGCGGCCGAGGCGGCAATGCGATCCAGATTGGTGAAGGCGACTGGATCGAAGCCCGCTGTCTTGAGGTACGAAACGATGAGCTGCGCACTCTCGGGATGGTCATCGAGCACCGCGATTCGGCGGCTGGTAGCCGACGACGGCTCGACGAGAAGACGCTTGATGTCGTAGGCCTGCGTGGCCAGGTTCGGCTCGGCCGGGAGCACGAGCCAGTCGGCGTCGACCTTTGTGAGCACCAACGCGCCGAGGCGTGGCTTGTGAACCGCTGGCCCCCTTGCGACGCGACAAGGCGTGCTGGTGGTTCCTGTGACGAGCGTCGCGTCTTCCATTTCATCGTGCTGGCCGAGCGATACCAGCTCGGTCAGCGTCTCGCCGTAGTGCTCGGCGAGCGTGCGCAGCTCTTCCAACTCCCAGGTGGCTCTCGTCGTCAGGCGTCTGTTTCCCTGCGAGTAGGACAGCCCAAGGACATCAGTAACCACAGCGGAATGCTTGTTCCGGGGCACGCCATGGCGTTCAAGGAGCGCTCGGACGCATTTGGCGGCCAGTGTGGTTTCTACGCCCTGTTCCTGTTGCTGATTGTTGTCACTCATGTCGTTTTATGCGTGTTCTGCGCACTTTCTGCGCTTTTCTATGTTGTTGAGAAAAGTAGCATGGCGCATACTTCGCTTGTGATGCGCGTTTTATGCGCTTAAGGGTGAAAATTATCCCCCAACGAGCTAGCGGATTGGGGGTTTCCGGGTGGCAGTGAGCCTACCGGGCAACTTCAGTGAAATCAGGGAGAGACGATGCCAAAGGCTGTCGCGACTGCATTGGGGGGAACCCTCTGATGCTGGATTTTCTAGTGCTGGCCGAGCAGTGCGCTCCGACAGTCCACATGGACACGATGCGTCGGATTGTCCAGGTCGAATCGGCTTTCAACCCCTTCGCGATCGGCGTCGTCAATGGTCGGCTGGATCGTCAGCCCCGAACGCTGGAGGAAGCCGTCTCGACAGCCAAGTGGCTGGAACAGAACGGCTTCAACTACAGCGTTGGCCTGGCGCAGGTCAATAAAGCGAACTTCAGAAGATATGGGCTCACGTTGGAAACGGCGTTCGAGCCCTGTCCCAATTTGAAGGCGGGCGGGGGCATCTTGACCGAGTGCTTCTTGCGGGCTCGCAAGGCCCCCCGCGACGAGCAGACGGCGCTTCGAGCTGCCTTCAGTTGCTACTACAGCGGCAACTTCATCACCGGCTACCGGGAAGGGTACGTGGTGAAGGTTGTCGGCAGTGATGCCTCCCTCGCGAAGGCGATCCCCGTCGTTCCAAAGGTGCTGGCCCAGGCCGGCGCCAAGGCCCCAACAGCAGCGATCCCCGTGAGCAGGACGGCCAAGGCAGCAAGCCCGGCGCCTACCGCCCTCAAGCAGCCCGCGGCCGGCGCCGCCGCCGTACCTCCAGCCCAAGCGAGCGCCCAGTCGGGCAGCGCCTTGATTTTCTGAGCCAGGTGCGGGCAATTCACGGAAAGGAGAGCTTATCGAGATACGAAAACTCGTTAACCCATCCAATTGAAATTTCATTTAGCGGACGCGATGCGTCATTTCAAGGCACTCACTCAGAGAGGTATTCAGTGAAAAAGAATGTTCAGGCCGCTTTGGCCATTTTCGGGAAGTCAAATCGCAAAGGGCTAGTGATGGCGGCAGCTGCCGGCGCAATGGCATTGGCTACAAGCCCTGCGTTTGCGCAGATCAGCAAGGTCAATACCGTGATGCAAAACATCCAGACGGTGTTGGTCGGTGTCGCAGTGACCTGCTTCACGATTGCCCTAATGTGGGCGGGTTTCAAGATGGCATTCCAGCACGCCAAGTGGTCGGAAATCTCCAACATCGTGATCGGCGGCATCATCGTTGGCGGCGCGGCCGGTATTGCAGCTTGGCTGATTAATTAAGCCACCATGCAAGTCGAGGGATTTAGCGACCCCATTTTCAAGGGGTGCACGAGGCCAGCAATGTTCATGGGCGTGCCCACGATTCCATTTCTGCTGGTGACAGGCTCGTTCATGATCCTTGCGGTCTGGACGTTCTATCTGGTGAGCCCGTATGTCTCGCTGTTCCTCGGAATTGTGTACGTGCCCATTTGCATCACGCTTCGGCAAATGACGAAAAAAGACGACCAGCGTCTTCGTCAGGTGCTGATGCGCGCACGTATGCGATTCCGGCACCGGGCAGGGCGGCAATTGTGGGGCGCTGCATCCTATTCACCCATTCGATACAAACGGCGGAAATCATGAGAGCGACGGCACAAATCAAAGAAGTGGCGGATGCGCAGATTCCGTCTTCGGATTACATCCCGATGGGAACCCATGTGGCGCCCAATGTGATTAAGCTGAAGCGGAACGGCGACTACATGGCGACCTGGCGTCTCGAAGGAATTTCCTTCGAGACTTCAGACCCCACCGAAATTGCCATTCGCAAGGAAGGACTCAACAATTTCCTGAAGGCGCTCGGTGGCGGGCACTTCGCTGTTTGGACGCACAAAGTGCGACGTGTCGTGCGCGAGCGCCTGGGGGGCACGTTCGAGAACGATTTCTGCCGGGACTTCAACGAGCGGTATTACAAGTCCTTCGACAATCACCGGCAAATGGCCACCGAGCTTTATTTGACGGTGATTTATCGGCCCACCACGTCGCGCGCTGGCAATTTCCTCAAGCGGATGGCCGTTCGTTCAATCTCGCAAATTCGCGAAAAGGAGCAGGAAGACCTGGACACCTTGGACGACATGGCCAAGCAGGTCGAGTCGAGCTTGAAGCGCTATGAACCAGAGCGCCTTGGCAGCTTTAAAAAAGATGGCAAGGTTTATTCGGAAATGTTGGGCTTCCTCGGCTTTCTGGTCAATGGAGTGTGGGAGGACATTCCCATGCAGCGCGCGGATATCGGCGAATACCTGCCTACGTCGCGGCTTCATTTCGGCGACAAGAACGGAATGCTGCAAATCTGGCATCCCAACGCGCAGAAGTTCGTGGGCTTTCTGGATTTTCAGGACTATCCCAAGCTCTCCGAGCCGGGGATGAATAACGGCATCCTGTATGGCGACTACGAATACATCGAGTCGCAAAGCTTCTCGATCAAAAACAAGCGAGATGCCATGGACGGCCTGGAGCGCCAGCAAGGGCAACTGCGAGCATCAGAAGACGCTGGCACTGACGACGTTGAGCAATTGACGCAGGCGCTGAAAGACGTGAAGAGCGGTGAGTACGACATGGGCGAGTACCACTACACGCTCGCGATCTTCGGACAGTCGCTGGGCGAGGTCGCGAAGAACATGTCGTCAGCGCGCACGATCCTTCAGGACGACGCGGGATTCAAGCTGTCGGTGATCGACGCGATCCCTGAATGCGCCTGGTTCGCGCAATTGCCGGGCAATTGGACGATGCGCCCTCGGGAGGCGCAAATCACCAGCCGGAATTTCGCAGCGCTGAGCCCGCTTCACAATTTCGCACGCGGCAAGCGCAATGGCAACCCGTGGGGCGAGGCATTGGCTCTTCTCAAGACGCCCAGCGGCCAGCCGTTCTATCTGAATTTCCATGTCTCGCCGGAAGACAAGGATTCGGTCGATGAAAAGTACGCGGGCAACACCTTCATTTGCGGCACGACGGGCTCGGGTAAGACGACGCTGCAAATGGGCCTCATCATGTTCGCGACGAAGTATTACGGCCTTCGGGTTGTTGCCTTCGATAAAGATCGCGGTATGGAAATCGGCATTCGCGCAATGGGCGGCAAATATTTTGCCCTCAAACGCGGCGAGCCGACTGGTTTTAACCCATTCCAATTCGATCTGACGGAAGAGAACATTTCCTTTTGCGAGCGACTGGTCAAGCAGCTCCTGAAGGGCGACGACGAGGTGGGCCTGACGGCGCGGGAACAAATCGTCGTCAGTAATGCTGTTCGCACAGTGATGAGCGATCAGGTCACGCACCGCGTGCGATCGCTTTCCGCTGTCTATCAAGTGCTGACAGGGACAGGCGACAACAGCCTCCGGGATCGCCTCCAAAAATGGACGCGCGGCCAACCACTCGGCTGGGTGTTCGACAACGAAATCGACAATCAGGATTTC
The DNA here is from genome assembly GCF_003952165.1 of Variovorax guangxiensis. Lineage (GTDB taxonomy): Bacteria > Pseudomonadota > Gammaproteobacteria > Burkholderiales > Burkholderiaceae_C > Variovorax > Variovorax guangxiensis. Next base: position 39,170 of record NZ_RXFT01000026.1, on the reverse strand, counting down.
ACGACGGCGAAGATTTTCGGATACGACTACACCGATTTTCTCGACGACCCAGAAGTGCGCACGCCAATCATGGCGTACCTGCTGCACATCACCGAGACGCTAATCAATGGTCAGCCATTGATTTACATCATGGAGGAATTCTGGAAGCCTCTGATGGATGAAATGTTCAGTGATTTCGCGTTGAACAAGCAGAAGACCATTCGCAAGCAATCTGGCCTCGGTGTATTCGTCACACAGTCCCCCTCGGACGTGCTAACGCACCGTATCGGCAAAACGATGGTCGAGCAGAGCGTGACACAGATCTATTTGCCGAATCCTCGCGCGGACCGCAAAGACTACGTTGAAGGATTCAAGGTCACGGAAGCGGAATTTGACATTATCAAGAATCTCGGCGAGACGAGCCGCATGTTCTTGGTCAAGCAAGGCCACCGTTCGGCGATCGTGCAATACGACTTGGGCGGCATGGACGACATCCTGAACGTCATTTCCGGCACATCCGAGAACGTCGAATTGCTCGACGACATCCGGGAAAAAGTCGGCGATGACCCGCAGGACTGGCTTCCTCTTTTCCATCGGCGAGTCAGCGAGCGCCGTGCACTCGCGAAATCGTAGGGGGCAGCATGCGCAATACACACGTTTGGGGCGGCGTTGCCGCAATGGCCTTGGTAGCAGTCATGGGCTGCACCAAGGTCGATTCTGAGGTCGTTCGCCGGACTGAAACGACCAACGACAAATTCGAGTTCAAGCCGCCTGCCGCAGCGCCAGCGGCGCCGGCGTCCGCGCCCGTTGCTCCGGCACCAGTGGCGCCCCCGGCCAAAGGCAAGAACAAGGAATTCGAATACAAGCCGAACCCGAAATATTTTCCTGAAGCGGCGAAAAAGGCTGGAGGCAATTAAATGGGCATTGCTACCAAGCTTGAGGCCGCAATTGACCTGCTGCTCAACAACTATGTGACCAGCAAGAGCGGGGCGCTGATCGGCATCCTCACGCCCGTCGTCCTGACCTGTGTCACGGTGTACGTCCTGATGATGGGCTACGCGATCATGCGCGGCGAGGCGAACGACTCGCTGCACACGTTCTTGTGGAAGTCTTTCAAGATCGCCTTCATCGCTGGAATTGCGCTGAGTGCTGGTGAATACCAGGGCTCGGCAATTCAGATGATCCAGGGCCTGCAAGAGGGCATGACGCAGGCGATGGGCGGCGTCACCTCGATTGGCCAACTCGTCGACAACATGGCGCAGCCCTATGACGAGCTGGGGCAGCAGCTCTGGAGCCAGGCCACGACCGGCTTCTGGCCCAACTTCAGCCTGCTGGCTGCGGCAGCGATCGTCGCGCTCGCACAGGCTTTCTTGTTCGTCGTGGGCCTGGGCATGTACCTCCTGGCGAAGGTGGTGCTGGCCCTGGTGCTGGCCGTCGGCCCGATCTTCATCGTGTGCTCGATGTTCCCGCCAACCCAGAAGTACACGGAAAGCTGGATCGGGCAAGCCCTGCACTACGTGCTGCTCAACGTGTTGATCGCAGCCAGCATTTCGATGCTGACCGACTTCGCGAGCCAGTACGCGAACTCCATGAAGGGCAACGTGGACACGACCAACGTGGTCCGCGATGCGTGCTCACTGCTGCTCGTGTCGGCAGCGCTCGCGGTCGTGATGCTGAACCTCAATCAACTGGCAAGCGCGCTGTCAGGCGGCGTGTCGATCCAGGGCATCGGCCGAGAAATCGGGCGGGCAATCATGAATTCCGTGGCCGGGAAGAAGGACGGCCCACCTCCCAAGGCCTCGCCGACTGGCGGCGGCGAAATCACCAGCGGCGGCGGCGGCGGCGGTGGGGGTGGTGGCGGCAGCGGTGGTGGAGGTCGCTCAGGGAACGAGAGCGGCACTGGTGGTTCGGGAGGCTCTGGCCGCCCGCTCTACCAGCGCAATGTCGTTTCAAACATCCGTAGGTCATCAACACAGAGAGGTTAAGCATGAAAGTAGTCAAGCAATTGAAGAAGCTGGTCGCGTCGATCGCTATCGCAACGGGCATGGTCGGCGTCACGGCGCCGGCGCATGCCGGCATTCCCGTGCTCGATGCAGCCAACCTGGCGCAGGCGATTCAGGAGGTCATCGCGTGGGGTGAGCAGTACAGCCAGATGGCTGAACAGATCACCACGATGAAAAGCCAGCTGGACCAGATGAAGCAGCAGTACCAGGCGCTCACTGGCAACCGCAATCTTGGCGACATCGCGAACAACCCGCTGCTGAAGCAGGCCGTTCCCGACGCGGCCTCCCTCATGTCGGCCTACAAGACGATCCAGTCGGCGGGCCTGAACGGGCTGTCGAGCGCCGGCCAATCGCAGCGGCAATCGAGCCTGATCTACAACTGCGAAGGTCGCACCGGCAGCGATCTGACCTCGTGCCAATCATTCCTGAACAACACGTCGCAGCTCCTGGCCAACGCTCAAAGCGCGCTGGACCTTATCTCGCAGCGCACGGGGCAGATTCAGACGCTGCAAAGCCAGATCAACTCGACCAGTGACCCCAAGGCCATTGCCGAGCTGCAAGCACGCATCGCTGCCGAGAACACGCAGGTCAGCAACGACCAGAACCGCGTGCAGTTGATGAACCAGATGGCGATCGCGCAGGACCGCGCGGCGCAGCAGGCCATCAAGGAACGCGAACTGAAGACCCTTTCGCGCACCAACACGACGGCAGACACCTTCACCTACACGCCGCGCTGATACGCGTGGCATTTGCAATCCGGGGAGTTCACATGGTTGACAAAAACACAGTCCAGGCGGGGGAGGAATCCCGCTTCTACAAGGCCGGGAGGGATTGGGAAGCCGATCGCCAGACCCGCAGCGAGAAGTCTGAGCGCCGCGCTTGGATTGTTGCTGGAGCCTGTTCGCTGCTTGCCCTCGTGGCAGTCGGCGGTATGGCAACGATGGCGCCTTTCAAGCGCGTCGTGCCATACGTCTTCGCAGTCGATAAGGCGACAGGCAATGTCGAATTGGTGAGCGCCACGGATGACCGCGCAGCCGTCGGGTACCAGGAGCTGACAGACAAGCACTGGGCGCAGACCTATGTCGTCGCCCGTGAGTCGTATAGCTGGAAGCTGCTCCAGAACGACTACGACACAGTGCTAGCTCTCAGCTCCGACGAGGTGGGCCGCGAGTACGCAAAGCTGTACGAGGGTGGCAATGCGCGAGACAAGAAATTCGGCCAGTCGGTCGAAATGCGCGTGAAGGTGCTGAGCGTCACGCTCTCGCACGACGACGTGAGCACGAAGGCTGTGGTGCGCTTCGAGAAGGTCGCGAAGCGGCAAGAGGCCGACGTGGCCGACCCGCCGCAGTATTTCGTCTCGACGATGGCGTTTGAATACAAGCCGTCGATGTTCGGCAAGGAGAAGGATCTCATTGCCAATCCGCTCGGCTATCGCGTGGTCGCGTACCGCGTCGACGCCGAAGCGGCGACGCCTCTGCCGACCGTCAAGCCCGCGGCGGTGCCGCAGTGAGGTCGACCATGAAAAAGCTCTTTGCAAGCGTGCTCATGGCCCTTACCGCTGGCGCGGCTGTGCATGCGGCCGACCTTCCGGTGGCGAGCGATCTTGACCCCCGCGTGCGCTACGTCACCTTCAAGAAAGACGACGTGACGGTGGTGTCGACCCGGCGTGGTGCCGTCACGCGACTGATCCTCGCTGACGACGAAAAGATCGAGGTCGCGGCGACTGGCTTCCCGGCCGACTGCTCGAACCCGCAGTCGGAGTGGTGCGTGCGCGCCGACATCGGCACCAATCAGATTTGGGTAAAGCCCAAAGACAACGCGACGGCGAACAACCTTGAGCTGAAGACGAACAAGCGCGACTACAGCTTCGAGTTCAAGGTGCTCAAGGATTCGCCGACCGGCCGGGCCGGAAAGCTCACGGCGGAGCCGATGTTTCGCGTCATCTTTCGCTATCCGATCGAGCTGCCGCCGCTGGCTTCGGTGCTCGCGCTCTCTGGGACGCCGGCTCCTGTGAACGAGAAGGCCGTGGTGGACGAGCTGGTGAAGACGGCGAAGCCGGTTCCGAGGAACTGGAAGTACTCGATGCAGGTACTCAAGGGCAGCGACGAGATTGCGCCCACGCTCGTTTTCGACGACGGCCGCTTCACCTACTTCCAGTTCCCTGCGAACAGGGAAGTCCCTTCCATTTACTACATCTCGCCGTCCGAAGAAGAGGGCCGCGTCAACTTCCACATGGAAGGTGATCTTGCGGTCGTGGAACGGACCGGGAGGCGCTTCGTGCTGCGCCTCGGGGAGGCGACTGTGGGCGTCTGGAATGACGCATACGACCCGTTCGGCGTCGCACCGAAGGATGGTGTGACGGTCGATGGCCTGAAGCGCGAAATCCGGTAAGGGAGAGAACATGGCAACAGACAACAACAACGGCACGGGCGCGGCAATCAGCTCGTCAGGCGCAACGGGCCAGCCGGCTGACTTGGGCATCGTGTCGGTCAACTCGCGGGGCGGCTCTTCGAGCAACATGCTGCCGAAGGTCATCTTCGTGGTCCTTCTGCTCGCGATCGTGCTGGTGGGCGGCTTGTTCGCGGTTAACAAGTGGCGTGCGTTCTCGAATGCCCGCGACGCGGCGGCATCGAAGGACGACAAGAACGAGAACCGACCCGCTCTTGTCGGGCTGCGCAGGAAGTTCGACAGCGATCCCCAGTTTGCCGAGAGCGCACCGAAGATCGATGCCAAGGGTGGCCCATGCGATGACGGCACGCCTGGCGTGGTGCTGGTCGGGCCCGACGGCAACGCAATGCTGGCGCCGTCGGGGCAAGCGATGCGCGTGTGCAAGGACGGGCGCGTGATTTCCCCTGGCGGGCCTGCGAAGGTCGTGCCGGAGGTCAAAAGCGGCGCGCAGCAGCCGCAGGGCGCTGCCACAACGCCACCACCGAGTCGGTATGCGGGCGATGTGATCGTTCCAGTGCCGAGCAAGCCATTGGCCGGTGCCGCGCCTGCTGGCCCGTCGGAGCGGTCGATGCAAACGCTGGCAATGGTTCAAGACATTCTCGGCAAGACGACCGGGCAGCAAGCGGCGGGCGGCTTCGGCAGCGCACCAGGCAGCACGGTCAATCTTGGTGGCGCTGGTGGCACTGGCGGCGGCGGTGGCGGCGCGGCGAGCCCTCAAGGCTCGATCGGAAGTTTGTTGACGCCCTCGGCGACGCCGATGGTCCAGGCCGGGATGCTGGGCGATCGCAACATGATCTTGCCGAAGGGCCGGACGATCGACTGCGGTCTGTCGATGCGCCTTGTGAACGAGGTGACTGGCATGGCGACCTGCGTCATCAGCTCGGACGTGTACAGCGACAACGGGCGCGTGCTTCTATTGGAGCGCGGCTCGGAAGCGACTGGCGAATACATGTCAGCGATGCAGCAGGGCCAGAAGCGCATCTTCGTGCTGTGGACGCGGGTGAAGACGCCGAATGGTGTCGTGATGAACCTGAATTCGCCGGCCGCTGACAGCCTGGGCACTTCCGGTCTGGATGGCTACATCGACAACCATTGGTTCGAGCGTATCGGCGCGGCTGTGATGCTTTCACTGGTGCAGGACGCGATCGCCTACAAGACGACGGAAGCGGGTAGGTCGACCGGCACTGGAACGACTGCGCAGGGCGGCACGGTCGTGCTACAGAACAGCCAGCAGACCGGCAGCAGCCTGGCCGAAAAGATTCTGGCCAGCACCATCAACATCAAGCCGACGCTCTACAAGAACCAGGGCGACCGGGCTTCGATCTTCGTGGCGCGTGATCTTGACTTCGGGACGGTGTATGCGCTTCGACCCCGTTGAGGTGGGCAAGCCCGCTCAAAGTGGTGCGTCTGAGCGTGTCGTTCAGGCGCTTCACACAGGCCTTATCACGCGTCAGGTTGGCGACGTGATGCCGGTGAACGCCGCACCTTCCAATCGCAGCAACGGTCTTCTCGGCCGGGATGCGATGGTGCGCGAACTGATGCGGCCGTTCCGGCCGTTTCTCGACATGCCGGGCGCGACCGACATCTTTGTCAACGAGCCGGGCAAGGTGATTGTGGTGGCCGGCGCAGCCCGGCACCGCATTGACGCGCCCGAGCTGACCCTGAAGCGGCTGGTGGCGCTTGCACAGACGATCGCAACCTTCACGGATCAGGAAATAGGTCCGATGAAGCCGATCATGTCGGCGCGCCTGCCCGACGGTGAACGGATTCAGGTCGTTTTGTCCCCGGCAGTCGAGCCGGAAACCATTTCGATTTCAATCCGCATCCCTGGCGAGTCGATCAAGCCACTCTCGGAATACCAGGCCGAAGGCGCATTCGATCGTTTCCTGTGGGGCCGCTCGAAGCAGCTTGATGCACGGCGCAACGACCTGTCGCCCATGGACCGACGACTGATCGAGCACCTTGAGGCCAACCGCCTCATGGAGTTCTTCAAGCTGGCGGTCCGCGAGCGGAAGAACATCGCCGTAGTCGGCGATACCGGATCTGGCAAGACGACTTTGATGAAGGCGATGTGCCAGAGCATTCCGGCCATGCAGCGGATCGTGACCATCGAGGACGTGCGGGAGCTGTTCTTGCCGGGGCACGACGACCGCGTGCACCTTCTGTACTCGAAGGGCGGCCAGGGCGTTGCCAAGGTCACACCGACTGACCTCATCGCGGCCAACATGCGGATGATGCCGGACCGTGTGCTGCTGGCCGAGTTGCGCGGTGGCGAGGCCTTCGACTTCCTCAAGCTGCTGACCACCGGGCACAGCGGTTCCATCACCTCGTACCACGCGGAGTCTTGTGCGTTGGCCACCGAGCGGTACGTGTTCATGTGCAAGGAACACGAGCAGGCCACGATCTATGACGCTGACGCGTTGAAACGCCTGGTGGCGCTGACCATCGACGTGATCGTGCACATGGTGGCGCACGTCGAATTCGACGACAACGACAAGCCGATCAGTAAGCAACGCTACGTGGCCGAAGTTCACTTCGACCCAGTTGCGAAGCTGGCGGCACGGTTCGGCGATGCCACGCTGCATCGCTCCGAAAGGACAGCATGAACGGCAAGAAGCTCGCGATCGCTTTCGCGGTCCTCGTTTACATCATGCTGGGCTATTTCCTTGCCCAGTACATCGCTGGCGCCATCTACTTCCTTCTCAACAAGACCGCCCCGGAAGATCTGTCTCTCGACACCTGGTGGACTTACTGGGATTGGTACAAGGACGATCCAGTGCAGCGCAAGCGGCTGCAACTGGCAGCGGGCGTGGCCTTTGGGGCCGTCTACCTGGTTCCGCTCTTCGTGCTCGGCGCAGTCCGCAATGGTGGCCGCTCGCTCCATGGCGATGCCCGGTTCGCGACTTCAGGCGAGGTGCGCGAGGCCGGCCTGTACGGTGAAACGGGGATCATCGTCGGGAAGTATCAGGGTCAATACCTGATGTTCGGTGGGCAGCAATTCGTGTTGCTGGCGGCCCCGACGCGCTCGGGGAAGGGCGTCGCCATCGTGCTGCCGAACCTGTTGAACTACGACGGCTCGGTGGTGGTGCTCGACGTGAAACTTGAAAACTTCAAGTTCACGTCCGGCTTTCGGGCGAAGCACGGTCACGAGGTCTTTCTTTTCAGTCCCTTCGCTGAAGACTGCAAAAGCCACCGGTGGAACCCGCTCGACGGCGTTAATCGGAACCGCAATTTCCGCGTGGGCGACATCCTGGCGATCGGGCAAGCCCTTTACCCGGGCGACGACCCGAAGAACGCCTTCTGGAACGACCAGGCCCGAAGCCTCTTCCTCGGACTGGTGCTGTACCTCATGGACACGCCAGAGCTGCCGTGCACGTTCGGCGAAGTCTTGCGCCAGTCGTCGGGCAAAGGCCGGCCGATCAAGGACCACCTTGGGGACATCGTTGCAGCACGGTCGACGGGCGACGATGCGTTGAGCGAAGAGTGCTTGAACGCGCTGAACAGGTTCTGCAACACGTCGGAGAACACCATGGCCAGCATCCTGGCCACATTGAACGCGCCGCTGACGATTTTCGAGAATCCGATCGTCGACGCCGCGACCAGCTACTCCGACATCGACTTGTCGATGGTGCGCAAGAAGAAGATGTCGATCTACATCGGCATCCAGCCCAAGCGCCTGGCGGACGCGTCGCTGCTCATCAATCTGTTCTTCTCGCAGCTCGTGAACATCAACACGGGAGAGTTGCCCGGCGACAACCCCGAGTTGAAGCATCAATGCCTGCTGGTCCTCGATGAGTTCACTGCGATCGGGAAAGTCGGCATCTTGGCCAAGGCAGTCTCGTACATCGCAGGCTACAACCTGCGATTGCTTCCGATCGTGCAGAGCATCGCCCAGCTCGAATCCGTGTATGGCCGTGAGGACACGCGCACCTTCGTCACGAACCACGCTCTGCAAATCGTCTACCCACCGCGCGAGCAAAAGGACGCCAACGAGTATTCGGAAATGCTCGGCTACCAGACCGAGAAGTCGACATCGACCGGTGTGAGCCGGCCGCGGGCCTGGGGCGGCAACGGCGCGTCGACGAGCGAGAACGTGTCCGATCAGCGCAGGGCGCTGCTGCTGCCTCAAGAGCTGAAGGAGCTTGGCCAGAGCAAGGAAATTGTGATGGTCGAGAACTGCAAGCCGATCCTTTGCGAAAAGGCCCGGTATTTCAACGACGACACCTTCCTCAGTCGACTGAAGTCGGTGAGCCCGTCGCTAGCAGCGCTGGGGAAGAAGCGACCGACGCAGAAGCAGCTCGAAACGGCCGCGCTGGTCAAAGGTGAACTGGCCGTCGCGATTCCGCTGCTCGACATCGATCTGCACAAGGCAAAGATGGAGCAGCGCGTTCGGACTGCTGCACCTGGCGAGCGCATTGACCTGGCCAAGCTGGCGATCGATGTCGACGCGCTTCCGACCTTCTCCGACCCGGAGAACCCTTCGGCCGATGAGGTGGAGAACCTTGTCGACGCCTTCTTCGGCGAGCTGGATTTTGCCGACGCCGATGGCGGCGAGGCTGAGCCGGTCGAGGGCGGCCTGGTCGAGCCGGTCGATGTTTCCCATCTGACAGTCATCGAAGACGAAGAAGAAGCCGTGGCGTCGGGCGGTGGTGGAACTGAGGCGGCACCGCCCAGCTCGGCGCCGAGCGACGACGAGCCGCCCGATGACTACTTCGATGAGCCGGGCGACGTGATCGCAGCCCGATCGGCCCCAGCGGCGTTTAGCCGCAAGGGGTCGGTGAAACGCGGCGCAATTGACTTGTCGGTTCTCGACAAGTGACCTGTAACCAGCCCGACTAAATGTTTGGGCACTCAAGGGAGCTAACGATGCAAGTGGACGAAAAGAACCAGAGCGCCGAGGACACCAAGCCGGCCAAGACGCCGCGCAAGCCGTCGGCACGGCTTCAGGCGGCTTCGGCGGCGGCCGAGAAGGCCACTCCAGCCAGCCAGAGCGGGAAAGCGGCGGAAGCGGCACCGGCACCGGCACCTGCGGCCAGCCAGGCACCGCGAGGGCCAGAACAGTCGCATTCCGCCGCCCAGCAGGGCCAGGATGCCGGCAGGCGCCGGCTGCACGATGTGCGCGACGTACCGCACGCGTTGCGGCAAGAAGCGCAGGCGAAGTGGGGCACCAGCGTGGAAATCAGCGCCTCGCGCGAAAACGGCCGCTACACGGGCCCGGTCTTTACGAGCGGCGACTACCTCGCGCAGAAGGTCGGCGAGCGCAGCGTGGTGGTCCATCAGGTCGGCGACGTGGACTTCAAGACGAGCGACAACATGAAGCGTCGTGCCGATGAAAAGCGGCTAACCGACGTGAACATGCAGATCAACTACCAGGGCGACAAGGGGCAAGCCCATTTCCACGATCCGAAGCGTGCCGCGATCGAGGAAATGTTCAGCCGCATTCATCGCACCGCGAAGGAGACGTTGGGCCGCGATTTCGAGCCCTTCGCGCGCGACCTCGACGTGGTGAAGACCCGGATGGTCGAGCAGTACCGCGAGTCGAAGCAACGTCAGTTCGACGCCCGCACTCAATCCCAGGCGCCGCAGCGCGGCAATGAGCAACAACGCGGCGACCGGCCCGCTGCACACCCCGAACGCTAAGGAGCGCAAGACCATGAAGAAGACACTTCTTGCAATGACGGTGGCGGCGATGCTCGCAGGCTGCGGCGGACCGCCGAAGGTGGTGATGCCGAGCGGCAGTGACCGCACGCCGGTCAACAGCGAAGCACGCATCGAAGACTACAAGGCGCGCAATGCCGAGGAACAGGCTGCGTATCGCGAGCGCAGCGCGCTCGCCCGCCAGGTCGAGAGCATGAAAGCCGAGCTGGCCGCGCTGAAGTCGTACCTCGTCCTTCAGAGCATGGAGGCGGCGACAAACCGCCCAAAAGCGATGCCGGTGCCGCAGCCCGCACAGGGCCGGGCACCGGTAGCGGCGCCGGCAACCTCGCCGGCGCCGGCGATGCTGCAGGTCTCGACAGCAAAGCCCGTCGCGCGCAATGAAACCGAGTCCGTCGAGGTGCGTGGCCAGGCTGTGGTTTTCCGCGTGAGCCACCCATTCGCCAAGACGGATTTCAAGCCATCTGACGCGATGCAAGAAGAGCTGCTGAAGGCGGCTCGAAGTGGCAAGCGCGTGGAAATCCGTGGCCGCACGGATGCCGAGTTCGACAACCCGATCGATCGCGACATCGCGATGCTGCGCGCGCTGAAGGCGCGGCGCTTTCTGGTCAGCAATGGCGTGCCGCTGTCCAAGATTCACATGAGCTATCTGGCCTCGGGCGGCTTCGCCGTCGACAACAGCACGCCGGAAGGCAAATCCATCAACCGTCGCGTCGAAATCGAAGCGATGGACCTCGATACCTCGGCGTTCGCTACGGCCAGCGCTGCAATGACCGTTGGGAGCACACAATGAGCGACAAACCTGAAGAGATTTCGCGCGATCCGCTGACGGCGGAGCTGGACTTCGGCGATGCAGAGCCCGGCCCTGCCGGGCTCGGGAAAACCGGCGTCGTCGACGCCGCACTGCCAGGCACGGAGAAGACCGTGGGCGGCCCTGCCGCCGAGCTGGACGGGGATGACCCATTGGCGTCCTTGCTGACGGGACGCGAACAGGCCCTTGCTTGGCCGAGGGACCACTTGAAGGGCGAGTCCGCGGCGGATGTCGCGAAGGTCGACATCGACTTCCTCAACAAGATCGAGGACCCTGCGAAGCGTGCGGAAGGCGCCGCCGCGATTGCGGCGATCGCGGAGACGCAAGGTGCGTACAAGGAAGCATTGATCGCAAACCATCGCGCTGAAGCGCGCGAGGTTGCCGGGCATGCTCGCTTTACCGTGCAACTGGAAGCGGCTGGGAAGGGCGCGCAGGTGCTTCACTTCTCGAACGATCCGGCCGAGGCGATGGAACGCTATGCGCAGGAGTCGAGGCGCGATTTCATCAGCGCACAGCCGGCAGGTACGTCGGTGTCGCTCACTGACTCGGAATTGAAGCTGGATGCGGCGCGCACCAGCGAGGGTACGGGCGCATTTCGCGAGCAGTTCGGCAAGGATGAAGGCCGTGAGGCCTACGCGGCAGCCCTGGTGACGCTTGCAGGCCGCGCATCCCCGCAGCCCGAGAAGGAGAGCCCTGCGGTTCCTGACCTGGTGATCGACGATCGCGACATGGCGCGCGTGGCTTCGACACGTGAGCGTGACAGCGCGGCTGCTCGGAAAGCCCTTGGCGTTGGAGAGGCCGAAGCGAACGAGCGTTTCGTGCAGGACCTCGATTCGCGGATGGCCAAGTCCGAGCTGGAGGAACTGGGTTGGCGCGATCGGACGGACCTTTCCGACGTGATGCGTGACCTTGAAGTCCTGGCGGGCCGGGACTGGCAGACGGCGGCGAAGCTGTGGGACAAGTACCGGCCGGGTGACATCGACAAGCCGATTTTCATCGATGGGGATGACGTCGACGTGGTGAAGCCGTCGACGAAGGCGCCTCAACAGGTCACGGAAGAGCGGGCCAACACCGTCGATCGCGAACGCAGTCCGAAGGACCAGGACGACGACAAGAAGGAGTTCGTGACGCCCGAGGCGCTGCGCAAGCGCTATTTGCAGGCGGACACGAAGTTCTACTTCCGCGACGACGAGAACCGGCTGGCCTTTGAGGACAAGGGCAAGCGCCTGGCGACGGACCACAACGATCCGGCGATCGCGCTGTCGATGGTCGAGCTGGCGCAGGCGAAGGGCTGGAACGCTCTGAAGCTCAAGGGGTCCGACGAGTTCAAGCGCGAGGTGTGGCTGCAAGCCTCGCTGCGCGGCATGGAGGTGCAGGGCTACGAGCCGCGCGATGTGGACCGGGCCAAGCTGGCCGACATGCGCAAGGAACCGGTGCACGCGGCCGACAAGGCCGTGAACAGCATTGAGCAGGCGACGGCCAGGGCAAAGGCTGTGGAGCAGCCTGAACGGGCCGTGGCAGCGCCGGAAAAGGCCTCCGTGCCCGAGAAGGCGGCGGTGATCGATGAGCATCACCGCACGCTCAGCGAGCCGCAGCGCCTGGCGGTCGAAACCTTGAAAGGGCTGCTGCGGGCGCGCGGCGACTCGGAGAAGGCCGTGGACATGGCGGCCGAGCTGGCGGCCGAGCGCTTCCAGACCAATCGGGTTCACGTCGGAAAGGTGCTGGAGCATGGCGCGGCACCGTACGAGCACAACAAGGACAACGAGCAGAGCTACTACGTCAAGCTTCAGACGCCGGCAGGGGAAAAGACCGTGTGGGGCGTCGACCTTCAGCGCGCCATGTCCGAAAGCAAGTCCGTGGTCGGCGACGAAGTGGCGCTGGCGTACCAGGGCAAGCAGGCTGTGACGGTTCAGGTGAAGCAGCGCGACAGCAACGGGAAGGTGACGGGTACGGCAGACCTCGTGACGAACCGCAACACCTGGGATGTGAACCGACTCGAGAACGTGCGGGAAGAGGTCAAGCATCGCTTGACTGAAGCCGCGCGGACGACGGAGCGTCAGCCGCTGGTGAAGGTCTACGACCGGAACGCGCAGCGCGCCGAGCCGACGGTGGAGGTCGTTCGCGAGCCGGCGCGCAATCCAGAGCGGGCGAGGGGGTAAGCGCGCATGACGAAGTACCTTTGGATTGCGGAGAAGAAGACGCTCGCCGAAGCGGTGGCCAAGGTTCTTCCGGGAACCTTGGCCGACCACGGCACGCACCTGGTGAAGGGCGAACACGCCTTCGTGGCTTTGTCCGGCCATGCTTTCGAGCAGGCCACGCCGGACCACTACCTCGGGAACGATGTGCCGACGGCGGCGAGTGGCCGCAAGGTATGGCGGGCGGTCGACCTCCCTGTGGTGCCCGATCGCTGGGTGATCTTTCCGATGGAGAAGAACGCTGCGCGGCTCGCCAAGCTGGCCGAACTGCTGCGGACGTGCGAGGTGGTCTACAACCTCGGCGACCCTGGTGCCGAAGGGCAGTTGCTGGTCGATGAAGCATTGCATTTCTACGGGAACACCAAGCCCGTGAAGCGCGTGCTGGTCAATGACTACAACGAGTCGAGGGTCAGGCAGGCAGTGGCCGGTGCTCGCGACAACAACGAGGCCAAGTTTCAGGGGTGGTATCGCTGGGCTCTGGCGCGCAGTCACTATGACTGGCTGGTGGGATTTAATGGCACGCGTGCGATGACCTTGCGCGGTCGGGAGCTGGGCTACGACGGCCTTCTCCCAGTGGGCAGCGTGCAGACGCCATTGCTCTACATCTGGGTGGAGCGCGACAAGCTCATCGAATCGTTCAAACCGATCCCGTATTTCACCCTCTCGGCGTCGGTTGCACACGCGAACGGCACCTTCCGGGCGAGCTGGAAGCCGGCCGAGGACCAGGCCGGCCTCGACGAAGAGGGCCGCCTGACGGATGCGGCCGTGGCGGGGGCGTTGACAGCCAGGCTGACAGGCAAGCCCGGGCAGATCACGGCATACGCGAAGACCAAGAAGCGCGAGCTCGCTCCGCTGCCCATGTCCTTGAACGAGCTGCAAATCGAGGGCTTCAAGCACTTCGGCTATTCCGGTGCCGAGGTGCTGAAGGCAGCACAGGAGCTGTACTCGACCTACCAGGTCACGACGTATCCACGCAGCGAGAACCGCTATCTGTCGCAGGCGGCGCATGCGGACGCACCGCGTGTCATGGCGGCTGTGTTCAAGGTCCGGCCTGACCTTGCAGGGCTGGCGGGCGTGCTGGACGCGTCACGGAAGTCGGCCGCTTTCGACGATGCGAAGATGGAAGGCCAAGACCACCACGGCGTGATCCCTGCGGTGCCGGAGGCTGCGGTCGACCCGAAGGGTTGGACCGAGGCCGAGCGCAACGTGTACGACCTTATCGTGCGCAGCTATCTGGCGCAGTTCGCTGCACCGTACGAGTTCATGCACACGGTCGTTGGATTGGATGTCGATGGCGAGAAATTCGCCGCGACAGGCAAGACGCCCGTGGCGGAAGGCTGGAAGGCCGTTTATGCGGAGGTGGTCGATGAGGACGCCGATGCGGCCGACACGAGAGCCGACGACAAGCAGACGCTGCCGACGATGGCGCAGGGGGACGCGGTGAAATGCACGAAGTGCGAGTCGACCAGCCGCAAGACGACGCCCCCACCGCGCTTCGACGAAGCGATGGCGCTTGCCGCCATGGCGAACATCTACAAGTTCGTGGATGACCCTGAAGCGAGGATGCGCCTCAAGCTCGGGACGGTGGAGGACAGCGCCGACGCCGGCGAAGGCGTCGGCGTTGGCATCGGTACGCCGGCAACGCGCAGCAGCATCACGGCAGATCTGCGGGCACGCAAGCTCGTCATCCCCGTGAAGGAGGGCAGCAAGAAGGAAATGACCTCGCCGGCCGCGCGCACGCTCATCGAAGCGTTGCCGATGTCGGTGAAGGAGCCAGCGCGGGCCGGCATCTTCAAGGCCACCCTCGACAAGGTTGCCTCGGGCGAGCTGAGCTACGAGGCCTTCATCGGCCAGACCGTGGAATGGGTCACCGACGTGGTGGCCCAGGCGCGGACCGCGACGATGAAGCTCCCGCTCGCGGCCGGCGTGACGCTGTGCCCGAAGTGCAAATCGGGCGTGCTGAGGCGCAAGGAAGGCGAGAAGGGCGCGTATTGGTACTGCGGCAACTGGAACCACGAGACGGACAAGTGTGATGCGCGGTTTCAGGACGCCGGCGGGAAACCGCTGACGACGGACATCCCATGCCCAACTTGCAAGGAGGGCCACCTTCGCCGCAAGGTCGGCGCCAACGGGGCGTACTGGTTCTGCTCGAACTGGAATCGCGAACCGAACAAGTGCGAAGCGAAATTTGAAGACAAGGCGGGGCGGCCGGACACGGCACCGAAGCCTGTCTACAGATGCCCGACGTGCAAGGAAGGTGCACTCCGCAGCATCAAGGGAAAGACCGGCCCGTTCTGGGGTTGCAGTCGCTACGAACAAGGGTGCAAGGCGACGTTCCCCGACAAGGCTGGCAAGCCCGACACGGCACCGAAGCCTGTCTACAAATGCACGAAGTGCAAGGTGGGCGAGCTGCGATCGATCCCCGGTCCGAAGGGGGCCTTCTGGGGTTGCACGCGGTTCAAAGAAGGGTGCAAAGCGACCTTCCCGGACAAGGCTGGAAAGCCTGATCTAGCGGCCAAACCACGAACGCCTGCTTAGCGCAGCACCCCCCATGAAAACTCAGATTTCGACCGCGGCTGCGGGGCCGCGAAGCTTTGCTGTTGCCGACGGAACGCTGGAAGCCCTGAAATGGAGCGCTTTGGTGCTCATGACGGGCGACCACGTGAACAAGTATTTGCTCGGGGACCGAGTGCATCTGCTGTTCATTTTGGGCCGCCTGGTGATGCCGATCTTCGCCTTCGTGCTTGCCTACAACCTGGCGCGGCCGGGGGTGCTCGAAGCCGGTGCCGCGCGCCGAACTGCCTTCCGGCTACTGGCTGTCGGCGTGCTCTCGACGCCGGCCTTTCTGGCGTTGAACACGCTGCTGGGTGGCTGGTGGCCACTGAACATCATGTTCATGTTGCTGGTGGCGGTCCTCGCGATCGCGCTGCTCCACAGGGGCGGTGCGATCGGCATCGCCGGCGCTGCGTTCGTGGTCGCGATCGGCGGCAGCTCGGTCGAGTTCTGGTGGCCAGCCGTCTTGCTTTGCGTGGGCTTCTGGCTCTATGCACGTCGACCTGGTGCAGGCGCCCTCGTACTCATCGTGGCGTCCTGCGCTGCCCTCTGGGTCATCAACCGCAACCACTGGGCGCTTGCTGCGCTCCCGCTGGTCCTGCTCGCCGACAAGGTGACGCTGCTCGTCCCTCGCATTCGGTGGGCCTTCTACGCCTTCTACCCGCTTCACCTCTCGGTGATCTGGCTTCTCAGTAGGTCTTTCCATGGGTGATGCCTGCACCTTCTGCACGTCACCAACCAATTCCGCGACAGCGTTTTCCGACGCCCTGCTTTCGCGGCTTCACGCAATGGGCGTCGGATCTTGTCTTCGGGTGCATCACGCATTCAACAGCAGCACCAACAACTTCAACTCAGGGATCAACAAATGAACTTCAAGCTCAGTCTCCTGGCGGCCACAGCGGCGATGGCCTGCAATCTCGCCAATGCTCAGGTTATCGAGGGGTCTACCACTCCAGGGCAGACGGCGATCGGATCGGGTGCGGTATCGCAGCTCAACGGTACTGCTGTAGGCGCACTGGCAAATGCGGGCCTGCAAGCAGTTGCTGTGGGCGGCAACGCCAATGCGAATGCTCAGGGCGCCGTCGCCGTGGGTGGATGCATCAACATCATCTGCATCGACCCCAATACCGGGCTCATCGTGAATACGCCACTGCCTGTAGGCCAGCAGTCGACAGCCGTGGGTGGCGGCTCGCGCACCTCGGGAAATCAATCGACGGCGCTGGGTGCGAATGCGAACGCCTCGAATAACAACTCGGTGGCGCTCGGCGCGGGGAGCCAGACGACACGCGACAACAGCGTGGAGGTTGGTGGCCGCCAGATCACCGGCGTGGCGGCTGGTTCTGCGGGCACTGATGCCGTGAACGTCGATCAACTGAATGGCGGGCTTGCCTCGACGCTCAACCAAGCCAATGCTTACACGGATGCGAAGTCCGGCCAGGCGGTGAACCAGGCCGTCAGTCAGTCGAATTCGTACACCGATTCGCGAGTGACGACCACACTGAATGATTCCAAGGCCTACACCGATTCCCGCGTGACTCAGGCCATCGATGACTCGAAGGCCTACACCGATGCGAAGGCCATCACCACGCTGAATCAAGCCAACTCGTATACCGATGCCCGCGCGACGCAGACCCTCAATGATTCGAAGGCCTACACGGACGAAAAAACAAAGTACTTCGCGTCCAACGGCATGGGCGGTACCGCCGCCGAGGCCTCGGGTTTTCGAGCGACAGCGATGGGCCCAAGTTCGGTTGCGTCTGGAAGCAATTCAGTCGCAGCCGGGCAAGACTCCCAGGCGACCGCAGACGGTGCCGCAGCCTTCGGCTCTAACGCGATCAGCTCGGCGGTCTACTCCACCGCTGTAGGCGCTGGCAGCAATGCCAGTGGAACTGCATCTACCGCCGTCGGCCATGGTGCTCAGTCCAAAGGGGACAGCAGCGTAGCTCTCGGGCAGTCCTCTATCGCCACCAACAACGGCGATGTCGCTCTCGGAGCGAACTCGGTGTCCGCCGCGGCCGTCGCCACCAAGGGCACAACGATCAACGGGAACGACTACGCCTTCGCAGGCACGGCGCCGCTCAGTACTGTCAGTGTCGGCGACGTGGGCAAGGAACGGACCGTCACGAATGTGGCAGCTGGCCGGATCTCCGGGACCAGCACAGATGCGGTGAACGGTAGCCAGCTCAACGCGACGAACACCGCGCTCAATGCGCTTGGCGTTAACGTGAACACCCTCGGTTCGTCGACGGCCGCCAACTTCGGCGGTGGATCGACCTACGACGCGAAGACCGGCACCGTCTCGGCACCGGGCTACACGATCAACGGCGTGACCTACAACAACGTCGGCAGTGCATTCGGCGCGATCGGCAGCACATTGGCAGCGACGAACCCGAGCAACCTGCCACCCGCTTCGGCCACAGGGTCGAACTCGGTTGCGATCGGCCCGGGCTCGGTGGCGAGCCGTGACAACAGCGTGTCTGTTGGCAGCGCTGGAGCAGAGCGGCAGATCACCAACGTCGCACCTGGTGTGGCACCGACTGACGCGACGAATCTGGGGCAAGTCACTGCCATGGTGGACAGAAGTTCGAATGCCGGCCAGGCGTACACGGACAACCGCATCAACGGGCTGGACGCCAAGCTGTCGAGGCGCATCGCGGGTGTTGGCGCCATCGCCATGGCGGCCTCTGCGCTGGTGCCGAATGCACGTGCTGATGGTGATTCGAGCGTCAGCGCCGCGGTGGGCACATACGGCGGCGAGAACGCGATCGCGGTCGGCGTGAATCACTACGTGAGCAACAACGTGCTGGTGAACGCACGGGTTTCCTGGACCAGCGGTGGCAGCGCGCGAGTCGGCGCGGCTGTCGGCGTGACTTGGGGGTTCAAGTGAGCGGCGGCGTGCGCCTCGGGCGCTTCCCCTTGTTCGTCATCCTTTCCGTCGTGGCCGCAGTGAACGTCGGATGCGGCGGCGGCGGCGGAGGTGGTGGTGGCGGTGCTGCAATGGGCATGCTGCCAGTCGCCAGCACATCGGTGCCGGCGACGGCTGCTGCGCCGGCGCAGGACAGCGGCGCATCGAGCTCGACCGCTTCGCCGGTCGACTGCTCGGTGACGCTGTATGGCGATTCAATCCTCTATGGCGGGACGAACATCACGGGGGCAGGACCTGGCCGGTTGCAGGAGCCGCCAGCGGTCGGACTGGTGAGGATACGCCCGCTGGTGACGGTCAGCGATCGCACGGAACCTGGGGACTATGCGACACGCCGGTTGCCCTTTTTCATGAACGACCGCATCACATCACGCTTCGTGGTCATCGAGCACGGCCTGAACGATGCGGGCAATGGCTTCGACTACGAGACGCCATTGCGGACCATGGTCCAACGGGTCAAGGCACTTCAAAAGACGGCGATCGTGACCGGCCTCTCCCACGTGCGTGAAGGCGTCGACCAGCGTGACGCCTACGACGCGATTGCAAGCCGGGTTGCGAAGGAAGAGGGTGTTGCCTTCGCGAACTGGGGATCTGTCCCATTCACTCGCGATAGCACGGATTTCGCTGATGACGTTCACCCGGCGCAGCCGTACTCCACGAGGCTGACAGAGCAGCTTGCACGAACCATTGACGGCCTCGCGCCAGAGTGCCGCTAGCGACCTGTACGGCGCCACCAGGTCAAGGCCGGCTTCCTTCGGGGAGTCGGCCTTTTTCGTCGACCATCGCCACGAACGGCGATGCTGCAGGTGGATTCTGCGCGGTGGTTCGCTGGTAGGGGAGAGGCCGCCAAGCGTAGAGACTCGCCAGAAACGGCGGTGCTCGAGCAGGGTGGCCACCATCGCCATTTCGGGCGGTGCTTGCCGGCGCATCGTCGGAAATGGCGTTGCAAGATCCTGAAGGCTTTATCCACGGGCTGGACCTGTGGGAAACCCACCGCAACCTCGCGGATTGCACGAGGTGGGTTTTCCATAGGCGCCGCAGTCAGCGGCGGGCGGTGGATAAGGCTGGCAGGGGGAAGGGGGCCGATCCCGCGTGATGCGGGGGCTAAGCAGGGAGAAACCAGCGCTCGAAGGCTTCGAGCACACGGGGGTCGACCTCGGCGAGCGGCACGCTCGTTCTGCGCTCGATCGTCATTGCTGCCCACAGGTCCGCCATCCGGTTTGCGTCAGGGTGCATCTTCAAATCGGTGCCCTCTGGCGGATGAGCGGCCATACAGCGGGATAGCGCCTGGTCCAGCTCGCCGAAAGTGAGCTGCTGCGGGTCGACAAGCACGGCGGACATAGCGCCGGCTCCCTCAGTGGAACAGAGGGTAGAGGATGACCCGGAACAGGCCGTAGGCCACGCAGCCCACCAGCGCCAGCCCAAGCGCGCCGAGGAAGGCCGCGCGGACCGTCCGGAAGAAGCCGCGGCCGACGGCCGTTGCGAACCGGAATGGCGCGGTCAGCACCGCGAGCACGAAGGCGAGCGCGTTCCTGGCCTTCACGAGAGAAGTCCCGAAGTCGGGGTCAAGATGCAGAGTGGCACGGTTCATTTTGTACTCTCCCTTTCGATGCCGGCTAGCAAATCGAAATGATCGCGTTCAGCCGGTCACAACAGTCCTGAAAATCGACAAGCGATGCCTGCCCCATGGGATGCGGCCTCGCAGTCCGAGCGCGCCAGTCAAAGGACTTGGGTTGATGCGCCAGGACGTACGAATCCGCTGTCCCTTTCTTCACCGTCAGCTTCACCGCGAACGGATTGCTTGCATTCATCGGCGAGTGCGTCATCGGCAAGCCAATGACGATGCTGGTCCTGTCATTGAAGGCCTTGGTGGACAACACCAGCATCGGATGTTCACCAGGCATTTCGTCGCCCATATGCGGGCTGTGGTCGATGTAGATCACGTCACGACGATCAGGCACCCACAACACTCCCGCCATCAAGCAACCTCGTGTGCGCTGGAGGCCCCCGCCTCGACGCCGATCGGCGCGAAGGCCATGGCCTCGCCACCATGCACTGCCGGATCGAACTTCTTGAGCATCTGCGACAGCGACAGCTTCGGCTCCCCGAGGCGACGCAGCAGGATGCCGTCTTCGACGACCTCGACCACGACCGGCTGGCCGAGTTTGAAATGCGCGGCCTTGGCCACGGGCGATGTGATGCGGACGGCGAGGCCATTGCCCCACTCCTGCACCTTCTGCTCGACAGCGACAAGAGCTGCTTTATTCGGCATGCTTGACTCCTAGAAAATGTTGAGACAAGTATAAACTTTTCCGCTCGATGTAGCAACGCGTAGATACGTTGGCATGGTAAAATCGCGTTCAAACTACCGTCATGGAGGACGTTATGGGCACGAAGGCAGAACGCCAGTACGCGATGACTCAGGCGCTTGCGAACACTCGCATCGAGGGGCACAAGCCAACCCCCGAATTTCTCGTGGACGCAGCGGCCGTGGTCGAAGGCAAGCTGACATACGACCAGGCGGTGAAGGCAAGTGCAGCGCGCGCAACGGGCCGCACGCACACACATGAAGACACGCCGCCGCTGGCGGCAGCTCGCCCGAAGGTAGCCACCGCTCGGGGGCGCTGATCGTGCGCGAGTTCGGCGACCCGTACAGCTATCCCGGCACCCGAGTTCTTCGCAATAAGCAGGACATCCGCGACGATGCAAAGCTGACCGAGTTCGAGTACGAAGCCACCGCACTGCGTGCTGCCGAGCTGCGAGAGAAACCGATCAGTGGCAAGCATGACCTGGCGCAGTTGCAAGCAACGCACAAGCACCTGTTCCAAGACGTGTACGAATGGGCAGGAGAGCTGCGAACGGTGAACATCGCCAAGGGCGGTTCGCAGTTTGCGCAGCCCGCATTCATCGAGAGCCAAGCGCGCTCACTCACGAAGGAGCTGGAGAAGGAAGGCAACCTCCGCGGGCTCGAAAAGCCGGAGTTCGTCGACCGGCTGGCCTACTACTACTCAGAGTACAACGCTCTGCACCCGTTCAGAGAGGGAAATGGGAGAGCCACCCGTGAATTCATCGGTCAGATCGCCCGCGACGCGGGATACGAGCTGGACCAGACACGGATCGACAACGCCAAGGGTCAGTGGAACGAAGCGGCAAGGCGCAGTTTCCACGGCGACCTCGAAGGCGTCAAACAGATCTTCTCCGACGCGATCCGGCCGGCGCGCGCAGTGGCCTTTGAGCATCTTCCGCAAGCCGAGGCGGTGGCGAAACACCCGGAGCTGAAGGGCACGTATGCGGGCCTTGAAGCAGTTCGGGATGCCTACGCGCAGCGTTTCCCTGGGGATGGCTCATTGCAGAGCAAGTATTTGACACAGGCGCAGGGCGCCGTGGCCAAGGCACTCGACGCCGGCAAGACCCCCGAGCCGAAAGCGGAACGTGCTTCCCCTGTGCAGCAGCCGCCAGAGCACAAGAATCCAGCAGAAGCAGGAAAGCAAAGACCGTCGACGCCAGAGCGGTGAATCCGTCGGCCTTCGTGTTGTTTCCGCTGCTTCCACGCCTCTCTCGCTCCTGCATTTGACGCATACTTCGCTTGTTGCGCGCATGTTATGCGCGACCGGGCGAAGGCCGCGACCCGATTTCTGCGGCTGGGGAAGTAGGGGGAAAGATGTTCGGATTCTTCAAGAGCGCAAAGCTCAAAAAGCTCGAAGTGCTTGCGACAACTCGGAATGACACCGGTGGGCTATTCAAGCGGATTGATGAGAACCGCGAATTGCTCGAAGTGCTGTTCCGCGAGGCGCCCAGCTTCATGCAGAGCCACCCATGGGTCGAAGGCTGGATCAAGGGCAATGATGCCTTTTTTGAAGGTGTGCGATGCACCTTGGGCCTCGAACTACACGAGCTGCACCCTTTCTTGTCAGACCGTGTACCGCGCGCCTGGCCCCAGCCGTTGCCGACTCAGCCACCTCGGTTGTCGGAGCGTGCACCAGCGCAGCCAAGCCCTGATTGGAAGGCGCATGCGTACCCCCTCCAGCAGGTCCTGATTAAGCTTCAGGGGACTCGGCGAAGCAACAAGACGGCCATCGTCAATCAGCTCGAAATCGTTCGCTCGCGGCTTCAGGTTGGCGAAGAAAAGGGAAGCGAACACGACGACGACTTCGGGTATTCATTCAAGTACGAACGTGCCGTCGACGGGCCATCATTTTTCGACGAGCCCTGCGGATATGAGAGCGATCTGTACCCAGCGGAGCCCAGGAGTTGAGAGATGGGCTATGCAATCAAGACCGATGACGGCATCGATCGATTGACGCTCATCACGATTCGCTACATGGGCCTGATTGGCGAAGTATTGGCACGAAACGATGGCATCGGCTTCACGCTTGGCAGACAAACCCAGTGGTTCGATCGGATCGAACACATTGCCCAAGATGCCCTCGAAGTTGGCGATATTGCCTTTCGCGCGAGCTCATTGATGGACGAGATCTATGTGATGAAGTGGGTTCTGGAGGGCTTTACCAATGCCTCCACACCAGGCGCGCGACCGTCACTGGAGAACCTGGAATCTCTCTACTTTGGCTGCGCACAGCTCGGCGGGGAACCACGAATGCAACCACCCGCATTTAACCCTCGTTAGAGGTGACGATGCTGCAGGATTTTGAGATACAGGGTGCCGGCCGCAGCCCGACTTTGCGGCTTCAGAAGGGAGCAACTTACGTGACTAGTGCGAGCATCATGCCAAGCGCGGCATCGAATTTCTGGCTAGAAGAGTCGCAGCGACTCATTGACGCGGTCGGCGCAGACTTTTTGCATGCGGCCACATTTGATGAGGTCGTGGAAAAAACTGGGCCAGCGTTTTCGTACGCTGATCGGAATCAGATGCGCAGCGTCTGGGCTGTAGCGACCCAGAGGCTCGGCATGGCGGACACAATCCAATCCAATTCCACATCGACACTCTTGCTCGGAGGCGGTGCCGCGAGTGAACCTACTGAAAGCCTCAATGCCACCGTGGATGTGCTACTTGCGAAGAACTCCGAGCTGCAACGTGAGCTTGCGCGAGAGCGAGCGTTAGCAGCCAACGCCAGGCAGCACATCGTGGCCGAGCAGATTGAAGTTCTTACCCGGCTTTTGCGGCGATGGAACTGCCACGTTGTGCACCTGGGGGCGGCCGACGACATCGAGGCCGTTAGAGCAGGAATCATGGATTCGCTGCGTAGTCAGGGCGGAGCCCAGCTCGCGGAGCGAGTAGCACCCTTGCATACGGCGGTGCGATACGCACTCGATAACAGCGCGAGCTTGAAAGGGCGTCGTCTCGAAATGAACGCACTCGGCCAGATCGTCGAGCAGCCCCAATGACTGACGCCACCACCGCCGTCGCAGGAGAGTACCTGTGGTCCATCCGGTACGCACTCCTTGCAGTGGCCGCCTTCTGCCTGTTGAAGGCCTTCCTCGCTGCGCACGCCGCCTTCTTTCTCTGGGAGCAGAAGAAGAAAGGCTTTCGCTTCGATCCCGAGATTGAAGAAGGCATGAAGGACGTGAAGCGACGTAGCTCTTCGTGGTACTCGTGGATCGCGGCCGGATGGCTGCTATGCGCTGGCCTGTTGGTCTACGTTGCTTTCGTAGCCATCATGTGATATCGCAACTGAGTTGCAATACAAGAGTAATTATGTTTAATAACTAGTTCAGGGAAGCAAAATGACAGACGAATCTCTTGACCCAAGCACTGTTGCCACGTCGACCGCACGCAGCAGATCCACATCCGCCTCGGTGTTGGAAGCCTCCTGGCCAGGCTATGGCGCGGTACTGTTCGCCACCATCGCTGCGCTTCTCGTTTCGGCCGCGTTCGTCAGTCTTCGCGGGTGGACGTGGCTCGATGTGTTGATCTGTGTGGCCACGGCTGCGCTGAGCAGCATTGCCGTCGCGTCGTACCTCCAACGCAAGGACGCCGGCTACACGGCCCGGATCGACGCCGAGAGTGCTCAGGCTTGGCGCGTGGAAATGAATGGCGTGGAAATCGGGCGCATGAGCGATCGGGAATTCGCGACGATGCAGCAGCTCGTGCACCGGAGAAGCTGGAATGCGATTGCCCAGCTCCTGAACGTCATCTGGACGGTGATTTCATCTGCGACTGCCGTTCTTCGAGTTCTGCTAGTCGCGATACCGCTGGCCGCATTCTGGAGCTGGCTGGTCATTCAGGTCTTTGTCAATCCTGATGCGACAAGCCAATTTCTTCGCTACTTAGGGAATGGCGGTGCTCAACAGATACCCGAGATTGCCGGACGCTTTGCGTCGCTGGCGATCGCCCTGATTGCATTTGGCTACGGCCTCTACGTCGTATCGACAGGGCCACTTGCATCATTGCCTGGGTATCGGAATCACTACACCGAAGACCTGCACCGCAGGCTGCGCCAGCACTTTAAGACGGCGGCGGCCGGCAACATTGTCGTGCTCCCAAATGGCTACGTTGTGGCTCCAGCAGCAACGCAACAACCGACTCCCCCAATGGCCGGTGACACGGCGGAAGTGTCTGAGGATCTTGCTGCAAGTGTGCACAACATTACGAATGCGCATATGTGGCAAGCGATGCTCCAAGCCTTCCAGTACACAGCATTCCAGCATGGCTTTGAGCTGGTACATGGCGGGATTGCGGCGCAGATCCCTTTCGCCGTGAAGTCCGAAATCGGGAACGCAGTCATTGTCGCGAGGTGGCGGCATCTGGGACCAACAGAGTTGGCGGAGAAGGTTCATGAACGACTGCAAACCGGAATGCTTGATGGCGCGGACATCGCTTTTGCAGAACACGTGATCGCTGCGCTCGACAAGCTCGGCATCAGTATCTGCCGGGTGACATCGAGCCACGTCGACCAGGCCGGCGACCTGAATACCCGCCTCCAGGCGCTGTACAGCGACACAGACCCCGCGACACTACTGAATCCCGCGAACCCTGTAGTGAAGCTGCCTGCTCTCGGCGGCGACCAGGCCGGGCGCGATGGAGAGCATTCATGACTGTTAACGATGCAAGAGCGGTGCCGAAATCCAAGCTCGTTTTCACGGAACTCCAACACCCAGCCAATGGGCAGGCGGTTCATTTTTGGACTTTCGCCATGGTGGATCGAGATCCAGATTCATTTGGCGTTCGTGGTCGCTACGAGAACGACCTATTCCGATCGCAAAACGACTCTCTGCACTGGGCACCAGAAGTGGTCTTTGTGTGGCGCGCCGTCGATACGCAAGCAGAAAGCAAGGCGATCATCGCCGTAAAAGCCGCAGTGCTGGCGTTGTCGCAGGCAGCTGAGCTATGTGAACGAGCTGGGGTCGATGTCCCGGTGCAGGTGCACATAGAGAACGCGTTGCACGAGGCGCAGCGCGGCTTGACCAGAGGAACTGACCAAGCCTTCGGGGATTTTCAGGGGAACAACAACCGCGCCCAATCATGACCCATGCCCCCGCAGCCGCGAACAATTGGGTGACTTGGCTGGTTACAGAAGATCGAGAGGCTTTAGGCAAAGCTTTGGGTGAATTATTGACCAACGACAAAACTGGAGTCTGCGTGCACGAATTAACTTCTGACGTGACCCGCAAACTTGGTGGCCAGACTGACGACCCGAACAAGGAAAGGATGACGATGCAACGCCCTGGAATACTGACTGAGCAGGACCACAACAACTTCGATGCGTTGATCGGCCACGTGCTCGACGACTACCGCGCCGGCACATTGGCTAAGGCGGATGTGATCGGCGGCTTGGCCGAGTTGTTCGCTGCGATCGATATCGGAAATGAAGGAGAGGCGCGCGCCTGGTTGACGGAAGGCCGCAAGCGCCTCCAGAAACGCTCCTAGAAGCCACGATTCCCTGCCGGAGCACCCTCCCCTCCTCCCTCCCCCGCTTCGGCAGTTTTACGACCTCCTTCGGGAGGTCTTTTTTTTGGGAGCATTAGCGCTCAGTGTCCTTCGCTGGCCTGCCAGGCTTGCCGCGGATCGGCTCGTTTCGACGCTCTTCCGCCAGCCGCTCCACAAGGCCGACGGCTAGCTTTCGATCCTCGACATCTGGCGACGAGGCAAGGGCTTTCGTGATCTTCTTGTATCGGTTGGCGACCTTGGCTTCAGTGCGCTTGGCCTTTGCAATACGCTCCGGGCTCGCACCGCCCTTCCCTACCCTGTCCAAGGTGGCACCTCGTTCGCGCATCTGCCGCACTGGTTGCTTTTCACCTCTGTCGCGCTTAAGGCGCTGCTGCCGATTTGTTGCAGCCGCTTCCACCCCGTGCTCGCGCAAGGCTTCTGCGAAGCCTTCCCGCCAGCGCTGCAAGTCCGCCTTACGTGGATTGAGGCGTGTGCCGTCCGCAGCCTGAGCCTTCACGGCCAGGTGAACATGGGGGTTCTTAGACGGCTTCGGATCTGGGTCGGTGGCAAAGGTGTGCAGCGCCATCACGTATTGATGGCCGTCGAATTCTTGGGCGGCGAAGTCGCGCGCTGCGCGCTTAACCGCCAGTTCGTCGGTGCCCGCTGGCATCGACAAAACGATGTTGAACGCCTCACGGACATCGCTTTCATCCGCAATACGACTGCCACCGTCTTGCCATTCCTTGCGCAGCTCGCGCAGATCTTCTATCCCCGTGAGCACGTCGCCCTCTTCGTTCTCGAGTTCGATCTTTCCATTCCGGGAGATGTAATCAAGATGCGACTTGATGTGGCGCATACCCTTCCCTCCCCCGGAAATCTTGACCATGACTTCGGGCGGCTTCTTCGCGATCGAGCCCAGCTTGCTGCGGATGGCCTTGGCATCGAGCTTCTGAACCGCGCCACCGCTCTTTCCCTTCTTTTTCGGCTTCGGCACCAGCGGCACGCCGGTAAGCCCCTTCTTCGGGCCTTTGGCCTTGATCGGAGTTTGATTGAAGAGCTTCGTGCCCCAGTCGACCAGCATGCCGTCGACGTATGTCTTCGTGCTCACTCTATTCTCCAGCGCTTCGAGTTGGCGGCCATGGCCTTGGAAACCTGGGTCGTGTGTTCCGCGATGAGCGCCCTCGCCTCTTCTATGACGTGGACTTTGTAGGCGGCTCGGGTTTCGGGCGCGGCATTTAGAGCCTTAGCAATCTGATTCAGATTCCGCCCCATAGCCAGGAGCAGCAGATTCGATTGCGTCAGTGCCTCGATGTCGGTCTGGCCGAGCTGAGGCGTGGTGGTCAGCCTGGCGCGGATCGTCGCCACGATCCAGCGGGCAGGCGAGAAGCCATCGGTTAATGCCTGCTTTTCAATAGCCTCCCACTCGGATGGGGTCAGGCTGATTTTCTTCTTGACGGTGGGCTTTTCAGGTTCGTCAACGACGACCGCATGGGGGGTGAGCTGTTCGCCCTGCCCTGTCAGCTTCGCCACGATTTGGCGAAAGGCATCGCTTGGAGTCGTGCTCCGGGCACGGCACCAATCGTCCCATGGCTTCCGTAGGTGCAGCAGGTCGACCACGATCTGAGTCGGCCGTTTTCGAGCCTCAACCATCCCAACAATCCCCCTAAAACACGACGCGCAAGCGTAACGCAATGCCAATGGCATTGCAAACGGCACCTAGTGCCTATCCTGCAATAGTCTCCCTCACTCCCTTTTCTTGTGAATATCAAGCGTTTTCGGCGCCCCTCCCCCGCCGAGGTCGGTTGTGGATTGCACAATCCATAACCGGGCGAGGCGCAAGGGGAGAAGCGTCACGCCCTGCGTGACGCGGCCCCAAAGCCAGCCGTCAAGGCAGGCTTCGCCTGACTTGCGCGCCCTGCGCGCCTGTTGATTTTTCGATCGCGGCTAGCGATCGTTCATCGTCAATCTTGGCGATGCTGCAGCTTGAACTTGAACCCTGCCCTGTGGATGCCGATCAGGCTCGTTCCGGTGAACGTGACCTGTTGCAGCAGCAACCCCCGACGGTCGATCAACAGCGCGAAGGCAATCATGGCAACGTTGGCGGCCAGGAACACAAACCAGCCGTACCGGGAAATTCTGAGATTAAGGGCGAGCAGCAAAGCGCCCGCAATCCCCAACAGTGACCCGGCCCACTCGCAGATGTCAGCGGGATTCATGAGCATTACCGCTTGCGGGTGCCGCCACTGCCAGGCGTTTTCGCGGCGCCCTCGGTGCTTGGCTGCGCACCGCCAAGGGCTTGCAGCAGCTCGGTGCGATTGGCTTCCATCGCTTCAAGACGGCCGCGGAGCGTAGCAGCTTCGCGTGTCGCCTCGGCGGCTCTTGCGTTGGCGGCATCGACCGCCGTTTGCGCCAACTCGGCGCTGGCAGCAATCGCATCGAGGCGGCCTCGGAGGTTTGCTGCTTCCTGGGCCAGTTCGCCGGCTTTGCCGTTGGCGGCTTCGAGCCCGGCTTGAGCCTTAGCAGCGAGTGCACGATCGGAGGCCGAATTGGCCCTTGCGGTTGCCAGGTCGGCGCTCACGCCCTCCAGCTTAGCGACGGATTCGACGTGCCTTCGGCGCTCGGTTTCCAGCTCTGCCACGGCGACCTTGACTGCATCCTGGGCAGCGGAGAGGGCGCTGTTGAGACGAGTGATTTCGGCGTCTGAGCGCTGGCGGGCCTCATGCGCATGGTCCAACTCGACCCGGAGGTCATCGGCCCGGCGTTCGATTTCTACAGCTCGGGCTTCTGCCGTGGCGGCACGCTCGGTCATCGCTGTGAGCGATTGAGTCAACTCGGCCAAGCGCGCCGCTGATGCGGTTGCTTGCGCTTCGAGGGTGAGCACCGAGCCACGCACCGTCTCCAGCTCGACGGCCTGGCCGTCGAAGGCGGCCGAGAGTTCAGCACGTACCGCGTCCGCTTCAGCTCGCTCCAGATCCCATGCTGCCTGTGCCGCGTGGAGTGCCTGGTTGGCAATGTCCTGGGCCTCGGCCCATGTCTGGGCGAGGGCGGTTTCGTGCGCAAGGCGCAGGCGATCGGGCACCGCGATCGGAGCGGTGGACGGCGTGGCTGTCTGCTGCCGGCGCCAATCCTTCATGACGATCGAGGCGTCATTCATGTTGACCTTGGCCAGGCGGCGCACGTCGTCGACGCGAGGGAAGTCAACCCGACCACCTTGCTCGTACAACGCATTGGCCGCCGCGATGACTCGCTCACGGATTTCGGGATTCAGTTCCATGTCCGGGCTCCTTGGTAATAAGAATAATAATAGCATTCTTATTATTATTTGTCTAGTGATTTCTGGATTGCACAATCCATAAACTCCGGCACAATGTGGATTGCACAATCCAAAAAAAAAGGGGGAGCGATGCAACCCACGCACGAAGCGTACTCAGAGCTGGAAACTGCCTATGACCATTTCAATGAAGCGCTTTTCGACGGCCAGTTGCCGAAGTGCCTTCTGACCTTTCAGCGCGATAAACGGTCTTACGGGTATTTCGCTTGCGAGCGATTCGTCAACAGCTCAGGGGAGAAGACGGACGAGATAGCCATGAACCCGGCCATGTTCGCGGTGATCCCTGTGTCTGAAATCATGCAGACGCTGGTGCACGAAATGGCTCATCAATGGCAGTTCCACTTCGGCAAGCCAGGCCGACGCAGCTATCACAACAAAGAGTGGGGCGCGAAGATGGAGGCGATCGGGCTCATGCCGTCAAACACGGGAGAGCCTGGCGGGAAGAAGGTCGGCGAGCAGATGATGGACTACATCATCGAAGGGGGGCAGTTCGAGGCGGCTTGCAATGAGCTGCTGTCGAGGCTCGCGATCACATGGCGCGATCGGCTGCCGGTCCAGAAACTGGTTGACCAGGTGATGGCGGGAGCGGTAGAGGGGGTGGAAGCTGCGGACCTGATCGCCATGGGCGTCGAGCTGGAGGCGCCGACGTCGAAGTCGAATCGCCGGAAGTACTCGTGCAGCAAGTGCGGCGTGAACGCGTGGGGCAAGCCGAATCTGAACCTGATCTGCGGTGACTGTCAGGAACGCTTGGAGGATGTCGGAACCTGAGAGGGGAGGGCGTTGTCGTAGACCTCCACCCAGTCGACGAGAGATTTCAGTCGCGCCTGGCGCTCTGCACTCAGGCCGGCCAGAGCCTTTTGCACCTGGTCGTAGAACTCATCACGGGGCACGTCGAAGGTGTGCCCCTCCGAGCGGAGCAAGCCGGCCGCTAGGCGCAGGCGGTGCTTGGCTCGCTCGGGGAGGGCTTTGGTGCTCACACCTTGGAGTCCGTCAACAAGGTCAGAACGACATCGCTGATGTTGACCTCTTCTTCGAGGTTGCTGTCTTCGTACCTGATGAAAACGAGCCCGGCCGAAGAAGGGCGCTTCTTCAGGACAACCATCACCTCCTTGTCGCCGAACTTGGCGAGCAGCAGCGGCTTCTTGAGCTTGTCTGGATCGCTTGGACCAGGCGGATCGTTTTCGAGGTCCGGGTTGTGCGCTGGAATGTGCTGCACGTCCGGTCCGCCCGTGCCGGGATCGTCGGGGGCATCGTGGCTGGAGTCACCGTCACCGCTGGAGCCTTCGGAATCGCCCTTGATATTATCAAGAGGGTCTTTCAAGGCGCCGCTTTCGGGGGGCGTGGTGGTGGTCGCGGGCTTCGAGGGCGCGACCTCTTCCGAGAGTGCCGCCAGGAAGGCACGGTCAATTTCCTCTGCCGCTGCCGTCCGGTTTTCCACCAGCTCGGGGTTCTGCGTATGCAGGTTGCGCAGGGTGTACAGGTATTGCGCTGTACGGCACTTGCGGCTGTGATACAGCTCCAGCAGGAAGGGCGGCGCATCCGTCAGTGCAAGCAGGTGCGTAACGGCGCTCGGGTCGATCTTCAACTTACTGGCGATCGTCTTCTTTTTATCACCGGCCTTCAGGCGCTTCGCAATGAAGTTCGCCAGTTCCAGCGGCTGCAATCCCTTGCGACGTTCGTTCTCGCTGACCTGGGCGTAGTCGTCGAGTTGGCGAGGATCTTCCGTAACCACATAGGGCAGTTCGGTGAGCCCGAGCCGGGTGCCGGCGCGAAAGCGGCGGGCACCGAAGCGAATCAACAGTTTGCCGTCGGCCCGCTCGATGACAACCAGCGGCTGAAGAATTCCATGCTCTTTCACG
The DNA here is from genome assembly GCF_003952165.1 of Variovorax guangxiensis. Taxonomy (GTDB): domain Bacteria; phylum Pseudomonadota; class Gammaproteobacteria; order Burkholderiales; family Burkholderiaceae_C; genus Variovorax; species Variovorax guangxiensis. The sequence continues at coordinate 7,585 of NZ_RXFT01000026.1, read as the reverse complement.
TCTTCGCAGAATTCCTCGAATTCAACGTCGTCGAATTCGGTTCGTGGCTGATCCGCGTCTTCCACGAAGAGGCCGATCGGCGCGCGAGGCGCGGTCTTCACCTGCTTTGCAGGCGCTGCTTTGGGCGAAGCGACGATAGGCGCTTCGTCGAGTGCGGACAGGTCAATTGCCATTTCTTTAAACCTCAAGAGCCATGCGTTTTGCGATCGCCTCGAAAGACGGCTTGATTTCGCGCCAAGCGTCACGAGCGGACGTTTTCTTCATGTCAGCCAGGTACGCGCCTTCGGCCTGCGCCTCGGCAATGGCCGTCCGGGTCGGGATGAACGCGAAGCGCTTCTTTTCGGGATCGATCACGATGAGCAACTGCGAGAAGTGCTCCACCAATTGCTTGAAGTTGCCTTTTTGAAACGGCGTAGGCTCGACCAGGTTGGGCAAGATGCCGATCAAGTCGAGCTGCGTGTTGATCGCCGCCTTGATCTTCCGGTAGCCATAGCGCTTGTGATTGAGCAGGCCGCCGATGCCATCGATGGCTTCCTGATTCAGCTCGATAGGCGACAGCAGAAACTGCCCAGTGATCAGAGCCGCGGCATAGCGAATATCAGGGTTCGGATTCGTGTCGATGATGCAAGCATCGAACTGCCCGTCGACCTTCTCAAGAAAAGCTTTCAACGCGTTCACGTAGTTGTTGTGTTCGCCCGGCTGACGTTCCAAGCCGCTCAGAACGTCATCACCCGGCACCAGCACGAAAGGCGCGTCAGGCAACGCATCGAGCTGGCCAGCGAGCAACGCGCTGGACGTGAGCTCGGCCGAAGTGACCTTGCTATTTTTGGCCAACGCTTTCGACGAGTTCATTTGATGATCGAGATCGATGAACAGAACGCGCTGGCCTTGCTGCGCCAGGTAGTACGCGTACTGGCAACCGATGGCGCTTTTACCGACGCCGCCCTTTTGATTCGCCAGAACCAGTGTTTTCATTCAATACCCCTAAAAAATTGCTGAGTTCGCTGTCCGTGAAATTCACTTCGTTGGCTCGAAGGAATTCACTGACCTGCGCTTGTGAGTAACCGTGATTGACGAGCTGCTTGATGTCGCTCGCGAACGGCTCCAGAACAGAAACACCTTCCGGCGCCACGGCCGCCATGAATTCGGAAGTGGGCAGCTTCACTGCCTTTGCCTTCTCCATCTTGGCCAGGAATCGGCGCCTCAAGGTGTTCACGTTTTGTGGCTTCATCCCGTAATCTGTCGCCACGTCTTTGAGCCGCTTTTGATCGACCAGCAAGGCCCGCACTGCTTCCAGTGAACGAGCCTCCCAGCGACGACAATGCAGCAGCTTCACCCTGTCGAACTCGGTGGCGGTCACTGCATCGCCTGTCATCAATCAGCCTCGCTGCTGCTGCGAAAGCTTCTGGCGCTTCGTCTCGCCAGGTGCACCGAACTCGAAGTCGTCGACGATGAAGCTGTACCCGTACTCCGTCTCGCCCTGGACCTCGCGGTCATTGTTGACCAGGCGGTACTCGACGACGAGTTGATCGCCGACATAGGCAAACTCCGAAATCGTCTTGGCCCGTGCGCCGAAGATCGTGAACGGAATCGCAACCTTGCGCTCTTCGCGAGCATCACCCGTCGCCTCGTCCTTGCCGGCGTACTCGTTGCGGATCAACGTGAAGAAGCAAACCGGCGTACGACCACCATCACGATAGACCGGAGCCTTAGCAATGCGGCCGACAAAACTACCTTTGTTCATGATGAATTCCCTGTGCTTGATTGATGAAGTGTCAGAGGATCTGACGGGGAAATTATAACACGATAACACAAAAATAACACAACAAATAACACGATATTGGGAGACAAATGCGCTCGATGAGCGTATACTTACAGGCATGGATGCAGCCTTTGTGTCCACCGCGCCTCGGGACTCAGGGGCTGGAGATTGAAGATGTCACTTCGCCTTGAATGGGAGCGGGATGTCACCGATGCCGTGGCCGAGCTGTGCGAGTGCGATAACAGCGACGCACAGGCCATCGTCGAAGGGCAGGGCGCGATCCTCGAATCGTGCTGGCTGCTGCGCAATACTGCCGTCGACACGGCCGCTCAGATTGCCGAAGGGAGTGCCGTATGACCGCACAGCACCAGGCGGAAGCGCTCGCGCTTGCACGCCGCGTAGGTTCGGCCGACGCAGCATTCGATACAGCGCATAAGTACGGCCTATCTGCGGCCGATGCGCGCGTCATCAGAGACGCCATCCAGGCCACCCTCGAAAACGAGGCCAGAGAACAATTCAGGGCTCGCGTCCGTCATGGTGGCATGCGCCATGTCGGCAACTCGGGAAGGGTGTGATGCCCAACCACCCAAACCGAGGCCCGAAAGGGCCTTCGTCAAATCCAACGCCGGCCGACATTTGCACGGCGCGCGAAGCAACCGGCCTGACACAAACACAGGCTGCAACGCTCATTCACAGCTCGCTGCGAACCTGGCAACAGTGGGAAGCTGGCGACCGGCGTATGCACGCGGGGTTGTGGGAGCTTTTCCGCATCAAGGCCGGCCTCGTCAACCTCGCTAAGTAGCGCCCGACCAAGCGCAGCATCGCCGCCTCTGGCGATGCGGTACCTGTCTCAATGCCCCTTCCTGCAAAGCGGGTCTTCCACGGCGAAGACCCGCAGGGCGGGGCGGCAAGTCAACACAGGCCGTTTAAGGCCCTCGGGCTCCAGGACGTGGGTAGCCCTGTTCTTTTCCAGAAAACGCCTCCAGCGGCCTTTGCGCCCCCATGGCGGCCCTTATTCCCCCGGACCTGGGAACCCCCTTCTCTGAAGAACAACCTGCGGCCGTGGCAAGGCACAGAGGATCTTCGAGGGCATGCAGGTGCGTAGCCCGACAGTCCGGGGGACTGTCGGGTGAGGCGGTAGGAGCCGGCCCGGTAGGGCTTCGATCCGCTTAAGCGGATCGAACTCCGTATCCCGCCGAACACATGCCCTCGCGCGCGGTCCTCGCATGCCCTGGACGGTTTTTTGTCTGTGGCTGAGGCGAAGCCTACAGCCGGCTGTTGGGGGCCAGGGCAACCCCGCAAGGCGGGGTCATTTAATGGGGCGAAGCCCCTTCGTGGCTGTTGCATGCAAGTCAGCTCCGAAGGAGCTGCGCAGCAGGCCATTTCATGGCCCGAAGGGCCACGCGAATTCTTTCCCCCCGCGGCCGAACTCGTCGGCGAACTTATCCACCGGGCGCGGCCCTCAATTACCGGTAAAAGTAAAGGAAAAGAATATGGGAACCTTAAAGGCAACCTTACAGGTTTAGGGGAGGGCCAATACCGCGCGGGCTAAGGGGCCCGATTCCGCGAGGGTTGGGGAGGCCGATACCGCGTGGCAATGGGGGCCGATCCTGCGAGGGTTGGGGGGTCCGATACCGCGTGGATAACTTCACTGTCCACAGGCTGGGCGGGGGGGTCCGATACCGCGTGCGCTCCGTCTGAGGTCTGGTGCGGGGATGCATGCCTTCGCATTCATTACGCGACGGCCTGGATAGGCTGGCCATGCACCAGCAGCACCGCGATAGGGGGGGCCGATTCCGCGCACGCATAACATGAAATTCACGCATTTCACGCTCATGAAGCGCAAAAAGTGCGATATTTTCATGGTGGTGGCCACAAAAAAGCCCCGCACGAGGCGGGGCATGAAGCGGCGTGAGCCGCAGGGAGAATTGATCCGCTACGGCCGTCAGGGCTTGTAGGGGATTGGCGGGGGCGAGGCCATGAGCAGAAGGCCGCCAGTGACCTGTTTGACTTTGGCAAAGGGGTACACAGCCTGCACGTCGCGCAACGCGCGCAAGAACTTCTTCTTGAAGTCCTTGTCGGCATTGAGCCCTTGATACTCCTGGCCGAACTGCTCTCGAAGGTTGGCCCAATACAGCATCACCGGGCGGCCCGTAATGCGGTGCAGCCGATCCGCGAGGAAGGTGTAGATGTCCATCGAAAGGGCAGAGCCCTTGAGCGTCGCGAAGGCGCGAACGTCGATCGGGACGGCGTGCTTCTTCAGCGTCGTGTAGTAATCGTCCGAGAACGTCACGACACCGGGCCACAAGGGCCGCTGTTCGTCTGTCGCCTGTAGCCAAGCCTCGAATTGCTTGATGGGCTTGCCCTCGTACGTGTAGGCCTTGCCATCAGCATTGAAACCCAGCGTCATGCGGCAGGCGGATAGCGCCTGTACCTGCTTGCGGAACATCGTGAATGTGCCTTTCTTCCCGCCGCTGGTGTCCTTGCCAAGCATGCGAAGGAACTGGCTGGCGCTGTCGCCGACGGGGATCTGCGGAGTGCTTTCACGCACGGCATAGGTGTTCATCCACGCGAGCATGAGGCGCGGCAGCGTCCCGTAGGGGATCGGCTGCTGCACGAACTTCTCTCCGTCCCAGAGCTTGCCGGCGCCGATGCTCAGTGCGGCGCCGCCGCACTTGCGCTCGAATTCCGTACCCTCGACCTTCGATCGGGGCAAGCCGACCTGGCACATGATCGCGTGCATGAACTGCATTTCCTCGCCACGGGGCGGGGCGGCAGCGATCGCGGCGCCGGTCTTGATGATCCGCTCATCGAGCAGGCGCACCGGTTTGGGCGTTGCGGGGAGCAACGCCGGCAAGACCTCCGGCGCTGCGATCTGTTCGGCAAACAGATCGCCTTCCAGTGCCTTGGCCTTGGCCACGGCGCGTTTTTTGGCCGCAGGCACGGCGGGCGTCAGGCCGCGGGCCTCGGCCGTCTTTCGTGCCGTCTTGCTTGCACTCAAAGGCTCGATGCCGCCCGCGATCAGTTGATCGCGGAATGCGATTTCGTCGAAAGAGGATTTGTCCATTGCCATTGCATCAGCTCCTGTCGCGTTGCAAAACTGACTCGGCCGCAAGGCGGCCAAATTCGTCGGCGTACTGCTTGGTCAGGGCAGGCACGCCGAAGAAGATATTGAAGTTCTCGGCATTCGATTTCGCCGGGTCGACCTTCCGGCCGCCCATGGCGGCCTTCGTGAAGTTCGCGCTGCCGAAGGCGGTGCGGTCGTCGTCGACCACAATGAACTTGTGATGCATGACCGCGTGGCGGTCATTCATCCAGACTGGCACGCCGGCATTGAGCAGGTAAGTGGCGCCGCTGTATTGGGCGTCACGGAACTGCGAGGAATCGAGGACCACGCGCACGTCGATACCACGTCCCTTCGCTTCGCGAAGCGCCTTGCCGACCTCGGCATGCGTGAAGTAGTACCCGGCAACCCAAACGCGACGCTTCGCGCTGCGGATCAGGTCCGCGACGGGGGGACCGATTTCGTCCTGGGGAGCGAAGTAGACATCGACCGTCGCGCCGGTGAGTGGAACGCGCTGCGCAGCGGGCGCATGGGCTGAGGCGAAGGCCACGGCGAGAGCCAGGCCGATTGAAGTAAGATGCTTCCGCGTCATGAATGAGAGTCCCGTAAGTATCGATTTTGTGACGACGCCCCGGCTTTACCCCCCGGGGCGTTTTTCTTTGTACGGCGCCTCGGCGCGATGGTACACGCGAACCCTGCCAAAACGGATGTTTTGGCAGGGTCGCGCAGAGCGTGCTAGCGGCTTTTTTCCGCCTTGCAGGAATCGCAATCGCAAGGCGCGATGCTGCGGAGCTGGGCCAGCATCGCCTTCACAGTCGGTTCGATCAGCGTATGGCAAGCGTCATCGCTCATGGACCAGCCGGGCCGCAGCAGCACGTCGTAAGCGAAACCGCCGTCTCTGTCTGTCGAATAGCCATAGCCGGCATCGACTTCGACGACCTGGTGCGCGTGTGCGTCGCACCAGCTGCGCAATGTCGCAGGCACGTCGCCGATGTAGCGCACCGTGAGCGGTGTCGCGTTTTGCTTTTGTTCCATACGTTCTCTCCTGTAGTGACGGTGAAAAATGCTGCTCATGAGAACAGCCCCAGTTGCTCGGCGCGCTGAGCGACGATTTCACGGGTTGCATTGGCCATTGCATCGGCTGTCGCCGATGCCCCGGCGTGGTGTGGCTCTGGTTCTTCGTCGGCTGACGGGTCCGTGGCGGCCAGCTCAGGCTCGATGTGCACCGGGGCCGGCTCGGCTGCGCTAAGCAGCTCGACAGCCTGGCGCAGCGCTTCAGCGCGGCGCAGGCGGCAGTCCCACCCGCCGAGAACGTGCATCGGCGTGACCCAGTGCCCGTACTCCTTCAACGTCAAAGCGTTGCCGTGGATCACGATCGCGGGCACCCCGAGTAACGACAGTTGAAGGTAGGCCATATGCACGGCTGTCGCGTCGATATCGATCGCGATTGCGTGCATGTGCCGCGTGTGGTCGAGCTGCTGCGCGGTGAGCGCTTCAGCACACGCGATCAGCATCCCGGCAGAGCCGCATGCGGGCTCGTTAAAGGTGATGAATCCCTTCCGTTCGACCTCGCTTGTCGCATCGCCAATGGTCAACGCGGCCATGAGCGAAGAGACAGAGTAGGGCGTGAAGAACTGGCCCTTGAAGTTGTCACCCAGCTCCAGCGACATGAACAAGTCACCGAGGCAGTCGGAGAACCCGCAAGCGAGCCAGTCGGCCAACAGTCCGAACATGATCGGGAAGCGCTCGACTTCCTCACGTTCGTAGCGTCCGACGATTTCGAGATACCGCGCCTCGCGCTTGTCGTACTGGAGCTTGTCGACCTTGTTGCTCACGGCCAGTGCTCCCAGCTCTACGAAGTCGCTGAAGACCGTCGACAAACGATGTCTCCGTGCGTTGTCGCGCAGAAGCGATGTCAATTCCTTTTTGTGGGCACCCGGCCCGATAAGATTCGCCTTAGCCATGTTCGCGTTTCCTCCCTGCGCGCGTGTGGTTAGAGGCCCAGCCGCTGTTAGCGCAGCGGCCGGGCTTCGCTTTGTGGGCTCAGTCTTCCGAGGGTTGAAGAATCGTGATGACGGGCTCGCCGTCATCGCCTCCGCTGCAAACCATCTTCAGGTCGACGAGTTGGGGCGTGAGGCCCTGGCCGTCGCGGGCCACTCGGCGAAGCTGGTACGTCAGAAGACCTGTGTTCTTGTTTTGGCGTGCCGCGAACATCGCGATGCACAGGACATCCCAAAGCCGGCCGGCCTCATCCTGCGCCGCGCCCGTGCGGTGCGTATCCGTCGGGGACCACTCGACGCAATCCGCCCATACCGCACGCGTGAGCGCCACGGGAATCTTGAAACCGGCTTCCTTGGCAGTAGTGGACACGTCCACCAGGTCGCCCATTTCCAGCAGATCTGCGCGAGTGACGGTGTGGATCGGTTCGCCGAAAAATTCGATGAGGCTCGCCATTGCTGGCGGTGCTGCAGGTTTGTCAGCAGACACGGCGCCGGCGTTCTCGCTCGCCTTCGCTGCTGCCCACCGGTCAATCATTTCTTCGGCCGACTGGATCGAAGACCGCGCATGATCGATGTCATGGGCGAATCGTGCGGCAACGTGCGGGAGCATCGCTTCCACCGTGTCGATATGCCTTTGCAAACGGCTGCGAACGTCCTGCTTCAACCACTCCGAACGCGTCGAACCATGCAGATCGGTACGGCTCCAGTTCAAGGTGCTGACAGCCCCGCGAAACTCCGCAATCTTGAATTTCACAATGC
>NZ_RXFT01000025.1 GCF_003952165.1 Variovorax guangxiensis | reverse complement strand
CCGGAGGGGCCCTTTTCGTTGGACGCGTGTGCGTCGCTCAGTCGCGCTCGCCGCCGAAGATGCCCAGCAGTGCCAGCAGGCTCTGGAACACATTGAACAGGTCGAGGTACAGGGCGAGCGTGGCGCTGATGTAGTTGGTTTCGCCGCCGTCCATGATCTGCTTCAGGTCATAGAGCATGTAGGCCGAGAAGATGCCGATGGCGGCAACCGAGATGACCAGCATGCCGGTGGTCGAGCCGACGAACACGTTGATGATCGCGCCGATCATCAGAACCATTGCGCCGACGAACAGGAACTTGCCCATGCCCGACAGGTCGCGCTTGATGACGGTGGCCAGCGAGGCCATCACGAAGAACACGCCAGCGGTGCCGCCGAATGCCGTCATGATGAGTTCGGACCCGTTCTTGAAGCCGAGCACCATCGCGATCAGGCGCGACAGCATCAGGCCCATGAAGAACGTGAATGCCAGCAGCACGGGCACGCCGGCCGCGGAGTTCTTGGTTTTCTCGATGGCGAACATGAAGCCGAAGGCACCGCCGAGGAAGACGATAAGGCCCAGGCCACCGGTGAGCGAGCGGGTGATGCCGGTGCTGACGCCGACCCAGGCGCCCAACACGGTGGGCAGCAGGCTCAGTGCGAGAAGCCAGTAGGTATTGCGCAGCACGCGCTGGCGCTCAGCCTGCGCCAATGGCTGGCCGTAGCCGGAAGAAGTGTCTAGGGTGGTAACGCGGTCGTTCATGGCCGGAGCTCCTGTGGTTGCTGCATGACGCAGTTGGGCGCATTCTAGGGGGCCGCAAGAGGGGGTACCGGAAAAACCGTATGCGGGGTGTTCCCAAGCCCTGAAGGCGCCCCTGGCGCCATGGCCGTTATGCTCTCGGGTTTCACGCAAACTGAGCTCATCCATCATGAAGACCAAGTCATTCCTCGAACTCGCCGACGTCAAGACCATCGCCGCAGCGGCCGAAGCCGAGGCTCTCAAGAACAACTGGGCAGTGACCATCGCGATCTCGGACGACGCCGGCAACCTGCTCTGGCTGCAGCGCCTGGACGGCGCGGCGGCCCTGTCTTCGCACATCGCTCCCGCCAAGGCCCACACGGCAGCCATGGGGCGACGCGAAAGCAAGGTCTACGAGGACATCATCAACGGTGGCCGGACCGCGTTCCTTACGGCGCCTGAAGTGCAGGGCCTGCTCGAAGGCGGCGTGCCGATCGTGAAGGACGGCCACGTGATCGGCGCAGTCGGCGTGAGCGGCGTGAAGTCGAATGAAGACGCGCAGATCGCCAAGGCCGGCATCGCGGCTCTGGGCCTCTGAGTTTTCTCCGCACAAAGCAAAACGCCGACTTCGAGGTCGGCGTTTTTGTTTGGGCTGCTTCAGCGTGGAAAAAAAGCTTGGCTAGTCGGCGAACCGTTGGCTAGCAAAAAACGACCCTTCGGAGATGAATCTCCTTGAGTCGCCCCACGATGAAACTTGCGCGAAGGGCGGGCTGGATGACTTACTTGGTCAGGATCAGCTTGCCGAGTTTGGTGGCTTGCAGCCGATAGAGGGAGCCGTTGTGCATGATGCCGACGGTTTTGCTTCCTTTCAGAAGCTCCGTGCTTTCGAGCATCGGCACCGGACGCGTTGCCTGGATCGACGCATGGCCGCCACCCGACTGGTCGAGCGAAGGATGGTTCAGAACAGAAAAGGCATTCGGTGTGGCTGGCATCTGTGGTTCCCTTATCGAAGCGATGAGTGAATGATAATGATTCGCAAGTAGAAGTCAATCGCCGCGATCAACTTTTTTTGCTTGCTCTCTTTCTTTCAGCTCACTTGGGGTCGGGTTCCGTGACAAAACCGATCTTGCGCACGCCGGCTTCACGGGCTTCCGACATCGCCTTGGCCACTCGTTCGTAGCGAACAGCCTTGTCGCCGCGAATGTGGAGCTCGGGCTGCGGCTCCTTGGCGGCTTCTGCGGCCAAGCGACCGGGCAACTCACTGTCGTCGATCTTCTGCTCGTTCCAGTAGTAGGCGCCGTCGGCAGTCACGCTGAACAGGATGTTCTGCGGCTTGGGCTGCTCCGGCTCGCTGGTGGCGCGCGGCAGGTCGATGTTGACCGCGTGCTTCATCACCGGCACGGTGATGATGAAGATGATGAGCAGAACCAGCATGACGTCGACCAGCGGCGTCATGTTGATCTCGTTCATCACCTCATCGGGTTCGTCTTGTGTTCCGAAGGCCATGATGCTCAGCCCTTCTTGAGCGGGACGACGATGGCGTCGCTGCCGCCGCTTTGCACACGCGCGCCGGTCACGAAGTAGGCGTGCAGGTCATGGGCGAAGGCGTTGAGTTTGGTCAGCACGAACTTGTTGCCCCGCACCAGCGCGTTGTAGCCCAGCACCGCCGGAATGGCGACGGCAAGGCCGAGGGCCGTCATGATCAGCGCTTCTCCGATCGGGCCGGCCACCTTGTCGATGGTTGCCTGGCCGGCCGAGCCGATGCTCATGAGCGCGTGGTAGATGCCCCAGACGGTGCCGAACAGCCCGATGAATGGAGCCGTGGAGCCGACCGAAGCCAGGATCGCCAGGCCGGTCTGCAGGCGGGCGGTGAAGGCGTCGATGCCGTTGCGCAGGGCGCGCGTGATCCAGTCGCTCACATCCAGCGCATCGTGCAGGTGGGCCTTGGTGTTGCGGTGGTGCGCGGCTGCCTCGCGGCCTTCGAGGGCGAGTGCGCGGAAGGGGTTGCTGTCGTCCTTGCCCAGCTTGTTCAGGGCGGTGGCGAAGTCTTCGCTGTGCCAGAAGTCCTGCGAGTGCTTGGCGAGACGCTTGTAACGGATGACGTCGAGCGCCTTGACGATGATGACGATCCACGACGCGAGCGACATGCCGATCAGCAGCACTGCCACGGCCTTCGTGACGAAATCGCCCTGATTCCAGACGTTCATCAAGCCGAATTGAGAATCCATGCGTACTACTCCAAAAAATTACTGGGAAAGATTGAACCGGATGGGCGCCTTCAGCATGTAGACCGTGGCCTCGTTGGCCCCCGGTTGCTTGAATGGCGTCACTTGCGAAGACATCAACGCTTCGCGCGCGGCCTGGTCGAGCCGCTCGTAACCGCTGGACTTGAAGATTTCCGCCCGCTTGGGAATGCCCGCGCTGTTGAAATACACCGCGATGACCACGACGCCGGATTCGCCCAGGCGCCTGCTCATTGCAGGGAACACGACGCGCGGTTCGCGCACGTATTGCGTCTGGCCTTCGCTGATTTCGACCAGCTTGGGCGCCGGCGGTGCGGGGGGCGGCGCCGGCGGCGGCTCCGGAGCGGGTGGCGGAATGGGCGCTGGAGGCGGAGGCGGCTCGACGCTGCCCGTGGGGGCGTTCGGCGCAGGCGTCGGTTTGGGCTCCCGGATCGCCTGGGGCCGCGGAGGCGGCGGCACCTTGGCCACCTTTTTCTCCGGCGGAGGAGGCGGGGGCGGTGGTGGTGGCGCCGGCTTGGGCGGTTCGACGAGCTGGCTGATGATCTCCACGGGGATCACCACTTCGGCGGCACGGCGCAGCAACCCGCTCTGGAGCGCCCAGAGCGCGGCGGCGTGAAACAGGACGACCCCGCCGGCAATGACGACATTGCGCGAAAGGCCGAAGAGGGAAGGAGGGGGGGCGAAGCGGTCAGACACGATCAACCATTCGAATGCGGGCACCCCCAAAGGTGCCCCGATTGCAGCAAAACCGCTACGAAGACGCCACAGGCGCTACTTGCGAAAGATCCACCAGACCGAGCCTGCGACGAAGATCAGGCTGCCGCCGAGTGCCGAGACGAGTTCCATGCTTTGCTTTCCTTGATGGAGTTGGCAAGCTGGATCGCTCTCGGACCCGATTCGCAATTCAATGCGGCAACCGGGTGCGAAGCGCTGCACTGCGCGACGATATCGCGCGCGCAACCTTCACATTGGCCACACTGGGTGGCGACGCCAAGCTCGAATTGCACTTCGTCGAAAGTCATCCCGGCGCGCACATGGCGTGCGATTTCGCGGTCGGAGACTCGGCGGCAGACACAAACGATCATGGCGGTGAAAGCGGCAGTTGGCTGGCTGTTGGATGTGGGCGATTATAAATAAGAATCCATCGCATTCACAATAACTATGTGTTACTGATTCATGCAACACCCGGCTTCCTGGAGTCAGACCTCCGACCAGAGCCGCAGCAGGTTGTGGTAGTGCCCTGTCAGCGCCACGGTTTCCTCGCATTCGCCGAGGCGTGCACGAAGCTTCTGGATGTTCTGGTCGAGCTCGAAAAGCATCCCGCGCTGCTGATCGCTGCGGACCATGCTCTGCAGCCAGAAGAAGGAGCAGATCCGCGCACCGCGAGTCACCGGATGCACCCGGTGAAGGCTGCTCGCCGGATAAAGGATGAGGTCTCCCGCCGGAAGCTTCACCTCGTGTGAACCGTAAGTGTCGATCACCTCCAGCTCTCCCCCCTCGTAGTCTTCCGGATCGCACAGGAAGAGGGTGCAAGACAGGTCGGTGCGCAATTGCTGCCCGGTGCCAGGCAAGGCTCGCACCGCGCCGTCGACATGGACGCCGTAGTGCTCGCCTCCCTCGTAGCGATTGAAAAGCGGCGGCACGAAACGCGATGGAAGAGCGGCCGAGAAGAAGAGCGGGTTCCGCGCCAGTGCCGCCAGCACGATGCTGCCCAACTCCTTGCCCACAGGAGAATGCTCCGGCAGCTGGCGGTTGCGCTTGACCTGCGCCCCTTGCGCCCCCACCGTTTCGCGTCCATCGGTCCATTGCGCGGCGTCGAGTGCGGCGCGCATCTCGCGCACCTGCTCGGGGCTCAGCACTTCGGGCACATGCAGCATCATTTTCAGGAACTCCGCAATGAGAAAAGCCCCGGCGCGGGCCGGGGCTCGAGTGTCGCACCGCACCGGGTCGGCCCGGTGCACGCGAGAAGGACCGTCAGAACGCGAAGTTCGCGGTGATCTTGGCCGATCGGGGGATGCCCGGCGTGTAGCGGTAGCCGCTCTTGTTGATGGCCGCCACGTAGTCCTTGTTGAACAGGTTGTACACGTTCAGCTGGATGTCGATGTTCTTGTTGATGCGATAGGAAGCCATCGCGTCGAACACCCAGTACGAGTCGACATACGCTGGCGTGCCCACCGCGCCGTCGGTGCCGCGCTGCAGCTTGCCGTTGTAGCGCGCGCCGCCGCCCAGCGTGAGGCCGAACGGGAACTGGTAGGTGGTCCAGAGCGTGAAAGCCTTCTTCGGCGTGTAGGCGAGCGCAGTCGAGCCGTCCGCCAGCACCGAGGGGCCGCTCAGCACACGGGTGTTCATGGTGGTGAAGCCCGAACTCACGCCCCAGTTGTCGGTCAGCGCGCCCGACACACCGAGTTCCACGCCCTGCACGCGCTTCTTGCCGGTCTGGAAGTACTGCTGCGTGACGGAGTCCTGCACGACCTCGTTGCTCACGTCGGTGCGGTACAGCGCCGCCGTCAGGGCCACGCGCTTGTTCATCACGTCCCACTTGGTGCCGAGTTCGTAGGTCTTGGCCTTCTGCGGAAGGAAATCGGTGCGTCCGGCGCTGTTGCCGGTGCCGCCGGCGGCCAGCTGGAAGTTGGCGCCGCCCGGGGGCTGCGCGGCGGTACCGTAGGCCGCGTAGACGCTGCTGTTCTCCGTCGGCTTGTAGACCAGGCCGATCTTGCCGGAGAGCAGGTTGTCCGACAGCTTCAGGTTGGTCGGCGTGACCGTCGAGGTCTGCGGGCCGTTGCCGGTGCGCGCCAGCGTCAGCGCAGTGGCGTTGTAGGTGGTCGAGTAGTGGTCGTAGCGCAGGCCGGCGGTCAGCTGCCATTGCTCGTTGAACTTCAGGGTGTCGAAGGCGTACAGGCCGATGGTGTCGGTGCTGCCGTCCGAGCCGGTGCCGTTGGCGATGCGGTTGTAGCCGGCAACGTACGGGTTCGGGTTGTACAGGTTGGCGGCGGGCCAGGAGCCGGCGGCTGCCAGCGTGGTGCCCACGCTGGCGAAGCCCTGCGTGTAGAAGTTGTTGGCCGTCTGCTTCTCGCGGATGAATTCGAGGCCGCCGTTGAACGAGTGGCTGATGCTGCCCGTGTTGAACTTGGCCGACACGCTCGTCTGGTTGGTGAAGATCGTGTTTTCCTGGTCCTTGTTGGTGGGCAGGTTGCGCGTGATCGTCCAGCTTGCCGGGATCGTCGGGATGACGGTGTTGATGAAGCCGGAATTCACGGCGGGCAGGGTGCCGACGCCGTTCGTCGAGGTCAGTCCGCCGCCCATGAACGACGTCAGCATGTAGTCCTGCGACGTCTTGCCGTAGCGCGTGGTGTTGCGGATGGTGATGTCGGGCGTGAGGTCGTGCTCGATGCGCGCGGTGAACATGTCGGCCGTCACGTTGTCGAAGTCCGAGCTGGTGCCGTAGAAGTTGCTCGAATCCACGCGCGGCGCGTAGTTCAGGTAGGTGCGGCGGGCCAGGCCGCGGGTGATCGCGGTGGCGTCGGGCGTGGTGTAGCCCGGCAGGCCGATGGTGGGGACGCCGCCGTCGGGGACGTTGTTCTGCTTGACGTGCAGGTAGTCGAGGAAGATGCGCGTCGGGCTGTTCAGGCCGAGGGCGAGAGAAGGCGCGATCGCCCAGCGCTTGTTCTTGACGAAGTCGCGGCCGGCCACGCCGCCGTCTTCGCTCACTGCATTGAGGCGGAAAGCCGCTCCGATGCCGTTGGCACCGCTCAGCGACTTGTTCCAGTCGACGCTGCCGCGCTTGAAGTCGGCGCTGCCGAAGCTCAGCGAGCCCAGGAAGCTGTCTTCCATCGACGGCTTCTTGGTGACGAGGTTGATGTAGCCGGTGGGCGAAGTGCGGCCCACGTCGGTGCCCGACGGGCCCTTCACGACTTCGACCTGGTCGATGTTGAAGATGTCGCGCGAGACCGAGCCCAGGTCGCGGATGCCGTCGACGAAGATCGCGCTGGAGCTGTCGAAGCCGCGCATGAAGACAGCGTCGCCGGTATTGGTGTTGCCGTTCTCGCCGAGGAAGAAAGTGCCCACGCCGGGGGTGTTGCGAAGCGCCTCGGTCAGCGTGGTCGCGCCCTGGTCGCGAATGATCTGTTCCTTGATGACCTGGATGGTCTGGGGCGTGTTCACGAGAGGAGCGGTGAACTTGGGGTTGGCCGAGTTGTCGGCCTTGTAGTCGGTGACTGCGGAGTCCTGCACGCGCACTTCAGGCAGCGCCCCACCCGATTGGGCCAGGGCGCCGGGAGCCGCAATGGCCATCAGCGTTGCGGCGGCGGCGCCAGAAAGATGTGGAACGGCACGCGCAACAGGGTGTTTGCGGCTCTTGATGTAGGCCATGAAGTTTTCTCCGAAAAGGGCGGGCGTCAGGACTCGACTGGCGGTGTCCGCACGACCTGGATTCCTTGGAGAAATACGAGGGAGGACTGGCTGGGTGAGTCGATTTGCGAATGTTCGTAAATCGCTGCGAATGATATTGGTTCTCAATACTAAAATTGACACCCGAGCGAAACTAAGCCGAAAGTTGTGTCAATTTCGTTGCGGCCCAACAACGCGAGCGAAACAGTTGGCCTTCTTCAGTAGACGTCTCGCCGATAGCGGCCGCTGGCCGCGAGTTCGATGAGCTGCGCCTCACCCGCGATCTGGCGCAACGCCGCATCCACGCCCGAGGCCATTCCTTGAAGGCTGCCGCAGACGTAGATGGCGGCGCCATCGCGCAGCCACTGCAGCAGGGTGTCCGCCGACTGCAGCAGCCGGTGCTGCACGTAGAAGCGATCGGCCTGGTCGCGCGAGAACACCATGTCCAGGCGCTTCAGCGTTCCGTTGGCCTGCCATGCCTCGATCTCATCGCGATAGAGGAAGTCGTGCGCCACCTGGCGCTCCCCGAACACCAGCCAGTTGTCGTGCCTGCCCATGGCTGCACGCGCGCGAAGGTGCGCGCGCAACCCGGCGATGCCTGTGCCGTTGCCGATGAGAATCAGCGGCCGTGCTTCGTTGCCGTCGAGGCGGAAGCTCCGGTGCTCCCGCACGCGTAGCGCCACCGTGTCGCCGATGCCCAGGGTGGACGTGAGCAGTCCCGAGGCCGCGCCGAGCGTGCCGTCCGGATGCCGCTCCTGCCGCACGAGCAACTGCAATTCGCCATCGGCATGCACCGAGGCGATGGAGTAGTCGCGCGGGCGTTTCGGATCGCCCGCGACGACCACCTGCGCAAGATCGCCCGAGGCCCAGTACGGCAGCGGTCCGCCGGCCTGAGGCACCAGCCCGAGATGGAAGACCGGCCAGCCCGCGCTGCCCGGGTTGAGATGCTCGCGCGAGACGAGCCGCCATGGAGCGAAACCCGCGCCTTCGGCATCGCCTGCGGATGCGGGCGGGTCTCCCCAATGCGCATGCCATGCGGCCAGCGCGGCCGGGTCGCTGTTGTCGACCTCGATGCGATCGAATTCGCGCCTGGCGCCCGCGGCCTGCAGCCACTCGTCGAGCGCACGACCGAAGCCGCAGAAGTTGGCGTACTGGCGGTCGCCGAGCGCCAGCACGGCGTAGCTCAGCGAAGACAGTGCCGGCGATGAATTCATCACCCGTTCGACGAACACGCTGGCGCCGTCCGGCGAATCGCCTTCGCCATAGGTGCTCGCGATGAAGAGCGCGCGGGGGGCAGCTGCCAGCGTCGATGCATCGAGCGCGTTCAGCTCCATCGCGCGCGCCGGCGTATTCGCCGCACTCAGCTGCCGAGCGGTCTGCCACGCGATGGCTTCGGCCTGGCCGGTCTGGCTGGCGAACAGCACGAGAACAGGAGCTTCGCCGCTGCCTGCCGATAACGCCGCCGAGTCGCGCGCAGCTTCGGCCTTGCGGCTGCGCTCGCGCAGGTAGATCGACGCACAGAGCGCTGCATACGCCGCGACGGTGGAAACCGCGGCCAGTGCGCGCCAGGCGAAGTCGTTCATGCAGCGGCCGCTGCGGGCCAGGCGCGCGTGGTCTTCGCCTCTGGCGCCGGATCGCCGTGGCTCACGAACAGCGCGGCGATCTCGTGCCGCTGCGCGAAGTCGAATCCTTCTTCCGGCCCGAGCACCGTCAGCACGGTGGCGAGCGCATCGGCCTGCATGCACTCCGCGTGAAGCACGGTGACGCTGGCCAGCGGGTGCGCGGCCGGCTCTCCGGTTCGCGGATCGATGGTGTGCGACCAGTGGCGCCCCTCGTGCGAGCGCCGGTGCCATCGGTCGCCCGAGGTGGCGATGGCTGTGTCCGCGAGCGCCACGCGGCGCGCGCCGGAAGGATCGCCGTCGACGAGCACTTGCCAGGGCTGCCCTCCAGGGCGTTTCCCGATGCCCCGCAGTTCTCCGCCGACCTCGAGAAGCGCGTCGGCGATATCCAGTGTGCCCAGGGCTTCGATGCCGTGGTCCACCGCGAACCCTTTCGCGATGCCCGAGAGATCGAGCGTTGCGCCCCCGGGCTGCAGGAGCGAGCCTTCCCCCTCGTCGAACGCCAGCCGGGACCAGCCGACGCGCCCGCGCGCTTCGGCCAGCGCGGCCTCGCCGGGCAGACCCGCCTGTTCCGCTTCCGGCCCGAAGCCCCAGCACGCGACCAGCGGACCCACGCTCGGGTCGATCGCGCCGCCGCTTGCCGCTGCCCACCGGAAGGCACATCGCATGACCGCGGCGAACTCCGGCGGCAGCACATGGCGCGACCCGGCCTGCGCGCGGTTGAACCGGCTGATGTCCGAGTCCGGCTCCCAGTGGCTCATCTGCGCGATCACGCGGCCGAGCGCTGATTCCACGGCCTCCCTTACCCGCGCCAGCGGCAGCATTCGCGGATTGTCGAAGCGCAGCGACCAGGTGGTGCCCATGGTCTCGCCGCCCAGTTGCTGGAGCGTCGCGGGATCGGCGGGGCGTGGAACGGCCGCGTTGGCGTAGCCGCCAGCGCGCCAGGTGCTGAACGAAAGGCCCAAGGGAGAAGGTCCGCTTCGTTGTTGCGGCCTCAGGGCATCACTTCGAGGGTGGCCGCGTAGCTCAGGCGGCGCTCCCTGGCCTGCGGCACCGTGGTCTTGTTGTCCTTGGTGCTGGCGTCGAGCCAGTACATGCCGGCGGTCGGCCAGGTCACGCTGAACTGGCCCTTGTCGTCGGTCTTGAGCTTGATTTCCTCGAGCTTGTCGCGGTACTGCGTGTTGCCCGCGGTCACCGTCACCTCAAGCCCCTTGGCGGGCTGCCCATCGAGGTTCAGCGTGAAGGTGGCTTTCTCGCCCTTGACCAGATCGGTCGGACTGCCGGCGGCGATCAGCTCCAGGCCCTGGCCGACCGGCTTGAGCGCGGAAGGCTTGCCGACGGTCACGAAGGTCTCGATGCGGCCCGACGACTGGGTGACGCTCACGTCCTGCGCATCGGCCGGAATTTCCTTGCCGATGGTCTCGGCCGTGCCGCGCGCTCGCTTGGTCTGGCCCGTGGCCTTGTCCTTCCAGCTCGCGAAAGCTCCGGCGTTGATCACGGCGATGCGGTAGGTGCCAGCCTGCGCGACGCTCACGTCGAACACGTTGCGCAACTTGAGCTTGGCTTCGGTCTCCGGCTTGACGGTGCTGCCGTCGGGCGCTGTGATCTGCAGACCGTCGAGGCGCAGCGGCGCGTGGTTGGCGACGAACAGGTCGTTGGACACGGCGGCGTCGACCGTCACGGTATCGGCCTTGGAGAACACCGTGGACGAGGGCAGCAGCCAGGCGTTGTGCGCCTGGGCGAGCGATGCGGCGGCCGACAGGGCGATGGCGACGGAAGCGAAGCGCAGATTGAAGCGGGTCATGGCGGTTCCTTTGTGATGTGGCGGGCTGGTCGTTGAAGGAAGGAGATCAGGGCTTGAGTTCGAGCCTGATCTCGCCGAGTTCTTCCTTGCCCGTGGCGGTCGGCTGTGCCGCTGCCGTCGGGGGCCACTGGAAGGGGATGCTCACGACCTCGCGGCCACCGACTTCGCGCGCGGCCTCCACCACGAGCTTGTATGCGCCAGGAGCGAGCTTGGGCATGGGAGCCGTGCCTTCGGTGAAGCTCAGCTGGTGCTTGCCGGCGGGCTTGGTCGCGCCCGTCACGCCGTCGACCGGCACGGAGAGCTCGCGGCCGCCGCGGCGCCACCACTGGCGCATGTCCTTCAGCCACTTGGTGCCTTCGCCCTCCGGGTTGTTGGTTTTGGTGCGCACGTCGTACCACACGGCCAGCGTGCCGGCCACGGTGTTGTCGGCGCGCTCGATCCAGGTTGCCACGTAGGGACGGTGGTACTCGGAGACGTTCAGCCGTGGGATCTCGATGTTGACGGCCAGCCCCGACGCGAAGGCCGGAGCCGCGAACAGCGCCGACATGGCCAGCGGCGCGAGTGAGTAGCGAACGTGCACGGGAAACCTCTTTCCTGGATCTGGATGAATTGATGAACGAAATCAGTGAATGAACAGCAGCGCAAGCAGCACGGGCACCACCAGCCCCATGCCGACCATCGGCCAGGTGAACGGCCGGTTGCCCGCATGCATCTTGAGAATGAAGAGGCCGGTGATCGAGAACACCAGGGCCGCGCCCGCGAAGATGTCGATGAACCAGCTCCAGGCGGCGCCAGTGTTGCGGCCCTTGTGGAGATCGTTGAAGTAGGAGAGCCAGCCGCGATCGGTGCGCTCGTACTCGATCTCGCCGTCGGACAGGCTCAGGCGCAGCCATGCGTCGCCGCCGGGGCGGGGCAGCGACAGGTAGATTTCGTCGTCGGACCACTCTGCCTCGCGGCTGGCGGTGGAGATGTCCCAGTGCTTCTGCACCCAGGCCTGGAGTTCAGGGGGCAGGGGAGCCTTGCCCTTGAGGGCCTTGGCGGCGGGCAGCTGCTTTTCGAGCTGGGCGCGCAGCGCCTCGTCGATCGAGCCGTTCAGCCGGGTGACGACCGGCTTGGCCTCGATCTGGCTGGCGTGGTTGAGGGTGAATCCCGTCACGCTGAACAGGATCATGCCGATGAGGCAGATGGCCGAGCTCACCCAATGCCATTCGTGCAGGGTCTTGAGCCAATAGGCACGGCGGCGGTTGTCGGGGCGGATCGCAGTCATCGAAGGCGCGGATTCTATCCGTGCGAATGAGAATGACTGTTATTCGTGGCGGGTTAAGTTACGTAAAGCAATAAAAAACGGGACCGAAGTCCCGTTTTGCTGGCGGCAGCGAAGCCGGCCTTATTCGAGCTCGCCCATCTGCGACTGCAGGTAGTTCTGCAGGCCGACCTTGTCGATCAGGTCGATCTGGGTTTCGAGAAAGTCGATGTGCTCCTCGGTGTCGTCCAGAATCTCCTGGAGCAGGTCTCGCGAGACATAGTCGCGCACCGATTCGCAATGCGCGATGCCGTCCTTGATGGTGGCCTGCGCGCCGGTCTCGGCACCGAGGTCGCAGCGCAGCAGTTCGGGCACGTCTTCGCCGATGTTCAGCTTGCCCAGGTCCTGCAGGTTCGGCAGGCCGTCGAGCATGAAGATGCGGTCCATGAGCTTGTCGGCGTGCTTCATCTCGCCGATAGATTCCTCGTATTCCTTCTTCGCGAGCTTGTCCAGGCCCCAGTGCTTGAGCATGCGGTAGTGCAGGAAGTACTGGTTGATCGCGGTCAGCTCGTTCTTGAGCTGAGCCTGCAGGTGTTCGATGACTTTTGCGTCGCCCTTCATGGCTTTTTCCTTGTTCTGAAAGCGGTGATTGTCAGAGGCGGAAAGGAGCGCTTGCAAGCAATCCCATGCTGCGCCGGTCTGCATGCGTGTGATGGTGATACACGTTCGTATTGATGGTGTGTCAGGCGTATTTCGCAGTCATCGAAAACATAGCGAGTCCCAATACTTTTAATAGGTGATAACTATGAATATTGGAGGATTGGTAGTTATACTCATGGCTCGCCCTTATCTTTGTTCATCCGCAGCATCCAAGGAATCAACATGTCCCTGATCAATACCCAAGTTCAGCCCTTCAAGACCCAGGCCTACCTCAATGGCAAATTCATCGAAGTTTCCGACGAGTCGCTCAAGGGCAAGTGGTCCGTGCTGATCTTCATGCCGGCGGCTTTCACCTTCAACTGCCCGACCGAAGTCGAGGACGCGGCCGACAACTACGCCGAGTTCCAGAAACTGGGCGCCGAGGTCTATATCGTGACCACCGACACGCACTTCTCGCACAAGGTCTGGCACGACACCTCGCCGGCCGTCGGCAAGGCCAAGTTCCCGCTGGTCGGCGACCCGACCCATGTGCTGACCAACGCCTTCGGCGTGCACATCCCCGAAGAAGGCCTGGCGCTGCGCGGCACCTTCGTGATCAACCCCGAAGGCATCATCAAGACCGCCGAAGTGCACTCCAACGAAATCGCCCGCGACGTGAAGGAAACGCTGCGCAAGCTGAAGGCAGCGGTCTACACCGCCGCCCATCCGAACGAAGTCTGCCCGGCCAAGTGGAATGAAGGCGACAAGACGATCGCCCCGTCGCTGGACCTCGTCGGCAAGATCTGAGCGTCACCCGCGCGAAAGCCCGGGCGCTCATAGGCCCCCGGGCTTTTTCAGCCCCATTTGATAGTTTTACGTTATCGAAAGAGAGTCCCTCATGCTCGACGCAAACACCAAAGCCCAATTGAAGAGTTACCTCGAGCGCGCCACGCAGCCGATCGAGATCGTCGCCTCGCTCGACGACAGCAAGGCCTCGGGCGAGATGCTGTCGCTGCTGAAGGACGTTGCCGAATCATCCCCGCTGGTCAGGCTGACCGAAAGCCGCGACGACAACCACCGCAAGCCCTCGTTCTCGGTCAACCGCCCGAGCGAAAACCACGGCCCGCGCTTTGCCGGCCTGCCGATGGGCCATGAATTCACCTCGCTGATCCTCGCCCTGCTGCAGATCGGCGGCTACCCCCCGAAGGTCGAGCAGGCCGTGCTCGACCAGATCAAGGCGCTCGACGGCGACTTCGAGTTCGAGATCTACGTCTCGCTCACCTGCCACAACTGCCCCGACGTGGTCCAGGCCCTGAACCTCATGGCCGTGCAGAACCCGCGCATCCGCACCACGATGATCGAAGGCGGCACCTTCCAGGACGAAGTCAAGGAACGCCAGATCATGGCCGTGCCGACCGTATTCCTCAACGGCACCGAGTTCGGCCAGGGCCGCATGAGCCTGGAGGAAATCCTCGCCAAGATCGACAACAGCGGCGTCGAACGCGAAGCGAAGAAGATCGCCGGCAAAGACCCGTTCGACGTGTTGATCGTCGGCGGTGGCCCCGCCGGCGCGGCAGCGGCCGTGTACGCGGCGCGCAAGGGCATCCGCACCGGCGTGGCATCCGAGCGCTTCGGCGGCCAGGTGCTCGACACCATGGGCATCGAGAACTTCATCTCGATCAAGGAAACCGAGGGACCGAAGTTCGCTCACGCGCTCGAGGAGCATGTGCGCGACTATGACGTCGACATCATGAACCTGCAGCGCGCCAAGGCGCTCGTGCCGGGCGACGGCCTGATCGAAGTGCAGCTCGAGAGCGGCGCCTCGCTCAAGAGCAAGTCGGTCATCATTTCGACCGGCGCGCGCTGGCGCAACATCAACGTGCCCGGCGAGCACGAGTTCAAGAACAAGGGCGTGGCCTACTGCCCGCACTGCGACGGTCCTCTCTTCAAGGGCAAGCGCGTGGCGGTGATCGGCGGCGGCAACTCGGGTGTCGAGGCAGCCATCGACCTCGCCGGCATCGTCGGCCACGTCACGCTGATCGAGTTCGACACGCAGCTGCGCGCCGACGCCGTGCTGCAGCGCAAGCTCAAGAGCCTGAAGAACGTCGACGTGTTCACCAACGCGCAGACCACCGAGATCACCGGCGACCAGAAGGTCAACGGCCTGATCTACAAGGACCGTGCGACGGGCGAGTCGAAGAAGGTCGAGCTCGAAGGCGTGTTCATCCAGATTGGCCTCGTGCCCAACACCGACTGGCTCAAGGGCACGGTCGAGCTGTCGAAGCACGGCGAGATCATCGTCGACGCGCGCGGCCAGACCTCTGTGCCGGGCGTGTTCGCGGCGGGCGACGCGACCACGGTGCCGTTCAAGCAGATCATCATCGCGGCCGGCGATGGCGCGAAGGCTGCGCTGGGTGCGTTCGACCACCTGATCCGCACCTCGGCCCCTGCTTAAGCCGCCATTCCGGCGATGCAAAGCGCAAAAAGCGCCCCGGCGGGCGCTTTTTGCTATCTAAAAGATAGCGATATCAGTAGACGAGCCGCTCCGGCCGCAGCTCCTGCAGGATCGTGGTGGCGATTTCCTCGATCGACTTGGTGGTGGTCGAGAGCCAGCGGATGCCCGCGCGCCGCATCATCGCCTCGGCCTCGGCGACCTCGTGGCGGCAGTTCTCGATGCTGGCGTAGCGCGAATTCGGGCGGCGCTCGTTGCGGATCTCGCTGAGCCGCTCGGGCTGGATGGTCAGGCCGAAGATCTTCTTGCGATGCGGAATCAGGGCCGGCGGGAGCTGGCGGCGGTCGAAATCCTCCGGAATCAGCGGGTAGTTGGCCGCCTTCAGGCCGTGCTGCATCGCCAGGTAGAGCGAGGTCGGCGTCTTGCCGCTGCGGCTCACGCCCACCAGGATCACGTCGGCGCCTTCCAGGTCGCGGTTGCTCTGGCCGTCGTCGTGCTGCAGGCTGAAGTCGATGGCGGCGATGCGGTCGTTGTATTCCTTGCTCTTGCTGACGTCGCTGAAGCGGCCGATGCGGTGGTTCGACTTCACGGCCAGCTCGATTTCTAGAGGACGCACGAAGGTGCCGAACATGTCCAGCAGCATGCCCTTGCAGCCGGTTTCGATCACTTCCAGCACATCCATGTTGGCCAGCGTGGTGAAAACGATGGGCCTTACGCCTTCTATTTCTGCGGTGTGGTTTATCTGCCGCACCGCCTGGTGGGCCTTGTCGACCGTGTCGGTGAAAGGCAGCCGCACGTGGCGCGGCTTCATCTCGAACTGGGCCAGAACGGCGTTGCCGAAGGTCTCGGCGGTGATGCCGGTGCCGTCGGAAATGAAGAAAACGGTGCGTGAAGGAATAGTCATGCGGCCTTGTCCTGCGGCGCGGACCACCTTGCCCCGCCTACAATGAGGGCCATTATCGGGAATCCGCCTTCCCAGCCCAATTCTCTCCATGCACACCGCGCCCGCACCCAAAGCAACGAGAACGATCGTGCCGCGCCGTCTGCATGCGGCACAGGTTTCAACTTCTGGAGCTTTCCCATGTCTGCACTTTTCGACGCGACCGCCCTGGTCGTACCGTTTGAAAACCTGAGAATGACCGACGTCGAGGCGGTTGGCGGCAAGAACGCCAGCCTCGGCGAAATGATCTCGCAGTTGCCCCAGGGCGTGCGGGTGCCCACCGGTTTCGCGACCACGGCGCACGCTTTCCGCCAGTTCCTGGCCCATGACGGCCTGGCCGACAAGATCAGCAAGCGCCTGGCCGCCCTGAACGTCGACGACGTGCGCGCGCTGGCCGCCGCCGGCGCCGAGATCCGCGGCATGGTCGAGGCCCAGCCGTTCCCGGCCGACCTGCAGAAGGCCATCACCGAAGCCTTCGCCACGCTGAGCGCGGGCAACCCGGCCGCCTCGTTCGCCGTGCGCTCGTCCGCCACCGCCGAAGACCTGCCCGACGCCTCCTTCGCGGGCCAGCAGGAAACCTTCCTGAACGTGGTCGGCATCGACGACGTGCTGCACAAGATGAAGGAGGTGTTCGCCTCCCTCTACAACGACCGCGCCATCAGCTACCGCGTGCACAAGGGCTTCGAGCACGACGTGGTCGCGCTGTCGGCCGGCGTGCAGCGCATGGTGCGCTCCGACCTCGGCGCCGCCGGCGTGATGTTCACCATCGATACCGAATCGGGCTTCGAGGACGTGGCCTTCATCACCTCCAGCTACGGCCTGGGCGAGACGGTGGTGCAGGGCGCCGTGAATCCCGACGAGTTCTACGTGCACAAGCCGACCCTGAAGGCCGGCAAGAAGGCCGTGATCCGCCGCAACCTCGGCTCCAAGCTGATCCAGATGGAGTTCGCCACGCCCGAGGAGAAGAAGGCCACCGGCAAGCTGGTCAAGACTACCGACGTGAAGGCCGAGCAGCGCAACCGCTACTCGCTGACCGACACCGAGGTCGAGCAGCTCGCCAAGTACGCGCTGGTGATCGAGGAACACTACGGCCGGCCGATGGACATCGAGTGGGGCAAGGACGGCACCGACGGCCAGCTCTACATCCTGCAGGCGCGTCCCGAGACGGTGAAGAGCCAGCAGCAGGGCAAGGCCGAGCAGCGCTACAAGCTGCTGGGCAAGGGCGCGGTGCTGGCCGAAGGCCGTGCCATCGGCCAGAAGATCGGTACCGGCCCGGTTCGGCTGGTGCACAGCATCAGCGAGATGGACCAGGTCCAGGCTGGCGACGTGCTCGTCACCGACATGACCGACCCCAACTGGGAACCGGTGATGAAGCGCGCTTCGGCCATCGTCACCAACCGCGGCGGGCGCACCTGCCACGCGGCCATCATCGCGCGCGAGCTGGGTATTCCGGCCGTCGTCGGCTGCGGCGACGCCACCGACCTGCTGAAGGACGGCACGCTGGTCACGGTGAGCTGCGCCGAGGGCGACACCGGCTTCATCTACGACGGCCTGCTCGAAACCGAGGTGACCGAGGTGCAGCGCGGCGTGATGCCCGAGATCGACATCCAGCTCATGATGAACGTGGGCAACCCCCAGCTCGCCTTCGACTTCGCGCAGCTGCCGAACCACGGCGTGGGCCTCGCGCGCCTGGAGTTCATCATCAACAACAACATCGGCGTGCACCCGAAGGCGATCCTCGACTACCCGAACGTCGACAACGACCTGAAGAAGGCTGTCGAGTCGGTGGCCCGTGGCCACGCCTCGCCGCGCGCCTTCTACGTCGACAAGGTTGCAGAGGGCATCGCGACCATCGCCGCGGCCTTCTGGCCGAAGAAGGTGATCGTGCGCCTGTCGGACTTCAAGTCGAACGAGTACCGCAAGCTGATCGGCGGCAGCCGCTACGAGCCCGAGGAAGAGAACCCGATGCTGGGCTTCCGCGGCGCCGCGCGCTACCTGAGCGCCGACTTCGGCGAGGCCTTCGCCATGGAATGCGAGGCGCTCAAGCGCGTGCGCAACGACATGGGCCTGACCAACGTGCAGATCATGGTGCCCTTCGTGCGCACCCTTGGCCAGGCCGAGCGCGTGACCGGCCTGCTGGCCGAGCATGGCTTGAAGCGCGGCGACAACGAGCTCAAGCTGATCATGATGTGCGAGGTGCCGAGCAACGCCGTGCTGGCCGACGAGTTCCTGGCGTACTTCGACGGCTTCTCGATCGGCTCGAACGACCTGACCCAACTCACCCTGGGCCTGGACCGCGACTCGGGCCTGGAACTACTGGCCGCCGACTTCGACGAGCGCGACCCGGCCGTCAAGGCCATGCTGAGCCGCGCCATCAAGGCCTGCAAGTCGCAGGGCAAGTACGTCGGCATCTGCGGCCAGGGCCCCAGCGACCACCCCGACTTCGCGTTGTGGCTGGCGGAGCAGGGCATCGAATCGATCTCGCTGAATCCCGACAGCGTGATCGACACCTGGCAGCAGCTCGCCAAGCGCTGAGCCGGCGAAGCCGGAGCTCTGGATTGCGGAAATCCCCATGGGGGGATTCCCGCGACCCGGGCCGGTGATTGAAACAAATTGCGTATTTGATGCCAGACTGGCGGGACTCACGGGCGTATCCCGGAAGGGAAGAACACCATGATCCTCGTCAAGACAGAAGCAGGCCACCAGGCCCTGAAAGACCGCTCCATCCCGCTGTCGCCACGGCAGCGCTCGGCGTTCATCCTGTTCGACGGCAAAAGATCGGTCGATGACGTGCTGGCCGCGGGCATGGGCATCGTGCGCGAAGACATCGACCAGATGGTCGGCCTGGGCGTGCTGGAGCCTGTGGCGGGCAGCGCGACGGCTCCCGCAGAGGCGGCGGCCGCTGCAGCGGCGCCCGCCCAGGGCTCCTCCGGGCGCAGCAGGCAGCAGCGCTACAAGGACGCCTACCCGATCGCGACCCAGCTGACCGGCAGCCTCGGCCTGAAGGGCTTCCGGCTCAACCTGCAGGTCGAGGGCACGACCAGCTACGAAGACCTGCTGGCGCTGGCCCCGAAGATCCGCGCCGCCGTCGGGCCCGAGAAGGCCGCGGCGCTCGACAAGGCGCTCAACGACTGAGAGTCTTGCCGGATCGCTTCCGACAGGGCTATAATCGCCGGCTTTGCCTTGCCACACTGCGCCCGACGCTGCAGGTGGCTTTTCCTCTTCCTCGGAAGAATCCACAAGGAGTGCCATGCGTCACTACGAAATCATTTTGCTGATCCACCCGGATCAGAGCGAACAAGTTCCGGCCATGCTGGAGCGCTACAAGGGTCTGATCACGGCCGGCGGCGGCAAGGTCCACCGCGTCGAAGACTGGGGCCGCCGTCAGCTGGCCTACCAGATCAACAAGCTCAACAAGGCCCACTACCTGTGCGTCAACATCGAAGCTGAGCAGACCGTGATGGGCGAACTCGAACACGCGTTCAAGTTCAACGACGCCGTGCTGCGTCACCTGACCGTCCAGAAGAAGAAGGCCGAAACCGGTCCTTCGTCGATGATGAAGACGGTCGAGCGCGAAGAGGCCCGCAAGGCCCAGCAGGCCGAGTACGCCGCCAACAACAACTGATGGCGTGACTGCCGCCGCTGCGGCAACCGGGGTCAACCAGCTGCTGCTGACCGCCTCCGTTGCCGAACTCGGAAACCTGCGATTCACGCCAGCCGGCTTGCCCGCCCTAGACCTGAAGCTCGAGCACGAGTCGACGCTCCAGGAGGCAGGAAAGCCCAGGCAGGTGAAGACGGCCCTCAAGGCCGTTGCCTTCGGCGCCATCGCCGAACGGCTCGCAAGACAGTCGATGGGAAGTCTCTGGCGTTTTCAGGGCTTCCTCGCGACACCGGGCAACGGCAAGCATCCGGTCCTGCACATCCAGGATTTTCAGCAAGATTAATTTTCGACAAGAGGTCCCGAAATGGCCACGTTCAAGAAATTCAACAAAGACAAGCGCCCGAAGCGCAACACCCAGTCGCTGCTGTTCAAGCGCAAGCGCTTCTGCCGCTTCACCGTCGCTGGCGTCGAGGAAATCGACTACAAGGACATCGACACGCTGCGTGACTTCATCAGCGAAAACGGCAAGATCATCCCCGCGCGCCTGACCGGCACGCGCGCGATCTACCAGCGCCAGCTGAATACCGCCATCAAGCGCGCACGCTTCCTGGCCATGGTGCCGTACAGCGACCAGCACCGCGTCTAAGGAGTCGACACCATGCAAATCATTCTTCTGGACAAGGTTGTCAACGTCGGTGCCCTGGGCGACATCGTCAAGGTCAAGGACGGCTACGCACGCAACTTCCTGATTCCGTCGGGCCGCGCCCGCCGCGCCACCGCTGCCAACAAGGCCGAATTCGAAGCCAAGCGCGCCGAACTCGAAAAGGCTGCGGCCGCCAAGCTGGCCGAATCGCAAGCTCAAGGCGAAAAGCTCGGTGGCACGACCATCAAGCTGACGCAAAAGGCTGGCGTGGACGGCCGTCTGTTCGGCTCGGTCACCAACGGCGACATCGCCGAAGAGCTGGGCAAGCAGGGCTACAAGGTTGCAAAGTCGCAAGTGCGCCTGCCCAACGGTCCGATCAAGATCGTCGGCGACAGCACCGTGAGCGTGGCTCTGCACACCGACGTGGTGGTCGACATCACCGTGACGGTCTACGGCGAAACCGCCTGATCGTCCACAGCGCCTCGTGCGCTGCGCAAAAGCCGCCTTCGGGCGGCTTTTGTTTTTGTTCTTCAAGGCTTGTTCAGTGACTGTCCACAGGGTTTTGCACAGCACGTACACAGCGTTATGCATGGCGTCGCGGCCGCAGCGCGCGTAGCATGCTTTGTTAACTTTCAAGGCCCCATGTCCGCCGTTTTCTCCTATGCCGACAATGATCCGTCGGCCGACCGCCAAGTCGCCCAACTGCGCATTCCGCCTCACTCCATCGAGGCCGAATCGAGCGTGCTCGGCGGCCTGCTGCTCGACAACGGCGCCTGGGACCGCATGGGCGACCTGCTGGTCGACGGCGACTTCTACCGCCACGAACACAAGCTGATCTACGCGGCCATCGGCGGGCTGATCAACGCCAGCAAGCCGGCGGACGTGATCACGGTCTACGAGCAGTTGCAGAACCTCGGCAAGGCCGACGAGATCGGCGGGCTGGTGTACCTGAACTCGCTCGCGCAGTACGTGCCCAGCGCGAGCAACATCCGCCGCTACGCCGAGATCGTTCGCGAGCGCTCCATCCTGCGCAAGCTGGTTTCCGCCAGCGACGAGATCGCGACCAACGCCTTCAATCCGCAGGGCAAGGCGGTCGACAAGATCCTCGACGAGGCCGAACAGAAGATCTTCAACATCGGCGAAGAAGGCACGCGGATGAAGCAGGGCTTCCAGAGCATGGATGCCCTGGTGGTCGACCTGCTCGACCGCGTGACCGAGATGGCCGAGAACCCGAACGACATCACGGGCGTTCGCACCGGCTTCAACGACTTCGACAAGATGACTTCCGGCCTGCAGCCGGGCGACATGATCGTGCTGGCCGCGCGTCCCTCGATGGGCAAGACCTCGCTCGCGATCAACATCGCCGAGCACGTGGCGCTCGACGAAGGCCTGCCGGTGGCCGTGTTCTCCATGGAAATGGGCGCCGCCCAGCTGGCGGTGCGTATCGTGGGCTCCATCGGCCGCATCGACCAGGGCCACCTTCGCACCGGCAAGCTCACCGACGAGGAGTGGCCGCGTCTGACCGAGGCCATCGAGAAGCTGCGCACCGTGTCGCTGCACATCGACGAGACCCCGGGCCTTTCCACAAGTGAGCTGCGGGCCAATGCGCGCCGCCTTGCGCGCCAGTACGGGCGGCTCGGCCTGATCGTGGTCGACTACCTGCAGCTGATGTCCACCAGCAGTTCAGGCGACGAGAACCGGGCCACGGCCGTGGGCGAAATCTCGCGCGGCCTGAAGATGCTCGCCAAGGAGCTGAAGTGCCCGGTGATCGCACTGTCGCAGCTCAGCCGCGGCGTGGAAAGCCGTACCGACAAGCGTCCCATGATGAGCGACCTGCGCGAATCCGGCGCCATCGAGCAGGACGCGGACATCATCATGTTCATCTACCGCGACGACTACTACAACAAGGAGTCGAAGGAGCCGGGCGTTGCCGAGGTGATCATCAGCAAGCACCGTAACGGCCCCACCGGCACCGTCAAGCTGGCCTTCCTGAAGCCGCTGACCAAGTTCGAGAACCTGGTCGGCTACAGCAACAACGACGAGTACTGACCCGGCGGCGCCGAAGTCAGCTGGTCGCGCTACCGCTGCCGCTTTTGCTGCTGGACCACGACGGCTGGCCGTCCGGCTTCTGCGGCACCACCTTGCCATGCGCCGTCTCGGCATTGACTTGCCGCAGAAGGTCGGCCAGCGTCTTGCCCGGCTCGTCTCGAAAGCGGTCGGGCAGCACGTCGATCGCGTCCATGCGATCCAGCCGGAAGCCCCGGAAATCGTCGCGCAGCTCGCACCAGGTCGACAGCGTCCAGACCTTGCCCCAATAGAAGCAGCCCAGCGGACGCACCGTGCGCTCGCTGGCGTCGCCCGAGACGTCGCGGTAGTGCAGCCGCAGCTTGTTGTGCGACTGGGTCGCCTCGCGCAGCGTCTGCAGCCGCGCGCGGAGGGTGTCGTCCAGGCCCAGTCCGGGCGCGTAGAGCGCCAGCGCCTCGGCCGAGACGCGCGCCGCGGGCGGCAGCACCGACAGGATCTTGCCCAGTCCGGTCTCGATGTCGCGCGCCAGCGCCGGATCGACCCAGCTCTGCGCGAGCCGCGCCGCGGCCACCAGCGCCGCGGCCTCGTCCTGCGTGAACATCAGCGGCGGCAACTCGAAGCCCGCGCCCAGCCGGTAGCCCACGCCAGCCTCGCCCTCGATGGGCACACCCTGGTGCTGCAAGTCTGCGATGTCGCGGTACACCGTGCGCTCCGACACCTCGAGGCGCTGCGCCAGGAACGCGGCCGTGGTCAGCCGGCGCCCGCGGATGAGCTGCACGAGCTGGAAGAGGCGGTCGGCGCGGCGCATCAGCAGGCCCTGGCGAGCGGGCGAGGGTGGCGTGCGGGCGGGTCGCGCCGGCTCTTGGGGGTGATGCTCATGAAACTCCGATGTGGATCGCCACCTTGTCCGGCCCTTCGTAGGCCTCGAAGTCGCTGCGATAGCGGCGTGCGATTTCCGGGTGCGCCTCGAAATACTGCCAGATGCGCTCCCACGTGGCGATCACCATCTGCGGCATCTGCCCTTCGCCGTTGAAGACCAGGTAGTCACCGGCTTCCACGGCGAGGCTGTTCTCGCCGCCCGAGACCGCGACGCCCGCCGTGACGTCGAACGCGCCATCCTTGTCCGATTCGTAGGCCGAATAGAGGCTGAAGATGCGCATGTCGGCGGTGCGCTGTGGCGTCGATGCATAGGTTTCCTCGCCGAAGAATCGGCCCCACAACTGGCCGAGGCGGGCGGTTGCAGGGTCGCGTTCCTCGCGGTTGGTGGTGCGGATGGTGAGGCCCGAGACGCGGAATGCATCCTGGCGTTGGCGGACTGGTTCCATGTGCTTTCTCTCCTCAAAGCGATAGTGTTTTCAGGTCGGCCTTCATGGCCTGTGCGATCAGCTTCATGTCGGCGTCGCTGATGTCGAACATGCCGAAGCGGAACTTGTAGCCCCACTGCCTGGGGTTCTCGATGAAGGCCAGCCGTTCGATCAGCGGGGCGATCGGCGCCTCGTGCCCGGCGGCGTAGACCACGTCGCGCCGCCAAGGCACGAAGCCGTTGCCCATGTCGAATTCGTAGGGTTCGCCCGGCTGCACGATGCCGATCGACACGAAGCTCTGCAGCCTGTCCGTGCCGCCGAACATGGTGGCCGGCGAATAGTAGGCGACGCGGTCGCCCGCCGAAAGCCGCTTGAGCGGCGCGTGCTTGCCGTGGCCGACCTGCATGAAGCCCAGCGGCCGGTGGTCGCGCCCGCGCCGCGCATGCTCGGCGCTGGCCACTGCGATCCAGTTGCGCTGCGTCATGGCGAATCACTCCAGCGAGTGCAGGCCGACTTCGTTGCCTTCGGTGTCGCGCAGGTGGGCGATGAAGCCAAGGCCGGGCGGCAGCGCCGCTTTGGGCGACACGATCTGCCCACCGGCGGCTTCGATCCGCGCCAGCGCGGCATCGATGCTTGGATTGCAGTCGAGGTAGATGCGGATGCCCGTGCCGGCGCGTGCGCTGGCATTGGCGCCTGCCTGCAGGGCGCCTCCGGTGGCGGGCTTGTCGTGCGGGAAGATGGCCAGCGTCTCGCCGCCGAAGTCTTCGCGGCGCAGCTTGCGGGCGAGCACGGTTTCGTAGAAGGCCTGTGCGCGATTGATGTCGGCGACAGGGATTTCGAACCAGGTGATGGCGTTCTGCATTCGGGACTCTCTTTCTTTCGTTGCGTTGGAAGGAGCCCGGATGGTGCTGGCGCCCTACTGACAGCGTCTTGTCAGTAGCCTGTCACCACGGATGAAAAAAGCCCGCGCTGCTCGGGGAGCATGCACGGGCTTGTCCGGGGCGCTGCCCCGGAGGGTCAGAGCACGTCGCTGGCGAAATCGGCCAGGCGCGAGCGTTCGCCGCGCGCCAGTGTGATGTGCCCGCCGTGCGGCCAGCCCTTGAACTTGTCGACCGCGAAGGTCAGGCCCGAGGAGCCTTCAGTGAGGTACGGCGTGTCGATCTGCGCCAGGTTGCCCATGCAGATGATCTTCGTGCCGGGGCCGGCGCGGGTGATCAGCGTCTTCATCTGCTTGGGCGTGAGGTTCTGTGCCTCGTCGATGATCACGTACTTGTTGAGGAAGGTGCGCCCGCGCATGAAGTTCATGCTCTTGACCTTGATGCGGCTGCGGATCAGCTCGTTGGTGGCCGCGCGGCCCCACTCGCCGGCGCCGCCGCCGTCACCCTTGGCCAGGAACTCGAGGTTGTCGTCGAGCGCGCCCATCCAGGGCCCCATCTTCTCCTCTTCGGTGCCGGGCAGGAAGCCGATGTCCTCGCCCACGCTCACGGTGGCGCGGGTCATGATGATCTCGGTGTAGCGGCGGTCGTCCAGCACCTGCGTGAGGCCGGAGGCCAGCGCCATCAGGGTCTTGCCGGTGCCGGCGGTGCCGGTCAGCGTGACGAAGTCGATCTCCGGGTCCATCAGCAGGTTCATCGCGAAGTTCTGCTCGCGGTTGCGCGTGTTCACGCCCCACACGGCGTTCTTGCCGGAGCTGTAGTCCTTCAGCGTCTTGAGCACCGCGGTCTTGTCGCGGATCTCGGTGACGCGGGCGTACATGCTCGGTTCGCCCGGAGCCTCGAAGTACACGAACTGGTTGATGTACAGGTTGGGCACCAGCGGGCCGCTGATCCGGTAGAAGGTGCTGCTGCCGCTTTGCCAGCTCTCGACGGTCTTGCTCTGGCGAGTCCAGAAGTCGGCAGGCAGGGCGAGCGAGCCGGCGTAGAGCAGGTCGCCGTCTTCCAGCGTCTTGTCGTTCTGGTAATCGTCGGCGGCCAGGCCCAGCGCGCGCGCCTTGACGCGCATGTTGATGTCCTTCGACACCAGCACGACTTCCCGCTTGGGCTGGCCCGGACGGTCCTTGGCGTACTCGTCGCGCAGCGCGTGCACCACGCCGAGGATCTGGTTGTCGGCCTTGCCCTGGGGCAGGCTCATCGGCAGCGAATAGTCGAGCGGGGCGGTCTGGAAGAACAGGCGGCCGCCGGCTTCGCGGTGGCCGGTGGTGTCGAGCTTCAGGCCCTTGTCGATGTCGGCGTCCTGGGCGGCGGCCAGGGCGTCGAGCGTGCGGCTGGTCTGGCGGCCGTTGCGGGCGACTTCGGTCGTGCCCTTCTTGTGGCCGTCGAGTTCCTCCAGCACGATCATCGGCAGGAAGATGTCGTGCTCTTCGAAGCGGAAGAGGCACATCGGATCGTGCAGCAGCACGTTGGTGTCGAGCACGAACAGCTTGGCCGGGCCGGTGGATTTGCTGCGCTTGGCGCGCGCAGGGGCCTGCGGCGCCGCTGCCACTGCAGGAGCCGCAGCAGGTTCGGCGGCCGGGGCCTTGGTCTCGACCTGGATGAGTGCCTGGGGCGCCGGCGCGCTCACGGGGGCGGGCGTTGCTTTCGACCTGGTCCGGCGGGCAGGGCGCACGGCGGTGGCACCGCCGGCGCTCTCGGCGCCGACGCTGTCGAACAGTTCCAGCGGCTGCGGGCTGCGCGCCGCGGCTTCGTCGGCACGCGAATCACCGGAACGGCGCGAGCCCCGGTGCGAGGACCGGGCGGGCGCATCGAGTGCGTCCGGGGAGAGCAATGCAGCGCGTTTCGTGGGGGCGGGGGGCAGTGGCATGTGTCAGATCGCTCGCAGGAAGTGGGAACCAGAAAACGAAAAAGCCGCCTGAAGACCAAGGCGGCTTTGTTCGGAGGATGCGGTCGTGGAGCTCAACGGCATGAGGCCATTATGCACACCGCGGATGACGCGCCGGGAGCTCTTTACGCACCGCGTGGGGCATTTCCCACGCCAGAGCGGAAAAGCGCGCCGCCGGCTCGCCGGAAGGCTCTCAGGCAGCCTTCTTGAGGGCCTTGACGGCCTTGAGCACGTCGTCGACATGGCCGGGGACCTTGAGCCCGCGCCATTCGGCCTTCAGGATGCCGTCGGCGCCGATCAGGAAGGTGCTGCGCTCGATGCCCTTGACCTTCTTGCCGTACATGATCTTGTTCTTGACCACGCCGAACATGTGGCACATCTTTTCCTCGGTGTCGGCGATGAGCTCGAAGGGCAGCTCGAGCTTGGCCTTGAATTCGTCGTGCGACTTCATGTTGTCGCGGGACACGCCGAAGACCGTGGCGCCGGCTTTCTCGAAATCCTTGTAACGGTCGCGGAACTGCATCGCTTCGGTGGTGCAGCCCGGAGTGTTATCTTTCGGGTAAAAATACATGACCAGCACGTGGCCGAGATGCGAGGTATTCGAGACCTTGATGCCGCCCGTGGCGTTGGCGTCGAATTCAGGAATGGGTTTGTTGACAACGATCGCCATGAAACTTGTTTTCTCCGTTAGATTCCGCTCCTGAGCCCTCTCGCCCCGTTTCGCACCGGGCTTGCTCAAAGAGTGGAGGATTGGTCGTTGCTAACTTTGGGGTAGCCGGCCTGTTCGCAACCCGGTATTTTACCCCGAAAACACCCATCAGCCACCCACGGGGCTCTCCACGAGGAGGGCGGCGATCACGTGCCGGCCTTCGCCGGCCAGGATGTTGTAGGTCCGGCAGGCTGCCGCGGTGTCCATGGTCTCCACGCCGGTGCGCTGGGCCATCAGCGGCTTGAGCCAGACTGGCTGGGGGAAGCGGATCCGGTTTCCGCTGCCGAAGATGATCAATTCGGCGCCCAGCGATGCCAATTGCGCGAAATGTTCGGGGCCGATCTGGTCGAAGCTCGAACAATTCCATTCGAAGCGCTCGCCGCGCGAGCCGACCACCACGCTGCCCTCGACCTTTTCGTTGTTGATCGCCACCCAGCCGGGACCGTGTGCGGTGAGAGACTGAGCGTCGGATTTGTCGGGCTGTAGCTTCATCTGGGCACTGGGAACTGTGGTCAAATTATAGGTTTTCCCTAGTGCCACGGGGCTCGCAAGGGCCTTTGATTCCGCGTAAGCAAACTCTAACCCGCGCCCGGGAGGGCCCTTTGAAGCAGCTCAAGAAATCGGCCAAGCTGGCCAACGTCCTCTACGACATCCGCGGCCCGATCATGGACGCCGCCAAGCAGATGGAAGAAGACGGCCAGAAGATCATCAAGCTCAACATCGGCAACCTGGCCGTGTTTGGTTTCGATGCTCCCGAGGAAATCCAGCAGGACATGATCCGCAACCTGCCCACCTCGGCGGGCTATTCGGACAGCAAGGGCGTCTTCGCGGCACGCAAGGCGGTGATGCACGAGACGCAGAAGCAGGGCGTTGCCGGCGTCACCCTCGACGACATCTACCTCGGCAACGGCGCCAGCGAGCTGATCGCCATGTCCACCAACGCGCTGCTCAACGACGGCGACGAGCTGCTGCTTCCGGCCCCCGACTACCCGCTGTGGACCGCCTCCACCAGCCTCTCCGGCGGCACCCCGGTGCATTACCTGTGCGACGAGGCCAACGGCTGGATGCCGAATCTCGACGACATCCGCGCCAAGATCACGCCGCGCACCAAGGGCATCGTGGTCATCAACCCGAACAACCCGACCGGCGCGCTGTACTCCGACGACCTGCTCAGGAGCATCGTGGCCATCGCGCGCGAGCACGGCCTCGTGATCTTCGCCGACGAGGTCTACGACAAGGTGCTGTACGACGGCGTGAAGCACACCGCCATCGCCAGCCTGTCGACCGACGTGCTCACGCTCACCTTCAATTCGCTGTCCAAGAGCTACCGATCGTGCGGCTACCGTGCCGGCTGGCTGGTGGTGTCGGGCGACAAGCGCAGCGCGCAGGACTACATAGAGGGCCTGAACATGCTCTCGAACATGCGCCTGTGCGCCAACGTGCCGGGCCAGTGGGCCATCCAGACGGCGCTCGGCGGCTACCAGAGCATCAACGACCTCGTGTGCGAGGGCGGCCGCCTGCGCCGCCAGCGCGACCTGGCCTACGAGCTGATCACCGCCATTCCGGGGGTGAGCTGTGTCAAGCCAAGCGCTGCGCTCTACATGTTCCCCAAGCTCGATCCGGAGGTCTATCC
This sequence comes from Variovorax guangxiensis, assembly GCF_003952165.1. GTDB lineage: Bacteria > Pseudomonadota > Gammaproteobacteria > Burkholderiales > Burkholderiaceae_C > Variovorax > Variovorax guangxiensis. Next base: position 34,111 of record NZ_RXFT01000025.1, on the reverse strand, counting down.
CATCGAGGACGACCGCCAGTTCTTCCTCGAGCTGCTGAAGGAAACCCGCGTGATGCTGGTGCAGGGCACCGGCTTCAACTGGGCGACGCCCGACCACTTCCGCATCGTGTTCCTGCCCCATGAGGACGACCTGCGCGAGGCCATCAACCGCATCGCGAAGTTCCTGGAGCAGTACCGTTTGCGCCGCAAGTCGCGCCAATGAACCTCGTCCGCATCGCTGCCGCCGCGGCCCTGTCGTTCGCCGCGCTTTCCGCTGGAGCCGCTGGTGCGGCCGGCAAGGAGGGCGTCTCGTTCTCGCACAACGACTGGGAACTGGCCTGCGACAACACGCGCACCTGCCGTGCCGCCGGCTACCAGGCTGAAAGCGCGGACATCACGGAGCCGGTGTCGATGCTCATCACGCGCAAGGCGGGCCCGGACACATCCGTCGAGATCGAACTGCAGACCGGCGGCGAGAAGCCTGCCAAGGGTCCGGTGCGCTTCAAGGTCGGCAAGGCCACCTTGTCCGGTCTCAAGGACAGCGCCGCCAGCCTCGACCAGGACCAGGTCCGCGCTGTGCTCCCCGAACTGCTCAGGAACGACGACGCCACGCTCACGGACCGCGGCGGGCAGAAGTGGGTTCTTTCACTCTCCGGCCTCAATGCCGTGCTGCTGAAGATGGACGAGGTCCAGGGCCGCATCGGCACTCCGGGCGCGTTGGTGCGCCGCGGGAGCAAGCCCGAATCCTCGGTGCTGCCGCCCGTGCCGGCGCCGGTCGTGAAGGCTGTCGTGCCGCCGAAGGCCCGGCCCGGCGACGACGCGCTGGCCGCGCGCATCTTCCCCTCGCTGAAGCAGTCCGACGCCAAGGACGATTGCAACAATCACGAAGACTTCAACGCCAAGTCGCTGAACGTCACGCGCCTGACCGATCGCAAGGTGCTGCTGTCCTTCGGCTGCGGCATGGGCGCCTACAACTACTCCAGCCTGCTCTGGATCGCCAACGACAAGCCGCCCTATGCGCCTGTCGCCATCGAAGCCAACGGCGATTTCGACGAGAAGGACGGCAGCGTCACTTCCTCCATGAAGGGCCGCGGCATCGGCGACTGCTGGTCCAGCGAGACCTGGAGCTTCGACGGCAAGGGCTTCGTGCGCACCGCAGCCGCGGGCGACGGCATGTGCCGCGGCTTCGCGGGCGGTGCCTGGAGCCTGCCGCGCTACGTCACCCGCGTGGAACTCTCCGAGCCGTCCGCCACCCCATCCAAACCCTGAACGCCATGAGTGCGACTCTCCCAATGAAACCCATCCAAGTAGGCCTGCTCGGCGCAGGCACGGTCGGCAGCGGCACCTTCAAGGTGCTCAAGCGCAACCAGGAAGAAATCAAGCGCCGCGCCGGCCGCGGCATCGAGATCTCCATGGTGGCCGACCTCGACACCGCCCGTGCCCGCGAAGTGGCAGGCGAGGGCGTGAAGGTGGTGAGCGATGCGCGCGAAGTCATCGCCAACCCCGAGATCGACATCGTCATCGAGCTCATCGGCGGCTACGGCATCGCGAAGCAGCTCGTGCTGGAGGCCATCGCGGCCGGCAAGCACGTGGTCACGGCCAACAAGGCGCTGCTGGCCGTACACGGCACCGAGATCTTCGCGGCCGCGCACGCCAAGGGCGTGATGGTGGCCTTCGAAGCTGCGGTGGCCGGGGGCATCCCGATCATCAAGGCGTTGCGCGAAGGCCTCACGGCCAACAGCATCCAGTGGCTGGCCGGCATCATCAACGGCACCACCAACTTCATCCTCTCGGAGATGCGCGACAAGGGCCTGGACTTCGCGACCGTGCTCAAGGAAGCGCAGCGCCTGGGCTACGCCGAAGCCGACCCGACCTTCGACATCGAAGGCGTGGACGCAGGCCACAAGGTCACGCTGATGAGCGCGCTGGCCTTCGGCATCCCGGTGCAGTTCGACAAGGCCCACATCGAGGGCATCACCAAGCTGGCCGCGCAGGACATCAAGTACGCCGAGCAGCTCGGCTACCGCATCAAGCTCTTGGGCGTCACCAAGCGCACCGCCAAGGGCATCGAGCTGCGCGTGCATCCCTCGCTCGTCCCGTCGAAGCGTCTGCTGGCGAATGTCGAAGGCGCGATGAACGCGGTGGTGGTGCATGGCGACGCAGTGGGCACCACGCTCTACTACGGCAAGGGCGCCGGCAGCGAGCCGACCGCCAGCGCGGTGATCGCCGACCTGGTCGACATCACCCGCCTGCACACGGCCGATGCCGCGCACCGCGTGCCGCACCTGGCCTTCCACCCCGATGCGCTGAGCGACCTGCAGGTGCTGCCGATGTCGGAAGTCGTCACCAGCTACTACCTGCGCCTGCGCGTGGCCGACCAGGCCGGCGTGCTCGCCAAGGTGACGGGCCTGCTTGCCACCGCCGGCATCAGCATCGACGCCGTGCTGCAGCGCGAAGCCGACGAGGTGGGCGGCGAGGGCTCCACGCAGACCGACCTGATCATCCTCACGCACGACGCGCGCGAAGGCACGGTCGACGACGTCCTGGCCGAGCTGCAGGCGCTGCCGACCGTGCTCGAACCCATCGTGCGCATCCGCAAGGAAGAGTTGAAGTGAATTACCTGAGCACCCGCGGCCACCCCGACCGCAAGCGCTTCTGCGAAATCCTGCTCGAAGGCCTCGCGCCCGATGGCGGCCTCTACCTGCCCGAGCAATACCCGCAGGTCGACACCGCCACGCTTGCCAAGTGGCGCAAGCTGTCGTACGCCGAGCTGGCCTTCGAGATCCTCTCGCTGTACATCGACGACATTCCGCCGGCCGACCTGAAGGCGATCTGCGCGAAGACCTACACGGCCGAAGTGTTCGGCACCGACGAGATCGTGCCGCTGCGCGAGCTGGAAGACGGCGTGTACCTCGAGGCCCTGTCCAACGGCCCCACGCTGGCCTTCAAGGACATGGCGATGCAGTTGCTGGGCAACCTGTTCGAGTACGAACTGGCCCGCCGCGGCGCCGAACTCAACATCCTGGGCGCCACCAGCGGCGACACCGGCAGCGCGGCCGAGTACGCCATGCGCGGCAAGAAGGGCGTGCGCGTCTTCATGACCTCGCCCGACGGCCGCATGAGCCCGTTCCAGCAGGCGCAGATGTTCAGCCTGCAGGACGCGAACATCCACAACATCGCCATCACCGGCGTGTTCGACGACTGCCAGGACATCGTCAAGGCAGTGTCGAACGACCTGGCCTTCAAGCGCAAGTACCGCATCGGCACGGTCAATTCGATCAACTGGGCGCGCCTGCTGGCGCAGGTGGTCTATTACTTCGCGGGCTACTTCCAGGCCACATCGGGCAACGACAAGCCGGTGAGCTTCACCGTGCCCTCGGGCAACTTCGGCAACGTCTGCGCGGGCCACGTCGCGCGCATGATGGGCCTGCCGATCCAGACGCTGGTGGTCGCCACCAACGAGAACGACGTGCTCGACGAGTTCTTCCGCACCGGCGTGTACCGCGTGCGCGGCGCGGTCGACACGCACGAGACCTCCAGCCCGTCGATGGACATCAGCAAGGCCAGCAACTTCGAGCGCTTCGTGTTCGACCTGGTCGGACGCGACCCCGCCAGGCTGCGAAAGCTCTTCGTGGACGACCTGGGCCTGAACGGCAGCTTCGACCTGAGCGCCGACCCGGCATTCGCGCAGGCCGCCGCGCGCTTCGGCTTCCGCAGCGGCCGCAGCACGCATGCTGATCGCCTGGCCACCATCCGCGACACAGACAAGCGCTTCGCCACCCTGGTCGATCCGCACACCGCAGACGGCCTCAAGGCCGCGCGCGAGCAGCTCAGCCCCGGCGTGCCGATGGTGGTGCTCGAGACCGCGCTGCCCATCAAGTTCGCGGCCACGCTGGTCGAAGCGCTGGGCGAGGAGCCCGCGCGCCCGAAGAAGTTCGAAGGCATCGAGGCGCTGCCCAAGCGCGTCGTCAAGCTGCCGGCCGACGCGGAAGCGGTCAAGGCCTACATCGCGGAACACTGTGACTGACCACGGCGAGGGCTGCGCATGAAGGTCGTCGGTTTCGCCGGCTACTCCGGCGCGGGCAAGACCACGCTGCTCGAGTGCCTCATTCCCGCGCTGAAGCGGCTGGGCCAGCGAGTGTCGGTGGTCAAGCATGCGCATCACAAGTTCGACATCGACCATCCGGGCAAGGACACCTGGCGCCACCGTGAGGCGGGCGCCTTCGAGGTGGTCGTCGCCTCCGACAAGCGGCTTGCCGTGATGCGCGAATTCGAGGCGCCTGTCGAGCTCAGCGTGCACCAGCTGCTGGCCGAGGTGCTCCCGGTGGCCGACTGGGTGCTGGTCGAGGGATTCCGGCACAGCGACGTGCTCAAGATCGAGATTTGGCGCGAGCCCGAGGCGAGCGAGCCGGCGCGGCCCGTGCTGTACCCCGACGATCCCTTCGTCGTCGCCGTGGCCACCGATGCGCCGGCCAGCCTGCCGCTGCCCACCGGGCGACCGCTCTTCGACCTCAACGACGCCGAGGCCATTGCGAAGTGGTTGATCGACAGCGGTGAGCGCTTCGAATACAACCCCGATCACCATGGCTGATTCCCCCGTTCCCTTCGCCGCTTCTTCCTCGCGCCCGCCGCTGATGCCCCTGGACGAGGCAATCGCGGTGCTGCTTGCGAAGGCGCAGCCGGTGCTGCCCACCGAAAGTGTCGGCACCTTCGACGCCGATGGCCGTGTGCTCGCGCAGGACCTCGTCTCCGGCCTCACGGTGCCGCCGCGCGACAACAGCGCGATGGACGGCTACGCCGTGCGCGTGGCCGACTGCGCCGCGCCCGGCGCCGAGCTGAAGGTGGCGCAGCGCATTCCCGCCGGCACCGTCGGCACGCTGCTCGCGCCCGGCACCGCGGCGCGCATCTTCACCGGCGCGCAGATTCCCGAGGGCGCCGACGCCGTCGTGATGCAGGAAGACACGGCAGCTGTGCCGCAGGAAGGCAGCCTGGGCTCGGTGCGCATCGCCATCGTGCCGGCGGCCGGCCAGTGGATTCGCCGCGCGGGCGAGGACGTGGCCGCCGGCGACGTGGTGCTCCGGAAGGGCGAGCGCCTGACGCCCGCCGCACTGGGCCTTGCCGCCAGCGTCGGCTTCGACCGCCTGCAGGTCGCGCGCAAGCCGCGCGTGGCGATGCTCTCCACCGGCGACGAGCTGGTGATGCCCGGCGAGGTCGCGCCCGATGCGATGAAGCCCGGCGCCATCTACAACTCCAACCGCTTCTTCATGCGGGCCCTGCTGCACCGGCTGGGTTGCGAGGTGAACGACCTGGGCATCGTGCCCGACAACCGCGAAGCCACCGTCGTCGCACTGCGCGACGCGGCCGAGGCGAGCGACCTGATCATCACGACCGGCGGCGTTTCGGTGGGCGAGGAAGACCACATCCGCGCCGCGCTGCAGGCGCTGGGCGAGCTGCAGCTGTGGTCGCTGTCGATGAAGCCCGGCAAGCCCTTCGCCTACGGCTCCATCGCGCGCAGCAGCGGGCAGGGCGCCTGTCACGTGACGGGGCTGCCGGGCAACCCCGTGTCGAGCTTCCTCACCTTCCTGATGCTGGTGCGCCCCTTCCTGCTGACGCTGCAGGGCGCCGCGCGCGTCGCACCAGAGGCGGTGCGGATGCGCGCCGACTTCGACTGGCCCCGCGCCGACAAGCGCCGCGAGTTCCTGCGCGTGCGCCGCAACGCGGCCGGCGGCCTCGACCTGTTCGCCAACCAGAGCTCGGGCGTGCTCACCTCGATGGTCTGGGGCGACGGCGTGGTCGACAACCCTGCGGGCAGGACGATCAAGTCGGGCGAGCTCGTCGAATTCATTCCCTTCGCATCGCTGTTGGGTTGAGCCGCATGAAAGTCCAAGTCCGTTATTTCGCCTCGGTGCGCGAGGCGCTTTCCAGCAGCGGCGAAGCCGTCGAGACACGAGCCGAGACGCTTGCCGCACTGCGCGACGAGCTCATCGCCAGGGGCGGCGCCTACGCCACCGCGCTGGCGCGCGGCAAGGCGGTGCGCATGGCGCTCGACCAGGCCATGAGCGACGAAGCCGCAGCCCTGAGCGAAGGCTGCGAGGTCGCCTTCTTCCCCCCGGTCACGGGCGGCTGAGGCGCGCGTCCAGCGCCACGAGACGCTCGCGCAGGCCGTCGGAGGCCCGGGTCATCGGCGAGCGCAGTTCGTCGGCCATCTCTCCCTTGTGGGCCAGCAGAGCCTTCAGCGGGCCCGGGTTGGGTTCGGCGAAGAGCATCTCCACCAGCGGCTGCAGCGGCTGCCATTCGGCGCGCGCCTCGGCCAGGCGGTTCTCCGCCAGCAGGCGCACCAGGCGCACGAAGCGCGGCGTCTGCACGTTGCCGCTGGCCGCGATGGCGCCCGCGCCGCCTTCGGCCATGGTGCCGAAGATCTGGTGGTCCTCGCCTGTCAGCACCTGCAGCCGGCCGTCGGCGATCACCGCGCGTGTCTTGCCCATGTCACCGCCGCAGTCCTTGATGCCGCGAATGCGGGGGTGCGCGGCCAGCGCCAGCATCGTCTCGCGGGTGATGGTGACGCCGGTACGGTAGGGAATGTCGTAGACCAGCACGGGCACCGAGCTGGCGTCGGCGATGGCGCGGAACCACTCGAGCAGGCCGGCCTGGGAGGGGCGCACGTAGTGCGGCGCGGCCACCAGAAGGCCCGCGATCGGGCGCTCCGAGAGCTTGCGGGCCCAGGCGATGGCCTTGCCCAGGTGGTAGCCCGAAATGCCCATGACGACCGGCAAACCGCCGGCCGCTGCCAGCACGGTGTCGAGCACCGCCAGTTGCTCGGCTTCGTCGAGCGCCGCGGCTTCGCCGGTCGAGCCGCAGGGCACGAAGCCGGTCACGCCTTCGCTGGCGAGGCGGCGGACCAGGGCGGAGAGAGCGGTATGGTCGACCGCGCCGTCGCGGAACGGCGTGACGAGGGCCACCCAGAAGCCGGAGAAATCGGGGGTGGCGGGGTTCTGTTGTTGATGAGGCACGCGGGGCTTCCTTTCAGGAATCGACCGATGGAAAGAACCATCGTCCGATGCGCGCGCAACCCAATGGGGGCCAGAGCCTTTGGCGGGGTTCCGTCGCTCATCCGACGACGGAACCTCGGCTCCGGTCAGACGAGCTTTGGTTTTTTGGCTTTGTCGTTGCTGCTGCCTTGGCCGGCGCGACGGTCTTCAAGGCGCGAAGGCACCGGAAAGAGCGTGGGCGTGGCAAGGCAGGGCATCGGCAGAGTCTATCGCGATGACACAATTCGGACATGAGCCTTGCCCGTGTTTCGATCCAGACGAACGATTTCGACCTCTCGCGGGAAGTCGCCGCGTTGCGTGCCGGCGACAAACGCGTGGGCGCCGTCTGCAGCTTCGTGGGCACCGTGCGAGACCGCAACGACGGCAGCAGCGTCTCGTCGATGGAGCTGGAGCACTACCCCGGCATGACCGAGAAGGCCATCGAGGCCATGATCGACGAGGCGCATCGCCGCTTCGACATCCTGGGCGCGCGCGTGATCCATCGCGTCGGGCTGCTGCAGCCCGAAGACCAGATCATGATGGTGGCGGTGGTCTCGGCCCATCGCGGCCAGAGCTTCGAGGCCTGCGAGTTCCTGATGGACTACCTCAAGACCCAGGCGCCCTTCTGGAAGAAGGAGCAGACGCCCGAAGGCGCCCGCTGGGTCGATGCGCGCGTGGCCGACGACGCGGCGCTGGCGCGCTGGGGCATCAGCGCCCCGAACGCCTAATTCGCCTTTTGTTCCATCTCCCCTTGGGGAGAGGGAGCAGACCTTAAAGGGGCTTGAAGCCGCTGGACTGGATGATCTTTTCCCAGGTCTGCGTGTACGTACGCACGCGGCCGGCGAACTGGCCCTGGGGCTCGTAGCCCACTGTCAGGCCCATCGTCGTGAGCTTCTGCTTCACGTCGGGCATGGCCAGCACCTTCTGCAGCGCATCGCCGTACTTGTCGATGATCGGCTGCGGCGTGCCCACCGGCGCGAAGATGCCGTAGTAGGGCAGGTCTTCCAGGTTCGAGAAGCCCAACTCGGTGAAGGTCGGCACGTTCGGGAGCACGGCCTGGCGCTTGGCGCCGATGGACGCCACGATGCGCAGCTTGCCGGCCTTGTGGTTCTCGATGAAGTCCGGCACCGAGGCGATGCCTGCCGTGATCTGGTTGCCCAGCATGTCGGCCGTCATGGGCGCGCTGCCGCGGTAGGGCGCGGGCTGCACGTCGATCTTGTACTTGTCCGAGATCATCTTGACCAGGAACTCGGGGATCGATGCCGGCGCCGGGATGCCGATGGTCTCCTTGCCGCCCTTCTGGGTGCGGACCCACTTCACGTATTCGTCGATGCTCTTGGCCGGCGTGCCGCCCGAGACGGCCAGCACGTTGGCGAAGGTCGCGAAGCCGGCCACGGGCACGAAGTCGGTGGCGGGGTTGAAGCCCGGGTTCTTCACCACCTGCGGCAGGATCGAGATGGTGTGGTCGTGCGACAGGAACAGCGTGTGGCCGTCGGCCGGGGACGACTTCAGCACCGTCGCTGCGATCTGCCCGCCCGCGCCGGCGCGGTTCTCGACCACCACCGGCACGCCCAGCACGTCCTTGAGCTTTTCGCCCAGCGTGCGGGCGATGGCGTCTGTGCCGGCGCCGGCGGGGAAGCCCACCAGCAGGCGCACGGGCGTACCGCTTTGCGCCTGCGCAAGGCTGCAAAGCCCCGCTGCAGCCATAAAGAGACCCACGCTGATCGCCCGGCGCACCGGTTGAACGCGCATTGAAAAAACCATGATCGACTCCATTCGAGAGAGAGAAATGCCTACGGGCGGGAGAGGCCGGGTCCGGTGCAATACCCGTGCCCGCAGTGCCGGGAAGCGCCGGAAGGACCGGCAACCTTGAATCGTGCCCGAACAGCCCTATTTTGGATGCAGGAATACCACCATGCGACAAGACAAACTCACCACCAAATTTCAGGAAGCGCTGGGCGACGCACAGTCTCTGGCACTGGGCAACGACAACGCCTACATCGAACCGGCCCACCTGCTGGTCGCGATGCTGCGCCAGGACGATGGTCCGCGCGCCCTGCTGGAGCGTGCCGGCGTCAACGTCCCCGGCCTGACGCAGGCCGCCGAGGCCGCCATCAAGAAACTGCCGCAGGTGCAGGGCCACGACATCGTGCAGGTCGGCCCCGAACTCGGCAAGCTGCTGCAGGCCACCGAGAAGGAAGCCATCAAGCGCAATGACCAGTTCATCGCCGGTGAACTCTTCCTGCTGGCGCTGGCCGACAGCAAGGCCGACGTCGGCAAGATCGCGAAGGAAAACGGCCTGAGCCGCAAGTCGCTCGAGGCCGCCATCGACGCCGTGCGCGGCGGGCAGGGCGTGAACAGCGCCGACGCCGAAGGCCAGCGCGAAGCCCTCAAGAAATACACCCTCGACCTCACCGAACGCGCCCGGCTGGGCAAGCTCGACCCGGTCATCGGCCGCGACGAGGAAATCCGCCGCGCCATCCAGGTGCTGCAGCGCCGCACCAAGAACAATCCCGTGCTCATCGGCGAACCCGGCGTGGGCAAGACCGCCATCGTCGAAGGCCTGGCGCAGCGCATCGTCTCCGGCGAAGTGCCCGATTCGCTCAAGGGCAAAAGGGTGTTGTCGCTCGACATGGCCGCGCTTCTCGCCGGTGCCAAGTTCCGTGGCGAGTTCGAGGAGCGGCTGAAGACCGTCCTGAACGAGCTCGCCAAGGACGAGGGCCAGACCATCGTCTTCATCGACGAACTGCACACCATGGTCGGCGCCGGCAAGGCCGAGGGCGCCATGGACGCGGGCAACATGCTCAAGCCGGCGCTCGCGCGCGGCGAGCTGCACTGCGTGGGCGCCACCACGCTCGACGAGTACCGCAAGTACATCGAGAAAGATGCCGCCCTGGAGCGCCGCTTCCAGAAGATCATCGTGGGCGAGCCCAGCGTGGAGGCGACCATCGCCATCCTGCGCGGCCTGCAGGAGAAGTACGAGGTGCACCATGGCGTGCAGATCACCGACCCGGCCATCGTGGCCGCGGCCGAACTGAGCGACCGCTACATCACCGACCGCTTCCTGCCCGACAAGGCCATCGACCTGATCGACGAGGCCGCGGCCAAGATCAAGATCGAGATGGACTCCAAGCCCGAGGTCATGGACCGGCTCGACCGCCGCCTGATCCAGCTGCAGATCGAACGCGAGGCCGTGCGCCGCGAGAAGGACGAGGCTTCGCAGAAGCGCCTGGGCCTGATCGAGGGCGAGATCGAGAAGCTGCAGAAGGAGATCGCCGACTACGACGAGATCTGGCAGGCCGAGAAGGCCCAGGCCCAGGGCAGTGCGCAGGTGCGCGAGGACGTCGACAAGATCAAGTTCCAGATCGAGGAGTGGAAGCGCAAGGGCGACTTCAACAAGGTCGCCGAGCTCCAGTACGGCCAGCTGCCGGCGCTCGAGAAGCGCCTGAAGGAGGCCGAGGCCAGCGAGGCTAGCAAGGGCAAGTCGAGCGCGCCCACGCTGCTGCGCACCCAGGTCGGCTCCGAGGAGATCGCCGAGGTCGTGGCGCGCGCCACCGGCATCCCGGTCGCCAAGCTGATGCAGGGCGAGCGCGACAAGCTGCTCGTGATGGAAGACAAGCTGCACGAGCGGGTGGTCGGCCAGGACGAGGCCATCGGCGCGGTCGCCAACGCGATCCGCCGCTCGCGCTCGGGCCTGTCCGATCCGAACCGCCCGACCGGCTCGTTCCTGTTCCTCGGCCCCACGGGCGTGGGCAAGACCGAGCTGTGCAAGGCGCTCGCGGGCTTCCTGTTCGACAGCGAAGACCACCTGATCCGCATCGACATGAGCGAGTTCATGGAGAAGCACTCGGTCGCCCGCCTGATCGGCGCGCCGCCGGGCTACGTGGGCTACGAGGAGGGTGGCTACCTCACGGAAGCCGTGCGCCGCAAGCCCTACAGCGTGGTGCTGCTCGACGAGGTCGAGAAGGCCCACCCCGACGTGTTCAACGTGCTGCTGCAGGTGCTCGACGATGGACGCCTGACCGATGGCCAGGGCCGCACCGTGGACTTCAAGAACACCGTGATCGTGATGACGAGCAACATCGGCTCGCCCATCATCCAGGCCATGGTGGGCAAGCCCTCGGAAGAGATCAAGGAAGCGGTGTGGGACGAGCTGAAGAACTACTTCCGCCCCGAGTTCCTGAACCGCATCGACGAGACGGTCGTGTTCCACGCGCTCGACGCGAAGAACATCGAGTCGATCGCCGCGATCCAGCTCAAGGTGTTGCAGGCGCGGCTCGCGAAGATGGACCTGGGCCTGGAGGTTTCTCCGGCTGCGCTGGCGGAGATCGCCAAGGTCGGCTTCGACCCGGTGTTCGGCGCGCGGCCGCTCAAGCGCGCGATCCAGCAGCGCATCGAGAACCCGCTGTCGAAGCTGCTGCTGGACGGAAGCTTCGGGCCGAAGGACACGATCGAGGTCACGACCGACCCGATCCAGTCGCCGGGCCAGTTCTCCTTCCGCAAGGCGGGGGAACCAACGGCGGCCGCTTCGGCCTAAAGTCGGATGATGAACTTCGTAATACGCGTCATTCTTCTGCTCCTGGGGCTGGTCTTCGCGGCCAGCCTGGCCGTGGCGGTCATGCTGCTGGCGGCTGTGTGGGGTGTTCGCTACGCCTGGGGGCGTCTCACGGGCAAGCCCGTGACGCCGTGGGTCATGCGTTTCAACCCGCGCTCCGGCTTCGACCGATTTCGCAATGCGGCACAGCCCTCGCAACCGACGGCTGCCGACGTGGCGAACGCCCGTGCCCGCGGCGAGTCGGTGGAGCGTCCCGTGCGCATCCGCGGCAGCGTCAGCGACGTGACCGACGTTTCGCCGAAATCGGTCTCCCCGCGCGGCTGACCGGCGGCCCGCCGGCGCTATTTCGGGCGCGACAGCCGGTCGCACCGTTCGCCGTCAGAATCGTCATCCTGGAGCCGCGGCTCGCCAGCCGCGGCTTTCTGCTTTCATCCAGGAGAGACATTCCATGACTTCGCGCGACATCTTCGTGGTCGGCACCGCCCGCACCGCCATCGGCACCTTCGGCGGCTCGCTGAAGGACGTGCCCAACACCCAGCTTGCCACTACCGCCGTCAAGGCCGCCATCGAGCGCAGCGGCGTCGCGGTTGATGCCATCGGCCACGTCGTCATGGGCAACGTGATTCCCACCGACGTCAAGGACGCCTACCTGAGCCGGGTGGCGGCCATCGACGCGGGCTGCCCCATCGAGACGCCGGCCTTCAACGTGAATCGCCTGTGCGGCTCGGGCCTGCAGGCCATCGTGTCGGCGGCGCAGGCCATCGCACTGGGCGACTGCGACATCGCCATCGGCGGCGGCTCGGAGTCGATGAGCCGGGGCCCATACTTCGACACCGCCGCGCGTTACGGCGCACGCATGGGCGACGCGCAGCTCGTCGACTACATGCTCGGCATCCTCCACGACCCGTGGGAGAAGATCCACATGGGCATCACTGCGGAGAACGTGGCCGCGCGCTACGCCATTACGCGCGAGCAGCAGGACGAGCTGGCGGTGCTGAGCCAGCAGCGCGCGGCGGCCGCCATCGCGGCGGGCCGTTTCAAGGAGCAGATCGTTCCGGTCGAGGTCAAGACGCGCAAGGGCGTGGTGCTCTTCGACACCGATGAGCACGTGCGCGCCGACACCACCGTCGAGACGCTGTCGAAGATGAAGCCCGCGTTCAAGAAGGACGGCCTCGTCACCGCAGGCAATGCCTCGGGCATCAACGACGGCGCGGCCGCCGTGGTGTTGGCCGAAGGCGGCCGTGTGAAGGCGCTGGGGCTCAAGCCCCTGGCGCGGCTGGTGGGCTATGCGCATGCCGGCGTGGAGCCCGCGTACATGGGCATCGGCCCGGTGCCGGCCACGCGCAAGGTGCTGGAGCGCACGGGCCTGAAGGTGGGCGACCTCGACGTCATCGAGTCGAACGAGGCCTTCGCGGCGCAGGCTTGCGCGGTCATCAAAGAGCTCGGTTTCGATCCTGCCAAGGTCAACCCGAATGGCTCGGGCATCTCGCTGGGACATCCGGTGGGTGCGACGGGCGCGATCATCACCACCAAGGCCATCGCCGAGTTGCAGCGGGTGCAGGGGCGCTATGCGCTGGTCACGATGTGCATCGGGGGCGGGCAGGGCATCGCGGCCATCTTCGAGCGGGTCTGATCGCATGCTCCGCCCGTCTGTCCTGATCGATCCCGACGAGGTCGACTTCAGCGCCATCCGGGCGCAGGGCGCGGGCGGACAGAACGTCAACAAGGTCTCGAGCGCGGTGCATCTGCGCTACGACATCCACGCCAGTTCGCTGCCGTCCGATGTGAAAGAAAGGCTGCTCGCGCTGCGCGACAGCCGCATCACCCAGGAAGGCGTGTTCGTGCTCAAGGCACAGCAGCATCGCACCCAGGAGATGAACCGCGCAGACGCGCTCGCTCGGCTGCAGGCGGTGGTCGACAGCGTGGCCGTCGCGCCGCGCGTGCGGCGGGCGACCAGGCCCACCTACGGTTCGAAGCAGCGCCGGCTCGAAGGCAAGAGCCAGCGCTCGCAGATCAAGAGCCTGCGCGGACCGGTGCGGGACTGATCCCTCCGGTGCCGCCGCGCAGCCTGCGGATCTGCAGGCCCACGCCGATCAGGTACAGCACCAGCAGCACGCCGGTGATCGCCTTGAGCTCCGGCGCATCGGCGTTCGGCAGCAGCGGGGCGCCGAGCGGCAGGCGCGTGAGCGTTTCGGTGAAGGCCGGAATCCAGTGGAAGAGAAAGCTCGCAGAGAACGCGATGGCCTCGACGTAGCGCGCCCACTTCCCGAAGAACAAGCCCCGGCCGGCGAGTGCGCCCACCGCCAGCGCAGCCAGCGTGATGATGCCCAGCGCATGCGGCTTGCCGAAGCCGCCGTGCTGGAAGATGCCGAAGCCGGTGAGACAGGTCAGCACGGTGGTCCACACGAAGAGCCGGCCGAGGCCGGTGCGCATGGTGATTTCCTTGCGGCGGAACAGGGCCGCCAGCCCCGCGGCGACGGCGATCAGGCTGATCGCGGTGTGAACGGTGCCCAGGGACGTGAGTCCCAGCCATCCTGTCGGTGCCATGCGGATCTCCTCGTGTCGTGGTGCGGCATTCTGATGGTTCGCAGCGAATTCGCGCAATCTCGGATGAATTGAGTGCAAAAGGCCCTGCTTTACGGTCCTGAAACATCTCCCGAGGACAATCGCACTCATGAGAAGGCTCTTTCCGCGCGCCGTGCTGGCCGCGTTCCTGCTGGCACCGGCCGCGGCGCTCCTGAGCGGATGCGGCCCGGGAGCCGCAGCGCAACCGGAAGCACGCACCGCCGCAGCCCCCGAACTCAAGTGGGAAGAACTGATCCCCAAGAGCTGGGACCCGACCAGGCGCTACCGCAACATCAGCCTCGAAGCCCTGCGCGACAACGACCCCCGCGCGATCCAGATGCTCGACGAGATGCGCGCCGTCTGGGACAACGCTCCGGTCAACGTGGCGCTCGACGGCAAGCCGGGCAAGCTCGCCGGCTTCGTCGTTCCGCTGGACAACACGCAGGAGGGCATCCGCGAGTTCCTGCTGGTGCCGTACTTCGGCGCCTGCATCCACACCCCGCCGCCGCCGGCCAACCAGATCGTGCACGTTGTCGCAGCCTCGGCCGTGAAAGGCCTGCACGCCATGGACACGGTGTACGTCAGCGGCACGCTGAAGGCCGCGCGCTATTCGTCGGCGGACATGGGCGTGAGCGGCTACGAGATCAAGTCGGCCACGGTCGAGCGTTTCGTGCCCAGGCAGCCGCAATGAGCGGCCGTGCTCAGCCGCCCATGCGCTGGGACAGGAAATCCAGGAACGACGTGATGCGCGCCGACAACTGCGTGTTGCGGTAGTACACGGCATTCACCGGCTGGCGCACGTCGGCCGTCTCCTTCGCCAGCACCTGCACCAGCGCGCCGCTGGCGCGGTCGATGCCCGTCATGAAGTCCGACAGGCAGGCGATGCCCACGCCCGCCAGCGCGAGCTGTCGCAGCGTCTCGCCGCTCGATGCCACCAGCGAGGGCGCGATGTTCCACTCGTCGCCATGCACGCCGCGCAGCGGCCAGCGGTTCAGCGACTCGGGCTGCGTGAAGCCCAGCAGCGTGTGCTCGGCAAGGTCGGCCACCTTGCGCGGCTTGCCGTGCGCTTCGAGGTATGCCGGGCTCGCGAGCACGCGCAGCCGGTGCGTACCGAGCGGGCGCGCATGCAGGGTGGAGTCGCGCAGCGGGCCGATGCGGATCGCCACGTCTGTGCGGCGCTCCAGCAGGTCGATGGGCAGGTCGTCGGTGTCCAGCTCGAGGCTGATCTGCGGATAGAGCCGGCGGAACTCCGGCACCAGCGGCACGATGGCGTGCAGCATGAAGGGCGAGGCCGCGTTCACGCGCAGCCGGCCCGCGGGCTGCTCGCGGCGCGCGGCCATGTGCTCTTCGGCGTCGTCGATGGCATCGAGGATGGCGCGCGTGCGCTGCAGGAAGGCCGCGCCTTCCTCGGTGAGCTCGAGCCTGCGCGTGGTGCGGCGAAGCAGGGTGGTGTCGAGCTTCTGCTCGAGCCGGCTCAGGGCGCGGCTGATGCCCGAGACGGTCTGCGAGAGCTGCTCCGACGCGGCAGTGATCGAGCCCGTGTCCACCACCGTGCGGAACGCGACGAGTTCTTCGATGGTGGTCTTCATGGGGGCTGGCGCGTCAGGCGGCGGCTTCCTGCTACGCGGGCACCTCGACGCGCGGCATCAGCGCCGCGAGCGCCTCGCCGTCGGTGCGGTAGCTGAAGAGCATCGGCCCCGGCGCCAGCAGGCCGGCGCTTTCCAGCACCTGCATCGCGGGCAGCTTCATGCCGCTCAGGTGCAGGCGGATGCCCTTGGATTCCATCATCCGGCGGATCGAGCCGAACACCTCGGCGCCGGTGATGTCGATGCGGTTGATCGGCTGCGCGAACAGGCACACGTCGGTGAGGTGGGGCCGCTCGGCCAGCGCCACCGTGAGCGCGCGTTCGAGCGTGGAGGCGGATGCGAAGTCGAGCTCGGCGTCCATGCGCAGCGCATAGAGGTTAGGCGCCAGCGGCGGCAGCTTCCAGAGGTTGCGGTCGCGCAGGCTGCCATCGGGGTGCAGGCCCACCTCGATGATGCGCGGATGCAGATGACGGTACATGTAGTGCGCCAGCGCCGCCAGCAGGCCGCCGAGCACGCCCCAGTAGATGCTGGGCGCGGTCGCGATCGTCAGCACGAAGGTGCCGAAGGCGATGCCCGCCTCGATGCGCGAGATGCGCCACAGCGCAGTGAAGCTCGCTGGCTTCACCAGCCCGAGGATGGCCGTGACCACCACCGCCGCCAGCACCGCCTGCGGCACGTGATAGAGCAGCGGCATCAGCCACAGCAGCGCGCCCGCCACCACGACCACGCTGAAGAGCGTCGCCCAGCCGGTCTGCGCGCCGGCGTACAGCGTGATGGCCGAGCGCGAGAACGACGAACTCGTGGGAAAGGCGCCCGTGAAACCCGAGGCCAGCTTGGCCAGGCCCTGGCCGATCAGGTCCTGGTTTTCGTTCCAGAGCGTGCCGGCGCGCGCGTTGTCGACCTTGGCGCTCGACGCGGTTTCCAGGAAGCTCACCAGCGTGATCATCAGTGCCGGCAGCACCAGCGCGCTGAAGGTGCCGAGCGGCAGCAGGCCCGGCCAGTAGAAAGAAGGCAGGCCCGAAGGCAGCGTGCCCACCACCGCGCCGCCGCGCAGCGCGTAGTCGGCCAGCCAGCTGATGGCCGCCGCGCCGGCCACCAGCGCCATCGTTGTCGGAAAGCGCGGCATCAGGCGCTTGCCCAGCCACAGCACCGCGATGCTGCCCAGCCCGAAGGCGATGGCCACCAGGTCGGGCAATGGCCCGCCCTGCAGCACCTGCGGAATGGTCCGCCCCGTGAATCCCAGCAGTGCAGGCAGCTGCGAGATCGCAATCAGCACTGCCGCGCCCTGCGTGAAGCCGATGAGCACCGGCGAATTCACCAGCCGCAGCAGCCAGCCGAAGCGCCCGGCGCCCAGCACGATCTGGATCGCGCCCGACATCAGCGTGAGCCACACCGCCATCGCCACCCACTCGGCGCTGCCCGCCACCGCCAGCGGCGCGAGCGAGGCACCCACCAGCAGGCTGGTGAGAGCCGTCGGCCCCACCGACAGCCGTTGCGAGGAACTGAACATCACCGCGATCAGCGCCGGGAACAGCGCCGCGTACACGCCTGTGACCAGCGGCATGCCCGCCAGCGCCGCATAGGCCACGCCCTGCGGGATGACCATCAGCGCGACGGTGATGCCGGCCATCGCCTCGTTGCGCAGCAGCGCGGCGGAAGGGCGGGGCCAGGCCAGGCACGGAACCCAGCGGGAGAGGCGCTGGCGCAGGGAGGGAGAGGGGGCAGCCGGGGTCATGGATGTTTGCGGGCGCACTGGAGAGAACTGCAGGCACATGCGCGGTGCGCCGCGCGAAAGCGATGCGGAATGTGGAGCCGGGTCAGATCAACGATGTCGCGTTTTTCAGCACGTAGTCGCAGGCCTTTTCCTTGACCTTCGACGACAGCCCCTTGAAGTTCAGCGACTTGCCGTCGCCGCCTTGCAGCAGGCCCTTGGCGCCGCTGGCGAAGCCGGTCTCCTGCTTCTTCTGGCCGGTGATCCTGGCGAGCAGCTTGTCCTTCACCGAGGCCGCGTCGCCGCCCAGGTAGTTGTTCTTCACGCAGTACTGCAGCACACCGGCCGCGTTGCCCATGGTGCTGGAACCGATGGCGGGCATCTTGAAGCCGAGGCTGCTGCCCAGGTTGCCGAGCGCCGATCCGCCCGTGCTGCCGCCGCTGCCTTGCGAATTGGCGGTGGCGGCTTCGCCGGCCTTTTCCTTGAGCTGGTCGAGCAGGTTGTTGGCCTGCGCCGAGGCGCCCGCGGCGAGCAGCGCCAGGGCGATGAGGGTTGAACGGGCGTGCATGTCGTCCTCCTGTCGGTACGCGTGGTGGAAAGCGGCCATCAGCATAACGGAGACGCCGGGGGCGAAGCCCCGGTTGCACGCGCGCTCTTACTTCGTGCGTGGTGGGCGCTTTTCGAGCAGCGGCGCACTGGTGCCTTGCACGCCAACCAGGCCCAGCACCGTCACCAGCGAGTTCTGCGCACCCTTCCAGCCATCGGTCACGTCGATCCACTCCGACAGCGCGTGGAAGCCGCCGGTCTTGCCGCCGCCGCCGATGATGATGGCCGGGATGCCCAGCGACATCGGCACGTTGGCGTCCGTGCTCGCGCCCGTCAGCAGCGTCTTGTGGCCGAAGGCCGCGTTCGAGCGCGTGGCGGCCTCGACGATCACCGTGTCCGACTGCGTGCGGCCGCCCGGACGGTCGCCGATGAGCTTGGTGCTCACGCTCAGCGTGTTGACGTTCCAGCGCTTGTTTTCCTCGGCCACGGCTTCGTCGATGGAGGCGAGGATCTTCTTCTCGGTCTCGAGCAGCGGCGCCATTTCGTCGGAGCGGATGTCCACCGCCATGCGTGCATCGGGCGCAATGGTGTTGACCGAAGTGCCGCCACCGACCGTGCCGACGGTGAACGTCGTCTTCGGGAAGCTCGGCGTGCGGATGTCGGCGATCTTCGCGATGGCGCGGCCCATGCCGTGGATGGCGCTGGGCACCTGGCCGAAGGCGCCGTAGCTGTGGCCGCCGGGGCCCTTGAAAGTCACTTCGTAGCGATGGCTGCCGGTGCCCAGCATCAGCACCGAGCCATCGGGCGCGGGCTCCAGGCCGACCATGCCGTCGATGTCGAGGTGGTCGCGGAAGATCGCCTTCATGCCGCGCAGGTTGCCGAGCTCTTCCTCGCCCACGTTGCCCACGAAGAGCAGGTCGCCCACGGTCTGAATCTTGTTGTCGTTCAGCACCTTGAGCCACGACAGCAGCACCGCGAGGCCGCGCGTGTCGTCGGAAATGCCGGGCGCGTAGAGCTTGCCGTCGCGCTCCTTCACCTTCACGTCGGTGCCGGCGGGGAACACGGTGTCGAGGTGGGCCGAGATCAGCAGCTTCGGCCCGTTGCCCGTGCCCTTGCGCAGGCCGACCACGTTGCCTTCGGCGTCGATCTTCGCGTCGGCGAGGCCCAGCGCCTTCATGCGTGCGAGAAAAGCCTCGGCGCGCTTCTGTTCCTTGAAGGGCGGCGCTTCGATCTCGGTGAGCATCTTCAGGTCTTCCACCGAGCGGTCGTGGTCGGCCTTGACCGCTTCCAGCAGCTTCTGGATGGCGGGCGACGCCATCAGCTGGGTGTAGGCCTTGTCCACCTCGGGCCGCACCTGCGTGGGCGTGGCTGCGACGCTGCCGCCCTGGGCGTGCGCGAAGCCAGCAGCGGCCGAGGCAAGGGCGAGGACGAGGACGAGGGGTGCGAGGCGTAGCGAGGCGGTGCGGAGCATGGAAGGTGTCCTTTTTTTGAAGCGGGCCAGATCGAGATCGGCGCCGCCGGTGCAACGCCGTCGTCAGCGATTCTTATGGCTGTGTTAGGCGCGTGCTCTGGTTTAATCTGCCGCGTTGTCAGTTTTTCTAACGAAGCCCTCATGCGCCGCCATATTCCGAGCACCCGCGCGCTGCTGATCTTCGACGCGGTGGCCCGCCACCATGGCGTCGGCAAGGCTGCGGAGGAGCTGTGCCTCACGCACAGCGCGGTGAGCCAGCAGCTGCGCCAGCTGGAGACGCAGATCGGCGTGCGGCTGGTACAGCGCACCGCGCGCGGCACCGAGCTCACCGAGGCCGGCCGGCGCTATCACGGCCAGATCTCGGGCGACCTGCTGCGCCTGCAGAACCACACGCTCGAAGCCATGGCGCAGCGCACCGACGGCCTGCGGCTGCTGGTGGGCGCCGTGCCGGTGCTCGCCGAGGGCTGGCTCACGCCGCGCCTGCCGGAGTTCATCGGGCAGAACCCTGGCTGCAGCCTGCATCTGCAGGTGTTTCCCACGCATCTCTACATGGAAGACCAGCCCTTCGACGTGGGCGTGCAGTACGACGATGCGGTATGGCCGGGCGCGAACGCGCTGCCGCTCATGGGCGAATCCTGCGTTGCCGTGTGCTCGCCCAACGCGAAGGGGCGGGCAGCCATGGCGCGCGGCGATTTCCGCGCGGCGCCGCTGCTGCAGCTGCGCACGCGCATGGGGGCCTGGGAAGAGTGGTTCGGCCAGACCCCGCATCTGCGCGCGCCCGAGAACCTGGTGGCGGGGCACCGCTTCGACCTGTTCTCCTCGCTGGTCGCCGCTGTGCGTGCCGACCTGGGCGTGGGGCTGGTGCCTGACTACTTCGTCGAGCGCGAGCTGCGTTCGGGCGAGCTGGTGCTGGCCTGTCCGCACCGTGCGCCCTCGAGCCGGGGCTACAGCGTTTTCGTGGCGCCCAGCCGCACGGACGACGCGCTGGTCGGCGCCTTCGTGGCATGGCTGCGCGCGGCGGCCGCGCAGGCCGCGCCGCGTGAGCTGAAGGCCGCCTAGGCCCGGCGGAAGAGCAGCACCGAGTTCGTGCCGCCGAAGGCGAAGGAATTGCTGATGGCGGCTTCGAGCGCCGGTGCCGCCGTGTCGTCCTGCATGACGAGGTTCATCCGGCATTCCGGATCGATCTCGCGGCAGTTGGCGTTGGGCGGCAGCTGGCGCTGCTGCAGCGCCATCACGGTGATGAGTGCCTCGATGGCGCCGGCCGCGCCCAGCATGTGGCCATGCAGCGCCTTGGTCGAGCTCACGCGCAGACTGTCGAGGTCGTCGCCCCACACATCGGCCAGCGCGTTGCGCTCGACCACGTCGCCAATGCGCGTGGCCGTGCCGTGCGCGTTGCAGTAGCCCACGTCGCGCGGCTGCAGCCCGGCCTGGCGCAGGGCGGCGCGCAGCGCGCGGGCCTGTCCTGGAGCGTCGGGCTTGGTGAGATGGGTGGCGTCGCTGCTGAGGCCCCAGCCGGCCAGCGTGGCGTAGCTGCGGGCGTTGCGTGCGCGAGCGCGCTCGGCGGATTCGAGAACGAGGAAGGCCGCGCCTTCGCCCAGGGCGAAGCCGCTGCGGTCGGTGGCGAAGGGCCGCACCGCGCCAGCCGCTTCGCCGGGCTGGAAGCCGGCCAGCGTCTGCATCGCCTGCCAGGCCACCACCACGCCCGGCACGATCAGCGCCTCGCTGCCGCCGGCGATGGCGATGTCGACCTCGCCGCGCTGCACGGCCTTGGCCGCCTCGGCGATCGCGGCAGAAGAGGAGGCGCAGGCGACCGAGTAGGTGAGCACCGGGCCCTTCACGCCCTGGCGCATCGCCACGTGGGCGGCCGGCGCATTGGGCATGAAGGCGGGGATGGTGAGCGGCGAGACGCGTCCGTTGCCGCGATAGGCCGCTTCGAGCGCTGCGGCGCCGCCCATGCCGCAGCCCGAGAAAACGCCCACCCGCTCGGGGTCGGCATCGGATACCGAGAGGCCCGCGTCGCGCATCGCCATGTCGGCGGCCGCCACGGCCAGCTGGCTCACGCGGTCGACGCCGGCGAGCTGCAGCTTGGTGAACCAGCGGGTCTCGTCGAAGGCCACGGTGGCCGCCGCCGCCGGCTTGGGCAGTTCAGGGAAAACGGGCTGTATGGCCGACCGGCCCTGCAGCAGGGCCTGGAACAGTGCGCCGGGCTCGTCGCCGTGCGGCGCCACGACGCCCAGCCCGGTGACGGCGACTTCGTGGTTCACGACGCCGACGCGGCCTTCTCGGCCCTGACCTTGTCGACCAGCACGGACAGTTCGGCCAGGGTGTCGATGCTCGCGTCCTCGTCGGGCATGACGATGCCGAAGTGGTCTTCGATGGCGAACAGAAATTCGGCCAGCGCCAGCGAATCGAGTCCGCCGGTTTCACGCATCGAGGCGTGGGGATCGAGCTTCGACGGTTCGATGCCGTACTTCTCGTGGATCAGGTCCTGCAATTCCTTCAGCGAACTCATCGTGCAATGCCTGTCGTCGTGTGCCGCCGATCGATCGCCGCCCTGTGCGGTCCTTGAGTCAATCGATCCCTTCCTCGTCGGCCAGTGGTGAGTGGTCAGTGTTTACGGATGATATCCGCTCCCAAGTGAGGGACATCGTCCCGCTGCCGGGCGCCCGGCCTCCAGCGCATCGAGGGCAGGGCGAAAGCCATACCCAGCAGCGCCCCGGCGGCCACGTCCAGCGCCACGTGCTGCTTGACCGCCAGCGTCGAATAGGCGATGGCGGCGAACCAGGCCCAGTTCAGCACCCGCCACCCGGCGGGGGTGCGGGTTTCGCGCAGCACGTCCTCGATGCGGATGGCCGTGAAGATGGCCACCGCCACGTGCATCGAAGGGCAGGCGTTGCCGGCCGCGTCCACGCCCTGCAGCATCGTGAAGCCTGGGTAGCCGGAGGCATCGATGGCCAAAGGGGGTATCTGGGTCGGCCAGAAGTAGAAGATGCCCAGGCCGGTGATGCACAGCCCGCCGATCCACAGCCCGTAGACCACCAGCTCGCGGAAGGTCAGTTGCAGCCCCGGCGCGATGCCCACGTACACCCATAGCGAAAGGTACGGCCCCAGCAGGTAGGGCTGGAAGGGCAGCAGGCGGTCCAGCGGCGTCAGCGGCATCACCTCGACCGGAAAGGACGGATTGCGCAGCAGGTGGAAGTAGCCGATGAAGAAGAGCCAGGTGAAGACCGTGGTGCCGACCGCCTTCAGCAGGAAATGCCGGCGCACGCGCAGCCAGATGTCGGCGGTCCAGGTGGAAGCTTGGGCGCCGGGCGCCAGATGCAGGGGGATCGGTGAGTGCATGGTGTTGCTTGTCGGGCGCCGATCTTGCCAGAGCGACGTGAAGCATCCATCCCTCGATACCCCGGTTGCCCGGGGCGCGCCGCTCAGGCGGGCGCGGGCCGCTTGCGGTGCTGGAACGAGGTGGGCGAGCGGCCGGTGGCGGCCTTGAACATCGCGCAGAAGGCGCTGTCGGTGGCGTAGCCGCTGGCGGCAGCCACCTGGCTCACCGCCATGCCGCGCGCCAGCAGCGGCAGCGCGTGCGCCATCACGGCCTGCTGGCGCCATTGCTGCCAGCTCATGCCGAGCTGGTCGCGGAACAGGCGCGCCACCGTGCGCTCGCTGGCGCCGATGGCGGCGGCGCGCTCGGCCAGCGTGGCGCGGTCGGCCGGGTTGCGCAGCAGCGTCTCGCAGAGCTGGCGCAGGCGCTTGTCGGTGGGCAGCGGCACGTCGATGCGGATCTGCGTGGCACGCTCCAGCTCGTCGACCAGGAGCGGCGCGATCATCCGCTCGCGCTGCGGCGCGTGCACGTCTGCCGGCGGCAGGCCGTCGGGCGTGGTGTCGAGCGCCAGCATCAATGCGCGCAACAGCGGGCTGATCTCGAGCACCTCGCATTTCTCCCAGGAGGGCGCGATCCAGGCGTGCAGGTAGACGGTGCGCAGTTCGGCATCTTCGATCAGCGTGATGCTGTGCGGCATGTTGGCGGGCACCCAGAGCGCGCGAGAGGGCGGGACGATGTAGCTGCCGTCCTGGGTGCTCAGGCGGATCACGCCGCGGGTGGAAAAGGTGAGCTGTGGCCACGGGTGCTCGTGCAGCTCGACCAGCGTGTCGGCGCTCAGGAAGTGCTCCTTGGCGCGCAACGGCCGCACCGCGTCGGGCGCGTACAGGTGCGGCGTGAGGGAGGCCACGCTGTTGATCGGGGTGGGCCCGCGCAGCCTGGCGGCGGTCGCGGCGCTCCTGGAGGGGGGTGAGGCGGCGCTTGGCATGGTTTCGACAAATGTTGTCGCTGTATCGCCATTCTGCCGCTTCCCCGGCGCATAGCATCGGTGCCTGCCCCGTTTTTTTGTAGCAATCCATGTCTTCCAACTCGCCCGCGAGCGCCGCTTCTGCCCCCGCTTCCCCGCCTTCTTCCAATACCTTGGGCACCGACGCCAAGCTGATCGGGCTGGTCGGCCTGGCCCACGCGGTCAGCCACTTCAGCCAGCTCATCCTGGCGCCGCTGTTCCCGTGGCTGAAGGACGCGTTCAACGTGAGTTATGTCGAGCTGGGCGCGGTGCTCACGGTGTTCTTCGTGGTCTCGTGCATCGTGCAGGCGGCTTCGGGCTTCATCGTCGACAAGCTGGGTCCGCGGCCGGTGCTCTTCGTGGGGCTCGGGGCGCTGGGGCTGGCGGCTTTCGGCTATGCCCTGGCGCAGAGCTACTGGATGCTGCTGGTGTGCGCGGTGGTCGGCGGCATCGGCAACGGCGTGTTCCACCCGGTGGACTACACGCTGTTCAACCGCAAGGTCGCGCCCACGCGCCTAGGCCATGCCTACAGCGTGCACGGCATCACCGGCAGCCTGGGTTGGGCGCTGGCGCCGGCCTTCGTGGTGCCTATCGCCATTGCCTTCTCGTGGCGCGTGGCGCTGGCTTCGGCGGGCGCGGTTGCCCTGGTGGTGCTGCTGGTGCTGTGGATCTACCGCAGCGTGCTGTCGCTCGACGCCGCGGCCGTGCACAAGGCCACTGGACAGGGCGAGTCCTCGCCCGCCGGTGGCGAGTTCGACTTCCTGCGCATCCCGGCCGTGTGGATGTGCTTCGGTTTCTTCTTCTTCTATGCCGTGGTCATCAGCGTGGTGCAGACCTTCGCGCCCGTGGCCGCGGGGCACCTTCACGCGGTGCCCGTGGCGCTGGTGGCCGTGTGCCTCACTGTCTACATGGTGGCGAGCGCGGTGGGCATGGTGGCTGGCGGTTTCCTGGCATCCGATCCGTCGCGCTGCGAGCGCATCGTGGGCGTGGGCTTCGGCCTGGCCGCCGCGCTGGCGCTGCTGCTGGCCTTTGCCGACTTCCCGCCGGTCATCGTGCCGGCGCTCTTCGGGGCGATGGGTTTCGTCTCGGGCGTCGCCGGGCCTTCGCGCGACCTGCTGGTGAAGAAGTCGACGCCGCCCAATGCCACCGGCCGTGTCTACGGCGTGGTCTACGCCGGCCTCGACATCGGGCAGGCCGTGGCGCCGCTGGTGTTCGGCCGGCTGATGGACCACGGCCAGTACACGAGCGTGATCGTGGGGCTGGCGCTGGTGCAGGGCGTGCTCATCGCCAGCGCGTTCAACGTGCGCCGAGTGCGGCGCACGGCGCTCGTGCCGGCCTGAAGCTGAAGAACCCCGGCCGATATCATCGGCCGCATGCAAGCCCTGTATGTCTATGTGATCGTCGGCGCCGTGCTGGCGGGTTTCGTGCAGGGCCTCTCCGGCTTTGCGTTCGGCATGGTGGCGATGTCCGTCTGGGCCTGGACGCTGGAGCCCCAGCTCGCGGCCTTGCTCGCGCTCTTCGGCGCGATGACGGGGCAGGTGATCGCCGCGGTCACCGTGCGGCGGTCCTTCGACAAGAGCGTTCTCTGGCCTTTCCTGCTTGGCGGACTGGTGGGCGTGCCCTTCGGCGTCTGGCTGCTGCCGCATCTGGATCTCGTCGTCTTCAAGCTGTGCCTCGGGCTACTGTTGGTGCTGTGGTGCCCGGCGATGCTGATGTCGCAGCATCTGCCGAAGCTTTCGTTCGGCGGGCGCGTCGCCGATGGGGTTGCAGGGGCCATCGGCGGTGCGATGGCCGGGATCGGCGGGTTCTCGGGGACCATTCCCACGCTGTGGTGCACGTTGCGCGGGTTTCAGCGGGATACGCAGCGGGCGGTGATCCAGAACTTCAATCTGTCGATGTTGCTGGTGGCGTTCGGCATCCACCTGTTCAGCGGGAATATCGGGCGTTCTCTCTTGCCTTTGCTGGGGGTGGTGGCGGTGGCGGTGGCTGTGCCTGTGTTATTGGGGGCGCGGCTTTATATCGGGATCAGTGAGATTGTGTTCCGGAAGATTGTTTTGGGGTTGTTGACTGCTTCCGGGGTTGCGCTGTTGGCTTCTGCTGTTCCGGCTTTGCTTTCTCGTAGCTGAGCGATTCCTTCCCCGGGGCCGAGACCCGGCCGCGGGAAGCAAACACCCAACAGCCCTCACCGAGGCAAAGCCAAAGCAAACGGCAAGCTGACAACCCCCAGCAAGGTAGACAAAGTCACCAACCCAGCCACATAAGGCCCGTTGTACCCCATGCGAGCAGCCAGCACATAAGCGCTGGAAGCAGTAGGCACAGCAGAGAAAGCCATCAACACAGCACCCTGCGCAGCATCGAGCCGAAGCGCCCGAGCCAGCCCCCAGGCCACCAACGGCAGCAACAGATGCCGGATGGCCAGCACAGACACGGCCAGCACCTTCCCCGCTCCCAAGGTAGAAAACTTCATCCCTGCCCCCGCAGCCAGCAGGCCGAGCGCCAGCGAAGCAGCCCCGATCCGTGTCAACGTAGGCGTGGCCCAAGTGGGCACGGTAAGCCCCAGCACATTGGCCAGCAACCCCGCCACGGTCGCAACGATCAGCGGATTGCGCACCAGCTGCCGCACGAACCCGGTCTGCGCATGCCGCGTCATCGGCCACACGGCCGCGATGTTGAAGATCGGCACGCACACGCCGATCAGCACCGCGATCAGCAGCAGCCCCTCGGAGCCTCCGAGCCGTTCCGCCAGCGCCAGGCAGATGAACGAGTTGAAGCGAAAGGCAATCTGCGCGCTCGCCGCGTGGTCGCGCCGGTCGATGTGCGTGCGCAGGCCCGGAACGAAGGGCAGGGCATAGGCCAGCACGATGCCGCACACGCCCACGCCGACACCTGCGGTGAGCAGGCTCGATGTCGCCCCGAAGTCGAGCGGGCTGCGCACGATCGAGTGGAACAGCAGCACAGGAAATAGAAAGTAGTAAACGAGACTCTCGACCTGGTCCCACACGCGGCGGTCGAGGGCGGTGTAGCGGCAAAGGAGCCAGCCGATGGCGATGAGGGAGAAGTCGGGGAAGAGCAGCTGCGCGTAGTTCACCGCTTCGAGGATAAACCTCCCTGACCATGGGTAATCCAGAGCACGGATACGGCCCCCGAGCCGCTAGCATCCGGGCTTCGTTTTTTCGACATACAGCCAGAACAAGGAGTTTTTGATGCAACGTCGTCAATGGAGCGCGATGGTGGGAGCCGCGGCACTGCTTGCAGTCGCGGGTCAGAGCTTTGCGCAGGGTTATCCCAACAAGCCCGTCGAACTGAGCGTGCCGTTCGCACCGGGCGGCACGACGGACATCGTGGCGCGCGTGATTTCCGATCCGCTGGGCAAGGTGCTGGGCCAGCCGGTGGTGGTGATCAACCGCGCCGGCGGCGGCGGCATCGTGGGTGCGGCCGAGACCGCCCGTGCCACGCCCGACGGCTACAAGCTCGGCATCGCCACGGTGTCGAGCACGGCGGCCAACCCGGCCATCAACCCGAAGACGCCGTACGACCCGATCAACGATTTCACGCCGATCATCAACATCGCGGCCACGCCGAACATCATCGCGGTCAACCCGAGCTTCCCGGCCAAGAACTACGCCGAGTTCGTGGCCGAGCTGAAGAAGAACCCCGGCAAGTACTCGTACGCCTCGTCGGGCACGGGTGGCATCGGCCACCTGCTGATGGAGCTCTACAAGAGTCTGACCAACACCTTCGTCACGCACATCCCGTACCGCGGCGCGGGCCCGGCGCTGAACGACGTGGTGGCCGGCCAGGTGCCGATCATGTTCGACAACATCCCCTCGGCCATGCCCTTCATCCAGAGCGGCCGGCTGATCCCGATCGTGGTGTCGGCGCCGCAGCGCCTGGCTGCACTGCCCAACGTGCCGACCTTCAAGGAAGTGGGCCTAGAGCCGGTGAACCGCATGGCCTACTACGGCATCCTCGGTCCGAAGGGCCTGCCCAAGGAAGTGGTCGACAAGATCAGCGCGGGCGTGAAGAAGGCCGTGGAAGAACCGGCGGTGCGCAAGCGCATCGAGGACACGGGCTCGCTGATCGTGGCGAACACGCCCGACCAGTTCGCAGCGCAGATCAAGGCCGAATACGACGTGTACAAGCAGGTCGTGAAGAAGCAGAACCTGAAGCTCGACTGAGGATCGCTCCTCGCACCAGGGAAGCCGCCCGCATGCCGGGCGGCTTTTTCTTTTTGTTATCTTGCAAGGCATGAGCACAGAGGCAGCCACGCAGACCACACCCGGGATCGACGACTTCATCGACGCACTGTGGCTGGAGGATGGACTCTCGAAAAACACGCTGGCCGCCTATCGCCGCGACCTGACGCTGTTCGCGCAGTGGCTCGGCGCGCAGCGCAGCGGCACCGCGCTCGACACCGCGAAGGAGACCGACCTGCAGGCCTACATGGGCGCGCGCCTGTCGACCAAGGGCAAGGCCACGTCGGCGAACCGCCGGCTCACAGTGTTCAAGCGCTACTACCGCTGGGCGCTGCGCGAGCGGCGCATCGCGGCCGATCCGAGCATCCGGCTCATGCCGGCGCGGCAGATGCCGAGGGCCGTCAAGACGCTTTCCGAAAAGCAGGTCGACGACCTGCTGGGCGCGCCCGACGTCGATTCGCCGCTGGGCCTGCGCGACCGCGCGATGCTGGAGCTGATGTACGCCAGCGGCCTGCGCGTGAGCGAGCTGGTGGCACTCAAGGCCACCGACATGAGCCTCAACGACGGCGTCCTGCGCGTGCTCGGCAAGGGCAGCAAGGAGCGGCTGGTGCCCTTCGGCGCCGAGGCGAGGCGCTGGATCGAGCGCTACCTGGAGGATTCGCGCCCCGCCATCCTCGACGGCCAGCAGACGCCCGACCTGTTCGTCACGGCGCGCGGCTCAGGCATGACGCGCGTGATGTTCTGGATCATCGTGAAGAAGCACGCGACCGCGGCGGGCATCCATGTGCCGCTGTCGCCGCACACGCTGCGCCACGCCTTCGCCACGCACCTGCTGAACCACGGCGTCGACCTGCGCGCGGTGCAACTGCTGCTGGGGCACGCCGACATCTCGACGACGACCATCTACACGCACGTGGCGCGCGAGCGCCTGAAGCAGCTGCATGCGCAGCACCATCCGCGCGGCTGAGCCTTCGCAGGACTGGCGCATCGGCTGCGCCGGATGGAGCCTGCCGCGCGCGCTGTGGCCGGTGTTTCCGGCCGAAGGCTCGCACCTGGAACGCTATGCGCAGCGCTTCGACGCGGTCGAGATCGACTCCTCGTTCTACCGGCCGCACCGGCGCGAGACCTACGAGCGCTGGGCCGCGAGCACGCCCGAAGGGTTTCGCTTCGCGGTCAAGCTGCCCAAGACGGTGACACACGAACACCGGCTGGTCGGTGCGATGCCGGCTTTCGAGGCGTTTGCCGCGCAGGTCGAGGGCCTCGGCAGCAAGCTGGGTGCGCTGGTCGTGCAGTTGCCGCCCAGCCTGGCGTTCGATGCTGCAGCGGTGCGCGGCTTCTTCACCGCGCTGCGGCACAGGCACCGGGGCGCGGTGGTGCTGGAGCCGCGCCATCGCAGCTGGTTCACGTCGCAGGCCGACGGGCTCCTGTCGGATTTCGAAGTGGCTCGCGTGCTCGCGGACCCGGTGCTGTTCGACGAAGCCGCGGCCCCCGGCGGCTGGTCGGGCCTTGTCTATCTGCGCCTGCACGGTTCGCCGCGGCGCTACTGGTCCGCCTACGACGAGGAACTGCTCGCGCGCCTCGCCCGGCGGCTGCAGCGCGCGAAAGAGGAGGGTGCGCAGTGCTGGTGCGTGTTCGACAACACGGCCGGCGGCGAGGCCACGGGCAACGCGCTGACGCTGCGGCGGCTGCTGGAAAATCAATCATCGACAAGAGGAGACGGAACGTGAAATTCAACAGACTCTGCGCCGGCCTTGGGCTCGGCTTTGCAATGGCCGCAGCCGCCGGCCTCGCCGCCGCCCAGGCCTTTCCGGGCGCCAAGCCCATCCGCCTGATCGTCGGCTATCCGCCCGGCGGTGGCATCGACTTCGCGGCGCGCACGGTGCAGGTGCCGCTGCAGGAGGCGCTCAAGCAACAGCTCGTGGTCGACTACAAGCCCGGCGCGAGCGGCATGATCGCGGCCACCGAGCTCACGCGCCAGCCCGCCGACGGCTACACGCTGCTGCTGGCCAACACGGGGCCCTTCGCCATCGCGCCGTACCTGCAGAGCAAGCCGCCCTACGACCCGATCAGGCAGTTCACCTACATCGGCCAGATCAGCCAGGGCAGCTACATCGCGGTGACGCGGCCCGACCATCCGGCGAAGAACCTCAAGGAGTTCGTCGCCTGGGCCAAGGGCCAGCCGGGCAAGGTCAACTTCGCCTCGGGCGGCAACGGCACCTCCACGCACCTCAACGGCGAGCTCATGAACCAGGTGACCGGCCTCGACATGACGCACGTGCCGTACAAGGGCAGCGCCCCCGCGGTGCAGGACCTGATCGGCGGGCAGACGCAGATCCTCATCGACGCGGGCAGCGTGCTGCTGCCGCAGGTGAAGGGTGGCAAGCTCAAGGCGCTGGCGGTGACCGGCCCGGCGCGCGACCCGCAGCTGCCCGATGTGCCGACGGTGAAGGAACTGGGGCTGGCGGGCATGGAGTCGGTCGGCTTCCAGGGGCTCGTGGGGCCGGCCAACATGCCGAAGGAAGTCGTCGACCGGCTCTCCGGCGAGCTGGCCAGGGCGCTGGCGCAGCCCGAGATCAAGGCCAAGTTCGCGACGGCGGGGGCCGAGGTGCATTCGCTCGGGCCGGCCGAGTTCGCGGCTTTCGTGAAGGCGGACAATGAGAAGTGGTCCAGGCTGATCAAGGAGCGCAAGCTGCAACTGGACTGACGCCATCCATCACGCAAGCAGGCAGACGACACGGGCTGCCACACACGACACCATGAATTTCCTCGCTTCCCCGAAGCCCTCGCGCCGCACGGCGACCCGACTCCTCGCCGCCGCCGCGCTGTGCGCCGCATCCGGCGCCTTCGCGCAAACCGTCCCCAAGACCGTGCGCCTCATCGTCGCCTATCCGGCGGGCGGCGTCAGCGACGTGGTCGCGCGTGCGCTGGGCGACCGGCTCGCGGCGCAGATAGGCGTCACGGTGATCGTCGACAACCGCGCGGGCGCGAGCGGGGCCATCGGCATGGACGCCGTCGCCAAGGCCGCGCCCGACGGTGCGACGCTGGGCTTCTCGGCCATCAGCCCGCTCGTGCTGAGCCCGCACCTGGGCAAGCTGCCCTTCGACGCGCTGAAGGACGTGGCGCCTGTGGCCAGCGTGATGTATTCGCCGGTGCTGCTGATCGCCACGCCGGCGAGCAAGGCGAAGGACTTCCGCGCTCTCATCGACGATGCCAAGGCGCATCCGGGCGCGGTGCGCTGGGCTACCTCGGGGCCGGCCTCGCTGGGCCACATCGTGCTGGAGCAGCTGCGCGCTGCGGCCGGCGTCGACATCACCCACGTGCCCTACAAGGGCGGCGGCCAGCAGCTCAACGACGCGATCGGCGGGCAGTTCGAGATTCTTTCGACCAACGCGAGCCCGACGCTCTCCTCGCACATCCAGTCGGGCAAGCTGCGCCCGCTGGCGGTGGGTGCCCCAGCCCGGCTCGACAGCCTCCCGCAGGTGCCCACGCTGGGTGAGCTGGGCTACAAGGCGGCGAACATCAATTCGCTGTTCGGCGTGTTCGCGCCGGCGGGCACGCCGCCGGCGCTGGTCGCGAAGTACAACGCCGAGATCAACAAGGCGCTGGCCACCCCCGAGCTGCGCGCCAAGCTCACGGCCACCGACAACGTGCCGACCGGCGGCACCCCGGCCGCGTTCGCGAAGGAAATCGCCAGCGAGTTCGAGAGCAACGGGCGCATCGTCAAGGCGGCGGGCATCAAGGCCGATTGAAAAGCCGCAAAGGCGCGCTGACGCCTGGATGACACTCCGGCTTGTGGCTTGGCCTTGCCTACCTTATAGTAGGTAGATGACCAACGCCACAGCACTCGCCGCCGGCAGCACCCGCGAGCAGATCCTCGCGGTGGCGCGCGGCTTCATCGAAACCCGTTCCTACCTGGGCTTCAGCTTCCAGGACGTGGCCGACGCGGTCGGCGTGCGCAAGGCCAGCCTGTACCACCACTTCCCGACCAAGGAGGCGCTGGGCGTCGCGGTGATCCGCGGGGCCACGCAGGGCTTCAAGGACTGGGACGCCGCCCGGGCGCGCGAGCCGAAGGACGCGCTCGAATCGTATTTCCGCATGTACCGCAACACGCTCAGGGCCGGCTCGGGCATGTGTCCCGCGGGGGCGGTGGCTCCCGGCTGGGGCGTCATCAACGACGAGCTTCGCCTTGCCGTGCAGGAGCTGCGCAACACGCAGGTGACGTGGCTCACCGGCGTGCTGGGCGCGCTGATGACGGAGCGCAAGACCGGCGCCTCGGTGGCTTCGCTGGCTGCCTACGTTTTTTCCGTTTGCCAGGGCGCGCTGCTGTCGGCGCGCATGACGGGCCGCGTCGAGGATTTCGACGACGCCATCGCCCAACTGAGGAGTTCATTGCCGGCCTGAGCGCCGGTCTTGTGCGGGCACGCTGCGGCGTGCCTATTTTTCGACCTTGAAGCCTACCGATTGGAAGGTAGTCAACACTGCTGGAGAGCATCCATGAAAGCCGTCATTTCCGCCTACGCCCGTTCCCCGTTCCACTTCGCGAAGAAAGGCGCGCTCGCCGAGGTGCGCCCCGACACGCTGGCCGCCGGCGTGGTGCGCGGCCTGCTGCAGCGCACCGACCTCGACCCCGCGCTGCTCGAAGACGTCATCCTCGGTTGCGCCTACCCCGAGGCCTCGCAGGGCAACAACCTCGCGCGCATCGTCGGGTTGCTGGCCGGCCTTCCGCACGAGGTGGGCGGCATGACGGTCAACCGCTTCTGCGGCTCGTCGATGCAGGCCGTGCACATCGCCGCCGCGCAGATCGAGGCGGGCATGGGCGATGCGTTCCTGTGCGTGGGCGTGGAGTCGATGACGATGGTGCCGCAGGGCGGCTTCAACTTCTCGCCGAGCCCGGAGCTCAAGGAGAACACCGACGCCTATATCTCGATGGGCGAGACCGCCGAGAACGTCGCGCAGCGCTGGAACGTGAGCCGCGCCGACCAAGAGGCCTTCGCGGTGGAGTCGCACCGCAAGGCGGCCGAGGCGCGCGCGCAGGGGCGGCTCGCGGGCGAGATCGTGCCGGTGCGCCTGGCTTCGGGCGATGTGGTCGATGCCGATGGCTGCATCCGCCCGACCACTTCCGCCGAGGCACTGGCGAATCTCAAGCCCGCGTTCCGTCCTGACGGCGTGGTGACGGCAGGCACCTCTTCTCCGCTGACCGACGGCGCGGCGGCAGTGCTCGTCACCAGCGACGAATTCGCGGCGAAGCACGGCCTGAAGGCGCTGGCGCGCATCCGCTCGTTCGCCACCGTGGGCGTGGACCCGGCGATCATGGGCATCGGCCCGATCCCGGCCACGCGCAAGGCGCTGGCGCGCGCGGGCCTGAGCGCGGCCGACCTCGACGTGATCGAGATCAACGAAGCCTTCTCCTCGCAGGCGCTGGCCTGCATCCGCGACCTCGGGCTCGATCCGGCGAAGATCAACCTCGATGGCGGCGGCCTTTCCATCGGCCATCCGCTGGGCGCGACCGGTGCGCGCATCACCGGCAAGGCGGCGTCGCTGTTGGCACGCGAGAACGGCCGCTATGCGCTGGCGACGCAGTGCATCGGCGGAGGGCAGGGCATCGCGACGATCCTCGAGCGCGTCTGAAGGCCGCGCCGCCCGCGAGAATGACGATCGCCACCCACGACAAAGGAGACCCCATGGCCAAGCTGTATCTCGAAGACCTGAAGGTCGGCGACCGTTTCAAGAGCGCGGAGCACGCGCTCGACGCGGCGCAGATCAAGGCCTTCGCGCAGCAATTCGATCCGCAGCCCTTTCATACCGACGAAGAGGCTGCCAAGAGCACATTCTTCGGCGGCCTCGCGGCGAGCGGGTGGCACACGGCCGCGCTCACGATGAAGCTGCTGGTCGAAAGCGGCCTTCCGCTGGCCGACGGAATCATCGGTTCGGGCGGCGAACTGCAGTGGCCCAAGCCGACGCGGCCCGGCGACGTGCTGCATGTGGAGGGCGAGGTCGTCGACATCGTGCCCTCGCGCTCCAAACCCGGCCGCGCGATGGTGGCGATGCGTTGCCAGACGCTCAACCAGCATGGCGACGTACTCCAGCATTTCATGCCGAAGCTGGTGGTGCAGGCGCGTCCGGCCTGAGCCGAAGAGGAAAGAAGAGCGGCG
>NZ_RXFT01000024.1 GCF_003952165.1 Variovorax guangxiensis | reverse complement strand
GGGCTTGCGCAAGACGCTCGTGAAAGAATCTTGGATCGGCGTCGCAGCGGGCTCTTCTCTGCTCTTTCCATATAGAGGAAGAAACACTCCCCAGGACGGCTCGACATCCCCTCCTCCGATAATCCGCGCCACATGGCACTCATCACACTCCTCGACGCGCAGCTCGCGTTCGGTCACGTCCCGCTGCTGGATCATGCGGACTTCTCTCTTATGGAATCGGAGCGCATCGGCCTGATCGGCCGCAACGGCGCGGGCAAGTCCTCCCTGCTCAAGATACTGGGCGGCCTGGAGAAGACCGACGACGGCACCCTGCAGCTGCAGCAGAACCTTCGCGTGGCCTACGTCGCCCAGGAGCCTGCGCTCGACATGGATGCAGACGTCTTCACCGCCGCCAGCCAGGGCCTGGCCCCGGTCATCGCGCTGCGCGATCTCTATCTCTCCGGCGCCGACGGCCTCGACCTCGACGCACTCCAGTCCCAGATCGAGGCCTTCGACGCCTGGAACTGGGAGCAGCGCGTCGAGGAGACGCTGCACCGCCTGCACCTCGACCGCAACGCCCGCGTCGGCTCTCTCTCAGGCGGCACCCGCAAGCGCGTAGCCCTCGCCCAGGCTCTCGTGGCGGCTCCGGACGTCCTTTTGCTCGACGAGCCCACCAACCACCTGGACCTCGACTCCATCGAATGGCTCGAGCAGCTGCTGATCGACTTCAAGGGCAGCGTCGTCACCGTCACCCATGACCGCAGCTTCCTGAACCGCGTCGCCACCCGCATCGTCGAGCTCGACCGGGGCAAGCTGGGCTCCTACCCCGGAAATTTCGAGCAGTACCTCGCCCAGAAGGAAGAGCAGCTCGCCCAGGAGGCGGTGATCAACGCCAAGGCCGACAAGCTGCTGGCCCAGGAGGAAATCTGGATCCGCAAGGGCGTGGAAGCCCGCCGCACCCGCAGCCAGAGCCGCATCACCCGCCTGCAGGAGCTGCGTGCCAGCCACGCCGCCCGACGGAACGTGCAGGGCAGCGTCAACATGGACGTGGCCTCGGGCCAGGCCAGCGGCAAGATCGTGGCCGAGCTCACCGACGCCACCAAGTCCTTCGGCGACAAGACCGTGATCCGCAAGTTCAGCGGCACCATCCTGCGCGGCGACAAGGTCGGCCTGCTCGGCCCCAACGGCGCGGGCAAGACCACCCTGCTGAAGCTGATCCTCGGCGAGCTCGAGCCCGACAGCGGCAAGATCCGCCGCGGCACCAACCTGCAGGTGGCGTACTTCGACCAGATGCGCGACAAGCTCGACCTCGACGCCACGCTGGAAGATTTCATCAGCCCCGGCAGCGAGTGGATCGAGATCGGCACCCAGAAGAAGCACGTCAAGAGCTATCTCTCCGACTTCCTCTTCTCCCCGGCGCGCGCCAACTCGCCCGTGCGCTCGCTCAGCGGCGGCGAGCGCAACCGGCTGCTGCTGGCGCGCCTGTTCGCGCGTCCGGCCAATGTTCTGGTGCTCGACGAGCCGACAAACGACCTCGACATCGACACCCTCGAGCTTCTCGAGAACCTGCTGCAGGACTACGACGGCACCGTGTTCCTCGTGAGCCACGACCGCACCTTCCTCGACAACGTGGTCACCAGCACCATCGCGTACGAGGGCGACGGCCGATGGCGCGAGTACGAAGGCAGCGTTCAGGACTGGCTGACGCAGTCCAAGCGCGCCCGCGAGATTGCCGAGCAGCGCCTTGCCACGGCAGCGGCAGCCGCACCGGCCGCGGCTCCCGCCCCTGCGGCGGAAGTGCCCACCCCGAAGGTGGCGCCAGGCCTGCGCAAGAAACTCTCTTACAAGGAGCAGCGTGAACTGGACGCGCTCCCCGCCCAGATCGCGGCCCTCGAGACCGAGCAGCAGCGCATCACCGAGTTGCTCGAGCTGGACGGCGGCGCCATCTACGCCACCGACTCCTCGCGCGCAGCCGAGCTGGCGGAGCGCCACGCCAAGATCGACGATGAGCTGCTGGCCGCCATGGAGCGCCAGGAAGAACTCTCCGCCGGACGCTGACAGCCGGGCGCGCCTGCCGTCCGACGCGCGGCGGGCGCCGACTAGGCTATATATGCGGCACCCTTCCAAGCCCGGGAAAGCCGCATGCCTCCATCCTTTCAGACGTTCTTCCGCCGGTCGACGGCACTGCTGGCGCTGTTGACCCTCGGCGCCTGCGCGCAACTGCCGCAGAACGTCGATCGCCCCGTCTCGACCGCCATCGCCGCGCCGGCCACCGGCACCGCGCTGGCCGACCTGGTGCAGCAGCGCCGGCAGGCCGAGAAGGCCCGCTACGAATCCGGCTTCCTTCTGCTGGGTGGTCCGCAGGCGGCCTACGGCAGCCGCCTCGCGCTGATCGAAGGCGCGCAGAAGACGCTGGACCTCCAGTACTACGCGATCCACGCCGACGCCAGCACCGGCCGCCTGGTGCGCGGCCTGCGCGCGGCCGCCGAGCGCGGCGTGCGGGTGCGCGTGCTGCTCGACGACTTCCACTCCACCGGCCGCGACGCGCTGGTGCTCGGCCTGGCCTTCATTCCCAACATCCAGATGCGGCTGTTCAACCCGCTCGCGGGTTCGCGCGATTCCACCTTCAGCCGCCTGCTCAACTCGATCGACGACGCCTCGCGCATCCAGCAGCGGATGCACAACAAGCTGTTCCTGGCCGACAACGTGCTGGGCGTGACGGGCGGGCGCAACCTGGGCGACGCCTACTTCGGCAACGCGACCAATGGCAACTTCGTCGATGTCGACGTGCTGGCCGCCGGCCCCATCGTGCAGGACCTGTCGCGCAGCTTCGACAGCTACTGGAACAACGAGCGCGCCTACCCGGTGCAGTCGCTGGTCACCCGCGAGGAGCTGCAGGCCATGCGCGACCGCGCGCGAAAGGCCGCCCAGGAACTGGCCGAGGAATCGGCCCGGCAGCAGGAAGGAGGCGCCGGAACGCCCACAGCCGAACAGCGCGCCCGAGCCTGGGACGAGAAGCCGCTCGACCTGCGCACAGCCACCTTCGTCTGGGCGCCGGCCGTGATGCTGGCCGACAAGCCCGGCAAGATTCCCGCCGACTCCGGCCCCGGCAACGCGAAGGCTCCGGGCCTGGTGGTCAGCCGTCCCGACGACAAGACAGGAAGTTCTCGCGGCCCGGCCTCGCTGGAAGCCGCCTCCGACATCGCAGCCAGCGGCGACACCGTGGTCGAGGGACTGCTGCAGCTCATCGGCCAGGCACGAACCGACCTGACCATCATCTCGCCCTACTTCGTGCCCGGAAAGGACATGCTGCAGGCCTTCTCCACGGCCCGCGCCCGCAACGTGCGCATCCGCGTGCTGACCAACTCGCTGGCCTCCAACGACGCGCCGGTGGCGCACGTGGGCTACGCGCGCCACCGCGAGGAACTGCTGAAAATGGGCATCGAGCTCTACGAACTGCGCAGCGAGCAGGCGAGCTTCGGCAATGTCTTCGGCTCCTCGGGCGGCAGCAGCGCCCCCGGCGAATCGCGCGCGATGCTGCACTCCAAGGTGCTGGTGATGGACGGCCGGCTGCTGGTGGTGGGCTCGATGAACCTCGACCTGCGCTCCCAACTGCAGAACACCGAGATCGCACTGCTGATCCGCAGCAACGAGCTCTCGCGCGCCGCCACCGAGCAGATCGAGCGCGGCATGCGCGAGCGCTCATGGCGCGTCGAGCTGGTCGACGGCTCGCTGGTGTGGCACGCGCCCCAGGGCAGCGGCCTGAAGGACGCCACCACCGAGCCCGACGCCGGCGCCATGCTGCGGCTGATGCTCAAGCTCTTCGGGCCGCTGGCGCCCGACCAGCTGCTCTGAGAGCGAAAGCGCCGCGGATCAGTGCTTGTGCTGGTGCGCCGCGCCGGCCGCGCCGCCGGCATCCGCGCCTTCGGGCGCACCCACGGGCAGCGTCACGTCCAGCGAGGTCTTCACGCCCTTGGCGTCTTCGAACTTGAGCGTCATCGGCACGGTCGCGCCTTTCGCCAGCGCGCCCTTCAGGTCCATCATCATCACGTGGTAGCCGCCGGGCTTGAGCTCGACGGTCTGGCCCGCGGGCAGGTCGAGGCCGGCGGAGAGCTCGCGCATCTTCATGGTGTCGCCCTCCATCTTCATCTCGTGCACTTCGGCGACACCGGCGGCCGGCGTGGAGATGCCCACCAGCTTCGCGCCGGTGGGCGAGGTCAGCTTCATGAAGGCGCCGGTGCCGCTCTGGCCCGGCACCGACTGACGCACCCAGCCGTCGCGCACGTCGACCGTGGCCACGCCCTGCGCCACCACGTTCAGCTTCGCGGCCGGGCTCTTCAGGCCGGCGGCGGAGCTGCCCGAGGCCGGCACCTCGGCCCAGTCGGCAGCGCCCACGTCGCAGGTCTGAAGCACCTTGAACCACAGCGTGCCCGGCGTGGCGGGCACCTTGCCGCGCAGCACGAACTCGGCGCGCTCGCTGCCGGGCAGCGCGTTCCCGGGCGTCTCGGCGGTCCAGCGGACCTCGCCTTCGCCGTCCTTGGTGCCCTTGTGCACGTCGAGCTTCCAGCCCTTGCGCGCCTGGGCGTCGCTCAGGATGAAGCCCCTGGGCAGGCGCACGGCCAGGCCGGTGGTGGCCTTGGCGCCTTCGCAGGCGTGGCCGACGCGGAAGGCGGCGTCGTAGTCGCTGCCGACGGTCACGCCGCCCGGGCGCAGGGTGACGTGCGCCACCGCGGCGCCCATGCCGGCCAGCATGGCGCATGCGGCGGTGGTCCTGAGGATGGCCATCGAAGTCGTTTTGTTCATGTCGTTTGGTCCTTGCGGTTGGAACGGGGAGTCATCGATCAAAGGTCGAACTTGAGTTCGGCCACGTAGGTGCGCTGCGGATACGGGTGGAAGGCCCAGTACCTGTTGTTGTTCAGGTTGTCGATGCCGAAGGAGGCGCTCCACTGCCGGTCGATCCGGTAGCGTATGCGCGCATCGACCACGAAGAACTTCGAGAAGCCCATGTACGCGAAGCCGTTGGGGTCGCTGTTGTCCAGGGTGCCGTACTGCCTGCCGCTGTAGCGCGCGCCCACGGTGTAGCTCCAGCGCTCGTCGGGCCGGTAGGTGGCCAGCAGCGTGGCGCGCACCCTCGGCACGCGCGGCTGGTCGTGCCCGACGCTGGCCGCGAAGCCGCTGTTGGCGGCGATCTTCGAGCGGGTCAGCGTGAGGCTGCCGCTCAGGTCCAGCCCGCGCACGCCGACGTCGACCGCGTTCAGCGCCACCTCCAGCCCGCGGGTGCGGATGGCGTCGACGTTCTGCACGGTGCTCACGAGGTTGGTGAGCGCCTGCGTATAGAGCGCGTCCCTGGTGTTCTCGAAAAAGAGCGTGGTGCGCAGCACGCCGTCGAGCCCCCAGCCCTTGAGGTCGCGCTCTGCCGTGAGTTCGGTGGTCCACGAGCGCTCGGGACGCAGGTTCGGGTTGGTGTTGACGATGCGGTTGCCGTCGATGGAGCCCTGGTAGAGCTCGCTCACTGTGGGCATGCGCACCGCGCGGCCGGTCGAGGCCTTGAGCAGCCAGTCGGAGGTGGCCTGCCAGGCGATGGCGGCCTTGGGCGAGTCGTAGCTGTTCTTGCGCGGCGCAAAGTTCAGCAGCGTGCTGGCGTTGCCGAGCTGGGCGCCGTAGGCCTCCCAGCGTTCGTGGCGCAGGCCGAGCGTGGTCTTCCAGTCCTTCGCGAAGCGCCAGGTGTCCTGCGCGTAGAGCGACTGCAGCCGGGTGTTGCCATTGAAGGCCGAGAACGGCGAGACGGGCGAGCCGCCGATCCAGTCGAGCGTGTTGCCGACGCTGGTGCGAAGCCGCGCCGTGTCCTGCTGGAAGCCGAAGTCGACCACATGCGCGCCCACGCCCTCGGCCGAGCCGGTGGGCCGCCAGGTGCCGGCCGCCTTGAAGGTGTTCCAGCCAGTGCCGCCCATGTCGGTCGTGCGGCCCGGGCCACCGCTGAAAGCGCCCGGCAATGGCGTGGTGGGCGTGCGGGAGGTGTCGCGCGAGTAGTCGTAGAGGCTGGCCGCCACCTCCCAGTCGAACACGCCGCCGGTGTGGCTCTTGACCGAAAGCCCGTGCATGTAGTGCGTGAGCGCGGTCTCGGTGGGCGCTAGCGCGGCACTGGGCGAATCGAGGTTGTAGCTGCGCCCGCCGATGTTCACCCGCCCGCCGTACACCGGCCGGCCGAAGGCGTCGCGCAGCCAGGTATCGACGCCGCCGTGGGTGGTGTTGTTCCATGCGCCCAGCGTGTAGGTGGCGCGCACGGTGGGCGAGAAGTCGTAGGCCAGCTTGAGCTTGGCCTGTTCCTGCGTGGTGTCGTAGATGGTGGAGCCGCCGACCAGCCACCAGGGCTGGTTCGACGGGTTCAGCCCGCCCACCGCGCCGGTCACCGGCGTGCCGGCACTGCCGACGGTGCCTGCGCTCACCAGCCGGTTGCCGAACACCAGCGCCTGCCCCTTGCTGTGCGTGCGCGAGGCGCTGAGCCACCACGACCAGTCGCCGCTGCGGCTGCCCAGCGACAGGTCGAGCTGCTGGCCGGCCGGCGAGGAATGGCTGTTGTAGAGGTCGAAGTTCGAGACGAAGCCGCTGAGCTTGACGTGCGCCTCGAACTTGGTGGGCATTCGCGTCACGTAGTCGACCACCGCGCCCACCGAGTTGCCGGGGTAGGCGGCCGAGAACGGCCCGTAGAGCACGTCGACGCGCTCGATCTCCTCCGGCGACACCATGCCCCAGCGCGGCGCATAGGTGGCGCCGTTGCCCAGCGGGTTCGACAGCATGATGCCGTCGGCGTACACCATTGAGCGCGCGCTGTTGCCGGTGCCCGAGGCGCGCGTGGCGAGCACCGCGTGGTTGAAGTCGCCGACGTACCGCTTGCGCACGACCAGGCTCGGCAGGTACTTCAGCGCGTCCTCGCTGTCGGTGGCGTTGACGGTCTCGACGATCTGCTCGTGCGTCACGCCCTCGATGGTGGTGGGGATCTGCGCGGGCAGCGAGGTCGGCCGGCCGCCGGTCACGGTGATGGTGTTGAGCGAGCGGCCGCCGGGGCCGCCTTCAGACGCCTCGGCCGGCTGCAGTTGCTGCGCCAGCGCGGGCGCGCCGAGGGGAAATGCCATGGCGATCGCCAGGGCTCGGGA
The DNA here is from genome assembly GCF_003952165.1 of Variovorax guangxiensis. Classification (GTDB taxonomy): domain Bacteria; phylum Pseudomonadota; class Gammaproteobacteria; order Burkholderiales; family Burkholderiaceae_C; genus Variovorax; species Variovorax guangxiensis. Next base: position 65,687 of record NZ_RXFT01000024.1, on the reverse strand, counting down.
ATGCTTTTTCAAGAGGAACCTTCTCCACGAAGCTTCAAACCGGACAGGCCGGACAAGCCGCGCGCGCGCTTCGGGCGCGCATGCACGGCTAGGGTTTTGAGAGCGTCAGGAGAAGGTCGGGGGCCCGCGCGCCGGCAGCGGCGCCGCGGTGGCCGCGGCAAGGCGCGCGGCGGGAATGGGCTGGACCACGCGGCCCAGCGGGAGGGGAAGATCGAAAACCGGGGCGGCCATGGCCGGCGGCGGTGCGCCGGTCAGCACGCACAGCGGGCAGTCCATGTGCGAGGCGCCCATTTCCTTCACGCCGTCCTCGGTGTGGACCACCACCTTGATGGAGCCGGCGCCGGAGCACACCAGCTCCATGGCCTGCGGGTTCACCAGCGGCGACGCCGCCGCCACGCCCAGCGACATCACGAACCACAGCAGCACCCAGCGCCCGGCGAGGGCGATGGAGCGGGTGGATCGGTGCAGCGCGTGCATGGCGGCCGCGATTATCTGCGCACTTTGCCCTTGGCGGCAGGGGCCGGGGCCTTGGAAGGCGCGGCCTTGCCGGCTGCCTTGGCCGGCGCGCGGGCCCCGCCCCTCGGCGCGGCGGGCGCCGCCTTGGCCGACTTTCCGCCTCTTGCGGCAGCCGCGGGCGCCGCCTTTGCGCGCTGGCCCTTGACCGCCTTGCCGCCGCGCGCGGCCCTGGGTGCCGGCGAAGGCGCCGCGAGCGCGGGCATCGGCTGCGCCGTTTGCTCCTGCGCGTTGGTCAGCACCGGCGTCACGGTGAAGCCGCGCGCCGCCATCAGCGTCGGCAGGCCCTGCGGGCCGATCATGTGCAGCGCACCGACCGCGGCGAACACGCCCTTGCCGCTGGCGTGCAGGCGTTCGATGCCGTCGGCGAGGTTCGGATTGCGGTCGTCGAGCAGGCGCTTGAGCAGCCGCTGCTCGGCGGGCGTGTTGAGGCAGTCGCACCACTCGGGGTAGCGGGCCAGCCGGGCGGCATCGCTGCGGGCCCAGACGTCGGCCAGCTCCTTGATCTGGCCCCGCAGCTTGCCCGACTCGAGTTCGTCGAGGGCCGCGTCGACCTGCTCGGCCTCCTCGGCTTCGGAATTGCCGGTCAGCACCTTGAGCTGGTCTTGCGCATTCTCGAGAGCGACGATGGGCTTGTTGCCGTTGCGCGCGGCGACGGCCAGCGTCTCGTCCACGCCGAATTCAGGATAGAGGCCGTCGGCACGCCCCACCAGCCCGGCCAGCGCCGTGACCTGCAGGATCGGCTGCAGCTTCGACAGCGAGCCCGGCGGCACGCAGGCTTCGCTGTTCTGGCGCTCCAGCCGGCGGGCGCGCTCGCCGCTGATCATGCGGGCCAGCAGCTCGGGATCGGCGGGTCGGGCCATGGCGCGCGCGGTGGCTTCGTCGCGCATGTCGAGTTCGAGGGCGACGGTGTCGCTCTGCGTCAGCGCCTTCTGGATGGTGGGGCCGGGCCGCACCCAGTCGCCACGGCCGATGTGGATGGTTCCGTACAGCCACGAGGTGCGCCCGTCGCGCTCGATGCGCCAGAGCACGCCTCGGTCGACGCCGTTGCGCATGGCGACGCCGGGCTTCTCGAGGCTGGCGATGGCGGAAGGCGGGCAGGCGGCCTGGACCGCCCCGAAGGTGAAGAGGAAAGCGATGCCGCACAGGGGCGCGGCGAGGATCCGGAGTATCCGCAAGGCTTGCTCCACGATGAAAGAAAGTCCGGCATTCTCACAGCACCGCTGCCCATAATCCGAAACCATGCAAAGCATCTTCCACCTTGCCTTCAATGTCCGCGACCTCGACGGCGCCCGCCGCTTCTATGGCGGCGTACTCGGTTGCGCCGAAGGCCGAAGCACCGACACCTGGGTCGACTTCGACTTCTTCGGCCACCAGATTTCCCTTCATCTGGGCGAACCCTTTGCCACCGCCCGTACCGGCCGCGTCGGCGACGTGATGGTGCCCATGCCGCACTTCGGCCTCGCGCTCGCGCTGCCCGACTGGCAGGCGATGGCGCAGCGGCTGGAGGCCGCCGGCACCGAGTTCGTGCTGAAGCCGCAGGTGCGCTTCGAGGGACAGCCCGGCGAGCAGTGGACGATGTTCTTCCACGACCCGTTCGGCAATCCGATCGAGGTGAAGGGCTTCCGTTCCCTGGACTCCCTCTACGACAAGTAAGCAGATGATCCCGCGCCCGGCCGCCGTCATCGCGCCCCTGGCGCTGCTGTGCGCCACCCTCGCGCACGCCCAGCTCGACTGCGAACTCAACGGCCGCCCCGTGAACCCCGACAACGGCAGCAGCACCGCCGGCAAGACCGGCCTGCTGCGCTGCAAGGACCGCGCGAGCGGCGAGCTGCAGCGCGAGGAGCAGATACAGAACGGCGTGTCGATGGGCCTGGTGCGCATCTACGAGAAGGGCAAGCTCGCCAGGGAGCAAAGCGTCAACACCAAGGGCAACCTGCAGGGCCGCGCCCGCGAGTTCTCGCCCACCGGCCGCGTACTGCGCGACGCCACCTACGACGATGGCCAGGAGCGCGGCCTGGTGCGCAGCTTCTACCCCGACGGCAAGCTGCGGCGCGCGATCTTCTATCCGACCTCCGACACCGGCGGCGGCAACGAGCGCGCCTCGGTCGAGTTCACCGAGCACGGCCAGCTCTCGGCCCTGCGCTGCGCCGACGCGCCCACGCTGGCGCCGGTGGTCGACGACGCGAAGCTCTGCGGCTTCTCGGGCACCGGCCCCTCGCAGGTCGACCTGTTCGACGCGCGCGGCATCCTGCGCTCGCGCCTCGCGTACGTGTCGGGCAAGCGGGTGCGCGCGCAAAGCTTCTACGACAACGGCAAGACCTCGTCGCTCGACGAGACGGTGGGCAACCAGCGCGTCGAGCAGAGCTTTTCATCGGAAGGCGTCAAGCGCCGCGAGACCGCCTTCCTGCTGGTGGAGCGCACGAGCATCCGCGTGCGCGAGCAGGCCTTCTCCGAAAAGGGAACGCTGGTGCGCGACCAGCGCTGGAACAGCGCGGGCGAACCGATCGTCGACGACAGCTACTACCTCAACGGCCAGCCGCGCAGCAAGTCGGCCTACAGCGGCAACGGCGACGCGCGCGCGGTCGAGATCACCGAGTTCTACGACAGCGGCCAGCGCGCCGCGCAGGGCCGCTACGAGATACAGGGCCGAAACCGGCAGATACCGGTCGGCACCCACCAGCGCTTCAGCGAGAAAGGCACGCTGCTGGCCGAGTCGAGCTTCGACGCCAAGGGCCGCGTCACGCGCGAGCGCGCATGGGACGAGAACGGCGAGCTGCAGCGCGACGACGAAGTCTTCGAGGACGGCTCGCGCAAGGCATATACAAGATAACGCCCCCAGGCTCCGCGCACTTCGTGTCGCTTCTCCACCCCCTGCCGGGGGCAACACCTGCGGCCCGGCAGAGCCGGTTCCGCGGTGTTTCGCGAAAAGAGGCGCTCCTTGGCGAGCTCAGTCCAGCTTGATTCCCGCCTGCTTGATGATCGGGCCCCAGCGCTTCGACTCGGCACGCGACAGCGCCGCGAACTGCGCCGGCGTGCCCGGCATCGCTTCCATGCCGAAGTCGTCGAAGCGCTTCTGCACGGCCGGCGTGCTGAAAGCCTTGTTCAGGTCGCCGTTGAGCTTGTTCACCACCGCCGCCGGCAGGTTGGCCGGGCCCAGGATGCCCTGGAACGCGAACACTTCCGTGTTGGGCACGCCCACCTCGGCCAGCGTCGGCACGTTGGGCAGCGGCTTGCTGCGCGCGCCCGAGCCGATGGCCAGCACGCGCACCTTGTTGCTCTGCATGATCGGCAGGCCCGAGGCCAGGTCGAGGAACATGCAGGGCACCTGGCCGCCCATCACGTCGGCCATGGCGGGCGCGGCGCCGCGGTACGGGATGTGGGTGATGAAGGTGCCGGTGCGCACCTTGAACATTTCCATCGCCAGGTGGTGCGGCGAGCCGTTGCCGGGCGAGGCGTAGTTGACCTTGCCGGGGTTGGCCTTCACGTAGGCCAGGAAGTCCTTGAAGTTCTTCGCCGGGAAGTCGGGATGCACCACGAGCGCCAGCGGGAACTTGCCGATGGCGCCGATGTAGGTGAAGTCTTTCTCTGGGCTGAACGGCAGCTTGCTGAACAGGTGCTCGTTGAAGGCCAGCACCGCGTTGTCGGCCGACAGGATCGTGTAGCCGTCGGGCTTGCTCTTGGCGACGATATCGGCGCCGATGTTGGTCGAGGCGCCAGGGCGGTTGTCCACCACGATCTGCTGGCCCAGCGTCTGGCGCATCGATTCGGCCAGCACGCGCGCGATCACGTCGGTGCCGCCGCCTGCCGGATAGGGCACGACCCACTTGATGAGCTGCGCGGGGTATTCCTGCGCGCGGGCGAAGGGCGATGCGGCCATCGCGGCGCCGGAGGCGAGCGTGGCGATAAGGGTGCGGCGATCCATGGAATCAGTCTCCAATCTGCTGGTTGTATGTAGTTCCGGAAATCAGGAAGCGGAAAGCGATGGTACGGGCAGAGCCCGCAGCGCGTCGGCCAGCGCGGCGCGACAACGCGCCTCGTCGCCGACCTGCTCGAACAGCAGCAGAGCGAGCCGCGCGAGGAAGAGCGATTCGCGCTCGGTTCCAGCTTCGGTGATGGCTCGCGCGCATTCGGCATAGAGGCGGTCCCGGGCATCGGGTTGGAGCTGCGGGGCAGTGGTGGTCGTCATGCGGAAATCTCCCGGGCCGCGCGGGCCAGTGCGGGTTGCAGGGCGCCGGCCGGCAGGCGATGCCAGCGCGCGGCGACGTGGCCGTCGGGGCGCAGCAGGTAGACCGCGCCGTCCAACGCGCCGAGCGCCTCGAACACTGTCGGCGAGGCATGCGCGTCGGCGCTGTCGGTGCCCGGGCTTGCGATGGCGCGGAGCACGAAGGGCAGCGCGCCCTTGCATGCCCGCTCGATGTCGCCGGACGGCAGCGCGACGAGGTCTGGCCGCAGCACCAGCAGCGTGAAGGTGGGCGCGATCCAGTCGGTGAGGTGGCCGCGTTCGAGCTGTTGCTCGGGCATCGCCTCGCCCGGCAAAGGGCCAGCGGACAGATCGTCGCCATCGCTCGACAGCGGCGAGGCCGCATAGCGCACCGCCTGCGTCTGGCGCGGGTTGATGAGCTGCGCGATGCCGCGATGCTCCTCAGACAGTGACAGCGCCGCCTCGCGCAGCAGGTCGAAGCCGCGCGAGGGCGGCGACATGAACTCGGTGCTGCGCATGGCGTTCTCGGCGTTGACGTGGAAGGCCTCGATGCGCTCCTGCGAGTACGAATCGAGCAGCGCCGCATCGGACAGCCCCTTCGCGACGAAGGCCAGCTTCCACGCGAGGTTGTCCGCGTCGTCGAAGCCGGAGTTGAGCCCGCGCACGCCGAAGATCGGCATGGCATGCGCCGCGTTGCCCGCGAACATGACGCGACCGTGGCGGTAGCTCTCCAGCGTCATCGCGCCGGCGCGGTACACCGAAGTCCACACCGTCTTCCACGGCAGGTGGCCTTCGCCGATGGCGTCGAGGTGGCGCTGCACGAACTCCGCCACCGCCGCTGGCTGCAGCGCCTCCTCGGTGCTCTGGCCGGGGCGCAGCTGGTAGTCGATGCGCCAGATGTCGTCGGGCTGGCGGTGCATCAGCACGGTCGAGCCGGGGTTCCAGGGAGGGTCGAACCAGGCGCGGCGCTCGGTGGGGTGGCCGCTCTTGAGCTCGATGTCGATGATCACGTAGCGGCCTTCGTAGCCCGTCCCCTCGAGCGCGAGCCCCATCGTCTTGCGCACGAAGCTCTGGCCGCCGTCGCAGGCCGCGAGCCACTGGCCGCGCAGCCGGTAGGCGCCGAGGGCATTGCGCACGTCGAGCGTCACGCCCTCCTCGTCCTGCGCGAGGCCGGTGAGCTCGGTGCCCCAGCGGATGTCGACGAGCCCCGGCGTTTGTTCGTTGCGGCGCAGGATCTCCGCGAGCAGGTAGTGCTCGGCGTAGTACTGCTCGAGGTTGATCATCGGCGGCAGCTTCTGCCGCTCGTCGTTAGGCATCTCGAAGCGGAACACCTCGGCGGTCTTGTAGAAGCTGCGACCGCCGGTCCAGGGCAGGCCCTTGTCCATGAAGGCGGGCAACACGCCGAGCCGCTCCATGATCTCCAGGCTGCGGCGCGAGATGCAGGCCGCGCGGCTGCCCACGCACACGGTGTCGTCGGCTTCGAGGATCACGCTGCGCACGCCGTGGTTCGCGAGCCCCAGCGCGAGCGCCATGCCGACCGGCCCGCCGCCGGCGATCACCACGGGGTGGCTGGCTGCTTCGATGCCATCGGGGCCGAGTTCGGGCGTGCGGGGTTCATAGCGCGTGTAGTGGAAGGCACCGACCGAAGGCGGCACTCCGGCATCGGCGCCGGGCTTCGGCGGCACGGGGCCGCTGGCGGCATCGCCGAGGGTGGCAGCGGGGGAATTCGTCATCCGGCGGGATTGTCCCGATGCGCGAGGGGCGGCAATGTCATAACTTCGTACGAGGTGTTTACCCGCATGCGCGCCCTTTTCCTCTTCCTTTCCCAGCCATGAGACGCTGGCGCATCCACCCTTCCGAAGACGCCGCGCTGGCCGCGGCCGTGGTCGGCGACGTGCTCTCGGGCGTGGGCACGCCGCTGCTCGCGACCAGCTACCTCAAGGCCATGCAGCGCGTGATGCCGGTGACCTTCTGCACCGTGTTCGTGGTCGATGCCGCCGGCCGCATCGAGCTGGTGTCGGCCGCCAGCAGCTACGGCAGCACGGCCGAGCGCACATCGGAACGCTATGTGGCTCAGCGCTTCGACCTGCTCGACCCGAACATGGCCTGGCTCGCCGCGCGCAAGCTGCCCGGGCGCGCACAGCTATGGATGGGCCACCAGCGCGCCGACGAGGTGGCCGACCCGGTGTACCGCGCCGCCTGCTATGGCGACGTAGGCATCCGCGAGCGCGCGTCGGTGCTGTTGCTGCAGCCCACGGGGCAGCGCGTGGCGGTGAGCTTCTACCGCAGCCTCGCGCAGCCGGAGTTCGGCGCGGCGGATTTCGCGCTCATCGAGGCGCACGCCACGCTGCTGGCCGACGCCACCGCGGCGCACGGCCGCAGCGCGGTCGGCGCACGCAAGGCGGTGGAGCCCGACCTCGCCGAGCGGCTGCTGAGGCTGAGCCTGCGCGAGCGCGAAGTCATCGGCCACCTGATGGCGGGCCGCACGGCCAAGGAAGCGGCACGCGAGATCGGCGTGGAGCTGACTACCGTGCGCACCCACCAGTACCGGGCGTTCCGGCGGCTGGGGATACGGTCGCAGAAGGAGCTGCTGCGCGGCGCGGGGCCGCACTGAGCCGCTTCAGTCTTCCGGGGTTTCCTCTTCGGGCTGCGGCGCCTCGTCGCCGGCCTGCGGCTTGACCAGCGACACCGGCGCATCCTTCGGACGCCCCGCGGTGGACACGATCTCCTGGTCGATCGCGCCGAAGAGAGAGCGACCGTCCAGGCCCTTCATCTCGATGCGGATGGTGTCGCCGAACTTCATGAAGTCGGTATAGGGCTGGCCGGTCTGGATGGTCTCGATGCAGCGCTTCTCGGCGATGCACGAGTAGCCCTTGGGCCACTCCATCTGGCCGTCCTTCTTCTCCACGCCCTTGTTGCTCACGGTGCCGCTGCCGACGATGCTGCCGGCGCGCACGTTGCGGGTCTTGGCGATATGGGCGATGAGCTGGCCGAAGTGGAAGGTCATCTCCGGGCCGGCGTCGCACATGCCGACCTTGCGGCCGTTCCAGCTGCTTTGCAGCGCCAGGTGCACGCGGCCGTGCTGCCAGGCCTCGCCGAGTTCGTCGAGCGTGACGGCCACGGGGCTGAAGGCGGTGGCGGGCTTGCTCTGGAAGAAGCCGAAGCCCTTGGCGAGTTCGGCCGGGATGAGGTTGCGCAGGCTCACGTCGTTGGCCAGCATCACGAGGCGGATGCCGTCGAGCGCCTGGTCGGGCGTGGCACCCATGCGCACGTCGCCGGTGATGACCGCGATCTCGGCCTCGAAGTCGATGCCCATGGCCTCGCTGGGCACGACCACGTCGTCGGTCGGGCCGAGGAAGTCGTCGCTGCCGCCCTGGTACATCAGCGGGTCGGTGTAGAAGCTCTCGGGCACCTCGGCGTTGCGCGCCTTGCGCACCAACTCCACATGATTGATGTAGGCCGAGCCGTCGGCCCACTGGTAGGCGCGCGGCAGCGGGGCCATGCACATCGAGGGGTCGAAGGGAAAGGCGTGGCGCGCGCGGCCGGCATTGAGGCTCGCGTACAGGTCCTGCAGCTGCGGGCTCATGAAGCCCCAGTCGTCCAGCACCTGCTGCAGCCGGTTCGCGATGCCGGTGGCGTAGTGGGCGAGCGTGAGGTCGCGCGATACGACGACGAGCTGGCCGTCGCGCGAGCCGTCCTTCAGGGTGGCGAGTTTCATGATGCGGTGCGTGCGTGAGGACTGGAGCGGGCCGCCGGCACGGACCGGTCGCCGCTCCCACTTAAACTGGTTGAACGGGCGGCAGTTTACCGAGGTGGTCTTTGGTGAACCTCCGGGCCGGCGCCCCACTCCACTTACCGATGCCGACGCTCGTCGCCCCTTCTTCCTCGCCGTCGCTGCCTCCCGGCCTGCCGGGGCGTCCGTCGTGGCGGGTGCTGATCGGGCTGACGTTGCTGGTGGGGCTGGTCCACCTGCTGCTGCTCGGGCTGGCGCCGATGGCCATCGGGCCGGAGCCCTCGCCGCTGGCGAACAAGTTCAGCACACGCACCATCGTGATCGCGCCGCCGGCCGCCGAGGCGCCCGCGCCGGCAGCCGCCCCCGCAGAAGCGAAGCCCGCACCGCCCCCGAAGCCCAAGCGGCCGCGCGAAGCCTCGGTGCCCAGGCCGAAGCCGGCACCGAAGCCGGCCCCCGCCGAGCCGTCGCCCGAACCCGAGACAGCCGCGACACCAGCACCGGAAACGCCCGACCTGACAGCCCAGGCCGCTACCGATTCAGGAGCAGCACCACCCGAAGCGGCGGCCAGCGCGCCGGCTGGAGCGACATCGCCCTCCGGCGGCAGCGGAACCGGCACCCAGGCGGCGGCCGGCGGCGAGGCCTCGGGCACCATCGCCGGCACCCAGGCGATGAAGATCCCGGGCTCGGTCACGCTGGACTTCGAGGCCACCGGCCAGAGCGGCGCATCCCCCCAGCGCGGCGTGTTCGGCGAGCTGGTCTGGCTGCAGGACGGCACCCGCTACGACGGCCGGCTGACGCTCAAGGCGGTGTTCTTCACCCTGCTCAACTGGCACAGCACCGGGCGCATCGGCCCTTCAGGCCTGGAGCCGGAGCGGTACTCCGAAAGCCGCAAGTCCGAAGTGGCCTCGCATTTCGTGCGCGACCAGAACCAGATCGTCTTCAGCAACAACGCGCCCCCGGTGCCGCTGCTGCCGGGCGCGCAGGACCGCATGAGCGTGATGATGCAGCTCGGCGGCCTGCTGGCGGCCAGCCCGCAGCGCTATCCCGCCGGCACCAGGATCTCGGTGCAGACCGTGGGGCCGCGGGACGCCGAAGTCTGGGTTTTCGTGGTCGGCGAGGAGGAAAAGCTCAGCCTGCCCGCCGGCGAATTCACCGCCCGCAAGCTCACCCGCGACCCGCGCAAGGCCTTCGACAGGAAACTGGAACTCTGGCTGGCCCCGGAATACGGGTATCTACCCGTGCGGATCAGGCAAACCGAGGCCAACGGGGACTTCGCTGACGCGCAGTTGCGCAAACCCCTGCCCTCCGGCCCGCCCAATTGAGGAGAAAGTCACGCTAACGAAGCGAAAGGAGCCAGAGATAGGCCAATTAGCCAGTTGGTTTTACAGATAGACAACCTATCTTGAAACTGGCGCGTTGATTGCTATCTAACCCCCATGAACGCCATCGACATTCTCACAGGGCCCGCCATGAACATGCTTTATGACTCGGAGTCTTTCGTCGTCGTCCACGTGCAGCCCAATGAAGGCGAGGACTCCGCGCAGCCGAACATGCCGGTCCTCGAACGCCATGGCTTCGAGATCGTGGACAAGCGTTCGGGCAAGGAGGTGTACCTCGATGGCTCCTGGGCCGAACTGTTCCAGCAACAGATCGCCGCCTGGCAGCTCAACACCCCCACGCAGGAAGAAGTCGAGGACACCCTCGAAGGCTACGCGGAACTGGCGCACACGCCCGTTCTGGTGCACTGAAGCCGCTTCCGGCCCCCCCAAGCTCCCTTCGGAGCGACAGAAAGCGCCCCCCGCGGGCGCTTTTTTCATGGCCGCGCCGGCCTTGCTGCGTCCTGGCGGTAGATCCACCGGAACATCGGCCCCACGATCAGCAGCACCGCCACCAGCCGGCAGACCTGGAAGGCCGTGACCACCGGCACGCCCAGCTGCAGCACCTTGGCGGTGATCGACATCTCCGCGATGCCGCCCGGCGAGGTGCCCAGGATCATCGTGGCCGGGTGCAGCCCCGTCGCCCACGCCAGCAGCCATGCCACGCCACCGCAGAGCACCAGCATGCCGAAAGTGCCCAGAACCACCGAGCCCAGCCAGCGCGGCGCCGTGTGCAGGAACTCCCGGCTGAAGCGCACGCCCAGGCTCACCGCGATCACCAGTTGCGCCGCGTTCGACATCCACGTGGGCACGGCCGACAGCGACTGGCCCGCGATGGTGAAGCCCATCGCCACCAGCAGCGGCCCGATGAACCACGGATTGGTGCGCTTCAGCGCGCGCATCGCGAGCGCGCCGATGCCGGTCGCCACCGCCAGCAACGCGAGGCCGCCGGGGCTCACTTCGCGCACGCCGGGCGGGTTGATCTCCAGCCCGTGCAGGCCGCTCCACTGCATCGCGAACGGGATGGTCACCGTCACCACCACCAGCCGCAGGCTGTGCGCCGCGGCCACGAGGTCGGTGCGCGCGCCGGCCGATTCGGCCATCAGCGTCATCTCCGAGGCACCGCCGATAGCGCCGGAGAAGTAAGTCGTGGCTCTCATGGATTTCGCCGGCACCTGCGGCATGCGCGACGCATGCATCGCGTGGAGCCAGCGCCCGAATCCCACGCCCAGCAGCAGCGCCCACGCGATCGCCAGCACGATCGCCCACCAGACGCTGGCCACCAGCGCCACCACGTGCGGCGTGAAGTACAGCCCCAGCGCGGTGCCGATGGTCCACTGCCCCGCGTTGCGCAGCGGCGTGTAGCTCGCGGTGGGTGCGCCGGCAATCGAGGCCAGCGACACCGCGAGCAGCGGGCCGATCATCCAGGGCAGCGGCGTGCGCAGCGCCAGGCACGCGCCCGCGGCAGCGAGCGCCAGCAGCAGCGTGGCCAGCACGCGAACGGGATATCGGGAAGACACGGACCGGAAGAAGGGACGACAGGGAAAAGCGGCGGCGGACGGCACCGCGGGCGCGCGCCGGGGGCATAGTATGGCGCGATGCTTCTTCCTCACCGGCCCGCTCGGGCTTCCTGGCTGCCGCTGCTGCTCCCCCTCTTCGCCGCGGCCACGCTCGCGGGCTGCTCGGCGCTTTCCAGCCTTTCCGCCTCGGGTGCCGATGCGCCCGACGCCCCCATCGCGCGCCGCGTCGCGGCATTGCAGCCGGTCGATGCCCTGCTGCTCGGCGAGCAGCACGACGCGAGCGAGCACCACGTCATCGAGCGCGAGACGGTCGAGGCGCTGGCCGCGCGCGGCCACCTCGCCGCGCTGGCGCTGGAGATGGCCGAGGAAGGCCGCAGCACCGCGCAGCTCGCGTCCACCGCCACCGAAGCGCAGGTGCAGGCCGCGCTCGACTGGAGCGACAAGGCCTGGCCCTGGGCCAGCTACGGCCCCGCCGTGATGGCCGCCGTGCGCGCCGGCGTGCCGGTGGTCGGCGCCAACCTGCCGCGCTCGCGCATGAAGAACGCGATGGCCGACGTCTCGCTCGACGTGCAGCTCAACGGCGAAGCTTTCGCCGCCCAGCAGGACGCCGTGCGCGACGGCCATTGCCGGATGCTTCCCGAATCGCAGATCGTTCCCATGACCCGCATCCAGGTGGGCCGCGACCGCGCGATGGCGCAGGCCATCGTCAAGGCGAGGAAGCCGGGCCAGACGGTGCTGCTCATCGCCGGCGCCGGCCACGTGGTGCGCGCGCTCGGCGTGCCGCAGCACCTGCCCGACGACGTGAAGATCGCCACCGTGCGGCTGCTGGCGGCGCCGGCTTCGGCGGCTGGCCCCGAGACCGGCGACTACGACCGCATCTGGCGCACGCCGCCGCTGCCCGAGAAGGACTACTGCGCCGAGTTCAAGCGCCAGGCCCGGCCGCAGCCCAGGACCTGAACGAGGCGAGGCAGAGGCGCGCCGCGCGGCCGGTCCCCGTTCAGAACGCGAGCTGCATCGTCTCCTGCACCGCCGTTGCGATTGCGGGCCTGCATTCTCCGGCGCCGGGCAGCGCACCTTCATGCTCCAGCAGGCGCCGCTTGCGCACGACACCGCCCGCGTAGCCCTTGAGCTCGCCGTTCCTGCCGATCACGCGGTGGCAAGGCACGACGATGCTGACGGGGTTCGATCCGTTGGCCGCGCCGACGTCGATGGCCGCGCGCGGATCGTCGAAGCCCAGCTGCTTCGCGAGTTCGCCGTAGCTGGTGGCGCGGCCCGCCGGAATGCGGCGCAGCGCGGCCCACACCTTGCGCTGAAGCGAGTCGCCCAGCGTGGCTACGGGCAGCGCTTCGATGGCGGCGAGATCGCCGTCGAAGTAGCGGCGCAATGCATCGGCCACCGCATGCGGTGCAGCGCTTCCTTCAGCCAGTTCGAACTCGCCTTCGTGCAACTGGCGCAGAAGACGATGCAGGCGGGCGCGATGGTCCGCGTAGTCCAGCGCATGGATCGCGCCGGCGTCGTCGACGACGAGAAGGAGCCCGCCCAGCGGCGACTCGATGCGGCTCAATTGCAGCTTCAGCATGATCGTGTCCTCGGAAAAGAGAAGGCGGCGGGGCCGCGAACATTCACATGCTGCGCGTTCCCCGCCGCCTTTACTCGCCGTATCCGGACATCGATCTGCGGCTGCCGCCGCATGTCCTTTCAGCGCTTGTTCAGGCGTGCGCCTTGATCGAATCGGCCAGCGTGTTCACCAGCGTGTCGATGTGCGACTTCTCCACGATGTACGGCGGCGCGATCACCAGCACGTCGCCCGCGGGCCGCACCAGCGCGCCCTTGTGGAAGCAGTCGAGGAAAATCTCGTAGGCGCGCTTGCCCGGCGTGCCCGCGATGGGCGCGAGCTCCACCGCAGCGGCGAGGCCGAGGCTGCGGATGCTGGTGACGTTGGGCAGGCCCTTCAAGGTGCTGTGGAAGGCGTCGCCCAGCACCTTGCCCATTTCGCCGGCGCGCGCGAAGAGGTTCTCCTGCCTGAACAGATCGAGCGTGGCAATGGCCGCGGCGCAGGCCACCGGGTGGCCCGAGTAGGTGTAGCCGTGGAAGAACTCGACCACGTGCTCGGGCGCGTCGGTCTTCATCATCGCGTCGTAGAGCTTGTCGCGGCAGATCACGCCGCCCAGCGGGATGACGCCGTTGGTCACGCACTTGGCGAAGTTCAGCATGTCGGGCACCACGCCGAAGTAGTCGGACGCGAAGTTGGTGCCCATGCGGCCGAAGCCGGTGATGACCTCGTCGAAGATCAGCAGGATGCCGTGCTTGTCGCAGATCTCGCGCAGGCGCTTGAGATAGCCCTTGGGCGGCAGGTACCAGCCGGCCGAGCCGGCCACCGGCTCCACGATGATCGCGGCCACGTTGCTCGGGTCGTGCAGCGGCAGGATGCGCGTCTCGAGCTCGACCAGCGGGTCTTCGGCCCACACCGGCTCCTCGTTGTGGATGTAGGCGTGGTTCACCGGATCGTGGATGAAGCGCATGTGGTCCACGCGCGGCAGGAACGCCGAGCCGAACACCTTGCGGTTGCCCGGTATGCCGCCCACCGACATGCCGCCGAAGCCCACGCCGTGGTAGCCCTTCTCGCGGCCGATGAACACATTGCGGTGGCCCTCGCCGCGCGCGCGGTGGTAGGCCAGCGCCACCTTCATCGAGGTGTCGGCGGCTTCCGAGCCCGAATTGCAGAAGAGCACCTTGTTCAGGTCGCCCGGGGCCAGCGAGGCGATCATCTCGGCCGCCTTGAAGGCACGGTCGTTGCTCACCTGGAAGGCGGTGGCGTAGTCCAGCGTGTCGAGCTGCTGCTTGATCGCCTCGTTGATCGGCTTGCGGTTGTGGCCCGCGCCCACGCACCACAGCGACGAGATGCCGTCGATCACCTTGCGGCCGTCGTGGGTGGTGAACTCCATGCCGTCGGCCGCCACGAACACCCGCGGGTCCTTGCGGAAATGACGGTTGGGGGTGAAGGGCAACCACTGGTTGTCCATGTTGAAGTCCTGGTAGGCCATGTCTCGCTCCTGCGGTTGGGTTATCTGGGAGGGGAAAATCGCGATTCTGGCACCCCTGCCACAATTACGCCCCTGATGACGACCTCTACGCCCACCTCGCCCGCCTACATCCTGAACCTCTACTGCCCCGACCGGACGGGCATCGTGCACGCCGTTTCGGGCTTCCTGCTCGAGCACGGCGCCAACATCGAGGAGGCGGCCCAGTACAACGACCACGACACGGGTCTTTTCTTCATGCGCGTGCGCTTCGCCTGCGGCGCCCACAGCGAGGCCGTGCTGCGCGAGGAACTCAAGGCCTTCGCCACCGGCTTCGGCATGACGCTGCAGCTGCACGCGGCCGCCGAGCCGATGAAGACGGTCATCATGGTCAGCAAGGAAGGCCACTGCCTCAACGACCTGCTGTTCCGCTGGAAGAGCGGCCTGCTCGCCATCGACGTGCGCGCCATCATCTCGAACCACCGCGACTTCTACCAGCTGGCCGCCAGCTACAACGTGCCTTTCCACCACATCCCGGTGACGGCCGCGACCAAGGCGCAGGCCGAGGCAAAGCAGTTGGAAATCATCGAAGCCGAGGGCGCCGAACTCGTGGTGCTCGCGCGCTACATGCAGATCCTGAGCGACAACCTCTGCCGCAGCCTCTCGGGCCGCGCGATCAACATCCACCACTCGTTCCTGCCGAGCTTCAAGGGCGCCAAGCCCTACTACCAGGCCCACGACCGCGGCGTGAAGCTGATCGGCGCCACCGCCCACTACGTGACGGCCGACCTCGACGAAGGCCCGATCATCGAGCAGGACGTGGCCCGTGCCGACCACACCGATACGGTGGAAGACCTCACGGCCCGCGGCCGCGACACCGAAAGCCAGGTGCTGGCGCGCGCGGTGAAGTGGCACAGCGAGCACCGGGTGCTGCTGAACGGGCACCGGACGGTGGTGTTCCGCTGAGCATCCGGCAGCAGGCCCCCAAATGAACATGCCCCCTCTTCAGGGGGCATGTTTGCTTAGGCAACGCCGTCAGTTGCGATTCGGATTGTTCGGCCGGCGGTCATAGCGGTTAGGCACGCCGTCGCCGTCACGGTCCCAGCGACCCGCGTTGTACTGCCAGCGGCCGCCTTCCTGGCGCCACTCCGGCGCGCGGTAGGCGTAGCCCGGGCGGGCGCGGACCCAGCCGCCGCCGATCCACACGTGGCGGCCGCCACGCCACTCGTAATGTCCCGGCGCCCACACGTAGCCGCGGCGCGGCGGGGGAACGCGCTCATAGCGCGGCGGAGGCGGCGGCGTCTGGATGGTGATCACAGGCTGCGCCTGCACGGCCGTCGGAACGGTCAGTGCGCCCACCGACAGAAGCGATGCAGCGCCGACAGAAAGAGCCAATGCAAGTTTTTTCATGAAGAACTCCTCATGAGTTGTTGGAGGAGCCTTCATGCTGCCCAGCCCTTGTGAACCTCCTGTAAGCCGTGCACGAAGTCTTGTGTAAAGCTGTGACGCGCCTTTGGGGTCTTTTTGGCTCTTGCTAGCGCTCACTCACACGCGCAGAAAGCCCGAAAAAGGCTCACTCCTGCAGTTCGCGCAGGTCGATGGCCGCCGCCATCGCCGCATGGCCGGCCTTGTTGGGGTGCAGGTGGTCGCCCGAATCGAACAGCGGGTTCAGCGCCTGCGGGTCGGCCGGGTCACGCAGCGCGGCGTCGAAGTCGATCACGCCGTCGATGTCCTGCTTGCCGCGGATCCAGCGGTTCACGGCCTCGCGCATGGCCTCGTTCGATTCGCTCCAGTAGGGCGTATTCCTGAACGGCGGCACGGTGCCTATCAGCACCTTCAAGCCCTTGGCGCGCGCCTGCTTCACGAGCTGCTGCAGCCCCTCGGTGATGCGCTCGGCCGTCGGCATGTCGCGCGGCTTCAGTTCAGCGCCCGGCACCTTGGCGAACATCGCGCGGCCGATGTCGTTGGTGCCCAGCAGGATGATCGCGTGCGTCGCGCTGCTCTGCTTCAGCACGTCGAGCTCGAAGCGCGAAAGGCCGCTGGGCCCGATGCCATCGGCCAGCAGGCGGTTGCCTCCAATACCCAGGTTGAGCACGGCGACGTCCTGTCCGCCAGGCTGGGTATCGCGCAGGCGCGTGGCCAGCATGTCGGGGTAGGCGCCGGTGGTGGCCTCCGTGGTGCCCGCCGTGATCGAATCGCCGAATGCCACGACGGTGCGAACGGACTTGGTGGTGAGTACGTCGAGCCCCGTCACGATCTGGTTGAGTACCAGCGTCGCCGGGTTCCTGA
The DNA here is from genome assembly GCF_003952165.1 of Variovorax guangxiensis. GTDB lineage: Bacteria > Pseudomonadota > Gammaproteobacteria > Burkholderiales > Burkholderiaceae_C > Variovorax > Variovorax guangxiensis. Next base: position 49,032 of record NZ_RXFT01000024.1, on the reverse strand, counting down.
GCTTTGGCGTCATCACCGCGTTGCCGGCCGTCACCCACGTCGTGCCCGACTCCACCATCGACACCGTGGCGAAGGGCGTGGCGCGATCGAAGAAGGCGCTCACCATCACGGTCTGGCCCGCCTGCACCGGCAGGTCGATGCCGTCGCTCCAGGCCTCCGCGCCCGGGGCGATGGTGAGGCTGCTGCGGCCGCCGAAATGAAGCACGCGCAGCGTTGTCGGCGAGAACGCCTCGGCACCGGTGCCGCGCGCAACGCTCGCCGCGGCGATGCGCAGCGGCGTCTTGCCGAAACGATTGGAAAAACGGATGCGGATGCGCTCTCCGTCGAGCGACAGCTCCACCTTCTGGCGAAGCGTCTGCCCGCGCAGGTCATTGCCCGCGGGCGACGAGTAGCTGCCGCCGCCGGGGCTGGCGGCCATCTCGGCGAAGTCGACGGGCGCAACGGCCCAGCTCGCGACCCAGTGTGCCTCGGCAGGCTGGCGCGGACGCCCGTCGGGCGTGACGGCATGCACGCCGACGGCCAGCAGGGCAAGGAAGGAGGCAGCCACCCAGTGTGCGACGGCCACGTCGCGAAGGCGGGCCGCCCATCGGGAAAGCAGGTTCATGCACGCAAAGCGAATCAGTGTACGGAGCCACCGATCCCCCGAACGTGACGAGGTCTAAAGCCCGGTTACCAGGTGTCTACGTAAGCGACGGCCGCTCCTTGCGCCTTCGTCGCGGAAGACAGCCCACGCACCAACCAGGTGCGCGTGTCGGCCGGGTCGATCACTGCGTCGATTTCCAGCGTCTGTGCCATGTGGATGGCCTCGCCGTTCTCGTACTGCTGCGCCACCAGCTTTTTGAACAGCGCATCGCGCTCGGCGCCTTCGGGCGCGGCGGCCAGCTCCTTGCGAAAGCCCAGCCGCACGGCACCTTCCAGCCCCATCGCGCCGAATTCGCCCGTGGGCCAGGCCACCGTGAAAACAGGCGCATCGAAGCCGCCGGCCGTCATCGCCTGCGCGCCCAGGCCATAGCCCTTGCGCAGCACCACGGCGAAGAAGGGCACGCGCAGATGCGAGGCCACCATGAACATGCGGCACACGTGCCGAACCTGCGCCTGCGCCTCGATCTCGGGCCCGACCATGAATCCGGGCGTGTCGCACAACGAAACAATTGGAAGGCCGTGCGCATTGCACAGCTGCATGAAGCGCGCGGACTTGTCGGCCGCTTCCACGTCGATGGCGCCGCCCAGGTGATGCGGGTTGTTGGCCATCAGCCCGACCGGCCTGCCCTCGATGCGCGCGAGCGCGGTGACGATGCCCGCGCCGAAGCCCGCGCGCAGCTCGAGCAGCGAGCCGGTATCGGCCACGCCGCGCATCGCGGCGCGCACGTCGTACACGCGCAGGCGGTTCTCGGGCACCACGTGGCGCAGCGTGCGCGGGTCGGCGCACTGCCAGTCGGTGGTCGCGCCCTGGAAGTACGAGAGGTACTGCTTCGCGGCGGCCACGGCCGCGGCCTCGTCTTCCACCAGGATGTCGATCACGCCGTTGCGCGACTGCACGCCGCTCGGCCCGATCTGCTCCGGCGCGAAGGTGCCGAGCCCACCGCCCTCGATCATCGCGGGGCCGCTCATGCCGATGTTGCTGCCCTTGGTGGCGATGATCACGTCGGCGCAGCCCAGCAGCGCCGCATTGCCCGCGAAGCAGCGGCCATGCACGATGCCCACCACCGGCACCTTGCCCGAGAGCGCCGCGAACTGGCTGAAGGTGTGGTTGTTGAGGCCGGCCACGATCGGCATGTCGGTGTCGCCCGGCCGCCCGCCGCCGCCTTCCGCGAACAACACCACCGGCAGCTTCAGCTGGTGCGCCACAGCCAGCAGCCGGTCGGTCTTGTGGTGGTTGCGCATGCCCTGCGTGCCGGCCAGCACGGTGTAGTCGTAGGCCAGTACCGCGCAGCGCGAGGCCTCGGGACCGAACTGCTTCGCGTTGACGCTGCCCAGCCCCGTGACCATGCCATCGGCAGGCGTGTTGGCGATGAGGTCTTCCAGCGTGCGCCGCCGCGTCTGCGCGGCGATGGCGAGCGCGCCGTATTCGATGAAGTTGGCGGGGTCGCAGGCGGTGTCACACAGGTCCGCAATGTTCTCTCGCGCGGTGCGCCCGCCCTGTGCGTGGCGCTTGTCGACGGCCGCCTTGCGGTTGGCGTCGAGCGTGTAGGCATGGCGGTCGATCACCTTGCGCAGGTCGGGGCGGATCGCATCGAGATCGTGCTCGGCGCGTGCCTCGGCCTGCACGGCCTGCGCATCGACGGCTTCGAGCCGCACCAGCGACTGCCCTTCGACGAGATAGTCGCCCGGTGCGGCCAGCAGCGCCACCACGCGGCCGGCCACCGGCGCGTGCAGAAGGTGCTCCATCTTCATCGCCTCGAGCACGCCGAGCTGCGCGCCGACCGGCAGCACGTCGCCCACCTCGACCTCGAACTGCACCAGGCGCGCGGGCATCGGTGCTTTGACCGTGAGTTCGTCCGACTCGTCATCGGCAGCGACGGCCGCCTGCCCGGTCGGAGCAGCCACCGTCTTTCGCACCTGCTTCTCCAGCGTCGACGCGGCGGCGAGCAGATCGCCCAGATGCGCCTCCACGAAGCGCGTGTGCACCGCCTGCGTCGCGAACTCGGGCCGCGCCGCGATGGCGCGCAGCAGCGCGAGGTTGGTGGCGATGCCGTCGATGTGGCACTCGTCGAGCGCGCGCAGCGAGCGGCGCAGCGCGTCCTCGAAGCGCGGCGAGGGCGAATGCACGATGAGCTTGGCGAGCAGCGTGTCGTAGTGCGGCGAAGGCGCGAGGCCCGCATAGCCGTGCGTGTCCACGCGCACGCCGGGGCCGGCCGGCAGGTCGAAACGCGCAAGCGTGCCGCCCGAGGGCCGAGCGTTGCCCTGCGCATCGAGGGTCTCGGCGTTGATGCGCCACTGCACAGCGAAGCCGCGCTGCGGCGCCGTGCGGCCGGCCTCCACGCCAAGTTCGGAAAACGGCTGGCCGGCGGCCACGGCGATCTGCAGCTGCACCAGGTCCAGCCCCGTCACCGCCTCGGTCACCGTGTGCTCCACCTGCAGGCGCGGATTGGCCTCGATGAACACGAAGGGCAGCGTCGCCGATGCCGCATCGACCAAAAACTCGAAGGTGCCGAGCCCGCGGTAGCTCACCGCCTTGGCCATGCGCAGCGCGGCCTGCGTGACCTGCGCGCGCAACGCCTCGGGCAGCGAGGGGCTGGGCGCGATCTCCACCAGCTTCTGGAAGCGCCGCTGCAGCGTGCATTCGCGTTCGCCGAGGCTGGCCACGGCCTTGCCGTCGCCGATCACTTGCACCTCGATGTGCCGCGCGTTCAGCATCAGTCGCTCGACGTACACGCCCTCGATGCCGAAGGCCGCCCTGGCTTCGGACATGCAGCGCGCATGCGCCTCGGGCAGATCCTGCGCATTGAGCACGGCCCGCATGCCGCGCCCGCCACCGCCGCCGATGGCCTTGACCATGACGCCCGCGCCCTGCGCCTGTTGCTCGGCGAAGAAGTCCTGCGCCTGCGCGAGCGTCACGGCGCCGGCGCTGCCGGGCATCACCGGCACATCGCATTGCGTGGCGAGTTCGCGCGCGCGTGCCTTGTCGCCGAACAGGCCGAGTTGCTCCGGCGTGGGCCCGATGAAGACCAGGCTCGCATCCGCGCAGGCCTGCGCGAAATCGGCGCGCTCGCTGAGGAAGCCGTAGCCAGGATGCACCGCATCGCAGCCCTGCGCCTTCGCCACGGCGATGAGCGCGGCGACGTCGAGGTATGCGGAGGGGCCGGTGGCATCGAGCGCCACCGCCGTGTCGGCCAGCTGCACATGCAGCGCGGCGGCATCGTCTCGCGCATGCACCGCCACGCTGGCGATGCCCAGGTCGCGCAGCGCGCGTACCAGTCGCACCGCGATCTCGCCGCGGTTGGCAATCAGAACTTTGGAAAACAGCAAACGGAACCTCTCAGCTTTTGTCTTTGAGCAGGCGGCGCAGCACCTTGCCCGCACCGGTGGTGGGCAGCGCGTCGATGAAGCTCACCGCGCGCGGCGCCTTGTAGCTCGCCATGTTGTCGCGCGCCCAGGCGATGAGCGCATCGGCTTCGAGCACGGCACCGGGCTTGCGCACGATGAAGGCCTTCACCACCTCGCCCTTTTCGGCGTCGGGCTGCGCGACGACGGCCGCCTGCGCCACCGCCGGATGCTTGATGAGAATGGTCTCGACCTCCTCGGGGAACACGCTGTAGCCCGAGACCTTGATCATTTCCTTGAAGCGGCCGATGAAGGTCAGGTAGCCGTCGGCGTCGATCTTGCCCATGTCGCCCGTGTGCACCCAGCCGTCGCGCAGCGTGGCGGCGGTGGCCTCGGGCTTGTTCCAGTAGCCCTTGAAGGTGCCGGGGCTGGTGAGCACGATCTCGCCGACCTCGCCCGCGGGCAAGTCGGCCTGCGTGTCGGCATCGACGATGCGGATCGTCACGCCCGGCACCGGCACGCCTTGCGTGCCCCAGCGCGGCGCATGGTGCGGCGTGTAGGTGTCGCAGGTGTAGGTCTCGCTCAGGCCGTAGGCGGCCTCGAAGGACGTGCAGTTGGGCGCATGCGAGCGCCACTGCAGCGCCAGCGGCTCGGTGAAGGCGATGCCGAAGCTGGTCACCGGGTTCATCTTCAGGCTGCGCAGGTCGAAGGATGCGATGTCCGGCACCTGCATGCAGGCCACGTTCATCGGCGCGATGCTGTACCACCAGCTCACCTTGTACGCGGCGATGGCCTGCAGCGCCGCGCGCGGGTCGAAGCGGTGCAGCAGCACCGAGACGGCGCCGGTGAGCACCGGCACGTTGACGCCCATCAGCATGCCGGCGATGTGATACAGCGGCGCGATCGAGAGCAGCCGGTCGTCAGGCCCAACGCCGTTGCAGTCGGCCGCTGCGCGCGTCTTGAAGAGCGCGTTGCCGTAGCTCAGCATCGCACCCTTGGGCAGTCCGGTGGTACCGGATGTGTACGTCATGAGCGCCACGTCGTCCATGCCGATGGCCACCGGCTGCGGCTTCGCATCGGCGCGCATCACGGCGAGGAAGTCTTCGCAGTCCTCGGGCACGCTGCGTTCCGCCCTGCGTTCGGCGGCGAGTTCGGCCGGAAGGTCGAGCGCAGGATCCGCCGGCAGCAGGTCGGCGTAGTGCACCACGAACACGTGCTCGAGCGAGCTCCCGGGCTGCACCTTGCGCACCACCGGCAGCAGCGGCGCAGCCGCGACGATCACGCGCGCCTTCAGGTCGTTGACCTGGTAGGCCAGCTCGTGCTCCTTGTTGAGCGGCCCGCTCGGGCAGACGATGGCGCCGATCTTCTGGATGCCGAAGTGCGCCACCAGGTACTGCGGGCAGTTGTTGAGGAAGAGCACCACCGGCTCGCCCTTCTCCACACCCAGCGCCTGCAGCCGCGCGGCGAAGGCGTCGCTGGCGCGGTCGAGCGCGCTCCAGCTCGTCGCGTGGCCGTACCAGATGCAGGCGGGGCTGTCGCCGCGCTCTCGCGCGTGGGTGCGCAGGTACTCGTGCAGGGGCTGCTGCGGGCGGTCGGGCAATGTCTCCATGGCGTCACTTTCTCAGGGTTATCGATAGCAGCCCGCAAGGGGCTGGCGCTTGCCAATGGTGCATGGTGCACGAACAATCCTACCCATGGGTATAACTTCCGCGACACGGCAAAAACCCTCTGGCTCCGCTGACCAGAGCGGCGTCACGGCGCAGCCGCACCTGCCCCAGGGCACGGGCCGCCAGCGCGCGGCCACGCAGGGCACCGACACGCAGCGCGAGCGCATCCTGCAGGCGGCCGCGCAGCTCTTCGCGGCACAGGGCTACGCCAATACCACCATGGCGCAGATCGTGCGCGAGCTGGGCATGACCAAGCCCTTCGTGTACTACTACTTCCGCGACAAGCAGGAGATCTTCGAGACGCTGTCGTGGCGTCCCGCGGTCGACTGCTTCACCGCGCTCGACTTCGCCGCCACCGATCCGCGCCGCGCAAGCGAGAAGGTGCTCGACGGCCTGGAGCGGCTGATCCGCGCGACCATCTCGCACCACCCGGTGGCCTTCTTTCCCTACCGCGAGCCGCAGGTGTACCGGCCCGAGTACATCGCCGCGCAGAAGAAGCTGGCGCATCACTTCTACGAGCGGCTGTGCCCGCTGCTCGAAGAGGCGCGCGCCGACGGCGACCTCGACTTCACCGAGACCAAGATCACCGCGCTCGCGGCCTGCAGCCTGCCGGGCTTCCTCTACAGCTGGTACCGCCCGGGCGGGCGCCTCTCGCCCGACGAGGTCGTGGCCGAGCTCACGAAGCTGGCCAGCCGCGTGATCGGGCTGCGAATGAAGAACTGAAGACAACACCTCCGGAGACAAAGCACCATGAAGTTCAGGAAAGCGCCGCTGGCGCGGATCGCCCTTGCCTGCCTGCTGGCCGCGGCCGGCGCATCGCATGCCCAGCAGGCAACCTACAAGATCGCCTACATCGACCCGCTGTCGGGGCCCTTCGCCAACGTGGGCGAGCTGATGCTGATGCACACGCAGTACGCCATCGAGGACATCAATGCGAAGGGCGGCGTGCTCGGCGGCACGAAGCTGCAGCTGCTGCAGTTCGACAGCAAGCTCTCGGCCCAGGAAAGCCAGAGCGCGCTGCAGGCGGCGATCGACCAGGGCGCGAAGGCCATCGTGACCGGCGGCTCGGGCTCCTCGGTGGTCACGGCACTGGTGCAGTCGGTGGCGCGCTGGAACCAGCGCAACCCGGGCAAGGAGCTGATCGTGCTGAACCACTCCTCCATCGACCCCGAGATGACGGGCAAGGCCTGCAGCTTCTGGCACTTCCAGACCGAGGCCAACACGGCGATGAAGATGAAGGCGCTGGCCAACTACATCAAGAAGACGCCCGAGGTGAAGAAGGTCTACCTGCTGAACCAGGACTACGCGCACGGCAAGCAGTGGGCGAGCTACGGTCGCCAACTGGTGGGCCTGGCGCGGCCGGACATCCAGTTCGTGGGCGAGACGCTGCACCCCATCGGCCGCGTGAAGGACTTCTCCCCCTACATCGCCAACGTGAAGCAAAGCGGCGCCGACTCGGTCATCACCGGCAACTGGGGCCAGGACATGACGCTGCTGCTGAAGGCCGCGGGCGATGCCGGCTACAACCTGCGCTACTTCAACCACAGCGCGGGCTCGGTGCCGGGCACGGTCACGGCCGTGTCGCAGGCCAGGCTGGGCCAGCTGACCTGGGTGGCTGAATGGCACCCGGGCGAGGCCGACACGCCCAAGGTGGACGCGCTGGCCAAGGCCTACAAGGCCAAGACCGGCAAGGACTTCCTCGCACCGCGCATCGACATGACGCCGCGCCTGCTGGCCGCGGCCATCAACAAGGCCGGCTCCACCGACACGGTGAAGGTCGCGCATGCCCTGGAAGACCTGAGCTTCGACTCGGTGGTGGGCCCCGTGCGCATGCGCGCCGAAGACCACCAGCTGCTGCTGCCGCAGGTGGTCAACACCATCGTGCCGGTGGACGGCAAGACGGTGAAGATGGGCTGGGAAGGCACCAACTACGGCTTCCGCACCGACGCGGTCTATACCGGCAACGAGCTCGCGCAAGGCACGGAGTGCAAGATGGTCAGGCCCTGAGCGTGCACTTTCTTCGCGACTGCTGAAGAGGACGGGGGTTGTAAGGGAAACCCCGTCCTGCCTGCCGCCTGTGCCGTCGGGATACTCCGGCTTCGAAGCCCGGATATCAGAGGCGGGTCCATTCCAAAGGCACAACAAGACCATGGCAGGCAAAAACTCGCTCCATCCGATCCCGCATCCGGCGAAGAAACCCTTCGTCGGCAACCTGCTGTCGATCGGCTCCGACTCTCCCGTGCTCGACATGTGGAAGATCGCGCAGGACCTGGGCGGCATCTACTGGCTGGACATGCCGGGCATGCCGGTGATCGTGGTGTCCTCGCCCGCGCTGGTGGACGAGCTCTGCGAGGAAGAGCGCTTCGACAAGAGCACGCGCGGCGCGCTGCGCCGGCTGCGCGCAGCCTCCCACGGCCTCTTCACCTCCGACACGCACGAGGAGACCTGGTCGAAGCCGCACAACATCCTGCTGGCCAACTTCAGCCAGCGCGCGATGCAGGCCTACCACCCGATGATGCTGGACATCGCCGGGCAGCTGGTCACCAAGTGGGAGCGGCTGAACTTCGACGAAGAGGTGGACGTGGTGCGCGACATGACCGCGCTCACGCTCGACACCATCGGCCTGTGCGGCTTCGGCTACCGCTTCAATTCCTTCTACCGCGAAGGCTTCCACCCCTTCGTCGACGCGATGGTGCGCACGCTGGAGACGGTGCAGAACCGCCGCGGCCTGCCGCTGGAAGAGCTGATGCTGAAGAAGGAGCTCGCCCAGCAGCGCAAGGACATCCGCTACATGCACAAGATGGTGGAGGACATCATCGAGGAGCGGCGCGCGAGCGGCGCCGACATCGCCACCAAGCCCGACCTGCTGAGCTACATGATCGCGGGCGTGGACAAGAAGAGCGGCGAGAAGCTCACCGACAAGATGATCCGCGACGAGTGCATCGAATTCCTCATCGCGGGGCACGAGACCACCAGCGGCCTGCTCTCCTTCGCCATCTACTTCCTGCTGAACAATCCCGACGCCATGGCCAAGGCGCAGGCCGAGGTCGACAGCGTGTTCGGCCCTGACACCACGCAGAAGCCCACCTACGCGCAGGTCAACCGCCTGCAGTACGTGATGCAGGTGCTGAAGGAGTCGCTGCGCCTCTACCCCACGGCGCCCGCGATCTCGATGCGCGCAAAGGAAGAAACGAAGATCGGCGGCCAGTACACGATCAAGAAGAACAACATGGTCATCATGCATGCGCTGGCGCTGCATCGTGACAAGGGCGTCTGGGGCAAGGACGCCGACCGGTTCAACCCCGACCACTTCAGCCGCGAGGCAGAGCGCGAGCGCCCGGTGAACGCCTTCAAGCCCTTCGGCAACGGCCAGCGCGCCTGCATCGGGCGGCAGTTCGCACTGCAGGAGGCGGTGCTCACGCTGGGCATGATCCTGCAGCGCTTCAACCTGGTGGACCACACGGGCTACAAGCTGAAGATCAAGGAAGCGCTGACGATCAAGCCCGAGAACTTCAGGATCAAGGCGCTGCTGCGCGACCCGGCCACGCGCCCGCGCGGCAACATGAGCGATGCGGCCGCGGCGCCGGTGCAGCCCGCCAAGGCGGCCGAGCGCAAGCCGCAGGCGGCGCGCCATGGCACCTCGCTGCTGGTGCTGCAGGGCTCCAACCTCGGCACCGCCGAAGACCTGGCACGACAGCTCGCCGAGGCCGGCGAGATGCGCGGCTTCTCGACGCAGCTGGCCTCGCTCGACGACTACGCCGAACGGCTGCCGGCCAACGGCGCGGTCGCCATCGTCTGCGCCTCGTACAACGGTGCCGCACCCGACAACGCGGCGGAATTCCACCGCTGGCTCGACAAGGCCGACGACTCGCTCAACGGCGTGCGCTTCAGCGTCTTCGGTTGCGGCAACACCGACTGGGCCTCCACCTACCAGGCCGTGCCGCGCCGCATCGACGAGCGGCTCGAGGCGCTGGGCGCCGCGCGCATCCACTCGCGCGGCGAAGGCGATGCGCGCGAGGACATGGACGGCGCCTTCCAGGACTGGAGCGACGCACTCTGGCCTGCGCTGTCGAAGGCCTTCGGCATCAAGACGGGTGCCGACATGCCCGCGCAGAGCGAGCCGCTCTACACGCTGGAAGAGCTGCCGCCGCCGCAGAAGAACGCGATCGTCGATGCGCTCGGCGCGGTGGCGCTACGGGTGCTGGAGAACCGCGAACTGCAAAGCGGTGGCAACGGCGAGGCCGGCCGCTCCACGCGCCACGTCGAGCTGATGCTGCCCGAGGGCCTCGTCTACCGTGCCGGCGACCACCTGAGCGTGGTGCCGCGCAACAGCCCGGCGCAGGTCGAACGCGCGATGGCGCGCTTCGGCTTCGACCGCGCGGCCCATGTGCGGCTGCACGCGGCCACGGGCCGCAAGGCGGCGCTGCCGGTGGAGCAGGTGATTGCGGTAGACCGCCTGCTGGGCGACTATGTCGAGCTGCAGGACGTGGCCACGCGCAAGCAGATCGCCACGCTGGCGGCGTACACCGAGTGCCCGTTCACGAAACCCAGGCTGGAGGCCCTCTCGGGCAGCGACGAGGCCTCGCAGGCCGCATACAAGGCCGAGGTGCTGCACAAGCGCAAGTCGCTGCTCGACCTGCTGGAAGAGCACCGCGCCTGCCAGGTGCCGTTTGCCGTGTTCCTGGAGATGCTGTCGCCGCTCTCGCCGCGCTACTACTCGATCTCGTCCTCACCCGCGATGACGCCGGGCCGCTGCAGCGTGACGGTGGGCGTGGTGAGCGGGCCCGCCAAGTCGGGCATCGGCACCTTCGAGGGCGTGTGCTCCAACTTCCTGGCGCGCACCGAGGCCGGCGATACGGTGCACGGCGTTGTTCGCGAGACCACGGCCGAAGGCTTCAGGCTGCCGGAGGACGCGACCCGGCCGCTCATCATGATCGGCCCCGGCACCGGGCTCGCCCCGTTCCGCGGCTTCCTGCAGGAGCGCGCGGCGCAGGCCGAGGCGGGCACCGCGCTCGGCGAGGCGCTGCTCTTCTTCGGCTGCCGCCATCCCGAGCAGGACTTCATCTATGCCGACGAACTGCAGGCCTGGGCGCATCGCGGCCTGGTGAAGCTGCACACCGCCTTCTCGCGCGCCGGCGAGCGCAAGGTCTACGTGCAGGACCTGATCCGCGAGCAGGCCGCACACGTGTGGAAGCTGCTGGAAGCCGGCGCGGTGGTCTACGTGTGCGGCGACGGCTCACGCATGGAGCCCGATGTGCGTCGCACGCTGAGCGACCTTGCGCGCGAGCACGGGCACGACAGCACCACGTGGATGGACAAAATGATCGCGGACCAGCGCTACGTGCTGGACGTGTGGGCGGGGAACTGAGGCGGCGGCGGAAGCTCAGGCTTCCAGCGCCGGGGCGAAGGCGTCGAGCGTGCCGCGCACGCACCAGCCGTCGGCGGTCAGCGCCATCACCCTGTCGGAGAGCCCTTCGGACCCGGCAGCCGCCCTGAGCTTTTCGGCGGCAGCGCACATGCGGCCCAACGCTTCGGCTCCGCCGCGGCTCTCGGCGAAGTAGACGACGTCGCGTCTCGGCACCACCGCGATCAGCTCGCCCTCGAAGCCCTGCGCAAGCTGCTGCCAGAGATCGGGCAGCAGCAGCATGCAGGCCTCGAAGCCGTCGCCCGCGACGAGTGCCCTGTAGCAGCCGAAATCCCGCGTGCGGACGTTGGGCGCCACGAGCCGCAGCATGTTGTCGATGGCCAGTTCGTACATCGACTGCGTGTCGAGTCCTGTCTCCAGCAGCCCCTCGCGGGTCAGCGTGACGAACCGCGCCGAAGTGTCGACCACGAAGCTCACCAGCAGGTCGGAATCCGCGGCAAGGGGAAAGGCCACCGGCTCGTGCGCTTCGCGGTTGCCTCCGAGCGTCTCGATCAGGTCCAGCACCGGCCGCATCGCCTGCTCCACGAAGCCGGCATGCCTGATGCGGGGGTAGATGGGCGGGAGGCTGTGCATGGTGCGCCATTGTTTTGGGCGGACCAGCGGCGCCACAAGTGACGGAAGTCATGGCTCGCCGCAATCTTGCGCACACGAACGCAAGAACGCCGGAAATGCCCGATCTGTAGCAATCTATCGTCTTACTGGTGTTTCAGGCTCGAATTGCTACGATTTGCTTCGTCAGCCAAGAACCCAAGAGCTCCAGGGAGATTCCATGTCTGTCGGCGCAGCGCAGCTTGCGCGTGTCCTTACCGCTTCCTCGTCCGCCATGCCCACGCTCGGCAATGCGCCGGCGCTGGAACCCATCGCCATCGCAGGCGACGAGGGCCTGAGCAGCCTGTTTCGCTACACGCTGACGCTGGCCACGCCCGAGCAGCAGGGCTACAACGAGCGGCAGGCGGCCAACGTCGCCATCAAGCAGCTTGTGGGCGAAATGCTGGCCGCGCACATCGTGCTCGACGGCCGCCCGGGCTCCGGGCCGCAGCAGCGCCACATCTCGGGCCTCGTCACACGCGTACGCTTCCTGCGGCTGGAGAACCGGCGCGCGCTCTACGAAGCCGTGATCGAGCCCTGGCTCACGCTTGCCACGCGCACGAGCGACTACCGCATCTTCCAGAACCAGAACGTGCTGGACATCGTCAGGACGGTGCTCGGCAAGTACAGCCTGCCCTTCGAAGTCCGTGCAACGCGCAGCTATCCGCCGCGCGAGTTCCAGGTGCAGTACGGCGAGAGCGACCACGACTTCATCGCCCGGCTGCTGCACGAATGGGGCCTGTACTACTACTTCGAGCACGAGGAGAGCAGCCACAAGCTGGTCATCGTGGATGAGATGGCCTCGCACCAGCCCTTCGCCCACGAGGGCTACCAGAGCATCCCCTTCCACCCTGCGGACGCGACCGTGCGCGAGGAGCACTGCGACCGCTTCAACGCCTGCGAGGAGCTGCAAAGCGGCCGCTGGGTGACGGACGACTTCGACTTCACGCGCCCCAAGGCCGAGCTGCAGCAGATCAGCGCCATGCCGCGCAAGACCGCGCAGAACACCTGGGAGCGCTATGGCTGGCCAGGCGACTACGTCGTCGAGTCCGAAGGCGAGCAGCTGGTGCGCACGCGCATGGAGGAGACCGGCAGCCAGGGCGAGCTCGCCAGCGGCTCGGGCAACCTGCGTGCCGTGGTGCCGGGCTGCCTCATGACGCTGGAGCGGCATCCGCAGAACGAATCGAACCGGCAGTACCTGGTCACGCACGCGCATCTGCGGCTGCAGGACGTGGGCGACGCGAGTTCGCAGCAGGAGTTCGAATGCCGCGTCGACTTCGACGTGATTCCGTCGAGCAAGGTCTTCCGCGCGCCGGCGCCGCCGGTGCCCAGGCCGCGCACAACCGGGCCGCAGACCGCCATCGTCACCGGCCCGGCCGGCCGCGAGATCTGGACCGACGAGTACGGCCGCGTGAAGCTGAGCTTCCACTGGAACCGCTACTGTTCGAAGGACGAGAACAGTTCGTGCTGGGTGCGGGTGTCCTCGCCCTGGGCCGGCACCAACTTCGGCGGCATCCAGATCCCGCGCATCGGGCAGGAGGTGATCGTCGATTTCGAGAACGGCGACCCCGACCGGCCCATCGTCACCGGCCGCGTCTACAACGCCGACAACATGCCGCCGTGGCCCCTGCCCGACAACGCCACGCAGAGCGGCCTTCTCACGCGCAGCTCCGAGGGCGGCAGCGAGGCCAACGCCAACGCCTTGCGCTTCGAGGACAGGAAGGGTGCCGAGCAGGTGTGGCTGCACGCCGAGCGCAACCAGGACATCGAGGTCGAGCACGACGAGACCCATTCCGTGGGGCGCGACCGCAGCAAGAAGGTGGGCCGCAACCAGATGGCCACCATCGGCATGGCCTACATGCACAACGTGGGGCTGGCCAAGATGGTGAACATCGGCCTGGCCTACTCCTTCAACGTCGGCATGCTGCGCAACACCGCGGTCGGCATGATGGACAACACCATGGTCGGAAAGACGCAGACCACCAACGTCGGCGAGAAGTACCTGCTGTCCGTGGGCGGCGACAAGGGCAGCCACATCGAGATGGACGGCAAGACCATCTCGCTGCGCGTGGGCGCATCGGTGGTGCAGCTCAAGGCCGACGGCTCCATCGCGGTCACGGGCAGGAAGATCAACATCACGGCGCAGGGCGACGACGTGACCGTCAACGGCGAGCACATCTGGCTCAACCCCGTGGGCGGCGGCGCGGCGCTGCAGCCGGACGCGGTGCCCACCCCGCCGCCGGCCGAGCCTCCTGGCAGCCCGCTGGCGAGCCTGGGCGCGCTGATGGGCGGCAACCCGGCCGACCTGCTGGGCAAGGCGGGGCAGCTCGCGTCTATCGCGCAGCAGGTGGCCGGAAGCGCTGGTGGTGGCGGCGAAGCAGCTGGCCAGGTGACACAGGTACTGGGCACCGTCTCCGCGGCCGTTTCTGCCGGCGTCGGGAAGATGGCGGCGGACAGGGACGACAGTCATGGCTGAGCCCGCGCCGCCGATTCCCGAGCCGCGCCTCGCGCAACTGCGCAACGCGACGCCCTTTCCTCACTTCCAGTTCGACAAGATGGGCAAGGGCCGGCGCTTCCACGACGTGGTGGTGGTGTGCGCGAGCTTCGTTCTCGCGCCCGGGCGCCTGGAGCCGGCAGCGTTCCACCGCGGGCCGGTCTTCGCCGACGAGCCGTGGGACGCCGACCATGCCACGCTGTCGAGCCTGCGCGCCGCGACCGACCTGCTGCTGCGCAAGCCCGGTGCCGACGTCTACGTGACGGGCACCGCGCACGCCCCCGGCTGGACGCCGTCGAGCGAGTGGCATGCGCAGCTGCTGGTGCGCCGGCAGGAGGAAACGCTGCTGCACAAGGCGCTGCGCCTGACGGGCCCGCGGCACTGGAACTGGCAGGAGGACACCGCACAGCGCGGCCTGTCCGATCCGCAACCCACGCTCGCCGTGCCGCTGCGCTATGAACTCGCCTATGGCGGATGGGGCTTCGACCAGGGAGACGATGAAGCAGCCCAGCCCCGCACGCACGCAGCCAACCCCTGCGGCACCGGATGGTTCGGCAGCGCAGCCCGCGAAGACCACCCCGGAGGCCGCCACGCCACCGGGCAGCCGTTCTTCGGTCCGCAGATCGAATACGCCGGTGCACCGCTGCAGCACGCCAACCAGGAGGACGCGCAGCCCGCCGGCTTCAGCCCCATCGCGCGCTTCTGGCAGCCGCGTTTGGCGCTGGCCGGCACCTACGACGACGCCTGGCGCCAGCGTCATGCCGGACAGCCGTACATGGACTACGCCGACGATTTCGACGAGCGCTTCTTCCATTACGCGCCCGCCGACCAGGTCGTGGCCGCCGGCCTGCGAGGCGACGAGTCGGTGCGCATGAGCGGCTTCTTCGCATCCGCGCCGCATATCGAGTTCCAGCTGCCGCAGCTGGGGATCGAGGCGCTGTGCAGGGACGGCGGCGGCACCGAGCGCAGCGAGGCCATGCGTCTCGACACGGTCCACGTCGACCTCGACGAGATGCTCGTGCACCTGACCTGGCGGCTCACGCAGGACCAGGAGCTCGACACGGTGGCGGTCGATCTGTTCCACCGGCCGATCGCCGAGGCTGTCACGGGCATGGCGGAAGTTCATGGAGTGCCCGCATGAACACCGAGAAGCACATCGCCGATGCGGAGTCGGGCTTCATGGTGGTCAACGTCGTACCCGACTTCTGCATCGTCGGCAAGCAGGTCGTTCCCTTCGACATCGTGTCGATCCTTCCGCCCGAGAAGGCGGCCTACTCGCACACCGTGTTCGCGCGCAGCGAGAAGGTGCTGATGGTCGACAGCATCGTCAAGGGCGTGACAGGCAACGCCGGCAGCGGCGTGCGCTCGGGCGTCTCGCTGGGAGCGGGCAACGTGAAGATCATCTCGGGCTCGCAGACCGTCTTCGTCGAAAACCGTGCCGTGGCACGCCATGGCGATCTTTGCGAGATGAACGGATCGGCCTGATGAGTTCGACGCCCGACGACAAGAAGACGCTGGGACAGGTGCTGTCCACCTCTTCTTCGTCCCCCTTGTCGACCCCGGCCTTCAACAGCAACGGCACCCTCGGCCGAGTGCTGACCTTCGAGGTGCCCAAGGGGCCGATGCTGCGGCGCCGGCCCGGCATCTGCAGCGAACGGTACGAGCGCGAGAGGGCAGAGTTCGAGAAGCTCCCGTTGTACCAACGAATGTTCATCGGCACCGGCCGCGACGCGCGCCTGGAACCGACCGACGCACTGCAGTCGGCCAAGACCTTCCAGCGGGCATGCGAACAGATGCCCGACGAGATCCCGAAGGCGGCGCTGGACGACAAGCTCCAGCAGCTGAACGACCACTACAGCGGCAAGAACCCCCTGCCGCCCGAACAGTCTCTGGAGCTGAAAAGAAGGACATCCTTCCTGCAGGATGTGTATACGCCCGGGCCGCGCTGGGAGAACAGCACTTCCGGCGCAGAGAGCGCCTGGCTGAGCGAACAGAACCTGCGCTTCGGCAACTCGCTGGGCATCGCCTTGCTGGGCCCTCTGTTCGGTGCCCCTGGCGCCGCCACGCGTGTGCTCGGCGGGTCGGAACAGCAGGTTGCAGCGGCCAATCAGTTCGGGGCCAGCGCGTTCGACATGGCTACCGCGCATGTGGGCTTCGGCGGGAAGAGGCCTGCCCCCGAGCCTTTGCCGAAACCGGGGAGCGACGTGGTGCGTGGAGCACCTCTCGAGCCCGGCGTCAGGCCATCGCCTGGAGTCGTCGTGAAACGACCGGCGAGCAACTTCGGGGCACCGCTTTCCTCAAGGCACAGCATCCGTAGCGTGCGGCAAGGGGGCCTCAAGAAAGGCCAGAACACGGTCGCCGAACCCGGCATCGACATGAAGAGAGACGTCGATGCCATCAACGCCGGTCAGGGAACCAGGGACGGCAACTTCTATACAGTCAACGGCCGAACATACGAATTGATCCGCGGCGACCACCTGGTTCCTTCCAGCGGCCCGGGCTTTCATTCGCTCAATCGAGGGGAATTCGATGCACTGGGAATCTTCAACAAGTTCGGAGACACCCCCCAGGCCTTCGGTTACGCGACGAATGCCGCTGGCGAAGCTGGTGCAAACAGGGCCTTGAGTATCTGGAGACTTGGACAATGATCTGGTTTGACGCTGCGCTGGAACAGGCTGTTGGCGCAGAACCCCTGCGCCGCGGTCTGTCGACCCTCCTTGAGGTCAATTGCGACGCCGTGAAGGTGGTGCACGACATCACCGAGATGAGAAATGATGATCCTGCTACGTGCCTGGTCGATTCGCGATCAGGAGAAGCGTTCTCCCAGATCATTTCCATCTATCTGACGATCCCCATCCCCGAGCGCGGCATTCTGGATGGTGCCAGTCGTCTGGCGAAACTGCTTCAGGTCCGACTGCTGCTGGCCGATGACGAGAGCCAGGATCCATACGCGTTCATCCTCGTGTCAACGGCAGGATCGATGACCAAGGTTGAAGTGGATGCAGAGGAACTGGATTTGAACAACCGCTACGTGATCTTTGAGCCCAATGGCAATTCAGCCAGCACGTGACAGCGCAGTCATTGGCCGCACGTCCCGAACCTGACAAAAGCCACCAGCCAGGTCTTGTCAGGCGTCCCGATCCGGATCCGGATACACCAGTGGCCCCAGCACCCCGCGATTGAAGGGCTTCCACTGCCCCTCCGGCTGCGCCAGCCGGTCGGCCACCGCATAGAGCACCGCCGGATGCGCGCCCAGCCCCAGGTGGCTGGCGATGACTTCGATGTTCTCCGACTGCGGGCCGGTCTTCTCGATGCTGCAGCGCCATGCGACGACGCCGTCGGTGCGGCTGAAGATCGAGGTGGTTGGCACGGGCGGCGTGGGCTGCACGAACTTCATGCGGCGCGGGTCGTGCGAGCTCTGGCCGCTCACGCCTTCGTACACGCGCCATGCGTTGGTGGCGCGCGGGCTGCCCGAGAAGGGGCTGCCCAGGGTGATGACGCCGCGGATCATGTGCGAGTACGACGACGCCAGCATGCGCGCATACACGCCGCCGAGGCTCCAGCCGATGATGCTGACCTTCTGGCCGCTCTCGTCGTGCAGCTTCTTCAGCAGCTCGACCATGCCCTGCTCCACGCCTTCGCGCGGGCCGAAGTTGCGCCCCTGGCCCCAGCCGTGGGCGTCGTAGCCACGGCTGCAGAGGTAGCGGCGCAGCAGCAGCGTGGAGCCGTCGCCGGCCACCAGGCCCGGCAGCACCAGCACCGGGTGCCCGTCGCCGCGCGGCGTGAGCTGCAGCAGCGGCCACATGGCGATGCCTGCGCCCGTCTCCCACAGCGCGCGACCCTCGGCCAGCAGCAGCAGGCGCGACGGCGGGGTGAGGTCTTCCTTGGCGTAGGTGGCGGTAGCGCTGGTCATGATGGATGGCTCCTTTGTGGTTCTTGTATCTGCTTCAGAACGAAGGTGAGGCCGGCAAAGCGAATGCCCCGTCGGACGGCAGCGACATTTATCCGAGGTATTTGGCCCTCAGGTAATCGAGGTAAGCCCTCGATTCGCCGGAAACATACGGGGAAACCAGCGTGAGCGTGTAGAAGGCCGCAAGGCCAGGGTCGGCCTGCGCCAGCGCCTCGCGCCCCGGCACCAGCCGCTCGAAGGAGAGCCAGCAGGTGGTGGTGAAGACCATCTGCAGCGCCAGGATGCGGGCCTGCTCTGCGCTGGTCTCGATGACGCCCGAGGCCACGAGGCTCTCGCACAGCGTCTGCGCGGCCAGCAGGTTCTGCGCGGTGAGGGCCTGCGCGCGCTGGCCCAGGGCCGGGTATTCGCTGGCCAGGAAGGCCATGTCGCGGTAGATGAATCGATATTCGTCGATGGCCTCGAAGCGCAGGTGCAGCGCGAGCCAGAGGTCGTCGATGGCCGCGATGGAGGCCGACGAGCCGTTCAAGGCCTCCAGCCGCTGCTCGAAGCGCCGGAACAGCCATTCGACGATGAGCTGCTTGGCCTTGAAGTGGTAGTGCAGGTTGCCCGGGCTGATGCCCAGCTCGGCCGCGATCTTGTGGGTCGACACGGCCGCGAGGCCTTGCGCATTGAAGAGCGCCAGGCTGGCCTGCAGGATGCGGTCGCGCGTGGTGTTGGAGCTGGCCACAGGCGGCTTGCTGCGTTGCCTGCCGTTCAGCGCTTGCCGCGCCCGCGGGATGTGCCTGCGCCCGTGCCGGTGCCGGCTTCGAGCTGAGCCACGCGCTCGCGCAGCCTGGCCACCTCGTCGCGCAGGGCCCGCACCTCGGCCGCGTCGGGCATGCCCAGACGTTGCATGGCGGTGGCGACGCGCTGGTCGAACACGTCCTCGAACTTGCGGATGCCGAAGCTGTCGAGGCCCAGGCTGGGGACCTTGCCCTGGCCGATGCCGAGCAGGCCTTCGATCACGTTGGCCTGGCGCTTGGCGACGTCGTTGCGCACGTTGTCCAGTGCCTTGAGGCCGGCGCGCAGCAGGCCCTCGGCCTTGCTGCCCGTCTGCTCCGCCGCCTTCTTCGCGGCGGGGGCCTTCTTCTTCGCGGCCGGCGCCTTCCTGGCCGCCTTCGCGGGCGCCGCCCTCTTCTTCAACCTTGCAGTTTCGTCGGGACGGGTGGCCATTCGGTACTCCAGATGCCGGAAGAAAAATGAAAAGGGGCGCCATGCGCCCCAGGATCAGGCCGCCTTGCGGGCAGTAGCGCGGCGAACCGGCTTCTTGGCGGCGGCGGCCTTGGCCTTCACCGTGCGGACCGGCTTGGCGGCTTCTTCGGCGCCGTTCACGCGGGCTTCGATCTGCTTCGTGCCGGCGGCGATGCGGTCGGCGATCTGCACCGAGACGGTGGCCAGCGGCTGGTTCAGCGCGCCGAGGGCGTTGATCACCGAGGTGGCGACCGGCGATTCGACGCGGGCCACGCGGCCGGCGACGGCTTCGATGCCGCTGGTGGTACCGGCGGCGACGCGGTCCATCACCGAGACGATGCGGCCGGTGTCGATATCCACGCGGTTGGCCAGGAAGCCGTTGATCTTCTCCTGCGCGCCGATCAGGTTGGCCTTGACCTGCTCGCTCACCAGCGGAAGCTGGCGGCTGCCGAGGAATTCGCTGTAGCGCGAAGCGGCGCCGCCCAGCAGGCGGTGCACGCCGGCACGGTAGGCACCGACCAGGGTCTTGCCCGCGTCGTTGTACTGGCCGACGACGTGGACGGCAGCGGAGGCGATGAAGGTTTGCGTGGACATGATGAAGATTTCCTTGAAGTTGATGGGCTTCGCGAAGGAAACAGAGGGACTGGATCAGTCGCGATGGGCCTATCTTCTTCCAGGGGGCCTAGGCCTGGAAAACTAGAACGGTCGGAAAACTAGTCCAACTGCCCCAATTTTCTTTCCGGGCCTGCCCCTTGTGCCGGTCAGGCCGCGGCGGCCCTGGGCGCGGAGCCCGAAGAACGCTTGGCCGGGGCGGCCTTGCGGGCCGGAGCCTTGGGCGCGGCCTTCTTGGCAGGGGCCTTGACCGGTGGCTTGGCGGCCGCCTTGGCAGCCGCTTTCACGGGTGCCTTCTTCGCCGCGACCTTGACCGGGGCCCTCTTGCGAGCGGCCGGCTTCTTCTTTGCGGCGGCAACGGGCATGGCTTCGGCCTCGTCGTCCGAGGGCTCCGCCACCGTCTTCGGCGGCACCGGAGCGGGCGCGGCGCCGGCTGCGGCCGGGTGCTTCTGCGTGAGCTCCATCAGCAGCTTGTGCTCGGCCAGCATGTAGTCGCCGATCTCCGTGATGTCGGGCACGGCGCGGCGGCAGGCGATCAGGCCGTAGTCCATGCGGCCGTTGTAGCTCTGCACCGTGACGTTGAGGGCCGTACCGTGGCTGGCGATGGACACCGGGTAGTAGCAGGTGACCAGCGCGCCCGCGAAGTACATCGGGAAGGGCGCGCCCGCCACGTTGGAGATGGCGACGTTGGCCGCCGGCGGCAGCAGGTTGACGATGCCCGAGCGCCCCACCATCGACGCGATGCCCGACACCAGCCAGGGCGCGGCGAAGGTCGGGAAGTCGTCGAGGATCACCGCCTTGAAGCGGTTCATGGTCGACTTGGAGCTGGTCGACGAGGCGTTGATGGCCTTCAGCCGCTGGATCGGGTCGGTGATGTCGCTGGCCAGGCTCACCAGGATCATGCTGGCCTGGTTGTTCGCCGTGTCGTCCCCCGCCTCGCGCAGGCTCACCGGCACGCCGGCCACCAGGGGCTTGGCCGGCAGCTCGTTGTTGTCGGCCAGGTAGTGGCGCAGCGCGCCCGACACGGTGGCCAGCACCACGTCGTTGAGCGACACGCCGAAGTGCTTGGCGATGTACTTGGTCTCGGCCAGCGAGATGGTGCGCCCGGCGAAGGTGCGCTGGTTGGTGATCGACACGTTGAGCGAGGTGCGCGGCGCGAAGAGGTTGAACTTCTTCGGCGCGGCGGCCGCGTCCTTCTCGGCCGCCTTCTCGTCGGGCCTGGCAAGTCCGCTGATGGCGCGCGCGATGGCGGGCGCCATCTTGAAGAGCTTCACGTACTGCTGCGCGGTGTTGCGCAGCGCCGCGGTAGCGAGTTCGGCCATGCCCAGCTGGTAGTTGTTGCCGCGCGGGCGCGATCGCGGCGGCTTCACCACCCGGCCCGTGGCCTCGAGGTCGAAGATGGCCTTGCCCACTTCCACGCCGGCCTGCCCGTCGATGCCCGCGTGGTGCACCTTGGTGTAGAGCGCCACCTGGCCGCTCTTGAGGCCGTCGATGATGTAGAACTCCCACATCGGGCGGCTGCGGTCGATGAGCGACGAATGCAGCCGCGCCACGTACTGCTGCAACTGCCGGTTGGTCCCGGGCTTGGGCAGCGTGATGTGGCGCACGTGGTAGTCGAGGTCGATGTCGTTGTCTTCCACCCAGACCGGATTGGTCATGTCGAAGGGCATCAGCGCGAGCTTGCGCGTGAACACGTCGGCCAGATGGATGCGGCTGGCCATGAACTTCTTGGCGTCCTCGTAGAAGTCGCCCGTGTAGCCCTTGGGCAGGTCGAGCACGTTGAGCGAACCCACGTGCATCGGCATTTCCGGCGTTTCCAGGTGCAGGAAGGTGGCATCAAGACCGCTCAGGTGTTTCATGTGTAGTGTCTCCTTGGTGGGGCATGAGCCGCTTGGCAGGATACCGTGCGCATCGCGTTCCCGGGCCCTCGCTTATTCAGTGTTTCCACCGAGGGCAGGCACCGGCGCGACAGGGGTTTGCCCCAGTAATTCCAAAGTACGGATACTGAAAAAAGCACCGCAACAACTGCTCACAAGACGCGGTGTCTTTCACGGCGCCTCCGTACACTGGGGCCATGACATCCAGCCTCCCCCCGCAGCAGCATCAGCAACAGGACGAAGACGAGAACCTCTGGCTAGAGGACATCGATGGCGAGAAGCAACTGGCCTGGGCGCGTGCCCAGAACGCCATCACGGTTCAGGCCTACGCGCAGTCGCCTGCGTTCGAGGCGCTCCAGCAGGGCATCCTCGAGGTGCTCGACTCCGACGAGCGCATTCCGATGGTCCGCAAGATCGGCCCGCGCTTCTTCTACAACTTCTGGCGCGACAAGGAAAATCCGAAGGGCATCTGGCGCCGCACCACGCTCGACGAGTACCGCAAGCCCCGGCCCGAATGGGAGACCGTGCTCGACATCGACGCGCTGGCAGCGGCCGACGGCGAGAACTGGGTCTGGCACGGCGCCGACTGCCTGGAGCCCGAGTACAGGCGCTGCCTGATCTCGCTGTCGCGCGGCGGCGCCGACGCCGACGTGGTGCGCGAGTTCGACCTGGAGGCCAAGCAGTTCGTCGAAGGCGGCTTCTCGCTTCCGGAGGCCAAGAACCACGTCGGCTGGAAAGACATCGACCACCTCTACGTGGCCACCGACTTCGGCCCCGGCTCGATGACCAGCTCCAGCTACCCGCGCATCGTGAAGGAGTGGCGGCGCGGCACGCCGCTCGAAAGCGCGGTGACGGTGTACGAAGGCCTGCACGAGGACATGTCCGTCAGCGCCTGGCGCGACAACACGCCCGGCTTCGAGCGCGACTTCGTCTCGCGCCAGATGGACTTCTACGAAAGCGAGACCTGGCTGCGCGGCACCGACGGCAAGCTGGTGAAGATCGACGTGCCCGACGATTCCAACTCCGACATCACGCGCGAATGGATGCTCGTCGAGCCGCGAGAAGACTGGACCGTGGGCGGCGCCACCTACAGGTCGGGCTCGCTGCTGGCCGCGAAGTTCGACGACTACATGGCCGGGCGGCGCGAGCTCACGGTGCTGTTCGAGCCCGACGACACCACCGCGCTCGACGACTATTCGTGGACGCGCAACCATCTGGTCCTCAACGTGATGCACGACGTGGTGAACCAGCTCGAGGTGCTCACGCCGCCCGCGGACGGCAAGGGCCCGTGGAAGCGCGAGAGCCTGGGCGGCGCGCCCGCGCTCTCGACCATCGCTGCGGGCGGCATCGACGAGGACGAGAACGACGACTACTTCCTCACAGTGAGCGGCTTCCTGCAGCCGACCACGCTCTACATCGGCACCATCGGGCAGGGAGAGCCGCAGGTGATCAAGGACAGCCCCTCCTTCTTCGACGCCTCGCGCCATCGCGTAAGCCAGCACTTCGCCACCTCGAAGGACGGCACGCGCGTGCCCTACTTCGAGATCGCGCCGAAGGACCTGAAGGCCGACGGCACCAACCCCACGCTGCAGTACGCCTACGGCGGCTTCGAGATTCCGCTGCAGCCCGCCTACAGCGGCAGCATCGGCCGCGCATGGCTGGACCAGGGCGGCGTGTACGTCGTCGCCAACATCCGCGGCGGAGGCGAGTACGGCCCGCGCTGGCACCAGGCCGCGCTGCAGGAGAACCGGCTGCGCACCTGCGAGGACTTCGCGGCCGTCTCCGAGGACCTCATCGCCCGCGGAATCACCTCGCCCGCGCACCTGGGCGCCATGGGCGGCAGCAACGGCGGCCTGCTGATGGGCAACATGCTCACGCTGTACCCGCACCTGTACGGCGCCATCGTGAGCGAGGTCGCGCTGCTGGACATGCGCCGCTACACGCACCTGTCGGCGGGCGCCTCATGGATCGCGGAGTACGGCGACCCCGACCAGCCCGAGGAGTGGGAGTTCATCCGCACCTTCTCGCCCTACGAGAACGCGAGGCCGGGGCTGGCCTGTCCGCCGGTGCTCTTCACCACGTCCACGCGCGACGACCGCGTGGGCCCGGTGCATGCGCGCAAGATGCACGCGAAGATGAAGGCGCTGGGCTACGACAGCAGCTTCTACGAGAACCTGGAAGGCGGCCACAGCGCGGCCACGGACAACAAGGAGTCCGCCTTCATGGACGCGCTGGGCTACGCATACCTGTGGCGACACCTGAGGAATTGAAATGAGCAATGCCAACGTCACCCTCGAACTGATCGGCGCGCCCACCGACGTAGGCGCCAGCGTGCGCGGCGCGGGCATGGGCCCCGACGCGCTGCGCGTGGCGGGCCTGCCCGAGGCGCTCGCGCGGCAGGGCTATGCGGTCGTCGACCGCGGCAACCTCGCGGGGCCGGCCACGCCATGGACGCAGCCGCCGAGCGGGCTGCGGCATCTCGACGAGGTGATCGCCTGGAACCGCTCGGTCTACCAGGCCATCGACACGGCGCTGGGCGCCGGCCACGTGCCGCTGATGATGGGCGGCGACCACTGCCTGGCCATCGGCTCGATCAGCGCGGTGGCATGGCATGCGCGCAAGCGCGGCAAGAAGCTGCGCGTGCTGTGGCTCGATGCGCACTCCGACGTCAACACCGAGGCCACCAGCCCCAGCGGCAACCTGCACGGCATGCCGGTGTCGTGCCTGCTGGGCCACGGGCCGGCGGTGCTCACGGGGTGGAGCGGCGAGCGCGCGGCGCTGCAGCACGACGCGATCCGCTTCATCGGCATCCGCAGCGTGGACAGCGACGAGAAGGAAGCCATCCGCACGCTGGGCCTGAACGTGTTCGACATGCGCCACATCGACGAGCACGGCATGCGCACCACCATGACCGAGGCGCTGCAGGACGTCGACGAAGACACGCACCTGCACGTGAGCTTCGACCTCGACTGCCTCGACCCCGCCGACGCGCCCGGCGTGGGCACCGGCGTGCGCGGCGGGCCCACCTACCGCGAGATGCAGCTGTGCATGGAGATGATCGCCGACACCGGGCGGCTCGGTTCGCTCGACGTGGTGGAGCTGAACCCGGCGCTCGACGTGCGCAACCAGACGGCCGAGGTGGCCGTGGAGCTCATCGAGAGCCTGTTCGGCAAGTCGACGCTGGTGAGGTAGAAAAGCTCAGGGCCGCTCGACCTGCGCCGCCTTGGCGCGCGTGGTGTAGCCCTGGTAGGCCGGCAGCGCGACGGCAGCGAGGATGCCGAGCACCGTGATCACCGGCAGCAGCCATGCGCCGATCAGCACGCCGATGCCGTTGGGCGGCGGCGGCGCGCCGAAGCGGTTGCGGCCCTTGGTGCCCGACTTGAAGACCCAGATCAGGGCGACGAACGGAATCAGCGCCAGGAACAGCATCCAGCCCGACCAGTCCATGTCGTGCGAGCGCTGGATGCCGGTCAGCACGTAGAAGACCAGATACGGAATCGCCAGCAGGAAGGTCAGCCCGCCGATCACGCCCTCGGAGCGCGCGAGGCCGGTGAAGCCGAGGATGCCGCCCATCACCGCGGCAGCGATGATGAAGATGATGTACGAAAAAAGCGTGTACGCCAGGAAGCGTGCCCGGCCGATGCGGCCCTTGGCGGACCACAGCTTCACGGGCTGCACGGCATCGGAGCCGCCCTCGTACACGTCGGCCACCGTGGAGCGCGGCGCGGCGTACGGATTGGGATTGGTGAAATCGGTCGTCATGTGCTTCTCTCTCCTCTGATTTATGAAGAACCCATTGTGGGCAAAGACCTTTACAAAAGGCCAGCCCTTTTGACCGCGTGGTAACGATTCACCAGCGCCACCGCAAGGTCGGCCGGCTCCACGTCGACCGACAGCGGGTCGTTGCCCACCACGCGCGCGAAGGCGTCGCGGCGCGACTGCTCGAACAGGTGCGCCGCCGCCACGTCGACCGCGTCGCGCGCATGCACCAGCGGCTGGCTGGCGATGCGGCCGAGCACGCGCTCGCGCAGGCTCGCGACCAGCACGAGATGCTTGCGGCGCAGCAGCTTGATGGCGGGGCGCAGTTCGGCCGCGTCCTCGTCGCGGAAGTTGGTCAGCACGATGACCAGCGCGCGCCGCTTCTGCACGCGCAGCAGCTCCTGCGCGGCCAGCAGGTAGTCGGAATGGGTGGCGCCGGGCTGGATGTCGTGCAGCCGGTTCATCAGCGCGTTGAGCGTGGCGCTGCCCTTGCGCGGGGCGAAGTCGCGGCGCTCTTCGGGCGGGCAGCCGAAAGTCATGGCACCGACTTCGTCGCCCTCCTTCAGCGCGACGTAGCTCAGCAGCATCAGCGCGTTGAGGGCTTCGTCGAAGTGGCTGTTGCTGTTGCTGTTGCTGCTGCTGTTGCTGCCGGCCTGCTGCGCCGGCACGCCTTCGTCGGCGCGCATGCGACGGCCGCAGTCGAGCAGGAACAGCACGCACTGGTCGCGGTCGTCCTGGAACTCGCGCACGATGGGCCGGCGCTGGCGCTGCGTGGCCTTCCAGTCGATGTGGCGCAGCGAGTCGCCGGTCTTGTAGTCGGCCAGCTGCCGGAAGTCGGTGCCCAGCCCGCGCTGCGCGTATGTCTTGATGCCGATCTGCGCCAGCCGCCGGTCGCCCGAGAGCCAGGCATAGCGCGCGAGCGCGGCGAAGTTCGGGTACACGCGCAGCCGGCGCGGCTCGCCGAGCGTCTGCCGCACTTCGAAGCAGCCGAGGCGGGTGCGCCAGCGCAGCTGGGTGGCGCCGAACTGCGCCACGCCGCGCTGCGTGGCGGTGGCCGTATAGCGGATCGCGACGCGCGAGAGCGCCGGCACCACGTGCTCCTGCGGCAGGCCCTCGAAGGCGAAGTGCGTGTCGAGCTCGTCGAACACCGACACCCGCCAGGCCTGCGCGCCTTCGTTCACCAGCGTGAGGGTGAGCACCGTGGGCACGCCCAGCGAGAACGCGCCCGGCAGGTTGCGCTCGATGCGCAGCGGCGCGGCGCGCCAAAGCCGCAGGCTCTGCCAGAGATCGGCGCCCGCCAGCACGAAGCCGAGCGCCAGCAGCACGCCCGCCACGACGGCGACGTAGTCCACCGGCACGCCCAGCAGCAGCGCCACCGTGGCGGCGACACCGAGGCCGGCCAGCGCCAGCACGGGCGCGCGCGCGGGGATCGGAATGGCAGCTCGCATCCGCGCTGGGCTTACAGCCTTGGAGCTTCGACGCTGTCTCGCGCGGCACGCAGCAGCGTGTCGACGCTCAGGCCTTCGAGCTGCGCATCGGGCGAGATCATCACGCGGTGCCGCAGCGCCGGCAGCGCCTGGCGCGCCACGTCGTCGGGCGTGATGAAGTCGCGCCCGGCCATCAGCGCGGCGGCGCGGGCGGCGCGCACCAGCGCCATGGTGCCGCGCGGGCCGGCACCCGACGAAAGCCCCGGCCAGTCGCGCGTGGCGCGCGCGATGCGCACCGCGTAGTCGATCACGCGCTCGTCGGCCTGCACCAGGCAGGCCAGCCGCTGCAGCTCGAGCACCTGCGCCTCGTCGAGACAGGGGCGCACGGCTTCCAGCGGAAACTGGTTGCCCGCGCGCTGCCGCGTGGTGAGCTGCACGATGGCGTTCTCCTCGCTGTGGCTCGGAAAGCCGATGTCGATCTTCAGCAGGAAGCGGTCGAGCTGCGCTTCCGGCAGCGGATAGGTGCCCTCGGTGTCGATCGGGTTCTGCGTGGCCATCACCATGAAAGGGCGCGGCAGCGCCATGGCCTTGCCTTCGAGCGTGACCTGGTACTCCTGCATGACTTCGAGCAATGCGCTCTGGGTCTTGGCCGGGGCGCGGTTGATTTCGTCGGCCAGCAGCAGGTTGGTGAACACCGGGCCCTGGTGCACCCGCAGGGTGCCGAGGCTGCCGTCGCCGCGCGATGCGATGTCGAGCACCGCGTGGCCGGTGACGTCGGAGGGCATCAGGTCGGGCGTGAACTGCACGCGCGAGTAGCGCAGCGTCATGGCCTGCGCGAGCGCGCGAGCGAGCAGGGTCTTGCCGAGCCCCGGCACACCCTCGATCAGCACGTGGCCCGAGGCCACCAGCGCGACCAGCGTCTGGTCGACCGCCTCGAGCTGGCCGACCACGGCCTGGCCGACCTCGGCGCGCAGAGTCTGCAGCCACTGGGCCGCACGCGTCAGTTCTTCGGGTTGGATGGCTTGCATGGGCGTCTCTCGGTTCAGAATGAGGAAGAGGAAGAAGAAGGTGATGAAGAAGAAGTCCGCGGCGTGAACGGCCCGTTCGCGTCGAGCCGGCGGCGCGCGGTCTCGAGCACTTCCAGGTCGATCGCCATCGCGCCGGCGTGGCGGGTGCGGGCCCCGCCCATCGCGCGCAACAGCATCGCCGGCTCCAGCCCCGTTGCCTGCGCGATGGCGGCTGCTCGCGCCACCGCATCGCGAAACGCGTAGCCGCGCAGCTGCCGGCGAGCCGATTCGTCGAGCGCGCGCAGCTGCGCAACGTGCAGCGCGCCCGGGCCGTGCGCATGCAGGAAACCGGCGGTGCCGCGCACCTGCTCGGCCATGGAGCGCCGGTGCGTGCCGGCCGAAGGCGCCAGCGGCCCGAAGCGCACGGCCGCGCGCCAGAGCGCGGCGAGCAGCGCCAGCATGCCGACGACCAGCGCCACCCAGCCCTTCTGCCAGAGCCACAGCATGAAGGGCTCGCGCGCCTCCTCGGCGACGAACCAGATCTCGGCACCGCCGCGCGCCTGCACCGCCGCGGCGGCGAACAGCGCGTTGTCGCCGCGCAGGAGGCTGTCGTTGTGCCAGAGGCCCCAGGGCATCACGGTGACGGTGCCGCGCCCGACGCCGACGCGGATCGCCTCGGTGCCGCGCGAGCCGGTCGCGGTCCACAGCGCGGGCGGCTGCTTGTCGGCGGGCCGGTAGCGCGAGGGCGACCACCATGTGCAGAGCCGGTAGCTGCGTCCGCCGGCGAAGCTCGCGGGAACCGTTGCGGGCTCATTCACCGCGTGGCAGTCCGCGTCCCTGGCGGACGGGTCGGGAATGCGCGGGATGCCCGATTTCCGCCTCTTCTTCGGCTCGGGCGTTTCCTTCTCGTTCTTTTCTTCCGATGCAGGCTGCTTCTCGCGCACCAGCGGCAGCCAGTCTTCGAGCTGGTCGCCGCCGACCAGGTAGCTCGGCATCACGAGGTGCCCGCCCTGCTCGACCCACTGGCGCAGGCGCTGCCCGCGCTCGGGAAACATGTCCCAGTGGCTGGAGCCGAGCACCAGCCGCGCCTGCGCGGGCGGCATGGCGTCGAGGCTGTCGCGCTTGACCACCTTCATGCCGAGCTCGCGCAGCATCGCCTGCGCACCGTAGAAGCGG
The DNA here is from genome assembly GCF_003952165.1 of Variovorax guangxiensis. Lineage (GTDB taxonomy): Bacteria > Pseudomonadota > Gammaproteobacteria > Burkholderiales > Burkholderiaceae_C > Variovorax > Variovorax guangxiensis. The sequence goes on along the minus strand of NZ_RXFT01000024.1, from coordinate 19,876 downwards.
TTCGTCCTGGCCTCTCCGCTCGCGGGCGTCGACACCTCGGTGTCGGCCCATTCGGTGGCGGTGACCAGCCAGAAGCCGGCCAGCGCCAGCACGAGCACCGTGAGGATGCGGGCCACCCAGGCGTTCATGCGGCCGCGCCCTGCATCAGGCTGTCGTCCTGCACGGCCGCGGCCGGTTTGGCTGGCAGATACATGTCGAACTCGCCGCAGATCGCCAGCACCTGCGCGGTGGAAGGCAGCCGGCCGCCGTACGCCGCCAGTTGCCACGCCTCGATCAGCCGCACGAAGAAAGCTTGCGCGTCCGGCGACAGCCGGGTCGAGGCCAGCACCACGCACTCGCCCTCGGTGCTCGCGGCGCGCACCGGCACCGCATGCGCATGCACCAGCCGCGACAGGGCGCCGCGGTACAGCAGCGACAGCGCAGGCCGGTGCTGGCCACGCTGCCAGAGGCCGGCGGCGGCATTGCCGATGTCGTCGGGCAGGCTCTCGGGCCGGATGTCGAGGCTGCCGACGTGGCTGGGCAGCGGTGCCTTGCCGGGCCGCGTGCCGCCGGCGCGCACCCTGATCCATCGATGAAGGCGAACCGCCAGCCAGGCCAGCGCCAGCGCGGCCAGCCCCCAGATCAGCCAGCGCGCGCCCTCGGCCACGGCCCGCACGAAGTCGCGCAGCCAGTCGAGGCTGTCGGTCTTCTTCTCGGGCTCTTCCTCTTCCTCGTCGCGCTCCCTGAAGCGCAGCTTCTTCTCGGTCCTGGTGCCGGGCATGTTCGGGTCGGCGCGGACCTTGTCGGCGGCGGCCTGCACCTGCTCGCGCGTCAGCACCGTCTCGGCCGCGGTGGAGGTCGCCGGCAGCATCAGGCTGGCAGCCCACACGGCCAGCACCGCTGCCGCAACGCGAAGCCTGCGGATATCAACGGAACCCACGGCGGAACTCCTGTTCGATGTCCCAAGCTTCCAGCTCGACCCGGCGGTTCAGGTACATCGCGAACCCAGCCGCCACGTAGAACGGCTCCAGCACGCCGACGACCAGCGCATACGCGCCTGCCGTCAGCAGGCTCTGCACCGTCGAGTCCGACTGCGTGAGCCAGTTGAAGAGATCGCGCGAGCTGCCTTCGGGCGCGAACCAGAACAGCAGCGACAGCAGGCAGATGTCGAGCGCCATCTCGACGTTGGCGAACACCAGCTGCATGCCGGTGGCCGAACCGCGCCGTCCGCTCAGCAGCTGCGCGCGCCGCTTGCGCCGTGCGCTTCCGCGCTGGCCCTCGAGTTGCTCGATGGCCTGGGTTAACGAGCGCCAGGGCGAGAAGCGCCGCCACAGCAGCGTGCGCAGCAGCTGGCCGCCCCACACTGCCCGGCGGTTGGCCCAGAGGTCGGACCAGCGCGTCTCCTGCCCGAACACGGCGCGCGAATGCACGAAGAGCAGGCTGCGGTCGAGCCAGGGCTTGAGCCAGAAGATCAGCAGGCTGGGCAGCCAGCCGGCGATCTCGACCGTGCCAAGGGCCAGCAGCACCATGACGATGTGCACCGGCAGGAAGGTGCGCCACACCGAGCGCGCATGGCTGCGCACCAGCTGCGCGCCGAGATCGGCGGCCTCGGCCATGGGCCGTGGCCGCAGCGCGATGGCGAGGCCGTCAACGCGCATGTTCGTCCCCTGTCTTCGCGGCGGCGCTCGGCCGGCCCTGCCAGCCCAGGTAGGCCAGCACCAGCACCCAGCAGGCTCCGCCCACGCCGTACTTCACGGCCGGCGCGATCCATCGCGCCGACGACCAGAAGGCTTCGACCGCGGCGGCGATCAGCAGCAGCCCGATCACCCCGTAGACGATCACCACCGCGTGGCGCGCCGCCAGCCGCAGCGCCTCGAGCCGCGTGTGCCGTCCGGGCGCCACCCACGAATAGCCGAGCCGCAGGCCCGCCGCGCCCGCCAGCACGATGGCGGTGAGTTCGAAGGCCGAGTGCGTGACGACGAAGGAAAGGAAGTTCTGGGCATGCCCCGCCGCGATGAGGTAGCCGCCCACGGCCCCGATCTGCACGCCGTTGAACACCACCACCGCCGCGCTGCCCACGCCGGCGAAGATGCCCGCCGCGAAGCAGCGGAACCCGATGCCGATGTTGTTCATGATGTAGTAGCCGAACATCTGCCAGTCGTCGTCCGCGCTGCGCGTGCGGCCCAGCGACTCGGCGCTGTCGCCGTACATGGAGTCGAACTCCTGCACCGAGCTGGCGTCGAGCAGGTGCAGGATGAAGCCCGGGTCGCGCCAGGCGGCCCAGCCCGCCATCAGCAGCGGCAGCATGAACATCAGCGCCGACACCAGCAGGTAGATGCGGTGCGCGCGCACCGCCTCGGGAAAGTCGACCAGCGCGAGCCGCGCGAAGCGGGCGAGGCCGTAGTCGTGGCGGCGGTAGATCAGCCGGTGCGCGCTCTGCGTGAGGCCCTCCAGGCGCTGCGTGAGATGGATCGGATAGGCGCGCGCCTGCGCCAGCGCGAGGTGCTCGCACACGCGGCGGTACAGCGTGGCGAGCCGGGCGCCGTCGAACTTGCGCTTGGTCTCGGCCGTGCGGATGACGGCTTCGAGCTCGGCCCACAGGGGTGCGTAGGCGGCTTCGAAATCGAGCGGGGTCATCGCACCGCCCTTCCCTGCGCATCGGCACCGGAGCGCCGGCCCAGCACCCACTGCGCCACGCCGAGCAGGCGCTGCGAGGCCGAGGCGCCGGTGGTGTCGGGCCCGAGCACCGGTTCCGCGACGCGGGCAAGCTCGTCGAAGCGCTCGGGCGTGAGGCGGGTGGCGCGCCCGGCCCACGAGACGATGGCCATCTGCTCGCGCGCCGACAGCGGCCGCGCGGGCGCCTGCGGTTCGGCCGGGGGCACGCTGCCGTGCAGGCTCACCTGGTCGCTGAACACCACCAGCGTGCCGGCGGCGAGGTCGCCCAGGCGCTTGCTGTCGTGGCGCCACAGCATCGACACGATGCCCGCGCCGTAGAAGGAAGGCACGAAGTCGGCCGCGCGCAGCAGGTTGCGCGTGAGCGCGGCGGCGGGCGTGACGGGCAGGCCCGAGTCCATCACCACGCGCAGGCCCATCACGCGCTTGCCGGGCGTGGCGGCCGCGCGCGTCAGCTCGAAGACCACAGGGTAGAACCACTCCAGGCAGAAGTAGGCGATCAGCAGGATGCCGAAGCCCATCTTGCCCAGCATGCCGACGCCGATGGAGATCGCGACGAAGATGCCGAGCCGGATCGCGAAGTCGATGAGGTAGGCCAGCCCGCGCGCGACCAGCCCGGCCGGGCGCAGCGAGAGCGCGATGCCTTCAGGGGTCTCGGCGGTGTAGAGCGTGTCGAGGCGCACTGGCGTCGCGCCCGGCTCAGGCTTGCAGCACGACGGTGTCGGCGATCTGGTCGTGCAGGCAGCGGCGCGACGCGCGGAAGATGAAGAGGCAGTCGATCAGCACGTAGATCGGCCCGAGCAGCGGCCAGATGCTGGTGAAGAACATCGGCCCGTCGCGCAGCGCGAGGATGCGGCCGATCTGCGCCTGCGAGCCGTCGGGCCGCGCGATCCGGATCCTGAAAAGCGCCTTGCCGATGGTCTGGCCGCGGGTGGCCAGCAGATAGCCGTGCAGCACGAGATAGAGGACGACGCCGGAGGCCGCGCTGGAGATGCGGGGCTCCCACATGCCGAGGCCGTCGTCTTCCCAGAGATTGATGGGCGTGAACTTCGCGAGGAGCCAGATCGCCACGATGGAGATGCCCGCGTCGAGCATCGCGGCGAGAAAACGCGTGCCGCGCGATGCGAGCTCGCCCGACTGGCCCCCGCCCGGCTGCACCACGTCTTCCACATGGGATTGCGGAGGCGCGTAGCGCGCGTCCTGCGACTGGTCTTCCATGCCCGTCCCTCTCCGAAACGAATGAATTTTCGGAAGATTCTAGGGCGGTTCGATGCCCGCTCCGGCCGGCCGGCTAAGCCGGCGGGCGCGCGGCGAGCGTGGTTTGCAGGCGCCGCAGATCGTCGAGCAGCAGGTTCAGCGGCGCCGCCAGCAGCGCGTTCGAAGCGCCTTCGCCCGACGAAGCCTGTGCTGCGCAGCGGGCCAGTTCGTCCAGGTCGGACGGCGCGGGCTTGCCTTCGAGCGCGTCGGCCATGCCCGCGATGGCCGCGCCGGCCGCCTGCGCGGCTTCGGCCCGCGTGCCGGGCGCCAGGCGGAACACGCGGTCGAGCACCGTGGCGTCCTGGAAGATGCGCGCCGCCAGCCGGGCCTTGTCGCGATAGCTGCCGCTCGTGCCGCCCCGGCGCCACCATCGCGCTTCGAGGTCGGCGCTGCCGGCCAGCGCCGCCAGGCGGACCAGCGCGGCGCGCGTACCTGCCTGGATGCGCTCGATCTCCCCGGCATCGATGGGACGGCGCGAGGCGGACATGCGCCTTGCGATGCCGCGCAGCAGCGCCGCGCAGCCCTCGTCGAAACGCGCGCCCGCGTGGTACTCCGACATCACCGTCGAGACCACCAGCGCCACGCCCACGCCGATGCCGATCTGCACCATGCGCAGCAGCGCCACCTGCAGCGGCGAATGGCCGGGAATGCCGCCGGCAGACAGGATGATGAGCGCCGCCACCGGCGCGCTGCGCATGCCCGGCACCGAGGCGCTGGCGAAAGCGAGCAGTACGACGAGGGCCAGCGTGGTCGCGATCGGCTGTGCGCCGTGATGCTGCAGCCAGACGCCCGCCATGCCGGCCAGCGCGCCAGCCGCGGTGCCGCGCACGCGGTCCCAGCCGGCGTCGAGCGTGGAACCGGCGCTCGGGCGCATGACGATCAGCACGCTCATCACGGCCCAGAAGCTCTCGGGCAGATGCAGCGCGGTAGCGACGCACCATGCGATGGCCACCGCCACGGCGAGCTGCACGCCGGGACGCCAGCGGCCGTTGCGCCAGGGGTCGGCGAGGCGTTGCAGCGCGCGCGCGCCGTTCATGGCCCGGGCGGCTTCGCGCCGCCGTCGAGCGCGGCCGAAATGCCGTCGATCAGCCCGCAGGCTTCGAGCAGCAGGGCGCGCTGGCCTTCATCGAGCGTGGCTCCGATCGCCTCGGCCAGCGCCGCCTCGCGCGTGCGCATGATCGCCTTCAGCCGTAGCATGCCCTCGGGGGTGAGCGACAGCAGCCACTGGCGCCCGTCGGCCGGATGCGGCGCGCGGCCGATCCAGCCCTCGGCTTCCAGTTCGGCCAGCAGCCGGGTCAGCGACTGGAGCTTGACGCGCTCGAACCCCGCCAGCGCGGTGGGCGTGCACGGCCCGTGCCGGTGGAGCTGGCCCAGCACGCTGAGCTTGGCCACGCTCGGCCCCTCCGGCGTGGCACTGCCGCCGCGAAGCTGGCGGGAGAGCAACGACACCGAGGAGCGAAGACGCGAGGCGCATTGCGCCGTATCGGGGATGGTGGGAGCCATGCCCGGATTGTAAGACGCGTCTTGGTATCCAGGCCTTTCGGCGTCAGCCCCGGTTGGGCGATGAAGTCACAGGGTAGGTGACGGCCGGCGCCGGCTCGGAGGCCGGAGCGATGGCGGGCGCAGGCGCAGGCACAGGCATGGGCACCGGGGCCGGCGATGCGACCGGCGTTTCCTCGGGCTTGGTCGCGGCCTCGTCCTCGGCTTCTGCCTCCGGGCCTTCCAGGAAGCGATCGAGCAGCGCGAAGAAGCGGTCGTAGAAGCGCTCGTCGGTCAGCGTCTCGCTCGCCACTTTCACCATCGCGTCGTCGCTGCCCGAGAACGGCAGCGAGAGCGAGCCGATAGCGCCCACGCCGAGGCTCGCCGAGTTGTTCACCTTCTTGAGCCCGTAGCGGTCCTGCAGCGCGGTGGCGAAGGCCACGGTGCTCCTGCTCGTCTTGCCGCCGCGGGTGCTCTCGCGCGCGCAAACCACGCGGAACTCGACTTCCACATGCACCTCGGCCGCCGGCTGGAAGCTCTTGCGCCCGGTCACGAGGTCGGAGTTGGCGGCCGTGATCATGTAGCCCTGGCTCAACAGCGCACGGCGCGCGGCCTCGCAGGTCTGGGCCTCGGTGGCCTCGTAGTCGCGGGTGTGGGTGGTGGTGGAGCCGAAGGCCTCGGGTTCGTAGTTGACCCGGCGGGAGGTACTGCCGCAACCGGCGAGCACGAGAACGGCGCAGAGCAGGCCCAGGGCGAGAACCGGTTTACGGACCGGGGCACGGATGGCGAACAGGGAATTGGAGTGCATGGACGGCATGAAGCGGCGAATGCTAACCGGCGGCCTTGCCGGCAAGCCTTCGAGCGCGCCCGTGCAAGCGCGTTCCCGCCGCAATGCCGAAATTTTCAGGACCAGGGCAGCACGTGATGCGCGCGCACCCGCGTCGCCGCGATCAGCCGCGCGTTCGGCGCATCGGTGCTCTCCACCCAGGCGCGCGCTTCTTCGGCGCTGCGGCCGAACTGCTGGTGGCGGCGCACCAGCCGCGCCTCGCGCACCGCGTCGTCGATGTCCACGTACCAGACCTCGTCGAGCATCGCCGCCGCGCCGGCCCACGGGCCGACGTCGTGCAGCAGGTAGTTGCCTTCGGTGATGACGAGCTGGGTAGAAGGCAGCACCGCGATCGCGCCGGCGATCGGCTCCTCGATCTCGCGGCGGAACTCGGGCGCGTAGACGATGCCCCCGTCGGGCCGCTGCTCGCGCAGGCGCTGCAGCAGCGCGACGTAACCGGCGCTGTCGAAGGTGTCGGGAGCACCCTTGCGGCCGGCGCGTCCGAGCCGTTGCAGCTCGACGTTGGCAAGGTGGAAGCCGTCCATGGGAACGACCTGGGCACGCTCCGCGCCCACCGCCTGCAGGAGCGCCGCCGCGAGCGTCGACTTGCCCGCGCCGGGCGCGCCGACGAGCCCCAGCAGCCGCCGCTGCCCGCTGGCCATCAGGGCCTGCAGGCGGGCGGCGCTTTCAGGGGGAAGTTCAGGAAGTGAGGGACAGTTCTGCGCGGGAGGAGTGCTCATCCCCTGAGCGTAGCTTCTCTGGGCGTCAAGAAATCATCAGCCAGCGGAAAGGCTCTCGAGCGCGACTCGCGCGCTACACGAGCAACGCCGTCATTTCAGGATCGCACGAAACGTCAGGCTGATGCGCTCGCCAACGCCTTCGGCCTTGGGAATGGCGTGGAGCCACTCCCGTTGGACGGCGTCGGACATATAGAGCAGCGAGCCGTGGGAAAGCGGGTAATGGAAGCGCAAGCTGCTGTCAGCCTTGCTGCGGTACGCGATAGACCGGGTGGCCCCGACCGATACGATGGCGACGCCGGTGCCGGGTGCCAATGCCGCGATGTCGTCCGAATGGAAGCCCATCGACGACGCGCCATCGGCATAGTGGTTCAGCAGGCAATTGTTGGGACGGAACCCGAGCGTGGCTTCGATCCTGCCGCACAGGACTTCCAGTTCCGGGGGAATCGGCACCGCCTCATAGGCAATCTGCGAATAGTCGTAGGGCACGCCGAAGCTGGCGGTCTTGCGTGCGCGCATGCGCTCGTCCCACGTCACCGCGGACCGAAGCCATTCAAGAAGGGCATCGGGCGACGCGATGAACGCGGGATCGAGGTGGATGGGCGGGCCGCTCATGGGCCCGCAGGATACAGGGACCGTTGCTTCGCGATCAGGGATACAGGCCTCGCTCCTGGCGAGCCATCAGGATGCGTTCGCAGGCCACCGCGTAAGTTGCGGTGCGCAGCGTGATCTTGTGCTTGTCGGCCGTGTCCCAGATGTGGTTGAGCGCGTTCATCATGATGCGGTCGAGGCGCACGTTGATCTCGTCCTCGTCCCAGAAGAAGGACGAGAAGTCCTGCACCCATTCGAAGTAGCTGACCGTCACGCCGCCGGCGTTGCAGATCACGTCGGGCACCACCAGCACGCCGCGCTCGGCGAGGATGTCGTCGGCCTGCGGCACGGTGGGGCCGTTGGCGCCTTCGAGCACGAGCTTGGCGGTGGTCTTCTGCGCGCGTTCGGCGGTGAGCTGGCCTTCGAGGGCGGCCGGAATCAGGATGTCGCAGGGCGTGTTCCAGAAGTCCTCGTTCGGCACGATGTCGCCGCCGGCCTTGAAGCCGACCACGCCGTCGGTGCGCGAGATGGGCACGAGCTTGGCGAGGTCGAGGCCGTTGCTGTTGACGATGGTGCCGGTGTGGTCCTGCACGGCGACAATCTTGGCGCCGGCGTCGGCGAAGAGTTCGGCCGCAACGGAGCCCACGTTGCCGAAGCCCTGCACTGCGATGCGCGCGCCGCGCAGGTCCATGCCGAGGCGGCGCGCGGCTTCGCGGCCGGTGACGAACACGCCGCGGCCGGTGGCCTTCACGCGGCCCAGCGAGCCGCCCAGGTGCAGGGGCTTTCCGGTGACGACGCCGGTGGCGGTGCCGCCGACGTTCATCGAGTAGGTGTCCATCATCCACGCCATGATCTGCGCGTTGGTGTTGACGTCGGGCGCGGGGATGTCGGTGTGCGGGCCGATGATGATGCCGATCTCGCTGGTGTAGCGGCGGGTGACTTTCTCGAGCTCCTGCAGCGAGAGTTTCTTCGGGTCGACGCGGATGCCGCCCTTGGCGCCGCCGTACGGCAGGTTCACGGCGGCCGTCTTGATGGTCATCCAGGCCGACAGGGCCATCACTTCTTCGAGCGTGACGTCGGGATGGAAGCGGATGCCGCCCTTGCCCGGGCCGCGGCTCATGTTGTGCTGCACGCGGTAGCCCTCGAAGTGGGCGATGGTGCCGTCGTCCATCTCGATGGGCACGTCGACGATGAGCGCGCGCTTGGGGCGCTTGAGGGTTTCGACCCAGCGGGCCAGCGGGCCGAGGTACGGCACGACGCGGTCGACCTGCGAGAGATAGGTGCCCCACGGGCTGTTGGCTGTAGGACTGACGAAGGAGAGTTGTTCGCTCATATGAGTTCCCTTGCTTGGTTTGTTAGGGTGGCCGCAACGATAGACCTCCGCCGCGCGTTGCGCCATGGCTTATGCGCGCCGCGGAGGCGGTTATGCAAGAGAGGTTGGCTGGCCTGCCGGGTCGACATTGCGCCGATGTAATCGCGGCGTGCGGAGGTTGACCGGCTCGCTTCCTAGATTGGCATGGTCGCGCCATCCCGGCGACGACGGACAACCAGGAGATACCGACCATGCCGCACCGCAAGATTCTTGTTTCTTCCTCCCTTCTCGCCGCCGCGCTGATTCCGCTGGCAGCGTCCGCCGCGGGCGAATACCACTTCGCCCCCACCGAGGCCGGCGTGACGCGCTTCCCTGATCACGCGAAGCAGGATCCGTCGCGCGACAGGGTCGTGGCAGAGCTGGCAACGGCGCAGAAGCAGCCCGCCTGGAACAACGTGAGCCGCGGCGCGCCCTGGCCTGCCGCGCGCACCGGCCAGCCCGCCACGCGCGAAGCGGTGGAGGCCGAGGCCATCAAGGCGATGCGGGCGGGAACGATCCCCTCGGGCGAGCGATAGGCATGCGCCACATCCGTAGATGACAGAAACGTCATCGACGGGTTATCGACCCAGCAGATCCGCTTCGTAGAGTTGGCTTCACCAACCAAGGCAAACCAACCGACGTCACACATCAAGGAGTAACGAATGAGCAAGCAAGCTTCCGCCACCCGTCTGATCGGCACCGCCGCCCTCGCCGCCCTGCTGGGCACGATCGCCGCGCCGAGCTTCGCCGGCAACTACGCCGAGGGCGATCCGCGTCCCGCGCCGCTGGTCTCCTCGACCACGCGCGCCGCCGTGACCGCCGACGCGGTGCAGTGGCTGAAGACCGCGCCCACGCAGGGCTACACCAGCGGCTACGAGCAGCAGGCGGTGGTGGTGTCGGCCAACTCCCGCGCCGCAGTGGCTGCCGACACGCAGCTGTGGATCCGCTCGGGCCTGGCGGCCAGGCAGAGCGGCGAAGCCGGTGCCGACACGATGAGGCCCGGCTACCGCGAGGCCGCCGCCGAGTACGCACGACTGCGCGCGAGCCCTGCCTACAGCGCGCTCGTCGACCAACTGAAGAACCAGCAAGCGGCCGCGCAACCGCAGACCCAGCTCCGCTGACGGGGACGGAATGCCTCGGCCTCCCCCCGCTCCTTGGGTAAGCGAGGGTAGGCCGGCGGCAGTTCCTTGGTTCTATCTCCTATAGCCTGCCTCCATAACCCGCATCTTTTGCCACGAATCGATGCCCGAGCCGGATAATCCTCCGATGCTCGACCTGGACCGCATCGATCTGCGTCTGCTGAAGATCCTTCAGGAAGACGGCCGCATCACCAACCTCAAGCTCGCCGAGGCGGTGGCGCTTTCGCCCACGGCCGTGCTGGCGCGGGTGCAGCGGCTCACGCGCGACGGGTTCATCCAGGGCTACGAGGCACGGCTCGATCCGCACAAGCTGGGCCGCGGCTTCACCGTCTTCGTCGAGGTGCTGCTGGACCGCACCACGCCCAACGTGTTCGACCAGTTCAAGGCCGCCGTGCAGGTGCGCGACGAGATCATGGAATGCCACATGGTCGCCGGCGGCTTCGACTACCTGCTCAAGACCCGCATGGCCGACATGGCCGCCTACCGCGAGTTCGCGGGCACCGTGCTGTGGCAACTGCCCGGCGTGCGCGAGACGCGGACCTATGCGGTGATGGAGGAAGTGAAGAACAGCGCGCGGCTGCCGCTGGGGGTCTGAGACGGGCCCGTCAGGCCGGCTTGGCGTAGTTGCGGCCGCCGAAGATTGCCGTGCCTACCCGCACCATCGTGCTGCCGGCGCTGATGGCGGCTTCGAGATCGCCGCTCATGCCCAGCGAGAGTGTGTCGAGCGCGATGCCCGCGTCGCGGATCGACTGGTACACCGCATGCGCGCGCAGGCACAGTTCGCGCTGCGCTTCGAAGCCGGTCGCCGGCTCGGGAATCGCCATCAGCCCGCGCAGCCGAAGTTGTGGCAAAGCCGCCACAGCGCGGGCCAGCGCGAGCACCTCTTCCGGCGGCACGCCGGACTTGTTCGCGCCGCCGTCCACATTAACCTGAAGGCATACATTCAGCGGCGGCAGATGCGCCGGCCGCTGGGCCGAAAGACGCTCGGCGATCTTCAATCTGTCGATGCTGTGGACCCAGTCGAAGTGCTCGGCCACGGGCCGCGTCTTGTTGCTCTGGAGCGGCCCGATGCAGTGCCATTCGAGGGAAGAACGCAGGTCCGCGAGCGCTTCGATCTTGTCCAGCCCCTCCTGCACGTAGTTCTCGCCGAAGGCCGACTGGCCCGCCGCATGCGCCTCGCGCACCGCATCGGGGCCGAAGGTCTTGGACACCGCCAGAAGGCGCACTCCGGCCGGGTCGCGGCCGGCCGTTACACATGCCTTCGCGATCCGGTTGTTTACTTGCTGGAGGTCGTCGCCAATCATCGTCATAATCGTCCAAAATCGTATCAAAACGTCACGAAACCCGAGCCGAGGAGCCCCGTGGACATCACCCAACTGCTGGCGTTCAGCGTCAAGAACAAAGCCTCCGACCTGCACCTTTCCGCGGGCCTGCCGCCCATGATCCGCGTCAACGGCGACGTGCGCCGCATCAACGTCGACGCGCTCGACCACAAGGGCGTGCACGCCATGGTGTACGACATCATGAGCGACACGCACCGCAAGCACTACGAAGAGTTCCTGGAGGTCGACTTCTCCTTCGAGATCGACGGCCTCGCGCGCTTCCGCGTGAACGCCTTCAACCAGGCACGCGGCGCCGCCGCGGTGTTCCGGACCATTCCGTCCAAGATCCTCACGCTCGAGCAGCTGAACGCGCCGAAGATTTTCGGTGAACTGGCGCTCAAGCCGCGCGGGCTGGTGCTGGTGACGGGCCCCACGGGCTCGGGCAAGTCGACCACGCTGGCGGCCATGATCAACTACCTCAACGAGAACGAGTACGGCCACATCCTCACGGTGGAAGACCCGATCGAATTCGTGCACGAGTCGAAGAAGTGCCTGATCAACCAGCGCGAGGTGGGGCCGATGACGCTGTCGTTCTCCAACGCCCTGCGCTCCGCGCTGCGCGAAGACCCCGACGCCATCCTGGTGGGCGAGCTGCGCGACCTCGAAACCATCCGCCTGGCCATGACCGCCGCGGAAACGGGCCACCTGGTGTTCGGCACGCTGCACACCTCCTCGGCCGCCAAGACCATCGACCGGATCATCGACGTGTTCCCGGGCGAAGAGAAGGAAATGATCCGCGCCATGCTGTCGGAGTCGCTGCAGGCCGTGATCTCGCAGACGCTGTGCAAGACAAAGGACGGCCAGAGCCGCGTGGCGGCGCACGAGATCATGCTGGGCACACCGGCCATCCGCAACCTGATCCGCGAGGCCAAGGTGGCGCAGATGTACTCCACCATCCAGACCGGCCAGGGCTCGGGCATGCAGACGCTGGACCAGAACCTGACGGAACTGGTGCGCCGCAATACCATCTCGGCAGCGGAAGCCCGCGGGAAAGCCAAGATCCCCGAGAACTTCCCCGGCTGACCCCAGGCCCTCCCGGAGCAAAGACATCATGGAACGCGATCAAGCCAGCCAGTTCATCAACGACCTGCTCAAGCTCATGGTGAGCCGCAACGGCAGCGACCTGTTCATCACCGCCGACTTCCCGCCGGCCATCAAGGTCGACGGCAAGGTCACCAAGGTTTCGCAGCAGGCGCTGGGCGCGCCGCACACGCTGGCGCTGACCCGCTCGATCATGAACGACCGCCAGACGGCGGAGTTCGAGCGCACCAAGGAATGCAACTTCGCGATCTCGCCCACCGGCATCGGCCGCTTCCGCGTGAACGCGTTCGTGCAGCAGGGCAAGGTCGGCATGGTGCTGCGGACCATTCCCGCCAAGCTGCCGACCATCGACGGCCTGGGCATGCCGCAGGTGCTGAAGGACGTGTCGATGACCAAGCGCGGCCTGTGCATCCTGGTGGGCGCCACGGGCTCGGGCAAGTCGACCACGCTGGCGGCGATGATCGACTGGCGCAACGAGAACTCCTACGGCCACATCGTGACGGTGGAAGACCCGGTCGAATTCGTGCATCCGCACAAGAACTGCGTGGTGACGCAGCGCGAAGTGGGCATCGACACCGACAGCTGGGAAGCCGCGCTGAAAAACACGCTGCGCCAGGCGCCGGACGTCATTCTGATGGGCGAAATCCGCGACCGCGAAACCATGGAGCACGCCGTGGCTTTCGCCGAAACGGGCCACCTGTGCATGGCCACGCTGCACGCCAACAGCGCCAACCAGGCGCTGGACCGGATCATCAACTTCTTCCCCGAAGAACGCCGCGCGCAGCTGCTGATGGACCTGTCGCTGAACCTGCGCTCGCTGGTTTCGCAACGGCTGGTGCCGACGGAAGACGGCCTGGGCCGCGTGGCCGCGGTGGAAGTGCTGCTGAACACGCCGCTGATTTCCGACCTGATCTTCAAGGGCGAGGTGGGCGAGATCAAGGAAATCATGCGCAAGAGCCGCAACCTGGGCATGCAGACCTTCGACCAGGCGCTGTTCGACCTGTTCGAGAGCCACTCGATCAGCTTCGAGGACGCCATCCGCAACGCCGACTCGGCCAACGACCTGCGGCTGCAGATCAAGCTCAACAGCCAGCGCGCGCGCAGCACCGACCTGGCGGCGGGCACGGAGCACTTCGCGATCGTCTGAGGCCGCGGGAGGCCGGCCTCCGCCGCGCGGCGCCTGCGGCGGAATGGCCTTAAGCTGTCGCCCCATGAGCAGCATCAACCCCCGCACCTACGAATCCATCCCCGCGCGGACCGTGGCCTTCATCGGCCTCGGCGTCATGGGCGGCCCGATGGCCGGCCACCTGGCCAGGGCCGGCCACAGCGTCACGGTCTACAACCGCACCGCCGCCAAGGCGCAGGCCTGGGCCGAGGAATTCGGCCCGCCCGGCCGCCACGCCGCTACCCCGCGCGAAGCGGCCGCCGGCGCCGACATCGTGTTCTGCTGCGTAGGCAACGACGACGACCTGCGCTCGGTGGTGCTGGGCGACGACGGCGCCTTCGCCGGCATGAAGAAGGGCGCGGCGCTGGTCGACCACACCACCGCCTCGGCCGATGTGGCGCGCGAGCTCTCCAAGGCAGCGCAGGCGCTGGGCCTGCACTTCATCGACGCCCCCGTCTCGGGTGGCCAGGCCGGCGCGCAGAACGGCGCGCTCACCGTGATGTGCGGCGGCGACGCGGCGGTCTTCGAGCGCATCAAGCCGGTGGCCATGGCGTTCTCGCGTGCGGTCACGCTGCTCGGCGAGAGCGGTGCCGGCCAGCTCGCGAAGATGGTGAACCAGATCGCCATCGCGGGGCTGGTGCAGGGCCTGTCGGAAGCCATCGCCTTTGGCCAGCGCGCCGGTCTCGACATGGAGGCCGTGCTGGGCGTCATCAGCAAGGGCGCAGCCCAGAGCTGGCAAATGGAGAACCGCGGCAAGACCATGATCGAAGGCAAGTTCGACTACGGCTTCGCGGTCGACTGGATGCGCAAGGACCTGGGCCTGGTGCTCGACGAAGCCAAGCGCAACGGCGCGCGCGTGCCGGTGACGGCGCTGGTCGACCAGTTCTACGCCGACGTGCAGCAGGCCGGTGGCCGGCGCTGGGACACCTCGAGCCTCATCACGCGGCTCAAGTGACGCAATGAAGAAAGCCCGCATCAGCGGGCTTTCCTGTCTTGGCGTGCCGGATCTTCAGCGCACCGGCGAGGTCGTCACGCCGTTCGAGGAAGGCGCCGGCGTCGACGAGCCCGCGGGTGGCAACGGCTCCATCGGCGGCAGCGGCACGCGCGAGGTGGAAGACGACGAGGGCGCGGACGGCGTTGCCGAAGTCACCGGCGCCGGCCCCGTGCCACCGCGCTGCGCGGCAGCCTGATTCGCCGCCTGGCTGGCCGCCAGATCGGCTTCGCTCACGACCTCGACCACGCGCACCACCTTCACCACGCCCGACACGCCGCGCGTGATCTCGGTCGCGCGATCGGTCTCGCGCCGCGTGGCGATGCCCATCAGGTAGACCACGCCGCGTTCGGTCACCACCTTGAAGGAGTTCGCGAAGATGTCCTTGGCGTCGAGCAGCGAGGCCTTCACCTTGCCGGTGATGTAGAGGTCGTTCGAGCGGTCCTGGAAGGTGCTGGAGGAACCGACGGTCAGCTCGTTGACCACCGAGCGAACGTTCACGATGCGGCTCACCTCGTCTTCGACGCGGCGGCGGTCGGCATCGCTGCCCACGGCGCCGGTCAGCAGCACCTGGCGGTTGTAGCTGGTCACGCTCACGTACATCTGGTCGTTGGCGATATCGCGCACGCGGGCGGCGGCACGCAGTTCGATGCCCTGGTCGTCCAGCTGGGCGCCCGAGCTGCGGCGGTCGGTGGCCACCATGCCCACGCCCACCACGGCCGCGCCGCCCACGACGAGCGGCACGCAGGCGGAGAGGCCGGCAACCATTGCGGCGCCCAGTGTCAGGGCGAGAGCGAAACGCTGGGTCGATGTCGTCGTCATGGTCGTCAAGGTCATGAGGAAGCTTCCTGTTCTCCGAGTAACTGGGCGTCCACGCCGTCGCACAGGCAATGCAGCGCGATCTGGTGGATCTCGTGGATGCGCGCCGCACGCTCGTGCGGCACGCTGATCTGGACGTCGGTCTCGCGCAGCGCGCGGCCGATGGCGCCGCCGGCGCCCGATGCCGCGTTGCCCAGCAGCGCGACCACGGTCATGTCGCGCTCGTGCGCCGCGGTCACCGCCGCCAGCACCGGGGCCGACTGGCCACTGACGCTCAACGCGAGCAGCACGTCGCCGGCCTGGCCGAGCGCGCGCACCTGGCGGGCGAAGCGGTCGGCGTCAGCCGCGTCGGCACTGTCGGCGGCGGGGTCGGTGGCATCGCCGGGCAGCGCGATGGCGCCGAGCTCGGGCCGCTCGCGTTCGAAGCGGCCCACGAACTGCGCGGCGAACTGGGCCGCCAGCAGGCCCGACACGCCTGCGCCGCAGGCGAGCACCTTGCCGCCGCTGGTCACGCAGGCGAGGATGGCCTGCATCGCTTGGGAGATGGGTTTGCTGAGGACCGGCCCGGTCTGGTACTTGAGGTCGGCACTGTCGATGAAGTGCTGCTGAATCCGTTGCTCGAGCATGGGGCGGGATGATAACTGGGGGCTGTGAAACAAGACGTTCGAGATGTGGAGCACTCATCGAGGCTTCAGTTCCTCGAACTGTTCGTCAACCGGCGTCGAAGGCCGCCCGCAGCCACGTGATCTTCTCTTCGACCAGCACCACGTCGAAGCGGCACGGCGGCACCGTGCGCAGCCGGCTCAGGTAGTGCTGCGCGGCGAACACGATGCGCCGCTGCTTCAGCCCCGTGATGCTGCCACCCGCGCCGCCGTGCGTGCCGGAACTGCGATGGCGCACCTCCACGAACACCAGCGTGCCCGTGGGCGACGGGCGCGGATCGCGCATGATCAGGTCGATCTCGCCGCCGCCGCGCCCGGGCGTCCGATAATTGCGGGCGAGCAGCACGAGGCCCGCGTCCCGCAGGTGGTCGAGCGCGGCGTCTTCCGCCGCATCGCCCCGATGCTTCGTTGTGGTGTCGGTCTTCATGGCCCTCCCTGGCCGGCTCTCGAGAGTCTTCTTTTTCCTGCTGCCTGTTCGTTCCGACGGAGAAACCCCTTGGCTTCACTCGCTCCCGCCTCTTTCGGCGCAGCCCTCGCGGCAGCTCATGACGCCGCGGGTGCGCAGCATTATCCGCAGGGCACGCTCTACGTCGTCGCCACGCCCATCGGCAACCTGGCCGACATCACGCTGCGCGCCCTGCACGTGCTGCAGTTGGTCGATGCCGTCGCCTGCGAGGACACCCGCCACACGCAGAGCCTGCTGCGCGCCTACGGCATCGACCGGCCCGGCTCGCAGCTGCTGGCGGTGCATCAGCACAACGAGGCCGAGGCGGCGCAGGCGGTCGTCGCTCGGCTCGCGCAGGGCGAGCGTATCGCCTACGTCAGCGACGCCGGCACGCCCGGCGTGAGCGACCCCGGCGCGCGGCTCGCGGCCGCGGTGCGCGCCGCCGGACAACGCGTGCTGCCGCTACCGGGCGCAAGCAGCGTGACCACGCTGGTCGGCGCGGCGGGGCTGGTGGCCGAGGGCGGCCACGACGGCAACGCCAGCAGCGCTTTCGTCTTCGCGGGCTTCCTGCCGAGCAAGGCCGGCGAGCGCGATGCGGCCGTGCAGGCGCTGTCGCAGGAACCGCGCGCGGTCGTGCTGCTGGAGGCACCGCACCGCATCGAGAATCTCGCGCGCGCCCTGGCCACACTGGGCGACCGCCGCGTCACCGTGGGCCGCGAGCTCACCAAGCAGTTCGAGGAAATCGCCACCGTCGCCGCGGATGCCCTGCCCGACTGGTTCGCCACCGACCGCGACCGCACGCGCGGCGAGTTCGCGCTGGTGCTGCACCCCGTGGCCGTGAGCGGTGACGGCGGGGCCGAAGGCGAGCGCGTGCTGCGCCTGCTTCTGGCGGAGCTGCCCGTGAAGACGGCCGTGAAGCTGGCGGCGGAGATCAGCGGCGCCCCGCGCAATACGCTGTATGACGCCGCGCTGCGCATCCGCGACGAGGCGGAGCAGAACTAGCCGTCCAGTTCGGCATAACGCCTGAAGATGCCATCTTCGTTGAACGCGATACGGCGCGGACTCTGCAGATAGTCATGCACGCGCTGACGTCGCTTGACGTTGGCATGCAGCCTCTCCACCGCGGGCGTGGCGGAGAGTGCCCGCGCCGAAGCCTTCGGAAACGCGTAGCGCAAACCGTCCACAAGCTGGAACAGCGACAGGTCGGCGTAGGTCAGCGTGTCGCCCACCAGATGCTGGCTGCCCGCGGGATTGCGCTGCAGCACGCGCTCGAACCAGCCGAGGAACTTCGGGATGCGCTCCTCGCGAAAGGCCTTCGCGCGCTGCACGGCCGCGTCGCGCTGGTCTTCGTAATAGGCGCCGACCGAGATCGGATGGTGCGTGTCGTGCGCCTCGGCCACCGCATCGGCGATGGTGAGCTGCAACTGGTGCGTCCAAAGCCCGTCCGATTCGCCGACGCCCGACAGGCCGAGCCTGGGGCCCAGATACAGCAGGATCGCGGCCGTCTGCCCGACCACGATGTCGCCATCGACGAGGAACGGCGGCGCGAAGGCAGGGCGCGCGGCCTCCGGGTCGTCCAGCCGCTCACCCAGAGCGGATCCGCCACCGCCCTCGCCCTCGGGCAAGCGCGCCACGTCGACGTAGTCCGCGCCGGCAGCTTCGAGCGCGAGCCGGACGAATTCACCTCGGCCCTGGATAGTGGGCCAGTAATGGAGTTGGTAGGGCATGCGGGAGATGGTGGCATGGGTGTGGCGATCCCCGCAATAGCATGAAGCGCAAGATACCCATTCATGGAAGCTCCGCAAATCCAAGGTCTCAACGGGCGAGCAAAAGGATGAACCTAAGGCGCACGCGTAACGGGCGGCAGGAGCACGCAGAACGCATCTTCAATATCTCGGGCGGATGGTGACGCGTCACCCGGCCTCATCTCAAAAGTCTTGATCTTTTTCCTGCCGGTTACGAAATTCATCATTTTCGGACCATTCTTTTTGGAGTACACAATGACTCCATCCAGACCTTCGTCGATCTCTCTATCGGCGTCCCTGAAAGACTTCAAAAATCGATTCAAGTACTGAAGAGATTTTCGATCTTTTTCGATAAACACTTTTCTAATCAACTCATCAGTTATTCCGGGGGGACGCTTTTCCATGTAGAGCACCGACCCCCATTCATGCCAGGAAACACCGCACTCAGCATCGACCCTTCCTGACTCCACAAAATCCTTGACCATCTTATTGATCAACTCCCGGCTCGGGCTTTCATCCAAATTCACCCAGACAACGAGTCTATCGTCTCTGTATCCGGCGAAGGATTGCGAGGAAGACCCCCAGAGAAGGAAAGCAGCCAAAAACGAAACGAACAGTTTATTAAAACCAAACATCGACCACCCTTTCAAGAAATATCTTCACTCAAACCTCCCTTCTTTCCCCCAGGCTTTTCCGGAGGAATTCCCAAGATTAAATTCAGCGACACAACATTTTCCTCGTTCAACCCGGGTTCTACCAGATCCTTTTTCGATTGCTCATAGTAAGCAATGGGGATGAAATATTTCAAATAACTCGAGCTTCCGGATTTTCTTATTTCCGCTTTTCCATTTTTATTTCTCACCATTACCTGAGTTCGTAAATTTTTGGCAAAAGCAGAAAATCTGATCTGACTCCGCTGATTGCCTCCAAGAAGGATCAAGTCCTCGTCACCGCTTTTTGCATAGACAAACCCGACGTGCCGGCCATGCCCCTGTCTCGATGTGACCATGGCGATGGCGCCATAGATCGGCCTATCCAATTCAACGAACAAGGGATTTCTGACTTTGGGCGGTGTCTTCTCCGATTTCTCTTTTGGCCCGTCGACTTCATAAAACCCATGCGCGCGTGCTTTCGCCACCTTGCGATTGGGATAGCCAAGGTTTTCAATTGGATATTTCGCCTGCATCAGGCACCAGTTCACAAACGCGGCGCACCACGCATTGCTGGGGCCGTCCATGGCCTTGAGTCCGTCGTCCACCTCGACGTGGTAATTGATCTTGTCTTGGAGCGTGATTTCGAGTTCGCCCCGCCTGAGCTTCGCTTCCGCAATCGCGACGGGCATCCAAGGAGCCCGCCCCGGGACCGGATTGATCAGCGCCAGAACCTTCCCTTCGCCTTCCTTCGACCGCTCCGAGTCCGATGGCCTGATTCCGGATGGAGCGGGAGGCGGCGAAGGAGAGACCACTTTTGGCCTCAACAGCGCTGCCGGGCTTGGCGGCGCACTCGCAGCCGGTGGCTTGGCGGCGGCCATGCCGGGAGGAGGAGCAGTTGAAGGCCCGTGACCCGACTTGGTCTTGCCGCTCCCCGCAATCAA
>NZ_RXFT01000023.1 GCF_003952165.1 Variovorax guangxiensis | reverse complement strand
GACTCCGAAAAAAACGTTTCCAACGTATGCAGATGGGTTGCAATGCAGCTTTTGCAACCCCCAAAAACTGGTGCCCTTTGCGGGAATCGGACCCGCGACCTCTCCCTTACCAAGGGAGTGCTCTACCACTGAGCCAAAAGGGCTTTATCTAACCATTCGCTTCCGGCGCCGAACCGGGTCTCTGGAGCGGGAGACGGGAATCGAACCCGCGTCATCAGCTTGGAAGGCTGGGGTTCTACCATTGAACTACTCCCGCATCAGGAGCACTCGAGGCACCCAAAGCGCGAAATCCAAACGCTCTTAGAAACCAAATTCATCGCTGGTGGAGAGGGCTGGATTCGAACCAGCGTACTCGTAAGAGGGCAGATTTACAGTCTGCTGCCATTAACCACTCGGCCACCTCTCCGGCGAACCTCGAAATATAGCACGGTTTTGTGACTACCCGGAAACCCATGCATCAACAAAGATGC
Organism: Variovorax guangxiensis; assembly: GCF_003952165.1. Classification (GTDB taxonomy): domain Bacteria; phylum Pseudomonadota; class Gammaproteobacteria; order Burkholderiales; family Burkholderiaceae_C; genus Variovorax; species Variovorax guangxiensis. The sequence continues at coordinate 80,427 of NZ_RXFT01000023.1, read as the reverse complement.
AGGAAAACCGCTCGAGGCGTTAGCCCACGATTATCGCCTAAGTTTTCACCCCTCCGACCGCTGCGCCTCCCGCCAGGCGCGCGCTTCGCCGAAATGACCGCAGCCGATGAACGGCACGGGCGGCCGTTGAGCCGAAAGAGGCGACGGATGATTCGACATCAGCACCTTATGGCGCCTAACGTCAATCAACGCCCGCTTACTCTGAGCATGAGAGCCCCACAGCATAAAAACAACAGGTTTGGCGCCGTTTGAAACATGCTGAATGACGGCATCCGTCAGCACCTCCCAGCCACGCCCGGAATGGCTGGCTGGCTGGGCCTCCTCGACCGTCAGGCAGGTGTTCAGCAGCAGCACGCCATGGGTGGCCCACTTCACCAGGCTGCCGCCCGGATTCGGAAATGGCGGCGGCGCAGTCCCCAGGTCGCGCTGCAATTCCTTGAAGATGTTGCGCAGCGACGGCGGCAGCGCCACGCCGGGCGCCACGGAAAACGCAAGCCCCTCGGCCTGGCCGCGCCCGTGATACGGATCCTGCCCCAGGATCACCACGCGCACGTCTTCCGGCGGCGTGAGTTCCAGCGCCCTCAGCGGCTGCGGCGGAAAGATCACGGCGCCGGCGTCAAGCCGCTCGCGCAGGAAGTCTTGCAGCTTCTGCCCCACGGCACTGCCGAAGAACTCGTCGACCAGCGGCTGCCAGCCCGGGGCCACCGGCCAGTCGGCCGGATTGCTGCTCGACAGCTGATCGGGCCGGCTCATTTGAACAATGCAGCGAGGGCCTCGCCGGGTTCCTTGGCGCGCATGAAAGCCTCGCCGACCAGGAAGGCGTTGACGCCGGCCGCGCGCAAGGTGGCCACGTCCTCGCGCGTGCCGATGCCCGACTCAGTCACCGGCAGGCGATCGGCGGGCAGCTTCGGCAGCAGATCGATGGTCGCCTGTATCGACACCTCGAAGTTGCGCAGATTGCGGTTGTTGATCCCGATCAGCGCCGTCTTCAGCCCGAGCGCGCGGTCCAGCTCGGCCGCGTCGTGCACCTCCACCAACACCGCCATGCCCAGCCCGCGCGCGATGGCTTCGTAGTCCTTCATCTGCGCGTCGTCGAGGCAGGCGGCAATCAGCAGGATCGCGTCGGCGCCTATCGCGCGCGACTCGTACACCTGGTACGCATCGACGATGAAATCCTTGCGCAGCACCGGCAGCTCGCACGAGGCGCGCGCCTGCTTGAGATAGTCCACGCCGCCCTGGAAGAACTGCTTGTCGGTCAGCACCGAGAGGCAGGCCGCGCTGATCTCGCCATCGCCCTCGGCGTAGCTTTGCGCGATGTCGGCCGGAACGAAGTCCGCGCGCAGCACACCCTTGCTCGGGCTGGCCTTCTTGACTTCGGCGATCACCGCAGCCTGGCCTGCCGCGATCTTGGCTCGCAGCGCGCCTTCGAAGTCGCGCGTCAGCACGCGGCTCTCGGCGTCGAAGCGCACGGCTTCGAGCGGCGTGCGCTTCAGTGCCGCGGCTACTTCCTGGCGCTTGACGGCAACGATCTTGTCGAGGATGTCGGACATGACTTCTGGGTTTCCTGTTCTCTTGAAGCTCAGACGGTCGAGGAGGCCTTGACCAGCTCCGCCAGCTTGGCCTTCGCCGCGCCCGAGGCGATGGCGGCGCGCGAGCGCTCCACGCCCGCCTGCACCGAGTCGACCACGTTCGCCGCGTAAAGCGCCGCCCCTGCGTTAAGCAGCACGATGTCTAGCGCCGGGCCGGCCTGATTGTCGAGCACGGCCAGCAGCATCGCCTTCGACTGTTCAGGCGTTTCCACGCGCAGCGCGCGGTTGCTCGACATCTGGAAGCCGAAATCCTCGGGATGCAGCTCGTATTCGCGGATCTCGCCATCCTTCAGCTCGCCCACCATGGTCGCCGCGCCGAGCGAGATCTCGTCCATGCCGTCGCGCCCGTAGACCACCACCGCATGTTCGGCACCGAGCCGCTGCAGCGCACGCACCTGGATGCCCACGAGGTCGGGGTGGAACACGCCCATCAGGATGTTCGGAGCGCCGGCCGGGTTGGTCAGCGGCCCGAGGATATTGAAGATGGTCTTGATGCCCAGCTCCTTGCGAACCGGCGCGACGTTCTTCATCGCCGGATGATGGTTCGGCGCGAACATGAAGCCGATGCCGCACTCCTCGATGGAGCGCGCGATCTGCTCGGGCTTGAGGTTGATGTTCACCCCCAGCGACTCCAGCACGTCGGCGCTGCCCGACTTGCTCGACACGCTGCGCCCGCCGTGCTTGCTCACCTTGGCGCCCGCGGCGGCGGCCACGAACATCGAGCAGGTCGAGATGTTGAAGGTGTGCGAGCCGTCGCCGCCCGTGCCCACGATGTCCACGAGGTTCGTCGTGTCCTTCACCGGCACCTTGGTCGACACCTCGCGCATCACCTGCGCGGCGGCGGTGATCTCGCCGATGGTTTCCTTCTTCACGCGCAGGCCGGTGATCAGCGCCGCCATCATCACGGGCGAGCACTCGCCGCTCATGATGAGGCGCACGATGTGCAGCATCTCGTCGTGGAAGACCTCGCGGTGCTCGATGGTGCGCTGCAGCGCTTCCTGGGGGGTGATCATGGAAAGTCTCCTCGAAAAGAATCAGCGGCCGACGCGAACGGCGGCGGGCGCGTCGGTGAACGCGAGCTTGAGGCCGAAGCCGATGAACAGCACGCCGGCGGCGCGGTCGAGCCAGTGCATGCCCTTGCGCACAGCGCTGCGGCGCGCCATCCAGCCCGCCGCCAGCGCCCATCCCACGTTGACGGGAATGGCGTTGAGATTGAACAGCACGCCCAGCAGCACGAAGGCCAGCGCCGTGTTGCCGGTGCCCGGCGCAATGAACTGCGGCACGAAGGCCAGGAAGAACAGCGCGACCTTCGGGTTGAGCACGTTGGTCCAGAAGCCGCCCACGAAGATCGCCTTGAGGCTGCGCTCCCCGCTCACCGCCGCGGCGGCAGCGTCGAGATCGGCGGGCGGCGTGGCGCGCGACATCAGCATGCGCACGCCAAGGTACAGCAGGTAGGCCGCGCCGATGTACTTGAGCACGGTGAAGGCCCCGGCGGAAGTCGCCATCAGCGTGCCCACACCGATGGCGGCAGCGAAGATGTGCACGAAGCACCCTGTCGTGATGCCCAGCCCGGCCACGATGCCGGCGCGCGCGCCCGAACGCAGCGAATTCGTGACCACGTACAGCACGTCGGGCCCCGGCGTGAGGTTCAGCAGCCAGCCGGCGGCGATGAATGCGAGCAGATGCGGAAGATCGGGCATCGCGTTCTCGCCGTTTTCAGGATTTGGCGAAGAAGGCGCGGATCGCGGCAACGGCCCGGTCCACGCCGGCGGCGTCGACATCGAGGTGCGTCACGAAGCGCAGCCGGTAGAGGCCCGTCGCAAGAATGCCCTGCGAATTGAGGCTCGCCAGCAGCTCCGAAGAGCGCGCCTGCGCAGCACCGGTGAGATCGACGAACACGATGTTCGTGTGCGGCGCCTCCACCTTCAGCCCCTCGATGCCTTCGAGCCCCTGCGCCAGGCGCTGTGCCAGCGCGTGGTCGTCAGCAAGGCGGTCGACATGGTGGTCGAGCGCATGCGACGCCGCCGCGGCCAGCAGGCCGGCCTGCCGCATGCCGCCGCCAGCCATCTTTCGGATGCGGTGTGCGCGGGCGATGAACTCGCGCGAACCAACCAGCGCCGAGCCGATCGGCGCACCAAGCCCCTTGCTGAAGCACACCGACACGCTGTCGAAGCACTGCGCGATGCGGCGGGCTTCGGCGCGGATGTCGCCGCGCTTGTTCAGCGCGGCCTGCGCGGTCGCGGCGTTGAAGAGCCGCGCACCGTCCAGGTGTCGCTGCAGTCCCTTGCTCTTCGCGAGATCGGTCGCCGCCTGCACGTATTCGAATGGCAGCAGCTTGCCGCCCAGCGTGTTCTCCAGCGCTAGCAGCCGCGTGCGAGCGAAGTGCGCGTCGTCGGGCTTGATGGCCGCCTCGATCTGCGCGAGCGGCAGCGTGCCGTCAGGCGCGTGGTCGAGCGGTTGCGGCTGCACGCTGCCGAACACCGCCGCTCCGCCGCCTTCCCAGCGGTAGCAATGCGCCTGCTGGCCGACGATGTACTCGTCGCCGCGGCCGCAGTGCGACAGGATCGCGCACAGATTGCTCTGCGTGCCGGTGGGCACGAACAGCGCCGCCTCGAAACCCAGCATGGCCGCGATCTTTTCCTGCAGCGCGTTCACGCTCGGATCGGTACCGAAGACGTCGTCGCCCAAGGGCGCCGCCATCATGGCCTCGCGCATCGCGGGCGTGGGTTGGGTGACGGTGTCGCTGCGAAGGTCGACGAAGGAAGTGCGATCGGTGGTCATGGTGGTGGTCAATCCAGAAAGTTCTTGAGCATGGCGTGACCGTGCTCCGTCAAGATCGATTCCGGATGGAACTGCACGCCCTCGATGCGCACATCGTGCGCGAAGCCGGTGTGACGCACGCCCATGATCTCGCCGTCGTCGGTCCAGGCGGTGACAGCCAGCGCCTTCGGGCAGCTCTCGCGCTCGATGGAAAGCGAGTGGTAGCGGTTGACGACGAACCTCTGGGGCAGCCCCGCGAACACGCCTTCCTGCGTGGTCGTGATCTCGCTGGTCTTGCCGTGCATGAGCTGCTGCGCGCGCACGATCTTGCCGCCGAAGGCCGCGCCGATGGCCTGGTGCCCCAGGCACACCCCCAGGATGGGCAGCTTGCCCGCGAAGGCCTCGATGGCCGCCACCGACACGCCCGCCTCCGCCGGCGAGCAAGGCCCCGGCGACACCACCAGCCGCGTCACGCCCGAAGCGATCAGCTCGCCGATCTGCTCGACCGTGATCTCGTCGTTGCGATGCACCTGCACGTCCGCACCCAGTTCGCCGAAGTACTGGACGATGTTGTAGGTGAAGCTGTCGTAGTTGTCGATCATCAGGAGCTTCATTTTTCGAGGCCCTCCGAATCCGGACTTCCGAACGCAGAAGTCGCGAAGGTTTCGCAGAAATCGCAGAAGGAATTCAAAAAGAAGGTCTTCATAGCTTGTTCACCACCCGATGGATTCCCTTGACGACGGGGAAGGTATGGAAGTTGATCAGCAGGCCCAGCTTCATGCCGGAGACGCGCAGATACGACAGCAACTGCGCACGATGCGCCTCGCTGACGGCATCCATGGCCTTGAGTTCGAGCAGCACGCTGCCCTCGATCACGAAGTCTGCGCGGTATGCGATGCCCAGCGGGCGCCCCTTGTAGACCGCCTCGATCGGGACTTCGCGTTCGAACGCCAACTCGCGCTCATGCAGCTCGATCGCCATCGCAGCCGCATGGGCGCTTTCCAGAAGTCCCGTGCCAAGCACACGTTGAACTTCGACCGCCGCGCCGATGACATCGTGCGAACAGTCATTTTCAAAACCTGGCGGTTCCTTCTGCGACCTCTGCGAAACCTTCGCGCCCTCTGCGTTCGGCTGCCCGTATCCCACGCCACTCATTCCAACCCCTCCTCGACCAGTTCCGCCGCCCGCAGCAGCGCCCGAGCCTTGGCCTCGGTTTCCTTCCACTCCAGCTCGGGCACCGAGTCGGCCACCACGCCGGCCGCGGCCTGCACGTGCAGCATCTGGTCCTTCACGATGCCGGTGCGGATCGCGATGGCCACGTCCATGTCGCCTGCGTAGCTGATGTAGCCGCAAGCGCCGCCGTACAGGCCGCGCTTGGTGGGCTCCAGTTCGTCGATGAGCTCCATCGCATGCACCTTCGGCGCGCCGGTCAGCGTGCCGGCCGGGAAGGTGGCCTTGAGCACGTCGATGGCGGTCATGCCGTCCTTCAGCGTGCCTTCGACGTTGCTCACGATGTGCATCACGTGGCTGTAGCGCTCCACCGCGAAGGCTTCCGTCACTTTCACGCTGCCGGTCTTGGCGATGCGGCCGATGTCGTTACGCGCGAGGTCGATCAGCATCACGTGCTCGGCGCGCTCCTTAGGATCGTTGATGAGCTCCACCTCGGCCGCCTTGTCGAGCTCCAGCGACGCGCCGCGCGGGCGGGTGCCGGCCAGCGGGCGGATGGTGATCTTCTGCTCGCCCTCGCCGGTGTTCTCCTGGCGCACCAGGATCTCGGGCGACGCGCCCACCACGTGGAAGTCGCCGAGGTTGTAGTAGTACATGTAGGGCGACGGGTTCAGCGAACGCAGCGCGCGATACAGCGACAGCGGCGACTCCGTGTAGCGCTTGCTGATGCGCTGGCCCACCTGCACCTGCATGAAGTCGCCGGCGGCGATCATTTCCTTTGCGCGCTCCACGGCCGCGAGGTAGTCGGCCTTGGCGAAGCTGCGCTCGGGTGGATGCGGCTGCGTCGGCTTCACGATGGGCGCGCTCACCGAATACTTGAGCTTTTCCTTCAGCTCGCGCAGGCGGCGCTTGCCCACCGCATAGGCCTCGGGCTGCTTCGGATCGGCATAGACGATGAGGTACAGCTTGCCCGAGAGGTTGTCGATGACGGCCAGTTCCTCGCACTGCAGCAGCAGGATGTCGGGGCAGCCCAGCGCGTCGGGCGGGCAGGTCTTCTCGAGCTTGCGCTCGATGTGGCGCACGGTGTCGTAGCCGAAGTAGCCGGCAAGACCGCCGCAGAAGCGCGGCAGGCCCGGGCGCAGCGCGACCTTGAAGCGCTTCTGGTACTCGGCGACGAAATCGAGCGGATTGCCGCGGACGGTCTCGACCACCTGCCCGTCGGTCACCACCTCGGTGACGGCTTCGGCGCCGAAGCCGCTGGCGCGCAGCAGCGTGCGCGCCGGCAGCCCGATGAAGCTGTAGCGCCCGAAGCGCTCGCCGCCCACCACCGATTCGAGCAGGAAGCTGTGCTTGCCGCCGCCTTGCGAATGGGCCAGCTTGAGGTAGAGGGAAAGAGGAGTCTCGAGGTCGGCGAAGGCCTCGGCCATCAGCGGAATGCGGTTGTAGCCCTGGGCGCTGAGGCTCTTGAATTCAAGTTCAGTGATCACGGATTCGTTCTCCAGTTGCCTGCGGCGCTCCTTCGGCCGGCGGCAATGTCATTCACGGGTTGGCCCGGTGCCGGCGAGCGTGCCGGTCCCGAACCGCGGGCGCACGGCGTGCGCCGCGCAATCAAACAGTCAGCGAAGTATGGCGACGCCAGGGCCAGGCTCCCCGGCTGCCTTCACCTGTTTGAATGACGTGATGAACGAACATATGAGCTGCGGAGTTTAGCCCACGAAAACGCCCGAACGTGCAACCGGGCGCATCGGCGGTGGCTTTCAGGGTTCCCCCGAAGCCGAAAGAGTAGAACGAAAAGATACATTCGAACGACCGTTCGCAAATTCCAAGGAGACAGCGTTGACCGCCCTTCCGCTCACGACCGTGTTCCCTCGCCTCGCCCTGGCCGCCTGCCTCGCCGCCGCCAGCCTCGGTGTGCCGGCCGCACAGGTCGACGTAGGTGGCGTCAAGCTCGAAGACCAGATGGATCTGCGTGGCGCGCCCCTCGTGCTCAATGGCGCGGGCATCCGCTACAAGGCCATCTTCAAGGTCTACACGGCCGGCCTCTACGTGGGCAAGAAGGTGTCGACGCCCGAGGAAGCACTGGCCGCGCCCGGCCCCAAGCGCGTGGCCATCACGATGCTGCGCGACATCGACGCGAACGAACTCGGCAAGCTCTTCACCAAGGGCGTGGAAGACAACTCGCCCAAGAGCGAGATGGTCAACCTCATTCCGGGCCTGCTGCGCATGGGCCAGATGTTCGCCGACCAGAAGCAGTTGAAGACCGGCGACACCTTCACCATCGACTGGCTGCCCGGCACCGGCACGCTGATCACCGTGCGCGGCGCGCCCCAGCCCGATCCGATCAAGGAACAAGCCTTCTTCAACGCGCTGCTGCGCATCTGGCTGGGCCCGAACCCGGCCGACTGGAAGCTGAAGGACGCGCTGCTCGGCAAGCAGTAACTGGCGCTGCTACCGCGCGGCGGCCGGCGCCAACGCGGCCAGCGAATCGACGAAACCGTCGGCATCCACGCCGCGCACCGGCTCGCCGTGGTTGTAGCCGTAGGTCACCAGCACCACGGGACAACCCGCCGCACGCGCGGCGCGCGCGTCGTTGCTCGAATCACCGACCATCAGCGTGCGCGCGGGCGTCGTGCCCATCGCCTCGCAGGTCTTCAGCAGCGGCAGCGGATCGGGCTTCTTGCGCTCGAAGGCGTCGCCGCCGAACACAAGCTCGAAGAAGCCGTCGAGCCCCTTGTCGGCCAGCAGCGGCTTGGCGAACGAGGTCGGCTTGTTGGTGAGGCACGCCAGCCTCAGGCCTTGTGCGCGCAGCGCTTTCAGCCCTTCGATCACGCCGGGGTACACCGCCGAATGCCGCCCGTTGATGGCGAGGTAGTGATGCTGGTAACGCTCCCAGGCCCAGTCGAACAGCGCACGCGCCTTCGCGTCGGCCTCCGCTGCATCGGCGACGACCGGCCCCATCACGTGCACGAGCGCGGAATGGATCAGGTGCTCCGAGCCCTTGCCCACCATCTTCTCGATGGCGGAAGGCGCCACGTGCGGCAGCGAGAGATCGTCGAGCATGCGGTTGAGCGAAGCGGCGAAGTCGCCCAGCGTGTCGACCATGGTGCCGTCGAGGTCGACGATGGCGGCGTCGAAGCGGGTGCGGGAGAGGCTGATGGAGTTCAAGGACGCGCGAGCAGAGTTGCGAGGGATTCCCGGCACTCTATCCGAGCAGCACCCAAACCTCAGCGCCGCCGGAATCCAGACCGCAACGACTGCCCGCCTCCTGGCGTGGTCGAAGGCGGCCTCCGCCTCAGCCGCCCTCCTCGACGAAAGCCTCCTCGCGCTTGGAGCGTATGGACGGCAACAGCACGATCAGCAGCAGGATGAGCGCGGCGACCAGCAGGCCCGCCGAGATCGGCCGCGACACGAACACGCTCCAGTCGCCACGCGACAGCAGCAGTGCGCGGCGCAGGTTCTCCTCCATCATCGGCCCGAGGATCAGCCCCAGCAGCAATGGCGCCGGCTCGCAGCCCAGCTTGATGAAGGTGTAGCCCACCACGCCGAAGATCGCCACCAGCCAGATGTCGAAGACGTTGTTGTTGGTCGAGTAGACGCCGATGGCGCAGAACAGCACGATGGCCGGAAACAGCCACCGGTAGGGAATCGTCAGCAGCTTGATCCACAGCCCGATGAGCGGCAGGTTCAGGATCACCAGCATCAGGTTGCCGATCCACATCGAGGCGATCAGGCCCCAGAAGAGCTCCGGATTGCTGGTCATGACCTGCGGGCCGGGCTGGATGTTGTGGATGGTCATCGCACCGACCATCAACGCCATCACCGGATTGGGCGGAATGCCCAGCGTGAGCATCGGAATGAACGAAGTCTGCGCGCCCGCGTTGTTGGCGGCTTCAGGGCCCGCAACGCCGCGGATGTTGCCTTTGCCGAAGGTGACCTCGCCCGGCTTGAGCTTGATCTTCTTCTCCAGCGTATACGCGGCGAAGGCCGACAGCAGCGCACCGCCGCCTGGCAGGATGCCCAGGGAGGAGCCCAGCGCCGTGCCGCGCAGCACCGCGGGGAGCATGCGCCGGAAGTCTTCCTTCGTCGGCATCAGGCCCGAGACCTTCGCCGTGAACACCTCCCGCTCGTCCTCCGGCCTGGCCAGGTTGGCGATGATCTCGCCGTAGCCGAACACGCCCATCGCGATGGCGATGAACCCCAGGCCGTCCGTGAGTTCGGGGATGTCGAAGCTGTAGCGCGCAACGCCGGAGTTGACGTCGGTGCCCACGAGTCCGAGCAGCAAACCCACCATGATCATGCAGATCGCCTTGAGCAGCGAGCCCGAGGCCAGCACCACGGCGCCGATGAGGCCCAGGATCATCAGCGAGAAGTATTCGGCCGGGCCGAACTTGAAGGCGATCTCCGTCAGCGGAGGCGCGAACGCGGCCAGGATCAGAGTGCCCACGCAGCCTGCGAAGAACGACCCCAGGCCGGCCGCGGCAAGCGCCGGCCCTCCCCTGCCCTGCTTGGCCATCTGATGGCCGTCGATCACCGTGACCACGGAAGACGATTCGCCCGGCAGGTTCACCAGGATCGCGGTGGTCGAGCCGCCGTACTGCGAGCCGTAGTAGATGCCGGCCAGCATGATCAGCGCCGCCACCGGCGGCAGCGCATAGGTGGCGGGCAGCAGCATGGCGATGGTGGCCGTCGGGCCGATGCCGGGCAGCACGCCGATCAGCGTGCCCAGCAGGCAGCCGATGAATGCGTACAGGATGTTCTGCAGCGATACGGCCGTTGCGAAGCCGAGCGAGAGGTTGTTGATCAGGTCGGTCATGGTGCCTTCCCCCTTCAGCCGCTGATGAAGGTCGGCCAGACCTGAAACTGCAGCTTCAGCCCGACGATGAAGGTGAGGTAGCTGCCCACGGCCAGCACGGTCGCGAGGATCAGCGAAAGCTTCATCGAGAAGTTCGCCCCCGCCATGCAGGCGACGACGACGAGCGCGTAGATCGCGACGATCAGACCCATGGCCGGCAGCCCGATGTTGTGCAGGCCCGCCAGCAGGACTCCGAACAACAGGTTCGCGCCGATGATGAAGCCCAGCGGCTTCCATGCGATCTTTCCTACGGGATCTCCATCGGCGGTCTTCATGGTGAATGCGCTCGCGACCACCACCAGCCCCAGCACCGTCAGCAGCGTGCCGATGATCAGCGGGAAATAGCCGGGGCCCATGCGGGCCGCGCTGCCGACGTTGTAGTTGTTGGCCCCGATCGCGAAGGCCGCTCCGACGCAAGTGAACATGAGGCCGGAGAAGAAAGTCTTCTGGCTCTGGATCCGCATAGGCAATTTCTCTTTCCGATGAATGGATTTCGCCGCGCGCACCGCCGCAGGACAACGGCGCCGGACAAGGAGGATGCGTGCAACGGGCAGCGCGGAGGCGCGATGCCTCCTGGTCAGGTTGCAGACAGGTACCTCATGTTATGAGGTTTAATAGATCATGTTGTGAGTAATTACCCCATGCGTCTTCCGGGGGCGCTGCTACATTGGCCGCTTCGACACATGACACCAACAAGACGTCAATGGCCAGCCAACCGCGCAGCATCGAGAAGCACCAGCTCGAGGCGCTCTCCGACTTCAGATTCAGGCTGCGCAGCTTCCTGCGCTTCAGCGAGGACGCCGCGCGCGCCGAGGGCATCACCGTGCTGCAGTACCAGCTGATGCTCCACACCCAGGCCTTCCCGGGCCGGGAATGGGCGACGGTCAGCGAGATCGCCGAGCGCCTGCAGGCTCAGCTTCACGGCGTGGTCGCGCTCGTCTCGCGCTGCGAGGAAGCCGGCCTTGTCAAGCGAAAGCCCAGCACCACCGACCGGCGCCAGGTCGAGGTTCATCTGCTGGCAGCCGGGCGCAGGAAGCTGGAAAAGCTCGCGCTTCTGCACCAGGGGCAGATTGCCGATCTCACGGAGGTCGTTGCGCTTGTTGGAAAAGCCCGTAAATAGCCTCGGCATCCGTTTTCAGCGGAGTCCGAGTTCAGCTGTCGTGCGGCGATCGTGCCTCGCCGGGGTTTTCAAACTGTTTCAAAACCGTAGTTGCCATGCCTCGGAAACTTTTCGGGGCCTTTTGCACACCTATGACGCATTGTTTGAAAAACCCAACAACGAGGAACACTCCATGCGTCTCACGACGAAGGGCGGCTTCGCCTTGACGGCCATGATCGATGTCGCGATGCGCGAGCAGGATGGCCCGGTGCCACTGGCGTCGATCAGCAAGCGCCAGCACATTGCCCGCTCGTCGCTCGAACTCCTGTTCAGCAAGCTGCGCCAGCATGCGCTGATCAAGGCGACACGCGGACCGGGCGGCGGCTACACCTTGACGCGCAGGGCATCCGAAATCACGGTGGCGGACATCCTTGCCTCGGTCGACGGCCAGCCGCTGTCCGACGCCGAAGACTCGTCGAAGAAGGGCGAGGCCGGCAGCAAGGGCTGCTATTCCACCGAGGCGCTGTGGGCCTCCGCCAAGCATCACGTGATGGAGTTCCTGGGCTCGGTCACGCTGCAGAGCCTGGTCGAAGACCAGCTCGCCAAGGGTGTGCGCGTGGAGCACGAGCCGTCGCAGCCGAAGAGGAAGGAAGCCCCGCTGAGCCCCGCCACATTACCGCTGCGCGTGAACGCACCCAATTCGGTGTTCGCGTGGAACGGCGTCTTCGCCAAGCGCTGAAGAACACTGCAACAACGCTCTCCTGACGATGCCCCGCTGGCTGCTGTCGCTGCTGCTCGTGCTCGCACTGGGCTGCCAGAGCTTTGCCGCTCTGGCCCAGTCGCACGAGGCGGCGATGGCGCCGGCCGTCGCCGGGCTCCATCTGTCGTCGAGCCCCCATTGCGAGGCACCGGCCGAGCCGTTCACCACGCTGGAAGAGCGCTCGCCGGCCACCGAACTCGCGCCGGACCTCTCCGAAATCTGCGGACTGCGCAACGCCACGTTGCACCACGCCGCATGGCGTGACGCGCCACCGCCGCATCACTCTCACACGCCCGCATCCCGCGTGCCACGGGTTCCAGTGAAACCGCCGCGCATGCGCATCGCCGCCTAGGCGAGAGAGGGTGCGGGTCCGCCCGCATCTCTTTCCTTTTCCCCTTTCACGAATCCTCGCGATGCGCGACGTGCGGGCCACTGTGCCCGCGCGTCGCGTTCGTCGTCGTCCCGCGCGAGCGTGTCCGGCGCGGGCATCCAACCCCATTCACCCAATCGATTCCTGTCATTCATGAGCGAACTCTCACTGATCATCTTCGGCGCCTGCCTCGTGCTGCTTTACCTGGCTTGGCGCGAACGCCTCGTCTCGAACCACCGCGATGCCGGCCTGCTCGCCGGCGTGGCCGCCCTCGCGGGCGTGGCGGGCATCGTGTCGCTGGCGGTGTGACGGCGCCGCGAGCTGCCCGGCGGCGACGCTGGATCGCCGCCGGGCTCGCCGTCGCGGCAGTGGCAGGCGCCTGCACCGACGGCTATCCAACCAGGGACGCGCCCGCCGCCGGCGACATGAGCGCCGCGGAGCACGTCCACGCGCTCAACGACATGCTGCGCCACGAGGCGCGCAGCGTGGACGCGAGGCTGACGCTGGCGACGCCGTGCATCCTGCGGCTCGCGACCACCGCGCCCGGCGCGCACGAATCCACCGCCTCGCTGCGGCTGGAGACGCTGCACATCGCCTTTTCGGTGGACGAGCGCTACCGGGTGAGCCTGGCCCCGGCCGCCAACCTGCCGGCCGCACGCGACCACCGATTCGTGGTGGACGGCTGGCAGGACGCGGTCGCGTTCCGCTCGCACCTGCAGCAGCTGCAGATGGCCTGCGTGGCGTCTAAGGACTGAAGCGGGATTTCTTTGCGATGCGCATTGCGGGTTTGCGCATCTCGTTCGGCAACCGGATGAACGCCACTGAATTGCCAGTGGCGCCATCCGGAGATTGCCTTGGTTTTCCTTCCCGCTCACCGCCGCGCGGCCTGCGTCCGCCTGTCCGACATCGCATTCACGCTGCTCGCCATCCTGGCGATCGGCGCGCTGGTCCCCGCCTGCGGGGGCAACAGCCACAACCACAACACCGGCAACAACAAGGCCTCCGTGCGACAGCCGGCGCACGCGGCCTCTTCGACAGCCCAGCCGGGCCCGCAGGCCCCGCGCGACTGCACCGTCACCTTCGAGGGCGACTCGATCCTGCACGGCGGCTATGCCGCCAACAGGCGCTTCGACGAGCCGCCCGCCGCGATGCTCAGGCGCCTGCGCCCCGCCTACACGGTGATCGACAACAGCGAGCCGGGCGCCACCGCCACCCGGCGCGCGCCGGCGTTCTCCACGGCGCCGCTCACCACGCATTTCGTGGTGCTGCAGCACGGCATCAACGACGCGATGTCCGGCCAGCCCTACGAGCCCGCGCTGCGCCGCATGGTCGCGCACGTGCAGGCCGAGGGGCGCACCCCGGTCATCACCGGGCTCAGCCGGCAGCCGCTCACCGCGACGGGCAGGGACGAGGCCGACGCCATCGCCCGCAGGGTGGCCGGCGAGACGGGGGCGCTCTTCGCCGACTGGGGCGCCGTGTCCTTCAAGCCCGCCGAGATGGCCGACGTGCTGCATCCCGCGCCTGCCTACAGCGAGCGGCTGGTCGGGCGCATCGTGCTCATGCTGGACAAGGCCGCGCCCGAATGCCGGGCCTGACGCCCGGATTTTTCGGCGCGCCATTACGGGTTTTGCGGGCCTCGTCCGGCAAGGGAGTGCATTCACCCGAGACCGAAAAGAGGAGCCGCCTTTCCCATGCTTCAGAACCCCCGTCATCGCTTTCAGGCACCGCCGCCCTCGGCGTGCCCCCGGGAGAGCGTCCGATGAGCACCGGCAGCCTCGGCCTCGTGGTCGCCGCCTGCTTCGCCCTCGGCGCCGCCTGGCTCGCCGGCAAGACGTTCTCGACCCGCGCCACCGGCACGCCGATGCCCCAGCTCGCCGCCCGGCAGGAAGCCGCCGCCGCGCGCGAACGCATCGACCTGCGCCAGCCGCTGCGCGCGCTCGCCACAACGCCCACCACGCAGGGCGAAACCCTGGCGCAGCGCGGCATCGGGCTCGACCTCGCCGTGCCGGACGCTGCGCTCACGGTGGTAGCCATCGCCGGCGACCTGCCGCGGCTCGTGTCTCACATCGCGGACGCCGCGGCCGCGACCTTGCCGCGGGGCGCCACGCTGCATGTGCTGGCGCGCGCCGAAGGACACCAGGCGGTGGTGAGCCTGCGCGAAGCCGACATTTCCACCGGCACCGCGCCCCGCCTCTCGCAGGCCTTCGAGACCGGCATCGGCCGACCCACGTCGTCCCTGGCCCATGCCTGCCAGGCCATCGCCGCGCGCCACGGTGCGCGCATCTACACCGCACCCTCGCCGCTGGGCGACGGTTGCCTCACGCTGCGGTTTCCGCTGTACGGCGCCCGCGCCGCGCGTGCGCCGAAGGGGCTGCTGTGATGGCCACCCGCCGGCTCTTCGTCCGCGAGAGCCTGCGCTCGCGGGACGCCGGCGGCACCGCGCGCTCCCGGCTCTTCGACGGCTGCTGCCTCGGCGCGGCCGTGGCCGGCCTCGTGCTCTCGGCCGGCCTGGGCCGCTGCGGGCAGGGCCGCGCGGGCGCCACGGCCCTGTCCACGCTTGCGCCCATCATGCAGACCCGCAGCCACCGGCTCCCGACAGGCTGCCCTGCCGGGGCGAAACGCCGTTCGCCAGCGCCAACGCAGTGAGATAGATTCATGCCTGCCGCACTCGCCGCGTTCCCGAACGACTTTTCCTCGCCCTCCTCCATGCCGGACGACCGTCCTCCTTCGCGCAGCGTGGAAAGCCTCTACGGCGACCACCACGGCTGGCTGCTCGGCTGGCTGCGCCGCAAGCTGGGCCACCCGGGCGACGCCGCCGACCTGGCGCAGGACACCTTCGTGCGCGTGCTGGGCCGCCCGCGCGACATCGACGAGGTCCGCGAGCCCCGCGCCTGGCTCACCACCATCGCGCACGGGCTGGTGGTCGACCACGTGCGCCGCCGAACGCTGGAGCGCGCCTGCCTGGAGGCGATCGCCGCGCTGCCCGAGCCGCAGGCGCCCTCGCCCGAGGCGCAGATGCTGCTGGTCGAATCGCTGGTGCGCATCGACGCGATGCTCGACGGGCTGCCGTCCAAGGCGCGCAGCGCCTTTTTGCTCTCGCGGCTCGACGGCCTCGGCTATGCCGAGATCGCGCGGCGCCTCGATGTGAGCCTGAGCTCCGTAGAAAAATACATGGCCACCGCCATCCGTCACTGCCTGGCGCTGAAATGATGAAACTCCCCCAGGCTTCGCGCACTTCGTGTCGCTTCTCCCCCCGCCTCGCCGGGGGCAACACCGGCGGCCCGGCAAAGCCGGTTCCGCGGTGTTCCTGGCTTTGGCCGAGGCTATATCGTGCGACCGGGATCACGGGAAGTGCGCAGAGCCATCCAGAATGAAAGCCGCATTTCCTTCCACCCCGCTAACCGGCGACGGCACGGCCACGGCCGCCGAGCTGCTCGACCAGGCCATCGCCTGGGC
Source organism: Variovorax guangxiensis (assembly GCF_003952165.1). Lineage (GTDB taxonomy): Bacteria > Pseudomonadota > Gammaproteobacteria > Burkholderiales > Burkholderiaceae_C > Variovorax > Variovorax guangxiensis. The sequence continues at coordinate 64,374 of NZ_RXFT01000023.1, read as the reverse complement.
CGTGCGGCTGGGCTCCGGCAGCGCCGACGAGAAGACTCATGACGAATGCGGCGCATGGCGCGCCGCGCATCCCTCGCACGAGCAGGCCTGGCAGCAGGTGCAGGCCGTGGAAGACACCTTCCGCCAGGTGCCGCGCATGGGCGAGGCCGGCGGCGCGCTGGCGCACGGCGCGCTGCAGGCGGCCACCCGCCTGCGGGCCCAGCAGGGCCGCCGCCGCGCGCTCGGGGTTCTGGGCGTGATGGGGCTGGCCGTCACGGGCGGCATGGCCGGCCTCTTCGTCTGGCGCGAGCAGCCATGGGAGAGCCGCACCGACTACGCCACCGCCGTGGGCGAACGCAAGCGCGTGACGCTGGCCGACGGCACCGAGCTGAACCTCAACACCGGCTCCGAGGTGCAGGTGATCTTCTCGCCGCGCCGCCGCCGCATCGTGCTGCGGCGCGGCGAGCTCTTCGTGCGCACCGGCGCGGACGGCGGCTCGCTGCTCGGCCACCGCGCATTCTGGGTCGAGACGCCGCACGCGCGCTTCGAGGCGCTGGGCACGCGCTTCGGTGTGCGCGAGCAGGACGACCAGACGCGGCTGTCGATGACCGAGGGCCGCGTGGCCATCCACACCACCGTCGACGCACCGCCGGTCGTCGCCCAGGCGGGAGACGGCTACATCGTGCGCGGCGGCGCGGCACAACCGCCCCAGCGCATCGTGGACCGCAGCTTCGAGCCCGACGCCTGGACCGACGGCGCGCTGGTGGCGCGGCAGATGAGGCTCGATGCCTTCATCGCCGAGCTGGCGCGCTACCACGCCACACCGCTGCTCTGCGACGCGGATGCGGCATCGCTGCGCGTGTCGGGCGTCTTCCAGCTCAGCGGTCCCGACCCCGTCGGCCGCGCGCTGGAGGCGCTGGTACGCACACTGCCGGTCCGGCTCGACCGCGGCACTGGAGGCACATTGACTGTCGCGCGACGTTGAGACGCCTTTCTCCGGACCGCCATCCCGGGTTCTGGCGGTTCCGGCAGACAAGGCCCACCCTGCTCTCCGCGCTGCTGCTGGGTATCGCGGCGGGATGGGCTGCGCCCATGAATTCCGCGCGCGCGCAGGCGCAGCCGGCGGATGTTCCGGCGCGCGCCAGCTTCGACATTCCGGCCGGCGCGCTGGAAGACGCGCTCAGCAGCTTCGCGCGGCAGGCCGGCATCACGCTCTCCTTCGATCCGGCGCTGGTGCGCGGAAAGAATGCCGCCGCCATACAGGGCCGCCGCACCGTGGCAGAGGGCCTGGCCGAGCTGCTCTCGCCGCACCGGCTCGAAGCCGTGCCCGGCACCAGCGGCGCCTATGCGGTGCGCCAGGCCACGGGCACGCCCGCAGCGGTCTCCGGGCCCAACGCCATCCTGCCCACGCTCACCGTCAACGCGCCGGGCGAGCGCGCCGACGGCCAGGTCGAAGGCTACGTGGCGCAGCGCAGCGCCACGGCCACGCGCACCGACACGCCGCTGCTGGAAACCCCGCGCGCCGTCACCGTGGTCACGCGCGCGCAGATGGACGACCAGGCCGTGCACACCGTCGAGCAGTCGCTGCGCTACTCGGCCGGCGTGCTTACCGAGGTCGCGGGCTACGACACGCGCTTCGCCTCGCTCACGGTGCGCGGCTTCGCGCCGGCCGAGTACCTCGACGGCTTCAAGCTCCCCACCAACAGCTTCGCCACGCGCTGGCTGGTGGAGCCGCAGGCGCTGGAGCGCGTCGAGCTGCTGAAGGGGCCGGGCGCGGTGTACGACCCGTCGGCGCCCGGGGGGGCCATCAACATGGTGTCCAAGCGGCCCTCGGCGGAGGCGGTGCGCGAGGTGAGCGTCTCGTTGGGCAACCGCAACCGCCGGCAGGGCAGCTTCGACATCGGCGGCGCGATGAACGCCGACGGCAGCCTGCTCTTCAGGCTCAACGGCGTGCTGCGCAACAGCGACGGCCAGACCGACTACTCCCGCGACGACCGCAGCTTCATCGCGCCCTCGCTCACGTGGATGCCCTCCGCGCGCACCAAGGTCACGCTGATGGCGGAGGCCACGCGCGACCGCACCACGCCCAAGAGCATCTGGCCGCAGAGCGCGCTCATCACACCCAACCCCTGGGGCAGCATTCCGCGCGAGCGCTACATCGGCGAGCCCGGCTACGACCGCTACGACCGCGACGCGTTCTCGCTCACCTACCTCTTCGAACACCAGCTCAGCGACAACTGGACGCTGCGGCAGAACGCGCGCCACGCCAGGCTCGACATCGACTACCGGCAGGTCTACGGCACCGGCTTCCAGAGCGACCTGCGCACGCTCGACCGCATGGTGATGCGGGTCGACGAGAGAAACCGCACCAGCACGCTCGACACCCAGGTCGAAGGCCGCTTCAGCACCGGCGCCGTCTCGCACACGCTGCTGATGGGCATGGAGTACCAGCGGCAGGCCAGCTCGCAGCAAGGCGGCATCGGCCCGGCGCCCTCCATCGACGCCTTCGCGCCGGTGTACGGCCAGCCTGTATCAGACCCACCGGTGAACGGACTGGGCGACAACAGCATCACGCAGCGCGGCTTCTACGTGCAGGACCAGATGCGCAAAGGGCCGTGGTCGCTGGGTCTCACGGTGCGGCAGGACCGCGCGCGCAGCAGCGTCAACCGGCTGGTGAGCTCGTCCTTCGGCATCGACACCAACACCAAGACCACCTACAACGCGGGCCTGCTGTACCTCGCGCCGAACGGGCTGGCGCCCTACTTCAGCTACGCGACCTCGTTCACGCCGCTGCCGGGCGCCATCCCCAACGGCACCCTGCTCAAACCCGAGCTGGGCCGCCAGTTCGAGGCGGGCCTGAAGTACCGGCCGCCCGGCATCGACGCGCTCTTCACCGTGTCGGTCTTCGACCTGCGCAAGAGCAACTCGCCCGTCTTCGACCCGTTCGTCATCGGCCCGGTCTCGCAGATCGGCGAGGTGCGCACGCGCGGCCCCGAGTTCGAGGCGCGCGCCGCGCTCACGAAGCAGCTCAAGCTGGTGGCCAGCTACACGCTGCTCGACGCCAAGGTCACGCAAAGCCTGAACCCGGCGGAGATCGGCAAGCAACCGCTGAACACGGCGCGCCAGACCGCCTCGCTGTGGCTGGACTACCGCTTCGGAGGCCCCGCGCTGAAAGGCTGGAGCGTGGGCGGCGGCATACGCCACGTCGGCAAGGTGCCGGCCAGCACCGACAACAGCAGCTACAACCCGCCCTACACGCTGGTGGACGCGGCGCTGCGCTACGAGCAGGGCCCCTACAGCTTCGCGCTGAACGCCACCAACCTCACCGACAGGAGCTACGTCGCGGGCAACGGCCAGTACTTCGGCCAGCGGCGCGCGGTGCAGGCGAAGTTCAGCTACCGCTGGTAGCAACGGCGCCCGGCAAAGGAAAAAGAAGAAAAGACGGGGAACGCAGCGCCGGGCCGCTCAGGCCTGCTGCGCCTCGGTCAGCGCCTGGGCGGCCACCACCGCCTCGGTGCGGTTGCGCACGTTGAGCGCGCGGAAGATCGCCGCCAGGTGGATCTTCACCGTGCCCTCGCTGATGCCAAGGCTGCGCCCGATCAGCTTGTTGGGCTTGCCCTGCGACAGCAGCTGCAGCACCTCGACCTGCCGCTCGGTGAGCACGCTGCGCAGGTGCTCCAGCGTCTGGGTGCCGCCACCACCGCCACCACCGGTGCCGCGCACGATCGCCTCGGTGCCCGCCGGCTGCGCCATGCCGGCCACGATGCCGGGGGGCACTGCCGTCAGCATCATCGGCGGCACGTACACGCCGCCGGCCAGCACCAGCCGCACGGCCGAGAGCATCACGTCGGGAGAGTAGGCCTTGGGTATGAATCCGAGCACGCCGCGCTCGAGCGCGCTGCGCATGATGGCCGGGTCTTCGTAGCCCGACAGCACGATCACCGGCACGGCCGGATGGCGCTGGCGGATCTCGTCGATGTGGGCCTGGCCGTCGGCGCCGGGCATGTTGAGGTCGATCAGGGCCAGGTCGAGGTCGTCGGTGGCTCCGGCAAGCAATTCGTCGACGCTCATCGCCAGGACGAATTCGATGCCGGGCTCCAGCTCCGACAGCTTGGCTTTGACCGCCTCGATGACGAGCCGGTGGTCGTCGGCGATCAGTATTTTCATGATGTCTTTTCCCCGTATCCCAGCGTGCGAAGCACGGCAGACGCTGAAGATACCGGCGAAAGCCCCGCGCAGCAAGGCCGGCGGCCCCACCAACGGCATAGACCCCAAGCGGTATGGCGCCCCTTGCAAGCCCTTTGAAAGAATGGCCGCCTACTCGAAGGAACCGGGGACATGGGCATGTGCCATCGCTGCAGACGCCGGTGCAAGGCATCCTTCGCAACGCATGAATGAGCGGGCCCGCCCATGGCCCGCCTTCTCGACTGTTTCTCCAGCTTCATCTCATCCGGCCTCGCGCTGGATGCGTCCATCGCGTCCGGCGCGCCACTGCTGCCGCACGATGCGGCGCAGCAACGGGCCCGCCAGCTGCTCGACGCGGCACGCGCCGCCGCCGAGGCCGCCGGCACGCCCGCCGCGCAGATCGAGTCGGCCTCCTTCGCCATGGTGGCCTGGATCGACGAGATCCTCGCGCGGCACCCGGACGCGGCCGGCGCGACAGGCACGGCCGCTCCCCTGCAGGTGCAGCTATTCAACTCCAACAACGCCCACAGCGAGTTCTTCCACCACCTCTCGGCCCTGGGCCCCGACGACGACGCGGTGCGCGAGGTGTACTGGCACGCGCTGGCGCTCGGCTTCAGGGGACAGTACTACTTCGAGGACGGCGACCAGGGCGAACTCGGCAAGCTGAAGGACCTGCACGGCCGCCAGCTGCTGCTGCGCCCGCTGTCCATGGGCAGCCTGCTGCAGGACCACATCGCGCCGCAACCCTACGAGGCGCCCGACCCGCGCGGCCCCAACGACACGCGCCGGCGCGACCGCACCCTGCTGCTCGGCGCCGCCGCCCTGGCCTTGGCGCTGCCGCTGCTGTACATGCCGTGGCTGTGGTCCGGCGGCCCGCCCGCGGCCGCCACCGGCCTGGCCCAGCGCGTCGAGCAGCACCTGCAGGCTTTCGCCTGCGCCGACCTCACGGCCAGCGTCGACCACGAGGGCCGCACGCGGGTCACCGGCTTCGTCTCGCAGCCCGGAGACCTGCCGCGCGTCGAGCACGAAGTGAGCGCCCTGCCCGGCGTGAAGTCGCCGCGCTTCGACATCGGACTGCGCGTGTGGCCGCATTGCGAGGTGTTCGCCATCCTCAAGCCCTACCAGGCACGCAACACCGAGAAGGCCTACGGCCTCGACGTGAGCGCGCCCACGGCCCGCGACGGCCGCCTGCGCGAGGGCGACAACGTGCGCGTGCAGGTGACCGCGCCGCGCCACGACAGCTACATCTGGGTCGACTACTACACGGCCGACGGCTCCGTCATGCATCTCAACGCCGGGCAGCAGCCCACGCGGCTGCACGCGGGCGAGGTCCTGGAGATAGGCCGCGACATCCCTTCCAGCTGGCTGGTGAGTCCGCCCTTCGGCAGCGTGCTGATCACAGTGCTTTCGTCGCCCACTCCCCTCACCGAAACCGCCGACCGGCCGCCCTTCGAACTCGCCTCCGCCTACCTGCTGAGGTTGCGCGAGTCGCTCGCGGCCAGCAAGAACAGCGACCGGCTGATCGCCGACTTCGTCTTCCTGGAGACCGTCTCGCGATGACCGGCCTGCTGCTGTCGCCCGCCCACCGCTTCTGGCTGCTGCTGGCGCTGTGCCTGCTGGGCTTCGGCCTGCTGTACGCGGTGGTGCGCGATGCCGGCCGGGGCGCGCGCCGGCGCGGGCTGCGCAAGCGCCTCGCCGCGCTGGCCGAACCGGCGGCCGATGCCGGCGGAACCGCACTGGCCGTCGACACGCTGAAGGAAAGCATGACGCGGGCGCAGCAGGCCATGCGCCGCGCGCCATGGGCCAGGCCCTCGGCGCCGGTGCCGTGGTTCCTCTTCTTCGGCGATGCATCGGCCAACCTCGCGGGGCTGCTCGCGACCGCGCACGCCGAACGCACGGACGCCGCATCCGGTGCCGCCTGGTGGCACTGGTGGCTGACCCATCGGCTGGTGGCTATCGAGCTCGATGCGGGCGCGGTCGGCGACAAGGCGGGCACGCCGCAGTCGCGCAGCCTGTGGCTTCACTCACTGCTTGCGCTGGCCGAGCGGCGCGACCGCCTGCCGCTCAACGGCCTCGTGGTGGCCGTGGCCGCCGGCGACCTTCTGGATGCCGACGCCACGGAGCTGAAGTCGCTCGCCGCGCGAACGCGCCGCCTGCTCGGCGAAGCCAGCGACGGCCTGCGGCTGCAGATGCCCACCTACCTCGTCGTGACCGGCCTCGAACGGCTGCCGGGCTATGCGACCCTGCGCGGAGCGCTGCCGCCCGAAGTGCTTGCGCAGGCACTGGGGCACAGGCTGACCGATCCTTCAGCCTTCATCGAGACTCCGGCTGGCGAGCGGCTGGACACCGTGTTCGAGCCCATCGCGCAGCAGCTGCACGCGCTGCGCATGTCGCTGCTGCGCGAGCAGCCCGGCCCCACCGGCCGGCTCGCCATTCATGAGTTCGTGGAAGCGGTGCGCGCCCTGCAGCCGGGGCTGCGCCAGTTCGCGCAGGTGCTGTTCGAGAACCACGGCCGCGGGCCGCGCGCGCCGCGCTGGCGCGGCTTCTATCTCACAGCATCCGCGTCGGACGCGGCCAGCGGCGCCTTCGTGCACGACCTGTTCGAGCACTTCCTTCCCGTCGACCAGCCTTTGGTGCGGCCGGGAAGGCCGTCATGACCGGTAGCGCACGGGCTACCTGGCGTCCACGCGCATCGTACGCGCGCCGAAGGTCACATCGAGCGACTGCGCCTTGCCGGTGACCACCGGGCGCACCTCGCGCCATCGTGCGCGGTCGAGGTCGCGGTAGGCCGCCATCACGCCCATGGACTTCGCATCGGGCGGCAGGTTGAAGTCGAGCTTCTTCGTCTCGCCGGGCCGCAGCAGCACCTCTTCGCGCTGCACGAGCTCGGCGCCGAGCGTGGCCTGGTCCTTCTCGAAGAGCGAGAAGAAGTCGGCGCCTTCGAAGGGGCCGGGCGACTTCAATGCATACACGCGCACCGTGAGCGGAGATGCGCGGCCGCGCGCATCGGGGTTGGCGTCGGCGCCCGCGGTGAGCGTGACGGCCACCGTGGTGACCACGGGCTTCGCGGCGCATCCCGCAAGCAGAAGACCGGCTCCAGCAAGGCCAAGAACGGCGATGTGGCGCCGCGTTGCCGCGGCAAGGAAGCCCTCATAGGACGAATGGTGTGTACCCAGCGTGCGCATGCTATTCCCTTCGTTGCATTGACCGGTCAAGACGCATCTTTGATTATCACCAGCGAACTCCGATAGGCAACATGCTGAACAACGAACTCGCTGCAACACTGCTCGCGCCCATCGGCGATGCATCGCCGTGCGGCGACGATCTCGAGTACGACGCGGACTTCATGGCGCTGGTCGCGGACGCGCAGGGCAAGCCCGAGCAGCAGTTCGGCGACACGGTGATCCCCGCGGTCGAGCCCGAGTGGCGCGAGGTGGGCGAGAAGGCCGGGAACATCCTGCGGCGCAGCAAGGACGTGCGCGCCGCCGTGCTGCTGCTGCGCGCCTCCACCCGCCTGCAGGGCGTGGAAGGCTTCGCCTCCGGCCTGCGGCTGCTCAACGGATTGCTCGACACCTTCTGGGACGGCATACATCCAAAGCTGGATGCCGACGACGACAACGACCCGACGATGCGCCTGAACGCGCTCGCGCCGCTGACCGACGAGACCATGGGCCTGCGCGACCTCTACGAGGCGCAGGTCGGCGTCGCGCGCGGCGTGGGGCCGATCCGCGTGCGCGACATCGCCATCGCGCACAACGCGCTCACCGCCGTGGGCGGCGAAGCCACCTACTCGATGGCGCAGGTGCAGGGCGGGCTGGAGGCCATCCAGTCCGAGCGGCCCGATGCCATCCAGGCAGCGCTGGGCGTGCCCGCGCTGGTGGAGCAGCTGAAGAAGCTCATCGCCGAGCGCACAGGCCGCGCCGATGCATTCGACCTCGACCCGCTGCGCTCCATCGCGCGCGTGCTGCAGAAGGCCTGCGCCTCCGCCAGCGGCTCGCCGGCAGATGCCGCCGCCGCGCAGGACTCCGGCGGCGCCGCGGCGGATGCACAAGCCAACGGTGCCGCGGCCTCGCGCCCCGCCGCCGCGCGCGGCGAGATACAGAACCGGCAGGACGCCGTGCAGATGCTCGACCGCGTGATCCGCTACCTGGAGCAGGCCGAGCCGGGCAACCCCGCGCCGCTGCTGATCGAGCGCGCCAAGAAGCTCATCGGAGTGAGCTTCCTCGAGATCATGGCCAACCTCGCGCCGAACGCGATGGACACCATTGAAACGGTCACGGGCCGCCGTCCTTCCGAGTAAGCCCCGACCACCACCCCGCATCCGTCCCCATTCACACCCGCAAGGAGCATCTCCATGGCCAAGAGCAGTCAGAAATTCATCGCCCGCAACCGGGCGCCCCGGGTCCAGATCGAGTACGACGTGGAGCTCTACGGGGCGGAGAAGAAGGTGCAGCTGCCCTTCGTCATGGGCGTGCTGGCGGACCTCTCCGGCAAGCCGGCCGACCCGCTCGCGCCGGTGGCAGACCGCAAGTTCCTGGAGATCGACGTCGACAACTTCGACTCGCGCATGAAGGCCATGAAGCCGCGCGCGGCCTTCGCGGTGGAGAACTCGCTCACCGGCGAGGGCGACCTGAAGGTGGAGCTCACCTTCGAGAACATGGAAGACTTTTCGCCCGCCGCGGTGGCGCGCAAGGTCGGCGCGCTCAACAAGCTGCTGGAGGCGCGCACGCAGCTTTCGAACCTCGTCACCTACATGGACGGCAAGGGCGGCGCGGAAGAGCTGCTGGCCAAGGTGCTGGAAGACCCGGCCCTGCTGCAGACGCTGGCCGCGAGCAAGAAACCCGAGGACGGCAGCGCCCCCGCCGCCTGAGTCGACAACCATCAGAGCACACGAGGAGTAGATCACCATGGCCGAAGCACTCGAACAGAGCGCGCTGAAAGATGTCGCGTACGCTGGCAGCGACTTTTCGTCGCTGCTGCAGAAGGAATTCAAGCCGCGCAGCGACGAAGCCAAGAGCGCCGTCGAAGCCGCCGTGCTCACGCTGGCACAGCAGGCGCTGGCCAACAGCACCATCATCGGCAAGGACGTGACCAAGTCGATCCAGGCCATGATCGCCGCGATCGACGCCAAGCTGACCGACCAGGTCAACAAGATCATCCATCACCCCGACTACCAGAAGCTCGAGAGTGCGTGGCGCGGCCTGCACTACATGGTGAACAACACCGAGACCGACGAGAACCTCAAGATCCGCGTGATGGACATCTCCAAGCAGGAACTGGCCAAGAACCTCAAGAAGTTCAAGGGCGCGGCCTGGGACCAGAGCCCGATGTTCAAGAAGATCTACGAGCAGGAATACGGCCAGTTCGGCGGCGAGCCCTTCGGCGCGCTGGTGGGCGACTACCACTTCGACCAGAGCCCGCCCGACGTGGAGCTGCTCGGCGAGATGGCGAAGATCGCCGCCTCGGCGCACGCGCCCTTCATCACCGGCGCCAGCCCCAACCTTATGCAGATGGAGTCGTGGCAGGAACTCGCGAACCCGCGCGACCTGACCAAGATCTTCTCCACCCCCGAGTACGCCGGATGGCGCAGCCTGCGCGAGTCGGACGACTCCAAGTACATCGGCCTGTGCATGCCGCGCTTCCTGGCGCGCACGCCGTACGGCGCCAACACCAACCCGGTGGAGGAATTCGACTTCGAGGAAGACACCGCCGGCGCCGACCACAACAAGTACGCCTGGGCCAACGCGGCCTACGCGATGGCGACCAACATCAACCGCTCGTACAAGCTCTACGGCTGGGGCTCGCGCATCCGCGGCATCGAGTCGGGCGGCGCGGTGGAGAACCTGCCGCTGCACACCTTCCCGAGCGACGACGGCGGCGTGGACCAGAAGTGTCCCACCGAGATCGCCATCAGCGACCGCCGCGAGGCCGAGCTCTCGAAGGCGGGGCTGCTGTCGATGATCCACCGCAAGAATTCCGACTTCGCGGCCTTCATCGGCGCCCAGTCGCTGAACAAGCCGGCCGAGTACGACGACCCCGACGCCACCGCCAACGCCAACCTGGCGGCGCGCCTGCCCTACCTCTTCGCCTGCAACCGCTTCGCGCACTACCTGAAGTGCATCGTGCGGGACAAGATCGGCAGCTTCAAGGAGCGCGAGGACATGCAGCGCTGGCTCAACAAGTGGATCATGAACTACGTGGACGGCGACCCCGCCAACTCCTCGGAGATCACCAAGGCCCAGAAGCCGCTGGCCGCCGCCGAGGTGGTCGTGGAGGAAGTGGAAGGCAACCCGGGCTACTACACCTCCAAGTTCTTCCTGCGCCCGCACTACCAGCTGGAGGGCCTCACCGTCTCGCTGCGCCTGGTGTCGAAGCTTCCCTCGGCCAAGGGCGGCGCCTGAGGCACCGGAAGGAAGAAGAGGAAGAAGAGAAAGAAGAAAAGAAAGCTCGGAACGGGCCGGTTTTTTCTTGAAATTCCCGATCCCGTTTCGTTCTATCCACAGCTGCCGGGGGCCGGCCCCGCCGACAAGCCTCCGGCAGCACAAGCATCCGTCTCGATCATCAACAGCAACTGCCCGAACGCAATCGGGTTCCAAGGAGTAGGAACATGTCTTCTGACTTTCACATCAAGCTCGACGGCGTCAAGGGCGAGTCTTCCCACAAGGACCACAAGGACGAGATCGAGATCTCGTCGTGGACCTGGAACGTGAGCAATTCCTCGGGCGCAGGCTCCGGCGGCGGCTCGGGCAAGGGCAAGGCCACGCCCGGCGAGTTCCACTTCACGCACGTCTACGACAAGGCCTCCCCGGTGCTGGCCAAGAACTGCGTGAGCGGCAAGCACTTCAAGGACATGGTCCTGACCTGCCGCAAATCGGGCGAAGGCCAGCAGGAGTACCTGAAGGTCACGCTCAAGGAAGTGTTCATCTCCATGGTCGGCCCCGGCGGCGCCCAGGGCGGCGACGTGCAGGAGCAGGTGTCGTGCTCGTTCAAGGATATCGAGTTCGCCTACAAGGCCCAGGACGACAAGGGCGCGGCCGGCGGCGAAGTCAAGTTCGGCTGGAACGTCGCGACCACCGAGACCCGCTGACGGACGACGGACCCGCCGGGCACGGCATCGGGCGCGCCAGTGCCCGGTGCGGTTCCCACGCGTCCTCACCGGAGCAATGCAATGGCATTCAGCACCCCACTCATCGGCAAAAGCGGCGCTCTGCTCACCGCCTACAACATCGACTGGTCGGTAGGCCGGATCGGCTCCAACACGCGTGAAGACGTGATGCTGGTGCAGGCGCTGTTCAAGATCTTCTACTACGAGCTGCTGGGCTTCAACCACGACCTGGACCCGCCCCCGGGCCAGACCGAAGTGATCGTCGTGGACGGCTACTACGGGCCGGTCACGCAGAAGCACATCACGCACTTCCAGACGCAGGCGATCGCGCTGGGACAGAAGGTACTGCCCGACGGCATCTTCGATCCGTTCCGCGAGCCCGGCGCCTCCAGCACGCTGAGCAAGACGCGCTATGCGCTCGACCTGCTCAACAACGGCTGCGCCAACTGCTGCAAGGAACAGGGCATCGACAACTACACCAACCTGCCCAATCGCAGCGACATGCCGGCGCAGCTGCGCAACGCGCTGAAGAAGGTGAAGAAGACGGCGAGCAAGTACACCTACGTCGCGCCCCAAACCGTGCCGAGCACGGGCGGCGCCTGAACGGACAGCCGACCCGGCTGGAACGACAAGGGCCCGGAGCGATCGCTTCGGGCCCTTCTTCTTTGCCTCTTTCCTTGCCTCGAGACGGAAATCCTCAGCAATCCGTGGATGCAACGTTCTCCGGCATCAGCCGCGTCACGTCGTCGCCATCGTCCTCGATCACCCACAGCGTGAGCGCCGTGTAGTTGTCGTGGCCCGGCTTGGCATTGGCCTTGACCTGCGCGTCGATCAGCTCGGTCCACTGGCTGGGCGTGCGCGAGGCGTGCAGCGTGTCGATCAGGCATTCGTCGCCCAAGGGCTCCCATACGCCGTCGCTGCACAGCAGAAGCACGTCGCCGGGCAGCAGGCGCATGCGCTCCGACACCGCTATGTCGGGCGCCTCCTCGATCGAGCCCAGCGCCGACAGCAGCATGTTGCGCTGCGGATGCAGCCGCGCGCCCTCCTCGTCGAGCATGCCGCCGGCCACCATCTGCTGCACCAGGCTGTGGTCGGTGGTGCGCGCCACGATGGCACCGCCACGGAACAGGTAGGCGCGGCTGTCGCCGCTGTGCACCCAGGCGAGCGCCTGGCTTTCGAGGTCGATGGCCGCGAACACGATGGTCGAGCGCATGCCCGCGAGCTTGCCGCCTTCCGCCTGGCGCGCCACCACGTCGCGGTTGGCCTGTTCCACCAGGCCGCGCAGCGTGGCTTCGTCCAGCCCCGGCGCGGCCGAGAAGCCGCCGAGCATGCTGGCGCGCGCGGTGGCCGCCGCCACGTCGCCGCCGCCATGGCCGCCCGCACCGTCGGCCACCAGGCAGGCAACGTAGCGCTCATCGTGCCAATGGCCGTGCACGTCCTCGTTGTAGGTGCGGCCTCCTTGCCGGGAGAGCGTGACGATTTCGATTTCCAAGCGGGGTGCCTCGCGATGGCTGGTGTTGTTGTGGTGGCTTCGACCGGGGTCGTCGTTCTTCCTGTTCCGGCTCTTGTACCTACTGACCGTCGGACTTCAGGCGCGCCATCTGCTCCTCGTAGGCCTCGAGGAAGGCCTTGCCGAAGAGGCTGTGGAAGTCGTCCTCCGCCTCGCTCGCGATGCCGCCGTAGAGCGACACGAACTGGTCCCACAGCTTGGCCTTGCGGTTGGCGCTGAAGAGCGCGTCGAGCGCCGTCTTCGCACTGATCTTCTTCTCCAGCTCCGCAGGCTCGAAGCGCGCGATGACATGGGCCAGCGCGGCGCGCATGCCCACCATCACGCCGAACTGGTGGGCGCGCAGGTCGTTGAAGGCATCGCGCATCGCGGCCTCGGGCGGCATGAAGCCGCGCACGCCGGGGCCCAGCAGGTGCGCCAGCGCCACCTCGACCGTGGGCGAGAACTTCAGCGGGTTGTTGGCCTGCGCCGCGATCATCGTGACCTCGGCGCGCACCTCGCGCTTGAACTCCTGGCGCGTGAGCAGCAGCTGCAGCGTGCCCTCGGTGGCGCTGCGCAGCATCGAGCCGATGCGCTCCATCAGGCCCGGCGTGAGCATCTCGGGCGGCTGGTGCGTGCTCGCGAGGCCGCGCAGGAAGGCGGCGAGCAATTCGTCGTCGCTGGCCATGCGCTCCGGTGCGGGTGCGGCGGGGCGTGGAACCGGCGCCGGCGCCGGAGGCCTCAGCGGTTCCAGCGGCCTGCCCGAGCCTTCCGGCCCGCTGATGCGGATCGGCTGGCCGGTCATGTCGTCGAACTGTGCCGGCGGCGGTGCAGGCACGGGCACCGGTGCGGGCGGCTTTGGCGGCTCGACGGCCTTGGGCGGAGTGAAGCCGAACTGGTCGATCGGCAGATGGTCCGGCCGCGGCACGGGCGTGGCCGGCGCCGCCTGCTGCAGGGCCGCCAGCGGATCGGCGTTCGATGCGGTGTTCGGCTGCAGCAGCGGATCGGCCAGCGGCGACAGCGCGAGCGGATCGCCGCCGATGCCGCCGCCACCGCCCACACCGCCGAAAAGCTCGTCGATGTTCGCCGCCTTGCCATGCGCGGGCGGCGCACCGAGGTCGGAGAAATCATCGAGCGCCCCGAGGCCGGCCGCCGGCGTCGACGACGGCGTGGGCCCGAGCAGATTCGCGAAAGGATCGACCTGCGCGGCCTGCACGTTGCGCGAGCCGCTTTCCATCGGGTCGGGAAAGAGCAGCGAATCGGGCAGCGCGGCCGCGGGAGCCGCCACTGCGGGCACAGCCGGTGCCGGCGCAGGAGCGAGGCCCGCGAGCAGGTCGGCGAAGGGATCGTCGCTCGACGACGCGGCAGCGGCAGGCGCGCCCGCGGGCGCCCCGATCACCGTGTTGGGAATGGCCAGCGAAGGCGGCGGCGCGGCGGCGGCCGTCGCGCGCACCGTGAGCTCGAAGCTCCCGACCACCAGCCGCGCGCCATCGGTCAGCGCCGCCTCCTTGCCCGAGCCCAGCGACACGCCGTTGCACTGCATCGGGTTGCTGCCCCGGTCGATGACGAAGTACTGCCCGTCGCGGCACAGCACCTGCGCATGCACGCGCGAGACCGTGCGGTCGGGATCGTCGAGCACCAGCGTGTTGGTATCGGCCCGGCCGATGGTGCCGCCATTGGGACCGAAGTCCGCAGAGATGGACTGCCCCGCCGGAGCGCCTTGCCGGGTGATGACAGCGATATGGATCATGAATCGGCCCCCGAAGGCTCTGTGCCTGAATGCACCCGAACAAACTCGCAAGGAGTATTCATTCCGTGGGACATGTTGGCAATCTCGCCTTAAGAGGTATGCCATTGCAGCCAGGCTGCTACGGCGGTGAAGACCAGGGCGACGAGGAGCCAGGTGCGGGTGGCGGGATCGGAGTGCCCGGCGTTGCGCGTCCAGCGCAGGGCTGCCGCGACAGCGAACACGAAGGCCAGGAGCGCGAGGATGTACGGGGTACGCATGAACGCTCAGGCCTCGGGTCCGGCAAGCCAGCGCTGCTGGCGCCACGCAGGAGCTCCGGTCGGAAACAGCGCCGTGCCGGGCCGAAGCAGGCACAGGTATTCCGAGGCCGCCCCGCGTTGCCGCTGGCAACCCCGGGCGCGCACCTGGACGGCGTGGTCCCACGACGGTGGCGCTCCCATGAAGTGGCGAACGCCCTCCGGAAAGCCCGGCGCGCGAACGGCCCACGCGTCGGCGACCTTGCCCGCGTCGGGCCAGGGCAGGCCGTCGTCTTCGTCCATCGCAACGTCGTCGTCCGCCGGATCGTCCATCGGACCGGTCTCGGCGCCATCGGGTGGCTTGCGCTCCAGATCGTGCGCCGCGAGATCGAGGCCGGTGATCAGCGTGAAGGCTTCGCCGGCCAGGCGCGACAGGGAAGCATCGTCCATCCTGTCGATCAGCCAAGGCACCCAGCGCGGATCGCCGTTCGTGCCAAGGCCGCGGATCAGTTCTCGCGCATCCGCCTGCGACTCGAACAGAGACTTCAGGATCGGCACCGCCTGCTCGGGCGAGGCGAGCTTGAGCAGCAGCCCGATGGCTTGCGCCCGGTGCGGCCTGCCTGCGCCCGTCTCCTCGTGCAGTACCCGTATCGCTGCATGCCGGTCGCCGAGCAGCACCGCCGAACGCGCAGCCTGAAAACGGCAAGCGGCGTCCTCATCGGCCAAGGCGCGCACGCAAGCGCCCTGCAGGTCCAGCCTGCCGCACTCCCCTGCGATGCGAAGCGCGTGCTCGCGCAACAAGCTGTCCGGATCGCCCAGCGCCGCCACCAGCGGCGCGCCCGGATCGACGCGATGCGCACCGCAGGCCAGGATGCCCACCATGCGATGGAATGCCGATGGAGAAGCCAGCAGCCCGCCGGTGATGCCGCGCAACGAAGGCGCTGAAACCCATTCGAAGGCGGCCAGCACGCCGGGGCGGCACTCCGGCAAGGCATGCGCGAGCGCCAGCACCTTGTCGAGGCAAGGGCCGTCGTGCGTGTCGAGCGCCAGCGCGGTGGTTGCGAAGAGTTCGCCCGGGCCGGGCATGGCCAGCGCCGTCGCGCACAGATGTGCGCCGTACGCACCCGCCACGGCAAGACCGTCCAGATGTGCCGCCAGCCGGTCGTCCAGGCGGCGCAGATGATGCAGCCTGACATGAGGCGCATCGACCATCCGCGCCCGCACATGGAAGAGCACCGCGCTTTCCTCCGCATGCTGCGCGACGACGGCCGGCACGGGCCTGTTCAGGGCCATGCCTTCCGTGTTGTTCGCCGCGACGATGCTCATGGCCTCGCCCTCACTCCCAGCGGCGCCAGGCGGCGCCATCGAACGAGCAGATGTTCTGCTGCCCGACCGACCACAGCACACCCTCCGCATCGGTGAGCTTGTAGCAGCTGTCGGGAGCGTCGCGGCCGAAGTCGACCGGCACGAGCGCATCGCCCTGCAGCTCGTACAGTGCGCTCATGCTCGCCACGTACAGACGGCCCATGAACCAGCGCAGGTCCCAGAAGTCGTCCATGAGCCCCTCGGTCTCGAGCACCTCCCAGTCCTGCCCGCGGCCTCGCAGCAGCGTGCCTGCCTGGCCGCAGGCGTAGACATTCCCCTCGCCGGCGCAGCACACGCCGCTGAGCACCACGTTGACCGGACTCGGCCCCTGGGTCCAGGCGCCGGCTTGCCAATGCCACAACTCGCCTTCCCAGCCCACGGCATAGATGTCGTCCGCGCCGAAGCCGTCGATGGCTTCGAAGCCGGCGACCTCGTCGTCGCCCTGCGCAGCCGGCGCGTGCATGGCGGTCCACTTTCCTTCTCCTGCGCGCCTGAACACCTCGCGGTTCATGCCGCAGGCATAGGCGTATCCGTCTATGGCGGCACAGGCGCGCAGGTCGAAGGCGTCGCGGATCTTCTCGCTGCCCTCCTGTCCACCCACGTAGGTGAATACCTGGCCGTCGCCGGAGACGGCGACGAGCTTCTCGGCGGGTTTGCGCACAACGCAGATGCCGGCCGCACGCCATGCCAGATCCTTGACATTGGCGATCTCACCTTCGTCCACGCTGCCCAATCGAGTGTGGGCGATGCCTTTCTTCTGGAGCTTCTTGTCCTGAAGCGCAAGATAGACGAGGTCCTTGAAGCGCGCTGCGCCTCGCGATATCAGGTTGTCCTTCGACAGTCCCAGCCGTTGTGCCATGTACGCTCTCCTTTCAGCGGGATCTCTTGTTGCCCAGCGCCTTGAGCGGATCCAGAGCCGCCTCGCTCGCGACGTCGGACCCCGAAGGCGAATGCTTCACCTCGGCGTCCTTCAGGTCCTTCGAGCACATGTCCTTGTGCCCCTCGGTGAGCTGCGCCTTCAGGCACTTGTTGCTGCAGTTGGACGACTTGAACACCTTCTGCGCGCTCTTCACGCAGAGGTTCATCTCCTTGGCGAAGGACTGCGTCGTTCCCGCGCCCACCTTCTTGCCCATGAACTTGTGGGCCGCATGGCGCAGCCCGTGGCTGCCCTCGGTGTTGCTCGGCCCCTCCGCACACATGCAGGGCGCGGCGCTCATCTTGTAGTTCTTCCAGCCGGGCAGCTTCTTGCCCTTGGAGACCGCCGCCGTGTAGAAGGAGCTCTTGGGTATCACGTGATCGGGCGTCTGGCTCGGGCAGCAGCCCTTCACGCCGTCCTTCTGCGCGTTGTAGGGCACGAGCCTGCACTTGCGCGCGCGCAGGCACTTGTCGGCCGCCTCCTTGCCCTTGATGGCGTCGAGCGACATCTTGTTCCAGTCCGCCCCGCGCCCCCGCTGCTTCTTGATGCCGATGTTCATACCGGCGGCGGCGCACACGTTCTTCGTGCCCTGCTTCTTGAAATCCTTGCAGGCGGCCTTCTCGCGCTTGACTTCCTTGTCGCACGCCGCCTTGGCCGCGCCGGGCGCCATCGATTCCAGATGCGGCCACGGAATCGACTCGTTGCCCGGATACGAGCTGTGGTTGTGCGTGGTGATGTCGAGGTGGCGCACCACGTTCTCGCCCTCCACCAGCACGTCCATCGACCAGCGCGAGAAATAGATCTTTCCCATGTTGGTGCTCGTGACCAGACCCTTCTTGGGCGCGCAGCCGGCTTCGTCGCCGCTGCTTCGCTTGAAGTAGCTCTTGTTCTTGAGCATCACCTGCTGGCCCGAGATCTCGACGCTGGTCGAGCCGTCGGTCGTATCCGACGAGAAGCCCGTGTTCGGATACGGAAGCGGCACGCCCGGCGGCGTGGCCGGCGTCTGCGGCGGAGTGAAGCAGACGTCCGGAAAGGCGCACATGGTCTTTCCGCTCGCGGCCTTGCACGAGATCTCCAGGGCGTTGGCGAAGACCTTGTTGCTCATCGCGCGCTCCTCAGGCCGCGGCCTCTTCGAAGCGCATCACGGCGCAGGCCCGCTGCCCCGCATCGTTCGCCATGTGCACCAGCACGGCCGGCCCCGGCGCATACCCGCGGCGGCCCGCCGCATCCGCCACGGCCAGCGCGGCGACTCCGGCCACGGCCCCCGCCTCGCCGATGCATTCGGCCGGATGCCAGATGTCGAAGCTCTCCTTGCGCTGGCGCAGCGTACGCGCAAGCGCGAGCGTCGCCTCCTTGAAGTAGTACTGCTCGCCCGACAGGTCGGTGACGCGGTAGTCGATGTCGTGCATGCCGCAGCCGGCCTGCGCCAGCCCCGCCTCGATGGCTGCGCTCAGGCCGTCGCCGCGCAACGGCTCCTCGGTGTCGATGTGCGCTTTCTCGATGCCGAAGCCGATGCCCGCGCACACCAGCCCTCCCTCGCCGCCCGGGCCGCCCGGGCCGCCGGGGACGCCCACGAGCAGCGCCCCCGCACCCTCGCCGGGAATGAAGCCGTTCGAGTTCCCCGCCGTCAGCACGCGATTGCCGCGTTCGTATGCGCCGAGCGTCGGCCACTCGAGCAGACTGTCGACGGCGGCCACGAGCACCAGCGGCACGCCGCCGCCGATCAATCGCTGCGCCTGCGCGAGCGCCACCACCACGCTCACGCGGCCATGCGCGACCACGAGCGAATCCGCCGAGAAGCGGGCCCCGAGCAGATCCTGCAGCTCTTCGAAGAGCAGATCGTCGAGCCCCTGCAGGCGCCCCGGCCTTTCGTGTTCGGCCACGCACAGCAGCAGGGGGATCTCGTCCCATCGCTCGCGCGCCACGCCGGCCAGGCATTCCTGCACCGCCAGCGCGGCCATGCGGACCAGCTTGGCTCGTCCGCGCCATGGCTTCTCCAGCGGCACGGCGTGCGCCATGATCCGCTCGCCCTCAGAATCGATGAAGCGCGTCTCGCTCGGGTTGGTGACCTTGGCGCGGATCGCCGCGCAGGATGCCGCCGCGTTCAGCCCCACGCTGGTGACCAGACCCGTGCGCCGGATGCAGATGGCTGAGGTCGGCATGCTCATGCGACCTCGTCCATCTCTTCGTCGTCCGGCACCATCGGCACCATGATCACGGGAATGGGGAAAGGCGTGGCATCGCGCTGCTGCCACCATTCGCGCCCTTTCTTGCCGACCATGACCTGCGCGACCTCGAAGACGTCCTTTTTCAATGGCCGCGTCATGCGCCAGGTGAGGCTGAAGCGCCCCTCGTCGGGTTCGATGACCACCGTGTCGAGCGTGGCCGTGTGGTCCTCGCGCTCGCCATCGCGAGTGAATACGTGCACCGGCGCCACCAGGTGGGGAATGGTGAAGCGCGTCAGTCCACCGGGCGTCAGGTTGGCCATCAGCACCTCGACGGGGCCGTTGCGGAAGTGGTCGAGCGGCACCTGCTGGTCGAGCGGTGCCGCCTGGAAATACTGCTCGTCGAAATCGGGCGGCAGGAAGGGAAAGTGCTTCTGGCGCCACGCGTCGTCGTAGGTGCCGGCAAAGCGATGGCGCGGATCCCACCCGCGCCCCACGGGTCCGAGGGCCATGGGCCGGTAGTTACCGTCGGGCGCGCGCACGGCGTGATCGATTTCTTCCGTGGCCGGCAGCGGCCAGCCCTCGACCCATTCCACCCGCATGTGCCTGTGGAAACCGCGCCCGACCGGGTTGGCCATGAAGGCGGCGTGCTGGGCAGGGTCCTCATGCAGGAGGTCGACGCCGCCGAAGGCCACGTCGTACGAGATCGGCTGCCGCACGAACACGCCAGGCGGTGTCGAGCCGACGCCGGCCATTGCGCATTCCCACTGGCGCGGCCCGACCACCGCGAAGGTCTTGCTCCAGCTGCCGACCCGCAATCCCACCTCGACGCGCGACGCGGGCCGGCCGCCCGGCGCGTACGCGCTACCCAGCAAGAGAATGTCGCAGCGCCGCTTGCGCGGCGCGAAGTCCACTTCGTAGACCGGCGCCGAGAGCCCCGGTGCGCCGGTGAAGGTATCTGCCATTACCAGCGGCAGCTGCGCCTCGTGCAGCACGATGCCGTCCGGCGCGTCGGGCGGCGGAATGCGGAAGGTTCCCTTGGCGACCACCACGAGCAGTTCCCGTCCGCTCGGCTCGACGCCCAGGTTGAACCCCGCGACCATGCGGGTGGCATTGAGGAGTTCCACGTACCCTCTTCCCGCTCAGTTCAGCTGCACCGAGCCACCCTTGACGCGGTTCACGCCCGTCGAGCGGCTCGACACATAGCTACCCTGGATCAGCACCTTGCCGGCCCGCGTGAGCGTGATGCTGGCCTTGCCGCAGCGCAGCACCAGCTCGTCCCTGGCGCTCACCAGCATGCGCTCGCCATCCGCATCGACTTCCACTTGCGCCGGCGCATCCGGCAGCGGCCATCCGTGCGCGCCACGCAGCACGCCGATCACGATCGGGCGCGCCGGATCGGCGTTCTCGAACATCAGCACCACCTGCCGGCCGATATGGGCGCCGTGCAGGTCCACCACGCTGCGCGCACGCACCGCGGTCGTGCCGGGACGCCCCCCGAGCACGACGAGCAGCGTCTGTCCCTCGTCCGCGATGGCGACCAGCTCCGCGGTCGTCACGGAATTCCAGAGCGCGATGGCCGCCGGCTCCTCCATTTCCGTCCTGAGTTCTTGCTCGATCGAGTCCCTGCCGCTCATGGTTCTCTCCTTGAATTTCTTCGCCCGCGCTCAGTTCTGAAGGATCTTCGAACCCTTCATGAGAATGTTCCCGCCGGCCTTCTGGTTGATCTTCCCGGAGGCATCGATCGTGATGTCCTTCCCCTTGATCACGATGGTTCCGTCCTTCTTCATCGTGATGCTTGCGCTGCCCGTGGTGATGGAGATGGAATCGCCCGCGTCGATCACCAGGTTCTTTCCGACGGACAGCGAGTCGTCCTTGCCCACGCTGGTAGTCCGTCCCGAACTCACGCTTCGCGATTCGTCCGCGCCCACGTTGGTCGACAGGTTCGCGCCCACATCCACCGACCGATTGGCCCCGATGCTGCTCGACTGATTCGCCCCCACGCTGATCGTCTGGCTCGCCCCCACCGTCACCGCCTGCATCGCCCCTACCGTGATCTCCTGCGCTGCCCCCACGGTGATGGTCTCGTTGATGCCCACCGTGTGCGTGCGCTGCAGCGCCACCGTGGCGCTCTCGCTCGCGCCCACCGTGATGGTGCGGTTCTGGCCGATGGAGATCGTCTCGTTCAGGTCCACCGTCTCGGTGCGGTTCTGGTGGATGGTGATGGTCTCGTTCTTGTCCACCGTCTCGGTGCGCTGGCCGTGCACGGTGATGGTCTCGTTGTTGTCGACCGTCTCGGTGCGGTCGTGCTTCACGTGCGTGGTCTCGTCGTGGTCGATGGTCTTGGCGCGGTCGTGGCCCACCCAGTGCGTCTCGTCGTTCTCGACCTCGATGTCCTGGTTCTTCTCGGCGTGCAGGTACACCTGCTCCGATCCCTTCTTGTCCTCGAAGCGGAATTCGTTGCAGTTGGCCGCGCTGCCCTTGGGCGTGGAGCGCGTGCGAAAACCGCTCTGGGTGTGAGTTCCGAAGGGAATGGGCTGGTCGTCGTTGTAGACGCGGCCCACGATCAGCGGCCGGTCGGGGTCGCCGTTGAGGAAGTCGACGATCACCTCCTGGCCGATGCGCGGGCAGAAGTAGCCGCCCCATCCCTTGCCCGCCCAGGGCTGCGACACGCGCACCCAGCAGGTCGACTTCTCGTTGCTCTTGTCGTAGCGGTCCCAGTGGAAGTGCACCTTCACGCGGCCGAAGTCGTCGGCATGGATCTCCTCGCCGGAGGGGCCTACTACGATGGCCGATTGCGGGCCCGGCATGACCACGCGCGGCGTGAGGCGCGGCGGGTGGAAAGGCATGTCGACCGGAAACACCGTCAACAGGAAAGCGCTTGCGCCCGGGCGGCTCGCATCGAGCGACGGCATCCGGGCGGCGACCGCCTCGAAGGCCGGCAAGGTGTCGGCCAGCACGGCGTCGTCCGCGAGAGCTTCTCTCAGAAGCCGTGTCGGCGGGGCCGGTGGCTCCTCGATGTCCGCGCCTTCGTAGCCCGGGTGGCTCGCGACGAAGGTGCAGGCGGCGATCACGTAGTCGCTGTCGCGCGTGCCGTCAGGGTCGTTCTCGAACTTGAAGCTGCGGCCTGCCGCCACGTCGGGCCAGGGCGTGAGCGCCCAGTGGCGCTGGCGGCGCGCGCCGATCTCCTCGCCGCGCAGCTTGCCCTTGTCGTCGGCATCGCCACCGTTGAAGTACCCACCCGCGAACTCGAAGGCCTCGAACTCGGCCAGCTCGTGCTTGTCGGGCGTGCCGCCGGCGGCCTCCAGCTTCTTCTTGATCGCCTTGAAGTCGCTGTCGGTCGATGCGTACTTGCCGGTGTCGAACTGCCGCTCGCTGACCCAGCGCGAGATCTCGTTGAAGCGCGCTTCGGCGGCGTCGCTCGACACGTAGCGCAGGGTGTCCGCGGCCGGCAGCTTGTCGTGCGCCATGTCGCTCGCGTCCGACAGATGCATGGTGCCGGGCGCATCGTGCGCGTCGAACC
Source organism: Variovorax guangxiensis (assembly GCF_003952165.1). Taxonomy (GTDB): domain Bacteria; phylum Pseudomonadota; class Gammaproteobacteria; order Burkholderiales; family Burkholderiaceae_C; genus Variovorax; species Variovorax guangxiensis. Next base: position 41,667 of record NZ_RXFT01000023.1, on the reverse strand, counting down.
AGTAATAGATACCTTCGTCTTCCAACAGGCGCGATAGGAACTGATAGTCGCTTTCCTGGTGCTGCACGCAGTAGCGGCGCGGCTTGTGGGTGCCGACCACGTTGTCGGTGCGGGTCTTCTTGAAGCGCTTGATCGGGCTGTCCTCGAACACCGCATCGAGCACGTCGAGCACGGGCTTTTCCTGATGGATGCGCGAATTGCTGCGCTTGGTGAGCAGCCAGAACCACGAGCGCAGGGTGAAGCGGTATTCGAAGTAGCGCCCCGCATGGCCCGCGCGCACGAAGCGCACCGCGTGGCCCTGGCAATGGCGTTCATGGCTGCCCCCATCTGCGTCCTCGAAGCCGATGACGACGTCGAAGGCGCGCCCCAGGATGTCCTTCGCATCGATGGCCTTGTTCTCCGACAGCACCGTGAGTTCGTATGTCGACGGGCGCGCCAGTGCCTCGTGCCCCACGATGCGCCAGAACATGAGCTCGTCCTTCACGGGCGAGTCGCTCTCGATGCGGAACTCCTGGTCTGCCATGAATGGCTACTCCCCTTGTTCTGTACGAGCGGCGCTCTTTCCGCGCCACCTAGGCATCTGCGATGCGCTCTACGGCGCCAGCAGCAACACCAGCGGCTGGCTCGGCACGGTGCGCACGCCCGGGCAATTGGTGCTGTTCTGCAGCGACACGCTGGTCAGCCGCGACGCAGGCATGCCCATCATCAGGACGGTGAAGGCCCCCGTGAGGTGCCGACTCGGCCCCATCACCGTTCCCGAGGCCACGCCCAGCAGCACGCCGGAGTTGTCGCCGTTGGTCATCGGAATGGTGGTGCCGAGGTTGTGGGCCGGGCCGCCCATGATGAGGATCGTGGGGCAGTTCGGAATCGCCATGGGGCCCATGGCGATGTTCGGGTACGGCACCGGAATGGGCGACGGCGCGGCGGGCGTGATGCAGACATCGGGAAAGCCCATGTCCGTGCCCATCAGCTGGCAGTTGGCGAACATTTTTTCGTCTCCCCCGTCGCCTCAGCCGAAATGGATCTGCGCGCCGCGCGCCTTCACCAGCTCGCGGCCGTTGACCAGCGTGTGTTCGCCTTCGATCCGCATCAGCTGCTTCGCCTCGCACTCGACGTGCGTGGCCGCCACGCGGTCGATGCCATCGGTGGTGCGCAGGTAGTGCCTGCTGAAGTGCTGCACCCGGTCCATCACCGAGGAGAGCACCGAGCCCACGAGCTTGAGGCTGGTGCCGACCACGCTGAGCTGGCGGCCGACGACGTCGGCGGTGTCGGTGGCAAGGCGCGTGCGCTGGGTGGCGACGTCGAGTTCTTCGGCAGCCAGTTCGATGCGTCCACCCTCGGCAGCGATGCGCATGCCGGTGCCGCCCTCGCAGCTCACGACGTTGGCCGTGCCTTCCTCGCGCTGCAGCACGGCCATGATCCAGACTTCATCGGGTGCGATGCGCAGGCAGGCCACGCTGTCGCCGGCCGCCGGCTCCAGCAGGCAGCTCGCGGCGCGGCGTGCGCGCAGCTTGAGGTCACCGCTGGCAACGACCTGCCGGCCCCTTGCATCGATGCCGAGAATGCCCACGCACCACTCGCCCGGGATGGGCTTAGCGGCCTGGCTCTTCCTGGTGGTGCGCGCTTTCGCGAGCGTTGTCGTTTCGTTGTTCATGGTGATGGTTCCCTCCGTATTCGTCATGTCAGGCGACCAGCGGCTGCCAGCGCTCGGCTTCCGCCAGCTCGGGGTCGGTCTCGAGCGCGCGCGCACGGTCGCTCATCTGGGCGTTTTCGGTGACGGCGGCATGCAGCACGGTGCGCACCATGGTGGCGCGGCGCAGGTCGGCCGTGGTGAGGTCAGCGTGGCGGAAGTCGGCGTAGGTCAGCTCGGCGCCGGTGAAGTTGGCGCCTTGTACTTTCGCGCCCGCGAAATGGGTCTGGTACAGGTCGCAGCCTGCGAAGCTGGCCTGCGGCAGGACGGCGCCAGTGAAAAGCGCCTGACGCAGCCTTGCGCCAGAGAAGTCTGCAGCCTTGCCGCTGGCCGCGCAGAAGATTGCCGACGGCGCGACGGCCTTCACGAACTTCGCGCCATCGAGCGTCGCGCCCTGGAAGTTGCACTGCTGCAGCGTGACGCCGCTGAAGTCGGCGCCGCTCAGGTCGGCGGACGAGAACTGGCAGCCGTTCAGTTCCAGCCCGGCGAACGACATGCTCCTGAGCGAGGTCTTGAAGAACACGTTGCGCAGCATGCGCGCGCCGGCCCACGTCAGGTGCGAGAGGTCGCATTCGTTGACGGTGGTGTATTGCCAGCTGGTGTCGTCGGCGCAGACGTCGAGCAGCACCGACTGGGTGATGACGGCGGCGTCGAGCTGTGCGCCGCGCAGGTTCGCATGGTCGAGACGGCACTTGTTGACCGATGCCATGGACATCGCGGCATTCGCCAGCTGAGCGTGCATCAGGTCGCACTCGGTGAAGACGGCGCCGTGCAGGTTGGCCTCGCGCAGGTCTGCATGATCGAGCTGGCAGCGATTGAACACCGCCTTGCGCAAGTTCGCGCTCGAGGCGATCAGGCCGCGCATGTCGCACTGGTCGAACACGGTCTCGCGCAGGTCGGCCTTGCGGAAATCGGCCTCGGCCATGCGCACCTGGGAGAACACGCCGCCACCGAGCGCCACTCCGGCGAAACGCCCCTTGGCAAGGTCCGTGCCGCTCAGGGTTTCGCCCATGCGCACGGCCAGCGTCAGCAGCTTTGGGGTGACGGTCATTGCGCGGCCTGCTGTTCCGGGGTGAGACGGGGCCAGGTGCGAGCGCGCTTCAGCAGCGCCCCGTCGAACAGGGTGTCGCCATCGAGCCTCACGCGGCTGAGATCGGCGCCGAAGAGATTGCTGCGCCGCAGGTCGGCGCCACGCAGGTCCGACTTCTGCAACACCGCGTCGCTGAAGTTCACGCCCGACAGCAGCGCACCAGTGCAGTTGGTCAGCCGCATCAGCGCTCCCTTGGCGCTGGACAGCCTCAGGTCGGCACCATCGATGCGCGCCTCGCAGAGATTGGCGCCATCGAGCACGGCGCGCACCATCTTCACGCCGCGCAGATCGCCAGCGCCGAAGTTGAACCCACGCAGATCGGCACCACTGAGGTCCGCGTCCTTCATGCGCGAGTTCTGCACCGCCACGGCTCCTGCGCAGCGCGCGACCCTGAGGTCGGCGGCATCGAGATTGCTGGTGACGAAGGTCGCGCTCTCGAGCGTGGCCCCATGCAGGTCGACGCCCGCCAGGTTGCATTCCATGAAGGTCGTGGCCGAAAGATCCGCCTGCGGCAGCCGCATACCCCGCAGATCGCGCTTGTGGAAAGTCTGTCCCGCAAGCCTGGCACCCTGCCAGTCGGCGGCGCCCCAGGTGGCATCGAGCAGATTGGCACCGGTGAACACGGCGCGGCGCATCTGCGTGTTCGCGAAGGCACACCCCATGAGCACCGCGCCCGAGAAATCGGCATCGTCGAACACTGCGCCGGCCAGCGTCGCCTTGCCGAGGTTGGCCTTGGAGAACCTGGTGCCGATAGCGATCGCCGCGTCGAGCCTGGCATGCGCCAGCACCGCTTCGGTGAAATTGGCCCCGGAGAGATTCGCGTTGCGGAAGTCCACGGCCTCGAGCCAGGCGCCTTCGAAATTCGCCTCCCGCAGGTCCAGCCCCGAGAGATCCGCCCCGGTGAAGTCGATGCCCGCGAACATCCGGATGCCGGCCGGCACCGCCCGCGCCATTTCGGCTCGCAGTGCCGCGGCTTCCGCGGCCGGCATGGGATCGACCCGCGGCTGCATGTGCGCCGTTTCCAGGTAGCCCTGCCGATGCGTCTTCTCGAGTTCGTAGAGCTTGGGCAGCACCGGCGCGAGATCGATCGGACGGGTGCCCGAGGCCACCAGCGCACGCATCTCTGCCAGGTGCTTCTCGGCCCGGTACACCGGGGGGCCGCGATGCTGGAGTTTTGCGATGTCCATCTTGCCCGGCGGCAGCGCCATCGCCTTCTCGAGGACGCTTACCGCATCCTCGACGGCGGCCCACTGCTGGGCCTCCGCGAGCTTCATCTGCTTTTCAAGATAAGGCGGCAAGGCATCGCCCGTGGGCACCTTTTCTCGCGCAGGCATGCGGATGCCGAGCGCGTCGGGGTCGAGACCCGCCTGCTCGGCCTTGCCACGCGCGATCGCGACGTCCGCCTTCGCCCGGCGGTACTGGCCCTCGGCCTGCAGGTTGTCGGTCGCGAACGACGCCTTCGCGGCTTCGACGCTCGGGTCGGCCGTGCTCACGCCTTCGGGCAGCAGATCGTTGTCGAACAGCGCATAGATCGAACCTGTCTTCGGATCGGCGCGCCTGGCGGCGGCATCGAGGTAGTACTGGTCGGTGCCGGCCTGGCCCAGGCGCTCGACGGCGCCCATGAGGCTCAGTACGTCGGCACCATCGTCCGTCCCCACCTCGGCCAGCCCCTGGAAGACCGCGATACAGCGCTCCGCATGCGGAAAGAACCACACGGTGGTCAAGCGCAGCGGAACCTCCCGGATCTTCGGCTCGGCGTCCGGCATGCGATAGCCCGCGAACACGCGCACCCTCATGCCGGGCAGGCGGCCTTCGATCAGCGGCTTGGCGGGATGCATGTTCTCGAACGAGAAGGCTTCGTCGCCGGCGAGCGCGCCACCCATCCACTGGTCTGGCTGGGCGAGATTGAAGTAGCGCCAGTCGGTATCGGGCGCGAAGCCCGGCGCGTGCTGCTTGAGGTAGTCGGCGTCATAGGTGCCGCGGTATTGCGCGCGCTGCGGATGCATCAGGTCGAGCGCGCCGAAGCCGGCGGGCACGATGGCCTGGTCGGGGCGCAGCAGCCGGTCACCAGGTAGTTCGATGTTGGGCAGCCAGGTCACACCGTCCTTCGAGTCTCGCCCGCGGCCTTCGGGGTTGCCCGCGAAATCGGCGCCGCCGTATGCGGCGGTCCAGCCGAGCGGCATCGATTCAAAGGGTTGCGGCGCGCTGGGCCGATTGCCGTCCCAGTAGCGGTCGCCGAATACGAGCAGGGTCTTCTCGCGGTCGCCGAAGCGCGCCCGCACGGCACAGGCCGAAGGCCGGTCCTTCGGCGGAAACGCCTTGCCGTGCACGAGGAATTCGGGGGTGAGCTTGGCGACGCCCTCGTCAATCAGGGGCTGCGCCATCTCCTGCGAGAGGAAACTCCACATCGACTGCTCGGCCCACAGGCAGCCGCGCTCGCCCTGCTCGAACGGCAGGTACAGGTACGCGCTGATGCTGAGTCCGAAGCGCTTGCGGAACTCGATGGGCCTGGTCGACAGGCCGAGCGCCTGGGGTTTGAGGACTTGCATGCCGGACTCGCGTCGTTGTCAGGAGCCGCCTGCGCCGCCCGCCCCACCGCCGCCACCCGATGACCCGCCGGAACTTCCTCCGGCGCCGTCGCCGCCTCCAGCACCGCCCCCGCTGCTGCCGCCCGCGCCGCTGTCGCCACCTGTGCCTCCACTGCTGCCACCACTCCCGCCACCGGTGCTCCCCGTACCCGAAGAGCCACCCGCCGGCCCGCTACCGGGCGGCGGCGGCTGCCATGCCTGCGTCGGCTCGATCTCGCCGGGCGGCGGCGGCGGCGCGGCGTTCGTGCCGTCTGCGTTTTTCGACTGATCGCCGGCCAGCGCACCGGTCCCGGTCGAGTCGCTGCCGACGAAAACTTCCAGGAACACCTCGAGTCCCGTTCCGAGCACAGGCACCGCGCCCATGATCCCCTGGTTGTGCCGCATGCGAGTGATGGTCGCCAGGTTGGACAGGCGCCCGGCGAGACCGGGCAGGCCGGCCGCCGCCGCTTCCTTGGACGCGGTCGTCAGCTGCTCCTCGGCCGCCGCGTACTGGTCCAGCGTGGCGAGCACGTCCTTGATCGCACTGCCCGCGCCGGCGACCGCCCCCAACGCAGCGGCGGCCGCGGCACCTGCACCCGCACTGCCGCCCGCACCGGGGGTGAAGCACTGCAGAGTTGATTGCCGCACGTTGCTGGTCCTCTGCTCGATCGCCACGGCTGCCACGGTATCGATCGCGATCCCCGCGGTGTTGTCGATCTTGATGCCCACGAAGTTCGACATGCTCAGCGCAAGAGCGTTGTCGATGCTCAGTCCCATGAACGTGGCGCGCGCGATGCCCAGGTTCGCTTCGCTGTTGGTGCCGATGTACCCGCTCGAGTTCGGCCCAAGCACCGTGGTGTTGCTGCCGATGGAGGTCGCGTCGATGTTGCCCACCGCCATCATCTCGATGCCGGTGTTGCTCATCAGCTTGATCTTGTTGGCCATCAGGTGCAGCGGCCCGGTGGGCACCGTGATGTACTTCGAGCTCGCACCGGTCACCATCCAGTCGATGTGCGCGGCCTCGAAGCTCATCTTCGCGGCCTTGTAGGTCAGGTTTCCGCTGACGGTGATGGTCTGGTTGCCGGTCACGCTGCGGGTTTCGCCGGCACGGGAGATGTCGCTGCGCGCGCCGACGACTTCGTGGGTGCTGGTGCCCTTCACCTTGAGCGAATCGTTGCTGTCGACGAAGGTATCGCGGTTGCCCACCACCTGGTTGTTCTGCTTCCCCTTGACCGTGTTCTTCTGGTCCACCACCACCATGTTGGTGTCGTTGCGCGTCACCGTGCTCTTGCGGTCGCGGTCGACGTGGTTGGTCTGGTCGCGCTTGACGGTGACGCTCTGGTCGCGGTCGATGGTGGTGGAGTCGTCGCGCTCCACGCTGCGGCTCATGTCGAGTTCGGCGTGGATGTTGATCTTTTCCTCGCCCTTCTTGTCCTCGAACATGATCTCGTTGTAGTTCGAAGAGCCGCCGCCGGGCGTGGAGCGGGTCTTGAAGCCGCTCTGCGTCGGCGACTTGTAGGGAATGGGCTGCTCGTCGTTGTAGACGCGCCCCATGATGATGGGCCGGTCGGGGTCGCCGTTGAGGAAGTCGACGATCACCTCCTGGCCGATGCGCGGAATGAAGTAGCCGCCCCAGCCCTTGCCGCCCCAGGGCTGCGACACGCGGATCCAGCAGGTCGACTTCTCGTTGCTCTCGTCGTAGCGGTCCCAGTGGAAGTGCACCTTCACGCGGCCGTGGTCGTCCACGTGCAGCTCGTCGCCCTTGGGGCCGACGACGATGGCGGTCTGCGGGCCCGGCATGGTCACGCGTGGCGTGAGGCGGGGCGTGCGGAACAGGCGCTCGACCGGCATCACGGTGAGCAGGAAGATGCTGCTGCCGGTCTGCGCGGCCGAGAGCGCGGGCGTGGCCGCGATGATCTCTTCGAGCACCGGCAGCGTGTCGGCGTTCACCGCGTCGTCGCGCAGCACGTCGGTCAGCGCGGCATGCACGGGCTGCGCCGGGGTGTTGCCGCTGACGCCCTCGTAGCCGCGATGGCTGGCGACGAAGGTGCAGGCCGCGATCACGTAGTCGCCGTTGCGCGTGCCGTCGGGGTCGCCTTCGTACTTGAAGCCGCGCCCGGCCGTGACGTCGGGCCACGGCGTCACGGCCCAGTGGCGGTCGCGGCGCGCGTTGAGTTCGTCGCCGCGCAGCTTGGCGCGGGTCTCGGCGTCGTCGCCGCTGAAGTAGCCGCCCGGGAACTCGAAGAGCTCCAGGCTCGCGAGCTCGTGGTCGTCCGACGCATCGATGTCGGCGCCCAGTTTCTTCTTGATGGCCTTGAAGTCGCTGTCGCGCGAGGCGTGCTTGCCGGTGTCGAACTGGCGTCCGCTCACCCAGCGCGAGATCTCGTTGAAGCGCGGTTCGGCGGCGTTGACGGCCATGTGGCGCAGGGTGTCGGCCGCCGGCAGCTTCTCGTGCGCCATGTCGCTGGCGTCCGAAAGATGCATGGTGCCGGGCGCGTCGTGCGCGTCGAACCAGTAGTAGATGCCCTCGTCCTCCAGCAGGCGCGATAGAAAGCTGTAGTCGCTTTCCTGGTGCTGCACGCAGTAGCGGCGCGGGTTGTGCGTGCCGACCACGTTGTCGGCCTTGGTCTTCTTGAAGCGCTTGATGGGGCTGTCCTCGAACACCGCGTCGAGCACTTCGAGCACCTTTTTCTCCTGCAGGATGCGGGAGTTGGCGCGCTTGGTGAGCAGCCAGAACCACGAGCGCAGGGTGATGCGGTATTCGTAGTGCCGCCCCATGTGGCCCGCGCGCACGAAGCGCACCGCATGGCCCTGGCAATGGCGCTCGTGCGTTGCGCCATCGGCGTCCTTGAACCCGATCACCACGTCGAAGGCATGCCCGAGGATGTCCTTGGCGTCGATGGCCTTGTTCGTCGAGATCACCGTGAGCTCATAGGCCGACGGGCGCGCCAGCGCCTCGTGCCCCACGATGCGCCAGAACATCAGGTCGTCCTTGGCGGGTGAATCGCTCTCGATGCGGAACTCGTTGTCGGCCATTTCTTGGTCTCTTGCGTCAATGCGGCGTCAGTCGTCGCGGCCAGTTCGCGAAACGCCGCGGAACCGGCTTTGCCGGGCCGCAGGCGTTGCCCCCTGCAAGGGGGTTGGCGAAGCGACACGAAGTGCGCGAAGACTGGGGGTGTGTGTCATGTCAGTCGAAGGCGTAGGTGAAGTCCGCGTCCTTCACGTCGAGCGCGACCCGGCGGATCTCGCCGCCCGAGGCCAGCCGCTGCAGGTACTCGACCGAGATCGTCGGCAGCACGGTGTTGGTGAGGATCGCGTCGATCACGCGCCCGCCCGACTCCGGGTCCTGGCAGCGCGCGACCACCTGGTCGACCACCGCGTCGCTGTACTCGAAAGGCACGCCGTGGTTGGTTTCCACGCGCTTCTTGATGCGGCCCAGCTGCAGCCGCACGATCTTCTTCATCATCTCGGGCGACAGCGGGTAGTAGGGAATGGTGACGATGCGGCCCAGCAGCGCGGGCGGGAACACCTTCATCAGCGGCGCCTTCAGCGCATCGGCCAGCGCGTTGGGGTCGGGCAACAGCTCGGGGTCGCGGCACATGCTCATCACCAGCTCGCTGCCGGCATTGGTGGTCAGCAGGATGATGGTGTTCTTGAAGTCGATCATCCGGCCCTCGCCGTCTTCCATCCAGCCCTTGTCGAAGACCTGGAAGAAGATCTCGTGCACGTCGGGGTGGGCCTTCTCCACCTCGTCGAGCAGCACCACGCTGTACGGGCGGCGACGCACCGCCTCGGTCAGGATGCCGCCCTCGCCGTAGCCCACGTAGCCCGGAGGCGCGCCCTTGAGCGTGGAGACGGTGTGCGCCTCCTGGAACTCGCTCATGTTGATGGTGATGATGTTCTGCTCGCCGCCGTACAGCGCCTCGGCCAGCGCGAGCGCGGTCTCGGTCTTGCCCACGCCGGAGGTGCCGCACAGCATGAACACGCCGATGGGCTTCTGCGGGTTGTCCAGCCGCGCGCGCGAGGTCTGGATGCGCCGCGCGATCATCTCCAGGCCGTGCTTCTGTCCGATCACGCGCTGGTTGAGCGTGTCGGCGAGCTTGAGCACCGCCTCCACCTCGTTCTTGACCATGCGGCCGACGGGAATGCCGGTCCAGTCGGCGACCACCGAGGCCACGGCCTGCTCGTCGACCGAAGGCAGGATCAGCGGCGACTCGCCCTGCACCGCGTGGATCTTCGCCTGCAGCTCGTGCAGTTCAGCCAGCAGCGCGGCGCGGTCGGGTGCGGCTTCAGCGGCGGCGGCAGGTGCGGCCGCATCGGCATTGGCGGCAGCGGGCGTGTCCACCGGCTTGTTCCCCGCGCGCAGCTTGCTGCGCAGCTCCAGCAGCCGGTCGACCAGCCCTTTCTCTTCCTGCCAGCGGGCGTTGAGCGCATCGAGCTGCACCTTCGACTCGGCCAGCAGCGCGGCCACCTGCGCGGCGCGCTTGGTCACGTCGATGCCGATGGCCTCTTCGCGCCCGATGATCTCCTGCTCCACCGTCAGCCCCTCGATGCGGCGCATGCAGTCTTCCACCTCGGGCGGCGTCGCGTGCTGCGACACGGCCACGCGCGCGCAGGCGGTGTCCAGCAGGCTCACGGCCTTGTCGGGCAGCTGGCGCGCGGGAATGTAGCGGTGGCTCAGCTTCACCGCCGCCTCGATGGCCTCGTCGAGCAGCTGCACGCGATGGTGCTTCTCGAGCACGCTGGCCACGCCGCGCAACATCAGGATGGCCTTGGTCTCGTCGGGCTCTGGCACCTGGACGACCTGGAAGCGGCGGGTGAGTGCCGGGTCCTTCTCGATGTATTTCTTGTACTCGGCCCAGGTGGTGGCGCCGATGGTGCGCAGGTTGCCGCGCGCGAGCGCCGGCTTGAGCAGGTTGGCCGCGTCGCCGGTGCCGGCCGCGCCGCCCGCCCCCACCAGCGTGTGGATCTCGTCGATGAAAAGGATGATGGGCGTGGGCGAGCTCTGCACCTCGTCGATCACCTGGCGCAGGCGCTGCTCGAACTCGCCCTTCATGCTCGCGCCGGCCTGCAGCAGGCCGATGTCCAGCGTGAGCAGCTTCACGTCCTTCAGCTGCGGCGGCACGTCGCCGCGCGCCAGGCGCTGCGCGAAGCCTTCCACCACGGCCGTCTTGCCGACGCCGGCCTCGCCGGTGAGCAGCGGGTTGTTCTGGCGGCGGCGCATGAGGATGTCGACGATCTGGCGGATCTCCTCGTCGCGGCCCGTCACCGGGTCCATCTCGCCCTTCTTCGCCTTCTCGGTGAGGTCGACCGCGAACTTCTTGAGAGCGTCGCCCTTGCCCATGGCGGCCGGCGCCATCGCGCCGGAGTCCTCGCCGGGCGCGCCTTGCCCCAAGCCGGTGCCGTCCTGCGCGCGCATCTGCGCCTCGGGCGAGGCATCGCAGATCTTCGCGAAGTTGTCGGCCAGGTCCTCGACCTTCACTTTCTCGAACTGCTTCGACAGGCCGAACAGCGGGTTGCGCAGGCTCTGCGTCTTCAGCATGCCCACCAGCAGGTAGCCGGTACGCACCTGCGCCTCGCCGAACTGCAGCGTGGCGTAGGTCCATGCGCGCTCGATGGCGTTCTCGATGTGCGGCGAGAAGTCGCTGATGGCGGTGGCGCCGCGCGGCAGGCGGTCGAGCGCGGCGGTCATGTCCTTGGCGATGACCGACACGTCGAGACCGTAGTGCTGGATCACGCGGTGCAGGTCGGAGTCCTGCGCCTGCAGCAGCTGCGCGAACCAGTGCTCCAGCTCCACGTACGGATTGCCCCGCATCTTGCAGAACACGGTGGCGCCTTCGATGGCCTTGTAGGCCAGCGAGTTGAGCTTGCCGAAAAGGGCGGTGCGGCTGATTTCACTCATGAGGGACTCCGTATCTCTTCTGAACGAATGAAGGTGGGCTTGTTGAAAGACTGGCTGCCGATGCGCACGTCGGCCGCGTCGCGCGAGCGCGGGCGCTGGCCGAGCCACGACACCCAGCCGAGGCGGGGCGCGCTGCCCTTCGCGTCGCCAAGTCGCGTGAGCGGCACCTGCGCCTTCTCGAGCACGAGTTCTGCGTCCCACTCGAGCTCGTCGCCGAGCAGCTGCTGCATCCAGCGCTGCAGCACGGGGCGCGCATCGCCGATGGGCAGGAACATGCGGTACTGCTCGAGCGTGAGCGGGCCCAGATGCAGGCGCACGCGGTGCTGGCGGTCCCACGCACGGGTGCCGAGCATGGCGCCCATCCCCATGGAGCGCGAGCTCTCGCCCTGCCCCAGCCGCGTAAGTTCGCCGGCGGGCAGGCTCATCCAGTGGCCGACCCAGCGCTCCAGCTTCACCGGCACGCCGAAGTAGCAGCACAGCACCGACTCCACGCTCTCCACGTTGTGCACGCGTCGCGCGAGCCAGCCCGAGAAGTGCAGCCGCGCGTCGTCATGGATCTCGTCGCGCTCCACGCGGCCCGGCGCGCCGATGCCCACCAGCGCGCCGATCTGCAGGCGGAAGCGGTCCTCGCCCGGCCGGTCCAGCGCCACGGCCGGACGCGACTGCGCCCACGCGCGGTAGAAGTGCAGCGAGAAGCGGTGCGAGAAGCTGTCGAGAAAGGCCAGCCAGGTCGGGTCGCCATGGTTCAGGCTGCGCTCGCGGATGAAGTCGCTCAGGTGCACCGGCAGCGGCCCGTTGGGGCCGATGTAGCCGAAGAACTGCTGGCGCAGGCGCGGCGGCGAATGCACGGTGGCGGGCTCGAAGCGGCTGAAGCTCGCGGGCGCGAACGAGAGCGAAGGCTCCTGCCCCACGCGCACCGGCTCGGCACCGGGCAGCAGCGCGCGGCCCCAGCGCGGCGTGGTCTTCGCGACCGACTCCAGCCGGCGCATCACCGCGAAGTAGTCGAAGGCCCAGGGCTGGGCCGACCAGCCGCGCAGCGCGGCATCGACGCGGGCCTGCACGGTGCCCGCGCCCTGCCCGGGCGCGCGGGCAGCGCTGGCCAGGTTGCCGGTCACAGGATCTGCCGCGTCCCGCACAGCGGCCTCCAGCGCATGGTCTCGCCCTTGCCCGCGATGCGCAGCACGGTCTCGACGAAATGGTTCACCTCCACGTGGCGCGACAGAAAGCGCGCCAGCACGGCACCGAAGAGAAAGCTGCTGTGGCCGTGGAAGGCGTCCTTGTCGACTTCCAGCGTCACCTCCAGCCCGCGGCCGAAGGCGATCGGCCCCTTCAGCGGCAGGCGGCGCGCCACCGGCTTGCACTTCACCGAAAGCAGCCCGCGCACCTGGCCCTGGCGCATCTCGTCCGCATGCACCGCGTAGAGCATCAGCGTCTCGCGCAGCGCGGCCGCGCCCTGCTCCGGCGTGCTGTCGGACAGCGACAGGTAGTTGAGCGCGAGATGGTCGACCACGCGCCAGCCCAGCCCCTGGCTCACCACCGGCGACACCGGCCGCGAGGGACCGCGCACCATGCGCACGCGCTGCACGGGGAATGAATCGACGCAGTCGAAGTCGTTCTCGCGGCCCAGCGGCATCAAGAGGGGCAGGTCGCGGTTGGTGCACAGCGCGGTCACCGCCAGCTGCCGCAGCGTGGCCGCGTACGGCGCCTGCTGCGGATCGACGATCTGCATGTAGACCTCGGAGCCGATGTGGCTGCTGCGGTTGCCCTCCGTGCGCTGGCGCACCGACAGCATGCGCGGCTCGCGCGTGGTCGTGAAGTAGGCCGGATGGCTCAGGCGGCTGCCGTGGAAGGCCGAGTAGAAGGGCCGGAACGGCTGCTCGGCCGCCGCCGCATCGGCGCCCGGCGTGCCGTGGCCGATGACCTCGGTGACGGTGTGCACCTCGAAGTCCTGCGGCCGCGTGCGGTCGGGCACCAGGTGGAACTGGCTCACGCCCTCGTTCAGCGGCACGCGGTCGAGCCGCTTGCTGAAGAGGTTCACCGCGGGCACGCAGTGCAGCAGCACGTTGTCGGCGCTCACGAGCTTTTCGAGAGCCGCGTCGCCGCGCGAGAACAGCAGCACGATCTCGACCTCGCCCACCGGCATCTGGGCCAGCAGCGCCTTCAGCCCGCCGATGCGCACGAACTGGAAGCGCTGGGGAAAGGCGAAGTACTCCTGCAGCAGCCTGAAGCCCGAGAAGCCGGTGGCCGTGACGGGCAGCAGCGCCTCGTCGTCCTCGAAGCCGACCGCGCCGATGGCGCTCGGCGGCAGGCTGCGCGGCGTGCCCTGCAGGCCGCCGCCCGGCCCCAGCGGCCGCACCAGCACACCGATGGGCTGGCCCAGCGCGCATTCGTGCAGCTGCCAGGCCACGTCTTCCGCGCCGCCGAAGTGCAGCACGAGATCGTCGAGCGCGATCTGGCTGAAGTCCAGCCCGGCCGTGGCGCGCAGCACGATGCGCAGGCCGCCGCGGATCGCGCGCGACTGCGGATGCGTGTTGAGCGGCAGGTCGGGCGCGTAGGTGAAGTACTGCGCGCGCTGCACCTCGATGGGCCAGATGCGCAATGCGCTGGCTGTGCGGAACTCGCAGTGCGTGTTCTGCCCCACCGCCTGCCGCGCGCGCAGGCCGCTGCCGCGCGGCAGGCTCGGGCCGGTGGCGAGGTTGGCGTCGTCGGGATCCGGCGCGAACGAGACCACCACCATCGCCGGCGTCGGCGCGAGGAAGTGCGGATACACGATATCGAGCAGGTGCCCGGTGAAGCGCGGGTATTCGGCGTCGAGCTTCAGGCCCACGCGCGCCGAGAGGAATGCGGTGGCCTCGATGAGCCGCTCCACGTACGGATCGGCGACCTCCTGGCCTTCGATGCCGAGCCGATGCGCAATCTTTGGAAATGCGCGTGCGAACTCTGAAGAGCTTTCGCGGAAGTAGCGCAGTTCCTGTTCGTACAGACTCAGCAGCCTGGGGTCCATGGCGGACTCATCTCGGGTTTTGCGCCATGTCCACTATCTCGATGCGACCTTCTTCCAGGTCTACGCGGCTTCGCATCAGGAACTCCAGCGGCACGGGCTGCGCCCACAGCATGCCGCGGATCTGCAGGCCGATGCTGTTGTGCGAGTCAAGTGCCGGGCCCTCCATGATGAGTTCGACTTCGAGTGTTCGGGACAGGATGCGTGGCTCGAACTGCAGGATTGCGTTCTTCAAAGCCTGTTCCATGCTGACACGCTGCACCGACGAGGTGAACTGGCCAGACAGCATAGGCAATCCGTAGTTGATGACCGAACGCGCCGCGTTGGGGTACTGCCTGTCGTCCATCGAGAGGCCGTAGCCGGTGGCGTTGAAGAGCCAGCCCAGGTCGCGCAGCACGGCCTGGCGCAGCGCCTGCTTGGTCAGCGTGCGCTTGTCGTCGCTCTCGCGCTTCTCGTCGGGCGCGTTGTCGACGAGGCGGTCGAGCAGCGAGGGCTGCAGCCGCTCCTGCGCGGTGAGCTCAGCCATCGACGGCACCTTCGGCCGGCGTGAAGAGGATCTCGCGCACGTCCATCAGCGCGTACTCATTGCCGTCGCTGCTGCTGAGCACGCGCTGGCCGAAGCCCGCCCAGACCTCCGGGCGCAGCTCGCGCCACTCGGTCTTGCGTGCGAGGCGCAGCTCGCCGTCTTCCTGCTTCTCGGTGCCTTCGTAGCGCGTGGGAATGAGCGCGAGCGTCTCGCCGCCGTTCTCGAACTGCAGGTGCGCGGGCATCCATACGCAGTCGCGCAGGTCCTCGGGCGGCTCGATCTTGATGTGCGCGAGGCGCGCGTACGGAATCCAGTAGTACTTGCCGTTGACGAAGGCCTCGAGCACAGGGCCCAGCCGCATGTCGGCGTCGGAGAGCCATTCGAAGGGCTTGCCGTCGACGGTGCCGCCGATGGCGGGCGCGCCGTCGAAGGCGCGCTGGCGCAGGTCTTCCGCCAGCTCGCTCTCGCCGCGGCCCTGGCGCAGCAGCGACTCGATGAGCAGCGCCAGCCATTCGTCGGGCTGGCCGAAGATCATCGGCGTGCGCGTGCCGGCGAACACTTCGGCGCGCAGGCCCTCGCAGCGCACGGCCTCGCCGTAGACCTGCTTCATGGGCACGGCCAGCGCGTCGAGCTCGGCGGCCACGGTGAGCTGGTTGAGCGCGCGCTCCCACTGCCCCAGCACGCACAGCAGCTGCGCCATGAACACGCGGTGCTTGCTGTCGGAAGGCTTGGCGCGCACGTCGTCGCTCAGGGCCTTGAGGGCTGCAGCGGGGTCGGCGGCCTTGAGGAATTCGGCGGCGGTGGTCATGGTGTGCGGCTCCTTGTGGCTGGACTGAGTGCGCGGCTCATGCGCGGGTGAACTGGCATTCGCGCACCGCGCCGCGCAGGCCGGTGGTCTTCTGCGGCGCCGAGCGCACCTTCACCGTGCGGTAGCTGATGGAGATCAGCTCCGAGGGCACGCCCCAGTGGCCGCCCGAGCTCAGCACCAGCCGGCAGATGCGCGCGTTCTCCAGCACCAGCTCGAAGGTCGACTGCGCATCGGGCGAGCGCTCGTCGCCGCCGGACTTGAAGGCGCTGATCATCACCTTCAGGTCTTTCTCCTGCGCACGCAGCAGGCTGGCGATGGTGGCGGTGGCGGCGTCGCTGCGGCGCGCGACGATCAGGTTGTTGGGCACCACCTGGTTCTGGCTGGAAGACTCGGGCACCTGCACCGACCAGTAGTAGCCGCCGATGTTCAGGCGCGCCTTGCCGTCGTCGAAGCTGCGCTCCAGCTCGCCTTCGACCGGCGCGCCCTTGTTCTCGATCAGCATGACCAGGTCGGTCTCGGACGAGCCGGTGCCGATCAGTTCGTAGAACTGGCGGGCGTCTTCAGGGCTCCAGGAGCCGTCGTCTAGGAATGCCATTTCTCACCTCCGGAAATCGATGGAACAGGAACAAAAAAAGAAAAAGAGGAACTGGAACCGTCATGGCCTGGCCCCCGCGTCCGCCGTGCCGCTCCTGCGCAGCAGGGCCGTGAACACCTGGCGCTCGGCGCTCTCGGCCGGCGGCTGCCCGCCGCGCACGCGCACTTCGGACACATCGGCCTGCGCATAGGCCACGCCGAAGAGGCGCGGCGCGCTGTAGGGCGTGGCGGGCACGGCCATGACCAGCAGGCGCGCGTCGCCCGCCGCATCGAGCCAGGGCAGGTCGAAGCGCTTCACCGAGGGCTGCTCGGGCGTGCCCCGCTTGAAGCGGTTGGTTTCGCCGGACTCGTCGGGATAGACCGGCTGCAGATTGCCTCGAGCATCGATGCCCGCGATGACGAGGTCGAGCGAACGGCCGCTGGTGTTGCGCACGTTCAAGCGCACCCGCTCGCCGGCGCGCGTCGCGGGCAGCCCGCTGGCGGCCTGGGAAACGGGCACGCTGCGCAGCATGCGCTCGCCGCTCCACACCTCCAGCGCAGCGTCGAAGCCGTCGAGCTGGCCGTCCTTGCCGTAGCCCTGCAGTTGAGAGAGCCACTTCAGCTGCGCCAATGCCTGCAGGCGGCGGCGCAGCGCGGCGGTGTCGGGCAGCACCACGGTGGAGACGTTCGCGCCGAAGAGCGGCGCGAGCAGTTCGAGGCGCTGGCCCGAGGCGCCGAGGTCGGTCCAGCGCACGTCGGCCGTGGCCGTGTCGTCCGCCGCGCGGATCGCGGCCGGGTAGTCGAGGCTCAGGCCAATTGGCAGCGGCTTGTCGGCGCGCACGCGCAACGCGGTGGCGGCCGGCTCGGCCATCGGCGTGACGCTCCAGAAGGCGCTGCCCGGAACGTCCTTCAGCGCTGCCGGCACGGCCAGCCATGCGTTGCCGAGCTTGATCTGCGACACGGCGGCCGGCGCGCCGCGCACGGTGCCGTCGTCCAGCGTGGCGAGCACGCGCAGCTCCTGCTGCTGCGCGAGTCCGTCGAGCAGGCCCGCCTTGATGGCCAGGCTGTCGCCACTGCGCTGCGCGCGCCACACGGGGCGCGTGGATGCGGGAGCGCCGCTGTTGGCGAACAGCGGCGCATCGAGGTTGCCTTCGGCCACCGGGGACGGCAGCTCGCGTGTCGGAAAGCGCTGGGCAAGTTCGTCGATGACGGGCGGGTACAGCGCGAGCACGCCATCGAACAATTCCCGCCAGGTTGCGGGTTTTCGCGAAAGGGCTTCGACCATCGCCCATGTCAGCAGGCCCTGCGGCCTCGCGTTTCGCGCCTTGCGCGGCAGCCGCAGCTCGGGCGTGATCTGGTGGCTTTCCGATGCGAAGAAGGCGACGTAGCGGGCACGCGGAACGGCTTCGGCCGGCGCGGGTGGCGCCGGCTGCCGGGCGGGCGGCGCGCCGCCCGTGAGCTGCGTGGCGCGCAGTCCGCGCCAGCGCACCTCGTCGTCGGGCGGGCCTTCGGCGGTGGCGGGTGCGTCCGCCGTGCCGCGCGTCATGGAGTTGGCGGAGCAGGTGTCGAACACCGAGGCCACGAACACGTTCTTCGCGAGGAAGGACTGGATCCACGCATCGAAATCCACGTCGCGCAGATCGCCCGCGAGCGCGTTGTCGCTGCCCAGCGTGCCGCGCACGTCGCGCGCGAGGAAGTTCTCCGAGAGCCCGTCGGGCTCCTGGTAGCGCTTGACGATGTCGCGCAGCCGCGTGCCGTGGCCGGAGAAGTACAGCAGCACGAAGTCGCCGCTCCTCGACTGCGCGAGCAGCTTCGCCAGCGCCTCGTGGATGGCCTGCGACTCGGGCAGTGCCGCGCCGCTCACGCCGTCGGCGAGCACGGCGATGTCGGGCGCGGCAAAGCCCTGCCTGAGCAGCGCGTCGCGCATCAGCATCACGTCGTTGCGCGGCGCCTGCAGCCACAGCGCCTGCGGCTGGTTGACGAGTTCGGATACGCCGACAAGCAGCGCGCGCTGCGTGGCGAAAGCAAGGCTGCCGCAAGCGAGCAGCCACAGAATGAGCAACGCCTGGAGCAAGCGCAGTTGCCTTGCTCCTTCCCCCTTTGGGGGAAGGTCGGGATGGGGGCAGGCAGAGCGCCCGATGAATGCGCCGCGTGCCCCCACCCCTGCCCTCCCCCAGAGGGGGAGGGAGGAAGACAGACGGGCTTGGCGTGTCATGGCCGCCGCTCGCTGGCCGGCCCGGCCGATTCCACCAGCGGCGAGGCCGCGAGCACTGCCAGCGCCTCGACGGGCTCCGGCACACGCAAGTGCCATGCGCCATCGCCGCCCGGCCCGCCCACCACGTCGGCCGAGACCGACTGCAGCAGCCTGTCGGCCTCGTCCATGCGCACGCCGGGCTTCCAGCGCACGACGAGGTCTGCGCGCGTGGGCGCCGGTGCGGTGGGCACGGCGCGGAAGCGCACTTCGTCGTCCTCGGGCGCGCCGCGGCCGCCGATGAGCCCGACGTTCTGGACCACCACGACCAGCGCCAGCACGGCAAAGGCCGGGCGCGCCCAGCCTTCGGCGCCGAACCAGCGGCGGATGCTGCCCCACCAGCCGCCCTCGGGGCCGGGCTGCGGCCGCGCGCGCGATGGAGATGAAGAAGAAGGGGCAGAAGGGGCAGCCTCGTCGCTCTGCGGCCGCGTCAGCGCGGCGCCGAGTTCCAGGCCCACGTCGCGGTACAGATCCTGGTAGTCGGTGCGCGGGTCTTCCGGCCCGAGTGGCGTGCCCGACAGCACCGAGAAGACGCCGCCGCCCACGCCGCGCAGCGCGATGCGCCCGGGCTGCGGCGCGATGGCCAACGCGGTGCGCGCGGCCCACTCGTCATGCACTGCGCGGATGGCCGCGAGCCGCGTGGCGGAAACTTCGCCCAGCACGCGCGCGCAGAGCTGCGGGCTGGGTTCGAGCGTGAGCACGTTCCACGTCTGGACGACACCGAACATCGGCTCGAAGGGCTCGTCCTCGGGCTCGAGCAGCACGTCGAATGCACCGGCCCAGTCGGCCTCGCCGACGGCCATCCACCCCAGCCACAGGTCGTCGTGGATGCAGCGGTCGAGCAGCACGCCGAGCAGCCGCCCGCTGTAGATCAGGCTGACGAGGCGGCCCGGCGCCCAGCGGGCCGGGAAGGCTCGCTGGGCGACAGCCTCGCGGCGCCGGGCCAATTCGGTGAGAGGCATCAACAGGTCGGACGCGGCAACGACGGGCGTGGCCGGCGTTCCTGGCGGTGATCCGGGCATGGCCACGGTGGCCGTGCCGGGCTCGCCTTCGGGCCCGGTGTCCGGCATCGCGGCCGCGCCGGTCGTTTCCAGCGCGTGGCGTATCACGCTGAGCGGGGGCCAGAGGTCGTGGGTCATGGCGTCTGTTCCTGAATGGCTATGTCTTCAGGCGTAAGACGCTTCAGCACCGAGGATTTTGAAAACCTGCAGGATCGCCGCCATGTTGTCGGGCTCGATGGCGATGCCCAGCGTCTGCTGGAGCCAGCCGCCGAGCCGGGTCCTGGCGTAGTCCGCCGTGAGGCCTTCGCGCTTGTGCACCAGGCCCAGCCGGCCCGCGCGGTAGTGGTAGGAAGCGATGGCATGGCGCGAGGCGATGCCCGAGAGCCCGCCTTCGGCCTCCTTGCCGAAGCCCTCGCACAGCAGAAGGCGCTCGGGCTCGGGCAGCCCCGCGATGAACTCGCGCGCGGCCTGCTGCACCGCCTGCATGCTCAGGCCGTGCTCGGCCAGGCAGCCTTCGAGGTCCTCGTCGGCGCCGATCTCGTCTTCCAGTTGCGCCTCGGTGATCTGGTCGCCGATGGAGAGCTTGCGGCGGAAGGAACTGGCGCGCGTGCAGTCGATGAGATAGCGGCGGAAATACGCGCACAGCGCGAAGGCGGTGGACGGTGCGCTGTGGCCCGCGCGTTCGTCGGCCTCGTCGGGGTCGGCGTCGAGCCGCAGCACCTTCACGTAGATGAACTGCGCCACCAGCTCCTGCCGGCCCTCGCCCAGCACCTGCAGCTCGGGCGGATTGCAGGCCACCAGCGCGTCGCCGACGATGCGGTACATGGCGCCCATCTCGCCCGGGGACAGCGTCTGGCGCCGTCGCCAAAGGCGAACGAGTTCACTGCTTTCCGCGGACGACAGCGTCTCGATCATCGGCTCACCCCCAGGCTGCGCGCACTTCGTGTCGCTTCGCCCACCCCCTTGCAGGGGGCAACACCGGCGGCCCGGCAAAGCCGGTTCCGCGGTGTTCCCCGAACGGACCTCGCTTCGCCGGCCAGCGGGATGGCCATTGGCCCGGGGGCTTGCATCCTTCGATCCTTCAGTCGTCGACGCAGCTGCCTTCAGAGGGAACCAGGCATTGCGGCAGGTTCGCGCCCACCGGCCCACCGCGCGTGCGGATGGCCGAGGACGTGGCCGCCTGCGCCACGGCGAGGCCGCGCGGCAGCAAGATCCAGAGCTGGCCGCGCTCCTTCATGCGGCGCGCGTTGGTCGCGGCCTGCTGGCCGTTGCCGAAGAAGTAGTCGGCCCGCACCGCGCCACGGATGGCGCCGCCGGTGTCCTGCGCAATGGTCAGGCGCTGCATCGGCGCGCCGCTGCCGGGCGTGCGCGTGGAAACGAACACCGGGTAGCCCAGCGGCGTGCTGCGCGGATCGACCGCAATGGAGCGCCCCGCCGACAGCGGCACGCCGAAGGCGCCCACCGGTCCGCCCACCGGCGATGGCGACTCCTTGAAGAACACGTAGCTCGGGTCCTTGATGCCCGAGCCCGTCACCGCGCCACCCGCCGGCCGCCGACCCGGCACCACCACCGGGCCGCTGGCCACCGGTCGTGCCAGCGTGAAGCCACGCGTGCGGATGGTGCCGTTGGCCACGGCCCCGGTGTCGCTGTCGTCATCGTCGCCGTCGTCCAGCTGCAGTTCGATGGAAGAGCCGCGCACCTTCACAGGGCTGCGCGGCTTGCCGTTGGCGGCCTGCGCCAGCGTCGGACGGAAGGGCTGGCCGTTCTGCTCGGCGTAGGCCACGCGCACGATGTCGCCGTTGGCCATGCGGATGCGGCCCGAGCCCTGGATCTGCATCTCGTACAGCGCGGTGGCGCTGCTCACGAACGCAAGCACCTTGGCGTTGGGCGCACCCTTGGTCTCGATCTCTTCGCGCGTGTAGTACGGCAGCAGCTGCTTGCCCTCGATGCGCAGGCGCACCTTGCGGTCGAGCGTGTCGCGCGAGATGCCCGAAAGGTCCAGCGCATAGAGGCCCGGCGCGCCCATGTCGCGCGTGCTCAGGCCCGTTTGCACCACCACGTTGCGGCCTTCCACGCGGGCCGCCACCGTGCCGTTGCCCGGCGGCAGCTTGCGCGCGTCGGCAAAGAGCATGTCTTCTGGCTGGCCGTACACCGGATAGATGAAGGGCGCGCCGTACTGGCGCGCGCCCGCGATCTCGGGTTCGAAGTAGCCGGTGACCACGCCGTCGGGCCGTCGGTCGTCGTCGCGGATCTGGTAGGCCGAAAACTCGCCCTCGAAGAAGCCCCGGATCGCGTTGTTGTTCTTGCTGTCGACCTTCAGCGCGCGGTCGCACACCGACTTCCATTCGGCGCCGCGACCATTGAGCACCTTGCAGCTGCCGAGAAAGGCAGGCCAGCTCTCCGAGAAATCGTCGCGCGACCAGCCCGGCACCGAGTCGAAGCTCACCGATGTGTAGGTGGCCAGCTGCGTCGAGAAAGTGCGGGCCTGGCCGGCCACGCTGGCGCCGGTGGGCGCCGGGCGCGAGGTAGCGGTGCTGCTCGCGCTGGTGTCGGCCGTGGCTGCGCCGGTGTCCGTGGCGGCCGGCGGCGGCGTGGTGCAGCCTGCCAGCAAGGCGATGGCGGCGCCGGTTGCGAGAGCGCTCCAGCCGGTCTCCGGCCCTCTGCGTGCCTGGAGTTGCTGCTTCTGCTGCGGTTGCGATGCGGTCATCATGAAAGCCTCCTTGTCCTGAGAGTCACGGCCCGTAGGCCGACGCTCTGCAGACGATTACTTCTCGACGATTTTGAAATTGCCGACGCCGTAGACGTCGTTGCACGGGGTGTTGGGCGCGCACACCGGCTTGCCCAGGAGAGGCGACGGACCGGTGCCGCGCGTGGCCTCCAGCGCGGCCAGCACGGGCAGCGGGAACACCGGGAATACGCCGTCGTTCTGCACGCCGGCGGCGCTGAAGTCGCGCTCGTGCTCGCTCACCAGCACCGCGAACTGGTCGGTGCCGGCCGGCCCGCCCGCGTCCATCGGCCACGAGGCGCGCGGCAGCGAGAGCGTGCCGCCCGCGGTGATCTTGTTGTACTTGTCCAGCAGGTTCGGGAAGAGCAGGAACATCTCGCCGCCGCTGGACAGCAGGAACACGTACACGAACCCCTCCCGCTTGCTGCGGACCTCGAAGGCGAGCCGGTCCTTGCCGATGGCGACCTCGGCTTTCTTCGGCGTGGCCGTCACGTCGAAGCCGGGCGTCGCGCCGGTGGCGAGCGACTGCAGCGACTCGGCCGGCGTGCGCGGCGCCGGAGGAGGAGGCGGTGGTGGTGGAGGTGGGGGCGGTGGGGCCTCGGCGACCTTGGTGTCGGGCGGCGGAGCCGGCGTGGTGCTGACGACCTGCTTGTCGTCTGCACCGCCGCGCCCCTGGAACCACCACCAGCCACCACCGGCTGCTGCCGCGAGCACGGCGATGGAAGCGAGGGCGACGGCGGTCTTGTTGCTGCCGCCACTTCCTCCCCCCTTGTTGCCCGTCGGAGCGGGCGCGGGCGCAGGCGCCTTCGCACCGCCGCCTGCCTTGCCTGCGATGACCGTGGCGGCGTCCGCATTCGTGCCCATCGACGTGCGCGCGCCGGACGACGATGGCGGCTGCGTGCGCGGCACCGGCGCGATGCTGTGCCCCACCTCCAGGTCGAGCGCCGAGCGCAGCTCCGCCATCGACTGCGGCCGCTGCTCGGGCCGCACGCCCAGCCCCGCGTCGATCGCCTCCAGCAGCCGCGGGCTGTAGCGCTTGCGCAGGATCTCGTTGCCCGCGAGCGGCACATAGCTGTCGGACAGCAGCCGCGCCACCGAAGGCGGCGGCGCGCGGCCGCACACCGCCACGTGCATCACCGCCGCGAGCGCGTACACGTCGGTCCACGCGCCCTGCGACATGTCGGGCATCTCGGCGTACTGCTCGATCGGCGCGTAGCCGGGCTTCAGGATGACCGTGATCGCCTGCGTCTTGTCGGTGATCACGCGGCGCGCGGCGCCGAAGTCCAGCACCACCGGGCGGCCCGAGCCTTCGAGCAGGATGATGTTGTCGGGGGCGATGTCGCGGTGATAGCAGTTGGCGTTGTGCATCACAGCCAGCGCCTGCGTGACGCCGTCCATGATGCGGATCAGCCAGGACTCGTCCACGCCGGCGGGGATCGACACCAGGGCCTCACGCAGCGTCTCGCCCCTGTAGAAGGGCATGACCATGTAGGTGGTGCCCTTTTCCTGCCAGAAGCGGTAGACCTTGAGTAACGACGGGTGGTCGAACTGGGCGAGCAGGCGGGCTTCGTTGATGAAGCTGCGCATGCCGAGGTCGAAGGTTTCGCGGTGCTTCTCCGACAGCGGGATGACCGTGCCGTCCTGCTGCCTCGCCGAGAGCGATGTCGGCAGGTACTCCTTGATCGCCACCACGCGCTCCAGCGTGTGGTCCCAGGCTTCGTAGACGACTCCGAAGCCGCCCTGGCCTATGACTCTTGTGATCTCGAATTCTGCGAGGCGGCTGCCTACGGGGAGGAGGCCGGCTTCCGTTGCGCCGGTGGCGGGGCTTGTTACCGGGTTTGTGCCGGACATGCTCGTGGGGGCACCTGCCGTGATTACCGTGGCGGAGGTGTCGCCTGTCGTCGTGGGCTGCGACGGCGGAGTTGACTTGGGGACTACGCGGGTGCGGTCGTCTTCGTTGGAGTCGGTCATTGACTGGCTCCTCTTTGAGTTGTGCTTGGGGTTTGTTTCCCGGGGCCGGGTCTCGGCCCGGCGGCCGACCTACTTTTCTTTGCTTCGCCAAAGAAAAGTAGGCAAAAGAAAGGCGACCCCACTGTCTGCGACCCCTTCGCTGCGCTACGGGGCAACCTGCGGTGCTCGCGTTTCGCGGGGTCTCGCCCAAACTCGCTTCGCTCAGACAAGGGCGAGCCCTGATCCGCGAAACGCTGCGCTCCTCGGCGCAGCCAGAGGGGATTGGGGACACGCGGGCCATCGCTGCGCTCGGCCGCGGGTGCCCAGCAGGCGCTTTGCGCCTGCTGGGCTTGGAATGGCGCATTGGGTTCGGCGAGGCCACTGGAACTCAATGCCTGGCCGAGCGAAGCGAAGGCCAGTCCAGGCTGTTCAAAAGCCGAGCGAAGCGATGGCGCGGATCGCTCCCTTCTGGCTGCGCCGAGGAGCGCAGGCGCAGGAGGGATCAGGGCCGCAGCTGTTTGAGCGAAGCGAGTTCTGCGGACCCCCTCCTGCGCCGAGCACCGCAGGTTGCCCGCAGCGAAGCGGAGGGACGCAGACAGCAGGGTCGCCTTTTCTTTGCCTACTTTCTTTTGGCGAAGCAAAAGAAAGTAGGTCGCCCGCCGGGGCGAGACCCGGCTCCGGAAGCAAAAACGAGAAGGGAATGTCATCACCCCTCCTCCGCAAACCCAAGAAACAGCGCATCAAACTGCTCATCCCGAGGCAACCCGGTACTCAACATCCGAATCCCCGCCTCTGTAGAAGGATCACTCAACCAAAGCGAAGTCCCTGCCAGCGGCAGATCAAGCGACTCGACAGCAATAACCCGCTCATCGGACAAAGAAGCCTCTTCGACAAAAAGCCTCTGCAGCACAGCATCGAACCGCACCGCATCCAGATCCCCATCCAGCCCCTCCAACGCAGCCTGCGTCGCATGAGCCCACCACCGCAACGCAACAGCCAGCGCCTCGCCTCGCAGGGTCCCGGGCGAATCCGCCTCCAGCTCCACCGCGATGGCAAACGGAAAGTACCGCCCCACCCCATCCACGGAAGGCATCAGCACCCCGATCCAGGCTCGGTCGCCAGCCACCTGCCGTCCCAGCGCAAAGCACCAGATAGGCGCCTCCAGATACCGCTCGGTCCAATCGGCCCGGTCCCGCAGCCGCGACATGCCCCGCTGCAGCCACTGGTCCCACACCGCACGGAACGGCTCAGGCAGCCGCCGATGCGCGAAGTCCCCCATGCCCGGCAATTTCCCGAACCACCCGGGCAGCACGGCGGTGGCGGCAAGAAGCGGGGAAGGCTCGATGCTCACAGCCCCTCCGGACATGAGAACTCGCGCAGCTCGCGCAAGCGAATGGGATGCTGCACGCTGTTGGTCGTCACCTCGAAGCGCGTCTTGCGCGCCCCGATCTGGAAGGTGATGAAGAACTTCTCGGGCGCATCCCCCGCTTCGAGCTGCCCGTCGTCGAGCGCGCGGAACAGGGCCCACGGCCCGTCCACGGCTGCGCCGGAGCTGCCGGTGGTCGATGGCGGGCTGACCTGGATGCGCACCTGGTTGCTGCCCTTCGGGCCCGGCCACTGCACGGCCATGGGCACGACGGGGCCGTGCGCGTATTTCACGAGCTGGCCGTCGACGTCGAGGATGAACTGGGTGATGCCCGCGTCCATTTCCACCGGCTTGAAGTCCAGCCGCATCGACGGGGCCCTGCCGCCGCCGCGGAAGAAGATTTCCTTGATGCGCGCGGCGCGCTCGAACTGCGCGATCGCCTGGGTGGTGATGGCGCCGCGCTCGGCCACGGGCTTGTAGCGCCACGGGCGGGTGCTGGTGTCGACGATGGCGGCCAGGCGCTTCTGGAAGAAGTCGTCCATCAGGCCGCCGGGGCCGAACATCTGGCCGAAGTCCTCGGGCAGCACGTCGCGCTTGCTGCTCTGCACGAAGGGGTAGCGGCCGGCGATGGCGCGCGCGCAGAACTCGGTGACGGGGCGCAGGTCCTGGCTCAGGTTGCCGCGTTCGGCCACCTGGGCCTGCGCGGCGCCGGCCTGGCTCAGGTTCTCGACCATGGAGCGCACGGGCTCCGGCAGGCGGCCGGCGTCGGACTTGAGCTTGCCGGCCACGTCGCCGGGCGGCGGCGAGGTGCGGCCCTTCACGGCCGTGTCGACGGCGTTGAGGTACACGTACACCTCGTTGAAGAGCTTCAGCGCGTCGTCGATGGGCGCGGGCTGGTTGGGGCCGCCCGCGGTGACGAGGCGGCGCAGCGCCTCGAAGCGGTCGTCCACGATGCTCTCGATGCGCTTGCCCGGCGCCACCTGCCGGCCGGGGTCGCCGCCGAACAGGTCTTCCAGGCCCTTGCGGGTGTTGCGCACGGTCTCGGTGGCCTTGCTGACGACGTCCTTGTTGGCGTCGGCGGCGGGGATGAGCGTGGTCTGCTTGACGACGGCGCGCAGGAAGTTGGCGAGCGGCGAATCGACGCCCGAGAGGATGCGCGCGGTCTCGATGTTCTTCTCCAGGCCGTTCACTCGGATCAGGCGCACGTCGGCGAGCAGCGCTTCCCACTGCTTGACGTATTCCTCCAGGTAGAGGCGGCGCACGCGGTCGGTCAGCGCGCCGAGCGCGGCAGCGTCGCGCAGGCGGTTGGCGGCATTGCGGTCCTGTCCGAGCACCCACGGGTCTTCGTTGGCGAGCAGGCCGGTGAGCACCACCACCTCGTTCTGGAATCGCTTGTGGTAGCCGTCGTAGGTGAACATGCCCGGCACGCCCTCGGACAGCGGCTTGCCGCTGATGCGCTCGAACACCAGCGGGCCCGAGGGGCCCGTAGCCGTGGCCACGCTGAAGGCCGGGATGTCCTTGCTGGCGCGCTGGCGCTTCAGGCGGCTGAACACGCGCTGCTCCAGCGGATAACTCGCGAGCACCGCGCGCACGCTGCGCACCAGGTTCTCGTCCATCTTCAGCGGCGAGCGTGGCGGACCCTGGGCGATGAGCACGTCGAGCTGGTCTTCGAGCTGCTTGCGCTGGTCTTCCGGAATGCCGCGGTCGAGGTTGCGCGACCAGTCGAGGGTGATCCAGGCCTTCAGCGCCTCGGCGTCGAAGTGCTCGGGCTGGTAGAGCATCAGGTAGCTCTTGAGCGCCTCGTAGGTGAATTCGAGGTTGTCCTTCTGCGCGGTGCGCAGCTGGTCCTCGATGCGCTTGGCGATCTGCGGCAGGAACGCGTCGTTCAGCGCGCGCTGGTGCGTGAGCATGGCGGCCGCGTCGAGCTTGTCGCCCTGGTAGAGGCCCAGCGTCATCGACAGCGGCTCGTCGCCCTGGCGGTTGTCGGGCGTCTTCCAGATGTCGCGCAGGCTCTGCAGCACGGGCGCCACCTCGACCAGGTTCTGCACGCGCGCGGGCAGCGCCGCGAGGTTCTGCCGGGCGGGCTCCACGCGGGCCTCTACCGACTTCAGGTAGTTCATGTTCTGCAGCGTGCTGTAGCCCCAGGCCGCGAGCAGGCCGACGGTGACGAGCGTCATGGCCGTCACGCCGATCACGCGCAGCGTGTGGCGGCGGCGCTCCAGCTTCACGTCGGCGCCGGCCAGGCGCTGCTCGGGGAACACCACCTCGCGCAGCAGCGAGGTGAGGAAGTAACTGCGCCCGCTGGACTTCTGCGGCGCGAGCATGGCGCGCTCGATGCCGAAGCTGCGCGCCAGGCTGCCCATCACGCGGTCGATGGGGCTGCCCTCCTGCGTGCCGCTGGTGAAGTACACGCCGCGCACCCACGGCGGCTGCGCGAAGCGCGAGCCGGTGAACACCTGCTCCAGCAGGTCCGACAGCAGCGGGCCGATGGAGCCGAACTGCGCCGGAAAGCCGAAGATCGCCGCGCGGCGGTTGCCGTCGGTCTCGCGCTGCATGCGCGCGATGAGGCCGTCGTTCACACGATTGTGCAGCAGCGCGAACTCGCGGTTGAAGGCGGCCGAAAGCCCCTTCTCCTCCACCTGCAGGTTCTCGTCGGCCGGCAGCGTGAAGCCGAAGACCTGCGCGCGCTGCTCCTTGCCGAGGTCGTCGAAGTAGTCGGTGAAGCCGTAGAGCAGGTCGCTCTTGGTGACGAGCACGTACACCGGCAGCCGCGTGGTGAGCTTGCCGTCGAGCTCCAGCAGGCGCGCGCGGATCGATGCGGCAAGCTGGGTACGCGCCTCGGGGCCCTGGCTCAGCAGGTCGGCCACGCTGACGGTGAGGAACACGCCGTTCAGCGGCCTGCGCGGGCGCACCTTCTTCAGCAGCCCCAGGAAGCCTTCCCACGCGCTCTTGTCTTCCGACTGGTGGCTGTCCTGCGTGGTGTAGCGCCCGGCGGTGTCGATGAGCACCGCCTCGTCGGTGAACCACCAGTCGCAGTTGCGCGTGCCGCCCACGCCGCGGATCGCACCGGGGCCGAACTTCTCGGCCAGCGGGAAGCTCAGGCCAGAGTTGACCAGCGCGGTGGTCTTGCCCGCGCCCGGCGCGCCGATGAAGACGTACCAGGGCAGGTCGTAGAGATAGCTGCCGCCCGAGATGGAAAGCCAGTCGCGCCAGCCCGGCTTCTTGCCCGCGGCGTGCATGCGCATCTGCTTGAGCGTGGCGACGGCTTCGCTGAAGCGGGTGTCGAGGATCTTCTGCTCGCCGTTGACCGGCGCGTCGGCCTTGGCGGCGGGCGCCTTCATCAAGCCGTCGGTCAGGTGCTGGCTCGCACGGCGGGCGCGCCAGCGGCGGTACAGCGCGCGCAGCACCACGACGAGCACGATGACGCCGATGACGATGGCGCGCGTGGTCTCGCTTTCGAGCGGCGCGAGCGAGCCGATCTTCACCAGCGGGCCGATCCACCAGATCAGCAGCGCGACGACGATCAGCGCCAGCAGCGTGAGCAGCAGCGGGCTGAAAAGGAAGCCGAAGATTTTCTTGATCATTTCGTCGCTCCCGTGGCTGGAGCAGGAGCGGCGGCCGGCGCGGGCGTGACGCCTTCGGGCCCGGTCAGCAGCACCACTTCCACGCGGCGGTTGCGCGCGCGGTTGGCCGGCGTGTCGTTGGGCGCCACCGGTTCGGCGTCGGCCTTGCCGTCGGCGCGCATGCGCGCGGGGTCGACCAGCGTGGAGAGTGCGCCCTTCACGGCGTCGGCGCGCGCGGCCGACAGGTGCCAGTTCGACGGATAGCGCAGCGAGCGGATCGGCTGGTTGTCGGAATGGCCGGTGATCAGCACCTCGCCCTTCACCTCGGCCAGCGCCTGGCCGATGCGGCGCAGCACCGGCAGCGACTGCGGCATCGGCTCGGCGCTGCCGGAGCCGAAGAAGGAGTCGCCGCGCAGGCGCACCACGCTGCGGTCGGCCTCGTCGGTCACGGTGACGAGGCCCTGCTTCACCTCGGGCTCCAGGAAGCGCGCGAGGCGCGGCGTCTTCGCAGGCAGCGCGGGCGGCGCGATCTGGATGTTGGGCGCGCGCAGGCTGGACACTGCGGCGTACGTGGTGTCGGAGCGGTAGTTCAGCGTGAGCCGCAGCCCGAACCACGCGAGCGCCAGCAGCAGCGCGAAGCCGGCCGCGAACACCCACAGCGGCAGCGACTCGCGCAGCCGCACCGTGCCCGCGCCCTGCCCGCGCCAGTGCGGCGAGAGCTCGGCTTCCACCGGTGGACGGTCCTTGGCGATCAGGTCGGCCAGGCGCTGGCGCACAGAGTCGAGCTGCGCGCGGCCGTTGTCGATCACGCGGTAGCGGCCCTCGAAGCCGAGCGCGAGCACGCTGTAGATCAGCTCCAGCAGCTGGCGGTGCGTGGGCACGTCCTGCGCGAGCTTGGCGAGAAGCTGGAAGACTTTTTCGCCGCCCCATGTCTCGTTGTGGAACTGCACCAGCAGGCTCTGCTTGTTCCAGCCGGCCTGCACGCCCCAGGGCGTGTTGGCCACGGCCTCGTCGAGCGCGGTGCACAGCACGTAGCGCGCGGCGAGCACGGATTCATTGCCCACGCCCGCGCGGCGCGCGCTGGCATCGAACTGGTTCACCGCATCGGCGGTCGACGCACGCAGCGCCGGCACGTTGGGCGGCTGCGCGAGATTGCGCAGCTTTCCGATCAGCACCAGCAGCTTGCCGGCGGCCGACACCAGCGGGTTGAGCAAGCCGAGTTCGCCGACGTCGGCGGCCGGCGTCGGATCGGCCCCGCCGAAGAAAGGCGCCGCAGCGGGCGCGGCAGGTGTGCCGGCCGGCGTGCGCGGCTTGGGCTTGATGACCGTGCGCTCCGACTCGAAGGCGGCAAAAGGATCGGGAGGTGTGCTCATGATGGCTCCACGCTGACGGTGCCACTGGGGGTCATGCTCGTATCGCCCAGAACTGGAGATCGAGCCCCGGGAAGTCCCCCGCGATGTGCATCGCGATGCCGCCCGACTGCTCGAGCTGCCGCCACAGGTCGCTGTTGCGCGTCTCCAGCTCGAAGTAGCTGGCGCCCGTGTGGAAGGGAATCTGCCTCGGCGCCACCGGCATCGGCGTGAGCGTGACGCCCGGCAGCGCGAGGTTGACGAGATCGCGGATGCGCTCGACCGGGCCGATCTTGACCTGCGTGGGAAAACGCGCGCGCAGCGCCTCGCTGGGCATGCTGGCGCTCACCGCGAGCACGAAGGTGGCCTTGCGCTGCAGCTCCACGTCGGTGACCACCGCCACGCGCACGCCATGCTTGCGGTCGTGCAGGTCGATGCGGATGGCCGACTGCTCGAACACCATCGACAGGCTGCGGCGCAGGTCGTCCATGAGCGGACGGAAGCTCATGGCGAGGTCGTCGTGGATGTAGGGGCCGAAGCGCGACACGCGGCGCGAGTCGCGAAAGCTCGCGAGGTCGCCCGCCAGCCCCAGCGCATGCTCGAAGAAGTGCTGCGGGTGCAGCATCGCGCTCTTCGCGAGGTGCGCGAAGATGGCCTCGTTGCGATTGACGGCCTGCAGCAGCATGAAGTCGGCGATCTCGGCCACGCCGCCGGTGCCGCCCTGCGTGAGCCGGCCAGCCAGCGCCTCGCCGCGCTGGCGCAGCAGGCCCAGCAGTTCGTCGAGCCAGGCGCGGATGACGGCATGGCCGGCCACGTCGAGCAGCGGCGGCAGCATGGCGCGGTCGAGCTGCACCTGGTTGTCGACGCGGCGCTCCGCCACGCGGGCCACGCCGATGGTGGTCCAGGCATCGGTGGCCTCGCTGGCGCGCATCAGGCGCGTGTGGAGCTGGCCCAGCTGCAGCATCGCGGTGCGCTCGCCGGCGGTGTTGGAGTCGGGCACTTCCGACTCGAGCACGCGGTGGCGCACCAGCTCTTCATATTCTTCCGCGTCGGCCTCGCGCGCCCCCGCGCGGCGCAGCGGCAGCGCGAGCACCACGGCCTCGTCGCGCATGGCGGCGGGAATGTCGATGGGCTCGGGCAGCGGGTCGACCGCCGGCATGTCGAAGACGGTGCCGTCGCCGAACACGCCGACCGCGCGCACCAGCGCCAGCTTGCCCAGCGTGAGCGCGGCGGGGTCGATCTCCAGTTCGGCGAAGCCCCATGCGTAGGGCGTCGTGGAACGCAGCAGCACGTGCCGCGCGTGATCGGCATGACGCTCGCTCTGCTGCAGGTGCTGAGGCTGCAACAGCATCCCCTCGCTCCAGACCACTTTTGTTCGCCAACTCATCCGCACTCCGTCAACGGCAAGGGTTGCCTGAAAGAAACACGAAGTTTCCGGCTCGGGGGGCTGGTGGCAAATCCGCCTTAAGGCCTAGCTAATGGCCTAGGCGGGGGTTCTGGAGCTACGGCGAAGGGAGTAGAGATTCGCCCGGCGCGCGGGGCCTGTCCGCTCAGCGCGCGGCGGAACGCAGCGTCTCGACCTGCTCGGCGTAGGTCTTCTCGATGCGCTGCAGCCGCTGCTCGCGCGCGGCCTCGTTGACCCACGACGCGGCCATGGCGTGCTGCCTGCCGAGCTGGCGCTCCAGCAGCGCCTGTGGCAGCAGCGCGCTGTCGTCGGCCGCGACATAGCCGTAGGCCGCGCGCAGGCTCTTGAGCACTTCGCGCTCGGCGTCGCCGCGCGCGCCCTTGGCCTTGCCGTAGCCGGTCAGGAAGTTCTGCAGCCGCGCCTGGAACTCTGGCGGGAAGTCGCGCCGCACCACCATCTGCGCGCCGGGTGGCGGCTGCGACTCCCACACCACCTGCAGCCGCTCGGCCTCGATGGGGAACTGCTGGCGGAAGCGCTCGAAGTCGGTGGTGTTGTTGGTGGCCACGTCGGCATCGCCATTCGCCACGGCCAGCGCGGTGGCCTGGTGGGTACCGACGAACTCGCTGCGAAAGCGCGTCTCCATCTCGATGTTGTTCGGCAGGAAGAGCTGGCTCTGCGGCACGATGAAGCCGGTGACGGAGCGGCTGTCGCCGCGCGCGAGCCGCCACTTCTCGGGCTGCGCGAGCAGGCCCTCGAGCGTATTGAGCGGACCGGCCTTGCGCACCAGCAGTACCGCGCGGTGTTCGGGCATGCCGGGGTGCCGCGCGATCTGCGCCACCACCTTCATGCGCCGCTGCATCACGGCGTCGAGCGCCATCTTGCCGGAGAGAAAAGCCATGTCGATCTCGTCGCGGCCGATGGCGCGGTCGAGCTCTTCATAGGTCGGCACCGAATACATGCTGACCGGCATGCCGAGCGAACGGCCCATGTCGTTCATGAGCGGCGTCCACAGCGCACGCGACTCGACGGTGCCGCCCAGCGGCAGCACGCCGAAGCGGATCATCCGGATGGCCGGCGCAGAGGCGCCCTTCTCGGCAGGCGAAACGGCGGCCGCGGGCGCCTGCTGGGCCACGGCAGGCAGGACTATGAAGAAAGCCAGCAGCACAGCGGCCGCTCGCCTGAACCCGGCTCCCACGCTCATGGCGACACGTCCTTGAGCACGCTGACCTGGTCGGCGTAGCTGCTCTCGATGCGCTGCAGCCGGGCTTCGCGCGCGGCGTCGTTCACCCATTGCGCGGTCATGGCGTTCTGCTTCGCCAGCTGGTAGGCCAGCCTGGCGGCCGGCTGCAGCGAGCTGTTGTCGGCGGCCACGAAGCCGGCCAGGTCGTGCAGCGACTTCAGCACCACGCGCTCGGCGTCGCCGCGCGGGCCCTTGGCACGGCCGTAGGCGACCAGGAAGGCCTGCACGCGCTTGCGCAGCTCGGGCGTGTATTCGCGCCGCACCACGATCTGCGCGTGCGGGATCAGCTCGGACTCCCACAGCACCTGCAGCCGCTCGGTCTCGGCCGGAAAGCGCGTCTTGAAGCGCTCGAAGTCGGCCGTGTTGTTGGTGGCCACGTCGGCCTCGTTATTGGCCACGGCCAGCGCGGTGGCCTGGTGGGTGCCGACGATCTCGCTGCGAAAGCGCGTCTCCATCGCGATGTGGTTCGGCAGGAAGAGCTGCAGCTGCGGCACGATGAAGCCCGACACCGACTGCTTCTCGCCGCGCGCGAGCCGCCAGCGATCGGGCTGGTCGAGCAGGTTCTTCAGCGAATTGAAGGGCGGCGCCTTGCGCGACAGCAGCAGTGCCCGGTAGCCGGGCAGGCCGTCGTGGCGCACCACCTGCGCCACCACCTTCATGCGGCGCTGGGTGACGGCGTCGAGCGCCATCTTTCCCGAGAGGAAGGCCATGTCGACCTCGTCGCGCTGGATGGCCTGCTCCAGCGCCTCGTACGAGTTGACCGACAGCACGCTCACCGGCCGGTTGATGGCGCGGCTGAGCTCGGCCAGCAGGGGGTCCCAGTCGCTGCGCGACTCGAAGGCGCCCCCCAGCGGCAGGATGCCGAAGCGCACCGGGCCGTCCAGCGGATGGCCCTGCGCCGGCGCCGCCAGGGGCAGCACCGCCAGCAGCGCCAACGCGGCCGCGCGGAGCCAGGCGGCTGGAAACTCGGCGAATCGGCGCATGGAAGCCAGCATTTCTGGAGCGAAAGACATAGGGCCGGCGCGCATCGGCGGGTCTAACATGGCAGCGCGGACGTCATTAAATATCAATTACAAGCATTTTTTGTGATGTTTTACCTAGCTTTCCCGCTCCGGACGGCCCCAATAAGCTCGGCCCCCATGCGTCCGATGCGCCCATGAACTGGAATTTCCGCGTCATCCGAGGCCTGGCCCGCCTGACCTTCGCCCAGCAGCTGATCCTGCTGGCGATGGTGCCGGCGGCCCTGGCCACGCTGGCGGCGATCGCCGTGCTGACGCGCCAGCACCTGGGCAACCTCACCGAGCTGATGCGGGCCAACGCGCAGACCGTGGCACTGCAGGTGGCCACCGTGGCGCAGGCGCCGCTGGCGCGCATGGACCGCCGCGCGCTGGCGCGCACCGCCCAGTCGGGCACCTACCAGCCCAACGTGCAGCAGGTGCAGATCTGGACGGAGGACGGCGAGATCGTCGCCAACTCCGAGACCATCGACCGCGCCCGCGCCGAGGGCCTGCAGGTGGTGGTGCCCATCGTGAGCGACGACGGCCGCCACAACGGCAAGGTGATGGTCGAGATGAGCCTGGCGGCCGTGCAGAGCGCGCGGCGCTCGGTGTGGTTCAACGTGGGGCTGGTGCTGGCGATCAGCCTCTTCGGGGTGGGCCTGGCGGGCTGGTGGGCGGCGCGGCGCATCAGCGAGCCCATCCGCGCGCTGGGCAAGGCGGTCGACCGGCTGGGCGCGGGCGAGGACGCGAGCGTGGCCATCGAGGGCACGGCGGAGGTGCGACACCTGCAGCAGGGCTTCAACGAGGCCGCGCGCGCGCTCGCCGAGAGCCACCGCCTGCTGCAAAGCCGCATCAACGAGGCCACGGCCGAGCTGGCGCGCAAGAACCAGCTGCTCGAAGTGGCCAGCCAGGCCAAGACCCGGCTGCTGGCAGCCGCGAGCCACGACCTGCGCCAGCCGCTGCACGCGCTCACGCTCTTCTCCGACGGGCTGGCCAACGGCGAGAGCGACCCGGTGAAGCTGCAGCGCATCGGCCACATCCGCGAGTGCGTGGATTCGCTGGACCGCCTCTTCTCCGAGCTGCTGAACCTGTCGCAGCTCGACGCGGGCGTGCTGCAGCCGCAGTGGATCGACTTTCCGCTCGACCGGCTGTTCGAGGAGATCAGCCGCAACTTCCGCCCGGTGGCCGAGCAGCAGGGCCTGCGGCTGGTGGTGCGCAAGACCGACGTGTGGGTGCGCTGCGACTACGTGATGCTCTCGCGCATCCTGAACAACCTGGTGTCGAACTCGCTGCGCCACACCATCGAGGGCGGCGTGCTCATCGGCGCCCGGCGGCGCGGCCGGGGCGTGCGCATCGACGTGGTCGACACCGGCGTGGGCATCGCCGCGCACCACCAGGCGCGGGTGTTCGAGGAGTTCTACCAGGTCGAGCCCGCGAGCCGGCAGGCATCGCGCGGCACGCGCGGCATGGGGCTGGGCCTGGCCACGGTGCAGCGGCTGGCCGAGCTGCTCAACACGCGCGTGGAACTGAGCTCGAAGCTGCACAAGGGCACCTGCGTGCGGGTGCTGGTGCGCTCGGCGCCTGCCGCGCTGCCGGCGCCCGCGGCGTCGCCCGCCGTCGCCGCCATCGAGGAGGAGGAAAGCCTGGCCGGCGTGCGCATCATGGTGATCGACGACGAGCGCACCATCCTCGAGGGCCTGACGGTGGTGCTCTCCAACTGGGGCGCCGAGGTGCTGCCCGCGCAGACCCGCGCCGAGGCGCTGACCATGGCCGACGGCTGGGCGCAGCCGCCCGACGTGGTCATCAGCGACCTGCTGCTGCAGGGCGGCGACAACGGCCTGGACGTGATCGCCGCGCTGGAGCGCCATCCGCGCGGCATCGGCGCCGGCACCGCGCGCCTGCTGGTGACCGGAGAGACCAAGCCCGACCGCCTGCGCGAGGTGGCGAGCGCCGGCATCACGGTGCTCTACAAGCCGGTGTCGCCGCGCGTGCTGCGCCAGGCGATACAGGCGCAGCGTGCGGCGGCGGCGCAGGCGGTGGGGGCATAGGGCCTGCGGTAAGTGCCTGGGTACTCCATCGGGCATAGGCCGTGCGGCCATCGCCGCGTGGAATTCGTCACGCGGGCAGGCCACCGTCGACGCTGACATAAGCCCTCCGCCTTATCGCGCGAAGAGGGGGTCGTCCTTACATTGGATCATCGCTCCTCGCTGCGGAAGCAGTCCATGTTTGTTGCCGTGATCTCCGTTCTCCCGCCCTCCTCGAGAAGGCTGTGGCGCGCCGCCCGCAGCGCGCTGGTGGCGGCGCTCGCGTGGGCCGCGGCTGGCGGCAGTGTCGCGGCCGCCAGCCTCACGGTACTGATGGGCGACGACATGGCTGCGTCTTCGGAGTTCGTGCAGCAGCTGCGCGCGGACCAGGAGCCGGGCGGCAGGTTCGAGCTGGTGCGCGTCTCGCCCGGCGCACCCGGCGCGGCGCAACCCGAGGCGGCCGCGGCTCCCGACACCGAACGCGCCGCCAACGCGGGTGTGCGCACGCGCGGCCTGCGCCCCAGCGCCGCCGACACGCCGCTCACCATGGCCGTGGGCCCCGCCGCCGCGCGCGCCGCGGTCGAGCGCCCGGGCCAGGAGCCGCTGGTGCTGGCGATGCTCAGCCGCCTCGAATATGAAACCCTGAAGGCCTCCAGCCCGGCGCTGCGGCGCGGCGACCGCCGCGTGGGCGTGCTGCTGCGCGACCCGGCCATGGCCGACCAGCTCGCGCTGGTCAACGCGGTGCTGCCGCAGAAGCACCGCGTTGGCGTGGTCGCCACGCCCGAGTCGGAGCCGCTGGTGCGCGAGCTTCAGCGCGCAGCTCAAGGCGCGAATCCGGCGTGGGACCTGCGCGTGGAATACGCGCCCGACGCGCGGTCGATCGCCTCGGCCCTGCGCCAGGTGGTGCCGCAGAGCGACGCGCTGATGGTGCTGCCCGACCTGATCGGCGACAACCAGGCCGCCACGCTCTCGGTGCTGCGCGCCGCCGCGACCGCCGGCCTGCCGGTGTTCGGCGCCAGCGAGGGGCTGGTGCGCTCGGGCGGCCTGGCGGCGGCGGTCTCCACGCCCTCGCAGCTCGCCCAGCAGGCGCGGCAGCTCGGCCAGAAGGTCGCGAGCGCCGGCACGGGCAGCGGCAACAGCAACGCACCGCTGGTGGAAGCTGCGACGCCCGCCACCGTGCGCGTCAACGCGACCGTGGCACGCGGACTCGGCCTGCGCCTGCCGGAGGAACGGGAACTGACCGACCGGCTCGCGGCCCCGCGATGAGCAGCGTTCCGCCCTCCCACGACCCGGCTGGGCCCTCGGGGACGGAGGGCGCGGGCACGCCATCGCAGTCCCCGCCATCGCCATCCCCGCCGCCCGCATCCTTCCAGTCGCCCCACACGCTGGTCGTGCGCGGCAACCTGCAGCGCGACCTGTTTCGCCTTGGCGTGGTGCCGTGCGCGGCGGTGGCGCTGGCGCTCACCGGCTGGTTCACGCACAACCGGCTGCAGACCCTCGAAGCCGCCTTCGACGCCGAGGGCCAGGCCGTGGCGCGGCAGGTCGCGGCCATGTCCGACCTGAGCCTCTACGCGGGCGACGTGCCGGCGCTGCAGAACGTGGCCAATGCCGCGCTGCGCGGCGGTCAGGTCACTCGTGTGGAAATCAGCAACAGCGCGGGCATCTACGTGACGGCCGGGCCGAAGACTGCGTCGCTCGCGCAGCTGCGCATGTTCACCTCGCCGGTCACACTGCGCGAGGCCTCGCGCGCCAGCGCCTTCGCGCCGGCCGGCTCCACCGCGGCGGGCGACACGCCCATCGGCCTGGTGCAGACCTTCCGCGACACCACCGCCTACACGCGCGAGCGCAGCCGCTCGCTCATCGCCGGCATCGGCATCGCGCTGGTGGCGCTGATGGCGGCATGGGCCTCGGTACGCCACATGGCGCGCACGGTGGCGCGGCCGCTGCGGCGCGTGTCGCGCACGGTCGCGGCGCTGGAGGCCGGGCATTTCGAGGTGCGCTGCGACGTGGTGGAAGGCGGCACGCGCGGCACGCACGAGCTCGCGGTGCTCGCGCACGACATCGACCGCCTGGCCGAGCGCCTGCAGCGCAACCGCCAGATCAGCGAAGAGCGCGTGCGCGAGGCCACCGCCGTCGCGCTGCAGCGCATGGCCGAGGCGGAGCAGGCAGCTCTTTCGCGCGCGCGCTTCCTCGCGGCCGCGAGCCACGACCTGCGCCAGCCGCTGCATGCCATGGGCCTCTTCATCGACGGACTGCTGCCCGGCGCCACGCCCGCGCAGCGCCCGGCCGTGCTGCGGCTGCAGGAAAGCACCGAGTTCATGGGCGTGCTGCTCGACGACCTGCTCGAAATCTCGCGGCTCGACGCGCAGGTGCTCACGCCGGCGATCGCGAAGGTGCCGCTCGCGGAACTCTTCGACCAGCTCGACGCGCAGCACGCCGCGGCCGCCGTCGAGGCCCGCGTGCGGCTGCGCTGGAGCGACCGCGGGCTGGCCGTGCGCAGCGACGCGGCGATGCTGCGGCGCATCGTCGGCAATCTCGTCACCAACGCGCTGCGCCACGCGCCCGAGGGCGGCACGGCGCTGGTGGCGGCGCGGCGCAGCGCGGGCGGCGTGCGCATCGAGGTGCGCGACAACGGCGTGGGCATCGCGCCCATCCACCAGGGCCGCATCTTCGAGGAGTTTTACCAGGTGGCCAACACCGAGCGCGACCGGCGCCGCGGCTTCGGGCTGGGGCTGGCGATCTGCGCGCGCATCGCCGCGCTGCTGGGCACGCGCATCACGGTGCGCTCGGCGCTGCAGGCGGGCAGCACATTCGCCTTCACGCTGCCGGCCGC
Organism: Variovorax guangxiensis; assembly: GCF_003952165.1. GTDB lineage: Bacteria > Pseudomonadota > Gammaproteobacteria > Burkholderiales > Burkholderiaceae_C > Variovorax > Variovorax guangxiensis. Next base: position 2,805 of record NZ_RXFT01000023.1, on the reverse strand, counting down.
GCGGCTGGCCGACGTGGCGCCACCGCAGCCGGCGCCGATGGCGCCCGCGCCGCTGGTGGGCCTGCGCTGCCTGGTGGTGGACGACGACCCCGCCATCCTCGACGGCAGCCGCGCGCTGCTGGAGCAATGGGGCTGCCAGGTGGAGTGCGTGAGCACCGGCGCCGAGGCCATCGCGCGGCTGGGCACCGGCGACATCCACTACGACGCGGTGCTGTGCGACCTGCAGCTCGCGGGCGAAGGCGACGGCGTGGACGTGATCGACGCCGCCAGGCGGCTGCAGCCCGAGGCGCTGGCGGTGCTGGTCTCGGGCGCCACCGGGCCCGAGGTGCTGCAGAGGCTGCGCCACGGCGGCGTGATGCTGCTGACCAAGCCGGTCGCGCCGGCCAAGCTGCGCGCGCTGCTCACCACGCGGCGACAGGTGCCGGCGCACTGAGCGCAGGCGCCGGTCAGTCGATACCGGCCCGCGAGAACTGCTGCCGGTACGCCGTCGGCGACACCTTGAAGGCCGAGAGGAAATGCTTGCGCAGCGACACCGCCGAGCCGAAGCCGGCGCCGGTGGCCACGCGCTCCACCGGATGGTCGGTGGTTTCGAGCAGGCGCTGCGCGAGCGCCAGGCGCTGGTTCTGCATCCACTGGCCGACGGTGGTGCCGGTGGATTCGCGGAAGCGCCGCGTGAAGTTGCGCCGGCTCATGAGCGCGCGCCGCGCGAGGTCGTCGAGCTCGTGCGGCCTGTCGAGGTGCCGGCCCAGCCATTCGAGCAGCGGCGCGAGCCGGTCGCGCTCGGCGGTGGCGGGCACCGGCTGCTCGATGTACTGCGCCTGCCCGCCCTGCCGGTGCGGCGCCACCACCATGCGCCGCGCGGCGCGGTTGGCGGTCTCGGCGCCGTAGCGCACGCGCAGCAGGTGCAGGCAGCAGTCGATGCCGGCCGCGGTGCCGGCGGAGGTGAGCACGTTGCCGTCTTCCACGTAGAGCACCTCGGGCTGCAGCTTCACCTTCGGGTACTGCCTGGCGAAGGCGGGCGCCAGCTTCCAGTGCGTGGTGGCCGGGCGGCCGTCGAGCAGGCCGGCCTCGGCCAGCACGAAGGCGCCCAGGCACAGGCCCATCACGGTGGCGCCGCGCCGGTGCGCGGCCTGCAGCGCGCGAACGAGCTCGGGCGGCGCCGCGCTGCAGTCGTCGCGCCATGAGGGCACCACCACGATGCGCGCGCGGCGTATCGCCTCCAGCCCGTGCGGCACCACCAGCGAGAAGCCCGCGTTGGTGCGCAGCTCGCCGGGCTCGGGCGCGCACACCTGCACGCGGAAGCGCGGCGCACCGGCCTCGGTGCGGTCCTCGCCGAAGACCATGCAGGGCACGGACAAGTGGAAGGGACTGATGCCGTCGAAGGCGACGACCGCGACGGTTTCGGTGGCAGCGGTGCTCATGGCCCGATCTTATCGATGAATGGCTTTCGGGCCACTTTCGGGGAATGGGGCCCACGGGAAGAATCCAGTCATCCGAACCACACAAGAGAAGGAGCCCATCATGAGCAGCAACACAACCAGGCCGCGCCGCGCCCTCGTCGTGATCGACGTGCAGAACGAATACTTCGAAGGCGGAGGCCTGCCGATCGAGTACCCGCCCATCCTGGACACGCTGCCGAACGTGACGAAGGCCATGGACGCCGCGCGCGCCGCCGGCACGCCGGTGGTGGTGGTGCGCCACCATGCGCCCAAGGGCGCGCCGGTGTTCCAGGCCGACGCGCACAACGGCCAGCTGCACCCCGAGATCGCGAAGCGGCCGCACGACCACCTGGTCACCAAGAGCTTTCCGAGCGTGTTCACCGGCACCGACTTCGCCGACTGGCTCGCGCGCAACGAGATCGACACGCTGAGCGTGGCCGGCTACATGACGCAGAACTGCGACGCCTCCACCGTGTACGAGGCCATGCACCGCGGCCTGGCCGTGGAGTTCCTCGCGGACGCCAGCGGTGCTCTGCCCTACGAGAACGCGGCGGGCAAGGTCACGGCGCAGGAGATCCACCGCGTCTTCAGCGTGGTGTTCCACAGCAACTTCGCGGCCGTGACCTCCACCGATGCATGGATCACGGCAATGCGCGAAGGCCAGGTCATCCCGAAGGACAACGTCGTGATGTCCAACCGCCGCGCACGAGGCGTCGCCTAAATGGCGCGAGCCTCGCGGGGTCGGCGCGCCCCGAGGCACTCACCGTGAGAAGCCGACCTCGAGAAGATCGTCGGATGGCTTCTCGAAGCGCCGGGCATCGTCGATGGGCTTCCACAGCACATTGGTCGATGGCCCGGCGGAGTCGCCTTCGACCTGAAGCCGCGCCATCAGAGGCACCGGCGAAGCCGCCATCGCCACGACGCCCGTTGCCAGTTGCATCGCCTTGCGTCGCGTCGGGTTGTGTTCCGCTGTCATCGTGGATTCCCTCATTGGATCGCCACGGCTTCGGCCGGTGCACCCGGCACCGCAACGCGGAACTTCAGGCCGTCCAGCAGCCTGTCCCACAGCGCGATGGCTTCCTCGTCACTGAGCGAGGAAGCCGGCGCCGCGCCGATGCGATCTGCCATGACCTTGGTGTGCATAGTCACGTCGAGGTTGCCGGGACGCGCGACGCTGCCGCCGTTCTCGCCGATGAACATCCATTCGAAGTCGTGCGTGCCGTCGGCACGGCGCACCAGCGACTCCTCGCCATTCCAGCCGTGGACATTCTTCCTGCCCTCGCGCAAGGTGGTGAGCTTGGGGTACCTGCTGCCGGCCTCGCGCTTGCGGTCGGCGATGAGCTTGAGCAGGCCATCGCTGTTGCCG
>NZ_RXFT01000022.1 GCF_003952165.1 Variovorax guangxiensis | reverse complement strand
GCTTGCGCGGCCCTCTTGCATTGAAAACCCGGAAGACTCAGGCAGAGACAACCGGCGCTTCGCCGTAGTTGTTGGACGCGGGCTGCGAAGGCTGGACGTAGAAGTAGATCAGCACGAGGTTGACGATCGGGATGATCATCAGGAGCTGGAGCCAGCCGCTCTTGCCGATGTCATGCAGGCGGCGGGCGCCCACTGCCAGCGCGGGCAGCAGGAAGGCCAGGGCCGCGATGCCGTAGACGTACTGGTGGATGAGGCTGGCGACGATCAGAACGATCACCTCGGCCAGCACGAACCACCAGTACTCGGAACGCGATGCACGGCCGTTGAAATCGGCGTACTTGTTGAAGCAGGTCTTGACCGCTGTTTGAAAATCCATTGTTCGACTCCTCTTTTGTGATTGGTCCCAGGGAAATTTCCCGGGGCCATCATATCGATGCGTCTTTCAACGGCAAATACAGCCGGAAGCCATAGCCTGGCTTAAAACAAAAGGCTCCGAAATCGCTTTTCCCGCGGCCCTCGATCAGCTTCCGAGCCGCTTCAGCAGCCCCGCGGTGGAGGCATCGAGCCCCGTGATGTCGCCCGATGCGAGGCGCGGCTCGATGTCCTTGGCGAGCACCTTGCCGAGCTCCACGCCCCACTGGTCGAAGCTGTTGATGCCCCACAGCGCACCGCTGGTGAACACGCGGTGCTCGTACATCGCGAGGAACGCACCCAGCGCCTCGGGCGTGAGCTTCTCGAACACGAAGAAACTGCTCGGCCGGTTGCCGGGGAAGTTCCTGTGGCCGCCCTCGTCGAGCTTGCCCACCATCAGCGCCTGCGCCTGCGCGAGCGCATTGGCCAGCAGCTTGGGGTGGTGGCCTTCGAGGTCGTGCGAGGCATCGCGCACCGCCACGAACTCGAGCGGCGTCACGTCGGTGCCCTGGTGCAGCATCTGGAAGTAGGCGTGCTGGCCGTTGGTGCCGGGCTCGCCCCACAGCACCGGCGAGGTGCCGAAGGCCAGCGGCTTGCCGTCCGCGTCGACCTGCTTGCCGTTGCTCTCCATTTCGAGCTGCTGCAGGTAGGCCGGCACGCGCTTCAACGCGCTGTGGTACGGCGCGATGCTGCGGCTCGTGAACTTGTGGAAGTTGCGGTACCAGACATCGAGCAGCCCGAGGCGCACCGGCAGGTTGCGCTCCAGCGGCGCGGTGCGGAAGTGCTCGTCCATCGCATGCGCGCCCGCCAGCAGCCGGCGGAAGCCCTCGGCACCGATCGCCAGCGCGATCGGCAGGCCGATGGCCGACCACAGCGAATAGCGCCCGCCGACCCAGTCCCAGAAGCCGAAGGTGGTGTCGATGCCGAACTTCTTCGCCGCTTCCACGTTGGTGGTGAGCGCGGCGAAATGGCCCGCGATGTCGGTGCCGCCCGACTGCTCGTACCAGCGCCTGGCCGACTGCGCGTTGGTCATCGTCTCGGCGGTGGTGAAGGTCTTCGAGGCGATGAGAAACAGCGTGTGCTCGGGCGCCAGCCCCTGCAGCACGCCGGCCAGTTCGTGGCCATCGACGTTCGAGACGAAGTGGAAGCGCTTGCCCGGCGCGGCGAATTCGGCCAGCGCCAGCACCGCCATCTGCGGGCCTAGATCGGAGCCCCCGATGCCGATGTTGACCACGTCGGTGATCGTGTGGTCGGCGCGCACCTTCTCTGCATAGGCCAGCATCGCGTCGAGCGTGGCATGCACCTCGCGCAGCTCGCTGGCCGTCTTAGGGCCCGTGGGCGCATCGGCCGGCGCGCGCAGCAGCGTGTGCAGCACGGCGCGGTCTTCGGTGTTGTTGATGTGCTCGCCGGCGAACATGGCGTCGCGATGCGCCTCCAGGCCGCATTCGCGCGCCAGCTTGAAGAGCAGCTCCTCGGTGCGCGCGTCGATCAGGTTCTTCGACAGGTCGGCGAACACGAAGGGTGCCTCCTGGCTGAAGCGCTCGAAGCGGCCGGCGTCTTCCACGAAGGCGTGGCGCAGGTCGAACTGGCGGCCCGCGGTGTCGAAGCCGGCCTGCAGTTGCGTCCAGGACGGCGCGCGGTCGCAGCGAAGGGTCATGGCCATCTTTACTTGCCGCTTTCCTGCATGAGCTTCTCGAGCTTCACGGCGTCGGCCGCGAAGGCGCGGATGCCTTCGGCCAGCTTCTCGGTGGCCATGGCGTCTTCATTGAGCGCGAAGCGGAAGCCCGCCTCGTCGTAGCTGACCTTGGCGATGTCGGCGCCGGTGGCCTTGGGGTCGAGCGCATGCTGCAGCGGCTCGTTGCTCGCGGCCAGCTCCGCCAGCAGCTCGGGGCTGATGGTCAGCAGGTCGCAGCCGGCCAGGGCCTTGATCTGCCCCACGTTGCGGAAGCTCGCGCCCATCACTTCGGTCTTGATGCCGTGCTGCTTGTAGTAGGCATAGATCTGGCGCACCGACTTCACGCCGGGGTCGTTGGCACCGGCGCTCTCCGCCTCGTTCCAGTTGGCGCCGGCCGACTTCTTGTACCAGTCGTAGATGCGGCCCACGAAGGGCGAGATCAGTTGCACGCCCGCCGCGCCGCAGGCCACGGCCTGCGCGAAGGAGAACAGCAGCGTCAGGTTGGTGCGGATGCCCTTGCGCTCGAGCTGGCGCGCGGCCTCGATGCCTTCCCAGGTGGAGGCCACCTTGATGAGCAGGCGCTTTTCGGTGTCGATGCCTTCGGCCTTGTACAGCGCCACGATGCGCTCGCCGCGCGCGACGGTCGCGGCCGTGTCGAAGGACAGGCGGGCATCGACCTCGGTGGAGACGCGGCCCGGGATGATGGAGAGGATCTCGGTGCCGAAGCGCACCAGCAAGCGGTCGATGACTTCGTCGAGCGGCTTGCCTGCGTGCTTCTTCACGGTCTCGTCGAGCAGAGGCCGGTACTCGGGCTTCTGCACGGCCTTGAGGATCAGCGACGGATTGGTGGTCGCGTCCTGCGGCTTGGAAATGCTGAGCTGTTTGAAGTCACCGGTGTCGGCGACAACGGTGGTCCACTGGCGGAGTGCATCGAGTTGGTTCATGAAATCATTATCCTGTGCCGGTTGTGACAAGACCTGCACGCAGTTGCGCGTCGGCCGATGTTTTCATGCGCACCGTAGCACGGGTTTCCGCGCGGCTCCATCGGCCTGAGCCGAGTGGGGTTGTCGGTTTCTTCTGCGGTTTCCGCCCCCGCTGGTGTCCCCTGGCTCTCCCCTTGGCGCCCTACAGCGCCTGTGGTCCGTGGCTGACGGCCCGGCGCCCGCCGCGCGGCTAGGCTTTGCCCTACTGCGAATGTCTTCAGCAGTTTCAGCAGACGCAAAGTCTTTCCCTTCAGGAGCCCTCATGACCACTCGCCGACCTCCCGCCAACGTCAGGCCCTTCGACGACCGCCGCACCAGCAATGCGATCGGCGCGATGGCCACGGCCTTCGTCGTGGGCGGGGTGGCAACGTGGTTCGCGCTGGGTGCCGCACGCACGGCGCGTGCCCAGCCCGCGGGCCCCGCCGACGGCGCCCCGCTGATGCGCGCGCCGCTGCAGGTGGTGGCGCCCGTCGACCTGCAGCGCTATGCCGGCATCTGGCACGAACAGGCTCGCCTGCCGAACCGCTTCCAGAAGCAATGCGCGGGCCCGGTGAGCGCCGAGTACACGCCCCAGCCCGATGGCACGGTGCAGGTTCGCAACCGCTGCCTGCGGGACGACGGGAATTTCGACGAGGCCGTCGGCACGGCCCGCGTGGTGCCGGTGGCAGGACAGCCCGGCGCGGGCCGCCTCGAAGTGCGCTTCGCCCCGGCCTGGCTGGGATGGCTGCCGATGGTCTGGGGCGACTACTGGATCCTGAAGCTGGACCGCGACTACCAGGTGTCTCTGGTCGGCACGCCTGACCGCAAGTACCTCTGGGTGCTCTCGCGCGCACCGCGCCTGGAAGACGCGGTGCTGCAGGCCGAGCTGGACTACGCCCGCAGCCTGGGGTTCGACACCGGCAATGTGACGCTGACCGGCAGGTAGCGCTGCAGCTGCGAGGGCAGCATGGCCGGCGAGGTGCAGTGGATGGCGTGCCAGCCGAAGGCGCGCGCCGCCTCGACGTTGGCGGCCGAGTCGTCGATGAACACGGTCTGCGCCGGGTCGAGCGCATGGCGCGTCGCCAGGACCTCGTAGATCTCGCGCTCTGGCTTGAGGAATTTCACGTCCCCCGAGAACACGCCGCCGTCGAAGCGCCCCATGAAGGCATGCCGGCGCTCGATGGCACGGGCATAAGGCGAGGGCATGTTCGACAGGTAGTACAGCCGCAGCGGCTGACCGGCGTCGCGGTGGGCGATCAGCTGTTCGAGCATCTCGACGGTGACGCCGATCGGCTCCAGCCGCTCGCCCAGCCCGTCGAGCATGGCGAAAAGCGGTTCCGGCGGCAGCGCCAGCCGGGCCGACATGCGGGCGATGGAATCGGCCAGCGTGCGGGTGCCGCAATCGAAGCTGGTCCAGTCGTCGTGATGGAAGAGCGCGCGGCCCATGGCCGCCGCGGCGGCTTCAGTGGGTGCGTGTGGAGCGAGATGGGCCTGTACCAGCCGGGTGGGCTCCCATGCGAACAGCACGGCGCCCAGGTCGAAAACCACGTTCATGGCCCCATTGTTTCATGCGCCGGGCACCACGCTCACGCCATGGGCTCCAAGGGACAGGGTGGTCTGCGCGCCGGTCGCCAGCGGGCTGGACAGGTCGGTCGACACCACGAAGACCGGCCCCAGGGTGGTGTCGAAGCCGTATTCGTAGAAACTGCCGAGGTAGGCGGCCTTGCGAAGCGTGGCCGGCAAGCCACCCGGAGCACCGATCTGCCACGCCTCCGGCCGCACCGCCACCTTCACCGCGCCGGGCGCCACCGCATAGCGCGGCTGCAGGCGCAAGGGGCCTAGCGCCACGCTGCCGTCGGCCTCGGCCACCGCCGGGAACACCATCGCCTCGCCCATGAAACCGGCGACGAACTCGCTCTCGGGCCGGCCGTAGAGCTGCTCGGGCGTGCCGCGCTGGGCGATCACGCCGTGGTCCATCACGATGATCTGGTCGCTCACCGCCAGCGCCTCGCTCTGGTCGTGCGTGACGTAGGCCACCGTGAGCTTCAGCCGCTGCTGCAGCGCGCGGATCTCCTCGCGCATCTCGCGGCGCAGCCGGGCGTCGAGGTTCGACAGCGGCTCGTCGAAGAGCAGCACCGCCGGCTCCAGCACCAGCGCGCGCGCCAGCGCCACCCGCTGCTGCTGGCCGCCCGAAAGCTCGCTGGGCAGCCGCTCGTCGAAGCCGACCAGCCCCACGCCGCGCAGCGCCTCGCGCGCCCGCGCCGCGGCCTCCTCCTTCTTCACGCCGCTCATGCGCAGCCCGTAGGCCACGTTCTCGATCACGTTCATGTGCGGGAACAGCGCGTAGCTCTGGAACATCATGCTCACGTTGCGCTCGGCCGGCCCCAGCGTGGTGACGTCGCGCCCGCCCATCAGGATCGACCCCGAGGTGGGCGACTCGAGCCCCGCGATCATGCGCAGCGTGGTCGTCTTGCCGCAGCCCGAGGGGCCGAGGATCGTGGTGAGCGTGCCCACCGGCACCTCGAAGCTGATGCCCTTGACGGCCAGCGGCGCGTTCTTGTCTGCGCCGTAGCGCTTGGTGACGTTGCGGAATTCGATGCCGTTGCTCATGAAGTCAGAACCCCAAATTTCAGAACGCAGAAGTCGCGAAGATTGCGCAGAAGTCGCAAAAGAAACCCAAAGGAAATTTCTGGATGTTCCTTTCGCGACTTCTGCGCAACTTCTGCGACCTCTGCGTTCGGCTGCCCGTATTCACTGGGTCAACACCGGCGCGGTGCCGCGCCGTCCCAGCCTGCGCTCGCCGACCACCCATTGCACCAGCGCGATGGCCAGCGACATCAGGATCATCAGCACCGTGCAGTACGCCAGCGCGATGCCGTAGTCGCCGTTGCCCACGCGGCCGATGATGTAGGTGGTGGCGAGCTCGTTCTCGGCCGTGACCAGGAAGATCACGGCACTCACCGTCGTCATCGCGCGCACGAAGCTGTAGACCAGCGCGGCCACCAGCGCCGGCTTCAGCAGCGGCAGCACCACCCGGAAGAGCGTCTGCGAGGTCGATGCGCGCAGCATCAGCGAAGCCTCGTCCAGCGAGCGGTCGAGCTGCTTGAAGGCCGCCGTGCCGGCGCGCACGCCCACCGGCAGGTTCCGGAACATGAAGCACAGCACGATGATCAGCCCCGTGCCCGTGAGTTCGAAGGGCGGCACATTGAAGGCCAGGATGTAGCTCACGCCCAACACCGTGCCCGGAATCGCGAAGGCCAGCAGCGCGCCGAACTCGAAGAGGCCCTGCCCCCTGAACTCGTTGCGCGCCAGCAGCCACGCGATCAGCAGGCCCAGCGCCGCGGTGATGGGCGCCGAGATGCCCGCCAGCTTGAGCGTGGTGAGCAGCGAGTTCCAGGCGGTGCCGGCCCACACCAGCCCGAACTGCCCCCACTCGAGCGAGAACGCCGTCTTAAAGTGGTTCAGCGTGAAGGTGTAGTCGCGGCCCCAGGTCTGCACGAAGCCGCCCGCGAAGGCGAACAGGTAGACCACCGCGGTGAAGGCGATCCAGGGCAAGGCGATGCAGAGGATGGTCCGGCGCACGCCGTCGGGCAGCGCCATCGGGATGCCGGCGTCCCCCTTGCCGCCGACGGTGGTGTAGTTCTGCTTGCCGAGCAGGCCGCGCTGCAGCGCGAAAACGCCGAGCGCGAACAGCGTGAGCACCCAGGCCAGCGAGGCCGCGCGGCCCTGGTCGTACTGCGCGCCGACGATGGCGAAGAAGATGTCGGTCGACAGCACCGAGAACTGCCCGCCCACCACCACCGGGTTGCCGAAGTCGGCGATGCTCTCGATGAAGCCCACCAGGAAGGCGTTGGCCAGCCCGGGCTTCAGCAGCGGCAGCGTGATGGTGAAGAAGGCCCGGCGCCGGTCGGCGCGCAGCATCTGCGCGGCCTCCTCCAGGCTGGGCGCGATGCCCTGCACCACGCCGCGCATGATCATGAAGGCGATGGGCGTGAAGGCGAAGAGCTGCGCCACCAGCACGCCCGGCATGCCGTAGAACCAGCGCGTGGGCTCGATGCCGAAGACGCTCTCCAGCACCTGGTTGACGATGCCCGCGCGGCCGAAGAGCAGGATCAAACCCAGCCCCACAACGAAGGGCGGCGTGATGATCGGCAGCAGCGCCAGCACCCGCAGCGCGCCCTGCCCGCGCTTGCTGCCGCGCTCGGCCATCAGCGCCATCAGCGTGCCGAGGAAGGTGGTTCCGGCGGCCGTGAGCAGCGCCAGCACCAGCGTGTTCCAGGCCACGCCGCAACGCACGCCGCCCGCAAGGCAGCCCAGCCCCCAGATGCGCTCGGTGAATACGCGAGCGAAGAAGGCGGCGGCCGACCACTGCCCGTCTTCATCGAAGAAAGCGCCCGACAGCGCCTTGCTCACCGGATAGGCGATGAAAAGCGCCATCAGCACGCCGCAGCCGACCACCGCGGCGGACACGAACAGGTCGCCCTTGAAGAGCCCCAGCCGCGCGATGCCGAAGGCCGCCAGCAGCACCAGCGCCGTGAGCGCCACGAAGCCGCCCGCGCCGAGGCCGAACTGGTTGACCGCCAGCTCGCCGAAGTGCGCGTTGAGCACGGCCACGCTCCAGCCGCGCGCGCCGATGGTGAAGCCGGTAGCGGCGAGCCCCAGCGCGCCGATCAGGCCGCCGGCCAGCAGCCAGCGCCCCTGCGTCCTGCCGGCCGGAAGCCACGCGCCCACGGCGCACAGCAGAAGGCCGGCCAGGCCCACGAAGAGCCAGACGCGGCCCTGCGTGGCGGCTTGCATCAGCCCGTTGGCGCCCTCCCCCTGGCCGAAGACCTGCGGAACGGCCTCGTACCAGGTCGAATCCTGGATCGCATACCAGGGCAGCAGCAGGTAGGCCGCGAAGCCCAGCACGACCCACGCCCAGACCCAGCGCTGCGAGCGCCGGGCCGCCGCCAGCGACGCCGGATTGACCGGTGCGCCTTCGATAGCACGCGCTTCCACTTACCGGGGCAGCGAGTTGACTTCCTTCTCCCAGCGCGCGATCAGGCGGCGGCGCTCGGCGCTGGCGCCGTACTTGGCGTAGTCGTAGTTGATGAACTTGATCTTCTTGAAGTCGGGAATGCGCGGATCGAGCTTGGCGTTCACGTTGCTCGGCAGCTGGAACTGCTTGTTGGCGGCGCCCAGCTCCTGCGCGGCGGGCGTCAGCGCCCATTCGTAGAACTTCTTGGCGGCGTCGAGGTTGCGCGCGCCCTTGACGATGCTCATGGAGCCGATCTCGGCGCCGGTGCCGTCGCTGGGCGTGATGGTCTCGACCGGGAAGCCCTGCATCTTCTCGCCCGGGCCATCGTGCACGAAGCTGATGGACACGGCCGTCTCGCCGCGCGCCACCGCCTTGATCGGGCCGGTGCCCGAGCGGGTGTACTGGCCGACGTTCTTGTGCAGGGCCTTCAGGTAGTCGAAGGCCTTGTCCTCGCCCATGAGCTGCACCAGCGTGGCGATCATGGTGTAGGCCGTGCCGCTGGAGGCCGGGTTGGCCACCTGGATGTCGCCCTTGTACTCGGGCTTGAGCAGGTCGGCCCAGGTCTTGGGCACGGGCAGCTTCTTCTTGGCCAGCAGCTCGGGGTTGTAGCCGAAGCCCAGCGGACCCGAGTAGATGCCGACGGTCTTGTAGCCCGACTGCTTGGCCTGCTGCTGCGCCCACGGGTGCAGCTGCGGCAGCGTGGGCGACTTGTATTCGAGGGTGAGCCCCTGCTCGGCCGCCTGCAGGTGCGGGTCGCCAGTGCCGCCGAACCAGACGTCGGTCTTGGGGTTGTCCTTCTCGGCGATCAGCTGGGCCAGGGCCTCGCCCGAGCCCTTGAGCGCCATGTTGATGCGCACGCCCGTGGTGCGGGCGTAGACCGTGGAGATCACGCTGCACCATTCGGCCTGCACCGAGCAGATCACGTTGACGGTCTGGGCCGAAGCCGTGGCCGACAGGCCCAGCAGCGCTGCCGCGGCAAGAAACTTGTTCTTGTTCATCTGGTCTCTCTTCCTCTGAGCAATAAAAAAAGGCCTCGCGGCCATCGGGCAGCGTAGCTTTAGTACAGGCTTCGCGAATCCGTACAAGTACCATCGCGGGTGGCGCAGTCGCCTTTGCGACGAGGAGTCGCGACCGGGGCGGCCTGGCCAGGCATTCAGACAAGGAAGGAAAGTTTTCTCATGAGCTTCGATCTCGTTCTGTTCGGCGGTACTGGCGATCTCGCGTGGCGCAAGCTCATGCCCGCGCTGTTCCAGGCATTCCGCCACGGCAGCCTGCCACCCGACGGGCGCATCGTCGGCGTGGCGCGGGACGACCTGTCGGACGACCAGTACCGGGAGCTGATCCAGTCGCGCTTCAGCGCCGTCGAAGGCGCCAAGCGGCCCTCGCCCGAGGAGTTCAAGAAGTTCGCCTCCATGCTGCACTACCTGCGCATGGACCTCTCCAAGCCCGACGACTACGCCCGGCTGGCCGACCTGCTCAAGCAGCGCGACGCCAAGACGGTGGTGATGTACGTGGCCACCGCGCCGGCGCTCTTCACCCAGGTGGTCGAGCAGATCGCCGCGGCCGGCCTGAACGGCCCGCGCACCCGCATCGTGCTCGAGAAGCCGCTGGGCCACGACCTGGCCTCCAACCGCGCCATCAATTCCGCCGTGGGCAAGGTGCTCGAGGAGAAGCAGGTCTTTCGCATCGACCACTACCTCGGCAAGCCCTCGGTGCAGAACCTGTTCGCGATGCGCTTCGGCAATGCGCTGTTCGAGCCCATCTGGCGCCGCGAGCACATCGCCAACATCCAGATCACCATCGCCGAAGACCTGGGCGTGGAAAAGCGCGGCGCCTTCTACGACCAGACCGGCGCGCTGCGCGACATGGTGCAGAACCACGCACTGCAGCTGCTGTGCGCGATCGGCATGGAGCCGCCGATCAACTCGCACGCCGACGCCATCCGCGACGAAAAACTCAAGGTTCTGCGCGCACTCAAGCCCTGGACACCCGAAACCCTGGGCCTGCACACGGTGCGCGGCCAGTACACGGCCGGCACGGCCTACGGCGAACGGGTGCAGGGCTACCGCGACGAGCCGGGCGTGAGCCCCGACAGCCGCACCGAGACCTTCGTGGCGCTGCGCACCGAGATCGCCAACTGGCGCTGGGCCGGCGTGCCCTTCTACATCCGCACCGGCAAGCGCCTGGCCTCGCGCGACGCGCGCATCGAGGTCAACTTCAGGCCCACGCCGCACGCCATCTACCGCGCGCCGGCCGGCAACGTCAACAAGCTGGTGATCAACCTGCAGCCCAAGGACGGGCTGGAGCTGCACATGCTCGCGCAGGCCCAGGACAACCGCCAGCGCACCAACGGCAACCAGAGCACGGCCGCCCAGTTGGCGCCCGTGCAGCTCGACCTCGACTTCGACAAGCGCTTCGGCTCCGAGCGCGTGGGCGCCTACGAGCGCCTGCTGCTGGACGTGATCGACGGCCGGCTGAACCTGTTCGTGCGCAGCGACGAGCAGGAAGAAGCATGGCGCTGGGTCGAGCCGCTGCTCGACAGCTGGGAGTCGGACGGCGGCCCGCGTCCCTATGCGGCCGGCACCTGGGGGCCGAGCGCATCGAGCGCGATGATCGCGCGCGACGGCTTCTCGTGGGGCGAGGAGCAGTAAGCGCTGCCCCCAGCCGGGCCAAAGCTCAGCCGAACTGCAGGCAACGCATGCTGAGCGTGCCCGACTGGAACCCCTCGTAGACCGTCTTCGCGCGCTCGCTGCTTCCGGCGGCGCCCAGCGCGTAGAGGAACGGGTAGTAGTGATCGGGCATAGCCACGGCGGTGGCTGCTCCTTCGAGCTTCGCGTAGTCGACCAGCGCGCGATCGTCGCGGCCCGCCAGCGCCGACTTCACCGCATCGTCGAACGACTGCGCCCATGGCCGGCTCGCGCGCAGGCCGTCCGGCGTGCCACGGTCGGTGGCGCGCAGGTTGTGAACCACGTTGCCGCTGCCCATCACCAGCACGCCCTTGTCGCGCAACGCGGCCAGGTCGCGCCCGACCGCATAGTGGAATGCGGCCGGCTTGTCGTAGTCGATGCTGAGCTGGAACACCGGGATGTCGGCCTTGGGGTAGAGGTACTTCAGCACCGTCCACGTGCCGTGGTCCAGGCCCCACTGGTCGGTGGCGATGACCGGCGCCTGCTTCACCACCCCGACGGTCTCGCGGGCGAGCCCTGGATGACCTGGTGCGGGGTACTCGATGTCGAACAGTGCCTGGGGAAAACCCCCGAAGTCGTGGATCGTCTTCGGCCGCTCCTGGATGCCGACGCCGGTGGCGCCCCGGCTGAGCCAGTGCGCCGACACGCTGAGGATCGCCGACGGCCGCGGCAGCTCCCTGCCCCACGCCGCCAGCCGGCGCGTGAAGGCGTTGTCGGTGATGGCGTTCATCGGCGAGCCGTGGCCGATGAAGATCACCGGCATGCGGCGCCCGGCCGTGCCCGCGGCCTGCACGCTGCAGGCCAATGAGGCCAGCACCGCCGTCGCGCCCAGGGCAGTGCCCATCAGGAAGCCGCGGCGGCCGAGGTCGGAGGTAGCGAGGGTCGTGGTCATGGGCATCACCCGACTCTGCGGCGGTTCGCGGTGCAACGCCGTGCGTTTACGCACACTTTCCCGCAAGCCGAAGAGGCGGCCGCTAGATGCACCCTTCTTCCACCGCGTGGCAGGCCACCTGCACGCCGCCGATGCTCGACAGCTTCGGCCGCTCCGCCGAGCAGCGCGCATTCGCATGCGGGCAGCGTGGATGAAAGGCACAGCCCGCGGGCGGGTTCAGCGGGTTCGGGACCTCGCCCTGCACCGGGGTGCGGGCGCGGCCGGTCTGCTTCATCTGCGGGATGGCGTCCAGCAGCATGCGCGTGTACGGATGGCGCGGCGTCGAGAACAGGTCCTGCTTGTCCGCCACCTCGACCAGCCGGCCCAGGTACATCACGCCCACCTGGTCGGCCACGTGGCGCACCACGGCGAGGTTGTGCGAGATGAAGAGGTAGGTCAGGCCCTGCTCGCGCTGCAGGTCCTTCATGATGTTGAGCACCTGCGCCTGCACGCTCACATCGAGCGCGGAAGTGGGCTCGTCGCACACCAGGAACTCGGGCTGCGTGGCGAGCGCGCGCGCAATGGAGATGCGCTGGCGCTGGCCGCCCGAGAACTGGTGCGGGTACTTGCTCATGTCCAGCGGCGAGAGGCCGACAGACTTCAGCAGCTCGCCCACGCGCTCGCGCAGCGCGGCCTTGTCGCTGAGGATGTCGTGCTCGCGCAGCGGCTCGCCGATGATGTCTTCCACGATCCAGCGCGGGTTGAGGCTCGCATACGGGTCCTGGAAGATCATCTGGATGCGCCGGCGCAGCTTGCGGCCCTCGGCGGTCTTGAAGGCGGCGTGCGCGTCCTGCCCGTCGAACTTCAGGCCGCCGCGCGTGGGCGCGTAGAGGCCGACCAGCAGGCGCGCCACGGTGCTCTTGCCGCAGCCCGATTCGCCCACCAGCGCCAGCGTCTTGCCGCGCTCGATGGAAAAGCTCACGCCGTCCACCGCGTGCAGCAGCACGCGCGGCTTGCGCTCGAGCACGCGGTTGAGCCAGGGCGGCGAGACGTCGAAGGTGCGCGCGAGGTCGTGGGCGACGACGAGCGGTTCGTTCACGGCAGCGCTCATCGCGTCACCTCCACGATGGTCTCGGCCGCTTCGGGCGTGGCGCGTTCGCCGGCCGCCATCGCGTCGTGGTGCCTCGCGGCGATCTCGGCCTGGCCTGCATGCGGATCGGCGGCGTCGTGCAGCCAGCAGGCGGCGCGAGTGGCGCCGGCATGCATGAGCTCGGGCCGCTCCACCAGGCAGCGTGCGAAGGTGCGCGGGCACCGCGGGTTGTAGGCGCAGCCGGCCGGGATGGCATTGAGCCGCGGCATCGCGCCGTCGATCTGGTTGAGGCGCTCGCGGTCGCTGGTCATGTCGGGAATCGAGCCCATCAGGCCAGAGGTGTAGGGGTGCGCGGGCTGGTGGATGACTTCGTGCACCGGACCGATCTCGGCGATCCGCCCGGCATACATCACAGCCACGCGATCGCAGGTCTCGGCGATCACGCCCATGTCGTGCGTGATCAGCATCACCGCCGCGCCGCGTTCCTTGCAGACCTGCTTGAGCAGCTGGATGATCTGCGCCTGGATCGACACGTCGAGCGCGGTGGTCGGCTCGTCGGCCACGATGAGCTTGGGCTCGGCCGCGAGCGCGAGCGCGATCACCACGCGCTGGCGCATGCCGCCAGAGAACTGGTGCGGGAAGTGGTCGATGCGCTGCTCGGCGGCCGGAATGCCGGTGTCCTGCAGCAGGCCGATGGCGCGCTTGCGTGCCTCGGCCTCGGTCACCGGCAGGTGCGCGCGGATGGTTTCCACCAGCTGGCGGCCCACGGTATAGAGCGGGTTCAGCGAGGTCAGCGGGTCCTGGAAGATCGCACCGATCTTTCGGCCGCGAATGGGCCGCATCGCCTCGAAGCCGAGGTTGTCGATGCGCTGGCCCTCCAGCACGATCTCGCCGCCGGCCACACGGCCCGGAGGCTCCAGCAGGCCGATGATGGCCGCGCCCGTGAGCGACTTGCCGGCGCCCGATTCGCCCACCACGCCCAGGATTTCACCGGGTGCGATGTCGAAGGAAATGCGGTCCAGCGCGCGCAGCGTGCCGCGGCGGTGGGGGAATTCGACGACGAGGTCTTTGACTTGCAACAGGCTCATGGCGCTACCTCTTTCATCGCAGGCGGGGGTTGAGCGCGTCGCGCAGCCAGTCGCCCAGCAGGTTCACGCTGAGCGCGATCAGCACCAGCATCAGGCCCGGAAACACCGTGATCCACCATTCGCCCGAGAACAGGTACTGGTTGCCGATGCTGATGAGCGTGCCCAGCGAGGGCGAGGTCGGCGGCACGCCCACGCCCAGGAAGGACAGCGTGGCCTCGGTGATGATCGCCGTCGCCACCTGGATCGTGGCGAGCACCGTCACCGGCCCCAGCACGTTGGGCAGCACGTGGCGCAGCATGATGCGCAGCGGCGCCACGCCGGTCACGCGCGCGGCCTGCACGTATTCCTTGTTGCGCTCCACCAGCGTGGAGCCGCGCACCGTGCGCGCGTATTGCACCCAGCCGGTCAGCGAGATGGAGATGATCAGCACCCCGAAGGCGAGCGACTCGTGCGCCCCCGGAAAGAGCGCGCGCCCGACGCCAGCGATCAGCAGCGCGACCAGGATCGGCGGGAACGACAGCATCACGTCGCACACGCGCATGAGGAAGGAATCGAGCCAGCCGCCGAAGAAGCCGGCCAGCAGGCCCAGCACCACGCCGACGGCCACCGACAGCACCACCGACACGAGGCCGACGATCAGCGAGATGCGCGCGCCGTAGATCACGGCCGAGAGGATGTCGCGGCCCTGGTCATCTGTGCCCAGCAGGTATTTGGAAGAGCCTTCGGCGCTCCATGCGGGCGGTAGCCGCGCGTCGCCCAGCTCGAGGGTGGCGAGGTCGAAGGGGTTGTGAGGCGAGACCCAGCCGGCGAACACCGCGCAGAACACGCAGACCAGCGCGATCAGCGCCGCGGCCATGGCCACGGGCGATGTGCGGAAGCTGTAGCCGACATCGCTGTCGAGCCAACGAGCGAGTGTTTTCTTCATCGCCGGGCCGCCCCAAGATGAAAAGCGGCCCCCTCGGGGGGCAGCGGACCTTGCGCAGCAAGGGAAGCGTGGGGGTTAATTTTCATCGTGAAGCAAAAAGGAATGGGCCCGCAGGAAGCGGGCCCATGGACAGGCCGCCTTGTTCGATCGATCAGCCGGCGGCCGGCGGCATCAGGGCTTGATGCTCATCCACTTGAAGTACATGAAGTTGTCGGCCAGTTGCACCAGCTCGACCTTCTTGCTCACGCCCCAGGCCAGCGACTGCTGATGCAGCGGCAGGTGGCCGATGTCGTCGGCGTGGATCTTGAACGCCTCCTTGATCATCTCGTTGCGCTTGGCCTTGTCGGTTTCCGACTGGATCTTCTTGGTCAGCTCGTCGAGCTTGGGGTTGCAATACGCGCCCAGGTTGAACTGGCCGGTGCCCTTGTCGTCGGGGCAGGCGGTGAGCGAGCTCAGCGCGTTGTGCGCGTCATAGGTGGTCGGGGTCCAGCCCAGCATGTAGAAGCTGGTGTCGCGGCGCAGCACCTTCGGGAAGTAGGTGCCCTTGGTCTCGGCCACGAGGTTGATCTTGACGCCGATCTTCGCGAGGTTGGAGGCCACGCTCTGGCAGACCTGGCCGTCGTTGACGTAGCGGTCGTTCGGGCAGTTCAGCGACACCTCGAAGCCGTTGGGGTAGCCGGCCTCGGTCAGCAGCTTCTTGGCGGCTTCGACGTCGAAGGGCAGGCGCTTGTCCTGCTCGGCGCTCCAGCCGTTGATGCCGGGGCCGACCAGCAGGCCGGTGGGACGCGAGGCGCCGCGCATCACGGTGCGCTGGATGCCGGCGATGTCGATGGCCTGGTAGAAGGCCTGGCGGACGCGCTTGTCCTTGAACGGGTTCTTGCCCTTGATGTTCGAGTACTGCAGCTCGTCGCGCTTCTGGTCCATGCCCAGGAAGATGGTGCGCAGCTCGGGGCCGGTGATCACGCGGGCGTTGGGCGCGGCGTTGATGCGGGCGATGTCCTGCACCGGCACCGGCTCCATCACGTCGACTTCGCCGGAGACCAGCGCGGCCACGCGGGTGGCGGGGTTGGCGATGGGCGTGAAGACGATCTCCTGCGCGTTGCCTTCGATCTTGCCCCAGTAGGTGCCGTTGCGCGTGAACACGGTACGCACGTTCGGCTGACGCTCGCGCACGCGGAACGGCCCGGTGCCGTTGGCCTTGAAAGAAGCCGTGTTCTCGATGCCCTTGCGGCGGTCGACCGGCTTGGTGGCCTGGTTCTCCTCGCACCATTTCTTGCTCATGATCATCGTCAGCGAGATCACGTCGGGCAGGATGGGGAAGGGACCGTTGGTCTCGATCTCGACGGCGAGGTCGCCGACCTTGCGCACGGCCTTGATGTCGCTGAGCGTGGCGCGCAGGTCGGAGCCGTCGCCCTGGGCGCGCGCGAAGCTGAAGACCACGTCGTCGGCGGTGAACGGCGTGCCGTCGTGGAACACCACGCCCTTGCGCAGTTCGAAGCGCCAGACGTTGGGCGAGGTCTGCTTCCAGCTGGTGGCCAGCAGCGGCGCCAGGGTCAGGTCCTTGTTGCGTCCCACGAGGGTTTCATAGACGTTGGCGGTGACGCTCAGCTGCAGCGACTCGTTGAGCGAGTGCGGGTCCAGCGATAGCGCGTCCCCCTGGTTCGCGATGCGGATGGTCTGCGCGCCGGCGACCATGCTGACGGCGCTCAAGGCGCACAAAACGGCGGCCGCGGCCACATTCTTCTTGATGAAACTCATGGGAACACTCCTCGGGTTGGAATCGAACAAATCACGTCGCCGCGGTGGCGGCTGCTTTCCCTGGCTGCGCGCCGCGGGTAGCGGCGAGCGGCATGCCCTGCTCGATCAGGCCGGCATGCAGCGCGGCGCCGAGCGGCAGGATCTCGTCATTGAAGTCGTAGCGGCTGTTGTGGAGGTAGGCGCCGTCGCGTACGTCCTGGCCGATGCGCAGATAGGCGCCCGCCTTCTTCTGCAGCATGAAGGAGAAGTCCTCGGCGCCCATGCTGGGCTCCATGCTGCGCTCGACATTGCGCGCGCCGACCAGCGACTCGGCCACGTCGGCGGCGAACATTGCCTCCGGAGAGGTGTTGATGGTGGCCGGGTAGATGCGCTCGTACCTGACGCTGGCGGTGGCGCCGAAGCCGGAGGCGATGGCCGCGCACAGCTCGTTCAGGCGCTGCTCGACCTGCGCCTGCACGCGCGAGCTGAAGGTGCGCACGGTGCCCACCAGCGTGGCCTCGCCGGGCACCACGCTCATCGCGCCGAGGTCGCCGGCCTGCATCGCGCAGATGCTGATGACGGCCGCGTCGATCGGTCGCACGTTGCGCGACACGATCGTTTGCGCCGCCGTGATGATGTGCGCCGCGACGATCACCGGGTCGATGGTCTGGTAGGCGTGCGCGCCGTGGCCGCCCTTGCCCTTGATCTCGATGGTGATGCGGTCGGCCGCGGCCATCATCGCGCCGCGGTTGATGCCGACGGTGCCGGCCGGCATGGCGGGCCAGTTGTGCATGGCGTAGACGGCATCTACCGGGAAGCGGTCGAAGAGGCCGTCCTCGATCATCACGCGCGCGCCGGCGAAGCCCTCCTCGCCGGGCTGGAAGATCAGCACCGCGGTGCCGTCGAAGTCGCGCGTCTCGGCGAGGTAGCGCGCGGCGCCGACCAGCATTGCGGTGTGGCCGTCGTGGCCGCAGCCGTGCATCAGGCCGTCGCAGGCGGAGCGCCAGCCGAAGTCGTTGTCCTCGCGCATCGGCAGCGCGTCCATGTCGGCGCGCAGGCCGATCATGCGGCCGCTGGCCGTCGAGCGGCCGCGGATGACGCCGACCACGCCGGTCTTGCCAATGCCCTCGTGGATCTCGTCGACGCCGCAGGCGCGTAGCGCTTCGCGCACGCGGCCGGAGGTGTAGACCTCTTCGAAACCGAGTTCGGGGTGGGCATGGAGGTCGCGGCGGAAAGCCTCGATCTCGGGGTAGAAGTTCGCGATGTGTGCGAAGGCACGGCCGGAGGCCTTCAGGCGCGGAACCATGGGCGTGGCTGCTGCGGCCATGTCAGTGTCCTCCCGCCTTGCCCACGCGCAGGCGCGGATCGACCACGAAATACAGCAGGTCGACCACGAGGTTGATCACCACGAAGATCAGGGCGATGAGGCACAGGTAGGCGGCCATCACCGGGATGTCGGCGAAGGTCACGGCCTGGATGAAGAGCAGGCCCATGCCGGGCCACTGGAACACCGACTCGGTGATGATCGCGAAGGCGATGAGACCGCCGAGCTGCAGGCCGGTGATGGTCATCACCGGCACCAGCGTGTTCTTCAGCGCATGGCCGAAATGGATGGCGCGGTTCGAAAGGCCGCGTGCGCGCGCGAACTTGATGTAGTCGGTGCGCAGCACCTCCAGCATCTCGGCGCGCACCAGCCGCATGATCAGCGTGAGCTGGAAGATCGCCAGCGTCACCGCCGGCAGCACGATGTGCTGCCAGCCATCGGCGCTGAAGAGCCCGCTGGTCCACCAGCCGAACTTCACTGTCTCGCCGCGGCCGAAGCTCGGGAACCAGCCCAGCGTGACAGCGAAGACCAGGATCAGCAGGATGCCGATGAGGAAGGTGGGCAGCGACACGCCGAGCAGCGAGACGGTCATGAACACCTGGCTCATGAAGGTGCCGCGGCGCAGCGCGGTGTACACGCCCATCGGGATGCCGATGAAGAGCGCCAGCACCGCCGCCACGAGCGCGAGCTCGAGCGTGGCCGGGAAGCGCTCGCCGATCAGGCGCGACACTTTCGCGCCCTGGCGCAGGCTCAGGCCGAACTCGCCCTGCGCCGCATTCACGAGAAAGTGCCAGAACTGCACGAAGAAGGGTTGGTCTAGCCCCAATGCGGCGCGCAGCTCGCGGATCTGCTCGGGCTTGGCGTCCTGGCCCAGAAGGAACACGACAGGGTCGCCGACGTATTGAAAAAGAAGGAAGGCGATGAACGCGACCGCGATCATCACGATCACGGCCTGGATCAGGCGGCGCAGTACAAAGGCGATCATTCAGCAAGCAAAGTGAACGGGCATGCTAGCAGTGCAAGGTGCGTGCCCGCACGGTGGTTCCCCGGGGGTGCGCATCGTGATTTCCCCGGGGCTTCACGCCGGGACCGGACGAAAAAAAGCCACTCGGCTTGCGCCGAGTGGCTTTTTGACTTTTTAACCGAAGCTGGCTTGCGCCAGCGTCAGATTAGAAAGCGTGACGGATACCGAAGTCGTAGCCGGTGGAGCTCTTCGGGGTGAAGCCGCCGGTGGTGATGAAGGCGGGGCCGCCAACCGTGAACGCAGCGCCGTTCTTGTTGCTCACGCGAGCGATCGTTGCGTACAGAGCCGTGCGCTTCGACAGGTTGTGAACGTAGCCCAGAGCCAGCTTGTTAGCCTTCGGGTCGTTGTTGTTGGCGGGGTTGAAGAAGTCGAACGGCAGATTGCGGTCGTACTTGACTTGCGAGTACGAAGCGCGGATCAGGCCAGCACCGACCGGCACGGTCACGCCGAGCAGGTAGCCGGTGACGTCCACGTCAGGACGGCCGCCCAGGAACGGGGTGACTTCGTAGTCGACCTTGTTTTTCAGCTTCGACACTTCACCGAACAGCTTCACGGGACCGAAGTCATACGAAGCGCCCAGGTTCAGGGTGTTGGTCTTGGTGGTCGTACCGATGTAGTACTGATCGCCAACCGTGCTGCTGCCGTAAGCAACTGCCACGTCCAGAGGACCATTGGCGTAGCCGAAGCGGCCACCAACGTAACGGCCGGTGCGTGCGATGTTGTCGGTAGCGGGCGTAGCGGTACCCGGGCTGTACTTGTTCTTCTCGCTGAAGCCGTACTGGACTTGGCCATAGAAGCCACCCAGGTTCGGCGGCAGGAAGTAGCCGATCGTGTTGCTTGCGCGAACGTAGTTGCTCGTGCTCACGTTCGAGATGCCAGGAACAGCGGCGGGAGCCGTGCCATTGAACGTGTTCAGGGCGTTAGCGGCCGAGAAGATCAGGTTGGTACCAACGCCGTTGGTGCCGAACGGATCGAACACGGTGTCGTTCCAGAACGTGGGGGTGTAGTCACGACCCAGGCGCAGTTCACCGAAACCACCCGACAGGCTCACGGTCGAACGACGTGCGAACGTCGAAACGCCTTGCTGGCCGTCGTCGTTGGTGATCGGGGCTTCGAGCCAGAAGCTGGCTGCCAGGCCACCACCCAGATCTTCCGTACCACGGAAGCCCAGACGGCTGGAGTTGTAGCCCGAGTTAGCCAGCTGACGGCTGCTGACCTTGACCGAACCCTGGTTCAGGTAAACGGGAATACCGAAAGCGTTGGGGAACACCGTCGGCTGCAGGTCGCGCGAGGTGCTCGAATAGCCGCTGATCGACGCGTCGACCACACCAAACAGCGTGACGGACGACTGAGCCGAGGCAACACCGGCAACAGCCAGGGCAGCCAGAGCAACTAGAGATTTTTTCATTGCAAGTTTCTCCAAGGTTAAACATAGGGCTCCGGTGCGAAGGGCTCACCGTGACTGGCACTTTTGTGCTCCCACCGGACCCCGGGCCAACCTCCTTTTGGGAAGTTGATGCTATTGCACCAGAGCCGCTGCGGCAGGGCAAAACAAATCGCCCGAAATCTTGGATGGCCCGCGCGTTTCGTTGCACGCCTGCAACAAAGGACTTATGGCCCGAGATACACCATATTGTGAAAAATCATGCGCCCGTGGCAGGGCATTTCCCATGTGCGTTCAAATAGCCCCATGACGCTCATGATCGACTCAGTTCTGACCGCGGCAGATTCGGCGTTGCGCACGCTTTTTGCCCGCCCCCACGCTACCCGGGCGATTCCAGCACCCTCCCAGGCGACGGGCGAATTGAGCGAAGCAGAGCGTCGGGAAGCCGGGGCCCTGATGCGCGTGAACCACGTCGGCGAAGTCTGCGCCCAGGCGCTTTACACGGCCCAGGCGGCTGTAGCACGCGATCCGGCGCTGCGCGCTCGCTTCATCGAGGCGGCGCACGAAGAAACCGACCACCTGGCATGGACCCGGCAACGGCTGGATGAACTGGGCGCCCGCCCATCGATCCTGAACCCGCTCTGGTATGCGGGTGCTTTCGGCCTCGGCCTGGTCGCGGGCCGACTGGGAGATCCGCTGAGCCTGGGATTCGTCGCGGAAACCGAACGCCAGGTGGAGGCCCACCTGGACAGCCACCTCGACCGCCTGCCATCTGGAGACAGCGCCTCGAGGGCAGTGGTCGAGCAGATGAAAGTCGACGAAGCCCGCCATGCGTCGCAGGCCGTCGACGCCGGCGCGGCGGAGTTGCCGGCGCCAGCCAAGGCGATGATGCGTGCCGCTTCCCGCGTGATGACCACGCTGGCGCACCGCATCTAGGCTGAGCGGCTCAGGTTTCGATCAGGTCGAAACTGGTGGTGATCTCGGCCGTCTTCGCCAGCATGATGCTGGCGGAGCAATAGGTGTCGTGGCTCAGCGCGATCGCCCGTTCCACGGCGGAGGCCGGGATTCCCTTGCCCGCCACTGTGAAATGCATGTGGATCTTGGTGAAGACCTTGGGATCTTTCTCGGCGCGCTCGCTGGTCAGCTTGACGCTGCAGCGTTCGACACGGTGCCGTCCGCGCTTCAGGATCAGCACCACGTCATAGGCGGTGCACCCGCCGGTACCGGCCAGAACGGTCTCCATCGGCCGCGCCGCCAGGTTCTGGCCGCCATTCTCGGGCTTCGCGGCATCGGGGGCGCCGTCCATCATCAGGACGTGGCCGCTGCCCGTCTCGGCAACGAAGCCCATGGCCGATCGCGTGCCGGCATCGCCGGTCCAACTTACTGTGCATTCCATGGTTTTCGGGTTTCCAGGTCTGGGATGCAGGGCAAAATGCACGCCAACATCCATTTGTGTGTGGGAAAAGCATCACTCGCTTGTTGCAACGCAACAAACAGTCGATATACTTTATTTCATTGCGCAAACGTATGCGCACCCAGTTGTCTCCTCCACCCTTCCAATTGGTGGATTTAGCCCCGAGCTGCAAAGCTCGGGGCTTTTTTCTTGCCCGAACGGCCTCGTCCGCCCTGTCACCACTCTAGTTTTCCCTCGAAAAGGGCAGTTGCTCTGGCTGCCCTGGCTGTTGCCGGTGTTGCCTCGGCTCAGTCGTCCGTCACGCTGTTTGGTGTGGTCGACGCGTCGATCAGCGGCTACTCGTCGAGTTCGCGTGACCTGAAGCCTACCGTTCTGCCCAACAGCTTCGGCGCTTCCACCTACACGAACCAGGGCAGCGTCAAGGTCAGCCGCAGGGCTTTGGCCAACTCGGCCTATAACTCGAGCCGGCTCGGCTTCCGCGGCACGGAAGACCTGGGCGGCGGCTTGGCCGCCAGCTTCTGGCTCGAAGCCCCCATCACCAACGACGACGGTGCAACCGGAGTTGCCAGCTTCGCACGTCGTTCGACTGTGAGCCTGTCGGGCGGTTTCGGCGAACTGCGCCTGGGCCGCGACTACACCCCGACCTTCTGGAATGACACCGTATTCGATCCGTTCGGCACACTTGGTGTGGGCGCCAACCTGATCAACACGGCCAACGGCTTCAACGCCGAGACCTATGGCGCCAAGGACACCGGCGGGTTCGGGGCCAACCAGAACTACTCCCGCGCCAGCAACTCGATCGGCTATTTCCTGCCGCCGAATCTGGGCGGCTTTTATGGCCAGGTGATGTACGCGTTCCACGAGAACGACAAGTACAGCAAGGGTAGCTTCACGCCGAAGGACAGCAGCACTTCCAAGAGCCGTGCCGGCCGCTACATCGGCGGCCGCTTCGGCTATGCCAATGGCCCCCTGGACGTGGCTGTGGCATACGGCAGCAGCACGGTCGCCGATCAGTACTACGCAGGCACCACCGACTACGTGAAGACGTTCAATGTGGGCGCTTCGTACGACTTCGGCCCCGTGAAGCTGTTCGGTGAAGTGTCGCGCGCCAAGAATTCGCGCGATTACGAAATCACGCCCATCGTCGGAGCCCGCCCAGACGTGGACCTGAATGGCTACCTGCTCGGTGTGACCGTACCCGTCGGCCCGGGACTCATCCGTGCAGCCTACTCGTCCGTCAAGTACGACTACAACCAGCCGTTCAATCCCTTCGGCTTGAACAACCCCGATCCGAAGGCGAACAAGCTCGCGCTGGGCTACGTGCACAACCTGTCGAAGCGGACGGCCCTGTACGCAACGATCGCTCGCGTTAGCAACAAGAACGGCGCAGCGCTGACGGTCGGTGGCCCCGGTTTCTACAAGGCTTCCGAGAACGTGTTCAAGCCGAAGACTTCGACTGGCTACGACTTCGGCATTCGCCACGCGTTCTGACCGTCGAGCGTTTCAAGTTCTTGGCCTGACCCCGATGCTGGCTCCTGCCAGTTCGAAGCGGCAACCAAGCCTCAAGTCGCCCGGCTCGCGCCGGGCGGCTTTTTGTCGTTTTCCCCGTCCCGTTTCAGGTTGCCCGGCTACGCCGGCTCTGCAGCAACCCCACATTCATTTCTCCGCTCAATACCGAGGCGTAGAAACGCTCGACCATATTGACGCTCGTGCGCGCATTGCGCGCCAATGTCAGCATGTCGATTCCTTGCCCGTACAGAAGCCGCAACGTGATGGCGGTATGGCGCAGGCAGTACAAGGTCCTCGACTGGCCCAGCGGCCCCTTCTCGAGCCCCGCCTTTTCGAGCACCCAGTGGAAGAAGAAGTTGAGCACCGCCAGGGCGTGCTCGCGGTTCTTCAGTTGCGGCATGAAGACGTAGTCTTCCGCGCCACCATATCCACGCTCCGCTCGATAGGCGAGCAGGCATTCGTAAACCCGCACGGCGGGGCACAGGCTCACGATGGGCTGGCTATGCCGCTTGGTCTCCGGCAGGTTCATCCGCAGATAGACGTGCTTGCCGCGCACGACTTCGATGTGCTTGTGCTTCATGAACTTGATGTCGCTCGGACGCACGAAGGTGTTCACCATCCAGCGGACCAGCCAAGGCAGTTCGTCCGGCATCACGAGCAGTTCGCGCGCTATCCAGAAACGCTCTCCCGCCGCCAGTTGATCGAGGACCGGGTGCGAGTGCCCGCGCAAGCTGCGCGCAGTCCTGATGATCGCGCGGTACTCCGCAACGCTGAAGCTGCCACGCGGCTGGCTGCGCACCTTGACCTTCGGGAATGCAGGCGCATCGCGAAGCGCGCCGATGTGGACGCCATGCATCACGACCTTGCGCAGCAGCACCAGGTACTGGGCAATGGTCGTGCTGGTGAAACCCTGTTCGCCGAGGTGATCGATCAGGCGTTGCGCGTCAGCCGTTGCAAACGACTGCGCCGGCACATCACCCAGCAACGGAACGATGTGCGCACGCAATCTGTTGCCCATCACTTGCCATGTGGCACGCCCGATTTCCTTTCGCTGAACGCGCGCGGCCTCCGCCTGCATCAGCCTTTTCGAAAGGTCGCTGACAGAAATTGATAACAGATTTTGCTCATTTGTAATTTGATCGGCGGCCATATGGATCGCGGGATAGGTGCGTCCAAAAAATCCCGAATCATTTGCAGCTGGCGCCTTGTGGAGGAGGTTTATGACATTTGTGTCCATGCCATATCTCGCATGCAATCTCGATGCCTCTTATCATCGGCAGTTAGCAAATGAAAACTCCCTTGGAAAAAATCGTGCAAGACGCACCTCTTAAAACAACGCTGACGCCCGCCGACTATCTCAGAAAAATTCTCAATGCCCGGGTCTACGACGTTGCTGTCGAGTCCGCGCTGGAGAAAGCGCGCGCGCTGAGCGAGCGACTCGGCAACACAGTTCTATTGAAGCGCGAAGACCAGCAACCGGTTTTCAGCTTCAAGCTGCGCGGCGCCTATAACAAGATGGCTCATCTGAGCGCAGCCCAATTGGCAAGCGGCGTGATTTGCGCATCGGCCGGCAATCACGCACAAGGCGTTGCATTGGGTGCCCGCAAGCTCGGCACGCGAGCGGTGATCGTGATGCCGGTGACCACTCCGAAACTCAAAATCGATGCGGTGCGCGGTTTCGGCGGAGAAATCGTGCTGCATGGCGACAGCTATTCGGATGCTTATCTGCACGCACTCGATTTGCAGACAAAGCAAAATCTGACCTTCGTGCATCCCTTCGACGACCCGGACGTCATCGCGGGCCAGGGCACCATCGCCATGGAAATACTGCGGCAGCACCAGGGCCCGCTGGATGCGGTGTTCGTTGCGATCGGCGGCGGCGGCCTGATCTCCGGCGTGGCCAACTACATCAAGGCGGTGCGCCCCGAGGTCAAGGTGATCGGCGTGCAGATGAACGACTCCGACGCGATGATGCAATCGGTCGCGGCCCACCAGCGCGTGAACCTTCCCGACGTCGGCCTGTTCTCGGACGGCACGGCCGTCAAGCTCGTCGGCGAGGAGACCTTCCGCATCGCCAGCGACCTTGTCGACGACTACATCGCCGTCGACACCGATGCCGTGTGCGCCGCCATCAAGGACATCTTCGTGGACACGCGCAGCATCGTCGAGCCCGCGGGTGCGCTGGCGGTCGCTGCCATCAAGGAATACGTCGCGCAGCATGGCCGCCATGGCGAAACCTATGCGGCGATCCTGTGCGGCGCGAACATGAACTTCGACCGGCTGCGTTTCGTCGCCGAACGCGCGGAGGTCGGCGAAGAACGTGAAGCCCTGTTTGCCGTCACCATGCCCGAAGAGCGCGGCAGCTTCCGCCGCTTCTGCGAACTGATCGGGGAGATGCCCGCCAGCGATTCGGAAGCTCCAGGCACCGGCGGCGGCGCGCTGCGCAACGTGACGGAGTTCAACTACCGCATAAGCGATGCAGCCAAGGCGCATGTGTTCGTCGGCCTCACGACCTCGACGCGGGGCGAATCGGCCGTCATCGCACGGACCTTCGCCGCGCACGGATTCGACGCGCTCGACCTCACGCACGACGAACTCGCCAAGGAGCATCTGCGGCATCTGGTGGGTGGACGCACCGGCCTTGCGCACGACGAGCGCCTGCTGCGCTTCGTGTTCCCCGAGCGGCCGGGCGCTCTGCTCAAGTTCCTGAGCCTGATGCAGCCGAGCTGGAACATCAGCCTGTTCCACTACCGCAACCAGGGCGCGGACTACGGCCGCATCCTCGTCGGCCTGCAGGTGCCGGCCGGCGAATCCGCCGAGTTCGACGCCTTCCTCAAGACGCTGGGCTATCCCTACGTCGAGGAAACCGCCAATCCGGCCTACCGGCTCTTCCTCCAGGCCTGAAAAAGCAGAAGCCGGCGCAAGGCCGGCTTCGCTTCATCGAACCGAAATCCTGAAGAAAATTACTGGGCAGCCGCCTGTTGCTGCTGCGGTGGCGCTGCCATGGCGGCCGGTTGCTGCTGTTGCTGAAGCAGCGAGCCACCCGGCGGCGGCGGCGGAGGCTGCATCTGCTGCTGATGCATCTGCGGCGGAGCCGCCACGGCGGGCATGGCCGGGGGCGGCACAGCCACCATCGGTACCGCCGCCAGCGCGGGAGTGGAAACGCTGATCGGCGCACGCACCGGCAGCTGCAACGTGAATGCCGCCGGGCCATCGGCACGCAATCCGATCGTCGCCGAGCGCAGACCTACCGACTGCAGCACGTAGCTCTCGCCGACCGTCGAGCCGACGCGGAACGGCCGCGGCGGCTTGCCATCGATGGAAATCAGCGCCGCTCCCTGCCTGGAAGGATCGGCCACCACACCGGACAACGCGAAGCGGCTGGCGGCTTCCGGGGCCACAGGCGCCGTGCGGGACTCGGGCAGCACGCCCAGCAGACGCGCCACCGAGTCGGAGTCCGCCGCCACCGAGGGCCGGGGCATGGTCGCGGCAGCGGCGACGGCATCGGTCGGCGACGCCAGCCGCAGCGCCCAGAACACCGCGGCACCGGCCGCCAGCGCCCAAAGCCCCGTCGTTGCAAGTGGGGCATGCCAGCGGGCGGCGGAGTAAGGACTTGTCATGGCCGCGGATTATCATGCAGCGCGCCTTCCGAATCATGTCTGCCCAAGCTATGAACAAATTCATCCGTGCCGCTACCCGTGCCGCCCAACGCGGCTTCACGCTGATCGAGCTGATGGTCGTGCTGGTCATCATCGGCGTGCTGGCGGCACTCATCGTCCCGAACGTGATCGAGCGCGCCGACGACGCCCGCGTGACTGCCGCCCGGACCGACATCAACAACCTGATGCAGGCGCTCAAGCTCTACCGCCTGGACAACCAGCGCTACCCCACCGCCGAGCAGGGCTTGCAGGCGCTGCTCACCCGCCCGACCACCGGTCCGGCCGCCCCCAACTGGAAGCCCTACGTCGAGAAGCTGCCCAACGATCCCTGGGGCCACCCCTACCAGTACCTGAACCCGGGCATCAAGGGCGAGATCGACGTGCTCTCGTTCGGCGCCGACGGCCAGAGCGGCGGCGAGGGCAAGAATGCCGACATCGGCAGCTGGCAGTAGCGGCGGCGGCTCGGACGCGCCGCTCCGCACTCCCCATTCACGCCGCCTGCGCCGGCCAGGCGGCTTCACGCTGCTGGAGCTGATCGTGGTGATCGCCATCATCGCGATCGCCACCGCCGCCGTGAGCTTCGCCATCCGCGACACCAGCGCCGCCAACCTCGACCGCGAAGCCGACCGCCTGGCCGCCCTGCTCGAATCGGCTCGCGCCCAGTCGCGCGCCAGCGGCATCGTGGTGCGTTGGCGGCCGGTGGAGGGCAGTTTCAGGTTCGACGGCCTGCTGCCCGGCTCGCTGCCCGACGGCTGGGCCGCCGACGGCATCACCGCCCAGGTGTCGCTCGCCAACGGCACGCTGATTCCGGCACTGCAGCTCGGGCCCGACCCGATCATCGCGGCGCAGCAGGTCATGCTCTATTCCGCCGGCCCGCCCGCGCGCGCCCTGCGCATCTCGACCGACGGGGTGCGCCCCTTCACCGTCTCGGCGGTTCAATGAGAAATACGCGGCGCCCGCTTGCTTCGCGCTCCCGCATCGGCGGCTTCACGCTGATTGAGGTGCTGATCGCGCTCGGCATCGTCGCGATCGCGCTGGCCGCGGGCTCGCAGGCCACCATGTCGCTCACACGCAATGCGCAGCGCCAGTCCGACCTCGTGCTGGCCGACCTGTGCGCCGAGAACGAGCTGGCCAAGGCCCGCCTCTCGCGCCAGATGCCGGCGGTGGGCGATTCGGGGTCGATCTGCCTGCAGGCCGGCATTTCGTTCAACGTGACCACCTCGACCATCCCGACGCTGAACCCGAACTTCCGGCGCGTCGACGTGCAGGTGCGCGACCAGGCCGACTCGCCCATCCTGCGCATCTCCACCGTGGTGGGGAGGTACTGAGCGATGCAGCGACACCCTGGCGCTCGCACCGCGCGCGGCTTCACGCTGATCGAGCTGCTTGTCGCCATCGCGGTGATGGCACTGCTCTCGCTGGTGAGCTGGCGCGGGCTCGACAGCATGTCGCGCGCCACCACCCAGAACCAGCAGCGCGCCGACGCCGTGCTCACGCTGCAGGCCACGCTGGCGCAATGGGGAGCCGACCTCGACGCCGTGACCACGCTCGCCCAGACCCGCCCCATCGACTGGGACGGCCGGGTGCTGCGGCTCACGCGCCGCGGCAGCGACGACACCGCGCCGTCGGTGCAGGTGGTGGCGTGGACGCTGAAGTCCGGCCCCGACGGCGTGCGCTGGCGGCGCTGGCAATCGCTGCCCTTCACCACGCGCGGCGAATGGCAGCAGGCCTGGAACCTGGCGGCCGCCTGGGCGCAGGACGGCGGCGCCGGCTCGAACGGCGGCTACAGCGACGTGGCGCTGGTGCCGGCCAACAGCTGGCAGATCTTCTTCTTCCGCGACAACAGCTGGGTGCCGGCCAGCCAGCTGCCCGTCACCCAGCCCAACCCCAACAACCCCTCGGGCCCCGTCGTCGCCATGCCGGACGGCGTACGCCTCGTCATCACGCTGCCGCCCGGCGAAGGCCTCTCGGGCACGCTCGCGCGCGACTGGGTCAAGCCGACCGTCGGAGCGCCGAAAACCTCATGACGCAGACGCCCGCAAGGACCAACGAAAGCAGCAAGCAATCGCGCCAGCGCGGCGCCGCCCTGCTCGCCGCGATGCTGACCGTGATGCTGGTGGCGACCTTCGCCGCCGCGGCGCTGTGGCAGCAGTGGCGCTCGGCCGAGGTCGAAGGCGCCGAGCGGGCGCGCGTGCAGGCGGCCTGGGTGCTGATCGGCGCGCTCGACTGGTCGCGCCTCATCCTCGGCGAAGACGGCCGCGCCGGCGGCCCCGACCACCTGGGCGAGCCCTGGGCCGTTCCGCTGGAAGAGGCTCGGCTCACCAGTTTCCTCTCGGCCGAGAAGAACGTGGCGAGCGACAACCTCGAAGGGCTGCCCGACGCATTTCTCTCTGGCCGCATCGTCGATGCGCAGTCCAAGCTCAACGTGCTTTCGCTGGTCGACAACGGCAAGCCGGTGCCGGCGGCCGTCGCCACCTTCACGCGGCTGTTCAACCTGCTGGGCCTGCCCGTGTCGGAGCTCAGCCTGATGACCACTGGCCTCGCTGCCGCGCTTGCCACGGGCACTGCGACCGACGGCAGCAGCAGCGGTGTCGATTCCAGCGCCGCGCCGCTCATGCCGCAGCAGGTCTCGCAGTTGGTGTGGCTGGGTCTGTCGGCCTCGACGGCCGCGGCGCTCGAGCCCTACGTGACGATCCTGCCGGTGAAGACCACGCTCAACCTCAATACGGCGAGCGCCGAGGCGATCAGCGCCAGCATGGAATCGCTCAACATCGCCAGCGCGCGCCAGCTGGTGGACCGCCGCTCGCGCGCCTTCTTCAAGGACATCGCCGCCGCCAACGCCGCCCTGCCCAGCGGCAGCGCGCCCTTCAACGCGGCCCAGCACGGCGTGGGCACCCAGTTCTTCGAGGTCTACGGCAAGCTGCGGCTCGATCGCACCTACGTGGAGGAACGCTCGTTGCTACAGCGAAGCGGTGTCACGGTGACGACGATCTGGCGCACGCGCGGCGCCGGCGCAACGCTCACTCCGGTCAAACCCTGATTTCGATGCATTATTTGTAGCCAAAAAGCCTTCCAGAGCGCGTCACATCAGCGTGATACGCTATGAAAAACAGAGCGCCATCGTGTCGGACGCGCACCTACAATCACCGGCTTTTCCAAGATCCACATGACTCCCCTGCTGCTCATTGCCCCCCTCCCTCCGGCCGATGCCGCGGGCGAGTACGACTGGGCCCAGGCAGGCGACGACGGCATTGCATTGCGCAACCAGGGCCGGGCGTTGCTGGCGCTGCTGCCCTCGAGCCCGGAGGTCATGCTGGGCATTCCTTCCGCCGCGCTCTCCTGGCACCGCATCACGCTGCCCAAGGGCAGCATGGGCAGCGCCTCGAAGCTGCGCGCCGTGCTCGACGGCCTTCTCGAAGAACACCTGCTCGACGAACCCGAGGCCCTGCACTTCGCGCTCGAGCCCGACGCCAAGGCCGGCGCGCCCGTTTGGGTCGCGGCCTGCAACCGCATCTGGCTGCGCAGCATCGTGCACGGGCTCGAAGCGGCCGGCCGGCGCGTGGTGCGCATCGTTCCCGAATTCACGCCGCAGCCGGCCGACGGTCCGCCGCTGCTGCTGGTCACCGGCGAACCCGAGGCGCCGCGGCTCACGGTGTGCGACGCCGACGGCGTGGTCTCGCTGCCGCTGGCCGGCGCGGGGCTGGCGCTGTCGGACGGCCTGCCGCTGGACACCGCCGTCATCTCCACCGAGCCCGCCGTGGCCGAGGCCGCCGAATCGCTGCTGCAGCGCCGCGTGCCCATCGTGCAGTCGCCGCAGCGCTGGCTGCAGGCCGCGCGCACGCCCTGGGAGCTCGCTCAGTTCGACCTCGCGGTCACCGGCCGCGCACGTGCCGGCAAGAAGTTCGCCTCGGTGATTCAAACATTGCGCTATGCGCCCGAATGGCGCGCCGCGCGCTGGGGCGTGGTCGCGCTGCTGCTGACCCAGCTGATCGGCCTGAACGCCTGGGCCTGGAAGGAGCGCAACGCGCTCGAATCGAAGCGCCAGGCCGCCAAGGCGATGCTGACGCAGACCTTCCCCTCCGTGAAGATCGTGGTCGACGCGCCGGTGCAGATGCAACGCGAGGTCGCATCGCTGCAGCAGGCCGTGGGCGACGTGGCGAACAGCGACTTCGAACCCATGGTCGGCGCTCTTGCCGGCGTCCTGCCGCCCGGCAAGGTACCGAGCGCCGTCGACTACAGCGCCGGCCAGCTGCGCCTGCGCGGCCTCGGGCTGCAGCCGTCGGAGGTCTCGCAGATCACCAATGCGATGGCGCCGCGCGGCTACAACGTGCGCACCGAAGGCGACCTCCTGCTGGTACAGGCCGAGGCCAACCGATGAACTTCAGCGAACAGCTCAAGGCCCGCTGGGCCACCCTGGAAGTGCGCGAGCGCCGCATGGTCTATGCCGCCGCGGCCCTCGTGGCGCTGGCCCTGCTCTGGTGGATCGCGCTCGCTCCCGCGCTGCGCACACTGTCCGCGGCGCCGGCCGAACACGCTCAGCTCGATGCGCAGTTGCAGCAGATGGCCACCCTGCAGGCCCGCGCCAAGGCCCTGCAGTCGCAGCCCCGCCTGAACCGCGACGACGCGATGCGCGCGCTCGAAACCTCCGTGCGCGAGAGCCTGGGCACGAGCAACGCGCAGCTCATGGCATCGGGAGGTGACGGCGCCGCCACCGTCTCGCTGCGCGCGGCGCCCGCCGCCACCGTCGCCCAGTGGCTCGGCCAGGCCCGCGGCAATGCGCACGCGGTGCCGCGCGAAGTCCACCTGACCCGCGCGCCGGCCTCGACGCCGCCGCCATCTTCGCCCGCCGCCAAGGACGCTCCCAGGACACCGCAGGTCCGCTGGGACGGCACCGTCGTCATGGCGCTGCCCGCGGCGCGCTGAGAAAGAACGGCAGACGACCCGCATGCTGAGCCGCCCTCCGATCCCCGAACCCCGACCCCGCCGCGGCTGGCGCTGGGCCCTGCTCGGCGCCGTCACCGGCGTGCTGCTGGCGGTGGTGCTGTTCGCGCCGGCCCGCTGGCTGTCGGCGGCGCTGTCGAGCTGGAGCCAGGGCCGCCTCGTGCTGACCAACCCGCGCGGCACCGTATGGAACGGCACGGCCGCCGTGGTCCTCGCCAGCGGCGCGGGCGGCATGCAGGCGGTGTCGCTGCCCGGCCTGCTGCACTGGCGCATGCGCCCGAGCTGGAACGGCATCGCCGCCAGCCTCGATCTGCCGTGCTGCGCCGCGCAGCCGATCGAACTCAAGGCCAGTCCGCGCGCCGGCGGCATGCAACTCGCCTGGCAGGACAGCCGCTCGCGCTGGCCCGCCACCCTGCTCATGGGGCTGGGCGCGCCGTGGAACACGCTCAAGCTCGAAGGCGCGCTCGACCTGAACACCAAGGCGTTCTCGATGCAGTGGGACGGCCCCGCGCTGCGCATCGCCGGCCAGGCGA
This sequence comes from Variovorax guangxiensis, assembly GCF_003952165.1. Classification (GTDB taxonomy): domain Bacteria; phylum Pseudomonadota; class Gammaproteobacteria; order Burkholderiales; family Burkholderiaceae_C; genus Variovorax; species Variovorax guangxiensis. The sequence continues at coordinate 50,472 of NZ_RXFT01000022.1, read as the reverse complement.
CGCTCGACGCCACCGATGTTTCCTCCAGCCTGTCGACCCTGCGGCCGATGGGCAGCTACCGGCTCACGCTCGAAGGCGGCAGCCGCCCCACGCTGCTGCTGAGCACGCGCGAGGGCAGCCTCGAGCTCAACGGCAGCGGCAGCTGGACCGGCACTTCCTTTCGCTTCAACGGCGAAGCCAGTGCCGCGCCCGGCCGCGAAGACGCTCTTTCCAATTTGTTGAACATCATCGGACGGCGCGACAACGCGCGTTCGATCATCACCCTGGGTTGATCCTCATGATGAAGCCACTGTTTTCGACCGGCACCGTCGCGCTCGCCGTGCGCGTGCTGATCGCCGCCACGTTCCTGCAGGCCGCGCCCGCCGCGTTCGCGCAGACCGGCGACGCGCCGCGCCGCGGCGAGCCGATCACGCTGAACTTCTCCAACGCCGACATCGAGGCCGTGGCCCGCACCATGGCCGTGGTCACCGGCCGCGACGTGGTGGTCGACCCGCGCGTGAAGGGCACGATGAACCTGGTCACCGACCGCGCGATCCAGCCGGCCGCGGCCTTCAACCAGTTCGCCTCGGCGCTGCGCCTGCAGGGCTTCGCGGTGGTGGAAGCCGACGGCCTCTACAAAGTGGTGCCCGAGGCCGACGCCAAGCTGCAAAGCAGCACCGTCAACACCTCCATCAGCGCCACGGCGTCCAGCGGCAGCAACCAGATCGTCACGCAGATCTTCAGGCTCAACTACGAGTCGCCGAACAACCTGCTGCCGGTGCTGCGCCCGCTGATTCCGCCGAACAACACCATCAACGTGAACCCGGGCAACAACTCGCTCGTGATCACCGACTACGCCGACAACATGCGCCGCCTGGCGCGCATCATCGCGTCGCTGGACGTGCCGAACGCCTCCGACATCGAGATCATCCAGCTCAAGCACTCGGTGGCCACCGACATGGTGCCGCTGGTGCAGCGGCTGGTGGACGGCGGCGGCTCGGGCGCACCGGGTGCGCCGGCGGCTCCCGGCGCGGCCGACGCGTCGTTCCGCACCACGCTCATGGCCGATCCGCGCAGCAACTCGCTGATCATCCGCGCGGCCAACCCTGCGCGCGTGGCGCTGATCCGCACGCTGGTGGACAAGCTCGACCGCCCCGCCGTCGAGGGCAGCAACGGCGCGGCCGGCAACATCTACGTGGTGTACCTGAAGAACGCCGACGCGGTGCGCCTCGCGGCCACGCTGCGCGCGGCGATGGCCGCCAACCAGCTGAACACCACGCCGGGCACGCCGGGCGCCACTGCCAGCGCCGTGCCGCAGCAGAGCGCGCCGCAGGCCATGCAGGTCAACCTGAACAACAGCAGCCAGTCGGGGGCATCTGCGGCCGCCAGCGCGCCGCTCAACAACGCCAACCAGCCGTCCACCGGCGGCCAGATCCAGGCCGACCCGTCGACCAACTCGCTGATCATCACCGCGCCCGAGCCGCAATACAGGCAGATGCGCGCGGTGATCGACAGGCTGGACGGACGGCGAGCGCAGGTCATGATCGAGGCGCTGATCGTCGAGGTGAGCGACACGGCCGCCGCGAAGTTCGGCGTGCAGTGGCAGAGCGCGCTGGGCAACAACGCGGTGATCGGCACCAACTCCTCGGTGGCCGGAGCCAACCTGCTGACGCTGACCCAGGCGCTGGCCACGCGCAACGCCGCCGGCCTGGCCGGCGCGATCACGCCGGGCGCGAACCTCGGCATCGCCGGCAAGGTCGGCGGCCAGTACATCCTGGGCGCGATCGCCAGCTTCTTCGACAGCGACAAGGACGCCAACGTGCTGTCCAAGCCCAACCTGCTGACGCTGGACAACGAGGAAGCCAAGATCGTCATCGGCCAGAACGTGCCCTTCGTGACCGGCCAGTACGCCAGCACCTCGGGCTCGGTCGGCGTCAATCCGTTCACCACCGTCGAGCGCAAGGACGTGGGCCTCACGCTGCGCGTGCGCCCGACCATCAACGAGAACGGCACGGTGAAGCTGACGATCTTCCAGGAGACCTCCACGGTCGACGGAAACACCGTCAACAACCAGAACGGCCCCACCACCAACAAGCGCTCCATCGAATCGAGCGTGCTGGTGGAAGACGGCGGCCTCGTGATGCTCGGCGGCCTGTTGTCCGACAGCTACGGCAACACGGTCGAGAAGGTGCCGCTCGCAGGCGACATTCCCGTGCTCGGCAACCTGTTCAAGAGCCAGGCCCGCACGCGCGAGAAGATCAACCTCATGATGTTCCTGCGCCCGGCGGTGATGCGCGATGCCAGCGCCACCGAAGCCTTCGCGTACGACCGCTACGACGAGATCCGCGGCATGCAGCAGCGCACGCAGCCCGACACCTCCAACGTGATGCTGCGCGGCGTGAGCGGCTCGAACATCCTGCCCGAACTGGCGCCCCCCTCGCGTGCCCTGGCACCGACTTCGGCGGCTCCGGCGCCCTCGGCCTCCACCGCCGCGCGCGGCGGCTCGCGCCTCGAAGGCACCCAGCTGATCCCGCCATCGCAACCTGCCGCGGACAGCCGCAAACTGGCGCCCAGCCCCCTGCGTGGCGCACTGCCCCCCACCGGCGACCCGGTGAGCGCGCGGGAACTGCCCTGATACTGTTTCCGATGTCCAACCGCTATCCCCTGCCCTACGCCTTCGCACGCAGCCAGCAATTGCTGCTGGAGGAGACCGACGACGGCCGCTACACGCTGTGGATGTCGAGCACCCCGGCGCGCAGCGCGGTCGGCGAGGTCTCGCGCAAATACGGCGTGCAGGCATTCGAGGTGCTGGCCGACGGTCCGCTGGCGCAGCGCATCAGCGCGGCCTATGCACAGGGCGAATCGAGCGCCGCCGCGGTGGTCAGCGAGGTGCAGAGCGACGCCGACCTCTCGCGCATGATGCAGGAGCTGCCGGCGGTGGAAGACCTGCTGGAAAGCGCCGGCGACGCGCCCATCATCCGCATGCTGAACGCCCTGCTCACGCAGGCCGCGCGCGACGGCGCCAGCGACATCCACATCGAGCCCTACGAGCGCACGTCTTCCGTGCGCTTTCGCATCGACGGCACGCTGCGCGAGGTGGTGCAGCCCAACCGCGCGCTGCACGCGGCGCTGATCTCGCGCCTGAAGATCATGGCCGACCTCGACATCTCCGAGAAGCGGCTGCCGCAGGACGGGCGCATCTCGCTGCGCATCGGCACGCGCGCGGTCGACGTGCGGGTGTCGACGCTGCCCAGCGCGCACGGCGAGCGCGCGGTGCTGCGCCTGCTGGACAAGAGCGAATCGAAGCTCACGCTCGAATCGGTGGGCATGCAGGGCGACACGCTGGAGCGCTTCGAGAAGCTCATCGCGCAGCCGCACGGCATCATCCTCGTGACCGGCCCCACGGGCTCGGGCAAGACCACCACGCTGTACGCAGCGCTGGCCCGGCTCGACGCCACCCGCAGCAACATCATGACGGTGGAAGACCCCATCGAGTACGAGCTGCCGGGGGTGGGCCAGACGCAGATCAACGCAAAGATCGAACTCACCTTCGCCAAGGCCCTGCGCGCCATCCTTCGGCAGGACCCGGACGTGATCATGATCGGCGAGATCCGCGACTTCGAAACCGCGCAGATCGCCATCCAGGCCTCGCTGACCGGCCACCTCGTGCTGGCCACGCTGCACACCAACGACTCGGTCAGCGCCGTCACGCGCCTCACCGACATGGGCGTGGAGCCCTTCCTGCTGAGCTCGTCGCTGCTGGGCGTGCTCGCCCAGCGCCTCGTGCGCAAGGTCTGCACCTCGTGCGGCGGCGCGGGCTGCGAAGCCTGCGGCCAGACCGGCTACCAGGGCCGCACCGGCATCTTCGAGCTGCTGGTGGCGGACGACGAAGTGCAGGCGCTTATCCACGGCAAGGCGGCCGAGAGCCAGCTCTTCGAGGCCGGCGAACGCGGCGGCCTGCGCTCGATGCGCGAGGACGGCGAGCGGCTGGTGCAGGCCGGCATCACCTCGCGCGCCGAGTTGCTGCGCGTCACGCGCGAGTAGCGAGCAAGAAGAGAAGAGATGCCCGCCTACGCATTCGAAGCCATCGACGCCAGCGGCCAGTCGCGCGAAGGCGTTCTCGAGGCCGACACCGCCCGCAGCGCGCGCAGCCTGCTGCGGGCTCAGGCGCTCATTCCGCTGTCGGTCAAGCCGGTCGGCAGCGAGCATGCCGGCGGTGGTGGCCAGCGCAGCGGACTCGGGCGCTGGCTGGGCGGCGGCAAGCGCGTGTTCAACTCCACCGGGCTCGCCGTGTGGACGCGGCAGCTCGCGGGCCTCGTCTCGTCGGGCCTGCCGCTGGAACGCGCGCTCACGGCGCTGACCGACGAGGCCGAGTCCGACCAGCAACGCAATCTTGTCGCGTCGCTGCGCGCCGAGGTCAACGCGGGCTCGCCGTTCGCGCGGGCGCTGTCGGCGCATCCGCGCGAGTTCTCGCCCATCTACACGGCCGTGATCGGCGCCGGCGAGCAGAGCGGCAACCTCGGCCTCGTGCTCGACCGCCTCGCCGACGACCTCGAGGAGCGCCAGGCGCTGCAGCAGAAGCTGATCGGCGCGGCGCTGTACCCGGCCATCGTCACGCTGGTGGCGATCGTGATCGTGATCTTCCTCGTGAGCTACGTGGTGCCGCAGGTGGCGCAGGTGTTCGCAGGCACCAAGCGCTCGCTGCCGTTCCTCACCACGGTGATGCTCTCGCTGAGCTCCGGCGTGCGCAACTACGGCTGGTGGATGCTGGCGGGCGTGGTGCTCGCCGCCATCGGCACGCGGCTCGCGCTGGCGCAGGAAGCGCTGCGCCTGAAGTTCGATTCGGCCTGGCTCAAGCTGCCGCTGGTGGGCAAGCTCGCGCGCGGCTACAACGCGGCGCGCTTCGCGAGCACGCTCGCCATGCTGGCCACGGCCGGCGTGCCGATCCTGCGCGCGCTGCAGGCAGCTTCCGAGACTTTGAGCAACCGGGCGATGCGCGCCGACGCGCTCGACGCGCTGGTGCTGGTGCGCGAAGGCGCGCCGCTGGCCTCCGCGCTGGCGCAGAAGAAACGCTTTCCGGGCCTGGTGTCGATGTTCGCGCGACTGGGGGAGCAGACCGGCACCCTGCCGCTGATGCTGCAGCGCGCCGCCAACCAGCTCGGCGCCGAAGTGCAGCGCCGCGCGATGCACCTCGCCACCATCCTGGAGCCGCTGCTGATCGTGGCGATGGGCGGGGTGGTGATGCTGATCGTGCTGGCTGTGATGCTGCCGATCATCCAGCTGAATCAATTCGTCAAGTGACGACGGCCGGCCCGCAGCGCAGGACGCACGCAACATGCCCGTAACCCTCGAAGACAAGCTCGTGGTCGCGATCTCCTCGCGCGCCCTGTTCAACCTCGAAGAAGAAAACAAGGTCTTCGAGGCCGGCGACAACGAGGGCTACATGAAGCTGCAGCTCGACCGCATCGACGTGCCGGCCGCGCCTGGCATTGCCTATTCGCTCATCCGCAAGCTGCTGCGCTTCAACGACGACGGCGTGCAGCGCGTGGAAGTTGTGATCCTCTCGCGCAACGACCCGGTCTCGGGCATGCGCATCTTCAGGTCGAGCGCGGCGGCCGACATCAAGCTGCAGCGCGGCGTGTTCACCCAGGGTCGCCCGCCCTTCGGCTACCTGCGCCCGCTGCGCGCGCACCTGTTCCTGTCGGTCAATGCGCAGGACGTGCGCGAGGCGCTCAATGCCGGCTTTCCGGCCGCGCGCGTGCTGGTCGAATCGGTAAAGGCGAGCGACGCCTGGCCGAACGAAGTGCGCATCGCCTTCGACGGCGACGCCGTGCTGTTCTCCGACGAGGCCGAGCGCGTGTACCAGAAGGAAGGCCTCGACGCCTTCCAGGCCCACGAACTCAGCAAGGCCGACCTGCCCCTGCCCGAAGGGCCCTTCAAGCCGCTGCTGAGCGCACTGCACCGCCTGCAGCTGGCCGGCAACGCGAAGATGCGCATCCGCACCGCGCTGGTCACCGCGCGCAGCGCACCGGCACACGAACGCGCCATCCGCACGCTGATGAAGTGGAACATCCGCGTCGACGAGGCCATGTTCCTCGGCGGCCTGCCCAAGGGCGAGTTCCTGCGCGAGTTCGAGCCCGACTTCTTCTTCGACGACCAGACGGGGCATGTGGATGCGGCCTCGCGGCACGTGCCGGCGGGGCATGTGAGCAGCGGGATCAGCAACGAGTCCTGAGCGGCGGCCTCGCGGCGCGCTTGCCTCGCGCCCAGCCCGGGGGCAAGAATGCCGGCATGCTGATCCTCCGACATGCCGACACTCTCGTCACCATGGACGCCACCCGGCGCGAGATCGCCGACGGCGCCGTGGTGTGTGACGGCCCCGCGATCGCCTGGGCCGGCCCCACGGCCGAGCTGCCCATCGCCTACCTCGAAGCCCTGCGCGACGGCAAGGCCGAAGCCATCGACATGCGCGGTCACGTGGTGATGCCCGGCCTGGTCAACACGCACCACCACATGTACCAGAGCCTCACGCGCGCGGTGCCCGAGGCGCAGGACGCCGAGCTCTTCGGCTGGCTCACCAGCCTGTACCTGCTGTGGGCGCGCATCACGCCCGAGATGATCCGGGTGTCCACGCAGACGGCGATGGCCGAGCTGATGCTCTCGGGCTGCACCACCACCAGCGACCATCTCTACCTGTTTCCCAACGGCTCGCGGCTCGACGATTCGATCGAGGCGGCCGACGCGATGGGCATGCGCTTCCACGCGGCGCGCGGCAGCATGAGCGTGGGCCGCAGCGCCGGCGGACTGCCGCCCGACGAGGTGGTCGAGACCGAGGAAGCGATCCTGCGCGACAGCGAGCGGCTCATCGGCCGCTGGCACGATGCCTCGCGCCACTCGATGCGCCGCATCGTGCTCGCGCCCTGCTCGCCTTTCTCGGTGTCGCGCGACCTGATGCGCCTGTCGGCCGAACTGGCGCGCGAGCGCGGCGTATCGCTGCACACGCACCTGGCCGAGAACGACAACGACGTCGCCTACTCGCGCGAGAAGTTCGGCATGACGCCGGCCGAGTACGCCGAGGACCTGGGCTGGGTGGGCCGTGACGTGTGGCACGCGCACTGCGTGAAGCTCGACGAGGCCGGCATCGCGCTCTTCGGCCGCACCGGCACGGGCGTGGCGCACTGCCCGTGCTCCAACATGCGCCTGGCCTCGGGCATCGCGCCCATCGGTGCGATGCGCCGCGCGGGCGTGCCGGTAGGGCTGGGCGTGGACGGCAGCGCGTCGAACGATGGTGCGCACATGCTGGGCGAGGCGCGGCAGGCGATGCTGTTGCAGCGCGTGGGCTACGGACCGGCAGCGATGACGGCGCGCGAGGCGCTGGAGATCGCCACGCTCGGCGGCGCGCAGGTGCTGGGCCGCGACGACATCGGTGCCATCGCGCCCGGCATGTCGGCCGACATCGTGGCCTTCGACATGCGCGGCGTCGCGCACGCTGGCGCGGGGCACGACCCGGTGGCAGCGCTCGTGTTCTGCACGCCGGCATCGGTGTCGCTGAGCGTGATCGGCGGCGCGGTGCGGATCCGCGGCGGTGCATTCACCGGGCTCGAACTGGCGCCGCTGCTGGCCAGACATCGCGACCTGGCGCGCACGCTGTACGAAGCGGCACGGCACCCGCATACGGCCTGACGACGCCCTGACCAGACGTTGCAGGGAACGCGCCTCGGAGTAGGCAGCAACCCTGATTGCCAACGCCCAAGCCCCTCCGCAGAATCCGCCCACCAAATAGAACGAGCGTTCGATTTGGTGGCCGAGCCTTCCGTCGGCCTCCCGAGATTCACAACAACAGGGACTCCCCGATGAAGCGCAGAGACATCCTCAAATGGTCCGCCTCGGCGGGCGGCCTGAGCCTGCTGGCCGGCAAGACATCCACGGCATCGGCGGCCCTGCCGGTGCCGAAGCCCACGCTGCCGCAGAAGATCGACCCGATCAGCGCCACGCTGCGGCGGCTGGAACTGGTGGGACGGCAGGCGACCTATCTCTGGACCGAATCGCACATCAACCTGGCTGGCGTGCCGATGGCCGCGGTGGTGCCGGCCACCGAACTGCCGGCGCTGGAGCACCAGCTCAAGACGATCTCGAAAGCACTGGAGGCTGTCACCAACTTCGCGGCCTCGTTCGCCACCAGCGCACTGGCCTCGGGCAGCCTGCAGTCACTGGACAACCTGCGCACGCGGCTTGCGAGCCTGCAGGCCAGCTTCGACCAGTTGCTGGCCGCCAACAGCGGACTGACCACCTTGCCGGCCGCGGTGCTGACGCTGCTCGGCACGCTCACCGGCACGGCGGGCGACATCTCCACGCAGCTCAAGCAGATCCACCAGGACCTGCTCTCGCAAGGCCCGCTGGGCGCGCTGAACGGACCGAAGACGGTGGCGCAGTACGACGCACTGTTCATCACCATCGAGAAGCCCGCCATCGCGCAGCTGCTGCACGACAACGACCTGTTCGCCGCCATGCGCGTAGCCGGGCCCAACCCGATGCTGATCCAGCGCGCGACCGCGCTGCCGGCCAAGTTCCCGCTCGGCAATGCGCAGTACCAGCAGGTGATGGGCGCGGGCGACAGCCTTGCCGAGGCTGCCTCGTCGGGCCGGCTCTACATCCTCGACTACGAAGGCCTCGCAGACATGGCACCGGCCGGAGCGCAGGTCAAGCCGCTCACGGGCACCGGCTACATCCAGGCGCCCATTGCGCTGTTCGCGCGGCCGAAGACCGGCCGCTCGCTGGTGCCGGTCGCCATCCAGTGCGGCCAGGACCCGGCCGCGAGCGCCATCTTCCTGCGCGTGGACGACACCGCCAACGCCGAGGCCTACTGGGCCTGGCAGTCGGCCAAGACCGTGGTGCAGGTGGCCGACTTCAACTACCACGAGATGTTCGTGCACCTGGGCCGCACGCACCTGATGTCGGAAGCCTTCGCGATGGCCACGCAGCGCCAGCTCGCGACCGCGCATCCGCTGAGCCGGCTGCTGTCGCCGCACCTGGAAGGCGCGATGTTCATCAACGAGGCGGCCACGCTGATCATCATGGCGCCGCTGACCACGGGCGACGTGATCCTCGCCGCGCCCATCGAGACGCTGCAGCAGCAGTGCGGACGCGACCGGCTGGCCTACGACTTCTACGACCGCATGATGCTGCCCAGCGACCTGCGCACGCGCGGCGTGGACGACGCAGCGGCACTGCCCGACTACCCCTACCGCGACGACGCGCTGCTGGTGTGGAACGCGATCGCGCAGTGGGTGGGCGACTACGTGGCCACCTACTACCTGAGCGACGCCGACGTGACCGGCGACTACGAGCTCAAGGCCTGGGCCTCCGAGCTGGCGACCAGCGGCAAGGTGCACGGCTTCCGCGCGATCACCACGCGCGCGCAGCTGGCCGACGTGCTCACCGCCATCATCTTCAACGCCAGCGCGCAGCACGCGGCGGTGAACTTCCCGCAGTATTCGGTGATGACCTATGCGCCCTTCAGCGCGGGTGCCGAAGGGATGCCGGCGCCGACGAGCGGCGCTGGCCAGAACGAGGCGAGCTGGTCGCAGATGCTGCCCTCGCGGCTGGCGGCGCAGGAGCAGATCCTGCTGTTCCACATCCTCGGCGGCGTGTACTACCGGCCGCTGGGCGAATACAAGGACAACGTCTTTCCGCACCTGCCGGTGCTTCTGGACCCGGCCATCGTCGGGCAAGGCGGGCCGCTGGAGCGCTTCCGCAATGCGCTTGCGGGCATCGAAGCGACCATCGGCCAGCGCAACGCGACGCGCGCGCGGCCTTACGAATATCTGCTGCCGAGCCGGATTCCCTCCAGCACGAACATCTGACCGATCGGTCGATCGGTCGATCGATCAGCGCCGCATGGTGTCGAGCTGCGTGACCGGCGGGCTGTCGTTGCCCCACGAGCCGCGCACGTAGGTGAGCACCGCCGCGACCTCGGCCGCATCCAGCGTCTGGCCGAAGGGAGGCATGCCGTAGGGGCGCGGGTTGCCAGCCGTCGAGGGCAGGAAGCCGCCGTGCGCGATCACCTGGATCAGGTTGGTGGGCCGCGCCATGTTCACTGCGCGGTTGCCCGCCAGCGGCGGATAGGCGCCCGCCGCACCCTGGCCCTGGTCGCCGTGGCAGTAGGCGCAGCGCTGGTCGTAGATCTTCGCGCCGCGCGCCATGGTGCCGGCATCGCGGCGGATCGGGGCCTTGGCCGTGGCGGCGGCCGGGGCTTCGGCCTTGGGCGCATCGGGCAGGTCCTTGAGGTAGCTCGCCATGGCCGCCAGGTCGGCCTCGCTCAGGTACTGCGTGCTGCGGAACACCACGTCGGCCATCGGCCCCATCACCGAGCCGCGCGGCGCCACGCCGTTCTTGAGCAGTGCCACCACGTCGGCTGCGGACCAGTCGGCCACGCCCGCCTCGTGCGGATCGGTGAGCGAAGGCGCGTACCAGTTCTCGACGGCAATCAGGCCGCCCGAAAGCCCCAGCTTCGTCTCGGTGGCGCCCAGCGAATTGCGGCTGCCATGGCAGGCGATGCAATGGCCCAGGCCGTTGACGAGGTAGGCGCCCCGGTTCCATTCGGCGGGCTTGCCTGCATTGGCGACGAAGGGCTCGGGCTTGAACGAGAGCGCGCGCCACACGGCGAGCGCGGCCTGCGTGTCGTAGGGGAAGCGCAGGCGATGCTCGCGGTTGGGTACCGCCGAGGGCGGCACGCTGCGCAGGTAGGCGTAGATGGCGTCCGAATCCTCGCGCGTCACCTGCGTGAAGCTCGGGTACGGGAACGCGGGGTACAGCAGCCGGCCCTCCTTGCTGCGGCCGTTGTGCATCGCACGCCAGAAGTGCGCGCTGCTCCAGCCGCCGATGCCGGCCTTGTCGTCGGGCGTGAGGTTGCTCGAATAGACGGTGCCGAAGGGTGTCTCGATGGGCATTCCGCCCGCATAGGGCTCGCCGCCGCGCGTGGTGTGGCAGCCGGCGCAGTTGCCGGCCAGCGCGAGGTAGCGCCCGCGCTCGACGAGTTGCGGCGTGGACTGGAAGGCTTCGGCCTGCGCGGGCAGCGGGTCTTCGCCGCGCAGGTTCATCGCCACGATGGTGCCGGCGGCCACGGCGCCGAGCACGACGAGCGCAAGCAGCAGCCAGGCGAGGTGTCGCAGTTTCATGGGCGCTGCTCCCTCACTTCGCAGGCATGCCGCCGCACTTCACCGGCAGCGGTGCGGGCAGCGAGGCGGCGGGCTTCGTGTCGACGGGCATCGGCTGCACGGCGAGCCAACTCGCGACGGCATTGATGTCGGCGGTGCTCATGCGCCGGCCGATATCGGCCATGCAGTCGGGCGCCATCGCATGCCGCTCGTTGGTGAGCCAGGCGCCGAGCTGCGACGACACGTACAGCCGCGGGAGCCCCAGCAGCCCCGGAATGGCCGGCTGCACGCCCGTGAGCGCCGCGCCGTGGCACTGCACGCAGGCCGGAATGCCGCGCGCCGCATCGCCCTCGCGCACGAGTTGGCGGCCGCGCTGCAACTGCTCGGGCGTCGCATCGCTCACGGGGGAAACGGGCGGGTAAGGCAGCTGCAGCCCGGCGAAGTATTCGGCCATCTCGCGCAGGTAGGCGTCCGACAGGTGCTGCACCATGTAGGCCATGTCGGTGTTGAAGCGGCGCCCATCGCGAAAACTCACGAGCTGGTTGAACAGGTAGCCGGCCGGCTTGCCCGCCAGGCGCGGAAAGTAGCCGGCGTTGGTGGTCGCGCCCTCGCGACCGTGGCAGGCGATGCAGGCGGCTACGCGCTGCTCGATGGTGTCGGGCACGGTGGCCGGAGTGCTGGGCGTTGCCGCGCCCGCCATGCCCTGCACGGCGAGCAGCAGCCCGAGCGCGAGGAGCCTGAGCGCGCGCCTCATGTGCCGGCGGCGAGATGCGCCAGCGTGACCAGCCCCGCGATCAGCAGCAGCACCATCACCAGCGCCACGCCGATGAGCGGCAGGATGCCGACCTGCGAGGTGCGGCTTTCGGCGTCGGCGCGTCGGCCACCCAGCCCGATGAAACTCCAGAGAACGGCGCGCAACGCGCGCAAGAGATTCGACATGGGGTTGAGTGTGGACCAGCCCGGCCAGAAAAAACAGATGCAGATTCGCTCCAATTGACCGGTGCAGATAAAGTGCCCCGAACAACGAATCCTGCAATGAGCCGATGAAAAGGTACGAAGCCCTGGCCGCCGACATCGAGGCCTCGATCCGCAACGGCACCCTGAAAACCGGCGACCGCCTGCCCTCGGTGCGCCACACCGGCCAGAGCCGGGGGGTGAGTGCGTCGACCGTGTTCGAGGCCTATTACCTGCTCGAGGCGCGCGGCCTGGTGCGGGCGCGCGACCGCTCGGGCTACTACGTCGCCGGCGGCGGGCTGCGAGACGCACCGCCCGAATCCACCCTCACCTCGCGCCCCGCCGGCGGGCCGAAGTCGCTGGACGTGAGCGACCAGGTGTTCGACATCCTCGAGGCCAGCATGTCGCGCAAGGTCGTGCCCTTCGGCTCGGCCTTTCCGAGCCCGCTGCTGTTTCCGCTGGCGCGGCTGGGACAGTTCATGGCCGCCAGTGCCAGGTCGCTCGACCCGTGGAGCACGGTGGACGACCTCACGCCCGGCAGCGCGGCGCTGCGCCGGCAGATCGCGCTGCGCTACCTGGCCGACGGCATGCAGGTGCCGGCCGACGAGATCGTCATCACCAACGGCGCGCTGGAGGCGCTCAACCTCTGCCTCTCGGCGGTGACGCGGCCGGGCGATGCGGTGATCGTCGAATCGCCCACCTTCTACGCGGCATTGCAGGCGCTGGAACGCATGGGCCTGCGCGCCGTCGAGGTGCCGACGCATCCGGGCGACGGCATCGACCTGGAGGCGCTGGAGCAGGCCATCGCGGCACACAAGCCGGCCGCCTGCTGGCTCATGACCACCTTCCAGAACCCGCTGGGCAGCCTGATGCCCGACGCGAAGAAGAAGGCACTGGTGGAACTGCTCGCGCGTCATGGCCTGCCGCTGATCGAGGACGACGTGTACGCCGAGCTGTACTTCGGCGAACGCCGCCCACCGCCGGCCAAGGCCTTCGACACGCAGGGGCTGGTGCTGCACTGCTCGTCGTTCTCGAAATGCCTGGCTCCGGGCTATCGCATCGGCTGGACCTCGGCCGGACGCTTCGCACGCAAGGTCGCACGGCAGAAGCTGTCGAGCACGCTGAGCACCTCGGCGCCGGCACAGCTGGCGCTCGCGGGCTACCTGGAGAAAGGCGGGCTCGACAGGCACCTGCGCAAGCTGCGCCAGACGCTGGCGATGCAGCAGGCCACCTTCGCGCAGGCCGTGGGGCACTACTTTCCGGAAGGCACGCGCGCGACGCGGCCGCTGGGCGGGTACTTCCTCTGGGTAGAACTACCGGCGGGTGCGAACGCGCTGGAGATCCACCGCAAGGCGCTGGAACTCGGCATCAGCGTCGCGCCGGGTCCGATCTTCTCGGCCACGCGCGCCTTCGCCAACTGCCTGCGGCTCAACTACGGCCACCCGTGGGACACGGTCAGCGAGCAGGCAATGCGAACACTCGGCCGCCTGATCGCCGAAGCGTCCTGAACAGCAGGAAGCTCGCGATGCTCACGTTCACCAGGTTCCAGCCGATGCCGTTGATGAAGGCCGCGTGGTAGCTGCCGGTGAGGTCGAACACCTTGCCCGACATCCATCCGCCCAGCGCCATGCCGAAGAGCGTGAACATCAGCACCGTGCCCACCCGCCCGCCCGCTTCCTTCGGCGGAAAGTGCTCGCGCACGATGATCGCGTACGACGGCACGATGCCTCCCTGGAAGAGGCCGAAGAGCGCCGAGATCACGTAGAGCGGCATCAGCCCGTCGAAGGGCAGGAACAGCAGCAGCGCCACGCACTGCAGCACGCCGCCCAGCAGCAGCGTGCGCAGCCCGCCGATGCGGTCGCAGATGGCACCCGACACCAGCCGGCTCACGATGCCGAAGCCCAGCATCAGCGACAGCATGATCGCGCCCTGCGCGGGGCCGTAGCCCAGGTCGCCGCAGTAGGCCACGATGTGCACCTGCGGCATCGCCATCGCCACGCAGCAGGCCACGCCGGCAATGCACAGCAGGCTCTGCGCCGCGCCCATGCTCAGGCCGAAGGGGCGGGTCATGTCGCGCACCGGCGCCGTGATGCCCGAGGCGGAATTCACGGAAACGGCTTCTGCCAGCGCGGGCGGCCGCGCGCGGAAGAACATGGCCAGCAGCGCCATCGTCACGCCGCAGAAGATGCCCATGCCGATGTAGGTCTGGCGCCAGCCGACGGTTTCCACGAAGTGCTGCGCGATCGGCGGCCACACCGCGCCCGCCAGGTAATTGCCGCTGGCGCACACCGCCACCGCGATGCCGCGCCGCTTGACGAACCACAGCGAGGTGTCTGCCACCAGAGGCGCGAAGGCCACCGAGCTGCCGAGCAGGCCGACCAGCAGCGCCTGCGCCATCGTGAAGCTGACGATGCCACCGGAGAAACCCGTGGCGACGTAGCCCGCCCCCAGGAAGACCGCGCCCATCAGCAGCGGCTTCATCACGCCGATGCGGTCGGCCAGCTTGCCCATCAGCACGCCGCCGAAACCGAAGCCCAGCATCAGCAGCGTGTAGGGCAGAGAGGCGTCGGCGCGCGCGATGCCGAACTCGGCCTGCACGGCGGGCAGCATCACCGACACCACGTACATGCCGCTGCTGCCGACGGTCATGATCAGCAGCGTGAGGCCCAGGCGGACCATGGCGTAGCGGGAGTCGGGCTGGTGGATGTTTGTCTCGCTTGTCTTCATTCTTCTCTCCGCGGCGAGGATACCCCGCGGTGCGAAAACCCAAGACACGCGCGGAACCAGGTGGCGCAGTGAGCCACCTCGGGCGCGGCTTTACCTCAGTGCGCGTAGGCCGCCGGAGCGACAAGGCTCGCCAAAGCCTTCGGCGTGGGCACGCCCGGCTTCGTCGGCTTTTCGTCGCACGCGGCCGTCAGCAGGCCGAGGCAGAAGAGAAGGACAAAGGCTGTGCTTCGCATGCGGGCCATGCTAGGCCCGCGCCGCGGCGCGTCAAGTCGGACGCTGCCGCTTTCTCTCCAGCGCTCAGGCGGCAGTGGCCGCGGCGGCTGCTGGCCGCTCGCCGCGCTGCAGGCGGCGCTCGATGTCTTCCAGTACCTGCGGCAGGTCGGCCACGCTGTCGATCACATAGTGCGCACCGGTGGCTTCGAGGTCGGCAGTGGCGCGGGCGCGGCGCTCCTGCTGCTGCGCTTCGTCGAGCGCCTGCCATTCGGCCAGCGTGAGGCCGTTGGCGTTGCCGCTGACCGCGAGGCCCACGGCCCAGGTGCCGGCGTTGAGGCCTTCCTGCAGGCCGACGCCGGTGTCGTCGACCTTCACCACGGTGTGCGGCGGCCACACGCCGAGGTCGGCGAAGCAGCGGTACATCATGAGCGGCGACGGGCGGCCCTCTGCGAGGTCGCCGGCGCATACGAGGTTGTCGGGCGAGTAGCCACCGGCCGCGGCGATGGGCACGACCACCTCCATGATCGGGCGGTTGTAGCCCGTGGTGGAGCCGATCTTCAGGCCCCGGTCGCGCGCCGCCTTCACGGCTTCGAGCGCGCCGGGAATGAAATCGGCATGGTCGCGTGCGCTGGCCGCGTTCATCGGCGTGAACACTTCATAGAGCCTGTCGACATCTGCGTCGCTGAAGGCGTGGCCGTGCTTCGCTTCCCATTGCGCGGCGATGCGCGGCAGCGTGCCCAGCGCCTTGATGTGGTCCCACTTGGCCATGCCCATCGGGCCGCGCGCCTCGGCGATGGTGATGTCGACGCCGAACTGCTCGAACAGCTTCACGAAGGCGCCCATGGGCGCGCAGGAGCCGAAGTCGAGGATGGTGCCGGCCCAGTCGAAGACGACGGCCTTGAGTTGGGAGTGGTTGTGGGCGTTCATGGCGGCGGGTGTGTGTGTCTCTGGAAGAAGGATAGCGAACGGTGATGGCCTTTTTGCCGGTCTCACCAGGCGTTGAAGACGTCGTGCGCGATGCCGAAGCCCGTGCTCGCGCCGCTGCCGCTGGTGACCACCACCAGCCGCGTGGCGTCGTCGGGCGCGTCGATCACGCAGGGCGTGGTCTTCGACGACGGGTACACGCCGGTCCAGCGCTCGGTGATCTGCGCGGCCTCGAGGTTCAGCGTGCTGCGCAGGTGGCGCAGGATGAGCTGGTCGACCTCTTCCATCGCAAAGGGCTCCGGCGCGTCGGCGTAGTGGTGCGAGTCGCCGACCACCAGCGAGCCGTCGGCGCTCTGCACCACGATCAGGTGGATGCCGTGCGCGAGCGACGCGGCCTCTTCCTGCTGCAGGCGCTCGCGCAGCGCGGCGGCTTCGGACAGCGTGCTGTAGCCCTCGTAGCGCACGAGGCTGAGGTCCATCATCACCGAACCCGGCAGGCGGAAACCCGCCTCCGGCTTCACGCGCAGCATCTGCAGCCGGCACAGCGTGAGCTTCTGCTCGGCGATGCGTTCGGCGAAGAGGCCATGCAGATCTGTGTTGGTGCAGACCACCACGCGCTCGGCGTGCAGCGTGCCGCGCGAGGTGCGCACGCGCGGGGTTTCCACCTCGTGCACGGCTTCGCCGAAGCGGAAGGTCACGCCGTGCGCCTCGGCCAGCCACTTCGTGAGCAGGCCGATGGCGGTGCGCGATTCGACGCGCAGCTCGTGCGGGCTGAAGAGCACCGAGCGCGCATCGGCAAGACTCAGCGCAGGCGCCCTGGCCTGCGCGTCGGCGGCATCGAGCAGCTCACAGCCCTTGCCCATCGGCGTGCGCATGAAGGCTTCGAGCACGTCGTGCGCCTCGGGGCGATAGGCCGCGAGCCAGAGGTTGCGGTGCACGACATCGATGCCGGCCTGCGGTGCGACCTCGTTCCACACGCCACGGGCATGCATGGCGCGGCGCCACATGTCGCCCGGCGCCTGGCCGGTGATGGTGATGAAGCCGAAGTTGCGGATCGACGCGCCGATGGCGGCGGTGTCGCGCTCGATCACGCAGACCTTGAGGCCGCGCTGCACGGCGGTGTAGGCATGGGCCAGTCCGACGATGCCGGCGCCGACCACGATGAGGTCGAAGCTGTCGGGGTTCTTTGCTTGCGGGATTGCGCTTGTCAACGATGTCTCCAGGTCTGGGTGCGCTTGAGTGCCCATTGCCCCGCCAGCGCGAACAGGCCCCGGCCGATGGCGGCGGTGAGCATGATCAGCGAGGCCATGGCGGCGGCGGGCGCCACGTCGCCGGCGTCGTCCATGTTGAGCACGGCGATGGCGGCGAGCGTGGTTTGCGGCGAATAGAGGAACACGACGGCCGACACGGTGGTCATCGCGTTCACGAAGAAATAGCCGCCCACGTTGAGCACGGTGGGCAGCGCCACCGGCAGGTGCACGCGCCACAGCGTGCGCCAGAACGGCACGCCCATCGACTCCGACACCAGCTCGTATTCGCGGTCGAGCTGGCGCAGCGCGGTGAGCGAGGTGAGGTGCGCCACCGAGAAGAAATGCGCCACCGTGCAGACCACGAGGATGGTCATGCTGCCGTAGATGGCACGCAGCGGGTTCGACGGCGAGATGAAGAAGAAGATGTAGCCCACGCCCAGTACCAGCCCCGGCACCGCGAGCGGCAGGTTGGCCAGCAGGTTGAGCAGCTCGCGCAGCAGGCCGAAGTGGCGCGGCTTCTCGACGAAGTAGGCCGACACGAAGGTGACGAGCGCGCCCGCCACCGCCGCGCAGATGGCCATGCGCAGCGAGTTGAAGTAGCTGCCCCAGCCGCCGCCGTCCATGTTGCCGAAGTCGTAGTTTTTGAAAGACGGCACGAGGTTGTAGGGCCAGTAGGTGGCGAGCGACGCGAACACCGCCATGCCGATCATCACTAGGATGGCGCCGGCCGTGAGCACACAGAACGCCAGCAGCGCGCGGTCGCGCGACTTCACGGGCTCCGGCTGGTAGGGCGTGGCGCGCGCCGACAGCGCCGCGGCCTGCTTGCCGCGCACATGCCGCTCGACGAGGAAGGACAGCACCGCGGGAATCAGCAGCACCAGGCCGACCACCGCGCCCATCTGGAAGTTCTGCTGGCCGACCACCTGCTTGTAGATGTCGGTGGCGAGCACGCCCGTCTGGCCGCCCACCACCTTCGGCACGCCGAAGTCGGTGACGACCAGCACGAACACCACCATCGCGGCCACGATGAGGCCGTAGCGCGAGGAAGGTAGGGTCACCGTGCGGAAGATTCGCCAGCGCGAGGCGCCCAGCGTCTGCGCGGCCTCGTAGAGCCGGCCGTCGGAGGTGGCCATGGCGGTGGTGAGGATCAGCAGCGCGTGCGGGAGCGTCCAGAACACCGAGCCGAGCACGATGCCCAGCGGGCCGTAGATGGAGAGGTCGCCCAGCAGCCCCTTGAAGAGGCCCTGGTTGCCGAACAGGTAGACGAGGCTGATCGCGGGCAGCAGCGAAGGCGCGAGCAGCGGCATCAGCGCCACGGCGCGCAGCAAGCCCTTGGCCGGCATGCACGACAGCGTCAGCCCGTAGGCATACACGTAGGCGATGGCGGTGCAGATCACCGCGCTGATCGCCGCGAGCCCCACGCTGTTGAATGCCGACTGCACCAGCGCCGGGTTCTCGAAGTAGCGCGCGAAATTGGCGAGGCCGACGAAGGCTCCCTCGCGGTCGAAGAAGCTCTGGCCGACCAGCGCACCGACCGGCAGCGCGACGATCACCACCAGCAGCAGCACGACCAGCAGCACGGCAAC
This sequence comes from Variovorax guangxiensis, assembly GCF_003952165.1. Taxonomy (GTDB): domain Bacteria; phylum Pseudomonadota; class Gammaproteobacteria; order Burkholderiales; family Burkholderiaceae_C; genus Variovorax; species Variovorax guangxiensis. The sequence goes on along the minus strand of NZ_RXFT01000022.1, from coordinate 31,683 downwards.
GCCGGTCAGCCAGCGCTCGCGGTCGAACGCGCTGCGGCGCGTCGCCACCACCGGCGCGACGGCGATGGCGTCGGGAGAACTGCTCATGCTCAATGCGCCAGGACGGACAGCGCGTTCAATGGCAGCTGGATGTGCACCATGCTGCTGGGCACCAGCGGCTCATCGCCGCCGCTGCGGGCGTCGGCGGGCAGTTCGGCCTCGATCTCGATGCCCAGCGGCTCGCAGGCCAGGCGGGCGGAGGTGCGGTTGCCGAAGAACTCGGTGTCGAGCAGGCGCGCCGCGAAGCTGTTGGCGCCGAGCTCGGTGCCGAAGCGCTTCACCACCACGTGTTCGGGACGGATGCCCACGGTCGCCTGTGAACCGATGCTGAGGTTGCCGGGCGCGCACAGCAGTTCGCTGTCGCGCACACGCACCTTGCCGTCGGCCAGCACGGTGGCGGGCAGCATGTTCATGCGGCCCACGAAGCCGGCCACGAAGCAGGTGCGCGGTTGGCGATAGAGCTCGTCGGGCGTGCCGGCCTGCTCGATGCGGCCGTTGTGCATGAGCACCACCCGGTCGGCCATCGAGAGGGCTTCTTCCTGGTCGTGCGTGACCATGATGGTGACGATGCCCAGGCGCTTCTGCAGCGCGCGGATTTCGCTGCGCAGCGTGGCGCGCACCTGCGCGTCGAGCGCGGAGAGCGGCTCGTCGAGCAGCAGCAGGCGCGGGTTGGGCGCGAGCGCGCGTGCCAGCGCGATGCGCTGCTGCTGGCCGCCGGAGAGCTGCACCGGGTACCTGTCGGCATGCGCGGCCAGCCCGACCAGGTCGAGCATCTCGCGCGAGCGCTTGGCCATCTCGCGGGCCAGCGCGCCCGTGGGATGCAGGCCGTAGGCGATGTTCTGCGCGGCCGTCAGGTTGGGAAACAGCGCGTACGACTGGAACACCACGCCGAAGCCGCGCGCCGCGGGCGGCAGGCCCGCGATGTCCTGGCCGCCGAGCAGGATCTGGCCGCTGTCGGCACGCTCGATGCCGCAGACGATGCGCAGCAGTGTGGTCTTGCCGCAACCCGAAGGGCCGAGCAGGCACACGAACTCGCCGGGCTCGATGTCGAGGTCGATGCCGTCGAGCACGCGGGTCGCGCCGAAGGATTTCTGGATGCCGCGCAGGGAAAGGAAGCTCATATCAATGTCGAACGGGGTGGAATGCGGGTACAGAACGCAGAGGACGCGAAGGTTTCGCGAAGGTCACAGAAGTCTTCAAAAGGGAATAGCCAGCCAATGGGCTTCCTTCTGCGACCTTTGCGCTCTTTTGTCTTCCTTCTGCGTTCGGCTGTCCGTATTCAAGTCACATCGGCTTCTTTTCCGACTTCGATTCGTAGCGCTTCGACCACTCCGTCAGGATGCGCTCGCGGTTGGCGGCGGCCCAGTTGAAGTCGTTCTTGGCCAGCAGCTTCTCGACGTCGCCCGGCACGAATTCGAGCTTCTCCTGGATGCCCGGCAGCGCGAGCACGGCGAAGTTCTTGGCGTAGAGCTCGTTGGCCTGCTTCGTCACGGCCCAGTCGGCCAGCGCCTTGGCGGCTTCCTGCTTCTTGCTGGTCTTGATGATGCCGGTGGCTTCCATGTCCCAGCCCAGGCCTTCCTTGGGCAGCACGATGTCGATGGGTGCGCCGTCGCGCTTGGTCTTGTTGGCGCGGTATTCGAAGGACATGCCCAGCGCGAACTCGCCGGCGCCGGCCTGGCGGCAGGGCTTGCTGCCCGACTGGCTGTAGATGCCGATGTTCTGGTGCAGCGCGTCCATGTACTTCCACGCTTTTTCTTCACCCATCATCTGGATCCAGCCCGACACCATCAGGTAGCCCGTGCCAGAGGCGGCCGGGTTGGGCATGGTGATCTGGCCCTTGTAGACCGGATTGGTCAGGTCGGCCCAGCTGGTGGGCTTGGGCAGGTTCTTCTTCTGCGCTTCGGCGGTGTTGAAGCAGATGGCCGAGGACCACACGTCCATGCCGACCCACTTGGGCGGGTTGGCCGGATCGCGCATGTTGGACTTGACGGCGTCCAGGCCCTTGGGCGCGTAGGGCTGGAGCATGCCTTCCTTGTCGAGCAGCATCAGCGAGGTGGCGGCCAGGCCCCAGACCACGTCGGCCTGCGGGTTGGCCTTTTCGGCGAGCAGCTTGGCGGTGACGATGCCGGTGGAGTCGCGCACGAACTTCAGCTCGATGCTCGGGTTCTCCTTTTCGAAGGCGGCCTTGTAGGCCTGGACCTGGTCGGCCTCGAGCGCGGTGTAGACCAGCAGCTCGGTACGGCCCTGGGCCGAGGCGGCGAAGGCCAGCGAGAGCAGAGCGGCCGGCAGGGCAGCCCAGCGGATGGAACGATGCAGCATGGAGAGGTTCCTCGGGAGAAAGAAGTGGAGAACGGGAGAAAGAAGGGAGGCCAGGCGGAACCGCGAACGGGCAAGCGAAAGTACGCAAATTCCACCGGGCAACGAATGGGGGCGATGCTGGCAGCGGCATGTGACAGTGATTTGTCAGATGCCTCAAAAAAACCCAAATCCCCAAAATCACGCTGAAATTGGCGACTCCGGGCGGCCCTGCAACGGCTTCGTCATCCGCATGTCACCGTGGCGCGGCAGACTCGCGGACTTATTGCCCTGTGTTTTCGCGTCGCCCGCTGCGCTCCACTCCCATGACACTCGACCTCGCCGAGATCGCCCGCCTGTTCGCCGAACGCGGCGGAATCGCGTACGCGGGCGAGCCTGTGTCGCAGCTGGAGCATGCGCTGCAATGCGCCTGGCTCGCCGAGCAGGCCGGCGCGAGCGATTCGCTGGTCACGGCCGCGCTGCTTCACGACCTGGGCCACCTGCTGATCGCCGAGCACCAGACGCTTTCGCACTCTCCCACTCAGCTGGGCATCGACGATCGGCACCAGTACATCGCCCTGCCCCTGCTGCGCGGCGCCTTCGACGTCGAGGTGCGCGAGCCGATCCGGCTGCACGTGGATGCCAAGCGCTACCTCTGCGCCACCCAGCCCGACTATTTCTCCAGGCTTTCTCCTGATTCCGTGCGCAGCCTTGCCCTGCAGGGCGGCGTGATGGACGCCGAAGCCGCCCAGCGCTTCGCCACCCATCAGTGGGCCGGTGACGCGGTTCGGCTGCGGCAATGGGACGAGGAAGCGAAGGTCAAGGGCCTGCAGACACCACCGCTGGCCCATTTCCTGACGACGGCCGCACGCGTGCTTTTGCGCTGACGAACTCTTTTCGAGGGCCGACGCCGGTTTCAGGCCGGTTTAAGAAACATTTGTCTACGATGGTCTCCTCACCATGACCGGCGCGCGAGCGCCTGCGAGGAAACCGAATGTCTCTATCAGTCACAGCTCGCGCTGGCTCGTTCATCCAGGTGCTGCGCCGTGTTTTCAGGCTTGCGGCGCCTTATTTCCAGTCGGAGGAGAAATGGCGGGCGCGAAGCATGTTCGCCGCCATCGTGGCACTCAACCTGGCCTATGTGTATGCGCTGGTGCTTTTCAATCAGTGGTACGGCCGCTTCTACGACGGCCTCCAGAACAAGGATGTGACGGTGTTCTGGCGCGAGATCCGCGTGTTTCTCGTGCTGGCCTTCTTCAACATCGCGCTGCAGGTGCTCAAGTTCTACGTGACGCAGCTGCTGCAGCTGCGCTGGCGCGCATGGATCACGCGCAACTATCTCGGTCGCTGGATGGCGAACCGCACCTTCTACGAGATGGAACTGGCACGCTACGCCGGCAAGGAAGGCACGACGCCCGACAACCCCGACCAGCGCATCCAGGAAGACATGCAGCTGTTCACCAGCGCCACGATGACCCTGTCGATGGGCCTGCTGAACGCCGTGGTCACGCTGGTGAGCTTCGTCGGCATTCTCTGGGGCCTCTCGGGAACCACCGAGTTCTCGCTCAGCGGCACCACCTACCAGGTCGCGGGCGCGATGGTCTGGCTTGCGCTGGCCTACTGCGTGGTCGGCACCATCATCACCCACTACATCGGTCGGCCGCTGATCGGGCTGAACTTCCGCCAGCAGCGCTTCGAGGCCGACTTCCGCCACCACCTCGTGCGCGTGCGCGAGTACAGCGAGGCCATCGCTCTCGACCGCGGCGAGAAGGTGGAGCACGGCCAGCTCGACCTGCGCTTCGGCGCCGTGCTTCGCAACTACCTCCAGCTCATCAAGCAGCAGAAGAATCTCGTGACCTTCACCGCCTTCTTCGGCCAGGCTGCGGTGATCTTTCCCTTCGTGGTCGCGGCGCCGCGCTTCTTCAGCGGCGCGATCCAGCTCGGGCAGCTGATGCAGATTTCGTCCGCCTTCGGCAAGGTGCAGGATTCGCTGAGCTGGTTCGTCGACAACTACGACAGCGTGGCCGTATGGCGCGCAACCACCGACCGTCTCACGAGCTTCGACGATGCGATCCGGGCCCGCGCCGCGCAGGAACATCCCCTGGAGCGCAGCGAAGCTCCCGAGCTTCAAACCGACGGACTGTCGCTCAGCCTGCCGAACGGCACGCCGCTGCTCGTGAACGCGGCGCTCTCGGCGAAGGCCGGCGACAGCGTCCTCGTGCAAGGGCCGTCCGGCAGCGGCAAGTCGACCCTGTTCCGCGCTTTCGCCGGCATCTGGCCGTTCGCGCGGGGACGCGTGCAGGTGCCGTCCGATGCGATGTTCGTGCCCCAGCGCCCCTACATGCCCGACGGGCCCCTGCGCGTTGCGCTGGCCTATCCGGACGATGCAGCCAGGTACAGCGACGCGCAACTGCGCGAGGCGCTGCGCGATGCGCTGCTGCCCCAATTCGCAGATCGACTGGACGACAGCGACGCCTGGAGCCAGAAGCTCTCCGGCGGCGAACAGCAGCGGCTGGCCATCGCGCGCGTGCTGCTGAAGAAGCCACGCTGGGTCTTCGCCGACGAGATCAGCAGCGCGCTCGACGCGCCGGCGGAGCGCACGCTCTACCAACGGCTGTCCGAGATGGTGCGCGCGAGCGGTGGCGCGATGGTGTCCGTGGCCCATCGTGCTGCCGTGGGCGAGTTCCACAGCCAGCGGTGGACGCTGGTACCCGAGGCAGACGGAGCGGCCGCCCGCTATCGCGTGGAGGTCGTGCCCTCGTCGGCCGGCACGGCAGCGGCCACGTAGCGCTCCCAGCCCTTCCTGCGCAGCTCGCAGGCGGGGCATTCGCCGCAGCCGTAGCCCCAGTCCTGGCGGTGCACGCGATCGCCCAGGTAGCAGGTATGCGTCTCGTCGACGATCAGGTCGACCAGCGGCCTGCCGCCCAGGCGGTGCGCCAGTTGCCATGTCTCGGCCTTGTCGATCCACATGAGCGGCGTCTCGATGACCAGGCGGCGCTCCAGCCCGAGCGAGAGCGCGAGCTGCATCGCCTTCATGGTGTCGTCGCGGCAGTCGGGGTAGCCCGAGAAGTCGGTCTCGCAGACACCGGTGACGATCACCTGCAGCCCGCGCCGGTAGGCCAGCGCGCCGGCGAGCGTGAGAAAAAGCAGGTTGCGCCCGGGCACGAAGGTGTTGGGCAGGCCGTCGGCCTGCATGGCGAAGGCGACTTCTTCCGTGAGCGAGGAGCCGCCCAGCTGCGCCAGGGCCGCGAGCGTGAGCACGTGGTCTTCGCCCAGGCGCGGCGCCCAGTCGGGAAAGCGCTCGCGCATCTTCGCGAGGATGGTGCCGCGCACGTCGAGCTCGACGCGGTGGCGCTGCCCGTAGTCGAAGCCCAGGGTTTCGACGCGCTCGTACTTCGAGAGCGCATCGGCGAGGCAGGTGGTCGAATCCTGGCCGCCGGAGAACAGGACGAGGGCGGTGGTGTGCAGGGGCATATCCGTCGGCGGCGGTGCGTGCCGCCGCAATCCAAAGAGGCGATTTTCGCAGGCTGCTCACGGCGCCTGCCCATGGCGCCAGTATCTAGAGGAAACGCTCCAGCAGCTTGCGCGACGCCCGGTCCAGCGTCTTCACGTCGGGGATGCGGAACTGCACGCCATGCGCGCTTGCGATCAGCAGCGCGCCGCCTTCGAGCCGGCGGATGTCCTCCTCGGCCTTGAGCACGAAGCTGGTCTCGCCGCGGTCGGTGCTGATGGTCCAGGTGCTGGGAACGCCGAAGCTCGACACGCCGTGCAGCTTCAGCAGCGTGGGCGCGAAGTCGCGCACCGCGAGGTCTTCCTCGAGCAGCGCCTTGGCCTGCGCCGGCAGCTGCTCGACGCTGTCGATCCAGACCAGCTCGCGCCCTTCGCTGCCGACCAGCGAGATGCCGTGGCCGGGCGCGCTCAGCGGAAAGGCCCGCACGGGCACGATGCCGACGTGGCGCTCGCCCTGTGTATCGGTCAGCACGAGGCGGCCGAAGGCATCGCGTTCGAGTTCGAAAGATGGCGTGTTGTGGTCGGTCATGCGTCCCCCGCCGGATGAGCCGCGTGGCTGATAGCCAGCGGCGCCTGCGCGCTGGCGCGCTCGTCGGCGGCGCCTTCGCTCGCGTCGTCATCGCCCTGGCGCAGCTGCGCCTGGTAGAGCCGCCAGTAGGCGCCCTGCTTCGCCATCAGGGCGTCGTGCGGGCCGACCTCGACCACCTCGCCGCGGTCCATGACCACGAGGCGGTCGGCCTTGCGCAGCGTCGACAGGCGGTGCGCGATGGCGATGGTGGTGCGGCCCTGCACGAGGTTGTCGAGCGCCTTCTGGATTTCCTTCTCGGTCTCGGTGTCCACGGCCGAGGTTGCCTCGTCGAGGATCAGGATGCGCGGGTCGATCAGCAGCGCGCGCGCGATGCTGATGCGCTGGCGTTCTCCGCCCGACAGGCCCTGGCCGCGCTCGCCCACCAGCGAGTCGTAGCCGTGCGGCAGGCGCAGGATGAAGTCGTGCGCATGCGCGGCGCGCGCGGCGGCCACGATTTCCTCGCGCGTGGCATCGGGCTTGCCGTAGGCGATGTTCTGCGCGATGGTGCCGAAGAACAGGAACGGCTCCTGCAACACCAGCCCCACGTGCCGGCGGTAGTCGGCCACGGCGAAGCGGCGGATGTCGGTGCCGTCGACCTTGATGGCGCCGTCGGTCACGTCGTAGAAGCGGCAGATCAGGTTGACCAGCGTGCTCTTGCCCGAGCCGCTGTGCCCCACGAGGCCGATCATCTCGCCGGGCTCGATGGTCAGGTCGAGGTCGTGGATGACCGCGCGCGAGCCGTAGCGGAAGCCCAGTCCGCTCATGTCGATGCGGCCCTGCACCCGCTCCACCTTCACCGGGTTGGCCGGCTCGGGCACGTTGCTCACGTGGTCGAGGATGTCGAAGATGCGCTTGGCGCCCGCCGCGGCCTTCTGCGTGACCGAGACGATGCGGCTCATGGAGTCGAGCCGGGTATAGAAGCGCCCGATGTACGCGATGAAGGCGGTGAGCACACCCACCGTGATGCTTCCGCGCGCCACCTGCCAGATGCCGAAGGCCCAGACCACGAGCAGGCCGATTTCGGTGAGCAGCGACACGGTCGGCGTGAACAGCGACCAGGTGCGGTTGAGCTTGTCGTTGACCTGCAGGTTGTAGGCGTTGGCGACGCGGAAGCGCTCGGCCTCGCGGCGCTCCTGCGCGAAGGCCTTCACCACGCGGATGCCGGGAATGGTGTCGGCCAGCACGTTGGTCACTTCGGACCAGACGCGGTCGATCTTCTCGAAGCCGGTGCGCAGGCGGTCGCGCACGACGTGGATCATCCAGGCGATGAAGGGCAGCGGCACCAGCGTGACCACCGCCAGCAGCGGGTTGATGGAGATCAGGATGACCGCGGTCATCACGATCATCAGCACGTCGTTGGCGAAATCGAGCGCGTGCAGCGACAGGAAGACGTTGATGCGGTCGGTTTCGGAGCCGATGCGCGCCATCAGGTCGCCGGTGCGCTTGCCGCCGAAGTAGTCCAGCGGCAGGGTCAGCAGGTGCTCGTAGGTGGTGGTGCGCAGGTCGGCGCCGATGCGCTCGGACACCAGCGCCAGCAGGTAGGTGCGCGCCCAGCCCAGCCCCCAGCCGACCAGCGCCGCGATCAGCAGGCCGCCCAGGTACAGGCCCACGCGCATGGAATCGATCTTCTGCCCGTTCTGGAACGGAATCAGGATGTCGTCCATCAGCGGAATGGTCAGGTAGGGCGGCACCAGCGTCGCGGCGGTCGAGAACAGGGTCAGGAAGAACCCCGCGATCAGCTGCTTGCGGTAGGGCTTGGCGAAGCGGCCGAGGCGCAGCAGCACCCAGGTGGAGGGCGGGGTCTGGAGTTCGGCGTCGGTGGAATCCTCGCCCTCGGCAGTCTCCACGGCCTCGGGTGTCTCCTTGGCGACACCGCCCGCCATGCGCTGGCCGAACAGCTTCATCAGCCGCAGCGCCGCGACCTGTCCGGCCAGGGTATAGCGCCACCGTGCGAGCCGTCCGGCGGGACCCGCCAGGTCGAGGGTGCCGACGCCTGCGTGGTCGGAAACGCGCATTTCCAAGGCCGCATCGGTTAGCGGCCACTCACGCCAAGTCCCATCGGGATCGAGCGAAATCAGCTTCCGGTCAGTCAGGGCGACTAGGCCGGAAGCGAAGCGAAGTTGGTCGTCGAGGTCAACCGTCAGTGTTACCAGAACGTTTTCCGCGACTGCGAGGCGGTTTTTCAGTGCTTGCGCTGATGCCGCTTCTGTTTCGCCCTCCCGGGTGCCGACTGGATCGTGATGTTGCATTGTGTTTCTTTGACTCTTGCCCGTCGCGGGCCTCTTGGACCGCGTCATGGCGCCCCAGGTCGGGCGCCGATTCTGACCGATAGCCATGGGTGCGCTTGAAGGCGCCGTGGTGCTCGGCCAAAGCACATCGAACGTTTGCATGACCCGTTTCGACGACATCCGACTGCTGCGCATCAATTATTTGCGCGGCCCCAATCTCTGGACCTACCGTCCCGTACTCGAAGTCTGGCTCGACCTGGGCCAGCTCGAAGACTTCCCCTCCAACAAGATCGACGGTTTCACCGACCGCCTGACCGCCCTGCTGCCGGCGCTCATCGAGCACCACTGCGGCGTCGGCGAGCGCGGCGGCTTCATCCAGCGCCTGACCGAAGGCACCTGGTCGGGCCATGTGCTGGAGCACGTCGTCATCGAGTTGCTGAACCTGGCCGGCATGCCGACCGGCTTCGGCCAGACCCGCAGCACCTCGGAGCATGGCGTCTACCGCATGGTGTTCCGCGCGCGTGACGAGCAGGTCGCGCGCGTGGCGCTGGCCGAGGGCCACCGCCTGCTGATGGCGGCCATCAACAACGATCCGTTCACCGCCGCCGACGTGCAGAAGGCCGTCGACGCGGTCAAGGCCAAGGTCGAAGACTGCTACCTCGGCCCGAGCACCGCCGCCATCGTGGCCGCCGCCACCGACCGCGGCATTCCCCACATGCGCCTGAACAGCGGCAACCTCGTGCAGCTGGGCTACGGCGCCAACCAGCAGCGCATCTGGACCGCCGAGACCGACTACACCAGCGCCATCGGCGAATCCATCGCCAGCGACAAGGAACTGACCAAGTCGCTGCTCGCGAGCTGCGGCGTGCCCGTGCCCGAAGGCCAGGTGGTCGCCGACGCCGAGGAAGCCTGGGAAGCCGCCGAGGACATCGGCCTGCCCGTGGTCGTGAAGCCATCGGATGCCAACCACGGCCGCGGCGTGTCGCTCGAGCTGACGACCCGCGAGGAAGTCATGGCCGCCTTCGCGGTCGCCGAGCCCGAGGGCAGCGACGTGATGGTCGAGCGCTTCATCCGCGGCCACGAGCACCGCCTGCTGGTGGTGGGCGGCGAGGTGGTGGCGGCCGCGCGCGGCGAGATCATCACCGTGACCGGCGACGGCCAGGCCAGCGTGCGCGAGCTCATCGAAAAGCAGCTCAACAGCGACCCACGCCGCGGCGCCGAGGAAGAATTCCCGCTCGACGTGATCCTGATCGACACCGATGCCAAGCTGCAGCTCGAGCTCAAGCGCCAGGACCTGAGCGCCGACGCCGTGCCCGCCGCCGGCCGCGTGGTCACGATCCAGCGCAACGGCAACATGGCCAACGATTGCACCGACCTGGTGCATCCCGAGGTGGCGCACGCCGCCGTGCTGGCCGCCCGCGTGGTGGGCCTGGACATCGCCGGCATCGACCTCGTGGCGCAGGACATTTCCAGGCCGCTCGGCCCGCAGGGCGGCGCGATCGTCGAGGTCAACGCCGGCCCCGGCCTGCTGATGCACCTGAAGCCGGCCGTCGGCTCGCCGCGCCCGGTGGGCCGCGCGATCTGCGACCACCTGTTTCCCAACGACGCGCCCGGGCGCATTCCCGTGGTCGGCGTGGCCGGCTCGCGCGACACCGCCGTGCTGGCGCGCCTGGTGGCATGGCTCATCAACCTGGGCGGGCGCCACACCGGCCTGGCCTGCCGCGACGGGCTGTTCCTCGAGCGCCGCCGCGTCGACGCACGCGACAGCGCCAACTGGGAAGCGGGCCACCGCCTGCTGGTGAACCGCGCCGTGCAGGCCGTGGTGATCGAGAACGGCGCCGAGACCATCCTGCGCGACGGTCTCCCGTACGACCGCTGCGAAGTCGGCATCGTCACCGACCTCGAAGGCTGCGAGGCACTGGCGGACTACGACATCACCGAGAGCGACCAGATGGTCAAGGTGCTGCGCACGCAGGTCGACGTGGTGCTGCCCGAGGGCACGGCCGTGCTGAACGCCGCCGACCCGCGCGTCGCCGGTCTCGCGCCGCTGTGCGACGGCGCCGTCATCCTCTATTCGGCCGACGCGCAGGCTCCCGCGCTCACGGCGCACCAGACCGCCGGCGGCAAGGCCGTGCTGGTCCGGCAGGACCGCGTGGTGCTGGCCAACGGCAGCAGCGAATCGTTCCTGCCGGGCCTCGGCCGCCTGACCGTGTGGCGCGCCACGCATGCCGGCGTGAGCCTCGAAAGCCTGCTGGCCGCCGTGGCCGCGGCCTGGGCCATGGGCATTCCGCTGAACCTGATCGGCGCAGGCGTCGAAGCCTTCGAGGCCGACCTGCAGGCCGCGCTGGCCTCGCTGCAGCTCTCGCAGACCCAGCCTCTCCAACCCCAACTTGCCTGAGGCCGCAGGCCTGGCAGACCGTACGAGCTCCCGCAGCCCCATGAAAGTCACCCGCACCCGAGCCCTTCGCGGGCCCAATCTCTGGAGCCGCCATACCGCCATCGAGGCGGTCGTGGCCTGCCAGGGCGACGAGAACGCCATCAGCAAGCTGAGCGGCTTCGAAGACCGCCTGCGCGCGCGCTTCCCGACCATCGGCGAGCTGCACCCGATGGTGCTGGGCCAGCCGCTGGCGCTGGCCCACGTGCTGGAGAACGCCGCGGTCGCGCTGCAGGCGCAGGCCGGCTGCGCGGTCAACTTCGGCCACACCTCCCCCACCGTGGAAGAAGGCGTCTACCAGGTCGTGTTCCAGTACAGCGAGGAGGCCGTGGGCCGCCGCGCCGCCGAGCTCGCCGAGGAGCTGATCGTCGCCGCCCAGAACGACACGCCCTTCGATGCCGAAGCCGCCATCGCCGAACTGCGCGACCTCGACGAGTCGGAGCGCCTGGGCCCGAGCACCGGCTCCATCGTCGATGCGGCCGTGGCGCGCGGCATTCCGTACCGCCGCCTCACGCGCGGCAGCCTGGTGCAGTTCGGCTGGGGTTCCAAGCAGCGCCGCATCCAGGCCGCCGAAGTCGACAGCACCAGCGGCGTGGCCGAGTCGATCGCGCAGGACAAGGAACTGACGAAGCAGCTGCTCAACGCCGCCGGCGTGCCGGTGCCGCTGGGCCGCCCCGTGAGCAGCGCGGAAGACGGCTGGGCCGCCGCCAACGAGATCGGCCTGCCGGTCGTGGTGAAGCCGCAGGACGGCAACCAGGGCAAGGGCGTCACGGTCAACATCAACTCGCGCGAGGAACTGTTCGCGGCCTACGAGTCGGCCGCCGTCTACGGCGAGGTGATGGTCGAGAAGTTCCTGCCCGGCTTCGACTTCCGCCTGCTGGTGGTGGGCGACCGCCTCGTGGCCGCCGCGCGCCGCGATCCGCCGCAGGTCATCGGCGACGGCAGCTCCACCGTGCGCCAGCTGGTCGACACCGTGAACCTCGACCCGCGCCGCGGCGAGGGCCACGCCACCTCGCTCACCAAGATCCGCCTGGACGACATCGCCATCGGCCGGCTCGAATCGCAGGGCCTCACGCCCGACAGCGTGCCCGCGCGCGGCCAGCGCGTGGTGCTGCGCAACAACGCCAACCTGTCCACCGGCGGCACCGCCACCGACGTGACCGACACCGTGCACCCCGAAGTCGCGGCGCGCGCCATCGACGCGGCGCAGATGGTCGGCCTGCACATCTGCGGCGTCGACATGGTCTGCGAGAACGTGCTGCGCCCGCTCGAGGAGCAGCACGGCGGCGTGGTGGAGGTAAATGCCGCGCCCGGACTGCGCATGCACATCTCGCCGTCGTTCGGCCGCGGCCGCGCGGTCGGCGAGGCGGTCATGGACACCCTCTTCGCCCACGGCGACGACGGCCGCGTTCCCGTGGTGGCCGTCACGGGCACCAACGGCAAGACCACCACCGCGCGCCTGATCAACCACCTGCTCGCATCGAGCGGCCTGCGCACCGGCATGACCAACACCGACGGCGTGTACGTCGACGGCCGCCAGACCGACAGCGGCGACTGCAGCGGCCCCAAGAGCGCGCGCAACGTGCTGATGCACCCCGACGTCGACGCGGCAGTGTTCGAAGTGGCGCGCGGCGGCATCCTGCGCGAGGGCCTCGGCTTCGACCGCTGCCAGGTGGCGGTGGTCACCAACATCGGCAGCGGCGACCACCTGGGCCTGAACTACATCACCACCGTGGAAGACCTGGCGGTGCTCAAGCGCGTGATCGTGCGCAACGTGGCGCCCGACGGCTACGCGGTGCTCAACGCGGCCGACGTCAACGTCGCCGCCATGGCGGCAGGCTGCCCCGGCAACGTGATCTTCTTCACCGCCGACCGCATGCATCCTGTGATGGCCACGCACCGCGCGCAGGGCAAGCGCACGGTGTACGTCGACCAGGACACGCTGGTGGCCGCCGAAGGCTCGTGGCGCGAACGCATTCCGCTGCGCGACGTACCCATCACGCGCGGCGGCAGCATCGGCTTCCAGGTCGACAACGTGATGGCCGCCGTGGCCGCGGCCTGGGGCGTGGGCCTCGACTGGGACACCATCCGCAGCGGCCTCGCGAGCTTCATGAACGACGCGGCCGGCGTGCCCGGGCGCTTCAACGTCATGGACTACCGCGGCGCGACCGTGATCGCCGACTACGGCCACAACACCGACGCCATGCGCGCGCTGGTGTCGGCCGTGGACACCATGCCGGCGAAGAAGCGCTCGGTGGTCATCAGCGGCGCGGGCGACCGGCGCGACTCCGACATCCGCGACCAGACGGCCATCCTCGGCCAGGCCTTCGACGACGTGATCCTCTACCAGGACGCGGCGCAGCGCGGCCGCGCCGACGGCGAAGTCATGGCGCTGCTGCGCCAGGGCCTGCAGGGCGCGGCCCGCACGCGCTACATCGACGAGATCCGCGGCGAGTTCGTGGCCATCGACGCCGCGCTGGCGCGCCTGCAGCCGGGCGATCTCTCGCTGATCCTGGTCGACCAGGTCGAGGAAGCGCTCGCTCACCTGGCCCAACGGATCGCAGCAGGCTGAAGCCGCGCTTGCCGGACATGTCCCACACGCTGGGGCGCGTCCGGCCCGGTTGGCGGCGTGCGGCTGTCCCACAGACCGCCGGCCGCCTCCCACAGCACACTGGGGCTCCAGTCACGCACCTCCTGGAGGGCGTGCCTTCACAGAGGAGCCCGCATGAGAAAAACCCTTCGTTCCGCTCTTTCCGCCACGGCCGCCTTCGCCGCCGGTGGCTTCATCGTCTTCGGCGCGCAGACGGCCAGCGCGCAGGCGCCGGGCAGCGACGCCCGCCTGCAGAAGGAGCGCGCCACCTGTGACGGCGTCCAGCAAGACCGTGCCGCCTGCCTGCGCGAAGCCGGAGCCGCGCGCCAGGAAGCAGCCCGCGGCGGCCTGACCAGCCCCAGCCCCGCGCGCGAGCAGGTCAATTCGCTGGCCCGCTGCAGCGAACTGCCCGCAGCCGAGCAACCGGCCTGCGAAGCGCGCATCAAGGGCGGTCCGCGCACCACTACCGAAGGCAGCGTGATGGGCGGCGGCGTGATCCGCGAGACCGTGACGCCCCTGCCGCCGCAGACAGTGCCGGCGCGCTGAATCGAATGAACCCGCCCAGATACGGGCGGTCCAATCTCTCCTGGTTATCCAGCTCACCTCAAGGAGTCATCCATGAAAAGCAACCCGCGTTCGATGCTCTTCTCCATGTTCGCCGTCGGGGCACTCACGGTTTCCGCAGCCGCTTCGGCCGCACCGCCGCAGCGCGGTGAATCGTCCAGCACCTACCAACAGGAACTGGCCGTCTGCGGCCACAACCAGCAGGATCGTGCCGCCTGCATCCGCGAAGCCGGCGCCGCGCGCCAGGCCGCGGCACGCGGCGGCCTGACCAGCGCCCCCGACTACCGCGCCAACGCGCTCGCCCGCTGCGGCCTGCAGCAGCCTGCCGACCGCCCGGCCTGTGAAGCCCGCGTGCTCGGCAGCAGCGGCAACACCACGGCCAACGTCGACGGCAGCGTGATGGGCGGCGGCGTGATCCGCGAGTCGGTCACCACCACCATGGTTCCGGTGCCCCCGCCGGCCATGGCACCCCAGCCGATGCCGCAGCCCATGCCGCAACCGATGCCGATGCCCCGGCCCATGCCGGCGCCCATCCGTTGATCTAGCAGTCTTTCCACACAGGGGCATCGCCATTTCCCCCGGGAAGGCGATGCCCCTAATGTCATATTTCTGTCACAAAACGCCGCGGCGTGCTAGCTATAGTTCCCGGTCCCTGCCTACCGAGGAACTCTTTTTCATGAATGCCATCAAGGTCGCTCGCCGATTCATCGAAACGGACCCGGCCAACGATTCGGCCAAGATCCTGGCCCAGCTCGTGCTGGCTCTGGAGTCCGAACGAAGCTTCGAACTCATCACCCTCTACGAACTCGACTACAAGAGCTTCCAGCTCGCCATGGACATCCTGAAGGAGTGGCGCCTCGACCGCTACTACGCCAGCAAGTCCAAGCTGTTCGATCTGTCGCTGCAGGTCAGCGAACTCGAAAAGAGCAGCGAACCCAGGAAGAACGCACCCGAAGCCAAGGCCTGAGCGGCCCCGGCTTCCTTCCCACCCCTCTTCTCTTTTCTCTTCACTTCCCCCAACGCAGCACCATCGGATCGAGTCGCCTTGCGGTCTCGATCAGGCCGGCACGCGTGTCGGGGTGCATGGCCGGCAGGGGGTGGCGGGGCGCCTCGCAGGCGATCACACCGCCCTCCTTCATCAATGACTTGCAGGCCAGCAGCCCTGCCTGGCGGTTCTCGTAGTTGATGAGCGGCAGCCACTGCTGGTAGAGCGCGAAGGCCTTGTCGCGGTCGCCCGAGCGGTGCGCCTCGATGATCGGGCGGATGCCGTCCGGATAGCCGCCCCCCGTCATCGATCCGGTCGCACCGGCATCGAGGTCAGGCATCAGCGTGATGGCCTCCTCGCCATCCCACGGTCCCTCGATGGCGTCGCCGCCCAGGCGGATCAGCTCCCGCAGCTTCGATGCGGCGCCGGGCGTCTCGATCTTGAAGTACGCCACCTGCTCGATCTCCTTCGCCATGCGCGCGAGGAACGGCGCCGACAGCACCGTGCCGCTGGCCGGCGCGTCCTGGATCATGATCGGAATGCCCACAGCGTCCGACAGCCGCGCGTAGAACTCGTAGATCTGCGGCTCGGGCACGCGGAAGGTCGCGCCGTGATACGGCGGCATCACCATCAGCATCGCGGCGCCCATGTCCTGCGCACGGCGGCTGCGCTCGGCGCAGACCTTGGTGCTGTAGTGCGTGGTGGTCACGATCACCGGCACGCGGCCCTTCACGTGTTCGAGGATGGTGCGGGTCAGCACCTCGCGCTCCTCGTCGGACAGCACGAACTGCTCCGAGAAGTTCGCAAGGATGCAGAGCCCGTCCGAGCCCGCGTCGATCATGAAGTCGACGCAGCGCTTCTGGCTTTCGAGATCGAGCGCGCCCTGTTCGGTGAAGGTGGTGGGCACCACCGGGAAGATGCCGCGGTATCTGGGGTTCATGGTGATGGATCAGTGTGAATGGCGGGGAACGGCGGCGCCTCTGCAGCCGACGAGAAAATCGAAGTCGCAGCCCTCGTCGGCCTGCAGCACGTGGTTGACGTAGAGCTTCTGGTAGCCGCCGCCGCGCGTGCTCATCGGCTGCGCGTCCGAGGCCGACAGCGAAGCCAGGCGCGAAGCGAGCTCCTCGTCGCTGATGTCCAGGTGCAGGCGGCCTGCATCGCAGTCGAGCTCGATCCAGTCGCCGTCGCGCACCGCGGCCAGCGGCCCGCCGTCGGCCGCCTCGGGCGCGACGTGCAGCACCACGGTGCCGTAGGCCGTGCCGCTCATGCGCGCGTCGGAGATGCGCACCATGTCCTTCACTCCCTGGCGCAGCAGCTTCGGCGGCAGCCCCATGTTCCCGACCTCGGCCATGCCCGGGTAGCCCTTGGGCCCGCAGTTCTTCAGAACCATCACGCAGCTGGCGTCGATGTCCAGGTCTTCGTCGACGATGCGCTCCTTGTAATGCTCCAGGTTCTCGAACACCACCGCCCTGCCCCGATGCTTCAGCAGCTCCGGCGACGCGGCCGAGGGCTTGAGCACCGCGCCGCGCGGCGAGAGATTGCCGCGCAGGATGCGGATGCCGCCATCGGCGATCAGCGGCTTGTCGATCGGGCGGATCACCTCGTCGTCGAGGCTGGGCGCGTCGCGCACGTTGTCCCAGAGCGACTGGCCGTTCACCGTCAGCGCATCGGGATGCGGCAGCAGCCCGCTCTCGCCAAGCCGGCGCAGCACCGCCGGCAGGCCGCCCGCGTAATAGAACTCCTCCATCAGGAAGCGCCCCGAAGGCATCAGGTCGACGATGGTCGGCGTGTGGCTGCCGATCCGCGTCCAGTCCTCCAGCTCCAGCTCGACGCCGATGCGCCCCGCGATCGCCTTCAGGTGGATCACCGCGTTGGTCGATCCGCCGATGGCCGCGTTCACGCGGATCGCGTTCTCGAAGGCCTCGCGCGTGAGGATCTTCGACAGCGTGAGCCCCTCCTTCGCCATCTCCACCGCGCGCATGCCCGACATCTGGGCGAGCACGTAGCGCCGCGCGTCGACCGCCGGAATCGCCGCGTTGTGCGGCAGCGAGGTACCCAGCGCCTCCGCCATGCAGGCCATCGTCGAGGCCGTGCCCATGGTGTTGCAGGTGCCCGCCGAGCGCGACATGCCGCCTTCGGCCGAGAGGAACTGGTGCAGGTTGATCTCGCCCGCCTTCAGCGATTCGTGCAGCTGCCACACGGCCGTGCCGGAGCCGATGTTCTTTCCCTCGAGCTTGCCGTTGAGCATCGGCCCGCCCGTGACCACGATGGCCGGGATGTCGCAGCTCGCTGCGCCCATCAGCAGCGCGGGGGTGGTCTTGTCGCAGCCGGTGAGCAGCACCACCGCGTCGACCGGGTTGCCGCGGATGGCTTCTTCCACGTCCATGCTGGCGAGGTTGCGCGTGAGCATCGCGGTCGGCCGCAGGTTCGATTCGCCGTTGGAGAACACCGGGAACTCCACCGGGAAGCCGCCCGCCTCCGAGATGCCGCGCTTCACGTGCTCGGCGATCTTGCGGAAGTGCGCGTTGCAGGGCGTGAGCTCCGACCATGTGTTGCAGATGCCGATGATCGGGCGGCCGTCGAATTCGTGGTCCGGAATGCCCTGGTTCTTCATCCAGCTTCGGTACATGAAGCCGTTCTTGTCGGCCGAGCCGAACCATTCGGTCGAGCGCAGTTTCTTCGGAGGGGTGTCCGGCATGCGAGTTGTCCTGAGGGAGAGAAAAGGGAGAAAAAAAGAAGGTCAGCGCCGTGGCGTGCGCGACGTGAAGAAGCGCTGCAGCAGGCAGAACACGAACAGCAGCGCTCCGACGACGATGCGCGTCCACCACGAGCTCAGCGTGCCGTCGAAGGAAATGAGCGTCTGGATGATGCCCAGCATCAGCACGCCGAAGAGCGTGCCCGCCACGTAGCCCACGCCGCCGGTGAGCAGCGTGCCGCCGATCACCACCGCCGCGATGGCGTCGAGCTCCAGCCCCACCGCATGCAGGCCGTAGCCCGAGAGCATGTAGAAGGTGAAGATCACGCCCGCCAGCGCCGAGCAGAAGCCCGAGAGCGTGTACACGCCGATCAGCGTGCGGCGCACCGGCAGGCCCATGAGCACCGCCGACTGCTCGCTGCCACCGATGGCGTACACCGCGCGCCCGAACGGGGTGCAGTGCGCGATGAAGATGGCAGCCAGCAGCACCACGATCGCGATCACCGCGCTGATCGACACCGAGGCCTCGCCCCATACCGGAATGCGGATCTGCGAGACCTCGGAGTAGAACTCGTTGGTGATGCTGATCGAATCGATGCTGATGAGGTAGCAAAGCCCGCGCGCCAGGAACATGCCCGCGAGCGTGACGATGAAGGGCTGCAGCCTGAAGCGCTCGATGAGCACCCCCATGAAGGCGCCGAACGCCGTACCCATCGCGAGCACCAGCGGAATCACGACGCCGGGGCTCCAGCCGTGCTTCTCCACCAGCGAGGCCGACACCATGGTGGTGAGCGCGATCACCGAGCCCACCGACAGGTCGATGCCGCCCGAGAGGATCACGAAGGTCATGCCCACCGCCACGACGATGAGG
The DNA here is from genome assembly GCF_003952165.1 of Variovorax guangxiensis. Lineage (GTDB taxonomy): Bacteria > Pseudomonadota > Gammaproteobacteria > Burkholderiales > Burkholderiaceae_C > Variovorax > Variovorax guangxiensis. Next base: position 12,904 of record NZ_RXFT01000022.1, on the reverse strand, counting down.
AAGGCGTTGTCGATCAGCAGGTTGAGGAAAACCTGGGCCGAGAAGAAGCCGTCGTAGAAGACCGAACCCAGCGTCGCCACCAGCACGAACAGCGAGACGGTCGCCGCCAATGGCAGGTACTTGGGATTGAGCCCCCTCTTGCCCCCTCTCCCGCGCGCGGGAGAGGGTTGGGGTGAGGGTGCAGCCTCGATCACCGCGCTCATGCCCGTCCTCCTTCATGCACCGGCCGCTGCACCAGCGTGCGCACCTGCGACCTGAACTCCGGCGACTGCAGCAGCATCACCACGAACACCACACCCGCCTTCACCACGAGGTTGATCTCGGGCGGCACGCCCAGCGAATAGATCGCGTAGGTGAGCGTCTGGATGATGAGCGCGCCGATCACGCTGCCCACGAGGCTGAAGCGCCCGCCCGTGAGCGCGGTGCCGCCCAGCGTCACCGCGAGGATCGCGTCGAGTTCGATGAGCTGGCCCGCGTTGTTGCCGTCCGCGCTCTTCACGTTGGAGCTGATGAGAAGCCCCGCCACGCCCGCGCAGGCGCCGCAGAACGCATACGCGCCCACGATCAGCCGCCGGGCCTGCACGCCCGCCACGCGTGCCGCCGTCGGGTTGATGCCCACCGCCTGGATGAAGAGCCCCAGTGCCGTGCGCGTGATCGCCAAGTACAGCAACGCGAACACCGCTGCCACGATGAACAGCGAGAACGGCAGCCCCAGCAGGTAGCCGCTGCCGAGGAAGAAGAAGGGCTTGTAGTAGATGGTGATGATCTGCCCGTCGGCGATCAACTGCGCGATGCCGCGCCCCGCCACCATCAGGATCAGCGTTGCGATGATCGGCTGCATGCCCACCTTGGCCACCAGCAGGCCGTTCCACAGCCCGCACGCCAGCGCGATGCCGATGGCCGCGAGGATCGCGAGCGGCATCGGAAAGCGGCTCGTGTCGCTGGACACCGAGCCGCCGATCATCCAGGCCGCGAGCGCAGCTGCGATGGCCACCACGGCGCCCACCGAGATGTCGATGCCGCGGGTGGCGATCACGAGCGTCATGCCCAGAGACACAAGCACCAGCGGCGCTGCGCGGTTGAGGATGTCGACGAGGCTGCCGTAGAGATGGCCGTCGCGCCATTCGAGGTGCAGGAAGCTGGCGTTGAAGGCGGTGTTCACTGCGAGCAGGAGCAGCAGCGTGACGATGGGCCAGGCGAGGCGATGGCTCATGAGAGATGAAAGGCGTTTCATGTGTTCTGCCTTGCTCCTTCCCCCTCTGGGGGAAGGCCGGGATGGGGGCATGCGGCCTCGAACGCGGCGCGAAGGTGAAGGCCGTCTGCCCCCACCCCAGCCCTCCCCCGGAAGGGGAGGGAGAAGAACAGGAAGGACTTCATGCTGCGGCAATCATTTCGTACACCTCGTCCTCGGTCGAGCCGCCCGGCAGCTCGCCCACCTTCTTCCTGTCGCGCAGCACCACGATGCGATGCGCCACGCGCACCACCTCGCTCATCTCCGAGGAGATGAAGATCACCGCCATGCCCGCCTTCGCGAGCCGCAGGATCTCTTCCATGATCTCCTGCTTGGCCGCCACGTCGATGCCGCGCGTGGGCTCGTCGAGGATCAGCAGGCGCGGTTCGGTCGCGAGCCAGCGCGCGATCACGGCCTTCTGCTGGTTGCCGCCCGACAGCAGCCCGATGGGCGTCTCCACGCTCGCGGTCTTGATGCCCAGCGAGGCGACGAAGCGCTCCGCCATCGCCGTCTGCTCCGCGTGCGAGAGAAAGCGCTTCGTGCCCAACCGCGCCTGCAAGGCCAGCGCGATGTTCTCGCGCACCGACAGCTCGGCGACGATGCCGTCCGTCTTGCGTTCTTCCGGACACAACGCCAGGCCTTCGCGGATCGCGTCGGCCGGATTCGAGAAGCTCACGCTGCGGCCATCGACCTTGAGCACGCCGCGGTCCGGCATCTCCAGCCCGAACAGCAGCCGCGCGAGCTCCGTGCGGCCCGCGCCCAGCAGGCCCGCGATGCCGACGACCTCGCCCGCGCGCACGCGCAGGTCGGTCGCCTGCAGCTGGCCCGCCTGCCCGAGCCCCTCGATCTGCAGCAGCGCAGGCGCGGCCTCGTCGAACGAAGGCAGCGCGGCCGGCCGCGCCGACTGCGCCGCGAGCTCACGCCCGAGCATCGCCGCGATCAGCGCCTGCGGCCCGAGGTCGGCCGCCTTCCACTCGCCGATCCAGGCGCCGTTGCGCAGCACCGTGATGCGGTCCGACACCGCGTACATCTGGTTGAGGAAGTGCGTCACGAAGACGATGGCGAGCCCCTCGGCGCGCAGCCGCCGCAGCACGTCGAAGAGCTTCTCGACCTCGTCGTCGTCGAGGCTGGAGGTGGGCTCATCGAGGATCAGCACCTTCGACGACACGCCCAGCGCCCGTGCGATGGCCACCATCTGCTGCACAGCCACCGAGTAGCTCGACAGAAGCCGGGTCACGTCGATGTCGAGCCCGATGCGCGCCAGCAGTTCCTCGGCGCGCCGGTTCACCGCGGCCCAGTCGATGCGGAAGCCCTGCGCCGCGCCCTTGCGCGGATAGCGCCCGGCGAACACGTTCTCAGCCACCGAGAGGTTCGGGCACAGGTTCACTTCCTGGTAGACGGTGCTGATGCCGAGCTTCTGCGCCTCCAGCGGCGAATGCGCACGGATCGGCCTGCCCTCGAGCAGCATCTCGCCGCCGCTGGACGGCAGCACGCCCGTGAGCACCTTGATCAGCGTCGACTTGCCAGCGCCGTTCTGCCCCATGAGCGCGTGGATCTCGCCCGGATACAGGTCGAGCCGCACGTCGCGCAGCACCGGGATGCCACCGAACTGCTTGTGGATGCCCCGGAGCTGGAGAACGGGGCTGGTGGCGCTTGCGTCTGCCATGTGCTGCCCGTCACTTGTTCTTGTTGTAGACGTCGATGAACACCGCCGCCAGCAGCACCAGTCCCTTGATGACCTGCTGGTAGTCGATGCCGATGCCGAGGATCGACATGCCGTTGTTCATCACGCCCATGATGAAGGCGCCGATCACCGCGCCCATCACCTTGCCCACGCCGCCCGAAGCGGAGGCGCCGCCGATGAAGCAGGCCGCGATCACGTCGAGCTCGAAGCCCAGGCCGGCCTTGGGCGTGGCCGTGTTGAGCCGCGCCGCGAACACGAGGCCGGCCAGCGCCGCCAGCGCGCCCATGTTCACGAAGGTGAGGAAGGCCAGCCGCTGAGTCTTCACGCCCGACAGACGCGCCGCCTTCTCGTTGCCGCCCAGCGCGTAGATGCGCCGGCCGACGGTAGTGCGGTTGGTGACGAAGTCGTACACCACGATCAGCACCGCCATCACGATCAGCACGTTGGGCAGGCCCTTGTAGGTCGACAGCAGGTAGCTGAAGAACAGGATGATGGCCGCGAAGAACAGGTTCTTCACCAGGAAGAAGGCGTAGGGCTCCTGCTCCATGCCGTGCGCCGCCAGCTTGGCGCGCCCGCGCATCTTGAAGAACACCAGCGCCACGGCGGCCAGCGCACCCACGATCAGCGAGGTGGTGCGGAAGGCGTCGCCGCCCAGCGGATCGGGAATGAAGCCTGAGCTCAGCCGCTGGAACTCCACAGGAAACGGCCCCACCGACTGCCCCGCCAGCAGCGCCAGCGTCAGCCCCTTGAACACCAGCATGCCCGCGAGCGTGACGATGAAGGACGGGATCTTGCGGAAGGCCACGAACCAGCCCTGCGCAGCGCCGATGACCGCGCCCGCGAGGATGCTCACCAGCGCCGTCGGCACGAAGTGCCAGTCGTACTCCACCATCAGCACCGCCGCCAGCGCGCCGATGAAGCCGCACACCGAGCCCACCGACAGGTCGATGTGCCCCGCCACGATCACCAGCAGCATGCCCAGCGCCATGATGACCACGTAGCTGTTCTGCAGCAGCAGGTTGGTGAGGTTCAGCGGCCGCAGCAGCGTGCCGTCGGTCAGCACCTGGAATAGCACCATGATCGCGACCAGCGAGATCAGCATGCCGTATTCGCGCAGGTTGTTCTTCAGGAAGCCGGTGTGCAGCTTCGCCGCCGCGCCCTCCTGCACCGGCACGGCAGGCTTCACCGCGTTGACTTCAGGCTGGGACATGGACGGAACTCCCCGAACTCACGATGGCATGCATGATGCGCTCCTGAGAGGCTTCTGAAGCCGGAAACTCGGCGACGAATCGCCCCTCGTTCATCACGTAGATGCGGTCGCACATGCCGAGCAGCTCCGGCAGTTCGGAAGAAATCATGAGAATGCCCTTGCCCTCGCTGGCAAGCCTGTCGATGATGGTGTAGATCTCGTACTTGGCGCCCACGTCGATGCCGCGCGTGGGCTCGTCGAGGATCAGCAGCTCGGGCTTCGTGAAGAGCCACTTGCTCAACACCACCTTCTGCTGGTTGCCCCCTGAAAGGTTGACCACCAGCTGCTCGATGCCCGAGCAGCGGATGTTGAGCGCCTTGCGGTACTCGTTGGCCACCTTGAACTCGCGCCCGTGGTCGATCACCGACTTGTCGGCAATCGCATCCAGGTTCGCGAGGCTGATGTTCTTGCGGATGTCTTCCTCCAGCACCAGCCCGAGGCCCTTGCGGTCTTCGGTGACGTAGGCGATGCCCTGGTCGATGGCCTTGCGCACCGTGCTCACGTCCACCGGCTTGCCGTGCATGAACACCGAGCCGCTGATGCGCTGGCCGTAGGAGCGGCCGAAGATGCTCATGGCCAGCTCGGTGCGGCCCGCGCCCATGAGGCCCGCGATGCCGACGATCTCGCCCTGGCGCACGTTCAGGCTCACGCCCTTGATCTGCTCGCGGTCGGCGTGCAGCGCGTGGTGCACGCGCCAGTCGCGCACCTCGAACACGGTGCTGCCGATCTTCGGGTCGCGCTGCGGATAGCGGTGCGCCATGTCGCGCCCGACCATGCCGCGGATGATGCGGTCCTCGCTGATGGGCTGGCCGCGGCAGTCCATGGTCTCCACGGTGGCACCGTCGCGCAGCACGGTGATCGAGTCGGCCACCTTGGCGATCTCGTTGAGCTTGTGCGAGATGAGGATCGACGCGATGCCCTGGCGCTTGAGCTCCAGCAGCAGCATCAGCAGCGCGTCGCTGTCGTTCTCGTTGAGGCTGGCGGTGGGCTCGTCGAGGATCAGCAGCTTCACCTCCTTGGCCAGCGCCTTGGCGATCTCGACGAGCTGCTGCTTGCCCACGCCCAGGTCGGTCACCAGCGTGGTGGGCGGCTCCTTCAGGCCTACCTTGGCAAGCAGCTCGCGCGTCTTCGCATAGGCGGCGAACCAGTCGATCACGCCCGCGCCGCTGGCGATCTCGTTGCCGAGGAAGATGTTCTCTGCAATGGACAGCAGCGGCACCAGCGCCAGCTCCTGGTGGATGATGATGATGCCGAGCTTCTCGCTGTCGGCGATGCCCCTGAAGCGGCGCTCCTCGCCCTCGAAGAAGATCTCGCCGGTGTACGAGTCGCACGGGTAGACGCCGCTCAGCACCTTCATGAGCGTCGACTTGCCCGCGCCGTTCTCGCCGACCACCGCGTGGATCTCCCCGGCGCGCACGCTGAGGTTGACGTTGCTCAGCGCCTTCACGCCGGGGAACGTCTTGGTGATGCCGCGCATCTCGAGGATGGCGCCGGCACCGTCGCTGCTGCCCTGCATGCTCACTTGATCTGGCTTTCCTTGTAGTAGCCGCTGTCGACCAGCACCTGCTTCCAGTTCGACGCATCCACGCTCACCGGCTTGAGCAGGTACGAAGGCACGACCTTGATGCCGTTGTTGTAGGTCTTGGTGTCGTTCACCTCGGGCGTCTTGCCCGAGAGCATCGCGTCCACCATGGCGACCGTCACCTTGGCCAGTTCGCGCGTGTCCTTGAACACGGTGGAGGTCTGCTCCTTGCGCAGGATCGACTTCACCGAGGGGATCTCCGCGTCCTGCCCCGACACCACCGGCATCGGCTGCGAGGCCGAGCCGTAGCCCACGCCCTTGAGCGACGAGAGGATGCCGATGGAAAGGCCGTCGTACGGCGAGAGCACCGCGTCGACGCGGTCCTTCGTGTAGAAGGCCGACAGCAGGTTGTCCATGCGAGCCTGCGCCACCGCGCCGTCCCAGCGCAGCGTGCCGACCTTGTCCATGCCCATCTGCTTGCTGCGCACCACCAGCTTGCCGCTCTTGATGTAGGGGTCGAGCACCGACATCGCGCCGTTGTAGAAGAAGAAGGCGTTGTTGTCGTCGGGCGAGCCGCCGAAGAGCTCGATGTTGAACGGGCCCTTGCCGCTCTTCAGGCCCAGCGCCGCCTCGATCGACTGCGCCTGCAGCACGCCGACCTGGAAGTTGTCGAAGGTGGCGTAGTAGTCGACGTTCTTCGAGCCCTTGATGAGCCGGTCGTAGGCGATGACCTTCACGCCCTTGTCGGCCGCCTTCTGCAGCACGTCCGACAGCGTGGTGCCGTCGATGGCCGCGATGACCAGCACCTTCGAGCCCTTGGTCACCATGTTCTCGATCTGCGCGAGCTGGTTGGGAATGTCGTCTTCGGCGTACTGCAGGTCGGTCTTGTAGCCCTTGTCCTTGAAGTACTTGACCATGTTGGCGCCGTCGGCGATCCAGCGCGCCGACGATTTGGTGGGCATGGAAATGGCGATCAGGCCCTTGTCCTGCGCGTTGGCCAGCGGAGCGAAGCCGACGATGGCCAGTGCGACGCCTGCGAGCGATGCCTTGAGGAAGTTGCGTTTCATGTTCGATCCGTTTTTTCGATGGGTGCTGTATCTTTTCCAGGAACACCGCGGAACCGGCTTTGCCGGGCCGCAGGTGTTGCCCCCGGCGAGGGGGTTGGCGAAGCGACACGAAGTGCGCGAAGCCTGGGGGAGTACTCAATATTTCCGATTGGGGAATTCTTTTGCCGCGACTTCCATCGGGAAGATGCTCTCGACGGTCACGATGCGCTTGGGCAGCGTCTTGCCGTCCTTGATGTCCTTCACGGCCTGCATGAGCTGGGGCCCGAGCAGCGGGCTGCACTCGACGGACACGTTGAGCTTGCCGGCGATCATGGCTTCGAACGCGCCCTTCACGCCGTCGATGGAGATGATCACGATGTCCTTCGCGGGCTTCAGGCCGGCTTCCTCGATGGCCTGGATCGCGCCGATGGCCATGTCGTCGTTGTGCGCGTACAGCACATTGATCTTCTTGCCCTCGGCCTTCAGGAAGGCTTCCATCACCTCCTTGCCCTTGGCGCGCGTGAAGTCGCCGGTCTGCGAGCGGATGATCTTGAACTTCGGGTCGGCCTTGATGATTTCCTCGAAGCCCTTCTTGCGGTCGATGGCCGGTGCCGAGCCCACGGTGCCCTGCAGCTCGACGATGTTCACGTCGCCCTTCTGGTCCTTCATCTTCTCCACCAGCCAGCGGCCGGCCTTGCGGCCTTCCTCGGTGAAGTCGGAGCCCATGAAGGTCACGTAGAGCGAGTCGTCCTTGGTGTTGACGGAACGGTCGGTCAGCACCACCGGGATCTTCGCGGCCTTGGCTTCGCGCAGAACGGTCTCCCAGCCGGACTCGACCACCGGCGAGAAGGCGATCACGTCGACCTTCTGCGCGATATACGAGCGGATGGCCTTGATCTGGTTTTCCTGCTTCTGCTGCGCGTCGGAGAACTTGAGCTCGATGCCCGCCTCCTTGGCCGAGGACTTGATCGACTCGGTGTTGGCGGTACGCCATTCGCTCTCGGCGCCCACCTGTGCGAAGCCGAGCACGAGCTTCTTCTGCGCGAGCACGGAAGCGGGCAGAAGCCCGCCGAGCGCGGCGGCGGCCAGGGCGGTATTGAGGGTGCGGCGATTCATGGTCATGGGATGTCTCCTTCTTGATGATTCGAGGAATGCCGGTTGGCGTGGGTGATGAAAAACGAAACTGAAAGAACCCCGTCCGGTTCAGGCCAGCATGTAGCCGGTCTTCACCGTCGTGTAGAACTCCGCGGCGTGGCGCCCTTGTTCGCGCGGCCCGTAGCCCGACCCCTTGCGGCCGCCGAAGGGCACGTGGAAGTCCACCCCCGCGGTCGGCAGATTGACCATCGTCATGCCGACCACGGCATGGCGCCTGAAATGCATCGCGTGCTTCAGCGAATTGGTGCAGATGCCCGCGCACAGGCCGAAGGGCGTGTCGTTGCACAGGGCGAGCGCCTCGTCGTAGTCGTCGGCGCGCAGCACGCAGGCCAGCGGACCGAAGATCTCCTCGCGCGCGATGCGGTGCGAGGGCTTCGCCAGGAAGAGCGCAGGGCTCATGTAGTGGCCGGCGGTGGCGCGCTCCAGCGCCTCGCCGCCCCAGACGTGCTCGGCGCCCTCCTCGCGTGCGGTGTCGACCCAGGCGAGGTCCTGCGCGAGGCGGTCTTCGTCGGCCACCGGACCGATGTCCACGCCGCGTTCCAGCGCGTGGCCGATCTTCAGCGTCTTCAGGCGCTGGCGCAGCTTCGCCACGAAGGCGTCGTGCACCGCCGACTCGACGATGAGCCGGCTCGACGCGGTGCAGCGCTGGCCGGCGGAGAAATACGCGCCCTGCACCGCGCAATCGACCGCGCGGTCGAGGTCGGCATCGGCCAGCACCACCAGCGCGTTCTTGCCGCCCGTCTCCAACTGCACCTTGGCGCGCCGCGCAGCCGCCACCTGCAGGATGCGCTCGCCGTTGGCCATCGAACCCGTGAAGCTCAGCGCATCGACCAGCGGGCTGTCGACCAGCGCCTGCCCCGCTTCGCGGCCGCTACCCATCACGAGGTTGAAGGCACCCGCCGGCAATGCGGCGCGGCTGATGATCTCCGCCAGCGCCCAGCCGCAGCCAGACACCAGCTCGGCCGGCTTGAACACCACGCTGTTGCCATGGGCCAGCGCGGGCGCGATCTTCCATGCGGGCACCACGAAGGGCGAGTTCCACGGCGTGATGAGCCCCACCACGCCCACCGGCTCGCGCGTGACGTCGACCTGCACGCCCGCGCGCACCGAGGCCACGTTCTCGCCGCCACCGCCGCGCAGTGCCTCGCCCGCGAAGAACTTGAATATCTGGCCGGCCCGAGCCACTTCGGCCACCGCCTCGACCAGGGTCTTGCCCTCCTCGCGCGCCAGCAGCATGCCCAGGTCGTCCTTGCGCGCGAGCAGCTCGGTGCCGATGCGGTCGAGCACGTCGGCCCGCCGCTGCGGCGTGCTGTGGCTCCAGTGCGGAAAGGCTTCCGTGGCGGCGCGGATGGCCGCCTCGGCCTGGCGGCGATCGGCACGTGCGTACTCGGCCACCACTTCGCTGGTGTCCGAAGGATTGGCGCTCACACCGGTGGTCGCGCTGGTTTCCCAGCGGCCGTTGATGTACTGCCGCACGTTCTGATGGAGCTCGCCGTGGATCACCGGGGCCTGGACCTTGTCTCTGTTGTTCTTGGAATGCCCGGAGTCTAGAAACAGATTTGATATCAATCCAATCGTTTTTTAAGCAAAATGGATATCGATCGCCGGATTCTGGAAAACCCGATCAGTCCTTTGTTTAAAGCCCGGAGACATGACCAACTACAACCACTGGTTCATCCGCGCCCGCCTCAAGACCCGGCAGCTGCTGCTGCTCGTGGCGCTGTCCGAGGAGGGCAACATCCACCGCGCGGCGCAGGTGCTCAACATGACGCAGCCGGCCGCCTCCAAGCTGCTGAAGGACCTGGAAGACGTGCTGGAGGTGCCGCTGTTCGAGCGCCTGCCGCGCGGCATGCGCCCGACCTGGTACGGCGAGACCATGATCCGCCACGCCCGCGTCGCGCTCGCGAGCCTGAACCAGGCGCACGACGAGCTCACCGCGCTGAAGGCCGGCCGCTTCGGCCAGGTGAGCGTGGGCGCCATCACCGCTCCCGGCCTCACGCTGATGCCGCCTGCGGTGGCGATGGTGAAGCGCGAACACCCCGACCTGCGCGTGTCGCTGGAGATCGAGACCAGCCCGGTGCTGATCGAGCGGCTGGAGCAGGGCAAGCTCGACATGCTGGTGGCGCGCCTTTTCGCCGAGCACGACAAGTCGCAGCTGCGCTACGAGGCGCTCAGCGAGGAACCCGTGTGCGCGCTGGTACGACCCGGCCATCCGCTGCTGGGCGTGAGCAGCCTCACGCTGCGCGACGTGGTGGGCGCCGGCTGGATCGTGCCGCCCGCGGGCAGCGTGCTGCGCCACCGCTTCGAGCTGATGTTCCAGGAGGAAGGCCTTGCGCCGCCGACCAACACCATCGAGAGCTCGGCCCTGCTCTTCATCACGCGCATGCTGCAGCAGAGCGACATGGTGGCGGTGCTTGCGACCGACGTGGCGCGCTACTACGCGTCGCACGGCATCGTGTCGCTGCTGCCGCTGGACATGCCCTGCCACATGGACGCCTTCGGCATCATCACGCGCACCGACCGGCTGCCGTCGCCGGCGGCGAAGGTGATGATGAAGGCGCTGAAAACGGCGAGCGTCAGCGTCTATGGGCGCAAGCTGGAGATGGAGATCGACTGAGGAAATACGGGATCGGGCAGCCGGACGCAGAGGGCGCGAAGGTTTCGCAGAGGTCGCAGAAGGAAACCCCAAAAATGGTTTCGGTCTCTTCTGCGACTTCTGCGTAGTTTTTGTATTTCTTCTGCGTTCGGCTGTTGGATTCAGGTCCAACCGGCGTCGACCGTGAACTCCTGGGCCGTGCACATCTTCGCGTCGTCCGATGCCAGGAACAGCACCATGCGCGCGATGTCTTCCGGCATCAGCTTGTCGGGCAGGCACTGGTTGCGCTTGAGCGACTGCTCGCCCTCCTCGTCGAGCCACAGCTTCACTTGCCGCTCGGTCATCACCCAGCCGGGCGAGACGGTGTTGATGCGGATGCGGTCGCGGCCCAGATCCACCGCCAGGCCGCGCGTGAGACCGTTCACCGACGACTTCGCGATCGCGTAGCAGGGGTAGCCCGAGCCCTTGGTCTGCCAGCCGGTGGAGCCGAGGTTGACCACCGAGCCGAAGCCCAGGCGCTTCATGCCCGGAACGACCGACTGGATGGCGAAGAGCGCGGGCCGCTCGTTGATGGCCATGCGGTTGTCGTAGTAGTCGGGCGTGACCGATTCGAGCGTGTGGCGGTCGTCGCTCGCCACGTTGTTGACCAGCACCGCGAAGTCGCCGAGCTCGGCCGCCGCATCGGCAATGGCTTTCTGCAGCGCGGCGATGTCGCGCACGTCGCAGGCGCGCCACCACGGCGCGGCATGGCCGGCCTCTTCGATCTGCCGCGCGAGTGCTGCGCTGGCACTTTCGGCGATGTCGACGAAGGCCACGCGCGCGCCCTGTTCGGCGAACGCAGCGACGATGGCCGCGCCGATGCCGCTGCCTCCGCCGGTGACGAACACGGTGCGGCCCTTGAGGCTGGGATGGATGGAAAGCTGGGGGGAATTCAAGAAAAGTCTCCGGGGTGGGCATCTCATGACATTGCAATATGCATATCAATCGATGCCGTGATTTTCGATTTCGGTTATCAATATGCCTTGATACGATCCGCCGCGTCAAGAAGACAGACACGAACAGGAAAGAAGAAAGACCAATGAGCAAAGAGACAAGCAGCCCCGTTCCCTCTCCTTCCGTCATCGGCCAGGCCGAGTGCATCTGGCCGGCAGGCGCCAACCTCGGCGAAGGCACCATGTGGTCGCAGCGCGAGCAGGCGCTGTACTGGATCGACATCCTCACGCCGCGCCTCTTCCGCTACGACCCGGCCACCGGCGCGCAGCGCACCTGGAACTTCGACGAGGAGATCACCGCCATCGCCGAGCGCGCATCGGCACCCGGCCTCTTCATCACGCTGCGCCGCGGCTTCGCGCTCTTCGACACCACCACGCCCGGCGACGAAGCCAAACCGCAGTACCTGCACCAGCCCGAGCCCGAACGCACCGGCAACCGCTTCAACGACGGCAAGTGCGACGCGCGCGGCCGATTCTGGGCCGGCAGCATGGACTTCGACTGCAAGGCGCCCACCGGCGCGCTCTACCGCTACGACGCGGGCGGCCGCTGCACCAAGCACGACGACGGCTTCGAGGTGACCAACGGCCCGACCTGGTCGGGCGACGGCCGCACCATGTACTTCAACAACACGGTGCTGAACAACCTGTACGCCTACGACTTCGACATGGAAGCAGGCACCGTGTCGAACCGCCGCGTGTGGCATCGCTTTCCCAAACCCGACGGGCTGCCCGACGGCATGACCACCGACGCGGCCGGGCGCCTGTGGATCGCGCACTGGGGCGGCTCCTGCGTCACCTGCCACGATCCGGTGAGCGCGGCCGAGCTGTGCCGCATCGCCATACCCGCGAGCCACGTCACCGACTGCGCCTTCGGCGACGCCGACATGCGCACGCTCTACATCACGACCGCCCGCGCCAGCCTCACGCCCGAGCAGGAGGCGGCCGAACCGCTGGCAGGCGGGCTCTTCAGGGTCCGCATCGACAGCCCGGGCGTGCCGGCCGCGCTGTTCGCGGGCTGAGCCCGATCGCTCTCATGCACGAAAGAATGATCGCGCACTAGTTCACGCAAGACGCGCGCGCCTCGCACGGCGTCACCGGCATTGGCTCCCGGGCACACAGAATCCCGCCCGAACAAGATCTTCGTCCTCGGCACGAGAGACGATCTGTCCAGGGAGTCTTATGTCCAATACCAACGGCGCGGCCCATGCGGGCCCGTGCCTTTCTGCCATGAAGCGGCGGGTCAGCGTCCGCGCGCCCGCGGGCGATGCCACTCAGTCTTATCGCCCGACCGGCCGTGAAGAGCTTGACCAGCATCACAACCTCGATCTAGACCCGTCCGGCGCCGGAGGGAGCGCGTGATGGCAGTACAGGGAGAAGACGAGGACCACTGGACGGATTTCTCGCTGGGCATCGGCGGCTTCGCCGAGGT
>NZ_RXFT01000021.1 GCF_003952165.1 Variovorax guangxiensis | reverse complement strand
AGCAAACACCGCGGGAGCAAAGACCATGAACACGCTGCTCACGACCCACGCCCTCAAGGCCTTCTACGGCGACGCCCAGGCCCTCTTCGGCATCGACTTTTCCCTGGAGCGCGGCGAGCTCGTCGCCATCATCGGCGCCAACGGCGCGGGCAAGTCGACCTTCCTCAAGAGCCTCACGGGCCTGGTGCGCGCGCCGCGTGATGCGATCCGCTTCAAGGGCGAGCCCATCGGCGGCCTGCCGCCGGGCGACATCGTGCGCCGCGGGCTCGCCATGGTTCCCGAGGGCCGCAGGCTCTTTCCGAGCCTCAGCGTCGAGGAGAACCTGCTGATGGGTGCCACGCCATCGCGCAAGGGGCCGTGGAACCTGCAGCGGCTGTACGCGCTCTTTCCCATCCTCGCCGAGAAGCGCAACCAGCCGGGCACTTCGCTTTCGGGCGGGCAGCAGCAGATGGTCGCGCTCGGCCGCGCGCTGATGAGCAATCCCGAGGTGCTGCTGTGCGACGAACTCTCGCTGGGCCTCGCGCCCATCGTCATCCGCGAGATCTATGCGGCGATGCCGGCCATCACCGCGGAAGGCATGACCGTCGTCATCGTCGAGCAGGACGTGACCATGGCGCGGCAGGTCTCGCAGCGCGTCTACTGCTTCCAGGAAGGCCGCGTATCGCTCGAAGGCCGTTCCGCCGACCTCACGCGCGAGCAGATCTCGCAGGCCTACTTCGGCATCGCGGAGGCGGCCCATGCTTGAGACCTTTGTCCAGGGCGTGCTGCTCGGCGGCCTCTACACGCTCTTCGCGCTGGGGCAGTCGCTGATGTTCGGCGTGATGCGGCTCACCAACACGGCGCAGGGCGACTTCATCATCCTCGGCGCGTTCGCGGTGATCGCGGGCATGTCGCTGACGGGCGGCGAGGCTCCATGGCTGGTCGCGCTCGCGGTGCTGCCGGTGGCCTTCGGCTTCGGCTACCTGCTGCAGCGCTACGTGCTTAACGGCACGCTCGGAAAGGATCCGCTTCCCTCGCTGGTCGTCACCTTCGGCCTGTCGATCGTGATCCAGAACCTGCTTCTGGAGCTGTTCTCGGCCGACCCGCGCGCGATCGAGACCGGCGGCCTCAGCACGCAGGGCGTCGCGCTGGGCGAGGCGATGTCGGTGGGCGTGCTGCCGCTCGTCGTGCTGGCCGTGGCGCTGACAGCGACGGGCGCGCTGCAATGGCTCTTCGCGCGCACGGCGCTGGGGCGTTCGTTCCGCGCGGTGTCGGACGACCGCGAGATCGCGGAGCTCATGGGGCTGAACGCGAAGAAGGTCTACGCGCTCGCGACCGCCATCGCCTTCGTGCTCATCGCCATCGCCGGTGCGCTGCAGGGCATGCGCACCACGGTGTCGCCTTCGGACGGGCCGCTGCTGCTGCTCTTCGCCTTCGAGGCGGTGATCATCGGCGGCATGGGCTCCTTCTGGGGCACGCTGGCGGGCGCGATGATCCTGGGCATCACGCAGCAGATCGGCTTCAGGCTCGACCCGGGCTGGGGCATCTGGTTCGGACACATCGTGTTCCTCGCCGTGCTGGTGCTGCGGCCGCAGGGACTCTTTCCAAAGACGCGCGGATGACGAACATGCCTCCTCCCATCGTCGCGGTCGAACGTGCGACGGCCGCGAGCCGCGCGGCGCTGATCGCCGGCATCGCCATCGTTCTCGTCGCGGCCAGCCTGCCCCTGTGGGGCGAGTCGAGCTGGATGCGCGAGTTCGTCGAGATCGCCTGCTACTTCATCTTCGCGATGATGTGGAACCTGCTCGCCGGCTACGGCGGCATGGTGAGCATCGGGCAGCAGGCCTTCTTCGGCTTCGGCGGCTACGTGATGCTGATGCTGGGCAATTTCGCGGGCGTGAATCCCTTCGTGGCGATCCCGCTGGGGGCGCTGGCGGCGGGGTTGGTGGCGGTGCCGGTGTCCTTCGTCGCGTTCCGGCTCTCGGGCGGCTACTTCGCCATCGGCACCTGGGTCATCGCGGAGGTGTTCAGGCTGAGCTTCGCCAACGCGTCGGCGGTGGGCGGCGGCTCGGGCACCACGCTGACCGCGTTGCGCGGCATCGACAAGGCGATGCGCGAGAGCACGACCTACTGGATGGCGCTGGCCTGCGTGGTCGCGGCGGTTGCGCTGGTGTACCTGTTCCTGCGCAGCAAGCGCGGGCTGGCGCTGCTGGCGATACGCGACAACGAAGTGGCCGCGGAGTCGCAGGGCATACCTGTGGCGCGCATGAAGCTCGCGGTGTACGTGGTCGCGGCCTTCGGCGCGGGGCTCGCGGGCGCGCTGTACTTCGTGGGCAACCTGCGCATCAGCCCTGATGCGGCATTCAGCGTCAACTGGACGGCCTTCGCCATCTTCATGGTGGTGATCGGCGGCATCGGGCGCATCGAGGGGCCGCTGGTGGGGGCGCTCATCTTCTGGGCGCTGAACAAGTTCCTGAGCGACTACGGCACCTGGTACCTGCTGGGGCTCGGGCTGCTCGCGATCCTCGTCACGCTGTTCTTCAAGCAGGGGCTGTGGGGATATGCGCAGCAGCGCTGGGGCTGGTCGCTGTTCCCCACGCAGCGAAAACTGCTTGGCACATCGGCGGTGCGCTAGTACTTTCCCACACGAGAGTCCCTGACGGGAAGGCACTTCGGACTTGCGAAAAACATCGTCGTCCTGTAACGTTGTGTAAACACAATGTAAGCACGTTCCCGTTCTTCTCACTCTCCTGGAGTCATCTTGACGATCACCAAACGCCGCCTGCTCGAAGGCGGCGCGGCAGCCATTGCCGCTTCGCTGCTTGCGAAGACTTCGTGGGCTCAGCAGCAACGCAACAACAGCGCCGGCGAGGCTTCCTGGCCGACCAAGCCCCTTCACATCCTCGTGGGCTTTCCCGCCGGCGCATCGCCCGACCTCGCGGCGCGCGCCATCGCGGAGCCGCTGTCGAAGATCCTGCGCCAGCCGGTGATCGTCGAGAACAAGCCCGGCGCCAGCGGCAACACCGTGGCCGACCAGGTGGCGAAGGCCACCGACGATCACACCGTCGGAGCGCTGATCAACGGCAACCTGACCATCGCGAAGCTGCTCAACCCCGCGCTGACCTTCGACCCCGAGAAAGACTTCGCGCCGGTCGGCCTGATCGGCACCGCGCCGCTGGTGCTGGCGGTGTCGGGCAGCGCCACGGGCAAGACATCGGCCGAGCAACTGCTGTGGGTGCGCAACCTCGGCAGCGGCGGCAAGTACGGCACGCCGGGCGTGGGCACGGTGGGCCACCTGGGCATGGAGCTCATCAAGAGCCGCGCGGCCATCACCGCGCAGCACAAGCCCTACACCGGCAATCCGCAGGTCATCGCGGGGCTGCTGGCCAACGAGATCCAGCTGGCGCTGCTGCCACCGGGCCTCGCGCTGCCGCACATCAAATCGGGAAAGATCAAGGCCATCGGCGTGACCTCGCCCGAGCGCAGCCCGCTGGCGGGCGAGCTGCCCACCATCCGCGACGCCGACGTGCGCGGCGCCGACCTGGAAATCTGGACCGCGCTGGCCGCGCCCGCGAGCATGAAGCCCGCGGCCGTCGCCAAGCTCAACGCAGCGCTGGTCGAAGTCATCAGCTCGCCCGACGTGAGCCAGGCGCTGCTGAAGACCGGCTGGCAGGCCCAGCCCGGTTCGCCCGACACGCTGGCCAAGCGCATGCGCGCCGACACCACGCGCCTGGGCGGCGTGATCATCATGAAGGGCATCCACTCGGAGGGCTGATGCCCTCCGGACTCCACGCAGGGCTCGTCTTCAGGTCTTCGACGCGGCGCGCTTGAACAGCGGCTGCTCGAAGCGGATCGTGATGATCTCGGTGTCGTCCGGCTTGCCGGGCACGCGGCCGTCCTCGGTCGGGAAGTTGGTGTCGATGGCGACGGCGAGCGTGTAGTCGTCCACCACCTCGACGCTCTCGACCGAGTCGAAGGGCATGCTGAACTTGCCGTTCGCGACGTTGGCCAGCGGGCCGCCGATGTCGTCCGGGTCGGAGATGTTCAGCAGGTCGACCAGCAGCGTCTTCTTCAGCACGCCGTCGGCGTCCTTCACGTCGAGGTCGACCATGTAGAGGCGCTTGACCACGGCCTTCGAGCCGTAGAGGCTGTCGCGCTCGATCAGCACGAACCTGTTGCCGCCGATGTTGGTCATGTCGCCGATGACGATCTGGTTGTCCTTGGCGGGGCCGTCCTTCCTGTAGACCGGGTTCTTGCCGGTGTAGAGCATCGAGGCGGGATCGAACTCGAAGAAGTTCAGGTAACGCTCGTCATCGGCCACCGGGCGCAGCGCGGCCAGCGAAGGCGCTGCCTCGGGCACCGCGTAGAGGCGGGTCTTGTCGGCGTTGAAGGCCAGGCTCTCGAAGCCGCGGCTCGAAAGCGAAGTCACCGTGGCGCCTTCGTTCATCACCAGCGGGTTGGACGGGCTGCGCAGGAAGGGATGCGGCACCGGGTCGCCCATCAGCGTGCCGTCCTTGTCGAAGTGCAGGATGTAGGGGCCGAATTCCTCGCCCACGAAGTATGTGCCGTCCTTCGCGCGGGCGATCGACTCCACGTCGAGATCGAAGCCCGTCAGCAGGCGGCCGCTGACGATGCGCGGATCCACCGGCTTGCCGCTGTCGACGAGGTTGTTGCCCGAGACCGTCTGGTAGTTGGCGAAGTCGGCAGTGATCTTCAGGTCGACGCCCTTGCCGTCCTTCAGGAAACCCTTTGCATCGTTGAAGGCGACATGGCTGTTGACCTTCACGGTGCCGGGCACCGTCGTGCCGTTGGATGCGGTGCGGAAGTCGATGCTGACGTTGTAGAAGCCGACCACGAAGTCGCCGGAGTTGCTCTTGCTGCCGTAGCCGTTGTCGGGCATGGCGGTCCAGGTGCCGTCGTCGTTCTTCAGCAGTGCCGAGAAACCTGGAAGCGGCTGGCCGTCGACGAAGGGCGGCGTTACGCCGAGCGCGGCGGTGATGAACTGGCCCGTGGTCGGGCCGGGCTGGCGGAACGACGCGGGCAGCGAGGCCCAGCCGGTGAGCTTGTGCGGCAGTCCCGCGGAAGGATCCGGCGACGGCTGGGGAGCAGGGGCCGGGGCGGGCGCCGGAGCAGGCGAAGGAGCGGGTGTCCCCGCCACGGGCGGAAGGACGATGCCGCTTCCGCTGCCGCCACCCCCGCATGCGGCGAGGACTGCGGATGCGATGGCCGCGATTGCGATATGGCGCGGCAGGCTGAGCGAGATGAAGCGACTGGACATGATCGGGCCCCTCCGGTGTTGTTGTGAGGGGTGCAATCTAGGAAGTCGATGTGACCTGTCCGTGAATGTCCTTTCGGCTTTCGCTCTCCGTCGTTCGCTTCCCGTCGTTCGTTTTGCGTCGTTCGGTCCTGTCCAGTGCGGGTCGGCCTCGCTCAGAGCATCCGCGAGACCCGGTCCGCCGCTTCGCGCAGCGCGGGAAGCATGGTCTCCTGCATCGCCTTCGCGCTGGTGCGGTTCGCCTGGCCGCTGATGTTGAGTGCGGCCACCATGCGGCCCTGCCTGTCGACCACAGGTGCGGCCACCGAGATGAGGCCTTCCTCGAGTTCCTGGTTCACCAGGCACCACTGCTGCTTGCGCGCCTGCGCGACCTTGGCCATGAGCGCGTCGATGTCGGTCAGCGTGTGCTTGGTCAGCGCCTCGATGTTCGAGGCCTCGAGCCGCGCGCGCACCTCGTCGTCGTCGAGGTCGGCCAGCAGCAGCCGGCCCAGCGAGGTGCAGTAGGCCGGCAGGCGCGAGCCCACGCCCAGGTTGATGTGCATGATCTTCTTGGTCGGCACGCGCAGCACGTAGACGATGTCCGTCGCGTCGAGCACGGCGGCCGAGCACGACTCCTGCACCTGCTGCACCAGCGCTTCCATCACCGGCTCGGCGCGGTTCCAGATCGGCATCGAGGACAGATACGCGAAGCCCAGGTCGAGGATGCGCGGAGTGAGCGTGAAGAGCTTGCCGTCGGTCACCACGTAGCCCAGCGTCTGCAGCGTGAGCAGGATGCGCCGCGCGCCCGCGCGCGTCAGCCCGCTGCCGGCGGCCACCTCGCTGAGCGTCTGGTGCGGTGCATTGGCGCTGAACGAGCGGATCACCTGCAGGCCCCGCGCGAAGGACTGCACGTAGCTGTCGCCGGGGGCCGGTGTTTCGGGTTGTGACGGGTGGGTTGCCATGGTTCGTCTTCCTCTCTAGAATTCATTATACGAACAAATGTTCTTTAGACGAACAAATCGGCAATTCGCAGAATCGGCCGGAGCGTTCAGGCAGGTTCTTTTCTTCGTTCTCTTTCTTCACTCCCGGAGACAGGCTTCATGATCAACAAGATCGCGCGCTCGGTCGCCGATGCCCTGGCTGGCATCCCCGACGGCGCCACGGTTCTCATCGGCGGTTTCGGCACCGCCGGCATTCCCAACGAACTCATCGACGGCCTCGTCGAGCAGGGCGCCAAGGATCTCACCGTCGTCAACAACAACGCCGGCAACGGCGAAACCGGCCTCGCGGCGCTGCTGAAGGCCGGCCGCGTGCGCAAGATCATCTGCAGCTTCCCGCGCCAGGCCGACAGCCAGGTGTTCGACGGGCTCTACCGCAGCGGCAAGATCGAGCTCGAACTCGTGCCCCAGGGCAACCTTGCCGAGCGCATCCGCGCCGCCGGCGCCGGCATCGGCGCCTTCTTCTGCCCCACCGGCTACGGCACGCAGCTGGCGGGCAACCGCGAGACCCGCGAGATCGACGGCAAGCAGTACGTGCTCGAGTACCCCATCCACGGCGACGTGGCGCTCATCAAGGCCGAGCGCGGCGACCGCTGGGGCAACCTGGTCTACCGCAAGGCGGCACGCAACTTCGGCCCGGTGATGGCCATGGCCGCGAAGAAGACCATCGCCACCGTGCACGACATCGCCGAGCTCGGCACCCTCGACCCCGAAACCATCGTCACCCCGGGCATCTTCGTGCACCAGGTGGTGCGCATCGAACGCGTCGCCACCCAGGCCGGCGGCTTCAAGAAGGCAGCATGACCATGAGCACGAACTACACCCGCCGCACCAAGGACCAGCTCGCCGCCCGCGTGGCGCAGGACATCTTCGACGGCGCCGTCGTCAACCTGGGCATCGGCCAGCCCACGCTGGTGGCCAACCACCTGCCCAAGGGCCGCGAAGTCATCCTGCAGAGCGAGAACGGCATCCTCGGCATGGGCCCCGCGCCCGAGGCCGGCGAGGAAGACTACGACCTCATCAACGCCGGCAAGCAGCCCGTCACGCTGCTGCCGGGCGGCTCCTTCTTCCACCACTCCGACAGCTTCGCGATGATGCGCGGCGGCCACCTCGACATCTGCGTGCTCGGCGCGTTCCAGGTGTCGGCCACCGGCGATCTCGCCAACTGGCACACCGGCGAGAAGGACGCCATTCCCGCCGTCGGCGGCGCGATGGACCTCGCCATCGGCGCCAAGCAGACCTGGGTCATGATGGACCTGCTCACCAAGCAGGGCGTGAGCAAGCTGGTCAAGGAATGCACCTATCCGCTGACCGGCATCGGCTGCGTCAAGCGCGTCTACTCCGACCTCGCCACGCTCGAATGCACCCCGCAGGGCCTGAAGCTCGTCGACCTGGTCGACGGCCTGAGCCGCGAGGAGCTCGAGAAGCTCGTGGGTCTGCCCATCGCCGCTTAAGGCGGACAGCCGAACGCAGAAGGAAGACAAAAACTACGCAGAAGTCGCAGAGAAGACCATGAAAGCCTTTTATGGTTTTCCTTCTGCGACCTTCGCGTAACCTTCGCGCCCTCTGCGTTCGGTACCCGAATTCAACTTTCCTCAAACAGAGACATCCATGACCAACCAAGCCTTCATCTGCGACGCCGTTCGCACTCCCTTCGGCCGCTACGGCGGCTCGCTCAGCAGCGTGCGCACCGACGACCTCGGCGCCGTGCCGCTGAAGGCGCTGATGGAGCGCAACAAGAACGTCGACTGGCAGGCCGTGAGCGACGTGCTCTACGGCTGCGCCAACCAGGCCGGCGAGGACAACCGCAACGTCGCGCGCATGTCGGCGCTGCTGGCGGGCCTGCCGATCGAACTCGGCGGCGCCACCATCAACCGCCTGTGCGGCTCGGGCCTCGACGCCGTGGGCACCGCGGCACGCGCCATCCGCGCCGGTGAAGCGGGCCTCATGATCGCCGGCGGCGTGGAAAGCATGAGCCGCGCGCCCTTCGTCATGCCCAAGGCCGAGAGCGCCTTCAGCCGCAACAACGCGGTGTACGACACCACCATCGGCTGGCGCTTCGTCAACAAGCTCATGAAGGCGCAGTACGGCGTCGACTCCATGCCCGAGACGGCGGAGAACGTGGCCACCGACTACAAGATCGAGCGCGAGGCGCAGGACCTGATGGCGCTCAACTCGCAGTTGCGCGCCGTGGCCTCGCAGAAGTCGGGCTTCTTCGACGCCGAGATCGTGCCCGTGACCGTGCCGCAGAAGAAGGGCGACGCGATCATCGTCAACAAGGACGAGCATCCGCGCGAAACCAGCCTCGAGTCGTTGGCCAAGCTCAAGGGCGTGGTGCGTCCCGACGGCACCGTCACCGCCGGCAATGCCAGCGGCGTGAACGACGGCGCCTGCGCGCTGCTGCTGGCCGACGAAGCCAGCGCCGCGAAGCACGGCCTCACGCCGCGCGCCCGCGTGGTCGGCATGGCCACCGCCGGCGTCGCGCCGCGCGTGATGGGCATCGGCCCCGCGCCCGCCACGCAGAAGGTGCTGGCGCTCACCGGCCTGAAGCTCGAGCAGATCGACGTGATCGAACTCAACGAAGCCTTCGCCGCGCAGGGCCTAGCCGTGCTGCGCCTGCTGGGCCTGAAGGACGACGACGCGCGCGTCAACATCAACGGCGGCGCCATCGCGCTGGGCCACCCGCTGGGCGCCAGCGGCGCGCGCCTTGCCACCACCGCGGTCAACCAGCTGCACAAGGGCGGCGGCCGCTATGCGCTTTGCACCATGTGCATCGGCGTGGGTCAGGGCATCGCGGTGATCCTCGAGCGCGTCTGACGACAACAGCGCCGCCGATCGGGCGGCCACGCAACGAAAAAAACCAGAGAAGCAAGAAGACAAGGCCATCGGCAGCCGCGGCAACAGCGGCCCGATGGCATTTTTTTAACCGAAGAGGATGAAAGAGAAGGATCAGAGGATGAACGACACGTCGACCAGGAAGACAACGCGCCGCGGCGCTGGCCTTGCAACGCTCGCACTGGCCGCAGCGGCGCTGCTGCCCACAACGGCCCTCGCACAGCAGGCCTTTCCCACCAAGCCGGTGCGCATCATCACGCCGTTCCCGGTGGGCGGCGGACCCGACGGCGTGGCGCGGCTGGTGGCCGACAAGCTCTCGCGCGCGTGGGGCCAGCCGGTGGTGGTCGAGAATCGCCCCGGTGGAAACGGCTTCATCGCCATCGACGCCTTCAAGCGCGGCGCGAAGGACGGCCACGACATCATCGTGCTCGACAACGTGCACCTTGCCGCGTACCCGGCGCTCTTCAAGAAGCTGCCCTACGACACCGCCAAGGACTTCGACGCGCTGCTGCCGCTGTTCAAGACCTACTTCTTCTTCACCGTCGCCACCAACAGCAAGTACAAGACCATCGGCGACCTGATCGCCGACGCCAAGGCCAACCCCGGCAAGCTCGACTACGGCTCCTGGTCGGTCGGCAACCCGGTGCACCTGGGCTCGGAGCTCTTCGAGTCGGCCACCGGCACGCAGATGGAGCACATCGTCTACAAGGAGACCACGCAGCTCTACACCTCGGTCGCCACCGGCGAGCTGGCCTTCGCGCTGGGCAGCAGCGCCACCGCCGGCCCGCTGCAGCGCGCGAACAAGCTGCGCTTCCTGGCCGCTGCCGCGCCCCAGCGCGTGGCGGCCTTCCCCGACGTGCCGACGGTCGGCGAATCGGGCGGCCCGAAGGGCTTCGAGGTCATCGGCTGGAACGCCATCGCCGTGCCGAAGGGCCTGCCCGCATCGGTCACCGAGAAGATCAAGCGCGACATCGAGAAGGGGCTGGCCGAGCCCGACGTGCTGGAGAAGTTCAAGAGCTTCGGCTACGAGCCCTTCCCGACCACGCGCCCGCAGTTCGACGAGTTCGTGGCGAGCGAGACGAAGCGCTTCACCGACGTGATCCGCAAGGCGAACGTCTCGCTGGACTGATCGCTAGGCCTGGCGCCGCGCTGCCACGTGCAGCGTGTGCACGCGCGCCTGTTCAGGCAGAGGGCTGCCCCAGCCCTCGGGCAGCTCGTGCAGCACCGCCTTCGCGTCGAGCGAGCGGATCGCCACCGAGTTGTCGGCGGGAATGCGCCCCTGCGCCAGCAGCGCCTCGTAGCGCAGGGCGCTCACCCGAAGGAACGAGGCGAAGTTGCCGACTTCGCCGCGCGCGGCCACCAGCTCGTCGTAGAGCCGCTCGATGAGTTGCACCACGACCATGCCGTCGCGCCGCGCGATCTCTTCCAATACCTGCCAGAACAGGTTCTCGAGCCGGATGCTGGTGACGACGCCGTGCAGCCGCACCGAGCGCGTGCGCGCGTCATAGCTCTGCGGATCGGCACTGATGAAGACTTCGCACATGGTGGCTGTCTCCTTTGCTTGAAGGAAGGTGGGCGACGCCGCACTGTAGCGCCGCGCCGCCCGCCGGGAGTTCAATGCTCGATGCGCGTGCCCAGCACCACGAGGAACTGCGAGAGCCACGCCGGATGCGCCGGCCATGCGGGCGCGGTGACCAGGTTGCGGTCGGTCACGGCCTGGTCGACCGGGATGCCCATGTACTCGGCGCCCGCAAGTTCCACCTCCACCTGGCAGGCCGGATAGGCCGACACCTTGCGGCCCTTGAGCAGGCCCGTGGCCGCGAGCAGCTGGGCGCCGTGGCACACCGCCGCCAGCGGCTTGTCGGCGGCCAGGAAGTGCCGAGCGATCTCGACCACGCGGGTGTTCATGCGTAGGTACTCCGGCGCGCGGCCGCCCGGAATGACCAGCGCGTCGTAGGCCTCGGGGCGGACGTCGGCGAAGTTGGCGTTCAGCGTGAAGCGGTGGCCGGGCTTCTCGCTGTAGGTCTGGGCACCCTCGAAATCGTGGATGGCGGTGTGGACCCAGTCGCCGGCCTTCTTGTCCGGCGCCACCGCATGCACCGTGTGGCCCACGGCCAGCAGGGCCTGGAAAGGCACCATGGTTTCGTAGTCTTCGGCGTAGTCGCCGCAGAGCATCAGGATCTTGCGCGCCATGTCTCTTGTCTCCTTCGGATGAGGTTGGAATGCGGCCCGGCGCACCGGGCGCGGGCCGTTTCCGGATTATTCGAAGGAGCAGGGCGCGGCGGGTAGCAGCCGGCTGTGACCGCGGCCGGCGCCGTGGCTTCAGATGATGGTCGCGCGCACGCCGCGTGCCACCGTGGGCGCGATGCCGGCGTAGAAGAAGCCCAGGTCGTCCTCGGGGCCGTTGGTGGCCCGTCCGCGCACCTTGCCCATCACGCACACGCCGACCTGCGATTCGCCCTCGCCGATGACGAGCACGAAGGGGTTGTCCTCGTCGCCGCGCAAATAGCGCCCGCCGAACTCGCGGCGCGCGACCTCGAAGACGTAGGCCGATGCGAGGAAGTGCAGATCGTCCGGCAGCGGCGCCTGCTGCTTGAAGAAGTCGTCGAGCACGCGGTCGACAAGCGCCAGCGAGGGGGCCGTGTAGTCGAGCCGGGAGCCGTCGATGGGCGCGCCGGGCTGCGAGAAGGCGCCGACGAAGTCCTTGGCCTGCGAGGCCATGCCTTCCTCGAGCGTCGCGGGCATGGCGGGTTTCTTCTTCAGGAAGTCGAACATTCCCATGGTTGCGGTTTTCCCTTCGTTCTTTCCGATGGAGACAGGGGGCGGTCCGGGTGTGGCCCGGGCGACTGTCTCAGAAGCGATGGCCCGCGCGCAAGCCCGAAGTGCGTTCGCGGCGCAGGAAACGGGCGGACCGGGCCGCGTCAGTTAACAGAAGTTCGCAGAGGCTGCAGGGCGCGCGCGAGAGCTGGTGCTCGGGGCGGGGGCGTCACGGATCTGCCTTTTGCGCTGAATAGCCTCGTTCAGGGTTTTCCCGTATCCCCGGGCAAGCCTCTTACGGACCGACAGACAACTCACAGAAAAGACCGAACCATGAAGACCTCCCAGATCGCCCTCGCTGCCGCGCTCGCCCTGCTCGCCATCGCTTCCGTGCCCGCCCAGGCCCAGCAGCGCACGCGCGAAGCCGTCGAAGCCGAAGCCGTCGCCGCCGCCCACGCCAAGGACCAGAACGTCACGCGCGGTTCGCGCGGCGCCGATCCGTTCACGTCCACGGCCGATGCCGAAGCCATGTACAAGCAGGCCGTCGAGACCGCCCACGCGCCCAACCAGAACGTGACGCGCGGCTCGCGCGGCGCGGACCCGTTCACCTCCAGCCGCGACCCGGCGCAGGTCTACCAGGAAGCCATGGCCACCGCCGCGGCGCCCGACCAGAACGTGACCAGCGGCTCGCGTGTCAACAGCAAGGTCATCTCGACCATGCAGAACCCGGTGCTGCAATCGGCACAAGGCAAGTAAGCCGGCGGGCCGTGGCCCCCGAAGACGGGAGACGCCGCCGCTATGCGTTGCGCTCGCGACGAGCGGGTTCGGCCCGATGAAGGAAGCCGGTGAAGGTGTCCGGCGGCGACGAGCCCGTGAGCCGGGTCAGTATCCGGCCGACTTCTCCACGGTGATAGCCCGCGTGAGTCGCCACGTGGGCCAGCATTTCCTCGCGCGACATCCGGCCCGGCGCGCCGTCGGTGAAGGTGAACTCGATGCCTTCCTCCAGCTCGCGCGGGCTCAGGCGCGCCACGTAGTCGATGTACCAGCGATCGGTTTCCCGCACCGCCTCGCCCAGCGTTTCCAGCGGCGGCGGCTCGGGCGCGCCGGTCGCGGTGTGGCCGTGTGCCTTGCGCTGCACGTTGGCGACGAAGATGCGGTCGACGATGAAGCCGTGGTTGAACACGCGCGCGGCCGCGCGGTACTCGTCGGCCGGGCCGTTGGCCGCCAGATCGGCCAGGGCCGCCAGCAGGCCCTCGTCGGCCCAGGCCTTGTAGCGGAACAGCGAGGCCAGAAGCGTCTGCGTACTCATCACAATCTCCCTTCGGACAGTTGAACGCACGCCTGGCGTGCGCTCCCATTCTTGAGTGGAGCCTCGAACTTGGGTACTCGCATTCCCCCACAGCGCAGGACCATGCGCAAAGCGCCCCGGCAGCAGCGTTCGCGCGTCACGGTGGACGCCATCGTCGAGGCCGCAACTCGCGTTCTGGCGCGCCGCGGATGGGCGCGGTTCACCACCAACGAGATCGCGGCGGTGGCTGGCGTCAGCGTCGGCTCGCTCTACCAGTACTTCCCGGACAAGCTGGCCATCGCCGAGGCGATACGGCAGCGTCACCTCGACGAGGTGCTGGCGGCGCTGAACGGTTCCGATGCGGATGTCGACGCTTCGGCTCCGCTTTCGCGCCGCGTGGAGCGCTTCGTCGACGGGGTCATCGCCGCCCATTCGGTCGACCAGGCGCTGCACCGCGTGCTCGTCGACGAGGTGCCGCTCGCCGCGCGCTCGACCTACCCCGAGTTCGAGGCCGAATACCAGCGCCGCTACCGGGCACTCGTCGTTGAAAGCGGTGGGCCGGGAGGCGACGCCGATGCCGACATCGCAGCCCGCATGCTCTCGTCCGCGGTCGAAGGCGCAGTCCACGCGGCGGCGCGCCGCGGCGACCTGGATGCTCCGGCGATGAGGACCGAACTCCTCAGGCTGCTGTTCGCCTATTTGGCCGACCGCCAGCGCACGGACTAAAGCTCCATCGGCATGCGGGTTGCCGGTGTGGACACCGCCCCGGACCCTGACCACAATGCCCCGGCCCCGTGCCGTCGCGGGTGCTGAAAGGTCATCGCAATGAAAAAAATGCTCGTGCCGGCTTGCCTGGCCCTGGCTCAGATGATGGTCGTGCAGGTGGCGTCCGCCCAGTCTTCCGGCGAAGCCGATCCGGCTCAGGGCAAGGCGCGGCCCGTGGCGCCCACCACCCGGGCGGAGCGCGCCGAGGCTCGCGAGGAGCGCCGCGCGGATGGCGCAGCCGCCGCCCGTGGGCCGCAGATGCAGGAGGGCGAGGTGCGCGCGACGACCGCACTGAAGATGTCAAGGGAAGAGCGCCGGGCCGCCGCGGCCAAGCGCCGTGCGGCGAACCGCGAGGCCATGAAGGCGGGCCAGCTCTCGCGCGGCGGCAGCGGCGACGCGCCCGAAAAGCAGAAGAAGCCCTGAGGCTGCACGGGCCGTCAGGCCCAGGCCTTGGCCGAGCGCAGCTGCAGCAGCGCCAGCATCCGGGCCTCTTCCGCGTCGCGCAGGCTCTTGGCTGCGCGGCTGGCGGCGTACGTCACGTAGAGCGTGTCGATCGCTTTCGCCCAGCACTGGGCCGTCTGGTAGGGGCTGTTGGGGTTTCCCGGACCTGCGGGCACGGTGTATCCGGCCTTGCGCAGGATGTTGGCTTTGTGTTCGGTGCTCAGCATGTCGTGCCCCCCGATTCGATGGCGTGAGGAGCACGGTACTCGCGATGCGCTGCGTGCGCTATTGGCTACAAGACGTATCCGGATGTAGGAAAACACAGCGGAAAACAAGCCATAAGTATTAGATGACGTCGCCTGATTGCCACACGAGCGTGGCAGCGGCCAGGTCTTCCAGCGCGCTGCCGACAGCCTTGAACACGGTGCGCCCGGCATCGTTCGTGCGGCCAGGGTGCTCCCCGCGGCACAGCATCGCCAGCGTGCCCTGCACCTCCTCCGCGCGCAGCGTGCCGGCGGCCATCGCGTCGAGCAGGTCACCGGATTTCTGCAGCGCCTCCTCGGTGTCGACCCAGGTCAGGGCGCCGTCGAAGCACCGGGCGTCGGCTTCGCGCATCGCGGGCGTGAAGCTGCCGATCAGGTCCAGGTGCGAGCCCGGTGCCAGCCACTCGCCGCGCACCAGCGGCGAGGTGGCCAGCGTGGCGCAGCTCACGATGTCGGCCTGACGCACGGCGGCTTCCAGATCCGTTGCCGCCCGCGCGTTCCAGCCCTCGGCGCGCCATTGGGCGGCCAGCGCTTGCGCGCCTTCCGGCCGGTGGTTCCACACCCACAATTCGTCGATGGGCCGCACGCTCGCATGCGCGGCGGGCAGCATGCGTGCGATGCGGCCGGTGCCCAGCACCAGCAGCCGGCGCGCATCGGCGCGCGCCAGGAACGACGCGCCCAGCGCCGAGGCTGCGGCCGTGCGGCGCGCGGTGATCTCGTTGCCGTCCATCATCGCCAGCGGCACGCCGGTGCGCGCGTCGTACAGCACGTAGGTCGCATGCAGGCCGGGCAGTCCGCGCTCGCTGTTGCCGGGGAAGATGTTGATCGTCTTGATGCCGAGGAAGCCCGCGTCGCTCCATGCCGGCATGATGAGCACGGTGCCCTTGCCGCTGGCGCCGGCTGTGGTGTCGATGGCGTGCACGTGGCGCGGCGGCACCTGGGCGCCCGCCGCGAAGGCCGCGCGCAGGGCAGGAACCAGGCGGTCGAAGCCCAGCGGGGCACGAGTGGCGGCTTCGTCGAAATGCTTCATGGCCGTCGTCATTGCTGAAGTGGGTGCAGTGCCGACTCGAAGAACTCGG
Source organism: Variovorax guangxiensis (assembly GCF_003952165.1). Classification (GTDB taxonomy): domain Bacteria; phylum Pseudomonadota; class Gammaproteobacteria; order Burkholderiales; family Burkholderiaceae_C; genus Variovorax; species Variovorax guangxiensis. Next base: position 94,772 of record NZ_RXFT01000021.1, on the reverse strand, counting down.
TCAGCGCCTTGCGGTAGGCCGCGCCATAGCGCAGGGCCGTCATCGGTTCGAGATGCGCGGCGCCCGGCGCCTCGATCAGCCGCTTGGGCTCGCGCGCGTCGGCCAGCAGCCGCTTGGAGTGCGAGGGCGGAATCACCTGGTCGGCCGTGCCGTGGATCAGCAGCAGCGGAATGGGCGATATGGCCGCCACATATTTCGAGGCCGCGTACTCGTCGCTCACCAGCAGGCCGGCGCCGCTGAGCTTCTCGTTGGCGATCGACGAGTAGGAATAGAAGGTCGACTCGATGGCCGCGGCCTTCACGCCCGCGCGGTTGCCCGAGCCCACCACCGCGATCGCGTTGGTGCCGCCCAGGCTCTGGCCGAAGACGAAGAGCCGCTCGGGGTCCACGTCCTTGCGCGAGCGCACGTAGTTCAGTGCGGCGTTCGAATCCTCGAAGACGCCCTTGGGCTCGGGCTTGCCTTCCGACTGGCCGTAGCCGCGGTAGTCGAACACGAACACGTTGTAGTCCCGCTTCGGCAGCCAGGCCACGAAGCGCCAGTGCGTGCTCATGTTCTGCGCGTTGCCGTGGAAGTGCACCACCGTGCCCTTGGCCTCCTTCGGGTTCTGCCGGTTCTCGGCGGGCAGGAACCAGCCGCTCAGGCGTGTGCCGTCGGCGCTGGCGAACTGCACGTTCTCGTAGCGCATGCCGAGAGCCTCGGGGGTCTCGTAGCGCACGCTGTCCGGGTAATAGAACATCGACTGCACGCAGCCGCCCAGCATGAGCGGCAGCGTGCACAGCGCCAGCCTTCCGAACCACCGACGCAGCGCGCCGCCCTTCATGAAGGCTGCCCGCCCGCGGACGCCGCGCGGTTCTCCGCGAGCATGTTGCAGAAGAGCGCACCCTGCTCGATGGCGTCGTCTAGCGCCACGTGCGTGTGCGGCAGGCCGGCGTCGAACCAGCGGCGCGGCATGGCGCGCTTGGTGCTGTCGCGGTAGTCGAGCTTGAGCATCGCCATTGCGAACGACTTGACGTCGAGCGCCGAATGGCTGAACGGGCTCTCGCCCGCGAATCGCATCAAATACCAGTAGACGAAGAGGAAGTCGAAGCCCGCCGGATAGGCGACGAACACCGGCCGCGCTTTCAGGCCCTTGAGCCAGCCCACGTAGTTCTTCATGGCGTGGGCGGGGTCCTGAAGATCGGTGCGGCATGCGGCCCAGGCCTCGGGCTGGGTCTTCCACCATGCGGCGGTCTTCGGATCGGCTTGCGCGCCGGGCAGCGCGTGAAGGTTGGCGCTGAAGGTGGAAACGAGTTGCTTGTCGGCCGTGTAGGCGGCCGAGCCGAAGCTGAGCATCGAGTTCGGGCCGGGGATGGGACCGTCGGATTCGACGTCTGTGCTTATGTAGATTTCTGACATGTGTTGTTCTTATCGGATGGAGGGTATTGGCTGGATTGCACGCTGCAGATGAAAGACGTGCATGTCCCGCCAGTTGCCCGTCGAGTTCTCGATCAGCGCGACTTCCGTGCAACTCGCATGCACGGCTCCCGACGCGGCAAGCCGGGCCTGCAGTTCGACCGCCGCAGCATCTGCATCGGGTGCACTGCCATGCGCAACCGACAGATGCGCAACGATGCTGTCGTGCTCGCCGCCATACGGAGGAAAGTCGGGAAACGCTTCCACGAGCGCTCGCGTCATTTCGATGAAAGGTGCCGCAGGCTCCGGCGCGAGGTACGCGGTTTCCGGAAAACGCCCGACCCTGTTCAGCGTGAAGGAAAACGAAGTCGTCCGATTCAAGGCCAGCCTCGCACGCTCCAGGACTTCGGGCGTGATTCGCGCCGGGTCCATGAAAGGAACGAGCACCGTGATGTGTGCAGGCACTCCGAGGGTCACGGTGGCGTCGTAGAGGCGGCGCAGATCGCCCACCATGGGCTCGGCGGCGGGAACCTTCACGGCGAATGCGGAGATGGCCATGGCGGCGGAGGATAGCTCAGGCGTTCGCGATCCGGCCCCATTCCAGGCCGTGCTTGGCAAGGTACTTGCGCAGCCGGTCGGCGTCGTTCACCACGCTGCGCTGCGCGCGCGAAGCCTGGAAGAGCTGGCGGCCCGCATCCGACAGGCTGCGTGACTGACGGCAGACGCGCACTACCGCTTCGAGCTGCAGGCGATCGAAGAGATCGAGTGCGGCGCTGCGTTCCTTGCCGATCAGGGTGTCGAGGTCCACGCCTTCGCCAGCGGCCGGCATTGCGCCCGCGTGCTTCCACAGCCAGCGCAGCCGCGCGATCTCGGCTTCCACCAGCGCGACCGGAATGCGTCCGCCGTCGGCCAGCGTGGCCAGCCGTGTCACGCTGGCAGACAGGTCGCGGAAGTTGCCGCTCCAGATCGCCTCGCCGCTCTGCGCGAAGCGCAGGTAGGCGGCGCGCGCCTCGGCGTTGAAGCGCACCACGCGGTTGTTCTCGGCGGCGTGGAGGGCCAGCAGATGGTCGACGTTGGGCTCGATGTCCTCCGGCCGCTGCGCGAGGCCGGGCAGGTCGTAGGTCCAGAGGTTGATGCGCGCGAACAGGTCTTCGCGAAAGCGTCCCTCGGCCACGTCGCTGCGCAGGTCGCGGTTGGTGCCGGCGATCAGCTGGAAGTCGCTTTCCACTTCCTTGTCGGCACCCACGGGGAAGAAGCGCTTCTCCTCGATGGCCTTCAGCAGCATCGCCTGCTCGTCGAGGCCGAGCTCGCCGATCTCGTCGAGGAAAAGGGCGCCCTGGTGCGCGGTGCGCAGCAGGCCAGCGCGGTCGGCGGCGGCGCCCGTGAAGGAGCCCTTCTTGTGGCCGAAGAGCGTGGAGGCCGCGCCGTCGCCACGCAGCGTCGCGCAGTTCACTTCGACGAAAGGCCCCGTCATCTGGTGGCGCGACTGCTTCAACTCGAACATGCGCCGCGCCAGGAAGGACTTGCCCGCGCCCGTCGGCCCCACCAGCAGGATGGGCGCGCGCGAGCGCACCGCCACGCGCTCGATCTCGTCGATCAGCGCGTTGAATCGCGCGTTGCGCGTGGCGATGCCGCTCTTCAGGAAGGCGACCGCGTCGCGCTGCTCCGCGTCGAAGCGCCGCGCGATCACGTCATAGCGAGACAGGTCGAGGTCGATCAGCGTGCACTTGCCGGCTTCGCCCTCGCGCTGCTTCTTCGGCGGCGATGTCTGCGCCAGCACGCCTGGAACCACGCGAGATTCGGACAGCAGGAACATGCAGATCTGCGCGACGTGCGTGCCGGTGGTGATGTGCGTCCAGTACTGCTCGCGCTCGGTGTCGAAGCTGTAGCCGCGCGCCCAGTCGTAAAGGCGCGTGTAGACCTCGCCGAAGTCCCAGGGGTCCGCCAGGTCGAGCGGCACGAGGTTGACCGTGGTCTCGGGCGAGACGGCGGCGATGTCGGCCTTCACCACCTCGGCCAGCGCCTTGTGCCGCAGCGTGTAGAGCAACTCCATGCGCGAGACGACCATGTCCTCGTGCTGAGCGAGCGAGACGGTGGGGCGCCACTTGTTCCAGCGGCCCGCGCCCTGGCCGGCGTCGAGCTGGGTGCCGAGGAAGCCGATGACGACGATTGGCTTCATGAATAAAGATTTAGCTAAATTTATAGAAATTAGTTGAATGCTAGCAGATCGAATATGGCGCGCACCGGTCGATAAAGAAGAATTTGTCTATTCATATCAATGGCTTGCGTGAGTTTCGAACGCTTTTTTGCCTCTTTCGCCGTCGCCTGGCACGCTGGGTGCAATAGACAACCCGTCGGATGCAGTTCATCCGCTCGCAGGTGCCGCGTGAAAGCGGCCCGGTGCCGCAGGCCAGATCCTGTCTTGGGCTCGCGGTATGCCGCTGTTGAACTGGCTGGCAACTGAACTTGTTTCAGTTCTGCTCATGGTTGAGCACCGTGCCAACCGCACGGCGTTGTGGGTTCGATTCCCGCGAAAAACCCTGGCGGTGCTCGCACCGCCATCTGATGGGGCGAAAGCCCCCCGCCCCGGCACACCGGAGCGACGGCGCAAGGCCCTCAAAGCCTTGCGGCGCGCGACACAGTGCCAAGCGCAGGCGGCTTGCGCACCGCGTGCGTGGCAAGGAACTGCGTGCAGCCATCGACGGCAAAGGAGGTGAGGGCGTTGCGATGCAACGACGGGAGGCGCCTACCGAACCGCGCGACCGCCGCATGACAGGCCTTGACCGCCGCAGTGTCCGCCGCCTGCCCTTTCGAGGGCCTGGATTGAATGAATGGATGAATGACGACTGGCCGACGAGAACGAAACGAACAGTCGAACCGAACAAAGAGGAGAAAAAGAATGCTGGGCTTCAACCAATACACCATCAAGAAGAACGAACGCGCACTGCTGCTGCGCAACGGCGACTTCGAGCGACTGCTCGGACCGGGAAAGCACCGCGTGTTCGCGGGCTTCGACACCGTCCAGCTGCAACGCTTCTCGCTCGCCGAGCCGGTGTTCGAGCACGAACTGGCCGACTACTTCCTGGCACGCGAGCCGGAGCTGGTCGAACGCGAGTTCGTGCAGGTGTCGCTGGGCGAAACCCAGGTCGGCCTGCGTCATGAGGAGGGCGTGCTTGTGCAGATCCTGCCGCCCTCCACCCGCAAGCTCTACTGGCGCGGGCTGCGCGAGCAGCGCATCGACGTGATCGATGTTTCCGCCGATGCGCGTCTGCCGGCCGAGTTGCTGGCAAAGCTGCAGAGCGTGGCCCTGCGTCCGCGCGCGGTGCAGGGGCTCGAGGGCGTACTGCTGGTGCAGGTGCCAGAGTTCCATGCCGGTGTGCTGACGCTCGAAGGGCAGATGCAGGCCTTGCTGCCGCCTGGAAACCACGGTTTCTGGCGCTTCAACCGTCAGGTGTCGGTGACCTCCGTGGACCTGCGTTCGCAGATCGCCGAAGTGAGCGGCCAGGAGATCCTGACCCGCGACAAGGTGGGGCTGCGGCTGAACCTGTCGGCGGTATGGCGTTTCCTCGACGTGCGGCAGGCCCTGGCGCAGATGCCCAAGCCGGCGGAGCACGTGTATCGCGAGCTGCAGTTCGGTCTGCGTGCCGCGGTCGGCGAGCAGACGCTCGACGCGCTGCTGGAGAACAAGGCAGCCATCGACCAGACCGTGCTGGCGCAGGTGCGCGAGCGGCTGGAAGGCTCGGGAGTCGTGCTGGAAAGCGTGGGCGTGAAGGACATCATCCTGCCGGGTGAGATGAAGACCATCCTTGCGCAGGTGGTGGAGGCCGAGAAGTCGGCCCAGGCCAACGTGATCCGTCGCCGCGAGGAAACCGCGGCCACGCGCTCGCTGCTGAACACCGCCAAGGTGATGGAGGGCAACCCCGTCGCGTTGCGGATGAAGGAACTTGAAACGCTGGAACGCGTGGCCGAGCGGATCGACAAGATCTCGGTGGTCGGCGGTCTGGACCAGGTGCTCAACGGACTGGTGACGCTTCGGCCGAACGGTTCCTGAGTTCTGAAGGAAAAAGGGATACGGGCACGCAGGCACAGAAGGGAGCGCCACTGCCAAAAATGTTGATATTGCCGGCAGTCCGGGTAGCACCGGATGCGGCGGGCAAGTCGGTCGACGAGCAAGGTTGAGGATGCAGGTGCTGGCTCCGATGACGGGTCTGTCACTGGCGCGCGTTTCCAATCGTCGACTGGGCCGCTGGATTGAAACACCACGGTCGCCGTATTGATGCGGGTTCGAATCCCGCCGTGTCCACCAGTCGTTCGTGAAGAATGAATAGATAGATAGCCAAAGAGAGAGAAAGAAAAATGGAACAGAGCAAGAACTACAACCTGCACGAAGTCGCCAACGGCGTTCCCGTGAAGATGTGGACCCGCGGCGTACCCGTGGAAGACGAGGCGCAGAAGCAGCTCGAGAACGCCGCCCGCCTGCCCATCGTGTTCAAGCACATCGCGGCCATGCCCGACGTGCACTACGGCATCGGCGCAACGGTGGGTTCGGTGATTCCCACCTTCAAGGCCATCATCCCGGCCGCGGTGGGCGTGGACATCGGCTGCGGAATGATGGCGTGCAAGACCACGCTGCACGCCAACGACCTGCCTGACAACCTGGGACCGCTGCGCTCGGCGATCGAGAAGGCCGTGCCGCACGGCTCGAACCCCAAGCGCATGGGCCGCGACAAGGGTTCGTGGGAGACGCCTCCCAACGAGACCGACGTGGCCTGGGCCGGACTGGTGGACGAGTTCGACGCGATCTGCGAGGACTACCCGCGCCTGAAGAACACCAACAACCACAAGCACCTGGGAACGCTGGGTACCGGCAACCACTTCATCGAGGTATGTCTGGACGAGGCGGGCTCCGTGTGGTTCATGCTGCACTCGGGTTCGCGCGGCGTGGGCAACGCCATCGGCACGCACTTCATCGAACTCGCGAAGAAGGACGCCGAGCAGCACCAGCGCAATCTGCCCGACCAGGACCTGGCGTACTTCGAGGAAGGCGCCAAGTACTTCGGCGACTACGTGCGCGCGGTGGGCTGGGCCCAGAAGTTCGCGCGAGCGAACCGCGAAGTGATGATGCAGCGCGTGGTCGCGGCCGCGCGCAAGGTCATCACCAAGCCCTTCGAAGCGCACGTGGAAGCGGTGAACTGCCACCACAACTACGTGAGCCGCGAAACGCACTTCGGCGAAGACGTGCTCGTGACCCGCAAGGGCGCGGTGAGTGCCAAGGCCGGCGAGCTGGGAATCATCCCCGGCAGCATGGGCGCCAAGAGCTACATCGTGCGCGGAAAGGGCAACCCCGAGAGCTTCATGAGCTGCAGCCACGGCGCCGGTCGAAAGATGAGCCGTACCAAGGCCAAGAAGCTCTACACGGTGGCCGACCAGATCGCCGCGACCGAAGGCGTCGAGTGCCGAAAGGATGCCGATGTGATCGACGAGATCCCGATGGCCTACAAGGACATCGACGCGGTGATGGATGCGCAGAAGGATCTGGTGGAGGTGGTCTACACGCTCAAGCAGGTCGTATGCGTGAAGGGATGACAGCGAGGCCGATCCACGGCCTCATGGCTGGGGTGACGTAGGGAGGAGGGCTCGGGCCCTCCTTCGCGGCACCTCGCGTTTGGAAAGGTCCGAGAGATGAAGAAGAGCAACAAGCAGCGCCGTGCCGAGATCAAGGCGCGGCGCCTCGAGCGAGCCGCAGCAGCGTCGGCCGCGCATCTGCGCGAGAAAGATGTCCGCCTGCCGCAGCCCGATTTCGGGTCCGCGCTCGGCTGCGAGCCGGCTGATCGGTTCGTCCTGGAGCAATACAACAACACCTATGGGGTGCTGCCTGCGTTCTATGCAGCCCGCCCCTTCACCTGCCGCGATTGCGGCGCCGAGGAAGTGTGGACGGCCAAGCAGCAGAAGTGGTGGTACGAGGTCGTGCACGGGCATATCGATAGCCGAGCCGTTCGGTGCCTGGCATGCCGACGCGCACGGCGCGAACGCCTGCGCAACGCGCCGCCGGGTGCGAACCTCCTGCGCGAGCAGACGGATCGTCTTCGCGCGCTGGGCGACGCGAAACCGACCGCGAGCGCCGTCGCCGAAATCGAGGCTGCGCTTGAAAGCAAATGGTGGAGCCTGCGCGTCGTGGCGATCCAGACCATGGCTCGCTGGGGAGGCGAAGCGAACCTCGCCAAGCTGCATGAGTTGATGGCGGCTCGTCCCGAGGGAGGTCGCCGATACTTTGCCTGGGAGCGCGTTGCCGCCGATGCGGCAAGGAGCGCGCTGCTGAACAGGGAGCGATGGCCTTGACGACGATGATGAAACTGACTTTCCTGGGGACCTCTTCCGGCACCCCCACGCGCCACCGCAACGTCTCCGGGCTTGCGGTGCAGACGGTGCTTGGCGCCGACTGGTTCCTGGTCGATTGCGGCGAGGGTACGCAGCACCGCGTGCTGCAGACCCCGCTGTCGCTGAACGACCTGGCCGCCGTCTGCATCACGCATGTGCATGGCGATCATTGCTATGGCCTGCCGGGATTGCTCGCGAGTGCCGGCATGGGCAAGCGCACGAAGCCGCTGAAGCTGATCGCGCCGCTGCCGGTGTGGGAATGGTTCGAGGCCACGCGACGGCTGACCGACCTGCATCTGCCCTATGAGGTGGAGCATGTCGATCTGGAGAACGAAGCGCTGGTGTACGACATGCCCGGTTTGCGCATCGAGCGCCACGTACTGCGGCATCGCGTGCCGAGCCACGCCTATCGCGTGCAGGTCGAGACGCGGCGCGTGCGGCTCAAGGCAGAGGCGCTGCGGGCTGTCGGACTGCCGCCCGGACCGGCATGGCGTGCGCTTCAGAACGGCGAGGATGTGTCATTCAACGGCGAAACGCTGCACAGCGCTGATTTCGTGGATACGCAGGTCGACACGGCCGTCGCCGTGCTCGGTGGAGACAACGCCGAGCCGGCGATGCTCCATGAAGCCTGCCAGGGCGCGCAGCTGCTGGTGCATGAAGCCACGTTCACGCAGGACGCGCTCGACAAGGTCGGCCCCGGGCCGATGCACAGCTCGGCGCGCCTGCTGGCCGAGTTCGCGCAGTCCGTCGAAGTGCCGAATCTGATCCTCACGCACTTCAGCGCGCGCCACCAGAACGGGGAAGGCATGGCGGCGCTGATGGCCGAGACGCAGGCGCACTACCGCGGCCATGCGTTCCTGGCCAACGACCTTGATGTTTACGAGCTCGACAGTGCCGGCAAGGTGACCGTAACGCGGGCCTGACGAGAGAAAGAAGAAGAAAGAAGAATCGAAGATGAGTACCGAAGAAGAATTTCTGCGCTCCGCCCATCCGATCGAGCCTGCCATGCGCGCGCAGATCATGGAGGCCCTGCGCGACATCGAGGCGAAGCACGACGTGAGTGTGCTGTTCGCCTGCGAATCCGGCAGCCGAGGCTGGGGCTTCGCCTCGCCCGACAGCGACTACGACGTGCGCTTCATCTACGTCAACCGCCTGCCGTGGTATCTCACGGTGGCGCCGCGCCGCGACGTGATCGAGGTGCCGATCAGCGGCGACCTCGACATCAACGGATGGGACCTGCGCAAGGCCCTGGGCCTGATGCGCGAGTCGAACCCGACGCTGCTCGAATGGCTGCGCTCGCCCGTCGTGTACCGCGACGACGCGACGGCGATGCCGCGCTTTCGCGAACTGTCGGAGGCGGTGTTCTCCAACGCGCGCGGCTGGCACCACTACAGCTCGATGGCAAAGAAGAACTTCCGCGAGCACCTGCAGGCCGACGACGTGCGCTACAAGAAATACCTCTACGTGCTTCGCCCGCTGCTGGCCGCGCGCTGGATCCGCTCGCAGCCAGGTGTGCCGCCTATGCGCTTCGCCGACCTTGCGCAGCGCACGCTCGACCCGGTGCGCGACGCCGCGCTGATCGGCGAGATCAATGCGCTGCTCGAAGTGAAGATGCGCGCCGGCGAGGCCGCGACCAGCCCGCGCTGGCCCGGCATCCACGCGTTCATCGAGTCGGAGCTGGCAGCCAATGCCACGGAGCCGGTGACGCCGCTGCCGCAGTCCGAGCAGGCCGGCCTCGATGCCTTCCTGTACGAAACGGTCCTGCGTTTCGAAGCGAAGAAGAGCGAGAAGGAGGCCGCGCATGGTTGAACTCGACGGGTCCCAAGGCGAGGGCGGCGGCCAGATCCTGCGCACCAGCCTCGCGCTGTCGATGGTCACGGGCCAGCCCATGTCCATCGAGAAGATCCGTGCAGGCCGCGCCAAGCCGGGCCTGATGCGCCAGCACCTCGCGTGCGTGAACGCGGCGGCCGCGATCAGCGGCGCGGAAGTCGATGGCGCCGAGCTCGGTTCGCAGTCGCTGCGTTTCGTGCCCGGCACAGTGCGCGCGGGCGAGTATCGCTTCGCGATCTCGGGCGCCGGCAGCTGCATGCTGGTGCTGCAGACCGTGCTGCCGCCGCTGCTGCTGGCCGGCGCGCAGAGCCGCGTGCATCTGAGCGGCGGCACGCACAACCCGATGGCGCCGCCGTTCCATTTCCTGGAGCGCGCGTTCGCGCCGCTGGTGCGCCGGCTCGGCGCCGACCTGGAGCTGACGCTGCGCCGCTGCGGTTTCTATCCGGCCGGCGGCGGCGAGGTCGAGGCGGCCATCGTGCCTGCGGCTGGTGCGCTGCAGCCCTTCGACCTGATGGCGCGCGGCGCGAATCTCTCTAGCTATGCGGAGTGCCTGGCACCGGGCATCCCGCGCCATGTGCCGACGCGCGAGCTCGACACGCTGGGTGGCGCAATGGGCTGGTCGGGCGAGCAACTGCGCTTCGGCTCGGTGCGCCAGAACGAAGGCCCGGGCAACGCGCTGCTGGCCACGCTGGCCTACGAGCATTTGACGGAGGTGTTCACCGCCTTCGGCGAGAAGTCGCTGAGTGCAGAGCAGGTCGCGCATGGGCTGGTGAAGGAACTGCGCTCTTTCCAGAAGAGCGAGGCGGCTGTCGGTCCGCACCTGGCGGACCAGCTGGCGTTGCTGCTGGCGCTCGCCGCGTGGCAAAGCAGGAAGGCCGGCGCCTTCACCTGCAGCGAGGTGACGGAGCACACGCGTACCAACTGCGCGGTGATCGAGCGCTTCCTGCCGGTGCGCTTCGCGATCGCCGAGAGCCGTCAGGCCTGCACGGTGCAGGTCTCGCCTGCCTGACGCAGGCAAACGGGTGCCACCCGCTCAGGCGAGCGGCGTGGCGTTCGCGTACAGGCGCAGCAGCATCGCGCGCAGTGTCTTCACTTCGGCTGCAGTGAAGTCCGAGGTCGCAACAGCCTCGTAGTGCTGCGCGAGCGGAATCAGCTCCAGCGTCAACGCAAGGCCGCGCTCGGTGAGCGCGATGCGCACCGCGCGCTTGTCGGTGTCGCACTTCTCGCGCGCCACCAGTTCATGCGAAGCCAGCCGGTCGACGATGCGCGACAGCGCCGACAGGTCGGTCGATGCGTGCGTGGCCAGTTCCGACAGCGTCTGCCGCGGCGTGTGCTGCAGCGAGGCGCAAACACGCCATTCGCTCAGGCTCAGTCCGTAGGGCTTGAGCGCCTTCGCGAAGGCGTTGCCCATGCGAGCGCCGGCGCGTGCGAGGAGGAAGGGGATGGCCTTCTCGAGGTCGTGGTCTTGGGGGAGGGTTTTCATCTAGACATGCTTGAACAATCAAGTATATAGTCCGCCGCAATTACTTGAATAATCAAGCAAATACGGAGATGAAAATGAGCCGGACGCCTTCCCGCCGCGGTGCCATCGCATGGGCCGTTTCACTTTCCCTGCTGTCGGCGCTGCCGCCGGCTCATGCGCAGGGCGCGGCGAAATGGCCGTCGCAGGCCGTGCGCTTCGTGGTGCCGTTTCCGGCGGGCTCCGCGCCCGACGTGCTGATCCGCCACGTCGGCGCCAGGCTCGGCGAGAAGTGGGGGCAGGGCGTGATCGTCGACAACAAGCCCGGCGGCAGCGGCGTGATCGGCATGAACGCGATCCTCGCGGCGCCGACCGACGGCTACACCTTCGGCTTCGTGCAGGGCTCGGCGATCTCGGTGGCGCCCAGCACCATCAGGGGCGTGAGCTACGACTTCAACCGCGACTTCGTGCCCGTCACGCTCGCGGCCGTCGCGCCTTTCATGCTCGCGGTGCCCGCCAATTCGCCGTACAAGACACTGGCCGACTTCATCGCCGCCGCGCGTGCCAGGCCGCAGGGCATCGAGGTGGCCGACAACGGACGCGGCACGGCGCCGCACCTCGCGTCGGCGCTGCTGGGCCTGCAGTCGGGCGCGCAGTTCCTCGAAGTGCACTACCCGGGCGGTGCGCAGGCCATGCAGGCCACGCTGGGCGGCCAGACCCAGATGATGGTCGAGACCTACAACGTGGTCGCCGGCAACGTGCAGGGCGGCCGCATGCGCGTGCTGGCCAGCATGGGCGACCGCGTGGAAGCCGGGCTGGAGCAGTTCCCGCTCGCGAGCAAGACCGTGCCCGGCGCCGTCGCGCACGGCTGGTTCGCCGTCATCGCGAAGAAGGGCGTCGATCCGCAGGTGCTCGCCAGGCTCAGCAAGGACATGAACGAAGCCCTGCTCTTGCCCGACGTGGTGGCCAAGTCGCGCGAGCTCGGCACCTATCCGAGGCCCGGCACCCCCGAACAGCTGGCGCGCTACATCGCCGAGGACCGCAAGACCTGGCAGGACGTGCTGGACAAGCTCAACATCAAACCGGAGTGATTTCCCCAATGAAGAACAAGATTGCGCTCGAAGAGCATTTCGCGATCGACCTGACCATCGGCGACTCGCAGGTCTACGCCCGCCCAGAGGTGTGGCAGACGCTAAAGAGCAACCTGCTCGATTTCGAGCAGCAGCGCATCGAGCAGATGGACGAGTGGGGCACCGAGCTGTCCATCCTCTCGCTCAACTCGCCGGCGGTGCAGGGCATTCCCGACGCACAGCGCGCCATCGACGTGGCCCGCCGCGCCAACGACGTGCTTGCCGAGCAGATCGCCCGCCACCCGACGCGCTTCGGCGGTTTCGCCGCGCTGCCCATGCAGGACCCGCAGGCTGCCGCGCGCGAGTTGGAACGCTGCGTCACGCAGCTAGGCTTTCACGGCTTCCTGGTCAACGGCTTCTCGCAGGTGGGAGACGAGAACACCGTCGTCTACTACGACGATCCGCGCTTCGCCGATTTCTGGGCCGTGGCCGCGGCGCTGAAGAAGCCCTTCTACATGCACCCACGCGATCCGCTGCTCGGCCGCGAGCCCATCTACGAAGGCGCGCACTGGCTCACCGGTCCGACCTGGGCCTTCGCGGTGGAAACCGGCATTCACGCGCTGCGACTGCTCTCGAGCGGCCTCTTCGACCGCCATCCTGATTTGCAGATGATCCTCGGCCACTTCGGCGAAGGCATCCCGTTCAACATCTGGCGCGTGGACCACATCCTGCGCAAGGGCCGCCGCGGCATGCCCTGCGACAGGGAGATCGGCGACTACCTGCGAAGCAACGTCCACATCACGACCAGCGGCAACTTCCGCACGCCCACGCTGCTGTCGACCATGCTCGAGGTGGGCGCGGACCGCATCATGTATTCGGTCGACTACCCGTTCGAGAAGCACGAGGACGCGGCGCGCTGGTTCGACAGGTGCGAGATCAGCGAGAACGACCGCCGCAAGATCGGCCGCGACAACGCGGTCAAGCTCTTCGGGCTGAAGTGACATGAGCCGGCACAAAGACAACCGCCCCGTGCTCGTGTCCGGCGGCGGCATCGGCGGGCTCGCCGCGGCGCTGGCGCTGGTGCGCGAGGGCTACCGCGTGAAGGTGATCGAGCAGGCCGGCCAGATCGGCGAGATCGGCGCGGGCATCCAGCTCAGCCCCAATGCCTTCGCGGCCTGCGATGCGCTGGGCGTTGGCGCGAACCTGCGCGCCAAGGCGGTCTACACCGAAGAGATGGTGATGTTCGACGCCATCGACGCGAAGCGCGTGGCGGGCATCTCGCTGTCGGAGCGCTTCCGCGAGCGCTTCGGCAACCCCTATGCGGTGATCCACCGTGCCGACATCCACGGCGCATTGCTCGAAGGCGTGAAGGCGACCACTGAGGGCATCGAGTTCCTCACCTCGACCAAGGTCGTGCACATCGAGCAGGACGAAGGCGGCGTGACGCTCATCGATGCCCAGGGCGGCCGCCACGAGGGCCAGGCCGTGATCGGCTGCGACGGCGTGCGCTCGGCGGTGCGCCAGCAGTACGTGGGCGACAGCATCCGCGTCTCGGGCCATGTGGTGTTCCGCGCTGTGGTCGACACGGCTGACTTTCCCGAAGCGCTGCGCTTCACAGCGCCCTGCATCTGGGTCGGCCCCAACTGCCATCTGGTGCATTACCCGCTGAAGGGCGGCGACAAGTTCAACATCGCCGTCACCTTCCACAGCGACCAGCCGGAAGAATGGGGCTCGATGGACGGCGACCCGGCCGAAGTGCAGCGCTACTTCCGCTCGACCTGCGAGCAGGTGCAGCAACTGCTGCGCATTCCGAAGGCCTGGAAGCGCTACTCCACGGCCGACCGCGACCCCATCGAGCAATGGACCTTCGGACGCGCCACGCTGCTGGGCGATGCGGCACACCCGATGGTGCAGTACCTGGCCCAGGGCGCGTGCATGGCCTGCGAGGACGCGGTGACGCTGGGCCTGGCCCTGCGGCGCGAAGGCGGTGACTGGACACGAGCGCTCGCGCTGTACGAGCGATCCCGCGTCGCCCGCACCGCGCGGGTGGTGCTGTCGGCGCGGGAGATGGGCCGCATCTACCACGCCAAGGGCGTGGAGCGGCTGGTGCGCAACAGCATGTGGACCGGCAGGCCGCAGGAGCGCTTCTACGACGCGCTCGAATGGCTCTACGGATGGACCGCCGCGAGCTGCCTCGCCGACAGCGACGGGGCTGGCGCGTGAAGATCGACTCGGCATCCATCGAGGCGGGCGGCGGCGGCGCGGCCGCTGCGACGATCGACATACCGGCCCTGATCGACAGCCACCCCGTCAGCGCCTTCCAGAAATGGATTCTTCTGCTGGTCGGCTGCGCGGTCGTCATGGACGGCTTCGATGTGCAGGCCATGGGCTTCGTCGCGCCCGCCATCGTGCAGGCCTGGGGCATCGAGAAGGCCGCGCTGGGCCCGGTGTTCGGCGCCGGCCTGCTCGGCATGCTGGTCGGCTCGCTGGTGCTGAGCGTCTGCGCGGACCGCATCGGCCGGCGCCCGGTGCTGCTGGGCGCCACGGTGTTCTTCGCGCTGTGCATGCTGGCCACGGCCTTCGCGCACACGCTCGACCAGCTGCTCGCCATGCGCTTCATCACCGGCATCGGGCTGGGCGGCATCATGGCCAACGCGAGCGCGCTGGCCAGCGAGTACAGCCCGCAGCGCAGGCGCGTCACGCTGATGATGTGGGTGTCCTGCGGCTTCACCGGCGGCGCGGTGCTGGGCGGGTTGATTTCGGCGGTGCTCATCCCCTGGGGCGGCTGGCAGTCGGTGTTCGTCTTCGGCGGCGTGATGCCGTTGCTGATCGCCGCGCTCATGTGGCGCTACATGCCCGAGTCGATGCAGTTCCTGGTGCTGCGCGGGCGCAAGCTCGACCGCGTGCAGCAGTGGCTGGGCCGCATCGCGCCCGGCGTGCCCGCCGGGCCCGGCACGCGCTACGTGGTGCACGAGGCGAAGCAGGACGGCGCGCCGGTGGTCGAGCTGTTCCGCGCCGGACGCGGGCCGGCCACGCTGCTGCTGTGGGGCATCAACTTCATGAACCTGCTCAACCTGTTCTTCCTGGCGAACTGGCTGCCCACCATCGCGGCCGGAGCAGGCTACAGCGCGAGCACCGCCGTGCTGGTGGGCACGTTGCTGCAGGTGGGCGGCGTGGTCGGCACGGTGGCGATGGGGCCGCTGATCGACCGCGTGGGCTTCTACCGCGTGCTGGTGCCGGTGTTCGCGGTGGCGGCGGTGGCCATCGCGGTCATCGGCCAGCCGGCGCTGCCCTTGCTGCTGTTGCTCGCGGTGGTTGCGGTCAGCGGCTTCTGCGTGGTCGGCGCGCAGCCGGCGCTCATCGCGCTGGCTTCGGGCGTCTACCCGACGACGGTGCGCGCCACGGGCATGGGCTGGAGCCTGGGCATCGGCCGGGCTGGCTCCATCGTGGGGCCGGTGCTGGCGGGCTGGCTCATCGGGCTGCACTGGACCAACAGCGCGCTCTTCTTCGCGGCGGCCGTGCCGGCGCTGCTGTCCTGCGCCATGGTGCTGTGCATGGGGCGATTGAAATTCACCGGCGCCACCGCGCGCCAGGCATCTTCCGGAGCAACGAAATGACGAAAACGATGAACAGCGCCCAGGCCCGCAGCGGCCTGGTCCTTGCGGCGCGCGTGCTGATGGCGGTGATCTTCCTGGTCGCGGGCGTGCGCAAGCTGCTCACCTACGGCGCCACGCTGGGCTACTTCGGCAAGCTCGGCATTCCGCTGGCCGACGTGGTGCTGCCGCTGACCATCGCGCTCGAAGTGGGTGGCGGGCTGCTGCTGATCGCGGGCTGGCAGGTGCGATGGGTGGCCTCGGCGCTGGCGCTCTTCACGCTGGCCACGGCCTTCGCCGCGCATGCCTTCTGGGCGGCCGACGCGGCCCAGTTCGCCGGCCAGCTCAACAACTTCCTGAAGAACGTGGCAATGGTCGGCGGCTTCCTGGTGCTCATCGCCTACGTCTCCACGGTCGAGCGCGGGGCCGGCTCCAGGGGGTGAGCGGAAAACTCCTTTCCGTTTTCCGCCATTGAGCGAGGGGCGAGCCGGCGTATCGTGGATGTCCCGGCGCGAGCCGGGCGGCAGACAGATCCGTTCGAGCAAAGACCCGAGACACAGGCCAAAGCCATGACCACACCCTCGTTCATCTACACCAGCGCCCCCCAGCGGGTGGTTTTCGGCGCCGGCTCGCTGCAGCACCTGGCCCGCGAAATCGATGCGCTGGGCGCGCGCCGGGCACTGGTGCTTTCCACGCCCGAGCAGCGCCCGCAGGCCGAGCGCGTGGCCGACATGCTCGGCGCCCATGCGGCCGGCGTGTTCGACCGCGCCGTGATGCATGTGCCTATCGAGACCGCGCGCGAGGCGAGGGAAGTGGCCACCAGGCTCGGCGCCGATTGCGCCGTGGCCATCGGCGGCGGCTCCACCACCGGCCTGGGCAAGGCGATCGCGCTCGACTCGGGCCTGCCGATCCTGGCGATTCCGACGACCTACGCGGGCTCCGAGATGACGCCGATCTACGGCATCACCGAAGCCGGCATGAAGAAGACCGGCAAGGACTTCCGCGTGCTGCCCCGCACCGTGATCTACGACCCCGAGCTGTCGCTCGGCCTTCCCGTGGGCATGAGCGTGACCAGCGGCATCAACGCCATCGCGCATGCGGCCGAGGGGCTCTATGCGGTCGATTCGAACCCGATCATGGACCTGATGGCGCAGGAAGGCATCGCCGCGCTGGGCCGCGCGCTGCCGGCCATCCGCGCCACGCCGAAGGACCCGGCCGCCCGCGGCGACGCGCTCTACGGCGCATGGCTGTGCGGCACGGTGCTGGGCAATGTGGGCATGGCGTTGCACCACAAGCTGTGCCACACGCTGGGCGGCAGCTTCAACCTGCCGCATGCCGAGACCCACACCATCGTGCTGCCGCACGCGCTGGCCTACAACGCCGGGGCTGCGCCCGAAGCCATGGCGAAGATCGCGAAGGCACTTGGGGGAAGCGGTGGCGCCGCGCAGGCCGTGTACGACCTGGCGCGCGACAACGGCGCGCCGGTCGCATTGCGCGACATCGGCATGAAGGAAGCCGATCTGGACCTGGCCTGCGAGCACGCGCTCAAGAACCAGTATCCCAACCCGCGTCCGCTGGAGCGCGCGGCGATCCGCGCGCTGCTGCAGAACGCCTGGGAAGGCGTGCGGCCCTGAGGCAATGCCAGTGCGTCAGGGGCGTGCCGTGGCCGGCAGGCCAGCCTGCTGCGTGAACGAGACGCTGGGCTTCTTGTAGGCGGCGGGCACTTCGTCGCGGTAGAAGGCGCGGCGGTCCAGGCTTTGCAGCGGGTTGTTGGCGGCGGCCACGGCCTGCTCGCGCACGGTGCTGCGGTCGAGCGTGGACTTGAAGGCCACGGCGCCTTCGGCGACGGTGTCCGAATAGGGGTTGCCTTCGCGCGCCGCGGCCACGGCTTCGGCCTTCACATCGGTGCGGCTGGCGGAGGAGGTCAGGGGCTGCACGCCTTCATAGGCTTCGGCGTGCGCGCCGGCGGCGCCCAGCATGGCGAAGGCTGCGGCGAGGGCGGATGCGGCGATGCGTTGCTTGTTGTTCATTGTGGGATTCCTTTCGAGCGATTTGGGCCGATCAGAGCGGCAGTGCGTCGCCGCGGGCTGCAGCGCGTGCTGCCGCACGCACGGTGGCACGGTCGACCGTGCTGGCCACCATCGGGGCCACGCCCGACGAAGCGGCTTCGGCGTACGGGTTGTCGTTGTGCGCGGCGGCGACAGCTTCGGCGCGCACAGCGGCGCGGCTGGCCGACGAGGCGATCACCGGAGCGGGACCGGCGCTGGCGCCATCGGCGTAGGGGTTGTCGGCGCGCGCGGCAGCCACGGCTTCGGCACGTACGTCTGCACGGCTGACGGACGAGGTGATCGGATGCACGCCTTCATAGGTTTCGGCGTGGACCGCGCCCGCTGCGCCGAGCATGGCGAATGCGATGGCGGAGAGAGCGGCGATGCGTTGCTTGGTGTTCATGATGCGAGTCCCTTTGCTGACTGGTGTGGGCGGCGGACATTCGTCGTTGCCACGGGATGCAGTGTGAAACCGCATCGCGGCCGGCGCTGTGCGTTTGCGCACCGCTTTCAGCGATTGGTCAGACAGGGACGGCTGCCGTGTGCTGTCCGTATAGCACCGCCAGCGGCTCGGAGCGGCCGCGCACCGTGAGCGTTTCGGCCGCGCCCATGGCGTGCGCGACACCGGCCTTCTCGGCCGCGAACAGCGACACCACGAGGCGTGACGCCGCGGTCTTCGAATGATCCTGCAACCGGCTCGCGGTGTTGACCACTTCGCCGATGGCGGTGAAGGTTGTGGTCTCCAGGTAGCCCACTTCGCCGACAGCCGCGCGGCCCGCGTGCAGGCCCATGCCGAACTCCAGCCGCTGGCCGAACTGCGCCTCGAAGCCTTCGCTCCATGCGTCCATGCGCTGCCCGATCAGCTCGGTGGCGCGCAATGCCTGCCTGCACGCGGTGGGCAGGTCGCAGTCGAGGCCGAAGATCGCCATCACGCTGTCGCCGATGAACTGGTTGGGCACGCCGCCGCTTTCGCGCACGGCCGCGCCCACGGTGGCGAAGTAGCGGTCGAGCACGTAGGCGAGGTCGAAGGGCCACTGCCGCTCCGACAGGCCCGACCAGCGCCGCAGGTCGACGAAGAGGATGGCCACGTCGCGCTCGCGCCCGAAGCTGCCGACCGGCGCGGGCCGGCCCTCGTTGGGCAGCGGCGCGAACAGCGGCGTGACCTCGATGTCGCCGCGCGGGCGCAGCTGGCAGGCCAGCCGCACGTCGGCCGGCGCGCGCACCCGCTCGAGCGTGCGCCGCTCGTCGCGGCCCGGCTCGCCGATGTGGTCGGCAGGGCCGGCCACGCGCACGCGGCAGGTGGAGCAGCGCGCCCGTCCGCCGCAGATCGACACATGGTCGATGCCGTGGGAGCGGCTCGCCTCCAGCACGCTCCAGCCATGCGGAACATGCACCGTGCGGCCCGGGTAGCGCAGCGCCACCTGCGGCTGGCGCGACCAGCGCGCGAGGCCGTTGCGGCCCCAGCGCGCTGCCAGCAGGGCGACCAGCGCCAGCCCGTAGCCCCACTTGATCGCGTTCTCGGCCGCGCCCAGCGCCTTGCCCTGTTCGGCCGTGGGGAGGGCGGTCGGCGGCACGCCGGTCCACTGGAACTCGCGCCCCATCGAGACGAAGCCCATCGCGGCGGTCAGCGGAAGTACCACCGCGACGGCCAGCAACAGGTGCGAGAAGCGCCTCCACACCGGCTTGGCCCGCAGCGCGAAGTGCAGGCCCAGGCAGCCGTGCGTCCAGGCGGCCAGCATCATCAGCAGCTGTGCTGCCGCGCCCTGCCAGTCCCAGAGGCCCCAGACCACGCGGGCATACGAGCCCTCGATGCCGTAGGCCAGGTAGGCGCCGCGCATGGCCGTGAGGTGCGTGGCCAGCAGCAGCGGCAGTGCGAAGCCCAGCGCCACGCGCAGGCCTTCGAGCGGGGGCATGCGCAGCGTGCGCCGCTCCCACAGGGCGACCACCGCCAGCGCCAGGTGCGTGGCGGCCGCGCCATACAGCAGCGCGGTGCCCGCCAGGGTGTGCCAGAAGGCCTGCACGCCGCGCAGCACGGTCTCGGCGGCGGCAAAGGAATAGATGCCCAGCGAATGGTTCAGCAGGTGCGCCGTGACGTAGGCCATCAGCACCAGCCCGCTCGCCCAGCGGAGATTGCGCCGTGTGGGCGGTCTCAGCGAAAAGGTGTCGGCAGCAACGGCTTTGGGGGAATGTCTGTCCATGAACGGGTTCGAAGCGGCACCCGAGCATAATGCGCGCGCCCCTACCGTCCCCCGGCATGGCCAAACCCGAACCTACCCCCCGCTCCAGCCTCGCGCTGCGCCAGATCGCGCTGCTCGAAGGCCTTTCCGACCAGCGGCTGGACCTGCTGGCCCAGCAATGCCTGTGGCACAGCGTGGAGGCCGGCAAGCCCCTGTTGCTGCGCGCCGAGCAGCAGGGCGAGGTGTTCCTGCTGGTCTCGGGCCGTGTGCGGGTGACGACCTACTCGGCCAACGGCCGCCAGGTGACCTTCCGCGACTCCGAAGCGGGCGAGCACTTCG
This sequence comes from Variovorax guangxiensis, assembly GCF_003952165.1. Taxonomy (GTDB): domain Bacteria; phylum Pseudomonadota; class Gammaproteobacteria; order Burkholderiales; family Burkholderiaceae_C; genus Variovorax; species Variovorax guangxiensis. Next base: position 74,486 of record NZ_RXFT01000021.1, on the reverse strand, counting down.
GCGACATCTCCGCCATCGACGGCGGCCCGCGCTCCGCCGACGTGGTCACGCTGGAGCCCAGCGTGGTCGCCAGCCTCGACCGCGCTTCCTTCATGGCCCTGCTGCGCGACGAGCCCCTGGTGGCCGGCCGGGTGATGCTGCGGCTGGCGACGCTGGTGCGGCAGCTCTCGGAGCGGGTGATCGACCTGAGCACCCTGGGCGTGCAGAACCGGCTGCATGCCGAGCTGCTGCGCCTGGCCCGCGCCGCCGGCGTGGAGGGCAATCAGGCCCGGCTCGACCCGGCGCCCAAGCACGCGGCGCTGGCCAGCCAGATCAGCACCAACCGCGAGCAGGTGACCCGCGAACTCAACGTGCTGGCGCGCAGCGGCGTGCTGCGCAAGGACGACAAGGCCCTTCTGGTCGCCGACGTGGCCCGCCTGGAGGCGATGGTCTCGCAGGTACGTGGCGACGCCGGCTGAGCCGGAAGGCGATCAGTTCCAGCGGCCCTTGGTGCCGCCCAGCGAGAAGCGGCCAGCGCCCAGCAGCACCACGGTCAGCGCGCCGAACAGGTACAGGCCCTGCAGTTCCAGCGCCCAGCCGCCCTGCTTGGTCAGCGCGAAGAAATCGGCCATGTGCACGAGGCCGAAGGCCACCAGCATGTTGATGACCACCACGCCGGCGGCGGCGCGGGTGTAGAGGCCCGCGATCATCAGCAACGGCGCGACGATCTCGCCGACGTACACCAGGTAGGCGATGCCGCCCGGCAGGCCGGCCTTGGCCAGCATGCCGGCGATGAAGCCCACGCCGGCCGAGATCTTGAAGATGCCATGCAGCAGCACCAGGAAGCCGACCGCCACGCGGATCAGCAGCTTGCCGGAATCGTCCAGCGTGGAGGGGGAGAGGGCGGACAGCGGCGACGCGATCGGCGCACGCGGGGTATTGGCGGCGGTGGCCTGGGTGTTCATGGCAGATCCTTGCAGGGTGGAAACGGTGGGTCCGCCGCGGAATGCGACGGTTGCGGTTCCAGTGTGCGGGGCTGTGGAAATGCGGAATGTGCGTTTACGCACATGTTTTGGCGAAAGGCCGCCGGGGCGGGGTCAGTGGGGGCCGAAGTGCGCCGTCCACTTGCGCTCGTAGTCCATCTTGCGGAAGTGGGCTGCCATGAAGTCGATGAAGCTGCGCACCTTGGCCGACAGGTGCTTGCGGCTCGGGTAGGCCAGGTTGATCGTCAGGTGCGGCAGGTCCCAGTCGTCCAGCGTGGGCACCAGCCGGCCGGCCACGATGTCGTCGTAGACGATGTAGGTGGGCTGCACCAGGATGCCCATGCCGTCGAGCGCGGCCGCGCGCAGCACCTGGCCGTCGTTCGACTCCAGCAGGCCCGTGACCGACACCGTGTGCGTCTCCTTCCCGCGGCGAAAGCGCAGCTCGTTCGGGTTGTTGGCATGGGTGTAGATCAGCAGCTTGTGCCGCTTCAGCTCGTCCAGCGTCTTCGGAAAGCCGTGCTGCGCGAAGTAGCGCGGCGAGGCCGCGAGGATGCGCCGCGTCTCGCCGAGCCGGCGGATGGTGACGTTGGAGTCGGGCTCGAACTCGCGGGTACGGATCGCCACGTCGATGTTGTTGTCGATCAGGTCGAAGTAGCGGTTGGCCGCCTCCACGTGCACCGTCACGCCGGGGTAGCGGTCGGTGTACTCGCGCAGCAGGGGCGCGATGTGGTGGATGGAGAACGATAGCGAGGCCGTGACGCGCAGCGTGCCCGTGGGGTTGAGCGCGGTGGCGTTCACCGCCGATTCGGCGTCCGACAGGTCGGCCAGGATGGTGCGGGCGCGGCCGCAGAACTCGCGGCCGGTGTCGGTGAGGTACAGCCGGCGCGTGTTGCGCTCGACCAGCCGCGCGCCCAGCCGTGCCTCGAGCGCGCTCAGGTGGCGGCTGGCGGCGGCGTTCGAGAGGCCCAGCGCCTCGGCGGCGCGGCTCAGGCTGCCGGCATCGGCGATCTGCACGAGCAGGGCGATTTCGGTCCAGCGGTCCATGGGTTGTGTGTCTCCGAGACTTGCGGGCCGATCCTGGGCTGAACCGGGGCCCGGACGCCTGCAGGCAGGCTGGCGATTCTATGTGCCGGGGAGCGCAGGGGATGGCGGGTTGGTCAGGTGCCGTTAGGACTGCAGCTTTACAAAGGGAGGCAATGAATTCCTGGCTGATCCCTCCCGGCACCCGTCCGACGCCCGCGTTCGCGCGGCATCTTTCCCTGAATGGCGCGGTCGTCGTCGCGTTGCTGGCGCTGGTGGTGCTGTGGACGCTGCCCATGGCAACGTTCTACGAGACGCCGCCCTGGGACAACGTCGAGGAGCTCTTCTGGGGCGGCAGCATGCAATGGGGCTACTACAAACACCCGCCGCTGCCGAGCTGGCTGATGGGCCTGCCTGTCTTGCTGGCCGGCCGCCAGCCCTGGCTGACCTATGCCGCTGGCGTGGGCTGCGGCGTGGGCGCTCTCTACATCATGTGGCGCTGGTCGCTGGGCATGATGCCGCCGATGCGGGCGGCGCTCGCGGTGCTGCTCGGCTCGCTGGTGACCTACCACGTGCAGCGCGCCACCATCTTCAACCACAACACCGTGCAGCTGCTGCCGATGGCGGGCTACTGGTGGATGCTGTGGCGCGTGCTGCGCAGGCCTTCGGCAGGCGGCCGCTTCGATTGGCTCTGGCTCGGCGTGTTCGCGGCGCTGTCGATGCTCACCAAGTACAGCGCGCTGGTGCAGTTCGCGGTGGGCGCGGGCTTCATCCTGCGCGAGGGATCGTGGCGAGACGCGCGCGTGCGCCGCGACCTGCTGCGCGCAGGCGGCGTGGCGCTGCTGCTCATGGCGCCGCATCTCGCATGGCTGTTGCAGCACGGCGACCAGACCATCGGCTATGCGCGGCATTCGGTGCATCCGTCGGGGCCGCTGCTGAAGCATGTGCACCCGTGGCCGCTTCGCATCCTGCTGGTGCAGGTCGCTCGCCTGTCGCCGATGCTGCTGTTCGTCGCGTGGGCGTGGTTCACGCGCGAGCGCGGCACGGCGCAGGAGAAGACGCCGCAAGGCGGCTTCGACCGCCGCTTCCTCGCCTGGGCCACCTTCGGGCCGCTGTGCCTGGTGCTGGCGATGTCGGTGCTGCTCCACATGCGGCTGGTGGCCTCGTGGCTCAGCACCTTCTTCCTGCCGGTCGCCGTGTGGGCCGTGATGGTGGTGCCGGGCCTCGAAGCCGACCGCTGGACGCGCCGCCGATGGGTCGGCACGCTGACTGTGGCTGCCATCCTCCACATCGCCGGATCGTTCGGCCAGGCCTGGGTCGATGGCGTCTGGAGCGCGCGCCATGGCTACATCACCCGCGCCAACCTGCCATCGGGGCAGATCGCCGAAGCCGTTCAGGCCGTGTGGCATGAGCGCGCCGGCGACCGTCCGCTGCGGCTGATGGTGGGCGACACCTGGTTCACCGGCGCGGTGGTGCTGCACATGGACCCGGACGTACAGCTGCTGATCGACGGCGATCCGCGCACCTCGCCATGGCTGCCGCCCGATGCACTGGCGCGCGAGGGCGGCATGGTGCTGATCCTCGACACGCCGGAGTTCCGCTCCGAGGGCGCGCTGCTGGAGCCGCTGCTGGCCACCGCCAGCTGCTCCGGCAGCCTGCGCCTGTCCTGGGCGGGCGAGGACGATGCGCGCAGCGTGCGGGTGCGCTGGGGCATCCTGCCGGGCAGCGATGTGCAGGAAGAGCTGCGGGGCTGCCTGCCGGCGGCTGCGCCCTGATGGCTGCGAGGAATCTCTTGGGCTCAGACGCGGCCGACCCGTTGACTCTGGCGATCAAACGAAGAGCCGCGACCGGCAATGCTGGACTCAGTCCGGCAAATGCGGGCGATCACCGCTTGACGAGGTCGTGCAGCGCACAGCGACTTACCCGGACAAGTTCGGCACTGCGAATCTGCAGGGTCGAATCGTTCCGCCCCGTGCCGCAATAGATCGTTTCCATTGCCGTCACTCCCGAATCGACGACTACCCGTGCCCCGTTGATCGGCAAGGGTACGACGCCTCCCGGGACCATCGCGAGGAACTGTGCCAGTTCCATGTCCGTTGCCATGTGGAGATCCGCTCTCCTCACGCCAAGTGCATCGGCGATCTTCTTGTAGTCCGCGCGTTCGGCCGCCCGCATGGCGGCGATCGCGTAGCGATCACCCGGCAGGCGGAAGGCCAGGCTCTTGACCATCGCGTCGGGATCGAAGGGAAGCAGGCGCTGCGCTTCAGCGAAGCTCACCACGGCGTCGTGGTCGTGCACTTCGAAGATCGCATCGCTCGACGTCAGGAAGGAATGTATGGCCGGGCTCATCGCATCCAGGGTATCGAGGAACCGGGAAGCCGATCCGAGCCGTTGTTGCCGTACTCGCGGACACTCATGGCGCACCTGCCATGCCGAGGCCAAGACGCAGCACGGCCACAGCAACGACGCCCACCAGGATCGTTCCGAGAAGCGGAAGGCGGACCGAGGCCACCGCCGCCAGCAGGCCCGCCAGCGTTTCCGGCCAGCCGGTGACCAGCAGGGTCGGCGCGATGATCGTGACGAACATGACGGGCGGTATGGCATCCAGGGCTGCTTTCGCGCGGCCGCGGACGGCGAACCGATCCCCGCGCACCAACAGCATGCCGGCGACCCGGGTGAGATAGGTGACGATGGCCATCGCCGCGATCGCCTCGAGGGTTGTCGCGTGGAACGTCATGCGGGCTGCGGCTCCTGTGCTTGCTCCGGCCGCGCCGCGAAGTAGGCCACCGCGATGCCGGCCATGGCGCCGGCCATCACGTGCCACGGCGCACCCAGGGTGTGGAACACGGCCGCCGACGACAGGCCGCTGGCGGCGATGGCAAAACCGGTGCGCCGCCACCCCATCCAGAACCTGGCCGTCATGCCGATGAACAAGGCCGCCAGCGCGAAGTCCGCGCCGATCTGCCGGGGATCGCCGAGATAGGCGCCCAGCCACGCGCCGGCCATGGTCGCACCAGCCCACGCGGCCGTGAAGACGAGCGCCAGGCCCATCCAGTAGGACCAGGTGACCGGCAGGCCCGCGCGCGCACGCTGCTCTGCGAATCCCCATGTCGGATCGGTGAGCAAGGCCAGCGCCACGCACATGCGCAGGCGCGTCATGCCGGCCTTCGCGAGCTTCGGAACGAGGGTCAGGCTCATCAGCGCGTGGCGCACATTGATCAGCAAGGTGGACAGCAGGATCGGCCCGAGCCTCGGCCCGTCGTTCGCCCACAGCTGGACCGCCGCGAACTGCGATGCGCCCGCGTTGACGAGCAGTGACATCCATCCGGCCTCCGCGGCGTGGATGCCCTTGGACCTGCACAGGGCTCCGAGCAGCAGGCCGATCGGAACCGCGACCATCACCGCAGGCAGGATGTCCCTTGCGCCTTCGGCGGCTGTGGCGAGCGAGGAGGGTCGGCGATCCGGCGGAGCCGCGGATGAGGCGGGGCCTTCGCACGGCCTCATTTCGACACCCCGTCCCTGTAGGCACCGGGCGTCACGCCGACCCTGGCCTTGAAGACGCGTGTCAGGTGGGCCTGGTCCGCAAAGCCGGTTGCCGACGCCACGGCGATCGGCGCTTCTCCCCGGCGCAGGCGGCGCTTTGCCGCCTCGATGCGGCGGCCGACCAGATAGGCGTGCGGTGTGGTTCCCGCTTCATTGCGGAACATGCGGATCAGGTGGAACCGGCTCACGCCGACTTCGCCGGCGAGGTCGGCCAGGCACACGTCGCTCGACGTGGCTTGATCTTCCAGCATCGACTTGACCCTGGACACTCGCTGCTGCTCCCGGCCTCGCGGGGCCTCGGGGCGGAAGCGCTCGGCGTGTCGCTCGAGGCAGCAGGCATAGGCCAGCAGCAGCGCTTCCTCCGTGCCCAGCGACCAACCGGAGGTCTCCAGTGCCAGGTGCGCGGCCACCAGGCGAGTGGCCGCGGCGGGGTCCCGGATCACCCGGCACCGGAAATGCGGCTGGACTTCATGGCCGGTGATCTCGGCCGCCAGGCGCTGAACGAGCGACGCGGAAGGGTAGGTCACCCGGTAGCTGTAGCCCGTGTCGTCATGGGGCGTCCCGTCGTGCACGTCTTCCGGGTTGAGCAGCGTCAGGTCTCCCGGGCTGGCGCGATGCCGCGTACCTTGAAGCCACAAGGTGCCACAGCCCGAGGTGATCGCTCCGATCACGAAAGTCTCGTGCGCATGCAGGGCATAGCGGTGCTTCCTGAAGGTTGCGGTCAGGCAGTCCACCCGTTCCTCGCCTGTCATGCACCCCGAGGTGAAGAAGCGTGCGTCGTCCCGCAGCGCGTTGCGGGATCGGGGGGCATCAGGCCCGAGTGCTTCTTCACGGTGTCCGTCTTCTCGCATGAAGCCATTCTTGCAGCGCAGGAAACGCCTGTCTTGAAGAAAATTGACATGCCTGATCCGGCATGATGACCACATCATCGAGACCCGCAACGCACGTCATCGGCTCGCGCGCGGCAGCGCAATGGCGAAGAAGCGCGCCAGATCGGATGACCCCGGAAGGAGCACCAGTCATGGAAGCCCCCAGGCAACCGCCATCGATCTCACCGCCTGCAGCGATCGCCTATGCGATCGGCCTGCCGCTGGCCTTGCTCGTCCTGATCTTCCTGCCCGCAGGCTCCATCGGCTGGCGACCTGGGTGGGTGTTCCTTGCAGTGCTGCTTCTTGGGTTCGGTGTCTCGGCACTGGTGCTCGCGCGAGTCAACCCGATGATCTATCGTGCACGCAGTCGCTTCCAGCCGGGGACGAAAGACTGGGACAAGGCGCTGCTTGCGGTCATCCTGCCCGCGATGGTGGCGATTCTTCCCGTCGCGGCGCTCGATGCCGGGCGCTATCAGTGGTCACCAGTGCCGGCCTGGGTCATGGTGGTGGGGCACGTCGCGTTGCTCGCCGGGATCGCAATGACCGCTTGGGCACAGGCCGTGAATCCTTTCTTCGAGCCCGGCGTTCGAATCCAGTCGGAGCGCCATCAGTGCGTGATCGATGTGGGGCCTTACCGGTTCATCCGGCATCCGGGTTATGCCGCGGCGCTCGCACTGTTCTTCGGCATGGCGCTCGCGCTGGGCTCGCTGTGGGCGCTCCTGCCCGCCGCGCTCGCTTCGGCGTTGCTGGTACTGCGAACCTCCTGGGAAGATCGCCTGTTGCAGGCAGAGCTTTCCGGTTACGCGGACTATGCCGGTCGCGTGCGCTGGAGGTTGCTCCCCGGCCTGTGGTGACAGCGGCCGGAAGCGGTGAGCGCGTCTCCCCGATAGCCAGCCAGCCGCAGACGGAACGCTGCCACAGGGCGAGCGACCTTTCCGCTGCACGGAAAAATCATTTGCGCCCGGGGTGCTTCAACCGGCGCGGAGAGCGGCCTACAGTCTGGCGAAGTCGAAGTTCGACCGGACAACTTGGAGACAGCCACGATGCGCAACCTCAACCAGGACAACATCACGCAGGCCGTGCTCGCGCGCTTCGCCGACACGCCCGACCCGCGCCTGCGCGAGATCCTGACCAGCCTGGTGCAGCACCTGCACGCCTTCGCGCGCGAGGTGAAGCTCACCGAGGACGAGTGGTTCCAGGGCATCCAGTACCTTACGGCCACCGGCCGGAAGTGCGACGACAAGCGGCAGGAATTCATCCTGCTGTCGGACGTGCTGGGGCTCTCGATGCTCACCATCGCGATGAACAACGACAAGCCGGCCGGCTGCACGGAGGCCACCGTGTTCGGCCCCTTCTATTTCGATGGCGCGCCCGAGTACGAGCATGGCGACGACGTGGCCAACGGCGCCGAGGGCGAGCCCTGCGACGTGTTCGCCACGGTGCGCGGTCTCGACGGCGAGCCAGTGGCGAATGCGGTCGTCGATGTTTGGCAGGCCGATGCGGGCGGGCACTACGACGTGCAGCACGCGGGGCTCGACCACGCGGAGAACCGGGGCACGCTGCGCACGGGGCCCGACGGCTCGCTGCACTTCCGCAGCGTGGTGGCGGTGGCGTACCCGATCCCGGTCGACGGGCCGGTGGGCGACCTGCTGCGCGCGACGAAGCGCCATCCGTGGCGGCCCGCGCACCTGCATTTCAAGATCGAGGCGCCGGGCTACGAGCGGCTCATCACGCACGTGTTCCGCGAGGGCGACGAGTACCTCGACTCGGACGCCGTGTTCGCGGTGCGCCAGTCGCTGGTCGCGCCTTGGACGAAGCAGGACAACGGCCGCTGGCGGCTCGACTTCGACTTCGTGCTCAATCCGCTGAAGCAGGGATAGCGGCTGTTCTGCAGCGGACGGAGTAGTCCCCTGGCGGGCGCGGCCGGCACCGTCCTGCTACGCTCGGCAGGCCCGCCGCGATGGCGGGGCTTGTGCGGCTGCTTCCTCCCTCCATGGCTTTTCCCCTGATCACCGACCCGTACTTCTATGCGGTCGCCATTCCCGCCGTGCTCCTGCTCGGCATCAGCAAGAGCGGCTTCGGCGCGGGCTTCGGCTCGCTGGCGGTGCCGATGATGGCGCTGGCCGTCACCGTGCCGCAGGCGGCGGCGATCCTGATGCCGCTGTTGCTGCTGATGGACGTGCTGGGCCTTGCCGCGTTCCGGCGCGACTTCGACCGCTCGCTGCTGAAGTTCCTGATTCCGTTCGGGCTGCTGGGCACGGTGATCGGCACGCTGCTGTTTCGCATGCTCTCGGCACACACTGTGGCGGGCATCGTCGGCGTGTTCACGCTGCTCTTTCTGGCGCAGCGCCTGCTGTTTCCGCCGAAGCCCGACGATCCGCTGCCCTCGCGCGGCGTCGGCGCGGTGCTGACCACGGTGTCGGGCTTCACCAGCTTCATCGCCCACGCGGGCGGGCCGCCGATCAACGCCTACGTGATTCCGCTGCGGCTCTCGCCGGTGATCTTCACGGCCACCATGGCCTACTTCTTCTTCGTGGTGAATCTCAGCAAGTGGATTCCCTACGCGTGGCTCGGCCTGCTCGACTTCCGCACGCTGGCCACCTCGCTGGTGCTGATGCCGATCGCGCCCTTCGGCGTGTGGGTCGGCATCCGCATCGCGCGGCGCATCGATGCGACGTGGTTCTATCGCTTCGTCTATCTCGGGATGTTTCTGACCGGCCTCAAGCTCGTCTATGACGGCTTCCTGGCCTGAGGCCGGCGAAGCGAGGCCTTTTTGCGAACACCGCGGAACCGGCTTTGCCGGGCCGCAGGTGTTGCCCCCGGTAGGGGGTGGCGTAGCGACACGAAGTGCGCGAAGCCTGGGGGCGAGCCTAGAACTCGACGATGGATTTGAACCCGCCGAAGATCATGCGCTTGCCGTCGAAGGGCATGGACTTGGGGTCCATACCGGCGATGCGCGGGTCTGCCATCACCTTCGCGTTGACCGTGTCGCGGTGCTTGCGCGACTTGTAGACGATCCACGAGAAAGCGACGGTCTCGTCGGGCTTCTGCTTCACGCTCTGCGGAAATGAAGTGAGCTTGCCCGGCTTCACGTCGTCGGCGATGCACTCCACGTATTCGAGCGCGCCGTACTCCATCCACACCTTGCCGGCCTTGCGCGCCAGCTTGCGGTAGGCCTCGACGTTGGCCGTGGGGATGGCGATGATGAAGCCGTCTACATAGCGAGCCATGTTTGTTCTCCTGAAGAGTCTGTGGAACCGTTGAAGAAAGAAGACCGGCGGCTGCATGGCACGTTGCCGCTCATTGCGATGCCGCCGTTCCCTGGGGTGCCGCTGTTTCTTCGTTGTTCTGCATCTGCCCCGGCATGGCGGAGCGAAGCAGCAAGGCACCGAGCAGACCCGCCACCGCCGCGAACACGGCGCCGACGAGGAACGCGAGGTTGTAGCCGCCGGTGAGCGCCAGCGGCATCTGCGCGCCGGCGGCTTCCATCGACGCGGTGCGCGCCGCTGCGGCGCTCGCCAGCACGGCCAGGCCCAGCGCGCCGCCCATCATGAAGGAGGTGTTGACCACGCCCGAGGCCAGGCCCGAGTCGGCAGGGCTCACCTCGCTCATCGCGGCCAGCAGCACCGGGTTGAAGGCCATGCCCGCGCCCAGGCCCAGCAGCATCATGCCGGGCAGCACGTCGAGCACGAAGCTGCCGTTGACCGGCGCGCGCGCGAACAGCGCCAGCCCGATGGCCGCGAGCCACAACCCGGCGGCCAGCGGCTTGCGGATGCCGAAGCGCATCACGATCTTCGCGGACAGGCCCAGCGAGAACACCGCCATGATGATGTTGGCCGGCAGGAAGGCCAGGCCGATCTGCATTGGCGTGTAGTTCAGCACCAGCTGCATGTAGAGCGCCGAGATGAAGAACCACGCGAACATGGCCGCGGCCCACAGCACGCCGACCACGTTGGCCACCGACACGCTGCGCAGCTTGAACAGGCCCAGCGGCATCAGCGGATGCTGCACGCGCGATTCGATGGCGATGAAGATCGCCAGCAGCACCACGGCCGCGCCCAGCAGGCCGAGCGTCTGCGTGGAGCCCCAGCCGGCCTCGTTGCCGTTGACCACGCCGTACACCGCGAGCATCAGCGACAGCGTGACGGTGATGGCGCCGGCCACGTCGAGCTTCTCGCCGTGCGCATGGCCGCGCGCGCTGGGTAGCAGCGCCACGCACAGCGCATACACCGCGATGCCGATGGGCAGGTTGACCAGGAAGATCCAGTGCCAGCTCAGCGTGCTGGTGAGCAGGCCGCCGAGCAGCACGCCGATGCTGCCGCCGCCGGCGCACACGAAGCCGTACACGCCCATCGCCTTTGCGCGGTCGGCCGGCTCGGTGAAGAGATTCATGATGAGCGAGAGCGACACGGCCGACACCACCGCGCCGCCCAGGCCCTGCACCGCGCGCGCCGCCACCAGCAGGCCCTGCGAGGTCGAGACCCCGCAGGCCAGCGACGCCAGCGTGAAGAGCACCAGGCCCGCGAGGAACACGCGGCGGTGGCCGTACAGATCGCCCAGCCGGCCGCCCAGCAGCAGGAAGCCGCCGAAGGTCAGCATGTAGGCGTTCACCACCCAGACCAGCGAGGTCTCGGTGAAGCCAAGGTCGGTGCGGATCGAGGGCAGCGCGACGTTCACGATGGTGGTGTCGAGCACGATCATCAGGACGCCGAGGCACAGCACCATCAATGCGAGCCAGCGCTTGCGGCTGTCGAGTTGGTTGGTCATGGGAAGCGGGTTTCTTGGAGTGGACAGAAAGCGGCTCAGACCAGCGGCTTGCCGCCGTTGATGAGCCACGGAGTGCCGAAGCGGTCGGTCACCATGCCGAAGCCTTCGACCCAGAAGGTCTTCTCGAAGGGCATGCCGACATGGCCGCCCTCGGCGAAGGCGTCGAACACGCGGCGGGCCTCGGCCACGGTCTCGATGGTCAGCGCGACGCCGAAGCCCTTCATGCCTTCGTACGGCTGGCCGGGCATGGAGTCGGAGGCCATGAGGACGCCCTGGCCGTAGGCGAGCGAGGCATGCATGATGCGCTTCTTCGCCTCGGGCGGGAACTGCTCGGTGTCGGGCGCTTCGCCGACGGTCATCATCATCTGCATGGTGCCGCCCAGCGTCTTCTCGTAGAAGCGCATGGCCTCGGCTGCGTTGCCGTCGAAGGTGAGGTAGGCGTGGATGTGGGGCATGATTTTTCCTTTCGGGAATTACTTTTCGGTGGCGGCCTTCAGGTTGGCAAGGCCCGTCTCGAAGTCCTTGCCGATCATCTGGTCCATGTTGAAGAAGATGCCCATGAGCTTGGCGACGTAGGGGCTCGGGCCGTACATGGCCCAGGTGACCTGCGTCGCATTGCCCTGGGGCTGCAGCGTGAATTCGGCCGTGTTGTGGCCTTCGAAGGGCTTGATGAAGTCGAGCTTGATCGCGACCTTCGACGAAGGCGCCGACTCGACGATCTCCATGCGGCCCGCGCCGGCCTTGTCGTTGCCTTCCCAGGCATAGGTCGCGCCCTTGCCGCTCGCGCTGCCGCCGAAGCTGCGCTTCATGGCGGGGTCGAGCTTCTCGTAGGGCGACCAGGCGCCCCAGCGGTGGAAGTCGTCGATCAGCGGAAAGATCTTCTCGGCCGGCGCCTCGATGCGCGCGGTGCGCTCGACGCGGAAAGTGTCGGGCCGGGTGGCCGCGAAGATCAGCAGCGCGGCGATCGCGAGCACGATGACGAGGGCGATTTTCTTGAGCATGGCGGGGCTTCCGGGAGATTGGCGGCGCGGGCGGGTGCGATCAGGCAGGCTGTGCGACGACCAGCAGCCAGCCCACGCCGAAGCGGTCGGTCAGCATGCCGAACTTGGAGGTGAAGAAGGTCGGGATCAGCGGCTGCATGACCTGTCCGCCTTCGGCCAGCGCGTCGAACCACTTGACGGCTTCGGCGTCGGTGCTGGCGGTGAGGGCGAGCATCACGCCCTCGAACTTCGGCTGGCCCGAGCAGCGGCCGTCGGAGGCCATCAGCTCGGTCTCGCCGATGCGGAACACCGCGTGCATCACTTTCTCGGCATCGGGCGTGCCGCCGGCACAGCCGGCTTCGGCGTTCTCCGAAGGGGCGCCCGCGGGGGCTTCCTTGTAGCGCATGAGCTGGGTGACTTCAGCGCCGAGCGCCTTCCTGTAGAAGCCGAGCGCTTCGTCGCAGCGGCCTTCGAATGAGAGATACGACTGGACTTTCATGACGATTCCTTTGGACTGAAGAGGTGACTCGGAGGCCCCCGGTGTCTCGGGCCGCAAACAATCGGATTACTTTGTGTACACCGTCCACAAAGAATAGCAGAGATAATGGACAGTGTCCACATGGAGAAGCGATGAAGCTCAACAACGTCCCCGAGAGCCTGCCGCCCGCCCGCAGCACGTATCGCCACGGCGATCTGCGCCGGGCGCTGCTGGAAGCAGGCATCGAACTGGCCCGCGACGGCGGTCCCGACGCGGTCGTGTTGCGCGAGGCCACGCGGCGCGTCGGCGTGGTGCCCAACGCGGCCTACCGGCACTTCGAAAGCCGGCAGGAGTTGCTGCTCGCGGTGCGCGAGGCGGCGCTGGCCGCGGCGGCGCAGGCCATGGAAAAAGAACTGGCGGCCCAGCCCTGCGACCAGCCCCCCGCCGACTTCGCGCGCGGGCAGGTGCGCGCCATCGGCACCGCCTACCTGCGCTTCGCCCAGGCCGAGCCGGGCCTGTTCCGCACGGCCTTCGTGATCTCCGACGAGGGCCGCGGCGAACTCGGCCCAGGCAAGGCCGGCGAGAGCGGGCTCGATCCGTTCCAGCTGCTGGGCAAGGCCATCGACCGGCTGGTGGATGCCGGCGTGCTCGATGCGGCGCGGCGCCCGAACGCCGAGTACTGCGCGTGGAGCGCGGTGCACGGGCTGGCGCTGCTCATCATCGACGGGCCGCTGCGCGAGATCCCGCCCGAAGCGGCCTACAAGCTGGGCCAGCAGCTGATCGACATGGTCGAGCGGGGCCTGTGAAGCCCGCGACCGCTGCTACAGATAGATCTTCTGCAGCAGCCGTATCAGCGTCTCGCGCTCCCGCGCCGTGAGCTTGGCGCTGGCATCGGCTTCCAGCTGGATCACGGTCTGCTCCGCCTCGCGGATCAGCGCCTCTCCGGCCGCCGTGAGATGCAGCCCGACCGCGCGGCCATCATGCGGATGAGGCCGGCGTTCTATCAATCCCCGGCTATCGAGCGTCGCCACCAGGCTCACGAGGTTCGGCGGCAGGATGTCCAGCGCGTTGCACAGCTGCCGCGAAGTGGCGCCGGGGTTGTGCGCCAGCAGCGACAGTACCGAGAAATCGATCTGCTTGAGCCCGTAGGGCGCCATGCGCTCCGCGAAGAAGGCGCTGACGATCAGCCAGGCCCGGCGGGCGTTGTAGCCGACCAGGGTTTCGAGCATGCGCGCATCGAGCCGGTCCGGCTTGCCTTGCGGCGCCGCGGTCTGCTCGCCTTTGGCGGGAACGGATTTCGGGGTGGAGGCCATGGCCCGAGCGTAACCCCGCCCGGACGCCCGCGAACGCCCGGAGTGGCTAGTTGGAGACACCGCTACCGGGCGCGGCCGCATGGGTCAGCGCCACCGTTTCGCAGGCCTTCTTGACGATGCCCATCCGCATCTCGAATTCAGGCAGCACCCAGCGCCTGAAGGCGGCCGCCACGCGCGCCTTCTCCGCGTCGCCGGGCGAGGCCGCCTCGATGCGCGCCCAGGCCCAGGCCATCATCGTCAGCATGGTCACGCGAAGGTAGTCGTCGGCCACCTCGTACGGCAGCACCGGGTTTGCATGCGCCGCCATCGCGACGGTGGTGCCCAGGTAGCGCAGTTGCGCCAGCCGACGCTGCACGTCGGCATCGGCCTCGCGCGAGGCGTCCAGCGTGTCGCGCAGCTCCAGCAGCACGGCCGACATGGCGGCGCCGCCGTCGGGCAGCACCTTGCGCACGAGCAGGTCGATGGCCTGGATCTCGTTGGTGCCCTCGTAGATCATCGTCACGCGCGAGTCGCGCACGATCTGCTCGATGCCCCATTCGCGCACGTAGCCGTGGCCGCCGAACACCTGCAGACACTCGCTCGCGCCGTGGAAGGCCTGGTGCGTGCACGCGGCCTTGAGCACCGGCGTGACCAGCGAGCACCAGCGCTGCGCGCGCTCGCGCGCCTTGGGGTCGGCGTCGTGCGCGGCCACGTCGAGCATCAGCGCGCTGCGGTAGGCGATGGTGCGCGCCCCGTCGATCCAGGCGCGCTGCGTGTCGAGGATGCGGCGCACCGCCGGATGCTCGGCGATCAGGTCGGCACTCTCGCCGCCGCGGCTCGCGGGCACCGGGCCCGGCGCGCGCATCTGGCGGCGCTCCGCCGCGTAGGCGTCGGCTTTCTGCCAGGCCGCGTCGAGCAGGCCGATGCCCTGCAGGGCCACGTGCAGGCGCGCCGAATTCATCATCACGAACATCGCGGCCAGCCCACGGCCGGGCTCGCCGACCAGCCAGCCGGTGGCGTCGTCGAAGCGCATGCTGCAGGTGGGGCTGCCGTGCAGGCCCATCTTTTCCTCGATGCGCTCGCAGTGCACCGCGTTGCGCGTGCCGTCGGGCAGCAGCCGGGGTACCAGCGCCAGCGACAGGCCCTTGGGGCCGGCCGGCGCATCGGGCAGGCGGCACAGCACGAGGTGGACGATGTTCGGCGTCAGGTCGTGCTCGCCGCCGGAGATGAAGATCTTGCTGCCGCTGACCCGCAGGCTGCCGTCGGCTTGCGGCACGGCGCGCGTGCGCACCTGGCCCAGGTCGCTGCCTGCGTGGGCCTCGGTGAGGCACATGGTGGCGAGCCATTCGCCGGTGGCGATCTTCTGCAGGTAGCGCTGCTTCAGCTCGTCGCTGCCGTGGTGCTTGAGGCAGGCGTACGCGCCGTGCAGCAGACCGGGCGCCATCGTGAGGCCGTGGTTGGCGGCGGCCAGCCACTCGTAGAGCACCGCTTCGAGCACCGCCGGCAGGCCCTGGCCGCCGTCTTCCGGCGCGGCCGAGAGCGCGGGCCAGCCGCCGTCGACGAAGGCCTGGTACGCCTCGCGAAAGCCAGGCGGCGAGGTGACTTCGCCATTGGAAAAACTGCAGCCCGCTTCGTCGCCGGCCCGGTTGATCGGCGCGACCACTTCGCCGACGAAGCGCCCGGCCTCCTCGAGCACCTGCGACTGCAGCGCCTCGTCGACTTCGGCAAAGGGCGCGAGCGCGGCAAGGCGCGCGGGCGCATCGAGCACCGCGTTCAGCAGGAAGCGGACGTCATCGGGGCGGGGCTGGTAATCCATCGGAGGCTCGGTAACTGGCTAGGTATCAGGGCGTGGGCAGCTTGCAAGCGAAGCTGCCTGCGCGCTCGGCGTCACCGCCGGTGTAGGTGGCGACCTGCGGATAGGGGCACAGCGGCCGCGTGCGTTGCGCGGCCCAGCCGGCAGGCACTTCGGCATTCGGCACCGGCGTGCCCGCGCCGCGTGCCGAGGCGGTAACGGATGCGGGCGCCTTGCCCTGCTCGACCCAGTCGACCAGCGCGCTGAGCATGTCGAACTGGTCGGTGGCCGGACCGCCCGCGCAGTGGTTCATGCCAGGCACCGGGAAGTAGCGCGCGAACGATGAGGCATCGCCGCCGTTCGCGGCGCGCACGCGCTCGTACCAGGCTTGCGTGTCGTCGGAGGAGAACACCGGGTCACTGGTGCCGTGGTAGACGATCATGCGGCCGCCGCGCTCGCGCAGCGCGCTCAGGTTGGCCGCGTCGGGCGGCGTCATGAACGACAGCGCCGACTCGCGGAACACCCCGTCGGTGGCTGCGATGCGCGGCGCGTCGCGGTCCATGTCGAAGCCCAGCGCGAAGGGCAGGCCCTGCGGCCGGTCGGCCAGCGGCGGCGTGCTGAAGATGAAGCCGACCGCGCCTGCGTCGCGCGTCGGCGGGCTCGCGAACTTCCATTCGCGCCAGTTGGCGCCGCTCACGCCCGCGTCGAACGGAAAGCCGCTGTAGATCGGCTGGCCCGCGCTGTTGCGCGCGCCCTTGAACACGTTGGCGAGCGCGTTCTTCTGCGGCGCGCTCAGGCACATGGCGTCGCGCGTGCCGGCGGCGCAGGTCGGCACGTCGCGCTGGATGTCGAAGCGCGGGCGGCAGGCGTTGACGTCCGACACGATGCCGTCGGCAATGCCGTCGAGTGCATCGCAGCGCTGCAGCACCTTGTCGGCCACCAGCTTCAGCTCGGCAGGCGTGAAGGCGCTCTGCAGGTCGGGCTGGCCGGCGGGCGTTTTCGCGCTGGCCACCGCCGCGTACTGCTGCGCGCCGTAGAGCTGCGCCACCGCCGCCTTCGGCAGGTTGAAGCCGGGGTCGCCCGCGAGCACGCCGTCATACTGGCCGGCCGAGCGCACGGCGGCCACCATCGCATGCCGGCCGCCGTTGGAGCAGCCGCCTATGTACGAGCGGTCGGGCCCGCGTCCGTAGGCCTTGGCGATCAGGTTCTTGGCCATCGGCGTGAGCTGCGCGACGGCGTTGTAGCCGTAGTCGAGCCGCGCCTGCGGGTCGAGCCCGAAGCGCGGGCCCATCGAGCCCGCATGGCCGGCGTCTGTGCTGATGACCGCGAAGCCCATCTGCAACGCGCTGCTGCGCGGTCCGCCGCCGCCGATGCCGCCCAGCGCGGGCACCACCACGCCGTCGAGCCCGCCGTTGGCCTGGTAGAAGAAGCGCCCGTTCCAGGCGACCGGCAGCCGCATCTCGAAGCCGATGGCATAGCGCTGGCCATCGACGGGGCTGGTGCGCTCGTTCATGCGGCCCTGCACCAGGCAGTGCGCGGGCGCCGCCATCGCGACGCCGCCGACCGTGACGGTGCCGGCCGGCACCTCGGTGGCCGATGTGTAGACCGTGCCCGGCAGCACCGCGCGGGCGGCGAGGTCGGAGCAGGCCTGCAGCGTGCCGGAGCGCGCGGCGGGCAGCGGCGCATGCGGCGCCGGCGGCGCGGTGGACCGGCTCGCGCAGGCCGCGAGCAGCGCGGCGGCGGCGAGCGTGGTCGCGCACAAGGCTGGGTGGAAGCGGCGCTGTGGCTTCTTCATGCTGTTGTCTCCTTGCTGCCGCGCGGGTCGCGGCGTTGTCGTTGGCTCAGGCGGCTTTTCTCGCGGCGCCGAGGTAGGTGTCGATCACGCGCGAGTCGACGGCCAGCTTCTTCGCTTCGCCCTCGAGGCTCACGCTGCCCATCTCGAGCACGTAGCCGTGATCCGCCACCTCGAGCGCGGCGCGCGCGTTCTGCTCCACCAGCAGGATGGTCACGCCGGTGGCGCGCAGCGCCTCCACGGTGCGGAAGATCTCCTGCACCACCAGCGGCGCGAGCCCGAGGCTGGGCTCGTCGAGCATCAGCAGCGTGGGGCGCGACATCAGCGCGCGGCCCACCGCCAGCATCTGCCGCTCGCCGCCCGAGAGCGTGCCGGCCAGCTGGGCGCGGCGCTCCTTCAGGCGCGGGAACAGCGTGTAGACCTCGTCGATGCGGTCGCGCCATTGGCGGTTGCGCAGCCGCACCTGGCGGAAGGCGCCGAGCACGAGGTTGTCTTCCACCGGCATGGTGCCGAACAGCTCGCGCTTCTCGGGCACGAGCGCGATGCCGAGCATCACGCGCTCCTCCAGCGACAGCCCGTTGACCGGCTGGCCCTTGAACTCGATGGTGCCTTTGGAGGGCAGCACGCCCATCAGCGAATTCAGCAGCGTGGACTTGCCCGCGCCGTTCGGTCCGATCACCGTGACCACGCTGCCCTGGCCGGCCTGCAGGTCGATGCCGTGCAGCACCTCGGCGCGGCCGTAGCCGGCGTGCAGGCCGCGGATGCGGAGCAATGGAGATGTCATGTCAGTGCTCCGTTCCAAGATATGCCGCGCGCACCTTGTCGCTCGCCTGCACCTCGGCGGGCGTGCCCTCCATCAGGTGCGTGCCGAATTCCATCACCACGATGTGGTCGCAGATGTCCATCACCAGTCCCATGTCGTGCTCGACCAGCAGGATGCTCATGCCCTCGCCGCGCAGCTGGCGCAGCACCTTGCCCAGCGCTTCCTTCTCCTTGTGGCGCAGGCCGGCCGCGGGCTCGTCGAGCAGCAGCAGGGCCGGATCGGCGCACAGGGCGCGCGCGATCTCCAGCAGGCGCTGCTGGCCCATCGCGAGGTTGCCCGCGAGCTCGTGCAGGTAGTCGCCCATGCCCACGCGCTGCAGCTGGCGCTCGGCCTCGCGGAACAGCGCGCGCTCCTCGGCGCGGTCGACGCGCAGCATGGCGGCGACGGCGCCCTTGCGCCCGCGCAGGTGGGCGCCCAGCGCCACGTTCTCCAGCACCGTCATGTCGGCCACCATCTTCACGTGCTGGAAGGTGCGCGACACGCCGCGCTGCGCGATCTGCCGCGCGCCCAGCCCGCCGATGGCTTCGCCGCGGAAGCTCACCGCGCCGCCCGAGAGCCCGAGCACGCCGGTGATCAGGTTGAAGGTGGTCGACTTGCCCGCGCCGTTCGGACCGATCAGTCCGACGATCTGGCCGGCGCGTGTCTGGAAGCTGATGTCGTTCACCGCCACCAGCCCGCCGAAGGTCTTGCGGATGGCGCGCACGTCGAGCACCACCTCGCCGGCTGCCGGCCTGGCGCGCGCGGGCAGGTCGCCGGCATCGCGCCAGTCGACCGCGCGGCGCGGGCGCGGCAGGCGGCGGTCGACGAAGGCCCAGAGCCCGTCGGGCAGGTACTTGAGCACCAGCACGATCATGATGCCGAAGACGATCAGCTCGTAGCTGCCGGCCGTGCCGATCAGCTTGGGCAGCAGCACCTGCAGCTGGTCTTCGAGCTGCTTGACCACGCCCGCGCCGGCAATCGCGCCCCACACGTGGGCCGCGCCGCCGAGCACTGCCATGAACAGGTACTCGATGCCCATCTTCAGCCCGAAGGGCGACGGGTTCACCGTGCGCTGGAAGTGCGCGAAGAGCCAGCCCGAGACCGATGCGAAGAGGGCGGCGAGTACGAAGATGCCGATCTTGAAGCGCAGCGTGTTCACGCCCATGGCCTCGGCCATCTGCGAGCCGCCGGCCAGCGCGCGGATGGCGCGGCCGCTTCGCGAGTCGAGCAGGCGGATCACCGCGAAGGCCGCGAGCAGCGCGAAGATCCACACCACCGCATAGAACATGCGCTGCTGGCCGATCTCGAAGCCGAACACCGTGAGGCCCTTCACGCCGAGGATGCCGTCGTACTTGCCCAGCGCCTCCAGGTTGCCCATGAGGTAGTAGAGCGACAGTGCCCACGCGATGGTGGCCAGCGGCAGGTAGTGGCCCGACATGCGCAGCGTGATCGCGCCGATGATCGCCGCGCTGATGCCCGTGAGCGCCATGCCGATGAAGAGCGTCACCCACGGCGACAGGCCGGTGTTCACCGTGAGGTAGGCGGTGGTGTACGCGCCGATGCCCACGAAGGCCGCCTGCCCGAAGGAGGTGAGGCCGCCCACGCCGGTGAGCAGCACCAGGCCCAGCACCGGCAGCGTGTAGATGCCGACGTAGTTGAGCTGGATGATCCAGAAGTCGGGCAGCGGCAGCAGCGGCAGCGCGATGAGCACCAGCACCAGCGCGAGCGGGCCCCAGGTGCGCAGCGCGCTCTTGTCGGGCGCATGGGCCGTCGAGGGATTCAGGAGTGCTTCCATGTCAATGTTCCTCGTCCGAATGGCCGCTCTTCAGCGAGCGCCACAGCAGCACCGGCAGGATGATGGTGAACACGATCACTTCCTTGAACGAACTGGCCCAGAAGGAGCCGAAGGACTCGATCACGCCCACGGCCAGCGCGCCGACGAGCGCGCCGGGGTAGCTCGCCAGGCCCGCGATCACGCCGGCCACGAAGCCCTTCAGGCCGATGAGGAAGCCCGAGTCGTAGAACACCGTGGTGGTCGGACCGATCAGCAGGCCCGAGAGCGCGCCGATCAGCGCCGCCATCGCGAAGGTGAGCTGCCCGGCCGCCTGGGTGGAGATGCCCATGAGCCGAGCGCCCAGCCGGTTCACGGCGGTGGCGCGCAGCGCCTTGCCGTACAGGCTGCGCTCGAAGAACAGGTACAGCAGCACGATCAGCGCGGCCGACATGCCGAAGATGATGAGCGCCTGCCCGCTCACGTTGAGAGGCCCGAGCGACATGCGCTCGTCCCAGAACGGCGGGTTGCGGAAACCCTCCGCGCCGAAGAAGAGCAGGCCCAGCCCGGTCATCGCGAAGTGCACGCCCACCGAGACGATCAGCAGCACCAGCGAGCTCGCACCCGCCAGCGACTGGTAGGCCACGCGGTACACCAGTGGCCCGAACGCCGTGACGATGAACACCGTGAGCAGCGCCTGCACGCCGATCGGCAGGTTGCGCGGGCCGGCCCAGGCCGAGATCGCGCAGATGACGGCGGGTGCCGCGAGCGTGCGCAACGCAGCCTTCAGCCCGGCCACCGCGCTGCCGTTGTGGCGCCAGGTGGTGACCAGGTCCATCAGCGCCGCGACGCCGGCCAGGATGAGCAGCAGCCACACCGTGCCCGGCGTCTTGCCGGTCTGGAAGATCGCCAGCGTCAGCGCGCCGTACGCCACGAATTCGCCCTGCGGAATGAAGATGACGCGGGTCACCGTGAAGACGAGCACGATGCCCATGCCCAGCAGGGCATAGATCGCGCCATTGGTGAGGCCGTCCAGCGTCAGGATGCTGGCGATCGAGAGATCCATGGCGTGTGTTCGATGCGGCTGAAGAAGGGGATTACTGCTCGACCTTGAACGCGCCGTTCACCACCTTGAGCATCACGCCGGTCTCGGTCGTGTAGCCCCAGTGGTCCTGCGCCGTCCAGTTCAGCACGCCGTGCGCGAGCACGGTGCGGCCCATGCCCTCGAGCGCGTCGCGCAGCGCGGCGCGGAACTCGGGCGTGCCGGGCTTGGCCTTCTTGAGCGCGACCGGCACGGCCTTCTCGAGCACCGTGAGCGCGTCGGCCGCGTGGCCGGCGAACTGGTTGCGCGAGCCGGGGCCGTAGGCCTTCTCGTAGCCCTGCACGAAGGCGACGGCGGCGGCCTTCGAGGGATGGCTGTCGGGCAGCTGCTCGGCCACGGTGGCGGGGCCGGAAACGACGAAGGTGCCCTCGGCGTCCTTGCCGGCGGTGCGCATCAGGTCCTGCGTGGCGGCGGCGTGCGTCTGGTAGACCTTGCCCTTGTAGCCGCGCTCCATCACCGCCTTCTGCGGCATGCCGGCGCCGCTGCCCGAAGCGACGATCAGGATCGCGTCGGGGTTGGCCGAGGTGAGCTTGAGCACCTGGCCGGTCACGCTGGTGTCGGCGCGCGCGAAGCGCTCGGTGGCGACGATCTTGATGCCGTTCTTGGCGGCCTCGGCCGTCAGCGCCTTGAGCCACAGCTCGCCGTAGGCGTCGGTGTAGCCGAGGAAGCCGACCGTCTTGATGTTCTGCTTCTTCATGTGCGCGACCACCGCGTAGGCCATCACGTCGTTCGACTGCGGCAGGCGGAAGAACCACTTGTCCTTGCCCGGCGGCAGGCCGGCAGGCGCGGTCGACAGCTGCGGCGTGCCCGACTCGGCGGTCACGTCGGCCATCGGGATGGCGACGGGCGTGGCGCTGGAGCCGATGATGATGTCTGCCTTGTCCTCGGTGACCAGGCGCTGCGCGTCCTTCACGCCGGTGGTCGGGTCGGTGGCGTCGTCGAGCACCACCACCTTGAGCGTCTCGCCCGCGATGGTCTTCGGCCAGATGGCGATGCCGTTCTTCACCGGAATGCCCAGGCCCGAGGCCGGGCCGGTGAGCGGCTGCACCACGCCCACGGTGATGTCGGCATGGGCGAGGCCCATGGCCATGAGCGCCAGTACGGCGGCGAGGGTGGTCTTCTTGAAGGTCATCGGTGTCTCCTGGGTACGTTGTGAAGCGGGCGGAACGAACGCGAAAAAGAAAGAAGGGCCTCAGCGCGGCGCCATGCGCAGCGCGCCGTCGATGCGGATCACCTCGCCGTTGAGGTGGCCGTTGGTGACGATGTGGCAGGCCAGCTCGGCGAACTCCGAGGGCTTGCCCAGACGCGGCGGGAAGGGGATGGAGGCGGCCAGCGACTGCTGAACCGGCTCGGGCAGCTCCAGCAGCAGCGGCGTGGCGAAGATGCCCGGCGCCACCGTGCACACGCGGATGGCGTGCTGCGCGAGGTCGCGCGCCATCGGCAGCGTCATGCCGACCAGCCCGCCCTTGGAGGCGCTGTAGGCCTGCTGGCCCACCTGGCCGTCGAAGGCGGCGACCGAGGCGGTGAAGAGCATCACACCCTTCTCGCCGTTGTCGAGCGCCTCCAGCTTCGCGCAGCGCGCGGCGAACAGGCGCGCCATGTTGTAGCCGCCGATCAGGTTGATGTTGACCACGCGCACGAAGTCTTCCAGCGGCGCGGGGCTGCCGTCCTTGCCCACGATGCGCTTGGCGCTGCCGATGCCGGCCACGTTCATCAGGATGCGCGCGGGGCCGTGCGCGGCCTCGGCCTTGTCGAGCGCGGCGTTCACGCTGTCGGTGTCGGTGATGTCGCAGACGCAGGCGACGCCGCCGATCTCGGCCGCCACCTTCTCGGCGAGCGCGGCATTGCGGTCGAGCACGGCGACTTTGGCGCCCAGCCGTGCGAGCTCGCGCGCGGTGGCTTCGCCCAGGCCCGATGCGCCGCCCGTGACCAATGCGGCTTGTCCTTCGATCTTCATTTGTCTCGTCTCCAGAAAAAGTGTGGAAAGGCTCAGCGTGGCTTCAGCGTGAACGGCAGGCTGCCGTCGTGCATCGCATCGGCCAGCGCGGCGCGGTGCTTGAGCACGGAGCGCTGGTTGATGGAGCCCTTGTCGGTGACCTCGCCCCTGTCGATGGACGGCGGCTCGGCCATCAGGTGCAGCCGCGCGATGCGGTTGGCGCTGCCGGTGGCGCCGGCGGCCAGCGTGTCGACCACCTGCTGGAAGTGCGCCTGCACGGGTGCGCTTTCCAGCACCTCGCGCATGGTGGCGCCGGCCGGCAGGCCGGCGAGCTCGCGCACCTTCTGCGTCGGGAAGACGAGCGCGCCCACTTCCTTCAGGTTGATGCCGGTCAGCACCGCGTCCTGCACATAGGGCGCGCCGGCCGCGATGATCTTCGCGCGCATCGGGCCCACGCTCACGAAGGTGCCGGTGGCGAGCTTGAAGTCTTCGGCGATGCGGCCGTCGAAGCGCAGGCCGCGGTGGATGTTGCCCTCGTCGATCCACTTCACCGCGTCGCCGGTGGAAAAGAAGCCTTCCTCGTCGAAGGCCTCGGCCGTGGCCTCGGGCGCGCGCCAGTAGCCGGGCGTGATGTTGGGGCCGCGGTAGCGCACCTCGGTCTTGCCGTCGACCTCGATCAGCTTGAGCTCGATGCCCGGCGCAGGCAGGCCCACGTCGCCCGACTTCACGTCGGGGCCGGTCACGTAGAGCGCGAAGGGGCCCGATTCGGTCATGCCCAGGCCCGTGCCCATCACGATGCGCTCGCCGACTTCCGACTCCTGCGTGCGGTGCAGGCTGTCCCACACCGGCTGCGAGAGCGCCGCGCCCGAGTAGAAGAACATCTTCACGCGCGACAGCAGGTTGCGGCGCAGCACCTCGTCGGTTTCCATCGCCTGCGCGATAGCCTCGAAGCCGGTGGGCACGTTGAAGTAGATGGTGGGCGCGATCTCGCGCAGGTTGCGCAGCGTCTCGGCCATGCCGGCGGGCGTGGGCTTGCCGTCGTCGATGTAGAGCGTGCCGCCGTTGTCCAGCACGATGCCCACGTTGTGGTTGCCGCCGAAGGTGTGGTTCCAGGGCAGCCAGTCGACCAGCACCGGCGGCTCGTCGCCCAGGGCGGGAATCGACTGGCGCAGCTGCTGCTGGTTGGCGCACCACATGCGGTGCGTATTGATCACGGCCTTGGGCATCTTGGTCGAGCCCGAGGTGAAGAGGAACTTGGTGATGGTGTCGGGGCCGGTGGCGCGCATCGCCTCGTCGATGGCGCTCGTGGCCGGCGTGGAGGCGAGGGCGCTGAACGCGGTGACGGGCCGGTCCTCGAGGCTGCCCTCGGCCAGCACGACCTCTGTGCCGGTGGGCACGACGGCGGCGATGGCCTTGGCGAAGCGCGCCGCGTCGCTCGCGAAGACGAGGCCGGGCGTGAGGGTGTCGAAGACGTGGCGCAGCTTCTCGAAGTCCTGGCTCACCACCGAGTAGGGGGGCGAGACGGGGCAATAGGGCACTCCGGCGTAGAGGCAGCCCAGCGCCATCAGCGCGTGCTCGATGCCGTTCTCGCTGAGGATCGCGACCGGTCGCTCGGCGCTCAGGCCGCGCTCCAGCAGTGCCTGTCCGATACCGCGTGCTTCCTCCAGCGCCTGCGCGTAGCTCACGCGCAGCCAGTCGCCGGTGCTGCCGTCGGCCAGCCGTTCGCGGCGGGCGATGAAGGTGCGGTCGGGCGTGCGCTCTGCCCAGTGGGCGAGGCGGTCGGTCATGCGCTCGCGGTAGGGGGCGAGCGGCGTTTCGGCGCTCAGGTACTGCGTGCCCGGCGCGCCGTCGCGCAGCACCGCGCGGGTGACGCCGAAGACCAGCGGGCGGTAGCGGACGGCGGGGGCGCTCATCCCTTGCTCACTTTCGCGCCGCGTCCTTCGAGGAAGTCGCGAACGCGCTGCTTGGCCTCGGGCGCGGCCTGCGTGATGCCGGAGATCAGCGCCTCGGTGAAGAAGCCGTGGTCGGCCGACTGCTCGGCGATGCGCGGCAGCGCGTGCATCAGCGCGTAGTTGGTGAGCGGCGCGTTGGTGGCCACGCGCCTGGCGAGCTCGAAAGCCTTGTCGAAGGCCTGGCCTTCGTCGACGAGGTACTGCGCGAAGTTGGCGCGCTCGCCGTCTTCGGCGTTGTAGACGCGGCCGGTCATCATCATGTCGGTCATGCGGGCCACGCCGATCAGCTTGGGGATGCGCACCGAGCCGCCGCCGCCCACGAAGATGCCGCGCGAGCCCTCGGGCAGCGCGTAGAAGGTGGTGCGGTCGGCCACGCGGATGTGGCAGGCGCTTGCCAATTCGAGCCCGCCGCCGACCACCGCGCCGTGCAGCGCGGCGATCACCGGCACCGGGCCGTGCTGGATCAGGTCGAGCGCGGCGTGCCACATGCGCGAGTGCTGCATGCCCTGGCCGGCGTCGCGTTCCTTCAGCTCGCTCAGGTCGAGGCCGGCGCAGAAGTGCGGCCCCTCGCCGTCGATCACCGCGGCGCGCACGGTCGAAGGCAGCTTCTCGAAGGTGTCGCGCAGCGCGAGGATCAGTCCGTCGGACAGCGCGTTGCGCTTGGAGCCGCGCGTCAGGCGGACGATGGCGACTTCGTCGCGGATGTCGAGTTGGAGGTCTGGATTGGTCATGATGGGGTCCGGGGTTGCGTCGAATTATGGTTATGGGAAATAATCAATTCAAGGAATTTGGAGCCCCCGGAGACTAGGGATTTACCCGTACAGGAGACAGCGCATGGACCATCAGAACCTGATCGCGATCGACATCCACACCCACGCAGAAGTCAGCTGCTGGAACCCGTTCGACAACTACGGCGAGGAATACGACCGCGCGGCCGACAAGTACTTCGGCTCCAGCGGCCGGCCCACCATTGCGGAGAGCGTGGCGTACTACCGCGAAAGGAAGATCGGCCTGGTGATGTTCATGGTCGACGCCGAATCGAACATGGGCCGCCGGCGCATTCCGAACGAGGAGATCGCCGAGGCCGCGAGGAACAACAGCGACATCATGATCGCCTTCGGCAGCGTCGATCCGCACAAGGGAAAGATGGGCGCGCGCGAAGCGCGCAGGCTCATCGAGGAGCACGGCGTGAAGGGCTTCAAGTTCCATCCCACGGTGCAGGGCTACCATCCCTACGACCGCATGGCCTGGCCCATCTACGAGGTCATCGCCGAATACGGCCTGCCGGCCATCTTCCACACCGGCCACAGCGGCATCGGCTCGGGCATGCGCTGCGGCGGCGGCCTGCGGCTGGAGTACAGCAACCCGATGCACCTGGACGACGTGGCCATCGACTTCCCCGACATGCAGATCGTCATGGCGCACCCCAGCTTCCCCTGGCAGGACGAGGCGCTGAGCGTGGCCACGCACAAGCCCAACGTGTGGATCGACCTGTCGGGCTGGAGCCCCAAGTACTTTCCGAAGCAGCTGGTGCAGTACGCCAACACCCTGCTGAAGGACCGCGTGCTCTTCGGCAGCGACTACCCGCTGATCACGCCGGACCGCTGGATGCGCGACTTCGAGAACGCGGGCTTCAAGCCCGAGGTGATGCCCGGCATCCTCAAGGGCAACGCGATGCGGCTGTTGAAGCTGGAAGGCTGACCGACGGGGCGATCGGCACGGGTCTTCGAGCCGCCCGGCCTGCTAGGCGTCCGCCTTCTCCTGACCGGCGGTCTGCTGCTGCGACTGCTGCAGCAGTCGCTCTTCTTCCTCTTCGCCGTCGAGGCTGTCCCAGTCGCGCCCGAGCCTGCGGCGGCGCTCCTCGCGCTCGCGCGCCATCTGCTCCTCGAACTGCTGGCGGCCCGCCTTGTTGGCGGCGATCAGCTTGGCGCGGTCCTTGTAGTGCGGGTAGATGTCGTTGCTGAGTTCGATGTTTCGGCGGCGAAAGCGCATCGCCGATTCGCGCGCCTCGTAGGCCGGCCAGCCCAGGGCCTCGAGCGTGGCGCGCGCGCTGCGCAGCGACGACTCGAACAACTCGCGCTCCACTTGCGTCACGCCGCGGTCGCGCAGCTGGAACAGGTGCGTCACGTTGCGGGCGCGCGCGACGATGCGGGCCTGCGGGAAGTTCTCCTTCACCAGGTCGACGATCTCCAGCGACTGCTCGATATCGTCCACCGCCACCACGATCACCTTGGCCGTGCCCGCGCCCGCGGTGCGCAGCAGGTCGAGCCGCGTCGCGTCGCCGTAGAACACGCGGAAGCCGAACTGCCGCAAGCCTTCGACGGTGTCGGCGTCGTGGTCGAGCACGGTCACGCGCAGGCCCTGCGACATCAGCATGCGCCCGACGATCTGGCCGTAGCGGCCGAAGCCGCAGATCAGCACCTTGGCGTCCTGCTGCTCCGAAATTTCCTCGAGCTTGGTGCCGCCGTTGCGGCTGTAGCGCGGCAGCACGAACCGGTCGAGCAGCACCAGCAGAAGCGGCGACAGCAGCATCGACAGCGCCACCGCGCCGATCAGCAGCGAGGTGACCTCGGGCGGCAGCACGTCGGGGCCCGCCGCCTGGAACACCACGAAGGCGAACTCGCCGCCCTGCGCGAGCAGCAGCGTGAACACCGGCC
Organism: Variovorax guangxiensis; assembly: GCF_003952165.1. Classification (GTDB taxonomy): domain Bacteria; phylum Pseudomonadota; class Gammaproteobacteria; order Burkholderiales; family Burkholderiaceae_C; genus Variovorax; species Variovorax guangxiensis. Next base: position 46,771 of record NZ_RXFT01000021.1, on the reverse strand, counting down.
GCTCCTGGTAGGCGATGCCCATCGCCTTGGCGAGCGCGTAGATCACCACCAGCTTGATGGCCACGAAGCCGACCACCAGCATCGCCATGATCCAGGGGCTAGCGATCAGCACGCCGAAGTTGATCGACATGCCCACCGCGATGAAGAACAGGCCCAGCAGCAGTCCCTTGAAGGGCTCGATGTCGGTTTCGAGCTCGCGCCGGTATTCGCTCTCGGCCAGCAGCACGCCGGCGAGGAAGGCCCCCAGCGCCATCGACAGGCCCACCAGCTGCATCAGCGCCGCGATGGCCACCACCAGCAGCAGGGCGGCGGCGGTGAAGATCTCGGGCGTGTCGCTGCGCGCGATCCAGCGCAGGATGGGCCGCAGCAGCAGCCGGCCGCCGAGGATGATGCCGCCGATCACGCCGATGATCTTCGCTGCCTCCAGCGCGCGCTCCAGCCCGGTCATCGACTGCTCTGCCGCGGTGGCGCCGGCCAGCAGCGGCAGCAGCGCGAGGATCGGAATGGCCGCCACGTCCTGGAACAGCAGGATCGAGAAGCCGGCCTGCCCGCTGGGCGTCTTCAGCAGGTTGCGCTCGCCGAACACCTGCAGCGCGATGGCGGTGGAAGAGAGCGCCAGGCCCAGCGCCGCCACCAGCGCCACGCGCCAGCTGGCGCCCACCGCGCAGCCGACCGCGAACAGCACTGCGGCGCAGCTCAGCACCTGCGCCGTGCCCCAGCCGAAGATGGGCCGGCGCAGGTTCCACAGGCGCTTGGGTTCGAGCTCCAGGCCCACCAGGAAGAGCATCAGCACCACGCCGAACTCGGCGAAATGCAGCACGTCCTCGACGCTGGAAACCAGCCCCAGCCCCCAGGGCCCGATGGCGATGCCGGCCACGAGGTAGCCGATGATCGAGCCCAGGCCCAGGGCCTTCGACAGCGGCACCACCAGCACGGCGGCGCTCAGGTAGATCAGGCTGTTGGTCAGCCAGGCGGGTGCGTGTTCCATTCAGGCCGCCTTCCCGTTTCCGCCAGTGGAGGCTGTGGTGGTGGCCAGCCCATGGGTCATCGCCGCGCGGAATGCGTCGGAGACCACCTTGCCGACCTCGTCGTTGTCGGCAGGCCGGTCGCTCTCGGGCACGGGGCAGGCGATGCAGGCGTCGATCTCCTCGATCTCCGGCCAGTCGGGATAGCTGCCCAGCCGCTGGGCGAAGGTCTCGATGTGTGACTTCACCGCGGTTTCGCCGGCGCTGCGCGCGCCGTAGAGGATCATCGGCGGCAGAAAGCGCATGCCGCACAGCGCGGCGGTCTGCTCGTAGGGCGGCAGGAAGGCGTCGAAGAAATAGCGGTGGTAGTTCTGCGGGTGGTAGCTGGCCTCGGGGCTGCCGGTGGTTGCGACCAGCCAGAGGTCCTTGCCCTGCAGGGCGGTGCCGCCGGGGCCGTAGGCCCAGCCGTAGGCGAGCACGTCGTCGAGCCAGAGCTTCTGCAGCGCGGGCATCGAGTACCACTGGATCGGATGCACCAGCACCACCAGGCTGGCCCTGGCGAGCCGGGCCTGCTCGGCCTCGACGTCGATGGCGAAATCGGGGTAGCTGCCGTAGAGGTCGTTGACGTCGACCCCCGGCACGCCGCGCGCGGCTGCGAGCATGCGGCGGTTGACGCGCGAGTCGCGCCAGTGGGGGTGCGCGGCCAGCACATAGATGCCGCCGGAGCCGGTTTCGGCGCCCTCGGCGGGAGTTCCCGTCGGTGTTGTTGTCGTCATCCCGCGAACATATCTCAAGAGCACGCTGCAAGGCGTTTCGCCGGGCAAAAACGCTCAGCGACTACCATTTGCGCTGTTGCCGTTCTGGAGGAGTGCTTTTATGCCGGTGGTTCTGGTCGCCAATCCCAAGGGGGGCGTGGGCAAGTCGACGATCGCGACGAACGTCGCGGGCTACTTCGCAAGCCGCGGCCATGCCGTGATGCTGGGCGACGTGGACCGCCAGCAGTCCTCCCGCCTGTGGCTGGGCCTGCGCCCGCCGATGGCCCGGCCGATCTCCACCTGGGAAGCCACCGGCGAAAGCACCGTGGTGCGCCCGCCGCGCGGCACCACGCACGCGGTGCTCGACACGCCCGCCGGCCTGCACGGCTGGCGCTTCAAGGAAGTGCTGGCGCTGGCCGACCGGGTGATCGTGCCGCTGCAGCCCAGCATCTTCGACATCTACGCCACGCGCGATTTCCTTGACCGGCTGCTGGAGAACCGCCGCGCCGAGAAGACGAAGATCGGCCTCGTCGGCATGCGGGTGAACGCCCGCACGCTGGCGGCCGACCGGCTCCACGAGTTCATCGCGGGGCTTGGCGTGCCGGTGATCGGCGAACTGCGCGACACGCAGAACTACGTGCAGCTGGCCGCGCGCGGGCTCACGCTGTTCGACATCGCACCCGGGCGCGTGCAGCGCGACCTGGAGCAGTGGCAGCCGATCTGCGAATGGCTCGACGCCTGAACGGCGTGCTGCCTGCTCCCGGTTTACCCTGATCCCGGTTGTCGCGAGGCCGACAGCCGCGCGGCGACCCCAGACGCCAGAATGCCCCGCATGACCAAGAAGACATTCCAGACCCTTCAGGATCTCGCCGCCTGCGTCGGCCAGGAAGTCGCCGTGAGCGACTGGATCGCCATCACGCAGGAGCAGGTCAACCAGTTCGCCGAGGCGACGGGCGACCACCAGTGGATCCACGTCGACATCGAGCGGGCCAAGGCCGGCCCCTTCGGCGGGCCGATCGCGCATGGTTTTCTCACACTGTCGCTGCTGCCGCGCTTCTACGAGACGGCGCTGGACGTGGTTGAGTCGCGCATGGGCGTGAACTACGGCCTGAACAAGGTGCGCTTCATGTCGCCGGTGCCGGTGGGCAAGCGCCTGCGGGCGCGCATGAAGCTGCTGACGGCCGAGCCCATTGCCGACGATGGCTTCCAGATGAGCTGGGAAACCACCATCGAGCTCGAAGGCGCCGCAAAGCCGGCCTGCGTGGCCGAGTCGGTGGTGCGCCGCTATCGCTGAAGAGCGGCCGGCGGCCGCTCTTCTTTTCTTCTTTCTTCTTACATCCTGCGGTCGGTCACTTCGCCGTAGGTGGCCGCGCCCTGGCGCGTGATGCTCAGCGCGCTGGCACGCACCGCGTTGCGGTCGGTATTGCCGTTCCTGGCCTGCATCGTGCCGGTGCCGCCATTGCTGATCTGCAGCGGCTGGCGCGCGTCGGCCTGCACCTGCGCGCGCGACAGCGTCGACTGGAAGGGCGCGGGCGGGAGCGGGTTCTGCTCTCCCTGGAAGGCTTGCGCGCCGCTGGCGAAGGCGAGCGTGGCGAAGGCGGCAAGGGCAATCGGCTTGGCATTCATGGCGGGACTCCTTGGGGCAAGGTGGTGGATGGAACGAATGCCGGTCGGCTGACGGCCGGCATATCTTCCATACGGCGCGACCCGCCGATCGGATGTGTCCGCCCCTGCTGCCCGTAGGGGCGGCTGATGCTTCAGCCGAAGCCGTTCTGCCGCCAGGCCTCGAACACCGTCACCGCCACCGCGTTCGAGAGATTCAGGCTGCGCTGGCCCTCGCGCATCGGCAGCCGCAGGCGCTGGGCCTCGGGGAAGCCGTCGCGCAGCGCGGGCGGCAGGCCGCTGGTTTCCGAGCCGAACACCAGCCAGTCGCCGGGCTGGAAGCGGATGTCGTGCACCGGGCGTGAACCGCGCGTGGTGAGCGCGAACATGCGGTCCGCGGCCGGTTGCTCTGTTGAAAGCAAGGCCTGCCAGTCGGCGTGGCGCTTGACCTCGGCGTACTCGTGATAGTCGAGGCCGGCGCGGCGCAGCAGGCGGTCGTCCATCGAGAAACCCAGCGGCTCCACGAGGTGCAGCTTGCAGCCGGTGTTGGCTGCGAGCCGGATCACGTTGCCGGTGTTCGGCGGGATTTCGGGGTGGACCAGGACGATATTGAACATGCGGCGATTGTCGGCGGGGCGGTGCGAAGGCTCAGCGCGGCGGATCGGTCCGGGCGAGCACGATGGCGCTGACGTAGGCTGCGCCGGCCTGCCGCAGCACCTCTGCGGCGGTGAAGATCGATGCGCCGCTGGTCATCACATCGTCCACCAGCACGACGCGCCGGCCGCGCAGCTTGTGGGCGCGCAGCGGTTCGACGGCGAAGGCGCCGCGCAGGTTGCGCAGCCGCTCGGCGCGCGACAGGCCGCTCTGCGCCGGCGTTTCGCGCGTGCGAAGGAGCAGGGTGGCGTCGGTCTTCGTTGGCGCCAGTCGGCGCGCCAGTTCGTGCGCCTGGTTGAATCCGCGTTCGCGCAATCGGCCGCGCGCAAGCGGCATCGGCAGCACGATGTCGCCGGCTTCCAGCGCGGGCTCCACCCAGGGCGCGCTGCGCAGGAGCGTGGCGAAGGGACCGGCCCAGCCGGCCTCGCCACGGAACTTGAAGGCGGCGATGGCGTCCGGCCAGGGCCAGGCGTAGGTGCAGGCGGCGAGGCAGGCATCCAGCGGCGGCGGGTTCTTCACGCACTCGCCGCAGCGGCTAACGCCATCGGGCACGGGCAGGGCGCAGCCCCCGCAGCGCGCGGCTGGCGGTGCGAAGCGGGCTACGCAGGCGTCGCACACGGGGCGCGAGGGCCAGGCGCGGCAGACCGCGCACTGGCTGGGCAGCCGCGCCAGCAGCGAGCCGAACGACGCGAAAGGGGAAAGAGGAGCGAAAGGCCACATGGCCCGGAGGCTGGACATCGCCTCAATATACTCACGGCCCCATGGCCACCGACCCCACAAGACGACCGCCGACCATCGATGCCACGGCGGCCGCCCGCTGGCGCCGGCTCGCGCCCGCCGACGGCGCCTCTCCCTGGCTGCACGAGGAAATCGGCCGCCGAATGGAAGACCGGCTGCAATGGATCAAGGCCCAGCCCCGCCACTGGGCCGACTGGGCGCCGCTGCGCAGCGGCCTCGAGGCCCATGAACTTGTCGCACGCCGCTACAAGGACGCGGCCTCCTACGTGATCGAACCCGAGCCCGCGCTCGCCGCCGCCACCGGCCAGGCGCTCGCCGCGCCGTGGTGGAGCGCGCGGCGCTGGCAGGCCGGCAAGGCGCGCTTCGAGGCGCCGCCCGAAGACGGTGTCGACCTGCTCTGGGCCAACATGTCGCTGCACATGGCGGCCGACCCCGAGGCGCTGATCTCGCACTGGCACAGGCTGGTGGCGACCGACGGCTTCCTCATGTTCTCCTGCCTGGGCCCTGACACCGTGCGCGAGCTGCGCGCGCTGCATGCCCGCCTGGGCTGGCCGGCAGCGGGCCACGAGTACACCGACATGCACGACTGGGGCGACATGCTGGTGCATGCCGGCTTCGCCGAGCCGGTGATGGACATGGAGCGCATCGTGCTGACCTGGGCCACGCCCGAGGCGGCGCTGGCCGAACTGCGCACGCTGGGCCGCAACCTGCATCCGGCGCGCTTTCCGGCGCTGCGGGGCAAGGGCTGGCTCCAGTCGTTGAAGAAGGCGCTGCCCGAACTCGCGCCGGCCGAGGGCGGCGACGGGCGCATCGCGCTGACCTTCGAGGTCGTCTACGGCCACGCGTTCAAGCCGGTGCCGCGCGTGTCGCTCGCGGCCGAGAGCGCGGTGTCGTTGCGCGAGATGCGATCGATGCTCCAGCGCGGGCGTCCGGGCGCCTGAGCGATCGCGGCGGGCGCGTGTGGAAAACGCGTGCCGGAAACGCTAGTCGTACAGGGCGTTTCTTGCCTACTAGTAGTGACCCGTAGGCGTCCCACAGGGCACTCGGGCGCAGGTATCTACCCGCTACAATCCGCCGTTGCGTGAAACTCGCGGGTATTGTCCCGCGATCGAGGGGTGTCGGATCCTGTTCGTACGAGAGGGTTTGGCGACCGTCGACGCACCGATTTGCTGAACTCGCCCGTGTCGAATTCCGTGTTTCGATTTGCCACCGTTTCAGGCCAGAGCATCCACTGGTTCCTGAAGCGCAACTGCTCGGTGACGCCGAGCCAGCTGGGCTGGCTCTACGCTTCGCTGTGCGTGGTATCTCTCGGCATCGGCACCCTGTTCTGGCTGCACGGTGCGCCCATGGTGCTGCCTTTTGCCTGGCTCGAGCTGGCCGCCGTCGGGTTTGCCTTCATGGTGTACGCAAGGCATGCGACGGATGGCGAGAAGATCGCATTGCAGGAGGGACGTCTCGTCGTCGAGCTCGAAAACGGCGGGCACTACGAGCGCACGGAATTTCTTCCGCACCAGGTGCGGATCGAACCCCAGACCGGCGATCGCTCGCTGATCGAGGTCTCGGGGCAGGGTCGATCGGTCAGGGTGGGGCGCTATGTACGCCCGGAGTTGCGTGCGGCCTTGGCCCGCGAGATTCGAATGGCGTTGCGTGGCGCCTGAGGGGGCTCGCGCAGTGCTGCACGGTTGGGTTTGTCGAAAAATTGAAGAAACGTGAACACGATGAAGAGCATTTGGCGCAATAAGTACAGGCCGGCGAATCTGTTGCTGGCGGCCGGCGCGGCTTTCAGCAGCGCGGCGCACGCAGTCAACGATCTGCCCGGCGGCCCTTCGGTGCGCCAGTTGAATCTTCCGGTCGGCGTGACCAAGATCGCGCAGGAGCAGCATCTGCTCCACACGATCATGATGATCCTGTGCACGGTCATCTTCGTCGGCGTGTTCGCGGTGATGTTCTATTCCATCTGGAAGCACCGCAAGTCGGTGGGCCACAAGGCCGCCAACTTCCATGAATCGGTGGTGGTCGAGGTCATCTGGACCATCGTGCCCTTCCTCATCGTCATCATCATGGCGCTGCCCGCCACCAAGGTGCTGGTGGCCCAGAAGGACACCACCAACGCCGACCTCACGATCAAGACCACTGGCTATCAGTGGAAGTGGGGCTACGACTACCTCAACGGCGAAGGCGAGGGCCTGGCCTTCATCTCCACGCTCGACAGCTCGCAGCGCGCCATGTCCGACGCGGGCGCCAGGGGTCAGATGCCCGACGACTACCTGCTCAAGGTCGACAACCCGCTGGTCGTGCCGGTCAACAAGAAGGTCCGCATCATCACCACCGCGAACGACGTGATCCACGCCTTCGCCGTGCCGCAGCTGGGCCTCAAGCAGGACGCCATTCCCGGCTTCGTGCGCGACACCTGGTTCCGCGCCGAGACCGTGGGCGACTACTACGGCCAGTGCCAGGAACTGTGCGGCAAGGAACATGCCTACATGCCGATCCACGTGAAGGTGGTCTCGGCCGCCGACTACACGACCTGGGTGGCCGCCAAGCGCAAGGAAGCTGCCGCCAAGCTCGACGACCCGACCAAGGTCTGGACCCTGCCCGACATGCTCGCGCGCGGCGAGAAGGTCTATGCCGCCAACTGCGCGGCCTGCCACCAGGCCAACGGCAAGGGCGCCGGCCCGATCAAGCCGCTGGACGGCTCGGCCAAGGTGACCGACGCCGACCACAAGGTCCAGCTGACGGTGCTGCTGAACGGCCAGAACAACGGCGCAATGCCCTCCTGGAAGCAACTGAGCGATACCGACCTCGCGGCCGTGGCCACGTACACCAAGAACAGCTGGTCGAACAAGACGGGCCAGCTGGTGCAGCCGGCCGAAGTGCTGGCCCTGCGCGCCAAGTGATGCGCGAGCGCCCCGCGACGAAGAAATTGCAAGGAACAACGAAATGAGCGCAGTTCTCGACCCCCACGGTCACGCAGCAGGCCACGGCGACCACGCACACGACGATCATCACGACCACCACGCGCCCACCGGCTGGCGCCGCTGGGTGTTCGCCACCAACCACAAGGACATCGGCACGCTGTACCTGCTGTTCAGCTTCACCATGCTGATGGTGGGCGGCGTGCTCGCGCTGCTGATCCGCGCCGAGCTGTTCCAGCCCGGCCTGCAACTGGTGAACCCGGAGCTCTTCAACCAGTTCACCACCATGCACGGCCTGATCATGGTGTTCGGCGCGATCATGCCGGCCTTCGTGGGCTTCGCGAACTGGATGATCCCGCTGCAGGTGGGCGCCTCCGACATGGCGTTCGCGCGCATGAACAACTTCAGCTTCTGGCTGCTGATCCCGGCGGCGCTGATGCTGGTGGGCTCGTTCTTCATGCCCGGCGGGGCACCCGCCGCGGGCTGGACGCTGTACGCGCCGCTCACGCTGCAGATGGGCCCCTCGATGGACGCCGGCATCTTCGCGATGCACATCATGGGCGCCTCGTCGATCATGGGCTCGATCAACATCATCGTGACCATCCTCAACATGCGCGCCCCCGGCATGACGCTGATGAAGATGCCGATGTTCTGCTGGACCTGGCTCATCACCGCCTACCTGCTGATCGCCGTGATGCCCGTGCTCGCCGGCGCCATCACGATGACGCTGACCGATCGCCACTTCGGCACCAGCTTCTTCAACCCCGCCGGCGGCGGCGACCCGGTGATGTACCAGCACATCTTCTGGTTCTTCGGCCACCCCGAGGTCTACATCATGATCCTGCCGGCGTTCGGCATCATCAGCCAGGTGGTGCCGGCCTTCGCCCGCAAGAAGCTCTTCGGCTATGCCTCGATGGTGTACGCCACCTCGTCGATCGCCATCCTGTCGTTCATCGTGTGGGCGCACCACATGTTCACGACCGGCATGCCGCTGACCGGCCAGCTGTTCTTCATGTACGCGACCATGCTGATCGCGGTGCCCACGGCCGTGAAGATCTTCAACTGGATCGCCACCATGTGGCAGGGCTCGATGACCTTCGAGACGCCGATGCTGTTCGCCGTCGGCTTCATCTTCGTGTTCACCATGGGCGGCTTCACCGGCCTGATCCTGGCCGTCGCCCCCATCGACACGCAGCTGCAGGACACGTACTACGTGGTGGCCCATTTCCATTACGTGCTGGTGGCGGGTTCGCTGTTCGCCATGTTCTCGGGCTTCTACTACTGGGCTCCGAAGTGGACCGGCGTGATGTACAACGAGACGCGCGGCAAGGTGCACTTCTGGTGGTCGCTGATCTCGTTCAACGTGACCTTCTTCCCGATGCACTTCCTGGGCCTGGCCGGCATGCCGCGACGCTACGCCGACTACCCGATGCAGTTCGCCGACTTCAACGCCGTCGCGTCTGTCGGTGCCTTCTTCTTCGGTTTTGCCCAGTTGTATTTCTTCCTGTTCATCGTGCTGCCCACGATGCGCGGCAAGGGCGAGAAGGCTGCCCAGAAGCCGTGGGAAGCTGCCGAGGGCCTCGAGTGGGAAGTGCCGTCGCCGGCACCGTTCCACACCTTCGAGAACCCGCCCAAGCTCGACGCGACCGCCACCAAGGTGATCGGTTGAACGCACTGTCAGCCTACGCAGCACGATGACGCCCGAGCAGAAAAGGAACAACCGCCGCATGGGGCTCACGCTGGCCTCCATCGCCGTGGTGTTCTTCATCGGCTTCATCGTCCGCATGGTCTGGTTCAGCGGCCGCTGACCGGGCATTCGAGCAGGCAACGAACGGGAGCACACGCGCATGAGCCTCGGTCCACGCATCCGCCGCGCCAACGTCCGCATGGTCGGCAAGCTGGCCGTCGTGGCCTGCGGCATGTTCGCCTTCGGCTATGCGCTGGTGCCGATGTACCGCGCGATCTGCGAGATGACCGGCATCAACATCCTCGCGCTCTCCGAGCTCGAGGTGCCGGGCGGCGCGAGCGGTGGCAAGAACGTGCGCGTGCCCGACAACACGCAGGTCGACAAGAGCCGCACCATCACGGTCGAGTTCGATTCCAACGTGCGCGGCGGCCTCTGGGACTTCAAGCCCGCGGAGCGGACCATCCAGGTGCACCCGGGCGAGCTCAACACGGTGATGTACGAGTTCCAGAACGTGCAGAACCGCCGCATGGCCGCGCAGGCCATCCCGAGCTACGCGCCGCAGCAGGCCGCGCCGTACTTCAACAAGCTCGAGTGCTTCTGCTTCAACCAGTACACGCTCGATCCGGGCGAGAAGAAGCAGTGGCCGGTCGCGTTCGTGATCGACCCGAAGATTTCCAAGGACGTGAAGACCATCACGCTGTCGTACACCTTCTTCGAGGTGGGCGGCAAGACGCCCGCGGCCCCGGTGGCCGCCGTTACCAGCTCCGCGAATGAGCCGCGCTCGTGACCGATCCCTCGAACCGGCCGAAGGCTTCGCTGTGGGACACGGTGAAGGCGGTGGGCTGGTCGTTCTTCGGCGTGCGCAAGAACAGCGCCTACCAGGAAGACCTGCGCAAGCTCAACCCGCTGCACATCATCGCGGTGGCGTTCGTGGCGGTGGTGGTCTTCGTGGTCGCCCTCGTGCTGGTGGTGCGCCATGTGGTCGCGTCGGCCGGGGCCTGACGGAAAAGAAGCCTTCCACGGCAAGCAGAATCCATTGAACCGAGAAGAGAAGAAAGAGAGCCAGGAGCTGATATGAGTTCAACCACCCACGGCACCACGCCCTACTATTTCGTGCCGGGCCCCTCGGCCTATCCGGTCTCGGCCGCGATCGGTTTGTTCTTCGTGATCCTTGGCGCCGCGCAATGGATCAACGGCCACCAGTGGGGCGCATGGTCCCTGCTGGCCGGCATGGTGATCTGGCTCGGCACGCTCTTCGTCTGGTTCCGCGCCGCCATCGGCGAGAGCGAGAGCGGCCAGTACGGCCACAAGATCGACCTCTCGTTCCGCTGGAGCATGAGCTGGTTCATCTTCTCGGAAGTGATGTTCTTCGGCGCGTTCTTCACCGCGCTGTGGTGGGCACGCACTCACGCGCTGCCATCGCTCGGCAGCCTCGACAACGCGCTGCTGTGGCCCGACTTCAAGGCCGTGTGGCCCAGCGTCGCCGCCGGCGCCACCGCCTCGCCGGCAGGCATCGTCGAGCCCTTCCAGACCGTCGGCCCGTTCTGGCTGCCCACGATCAATACCGCGCTGCTGCTGAGCTCGGGCGTGACGCTCACCATCGCCCACCACGCGCTGCGCGCCGGCCATCGCGCGCAGACGATCCGCTTCATGTGGCTCACCGTGCTGCTGGGCGTGATCTTCCTGGGCGTGCAAGGTTACGAATACCACCACCTGTACACCGAACTGAACCTCAAGCTCAGCTCCGGCACCTACGGCTCGACCTTCTTCATGCTGACCGGCTTCCACGGCCTGCACGTGTTCATCGGCATGCTGATGCTGCTGTTCATCACGCTGCGACTGCGCAAGGGCCACTTCACGCCAGAGCGCCACTTCGGCTTCGAGGGCGCGGCCTGGTACTGGCACTTCGTGGACGTGGTCTGGCTCGGCCTTTACCTGCTGGTCTATTGGCTTTGAGCGAAGAACCTCGCGGCATGACAAGAAAAAGGCGCCGGAAGGCGCCTTTTTCTTGGTTCTCCTGGCACGAGCATCATCTACTTGCCGAGCGGGAGCCCGGTTGGCTGGATGTATCCGAACTTCCAGGCGAGCAGCATGCAGAGGAACAAAAACACCGACAGGCCGATCCGAACGGTGAGCGCGCGCGCCATGCCGCCGCTCTTGGCGCGCCCGTTGCGCCCGTCCTTCAGCATGAAGTACAGGGCAAACGCGAGGCTCGCGAAGATGCCCACGAACACCAGGGCGACGAAGTATTTCATGACCCGCATTATCGGCCGCACGCCCCGCCCCCTCCAGTGACTCCCGTATCCCTGTATTCCGACGAACCTCGCCTGCGCCGGGGCCGCTTCTGGGTGATGACCATTGCCGCCGCCCTGACCGTGTCGGCCACCATTTCGCTGGGCCGCTGGCAGCTCTCGCGCGCCGCCCAGAAGGAAGCGCTTCAGGCCAGCATCGATGCCGAGAAGCTGAAGCCGCCGCTGACGCAGGCAGAGTTCCTTGCCCTCGGCAAGGCCTCCGACGCGATGCACCGCGCAGTGCGCCTGCGCGGCCTCTGGCTCACGCCGCAGACCGTGTATCTCGACAACCGCCAGATGCACGGCACGCCCGGCTTCTACGTGCTGACGCCCTTCGCCCTCGAGGGCACCGAGCAGACGGTGATGGTGCAGCGCGGCTGGATCCAGCGCAATTTCGTCGACCGCACGAAGCTGGGCGCGGTCGAGACGCCGGCCGGCATCGTCGAAGTCACCGGCCTGATCGAGCCGCCGCCGAGCCACCTGCTGGAACTGGGCTCCGCCGCGCCGGCGCCCGTGCCCGCAGCCTCCGCACCTGCCGCGGCGGCCTCGGCCCCGGCTTCCACCGCCGCTGCGGCACCGGTCGCCGAAGGGTATTCGCCCATCCGGCAGAATCTCGACCTTGAGGCCTTCCGTGCCGAAACCAGACTGCCCCTGCGCACCGACGTGTCGCTGCAGCAGGGCGGCCCGGCTTCCGAGGGCCTGCAGCGCGACTGGCCGGCGCCGGCACTGGGCCTCGAGAGGCACTACGGTTACGCATTCCAGTGGTTCGGCCTGTCGGCCCTCGTCGTCATCCTCTATGTCTGGTTCCAATTCATCACGCCCATCCGCCGCTCAAGGCGCCGCGCACGCGATGGCCGCTTCTGACGAACCCCTGGGCCTGACGGTGCATTCGATGCCGTCGCCCAACCAGGCGCTCGACGGCGCGGAGGGCCGGCGCACGGCCATGGGACGCTGGAAGATGATCGCGGTGATGCTGATGTGCGCATCGCCCGTCATCGCCTCGTACTTCACGTACTACGTGATCCGGCCCGAGGGGCGCAGCGTCTACGGCGAGCTGATCGACCCGCAGCGCGAGCTGCCGAAGATCGCCGCCACCGACCGCAGCGGCGCACCCGTCGACCTTGCCACGCTCAAGGGCCAGTGGCTGCTGGTGACGGTGGCCGATGCCGCATGCGACACGCTGTGCGAACAGCAGCTCTATCTGGCGCGGCAACTGCGCGAGAGCTTGGGCCGCGAGAAAGATCGCATGGACCGCGTCTGGCTGGTGAGCGACGCCGCTCCCGTGCCCGAGCGCCTGAACAACGGCCTGCACGGCGCGACCGTGCTGCGCGTGCCGGCCGACCAGCTCTCGAAATGGCTAGCGCCCGCGCAAGGCCACTCGCTGGCCGAACACCTTTACGTGGTCGATCCCATGGGCAACTGGATGATGCGTTTTCCGGCCCGCATGGACGTCGCCGGCGCGAGCCGCGCCAAGCGCGACCTCGACCGCCTGCTGCGCGCCTCGGCGTCGTGGGACGAACCCGGCCGCTGACGGCACGACGGACGCCGCATGGACACCACGAGCTCGCTCTACGACCTGACGCCCATCGCCTGGCTCATGGCGGTCGGCGTGCTGATCGCGCTCGGGCCGCTGGTGTGGGTGTGGCGCCGCAATGCAGGCAGTGGACCAGCGCGGCGGCTGCATGCGCTGACGGTGCTCACGCTCTTCCTCACCTTCGACCTGACGCTGTTCGGCGCCTTCACGCGGCTCACCGATTCGGGCCTGGGCTGCCCCGACTGGCCGGGTTGCTACGGCAACGCCAGTCCGCACGGCGCACGCCACGAGATCGCGATGGCGCAGTCGGCGCAGCCGACCGGCCCGGTCACGCACAGCAAGGCGTGGGTCGAGATGGTCCACCGCTACCTGGCCACTGGAGTGGGGGTGCTGATCCTTACGCTCGCGGCGGCCACCTGGATCGTGCGCAGGCGCCAGAGCCGCATCCCGCCTGAGAAGGGCGGAGAGCACCACGCCACGCTGAGCGCCTGGTGGCCGGCCTTCACGCTGGTCTGGGTGTGCCTGCAGGGAGCCTTCGGCGCGCTCACGGTGACGTGGAAGCTGTTCCCCGCGATCGTCACGCTGCACCTGCTCGGCGCCGTGGTGCTGCTGGCGCTGCTGTGCATCCAGGCCGTGCACTACAGGCAGGCTGCCGCCGACCGGCTGCCCACTCCCGTGTCGCCCGCGCTGCGCAACGGCCTCATCGCGACCACCGTGCTGCTCGTGCTGCAGATCGCTCTGGGCGGCTGGGTCAGCACCAACTACGCGGTGCTGGCCTGCACGCAGTTCCCGACCTGCCAGGACAGCTGGTGGCCGACCATGAATTTCGCGCAGGGCTTCGAGATCTGGCGCCACCTGGGCGTGACCGGTGACGGCCAGCCGCTCGATTTCTCCGCGCTCACCGCCATCCACTACGCGCACCGGCTGATGGCCTATGCGGTCTTCGTCGCGCTCGGCGTGCTGGCCTGGCACATGCGCCGCATCGGCGCGCTGCGCCTGCAGGCGCGATGGCTCGCCGGCCTCGCGCTGCTGCAACTGGCCACCGGCCTGGGCAACGTGCTGCTCGGCTGGCCGCTGGCCGCTGCGGTGCTCCATACCGGCGGCGCCGCGGCGCTCGCCGTGGTGCTCACCTGGGCGCTGTGCGAGAGCCGGCGCGCTCCGGCGGCGCAGATCGCCCATGCCAGTGAAAATACGGCCGGTCGCAACAACAACAGTCAAAGGAAGGCCGCCGCGTGAGCACCCCGATTTCCGTTCAGCAAACCGCCAGCGCCAACGTGCTGCGCCAGTACTACGCGCTGACCAAGCCGCGCGTGGTGCAGCTGATCGTGTTCTGCGCGCTGATCGGCATGGTGCTGGCTGTTCCGGGGTTGCCTTCGTGGGCCGAGGTGAAGCGCGCGGTGGTCGCCTGCATCGGCATCTGGCTGGTGGCCGGCGCGGCCGCGGCCTTCAACTGCCTGGTCGAGAAGGGCATCGACGCGAAGATGAAGCGCACGGCCTGGCGCCCGACGGCGCGCGGCGAGCTCAGCGACCGGCAGGCGCTGGTGTTCTCGGCGCTTCTGTGCGCGGCGGGTTCGGCGCTGCTGTGGTTCATGGTCAACCCGCTGACCATGTGGCTGACCTTCGCCACCTTCGTGGGCTATGCGGTGATCTACACCGTGATCCTCAAGCCGCTCACGCCGCAGAACATCGTGATCGGCGGCGCCTCGGGTGCTATGCCGCCTGTGCTGGGCTGGGCCGCGATGACGGGCAGCCTCGATCCGGGCGCTTGGATTCTCTTTCTCATCATCTTCCTGTGGACGCCGCCGCACTTCTGGGCGCTGGCGCTCTACCGCGTGGAGGACTACCGCAAGGCCGGCCTTCCGATGCTGCCCGTGACGCACGGCAACGAGTTCACGCGGCTGCAGGTGCTGCTCTACACCTTCATCCTTTTCGCGGCCTGCCTGATGCCTTTCATCCACGGCATGAGCGGCTGGCTGTACCTGGCGGTGGCGATCGCGGTGAGCATCGGCTTCACCGGCTATGCCTTCGCGCTGTGGCGCAACTACTCCGACGCGCTGGCGCGCAAGACCTTCCGCTTCTCGCTGATCCATCTGAGCGTGCTGTTCCTGGCGCTGCTGGTGGATCACTACATCCAGTGAGCATCAAGTTTCAATGAACAAGCGCAACGCTCTTCGACTGATGGCTGCCGGCGCCGGCTGGGTGGGCGTCAGCGCCGCCCTCGGCCTGGGTCTCTCGGCGTGCAGCGAGACCAGGCAGAGCTTCAATGCCGTCGACATCACCGGCGCCGACTACGCCAAGGACTTCTCGCTGAAGGACGCCGACGGCAAGGTCCGCACGCTCGCCGACTTCAAGGGCAAGGTGGTCGTGCTGTTCTTCGGCTACGCGCAGTGCCCGGACGTGTGCCCGACCACCATGACCGAGATGGCGCAGGTCAAGCAGCAGCTCGGCAAGGACGGCGACAAGCTGCAGGTGCTGTTCATCACGGTCGACCCGGCTCGCGACACCGCGGAGGTGCTCAAGGCCTACATGGGCGCGTTCGACCCGAGCTTCGTCGCGCTGATTCCCACGGCCGACCAGCTGGCTGCGGTCGCGAAGGACTACAAGGTCTACTACAAGAAGGTCGACGGCAAGACGCCGACCAGCTACTCGATGGACCACTCGGCCGCCAGCTACGTCTATGACACGCAGGGCCGGCTGCGGCTCTATGCGCGCTACGGCGCGGGCGTGGCGCCGATGGTGTCCGACCTGAAAACGCTGCTGGCTTCCTGAAAGGGGCCGCCACCCGATGTCCGCCATCGATCCCCTCGGGCACCTGAAGGGGCGCAAGGGCGCGTTCCGCATCGCGCTGATCCCGCCCGAGGTGCTCGATGCCCTCAACGACGGGTTGATCGAAACCGTCAATCTCAACGAATTCCTCGCGCTGGAACTGCCCCGGCTGGCGCGCAGCGTGGCGGGGCACATCGGGCTGGACGCGCAGAGCGAGCGGCTGGCCGACACGATCGCGATGCTGGGCGCCTTCAAGCCGATGCAGCGGCACGGGCACATCGCGCGTGCGCTCTACGACCTGGCCGCGCTGCACGACGAGCGCGATGCCGTCGCGCACCGGCTGGCCACGCACGCCAGCGACGTGGCCCGTTGCTGGGCTGCGCAGTGGGTCACGCTCTCGGGCCTGCCGCTGGCGGCGCAACTGGAGTCGGTGCGCCGCTTCGCCGCCGACCCGCATTTCGGCGTGCGTGAGATCGCGTGGATGGCGGTGCGCGACGCTGTGAATGCATCGCTCGACGAGGCGCTCGTGCTGCTGCAGCCCTGGGTGCGCGACGCCGACCCCAACATCCGCCGCTTCGCCAGCGAACTCACGCGGCCGCGCGGCGTGTGGTGTGCGCAGATCGAAGTGCTCAAGGCCGAGCCCTGGCGCGCGCTGCCGCTGATCGAACCGCTGCGCGCCGACACCAGCCGCTATGTGCAGAACTCGGTGGCGAACTGGCTCAACGACGCGAGCAAGAGCCAGCCCGAGTGGGTCGACAAGCTCTGCGCGCGTTGGCTGGCGGAGTCGGATGCAGCCGAGACCCGCTACATCGCGAAGCGGGCGCTGCGAACGCTGTCCAGACAATGAAAAAAGCCCGGCACTGCCGGGCTTTGTCTTTGTGGAAGGAGGAAGGGACTTACGCGTAGTCCGCGAGGGCCTTCTTCATCTTCTTCATTGCCGCCACTTCGATCTGGCGGATGCGCTCGGCGCTCACGCCGTACACGGCAGCCAGATCGTGCAGCGTCATCCCGCCCGAACCGTCGTCGTTGACCTTGAGCCAGCGCTCTTCGACGATGCGGCGGCTGCGGTCGTCCAGCGCTTCGAGCGCAGTCGCGATGCCGTCGCTCGAGAGGCGGTCGCGCTGCTGCGATTCGAGCAGGGCGGTCGGTTCCTGCGAGGCGTCGGCCAGGTAGGCGATCGGGCCGAAGGCTTCGTCGCCGTCGTCGGTCGGGCCCGGGTCGAGCATCACGTCGCCGCCGGAGAGGCGGGTTTCCATCTCGAGCACTTCCTCGGGCTTCACGTTCAGGCGGGTAGCCATCTGCGAAACCTCGTCGGAGCTCAGCGTTTCGCGATGCGTGCCGTTGTCGGCAGCGGCAGAGTCGGCCTTGAAGCCCTGCTTCATCGAACGCAGGTTGAAGAACAGCTTGCGCTGGGCCTTGGTCGTCGCGACCTTGACCATGCGCCAGTTCTTCAGGATGTACTCGTGAATCTCCGCCTTGATCCAGTGCATGGCGTAGCTCACGAGCCGCACGCCCTGGTCGGGGTCGAAGCGCTTCACGGCCTTCATGAGACCGACGTTGCCTTCCTGGATCAGGTCGCCGTGCGGCAGCCCGTAGCCCAGGTACTGGCGGGAAATGGAAACCACGAGGCGCAGGTGCGACAGCACGAGCGCGCCGGCGGCTTCGAGATCGTTGTGGTCGCGCAGCTTGCGTGCGTAGCCTTGCTCTTCTTCGAGCGTGAGCATGGGCAGGCGGTTGGCGGCCGAAATGTAGGCGTCCAGGTTGCCCAGCGGGGGAACCATCGACCAGGGGTTGGCGACGGCCAGCTGGTTGGCAGAGACTCCAGACAGCGTTGTCATCAGGGGGAACTCCTTTGTGTTGGCCATATTAGCACTCGGTTAGAGGGAGTGCTAATCCAAGGGTTCCCTTGAATTTCTATCGCCGGAATAGCCAATGACTACCAGCGGATGCCCAATCTTAGGAAGAGCTTGGACAAGACGAAAAGGGGACCGACCCAGAGATATTGGATGTCTTCGAAGAACGAGGGCTTCTTGCCTTCGATCTTGTGGCCCACGAACTGGAAGACCCAGGCCACTACAAAGATAGCGGCGGAAACCGGCAATACAAGTCCCCCCATCGCATGCACCAGCACCAGGGCCAGGGCGGTCAGCACGAGCATGGCCACCAGGAAAGCGGGGGACCGCAGCAGGACGTAGTAGACGAGGCTGGCCGCCACGAAGGCGTAGGCCACCCAGGGATGGATCGCGAACAGCAGCCCCACGATGCTCAGCATGATGGCCGGGATGGCCGCGAAGTGGATCAGCTCGTTGGTCGGATTGCGGTGGCTCTCCTCGTAGTGGGCGAGCAGCCGGTCGACCTTGCGATCACTCGACTCGAGGGGGGCGGCAGCGGTGTGCGTCATGGCAAGTCTCCGTGGGCGCCGTGCGATGCGGCGAGACTTTCGATGGTGCCCAGAGAGAAGCCCGATGGCAAGGGCGGCCGCCATGTGAAAATGCTATCAAATAAGTAGCATAAGGTACTACAGCCACGGTTGTTGCCGTGACTTTCTACACTGTCACAAGAAGGTTACATCGCTAAGATCGGCATGTGCCTCCCTTCGACTCTCCACCCGCATCCCAGTCGCCGGCCGCGGAGACCGGTACGGCCACCCGCACGCCCCGGGCGATCCTCGTCGTGGACGATCACGATCTGCTGCGCCTGGGTGTCTGCGCCCTGGTGCAGGCCCAGGCCGGTCCCTCCGACGCGCGCATCGAGGTCTTCGAGGCCAGCAACGTCGCCGATGCGCTCAGGCTCTACGAAGCCCACCGGGCTTCCATCGGCCTTGTGCTGCTCGACCTGGCTCTGCCCGACACCCACGGCCTGAGCGGCCTGGCCGAGTTCCGGATGCGCTTTCCCGAGGCGCGGATCGTCGTGCTCTCGGGCACCGGCAACAGCACCCTGGCGCAGGGCGTGCTCGCGCTGGGCGCCGCCGCCTTCCTGCCGAAGTCGGCCGATCTCAAGGAGGTCGTGAGCTTCATCCGCGCCTGCGGCCTGCTCGACGGCGGCCCCGACGCCACGCAACAGCAGCAGCAACCGGCGGCCCCGGCCATGCCCGGCAAGGCACTCAGCGGATATGCCGAGTTCGCCCACGCCAGCGCCTGGCAGGAACTCACGCCCCGGCAGATGCAGGTGCTGCAGTGGGTGCTCGAAGGCAAGGCCAACAAGGAAATCGCCCAGCTCGCGAACCTGAGCGAAGGCACGGTGAAGAACCATGTCTCGACCATCCTGCTGCTCTTCGGCATGCGCTCGCGTGCCCAGCTGATCAGCACCCTGCATTGAGCGTGCAGCCCGCCGCGCCGAACGCCCCGACCGCCGACCACGCGCTCGGCCAGCGGGTGCTGCGCGAGCACGTCGCCTCTGTCTACAGCACTTACGGCATCTCGACGCTCACGCACATGGCCTTCGTGGTCGTGTTCGGCAGCATCATCTATTCGCAGCTGAAGGACCCGAGCCTGCTGTTCTGGCTCGCCGGCCTGCTGATGGCCGACATCTACGTCTTCTTCACGCCGCGCTGGACCCCGTCGCGTCCGGTGCGCGAGAGCGCCTACTGGGCACGCAAGATCTCGCGGGTGGTCACGCTGGTGAGCATGGTCACGGCGGTGGTGCCCTGGCTCATCGTGCCGCACAACAACCTGCCGATGACCTCGCTGCTGATGGCGGTGATCGTCGGCAGCTGCGCGCGGGCGGCGCAGTCGCTGTGGCCGCTGAAGCCGGCGCTCTTCGGCTACACCATGCCTATGTCGCTGGGCATGATCACCGCGCTGGCCTGGCAGGGAGACGGGCTGCACCTGTTCCTGGCGGCGGCCGGCGCGGCCTACCTGCTGCTCACGCTGTATGCGGGCATCGGCCAGCACAAGCTGCTGACCGAATCGCTGATGCTGCGATTCGAGAACGAGGCGCTGGCCGCCCGGCTCGGCGAGCAGATCGCCGCCACCGAGCGCGCGAGCGAGGAGAAGACCCGCTTCCTCGGCACCGCCAGCCACGACCTGCGCCAGCCGCTGCACGCCATCGCGCTCTTCGGCGCTGCGCTGGAGAACGAACTGCGCGACCGCCCCGAAGGCCGCAACGCCGAGCGCCTGATGCGCGCCGTGAACGCGCTGGGAGCCTCGCTCGACACCATGCTCGACGTGTCGCGACTGGACGCCGGCGTGATCACGCCCGCGCCGCAGCCGGTGCAGCTCGACGCGCTGTTCCTGCCGCTGAACCACACCTTCGCGGCGCGCGCCGAACAGAAGGAGCTTCAGCTGCGCGTGCGCGCCAGCGGCCTGTGGGTGCACAGCGACCCGCAGCTGCTGCACCGCATGCTGTCGAACCTGATGGACAACGCGCTCAAGTACACGACGCGCGGCGGCGTGACCGTCACCGCGCGCGAGCGCGGCGAGGCGGTATGGATCGAGGTGCGCGACACCGGCATCGGCATCCCGCCCGAACAGTCGGGGCGGATCTTCGAAGAGTTCTATCAGATCAACAATCCGGGCCGCGACCGCTCGCGGGGGCTGGGCATCGGGCTGTCGATCGTGCAGCGGCTGTCGCGGCTGCTGGGCCACCCGGTGCAGATGCATTCGCGGCCGGGGCGCGGCACGCATTTCCGCGTGGTGGTGCCCGTCGCGAGCGCGCCCGAGCGGGCGCAGGCCGGGCTGGCGCCCGCTTCCACGAACGAGGTCGCCTCCGCCGGGGAGCGCAAGGTGTCGACGCTGGCGTTGCCCGGCCGCGTGCTGCTGCTCGACGACGAACTTGAAATCCGCGAGGCCATGACCGGCCTGCTGCGCTCCCACGCCATCGACGCCCACGCCGTGTCGGACGAAGCCGGCGCCGCGGCAGCCTTGCGCCAGGCGACGCGCGAGGGTAGGCCCTTCGATCTGCTGCTGTGCGACTACCGTCTGGCCGATGGCGCGGACGGGCTCGATGCGGGCCTGCGGCTGAGCCAGGCCGATGGCGCGGCGACGCCGCTGCTGCTCATCACCGGCGAAACCTCGCCCGACCGGCTGCAGCGCGTGCGCGAGTCGCAGGTGCCGGTGCTTTTCAAGCCGGTGGTGGCCGACCTGCTGCTGCAGGCGATGGCCGAGGTTGCCGTTGCCAGATAGCACCAGCCGGCTGCAACGGGTCAGCCTGCATTTGAATTCATTTGTATTAGTTTTAACGCCTGATGCGGCGCGTAGACGTTGTGTTCGGCTGCGCCCATGACTTTCGACACTGGCGGGTGTCGGCGCCGTGACCTATCTTCACTGCATCGCGTCGCTCGCGATGGAGTAGTAGGTAGGGGAGAGAGAAAAGTGAGCGGCCCCGGCGCAAGCCGGGGCCGTTTTTTTATCCGAGCAGCGCCTGCGCGAACTCGCGGGCGTTGAAGGTTTCCAGGTCTTCCAGCTTCTCGCCCACGCCGATGAAGTAGACCGGAATCGGCCTTTCCCGCGCGATGGCGCACAGCACGCCGCCCTTGGCCGTGCCGTCGAGCTTGGTCACGACCAGACCCGTGAGGCCCAGCGTCTCGTCGAAAGCCTTGACCTGCGCCAGCGCGTTCTGGCCGGTGTTGCCGTCGATCACCAGCAGCACCTCGTGCGGCGCGGTGCCGTCGGCCTTGGTGACGACGCGCTTGATCTTCTTGAGCTCGTCCATCAGGTGCAGCTGCGTCGGCAGGCGCCCGGCCGTGTCGACCAGCACTACGTCCTTGCCGCGGGCCCGGCCGGCGTTCACCGCATCGAAGCTCACGGCAGACGGGTCGCCGCCTTCCTGGCTCACGATCTCGACGGTATTGCGGTCGGCCCAGACCAGCAGCTGCTCGCGCGCCGCCGCCCGGAAGGTGTCGGCGGCGGCCAGCAGCACCGAGGCGCCTTCGTCGGCCAGGTGCTTGGTGAGCTTGCCGATGGAGGTGGTCTTGCCCGCGCCGTTGACGCCGGCCACCATGATCACGGTGGGCGTGAACTGGCCGATCACCAGTGGCTTCTCGAGCGGCTTCAGCAGGTCGGCCACCGTCTCGGCCAGCAGTGCCTTGACCTGCGAGGCATCGGTGGCCATCTGGCGCTTCACGCGGCCGCGCAGGTCGTCGAGCAGGTATTCGGTCGCCTTGACGCCGGTGTCGGCCATCAGCAGGGCGGATTCGAGCTCCTCGTAGAGCTCTTCGTCGATCTTCGCGTTGACGAACACGGCCTGGATGCCGGTGCCGGTCTTGCGCAGGCCGGTCTTGAGCTTGTCGAACCAGCCCTTGCGCTCGGTGGCGATGACGGGTTCGGCAACCGGCGCGGCGGCCACCGGAGTCGGCGCGGGCGCAGGCGTTGCGGAAGGAGCGGCGGCCGGGGAGGGTGGCACGACCGGGGCAGCGACCGGTGCGGGAGCGGGGGAGGGAACCGGTACGGACGCTGGCGCGGTGACGGGTGCGGGCGCCGGCGTTTCTTCCGCCGCCGGCTTCGAGCCGAACCAGCTCGAAGGCGAAAACACCGAGCGTGCGGGCGCGGGCTCCGGGGCAGGCGCCGCCGGGGCCGGCGGGGTGGGCGCCGGCGCGTCGGGGGCCTCGGCAGGCGGTTTTTTCTTGAAGAAACTGAACATCGGGAGCTTTTTACAATCCGAGCCATTCTATGAAACACCTCCCGCCACGCCGCGCTGCGTCTGGTGCGGTGCTGGCGATGGCGCTCCTGGCGCCATGGGCCGTGCCTGCCCAGGCTCAATCCGATTCGCCTTCCGCCGCAGCCGCCGCCGCGGCTCCCGGTCCCCAGCAATTCACGCTCGCCAACGGCATGACGCTGATCGTGCAGCCCGACCGGCGCTCGCCGACGGCGGTGCAGATGGTGTGGGTCCGCGTCGGCTCCATCGACGAGGTCGACGGCACCTCCGGCGTGGCCCATGCGCTCGAACACATGATGTTCAAGGGCACCAAGGACATCAAGCCCGGCGAGTTCTCCCGCCGCGTGGCCGCCCTCGGCGGCCAGGAAAACGCCTTCACCACCCGCGACTACACCGGCTACTACCAGCAGATCCCGGTCGGCAGCCTGGAGCAGGTGATGAAGCTCGAATCGGACCGCTTCGCCAACAACCAGTGGCCCGACGACGAGTTCAAGCGCGAGATCGAGGTGGTCAAGGAAGAGCGCCGCCTGCGCACCGAAGACCAGCCGCGCGCCCTGCTGGGCGAGCAGCAGAACGCCGCCGTCTTCACCGCCTCTCCCTACCACCGCCCCGTGGTCGGCTGGATGAGCGACCTCGACGCCATGACGCCCGAGGATGCGCGCGCCTTCTTCAAGCAGTGGTACGTGCCCGCCAACGCCGTGCTCGTGGTGGCCGGCGACGTCGACGTGGCGCAGGTGCGCGCCATGGCCGAGAAGTACTACGGCCGCATCCCCTCGCGCGCCGTGCCCGCGCGCAAGCCGCGCATCGAGCCGCCACAGCGCGGCATCCGCCGCATCGAGCTGAAGGCCCCGGCTGAACAGGCCTACGTGTCGCTCGCGTACCGCGTGCCGCAGCTCGCCAATATCGACGACGTGAACAGCGACGCCTGGGCGCTGGTGGTGCTCTCGGCCGTGCTCGACGGCTATTCCGGCGCCCGGCTCGACCGCGCGCTGACCCAGGGACCCGATCGTGTTGCCGATTCCGCGGGCGCCTACTCGGGCTTCGTCGGCCGCGGCCCGCAGCTCTTCGTGCTCGACGGCGTTCCGGCCGCCGGCAAGAGCGCGGAGGTGGTCGAGGCCGCTTTGCGTGCACAGGTCGCGCGCATTGCCAAGGAGGGCGTGGGCGAGGCCGAACTGGCCCGCGTCAAGACCCAGTGGGTGGCGAGCGAGACCTACAAGCGCGACTCCGTGATGGCGCAGGCGCGCGAGCTCGGCAGCAACTGGATCCAGGGCCTGCCGCTGGACGCCAGCGAGCGCATCGTCGCCCGGCTGCAATCCGTCACGGCCGCCCAGGTGCAGGCCGTGGCCGCAAAGTACTTCGGCGACGACCAGCTCACCGTCGCCACGCTGCGCCCCCTGCCACCCGAGGCCAAGCCGCGTGGCCGTGGCTTCGCCGCGCCCGCGGGCGAGATGCGCTGAAAGGTGACGATTCCCATGCAGAAGACTTTCATGAAGACCGCGCGGCGCGCCCTGATCGCGGGTGCCGTCGCCGTGGCGGGCATCACCGGCGCGCAGGCCGCGCTGCCCATCCAGCACTGGACGCTGGCCAACGGCGCGAAGATCTATCTCGTGTCGACCAACGCGCTGCCGATCGTCGACGCGCAGATCGATTTCGACGCCGGCAGCCGCCGCGACCCCGCCGCGCAGGCCGGCCTGGCCAGCGTGACCGCGACCATGGTCGAGAAGGGCGTGCGTGCAGGCAAGAGCGGCGAGCCCGCGCTCGACCAGAACGCGCTGGGCGAAGCCTGGGCCGATCTGGGCGCCAGCTTCGACGTGAGCACCGGCACCGATCGCACCAGCTATTCGCTGCGCTCGCTGTCCGATCCGGCGCTGCTGAACAAGGCGGTGGCGCTGGCCGCGCGCGAGATCGGCGAGCCCTCCTTCCCCGACGACGTGTGGCAGCGCGAGCGCGAGCGCATCAACGCCGCCATCAAGGAGGCCAACACCAAGCCCGCCACCGTTACTGGCCGCGCCTTCGCTGCAGGCGTGTACGGCACGCACCCCTACGGCCAGGAAGTGACGGAAGAGACGCTCGCGCGCATCGACACCGCCGCCATGCGCCAGCGCTACCAGCAGCTCATGGTGCCGTGCCGCGCCAAGCTCAGCATCGTCGGTGCCGTCACGCGCGCGGAGGCCGAGACCATCGCTACCACGCTGCTGTCGCGCCTGCCCGGCCCCGAGGCCTGCACGCCGCTGCCGGCCGTCGCCCCGGTTGCTGCGCTGACCGCGCCGAAGAACGAGCGCATCGCCTTCGACTCGGCGCAGGCCCATGTGCTCATCGGCCAGCCCGGCTATCCGCGCAAGGACCCGGACCACTTCGCGCTCACGCTGGGCAACTATGTGCTGGGCGGCGGCGGTTTCGTCTCGCGCCTGATGAACGAGGTGCGCGAGAAGCGCGGCCTCACCTACAGCATCTACAGCGGCTTCGCGCCTGGGCTCGAGGCAGGCGCGTTCCGCATCGGCTTCCAGACCCGTCCCGACCAGGCCGAAGAGGCCGTCAAGGTGTCGCGCGAAGTGCTCGCGAAGTTCGTGGCTGAGGGCCCGACCGCCGCCGAGCTGAAGGCGGCCAAGGACAACCTGATCGGCGGCTTCCCGCTGCTGCTGGACAGCAACCGCAAGCTGATCGGCAACGTCGCCAACATCGCCTGGCACGACCTGCCGCTGGACTACCTCGACACCTGGACCGCGCGCATGAACGCGATCACCGCCGCCGACGTGAAGGCCGCGTTCCAGCGCAAGCTGCAGCCCGAACGCATGGTGACGGTGGTGGTGGGCGGCAAGGACGCCAGTACCGCCAAGGCGCAGCAATAGCTACTGGGCCAATGCGTGCGGCCCGCTGGTGGCGGCCGCGCGCACCGCGGCGCCCAGCCGTTCGAGCAGTTTCGGCGCCGCGCGCGCGTGCTGCCAGTAGAGCGGCACCGGCAGCATCGAATCGGGCACCAGCTCGACCAGCCTTCCCTCCTTGAGTGCCCCGGCCACCATGCTGACCGGGTGCATGCCCCAGCCCATCCCCGAGCACGCAGCTTCGACGAAAGCGCTGGGCGACGGAATCCAGTGCCTCGGCGTCTCGACGTTGCGGTGGCAGATGCGCCGCACCCAGCGCGCCTGCAGCCTGTCCTTGCGGTCGAACACCAGGCTGGGCGCGCTCGCCAGCGTGCGGGCGCCCACGCCTTTTGCGAAATGCTCCCGCACGAAGCCGGGGCTGGCCGCCGCCACGTAGTGCGTCGTGCCCAGCGCCTCGCTGTTGCAGCCCGCCACCGGCTGGGCCAGCGCGGTGACCGCCGCGAGCACCGCGCCGCTGCGCAGGCGCTCGGCCGTGTGGTCCTGGTCGTCCACCGTCAGGTCGAGCAGCGCGCCCGGTTCCTGCGCGGTGAAGGCCGACGCCGCTGCGATGAACCAGGTCGCGAGCGTGTCGGCATTGACCGCCACGCGGATCGTGACGCGCTCGTCCCCCGCTTCGCCGCTGCCCATGCCCAGGGCGGGCAGGGCGTCGCGCAGTTCGTGCTCCAGCATGCCTACGCGCTCGACGTGCCGGCAGAGCTGCCGACCGGCCTCGGTCGCCACGCAGGGCTGGCCGCGCACCAGCAGCGCCCCGCCGGTTTTCTCCTCCAGCTGACGGATGCGCTGCGACACCGCCGAAGGCGTGACGTGCAACGCGCGCGCGGCGCGTTCGAAGCTGCCTTCGCGCACAACGGCGGCGAGGGCGTTCAGGGCGGCGTAGTCGAGCATGGGCGGTCCTCGAGTAATGAAGAAAAACTGAATCTGCTTAAGAAAGTTTAGTTTGAGTTAATACGCGGCGGCCGGCATCCTCCGACGGATGCAAGCCGTACAAGTCACCACCGCCTTCGCCAACGGGCTCTTCATGAGCCTGGTCCTCATCGTCGCCATCGGTGCTCAGAACGCCTATGTGCTGCGCCAGGGCCTGCGGCGCGAGCACGTCGGCGCGGTGGTGCTGTTCTGCGCCGCCAGCGATGCGGTGCTGATCGGCGCCGGCGTGGCCGGCATGGCGCAGGCGCTGAAGGGGCGGCCGATGCTGGCCACCGCGCTCGCGGGGCTGGGCGCCGCCTTCCTGTGCGCCTACGGGCTCAGGGCGCTGTGGCGCTCGCGGCAGCCGGCGGCACTGCAGGCCACGGCGCAGGGCGCCTCGTCGCTGTCGCGCGCGGCGGTGGTGGCGCAGGCGGCCGGCTTCACGCTGCTGAATCCGCACGTCTACCTCGACACGGTGCTGCTCGTGGGCAGCGCGGGTGCGCAGCAGGCGGGACTGCTGAAGGTCTGGTTCGTGGCGGGCGCCGCCACGGCGAGCGCGCTTTGGTTCACCTCGCTGGGCTTCGGAGCGCGGCTGCTCGCGCCTATTTTTGCCAAGCCCCGCGCCTGGCAGATGCTCGACGCGCTGATCGGCGGCACCATGCTTGTGCTCGCGGCAATGCTGCTGCGCCGCGCGTTGGCAGGGGCTTGAGAGTCCGGCGGATTCGGCGGCGTTAAGCTCTCCGGATGCCCCAGCCCCAGAAGAAAGCGAAAGCCGCCTCACCCGCTCGATCCGCACCCGCAGGCAACAAGCCCAAGGCAGCGGTGAAGCGCCCCTCGAAGCCCAGCGAGGTGCGCATCATCGGCGGCGAATGGAAGCGCACCCGCCTCGCCGTGGCCGACAAGCCCGGCCTGCGCCCCACACCCGACCGCGTGCGCGAGACCCTCTTCAACTGGCTCGCCAGCCTGGCCGGCGCCGGTGGCGGGGAGCTTCCCGGCTGGCGGTGCGTGGATGCCTTCGCGGGTACCGGCGCGCTCGGCCTCGAGGCCGCTTCGCGCGGCGCGGCCAGCGTGCTGCTGTGCGAGCAGGACGCCGCGCTCGTCGCCCAGCTGCAGGCCGTCAAGACCAAGCTCGAAGCCGAGGCCGTTCGCATCGAGCGCGGCAACGGCGTCACCGCGCTCGAACGAGCGCCCGCGGGCAGCCTCGACGTCGTCTTCCTCGATCCGCCCTTCGACAACGCCGCGCTCTACGAGCCCGCGCTTCGTGCCGCCGCACGTTCGCTGCGCGCCGAGGGCTCGGTGTACCTCGAGGCCCCGCGCCGCTGGAGCGGCGAAGAACTCGCGGCCCTGGGCCTCGCCGAGTTCCGCTACCTGAAGGCCGGCGCCGTGCATGCACATCTGCTGAGGCCCGCCGCGCAGGGGACTGCATAATCCGCCGGACAAGCCGCACCGGCAGCATGAGGAAGAAGCAACCATGGCCAGCAACGTCATCGCGGTTTATCCCGGCACTTTCGACCCCATCACCCTCGGTCACGAGGACGTGGTGCGCCGTGCCACCCAGCTCTTTTCCAAGGTGATCGTCGCGGTCGCGGCGGGCCATCACAAGAAGGCGCTGTTCACCCTCTCCGAACGCATGGACATGGCCCGCGAGGCCGTCAAGCCCTACAGCGACCAGGTCTCCGTCGAAAGCTTCTCGGGCCTGCTGCGCGACTTCGTCGTCGCGCGCGGCGGCAAGGCCATGGTGCGCGGCCTGCGCGCCGTGACCGACTTCGACTACGAGTTCCAGCTCGCGGGCATGAACCGCTCGCTGATGCCCGACGTCGAGACCGTCTTCCTGACCCCGAGCGACAAGTACCAGTTCATCTCCAGCACCTTCGTGCGCGAGATCGCGATGCTCGGCGGCGAGGTCCACAAGTTCGTCTCCCCGAACGTGGAGCAGCAGCTGGCTGCAAAAGTCCGCAGCCTCGGACGTGAATAAGCTCTCCCCCAGGCTGCGCGCACTTCGTGTCGCTTCGCCAACCCCCTCACCGGGGGCGACACCGGTGGCCCGGCAGAGCCGGTTCCACGGTGTCCTGCGAAAAGCCCGGCCTTGACCGCGGGCCGACTTGAAGTGAACGACCTGCCCTTGCCCCGTCTGCATCTGCTGGGCGATGCAGCGCTGCTGTGCGATCTGCCCGCGCCCGCCACGCTGGCGCAGCAGCAGCGCATCTGGGCGCTGGCCGAGCATGCGCGGGAGTGGCCCGGCGTCGGCGAGACGCTGCCGGGCATGAACAACCTCACGCTCACCTTCGATCCGACCGCGATCGATCTCGACACGCTCACCGCGCGGGTGCTCGAAGCCTGGCCGAAGCTGTCGGCTGGCGCTGTGGAGGGCCGACTGGTCGAGATCCCGGTGGCCTATGGCGGCGAGCACGGGCCCGATCTGGCCGACGTCGCGGCCCACACCGGCTTCACGCCGGCCGAGGTGGTGCGGCGCCACACCGCCGCCGAGTACGTCGTCTACCTGCTGGGCTTCCTGCCCGGCTTCAGTTTCATGGGCGGACTGCCGCCCGAACTCGCCACGCCACGCCGCGCCGAACCGCGCCTCGCGGTGCCCGCGCGCTCGGTCGGCATCGGCGGCGAGCAGACCGGCATCTATCCGCTGGTGTCGCCGGGCGGCTGGCAGCTGATCGGCCGCACGCCGCTGGAGATGTTCGACCCTGCCGCCGAGCCGCCTACGCTGCTGCGACCCGGCGACCGCGTGCGCTTCGTCGCTGAGAGCGTGCAGACATGATCGTCGTGCGCAAGCCCGGCGTGCTCGCCTCGGTGCAGGACCTGGGCCGCCATGGCCATCGCCAGCTCGGCATCTGCCCGGGCGGCGCGCTCGACGTGCTCGCGCTCACGCTGGCCAACCGGCTGGTGGGCAATGCCGATCGCGCGGCGGGGCTGGAGCTCACCATGGGCGGCTGCGAGCTGCAGTTCGAGGCCGACACGCGCATCGCGCTCGCGGGCGACGACTTCGGCGCCAGCCTCGATGGCGTGCCGCTGTGGCCCTGCTGGAGCGTGCCGGTCGCTGCCGGCCAGACGCTGCGGCTCGCGGGAGCCAATGCATCTGGCGCCAGAAAGCCCGGCGTGCGCAGCTGGCTGGCGGTGGCGGGCGGCATCGACGTGCCGCCGGTCCTCGGTTCGCGCAGTACCGATCTCAAGGCCGGCTTCGGCGGGCTTCAAGGCCGTGCGCTGCGCAAGGGAGACCGCTTGCCGACGGGTGTTTCGATGCTCGATGCCGCGCAGCGCGAACGCCGGCCCTTCGGCATCCGCGGTCCTGACTGGGGCCCGGCCGAGGACGACGGCGCCATCGCGCTGCGCGTGCTGCCAGGCCCCGAGTTCGAACTGTTCACGCTGGCCGCGCGCGAGCAACTCTGGGGCGAGCGCTGGCGCATCACGCCGCAGAGCAACCGCATGGGCAGCCGCCTCGAAGGCGCCGAGCTCAGGCGCAAGCGCAGCGGCGACATGCTCTCCTCGGGCGTGATCCCCGGCACGATCCAGGTGCCGCCCTCGGGCCAGCCGATCATCCTGATGGGCGACGCGCAGACCACCGGCGGCTATCCGCGCATCGGCGTGGTCATCCGCGCCGACCTCTGGAAACTCGCGCAGGCGCCGCTCAACGGCAGGCTGCGCCTCGTGCAGGTCGACCAGCCGCAGGCGCTGGCCGCATGGGCCGGCCAGCAGCGCTACCTCTCGCAGGTGGCGCAAGGGCTTGCCGCTGCGGGCTGGCCGGTCGCGGCATAGACTGGCCGGAAACCGAGCGAAAGAAAGGAAGCCCCACCATGCAGATCGACCTCAACGCCGACCTCGGCGAAGGCGCCGGCAACGACGAAGCGCTGCTCGCGCTGGTGAGTTCCGCCAACATCGCCTGCGGCTGGCACGCCGGCGACGCGAAGACCATGCAGCAGTGTGTGCGCTGGGCCATGCGCAACGGCGTGGCCATCGGCGCGCATCCCAGCTTTCCCGACCGCGAGAACTTCGGCCGCAGCACCATGCACCTGCCGCCCGAGGAGATCGTGGCCAATGTGCTCTACCAGGTGGGCGCGCTGGCGGCCATCGTGAAGGCCGAGGGCGGCAAGCTCTCGCACGTGAAGGCCCACGGCCAGCTCTACAACCAGGCCGTGAAGGAGCCCGAGCTCGCCGAGGCGCTGTGCGAGGCCGTGCGCCGCTTCGATCCCTCGCTCAGGTTCTTCGGCCTGGCGGGCAGCAACATGATCGATGCGGCCCGCCGCGCCGGCCTCGAGCCCGTGGAGGAAGTGTTCGCCGACCGCGGCTACATGCCCGACGGCAGCCTCGTGCCGCGCAGCCAGCCCGGCGCGCTGATCGAGAGCGAGGAGCAGTCCCTCGCGCAGACCCTCTCGCTGGTGCGCGACCGCCGCGTGACCGCCATCGACGGCAGCGTCGTGCCGGTCAACGCGCAGACCGTCTGCCTGCATGGCGACGGCGCCCATGCGCTGGCCTTTGCGCGCCGCATCCGCGAGCGGCTGGAGGCCGAGGGCATCGCCGTCCGGGCGATGGCCTGACCGCCGGAACGCCTGAACGAGCAAGGCAGACCGTGGCAGCCAAGCCCATCAAGGTCCTGCTCACCGGCTTCGAGCCCTTCGAGCAGGAGGTGCTCAACCCCTCGTGGGACGCCGTGCGCGCGCTCGATGGCTGGAAGGTGGGCCGAGCGACGGTCCACGCGCGACTGGTGCCCTGCGTCTTCGGCGATGCCATCGATGCCTTGCTGGCGGCCATGGACGAGCTGCAGCCCCAACTGGTGCTGTGCATCGGCCAGGCCGGCGGCCGCACGGAGTTCACGCCGGAGCGCATCGCCATCAACATCGACGACGCGCGCACGGCCGACAACAAGGGGCAGGAGCCCATCGACGTGCCGGTGGTGCCGGGCGGGCCCGCCGCGTACTTCTCGACGCTGCCGATCAAGGCCATGGTGCGCGAACTGCGCGCGGCCGGCGTGCCGGCCTCGGTGTCGAACAGCGCGGGCACCTTCGTGTGCAACCACATCTTCTACGGGCTGATGCACCGCATCGCGACGCATCCGGTGCCGGGGCTGCGCGGCGGCTTCATCCACATTCCCTACCTGCCTGAGCAGGCGGCGCGCTTTCCGGGGGCGCCGAGCATGTCGCTGGAAACCATGGTCAAGGCGCTGCGCATCGCGGTGAGCACATCGCTGGCCGTGGAGCACGACATCGCCGAGACAGGCGGCCAGCTGCACTGAGCGGCCGCGGGAGTCCAGGCTCAGGCGGGAAAGTTCTTCGCCAGCCAGCGGTTGAGCGCGGCGTTGACGAGGTCGGGCTTCTCCATCGTCAGCATGTGGCCGCAGTCGGGCACCCACACCACCTCGGCCTGCGGCAGCAGTGCCGCCATCTCGGTGGTGCACTCGGGGGGCGCGAGCTTGTCCTCGTTGCCGCACATCAGCAGCACGGGCGCGCGCACCGACGCGAGGTGCAGGCGCGCGTCGGGCCGGCGCATCACCGCGCGGTTCTGGCTGATGAGCTGCTGCGCGCCCGCGCCCAGCACGATGTCGAGGTAGCGCTGCACCAGCGCCTCGTCGGCGGCCTGCACGGGGTGGAAGGCGAAGTAGACGTTCGGTTCGATCACGTCGCGCAGCTCGCCGCGCTCGAAGTACTCGATGGCGCCTTCGCGCAGCGTGAACATCTCCGGCGTCTCGGGCCGTGCGCTGGTGCCGAGCAGCGCGAGCCCCGCGATGCGTTCGGGCGCCTGGCGGGCAGCCTCCATGGCGACCATGCCGCCCATCGAGGCGCCGCACAGCACCAGCGGGCCCTCGTTGTCGCGCAGCACGGCTGCGGCCATGCCCTCGATGGTGTCGTTGTGCCGCTGGACGTCGCTCACGCGGGCGCCGAAGGCGGGGGGAAGGGCGGGCAGCTGGGCTTGCCAGATGCGCTCGTCGCAGGCGAGGCCGGGCAGCAGGATCAGATTGGGCATGGCCACGGATTCTGCGCGATTGCGGCAGAGGACGCAGCGGCATAGGTCGTGGCATAGGCCTCATGGCCAGCAGCCATCGCGCGGCGGCGCCGACATACTCGACAACCCGTGCAGAGGAATCCCGCAATGAATCTTGTGGACCGCGTCCAGGCCATCCTTCTCAAGCCGAAGGCCACCTGGCCCGAGATCGACGCCGAGCCGGCCGATGCCGCATCGCTCTACAGGAACTACGTGATGATCCTCGCGCTGATCCCGGCGCTGGCCAGCTTCATCGGGCTGTCGCTGATCGGCGTGGGCGCGTTCGGCGTGAGCTTCCGCGTGCCGCTGGTCTCGGGGCTCGCGAACATGATCGTGGGCTACGTGCTGTCGCTGGTGATGGTGTTCGTGCTCGCGCTGATCATCGACGCGATGGCGCCCACTTTCGAGGGCACCAGGAGCCAGATCGGCGCGCTCAAGCTGTCGGCGTATGCGAGCACTGCGGCCTTCGTCGGCGGCGTGTTCAGCCTGCTGCCTTCGCTTTCGGTGCTGGGGGCGCTGGCGGCGCTCTACGGCATCTACCTGCTCTACACCGGCCTGCCGGTGCTCATGAAATGCCCGCCCGACAAGGCCGTTGCGTACACCGCCGTGGTGGTGGTGTGCGCCATCGTCGGCGGCGTGGTGATCGCGTGGGTGCTGGCGCTGCTCACGCCGTCGCCGATGCGACTCGGCGCGGCGCCTGCGGTCGGCGGCGTGGTGGCTGCCGTGCAACAGGCAATGGGGGCAATGGCCTGAGCGTCATGCCCACGGTGGAAAATGGGCGGCAATGCCAACGCCCAAGCCCGAAACCACCACCGACCTGATCCTGATCCGCCACGGCGAGACCGCCTGGAACCGCGAGCTCCGCTTCCAGGGGCATGCAGACGTTCCGCTCAACGACATCGGCCACGAGCAGGCCCGCCGCATCGGACTGAGGCTGGCCAGCGAGACGGCGGTGCGGCACATCATCAGCAGCGACCTCATGCGCGCGCAGCAGACCGCCGCGCCCGGGGCGCAGCAGCTGTCGCTGCCGGTGGTCACCTCGGCGGCGCTGCGCGAGCAGTTCTTCGGCGTGGTCGAGGGCATGCGCTCCGACGAGATCCAGAGCCTGCATCCGCGTGCCTGGGAAGAGTGGCTGGAGTTCCGTGAAGACCACGCCATGCCCGAGGGCGAGACGGCGCGCGAGTTCCATGCGCGCATCATCGCGGCGCTGGGCGGCATCGCCTCGGAGCACCGGGGCCGGCACCTGATCGTCGTCACCCACGGCGGCGTGCTCGACATGGTGTGGCGCACCGCCCGGGGCCTGAGCCTGAGCGGCCCGCGCCGCAGCGACATTCCCAACGCAGGCTTCAACCGCATCCGCATCGCCGATCCGCAGCGGCCCGACGACATCGAGATCGTCGAGTGGGCCGACACGCGCCACCTGGCCGACCTGCCGCCGCAGCCGACCTACGACCAGACGCGGCACCTGAAGAACAAGGACTGAGCGGGCACGCTCAGACGCAGCTGCCGGCCTTCGGCGTGCGCAGCAGCGGCTGGCCCGCGCCCACACCCGTGGGCTTGCCGCCGTCGACCGCCAACTGGCCGTTCACCAGCACCGTGCTTACGCCCTCCGACAGCAGCGTCGGCTGCGTGTAGGTGGCCTTCGCCGCATAGCGTGCCGGGTCGAAGACCACCACGTCGGCGTAGTAGCCCGGGCGCAGATGGCCGCGCTGCTTCAGCCCCAGCGTGTCGGCCGTGAGCGAGGAGCTGCTGCGGATGAACTGCGCCAGCGAGATCGTGTGCTCCTTCACCACGTACTGGTCGTACTTGCGCGCGAAGGTGCCGTAGGCGCGCGGATGGCCGAGCGAGGAGTCCGACGAGGTCATGACCCACGGCCGCTTCATGAAGGCGCGCACGTCGTCGTCGCTCTGGTTGAAGGAGGCGATCATCAGGTCGCCGTCGCGCAGCACCGCGATGGCGGCGTCCACCGGATCGGCGTTCGATGCCTTGGCCACGTCGGCCAGCGTCTTGCCCACGTACTTCGTGCTGCCGGCCGAGAACAGGATGGCCTCGGGGCCGCCGCGCAGCCGCAGGTTCTCGCGCATGTCCTTGCGCAGGCGCTCCTGCTGCGAGGCATCGTCGAAGCGCTGCAGCGTTGCCGTACGGCCGCCCTCGTTGGCCCAGGGCGGCAGCAGCGCGGCCGAGAAACGCGTGCTCGACGCGGTCCACGGATAGTGGTCGGCCGTGATGTCCAGCCCGCCCGCGCGCTCCTTCTCGATGCGCCCGATGATGTCGCCGCTCTGGCCCTGCACGTCGACGCCCAGCGCCTTGATGTGCGCCACGTGCACCGGCAGCTTCGCCTCGTGGCCGATGCGGATCACCTCGTCGATGGAGCCCTTCAGGCCGATGTTGTACATGGACTCGTCGCGGATGTGGCTGTCGTACAGGCCGCCGTGCCGTGCCGCCACTTTCGCGAGCTCGATGACCTCCCCGGTCTTCGAGAAGTTCTGCGGCGTGTAGAAGAGGCCGGTGGAAAGGCCCAGCGCGCCCTCGCACATGCCCTGGCTCACGCGCTTCTTCATCGCCTCCAGCTGTTCGGGCGTGGGCGCCCGGTTGGCCTCGCCCAGTTCGCTCATGCGCACCGGGCCGAAACCCACGTACATGGCCACGTTGGTGCCCACCGGCGCGGCGCGCAGCTTCTGCGCCTGTGCCGCGATGTCGAAGCCGCCGAAGCCGTCGTTGCCGATCACCGCGGTGGTCACGCCCTGCGTGATGAACGGGATGTTCAGCCGCCTCTTCGGGTCGTTCGAATGCAGGTCGGCATCCGCGTGCGTATGGGCGTCGATGAAGCCCGGCGCCACCACCATGCCCGTGGCGTCGATGACGCGCCTTGCCGTGAACTGCGCCGGCGCCGCCTTGCCCGCGAACACGATGCGGTCGCCCGCGATGCCGACGTCGCCCACCACCGGCGTGTCGGAGTCGCCCGTGTACACGGTGCCGCCGCGCAGCAGCAGGTCGAGGGCGACCGGGGTGCCATCGGCGGCATGGAGAGCGGGTGAGAAGGGCGCGAGTGCCGAGAGAACGGCCAGCGTGACGAGCGACTTGTGCATGGAAGGCCTGCCCGCGAG
This sequence comes from Variovorax guangxiensis, assembly GCF_003952165.1. Classification (GTDB taxonomy): domain Bacteria; phylum Pseudomonadota; class Gammaproteobacteria; order Burkholderiales; family Burkholderiaceae_C; genus Variovorax; species Variovorax guangxiensis. The sequence goes on along the minus strand of NZ_RXFT01000021.1, from coordinate 11,393 downwards.
GGCGTGGTGTCTGAGGGAGCGGCCAGTCTAGGAGCCGCTCGCATGCTGTCGCCAATTCCTTTTGCACCATGCCCCATGACCTGAAGGCATGGAGTTTTGGTCTGCCTCAACGCTCGGGCCGGACCTGCTCAGGCGTGCGCCGCGGTTCCACCGGTCAACTGCCCGAGGCCGAGCCGGGCATACACCGCGGCCGCCTGCCTGCGCAGGCGCAGCGACTCGGGCTGGCCGTTGAGCTGCTGCTGCAGGATGCCCTGGGCAACCCCCAGCGAAGACGCCGTGCCGCTGCGCACCAGCGCATCGAGATACACCTGCTCGAACAGGTCGCGCTGCGCGTGGCTGCCGCCGATCTCGATCATGCGCGGCAGCGCCGTGCCCAGGCCTTCGATGGCTGCCGGAAGATTGCCCTGCGCGTAGGCCACCAGCCCGTGCGCTGCGGGGACGCAGACGCGCTGCCATGCCGCGCGCGTCGACGCCGGCGCATCCGGTGCGAAGGCCAAGATGTTGCGCAGCAGAACCCCCGCCTCGGGGCGGCCGGCGCGCGCCAGGCCGTAGAGGTACTGCAGGTCGAGAAAGGGCAGCACGTGGTCGGCCTGCCGCTGCCGCAGGTGGTCGGCCACGTCGTCCCAGCGCCTGCCCACGTCGATGCCGGCAAGCTCAAGCCGCGCGAGCAGCGAGACCGCACCGATCTGGTCCTGCGAGTAGTCCTTCACCATGCCCCAGGCGTGCTCGTCGTACACCGCGAGCGCCTCGGCATCGCGCCCGAGGTCGATGAGGAACAGCGCCATGTGCCACCAGTTGTGCGTGACCATGAACGAGTTGAGGCCGATCCAGGTGTCGCTCACGCTCTCCATGAACGCCAGCCCCTCGGCGAGCCGGCCCTCGGTGAGCATCACGTGCGCCAGCGCATGGTGCGCCCAAGGCTCCTTGCGGCACATCGCGATGGCGCAGCGCGCGCTTGCCTCGGCTTCGCGCATCAGATGGCATTGCTCATAGCCGAAGGCCGCCATGCCGTGCACGTAGGGCACGTCTGCCGCGTGCGGCAGCACTGCCAGCGCGAGCTTCAGCATGCCGGGGCAGTCGCCGGTGTTGAAGCAGTGGTACTGGCCGAGCTTGACCGACACCAGGTCGCGCGGATGCTCGCGCGCCTGTTCGGCGTGCAGCGCGATGGCGCGGGCGATGTCGCCCTCGGCCCAGGCCTCGATGGCCGCGATGTAGCGCTGCTCGCGCGGCGTGGCGCGCGAGGCGCCGGCGCGAGCCTTCGCGAGGAACGGCCGTGCATTGGCCACGGCTTCCCGCGATTCGGCGAACAGGTGCAGCGTGGCGCAGTAGGCCTGGACGACGGGGCTCGCGTCGTTGCCGGCGGCAGCTAGCAGGTTGACCGCGCGCGCCTCGCTGGAGATGAAGCCCATGACGAAGTCGTCGACCAGCGGCAGGCTTGCGGCATCGTCGAGGGTGAGCGGGTTGCCGAGGCTGTCGGCGAGGGGATTTGCGGAAGGCATGGCGGCATGGTGCCACGGCAGGAATGCTTCAGCGTCGCATAGTTTTTCTGCCGTGCCATTGCCCGGCGCGCAACGCCGGATTGCAACTGCCAAGGCCAGGAACACCGCGGAACCGGCTTTGCCGGGCCGCAGGTGTTGCCCCCGGAAGGGGGTTGGCGCAGCGACACGAAGTGCGCGCAGCCTGGGGGTGAACCTATACCCCGGCCTGCTGGTGCCGGTACTCCTGCGTCTTGCCGCCATAGCCGTAGGCTGCGCCGCGCGCGTCGATCACATGGATATACGACACCTCGTGCAGGTCCGGCCTGATCTTCGCCATGGCCGCATGCACCTCGCGCAGGTAGCGCGCCTTCTCGGCCTTGGTGTTGGTCTCGTCGGTGATGCTGATGTCGAGGTGGAAGGCCGACTTGCCCAGCGAGGCGAGCGACTGCCCGCCGATGAACCAGGCGTCGGCGGCGATGTACTGCACGGTGACGGCGATGACCGGCAGCTGCTTGCCGAGCACGCTCTGCGTGAGCTCGGCGACGGCGTCGACGGTCTTGCGGGTGAGGTCGGCATCGGGTTGGCCGGAGAGGTGGACGACGATGTGGGGCATGGCTGGCTCCTTGGATGAATGGGTTGTCGATGGGGTGATTGTGGGAGCCTGCTGGTCATCGAAAAAGCGGGAATATATGATGCGTTCCATCGGATAAACGGATGGATTGATCATGCAAGGGTTCGACCTGGAGCAACTGCGCACGCTGGCCGCCGTCGTCGACGCGGGCAGCCTCACGGCGGCCGCGCCGCGTGTTTTTCTTTCGCAGTCGTCGGTGAGCGAGCAGATCCGCAAGCTGGAGGAGCGGGCAGGGCAGTCGCTGCTCACGCGCAGCAAGGCTGGCGTCGCGCCCACCGAGGCGGGGGTGCGGCTGCTGGGCTATGCGCGGCGCATCCTCGCGCTGAGCGACGAGGCATTCCGCGACCTGCACGGCGAGACGCTGCAGGGGGAGCTGCGCCTCGCGGTCACCGACTACTTCCGCCCGGGCGACCTGACGCGGCTGCTGGGGCGGCTCGGCGAGAGCTATCCGCAGGTGCGGCTGCACGTCACCATCCTGAAGAGCGACGCGCTGCGTTCGGCCTATGCCCAAGGCGATTTCGACGTGGCCATCGCGATGAACATCGCCGCAGCGTCCGCGCCCGAGGCCCGGGGCTCGGTGCTGCGGCGCGAGTCGCTGGTGTGGCTCGGCGCGGAGGGCATGCGGCTCGTGCGCGGGGAGCCGCTGCGGCTGCTGGCCCTGCCGGACACCTGCTCGCTGCACCAGTTCACCGTTTCGCTGCTGCGGCGCCGGCGCATACCGTATGCGCTGGCGCACGTCGCGTCGGGCGTGGCGGGGCTGCAGTCGGCGCTGGCGGCGGGCCTGGGCGTTGCCTGCCTCAACGAGTCCTCGATCAGCGACGGCGTGACACGGCTGGCGCCGCCTCACGGCCTGCCGGCGCTGCCGCGAGTTGCCTTCCAGTTCCTGGCGGGGCGCAAGGGCGAGACCGCGTTCGTGACCCGGGCGAGGGAGATGCTGGCCACTCACCTGATGTGACGGATCTCGCCAGGGGTGGCGCGGGATTTGCGTCAGCCCCGGCCATGGATGCGCCACCTCCCACGACCTCCTCGCCCAGCCTGCTGCGCCACACCCGCTTCGACGACGCGCAGGCCATCTTCTCGGGCACGCTCTTCGTCGCCATCGCGATGATGCTGTTCGGCCAGGCGGGCCTGCTCACCGGCGGCACGGCCGGCATCGCGTTCCTGCTGCATTACGCCACCGGCGCGAGCTTCGGCAAGCTGTTCTTCCTGGTCAACCTGCCGTTCTACTGGTTCGCCTGGCACCACATGGGCCGGGCGTTCACGCTCAAGACCTTCTCGGCCATCGCGCTGCTCTCGGTGATGACCGACCTGGCGCCGCGCTACCTGTCGATCGGTTCGCTGCACCCGGCCTTCGCGGCCGTGCTCGGCGGGCTGATGCTGGGCACCGGCTGCCTGTTCCTCGCCCGCCATCGCGCCAGCCTGGGCGGCGCGACGGTGCTCACGCTCTACCTGCAGGAAAAGCGCGGCTGGCCCGCCGGCAAGGTGCAGATCGGCATCGACTGCACCGTAGTGCTGCTGGCGCTGTTCGTGATCCCGCCGCAGCGGGTGGGTTGGTCGGTGCTGGCCGCGGTGGTGATGGGACTCTTCCTCTGGATCAACCACAAGCCCGGGCGCTATGCCGCGACCTGAGGTGCTTCGCTATCGGCCGGGCGGCGAGGGCCAGGGCCGCTGCGGTTCGCGGATCTGCTCGAAGGCGCGCGACACGCGCAGTACGCCGAGATCGTCGAAGCGTTGGCCGGCGATCTGCAGCCCGATCGGCAGGCCCGCAGCCGAGTACCCGCAGTTCACCGAGGCCGCAGGCTGCTCCGACATGTTGAACGGCACGGTGAACCCGATGTGCTCCAGCGGCCGCATCGGGTCGTTGGTGGGCGAGGGCGCCTCGGCCGCCGCCGGCATGTTGGGCGACACGGGCGAGATCACGTAGTCGAAGCGCGTGCAGGCGCTCACGGCGGCCACCCGCGTCGCATGGAACTGGCTGAAGCCGCGGAACACATGCTCGCCGCTGAACTCCGCCGCGCTCTCGGCCCATTCGCGGATGTAGGGCAGCACCTTCGAGCGCTGGTCGGCGCGCAGGCTCTTCATGTCCACCAGCGAGCGCATGCGCCAGAAGTGGTCCATGCCGTCGAGCATGGCCTGCGACATGAAGGGCCGCATCGGCTCGATGACGGCGCCGGCCTTCTCCAGCAGGCGCGCGGCCTGCTCGACCGCCGCCTGAATCTCGGGCTCCACCGCCAGGCCGCAGCCCGCATCGAGCAGCAGCCCGAAGCGCAGGCCGCGCAGATGGTCGGGCGCAACGTCGAAGCCCGCCCAGGCCATGTCCTGCGGCGGCAGGTTCATGCTGTCTCGAGCGTCGGGTTTGGACAGCACCTGCATCAGCAGCGCGGCGTCGCCCACGGCGCGGGTCATCGGCCCTGCGACGCGGCCCATGTAGGGCGGGTCGATGGGAACGCGCCCCAGGCTGGGCTTGAGCGTGAAGATGCCGCACCAGCTCGCGGGCAGGCGCAGCGAGCCGCCGATGTCGGTGCCCAGGTGCAAGGGGCCGTGGCAGCTGCGGCACCCGCGCTGGAGCCGCCCGGTGTCAGGCTCAGGTTCCACGGATTGCGCGCCAGCGTGTGGAAGCTCGACAGCCCCGAAGACAACATGCCGTAGTCCGGCATCGTGGTCTTGCTCACGATCACTGCGCCGGCTTCCTTCAGGCGCGCGGCAGGCGGTGCATCCGCAGCCGCGGGCTTCAGGTCGACGGCGGCGGTGCCTGCGGGCATCGGGTCGCCGCGCGTCGCGATGTTTTCCTTGATGGTGGCCGGCACGCCATCCAGCGGCCCGCGCGCGTCGCCGCGCAGCCAGCGCGCCTCCGAGGCCCGCGCCTGTTCGAGCGCAGCCTCGGGCCTGAAGAGCCAGGTGGCCTGCAGGTGGGGCTCCCAGCGCTCCACCTGCGCGATCACGGCCTGCGTGACCTCGACCGGCGAGAGCTTGCGGTCGCGGTAGGCGGCGGCAAGCTCCTGCGCGGAAAGACTGCTCAGCAAGGCGACATCGGACATTGCGTCACTCACTCAAGCTCCGCATTCATCATGATTCACAGCGCACGAGACGCCCACGGCCCCTTCGGCGAACACCGTGGAACCGGCTTTGCCGGGCCACTGGTGTTGCCCCCGGTAGGGGGTTGGCGAAGCGACACGAAGTGCGCGAAGCCTGGGGGCGAGCCTCATCAACTCCACGAGAGTGCGGAGAGGTCGTTGACGAAGATCGGGTTCTCTTTCCAGATGCCCTTCACGCTCTTCTTCGCGACGGTCGGGAACTGCGGCTGGTAGAGGAAGCCGTTGGCCGCGTCGGTGGCCAGCATCTTCTGCGCATCGCCCAGCAGCTTGTTGCGCTCGGTGGCGTTGGCGGTGGTCTTGATCTTGTCGAACAGCGCGTCGAAGGCCTTCGACTGGTAGCCCCAGTAGTAGTCGGACTTGGCGTAGTTGCCGAGGTCGAAGGGCTCGACGTGCGAGACGATCGACAGGTCGTAGTCCTTGTTGCCGTAGGTGCCGCTGAGCCACTGCGCCCACTCGACGTTCTGAACCTTCACCACGATGCCGATCTTGGCCAGCTGCGCCACGATCACCTCGCCGCCCTGGCGCGCGTAGGGCGGCGGGGGCAGCGTCATCTTCAGCTCGAGCGGCGTCTTCACGCCGGCCTCGGCCAGCAGCTTCTTGGCCTTCTCGACGTCGAAGGGGTTGATGCCGGTGGTGTCGACATAGCCCGCCGCGCCCGGCACGTAGTGGCTGCCGATGGGCACGCCGAAGCCGTCGGCAGCGCCCTCGATGACGGCCTTGCGGTCTATGGCCGCGAGGATGGCGCGGCGCACGCGCACGTCGTCCAGCGGCTTCTTCCTGTTGTTGATCGACAGGATGGTCTTGGCGCGCGAACCGGCCAGGATCACCTGGAACTGCGGGTTCATCTTGAACTGCTGCACCACGCGCGTGCCGATGCGCGGGAACACGTCGATGTCGCCCGAGAGCATGGCCGCGGCCTGCGCGGCCGTGTCGGAGATGAAGCGGAAAGTGACCTTGTTGATCTTCGCAGTGGCGGGGCTGCGAAAGCCTTCCCACTTGCTCAGCGTGATCGACGAGCCCTTGGCCCAGTTGTCGAGCTTGTAGGGGCCGGTGCCCACCGGCTTGGTGGCGTTGCCCTCGGCGCTCTTGGGCTCGACGATCACTGCCGTGGCCTGGCCCAGCACGAAGGGCAGGTCGGGGTCGATCTCCTTGTTGATGATGACCACCGTGTAGTCGTCGACCACCTGCGTGCTCAGGTTGGCGAAGGTGCGCTTGTCCTTGTTGGTGCTCTTCTCGCTGCCGGCGCGGTCGAACGAAAACTTGACGGCCGCCGCGTTGAAGGGCTCGCCGTTCTGGTACTTCACGCCGCGCTTCAGCTTGAAGGTGTAGGTCTTGAGGTCGGGGGAGATCTCCCAGCTCTCGGCCAGCAGCGGGGTGACGCTGCCGTCGGAGTTGATCTTGGTGAGCGTCTCCAGGATGTTGTACTGCACCACTTCGGCGATGGCGGCCGCCGCGCCCGTGGTCGGGTCGAGCCCCGGCGGCTCGAGCGCCATGCCGATCACGATGGCGTCCTTCCTGCCCTGCGCCATGCCGGCGAGCGGGCTGGCCAGCGCCACGGTGGCGCCGGCGGTGGTAAGGAGGGTGCGACGGTTCAACATACGTGTGATCTCCGGAAAAACATGCCAGGTTCGAACGGCGGATGACTGCTGCGGCGCACGCCGTGCCCCGAAGGGAGGCGTGGCGCCGCGAAAGACACGGCAAGCAGCACGAAGGATGCCACCTGCGCGAGCGGTCATTTTGATGCAGAGGGCACGCCGGTGCGCGGCCCTCGGGCCGGTTTTTCCTCGGGACGTTCCCGTATGCGGGGGCTTCGGCCGGGCTCGGACCCGGTGGCTCAGGCCCAGGACAGGGCCGCGATGTCGTTTACGAAGATCGGCGTGTCCTTCCACAGCCCGCGCAGGTTGCGCGCTGCCACGGTGATGAACTGCGGCTGGTACAGGAACACGTTGGCCGCGTCCTCCGCCAGCAGCCGCTGTGCGTCGCCCAGGTAGCGCTGGCGGTCGGCGGGGCGAGCCGCATTGCGGGCCTTCTCGAAGACCTCGTTGAACTTCGCCGACTGGTAGCCCCAGTAGTACTCCGGCTTGGTGTAGTTCACCAGGTCGAAGGGCTCGACGTGCAGGATCAGCGAGAGGTCGTAGTTCTTGTTGCCGTAGGTGCCGCTGATCCACTGCGCCCACTCCACGTTCTGGATCTTCGCGACGATGCCGATCTTGGCGAGCTGCGCGGCGATGAGTTCGCCGCCCTGGCGCGCGTAGGGCGGTGGAGGCAGCACCAGTTCGAGTTCGAGCGGTGTCTTCACGCCGGCCTCGGCCAGCAGCTTCTTCGCCTTCTCCACGTCGTAGGCGTTGATGCCCGTGGTGTCGACGTAGCCCGGCGCGCCCGGCACGTAGTGGCTGCCGATGGGCACGCCCCGGCCGTCGACGGCGGCCTCGATCACCGCCTTGCGGTCGATGGCCGCCGAGATGGCGCGGCGAACGCGCACGTCGTCCAGCGGCTTGCGCCTGTTGTTGATGGCGAGGATGGTCTTGCCGCGCGATGCGTTGAACACCACCTGGAAGCGCTTGTCGTTCTGGAACTGCGGCAGGCTGCGCGACACCGAGGCATGCGGGAACAGGTCGACGTCGCCCGAGAGCAGCGCCGTGGTCTGCGCGGCCGGTTCGGAGATGAAGCGGAAGCTGGCCTTGCGGATCTGCACCGTGTCGGCGCCGCGCCAGCCGTCCCACTTGGCGAGCACGATGCTCGAACCCTTGGCCCAGTTGTCGAGCCTGTAGGGGCCGGTGCCGACGGGTTTGGTGGCGTTGGTCTCCACTGTCTTGGGCTCGACGATGATGGCCGAGGCCTGTCCGAGCAGGAACAGCAGGTCGGGCTCGATCTCCTTGGTGATCAGCACGACCGTGTGCTCGTCGATCACCTGCGTCGCGATGTTGGTGAAGGTGCGCTTGTCCTTGTTGGTGCTGTTGGCTGCGGCCGCGCGGTCGAACGAGAACTTCACGCTCTGCGCGTTGAAGGGCTCGCCGTTCTGGAACTTCACGCCGCGCCTGAGCTTGAATGTGAGCGTCTTCAGGTCGGGCGAGACTTCCCAGCTCTCGGCCAAGAGCGGCGTGACGCTGCCGTCGGAGTTGATCTTGGTGAGGGTCTCGAAGACGGTGTAGAGCACCACCTCTGCGATCTCCGCGCCGGCCTTGGCCGTGGGGTCCAGCCCCGTGGGCTCCAGCGTGAGGCCGATGACCAGCGCATCCTTCTTTTTCTGTGCCAGCGCGAGGGTCGACAGTGCCAGCGGGGTCAGGGCTGCGGCGCCGGTGGCGAGCAGGGTGCGTCGTTTGAGCATGGAGCGGTGTCCTCGAAACAGGGGCAGGCATCATCCGCGACGGCGCGCGCGTGCGCAACCAGATGCTTATGACCCACTCATCCTAGGGAGGCGGGACGACGCTTCGATGTCAGCCGGGCAGCAGCGTGCCGCCGGCAGGCGTGCGCGGCACGGCGTCGAGCAGCGTGCGCGTGTATTCGTGCTGCGCGTGCTGGAAGAGTTCGGCGGGCGCTCCCTGCTCCACGATGCGGCCCTTGAAGACCACGCACACGTTGTCGCAGAGGTGGTTGACCACCGCGAGGTCATGGCTGATGAGCAGGTAGCTGATGCCGAACTGCTGCTGAAGGTCCTGCATGAGGTTGAGCACCTGCGCCTGCACCGACACGTCGAGCGCGCTCACGGGTTCGTCGGCCACGATGAGCTTGGGGCGCGTGATGAGGGCGCGTGCGATGGCGATGCGCTGGCGCTGCCCACCCGAGAACTCGTGCGGGTACTTGTCGAGGTCGGTGGTGCGCAGGCCCACGGCGGCGAGTGTTTCGGCGGCGCGTTCGCGCTGCTCGGCGCGAGTGGTGGCCGCGAGCGCTTCGAGCGGCTCGGCGACGATGCGCGCGACCGTCTGGCGCGGATCGAGCGAGCCGTACGGATCCTGGAACACCATCTGGAAGTCGCGGCGTGCGACGCGCAGCTCCTCTTTGGAGAGCGCGTGCAGATTACGGCCTTCGAGGGAAACGGTGCCGGAAGTCGGCGTATCGAGCGCCATTACGAGACGCGCGATGGTCGACTTGCCCGAGCCCGATTCGCCGACGATGCCCACGCTCTGGCCGGCCTGCACTTCGAAGCTCACGCCGTTGAGCGCCTTCACGGTCGGCGGCGGGCCGAAGAGTTTCTCGCGCGGCAGCGCGTAGTGGCGGACGAGGTCGGTGACCCGCAGCAGCGGCGAAGAAGCGGCGGCGGTCGCGCTCATGGTGCGATGGCTCCTTCAGCGGCGATCTCTTCGAGGCGGATGCAGCGCACCGCATGGTCCTGCGGCAGCATCGTGGCCGGCGGCCGCGTGGTCATGCAGGCGTCGACGGTGTAGCTGCACCGTCCCGCGAAGGGGCAGCCCTTGGGCAGGTCGACCAGCTCGGGCACGCTGCCCTTGATGGTGGCCAGCCGTACGCCGCGCGGCGCGCCGATGACGGGGCGCGCGGCGAACAGGCCTTGCGTGTACGGGTGGGCGCGCCGGGCGAACACGGCTTCGGTCGGCCCGCTCTCGACCACGCTGCCGCCATACATCACGAGCATCTTCGAGACCGTCTGCGCGATCACGCCGAGGTCGTGCGAGATCAGGATCAGCGCCATGCCGCGCTCGGCCACGAGGCTCTTGATCAACTCGAGGATCTGCTTCTGGATGGTCACGTCGAGCGCGGTGGTGGGCTCGTCGGCGATCAACAGGTCGGGCCCGCACGCGAGCGCCATGGCGATACCGATGCGCTGCCGCTGCCCGCCGGAGAACTGGTGCGGATACGCGTCGAGGCGCGAAGCCGCATCCGGAATGCCCACGCGCTCCAGCAGCGCGAGCACCTCCTTGCGCGCGTCGGCCTTCGAGAGTCCGCGATGCAGCCGCAGCGGCTCGCCGACCTGGCGCGCGATGGTGTGCACCGGATTCAGCGCCGTCATCGGCTCCTGGAAGATCATGCCGATGCGATTGCCGCGGATCTCGCACATCCGCTTCTCGGGCAACCCGACGAGCTCGGTGCCGTCGAAGCGGATGCTGCCGCCGACCTTCGCGGTGGAGGGCAGCAGGCCCATGAGCGACATCACCGTGATCGACTTGCCGCAGCCCGATTCGCCGACGATGCCCAGCGTTTCGCCGCGCTCGAGCGAGAAGCCGACGCCGCGCACTGCCTCTGCCGGGCCGCGCTGCGTCTGCAGGCCGATGTGGAGGTCCTTGACTTCGAGCAGGGGCATCTTGCTTACCTTGCTCTCGCCAGGCGCGGATCGAGCAGGTCGCGCAGGCCGTCGCCGAGCAGGTTCAGGCCCAGCACCGCGAAGGCGATGGCCATGCCGGGAAACACCGCGAGCAGAGGCGCCTGGAACATCATCGTCTGCGCTTCGCTGAGCATGCGGCCCCAAGAAGGCTGCGGCGGCTGCGTGCCCAGGCCGAGGTAGGAGAGGGCGGCCTCGGCGAGGATCGCGATGGCGAAGCGGATGGTGATCTGCACGATCAGCACCGCCGAGATGTTCGGCAGCACGTGCTGCATGGTGATCGCGAAGCTGCCCTTGCCGCAGGCGCGTGCGGCGGCCACGTATTCGCGCGACCAGATGGCGTTGGCCGATGCGCGCGTGATGCGCGCGAAGGTCGGGATGTTGTAGATGCCGATCGCGATGATCGCGTTGACGATGCCCGCGCCGAACACGGCCGTCATCATGATGGCCGAGAGGATCGCGGGGAAAGCCAGCGAGAAGTCGGTGAGCCGCATGATGGCTTCTTCCACCCAGCCGCGCTTCGCTGCCGCGAGCAGGCCCAGCGCGGTGCCGACCACGAGGCCGATGCCGACCGCGATCACGCCCACGAGGATGGACGCGCGCGCGCCCACGAGCAGCAACGAGGCCACGTCGCGTCCGTAGGTGTCGGTGCCCAGCCAGTGCGAACCCGTCGGCGGCTTCAGCTTGCTGGCCATATCCATCTCGTAGGGCGACCATGGCGTCCACACCAGCGAGACGGCCGCGGCCAGCAGCAGGAGCAGCGTGAGCGTGCCGCCGATGACGAAGCTGCGGTGATGCAATGCGCGGCGCCAGAAGCCCGGCACCTTGAGCGCGGCGGCGTTGGGAACTGCTGCTGTGCTCATATGTCGCTGGCCTTGATGCGCGGGTCGATCACGGCATAGAGCACGTCGACC
>NZ_RXFT01000020.1 GCF_003952165.1 Variovorax guangxiensis | reverse complement strand
AATCCTTGAAAGAGCAGTCCCGTGTATTGGTTTTATGTCTGCATCCGGTTGCTGGTTCGCCCCGCACGGGAACAGGGCGGCACCGGATCGCAGACAAGAAGGGCCATGCACTGCATGACCCGACGTTCTTGAAAAGCTTACTTGGCGCGAGCGGCCACGATGGCTTCGGCAACGTTGCGCGGAGCTTCAGCGTAGTGCTTGAACTCCATCGTGTACGTTGCACGGCCTTGCGACATCGAGCGCAGCGTGGTCGAGTAGCCGAACATTTCCGACAGCGGCACTTCTGCCTTGATGGCCTTGCCGCCACCGACCATGTCGTCCATGCCCTGCACCATGCCGCGGCGGGACGACAGGTCGCCCATCACGTTGCCGGCGTAGTCTTCAGGCGTTTCCACTTCCACGGCCATCATCGGCTCGAGGATCACGGGGTTGGCCTTGCGGGCACCTTCCTTGAAGCCGAAGATCGCGGCCATCTTGAACGCCATTTCGTTCGAGTCCACGTCGTGGTACGAACCGAAGTGCAGCGTGACCTTGACGTCCACGACGGGGTAGCCCGCCAGCACGCCCTGGCCCAGCGCTTCCACAATGCCCTTCTCGACCGCGGGGATGTATTCGCGAGGAACCACACCGCCCTTGATGGCGTCGACGAACTCGAAGCCCTTGCCGGCTTCCTGGGGTTCGATCTTCAGCACCACGTGGCCGTACTGGCCCTTGCCGCCCGACTGGCGAACGAACTTGCCTTCGGCTTCCTCGACGGTCTTGCGGATCGTTTCGCGGTAGGCCACCTGCGGCTTGCCCACGTTGGCTTCCACGCCGAATTCGCGCTTCATGCGGTCCACGATGATTTCGAGGTGGAGCTCGCCCATGCCGCCGATGATGGTCTGGCCGGATTCTTCGTCGGTGTTGACGCGGAACGAGGGGTCTTCCTGCGCCAGGCGGCCCAGTGCGATACCCATCTTTTCCTGGTCGGCCTTGCTCTTCGGCTCCACGGCCTGGCGGATCACCGGCTCGGGGAAGTGCATGCGCTCGAGGGTCACGACGGCTTCCGGATCGCACAGCGTCTCGCCGGTGGTCACGTCCTTCAGGCCCACGCAGGCGGCGATGTCGCCGGCACGGATTTCGCTGACTTCCTCACGGTTGTTGGCGTGCATCTGCACGATACGGCCGATACGCTCCTTCTTGCCGCGCACCGGGTTGTAGACGCTGTCGCCCTTCGAGAGCACGCCCGAGTAAACGCGCACGAAGGTCAGCTGGCCCACGAACGGGTCGGTCATCAGCTTGAATGCCAGGGCCGAGAACTTCTCGTTGTCGTCTGCCTTGCGGGTCGTGGGCGTTTCGTCTTCCGACACGCCAGCCACCGGCGGGATGTCCAGCGGCGAGGGCATGTATTCGACGACAGCGTCGAGCATGGCCTGCACGCCCTTGTTCTTGAAGGCCGAGCCGCACAGCATCGGCTGGATTTCGCCTGCGATGGTGCGCTGGCGCAGGGCCTTCTTGATCTCTTCCTCGCTCAGCTCGCCGCCTTCGAGGTACTTGTTCATCAGGTCTTCGCTGGCTTCGGCAGCCGCTTCGACGAGCTTTTCGCGGTATTCGTTGCAGACGTCGACCAGGTTGGCGGGAATGTCGCCGTACTGGAAGGTCACGCCCTTGTCCTCGTCCCAGATGATCGCCTTCATCTTCACGAGGTCGACGATGCCCTGGAAGTGCTCTTCGGCGCCGATCGGGATCTGGATCACGACGGGGTTGGCCTTCAGGCGGTCGATCATCATCTGACGAACGCGCAGGAAGTCGGCACCGGTACGGTCCATCTTGTTGACGAACGCGAGACGCGGAACCTTGTACTTGTTGGCCTGGCGCCAGACGGTTTCCGACTGGGGCTGCACGCCGCCGACGGCGTCGTACACCATCACGGCGCCGTCCAGCACGCGCATCGAGCGCTCGACTTCAATGGTGAAGTCCACGTGGCCGGGGGTGTCGATGATGTTGATGCGGTGTTCGTCGAACTTGCCGGCCATGCCCTTCCAGAAGCAGGTGGTGGCAGCCGAGGTGATGGTGATGCCGCGCTCTTGCTCTTGCTCCATCCAGTCCATCGTGGCGGCGCCGTCGTGCACTTCACCGATCTTGTGGTTCACACCGGTGTAGAACAGGATGCGTTCGGTCGTCGTGGTCTTGCCAGCGTCGATGTGCGCGGAGATGCCGATGTTGCGGTAGCGCTCGATGGGGGTCTTGCGGGACATGATTTACTTTCGGGTTAAATGCGTTGAGCGCTGGGCCTCGAGAACGGGCCTTGCACCCGTCACCCGACACCCAACGCCCAAGCGAAGTTTGGTTTTTAGAAGCGGAAGTGGCTGAATGCGCGGTTGGCTTCTGCCATGCGGTGCACTTCGTCGCGCTTCTTCATTGCGCCGCCACGGCCTTCCGTGGCTTCCATCAGTTCGTTGGCCAGACGCAGGGCCATCGACTTCTCACCGCGCTTGCGGGCGGCTTCCTTGATCCAGCGCATCGACAGGGCGAGGCGACGGACGGGGCGGACTTCAACCGGCACCTGGTAGTTCGCACCGCCGACGCGGCGCGACTTCACTTCGACCATCGGCTTCACGTTGTTGATGGCAACGGTGAACGCTTCGAGGGGGTCCTTGTCCGGGTTCTTCTTCTCGATGAAGTCGAGCGCGCCGTAGATGATGCGCTCGGCAACAGCCTTCTTGCCGCCTTCCATGATCACGTTCATGAATTTGGACAGCTCGACATTGCCGTACTTGGGATCCGGCAGGATTTCACGTTTGGGGACTTCGCGACGACGTGGCATTTTTCTAACCTCTTTGCTTCAGTTGGCGCCGTTTCCGGCACCGCGAGAGCCAGTCAGGACTCTCACTTACTCGACCCGACAGTGGGTCACTTCGTTCGATGTACCCGCCAAGGTAACCGAACACCGTTTGTTTTTGACGACAGGAAGACCTATCAGGCCTTCTTGGGACGCTTCGCGCCGTACTTGGAACGCGACTGCTTGCGGTCTTTCACGCCTTGCAGGTCGAGCGAACCGCGAACGATGTGGTAGCGAACACCGGGCAAGTCCTTCACACGACCGCCGCGGACCAGCACGACGCTGTGTTCCTGGAGGTTGTGGCCTTCGCCGCCGATGTAGGAAATGACTTCGAAGCCGTTGGTCAGGCGGACCTTGGCGACTTTACGCAGAGCCGAGTTCGGCTTCTTCGGCGTCGTGGTGTAGACGCGGGTGCAGACGCCGCGGCGTTGCGGCGAGTTCTGCATGGCAGGGCTCTTCGAATTGATCTTTTCGACCGTTCGACCCTGACGCACCAGTTGATTGATGGTTGGCATGAATTAAAAAGTCCCCAAAACGAGAAACGCCCGGCCCTGGCTGTGAAACCACCCTTGTCGTGACTCAAGGAGGCCGGGAATGACGAAAACGTGAAACCCTTCGGAAAATTCCGAAAAGCCCACGAGTATAGCAAAGGAGCCCCGAAACGGCAAAGTCGGCTGCCGCGGATGCCCGCCAGGAGCCCTTGCTCGGCTCTTTTCCCTACCCCGGCTTACTTGATCCAGAGGCGCAGGGCGTCCCAGGCGCGGCCGAGCACGCCGGCCTGCTCGACCGGCTCCAGGGCCACCAGCGGCACGTCGGCCAGGGGCTGGTCGTCCAGCGTGACCTTGAGCGAGCCGACCGCCTGGTACTTGGTGAACGGCGCCACGAGCGGGTCGGGGCGCGACACCTGGGTCTTGATCTTGTTGGCCGAGCCCGTCGGCACGGCCACCACGATCGGCTCGGGGCGGCCCAGCTTCAGGACGTTGGCCTTGCCCTTCCACACCGCCGGCGTGGCCGCCGGCTGGCCGCCGTCGAACAGGCGCACGGCGTCATAGGCCGTGTAGCCCCAGTTCAGCAGCTTCTGCGACTCGTTGGCGCGCACGGTCTCGCCCGTGGTGCCCAGCACGATCGACAGCAGGCGGCGTCCGCCCGTCAGGTTGGGAAAGTCGCGCTTTGCGGTGGCGATCATGCAGTAGCCGGCCGCTTCGGTATGGCCGGTCTTCAGGCCGTCGACGGTCGGATCGCGGAACAGCAGCAGGTTGCGGTTGGTGTCGTTGGTCGAGGGGGTGCCCGGGTAGCGGTACTTCTTGATGGCGTAGTACTTGGCTTCCTCGGGAAAATCGCGCACCAGGCGGGTCGCCAGGATGCTCAGGTCGCGGGCCGTGGTGGTGTGGCCGGGCGCCGTCAGGCCTTCGGGGTTCTTGTAGGTGGTGTTCTTCATGCCCAGCGCCTTGGCCTGGGCGTTCATCATTTCGACGAAATGCTCCACCGTGCCGCCCACGCCTTCAGCCAGCGCGACCGTGGCGTCGTTGCCCGACTGCACGATCAGCCCCTTGATCAGGTCTTCCACCGGCACCTGCATCTTGGGGTCGATGAACATGCGAGAGCCGGGCATCTTCCAGGCGCGGGGACTGACCGGCAGGGTCTGGGTCAGCGTGATCTTCTTGGCCCGCAGCGCGTCGAACACCACGTAGGCGGACATCAGCTTGGTGAGCGAGGCCGGCTCGACCGGGCTGTCGATGTCCTTCTGGGCCAGGATCTGGTTCGCGGTCACGTCCAGCAGCAGATAGCTGCGCGCGGCGATTTCAGGCGGCGCCGGCATCTGGGCGGCGGCGATCAGGCTGAAGGAGGCGGCGGCGGTAAAGACCAGCGTGCGGAGCACGCCAAGAAAACGGTTCATTGGGAGTTCGGAAAGAGACGAAAACAAGCCGAAGAGGCTTTCAAGCGATGTCCGCGCGCAGATGGCGGACGACCAGACCCTTGAGCAGCGGCAATTGTCCGTGAAAGAAATGACCGCCCCCGGGGATGACTGTGACAGGAAGTGACTGCGGCCGCGCCCAGTCCATCACGGCGGACAGCGCCACCGTGTCGTCGGCCTCGCCATGGACCACCAGCGTGCGCTCGTGCGCCTCCAAGGGCAGCGCCGCCACGTTGTTGCGCGCGGCGGCCGTGCCCACCAGCACGATCTGCCGGATCTCGCGCCCGGCCCACAGCTTCGCGACGGCACCGCTCGCGACGAAGGCGCCGAAGGAGAAGCCGGCGATCGCCACCGGTCCCTCGGGCGCGAGCTGGCCGACGACATCCAGCATGTCCTCCAGCTCGCCGCGCCCCTCGTCGTGCACGCCTTCGCTGGCACCCACGCCGCGGAAATTGAAGCGCACCGTGGTCCATCCGCTGGCGACGAAGGCACGCGCGAGCGTCTGCACCACTTTGTTGTCCATGGTGCCGCCGAACAGCGGATGCGGATGCGCGATGACCGCGATTCCGCGCGGGGTTCCGGCGGGCTGGTCGCGCTGCACCTCGATCGCGCCGGCGGCGCCCTGGAGGCTGATCTTTTCGGTCTGGGAATTCATTGGCGCAGGTACGAGCAGGGGGCCGGCGTAAAAGTTCAGCGTCCGACGTTCGGGGGCAGCAGCAGCCGCTCGACGACCTTGCCGTTCTTCAGGTGCGACTCGACGATCTCGTCGATGTCCTCGCTGTCGACGAAGGTGTACCAGACGGCCTCGGGGTACACCACGGCCACCGGCCCGCCCGCGCAGCGGTCGAGGCAGCCTGCCTTGTTGACGCGCACCTTGCCGGGCCCCGATAGCCCCTCCTCCTTGACCTTCGCCTTGCAGCGGTCGAAGCCTTCCTGAGCGTTGTGCATGGCGCAGGAGTCCTCGCCGTTCTTGCGCTCGTTCAGGCAGAAGAAGATGTGGCGGCCGTAGTAGCCGGACGGTGCGGCTGGGGTGGAACTGGGCATCGGCGGATTTTAGTGACCACCCTCGCTACCCTCGCTCCGGCCGAGCAATCCGCACACACTCAGCTCGTCGGAGCCGCTCCGGACCGCCCGCGGCGCGACAGGGCCGCCACCACGTAGACCATCACCGCATAGGGCCACACCCAGCCCAGCCACTGCGCCAGCCCGTGGAAGCGGATGAAGCGCCCCTGCTCCCACGTGGCCAGCGTCTGCGCGAAGTACGCGCTTTCGGGAGCCTGGTTCAGCAGGCTCAGCTGCAGCACCAGCCCCATCAGCAGCAGCGCCGCGCACAGGCGGCGCGGCGCGAACAGCAGCAGCACACCGGCGAAGAGCGCCGCCGCCATCCCGACCTGCACCGGCAGCCCGAGCCAGGCCCAGGCGTGCTCGGGCCCGTAGCTCAGCGCCGCCGAAAGCGCCGAGGCCGCAATGCCCGACAGCAGCGTCAGCGGCAGCAGCACCGCCCGCTGCACCACCGAGCGCGCCACCAGATAGCCCAGCAGGCAGGGCACCAGCGCGCCCAGCATCACGCACAGCAGCTCGACCGCCGGCACCAGCGGCTCGAGCTCGAACTGGCGCAGCGGCAGCCAGTCGATGAAGGGCGTGTCGAGCAGCCATTCGGAAATCGCAACCTCGAGCCGCTCGAACACCTGTCCCAGCCCGAAGGTGACGGCCGCCGGAAAGAGCAGCGCGAAGGGCCACAGCGCCAGCAGCACCAGCGCGCCGCGCGAATCCTCGGCGAACCACTGCGAGCGCGCGCGGCTCCAGTGCGCCACCGCACCCAGCCGCTCGAGCCCCGCCGCCAGCACGGCGCCGACGATCGCGCCCGCGGTGTTGAGCCCCAGGTCCACATTGGAAGGAATGCGCGCCGGCAGGTAGCTCTGCAGCGTCTCCATGGCGAAGGAAACCGCCGCTCCCGCCACGGTGGCGCGCAGCACCGCAGGCCATACCCCGGCGGCGCGCCCCGTGCGCAGCACCGCCAGGGCGCACAGGAAGCCGAAGGGCACGTAGCCCGCGACGTTGACCGCGAAGTCGAAGCCGGTCCAATATTTCGGCCAGGGCGCCGAGAGATACGCCCAGGGCGCGATTCCCTGGTCGCGCCAGTCGGCGAACGGATAAAGGCTGGCGTAGACGATCAGCGCCCCGTAGGCGAGCGCCAGCGGGAGCGCGGCTGACTTGTGCTGCGGCCGATCCACCGTGGGCATCGGTGCGCGGCTCAGAACGGCTTGACGACCACCAGGATCACGATGCCCAGCAGCAGCAGCACCGGCAGCTCGTTGAACCAGCGGAACCAGCGGTCGTTGCGCCGGTTCTCGCCGGCCGCGAAGCGGCGTAGCAGCACGCCGCAGCCGTGGTGATAGCCGATCACCACCAGCACCAGCGCCAGCTTGGCGTGCATCCAGCCGTTGCCCGGGCCGCGCCCGATGCCATAGCCCAGCCAGAGCCACAGGCCGAAACCGATCGCGGGAAACGCCAGGAAGGTCGTGAACCTCAGGAGCTTGCGCGCCATGAGCAGCAGGCGCTCGCGCTCGGCCACCGATTCGGGCGGAACCATCGCCAGGTTCACGAAGATCCGCGGCAGGTAGAACAGCCCCGCGAACCAGCTTGCAATGAAGACGATGTGTAGAGATTTGACCCAGAGCATGGCGGCAGTTTAGTGGCGCCCTCTCCGCGGCAAAGCCCTGTTTTGGGGCAGCCTACTCGTACGACAGGCAAAAAAAAGCCCGACGTCTTCACGTCGGGCTGGGAAGCCCTTTTGCTGTCACACATCAAGGCACCCGCTCAGGGAGGAAAAGCGGGGGGCGGCAAGCCGCCCGCGTCAGAATTTAACAAAGACGAAACAAGGTTTCAAGCGACTGCGCCACTTTCTTTGACATTTAAAGCAAAAAACTGAAAACCTTGGTTCTACTAATTTCCGTAGTTGTAGGACAACCGAACGCCCGTGCCGAGGAGTCGTAAACAGTCGCTTCAGGCACAATTTTGAATATATGACGTCATCATCTTCCCCCCTGGCCATGTTCCCCGCCGGGCGGCCGCGGCGCCTGCGCCGCGACGCTTTCACCCGTAACCTGGTGCGAGAGCACGCACTGACGGTCGACGATCTGATCTACCCGGTGTTCGTCCAGGAAGGCGAGAAGCGCCGTGATGCCGTCCCCTCGATGCCCGGCGTCGATCGCCTGAGCCTCGACCTGCTGCTGCCCGTGGCCGAGCAATGCGTGGCCGCCGGCATTCCGGTGATGGCGCTCTTCCCGGTGATCGACGCCAGCCTCAAGACGCCCGACGGCCGCGAGGCCTTCAATCCCGACGGGCTGATTCCCCGCGTGGTGGCGGCGCTGAAGGCGCGCTTTCCCGAACTGGGCGTGATGACCGACGTCGCCCTCGACCCCTACACCAGCCATGGCCAGGACGGTCTGCTCGACGACACCGGCTACATCCTCAACGACGCGACCGTCGAGGTGCTGGTGAAGCAGGCGCTCGCGCAGTCGCAAGCCGGCGTGGACATCGTGGCGCCCAGCGACATGATGGACGGCCGCATCGGCGCCATCCGCAACGCCCTCGAGGCCCGCGGCGACATCCACACGCGCATCATGGCCTACAGCGCCAAGTACGCCAGCGCCTTCTACGGCCCCTTCCGCGACGCGGTCGGCTCGGCCGCCACGCTCGGCAAGGGCAACAAGAAGGTCTACCAGATGGACCCGGGCAACAGCGACGAGGCCCTGCGCGAAGTCGCTATCGACATCGCCGAGGGCGCCGACATGGTGATGGTGAAGCCCGGCATGCCCTACCTTGACATCGTGCGCCGTGTGAAGGACCAGTTCCGCGTGCCCACCTTCGCTTACCAGGTGAGCGGCGAGTACGCGATGCTCAAGGCCGCCGCCCAGAACGGCTGGCTCGACCACGACGCCGTGGTGCTCGAAAGCCTGCTGGCCTTCAAGCGCGCCGGCGCCGACGGCGTGCTGACCTATTTCGCGCTCGACGCCGCGCGCCTGCTGCAGAAGTAACGGCGCGCCGGCAACCGGGCATGCGCATCTTCGAAATCAACCGGTCACAGGTCAGCGAGCACGCCGCGCTGGCGCCGCTGGCCGTGCCGGGCGCCTGCGGCGCCAGCGGCTACCTCTGGATCTCGCTCACGCGGGACGAATTCCGCGCCTCGCTGGCCGAGGTCCAGCAGATCCTGCAGACGCTGTGCCTCACGCAGCTGGTCGACCTGCATGTGGCCGACCTGCTCAACGACCAGTTGCCCTCGCACTACGACTACACCTCGCTGTACGACGTGCTGGTGTTCCGGCGGCTGGCCAACGGCCAGGGCCAGGCGGCGCTGGGAAACGGCAAAGGCAATGGCAACGAGGCGCCGCCTGCCCCGGTCTCAGCCACCGCGCCGCGCCAGCCCCGCAGCGGCCCGCCCGTGCTGCGCCGCGTCGACACCCGGCCGGTGGGCTTCGCCGTGTTCGACCGCGTCCTGCTGTCGGTGCACCCCGAGGATGGCGCGGTGCGCGACGCCTTCGCCGCCCGGCTGCTGGCCGCGGCCTCGGCCGACGGCGCCACCCCGGCGCTCGACGTGCGCGCCACCTCGGCCCGCCTGCCGACCAGCCCGTCGGACCTGATGCTGCGCGTGATCAACCAGATCGTCGACGGCTACCTCGACCTGCGGCGCGAGCTCACCAAGCAGCTCGACCACTGGCAGACCGAGCTGATCGACCCGCGCAGCCGCTTCACCAACTGGGGCGCGCTGATGGAGGCGCGCCAGTCGCTGCACCACCTGGACGAGATCTGCGAGGACCAGCGCGCCGCCATGCAGGACTGGATCGACTCGCTCGAAACGCTGCCCGTGCCCAAGGGCGAGACGGAGCAGCGCGAGCGGGAACTCATCATGATCCGCAGCCGGGACGTGCTCGAGCACATCGAGCGCGTGGTGCACCACGTGCACCGGCTGGAGCAGAACGCCGAGACGGCCGTGCAGATGCACTTCAGCGTCCAGGGCCACCGCGCCAACGACATCATGCGGGTGCTGACGGTGCTCACCGCCGTGTTCCTGCCGCTGAACCTCATCGCCGGCATCTTCGGCATGAACTTCGAATTCATCCCGCTGGTGCACAAGGCTGACGGCTTCTGGATCGCGATGACATCCATGCTGGTCATCGCCGTGCTGCTGGTCGTGATCTTCTGGCGCAAGCGCTACCTCGCCCGCACGCGCTGACACGCCGACGCTCCAGATCTGTCGCGCCAAAGAAAAGGGCCACGCTTTCGCGTGGCCCTTTTCGATTTCGACGACCCCAGCGGGGCCGCTTCTATTACTTGGCGACGGCGCCCGAACCTTGCTGTGCCTGAACGCGAGCGTCCATCGGGTGCTGCATGGTCGAGATGACCTTGCTGTTGACGCGCGAACCCGAGGTCACGTTCTGGTCGGGAGCGTAGGCGGTGCGAACGGCTTCGGCTTCGACGATCGAACGGTCCTTCGACACGGCAACCGTTTCCGCGCCGCGCGAACCGCGCACGACGTTCTGGTTCGGAGCAGCGGCGGTGCGCATGGCTTCGGCGTTGACTTCGTCGCGGCTCTTGGTCGAGACAGCGGTGTTCACGCCTTGGTAGGTTTCAGCCTGGGCGCCGGTAGCGGCGAGCAGGGCGAGGGCGGCGGCTGCGAGGATTTGCGAGGTCTTCATGGTCATTTCTCCTAGGGTGTTCTCTGGATGGTTCGTCCACCAGGCCTGCTGGTTCGCGAGCCTGTGCGGCGAGTTTCCGGGGGAACGGCGCTGCCAGAACACCCGGTTCAGAGACACCGTGTTTCCTCTATTGAAACAATGGCGACATGAAGGCATGCAAAGCAAAAAGCCGGGCCCGGTTTCGCACCGGCCCGGCCTTGCCCGAGAGGAGAAACTTCCGGCCTAGCGCCTGGCGCCCTGGAATTGCGGCGGCACTTCGCTGTTGACGAAGGCGCGGCGGTCCAGGTTCTGGTTCGGCGCGTGGGCGGCGGCCACGGCCTCGGCGCGAATCGATGCCCGGTCGAGCGAACTGGGCCGCGAGGTCAGGGGCGCGGCGACCACGTCGCCATAGACATTCCCGTCCCGCGCCGCGGCGTCGGCACCGGCGGCCACATCGCTGCGGCTGGTGACGGCCTTGAGCGGCTGCACCGGCTCGAAGCCCTGCGCCAGCGCGCCGGAGGCGGCAAAGAGCGACAAAAGGGCGGCGGCGACGATGTTCGGGGTCTTCATTTCAGTTCCTTCCAACGACCCAGCCAGGCTGGCGACGTCGGCGTGTAACGCAAGTGTCGCCCAAGCCAGCTAGGAAAAACCCGGGAGAATCGAACCATCGCGTTCCCAAAACGGAAACAATGGACCCATCCACATGGACAGTCTCGATCTGATCAGAACCTTCCGGGAGGTCGCCTCGCACGGCAGCTTCTCCCAGGCAGCCAAGAGGCTGGATATGTCGAAGGCCACCGTCAGCAAGTATGTGGCCGAGCTGGAAACCCGCTTCGGGGTGCGTCTTCTGAACCGCTCCACCCGCTCCGTAAGCCTCACCGACGCCGGCCAGCTGCTGCTGGAGCGCAGCACCCCAGTGCTGGAGATGGTCGAACTCACCCAGGCGGAACTGCAGGAGCGCGCCAGCCAGCCCGGCGGCCGGCTGCGCATCTCGGCCCCGCACGGCATGGGCAATGGCGAGTTCCCGAACCTGCTGGCCGACTTCATGCGCTACTACCCCGACGTGAGCATCAGCCTGCAGCTGACCAACCGCACCGTCGACCTCGCCGAGGAAGGCATCGACGTCGACATCCGCAGTGGCCCCGTGGAAGACGCCAACCTCATCGTGCGCAAGCTCCGGCTCATGGAAATGGTGGTTTGCGCCTCGCCCATCTACTGGAAGAAGCACGGCAAGCCCGAGCACCCGCGAGACCTGGCCAGCCACGAGGCCCTTACCCACTCGCTGCTCGGCGCGCAACCGGTATGGCGCTTCGACGACGGCGGCCAGCCTCTGGACGTGCACGTCAAGAGCCGCATGGACTGCACAGAGGGCGCGCCGCTGATCCGCGTCGCGATGCGCGGCTTCGGCGTGATCTACCTGCCCTCGATCCTCGTGCAGTCGCACATCGAGCATGGGGAGCTGGTGCCGGTGCTGCAGGGCTACACGCGCAAGGACATGTGGCTTTCGGCCGCGTACCTGCAGCGGCGCCACAACAGCGCCGCGCTGCGCGCGCTGCTCGATTTCCTGCAGACCCGCGTGGGCGACGGGCCCGGCCTGAAGCGCAAACCGTCCTGACAATGAAGGAAGCCCGGCATGCACCGGGCTTCCTTCATTCGCGAGAAGGCCTCAGCCGAGGTGCTTCGCAAAGAAGGCCAGCGTGCGCTCGCGCGCCAGCTTGGCCGCGTCGGCGTCGTACGAACCGCGCTGGTCGCAGTTGAAGCCGTGGCCCACCGGGTAGACGTGCACTTCCACTTCGGGATGCGCCTTCCTGAACGCCTCGACGGTGTCCAGCGGAATCCAGTGGTCCTGGTTGCCGAAGTGGGCCAGTACCGGCACCTTGGGCTGGCGTGCCGTTTCCTCCGGCGAGGTCATGCCTCCGCCGTAGTAGGGCACCGCCGCCGACAGGCCCGGCAGCAGCGCGCCAGGTCAGCAGGCCGCCCCAGCAGTAGCCGACGATGCCTACCTTGCCCGCCTTCGACGCATAGGCGATGGCAGCTTCGATGTCCTGCAGCACGCCCGGTGCCGGCAACGCCTCGACAGCCGTCTTCAGGCCGAAGCCGTTCTTCATGTCGTCTTCCGAGTAGCCCAGCTCCACGCCCGGCTTCACGCGCTGGAAGGTCGAAGGCGCCACGGCGAGGTAGCCCTCGGCCGCGTAGCCGTCGGCCACCGAGCGGATGTGCGAGTTCACGCCGAAGATTTCCTGCACCACGACCACCGCGCCGCGCGGCTTGCCCGACGGCTCGGCCACGTAGGCGGGAAAGCTCAGGCCGTCCTTGGCCTTGAGATCGATGAATTGACCCATGTTGTCTTGCTCCTTGATGGCATCCGAAGAAAAGAAGGGATGCCGGGGTTACGGGCGCAGCGCGCGCTCGACGAAGTCGAGACGGTCCTGCCCCCAGAAAATCTCGCCGTCGATCACGTAGCTGGGCGCGCCGAACACCTGGATGTCGATGGCCTCCTGCGTGTAGGCCTCGTAGCGCTCCTGCACCGCCTGGCTCTGCGACTGCTCGCCGCGCTTGGGCGAGAGCCCGCATTCGACCACCAGCGAGTCGAGCACCTTCGGGTCGCCGATGTTGCGCTCCTGCACCCACACGGCCTGGAACACCGCCGCGCACATGCGCATGGCGGCCTCGGTGCCGTCGTGCATGTCGACCGCGATGATGACGCGCGCCGCGTCGTCGCTGGCCACCGGGAAGAACTTCGGCTTGACGTTCAGCGGCAGCCCCAGGTGTTTCGAGTAGCGCGCCAGGTCGACCAGTCGGTAGGCTTGCCGCTGCGGCGCCCGCTTGCCCAGCGGCAGCCCGCCCGACACCGGGAACACGCTGCCCATGTCGATGGGCCGCACCCGTACCGTGGCGCCCGCGGCCGCGGCGATCGCCTCGAAGCGGGAATGCCCCAAGTAGGTCCACGGGCTCTGGGGTGCAAAGTAGTAGTCGATGGTCTTGCCGGTGCTCATGTGCATGCCCCGATGATGTAATCCAAGCCAGTCGTTTTAACTGACACGCAGTTTCTCTGCAGGAGGTAGGTTTTGGACCAGGTGCTATTGATCACGGGCGGCGGCCGCGGCATCGGCGCGGCCACTGCCCTGCTCGCCGCCAGCCGCGGCTACGCGGTGGCCGTCAACTACGCCACCAATTCACTGGCCGCCGACGAGGTGGTGCGCACCATCCGCGACGGCGGCGGCAACGCCATGGCCGTGCAGGCCGACGTGGGCGACGAGGCCCAGGTCATCGCCATGTTCCAGAAGGTCGACGCGCGCTTCGGCCGCCTCACCGCGCTGGTCAACAACGCAGGCGTGGTCGACCAGATGGCGCGCGTCGACGAGATGAGCGTCGCCCGGCTGGAGCGCATGTTCCGCATCAACGTGATCGGCAGCTTCGTCTGCGCGCGCGAGGCGGTGCGGCGCATGAGCACGCGCTATGGCGGCTCGGGCGGCGCCATCGTCAACATCTCCAGCGGCGCCGCGCGGCTGGGCTCGCCGGGCCAGTACGTCGACTACGCCGCCAGCAAGGGCGCCATCGACACCTTCACCATCGGCCTGGCCAAGGAAGTGGCGGAGGAAGGCATCCGCGTCAACGCGGTGCGCCCCGGCCTGATAGACACCGAGATCCACGCCTCCGGCGGCCTGCCCGACCGCGCCTTCGAGCTCGCGCCCACGGTGCCGATGAAGCGCACCGGCACCGCCGAGGAGATCGCCGGCGCCATCCTGTGGCTGCTGTCGCCCGAGGCGAGCTACACCACCACGGCCTTGCTCGACGTCACTGGAGGCCGTTGAGCATGAGCACGTCGATGGAC
The DNA here is from genome assembly GCF_003952165.1 of Variovorax guangxiensis. GTDB lineage: Bacteria > Pseudomonadota > Gammaproteobacteria > Burkholderiales > Burkholderiaceae_C > Variovorax > Variovorax guangxiensis. The sequence continues at coordinate 99,668 of NZ_RXFT01000020.1, read as the reverse complement.
CTGATCAAGCCGCTGGTCACGCTGGTGGCCATCGTCAACCCGCTGGCCATCGTGCCCTTCTTCATCCACTACACGCAGGGCTACAGCGACGCGCAGCGCCGCCACACGGTGCGCATGTCGGCATTCAGCGCCTTCGTGGTCATCGCGGTGAGCGCGCTGCTGGGGCTGCAACTGCTGTCCTTCTTCGGCATTTCCATCGCGAGCTTCCAGGTCGGCGGCGGGCTGCTGCTGCTCATGAGTTCGCTGTCGATGCTCAACGCCAAGCCGGCCGAGAGCAAGACCAACGTGGAGGAGCTGCGCGCCACCGAGGTGAAGGCGTCGATGGGCGCGTCGATCGCGGTGGTGCCGCTCACCATTCCGCTGCTCACCGGGCCGGCCACCATCTCCACCGTGGTGATCTACGCCGACAAGGCGCAGCACCTGTGGGAGCTCGCGATCCTGGTCGGCTACGGCGTGGTGGTGGCGCTGGCCACCGCCCTGGCCTTCTCGCTCGCGCAGCCGATCGCGCGCGTGCTGGGCAAGACCGGCATCAACATCATGACGCGGTTGATGGGCCTGATCCTCGCCGCGCTCGCGGTCGAGGTGATGGCCGACGGGCTCGGCAAGCTGTTCCCGATCCTGAACAAGCTCGGCTGAAAAGCCTGCGGCCGGTTCAGGCCAGCATCTTCTCGATGATCTTCCAGTGCGCCGGCTCCACAGGCGTGATCGACAGCCGGTTGCCCTTGCGCAGCACGATCAGGTCGGCCAGCTCGGGCCTGGCGCGCAGTTCGGGCAGCGCCAGCAGGCGCGTCTTGCGCAGCGCCTGCACGTCCACCAGCAGCCAGCGCGGATCGTCCTTCTTCGACGCCGCGTCGTAGTACGGCGACTTCGCGTCGAACTGCGTCGGATCGGGCTTGATGCCCGAGGCCACCCGCGCGATGCCGGCGATGCCCGGCTCCGGGCAGCTCGAGTGATAGAACAGCACGCCGTCGCCGACCTTCATGCCGTCGCGCATGAAGTTGCGTGCCTGATAGTTGCGCACGCCGGTCCAGGCCACGGTGGCATCGGGCGCGGCGAGCGCATCGTCGATCGAGACCTCGTCGGGCTCGGATTTCATCAACCAGTAATTGGGCATGGTGCCCGTTATGGTGTCACATAGTCCGAAACCACGACCCATTTCCCGTCTTTGATCTGCGACAGGCGCGACTGGTCGTTGCCCAGGCGCTTGGTGGCCGTGTAGTTGCTCTTCGGGCTGCCGAACATGTCGGGCTCGAAGGTCATGCTGTCCATGGCCTTGATGAAGCTGTCGGTCGTGAGGTTCGGGCCGGCCTTGGTGGCGGCCTTGATGAACGAGTCGATGATCACGTAGCCGTACACCGAGAACACCGTCGGGTCCTCGTTGAACTTGGTCTTGTACTTGTTGGCCCAGAAGCGCAGCGGCTGCGACTGCTCGTCGGTGTAGGGGTTCTGCACCGTCATGGTGGCGTAGACGCCGTCCATCGCCTTGCCGCCGAGCTTGTGGATCAGGTCGGTATAGGCCGCGCTGGAGCCCAGGAAGGTCGGGTTGAAGCCGGTCTTGCGCGCCTCGCCCACGGTGCCGATGGTCTCGCGGATGATGGTGCCGAGCACCACGAGGTCGCAGTTGGCGGCCTTCATCTTCGCGACCTGCGAGCTGAAGTCGGTGGCGCCGCGCTTGAACGATGTCTTCTCCGTCAGCTCCATGCCCGCCGCCTTCAGGCCCGCCTCGGCGCCGCGCTGCACCTCCAGGCCGAACTCGTCGTCCTGGTAGATTGTGCAGACCTTCTTGGCGCCCTTGTCCTTGATCATCTTCGGCAGCGCCAGCCGGATCTGGTCGTAGTAGGTGGCCGCGAACGAATACTTCAGGCGGTTGAGCGGCTCGTACATCTCGCGCGCCGCGGTGATGGGCATGTAGTTGATGACGTTCTTGTCGAACTGCACCGGCATCGCCGCCATGTTCTGCGCCGTGCCGATGTGGCCGGCCATGATGAAGATCTTCTCCTGGTTCACCAGCTTCTGAGCCGCCAGCACCGCCTTCTTCGGGTCGTAGCCCGAGTCCTCCACGAAGAGCTTGAGCTTGCGGCCGTTGACGTTGCCCTGCTCGTTGAGCTCGTCGACGCGCAGCTGCATCCCGTTGCGCGCCTGCTTGCCGAAGCCCGCAAGCGGACCCGACAGGTCCTGGATGGTGCCGATGCGGATCTCGTCCTTGCTCACGCCCTGCTGCTGCGCGGACGCGAGCGTCGCGGTCAGTCCCAGCACGGCCAGCGTCGTCAGTGTCTTGAGCTTCATGCGGTTGTCTCCTCGGGTTGGCGAAAAAAACGGATCTGCAATGCCGGTCAGCGGTACATGGCCTCGATGCGCTGCTCGTATTTCGTTTGCACCAGCTTGCGCTTGAGCTTCATCGTCGGCGTCAGCTCCTCGTCCTCGGCGCTGAGCTGCGTCTCCAGCAGAAAGAATTTCTTGATCTGCTCCACGCGCGCGAACTTGGCGTTGACGCGGTCGATCTCTCCCTGGATCAGGTCCTGCACTTCCTTGGCGCGCGTCAGGCTCTCGTAGTTGCTGAACGGCACGTCGTTGTCCTGCGCGAATTTCTCGACGTTCTCCTGGTCGATCATGACGATCACCGTGAGGTAGGGCCTCCTGTCGCCGATGACCACGGCATCGGTGATGTAGAGGCTGAACTTGAGTTCGTTCTCCAGCTCGCTGGGCGTCACGTTCTTCCCGCCCGCGGTGATGATGATGTCTTTCATGCGGTCGGTGATGCGGAAATACCCGTCCTCGTCCATCACGCCCACGTCGCCGGTGTGCAGCCAGCCGTCGGCGTCGATGGTCTCGGCTGTCTTCTCCGGCAGGTTGAGGTAGCCCATGAACACATTGGGGCCGCGCACCAGGATCTCGCCGGTGGACGGGTCGACGCGCACCTCGTTGTAACTGGTGGCCGGCCCGATCGAGCCCGGCTTGATGCGCGCGGCCGGCACGGCGGTGGAGGCGCCGCAGGATTCGGTCATGCCCCACACCTCCAGCATCGGCACGCCCAGCGCCAGGTACCACTTCACCAGCTCCGGCGAGATGGGCGCCGCGCCCGTTACCAGAAAGCGCGATCGGTGGATGCCGATGAGCTTGCGCGCGTTGTCCAGCGCCAGCGCGCGCGCCAGCCTGAACTTGAGCTTCAGCGCTGCCCCCACGGGCCGGCCGGCCAGCACGCGATCGGCGATCTCCCCGCCCACGCCGATGCTCCACTTGTAGGCCGCCTGCTGCAGCGGGCCGGCCTCCTTCAGCGCGATCATCACGCCCGAATAGAACTTCTCCCAAACGCGCGGCACCGCCGTGAACACGGTGGGCGCGATCTCGCGCACGTTCTCGGGCACTGTCTCCGGGTTCTCGACGAAATTGAGGATGGAGCCTGTGTACATCGCGAAATACTCGCCGCCCATGCGCTCGGCGATGTGGCACAGCGGCAGGAAACACATGCGCTCGTCCTTGTCGTCCTGCGCCACCAGCGTGTTGTAGCCGCGCGCGGTGTACACCAGCCCCGCGTGGCTGTGCATCGCGCCCTTGGGCTTGCCGGTGGTGCCCGAGGTGTAGACGAGGATGGCCAGGTCCTCCGGGCGGCAGGCCGCGACCGCGCGCTCCACCGCCTGCGGGTCGGCCGACAGGCGCTCGCGGCCGAGGGCACGCAGCGCGTCGAGGCTCATCACGCCGGCGTCGTCGAGCTCGCGCAGGCCCTCCATGTCGAACACGATCACGCGACGCAGCCCGGGCAGGCCGGCGCGCACCTCGAGCGCCTTGTCGAGCTGCTCGTCGTCCTCCACGAAGAGCACGGTGGTGCGCGAGTCCTCGCACAGGTAGTGCACCTGAGAGGCCGCGTCGGTCGGGTAGATGCCGTTGGACACTCCGCCGCAGCTGAGCACCGCCAGGTCGGCGAGCACCCATTCGATGACGGTGTTCGACAGGATCGACGCGCACTCGCCCGGCGCGAAGCCGATGGCCTGCAGCCCCGCCGCGATCTCGCGCACCGCGTCGGCGGTCTGGTGCCAGCTCCAGCTGCGCCAGATGCCGAGCTTCTTCTGCCGCATCCAGATGTTGTCGCCGCGCTGCTTCACCGCGTTCCAGAACATCGCCGGGATGGTGTCGCCGGGCACGACCACGTCGAGCTTGGGCGCGAAGGTGTTCAGGTCCCAGAGTCCTTGCTGCATGGCGCTACCTCCAGGTCTTCTTCTTTTTCCAGCGCCGCTCGCCGCGCACGCCGTCGTCCTTCATGCCGAGGTAGAACTCCTTGATGTCCTCCTTCTCTCGCAGGCGTTCGCAGGAGTCTTCCATCACGATGCGGCCGTTCTCCAGCACGTAGCCGTGGTCGGCGGCATTGAGCGCCATGTTGGCGTTCTGCTCCACCAGCAGGATCGTGGTGCCGCGCTCGCGGTTGATGCGCACCACGATCTCGAAGATCTCCTTCGTCAGCTTCGGGCTCAGGCCGAGGCTCGGCTCGTCCAGGAGGATGAGATGCGGCGCGGCCATGATGGCGCGCGAGATCGCCAGCATCTGCTGCTGCCCGCCCGACAGCAGGCCCGCGTCCTGCGCGGCCCGCTCGCGCAGGATCGGGAAGTAGGCGTAGACCGTCTCGATGTCCCGCGCCACGCCATCGCGGTCCTTGCGGGTGTAGGCGCCCATCAGCAGGTTGTCCTTCACCGACAGCAGCGGGAACACCTCACGCCCCTCGGGCACGTGGCTCAGCCCCTGCTGGACGATGTAGGCCGGGTCTTTCGCGGTGATGTCCGCGCCCTGGAACTCGATGCTGCCCTTGCGCGGATCGATGATTCCCGAGATGGTCTTCAGGATGGTCGTCTTGCCCGCGCCGTTCGAGCCGAGCACCGTCACGATCTCGCCCTTGCGGACCTTCAGGCTCACGCCCCTGATGGCCTTGATCGGGCCGTAGGCGCTCTCGACGTTCATCAGCTGGAGAACGATGTCGCTCATGTCCGCCCTCCACCACTCAGCCTAGCCCGGCGTGCGGCGCGGCGCGGCCGCCCCCTCTGTGCCGCCGAGGAGCGCAGCGTTTCGCGGACAAGGGCTCGCAGCTGTTTGAGCGAAGCGAGTTCTGCGAGACCCCGCGAAACGCGAGCACCGCAGGGGAGCCGCGAAGCGGCCGGCATAGTGGGGGCGGACGCGCCGTGCCGCACGCCGGGCGCCCCCCGAAAGGCAACGAACGAAGCATTCACGCCGCCACCCTCCTCAAGCTGCTCACATCGTCCACGGTCCCCAGATAGGCCTCGACAACACGAGGATCCGCCTGCACTTCCCCCGGCGAGCCAGTAGCCAGTACTTCCCCCTGGTTCATCGCCAGCACCCGATCGGAAACCTTGGAAACAAGAGACATGTCGTGCTCGACCATCAGCACCGACACCCCCAGCTCATGCTGAATGTCCTGGATCCAGAACGCCATGTCCGCCGTCTCCTCCACGTTGAGGCCGGAGGAAGGCTCGTCGAGCAGCAGCAGCTTGGGCTCGGTGCACAGCGCGCGCGCCAGTTCCACCACCTTGCGCACGCCGTAGGGCAGGCCCGCCACCATCGAGTCGCGATGGTGCTGAAGGTCCAGCAGGTCGATCACCTGCTCGGCCTTCTCGCGCGCCGCGATCTCCGCACGCCGCGTGGCCGGCGTGAAGAACACCTCGCTCCAGAAGCCCGTCTGCCGATGCGTGTGGCGACCGATCAGCAGGTTGTGCAGCACCGTCGCATGCTCGAACAGCTCGATGTTCTGGAAGGTGCGCGCAATGCCCAGCGCCGCGATGGCGTGCGGCGCCTGCTGCGTCAGCGCGAGTGGCCCGCCCGGCTCGCCATGCCACTCGATCGCGCCGGTGGTCGGCGTGTAGATGCGGCTGATGAGGTTGAACACCGTCGTCTTGCCCGCGCCGTTCGGCCCGATCAGCGTGAACACCTCGCCGCGCCGCACGTCGAAGCTCACCTTGTTGACCGCGAGCACGCCGCCGAAGCGCACGCTCAGCTCCTTGGCCGAAAGAAGAATGTCGCCGCCACTCATCTCAGACGATCCGACTTGGTGAAGGACTTCTGCCGCTTGAAAAGGCCCTTGCGGTAGAACGGAAAGAGCTGCAGCCAGGTGCGGATCTTCAGCCAGCGCCCGTACAGCCCCAGCGGCTCGAACAGCACGAAGGCGATCAGCACCAGCCCGTACACCAGCCCCTGCAGGCCCGGCGCCTGTCCGATGGCTTCCGGCAGCCAGTCCTTGCCGATGGAGATCAGCTGCGGCATCGCGATCAGGAAGATCGCGCCCAGGAAGGCGCCGTGCACCGAGCCCAGCCCGCCGATCACCACCATCAGCAGCAGGTCGATGGATTGAAGGATGCTGAACTGGTCCGGCGAGATGAAGCTCAGCTTGTGCGCATAGAGCGCGCCGCCCAGCCCGGCGAGCGCGGCCGAGATCGCAAAGGACATCGTCTTGTAGCGCGCCAGGTGGATGCCCATGCTCTGCGCCGAGATCTCCGAATCGCGGATGGCGACGAAGGCCCGCCCGGTCGGCGAACGCAGCAGGTTCAGGATGCCCAGCGTCGCCAGCACAGCCACCACCAGGCACAGGAAGTAGAAGCCCTCGCCCGAACCCAGCGACCAGCCGAAGAGCTGCGGCGACTTCACGTGCAGGCCGGCGTTGCCGCCCGTCATGCTCTCCCAGCGCGCGAACACCTCCTCGACGATGAAGCCGAAGGACAGCGTCGCGATGCCCAGGTAGATGCCCTTCACCCGCAGCGCCGGCAAGGCCACGACCACGCCCACCGCCGCCGACAGCGCAGCGGCGGCGACGAGTGCCAGCGGAAACGGCACGCCGATGTTCGTCAGCACACCCTGCGTGTACGCACCCGCGCCGAGAAACGCCGCGTGCCCGATGGAGAACTGCCCCGTGAAGCCCGCCAGCAGCATCAGCCCGAGGCCGACGATGCCGTAGATCAGCACGAAGGTCAGCTGCGCGAGCCAGTACTCGTCGATGATCCACGGCGCGGCGAGCAGGAAGGCCACCAGCAGGCCGTACCAGAACACATGGCCGCCGTGGCGGGCGAGGCGGATGTCCTGGTCGTAACTCGTTTTGAAGATGAAGCGCATGGGATGTTCAGACCTTCTTGCGCAGCTTCTCGCCGAACAGGCCGTTCGGCTTGATCATCAGCATCAGCAGCACCACGATGTACGGCGCCGTGTCCTTGAAACCGTCGGGCAGGTAGAAGCCCGCGAACGACTCGACGATGCCGATCACCAGCCCGCCGACGATCGCGCCCGGCAGGCTGCCGAAGCCGCCCACCACCGCCGCCGGAAAAGCCTTGAGCCCGATGAAGCCCATGTTCGCGTGCACGAAGGTGATGGGCGCCAGCAGCATGCCCGCGATGGCCGCCACCGCCGCCGCGAGCCCCCACACCAGCCCGTTGAGCCGCTTCACCGGAATGCCCATGTAGTAGGCCGCGAGCTGGTTCTGCGACGAGGCCTGCATCGCGATGCCCAGCTTGCTGTAGCGGAACATCGCGAACAGCAGGCCGCACAGGATGGCGGTGGCCACGATGATCACGAACTGCTCCAGGTTCACCACCAGCTCGCCCAGCTTCCAGATCTGGTCCTTGTAGGGCACGGCCAGCGTGTGCGTCTCGGTGCCGATGCCCGGCACCATGGTGACGAGCCCGCGCGCCACGTAGGCGATGCCGATGGTCAGCATCACGATGGAAAACTGCGGCTGCCCGAGGATCGGCCGGATCACCACCAGTTCCAGCAGCACGCCGAAGGCCGCCATCGCCACCACCGCGAGGATGGCCGCGAGCCAGAACGGCATGCCGAACAGCGACATGCCCGCGAACGCGCCGAAGGCACCGAGCATCATCAGGTCGCCCTGCGCGAAGCTCACCGTCTCGGTGGCCTTGTAGATGAGCACGAAGCCCAGCGCGATCAGGCCGTAGATGCAGCCTTGCGCAATGCCCGACAGCAGCAGCTGGAGAATCTGCATGGACTCTGTTCCGCCGCGTTCATTGCCGGGTGAAGCCGCCGCTGCCGCCGGCCGCGTCGTGCAGCACGAGGCGGCGCGAGCCGGCCACGATGTCGCTGGGCTTGAGGCCGTAGACCTGGCGGATCGAATGGCTGAAGTGCGTGGAGTCGGGGTAGCCGGTGTCGAGCGCGATGTCGGTCAGCGTGCTGCTCTGGCGCACGTAGCGCAGCAGGCTGCGCGCGCGCTTCCAGGCCCGGAAGGCGCGGAAGGCCATGCCGGTCTCCTGCTTGAACAGGTGCAGGAAACGCGAGAACGACAAGTGCACCGAAGCCGCCCACTCCTCCGCGGAGGCCGGCGAGGCCGGGTCGGCGTTGATGGCGTCGGCCACCTTGCGGATGCGCGCGTCGAGCGCGCGCTGCGCGAGCGGCTCGCCGAAGAACATGGTGTCGAAGTCGAAGCCCTCGAAGTTCATGCCGCGCGCCGAGGCCGCGAGCAGGTTCGCATGGGCATCGCGCACGCGCTGCACGAAGGCCGGCGCCTCCACCGGGCCGCAGTGCTGCAGGAAAGCCGGCATGCGCGCGGGGTCGACCGATTCCGACTCGATCAGCAGATTGAAGATCAGCGGATGCGCGGTCTCCACCTCGTGCGGCACGTGCGGCGGCACCACGATGAACTCGCCGCTCATCCAGGCCCCGCCGCCGATGCGGATGCGCGTGGGCGGCGCGCCGGCGGGCGACACGTACACGCCGTGCCCGCCCATCGTGCGCTCGGCAGCCGCACCGAGCAAGCCGGCGTAGAACACGCGATGCGGCGTGAGCCACATCAGGCGTTCGCCTTGCCTCTCGGCACCGCGCGCGGGCGGCGTCGTCCTCGTTCGCTGCATGGTGCTTGTCTCCTGCATCGGTGGACTGCCGCTTCGTGGCGGCGTCCTTTGTTGGCTGGATCGTAGCGGCGCGGGCCGCCTGCGCGATATGGGTTTGCGCCGATTTGCGCGGGGACTTTCCCCTATGCCGCCGCGAACGCGCGGCGCAGTTCTGCGGCGCACAGCGCGACCGCCGCATCGGCTTCGTCGAGCACCTTGCCCATCGGCACGAAACCGTGGATCTGGCGCTCGAAGCACACGTACACGGCGCTGTTGCCGGAGGCCGTGAGCGCTTCGGCATACGCGGCGCCTTCGTCGCGCAGCGGGTCGTAGCCGGCGGTGAGCACCAGCGCGGGCGGCAGCTTCGAAAGATCGGGGTGCAGCAGCGGCGAAGCGCGCCAGTCGAGATCGTGCTTCGGGTCGGTGATGTAGTGGTCGTGGAAGTAGCGGATAGTGTCCGCCGTCAGCAGGTAGCCCTGCCCGTTGGCCTGGTGCGATGCGTGGCCGCGCCGCATGTCGGTGGCCGGGTAGATAAGCAGCTGGTAGACGATGGGCAAGTCGCCTGCGTCGCGCGCGGCGATCGACACCACCGCCGCAAGGTTGCCGCCCGCGCTGTCGCCGCCCACCGCGAGCCGGCTCGCATCGAGCCCCAGCGCGGCGGCCTCGCGGCGCACCCAGCGGGTGGCGGCCAGCGCGTCGTCGACGGCTGCGGGAAAGCGGTGCTCGGGACCCATGCGGTAGTCGACCGCGACCACCGCGCAGCCAGCGCCATTGGCCAGCTGGCGGCACAGCACGTCGTGCGTGTCGAGGTCGCCGATGACCCAGCCGCCGCCGTGGTAGTACACCAGCACCGGCAAAGGCCCCACGCCGGAGCCCATCGGCCGGTACAGGCGCACCGGGATGGTGCCGTGCGGCCCGTCGGCGGCGAGGTCGCGCACCTCGGCCACTTCGGGCGGCAGCGGCTGCGTGGTGGTGCGGCGCTCGCGATAGAAGGCCCGCGCATCGGCGGGCGACAGGGTGTGCGTCGGCGGAATGCCGCGCGCCTCGATGAAGTCCAGCAGGGCGCGCGCCTGGGGGTGCAGCATGGTGTCTCCGGTGGATCGTTGCGAGCGTCCAGTGTGGGAGGCATCGGGCGCCCGCGGTATCCGCACGCACCCGCACCCGACTGGGCCCGGCAGCCCCCGCACCATGCCCGCGCCCTTGCGGCGCGGCTTGCGGAAACTGGCTACGCCTTGCGCGGCTTGACCAGGGAGGCCGCTTCCTTGGCCAGCTTGCGGGCGGTGTCGGTGTCGGCCGCATGCACCAGCGCCACGCCCATGCGGCGCTTGGTGAAGCTCTCGGGCTTGCCGAACAGGCGGATGTCGCTGCCCGGCACCCGCAGTGCATCGGCCACGCCGTCGAAGGCGATGCCGGTGGCGTCCACGCCGCCGTAGATCACCGCGCTGGCGCCCGGGCTCTTGAGCGAGGTGTCCACCGGCAAGCCGAGGATGGCGCGCGCGTGCAGTTCGAACTCGTTCTGCCACTGGGTGGCCATGGTGACCATGCCGGTGTCGTGCGGGCGCGGGCTGACTTCGCTGAACCAGACCTCGTCGCCCTTCACGAAGAGCTCCACGCCGAACAGGCCCTGGCCGCCCAGGTCGGCCGTCACGGCCTGCGCGATCTGCTGCGCCTTCGCGAGCGCAGCGGGCGCCATGGGGTGGGGCTGCCAGCTTTCCACGTAGTCGCCGCTGACCTGCACGTGGCCGATGGGGTCGCAGAACTGCGTCTGCACGCCGCCGGTGGCGTCCTTGGCACGCACGGTGAGCAGGGTGATCTCGTAGTCGAAGTCGATGAAGCCCTCGACGATCACGCGGCCATGACTGACCCGCCCTCCGGCCATGGCGTAGTCCCAGGCCTTCTGCACGTCGGCGGGGCCGTCGATCTTGCTCTGGCCCTTGCCGGAGCTGCTCATCACCGGCTTGACGATGCAGGGATATCCGATGCCCCCGTCGATGGCCGCCTGCAGCTCGGCCAGCGAATCGCAGAACTTGTAGGGGCTGGTCGGCACGCCCAGCGTCTCGGCGGCCAGGCGGCGGATGCCCTCGCGGTCCATGGTCAGGCGGGCGGCGCGGGCGGTGGGAATCACGCGCACGGTGCCGGCTTCTTCGAGCTCCTGCAGCATGGGCGTGGCGATGGCCTCGATCTCGGGCACCACCAGCGCGGGCGTCTCGGCCTCGATCAGCGCCTTCAGCTGCGCCGGATCGCTCATGGTGATGGTGCGGGCGTGGTGCGCCACCTGCTGGCCGGGCGCGTTCTCGTAGCGGTCGACGGCGATGGTCTCGACGCCGAGGCGCTGCAGGGCGATCAGCACCTCCTTGCCGAGTTCGCCGGAGCCCAGGAGCATCACGCGGGTTGCGGAGGGAGAAAGGGGGGTGCCGAGGGTGGTCATGGTCGGGAGTCGAAAAGGCTGGAAAAAGCAACCGCAGGACTGTAAGCCACCCGCAGCCGCCAGTGTCGCACGCGGGAACGGCGCGGGCGCGGTGCTGCTTCACAATCGATGTCTTTCGCCGTGGCGCCCGCCGCGCGCGCCCCTTTTCTTTTTGCTTTCTCCAAGGAGTTCTCTCATGGCTATCCAGACTGTAGGCATCATCGGCGCCGGAACGATGGGCAACGGCATCGCGCAGGCCTGCGCGGTGGCCGGCGTGAAGGTGGTGATGGTCGACATCGCCCAGGCGGCGGTCGACAAGGGCCTGGCCACGGTGTCGGGCAGCCTCGACCGCCTGATCAAGAAGGAAAAGCTCACCGCCGAGCAGAAGACCGCCGCGCTGGCGCTCATCCAGGGCTCGACGAACTACGAAGACCTGAAGGGCGCCCAGCTGGTCATCGAGGCCGCCACCGAGAACCACGCGCTCAAGCTCAAGATCCTCAAGCAGGTCGACGAGATGCTCGCGCCCGAGGTCATCATCGCCTCCAACACCTCGTCGATCTCGATCACCCAGCTGGCCGCTGCCACCTCGCGCGCCGACCGCTTCATCGGCATGCACTTCTTCAACCCGGTGCCGATGATGGCGCTGGTGGAGCTGATCCGCGGCTACCTCACGAGCGACGCCACGCACGACACGGTGAAGGAACTGGCCGAGCGCCTGGGCAAGTCGCCGATCACGGTGAAGAACGCCCCGGGCTTCGTGGTCAACCGCATCCTGGTGCCGATGATCAACGAGGCCTTCTTCGTGCTGTCCGAGGGCATCGCCACGGCCGAAGACATCGACGCCGGCATGAAGCTGGGCTGCAACCAGCCCATCGGCCCGCTGGCGCTGGCCGACATGATCGGCCTGGACGTGTGCCTGGCCGTGATGGAGGTGTATCTGGAGCAGTTCGGCGATTCCAAGTACCGCCCCTGCCCGCTGCTCAAGGAAATGGTCGCCGCCGGCCAGCTCGGCCGCAAGACCGGCCGCGGCGTCTACACCTACTGACACTGGCTCGCCCCCAGTCTTCGCGCACTTCGTGTCGCTTCGCCAACCCCCTACCGGGGGCAACACCAGCGGCCCGGCAAAGCCGGTTCCGCGGTGTTCCTTGAAAAGATAAGAAAAGGAGACCGCTCACATGACCGCCACGCCCACCACCCCGCCGGCAGAAGGCTGCATCGACACCCAGGTGCTCGGCCACGTGCTGCTGATCGGCATCAACCGCCCGGCCAAGCGCAACGGCTGGACGCCGCCGATGTTCAGGCAGCTGGCCGAGGCCTACACCCGGCTCGACGACGACCCCGAGCTGCGCGTGGGCGTGCTGCATGCCTTCGGCGACCACTTCACGGCGGGCCTGGATCTGCCCGCGGTCACCGAGTACATGAAGCGCGGCGAGAAGGCGATTCCCGCCGGGCTGGTGGAGCCGCACGACTTCGGCCTGCCCGACTACCGCCGCCGCACCAAGCCGATGGTGGTGGCGGTCAAGGGCATCTGCTTCACGGTCGGCATCGAGCTGATGCTGGGCGCCGACATCGTGGTGGCGGCCGACAACTGCCGCTTCTCTCAGATGGAAGTGCAGCGCGGCATCATGGCCACGGGCGGCGCCACGCTGCGCATGGCCGAGCGCGCGGGCGTGGGCAACGCGATGCTGCACCTGCTCACGGCCGACGAGTTCGACAGCGCCGAGGCCTTGCGCCTGAACTTCGTGCAGAAGGTGGTGCCCGCCGGGCAGGAGCTCGATGCGGCGCTGGCCATCGCGCAGCGCATCGCGGCGCAAGCGCCGCTGGCGGTGGTGGCCACGCGGCTGAACGTGATCAAGGCCGTGGAGCAGGGCCCGCTGGCCGCCGTGTCGGAATTCATCGAGACGCAGAAGCGCCTGTCGAACAGCGAGGACGCCGCCGAGGGCGTGCGCTCCTTCATCGAACGCCGCCCGGCACGCTTCAGCGGCCGCTGACTCCTTTCACCGAGAACAACGACATGCCTCTTTCTCCAGCACGCACGGCGCTCGCCGCCGCATTCACCCTGCTCGCCGTGAACACCACTTCCGCACAGACGCCCACGCCTCCCGCGCTGCCCGACCCCGCCGCCACCTCGGTCGACGCCATGGGCTGGATGAAGGGCTTCCCGCCCCCGCCAGACAAGCTCATCACCTTCGACAACCCGGCCGGCGGCGTGTTTCCGCGCACGCGCTGGAGCTTCTCGCACGTGCGCGAGACGGTGCCCACGGCCAACGTATGGCGCGGCAGCGGCGCGGCCAGCCCGCTGCCTTCGGCGCCTGCCCGCTTCGACATCGAGGCCGTCACCTTCAAGCCCCTGGGCGGCGAGCAGACGCTGAACTTCGCCCAGATGATCTCCGGCACCTACACCGACGGCATCCTGGTGATGCACCGCGGCAAGGTGGTCTACGAGAAGTACTTCGGCGCGCTCACGCCCGAGCGCCCGCACATCGCGATGTCGGTCACCAAGTCCTTCGTGGGCACGCTGGCGGCCATCCTCGCCGACGAGGGCAAGCTGGACCCGGCCGCGCCGGTCACCAAGTACATCCCCGAACTCAAGGACAGCGCCTACGGCGACGCCACCGTGCGCCAGGTGATGGACATGACCGTGGGCGTGCACTACTCCGAGAACTATGCCGACCCCAAGGCCGAGATCTGGGACTACGCCCGCGCCGGCGGCATGCTCACGCAGGGCGCGAACTACACGGGCCCGAAGTCGTTCTACGAATTCCTCGTCACGCTGAAGAAGGAAGGCGAGCATGGTGACGGCTTCGCCTACAAGACGGTCAACGCCGAGGTGCTGGCCTGGATCGTTCGCCGCGCCAGCAACCAGTCGCTGGCCGACCTGCTGAGCGAGAAGATCTGGCGCCGCATCGGCGCCGAGCAGGATGCGTATTTCATGGTCGACCGCATCGGCACCGAGTCGGGCGGCGGCGGCCTCAACACCGTGCTGCGCGACCTGGCCCGCTTCGGCGAGACCATGCGCAACGGCGGCCGCGCGGCCAACGGGCAGCAGGCGATTCCGAAGGCGGTGGTGGAAGACATCCAGCGCGGCGGCGACCCGGCCAGGTTCGTGAAGGCGGGCTACCCGCTGCTCAAGGGCTGGTCGTACCGAGACATGTGGTGGGTCTCGCACAACCCGCACGGCGCGTACATGGCGCGCGGCATCCACGGCCAGAGCATCTACGTGGACCCGAAGGCGGAGATGGTGATCGTGCGCTACGCGGCGCACCCGGTGGCAGCCAACGGCGCGAACGACCCGCTCACGCTGCCGGCGTTCCAGGCGATGGCCGAGGCGCTGATGCGCCCCTGAGCCTCTTCGCCTCTGTCTAGTTCGAAGCCCGCTCGCGGGCAATCACCAGGAGCCCGTCCATGATGAGGCTCTCGACCAGCTCGAAATGCCCGTTCATCACGGGCGCCATCTTCCAGCCCGCGCCGCCGGTCATGTAGCAGGCCGGCTCGGCGCCGCAGTGCGAGCGCACGTGCTGCACCATGCGCTCCACCGCGCCCGCGATGGCGTAGGTGCCGCCGCTGGTCAGCGCGTCGCTGGTGTTGGTGGGGAATTCGCGCACCTCGCCGGTGGGCACGTGCAGGCCCGCCGTGCCCGACTCGAGCGCGCGCAGCATGATGCCGTGGCCCGGCAGGATCAGGCCGCCCAAAAACTTGCCGTCGGCGTCGATGGCCTCGACCGTCACGGCCGTGCCGATCAGCACCACCACCATCGGCCGCGGCGGCTGCCCCGGCTTGGCGGCGGCCAGCATGCGGTGGCGCGCGCCGATCATCGCCACGAAGCGGTCGGCGCCCAGGCGCGTGGGGTGGTCGTAGCCGTTGACGATGCCGGCCTCGCCCGCGCTCGACATCACCCAGCGCGGCGTGCAGTCGAAGCGCTCGACGATCTGCTCCTCGGCCCGGCGCCTGACCGCGTCGCCGGCCACCACGCAGCCCAGCATGGAGCCGGGCGAAGGCAGGTCGGCCCACGGGCCGTCGGCCAGCCGTTCGATGTGGTCGAGGAATTCGGCACCCTGCGCCTGCAACGCGGCGCCGGGGCGGGCCGAGTCGTAGAGCGCCCACTTGAGGCGGGTGTTGCCGATGTCGATGGCGAGGAAGGGGGATGACATGCGCGGGATTATTGCGACTTTGTTGTTATTCCGGCTGGCACGTCGTTGACACACGCGGCATGGGCCTACGCAGGCGCGCCGGCTTCCGCCTCTACATTGGCGGGTTCCACCCACCACCGCACAAGGAGAGAACCATGGGATTGCTCAGTTTCATCAAGGAGGCTGGTGAGAAGCTGTTCGGCGGCTCGTCGGCCCAGGCCGCCACGCCCGACGCCAACCAGGCCGCGGCCGCCGCCATCAAGACCTACATCGAGACGCAGAACCTCGGCCTCACGGGACTGGAAGTGACCTACACCGCCGCCACCGGCGTGGTCACCCTTGCGGGCCAGGCGCCGTCGCAGGAAGCCAGCGAGAAGGCCTCGCTCGCCGCCGGCAACGTGGCGAACGTGACCAGCGTGGAGAACAACCTCGTCGCCCCGGCCGCGCCGCCCGCCCAGTACCACGACGTGGTGCGCGGCGACACGCTCTCGGCCATCTCGAAGAAGTACTACGGCGACGCCAACAAGTACAACGTGATCTTCGAGGCGAACAAGCCGATGCTGTCGCATCCGGACAAGATCTATCCGGGGCAGAAGCTGCGGATTCCGGCGCTCTGAGCAAGACCGGGGTCAGGCGCCGTTGTGCCGCCAGGCCCCTGGCGACACGCCGTACTCGCGCTTGAACGCGCGGTTGAAGGCGGCCTCCGATTCGTAGCCCACGCCTTCGGCGATGCGCGCCAGGTTGCACTGGTCCCTGCGCAGCATGCCGGCGGCCAGGATCATTCGCCAGCGCGCCAGGTAGTGCATGGGCGGCGCGCCCACCAGCTCGGTGAAACGGTCCGCCAGCACGCTGCGCGAAGTGTGGGTCTCCTGCGCCAGCTCATCGACCGTCCAGTTGCGCGCGGGCTCGGCGTGCATCAGCGCCAGGCAGCGGCTCACGTGGGGATCGCGCAGGCCCGCCAGCCAGCCGGGGTTGTTGGCGGGCGCGGACTCGATGTAGCCGCGCAGCACTTCGGCGAACAGCACTTCCGCCACCTTGGCGGCGACCATCTCCGAACCCGGAGAGCGTGAAGCCGCATCGCCCAGCACGAAGTTGACCGACTGCTCGATCCACGGGCCCGCCGGCCTGCTTCGCAGCTGCGTGGTGAACAGGCGCGGAATGTTCGCCATGACGGGATTGGGCGCGTCGCCCTCGTACGCGAACCAGCTGCACACCAGCAAGGTGCGATCTCCCTCGCCGCCATAGCGCACGCGCTCCAGTTCGGGCGCGCGCGGGCTCACCACATGCGACATGTCCACCGCCGCATGGTGCAGGCCGCTGCCCAGCACATGGGAGTCGCCGTGCAGCGCGGCGATCACTTCGCCCGCATGCGCCCGTATCGGCTCCCCGCCGTCGACCTGGGCCCAGCATTCGCCCTGCAGCACCAGGTGGCAGATGGCCAGCCGGTTCGCGCCGGGCCTGAGCAGCTGGGCGATGTCCCTACCCTTGGGTACCTTGAAGCACCAGGGTGCATACATGTCCCCGTTGAGGAACAGCGCGCCCTCGAGGCGGATGGTCCGCAGCACGTCCGACAAGACATCCATGATCACCTCCCGGCAAGCGAGGACGGGGTTTCGGTCAACAAGTCAGGCGGAGCGGGCAATACGGGGCGGCTTCGCGTCGGCACCATAGGACCTGGTCGCCTTCGACCGATTCTGACAGCCAGACAGGAGTACCACCATGCCCAAATTCGTTATCGAGCGAGACATCCCCGGCGCCGGCAAGTTCACCCCGTCGGACCTGAAGGCCATTTCGCAGAAGTCCTGCGGCGTGCTCAGCAGCATGGGGACCGACATCCAGTGGATCCACAGCTACGTGACCGACGACCGTGTCTACTGCGTCTACCAGGCCACCGACGAGGCACTGGTGCGCCGGCACGCGGAGCTCGGCGGCTTCCCTGCCAACCGCGTGGGCCGGGTCTACAGCGTGATCGACCCGGCCACGGCCGAGTGAGGCGAGCGGCTCTCTAGTTCTGCCGCCAGGGCAGCCCGCGCTTGCGCCAGCCGCCGGTCAGCCCGCGGTGGCCGTTCTCGTCCGGGTTGCCCTCGAAGCCTTCGAGGATGTTGTAGGCCTCCACGCCCAGCTCTGTCGCGCGCTTGGCCGCTGCGATGGAGCGCACGCCGCTGCGGCACAGCAGCACCAGCTTCCTGCCGCCTTCGGCAGCGGCACGGATGCCTTCGTCGAAGGCCGGATTCATCGCCATGCCGGGCCACTGCTTCCATGCCAGCGGCACGGCGCCCGGCACATAGCCGACCCATTCGCGCTCGGCGTCGGTGCGCACGTCGACCAGCACGGCCTCTCCGCTGGCGGTCCATCGGGCGGCCTGCTCGGGCGTCACGTCGCCGGCGTAGCCCTTGTTCTCGACGGGTTCTGTCATCTGTCTCGTGTCCTTGCGATGCGGGTTTTCATGGCCCGGAATTTTTCACCGGTTCGTGAAAACCCTGTTTGTTGAGTGCTCCCGCGCGCCAAAGATGGCGCCTTGGGCCTGTCGAACCATAACTCCAAGACGGACAGCCTGGGTTTTCCCAAGTCAGAACCGTTTGGAGAGAGACAAATGACAGACAGCAAGATGCCCCGCCGCCGCGGGCTGCTCAAGGGCGCGGCCGTGGCCGCCGGCGCCATGTCCGTGCCGATGGTCAGCATGGCCCAGACCACCACCCTGCGCTTCCAGAGCACCTGGCCCGCGAAGGACATCTTCCACGAGTACGCACAGGACTACGCGAAGAAGGTCAACGACATGGCGGGCAACCGCCTGAAGATCGAGGTGCTGCCCGCCGGCTCGGTGGTGCCCGCCTTCCAGCTGCTCGACGCGGTCGCCAAGGGCACGCTCGACGGCGGCCACGGCGTGGTCGCGTACTGGTACGGCAAGAACTCGGCGCTCGCGCTGTGGGGGTCCGGTCCGGGCTACGGCATGGACGCCAACATGGTGCTGGCCTGGCACACCTACGGCGGCGGCAAGGCGCTGATGGAGGAGATCTACAAGGGCCTGAACCTCGACGTGGTCTCGTATCTGTACGGCCCCATGCCCACGCAGCCGCTGGGCTGGTTCAAGAAGCCGGTGGCCAAGGCCGAGGACATGAAGGGCCTGAAGTTCCGCACCGTGGGCCTGGCGGTGGACGTGTTCACCGACATGGGCGCGGCCGTGAACCCGCTGCCCGGCGGCGAGATCGTGCCCGCGCTGGACCGCGGCCTGATCGACGCGGCCGAGTTCAACAACGCGTCGAGCGACCGTGTGCTGGGCTTTCCCGACGTCGCCAAGAACTGCATGCTGCAGAGCTTCCACCAGAGCGGCGAGCAGTTCGAGGTGCTGTTCAACGGCGGCAAGCTCAAGGCGCTGCCGGCGGAGCTCAAGTCCATCATCGAGTACGCCACGCAGGCCGCGAGCGCCGAGATGAGCTGGAAGGCCATCGACCGCAACTCCAAGGACTACGAGGAGCTGAAGAAGGCCGGCATCAAGTTCTACAAGACGCCCGACGCGGTGCTGCGCGCGCAGCTCGCCTCGTGGGACAAGACCATCGCGAAGAAGTCGGCCGAGAACCCGATGTTCAAGAAGGTGCTCGACTCGCAGCGCGCCTTCGCCGAGCGCGCGGGCCAGTGGCAGAACGACTACAGCGTCGATTTCAAGATGGCCTACAACCACTACTTCGGACGGCAGGCGAAGAAGACCTGAGCCAACGGGATCGATGCGACGCGAGGGCACCCTGGCGGTGCCCTCTTTTCATGCCTGCGCCCACGCTGCCGCGCGAGACACGAATGACGCGGCGAGGAGTTCGTTCCGATGCAATCTTTCCTGCTGGCGGTCGACCGGTTCTCCACATGGATCGGCAAGACCTTCGCCTGGTGCGCCCTGCTGCTCACGCTGCTGATCAGCTGGGAGGTGTTCTCGCGCTATGCCCTCAACAGGCCCCACGCCTGGGTGCTGGACGCGCAGATCATGCTGTACGGCACCATGTTCATGACCGCGGGCGCCTACACACTCTCGAAGAACGGCCACGTGCGCGGCGACGTGCTCTACGGCTTCTTCCGCCCGCGCACGCAGGCGCTGGTGGACCTGGTGCTCTACGTCGTCTTCTTCCTGCCGGGCATCGTGGCGCTGACCTGGGCCGGATGGGTCTACGCGGGCGAGTCGCTCGCCATCCGCGAGCAGACCTTCTCGGCCGAGCCGCTGCCGCTTTACCCGTTCAAGTACGTCATTCCGCTGGCGGGCTTCACGCTGCTGCTGCAGGGGCTGGTGGAGATCATCCGCTGCGTGCGCTGCATCCGCGAGGGCACCTGGCCCTCGCGCGAGCAGGACGTGGAGGAAGTCGACGTCGAGAAGCTCAAGGAGATGGTGCACGTGAAGGACGAGGACATCGCCGCGCTCGACCGCGTCGTCGCCTCGAAGGAGGCCGCGCGATGATCCGCCGCGAACTCTGGTTCGGCCTCTCGTTCATGGCGCTGATCGTGATCGGCGCGGTGGCGGTGCTGGCCAATGCCCCCACCATCACCAACGGCCACCTCGGCCTGCTGATGCTCTCGCTGGTGGTGGTGGCCATCATGCTGGGCTTTCCCACGGCGTTCACGCTGATGGGCATGGGCATGCTCTTCACCTGGCTGGCCTACGACCGCGACTGGCACCGCACGCTCGACCTGATGGTGCAGTCGGCCTTCAAGACCATGGCGAACGACGTACTCATCGCGGTGCCGCTGTTCGTGTTCATGGGCTACCTGGTGGAGCGCGCGAATCTCATCGAGTCGCTATTCAAGAGCCTGCACCTGGCGCTCGCGCGGCTGCCGGGCGCACTCGCCGTGGCGACGCTGGTCACCTGCACCATCTTCGCGACGGCCACCGGCATCGTGGGTGCGGTGGTCACGCTGATGGGGCTGCTCGCACTGCCAGCCATGCTGCGCGCGGGCTACAGCGTGCCTCTGGCCGCCGGTTCGATCACCGCGGGCGGCTGCCTGGGCATCCTGATTCCGCCTTCGGTGCTGCTCATCGTCTACGGCGCGACGGCTGGCGTGTCAGTGGTGCAGCTCTATGCGGGCGCGTTCTTTCCGGGGCTGATGCTGGCTTCGCTCTATGTGCTGTACGTGATCATCGTCGCCTGGCTCAAGCCGCAGTGGGCGCCGCCGCTCTCGCAGGCGGAGCGCGTCGTGCCGCTGCCGCCGCTGTCGCAGCGGCTGGCCGACAGCCCCGCCGCGCATGCGCTGGTCGGCCTGCTGAAGGGACGGCGCAATGCCGGCGTGCCCTTCTCGCATGTGCTGAAGCAGCTCGGCATCGTTGCGATGCCGGGCGTGATCTTCCTGCTGCTGGCCGCCTTCAGCTACAAGGCCGTGACGACGGTGGAAGCGCAGGCGCGCTACGAGATCGAGGAAATCGGGGCCGTGCGCAGCGGCACGCCGGAGTCCGGCGGCCTGCAGGAGCCGCCGGTCGAAGGCGGGTTGCAGGAACCACCGCAGGAAGGTGGGCTGCAGGAGCCGCCCAGCGACGATATGCAGCCGTCGGCACCGGCCACGGCCTCCAGCCAGGCGGCGCTGTCCGAGCCGCCGGGAGCCCCGGCCGTTCCCCCCGCGCCCGCCGCAGGAACCGCAGAGCCCTCGGCCGCTGCTGCTACGGAGGCCGCCACGCAGCGACCCGCACCGACCTGGTGGTGGGTCACCTTCGCCGTCTTCGGCGCCATCGTCACGCTGTTCTACCTGTTCCTGAGCTTCGCGCGGCTCGAGATCTTCAAGATGCTGCTGGCGTCGTTCTTCCCGCTGGTGCTGCTGATCCTCTCGGTGCTGGGTTCGATCGTGCTGGGTCTTGCCACGCCCACCGAGGCGGCCGCCATGGGCGCGCTCGGCGGCATGCTGCTGGCGGCGGCCTACAGGCGCCTCAACCTCTCGGTGCTGAAGGAGTCGGTATTCCTCACGGCCAAGACATCGGCCATGGTGTGCTGGCTCTTCGTCGGCTCGGCCATCTTCTCTGCCGCGTTCGCGCTGCTCGGCGGGCAGGCGCTGGTGGAGGAATGGGTGCTCGGCATGAACCTCACCAAGGTGGAGTTCCTGATCCTGAGCCAGGTCATCATCTTCCTGCTGGGCTGGCCGCTGGAATGGACCGAGATCATCGTGATCTTCATGCCCATCTTCATCCCGCTGCTCGACAACTTCGGCGTCGACCCGCTGTTCTTCGGACTGCTGGTGGCGCTGAACCTGCAGACCGCCTTCCTGTCGCCGCCGGTCGCGATGGCAGCCTTCTACCTCAAGGGCGTGAGCCCGCCGCACGTGACGCTCAACCAGATCTTCCTTGGCATGCTGCCCTTCATGGGCATCCAGGTGCTGGCGATCGTGCTGCTGTACATGTGGCCGCAGATCGGGTTGTGGCTGCCGCAGCTGCTGTACAAGTAGAAGCAGGTCGTGGCGAGGAGGCATGGGTCCCCTCGTTCGGCCGATGGTGCGACGTACGGGGGATGAAACGCCCGATCGGTCCGTGCGGTTTGCAGTCGCCCGAACTCCAAGACGAGCGCTTTTCAGGAATGAATGCGCTCGGTCGGTTGTGTGTTGCCCGGCGTGCCGCGCACCCTGAATAAATAAATATTCAAGCGTGCAGAATTTCTCAGGCTGCCGATCAATTAATTATTCGCTCTCACTATGATGCCCGGATTCAAAAAGGGAGCGATGCATGAGTGGCAGGGAGTTTTGCGCGCCGGACAATTCGAGTTATCCCAAATGGAATAGCTGGGACATTTTCAAATGGCGTGTCTTGTCAGAGAAAATGGGCGGCGGCCGACCGTATTTACAGGCCTACAAAGATGGCTGGGTTGTTTGCAATAAATTCCGTATCAAAGATGCGGCGCAGCAGCATCGAATCCCTCCTGTGCTGCTCGCCTGTGTCGCCTGGGCCGAGGTGGGCGGCAAGCCCGACGGCATAAAAAGACCCGCATTTCAAGGACGCACATTGCAGCGAACGCTAGCGGGAAGACCTGTCAAGTTTGGAAAACCACCCGAAGAAACATCCGTTGGTGCGGTAAGCATTCAACTGCGAGTTGCTTCGAAGGAGCTTGGGATTCCGGTCGAGCTGCTGTCGTACCCGGATCGAATGAACCTGATCACGTGCCTCGAGACCGATGCCTTCAATTTGATCGTCGTTGCTCAGCACCTGAAAAATCTCATCGTATACGACTACCCGGGCATCGATACTTCAAATCTCACGGACGAGCAATTCATCGTTGCCGGCTCTCGCTACAACCGAGGAATCGAGCGAGCCTTGGGTGATTTTGTCAACTCCATCAAGCTTCCTCCCGACAGCCAAGGCAGGCAGTTTTCTGAATATGGACGCAGGATGCTGGAGCACCGCGGCCACGTTCTAACGCTTCTAAATAAAATTTGACGATGAAAAAAACAGGTTTGATACTTGCATCGGCGTATGCCTTTTTTTGGATTGCCTTCATGCTTCTCATGCCGATGAACAAGTATGAATGGATGCTGGACGAGCCCAACGCCAAATCCGAGGGTTTGACTTTTTGCGGGTTGCCGCTTGACGACGATATCAGCGCCAGGTTTTTTTCTTTCGCCTTTTTGATTCCGCTCCTCGTTTGGTCAGTCATCCAGTCGATCCAAAAGAAAAAAGCACATCACTCTCTCTGGATGGCTGTTGCCTTGCTGGCTGTCTGGGGATGGCGGTTTTTCATTTACTACCCGTTGTGCTGAGCTGGCAGCCGCAGGTCGAAGGCCCCCCGGTCCGGCGTCAGCGCCGCCTCTCCACATACGGCCGCGCCTGCAGGAGCACGATCCTCTCGCCCACCGTCGCCCACTCGATGTCCTGGTCGACGCCGTTGAAGGTGCGCTTGACCGCCACGCCCACATTGGCCAGCCGCACCACGAGGTCGTCGGTCAGCACGTTGCGGCCGGCCTCCACCGGCACCTCCTTCACGCCGCCGTCCTTGTCGAGCTGCAGCGCGGTGTCTTCGGCCGAGCGGCTGAGCACCTGGATGGCCTTGGACCAGCTGGAGTACATCACCTGCTCGGCGACGCGCCGACCCTCGACCACGCGGATGCCGATGCCGCGCTTGGCGGAGATGTAGGTGATGTGCGGATGCCCGGCGTCGAAGGGGTCGCGGGTGATCATCACGCCGGCGTTGGCCGAATCGATGGCGGTCTGCACGAACACGCCCATCAGTACCGATTCGGCGCCGAAGCCCGCCGCCGCGCGGGCCTCCCAGGCCTCGGGGTTGAACACCGAGGCCCAGACCTTCTTCACGGCCACTTCGAGCGCATCGCCGGTCTTGACGTTGGGCACGGTGGTGTAGAGCCCCGCGCCGCTGAAGCCGGGCAGGTCTTCGGAGTTGGACGAGCTGCGCACGAACACGCCGCCGCCTCCGAGCTGCGACTGCCATGCGGCGCGCCAGCCGGCCGCAGTGGCGGCATCGACGGGCCATTGCACGATCTCGTCGCGCAACTGCGCCAGCGCCTTCTGGCGCACCTTCGGATCGCTCGCGAAGCCCGGCTGCTGCTGCATGCGCGCGATGCGATCGGCCAGGCCGTTGGCGTGCATGAAGCGGTCGTAGTGCGCGAAGGGAATGCAGAAGCCGTCGGGCACCGAGGTGCCCGGGATGTGCGCGGCCTGCATCGCTCCGAGATTCGCTGCCTTCACGCCGCACTGCGCACTGTTGCGCGCGCGCAGCGAGGCCAGGGGCAGCAGCCGGCTCTCGCGCAGGTCCGGCTTGATGGCGCGCGCGCTGCCAGGCACGGCGCCGGCGGCAGCGGTGCGCACCGCGCGCGGCGGCAGCGCGGCGACCTCCTCCGGCGTGAGCCGGCGCACCTGGTAGCCCGAGCTGGCGACCTTCAGCGCCACCCACTGGCCGGCATGCTCCTTCAGGACCGCGGCGGCATCGCGCACGTAGGCGTTGGGAATGCCCCAGCCCTTGGCCAGCAAGTTGACGTGCGAGAGCGCGGTCGAGGGCCGCTCGGTCAGCACGGCCGCCACCGGCGGCAGGCCGATGGGCACCTGCCGCAGCACGGCAATGTCGTCGGGCAGCAGCGCGTTGATTCCCGCGTCGTCGTCCACGATGCGTACGCGGCCGGTAGCGGTGCCGAGGTTCATCGGCAGGAAGGGCTGCTCGCGGATCAGCGCCTCCTGGCTCACGAAGTCGATGCCGGCTTCCTTCGCCACGCGCTCGTGCAGCGTGGAGTTGGTCTTGAACTTCACCGGGCCGAAGAAGCTGGCCCTGACCTGCTGCTCGGCCTGCCGCAGCAGCGGCGCGGTGAGCTTGTCGCCTTCCCAGAATTCGTAGGTGAAGCTGCCGATGTTCTGCTGCCAGCTCAGCGTGCCGAACAGGAAGCGGCGGTCGGGCACGAGGTAGTTGCGGTCGATCTCGCGCTTGACGGTGCTGGGCGCGAGCCGCGTGTCGCGCAGGAAGCGCACATGCAGCTGGTAGCGCGGCGTGTCGATGTAGTACATGCGCGGCGGCTTGGCCTGCCGGTCGATGACGAAGAGCACGTGCGCGAGCTGCATCGGCGTGCCGGCGTCGTAGACGCGGGCGAGCTGGTCGAAGTCGGCCTGGCTGCGCAGCGCGGGCAGCGACGAGGGCACCGCGGGGCGGGGAACGAGCTGCGCGGCCGGGCCTTCGGGCTGCGGCTGGCTCTGCTGCTGGTAGTACGACGGCTTGCGGGCTAGCTGGGCGGTAGCGGGCATGGCCGCCAGCATGGCGATGGCAGCCGCGACGCAAAACGCAGTCACGCTATTGTTTTGGAAGCACGATGCGCCTACGGGCCGTGCGTTGTTCTGGTTTTTCATGCGGTGTCCCTCCTTACAACCGGTTGCCGAGTGCACGCGCGCTTCACCAAGCAACGCAGCAGCGCTGACAGCGGCAGCGGATTCTCGCGCGTTAGTCACAACGCCATCGCATTCGTACATCCGGGGATCAGAGAAATCACATGACTCGCACAAGAACAAGCCTTTCGGCCCTTCAACGCCCGTTGCGCGGCTTGCTGCTCGGGCTGGCGCTGGTGTGCGCCGGCTTCGCGGCCAACGCGCAGTCCATCGGGCGCCTGAACCTGCAGCAGGGAACGGTGAGCGTCTCGTCCGCCGGCGACGATCGCTGGTCCGCCGCCCGGCCCGGGCGCGAACTCGGCGCCGGCGACCGCATCTGGACCGACCGCAACGCGCGCGCCGAGGTCTACATCGGCCCAGCCGCGCTGCGGCTCGACGGCGGAACCTACGTGGAGTTCACCGGCATCGACGAGGACACCATCCGCATCAACGCCGGCCGGGGCAACCTGCAGCTGAGCGTGCGCGACATGGCCCCGGGCCAGCGCATCAGCATCGACACGCCCAATCTCTCGGCGGTGATCGGCGCGCCGGGCGAATACCGCATCGCCGTCGACGAGGCCGACACGACGACCACCTGGGCGGCGGTGGCCTCGGGCCACCTCACGTTGCGTGGCCAGAACGGCATCTCGCAACTGCTGACCGGGCGCCAGCAGACCACGGTGTCGGGCCGGAACCTCACGACCGTGCGCACCACGCGCTCGCAGAACGGCAGTTTCGACACCTGGGTGGCCGAGCGTGGCCGGTACGACGACCCCGTACGCTACGCCCAGCCGGCCGTGGCGGTGCCGCCCGCGGCACTGATCGCGCGACAGCAGCAGATCGAATACGAACAGGCCCGGCAGCAAGCGCAGTGGATGGAGCAGCAACGCGCCGCCCAGGCTGCCCAGCAGCAACAGCTGGAATGGCAGCGCGAGCAGGACTGGCGCCAGCAGCAGGAGTGGCGCCGGCAGGAAGACTGGCGCCAGCGACGCGAATGGCGCGATCGCGCCGAACAGGACCGCTGGCAGCAACAACAGCAGTTGCAGCTGCAACTCCAGCAGCAGCAACGCCAGGCCCTGCGCCAGCAGCAGGAAATGCAGCAGCGCGCCGCGCAGGCGCAGGCCCTGCAGCAGCAACAGCTGCTTCAACAACAGCAGGCGGCACAGATGCAGCTGCAACAGCAACGCGCGGCCCAGCAACAGGCGTTGGCCCAACAGCAGATGCTTCGCCAGCAGCAGGAGCTGCAGCAACGCACCGCGCAGATGCAGCAGCAGGCGCAGGCTCAGCAACAGGCCTTGCAGCAGGCCCAGTTGCGTGCGCTCCAGCAGCAGCGCGGCACGCCGCCGCAACCGGGCCAGCCCGCCGGCGACGATCCGCGCAGGCTCTGGACTTCCCCGGACTCACGCCAGTAGCCGGCGCCTTTTCAGCCGCGCGGTGCACCTTCCGCAGGCTGGCCGCAATGCGCACAGAACCTTGCGCCGGCCTGCACGGCGGTGCCGCACTGACTGCAGGCAGCCGGCTGCATCGAACCGCCGCATTGCTGGCAGAAGCGCGCGCCGGGCGCGCTGACGGCGCGGCATGACGGACATGCGCTGCCCCTGCCCGATGGCGATGCGCCGTTGCCGTATCCGCCGTTGCCGTATCCGCCGTTGCCATATCCGCCGCGCGAGCCGTGGTGGCCGCCGCCGCCACCGCCATGACGCGACCCGCCGTGTCCACCGAAGAGTCTTTCGAGCATGCCCATGTGTTTCCCCCTGAGAGCTGGCATCCCGCGCAAGCGTCGCCGGTGGCGATGAACTCCCGCGGGGCCCGCGGGCAGTGGAATCCCTGAAGCAGCTCCAGAGTCAAGCAAGCCCCGTCCGAAGCGCCGCCTTCGGCCCGCCGCTACAGTCGGCGGCCAAAGGAGCCAAGCTTTCCCATGCCCACATTCGACTTCGATCTCTTCGTCATCGGCGGCGGCAGCGGCGGCGTTCGCGCCGCGCGCATGGCGGCGCAGACCGGCGCCCGCGTCGCCCTCGCCGAGGCCGCCGATCTGGGCGGTACCTGCGTCAACGTGGGCTGCATTCCCAAGAAGCTCTACAGCTACGCGGCCGGCTATGCCGAATCCTTCGAGGAAGCCGCGGGCTACGGCTGGACGCTTTCCGAGGCGCCGCAGTTCGACTGGGCGCGCCTGAAGGCGCAGCGCGCGAAGGAGATCACGCGGCTCAACGGCATCTACGCCTCGCTGCTGAAGAACGCGGGCGTCACGCTCGTCACCGGATGGGCCCAGCTGGTCGATCCGCACACGGTGGAGGTCGACGGCAAGCGCCACACCGCGCGCCATCTGCTCGTGGCCACCGGCGGTACGCCCTTCGTGCCGGACATCCAGGGCCGCGAGCACATCGTGACCTCCGACGCGATGTTCGACCTCGAACCGTTTCCCAAGCGCCTGCTGGTGGTGGGCGGCGGCTATATCGCCTGCGAGTTCGCGTCGATCTTCAACGGGCTGGGCTCCAAGGTCACGCAGCTGCACCGACGCGCGCACCTGCTCACCGGCTTCGACGACGACGTGCGGCAGTTCCTGGCCAACGAGATGGGCAAGGCCGGCGTCGACGTGCGGCTGAACTGCGATGTCGCATCGGTAACCCGCGGCACAGGCGGCACCGGCGGGCTCACGGTCACGCTCGCGCGCGGCCAGCAGATCGAGGCCGACACCGTGCTCTTCGCCACCGGCCGCGTGCCCAACACGCAGGGGCTGGGCCTCGAAGCGGCGGGCGTGAAGCTCGACGAGCGCGGCGCGATCGCGGTCGATGCGCACTACCGCAGCTCGGTGCCGTCGATCTACGCGGTGGGCGACGTCTCCACCCGCGTGCAGCTCACGCCGGTGGCGCTGGCCGAGGCGATGGTGGTCGTCGACGAACTCTTCGGCAAGGGCAAGCGCCGCCTCGACTACGAGTTCATTCCCACCGCCGTGTTCACGCACCCGAACATCGGCACCTGCGGCTACACCGAGCTCGACGCGCGCGCGAAGTTCGGCGAGGTGACGGTGTTCTCCAGCGAATTCAAGTCGCTGCGCCACACGCTCTCCGGCCGCAGCGAGCGCACCTTCATGAAGCTGGTGGTCGACAAGGCCACCGACCGCGTGGTGGGCCTGCACATGGTGGGCGCCGATGCCGGCGAAGTGGTGCAGGGCTTCGCGGTGGCGATGCGCGCGGGCGCAACGAAGGCGATCTTCGACAGCACGGTGGGCATCCACCCCACGGCTGCCGAAGAGTTCGTGACGATGCGCGAGCCGATGCCCGGCTAGGCTCGGGCCGCCTGCTGCTTGCCCTCAAGCAGCTTCACCATCACGAACAGCACGCGGTTGGCCGGCGTGGGCACGCCCAGCGCCTCGCCGCGCCGCACGACCAGGCCGTTGAGGTGGTCGATCTCGCTGGGCTTGCCGCGCGCCAGGTCCTGCGCGGTGGACGAGTATTGCGAGGGCATGGTCTGCGCGATGGCGCGCACGGCGGCGTCGGTGTCGCCGGGCACTTCCACGCCCTCGGCCCTGGCAACCGCGAGGCATTCGGCCACCACGTCGCGGATCATGTCGGTCACGCCGGTGCCCTTCACGAGCACGCCGTAGGGCAGCTGCGTGACGGCGGAAAGCGCGTTGTAGGCGCAGTTGAGGATCAGCTTGGCCCACAGCGATCCGCGCACGTTAGGCGATATCTGCGTGGGCACGCCGGCGGCTTCGAGCTGCCGGGCCACTTCCTCGCTGCGGCCCGAAGGGGCGATCACCAGCTCGCCGCGTCCGTGGTGCTTCACGTGGCCGGGCCCGGCCATCTCGGTCGCGACGTAGACGACCGCTGCCGCGACCTCGTTCGATGACGGCAGCACCGAGCGCACGCGCTCGTCATTGTCCACGCCGTTCTGCAGCGTGAGCACCAGCGCGCCAGGGGCGAGATGCGGCTTGATCTGCCCGGCTGCCGCTTCGGTGTCAGTCGATTTCACGCAGAACAGCACGAGATCGGCGCCCTGCACGGCCGAGGGCTCGGTGCTCGCGGCCACCTTCACGTGCTCGTCGAAGGCCTTGGTCTCCAGGCGCAGGCCCCTGGCGTTGACGGCCTCCACGTGCGAGGGCCGGCCTATCAGCACCACCTCGTGCCCGGCGCGCGCGAGCATCGCCCCGTAGTAACAGCCGACCGCGCCGGCTCCCATGACTGCGACTTTCATCGGTTCGTTTCCTTGCTTGTCCGTATTGGTCGAGAGCCTAGCGAAGATGGCTGCTTCACGCTTCGGCCTCCACGCCGCGCGACTTGAGCCCCTCCTCCAGCAGCCATTCGCGGAACGCCGCGAAGGCCGGCAGATCGAGGCGGTCGGGCCGGTAGCAGAGGTAGTGCCCCTGGTTCACGCTCACCGGCGTGCCGCAGGGGCTCAGCAGCGCGCCTTCGGCGAGCTCTTCCTGCACCAGCAGCTTGGGCACAAGGCCGATGCCCAGTCCGTTGAGCGCCGCCTGGATCAGCGCCGAATACTGGGCGAAGCGCGGCCCGGCCACGGTCTGCACCTCGGGCACGCCGTGCTGCGCGGCCCATTGGCGCCAGGCGCTGGGTGCGCCCTCGTGGTGCAGCAGCGTATGGCCGACGATGTCTGCGGGCTGCGCGATGCGATGGCGCCCTTCCACCAGCGAGCGCGCCACGATCAGCACGAACTCGCGCCCTGCGATGTATTCGGACACCACGCCGGGCCAGCCGTCGGGGCCGTAGCGAATGGCGGCGTCCACGCCGGCCGGGATGCCGTCGCTGGGCTCCAGGTGGCGGCTGAAGCTCAGCATCACATGCCGGCTCTTCTGGCTGAAGGCGGGCAGGCGCGGAATGAGCCACTTGGTGAGGAAGGTGGGCACACTCGCCAGCGTGAGCAGGCCGGCGCCCGCGTCGCCCGAGCGGGCCTCGAAGGTGGCGGTCTCGATGGCGCGCAGGCCGCCGGAGATCTTCTGCCAGTACACGCGCCCCTGCGGGGTGAGCTGCACGCCGCGCCCGTTCTTCTGCAGCAGCTCGCGCCCCAGGAAGGCTTCGAGCCCCGCGATCTGCTTGCTGACCGCGCTCACGGTGATGCACAGGGCCCCGGCCGCGAGCGTGATGCTCTGGTGGCGCGCCACGGCGTCGAAGGCCAGCAGCTCCTGGATGGTGGGGCAGTCGCGCTTCATGCATGGCCCCGCTTCATGAAAGCCGCGTGAAAAACGCTTTCCGATTGCTCAAGTGTCGTCATCCAACTTTCACCCATAAGTTCGTACGCGATTCCTAGAATTCGAGGCAACGCGGCGGCAAGCCCGGCGCGAACAGTAGCGCATCCGGAAAGTATGCCGGGCGCCCATGACATTCGGAGGCAAGCTTGGTTCGCGTCATCTCGCTCATCTACGGCCTGTACCTGCTGCTGCCCATCGCGCTGCTGCTGGTCGGCAGCGTGGGCGGCAACTGGACCAACACGCTGCTGCCCACGGGCATCACCGGGCAGTGGTATCTCGACCTCTGGCTCGACACCTCCTTCCGCAAGGCCTTCGTGAGCAGCCTCGTGGTGGCCATGTCGGCCTGTGCCATCAACACCGTGCTGGCCCTGCCGCTGGCCTATGCCCTGTACCACGGCGCGCGGCGCGGCGGCAGCCTGGCGGCGCGCATCGTGAGCGCCACGCCGGTGGCGGTGCCGGCGATCACGCTGGCCTTCGGCTACATGATCGTGTTCAACACCGACCTGGCGCCCTGGCTGGGCTCGATGCCGCTCCTGATCGCGGCGCACGCGATCCTCACCTTGCCCTACCTCACCAACACGCTGCTGACCGACCTGCGCCACCTCGACCTCGGCCGGCTGGAGCAGGCCGCCGCCACGCTCGGCGCCTCGGGCTGGCAGCAGTTCACCGGCATCGTGCTGCCCAGCCTGCGCCAGAGCCTGATCAGCGGGCTGGTGATGGTGGCGGCCATTTCGGTGGGCGAGTTCGGCGTGTCGAACCTGCTCACGAGTTTCCAGAATCGCACCTACCCGGTGGTGCTGCTGCAGGCCTTCTACGGCGCGACGGGCTTCGCCTGCGCGGCCACGGTGATCCTGCTGGTGCTGGCGAGCGCGTCGGCGCTTCTTTCCTCCTCCCTCGTGAAGCAACGCGCATAAGCGGCAGAACCGATACGCCATGAGCCTCCTCCTCGACAAGGTCAGCTACAACTACCCCGGCAGCACGCACGGCCTGCACGAGGTGTCGCTCGACGTGCACACCGGCGAGCTGGTCGCGGTGATCGGGCCCAGCGGCTCGGGCAAGTCGACGCTGCTCAAGCTGGTGTCGGGCCTGGAGACGGGCCACACCGGCCGCATCGCGCTCGACGGCGAAGACATGTCGCGCACGCCGGTGCACCAGCGCCACATCGGCATGGTGTTCCAGAGCTACGCGCTCTTTCCGCACCTGAGCGTGCTCGACAACGTCGCCTACGGCCTCAAGCTGCGCAAGGTGGCCACGGCCGAGCGGCATCGCCGCGCGCAGGAGCTGCTCGACATCGTGGGGCTGGGCGAGTTCTCCGGTCGCGCGGTGGCGCAGCTTTCGGGCGGGCAGCAGCAGCGCGTGGCGCTGGCCCGCGCGCTGGCCATCGACCCGCGCGCCCTGCTGCTCGACGAGCCGCTCTCGGCGCTCGACGCCAGCGTGCGCGGCCACCTGCGCGACCAGATCCGCGCCATCCAGCAGCGCTTCAATGCCACCACGCTGCTGGTCACGCACGACCAGGAGGAAGCGCTGGCCATGGCCGACCGCGTGGCGATGCTGAAAGACGGCCGGCTGCTGCAGATCGCCACGCCGCGCGACATCTACGAGAACCCCGCGAGCCGCGCGGTGGCGGAGTTCGTCGGGCTCTCGACGATCCTGCCCGCGAAGGTGGCTGCGCCCGGCCGGCTGGACATGGGTTTTGCCGAGCTCTTCGCCGACACCGGCCGGCGCGCCTTCGGCACCGAGGTGCACGTGCTGGTGCGCCCCGAGCACATCCGGCCCGACCCTGCCGCCGACGCCGTCAATCGCCTCGCGGGTCGCACCGGCGCGCAGCGCTACCTGGGCGCGCTCACGCGCTACGACTTCGAAGTTCCGGGCGCCGGCAAACCCTTCCTCGCCGAATCGGCGAAGCCCGCCGGCGAGGCCATCGCCATCGCGCCCGAGCACCTCCGCTTACTCGACCACTGACCTCTTCCTCCAAGGAGCCACCATGCAACGCAGACATCTGATCCAGGCCGCCGGCGCACTGCCGCTGGCCTCTCTCGCGGCCCGTACCGCATTCGCCTTCGACGGCCCCGAGCTCTACGCGGGCGAGAAGGCGCTGTACGCCGAGGCGCAGAAGGAAGGCCTGTGCGTCTCCTTCGACACCGGCCCCGAGTGGGCCAACTGGAAGTCGCTGTTCCGCGACTTCAAGAAGCGCTACCCCGAGATCGAGCTGACCTACAACGACATCGGCTCCGCCGCCACCGTGGTCTCGCTCGAGAAGACCAGGCGCCGCCCGCAGGCCGACACCGCCTACTACTTCGCCGCCTCCGCCGTCGACGCCGTGAAAAAGGACGTGGTCGCGCCCTTCAAGCCCGTCAATTTCGACAAGCTGCCGGCCGTGTTCCGCGAGGCCGAGGGCCGCTGGTTCACCATCCACACGCTCAACATCGCCTTCCTGGTCAACAAGAAGCTGGTGAAGAACGTGCCCACGAGCTGGGCCGACCTGCTCAAGCCAGAGTTCAAGAACACGGTGGTGTACCTCGACCCGCGCTCCACCGGCATCGGCCAGGTGCTGACCTTCGCGGCGGCATACGCCAACGGCGGCAGCGTCGACAACGTGCAGCCCGGCACCGACTACCTCGGCAAGCTGCATGCCGCCGGCAACGTGCTTCGCGTGGAAGGCACCACGCCCTATGCCAAGTTCCTCAAGGGCGAGATCCCGGTGTGGATCAGCTACGAGAACGACGGCCTGAAGGCCAAGCACGTCGACGGCATGGGCGACGCGGTGGAAGTCGTGATTCCCAAGGAAGCCAGCGTGGCCGCGCCCTACGCCATCAGCCTGGTGAAGAACGGCCCGAACCCGAACGCCGGCAAGCTGTGGCTCAACTTCATCATGAGCGAGGCCGGCCAGTCGCTGTTCGCCCAGGGCTTCGTGCGCCCTGCCGTGCCGGGCACGCCGCTGTCGGCCGACGTGGCCGCCAGGATGCCCGCCGCGCCGCAGATCAAGCCGCTCGACGTGGTGAAGGCCTCGGAGCGCAAGGCGGAAATCGACAAGCTCTGGGCGCAGGCCGCACTGGGCAAGTAAGCAGCCATGCGACGCTTTGGCGCCTGGCCCGCGTGGGCCTTCATGGCGCTGTTCTTCGCGGTGCCGCTGGCGGCGCTGCTGCCCGAGGCCTTCGGCGAAGGCGGCAGCGCCTTCGGGCGGCTGTTCGGCAACGCGCTCTTCTTCGGCGCGTTGCGCAATACGCTGGCGCTCGGGCTCGCGGCGGGTGCGATGTCGGCGCTGGTGGGCACCTGCATCGCTATCGAGCTGGCGCGCCAGCCTGCCGCGCGCCGTCGCTGGATGATGACGCTGCTGGGCCTGCCGCTGGCCTTTTCGGGCCTGGTGATCGCCTACGGCTTCATCCTGGCCTTCGGCCGGGCGGGCTTCGTGACGCAGCTGCTCGCGGGGCTGGGCGCCGACCCGGCCGCCATCGGCAGCTGGATCTACAGCGTGTCGGGCCTGGGTTTTGCGTATGCCTACTACCTGATTCCGCGCGTGGCGCTGTCGCTGTACCCGGTGTTCGCGAACCTCGACCTGCGCCCGGCGCAGGCGGCACGCACGCTGGGCGCCTCGCGCTCGCGCGCCTTCTGGGACACGGTGGTGCCCGAGGTGCTGCCTTCGGTCCTGTCGAACGCCTGCATGGTGGCCGCGATAGCAATGGGCACCTACGGCACGGCGCTGGCGCTGGTGGGCACGCAGCTCAACATCCTGCCGCTGATGCTGCTGGCGCAGGTGGGCGACGGCGGTTCCGATTTCGCGGTGGCGGCGGCCCTGTCGCTGGTGCTGATGGTTGTGTGTGTGATCGTGATGGGAGTGGGCGATGTCTTTACGCGAAGGCGCGAGCGCGGCGGTGCTGCCGGCGCCGGTCACTGAGGCGCTGGAACGCCTCGCGCAGAAACAGCGGGGGCCTGCGCGCCACCGCCAGCCGGTGGCCATCATCGGCCCCGGCGACGGCGGCCCGGCCGAGTGCGAGGCCGCCCATGCGGTGGCGCATGCGCTGGCCGGCGCTGGCATGGCGGTGGTCTGCGGCGGGCGCGGCGGCGTGATGGCGGCCGCCTCGCGCGGCGCTGTGGAAGCCGGCGGCATCGCCGTGGGCATCCTGCCCGAGGACGACGACCGCAACGCCAACGAATGGCTCAGCGTGGCCATCCCCACCGGCATGGGCGAGATGCGCAACGGCATCGTCGCGCGCAGCGGCGTGTGCCTGGTCGCCATCGGCGGCAACATGGGCACGCTGTCTGAAATGGCGCTGGGCCTCAAGTGGGGCAAGCCGGTGTTCGTGATGCACGGCGACGTGGCGCTGCCCGGCGCGGTGCAGGCCACGGACGTGAACGACATGCTGGCGAAGGTGCTGGCCTGCCTGTTGAACTGACCCGAGCTGACGGGGCAGCCGCATTGCACAATGCCGGCATGCCCTACATGCCAACCTTCGTCGCTCCCGCCCGCTTCACCGACGCCGCCGCCGCACTCGAACAGGTCAAGCTGATCTACCAGAGCGGCCTCGCGCACCTGCGCGAATCGATGCTGCGCTTCGTCGCCGGCGAAGAACTGCCGGGTCGGGTGCGGGCCTGCTACCCCTTCGTGCGGGTGCACACCCACACCGTCTCGCGCCACACGCCGCCGGCCAACGCCGGCCTGAGCTACGGCTTCGTGGCCGGCCCCGGCCGCTACGAGACCACGCTGACGCGCCCCGACCTGTTCTCGCGCTACTACCTCGACCAGTTCCGCCTGCTGCTGGAAAACCACCAGGTCGAGCTCGAGGTCGGCACCAGCACGCAGCCGATCCCGATCCATTTCTCCTTCGCCGAGAACGACCACATCGAAGGCACCATGAGCGCCGAGCGCCGCGCCCTCATGCGCGACGTGTTCGACCTGCCCGACCTGGGCGTGATGGACGACGGCATCGCCAACGGCACCTTCGAGGCGCGCGACGGCGAGGCGCAGCCGCTGTCGCTGTTCACCGCCGCGCGGGTCGACTACTCGCTGCACCGCCTGCGCCACTACTCGGGCACGGCGCCGGAGTGGTTCCAGAACTTCGTGCTCTTCACCAACTACCAGTTCTACATCGACGAATTCGTGCGCCTGGGCCACGAGGCCATGGCCGACGAGAACAGCGAGTACGTCGCCTTCATCGAGCCCGGCAACGTGGTCACGCGCCGCCGCGGCCTGCCCGCCGGCTCGAGCGCCACCTACGGCCACCTGCTCGACGGCAGCCAGGGCACCGCGCCGCCGCGGCTGCCGCAGATGCCGGCCTACCACCTGGTGCGCGAGGACTGCAGCGGCACCACCATGGTCAACATCGGCGTGGGCCCGGCCAACGCCAAGACCATCACCGACCACATCGCGGTGCTGCGCCCGCATGCCTGGATGATGCTGGGCCACTGCGCGGGCCTGCGCAACACGCAGCAGCTCGGCGACTACGTGCTGGCCCACGCCTACGTGCGCGAGGACCACGTGCTCGACGAGGAACTGCCGCTGTGGGTGCCGATCCCGGCGCTGTCGGAGATCCAGCTCGCACTCGAAAAAGCAGTGGCCGACGTCACGCGCTACGAGGGCCCCGACCTGAAGAAGATCATGCGCACCGGCACCGTGGCCAGCACAGACAACCGCAACTGGGAGCTGCTGCCGGGCAACCAGCCGCAGCGCCGCTTCAGCCAGAGCCGCGCGGTGGCCCTGGACATGGAAAGCGCGACCATCGCGGCCAACGGCTTCCGCTTCCGCGTGCCCTACGGCACCCTGCTGTGCGTGAGCGACAAGCCGCTGCACGGCGAGATCAAGCTGCCCGGCATGGCCAACCACTTCTACCGCGAGCGCGTGGAGCAGCACCTGCGCATCGGCATGCGGGCCATCGACATCCTTCGAGCCGAGGGCTCGACCCGGCTGCACAGCCGCAAGCTGCGCAGCTTCGCCGAAGTGGCGTTCCAGTAAGAAGAACGGCTCCAGCAGGGGCCCGGCAAGGGCCGGGGCCTCAGGGTTTGTCCTGCCCGCGGCCGCGCGGGATTGGCGCGTTTCGCGGACATCATCCGGTCTATCCCACGACAACCGGAAAGAAGATGACCCAGTCGCGCTCCGTTCCCCCCATCTCCCGTCGCAGTTTTTCTGCATGGATCGCGGCCTCGGCCGCCGCAGCCGGCGCAGGACACGCCGCGCTGTGGCCACGCGCCGCGCACGCCGCCGACGCGCCGCTGAGCAACCGGCTGCGCATCGTGATCCCCGCCAACGAAGGCGGCGGCTGGGACCAGACGGGCCGTGCGCTGGGCGCCGCGATGCTGGCATCGGGCGCGGTGGGCAACGTGGTGTACGAGAACGTCGGCGGCAAGGGCGGCACGATCGGTCTCGCCAGGTACGTCGAGAAATACGACGCCGATCCCGACACGCTGCTGATGAGCGGCATGGTCATGGTCGGCGCGGTGGCGCTGCAGAAGCCCACGGTCACCATGGCCAACATGGCGCCCATCGCCCGCCTCACCAGCGACTACGAAGTGATCGCGGTGAAAGCCGACTCACCCATCAGGACGCCCAAGGACCTGATCGCGCAGCTGCGCGCGGACGCGGCCGGCACCGTCATTGCGGGCGGCTCGGCAGGCGGCGTGGACCACATGTACGCCGGCATGCTGGCGCGCGTGGCCGATGCCTCGCAGTCGCTGGTCTACCAGGCGCACCCCGGCGGAGCGGAGGTGGTCGAGGCACTCGATACCGGCAAGGCCGTGGCGGGCATCTCGGGCTACAGCGAGTTCGCCGAGGGCCTGGCCAGCGGCAAGCTGCGCGCCATCGGCGTGTCGTCGAAGCGGCCGTTCCAGGGCATCGCCTCGGTGCGCGAACAGGGCGTGGACGCCGACCTCGCCAACTGGCGCGGCGTGCTCACCGGCCGCAAGGTACCGCCATACCGCAAGGCGGCCCTGCTGACGGTGGTGCGGCGCGCCACCGCCACCGATCTGTGGCAGAAAACCGTCAAGCAGAACAACTGGGACCCTTTCTGGCTCGAGGGCAAGGAGTTCGAGAACTTCCTCGAGACCGACACCGCGATGGCCGGCCCTCTCATCTATCTGCTGAAGCTCAAGGCCTGAACCGCCGGTTCGCTCGCTAGGGTTTGTTCGGGTTTACCCCGAGCAAATGACACTAATGACTGACACGGTTTTCGTCGATCATCCGGTTACTTTTATAGGGAGCCGGAAACAAAATGACGCATTTCGTGCCAACTGCCCCCACGAGGCTGTCTCGCCGTGGCTTCACCGCCTGGATGGCATCGGCCGCCGCCGTGGGCGTTGTGCCCGCGCTGCGGCCTTCAGCAGCGGGCGCGGCTGAAGCGCAGCTCGCACCCAGGCTGCGCATCGTCATTCCCGCCAACGAAGGCGGCGGCTGGGACCAGACCGGCCGCGCGCTGGGCGCCGCAATGATCGCGTCGGGCGCGGTGGGCGACATCAGCTACGAGAACATCGGCGGCAAGGGCGGCACCATCGGCCTCGCCAAGTACGTCGAGAAGTACGACGCCGACCCCGACACGCTGCTCATGAGCGGCATGGTCATGGTCGGTGCCGTGGCACTGCAAAAGCCCGCCATCACCATGGCGCAGGTCGCGCCGGTGGCCCGGCTCACCAGCGACTACGAAGTGGTGGCCGTGAAGGCCGACTCTCCCATCAAGACGCCGAAGGACCTGATCGCACAGCTGCGCGCAGATGCCGCGAAGACGGTCATTGCGGGCGGCTCGGCCGGCGGCGTGGACCACATGTACGCGGGCATGCTGGCGCGCGTGGCCGGCAATGCGGGGGCGCTGGTCTACCAGCCGCACCCGGGCGGCGCGCAGGTGGTCGAGGCGCTCGAATCGGGCAAGGCAGCCGCCGGCATCTCGGGCTACAGCGAATTCAGCGAGCAACTCGCCAACGGCAAGCTGCGCGCCATCGGCGTGTCGGCCAAGCGGCCGTTCCTGGGCATTCCGTCGGTGCGCGAACAGGGCGTGGACGCCGACCTCGCCAACTGGCGCGGCGTGCTCACCGGCAAGAAGGTCACGGCGGAACGAAAGGCCGTGCTGCTCGAAGCCGTGCGCCGCGCCACCCAGGCCGACGTCTGGCAGAAGACCATCAAGCGCAACAACTGGGACCCGTACTGGATGGCGGGCAAGGACTTCGAGAGCTTCCTCGATCTGGATACGGCGATGGCCGGGCCCCTCATCTATCTGCTCAAGCTCAAGGCCTGAGGCAGGTTCACCCCAGGCTTCGCGCACTTCGTGTCGCTGCGCCCCCCATTCCGGGGGCGACACCTGCGGCCCGGCGAAGCCGGTTCCGCAGTGTCTGCTGCCTTGGGCCGCTCGATCAGGAAAAAAGCTCCGGCATCTCCCGCTGCGCCTTCGGCGTCAGCGTGAGCGCCCGCCCATCCAGCTCCTGCCGCACCCATCCCCGTTTCAACGAGAGTTGCAGCCACGCCGCGCCCAGCGCGCCGCCCAAGTGCGGGCGGCGCTCGCTCCAGTCGAGGCAGGCACAGGCGAAGCGGCGGCGCGAGCGGCGCACCTCGTCGATCTCCACGCCCAGGCTCTCCAGCGCGATCGCACCATCGGGCGTGAGTTCGTAGGAGCCGCTGTGCAATCCGCTGAGCCAGCCCTGCGCATGCAGCCGGTCGTGCAGCGCGACGCCGGCCGTGCCCGCCATGTGGTCGTAGCAGGTGCGGGCGCTGCGCAGGCGGCTCGGCGTGCTGGGCTTGAACTCGGGCGCGGGTGGCGTGCGTGGGGTGCCGGCCACCACCATCAGGCTTTCGAGCGCGGAAGCGACGTCGTCGTTGGCGAGGCGGAAATAGCGGTGCTTGCCCTGCACCAGCACGTCGACCAGCCGCTCTTCCTTCAGGCGCGCCAAGTGTGCACTGGCGGTGGAGGCTGCCACCTCGGCGACGGTAGCGAGCTCGGTGGCGGTGCGCGCGTGGCCGTCCATCAGGCAGCTCAGCATGCGGGCGCGCGCCGGCTCGGCGATCGCGCCGGCCAGGCGGGCGAGCTGAAAGTCGGCGGATGAGGAAAGGGTGTCGTCCATGCGCCCATCCTAAGACGGCGGCGCACGCCACACTTCGTTCACGGGCGAAGTGTGGCCGCAGCTTCGACCGCACACTGGCGCCATGACGAACACGAGCCCCACGCCCTCCGCCATGCCCGCTGATCCGGTTGCGGCTGCCACGCATGCCGATCCTTACCCGTACTACGCCGCCCTCCGCGACGGACCGCCGCTCGCGTGGAACGAGAAGCTGCGCCTGTGGGTCGCGAGCCGCGCGGACGTGGTCGAACAGGTGCTGCAGGCCCACGGTGCCTTGCGCGTGCGGCCGGCCGCCGAGGCCGTGCCGCGCGCCATCGTGGGCAGCCCGGCCGGCGAGGTTTTCGGTCACCTGGTCCGAATGAACGACGGTGCCGCGCATCAGGCCCACAGGCCCGCGCTGCAACGCGCGCTCGCCGGGCTCGACATGAACGCGGTGTACGCATCCGCCCTGCAGCTCGCGCAGCGCGTGCCTCGGCAGCAGCCGCTTTCCGACACGCTGTTCTCGATGCCGGTGCAGTCCGCCGCGCACCTGCTCGGATTTGCCGACGATGCGCTGCCGCAGGTGGACCGGTGGATGCGCGACTTCGTGGCCTGCCTGTCGCCGCTTTCCACGCTCGAACAGTTGCAGCGCGCGAGCACTGCCGCCGCGGAGCTGATGGCGCGCTTCGAAGTCCTGGCGACCGGCAATGCGCCGCGGCACGGCACGCTGCTCGCCGCGGTGATGGCAGAAAGCGCAGGCGGCGATGCGCCCCTGTCGCGCTCACTGCTCGCGAACCTCGCAGGCCTGCTCTCGCAGACCTGCGACGCCACGGCCGGACTGGTCGGCAACAGCCTGATCGCACTGATGCGCGAGCCGTCGCTGCGGCCCTCGGCCCGCACGCGCGGTGGCCTCCAGGCCGTCGTCGAGGAAACCGCGCGCCACGATCCGTCGGTGCAGAACACGCGGCGCTTCGCCGCAGAGGCCGTGACCATCGCCGGCACCGACGTGGCTGCGGGCGACACGGTGCTGGTGCTGCTGGCATCGGCCAACCGCGATCCGGCGTTCAACCCCGAGCCCGACCGGTTCATGCCCCTGCGCGAACGGCGCCGCATGCTCGGCTTCGGCCACGGCATGCACGCCTGTCCGGGACAGGCGCTGGCCTGCACGCTGGCCGCCGCCAGCCTCCACACGCTGCTGCAGCAGCATGCAGCCGACCTCGATGCGCAGCGCCTGCGCGGCTGGAGCTACCGGCCGTCGGCCAACGGGCGCATCCCCGTGTTCCACTGACCGGTGCCCGCGAGGTGCGGCGACAGCTGCGCATCGCCCCAGCGCAGCGGCAGCGCGCCCGGCCGGCGCAGCGCGTGCGTGACGCGGAAGCGCACCAGCCGCTCCGCCCCCTCGAACGCATCGACCTCGGGGCCGTTCCACACGATCTCGGCTGTGGCCGCCACGTGCAGCAGGTCGCCGCTGTCGAAGTCGACGAACAGCAGGCCCGCGCGCGGATGCACGGCGAGGTTGCCCAGCGTGTTGAAGAAGCGGTTGCCGTTGAAGTCCGGCAGCACGAGCGTGTCGTCGCCGTCGATGCGCACGAAGCCCGGACGGCCGCCGCGGTGCGACACGTCGACACCGTGCGAGCTCGCGTCGGCCTCGTCACCCGTCGCGGCTTCGTCGGGATAGGCTGTGGCGATGAACAGCGTGTCGGCGCTGCCGATGAGGCGATGCGCCGCGAGGTCCAGCTTGTCCAGCCATTGCGCGGGCGCCGCATCGCCGCCGCGCGGCGCGACGAACTCCGGCTCGCGCGCCTGGATATAGCGTGGGCAGTTGCCGAAACTCTGCTGCACCGCGACGGTGAAACCCGCTTCATCGAGCGCCTCCACCGTGCCGTTCATGCGGTTGCGCCGCCGTGTCTGAGGCTGGATGCCGAGCAGGCCCAGCGTGGCGCCCTGCTTCAGCTGGCCGATGAGCGGATCGCCCGCCGTGGGCAGCGCATCGACGCGCAGGTGCGTGGCATCGGGCGAGTGCACGAAGCCGGTGGGCCCGGCGAGCACGCTGGCCCAGGGCTGCAGATCGGCGTCGAGGCTGCCGGCCACGATAAACGGCAGCAGCGAGAAGAACTCGCGATGCTGGTCGGGCATGTAGTCGCGGATGACGCGCGGGCCGGCGACCTCCATCTGCTCGCGCGAACCCGCCAGCGCCTGCAGCGCGCGCTCGCCGGCATGGAAGGGCGCGGCGATCATGAGCCGGCCTCCGCGGCGAGTCCGACGCGCGAGCGCACCATCGGCACGAAGCCCGGCAGTGCTTCCACGCGCGCCAGCCAGTCACGCACCTTCGGATAGCCGTCGAGCGAAACGCTGCCTTCGGGCGCGTGCGCCACATAGGCATAGTTCGCGATGTCGGCCAGGGTCGCATTGGGACCCGCGAGAAAGGGCAGCTGCTGCAGATGCGTTTCCATCACCGAGAGCAGCGCGTGCGAGCGCTTCACGGTGTCGGTCGGATCGGTCGTGTGTCCGAACAGCACCATGATCCGCGCGGCCGCCGGGCCATAGGCCAGCGGACCGGCCGCCACCGAGAACCAGCGCTGCACGCGGGCCGCGCCGACCGCGTCGCGCGGCATCCAGCGCGACGGATCGGGCGAATAGCGCTCATTGAGATAGACC
The DNA here is from genome assembly GCF_003952165.1 of Variovorax guangxiensis. Taxonomy (GTDB): domain Bacteria; phylum Pseudomonadota; class Gammaproteobacteria; order Burkholderiales; family Burkholderiaceae_C; genus Variovorax; species Variovorax guangxiensis. Next base: position 57,622 of record NZ_RXFT01000020.1, on the reverse strand, counting down.
AGGATGGCGTTGGAATCGGCCAGCGTCAGGTCGCCGTCCTCGATCACCGGCACCTGCCCGAAGGGGTTGCGCGCCAGGAACTCCGGCGTGCGGTTCTCGCGCTTGCGCATGTCGAGATCGATGCTCTCGAAGGGCAGGCCGAGCATCGTGAGAAACAGGCGCACGCGATGCACATGGCCCGAGATGGGGGAGCCGTAGAGCTTGATGGGCTGGGCGGGACGGACGGCGGTCATGGCAATTCCTTTTCTGCAAAGAGGTGGGGCATGGACCGGATTCTTCTCTCTTGCACCGAATGAATGAATAGCCTTTCCTGTATTTGACTGCTGCGTTTTCCGGTTTAATCGCCCCATGGATCGCTTCAAGGCCATGCAGACCTTCGTTCAGATCGCCGACCAGGGCAGCCTGACCCGCGCCGCCGAGGCGTTGGGCACATCGCTGCCCGCGGTGGTGCGCTCGCTCGCCGCGCTGGAGGCGCACCTGGGCGTGCGCCTGTTCCACCGCACCACGCGCCGCCTCTCGCTCACCGAGGAGGGGCGCAGCTACCTGCCGAGCGCACGCGAGGTGCTGCTCGCGGCCGATGCCGCCGACCTCGCGCTGAAAGCCGAGGCGCGCGAGCCCGCCGGCCAGCTCACCATCACCGCGCCGGTGCTCTTCGGCCACATGTACGTGGCACCTGCCATCGTGCGCTTCATGAAGCGCTACGAAAAAGTGCGCTGCAGCGTGCGGCTGTACGACCGCACCGTGAACCTGCTGGATGAAGGCATCGACGTGGGAATCCGCATCAGCCCGCTGGAAGATTCCTCGCTCGTCGCCCAGACCATGGGCACCATCCGCCGCGTGCTGGTAGCGAGCCCCGACTACCTTGCGCAGCACGGAACACCGACGCACCCGCGCGAACTGAACGGCGCCCCGTGCGTGCGCGGCCGCGTCGATGCGCCGGCACAGTGGCAGTTCTACGAGGGCGGCAAGGCGATCAGCGTGACGCCCGACAACCGGCTGGAATTCAACCACCTCGCGCCCGCCATCGAATCGTGCGCCGCGGGCATGGGCTTCGGCACCTTCTTCTCGTACCAGGTGATGCCGCACGTGGCACGGGGCCGGCTGAAGCTGGTGCTCGAAGACTTCGAGCCGCCACCGCGGCCGGTGAGCGTGATCTATCCGAATGCGCGGCTGCTGCCGGCGCGCACTCGGGCGTTCATCGAGTGGATGAAGATGGAGTTTGAGGGGCTCAGGCTTTGAACCCTGCGCCCTGGCGTAGCTGCAGTTCGGACAACAGCGTCTCGACCAGGCCATGCAAGGCCTCGTGCAGTTGAGCGAGAAACGTCTCGAGCCGGTCAGGCAACGCATCGACCCGCGATACGCAGGTGCTGGCAGGCTCACCGATGAACGCCACCGCCTGCCCCGGCCCCGCCTTGTTGGGCAGAGTCCCGTGCCGCCACCATTCCCAGGCTTGCGCCATCGTCTTCACGGCCCGTTGGCCCGGAAATACCGGGTGCCGCGGCATGTCGCCGTTCAGCAGGTAACGCAGCCGCCCGGCGTCCGCCTTGTCCTGAGCGCACTCAGCGCGCAAAGCACGGCCGACGGCATCGGCGTCGATGGCGTTGTGCGGCACCAGCCACATCAGGTCGAGCAGATCCTTGAAGCGCGGCCGCACCAGGCACTGGTGAAGCTTCCAGGCGATCTGCAGATCGAGCGCGCAGGTGCTCGGCAGCTGGAACGCCTCTCCGAGGCATGGCACGTAGTGCAACGCGACAGGCGGAGGGTCGAGCTTCAGGTTGAAGCTCACATCCAGCCGAAAGCGGTGAAGAGCCGTTTCCGATTCGCCATCGAGCACACAGCCGTCGATGTCGGTGCTCACGGTGGGAAAGTCGTCGTCCATCGCGTAGTCGATCATTCGCCAGAACGCGTTGTCGATGAACGAACGGAAGTGCAGGCCATCATCGAGATGCACCGTGGTCACGGACTGCGCCCACGTATTCAGCTGCCGGGCGCTGCGCTCGCGGTCGAAAGGCTCGATGCACACCCAGTCGATGTCGCGCGACAGGCGTTCGTTGTCCTGCGCCGGCCCGCTCAGGTATTGGCGCGTGATGAGGCTGCCCTTGAGCATGAAGGGGCCGCCGACCCATGCCGCCCGTCGCATGAAACCTTCCAGCAGGACGAGTTCGCGAACCTGCTCGACCGATGCGCCCGTGCGTTCGGCCTCACGCTCGATGCCGGTCTGCGTCACACGGGCCATCATGCAGCTGCTTCCAGCCATCCCGCGTCCATCGACTCGCGGCTGTCGAGCAGGCAGATCTCCGTCTCCTGCTTCAGCAGCGGCCAGCCCTGGCGCTCCAACTGGCCGGTCAGTGCCGCGACCCGAGCCTTGAACCCGTCCAGCGGTTCGCGGCTGCGCAGGGTGGCGAAGCGCACGTCCGTCTCGTCCTTCAGGCTGTTGCGCGAGAGGCGCGCGCCGTGCGTCTCGCACAGGTGCTGCAACGCGGAGGCGTCGTGCACGCGCAGCTTGCCGTGCCATTCGAAGTACTCGTCGGGCCGGCTCAGGCACTCGTGACCCTGGATGGGGGCCTCGACCTTCACGCGCAGCACGGCCATGCCCGCGCGCGCCAGCCACTGCGCGAGCGCCATCGCCTCGGCCTTCGCCTCGGCGAGGTCGCCGCGCAGCCAGGTGGTGGCCATGGGCTGCTGCTTCTGCTGGCCGTGGGCGAGGTCGATCAGCAGCGGCTTGAGCCCCACCTGCTCGCAGACTTCGACGAAGAAAGGAATCCGCGCGGCATCCATTGCGCCGCAAGTCAAGTGGAGTTCGAGCCGGCCTTTCAGCGGCCGCGGAATCGTGTTCATGGCGCGCCCCCCCGATCTGGCAGAGGCTTGCCGTCGCACAGCGCGGCCGTGTCGGCGACCATGCCGCGCACCGCTTCTTCCATGCCGAGATTGAGCACCGACATGAATTCGCCATTGCCGCTGGCCCAGTTCGCGCGCGTGCCCATGCCGTGGTACTGGCGCATCACGGGCTCGGCGCCGGGCATGCGGTAGCTGGCCTGCAGCACGACGTGCGAGACGAGGTTGAGGCCCGACGACCACGAATGCGCCAGGCGCAGCGCGACGTCGGCCGTGACCTGCCTCGCAGCAGCGCCCGTCGAGGGCGGCGCGGCGCTCACCACCTGCAGGCCGTAGCGGCTCGCGGACTGCAGCGCACTGCGCGCCCACTCGACCGGATCGCCGCCGGCACGGATGGACTGCACCTTCACCGGCGTGGCGTGCAGCGTGGGCAGCATCAACGTCAGGTTGCCGACGCTGACCTTGTTCAGGCGCATGTCGTCGATCTTCGGCAGATACAGCGTGCAGCCGCTGGCTACGCGCAGCACAGGGGCGGGCGTGCTGTTGGGCCGCTCGGCCGGCTCGGGTGCCGCTTCGTAGACCATGGGAAGCGGCTCGGTCTCGGTCAGCGCGTGCGAGATGCCCGGCGTGGCGCCGAGCATGCACAGGGCGCTGAAAGCGGCCGGCCTCCAGGCGTGGCGCAGCGGCCTCATGGCGCGGCGCTCCTGACCGAGTAGAGAGCACCGTCCTGGTCGCGGAACAGCACGCGGCCCGGCCGCTCGTCGAAGCTCTGGCCGGCCAGCGTCACCCATGAGCCATTGACGTTGAAGCGCGCGGTCTTCACCGCGCCCGAGCGCGCGCCGGCGATGTCCAGCGCCACCGCATGCAGCGTCTGCGTCATCGACTCGCGCATCATGCCGCGCAGCACCTGCCCGTCATCGGCGGTGAGGCGGCGGATGACGGTGGCGCGCGCGACGCCGCCCACGGGCGTCTGGAAGATGGCGGCGGCACGGTAGCTGGGCTCGCTCCTGCCGTCCTGCCAGAGCAGGGCCGAGGTGCGCGTGGTGAAGGCGCCCAGGCCGGGCTCCAGCGCGTACTGCAGCAACAGCACCATGTAGGCGGGACCGTTCTTCGTGGCGGCGATGCGGGCCTCGTGCTCGGCCTTGACGGGCATGGCCGGAAGCAGCCGCGCGGAGCGGATCTTCAGCGGGAACGAAGACGGCTCGCCGAGCTGCGCCTCGAGCGCCCGGGCCGCCTCGGCGCGGTAGTCGTAGTCGAGCAGCGGGCCGACGATGGACTGCACCTCGGCGCTCATGTCCTTCTGGCGCGACTGCTGCACGGAGGAATCGATGAGCGCGCCGATGAGCCCGCCGCCCGTGGCGGCGCTCACGCCGGGCGCCTGCGCGGAGAACATGAAGCTCTCCTGCGCGACGACGACGCGCACGTCGACTTCCTGGACCTTGTTGCGGTCCGCGGCCGCCAAGGGCCGGTGAAAAGGTGCGCAGGCGCCGAGCAGCAGCAAGGCCGCCAGGGCCAACCAGAAACGCAGCATCCTTGGGCCTCCCCCCGTGCAATGCCAGACATTCATCCGTTGATGGAGCAGAGATTGTGGGGCCGCCGGGAACACGCTCCGACCCGGGTTATCGAGGGCCCATGGTGCCCGTCGTCTTCAGGCGGCTGTCGGGCATCCAGCCCATGGTGTCCTCGCCGGTCTTCGGGTGGATGAACATAACCTGAACCCATTCCTTGTACGGCGTGTAGACGGTGACGCGGTCCTTCGGAATCAGGAACTTGCCGCTGTCGCAGGCCGCGTCGGGCGCGGTGTAGAGGCGGGCCCGGCCGGTGCCGACCACGACGGCGCCGTAGCGCGGAACGAAGCCAGGGCTCGCATTCGCGACCGCATGGAGCTCCTCGCATCGCTTGCCATCGGCGGGAGCCGCCGTCACGGCTTGGGCCGCCACCGCGGCCAGGCACAACACGCACCATGAAATTGCTCTGGACATCGGTGGATTGTCCATCGATTGAAGCGATGGGCACGCCCCGCGTCCGGCTGCGTCAGAATGGCCGCGTGCCGCCTACACCCTCTTCCTCCGCCCCGCCTCCCCTCTTCCACGCCAGCCATCTGCACAAGCGCTATGGCGACACCACGGTCGTGAACGACCTGTCGTTCGAGATCGCACCCGGCGAGTGCCTCGGCGTGATCGGCCCGAACGGCGCCGGCAAGACCACCACCATCCGCATGTGCCTGGGCCTCACCGCGCCCGACGGCGGCGAGATCTCGGCGCTGGGGCTGCAGATGCCGCGCGATGCGCTGGCGATCAAGGCGCAGCTGGGCGTGGTTTCGCAGTTCGACACGCTGGACCCGGACTTCAGCTGCGCCGAGAACCTCGTGGTGTACGGCCGCTACTTCGGCTTCAGCAAGGCGCAGGTGCGCGCGCGCGTGCCGCAGTTGCTGGAGTTCGCGGCGCTCTCGCACAAGGCCGACGCGAAGCCGGGCGAGCTCTCGGGCGGCATGCGGCGGCGGCTCTCGCTGGCGCGCGCGCTGGTCAACGACCCGAAACTGCTGCTGCTGGACGAACCCACCACCGGGCTCGACCCGCAGGCGCGGCACCTGATGTGGGAGCGGCTGCAGGTGCTGCTGCAGCAGGGCAAGTCGATCCTGCTGACCACGCACTTCATGGACGAGGCCGAGCGCCTGTGCTCGCGCCTGCTGGTACTGGACCACGGCCGCAAGATCGCCGAGGGCCGCCCGCGCGACCTGATCGCCGAGCACCTGGAGCCCGACGTGGTCGAGGTGTATGGCAACGGCGCGCTCTCGCTGGCCGGGTCGGCCGAGCTGAAGGCGATGGCGGCGCGCGTGGAAGTCAGCGGCGAGACGGTGTTCTTCTACACTCAGGACGCGCGGCGGCTGCTCGATGCGCTGACGCGGCACGGCGGGCTGCGCACCTTCCACCGGCCCGCGAATCTCGAAGACCTCTTTCTGAAGCTCACGGGTCGCCAGATTCGTGAAGATGGCTAGACATGAACACGACGACCACCACAATCGCGCCCCCTTCGCCCTCACCGTGGCGCCCGCCCCAGCTCTCGCTGCGCTGGTGGCCCGTGTTCCTGCGCAACCTGCTGGTGTGGCGCAAGCTCGCCATACCGAGCCTGATCGGCAACATCGCCGAACCGCTGATCTGGCTCGTGGCCTTCGGCTACGGCATGGGCGCGCTGGTGGGGCAGGTGTCGGTCGACGGCGTGAAGGTTCCGTACATCCTGTTTCTCGCGAGCGGATCGATCTGCATGAGCGCGATGAACGCGGCCAGCTTCGAGGCGCTCTATTCGGCCTTCTCGCGCATGCACGTGCAGAAGACCTGGGACGGCATCATGAACGCGCCTGTGGGCCTGGACGACATCGTGCTGGCGGAGATGCTGTGGGCGGCGTTCAAGTCGATCTTCACCGTGACGGCCATCCTTTTCGTGATGCTGGGGCTGGGCATCAGCCACAGCCCGAAGCTCATCGTCGCGTGGATGGTGCTGATCGGCGCGGGCATCACCTTCTCTTCGATCGCGCTGATCTTCAATGCGCTGGCGAAGGGGTACGACTTCTTCACCTACTACTTCACGCTGTTCATGACACCGATGATGTTCCTGAGCGGGGTGTTCTTTCCGCTGGAGCAGTTGCCCGCCGCCGTGCAGGCAGTGGCCGCGTGGCTGCCGCTGACGAATGCCGTGGCGCTGGTGCGGCCGCTCTTCATGGATCAGTGGCCCGCCGGCTGGTGGGTGCACGCGGTGGTGCTGGCGGTGTATGCGGTGGTGGCGTTCTGGATTGCGCTGGGGCTGACGCGAAAGAGGTTCAGGGCGTAGCAGCAGCGGCCTCTACGCGGCCCGGCGGAAACCACGCGATGACGCCCGCCGTCCGCGCGCGCACTTCCGGCGAGGCCAGGCAGGTGGCGACCGCTTCGTAGCCGGGTGCGCCGGAATACGGTGCGACCTGCATCGGCGGGCTGTGGTTGGCGGGACAAAGAATGATGGTTTCGTCAGGACCCACGGCGGACAGGTCGAGGATCGCGCAGGAGCGGGTGAGCATGAACATCGGCCGTGCGCCGGGGGCTCTTCGGCGCAGCCAGGCGATCAGGGCCTCCTGCGTGGGCTGGTCCAGGCCTTGCTCGATCATGTCCACGATGAGTGTGGCGGAGCCTTCGGCTTCGAGTTCGGAGAGCAGCACCGACAAGGCGGCCGATGGCGCGGCACCGTCTTCCGCGAGCCAGGCCAAGGCCTCGTTGACTCTCGACTTCAGCCGGTTGTCGGCGTGCAGTCTTGCCTTTGCCGCGGCCACTTCGGTTTCTTCAAGCCTCTGCAATCCCAGAAAGACCGCGTCTGGCAGCGCCTGCGCAAGGCTGTGCGCGAACCGGGTCTTGCCGCTGCCCAGCGGGCCGATGATGTAGTTCAGCGCACGGATGTCGCGCAGTTCGAAAGGCTCGCCGCCCCAGGGCCAGGGGAGCTCGAATGCGGCGCGGACCTCGGGAGCCGGAGCACGCAGCTCCGCAAGTTGATCGACGGTCGGGGTCCGGCCTTGCAACAGGTCGCTTCGCAGGCTGCGGATTTTCTCGACCGCACCTGACAGCCCATGCAACTGCGCCTCCAACGCCGCTTGATGAGCCGCCAATGTCTGCTCCAGCCCCTGCGGGTCGCCTTGCAACACTCGCCCCACCTGAGCAAGGCTGAAGCCGAGCGCTCGAAGCGCGACGATTTCGGCGGCACGGGCCATCTGCTCAGGGCCATAGACACGCCAGCCTGCAGCGGTCCGCTCGGGCTCCACCAGACCACGCTGCTCGTAGAGCCGCAGGGCCTTGGCTGACACGCCGAGCCGCCTTGCGGCTTCGGACGGGCTGAGAAATCGGGTGTTGGATCGCACGATGAGAACCTTTTTCGACGAGTCTGCCTTTGTAAGGGCTGTCCCTGGGGCCGGGTCAACAGGCCGACACGAAAACCGGGTTTCATGTGCCCTGACCTCACCTCGATACTGACATTTTCAAATTACATTGCACACAATCTAATTGCTCGCTACAATTCAGCCCATGCGCTCCACCGCCATCAACGCCGACGAAATGCTGAAGCTGGACAACCAGCTGTGCTTCGCCGTCTATTCCGCTTCGCTGGCCATGACCCGGCTGTACAAGCCGGTGCTCGAGAAGCTGCAGCTCACCTACCCTCAATACCTCGTGATGCTCGCCCTCTGGGAGCAGGACGGCCTCATGGTCTCCGAGCTCGGCGAGCGCCTCTCGCTCGATTCGGGCACGCTCACGCCGCTGCTCAAGCGCCTGGAAGCCAACGGCTACGTGGCACGGGTGCGCGACGTGGCCGACGAGCGGCGCGTGCACATCACGCTGACTGCGGCGGGCCGCAGGCTCAAGAACCGCGCATCCAGCGTGCCGGCCTGCCTGATGGCCGCGGCCGAGTGCTCGGTGCCCGAGCTGGTTTCCCTCACCCAGCAGATCCAGGCGCTGCGCGACCGCATCAGGAAGGCAGCCTGACGGCAGCGCCACATTTTTCTCCCGCTCCGCTCCACCTCCGCAAGGAAAGAGAACGAAGCCTTTTCACCACCCTCCCTTCAACTTCATCACCACCAAAGGAATCACCATGACCACCAAGCTCGACAAAGTGCTCTACACCGCAGAAGCCCACACGGTCGGCGGCCGTGACGGCGCAGGCAAGTCCAGCGACGGCGCGATCGACGTCAAGCTGAGCTCGCCCGGTTCCGGCAAGCCCGGTACCAACCCCGAGCAGCTGTTCGCGGTCGGCTATGCCGCCTGCTTCATCGGCGCGATGAAGGCCGTCGGCCCGAAGATCGGCGTGAAGGTGCCGGAAGACGTCGCCATCGACTCCAGCGTTTCGCTTGGCCCGACGAACGGCGGCGCCGCCTACGGCATCGCCGTGAAGCTGGCGATCACGCTGCCCGGCCTGGATGCCGAGGCCAAGCAGAAGCTGGTCGACACGGCGCACCAGGTCTGCCCGTACTCGAACGCCACGCGCGGCAACATCGACGTCGAACTCAGCATCGCCTGAGCCTCGCGTACAAGCGAACCCGAAGCGGCCCGGCCCCAAGCCGGGCCGCTTTTTTCATGCCCGCCGATGTCTCACGGGTGACGCCAAACACGGCTGCGCGATGGCGCCTTTCATCAAGCTTGGCTAACGTAGGCGAACACCACAACCGCCAGGAGCCACGCTCATGAGCACCACCAGCCTCCTCATCCGCAAAGACCAGCTTTCCACCACGCGCCTCCACACCGCCACAGACGAAGCACTCGCGGACGGCCAGGTGCGCGTGCGCATCGACAGCTTCGCGCTCACTTCCAACAACATCACGTATGCCGCCTTCGGCGACGCGATGAGCTACTGGCAGTTCTTCCCGAGCGGCGAGGAAGGCTGGGGCAGCATCCCTGTGTGGGGCTTCGCGAGCGTGGTGCAGTCGTTGCACCCGGGCGTGCCTGTGGGCGAGCGGCTCTACGGCTACTGGCCGATGGCCTCCAGCACGGTGCTGAGCCCCGGGCGGCTCTCGCCCGAGCGCTTCACCGACATGGCGCCGCACCGCGCCGAGCTGCCCGCCGTCTACAACCAGTATTTCCGCTGCGCGAGCGACCCGCTCTACACGGCCGGCACCGAAGACATCCAGGCCCTGCTGCGCCCGCTGTTCATCACCTCGTGGCTGGTCGACGACTTCATGGCCGACAACGATTTCTTCGGCGCCGACACCATGCTGCTGTCCAGTGCATCGAGCAAGACGGCCTACGGCACCGCCTTCCAGATGCACAAGCGCGAGGGCATCGAAGTGATCGGCCTCACCTCGCCCGCCAACGTGGCGTTCTGCGAGAGCCTTGGCTGCTACGACCGCGTGGTGACCTACGACGCGCTCGACAGCATCGCGGCCGACACGCCCTGCGTGTACGTCGACTTCGCCGGCAACGGCACGCTGCGCAACGCCATCCACGAGCGCTTCACCAACCTGAAGTACAGCAGTTCCATCGGCGGCACCCACGTCGAGCAGCTCGCGTCCAAGGGCGCGGGCAAGGATCTGGCGGGGCCGCGCGCCACGCTGTTCTTCGCGCCGGCGCAGATCAAGAAGCGAACCGCCGAATGGGGCCCCGAGGAGTTCGGCCGCCGCATGGTCGCGGCCTGGCACGACTTCATGGCCACCGTCACTGATGCGAAGGCCCCCTGGCTGCATGCCGAGCATCACAACGGCGGCGAGGCGGTGCAGGCCGCCTACGCGCAGGTGCTGGCGGGCAAGGGCGATCCGCGCACCGGCCACATCCTGTCCCTTTGCAAGCAGTCCGCCGCAGGCTGACGCCAGGGGCATCGCGCGGCGACGACAATCGCCGCATGACCCAATCTTCCGCGGCGCCCGCGAACACACATCCTTATGAGAGCCTCACGCCCGACGTGGTGCTCGACGCGCTCGCGACGCTCGGCCTGTACGGCGACGGCCGGCTCACCGGCCTGAATTCCTACGAGAACCGTGTCTACCAGGTCCACCTGGAAGACCGCAGCGTGGTGGTGGTCAAGTTCTACCGCCCCGGCCGCTGGAGTGAGGCCGAGATACTCGAAGAGCACGGCTTCTCGCTCGAACTGGCCGCCGCCGAGGTGCCTGCCGTGCCCCCGCTGGCCTTCGACGGCAGGACGCTGCACCACCACGCCGGCTTCGCCTTCAGCGTGAGCCCCTACCGAGGCGGCCGCGCGCCCGAGCTCGACGATTTCGAAGTGCTCGAATGGGTGGGCCGCTTCCTGGCGCGCATCCATACGGTGGGCAGCGCCAGGCCTTTCGAGGCCCGGCCCGCGCTCGACCTGCAGACCTTCGGCATCGCCTCGCGCGACTGGCTGCTCGCCAACGACAAGATCCCGCTCGACGTGCAGCGCGACTGGGAAAAAGCCTGCAACGAGGCGCTGGACATGATCGGCGCCACCGCGCTTGCGGCCAGCCCGCCTTCGGCCGACTTCCAGCCCCGCAAGCTGCGCCTGCACGGCGACGTGCACCCCGGCAACATTCTCTGGACGCCCACCGACCGTCCCGGCGGCGGCCCGCACTTCGTCGACCTCGACGACGCGCGCACCGGCTTCGCGGTGCAGGACCTGTGGATGCTGCTGTCGGGCGACCGCGCGCAGCGCACCGCGCAGCTGTCGGGCCTGCTCGACGGCTACGAGCAGTTCCGCGAGTTCGACCGCCGCGAGCTGGCGCTGATCGAGCCGCTGCGCACGCTGCGCCTCATCCACTACAGCGCCTGGCTGGCGCGGCGCTGGGAAGACCCGATCTTCCCGATCAACTTCCCGTGGTTCGGCTCCAGCGACTACTGGAAGGGGCAGATCCTCATGCTCGAGGAGCAGTGCGAGCAGATGGCGGAAGAGCCGCTCTACGCCTGATCGCCGCGGGTGGCGGCGAGGCTTTCGGCCACGCCTTCCAGCAGCCGCTCGACCAGCACATTGGCCGGCCCGCTGCGCCAGATGCCGTAGGCCTCCGACTGCGCCACGGCCCTGTCGAGCGGCCTGAACACCGCGCCGCGCAAGGCCGAATGCCGCATCGCCTGCGGCACCAGCGCCACGCCCAGCCCCTGCGACACCCACGAGACCACCGCGAGCCAGTGCCGCACCTCGTGCCGTACCTCGGGCAAGAAGCCCGCGTCGGCGCAGATGCTCAGGATGCGCTCGTGATAGTCGGGCGAGACCTCGCGCGAGAACAGCACGAAGGGCTGCTCGCGCAGGTCGGCCGGTGCCAGCACGCGCTTGCGCGCCAATGCGTGCCCGGCGGGCAAGCAGGCCACGAAGGGCTCCGACAGCAGCAGCCGGTGCTGCAGCTCGTCCGGCACGCGGTGCGTATGGGCGAAGCCCAGGTCGAGCCGGTCGTTCAGCAGCTCGGCGACCTGCATGCCCGAATTGAGTTCGCTCAGCGTGATGCGCACCGCCGGGTGCTTCGCCTGGAAGGCGCGCAGCGCCTGCGGCAGGCCCCGGTACAGCATCGCGCCGACGAAGCCGATGCGTAGCCGCCCGGCCGACCCCAGCGCCACGTCGCGCGCCTCGATGGCGGCCTCCTCGGCCTGCAGGAGCAACCGGCGCGCCGAAACCCGCAGCGCCTCGCCCGCGGGCGTTAACCGTACTTCCTTGCTGTTGCGCTCGAAGAGGCGCGCGCCCACGTTGTCTTCGAGCTGCCGTATGGCCACCGACAGCGGCGGCTGCGAGATCGACAGCCGCCGCGCCGCCCGCCCGAAGTGCAGCTCCTCGGCGAGCACGGAGAAATAGCGCAGGTGACGCAGTTCCATGGATAGTCAGATCGAATCGAACAAGACCAAATCGATATTAGACACGGATCGTTCCGGCTTCAACAATGCGCCAAACCAGAGACTCAAGGAGACAAAGCGCATGGCAGAGCACGCCCATCCGATCCCCGATCGCCACGGCCAGAACCTCTTCACCACCGACGCCGAGCTGCACGCGCTGCTCGCGCTCTACCTGCCCGACGACCTGCGCCGCCACATGCAGCCGCACTTCGAGCGCCTGGGCGGCCTCGCGGGCGGCCTGATCGACGAGCTGGCCGGCACCGCCGACCGCAACCCGCCCGTGCTGAAGCAACGCACGCGCACCGGCCTGGACGAGCAGAAGATCGTCAAGCACCCCGCCTACGTGGAAATGGAGCGCCTCGCGCTCGCCGAATTCGGCCTGGCCGCCATCTCGCACCGTGACGACACGCTGGGCTGGAAGGGCAGGATGCCGCCGCTGGTCAAGTACGTGCTGACCTACCTGTTCGTGCAGGCGGAGTTCGGCCTGTGCTGCCCGGTGTCGATGACCGACTCGCTCACGCGCACGCTGAAGAAGTTTGGCAGCCCGGAACTGGTCGCCAGATACCTGCCGCGCCTCACCTCGCTCGACTTCGACGAACTCGCGCAGGGCGCGATGTTCATGACCGAACAGGCCGCCGGCTCCGACATCGCCGCCACCGCCACGCTGGCCCGCCGCGAATCGGACGGCAGCTGGCGCCTCACGGGCGACAAGTGGTTCTGCTCCAACCCCGACGCCGACTTCGCGATGGTGCTCGCGCGCGCCGATGACGGCCCGCAGGGCATGAAGGGCGTGTCGCTCTTCCTGCTGCCGCGCCGGCTCGACGACGGCAGCCTCAACAGCTACCGCATCATCCGGCTGAAGGACAAGCTCGGCACGCGCTCCATGGCCAGCGGCGAGATCCGCCTCGAAGGCGCCACCGCCTGGCTGGTGGGCGAGGAAGGCCGCGGCTTCGTGCAGATGGCCGACATGGTCAACAACTCGCGCCTGTCGAACGGCGTGCGCGCCGCCGGCCTGATGCGCCGCGCGGTGGCCGAGGCCGAGTTCATCGCATCCGAGCGCCGCGCCTTCGGCCGCACGCTGGAGCAGATGCCGCTGATGCAGCGCCAGCTCGACAAGCTGCGCCTGCCCGCCGAACAGGCCCGCACCATGGTGTGCCAGACGGCGCTGGCGCTCGCGCGCTCCGACGCGGGCGAGCCCGATGCGTACGCGCTGCTGCGCATCCTCACGCCGCTCATCAAGTTCCGCGCCTGCCGGGATGCGCGCAAGGTCACGGGCGACGCGATGGAGGTGCGCGGCGGCTGCGGCTACATCGAGGAATGGAGCGACGCGCGGCTCGTGCGCGACGCCCACCTGGGATCGATCTGGGAAGGTACGAGCAACATCGTGGCGCTGGACGTGATCCGCGCGGTGAAGCGCGAAGGCTCGCTGCCGGTGCTGCGCGCGCACTGCGAGAAGCTGCTTGCAGATGCGGCGCTGGCTCCCGCCTTCGCCAAGGCCCTGCGCGACGCGCTGGACCGTGCCGCCGCGCTCACCGAGACCGCCGCACGCGAAGGCGGCGACGTGCTCGCGCGCCAGGCCGCCTCCGCCCTCTACCACTGCACCAGCGCCATCGCCATGGCCTGGGAGGCCGCGCGCGGCGGCTCCACGGCGCGCCTGCGCTGGGCGCAGCTGGTGCTGCTGCACCGCGTGCTGCCGCGCGATCCGCTCTCGCCCGACGCGATGCCGGCGGACTGGAACGCCGCGGCGGCCTCGTCGGCGGCGGTGCCCGCCTGAGCCCTCTTCTTTCAATAAAACGGAGACACCCTTGAAACGCTTCACCTTCCTGCTGGCCGCATGCGCCTCGCTGATGGCGGCCATGCCCGCTGCGCAAGCGGCCGATGCCTTTCCCTCCAAGCCCCTGATGCTGGTCGTGCCCTTCCCGCCCGGCGGGCCGACCGACGCGATGGCGCGCACGCTCGCCGCCGAGATGAAGGACCGCCTCGGCCAGCCCATGATCGTGGAGAACCGCGCGGGCGCCGGCGGCAACATCGGCGCCGAGTACGTGGCGCGCGCCGAGGCCGACGGCCACACGCTGCTGTTCGGTACCTCGGGCCCACTGGCCATCAATTCGAGCCTGTACCGCAAGATCAACTACGACCCGGTGAAGAGCTTCGCGCCGGTGATCCAGGTCGGCTACCTGCCGAACATCCTGGTGGTCAACCCCACGCTGCCGGTGAAGAACGTGCAGGAGCTGGTGGCCTACGCCAAGGCCAACCCGGGCAAGCTCAGCTATGCCTCGTCGGGCAACGGCGCCTCGTCGCACCTCGCGGGGGTGCTCTTCAATTCGGTGGCGGGCACCGACCTGCAGCACATTCCCTACAAGGGCACGGGCCCCGCGCTCAACGACTTGCTGGGCAACCAGGTCAGCATGACCTTCACCGACATCCTCACCGCGCTGCCCTACGTCAAGGCCGGCAAGCTGCGCGCGCTGGGCGTGGCCACCGTGGCGCGCTCGCAGGCACTGCCCGACGTGCCGACGATTTCCGAGCAGGGCTACAAGGGCTACGACGTGAGCGTGTTCTTCGGCATCGTCGCGCCGGCCGGCACGCCCGCCGACCGCGTGAACAAGCTCAACCATGCGTTCGCCGAGGTGCTGAATTCGCCGAAGGTGAAGCAGATGTTCGCGGCGCAGGGCCTCGAAGTGCCGGCCGATACATCGCCGCAGAAGCTCGGGCAGTTCATCGCTGGCGAATCGGTGAAGTGGAAGGACGTCGTGAAGAAGTCCGGCGCGCAGCTCGATTGAGAACACCGAAATGAACCAGGCCTCCAAGGGCGCCCTCGCCGGCATCCGCGTACTCGACATCTCCCGCATCCTCGGCGGCCCCTACTGCGGCCAGATCCTCGGCGACCATGGTGCCGACGTGCTCAAGGTCGAGCCGCCCCAGGGCGACGACACGCGCACCTGGGGCCCGCCCTTCAGGGAAGGCGTGGCCTCGTACTACCACGGGCTCAACCGCAACAAGCGCGTGCAGCACCTCGACTTCTCGACCGAGGAAGGCCGCGGGGCGCTGCTCGCGCTGGTGGCCGAGGCCGACGTGCTGATCGAGAACTTCAAGACCGGCACCATGGAACGCTGGGGCATCGGCTACGAGGAGTTGTCGAAGCGCTTCCCGCGCCTCGTGTGGTGCCGCGTCTCGGGCTTCGGCGCCGACGGCCCGCTGGGCGCGCTGCCGGGCTACGACGCCGCCGTGCAGGCCATGACCGGCATCATGAGCATCAACGGCGAGGCCGACGGCGGCCCGCTGCGCGTCGGCCTGCCGGTAGTGGACATGGTGACCGGCCTCAACGCGGTGATCGGCGTGCTGCTCGCGCTGCAGGAGCGCAACCGCAGCGGCCGCGGCCAGTTCGTGGAGGCGGCGCTGTACGACAGCGGCCTGTCGCTGCTGCATCCGCATGCCGCCAACTGGTTCATGGACGGCACCGAGCCCCGCCGCACCGGCAACGCGCATCCGAACATCTATCCCTACGACGCGCTGGCCACGGGCACCGACCCGGTGTTCGTGGCGGTGGGCAACGACCGGCAGTTCGCGAGCCTGTGCCGCTGCATCGGCTTGCCCGAACTCGCTGAAGACCCGCTCTTCCGCACGGCCGGCTCGCGCTCGGTGAATCGCGCGCAGCTCAAGCAGCGGCTCGAGGCCGCGATGGCCGCCTTCGATGGCCGCGCGCTGGTCGATCAACTCATGGCCGCCGGCGTGCCCGCCGCGCCGGTGCTGCCGGTGGATGCAGCGCTGCAGCATCCGCACACGCTTCATCGCGAGATGGTGGTGGAGATGCCCGGCGGCTACCGCGGCATAGGCGCACCGGTAAAGCTGAGCCGCACACCGGCCAGCTACCGGCATGCGCCGCTCACGCCGGGCGATGCCTTTGTGCCTTCGGAAGACTCAGCGCAGCATTGACGACCGGCCCCGGCCGATGCCGTAGTAGGCGATGCCCGCCGACTCGGCCTGCGCTGCATCGTAGAGATTGCGCCCGTCGAAGATGGTGGGCGGCGCGTTCAACTCGCCGGCGAGCTGCGCGAAGTCGGGCCGCCGGAACTCCTCCCACTCGGTGACCACGGCCAGCGCATCGGCTCCTTGCAGCGCCTCCTGCGCGGTGGTGCACCAGTGGATGTCGTCGCGCTCGCCGACGATGCCGCGCGCATTCGGCATCGCGGCAGGGTCGTAGGCCCGCACGCGCGCGCCGGCCGCCCACAGGCGTTCCAGCAGCACGAGGCTGGGCGCGTCGCGCATGTCGTCGGTGTCGGCCTTGAAGGCCAGGCCCCACACGGCGATGGTCCGGCCCGCGAGCGTGCCGCCGAAGTGCCGCGACATCAGCTCGAAGAGCCTGCCTTTCTGCTCGTGGTTGGTGGCAGCGACGGCGGAAAGGATGCGCAGCGCATGGCCCGCACGTTCGGCCGCATGCGTGAGCGCCCGCACGTCCTTCGCGAGGCAGGAGCCGCCATAGCCCACGCCGGCCTGCAGGAAGTCGGGCCCGATGCGCCGGTCGGCACCGATGCCGCGCCGAACCGCCTCGATGTCGGCGCCCGCCTGCTCGGCCACGCGCGCCATCTCGTTCATGAAGCTGATGCGGGTGGCGAGCATCGCGTTGGCCGCGTACTTGGCGAGCTCGGCCGAGCGGCGGTCCATCACGAGCAGCTGCCTTTGCGGGTCTTGAATGAAAGGCGCGTAGAGCCTGGTCAGCAGCCCGATGGCCCATGGATCTTCGCTGCCGATCACCACGCGGTCGGGCTGCCGGCAATCGCGCACGGCCGAGCCTTCGCGCAGGAACTCGGGGTTCACCGCCACCGCGATGCGGTGCCTCGCGCCACGCTGCGCAAGCTCGCCGCCCAGCACGGCCTCGACTTGCGCGGCCGTGCCCACCGGCGCGGTCGATTTGCAGACCACCAGCGCGTCGCGGTCGCGGTGCCGCCCGATGGCGGCGGCCACCGCGATGACGTGCCGCAGGTCGACCCGCCCCTGCGCATCGGCCGGCGTGTTCACCACGATGAAGAGCAGGTCGCCATGCTCGCAGGCCGCGCGCTCGTCGGCGGTGAAGCGCAGCGTGCCCGCCGCGACGCCCGAGGCCACCAGCGCTTCCAGGCCGGGCTCGTGCAGCGGCATCCGGCCGCCCTGCAGGCCCTCGATGCGCGCCGGATCGGCGTCCGCGCAGAGCACCTCATGGCCCGCCTCGGCCAGGCAGGCGGCGAAGCTCAGGCCCACGTAGCCCGCGCCGAAGATGGTCACCTTCATGGACGGCCCCATGGCGTGCGGCACTGGTGGCGGGCGCGGTTGTGCGATAAAAGCAGGATGCAAGCCTTCAAAACGATGTCCGGACAGGAAAATTCGATGATGCCCGATCAAGTTGCCGCGCGTTGCGCGCTGGTCCTGGAGACCAACAACCTGCGCGGCGGCGCCGATGCAGAGGCCAGGGCGGGCGAAAGCCTGCAACGCCTCGTCGCCCTGCTGGCGAAACAGAAGCTGCCGCTGAGCGCGCTCGCGCAGGTGGTCATCACGCACGACGGATTGAGCCCTGCCACCTGCGAGGCCGTGAGCGCGCTCGCCGGCCGCCCCATCGACTTCGTGCGCATCGACACGAGCACCGGCTATTACGACGCCAAGAACGCCGGCTTCGCGGCCACCGACGCGCAGCGCTGCACGCACGTGGTGTTCGCCGACGCCGATTGCCTGCCCGACGACGACTGGCTGCTGCAGATGCTGCTGCCGTTCACCAAGGGTGCCGATGCCCCCACCGTGGTGGCCGGCCGCACCAGCTATGCGGCCAACGTGGTGGGCACGGCCCTCACCACCATCGACTTCATGTACTTCCCCAACGCCGATCATGCGGGGGCCACGAGCAACTTCTACGCGAACAACGTGGCCTTCCGCCGCGACGTGTTCGAGGCGCACAGCTACCAGGCGCTCGACGGCGTCTACCGCGCGCACTGCCAAGTGCTCGGCATGCGGCTGAAGGCGGCGGGCGTGCCCATCCACTACGCGGCCGCGGCCCACACCGAGCACCGCCTGCCCGACACGCGCGCCGAGGCGCTGAAACTGCGCTGGATGCGCGGGCAGGACACCTATTCGCTCACGCCGCACCTGCTGCGCAGCTACGTGTCGCCGCGCTGGCAATGGCTCGCGAGGAGCGGCCCGATCGGGCCGCTGGCGGTGCTCTTCACGCGGCTGGGCTTCAGCATGAAGGCGCTGAACCATCAGGACCTGCCGCCGCTGCGCGGGCTGCGCTGGCTCGCGGGCGTAGCGCTCATCCTCGGTTTCTCGGCCGTCGACATGCTGGGCGCGTTCGCGCGCGGCATCGGCTGGCACACGACCGGGCGCACCAATGCCGATGCGCAGGCGCTGTCTTATCACCGGCCCTGATCGAGCCCCGCCTTTTTTCCTTTCCGCAGAAGAAGAACAACCAAAGACCATGCGCAACTTCTCTTCACTTTCCGTCCGCCGCACGGCAATGGGCCTCGCGCTCGCGGGCGCCTTCACGCTGGCTGGTGCCGCCGACTTCGCGGGCCGCGGCGTCTTCAACTTCAAGTCCGACGCCGGCTGCCCATTCGCGGCGCTCGCGGGTGGCGGCAGCGAGTGCAACCGCCTCGCACTGGACGACGCCGACACCCACGCCGCGCTCGACGCCGCGGCGCACACCATCCGCTTCGCCAGCACCCGCAGCTATCCCGAGAAAACCATCGTCGGCGACGTGCTGCTGCAGGGCTCGGGC
Source organism: Variovorax guangxiensis (assembly GCF_003952165.1). GTDB lineage: Bacteria > Pseudomonadota > Gammaproteobacteria > Burkholderiales > Burkholderiaceae_C > Variovorax > Variovorax guangxiensis. The sequence goes on along the minus strand of NZ_RXFT01000020.1, from coordinate 38,755 downwards.
CGCGCGCGCGACGGCCAGCGCGTGCCGCTGACCTTCCATGCGCTGCTGAGCCGTTCGGGCACCGAGTGGTCGGTGAGCAGCCATGCGCATTCGCCCGTAAGCGGCGAGTTCGACGACATCCGCATCGATCCGTACAAGGTGACGGTGAACGAGCCCAGCACCGAACGCGTGATGCTCACCCCCGAGCAGATCGTCGAGGCGCTGGCCAGGCCATCGCTGGCCGCGCGGCTGGCCAACGTCTTCGTGCAGGTGGACGACAACCGCGCCGACGGCGCCAGGGACGCCGACATCACCATCGGCCTGGGCCTGAGCCGCGCCTCGAAGTCGGTGGCGCGCGCGCGTTTCCGCGCGCCGGGCGCCAAGGGCCGCGACCTGGCGGAGGCGATGCAGCAGGGCAACTGGACGCTGGAGCTGCAGGCGCTCAGCGGCCAGATCCCGCGCCAGGTGGTACAGCGCGACCTGTTCCTGTACGGGCTCGAATCGCAGTCGCTGCTGCAGCCCCTGCTGCAGCGCGGCTTCCGCAAGAACGAGAAGCTGCTTCTAGGCGCCGCCAACGGCAAGGGCTACATCCGCTACGACGGCCAGCAGCGCGAGTTCGCGGGTGCCGACGCGGCCGCGCGCGCCTTCCTGCAGGACAGCTTCATCGGGCTGGTGCTGGGCTGGCAGCAGCAACAGCCGCAGACGGCGAAGACAAAGGCCGATGGCCGCTGAACCCGCATCCGGCACCGCGCCCGGCTTCGACTGCCTCTCGCCGCCGCGGCTGCGCGGCTGGCCCGCGCTGCAAGCCTGGCTGGTGCATCACGTCAAGCGCGCCGCGCTGCGCCAGCTGCATGCGAGCAACGAGGGCGAGATGCTGCTGCTGCGCTTCTACCTGGTGGGCGAGGAGTCATCCGAGCAGGCCCTGCAGCGCGAACTGCGCATCGCGCCGCCCGAGTGGCTGGCGCGCCAGCTCGACCAGCACCTGGCCGACGAGCAACTGCACGCGCGCCTGTTCGCGCAGGCCATCGTCGAGCGCGGCGGCAATGCGCAGGCCGCTGCGTCGCCGGAAGAAGCGCCACAGCCCGACTGGTTCAGCCGCCGCAAGCTCGCGCGCTGGCAGGCGCTGATCCGCCGCCACGCGCCGCACTTCGCGCACGGCGGGCTGGTGCCGGCCTACGCCATCGGCCTCGCGGCCGAGCAGATGGCCTCGCGCATCCTGCAGCGCCACTGCGCGCTGATCGGCCCGCAGCACGCGCTGCATCCGCTGCTGTCGCGCGTGATGGCCGACGAGGACCGCCACATCCGGCTGTGCAGCCACACGCTGCAGCGATGCGTGGCGCCGCACGAGCAGCAGCGGCTCGCGCGGGTGATGCGCGAGGTGCGCGACACCGAGCGCGGCTTCGGCGTGACCGGCGCGCTCGGCATGTGGCTGGCCGGCGTGGCGCTGCGCCTGCGCCCCGGCTCGGCACCGCCGGTGCGGCACCACGCCTGAGCGATGCCGCCGCGCATCCTCTACCTCGCGACCGCGGACGCGCGCGGCCACCTGATGCGCGCCCAGCTGCGCACGCATGCGTTGCGCGAGGCTGGCGCGCAGGTGCGCGTGCTCACCACCTCCGACGAAGGCGCGCGCTTCCTGGCCGGCTTCGGGATCGACGCGCCGGTGCTCTCGCGCCACTACGCGGTGCAGTTCGACACGCAGCAGAACATGCTGCGCCGCGAGACCGACCGCAACGTGGCGCTGTACATGTTCAGGCCCGAACGCATGCTGCGAGACGTGTGGCGCCTGCGCGCGCACTTGCGCGATGCCGACCTGGTGGTGAACGACTCCTTCCACCCCGCGCTGCTGCTGATGGGCTGGCTGCCCATCTGGCGGCGCAAGGTGGTCCACGTGTACGGCGCGAGCCTGCGGCATGCGCTGGAAACCAACTTCAGCGGCCGCATGCCGGGCTTCGTCGCCCGGGTGTTCGGCCGCATCGTGGCCTGGCAGATCGACCGCAGCCTCGCGCGCATCGAGCACGACTTCGCCTACGGCGAACCGCAGCACGACGGACACGGCCGCCACCGGCTGGCCACACCGGTGGCGGTGGTCGATGCGGTGGACAGGGGCGATGCAACGCGGCAGCGCGTGGCGGCCGTCTACCTCAACCCGCACTTCCAGGAACCGGCGCTGGCCGACGGGCTCGAGCAGGGCCTCGCCGACGCCGGCGTGCCCGCGCACCTCGTCGGCGAAGGCTATGCGCATCGCCCGCATTGGCACGCACGCGACGAGCACTGGATCGAGGCGGCCGCGCACAGCGCCTTCATCGTCTCGGCGCCGGGCATGGCGGCGCTGTCGATCGCGGCGGTCTACCGCAAGCCGATCCTGCTGCTGCTCACCGACCAGCCCGAGCAGGCGATCAACGCGGGCCGCGCGGCGCAGCTGGGGCTGGCGCACCGGGTGGTGGTGTGGCGCGGCGATGCACCGAAGTTCGCGCGGGCGGTGGCGGGCGCGGCGGAGGAACTGCTCGCGGCATCTGCCGATGGCGCAGCGCGCAATGCCGATGGCCGGCAGGCGGCCATCGAGCGGCTCCGGCAATGGGTCGGGCTGCTTTACGGGCTTGCCGCGGCCAACGCGCAGCGGTAGGCGGCCCTCAGTCCTGGGCCTGCGGGCGGGCTTCGACGACGAAGGCCTGCAGCTCGGCCAGCCGGCCGTCGCGAAAGCGCCAGACATCGCAGTACGCATGGCGGGTCGCCTTGCCTGTCTCGTCCTTCAGCGTGATCTCGCCAAGGGCCGCGAGAAAGTCGCCGTCGGCGATCAGGCGGTGCACCTCGAACCGGGGCGGCTCCCGGTAGGCGGTCGCCATCCATTCGCGCACCGCCTGCTTGCCGTCGAGCGTTCTGTCGCCGACGAAGGTCCACTTCGTGTCGTCGGTGCAGAACGCGAGAAATCCTTCGTGGTCGCCCTGGGTGATGGCGGCGTTGGCCTTTTCGAGAATCGCCTTGTGGGTCTCGGACATCCGGAACTCTCCTGTGTTCGTGCGGCGCATGCGAATGCACGCGTGCCGGCGAAGGCGAATTTCCATCAGTCCGGCCTGCCCGGTTGCCGGCCCGGCCGCAACGACGATGTCAGTCTTCGGCTCGTGGGCTCCTGGTACTGCTGTCTTCCCGGGACAAGCAAGGGGCCTGGCTAATCCAACGAAAGATTCAGATCGCGGATCAGCGGATGCCACCGCGCCGATTCGCCCTGCAGCAGCGCCGCGAAGCGCGAGGGCGTGTCGCCCGCGGGCTCCACGCCGAACTCGGCCAGCCTGCGCAGCACTGCGGGGTTGTGGATGGCGCTGGCCACCGACTGCTGCAGCCGCGAGACGATCTCGCCCGGCGTGTTGGCGGGCACCACCAGGCCCAGGAGCGCGGCGGCCTCCACGCGCGGCAGGCCGATCTCGGCGAAGGTGGGCACGCGCGGCAGCTGCGCCAGGCGCACGGAGTTCGCCACCGCCAGCGGGCGCAGCCTGCCGCCGGGGATGAAGCGGCGCGAGGCGGCCAGGTCGCACATGATCACCGGCAGCTGGCCGCCGGCCACGTCGGCCACCGCGGCCGCGGCGCTGCGATACGGCACGTGCACCATTTCCAGGCCAGCCTCTCGTTCGAGCAGCTCCATCGACAGGTGCTGCGGGCTGCCGGTGCCGGCCGAGGCGTAGCTGACCTTGCCGGGGAAGGCGCGCGCGTCGTCGATGAAGGCCCGCGCATCCTTCACGCCGCTGGCCGGCCCCACCAGCAGCACCATCGGCAACCGCCCGAGCAGGGTGACGGGCGCGAAGTCGCGCGAGGGGTTGTAGCTGAGGTTTCGGTACAGCGCCGGGTTGAACACCAGCGTGCCGCTGTCGGCCGACAGCAGCGTGTAGCCGTCGGCCGGGGCGCGCGCCGCCTCGATGGCGCCGAGCGCGGTGTTGCCACCGCCGCGGTTCTCGATGGTCACCGACTGGCCCGAGTCGATGGCCAGCTGGGCGCCGATGGTGCGCGCGACGATGTCGGTGCCCGCGCCGGCCTGGTAGGGCACGATCCAGCGGATGGGCTTGGAGGGGTAGGCGAACTGCGCCTTCGCCGCACGCGGCGGCCATGCCGTGGCCGCGAGTGCGGTCATGGCCAGCAGTTGCTGCAGAAGCGGTCGGCGGCGTGTCATGGGGCGGAGGAAGGGTCCTGCGCCATGGTAGTGGCATCGCCCGATGCCGGGCGGCTCGGGGCGCACGAGGCCACAAGGGCCGAGCGGGATCAGGAAGAGATCAGGGCGCGACCGGATTGCCAGGCGTGCCGGCCTCGCGGGCCGATGCAGCAGCGGCGGCCACGGCCGGCGTGCGGTAAGTGACGTTCACGGCGGGCGCCGCTGCGGCGACAGGCGCCACGGGCGCGATGGGCTCGGGCGGCGGGCGCGTGATCTTGACCAGCGGCGCCCTCCTGACTGGCGCAGGCGCCGCAGCCACCGGAGCCGGCGGAACGACAGGCGCCACGGGCGTGAACGGCGCCTCTGGCGTCGAGTAGTACTGCACGGGGGTGCCGGGCGCGGCGGCGGGCGCAGCGGCGGCCACCCCGCTGGTCGCCGCGGCTGGTGCAACGGGTGCGCCAGGTGCGGCGGGCGCCGCCACCGGCTGGCCCTTCGGGTCGTAGAGCATCGCGCTCTTGCTCACCCCGGTGCGCACCGGGCCCACGCCGACGCCCACGCCGGCCGAGCCCGACACCTGCCCGCCGTTGTTCACCGCCACGCCCGCGCCGAGCGGGCCGAAGCCGGTGTTCAAGCCGACGGAGAAATTGCCGTCCTTCGTGGCGCCGAGCCCCAGCGAGAGCCCGGGCACCAGTGGAATGCCGACGTGGTAGTGGGAACAGCCGCCCGCCAGGAGCAGCAGCGCCGCCGCCGGAACGACGGCCGCTGCCCGGATGACACGCGGCCGGCCGTTCACACCAGCAGCGCGTTGACGCGCCTCACGTAGGCCGCCGGGTCCGCCGGCAGGCCGCCTTCGGCCAGCAGGGCCTGGTCGAACAGGATGTTGGCCAGGTCGTCGAAGTGCGAGGAGCCCTCGAGCTTCTTCACCAGCGGATGCTCGGCGTTGACCTCGAGCACCGGCTTGAGCTCGGGCGCGGGCTGGCCGGCCTGCTTGAGCATGCGCGCGAGCTGCGTGCTCATGCCGCCGTCCTGCACCACCAGGCAGGCGGGCGAGTCGACCAGGCGCGTGGTCACGCGCACGTCTTCCGCCTTGTCCTTGAGCGCCTCCTTGAGCTTCTCGAGCATGGGCTTGAACGACTCGGCGGCTTCCTCGGCGGCCTTCTTCTCGGCCTCGTCCTGCAGCTTGCCGAGGTCGACCGCGCCCTTGGCGACGCTCTGCAGCGGCGTGCCGTCGAACTCGTTGAGGTAGTTCAGCGCCCACTCGTCGACACGGTCGGTCATGAGCAGCACCTCGATGCCCTTCTTCTTGAAGACTTCGAGCTGCGGACTGTTCTTCGCGGCTGCGAGCGTATCGGCCGTGATGTAGTAGATGGCGTCCTGGCCTTCCTTCATGCGGGCCTTGTAGTCCGCGAAGCTCACGCTCACCGAGTCGGTGGTGGTGGAGGCATAGCGCAGCAGCTTGGCGATGCGATCGCGGTTGGCGAAGTCCTCGCCCAGGCCTTCCTTGAGCACCGCGCCGAACTCGGCGTAGAACCTGGCGTACTTGCCCGATTCGTCGGCTGCGGCTGCGGCGGTTTCAGCGGCGGTGGGGGCGTTCTTGTCGACAACATCGGTCACGCCTTCGGTGGGGTCCGGTGCCGGCACCGACTCGCCCGAGCCCACGTCGATCTTGCCCTCGCCGCTCTCGGGCGCGGTCTTCTGCTTCTTCGCCAGGTCTTCCAGCATGCCGAGCACGCGCTTGGTGCTGCCCTCGCGGATGGCCTTCACGTCGCGGCTTTCCTGCAGCAGCTCGCGGCTCACGTTCAGCGGCAGGTCGGCCGAGTCGATCACGCCCTTGACGAAGCGCAGGTAGCTGGGCATCAGCGCCTCGGCGTCGTCCATGATGAAGACGCGCTTCACGTAGAGCTTCACGCCCGCGCTCTTGTCGCGATTCCAGAGGTCGAAGGGGGCCTTGGCCGGGATGTACAGCAGTTGCGTGTACTCGGTGCTGCCTTCCACGCGGTTGTGGCTCCAGGCGAGCGGGGCCTCGTAGTCGTGGCTGATGCTCTTGTAGAACTCCTCGTACTGCTCGGGAGTGATGTCCTTCTTGGGGCGGCTCCACAGGGCGTTGGCCTTGTTGACGGTTTCCCACTCGCCGGTCTTCACCATGTCGCCGGGCTGGTCGTTCTCGCCGTCCTTCCACTCTTCCTTCTCCATGAGGATGGGCAGGGAGATGTGGTCGGAGTACTTGCCGACGATCTGCTTGAGCTTCCAGGCGTTGAGGTATTCGTCTGCATCTTCGCGCAGGTGCAGCGTGATGCTGGTGCCGCGCTCGGCACGCGTGATGTCGGCCACCTCGAAGTCGCCGGCGCCGCCGCTCGCCCAGCGCACGCCCTGGTCGGCCGGAAGGCCCGCGCGGCGCGACTCGACCGTGATCCTGTCGGCCACGATGAAGCCCGAGTAGAAGCCCACGCCGAACTGGCCGATGAGCTGCGCGTCGGCCTTCTGGTCGCCGCTGAGCTTGCTCATGAAGTCCTTGGTGCCGCTCTTGGCGATGGTGCCGAGGTTGTCGATCGCCTCCTGGCGCGACAGGCCGATGCCCTTGTCGGTGATGGTGATGGTGCGCGCGGCCTTGTCGAAGCTCAGGCGCACGTCGAGGTCGGACTGGCCTTCGTAGAGCTCGGGATGGTCGAGGGCCTCGAAGCGCAGCTTGTCGCAGGCGTCCGATGCATTCGAGATCAGTTCGCGCAGGAAGATTTCCTTGTTGGAGTACAGCGCATGCGTGACGAGGTGCAGCAGTTGCGCGACTTCAGCCTGGAACGGGAGTTTGGTTTTGGAGGAGTCAGCCATGGAAAAAGATATGTCGAATCCAAAAAATTCTAAGCGGGCATGGCACCGAAGGGACGATGCCCTGCCAACGTCGTGAAATAGGGGGATCTCCGCCTTTTTCAAGGGCAGGAGAAACCGGATGGCCAGCGCCCGCCGCCTCTGGGCCGACGGCACTTATCCGCATCCGGCGTCCCATATCCAATTTATCTGGGCAACGACTCCACCTCGCGCGTCCAGCGGTCGATGAGGCGCTTGCGCTCGGCCGCCTTGCCGTACTTCTCGAAGTCGTACCTGATGAGCTTCACGTCGGCCATCGACGGGATGCGCGGATCGGGCTTGAAGGTCTTGTTGGCCGGCGACTGCAGGCTGCCCGCCTTGCCGCCGATGGCCTGCCCCGCGGGGCTCATCAGCCAGTCGTAGTAGCGCCTGGCGTTCTCCTTGTTGCGCGCGCCCTTCACGAGGGCGATGCCGCCGATCTCGTAGCCGGTGCCCTCGCAGGGCGCGGCGGTCTTCACCGGAAATTTGTCATACCGCCAGCGCTCGAAGCCGAAGATGAAGCTCACGCCGATGGCCACCTCGCCCTTGGCCACGTTGGGCGCCTGCGCCTGGCCGCTGCGGGTGTAGCTGGTCACGTTTTTGTGCAGCTTCTTCAGGTAGTCGAAGGCCTCCTCCTCGCCCATCTGCTGCACCAGCCCCGCGATGATGGTGTAGGCCGTGCCGCTGGTGGCGGGGTGCGAGATCTCGATCTCGCCCTTGTATTCGGGCTTGATCAGGTCGGCCCAGCACCTGGGCTCGTGCAGCTTTTTCTTCTTGAGCACGTCGGTGTTGAAACCGAAGCCGATGGCGCTGGTGTAGAAGCCGCCCACCATGTTCTGCGACAGCGCGTACTGCCGCACCGCCCAGTCGTGCAGGTCGTTGATGTAGGCCGGGCGGTAGGCTTCCAGCAGGCCCTGCTCGGCCGCCTGCAGGAACGGATCGCCGGTGCCGCCCCACCAGATGTCCGTCTTGGGATTGGCGGCCTCGGCGCGCAGCTGGGCGCCGATCTCGCCGGTGCCCTTGTGGGCCTGCTGCACCTTGATGCCGGTCTCGCGCGTGAAGGCCGCGGCGGCCGCCTCGCACCAGCCGGCATCGGTGCTGCACAGCGCGTTGACCGTGCCTTGCGCGGCGGCGTTCGACGCTCCAAGAAGGGCTGCCGCGGCGAAGCCTGCGGCGACGGCGATGTGACGGATGGCGGCTGGGCGCATGCGCGGATCTCCTCGTTGTCTTTGTTGGAAGGCGCAGGATAGCGCCCAACAGGCGTTCAGCGCGCGGCCAGCAACGGCGGCAGGTGCTCGGCCAGCCAGTCGGTCACCACGCGCGTCTTCAGCGGCAGGTAGCGGCTGCGCGAGCGGATCACGTTCAGCGCGAAGCCGAAGGGCCGGGGCTCTTCGAACACGCGCACCAGCGTACCCGCCGCGAGCGCGTCGGCCGCGAGCCATGCCGGCAGCCGCGCGAGGCCCATGCCGCCGACGGCCGCCTCCAGCAGCACCTCGGCGCTGTCGCAGCGCAGCCGCGACGGCGGCGTCACTTCGACGAGGCGCCCCTCGGCGTCGTGGAAGCGCCAGGACGAGACCTGCCCGTCGCGCGCGTAGAGCACTGCCCCGTGCCCTTTCAGCTCGTCGATGCCGGCGGGATGCCCATGCGCGGCCAGGTAGGCGGGCGAGGCGCACAGCACCATCCACTGCATGCCGACCGGCCGCGCGACCAGCTCCGCGCTGTCGGCGAGTTCGCCGCTGCGGATGGCGAGATCGAGTCCCTCCTCGACAAGATCGACGCGCCGGTCGTTGAACGAGAGCTCCAGCGACAGCTGCGGATGGTGCCGCGCCAGCGCCAGCAGCAGCGGCCCGACCTTCAGCCGGCCCAGCATCGCCGGCATGCTCAGTCGCACGAGGCCCGAGGCGGTGCTGCGCGCCACGTCGGCAATGGCCTCGGCCGCTTCGAGCTCGGCGAGCGCGCGGCGGCAGCGCTCGTAGTAGCCGTGGCCCTCCTGCGTGAGGCTCTGGCTGCGCGTGGTGCGCAGGAAGAGCCGCGTGTCCAGCCGCGATTCGAGCCGCGCGATGCTCTTGGCGACTGCCGAACGCGTGACGTGCAGGCGCTGCGCGGCCAGCGCGAAGCTGCCCGCCTCCACCGCCGCGACGAACTCTTCTATGCCTTGCAGACGCTGGCTCATTGGATACTTTCAGGCGCCATTGATCGGAAAATTATCCACCACCGGATATCTTTGATCGTCAATAGCATGAAGGCTTCTTGTCTTTCTTTCCCTGGAGCACCTTCATGCAAGAACCCCGAACGCTGCGCCGCTGGCAGCTTCCCGAATTCGGCCGCGCCCATCTCGAACAGGCCGAGGCGCCGCTGCCCACGCCGAGTGCGAACCAGATCCTCGTGAAGGTAGGCGCGGTATCCCTCAACTACCGCGACCTGTTGATGGTCCGCGACGGCATGGGCATGGCGATCGGCATGCCCTTCGTGCCCGGCTCCGACATGGCCGGCACCGTGGTGGCCATCGGTGCTGGCGTGACGCGCTTCGCGGTTGGCGACCGCGTCGTCAACACCTTCTGGGGCGGCTGGATCGACAGCCACTGGCATGCCGGCACCACGCCGCTCGGCGGGCCCGGCCCCGGCATGCTGGCCTCGCACGTGTTGCTCGATGCCGCATGGGCCGTCGCCGCGCCCGGGACGCTGAGCCTGGCCGAAGCCAGCACACTGCCCTGCGCGGGCCTCACCGCATGGTTCGCGCTGGCCGAGACCGGTGCGCTGCGTGCGGGCGAGACGGTGCTGATCCACGGCACCGGCGGCGTTGCGCTCTTCGGCCTGCAGATCGCGCGGCTGCACGGTGCGCGGGCCATCGTGGTGACGGGCGGCGACGAAGCCAAGCACGCGCAGGCCCTCGCGCTCGGCGCCACGCACGTGCTCGCGCGCGACGGCGACTGGCCCGCAGAAGTGCGCCGCCTCACGCAGGGGCGCGGCGCCGACCACGTGCTCGAACTCGCGAGCGGCCCGAACCTCGACCGCTCGCTGCAGGCCGTGAAGCAGGGTGGGCGCGTGTCGATCATCGGCATGCTCGGCGGCGAGACGCTCAGCGCATCGTTCTACGCGATGGTGCTGGGCCGCGTGACGGTGCAGGGCATCGGCGTGGGCCATCGCCGCGCGCTCGAGGACCTGGTGCGCGCCGTCGATGCGAACGCGCTCAAGCCGGTGATCGCGGCGAGCTACGGCTTCGACGCATTGCCCGAAGCGCTCGATCATCTGGAGCGCGGCGCCTTCGGAAAGATCGTCGTGACGCTGTAAAAGATCACGAAACCCATTGGTGCCGCAGATGCAACGAAGTTGCGGCAATGCATAAAGCCGCGGCATCCGTGAACAGGTTCCGTTAGTGCCAACGACTTGCTCGACGCTGCCTGTTTGCGTTCCTAGAATCCGCCCGCGCATCGCCCCGGCGGCATGTGCGCCTTCTCAACTTCAGGATGGAGCGGTATGGAACACAGTACCTATAAAAAATGGTCTGCCGAGTTCATTGGTACTTTCTGGCTCACGCTCGGAGGCTGCGGAAGCGCAGTTCTGGCGGCTGCCTTTCCAAACGTCGGCATCGGCCTGCTCGGCGTCTCGCTGGCCTTCGGCCTCACGGTGGTGACGGGGGCCTACGCACTGGGCCCGATCTCGGGCGGGCACTTCAATCCGGCGGTGTCCATCGGCCTCGCCGCCGCCGGCCGCTTCAAGGCCTCGCAGCTCGCGGGCTACATCGTGGCGCAGGTGCTCGGCGCCATCGCGGCGGCGGGCATTCTCTATCTCATCGCCACCGGCAAGCCTGGCGCGGACATCGGCGGCTTCGCCACCAACGGCTATGGCGAACACTCGCCCGGCAAGTACGGCATGACGGCCGCATTGCTGTGCGAAGTGGTGATGACGGCCGTGTTCCTGATCGTGATCCTCGGTGCCACTGCCAGGCGCGCGGCCGGCGGCTTCGCGGGGCTGGCCATCGGCCTGTGCCTCACGCTCATCCACCTGATCTCGATTCCCGTGACCAACACCTCGGTCAACCCGGCGCGCAGCACGGGCCCGGCCCTCTTCGGGCCGTCCTATGCGGTGTCGGAACTGTGGCTCTTCTGGGCGGCGCCCATCGCGGGTGCCATCATCGGCGCGGTGATCTACCGCGCACTGCTCAGCAACGGCAACGACGACTGATCGCCGCCGTCACCGGCGGCAGCACAAGGGCCTCGTCGGCTCAGCTGCCGCTGCCCGACTTCACCATCGGCAGTGAAGTCGATTGCCCGATCGGCTCGGTGCCCGTCGGGTGAGACGCCGCATAGGCGCCGGCCTGGATGTCGGCCACCGGCATCGTCGAGCTCATCGCGGGTGCGCTGGTCGACTGGCCGATGGGCTCGGTGCCGGTCGGACGCGCGGCGGCCATGGCGCCGGCCTGGACCTCGGGCTTCTCGGGCGAATTCATCTGCAGCGGATGGAAGTCCGAACCGTCGGTGGTTTCGGCCGATGCGTTGATGGTGCCCACCGCTGCCAGCGCAGCAAGGGAACCGATGGCGAGAAGCTTGAAGGAAGTGCGCATGGTGTGTTCTCCTGATTGATTGAAGCAGGTTGTCTCCGGTCACAGCCATCGCGCGAACTGCGCGTGGCAGGACCTGAACGCACTCTAGGCACGCCGACTGAGTTGGATGTGAGCGAAGAGTTAGGCGCGCGTGAGCGCCGCTCTTTTTTCTAAAGCTTTGGACCGCACCGTCTGCCAGTGCGCAGCAGTACTCAAGGCAGATGCACCCGCGCCATCAGCCCCGGCCCATCGGTGCGGTTGCGCAGTTCGATGCGCAGTCCATGGCGCTCCGCCGCCGTGCGGGCAATCGCCAGCCCCAGCCCGCTGCCGCCCGCCGCCGCACCCGGCACGCGGAAGAAGCGGTCGAACACGCGCCCCATGGCGGCCTGCGGAATGCCGGGGCCGTTGTCGAGCACGTCGACCACCGCGTGGCCTTCGACCTGGTGCAGCTTCACGTCGACCACGCCGCCTTCGGGCGCGTAGCGCAGCGCGTTGTCGATCAGGTTGTCGAACACGCTGCGCAATTCGGCCACCGGCGCGACCACCACGGCGGCGATGCCGCCCTCGAAGCCGATGTCCACGCGCCGCGCGTCGGCCAGCACCATCAGCTGGCTCACGCTGTCGCGCAGCAGCACCTCGATGTCGACGCGCTCGTTCGCTCCGCCCACGCGCGGCGCGTCCTGCCGCGAGAGATGCAGCAGCTGCTCGATCAGATGCTGCGCGCGCGTGACGCCCGCCTCCAGCTGATTGAAGCGCTCGGTGGCCTCGCCGGCCGGCACGTGCGCGCGCAGGTTCTCGATCTGCAGGCCGATGGCGGCCATCGGCGTGCGCAGTTCGTGCGCCGCGTCCTGCACGAAGCGCCGCTGCGTGGCGAAGGCGCTGCGCACGCGCGACAGCAGGTTGTTGAAGGCGCTCACCAGCGGCGCGATCTCGTCGGGCACGCGCGCGAGCGACAGCTCGGTGGGGCTGCGCTCGTCCTGCGAGGCGACGTCGCGCGCCACCGCGCGCAGCGAACGCGACGCGGCCGACACGATGATCCAGAGGATCAGCAGCGCCAGCGGCAGCAGCAGCGTGATCGGCAGCCCTTCAAGCAGCGCGCGGCGCAATGCGCGGCGGCGGCGGTAGTCCTCGTTCTGCAGCACCTGCACGCGCGGCTGGTCGGCGCGCGAGCCGGGCTCGGCGGTGAATACGCGCCATGCGGAGCCCGAGTGCGTGCCGGTGTTCACGTCGCTGAAGCCGGGGCGCGCCTGCAGCGGCACCGTGAGCACCGGCCACGAGGTGGCGCGCAGCGTGCTGCCGTCAGCGCTCCAGATCTGCACGATGAAGGCGCCGCGCGAGAAGGCGGCCTCGCCGTCCATCGGGCGCGGCAGCTTCTGCGGGTCGCTGCCCGCGTACGACTCGGCCACGAGGCGCATCTGGTCGTCCAGCGCGTTGTGCACGAGGTTGCCGTAGGCCACGAAGGAGAACCACGCCGTGAGCACGGCCGCGCCCAGGTGCAGCGTGATGAGCCACAGCAGCAGTTGCGTGCGCAGCGATCGCGGCCGCCACCAGCGGCCCGGGCCGCGCGAGGTTGCGTTCATCGGCAGGCCAGCCCGGCAGCCCGGCCCCGAAGTGCGTGGAGCCTGCGGGCGAGCATCATCATGCGGCGACGCGCCAGCCCAGTCCGCGCACGTTGCGGATCGCATCGGCGCCGAGCTTGCGGCGCATGCCGTGGATCAGCACGTCGATCGCGTTGCTGGTCACTTCCTCGCCCCAGCCGTAGATGCGGTTCTCCAGCTGCTCGCGCGAAAGAATGGCGCCGGGCCGCTCCAGCAGCGCGTGCAGCAGCGCGAACTCGCGCGCGGTGAGCGCCTCGCGCGCGCCGTTGACCACGACTTCGCGCGTGGTGAGGTCAAGTTGCAGCGCGCCGCTGCCCACCAGCGAGTGGGCGGCGCCATCGCGGCGGCGCACCACGGCGCGCATGCGCGCGAGCAGCTCGCGGAATTCGAAGGGCTTGAGCAGGTAGTCGTCGGCGCCGAGGTCCAGGCTGTGGATGCGGTCGTCGAGGCCGTCGCGCGCGGTGAGCACCAGCACCGGCGTGGCGTCGCCGCGTTCGCGGGCGCGGCGCAGCACCTCGGTGCCGTCCTGCTTCGGCAGGCCCAGGTCGAGCAGCACGCAGGTGTAGCCGCCGTCACCCAGAGCGCTCTGCGCCAATTCGCCGTCGCGCACCCAGTCTGCAGACCAGCCCGCGCCCTCGAGCGCCTGCTTCAGGCTGCGCCCGATCATTTCATCGTCTTCCACCAACAGCACGCGCATCGCGGCGACTCCTTCGGCCGCAAGGTAGCACGCGACCGGGATGATCGGAAGAGCCTGCGCCGTGGCGCAGAGTAGGCACGAATACTTAGGGCACGCTTAGGCGGCGGGCGCGGCGCGGGGGCAATGGCCGGGACCACGGCCGGGTCAGGCCAGGCGCACGGCGTGGCGCTCGCCCTCGCCGTTTGAGGCGAAGGCCAGCAGATCGAGAGCTTCCTTCTCCACCCCGGCGCGGTCGGCCTTCGACCAGCGGCCGAAGGGCTCCAGCAGCACGGTGGCGGTGTTCCCGCCCTTCAGCTTCCCTCGCTCGATCTTCCAGGTGCCCGCCACGAAGCCGTCGAGCAGCACCGTGCCGCGCACGATGCCATTGAGTGTGAACACGCGGGCGCGATGCGCCTCGCTGAGGATGCGGCTGCGGTCGGCATGCGAGAGCAGCAGGTTGTCCCACTCGGCCACCAGGCGCGGCGGCGCGGGCGTGTCGGGGTCGGGGCGCGGCGCGCGGGGCAGGTCGAAGAGCTCCTGGCCGTCTTCGCCCGCGAACACGCGCAATTGCGGCCGCAGGCGCTCGGCAACCGCCTTCCAGCCCGTGAGGCCCGACCATGCGCCGGCATCGGCCAGCGTTGCGGGGCCGAAGGCAGCGAGGTAGCGCAGCAGCAGGTCGTCCTGCGTGGCCGGAGCGGCCTCCACAGACCCGCCAAGCCAGTCGCCCAGGGGCTGCAGCAGCGCGCTCTGGTGCGAGTTCCAGGTGCCGGCCGGCGGCAGGTGCACGAGCGGCAGGTTGTTGCGGATCAGCGCGGCGAGCGATGCGGTTTCGCGGCCGGTCCACCGAAGGCCCAGCGCCTGGCCGAGCTCGGCGCCGGTGCGCGGCTGTTCGCCGAGCAGTGCGCGCCCCGCCGCGATCACCGCCGCGCGATCGAGCCCTTCGAGTTCCTTCTTGTGCGTGCTGCCCAGCAGGCCACGCTGGTGCACGGGCTCCAGCAGCGGGCGCCATGCCAGCGCGTCCTGCGCGGTCATCAGGTGCAGCGTCGCGCGCAGGGTCGACATGCGCACGACGCGGCGCCTGCGCAGCGCCTCGGTGAGCTGGTCGCGCCGGAAGCCTTCGATGCGGCTCCAGAGGCCGATATAGGGTGGATTCGGTGCCTGCGCCTGCAGCCCGGCCAGCCGCTCGATGGCCTGAGGCACCGACAGCTTGCGCCGCTCCAGCAGCATCTGCCGCGCCAGCGTGGCACGGTTCAGCGCGCGCAGGCTCAGAACTTCTCGTGCGGCGCGAGGTATCGCCATTGCCCCAGCGGCAGGTTGCCGAGCATCACCCGGCCGATGCGCACGCGCTTCAGGCCGACCACCTTCAGGCCGACCAGCTCGCACATGCGGCGGATCTGCCGCTTCTTGCCCTCGGTGAGCACGAAGCGCAGCTGCTCGGGGTTCTGCCAGTCGACGCGCGCGGGCTTCAGGGCCTGGCCGTCGAGGCTCAGGCCGTGGCGCAGCTTCGCGAGCATGGCCTTCGGAAAGACCGCCTGCACGTTGGTGGTGACTGGGTCGTCGTCGTCCAGCCGTACCAGCTGGCCGGTGGGCGCGGGCTGGCCCAGGCCGTGGTAGGCCACGCGCACGAGGTACTCCTTCTCCATGGTCGAGTCCTCGCCGATGAGCTGGCGGGCGATGCGGCCGTCCTGCGTCATCACGAGCAGGCCGGTGGAATCGATGTCGAGCCGGCCGCAGGGCGCGAGGCCGCGCAGCTGCTTGGGGCTGAAGAAGAAGCGCGCGTTGTCGTCGGCCCAGCGGTTCTGCGGCACGAAGAGCTTGACCGCAGGGTCGTGCCCGTCTTCGGCCTGTCCGCTCACGTAGCCGATGGGCTTGTTGATGAGGATGGTGACCTGGTTCGCCTGCTGCCCCTTGGCAGCCTTGTCGACCTCGATGCGGTCGGCCGGCGTGACCTTCGCGCCCATCTCGGCCGGCCTGCCGTTGACCTTCACCCAGCCGTTGGCGATCCATTCGTCGGCTTCGCGGCGCGAGCACAGCTTGAGATCGGCCATGCGCTTGTTCAGGCGCACGGCATCGGTGGGGGAGGAAGATGGCTCTGTCATCGGGGCTTGATCGGAATGCGGCACCGATGCTATCCTGAACGCAGACGCGAGTTGATCGCGTCATTTTTGGGGGATTCCCAAGTGAGCACACGCAAGTACCAATACGCCATCGTCATCGGGCGTTTCCAGCCCGTTCATTTCGGACATCAACGACTCATCGAGGAAGGCCTTCGCGCCGCCGAGCGGGTCATCGTGGTGGTCGGCTCCGACCGGCAGCCGCGCAGCGTCAAGAACCCCTTCACCTTCGACGAACGCGAACGCATGGTGCGCGCCTGCCTTCGCGGCACCGAGCAGATGCGCGTGAGCGTGGTCGGCGTGGGCGACTCGCCCTACAACGACCAGATCTGGATCGCGTCGATCCAGTCGGCGGTCGAACGGCTCATCGCGCAGGACGGCTACGCGCCCGCCAAGGCGAAGGTGGCGCTGGTGGGCCACCTGAAGGACGCGTCGAGCTACTACCTCAAGCTCTTCCCGCACTGGGAGTTCGTCGGCCAGAACAGCGTGGAGAGCCTCAACGCGACCGACGTGCGCAGCCTTTACTTCGACCCCGAGAACCGCGGCCAGCTCGCACGCGCCGACCTGCCCGACGGCACCGCGGCCTTTCTCGACCAGTTCACCCGCACGGCCGACTACGCGGAGCTCTGCGAGGAGCGCGCCTTCCTCGCCGACTACCGCGACAAGTACCGCTACGCCGGCAGCGAGTTTCCGCCGATCTACACCACGGTCGATGCGGTGGTGGTCGAGGCCGGGCACATCCTGCTGGTGCAGCGCAAGTTCCATCCCGGCAAGGGCACCTGGGCGCTGCCCGGCGGCTTCGTCGGCCAGCACGAGCGGCTGCAGGACGCCGCCATCCGCGAGCTGAAGGAAGAAACGCGCCTGAAGGTGCCGGTGCCCGTGCTCAACGGCAGCATGAAGGCCAGCCATGTGTTCGACGCGCCCGACCGCTCGCAGCGCGGGCGCACCATCACGCACGGCTTCTTCTTCGAGCTGGCGCACAACCAGTGGACGGGCCTTTCGGAGGTGCGCGCAGACGACGACGCGGCCGAGGTGCGCTGGGTGCCCATCGCCGAGTTCCTCGACATGCAGGAGCGCATCTACGAAGACCACTTCTTCATCGCGAATCATTTTTTGGGTGGGCTGGGCAAGAACTGAATGCCCCGGCCTTGTCAGCAAGAACGGCACCTGGTTGACGGGTGCCACAGTGAAAGGAGCTTTCACATGAACCGCAATCTCAATTCCACGCCCCTGGGCAACAACCTGCTGCTGCGCACCGACTCGTACAAGGTCTCGCACTGGATGCAGTACCCGCCCGGCACGCAGACGGTGTACAGCTACATCGAGTCTCGCGGCGGCATCTTCAGCCACTCGCTGTTCTTCGGGCTGCAGGCCTACCTGCGCGAATACCTGCAGACGCCGGTGACGCGCGACGACGTCGAGGAAGCCGCCGCTCTCATGGCCGTGCACGGCGAGCCCTTCAACCGCGAGGGCTGGCTGCGGCTGATCGAGAAGCACGGTGGGCTGATGCCGGTGCGCATCCGCGCCGTGCCCGAAGGCAGCGTGACGCCGGTGCACAACGTGCTCGCCACCATCGAGAACACCGACCCCGAGTTCTTCTGGGTCACGAGCTTCCTCGAGACCGAGCTGCTGCGCGCCATCTGGTACCCGACCACGGTGGCCACGCTCTCGGCCGCCGCGCGCACCACGCTGCTGCGCTACCTGGAAGCGACCTGCGACGACCCGCAGGGGCAGATCGCCTTCAGGCTGCACGACTTCGGCGCGCGCGGCGTGTCGAGCCTCGAATCGGCCGCGCTCGGCGGCATGGCGCACCTGGTGAACTTCATGGGCACCGACACGCTGGCTGCGCTGGTGGCGGCGCGCCGCTACTACGACTGCGACGTGGCGGGCTTCTCCATTCCCGCAGCCGAGCACAGCACCATCACGGGCTGGGGCCGGGAGCATGAATCGGACGCGTACAGCAACATGGTCGATCAGTTCGGCAAGCCCGGTGCGACCTTCGCGGTGGTGAGCGACAGCTACGACATCTTCAACGCCTGCGCGCGCATCTGGGGCGAGGAGCTGAAGGCGAAGGTGGTGGCCTCGGGCGCCACGCTGGTGGTGCGGCCCGACTCGGGCGACCCGGCCGAAACCACGCTGCAGGTTGCACGCATCCTGGCCGACCGCTTCGGCACCACGACCAACGCCAAGGGCTTCCGCGTGCTGAACAACGTGCGCATCATCCAGGGCGATGGCGTGACGCTCGACTCGCTGCGGCTGTGCCTGTCGAACTTCTATCACAACGGTTTCTCGGCGGAGAACATCGCCTTCGGCATGGGCGGCGGGCTGCTGCAGCAGGTCAACCGCGACACCATGCAGTGGGCGATGAAGTGCTCGGCGATGCAGGTGAACGGCGAGTGGCGCGACGTGTACAAGTCGCCTGTTGGAGACGTGGGCAAGGCCTCGAAGAAGGGGCGGCTTGCGCTGGTGCGCGGCGAAGGTGGCGAGGTGCGTACCCTGCGCGAGGAAACGCTCGGACCTGACCAGGCCGATCTGCTGCAGACCGTGTTCGAGAACGGGCGCATCGTGGAGAGCACCAGCTTCGAGGCTGTGCGTGAGCGGGCTGCTGCCGGCGTCGGCCAGCTGATCACCTCGCGCGCGCCGCTTTGAGCCTGCGGGGTCGTGCCCCGGGAGCGCGCGGAATCGGCTGCCACACGGCATCGCCATAATCCGCGCAACTCCCGGATTCCATGACCAAACTCCTGATCCTCAGCGTGAGTGCCGGCAACGGCCACGTGCGTGCAGCACAGGCGCTCGCCGCCACCGCGCAGTCCCTCGCCCCGCCCTGCACGGCGGTCCACATCGACGCGATGGCCCATGTGGCGGCGGGGTTCCGCAAGGTCTACACCGACTGGTACATCCAGCTCGTGAATCGTGCACCCGAGCTGTGGTCGTACCTGCACC
Source organism: Variovorax guangxiensis (assembly GCF_003952165.1). Classification (GTDB taxonomy): domain Bacteria; phylum Pseudomonadota; class Gammaproteobacteria; order Burkholderiales; family Burkholderiaceae_C; genus Variovorax; species Variovorax guangxiensis. The sequence goes on along the minus strand of NZ_RXFT01000020.1, from coordinate 19,923 downwards.
AGCGCACCGACGTCACGCCGCACCATGCGCCCTCGCAGCGTCTGCGCCGCGGCATCGAGCGGCTGAGCACCGGCGCCCTGGTGCGTGAGATCCGCCGCGAGAAGCCCGACGCGGTGATCTGCACCCACTTCCTGCCGGCCGAACTGCTGATGCGAGAGCGCAACCGCGGCCGCATCGACTACCCCGTGTGGCTGCAGATCACCGACTACGACCTGCACAACATGTGGCTGGTGCCGGGCATGACAGGCTACCTCGCGGCGACGGAAGAAGTGGCCTTCCGGCTGCGGGCGCGCGGCATTCCGCCCGAGCGCATCCACGTCACCGGCATCCCGGTGATGCCGGCTTTCTCGGAACCCGATGTGCCCGCGCTGGCGCGCGATGCCTGCGTGGCGAGCCTGGGCCTCGACGCTTCGCGGCCGGTGCTGCTGATGGTGTCGGGCGGCGCCGGCGTCGGCGACCTGCCGAGCATGGTCGAGCGCGTGCTCGGCATGGGCGGGCCCGACGGCAAGCCGAACGACTTCCAGGTGATCGCCGTCGCCGGCCGCAACGCGGAGGCGCAAGGCAGGCTCGAGGCGCTGGCTCGGCGCCATCCGGGCCGGGTGGCGGCCATCGGCTTCACCAACGAGATGCACAGGATGATGGCCGCCTCCGACCTGGTGGTGACCAAGCCCGGCGGCCTCACGGTGTCGGAGTGCCTCGCGCTGGGCAAGCCGATGCTGCTGATCTCGCCCATTCCGGGGCAGGAAGAACACAACGCCGGCTTCCTGATGGAGGAAGGCGCGGCCTGGCTGGCCTATGACGCCATCGGCCTCGACTACAAGGTGGCGCGCCTGATGGCCGACCCAGCCAAGCTCGCGAGCATGGCCACTCGCAGCCGCGCGCTGGGCAAGCCGCAGGCGGCGCGATCGGTGCTGCAGCACGTGCTGGGAACAGCGAAATGAACCCCGCCACCGAAAAGACGAGCGTGGCCCGCACGCTCGGTTACCTGGTCTGGGTCATCGTCATGGCCTTCTTCTTCGCCAATGCCGAGATCCAGATCGAAGGCGGCGCCGGCTGGGCCACCTCGCTGCCCACATGGCGCATCGAGAACAGCATCTGGCTCGACCTCTTCTGGGGAGGCCGCGCGATGACGGGCTACCACGCCTGGGTGTTCACCTTCATGGCGCTGGTGTTCTTCTCGCCGCTGGCCTTCAACGGCCGCTGGACCTGGCGCGACGTGGGGCTGGCGGCAGCAGGCCTCATCGTCTTCTGGGTCTGCGAGGACTTCACCTGGTTCCTCATCAACCCGGCCTTCGGCTGGGAGCGCTTCAACCCGGTGGACGCTTTCTGGCACAAGCACTGGCTGTGGGGCGCGCCCGTGGACTACTGGGGCGGGCTCGCGGTGGCGGCGATCATCCTGGCTACGCGGCACTGGCCGCGCAAGGGCAGCCGATGAGCAGCAGCAGCAGCAGCAGCAGCAGCAGCAGCAGAAGAAAACGCAGGGAACGCAGGCAGGAGCCCATCGCCGACGCACCACGCCCCGGCCATTGGGCCGATCCGCTGGACGCGCTGGGCGTGGAGAACCTGCACCGCATCACGCCCACGCTGTACCGCAGCGCGCAGCCGAAGCGCTCGAACCTTGCCGCGCTGCAGTCGCTGGGCATCCGCACGGTGGTAAGCCTGCGCTCGTTCAACGACGACCGGAAAGTGTTCGCGGGCAGCGGCATCCGGTTGGTGCGCGTGCCGATCAACACCTGGTCCATCGACGACGCCAAGGTTCTGCGCGCGCTGCAGGCCATCCGCGCGGCCGAGAAGCAGGGCCCGGTGCTCATCCACTGCATGCACGGCGCCGACCGCACAGGCGTGGTCGCGGCGGTCTACCGCATGGCGCTGCAGGACTGGGACAAGGACAGCGCCCGCCAGGAGATGCTGCGCGGCGGTTACGGCTACCACACGCTGTGGCGCAACATCCCGCGCTACATCGGGCGGCTCGATCCGGCCGCCATGCGCGACGCGCTGGCCCAGGCGCCTGCGATTCCGGTGCTGTCCTGAGGGCGCCAGCAGGCCGCGGAGCCCGCTCCTATACTGGCCGCCCCGTGGCCGAAGGCCACCCGCGAACCTGACCAGAAGGGATCTCCCATGGCACTGCAAATCCGCTCCCTCATTCGTTCCAGCGGCGAACTCGAACTCTCGCTGCACGACGACCCCATCCCCGAGCCGCAGGCCCACGAAGTGGTGATCCGCGTCGAGGCATCGCCGCTCAATCCGTCCGACCTGGGGCTGCTGTTCGGCGCGGCCGACATGAGCACCGCCAAGGCCTCCGGCACCGCCGATCGCCCCGTCGTCACCGCCACCGTGCCCGAGCGCGTGCTGCCCGCCATGAAGGCGCGGCTCGACGAATCGATGCCCGTCGGCAACGAAGGCGCGGGCGTGGTGGTGAAGGCCGGCTCGTCGCCGGCCGCGCAGGCGCTGCTCGGCAAGACCGTGGCCGCCATCGGCGGCGCGATGTACTCGCAGTACCGCTGCCTCGCCGCCGCCCAGTGCATGGAGCTGCCGGCGGGCACCACGCCGGCCGAAGGCGCCTCCTGCTTCGTCAACCCCCTCACCTCGCTGAGCATGGTCGAGACCATGCGCATGGAAGGCCACAAGGCCCTGGTGCACACCGCCGCCGCGTCCAACCTCGGCCAGATGCTCAACAAGATCTGCCAGAAGGACGGCATCGCGCTGGTCAACATCGTGCGCAAGCAGGACCAGGAAGACCTGCTGCGCGGCCTCGGCGCCAAGTACGTGTGCAATTCGAGTTCGCCCACCTTCATCGAGGACCTGACCCAGGCCCTCGCCGAGACCGGCGCCACCCTGGCCTTCGACGCCATCGGCGGCGGCAAGCTCGCCGGCCAGATCCTCGGCTGCATGGAAGCGGCCATCAACCGCACCGCCAAGGAATACAGCCGCTACGGCTCCAACACCCACAAGCAGGTCTACATCTACGGCGGCCTCGACCGCAGCCCGACCGAGGTCGTGCGCAACTTCGGCATGACCTGGGGCATGGGCGGCTGGCTGCTGTTCCCCTTCCTGCAGCGCCTTGGCGACGCCGGCACGCAGCGCCTGAAGGCCCGCGTGGTCGCCGAACTGAAGACCACGTTCGCGAGCCACTACACGCGAGAGGTGTCGCTGGTGGAGATGCTGCAGCTCGATGCCATCGGCGTGTATGGCAAGCAGGCTACGGGGGAGAAGTTCCTGCTGAATCCGAACAAGGCCTGATTCGCCTCGCTTGAAGGGGGAGCGCTCGGTAAGAACTAAACGACCAGCCGATACCCCACTGCCGTCTCCGTCAGCAGATGCTTCGGCTGCGCCGGATCGGCCTCCAGCTTCTGCCGCAGGTGCCCCATGTAGATCCGCAGGTAGTGGCTCTGGTCGGTGTACGACGGGCCCCACACTTCGCGCAGCAGCTGGCGCTGCGTCAGCACGCGTCCCGCGTTCGCGACGAGCACCGACAGCAGCCGGTATTCGGTCGGCGTGAGGTGAACCTCGGCGCCGGCGCGGCGCACCAGACGCGCGGAGCGGTCGAGTTCGATCTCGCCGAAGCGGAACAGCGCCTCGGGTGCCGCTTCTTCCGTGCTGCTGGCGGCACGCGGGCGGCGCAGGTTGGCGCGCACGCGGGCCAGGAGCTCGCCGGTGCCGAAGGGCTTGGTGAGGTAGTCGTCGGCGCCGGCGTCGAGGGCGGCGATCTTGTCGGCTTCGTCGGTGCGTGCCGACAGCACGATGATCGGCACCGCCGACCAGCCGCGCACGTCGCGGATCAGCGAGACGCCGTCGCCGTCGGGCAGGCCGAGGTCGAGCACGAGCAGGTCGGGCTGGCGCGTGCCTGCCGCGGCGAGGCCGTCGCGCAGGGTGCCAGTCTCGTGCACCACCCAGCCCTCGGCCTCGAGCGCGCCGCGCACGAACCGGCGGATCTGCGGCTCGTCTTCGATCACGATGGCGGTGGGAGAAGGCATGGGTTCAGAGTTGGGCTTCGGCAGGCTCGGGTGGCTCACGCCGTGGGAGCGTGACGGTGAATTCTGCACCGCCGTCGCGCGCATTCTCGGCGGTGATCTCGCCGCCGTGCGCGCTCACCACCGCCTTGCAGATCGCCAGGCCCAGGCCCACGCCCGGCGTGGCGGATTCGGCCTCGCCGCGCGTGAACTTGTCGAAGAGCTTCTGTTCGTGGCCCAGCAGCGCGGCCGGCAGGCCGGGGCCGTGGTCGCGCACGGTCAGCACCAGCGCGCCGGGCTCGGCACGCGCGCCGACCACGATGGGCGGCGCGCCGTACTTGGTGGCGTTCTCCAGCAGGTTGACCAGCACGCGCTCGATGAGCACCGCGTCGAACTCGACCAGCGGCAGCTCCGGGTCGAGCGCGGTCTGCACCACGGTGCCGCCCAGCGAGGTGCGCGCCGCGCGGATGGCCGAGCCCACCACCTCTTCCACCGACTGCCAGTCGCGCCGCAGGTTCACCGCACCGCCGGCGATGCCGCTTTCGAGCCGCGCCATGTCGAGCAGGTTGCTCACCAGCGCATGCAGCTCGTGCGCCTGCGCGACGATGGCGCGCGCCGCGTTGGCGTGCTCCTCGGGCGGCAATGTCTGCAGCGACTCGGCCAGTGCGATGAGCGCGGTGAGCGGCGTGCGCACGTCGTGCGAAATGGCGCCCAGCAGCGCGTTGCGCAGCCGCTCCGACTCCATCTCGACCACTGCCTGCTGCGCCACCTCGACGTAGTGCACGCGCTCCAGCGCGATGGCGATCTGCCGCGCCAGCGTGTCGAGCTGCTGCGCCTGTTCGGGAATGAGCAGCCAGCGCGGCTGCGCGGGCGAGAGCGCGAGCACGCCGCGCACGCGCATCGGCGCGCGCAGCGGCACGTAGTGCCAGGGCTGGGCCGCGAGGGTGGCGGTGGCGAGGCCCGCGCTCTGGCCATGGCGGAAGGCCCAGTCGGCCACCTGCGCATCGAAGCCGTCGGGCGCGTCGGCGGGCATCACGAGCTGGTCGGCCGCGTCGGTCACCAGCACCAGCGCATCGCCGCCGAAATGGCCCCGCACGGCGGCCGTGCCGAGCGCGACCACCTGCGAGCTCTCCAGCGCCGCCGACAGCTCGCGCGTGAGCTCGAACAGCGAACGCGCGCGCCGCTCGCGGCTGGTCGACACGCCCGCCGCGAAACGCAGCCCGGCCGTTAGCTGCCCCACCAGCAGGCCCACGCCGAGCATGATCGCGAAGGTCAGCACGTACTGCACGTCGCTCACCGCGAACGACAGGCGCGGCGGCACGAAGAAATAGTCGAAGGCCGCGACGTTGAGCAATGCCGCCAGCGCCGAGGGCCCGCGCCCGAAGCGCATCGCCACGCCCACCACGCCGAGCAGGAACAGCATGACGATGTTCGACAGCTCCAGCACGTTGGCCAGCGGCGTGCACACCAGCGTGAGCGCGATGCTGGTGGCCGCCGCCCATGCATAGCCGGGCCAGTGGATGGGCGCCTTCTCGTGGTCGTCGCTGTCGATGCTCGCGCCCTGCAGCGGCGCGCGAGAGAGGCGGCGCGAGCTTTCGGCGGGCGCGACTTCCATGATGTCGAGCGCCGGCGCGCGCTGTGCCAGTGCGCGCGCAAGCGGCACCGCCCGCGCGGGCAACCAGCGGCGCCAGCCAGTCTCGGGCTGCGAGCGCCCCAGCACCAGCGTGGCGCAGTTCAGGCGCCTCGCCTGCTCTGCCAGTTGCTCGGCCACGTCGGAGCCGGTTAGCACCGCGGTGGCCGCGCCCAGCTCTTCCGCCAGCTTGAGCACCGCGAGGATGCGGTCGCGCTCCGTCGCGGCCAGCCGCTGCAGCCGGGGCGTCTCGACGTACACCGCGTGCCAGCGCACGTTGAGCTGCCCTGCCAGACGAGCCGCCGTGCGCACGGTCTGCGCCGCGCCCTCGTGGGGGCCGACGCACGCGAGGATCGCGCCCGAAGTGTTCCAGGCCTGCAGGCCGGGGCCCTTGCCGTTGCCGCCCGCACCGCCGGGGCCCGACTGCTCCACGCGCCAGCCGCGCACGTCGTCTTCCACGTGCTCGGCGGTGCGCCGCAGCGCGATCTCGCGCAGGGCGATCAGGTTGCCCTTGCGGAAGAAATTCTGCGCCGCGCGCTCCGCCTGCTGCGGCAGGTAGACCTTGCCTGCAGCGAGCCGCGCCGTGAGCTCGTCGGGCGTGACGTCGACCAGCACCACCTCGTCGGCCTCGTCGAGCACGGTGTCGGGCACGGTCTCGTGCACGCGCACGCCGGTGATGGCGCCGACCGTGCCGTTGAGGCTCTCGAGGTGCTGCACGTTCAGCGCCGACCACACCTCGATGCCGGCGGACAGCAGCTCCTGCACGTCCTGCCAGCGCTTGGCGTGGCGCGAGCCGGGGGCGTTGGTGTGGGCCAGCTCGTCGACCAGCAGCACGGCGGGCTTGCGCGCGAGCGCTGCGTCGAGGTCGAACTCGGCGAGCGTGCGCCCGCGGTAGTCCAACTCGCGCTGCGGCAGCGCCTCGAGCCCCGCAAGCAGCGCGGCGGTCTCGCTGCGGCCATGGGTCTCGACCACGCCGATCAGCACGTCGCGCCCCGCAGCCCGCTCGCGCTGCGCCGCGCTGAGCATGGCCCATGTCTTGCCGACGCCCGCGCTGGCGCCGAAGTAGATGCGCAGCTTGCCGCGCTGGGCGCGCGCCTCGTCGCTGCGCAGCTGCGCGAGCAGCGCGTCGGGGTCGGGGCGGAGCACTTCGTTCATCGGCGGCACAGGTTAGCGCATCGGGCCGTCCTTGCGGCGCGAACGCTGGTGGCGCCGCGCGGTGCGCGAAAGCACCCACCAGGCGAAGCCCAGCGGCACGAAGAGCGCCGCCATGGCCAGCAGCGCCATCAGCAGGTCAGTGGCCATGGCGCAGGCCGCAGCGCGCGAGGTGCTCGCGCCAGCTCACGAGCCGGCCGATCTCGCCCGAGGGGACGCATTCGATCAGCCGGTGCAGCACGTCGGCATAGCGGGCGAGCGGCAGGCGGATCATCAGGCGCACGCAGGGCGCGTCGCTTTCCTGCGAGCTGCAGGCATGCAGCAGCGGCTCGCAGCGCACCACGCCCGCCTCGGGGCAGCCGGCGATGCTGCGGCGCACGCGCAGGGCGTCGGCGCAGCAGACCGTGACGTCGAGCACGTAGAACGGGCTGCCGTTGCCCTTGCCGGTGTTCATGGAAGCGCGCGTTCTCGGCGCACCGGGATGTTCTCGATAGGCGGCATAGGCCATGGCTTGTTTCTCCTCAACGCGGTGTCGAAGGACTGAATGAACCGGAGGCGGCATCCAGCGCGATGTTCAGCGCCAGCACGTTGACGCGCGGCTCGCCCAGGAAGCCCAGCAGGGGCCGCTGCGTGTTCCTGTCGATCAGCGACTGCACCTGCGCGAGCGGCATGCCGCGCACGCGCGCCACACGCGCCGCCTGGTACTGCGCGGCGGCGGGGCTGATGTCGGGATCGAGCCCGCTGGCCGAGGCCGTGACGAGGTCGACCGGCACCGGCGCAACGTTGTCCGGATCGGCTGCGCGCAGCGCTTCCACGCGCGCCTTCACCGCATCGGTCAGCGCGGGGTTGAGCGGACCCTGGTTGGAGCCGCCCGAGGCGCTCGCGTTGTAGGGCTGCGGCGCGGTGGCCGACGGCCGGCCCCAGAAATGCTTCGGATCGCTGAAGTTCTGGCCGATGAGCTTCGAGCCGACGGTGGTGCCGTCGAGCACGATCAGGCTGCCCGCCGCCTGCGCGGGGAACGCCGCCTTCGCGACGCCGGTGACGGCCATCGGGTAGATCAGGCCGGTGAGCGCGCTCAGCAACACGAAGAGCACGAGCGCGGAGCGGACGATGCCGCCCTCGCTGCCATTGCCGTTGCCGTTGCCGTTTCCATTGGCTTTGACGATGTTGTTGTTCATGACGGAATACTCCTCAAACGAGATGCACGGCGACAAGCAGCCAGTCGATCAGCTTGATGCCGATGAAAGGCACGAGCAGGCCGCCCAGGCCGTAGATGGCCAGGTTGCGGCGCAGCAGCGCGGCAGCGCCCACCGGCCGGTAGCGCACGCCCTTGAGCGCCAGCGGAATCAGGAACACGATCACCAGCGCGTTGAAGATCACCGCGCTCAGGATCGCCGACGACGGGCTCGCGAGCCGCATCACGTTGAGCGCGCCCAGCTGCGGGTAGGTCGAGATGAAGATCGCCGGAATGATGGCGAAGTACTTCGCCACGTCGTTCGCGATCGAGAAGGTGGTGAGCGAGCCGCGTGTCATCAGGAGCGCCTTGCCGGTTTCCACCACTTCCAGCAGCTTGGTCGGGTTGGAATCGAGGTCGACCATGTTGCCGGCCTCCTTCGCGGCCTGCGTGCCGCTGCCCATGGCCACGGCCACGTCGGCCTGCGCGAGCGCGGGGGCGTCGTTGGTGCCGTCGCCGGTCATGGCCACGAGGCGGCCTTCGGACTGGTACTGGCGGATCAGCGCGAGCTTGTCCTCGGGCGTGGCCTCGGCCAGGAAGTCGTCCACGCCGGCCTCTGCGGCGATGGCCGCCGCGGTGAGCTTGTTGTCGCCGGTGATCATCACCGTCTTGATGCCCATGCGGCGCAGCTCGGCGAAGCGCTCCTTGATGTCGGTCTTGACGATGTCCTTGAGCTCGACGATGCCGAGCACGCGGTTGCCCTCGGCCACCGCCAGCGGCGTACTGCCACGGCGCGCGGCTTCCTCGGCTGCGCGCAGCACCTCGGGCGCGGCCGTGCCGCCGATGGCCTCGACGTGGCGGCGCACCGCGTCGACCGCGCCCTTGCGCAGCAGCACGGGGTCGGTGTCCAGGCTGTTGGGGGCGGCCGGCAGGTCGGCGCCGCTCATGCGCGTCTGCGCGGTGAAGGCGACGAAGCGGGCGCCCTCCACCGGCGTCGGCTCCAGGCCTTCGCGGCGCGCGAGCTCGACGATGCTGCGGCCCTCGGGTGTCTCGTCGGCCAGCGAGGCGATCATCGCGGCGCGAGCGAGCCGCGCCTTGGTCACGCCCGGCGCGGGCAGGAAGGCGCTGGCCTGGCGGTTGCCGTGCGTGATGGTGCCGGTCTTGTCGAGCAGCAGCACGTCGACGTCGCCGGCGGCCTCCACCGCGCGGCCCGAAGTGGCGATCACGTTGGCCTGCATCATGCGGCTCATGCCGGCCACGCCCACGGCCGACAGCAGGCCGCCGATGGTGGTCGGGATCAGGCACACCAGCAGCGCGACCAGCGCGGTGAGCGACACCACGGTGCCCGCACCCGCGGCCTCCACGCTGAAGATGGAGAAGGGCAGCAGCGTGACCGTGACCACCAGGAACACGATGGTCAGCGCCACCAGCAGGATGGTCAGCGCGATCTCGTTCGGCGTCTTCTGGCGCTTGGCGGCCTCGACCATGCCGATCATGCGGTCGAGGAACGACTCGCCCGGATTCACCGAGATGCGCACCACCAGCCAGTCGGACAGCACGCGGGTGCCGCCGGTGACGGCCGAGAAGTCGCCGCCCGATTCGCGCACCACCGGAGCCGATTCGCCGGTGATGGCGCTTTCGTCGACCGAGGCCACGCCTTCGATCACTTCGCCGTCGAGCGGGATCACGTCGCCGGTCTCGACCAGCACGACGTCGCCCTTGCGCAGGTTGGGCGCCTGTTCGGGCAGCCACTGCGCGCCATGGTGCGGCTCATGCAGCTTCTTGGCCCAGGTGTCCTTGCGCAGCCCGCGCAGCGATGCGGCCTGCGCCTTGCTGCGGCCTTCGGCCAGGGCTTCGGCGAAGTTGGCGAACAGCACGGTGAACCACAGCCAGATGGTCACGGCCAGCACGAAGGCGGGCTTCATGCCGGTGTCGCCCGGGAAGCTAAGTGCATGCACCCAGAGCACCGTCGTGAGGATGCTCCCGATGTACACGATGAACATCACCGGGTTGCGCCACTGCGTGCGCGGGTTGAGCTTGGCGAAGGCGGCCCACAGCGCGGGCTTGACCAGCGCCGCGTCGAACAGCGAGAGGGATGTCTTGGTATTGGCAGTCATGGCGGGCTCCTTACTTCCAGAGCACCAGGTGCTCGACGATGGGCCCCAGGGCCAATGCCGGCACGTAGTTGAGCAGGCCGACCAGCAGCACCGTGCCGATCAGCAACGAGACGAACAGCGGGCCGTGCGTGGGCAGCGTGCCGCTGGTGACGGGCAGGCGCTTCTTGGCGGCCAGCGCGCCCGCCACGGCGAGCACCGGCACGATCATCGCGAAGCGGCCGAGCCACATGGCCAGCGCGAGCAGGCCGTTGTAGAAGGGCGTGTTGGCCGACAGGCCCGCGAAGGCGCTGCCGTTGTTGTTGGCGGCCGAGGTCAGCGCGTACAGGATTTCGGAGAAGCCGTGCGCGCCGGGGTTCGCGATGCCGGCCTTGCCCGCGCCCGCGATCACCGCCACCGCGGTGCCGGCCAGCACCAGGATCGGCGTGACCAGGATGGCGATGGAGATCAGCTTCATCTCGCGCACCTCGATCTTCTTGCCGAGGTACTCGGGCGTGCGGCCGATCATCAGGCCGGCGATGAACACCGCGAGCATTGCGAAGATCAGCATGCCGTACAGGCCCGAGCCCACGCCGCCGAACACCACCTCGCCGAGCTGCATCAGCACCAGCGGCACCATGCCGCCCATCGGGGTGAGCGAGTCGTGCATGCCGTTGACCGCACCGCACGAGGCGGCCGTGGTGATGGCGGCGAAGAGCGAGGAAGCGTCGATGCCGAAGCGCACTTCCTTGCCTTCCATGTTGCCGCCGGCCTGCAGCGCGCCGTGCATCTGGTCGACGCCCAGCGGGGTCAGCAGCGGGTTGCCGGCCTGCTCGGCAGGCGTGATGACGATGACGGCGACGACGAACATCACCGTCATTGCCGCGAGCACCGCCCAGCCCTGGCGCATGTCGCCCACCACGTGGCCGAAGGTGAAGCACAGCGCCGCCGGAATCAGGAAGATCGCGATCATCTGCAGCAGATTCACCAGCGCCGTCGGGTTCTCGTAAGGATGCGCCGAGTTGGCGTTGAAGAAGCCGCCGCCGTTGGTGCCGAGCATCTTGATGGCTTCCTGCGAAGCGACCGGGCCCATGGCGAGCGTCTGCGTCTTGGTGGTGGCGTCTTCCATCACCGGCTGGCCCTTTTCATCCTTCAGCGGCTGGCCGTCGGCACCGTTCTTCGGCTGCTGGAAGGCGGTGGTCTCGAGCGTGCTCGCTTCCTTGTAGGCGTCGAAGTTCTGGATCACGCCCTGGCCCGCGAAGACCACGGCGAGCACGAACGAGATCGGCACCAGCACCCACAGCGTAACGCGCGTGATGTCGGCCCAGAAGTTGCCCACCAGTCCCTTGCCGTCGCCGCGCCGGGCGAAGCCCCGCACCAGCGCGAAGGCCACCGCGATGCCGGTGGCGGCGGAGAAGAAGTTCTGCACCGCGAGCCCGAGCATCTGCGTGAGATAGCTCATGGTCGACTCGCCCGCATAGCCCTGCCAGTTGGTGTTGGAGACGAAGCTCACCGCGGTGTTGAAGGCCGAGTCGGGCGACACGGCCGCCATGCCCGCAGGGTTGAGCGGCAGCCAGGCCTGCAGGCGCTGCAGCGCATAGACGAAGATCGCGCCGATGGCATTGAAGGCCAGCAGCGCGAAGGCATAGCGCAGCCAGTGCATGGACTGCTCCGGCTTCGTGCCCGCAAGCTTGTAGAGCGGCGCCTCGATGCGCTGCATCCAGCGCGGCACGCGCTCGTTGCACAGCGCGGCAAGGAACTTGCCGACCGGCCATGCGAGCACGCCCAGCAGGACGAGGAAAAGGGCCAGCAGGCCCCAGGCGGAGGAGCTCATTTCAGAACTCCTCCGCGCAGATCAGCGCGAACACCAGGTACGCGAAAAGAACCACGGCGATCAGCGCGCCGAAGCCGTAAAGAACTTCGAGGCTGATCACGACGTGGCTCCATCTGCCGCGCCCGGCGCCTTGTTCGATGGTTTAGGCGAATCGAGCCTGTCCAGCCCGAGCACCATGGCCCCCACCACGGCCCACAGCGCCAGCAAGGCGCCCATCCAGACGATGTCCATGCATCACTCCTGCAAACGAGAAAGATGGGAGTCAGTCTCGGCAGTCGGGCGTCAAAACGGGGGAAAGAGTGGTGGGGTGGGCGTAAAGAAAGCGTAAAAACGCCGGGCTCTAGGGCTCTTCAGTCGTTGAAACTTTGGGGCAGCCGGGCAAGTCCTGCCTCGGAGGGATCGCGTCGAAGGCGGCGTAGTTGCCGCCGCGATCGATCCAGTCGGGCGGATAGACATGCGAAGAGACGTGCAGCTTCACGCCATCGAAGAGAGTTCGCACCGCATGCGCCGTCGCGGCCGCGCGGCGCTGCGCCAGCTGCTTTGCGTCGGGCGCGTTGTCGCGCGCCACGCCCTCGAGGTCGACCGAGTCCAGGTCCGGGTACAGGCGGCGGAAGTAATCCAGCCTGTTGGCGATCAGCGCGATCTGGTCGCGGTCCAGGACTGAGGAGCCTTCGGCGAAGGCGACGACGGTCGAAGCCCAGCGCCTGCATTCCTGCGCCGCGGCGCAGATGTTCAGACCGGCAAGGACGAGCAGTACGAGGCCGGTGCGTCTTCTTACTTTCACCGTTGACCCTCTCCGCCTTCTGTTCGGCACGGACATTCATGCGGACAGGCAAGAAGGAAGTCGATCTCCACCCGCTTGACGTCCTCCTTTCCCAACGCGCCTGCAGGATAGATATTGCCTTTCGTCGGAAGAGCGACCGTCGGCACGCTGAAACGCAGGCTCTTGTCGAGGATGCGAGCGACATTTCTGGCCCGCTGCATCGCCAGGCCCTGCGGGTCTCGCTCTCCCTCCTCGGCGTTGGCTCCCATGCTTATCGACTGGCGATTCGGATACCTCTCGCGAAGCATGGCGGTCCAGTTCGCCAGTCTCGAAACCTGCTCCGCCGAGACCCTGGACGAATTCCGGTCGAAGAACACGTCAATGCTCTTTCCGGGGCTGCAGGCAACGGCTGTAGGAGCGGTAAGCGCGAAGAAAAAAGCAGTCCATCCAGTTCGCCGGCGTTCGCGCCAAATGACATAGCCGCCATACGGCAGCACCGCGCCGCCCGGCGCCGGTGGATCACCCACCACGATCACCTTTCGCATCATTGCGATGAATCTCCAAGTTGAGGACAGCAACTTGTAGAGAGCCCGCGTGACGCCGGCATCAATCGCCGCGGACAAACACCGGCGCAGCGACTTTTTTCACGCGCTGCATCCGGCCGACCGGAAAGACCCGCCTGTCACAACAAGACCGGCCGGCACGTCTCCAGGTCTGCGGCATTCCCCGCGCAATAACCACCTGGAGAACCCAGCATGCACAGCCCCGCGCAAATAGCCCCGGCCTATGACGGCCATTGCCACGCCTTTCTCGACAGGCTTCCGGCACAAACCAATAATCCAAGTACTTTCTTTGATTAATAGGCATCTTATGAACAAGCAATCGAGGGCCTGGCTGGGTTTCGGCCTCGCTGCACTGGTGGTGGGGGGCGCGGGCTACGGGTTGATCGCCAAGCCCGGAGCCGCGCATGCGCAAGGCGGCGGCATGCCGCCGGCCAAGGTGGCAGTCGCCGCTGCGCAGAAGACGCAGGTGGCGCGCTTCCTGGGCGGCATCGGCACGCTGGAGGCCAACCGGCAGGTGGAGGTGCCGGCCGAGGTGGAGGGACGCATCGCGAAGATCCTCTTCACGCCCGGCGCCGAGGTGCGCGCGGGGCAGGTGCTGGTGCAGCTCAACGATGCGCCCGAGCAGGGCGACCTGGAGCGGCTCACGGCCCAGCGCGCCAATGCGAGGGCGCTGCTGGAGCGCACGCGCCGGCTGGTGCCGCAGCAGGCGGCCACGCAGGAGCAGCTCGAACAGGCGCAGGCCGCCTTCGACCAGGCCAGCGGCGAGCTCCGGCGCGTGCAGGCGCTGCTGGAGCAGAAGCGCATCAAGGCGCCGTTCGACGGCGTGCTCGGCATCCGCCGCGTCAACCTGGGGCAGTTCGTGCGCGCGGGCGATGCGCTGGTGTCGCTCACCGACAGCCGCACGCTCTTCGCCAACATCACGCTGCCCGAGACCGCCCTGCCCGCGCTCAAGCGCAACCAGCAGGTGGCGCTGGCGGTCGACGCGTATCCGGGACGCGTGTTCCAGGGCAGGCTCAGCACCATCGAGCCACAGATCGGCAGCGACACCCGCACGGTGCGCCTGCAGGCCACGGTCGACAACGCGGACGGCGCGCTCGCGCCGGGCATGTTCGTCAACGGCCGGGTCGCGCTGCCGGCGCGCACCGACGCCATCACCGTGCCCGAGACGGCCATCACCTACAGCACGCACGGCGACTCGGTGTTCATCGTGGTTCCCGCTGAAAAAGGCGGCGGCTTCTCGGCGCAGCAGGTCTTCGTGAAGGCCGGCGAGCGGCAGGACGGGCTGGTGGTGATCGAAAAAGGCCTCTCGCCCGGCGACAAGGTCGTCACCTCGGGCCAGCTGCGCCTTTACACCGGCGCGGCGGTCGCGCCCGGCGACAAGGACACGCTGTCGCTCACGCAGGAATCGAAGTCATGAAGTTCACCGACCTCTTCGTGCGCCGGCCCGTGCTGGCGCTGGTGGTGAGCACGCTCATCCTGCTGCTGGGCGCGCGCGCCCTGGGCGACCTGCCGGTGCGGCAGTACCCGCTGACCGAGAGCACCACGCTCACCATCACCACCCAGTACCCCGGCGCCTCGCCGGAGCTGATGCAGGGCTTCGTCACGCAGCCGATCGCACAGGCGGTGGCGACCATCGAGAACGTCGACTACCTTTCTTCCTCGTCCACGCTGGGCCGCAGCGTGATCAGCGTGCGCATGAAGCTCAACGCCGACGCCAACCAGGCGCTCACGCAGGCGATGGCGCAGGTCAGCCAGGTGAAGTACCGCCTGCCGGCGGAGGCCTTCGACCCGGTGATCCTGAAGTCGTCGGGCGAAGCCACCGCCGTGGCGTACGTGGGTTTCTCCAGCAAGACGATGCCGATGCCAGCGCTCACCGACTACCTCTCGCGCGTGGTGCAGCCGCAGTTCGCCTCCATCACCGGCGTCTCGGGCGTGGAGGTGTCGGGCGGGCAGACGCTGGCGATGCGCGTATGGCTCGACCCCAACCGCATGGCGGCGCGCGGCATCTCGGCCGGCGAGCTGGCCGACGCCCTGCGCCAGAACAACGTGCAGGCCGCGCCCGGGCAGGTGAAGGGCCTGTACGTGGTGTCGAACATCCGCGTGAACACCGACCTGGTGAACGTGGCCGAGTTCCGCGACATGGTCGTCAAGCGCGAGGGCGATGCCATCGTGCGACTGGGCGACGTGGCCACCGTGGAACTGGGCGCGGCCAGCGCCGACAGCAGCGCGACCATGGACGGCGTGCCCGCCATCTACCTCGGCCTGCAGGCCGCGCCCAACGGCAACCCGCTGGTGATCGTCAAGCGCATCCGCGAGCTGCTGCCCGGCATCAAGCAGAACCTGCCGCCGGGCGTGGAGGTGCAGCTGCCCTTCGAGCTGGCGCGCTTCATCGAGGCGTCCATCGACGAGGTGCGCCACACGCTGCTGGAGGCCATCGCCATCGTGGTGATCGTGATCTTCCTGTGCCTGGGTTCGGTGCGCGCGGTGCTGATTCCGGTGGTGACCATTCCGCTGTCGATGCTGGGCGCGGCCGCGCTGATGCTGCTCTTCGGCTTCAGCATCAACCTGCTGACCTTGCTGGCGATGGTGCTGGCCATCGGGCTGGTGGTGGACGACGCCATCGTGGTGGTGGAGAACGTGCACCGGCACATCGAGGAAGGCAAGTCGCGGGTGCAGGCCGCATTGATCGGCGCACGCGAAGTGGCCGGCCCGGTGATTGCCATGACGCTCACGCTGGCAGCGGTGTACGCGCCCATCGGCCTGATGGGAGGGCTCACGGGTTCGCTCTTCAAGGAATTCGCCTTCACGCTCGCGGGCGCGGTAGTGGTGTCGGGCGTGATCGCGCTCACGCTGTCGCCGGTGATGAGCTCCTTCCTGCTGCCGCAGGACGCTACCGGCAGCCGCATGGCGCGCGCGGCCGAGAGCTTCTTCCACCGGCTCGCCACGGGCTACGGCAGGCTGCTCGACGTGTCGCTGCACCATCGCTGGGCCACCGGCATCTTCGCGGCGCTGGTGCTGGCGAGCCTGCCCTTCCTCTACAACGCGGCGCAGCGCGAGCTGGCGCCCGGTGAAGACCAGGCCATGGTGCTCACGGCCATCAAGTCGCCGCAGCACGCCAATATCGACTACGTCGAGAAGTTCGGCAAGAAGTGGGACGACGTGTTCGCCTCGCTGCCCGAGAACACCGGCCGCTGGCTCATCAACGGCTCGGACGGGGTCTCCAACAGCATCGGCGGCGTGCAGCTTTCCGACTGGAAGGACCGCAAGCGCAACGCCGACCAGATCCAGGGCGACACGCAGGGCCGCATGAACGAGGTGGAAGGCAGCAGCGTCTTCGCTTTCCAGCTGCCCTCGCTGCCGGGCTCGACCGGCGGGCTGCCGGTGCAGATGGTGATCCGCAGCGCGGGCGACCACCGTACCGTGTTCGAGGCGATGGAGGCGCTGAAGAAGTCGGCGCGCGACAGCGGCAAGTTCATCGTGGTCGACAGCGACCTGGAGTTCAACAACCCCACGGTCGAGATCCGCGTGGACCGCGCCAAGGCCAACAGCATGGGCGTGACGATGAAGTCCATAGGCGACACGCTCGCGGTGCTGGTGGGCGAGAACTACGTCAACCGCTTCGGCATGGACGGCCGCTCGTACGACGTGATCCCGCAGTCGCCGCGCGAGCAGCGGCTGACCGCCGAGGCGCTCTCTCGCTACTTCGTGAAGAGCGCGAGCGGCCAGCCGGTGCCGCTGGCCAACCTGGTGCAGTTGTCGACCAGCGTGGGCCCGAACAAGCTCACGCAGTTCAACCAGCTCAACGCGGCCACCTTCCAGGCCATTCCGGCGCCGGGCGTGACCATGGGCGACGCGGTGGCCTTCCTGAGCGAGGAGGCGAAGAAGCTGCCTGCCGGCTTCAGCTACGACTGGCAGTCGGACGCGCGGCAGTTCACGCAGGAAGGCTCGGCGCTGGTGATGGCCTTCGTGTTCGCCATCGTCGTGATCTACCTGGTGCTGGCGGCGCAGTACGAGAGCCTGCGCGACCCGCTGATCATCCTGATCAGCGTGCCGATGTCGATCTGCGGCGCGCTGGTGCCGCTGGCGCTGGGCTTCGGCACCATCAACATCTACACGCAGATCGGGCTGGTGACGCTGATCGGGCTCATCAGCAAGCACGGCATCCTGATGGTGGAGTTCGCCAACGAGATCCAGATGCACAAGGGCCTGGACCGGCGCTCGTCCATCGAGGAGGCCGCGCGCATCCGGCTGCGCCCCATCCTGATGACCACCGCCGCGATGGTGATGGGCCTGGTGCCGCTGCTCTTCGCGAGCGGGGCCGGCGCCAACAGCCGCTTCAGCATCGGGCTGGTGATCGTGGTCGGCATGCTGGTAGGAACGCTGTTCACGCTCTTCGTGCTGCCCACCATGTACACGCTGCTGGCGCGCGACCACCGCGCCGAGGGCCGCTCGCAGCGCGCGGCCGAACTCGAAGCGCTGGCCGAAGGAGCATGACCATGAACCGACTCTTTTCCTACGCGGCTCCCTTCGCGCTGGGCATGCTGGTACTCGCCGGCTGCGCCGTCGGGCCCGACTACAAGGCCCCGGCGGATGCGCCGGTGGTCATCCGCGCACCGGAGAGTTCGCTCTTCGCCAACGACACGGTGCAGCGCGACTGGTGGAGCCAGCTCGACGATCCGCAGCTCGACGCGCTCGTCGACCGCGCGCTGGCCGAGAACCACGACATCCGCATCGCGCAGGCCCGCCTGCTCGAAGCCCGAGCGGTTCAGACCGGAGCGGAGCTAGACCGGCTGCCGGTGGTGACCGCCAGCGCGAGCAAGACACGCGGCATCGCCCAAGGCAACAACGGCGCGCAGCCCGATGTGCGCTCGCTGGCACAGAGCAGCCGCGCGGGTTTCGACGCCTCGTGGGAGATCGACCTGTTCGGCCGCCTGAAGCGCCTGGACGAGGCCGCGACCGCACGCGCCCAGGCCAGCGCGGCCGACCTGGAGCAGGTGCGCATCGTCGCGGTGGCCGAGCTGGCGCGCAACTACTACGAGATGCGCGGCGCCGAGCAGCGAATCGCGGTCACGCGCCGTACGCTGGACAGCCTTCGCCAGAGCCTGCGCGTAACCGAGGCGCAAGTGCAGACCGGCCGCGCCCTCGAAGGCGACCTGGCGAGCGCGCAGGCCAACCTCGCGACCACCGAGAGTCAGCTGCCTGCGCTGGAAACCACGCGTCGCCAGTCGGCCTACCGCGTCGCGGTGCTGGCCGGCCTGCGCCCCGGCGAGCTGGAGCCCATGCTGCAGCCGCGCCAGCTGCGCGTGCTCGACAAGCGCCTGCCCGTGGGCGACCTGAGCGAACTGCTGCGCCGCCGGCCCGACGTGCTGCGCGCCGAGCGCGGGCTTGCCGCGAGCACGGCCGACGTGGGCGCGGTCACGGCGGAGCTGTATCCGCGCTTCGACATCGGCGGCTTCCTCGGCTTCGTCGCGCTGCGGGGTTCGGACCTCGGCAGCTCGTCGAGCCGGGCCTTCAGCGTGACGCCGGGCGTGAGCTGGCCTGCCCTGCGGCTGGGCTCGGTGAAGGCCCGCGTGCGCGGCGCCGAAGCCCGCGCCGAGGGCGACCGCGCACTCTACGAGCAGACGGTGCTGCGCGCCATCGAGGACGTGGAAGGCGCGCTCACCGGCTATGGCCAGAACCAGCTGCGCCTGCAGCGGCTGGTGGAAGCCTCGGCCCGCAGCAGCCGCGCCGCCGAACTGGCCGAGGTGCGCTACCGCGAGGGCGCCGCACCCTACCTGAGCGTGCTCGACGCGCAGCGCACCCTGCTGCGCGCGCAGGACGCCGTGGCCGAGGCCGAAACCGCCTCATACACCAGCCTCGTCGCGCTCTACAAGGCACTTGGCGGGGGCTGGCAAGCTCCCGCGTATGAAACACCTGGCGGTGGCTGGCAAGCACCCGCGGTGGCGAAGGGAGCGCCAACCACCTGACAATGGTGCTGTTTTCCATGCCAGAAGCCGCCGCCATGTCCGCCCCCGATGCAAAGCCAACCTGGATGCCGCACCAGCCGGCAGACCGCATCCTCTCGACGCTCAAGACCCGTGGCGCGCTCGGCATTCCCGACATCGCCAAGGTGCTCAACGTCACGGTGGAGGCGGTGCGCCAGCAGATGGCCAAGCTGGAGACCGAGGGCCTGGTCGACGCCGAAAGCCGCTCTGGCGGCCGGGGCCGGCCCACGCAGATCTGGCGGCTCACCGGGGAGGGCCACAAGCGCTTTCCCGACACGCATGCCGAGATGACGGTGCAGATGATCAGCGCCGTCATCAGCGTGTTCGGACAGAAGGGCATGGACCAGCTCATCGACGCGCGCGAAGCCACCATGCGCGCCAACTACACAGAGGCCATGCGCGGGGCGCGCAGCCTCAAGGCGCGGCTGGAGCGGCTGGCCGAAATTCGCAGCCGCGAAGGCTACATGGCCGAGTTCCGGCCCGACGAACAGGGCGAAGGCTTTCTCTTCATCGAGAACCACTGCCCCATCTGCACTGCGGCGCAGGCCTGCACGGGCTTCTGCCGCAGCGAACTGCAACTCTTCGACGAAGTGCTGGGCCCCGACGTGAGCGTCAGCCGCATCGAACATGTGCTGGCAGGCGCGCGACGGTGCGCCTACCGGGTCGAACCCAAGGCGAACGCCTGAATCCGTTTTTCAACACCCAAGAAGGAAACCACGATGGAACACAAGCTCCCACCCCTGCCCTACGCGCTCGACGCACTGGCACCCGAGTATTCGC
>NZ_RXFT01000002.1 GCF_003952165.1 Variovorax guangxiensis | reverse complement strand
GGAACTTCGGCTGATCGATCGTTCGATCAGTCGTTGATCAGGTTCAGGATGTTCCCGTCCGGGTCCTTGAACCACGCGACCTTCATGTCGCCCATGACATGGAGGTCGCCGACCAGCTGCGTGTCGGGCATGTCGTAGTGCTCGAAGCGCACGCCCCGCGACTTCAGCGCGTCCACGACGCGCTCGATGTCGCCGTCGACCGACCATGTCACGGCCGTCGCCTGGTTGGTGCCCGCGAACTGCGAGCGGTACACGTTGATGCGGGTATTGCCGCTGCGATAGACGATGACCTCGTCCCCTTCCGCATCGACCTGGGTCAGGCCCAGCGTGTCTTCGTAGAAGCGACGGGCCACGGCGAGATCCTTCACCGCGAGATTGGCCACTGCGTTGATGTTTCCGAGCATGCGAGTCTCCTTCCAGGCCCCGCGCGCCATCGAAAATGAAGGGCGCCGAGCTTGCCAAAAATACTCAACCATGCGGTGCAGTATTTGCGTCGGACAGGGCCCTGTCAAGGCATCGGAAAATGGGGCCCCGCAAGTCGATACGTGCCCCATCGCGAATGAAGAAATCCTTCTTACGCGGCTTCCGGCACACTGCACCCCCGGTGCAGTGACCGCAGGCGACGGCTGCAACCCCCGATCCATTCCGACGAAGAGACAACCCATGATCCGCAGACATCTCGGCAAGCTGGCCACCTCGCTGGCGTTCTCGCTGGCACTCCCGCTGGCCCTTACCGCCACCGCCACCGCCCACGCACAGGCCACCGCCTACCCCGCCAAGCCCGTGCGCCTGATCGTGCCCTTCCCGCCCGGCGGCGGCACCGACATCCTGGCCCGCCTGGTGGCCCAGAAGCTCACCGAGGCCAAGCACTGGACCATGGTGCCCGACAACCGCGCGGGCGCCGGCGGCACCATCGGCATCGCCGAGGCCGCGCGCGCGGCGCCCACGGGCTACGACATCGTGATGGGCCAGAAGGACAACATGGTCGTCGCGCCCTGGCTCTACAAGAACCTGAGCTACAACACGGTGAAGGACCTGACCGCGGTAGCCCATGTGGCCTACACGCCGGTGGTGATCGTCACGCAGGCCAACTCCAAGTTCAAGACGCTCGACGACGTGGTGAAGGCCGCGCGCGCCGCGCCCGACACCGTCACCTACGGCTCGCCCGGCAACGGCACCACCATCCACCTGGCCGGCGAGATCTTCAACGGCGCCGCCAGGATCAAGATGCGCCACGTGCCCTACAAGGGCTCCAACGCGGCCATGATGGACGTGCTCGCGGGCAACGTCGACCTGATGGTGTCGTCGGTGCCCTCGGCCATGGCGCAGATCAAGGCCGGCAAGCTGCGTCCGCTGGCCGTCACCTCGGCCAGGCGCAGCACCTCGCTGCCCGAGACGCCCACCGTGGCCGAGCTCGGCTACAAGGACTTCGACGTGAGCACCTGGTACGGCATCTTCGTGCCGGCCGGCACGCCCAAGGACGTGGTGACCACGCTCAATGCCGAAGTCAACAAGCTGCTGGCCACGCCCGACATGAAGGCGGCCATCATCGCGCAGGGCGCCGAGCCGCAAAGCATGACGCCCGAGCAGTTCGGCGCGCTGCTGAAGACCGACTACGAGAAGTGGAAGGGCATCGTGCAAGCCTCGGGCGCGACAATCGAATAAGACTTCGCGTCGCAGAATGGTGTCTCCAGAACAGGCCGCAACGACGGCATGGAGACACCGATGGTTCCTTCGCTTCCCCTGAAGACGGCTGCCCTCGCGGCGGCCGTCGTCCTTTTCCAGGGCTGCGCGCAGACGCCTGCCGCGCAGAAACCTTCAGATGCCACCGTCGCCGCCCACGTCGCGGCAGCCACGAAGGCCGCGGGCACCGACCTCGGGCAGCTGCTCTCGCTGTGCAAGCCCGCCCCCGCCACGCGGCCGCCGCAGGAAGAGCTCGACAAGGGCCTGCCCCTGCTCATCAACAGGCCGGCACCGCCGCCCGCCAAGGCCTTCGACAACCTCTACTTCGTGGGCGCCGACTGGGTCAGCGCCTGGGCCATCAAGACCTCGGACGGCATCATCCTCATCGATGCGCTCAACAACCAGGTGGAAGCCGCCGCGCTGATCGAAGGCGGCATGCGCAAGCTGGGCCTGGACCCGGCGCAGATCAAGTACGTGATCGTCACGCACGGCCACGGCGACCACTACGGCGGCGCGCCGTATCTCGCGCAGAAGTACCGCGCGCGCGTGGTGATGAGCGAGCCCGACTGGACGATGACCGAGACCAAGCTCGAATTCGCCACGCCGATCTGGGGGGCGCCTCCGAAGCGGGACATCTCGGTGAAGGACGGCGACCGCGTCACGCTGGGCGACACCACCGTCACGCTCTACCTCACGCCGGGCCACACCATGGGCACGCTCTCGCCGGTGTTCGACGTCAGCGAGAACGGCAGGAAGCACCGCGCCATGCTCTGGGGCGGCACGGGCTTCAACTTCGGCAAGGACATTCCGCGGCTGGACAACTACATCGCCTCCACGAAGCGCATGGATTCGATCGTGAAGGCGCAGAACATCGACGTGATGCTGTCGAACCACTCGAACGTCGACAGTTCGCAGGCCAAGATGGCCGCGCTGCGCCAGCAGCCTGCGGGCGCGGCGAACCCGTTCGTGATGGGCACGCCGACGGTGGAGCGTGCGCTGAACGTGATGGGCGAATGCGCGCAGGCGCAGCGCGACAGGTTCTCGATGCAGTAGCAAACAGCAGCGCCTCCCCGATGGTTTTACTCCCTCTCCCCTCGGGGAGAGGGCTGGGGTGAGGGGGTAACGGCGGTAGCGAAGGTCGCGCATCTTCCTGAGCCGCCGCCCTCACCCTAACCCTCTCCCCAAGGGGAGAGGGAACAACGCCCGAACTCAGTCAGGCACGAACTTCCTGTTGAAGACGTCCACATCCGCCGCGTCCTCGAACGTCGCCACCTGCCCCATCTTCCCGTCGCTCATGCGGCAGGCCGAGAACAGGCTGTAGCGCCCCTTGAAGCCGAACTCGTTCATCACGATCAGCGCATAGGGGTGCGGCACGAACACCTGGTGCTCGAACACGATGCGGTGCACGTTGCGCGGCGAGGGAAAGAGCTTGTACTCGCCGGTGTCGATGGCCTGGGCCGTTGCCATGGGGTCGCTCGCCTTCCGCTCAGTCGGGGTCGCGCACGTCGGCCACGGGCTTGGCGCCGAAGTCCGCGCGGCCAAGGTACTTCAGCACCTTGGCCGCGGCCGTGGCGGGGCTGTCGAGCATGCCTTCGTTCTTCATCTTCTCGAAGCGCGTGCGGTCCGGAAACTTCTCGGCCGAGGCGCCGCGCAGCTGCACCTGCATGTCGGTGTCGATCACGCCCGGCGCCAGCGAGACGATGCGCGCGCCGTTCGGCGCATTCGCCTCCTCCAGCGCCACGGCGCGCGAGAAGTGGTCCATGCCGGCCTTCGCAGCGCAGTACGGCGCCTGGCTGCCCATGGCGTTGCGGCCCAGACCCGAGGAAATGTTGAGCACCTTGCGCGCGCCGCGCCATTCGCGCGTGGCGCCGAGGAACGCCGCCGTCAGCAGCATCGGCGCTTCCAGGCCGATGCGCAGGGCCAGCGACAGCTCGGCCTCCACGGCGCGCGACAGCGGCGCGGGGTTGCCGACGGTGCCCGCGTTGTTGATGAGCGTGACGCTGTCGAAGCGCTGCGCGTCGACGGTCTTGAGCCAGGCCGAGAGGCGCTCGGCTGCGGCCACCGGGTCGGAAAGGTCCTGCTCCCATTGCGTGAGTTCGGCGCCGGCGGCCTTGGCCGCTTCGGCCAGCGCGGGCGACTGCTTGCGCGAAATGCCGACGACCGTGTGGCCGGCCTGCAGCAGCTGCTCGGCCATGGCCAGGCCCAGGCCGCGCGAGGCGCCGGTGATGAGGGTGAGGTGAGAGGTAGACATGGGATTGCGGTGGAGACGGAAAGAAAACCGCGAGCTTAGGCGATGCGATGAATTTCGATCGGGCCCACGGTTGAATCCGTCGCCGCGGCACCCAGTCCTGAACGTACCGGCGATAGATGGAGTTTTGTCCTTCAAAATAGACAAATTCCGTTTTCAACCCAAAAATGTGGCGCATGAAGGACAAAATCAGGCTCCCCGGCGAGCTTGGACAAGCCATCAAGCGCGCGCGAAAAGAAGGCCGCCTGAAGGCGACCGACATCGCCTCACGGTCGGGCCGCGCGCGCAACGTTCTCTACCGCCTGGAGCGAGGGGAAGACGTCACCCTCGCCTCGCTTTTCGACATCCTGCGCGCCATGGATCTCACGATCAGCCTGGAGCGCCTGGGCATGCCGACGCTGGAGGAAGTCACGCAACGCTTCGGACAGGACGAGGACGACGATGCTTCCTGAAAAGATCAGGCAGCTCGACGTCGAGATCGCCGGCGCGCCCGCCGGGCAGTTGCTCAGGCACTCCGTCTACGAGTTCCGGTACCTCGACGGCCGTGCGGACCAGCCCTCGGTCGCGCTCCTCATGCCGCCGACCCGGCCCACATACCAGGACGGCGACCTCTTCGCGGTCATGGATCAGAACCTGCCGGAGGGCGACCTGTACCTGCGCCTGCGGGCGATGTTCCCCAAGCAGCAGCTCACCCCGATGCACCTGCTCGCGGTGATCGGCTCCCACGGCATCGGGCGGCTGGGCTTCCAGCTGCCGGGAGCGCAGCCGCTTGCGGCGCCTCGGACCATCGACCGCAAGACCTTGCTGCAAACCCGCTACACGCCCGAGGTGTTCGACGAACTGGTGCGGGCCTACCTGAGCACGGGCGCCGGCATTGCGGGCATGCAGCCGAAGATCATGGTGCCGGACCGGGTCACCCTTCCCGTGCCCACGATCATCGTGAAGGCCGCCGCGCCTTCCTATCCGGGCCTGTCGGCCAACGAGTTCATGTGCCTGACGGCCGCCGGCCACGCCGGCATCGAGACACCCGGCTTCGATCTCTCGGACGACGGACAGCTGCTCCTGGTCGACAGGTTCGACATCGCGGCGGACGGCTCGCGCATCGGGTTCGAGGACATCGCGGCGTTGATGAACCTCCGGGTGCGCGACATCCAGTCCGATCGGAAGTACCACGGCAGCTACCAGCGCATCGCCGAGCTGATGCAGTACCTTCAGCTGCCCAGCGAGAACCTGGCGCGCTTCTTCGAGCAGGTCGCCTTCAGCATCATGGTGCGCAACGGCGACGGCCACCTCAAGAACTACGGATTGCTCTACACCTCGACGGCGGATTGCCGCCTCGCGCCCATGTTCGACGTGGTGACCACCGCGATCTACAGGTACACGCGCTACGAGGGCGGGCCCGAGCTGGAGGACCGCACGCTTGCGCTCAAGCTCTTCGCGGGCAAGGGCTACACCAGGGCCTATCCGACGACCGAGGAGCTGCTGCTTTTCGGCAGCAAGGTATGCGGGGTCGCCAAGCCCGCCCTCGTTCTCGAGCGAATCGCCGAAGGCATGCGAAAGACGCTGGACGAGGCGCGCGGCGACCAGCGGATTCCGAAAGACCTGCTGGCGAAGATGCGAGACACGTGGACCGACGGGATGATCCACGCCAAGACGCGATAACAGCCGGAGGCGGCCCTAGCGGAACTGCTTCCTCAGGAAGTTGCGATGCCGCGCAATGTGCTGCATCTGCGCCGGCGCGATGGTGCCGCCAAGATCGACCTCGTCCGCACCGTTGAGCACCGCGTTGGCATTGGCCATGGCGCGCGCCACCACCTCTTCCTCGCTCACGCCGAGCTGCGCCGCGAGGTCGAGCGCCACGCGGCGCATGGCGCGCTGCGAGAGCATCCACATCGCGCCGAAACGGTCCCAGGCGAGTGCGGCTTCCTCGGCCTTCTCGCGGTCGGCTAGGATCTCGGCGAGCGGCTTTGCCAACACCGCGTCGAGCGCTTCTACCTTTTCGGTGAGCGCCTCGTTGCGCTCGATGACTTCCTCCAGCGTGGGGCCGGCGCTTTCGGGCTTGGCCTTGGGTGGTTCCGGAGGCGGGATGAATGCGGCCTCGGCATTCGCGGGCACGATCTGGAGCTTGTCGGAGAGATTGGTCATGATTTTTCCGCCTGGGTTGGCACCGGCTGGTTCTTCTTGTTCGACATCGCGGTCGCGCGCAGGCCCGGCAGGTCGAGCACGCGCAGGCCGCCGTACTCCACGCGGATCAGCCCCTGCGCCGACAGCGCGTTGAGCGCCTCGTTCACGCGCTGGCGCGAGAGGCCGACCAGGTAGGCCAGTTCCTGCTGCGTGATCCGTAGCACTTCGCCCACGCCAGGGTAAAGCACCGGATTGAACAGCGACACGAGGTTGCGCGCCACGCGCGCGTCGGGGTTGTTGAGCCGGTCGATCTCGAGCGCAGCGATGAACTGGCCCAGCCGCTCGTTGAGCTGGTTCATCACGAAGCGGTTGAAGCCGATGGAATGGTCGAGCAGCCAGTGAAAGCTGTCGGTGGGCAGGCCGGCGATGAGGCTGCGCCGCAGCGCCTGGATGTTGTAGCGGTAGGGCTCGCGCTTCATCACCGTGCCTTCGCCGAACCAGCCGCCGGGCGGCACGCCGGTGTAGGTGACGGAGCCGCCGTCGGCGTTGTCGTTGCTCATCTTCAGGAGCCCCTCGACCACGCCGAACCAGTAGGTGGGCGAGCGCCCGACACGGCAGACGAGGTCGCCGGGCTCGGCCTCGCCGACCACCAGCGCGGCCTCGGCGCGGCGCCGCTCGGCGGGCGTGAGCGTGGGCAGCCACGGAATGCCTTCCAGTTCCTGCGCATTGGCTGCGCGCACCCGGTCCCTGATGGTCGAACCGCCGAGCGCGCTGTGGGTGGGATGGCCATGAGGCATCGGGAAACTCCGGGGAGTAGTGTCCCTAGGATTGTCGTTGGAACGACAAGCGGGCGTCAAAGTGAGTCCTACGATCCGGCCACTGTGCAAACACCCGCCCCCACCTTTCCCCGTCTGCTGCTCGCGCACGCCGAGGCCCAGCCCGAGGCCCCAGCCATGCGCGAGAAGGACCTCGGCATCTGGCAAACCTGGAGCTGGAGCGCCGTCGCGCAGGAAGTGCGCGAGACCGCCTGCGGCCTCGCGAGCCTGGGCTTCAGGCCCTTCGACAACCTGGCCATCGTCGGCGCCAACCGGCC
Organism: Variovorax guangxiensis; assembly: GCF_003952165.1. GTDB lineage: Bacteria > Pseudomonadota > Gammaproteobacteria > Burkholderiales > Burkholderiaceae_C > Variovorax > Variovorax guangxiensis. The sequence continues at coordinate 605,789 of NZ_RXFT01000002.1, read as the reverse complement.
CCACCTGTACATGGCGGCGGTCGCGGCGCAGAGCCTGCGCGGCGTGCCGGTGCCGCTGTACCAGGACGCGGTGGCCGGCGAGATGGTCTTCATGCTGCAGGACGCCGGCATCGAGTTCGTGATCGTCGAAGACCAGGAGCAGGTCGACAAGCTGCTCGAGTGCCGCGAGATGCAGCAGGGCAAGCAGCCCGGCATCCGCTACATCGTCTACGACGACCCCAAGGGCCTGCGCCACTACGACCAGCCCGGGCTCATGAGCCACGAGCAGCTGCGCGCGCTGGGCCGCGAGTTCGACAAGGCCAACGTCGGCTACTACGACCGCGCGGTGGCCAGCGGCGAAGCGACGGACGTGGGCGTGATCCTCTACACCTCCGGCACCACCGGCCGCCCCAAGGGCGTGTGCCAGACGCACGCGAGCTTCATCGCGGCGGGCCGCGGCGGCGTGGAGACCGACAGGCTCGGCCCCGGCGACAACATCATGAGCTACCTGCCGATGGCGTGGGTGGGTGACCACCTGTTCTCGGTGGCGCAGTGGCTGGTGGGCGGCTTCACGCTCAACTGCCCCGAGTCGAGCGAGACGGTGATGAACGACATGCGCGAGATCGGCCCGAGCTACTACTTCGGCCCGCCGCGCACCTTCGAGGGGCTACTGACAGCCGTGTCGATCCGCATGGAAGACGCGGCGGCTCCGAAGCGCTGGCTGTACGCGAAGTTCATGGCGCTGGCGCAGCGCGTGGGCGCCGACATTCTCAACGGCGCGCCGGTGAGCATGGGCGACCGCCTGATGTATCGCCTGGGCGACCTGCTGATCTACGGCCCGCTGCGCAACGTGCTGGGCATGAGCCGCATCCGCGTGGCATACACCGCGGGCGCGGCCATCGGGCCCGACCTGTTCCGCTTCTACCGCTCCATCGGCGTCAACCTGAAGCAGTTCTACGGCCAGACCGAGACCTGCGCCTACGTGTGCCTGCAGCAGGACGGCAAGGTCAAGCTGCAGACCGTGGGCACGGCCGCGCCCGGCATCGAGCTGAAGATCGCCGAAGACGGCGAGGTGCTGGTGCGCGGCGTGTCGGTGCTCAAGGAGTACTACAAGCGCCCCGACGCCACCGCCGAGGTGCTGGACGCGAACGGCTACTTCCACACCGGCGACGCGGGCGTGCTCGACAGCGAGGGCCACCTGCGCATCATCGACCGCGCCAAGGACGTGGGCCGCCTCGTGGGCGGCGCGATGTTCGCGCCCAACTACATCGAGAACAAGCTCAAGTTCTTCCCGCAGATCAAGGAAGCCGTGTGCTTCGGCAACGGCCGCGACGAGGTCTGCGCCGCCATCAACATCGACTACGAGGCCGTCGGCAACTGGGCCGAGCGCCGAGGCCTGGCCTACGGTGGCTACGTCGACCTGGCCGGCAAGCCCGACGTGCTCGCGCTGGTGGCCGAGTGCATCGCCAAGGTGAACGCCGACCTCGCCGCCGAAGACGGCATGGGCGAGACGCAGATCGCGCGCTTCCTCGTGCTGCACAAGGAACTCGACCCCGACGACGACGAGCTCACCCGCACGCGCAAGGTGCGCCGGGGCTTCATCGCCGACAAGTACGCGGTGCTGGTCGACGCGCTCTACGGCGGCAGGAAGGAGCAGTTCATCGAGACCCAGGTCAAGTTCGAGGACGGACGCACGGGCGTGGTGAGCGCGACGCTGAAGATCGTCGAGGCGAAGCGGTTCGCGCCGTTGGGAAAGGCGGCGTGAGATGAATGCACTCGAATTCGGACAGCCGAACGCAGAAGAAATACAAAAACTACGCAGAAGTCGCAGAGGGAATCGGATGAACTTTTCATGGTCTTCTTTCGCGACTTCTGCGAAACCTTCGCGACTTCTGCGTTCGGCTGTCCGCGTCCAGGAGCCCGTCCATGGCTAGAAAAACCGGCGACGTCATCCTGGACGTGCAGAACATCTCGCTGAGCTTCGGCGGCGTGAAGGCGCTCACCGACATCAGCTTCAACGTGCGCGAGCACGAGGTGCGGGCCATCATCGGGCCGAACGGCGCGGGCAAGAGCTCGATGCTGAACTGCATCAACGGCGTGTACTGGCCTCAGCAGGGCTCCATCACCTTCCGGGGCCAGACCTTCAAGCACATGAACTCGCGCCAGGTGGCCGAGATGGGCGTGGCGCGCACCTTCCAGAACCTGGCCCTCTTCAAGGGCATGAGCGTGCTCGACAACATCATGACGGGCCGCAACCTCAAGATGAAGAGCGGCCTGTTCGCGCAGGCGCTGCGCTGGGGACCGGCCGAGCGCGAGGAGCTCGCGCACCGCGAGTTCGTCGAGCACATCATCGACTTCCTCGAAATCCAGGCGCACCGCAAGACGCCGGTGGGCCGCCTGCCCTACGGCCTGCAGAAGCGCGTGGACCTGGGCCGCGCGCTCGCGATGGAGCCGCAGGTGCTGCTTCTGGACGAGCCCATGGCCGGCATGAACGTGGAGGAGAAGCAGGACATGAGCCGCTTCATCCTCGACGTGAACGACGAGTTCGGCGCGACCATCGTGCTGATCGAGCACGACATGGGCGTTGTGATGGACATCTCCGACCGCGTGGTGGTGCTGGACTACGGCAAGAAGATCGGCGACGGCACGCCCGACGAGGTGCGCAGCAACGAAGACGTGATCCGGGCCTATCTGGGTGTGGAGCACTGATGGCCGCGCACGACCGCTTCCTGTCTTGCCCCCTCTCCCGCCTGCGGGAGAGGGTTGGGGTGAGGGTCGACGGCCTCATCACAAACGGCAGCATCTCCAACGCCGCTTGCCCTCACCCCTGCCCTCTCCCGCAAGCGGGAGAGGGAGAAAGAAACTGACCATGGGCTTTTTCCTCGAAACCCTCTTCGGCGGCCTGATGGTCGGCATGCTCTATTCGCTGATCGCCATCGGCTTCGTGCTGATCTACAAGGCCTCCGGCGTCTTCAACTTCGCGCAGGGCGCGATGGTGCTGTTCGCGGCGCTGGCTATGGCGCGCTTCGCCGAGTGGTTCCCGCAGTGGTTCGGCTTCGAAAGCCAGATCCTCGCGAACATCCTGGCCTTCGTCGCGGCCATGGCGGTGATGGTTCTCGTGGCCTGGCTCATCGAACGGCTCGCGCTGAGCAAGCTGGTGAACCAGGAAGGCATCACGCTGCTGATGGCCACGCTGGGCATCGCCTACTTTCTCGACGGCGTGGGCCAGACCATCTTCGGCAACGACATCTACAAGATCGACGTGGGCATGCCCAAGGAACCGCTGATGGTGCTGGAGAACACCTTCCAGGGCGGCCTGCTGCTGAGCCAGGAAGACCTGATCGCCGCACTCGTGGCCGCGGGCCTCGTGGTGGTGCTGGCCATCTTCTTCCAGAAGACCGCCACCGGCCGCGCCCTTCGCGCGGTGGCCGACGACCACCAGGCCGCGCAGTCCATCGGCATTCCGTTGAAGCGCATCTGGGTGATCGTGTGGTCGGTGGCCGGCTTCTCGGCGCTGGTGGCCGGGATCATCTGGGGATCGAAGCTGGGCGTGCAGTTCTCGCTCTCGCTGGTGGCGCTGAAGGCGCTGCCGGTGGTGATCCTGGGCGGCCTCACTTCCATTCCGGGCGCCATCATCGGCGGCCTCTTGATCGGCGTGGGCGAGAAGCTCTCCGAAATCTATCTCGGCCCCATGTTCGGCGGCGGCATCGAGATCTGGTTCGCCTATGTGCTGGCGCTGGTGTTCCTGCTGGTGCGTCCACAGGGCCTCTTCGGCGAAAAGATCATCGATCGGGTGTGAGATGAAGAACTTCGAATACCGACAGCCGAACGCGGAAGAAATACAAAAGTTGCGCAGAGGTCGCAGAAGAAAACCTCAAGATTTTCTGCATTCCTTCTGCGACCTCTGCGAGACCTTCGCGACCTCTGCGTTCGGCTGTCCGATCCCGCTTTCGACCTACTGACATGTTCTACAGAGAAAACGGCCAATTCAAGTCGAGCTACCGCGCCGACCAGCAGATCTTCCCGATCGCGCAGGACCGCCTGGCCATCCTCGTTCTGCTGCTCGTGGCGTTCGTGGTGGTGCCGCTGGGCGTGTCGGACTACTGGATGCGCGCCATCCTCACGCCCTTCCTCATTCTTTCGCTCGCCGCACTGGGGCTGAACATCCTCGTGGGCTACTGCGGCCAGATCTCGCTGGGCACCGGCGCCTTCATGGCGGTGGGCGCATACGCGGCCTACAACTTCCAGGTGCGCATCGACGGCATGCCGCTCATCGCATCGCTGCTGCTGGGCGGACTGTGCGCCACGGTGATCGGCGTGCTCTTCGGCATTCCGAGCCTGCGCATCAAGGGGCTGTACCTGGCCGTGGCCACGCTGGCGGCGCAGTTCTTCACCGACTGGGCCTTCCTGCGCATCCAGTGGTTCACCAACAATTCTTCCTCCGGCTCGGTGAGCGTGGCGGGGCTCAACGTGTTCGGCGTGCCCATCGAGTCGCCGGCGCAGAAGTATCTTTTCTGCCTGATCTTCGTTTCGGTGTTCGCGCTGCTGGCCAAGAACCTGGTGCGCAGCGCCATCGGCCGCGAATGGATGGCGATGCGCGACATGGACGTGGCGGCCGCGGTGATCGGCATCCGCCCCGTCTACGCCAAGCTCACGGCCTTCGCGGTGAGCAGCTTCATCGTCGGCGTGGCCGGCGCGCTGTGGGGCTTCGTGCACCTGGGCGCGTGGGAGCCGGCGGCCTTCAGCATCGACCGCTCGTTCCAGCTGCTGTTCATGGTGATCATCGGCGGGCTGGGATCGATCATGGGCAGCTTCTTCGGTGCCGCCTTCATCGTGCTGCTGCCGCTCCTGCTCAACCAGCTGCCGGGCTGGCTGGGCTTCTCGATTTCCACCGCGCTGGCCTCGCACCTGGAGACCATGATCTTCGGCGCGCTGATCGTGTTCTTCCTGATCGTCGAGCCGCACGGCCTCGCGCGGCTGTGGTCCACGGCCAAGGAGAAGCTGCGGCTGTGGCCCTTCCCTCATTGATGAGTTCGCGTTCGTAAAAACCCGGCACCGAGGTGCCCACAAAGGAGACAGGCATGAAACTGAAATCGCTCGCTCTGACCGCCGCCCTGGTGGCCGGCACCCTCGGCGCCGCGCTCGCGCCATCCGTGGTCAACGCGCAGGCCAAGGAGCAGTTCTTCCCGCTGCTGGTGTACCGCACCGGCCCCTACGCACCCAACGGCACGCCCTGGGCCAACGGCAAGCAGGACTACATCAAGCTGGTCAACGCCACCGGCGGCATCAACGGCGTGAAGATCGCGTACGAGGAGTGCGAGACCGGCTACGCCACCGACAAGGGCGTGGAGTGCTACGAGCGCCTGAAGGGCCGCCCCGGCGTGGCGCTCTTCGACCCGCAGGCCACCGGCATCACCTTCGCGCTGACCGACAAGGTGCCCACCGACAAGATCCCGCTGATCACGCTGGGCTACGGCCTGGCCGCCTCGCAGGACGGCGGCGTCTTCAAGTGGAACTTCCCGCTGATGGGCTCCTACTGGACCGCGGCCGATATCCTGATCCAGCACATCGGGAAGAAGGAAGGCGGCATGGACAAGCTCAAGGGCAAGAAGATCGCCCTCGTCTATCACGACTCGCCCTTCGGCAAGGAACCGATCCCGCTGCTGCAGGAGCGCGCCAAGCAGAACGGCTTCGAGCTCTCGCTGATTCCGGTGACCGCGCCCGGCGTGGAGCAGAAGTCGGCCTGGCTGCAGGTTCGCCAGCAGCGCCCCGACTTCGTGCTGCTGTGGGGCTGGGGCGTGATGAACTCCACCGCACTGAAGGAGGCCGTGGCCACCGGCTACCCGCGCGAGAAGATGTACGGCGTGTGGTGGGCCGGCGCCGAGCCCGACGTGAAGGACGTGGGCGCCAACGCCAAGGGCTACCACGCGCTGGCGCTGAACACCTCGGGCACGCAGCCCAAGGTGATCCAGGACATCCTCAAGCAGGTGCACGACAAGGGCCAGGGCACAGGTCCGAAGGACGAAGTGGGCTCGGTGCTCTACACGCGCGGCGTGATCATCCAGATGCTGACCATCGAGGCCGTGAAGCGCGCGCAGGAGCGCTTCGGCAAGGGCAAGGTCATGACCGGCGAGCAGGTTCGCTGGGGCATGGAGAACCTCGCGCTCGACCAGAAGAAGCTGGACGCGCTGGGCTTCTCGGGCGTGATGCGCCCGGTGAGCACCTCGTGCCAGGACCACATGGGCTCGACCTGGGCGCGCGTGCACACCTGGGACGGCGCGAAGTGGGGCGACATGTCCGACTGGTACCAGGCCGACGAGCAGATCATCAAGCCGATGGTGAAGGCCGCGGCCGACAAGTACGCGGGCGAGAAGAAGCTGACACGCCGCGAAGCAGCGGATTGCCAATCTTGAGCTGACCCCCAGTCTGCGCGCACTTCGTGTCGCTTCGCCAACCCCCTTCCAGGGGGCAACACCTGCGGCCCGGCAAAGCCGGTTCCGCGGTGTTCCCCGAAGGGCGGTAGGCCAAGCGGGCATCTGAAAGAACAGCACCGTTGTTCTTTCAAATGCTTCGGACCACACCATGAGCGAATCCAACATCCTCCTCAACGTCAACGGCATCGAGGTCATCTACAACCACGTGATCCTGGTGCTCAAGGGCGTGTCGCTCACCGTGCCCGACGGCGGCATCGTGGCGCTGCTCGGCGGCAACGGCGCGGGAAAGACGACCACGCTGCGCGCGGTGAGCAACCTGCTGGCGGGCGAGCGCGGCGCGGTCACCAAGGGCACCATCGAGCTGCGCGGCGAGCGCATCGAGGCGCTGTCGCCGGCCGAGCTGGTCAAGCGCGGCCTGATCCAGGTGATGGAAGGCCGCCACTGTTTCGCGCACCTGACCATCGAGGAGAACCTGATGACCGGCGCCTACACGCGCACCGACGGCAAGGCCGCGGTGCAGCAGACGCTGGAGAAGGTCTACGCGTACTTCCCGCGCCTGAAGACGCGCCGCACCTCGCAGGCGGCCTACACCTCCGGCGGCGAGCAGCAGATGTGCGCCATCGGCCGCGCGCTGATGGCCAACCCGACCATGGTGCTGCTCGACGAGCCCTCGATGGGCCTCGCGCCGCAGATCGTGGAGGAAGTGTTCGAGATCGTGAAGGACCTCAACGCCAAGGAGCGCGTGACCTTCCTGCTGGCCGAGCAGAACACCAACATGGCGCTGCGCTACGCCGACTATGGCTACATCCTGGAGAACGGCCGCATCGTGATGGACGGCGAGGCCAAGAGCCTGCGCGAGAACGAGGACGTGAAGGAGTTCTACCTCGGCGTCGGCGGCGCGGACCGCAAGAGCTTCCGCGACGTCAAGAGCTACAAGCGGCGCAAGAGGTGGCTGGCCTGACTCTCCCCCAGTCTTCGCGCACTTCGTGTCGCTTCGCCAACCCCCTCACCGGGGGCAATACCAGCGGCCCGGCAAAGCCGGTTCCGCGGTATTCCTGAAAGAGCATGTTGAGCGCCTTGAACCGAACTGAAAGACAAAGGGTACGGACATGACCGACCACTACGACAAACTCGAGATCCGAGACCCCGCCGAACGCGAGCGCGACCTGCTGGCCGCGCTGCCGAAGCAGATCGCTCAGGCGCAGACCGCCGCGCCCGCCTTCGCGAAGATCCTCGACGGCGTGAAGCCTGCCGACGTCACCACGCGAGAGGCGCTCGCCAAACTACCGGTCACGCGCAAATCGGAATTGCTCGAATTGCAGAAGGCACGGCGCGCGGACGACCCCTTCGGCGGCTTCTCGACGATCGTACGCGGGCCGCGCATGCCGCGCGTGTTCGCGAGCCCCGGCACCATCTACGAGCCCGAGGGCGAGGCGCGCGACTACTGGCGCACCGCGCGCGCGTTGCATGCGGCAGGCTTTCGCGGCGGCGAGCTCATCCACAACAGCTTCAGCTACCACATGACGCCCGCGGGCTCGATCATGGAAAGCGGCGCGCACGCCATGGGCTGCACCGTGTTCGCGGGCGGCACCGGTCAGACCGAGCAGCAACTCGAGGCCATGGTCGACCTCAAGCCCGAAGGATATGCAGGCACGCCGAGCTTCCTGAAGATATTGCTGGAGAAGGCCGAGGAGAAGAGCGTCAAGCTGCCATCGCTCACCAAGGCGCTGGTGTCTGGCGAGGCCTTCCCGCCGAGCCTGCACGACTGGATCGCGGCGCGCGGCGTGAAGGGCACGCAGTGCTACGCCACCGCCGACCTGGGCCTCATCGCGTACGAGACCAGCGCGCGCGAAGGGCTGGTGCTTGACGAGGGCGTTCTGGTGGAGATCGTGCGCCCCGGCACCGGCGACCCGGTGCCCGACGGCGAAGTCGGCGAGATCGTCGTCACCACCTTCAACCCCGACTACCCGCTGGTGCGCTTCGGCACCGGCGACCTTTCCGCCGTGCTCGCGGGCACCTGCCCCACGGGCCGCACCAACAAGCGCATCAAGGGCTGGATGGGCCGCGCCGACCAGACCACCAAGGTGCGCGGCATGTTCGTGCACCCGTCGCAGGTGGCCGAGATCGCGCGGCGCTTTCCCGAAGTGCAGCGCGCGCGCCTCGTCGTCTCGGGCGAGATGGGCGACGACAGGATGACGCTGCAGCTCGAATGCGCGGGCAGTGCACCCGAAGGGCTTGAAGCGCGCGTGAGCGCGGTGATCCGCGAGGTGACCAAGCTGCGCGGCGAGGTCGTCGTCGTGGGCGCGGGCTCGCTGCCCAACGACGGCAAGGTGATCGAGGACGCGCGCAGCTACAAGTAGCGGCGGTAGAAGCCGCGCGTCGCGGCGCGCGTGAGCAGCACCGCGAGCAGCGTGTAGACCAGCACGAGCGCCAGCGCGAAGCCGACGAGGCTGCCCGCGCTGTTTAAGCCGTGCAGCCAGACCGCCAGCGCCAGCCAGGCCAGCGCAATGGCGATGCAGCCGATCTGCACCAAGGCGAAAGCCAGCACCGATGCCGCCACGGCCCTGAAGGGCCGCACCCTCGAAAGGCCAGCCGTCGCGCCCAGCCAGCCGCCCCAGAAAGCCAGCGCGAAGGCGGCCAGCGGCGGCACCACCCATGCCACCAGCAGCCCGGCGCCGTCCAGGCCTTGCGACACGGAACTCCAGCGGCTCAGCGCCGCGCCGCTCCACATCTGCAGCGACGCGAACACCGACGCCCCCACCAGCGCCACCGCGCGGCGCGGCGAAGAGGCCGCGGGTACGTCATCGCCCCGCGTATCCGAGGCATCGGCACGGCCGGCCCTCAGCGCGAACCATGCCGCGAGCCACACGCCGAGCACCAGCACGATCAGCTGGGCCACGGACTGCAGGAACATGAACACCGGCATCGCCGCGCGCATCGAGGTGTCGCCCAGCGATTCGTGCAAGCGCCCGCCCGGCATGAAAAGCAGCTGCAGGTCGTAGAGCAGCGGGCTCAGCGCGTAGAAGTTCAGCAGCAGCACCACGACGTATGCCGCGCCGTAGCGCACGCGCGGCTGGGGCAGCCGTGCCACGCTGTCCACGCCGCGCTTTTCGAGCGCATTGCGCCCGTGGCTCCAGGCCAGCGCGGCCGCCAGCACCCAGGCCATGCCGATGCTGAACACCATCGGGACCCACACGCCCGGCAGCGCATAGGCGCTGCGCAGCTGCTCGGCATTGGGCGAGTCGGGCCAGAGCTGGAGGGTCATGTTGACCAGCACCATCACGGCGTCGATGGCCACGGTGATGAGCGCGAAGTCGCGCGGCAGGCGCAGTGCCTGCCGTGCTTGCGGATGGGAAGAAGTCGCCGTCATGGAAGAGATACTTTCGCCTTTCACGACGCATGACGCGGCCGGCGCGGCCGCGTCATGCGGAAAAGGCGAGCGTATCGGATGACGGCGGGTGCGCCCTGTAGGCTCAGTGCGCGAGTGCGGCCTCGCCCGATTCCTCCGGTGCAGGCCCGACGTAGACCGACTGCGGACGGATCAGCCGCCCCTTCTTCACCTGCTCGCGCGCATGCGCCACCCAGCCGCTCACTCGGCCCGCCGCGAACACGCAGGTGAAGCTCTCGCGGCCGAAGCCCAGCGCTTCGAGCAGCAGCGCGGTGTAGAACTCCACGTTGGTCTCCAGCGCACGGCCCGGCTTCTTCTCGCGCAGGATGGCGAGCGCGGCCTGCTCGGCGGCTTCGGCCAGCGCGAAGCGCGCGGCGTTCACGCTGCCTTCCTCGCCGAGCCTGCCGAGCGCGCCCTTGAGCGCATCGGCGCGCGGATCGCGCACGCGGTAGATGCGATGGCCGAAGCCCATCAGCCGCTGGCCGTCGGCTACGGCCTGCTCCAGCCATGCGCGCGCGTTGGCGGCAGTGCCGATGGCATCGAGCGCATCCAGCACCGGGCCGGGCGCGCCACCGTGCAGCGGCCCCTTGAGCGCGCTGACGCCCGCGAGCACCGCCGATGCGAGACCCGCGCCTGTCGATGCGACCACGCGCGCCGCGAAGGTCGATGCGTTGAGGCCGTGGTCGCACACGGTGACGAGGTAGGTGTCGAGCGCGGCGCTTTGCGCGGACGTGGGCGCACGGCCATGCAGCATGCGCAGCATGTCGGCGGCGTGCGGCAGCGCCTCGTCCGGCGCGAGCGCCGGCACGCCCAGGCGCCAGCGCATCACGGCGGCGGTGTAGACGGCCGGCGCGGCCACCAGGCGCAGCGCGGTCGGCAGGTCGTCGCCATCGGGAAGCCGCGCCATCAGCGCGCGCACGGCCTCGATGGGCGGCATGCGGCGCAGCTGCGCGTCGTCGTTCGGCTGCAGCAGCTCGAAGGCCCCGCGGCGCGCGCGGCCCAGGGCGCGGCGCAGGGCCGAGGCGGTGGGCAGCGTGTCGAAGAAGCCTTCGAACAGCAGGCCCACCACGTCTTCATAGCGCCAGCGCTGCGCGATCTCGTCGAGCTCGTGGCCACGGATCACCAGCCGGCCGGCCTCGCCGTCCACCTCGGACAGCACGGTATGCGCTGCCACCACGCCTTCGAGGCTGCCGTCATCGTTGTTCATCGCTCTTTGCTCCTGGGTTGTCACGATGACATCGATTCTGGTCCGATGGATATTGACGTCAATCTTGATCTATTCTGTCAACATGACCATGAAGAGAAGCACGCCCCTGTGGCTGCCGGCCACCGAGGCGCTGGAGCTGATGCAGGTGCGTCCGCAGACGCTCTACGCGAGCGTGAGCCGCGGCCGCATCCGCGCCAAGCCCGATGCGGCGGATCCGCGCCGCAGCCTCTATCACCGCGACGACGTGCAGCGCATCGCGGCGCGCGCGAGGGGCCGGCGCAGTGTCGAGACGGTGGCGACCGAGGCGATCCAGTGGGGCGAGCCGGTGCTGGCCTCTGCCGTATCGACGGTGGCCGAAGGGCGGCTGCTGTATCGCGGGCAAGATGCCTGCGTGCTGGCGGAGCAGGCCGCGCTGGAGGATGTGGCGGGGCTGCTGTGGGAAAGCACGCCACCGCGCTTTCCTGCTTCGGCCGCATCCGCTGCTTCAGGCAACGCACCGCTGCAGGCCGGCCTGCTCGCGCTCGCGGCGCGCGCCGCCACCGACCTGCCATCGCGCGGCCGCTCGCGCAGCGTGCTGCAGGCCGAGGCGGCAAGCGCGATCGGCGCGCTGGCCGATGCGATGCTGGGCACCACGCCTGCCGCGCGCGAGATGCCGCTGCACATGCGGCTGGCCACGGCGTGGCGCCGGCCGCGCGCCGCCGACGACCTGCGCCGCGCCCTGGTGCTGCTGGCCGACCACGAACTCAACGCTTCGACCTTCGCCGCGCGCGTGACGGCATCGACCGGCGCGTCGATGGCTGCCTGCCTGCTCACCGGCCTCTCGACGCTGACCGGGCCGCTGCATGGCGGCGCCTCGGCAGCGGTGCAGGCGCTGATGCACCGTGCGTCGGACATCGGCGCCGAGGCCGCGGTGCGCGAGTGGCTCGCGCACGACCGGCCGCTGGCGGCCTTCGGCCATCCGCTCTACCCGGGCGGCGACGCGCGCTGCGGCGCCCTGCTCGCGAACATCGAGCTGCCGCCCGCCTTCGAGGAATTGCGCGGCATCGGCGAGAGACTGCTGGGCGAGGCCGCGAACATCGATTTCGCGCTGGCCGCCCTCGCTGCCGTGCACAGGCTGCCGCCAGGCGCGGCGCTCACGCTCTTCGCGCTCTCGCGTACCGTCGGCTGGACCGCGCACGTGCTGGAGCAGCAGGCCACGGGGCAACTGATCCGTCCGCGAGCCCGCTACACGGGGCCGATGCCCGGCGCGGCCGAAGAGATCAGTGAGCCGCGGTTTCCCGCGCGAGCGCGAAGGCCTTCGTCATCTCGCGGTTGAAGGCGGGCAGGTCGTCCGGCTTGCGGCTGGTGACGAGGCTGCGGTCGACCACGACTTCCTCGTCGGTCCACTTCGCGCCGGCGTTCTTCAGATCGGCATGCAGCGAGGGCCACGAGGTCATCTTGCGACCCTTGACGCCGCCGGCATCGATCAGCGTCCAGGGTCCGTGGCAGATCGCCGCGATGGGCTTGCCGGCCTCGACGAAGGCACGCACGAAAGCGACTGCCTTCTCGTCGATGCGCAGCGCGTCCGGGTTCACGACGCCGCCGGGCAGCAGCAATGCGTCGAAGTCGTCGGGCCTCGCATTCTTCAGCGGCACGTCGACGGGGAAGCTGTCCGCCGGGTCGTGATGGTTCCAGCCGCGCACGCGCCCGACGGGCGAGACGATTCGCGTCTGCGCGCCGGCGAGGTCGAGCGCCTTGCGCGGCTCGGTCATCTCGACCTGCTCGAAGCCGTCGGACACGAGGATGGCAACTTTCATTCCGTCCAGCGAGGATGACGATGTGGTGGTGTTGGGCATGGGTTGAATCTCCTTCAAAAGCCCTTCACCCTAGGTCCGGCATGCGCCGGCCGCATCGTCCGGCGCCGGCTCCGCCTGTCGGACAGTTCGACGGCCGGCAAACTTCCTTTACGAAGAATGTGCAGCCGCTTGCTGCTACTTGTCGATCCCCGCGAGGCAGACGTACTTCACCTCGAGGAAATCGTCGAGCCCGTACTTCGAGCCCTCGCGGCCGAGCCCCGACTGCTTCACGCCGCCGAAGGGCGCTTCGGCCGTGGACACGAGCCCCGTGTTCACGCCCACGATGCCCGATTCCAGCGCTTCGGCCACGCGCATGATGCGGCCGATGTCGCGCGCGTAGAAATAAGAGGCCAGGCCGAACTCGGTGTCGTTCGCGGCGGCGATGGCTTCCTCCTCGGTGTCGAAGGCGAAGATCGGCGCGAGCGGCCCGAAGGTTTCTTCGCGCGCGAACAGCATGCCGGCGGTGGCGCCACCTATCACCGTGGGCTCGAAGAAGAGGCCGCCCAGCGCGTGGCGCTTGCCGCCGGTGAGCACCTTGCCGCCCTTGGCCACGGCGTCGGCCACGTGCTCCTCGATCTTCTCGACGGCCTTGGCGTCGATCAGCGGGCCCTGTGTGACGCCGGGCGCGGTGCCGTCGCCCACCTTCATCGCCTCGACCTTCGCCACCAGCTTGCACGTGAAGTCGTCGAGCACGCCGCGCTGCACGTAGATGCGGTTGGCGCACACGCAGGTCTGGCCGGTGTTGCGGTACTTGGAGACCATCGCGCCCTCGACGGCCGCGTCCACATCCGCATCGTCGAACACGATGAAGGGCGCGTTGCCGCCCAGCTCGAGCGAGAGCTTCTTGATGGTGTCGGCCGACTGCTTCATCAGCGTGCGCCCCACCTCGGTCGAGCCCGTGAAGGTGAGCTTGCGCACGATGGGGTTGCGCGTCATCTCGCCGCCGATCTTGCTGGCCGAGCCGGTGAGCACCGACAGCAGCCCCTTGGGCACGCCCGCGCGCTCGGCCAGTTCGGCGAAGGCCAGCGCGGAGAACGGCGTCTGCGTGGCGGGCTTCACCACCATCGCGCAGCCGGCAGCGAGCGCGGGGCCGGCCTTGCGCGTGAGCATGGCGGCGGGAAAGTTCCACGGCGTGATGGCGGCCGTCACGCCCACGGGCTGCTTGAGCGCGAGGATGCGGCGGTCGGCCTGCGGCGCGGGAATAGTGTCGCCGTAGACGCGGCGCGCCTCCTCGGCGAACCATTCGATGAACGAGGCTGCGTAGGCGATCTCGCCGCGGCTCTCGGCCATGGGCTTGCCCTGCTCGGTGGTCATGATGAGCGCGAGGTCGTCCACATTGGCCAGCATCAGGTCGTTGAGCCTGCGCAGCACGGCGCAGCGCTCCTTGGCCGGCACCTTCGCCCACGCACGCTGGGCAATCTCGGCGGCGGCGATGGCGCGCGCGGTCTCTTCGGCGCCGCACATCGGCACGGTGCCGATCTGCTGGCCGTTGGCCGGGTTGGTGACGGCCACGGTCTCGCCGCCGTCGGCGTCGGCCCATGCGCCTGCGATGTAGGCCTGCTGGCGCAGCAGGGTCGGGTCTTTGAGCTGGATGGTCTGCATCGGTGGTGGTCTCCTGGTGTCGGGATGGATGAGGGGGCCTGCAGGACGAGAGGACCACGCCGGCGGCATCGCCGCAAGCGGCCCACCGCAAACCCGTTCGCGAGGCCCGGGTTTGCAAGCCCCGCCATGCGCCCCGCCGAGGTGCGCAAGACGGCCTTTGGCTAAGGGCTATTCGCTATAGGTCAGGCCCTGGTCAGCCCTTAAGATCGCGGCGTTTTTATTCCCCCCTTTCGGAGACGACATGAAGAAACTGTTCGCCCTCGCGGCGATTGCCGCCGCGGCCGTCGGTGCACACGCCCAGGATTTCCCCGCGGGCAAGACCGTGACGCTGGTGGTGCCTTTCGCCGCCGGCGGCCCGACCGACCGTGTCGCGCGCGACCTGGCCGAAGCCATGCAGAAGACGCTGGGCACCACCATCGTGGTGGACAACACCGCCGGCGCGGGCAGTTCCATCGGCACCGCCAAGGTGGCGCGCGCCAACCCCGACGGCTACACGCTGCTGCTGAACCACATCGGCATGTCGACGATGCCGGCGCTCTACCGCAAGCTGCCCTTCAACGTCGAGACCGACTTCGAGTACCTGGGCATGGTCAACGAAGTGCCGATGACGCTGATCGGCAAGCCCGGCCTGCCGGCCAACAACTACAAGGAGTTGACGAGCTGGATCGCGGCCAACAAGGGCAAGATCAACCTCGGCAACGCCGGCCTGGGCGCCGCCTCGCACCTGTGCGGCCTGCTGTTCCAGAGCGCACTGAAGGTCGAGATGACGCCGGTTCCCTACAAGGGCACCGCACCGGCCATCGCCGACCTGCTGGGCGGCCAGATCGACCTGCTGTGCGACCAGACCACCAACACCACGTCGCAGATCGAGGCCAAGAAGGTCAAGGCCTACGCCGTGACCACCAGCAAGCGCCTGACCACCCCCGCGCTGAAGGACCTGCCGACGCTGGACGAGTCGGGCCTCAAGGGCTTCGAAGTGACGATCTGGCACGGCGTGTACGCGCCCAAGGGCACGCCCGCGCCGGTGCTGAAGAAGCTCAACGAAGCCATCAAGGCCGCGATGAAGGACCCCGGCTTCATCAAGCGTGAAGAGGCGCTGGGCGCGGTGATCACCACCGACAAGCGCACCGAGCCGGCGGAACACAAGAAGTTCGTCTCGGCCGAGATCGCGAAGTGGGGGCCGATCATCAAGGCCGCCGGCGTCTACGCCGATTGACCTGGTTCGCCCCCAGGCTGCGCGCACTTCGTGTCGCTACGCCAACCCCCTTCCGGGGGCAACACCTGAGGCCCGGCGAAGCCGGTTCCTCGGTGTTCCCGGAATTGACAAATTGAAGCCGCTGTCCTTTGGGACGGCGGCTTTCTTTTTTGTTGGTGCTGCTGCGTCCTCTACTTCGGGCGGATGGCGTCGGCGGTTCCCTGGATGAAGGCCTTGATGCTCTCGATGTCGTCGTTCGAGAGCTTGCCCGTGAAGTCGGGCATGCCGCGCGACATGGCCGGGCCCTTGAGCACGAACTTGTCGAGGTTCTCGATGTAGGCCGCGTCCATGTAGCCGAGGTTGGGGATGTTGCCGCCGCGGTCCACGCCAGGCACGCCGTGGCAGAACACGCAGTTGCTCACGTAGAGCATGGTGCCGGCCTGGACCTTGGCGGGGTCGTACTTCACGCCCTGCACCAGCTTGTCCATGCGGTACTGCACGAACTCGGGCATCCTGGCGGTACCGCCCACCGCGAAGGTGTAGACCGTGCCCGGACCCTGCCGCTCGGTGGCTCGCTGCGCGAGGCCGTAGACGCCGCCCCAGCCCACCGCGACCGACACGTACTGCTTGCCGTCGACCATGTAGGTCGATGGCGCGGCAACCACACCGGTGCCGGTGGGCGTTTCCCAGAGCTTCTCGCCGGTCTTCGCGTTGTAGGCCAGCAGGCGGCCATCGGCCGTGCCCTGGAACACGAGGTTGCCGGCGGTGGTGAGGGTGCCGCCGTTCCAGGGCGATGCATAGTCCACGCCCCAGGCTTCCTTCTGCGCCACCGGGTCCCAGGCCACGAGGCGGCCGAAGGGCTTGCTCTTGGGAGGCTCGGCGTTGGCGAACTTGCCCAGGTTCCAGCCCAGGCCCGAATGCGGACGGCCGGGCACGTTCTCGTCGAACTTCCAGTCCTTGTCGTCCATGAGGTTGATCGGCACATGCTGCGCGGGCAGGTAGGCGAAGCCGGTCTGCGGGTTGAACGACATCGGATGCCAGTTGTGCGCGCCGAAGGGCCCGGGGATGCTGTCGCCGGGCTTGGTGGCGTCGCGCGCGGCGGCGATCTCGATGGGGCGGCCGTTCCTGTCGTAACCGGTGGCCCAGTTGACCTCGACGAAGTTCTTCGCCGAGATGAACTTGCCGTTGGTGCGGTCGATGACGAAGAAGAAGCCGTTCTTCGGCGCATGCAGCAGCACCTTGCGCTGCTTGCCGCCGATCTTCACGTTGGCCAGGATCATCGACTGCGTGGAGGTGTAGTCCCAGTTGTCGCCGGGCGTCTCCTGGTAGTGCCACTTGTACTTGCCGGTGTCGGGGTCGAGCGCCACCACCGAGCCCAGGTAGAGGTTGTCGCCGCCCTTGGGGCTGCGCGCCTTGTGCGACCAGGGCGAGCCGTTGCCGGTGCCCACGTACATCAGGTTGAGCTCGGGGTCGAAGGCGAAGCTGTCCCAGGCGGTGCCGCCGCCGCCGGCCTCCCAGTACTTGCCGCTGGGGTCCCAGGTCTTGGCGGCGCGCGCCATCGACTCGTCCTCGAAGGGCTTGCCCGGGTCGCCCGGCACCACGAACCAGCGCCACTTCTGGTCGCCCGTCTTCACGTCGTAGGCGGTGACGAAGCCGCGCACGCCGTATTCGGCCCCGCCGTTGCCGACGATGACCTTGCCCTTGAACACGCGCGGCGCGCCGGTGATGGTGTAGCTGCCCTTCTGGCCCTCGATGGTGTTCTTCTCCCAGACCTTCTGGCCGGTGGCGGCATCGAGCGCGATCAGCCGGCCGTCGTAGGCCGCCACGTAGACCTTGCCCTCGTAGATCGCGACGCCTCTGTTCACCACGTCGCAGCAGCCCCTGAAGCCCTTGGACCTGTCGACCTGCGGATCGAAGGTCCACAGCCGCTGGCCGGTGCGCGTGTCGATGGCGTGCACCACGCTCCAGGAGGCGGTGATGTACATGATGCCGTCCACCACCAGCGGCGTGGCTTCCACGCCGCGCGTGGACTCCAGGTTGTACGACCAGACCAGCCCCAGGTCCTTCACGTTGCCGGCGTTCACCTGGTCGAGCTGGCTGAAGCGCGATTCCGAATAGTCCAGGCCCACGCTGGGCCAGTCCGGCGTCTTCTTCTGCGCGGCGTTGGCGCGGATGAAGCCGCCGTCGACGCGTTTCGTGGCGGCTGCCGCGCGGTCCTGTGCGTTCTGGGCCGTGGCTGCGGTGGTGGCGCCCAGGCACAGCAATGCGCCGGCGAGCACGAGCAGCCCGGAGTGTGTTTTTTTCATCGCAGGTCTCCTTTGTGCGCCAAGAATCGTCGGGACGGGCCGCGCGTTCATCTTCGGGATTTCCCCAGTCCGGCGCTGTTCCATTGCGGAACACATTCGACGCTGGTCCTGAACCGGGAGGCAGCTCACCCATGGCCCTCGACAGAAGCCTTGTCGGAAGAATCGGTACACCCGATGCCCCGCGCCAGCTCTTCGCCAGCACGCCCGCGCAGCGCGTGGCGCTCGCGCGGCGGCAGTTCTTCGAGGAAGGCGTGCGCCCCTCGGGGCTGGTGGGCGAGGCGGTGATCCAGTCGTGGATGCGCTGCAGCCGCACCCACGCCGACCGCCAGCGCATCGTGCCCTTCGACCCGGTCACGCCCAGCCGGCTGCACGCCACGCTCGCGCGCAACCGCCAGCTGCTCGAAGCGGCGCGGCAGGAACTCGGGCAGATGGAGCACGCGCTCGCGGGCACCGACTGCCACGTGATCCTCACCGACCGCGAGGGCGTGGTGGTGCACGTCACGCAGCATCCCGCCGCCGCGCACCAGCCCGTGCTGCGCAAGACCGCGCGCGTGGGCGTGAACATTGCCGAGCACATCGTCGGCACCACGGCGCCGGGCATCGTGGCGAGCACCGGGCAGGCCTGCACCGTCGACGGCGCCGAGCACTACTTCGACCTGCTGTGCCACATGCAGTGCGCGGCCGCGCCGATACGCGATGTGACAGGGCAGCTCGCCGGCGTGCTCGACCTCACGGTGGAGGCGCGGCGCTTCGGCTTCGACGCGGCGTCGATGGTGTCGCTGTACGCCACCACCATCGAGAACCGGCTGCTGCAGGCGCAGTCGCGCGACCACCTGATCCTGCGCTTCCAGGCCAGCCCCACGCTGCTGGGCACGCCGCTCGAAGCGCTGGCCGGCATCGCGCCCGACGGCACCATCGCCTGGCTCAACAACGCGGGCGCGCGGCTGCTGGGTCGGCTGCCCGAGGCGGCGGACGAGCGCGACGTGGAGTTTTTGCTGGGGCACGATCTTGCGAGCCTGCTGCGCTTGGGCCGACGCGAGGCTGCGCAGCCGTTGCGGCTGGCAAGCGGCCTTGGCGTGTGGATGCAGGCACAGTTGAAGGGCGGCGCGGATGGCGCGGACTTCCGGCACGCAGTGGCGATGCCGGGCGAGGCTGCCCCACTGGCCATCGAGCGGCACGATGCGATGCCGGCCGCACAGGCCAGCGAGCACGCAGATGGTGACGAGGCAGCGCCCCACGAGCAGACCACGCTGCGCGAGCACAGCCGCAAGCTGATCGAGGAGACGCTCGCCGCGCATGGCGGCAACGTGTCGCAGGCGGCGCGGCAGCTGCGCGTGTCGCGCGGCACGCTCTACCGGCGGCTGCGGGGCTGGCGCGACGAAGCCGCGGCCGTGGCCGACGCACGCGACTGAAGGCCGTTCAGCGCCTGGGCAGCGCGTAGGCGATCACATGGTCGCCGGTACGCGTGCCGAGCGAGCCGTGGCCGCCGGCCACCACCAGCAGGTACTGGCGCCCGTCGGCGCCACGGTAGGTCATTGGCGTGGCCTGTCCGCCGGCCGGCAGGCGGCTGCGCCAGAGCTCCCTGCCGTCGTTCACGTCGTAGCCGCGCACGAACTGGTCGAGCGTCCCGGAGAGAAAGGCCACGCCCCCTGCCGTCATGATGGGCCCGCCGAGATTGGGCACGCCCATCGCAAAGGGCAGCGGCAGCGGCGAGCTGTCGCGCACCGTGCCGTTTTTGTGCATCCAGGCGACCCGGCCGGTGCGCAGGTCGGCCGCGGCGACGTAGCCCCAGGGCGGCGCCTGGCACGGCAGGCCGAGCACCGAGGTGAAGGCGCTGAGCTTCACCGCGAAGGGCGCGCCGAAGTTCTCGTTGAGCGCCGGGAGGCTGTCGTTGGGGCGTTCCTTGCCCTGAACGTAGAGCGAGGTGTCGTCCGCGCGCGGCACGAGCCTGGAGACGAAGGCCAGCGACGCGGGCGTGGCGAAGACGATCTGCCGGCGCGGATCGACCGCCACGCCGCCCCAGTTGAAGACGCCGAAGTTGCCCGGGTGGATCAGCGAGCCCTCGGTCGAGGGCGGGGTGAACCGGCCCTCGTAGCGCAGCCGGTGGAAGGCGATGCGGCAGGCCAACTGGTCGAAGACGGTGGCGCCCCACATGTCCGAGGGCTTGAGCGCCGGCGGATCGAAGGACAGGGCCGATGACGGCTGCGTCGGCGCGGTGACGTCGCCCGCGGCGGCGCCCTGCGGCGCGGCGCGCTCGTTCACCGGCAGGATCGGCTTGCCGTTGCGGCGGTCGAGCACGAAGAGCTCGCCCTGCTTGGTCGGCTGCACCAGCGCGGGCACGGTCTCGCTGCCCACGCGCAGGTCGACCAGGCTGGGCTGCGCGGGCACGTCGTAGTCCCACAGGTCGTGGTGCACGGTCTGGAAGCTCCAGCGCACGCGGCCGCTGGCCAGGTCGAGCGCCACCACCGCCGACGAATACTTCTTCGCGCCTTCGCTGCGCGCGCCGCCCCACTGGTCGGGCGGCTGGTTGCCCATGGGCACGTAGACCAGGCCCAGCGCCTCGTCCACGCTGGAGATCGACCAGCTGTTGGGCGAATTGGCGGTGTAGGTGCGGTCGGCCGCGATGGGGGCGGTCTCCTCGGGGTTGCCGGAGTCCCAGTTCCACACCAGCGCGCCGGTGTTCGCGTCGAAGGCGCGGATCACGCCGGAGGTTTCCTTCGTCGAGACGTTGTCCAGCACGGTACCGCCCACGATGAGGAGCGAGCGCGTCACGACCGGAGGCGAGGTCGAGTAGTAGGAGCCTGCCTTCACGTTCGGCATGTTCTTCCAGAGATCGATCTGGCCAGTGCCGCCGCCGAAGGCCGGGCAGGGCTGGCCGCTGGCGGGATCGAGCGCGATGACGCGGCCATCGGCTGTGGGCATGAACAGCTTCGCGTCGCAGGCGGCCGGCGACCCGGATGCGGGCGTGGATCCGGCAGATGGCGCCGCCGCAGCACCCGGGTAGTACGAGAGCCCCCGGCAGGTCAGGTGCTGCAGCGCGAGCGGCCGCGCGATCTGGGGCGTGTAGCGCCAGACCTGCTGGCCGGTGGTGGCGTCGAGCGCGATCACCGACTGGTGCGGCGTGCACAGGAACAGCCTGCCGCCGATCTTCAGGGGCGTGACCTCGAAGGTCGTCTCCTCGGGGTCGCCCGGCTGGCCGCGCACGTCGCCGGTACGGAAGTGCCAGGCCTCCTCGAGCTGGCTCACGTTCTGCGGCGTGATCTGGTCGAGCGCCGAATAGCGCTGGCCGAAGCCGGTGCCGCCGTAGGCCGTCCACTCGTCCGCCGCGGCCGCGGGGCCCACGGGCGCGCTCGCCGTCGCGGCCGTGGCATCGGCCGGGGGCGAGATGCCTTCGATGCGGCGGGGATCGCGCATCCACGAGAACACCGCCGCCACCAGGAAGGCCACGAGCACCACGCCGAGCACGGCGCGCGCGCTTCCAACGCCCGCGGCATTGCGCAGGGTGAGCGCACGCGCCACCCACGGCGTGAGCAGCAGCAGGCCGATCACGAAGAACACGTCGCCGCGCGCGGCCATCGGCCACCAGTCGAGCCCCACCTCCCACAGTGCCCAGGCCAGCGTGAGCAGGACCACCGCCGCGTACACCATCAACCCGGCACCGCCGCCGCGCCGCAACAGCAGCGCCGCCGCCGCCAGCCCCAGTCCCGCGACGAGGTAGTACCACGAGCCGCCGAGCGCGATCAGCCATGCACCGGCCACGGCGAGCGCCACGCCTGCAAGCCCGATCAGCACGGCCATCGCGGCCAGCAACACGGAAGCGGAACGGGCGGGCTCGGCGGACGGGCGCGGATTCATGGCAGGAACTCCAGGGACGGAGTCCGAACGCTAGACCGCTGCGGGCAGCCCGTGCGTAGGCCGAAGGCTCAGGTGGCGGCGAGAACCTGCGCGGCGCGCGCCCTGCGTGCCTTCGCATCGGGCTGCAGCGGCCTTAAGTATTCGTGCAGCGCGAGCGCCGCCGCACCCACCGCGGGCGCCAGTTCGCCGTAGCGCGCTGTGCGCAGGTCCGGTGCCGGCATGCCGGCGTCGTCCGCATGCCGCTTCATGCATTCGAAGGCAGCCTGCGCGAAGCCCTTGTGGTCGGCGCAGGCCTTGCCGCCGAGCACGATGGCGCGCGGATTGAAGGTGACCCACAGGTTCTGCAGCAGCACGCCGAAGAATGCGGCGGCGCGCGGCAGATCGGCGCCTTCGCGCTCCAGCACGCGCGAGCCGAAGAAGGCCTCGGCGCAGCCACGACGGCCGCACGAGCACAGTGGCCCGTCGAGCTGGAGGATGGTGTGGCCGATCTCGCCGGCCATGCCCTGCGCGCCGGTGAAGAGCCGGTCGTTGAGCACCACGCCCGCGCCAACGCCCACGTCGCAGTTGACGAAGATCAGCGGGTCTTCGCCCTCCTGGCCGACGCTGGAGGCGAACTCGTATTCGCCCAGCGCGGCGGCATCGGCGTCGTTCTGCAGCTGCACCGTCACCCCGGGTAGCCCGACGGCGGCGAAGGCTTTCTCGAGCGCCGGCAGCAGGCTCACGTTGCGCCACCCGAGGTTGGGCGCGAAGCGGACGACGCCGGTGCAGTCGTCCACCGCGCCGGGCACGCACACGCCGATGCTCGACAGCTGCAGGCCGAGCTGCTGCAGCTTCGCGTGCGCGGCCGCCGCCATGCGCGCGACCTGCGCGCATACGCCGGCGGGCGAACCGTCGGTCAGGTCGTGGCTCTGCGAATGCAGCACCTCGCCCTGCAGCGACATGCACACGAGGCGCACGGTCTCCACGGCGATCTCCACGCCCATGAGCGCGCGCACGCCCACGTCGATCTGCAGCGGCGTGGAGGGGCGACCCAGCCCGTCGGCCACGGTCGTGCCGGCCTCGCTGAGCCAGCCCTCGTCGATCAGCTCGCGCACCAGCAGGCTCACGGTCGACTTGGTGAGGCCGCTCTCGCCGGCCAGCCGTGCGCGCGAAAGGCCGGGCTGCGCGCGCAGCAGCCGCAGCAGCACGCTGCGGTTCATGCGCTTCACCAGTTGCAGGTCGGCCGTGGTGGTCACGTCGGGTCTGTCTCCGTCTACCTGTGCGTCAGGCGGGTGCCGCCGCGGTATCGGCGTGGTGGGCCTGCTCCTTGCCCTCGGGCCGCTTGCCGGCAATGATCATCCCGAGCACCTCGTCCTCGGTCACGTCGGCGGTGCGGTAGGTGCCCACGAGCCTGCCGTTCTTCATCACCGCGAGGCGGTCGCTCAGCGAGAACACGTCGGGCATGTCGTGCGTGATGAGGAAGATGCCCACGCCGTCGGCCTTGAGCTGCTTCACCAGGCCGCCGACCATCGCCGTTTCTTCGGGGCCCAGCGCGGCGCAGGGCTCGTCCATGATGAGGATGCGCGCATTGAAGTACAGCGCGCGCGAGATCGCCACCACCTGCCGCTGCCCGCCCGAGAGCCGGCGCACCGGCACGCGGATGTTGGTGAAGTTCCTGTTCAGGCGCTGGAACACCTTGCGCGCCTGCACTTCCATGAAGTGGTCGTCGAGCGTGTTCCACGGCGTCATCTTCTCGCGGCCGAGGAAGAGATTGGCCACCGAGTCGAGGTTGTCGGCGAGCGCGAGCGTCTGGTAGATGGTCTCGATGCCTTGCGCCTGCGCCTCGGCCGGCGTGCGGATGTTGACCTTCTCGCCCGCGATCAGCGTGTCTCCCGAGTCGATGGGGTAGGCACCCGCGAGCATCTTCATCAGCGTGGACTTGCCCGCGCCGTTGTGGCCCAGCAGCGCGACCACCTCGCCGGGGTAGAGGTTCACGCTCACGCCGTCCACGGCCTTCACGCCGCCGAAGGCCTTGCGGATCTCGCGCAACTCGACGAGGGGTTTGGAGGTGTCGATATCTGCCATTTCAGTTTTCCCCAAACTTGCGGCGGTAGAGCACATCGAACACCACCGCCACGATCAGCACCTGGCCGATGATGACCATGCGCTTGCCGATGGGCACGTCCAGCAGCAGCATGCCGCTGTCGAGCGACTGCATGATGAGCGCGCCCAGCACCGAGCCGAAGATCGAGCCGCTGCCGCCCGCGAGCGCGGTGCCGCCGATGACGGCCGCGGCGATCACGTACAGCTCCATGCCCGTGCCCAGCGAATTGGTGCCGGCGTTCAGGCGCGCGATCGACACGATGGCCGCGACGGTGACCAGCACCGCCAGCAGCGCGAACAGCATCAGCGTGACGCGCTTGACCGGAATGCCCACCAGCGCCGCCGCGTCGGGGTTGCCGCCCATCGCGAACACGTAGCGCCCGAAGCGCGTGCGGTGCACGATGAACGACAGCACGATGGCCACCACCGCCCAGATCAGCACCGGGATCGGAATGCCCTGCGGCTCGTTCTTGGACGAGATCTGGTAGCTGTTCATCACCCAGGCGAAGCCGAACACCACCGCCACCGGCACGGCCGTGATGAGCACGTCCAGCCACAGCGCCTCGGTGGGCATGTCGTAGCGCTGGCGCGCGCGGCGCTTCTGCACCATGCGCGCGAACAGCACCACCGCCACGAACGCCGCGAGCACCCAGCTCGCTGTGACGCCGATGCCGCCGTCGTAGCCGCCGCCCAGGCGCTGGAAGAATTCGTCGTTCACCGGCTGCGTCTTGCCGTCGGCCACAAGGAAGGCCGCGCCGCGGAAGGACATGAGGCCGCCCAGCGTGACCACGAAGGAAGGCACGCCCAGCACCGCCGTGAGCCAGCCCTGGTAGATGGACACCAAGAGCGCCACCGCGAGCCCCGCGAGGCAGGCCGTGGGCCACGACCAGCCCGAGGTGTATTGCAGGTAGGCGATGAGAACACCGACGAAGCCCATCACCGAGCCCACCGACAGGTCGATGTGCCGCGCCACGATGATCAGCACCATCACGGTGGACACGATGCCCACCACCGCCGTCTGCTGCGCGACGTTGTAGAGGTTCTCGGGCGAGAGGAACACGCCGCCGGACATGACGCTGAACGCCACGGCCATGATGACCAGCAGCACGCACATCAGGATGAGCCGCAGGTCGACGCCGGTGCGGCGCCACCAGCCCGGTGTTGATGACGATGGGTTGCTCATGTTTCGGATCCTTTTTCTGGACTGCGCGGACTACGAAGAGATGCGCAGGCCCTGCCGGCCGGCCCCGTGGGCGCCGGCAGCTGGTGCGTTGCATGGGAAAGGGAAAAAAGCCGGCGCGCTTTCCGCGGATGGCGCCGGCGCGTCGCTCGCCTGTCGTGCGGCGTTACTTGCAGGCCGCGGGCGCGCTCGCGCCCGACACGCCCTTGCAGAGCTCGTCCTTCTTGATCCAGCCGGCCTTGACCACGAGGTCGAGGTTGTCGCGCGTCACCGCCACCGGCGTCAGCAGGCGCGACTGCAGTGCGACCTTCTTCGGGCCCGAGTTCCACGGCGCGGCCTTGTCGACAGGCTTGCCCTGCGACAGCGCGATGGCCGCGGCGGCGGCTTCGCGGCCGAGCTCGCGCGAGTCCTTGAAGATGGTGGCGGTCTGCGTGCCCAGCGCGATGCGGTTGAGCGCCGCGAAGTCGGCGTCCTGGCCCGACACCGGAATGCCGCGGATGCCCTTGGCCGTGAGCGCGGCCACCGCGCCGCCGGCCGTGCCGTCGTTGGCGGCCACCACCGCGTCGACCTTGCCGCCGGCCTTGGTGAGGATCTGCTCCATGTTCTTCTGCGCGACCTCGGGCTTCCAGCCTTCGGTGTATTCGTCGCCGACGATCTTGATGTCGCCCTTCTTGATGGCGGCGTCCAGCACCTCCTGCTGGCCCGCGCGCAGGAAGTCGGCGTTCGGGTCGCTGGGCGAGCCCTTGATGATCACGTAGTTGCCCTTGGGCTTGACCTTGAAGACCTCGCGCGCCTCCATGCGGCCGACCTCGACGTTGTCGAAGGTGATGTAGAACACGCCAGGCGCCTCGATCAGCCGGTCGTAGGCCACCACGGGCACCTTCTGGCGCGTGGCCTTGGTGACGGCCGGCAGGATGGCGTCCTTGTCCATCGCCAGCACGATGAGCGCCTTCGCGCCCTTCGACATCAGGCCCTCGATGTCGCCCAGCTGCTTCTCGGGCGAGCCGCCCGCATCGGCACTGATGTACTTGGCGCCGAGCTTCTCCAGCTCTGCCTTGATGGCGGCCTCGTCGGTCTTCCAGCGCTCTTCCTGGAAGTTGGACCAGCTCACGCCGACGACGGTCTGCGCCATCGCGCCCACGGCCGTGGAACCGAGTGCCGTGGCGAAGGCCATGGCGGCCAGGGTTTGTTTCAGTCGCATCGATGTCTCTCCTGAGTTGAGTCGCCCGCAGGCGCCAGCCGTGTAAGAAATTAGTTAGTTTGAAGGGCGAACTAACTATCCCATCGAGCTGCGATCGTGGGCATCGGGGAATTCCCGGAGCGTTCGGCGCCCATGAAAAAAGGCCGGGCGAGCCCGGCCTTCATGCGCTCCATCGCTCGATTGCGATTGATCAGTCGCGAGCGCGAGCGGCGTTGCGCAGGTCGCGGATCTGGTCGTGGTTGCGCTGCGCGCCTTCGGCCTGGGCAGCGACCACGCTGCGCACGTCGGCGGGCAGGTTCTGCTTCAGGGCCTTGCGATAGCGCGCGACACCGGTGTCTTCGCCGCGCTCGCACGATTCGAGGATGGAGAGTTCGCTGTTGGCGCCGAGCGAGCCCTTCACGTGCACCCAGCCGCGATGCAGCGCACCGGCGGCGGTGCCGCCGTCGGCCGGCTCGCCGCCATAGGCCGCGATGAGCGCCATCAGTTCGGCGCCGGACTTGCGACATTCCTCGGCGCGATTGGCGAACAGCTGCTTCGCCGCGGGGCTCTCGACTTCATCGGCGCAGGCGCGGAAGCCGTATTCGCCGTCGCGCGAGTTCTCGAGCAGGTCGTTGAGCACGTCCACCACTTCGTCGTTGGCCAGCGCGGGGCCGGTCGACTGCACGGTGCCGAGGGAAGCTTCTTCGTATGCCATGGCGTTGATCCTTTCAGTTGATGATGTTCCGTGGATGGGCTGTCTGCCTCTGTTTGTTTGATTTGCCATCCGTCGCAGGCACATCGTCGAAAGACCCGTGGTGCCACCGCGTCGTCCCGTCGGGCGATACGTCGTAGGACGACCCCGCACCGGCCGACGTCAGCCGATGCGCCAGGCCTGCATCCAAACGGCGATGCCGTCGAGCAGTTCGTCCAGCGCCTCCTCGTCGGTGCGGCCGGTGCGCCTGAGCAGGTGGAAGGAATGGTCGGCGCCCTCGATCTCCAGCACGGTGGCGAACGGGCCCAGCGCCTGCACGGCGTTGTCGAAGGGGGCGGACTCGGCGAGCGCGTCGCGCGGCCCGTGCGCGAAGAGCATGGGCAGTTCGACCTCGCTCAGGTGCGCCGCACGCTCGGTCGCCTTCGCGGGCGAGCCCGGCGGGTGCAGCGGAAACCCGAGGAAGACCAGCCCTTCGACGCCCGCGAGCGGCTCCAGCGCCTGGGCCTGCGACGTCATGCGGCCGCCGAAGGACTTGCCGCCCGCGAAGAGATGCATGCCCGCGAAGCGCGCCGACGCGCAAGCCACCGCCGCGCGCACCGTGGCATGCGCCAGCGCAGGTGCGTCCGGGCGCTTGCTGCCCTGCTCCATGTAGGGAAACTGATAGCGCAGCGTGGCGATCCGCCGCTCGGCGAGCCCCTCGGCCACCGCCCGCATGAAAGGATGCGCCATGCCCGCGCCCGCGCCGTGCGCGAGCACCAGGCAGGCCTCGGCCGAGGGTGGCGACATCGCGAGGGCGGACACCGCGGTGCCGGGCCTCACGTCGATGGAAAGCTGTTGCTGGGTGGTCATCGCGCGAGTGTGCCCGCGCGGTGGTCTAGAGCTGCGACGACAGCAGCGCCGCCAGGTGCTCCATCGCCTTCTCGCGCAGCGGCCGGTCCTTCCAGGCCTCATAGGTCAGGCGCTTGGACAGGCGCAGGTCGGCCTCGAACTGCGCGGTCTGTTCGGCGGCGAAGGCCTCGTCGTAGATGTTGAGGTTGGCCTCGTCGTTCAGGCGGAAGGAGCGGTTGTCGAAGTTGGTGGAGCCCACGGACACCAGCAGTCCATCGACCGTGAAGACCTTGCAGTGGAACATGGTCGGCTGGTATTCGCTGATCTCGGCGCCTGCCTCCAGCAGCGGACCCCACGCCGCGCGCGAGGCGCCACGCACGGTCTGCGAATCGATGATCGGACCCGGCGTGATGATGCGCAGCCGCACGCCGCGCCGCATGGCCGCGACCAGCGCGCCCACGGTCAGGTCGTCGGGCACGAAGTAGGCGCTCGACAGGTCGATGGTCTTGGTGGCTGCCGCGATCGACAGCAGGTACATCAGGTGCATGCTCTCGCTGCCGCCGGAGGGCGAGCTGCTGAACATCTGCGCACGCCCGTCGCCCACCGGAGAGATCGGCGGAAAGTAGGTTTCGCCGTGCAGCACGTCGCCCGACACCTTCACCCAGTTGTCCATGAACACGGCCTGCATCTGCGCCACCACCGGCCCCTCGACCTTGTAGTGCGAATCGCGCCAGTGCTCGGCGTCCTGTGCGTGGCCGGTCCATTCGGGCGCGATGCCCACACCGCCGGTGAAGCCGGTGCGGCCGTCGACCACCAGCAGCTTGCGGTGGGTGCGGTTGTTCATGCGCGCGACGTCGTACCAGCTGGGCTTGTGGAACCTGCGGATCTGCACGCCGGCGCGTTCCATCTCGCGCACGAAGTCCTTGTCGACCTTGGCGCTGCCCACCCAGTCGAGCAGCACGTGCACCTTCACGCCCGCGCGGGCGCGCTCCGACAGCGCGTCGGCGAACTGGCGCCCGATGTCGCCAGACCAGTAGATGTAGGTCTCGAAAGTGATGCTCCGCCTGGCGCCGCGGATGGCGGCGAGCATCGGAGGAAAGATCTCGTCGCCGTTCTGCAAAGCCTCGAAACGGTTGCCGCCGGCGATGGGCGGCCCGAGCATCACGCCCAGCGCGCGCTGGTACTGGGCGTCGTGCAGGCCGTACTCGCGCTTGATCTGCTCGTCGAGCTTCTTCTCGCCGCTGGTGAAGTTGAGCACCAGCAGCGTGGCGGCCAGCGTCAGGACGAAAGTCCAGACGATGGTCCCGAGCGCGCCCCGGCGGCGCACTTCAGGACGCGGAGACTGCCTGCCCAAGCGATAAGCCGATCAAACGATCAATCGATCAGCTGCGTCTTGATCGCGTAGTAGGTGAGGTCGCTGTTGGTGGAGAGGTTCATCTTCTCCATCAGCCGCGTGCGGTAGGTGCTGATGGTCTTCACCGAGAGCGACAGAGCCTCGCCGATGGCGCCCACCGATTCTCCCTTGGCCAGCTTCAGGAACACCTGGAATTCGCGCTCCGACAGGTGCTCGTGCGGCGGCGCGTTGTCCTTGCGTTCCAGCTGGCCCGCGAGCAGCTCGGCCACCGAGGGCGAGATGTAGCGCCGGCCCAGCGCGATCGTGCGGATGGCCTTGGCGATCTCCTCGGGCTCGCATTCCTTGTTGAGGTAGCCGGATGCGCCCTGGCGGATGAGGTTCACCGCGTAGTGCTCCTCGGGGTAGCCGCTGAGGATGAGCACGCCGAGGTCGGGCGCCTTGGCGCGCACCATCGCGAGCGCGTCGATGCCGCTCTGGCCGGGCATGGAAAGGTCCATCACCAGAACGTCGAGATCGGCCGTGCGCACCAGGTCGATGGCCTCCCGGCCGGTGCCGGCCTCGCCGACCACGCGGAAGTCGACGAAAGTGGAGAAGAACGACTTCAGGCCTGTGCGGACGACCGCGTGGTCGTCGACGATGCCGATCTTGATCATGGTGATGTGCCTCCTGCGCTGTGTTTGGTGGATGGCCGCGAGCCGGCACGCGGGCCGGCAGACGGAATGAGTAGGTGAAGATGCCACAGGCCCTTGCGCCGCGGGGCCTCGCCAGGCGGGTCGGGCATTTGTCCTGCACGCGTTCGCAGAAACGTCTCGCAACGATGTAGGAGGGCAGGCAGGTGCCCGCTGCGCCGAGGGATGCGAAGGCTTGCTCACTCCTCTGGATTTCTTGCCCGATCCTTCGGGGACACGGCTCTTTTGTGGATGACGAAGCGCCCCGCGGGTAGAGTCCTGCGCAAAGTCTCGAAGCAAGCAAGATGGCCCCCAGACAGGATGCGGACGAGGACGCCGCAGCGCGGTGCAGGGCGCTGCAGCAGGCGATGGCGCGGGTCATCGATGCCCGCACGCCGCTGCCGGGCGACCACGACACGCCCATCGCCAACCTCGGCTTCTTCAGGCGCGAATCTCCCGCGCCACCGGCCGTCTGCATGGTCGAGCCGAGCATCGTGCTCGTCGCGCAGGGCGCCAAGCAGATGTGGGTGGGCGGCGAGGCCTATCCGTACGACACATCGCGGTTCCTCATCACCTCGCTGGACATGCCCGCCAATTCCGAAGTGAAGACGGCGAGCCCGCGGCAGCCCTGCCTGGGCCTGATGCTCAAGCTCGACGTGCGCGTGCTGGCCGAGCTCATCGCGCAGGGCGGCCTGCCGCCGCATCGCGAGCGGCCCATCGGCATCGGCGTGGGACTCGGCGAGGCGACGCCCGCGCTGCTGGCGCCGATCACCCGGCTGGTGGAACTGCTGGACGAGCCCGAGGCCATTCCCGTTCTCGCGCCGATGATCCATCGCGAGATCCACTACCGGTTGCTGATGAGCGACCAGGCCGCGAGGCTGCGGCAGATCGCCTCGGTCGACGGGCAGGGCCACCGGATCGCCAGGGCCATCGACTGGCTGAAGCTGAACTACGCCTCCCCCTTTCGCATCGACGAGCTCGCGGCCCGCGTGCAGATGAGCGCGCCGACCTTCCACCACCACTTCCGCCAGCTGACGGCGATGAGTCCGCTGCAGTACCAGAAGTGGCTGCGGCTGAACGAGGCGAAGCGGCTGATGCTCAACGAGCACTTCGATGCGGCGAGCGCGGCCTTCCAGGTCGGCTACGAAAGCCCGTCGCAGTTCAGCCGCGAGTACAGCCGTCTGTTCGGCGCACCGCCCAGGCGGGACATCGAAGTGCTGCGCGGCGGTGCGCGCGCGGGTGGCAGGGGAATCGACGCAGCGGGAGCCGGGCAAGGCCACGCCAGCGGGGCCTGAGGCAGGACCCGTTGCCGCCGCGCCTCATCGGATCGGGCAAGAAATGAAGAGGATTGCGCTATCGATCCTCGCGCGGCTTCAGAAGAATGGGAATCGGCCGGTCTGCCCCCGCGGCCTCCCAAGGTGAGAACCATTTTCGGAAGCGGGGAGCCCCGCGGGCCGCGGGCAGGGATCAACAGCAGCCGTTTTCCTACCGCCACCGCCCATGGCACGCGCTATCAGCAGTACTCGCCATCCCCACGAACCTCGAACAGCAGGAGCTGACATGGACAGTCCCACGACACAACTGATCTCGCGGCGCGACGCGCTCATCGTCGGCGCCGCGACCGCCGCGGCGGTCTCGGCATCCACCGCGCCGCCCGCGTCGGCGCAGACCGCGGCCCCGGCAGCGGCCGCGGGCGGCTCGCGCATGAAGCTGACGCTGAACGTCAACGGCACGGCGCAGGCGCTCGACCTGGACACGCGCACCACCCTGCTCGACGCACTGCGCGAGCACCTGCACCTGACGGGCACCAAGAAGGGCTGCGACCACGGCCAGTGCGGCGCCTGCACGGTCATCGTCGACGGAAGGCGGATCAACTCCTGCCTGACGCTCGCCGTGATGCACGAGGGCGCGCAGGTCACGACCATCGAAGGGCTGGGCACGCCGCAAGGCATGCATCCGCTGCAGGCCGCCTTCGTCCGGCACGACGGCTACCAGTGCGGCTATTGCACGCCCGGCCAGATCTGCTCGGCGGTCGGGGTGATCGACGAGGTCAGGCGCGGCGTGCCGAGCCACGTGAGCGCCGACCTCACGGCGCGCCCCATTCTCTCGGCGGAGGAACTGCGCGAGCGCATGAGCGGCAACATCTGCCGCTGCGGCGCCTACTCCAACATCGTCGATGCCATCACGGAAGTGGCGGGGAGCAAGGCATGAAGGCTTTCACCTACGAGCGCGCCGCAACCCCGGCGCAGGCGGCGTCCGCCGTCGCGGGCAGGCCCGGCGCGAAGTTCATCGCCGGCGGCACCAACCTGCTCGACCTCATGAAGCTGCAGATCGAGGCGCCGGTGCACCTGGTCGACGTGAACGGCCTGGCGCTGGACCGCATCGAGCCGACGCCCGAGGGCGGCCTGCGCATCGGCGCCCTGGTGCGCAACACCGACCTGGCGGCCGACGAGCGCGTGCGACGCGACTACGGCGTGCTCTCCCGCGCGCTGCTGGCCGGCGCATCGGGCCAGCTGCGCAACAAGGCGACCACCGCGGGCAACCTGCTGCAGCGCACGCGCTGCCCCTATTTCTACGACACCGACCAGCCGTGCAACAAGCGCCGCCCCGGCAGCGGCTGCGGCGCCATCGGCGGCGTGACGCGGCAGCTCGCGGTGATCGGGGGTAGCAAGTCCTGCATCGCCACCAACCCCAGCGACATGGCCGTGGCGATGCGCGTGCTGGACGCCTCGGTCGAGACCGTGCGGCCCGACGGACGCACCCGCGTGATTCCGATCGCCGACTTCCATCGCCTGCCAGGCGACACGCCGCACGTCGAGACGACGCTGGAGCGCGATGAGCTCATCACCGGCGTCACGCTGCCCAGGCCCGTGGGCGGCACGCACGTCTACCGCAAGATCCGCGATCGCGCCTCCTATGCCTTCGCGCTGGTGTCGGTCGCGGCCATCGTGCAGCGCGACGGCTCCGGCCGGGTGGCGCTCGGCGGCGTCGCGCACAAGCCGTGGCGCATGGAGGCTGCAGAGACCGCCATGCCGCAAGGCGCCAGGGCCGTTACCGCGCGGCTGCTCGCCGACGCGCAGCCCACCCACGAGAACGCGTTCAAGCTGCAGCTCGCCGAGCGCACGCTGGCCGCCGCCATCACGCAAGCGAGGAGCTGACCATGAGATTCGACACCCCCGCCACGACCAATCCCATCGACCAGCTGAAGATCATCGGCAAGCCGACGGACCGCATCGACGGCCCCATGAAGACCACGGGCTTCGCGCGCTACGCCTACGAGCGCAACGCCGAGGCGCCCGACGCGGCCTACGGCTATGTCGTGGGCGCGGGCATCGCGAAGGGCCGCATCGCGTCGATGGACATGGCCGCCGCCCGGGCGGCGCCGGGCGTGCTGGCGATCGTCACCGCGCGCAATGCGGGCAAGCTCGCCAAGGGCGACTTCAACACGGCCAAGCTCCTGGGCGGCCCCGAGATCGACCACTACCACCAGGCGGTGGCGCTGGTCGTGGCCGACACCTTCGAGCAGGCGCGCGCGGCCGCGCAGCTGGTGCGCGTCGAGTACGAGCGCACGCCGGGCCGCTTCGACCTGTCCGCCGAGAAGGACGCGGCGAAACTGCCCGCGCCCAACCCCTTCGCGGGCGAGCCGCAGACGAAGACGGGCGATTTCGCGGGCGCCTACGCGGCGGCCCCCGTGCAGCTCGACGCGACCTACACCACGCCCGACGAGTCGCACGCGATGATGGAGCCGCACGCCTCCATCGCGCAGTGGCAGGGCGACAAGCTCACCATCTGGACCTCGAACCAGATGATCGCCTGGGGCGCCGGCGACGTCGCCAAGACGCTCGGCATCGCGAAGGCGAACGTGCGGCTGATCTCGCCCTTCGTCGGCGGCGGCTTCGGCGGCAAGCTGTTCGTGCGGGCCGATGCGCTGCTCGCGGCGCTGGGTGCGCGGGCGGCGCGGCGGCCGGTGAAGGTGGCGCTGCCGCGGCCGCTGATGGCGAACAACACCACGCACCGGCCCGCGACCATCCAGCGCATCCGCCTGGGCGCCGGCCGGGACGGCAGGCTCACCGCCATCGCGCACGAAGGCTGGTCGGGCGACCTGCCGGGCGGCCAGCCGGAGACGGCCGTGAACCAGACCCGCCTGCTTTACGCCGGCGCGAACCGCCTCACGACCACGCGCCTGGCGGTGCTCGACCTGCCCGAGGGCAACGCGATGCGCGCGCCCGGCGAGGCGCCCGGCATGATGGCGCTGGAGATCGCCATGGACGAGATGGCCGAGAAGCTGGGCATCGACCCGATCGAGTTCCGCGTGCTCAACGACACGCAGGTCGACCCCGAGAAGCCGCAGCGTCCCTATTCGCAGCGCAAGCTGATCGAATGCCTGCGCACAGGCGCCGAGCGCTTCGGCTGGAACAGGCGCAACCCGGCGCCGGGGCAGCAGCGCGACGGCCGCTGGCTCGTCGGCATGGGCGTGGCCGCCGCGTTCCGCAACAACCTGGTGATGAAGTCGGGCGCGCGCGTGCGTCTGGACAACCGGGGCATGGTCACGGTGGAGACCGACATGACGGACATCGGCACCGGGACCTACACCATCATCGCGCAGACCGCCGCCGAGACCATGGGCGTGACGCTCGACAAGGTGCAGGTGCGCCTGGGCGACTCGGCGCACCCGGTTTCGGCCGGCTCGGGCGGCCAGTGGGGCGCCAACAGCTCGACCTCCGGCGTCTTCGCGGCATGCATGAAGCTGCGCGAAGCCGTGGCGTCGAAGCTGGGCATTCCGGTAGCCGAGGCGGAGTTCTCCGAAGGCATGGTGCGCGCCGGCTCGCGCGCAGTGCCGCTGGCCGAGGCGGCGGGAGCGCAGGAGCTGGTGGTGGAGGACAGCATCGAATTCGGCGACCTCGACAAGAAGTACCAGCAGTCGACCTTCGGCGCGCATTTCGTGGAGGTCGGCGTCGATGCGGCCACCGGCGAGATCCGCGTGCGGCGCATGCTCGCGGTGTGCGCGGCGGGGCGCATCCTGAACCCGAAGTCCGCGCGCAGCCAGGTGATCGGCGCGATGACGATGGGCGTCGGCGGCGCGCTGATGGAAGAGCTGGCGCTCGACAGGCGGCACGGCTTCTTCGTCAACCACGACCTTGCGGGCTACGAGGTGCCGGTGCATGCGGACATTCCGCACCAGGACGTCGTCTTCCTCGACGAGACCGACCCGATCTCCTCGCCGATGAAGGCCAAGGGCGTCGGGGAGCTCGGCATGTGCGGCGTCGCCGCGGCGGTGGCGAACGCCGTCTACAACGCAACGGGCGTGCGGGTGCGCGACTACCCGATCACGCTCGACAAGCTGCTGGATCGCCTGCCGCCGGTGGCCTGAATTTGCCGGCACGTGGCGGGTAAGCCCGGTGCCGCGAGTCCGTATCGCTTGATACGATTTTTTCCGGAACGCCCGCCCCAAGGGCGTCGGAGACAAGATGGACTCGAGCATTTCCGGCAGCGCCGTCCATGGCGCGCACGGCACGGCTGTGGCCCTGTACCGCGTCATGGTGCGGATACGGGCCTTCGAGAACGCGGCGGAGACCGCCAGCCAGGGCGGCGTGAGCGCCTATGGCCAGCAGGCGGCGGGCGCCGCCAAGGTGCGCGGGCCGCTGCACCTCTCCACCGGGCAGGAGGCGGTACCGGCCGGCGTCTGCGCCCACCTACGCGCCGCCGACTACCTCACTTCCACCCACCGGGGCCACGGCCACACGCTGGCCAAGGGCGCCGATCTCGCGCGGATGATGTGCGAGCTGTTCGGCAAGGCCACCGGCTTCAACGGCGGCAAGGGCGGCTCGATGCACATCGCCGACTTCTCGGTCGGCATGCTGGGCGCCAACGGCGTGGTGGCGGCGGGGCTGCCGATCGCGGTGGGCGCGGCGCACGCGCAGAAGCTGCTGAACAAGGGCGACGACATCACCGTCTGCTTCTTCGGCGACGGCGCGATCAACCGCGGCCCCTTCCTCGAGGCGCTGAACTGGGCGCGCGTGTACGAGCTGCCGGTGCTCTTCGTCTGCGAGGACAACCGCTGGAGCGCGACCACGGCGAGCGGCCCGATGACGGCCGGGGAAGGCGCCTCGGCGCGCGCCGAGTCGCTCGGCATCGCGTCCACGCAGGTCGATGGCAACGACGTGTTCGCGGTGCATGCGGCCGCCGCGAAGCTGGTGGCGCAGGTGCGCAGCGGCGGCGGGCCGCGCCTGCTGCATGCGCTGACCTACCGCGTGAAGGGGCATGTGTCGGTGGACGTGGCAGCCTACCGCGATCCGGCTGAACTGGCCGCCGCGCTCGAGACCGACCCGATCGCACGGGCACGCGCCCATCTGCTTTCGGCCGGCGTCGCGGCTTCCGCGCTCGACGCCATCGAGAACGCCGCGCGCGACGAGGTCGACACCGCCCTCGCCATCGCCGACGCGGCCCCCTGGCCCGAGCCGGCCGCCGCCTTCACCGACGTGCAGACCGTCGGGGAGGGCCAGTGGCGATGAAGCACGAACTCAGTTATTCGGAAGCCGCCCTGCTCGCCCTGCAGCGCGAGATGGAAGCCGACCCGCGCGTGGTGGTGCTCGGCGAGGACGTGGGCCGCGGCGGCATCTTCGGGCAGTACAAGGGGCTGCAGCAGAGCTTCGGCCCCGGCCGCGTGATCGACACGCCGATCAGCGAGGCCGCGATCATGGGCGCCGGCGTGGGCATGGCGCTCGCAGGGCTGCGGCCGGTGGTCGAGATGCGCGTGGTCGACTTCGCGCTGTGCGGCATGGACGAGCTGGTGAACCAGGCCGCCAAGAACCGCTTCATGTTCGGCGGCCAGGGCCGCGTGCCGCTGGTGGCGCGCATGCCCGGCGGCATCTGGGACGCCTCGGCCGCGCAGCATTCGCAATCGCTCGAAGCCTGGTTCGCGCACCTGCCGGGCGTGGTAGTGGTGAGCCCCTCGACGCCGCAGGACAACCACGGGCTGCTGCGCTCTGCCCTGCAGTGCGGCGACCCCGTGGTCTACATCGAGCACAAGACGCTGTGGGGCGCGCGCGGCGAGGTCGACGAAAGCGTCGCCGTGCCGCTGGGCAAGGCGGCACGCGTGCGCGAGGGCGATGCGCTCACACTCGTGAGCTGGAGCCGGCAGATGCAGGCCAGCGCGGCGGCGTGCGATGCGCTGGCGGCCGAGGGCATCGCGGTGGACCTGATCGACCTGCGCACGCTGTGGCCCTGGGACCGCGAGACGGTGCTGTCGTCGTGCGCGCGCACCGGCCGGCTGCTGGTGGTCCACGAGGCGGTGCAGGCGGCGGGCTTCGGTGCGGAGATCGCGGCCAGCGCTGCGGAGGCCACCGGCTGCCGCGTGGCACGGCTGGGCGCGCCGCGCATTCCGGTCGGCTATGCGCCGGTGCTGGAGGCGCAGTCGCGCGTCGGCACCGAGGCCATCGTGGCGGCGGCGAAAAGGCTCGCTGGCTGAACGCGACCCGCCATGGACCCGCTCTTCTTCAAGCTGGTGCGGGTCGTGAATCTCACTGCGCGGCCTTTCCATGAGCGCGTGGGCCGCGAGCACCGGATCACGCTGAACGAGTGGCGCACGATGGCGGTTCTGGCAGCGCAACCCGGCCTCAACGCCACGCAGGTGGCCGACCAGACCGGCCTCGACAAGATGGCGGTGAGCCGCGCTCTCGCCGGCCTGCTGCGCCACAAGCGCGTGCAGCGCCACGACGACCCGACCGACCGGCGCAGCAGCCGGCTCTATCTCACCGCCGCCGGCAAGGCGCTGCACGAAACGGTAGGCGCGCTCGGTCGAGAACGCGAAGTCGCACTGTTCGGCGGCATCGGAGCCGTCGAACTGACCCAGCTCGACGCCACGCTCGACAAGCTCATCGAGGCCGTGCAACGCGGCACCCCCTGACCGCAACCACGATCAGGCCACGTCCCATTCCAGAACACCACGGAACCGGCTTCGCCGGGCCGTCGGTGTTGCCCCCGGAAGGGGTTGGCGAAGCGACACGAAGTGCGCGAAGCCTGGGGGCGAGCCAAGAACACCGCGGAACCGGCTTCGCCGGGCCGCTGGTGTTGCCCCCGGAAGGGGGTTGGCGAAGCGACACGAAGTGCGCGCAGCCTGGGGGCGAACCAAGTTATGCCGCGAAGCCACCGTCGATGTTGAGGCTCGCACCCGTCACGAAGCCGGCTTCGGGGCTGGCGAGGTAGCCGACCATGGCGGCGATTTCATCAGGATGGCCGTGGCGGGCCAGCGCCATCAGGCCGTGCATCGAAGCGGCGTTGGGGCCGTCGACGGGGTTCATGTCGGTGTTGACCGGGCCGGGCTGCACGTTGTTGACGGTGATGCCGCGCGGGCCGAGGTCGCGCGACAGGCCCTGCACCAGGCCGACCAGCGCCGACTTGCTCATCGCGTAGGCGCTGCCGCCGGGCCAGGGCATGCGCTCGGCATTCGTGCTGCCGATGTTGATGATGCGGCCGCCCTCGCCCATGTGGCGCGAGGCCGCCTTGGCGGCGACGAAGACCGCGCGCACGTTGATGGCCAGCGTCTTGTCGAAGTCTTCGAGCGAGAACTCGTCGAGGGTGCCGCCGAGGAACACCCCCGCGTTGTTCACGAGGATGTCGATCCTGCCGAAGGTGCGGGCGGCCTCGTCGATGCCGGCGGTGAGGGCCGCGGCGTCGGCGCTGTCGATCTTCAGCGCGAGGGCGCGGCCGCCTTCGGACTGGATGCTGCGCACCAGTTCGTCGGCGGGAGCTGCCGAGGCCGCGTAGCTGAAGGCCACGGCGGCGCCGTCGCGCGCCAGGCGGCGCACGATGGCCGCGCCGATGCCGCGCGAGCCGCCGGTGACGAAGGCGACCTTGCCGGCCAGGACGGAGGAAGAAGAAGCGAAAGAGGAAGCGGTGCTGGAGGCCATGATTTTTTCCTGTGCGATGGTGGAGAAGAAGGCCTCAGTTTGGGCGCTTCATTCCTTCTCCGGTAGCCGTCAATCGGGTCAATCAGATTCAACCGATGGTTGAAGATGGGCGCCACAATGCGGCCATGGAACCGCTCAATCACCTCGAATCCTTCGTGCAGAGCGCGGAAGGCGGCAGCTTCTCCGAGGCCGCGCGGCGCCTTGGCCTGACGCCGGCCGCCGTCAGCAAGAACGTGGCAAGGCTGGAAGCGCGGCTGAGGCTGCGGCTGTTCCAGCGCAGCACGCGCAGCCTGACGCTGACGGAGGGCGGCGAGCGCTTCCTGGCGCAGATCGGCGGCGCGCTGGCCACGCTGCGCGAGGCGGTGGCCGGCGTCGACACCGACGACGGCCAGCCCTCGGGCACGCTGAAGGTGAGCATGGGCCAGGCCTTCGGGCGCGAGCACGTGCTGCCGCTGATGGGCGGGTTCCTCGCGCGCTATCCGGCCATCGTGCCCGACTGGCACT
Source organism: Variovorax guangxiensis (assembly GCF_003952165.1). Lineage (GTDB taxonomy): Bacteria > Pseudomonadota > Gammaproteobacteria > Burkholderiales > Burkholderiaceae_C > Variovorax > Variovorax guangxiensis. The sequence goes on along the minus strand of NZ_RXFT01000002.1, from coordinate 566,571 downwards.
TCGACAACCAGCAGGTCGACCTGGTGGGCGAGGGCTTCGACGCGGCCATCGGCGGCGGCATCGAGCTGCCGGCCGGGCTGGTGGCGCGCGAGCTGGCGCGCATCCACGTGGTGGCAGTGGCCTCGCCCGCGTACATGCAGGGGCGCAAGCCGCCCCGGCATCCGTCGGACCTGGCCGCGCTCGACACGCTGATGCGCCGCTCCTCGCCCACGGGGCGCGTGCGCAGCTGGACGCTGCGGCGCGTGCGCGGCGCGGGCGGAGGCGAAGGCGAAAGCGAGGTCAGCGTCGAGCTGCCCCGGCCGCGCGCCATCTTCAACGACCCCGAGGCGATCGCGCATGCCGCGCTTATGGGACTGGGTGTGGCGATGCTGCCCATGCCCTTCGTGGAGCGCGGGCTGCGCAGCGGGGAGCTGCTGCGGCTGCTGCCCGACTGGTACCAGGACGCCGGTGCGGTGTGGCTGTACTACCCGAGCAAGAAGCTGCTGCCGCCGAAGACGCGGGTGTTCATCGATTTCGTGCTGGAGCGCTTCCGCGAGGAGCGGTTCGCGCAGCGGATGCAGGTGGCCTGAGGCGCCCCAGACCACGCGCTGTCAACTCCCTCACGCGGCCACGGGGTTTTCACCCGCGACGGCCGGAGCGCGCACCTGTACAAACGCGCGCATGACCCATCAGACTTTCTCTTCCTCCCCGAATCGCCGCACCGCGCTGGCCGCATCCGTCGCCGCCGCGCTGACCCTCATCACCGCTCCCTCGTGGGCACAGAGCACCTGGCCGACCAAGCCGGTGCGCATCGTCGTGCCCTTCGCGGCCGGCGGCACGACCGACATCCTGGCGCGCGCGGTGGCGCCCGAGCTTTCCAAGGCCTTCGGCCAGCAGTTCATCGTCGACAACCGCGCGGGCGCGGGCGGCAACGTGGGCGCCGAGATCGTGGCGCGCGCGCCGAACGACGGCTACACGCTGCTGATGGGCACCGTGGGCACGCACGGCATCAACCGCGCGCTGTATCCCAAGCTGCCCTTCGACCCGATCAAGGACTTCGCGCCGATCACGCTGGTGGCCGCCGTGCCGAACGTGATGGAGATGAACGCCGACAAGGCGAAATCGCTGAACATCCACAACGTGCAGGACTTCATCAAGTACGCCAAGGCCAACCCCGGCAAGCTGAACATGGCCTCCAGCGGCAGCGGCACCTCGATCCACCTGGCGGGCGAACTCTTCAAGAGCATGACGGGCACCTTCATGGCCCACATCCCGTACAAGGGCTCGGGCCCGGCGCTGCTGGACATGGTGGGCGGGAATGCCGACGTGATGTTCGACAACCTGCCTTCGTCGATGGCGCAGATCAAGGCGGGCAAGCTCACCGCGCTGGCGGTGACGAGCGCGCAGCGTTCACCGGCCCTGCCGGACATTCCTACGGTGGCTGAAGTGGGCGGCCCCTCGCTCAAGGGCTACGAGGCGAGTTCGTGGTTCGGGCTGCTGGCGCCGGCGGGCACGTCACCGGAGATCGTGAACCGCATTCAGCAGGAAGTGGCCAAGGCGCTGGGCACGCCGGCCATGAAGGAGAAGATGCTGGCTCAGGGCGCGATCCCGAGCGGGAATTCGCCGGCCGACTTCACGAAGCTCATTGCGAGCGAGCATGTGAAGTGGGCGAAGGTGGTCAAGGACTCCGGCGCTAAAGTTGACTAACCCCCAGGCTGCGCGCACTTCGTGTCGCGCGCGCCTTCCCCCTTGCAGGGGGCAACACCTGCGGACCGGCAGAGCCGGATCCGTGGTGTTTCACGCAAAGACCGGTGGCTGATCTTTGGTGATCAGGTCTTCCAGGTCACGTCCTTCTTTTCGGCAAGCGAGTCCTTGAGCATGTGCAGCAACGGGATCGCACGCTGGTGCAGGCCCACGTGCTGCTTCTCGGCCTCGTTGGCGTGGCCTTCGACGGCGTAGTCGTCGTTGTTGTGGGTGTTGGAAGCCTCGCGTGCCAGCGCGGCTTCGAGGGCCGCGATGGCGCCGGGGATCTGCTCGACGGTAATGATGCCCTGCGGGGCGATCGACTTGCCGACGATCTCCAGCAGCTGGCGGGCATGCACTTCGAGCATCACGAAATCGGGAGAGGCGCGGGACTGGAATCGATAGAGCATGGTGTTCTCACTCACTTGTTGTAGATGTAGTCACGTGCAAAAGGGTACACGGATTGCGCGCCGCGAAGGACGCCGTGTTCGACGTTGCCGTCGGGTTTGGTGGAAAGCATCTGGTGCAGCGAGATCCAGCCCTGCTCGAAGCTCATGGCGGAGCCCGCGAGGTACAGGCGGTAGGCGCGCAGCACGCGCTCGGCGTTCTCGGCCTGCCGGCCGCCGCTGCGCTGGAGCACTTCGCGCGCGGCGTCGAGCTGCGCTTCCAGCGCGTCGGACCATGCCCAGAGCGTGCGCGCGTAATGCGGGCGCAGGCTCTCGGTGTCGACCATCTCCAGGCCGGCCGCGGCCGTCTCGCGCAGCACGTGCGTCACGTGCAGCAGCTCGCCGCCGGGGAAGATGTATTTCTCGATGAAGTCGCCCATGCCGGCGCCGAGCTGGCGGTAGTTGAGCTCGCCGGAGGTGATGCCGTGGTTCATCACCAGGCCGCCCGGCTTGAGCAGCGAATGGATCTTGCGGAAGTAGGTCGGCATGTTGGCCGCGCCCACGTGCTCGAACATGCCGACGGAGGAGATCTTGTCGAAGGGCTTGTCGGTGGGCACTTCGCGGTAGTCGCGCAGCTCGACGCGCACGCGGCCCTGCAGGCCCTTCTCCTCGATGAGCCGCTGCACGTGCGCATGCTGGTTCTTCGACAGCGTGATGCCGGTGGCGTCCACGCCGTAGTGCTCGGCCGCCCACAGCAGCAGTGCGCCCCATCCGGAGCCGATGTCGAGGTAGCGCTCGCCAGGCTGCAGCATCAGCTTGCGGCAGATGTGGTCGAGCTTGGCTTCCTGCGCCTGCGCCAGCGTGAGGTCGGGCGTACGGAAGTACGCGCATGAATACACGCGGCGCGGGTCCAGCCACAGCGCGTAGAAGTCGTCGGAAACGTCGTAGTGGAACTCGATCTGCGCCGCGTCCTTGCGCAGCGAGTGCGAGCCGTGCGACTTGGCCCGGCGCTGCAGGCGGCTCCACCAGCCGGTGTCGGTCTCCGCCGGGTTGCCGGGGAGCATGCCGACCGTGGCATCGATCAGGTCGCGCATGGCGCCTTCGATCTGCACCTTGCCTTCGACGTAGGCCTCGCCGATGGCGCCCACCTGCCGTGCCGCCAGCTTGGCCAGCACCGCCCATTCCTTGAAGGCCAGCGTGACGCGGGCTCCGGCCTGTGCGACGCGCCGGCCATCGGGCAGCTCGAGCGCGATGGGGACAGGCAGCGAAGCCAGCTGCGACTCGATCTTGGGTATCAAGTGTTGCATGGGGCCATGGTATTGATTTTTCCAAGCTTTTGCATGACTTCCCGTGTCGGCGCAAGCCGCGATCTGAGGCGGCTTCGGGCTTGCGCGAACCCGGATTGACATTGGATTGTTTATGTCTAAACTATTTAGCCATGAACAGCCTCGACCCGTCCAAGTCCGCTCCCGCCTCGGACCTCCAACGCATCCTGTGCATCGGTGGCGGGCCGGCGGGCCTCTACTTCGCCCTGTTGATGAAGGCGCGCAACCCGGCGCTGCAGATCACCGTGGTGGAGCGCAACCGCCCCTTCGACACCTTCGGCTGGGGCGTGGTACTCAGCGACCAGACGCTCGCCAACCTGCGCGCGGCCGACGCGCCGACCGCAGCGCTCATCGGCAACGAGTTCCACCACTGGGACGACATCCAGGTCTTCTTCAAGGGCCGCCAGGTGCGCTCGGGCGGCCACGGCTTCTGCGGCATCGGCCGCAAGCGGCTGCTCAACATCCTGCAGGAGCGCTGCCTCGAGCTGGGCGTCGAGCTGGTGTTCGAGACCGACGTCGCCGACGACCAGGCGATGGCCGCCAAATACAAGGCCGACCTGGTGATCGCCAGCGACGGCCTCAACAGCCGCATCCGCCAGCGCTACGCCGAGGTGTTCAGGCCCGACATCGACCTGCGCAACTGCCGCTTCGTGTGGCTGGGCACGCACCAGACCTTCGACGCCTTCACCTTCGCCTTCGAACAGACCGAGCACGGCTGGTTCCAGGCGCACGCCTACCAGTTCGACGACAAGACCTCGACCTTCATCGTCGAGACGCCCGAGGCCGTGTGGAAGGCCCACGGCCTCGACCAGATGGAACAGCCCGAGGCCATCGCCTTCTGCGAGAAGCTCTTCGCCAAGTACCTCGGCGGCCATTCGCTGATCAGCAATGCCACGCACCTGCGCGGCTCGGCCAACTGGATCCGCTTTCCGCGCGTGGTGTGCGAGCGCTGGACGCACCGCATCGACGTAGAGGGCCGCTCGGTGCCCGTGGTGCTGATGGGCGACGCGGCGCACACGGCGCACTTCTCGATCGGCTCGGGCACCAAGCTGGCGCTGGAAGACGCGATCGACCTGGCCAACGAGTTCGCGCAGGGCGGCACTGTCGACCATGTGCTCGAAGGCTACGAGGCACGCCGCAGCGTCGAGGTGCTGAAGATCCAGAACGCCGCGCGCAACTCCACCGAGTGGTTCGAGAACGTGCCGCGCTACACCGGCATGCAGATCGAGCAGTTCGCCTACTCGCTGCTCACCCGCTCGCAGCGCATCAGCCACGAGAACCTGCGCCTGCGCGACACGCAGTGGCTCAGCGGCTACGAGCAGTGGCTGGCTGGCGGCAAGGCGCTGCCGCCGATGCTCATGCCCTACAAGGTGCGCGGGCTCACGCTGAAGAACCGCATCCTGGTGTCGCCGATGGCCACCTACAGCGCGGTCGACGGCGTGCCGCAGGATTTCCTGCTGGTGCACCTGGGCGCACGCGCGCTCGGCGGCGCCGCGATGGTGTTCGTCGAGATGACCAGCCCGACGCCCGAAGGCCGCATCACGCCCGGCTGCACCGGCCTCTACAACGATGAGCAGCAGGCCGCCTTCAAGCGCATCGTCGACTTCGTGCACACGCAGTCGAGCGCGAAGATCGCGATGCAACTCGGCCACAGCGGCCCCAAGGGCTCGACCCGCGTGGGTTGGGAAGGTACCGACGAGCCGCTCGAGAGCGGCAACTGGCCGCTGCTGGCCGCGAGCGCGCTGTCCTACGGCGAGCAGAACCAGCTGCCCGCGGCCATCACGCGCGCCGAGATGGACACGCTGCGCGACCAGTTCGTCGACTCGACCCGCCGCGCCGCCGAATGCGGCTTCGACTGGCTCGAGCTGCACTGCGCGCACGGCTATCTGCTGTCGGCCTTCATCAGCCCGCTCACCAACCTGCGCACCGACGAGTACGGCGGCGACATCGAGGCGCGCTGCCGCTACCCGCTCGAAGTGTTCCGTGCCATGCGCGCCGCGTGGCCGGCCGACAAGCCGATGAGCGTACGCATCTCGGCGCACGACTGGGCGCCCGGCGGCAACACCGATGCCGACGCCATCGTGGTCGCGCGCCTCTTCAAGGAGGCCGGCGCCGACTTCATCGACGTGTCGTCCGGCCAGACCACGCGCGCCGCGAAGCCGGTGTACGGCCGCATGTACCAGACGCCGTTCTCCGACCGCATCCGCAACGAGGTCGGCATCTCGACCATCGCCGTGGGCGCCATCACCGATGCCGACCAGGCCAACAGCATCATCGCCGCCGGTCGCGCCGACCTGTGCGCCATCGCGCGCCCGCACCTGGCCGACCCGGCATGGACGCTGCACGAAGCCGCCAAGCTGCAAAGCCGCGACGTCGAATGGCCCGTGCAGTACCTGAGCGGGCGCGACCAGATGTACCGCGAGATCGCCAAGCAGCAGCAGCTCGCCGCGGCCGCCAATGCAGCGATGGCCGCGCAGAACAGCGAGGAGACGCACTGAGATGGACCTCGAAGCGCGCGCGCACAGCGAACACCCGGAGGCGCTGCGGCTTTGGCTGCGGCTGCTCACCTGCACCCAGCTGATCGAGAAGCAGGTGCGCAACGAGCTGCGCTCGCAGTTCGCCACCACGCTGCCGCGCTTCGACCTGATGTCCCAGCTCGAGCGCTCGCCCGAGGGGCTGAAGATGAACGAGCTCTCGCGCCGCATGATGGTGACGGGCGGCAATGTGACCGGCATCACCGACCAGCTCGTGTCCGAAGGGCTGGTGGAGCGCATCAACGTCGAGGGCGACCGCCGTGCATGGCGCGTGCGCCTCACGCCGCGCGGGCGCAAGCTCTTCAACGACATGGCGCAGCAGCACGAGGACTGGATCGTCGAGGCCTTCGCGGGCCTCAGCGCCAGGGAGATCGCGCAACTGCACAAGCTGCTGGGCAAGGTCAAGCAGCACTCGCACAACCAACTACTGATGGCGGAGACCGAATGAAGCACTACATCGGCGCGGGCAATCCCATGCGCGCCCAATTCGAACCCAAGGCAGCCTACAAGGCCGAGCACTTCGCATGGAGCTACGAGGCCGGCGTCGGCACCATCACGCTGAACCGGCCCGACCGCAAGAACCCGCTGACCTTCGACTCGTACGGCGAGCTGCGCGACCTGTTCCGCGCGCTGGTCTACGCCACCGACGTGAAGACGATCGTCGTGACCGGCGCGGGCGGCAACTTCTGCTCCGGCGGCGACGTACACGAGATCATCGGCCCGCTGACCGGCATGCGCATGCCCGAGCTGCTGGAGTTCACGCGCATGACGGGCGACCTGGTGAAGGCGATGCGCGCCTGTCCGCAGCCCGTCGTCGGCGCGATCGACGGCGTGTGCGCCGGTGCCGGCGCGATGATCGCGCTGGCCTGCGACCTGCGCTACGGCTCGCCCGCCACGCGCACCGCCTTCCTCTTCACGCGCGTGGGCCTCGCCGGCGCCGACATGGGCGCCTGCGCGCTGCTGCCGCGAGTGATCGGCCAGGGCCGTGCGTCCGAACTGCTCTTCACCGGCCGCGCGATGACGGCGCAGGAAGGCCATTCGTGGGGATTCTTCAACGCGCTGCACGAAAGCGATGCGCTGCTCGAAGCCGCCACCAAGGTCGCTCGCGACCTGGCCGAAGGCCCGACCTTCGCGCACGGCATGACCAAGACCATGCTGTCGCAGGAATGGTCGATGACCATCGACCAGGCCATCGAAGCCGAGGCGCAGGCGCAAGCCATCTGCATGCAGACCGAAGATTTCAGGCGCGCCTACGAGGCCTTCGCGGCCAAGCGCAAGCCGGTGTTCGGCGGGGACTGACGCGATGATGACCAAGGCTCCCGCACCACCCTCGACGGCGCACCTTGCGCTGCCCTTCTTCGACGACGCGCACCGCACGCTGGCCGACGGCCTGCTGCCCTGGGCCGACGCGCAGCAGGTCGACGAGCACGACGACCGCGCGGCCTGTCGCGACTGGGTACAGCGGCTAGGCGCCGGCGGCTGGCTGCGCTATTGCGTGCCGGGCAGCTCCGGCGGCGCGCTGGAGCGGCTCGATTCGCGCGCCCTGGTACTGCTGCGCGAGACGCTCGCCTACCACTCGCCGCTCGCCGACTTCGCCTTCGCGATGCAGGGCCTGGGCAGCGGCGCGATCACGCTCGCGGGCACACCGCAGCAGCACGCCGATTACCTGACCGCCGTTGCCAAGGGCGGCAAGATCGCGGCCTTCGCGCTCAGCGAGCCCGAGGCCGGCTCTGACGTGGGCGCGATGGCGATGCGCGCCGAGGCGACCACCGACGGCTGGAAGCTGAGCGGCGAGAAGACCTGGATCAGCAACGGCGGCATCGCCGACTTCTACTGCGTGTTCGCGAAGACCGACCCGGCGGGCGGCACGCGCGGCATCACCGCCTTCATCGTCGATGCGACGACGCCGGGCCTCGACACCTCCGCGCACATCGACGTGATGGCGCCCCACCCGCTGGCCACGCTGCGCTTCGAGAACTGTGTCGTGCCGCGCGCCGCGCAGCTGGGCGAGCTCAACGGCGGCTTCAAGCTCGCGATGCGCACGCTCGACATCTTCCGCGCCTCGGTGGCCGGTGCGGCGCTCGGCATGGGCCGGCGCGCGCTGTCGGAAGCGATCGCCCATTCGAAGAAGCGCCGAATGTTCGGCCAGACGCTGGCGGACTTCCAGCTCACGCAGGCCAAGCTCGGCGAGATGGCCGCGCTCATCGACGGTGCAGCGCTGCTCACCTACCGCGCCGCATGGATGCGCGACGACGCCGAGCGGCGCGGTGCACCGGCAGTGGGCGACGTGTCGGCCGCCGCGGCCATGGCCAAGATGTGCGCGACCGAGAACGCGAGCCGCGTGATCGACATGGCGCTGCAGATGCATGGCGGCCTCGGCGTGAAGGTTGGCACGAAGGTTGAAAGCCTCTACCGCGACATCCGCTCGCTGCGCATCTACGAGGGCGCGACGGAAGTCCAGCAACTGATCATTGGCAAATCCGTTCTACGGGGATAAACACCGTGTCTGCCCAAGTCGACCGCTTCGTTCACGACCGCTTGCCGCCCGCGGCACAGCTGCCCGTCTTTCGCTACGACCTGCCCGAGCTGCAGCTGCCCGACCAGCTCAACCTGGTCGAGGAGCTGCTCGACAAGGCCGCAGCGAAGGGTTTCGGCGACAAGCCGATGCTGCGCTCGCCGCAGGGCACGCTGACCTATGCGCAGGCGGCCGTCGAGGTCAATCGCATCGCGCAGGTGCTGGTGGAAGATCTCAAGCTGGTGCCGGGCAACCGGGTGCTGCTGCGCGGCGGCAATTCGGTGGCGATGGCGCTGGCATGGCTGGCGGTGGTGAAGGCCGGGCTGATCGCGGTGGCCACGATGCCGCTGCTGCGCGCGAAGGAGCTGGGCGACATCATCGAGAAATCGCAGCCCGTGGCCGCGCTGTGCGATGGTCGGCTGCTCGATGAGTTGCTGCTGGCGCAGCAGGCGCATCCGGTGCTTGCCACGGTGGTTGCATTCAACAAGCCCGATGCGGAAGATTCGCTTTCGGCACGCGCGACGAAGAAGAACGGTGTGTTCAAGGCATGCCCCACGGCATCCGATGACATCGCGCTGCTGGCTTTCACCTCGGGCACCACGGGCAAGCCGAAAGCGCCCGTCACCACGCACCGCGATGTGCTCGCGATGTGCGAGACCTGGCCGCGCCACGTGCTGCGCGCGCGCAGCGACGACATCGTGGTGGGCTCGCCGCCGCTGGCCTTCACCTTCGGGCTCGGCGGATTGCTGGTGTTTCCGATGTGGGCCGGCGCCTCCGTCTACTTCCCCGATGCGCCGTTCACGCCCGAGGGGCTGGTGAAGCTCATCAACGAGGTCGGCGCAACCATCTGCTACACGGCACCCACGTTCTACCGGCAGATGGCGCCGTTCGTGAAACAGCACGGCATGCCCAGCCTGCGCATCAGCGTGAGCGCGGGCGAGGCCCTGCCCGATGCCACACGGCAGCTGTGGAAGGAAGCATCCGGCATCGAGATGCTGGATGGCATCGGCGGAACCGAGGTGTTCCACATCTACATCTCTGCCGCCGGCAACGACGTGCGCCGCGGGGCAGTTGGCAAGGCAGTGCCCGGTTTCATCGCGAAGGTGGTGGACGGCGAAGGCAACGAGGTACCCCATGGCACGGTCGGCAAGCTTGCGCTGCAGGGGCCGGTGGGCTGCCGCTACCTCGACGATCCGCGCCAAACGGACTACGTGAAGAACGGCTGGAACTATCCGGGAGATTCGTTCGTGCAGGACGACGACGGCTACTTCTTCTACCAGGCACGCGCGGACGACATGATCATCACGGCCGGCTACAACGTCGGCGGGCCGGAAGTGGAGGATGCGCTGCTCAAGCATCCTGCCGTGGCCGAGTGCGGCGTGATCGGCAAGCCCGATGCCGAGCGGGGCATGATCGTGAAGGCGTTCTGCGTTCTCAAGCCCGGCAACGAGGGCAACGCAGCCCTTGTGAAGGCGCTGCAGGACCACGTGAAGGCGACCATTGCGCCATTCAAATACCCAAGGGAGATCGAGTTCGTGCCGGCGCTGCCGCGCACGGAAACCGGCAAGCTCCAACGATTCAAACTGAGACAACCCAACACGACGACATCATGATCAACAAACTCCTGCAACCCGAAGGCTGGCTGCCTCCCAAAGGCTATGCGAACGGCGTCGCCGCTCGCGGAACGATGCTGTTCATCGGAGGCCAGATCGGCTGGAATGCACAGCAGCAATTCGAGTCGGACGACTTCATCGACCAGTGCGGCCTGGCGCTGCGCAACATCGTCGAAGTGCTGCGCGCAGGTGGTGCGGGCCCCGAGCATATGGTGCGCATGACCTGGTATGTGACGGACCGTGACGAATACAGCCGCCGCCTCAGCGAGCTCGGGCCTGTCTATCGCGAAGCGATGGGACGCAACTTCCCGGCCATGACCTGTGTGCAGGTGGCGGCGCTTGTGGAGCACCGGGCGAAGGTGGAGATCGAAGTGACGGCGGTCATCCCGGACTGATCTCTTGCGCCGACCGAAATAAAAATGCCCTCACTGCGAGGGCATTTCTTTTTGTCATTCACCGGCAATTGATAAACAAATACCGGCAAAGAAAAAAGCCCTTTGATTTCTCAAAGGGCTTTTTCAATTTGGTTGCGCGAGCAAGATTTGAACTTGCGACCTTTGGGTTATGAGCCCAACGAGCTACCAGGCTGCTCCATCGCGCGGCAGATTTAGATTATAGCTTATTCAGCAGCGTTTTGCTCGGCTGCGTCTTCTTTAATTTCAGGACGGTCAACCAGTTCGACGAGCGCCATCGGGGCATTGTCACCCACGCGGAAGCCCATCTTCAGGATGCGGGTGTAGCCGCCCGGACGCGTTGCGAAACGCGGGCCGAGGTCGCCGAAGAGCTTCACGACGGCGTCGCGGTTGCGCAGGCGGTCGAAGGCCAGGCGCTTGTTGGCGACGGTGGGCTTCTTGGCGAGCGTGATCATCGGCTCGATGACGCGGCGCAGTTCCTTGGCCTTGGGGACCGTGGTCTTGATGACTTCGTGCTCGATGAGCGAATTCATCATGTTCTGCAGCATCGCGAGGCGGTGCGAGCTGGTGCGGTTGAGTTTGCGGAGTCCGTGTCCGTGACGCATGGTGCTTTCCTTTACTTTATAAAACAGGCAGCCGTGTCAGGTACTGCCCGGTGCACTGGCCCTTTTCAGGGGCCTCTTTCAAAAATTCAAATGATCAACGCTTGTCGAGGCCGGCCGGCGGCCAGCTTTCGAGCTTCATGCCCAAGGTCAGGCCGCGCGAGGCAAGCACTTCCTTGATTTCGTTGAGCGACTTGCGACCCAGGTTCGGGGTCTTGAGCAGCTCGTTCTCGGTGCGCTGGATCAGGTCACCGATGTAGTAGATGTTTTCGGCCTTCAGGCAGTTGGCCGAACGCACCGTCAGTTCGAGTTCGTCGACAGGGCGCAGCAGGATCGGATCGAACTGCTGTGCGCTGCGCGGAGCCGGAGCGTCGAACGCAGCGAGTTCGCCGCCTTCGAGCTGCGCGAACACGGCGAGCTGCTCGACCAGGATTTTAGCCGATGCTCGCACTGCGTCTTCGGCGGTGATCGCGCCGTTGGTCTCGATTTCGACCAGCAGCTTGTCCAGGTCGGTACGCTGCTCCACGCGGGCGCTTTCGACCGTGTAGCTCACGCGCTTGACGGGCGAGAACGAGGCGTCGAGGACGATGCGGCCGATCGACTTGGTCGGCTCGTCCGCGTAGCGGCGCATCGTGCCGGGCACGTAGCCGCGGCCCTTCTCGACCTTGATCTGCATGTCGAGCTTGCCGCCTTGCGACAGGTGGGCGATCACGTGGTCGGGGTTGATGATCTCGACGTCGTGCGGGGTCTGGATGTCCGAGGCCAGGACCGGGCCTTCGCCGTCCTTGCGCAGGCTCAGCGTGACTTCGTCGCGGTTGTGGAGCTTGAACACCACGCCCTTGAGGTTCAGCAGGATGTTGACGACATCTTCCTGCACGCCGTCGATCGACGAGTACTCATGCAGAACGCCAGCGATCGTGACTTCGGTGGCCGAGTAGCCCACCATGGACGACAGCAGAACGCGACGCAGCGCGTTGCCGAGCGTGTGGCCATAGCCGCGCTCGAAAGGCTCGAGCGTCACCTTGGCCTTGTTGGCGGCAAGTTGCTCGACCTGGATGGTCTTGGGTTTCAGCAGGGTGGTTTGCATGCAGACTTCCTCTCAATACCCCCGGCTCGTTACACCGGTAAGGCTGGTGAAGCACCTGAGCCGCGACGGAGCGCGGAACAGGAACGTGAACAACAAAAACAATCTCCCGCCGGCGCGTGGAAGCGCAGGCGGGTAGAAAAAATCAACGCGAATACAGTTCGACGATCAGCGATTCGTTGATGTCGGCTGCGAATTCGTCGCGATCGGGCACCTTCTTGAACGTGCCTTCGGCCTTGTCGGCATTCACGTCGACCCATGCCGGGATACCGACTTGCTGGGCGAGTTGCAGCGCTTCGACAACGCGGGTCTGCTTCTTCGACTTCTCGCGCACGGCGATCACGTCGCCGGTCTTGACCAGGTACGACGGGATATTGACCGACTGACCGTTCACCGTGATCGCCTTGTGCGACACGAGCTGGCGCGCTTCGGCGCGGGTCGAGCCGAAGCCCATGCGGTAGACGACGTTGTCCAGGCGCGATTCGAGAATGAACAGCAGGTTGGCACCGGTGTTGCCACGGCGGCGATCGGCTTCTTCGAAGTAGCGGCGGAACTGCTTCTCGAGCACGCCGTACATGCGCTTGACCTTCTGCTTCTCGCGCAGCTGCAGGCCGTAGTCGGAGGTACGCTGACCCGAGGTGCGGCCGTGCTGGCCGGGCTTGGAGTCGAACTTGGCCTTGTCCTGGATCGAACGACGAGCGCTCTTCAGGAACAGGTCGGTGCCTTCACGGCGGGAAAGTTTGGCCTTGGGGCCGAGGTAACGTGCCACGATTTTTCCTTTGTGTCATCTGCCGCAGTTGCCTGCGGGAGCCATCAGCGGAATGCCGATGGCGGTGGGCTTAGTAAAAAAACAAACGCGCAGCCGCTATTCAAAGCCGGCTGCGCCTTGCGGACTGACGATCAGATGCGGCGACGCTTCTGGGGACGGCAGCCGTTGTGCGGAACGGGCGTCACGTCGGCGATCGAGTTGATCCGGATGCCGAGCGCAGCCAGTGCGCGCACCGACGATTCGCGACCGGGGCCGGGGCCCTTGATCTCGACGTCGAGGTTCTTGATGCCTTGTTCGACAGCAGCACGGCCGGCCACTTCGGAAGCGACCTGCGCAGCGAACGGCGTCGACTTGCGCGAGCCCTTGAAGCCCTGGCCACCCGACGAAGCCCACGACAGGGCGTTGCCCTGGCGGTCGGTGATCGTGATGATGGTGTTGTTGAACGAAGCGTGCACGTGAGCGATACCGTCCGCGACGTTCTTGCGAACCTTCTTGCGAACGCGCTGTGCGGCGTTGTTTGCAGGTGCTTTAGCCATGCTGTTCTATCCTTATTTCTTCAGGGACTGCGCAGCCTTGCGCGGACCCTTGCGGGTGCGGGCGTTGGTGCGCGTGCGCTGGCCGCGCATCGGCAGGCCGCGACGGTGACGGAAGCCGCGGTAGCAGCCGATGTCCATTAGGCGCTTGATGTTCATCGTCGTCTCGCGACGCAGGTCGCCTTCGATCGTGAACAGGGCGATCTGGTCGCGGATCTTCTCGAGATCGGCGTCGGTCAGATCCTTGATCTTCTTCGAATACTCGATGCCGCTCGCTTCGCAGATCTGGCGGGCGCGGGTGCGACCGATGCCGAAGATGGCGGTCAGGCCGATTTCAGCGTGCTTGTGCGGCGGGATGTTGATGCCAGCAATACGTGCCATGTGCGTCCTCTAATACTCTTCAATCAACCCTGGCGCTGCTTGTGGCGCGGGTCGGTGCAGATCACGCGCACCACACCCTTGCGGCGGATGACCTTGCAATTACGGCAGATGGTTTTGACCGAAGCCGAAACTCTCATTTCACTCTCCTAAAACTGTTTAACGTGGCGGTCTACCGCCCGGACTCAATACTGAAACACAGCCCTACGATGTCTTGAAGTTCGCCTTCTTCAGCAGCGATTCATACTGCTGGGACATCATGTAGTTTTGCACCTGGGCCATGAAGTCCATCGTGACGACCACGATGATCAGCAGGGAGGTACCACCGAAGTAGAACGGCACGTTGTACTTCAGGATCAGGAACTCCGGCAGCAGGCAGACGAAGGTGATGTACACCGCGCCAGCCAGCGTCAGTCGAACCAGGATCTTGTCGATGTAGCGAGCGGTCTGGTCACCCGGGCGGATACCCGGGATGAATGCACCACTCTTCTTCAGGTTGTCGGCCGTTTCCTTGCTGTTGAACACGAGTGCCGTGTAGAAGAAGCAGAAGAAAACGATCGCAGCGGCATACAGCAGCACGTAGATCGGCTCGCCGGGACGCAGCGCGCTGGCGACGTCCTTGATCCAGCGGAAACCGCCGTCACCGGTGCTGAACCAGCCGACCACCGTCGCCGGCAGCAGGATGATCGACGAGGCGAAGATCGGCGGGATCACGCCAGCCATGTTCAGCTTCAGCGGCAGGTGCGAAGACTGACCGCCATACACCTTGTTGCCGACCTGGCGCCGCGCATAGTTCACGAGGATCTTGCGCTGGCCGCGTTCCACGAACACCACGAAGTAGGTGACCAGCACCACCACGGCGACGATGAAGAGCGCGACGATCACGTTCATGGCGCCGGTACGCACCAGCTCCAGCAGGCCGCCGATGGCATTGGGCAGGCCGGCCGCGATACCCGCGAAGATCAGGATCGAGATGCCGTTGCCCAGGCCGCGTTCGGTGATCTGCTCACCGAGCCACATCAGGAACATGGAACCTGCCGTCAGGCTCACCATGGCGGTGATGCGGAAGCCGAAGCCGGGCGAAATCACCAGGCCTGCCGACGACTCGAGAGCCACCGCGATGCTGAACGACTGGAACAGGGCCAGGCCCAGCGCGCCATAGCGCGTGTACTGCGTGATCTTGCGGCGGCCGGCCTCGCCTTCCTTCTTCAATTGCTCGAAGGTCGGAAGCACGTAGGTCATCAGCTGCATGATGATCGACGCCGAGATGTACGGCATGATCCCCAACGCGAACACGGTGAAGCGCGACAGCGCACCGCCCGAGAACATGTTGAACAGGCTCAGAATGCCGCCCTGCTGGCCCTGGAACAGCGCAGCCAGCTGGTCCGGGTTGATACCCGGCACAGGAATGTGCGCGCCAATCCGGTAGACCACGAGCGCGAGCAGCAAAAAGACGAGCCGACGACGGAGGTCGCCGAACTTGCCTGTTTTTGCGATCGTTGCCGCGTTAGTTGCCACGAAGAACTTCTTTCAGTCCGATGGTGATCAGGCGATGCTGCCGCCGGCCGCTTCGATCGCAGCCTTGGCGCCAGCCGTTGCGCCCACGCCCGTCAGCTTGACGGCCTTGGTGAGCTCACCGGTCTTCACGACCTTGACGACCTTGGCGAGCTGGCCCACGAGGCCGGCTTGCTTCAGCGCCAGGATGTCCACTTCGGCCAGGCCGAGCTGCTCGAGAGCGGTCAGCGTGACTTCGGCGTTGAACTTCAGCAGGTGCGACTTGAAACCACGCTTCGGCAGGCGACGCTGCAGCGGCATTTGACCGCCTTCGAAGCCGACCTTGTGGAAACCGCCTGCGCGCGACTTCTGGCCCTTGTGGCCGCGACCCGAGGTCTTGCCCAGGCCGGAACCGATACCGCGGCCGACACGGCGCTTGGCGTGCTTGGCGCCATCCGCCGGCTTGATGCCATTGAGTTCCATATCAGTCTCTCTTACAGGACTTTGACCAGATAACTGATCTTGTTGATCATGCCGCGCACCGCGGGCGTGTCTTGCAGCTCGCTCACGCTGTTGAGCTTGCGCAGGCCGAGGCCGCGCACGGTCGCGCGATGCGATTCCTTGGTGCCGATCGGGCTCTTGACCAGTTGCACCTTGAGGGTCTGTTGTTGCGTCATTTGAATGCTTCCTTGAGGCTTGCGACGGCCTGCGCTCAGGCGAAGATTTCTTCGACGGTCAGGCCGCGCTTGGCAGCCACTTCGCTGGCGGTCGTCGAGTTCTTCAACCCGTCGAGCGTGGCGCGAACCATGTTGTAGGGGTTCGACGAACCATGGCTCTTGGCCACGATGTCGGTGATACCCATCACTTCGAACACGGCGCGCATCGGGCCGCCGGCGATGATGCCGGTACCCTTGGGAGCCGGGTACATCACGACCGTCGAAGCGCCGTGGTGGCCTTGCACCTGGTGGTGCAGCGTGCCGTTCTTGATCGAAACCTTCAGCAGGTTGCGACGCGCTTCTTCCATTGCCTTCTGCACTGCAGCGGGCACTTCCTTCGACTTGCCCTTGCCCATGCCGACGCGGCCATCGCCGTCACCGACCACGGTGAGTGCTGCGAAACCGAGGATACGACCACCCTTCACCACCTTGGTGACGCGGTTGATCGCGATCATCTTCTCGCGCAAACCGTCCTCAGGGCCTTCGTTCTGAGCTCTTGCCTGAATCTTTGCCATTTTGAATCTCGTGTCCGGTTAGAACTGCAGGCCGGCTTCGCGGGCGGCTTCGGCCAGCGCCTTGACGCGGCCGTGGTACGCGAAACCTGCGCGGTCGAAAGCGACCTTCTCGATGCCGGCTGCCTTCGCCTTTTCAGCGATGCGCTTGCCGACGGCGGTGGCGGCGGCAGCGTTGCCACCCTTGCCCGAACCGCCGAGCGAGGTACGCACTTCGGCTTCTGCCGTCGATGCGGTTGCAATCACCTTGGCGCCGTCGCCGGAGATGACGGTGGCGTAGATGTGCAGGTTGGTGCGATTCACCGTCAGACGGGCCACGCCCTGCGTCGCGATGCGGATGCGGGTCTGGCGCGAGCGGCGGAGACGCTGTGCTTTTTTGGTCAACATCATTTTGCTGCCCCTTACTTCTTCTTGGTCTCTTTGATCACGATCTTCTCGTCCGCATAGCGGATGCCCTTGCCCTTGTAGGGCTCTGGCGGACGAACGGCACGGATCTCAGCGGCCACCTGGCCGACGCGCTGTCGGTCTGCGCCCTTGACCACGACTTCGGTCGGGGTAGGCGTCGCCACCGTGATGCCTTGCGGCATGTCGATGTTGACGGGGTGCGAGTAGCCGACCTGGAGGTTCAGCTTGGCGCCCTGGGCGGCGGCCTTGTAGCCCACGCCGATCAGGCTGAGCTTCTTCTCGAAGCCCTTGGTCACACCGACCACCATGTTGTTCACGAGCTGGCGAACCGTGCCGCTCATCGCGTTGGCTTCACGCGATTCGTTGGCGGGTTCGAAGCTCAGCTTGCCGTCCTTGCTGACGACGTTGACCAGCGCGTTGCGCGCGAGGTTGAGCGTGCCGCCCGTACCCTTGACGCTGATCTGGTCTTCCTTGATCGACACATCCACGCCTGCGGGGATGGCGACCGGCGATTTTCCTACTCGGGACATTTCAGTTACTCCTCGATGTCTCGGTTAGGCGACGTAGCACAGGACTTCGCCGCCGACACCGGAGGCGCGAGCCTTGCGGTCGGTCATCACGCCCTTGGGGGTCGTGACGATGGCGACGCCGAGGCCGTTCTGGACTTGCGGAATGGAAGCACTGGCCTTGTAGACACGCAGGCCAGGGCGGCTCACACGCTCGATGCGCTCGATGACCGGACGGCCAGCGTAGTACTTCAGCGAGATTTCCAGTTCGCTCTTGCCGGCTTCGGTCTTGACCTGGAAGCCGTCGATGTAGCCCTCGTCCTTCAGGACTTGTGCGATCGCGATCTTCACCTTGGAAGACGGGACCGACACGGTGGGCTTCGCCACCATCTGCGCGTTGCGGATACGCGTCAGCAGGTCGGCAATGGGATCACTCATGCTCATGTTGTTTGCTCCTGCCTGGCTTACCAGCTGGCCTTGGTGACACCGGGGATGTCGCCGTTGAAAGCCAGTTCGCGGATCTTGGCGCGGGCCAGACCGAATTGACGGAAGGTGCCACGGGGACGACCGGTGATTTCGCAACGGTTGCGCTGGCGCGTGGGGTTCGCGTTGCGCGGCAGCTTCTGCAGCGCCAGGCGAGCAGCGGCGCGCTCTTCCTCGGTCTTCTTCAGGTCGTTGGAAGCCGCCTTCAGTTCGGCGTGCTTCGCTGCGAACTTGGCAACCAGCTTGTCGCGCTTGAGTTCGCGCTGGATCAAAGATGCTTTAGCCACAGGTCACCTCAGTTCTTGAACGGGAAACGGAAGCCGGCGAGAAGAGCCTTGGCTTCTTCGTCGGTCTTGGCCGTCGTCGTGATGCTGATATTGAGACCGCGCAGGGCATCGACCTTGTCGTACTCGATCTCGGGGAAAATGATCTGTTCCTTGACGCCGATGTTGTAGTTGCCACGGCCGTCGAAAGCACGGCCGGAGATACCACGGAAGTCGCGAACGCGCGGCAGCGCGATGGTCACGAAGCGATCCAGGAATTCGTACATGTGCACGCCACGCAGCGTGACCATGCAGCCGATCGGCTGGTTTTCGCGGATCTTGAAGCCGGCGATGGCCTTCTTCGACTTGGTGACCACGGGCTTCTGGCCGGCGATCTTGGTCAGGTCGGCGACGGCGTTGTCGAGGACCTTCTTGTCGGCGACTGCTTCACCCACGCCCATGTTCAGGGTGATCTTGGTGAGGCGCGGAACCTGCATCGGCGACGTGTAGCCGAACTTTTCCGTCAGGTCTTTCGCGATCTTTTCGCGATAGTGTTGTTGGAGACGTGCCATGTGAGTACCTCTTAGGCGAACTTGATTTCTTCGCCGCTCGACTTGAACACGCGAACAGCCACGCGCTTGCCGTCAGCATCCTGGGTGACCTTGACGCCCACGCGATCGGCCTTGCCGGTCGCGGCGTTGAAGATCGCCACGTTGGACTGGTGAATCGGCATGGCCTTCTCGACGATGCCACCGGTCGTACCCTTCAGGGGGTTCGGCTTGGTGTGCTTCTTGACGAGGTTGATGCCTTCGACGACCACATGCGAGTCGTCCTTGCGCAGCGAGACGGTGCCCCGCTTGCCCTTGTCGCGGCCGGCCAACACGATGACCTGGTCGCCCTTGCGAATCTTGTTCATGGCGTTGTGTCCTTAGAGAACTTCGGGGGCCAGCGACACGATCTTCATGAACTTCTCGGTGCGCAGTTCGCGCGTGACCGGTCCGAAGATGCGGGTGCCGATGGGCTCCAGCTTGGCGTTGAGCAACACTGCTGCGTTGCCGTCGAACTTGACGAGCGAACCGTCGGCGCGACGGATGCCCTTGGCGGTGCGGACCACCACTGCGCTGTAGATCTCGCCCTTCTTGACGCGACCACGCGGAGCGGCTTCCTTGATGCTGACCTTGATGACGTCGCCCACGCTGGCATAACGCCGCTTGGAGCCACCGAGCACCTTGATACACAGGACGGATTTCGCGCCCGTGTTGTCGGCCACTTCGAGCCGGGATTCAGTTTGGATCATTTCTTGATATTCCCAACTTGTACCGATGTGCATCCAGGAGGGAGGCAAATCAGTCAGTCTTGGGCCCGTCGTCCATGCCCCGAACCACTCGGGACACTTTCGCTTTGGGCTGAAAGCTTCGCCTTTTGAAAGCGAAGCCCGCGATTGTTGCACGCGAGAAGCCGGAAGTCAACAACCCTGCTTGCCGTCGAGCACTGCCACTAGACTCCGGGGCGTGCAAGCGCCCGAAAACCCCATTCTTTCGACCTCGTCAATACAGCGCCGGCGCCTGCTGGCCGCCGGGGTCGGCTTCGCGGGGCTGGCACTGGCCGGTTGCAAAGGCGGCGCGACACCGAACCCGGACCCCGGCCGGCTGCGCCTCGTCGCCGAA
The DNA here is from genome assembly GCF_003952165.1 of Variovorax guangxiensis. Classification (GTDB taxonomy): domain Bacteria; phylum Pseudomonadota; class Gammaproteobacteria; order Burkholderiales; family Burkholderiaceae_C; genus Variovorax; species Variovorax guangxiensis. Next base: position 546,651 of record NZ_RXFT01000002.1, on the reverse strand, counting down.
GCGCGTTGGCCGCACCGCCTTCATATAGAAGGAACCACGGCCGGAGGGCTCTCGGGCATCGACTACGACCCAATCCGAGGTGAGTACCTGCTCATCAGCGACGACCGATCAGATCTCGCCCCCGTCCGCTACTACACCGCCCGTTGGCCCTCCCCGCAGGCCGCGCCGCCGGAGTCGACCGGCGTGGTGCAGCTGCAACGCCCGGGCGGCGGTCCCTGGCCCAGCCGCCGCAACGCGGTCGACGGCCTGCCTGTGCCCGATCCTGAAGCCCTTCGGCTGCGCCCCGCCACCAACACCCTGCTGTGGACCAGCGAGGGGGACGTCGCACGCGGCTTCGGGCCGGCCTTGTACGAATCGGCCCGCGACGGCCGTTTCCTGCGCGAATTCCGGATGCCGGCGATGTTCCAGCCCGATCCGGCAAAGCGCCGCGGCCCGCGCGACAACCTGACCTTCGAGGGCGTCAGCCTCACGCCCGACGGCCGCTTCGCCTGGCTGGCGATGGAAAACGCCCTGATCCAGGACGGCCCCGAACCCGCCGTGGGCGCCGCCGGCGGTCCCTGCCGCTTCACGCGGATCGACCTGGAGACCGGCCAGCCCGACCGCCAGATCGCCTACGTTCCCGACGCCATCCCGCTGCGCCCGCTCGTTCCCGGAAGCTACGCCGACAACGGCGTGAGCGAGATCCTGATGCTCGACGCCGACCGCATGCTGGTCCTGGAGCGCGCCTACGCCACCGGCCGCGGCAATTCGCTGCGCCTGTATGAAATAGACACCCGCGCCGCCAGCGACGTGCTTGCGGTCGATGCGCTGGCGCCCGGCAACCACCGGCCGGCGGCCAGGACCCTGGTGGCCGACTTCGCCACGCTGGGCCTCTCCCGGCTCGACAACACCGAAGGCATGTGCTGGGGCCCGCCGCTGCCCGGCGGCAGGCGCATGCTGGTGGTCGTGAGCGACGACAATTTCAATCCGCTTCAAATCACCCAGTTCGCCGCCTTCGAATACGCCGACCGACCATGACCATCGCCGTGACCTTCCTGCCCCGCACCGGCCCTGCGCCGCTGCCTCCCGTCGCCTTCATCGGGGGCGGCAACATGGCCAGCGCCATCATCGGCGGCCTGATCCAGCAAGGCACCCCGGCGGATGCCTTCGAGGTGGTCGAGCCCTTCGAGGAGGCCCGGAAGAAGCTGGCCCAGTCCTTCGGCATCGTCGCCAGGGCCGAGGCGAGCGAGGCGCTGTCGCGCTGCGGCGTGGTGGTGTGGGCGGTCAAGCCCCAGACCTTCGCCGAAGCCGCCAGGCCGGTGCGCACCTTCGCCGCCGATGCCCTGCACCTGAGCGTGGCCGCGGGCATTCCGTCCGACAGCATCGCCCGCTGGCTCGGCACCGAGCGCGTGGTGCGCGCCATGCCCAACACGCCTGCGCTGGTGGGCAAGGGCATGACCGGCCTGTATGCCCGCCCCGGCGTCGAAGGCAGCGACCGCTCGATGGTCGGCCAGTTGCTGGCGCCTACCGGCGAACTGCTCTGGGTCGACACCGAACCGGCCCTCGACGCAGTCACCGCCATGTCGGGCTCCGGCCCGGCCTACGTGTTCTATTTCATCGAGGCAATGACCGAGGCCGGCGTCGAGATGGGCCTCTCGCCCGAGCAGGCCCAGCGGCTGGCCATCGGCACCTTCACCGGCGCCTCGGCGCTGGCGCACAGCGCGACCGAGCCGCCGTCGGTGCTGCGCGAGCGCGTGACCTCCAAGGGCGGCACCACCTACGCGGCCATCACCTCGCTGCAGGCGGCGGACGTGAAGTCGCAGTTCAAGACCGCGATCCGCGCGGCACAGAAGCGCGCTGCCGAACTGGGCGAAGAATTCGGCCGCGACTGAACAACTGGTTGGATAGAGCCACGAAGCCCGGCGGGCAGCGCGCCGTGCTCAACGCAGCGCGTAGCCGGCCACGACGCCGGCGAACACGGTGAAGCCCAGCCAGTGGTTCAGCCGGAATGCCTTGAAGCAGCCTTCGCGCGTGCGGTCGTAAATCAGCCGCCAGTGCCACAGAGCTTGCGCCGCAGCCACGGCGATGCCCACATAAAACAGCACGCCCAGCGAACGGCTGGCGCCTGCCCAGGTCCAGACCGCGAGGAAGATCGCGTAGCTCGCCATTACCGCCGCGACATCGAAGCGGCCGAAGGTGATGGCCGATGTCTTCATGCCGATCTTCAGGTCGTCGTCGCGGTCGACCATCGCGTATTCGGTGTCGTAGGCCAGCACCCAGAACAGGTTGCCCACGAGCAGCACCGCCGCAAAGGGCGGCACGGTCGACTGCACCGCCGCGAAGGCCATCGGAATGCCGAAGCTGAATGCGATGCCCAGCACCGCCTGCGGCACCGAGACGAAGCGCTTGGCGAAGGGATAAACCAGCGTAATGGCCAGCGCCGCGAACGACCACAGTACCGTCGTGCGGTTGGTCGTGAGCACCAGCCCGAAGGACACCAGCGCCAACACCACGCCCAGCCCCAGCGCCTCCTTGACCGACAGCTCGCCGCTGGTCACGGGCCGCTGCGCGGTGCGCTTGACGTGGCGGTCGAAGTCGCGGTCGGCCACGTCGTTCACGCAGCAGCCGGCGCTGCGCATGAGGAAGGTGCCGAGCGTGAACACGACGAACAGGTGCCAGCCCGGCCAGCCGCCGGCCGCGAACCAGAGCGCGCCCAGCGTGGGCCACAGCAGCAGCAGCCAGCCCGCCGGGCGGTTCCAGCGGATCAGGTCGAGATACAACGCAAAACGCCCGCGGCGAGCCGCGGGCGCGATGACGGGGGGAGCGGAATCAGTCTTCAAGGAGGGAACGCAGCATCCAGGCTGTCTGATCGTGCACCGTGCAGCGCGCGGTCAGCATGTCGGCCGTCGGGTCGTCGCCGGCTTCTTCGGCGACAGGAATGAATTCGCGCGCGATGCGCGACACGGTCTCGTGGCCCTTCACCAGGATGCGCACCATCTCCATCGCCTTGGGCGGGTTCTGCGGCACGTCGGGCACGGTGGCGATCTTGCTGAACTCGGCGTACGAGCCCGGGGCGTAGTGGCCCAGTGCGCGGATCCGCTCGGCGATCACGTCGGTCGCGCCCCACAGCTCGGTGTACTGCTGCATGAACATCGCGTGCAGCGAGTTGAAGTGCGGGCCCGTCACGTTCCAGTGGAAGTTGTGCGTGGTGAGGTACAGCGTGTAGGTGTCGGCCAGCACGCGGCTCAGGCCTTCGGCAATGGCGGCGCGGTCCTGGCGCTCGATGCCGATGTTGATGATGGGCGCATTGCGGCTGCCCGACTCCTGCGCGACCTGCTTGCCGCCCTTCTTGGGCACCTTGCCGGCGGAAGCTGCGGACGATGGTTTCTTGGAGTCTTTGGCCATGGCGGGAGATCCTTTTCTTCAGTCGAGTTCTTGGAGGGGGTGTTCGCTTCGATTCTGGAAGCCGGCACGCGGCTTCGCAACAGTGCCACTCTATCTCAGCGATCAACGATTCAAAACAGCCCTCGCGTAGGCCAAGTTCTCGACATTCGATCCGCTACGAAAGGCGCTTCACGCCCGGCAGCTCGCACGCATAGATCGCGTTGCGCAGCGCGGCGATGGCCTCGTAGCGCGTGAAGGTGCGCCGCCATGCGAGCACCACGCGACGCGTGGGCGGGTCGCGGTCCTGCGCGTCGCGCACCGGCAGGTAGCGCACCATCTGCTCGGCCTCCTTGCGGCCCTTGACCTTGGGCTTGAGCGCATCGGCCGGCACCGACAGGCGCGGCACCAGCGTCACGCCCATGCCCGAGGCCACCATGTGCTTGATGGTCTCGAGCGACGAGCCCTCGAAGCTCTTGCGGATGCCCTCGGCGTTGCTCGAGAAGCGCGCGAACTCCGGGCACACCTCCAGCACGTGGTCGCGGAAGCAATGGCCGGTGCCCAGCAGCAGCATGGTCTCGCTCTGCAGTTCTTCGGACGTGATGGATTCGCGGTCGGCGAACTTGTGCTTGTTGGGCAGCGCCGCCATGAAGGGCTCGTCGTACAGCGGCGCCATCGCGAGGCCGGTGTCGGGAAAGGGCTCGGCCATGATGGCGCAGTCGATCTCGCCGGCGCGCAGCATCTCCAGCAGCTTGGCGGTGAAGTTCTCCTGCAGCACCAGCGGCATCTGCGGCGTGCGCGCGATCACCTGGCGCACGAGGTCGGGCAGCAGGTACGGGCCGATGGTGTAGATCACGCCCAGGTTCAGCGGGCCGGCCAGCGGGTCCTTGCCGCGCTTGGCGATCTCCTTGATGCTGGCTGCCTGGTCGAGCACGCTCTGGGCCTGCTGCACGATCTGCTCGCCCAGCGGCGTGACGGTCACTTCGCCGGCACTGCGCTCGAAGAGCTTGACCTCGAGTTCGTCCTCGAGCTTCTTGATCGCAACCGAGAGGGTCGGCTGCGAAACGTAGCAGGCCTCGGCCGCCTTGCCGAAGTGCCTTTCGCGGGCCACTGCGACGATGTATTTGAGTTCGGTGAGAGTCATAGCTTGCGTCAATTATGCGCAAGGGTGTGTCATGAGGATGGCCTGGGGTCTTCAGGACCACGGCCATCCCCGTTCAAGGCCCCGCCGCCTGCGCCGCGGGCATCCCGCGCGGCCCGGCCCGCAGGCGCCGGCCCCGCGCGATTCCCGGCTTCTCGACCAGCCGGTAGCTGACCACCGAGGCCGCCACCAGCAGCAGCGCGCAGGCGGTGCCCACCAGCCAGTACTGCATCGCCCCGGCCATCGCGAACTCTCTCACCGGCCGCAGGCCGAACACCAGCGTCAGCACCAGCCCCTGCAGCAGGTAGATGCTGTAGCTCACCGTGCTCATGCGCCGGGCCGCGCGCGTGGCCAGCAGGCCGAAGAGGGTGCTGCCGGTGCACACCAGGTGGAAGAACACCCAGAGCAGCAGCACCTGCACTGGACCGACCATGTGCTCGAAGCCCAGGAAGACGCCTCCAAGGCAGGCCAGCGCGAGCAGTGAAGCCGATCGCTGCGGCAGTTTCGGCCCGCCGCGCCGAACCAGCCAGGCCGACAGCATGCCCATGAGAAACGATGCCAGCACCCAGGCCAGTGCCCCGATCACCAGCGCGAGCGTAGGCCGCGAGGGCGTGGCGCCCGGCGACAGCGCCGCGAAGCACAGCAAGGGCAGGCACAGCAGCAGCATGAGACCGAGCACGAACCGGGGTGTGCGATCGCCGCGCGCGAGCGGCGCCATCGGCCGCAGCGCCCCGTAGAACAGCCACTCCACGAAGACCGTCCACGTCACGCCAGCGAGGATCAGCGTCGTGCCGGCATAGCCGTTGATGTCCGGCTGCAGCGGCCAGATGCCGAGGGCCAGCCACTGCAGCACTGCGCCGAGCAGGGACCACACCGGCTCCCTGAGCTCGAAGCCGGTGCGCCATGCGACGACAAGAAACATCAAGCCCACCGCCAGCAGATAAGTCGGGCCGATGCGCCAGAGCCGGCCGGCATACAGGCCGCGCCAGTCCGGCCGCCCCTTCGCGTCGAGCAGCTTTCCCCAGAACAGGACGCCGGTGATCATGAAGAAGACGCCCACGCCCGCCTGCCCCAGCAGCGTGTGGAAGCCCGAGGGCGGAAAAGTCCACTCGCCATGCTCGATGTAGCCATGGGTCACCATCAGGTGATGCACGAACACGCTCAGCGCGAGAAAGCCGCGCAGCCCGTCGAGCGTGGCGGTGCGGTGGTCGCGTGAACTGTGCCGCGGCTCGTCGGCCGCGCGGAACACCGGGAGCGCCATCGCGCCGAGCATCACCGGCACGAGCACGAAGTACGGCCAGGCAGAGAAGACGCTCATCGCCGGCTCGGCCCGCCCCGCTGCCGCGGCTTTTCCCGCCTCCCTTCGGCAGAGGCGGCGCGTTCCTTCCGCTCGCCGGAGGCGGCGCTCACATCACCGGCGGCGGACGAGCGCAGGCGCGACGCATACGCCCATGCGGCGCCGCGCCGGTGCAGGGCGAACACCCTCATGCGCCGGCAGCATCGAGATCCTTCGCCGCAAGGGAGCGCGGGCGCATGTCCGTCCAGTTCGCCTCGATGTAGGCGCCGCAGGCGGCCCTGTCGGTGGCGGGCAGCGCCACCTTCCAGCCGGCGGGCACGTCGATGAAGGCGGGCCACAGCGAGTGCTGGCCTTCGTCGTTCACCAGCACCTGGAAGGTGCCGTTCTTGTCGTCAAACGGGTTGCTCATCGTCGGTTTCCTTGCGGGGTTCGTCTTCAATCAGGCCATTTCCACGGATTCGGCAGCAGCGGCCTCGCGCAGCGCCTCGAGCGCGGCCGATATCCCGGTGAGCGCGTGATGCCGCGCGAAGTCGTCGCGCAGCGCGCCCGCGCGCTGGCGGTAGGCGGGGTCGTTCAGCAGCCTGCGCACCGCGTCGCCGATCTGGCGCGCGGTGGGCTGTCCATTGCCCAGGTTGATGCCTGCCCCCGACCACGCCACGCGCGCGGCGATCTCGGGCTTCTCCTCGGTGGCGCCAGCCACCACCAGCGGCACGCCGAGGCTCAGCGCGTGGTTGACCGAGCCGTAGCCGCCGTTGGTGACCATCGCGTGGACCTTGGGCAGCAGCCGGTCGTAGGGTAGGAAGGGCAGCACGCGCGCATTCGCCGGCACCGCCATGTTCAGCGCCTCGGGCTGCGGGCCGCCGGTGGTCGCGATGACCTGGATGTCGCCGGCGCCGGCCAGCCCCTGCAGGGTCGGCCCGATCAGCTGCGACGGGTTCTGGTTGGCCAGCGTGCCCTGCGTCACCAGCACCACGGCTCGGCCGTCGTCCAGCTCGTGCCACCAGTCGGGCTCCACGAAGTCGCGGCTGGCCGGCGCCAGCAGCGGGCCGACGAAGCGCACCGAGGCCGGCAGGTCGCTGCGCGGGTATTCGAAGGATTCGGAAGTGAGCTGCAGGTACAGGTCCGGCAGCTTCACCATCGCGTCGATGAAGAACTCGGGCAGTGCCGGCAGGCCCGCGCAAGTCAGCAGCGCGTCGAAGTAGCGCTGCACCTCGCCGAACATCGCCTGCCTGAGGTTGGCGTTCATCGCGCGGTTGCGCACCCGCCCTTCCGGCGTGGACGACGGCGGCAGCGCGGTGCCGAAGAAGGCGGTGTCGCAGCTCGACAGCGGCAGCGCCGAGATGCCGATGGCCACGATGGCCGGGCGCTGCTCGCGCGGCCCCAGCAGCAGCGGGAAGGTGCCGCAGAACATGGTATCGACCACGATCGCGTCGGCCGCGAAGTCGCGCAGGATCGCCTCCAGCCCGGCCCGTTGCGCCGCCATGGCGTCGGCGAAGAAGTGCTTGAGCCCGAAGCACAGCTGCGCATGCGCCGACGGCAGCCGCTGGCGCTGCGGAAAGCGCTGGTCGAGTTCGTGGTGGTCGAAGTCGATGGAGGCGTCGAAGGGCGTGAAGCCCGCGCCGGTGGCCTCGGCCTGCGCGCGGAAGCGGCTGGCGGTGTGCACCCGCACCTCGTGCCCGAGGCCCAACAGATGCTGCGCGATGGCCAGCATCGGCAGCACGTGTCCCGGCAGCGCGGTTGCCGCGATGAGATAGCGCGCCATCTCAGGCCACCTGCGATGCGCTGGTCTCGACCGGAGGGCGCGCCTTGGTGTCGATGCCCAGGTCGACGAAGTAGCGCTGCAGCAGGTCGCGGTCCACCGGGCGGATCGCCGCGCCGATGGCCTGCAGCTGCGCGTGCGTGGCCTCGCCGCTCACCTTCGGCGGCGTGGCCGAGGTGTCGTAGCGGTCGAGGATCGCCAGCACCGCCGCGAGGTCGCGGTCCTGCCCCACGGCGAGCCGCGCATGCGCGCGCTGCAGCCACGGTTCGAGCCCGACGGGTTCGAGCCGCATGCCGAGCCGCTCGAACACGGCCGGAATGTCGCGCACCCGCAGCGCCTGCTGGCTCGTCAGGTGGAACACCTGGCCCCACGAGGACTGCAGTGCCGCGAGGCCGAGGATGGCGCGCGCCACGTCGTCTACCGGCGTGAGGTTCAGCGGCAGGTCCATGTCGGGAATGGCTTCGAGGTCGGCATAGAGATGCGCCACGCGCCAGATCAGGTCGTCGGCGTTGCAGATCGCGTGCGTGTGGTCGCCCGTGACCGCGCCCAGCCGGTAGATCGCCACCGGCATGCCGCGCGACTGCGCCTCGCGCGCCAGCGCGTCGCCCACCCACTTGCTCTGGCTGTAGCCGTCGACCAGCCCGCGCCAGGAGGCCAGCGCCGACTGCTCGGTGACGGTGGCGCCTTCCTTGCCGTTGTTCTGGTCGATCACCGCCAGCGTCGACACGTAGTGCATGCTCTTCGGCCGGCCCTGCGCGGTCCATTCGAGCAGCGTGACCACGCTGTCGACATTGGCCGGCTTCAGGCTCGCGTAGGGATGCAGGAAGTCCACCTGCGCCGCGCAGTGGTAGATGGCGTCGCAGCCCTCGCGCACCAGCTGCACCGCGCTGTCGTCCAGCCCCAGGCGCGGCTTGCCGAGATCGCCGGTCACGACCTTGATGCGCGCGTCGTCCCAGATCGCACCCAGCTGCCGCTCCGCCAGCGTGAGCTGCAGGCGGCGCCTGCCGGCTTCCTCGTCGGCGGCACGCACGTGGCAGACCACGCGGGTGGTGGTGTCGCGCAGCAGCGCGGCCAGCAGGTGGCTGCCGACGAAGCCGCTGGCGCCGGTGAGGAACACGCGCTGCGGGGCCAGCGGCGGCGCGGTGTCCTGCTTGCGGATGTGCGCCGGCAGGTCGAGTTCGCGCGACAGATCCAGCGCCTCGGCGCCGGCCGTGTTGTCGTCCAGCCATGCGGCCAGCGCCGCGACGGTCGGGCGGTTGTAGACCTCGGCATGCGGGAAGTCCGCGCGCACCTGCTGGCGGATGCGCATGCCGAGCTGGATCGCCATCAGCGAATGCCCGCCGAGCTCGAAGAAGTTGTCGTGGATGCCCACGCGCTCCAGGTGAAGGGTCTCGGCCCACAGCGCGGCCAGCTGCCTTTCGGTGGCGGTGCGCGGCTCGACATATGCCGAGTCGGCCTGCTGCTCAGGCGCGGGCAGCGCCCTGCGGTCGAGCTTGCCGCTCTGTGTGAGCGGCAGGAACGGCAGGTGCACGAAGGCCGAGGGCACCATGTAGTCGGGCAGCGACTGCGCCATGTGGGCGCGCAGCTCGGCGGGCTGCGGATCGGACGATGCCACCACGTAGGCCACCAGGCGCTTCTCGCCCGGCACGTCCTCGCGCGCGATGACGGCCGCCTGCGTCACCTGCGGATGGCGCAGCAGCACCGATTCGATCTCGCCGGGCTCGATGCGGTAGCCGCGGATCTTCACCTGCTGGTCGGCGCGGCCGAGGAAGTCGAGACTGCCGTCGTTGCGCCAGCGCACCAGGTCGCCGCTGCGGTACATGCGGCTGCCGGGCTCGCCGAAGGGATCGGCGACGAAGCGCTCGGCGCTCAGCAACGCGCGGTTCAGGTAGCCGCGCGCGACGCCGCCGCCCGCGATGTAGAGCTCGCCCGCCACGCCTGGCGGCACCGGCTGCAGCGCGTCGTCGAGCACGTACACGCGCGTGTTCCACACCGGGGTGCCGATGGTGGGCGGCTCATCGCCGTTCATCGGCGCGCTGGTGCTCGCACAGATGGTGATCTCGGTCGGGCCGTAGGCGTTGACCATGCGGCGGCCCCTGGACCAGCGCGCGGCCAGTTCGGCGGAGCAGGCATCGCCGCCCACCACCACCGTCCGCAGGTACGGGTACTCGCCCTCGGGCAGCGTCGCGAGCGCGGCCGGCGGAATCAGCGCGTGGCTCACGGCCAGCCTGTCGATCAGCGCGGCCAGTTCCACGCCCAGCACCTGCTGCGCCGAGGGCACCACCAGCGCGGCGCCGGCGTGGAAGGCCATGAGCAGATCCATCACCGAAGCGTCGAAGCCGCTGGAAGAGAACTGCAGCACGCGCGAGCCGTGGTCGATGGCGAAGCGCTGCGCCATCGAGGCGCCGAGGCTGCTCAACCCTTGGTGCGGCACCACCACGCCCTTGGGCTTGCCGGTGGAGCCGGAGGTGTAGATGACGTAGGCAGCATCGCGCGGGTCGGCCGCGCGCGGCTGCGCCACGGGCCCGTCCGACTGGATGGCCAGCGCTGTGACGGTCTCGTCGCTGTCGAGTGCGAGGCAGCGCGCAATGCCGGCCAGTTCCGGCAGCAGCGACGTGTGCGTCAGCACCGCGGCAGGCGCCGCCTCCTCGAACACGAAGGCGCTGCGCCCGGCCATGTGGTTCGGATCGACGGGCAGGTAGGCCGCGCCGGCCTTCACGATGGCGAGGTGCGCCACCACGAGGTCGAGCGAACGCGGCAGCACCGTGGCGACGATGTGGCCCGCGCCCACGCCCCGCCCGTGCAGCAGGTGCGCGAGCCTGTTGGCGCGCACGTCGAGCGCGGCATAGCTCACCACCGAGGCGTCGTCGAGCACCACCGCCGCCGCATGCGGGCGCGCGGCGGCGTGCGCCTCCACCATGGCCGCGAGCGAGAGCGGCGCGATGTCGTCGCGCGTGCCGGCACTCCTGCCGCTCCAGTCGGCCAGCAGGCGATGGCGCTCCTCGTCGCCGAGGATGTCCAGGCCGCCCAGCGCGGCATCGGGCGCATCGCAGGCCTGCTCCAGCAGGCGCACGAGCCGCTGGCCGATGGCCTCGACGGTCGCGCGGTCGAAGATGTCGATGCTGAACTGGATGCCGCCCGCGATGCCGCCGGGCAGCCCGTCGGCGCCGCGCTGCTCGTCGAGGATGAAGGACAGGTCGAACTTGGCCGTGTCCACCTCCACCGGCTGCGGCGTGATCGACAGGCCCGGCAGGCCGAACGAGAGCCGGTTGCTGCCGCTCTGGAAGCCCAGCATCACCTGGAACAGCGGCAGGTTCGCGCCGCCGCGCTGCGGGCGCAGCAGCTCCACGATGCGGTCGTACGGGAACTCCTGGTTCGCATAGGCCGCGAGGTTGGTGGCGCGCACCCGCGCGACCAGCTCGCGCAGGCTGGGCTGGCCCGCGAGGTCGGTGCGCAGCACCAGCGCGTTGACGAAGCAGCCGATGAGCTCGTCCAGCGCGTGATCGCTGCGGCCTGCCACCGGCGTTCCTATGACGATGTCGTCCCCCGCGCCCAGCCGGTTGAGCAGCCCCGCAAGCGCGGCCTGCAGCACCATGAAGACGCTGGCCTGGCCGTCGCGCGCCAGCTGCAGCATGCGCTCGTGCACCTGCGGCGGAATCTGCAGCGGCACCACGTCGCCGCGGTAGCTGGGCACGGCCGGATGCGGGCGGTCGACCGGCAGGCTCAGCCGCTCGGGCAGGTCGCGCAGGGTCTCGCGCCAGAACTCGCGCTGGCGGCCGGCCATGCTCTCGGGGTCGTCTTCGCTGCCCAGCAGCTCCTGCTGCCACAGCGCGTAGTCGGCGTACTGCAGCGGCAGCGGCGCCCAGCCAGGCGCCTTGCCTTCGCTGCGCGCGGCGTAGGCCACGCTCAAGTCGCGCGCCAGCGGCAGCAGGGAGGCGCCGTCGCCCACGATGTGGTGGGTGAGCAGCAGCAGCACGTGCTCGTCATCGGCCAGCCTGAAGAGCTGCGGCCGCAGCGGCGCGGTGGTGCCGAGGTCGAAGCCGGTGCGGGCGGCGGCGTGCAGCTGCGCGGCGATCCCGTCCTCGCTGCTGTCGGCCTCGACCAGCAGCGCGCGGGCCTGTTCGCCTTGGAGGATGTGCTGGTAGGGCAGCCCGTCCTTGCTCGGGTAGATGGTGCGCAGGCTCTCGTGGCGCTGCACCAGGTCGTCGAGCGCCCACTGCAGTGCGGCGCGGTCGAGCGTGCCCGACAGGCGCAGCGCCAGCGGCATGTTGTAGGCGGGGTTGGCGTTCTCCAGTTGGTTCATCAGCCAAAGGCGGCGCTGCGCGAACGACAGCGGAATGCGCGCCGGACGCGGCATCGGCACGAGGCTCGGCCTCGCCTGCGAGGCCTGGTCGAGCAGCTCGGCGAGGCCGGCGATGGTGGAGACCTGGAACAGCGTGTCCAGCGGCAGGTCGATCATGAACTGCTGCCGGATCATCGAGATCAGCTGCACGATCATCAGCGAGTGCCCGCCGAGCTCGAAGAAGTTGTCCTCGATGCCCACGCGCGGCAGGTGCAGCGTCTCGGCCCAGAGGCGCGCGAGGGTCTTCTCGGTGTGCGTGCGCGGCGCCACATAGGGCGTGGCCGCCTGCAGCTCGGGCGCGGGCAGCGCGCGGCGGTCGAGCTTGCCGCTGGGGCCCAGCGGCAGCGCCGGCACGTTGACGAAGGCCGAGGGCACCATGTACTCGGGCAGCGACTGCGCGAGGTGGGTGCGCAGATCGGCCGCCTGCGGATCGGCACCCTCGGCGGCCACCACGTAGGCCACGAGGCGCTTCTCGCCCGGCACGTCTTCCCGCGCGACCACCGCAGCCTGCGCGACCTGCGCGTGCTGCAGCAGCGCCGATTCGATCTCGCCGGGCTCGATGCGCAGGCCGCGGATCTTCACCTGCTGGTCGGCGCGGCCCAGGAAGTCGAGGCTGCCGTCCTCGCGCCAGCGCGCGAGGTCGCCGGTGCGGTACATGCGGCTGCCGGGCTCGCCGTAAGGGTTGGCCACGAAGCGCTCGGCGCTCAGCAGCGGGCGCTCGAGATAGCCGCGCGCGAGGCCGACGCCCGCGATGTACAGCTCGCCCGCGGTGCCGGGAGGCACGGGCTGCAGGCCGCTGTCGAGCACATGCATCTGCGTGTTCCAGATCGGCCGGCCGATGGGCACGCTGCTGCGCGAAGACGGCGCGTCCTCAGCCTCGCGCGGGCACTCCCACGAAGTGACGTCGACCGCGGCCTCGGTCGGTCCGTAGAGGTTGTGCAGCTCGCACGGCAGCTGCCGCTGGAACTGCGACACCAGCGCGGGCGACAGTGCCTCGCCGCTGCAGATCACGCGCCGCAGCGAGGCGCACTCGCGCGCCTTCGGCTCGAGCAGGAACACTTCCAGCATCGACGGCACGAAATGCGCGGTGGTGATGCCTTCATCGGCGATCAGCTTCGCGAGGTAGGCCGCGTCCTTGTGGCCGCCGGGCTTCGCGAGCACCAGCGTGGCGCCGTCGATCAGCGGCCAGAAGAATTCCCACACCGACACGTCGAAGCTCGACGGCGTCTTCTGCAGCACGCGGTCATCGGCCTTCAGGCGGTAGCGGTCCTGCATCCAGCGCAGGCGGTTGACGATGGCGCGGTGCGACACCACCGCGCCCTTGGGCTTGCCGGTGGAGCCGGAGGTGTAGATCACGTAGGCCGGATGCGCGGGGTCGATGGCCACGACGGGCGTTGCATCGTCGCTATTCGCCATTGCAGCAAACGTTTGCGCTACATCGAGCAGAAGCTTCGGTACATCTGCCGGCAGCGACTCCGCGAGCGCTTCGGTGGTGACGAGGCAGGCGGGCCGCGCGTCGCCGAGCATGAAGGCGATGCGGTCCTGCGGAAAGTCCGGGTCCACCGGCAGGTAGGCGGCGCCGGTCTTCAGCGTGGCGAGCAGCGCCACCATCAGGTCGAAGGAACGCGGAATGGCCAGCGCCACGGTGCGCTCGGGGCCTGCGCCATGCGCGCGCAGCAGGTGCGCGAGGCGGTTGGCGCGGTGGTCGAGTTCCTCGTTGCTCATCGCCTCGCCCTCGAAGCGCAGTGCGATGCCTTGCGGGTTGGCGGCGAGCTGCGCTTCGATGAGCGCGACGACGTTCGTCTCGGGCACTGCGTGCATCGTGTCGTTCCACGTCACCAGCAGCTGCTCTCGCTCGGCGGCATCGAGCAGGTCGACGTGGCCGATGGCCTGTGCGGGCTGGCGGATCACCGCCTTCATGAAGGCCAGCAGCCGGCGCTGGTGGTCGGCCAGCGATTGCGCAGTGTGGATCGCGGGGTTGGCGTCGAAGTCGATCTGCAGGTCCTGCCCGTTGCCGCGCTCGTACAAAAAGATGCCCAGGTCCTCGGCCGTGCCGTTGGACAGGTTGCGCGGCCATGCGGCGTGGCCGGCGAAGCGGAAGTCGTAGTCGAAGGGCTCGACGTTGACCACCGTGGTGAAGAGCTGCCGGTTGTTCACCAGCATGTTGAGGTCGCTGCGCAGATGCTCGTAGCGGTAGGACTGGTGCCGCAGGATCTGCCGCATCTGCCGCCCCACTTCGGCGATCAGCTCTGCCACCGGCAGGTCGGGGCGCATCGCCAGGCGCAGCGGCAGCGCGTTGGCCACCATCGCGGGCACGCGGCGCATGCGGTCGTTGTGCCGCGCGGTGACGGGAATGCCGATCACCATGTCCTCGACGCCGGTGGCGCGGTACAGGTAGGCGGCGGTGGTCGCGATCAGGATCTGCGGCAGCGTGGCGCCGAGCTGCTGCGCGATGTCGGCCAGGGCGCGCACGCTTTCGGCCGGCAGGTAGGCGGTCTGGCGCAACAGGCCGCCGACGTTCACCGAGCGCTGCGAGGCCAGGCTCAGCGGGTCGGGCGCGTCGGCGAAGCGCTCGGTCCAGTACTGCCGGTCGCGCGGGAATCGACCCGATTCGCGATAGGCCTTGTCTTCCTCCATCAATTGCGAAATGGGCGCGAGGCGCGATGCCTCGGGCACTTCGGTGCCGGCGATGCGGGCGCTGTAGACGTCGGCGAAGCGGCGCGCGATGAGCCCGCCGCCGAAGCCGTCGAGCACGATGTGATGGCTGCGGTGGTACCAGACGTGGTGGTCGTCGGCGAGGCGGATCAGCGCCGACATCCAGAGCTGGTCGCGCGCGAGGTCGTCCTTGCGCGTGAAGTCGGCCTGCATCCAGGCCTGCGCGGCAGCGGAAGGATCGGGCTCGCCGCTGAAGTCCAGGAACGGCATCTCGCCGGTGAAGACGGGCGCCACCACCTGCCGCGGACCGTGAGCCGTGTCGACGAAGCTCAGGCGCGTGGCCTCGGCTTCCTCGGTGACCTGCCGCATCGCAGCAATGAAGACGTCGGGATCGATCCAGCCCTCGATCTCGATGGCTTCGGCGAGGTTGAAGTTGGTGTCGGGCGAGGCGAACTTCGCGCCGAGCCACATCGCCATCTGGCCTGTTGTGAGGACCGGTGCGGCACCCAGGGGATCGACCGTGCTCATGAACTTCTCCACGTCTTGAATTGAATCGGCAGCGATCGTTTCCCTCAGGAAACATTCGCAAACTCCGAATCAATGTACAAGCTGTTTCAATAATTTCAGCGACAGCTTCGCCACTGAAAATATTTCACGTGGGTGATTGAGAAAGAAAGATTTCATCGGGAAGTGGTCACCCGATTCGCGGCCGGAAAATCCGATGGCTTTCGTCGTAACCGCAAGCACAAGCGCGGGAAATGGAATGTTGCAATGCAGCAACTTCATCTCCTGGGCGTAGGGTTTTCCCTCCGCGCGCGGTCTTCAGCGCTTCTC
Organism: Variovorax guangxiensis; assembly: GCF_003952165.1. GTDB lineage: Bacteria > Pseudomonadota > Gammaproteobacteria > Burkholderiales > Burkholderiaceae_C > Variovorax > Variovorax guangxiensis. The sequence goes on along the minus strand of NZ_RXFT01000002.1, from coordinate 531,263 downwards.
GAAATACGGAATGAAGATGCCGTTGGCGGCCGTGCCCACCTGCTTGACCCAGTTCAGCGAAAAGTTCTCGCCGAGGCGCTGCAGGTCGCGCCCCAGCAGGAAAGGCACCGGCTCGATCTTCACGCCGTTGCGCCGCAGTTCGTCCGTCGAGCGGGCGGCGGCCTCGGCGCTGCGGGCCCATCCGCGCGTCTCGGCGAGCGCGCCTGCGGCGGCCAGCGAGTTGCGCGACGACGGGTCGAGCCCGTCCCACGCCCTGGCGTTGACGAACACGAGGTTCTTCGGAAACCACGCGTTGATCTCGTAGAAGTAGCGCATCGACTGCCACGCCTGGTTCTCCACGCCGGTCACGGCGGAAGTCAGCATGCAGTCGATGCGGCCTTCGGCCAGCGCCTTGCCCAGGCCGGTGGCCGGAACGTCGACGGGCACCGCGCCCATCAGCGTCGCAATGCGCGCGGTGGTGTCGTTGTAGGCGCGCATGCGCATGCCGCGCAGGTCGCCCACGCCGCCGAGCGGCCGCGTCGAGAAGAGGCCCTGCGGCGGCCATGCCACCGCATAGAGCACGCGCATGCCGCGCTGCGCGAAGTCCTGCTCGATCAGCGGGCGCTGGATGCGCCACAGCAATTGCGCATCGGCATAGCTGCGCGTGATGAAGGGAACGGAGTCGGCGCCCGCCAGCGGCACGTCGGCGGCGAGGCTGCTCATGATGGCTTCGCCGGCCTCGACCTTGCCCTCCTGCACGGCCGCGCGGATCGCGTTCAGCGCGAACAGCGTGTTGCCCGGATGCACCTCGATGCGAAGCTGCCCGCCGGTCGCGGCCTCCACCTCCTTCGCCATCGCCAGCAGGTTGGCGGTGTGGAAGTTCTCCGCCGGATAGCCGGTGGCCAGCCGCCACACGACGGCCTGCGCCGACCACGCGGCCGGCGGCAGAAGGCCGGCCCCGCACGCCAGCCATGCGAAGCCGCGCCGCGTGATGCTGCCGCTGGTCATGCCGCTGTCTTTCAGGCGATGGTCGCGATGGCGGCGCCGACCGCCACGTAACCGCCCCCGGCCACCGAGATGGCGATGCGACCCGCGCGATGCGCGAGCACCTGCATCTCCATCTTCATCGCCTCCATCACCGCGATGACGGCGCCCTCTGTGACCTCGTCACCGTCGGCCACCTTCCATGCCTGCACCGTGCCCGAGACGGGCGCGGCCACCGCGGCTGCATCCGCCGCGGGTGCCTGCGACGCGGGAGCGGTCACGGCCCCCCCGGCCGCCGACGAGAGCCCGCTCAGCAGCACCGCCGGCAGGCCCACCGCCATGCGCCGCCCGTCGAGTTCGATCGCCGTGCGCAGCAGCGCGGCGTCGGGCAGCGGATCGGGGCGCAGGGCCGGCGTCTCGCCGTTGGCGAAGTCGGTCTCGATCCAGCGCGTGTGCACCTTGAAGGCGTCGCCCGAGACGAAGTCCGGGTGCGCCATCACCGCGCGATGGAAGGGCAGCACCGTCGGCAGGCCCTCGATGCGGAACTCCGTCAGCGCGCGCCGCGCCCGCGCGATGGCCTGCTCGCGCGTGGCGCCGGTGACGATGAGCTTGGCCATCAGCGAATCGAAGGTGCCCGGCACCTGCGAGCCCGACTCCACGCCGGCATCCACGCGCACGCCCGGCCCCGAGGGCGCGTCGAACACCTTGACCGGCCCGGGCGAGGGCAGGAAGCCGCGCCCCACGTCCTCGGCGTTGATGCGGAACTCGAAGGCATGGCCGCGCGGCGCGGGCGTCTCCTTGATCCGCAACGGCAGGCCTTCGGCGATGCGCAGTTGCTCGATCACGAGGTCGATGCCCGTGGTTTCCTCCGTCACCGGATGCTCCACCTGAAGCCGCGTGTTCACTTCGAGAAAGGAGATCGCGCCGCTCGCGCTCAGCATGAACTCGACCGTGCCCGCGCCGGTGTAGCCGGCCTCCGCGCAGATGTCGCGCGCGGCCTGATGGATGCGCTCGCGCTGCGCGTCGCTCAGGAAGGGCGCGGGCGCTTCTTCCACCAGCTTCTGGTTGCGCCGCTGCAGCGAGCAGTCGCGCGTGCCGAGCACGACCACGTTGCCGTGCGTGTCGGCCAGCACCTGCGCCTCGACATGGCGCGGGCGGTCGAGGAACTGCTCGACATAGCACTCGCCGCGCCCGAAGGCCGTCACCGCCTCGCGCACCGCCGATTCGTAGAGGCCCTCGACCTCGTCGAGCCGCCACGCCACCTTGATGCCGCGCCCGCCGCCGCCGAACGCGGCCTTGATCGCGACCGGCAGGCCGTGCTTCTCGGCAAAGGCGAGCACCTCGCTTGCGTCCTTCACCGGATCGGCCGTGCCCGCCACCAGCGGCGCGCCGACCTTCATCGCGAGCTTGCGGGCCTGCACCTTGTCGCCCAGCATCGCGATGGCGGCCGGCGGTGGGCCGATCCAGGTGAGGCCGGCGTCGATGACGGCCTGCGCGAAGGCCGCGCTCTCCGAGAGGAAGCCGTAGCCCGGATGCACCGCGTCGGCACCGCTGCGCGCGGCCACGTCGAGCAGCTTGGCAATGTTGAGGTAAGTGTCGGCGGGCTTGTTGCCGTCGAGTCCGTAGGCCTCGTCGGCCATGCGCGCGTGCAGCGCATTCAGGTCGGCGTCGGCATACACCGCGACGGATTGCACGCCGTGGTCGGCACAGGCGCGCGCGATGCGCACGGCGATTTCGCCCCGGTTGGCGATCAGTACTTTCTTCATGGGGAGGCTTTCACTGGGCCATGGGCCTGAATCGGACGCGCGCGTTCACGGGGATCTGGCCCGCGCGGTCGAGGTGATGGGTGGCGACGGAGGCGATCACGGGATAGCCGCCCGTCAGCGGATGGTCGGCCAGGAACAGCACGGGCTGGCCGCTCGCCGGCACCTGGATCGAGCCGCGCGCGGTGCCCTCGCTGGGCAGCTCGGCGTGGTTCGCGCGCTGCAGCGCCGCTTCGCCGGCAAGGCGGATGCCGACGCGGTTCGACTGCGGCGTGACGGTCCATGCCTGGCCGCAGAGCAACTCGACCGCGTCGGGCGTGAACCAGTCGGTGCGCGGGCCGAGCACGATGTCGAGCACCACTTCCTCGTGCACGGTGGGCAGGCCGGCCGGCGGCGCCTCGGGCTCGCCGACCAGCGCACCGGCGGACACCGCGCGCACGGGCAGCACGTCGCCCGCGGCGAGGACGGCGGGGCCGACGCGCGCGAGCGTGTCGGTCGAGAGGCTGCCGAGCACGGGCGCGATGTCGAAGCCGCCGCGCACCGCGATGTAGCTGCGGATGCCGGCCGTCGGCTCGCCAAGCGCGAGCACGTCGCCGTCGGCCAGCGCGATGGGCTGGTAGCGTGGCAGCTGCCACCGGGCGCCATCCGCGCGGGTCAGCGTGACCGGAGCTTCGGCGCCGGTGACCGCCACCACCGCATCGCCGCGGCAGGCGAGCTGGAAGCCGCCGTAGGCGACCTCGATGCACGCGGCGTCGGAGGCATTGCCGACGAGCCGGTTGGCCGCCTGCAGCGAGCGCCGGTCCATCGCGCCGGAAGCCGACACGCCCTGCTTCGCCTGCCCGTGGCGGCCGCCGTCCTGCAGCAGCGACTGCAGGCCCGGGGCGCGGATCTCCAGGGCGCAGCCGCTCTTCGGCACGGCCGGTTGCGCAGGCGCGGCAGCGGCCTGCACCTTCGCGCGCGGCTGGCCGGTCACGTCGACGAAGCGCACCGAATCGCCCGGCTGCAGCAGCGCGGGCGTATCGCGCGACAGGTCCCACATCGGCGTGTCGGTCACGCCGATGATCTGCCAGCCGCCCGGGCTGGCCTGCGGGTACACGCCGCTGAAGCTGCCCGCGAGCCCGACGGCGCCGGCGGGAATGCGCGTGCGCGGCACCTTGCGGCGCGGCACGTTCAGGCTCGGGTGCCCGCCCGAGAGGTACGCGAAGCCGGGCGCGAAACCGGTGAAGGCCACGTTGTAGTCGCTGCCGGTGTGGCGGCGCACGACTTCGTCGGGCGTGATGCCGAGCAGCCCGGCCACCTCGGCCAGGTCCTCGCCGTCGTAGCGCACCGGAATCTCGATGCGCCTTTCGCTGCGCGCCTCGCTCGCGTCGAGGCTGCGCGCGCCGACCTGCCGCGCGAGCTCGCCGGCTGAAATTGCGGCCGGCCGGAAGGTGATGAGCAGCGTGCGCGCCGCGGGCACCAGCTCCTCGATGCCCGCGATGGGCTCGGCGCGCAGCGAGGCCAGCAGCGCGAGCGTCTGCGCCAGGTCTTCGAGCTCGACCAGCACCGCATTCAGGTTGACCGGCAGGAAGCGCATCGTCGTCATGCGGCGTCCACGAAAGAGCGGATCGCCACGCCCGACTGCTCCAGCAGCGCGCGCACCCGGCGCGCCATCTCCACCGCGCCGGGGCTGTCGCCGTGCACGCAGACCGATTCGGCCTCGATGCGCACGGTGCTGCCGTCGATGGCCGTAACCAGGCCTTCGGAAGCCAGCCGCAGCATGCGCGCGGCCACCTCTTCGGCGTCGTGCAGCACCGCGCCGGGTTCGCGGCGGGACACCAGCGTGCCATTGGGCGTGTAGGCACGGTCGGCGAAGGCCTCGGCCACCGCGCGCAGGCCAGCGTCGCGCGCCCAGCCCAGCAGCGGCGAGCCCGCGAGCGCCACCAGCACCAGGCTGGCGTCGATCTCGCGGATGGCGGCGATCACGTCGCGCGCCTGGCGCTCGTCGTGGGCGATGGTGTTGTAGAGCGCGCCGTGCGGCTTCACGTAGCGCACCGTGGTGCCGGCCGCAGCGGCCAGGCCTTTGAGCGCGCCGATCTGGTAGATCACGTCGGCGCGCAGGTCGGCGCTCTCCACGTCCATGTTGCGGCGCCCGAAGCCCACGAGGTCGCGGTAGGCAACGTGCGCGCCGATGGCGACGCCGCGCTCCTTCGCCTGCCGCAGCGTGCGCAGGATGCCGGCCGGGTCGCCCGCATGGAAGCCGCAGGCCACGTTGGCGCTGCTCACGAGGGAAAGCATGGCGGCGTCGTCGCCCATGCGCCATGCGCCAAGGCTCTCGCCGAGGTCGCTGTTCAAGTCGATGTTCATCGTTCGGTCTTCGGTGAGTCGGTCAGTGGAGGCGGCCCGCCGTCTCCCGCACGTCGTCGCGCACGAGCAGCGCGGTGCGGATCGCCACGCGGAAGGCTTCCACCTGCGTCTGCAGCGCCATGCTCGCCACGCCCGGTTTGGAGGCGGCCTGTTCGGGCAGGTAGGGCACATGCACGAAGCCGCCGCGCGTGTGCGCCAGCATCGGCCGGGTCGCGAGGCGGTGCATCAGCGCGTAGAAGATGTGGTTGCACACGAAGGTGCCGGCGCTGTTGGACACCGCCGCGGGCAGCCCGGCGGCGCGCATGTCGCGCACCATGGCCTTGATCGGCAACGTCGAGAAGTAGGCGGCGGGGCCGCCCGCCTCCACCTCGATGTCGATGGGCTGGTAGCCGGCGTTGTCTGGAATGCGCGCGTCGTCGACATTCAGCGCGGCGCGCTCCAGCGAGATCTCTGTGCGCCCGCCCGCGGCGCCGATGCACAGCACCAGCGGCAGCGGCCTGCCGCTCTCCGCGATGCCCGCCATGGCGGCGTCGAGCACGTGGATCGAGCGGCCGAACACGCAGGGCAGCTGCAGCGCCTGCACCACGGTGCCTTCGCAGCGCCAGCCCTCGAGCGCGCGGGCGATCTCCCACGCGGGGTTGACGGGATCGTTCTCGAACGGCTCGAAGCCCGCGACCAGCACCCGGGGCGCCTTGTCATCGGTGGTCATGCAGCGGCCTCAGCGGAACATCAGGAAGTACATCAGGAAGATGTTGACCACCAGCAGCGTGGCCGCGGTCGGTATCTGCACGCGGATCACCGCGTTCTTGTCGGGCAGCTCCAGCAGCGCCGCCGGCACGATGTTGAAGTTGGCCGCCATCGGCGTCATCAGCGTCCCGCAGTAGCCCGAGAACATGCCGATGGCCGCCATCACCGCCGGGTCGCCGTGGTACACGCCCACCAGCACCGGCACGCCCACGCCGCCCGTCATCACCGGGAAGGCCGCGAAGCCGTTGCCCATGATGATGGTGAAGAGCGCCATGCCCAGCACGTAGACCGCGACGGCAACGAAGCGGATGTCCATGTTGATGTAGCTGGTGGTGACGTACGCCACCGCCTTGCCCACGCCCGCGTCGGAGAACACCAGGCCCAGCATGCCCAGCATCTGCGGCAGCACCACGGCCCAGCCCAGCGCGTCGGTCAGGCGGCGCGACTCGCGCATGCCCTGCACCGGCGTCTCGCGCGTCAGCCAGCAGGCCAGCGCCAGCGCCGCCACGCAGCCCACGCCCAGGCTCACCAGCGTGGTGTTCTTGGGGTCGAGCAGGAAGGCGTCGCCGATCTTGACCTTGCTCACGAGCACCGTGCCGATCACGGTGACCAGCGGGATCGCCAGCGCCGGCATGAAGAGCTTGTTGCCCAGGCGCTTCGCACTGGCCTCGTACTGGGCGGGCGTCGGCTCGTCGTGCTTGCCCGCGCCCACGCCGCGCATGCCGGCGATGACGGCCATGGCGATGGCGCCCACGCCCACCAGCGCGGGCGGCAGCTTGTCGCCGACCAGGAAGACCAGCGAATAGAGGCCCCAGAAAAGCGCGCTGGTGTAGCGCTTGGGATGCTGGCGGTCGGCCAGCGTCATCACCGCGGTGATCGCGAGGATCAGGCCGACCAGGATGTAGAGGTGCTGGATCGAGAGGATCATGATTAGCGGCCCTCTTGCGTTGCGGGCACCGAGGGAACCGTGGGCACTTCAGGCTTGCCGTCGAGCTCGCGCGCCAGCGCCTGGTCGAGCCGGCGCAGGCGCCAGGCGTGGATCACGAAGGCGGCGATGGCCGTCGGGATGCCCCACATCGCGACGTGCAGCGGCTCCACGTCGATGCCGGCCTCGTGCAGGAAGGTGGTCATCAGCACGATGGCGCCGAAGGCCACGAAGATGTCCTCGCCGAAGAACAGGCCCACGTTGTCGGTGGCCGCCGCATAGGCGCGCAGCTTGTGGCGGATGCGGTCGGGCAGCTTGCCGTAGCGCGTCTCGGTGGCGCCCTCGGCCATCGGCGCGAGCAGCGGACGCACCATCTGCGGATGGCCGCCCAGGCTGGTCAGGCCCATGGCCGCCGTAAGTTCGCGCGCGGCCAGGTACACGATGAGCAGGCGCCCGGCGGTGGCCGACTTGATGCGGCTGATCCAGTTCTGCGCGTGCTGGCGCAGGCCGTGGCGCTCGAGCAGGCCGATCACCGCCAGCGGCAGAAGAATGATCAGCGGCAGGTTGCGCGTCTTGATGAAGCCGTTGCCGATGGCCGTGAGGATCGCCATCGGGCCGAAGCCCGCGGCCGCCGCGGTGGCGACGGCGGTGACGATCACCACCAGCATCGGATTGAAGCGCAGGACGAAGCCCGCAATGATCACGGCGACGCCGATCAGCGGCCAGAGGTGAGGGATGTCAGGAGTCATGTTGGTCTTTCGTTTGGTGATTCGGAGACACCTTGCGCCGGGATTCCGGCTGGCCGCTTCTTGCAAGCTGCGTGCCAATGAATGAGCAATTCATTTCTCATGAACCACTCATTTCAAATAAATTGTTGAACAATTTATGAGAGTGTGCCCAACAACAGTGCCTGCATGACCCCATGAAAACCCTGAGCGCGCCACCGTCTGGTGCATCCGGCCGGGCCCGTCTTTTGCCGGTCCGGCGGGGAAAACCTGCTAAAAACGCCCGGGTTCACGGACCCTCCCTTAGCTGCCTTCCCCTTTCGGCATGACCCCTCCGGCCTCGACGACCCCATCCGCCCCGCCTGCCGCAGCCGGCGCACAGACGCTCAACGACCGGGTCGCGGAGCTGATCCGCCAGAAGATCGTGAAGGGCGAGTTCTCGCCGGGGCAGCGGCTGTCGGAAGCCGCGCTGGCCGACAGCTTCGAGATCTCGCGCAACACCCTGCGCGAGGTGTTCCGCACGCTGACCAAGGAGGGGCTCCTCAAGCACGCGCCCAACCGCGGCGTGTTCGTGGCGGTGCCGAGCATCGCGTCGATCATCGACATCTACCGCGTGCGACGGCTCATCGAATGCCAGGCGCTAGCGCAGGCCTACCCGCGGCACCCGGCCAAGAAGCACATGCGCGAGGCGGTGGAGATGGCGCTGAAGTGCCGCGAGGCCGGCGACTGGCTGGGCGTGGGCACGGCCAACATGGAGTTCCACAAGGGCATCGTGGAGCTGGCCGACAGCGAGCGGTTGAACAACCTGTTCGCCCACATCCTGGTCGAGCTGCGGCTGGCCTTCGGCCTGCTGAAGGACCCGGAGTTCCTGCACGCGCCCTACGTCGACATGAACATGAAGCTGCTCGAACTCATCGAGGCCGGCAAGTTCGCCGAGGGCTCGGCCGCGCTCAACGACTACCTGGTGCACTCCGAGCGCATCGTGCTGGCGGTCTATGCGCGCAGCATGCCCGAGGGCGGCATCGACAGCTAGGGCCTGCGGATAATGGCTGTCCTCCCCTGAAGGACACTCGCCATGACCCTGTCTGCCTACCTGCTCTTCCTGCCGGCCTGCTTCGCCATCAACATGGCCTTCGGGCCCAACAACCTGCTGTCGGTGACCAACGGCGCCAGGCACGGCGTGTCGCCCGCGGTCATCGCGGCCAGCGGCAGGCTCGTGGCTTTCGCGATCATGATCGCCATCGCCGGGCTGGGCATGGGCGCGGTGCTGGTGGCTTCGGAGCTGGCCTTCGACGTCATCAAGTACATCGGCGCGGCCTACCTGGTGTGGATCGGCATCCGCCTGCTGCGCGCACCGGCGCCCACGGCCGAGGTGCAGGCGCGCGACGCCGCATTCGCGCCGCCCTCGATGCGCGCCCTCATCCGGCAAGAGTTCACCGTGGCGGCGGGCAACCCGAAGGCCATCCTGGTGTTCACCGCCTTCTTCCCGCAGTTCGTGGTGCCGGGCGCCTATGCCTCCAGCTACCTGCTGCTGGGCCTGACCTTCCTGGTGTTCGAGCTGGTGGCGATCGCGCTCTACGCGCTGCTCGGCGCGCGCATGCGCCGGCTGGCGAATGGCAGCCGCGCGATGCGGTGGTTCAACCGCGTGAGCGGCAGCATGATGGTCGGCTTCGGGCTGATCCTGGCCTTCACGCGCCGCCCCGCATAGGAAGCGCTCCCCCAGGCTCCGCGCACTTCGTGTCGCTGCCCCCCCCCTCGCCGGGGGCGACACCTGCGGCCCGGCAAAGCCGGTTCCGCGGTGTTCCACGAAAGAATCTTCAGGCTTTGAGGTATTCGGCCTTGGTGCCCAGCCAGCGGTCGATGTGCCGCTGCGCCAGGTCGGGGTGCTTGCGCAGCATGACCGGCGCGAGCTCGCGGGCCCAGTCGAGCAGCAGCGTGTCGGTCGTGAGGTCGGCAAAGCGCAGCAGCGGCGCGCCCGACTGGCGCGCACCGAGGAATTCGCCGGGGCCGCGTATCTCGAGGTCGCGCCGCGCGATCTCGAAGCCGTCGCTGGTCTCGGCCATGGCCTTGAGCCGCGCGCGCGCCGCCTCGCCGACGCGGCCGCTGTCGCCCGGCGCATAGAGCAGCACGCAGGCCGAGGCCGCCGCGCCGCGCCCCACGCGGCCGCGCAGCTGGTGCAGCTGCGAGAGGCCGAAGCGCTCCGCATGCTCGATGACCATCAGCGAGGCGTTGGGCACGTCCACGCCCACTTCGATCACGGTGGTGCTCACCAGCACCTGGATCTCGTTGGCGGTGAAGGCCGCCATCACCGCCTGCTTCTCGGCCGTGGGCATGCGCGAATGCAGCAGGCCCACCTGGATGGGCTCGCCCAATGTTTCGGCCAGCTCGTCGCGCGTCTCGGTGGCGTTGCGCAGGTCGATGGCCTCGCTCTCCTCGATCAGCGGGCACACCCAGTAGACCTGCCGGCCCTGCGCGATCTGGGAGTGGATGCGGTCGATGACCTCGTCGCGCCGGTGGTCGGCCACCAGCCTGGTGATGATGGGCGTGCGGCCCGGCGGCAGCTCGTCGAGGGTGGAGACATCGAGGTCGGCGTAGTAGCTCATCGCCAGCGTGCGCGGGATGGGCGTGGCGCTCATCATCAGCAGGTGGGGTTCCAGGTGCCCTTGCGCCTTGCCGCGCAACGCAAGGCGCTGCGCGACGCCGAAGCGATGCTGCTCGTCGATGATCGCGAGCGCGAGACTCCTGAAGCGCACCTTCTCCGAGATGACCGCGTGCGTGCCGATGACGAGCGCGGCCTGGCCGCTTTCCACCGCCGCCGACATCTCGTCGCGCTCCTTCTTCCTCTGGCTGCCCGTGAGCCACGCCACGCGCTGGCCGCGCGCCGCCAGCAGCGGATCGAGCCAGCCGACGAGCTTGCCGAAGTGCTGCGCCGCGAGGATTTCGGTAGGCGCCATCAGCGCGCACTGGAAGCCCGCGTCGATGCAGCGTGCCGCAGCGAGCGCCGCCACCACCGTCTTGCCCGAGCCCACGTCGCCCTGCAGCAGCCGGTGCATCGGGATCTCGCGGCCAAGGTCGCGCGTGATCTCCTCGCCGACACGCTGCTGCGCACCCGTGAGGCCGAAAGGCAGCACGGCAAGCAGCTGCGCATGCAGCGAGGCCGCGTCGGGCTCGGGCGGTGCGGGCGGCAGCACCGGCGCGCGCTGCGCCGCGCGCTCCAGCCGCGCCTGCAGCTGCGAGAGCTGCTGCGCGAGCAGCTCCTCTGCCTTGATGCGCTGCCAGGCGGGATGGCTGTGGTCTTCGAGCGTGGCGATCGCCACGTCGGGCGTCGGGTAGTGCAGGAAAGTCAGCGAATCGCGCAGGTTCCACGCGCCGCGAAAGCCGATCTGCACGGGAACGGTTTCGTCGAGCACCGCGCGCGCCAGGCCCGAGCGCACCTCGCGTCGCAGCACCGGCTGCGCGAGCCCCGCCACCGTCGAGTACACGGGCGTGAGCGCGTTCGGTAGCGCGGTGCCAGCCGCCTTCACCGTGGGGTGCATGATCTGCCGCCCCACGAAGCCCCCGCGCACCTCGCCACGCACGCGCACCTTCGCGCCAACCGCGAGTTGCTTCTGCTGCGAGGGATAGAAGTTGAAGAAGCGCAGCTGGCAGGTGTCGCTGCCGTCGTCGATGGTCGCGATGAGCTGGCGGCGCGGCCGGTAGACCACCTCGCATTCGGTGACCACGCCCTCGACCTGCGCCACGTCGCCGTCGCGCGTGTCGGCGATGCGCACGATGCGCGTCTCGTCCTCGTAGCGCATCGGCAGGTAGAGCGCGAAGTCGATGTCGCGCACGAGGCCGAGCTTGCGCAGCGCGCGCTGGACCTGGCTCAGGCCGGAACCCGGCGGCGACGGCTTCTCCGGCGCGGCGGCGGCCGCTTCGGCGGTGGGAGTAGGGGCTTTCTTGGCGGGCACGGACGAGTCTTCTAGCGCGGCCGGCAAAGGTCCGTCAAGGCGCTGCGGGCGTCGGGGAACATGAAGCCGAAGCCCGACTGCAGCAGCCGCGCCGGCACCACGCGCTGGCCTTCGAGCAGCAGGTCGGCTTGCTCGCCGAGCAGCAGCTTCACCGGCGCGGCGGGCGTCGGCATCCAGCAGGGCCGATGCAGCACGCTCGCGGCGACGCGGGTGAATTCCTCCTGGCTCAGGGCACCGGACGCGGTGAAGTTGAACGCCTGCGCGGCCGGGGGTGCCGCAGCGTTCTCGGTCAGTGTCCACACGTGCGCCATCGCGCGGATCAGGTCGTGCACATGCACCCACGACAGCCACTGCCGCCCGCTGCCCAGCCGCCCGCCGATGCCCAGCGAGATCGGCAGCAGCAGCTGCGGCAGCGAGCCCTGGTGGCCCAGCACGAAGCCGAAGCGCATGCAGGCCACGTGCACGCCGTGCGCCACCGCCGCTTGCGCCGCCCGCTCCCAGCGCTGGCACAGCTGGGACATGAAGATCGGCTGCGGCGGCGCGTCTTCCGCGAGTTCGCTCACGTCGCCCTGCGGCTGCACGCCGTAATAGCCGATGGCGGAGCCGGACAGCAGCAGCCATGGCTTGCGTGGCCGTTGCGCGATCCACGCGACCAGCTGCCGAGTGAGCCCTTCGCGGCTTTGCAGCAGCTGCGCCTTGCGCCGCTCGCTCCAGCGCATGCCCAGGATGCGCGCACCCGCGAGGTTGACGACCACGTCGATGTCATCGGCCGCCGGCACGTCGTCGAGCGACTGCACGCAGCGCACCGCGCCGCCGAAGTTCCACGCGGCCGATCGCGCATCACGCGTCCAGACCGTCACGGCATGGCCGTCGGCCACCAGATGACGCACGAGCAGCTGGCCGATGAAGCCCGTGCCGCCCGTCACCAGCACGCGCTGCGGCTTCGATCCGAAGCGCACCGGCGCCTGGGCATCGCGCGCCCGCTCCTGCGCGCCGCGCCTGAAGAGCGCGCGCGCCGCGAAGGCATCGCGCAGGCCCGACAGGCCCACGCCCGCGCCGCACAGCGCGAGGAAGGCGCCGAGCCAGCCCTGCGGCTGCCACACCATCGCGGTCGGCTGCGCTGCCCAATCCGTCGCGTTCATCGCCAGCAGCGCGATGAAGGCGCCCGCGTTGATGGCCAGCACCGTGTGCGTCACGCGCTCGGTGGGCGGCAGCAGGCGGCTGCGGTCTTCGACCACGAAGTCCCACAGCGTGAGCACGATCTCGACGCCGAACACCGCGAGCAGCACCCACGCCCATGCGCCATGCCAGGCCCAGGACGACAGCCCGATGAAGAGGGCGCAGTAGATCGACGAGCGCGTGGCGTGGATCGCCAGCTCGCGCCCGGCCGTGCCGCGCCGCGGCAGCGCTTCGGTGCCCTCGTGGTGGTAGAGCGTGTCGAAGGCGCCGAGCGCGCCTTGCGCGGCCATGAGCTGCAGCGCAAGCAGGTGCGTGTCGATCATGCGGGCACCGCCTTCGGCTCGGCGATCTCCTCGAACACGCCGACCTGGGTGAAGGTCGTGCCCATCAGGCAGTGGCGGATTTCGATGCGGATGTTGAAGCGCTCCGGTGTCTCGTTGTGGTGCCAGAGGAAAGTCTTGCCGGGCGTGAGCACGCCGGGCAGCGGAATGCGCCAGCCGAATACGTCCCAGAAATAGCCGTCGCTCTGGAAGTGCAGGCTGCCGTTCTCCACGCTCAGCACCAGCTTCATGCCCAGCCCCATGCCCACGTACTCCAGCACCTCGCCGCGCTCGCTCTCGCGCATGAAGCTGGTGAACTGGATCGGCTTGCGATTGCGCAGGCGGTAGATGCGCTGCTTGTAGATGGCCGGGTCCCGCGGCTTGGCGTAGACCTGGATCTCCACGGGGAAGTCGGCGTCGCTGTAGGGAATGAGTGCGCCCTGGATCATCGGCTGCGTGATGTGCCCCAGCAGCTTGCCGAAGCGCGAGCAGCGCAGCTCGCTCAGCGAGCCCAGGTAGTGCAGCGCCTTGCCCGGCGACGGGTTCTTGTCGAAGCGGCGGCGGATGTCGGGATGCAGGCCCTGCCAGGCGCTGCCGAGGATCTTCTTGAAGAGCTCACCTTCGGAGGGGCCGGACGACGAGCCCGAGGCAACACGCGCAGCTTGTGAATCGACCATCCGCCGATTCTGCCTCGACAACCCTGCGGAAAAGGCCGGCTTTCGCGGCATGGGACAATCCGGGCCTTCCCCCGCACCGTGCATCCACGGCGTCGAGTGGAGCCCCCACCGCTTCCCGTCTTTTCTTGGAACGGGCCCGTCCGGCCCTCAAGCACATGCGCGCTTTCACGCTCTCCGATTTCGATTTCGCCCTGCCGCCCGAGCTGGTGGCGCAACACCCGGCCCCCGAACGAACCTCCTCCCGCCTGCTCGATGGCACGGGGCCCGCACCGGTCGACCGCATCTTCAGGAACCTGCCCTCGCTGCTGCGCCCGGGCGACCTGCTCGTCTTCAACGACACCCGCGTGGTGAAGGCCCGCCTCTTCGGCGAGAAGCCCACCGGCGGCAAGCTAGAGCTGCTGGTCGAGCGCGTGCTGCAGGGCCAGGAGGTCGTGGCGCACATGAAGGTCAGCAAGAAGCCGACCGTGGGCACCACGCTGGAGATGGTCGGCGGCTTCCGCGCCACGCTGCTGGGCCGCTGGCCCGACGAGAACGGCGCCCTCTTCCGCTTCGCCTTCGAGAGCGACACCGGCGAGAACCCCTACATGCTGATGGAGCGCTGCGGCCACGTGCCGCTGCCGCCCTATATCACCCACACCGATTCGGCCGAGGACGAGAGCCGCTACCAGACCGTGTTCGCGCGCGTGCCCGGCGCGGTGGCCGCGCCCACCGCCGCCCTGCACTTCGACGAAGGCCTGCTGGCCGAGCTGGAGGCCAACGGCGTGCAACGCGCCAACGTCACGCTGCACGTGGGCGCCGGCACCTTCCAGCCGGTGAAAACCGAGAACATTTCGGAACACACGATGCACGCCGAGCGCTACGAAGTGCCCGAGGCCACGCAGCGCGCGATCGCCGAATGCAAGGCGCGTGGCGGCCGCATCGTGGCCGTGGGCACGACCACCGTGCGCACGCTCGAGTCGTGGGCCAGGAGCGGCGAGGCCGCGGGCGACACGCGCATCTTCATCACGCCGGGCTTCGTCTTCGAGCACGTCGACCTGCTGGTGACCAACTTCCACCTGCCCAAGAGCACGCTGATGATGCTGGTCTCGGCCTTCGCGGGCTACGAGCGGGTGATGGGGCTGTATGCCCACGCCATCGCCGAACGCTATCGCTTCTTCAGCTATGGCGATTCGATGCTGTTGGCTCGTACGAACACCCCAATTTGACGATCGATATAATTCCGCTTACTAATCGGATATCGATATGCCAACCGTTACCGTTTCCTCCAAATTCCAGGTGGTCATCCCTCAAGTCATCCGCGAACAGATGGCCATTGAGCCGGGCGCACGATTCAGCGTCGTGCGGCACGGCAAGGCCATCGAGCTGATCCCCGTCCCGACGCTGGAAGAGCTGCAAGCCGAGTTGCGCGGCATCCCGACGGATATCGTCGACGATCCCGAGCGCTTCTGATGGCGCGCAGTTCCGTCAAGGCCCCCGTCGGGCCTCTGGTTCTGGATTCGTCCTGCTGGCTCGAAGTCTTCGGTGCCACCGAGCGCGCGAAGCTCTACCAGCCCGCTGCGGCCGACCCCAGCTTGCTCGTCGTTCCAGTGGTGACCCTGTACGAGGTCTACAAGACACTGCGCCGAATCCGCGATGCCTCCATCGCATCACGTGCCGCGGCCTACATGCAGCAAGGCGATGTGGTCGAACTCGATGCCGCCTTGTGCCTGGGAGCCGCCGACAACGGTCTTCCTTTTGCCGACAGCCTCATCTACGCCACGGCGCAGGCGCGCGGCGCCACGCTCTGGACGCAGGACGCGCACTTCGATGGACTGCCCGGCGTCAAATACTTCTCCAAGCCCTGATGCTGAACTTCGAACTCCTAAAGACCGACCCCGACAGCCACGCGCGCCGCGCCACGCTCACGCTCAACCACGGCAAGGTGCAGACGCCGATCTTCATGCCCGTGGGCACCTACGGCACGGTCAAGGGCGTGATGCCGCGCAGCCTCGAAGAGATGGGCGCGCAGATCATCCTGGGCAACACCTTCCACCTGTGGATGCGCCCGGGCCTCGACGTGATGGCCAGCTTCGGCGGGCTGCACCAGTTCGAGAAGTGGGACAAGCCCATCCTCACCGATTCCGGCGGCTTCCAGGTGTGGTCGCTGGGCGCGATGCGCAAGATCAGCGAGGAGGGCGTGAAGTTCGCCTCCCCGGTCAACGGCGACAAGCTGTTCCTCACGCCGGAGGTCTCGATGCAGATCCAGACCATCCTGAACAGCGACATCGTGATGCAGTTCGACGAGTGCACGCCCTACGACACCAAGGGCCACATCACGACCGAGGCCGAGGCGCGCATCTCGATGGAGCTGAGCCTGCGCTGGGCCAAGCGCTGCCAGGCGGAATTCACCCGCCTGCAGAACCCGAACGCGCTCTTCGGCATCGTGCAGGGCGGCATGTACGAGAACCTGCGGGAGGAGTCGCTTGCCGCGCTGGTCGACATGGATTTCCCCGGCTACGCCATCGGCGGCGTGAGCGTGGGCGAGCCCAAGGAAGAGATGCTGCACATCATGGGCCACACGCCGCACCGGCTGCCCGCCAACAAGCCGCGCTACCTGATGGGCGTGGGCACGCCCGAGGACCTGGTGCAGGGCGTGGCCGACGGCGTGGACATGTTCGACTGCGTGATGCCCACGCGCAATGCGCGCAACGGCACGCTCTTCACCCGCTTCGGCGACCTGAAGATGCGCAACGCGCGCCACAAGAGCGATCCGCAGCCCATCGACCCGAGCTGCACCTGCCACGCCTGTGCGGGCACCTCGGGCGTGAGCTGGAACGACGGCGGGCGCGAAGGCTTCAGCCGCGCCTACCTGCATCACCTGGACCGCTGCGGCGAGATGCTGGGGCCGATGCTCACCACCATCCACAACCTGCACTACTACCTGAACCTGATGAGCGAGATCCGCGACTCGCTCGACGCGGGCACGTTCACGGAGTTCCGCGTGCGCTTCAAGTCTGACCGGGCGCGGGGCGTCTGAAGAACCCCGGCCGCTACTTCAGCGGCTGGATCGGCAGCGGCGTGGCGTAGGGCTCGATGCGCAGCGCATCGTTCCTGAACACCACGATCTGCCTGAGCGGCGCCTGCACCAGCGCGCCGCTCGCATCCTTGTGAGAGGCGTACTGCCACAGGGTGAGCTGGCCCTTGGCGGCGAGCTGGGTCGCCAGCCGCTCGACCGCGGGGCCGGCGCCTGCCCCGAGCATCGCGGCGTCGGCGCCGACGATCACCTCGTCGCGCGCAGAGACCACCTTGAAGAGCTGCACGCCGGATGCTGCGGCCTGCGCCCGCACGGAGCGCACCGCCAGCGCGGCGGGAACGAGCATCGCGAACGCGACGAGGGTGCGGCGGCGGGGAAGTGTCTTCGTCTTCATGGGAGCAAGCGTAGCCACGCACGTGCGCGCCGCCCATTCGCCGGAAGCCATACACCGGATACACCGGCCGGCCGCTATCCGCTACGCTTGCCGTCCGTCTCCGACTCCGCTGCCACACGCCAATGACCGACGCATCACAACTTTCGCCCTACACCGCCCGCTATCCCTCGCTGGCCGGACGCACCGTGTTCATCTCCGGCGGCGCCAGCGGCATCGGCGAGGCGCTGGTGCGGGCCTTCCATGCGCAGGGCGCGAAGGTGGGGTTCTGCGATCTCGACAGCGCTGCCGGCAGTGCGCTCGCGGCGCAATTGCAGGGCGAGCACCCGGCCCTCTTCCTGCCCTGCGACGTGACCGACACGGCCGCCCTCGCGGCCACCATCGGCGCGGTGCGCCAGCGCTTCGGGCCGGTGTCGGTACTGCTGAACAACGCGGCCAACGACCGCCGCCACGAGATGGCCGACGTGACCGACGAGGACTTCGACCGCCTCGTGGCCGTCAACTTCAAGCACCAGTTCTTCGCCGCGCAGGCGGTGGCCGACGACATGCGCGCGCTGGGCGGCGGCTCGATCGTCAACTTCGGCTCGATCAGCTGGATGATCAAGGGCAAGGGCTACCCCGTGTACCAGGCCTGCAAGGCGGCGGCGCGCGGCCTGACGCGCTCGCTGGCGCGCGACCTGGGCAAGCAGAACATCCGCGTGAACTCGATCGTGCCGGGCTGGGTGATGACCGAGCGGCAGATCAAGCTGTGGGTCAAGCCCGAGTCGGGCGCGGAAATCGATGCGGCGCAATGCCTGCCGGGGCGCGTGATGGCGGAGGACATCGCTGCGATGGCGCTCTTCCTGGCCGCCGACGATTCGCGCATGTGCACCGCGCAGGACTACGTCGTCGACGCCGGCTGGACCTGAAAAAAAGCCTCGCGCATCGCGCGAGGCTTTTTCCTTTCGAGAACACCGCGGAACCGGCTTTGCCGGGCCGCCGGTGTTGCGCTCAATCCCGCAGTTCTGCGGGCACCGTACCGCCGTTGGCGGCCAGCTTGGTCATGACCTGGCGGTGCAGCCAGATGTTCATCTTGGCGCTGTCGCTGGTGTCTTCGCCGTAGCTCAGCTCGGCGGCCAGCTGCTTGCGCGCTTCGAGGCTGCTGTCCAGGCCCAGAAGCTTCATCAGGTCGACGATGGAGGTGCGCCAGTTCAGGTTCTTCGAGCCCGGCATCGCGTCGAGCACGGCGGCCACGTCGCCCAGCGGAATGGCGGGCGGCGGCGCTGCCACGGCGGGCGCTGGTGCATCGGCTGGCGCCGCGGGGGCAGGCGCGGGGGCCTCGGCGGCTTTGGCGCCCGGGAAGATCTTGGAAAGGATGCTGCCAAAAATGCTCATGCTTTTGCTCCGTCGAAGGGGTGGCTGGAAGTCTGCGGCAACACTTGTGTCGCAGCCGGGGGTTGTAGCACGGCCTCGCGGCATGTCCGCTACATGACGTGTCGAAGCTTCCGTGGGCCGTGACCGAATTCGCAGACTACGCCTCGGCCGTCCCGAGGGCCGGCAACACGCGATTCGCGGCCGAGGTGCCGCACGCGTGGCAGAACTTCGAGAACGCGCTCTTGCGGGTTTCGCAGTTGCCGCAGTGGTCGAACAGGCCGATGCCGCAGTGCGGGCAGAAGTCGATCTCGTTGTTCTTCAGGTCCACCGGCCGCTCGCAGCCGGGGCACACGCTCTTGGCCAGGCGCGCGAGCGCGGTGTCGTAGCTCAATTCCTCGCGGCGCACCTGGTCGGGCTGCTGCTCGGCCAGCTTCTGCCGCGCGAGGTAGCGGTTGAGCGCGACGATGGCGTAGCGCCCCACCAGCACCGTCAGCACGATGCCCACCACGTATCGAACATAGCCGCCGTAGCTCGGCAGGTAGGGCACCAGCTCGACGAAGAAGGCGAACAGCGCGAAGAAGATGAAGCCCCACACGAAGGGCCAGTAGGTGCTCTTGCGCTTCTTCGCGAAGAGCCAGCCGGCCACCACCAGCAGCGGCAGCGTGAGCGCCAGCCGGTAGGCGAACACGCGCAGTTCGATGCGGCGGTATTCGGCGTCGAGCTTGCGCTGCGCCTCGTACTCGAGCACCGACAGCGCCGTGCGTGCGCGCTGCTCGGCCTGGCGTGCGTCGAGCGCAATCTGCTGCTGCGCGTTGACCTTGCGCTGCAGCTCCTCTTCCTTCTGCTTGAAGGCGTCGAGCGCCTTGGTGCGCGCAATGAGCTCGGTGTCCTGGTCGGGCTGCGCGGTGGCGCGCCGCGTGGCGAGCCAGTTGGAGAAGGTCTCGCGCGCGTTGGTGCTGGCCTGCTGCGCGACATTGAGCTGCAGGCGGATCTGGTCGAGGTCGCGCGCGGCCTGCAACTCGGCGGCCTCCGAGGCCTTGATGGTGGCGCGCAGCGGCTCGGCCCTGGGCTTGTCGATGAAGTCGTCGATGCCGCGCACCCGCTCGACCTGCGGCAGGTCGCTCACCACCGTGCTGCCGAGTCCGATGAGGAAGCTCGCGAACACCAGCGCCACCAGCCAGAGGCCGCGGCGGAACCATTTTTCTGAAAGTCTCAAAGACTTGCTCATGTTGTTTTCTCCTCGTTCTTTCTCATTGCAGCTTCAGCGTCACCGGCGCCGCGCCCAGGCCGGCGCGCGGCATCCAGGCGAAAACCGAGTCGACCGTCACCGTCTCGATGCGGTCTGAAAAACGCTTGTCGTTCGGATGATCGTCGAAGGCCACGTTGGCCGAACCCACGCGCCCGCCCAGCCGCGTGAGCGGGCCCAGCTTCAGCGTGGTGGGCTCGTAGCCCTTGGACTGCATCCATGCCTGCGCCTGCGCGCGGTTGGCGACGGTGGCGGGCTCCATGGCAGCGGCCAGCGTCTCCATGGCCCACTGGTTCGACTGCTGGTACTTGCGGCCCCACGCGTAGCTCACGATGCTGTAGGGCTCGGTGTGCAGCCGCACGATGCGCGCGGGCGATTCGTTCAGCGCGGCCAGCAGGCGCGCCTGCACCTCGGGCGTGGGCACCACCCAGGCGGCCTCGTAGCGCCACGGGTCGTCGAGGAAGAACTCGCCGAGCCCCTGCCGGTAGACCTCGGCAATGGCGGTGCCGCACTGGTTGAGCTTGTGCACCACGCGCCACGGCCCGGCCTCGGTCTTGTAGGCGAAGCCGAGATGCGAATAGCGCAGGCCGTACTTGCTCAGGTCCTGCCCGGCGCGCGCCAGGAGCACGACGCGCGCGCCGCTGGCGTCGAGCGCCTGCGAGGTGCGCTCGGCCATCCGCATCCCCTTGACGATCACGTCGGGCGTGGGCTTGACCTGCTCGCAGGAGCGACCGGCCTGCGCCTGCATGGGCAACAAGGCCGCCGCGACCGCCAGCGCGAGCAGCGGCGCCAGCGCGCGGTTCACGACAACCTCTCGTTGTGGAGTAGCGCGCGGCCGATGGCGTTGGGCACGAAGGCCAGCACCTCGCCGGCCGCCGACAGCACCATGCCCGAGCCGATCACGGTGACGAGGACGCTGGCGCCCACCGCGTTCGCCGAGCTTTCGGCGACGCGGCCCGCGACCTTGATGCTGGTGCGCGCGCCGTCGGAGGCGCGTTCGAGCACGTACACCGTGCCGTCCACCGAGGCCTCGACCGCGACCACGGTGAGCACCGAGCCGCCCACCGACAGCGCGGCAGGCAGCGCGACCGCCGTGGTGGCCGAGGCCCCGACGGCGGAGGCGCCGGCCACCACCGACGCCACCGGCATCAGCGAAAGGGCGAGCGAGGCGTCGCTCTGGGCCTGGGCCTGCATGGGAACCGCGACACCGGCGAAGACAGTGCTGGCGGCGACAAGGGCGGCGGCAATCGACTTCCTGATCATGATGAGTCTCCGTTCTTGGGGTGCGTGGGTCATTCGGTGGCGGCTGCAGCAGCAGCTTCGGCGCGCGCCATGCGGCGGCCCTGCATGCGGGCTTCGGCGATGTCGGCCTCATGGCGGTCGCGCAGCGTCTTGGCCAGCGTGAAGGCCGAGCTGATGAGGAAGAGCCAGCTCACGCCCAGGAAGGCCTTGTAGGCCTCGTTGATCTCCATGCGCACGAGGCCCCAGCCGGTCAGGCCCATCGCGGTGAAGAAGCTGCCCCAGACGACCAGCTTCCACATCGGCACGTCGCGTGCCGCTTCGGAGCCGCGCTCGGCAGCCTGCTGGCTGTCGCGCACGAACTTCGACAGCATGAAGGCGGTGCTCAGGCAGAACACGTAGCCCATCACCATGAACGCCCGGTCCAGCGCCTCGCCCGGCAGCCAGCTCAGGCCGGTGGCGCACAGGAAGACGGCGATCGCGAACGAAGCCCAGGCCTGGAACTGCCAGGCCCGCGTGTCGCGCTGGATGAAGACAGTCGTGGTCGATGAGAGGGGTTGCATGTGTGCCTCGCGGCGTAGTGAAGGTGAGCGAATGATGGTTCGCTTCCGCACCGCGAGGCTCGAATGCTTGCACCGGTCGCGGCTTCCGGCGCCGCCGGTATCCGCAATCGATACTTTTTGGGGTGTTTCAGCTGGCCAGCAGGGCGCTCACGCGCTGGCGCAGCGCGTCGGGCTGCACCTCGGCCGGCGGCACGGGGGCGCCGACGTTCAGGCCCACGCGGCTGAAGAAGCCGCGGCGGAAGGGCTTGGCCATGGCCACGCGCTCGCCGCCGCGCAGCTCGATGCGGCTGAAGTACGAGCCCCACAGGTTGGTGAGCGCCATCGGAATCACCGGCGGCTCGATGCCCTGGGCGCGCGCGCCCTCGAGGATCTTCATCACGCCGCCCTTGAAGGGCTGCAGTTCGCCGTCGCGCGTGATCGCACCCTCGGGGAAGATGGCGAGCAGGTCGCCCTCGCGCAGCACCTCCTGCGCCTTCGCGAAGGCTGCCTCGTAGGCCGCCGGGTCGTCCTTCTGCGGCGCGATCGGAATCGCCTTGGCCAGCTTGAACAGCCAGCCCAGCACCGGCACCCTGAAGATGCGGTGGTCCATGATGAATCGGATCGGCCGCGGGCTCGCCGCCATCAGCAGCACCGCGTCGATGAAGCTCACGTGGTTGCACACCAGCACGGCCGCGCCCTCGGTGGGAATGTGCGTCTCGCCCTTGATGTCGAAGCGGTAGACGAAGCGCGACAGCACCCAGGCCACGAAGCGCAGCAGGTACTCCGGCACCAGCATGAAGATGTAGAACGCCACCACCGCGTTGGCGATGCCGGTGAACAGGAAGATCTGCGGAATGGTGAAGCCCGCGCCCAGCAGCGCACCCGCGATGACCGAGCTGCCGATCATGAAGAGCGCGTTGAGGATGTTGTTCGCCGCGATGATGCGCGCGCGGTGCGTCGGCTGGCTGCGCAGCTGGATCAGCGCGTACATCGGCACGCTGTAGAGCCCCGCGAACAGCGACAGCAGCGCGAGGTCGGCCATCACGCGCCAGTGCGCGGGCTGGTGCAAGAAGGCGCCGATGCCCATGTCGTGCGTGGCGGGCGCGAGGCCGCGCGAGGCGAAGTACAGGTCGATCGCGAACACGCTCATGCCGATGGCGCCCAGCGGCACCAGGCCGATCTCCACCTGCCGGCGGCTGAGCGTCTCGCACAGCAGCGAGCCGACGCCGATGCCCACCGAGAACACCACCAGCAGCAGCGAGGCCACCTGCTCGTCGCCGTGCAGCACTTCCTTGGCGAAGCTGGGAAACTGGCTCAGGAACACCGCGCCGAAGAACCACATCCAGGAGATGCCCAGCAGCGAGCGGAACACCACCACGTTCTGGTTCGCGAGCTTGAGGTTGCGCCAGGTCTCGCTGATCGGGTTCCAGTTGATGATCAGCCCCGGGTCGGTGGCCGGCGCCCGTGGAATGGCCTGCGCCACGCCCCGGCCCACCAGCGCCAGCAGCACGCAGCCCACGGCCACGCTCGTGTGGCCGACGTTCGGCAGGGCCACCAGCAACCCGCCCGCCACCTGGCCGAGCAGGATGGCGACGAAGGTGCCCATCTCGACCATGCCGTTGCCACCGGTGAGCTCGCGCGCGTCGAGCACCTGCGGCAGGTAGGCGAACTTCACCGGCCCGAACAGCGTGGAGTGCAGCCCCATGAGGAACACGCAGCCCAGCAGCACCACCGCGTTGGCCGTGACGAAGCCCCAGGCGGCGATCAGCATGATCACGATCTCGAGGTCCTTGACGAGGCGGATCATCTTCGTCTTGTCGAACTTGTCGGTGAGCTGGCCGGAGGTGGCCGAGAACAGCAGGAAGGGAAGGATGAAGAGCGCGCCGATCACCAGGCCCGCCATGGAAGGCGGCATCCAGCTCAGCTGGAGCTGGTAGGTCACCATGACGGTGAAGGCGAACTTGAAGAGGTTGTCGTTCGCGGCGCCCGCGAACTGGGTCCAGAAGAAGGGCGCGAAGCGCCGCTGCCCGAGGAGCGCGAACTGGTTGGCGTGGGCGTTCTCCTCGTGAACCACTGGCGTGGCTGTTGCTGCGGCGGAGGGATTTGTCATTCGAAGAGTGCTCCTCATGCGGCCACGGCGGCGGCGCCCGGATTGTGCCGCAGCGCGGCTTCCCAGCGCATCTCCAGCTTGCGCAGCGCGAACACCACGGGCAGCCCGGCGAGCGAGGCCGTCAGGTGCTTGAGCGTGTGGCCCGACACCGTCTGCTGCGTGAATTCGTAGATCTGGTGGTCGGCCATCTCGAAGCCCTTGGCCAGCACGTAGAAGAAGATCACCCAGCCCAGCTTCAGCCCCACCGACTTGCGCATCGGCGAAGCCAGCGCCAGCGTCAGCACCAGCGCCATGCCGCCGAACTGCACCAGCGCCCAGGGCATGACGTTGCCTGTCTCCTGGAACACCTCGGCCGACAGCAACCCGGCCGTCAGCACGAACCAGGCGGCGGGCCAGCCGGCGCGCTGGCTCACCCGCTCGCACACCGCCACGCCGATCAGCCCGGCGAAGGCCACCGCCATGCCGGCGCGGTCGGCGGCGAGCCGGGGGCCGTCGGGCATGAGGTGGTAGAAGGCCGAGCCGGCGGCGGTGGCAATCAGGCCGGCAAAGAAGAGCCACGCGCAGTCGAGCGTGTTGTCCGGCGGGTCGCTGGCCGGCGGGGCCAGCGGGAACTGCGACAGCGCCTCCTGGTGCGAGCGGTCGATGCGGTTGAGCCGGTACAGGCCCCACAGGCCGATCACCACGAAGGGGATGTTGCTCAGCACGTCCATGGCGTTGGGCAGCCCGTGCCAGGCGCGGGTGTCGGCGAACACCGAGGCGATGGCGACATCGGCGGCCGGCAGCTCGGGGCCGAAGAAGCCGATCAGCGCGAGCAGCGCGAAGGTGAAAAGCAGCCCGCGTTCGCGGCGGCTGAGGGAGGGCAGAAGCATGGCGGTCCTCGGTGGTGGTCTGAACTGGCGCGGAATTTAGGGTCCGCACCCCTCCAGAGGCATCGAGAATCGATACGAGGTACTAATTCACACCCGGTGGTATCTCCAATTGATACTCCCTGGCGCCCGTGTACGCTTCCGCCCCATGAGTACCACCGTCGATCTCGTCCAGGCCCTGAAGAACGAACTCAAGAACGCCCGCATGACCTACGCCGACCTGGCGCGGTCGCTCGACATGGCCGAATCCAGCGTCAAGCGGATGCTGGCCAAGAGCGACATGCCGCTGTCCCGCGTGGACGCCATCTGCCGGGCGCTGAAGATCGATTTCGCCGAGCTGGCGCGCCGGGTGGCCGACGCCCAGCCGCTCCTGAAGGAGCTGACGCACGAGCAGGAGAAGGCCGTGGTCAAGGACAAGAAGCTGCTGCTGGTGGCCATCAGCGTGCTGAGCCAGTGGACGCTGGAGCAGATCGTGGCGGCCTACCGCGTGAGCGAGGCCGAGTGCATCGGCTTCCTGGCGCAGCTCGACCGCATCGGCATCATCGAGCTGCGCCCGCTCAACCGGTATCGCCTGAAGCTCGCCAAGACTTTCCGCTGGCGCCCGCACGGCCCGGTGATGGAGTTCTTCCGCGAGAACGTGGTGCTCGACTACTACAAGGGCGGTTTCGACGGCCCCGCCGAGGGCCTGCTGCTGGTGCACGGCCAGATCAGCCGCTCGCTGGCGCCCGCCTTCCTGGAACGCCTGCAGCGCGTGGCGCAGGACTTCGCCCAGCAGCACCAGACCGACCAGAAACTGGCCGCCAAGGACCGCGAGGGCTACACGCTGCTGCTGGGGATGCGGAACTGGGAGTTCGAAGCCTTTACAAGGCTCCGTCGAGCATGAACTGACTCTCCCCCAGGCTTCGCGCACTTCGTGTCGCTACGCCAACCCCCTTCCGGGGGCGACTCCTGCGGCCCGGCGAAGCCGGTTCCGCGGTGTCCCTGGAAGGAGTCGTTCAGGGCTTTGCGGATTCGAGGGTGTCGCGCATGGTGCGCGCGGCGGCTTTCGCCGCCTCGGCGAAATCGTCGCCCGACGAGGCGTAGATGATCGCTCGCGACGAGTTCACGACGATCGGCGCATCGGGGCGCCAGCCGGCTCGCACCGTGGCGACGGCATCGCCGCCCTGGGCGCCGACGCCGGGGATCAGCAGCGGCACCGTCGGCGCGAGTTCGCGCACGCGCTCGATTTCTGCCGGGTAGGTCGCGCCCACCACCAGGCCGAGCTGGCCGTTGAGGTTCCACGGCCCCTGCGCCAGCCTGGCCACGTGTTCGTAGAGGAAGGGCTGCCCTTCGACGTCCGCCAGCCGCTGGCCCTGCAGGTCGGAGCCGCCGGGGTTGCTGGTGCGGCACAGCAGGAAAGCGCCCTTGCCTTCGTGCTTGAGGTACGGAGCGACCGAGTCGAATCCCATGAAGGGCGACAGCGTCACCGCATCGGCGCCGTAGCGCTCGAAGGCTTCCAGAGCGTACTGCTCGGCGGTGGAGCCGATGTCGCCGCGCTTGGCGTCGAGGATCACGGGCACGTCGGGCGTGTTCCTGCGCATGTGCTCCATCAGCTTTTCGAGCTGGGCTTCGGCGCGATGCGCGGCGAAGTAGGCGATCTGCGGCTTGAAGGCGATGACCAGGTCGGCCGTGGCGTCGACGATGCGGGCGCAGAAGTCGTAGATGCGGCTGGCGTCACCCTTGAACTGTCCCGGGAACCTGGCGGGCTCGGGATCGAGCCCCACGCAAAGCAAAGAACCGTTTTTTTGCTGTGCGGCGGCCAGCTTGTCGAGGAAAGTCATGGGCCGTGATTTTAATTGGCCCGTCGCCAGGGCTCAGTTCGGGCCGGGCGAGTGCTGCTCGGCGGCCAGGCAGAGGTCGGCCCAGGCGCGGGCCTTGTCCGCCGGATTGCGCAGCAGGTAGGCCGGGTGGTAGGTGGCGACCACGCAGGCCCCTTCGATGGAATCCAGCGGCACGACGCGTCCGCGCAGCTTGCCGAGCGGGTCGCCGCTGCGCATCAGGCTCTGCGCGGCCAGCGGCCCCATGGCCAGCACGACGCGCGGGGCGATCGCCGCCGCATGCTCGCCGAAGGCTTCGTCCATGGCGCGCGGGCTGCCGGGCTGGCCGGAGGCCACGCCGCGGTGGGTGCGCATGAGGTGCACGGGCGTGCTGCCGTCGTGCAGCTTCAGGGCGCGCAGCATGTTGTCGAGCAGGCGGCCGGCATCGCCCGCGAAGGCATCGCCGTGGCGGCCGTCGGCTTCGGGCGGCATGTCGGCGACGACCAGCCAGCCGCCCTGCACGGCATCGGCGGCGCCGGCATCGGCATAGAGGCGGCAGGGAGCTTCGACCAGCACGGCCGCGCCCTGCGCGACTGGCGCGGCGGCACGGGGAGCTGGCGCAGGGGCCTGCACCGGAGGGGCGACAGGCCGGGCAACGGGCGGTGGCGGGGCGGCCACCGGCATTTCGGCCTCCTGGCGCTCGTCGACGGCGGGCATGTCCTCCTCGACCGGCGCTGGAGCTTGCGGCGCTGCCGCCACCTCGACCGCCTCGGGAACGGGCCACCAGACCTTCACCCCCATCTCGTCGAGCATGGCGCGCTGGCGGGCGTCCAGCCTCAGCGTCTGCACGGCGGCGCTCATCGCAGGCCTCCCCAGGCCGTCGGGCTTTCGTTCAGCCGCAGGCTCATGACGACAGCGTCCTCGCGCTTGCCGCCGTGCGCCGGGTAGTAGCCCTTGCGCACGCCGACGCTGCGGAAGCCCTGGCGCAGGTAGATGTCGAGCGCGCGCTGGTTGCTCTGGCGCACTTCGAGCCAGAGCCACTGGGCGCCCTCGGCGCGCGACCAGCCGCCCAGCGCCTCGAGCATGAGCGGCGCCCAGCCCTGGCGCTGGAAGGCCGGCGCCACGGTGATGTTCAGCAGGTGCACCTCGTCGACGCCCTTCATGGCGACGAAGTAGCCGATCAGCGTCTCGCCCAGCTGCGTGACCGGCGAATCCACGCCCGGCGCCGTGCCGGGGGCCAGCAGGCACTGGCAGTGGTAGCCCACGGCCATGGAATCGGTGAAGTTGGCGCGCGTCCAGGGGTGGCTGTAGGCCGTCTGCTCGACCGCGCAGACGGCATCGATCCGCTCGACGGTGAGCGGTTCGAGGCGGGCTTCGACGGGCTGGAGGACTGCGCTCATGCGAGGGTGGCTAGCGTTGTGCTGCGGCAGCCTTGATGGCGGCGCGCTCTTCTGTGGTTTGCGCCACTTTATCGCGAACATAGAGCGGCCAGGCCTGCGCGGCCGGCACGGTGCGCCCGGCGGCGAGCAGCGCGGGCGCCAGCCGCAGCATGGCCGCGGCCATCGGCAGCGCCTCGTGGCGGGCGGCGGCCGGGGCCAGTCGCGAACCGTAGGCGGCGAAGGCATTGCCGGCGAGTGCCCAGCCGGCAGGCACTTCGAGCTCCTCGGGCGCCAGCAGCAGCGGCTCTTCGCCGCCCTCGGGCTGGCCCAGCGGACCGTGCGCCGCGAAGTCGTAGCGCGCGGCGTAGACCTGCTCCATGCGCGCGTCCAGCGCCGCCACCACCTGCTGCGCGCCGAAGGCATGGCGCGCTTCCTCGGCCACCGCGAGCAGCGTATCGACCGGCAGCAGCGGCACCTTGGCGCCGTAGGCCAGGCCCTGCGCCACCGAGCAGGCGGTGCGCAGCCCGGTGAAGGAGCCCGGGCCGCGGCCGAAGGCGATGGCGTCGAGCTTGGCCAGCGCGAGCCCGGCTTCGCCCAGCAGTTGACGGATCAGCGGAAGAAGGGTGCTGGAGGCCTGCGCGCCGCCGGCGCCCTCGTGCGCCAGCAGCCTGTCGCCATGCAGCACGGCCACGGACAGGTGTTCGGTGCTGGTGTCGAAGGCGAGCAGCTTGGGCGAGACGGGAGACATCCCTGCGATTATCGAGCGCCGGGCAATTCCGAAGCCCGGCCTGCGGTATCGGCAGCTTTCCCGCCGTCGGCATCGTCGCTGCGCAGGATCGCCAGCCCCGCCCGGCGCAGCGGCACCAGCGCCGCTGCCGGCGCCTGCGGCGAAACCAGCAGCGTGCCGGCCGACGCCACCGGGTTGACCACCCAGGCCGAGGCAGCGCCGATCTTTTCCGAGGACGCCATCACCACCGTCTCGGCCGCCGAGCCCATCAGCGCGCGCTTGATCTCGGCTTCCTCCAGGTCGCCCGTGGTCAGCCCGGCCTCGGCGTGCACGCCGGTGACGCCCATGAAGTAGGTGTCGGCGTGGATGCGCGAGATGGCCGCCATCGCCGCCGAGCCCACCGCCACCATCGAATGCCGGAAGAGCCGTCCGCCGACCAGCACCACCTCGATGCCCGCGTGCGAGGCCAGCTCCACCGCCACCGACGGGCTGTGCGTGACCACGGTGGCCCGCAGGTTCGCCGGCAGGTGGCGCGCGAGCTGCACGGCGGTGGTGCCGCCGTCGATGAACACCACCTGCCCCGGCTTCACCAGGCGCGCGGCGGCGCGGCCGATGGCCACCTTTTCGTCGGGCGCGAGCTGCTGGCGGCCGGCGAAGTCGGCCTCGGCCGCCGCCAGCGGCAGCGCGCCGCCGTGCACGCGCAGCAGCAGGCCCTCGCCCGCCAGCTCGCGCAGGTCGCGGCGGATGGTGTCTTCCGACAGGCCCAGCTCTTCGCTGAGCGACTTGGCGACGACATTGCCGTCGCGCCGCAGGACCGAGAGGATGTGTTGCTTGCGCTGGCTGGTGAGCATCGGGCGATGGTATCGGCTCGCGCCGCTTTCTGCACGATTTTTCTTGTTATTGCACGAACATGCACATATGCTCGGCGCATGACCATCCACGACCGCGTCCGGGTGCACGAAGTCACCCTGCTCTCCGACAACTGGTACACGCTGCGCACCACCGCCTTCGACTGGCGCCGCAACGACGGCCAGTGGCAGCGCATGCACCGCGAGACCTACGACCGCGGCAACGGCGCCACCCTGCTGCCCTACAACCTGCAGCGGCGCACGGTGCTGCTCACGCGCCAGTTCCGCTACCCGGCCTTCGTCAACGGGCACGACGACCTGCTGATCGAGGCCGCCGCCGGCCTGCTCGACGACGCGGCGCCGGAGGAGCGCATCCGCGCCGAGGTCGAGGAAGAGCTCGGCTACCGGCTGGGCGAGGTGCGCAAGGTCTTCGAGTGCTTCATGAGCCCTGGCTCGGTCACCGAGAAGCTGCATTTCTTCGTCGCGCCCTATGAGTCGTCGATGCGCGTGGGCGAAGGCGGTGGGCTGGCCGAGGAAGGCGAGGACATCGAGGTGCTCGAGACCGGCATCGACGAGGCACTGGCGATGGTGGCCGACGGCCGCATCGCGGACGCCAAGACGGTGATGCTGCTGTATCACGCCAGGCTGCACGTCTTCCCGCCGGGATAATGGGCGGATGCCCTTCGCCTTTCGTCGCGCGGCCTGCGCCCTGATCTTCACCACGCTGGCCCCTGCCGGCGCATTCGCCCAGCAAGCCCTCCCCACCCAGGTCGAAGCCGCCCTCGCCCGCGCCAAGGTGCCGCGCGAGTCGGTGACCATGCTGGTCGCCGAGGCCGACGGCACGCGCCAGCCGCGCCTGGCGTGGCGCACGCAGGCGCAGATGAACCCGGCGTCGATCATGAAGCTGGTGACCACCTACGCCGCGCTCGACCTGCTCGGCGCCGCCTACAGCTGGACCACGCCGGTCTACGTCGACGGCACGGTGAACAACGGCGTGCTCAACGGCAACCTCTACATCAAGGGCCAGGGCGATCCGAAGCTGGTGCTGGAGCGCGTGTGGCTGCTGCTGCGCCACGTGCAGGGGCTGGGCATCACCACGGTGAGCGGCGACATCGTCCTGGACCGCGGCGCCTTCGAGACCACGGTGGAGGGCGACCCCGCCGCCTTCGACGGCGAGCCGCTGCGCCCCTACAACGCCTCGCCCGACGCGCTGCTCGTCAACTTCAAGTCGGTCAACATGACCTTCGCGCCCGACCGCGCCGGCCAGATCGCGCGCGTGAGCTACGAGCCTCCGCTGGCCAGCGTAGCCATGCCGCAGACCGTGGCGCTGGTGCCCGGCGAATGCGGCGACTGGCGCGGCACGTTGCGCGCCGACTTCTCCGACGTGAACCGCATCCGCTTCAACGGCGGCTTTCCCAGCGGCTGCGGCGAGAAGAGCTGGGCCGTGGCCTATGGCGACCCGCGCACCTATGCCATGCGCGCCATCGGAGGCATGTGGGCCGAGATGGGCGGGCGCGTCGGCGGGCAGATGCGCGAGGGGCGCGTGCCGGCGGGGCTGAAGCCGGCGTTCGAGTTCGAGTCGCCGCCGCTGGCGGAGGTGATCCGCGACGTCAACAAGTACAGCAACAACGTGATGGCGCAGCAGCTGTTCCTCACCATCGGGCTGGCGCAGAAGAACCGCGGCACCTTCGAGGCCTCGCGCGCGGCCATGGGCCAGTGGTGGCGCGATCGCATCGGCACGGGCGAGGCGCAGCCGGTGTTCGAGAACGGCTCGGGCCTGTCGCGCGACGAGCGCATCAGCGCCGCCGCACTCGGGAAGATGCTGCAGGTGGCGTGGCGCTCGCCGGTGATGCCGGAGCTGATGTCCTCGCTGCCGGCCATGGGCGTGGACGGCACGCTGAAGAGGCGCTCGCTGCGCTCCGGCGGCTCGGCGCACCTGAAGACCGGCACGCTGCGCGATTCCTCCGGGGTGGCCGGCTACGTGGACGGCGCGAGCGGCCGGCGCTACGTGCTCGTGGCCATCGCCAACGGCGAGAACGCCGGCGCCGCGCGCGCGGCCTTCGACGCGCTGGTCGACTGGGCCTCGCAGGACAACTGAAGGCTACCCGCTGGCCTGTAGCGCTGAGTACTGAAAACTTCTGAGGGCAAACGCCCGGTTGCGCGCGGCCTTGCCGCTGCACAGAATCGGACGGTCGTTCGATTCCACGCAAGCCAGGCGCCGACCGGCGCAGGAGACATCACTTGAACCAGCCTCAACCCCAGCCCTCCCGCCCCCTGCGCAAGACCGCCGCCTTCACGGCCGTCGCAAGCGCCGCGACATTGCTGCTGCTCGCCGCCTGCGGCGGGGGTGGCGGAGGCGGGGGAGGCATCGGCATCGGCGTGGGCGTCCCCCCGCCGGCGGCAGACAATGGCCGGGGCTCGGTGGTCACCGACCCGCCCGAGAAGACAGCCGCGCTGACGGCCACGCAGTTCACCGCCAGCCTGCAGGCCAGCGACCAGGGCAAGGGCCTGCTGCAGGTGGCGGGCACGCCCAAGTGCGGCGTGGACCTGCGCTACCTCGAATACCGCACCGTCGGTGCGAAGAACGAGGCCACCAACGCCACCGCCGCCATCATGGTGCCCACCGGCTCCGACGTGGCCTGCAGCGGCCAGCGCCCGGTGGTGCTCTATGCCCACGGCACCACCGCCGCCAAGGCCTACAACCTCGCCAGGTGGACCGACAGCACGCAGGCGGCCGCCGGCGAGGGCCTGATGATCGCCGCCATGTTCGCGGCGCAGGGCTACATCGTGGTGGCGCCCAACTACGCGGGCTACGACAAGTCGACGCTGCCCTACCACCCGTACCTCGACGGCGACCAGCAGGGCAAGGACATGGTCGACGCGCTCACCGCGGCGCGCAAGACCTTCTCGGGCATCGGCGCGAACGATGCCGGCTCGCTCTTCATCACCGGCTACTCGCAGGGCGGCTACGTGGCGATGGCGGCGCACCGCGAGATGCAGGCCAACGGCAAGGCGGTGACGGCGTCGGCGCCGCTGTCGGCGCCCTCGGCCATCAGCCTGCTGACCGACTACACCTACCTGGGCTGGCCGGCGCTGGGCGCCACGCTGTTCGTGCCGCTGCTGTCGACCAGCTGGCAGCAGCAGTTCGGCAACGTCTACGGCTCCACCAGCGACCTGTACGAGGCGCAGTACGCCAGCGGCATCGACACGCTGCTGCCCAGCACCTCGCCCGGCACCTTGTTCAGCAGCGGCAAGCTGCCCCAACTCGCGCTGTTCCCGGCGAACGCCACGCCGGGGCCGGTGAGCCCGGAGCTGTCGATCTTCTACGGCGCCAACAACCTCATCAAGCAGAGCTTCCTGACACAGGCGGCCGGCGACATCCAGGGCAACCCCTGCCCCGGCAACGCGCTGCCGGCCACGGCCGCTTCGCTGAGCACCACCTCGCCGCTGGACTGCAAGCCCTCCACGGGCTTCCGCAAGGCCGCCATCGCCAACGACCTGCGCAACTGGGTGCCGACCCGGCCGATGCTGATGTGCGGCGGCGCCAACGACCCGACGGTGAACTTCGTGAGCACCCGCGCCACCTCGGGCTACTTCCGCGCCAAGGGCATGCCGTCCAGCATTCTGTCCGTGGTGGACCTGGAGGACTCGGCGGCCATCGACGCCTACTCCACCGCCCGCGCCGGCTTCGCGCAGGCCAAGGCACTGCTCGCGCAGAACACCTCGGGCAGCGCATCGGACAAGGCCCAGGCCGTCACGCTGGCGTACCACGGCACGCTGGCGCCGCCGTTCTGCCTGGCCTCTGCGCGCGGCTTCTTCCAGGGCGTGCTCGCAGCCGGAGGCTGAACGAAGAGCCATTCCAGGAACACCGCGGAACCGGCTTTGCCGGGCCGCTGGTGTTGCCCCCTGCAAGGGGGTTGGCGTAGCGACACGAAGTGCGCGAAGCCTGGGGGTCAGGCCATTGACGCGCGCTGCAAGCGGTCTTTCACGCCTTCCCATTCGTGCGTGTCGGGCGGCGTCTCGACCCAGATCAGCTTGACGCCTTGCGCGTCGAACTCGCGCAGCACTGCGAACAGCAGCTGCGCGCTGGCCGCCGCGTCGTCGGGCATGCGCCGCAGCAGCACGCGCTGCGAGCGGCTGCGCACCGCGGCGCGCGACCACACTGCGATGTGGGCGGCGTTCGCGCCGAGCACGTCGAGGCCGGTCTGGATCGACTTGGCGTCCATCAGCCGCACCTTGGCGTTCGGGGCGTAGTGCGCTTCGAGCGTGCCCGATGCGCGCGGATCGGGCGTCTCGAGCACCTCGCGGTCGGCGAGCTTCTCGCCGCAGGCGGCCTCGATCTGGGCACGCGTGATGAGGCCGGGGCGCAGCAGCACGGGCGCGCCACGACTGCAGTCGACGATGGTCGACTCGATGCCCACGTCGCAGGGGCCGCCGTCGATCACCAGCAGTTCGTCGCCGAACTCGTCGTGCACGTGCTGGGCGGTGGTCGGGCTGACGCGGCCGAAGCGGTTGGCACTCGGCCCCGCGAGGCCGGGCACGCCCTGCTCGGCGCAGGCTTCGAGCAGCGCCTGCGCCACCGGATGCGAGGGGCAGCGCAGGCCGATGGTGTCCTGCCCGCCGGCGGCAGCGGCACCCACGCCGGGCTGGCGCGTGACGATCAGCGTGAGCGGCCCCGGCCAGAAGGCCTGCACCAGCTTCTGCGCGAAGGGCGGCAGCGGCTGCGCGAAGCGCGAGAGCGACTCCGTGCCCTTGGTGCCGGCCGCCACGTGGACGATCAGCGGATGGTCCGACGGCCGGCCCTTGGCCTCGAAGATGCCGGCGACGGCGGTGTCGCTGCTCGCGTCCGCGCCCAGGCCGTAGACGGTCTCGGTCGGGAAGGCCACCAGCCCGCCGGCGCGCAGCACGCGCGCGGCCTCGGCGATGGCTTCGGGAGAGCGGCCGTCGAGGATCATGCGAGATCGGCGGTGGCCACCGCCGGCAGGCCCAGCAGCAGCGCCGCCTGCGAAGCCGTGGCGCGCACCGCCTCGAGCGTGGCGCCGGTCAGCGTGAGGTGGCCCATCTTGCGGCCGCGGCGGGGTTCGATCTTTCCGTAGAGATGCAGATGCGCGCCGGGCAGCGCGAGCACCTCGCTCCAGCGTGGCGCGACAGGCTTGTCGGCCTTGTTGTCGGCGCCCCCGGGGAACCACAGGTCGCCCAGCAGGTTGAGCATGATGGCCGGGCTGTGCTGGCGCGGCGCGGCCAGCGGCAGGCCCGCGAGGGTGCGCACCTGCAGTTCGAACTGCGAGACGTCGCAGGCTTCCATGGTGTAGTGGCCGCTGTTGTGCGGGCGCGGTGCCATTTCGTTGACCACCAGCGAGCCGTCGGCCAGCGCGAAGAACTCGACGCACAACACGCCCACGTAGTTGAGGCCGTTGGCGATGCTCTTGGCCGAGTTGATGGCGCCCTGCGCCACCGTCTTGGGCATGTTCTGGGCATGCACCTCGGTCACGGCCAGGATGCCGTCGCGGTGCAGGTTTCGCTGCGGCGGGAAGTGCACGATCTGCCCGTCGCGTCCGCGCGCGAGGATGACCGAGCACTCGAACTCGAGCGGCAGCATTTTTTCGAGCACGCAGGGCACGCAGCCCGCGGCCTGCCAGGCGTCGACCAGCTCGTCGCGCGTCTTCACGCGCTGCTGACCCTTGCCGTCGTAGCCCAGTCGCGCGGTCTTGAGGATGCCGGGCAGCAGGTTGTCGTCGATGGCGGCGAGCTGCGCGGCGGTTTCGATGACGGCGTAGGGCGCGCAGGGCACGCCGCAGCGGGTGAAGTGCGCCTTCTCGGCGATGCGGTCCTGCGCGATGGCGATGGCCGGGGCGGCCGGCGACACCGGGCGCGCCACCGCGAGATGCTCCAGCGAGGGCGCGGGCACGTTCTCGAACTCGGTGGTCACCGCGTCGGCCAGGCCGGCCAGGCGGGCAAGGCCGTCGACGTCGTCGTAGTCGGTGTGGATGTGGTGGTGGCTCACGCGGCCGGCGGGGCTGTCGGTGTCGGGATCGAGCACCGCGGTGAAGTAGCCCATGCGCTGGGCGGCGTGGGCGAACATGCGCCCCAGTTGCCCGCCGCCGAGCACGCCGAGCGTGGCGCCCGGGAGGATGGGCAGCTCGCCGTTCTTGCCGCTCACAGGGCACCTCCGCCTTGCGGCGAGAAGGGGGATACGGGCGCTGCCTCGCCGGCGGGCGGCGGGGGCAGGGTCATGGCCTCGGCGGCCGCCGTCTGCGCGGCGCGGAAGGCGTCGAGCTTCGCGCGCAGCGCGGGGTTGTTCACCGCCAGCATCGACACGGCGAACAGCGCCGCGTTGGCCGCGCCGGCATTGCCGATGGCGAAGGTGGCGACCGGCACGCCCTTGGGCATCTGCACGATGCTGTAGAGCGAATCGACGCCCTGCAGGTGGCGGCTGGCCACCGGCACGCCGAGCACCGGCACCGTGGTTTTCGACGCCAGCATGCCCGGCAGGTGGGCCGCGCCACCCGCGCCGGCGATGATCGCGGCAAGGCCGCGCCCGGCGGCGCTTTCGGCATATTCGAAGAGCGTGTCGGGCATCCGGTGGGCCGAGACCACCCTGGCTTCGTGCCCGATTCCGAATTGCTGGAGAATCTCGACCGCGTTGCGCATCGTCTCCCAATCGGAGTTCGAGCCCATCACTACACCGACCTGAATGGTTTCGTTCATGGTTTCAATTTTACGTTTCACCCCCAGCTGGTTCCGATGATCGACATCACTCTCGAAAATTTCCAGGCCGAACTGATCGAAGCCTCGGTCGCCACGCCGGTGCTGCTGGACATCTGGGCCGAATGGTGCGGCCCCTGCAAGCAGCTCGGCCCGGTGCTCGAAAAGCTCGAAGTCGAGTACGGCGGTCGCTTCACGCTGGCCAAGCTCGACGCCGACAAGGTGCCGCAGATTTCCTCGCAGCTGTCCGAGATGTTCGGCGTGCGCAGCATCCCCTTCTGCGTGATGTTCAAGGACGGCCAGCCGGTGGACGGCTTCGTCGGCGCCATTCCGGCCGAGAAGATCCGCGAATTCCTCGACAAGCACGTGCCCGGCGCCGACGAAGCCGAAGCCGCCTCCGAGGAAGCGGCTGCTCAGGAAGCGCTGGCCGGTGGCGACACCCAGGGCGCGCTCGAGAAGCTGCAGCACGCGGTGGCCACCGACCCGGCCAACGACGACGCCCGCTTCGACTACGTGAAGCTGCTGCTGCAGGAGGGCCGCACCGACGACGCCAAGGTCGCCTTCGCCCCGGTGATCGCCAAGACATCGCTGGTGCGCCGCTTCGACGCGCTGCAGCGCTGGATGGACGCTATCGATTTCGCAGCACCGCCTTCTGGGGCCGCGCCTTCCATCGCCGATTTCGACGTGAAGATCGCTGCCAACAAGCGCGACTTCGATGCCCGCTTCGGCCGCGCCCGCCTGCTGATGGCCGCGCAGCGCTGGACCGACGCCATGGACGAGCTGCTCGACATCCTGATGCGCGACAAGACCTGGAGCGAGGACCTCGCCCGCAAGACGTACATCGCCATCCTCGACATCATCGAGCCGCCGAAGGTAAAGGTGGCCGACGGGCAGATCCCGCC
The DNA here is from genome assembly GCF_003952165.1 of Variovorax guangxiensis. Taxonomy (GTDB): domain Bacteria; phylum Pseudomonadota; class Gammaproteobacteria; order Burkholderiales; family Burkholderiaceae_C; genus Variovorax; species Variovorax guangxiensis. Next base: position 494,551 of record NZ_RXFT01000002.1, on the reverse strand, counting down.
GGACGACCCGGTGGTGGCCTCGTACCGCCGCCGGCTCAGCAGCATCGTGCTGAGCTGACCGTTCTCCCCTCGGGAAGAAAGCGACCTCCGGGTCGCTTTTTTCATGGTCCGGCGGCAGGGGGCACGGCATTGGCGGGCCAGGCGCCGTCGCATACGATCACGCCCGATTCAACTTGTTGCAGATCGAAAAAGGAACACTGGCCATGCGCTCCTTCGCCCGCCGCACCGCGCTCTTCCCCGCCCTTGCCGCCACTGCCCTGCTGGCCACGCTGGCCGGTTGCGGCAGCGGCATCAGCCTCGACGAGCCGATCGAGGGCCCGGCCTGGCAGCTGGTGCAGCTGGGCGAGGAGCCGGTCGCGCCGGGCAACGGCGCCCAGGTGCAGTTCGACCGCAGCAGCGGACGCGTCAGCGGCTCGGGCGGCTGCAACCGCATCTCGGGCACCTTCACGCGCACCGGCGTCGCCCTGAGGATCGGCCAGATGGCCTCGACCCGCATGGCCTGCACCGATCCGACGCGCGGCGCCAACGAGGCGCAGTTCATCTCGGCGCTGCAGAACACCACGAGCTACCGGCTGGCGGGGCCGAACCGGCTGGCGCTGCTGGATGCGAGCGGGCGGACGGCGGCGCTTCTGAGCAGCGGCGGGGGGCGCTGAGAGCTGCGGCTACTTGGCCGCCGACGCGTCGACCGTCAACTGGATCTCTTCGGTGGCCATCCCCTGGTCGGAGATGCTGACGTCTATCGTGCCCTTGGCGTCGGCTTTCACCATGACGCGCACCGTGTACTGGTTCGGACCGGAGACAAGAACCTCCAGAGTTGCCGGTCCCTTGACCGACGCCATCGGCGGCTTGGTAGTGCCGTTCACGGCGATCTGGTAACTCTCGCCCGGCTTGACCTTGGCATCCTCGGCTGGTGACACAGTCATGGCACTGCCGCCAGCGACACAGCCAGGATTTTTTGCCGCCGCCTTGCGCGCGTCACCGAAGACGAGCAGTCGATTACTCAACGGACGGCGAGCGGCATAAACCTCCGCCGTGAGACTGGCCAAGGTAAGCGCGACATCATCGACGCTCAAGAGATCGCAACTGCTGCGACCAGCGGTCCTGCACGTGTCGACATCCGCCTTGCTCATTGCTCTGGCCTTTTCAAGCTTGCCTTCCAGCGCCCGCTGTGTCTTGCGCCCCTGCGCCGAAACATCGCCGGTCTTGCGCGCTCCATCCGCTCCGCCGGCTGGAGATTTGCCCGCTTCGGATCGCTCCTTGTCACTTTCGTTGGCCGCATCAATCTTGACCGCCCGGAACTTGCCGATGATTCCTGTGGCTTGCGTGACCAACTCATCAGGGCTGGATACCGTCTTGTTGGCCGCGTTGATATGTGCAGCCACGCGGGCAAAGACCAGATCGCCCTCCCGCATCAGGATGACCCCGCTGTTCCCGAGCTGGGAATAAAGCTGCTCGCTGGAGGCCAGGGTCTTGCGCGCTCGCCACAAGGCCGAAGCCGCCTCGCGGCGCACATGGGCCTGCGGCAGTTCGCTGTCACGGGCATAGCGCAAGACAGCCTGAGCCCGGAGCAACTGCGCGTCGAGCCTGTTGATGGCCTGCGTCAGGCGGTATTGCTCGGCCCACATCCTGTCGAAGCTCTCGACCTCCAGCCGCAGTGGCTCAATCGTCAGCATGGCGCAGGTCAGTCCGAGAACGCCTTCGACGTAGGCCTTCTCCTGATTGGGATTGACGAACCAGTTGCTGGCCGAATAGGCGGTGAAGCCGACCGCGCCGGCCATGGCGAGCCGGGTCTTCTCTCGATCGCTGGTTACGCCGGATTTCAGGCCCCCATACAGCGCGGCGGCTGTCACGCCCAGCAAGCCGAGTTGCGTCATCGTGCGAACGCGCGCCTGCGCCGACAGCGAATCGAACCACTCACGGCGCTGGTCTTTGAGGGCACCCAACGCGCCCTGCAGATTCCCGGCCAGGGGCCTGGCGTTGGCGAGAGTGACTTCCTCGTAACCGAGCTGGTTGATCGGTATGTCGGCGCGCTTGCTGCGCTGGTACGGATCGATGCTGCTGCAGCCCGCAATGGCCACGATGAGCCCCGCCGCCACGCAGCGCTGCCACCCACGAACGCTTCTTCCGGTTTCCATCTTCCCCACTCCCTCATGTTCTGTACGCACATGATGGCGGGGTGGGGACGTCCGGACATCCCCTGTTCCCGTGGCGACAAGGCGCCCGGGATGGACTACTCAGCCAGCCTGTCAGCCCGTGAGGCGCTCCAGCGCCTCGCGGTACTTGGCCGCCGTCTTCTCGATGACCTCGGCCGGCAGGCGCGGCGCCGGGGGCGTCTTGTCCCAGGGCTTGCCGTTGATCTTGGTGCCTTCGAGCCAGTCGCGCACGAACTGCTTGTCGTAGCTCGGTGGGTTGGCGCCGGCGGCCAGCGCGGCCTGGTAGCCCTCGACCGGCCAGTAGCGCGAGCTGTCGGGCGTGAGCACCTCGTCCATCAGCACCAGCGTGCCGTTCTCGTCGAGGCCGAACTCGAACTTGGTGTCGGCGATGATCATTCCCTTGGCCAGGGCGATCTGCGCGGCGGTTTCGTAGATGGCGATGCTGGTGTCGCGGATCTGCTGGGCCAGCTTGGGGCCGACGATCTCGACCACGCGCTCGTAGCTGATGTTCTCGTCATGCTCGCCGGCGGCGGCCTTGGCGGCAGGCGTGAAGATGGGGCGCGGCAGCTTGCTCGCGTTGGTCAGGCCCTCGGGCAGCGGCACGCCGCAGACCGAGCGGCTTTCCTGGTATTCCTTCCAGCCGCTGCCGGCCAGGTAGCCGCGCACCACGGCCTCGACCGGGATCGGCTTCAGGCGCTTGACCAGCATCGATCGGCCCGTGACCTGCGGCACCTCGTCGGCCGTGACGGCGCTCTCGGGCGCGTCGCCGGTCAGGTGGTTGGGGCAGATCTGGCCGAGGCGGTCGAACCACCACAGCGCCATCTTGGTGAGGATCTCGCCCTTGCCCGGAATGGGCTCGCCCATGATCACGTCGAAGGCGCTGAGCCGGTCGCTCGCGACCATCAGGATGCGGTCTTCGCCGACGGCGTAGTTGTCGCGCACCTTGCCGCGCGCAAGAAGGGGCAGGCTCTGGATGGAGGAGGTGTGGACGGTGGTCATGGGGCTGGTGCGGTAGGGAAACGGATGGCTGACGGGAAAAGCGGATTGTGCGCGCAGAAAAAAGCCACCGCGAACGGTGGCCGTCTGATCGCGGGGAAGTGCCTAGATGACTTCCTGGGCCAGTTCGCCCTTGGCGTACTTGCCGGCAACGACCTGCAGGCTGTCGCCCTTGATCTTCGCGCCCTGCCCCTCGCAGCCGAATTCGATGTAGCGCTGCTTGCAGATCTGCTTGGCGGCTTCGCGCGCGGGCTTGAGCCACTCGCGGGCGTCGAACTTCTCGGGGTTCTCGGCCATGAACTTGCGCACGGCGCCGGTCATCGCCAGGCGGATGTCGGTGTCGATGTTGATCTTGCGCACGCCGTACTTGATGGCTTCCTGGATTTCCTCGACGGGCACGCCGTAGGTTTCCTTCATGTTGCCGCCGTACTTGCGGATGATTTCGAGCAGGTCCTGCGGCACCGACGACGAGCCGTGCATCACCAGGTGGGTGTTGGGCAGGCGGGCGTGGATTTCCTTCACGCGCTTGATCGACAGGATGTCGCCGGTGGGCTTGCGGGTGAACTTGTAGGCGCCGTGGCTGGTGCCGATGGCGATGGCCAGCGCGTCGAGCTGCGTGGCCTTGACGAACTGGGCGGCTTCCTCGGGGTCGGTCAGCAGGGCGGAGTGGTCGAGCACGCCTTCGGCGCCGATGCCGTCTTCCTCGCCGGCCATGCCGGTCTCGAGCGAGCCCAGGCAGCCCAGCTCGCCTTCGACGGTCACGCCGACCTTGTGCGCCAGTTGCACGACCTTGCGGGTCACGTCGACGTTGTAGTCGAAGGAGGCGGGCGTCTTGCCGTCTTCATGCAGCGAGCCGTCCATCATGACGGAGGAGAAGCCGAGGTCGATGGCGCCCTGGCAGATGGCCGGGCTCTGGCCGTGGTCCTGGTGCATGACCAGCGGGATGTTCGGGTACTGCTCGATGGCGGCCTGGATCAGGTGCTTGATGAAGGCTTCGCCGGCGTACTTGCGGGCGCCTGCGCTGGCCTGCAGGATGACGGGAGCGCCGGTTTCCTTGGCGGCCTCCATGACGGCCTGGACCTGTTCGAGGTTGTTGACGTTGAAGGCCGGAATGCCGTAGCCATTGGCTGCGGCATGGTCGAGCAGTTCGCGCATCGAGACGAGTGCCATGGGAAATACCTCGCGGGAATTAGGAAAAGAAGAAGACGGAAAGACGAGAAAAACTGCCCTAATTCTACCGAGCCCCCTTGTGGGACAGGACCGACGCCAGCCCGAGGAAATCCATGACAGGCGGCAGCACCGGCCCGCCCAGCCACCGCACCGGCCTGGCGAAGGCGCCGACCAGCGTCGCATGGTTCAGATCGTCGAAGAGCCTGACCTGGACCGGCACGCCCGCCTCGCGCAGCGCCGCGGCCATCCGCAGGGTGTTGCGGTCGGGGTAGACCAGGTCGTCCTTCGAGGCCGCCATGAGCAGGGCTCGCGGCGAAGCAGGCGTGACGTGCGCCAGCGGCTGCGAGTCGCGCGGCGTGCCGGGCCAGTTGAAGGCGACCTTCACCTGCGGATCGCCGATGGGCAGGAAGTCGTAGGGTCCCGCCAGGCCGATCCAGCCCGCAAGCTGCCTCGGGCTGGCGCCCAGCTCGCCGAGCCAGCGCGCATCGAGCGCCACCATCGCGGCGTTGTAGGCGCCCGAGCTGTGCCCCATCACGTACACCTGCCTCGGGTCGGCACCCAGCCGCGCCGCGTTGTCCAGCGCCCACTTGACGGCCAGCGCGCTGTCGCGCACGAAGGCCGGATAGGTGAAGGCCGGCGACAGCCCGTAGTCGGGCACCAGCACCACGGCGCCCTGGGCGGCCAGGGCCTCGCCCATGAACCTGTAGCTGGCGCGGTCGCCGGTCGTCCAGGTGCCGCCGTAGAAGAACACGACCAACGGCCGCGCGCCGCGCTCCGGCGGGGTGGACGGCAGCGGCCGGTACGCGTCGAGCAGCTGGTGCGGCGCCGGTCCGTAGGGGACGCCACCCTCGAACCGGTAGGTGTCGGTGGGCACCAGGCCGTTGAGCACCTTGACCGGCGAGCAGGCCGAAAGCACTGCGGCGGCGAGGGCGAAGGCGCCGCGGCGCCGGAGGAATGACGCGGGGGAGGGAAGAATCATCCGTTCTGTACGCAGACAGCCGGACGGCGGTTTCGCCGGTTGCGTCAGACAGGAAGCTGCGTGGTCGACAGCACCTGCTTGAGCACGACGAAGGTGCGGATCTGCCGCACCCCCGGAAGGTACAGCAGCTGCTCGGCGTGCAGGCGGTTGAAGCTGTCGTTGTCGCGGGTGCGCACGAGCATGAAGTAGTCGAACTCGCCCGAGACCACGTGGCATTCGAGGCAGCCCGAGACCTTCTGGGCGGCCTTCTCGAAGTCGGAGAAGGAATCGGGCGTGGAGCGGTCGAGCACCACGCCGATCATCACCAGCATGCTGGCATCGAGCGCGTCGGGGTCGAGCAGCGCGACGATGCCCTTGATGAGGCCCGCCGCCTTGAGCCGCTCCACGCGGCGCAGGCAGGCGGCCGGGCTCAGGTTGACCTTGGCGGCCAGCGCCACGTTCGACAGCGAGGCGTCGCGCTGCATGGTGCGCAGGATGGCGCGGTCGGTGCGATCGAGCTCCGGCGTGTCACGCAATTTTGTTGTGCTCATCGGATTTCTGCCGGAATGAAAGTTTTTCTTCTTTCGATGGTGCATCTTTTTCACTGACGAATCCAGAAAACTTCGCAAGCACGTTGCGCGGCATTGTTTCTACGATGAGGGCCTTCACCACCTCCCACCACCTCCTTCCTGGAACCGCTGCGATGAACCTCAAGAAGTTTCCCCGTCACCCGCTGACCTTCGGCCCCACGCCGATCCAGCCGCTGAAGCGGCTGAGCGCGCACCTGGGCGGCAAGGTCGATCTCTATGCCAAGCGCGAGGACTGCAACAGCGGCCTGGCCTTCGGCGGCAACAAGACGCGCAAGCTCGAGTACCTGATTCCCGAAGCGATCGAGGGCGGCTACGACACGCTGGTGTCCATCGGCGGCATCCAGTCGAACCAGACGCGGCAGGTCGCGGCGGTGGCGGCACACCTCGGCATGAAGTGCGTGCTGGTGCAGGAGAACTGGGTCAACTATTCCGACGCGGTGTATGACCGGGTCGGCAACATCGAGATGTCACGCATCATGGGCGCCGACGTGCGCCTGGACGCAGCGGGCTTCGACATCGGCATCCGCAAGAGCTGGGAGGACGCCATGGAGAGCGTTCGCAAGGCTGGCGGCAAGCCGTTTCCGATCCCGGCGGGCTGCTCCGAGCATCCGCGCGGCGGCCTGGGCTTCGTCGGCTTCGCCGAGGAAGTGCGCCAGCAGGAGGCCGAGCTGGGCTTCAAGTTCGACTACATCGTGGTCTGCTCGGTGACGGGCAGCACGCAGGCCGGTATGGTGGTGGGCTTCGCGGCCGACGGCCGCGCCGACCGCGTGATCGGCATCGACGCCTCGGCCAAGCCGCAGCAGACCTTCGACCAGATCCTGCGCATCGCGAAGAACACGGCCGAGCTGGTGGAGCTGGGCCGCGACATCACCGAGAAGGACATCGTGCTCGACCGCCGCTTCGGCGGCCCCGAGTACGGCCTGCCCAACGAGGGCACGCTCGAAGCCATCCGCCTGAGCGCGCGTTTCGAAGCCATGCTGACCGACCCCGTGTACGAGGGCAAGTCGATGCACGGGATGATCGAGAAGGTGCGCCTGGGCGAATTCCCGGCGGGCTCGAAGGTGCTGTATGCGCACCTGGGCGGCGTGCCGGCGCTGAACGCCTACAGCTTCCTCTTCCGCAACGGTTGAGTTTCCAGGAACACCGCGGAACCGGCTTCGCCGGGCCGCAGGTGTTGCCCCCTGCAAGGGGGTTGGCGCAGCGACACGAAGTGCGCGAAGCCTGGGGGTTTGCTTAACTTGCTCGGCAGATCTTGAGCATGTTGGTGCCGCCGGGGGCACCCATCGGCTCGCCGCAGGTGATGGCGTAGACGTCGCCGCTTTGCACGATGCCGCGCTTCTTCAGGTGGTTCTCGGCCTGCAGCAGCGCGGTGTCGCGGTCGCTTTCCGAGTCCATGAGCAGCGGGCGCACGTTGCGGTAGAGCGCCATCTTGCGCTGCGTGGCCAGGCGCGAGGTCAGCGCGTACATGGGAATGTGCGCGCGGTGGCGGCTCATCCACAGCGGCGTGGAGCCCGACTCGGTGAGCGCCACGATGGCCTTGGCGCCCAGGTGGTGGGCGGTGAAGAGCGCGCCCATGGCGATCGACTGGTCGATGCGGCTGTAGTTCTGGCCGCTGAAGTCGGCGTCGAGCTGCTTGTCTTCGGCGGCTTCGGCGGCCTCGCAGATGCGGCTCATCTCCTGCACGGTCTCGAGCGGATAGCGGCCCGAGGCAGTCTCGGCCGAGAGCATGACGGCATCGGTGCCGTCGAGCACGGCGTTGGCCACGTCGCTCACCTCGGCGCGCGTGGGCACTGGGTTGGTGATCATCGACTCCATCATCTGGGTCGCGGTGATGACCACCTTGTCCATCTCGCGCGCCATGCGGATCATCTTCTTCTGCAGCGCGGGCACCGCCGCGTTGCCCACCTCGACCGCGAGGTCGCCGCGCGCGACCATGATGCCGTCGCTGGCGCGCAGGATCTCTTCGAGCTTCGGAATGGCCTCGGCGCGCTCGATCTTGGCGATCATGCCGGGCTTGTGGCCGTATTCGGCGGCGGCCACGTTGCACAGCTGGCGGGCCATTTCCATGTCGGTGGCGTTCTTGGGGAAGCTCACCGCCACGTAGTCGGCCTGGAAGCTCATCGCGGTCTTGATGTCTTCCATGTCCTTGGCCGTCAGCGCGGGCGCGGTGAGGCCGCCGCCCTGCTTGTTGATGCCCTTGTTGTTCGAGAGCTCGCCGCCGAGCTTCACGGTGGTGTGCACCGCCTCGCCCTTGACGGCGTCGACGGTCAGCACGATGAGGCCGTCGTTCAGCAGCAGCCTGTCGCCGGGCTTCACGTCGCGCGGCAGGTCCTTGTAGTCGAGGCCCACGGCATCGGCGTCGCCGGGCTCGGTACGCGAGGCGTCGAGCACGAACTTGGCGCCCTGCTCGAGCCAGACCTTGCCCTGCGCGAACTTGCCCACGCGGATCTTGGGGCCCTGCAGGTCGGCCATGATGGCCACCTCGCGGCCGGCCTTGCGGGCGGCTTCGCGCACCATGGCGGCGCGGTCGATGTGGTCCTGCGCCGTACCGTGGCTGAAGTTCAGCCGCACCACGCTGACCTTGGCCTGGATCATCTTCTCCAGCAGATCGGGCGAACTGGACGCCGGACCGAGGGTGGCGACGATCTTGGTGGCGTGGCGGGGAATGCGGTCCGTGCTCATGAGGGTAGTCTCCGTTTTGTATTCGCTACTGTATACAGTTTGTGTGTCGGACGGAAGTCACCCATGGGTTTTTCCTCGATGAGCTCCGGCCACCGGCCCGAGCCGGTTCAGCCGGCAGCCCGCTTCGACAGGATCTCGAAGGCCGGCAGGGTCTTGCCTTCCAGCACTTCCAGGAAGGCACCGCCCCCGGTGGAGATGTAGCCGACCTGCTTCTCGATGCCGTACTTGGCGATGGCCGCCAGCGTGTCGCCGCCGCCGGCGATCGAGAACGCGCTGCTCTCGGCGATGGCCTGCGCGATGGCCTTGGTGCCGCCCGCGAAGGCGTCGAACTCGAACACGCCCACCGGGCCATTCCAGACGATGGTGCCGGCCTCGCGCAGCTGCGCGGCGAGCTGGGCAGCCGTCTTCGGGCCGATGTCGAGGATCAGGTCGTCCTCGGCCACGTCGCTCGCGTCCTTGACGGTGGCGGCCGCGTCGGCCGCGAAGGTCTTGGCCGTGACCACGTCCACCGGAATGGGCACGTCGGCGCCGCGCGCGCGCATGGCGTCGATCACCGCCTTGGCTTCTTCGACCAGGTCGGGCTCGGCCAGCGACTTGCCGATCTTCAGGCCCGCGGCCAGCATGAAGGTGTTGGCGATGCCGCCGCCCACGATGAGCTGGTCGACGTTGGCCGACAGGCTCTTCAGGATGGTCAGCTTGGTGCTCACCTTGGAGCCCGCCACGATGGCCACCAGCGGGCGCTTGGGCTGCGCCAGCGCCTTGGTGATGGCGTCGATCTCGGCCGCCAGCAGCGGGCCGGCCGCGGCCACCTTGGCGAACTGCGCGATGCCGTAGGTGGTGGCCTCGGCGCGGTGCGCGGTGCCGAAGGCGTCGTTCACGTAGATGTCGGTGAGCGCGGCCAGCTTGCGGGCCAGGCCTTCGTCGTTCTTCTTCTCGCCCTTGTTGACGCGGCAGTTCTCGAGCAGCACCACCTGGCCGGGCTTCACGTCGACGCCGTCGACCCAGTTGGAGACGAGCGGCACTTCGCGGCCGAGCAGCTCGCCCAGGCGCCTGGCGACGGGCGCCAGCGAGTCTTCCGGCTTGAACTCGCCCTCGGTCGGGCGGCCCAGGTGCGAGGTGACCATCACGGCCGCGCCGGCGTCCAGCGCCAGCTTGATGCAGGGCACCGAGGCGCGGATGCGGGTGTCTTCGGTGATGTTGCCGGCGTCGTCCTGCGGCACGTTGAGGTCGGCACGGATGAAGACGCGCTGGCCGGCGGCCTTGCCCTGCGCGCAGAGGTCGGTGAATCGAATGACGTTCATTGGGAAAACCTGGAGAAGATTGGAAGACGGGGATCGGCTGCATTGTAGTTTTGGCCCCATCGCCGGCTCTACGCGCCTCTTGCCGCGCGCTGATGCTTTTCCTCAGTCTTTCTGCTGCTGTTCGCGCGCGAAACTTTCCAGAACCGCCACGAAGCTCGCGGCCGCAGGCGACAGCGACCGCCGCGCCGCGCTGTAGACGCACACCTCGCGATGGAAGTCGGGCGACTCCAGCCGCACCATCTGCAGCCCGTGGGCGCGCACCAGCGGCGCCGAGTAGGTGGGGCACACGGTCAGCCCCAGCCCCGAGGCGACCATGCCCAGCGCGGTGGTCATGTACGACACCTCCTGCGTGCCGGGGCGCAGCATGTACTCGCGCTCGGCGGGGGCCAGCTCGGGCAGCACGCGCTGGCGGAAGTCGCGCGTGGGCGCGATGAAGGTGTAGGGCTCGAGCTCGTGCCAGCGCACCTTGCGACGGCCGGCGAAGGCGTGGCCGGGCAGGCAGATCAGCCAGTGCCGGTCGCGCAGCAGCGTGCGGCGCTCGATGGCGTCGTCGACCGCCACGTCCTGCCCCACGGCCAGTTCCACGTCGCCGGCCGTCACGCCCGCGAGCAGGTGCTCGGGCAGGGTGTCGGCCAGGCGCACGTCCACGTCGGGGTACTGCTCGCGGTAGAGGGCGATCACGCGCGGCATCAAGGTGCAGGCCATGAGCTGCGGCGCGGCAAGCCGTAGCAAGCCTTTCTTCTTGTCACGCAAATCGGTGACGCCGGCCACCGCACCGGCCAGGTCGCCCAGCAGCCGGTGCACCGAGGGCAGGAACTCGCGCCCCGCCTCCGACAGCTGAACGCGTCGCGTGTTGCGGTCGAGCAGCTGCACGCCCATCTCGCGCTCCAGCTCGCGCACCAGCACGCTGAGCGCCGACTGCGTGAGGTGCAGCTGCTGCGCCGCGGCGGTGAAGCTGCCGGTCTCGGCCACGGCGGCGAAGGCGCGCAGCTGGCGCAGGGTAAGGTTCATATATATGAATGCTTCATCAATCGATGAATTAATTTCGATTGCATCATAAGACGCGGCATCGCCCAATACCGGCTCACCGGAGACACACGAGCCATGCCTACCCCACCGCCGCCCGTGCGCGGTCTGCACCACTTCGCCTGGCGCTGCCGCGACAGCGAGGAAACCCGCCGTTTCTACGAAGACCTGCTGGGCCTGCCGCTGGCCCACGTCATCAAGAGCGACCACGTGCCGAGCACCGGCGAGTACTGCCCCTACGTGCACATCTTCTTCCAGATGCGCGACGGCTCGTACATCGCCTTCTTCGACCTCGGCGATGACGTCGCCGCGCTGCCCTCGCCCAACACGCCCTCGTGGGTGAACCACATCGCGCTGCGCGTGGATTCGGTGGCCGACCTGCTGGCCGCCAAGGCGCGGCTCGAAGGCGCGGGCGTCGAGGTGCTGGGCGTGACCGACCACCACATCATCGAATCGATCTACTTCTTCGACCCCAACGGCATCCGCGTGGAGCTGACCACGCCGACCGTGCCGCAGTCGGAGATGGACGAGCACGCACTGCGCGCGCGCGCCGAGCTCGACGCATGGACCGCGCGCAAGGCCGGCCTGCGCGCCGCCGCCGCGAAGGATGCGTCGAATGCCTGAGCTCCAACTCGCCGTCATCGACGTGAAGCCCGGCGCGGCCATGGAGAGCCAGTCGGGCCTGCAGCTGCTGCGCCCGCGCATCTATGGTGCCTACCGCGCGCCGCAGGGCCCGAAGAAGATCGCCGCCATCGTGATGCACCCCACGAGCAACTTCATGGGCCACTACCTGATCGGCCCGCTGGCCGAGCGCGGCATCTGCTGCATGGGCCTGAACTCGCGCTTCGTGGGCAACGACACGGTGCTGCTGATGGAGCGCGCGATTCAAGACCTGGGCGCGGGCGTGCAGTACCTGCGCGCCGCCGGCTACGAAAAGGTGTTTCTCGTCGGCAACTCCGGCGGCGCGGCACTTTCGGCCTTCTACCAGGCGCAGGCCGAGCAGCTCACCGCCACGCACCTGCCCGACGGCGACCCCACGCACCTGCACCCCGACGACCTGCCGCCCGTGAACGGCATCGCGCTGTGCGCCGCGCACCTGGGCCGCACGCGGCTGATGCGCGACTGGATCGACCCCTCGGTCACCGACGAGCACGACCCGCTCTCGGTCGACCCCGAACTCGACATGTACGACGCGCGCCACCGCGTGCCCTACGACCGCGACTTCCTCGCGCGCTTCGGCGCCGCGCAGAAGGCGCGGCTGGATCGCATCGAGCAGTGGTGCCTCGACCGACTCGCGCTGCTGCGCGGCACACCCGGCGCGCCGCGCGACCAGACCTTCATCGTCTACCGCACGCATGCCGATCCGCGCTGCGTCGACCTCTCGCTCGACCCCAACGACCGCCTGCCCGGCAGCGTGTGGGGCGACGCGCGGCAGGTGAACTACTCGGCCAACGCGATGGGGCGCACCACCTCGCTCACGGCCTTTCTCTCGCAGTGGTCGTCGCGCTCGCAGGCCGACGGTCCGACCAACCTCGCGCGCACCACGGTGCCGAAGCTGCTGCTGACCTACACCGGCGACCAGTCGACCTTCCCGAGCACGCGCGATGCGTGGATGGCGGCGGGCGGATCGCGCATCCGCAACGTCGACATCGTCGGCGGCAACCACTATCTGGCGGGGCAGCCGGAGCTGATCCCGAAGGCGGCGGACGCCATCGCCGAGTTCGCGCACGCGCTGTAGCCGCAGAGCCACCATGGAAAACTTCGCTTTCGCCCCGGCCTACGAGCTGCCGGTCTGGCCCTTCACGCCACCGCCCGAGCTGGGCAGCACGAAGCCCGCGCGGCACCCCATCGTGATCGTCGGCGCCGGCCCCTCGGGCCTCACGCTGGCCTGCGACCTCGCGCAGCGCGGGGTGCGCGCCATGCTGCTCGACGAGGACGACACCGTCGGCGTGCGCGGCGCGTCGTCGCGCGGCATCTGCTACGCGCAGAAGAGCCTGGAGATCTTCGAGCGCCTGGGCATCTACGAGCGCATCGCAGCCAGGGGCATCACCTGGTCGTTCGGGCGCACCTTCTCGGGCGAGCAGGAGGTCTACAACTTCAACCTGCAGGCCAACAGCGTCTCGCGGCAGCCGCCCTTCATCAACCTGCAGCAGTTCTACGTCGAGTGGTTCCTGGTCGATCGCATCCTCGAGCTGGGGCTGACCGACCTGCGCTGGAAGAACCGCGTCACGCGCGTGGAGCAGTTCGCCGACGGCGTGCGCCTGGAAGTCGAGACGCCCGCCGGCAGCTACACCATCGAGGCCGACCGGCTGATCGACGCCACCGGCGCCAACAGCGCGATCCGCACGCAGCTCGGCATCGACGCGCATTCCTCGCGCAGCACCGACCGCTGGTGCATCAGCGACGTGCGCTTCAGGAAGCCGCTGCCCACCGAGCGCTGGACCTGGGTGGACGCGCCCTTCAACGAAGGCCGCGGCGTGTGGCAGCACCTGATGGCCGACGGCGTGTGGCGCATCGACTACCAGATGCCCGAGGACTGCGACACCGGCTACATCAGCAAGCCCGAAGTGGCGGGCGCGCGGCTGCGCGAGCAGCTCGGTCCGGACGTGGAGTTCGAGTTCGTCTGGATCGGCCCCTATGGCTACCGAGACCACCTGCTCGACAGCTTCCGCCACGGCCGCGTGTTCTTCATCGGCGACGCGGCGCACGTGGTGAGCCCCTTCGGCGCGCGCGGCGGCAACAGCGGCATCCAGGACGCGGCCAACCTCGGCTGGAAGCTCGCGCTGGTCGCGCAGGGCAGGGCCGGCGATGCGCTGCTCGACAGCTACGACGCCGAGCGCCAGCCCGCCGCGAAGCAGAACCTGCAGGTGACCAGCCGCTCGGCGCGCTTTCTCGCGCCGCGCTCGCCGGCCGAGCACACGCTGCGCCGCGCGGTGGTGGCGCTGGCGGCGCGCCACCCGTTCGCGCGGGCGCTGGTGAACACCGGCCGCATGTCGGTCGCCAACGACTATCCGCCCGCACCGCTGCTGCCAGAGGGCGCGCGCTCGGTGCAGAACCTGCCACTGCGCTGGGCCGATGGCTGCGAGACCACGCTGATGCAGCTGCTGGCCGAAGGCACCGAATGCATCGGCCTGTGGTTCGCGCCGACACGCGAGCAGGCAGGAGCGGCGCTCGATGCCATCGCGTCGCTGCCGCTGCGCTTGCTGGCGGTAGGTGGCGACAGCGGCCTGCCCACGCTGCAGGCCGACGAAAGGCTCGCGAACCATCTCGGCGCAGGCGATGCAGGCAGCCTCGTCCTCGTGCGCCCCGACGCCTACCGGGCCGCCGTGCTGTCGGACGCCACGCCCGAAGCCATCGCCAGTGCCGTGCGCACCGCACTGGCCGCCAGCGAGCGCAACCCATGATCACCGAGCCCCGCATCCCCGACCCCGACGGCTTCTACGCCGCACTGCTCGCCGCCCACGAGGGCCGCAGCGAGGCGCAGAGCGCCGACCTCAACGCCCGCCTCGTGCTGCTGCTGGCCAACCAGTGCGCCGACCAGGACGTGCTGCTCGCCTGCATTCGCGCGGCGGCCGAAGAAGAACCCACGACGACGGAGCAAGACACCCCATGACCACGAGCGTTTCCTTCGCATCCGCCTCCGACACCCGCGAGCAGAAGCCCCGGCTGCAGGAGTTGGGCCCCGGCGCCTACGGCTACATCAGCGACTTCGATCCCAACTGCGGCTTCGTCGTCGGCGACGACCACGTGGTGCTGATCGACACCCGCCCCACGCCACGCATGGCGCGCGACTTCCTGGCCGCCATCCGCACGGTGACCGACAAGCCCATCCGCACCATCGTGCTCACGCACTATCACGCGGTGCGCGTGATGGGCGCGAGCGCGTTCGCCGAGGTGCGCGACATCGTCGCCAGCAGCGGCACGCTCTACTGGATCCGCACGCGCGGGCAGGCCGACTTCGACTCGGAGGTCGGCCGCTTCCCGCGCCTGTTCGCGGGCGTGGAAGAGATACCGGGCCTGACCATGCCCACCAAGGTCTTCGACCGCGAGATGACGCTGCCGCTGGGCGGCGGCCGCGAGCTGCGGCTGATGTCGCTGGGCCGCGGCCATTCGGGCGGCGACGCGGTCGCGTGGCTGCCCGACTGCGGCGTGCTCTTCTCGGGCGACGTGGTCGAGAACCGCTGCGGCGTGTATGCGGGCGACGCCTACATCGGCGACTGGGCCGGCACGCTCGATGCAGTGGCGGCACTCAAGCCGCGCGTGCTGGTGCCCGGCCGCGGCGCGGTGCTGCAGGACGAAGCCGCCTGCGCGGACGCCATCGGCCTGACCAAGGCCTTCCTCTCGACGCTGCTGGAGAGCGTGAAGGCCGGCATCGCAGCCGGCGAAACGCTCAAGGGCTGCTTCGCGCGCGCCGAGGCGGCGATGACGCCGCGCTTCGGCGACTGGCCCGTGTTCCAGCACGTGCTGCCATTCGATGTCTCGCGCGCCTACGACGAGCTGCGCGGCATCGAGCACCCGGTGGTGTGGACCGCCGAGCGCGACCGCGAGCTGTGGCAGGTCCTGCGCGGCGAGTGAGCTGAAGCTATTTCAAAACAAGCAACGGAGACAAGAGACGATGAAGCGATTCCTTCTTCCCCTGCTGGCCTCGGCCTTCGCGCTGATCGCCACCGGCCCCGCATCGGCGCAGCCGGCGGCCTACCCCACCCAGCCGATCAAGTGGATCGTGCCCTACGTGGCCGGCGGCGGCACCGACAACCTCGCGCGCACGCTGGCCGAGGCGATGCAGCCGTCGCTGGGGCAGCCGCTCATCATCGACAACCGGCCGGGCGCCTCCACCAACATCGGCGTGGGCGTGATGATGCAGGCCAAGCCCGACGGCTACACCATCATGCAGGCGGAGAACGCCGCGCTGCTCTTCAACGAGCACATGTTCGCCAGGCTGCCCTACAAGCCCGCGAGCGACTTCACCTACATCGGCACCATCGGCCGCTTTCCGGTGGCGCTGGTGGTGCACCCCGACTTTCCCGCGAAGAACGTGGCGGAGTTCGTGCGCTACGTGAAGGCCAACCCCGACAAGGTGAGCTACGCCTCGCCCGGCAACGGATCGCCGCACCACATGGCGATGGAGCTCTTCAAGCAGAAGGCCGGCCTGACGATCACGCACGTGCCGTACAAGGGCGCGGCGCCGGCCATGACCGACGTGATGGGCGGCCAGGTGCCGACGATGATGCTGGACCTTGCCTCGGGCCTGCCGATCATCAAGTCGGGCAAGGTGCGGGTGCTGGCCATTGCGCTGCCGCAGCGCGCGGGCGCCCTGCCCGAGGTGCCGACCTTCGTCGAGGCCGGCTTCCCCGACGTCAACGCCTACGCCTTCCACGGCCTGATCGGCCCGGCCGGCATGCCGCCGGAAGCGGTGGCGCGGCTCAACGCCGAACTGCACAAGGCGATGAAGGCGCCGAAGGTGGTCAAGCTGTTCGCGGACTTCGGCTTCGAGGCGCTGCCGGGAACGCCGCAGGACTTCTACAAGCTCTCGCGGGCCGAGAGCGAACGCTGGGGCAACATCATCAAGACGGCCGGCGTCAAACTCGATTGACCGCCTACCAGCCCAGCCCCAGGTGCAGCGGCAGGTACACCGCCATGCCCGCGAGCATCGTGCCCAGCACGCCGCGCCGCCAGTAGAAGTACGCGGCGCCGACCACCGCCGCGTACAGGCGCGCGTCGTGCAGCGTGGTGATGAGGTGGCCCTGCGTCATGACGATCTCGGGCGCGATCACGCCCGCGAGCGCGGCGGCCGGCGCGTAGTGCAGCGCGCGGTGCGCCCACTCGGGCAGGCCCCAGGGCCGGTCGAGGATGAAGAAGAAGCAGCGCGTGAGCACGGTGACCAGCGCCAGGCCGACGATCACGGCCATGGTCCACCAGTCGGTGGTTGCGGCCGCGGCGCTCACTTGTCGTCCTCCGCGTTCGGGTCGAGCCCGAGCTGCTTCTCGAGCCAGAAGCACAGCAGCACCGCCACGCCGATGGCGACCACGATGTTGAGCTTGAGCGGCAGCGCGTAGGTAGCGACCGCCGTGGCGCCCGCGATCAGCGCGGCCAGCACGCGCAGGCGCGTCGTGGCCATCGAGCACACGATGGCGACCAGGCTCAGCACGCCCGCGAAGCTCAGGCCCCACGTCTGGGGAATGAAGTTGGCCAGCGCGATGCCCACCAGGCTCATGCCCATCCAGGCGCACCAGGTGACGAAGTAGTTGCCCGTGAGGTAGGCCTCCTGCGCCTGCTGCTCGGCCACGGTCAGCGGCGGTTTGGGGTACTTCTTGGTGAAGAGCGCGTAGCTCATGTCGGCCGTGAGGTAGCCGTGCACCATGCGGCGCCAGCGCGGCATGTGCATGAGGTAGGGCCGCAGGTGCAGGCTGAACACCACGAAGCGCAGGTTGACGCAGAAGCCGGTGGCCAGGATCACCCAGGCCGGCGCCCCGGCGAAGAGCAGCGGAATGGCCGCCAGCTGCGAACTGCCCGCGTAGACCAAGAGCGTCATCGCCACCGCCTCGATCAGGCTCATGTTCGACTTGACCATGGCCACCCCGGTCATGAGCCCCCAGGCGCCGATGCCCAGCGCCACGGGGGTCATGTCGCGCACGCCGACGCGGAATTCGGGGCGGCCGCGAATGCTTTGCGAGAAGAACATCAGCCGAACGCCTGCCCGGGCTTCAGGTCGAAGCCGTGCAGGAAGGCGGCCACGGACAGACGCTTGCCCCCGGGGCGCTGCAGTTCGGTGAGGACGACGGCCGAGCCGGCTGCCGCGGCCACCGTCACGCCGGTGTCGTCCACGGCCAGGACGGTGCCCGGCGCGGCCGTAGAGGCTGCGGAAGACTTCTCGGCACGGGCGGCCCAGAGCTTGACGGTTTCGCCGTCCAGCGGGCTGTTGGCGCCCGGGAACGGGTCGAAGGCCAGCACGCGGCGCACGATGGCGTCGGCGGGCTGGGCCCAGTCGACCTGCGCCTCGTGCTTCTCGACCTTGCTGGCGTAGGTGACGCCTTCGGCCGGCTGCGGCGTACGGGTGAGCGTGCCGATGCGCGCGAGCGCCTCGACGATCATCTTTCCGCCGAGCTCGGCCAGGCGATCGTGCAGGCGGGCGGTGTTGTCGCCCGTGCCGATGTCGACGGCCTCGCGCAGCAGCATGTCGCCAGTGTCAAGGCCGGCGTCCATCTGCATGATGGTGATGCCGGTCTGTGCGTCGCCCGCCTCGATGGCGCGGTGGATCGGCGCCGCGCCGCGCCAGCGCGGCAGCAGGCTCGCATGGATGTTCAGGCAGCCGTGCGCCGGCAGGTCGAGCACCCACTGCGGCAGGATCAGGCCGTAGGCGGCGACCACCATCACGTCGGGCTTCAGCGCGAGCAGGGTGTCGCGCGCGGCGGAGGCTTCGTCGGGGTACTTGCCGTCCAGGCGCAGGCTGCGCGGCTGGGCCACCGGCCAGCCATTCGCGACTGCGCACTGCTTGACGGGAGAAGCCTGCAGCTTCATGCCGCGGCCGGCGGGGCGGTCGGGCTGGCTCATCACCAGCACGACCTCATGGCCGGCGGTGGCGATGGCTTCGAGCGCGACGCGCGCGAACTCGGGCGTGCCCGCGAAGACGACTCTGAGGCGGCTCAATCCCGGATCCGATCGAACTCGAGATCGTCCCCCGTGTGGTAGCGCCGGACCACGCCGGTCGGGTCGATGTAGATGTACAGCATGCGGCGCTCGTTCACGGCCTTGTAGCGCCAGGTCCAGACGGCGCCATCGAAGGAGCTGACGCGGGTGATCTCATAGGGCCGGCCGTAGAAGGCCATCACGTCGTTCTGGCGCCACTGGTTGACCTTGATGTCCTGGCCGAAGCGCGCCTCGCTGAGCACCTGCGTCACCGAGACCACCTTGCCCGAAGAATCGACGTCGATGTCGACCACCTCGAAGCCGGCCGGCATGCGCGAGTACTGCAGCCGCTCGCCGCCGCCCGTGAGCGGATAGCGGCCAGTGGGCGCGCCCAGTCGCTGAAGGGTGTCGGCGGCGGTGGTGCCGGGCTGGATGCGGGTGGGTTCGCTGGCGCAGCCGGCAAGAAACCCCAGGCTCGCGGCCGCGAGAAGTGCCAGCGCCGCGAGGGAGCCGGAGCGCCGGCCTGGGTTCATGGGGTTCAAGCCCGCTCCCGCATTTCTTCGCGCTGCTGCTTCAGCAGCTTGCTCTTGATGCGGTTGCGCTTCAGGGGGGAGAGGTATTCGACGAACACCTTGCCCAGCAGGTGGTCGAGTTCGTGTTGGATGCACACGGCCAGCAGGCCTTCGGCTTCGATGGTGCGCGTCTCGCCGTTCTCGTCGAGCGCCTGCACCTTCACCGAGGTGGAGCGCAGCACGCCGTCGTAGATGCCGGGCACCGAGAGGCAGCCCTCCTCGTTCACGACCTTCTCTTCGCTGGCCCAGGTGATTTCGGGGTTGATCAGCACGATGGGCTGGTTACGCTCCTCGGACACGTCGATGACGACGAGGCGCTCGTGCACGTCGATCTGGGTCGCGGCAAGGCCGATGCCGTTGGCGTCGTACATGGTCTCCAGCATGTCGGCGACCAGCGTTTTGATGCGCGCGTCGACGCCCTGCACCGGCTTGGCCACGGTGTGCAGGCGCTTGTCCGGGTAACTCAGAATGTTTCGTTTGGCCATGAAATCGGGGGAAAGTTGTGGCTATTTTCGCCAATTCCGCGACGACACGCGGCTCCGGAGCCCGAAAACGTTGCCCTCCCAAGGGCTTCAGCGCAGAATTCGTAGCAAATTGTGAGATTCGTATGCGCAGCGATACGTCGCGCGCTCACCCATCAGACATGAAAAAGCTCAGACTCACCGACCGCCAGCGCCCCTCCTTCCTTGCCACGCTGACAACCCTGGCGGTGATCGGCAGTTGCGGCGCCACGACGGCCTGGGCTCAGAACTACCCCATCACGCCGCAGCAACGCGCCACCGCCCAGCAGACCGCCCAGGCCGGCGTGCCGCTGAGCGAACTGTCGCCCAAGGCGCCCGACGAATACACCGTGAAGTCGGGCGACACGCTCTGGGCCATCTCCCGCCTCTACCTGCTGCGCCCCTGGCGCTGGCCGGAACTGTGGGGCATGAACATCAATGAAATCGCCAATCCGCACCGGATCTACCCCGGCCAGGTGCTCTACCTGGACAAGAGCGGCGGCCGCGCCCGCCTGACCACCCGCCGCGGCGGCGTCAGCGGCGACGGCGGAACCATCAAGCTGTCACCCCGCACCCGTTTCGACTCGCTGGCCGGCATGGCGCTGCCCACGCTCAACCCGAGCATCATCGAGCCCTTCCTGAGCGAGCCCATCGTGGTGGACGCCGGCACGCTCGAGGCCGCACCGCGCATCGTGGCCGGCAACGACAGCCGCGTGCTGCTGTCGCGCGGCGACCGGGCCTATGCCCGCGGAACCGCCGAGGCGCCGCTGGTCGAGGTGCCGGGCCCGGTGCAGAACTTCCGCATCTTCCGCAATGCCACGCCGCTGAAGGACCCGGGCACGGGCGAGATCCTCGGCTACGAGGCGCAGTACCTGGGCAAGGCCCGCCTGCAGCGCGGCGAATCGACCACCGTCGAGACGGTCGAGGACAAGGACGTCATCACCGTCGTGCCCGCCAGCATCGACATCATCGCCTCGCGCGAGGAAATGCGCGCCGGCGACCGCCTGCTGCCCGAACCCCCGCGCCAGTTGCTGAGCTACGTGCCACGCGCGCCCTCCACGCAGGTCGAGGGACGCATCATCTCGGTCTACGGCAACGCGGTGCAGTTCGCGGCGCAGAACCAGGTGGTGGCCATCAACAAGGGCACGCGCGACGGCGTCGACAACGGCCACGTGCTCGCCATCCTGAAGAACGGCGAGACCATCCTCGACCGCACCGGCGCGCGCAAGGAAACCATCAAGCTGCCCAACGAGCGAATCGGCCTGCTGATGGTCTTCCGCACCTTCGAGAAGGTCTCCTACGCGCTGGTGCTCGAAATCAACGACACTCCGCGCGCCGGCGACTTCCTCGTCAATCCCTGACCCGCGACTCCGGCCTTTCTTCTCTCACACTCGATTGGAACGCGCAGAACTCGCAGGCTGGCTGCGGCTTTCGCTGACGCCCGGCATCGGCGATGGTGCCGCGCGCCGCCTGCTCGCGGCCTTCGGGCTGCCCGAGCGAATCTTCAGCCAGCCAGACGCCGCCTTGCGCGAGGTCGTCTCGCACGCACAGGCCGAGGCGCTCGCGCAGCCGCCCAACGGCCTGCAGGCGCAGGTCGATCTCACTTGGCAATGGCTGCAGGCGGGCGACGACAAGGTCTCGCGCCGCGTCGTCACGCTCGGCGACGCCGGCTACCCGGCCTCCCTGCTCGAAATGGCCGACCCGCCGCTGATGCTCTACGTGCTCGGCGCCACCGGCTTCGATCTCACGCAGCTCGGCCACAGCATCGCCGTCGTGGGCAGCCGCAACCCGACGCCGCAGGGCGCGACCAATGCGCGCAGCTTCGGGCGCGCGCTCGGCGAAGCGGGGCTTCCCGTGGTGTCGGGGCTGGCGCTGGGCGTGGACGGCGCGGCGCACCAGGGTGCGCTCGATGCGGCAGGCGACGCGCCCGTGCTCGCGACAGTGGCCGTGGTGGGCACCGGGCTCGATCGCGTCTACCCCGCACGGCATCGCGACCTTGCGCACCGCATCACGCTGCAGGGACTGATCGTGAGCGAGTTGCCGCTGGGCACGCCGCCGCTCACGCAGAATTTTCCGAAGCGCAACCGCCTGATCGCCGGGCTGGCGCGCGGCACGCTGGTGGTCGAGGCCGCGCTGCAGTCGGGCTCGCTGATCACTGCGCGGCTCACCTCGGAGCAGGGCAAGGAAGTGTTCGCGATCCCCGGCTCGATCCACTCTCCGCAATCGCGCGGCTGCCATGCGCTGATCCGCCAGGGCGCGAAGCTCGTGGAATCGGTGAACGACATCCTCGAAGAGCTGCCGCCGCTCCACGCACCTCGCACTGCCTCGGCCTCGCCCCTCTACGGCAACGCGACGGGCGTGGCCGCTGCATCTTCTTCATCGCCGGAAGACCCGCTGCTGGAGGTCCTCGGTTTCGAACCGGCGAGCCTCGACGCGCTCAGCGCACGCACCGGCTGGGGCGCCGCCGAGCTGCAGGCGAAGATGCTCGAGCTCGAACTGGACGGGCATGTGTCCCGGTTGCCCGGCGGTCTCTTCCAGCGCGTGGCTTCCACCTAGTTGGCATTGCATGAACGTCGGCTATATTGGGCCCATGTTCGAAGTGCTTGTTTTTGTCTACGAAAACTACTGGCGCGGCGACGCCTGCCCCGAACCCGAGCAACTGGGCCGCAAGCTCAGCGCCCATGGATTCGAGGCAGAAGAGATCCGCGAAGCCCTTCACTGGCTCGACGGCCTCAGCCTTGCGACGCAAGGCCTGCAGATCGAACGCAGCCCCGACGACGAGGCCATCGCCACCGTCGTGATCGGGGGCAGGCCCGAAGCGGCGCTGCCGCAATCGGGCAACGCGATGCGCATCTACTCCCAGGCCGAGCAGGACCACCTCGGCGCCGAGTGCCTCGGCTTCATCCGCTTTCTCGAATCGTCGGACGTGCTGCCCTGCGGGCTGCGCGAGATCGTCGTCGAGCGCGCGATGGCCGCGCCGGGCGATCCGGTCGCGCTCGACGAGCTGAAGATCATCGTGCTGATGGTGCACTGGAGCACCGGCATCGAGCCCGATGCGCTGGTGCTCGACGAGCTGTGCGAAAGCCGCGAAGGCCGCACCGCGCATTAGGCTCGCCCCCAGGCTGCGCGGCACTTCGTGTCCGCTACGCCCCCCCTACCCGGGGCAATACCTGAGGCCCGGCAGAGCCGGTTCCTCGGTGTTCCGCGAAAACAGCCGCGCAGCAGTTAGTTCAGAAGGCGCTCCGGATTTGCATCGAGCTTCGCCAGCGCTTCGCGCGTGGCGCGCACCGTGAGCGTTTCTTCTTCCGCCGGCACCAGCAGGCCGGCCTGCAGATAGGCCGCAAGACGCCCGGCCTGGATCAGGAAGCTGCGGCCGTCGCCCGAAGCGAACAGGTGCAACTGCTTGCGGTCGCTGCGCCAGACGAACTGCACCTGGCTCACGCGATCGTTGTGGTCGAGCATGAACCAGTTGCCCACCTGCAGCTCGTGCGCCCAGGCGATCATGTCCTCGGGCACCTTGGCGCCTGCGGTGTCGGGAATGACCTCGATGGACGCGGCATCCACGCCCAGCAGCAGCTCGATGCTGTGCGCGTCCAGCGGCAGGTCGGCGGTGCCGCCGACGTCGCTCACGAAGTCTTCCAGGTGCGCCAGCCGCTCGGCCATGGCCTCGATCTTGGCCTGCGGGATCGCCTCGGTCTTCGACATGAAGGCATCCGACAGCGTGGCGCCGATGGTCTTGATGTGCGCTTCCTGCGGCTCGTCGACGATGCCCAGCAGCGCCATGCCCTGGCGCAGGCGCTGCAGCAGCTGCGGCAGGTCCTGGATCACGCGGGCGCGGTCGGTGCGGTTGGGCTTGGCGCTCGCGGCCCACACCAGCTCGGAGGCCACGCGCTTGAGCATCACGGTCTGCTCGCCCTGCGCGCCGTAGCGCAGCGCGGCGATGGCCAGCACCTCGGCCCAGATCTTGAAGAGAAACTCCCGGATCTCGTCGCGCACCGGCATGTCGTTCAGCATCTTGCGCAGCTCGATGGTGTACTGGATCGCCATCGTCTCCTTCTGCTCGACCTGCTGCGCCACGCTCATCACGCGCTGCGTGGTGTCACTCTGCGTGAGGTAGCGGTTGAGGAAGGCGACGAATTCGTCGAACACCAGCTTGAACACGCGCTGGCCGGTCTCGGGGTACTGCTCGATGACCTGCACCACGCGGCGGATCTCGCCTTCGAGCGCACTGCCGGTGATGGCGGCCGCATCGAAGCCCATGACGCACGAGCCCATGCGGTCGATCAGCATGCGCGCGGGGTGCTGCAGGGTGCCGAAGAACTCGGGCTCGGCGATGGCCACGCGCAGCACCGGCATCTGCAGGCGCGCGAACCACACGCGCGCCGAGAACGGAATGCGCTCCTCGGCCAGGATGGCCTGGAACATCAGCGCGACGATCTCGACAGTGGCCTTGTCGGCTGTGGTCGGCGCGCGCTTCTTGAGCTCCGCCGTGCGCCGGCGAAGGTCGACGGCCGTCTGCTGCATCAGCGTGGCCTGCTCGGCCGCGCCTTCCATGTACTGCGTGGCGGCCATCCGGTAGGCGGCTTCGGCCTCGGCGATGGCGCCGGCGAATGTCCGGGAGAAGGCACGCGGCGCCGGGCTGACGCCGCCGCCGACCTGGTTGCCCGGCTGGCTGCCGGGACTCATGGTGCGGCCTTCCGCGCCGACGGCCTGGAACGCGCCACCGGCGGCGCCCGGGTCGCCGCCGATGCGGGCGGTGACGAAACGCTTGAGGCTCAGCAGCGCGGTCTGCGCACGCTGCCGCGCGATCATCAAAGGCGAACCGCCGGTGGTTGTCGTGGTGGTGGTAGTGGGAGCCCCGCCCGGCACGGAGAACTGTTGCTGCTGGCCTTCGAATCCGAAGCCGGGCCGCTGCACGGCCTGGGGTTGGGCCTGGTGTGCGGCCGGCACGCCGCCGTCCATCGGTGCGGCACCCGATCCGCCGCCGGTGCCGCCCGTGCCCGCGGCATTGCCGGTGCGCCGGACAAAGCTCTTGAGGTCGATCTCCGGCATCACGCCGTTGGCGATCAGATAGGCGTTGGCGCTCTCGTAGGCCTTGACGATCACGTCGACCAGGCCCTGCTGCACCGTGTCCTGCACGCGAGTCCAGAGGCCCCGGCTCAGGCCGGCCGCGAGCCATTGCTCGACCAGCAGCTTGGCCAGCGTCTCGGGCTTGAGCACGTCCTTGGAGTCGAGCTCGGTGGTGCCTTCGAGGTGCTGGATGCGCAGGCGCAGGTCGCTGAGCTCGAAGCTGGCCTTGTCGTGGATGAGTTGCGCGAGGCGCGAGGAGAGGATGTTGCTTTCCACCACCTCGTCGCCGATCAGCTCCAGGCGCAGCGCCGAGGGCAGGGTGCCCGTGCCGCCGGAGCTGGCGGCCAGCGCCTTGCGCCAGCCAGCCTGGCTGAGGGTCACCCACTGGGTGGCCTGCCCCTGGAAGGCGACGAAGTCGTCGCGGTTCTCCTGCATGGAGCGGGCGGTGCCGGCCTCGGTGGATAGCGTGGTCAGCCGGTCCCGAATCGCGCGCGCCAGGGGGGCGATGGCGCCTTCCGTGGCCGAGACGAAACGCTCACGCGTCTCGCGTGCGAGCTGCAGGGAAGAAGCGGACCGCGCAATGCTCATTGAAAGGTCGGAAGGGCCAGGGTAGTCGATTCGTTGGCGACAACCGGAGCTTGCATCGGGACGGGCCGCCGCACAAGTGTGGAGATTGCCCGGCGTTGCATGCGAACCGCGGCGGTTGCCGCCGCGGTCGCCCTGGGTTGTCGAACCCTGGAGTATCCGTCAGACGACGGCGCCGGCGTTCGGGTCGTCCTCGGAGCCGCCGTCGCGCTTGGTCGGGCCGCCCTTGACCAGGTCCTCGCGCTTCACGCCGAGCCACATGGCGATGGCCGCCGCCACGAAGGCCGACGAGTAGATGCCGAAGCAGATGCCGATGGTCAGCGCCAGGGCGAAGTAGTGCAGCGTCGGGCCGCCGAAGAAGAACATCGACAGCACCACCAGCTGCGTGGAGCCGTGGGTGATGATGGTCCGGCTGATGGTCGAGGTGATCGCGTTGTCGATGATCTCTGTGGTCGACATCTTGCGATAGCGGCGGAAGTTCTCGCGGATGCGGTCGAAGATCACCACCGACTCGTTCACCGAGTAGCCCAGCACCGCCAGTACCGCCGCCAGCACCGCCAGCGAGAACTCCCACTGGAAGAAGGCGAAGAAGCCCAGGATGATCACCACGTCGTGCAGATTGGCCAGCACGGTAGCCAGCGCGAACTTCCACTCGAAGCGGAACGCCAGGTAGATCATGATGCCGACGACCACCATGCCCAGCGCCTTCAGGCCGTTGGTGGTGAGTTCGTCGCCGACCTGCGGGCCGACGAATTCGTTGCTGCGCAGCTCCACCGATGGGTCGGCCGCCTTCAGCGAGTCCATCACCTCGGCGCTCTGCTGGGCGGAGGTCACGCCCTTCTTCACCGGCAGGCGGATCTGCACCGACTTGCCGAAGCTCTGCACCTGCACTTCGGTGTAGCCCAGCTTGCCGACGATGTCGCGTACCTTGCCGACGTCGGCCGACTGGTTGTAGGCGACTTCCATCACCGTGCCGCCGGTGAACTCCACCGACAGATGCAGCCCGCGGTGGAACAGGAAGAACACCGCCAGCGCGAACGTGACGACGGAGACGATGTTCAGCACCAGCGCGTGGCGCATGAACGGAATGGTCTTGTGGATGCGGAAGAATTCCATGGCTGTGCGTCCTTCTTCTGCCGCTTACTTGGTTTCGGCCGCGGCCGTGCCGTCGGTCGAGGGGCGCCACACCGTACCGATGGACACCGACTTGAGCTTCTTCTTCTGGCCGTACCAGAAGTTCACGAGGCCGCGCGAGAAGAACACGGCCGAGAACATCGAGGTGACGATGCCGATGCAGTGCACCACTGCGAAGCCGCGCACCGGGCCCGAGCCGAAGGCCAGCAGCGCGATGCCCGCGATCAGCGTGGTCACGTTGGAGTCCAGGATGGTGCCCCAGGCGCGTTCGTAGCCCGCGTGGATCGCCGCCTGCGGCGACGCCCCGTTGCGCAGTTCCTCGCGCACGCGCTCGTTGATCAGCACGTTGGAGTCGATCGCCACGCCGATGGCCAGCGCCATGGCCGCGATGCCCGGCAGCGTGAGCGTGGCCTGCAGGATCGAGAGGATGGCCACCAGCAGCAGCAGGTTGACGGCCAGCGCGATCGACGAGAACAGGCCGAACAGCGCGTAGTAGATGCACATGAACACCATGATCGCGGCGAAGCCGTACATCACGCTGTCGAAGCCCTTCTTGATGTTCTCGGCACCCTGCGTCGGGCCGATGGTGCGTTCCTGGATGATTTCCATGGGCGCGGCCAGCGAGCCGGCGCGCAGCAGCAGCGCGAGGTCGTTGGCCTCGGCCACGCTCATCGAGCCCGAGACCTGGAAGCGGTTGCCCAGTTCGCCGTTGATCGAGGGAGCCGTGAGCACTTCGCCCTTGCCCTTCTCGAAGATCAGCATGGCCATGCGCTTCTTGTAGTTCTCACGGCTGACGTCACGCATGATGGTGCCGCCCTTGGAGTCCATGGTCAGGTCGACCTTGGGCTGGTTGCTCTGCTGGTCGAAGCCGGGCTGCGCGTCGGTGAGGTTCTCGCCGGTGACCAGCACCTGCTTCTTCACGATCACGGGGCGACCCGAGCGGTCGAGGAACTTCTCGGAGCCGAAGGGCACCGGGCCGCCGCTCAGTTCGGCGGCGCGGCCTTCGGCGCTTTCGTCCACCAGGCGCATCTCGAGCGTGGCGGTGCGGCCGATGATGCGCTTGGCCTGGGCCGGGTCCTGCATGCCGGGCAGTTGCACGACGATGCGGTCGATGCCCTGCTGCTGGATCACGGGTTCGGCCACGCCGAGTTCGTTGATCCGGTTGTGCAGGGTGGTCACGTTCTGCTTGAGCGCCGCGTCCTGGAAGCGGCGGGCGGCCTCGGGCTTGATGCTGGCCACGATGCGCCATTCGCTGCCCTGCTGGGTCTCGACGGTGCTCAGGTCTGGCATCTGGTCCTGGATCAGGCGCCGGGCGATCTCGACGCTGTCGGCGTCGCGCAGGGTGATCTCGACGGTCTGGCCGTTGCGGTTCACGGCGCTGCCGCGCACCTTCTTCTCGCGCAGGCCCATGCGGATGTCGCCGGCGAAGGACTCGGCCTTCTTGTCGAGCACGCCGCGCATGTCGACCTGCAGCAGGAAGTCGACGCCGCCGCGCAGGTCGAGGCCCAGGTACATCGGGAAGGCGTGCAGCGCCGTCAGCCACGAGGGCGAGCGCGACACGAGGTTGAGCGCCACCGTGTATGAAGCGTCGTCGGCGTCGGGCACCAGCGCCTGCTGGAGCGTGTCGCGCGCCTTGATCTGGTCGTCGGTGGTCGCGAAGCGGGCGCGCACCGCGGTGGGTTCGAGGGTCAGCAGGTCGGGCGTGAGGCCCGCCGTCTTGAGCAGCCCCTCCACCTTGGCCTGGGTCGACGCGTCGATCTTGACGGTCGACTTGGCTGCCGACACCTGCACCGCAGGCGCCTCACCGAAGAAATTGGGGAGGGCGTAGATGAGCCCCACGAGCAGCACGACCACGATGATCGCGTACTTCCAGACCGGGTAACGGTTCATGAGAAAGCGCTTTTTCTGAAACGGAACACGGCGTGAATTGGGGCCCCGCGCCCGAAGGCGCAAGGTCAGCTCACGCCTTTATTTGACGGTGCCCTTGGGCAGGACCT
Organism: Variovorax guangxiensis; assembly: GCF_003952165.1. Lineage (GTDB taxonomy): Bacteria > Pseudomonadota > Gammaproteobacteria > Burkholderiales > Burkholderiaceae_C > Variovorax > Variovorax guangxiensis. The sequence goes on along the minus strand of NZ_RXFT01000002.1, from coordinate 466,191 downwards.
GCACCACGGCGCTGCGCTGGATCTTGATCTCGACGCCGTTGGCGATCTCGAGGCCCAGGTACTGGTCGTTCAGCGAGGTGATCTTGCCGAGCAGGCCGCCGGCGGTGGCGACTTCGTCGCCCTTGGCGAGCGCCTCGATCATGGCGCGGGCTTCCTTCTGGCGCTTCATCTGGGGCCGGATCATGACGAAGTACAGCACCACGAACATCAGCACCAGCGGCAGCATGCTGCCGAGCGAGGACATCATGTCGCCGCCGCCTGCAGCGGGCGCGGTCTGGGCGAAAGCAGAGGAAATGAACAAGAGAGTCTCCAGCAGAGGGAAGAGAAAGAAAACGTGTGGGAGCGCGGGCCACGCCCGCGGTTCCTTGGGGTTCGCGGCCACGCGGGATGCGGGTGCGCCAAGTCAAAGCGCGGCGGGGCCTGGCCGCGCACAGCACCGGGCATTGTATTCGGCGCGGATGGCCGCCCGGAGCGCTTATCCGGCGAGGTGGGGAGGGCTTTCGGTCAGCTTCCGGGCGCCGCATTCGCTACGTATTTGATAGCAAATGATGAGAATATCACCGGCTTTCGTATCTTTTCCGGACTCCGCCGTATCGCGCGAGGAAGCCCGGGTCTGCAGTGCCAGACAATTCCCGCCGCACCACCCGCACAGCAAGGAGCATCCATGAGCAAGCGCAACAGCTTGACGATAGCCAACGCCACGCTGGCGCTTCACAAGGAGCCGGCCGACCTCCTTGCGGACCTGCGGCGATTGATCGAGCAAGCCCGGCTAGCGGCCATCGCCTCCGTGAACGCGGGGATGACGCTCATGTACTGGCGCATCGGCCAGCGCATCCGCACCGAAGTGCTGGGGGGCCGGCGTGCCGGCTACGGAGAAGAAATTGTCGCGACGCTGTCACGACAATTGGCGAGCGACTACGGACGCGGCTTCGAGGAGAAGAGCCTCCTGCGCATGGTGCAGTTCGCCGAGGTGTTCCCGTCCGAACAGTGGGCTGCTGCCGGTCTCATAGACACCGACCTAAGCTTTTTGAGCTTTCTCGAACTCTATCGGACTGACGTAGCCGAGCGTCGAATGACGGCGCGTCGGGTTGTAGAACCGCTCGATGTAGTCGAACACATCGGCGCGGGCCTGTTCCCTGGACCGGTACACCTTTCTGGCTGTGCGCTCAGTCTTCAGTGAACTGAAGAAGCTCTCCATGGCCGAGTTGTCCCAGACCTCGCCCGCGCGGCTCATGCTGCAGGTGATGCCTTGCTCCTTGAGCAGCTCTTGGAAGTGCTCGCTGGTGTATTGGCTTCCTTGGTCGGGGTGATGCAGCAACGCGACCGGCTTGCCCCGGCGCCACACTGCCATCATCAACGCATCGGCCACGAGTTGCGAGGTCATGCTGTCCTGCATCGACCAGCCGACGATGCGACGCGAGTACAGGTCGAGCACCGCAGCGGCATATAGCCAGCCCTCGGCCGTCCAGATGTACGTGAAGTCGGCCACCCACTTCTGGTTGGGCGCATCAGCTCGGAACTGGCGGTCCAACACGTTGTCTGCGATAGCGCTGCGCTGGCCTCGGTCCTGCGGCAAGCCTCGGCGTCGCGGCCTCGCGCGCAGGGCCTGCTCACGCATGAGCCGTTCGATGCGGTGCAATCCGCATCGCTGACCCAGTGCCAGCACGTCATGCCACACGCGCCGAGCACCATAGGTGCGGTCGCTGCCCAGGAAGCTCTGACGCACCTGGCTGGCGAGCACCTCGTCTTCCAGACTGCGTTGGCTTCGGGGCCTGCTGAGCCACGCATAGAAGCCGCTTCGCGAGACACCGAGCGCCTCCAACGAAGCCGAACTTCACATCGACTCCTTGGCGAAGTAGGCCGCCGCTTTTTTCAACAGGTCACGCTCCATGCGCAGCTTGGCGTTCTCCTTCCTCAAGCGCTCCAGCTCAGTCTGTTCGGGCTTCATCACGCCCTGACCAGGAAACGCCTGCTGCGGGTCGACCGCAGCCTCGCGCACCCACTTGCGCAACACGTTCTCGTGTACATCGAGGTCGCGTGCAGCCTGTGCCACCGACACGCCTCGTTCCTTCACCAGCTTGACTGCCTCAAGCTTGAACTCTCGGCTGAATTGCCTTCTCGTTCCCATGAACCACCTCCGGTTTCATCTTCCACCTTAACAAGGTGTCTTTGAAACCGGCAGCAGCCCATACATCACGCCTGATCTACAAGAGCGCGAAGTTAAGTTACCGCAATAAATTCAAACGATCACAAAAACATAACCGCCAGCAAACAATCGAAGAGCCACCTTCGTAGCATACATTTCAATTAATAAAACTCAACAATTGTCAAAAATCCGACCAAGCCATGTTTTTTGGGCAATTTTTCACAAATTCACAAAATCATCCCTCGATTAGAACTAATTCACTAATGAAAAAATGAAAATTTCGACAATAAAATTCAAAAAAAGGAGATGCTCGTTCATAAGAATTCGAGGAACGCCTTTGAGGTCAGAGACGGGCGCCGCTCGTACAACAGGACTCTCCGATGTCCGGAGGGTGCAAGAGAAAATCTTGCCAATTTGAGGAGTTTTAAACAATGAATCAATCGGAAAACGTGCGCTTCGAGCCCGTAAGCAATCTTCCTTCTGCCTCCGACGTGGTCGCCAAAGATCTTGCTTCACGAAGAATCAGTTTCATGCTGCCAGAGGAGTTGGAAATGATTGGCGGGGGTGTTGTCCTTCAATTTGCGTATGATTTCCCAGAGGGCTACGCGTAATTATTAAAACCGGCACCTTCGGGTGCCTTTCAAAAAAAGGGAACGCGATGAGCACACAAGCCAAAATTCCGGAAAGCAAAAAATCTTGCGAGATTTTTACATGCATCCCTCAAGATGTCAGTCGAATCGAATACGTTCGAAGACTGAAGAATGAGGAAACCTTAAAGACCTACAAAGCCATCTGCATCGCCTTCGAAAAGGGAAGTGGACACGACCTCGAGGAAATCAAGAAAAAGATCGAAGCTGTGGACCCAATGCAACGTCTGAAGCCCTCACTTCATTCCGTGGTACACCAAGCCGGGGTTGCGATGCGGACTGGCGATGCACTGGGTTGCTACAGGGCGTTGAAATGGATTGACGAAGAACAAGCCGTGGTAGGGCATCCTGGAATTTTGGTGCAGGCGCCAAACAATAGTCCAGCCTCCGCTGAAGCCATACAGCATATGCATAACGATCCAACAAGGGATGTGCATGGCCGCAGAGCCGAAATCTACAAAACAAGTGAGGAAGAGCTGGTCGAATACAGGGCTGATATCAAGCAGGTCTTGGACACAATCAAGATTCTAGACCCATTGATGTATGACGAAATGCTCGCCTCAGTCTCGGAGGCAACCGTATTTCGTGCGCAGGCGTTGATGGGTGGTTCACTCATTCGAACTTTTGGCGCCATTTACATTGGATCTCCAGATCATGACCCAATTCGCAAGAAATTTGGAGAGCACTTCAACATCCGAGGTGTTCCATATTTCATGGAACATGTCGTACACGAGACATCGCACAACGTTCTTTTTGGCCTTATGCTGGTGGACCCCATGGTTTTGAATCCAATCACAGAACGCTACAGTGCACCGCTGCGTACCGATTTACGCCCGATGTATGGCATTTTTCATGCGTCTTTTGTTATTTCAAGAATGCTGAGAATTTTCAGATTGATGAAGGCTGGCGGAGGAAACCAATACGAAAGGTTAATCAGTCATTTCGAACCTCGCCTGAAAAATGGGCTCGAAATTTTGGCCAAACACGGGAATTTGACTGCTTCGGGCAAGCAGATGTTTGAAACTTTTGCCCCCTGTGCGGGGATTTAAGTTGTATCTTCAAAACTGCCTGGATCTGATGCTTCAGGCCGTTCCTATCAAATTTTCCTGCATTCCCGCTGCAACGCACAGAGATTTCTATGTCGCGAGGGCCGCAACTGTTGTCGCCTGCCAGGGGCTTCCTCATATAACGATCCGAGGCTTCGGGTGTTCCAGAAATGCGCTTCAGGCACAAGTTTCCGCATTGGGAGAAGTGCATGAGCACTTATGGTCACACCCGACGGTATTGGATCCCGCGACGCTTCTCTCAATTCAAGAATTTTATTCGAGGACACAAAAAAAAATTGCTGCTCCTGATCTTTATCAGCGAAAAGTTGGACGCAACGAAGATGCAACTGGGGCGGCGTTTCATTTTCAATTGGAGCGCTGCCTGGAGCATTCGGTGCTAGAGTTATTGGAGCGTCATTTGATCTGGCGCCTGTGGCAGGAAGACCTCAAAGTTCACACGATCACATGTCAAGAATGGCAACTGATTCCCGACTCCGTACATTGCCTGGTCGCCGAAGGGCTACCATTTTGCCTTGCCATATGCGCAACTGACAGTTTTGTTGGGATTGGTGCCAAATTGTCGACTAGCCTCGAATCCGCACTGAATGGTGCCATCGCTGAGGCGATCATGATTCATGATGACTATTCACAGTTGAATTTTCGCGCCGCAGTTCGGCATCGAGAGACGGTGCTAGCGATGCGCGATGCACGATGTCGGATTCAAGTGCTCGACCATGTCAAGAAACTTCCGGCCAGTCAGGACGAACCTGATTTGACTATGTCAATCGAATTTGACGCCCTAGCGGCGCGCTTACGCGGACAGGCTCAGGAAATCTGGACGGCAACGCTTCCCTGTCCGAGCGGATACTGCGTAAAGTCGCACTCCAACTCATTGCGTCACTATAAAGATCCCGGCAGGAGCGGGATTCCACCAATCCCATGCTATGAATATCACTGACGCACAACTTCAAATCCTACGTATCGACGCTGGCAATGAACCCGAGCGATGCGATAGATCCTCTATCCGAGTGTTTTTTGAGGTGGGCGGCTCGTCGTTCCTAGCGACTTATTCGAGAGCCCCACGAAGCCGCACGTCACCGGCATCCTGTCACATGCTGGAGACAAGGTTGCTGGCTGATGTCGTCTGCCAGCAGACCATGGTTTTCGAATTGTCAGAAGTCAACGCGTCGACGGCGGTAATTAGGTTGTTGCCCCGCAGCGAATCTGCCTTGGCGGTTTGGCGCTCTTCGATGTCTAGCCTTCATGCACAAGCGATCGAGTCCATCAGGCAAGAAGGCGTCTTGTGCGAAAGCTGGTTTTCTTTTTATATCGAGGATGAGGCCTTTCTTTTCGCAGTCATGTTGCGGCCGATCGGAATTAGCGTCAAAAAAAAGGAACTGATACTGGACTTGGAAATCGATCGTCGCCACCGAGCTTTCAAGGCTTCCTGGGATCGAGCGCTGCGTATTACTTGCCGGCCGCTGATGACACACACGCAGATTCAAGATTAGATGTCCAAGAGTCCCGGACCGTTCCGCGCGGATGCTATTGCTTCGCGCAGCGCGAACCAGATAGGTGCTGCGCTGCTTTCTCGGCCCAAAACCTTCAGCTTGATGGTGACGATCGTCGGTCTGGCTGTTGCGACATTGATCTTGATGTTGGTGTTCCTGGAGTACACCTCTCGCACGACGGTCGGAGGCATCATCTTGCCAAGTGCAGGACTAGTGAAGATCTACACGCACCAGGCTGGAACGCTGTCGGAAATCAAGGTCGAGGATGGATCTTTCGTTCGCAAGGGGCAACCTTTGTTCACCATCTCGAACGACAAGCATGCAAATGCGAAAGAGAGTACGCAGGCGTCGCTCAGCAATCTGAACAAAAAGAAACTCAGGATATTGGCCGAGCAACGCGAACGAGCGGTCGAAATCGCGTCCAGCCAAAAAAAGGCATTGAAGGAAACGGAAGCCCAACTAACGGCTGCAATCACGAACCTAAAAAAGCAAGTACTCCTTAAAAGACAACGATTGTCACTCACGCAGCAAAATGCCTCCCGTTATGAATCGCTGACGCAGCAGGGATTCATATCCAACGAGATGCTAGCGGATAAAATGCGTGACGGACTAGAGCAACAGGAATTGCTGACTGCATTGGAGCGAGATGAAATCGAAAAGCAGAGCCTACTCCGTAGCAATCGATCCGAACAAAATCTCAATACTTTCAGACTCGACAATCAATTGCTGCAGTTTGACAGGGAAATCGCCGATCTGCAGCAAGAGTCTCTTGAGAACTCCAACAGATATGAATTAACGATCAATGCGCCGGACGATGGCCGACTGGTCGGTGTCACTGCGCGACGCGGTGACACTGTGACAGGCCAGCGCGCTTTGGCGAGCCTAATTCCGCTCGATTCGCCATTGCAGGCGGAACTTTTTGCCAACAGTCGGGCCATGGGCTTCATGCGCCCTGGCGCGACAGTATCACTACGGCTGCAAGCCTATCCGTACCAAAAGTTTGGGACGGTGATCGGTACGGTTCGCGATATCTCCGATGCCCCCATCTCGACAGTCGATCTAGGCCTTGGGTTTGCGCCCATGGTCAACGGCAGGCGATTGACTGATGAAGGCCTGTACAGGGTCACCGTCAAACTGCGCTCCCAATCCATCCAAGTGGCAGACCGGCCCGAGCCACTGCGTGTCGGTTTGCTGGTAGACGGCGACGTATTCTTGGAGACCAGACGACTTTACGAGTGGATGCTCGAACCGCTTCTCGGCTTGAGGAACCGAGGCGCGCACATCCAATGAAGGTACTGAATCAACTATCGTCGGGCTGGCGTCGCACCTTTCCTACAATTCTTCAGAGTGAGAGCTCCGAGTGTGGATTGGCTTGCCTTGCAATGGTCGCCTCCTTCTATGGCCACTCCGTTGACCTGCGAACACTACGACGTAGATTCCCGATCTCGCTCAAGGGGCTAAATTTCAGTCAACTCATGCATTTGGCGACGCGGCTGAAGATGGTGAGCCGACCTCTGAAATTGGACATGGATGGCGTCGAGCACCTCACGCTTCCATGCGTTCTTCATTGGAACTTTCAGCACTTCGTGGTGCTAGTCGAGTACCGCGGCGACAGCGCGGTAATTTGCGATCCCGCCGTCGGTCAACGACAGATTTCGATCGCGGAGTTGTCCCGATGCTTTACGGGCGCAGCGCTCGAGCTCTATCCGGACACAGGCTTCGTCAAAAAGGCGCCCGCGCCTCGCGTTCGCATTCGTGACCTAATGGGCAGGACCATCGGGTTGCGTCGCTCCCTGGGGCAGATCGCATTCCTGGCACTGGCGGCGGAGATGTTCTCGCTGCTGATGCCCTTCTATGTCCAGTGGATCGTCGATCGCGGCATCCCGGCGGATGACAAGTCGCTGATCGGGATGCTCGCCCTGTGTTTCGTCGGTATGTGCTTGCTGCAGAACGGCATCACTGCGGCCAGAGGTTGGATGATGATCCACCTAAACACATCTCTAGGCTTCCAATGGAAGAACGGCGTGTTCGCCCACCTGTTAAACCTGCCGCTGGACTTCTTTCAGAAGCGCCACCTGGGCGACGTGGTTTCCAGGACGTCCGCAGTCGACTCGATCCAGAAGACTCTCACGACCTCGTTCCTTGATGCGATTCTCGATGGCTTTATGGCGATTGCCACAGGCATCGCGATGCTGCTTTATGGCGGGACTCTTTTCATACCGGTCGCGCTTTCGGTGAGCTTATACGTCCTAGTGCGATCGATCGTGTACAGCTACTCTTGGGCTGCCAACACCGAAGCGATCGTGCATGCGGCGAAGCAAAACTCGTTCTTTCTGGAAACCATACGCGGGATTCAGGCAATCAGTCTCTTCGGCAAGCGGGAAGAGCGACGAGCGACATGGCTGGGCATGCTAGTCAATCAGCTGAATGCCGGATTAAGGACTGAAAGAGCGACGCTCATCGTAAAAAACGCGGCACCATGCATCTTCGGCGTAGAGCGGATCGTCACCGTGTGGTGGGCTGCAACTCTCTCGCTGGAAGGCTCGATTACCATCGGTGTGCTGATGGGCTTTCTTGCCTACAGGGAGCAGTTCTCCGGCCGGGTCCAAGCGCTGATCGACAACTATTTCGAAGTCCGGATGCTTCGACTACAAGGCGAGCGTCTCGCCGACATTGTCTACACCGAGCAGGAGGAAAGCGATGATGCTGCGGACTTTGACCTTGGTGAATTGCATCACTTCAACTTGGAAGTACATGACGTCTCATTCCGTTATTCGAGGTTCGACCGGCTGATTTTGGAGAAGGTAAGCCTGCAGGTCGAGGAAGGGGAGTCGCTCGCCATAGTAGGGCCATCGGGCAGCGGCAAGAGCAGTCTGTTGAACCTGCTGATCGGGGCCCTTCCTCCAACTAGCGGAAAGATTATGGTGGGAGGCGTCGACATCGTGAATATCGGAAAGAAGAAGTACCGCGATTTGGTGGGTGTAGTCATGCAAGACGATTCATTGTTCGCTGGGTCCATCGCGGACAACATTTCCTTCTTTACCGAATCTGCGTCCCGCGAGGACATAGAGCAGTGCGCCAAGCTGGCCGCAATTCACACCGACATCATGATGTTTCCGATGGGATACGAGACCTTGGTGGGAGACATGGGCAGCACGCTTTCAGGAGGACAAAAACAGCGAATCTTGCTTGCCCGGAGCATTTTCAAGAAGCCGAAAATCTTGATTCTGGATGAAGCCACCAGCCATCTAGACGTCGAGTTGGAGAAGCAGGTGAACGCAGCGATCAGGTCGTTGCATATCACTCGGATCATCGTTGCTCACAGGCCAGAAACGATCGCTTCGGCCGACAGAGTTGTCCACTTCGTGAATGGCCGCTTGGTCGAGAGCAAAGCAGTCGAAGCGCCATCCACCTGAACTTTGGAGTACCCCCTTGAGGCAGGGCCCTCCGGATCTCTGCATAACCAGTTCAAGCTTTACGCCGATGACGTAGATCAGTCGAGTGTCCGCGACCTCCGACTGGGCTGCAGCAGGCTTGCCCCGCTGCGCAGAGGCAAGAGTATCAACTGGCTTGGAGCTCCTGCCTTCACTACCAGATGACCACTGGAGATTTTTGCCGCTGATGAGTTCGAAGAGCATCGAGATAGTGACTTGCAAACAGCTGACCGCAGCCATTCGGGCTGTGATCTCGATCTTTTGATGCTCTGTATGGACAGGTGTGCGCAGACATAGGAAACACTCTGGCAGGTTATCGCCTTGCCGTCAGGGGGATTTCAAGTCCAGCCGCATGAACGGCTGATGTGTCCCCCTGCTGGTACTCGATGGGAGCCAACGCCCGCGGATAGGGCCTGGGGCTGATCGCGTAGCGCTTGGCGGGCGTGAGAAGGTCCAGCGCGTCGTGTGGACGCTCGTGGTTGTAGATGCCGCGCCAGCGCTCGAAGGCCGCCTGGGCCTGGCCCAGATCGGCGAAGCTGCGCCCGGCGAGCACCTCCGTGTTCAGCGAGCGGTGGAAGCGTTCGATCTTGCCGTTGGTCTGAGGGTGGTACGGCGCGCTGTGGCTCAGCCGAATCCCCAGCCTGATGAGCCACACGCCCAGCTCGGACAGTCCATGCGCCGGTTGACGCGGAGCGCCCCAGGGAGCGCCGTTGTCCGTGTTGATGCGCACCGGCAGCCCATAGCGGGCAAAGACCTGCTCCAGGTGCGGTCGCACACTGTCGGTGCCCACGCTGGGACAAGCCCTCAGCGCGAGATTGAAGCGCGAATGGTCGTCCAGCACGGTCCGCGGATAGCAGCGCGCCGCAGCCATGGCGAAGTCGCCCTTGAAGTCGATCTGCCACAGGGCATTGGGCTGCTCGTGCTCGAAACGGCACCAGTGTTCGCTTGCCTTGCTGGACTCTGGAGTGATCAGCCCATGGCGATGCAGGATGTTGGTGACGGTGCTGGGCGCAGGAACCTCGCCCAGGCCCTGGTCGGCCAGCCGGCGGGCGATCTTGCGTCCACCCCAACTGGGGTGCTCGCGCCGCAGCTGGACCACGGCCTGCTCCAGCGCATCGGTGCTGCGCGTAGGAGAGTTCAGCGGTCGCGTGCTGCGCGGTGTGCATGCTTGCGCCATGCCTTGCAGCGCATGGCGCTTGAGCAGCGAATAGCCGGTCTTGGTTCACGTGGCGGAATACCTCACCGTCCTGCCGCCTCGCGAAGTGTTCGAACAGAAGATCCACGGCGCCCTGGTGGCCGCACGCGCCCGGCTGGACGGCCGGCTCGCCGACAACCAGTCCGACTGAGCCGGCCTCCTGCGATCCTGGCTCAGGCCGCCGCGCGCTGCCCCTGCGGGTTGCGCCACTTGGCCATCAGCTCGCTCCAGCGGGTGCGGGCGGCCGCCAGGTTGCGGTCCTTCACGTGGCCGTAGCCGCGGATCTGCTCCGGCAGGCTCGCGATCTCCAGCGCCAGCGCGTGGTTGTCGGCACGCAGGGCGCCGATGACTTCCTCGATGGCGGCGCGGTATTCGCCGATCAGTGCGCGCTCGGTCTTGCGCTCTTCCGTGCGGCCGAAGATGTCGAGCCCCGTGCCGCGCAGGCCCTTGAGCCTGGCCAGCAGCCTGAAGCCCGTCAGCATCCAGGGGCCGAACTTCTGCTTCTGCAGCTGCCCCTTGGAGTTCTTCTTCGCGATGATCGGCGGCGCCAGGTGGTAGTTGAGCTTGTAGTCGCCTTCGAACATGCCCTCGATGCGATCGAGGAAAGTGCGGTCGGTATGCAGGCGGGCGACTTCGTACTCGTCCTTGTACGCCATCAGCTTGAACAGATAGCGCGCCACCGCCTCGGTCAGCGCGGTGCTCTTGCCCACGGCCGACTCGGCCTGGCGCACCTTGCCCACGAAGCGCTTGTATTCCTCGGCATAGGCGGCGTTCTGGTAGCCGGTGAGGAACTCCGCGCGGCGCTCGACGATGCTCTCCACCGACTCGCGCTTCTTGAACTCGATGACCTGCCCCGGGCGCACGCGCTTGACCAGCTCTTCCGGCCGCACGGCTGCCTGGCGGCCCCATTCGAAAGCCGCCTTGTTGTTCTCGACGGCCACGGCGTTCAGCTCGATGGCGCGCATCAGCGACTCGTGCGCCAGCGGGATCCAGCCCTTCTGCCAGGCGTAGCCCAGGATCATCGGGTTGACGTAGATGGTGTCGCCCATCAGCGCGGTCGCGGTGGCGTCGGCGTCGAAGCTGCCTACGCCGTCCACGCCCACGGCACGCGCGATCTCGGCGGCGCAGGCTTCCTCGGGGTTCTTCCAGTTGGCATTGTGCACGAAGGCGGCCGTCGGCGAGCTGTGGCTGTTGAGCGCGACGTGCGTGCGCCCTTCGCGCATGCGCGCCATGGTCTCGGCGTTCACCGTGACCAGCGGGTCGCAGGCCAGGATCAGGTCGGCCGCCGCCGTACCCACGCGGGTGGTGCGGATGTCGTCCTGCGTGTCGCCGATGAGCACGTGGCTCCAGGTGGCGCCGCCCTTCTGCGCGAGGCCGGCGGCATCTTGCGTGACGATGCCCTTGGCTTCGATGTGCGCCGCCATGCCCAGCAGCTGGCCGATGGTGATGACGCCGGTGCCGCCCACGCCCGCCACCACCACGCCCCAGACCCTGCCGCCGGCCAGCGACGGAATCGAGGGTTCGGGCAGCAGGCCGAACTCGGCCGGTGTGGCCGCCTTGTTCTTGCCCTTCTTCTTCAGCTGGCCGCCCTCTACGGTCACGAAGCTCGGGCAGAAGCCCTTCAGGCAGCTCATGTCCTTGTTGCAGCTGCTCTGGTTGATGGTGCGCTTGCGGCCGAACTCGGTCTCCAGCGGCTCCACGCTCAGGCAGTTGCTCTGCACGCTGCAGTCGCCGCAGCCTTCGCAGACCAGTTCGTTGATGACCACGCGCTTGGCCGGATCGACCGCCGTGCCGCGCTTGCGGCGGCGGCGCTTCTCGGTGGCGCAGGTCTGGTCGTAGATGATGGCCGTGGTGCCGGGGATGGCGCGGAACTCGCGCTGCACGTCATCGAGCAGGTCGCGGTGCTTCACCTGCACGTGGTCGCCGGGGATGCTCACGCCCTCGTACTTCTCGGGCTCGTCGGTGACGATCACCACCTTCTTCGCGCCCTCGGCATGCAGGCTCTCGGCGATCTGCAGCACCGAGTGGCCCTCGGGCCGTTCGCCGACCTGCTGGCCGCCGGTCATGGCGACCGCGTCGTTGTAGAGGATCTTGTAGGTGATGTTCACGCCCGCCGCGATGCTCTGGCGGATGGCCAGCAGGCCGCTGTGGAAGTAGGTGCCGTCGCCCAGATTCGCGAAGATGTGCTGGTCGGTGGTGAAGGGCTGCTGGCCCACCCACGGCACGCCCTCGCCGCCCATCTGCGTGAAGCCGATGGTGGAGCGGTCCATCCAGGTCGCCATGAAGTGGCAGCCGATGCCGCCCATTGCGCGCGAGCCCTCGGGCACCACGGTGCTGGTGTTGTGCGGGCAGCCCGAGCAGAACCACGGCTGGCGCGTGGCGTCGGCCACGCCGGTGGAAGCCTGCTGCAGCGCCATCGAGCGCTCCTTGGCTTCCAGGATGGCGAGCTGCGCGTCGATGCGCGCGGCCATGTCGGCTCCGGCCGCGGCCAGGAGGCCGGTCTTCTTCAGGCGCGAGGCGATGGCCTTGGCGATGAGCGCCGGGTTCAGGTCGGCGTTGGCGCGCAGCAGCGTGTGCGAGGTCGGGTTGGGCATCGACCATTCGCCGCCCGAGTAGCCCTCGGCCGCATGCACCTCGCCCTCGTCGAACTTGCCGACCACGTTCGGCCGGACGTCGGGGCGCCAGTTGTAGAGCTCTTCCTTGAGCTGGTATTCGATGACCTGGCGCTTCTCTTCCACCACCAGGATCTCCTGCAGGCCGGTGGCGAACTGGCGCGTGAGCTGCGCCTCCAGCGGCCACACCACGCCCACCTTGTGCAGGCGGATGCCGAGCTGACGGCAGGCCGCGTCGTCCAGGCCCAGGTCGATGAGCGCCTGGCGGGTGTCGTTGTAGGCCTTGCCGCTGGCCATGATGCCGAAGCGGTCGTTGGGGCCCTCGATCACGTTGTGGTTGAGCCGGTTGGCGCGGATGTAGGCCAGCGCGGCGTACCACTTGTAGTGCATGAGCCGGGCTTCCTGCTCCAGCGCGTGGTCGGGCCAGCGAATGTGCAGGCCGCCGGGCGGCATCTCGAAGTCGGTGGGAATGACGATCTCGACGCGGTCGGGGTCGATCATCGCCGTGGCGCTCGACTCGACGATCTCCTGGATCGTCTTCATGCCCGACCACACGCCCGCGAAACGGCTCATGGCGAAGGCGTGGATGCCCAGGTCCAGGATTTCCTGCACGTTCGCCGGGAAGAACACCGGCGTGCCGCAGGCCTTGAAGATGTGGTCGCTCTGGTGCGCGGCGGTGGAGCTCTTGGAGATGTGGTCGTCGCCCGCCACCGCGATCACGCCGCCGTACTCGGTGGTGCCGGCCATGTTGGCGTGCTTGAAGACGTCGGAGCAGCGGTCCACGCCCGGGCCCTTGCCGTACCAGATGCCGAAGACGCCGTCGAACTTGTTGGTGCCCTGCGGGGAGAAGCCCAGCTGCTGGGTGCCCCAGAGCGCGGTGGCGGCGAGCTCTTCATTGACGCCGGGCTGGAAGACGATGTTCTGTTCCTTGAGGAACTTGCTGGCCTTCCACAGCGCCTGGTCGTAGCCGCCGAGCGGGGAGCCGCGGTAGCCGCTGATGAAGCCGGCGGTGTTCTTGCCGGCCTGCTGGTCGCGCAGCCGCTGCAGCATGGGCAGCTTCACCAGGGCCTGCACGCCGCTCATGAATGCGCGGCCGTAGTCGAGGGAGTATTTGTCGTCGAGCGTGACGGTTTCTAGGGCCTTGCGAATGTGCGCGGGTAGCGGTGCATTCATGTCGTCTGTCTCCGTTTGGCAGGGCCTCGTGGGCCTGGCTGTTTCTGGGTCTGTGCCCGGGTAGGGCACGAGCCCATGATCACGCAAAGTGTATGCCGGGGTCCGCGACAGGTGTTTGCGTTCTTTGCCCGAAAAAACGAGCTTCCAGAAAGAATCTTGCTTAACATCGGCATCCATGGAAAGCATCGACAAGTTCGACCTCGCAATCCTGCAAGAACTGCAGGCCGACGGACGCCTTACCAACGCCGAGCTTGCGCAGCGCGTGGGCCTGTCGGCCGCGCCCTGCTGGCGCCGGGTGCGCGCGCTGGAGGAAGCCGGCTTCATCAAGGGCTACCACGCCGAGATCGACCGCCACAAGATCGGCCTGGGCGTGCTCGCCTTCGTGCGGGTCGACACGGAGCGCGTCACCCACGAGGCCACGCGCCGCCTGGAGGACGCGATCCGCAAGCTGCCCGACGTGATCGCCTGCCACTACATCAGCGGCACCGGCACCTTCGAGCTGCAGGTGGTGGCGCAGGACCTCGACAGCTTCTCGGCCTTCGCGCGCCAGCACCTGATGAACCTCCCCAACGTGAAGGACCTGCACACCAGCTTCTCGCTGGGCGAGGTGAAGGCCAGCAGCGCGCTGCCGCTGGCGCACCTGGGCGCGACAAGTCGGGCGCGCGCGACCTGATACAGGATCAGCGCCGCTCGGACCTGCTCGCCTCGCGCACCGCGCGGAATTCCGAAGACTGCCCCCACTCCGGCCAGCGCCGGCTGTTGGCCAGCGTCTCGCCAACGCGGTAGAGCAGCGGCAGGTCATGCGCCATGCCGGTGAAGGACCAGTCGGCGCGCCATTCGTCGGCCGGCTGGTGGTAGCGCTCAGCGTTGTAGGCCTTGCTCGCCGCCTCGCCGGCCGCAAGGCCGCCATCCACCAGGTCGTTGCCCGAGGCGAACGAAAGCGCCGGCACGCCGCGCTTGGCGAAGGAGAAGTGGTCGGAGCGAAAGAAGTAGCCGGCCTCGGGATGCGGATCGGGCGCGTAAGCCAGGCCGAAGCCCCGCGCCTGCTCCACCAGCAGATCCTGCAGCTGCGAGACCGCGCTGCCCGAGGTGCTGAAGTTGCGCGCCGGGCCTTCGGGGCTGAGCGCGTCCATGTTGATGACGGCCACCGTCTTCGCCAGCGGGTACAGCGGCTTCGCGGCATAGAACTCCGAGCCGAGCAGGCCGCGCTCCTCCGCCGTCACCGCGAGGAACACGACCGAACGCTCGGGCCTGTGGCGCGCGCTCGCGAAGGCGCGGCCCATCTCGATGAGCGCGGCCAGGCCGGTGCCGTTGTCGACGGCGCCGTTGTAGATGCGGTCGCCCTTGGCGTCGGGCGCGCCCACGCCGAGGTGGTCCCAGTGGGCGCTGTAGATCACCGTCTCGTCCGGTCGCTTGCGGCCTTCGATGCGGCCGACCAAGTTCTTCGAGACGATCACCTGCCGGTCGATCGCGTACTCCGCCGACATGCTCGCGCCGTTCAGCAGCTGCGGCTGGAACTCGCGCGTCTGCGCGAGCTTCTTCTGCGCCTCGAAGTCCAGGCCCGCGCGGCGCAGCAGCTCGACCGCCACGTCGCGCTGTATCCAGCCCTCCAGCTTCGGGTGCACCGACGCGGGCTGTTCGCGCTCGATGTCGAGCATGGTCGCGGTGTTGGAATTCCTGACCGTGGCCCAGCCGTACGAGGCCGGCGCGGTCTCGTGGACGATCAGCACCCCCAGCGCGCCGCGGCGCGCGGCCTCCTCGAACTTGTAGGTCCAGCGGCCGTAGTAGGTCATGGCCTTGCCGCCGAAATCGCCGCTGCCGCTTCCACTCGCTTCGAAGTCGGGGTCGTTCACCAGCACCACCGCGATCTTGCCCTTCAGGTCGACGCCCTTGTAGTCGTCCCAGCGCCGCTCGGGCGCGCTCACGCCGTAGCCCACGAAGACCAGCGGCGCCTGCTGGATCGACACCGCGGTCGAGCCGTCGAGCGCCGCGCGCACCGCGATCTGCTCGCCCTGCGCCAGCGCGTCGCGCTGCGCGCCCACCTGCAGCGTGATCTGCGGCGTGCCGCGAAACTCGGTCTTCACCAGCGGCACCAATTGGGTCCATGTGCGCCGGCCGCCTTCGAGATCGCCGCCGGGCGCGAGGCCGGCGGCCTTGAACTGCGCGACGAGGTAGTCGAGCGTCTTCGCTTCCGCCGGCGTGGCGGGGGCGCGGCCCTCGAAATCGTCGCCCGAGACCGCCTTCACGATCTGCGAGAGGCGCTGCGGATCGAAGGGCGGCGTTGCGGGATCGGCCGCCAGCGCGACCGCGGCGCTCGACGCAAGGCCGATGCCGCAGAGAAGATGGGAAGCAAGCCGCTGGATCGTCGTCATGCAAGGCTCCTGAACCGCAAAGCCCCGGATGCTAGCCAGCGGGCCGCGCCCCTTCGCCGATGTCCTTCGTCCTGCGCCGAGAACCTTGGTTGTCCCGTCGCCGCGCGACAAGCCGGGTGGAATGAAAAAGGCCGGCTCCGTGAGGAAGCCGGCCTGGCGCTGCGCCCGCGGTCGGGCGAACAGTGCCTGCTCAGAAGCTCATTTCCTTCTCGACGTCCTGCAGCTTGCGGCGGGCCAGCGCGAGGTTCGACCTGGCCTTGTCCAGCACGAAGTAGATGAACACGCCTTCCTTCTGCGCCATCGGGCGCAGCAGGTGGTACTGCTTGCCGAGGGTGATCAGGATGTCCTCGATGCTGTCGTTCAGGCCGAGCGCGCGCATCGTCTTGAGCTTGGCGCGCACCACCTCGGTGTTGCCGGCGGCCGCCACTTCGAGGTCGACGCCGGTGCCGATGGCGCCCAGCATCATGCCGCTGCCGGAGTCGACCACGGCTGCGCACAGGGCGCCGTCGGCGGTCAGGAGGTTTTCGAGGCTGTTCTGGATCGAGGCCATTTCAGTGTTTTCCTGTGGATCGGTTCAAGTCATGCGAATGAAGGGATGAAGCGGGGGCGTCGCATGCAACCCGTCCCCGCCCGATGTTTTTTCTTTCTGCAGGCTGCTCAGGGCGCCTCGAGCAGCCGCACGCAGGCGGCGCTCCGGTACATCACCTGCGCCAGCACCGCATTGGCGTCGGCGATGACGTTCACCACCAGTTCGGTCTCGCCGTTGCGCACCGGGCTGACGAGCGCGAAGCCCTTGTCGGTGGCCACCGTGATGCAGGTGCAGCGGCCCAGCCGCGCCTCCTGCGACACGACGGCGCCGATGGCGGAGATGGAGCTCGCCATCGCGGCGATGCGCGCGGGCTCGAAGTGGCGCTGGCTGGCGCTGGCGATCTCGAAGCCGTCGGGCGTGGCGATCACCACGGAGGCGATGCCGTTCACGTCTTCCAGCACGCGCAGCACCTCGGCCGCGGCGCGCAGCTTGATCTCGTGGGGAATCCTCATGGCGCGATCTTTTCGTCGAGCGCCTCGATCTGCATCAGCAGCGTCTCGATCAGCGCGACCACGTCGTCCCTGTTGCGCGGATCGGTCGCCATCACCGGCAGCACCAGGCCACGCCCCGCCAGGCCGCGCGCGTAGTCGTCGAGCGTGGGAAAGGGATGGCTGGGCAGCCGGCTCACGCCGATCGCGCAGGGCATCTGCTGGAGCGCGCCCGCGAAGCCGTCGAGGTAGGCAGCGAGGTCGGCGAGCGGGTCGGGCCGGCTGTTGTCGATGAGGATGGCGAAGCCCAGCGCGTCGCGCACCAGGATCTTCCACATGAAGTCGAAGCGGGCCTGCCCCGGCGTGCCGTACAGGCGCAGGCGGTCGCCGTTGTCCAGCGTGACCTGGCCGAAGTCGAGCCCGACGGTGGTGGTGGCCTTGGCGATCGAGGCGTCGGCATTGGCGACCTCGGTGCTGACCGGCGGTGTTTCGCTGATGGCGGCGATGGCCGTGGTCTTGCCCACGCCCATCGGGCCCGTGAAGACGAGCTTGTAGTCCCTCATGGCGGCGCTCCGCTCAGGCCAGCCCGAGGCGCTGCCGGATGCGCGAGAGCAGGCCCTGCTTGCGCCGCGCGGCCTCGCCGCCGGCGTGCGCACGGGACGCGGAAGATGCGGAAGGCGCTGGTGCCTGCTCGGCCCAGGCCAGGGCGCCTTCGCCGTCGAGCAGGCCGAGAAATGTGCTGCACACCTCGACATCGACACGGCCGAGCACGCTGAGGCTCTCCGCAGATTGCATGCTCCTGGCAAGCGCGGCGGCGAGCCGCACGAAGGCCGGATGGCGCCGCAGCGTCGCCTGCGAGGGCCAGCGCACCAGCGAGGCACGCATGCCGGGCGAGCGCACAGCGGCACGCGCGGCTTCGGCGGGCGCGTTGCCCGGAGCGACTTCGTTGAGCAGCTCCACCAGTTCCTCGGCGTAGATGGGCCGTGCGAGCGCGCGGCTCGCGCTCCTGGCGGTGGTATCGCCGCGGGTCACCATGGGCACGACGAAGCGCGCCCTGAGCGCCTGCCATTCGGAAGCGGGGAAATCGCCGTCCATCAGCAGCAGGTCGCACGAGCGCGATTCGCTGACGGTCCAGCGCGAACGGAGATTGGAGCTGAGGCGCACGATGATTCTCAGGAGCTCGACCTCAACCTGAGGGAGCCCCATGACGCCCAGTACGAGAGACATACCTTCTTCTTCCCTGATTACTTGTTTTCAAAGCTTCGCCATTGTTGGTGTTGTTAACTATTGGCGTATTCAAAAACGGGCCGTTTCCCGAAATTGGGGCATGCATCGAGAAGAAATCCACAGCATTTGTTACCAGCGAAGGCTTCGGTGCCACACCCATGCAGGGCGGAACGCGGCGGGGGGCCCCGCAGCCGGGGGCCTAAAATCCCGCACCTTTGCCCTTTTGGACGGCCATGGCCGCCCAAAGCCTCCCCAAAGCCTCATTTCCCCGGAGATACCCCATGAACCGCATCCGGCGCGCCCTGTCGCTCGTTCTTCTTTCCGCCAGCGCGGCCTTCTCGCTGGGCGCCCAGGCCCAGAACCGCGAGCTGATCGTGGCCTCCAGCGCCACCTACGCGCCCTTCGCCTTCGAGAACAAGGACAAGCAGATCGTCGGCTTCGACATCGACATCATCAACGCCATCGCCAAGCAGCAGGGCCTGAAGATCAAGATCGTCAACACGCCCTTCACCGGCATCTTCGGCGCGCTGAACAACGGCGACGTCGACCTCGTGATCTCGGGCGTGACCATCAACGAGAAGCGCAAGCAGAGCTACGACTTCACGCCGCCGTACTTCGCGGCCCGCCAGCTGATCGCGCTGCCGAAGAACAGCAAGGTCGCCTCGCTGAAGGACCTGGCCGGCAAGAAGATCGCCGTGGTCAGCGCCTCCACGGCCGACGACATCGCCTCGCGCGAGTTCGGCAAGACCAGCCCCGACATCCGCCGCTTCGAGAGCACGCCGCTCATCATTTCCGAGCTGGCCGGCGGCGGCGTCGATGCCGCCATGGGCGACAACGGCGTGATCGCCTACCGCGTGGCGCAGAACCCCGAGCTGAAGACGCTGGACGACAAGTCCTTTCCCGAAGAAGGCTTCGGCATCGTCGTGAAGAAGGGCGACAAGGCCCTGCTCGACAAGCTCACGGCCGGCCTCGCCGCCATCCGCGCCGACGGCAGCTACGTGGCGATCTACAAGAAGTGGTTCAACAAGGACCCGAACGTGCGCTGAGCCGCACGGCATTTCATTGAATACGGCCGCCCTCCAGCGGCCGTTTCGTTTTCAGTTGACCGAGAGTTGAGGACGCAGGCATGGAACAACCAGTGCTGCTTTTTGGATGGTTCCGATGGGACATCCTCGTGGAATACAAGGACCTGTTCTGGCAGGGCGCATGGATGACGCTGCGCATGACGGTGGTCTGCGTGCTGCTGGGCGCGAGCTGGGGGCTGTGCCTCGCGCTCGCGCGGCTGGCGCACCCGCGCCACGCGCCGTGGACCTGGGTGGCGCGCTTCTTCCTGCGCTGGCCGGCCACGGTGTACGTGAGCTTCTTCCGGGGCACGCCGCTGTTCGTTCAGATCCTGCTGATCCACTTTGCGGTGATGCCGGTGTTCATCCACCCGACCTCGGGCATCCTGATCGACGGCGAGCTCGCGCGCACGCTCAAGCAGGAGCACGGCGCCCTCATCTCGGGCGTGGTGGCGCTCACGCTCAACTCGGCCGCCTACATCTCGGAAGTGTTCCGCGCCGGCATCCAGTCGATCTCGCGCGGCCAGTTCGACGCGGGCCGTTCGCTGGGCTTCTCGCCCGCGCAGGTGATGCGCTACGTGGTGCTGCCGCAGGCCTTCCGCCGCATGCTGCCGCCGCTGGGCAACAACGCGATCGCGCTGCTGAAAGATACGTCGCTGGTCTCCGCCATCGGCCTGGCCGAACTGGCGTATGCCGCGCGCACCGTGGCCGGTGCGTATGCGCGCTACTGGGAGCCTTACCTCGCGATCTCGGTCATCTACTGGGTGATGACGCTGATCCTCACCACCCTGCTGCGCCGCCTCGAGCACCGCCTGGCCCGAAGCGACAGGGGCTGACGACGGCGGCCGCGCCAAAATAGCGCCACATGCCGCCCATATCCCCCGAAGAGACGCCCATCCCGCCCGCGAGGCCGCAGCCGACGAAGTTCGCGGCCCTCGTGCCCCTCCAGCTCCCCGTGTTCCGCATGCTGTGGAGCACCTGGCTCGTCGCCAACATCTGCATGTGGATGAACGACGTGGCGGCAGCGTGGATGATGACCACGCTCACTTCCTCGCCGATCTGGGTGGCGCTGGTGCAGTCGGCCTCCACGCTGCCGGTGTTCCTGCTGGGCCTGCCCAGCGGCGCGCTGGCAGACATCCTCGACCGCAGGCGCTGGCTGGTCGCCACGCAGTTCTGGCTGGCCGGCACCGCCATCGTGCTGTGCGCCGCGCTGGCGCTCGACCTGATGACCGCGCCGCTGCTGCTGGCGCTGACTTTCGCCAACGGCATCGGGCTGGCGCTGCGCTGGCCGGTGTTCGCGGCCATCGTGCCCGAGCTGGTGCCGCGCACGCAGCTGCCGGCCGCGCTGGGGCTGAACGGCATCGCCATGAACGCTTCGCGCATCGTGGGCCCGCTCACCGCCGGCATGCTGATCGCGAGCGCGGGCAGCATCTGGGTGTTCGCGCTGAACGCGGTGCTGTCTGTGGCCTCGGGCTTCGTGGTGCTGCGCTGGCGGCGCGAGCACACGCCCAACCCGCTGGGCCGCGAGAAGCTCGTCAGCGCGATGCGCGTGGGCGTGCAGTTCGTGCGGCAGTCGCAGCGCATGCGCGCGGTGCTCACGCGCATCTCGATCTTCTTCTTCCACTCGACCGCGCTGCTGGCGCTGCTGCCGCTGCTGGCGCGCAACCTCCAGGGCGGCGGCGCGGGCACTTTCACGCTGCTGCTGGCGGCCATGGGCGCGGGCGCGATCGTCGCGGTGCTGTTTTTGCCGCGGCTGCGCCAGGCGATGGGACGCGACCAGCTGGTGCTGCGCGGCACGCTGCTGCAGTCGGGCGCCACGGCGGTGATGGCCTTCGCGCCCAACGCATGGGTCGCGGTGCCGGCGATGTTCTTCGGCGGCATGGCGTGGATCACGGTGGCCAACTCGCTGTCGGTATCGGCCCAGCTCGCGCTGCCCGACTGGGTGCGCGCGCGCGGCATGTCGATGTACCAGATGGCGATCATGGGCGCGAGCGCGATCGGCGCGGCCATCTGGGGGCAGGTGGCCACCGTCAGCTCGCTGGTCGCGAGCCTGTGCGTGGCGGCCGCGAGCGGCACGCTGCTGATGCTCGCGGCGCTGCGCTGGGTGACCGACCTAAGCGGCGAGGACGACACCAGCCCCGCGCAGGCCGGCTGGGCCGTCGGTCCGCCCGCGGAAGCGCCCGAGGAAAGCGGCCGCGTGGTGATCACCGTCGAGTACCTGATCGATCCGGCGCGCGCCGCCGCCTTCCACCTCGTGATGCAGCAGACGCGCCGCGCGCGCCTGAGCCAGGGCGCCGTCGGCTGGGAGCTGCTGCACGACATCGCGCAGCCCGAGCGCTACGTGGAGCAGATCGTCGACGAATCGTGGACCGACCACCTGCGCCGCTTCAACCGTGCGACGGCCAGCGACATGGCGCTGCGCGAACGCAGGCTCGCCTTCCACATCGGCGAGTCGGGGCCGGTCGTCACGCGCTACATCGTGCGGCGCTGAGCCGGCGCCGCAGGGTGGGCGGAGCCGTGCGGACAGCTATTTCATACCATCTGGGCAAATTTGATGGCACGACGCTTGCATGGCGAAATTTGCCGGGTATCCACCGATAGCCCTCCTTTTTTGACCGTATGGATAATTTAAGCCACCGCCACGCCCGGCGGCACGAGGTACACCCACGATGAATCCGCCGCCCCTGCGCAGCCGCTTCTGGTCCGACCTGACCAGCGAAGAGTTCTCCCGCCTCGACCGCGAACGGCTCATCGCCGTGCTGCCGGTGGGCGCCACCGAGCAGCACGGCCCACATCTGCCGATGTCGACCGACACCGCCACCATCGACGGCATGGTGCGCGCCACGCTGCCGCACCTGCCCGCCGACCTGCCGGTGCTGTTCCTGCCCACCGTGCCCTACGGCAAGAGCAACGAGCACTCGCGCTACCCCGGCACGCTCACCGTGTCGGCGAACACGCTGATCTCGATGTGGAAGGACATCGGCGCCTGTGTCGCGAAGGCCGGCGTGCGCAAGCTGGTGCTCTACAACAGCCACGGCGGCCAGATGAGCGTGATGGACATCGTCGCGCGCGACCTGCGCGAGGAGCACGACATGATGGTCGTGGCCGCCAACTGGTACACGCTGGGCCTGCCCGAGGGCCTGTTCACGGCGCATGAAGGCAGGCACGGCATCCATGCCGGCGACCTCGAAAGCTCGGTGATGCTGCACCTCACGCCCGACTACGTGCGCAAAGACCAGTTCCAGAACTTCAGTTCCATGACCGAGCGGCTGGCCGAGGAGAACAAGTTTCTCTCGATCACGCCCAGCGGCAAGCTCGGCTGGCAGATGCACGACATCAACCCCGCGGGCGCCGCCGGCGACGCAACGCGCGCCACCGCCGAGAAGGGCGCCGCCGTGCTCGACCACGTGGGCCGCCGCTTCGTCGAGCTGCTGCAGGAGGTCGACCGCTTCCCGCTCTCGCGCCTGGCCAACCAGCCCGCCTGGAAATGAGCGCCGACGCCACCACCGCCGCCGGCACGCCGCTGGTCGGCCTGCGCAACGTCAGCAAGCGTTTCGCCAACGGCACGCTCGCGCTGCAGGGCATGTCGCTGGACATCGGCGAGCACGACTTCATCAGCTTCCTCGGCCCCTCGGGCTGCGGCAAGAGCACGGCGCTGCGCCTCATCGCGGGGCTCACGCGCCTGAGTTCGGGCGATATGCACTGGAGCGGCGCCGCCGCCGGCACAACGAAGGGCGGCAAGACCGACCGCGACCTGGGCTTCGTGTTCCAGGAGCCCACGCTCATGCCCTGGGCCAAGGTGTTCGACAACGTCTGGCTGCCGCTGAAGCTCGCCGGCACCAGCCGAGACGCCGCCGCGCCGGTGGTGAAGCAGGCGCTGGAGATGGTTGGCCTCTCGCGCTTCGCCGACGTGTATCCGCGCGAGCTTTCCGGCGGCATGAAGATGCGCGTGTCGATCGCGCGCGCGCTGGTCACGCACCCGCGCCTCCTGCTGATGGACGAGCCCTTCGCCGCGCTCGACGAGATGACGCGCATCAAGCTCAACAACGACCTGCTGGCCATCTGGCGCGAGCACCGCTTCTCGGTGGTGTTCGTCACGCACAGCGTGTACGAGTCGGTGTATCTCTCGAACCGCATCGTGGTGATGGCCGCGCGGCCCGGCCGCGTGATCGACGAGATCCGCATCGACGAGCCCTATCCGCGCGGCGAAGACTTCCGCACATCCAGCCGTTACAACGCGCACTGCACCGCCGTGTCGCAATCCCTGCATGGAGCCCTGCATGGCGTCGACATCGATCACTGAGCCCGCCGTCGCCGTACCCGCTTCCGAAGCGGACGCCGCGCCTTCCGAGGCCGCGCTGCGCGCGCACGAGGACCGGCTGCGCCGGCGCGAGTCGATGCTGCGCATCGTGGTGCCCGCGGCCATCGTCGCGCTGCTGCTGCTGGCGTGGGAATGGACGGTTCGCGCCAACAACATCCCGCACTACATCCTGCCCGCGCCCTCGCTCATCATCCGCACGCTGTTCGACAACTGGGAGTCGCTCTCCAGCGCGCTGTGGTTCACCGTCAAGCTCACGCTGCTGGCGCTGGTCGCGGCCATCGTGGGCGGCGTGCTGCTGGCCATTGCCTTCGCGCTGTTCAAGTGGGTGGAGATCGGCCTGTTCCCCATCGCGGTGATCCTGCAGGTGACGCCGATCATCGCGATCGCGCCGCTGATCCTGATCTACGTGTCGAGCACCACGGCCGCGCTCTTGCTGTGCGCATGGATCGTGGCCTTCTTCCCGATCTTGTCGAACACGGTCATCGGCCTGAAGAGCGCCGACAGCAACCTGCGCGACCTGTTCCAGCTCTACAAGGCCTCGCCCTGGCAGACCTTCCGCTACCTGCTCGCGCCGAGCGCGCTGCCCTACTTCATGGCGGGCCTGAAGATCGCGGGCGGGCTGAGCCTGATCGGCGCGGTGGTGGCCGAGTTCACCGCCGGCACGGCGGGCAAGGAGACGGGGCTGGCCTCGCGCATCCTCGAATCGAGCTTCCGCACCGAGATCCCGATGATGTTCGCGGCGCTGCTGCTGGTGTCCCTGCTGGGCATCGTGATCTTCATCGTGTTCGCGGCACTGTCGCGCCTGGTGTTGGGCCACTGGCACGAAAGCGAGATGCGCCGTGAACGCTAGGACGCCCACCCCTGCGCCGGCAGTCGACTGGGACGCCGTGCGCGCGGACCTGCGCGGCCTCAACGTGATCACCGCGCCGGGCCAGCGCAAGCAGCTGTCGAAGGACTTCTACTGGTACAGCCCCATCCTCACCGCGCAGCTCGCGGGCTGCGTGGCCGACCTGGTGGTGAAGGTCGGCACCGAGGACGACGTGCGCCAGGCCGCGGGCGTGGCCGCGAAGTGGAAGCTGCCGCTCACCGTGCGCGCGGGCGGCACCGGCAACTACGGCCAGTGCGTGCCGCTGGAAGGCGGCATCGTGCTCGACGTGACGCAGATGTGCCGCGTGCTCGACATCCAGCCCGGCAGCATCCGCGTGGAGGCCGGCGCGCGCATGCACGACATCGACCTCGCCGCGCGCGAGACCGGGCAGGCGCTGCGCATGTGGCCCTCGACCTGGCACGTGGCCTCCATCGGCGGCTTCATCGCGGGCGGCTTCGGCGGCATCGGCTCGTTCCGCCACGGCATCCTGCGCGACCCCGGCAACCTGCTGCGCGCGCGCGTGATGACGGTGGAGCGCGAGCCGCGCGTCATCGAGCTGCACGGCGACGAGATCCAGCAGGTGCACCATGCCTACGGCACCAACGGCGTGATCCTCGACGTGGAAGTGGCGCTGAGCCCGGCCGTCGACTGGGTGCACTGCACGGTGCTCTTCGAAAGCTACCGCGGCGCGCTCGACTTCGGCATCGCCGCGCAGGCGCCCTCGCTCGACATCTTCCTGCTCTCGACGGTGGAGGCGCGCTTCTCGCCCTACTACACCGCCATGCGCGACCGCTTCCCCGCCGACCGGCACGCGGTGTTCGCGATGGTCTCGCCCGAGTCGATGGCCGACTTCCGCGCGCTCGCCGCGGCGCAGGGCGGCACCATCTCGGTGGCTGGCACCGAGGCCGAGCTGCTCGCCGAAGGACTGCCGCCGGCCTACGAGTGCGCCTTCAACCACACCACGCTGCAGGCGCTGAAGGCCGACCGCGGCTGGACCTACCTGCAGGTGGCCTACGCGCAGCCCTTCGATCCGTCGGTGGTCGAGCGGCACCTTCAAATCTTCGGCGACGACGTGCTGCAGCACCAGGACTTCGCGCGCGCCAACGGCGAGTGCGGCACCTTCGGCATCCTGCTGGTGCGCTGGAAGGGCGAGGCGCACCAGTACGAGGTGATCCGCGAGATCGAGTCGCAGGGCGGCTGCGTGATCTTCAACCCGCACGTCGTCACCATCGAGGACGGCGGCATGAAGACCATCGACACGCAGCAGATCGAGTTCAAGAAGCGCAGCGACCCCATGGGCCTGATGAACCCCGGAAAAACACGCGGATGGCGTGCCGACATGGCCGTCGGGCGCTGAAAAGCCTTAGTCTCCGCATCCCGTACTTTTCAACGAAACCTCCACAGGAGCACGTTCCCATGCGCATTCCCGCCTTCGCCCTCCGTCCGCTCGTTCTCGGCCTCGCCCTCGCGGGCGCCGCCTTCGCCGCGCAGGCGCAGGAAAAAGTGGTGTTCGCCACCAACTGGAAGGCGCAGGCCGGCCACGGCGGCTTCTACCAGGCGCTGGTGGACGGCACCTACAAGAAGTACGGCCTCGACGTCGACATCCAGCAGGGCGGCCCGATGGTCAACAACCGGCCGATGCTGCCGGCCGGCAAGGTCGACTTCCTGATGACCGGCAACCTGCTGCAGTCCTTCGACAACGTGAAGAACGGCGTGCCCACCGTGGTGGTTGCGGCCTTCTTCCAGAAAGACCCGCAGGCCATGTTCGCGCACCCCGGCCAGGGCTTCGACACCTTCAAGGACATGACCAAGGCGCCGGTGGCCTTCATCGGCAAGGACGGCCAGTTCAGCTTCTGGCAGTGGATGAAGTCGGAGCACGGCTTCAAGGACTCGCAGCTCAAGCCCTACACCTTCAACGTGGGCCCCTTCCTGGCCGACAAGAAGTCCATTCAACAGGGCTACGCCATCTCGGAACCGCTGTCTATCAAGGCGCAGGCCGGTTTCGACCCGGTGGTGCAGCTGCTGGCCGACAACGGCTTCTCGACCTACTCCACCACCATCGAGACGCGCGCCGACCTGGTGAAGACCAAGCCCGAGACGGTGCGCAAGTTCATCGAGGCATCGATCATCGGCTGGAACAACTACCTCTACGGCGACAACAAGGCCGCCAACGAGATGATCGCCAGGATCAACCCCGACTCGCCCGTGGCCTCCTCGCAGGGCTCCATCGAGCTGATGAAGAAGATGGGCATCGTCGACAGCGGCGAGTCGCTCACCAAGGGCATCGGCGCGATGGACGAGGCCCGCGTGAAGGACTTCTACGACAAGATGGTCAAGGCCGGCCTGTACAAGCCCGGCGAGGTCGACCTGTCGAAGGTGGTCACCACGCAGTTCGTGAACAAGGGCGTCGGCATCGACGTGCGCAAGAAGCTCACGGGCAAGTAGGCACACCGGTTTTTTCCCGCGGGTCGCGCGGGGCTTGCGCCGGGGTCAGATGCCGGCGCCTGGGTTGCCATAAGGCACCGCGCGGCCTTTCACCCCCTGGGCTCTGACCCCGTCTCGCCGGCGGCCAACAACCGCCGGGCGAACCGGCCCTCAACCATGAAAACGCTCGTCGTCCATTGCCATCCGAATCCTGACAGCTTCAACCACGCGCTCTACCGCACCGCCCTCGAGGCGCTCCAGCCGCGACATCCCGTCAAGGCCATCGACCTGTACGCCGAGGGCTTCGACCCCACGCTGACATGCGAAGAGCGCATCGCCTACCTCGACAACCCCGACCTGATACGCGAACGTGTGAAACCCCACGTCGAAGCACTGCTGTGGGCCGAGCACCTGGTGTTCGTGTTTCCCACCTGGTTCCACGGGCCGCCGTCGATGCTCA
The DNA here is from genome assembly GCF_003952165.1 of Variovorax guangxiensis. GTDB lineage: Bacteria > Pseudomonadota > Gammaproteobacteria > Burkholderiales > Burkholderiaceae_C > Variovorax > Variovorax guangxiensis. The sequence goes on along the minus strand of NZ_RXFT01000002.1, from coordinate 438,677 downwards.
AGGGCTGGCTCGAACGGGTGTGGCTGCCGGGCGTGGCTTTCCTGCCCGCGCAACGCAAGGGACAGCTCGCAAGGTCGGGCATGCGGCACATCAGGCGGCTCACGGTGGTGACCACCGGCGGCTCGCCGCGCTGGTTCGTGATGGTCATCGGCGACCCGGGCAGGCGGCTCTTCACGCGGGCGCTGCGCGCGCTGTTCGCGTGGCGCTGCAAGGTGACGTGGCTGCAGCTGCACGACATGAACGCCGTCACCGCGAGCGACCGCACCCATTTCATCGAACGCGTCTCGCGCAAGCTGGGCAGCATCTAGGCGGCAGAAACGACCGCAGGGAGACACATCCATGAGCCTCGAACGCACGCTCACCGTCCGCGTCGAACGCATCTCGCGCCAGACGCCGGAAATCCTGGCCTTCGAACTGGCCCACCCGTGGGGCCGGCCGCTGCCTTCCTACGAGGCCGGCGCGCACATCGACGTGCACATGCCGGGCGGCTTCTCGCGCCAGTACTCGCTGGCGCGCGCGCCATCGGCCGCCGGCGCGGGGCGCTACGTGATCGGCGTGAAGCGCGAGCTCGCGAGCCGCGGCGGCTCGGCCTCGATGCACGAGCGCGTGCGCGAGGGCGACCTGCTGCCGATCAGCGCGCCGCGCAACACCTTCCCGCTGCGCGAGGAGGCCGCTCACCACCTGCTGCTGGCCGGCGGCATCGGCATGACGCCGCTGCTGGCGATGGCGCAGGCGCTGGCCGCGCGCGGCGCCGCCTTCACGCTTTGCGTGTTCGCGCGCAGCGAGGAGCACCTGGCCTTTGCCGATGCGCTGCGCGCGCCGGCGCTGGCGCCGCACCTGCGGCTGCACCTGGACCAGGGCGATGCCTCTTCGCAGCGCATCGACCTGCGCTCGCTGCTGGCCGAGCGCGCGCCCGGCACGCACCTGTACGTGTGCGGCCCCGGCGGCTTCATGCAGGCGGTGCGCGACGCCGCCGCGCACTGGCCCGAGGATGCGCTGCACGCCGAGTACTTCGCCGCGCCAGCCGACGCGGGCGCCGTCACCGGCCTGCCCTTCACGCTGAAGCTCGCGCGGCGCGGCATCACGGTGCCGGTGGCGGCCGACCAGACCGCCGTCGACGCGCTGCACGAGGTCGGCATCGACATTCCGGTGTCGTGCCAGCAGGGGCTGTGCGGCACCTGCGTGGTCGAGGGCGACGGCGAGGGCGCCGAGCACCGCGACTTCTGCCTCACGGGCAGCGAGCGCCGCCACAAGGTGGCGCTGTGCTGCTCGCGCGCCAAGGGGCTGGAACTGGAACTGCAGCTGTGAACGCACGCGCCGCGATCACGGAAGAGAGCGAAAGCGAAGCCCCCGCCACGCGCGGCCGCTCGCGCAAGTACACGCAGGTGCTCGGCCTCATCAACCAGGCCGCCATCGAGGTGTTCGCGAGCGAGGGGCTGGCCGGCGCGTCGACCCAGGCCATCGCCGACAAGGCGGGACTCTCGAAGGCGCAGCTGCACTACTACATCGACAGCAAGGAGGCGCTGTACCGCCAGGTGCTGCAGGACATCCTCAACGACTGGATCGTGGTGTTCGGCTTCAGCGACGAGGCCTTCGGCCCGCGCAAGGTGCTGGGCGACCTGATCCGCCGCAAGATGATGTTCTCGTTCGAGCATCCGCTGCGCTCGCGCATCTTCACCGCCGAGATGCTGCGCGGCGCGCCCGTCATCAACGACATGATGGAGACGAGCAAACAGCGCACCGAGCAGGCCGCCGCCGTGATCCGCAACTGGATGAGCCAGGGCCTGATGGACGAGGCCGACCCGATGCTGGTGCTGTTCCACATCTGGGCCGTGACCCAGTTCTACGCCGACCACGCGACGCAGGCCGCCTACTTCCGCGACACCGCCCAGCAGGGTGAGGACAAGGACCGGCGCTACCTGATCGAGCAGGTGACCGAGTTCCTGCTCAAGGGCGCGGGCGTCAGGTAGACGAGGAAGACGACGAGAAGGAGGTCCGGGGCAGGTACATCGTCGCCTCGACTTCCACCAGCACCTCGTCGCCCGGCAGGAAGCGCGACACCTCCACCACCGTGCTCACCGGCGGCTCGCCCGGATAGAACAGGCCGCGCACGCGGTTGTAGAAGGCGTAGTGCGGCAGGTGGCGGAAGTACTGCACCAGCTTCACCACGTCTTCCATCGTGCCGCCGTGCTCGGCCGCGATCTGGCGGATGCGCTCCAGCACGAACCAGCTCTGCGCGACGATGGGCGCCTCGAACACGTCCACCGACATCTGGCCGGTGGCGTAGCCCACGCTCTGCAGCGCGGTGCGCGCCTCTTCGGGAATGGCGTCGTAGCCGGCGACCGCGCGGCGCGTGGCCGGGTCGACGGCGACCACGCCGCTCATGAAGACGAAATCGCCCACGCGCTTGGCGGCCGCGTAGTTGGCCATCGGCTTGCCCATGCTCATCGTTCGTTGCTCTCCAGTGGCTGGCCGGCGCGGATGACGGTGCGTTGCCGTCCGCGCGGGCCGATCAGTTCGTGTTCCCCGGTGGCCGACAGCACCAGCAGGTCGGCCGGGCAGCCCGGCGCGATGCGTCCGTCCCACGCGAGCCCCAGCGCCTTCGCGGGGCTCACGGTGATGGTGTCGAGCCAGTCGTCGGCCGGCGCAAGATGCGCCGCCTGCACGCCGAGGCCGAAGGTCTCCAGCAGGTCGTAGCTGCCGTAGGGATAGAAGGCGTCCTGCACGTTGTCGGTCGCCAGGCTCGCACGCAAGCCCCGTGCCGCCGCCTCGCGGATGCGCGTGATGCCGCGCTGCACCGGCGTGCGGTCCCACGCGCCCTGCAGGTAGAGGTTGGTGGTGGGCAGCGCGACGATGTGGATGCCCGCGCCCGCGCACAGCGCCAGCGTTTCGGCGGCCACGGCGTCTTCCTGCACCGAGAGCGAGCAGGCATGACCGCAGACAACGCCCTGCCTGAAGTCGCGCGCACGCACCAGCTGGGCGATGCTGCGCAGGCCGGTGGCCTCGACGTCCAGGCCTTCGTCGACGTGGAAGTCCAGCGCCAGTCCGTGCTGCTGCGCGAGGTCGAACACGCGGCCCAGCTTGTGGACGATGCCCTCGTTGCGATAGACGAAGGCGCCGAGCACGCCCCCCGCGCGCCTCACCTCGCGCGCGATGCGCTCGCCCGCCGCCATGTCGGCGAACAGGTCCAGCGGCGTGAGCGAGACGAACTGCAGCTCGATGCGCCCGCGCCATTCCTCGCGCAGCGCCTCGAACACCGCCAGCGCGGCCGGCGGCTCGGGCTGCACCCAGTCGAGGTGCGTGCGCAGCGCGCGCGTGCCCGACAGCCAGGCGTCGTGCAGCGCGCGCTCCATGCGCAGGCGCAGCGACTCGCCGGTCCAGCTCTCGCGGTGGCGGTTCATGCGCTCGATGGCGACGAACAGGTTGCCCTGCGCGGCGCCCACGTCCTGCACGGTGTAGTTCTTGTCGATGTGCGCATGCGCCTCGACCAGTGCGCTCAGCAGCGTGCCCTTGGCTTGCTGCTGCGCACTGGGCGTGATGGAGGCGACCTTGTCGCCCTCGATGGTGACGTCGAACAGCTGCGCCTCGCCCGCCGCGAAGCCACGCAGCGGCGCCGGAATGCGCAGCGCTTCGAGCTTCATGCGTGCCGCTGCCGCCACTCGCGCAGCCAGCCCAGCCCGGCCGAGGTGCCGCCGGGCTCCGTGCCGCGCTTCGGCCGGTACTCGCAGCCGACCCAGCCCTGCCAGCCGCACTGCGCCGACACCTCGTCGAGCACGTCGAAGAGGTACGGGTAGTTCTGCTCGCCGATGTCGGGCTCGTTGCGGTCGGGCACGCCGGCGATCTGGATGTGGCCGACGCGGCCGGTCGGCAGGTACTTGCGGATCTTCATCGCCACGTCGCCCTCGACGATCTGGCAGTGGTACAGGTCCATCTGCACCTTGAGGTTGGGCGCGCCCACGGTCTCGACGATCTCGTGCGCATGGTCCTGCCGGTTGATGAAGAAGCCCGGGATGTCGCGCGTGTTGATCGGCTCGATCAGCACGTCGCGGCCCGCCTTGGCGGCCTCGGCGGCGGCCCAGCGCAGGTTGTCGACGTACACCGGCTGCAGCGCATCGCGCTGCTGGCCTGCGGGCACGAGGCCTGCCATGACGTGGATGCGCGGGCAGTCGAGCGCCACAGCGTAGTCGATGGCCTTGGCGATGCCTTCGCGGAACTCGGCCTCGCGCCCCGGCAGGCAGGCCAGGCCGCGCTCGCCGCCGTTCCAGTCGCCCGGCGGCCCGTTGAACAGCACCTGCTGCAGGCCATTGTGCTTCAGCCGGGCGACGATTTCTTCCTTGGCGAAGTCGTAGGGGAAGAGGTACTCCACGGCCTTGAAGCCGTCCTTCGCGGCGGCGTCGAAGCGGTCGAGGAAGGCGAGCTCCGGGTAGAGCATCGAGAGGTTGGCTGCGAATTGGGGCATGGGGTGTTTTTACTACCAGCGCGCGCCGAAAGTGCGGCGCAGTTCATCGATCTGTCGGGCATCCAGCGGCTGGGGCCTTGCGGCCTGCGCGAGCTGCTGGAGCCTGGCGGTTTCCTCGAGTTCCTCGAGCACGGCCATGGCGGCACCCGGTGTGTCGTGCCACACGTTGGGACCCAGGCGCGTGAGCATCACGGCGCGGATCGGCGTGCCGGCCGCGCCGAAGCGCCCGATGGCCTGGGCCACCTGTTCGGCTGCTTCGGGCGCGCCCGGGCGGTGATACGGGATGACCGGCACATGGCCCACCTTCATCACGAAATAGGGCGTGAGCGCGGGCAGCAGTTCGTCGCCGGGCGACTGCAGCGTGAGCGCCACGCAGTGCGTGCTGTGGGTGTGGATCACGCAGGCGGTGTTCGCATCGAAGCTGCGCGCGGCGGCATAGATGCGCGTGTGCAGCGCGATGGTCTTGCTGGCGCGGTCGCCGCCGGTCTGCCGGCCCTGCGCGTCGAGCCGCGCGAGCCGCGCCGGATCGAGGAAGCCGAGGCAGGCATCGGTGGGCGTGATGAGGAAGCCGCCGTCGTCCAGCCGCACGCTGATGTTGCCGGCCGTGGCGTGCACGTAGCCGCGCTCGAACAGGCTGCGGCCGACGCGGCAGATTTCCTCGCGGGCTTCGTTCTCGTTCATGCTCTCGGTCATCCGAGCACTGTAAATGCCTTGGTGAAGAAATCGTCGCTGCCGAAGTTGCCGGACTTCAGCGCGATGTGCACGCCGGCCTCCGGCGCGGCTTCGGAACGCGCATGGCACCACGGTACGCCGGGGTCGATCTGCGGGCCGATCTGCATCTGCGCGATGCCCAGCGCCTGCACGCAGGCACCCGAAGTCTCGCCGCCGGCCACCACCAGCCGGTGCACGCCCCTCTCGACCAGCCCGCGCGCGATGGCGGCGATGGTGCGCTCGACCATCGCGCCGGCCTCTTCCACGCCGAGCCGGCCCTGCACCGACTTCACGGCGCCGGCCTCGGCGGTGGAGTAGACGAGCACCGGGCCCTTGTCGATCAGCGGCGTGGCCCAGGCCAGTGCTTCGGCCGCTACGTCCACGCCCGCCGCGATGCGCAGCGGATCGATGGCCAGCGCCGCGCCGCCGCGCTGGATGAAGTCGAGCACCTGCCGGTTGGTGGCAAGCGAGCAACTGCCCGAGACCACCGCCGACTTGCCGCCCGCCTTGGGCAATGCGCTGGCCTGCGACGAGGGCGCAAGGCCGAAGTTGGCCGGCAGGCCGATCGCCACGCCCGAGCCCGCGGTGACCAGCGGCATCTTCGCGAGCGCCGGGCCCATGCGCAGCAGGTCGTCGTTCGAGACCGCGTCGACGATGGCGATCGAAACACCCTCGGCCTTGAGCTGCGCGATGCGCTCCCCGATGGCGACGGCGCCGCGCGCGACCACCGCGTAGTCGACCAGCCCCACCTTGCGCTTGCACTGCGCCTGCAGCACGCGCACGAGGTTCGGGTCGGTCATGGGCGTGAGCGGGTGGTTCTGCATGCCGCTCTCGTTGAGCAGCACGTCGCCCGCGAACAGGTAGCCCTTGAACACCGTGCGCTTGTTGTCGGGGAAGGCGGGCGTGGCGATGGTGAAGTCACATCCCACCGCGTCCATCAGCGCCTCGGTCACGGGGCCGATGTTGCCTTTGGGCGTGCTGTCGAAGGTGGAGCAGTACTTGAAGTAGATCTGCTTCGCACCCTGCGACTGCAGCCAGCGCAATGCATCGAGCGACTGCACGATGGCCTCGGCCGGCGCGATGGTGCGCGACTTGAGGGCGACCACCACAGCATCCACGTCGGCATCCAGCGGGCCTTTCGGCACCCCGATGGCCTGCACCACGCGCATGCCGGCGCGCACGAGGTTGTTGGCGAGGTCGGTGGCACCGGTGAAATCGTCGGCGATGCAGCCGAGCACGAGCTTGGACATGGCGTTCAGTCCTTCGCGATGGGCAGTTTCACGGCCTGCGCGTTCTCGCGCACGTAGTCGCGCAGGATCGCGTCGAAGCTCGCGTCGGCCTTCAGGCCCAGCGCCTCGGCGCGCGCGGCGTGGATGCGGCTGGGCCAGCTGGTGACGATCTTCGCGATGGCGGCATCGGGCTCCCAGTCGATCAGGCCGGTGGCTTCCTTGCCGGCGATGCGTTCGAGCGCCTGCGCCATCTCGCGCACGGTGGTGGTCAGCGCGGGCAGGTTGATGGCGGTGCGAGCACCCCACTCGGCGGCGCTGGCGGTGGCCGCGCGCACGATGCCGGCGACGGTGTTGCCGGGCGAGGCCAGCGCGACGGGCGTGTCGGGCGACACCGGGCAGCGCGCACGCTCGCCGGCCAGCGGCTCGCGCAGCATGCCGCTCAGGAAGCTGGAGGCCGCGCCGTTGGGCCGGCCGGGGCGCACCGATACCGTCATCAGCCGCACGTTGCGGCCCTGCACGAAGCCCTTGCGCGTGAAGTCGGCCACCAGCTGCTCGCCGATGAACTTCTGGATGCCGTAGCTGTTCTGCGGCGTCGGCAGCGTGGTGTCTTCGATCACCGCGGGCAGGCGCTGCTCGGGCGAATCGCCGAACACCGCGACCGAGCTGGAGAACACGAACACCGGCGAGTGGCCCGCGCGGCGCGCGGCTTCGAGCAGGCCGCGCGTGGCGTCGAGATTGCTGCGCATGCCGAGGTCGAAGTCGGCCTCGCACTCGCCGCTCACGGCGGCGGCGAGGTGGAACACGAGCTGCGTGTCGGCGATGGGCAGCGCGCCGTTCGCGAGCTGCTCCAGCAGGTCGCCCTGCACGAACTGCACGCGCGCGTCGGAAGCCAGGTCGGCGGGCGGCGGCACGCGGTCGGCCAGGGTGATGCGCGAGACGGGCTGCGCGGCCGATCCGGCCAGCGCGAGGCTGCCGCCCGCGAGCAGCGTGCGTGCGAGGCGGGCGCCCAGGAAGCCGCAGCCGCCGGTGATGAGGATGTTCATGTGCGTGTCTCTTCTTTCTTTCAGTCTTCTTTCTTCGGACCCGGCACCTCGATGCCGGGGAAGATCTTGATTACCGCGCTGTCGTCCTCGCGAGCGTAGCCCGCCGTCGAGGCCTGCATGAACATCTGGTGCGCGGTGGACGACAGCGGCAGCGGAAACTTGCTCGCGCGCGCCACGTCGAGCACCAGGCCCAGGTCCTTCACGAAGATGTCCACGGCCGACAGCGGCGTGTAGTCGCCCGCGAGCACGTGCGCCATGCGGTTCTCGAACATCCAGCTGTTGCCCGCGCTGTGGGTGATGACCTCGTACAGCGCCGCCGGGTCGACGCCCTCGCGCAGGCCCAGCGCCATGGCCTCGGCCGCCACCGCGATGTGCACGCCGGCCAGCAGCTGGTTGATGATCTTCACCTTGCTGCCCGCGCCCGCCTTGTCGCCCAGCCGGTAGACCTTGGCGGCCATGGCGTCGAGCACCGCCCCGGCCTTCTCGTACGCGGCGGGCCTGGCGGCGGTCATCATCGTCATCTGGCCGCTCGCGGCCTTGGCGGCGCCGCCGGAGATCGGCGCGTCGATGTAGAGGATGCCCAGCTTCTCCAGGCGCGCCTCCAGCGCCACCGACCAGTTCGGATCGACGGTGGAGCACATCACGAAGACGCTGCCGGGCTTCATCGACGCGGCGCAGCCGGGCGTGGTGCCGTCGCCGAACAGCACCGACTCGGTCTGCGCGGCGTTCACCACCACGCTGACCACGATGTCGCATTGCGCGCCGAGCTCGGCCAGCGTGGCGCAGGCCGTGCCGCCTTCGCGCGCGAAGGCTTCGGCGGCCTCGCGGCGCACGTCGAACACATGCGGCGCATGGCCCGCGCGGCGCAGCGACTGCGCCATGCCGGCGCCCATGGCGCCCAGGCCCACGAGGCCGACGACGGGGGTGGCAGCGGAGATGGTGGAAGGGGTCTTTTCTTGGTTCATTGCGTTGCTTCCGTTCAGTTGCAAGGCCGGGCACCCGGTGCGACGCGCCCCGTTCGGGAAACACCGCGGAACCGGCTTTGCCGGGCCGCAGGTGTTGCCCCCCGGCGAGGGGGTTGGCGCAGCGACACGAAGTGCGCGAAGCCTGGGGGTGTACTTCATCTAACGGTTGACCAGTTGCTTGGGCGTGAACCACACGCCGATGGCGCCGAGCACCAGCGCGCCGGCCAGCACGTACATGCCGATCTGCGTGCTGCCCGTGAGGTCCTTCAGGTAGCCGATGAGGTAGGGGCTCACGAAGCCCGCGAGGTTGCCCACCGAGTTGATGGCGGCGATGCCCGCGGCGGCGGCGGTGCCCGTGAGGAAGGCGGTGGGCAGCGACCAGAACAGCGGTGCGCAGGTCAGCACGCCGGCCGCGGCGAGCGAGAGGAACGCCAGCGACACGGCCGTGTTCTGCGTGTACGAAGCGGCCACGGTGAAGCCCACGGCACCCATCATGGCCGGCACGATCAGGTGCCAGCGGCGCTCCTGGCGGCGGTCGGCGCTGCGGCCGAAGAGGTTCATCGCGACGATGGCGCAGAGGAACGGAATCGCGCTGAGCAGCCCGATGTTCAGGTTGCCCTGCACGCCCGTGGCCTTGACCAGCGTGGGCAGCCAGAAGGTGAGTGCGTACTGGCCCATGACGAAGGCGAAGTAGATGAACGCCATCCACCAGATGCGCGCATCGCGGAACACGCCGGCCACCGAGTGCGGGCCCTTGGCGCCGTGGGCGGCGTCGTTCGCCACCTCGCGCTGCAGCAGGGCCTTTTCCTCGGCGCTGAGCCAGCGCGCCTGGGCGATGCCGTTGTCCAGGTACAGCAGCACCATCACGCCGATGAGCACGGCGGGGATGGCTTCGATGAGGAACATCCACTGCCAGCCGCTCATGGCCGACACGCCGTGGAAGCTGTCCATGATCCAGCCCGACAGCGGGTTGCCGAAGATGCCCGCCACCGGAATGGCCGACATGAACACCGCGATGATCCGCGCGCGCCGGTGCGCCGGGTACCAGTGCGTGAGGTAGAGGATCACGCCCGGATAGAAGCCCGCCTCGGCCAGCCCGAGCAGGAAGCGCAGGATGTAGAAGCTCGTGGGCGTCTTCACGAACATGAAGCAGGCCGACAGCAGGCCCCAGGTGATCATGATCCGCGCGATCCAGATGCGCGCGCCCACGCGGTTGAGCAGCAGGTTGCTCGGCACCTCGAACAGGAAGTAGCCCAGGAAGAAGATGCCCGCGCCAAGACCGAACACGGTTTCGCTGAAACCCAGGTCCTGGCCCATCTGCAGCTTGGCGAAGCCGACGTTCACGCGGTCGAGGTACGCGATCACGTAGCAGAGCATGAGGAAGGGCACGAGGCGCCAGAACACCTTGGAGTAGGCGCGCTTTTCGAGCGCGGCATCGGCGGCGGCGGGCGACATGGCGCTGGCCTGGAGGGTCGAGGAAGTCATGAGGAAGCTGCGTCTCGGATTATTTGTCAGGTCATCATACAAATCTGGCTTTTGCTGGCCGACCCGGGTAAACCCTCGGAACGGCCGCCTTCCGGCGCCTTTCTGGTGACTTCGTGTATCGGCGCCGGGCTCAGCCGCCGACCGGCCAGCCTTCGACCAGCGGACGGGCGAGCTGCTCGCCCTCCTGCTGCCAGAACACCGGATCGGCCAGCTCGATGCGGCGGATCGCGTTGTCCATGTGGCTCTTGGCGGCTTCGCGCGCCCGCAGCGGATCGCCGGCCTCGATGGCCTCGACGATGCGCGCGTGCTCCTGCGCCACCTCGCGCGCGAAGTCGGCGCGGCGCGCCTCGTTGGCGCGCGTGACGCGAGTGGCGCCGTGCAGGAACTGCCGCAGGTACTGCAACGTGCCGATCAGGAAGGGGTTGCGCGCCGCCTCGGCGATGGCGCGGTGGAAGCGCACATCCTCGTCCGCGCCGTTGCCGCCCGCCTCGACCGCCGCGTGCAATGCGGCGATGGCGTCACGGATGCGCTGCACGTCTTCGTCCGTGCGGCGCTCGGCAGCCAGCGCGGCCACCTCGGCTTCGAGCGCGCGGCGCAGCTCGACCATCTGGATCACCGCTTCGCGCGAGGCCACATGCGGCATCTCGAAGCGCAGCGGCTCGACACCGGCGGCGCGCACATAGACGCCGCTGCCCTGGCGCGAATCGAGCAGCCCCAGCGACTTCAGCCGCGACACCGCCTCGCGCACCACGGTGCGGCTCACGCCGAACTGCTCGGCCAGCGCGGTCTCCGTGGGCAGCCGGTCCCCTTCGGACAAGCGCCCGCTGCGCACCTCGGCCGCAAGCGCATCGGCTACCTGGTCGGCCAGGCGGACGGCGGGGGCGATGGACTGGAAGCGGGCGGTCATGGGCGCGAAGGTGGTGGGCCTGCGACTCTAACGCAGGGCCCACCCCATCGCGGAACCCGCAGGAATTCAGCTCAGCGCGTGACGCGCGGCCTTCGCGATGCTCTGCGCATCGACGCCGAAGAAGCCGCGCAGCGCCGCACGCGTGTCGCTGCGGCCGAACCCGTCGGTGCCCAGCGTGATGTAGCGGCGGCCTTCGGGCAGGAAGGCGCGCACGCTCTCGGGCACGGCGCGCACGTAGTCGGTGGCGGCGATGATTGGAGCCTTTGCGGCACCGAGCTGCCGCGCGATGAATGGCGTGTCGGCCTTCTCGCCAGCCAAGGCGCGCTGCTCGCACGCCAGACCGTCGCGCGCAAGTTCGCTCCAGCTTGTCACGCTGAACACCTCGGCCTCGATGCCCTCGTCGGCCAGCAGCTGCGCGGCCTTGACGACCTCGGTGAGGATCGCGCCCGAGCCCATCAGCGTGACCTTCTTCTTCGCCTTGCCGCCCGATGCCGGCGCATAGGTGCCGAAGCGGTAGCAGCCACGCAGGATGTCGCCTTCCGCGCCGGCCGGCACGTCGGGCTGCGCGTAGTTCTCGTTCATGAGCGTGACGTAATAGAACACGTCCTGCTGCTCGACCATCATTTCGCGGATGCCCGCGTCGACGATCACCGCCATCTCGCCCGCGAAGGCCGGGTCGTAGGCCTTGCAGTTGGGGATGGTCGCGGCCACGAGGTGGCTGCTGCCGTCCTGGTGCTGCAGGCCCTCGCCGCCGAGCGTGGTGCGTCCCGAGGTGGCGCCCAGCAGGAAGCCACGCGCACGCTGGTCGGCCGCGGCCCAGATCGCGTCGCCCACCCGCTGGAAGCCGAACATCGAGTAGTAGATGTAGAACGGCAGCATCGCCAGGCCGTGCACGCTGTAGCTGGTGGCCGCGGCCGTCCAGCTCGCGATGGCGCCGGCCTCGCTGATGCCCTCTTCCAGGATCTGCCCATCGGTGGCCTCGCGGTAGCTCAGCACCGAGCCGATGTCCTCCGGCGCATAGCGCTGGCCCACGCTCGAATAGATGCCGACCTGCTTGAACAGGTTGGCCATGCCGAAGGTGCGCGCCTCGTCGGCCACGATGGGCACGATGCGCGGGCCCAGGGCCTTGTCCTTCATGAGGTTGCCCAGCATGCGCACGAAAGCCATGGTGGTGCTCATCTCCTTGCCGCCCGCGACGGTGGCGAACTGCGCGTAGCTAGCGATGTCGGGCTTGGCGACCACCTCGCAGGCGGTCTCGCGGCGCGGCATGGCGCCGCCGAGGGCCTCGCGGTGCTGGCGCAGGTAGCGCATCTCGGCGCTGTCCTCGGCGGGACGGTAGAAGTCCATCGCGGTGGCCTGCGCGTCGGTCAGCGGCAGGTTGAAGCGGTCGCGGAACTCGATGAGGTCCACGTCGCCCATCTTCTTGTGCGAGTGCGTGGTCATCTTGCCCTGCGCGGCGCTGCCCATGCCGTAGCCCTTCTTGGTGTGGGCGAGGATCACGGTGGGCTGGCCCCGGTGCGCTGCCGCGGCGGCATAGGCGGCGTGGATCTTCACAAGGTCGTGGCCGCCGCGCTTGAGGCGGTCGATCTGCTCGTCGGTCATGCCTTCGGCCAGGCGCGCGAGCTCGGGGTTCTGGCCGAAGAAGTTGTCGCGGTTGAAGCGGCCGTCCTTGGCGGCGAAGGTCTGCATCTGGCCGTCGACGGTGTTGGCGAAGACGCGCGCCAGCGCGCCGCTCGCGTCCTGTGCGAAGAGGCCGTCCCAGTCGCTGCCCCACACGAGCTTGATGACGTTCCAGCCCGCGCCCGCGAAGAGCTTCTCGAGCTCGTCGATGATGCGGCCGTTGCCGCGCACCGGGCCGTCCAGGCGCTGCAGGTTGCAGTTGACGACCCACACGAGGTTGTCGAGCTTCTCGCGCGCGGCCAGCGTCAATGCGCTCATCGACTCGGGCTCGTCCATCTCGCCGTCGCCGAACACGCCCCACACCTTGCGGCCTTCGCAGTTCAGCAGGTTGCGGTGCGTGAGGTAGCGCATGAAGCGTGCGTGGTAAATCGAGCTGATGGGGCCGATGCCCATCGAGCCGGTCGGGAACTGCCAGAAGTCCGGCATCAGGTACGGATGCGGATAGCTGCACAGGCCGCGCGCGCCGCTGCCGTCGGTGAAGGCGGGTGCGGTGAGCTCCTGGCGGTAGTGCTTCAGGTCTTCCTCGCTCAGGCGGCCTTCGAGGTACGCGCGGGCGTACACGCCCGGTGCGCTGTGCGGCTGGAAGAACACGAGGTCGCCGCGATGGTGCTCGCTGCGCGCATGGAAGAAGTGGTTGAAGCCGGTCTCGAACAGGTCGGCCGCGCTCGCGTAGCTTGCGATGTGGCCGCCGAGCTCGCCGTACGCCTGGTTGGCCTTGGCCACCATCGCGAGCGCGTTCCAGCGCATCAGCGAGGCGAGCTTCTCCTCGATGGCGAGATCGCCCGGGAACGGCGGCTGGTCTTCCACCGCGATGGTGTTGACGTACGGCGTCGCCAGCTCGGGCTGCCAGCCAATGCGCTGCTGCCGCGCGAGGCGGGCCAGTTCGGCCAGCATCTGCCTGGCGCGCTGCGGCCCCTGCGTTTGCGCCAGCGCCACGAAGGCGTCGCGCCACTCGGCGGTCTCGGCGGGGTCGGGGTCGTGCGAGAGCTGCGTTTCATCCAGCAGCAGGGCGCGCATCTGGTCGGGCGAAATCGGGGCGTTCATGACGGCACTTTAGGCCGCAGTGAGCAAAATTAGCTACCGGCAGCGCCAAGCCCATGCGGCCGTCGCAGCATAAAATTCCGTCAAATTCAATCCATACGGCATTTCATGCAACTCGACGCCATCGACCTGCGCATCCTGGACGAGCTTCAGCGCGACGGCGCGCTGTCGAACGTGGAGCTGGCGCGACGCGTGCACCTCTCGCCGTCGCCCTGCCTGTCGCGCGTGAAGGTGCTGGAGGCCAACGGCGTGATCGACCGCTACGTCGCCCTCGCCAGCGCCAAGGCACTGGGCCTGGGGCTCAACGTGTTCATCTCGATCAGCCTCACCACGCAGAGCAAGCAGTCGCTCGCCGACTTCGAGCAGCGCATCGCCGAGCACGACGAGGTGATGGAGTGCTACCTGATGACGGGCGACAGCGACTACCTGATCCGCATCGCGGTGGCGGACATGGCGGCGCTGGAGAAATTCATCCTGGAGCAACTCACGCCGATTCCGGGGATCGAGAAGATCCGCTCCAGCTTTGCGCTGAAGCAGGTGAGATACAAGACGGCGCTGCCGTTGCCGAGGGAGTAGGCACTCCCCCGGGGCTTCGCGCACTTCGTGTCGCTGCGCCCCCCTCGCCGGGGGCGACACCTGCGGCCCGGCGAAGCCGGTTCCGCGGTGTCTCCCGGAAGAGGCAGGTTGTTGCGCCGATCAGAGGCCGATCAGGCCGCCGTCGTTCTTCGTGATGACGATGGTCGCCGAGCGCGGGCGGGCGTTGCCGCCATCGGGCCAGTGGCTGAGGAACTTCGTCGGATCCGAGATGTTCGTGCTGGCCGTGTTCTCACCCGGGTGCTGGATGTTCACGAACAGCGCGCGGCCGTCGCCGGATTCGGCGATGCCGGTGATCTCGCAGTCGATGGGACCGACGAGGAAGCGGCGCAGGCCATCGGTTCCGGGGGCCTTGCCGATGAAGGTAGCCTGAGTTGCGGTGGTGGAACCGTCGACGTTGGTGATGGTCTTCGCGCCGCCGTCGCCGACCTTGCCCGGCAGGGCGGCCAGCAGCATGCAGTTGGTCACGTCGGTGTACGCGCCGTCGTCGGTCTCCAGCCACAGCAGGCCGGGAGCGGCCTGGCTGAACCACATGCCGTCGGGGCTGGAGAAGTCGTTGTCGGCGCCGAGGGCGGACAGGTTCACGTCGGCCGATGCAGTCGAACGAGCACCGAACAGGTACACGTCCCACTTGAAGGTCACCGCGGTCGGGTCGCCGTTGGTGTCGGCAAAGCGCACGATGTGGCCGTTCGGGTTGCCCTTCTGGTCCGCGCCGGTGGTCGTCTTGTCGTTGTAGAAGCGCGGGTTGGCGGCGTCGGTCTTGCCGATCGGGCGCGAGTTGGCGTTGGTGTTGGTCAGCGTGACGTAGACCTCGCCGGTCTTCGGGTTGACGGCCGTCCACTCGGGGCGGTCCATCTTGGTAGCGCCGGCGGCGTCGGCGGCGTGGCGCGCATTGACCACCACGTCGGCCGCGTCGGCGAAGGCATAGGCGGAGTAGCTCGCGGTGATGTTGTTGATGCCGAGCTTCAGTTCGAGCCAGTCACCCGTGCCGTCGGCTTTGAACTTGGCGACGTAGAGTTTGCCGTCGTCCATGTACTTGTCGCCAGCAGCCATGCCGCCGCCGATGTCGGCCGCGTCCCAGTTCTTCGTGGAGACGAACTTGTAGATGTACTCGTTGCGCGAATCGTCGCCCATGTACCAGACCAGCGGCTTGCCGACCACGACCGGGCCCAGGCAGGCACCTTCATGGCCGAAGCGGCCCAGCGCAGTGCGCTTCTTCGGCGTGCTCGACGGGGTGAACGGATCGATCTCGACCACCCAGCCGTAGGTGTTGGAGCCGTTGCGGTAGTCGTCGGCGGCGGTGGCGCCGAGGACTTCGGTGTTCCAGCGGGCGTGGATGTCGTCGCCACCGGCAACAGTGGCCCAGAGTTCGCGGCCGGTGCCGGTTTCCGCTCCCGTCTTGCTGTCTATCCCTCCGATGCCGTAGCGCTTGAAGGAAGCCAGCTCCTTGGCTGTGCGGTTGGTGTCATCAGTGCCCGTGATGCGACGGAAGTAGCCGGCCCAGTTCTCTTCGCAGGTCAGGTAGGTGCCCCAAGGCGTGGTGCCGTTGGCGCAGTTGTTGAGCGTGCCCCGGGTCTTGCTGCCGTCGGCCGAGTACTTGGTCTTCACGTAGTCGGTCTTGGCGGCCGGACCCGAAAGGGTCATTTCTGTGAGCGTGTGGACGCGGCGGTTGAAGCTCGAGTCCTGCTTGTAGCTCCAGGTGCTGCCGCTCTTGTTGACCTCGATCACGCTCACGCCATGCAGGTAGAACTCGCGCAGCACTTCGTCGGCCACGGTGCGCGCGCCGCTGACGATGGTCTGGCCGGCGGGATGCAGGAACAGCGGCGTGATGGCTTCGTGGTTCATCACGAGCAGGCCGCGCGATGCGCCGGTGGCGTCCCACTTGTTCGACGCGTTCATGCCGAAGTAGGTCATGCCGTCGTGGTGGTCGCCCGCGCGGCGGTCGTAGGTGTCGGCTGCGTCGGTGCCGTCGTTCCTGTAGGCGGCCACGCTTGTGGCGATCGGATCGCCCAGGCGGTACAGCACGCTGGCGGTGTAGCCGGCGGGCACGGTCACGACGTCGGCGAGGCTCTTGGCAACGGCATTGAAGCCGAGCTTCATCGGCGCGGGGCTGGGCGCCGGAGTGGGCGCGGGCGCCGGGGCAGGCGCCGGAGCCGGAGGAAGGACGGGGAAGGCAGTACCCCCGCCGCCACCGCCGCCGCATGCCTGGAGCAGCGCGGTGCCGGCGGTGCCGACGCCCAGGCCGAACAGGTGGCGACGGCTCAGGCGCGAGGCGATCAGGTCGGTGAAGGAGGGGTTCGACGTGGTGTTGGTGCCGATGTCTTCGATTTCGACCGGGCGATCGTCGGAGCGGGTGTTTGCGGTCATGCGCAATGTCTTTCTTCGTGGGTTGGGGAAAAACCAGCCCGCGAAGTTAGGCACTTCGTATGACGACTCCGTGAATTGATCAGCCTCCAGTCAGGTTAAATCAGGTCTTTTCAGAAACCCTTCATCGAAACCTGGTCCGGATCTGCCCGCCTGGCGATTCAGGGCGCAGGCAACTGCCGCGGCCACAGCGCCCACAGCCGCAGCGGCTGGTTCATGCTCGCCGCGAAGCGGCCGGCCTCGGCGCCGGTGCCCGCGAAGTAGTCGGCGCGCACCGCGCCGAGGATGGCGCTGCCGGTGTCCTGCGCCACCACCAGCTTCTGCAGCTGCGCCGCCGGTCCGCTGGAGGCCAGCCACACCGGCGTGCCGTAGGGAATGCTCTCGCGGTCCACCGCGATGGAGCGGCCGGCCGTGAGCGGCACGCCCTGCGCACCGCGCGGGCCGAATGCGGCATCGACCTCGCTCATCGTTTCCTCGCGGAAGAACACGTAGCGCGGGTTGCTCCACATCATCTGCGCCACGCGCTGCGGGTTCTGCGCGGCCCAGGCCTTGGTGTCGTCGGGCCACTTGCCGACCTTGGTCACGCCCTGGCTGACGAGCCACTGCTGCACGCTGCGGTAGGGCTGCTCGTTGGTGGCCGAGAAGGCCATGCGCACGGTGTGCTGCCAGCCGTTGGCCTCGGTGATGCGCAGCCGGCCGGAGCCCTGGATGTGCAGCATCAGCGCGTCGATCGGGTCGGCCATCCAGGCGATCTCGCGTCCGCGCAGCGCGGCCTGTGCCTCGGGCAGGGTCTCGATCTCCTGGCGCGTGTACCAGGGGCGGCGCGGCACGAGGCCGTCGGGCGCCTGGTAGATCGGCACGTTGAAGGTGGCGGTGGGCACGCGCGAGGCCTCGTACACCGGCTCGTAGTAGCTGGTGAGCTTGCCCTCGATCTGGCCATTGAGCGCCTCGACGCGATAGGGCTGCAGCCGCTCGGTCATCCACTGGCGCTGCTCTTCGGGGGTGGCGATGGCGAGCTGGCGCACGTCGCGGCACAGCGGCGCGAAGGCGGCGTTGGGGCGCGAGCAGTTCGCCAGCAGCGCGATCCACGCCTCGTGCAGCGGGTCTTCGCCGAAGCCGGGCAGCTCGCCCCAGCCGACAGGCACCCACCGGCTCTTGGGGTGTGCGAGCGAGCCTGTGAGCGGACCGAGGTCGCGTGGCTGGCTGACAGGGGGGCGGATAGGCGGCTCGGGGGTGCGCGGGCCGGTGGAACAGGCGGCGAGCGTTGCTACGATCACAAGCCCGACCAGCCACTGGAGTCCATTTCTCATGGGTTTGATTCTGCTTGAAGCCCTCGCCGCAGGACTCGTGTTCATCCTGATCATCTGGTGGACCATGTTTTCCGGGCGCAACAAGGGTGAATTGCACGATGACGGCGACGAGCCCGAAGCCGGCCGCGTTACCGAAGAAGGGAAGCGCCCGCCCGAAGCGTGAATTGCTCGTGCAGTCCCCTGCCGCTGCGCACTGTCGGACAACCACTCCATTGCTATTACTTTGGTAGCAATCATCGCAGCATTCATGCGCGATGACGAAACTTTTCTTATTTTCCGTAGGGCTTTGAGCCCGTACCATCACGCACTCCCCGAAGGCTAAGCTGTGCCGCCTGATCCAACCTTGAAAGGGAACGCCATGAAAAAGTTCGTACTCGCCACCACCGCCGCCGCGCTCGTCCTGTCCGGCTGCGCGGGCGGCATGACCGACACGCAGCGCAACACCGGCATCGGTGCCGGCATCGGTGCGCTTGGCGGCGCCGCGATCGGCTCGGCCACTGGCGGCAACCGCGGCGCCATCGGCACCGGTGCGGTGGTCGGCGCGGCAGCCGGCGCGCTGGGCGGCTACCTGTGGTCGCAGCGCATGGAAAACCAGAAGCGCCAGATGGAGGCCGCCACCCAGGGCACCGGCGTGGCCGTGACGCAGACGCAAAACAACGAGCTGAAGCTGCAGATTCCGAGCGACGTGTCCTTCGACGTGGGCCGCGCCAACATCAAGCCAAATTTCGCGCCGGTACTCGACCAGTTCGCCAGCGGCCTGCGCGGCAACCCGAACGCCGAGGTGCGCATCATCGGCCACACCGACAGCACCGGCTCGGACGCCATCAACAACCCGCTGTCGGTAGAACGCGCCGCCAGCACCCGCGACTACCTCGTGGCGCGCGGCGTGAACGCTGCGATCTTCCGCATCGAAGGCCGCGGTTCGCACGAACCGATCGCCGACAACAACAGCGACGCCGGCAGGGCACAGAACCGCCGCGTCGAAATCTACGTGGGCGAGCGCGCGCCGCGAGGCTGACGATCTCCAGCACACGAAGGGAAACCGGCCGCGCTGAAAGGCCGGTTCCCGCCATCACCGTTCCATTGGTCCATTAAGAGGGAATCTCATGAGGAAGTTTGTTGTTTCTGGCGCGGCCGCCGCCGCGTTGCTGTTCATCGCGGGCTGCGCATCGCAGTCGGCGCCGCCGCCGGCCCCCGCGCCCGCAGTTGCTCCGGCCGCACCGGCCAACAGCTGGACAGCCCGCCTGGCCGCCCTGAAGACAGACCTCGAGACCTCCACCAAGGGCACGGGCGTCGTGATCGAGCAGACCGCCGACAACCAGCTTCACCTTGTGATCCCGAACGAGCTGTCGTTCGATACCGGCCGCGCCAACGTCAAGCGCAACCTGGCGCAGGTGCTCGACAAGGTCGCCGAAGGCCTGAAGAGCGCCACCGCCGCCAGCGTGCGCGTGGTCGGCCACACCGACAGCACCGGCAGCGAGGAAGGCAACGAGCGCCTCTCGGTGAGCCGCGCCGACAGCGTGCGCAACCACCTCGTGAGCCGCGGCGTCTCGACCACCGTCATCACCACCGACGGTCGCGGCTCGCGCGAACCGCTGGCGGACAACGGCACGGCAGCCGGCCGCGCGCAGAACCGCCGCGTGGAAATCTTCGTGGCGGAAAAGGGCTGACCCCCAGGCTTCGCGCACTTCGTGTCGCTGCGCCAACCCCCTTGCAGGGGGCAACACCAGCGGCCCGGCGAAGCCGGTTCCGCGGTGTTCCGCGAAGAATCCGGCGCTAGAGTTCTCGTAGACGGTTGGCCAGTTCGACGGCCGACTTCACTTCCATCTTTTCGAACACGCGCGCGCGGTGGACCTCCACCGTGCGCACGCTGATCGCGAGCTGGTCGGCGATGAGCTTGTTGGGCAGGCCCTCGATCACCAGCCGCATCACGTCGCGCTCGCGCTCGGTCAGCTCGCTGACGCGCTCGGCAAGGCCCCGGCGCGCGCGCTGCACTTCCAGCGCCTGGAGCGACGCGTTCAGCGCGTGCTCGATGCGGTCGACCAGCGCGTTGTCCGAAAAAGGCTTCTCGCAGAAATCGAAGGCGCCGCGCTTGACCGCGTCGACGGCCGTGGGCACATCGGCGTGGCCCGTGAGAAAGATCACCGGCATCGCCGGCAGCAGGCCGCGCTCCACGATGCGGTCGAACAGCACCAGCCCGCTGGTGCCGGGCATGCGCACGTCCAGCAGCAGGCACAGCGGCTGCTGCGGCAGCGGGCCCTGGTCGAGAAACTGCTCGAACGCCTCCGCGCTCGCGAAGTGCTCGCTGGCCAGCCGCCGCGAGCGCAGCAGCCAGGCCAGCGCCTCGCGCACGCTGGCGTCGTCGTCCACGATGAAGATCAAGCCGTCGATCAGCGGTTGCATGCCATGAAGTCCAGCAAAAAGTTGTTTGTCGTCCGAAGCGAGCTCAAGCCGCCGCCGGAAGCGTGAACCTGAACACCGTGCCGCGCGGTTTGTTGGGCTCGTACACCAGCGCCCCGCCGTGCTGCTCCACCACCGTGCGGCACAGGCTCAGGCCGAGCCCCATGCCGTCGGCGCGCGTGGTGAAGAAGGGCGTGAAGAGCCGCTCGGCCACATCCTGGCCGATGCCGCTGCCGAGATCGGCCACCGAGAACTCCAGCCAGCGCCGGCCGTCTTCCTGCACCGCACCGCCCACCGTCGTGGCACGCGCCACGCGCAGCCGCAGCACGCGGCTGCCGACATTGTCGGGGCTGTCCATGGCCTGCATCGCGTTGCGCGCGAGGTTCAGCAGCACCTGCTCGACCAGGGTGCGGTCGCACATGGCCGCGGGCAGCCGGTCTTCCAGCACCACCTCGATGATCACGCCCAGCTTGCGCGCCTGCAGCCGCACCAGCGGCAGCACCGCGTCGATCAGCGCCTGCGGCGCCACGGCCTCGCGCGTGCGGTCGCGCCGGCGCACGAAGTCGTGCACGCTGCGGATCACCTGGCCGGCTCGGTCGGCCTGCTCGGCGATGCGCTTCACCGCCATCGCCACCTCGCCCTGGTCGCCCCTGGCGTCGGGGCCCAGCAGATTGAGCGAGCCGCTCGCGTAGCTGGCAATGGCGGCCAGCGGCTGGGTCAGCTCGTGGCTCAGCAGCGAGGCCATCTCGCCCACCGTGGCCAGCCGTGCGCTGGCCTGCAGGCGCTCCTGGCTGGCGCGCGAGAGCTCCTCGATGCGGCGCTGCTCGCTCACGTCGATGAACGCGCTCATCCAGCCGGTCTGCACCTTGTGCGCGTTGATCAGCGGCGCCTCGAAGATCAGCACCGGAAAGCGCGTGCCGTCCTTGCGCATGAAGACCGATTCGAAGCCCTCGCGCGGCGGCATGCCGCCCGCGAGCCGGCGCGCCTGCCGCTGCTGGTACTCGTGGGCCAGCTCGGTGGGCCAGTAGGGCGCCTCCGCGTTGTCCGCCATGAGTTCCTCGGGGCTGAAGCCCACCATCTCGCAGAAGGCCGGGTTCACGTAGGTGATGCGGCCCTGCAGGTCGCGCGCGCGCAGGCCGGTGATGACCGAGTCTTCCATCGCCTTGCGGAAGGCCAGCGCGTCGGCCAGGTCGCGCTCGGCGCGCAGGCGCCGGCGCGTGTCGCGCGCCAGCAGCACCAGCACCGACACCAGTGCGATGGAGATCGCCGTGACCAGCGCCGTCAGCATGTTCGGGAACAGGTCGGGCGCCGCACGCCAGCCGTCCACGCGCAGCATCAGCGAGGTGCCCGGCAGGTCGATGAGCTGCTGCGAGGTGAACACGCGCGTGCCGGTGCGCCGCGAGCTGCCAAGCGCCACCAGCCGCGTGCCGTCGGCCTCGGTGAAGGCCACTTCCTGGCCGCGCGTGAGCGTGGGGCCGACCAGCTCGATCAGCGCGTCGCGCAGCGAATAGCTCGCCACCAGATAGCCGCCTGCGTCGATCGGCACGCACAGTTCCATCACCTCGATGCCGCCGCCGCCCGCGATGGGCACGTAGTGGCTCGGCGAATAGGCCGACGCGCCGAGCTTGCGCGCCGCGGCGCAGGCCAGCGACACGTCGGACTGATCGGGGCCGCGCGTGTCCTCGTCGAGCACGCGCATGCGGTAGGGCGTATTGACGGCCTGAAGCGGGCGCAGCGCGGAGTCGCGCCATTCGAGCCGCAGCCATTCGCGGTGCTCGCGCAGCAATGCCGAGGCCACCTCCGACCACTTCGCGGCATCGGCGCCCGGCGCCTGCGTGGCGCGCAGGCTCTGCGCGTTGCGC
Source organism: Variovorax guangxiensis (assembly GCF_003952165.1). Lineage (GTDB taxonomy): Bacteria > Pseudomonadota > Gammaproteobacteria > Burkholderiales > Burkholderiaceae_C > Variovorax > Variovorax guangxiensis. Next base: position 416,627 of record NZ_RXFT01000002.1, on the reverse strand, counting down.
TGGAAGCCGCTGCGAAGGTCGGAGACCGCGTCGGCGGTGTCGCGATCGAGCGCGGCCTGCACCTGCTCGACCTCGTGCCGGCCCGCGAGCCACACCACCGTGACCAGCAGCACCGACACCAGCACCGCCAGCAGCAGCCACAGGAACCAGCGCTGCCACAGCGAGCGCAGCCGCGCATAGGCCAGCAGCGCCCATCGCTGCGGTGCAACGGTCAGCAGCGCATCAGACATACCGGCAACACCGCCGCACGCAAGGTACGTGGCTTGTTCCAGGAACACCGCGGAACCGGCTTTGCCGGGCCGCAGGTGTTGCCCCCTGGAAGGGGGTTGGCGGCCACACGAAGTGGGCAAGCCTGGGGGTCATTCCTAGATCACGCTGTGCGAGAGCACGGGCAGTTGAGTGCGCGTGCTCTGCACCTTCGCGGCATCGATGTCGAACAGCACCACGCCTTCTTCGGTGGCCTGCTGCGCCACCACCGTGCCCCAGGGGTCGACGATCAGCGACTGGCCCCAGGTCTGGCGGCCGTTCTCGTGCGTGCCGCCCTGCGCGGGCGCGACCACCCAGGCCAGGTTCTCGATGGCGCGGGCGCGCAGCAGCACCTCCCAGTGCGCGGCGCCGGTGGTGCGGGTGAAGGCGCTGGGCACCAGCAGCAGGTCGGCGCCCTGTTTGGCGAGCGCGCGGTACAGCTCGGGAAAGCGCAGGTCGTAGCACACGCTCATGCCCACGCGCCAGCGGTGGCCGTCGCGCGAGGGCAGCTCGAACACCACCGGCTTCGCACCGGGCGCGATGACGCGGCGCTCGTCGTAGCGCTCGGTGCCGTTGTCGAAGAAGAAGAGATGGATCTTGTCGTAGCGCGCCACGCAGCGGCCGTCGGGCGAGAAGGCCAGCGAGCTGTTGAACACGTGCTCGGCATCGGTGCTCTCGATGGGCAGCGTGCCACCGACGATCCACAGCCCGAACTCGCGCGCCGCATCGGCCAGGAAGCCCTGCACCATGCCCGCGCCGGCGGTTTCGCGCAGGCCCAGCTTGTCGGTGTCGCGCGCGCCCATCATGCAGAAGTACTCGGGCAGCACCGCGAGCTCGGCACCGGCCGTGGCGGCCTGCGCGAGCAGGTCGTGGGCGCGCGCGAGGTTGGCTTCGCGGGCGATGGCCGACACCATCTGGATGGCTGCGACTTTCATTGCTTGTTCTCCGTTTTCTTGCCGTCGTCCGCGGTCTGCGAGGCGGGCGGCAGGCCGGGCGCGCCGGGAATGCTCTGCGGCAGCAGCTGCAGCGTGCGCGGCACCTTCGCTATTTTGGGGTCGGTCCAGGTGCCCTCGATGTGGAACTCCTGCGTGGCCGCGGCCGCGAGCGGCTTGCTCAGCACCCACTGCGCAAGAAAGGTGCCCAGGCCGATGGCAGGGTTGATGGCAGTGGCCACCAGCGCCGCGGTGCCGGCGTTGATCTCGGGCACCACCACCACGCGCAGGTTCTGCGTCTCGCGCACGATGTCGGCCGAGCCGTCCATCAGCGCGGCGGCGTTGACGCCCTTCATCTGCAGGTTGTTGGTGCTGGCGATGCCCTTGCTGATCTTCGCGTCGCCGCGGATGAAGTCGAAGGCGAAGCCTTCGCTGAACACGTCGCGGAAATCGAGCGTGAGCCGGCGCGGCAGCGCCTGCAGGCTCAGCACGCCCAGCAGCTTGGCCAGGCCGGGGTCGGCCTTGAGGAACTGGCCCTGCTCCACGTCGACCTGCAACTGCCCGCCCAGGCTCGGGTAGTCGAGCGAGAAGGGCGAGCCGCGCCAGTTGACGTCGCCCTCCATCCGCCCGCGCCCGCGCCGCAGCACGCCCGGCATGCCGAAGCGCGTGAGCAGCTCGCCGGCATCGGCGACGTCGAGCCTGAAGGTCATGGCGGTGCGGCGCTGGCCGGCCGGCGCGCCGGGCACCGCGGCCCAGGTGCCCTTGGCCGCGAAGCTGGCCTCGGGCATGGTGAAGGTCAGCTTGTTGAGCAGCCATTCGCGGCCCGCGCCGCCGCGGTTGACCGCGTCGATCTCGGCGCGGCCCAGGCGCTTGCCCAGCAGCTCGAAGTCGTCGATGACGATGTCCAGCGCCGGCAGGTTGCCGGGCTGCTCGTCGAGCAGGGTCTCGACCTGCGTGGCCTCGGAGGGCGCGATCTTCAGCCGCGCGAGCCGCGCGTAGAGGCGCCCGGCCTGCGCATGGCGGTACTCGGCATAGCCGCTGAGTTCGGTGGCGTCGACGTTGGCGCGCCAGACGCTGCCCTCGCGCGTGCCGCCGAGCACCACGTTGTGCAGCGTGCGGCCCGCGATGCCCAGCTGCTGCGCGCGCACCGCGATGCGCGTGGGCAGGTAGGCCATCGACGGATCGTCGGGGCGCTCGGGGGCATCCGCGCTCGTGCCGGTGGCCTCGCCCAGCAGGGCCTGCCAGGCCGCCATGTCGAGCTTGGCGACGTTGACGTTGGCGAACACACCCTTGTCGGGCAGGCTTGCCGTCTCGCCCTGCGCCAGCCCCACGCCGATGCTGCCGCGCAGCACGCGTGCCTCGTTGCCCACGAGGTCGCGTACGTACTGGATGGCGCCGACGCGGCCGAGGTCCAGCGAGAGCTGGTCCTGCGTGGCCACCGTCGCGCCGTGCTTCGTGGTCTCGCGCGCGAGCACCTTCTTCTCGATGCGCAGCGGCATCTGTTCCTCGGCCGTCTTCACCAGCGGCGGCGGCAGCTGCAGCGCCAGGCCCTGCAGGCTGCTGGTGAGGGAGAACTCGGGCGCGCCGTCGCGCACCGAGAAGGTGGCGGCATAGGGCGTGCTGCCGGTCGCCTTCTTCGCCAGGCGCGCGAGCCAGTCGACCTCGCGCGCGCCGCGCAGGCCGTCGGCGGTGGCCGTGCCCTGGGCCTTCAGCGCGACCTCGCGATTGGGGCCGCTGAAGCGGCCGCGGCCTTCGACGCGGATGTCTCCGCCCAACAGCCTGGCCTGCACGCCTGCCAGCGAGAAGCCGGTCTCGGTGAAGTTGACGGTGCCCTTCGTCTGCGTGAACGAAGGCGCCTGGGGCACCACCTGCAGCTCGTTGTCGGCCAGTGCCACGCTGGCCTGCACCTTGGCGTTGTCCATGGCTTCCAGCGGCAGCTCGAGGTGCAGCCTGTAGTCGGCCGAACCGGTGGCGCGCGCGGCCTGCATGATCTCGCCCACGCCGCCCGGCTCGAGGCCTGCCAGCGGCGCGCCCGCGCGCAGCACCTCGCCCAGCGGGCCCTTGGCCTGCACGTCGACGCGAAGCACCTGCGCGTGGTGCGACAGCTCCGGAATCAGCGCCTCGCCCTTGGTCACCTCGACGCCGTTGGTGCCGGCCAGGCGGCCGCGCGCGTTGCGCACCAGCATGCTGTCGCGCTCGAACACCAGCTCGCCCGACAGGCCCGTGAGCGCAGGCCAGACGCGAGAGGGCGTGCCGTTGCGCGAAGGCGCGGCGTTGGTGATGGAGGGCGGCGCGTAGGCGTAGTTGACGTCCGACACCTTGGCGACGATGCGGAAGTCGCCCTGCTTCGGGTCCTTAAACGGCATGTCGTGCAGGTCGCCGCGCACGCGGAAGTCGACGCTGCTCGCGACGCCCTTGGTGACGGCCTCGCGCACGTAGTCGCGCGTGTGCTGGGGAATGTCCATCGGCAGGTAGCGGAACACGCGCGTGCCGTCGGCGCGCGTGAGCTTGCCCTGCAGGTCGAGCACGCCCGGAAAGCGTGACTTGCTGCTCGAGGTGGCCGGATCGCTGGTACGCCAGCTGGCCTGGGCCTCGCCCTCGGCGTCGACGTTGGCGAAGCTGAGCTTGGACATCTGCAGCTGGGCGTTGCCATTGCCGCTGTCGAGCTTCCATTGCAGCTGCGTGGAGAGACGATCGACGGGAATGACCGGCTCCTCGAACACGCCGGGGAATTCGAGCGTGCCCTTCGCAATGGCGAGCGTGGCGGTGCCGCCGGTGTGGGTGGCGTCGAAGTCGACGGTGGCGCCGCTCAGGCCGGGGGTGCCGGTGTGGATCCTGTGCGGTGCCGTGGTGGTGGTGGCGGCGGTCGTCGTTGCCGTTGTTGCAGCGGGCGTCGCTGCATCGGCCGCCGCCGGCTGGGAAGCGATGCGCAGCCCGCTGACCCGGCCCTTGGCCTGGTAGCGGGTGGGCGCGCCCAGCGAGCCCTGCCAGTTCAGGTCGACGTGCTCGACCAGGCCGCGCGGCCCGTAGCTGTCGAGCAGGCGGTGCGTGGCGTCGCCCAGCGGCAGCCGGTCGGCGATGAGGGCGAGCGCGGCCAGGTCGAGCCGGTCGGCGCGCAGCGCGCCGTGCTCGGGGGTGCGGCCCCTGGCGGGCGTGTGCTGCAGCCAGAGGTTGCCGCCGGGCCAGCGCAGGCCGTCGGTGGTGTCGAACTGCAGCGCGGTGGTGGCGAACTCCAGCGTCTCCTCGGTGAGCTGGCCCGAGAGTCGGCCCGTGACGGCGCGCAGCACCAGCGGCTGCAGGCCCTTGTCGAGCGAGACGTCGACCTTGTCGAGCCCGAGGTCGGCCGCGCCGCCGACGACCTGGCCGTCGTCCACGTCGGCCCACAGTCGCAGCGCGCCGTTGCCTTCGCGGATGCGCGCGTCGAGCGAGACGTACTGGCCGAGCCGGGTGACGTCGATGTAGGGCAGGTCGACATAGATCTGGCCGTCCCAGGTCTGCCAGTGGCCGCTGCGGATGGACAGCAGAGGCTGGCGGAACTGGCCGCGCAGCGTGAAGCGCTCGCCCCAGCCGGCAGGCGGCGTGGCGTCCAGGCGCAGGCCGTGGCGCCGGGCGCTGTTGCGCGCGACGAAGCGCACGTCGGTCAGCAGCAGGGGCTCGGCCTGGCGCTGCTCGTCGGTCCAGCGCACGGTGCCGCCTTCGATGACCAGCTCGCGCTGCGCGAAAAACCAGTCGGCACCCCGGGTTTCTCCGGTCGTATCGGTGGCCATGTGCAAACCAGCCACATGGAGTTTTCCCTGAGAGTCGCGACGCACATCGAGCTGCGGGCGCTCGATGTAGAGCTGCTCGAAGTTGAGCCGCCAGAGCGAGCGCGGCGACACGCTGGCCACCACGCGCGCGAGGCGAAGGGCCTCGCGGTTGTCGGAATCCTGCAGCACCACGTCGCGCAGTTCGAAGGCCGGGAAAAGCCCTTCGGAGCGGGCGGTGATCGATCCGATGCGCACCGGCACGCCGATGGCCTTGCTAGCCTGCGCCTCCAGCGCGTCTCGGAAATCGCCGATTCGCGGCACAATCCACGCGTGTAGGACAACGACCGACAGCGCCAGCAGAAGCCATGCAGCGATCAACAGACCCAGCAGCCAGCGCGCCGTCACAGCGGTGATTTTGAGCAGACGTGAAGGGGAAGACGCCGTGTCGTTCATTGAGGATCGCGCTGTGTCCGGAATTATGACCGCCAGCTTTCAGACGGGTTCCACGGAAACCAGCATCGGTGTGAACCAGTTGCCAGACACCATTTCTCCCAATTCTTCGGCGCCGAAAGACGCCTTCTCTTCGTATTCGAGGTTCGTGCAGCGCCTGCGCCGCAGGTATGCAGCCGAGCTTTCATTGCTTCCCCCTGGCGCGCCGCGGCGCGAATCGATGACGGTGGCCTACGAGGCACTGCGCCAGCGCGGGGACGGCGTCGGCGACGCTCTGCGCATTGTGCGGCAGCTCGTGATGGAGCGGCTTGTAACTCTTGATTGCGACGAGCAGGCCCCGCTGGCCGTGGTGACCACCGCCGTCACCGAGCTGGCCGAGCTGGCGCTCGACATCGCGTGCCAGGAGGCCTGCCGCGAACTCGACGCGTCGCACGGCGCCCCGCTGGGCCCCGAAGGCCAGCGCGCGCAGCTGTGGATCGTGGGCATGGGCAAGCTCGGCGCACGCGAGCTCAACGTGTCGAGCGACATCGACCTGATCTACCTCTACGACGTCGACGGCGAAACCAGGGGCGACGCCGACGGGCGCGGCCGGCTGGCCAACCAGGAGTACTTCGCGCGCGCCGTGAAGCGCATCTACGCGCTGGTGGGCGACACCACCGAGCACGGCTTCGTGTTCCGCGTCGACCTGGCGCTGCGGCCCAACGGCAACTCGGGCCCGAGCGTGGTCTCGCTCGATGCGCTGGAAGAGTATTTCCAGGTGCAGGGACGCGAGTGGGAGCGCTTCGCCTGGATGAAGAGCCGCGTGGTCGCGCCGCGCGACATCGTGCTCGCAGGCCAGGCCCAGGCGCTGCGCGGCGCGGTGCTGCCCTTCGTGTTCCGCCGCTATCTCGACTACAGCGTGTTCGATTCGCTGCGGGTGCTGCACCGGCAGATCCGCGAGCAGTCGGCGCGCCGCAGCGCCGGACGCCCGGAGCGCGCCAACGACGTGAAGCTCTCGCGCGGCGGCATCCGCGAGATCGAGTTCACGGTGCAGTTGCTGCAGGTGGTCCGCGGCGGCCAGTTTCCGGAGCTGCGCACGCGGCCCACGCTCGACGCGCTGCAGCGCCTTGCGCGCGCCAACCTCATGCCGCAGGAAACGGCCGACGCGCTCGCCACGGCCTACGAGTTCCTGCGCCGCGTCGAGCACCGCATCCAGTACCTCGACGACCAGCAGACCCACGTGCTGCCGGTGTCCGACGACGACCTGCGCTGGATCGCCCAGAGCATGGGCTACCCCAGCTGCTGCCCCTTCCTCGAGCAGCTCGACACGCACCGCGAGTTCGTCGCGCAGGAGTTCGACAAGCTGCTGGGCGGCGAGAAGCCCTGCAACGGCAAGTGCAATGGCAAGAAGGCCGCCGCGCCCGCCGACCTGGCCGACCTCCTCGGCGACCTGCCCCCGATGTTCGCCGAGCGCATCCGCGACTGGTGCGAGCAGCCCCGCGTGCTGGCCCTGCGCGAGGAAACCCGCGCGCGCCTGCGCCAGCTGGTGCAGCGCACCGGCCAGTGGCTGAAGGAACCCGATGGCGACGGCGCGGGCCAGACCCCGCGCCATGTCGACGCTGCCATGCGCTGGGCCGACTGGATCGAGCCGCTGCTGCGCCGCGAGAGCTACCTGGCGCTGCTGGTCGAGCGCCCCGCCGTGCAGGAACGCCTGCTGCGCCTGCTGGGCGCCGCCAAGTGGCCCGCACGCTACCTGATGCAGCACCCCGGCGTGATCGACGAGCTCGCGAGCGACGAGATGCTCTCGGGCCGCTTCGTCGCGGCCGAGTTCGAGCGCGAACTCGACGCGCGCCACGCATCGCTCACCCGTACCGGCGAAGCCGACGAGGAGCGGCTGCTGAACCTGCTGCGCCACGCACACCACGCCGAGGTGTTCCGCACGCTGGCGCGCGACGTGGACGGCCGCCTCACCGTCGAGCAGGTGGCCGACGACCTCAGCGCGCTGGCCGACGCCACGCTGCGCGTGACCGCCCGCTGGTGCTGGCCGCACGTGCGCAACCGGCATCGCGAGGTGCCGCAGTTCGCGATCATCGGCTACGGCAAGCTGGGCGGAAAGGAGCTGGGCTACGGCAGCGACCTCGACATCGTGTTCGTCTACGACGACGACGACGAGCGCGCCGGCGAGGTCTATGCGGCCTACGTGCGCAAGCTCATCAACTGGCTCACGGTGAAGACCCGCGAGGGCGACCTCTTCGAGATCGACACCGCCCTGCGGCCCAACGGCAACTCCGGCCTGCTGACCACCAGCTTCGAGGCCTACGAGAAATACCAACTCGGCCGCGGCAGCAACACCGCGTGGACCTGGGAGCACCAGGCCATGACGCGCGCGCGCTTCGTGCTGGGCAGCGAGGACCACGGCGCCGAGTTGGGCGCGCGCTTCGACCAGGTGCGCGAGGCCGTGCTGGTGGCGCCGCGCGACCGCGAGGCGCTGAAGGCCGAGATCATCGCCATGCGCAACAAGCTGCGCGGCGCGCGGCCCGTGAAGGCCGACCGCTTCGACGTGAAGCACAGCCCCGGCGGCATGGTCGATGCCGAGTTCGCGGTGCAGTTCCTGGTGCTGTCGTCCTCGGGCGAGCATCCGGAGCTGATTCCGAACGTGGGCAACATCGCGCTGCTGCTGCGCGCCGAACTGGCCGGGCTGCTGCCCGAAGGCGTGGGCCGCAGCGCGGCGCGGGCCTATCGCGAGCTGCGCCGCGTGCAGCACCGCGCGCGACTCAACGAAGAGCCCACGCAGGTCACGCCGCCCGCGCTGGCAGCCGAGCGCGACGCCATGCTGGCGCTGTGGAAGGCCGTATTTGGCTGAGGGAACCCGTTCCCCGGCCACCACCGCGCTGGCGGCGTGCGCGGTAGCCGTCGCCGTTCTTCTTGCGGGCTGTGCCAGCGGTCCGCGCAGCGGCGGCGGCGTGGCCAGCGGCCGCGACGGCCCCGGCACCAACATTCCGCCCGACCTCGCCAGCGTGCCCGACGCCGAGCCCCGCGTCGAGCCCATCCGCAGCATGGGCGGCACCAGCAAGCCCTACACGGTGCTGGGCCGCGGCTATGTGCCGATCACCGACGACCGGCCGTTCCGCGAATCGGGGCTGGCCTCGTGGTACGGGCGCAAGTTCCACGCGGCGTCCACGTCCAGCGGCGAGCCCTACGACATGTACGCCATGACGGCCGCGCACAAGACGCTGCCGCTGCCGAGCTATGTTCGGGTGCGCAATCCGGCCAACGGGCGCGAGGTGATCGTGCGCGTCAACGACCGCGGGCCCTTCGTGGACGGACGCATCATCGACCTGAGCTACACGGCCGCGCTCAAGCTCGACCTGCTGCGCGGCGTAGCGCCGGTGGAGATCGAGCGGATCACGAACGACGACATCCGCACGGGCGCATGGCGGCGCGATTCGGGGACTGCGTATGCGGCGGCTCCGGTTCCGGCTGCTGTTCCTGCTGCCGTTCCTGCGCCCGTGCGTGTGCCGTCGGCGCGCGTGCCACAACAACCGGTGCAGGTGCCGGCCGAATGGACGGCGCCCGTCGCAGCAGCGGGCAACGATGCATCGCAGGTTTCGACGATGCCGGTGGCGCCGCAGACGCCGATGGCCGCTGCACTGCCGCCCGGGGCAGAGTCCGAATCGGCGCAGTCGCCGCCATCGATTCCGCCCTCTCGGCAGGCCATCGTGGTCAATGACCTGGCGCCGCTGCAGGCTGCGCCGGCGTCACCCTCTCCTAGCGCAGCGCAACCCTCGGCGGCGCTGCCGGGCTTCTGGGTTCAGCTCGGCGCTTTTCGCGAGCGGGATGGTGCACAGAGCCTGCTGACCCAGGCCGCGCGCGGCGTACCTTCGCTGGCGTCGCAGCTGCGCGTGTTCAGCGAGGCCGGAACGCATCGGCTGCAGGCGGGGCCCTTTGCCTCGCGCAACGCGGCGGGCGAAGTCATCGCCCAGCTGCGCGAGAGCCTGCACATCTCGCCGATGGTGGTGGAGCGCCGGTAGCAATCAGAGCAGCGGCTTGACCGCCACCGGCACGCCGCTGGCGACGTTGAGGCGGTTCCAGGTGTTGATCTGCGCGATCGCCACCGACAGCTCGGCAATTTCCAGGTCGCTGAAGTTGGCCTTGAGCGCCGCGAATTCGGCTTCGCGCGCGTCGTAGCGGTCGGCCAGCCGCGTGAGCGACTCGGCCCATGCCAGCGCGGCGCGTTCGCGCTCGTTGAAGAAGCTCACCTCGCGCCAGGTGGCGAGGCTGTTGATGCGCTGCCATTCCTCGCCCTGCTTGCGCAGGTCGCGCACGTGCATGTCGAGGCAGTAGGCGCAGCCGTTGATCTGCGAGACGCGGGCGTAGACGTAGTCGACCAGCACCTTGCCGAGCGTGCTCGACTCGATGGTGGCGTTGACGCCGAGGATGGCCTCGAAGGACTTCGGGACGAGCTTGAACCAGTTCAGGCGTGCGGTGGTGTTCATGGTTTGGTTTCTCCGGTGGGTTGCGATGGAATCGATCTGCTTACCTACCGAAGACGGGCGAGCCGGGCGCCCTGTGACACGCCGCGCGAATTATTTCGAGGAAAAGATCTGAGCGATGCGCGCGAGCTTGTCGGGGTTGCGCTGCGCGCGGATGCGCACGACGCGGTCGTTCTCGATCTCGAAGGTCTGGGCCGATTCGAGCTCGCCGTCCAGAAAGCGCAGCATGCCGGGCTCGCCGTTGATGTCGACGATCTCCATGCGCACCGCCGGGCCCATGCGGCGCCACAGCGAGTAGTAGAGCTGCGCGAGGCGCTGGCTGCCGCGCAGGATCTTGCTGAAGGTCTGCACCTTGCCGCCGCCGTCGCCGATGAGTTCGACGTCCTCGGACATCAGCGCCTTCAGCTCGTGCAGGCTGCCGCGCGCGGCAGCGTCGGCGAAGGCGCGCAGCAGGCGTTCGTGGGTCTCGCGCGGCACGGTGAAGCGCGGGCGCCCTTCCTGCACCTGGAGCTTGGCGCGGTGCACGATCTGGCGGCAGGCGGCCTCGGTCTTGCCGAGGGTGAGGGCGATCTCGCCGTAGTCGGCGTCGAACACCTCGCGCAGCAGGAAGGCGGCGCGTGCCTCGGGCGCAAGGCGCTCCAGCATGGCGAGAAAGGCGACGGAGATGTTGTCGGCGCGCTCGAGCAGCTGTTCGGGCGTGGCGGGCGAATCAGGCTGGCCGGTCAGCGTGGGCTCGGGCATCCAGGCGCCGATGTAGTGCTCGCGCTGGATCTTGGCGGCGCGCAGCCGGTCGATCGACAGGCGCGTGACCACGGTCACGAGCCAGGCTTCGGCGCTGTCGAGGGTGTCCCTGGCGGCTTCATGCCAGCGCAGCCAGGCGTCCTGCACGACCTCTTCCGCCTCGGCCATGGAGCCGAGCATGCGGTAGGCGATGCCCTGCAGGCGCGGGCGGTGGCGGTCGAAGGTGAGGGTTGCGTCGTCCATGCGGGAAAGACGGCCAGCGTCCCCGGTTTGTGACATGGATTCTGCAAAAAAAACGCCCCGGCGAGCGGGGCGTTCCTGTTTCTGTCTTTGCGCTTATGCGCCCTGGTATTCGGGCTTGGGGCCGAGGGTGGCGGCCAGTTCCTTGCGGTAGCGGTTCAGCTCCTGGACGGTCTTGAAGCTGCGGTTCATCAGCAGGCTCAGGTTGTGCAGGATCCGCTCGCCGACCTTGGTTTCCCAGACGGCGTCGAACTTGATCTGCTTGTCGAGCCAGTGCTCGAGCCAGTCGGGGTCGGGCATGCGGCTCTGCACGGTGTCGCGCGGGAAGTGCGCCTTGCTCACGTGCAGGTTGGTCGGGTGCAGGGCCTGGGCCGTGCGGCGGGCGCTGGCCATCAGGACGCCGACCTTGGTGAAGGCGGCACGGGCCTCGTCGCCGAACTTCTCCATGGCGCGCTTCATGTAGCGCAGGTAGGCGCCGCCGTGGCGGGCTTCGTCCTGGCTCAGCGTGGTGTAGATGTGCTTGATGACCGGCTCGGTGTGCCACTGGGCGGCACGGCGGTACCAGTGGTTGAGGCGGATCTCGCCGCAGAAGTGCAGCATGAGGGTTTCCAGCGGCGGGGCCGGGTCGAAGTCGAAGCGCACTTCGTGCAGCTCTTCCTCGGTGGGCGCGTGCTTGGGGCTGAAGCGCTTCAGGTACTCCATGAGCACCAGCGAGTGCTTCTGCTCCTCGAAGAACCAGATCGACATGAAAGCGGAAAAGTCGCTATCGTGGCGGTTGTCGCGCAGGAACATCTCGGTAGCCGGCAGTGCCGCCCACTCGGTGATGGCATTCATCTTGATGGTCTGCGCCTGCTCTTCCGACAGCAAGGAGGCGTCGAACGACTGCCAGGGAATGTCCTTGTCCATGTCCCAGCGGACGGATTCGAGTTGTCTGAAGAGTTCCGGATAGAGCATCTATATCTTTCTAAGGCCGTCGATTTTAATCGGCCCGTTTGGCGCGCCCATGACAGAAGCGCGATGATGCGGATACGCGCGCCGTCGCGGCACGGATGCGCATATCCCTTTTTGATTCAGGAGCCCGCCATGCGAACCCCCTTCCGATTGTCGATGCTGTGGCGCTGCGCCCCTGCGGTTTCCCTCGTGGCGAGCCTCGTTTCGACCGTTCCGGCCCACGCCCAGACGGTAGCCGCCGCGCCCGCTCCGGCAGAGGCCGCGGGATGCCCGGCGATCCTGCAACACACCTTCCCGCGGCTGCAGGATGAAAAACCCCAGTCCCTGTGCCAGTACTCCGGCAAGGTGGTCCTGGTGGTCAATACGGCCAGCTTCTGCGGCTTTACGCCGCAGTACAAGGGCCTGGAGTCGCTGGACATGAAGTACCGCTCGCGCGGCCTGGTGGTGCTGGGCTTCCCGTCGAACGATTTCGCCCAGGAATCGGGCTCCAACAAGGAAATCGCCGATTTCTGCGAAAGCACCTTCGGCGTGAAATTCCCGATGTTCGCCAAGTCTTCGGTGCGCGGCACCGACGCGAATCCGCTGTTCAAGCAGCTCGCGCAGGCCTCGGGCACCACGCCGAAGTGGAATTTCTACAAGTACCTGATCGGGCGCGACGGCAAGGTCGTGCAGGCGTGGTCGAGCATGACGGCGCCGGACGAGAACGGGTTCGTGAGCGTCATCGAGAAGCAACTCGGGCCGAACTGACCGCCAGCAGTTTTTACCGACCGGTCGATTTTTGCGCCACCCCAGTCGCCCATCGGGAACAAACGTTTACAAACCAGACGGGAACCGTGCCGCCGATGCCGCGCTCCTAAATCGCGTGGGCAGTGACTGACTTTCTGCCCCGTGGTTTTCATGTTGCGAGGTCTTCCGGGCGCTTGCCGTCTGGTCGAAATCCCGAGGCGATTCTTCTCCTCCTCCCTCCCTCCCTCCTTCGCGTCGGGGCGCCTCGCAGCATTTTTGTATTCGGGCCGGGCCAGGGTGGCGCGACAGCGCGAACCCGGTCCGCGCCCCCCTCTCTGCTCGTTCCCCTCTGAATCCGGTTCACGCCATTGCACGTAATCGGGTCATGGCCGAAACGACGATCTCCACTCGCTGGCACGACGAGCCCGAGGCGAAGCTCCCGGCTGGGACGTCCTGGGCCGACGCCGGGTTGATACACGCTGCGCGATCGCTGAAAGACAAAAAGGCGCCTCGCGGCGCCTTTCGTGGGGCCCTGCGAGCTCAGGGCTTGGTGTCGATGAAGCTGGGCCGCAGCATCAGCTTGTCGAAAAGCTTCGCGAGGTTGCCGTAGTCCTTGCGCCAGTCGATCTCGGGGAAGCGCAGGTCCAGCCAGCCCAGCGTGCAGCCCACGGCGATGTCCGACAGGCTCAGGTGGATGCCGCTGCAGAAGGGCTTGTCGCCCAGGCCCTTGGCCATGGCGGCGATGCCGTCCTCGACCTTGGCGCGCTGGCGCTCGATCCAGGCGGCGCTGCGCTCGCCGTCGCTGCGGCCGGCCCAGGTGGCTTCCAGGCGCCAGAGCACGCCGGCGTCCATGACGCCGTCGGCCAGCGCCTCCCAGGTCTTGACCTCTGCGCGCTCGCGGCCCTGCTGTGGAATCAGCTTGCCTACTGGCGACAGGGTGTCCAGGTATTCGACGATCACGCGGGAGTCGAACATCGCCTCTCCGCCTTCCATGATCAGGCAGGGGACCTTGCCCAGGGGGTTGGAGTTGGAGATGGTGGTGTCGGCAGCCCAGACGTCTTCGATCACGAACTGGTAATCGAGCCGCTTCTCGGCCAGCACCACGCGCACCTTGCGCACGTAGGGGCTGGCGGCGGATCCGATCAGTTTCATGAAGGCTCTCTCCCTATGTATTGATGACGTTTGTTAATAGTCATTTTAGGTGAACGGGAAAACCAGAGCCCGAATCGATCCCAAAGCGTCGCGCCGGCCCCACCGGGCGGCGGCCGCCTAAAATTGAGGCATGAGCTTTTCCACCGTTTCCGCCCTTTCCCCCCTTGACGGCCGCTACGCGGCCAAACTCGCGGCGCTGCGTCCGCTGATGAGCGAGCAGGGCTATATGCACCGGCGCGTGCAAGTCGAGGTGGCGTGGTTCATTGCGCTGTCCGACTGCGGCTTCGCCGAATTCAAGCCGCTGACCGGCGGCGCGCGCAAGTACCTGATGGGCCTGGTGTCCCATTTCTCCGAGGCCGACGCGCTGGCCATCAAGGAAATCGAGAAGACCACCAACCACGACGTGAAGGCGGTCGAGTACTGGATCAAGTCGAAGTTCGAGGCCCGTCCCGAGCTGCTCGCGGCCGCCGAGTTCGTGCACTTCGCCTGCACCAGCGAGGACATCAACAACACCAGCCACGCCCTGCAGATCCAGGCCGCGCGCGACAAGGTGGTGCTGCCGGCCATCGACGGCCTGATCGCCAAGCTGCGCGAGATGGCGCACCAGTTCGCCGGCGTGTCGATGCTCTCGCGCACGCACGGCCAGACCGCCAGCCCCACCACCGTGGGCAAGGAAATCGCCAACGTGACGGTGCGCCTGTCGAAGGCCCGCGAGCAGATCGCCGCCGTGAAGCTGCTGGGCAAGATGAACGGCGCGGTCGGCAACTACAACGCCCACCTGGCCGCCTGGCCCGACTTCGACTGGGAAGCCTTCAGCCGCAAGGTCGTGGAAACGCCCGCGCCGCTGGGCCTGGGCCTGAGCTTCCAGCCCTACAGCATCCAGATCGAGCCGCACGACTACATGGCCGAGCTGTTCGACGCGGTGGCCCGCGCCAACACGATCCTGATCGACTTCTCGCGCGACATCTGGGGCTACGTGAGCCTTGGCTACTTCAAGCAGCGCCTGAAGAAGGGCGAGATCGGCTCCTCGACGATGCCGCACAAGGTCAACCCGATCGACTTCGAGAACGCCGAGGGCAACCTGGGCCTGGCCAACGCGGTGCTGCGCCACCTGAGCGAGAAGCTGCCCATCAGCCGCTGGCAGCGCGACCTGACCGACAGCACGGTGCTGCGCAACATCGGCGTGGGCTTCGGGTACGCAACGCTGGCCTATGCGAGCCTCGCCACCGGCCTTGGCAAGCTCGAGCTGAACGATGAAGCGCTGGCCGCCGACCTCGACGCCTCGTGGGAAGTGCTGGCCGAGCCGATCCAGACGGTGATGCGCCGCTTCGGCGTGCAGGGCGCCTACGAGCAGCTCAAGGAAGTGACGCGCGGCAAGACCGTGACCGCCGAGGCGCTGCATGGGCTGATCCGCTCGCTGGACATCCCGGAAGCCGAAAAGGCCCGCCTGCTGGCGATGACTCCCGCCAGCTACGTGGGCAAGGCGGCGGAACTCGCCAGTAGAATTTAAGCGTCCTGTATCGATGCAACAGCCGCCTGAAGGCGGCTGTTTTGCGTCGGTGGTTATCCTTTTCCAGCCAACGCCCCGCCGGGCGCCAGCCAGCAACATTCTGCGAGGGGCCCGCCGCCCCTCTGTTGGTCATGCGCGCCCCTCTGAGACGCCTCTGGCTCAAGGTCCATCGCTGGATCGGCCTCACGCTCGGTCCGATCCTCGCACTCACCGCACTGCTCGGCGCCATGCTGGTGGTGGGGCTGCCGCTCGACCGCTGGGCACATCCCGATTTCTTCATCGCCCATTCGGCGCGTTCGACCCCGGCCGGCGACGCCACCAAGGCCGTGCTGCCGCTGGAGGCCCTGCGCCAGCGCCTCACGGCCGAGTTCGGAACCGACGCCGACTTCACGCTGCGCCCGCCGCGCAAGCCCACCGACACGCTGCAGGTGCGGGTGCGCGGCAAATGGGAAGGCACGCTCTACCTCGACCCCGCCACCGGCGCCGAGCAGGGACGCCGGAGCACGCACGAGGGCGCCTACAACATCCTCTTCGAGCTGCACAGCAGCCTGCTGCTGGACGACACCGGCAAGGGCGTGCTCGCCTTCGCCGCGCTGGCCTACCTGTTCCTGCTGGTCACGGGCATCGTGCTGTGGTGGCCGGTGCGCTGGCCGCCGTCGCTGCGCATCGTGCTCGACCGCGGGCTGCTGCGCGGATTGTTCGACCTGCACCGCACCGGCGGCGCGGTGCTCGGGCTGCTGATCGCGGTGTCGGTGGCCACGGGCGCGTACATGGCGTGGCGGCCGCTGGGCAACTTCATCTCCAGCGCGATGGGCCAGCAGCCCGTCAAGGCGCCGGTGATCCCCAAGGGTACGGCGGCCGGCCCGCTCCTGCCGCTGGACGAGCTCGTGGCGCGCGCACAGCAGGTCTACCCCGGCCAGCCCATCGGCTTCATACAAGTGCCTGCCAAGGCCGGCCGGCCGATGCGCGTGCGCTTGCGCCTGCCGGACGATCCGCATCCGAACGGCATCGGCTCGGTGTGGCTGAATCCGGTGACCGGCGAGGTGCTCGCCGCGCGCAAGTGGCAGGACCTCGACGCCGGCAACGGCGCGGTGGCGGTGATCTATCCGCTGCACACCGGCGAGCTCGGCGGGCCGCTGCACGAGGCGGTCACTGCCCTGCTCGGCCTCGCGCTCGGCGGCCTGGGCCTGAGCGGCGTCTGGCTCTGGTGGCGCCGACGCGCCATGGCGAGCGCCGCCCGCGGCGACGACACGCTTTCCCAAGGCACGACCGCACCCTGAGCGGCTCCACGCCGCGCACGACCTTGCTTCTTCATCATCAGAAAACCCGTAGGAGGGATCTCCCTTGTCGTTCACGCACAAACGCACAGCCATCGCGATGGCGCTGCTTCCCCTGAGCCTGCAGAGCTTCGCCGCCGAGGCCGAGCCAGCAGCAGCAGCAGCCGACGCGGCCAAGTCGCTGGAAACCATCACCGTCACCGGCGACTGGCTGGGCAGCCCCAGCGAAACCAAGGTGCTCGAGCACCCCGGCGCCCGCAGCATCATCGAGCGCAAGCAGATCCAGGAAAGCGGCTCGTCCAACGTGCGCGACGTGCTGCGGCAGATGCCCGGCGTGCAGGTACAGGAGAGCAACGGCACCGGCGGCAGCGACATCTCGCTGAACGTGGGCGTGCGCGGCCTGACCTCGCGCCTGTCGCCGCGCTCCACCGTGCTGCTGGACGGCGTGCCGCTGGCCTACGCGCCCTACGGCCAGCCGCAGCTGTCGCTGGCGCCGCTGTCGCTGGGCAACCTCGAAGCCGTCGACGTGGTGCGCGGCGCAGGCTCGGTGCGCTACGGCCCACAGAACGTGGGCGGCATCATCAACTTCGTGTCGCGCGCGATCCCGAAACGGTTCTCGGGCGAGGTGAGCGTGGGCGTCGAAAGCGCCGGCCACGGCGGCGGCACAAAGACCACGCCCAATCTCTTCATCGGCGGCACCAACGAGAACGGCCTGGGCCTGGCGCTGCTGTACTCGGGCACGCATGGCGACGGCTTCCGCCAGAGCAACGACCGCACCAGCATCGACGACCTGATGCTCAAGGGTGCCTACCGCATCTCGAAGACCGACGACGTCGCCATCACGCTGCACCACTTCGAGGGCAAGGGCCGCATGCCCGGCGGCCTGACGACGGCGCAGTTCGCGGCCAATCCCTTCCAGTCGGACCGCCCCTTCGACGAGTTCACCGGCCGCCGCACCGACGGCTCGGTGAAGTACACGCACAACGACGGCGTGAACAAGTTCGAGATGCTGACCTACTACACGGACTCGTACCGCAGCAGCTTCCTCGAGCAGGAAGGCACCGGCGCGAACAATGGCCGCCGGCGCCTCACCTCCGCGCCGCGCAACTACAAGACCTTCGCGGTCGAGCCGCGCTACTCGCGCCTGATCGATTCGGGCAGCGTGGTGCAGGAAGTCAGCGTCGGCTACCGCTACCTGAAGGAAGAGGCATCGGAAGTCGCGACGCGCAGCGCCTACTACCAGCCGCGCCCGGGCTTCAACGCCTTCGGCCTGGCCAACCCCGCCTACCAGACCAGCCAGGGCGGCACGACCGCGCATGCGTTCTACATCGACGACCGCATCGACTTCGGCAACTGGACGATCACGCCCGGCGTGCGGCACGAGTCGATACGCTCGTTCAACGACGTCTACACCATCACGAACGGCCGGGCCACCAGCGCGATTTATCCGAAGATCGATTCGGACGAATGGCTGCCCACGCTGTCGGTGCTCTACCGCGCGAGCGACCGCTGGTCGGTGTTCGCGAACGCGGGCGTGTCGTTCGGGCCGCAGCAGTACGCGCAGCTCGCGCAGTCGACCACCGGGCTGCATCCCGAGAAGGCCAAGACGTACGAGATCGGCACGCACTACAAGGGCGAGGCCTGGAGCAGCGAGCTCACGCTGTTCAACATCAACTTCGACAAGGAGCTGCTACTGGCGCGCTCCATCACCGGCGACGTCGGCCAGTGGACCGACCTGGGCGCGACGCGTCACCGCGGGCTGGAATCGGCGTTGCGCTACGACCTCGGCACGCTGAGCGAATCGCTCAAGGGGCTGTCGGTGTCGGGCACGTACACCTACACGCAGGCCATCTCGAAGGCCGGCGCCTTCGCCGGGCGCGACCTGCCCTTCTACTCGCGCCAGGTGGCGACGCTGGGCGCGCGCTACGAGCGCGGGCCGTGGACCTTCAACGCCGACATCTACGCGCAGTCGAAGCAGCGCTCGCCGGGCTCGCCTGACGACGGCGCAAGATACGTCACGCTGGAAGACGCCACCGGCCGGCTGGGCGACATTCCCGGCTATGCCACGATGAACCTGCGCGCGGCCTACGACTTCGGGCCGTCGATGAGCAACCTCAAGGTCGCGGTGGGCGTGAAGAACCTCTTCGACCGCCGCTACTTCAACCGCTCGGTGGACAACAACGGCGGCAAGTACGTGGGGCAGCCCCGCACGGTCTACCTGCAGGCCTCGGTGGCGTTCTGAGGCTTCGCCCGAGGGGTGCCGGCGGGCGCCGGGCCTAAACTCGCGCACCCATGGCCCTCAAATCCACCATCTTCAAGGCCACCCTCGCGGTGGCCGACATCGACCACGGCTACTACGCCGACCACGCGCTGACCCTGGCGCGCCACCCCAGCGAGACCGACGAGCGGATGATGATCCGGCTCGTCGCGCTCGCGCTCAACGCCCACCAGCTGCAGGACGTGTGCAACGGCGACGGCACGCTGGCCTTCGGCGCCGGCCTGTCGAACGTCGAGGAGCCCGACGTGTGGCTGCGCGACTTCACGGGCGAGGTCAAGCTCTGGATCGAGGTCGGCCAGCCCGAAGACAAGCCCATCATCAAGGCCTGCAACAAGGCCGACGAGGTGATCGTCTACGCCTTCAACCACGCGGCCGAGATCTGGTGGCGCGGCATCGAGAACAAGCTCACGCGGCCGCAGAACCTCAAGGTGTACCGCGTGCCGACCACTGCCTCGCAGGCGCTGGCCGCGCTCGCGCAGCGCAGCATGCAGCTGCAGGCGACCATCCAGGAAAACACGCTGACCTTGGGCGACGGCACCAACAGCGTCGACATCGAACCCTTGCGCTGGAAATAAGCCTCCGCGCTGCTAGGCGAGCGGCATCATCTGGCCGCACTGCCAGCACTGCTCGAAACCGCCTTCGACCTGCTCGCCGCACACGCAGCGCCAGCTGCGCTGCGGACGATGCTGCAACTCGTGCAGCAGTCGCTTGGCAAGATCGAACTGGTTCTCGTCGTCGATCCAGATCTCGGGCAGGCACTGATCCGGGGGGAGCTGGCCCATCACCGCGCCGAGGAATTCGCGCTGCACGGTGGCGGCCACGCCCTCCTCGCGCAAGGCATGCGCCCACACGGTCGCGATCGCGAGATTGGGAGCTTGCGCGAGGCGGCGCATGGTCAGGGGGCCCAGTTCTTCTCGTCGTCGGGATCGAACTCGGGCTCGTCGGCCGACGCAGACGAAGACGGATCGCGCTCCGCCTCGCGTGCGCGCTCGGCATAGCGGTTGAAGCGCCAGGCCGAGTCTTCCATGGTGATGCGGCGCCATGTGACGCGCTTCTCGACGGGCGACATGCCGGGCCAGAACTGCACTTCGTCGAAGCTGCGGCCGCAGCCCTTGCACTCGTCGTCGCCCTGGCTGGTGGAGCAGATGGCGATGCAGGGCGTGTCGGGCGTGCTGTCGTACCAGGCCATCCAGGCGGCCCAGGCCTTCTGCGGAAAGCCGACCTCGTCAACCTCGTCCTCGTGGTGGAAGACCATGAGCGCGTAGACCTCGGCCAGCGCCCGCAATTCGGGACCCAGCGTGACGCCGTCGGGCGAGGGCGTCCTGTCGCGCCAGTAGTTGATGGCGGCCTCGATGTCGGTGATGTGTATGGCGGCCATGGAGCGTGAAGAAGCAGCGGACGGCGATCATAGTCCGGCAATGTCCCGAAGCATCAAAGGGACATGATTGCTATGAAAACAAGAGCATCACACCTTGTATTCATGCGCACTTTGAAGCGGTTCTCTTTAAATTTCTGAAAACTTTCGATTGCGCCACCTGGAGCTTGGATGCTCTAATCCGCCGCACGAAGGGGAGTAGCTCCCGAGCGCTGTCGGCCACGACGGCGCGAATCGTCAGGTCGTCAATACGAAGCAAAACACTTCCGGCCTGCCGGGCAACGTACGCGCTCTATTTTTCGCGCGCACGCTGTCGAGCAAGACCTTCGATTTGAACCTGTGCAGGTTTGGTCGAAGCGTTCGCAAGTCCCCGGAATCACCCGGCCTTCATTCCTCGCTTTCGACCCGCCCCGCACGGGATGAATCGAAACGCATAGACATGCGCCTTCCGTCGTCACCCCTGAAGGGAGAGGCAGGGGCGCGAAGACAAAAGAGGAAAGCTATGGAAATGTTCATGACCCCGGAGTTCTGGGTCGCAGTCGGTCAGATCATCATGATCGACATCCTGCTGGGCGGCGACAACGCCGTGGTGATCGCGCTGGCCTGCCGCAAGCTCCCGCCGGCCCAGCGCACGCAAGGCATCCTGTGGGGTACCGCGGGTGCGATCGCGCTGCGCGTGATCCTGATCTTCTTCGCTCTGACCCTCCTGGCCATTCCGTTCCTGAAGCTGGTGGGCGCGATCCTGCTGCTGTGGATCGGCGTCAAGCTGCTGGCTCCCGAACACGACGACGCGCACGGCAACATCGCCGGCAGCGACAAGCTGTGGGGCGCCGTCAAGACCGTGATCGTGGCCGACCTCGTGATGAGCGTCGACAACGTGATCGCCATTGCTGGCGCCGCCCAGGGCGCCGGCGACAGCCACCAGATGCCGCTCGTGATCTTCGGCCTGCTCGTGAGCATCCCGATCATCGTCTGGGGCAGCCAGCTGGTCATCAAGCTGATGGACCGCTTCCCGATGATCATCACTGCCGGCGGCATGCTGCTCGGCTGGATCGCCGGCACGATGGCCGTATCCGACCCGGCCCTGGCGAACACCGCCGCCTGGACCTGGGTGCCGAAGGTGCCGCAGACCGACGTGATCAAGTACGCAGCCGGCGTCCTCGGTGCGCTGCTGGTGCTGGTGATCGGCAAGTGGGTGGCCGCGCGCCACGCCCGCAACAAGCACGAGGAACCGGCGGTGACGACCGGCTGAGCGCCGGTGGTCATTGCCCCCGACCGCGAACGAACTTCCTGTCCAACCCAGTCTCTGTCACTCTAACTACCTGAAGGAGCACGCCATGGAAAAGATCATTCTTTACGTCGACGACGCCACCTACGCCTGCGAGCAGTTCGCCGAACTGGCGCCGGATGCCAACAGCGTCGTGGCGCGCCATTGGGTGCTCGTGGCCTGCGCTCCGCGCATGACGCATCGCATCAGCAAGTGGGTGAGCCACAGCGCCCGCGAGAACTGGCGCGCCAAGTGGTTCAGCAAGGTGCAGGCGCAGATGACGCCGCTGCTGGAGCGCAACGGCGGGCAGGTGACGGCGGTGCTGGCCAAGGGCCCGCTGGCCGAACTCACGGCACAGCTCAAGCGCGAGCATTCGGCCACCCACGTGGTCGATGCGCGTCGTCCGAAGGTCGGCGTCGACCTGGAGCCGGTGACGCCGGACCAGACGCCGCCGCACCAGTCGGGCTGGGCATTTCCCGGCGCGGTGATGGGCATGGGCGCGCTGCTGGTGCTGGCGAACGAGCTGGCCGAGTAAGACCGCAGGAAGCAGCTTCCCAAATCGACGAGCCCCGGCGCGGCAACGCACCGGGGCTCGTTGTCTTTTGCGGGCCCTGGTGGGGTATCCTGCCGCCATGCGCATCATCCTCAAATGGCTGCTCAGCGCCGTGGCGCTGCTGGCGGTCGCCTATCTCTACAGCGGCGTCCAGGTCAACAGCTTCGGCTCCGCGCTGATCGCCGCGGCGGTCATCGGCCTGCTCAACATGATCGTGCGGCCCGTGCTGGTGATACTGACGCTGCCCGTCACCATCGTCACCCTGGGGCTCTTCCTTTTCGTCATCAACGCGCTGCTGTTCTGGGCCGCCTCCGGCCTGCTGGGCGGCTTCCACGTCAACGGCTTCCTGGCCGCGCTGATCGGCTCGCTGCTGTATTCGGTGCTGGGGCTGCTGATCGAGTCCGCGCTGGGCGGACTGCTCTCCAAACGCTGAGCGCCCGGGAGCGCTCGAGTCACTTGAGCGGCGGCTCCGCCGCCTGCTCCTTCACCAGCACCTCCACCGCACGAGCGCGGGTGTCGATGATCGACGCCTCGTAGTGATCGACCACCTTGGACTGGCGGACGATCTCCTGCGCGGCCTTGAAGCGGTCGCGCGCCGCGGGGTAGTCGAGGATCGCCACGTTCGCCTCGGCGTCGGCGCGCACCGCGCGCAGCGTGTCGTTCTGCGCGCCATAGAGGTTGCCGAGCGCGCGCCAGACCGTCGCGTCGCGCGGGTTGGCGGCGACCCAGTCGCGCAGCACGGGAATCATCGGCGCTGGCTGGCGCATCGCCGTAGCGGCCTCTGCCGACAGCAGCATCTCGGGCCGTTCCTTCGACCTGGCGTCCAGCAGCGCGGCCGCCTTGGGCGCCGCACCCGCGGCAAGCTCGATCTCCGCGCCGAGCCAGCGTGCCTGCTTTGCCGCGGCAGGGTCGTCCGCCACGCGCGCGGCAAGGCGCTCGGCCAGGGCGCGCGCGGTCTTGTAGTCGCGCATCTCCTTTGCCGACAGCGCCGCCGCGTACAGCGTGCCCGCCTGCTGCGCCGGCGAGCTCTTCGCGAATTCACCGCTGGAGGCCGAATCGATCCATAGCCGCAGCACGTCGACGCCGGGGCGGGTGAGCACGCGGGCGCGCGAGGCGATCATCGCGTGGTCCATGGCCAGCGGCTGCGGCGGCACCGTATCCATGTTGAACTGGAAGCGGCCCTGCATGTCGGAGATGCGCTCGGTCGTCAGCGGGTGGCTGCGCAGATAAGGATAGGAGCCGTTGTCGTTGAGGCGCGAGGCGTACTGCAGCTTCTCGAACATCGTGGCGGCGCCCTGCGGCGCGAAGCCGGCCTGCGTCATCACGCCGAAGCCGATGCGGTCGGCCTCGCGCTCCATGTCGCGCGAGAAGTTCAGCTGGTTCTGCGCGAACACGGCCTGGCTGCCCATGATCATGGCCTGCCCGGCATCGCCGTTGCGGCTCTTGCCGGCGGCGATCATCCCGAGGATCAGGCCGGCGATCATCAGCGGCATCTGCCGGCCCTGCTTCGTCATGATCCGCGAGATGTGGCGCTGCGTGACGTGCGAGAGCTCGTGCCCCAGCACCGTGGCCAGCTCGTCGCGGCTGCCGACCACCGCCACCAGCCCGAGGTTGAGCCCGAGGTAGCCGCCCGGCAGCGCGAAGGCATTGATGTTGCGGTCGCGGCCCAGCAGGATCGTCCAGGCGAAGCGCTCGTCGAGCTCCGGCGTGAGTTCGCCGCGCGCGCGGGCGGCGACCAGCAGGCGCTGCCAGATGTCCTGCACGTAGGCGGCGATCACCGGGTCGTCGATGTAGTCGGTGTCGCGGTAGAGCTCGCGGGCGATCTGGTCGCCCAGATGGCGCTCGGCGCTGGCGGTCATCTCGCCGCCGTCGCCCATGCCGGGGAGCACCTGCTGGATCTGCGCCAGCGCGGGCACCGGCAGCAGCACTTGGGATGCTATCAAAACGCTAGCACACAAGGCTTGCAGGGTGGGCCTCGGCAGGCTTCTGGAGTGGGGTTGGGGAGTCAAGCGCGGCATTCCTCGTCTGTGGCTCGGGCTCGTATGATGCACCTCCAACCTGATCGTTCACCCATGAGCACCCTCACCCATTTCGACGCCCAGGGCCAGGCCCACATGGTCGACGTCGCCGCCAAGCCCGCAACCCACCGCGTGGCCGTCGCCACGGGCCGCATCGAGATGCAGGCGGCGACGCTCGCGCTGATCGAGTCCGGCACGGCGAAGAAGGGCGACGTCCTGGGCATCGCGCGCATCGCGGGCATCCAGGCGGCGAAAAAGACCAGCGACCTGATTCCGCTGTGCCACCCGCTGGCGCTGACCCGCGTGGCCGTGGCCTTCGCGCTGGCCGATGCGGGAAGCGCACCCCAGGTGGTCTGCACGGCGACCGTCGAGACCGTGGGGCCGACGGGCGTGGAGATGGAGGCGCTGACGGCCGTGCAGGTGGCGCTCCTGACGATCTACGACATGTGCAAGGCGGTGGACCGCGGCATGCGGATCACCGACGTGCATGTGCTGGAGAAGCACGGGGGGAAGTCGGGGAGCTGGGTGGCGGGAGCCTCCGAGTAGCTCGACGAAGCCCCCTCGAAGCATTCCGTCCCGCGGCCAGGACACGTCGTCCTCGACCGGGTGGCATCGCGCCAGCCACAACAAATGACCGCCCCGGCCAAGCCGCACGTCTGCTGCGCTTGCGCCTGACCTGCCCGGGCAGGCAGAGGCCGCAAGTCGGCTGAAACGCCGATCGTCCCTGAGCCGCTGCACAGCATGTGCTGTGCAGCACGCCCCCTTCCCTTCATCCACTCGCGTTCGCGAGCAGGTATCAGCGATGCCTGCGGTACAGCGCCGCCCCCAAATCCGTCGAGCCCGACAACGGATCGACAACGAATGTCTCCTGACGGTTGCCATAGCCCGACGAGCGGCGCACCGATCACGACTCGCGTGCCGCATCATTCATAAACAATTTTAGACAAAATTAACAGCAGTTAACACGATGAAGATCTCTTTTGTTAACAAATCGCTTCCCGATCGATGAACTCCTTTTCCCGTCGAGCAAGAAATGCCGGCCGCGTTGCGGGTTTCACGCTGATCGAGGTGCTCGTGTCGATCGTCGTGCTGTCCTTCGGGCTGCTGGGCATGGTCGCGCTGCAGGCGGCGTCGCTGCAGGCCAATCGCGATGCCCGCCTGCAGTCGACGGCGGTGGTGCTGGCCCGCGAACTGGCGGAAATGATGCGGGGCAACAAGGACCAGGCGCTGCTCGCCACAAACAATCCTTATCTGACTGGCAAGTTGTCGAACCCGTTGGTGGCCCCGAGCGCGTCCTACTGCCTTTCAGTCGGAAGCTCGTGCAACACGCCGGAGAAAGTTGCGCAAGCCGAACTGACCGACTGGCTGGCACGGGTGGACGACGCACTGCCGGGCGCAAGCATCCGCATCTGCCGCGACGCCGCGCCCTTTGCATCGGACGGCACGGCGCAGTGGGGCTGCACCTCCTCCGACAGCAGCGATCCGATCCTGGTCAAGATCGGCTGGAGCCGGCCGTCCCTGAAGAGTGGCGACACGAACGTCTGGAAGGCGTCGGACCGGCCTTCCGTGGTGCTGGCGGTGACGCCGGGGAGCACGCTTTGATCGCCTCCTCCCTCCCCGCCTCCTCCTCGTCCCGCCGCGCCGTTCGCGGCCTCACGCTGGTCGAACTGCTCGTGGCCATGGCCGTGGGCCTGGTGGTCGTGCTGGCAGCGGTATCGGCGCTGTCGGTGGCGCAACGTGGATTCACCACGGTCGATGCGGCTTCGCAGTTGCGTGACAACGGGCGGTTCGCGGCGGACATGATCCAGCGCATCGGCGTGCAGGCCGGCTACAAGGATGTGTTCTTCGCGGCGACACGCCCGAAGTCCGCCGCGAGCAACCCGGCGCCCAGCGTCATGGGGTTCAACAACGCCAAGGTCGACCTCTCCGATCCGCTGGCCGCATCCAGCGAATGGCCGAGCAGGGAAGCCGGCGTGGGCAGCGACGTGCTCATCCTGCGCTACCAGGTGGCGCAGACCTTCGCGCTCACCGCGGACACCGGGGCCGACAAGTCCATGATCGACTGCGCCGGCAACGCGCCCTCGACGGCGCCGAACATCAGCGAGGCGGGTGCGCGGTACACGCGCATGGCCAGCATCTTCTCGGTGGGGCAGAGCCAGGGCGAGCCGTCGCTGCTTTGCACCTACTACGACGCGGCGACGAGTGCGTGGAAGTCCGCGCCCATCGTGCAAGGCGTCGAGAACTTCCAGGTGCTGTACGGCGTCGATGGCGTCACCGCAGGCCAGGCTCCTGCGAAGAATGCTGCGGTACCCGATGTTCCGAACGCCTATCTGCGGGCCGACCAGATGGAAGTCGATGGCGATGCCGCCGCAACCCTTGCGAATTGGCGCCGGGTGCGCAGCCTGCGCATCGGCATGGTGTTGCGCAGTGCCAAAGGTACCGCGCAGGACATGGAGACGCAGACCTTCCATCCGCTCGGCGTCGCAAAAGGCAGTGATAAAGGTCAACGCGGCAGCGCCTTCGCAGTCGGCGACGACGCCGGCACCACCTTCCAGCCGACGCCCGACGGACGGTTGCGCCAGGCCATGACCTTCACGATCCACCTGCGCAACGACCAGGGGCTCTGAATGAAGCATGCCCTCTTCAGCCGCCCTGGCCGCCCCAGTCGCCCCAACCGCCAGGCTGGCGCCTCGCTGATCGTCGTTCTGCTCCTGCTGGTGATCGTCTCCATCCTCGGCGCGGGCGCGGCGCAGATCGCCACCATGGGCGAGCGCAGCGCTCGCAACGACCGGGACATGCAGGTCGCCTGGCAGTCGGCCGAAGCGGCGCTGATGGATGCCGAGTTCGACATCCACGGCCCCGCTGCCTCCAGCCGGCGTGCTGTGTTCACCGACATGGCCAACGCCAACGCCTTCGTCGGCGGTTGCGGCAGCTCAGGCAACAGCAAGGGCCTGTGCGCGCTCGAAACGACCGGCAAGCCCGCCTGGCTGGCGGTGGACTTCACCGCGACCACCGGCGCCAAGACCACCGCCTACGGCGAGTTCACCGGCCGCAGCTTCCCCGCGGGCGACAACGGCATCCAGCCGGCCAAGGCGCCGCGCTATGTCATCGAACCGATCGAAGACCCGGCCAACCGCGACGCCTCAGGCGGTTCCGCCAGATACATCTTCCGCGTGACGGCCATGGGCTTCGGCCCCCGGGCCGACATCCATGGCGTCGTCCAGATCATCTATCGCGACTGACGCGAGCAGCCTTCCATGACAACGTTCTCTTCCCATCCAAGGCCCTGGTTCAAGCGGCCGCGCATGCTCGCGCAGCTTTCGCTCCCACTGGCGGCGGCGGCCTTGCTCGCGGTGTCGATCGCGGGCAGCCGCACGACGGCACCCGACATCAGGCCCATCGCGCTGGCGAGCGAGCCGCTGTATGCGACCACCTCGGGAGACAAGCCCGCCCTCACGCTGGCACTGTCGGTGGAGTTCCCGACCGTCGGCGCGCAGTACACGGCCGGCGGCACCTCCGACAACACGTACAGCAACCTGAACGAGTACATCGGCTACTACGACGCGAATGCCTGCTATGAGTACAACGACGCGCCGAACGAAACGCCTGCCGCGGGCCTCAAGGCCTCCGACTACAAGCGCTTCGACCGCATCCAGTCCAGCACGCGCACGGACCGCATGTGCGAGGACGGCTTCAGCGGCAACTTCCTGAACTGGGCCAGCAGCTCGGCCATCGACATGCTGCGCCTGGCCCTCTCGGGCGGCGACCGCTACATCGACACGAGCGACCTGACCATCCTGCAGCGCGCGGTGCTCCCCAACGGAGACCCCACCTGCATGTGGAACACGACCAACTTTCCCTCGAAGAAGCTGCTGCGCGACGGCGGTGGCAGTGGCAGTGGCAGGTACTGGGGCGCGGTGCCGCGGCGGATGATCGCCGCGGCCGGCGCCAGCGACATCTGGGTGGCGAACACCTTGAACCGCATCTACTTCGGTACCGCCCTGGGCGGCAGCTGCACTGCCACGGGCAGCTACAGCCTGAGCGCCAGCACGTCGACAGCGCCGTTTCCCTTCCACGGCGACAAGCCTCCCTACGTCGCGTCGTCCAGTTGCGCCAACGAGGACGCCAACTGCGACTTCTCCGACACCAGGGAAGTCTGGTACGGCGCCGGCAACACCTGGATGGTCGGCCGGTTCACGGGCGGCACCTCCTGCAGCAACGCCGTATTCACCGACCCCGCGCCGGGCGTTGCCAAAGCTTGCTACACGGCCCCCGCCGGCTCCACCGCGAGGCCGGCCCATGACCTCAACAGCGATGGCTTCTTCTACTCCCGCGTGAGGGTTTGCGAGAAGACCAGCGCCGGCGACCTGGCCGACGTGCGCGACTACGGCTTCTGCATCAGGTACCCGAGCGGCAACTACAAGCCGACCGGTACCGTGCAGAAGTACAGCGACAGATTGCGCCTGGCTGCCTTCGGCTACCTCATGGAGCAGACGTACAGCGCCAAAGGCGGACGATATGGCGGCGTGCTGCGCGCGCCCATGAAGTACGTCGGCGCCAAGACCTTCGACATCAACGGCATCGAGAACACGCCCAGCGGCGGCAACGCGGCAGCCGAATGGGACGCCACCACGGGCGTATTCGCGGCCAATCCGGACGGCAGAACGCTGTCGGGCACCAA
The DNA here is from genome assembly GCF_003952165.1 of Variovorax guangxiensis. Taxonomy (GTDB): domain Bacteria; phylum Pseudomonadota; class Gammaproteobacteria; order Burkholderiales; family Burkholderiaceae_C; genus Variovorax; species Variovorax guangxiensis. The sequence continues at coordinate 388,012 of NZ_RXFT01000002.1, read as the reverse complement.
TGCCACCTTCGGCGTGAGCGGGGTCATCAACTACCTCAACAAGTTCGGTCGCACCGGGCCCGTGGCAGGCCGCTACAAGGTGTACGACCCGGTCAGCGAGCTTTACTACGAGTCACTCCGCTATTTGCAGGGGCTGCAGCCGAGCGACGAAGCCACCAGCAAGCTGACGACGGCTTTGTACGACGGCTACCCGGTATTCACCACCTGGAGCGACCCCTACGGAGATGGGCGCACCAGCTCCAGCAACTACGCCTGCCTCAAGAGCAACATCGTGGTCATCGGAGACATCAACACGCACGACGGCGACTATCGCTTTCCCAAACCCGATCCGGCACTGAACCATCCAAACGTCGACGACTGGACGAAGACGGTCATCGCCTTCGAGAAGGGAACGGCCAAGGAATACCTCGACGGGCAGGGCAAGAAACGAGAGACGAAAGGCAACCCTGCCCCCAACGCCGATGTACGCACCCACTCGATCATCGGGCACTCGTACTGGGCCCATACGCACGACATCCGCGGCACGGACTGGACTGCGCAACCCAGCATGCAGCGCCCCGGCCTGCGCGTGAAGAGCTTCTTCTTCGACGTGAACGAACACGGCAATCAGAAAGACGCCAATACCCGGCGCAACAGAAACCAGTTCTTCACTGCGGCGAAGTACGGTGGTTTCGAGTCGGACCCCTCCAACCCAGGCCGCAAGCCCTTCAACACCTTCGGCAACCCCTTCCAGCGCCAGGACGGCACGGCCGATGACAACGTCTGGCAGGACAGTGCCCGGCCCGGCGAGGCCAGCACCTACTATCTGCAAAGCAGTGCCCGCAGCGTGCTGAGCGCGTTCGACAGCATCTTCAGCCGCGCATCGACCTCCGCGCGAAGCATTGCCGGCAGCGCGGTGCAGTCGAAGTCGCTGCAGACGAGCAACGCCGTCTACCAGGGTGCGTTCGACACCAGCGACTGGAGCGGCGACCTGTTTTCGCAGGCGATCACGATCAGCGATGGCAAGGCCAGCATCTCGCCCACCCCGACGTGGTCGGCCTCGAGCCGCCTGGCTGCGCTCTCCGCGCCTGCAACTTCACGCAACATCGTGATCGGGCGTGCGGGCAATGCCGTGCCCAAGGCCAGTCCGTTCCTGTGGGACTCGCTGACCGACGCGCAAAGGGCCGACCTGGGCAAGCTCACGCCCTCGACCAGGGCCGACTCGCTGGGCTCCGACCGAGTGAGCTACCTGCGCGGAAGCAACGCCCTCGAAGGCTCGCAATTCCGCCGGCGCAACAGGAAGCTGCTGGGAGACATCATCAATTCGAGCGTGGTGTATTCGGGCGCACCCGCCAACAACATCAACTCGACCTCGTACGCCGCCTTCCGGACGGCAAACCTCGGCCGCACTCCTGCTGTCTTCGTGGGCGCCAACGACGGCATGCTGCACGCCTTCAACGCCGGCACCGGCGATGAACTGTTCGGCTACATCCCCAGCTGGATGTCGCCCAGGCTGGCCGCGCTGACCGACGTGAACTACGTGTCCCACCATCAGAGCTATGTGGACGGCCCGCCGGTGGTGGCCGAAGCGCAGGTGGGCTCCGCCGGCACTTCGGCCGACTGGAAGACGGTGCTGGTTTCCGGCACCGGTGCAGGCGGGCGCGGCGTCTTCGCACTGGACGTCACCGACCCGACGGCCTTCGACGCATCGAAGGTGATGTGGGAGTTCACGGCGGACGACGACGTCGACATGGGATTCGTCGTCGGGCAGCCGCAGATCCTGAAGATGCGCACCAGCGCACCGACGGCAACGACCGCCACCTACAAGTGGTTCGCGGTGGTCGCCAGCGGGGTGAACAACTACACCAAGGCCAACTCGGACAACAAATTCAGCACCGGCCATCCCGCCATCTTCCTGCTCGATCTGTCGAAGGCGCCGGAAACGGCCTGGGAACTCGGCACCAACTACTACAAGGTGGAACTGCCCTACGACGCTACGTTGGCCGTGACCAAGCCCACCGGCGTGCTCAACTTCAAGGCAGCCATCGCCACCGGCGGCAATCGCGAAGTGGCCCAGATCTTCGTGGGAGACCTGCACGGCAACATGTGGAAGCTCGACTTCCGCAGCCAAGGCACCTCCCGGTGGAACATGGCGAACCTGTCGGCCTTCAAGAAGGCCAGCGACAACGCCCCTTACCCGCTCTTCGTCGCCAAGGACAGCGAAGGCAAGGTGCAGCCCATCAGCATGGCGCCCACGCTGGTGACCGCGGCGAATGACCCCAGGGCCATTCTGGTGGCCTTCGGCACCGGCAAGTACCTCGAGATGGACGACCGCTCGTCGACGGCGCAGAACTCGTTCTACGTGATCTACGACGACGGCACGGCCACTCCCGATGCGACGCCGAACGGCTCCGGCGCCATCAGCGGGCGCGCCCGGCTGAGAGCGGCCACCATCGACTCCAAGGGCGCGATCACGGTGCCCGGCTTCACCTGGGGCCGCGCCACGAGCGACCTCACGACGGCGTCGAGCGTGAGCTCGGGCTGGTACATGGATTACGCGAGTTCCGAACGGCAGGTGAGCGCGGCGACGCTGCGCGGCGACACGCTCGTATTCGCCAGCCTGATCCCGGCGGCCGCGGGCGACTCGAGTTCCTGCGGCGCGAGTGGAGGCGGCGGCAACGCCTACATCGTCAACGTGGACACGGGGATCGGAACGCGGAGCGCATCGACGGTCGGCATCACGGGAGAGCCGCTGGTGATCGAGGTGGCCAGCACGGTCGCCTCCATCAGCAACGGCACGGGCCAGCGCGCGAGGCGGATCACGAGCCAGGCGATTTCGCAAGGCTCCGGCGGCATCGACAACGTCGGAGACGGCACCGACGGCAGCGGACAGGTGACGGTCACCCTCATCGGAGGGCGGCTGAGCTGGCGGCAGATCAACAACTACCTGGATCTGAAGCGCGGATCGTGAACATGAACCACACAACGAAGCGCGCCGCAGTGCGCGGATTCACGCTGATCGAACTGATGGTCGTCGTGGCCGTGATCGGGATCCTGGCGGCCATCGCCTATCCGTCGTACACGGAGGCGGTCCTGAAGGGCAGGCGGGCACAGGCGCGGACTGCGCTGCTGGAGCTGATGCAGCAGCAGGAGAGGTACATGACGCAGCGGAATGCCTACCTGGCGTTCAGCACCAATGTCGCGAGCGGCGCCACGACACCGGCCGGCGCCTCGAGCACGTTCAAGGTCCATTCGGGCGACAACTCCTCCGCCCCGGCCTACTGGCTTTCCGCTGACAAATGCGGCAGCCAGCCGATCACCGATTGCGTGCTGCTCACCGCCACGCCCACCGGCACGGACGCCGCAGCCGGTTCGCTGACCCTCAGCAGCACGGGCGCCAAGGGCTGCACGGGTACGGCCGCGAGCACGAACTTCCGGGTCTGCTGGCCATGAACGCCCGTAAGCTGCCTCCTCGGAAAAAGGGCTTCACCCTGATCGAATTGATGGTGACGATCGCCGTCGCCGCAATCCTGATGATGGTCGGCGTGCCGAGCTTCGTCGCCTTTCACCGCAACTCCCAGCTCACCTCGGCGGCGAACTCGTTCATCGCGGCCTTGAATGCGGCCAGGGGAGAGGCGATGAAGCGAGGCAGGCAGGCGGTCGTCGTGCCGCGCGCGGACAACGACTGGGCGACCGGCTGGACCGTCTTCGTCGACACCGACAACAACCGGAAGCTCGATGATTCGGACATCCTCATCACGCGGCAGGATGCGCTGCCTGCCTACTTCTCGGCGACAGGCCAGGGTACGGCGAAGAGCAGCCCCGCGTACATCATGTTCAACCCTTCGGGCTACACACAGACCAGCGATTCGACCTTCCAGCCCGCCACGCTGAAGATCGAACGCAACGACATCCCGGACGCGGCGAAGACCCGGCAGACCCGCATCGTGGTGATCGCAAAGACGGGGCGAGCAAGGGTGTGCCAACCCGCGACGGATACGACGTGCACGACGTCGGCGAGCGAGTGATCGATTGACGGCCGCGAGCGTGCGCGGCACCTCGATCGGGCCGGCTCGCCGGTCTTGCTCTATGGCGGCGGCGCCAGCTGTTGCGGACCGCGATCTGCTTCCTTCAGCCAGCGGGCAAACTCCTGTGGAAAAGCGTCGCTGAAACGCTCTGCCTGCGCCCTGGCTTCACTCTCGCGCCCCAGCAGCTCAGCGCTTTCGATCAGCTTGACGATGACGCGCGGCTCCGGCGAGAAATGAATCACCCGCTGCGCGAGCGAGTGCATCTCGGCGGCATTCGCGGGCGTCACGGTGGTCAGCGTCAGTTCCGCGAACTCGGCCTGGTGCCCGAAGAACCACGTGCCCCGCACCTTGGCGAGCGTGTCCTGCCTGTACGCGGAAAGCCGTTCGTCGGGTGGCAGGTAGATCTGGCTGACGCGGACGTAGTCCCAGCTGGCGAGCCCCACGCCCGCCAGCATGACGCCCGCCGCCAGGGATGACAGCGCAGGCCGGACCGCAACGCCGCCCGCGCCAGGCCAAAGAATGCCGAGGCACAGTCCGAACACCAGCTGGAACGGTCCATACCAGAGCGGATACTCGAGCAGGCTGTGCAGCACGATCGCACCCAGCATGCCCCAGGCCATCAGGCGCGCAGGGTCCCGCTCCCGCCAGGGCCGCGCGGCCAGCACCATCCAGAGAAAGCCGCCGCAGATCAGCACGGCGGCGGGAATGCCCAACTCCACCGCCAGGTGCAGCGGGAGGTTGTGCGCGTTGTCGAGGATCTCGACGAACCGGGCGCCGTCGTAATGGGTGCTGTAGTGGGCGAAGCTGAGCTCGCCCCATCCCCAGCCGGTCCAGGGGTGCTGGGCGATCAGCGCGAGCACGTTGCGCCACAGGATCAGGCGGCTGTGGTCCTGGGGGGCGCCGGTCTGCAGGCGTTGGAGCATGCTTTCGACGGGGCCGTCGCTGCCGGTGGCCAACTGGGGGAGGAGCCAGGCGATGGTGAAGTAGAGGGGGATGGTGGCGAGCAGCCACTTCGGATCCGGCAGGCGATAGGTGGTAGCGCTGCGTTGCGGCGCGCCTCGCCTTTCCCGCATGGCGATGAAAGTCGCCACGGCGATGATCGACAACAATTGCAGCAGACCGGTGCGCGAGGTCGACGCTGCCGCCGCGACCAGCAGGAGCCCGGCCGCCGCCATCAAACGCCGCCGGACGTGAATTGCATCGCTGGTGGCATATAGCCACAGGGCTGCGCACCAAGCCATGCTGATCAGGGTCGCGAACTGGTTGCGCTGTCGAAGGTTGCCGTAGGCCTGTCCCAGCGCCGGGGAAGTGGTCCAGGGGACGAGGGGGTCGGCAAGCCCGTAGTACTGGAGCAGGCCCAAGACGGCGCTGACGAGCCCCGCGGCCAGCGCGCCCCTGGCCAACGTCAGCGTAACGCCTTCCCTGTCGCGCGCCGACGCACTGCCCACGTTCGCGGCCGCAGCGATGCCGGCAATCGCGAGGCAGGCACCACCCCATGCCGTCGGCCCTCCCGATCCGGAAAGCGCCACGAGCAGACCACCCAGGCCCAACAACACCCAGATCCGCAAGGCAGGCGAGCCGACAGGCCCCGTCAACAACAGCCCCGCCATGCATGCCCAGGAAACAAGCAATTGCCAAGCACTGGCTGATGGCCCGCTGACCCAAGGACAAACAAAAGTTAACGCAACCAGAGCTGTGCGGGTCAAGCCAAGCATCTTGTAAACAGGCTGAACGGGGAGGGCGGGCACCGTACTGGTGGTCATCTTGCCCATTCTGCGGGGCGGCATTGCCGACGAGTGGTCATCGGCGGCAGATGAGAGGCTTTGTAAAAGTAAACATTTGAAGACACGATCTAACAAATATGTTCAATTGTTTCCAACCCGTTTCCGGTTCTGCCGAGCGGGGCTGAAAGGCGTCTTCTGATGAAACAGCAACCTGCTCGCGGCCGGATCGGCAGTTCCCGGGCGCACGGCTTCACGCTGATCGAAATCATGATCACGGTGGTGATCATTGGCGTGCTGGCGGCCATCGCCATCCCGAGCTATCAGGACTATGTGCGGCGCGGATACGTGGTGGATGCCACGAATGGGCTGGCGACCATGCGGGCGAACATGGAGAGGTACTTCCAGGACAACCGAACATACAAAAAAGTCGGATCGATTGTCCCGCCTTGCCAGAACACGGACGCGAAGACCCGCACCTTCGGCAACTTCGTGGTGAGTTGCGCCGGCGATACCGACACGGGTGACACCAGCTTCCTTCTCACCGCAACGGGAAGCGGTCCTGCCAAGGACGTTATCTTTACGATCGATCAAGCGAACACGCAAGGCACGACCAAGATGCCGACCGGCTGGTCGGGCTGGACGTCCTCGTGTAACTCCGCCTGGATCGTCAAAAAGGGGCAAGCATGCCCCTCGTCATGACCGATCGCCGTCGCTCGGCCCGACCCGAGGGCTTCACGCTGGTCGAGATGATCGTGGTGGTGGCGATCATGGCCCTGCTCGCCGCGCTTGCCACGCCATCCATGCTCGGCTGGGTGCGCAACAACAAGATCCGGACGGTCAGCGATTCGCTGCAGAACGCTCTGCGGCAGGCGCAGACTGAAGCCACCCGGCGCAATCGGCAAGTGGTTTTCGCCCTGACCGATGACACGCCCACCGTCAAGAGCGCCAGCTACACGGCGAAGGCCAGCGGACGCAACTGGGCCATCAGTACGGTCACACCGACCGATTCCGACCAAACTGGGGCGTTTGTGGAAGCCGGCATCCTCAGCGACGTCAGTTCCAATGTGGTGATCTCCGGCCCGAACATTTCAGGAACGGGAACCGTCCCGACGGCGATTTGCTTCAGTTCGATCGGCCGCGTCGTGCCGAATGCCGCGCCAGGCCCGTCCAAAGCAGACTGCGAGGCTGCCGCCGTCTGGTTCGACATCGCGATGAGCGACACCAAGACAGGCGACAGGCCACTTCGCGTCACCATCGCAGTGGGCGGACAAGTGCGCATGTGCGACCCGGCCAGAACCCTTTCTGCAACCCAGCCCGATGGCTGTGCTTCGCCATGAAAAAACTTCGCGAAAAAAATTACCTCCACCGCGGCGAGGCCGGTGTGGCATTGCTCGAAGTGCTTGTAGCGGTGCTGCTTTTTTCCTTGGGCCTGCTGGGCCTGATCGGTCTGCAGGCACGAGCCGTCAGCTTCTCGGTAGACGCCGAAGACCGCAATCGCGCAGCGATCCTGGCTAACGAGTTGGTCGCGACGATGTGGCTCAATCGGTCGACCACCTTGTCTGCAGATGCATTGAAAGCCTGGAACAAGCGCGTAGGTGACCCGCAGTCCGGCGGCTTGCCCGGCGGAAACGGCACCGTCAGCCCTGTGGGTACCGGCAATGCCGCCGATGTGACTATCACTTGGCAGGCGCCATCGAGCAGTACGAGCAGCACGCTCAAAACCCACGTGGAGTTGCCGCTATGAGCGTCCGTCTCGTCGGTTCTGCCGTGCGAGAGTGCGGCCTAACCCTTATCGAACTCCTCGTCGCCATGGTCATCGCCCTGGTGGTGACACTTGCGATCACGAGCGCCGTGATCTTCGGCGAGTCGACCAAGCGCACCACGACGTCCGTCAACGACATCAACCAATCGGGGTCGTACGCAGCCTATCTGTTGGACCGAGCGGGACGCAGTGCAGGCTCGGGCTTTACCCAGTCGGGGGATCTGGGCGTATTCGGGTGCAAGCTGCAGGCCAAGCGCAACAATTCCGTGATCCTGCCGAGGACCACCGTCTTTCCTGCCCCCTTCGAGAAATTCCTCGGTAGCGCGAGCAATGTTGCCGATCTGCGCGTCGCACCGCTGCTGATTGGCAAGGGGCAATCTTCGGACGGCAAATCCGACGTGCTGATGATGATGGGGGGCAATGCCGCAGCAGGCGACGTGCCGCGCCCGATCATCGCCGCGGGCGCGAGCGCGAACATCGTTCGCCTGGACAACACGGTTCAGATCAAGAAGAACGACATCGCGCTGGTCAGCCGAGTCGACCCGAGCGGCACCTCGGACTGCCTGCTCGAACAGGTCGACACTTCCTTCGTGGATAGTTCCAACAACGAGCTCCTCACGCTCAACGGCATGTACTACACCGCGGGCGTCGGCACGACACTGGCATCGCTGGCGGCCAGCGGCACAGCCTATCTCACGCCGCTGGGCAACTACACCGCCAACAATGTCCAGTTCCAACTCTTCGGCATCGGCCCGAACAACACGCTGGTCAGCTACGACCTGCTGCGCAATGACGGTACCGACTCGATCCAGACCTTGGCCGACGGCGTCATGGAGATGCATGCATTGTACGGGCTGGATACCAATGGGGACGGCATCATCAATTCATGGGTGGCGCCCGACGCCACCGGATACGACGTCCTAACCATGATGAAGAGCGCAAACCTCATCAAGCAGGTGGTTGCAGTGCGCGTGGGCCTGATCCTGCGCAGCGCCACGCTCGAACGCGAGGACGTCTCCATGACGATTCCTGCCATGTTCAGCGACACGGACCTGAAGCGCGATCCCGTCACGCTGACCGGCGACGACCGCCGGTATCGCTATCGCGTCGTCGAATTCACCATCCCCCTGCGCAACGCGCTGTTGCTGCTCAAATCATGACTACTTCCCTGCGCAGGCAGAGCCGCGAGCGCGGCGTCGTGCTGCTGATCTGCCTGATCGTTCTCGTCGTCCTGCTAGCAGGCGGGGTCGCCGTCGTGCGCTCGATGAACACGACCCTTTCGAGTGCCGGCAACCTGGCTTTCAAGCGCGATCTCGTCAATCGGGGCGAGCAGGCAGCAGTCAAGGCACTTGAGTTGTTCAGCACTGGAGCGCTGTCCACCATCGGAGCGGATTACGACGACGCTACGCAATACAACTACAGCGCGATGAGGCTCGACACCAATGATCGAGGCATTCCGCTAGCGTTGCTGAAGGACGAGCTCTATAAGGCAAAGGCTGCCAACACCATCGAGCAGACCGGCGATTTTGTGAAGATCCGCTACCTTATCGACCGGCTCTGCAATGCCAGCGGTGCGTCGAGCAAGAGCACATGTGTCTACGCCCCTGCGGCCACCGATGTACGCGGCGGCAGCGTACAGGAAGCGGGGCGGCCGCCTCCCGCCAAGACACTGGTCTATCGATTGACCGTGCGCGTCGACGGCCCCCGCGACACACAGGTCTTTCTGCAGTCCTCCTTCACGAAGCCCGAATAACGCATCGCGAAAGAACCATGAACAACATTTCGATATTCGCCAAGCGCGTGGCCGGCGCGGTCACGCTGGCCGGCGCATTCCTGGGCATTCACACGCCGGCCGATGCAGCCAGCCTCGCCGACCAGCCGGTCTTCGCCACCTCGAACGTGCCCGGCAACCTGGCGCTGACGCTGTCCGTGGAATGGCCGACGGCCTCGCGCACGGCGCACACCGCCGCCTATTCCAGCACCAGCACCTTCCTGGGTTACTTCGATCCCAACAAGTGCTATTCGTATGTTGTGGATACCACGCCCAACGAAACCAACACGGGCGACAAGAGCTTCTTCAACCCGACTGCCGTAGCCACCAGCCACAAGTGCGACGGCACGAAGTGGAGCGGCAACTTCCTGAACTGGGCGGCTACGGCAACCATCGACCCGTTCCGCTGGGCCATGACGGGGGGCAGGCGTGTAGTGGACATTCCGACCGACACCATCCTTGAAAAAGGCTATCACGCGGGGCAAGGCCTGTTCGACGACCGCAATCTTCCTCCTGCGGAGATCCCAGGTGCCACGCCATTCAGCACCTCGACGAGCCTCGGCATCTCGGTCAACGGTCGCAAGTACGCGATGCGCATCACCGCATCCGGCGCATCGCTGAAGGGCGAGTACTACAACAACGCCAACAAGACGCTCACCGGCACGCCCACCGTCACTGTGGCCCAGGACAACGTGGATCACGATTGGGGTAGCGGCTCTCCGGTGACGGGCATCGGCGCGGACAACTTCGCGGCGCGCTTCACAGGCACTTTCACTGCGCCCTCCGGGGGCAACTACACGTTCCGGGTGCGGGCGGACGATGGCGTGCGCCTGTGGATCGCCGGGCAGTTGGTCGTCGACAAATGGATCGACCAGGGCCCGACGAATTACGACGCCACGGTTTCCCTGACGGCAGGGCAAAGCTTCGACGTGAAGATCGAGTACTACGAGAACGGCGGCGGCGCCGTGATGCAGTTCCTCTGGAAGAAGCCCAAAGACAAGGACTTCAGTACCTTCACCAGCGACATCGGCGGGGCGGTCACCAACGACTACACGATGCGCAACAGGGTTTGCAACCCCAACGCACCCGGCGGCGTCGAAAGCAACTGCGTGCAATACGGGAACAACTGGAAGCCCGAGGGCTTGATCCAGCAGTACGCACGGCGCATGCGCTTCAGCGCCTTCGGTTATCTCAATGAAGACGGCAACGGCCGTGACGGCGGTGTGATGCGCGCGCGTCAGAAGTTCGTGGGCCCGATGAAGCCGGAGCCCGGTCTTCCTGATACCGCGAACGCAAACAAGGAATGGGACGAAAACACGGGCGTGTTCATTCAGAACCCCGACTCGAAAGATGCCAAAGCAACGAACGCAAACGGCGTGACCATTGCCGATAGCGGTGTGATCAACTACCTCAACAAGTTCGGCCAGGTCATTCCCGGCACCTACAAGTCAAACGACCCGGTGAGCGAGCTCTACTACGCGGCACTGCGTTACTACCGCAAATTGGGCAACGTGCCGGAGTGGAGCAACCTGAACACCACCGACACGGCCACCACGGCCAAGCGACTCGACGGCTTTCCAGTCATCACCGACTGGGACGACCCAATCCAGTATTCGTGCCAGCGCAACTTCGTCCTCGGCATCGGTGATATCTACACCCACGCCGACAAGAACGTCCCAGGCAACACCAACACCGCCAACGAACCGACGATACCCGCCCTGGTTAAGTCGGACACCACGGTCAATGCCGTGACGGCCACCAACAAGGTCGGCCAATTGCAGGGAATGGGAAACGATCTGGGTACGCGTACGAACATTTCCAACGGTTGCTGCAGCAACAACTCGGCACTCATGGCTGGCCTCGCCTACGACGCGAACACCAAGGACATCCGGCCTGACGACCCGAAGACGCCGAGCACTATCGGCAAGCAGACTGTCCAGACCTACTGGGTCGACGTGCTCGAACAGGCGTTTCAGGCGAACAACCAGTTCTACCTGGCCGCGAAGTTCGGTGGTCTCAAGATACCGACCAACATGCAAAGCACGTTCGACCCGTACACCTTCAATGACGCCATTCCACAAACATGGTGGTCCACGAGCGGCGACATGCTTACCGACAACCGCAACGGTGGCACCACCCAGCCGAGGCCGGACAACTACTTCACGGCGGGCCGGCCCGACTCGATGGTGGACGGCTTGACGAAGGCGTTCGCGAGCATCGCCAACGCGATCAAGTCGTTCACCACGTCATTCTCGCTGTCGAGCCCGCAGGTATCGGCCTCAGGCGCGGCCTCTTACGCATCGCAGTACGACTCTAACGGTTGGACCGGCGTGCTGTCCGGCAGCCAGCTCACCTTCCCCAAGGGCGTACCGACGCTCACGGAGATGTGGAACACCTCGAGCACACTGGAAAGCCAACTGGCCGGAACCGGCTGGGACACCGCGCGCCGGGTGCTCACATGGAACGGTACCGCCGGGGTGCCCTTCCGCAAGGCCAACCTGACATCAGCCCAATCCACTGCCCTCGACACGCCCTGGACAACAGGCGACGACAGTGGCGACTTCCTCAACTACCTGCGCGGCGACCGCAGCAAGGAAAAGACGACCACCGACGACACCAAGCCCTACCGCCGTCGCGCGCTGCTGCTTGGCGACATCGTGAACGCGAAGGTCACACCTGTAGGCCCACCGTCGAGCCAGTTCTCTAACACGGTCAACCCGGGCTATGCAAAGTTCAAGACGGACTACGCCTCGCGTCCAACCATCGTTTACGCGGGTGCCAACGACGGCATGCTGCACGCGTTCAACGGCGCCCTGTCCGGAACAGGGGCGGGCAAGGAACTGTTCGCCTACGTGCCAAGCATGCTGTTCTCCGGCCCCAGCAGCCCAGCCACGCCCACGCTCGATGGCCTGCGGCAGCTCGGCAACCCGGACTACCAGCATCACTACTACGTCGACGCGTCGCCCAAGGCTTTCGACATCGACTTCAACAGCGCGGGCGGTGTCTTCACGACCACCGCTACCGGCAACAACTCGGACTGGCGCACCGTTCTGATCGGCGGGCTCGGCAAGGGTGGCAAAGGCTTCTACGCCATCGACATCACCGATCCCGCGAGCATGACCAGCGAGGACACCATCAAGACCAAGGTACTGTGGGAGTTCTCCAGCGCAACTACCGGCGTGGGCAACACGCTGGGCTACAGCTTCGGCACGCCGGTGGTGTTGAAGACCAAGAAGTACGGATGGGTCGTGGTCTTCACTTCGGGCTACAACAATAGCGACGGATTCGGCTACGTGTACTTCGTGAATCCGAAGACCGGTGCACTGCTGGAGAAAGTACAGACCGGCACCTCGGCGGCAGGCCTGGCACAGCTGACCGCCTACATCACCGACTTCACGGACGGTACCGCCGATGCGCTCTATGCGGGCGACCTGAACGGGCAACTCTGGCGTTTCGACGTGACCGCGGCCAAGGGCAGCGCCGGCTCCTACCCTGCCCCGTTGAAGCTGGCCACCCTGGCCGATGCCAGCGGCGCACAGCCGATCACGACCCAGCCCCTGGTGGAGATCGACCCAAAGAGCAAGAAACGCTACGTGCTCTTCGGCACTGGCCAGCTGCTCGACACCGTGGACATCAATTCGAAGGCAGGCCAGTCGTTCTACGCCATCATCGACGGCGATGCCACGAGCTTCGACAAAGGTAGAACCGCTGCGATCACGCGCGACGACCTGGCAGCCCTGATCGAGGACAACCTCACGGGCAAAACGGCTTTCACCCTGGGGACGAAGCTGGGCTGGTACCTCGACCTGGGCAGCGACGCAACGTCGGGAACCACCTGGCGCGTGACGCTCGGCGCCACATCGTTCAATGGCGTCGTGGTGTTCTCCAGCCTGATGACGACCGGCGACGCCTGCAGCCCTTCGGGCCAGAGCCGGGTCTATGGGGTGAACTATGGGTCCGGCACGACAGCACTGACGACAGGAGCCGCCTATGTCGGCTACACCAGTGCGATCACGGACAGTGTGATCATCAACAACAACGGCAGGATGGAGAACATCGTCGGCAACGTGACTGGCGGGATGGACAAGCCGCCGATCGACTTCGGCAAGGGAACCAAGCCGCGGTTGTTGAATTGGCGAGAAGTGCCGACGATTGATTGAGGACAGCCCTTACGCTGGAGCGTTCACCACCCCGACGTAGCGTGAAGACAGTCCAAGAATGACCGCTTACTTCAGAGGGTGGTGCTCCTTAGGGGTAGGCGCCGCAGGCGCCACGAATAGACGCTCGCCTAACTTGCTTGACTGTGAGTTCGCTGCGAGCGTCTTCACGAGATCTGCCACGGGATCAAGTCGTCAGGGCGGGCGAGTGTTGGTCGTGCTCGGCATGGCGCCTCCTGTTCAGCGTTGAGTTGGCGATTTGGTCATCGTGTGAATAATGACGATTCGGATTTTGGTCCAGCGCCGCCCTACCAAGTGAGCAAGTATTGATCTTCAATGGACGCGTGGGTAAGCAATGCGCCAATCACTATCACGCACAGCGCTCGCCTGATACAGCGTCGCGAAACCGATGGGCCAAACGGCATCTGCCGGACTAGTGCACGGTAGATAAATATTCCCGGCTTGGGACACTTATTCCACTGGCAAGGTCAATTGGCCGCGAGTCGACGTGCCTATGAGCACTGTGCTGATTTGAAGTGAGCAGCAACGCTGCTGGTACAACTCCAGAAACCCATTGAATTGCGCTGCCAGGTGACCGTCTCACCTGCAAGCACCGTGCTTGCCGAATTACCAAAGGTTGCTTGTATCAGCGCCACTTGAGAACCAGTTGACGGAAATGAGACTGCAGGTACACCTGTGCCTGCAGGCAACCCGCTCAACGTCGGCGCAGCGCCGTTGAAGGCGGGCAGCGTCATGAGTGTAGAACCGGTTGCACCCGGATCGCACTGCAGCGATCCTGATCCTATCCCGGTCGTTCGACCATCAACGACACAATTCTCCACAGACGCCCGCAAGGCTGCAGTTTCCGCAATGACTCGCGTCACCTGCGAGCGCGATATGTACGTCTGATATTGAAGCAAGGCGATATTCGCCAGTATTCCGATGATCGCTATGACAACTATCAATTCAATCAATGTAAATCCTCTGCTTGCCTTTTGCGTGTCCTTCATGCGCTAGCTTCCTCAATCAAAAGTGGATCACAGCAGGCTGCGTGCCATCCGATTGGTTTTCATTTTTGTCATCGACCAACGACACACCTTCGAATGATGACTTCCCCGACCAGGGTGTCCTTCGATTAGTTTGAAATCTCGATCGAGTCGCCGTGTTGCAGGATCGGCGCGCCGACCTCTCGAAGGCGATTCATCATCGGTCTGCGACCTGGAAGCGATATCGCCTAGTGGTATCTGTAGGCAGACCTTTAGTTTGCGCCACCAAACCGCAACCCGCGATGCTGGCTTAGTGCAGTGCCCCAGCCAGTGGTCAAGACACTCGGCTTTAGGAGGACTTGAGCCCCCTAGTGCAGTGCCTTCAGGAAGCCTGCCTCGACATATTCGTATGCAAGCAGCGGGGGATTCATATCACCTGCCCCAAGCCAGATGAGGAAGTTACCCGTTGCGTCCATCAGAAACAAAGCCGACATGCCGTAAAGGTAGCCACGCTGCACCCATATCTGAGTGCTGCCTACGCGTCGTCGCTCCAAAAATCCGTCTTGGCAATTCTCCGGCTTCGTTTCATCACAGCGGATGGAGTTGTCGCGCATTTCACGAGCAAGATCCAGCAATGGACGATGGTCGATAACGAAGCGTGCAAGCCCTTGCGCATTTCCAGTCATGCCCATGGAAGCGCGCAACGCCGTCCAATCGAAATAGCGGACAAAGTCCGGGCCGTAGAACTCGTTATGCATGAAGTTATATTCGACCGGAGAATCGGCACGATCGAGATAATCGAGCCCATATCGAGAGATGTGCAGACCCTGCTCCAACGCATCCCATAGGCTATGACCAAATCGACGCTGGTACGCGACAGAAGCGAGGCAATAGTCTAAGTTGGCGTAGGCATAGCGCTCTCCGGGCGCGAACTGCAAAGGAATCTGCGCCAATTGACTGACATCCTCAGGACACCACGGCTTCTTGTTGCGGACAACCATGGGGTCCTCGGCTTGCAAGCGATCAAAACCTGCCGAGTGGTTGAGCAGTTGACGAATTCGTATCTGAGAGATCCGTTTGTCCTTGAATGGAGGTGATATCGATAACGCCTGAACGAGCGGCACGTCCAGCCACGCCGATCGCGGCTCTGCTTTTTCATGCGTCAAACCCATGAATGCCACCAGCTTCGAGAGGCTGGCAAGGCGGAATCGAGTGTCGTCCGTTACTCGGCCGCTAACCAGCGGCAAGCCTTTCCAACCGTTCACGCAGCTAGCCTGTTTACCAGTGCTATCCACAAAAACTAACTGATTGGCCGGAGAGTCCAACTGGGTCGGCAACCTGCGAGCCAACTCTTTGAGCCATGGGGCAGTCCGCGCATTGCAATCGGTCGACCAAGCTGCAAGATGCGCCCTGACCGGGTAAAGCCAACGGCGCACCATGTTGCGATCCTTTTCCCAAGCGAGCCAAGGCAAAAAGATCAGCGCGATCAGCAGCAAATATACAACGAGGCGTGCTCGGCCCATTTTTTAACTAGGAGCTATAAATAAAAAGGCGCCCCAAAGGGGGCGCCTCTTGTATATCCAATATCCTTATCTGGATTAACCGCCAGTGCCGCCAGTGCCGCCGGTACCGCCAGTGCTGCTAGAAGCGCTAGCGTCACAGCCGGCCGGCTTGTATTTTGCGTCAACGCTCGTAGAGCAAGACCAAGTACCCGTAGCAGCTGCACGCTTCCAAGTCAGAGTTTTTCCGGCGATGGTCGCTGCGGCATTGGTGCCAAAAGTGCCTTCGATCGATGCGTCGGTCGTGGCAGAACCGAGATCCACCTTAAGACCGGTGTTGACTTGCACTGCGGCGCCCAAGAGATTGCTCACGGTCGAGCCGAGATCGCATTGGGTCGCGGTGGGAGTGCTGCCCGACGCGATAGGGGTAAGTTTGCCATCCAGAATACAAGCTTCTGCGGCAGTACGGAGCGAGCCAGTTTCGGACATGACCCGAGCCACCTGTGACTTGGCAACATAGGTCTGATACTGCGGAATCGCAATAGCAGCCAAGATACCGATGATCGCCACAACGATCATCAATTCGATAAGGGTAAAGCCGGCCTGAGCGCGGCGGGCGAGAGTACGACGGTTCATTGAACTAACTCCAGGTAGGTTGGTTGTTACGCCCGGGAACCTGCCCGGAGCGAGGTACCTTCCGCAGCATCCGTGCCACCCGTCTCCAAGCCCTCCCACCGACCGAACACGTCACTTGGAGTCACTTTGGCGTTACACCACGTGACACAACTTGCCTCAATATGCGACACTTCGTGACAAATTTGTCATGCCAGTGCGTCCACTGACCGGCAGTCAGAAAGTCAGGACACCATCCACCTTCAGCCAGCGAATGTCCCGCTGCCCCATGCCTGCCGCCTGCTCGGTCACCAAGGCTTCGATCTGGCTCATGATCTCGTCGGTCTCGGCGGGCTTGGTGTGGGTGATGTAGATCGGGTACTGCTTGCCCGGCGCGATGTGGGCGAGTTCACCGGCCAGAACGGCGGGTGACAGGTGCAGGCTGCGCTCGGCCAGTGCCTGCTCGCGGCTGCTGAATGCCGTTTCGATCACGAGCATCGCCACGTCGAGCTCGTTCACGCGCTCCCAGAAGGGCGCGTTGCGCTCGGTGTCTCCGCTGAACACCCAGTGGGCGCCGCCCTCGGCCCTTCGCACGGCGAAGCCGCAGGCCGGCACGGTGTGGAACGCGGGCAGCACTTCGACCACCTTGGGCTCGCGGCTGCCCAGCGGCAGTTGCTGGCCCACCGCGATGTCGTGAAAGCTCACGAAGGGCGCCTCCTGGCTAGGAATGCTCTCGAAGTCCGGCCAGATGACGTTGTTGAACACGTGCGTGCGCAGCGCGTCGATGGTGTCCCGCAGCGCGTGCACGCGCAACGGCTGCGTGCGGCGGCTGCCGATGGCGTCGAGCATCAGGGGGAGCGCTGCGATGTGGTCGAGGTGGCTGTGCGTGAGCACGACGTCGTCGATGCAGGCCATTTCATCGAGCGTGAGATCTCCGACACCGGTGCCCGCATCGACGAGCAGGTCTGTGTCGACCAGGAACGAGGTGGTGCGGCAGTCTTTGGCGATGGCGCCCGAGCAACCCAGCACACGAACCTGCATTGTGAAAGACCCCTTTTATGTGTCTGTCGTCATTTGGTCTCGAACCGGGTCGCGCCGTCCCAGTTCGGGTCTTGCGGTCGCAACGCCATCGAGGCTAAACGCTGGGCGTAGAGCTGGTAAAGGACTTTTTTCGCATCCGCGGCGAGCAGGGGAGCCAGCAAGTTTCGGCCCATGGCCCAGTCCTGGCGACGATATGCAGCCAGCACTTCGCCCCAGCGTTCGAGCAGCTGCCGCGTCTGCTGCTGCGCTTCGGGCGTGCTTGCGGACAAGGGCGTAAAAACGGCAACGGCCTGTGCTTTTCCCTTGACCCGCACGCTGTCGAGCTCCTGCCAGACGAACCCCGGCGCCAGCTCGCGCGTCGCGCCGCTCGCGACCACTTCAACGCCGTAGTGTCCGCTCAGGCCCTCGAGGCGAGACGCGAGGTTGACCGCATCGCCGACCACGGTATAGCTGCGCCGCGCGGTCGATCCCATGTCGCCCACGCTCATCACGCCGCTGTTGATGCCGATGCCTACGCTGATCTCGGGCCGGCCGCTCGCGCGATGGATGCGGTTGATGTCGTGCACGGCATCGGCCATGTCGAGCGCGGCCCGCACGGCGAGCGTAGCGTGGTCGGGCGTATCGATGGGCGCGCCCCAGAAGGCCATGACGCAGTCGCCCATGTACTTGTCGACGGTGCCGCGGTGGGCGCTGATGACGTTGGTGAGCCGGCTGAAAACGGTGTTGAGAAAGGCCTGCAGCTCGGCCGGCGCCATCTGTTCCGACAGGCGCGTGAAGTCGCGCATGTCGCAGAACATCACGGTCATGGGCTTGCTCTCTGCGCGCATGCTGTAGCGGCCGGGGTGCTCCATCATTTCGTTGACGAGCTGGGGCGGCACGTAGGTGCCGAAGAGCCGCACCAGGCCGCGCCGCGCGCGCGATTCGACGAAGTAGCCCCAGCTCATGTTGAACGCGAAGGCCAGGGCCGCCATCGCCAGCACAGACGCCAGCGGCAGCACGAGGCTGGAGCCCACGTAGAGCCACACGTTCAGCCCGATCAGCGCCGCGATCGCGCCGGCGGCGAGCAGCAGGGCGCGCGGCGCTGACAGCAGAGACATCCCGAAGGCCAGCAGGAGGCCGGTCACGGCGACGAGCAGCACCTCGTAGCCCGGCGCGTAGTCGGGCACGCTCAGCAGGCGCCGGTCGAGCAGCGCGGAGACGATGTTCGCGTGCACTTCCACGCCCGGGAACGCGGCTTCGACCGGCGTGGCGCGCAGGTCCTGCAGCCCCGGCGCGGTGGCGCCCACGAGCACGATCCTGTCCTTCAGCTCGCCTGGCGCGAGTCTGCCTTCGAGCACGTCGGCGGCCGGCACGTAGCGGAACGATCCGCCGTCCGCGCCGCCCTGGCCGCGAAACGGCACCTGCATGCTGCCCGTCCCGTCGACCGGAATGCGCAGCCGCCCTACCCTCAGCGATTCGAGCTGCGGCGCATTGCCGCCGCCCGGCGCGAAGGCCGGCTGCACCGGCGGCGATCCGTTCGCGAGGCGGTAGACCGCAAGCCCCAGCGACTCGTAGTAGCCCGGCTGCGCCTTGTCTCCGTCGTAGCGGGCGATGAGCGGCACGCTGCGGATGACGCCATCGCCGTTGATGCCGACCAGCGTGTTCAGGAAGCCCGCGACCGGCGCCGCCTTCGCCAGCTCGGGCAGGCTGGCGCCGAAGCCGTTCCAGCCCGTGGCGTAGGTACCGCCCTGCGGGAAAGCACCGGCCGGCAGCAGGGGCGCCGCAGGCAGCTGCCCCTTGGCGCTCGGCGCTTCCGTTCGCGTGAAGTAGTAGCCCAGCGCCACGCGCCGGCCGCTCAGCGCGGCAGCGAGCGTGGCATCGTGATCGAGCGAGGGCGCCAGCCGCTCGACCTCGGCGGCCAGGCCGGGCACCTTGCCCAGCGGGCCACCCATGATTTCCCTCAGCCTGTCGAGGCCCGAGCTGCGGTCAGGCTCGAGGAACATGACGTCGAAGCCGAGCACGGCCGCCTGCTGGCGGGTCATCAGCTCGGTGGTCAGGCGGGCGATCTTGTCGCGGGCCCAGGGCCACTGGCCCTGCCGTGCGAGGCTGGCGTCGTCGACGTCGACGATCACCACCCGCGCATCGGGCGTGCCCGGCATGGTGGCACGCAGGCGGACGTCGTAGATCAGCTGGTCAAGACGTTCAAGAGCGGTCAGCCGCCAGGCGCCGGTGGCATGCGCCAGCGCCAGCAACACCGGCAGCAGCGTGATCGCAATGCGCGGCCAGTGCCGCCGCAGTTCTTCTCTCACGGCGCCCGGTCCGTGAAGGCGCGGCCGCGGCGAGCCAAGAGGGAAAGCGCCTCAGATGCGCACGAACTGCATGCGCGTGGCATCGCCCAGCTCGAGCACGTCGCGCTCCTGCAGCGCGACGGCCTCGGCCCCCAGCTGCAGGCCGTTGAGCGTGACGTTGCCTTCGACACCAGCCGCCACGTAGCCCTGGCGCCGGCGAGTGACCACCGCCACGGCAACGCCGGGCTTGCCGACGGTGGTGACCACCTTCTGCAAGCCCACGTCCTGCCCTTCGTTGGCGCCGGAGAGCACGCGCAGCACCGGAATGCCGAGCTCGACCAGCGCGCCGGATTCCGTGGGAGCCGAAGACAGCGGCATCGCGCCCGACGGGTATTCGCCCGAGGCGGTGCGGATCGAGCCGGCACCGGTGTCGAGGTTGCTGCGCGCGCGGAAATGGATGCGGCAGCCTCCGACCTCGATGACATCGTTGTCCTTGAGCGCCTGCCGCTGGACGGCGAGCGCGTTGACGTAGGTGCCGTTGGTGCTGTTGAGATCTTCAATTTCGACTTCGCCGCCAGTCATGTGCAGCACGGCGTGCTCGCCGCTGACCGCCAGATTGTCGATCACGATGTCGTTGTAGGCACGGCGTCCCAGCGTCGTGCGCTCCTTGGCGAGCGCAACCTGCCCGATGACAACGCCATCGACCGAAATGATCATCTTCGGCATTGCCGACTCCCCGAATCCAAAGCATGAATGACGACGGCAGGCAGGCCGCAGGGCCGCTGCCTGCGGAACCTGCTAGCTGCCCGAGCGCGGCGTTTCCGCAACGCTCGCGCTGGCCAGGACAACGGAGATGTTGTCCCGTCCGCCATTGTCATTGGCTGCCGCAACCAAAAGTGATGCTTTTTTCTGAAGCCCGACATCGTGTCCTAGAAGCGTGAAAAGCTGCTCATCCGAAACCATCTCGCTGAGCCCGTCGGAGCAAAGCATATAGAGATCGCCGGGTCTTGCGCTGTGTTCGTGCATTTCCAGCAAGACTTGGGCCTCCACGCCGACGGCGCGCGTGACGAGGTTGCGGGTGGGCGAATTCAGCGCCTCCTCGGCGGTGATGGCGCCGGCGTCGAGCTGCTGCTGGCGCAGGGAATGGTCGCGGGTGAGCAGTTCCAGCTTGCCGTTGCGCAGGCGATAGCAGCGCGAGTCGCCGATGTGGCCGACCACCACCCGCTGCGGCCGGAACGCCGCCAGCACCAGGGTCGTTCCCATGCCCTGCAGCTCGGGGTTGGTGGTGCCTTCATGCAGGATCGCGCCGTTGGCCTCGTCGGTGGCGGCCTGCAGCGCCCGCCGGACCACGCGGGCCGGTGCCTGCATGCCGGCGTGAGCGAACCAGCGCCCGAAGCTGCCGTGCAGCAGCGACACGGCCATGGCGCTGGCCACCTCGCCGCCCTTGTAGCCGCCCATGCCGTCGGCCAGCAGGGCCAGGCCGAGGGCGGGGTCGACGTGCACCGCGTCCTCGTTGTGGGAGCGCGTCCGCCCGACGTCTGTCAGGAAGGCGAATTCCCAGGTCAGCGGAGGGCGAGTGGAGAAAAGGGAGACGCCGACACTCGCCATGGTCTGTCAGCGCCGATCTCTCTTGGGCTCAGTGTTGTGCAGCGGCGTGCGCACGCCGTTGCAGGAGACGGCCGACGGCCACCACGAAAACGGCACCGGCAGCCGCGGCCGCGTAGTGCAGCCAGGGGTTGGCCGCCAGCGTGTCGCGCAGGATGGCGTCCTGCACGATGGTTTCGCCGCCGACCCAGCCGATCAGCGCGGCGCCCAGCATCACGATGATCGGGAAACGTTCCATGAGCTTGATCATGAGCGTGCTGCCGAAAATCACCAAGGGAATACTGATCGCCAGGCCAAGAATCAGCAACACCATGCTGCCTTGTGCCGCGGCCGCCACGGCGATCACGTTGTCCAGGCTCATCACCAGGTCGGCCAGCAGGATGGTGCGCACGGCGGCCATCATGCTGCCGTATTCCTTGGACTCGCCGTCGCCCTCGTCTTCCTCGCCCAGCAGCTGCAGGCCGATCCACAGCAGCAGCATGCCGCCGATGATCTGCAGGTAGGGCAGGGCGAGCAGCTTGGCCGCCACCACCGTGAGCACGATCCGCAGCACCACGGCCGCGCCCGAGCCGAAGAGCACGGCCTTTTTCTGTTGGGCGGGCGGCAGCGAGCGCGCCGCCATGGCGATCACCACCGCGTTGTCCCCCGACAGGATGATGTTGATCCAGATGATCTTGAGCAGACCTATCCAGAAATCTGTGCTTTGAAGAAATTCCATGTCTCTGATCCCACTGTGTTTTATTGAAAAAAGCGCCCGCAATCCAGTGCGGGCGCTTTTTTGTTTCTGCGTGGTCCTCTCATGACCCGGCTCTGCGGCCGGTGTCGCGGAGCCGTCTCTTTACAGCTTGGCCTTGAGCAGCTTGGCCAGTTCCGAGAAGTTGCGCGTCACGGTGAAGCCGCATTCTTCCATGATGGACAGCTTGGCCTCGGCCGTGTCGGCGCCGCCCGAGATCAGCGCGCCGGCGTGGCCCATGCGCTTGCCGGGAGGGGCGGTGACACCGGCGATGAAGCCGACGACCGGCTTCTTCATGTTGTCCTTGCACCAGCGGGCAGCGTCGGCCTCGTCGGGGCCGCCGATTTCGCCGATCATGATCACGGCGTCGGTGTCCGGATCGTCGTTGAAGGCCTTCATCACGTCGATGTGCTTCAGGCCGTTGATCGGGTCGCCGCCGATGCCGACAGCCGACGATTGGCCCAGGCCGATTTCCGTCAGCTGAGCCACTGCTTCGTAGGTCAGCGTGCCAGAGCGCGAGACCACGCCGATGCGGCCCTTGCGGTGGATGTGGCCGGGCATGATGCCGATCTTGATCTCGTCGGGCGTGATCAGGCCGGGGCAGTTGGGGCCCAGCAGCAGCGTCTTCTTGCCGCCGGCGGCTTCCTTGGCCTTCATCTTGTTGCGCACTTCGAGCATGTCGCGCACCGGAATGCCTTCGGTGATGCAGATCGCCATGTCGAGGTCGGCTTCCACCGCTTCCCAGATGGCGGCCGCGGCGCCTGCCGGCGGCACATAGATCACCGAGACGGTGGCGCCCGTCTGCTGGGCGGCTTCCTTGACCGAGCCGAAGATCGGGATGTTGAAGATCGACTCGCCGGCCTTCTTCGGGTTCACGCCGGCCACGAAGGCGTTCTTGCCGTTCGCGTATTCCTGGCACTTCTCGGTGTGGAACTGGCCGGTCTTGCCGGTGATGCCCTGCGTGATGACTTTGGTGTCTTTGTTGATGTAGATCGACATGACTTGTTCCTTAGGCCTTCTTGACTGCTGCCACGACCTTCTGGGCCGCTTCCGCCATGGTGTCGGCGCTGATGATCGGCAGGCCCGATTCGGCCAGCAGCTTCTTGCCTTCGACTTCGTTGGTGCCCTTCATGCGCACGACCAGCGGCACTTGCAGGTTCACGGCCTTGCAGGCTGCGATCACGCCGGTGGCGATGGTGTCGCACTTCATGATGCCGCCGAAGATGTTCACGAGGATGGCTTCCACGTTCTTGTTCTTCAGCATGATCTTGAAGGCTTCGGTGACCTTCTCGGGGGTGGCGCCGCCGCCCACGTCCAGGAAGTTGGCCGGCTCGCCGCCGAACAGCTTGATGGTGTCCATGGTGGCCATGGCCAGGCCGGCACCGTTCACCAGGCAGCCGATGTTGCCGTCCAGCGAGATGTAGGCGAGGTCGAACTTCGAGGCTTCCACTTCGGCCGCGTCTTCCTCGTCGAGGTCGCGCAGGGCAACGATCTCGGGGTGGCGGAACAGCGCGTTGCTGTCGAAGTTGAACTTGGCGTCCAGGGCGATGATGTTGCCCTTGCTGTCACGGTTGAGCGGGTTGATCTCGACCAGCGAGGCGTCCGTCTCCATGTAGCAGGTGTAGAGCTTCTTGAAGATGTCCACGGCCTGGGCGGTGGAGTCGGCCGGGATGCCGATGCCGTCGGCGATCTGCTTGGCCTGTTCGTCGGTCAGGCCCTGGGCCGGGTCGGCGAACACGGTGATGATCTTCTCGGGCGAGGAGTGGGCCACTTCCTCGATGTCCATGCCGCCTTCGCTCGAAGCGATGAAGGCCACCTTCTGGGTGGCGCGGTCGGTCACGGCCGAAACGTAGTATTCCTTCTGGATGTCGGCGCCGTCCTCGATGTACAGGCGGCGGACCTTCTGGCCTTCGGGGCCGGTCTGGTGGGTCTTGAGCTGCATGCCCAGGATCTCGCCGGCGAGCTTCTTGACGTCCTCGATGGACTTGGCGACCTTCACGCCGCCGCCCTTGCCGCGGCCACCCGCGTGGATCTGGGCCTTGACGACCCAGACCGGGCCTCCAAGCTTCTGGGCGGCTTCAACCGCCTCCTGGACCGTGTAGGCCGGGATGCCGCGCGGCACCGGCACGCCGAACTTAGCAAGGATTTCCTTGCCTTGGTACTCGTGAATCTTCATGAGGGATGTCTCTCGGAAGGAGGAAGTTGAGAAATCGGGAGATCTGGGCTGGAGAGGGTCTATGCTCTGTTGTCCGCGGGCGACGGCAGCCTGACGGCTGGGGGCGGCGAACAACCGCGGACTGTATCATGGTGCGCCGCACCAATACTGTGAGTGTGGTTGCGGGCAATACGTACCTACCGTACTTCTCTTTCAGCTACCCAGGGGCACTTCCACCATGGCCAAGGTTTTCATCGACGGCGAAGCCGGCACCACCGGCCTCCAGATCCGCGAACGTCTGCAGGCGATGCCGCAGGTCGAACTCGTGAGCATCGCCCCCGAGCTGCGAAAGGACACGGCCGCCAAGCGCGAACTGATGGCCGGCGTCGACCTGGTGGTTCTGTGCCTGCATGACGACGCCGCGCGCGAGTCGGTCGCGCTGATCGACCAGCTGCCCGGCGCCAAGCCCAAGATCATCGACGCCTCCACGGCGCACCGCATCGCCCCGGGCTGGGTTTTCGGCTTTCCCGAACTCACCGAAGGCCACTGGCAGGCCGTCGCCAAGGCCGAGCGCGTGGGCAACCCCGGCTGCTACGCCACCGGCGCTATCGCCATGGTGCGCCCGCTGGTCGACGCGGGCATCCTGCCGGCCGACTTCCCCATCTCGCTGCCTTCCGTGAGCGGCTACTCGGGCGGCGGCCGCACCATGATCGAGGCCTACGAGAAGGGCGAAGCCCCGGCCTTCGAGATCTACGCGCTGGGCCTGAAGCACAAGCACATCCCCGAAATCATGACCTACACCGGCCTCACGCGCCGGCCGGTCTTCATCCCGTCGGTGGGCAATTTCAAGCAGGGCATGCTGGTGCAGTTGCCGCTGCACCTCGACCTGCTGCCGAGCAAGCCCAAGGCCGGCGACCTGCAGGACGCGCTGGCCGCGCACTACGCGCGCAGCAACACGCCCGAGCAGTTCGTGAAGGTGCTGCCGCCTACCGAAGACGGCAAGCTCGAGGCGCTGGCGCTCAACGACACCAACAAGCTCGAGATCCGCGTGTTCCCGAACGAGGACCATCGCCATGCCGTGGTGATCGCCCGCCTCGACAACCTCGGCAAGGGCGCCAGCGGCGCCGCGGTGCAGAACCTGAAGCTGATGCTGGGGCTCTGAGCCCCACGCCTCGCACCGGCCTTCCGGCCGGTCAGCTCACCAGCCAGAGCCCCACGCCCAGCAGGGCCGCGTGCGCGCCCAGCGCGATGTACAGCGGCTTGCGCGAGGGCGCGGCCATGTCCTGAAGCGTCTCGTGGATGCGCCGCGTGAGCAGCGCGCGCAGTGCCGGGTCCTGCGGCGCCGAACCGCCCTCGCCCGCCACCAGTTCATTTCCGCTCTCCGCGCGGCTGCGCTGCCATTCGGCCAGCATCTCGCTCAGCGGCAGCCTGTCGATCACGAAAGCCACTACAGCCCGCACCGCCCTGCCTTCGCCCAGCACCGGGGCGAGCTGCTTGCTCAGCGCGTCGACCGACAACCAGTCGGCCACGCGATGCAAGGCGCCGTGCGCCTTCGGCATGGCCTCGATGCGGCTCGCAATCGCGCCGCCCAGCCGTTGCGACACAGCCTCGCCGCGTGCCGCCACCAGGTGCTGCATCGCACGAGCACGCCCTTGCTGCACACCCAGCGCCACGTAGACGACCACGAAGAACAGCAGCAGCAGCGCCACCAGCAGCGGCGGCGAAGTGACGAGAGCGAGCACTGCGCCGACTCCACCCGCGCGCGCGGCCACGTTGCCCGGCCCCTGCAGCTGGCTCAGGTAGAAGAAGAAAACACCGCCGCCCAGGAAGACGCCGAGCAGGCCGCCCTTGATCACTGAACCGGCGAAGGACAGCCCGGCCTTGGCACCGGTGCGCACGAGCGACTGCTGGGCCGCGGGGTCGGTCGACGACGACATATGGGAAGACTCCTCCATTGTTGTTGATGCTGACGGCCGCCTCGTGCGATCGCTTCTGCTGCGCAAACGCGGGCCCGGCGCGGATCATGCCACTGGCGCCGCTCCACCATAATCGCGCGCAAACCATACGAGGAGAATCCCATGGCCGTCAGATTCCAGAAACCGACCGCGGCATTCGTCGCCGCTTCCTGGGCTGCGCTTTTCATCGGCGCCGTCGTCTACCTGATCGGGCTGTGGAACGCCTCGATGCAGCTCAACGAGAAGGGCTACTACTTCACCGTGCTGATGTACGGCCTCTTCTCCGCCGTGTCGCTGCAGAAGACGGTGCGCGACCGCCTCGAAGGCATCTCCGTCACCGGCATCTACTACGGCCTGTGCTGGGTCTCGCTACTGCTGTCGGTGGCCCTGCTGGCCATCGGCCTCTTCAACGCCACGCTCGCTTCCAGCGAAAAAGGCTTCTACGCGATGGCCTTCCTGCTGAGCCTGTTCGGCGCGGTGGCGGTGCAGAAGAACGTGCGCGACATCGCCGCGCACAAGAGCGAGACGCCCTCCCCGCTCGACGAAGCTCCCGACCCGAACTGAGCCCCCGCTATTCGTTGTCGTTGTAGCCGCTGGCGCCCATCAGCGCCGAAAGGCGCGCGGCGATGTTGCCCACGATCTCGCGCACCTGCACGACGTCGGGCGCCGACTTCTGGTCGATGCGCTCGATGTAAGGCACGTTGATCGACGCGATCGCATGGTCGGCCGCGCCCATCACCGGAAACGCAATGTTGGTGATGCCGCGCGTCTGCTTGCTCGGCATGGCCGAGTAGCCGCGCTCGCGCACCTCCTGCAGGATGGAGAAGAGCTGGCCGGGGTCCATGTCGAGCTCGCCCTCCACGCCGATGTGGGCGCGCAGCATGCGGGCCCGGTCGATCTCGTCGCGAAAGGCCAGCAGCACGTGGCCCGAGGAAGTGTCGGTCAGCCCCATCACCACGCCCACCTTCAGCCCGAAGGACCAGCGCTCCGGGCTCTCGACCTGCGCGATGACCACCACGCGTCCGCCCTGGTACATGGCGAGGTGGCACGACTGCCGCGCCCGGTTGGCCAGCTCGCGCAGCAGCGGCAGCGCCGCGCTCACCAGGCTCTTGAGCGGCTGCTGGCGGTGCGCCAGCTCGAACATGCGCAGCGTGAGCGTGTAGCGGTCGTTCTCGTCGACCTGCACGAAGCCGCGGCGCTGCAGCGTCACCGCCATACGGAAGATCTCGCTGACCTTGCGCCCGACCTTCTGGGCGAGCTCGTTGAGCGTGTAGCCGGAGGGGCTGTCGGCCAGCGCCTCCAGGATGTCCAGCCCCTTCTCCAGGGCCGGTGCGGCGTAGCGCAGCGCGCCCTCGCCTTCCGTCACGGCCTCCTCGAGGCCGTCCTGCCCTTGCGGCCCTTGCTGCTCTTCTTCCGGCGCCGTTGCTGCTCGCTTCATCTTTCCCCGTTCAGTTCGACCATCCACCGTCGATCATATGGATCGCACCGGTGGTGAAGGCCGACTCGTCGGAAGCCAAATACACCACCAGCGCGGCGATCTCCTCCGGCTTGCCGACGCGCCCCAGCGGCTGGCGCGCCACGAAGGCGGCGCGCACCGCGGCCTCGTCGGTGCCGGCCTGCTCTGCCTGGGCCGCGATGCGGTCGCGCAGCGAGGGCGACTCGACAGTGCCCGGGCAGATGGCGTTGCAGCGCACGCCCTGCTGGATGAAGTCGGCCGCCACCGCCTTGGTCAGCCCGATGACCGCTGCCTTGGAGGCGCCGTAGACGAAGCGGTTGGGCACGCCCTTCACGCTGGAGGCAGCCGAGGCCATGTTGATGATCGAACCGCCGCGCTCCAGCATGGCGGGCAGGAAGGCGCGGATGGTGCGGTACATGGACTTCGCGTTGAGATCCATGCTGAAGTCCCAGTCCGCCTCCTCGCAGGCCAGGATGTTGCCGGCGTGTACGTAGCCGGCGCAGTTGAAGAGCACGTCCAGCCGCCCCGTGGCCTGGGCGAAGGCCTGCACCGCGGCGGTGTCGCGCACGTCGAGCGTGGCAGTCTTCAGGCTCGCCAGGCCCTCTTCGCGGGCCAGCTCGGCGAGCTCGGCCAGCGCCGCCGTGTCCACGTCGGTGGCCCACACGGTGCCGCCTTCGCGAGCCAGCGCCAGCGCGCTGGCGCGTCCGATGCCCTTGCCGGCTGCGGTAACGAGGATGTTCTTTCCTTGAACGCGTGAAGTCACTGGGAGGTCCTTTGGTTGGGAGTTGCTGCGTACATGTGAAATATGAATTTCACTAATGAAATCAAATATACGCGAGCCGGGTGCATCGCCGCCCCCGTCACAACCCCTATTCGCCGACTCCTGACTCAGTGGTTACCCGCGAACTCGCGCAAACCCCAGCCTTTACCAGTGGCCCGATCGTTAATCTCATTCGTGAAAAGTGTTTTTATAAAGAAAACAGGATTCACACATGGCCCAGACTCCCGACACGCCGCCGGCCTCCTTGCTCACCCGCCTGCGGGCCTGCTACACCGGCGTCCTTCATGACGTGATGCGCGCCGCAGGGCTGCGCGACTTCACGCTGCCGCCCACGCTGCGTCCGCTGATCCCCGGCCAGAAACTCTGCGGGCCGGCCTTCACGGTGAACGGCCGCGTCGACCCCGCGGCCGATCCGCACGAGACGCTGATGGCGTGGACCGGCTTTCTCTCGCGCGCCAGGCCGGGCCACATCGCGGTGATCCAGCCGAACGACTCGACCGTCTCGCACATGGGCGAACTCTCGGCCGAGACGCTGGGCCGCAAGGGCGTGCTGGGCGTGATCGCCGACGGCGGCGTGCGCGACGCCGAATTCATCATCCGGCAGGGCTTCCAGGTGTGGCACCGCTACTTCACGCCGCGCGACATCGTGGGCTACTGGCTGCCCGAGGCGATGGAGGTGCCGGTGCGCATCGGCGAGGTCACGGTGAACCCGGGCGACCTGCTGCTGGCCGACACCGATGGCGTGATCCGCCTGCCGCTCGCGCAGGCCGAGTCCATCATTGCCGAGGCCGAGCACATGATGGGCCGCGAGAACCTCGTGCGCACCGCCATCCTCGCGGGCACCGACCCGCAGGAGGCCTACCTGAAATACCGCAAGTTCTGAGCGCCGCCGGCCGCCGCGCCTGCGATCGGACAGTCAATCTGCCTCGAGCAGGTCGCGCAGGGTCCGCAGGTCGCGGGCGATCCACTGCGCGTCGCGCTCGAAGGCCGCGTCGTCCATGTGCGGCTGGCGCAGCAGCGTGAACTGCAGCTCGCAGGCATCCGGCGCGACGCCGATCACGCGCAACGGCAGGTAGACCTCGGGCACGCCTTCGGGCGCCACCCAGTGGTCGAGCACGCCGAAGTCATTGCGCGGCGCGAAGCGCATGCGGGCTTCGCCACTCTCGGGCGTGCGCACGATCCAGTGGTCGCCGTGCGGTACCAGCGCGCTTTTCGCGAGGCCACTGGCCCATTCGGGAAGCCGCCTCGGATCGGCCGCCAGCACATAGGCGCGGCGCCACTCGCAAGCGACGCGCTGCGTGATGACGCGGGACTGCGCCGCGCCCTCTTCACTGCTCTTGTGCTGCTTCATCGAAATCGCTCCTGAGCACCTTGGAGACGACGGCGCCGGAGAAGCCGCGCGCCATCAGGAATCGCATCTGCTTCGCGCGCTCCTTCGCATCGGCGGGCGGAGCGTCGAATCGGCGGCGCCAGACGGCCGTGGCGCGCTCGACCTCTGTTTCCTGCAGGCTGGCCACCGCCTCGGCGACGGCTTGGGGCGCGATGCCCCTGGCCTGCAGTTCCTGCCTCACCCGCAGCGCGCCCGAACTGGCCGCGCGCTGGTGCAGCACCGAAGCCACCACGCGCGGCTCGCTGATGAAGTCCTTGGCCTCCAGTTCATCGAGCGCCTTCGCCAGCGTGCCGGGCTCTTCCTCGTGCTTCGCCAGCTTGCGCTCCAGCTCTGCGCGCGAATGCTCGCGCTGGCTCAGCAGGCGCAGCGCGCGGCCTTTGAGGGATGGGGCGTCGAATGCCATGCGGGGTCGCCGGCGCGGCCCCGGAGAGCCGCGCCCTGACTGGTTACTCGCCCTTCTCTGCCTTGTCGGCCTTGGCCGCCTTCTGCGGCTTCTCGGCGACGTCGTCGGCATCGGCGGCCAGCAGCGGCACGCCCAGCGACTCGCGCACCTTGTTCTCGATCTCGCGCGACAGCGAGGGGTTCTCGCGCAGGAACTCGCGGGCGTTGTCGCGGCCCTGGCCGATCTTCTCGCCGTTGTAGGCGTACCAGGCGCCCGACTTGTCGATGATCTTGGCGTTCACGCCCATGTCGATGATCTCGCCCTCGCGGCTGATACCCTCGCCGAACAGGATGTCGAACTCGGCCGTCTTGAAGGGAGGCGAGACCTTGTTCTTCACCACCTTCACCTTGGTTTCGTTGCCGATGGCCTCGTCGCCCTTCTTGATGGTGCCGATGCGGCGGATGTCCAGGCGCACCGAGGCGTAGAACTTCAGCGCGTTGCCGCCGGTGGTGGTTTCGGGCGAGCCGAACATCACGCCGATCTTCATGCGGATCTGGTTGATGAAGATGACCATGCAGTTGGTCTTCTTGATCGTGGCGGTGAGCTTGCGCAGCGCCTGGCTCATCAGGCGGGCCTGAAGGCCGGGCAGCGAGTCGCCCATCTCGCCTTCGATTTCGGCCTTGGGCGTGAGCGCGGCGACCGAGTCGACCACGATCAGGTCGACGGCGCCGGAGCGCACCAGCGAATCGACGATCTCGAGCGCCTGCTCGCCGGTGTCGGGCTGGCTGATCAGCAGGTCCGACAGGTTCACGCCGAGCTTCTGGGCGTATTGCACGTCGAGGGCGTGTTCGGCGTCGACGAAGGCGCAGGTGCCGGCCTGCTTCTGCATGGCGGCGATGACCTGCAGCGTGAGGGTGGTCTTGCCCGAGGATTCAGGGCCGTAGATTTCGACGACGCGGCCGCGCGGCAGGCCGCCGACGCCCAGGGCGATGTCCAGGCCCAGCGAGCCGGTGGAGACCACCTGGATGTCTTCCAGCACCTCGCCCTCGCCCAGCCGCATGATGGTGCCCTTGCCGAACTGCTTTTCGATCTGGGCCAGCGCGGCCTGCAGGGCCTTGGCCTTCTCGCTGTTGGCGCCGATGTTCGAACCCTTGACTGCTGCGTCCATGTGAAAAACTCCTTGAAGATCAATGGCTTGTGTGTGACACCATCCATCTGCGTTTAACTACAGGCTGGATGCTTGAACAGTAGTGTAGGGGCTGATTCCTCGACGTAAACCTGTTTTTTGGTCAGTTTGCTTTACCATTCGGCGCCATGGCCGAAGCCCCCTTTCCCGCCGACCAGGACGCCTGGCGCCAGACCCACCTGGGCCGCCTGCTGGGCCACGCCATGCGCCGCTTCGACGAGCGCGTGCTGGAACTGATGGCGCACGACGTCGAAGTGCCGCTGGCCCTGTCGAACCTCGCGGCGCGCGCGCAGGTGAGCGCGGCGCACATCCACATCACGCGGCACCTGTCGCGCGAGGGCTCGCGCCTCACCGAACTGGCCGAGCGCGCCGGCATGACCAAGCAGGCGATGGGCGCACTGGTCGACCAGTGCGAGGCCTGGGGACTGGTCACGCGCGGGCCCGATCCGCTGGACGCGCGGGCGCGGCGCGTGCTCTTCACCGCCGACGGGCTCGCCTGGTTGGACGCCTTCCGCGGCGCGGTGACGCAGGCCGAGAAGGAGTTCAGGAGCAGCGTGGGCGACGAGATCGCCACCGTGGTAACCATCGGACTCGAAGCCTATACGGCGGGCTAGACTCCTGCGAAGAGACAACCGTGAACGGCGCCCCGAGGACGCCCGACACCTGAAACAGGCCGGAGGTGACGCATGCGGATTCTGATTGCCGAAGACGACCAGGTGCTGGCCGATGCCCTGCTGCGCAGCCTGCGCACCTCGGGCGCGGCGGTCGACCACGTGGCCAACGGCTCGCAGGCCGACACCGCGCTCATGACCCATGACGAATTCGACCTGCTGATCCTCGACCTCGGGCTGCCCAGCCTGCACGGCATCGAGATCCTCAAGCGGCTGCGCGCGCGCGGCTCGCAGCTGCCGGTGCTGGTGCTCACCGCCGCCGACAGCGTGGAGGAGCGCGTCAAGGGCCTCGACCACGGCGCCGACGACTACATGGCCAAGCCCTTCAGCCTGCAGGAGCTCGAGGCACGCGTGCGCGCCCTCACGCGGCGCGGCATGGGCGCCACCAGCAACACCATCCGCCACGGCCCGCTGGTGTACGACCAGGCCGGCCGCGTGGCCACCATCGACGGCAAGATGATCGAACTCTCGGCGCGCGAACTCGGCCTGCTCGAAGTGCTGCTGCAGCGCGCCGGCCGGCTGGTGAGCAAGGACCAGCTGGTCGACCGGCTGTGCGAATGGGGCGAGGAGGTGAGCCTCAACGCCATCGAGGTCTACATCCACCGGCTGCGCAAGAAGATCGAGAAGGGCCCGGTGCGCATCGCGACGGTGCGCGGGCTGGGCTACTGCCTCGAAAAGATCCAGTGACGACCACACGGCAGCCGCCACGCGCGGGCGGCGGCACGCCGGAGGAATCGGCGCGATGAAGTTGTTCCAGCGCGCGCAGCGCTCCCTGTTCGGCGAGATCCTCGACTGGATGCTCACGCCGCTGCTGCTGCTGGTGCCGGTGAGCATCGGCGTCACCTGGCTGGTGGCGCAGGGCATCGCCAACGCGCCCTACGACCGCGCGCTGGAGCACAACGTGAAGGCGCTGGCCGAGCTGGTGACGGTGAAGGAGGGACACGCGCAGTTCGTGCTCTCGCAGTCGGCGCGCGAGATCCTGCGCGCCGACGAGACCGGCCACGTCTACTACCAGCTGCTCGACGGTTACGACAACCTGCTCAGCGGCGAGCGCGACATCCCGCAGCCCGGCCTCGACGAGCCGCTGCCGCCCGGCCAGGTCTTCCTGCACAACAGCGACGTGCACGGCCAGCCGGTGCGCGTGGCCTCGATGTGGATCGCCAGCGGCACCGACGACGTGCCGCCCACGCTGCTGCAGCTGGCCGAGACGCGCGAGAAGCAGTCGGTGCTGGCGGCCGAGATCATCAAGGGCGTGCTGCTGCCGCAGTTCGCCATCCTGCCGCTGGCGGTGCTGCTGATCTGGCTGGCGCTGGTGCGCGGCATCAAGCCGCTGTCGGTGGTGGAGGCGCGCATCCGCGAGCGCCGCCCGGGCGACCTGAGCCCGCTGGACGAATCCTCGGTGCCGCTGGAAGTGGTGCCGCTGGTGTCCTCGGTGAACGAGCTGCTGGACAAGCTCAACGACTCCATCGGCACCCAGAAGCGCTTCCTGGCCGACGCGGCGCACCAGTTGAAGACGCCGCTGGCGGGGCTTCGCATGCAGGCCGACCTGGCGCAGCGCGAGGGCGCCAACGCCGACGAGCTGAAGCAGTCGCTCAAGCAGATCGGCCGCGCGAGCAAGCGCGCCACGCACACGGTGAACCAGCTGCTGTCGCTGGCGCGCGCCGAGGGCAACAGCGCCAACGCGCATCACCAGCCCTGCGACCTCGCGAAGCTGACCATCGAGGTGGTGCGCGAGGCGGTGCCGCGCGCCATCGAGAAGCGCATCGACCTGGGCTACGACGGCGTCGAGCCCGGCGCGCCGGGCGTGGTGTTCGACGGCAACGCCACGCTGCTGAAGGAGCTGGTGCGCAACCTGGTCGACAACGCCATCAACTACACGCCCTCGACGCCCGAGCGCCCCGGCCTGATCACCGTGCGCGTGCTGGCCGACCCCTTCGGCCACGTGCTGCTGCTGCAGGTGGAGGACAACGGCCCCGGCATCGCCGAGGCCGACCGCGAACTGGTGTTCGAGCCCTTCTACCGCGTGCTCGGCAACGAGGCCGACGGCTCGGGGCTGGGCCTGCCGATCGTGCTGGAGATCGCGAACCAGCACCGCGCGCAGGTGAAGCTGGAAGACGCGCATCCCGGCAAGCAGCCGCCGGGCGCGCTCTTCACGGTGCGATTCGAAGGCGAGCAGCCGTCCTGAGACGGCAGCGGGAGTTCGTCAGGGCGCCGGCGCGGCGGCCTTCGGCGCTTCCTTGCGGATCTGCAGCCACTCGGGGTGGATCTGCCGCGCCATGCGCTGCGGCTCGCGCTCCGCGAGGCTGGCCGGCGCAAGCCCGAAGCCCGCGAGATCGCCGCGCGCCCAGAGGAAGTAGCCGGCATTGGCCAGCAACAGGACGACGAGGAGCAGGCGCAGCTTCATCGTGACAGTCAGAAAGACATGCCGCGAGGGCGCACGCTCACTTCATCGCTGGAAATGAGCTGCAGGCCGGCGTCGGTGCGCACCTGCAGTTCGCCGCCCCAGGCCACGCCCTCGCACAGGCCTGCGGTGCCGTCGCTGAGCGCCACCTCGCGCCCGCGCAGCACGTCGCGCGCGGCAAAACGTTCGGCGAAAGGAGCAAAGCCGCGGGCCTCGAAGTCGAGCACCGTCCGCACCAGAGGCTCGGCCAGTTCGGCCAGCACCTCGGGAGCACTGGCTCCGGGACGCCACTGGTGCAGCCATGCCGGCGGCGTGCGCATGCCGTCGCCCTCGCGCGCGCCGATGTTGATGCCGATGCCGATCACCACATAGCGCGACGCATCCGGGCCGCCGTCGGAGGGCAGGGCGGTTTCGATGAGGATGCCGACCAGCTTGCGGTCGTCGACCCACACGTCGTTGGGCCACTTGAGGCCGATCTTGTGCGCGCCCGAGGGGTCGAGCCCCTCGGCCACCGCCACGCCGACGGCCAGCGACAGGCCCGACCAGTCGGCGGGTGCGAGCGGCATGCCCAGCGAGAAGGTCAGCGAGACAGCCGCATCCTGCTGCGCACCGCTCTGCCAGGGGCGCCCGAGCCGGCCGCGCCCGGCCGTCTGGCGCTCGGCCACGAGCAGCACGGGCTCGACGCGGCCGGCGCGCGCGCGGCGCATCAGCTCGGTGTTGGTGGAATCTATTTCCGCCACCGCCTCGACCGCGAAGCCGGGCACCAGCGGCGCGACCGACGCGGCGATCCGGTCCTGGAACCAGTCGGCGGTGCTGCTGTTGCTCATGGTCAGTCCTTTGCGGACTTGTCTTTCTTCGCGGATTTCTTTTCCGCTTTCGCCTCAGCCTTCTTTTCGGCCTTTTTGGCTTCCTTTTTCTTCGCTTCTTTTTTCTCGGCCTTTTTCTTTTCGGCTTTTTTCTTTGCCTTCTTCTTCTTTTTCTTTTCCTCGTCCTCATCCTTGGGTGTCAGCAGCGTGCCGCGGCACTGCTCCGAGCCGCACCAGCAGGGAAATTCGGAAAGCAGCTTGGGCGTGTACGGCTCGTCGATGATCAGGCCGTAGTCGTAGTTGAGCTCCTCGCCGGCGGCGATGTTGCGCAGCGCCTTGATATAAACGCGCCCATCGACTTCGTCGGCTTCGCAGTTCGGCTCGCACGAGTGGTTGATCCATCGTGCATCGTTGCCCTTGACGTTGCCGTCGATCACGCGGCCGTCGTCGATGTGGAAGTAGAAAGTGTGGTTCGGCTGGGTCGGGTCGTGCGGATGGCGGCGCAGCGCCTCCTTCCAGCTGATGACTTCGCCCTTGTATTCGATCAGCGTCTCGCCTTCGGCCAGGTCCTGCACGGCGAACACGCCGTTGCCGTGGACATCGGAGCGCCGCATCTGGATGCGGCGGCCGCCGGAACGATCCTTGCCGGGCTGCGCGTCCGCCTCGGGGAGCGCGGTGGCCTGCGTATCACGACCGGCCGGAAGTGGGGATTTGGAAGGCATCGCCGAAGTCTGTTAGTTTGAATATGCACACACATGCGCGTGTGCGCGTGCGCACGCGGAAGCCGCAGATTGTATGTGGCCCCCACGCTCCTGCACTGCGTGTCGTCGCTGCCCCCCGAGGGGGCCGCAGGCCGCCTTGGGGCGGCCCGGCGCCGGCCTGAATTTTTTTAGGAACTGTTGATGAAGACGTTGGTAATCGCAGAAAAGCCGTCGGTGGCGCAGGACATCGTCCGCGCTCTCACGCCGGTCGCAGGGAAATTCGACAAACACGACGAGCATTTCGAGAACGACAGCTATGTCGTGACCAGCGCGGTCGGTCACCTGGTCGAAATCCAGGCGCCCGAGGAATTCGACGTCAAGCGCGGCAAGTGGAGCTTCGCCAACCTGCCGGTGATTCCGCCGCACTTCGACCTGAAGCCCGTCGACAAGACCAAGACGCGCCTGAACGCGGTGGTCAAGCAGGCCAAGCGCAAGGACGTGACGCAGCTCATCAACGCATGCGACGCGGGGCGCGAGGGCGAGCTGATCTTCCGCCTGATCGAGCAGTACGCGGGCGGCAAGTCGGGGCTGAACAAGCCGGTCAAGCGCCTCTGGCTGCAGTCGATGACGCCGCAGGCCATCCGCGAGGGCTTCGACGCGCTGCGCACCGAGAAGCAGATGCAGGGCCTGGCCGATGCCGCGCGCTCGCGCTCGGAGGCCGACTGGCTGGTGGGCATCAACGGCACGCGTGCCATGACCGCCTTCAATTCGCGCGACGGCGGCTTCTTCCTCACAACCGTGGGGCGCGTGCAGACGCCTACGCTGTCGGTGGTGGTGGAGCGCGAGGAGCAGATCCGCAAGTTCGTCTCGCGCGACTACTGGGAAATCCACGGCACCTTCGCGGCCGAGGCCGGCGAGTACCCGGGCAAGTGGTTCAACCCCGACTGGAAGAAGGCGAACGCACCGCTCTTGCCCAACGGCGAGCCCGACCCCGAGCAGCGCGCCGACCGCGTCTGGAACGAGCAGGAAGCCCGCGCCATCGCCGACGCCGCGCGCGGCAAGCCGGCCACCGTCACCGAAGAGAGCAAGCCCACCACGCAGGCCTCGCCGCTGCTGTTCGACCTGACCTCGCTGCAGCGCGAGGCCAACAGCCGCTTCGGCTTCAGCGCCAAGACCACGCTGGCGCTGGCGCAGAGCCTGTACGAGCGCCACAAGGCGCTGACCTACCCGCGTACCGATTCGCGCGCGCTGCCCGAGGACTACCTGCCGGTGGTCAAGCAGACCATGGGCATGCTGGCCAACAGCGGCATGAAGCACCTTGCGCCCTTCGCCCAGCAGGCGGTGGACGGCAACTACGTGAAGCCCAACAAGCGCATCTTCGACAACGCGAAGGTGTCGGACCACTTCGCCATCATCCCGACGCTGCAGGCGCCCAGCGGCCTGAGCGAGGCCGAACAGAAGCTCTACGACTTCGTCGTGCGGCGCTTTCTCTCGGTGTTCTTCCCGAGCGCCGAATACCAGGTCACCACGCGCATCAGCACGGTGGAGCAGGGCGGCAAAAAGTACCCGTTCCGCACCGACGGCAAGGTGCTGGTGAAGCCGGGCTGGCTCGCCATCTACGGCAAGGAAGCGCAGGACGACGAGAAGGAAGACGACAAGGACGGCAAGCGCCTCGTGCCGGTGAAGCCGGGCGAGATCGTGAAGGCCGAGTCGGTCGACACCAAGGGCCTGAAGACGCGCCCGCCGGCACGCTACTCCGAAGCCACGCTGCTGGGCGCCATGGAAGGCGCGGGCAAGACCATCGACGACGACGAGCTGCGCGAGGCCATGCAGGAGAAGGGCCTTGGCACGCCGGCCACGCGCGCGGCCACCATCGAAGGACTGATCGCCGAGAAGTACATCCTGCGCGAGGGCCGCGAGCTGATCCCGACGGCCAAGGCCTTCCAGCTCATGACGCTGCTGCGCGGCCTGGGCGTGGAGGAACTCTCCAAGGCCGAGCTGACCGGCGAGTGGGAATACAAGCTCGCGCAGATGGAGAAGGGCGCGCTCAGCCGCGACGCCTTCATGCGCGAGATCGCCGAGATGACGCAGCACATCGTCAAGAAGGCCAAGGAATACGACCGCGACACCGTGCCGGGCGACTACGCCACGCTGCGCACGCCATGCCCCAACTGCGGCGGCGTCGTGAAGGAAAACTACCGCCGCTATGCCTGCAACGGCAAGAGCGGCACGGGCGAGGACGCCTGCGGCTTCTCGTTCGGCAAGTCGCCGGCCGGTCGCACTTTCGAAGTGGAAGAGGCCGAGGCGCTGCTGCGCGACAAGCACATCGGCCCGCTGGAGGGCTTCCGCTCCAAGGCCGGCTGGCCGTTCACCTCCGAGATCGTCATCAAGTTCGACGAGGAGGCGAAGAACTGGAAGCTGGAGTTCGACTTCGGCGACGACAAGAACGAGGAAAGCGGCGAGATCGTCGACTTCAGCGAGCAGGACACCGTCGGCCCCTGCCCGGTGTGCGGCGCGCCGGTGTTCGAGCACGGCAGCAACTACGTCTGCGAGAAGTCGGTGCCCACCAATTCGCAGCCTACGCCGAGCTGCACCTTCAAGACCGGCAAGATCATCCTGCAGCAGCCCGTGGAGCGCGCGCAGATGGAGAAGCTGCTGGCCACCGGCAAGACCGACCTGCTCGACAAGTTCGTGAGCATGCGCACGCGCCGCCCCTTCAAGGCATTCCTGACCTGGAACGCGGAAGAGGGCAAGGTGACCTTCGAGTTCGCGCCGCGCGAGGGGGGCAGCAAGTTCCCGCCGCGCAAGACCTTCGCCGGCAAGACCGCCGCCGCCAAGAAGACGGCAGCGGCGAAGAAGACGCCCGCGGCCAAGAAGGCACCGGCCGCGAAGAAGGCCGCCGCGCCGCGCAAGACCGGCGCGGGCCTCAAGCCCAGCGACGCACTCGCGGCGGTGATCGGCAACGAGCCGGTCGCGCGCACCGAGGTCGTGAAGAAGCTCTGGGACTACATCAAGGCCAACGGCCTGCAGGACGCCAAGGACAAGCGCTCGATCAACGCCGACGCCAAGCTCAAGCCGGTGTTCGGCAAGGACCAGGTGACGATGTTCGAGCTCGCGGGCATCGTGGGCAAGCACCTCTCGGCGCCCTGAGCATGCTGCGCAGACACTTCGCCACGAGCGTGGCACTGTCCCTCGCGGTGCTCGGCGGCATGGGCGCGGCGCACGCCGCCGCCTGGCCCGACAAGCCGGTCAAGCTGGTGGTGCCGTTCCCGCCAGGGCAAGCCACCGACATCTTCGCCCGCGCCCTGGCCGAGCAGCTCGGCAAGCGGCTGGGCCAGCCGGTGATGGTCGACAACAAGGCCGGCGCCGGCAGCAACATCGGCACCGAGTTCGTGGTGCGCTCGCAGCCCGACGGCTACACGCTGGTGGTGGCGGGCAGCGCGATGGCGGTGAACCAGACGCTCTACGCCAAGCCGGGCTTCGACCCGCGCAAGGACCTGGTCGGCATCTCGCTCGTCGCCAAGGTGCCGCTCGTCTTCCTGGCCACGCCCGAGAGCGGCATCCGCACGCTGGCCGAGCTCACCGCGCGCGCCAAGGCCGAGCCCGGCCGGCTGAGCTACGCGAGCGCCGGCATCGGCGGCACGCAGCATCTGTCGGGCGAGATGTACAAGGCGGCGGCGCATGTGTTCGTCACGCACATTCCGTACCGGGGCAGCGGCCCGGCGCAGTCGGACTTCCTGGGCAACCAGGTGCCGCTGATGATCGACTCGGTGACGGCCGCGCTGCCGCACATCAAGTCGGGCCGGGCGGTGCCGCTGGCCGTGACCTCGGCCACGCGCTCCTCGCAGCTGCCCGACGTGCCCACGGTGCGCGAAAGCGGCGTGGCGGGCACCAAGA
The DNA here is from genome assembly GCF_003952165.1 of Variovorax guangxiensis. Taxonomy (GTDB): domain Bacteria; phylum Pseudomonadota; class Gammaproteobacteria; order Burkholderiales; family Burkholderiaceae_C; genus Variovorax; species Variovorax guangxiensis. Next base: position 348,067 of record NZ_RXFT01000002.1, on the reverse strand, counting down.
ACTTCGAGGCGGTCGGCTGGCTCGGCCTGATGGCGCCGCGCGGCACGCCGGGCGAGATCGTCGAGCGCCTGAACCGCGAGGTGACCGACATCCTCAAGAGCGAGCAGATGGCGCGCTTCATCCGCGAGCGCGGCGCCGAGCCCGCACCGACGACACCGGCCGAATTCGACCGCTTCGTGGCGAGCGAGATCGGCGTGTGGGGCGCTGCGGTGAAGGCTTCGGGCGCCAAGCCCGAATAGGGCACCGGGCAGGACGCCGGGCAGGGCGGCGCCGTCAACAACCCTGTCGGCGCCGGGTCTGTTTGTTACAGGCCGTCCCGGCCGCCGGGCCTATAGTGGCCCAGACCCCACCATCCAGGAGATTCCGTTGAAGTCGTCTTTCATCGCCGCCGCATTCGCGATCGCAATGGGCGTGCTGGCCACGGGCTGCGCCGGCACGGGTTCCGCCGGCACCCCCGGTTCCTCGGCCGCGACGCCAACCAGCGGCAGCGGCGTCACGGTGTTCGGCACCATCGACGCCAGCGTCAGCGGCTACAAGAACAGCAGCAGCCCGCGCTGACCCTCGTTCAGGCCACGCCCTTCAGGTAGCCATGCAGCGCGGCACGCAGCTGCCGTGACAGCGCCTGCAGGTCGGGCCGCCCGCCCGTGCCGATGTGCAGGTGCGCGAACAGGCCGTAGATGATGGTCTGGCACACGCGGGCGACTTCCTTCTTCTGGCAGTCCGGCGACAGGTCGATGGCCGCGTCGAGCACGCCCACCCACTCGGCCACGAAGCGGTCGTACATCTTGCGGTAGGCCTCGGGGCCCGAGAGGTGCCGCTCCAGCAGGTAGTGCGCGCCCCAGGCCAGGGGCTGCGCGCGGTGCGCCTCCAGCTGCGCGTCGATCACCGCGTCCACGATCTGCACGAGCGGCCGGCCCGCGTGCGCGGCGACGGCCGCGCGCATGTCCAGCAGCAGCGCCTTGGAGCGCAGGTGCAGGCACACGCGCGCCAGGTCTTCCTTGCTCGCGAAGTATTCGTAGAAGCTGCCGAGCCCCGTGCCGGCCACCGACACGATCTCGCGGATGGTGATGGCGGCGTAGCCCTTCTCGACCAGAAGCCGAACAAAGGCTTCCTGCAGCGCCTGCGAAGTGGCGCGCGCGCGGGACTGGCGCGGCTTGCGCCTCGGGGCGGCGGCCGGAGCGCGGGCGGTCGCCATCAGCGCGGCGGAACCCGAACACCTCGCGGGCGGGTTGTTCCTAGAATTTTTGGACCCATCGAACGGCATTCTGCAATGGCCCACGCCCCCGACGACTCCGACGAATCCCGCCCCGCCGTCTACACCTCGCAAGGCGAGGACGCATGGCTTCCCAGCGAACACTCGCGCGGCCCCTGGGACCCGCGCGCGCAGCATGGCGGCGCGCCCGCCGCGCTGCTGGTGCACGTGGCCGAGCGCGCCGCGCCGGGGCCGGGCTGGCAGCTGGCGCGGCTCACGCTCGAGCTGGTGAAGCCGGTGCCGCTGGCGCCGCTCGTCACGCGCACGCAGGTGCAGTCCTCGCGCTCCACGGTGCGCGTGGGCATCGACCTGCTGGCAGGCGAGGTACTGGTGGCGCGGGCGCACGCGCTGCTGCTGGCGGGACAGTCGCTGGCGCTGCCGCCCGGCCTGCCGGGCTGGCCGCAGGAGCCGCTGCGGCCGCTGCCGCGCGACTGCACCGAGCGCGTGCGCATTCCGGGCCTGCCACAGGGCACGTCGTTCTACGGCACGGCCATGGAGACGCGCGTCGCCGAGGGCGATTCGACCCGGCCGGGCCCTTGCTCCGCATGGTTCCGCCTCGCGGTGCCGCTCTTGCACGGCGCGGCCACCTCGCCCGCCATGCGCGCCGCGGCGGCGGCCGACTTCGGCAACGGCCTGAGCTGGGTTCTGCCGGCCGAGCGCTACCTGTTCACCAACGCCGACCTGAGCCTGAACCTGTTCCGCGTGCCGCAGGGCGAGTGGATCGGCCTGCGCTCGGCCACCGAGGTGCATGGCGGCGGCGCGGGCCTGGTCTCGTCCTACCTTTACGACGAGCAGGGGCCCATCGGCCTCGCCACCCAGACGCTGGTGCTGCGCGAACGAAGCCCCGCTGCCTGACCCGCCCCGCAACGATCAACCGGAGAGAGACAAGCATGACCACCACCGGCATCCACCCCGACAACCAGGTCCCCGAACTCAAGGACTACAACGTCTACACCAGCGACCCCACGCTGCGCGCCTCGGTGGCGCGCGGCGGTGCCGCATGGCGCGACGAGGAACTGGCGCGCCAGGGCGCGGAGTACGGCGCAGAGGCCACGCTGCGCGCCGCGGAAGACGCCAACCGCCACGAGCCCGAGCTGCACACCCACTCGCGCACCGGCGAGCGCATCGACCAGGTGAGCTTCCACCCCGCCTGGCACACGATGATGGGCATCGCCCGGCGCAACGGCATCGCCAACCTGCCGTTCTTCGACGAGCGGCCCTCGGCCTGGGTGGGCTACGGCGCGTCGCTGTACATGCACAGCCAGATCGAATCGGGCTCGACCTGCCCGACCACCATGACCAAGGCCTGCATCCCGGTGGTGCGGCGCAACGCGGCGCTGTATGCCGCGCTGCGCGACAAGCTGGCGTCGAACGAGCACGACGCGCGCGACATTCCGCTCGGGGGCAAGACCTCGATCACCGTCGGCATGGGCATGACCGAGAAGCAGGGCGGCAGCGACGTGCGCACGAACACCACGCGCGCCGCACCTGCCGGCAGCGGCCCCTGGGGCGAGGAATTCCTCATCACCGGCCACAAATGGTTCTTCTCCGCGCCGATGTGCGACGGCCACCTGGTGCTGGCCAAGACCGACGAGCACGGCTCCTCCTGCTTCTTCGTGCCGCGCTGGCGGCCCGACGGCGGCAAGAACGCGGTGCACATCCAGCGGCTGAAGGACAAGGTCGGCAACCGCTCCAACTCCAGCAGCGAGGTCGAGTTCAAGGACGCCTGGGGCGTGCTCGTGGGCGACGAAGGCCGGGGCATCCCGACCATCATCGAGATGGCGACCGTGACCCGGCTCGATTGCGCGCTGGCCAGCGCCGGCTTCATGCGCCAGGGCTTCGCGCAGGCGCTGCACTACGCGCGCAACCGCCATGCCTTCGGCAAGGCCCTGGCCGACCAGCCGGTGATGACCGCGCTGCTGGCCGACATGGCGCTCGAGTCGCAGGCCGCCACGCTGCTGGCGATGGGCCTGGCCTCGCGCTTCGGCTCGACGGCGCCGCTGGACACGGCCTGGCGCCGGCTGCTCACGCCGGCGGCCAAGTTCTGGAACTGCAAGCGCGCGGTGGCCTTCACCGGCGAGGCGATGGAAGTGTTCGGCGGCAATGGCTACGTGGAAGAGGGCCCGATGGGCCGGCTCTTCCGCGAGGCGCCCGTCAACTCGATCTGGGAAGGCTCGGGCAACGTGATGTGCCTGGACGTGCTGCGCGCCGTCTCGCGCAATCCCGACGACGTGCACCTCGTGCTCGACCAGCTGCATGAAGTCGCCACCGGCGAGCCCCGCGTGCAGGACGCGCTGCAGGCCGTGCGCAAGATGACGCAGCTGCTGCCGCAGGAGCTGGAGCCGCAGGCCCGCCGCTTCACGCAGCGCCTGGTGCTGGCCGCGCAGGCCTGCCTGATGCTGGAGCACGCAAGCGCAGAAGAATCGGCCGCTTTCCTGTCGAGCCGGTTCGATCCCGACTGGGGGCCGGTGACTGGCATCAGCGCCGGCACCTCCGACCCTGCCGCGCTGCTGCACGCCGCCTGGCGCTGAAGAAAAGAAGGTCACGGCCGCCACGAGGCGACACAAGCCCGAGAATCGCCCGCATGACCACTGCGCGGCGGGACTCGAGCGACGCCCCGCCTGTCTGGAGCCGATGTGACTGTGCTGGACCGATCGTATTTCGACCTCGTCGTCGTTCGCGCCCCCCTGAGCGAGGTGGCGCGCGCCTTCGACGACTATCCCTCCATGAGGGTGAAGGTGTCCGCCACGCCATTTGTCTTTCCGTCCCAGTCGTACAGCGGAGAAGGCTCCACCATGCTGCTCTGGACGCCGGAAGCCGCGCCGCACCTCACGGCGTTCATGCCGCACGCCGCTTCGAGCGACTACTTCTTTCGCTCGTACTGCGCCCAGTTCCTGTTCGAGGTTGCCGAGGTGCGAAGCACCTCACAGCAGGCGGAGGACCAGATCAACTCCTTCGAAGTTGATGCGGACGGCAAGCCGAGGCGCATGGTGCGGGCGATGAAGGACGAGCGTTGGGAATTCCTTCAGGAGGGCAGCCCGCTGGCATTCGAGCAGATGGAACGCTATGCATCGAGGCTGGTCAGGGATCGTCTGACGCGGGACATGGTGCTGGACTACCTGGAGGCCTGGGGCACGCCTGTACGTGACGAGGCTTTCTGGAGAGCGGGCATGCCGGCTGCGACCTTCGTAGCCCGGCCTTAGCCTTCGAACCTCGTCGAGCTGCCCGAAGAGAGGGCTGCAGCGTCAGCGCCGCAGCAGCGCCTGCCGCAGCACCCGCGCGGCGCGGTCGCGGATCTTGCCGGGGCCGGAGCGCGGCGTGGTCTTGGGCGCGACCTTGGCGGTGGCGCAGGCCCAGAGGAAGTCGTGCAGGATCGGCGTGTCGTCCACCGTCTCGGTGCTGCCGTACTTGTGGAACTCGGGGTGCCACTGGGTGGCCGAGATGTAGCTGCGGCCCTTCTCGGGGCGGCGGCGGATGGCCTCGGGCACGCGGTCGGGCAGGCTCCAGGCCTCGATCTCGAAGCCCGGCGCGAGCCCCTTGATGCCCTGGTGATGGATGCTGTTGACGCGCGCCGTGCGTACGTGCGGATAAAGCTTGGAAAGCCGCGTGCCCTCGACGATCTCGATGTCGTGGAAGTTCTGGTCGTAGGTCACGGGGTCGCGATGCTTCAGCGTCTGGGGGTGCCCGTGCTGCTCCTCGATGTCCTGGTAGAGCGTGCCGCCGAAGGCCACGTTGATGAGCTGCAGCCCGCGGCACACGCCGAAGATTGGCTTGCCGGCCTGCTCGAAGGCTTCGACCAGCGCCAGGTCGTAGAGGTCGCGGATGCGGTCGCCGATCCAGGCGTCCTTCAGTGGCACCTCGCCGTAGCTGCCGGGCCAGACGTCGGCGCCGCCGTGCATCACCACGCCGTCGAGCCACTCGGCGTAGTGCGACAGCTTGGTGTCGCCGCGCGCGGTCTCGCCGGTGGGGCAGGGCACCATCACGACCATGGCGCCAGCGGACATGAGCCAGTGCGCGATCGACTGCTCGACGTACTGCAGGGTCTTGTTGGTGAAGAGCGAGCGGGCCGGGTCGGCATGCGAGAAGCAGGCGGACAGGCCGATCTTGAGCCTGGCGGAAACAGGTTGTGTCATCGCTGGACTGTCGTCGGTGGCAACCGGACGGGTGATGCGGAAAGGAAAGTCCATTTTGGCTCGTTGGCCTCTCGCGCGGGGTCGGACGACACGCCAAGTATGCTTTCAACGCTGCCCCAACGTACAAGGAAGACAAGCCGATGAAAACCATCAAGGGCCCAGCCATATTCCTGGCCCAGTTCGCGGGAGACGCCGCCCCCTTCAACACCCTCGACGGCATTGCCGGCTGGGCCGCCGGCCTGGGCTACAAGGGCGTGCAGATCCCGAGCTGGGACGCCCGCCTGTTCGACCTCGAGAAGGCGGCCGAAAGCAAGACCTACTGCGACGAGGTGAAGGGCACGCTGGCGGGCCACGGCCTGCAGATCACCGAACTCTCGACCCACCTGCAGGGCCAGCTGGTGGCGGTGCACCCGGCCTACGACGCGGGCTTCGACGGCTTCGCGGCGCCCGAGGTGCGCGGCGACCCGGTGCGGCGCCAGCAGTGGGCCGTCGAGCAGCTGCACTTCGCGGCGAAGGCCTCGGCCAACCTCGGGCTCACGGCGCACGCGACCTTCTCGGGCGCGCTGGCCTGGCCCTACCTCTATTCGTGGCCGCCGCGCCCGCCGGGACTGATCGAGGAAGCCTTCGACGAGCTCGCGCGCCGCTGGCGCCCCATCCTCGACGCCTTCGACGCCGTGGGCGTGGACGTGGGCTACGAGATCCACCCCGGCGAAGACCTGCACGACGGCGTGAGCTACGAGATGTTCCTGGAGCGCGTGAACAACCACCCGCGCGCCTGCCTGCTGTACGACCCGAGCCACTTCATGCTGCAGCAGCTCGACTACCTGGCCTACATCGACCACTACCACGAGCGCATCAAGATCTTCCACGTGAAGGATGCCGAGTTCAATCCGACCGGCAAGCAGGGCGTGTACGGCGGCTTCCAGAGCTGGATCAACCGGGCAGGACGCTTCCGCTCGCTGGGCGACGGACAGGTCGACTTCAAGGCCATCTTCTCGAAGATGGCGCAGCACGACTTCCCGGGCTGGGCGGTGCTGGAGTGGGAGTGCTGCATCAAGCACCCCGAGGACGGCGCGCGCGAGGGCGCGAAGTTCATCGCCGACCACATCATCCGCGTGGCCGACCGCGCCTTCGACGACTTCGCCGCTGGCGGAGTGGACGTGGCGGCGAACAAGCGGATGCTGGGGATCGGCTAGAGGCGGCTAGGAAGTCGACCGGATCGCGTCGTCGAGTATTTCGAGGCCGCGGTCGAGCTCGGCTTCGCTCACGTTCAGCGGCGGCGCGATGCGCCACACCGCCGCCATGCCGCCGACGGACACGATGTTCATGCTCAGGCCGCGCTCCATGCAGGCGTCGGTGATGGCCCGGCCGCGCTCGGCGTCGGGCTCGCGGGTCTCGCGGTCCTTCACGAGTTCGACGCCCTGCAGCAGGCCGTGGCCGCGCACGTCGCCGATCACCTCGTGGCGAGCCTTCAGCGTCTCCAGGCCCTGGCGCAGGCGCCGGCCCATTTCGGCCGCGCGGCGGGCGAGGGCTTCTTCCTCCAGCACATCGAGCACGGCCAGCGCGACTTCGGCCGGCAGCGGGTCGGACACGTGCGAGGTGACATGCACGAAGCCCTTGTCGTGGCAGTCCTGCTCGATGGCCTCGCTGGTGATGGCCGCGCCGATGGCGACACCGCCGCCCAGCGTCTTCGACACGGTGAGGATGTCGGGCACCACATCGGCCTGCTCGAAGGCGAAGTTGGCGCCCATGCGGCCGAAGGCGGTCTGCGCCTCGTCGAGGATCAGCAGCATGCCGCGCTCGCGGCACTTCTCCTTGAGCTTGGGAAAGTAGCCCCCGGGCGGCACGATCACGCCGCCCGAACTGAGCACCGGCTCTGCGATGAAGGCGGCGAGCGAGCCGCTGGATTGCGCGTCGACCATGTCGAAGCCGACGTCGAGGCAGGTGGTGTCGCAGGCATCGCGGCAGTGGCGCACCGGACAGCGGTAGCAGTTGGGCGCCGGAATGGACATGGTGCCGGGCTTGCGCGGCCCGTAGTCCACGTGATGCCTGCCGGCGAAGGTGAGCGAGGCGATGCCGCCGGTCACGCCGTGCCAGCCGCCGTTGAGGCCCACGATCTCGTAGCGGCCGGTGGCCAGCCGCGCCATGCGCACCGCCGCCTCGTTGGCCTCGCCGCCGGTGGAAAGAAAAAGCGACTTCGACAGCGACGGCGGCAGCATCGACGCCAGCCGCCCGGCCAGCGCCGGCACCGCCGGCCCGACGAAGCCGCTGTAGAGGTGCAGCGCGCCCTCGCAGGCCTTCTGGATGGCCGCGACGATGCGCGGATGGTTGTGGCCGATGGTGGCGCACATCTGGCCGGAGGTGAAGTCGAGGATCTCGCGGCCGTGCTGGTCCCACAGCGTGGCGCCGCGCGCCTTGACGATCACGTGCGGGCTCAGGCCCATGCCGTAGCGCACGAGGTGCCTGGCGGCCGCCGGGTCGTAGGTTGCGCCTTCTGCCATCGGATGCTCCTTTTCGTGGGGATGGGGGCAGCGTATCCAGCGGCCGGAGAATCCGGTGTCGTTGTGCAGGCCCCAAAGCGCATCCGATTGCACGGGCGTTGCGCCACACTGGCGGCACCATGAAGACCGGCACCCTCGATCTCGATCGCATCGACCAGAGCATCCTCGCCGAGCTGCAGGCCGACGCGGGCCTGCAGAACCAGACGCTGGCCGAGCGCGTGAACCTCTCGCCCTCGGCGTGCCTCAAGCGCGTGCAGCGGCTGCGGCGCGCGGGCGTGATCCGCGAGGAGGTGGCGATCCTCGACGCCGCGCGCGTGGGCTTTCCGGTGCTGGTGATCTCGCGCGTGTCGCTGCGCAGCACCACGCGCGAGGCGATACAGGCCTTCGAACGCAAGGTGCACGCGCTGCCGCAGGTGCTGCAGTGCCACTGCGTGGCGGGCGACACCGACTTCGTGCTCGTGATCTGCGCGCGCTCGCTGCCCGAATACCAGGCCTTCGCGCAGGAGCAGTTGGGCGACGCGCTGGAGCTGGAGAACTATTCGAGCGACGTGGTGCTGTCGACCACCAAGTTCACCACGCAACTGCCGCTGGACCGGGCCTAGCTACAGCAGCCCCGCAAGCCGCCGGATCGCACCGTCGATCTGCGCCTCGCCGATCAGCCCGTAGCCGAAGGCCAGCCCGTTAGGCGTGCCGGGCGCCAGCGGATCGAGCGCGAAGCGCGACAGCGGCGGCAGCGTGATGCCGGCCGCCGCGGCGCGCTCGACCACGGTGAAGTCGCGCGTGTCGCCATGCAGCCGTGCCGACAGATGCAGGCCGGCGCTCGACGGAATCGTCTCGAGCCGGCCCGCGCCGTGGCGCGCCAATGCCTCCAGCAGGGCGGTGCGCCGCGCGCCGTAGAGCTTGCGCATCTTGCGGATGTGGCGCGCGAGATGCCCCTCGGCGATGAAGGCCGCGAGCGCCTCCTGCCCGAGCACGGGGCCGTGCCAGTCGGCCAGTTCGCGCGATCGCACCAGCGCCGCGCGGGCCCAGGGCGGCGCGACCACGAAGCCCAGCCGCAGCGCGGGGAACAGGCTCTTGGAAAAGGTGCCGACGTAGAAGACCGACTCGGCGCGGTCCAGCGTCTGCAGCGCGTCGAGCGGGCGGCCGGCGAAGCGGAATTCGCTGTCGTAGTCGTCCTCGACGATCACCGCGTTGCGCTCGCGTGCGAAAGCCAGCAGCGCGGCGCGGCGCTGCGGCGACATCGCGACGCCGGTGGGGAACTGGTGCGAGGGCGTCACGCAGACCACGCGCGCCTCGGGCGGAATGCGCTCCACGCACAGGCCCTCGGCGTCGGTGGGCACCGTCACCACCCGCGCGCCCGCCGCCAGCATCGCTTCGCGCAGCGAGGGATAGAAAAGCTGCTCCACCGCGACCACGGTGCGCCCCGGCACGACCAGGATGCGCGCGAGCAGCCCGAAGGCCTGCTGGGCGCCGGCCGTGACCACGATGTCGTCGGCGGTGCAACCGACCGCGCGGGTGAACGACACATGCCCGGCGATGGCTTCGCGCAGCGCGGGCTGGCCTTGCGGGTCGGCGTAGTCGGCCGTCTGGCGCGCGACGCGGCGCAGGGCGCGGTCGCTCAGGCGGCGCCAGATGTCGAAGGGGAAGAGGCTCACGTCGGGCAGGCCGACGCGGAAGTCGTCGCGCGCGGGCGGCGGCTGCAGGGTGGGAGCGAGGTCGGCGCCGGGGACGCTCGCCGGTACGAGGCGGGGATCGCGGCCGGCGGCCAGCGCTCTTTTGGGAGCGGCGCGCCGCCGGGACACCGGCAGCGTGTCGGCCACGTAGGTGCCGGCACCGGGCCGCGCGAGCAGGTAGCCCTCGCCCAGCAGCAGGTCGTAGGCCGCCAGCATGGTGTTGCGCGACACGCCCAGCCGCTGCGCCAGCGCCCGCGTGGCGGGCAGGCGCGCGCCGGGCTGCAGCCGGCCGTCGAGGATGGCGCCGCGCAGCTGGCGGTGCAGCTCGCGCAGCAGGTCGCGCGAGCCGGCGGCCGGCAGGCGGATGGCGAGTTCGAAAAGTGGCTCCATGAAATTCGCCGATTGTGGTTCTTTTGAAGAGCCACTTGCAAACCTATTCTGGAGGCACTGAACACACTTTCCACGGAGTCATCGTCATGAACAACACGGCTCTTTCCTCTTCCTCCTCCGCGCCGCAACCGGCCGAGCGCCTGCCGCTGAGCCTGGGCTGGCTCGCGCTGGGCGCCTTCGCCATCGGCACCGAGAGCTTCATGGTCGCGGGGCTGCTGCCGGTGCTGGCAGCCGACCTGCAGATCAGCGCCGCGCGCGCCGGGCAGTTGGTGCTGCTGTTCGCGCTGAGCTATGCGATCGGCTCGCCGCTGATGGCCGCGCTGCTGGCGCGCTTCGGCCGCCGCCGGCTGCTGGTTGTCAGCCTCGCGGCCTTCTCTGGGCTGACGCTGGCGGCCTCGATGGCGCACGGCTTCGTACAGCTGGCGCTGGCGCGCGTCGCGCTGGGGCTGGTGGCCGGCGTGTTCCTGCCGACGGCGAGCGCAGTGGCGGCGGCGATGGTGTCGCCCGCGCTGCGCGGCCGGGCGCTGGCCATCGTGACCGGCGGCGGCACGGTGGCGGTGGCGCTCGGCGTGCCACTGGGCGCGTGGATCGCGGGCTGGGGCGGCTGGCGCACGGCCTACCTGCTGATCGCGGCGGTGGCGGCGCTCGCCACCTGGGGCCTCGCGCTGGGGCTGCCGCGCGAACTGGCGCAGGCACCGGTCGCCGAAAAGCGCGCACCGGCCTTCGCCATCGCCCGCGAACCGGGCGTGCTGCCAGGGCTGCTGGTCAGCCTGCTGTGGGCCACGGGCGGCTTCAGCTTCTACACCTACATCGCGCTTTTCCTCTCGCACACGCTGGGCTTCGGCGCGGAAGGCACGGGCGCGGTGTTCTTCGCCATCGGCTTGGCGGCGGCCATCGGCACGGCGGCCGGGGGCTGGGCCACCGACCGCTTCGGCGCCGACCGCATGGCGCAGGGCTTCGCGCTGATGCTGGTGCTGATCCTGGGCGGGCTGTCGTTCGCCGCGCAGATGCTGCCGCGCGGGCTGGCGCTGCCGGCGATCGTGGGCCTGTCGGCGCTCTGGGGCTTCGCGGGCTGGGGTTTCGGGCCGGCGCAGGCGGTGCGGCTGATCCGGCTGGCGCCGGAGCGCGCGCCGATGACGCTGTCGCTCAACGCCTCGGCGATCTACCTGGGCATCGCGGCGGGTTCGGGGCTGGGCGGAGTGGCGATCGGGCTGTTCGGCGTCGGCACGGTGGGCTGGGTGGGCGCGGCCTGCCAGTTCGCCGGCCTGATGCTGCTGCTGCGCGCCGCACGCCGGGCGCGCGCGGCTGGCGCCACTCCTGCGAAGCTATGCTTTCGATAGCAAATAGCGCTTGCACAACGGCCCTTCGGGGCCTTTTTCTTTTGGGCGTTGTTTTAAGACAAGCAACTGTCATGCCCCGCAAGCTATAATGTCGGGTTCGTTTCGATACCACGACGAAGAATTTCGTCAATCCCGCCTGCAAGCTGCGCTGCTCCCGGACTCTCCGGCCTCCCGCTCGGCAAGCCGGCATTCACAGTGTGTTGGAGCGCCAGACCGGCGCCCATGATGGCCACCACTGCCGTCGTTCCTGTTGAAGCGAATCGCGCGTCCGTCTCGCGCTCCCGTGCGCGGGCTGAAACAATCACACCAATTCAATCTCCAACACACATCGAACGAACGATTCAGAGGTAAGCACAGATGCCAAAGGAAGAACTGATCGAAATGAACGGCGCGGTGACCGAAGTCCTGCCGGACTCGCGCTACCGCGTCACGCTGGACAACGGCCATCAGCTGATCGCCTACAGCGGCGGCAAGATGCGCAAGCACCACATCCGTATCCTGGCCGGCGACAAGGTGTCGCTCGAACTCTCGCCCTACGACCTGACCAAGGGCCGCATCACCTTCCGCCACCTGGAGCGCCGCGGCCCACCGCCGACGAACTCCGGCTCCGGCAACAACAACGCACCCCGCCGCTGATACGCCACCGACCGAAGGCCTTGCGACGCCCGCCATGGGTGCCGCAAGGCCTTTGTCATTCGTGCGTCCCGCCGGCCATCGAACCATGACCACCCCCGATTCCACGGCCGGCAACGGCGACAAGAACAACGGCTTCTCCGCGCTGGCGCTCTCGCCGCAGATGCTGGCCAACCTCACGCAGCTCGGCTACACGCAGATGACGCCGATCCAGGCGGCCGCGCTGCCGCCGGCGCTGCTCGGCAAGGACCTGATCGCGCAGGCCAAGACCGGCAGCGGCAAGACCGCCGCCTTCGCCCTCGCACTGCTGGCCAACCTGAACCCGCGCCGCTTCGCGGTGCAGGCGCTGGTGCTGTGCCCGACGCGCGAACTGGCAGACCAGGTCACGACCGAGATCCGCCGCCTCGCGCGCGCCGAGGAGAACATCAAGGTGGTCACGCTCTGCGGCGGCGTCGCGCTGCGCGGGCAGGTGGCCAGCCTGGAGCACGGCGCGCACATCGTGGTGGGCACGCCGGGGCGCATCATGGACCACCTCGAGCGCGGGAACCTGGACCTCGAAGCGCTCAACACCCTGGTGCTCGACGAGGCCGACCGCATGCTCGACATGGGCTTCTTCGACGACATCGTGAAGGTGGCGCGCCAGTGCCCATCGGCGCGCCAGACGCTGCTGTTCTCGGCCACGTACCCCGAAGGCATCGCGAAGCTCGCGCAGCAGTTCATGAAGAGCCCCGAGCAGATCGCGGTGCAGTCGCAGCACGAAGGCAGCAAGATCCGCCAGCGCTGGTACGAGGTGGCAGACCACGAGCGCCTGCACGCCGTGAGCCTGCTGCTCGACCACTTCCGCCCCGTGAGCACGCTGGCTTTCTGCAACACCAAGCAGCAGTGCCGCGACCTCGTCGAGGTGCTGCGCGGCCAGGGCTTCAGCGCGCTGGCCCTCTTCGGCGAGCTGGAGCAGCGCGAGCGCGACCAGGTGCTGGTGCAGTTCGCCAACCGCAGCTGCTCGGTGCTGGTGGCCACCGACGTGGCGGCGCGCGGGCTCGACATCGCACAGCTCGAAGCCGTGATCAACGTCGACGTGACGCCCGATGCCGAAGTGCACATCCACCGCGTCGGCCGCACCGGCCGCGTGGGGCAGCAGGGCGCCTCGGAAGGCCTGGCGCTGAACCTGGCGAGCATGGACGAGATGGGCAGCGTCGGAAAGATCGAGCAGCTGCAGGGCCGCGAATCCGAATGGCACCCGCTGACGGAACTCACGCCGGGCAAGGGCGCGCCGCTGCAGCCGCCGATGGCCACGCTGCAGATCGTGGGCGGGCGCAAGGAGAAGATCCGCGCCGGCGACGTGCTAGGCGCGCTGACCGGCGAATGCGGCTATGCCAAGGAGCAGGTCGGCAAGATCAACGTCAACGAGTTCTCGACCTACGTAGCGGTGGACCGCGCCATCGCGGCGGAAGCAGTGCGCAAGCTCTCCAGCGGCCGCGTGAAGGGCAAGTCGGTCAAGGTGCGGCTGCTGGAGCAGTAGCCGCCTGCGGCGAGGTCGGCGCCACCGGCGCGTCGAGCGCCGGGGCCGCGCCTGCCGGCACCTCCTGCCGCGCCAGCTTCGCAGCCAGCCGGAACGCGACGATCACCGCCAGCAGCCCGAAGATCGACGAGCCCACGGCCTGGCCGATCAGCACCCCGGCCGCGCCATAGTGCGAGCCCCACCAGGCGAACGGAATGGTGCCCAGCGTGGCGCGCCCCCAGTTGAACGCGGTCGACAGCAGCGGATGCCCGAGGTTGTTGAACGAGGCGTTCGCCACGAACAACCCGCCCGCGAAGAAGAAGCTCGCGGCCAGCCAGCTGCAGAAGAGCGAGATCAGCTGCGCCGCCTGCCCGTCGGCCGAGAACGCGCGGATGATCACGCCCTGCCCGAGCGCCAGCACCAGCCACGCCACGGCCACCGACACCACCATGAAGAGCAGGCTGTCGCGCAGGCCCTCCTGCACGCGGCGGTACTGCCCCGCGCCCAGGTTCTGCGCGAGGATCGGCCCGACCGCGCCGCTGAGCGCATAGACCAGCCCGAAGGCCACGGGCGTCAGCCGGTCGATGGTGGCCGCGCCCGCCACGGCCGAGGGGCCGAACTGCGCGACCGAATGCGTGACGAAGGCCGCGCCCACCGGGGTCGCGAGATTCGTCAGCACCGCCGGCGCCGCCACCGTGCCGAGCGCGCGCGCATCGTCGGTGAGCCTGTGCGGCTCGAAGCGCCCGAGCATGCGGTGCCGCACGATCACGCCGTGCAGGCCGACGGCCGCGAGCACGATGCGCGAGACCACCGCGCTGATGGCCGCGCCGTCGAGCCCCAGGCCGAAGCCGAAGATCAGGATCGGGTCGAGCACCGCCGTCACGAAGGCACCGCCGAGCGTCACCGTCATCGCGCGGCGCGCATCGCCGATGGAGCGCAGCAGCGCCGAAGTCGCCATGCCGATGCCCAGCAGCGGCAGCGTGTGCACCGTCACCGAGAGGTAACGATGCGCGAGCCGCGCCGTCTCACCCTGGGCGCCGAGCGCGTGCAGCGCCGGATGCAGGAAGAACGCGGTGCCCGTGCCGGCCACCACGGCCAGCGCCGTCATCAGCACGAGGCTCGAGGTGCCGATGCGGCGCGCATCCTCGGCGCGCCCCGCGCCCACGGTGCGCGACACCACCGCCGCGATGCCGATGGTCAGGCCGATGCACAGCGACGCATGGAAGAAGCCCACCACGCCCGCGAAGCCGATCGCCGCGGCGATCTCCTTCTCGCCCAGCAGCGAGATGTAGAACAGGTTGATGAGGTCGACCGCGAACACCGCGATCAGCCCGATGGCGCCCGTGCCGGCCATCACGCAGACATGGCGCATCAGCGAGCCAGAAACGAAGCGCGCGCGTCCGACACCACCCGCCGTTGCGGTTATTGGCATGTGAAATTCCCGATGTGGCCTAATTGCAGGTTCGAACATTCACTTTTACCCGAGCTTTTCATGCCCAAGACATTCCGTACCGAAGCCGAACGCGTTGCCACCCCGAAGCCGACGCCGCTGCCCGGCTACACCGTGCCGCGCTCCGGTGGCGGCCAGAAGGTCAGCCTCGAACGCGGCACCGCCACGCGCAGCAAGAAGAACCCCGGCAAGCGCGCCAAGAAGGGCGGCTGATCCGGCCTTCGGCCAGCCGGCTCCCCGAAGGAGCCACGACGAACGCGCCCCAGGGCGCGTTTTGTCATTGGGGCGCGCCGCCCCGAGCCTTCCCCCGAGACCCGCGATGTCCGACGACAACCAGATCCTCATCCCGCCCTCGTTCTTCGCGGTCTACACCGATGCGCGCCAGCGCCTGAGCGAGCCCATCGGCGTGGTGCGCGAGCGCTACGAGATCTGCGAGGACCTCGCCAGCCACCTCGTGGGCCATGCGCAGATCCAGCACCACACCGAGGTGCCGGTCGAAGGCGAGATCCTGCGGCGCATCCACGCCGGCCTGTTGGCACCCGAATCGGGCGTGTCGGCGGCCGAGGCCGCCTGGGTCGTGCGGCGGCTGGCGGAGTTGCTGGGCTGGGAAGACCCCGAGCTGCCCGAACCGAAATCCGACGCCAGCTGAAACCGCAGGAGCGACCACCGTGCTGCTGAAGGTCGGAGAACTCGCCCGGCACACCGGCCTCACGGTGCGCACGCTGCACCACTACGACGCCATCGGCCTGCTGGCGCCCTCCGCGCGCTCCGAGGCCGGCTACCGGCTCTACAACGCGGCCGACATCGCCCGCCTGCATGCCATCCAGGCGCTGCGGCTGCTGGGCCTGCCGCTGGCGGAAATCGGCGCGGTGCTCGGCACGGAAAGCGATGTGCTGCCATCCATACTCCAGCGCCAGATGGCTTCGCTCGACCAGCAGATCGCGCAGGCCACCGCCCTGCGCGAACGGCTCGGCCTGCTCGAGCAGCGCCTGGCCGAAGGCGCCCAGCCCGACATGAAGGACTGGCTCGCCACGCTGGAGCAGATGACCACCTACGGCCGCTACTTCAGCCCTGCCGAGATACGGTCGCTCATGGCCAACTGGAAGCTCGTGGCCGAGCGCTGGCCGCCGCTGGTGGCCGAGGTGGCTGCGCTGATGGCGCGGGGCGTGCCTGCCGACTCGCTGGAAGTGCAGCCGCTGGCCGCGCGCTGGATGACGCTGATGGGCCAGTGGATGGACGGCAACTACGACCTCGTCACGCGCTGGGGCGAGATGTACCGCCGCGAACCCGTGGCGCGCCGCGAAGACGGGCCGTCCACGGAACTGGTCGACTACATCGGCGAGGCCATCGGCATCCGCATGGCCGCGCTGCTGCGCCACATGCGCACCGACGACTTCGCGCGGCTGGGCCCGCCGCCCGAGGACGAATGGCGGCGGCTCGCGGCCGAACTCGCTGCCCTGCAGGCGCGCGACGTTCCGCCCGAGGACGAAGCCGTGCAGGCCATCGCGCGCGAATGGGCGCGCCTGTTCGACGCCTTCACCGACCACGACCCCGGCATCGGCGCCCGGCTGATGCAGGCGATGGCGGCCGAACCGGTGCTGCAGGCCACCGCCGTCACCACGCCTGCGGTGCGCGACTACCTGCTGCGCGCGATGAATCCCGCGACGGCCCCGCGCAGCGCTTGACCCTGACGTTGCGTGAGGCCCGACAGTGGCCGCATGAACAACGCACACACCACCCAGGCCCCCCAGCGGCTGCACGCGCTCGACAACCTCCGCGCCCTCATGATGTGGCTCGGCATCGTGCTGCACGTCGCGATCAACCATCTCACCATCGACTCGCCGCTGCCGTGGCGCGATCCGAAGACGTCGCCGGTGGCCGACCTGCTGCTGCTGTTCATCCACAGCTTCCGCATGCCGGTGTTCTTCGTGCTGGCCGGCTTCTTCGTGGCGCTGCTGGCCGAGCGGCGCGGCGCGAACGGCATGCTGAAGAACCGCTGCCTGCGGCTCGCGCTGCCCTTCGCGATCTTCTGGCCGCCGCTTTTCGTGGCAACCACGGTGCTGGCGATGGTCTACATCCACCTGACGGTGCGCGGCGTGCCGGGCATCGACGTCGCGCTGACACCCGCGCGGCAGGCCGGCGGCTCGCCCTTCAACACCATGCACCTGTGGTTCCTGTACCAGCTGTTCTGGCTCAGCGTGCTGGCGTGGGCCGGCATGCGGGTCCGGCGCTTCGTGCCGGCGCGGCTACGCGAAGCGCTGGCCTCCGGCTTCACCGGGCTGATGGCGCGACGCTGGGGTTTCGCGGTGCTGGCGCTGCCGCTGGCCTTTGTAGGCATGCTCTATCCGTCGGGCATAGTCACGGAAAGCGGCTCGTTCCTGCCGCCGCTGGCCGAATGGATGCAGAGCGGCCTCTTCTTCGTGGCCGGCTGGTACGTGCATGGCCAACAGGAGCGGCTGCTGGCGCTGTTCGCGGCGCGGCGCAAGGGCTGCGCGGCGGCGGGCCTCGCCTTCCTCGTTGCAACCGTGCTGCTGCTGGGCGCCTCGCGCGGCGGCAGCCTGCATCGCGTGCCGCACCCGGAGTTCTGGATCGCCTTCGCCTACAACGCCACCGCGTGGCTCTGGAGCATGGCGCTGATCGGCGGCTTCGTGCGCTACCTGCCGCGCCAGAACGCGGTGCTGGCCTACCTGTCGCAAAGCTCGTACTGGGTGTACCTGGTGCACATGCTGGGCACCGTGGGCTTCGGCGTCCTGCTGTTCCATGCGCCGCTCGGCGCGGTCGCGAAGATGGGGCTGAACATCGCGGCCACCTCGCTGGCGGCGCTCGCGAGCTACCAGCTGCTGGTGCGCCGCACGCCCATCGGCAGGCTGCTGAACGGTCAGCGCCCCGAGAGCCGCTCGACCAGGAAATCGACGAAGGCGCGCGTCTTCGCCGCGAGGTGACGCGAGGGGTATACGGCATAGATCGGCGTGCGGTCGGCCTCCCAGTCTTCGAGCACCGCCTCGAGCCGTCCCGAGGCCAGCTCGCCCTCGACATAGATGCGCGGGACGAGGCTCAGGCCGAAGCCCGCGAGCAGGGCGTCGCGCACGGCGATGCTGGAGCCGACCTTGTAGCGCCCGTCGATGTGCACCGACACGCTGCGGCCGGCGCGCGCGAAGGTCCATTTGTTGGCGTGGCCCGAGAGCGTGAACTGCACGCACTCGTGGTGCTTCAGGTCGCCGGGCTGTCCGGGCCGGCCGGCGGTGGCGAAGTAGGCGGGGGCGCCGCACAGCACGTGGTCCATGGCCATGAGCTCGCGCGCGACGAGGCTCGAATCCTCGAGCCGGTCGCTGCCCCTTATGGCGAGGTCGTAGCCCTCGCCGATGATGTCGACGCGGGCATCCTGCAGGTTCAGCTCCAGCCGCAGGTTCGGGTGGCGGGCCATGAACTCGGGAACGGCCGGCGACAGCAGGGTGAGCGCGAAGGTCAGCGGCGCGCTCACGCGCAGCACGCCGCCGGGGCTGCTGCCCATGGGCGCCAGCGCGGCGTCGGCCTCGGCAAGTTCGTCGAGGATGCGCGACAGCCGCTCGTGGTACGCCGCGCCGGCCTCCGTCAGGCTCATCTGCCGGGTGGTGCGGTTGATGAGCCGCACCTTCAGATGCGCCTCCAGCTCCGCGATGTTCTTGCTGACGGCCGCCGCCGAAAGCCCCATCTGCCGCGCGGCGCCGGCGAAGCTGCCGCTGGAGGCGGCCGTGCGGAAGACTTTGAGGGCGGTGAGGTGGTCCATGCCTTATTGACGACTGTCGGTAAAGAATCAATTCATTATTCGGACATTCACAACCGCCGGTCAACTCACTAGATTCGAGGCATGACCAGCCGCACCACCGACATCCTCCTCACCGCCACGGCGCCCGCCATCTGGGGCAGCACCTACATCGTCACTACCGAGTTGCTGCCCGCCAACTACCCGCTGACGGTGGCGCTGCTTCGCGCGCTGCCTGCCGGCCTGCTGCTGCTCGCGATCGTGCGGCAGCTGCCCGAACGCGCATGGTGGGGCCGCATCCTGCTGCTGGGCGCGCTGAATTTCTCGGTGCTGTGGGCGATGCTGTTCCTCGCGGCCTACCGGCTGCCGGGCGGGGTAGCGGCCACCATCACCTCGGTGCAGCCGCTGATGGTGGTGTTCCTGGCCAGCTTCTTCCTCGGTTCGCAGGTGCGCGCGCTGTCGGTGGTGGCGGCGGTGGTCGGCATCGGCGGGGTGGCTCTGCTGGTGCTGACGCCGAACGCGGCGCTCGACGCGCTCGGCATCGCGGCCGCGATCGCCGCGGCGGTGTCGATGGCCTTCGGCACGGTGCTGAGCCGGCGCTGGCAGCCGCCGGTGTCGGCGCTGACCTTCACGGCCTGGCAGCTCACCGCCGGCGGCCTTCTGCTCCTGCCGGTGGCGCTGCTGCTGGAGCCGCCGCTGCCCGCGCTCACGCTGCACAACTGGATCGGCTTCGGCTGGCTCGGCCTGGTGGGCGCCGCGCTGACCTACATCGTGTGGTTCCGCGGCGTGGCGCGGCTGGAGCCATCGACCGTCGCGCCGCTGGCCTTCCTGAGCCCGGTGACGGCGGTGATCCTCGGCTGGGCGCTGCTCGGCCAGGCGCTCTCGACGTGGCAGGTGCTGGGCATCTTCATCGTGATCGCGAGCATCTGGCTGAGCCAGCATGCGCAGCGCGGCGCGCAGCCGCCGACGGTGCGCACCGCGCCGGCGGGCGTGCGCTGAAAAAAGGCCAGGCTGCGGCCGTGGCCCGGGCAGCTGCCCGGGGTGCCGGGGCAGCGAACGAAGTCCTTCGGCCTGCTTTTTTCTCTTTTGCTAGTTGTCGATGATCTTGCGCGCGAAGACTTCGAGGTAGTCCATCAGCCGGTTGGCGCCAGCCGTGGCGGCCGCTTCGTCGCCCGTCGCGATGCCGCGCGCCAGCTGCAGGTGCGCGTTCGCGCCCTCGACGATCTCGCCCTCGTGCTGGTAGGCGTACCAGAAGCGCCGGCACTGCACGATGGGCGGGATCACCGCGCGCACCGCCGAGTCGTTGTGGCTCGCCTGGTGGTTGACGAGATCCAGCGCGCGGTCGGCCTGCATGTAGTCGTTGAGGTCGCCACGGCCCGCGGCCTCGACCATCGCCTCGGCGCAGCGCACGATCTCCTGGCGCTGCCGCGCGGTGGCGCGGCGCGCCGAGCAGGCGGCGATCAGCAGTTCGAGCACCCGCCGCGTCTGGATCACGTCCAGGTGGTCGGCCAGGTCGATGGCCGACACCAGCAGCCCGCGCCGGGGCTGCTGCACGATGAGGCCGATGGACACCATGCGCATCAGCGCCTCTCGCACCGGCGTGCGGCCCAGGCCGGTGCGCTCGGCGAGTTCGGCCTCGACGATCTGGCTGCCGGGCTGCAGCTGCATGGTGGACAACAGCGTCTCGATGGCGTCGTAGGCCTCGTCGGCGGCGCGGCGCTTCGGCTGGGGACGGGGTGCGACGGTGTTCTTCGGGGAGGCCATGGTCTTGTTCTGCGGATGCGGCGGCGTCATTGTCGGACGTCCGCGCCTTCGCCCGCGAGGCCAGCGAGCGTGGCGATGCGCACCGGCGACAGCGGCGGGCGCGGCGCTGGCGGTGTCCATCCGAAAAGGAACTGCGCCGCGTCACCGCATACGCGCCCCTGACAGGCGCCCATGCCGCAGCGGCGGTGCAGCTTGGCGTCGGTCCAGCCGCTGCAGTCCTGCAGCGCGGAGAAAGGCACGTCCTCGCAGCGGCACACGAGCGTGTCGGGCTGGGGCAAGGTGCGGATGTCGGCATGCAGCGCGAAGCTGCGGTGCAGCTGCGCGGCGAAGGCATCCCAGCGGACGCGTTCGCCTTCGTGGGCGGCGGCGGCACGCTCGTTGCCCACCGCCGCATGGCCGGCGATGCTGCCCTGCGCCAGCGCACGCTCGCTGCCGCCGAAGCCGGTGCACTCGCCCGCCGCGAAGATGCCGGGCACGCTGGTGGCCTGCCGCGCATCGACCTGCAAACCCCGCGCGCTGAAGCCGTCGGAAGCCAGCGCGCAGCCGAGCATGCGGCCGAGCTGCGTGTTGGGCACCAGGCCGAAGCCGCAGGCGATGCGGTCGCAGGCGATCTCCATCTCCTTGCCGTTACCTCGGCGCAGGCGCACCGACTCGACCTGCAAGGCGCCACCCGCCGAGACCACGTGCGACGAAGTGCGATAGCAAGGGTCGGCCAGCGTGACGGCCTGTGCCGCCTTGCCGGGCCAGCGCGCGAGGCTGGCGCCGAAGCGCGCGACCGAGGCGAACGAAGCCTGCTCGGCGATGCGCAGCACCCTCGCGCCCGCCGCGCGCGCGGTGGCTGCGGCGGCCAGCAGCAGAGGGCCGCTGCCCGCGATGACGATGCGCTCGCCCTCGACCGGCAGGCCGGCCTTGATGAGCGCCTGCAGGCCGCCAGCCCCGGTCACGCCGGGCAGCGTCCAGCCGGGAAAGGGCAGCAGCAGTTCGCGCGCGCCGGTGCAGAGGACGAGCTTGCCCCATCGCATGCGTACGGCGCCGTCGGCGTCTTCGAGCAGCAACTCGCCGGGCGAGGGCGCCGCGACCACGCGCGTGCCGCTGCGCAAGCGGATGTTGGCGTGGCGTTCGAGCGCATCGCGCCATTTGCGCGCAGCGGGCGGCAGCCTGGCACCGGGGCCGTCGCGCCAGATCTGTCCGCCGGGCGCGGGGTTGTCGTCGATCACGGCGATCGATGCGCCGCTCGGTGCGGCCGCAACAGCCGCCGCCATGCCGGCCGGACCGGCGCCGATGACGAGCACGTCACAGCGCTCGGGCACGACGCCGTTCATTCCGATGTCTCCACGCGCATGCCCTCGGCGCACACCGTCTGGCAGGCCAGCCTGCGCCGGCCATCGACGAGCACGCGGCACTCCTGGCACACGCCCATGCCGCAGAAGGGCGCGCGCGGCTGGCCCGTGACCGACGTGCGCGCGACGCCCATGCCGCCGGCCACGCGCAGCGCGGCGGCGACCGAGCTGCCTGCCTGCACGCGGACCGGATGGCCGTCGATGTTCAGCAGGGTGTGGCCGTTGTTCATGCGGCCTCCCGCAGGCCGCGCGGCGCATAGGGTGCGGCGTCGAAACCGGGTGCCGCGCCGGTCATCAGCGCGGCGAGCAAATGCGCACTGCCGGGCGCGGTGGTCACGCCCAGGCCTTCGTGGCCGACGGCGAGCCAGAGCTTCTCGCGCCATGGGTGCTTGCCCAGCAACGGCAGGCCATCGGGCGAGGCCGCGCGCATGCCGGTCCACGAACGCAGCGCGTTGAGGTTGGCGAGCCCCGGCAGGTAGTCCAGGGCGCGCTGGAGCATGCGCGCCAGCATCGGCGCTTCCACGGCCGCGTCGGTGGTGTCGAACTGGCGCGAGGAGCCGATCAGCAGCTGCCCCGTGGGACGCGGCTGCACGTTGAAGGCGACCGAGTCGCCCTCGCTGTGGTGCGCGCTGGTGACGTAACCGAGCTCGACGAGCTGGTGATGCACCGTGCCCGGATAGCGGTCGGTGATGAGCAGGTGGCCCTTCTTCGGACGGATCGGCAGTTCGGGGCAGAGCGTGGTCGCCTGGATGCCGTTGGCGAGCACGACCTGCGACGCGGCGCGGCGGCTGCCGTCGGCGAGGCGCAGGGTGCCGTCTTCCTCGATCGCGTCGACCTTCGCCTGCTCGATGCGGACCGATGCCGCCTGCTGCGCGAGCAGCCAGCGCGCCGCGTTGGGTGCGTAGAGGATGCCGTCGCCCGGCACTTCGAGCGCACCGGCGAGGCCCTTGCGCAGCGCGGGCTCGGCGGCCGCGAGCTGGTGCGCGTCGAGCAGGCGGCTATCGATGCCGTGCGCTCGAAGCCGATGCTGCTTGCGTTCGGCCTCGGCCATCTCCTCGTCGTTGGCGGCGATCCACAGCGTGCCGCAGGGGCTGTATGCGCAGTCTTCGCTCATGCGCGGCGCGAGCTCGCGCCATTGCGCGATCGAACGGCGGCTCAGCTCGAGCTCGGCCGGGTTGTCGTCCATCACCACGAGGTGGCCCATGCCCGCGCCGGTGGCGCCGCCGATGCCCGCGTCGAGCACCAGCACCTTCGCGCCGGCTTGAGCGAGCGCATGCGCGCACGCGGCGCCGACGATGCCGGCGCCGATGACGATGACGTCCGCGTCCATTCCGCCCGCTGCGCCCGATGTCAGAGCCGGATGCCCCAGCCGAAGGGGTCGGCGTCGTCGATCAGCAGCGTCGCCTCGGCGCTGATGTGCGCGCGGCCGCGCAGCGTGGGAATGACGCGGCCTTCGCCGTCGAGCGCATAGCTGGCCTCGAAGACGCTGCCGATCACGCTGGCCTGCTTCCACACCTCGCCCGGCGCGAGCTTGCCGTCGGCCGCGAGGCAGGCGATCTTGGCGCTGGTGCCGGTGCCGCAGGGCGAGCGGTCGTAGGCGTTGCCGGGGCACAGCACGAAGTTGCGGCTGTCGGCGCCCTCGCTGTCGTCGGCGAAGAGTTCGATGTGGTCGATCTCGGCGCCGTCGGCACCGGTGATGCCCTGCGCCGCCAGGGCCTTGCGCAGGGCGGCGGTGTAGTCGGTGAGCGCGGCGAGGTTGTCGCTCGCCACGCGCTGGCCGTGCTCGCTCACGAGGAAGAACCAGTTGCCGCCCCAGGCCACGTCGCCGCGCACGGTGCCGTGGCCCGGCAGCTCGACCGCCGCCTGCCGCAGGTGCCGGTAGGCGGGCACGTTGCGCACGCTCACCGAGCCGTCATCGTGCAGCGTGGTGGTCACGGTGCCCACGGGCGTCTCGATGCGGTGCTCGCCGACGCCGATGCGCCCCATGTGCGCGAGGCTGGCCACCAGCCCGATGGTGCCGTGGCCGCACATGCCCAGGTAGCCGGCGTTGTTGAAGAAGACGACGCCCGCAGCCGCATCGGCCGAGACGGGCTCGCACAGCAGCGCGCCCACCACCACGTCGCTGCCGCGCGGCTCCAGCACGGCGGCGGCGCGCCACTTGTCGTGCCGCTCGGCCAGCAGCGCGCGGCGCTCGGCCATGCTGCCCTTGCCCAGGTCGGGAAATCCCCCGATCACCAGGCGCGTGGGCTCGCCGCCCGTGTGTGAGTCGATGACCTGGATGCGCTGCATGTGGCGTGGTCCGTTCTTTCTGCTTCAGTAGCTGGCGATGGGCACCGGCGCCGCGTTCTTGAAGGTGAACACGGTGATCGGCGCCTGCTTCATGTTGCCCTTGTCGTCGTAGGCGTAGGTGGCGGCCACGCCCTTGTAGGTGGCCTTGTAGAGCTCCGCGCCGACCTTGTCGGGGTCGATGGAGTTGGCCTTCTTCATCGACTCGCCGATGAAGAGCACCTGGTCGTAGTACGAGGCGGCGTACGCGTCGGGATCGACGTTGAAGCGCTTCTTGAACTTCTCCTTGAAGGCCGGGCCGCTCTGCGCCTTCTCGAGGATCGAGCCGCCCTGCGCGCAGAACACCAGGTCGTTGACCGCGTCGCCGCCGAGCTTGCCGGTGGCGGGGCTGCAGACGGTGTCGCCGCCCAGGAGCTTGCCGGGCACCGCGAGCTGCTTCATCTGGCGCGCCATGGGCGCGGCCTGCGGCGCGTAGCCGCCGAAGAAGATGGCCTCGGGCGCCTTGGCCTTCATGTTGGTGAGGATGGCGGTGAAGTCCACGGCCTTGTCGGTGGTGAACTCCTGGCCGACCACGGTGAGGCCCTGCTTCTTCGCCTCCTTGGTGAATTCCTCGGCGAGGCCCTGGCCGAAGGCGGTGCGGTCGTCGATCACGCCGACCTTCTTCAGCTTCATCTCCTTGGCCGCATACACGGCCATGGCGCCGCCGATCTGGTTGTCGCTCGCGATGATGCGGTAGAGGTTCTTGTAGCCGCCCTGGGTGACCTTCGGGTTGGTGCCCACGGTCGAGACCATGGTGCCACCGTCGCTGTAGACGCGCGAAGCCGGGATGGCCACGCCCGAGCAGTACGGGCCCATGACGAACTTGACGCCGTCGTCCACGAACTTCTGCGCCACGCTCACGCCGGTCTTGGCGTCGCACTGGTCGTCTTCCGAGACCAGCTCGAACTTCAGCGTCTTGCCGCCGACCACGAGCTTTTTCGCGTTGAGCTCCTCTATGGCGAGGCGCACGCCGTTTTCATTGTCCTTGCCCGCGAAGGCGTTGGGGCCCGAGAGAGGACCGCTGTGGCCGATCTTGACCACCTGCTCCTGCGCATGCGCCTGGCCGGCGAGGGCCAGGGCTGCGAGACCGAGAAACGAAACCATGCCTGCTTTTGTCTTCATGCTTCTTCCTGCTGGGTTGGGGACGATGAAAAACACGCGGCCGGCAGCCGACCGGTAAGCCGGTGCCGGCGCGCCGTCGGTTTATTACATGACCGACTGGTATTGAACAGGCCTCGTCGCGAGCGCCTTCTTCACGATGCCTTCGATGAACTCGCGCTCGGCGCCGATGAGCGGCAGGCGCGGGCGGCGCATGTGCTCGGTGCCCACGCCCACGAGCACGTCGATGAGCTTGAGGTTCTGCACCAGCTTGGTCGACACGTCGAGGTGCAGCATGGGCGTCATCCACTGGTAGAGCTTGAGCGCTTCGGCGAACTTGCCGGCCTTCATCAGGTCGTAGAGCGCCACGGTCTCGCGCGGGAAGGCACAGCCCACGCCGGCCAGCAGGCCGTCGCAGCCCAGCGCCAGGCCCTCGTAGGCGAGGTCGTCCACGCCGAGGAAGAGCTGGTAGCGGTCGCCCACGGTGTTGCGCAGGTCGGTGATGCGGCGGATGTCGTCGGTGCTTTCCTTGATGGCGGCGATCCATTCGCAGTCGGCCAGCTCGGCCATGTGCGCAGGCTTCAGGTCGACGCGGTAGGCCACCGGGTTGTTGTAGACCATGATGGGTTTCTGCGCCGCGTTGGCGATGGTGCGCACGTTGAGCATTGCCTCGCGCGCGTCGGCCACGTAGATCACCGAGGGCATCACCATGAAGCCGGCCACGCCGAGCCTGTTGGCGCCGTCGACGTAGCGCAGCGCCTCGCGGGTGCTGGTTTCCGACACGTTGGCCAGCACGGGGATGCGGCCGTCGGCGGCCTCCAAGGCGATCTTCGCGACCTGCAGCTTCTCCTCCAGCGTCAGCGTGCTGGCCTCGCCGAGCGAGCCGCAGGTGACGAGGCCGTGGATGCCGTTGCGGATCTGGAAGTCGATGTGCCGGGCCGTGCCCTCGGCGTCGATGCTCTCGTCGGCGTTGAACTTGGTGGTGACGGCGGGAAAGACGCCCTGCCAGCGGGGATTGCTCACTTGATCGCTCCTTCGGATGTGCGGTGGAAAACGCCGCACTCTAAATATATTAAGGATATACGGTCAAGATACTTTTGGGGCAAGCGCTCTTTTGCGCCGTGTTCTTCTGTGATACGGAGGCGGCGGCGCAGGGCGCGCGGCCCTGGCCCCGCAGGAGGCCCGCCGGCCTACTTGTGGCCGTCGGCCGGGCGCAGCACGCCGCGCTGCAGCGTGACCGGCTTGCCGATCGGCGGCGCGGTCTTCGTCTCGACCGTGCGCAGCCGGCCGTCGTCCATGCGCACGCCCACCTCGTAGACGGTGACGGTGCGCACGTGCTTCTCGATGGCGTTACCCGCGAAGCCGCCGCCCACGGCGCCCAGCACCGTGGTGGCGACGCGGCCGTTGCCGTGGCCGAACTGGTTGCCGACGAGGCCGCCGACCACGCCGCCAGTGACCGCGCCCACGCCAGTGGTCTTCTGCTGGCGCTGCACCGGACGGACCGACTCGACGCGGCCGCAGACCGCGCAAGCGGGCGCGGCCGGCATGGCGGGCGCAGGCTCGGCAGCCGCAACTGTCGTCGAGTTCGCGGGAGCGGGCGCCGCCTGCGGCACGGCGGCCATCGACCGCGGGGCCGTGCCGGCTGCACCAGCGTAGCCACCGACGGCAGGCGGCGGCATGGCGGGCGCGGGCGGCATGGCTTCGGGCTTGAAGTCGTCGGGCGCCGGGGCGGTCGCCGCGGCGGCCACGGGCGTGGATGCAGGCGCGGCCGTTTCCTGCCCTTGCCTGTGCAGCAGCACCCCGCCCAGCGCCGCGACCGCGATGGCCAGCACGCCGATCACGGCCCAGAGCACCTTGGGCGATCCGCTCGCGCGCATGGCCGCAGGCTGTTCGAGGGGCGACGTCGAATTCATGGAAAGTCCTTTCCGCCCCCGCGCACGGTGCGCCGGAGGCACCGCCAGAGCATGGCTTTGGAGGACGCGGAGTTCAATCCGCCGGCGTCCTACAGGCGCATAGGGCGGGGCGCCGAAGCAGCAGCGGATCAGCCCGCCCGCGCCATGCCCGCGATCGGCTCCAGCGCGAGCAGGGTCAGTTGCCCGTAGCCCACGTGCAGCCAGCCTTCGGCCTGCATGTGCTGCAGCGCGAGGTTGCAGCGCTGGCGCGAGACGCCGGCGATGGCGGCGAGCTCGTCCTGCGCGATGGGCAGGTGGATCAGCCCGAGCGGGTTGTTCAGCGGATGGGCCAGCCCGCACAGCGCGTTCGCCACGCGCGCGGGGCCGCGCATCAGCCGCACGTCGCCCACGTGGTCCATGAAGTAGTGCAGGCGCTCGTTGATCTGGCCGTAGATGAAGTCCTTGAAGGGCGGGTGCTCCTGCAGCAGGCGGGCGAAGTCGTCCTGCGGCAGCAGCGCCACGCGGCTGTCGCGCAGCGCCACGTAGTCGGCATGGCGAGGCTTGCCGCGCAGCAGCGCGCCCTCGCCGAACCAGCAGCCCGGCAGGATGCCGCCGAGCGTGGAACTGCGGCCGTCGGCGGAGAGCACCGAGGTCTTCAGCAGCCCCTCCATCAGCCCGAACCAGGCCGACGGGATCTCGCCGCGCCGCGCCAGCAGCTGGCCGCGCGACACCCGGTGCTCGCGCATGCGCTCCATCACCCGCTTGCGCAGCGGCGCGGGAAAGGGCGCGCTCCACGACGACAGGCGAAGCAGCTCGTCGATGCCGAAGCCCGCGGGTCCATCCGCCTTCGGGCGTCGGGAAGGCGGCGGCTGCGATGCGCTCTGGCGAAGCGCGTCCGGCAGTTCGTCTGGCTTCTTTTCCAACGGGCAAACCCTTAAGTCAAATGTCTCATTTTCAACAGTATCGCTTCCGCATCGCCCGAACAATCCGGCCCGAACCGCCCGTCGGGCGGCCCTCCGGATTCCAGCCGCACGATGCACGATTCGCCCCCTTCCGACGCCCACGGCCAGCTGCTGTGGACCCCCTCGGCCGAACAGGTCCGCGCCAGCGGCCTGCATGCCTACCAGCAGTGGCTGGCCGAACGCCATGGCGTGCCGGCGGGCGGCTACGAGGAGCTCTGGCAGTGGTCCGTCGACTCGCTGGAACTCTTCTGGCAGTCGATCCGGGAGTATTTCGGCGTGGTGGGCGAGGGCGATGCGCAACCGGTGCTCGGGCAGCGCGAGATGCCCGGTGCGCAGTGGTTTCCCGGCACGCGGCTGAACTACGCCGAGAACGTGTTCCGCAGAGTGGGCAATGACCCGGCAAGCCTGGCGATCATCTCGCGCCGGGAAGACGCGCCGCTGCGCGCCATGTCGTGGGCCGAGCTGGAGCGCGACACCGCCGCGCTGGCCGGCCGGATGCGCGCATGGGGCATCGGCCCCGGCGACCGGGTTGCGGGCTACCTGCCCAACTGGGCGGAGACCGTCGTCGCCTTCCTGGCCTGCGCCAGCATCGGCGCCATCTGGTCGAGCTGCGCGCCGGACATGGGCCCCGGCGTGGTCCTCGACCGGCTGCGCCAGATCGAGCCCTGCCTGCTGCTGGCGACCGACGGCTACCGCTACAACGGCAAGCACCACGACCGCAGCGCCCAGGTGAAGGAGCTGCTGGCCGAGCTGCCCAGCGTGAAGCGCGTGGTCCACGTGCCGGGCCCGGCCGACGAGCCCCCGGCACCCGACTGGCGCGACCGCGTCGACTGGGCCGACGCGCTGCGCGAGGACGCGCCGCCGCGCTACGAGCGCCTGCCTTTCGACCACCCGCTGTGGATCGTCTATTCGTCGGGCACCACCGGCCTGCCCAAGGCGATGGTGCACGGCCACGGCGGCATCGTGCTCACGCACCTGAAGACCATGGCGCTGCAGCACGACCTGCGCGCAGGCGACCGGCTGCTGTTCCTCGGCAGCACCGGCTGGATCGTGTGGAACCTGCAGGTGGGCGCGCTTTTGACCGGCGCGAGCATCGTGCTGTTCGACGGCAATCCCGCCTGGCCCGACGCCGGCGCGCTGTGGCGCTTCATCGGCGAACAGGGCGTCACGCTGTTCGGCTGCGGCGCGGCCTACCTGGCCAACTGCATGAAAGACGGCCTGCGTCCGCGCGACACCGCGAACCTGGACCGCCTGCGCGCCATCAACGCGACCGGCTCCCCGCTGCCGGTGGAGGCCTATCTGTGGGTCTACGACGCCGTCAAGCCCGACCTCTGGCTGGCCTCGATCAGCGGCGGCACCGACATCGCCTCGGGCTTCGTGGCGTGCGCGCCCAGTCTGCCGGTGCACGCCGGCGAGATCCAGTGCCCCGAGCTCGGCGTGGCGGCGTACGCATTCGACGACGCCGGCCGGCCGGTGGTCGACGAAGTGGGCGAGCTGGTCATCACCAGGCCCATGCCATCGATGCCGCTGTACTTCTGGAATGACCCCGAGAACCGGCGCTACCGCGAGAGCTACTTCGAGATCTTTCCCGGCGTCTGGCGCCACGGCGACTGGATCCGCTTCACCCCGCGGCGCAGCGCGGTGATCTACGGGCGCTCCGACAGCACCATCAACCGCTTCGGCATCCGCATGGGCACCGCCGAGATCTACCGCGTGGTCGAGCAGCTGCCCGAGGTGCGCGACAGCG
This sequence comes from Variovorax guangxiensis, assembly GCF_003952165.1. Taxonomy (GTDB): domain Bacteria; phylum Pseudomonadota; class Gammaproteobacteria; order Burkholderiales; family Burkholderiaceae_C; genus Variovorax; species Variovorax guangxiensis. The sequence goes on along the minus strand of NZ_RXFT01000002.1, from coordinate 318,327 downwards.
TCGTGGTCGACCTCGAATACCTGGGCCGGCCTTCGTTCATGCCGCTGTTCGTGGTGCTGCAGCCGGGCATGGCGCTCGACGCGGCCCTCATCGAGCGCATCCGCACCGCCATCCGCACCAAGGCGTCGGCGCGCCACGTGCCCGACGACGTCGTGCAGGTGGACGAGATCCCGCGCACGCTGAGCGGCAAGAAGATGGAAGTGCCCCTGCGCAAGCTGCTGCTGGGCACGCCGGCCGACAAGGTGGCGAGCCCCGACAGCATGCAGAACCCGCGCAGCCTTGCGTTCTTCATCGACTACGCCCGCCGGCGCGCGGCGGCCTGATTCCGCGGCAGCCTCCCGGGCCGCCTTCCGTTTTCCCCAGCCCTTTCGCAAACACACAAACTCAAGGAGACACAGCACATGCAACGACGCCACTTCCTCAACGCCATGGCAGGCGCCGCCGCCACCGGCGCACTGACGCCCTTCGCCGCCATCGCGCAGGCGCTGGAGCAGGTGAAGGTCATCTACGGCTTTCCCGCCGGCAGCGCCGGCGACAGCGTGGCGCGCCGCGTGGCCGAGAAGCTCGGTGGCACGGCCTACAGCAAGAACCCGGGCTTCGTGGAGAACAAGCCCGGCGCGGGCGGGCGCATCGCACTGGAGACGCTCAAGGCCGCGCCGGCCGATGGCTCGGTGCTGGCGCTGGCACCTGTCTCGGCGCTCTCGGTGTATCCGTACATCTATCCGAAGCTCTCGTACAAGCCCGAGGACGTGACGGCCGTTTCCATCGGCGCGGTGATGTTCCACGGCCTGGCCGTGGGTCCCTCGGTCCCGGCCGAGGTCAAGACGCTGAAGGACTTCCTGGCCTGGGCCAAGGCCAACCCCGAGAAGGCCAGCTACGGCTCGCCGGGCGCCGGCTCCATGCCGCACCTGCTGGGCGCGCTGCTGGGCATGCGCGCGGGCGTCGATCTCAAGCACGTGCCCTACCGCGGCACCGTGCCCAGCATCACCGACCTGGTGGGCGGCCAGATCGCGGCGGCCATGAACCCCAGCGGCGACTACCTGCAGTACGTGAAGGCCGGCCGCATCCGCGTGCTGGCCACCTCCGGCAAGAAGCGCTCGCCTTTCCTGCCCGACGTGCCGACCTTCGCGGAGCTGGGCTACCCCGACGTGACCTCCGAGGAGTGGTTCGGCTTCTACGCGCCCGCCAGGACGCCCGCCGCCACCATCGCCACCGCCAACGCGGCCATCACCCGGGCGCTGAAGGACAAGGCCGTGATCGACGCGCTGGCCCTGGTCGGCCTGGTCGCGAACGGCGGCACGCCGCAGGACATGGCCGCCGACCAGAAGGCCGAGTACGAGCGCTGGGGGCCGCTGGTGAAGCAGATCGGGTTCACTTCGGAGTCCTGAGCGCGGAGTCCTGAGCAGCCTCCCGCGAGGCGATGTCGGCGCCCGCCAGGAATCGCTTCGCCTCGCCTCGCATGCCCTGCGAGATGGCCTCCCAGGTGCGCGCGGGAAAGTCCGGCGGCAGCAGAGCCTCGACCTCGCCCAGCGCGGCGTCCACAGATGCCACCAGGTCGAGCATCGCGTTCCACACGCCGATGCCGCCGCTCTTCATCGCCAGGCCATGCCAGTGGCGAGCCTGGATGGTCTGGAACACGTAGTGCACGTTCCTCGAGCGGATCGCCATCGCCAGGCCCGCCCTGCGCGGCTGGAACTGATTGGCGCCATCGCCGAAATACGGCCACATCGAGATGACGTCGTACAGCGGCGTCATCTCGTAGGCGTCGCCGCGCTGGAGGTGGATCGAGAAGTTCTTGGCATGCCCGTCGGTGGCCGCGAGCAGGAAGAAAGCCAGCTGCGCGAGCAGGAAGCGCGCGCCGTCTTCCGCGCTCCTGCTGCCTTGCAGCAGCTGCAGGCACTTCGACATGCCGGGCCCGCCGTGCTGCTCGTACTTCCTTTCTGACGGCAGGCCCAGGGCCTGGCAGAAATCTTCCTGCGGCAGGCGTGCGATCCAGGTCCCGCCGTCCATCGACTCGCGGTCGAAGCGCTCCACGACCAGCACCGTCTGCCCGCCGAAGGTGGCCATGGAAGTCGGAGCCACCGGCAGGCCGAGGGCCAGCACGATCTGCGCGCACAGCCATTCGTTCTGCACGGAATCGGAGGCGTCGACGCGCCTGGAGCCGCCGATCAGCCCGAGCGGCAGCTTCACGATGTGCGTGGTGGGCGTGGCGCCATGCGGCCGGCACCATGCGCCATTCCAGCGGGTCAGCGCCGTCTTTTCCTGCGCGCCGGCCAGCGAGATGCGAAACAGGTCTTCGTCGCGCATGCCTTGCGGCACGTCTTCGGACGGCACGGCATGCAGCAGCTCGGCGATCTGCGCCTCGTCCAGCGGCTCGCAGTCGATGGCGTTCCAGCCTTGCGGCACGGCGCCTTCGGGCACGAGTTGAACGGCACCGACACAGTCGCGGCCGATGGCTTCGAGCAGGCCGAAGGCCGTGGCGTCCTTGAGCCGGAAGCGGTTGCGCAGCCGCGCGCGAATCCTGTCGTTGTCGGGCAGCAGGTTGTCGAAGTAGTTGCGGACCACCTCGCCGCGAACCTCGAGTGCGCTGTTGAGCGGGATCGACAGCGACAGCGACCGCCGCCGCGGCGATTCGAACCACGCCGGGTCATAGCGGAAGGAATGGGCGCCGCGCTCGACGATCCAGGTGCCTACGCGCTCTCCGTTCATCCAGGCGTCGAGGGCCTGCGTCACCACGACTCCCTCTTGGGCCGGACGACGAAGTTCCGGCGCGAGGTGGGCTTGACGTCCTTGCCGGGGTTCAGCGCCTGGAGCGCACGAAGCGATTCGCCCGGCGCACCCGGCGATTCGGCCTCCAGGCGCACCAGCACCGACTGGTCGCTCATCGGCGTGGCGGTCCATGGGCCGGGCGGAAGCTTCACGGCGTCGTACTGGGCGGGTTCTTCCGCGGCAATGGGAACGGTGTTCGGCGCAGCCTCGTCGCGAAGGCAGAAGGAGGCTCCCAGCGCCGACAGCAGCTTCATCAGCTGCTCGAAGCTGACCGCGCCGGGGTTCGCCTCGATCTCCGCGATGCGGGCCTGGCTGACGCCGACGAGGGCGCCGGCCTGCGCCTGCGTCAGGCCGCGCTGCTTGCGCAGGGCCTTGAGGTGCGGCCGCAGCTGATCGACGAAGCGCAGGGGATAGTCCATTGCGGCTGCAGAATATCGGCCCTGGCTTGTTTTGTCAAAATATCGGCTTTGCCTTATTTTTATTGAATATAGGGTCAGGCTTGTAATTTCACGCCGTCAGTCGACCTTGGCCCCCGACGCCTTCACCACCGCGCCCATCGCATCCCAGTCCGCGCGCAGCAGCTTCTGGAACTCCTCCGCGCTCTGGCTGCGCGGCTCCACGCCCAGGCGCTTGAAGCGTTCCTGGATCGCCGGGTCGGCCAGCACCTTGTTGGCTGCGGCGTTCAGGCGCTCGACCTCGGCCTTGGGCGTGCCGGCGGGGGCGAGCAGGCCGATCCACGAGTCGAAGGCGTAGCCCGGCAGCCCGCTCTCGGCCACGGTCGGCAGCTTGGGCAGGAAGGGGCTGCGCGACTGGCCGGTGGAGGCCAGCAGCTTCATGCGGGCGTCGTCCTGGAAGCCGATCACGCCGATGCTCGAGGAGATCACCGCCTGCACGCGGCCAGCGAGCACCTCGTTGACGGCCTCGCCGGTCGACTTGGTGGGGATGTGCGTCATCTGCAGGCCGGCCTTCGCGAGGAAGGAGGCCATCGCCAGGTGCGTGGCGCTGCCGTTGCCGGCGGAGGCGTAGTTGTACTTGCCGGGGTTGGCCTTGACCTCCTTGATGAAGTCGGCCGTGCTCGACACGCCCATGCCGCTGGCCACCGCCAGCACGTAGCCCGCGTTGCCGACATTGGCGACGCCGACGAAGTCCTTCAGCGGGTCGTAGCTGAGCTTGCTGTAGAGGAAGCCCGCGATGTTGTGGCTCGCGGCCGCGAGGATCAGCGTGTTGCCGTCGGCCGGCGCGCGCGCCACGATAGCCGCGCCCACGGTGCCGCCCGCGCCCGCGCGGTTCTCGACGATGGCGCTGGCGTTCAGCGCGGCGCCCAGCTCGTTGTTGAAGGCGCGCGCCACCGTGTCCTGCACCGCGCCGGTGCCGAAGGGCACGACGATGTGGATCACGCGTTGCTGCGCATGCGCCGGAACGCCGATCGCCAAAGCAGCGGCGCCGGCCGCGAAAAAGGCTGCGAGAGAACGTCGGGTGAACGGGGTCGTGCTCATCTGGGTGGCCGCTTTCATCATCAACAGGAAAAGGGAATGCCGATCAGCCGCGCGCCGGCAGCCAGCGCTGCACCAGCTTCACGAAGTAGCTCGCGCCGATCGGGATGATCTCGTCGTTGAAGTCGAACGAGGTGTTGTGGATGATGCAAGGCCCGGGCCCGTGGCCGTCGAGCCGGTGATCGCCGTCGCCATTGCCCAGGAAGGCGTAGCAGCCGGGCCGCGCGAGCAGCATGTGGGCGAAGTCCTCGGCGCCCATCACGGCGGGGAAGTCGTCGGTGACCATGTCGTCGCCCACCACCTCGCGCATCACACCGGCCGCGAAGCGCGCCTCGGCCGGGTGGTTCACGGTCGGCGGCGACGAGCGCTTGAAGAACACCTCGGCGGTGCAGCCGTGCGCCGCCGCCACGCCAGCCGCCACTTCGCGCAGGCGGGCCTCGAGCTTGTCGATGGCGTCGATGGAGAAGGTGCGGATGGTGCCGCCCACGGTGGCGACGTCGGGAATCACGTTCGGTGCATCGGAGCCCTGCAGCTGCGTGACGGCGAGCAGCGCGCGCTCGGTGCTCGGGATGGTGCGCGCCACGATGGTCTGCAGCTGCTGCGCGAGCGTGACCACCGCCGCCACCGGGTCGATGCCGGTGTGCGGCATCGAGGCGTGCGTGCCGCGTCCGCGCACGGTGATCAAGTAGGTGTTGCTCGAGGCCATCAGCGCGCCTTCGTTGAGCGCGAAGCGGCCCACGTCGCCGACCGGGAAGTTGTGCAGGCCGAAGACGGCGTCGCACGGAAAGCGCTCGAACAGGCCCTCGTCGATCATCTTCTTCGCGCCGGCCTTGCCCATCTCCTCGGCGGGCTGGAAGATGAAATTCACCGTGCCGTCGAAGTCGTCGGGCCCTTGTTGCGACAGGTGCCAGGCGGCGGCCAGCAGCATGGTGGTGTGGCCGTCGTGGCCGCAGGCGTGCATGCGGCCGGGGTTGGTCGACTTGTGGGCGAACTCGTTGGCCTCGTGCAGCGGCAGCGCGTCCATGTCGGCGCGCAGGCCGATGGTGCGGCTGCCCGTGCCCTTGCGCAGCACGCCGACGAGCCCCGTGCCCGCGATGCCGCGGTGCACCTCGATGCCCCATTCGGCGAGCAGTTTCGCGACCTTGTCGGAGGTGCGGTGCTCCTCGAAGCCGAGCTCGGGGTGCGCGTGGATGTCGCGCCGGATCTCGACGAAGCGGGCGGCGTTGGTGACGAAGGAATCGGCGATGTTCATGGCGGGGCTGAGGCTGGCTGCAAAACCAGTCGGATCGTTCGATGAAGGGATGAAGCGAACGATTCTGGCGCAGCCGCCCGCCCGGCGCATGCCGGGTTACTTACTACCCGGGGGCTAGGCGAGCCGCCCTTCCTGCCGCAGCTTCGCGCCGATGCGCCGGATCTCGGCCTCGCCCTGCTCGAGCGCGGCCTTGCTGGTGTGCACCGAGTAGTAGCCCATCACCAGTTCGTGCGGATGCTTCACTGCCGAGCCCAGCACGAAGGAGGTGTCGCCATGGGCCACGAAGTCGATGGCCGCGCCCGATTCCTCGAACACCGCGAGCTCGCCGGCGGCGATGGGGCCGCCGGTGTCGTCGCCCGCTTCGAGCCTGCCCGCGCTGAGCGCGACCCAGCCCACGGTGTGGCCGGCCGGCGGCACATAGCTCCAGCGCTCGCCGTCCTTCAGCTTCACGGCCAGGTAGTTCATCGGCGAGGGCGCCGCGACGGGGCTCTGCGCCGCGCCGTATCGGCCGAGCAGCACGCGCGCCGGGCCTTCCTGCGGCACCTGCGAGGGCGCGAGGTACATGCTCTGCGCGGGCGCGTTTTCTTCAGAAGGCGGCAGCGCCACCCACAGCTGGAAGCCGCTCACGCGCTCCACGCCGGGCGCGGGCGCGGGCGCGCCGGTGTGCCACACGCCGTTGCCGGCGCGCATCCACTCGACGCCGCCGCCATGCAGCGTGCCCTGCTCGCCGGTGGTGTCCTCGTACTGCGTGTCGCCTTCCATCAGCCAGGTCAGCGTGGCGATGCCCGAGTGCGGATGCAGGCCGAAGCCCTTGTGGCCGCCCGTGACCTCGAAGCCGAAGAGGTCCAGGAACACGAAGGGCTTGAGGAACTCGCCCAGGTCGCCTGGGCTCATCAGCCGCGTGATGCCGCCGTGGCGCGAACCGCGCGTACGGTAGACGATGGCGCGGGCCCGCGTTGCGACTGCGGCGGTCATACGGCCTCCCTTGCGGTCTTCAGTGCCTTCGTCCACCAGGCGATGTCGTCGAGCAGCGCCGTGGCCGACTGCGCGAGGTGCGGGAAGTCGCCGAAGCTCTTGCCCTGCTGCCAGATGCCGAGGAACTCGACCATGCCGATGTGCACCGCGTGGCGCACCGGCGCCATCTGCATCTCGACGGCCACCAGCCGCAGCTGCTCGACCGCGCGCGCAGCACCCACGCCGCCGTAGCCCACGAAGCCGATCGGCTTGCGGATGAATTCCTTGTAGGCCCAGTCGATGGCGTTCTTCAGCACCGCACTGGGGCCGTGGTTGTACTCGGGCGTGACGACGATCAGGCCGTCGAAGCTGGCCAGCTTCGCCTGCCAGCGTTGGGCGGCCTCGTTCTTCACCGGGCCCCAGGCCGGCGCGCCGGCTTCGTCGAAAAGGGGCAGCGGGTGGTCGCGCAGGTCGACCAGCTCGAAGGCAAGGTCGGTGCGCTGCTTCGCGATCTCGTGGATCCACTGCGCGGGCTTCTCGCCGAAGCGGCCTTCGCGGGTGGAGCCGAGGATGATGCCGATGCGGGGTTGTTGTGCGGTCATGAGGTACTCCGTGGGGTCTGGAAGAAGAAGAAGAAGAAGAAGAAGAATGAAGGGAAGCTCAGGCGGCCGTGGCCGGTTGCGGCACGGGCCACAGCCGCCAGGCGACGAAGCCCGACAGCGCAGCCAGCACCACGGCCGGCGCCGGGTTGCCGCCGATCAGCGCGAGGTGCGTGGCCACGGCACAGACCATGGTCGCGAACAGCAGCAGGCCGCCGAGGAAGCCGGTCGCGGGCACCAGCAGCAGCACGGCGCCGCCGACCTCGACCAGGCCCGTCACGTAGCGGAACCACTGGCCGAAGCCGATGGCGTCGAACACCTGGACCATCTGCGGCGCGCCGGCCAGCTTGGCGGCTCCGGCAGCGCCGAAAGCCAGGGCCAGCAGGATGCGCACGCCCCAGACGATGCGGCGTTGCGTGGGGGAAGCGAGCGATGTGGAAGTCATGGGCAGAAGGTTAGGCGCGCACCTATTGATCGACTAGACGGTAGAGTCGGATTGCACTCGTCCATGAATTGAAGGAATCAGCCGCCATGTTCGACCTCAACGACGTCGCCGTCTTCGTCCAGGTGGTGCGCCACGGCAGCTTTGCCGAGGCCGCCCGGCGGCTGGGCCTGCCGCCCAACACCGTGAGCCGGCGCATCCAGCAGCTCGAATCGCAGCTGGGCACCCGACTGATGCAGCGCTCCACCCGCAAGCTCACGCTCACCAGCGCCGGGCAGGATTTCCACGACCGGTGCGCCGGCCTGATCGACGGGCTGGCCGCCGCCGGGCAGGCGCTGGCGGCCGGCGGCCAGGAGCCCAGCGGCCTCGTGCGGGTGGCCGCGCCGGCGGACTTCTTCGATTTCTTCCCCATGGAATGGGTGGCCGACTTCCTGGCCGAGCATCCGCTGGTCAAGCTCGACTTCGTGCTCAGCGACGCGGCCGCCGACCTGATCGCCGAGCGGATCGACGTGGCCTTCCGCGGCGGCGTGCTGCGCGACTCTGGCTACGTCGGCCGGCGGCTGGCCACCCGCAGTGCAGGCCTGCTCGCGAGCCCCGCCTACATCGCGCGGCGCGGCGAACCGAAGAGCCTGCAGGATCTGGCCGGACACGACTGCGTGACACCCTCGACGCCCACCGGCCACACCACCTGGCGCCTCACCGGCCCCGACGGCGTGGAGGAAGAAGTGCAGGTCACCGGCCGCTTCACCGGCAACACCGCCCAGGCGCTGCGCAGGGCCGCGCTCGCGGGGCTGGGCATCGCGCAGCTGCCGCCCGCCATGGCCACGCGCGACGAGCAGGCCGGCCAGCTGGTGCGCGTGCTGCCTCAGTACGAGTACACCGGCCGGGGTCTCAACGTCGTGTACCCGAGCCGCAAGCACCTGCCGCTGGCGGTGTCGGCCTTCATCGGGCTGGTGATGGGCAAGCTCGTCACGGCCTCACCGACTGTCCTTTAGGCAACCAGGATGTACGTCGACTTTGCCGAACCATCTGACTCAGTTTGAAGTCGGCCTTCTTCAGGGTTGTTACCCGATACAAAGCGAGACAACCTACCGTACAAAGACTTATTGAATCGGGGTTTCAAAACCCGCTATATCCGGCACAAGCGCATATTAAATCGATAATGAATTAATTTCAGTTAAGACATAAAAGCAAAAAACAAATGCCAGATTTCACAGTACCCATTTCGCTGCTCCGCAAGCCATTTGAAAATTTATATCTGACTGCATCCGGGAAGTTGCAGGAAAAAATTGGCCAAATTAAGACAGCCTCGAAAATTCGAGAGCTCCACAAACGCCTTTGGGAAAGTCAGCGAATAAAGACAATCTGGCACACCGATCGGCCTCTGAGCTTGAGCAGTTTTTTCTATCCTGTATCGGTCAATTACACGACCAGTTCTGGCAACAATAAAACGCAGCTTGCCTCTTTAGACGATCTGCCTGACTTACACAACCTCCTTTTCGGAACTGCCGGCCAAGGAAAATCAATCCTTCTGCGCTACCTATTGGGCAAAGAAATACGATCTGGCACGCGTGTACCGTTACTCTGCGAGCTCCGGAATGTAGGAAACAATACTTTGGAGACGCATCTAATTACCAGGCTTGGCGCCCTTTTAGATATCAATGCGGACGCTGAATTATTTAAATTCTTTGCTGTTCAAGGAAAAATAACCTTCCTACTTGATGGTTTCGATGAGGTGGAGCCTCAATTTATTTCCGCACTCATGAGTCAGCTTGAGGATTTGAGCAATAAATACAGCACATGCAGAATAGTAATTACCTCTCGACCCGACTCGGAGTGCAAACATCTCACGAACTTCCACTCCCTCGACGTCGCACCACTTTCCCTTGACGATCTTCGCCCCTTTTATAAAAAAGTAACTCGAGGCGATTCGGCATTTGCAGACAAATTAGTTGCCGCAATCAATGCCTCCCCTCTACAAATCAAACAACTGGTTGTTACACCTTTGCTGGCGACATTGCTTGCAATATCTTATCGAGCGGCGCAAAAAATCCCCTTGGAATTCTCAGAATTCTATGAGGAGCTGTTTCAAATTCTCCTCATTCGGCATGATGGTTCGAAATTAGGATGGAGACGGTCAAGAAAGACAAAACTCACCGATCGAGAAATTCAACAGGCTTTCGAAGCCCTATGCTTCTCTACCCGAAAGCGCCAGCTCGCAACGATTGAAAATGAACTACTTCATACTCTCGCAGCAGCAAGTCTATCAGCCACAAAATCTTCTGCTAACGCAGATGATTTTTTATATGACATCAGAAAAATAACGTGCTTGCTTGTGGAGGAAGGGAAGAAGACTACATTTGTTCATTCAAGTGTTGCTGAATTCTTCGCCGCCCGCTACATAAAATCCAGACCTGAAGATGTCGCAAAGAGTTTTTACGAAAAACTCGTTGCTGACCGTTGGAGCTACTGGCAGCAAGAATTGCTTTTTCTGCAGCAAATAGACACTCATCGCGCAACGAAATACTTCCTAATACCCGACCTTCATTCCAGCCTCTCGAGCATACTCTCAGATATCTCGGAAGTTGGCATTTTGGATGTTCACAGGTATTTAGAAGGACTTGGAGTTAAAAAGAGCTTTGTTGAGCGGGATGGCACCAAACAGCCAGCATATTACACTCAGCGAAATCGGCCATCGTTAACCTACCATCAGCAAGCTCTTGACAGTAGAGCTTTTCGTCTTCTTTTTCAAAATGCAGCCACTCCTTGGAATATTGGCTTCCTGAATGACCCAACATCTACACAAAGAAGCTATCTGCAAATTTCTAGAGATAGAGGGGAGAAATTTGCAAATGAATTTGACCAACATCTGCTAACCGCAATCAAACTGCAAATCAACATGCTACAAGAGTGGCGACAATCCATTGCAGCAGAGGAACAACTCATAGGATTCGCTAACATTGACGACATCTAATGATTTAATCCAACACTTTGGATTCAAGAAACTGTTGCAATGAAAATCGAAAAAGACACCGTCGTCACCATCAAGTACAAAGTCTCCGACGCCCAGGGCAAGCTCATCGAGGCGAGCCCCGAGCCGATGGCCTACCTGCATGGCGGCTACCAGAACACGCTGCCCAAGATCGAGGAAGCGCTGGACGGCAAGGAAAAGGGCTACCAGACCGTTCTGAACCTCGCCCCCGAAGACGCCTTCGGCCAGCGCGACGAGTCACTGGTGCGCAGCATCCCCAAGACCGACTTCCCGCCAGGCGTGAAGGTCGGCGGCCAGCTGCAGGGCCGCCTCGACGACGGCCGCGAGCACGTCTTCACCGTGATGAAGATCAAGGGCCCGGTCGTGCTGCTCGACGGCAACCATCCCTGGGCCGGCAAGGCGCTGAAGTTCAGCCTGCAGGTGACGGACGTGCGCGCGGCGCAGCCGGTGGAGATCGAGCACCGGCATGTTCATGGGGCGCACGGGCACCATCACTGAACGGGCCGTGTCCATCCACGGCTAGCTTTTCTTCCAGAACCTCGCCGCATCCTCGATCTTCGCGAGCGCCTTGCGGCAGGCCTTCGCCCCGGCCGCGTGCCGCGCGGTGAACCATCCCACCGCGAACCATGCGCGCGCGTCGCGCGCGGTGGCCTCGCGGTACAGGGCGAGCGCGACGGCCTCGTCGTTGAATTCGCCGAGCGCGTCCTGCGCGGGGCGCAGGGCCTTCAGGTAGCGGCCGGCGGCGCCGCCTTCTTCCTTCTCGTCGAAAAGTGGCGCCACGAACTCCGCGAGGTAGCGCAGGCGCTTGAGGCGCTTGCGCACGCGGTGCTGGCTTTCGGTGTCCAGCGATTCGAAGCGCTCGCCGTCGCGCAGCACCTGCCTGTGGAGCCGCCGCAGGCGCTTTCGCAGAAGGCGGCGGGCGTCGTTGGCGCCTACCGGTGCTGATGGCGGATCGCCTTCAGCGGCAGTCTCGGGCGCCGGTTCGGCCGGCTTCGCCGCGGTGAAGCCGATCAGCGAGACGAGCACGTTCTGGAAGGCCGGGGCGCGCACGATGTCGCCGGGCGAGGGCGCATCGGCTGCGGCGGCATCGTCGGCGGCCAGCGGGTCGAAGTCGGGCGCGCCGGCTTCGCGCAGGCGCGGCTGGGCCAGCTTCACGACCTGCTCGCGGTCGCGCAGTGCACCGAGGGCGCGGAAGGCGTCGACCAGCGGAGGCTCCCATTCGGCGGCTTCGGCGAGGCCCGAGGCGGGGTCGAGCGACGCGAGTTCGCGCAGGGCGGTGCGCAGGCGGCGGATGCCGATGCGCAGCTGGTGGATCTGCTCCTCGTCGGTGCTGCCCGCGGCGATCTCGCTCGCGTTCGGCAGCATCTGCGCGAGGCACGAGGCGACCACGGCCTGACGGATGGCCAGGCCGTCGGGGTGCTGGTCGGCGAAGCGCGGCGGCTCGGCCTTCACGGCTTCCACGGTCTCCTGCGCCGCAAGCAGCCGCGCGCCGCGTTCGGCCTTCGAGACGGTGCTGAACCACAGCCCGTGCTGCTGCGACCAGCGCCGCGCGAGCGAGACCAGACCCTGCACGTCGCCGCGCTTGAGCTCCAGTTCGAGCTCGCACACCGGCGATTCGCGCTGCTCGGGCGTGCCGGCGTGGGCGACGACCTTGCCGACGTCCAGCGCCATCTCGACCACCGCGCCGCCGGGCCCGGTGACGCGCACGTCGCGCGTGAGCCGCACGATGTCGGTCGATTGCCGTTCGACCAATTGCGTGCCATCCGCCAGCAATTTCGCAAGCCGCTCGCCCACAGGCGTGCCCTGGTGGCGCTGGGGATCGATCTGCGGCGCCGGGCCCGTCGTGCCCAGATCGACGTTGTGCTCCAGCCGGTGCAGGGCGTTGTCACCGGTGGCCTTGACGGTCTGAACCCAGCGCCGCCCCTCCTTGCGCAGCCGCAGCACCATGCCGTCGGCGGCCAGCCGCTGGTCGGCGGTGTCGAAATAGCGGGCCTGCAGGCGGGTGCGCTCGACGGTGCCGCGCCTGAGGGCGGTTTCGACGGCCTTCAGGCGGCCGGAGGGGATGCAGAACTTGAACTCGATTTCCATGATGGTGGCCATGATGCCCGGTCCGTTTCTCCCCTTGCAATCGCGGTCGCATCGACCGGATCACGGGCTTCGAAAAAAGATGTGGACGCCGTCCATTTGATTTGATATCGTTTGTGGACGGCGTACACAAAACGCCGGAAAACACCTCCACAACCCACTTCTTTTCTTCATCGACAGGACGACACCATGGCCACCAAGCAGATATTCGTGAATCTCCCCGTCAAGAACCTCGACAAGACCAAGGCGTTCTTCGCCGCGCTGGGCTACACCTTCAACGAGCAGTTCACCGACGCCAATGCCGCGTGCATGGTCGTCCAGAAGGACAGCATCCACGTGATGCTGTTGGTCGAGGAGTTCTTCAAGACCTTCACCACCAAGAGCATCGCCGACACCGCCAAGAGCACCGAGGTGCTGCTGTGCCTCTCGTGCGAGAGCCGCGCCGAGGTCGACGAGCTGGTGGCCAAGGCCAAGGCGGCCGGCGGCACCACGCCGACCGAGCCGAAGGACTACGGCTTCATGTACGGCCACGGCTTCCAGGACCTCGACGGCCACCTGTGGGAGCTGGTCTACATGGACCCGAACGCCGCCGTGACTCACCAGAACCCCTGAGGCAGCGCCGCAGCCGCCGAGGACCCGGACGATGCCGATCGTTCCATACGCGCTCTTCACTGTTGCACGGAAGGCCCCTGGCGAAAGGCGCCGGCGGCCCGATATTCCACCCACCGGCACGGCATCATCGGCCGCGCGCCCCAAGGAAAGGAATATCCGCATGTCCGACAACAACAACGACAACAGGAGCCCCGTCGTCCAGGTCAAGCCGCTCGGCTTCCCGTGGCAAACGATCGACCCGTTCCTCTTCTGCGTCTACCACGACGACGCCTACCCGAAGGCCAACGGCCGCATGGGCCCCGAGGCCTCGCTGGCCGGCCGCCAGATCGGCCAGGACTTCAGCCGCAAGGACGGCTGGAGCATGTACCACGGCGAGACGGTGCCGGGCTTTCCCTCGCACCCGCACCGCGGCTTCGAGACCGTGACCATCGTTCGCAAGGGCCTGGTCGACCACTCCGACTCGCTGGGCGCCACCGCGCGCTTCGGCGGCGGCGACGTGCAGTGGCTCACGGCCGGCAAGGGCATCGTGCATTCCGAGATGTTCCCGCTGCTCGAGGCCGACGCCGCCAATCCGCTGGAGCTGTTCCAGATCTGGCTCAACCTGCCGGCGAAGAGCAAGATGGCCGAGCCGCACTTCACGATGTTCTGGTCGGAGGCCATCCCGCGCTTCGTGTCCGACGACGCGAAGGGCGGCCGCACCGAGGTCGCGGTGATCGCGGGCCGGCTCGGCGACGACCCGTCCAACGGCCGGGCCCCGATCCAGCCGCTGGCGCCCCCGCCAGATTCGTGGGCCGCGCAGGCAGATGCCGACGTGGCGATCTGGACGCTGAAGATGACGCCCGGCGCCCAATGGACGCTGCCCGCCGCCAGCGGCGAGGGCACGCGGCGCATGCTGTACTTCTTCAAGGGGTCGGCCGCGCGGGTCGGTGGCGAGCAGGTGCGGGGCCCGGTGGCCATCGAGCTGCGCGCGGACGTGGACGTCGAGATCGCCAACGGCGACGCCGAGGCCGCGGAGTTCCTGGTGCTGCAGGGCCGCCCGATCGCCGAGCCGGTGGTCCAGTACGGGCCCTTCGTGATGAACACGCAGGCCGAGATCAGCCAGACCATGGCCGACTACCGCCGCACGCAGTTCGGCGGCTGGCCCTGGGAAGACTCGGCGCCGGTGCACGGCCACGACGCGCCGCGCTTCGCCCGGCACCCCGGCGGGCGCGAGGAGCTGCCGGTGGATGCGGCCGCGGCGCGCTAGAAGTTCTTGAGGATCTCGACGCCCGGCGCCGTCATGCGCGGCAGGAACTCGATGACTTCGGTGCGCGCCACCCCGCCCTGCACGAAGGGGTCGCGCGCCAGCACCGCCTCCAGGCCCTCGCGGTCGCCCGAGCGCGCGAGGATCACGCCACCATGGCGCGGCACCTGCCGGCCCGAGGCCACGAAAAGACCGCTTTCGTAGTGCTTCTTGAGCCAGACCATGTGCGCATCCATCAGCGCGTCTACTTCCTCGAGCGGACGGATGTAGGTGAGGGTGACGATGAACATGGGCGGGTGGCGGTGATTTCGGAAGCCCTGATCCTATGGCCTCGGCGCCCATGCCGCTGAATGCAGGTGTGCGCGTGCGTAACCGGCTGCACGCCGCCGTCCGCCATCCGGCGCGGCGCTATTCGATCGCCACCCCGCCTTCCTTCACCAGCTTCGCGAACTTCGCCGTCTCCTCGCGGATCTGCCGCGCCATCTCTTCCTGCGTGCCGCCCAGCGGCTCGGCGCCGATGGCCTGCATGCGCTGCGCGAAATCGGGCGAATGGATGATCTTCACCATCTCGGCGTTCAGGCGCGCCACGATCTCCTTCGGCGTGGCCGCGGGCGCCAGCACGCCGAACCAGGTGCCGATGTCGAAGCCCTTGAGCCCGGCCTCATCCAGCGTCGGCACGTCTGGCAACACCGACGAGCGCCGCGCGGTGGTCACCGCCAGCGCACGCAGCTTGCCGCCCTTGATGTGCTGCAGCACCGGCGTGATGGTGTCGAAGGACATCGCCACCTGCCCGCCGAGCAGGTCGGTGGTCAGCGGCCCGCTTCCCTTGTAGGGCACATGCAGCAGCTTCGCGCCGGTGCTGGCCTGGAACTGCGTACCGATCAGGTGCTGCGCCGTGCCGTTGCCGTTGGAGCCGTAGGCCAGCTTCTCGGGCGCGACCTTGGCGAGCGCCACCAGTTCGGCCACGGTCTTCGCGGGCGTGTTCACGGCGTTGACGACCAGCACGTTCGGAACCATCGCCACCACGGTGATGGGCGCCAGGTCCTTCTGGAAGTCGTAGGGCAGCTTCCTGTAGACGCTGGTGGCGATGGTGTGGTGCACCGCGCCCATCAGCAGCGTGTAGCCGTCGGGCTTTGCCTTCGCCACGTAGTCGGCGCCCAGCGTGGCGCCGGCGCCGGGCTTGCTCTCGACCACCACCGGCTGGCCCAGCGACTGCGAGAGCCTGTCGGCCAGCGCGCGGGCCAGCACGTCGGTGGTGCCGCCGGCGGGAAAGGGCACGACGAGGCTGATCGGCCGCGTGGGCCAACCGGGGGTGGCCTGAGCCTGCTGCGCGAGGGCGAGGGCGGTGGTGCCCAGTCCCATTGCGATGGCTGCGGCCTGCAGCAAGGTGCGCCGATACGGACGCGCGTTCAAGGAAGCGTTCATGGTCTTGTCTCCGGCTCGTTGTTCTGCGGCGCGCGCTTCGAGGCGCGCGGATACCGTGGAATCTTGGGGGCCGATCAGGCCGCCAGCCGCAGCGGTTCTGCAGCTATGTGCGCGCACACCGCACGCGTCACCTCGTCGGTGGTCGCGTTGCCGCCCAGGTCGCGCGTGTGCAGCGCGGGGTTGGCCGTGACGTGCTCCACCGCTGCCATCACGCGGCGCGCGGCCTCCGTCTCGCCGAGGTGCTCCAGCAGCATCACCACCGACCAGAAGGTGCCCACCGGGTTGGCGAGCCCCTTGCCCATGATGTCGAAGGCCGAGCCGTGGATGGGCTCGAACATCGACGGGTAGCGCCGCTCCGGGTCGATGTTGCCGGTGGGCGCGATGCCCAGGCTGCCCGCGAGCGCGGCCGCAAGGTCGCTGAGGATGTCGGCGTGCAGGTTGGTGGCGACGATGGTGTCGAGCGTGGCGGGCCTGTTGACCATGCGCGCGGTCATCGCGTCCACGAGTTCCTTGTCCCAGCTCACGTCGGGGAACTCCTTCGAGACCTGCAGCGCGATCTCGTCCCACATCACCATCGCGTGGCGCTGCGCGTTGCTCTTGGTGACCACCGTGAGCAGCTTGCGCGGCCGCGAGCGTGCCAGCCCGAAGGCGAAGCGCATGACGCGCTCCACGCCCGCACGGGTCATCATGCTCACGTCGGTGGCGGCCTCGATCGGATGGCCCTGGTGCACGCGGCCGCCGACGCCGGCGTACTCGCCCTCGGAGTTCTCGCGCACGATCACCCAGTTCAGGTCTTCCGCCCTGCAGCGCTTCAGCGGCGCGTCGATGCCCGGCAGGATGCGCGTGGGCCGCACGTTGGCGTACTGGTCGAAGCCCTGGCAGATCTTCAGGCGCAGGCCCCACAGCGTGATGTGGTCGGGAATGTGCGGATCGCCCGCGGAGCCGAAAAGAATCGCGTCCTTGCCGCGAAGCGCGTCGAGGCCGTCGGCCGGCATCATCTCGCCGTGCGCGCGGTACCAGTCGCCGCCCCAGCCGAAGTCCTCGAAGCTGAACTTCAGCGCGCCGCCGGAGGCCTCGGCCAGCGCCTCCATCACCTGGCGGCCTGCGGGTATCACTTCCTTGCCGATGCCGTCGCCGGGAATGGTGGCGATGCTGTAGCTGCTCATCGTCGATGTCCTTCTTCGTGTGTAGGTGCTCTGTCGGGCTCCCACTGTAGGATCGGCCGCGTCGAACGATTCACGCCGGAAGTGAATCCATCGTTAACCTGAATTCAACAATCGGATCGACCATGGCAGCCCCGGTACATCCCGCCGACCTCGGTTTCTTCTCCACGCTCGCGGCCAGCGGCAGCCTGAGCGCCGGAGCGCGCGAGCTCGGCATCAGCACGCCTGCGGTGAGCAAGCGGCTCGCGCAGATGGAATCGCGCCTGGGCGTCACGCTGGTGAACCGCACCACGCGGCGCATGAGCCTCACGCCCGAAGGCGAGCTCTACGTGGCGCACGCGCGCCGCATCCTCGGCGAGATCGACGACATGGCGCAGCTGCTGGGCGGCGCCAAGGGCGAGCCGCAAGGCCTGCTGCGCGTGAACGCCACGCTGGGCTTCGGGCGCAGCCACGTGGCGCCGCTGATCTCGAAGTTCGCGAAGAAGCATCCGCAGGTCGAAGTACAGCTGCAGCTCTCGGTGAACCCGCCGCCGCTGACCGAAGACGCCTTCGACGTCTGCATCCGCTTCGGCGCGCCGCCCGAGGCCCGCGTGATCGCGCGGCGCATCGCGTCGAACCGGCGCCTGCTGTGCGCCTCGCCGGCCTACCTCGCGCGCGCCGGACAGCCCAAGGTGCCCAACGACCTCACGCGCCATCGCTGCATCGGCATCCGACAGGGCGACGAGGGCTACGGCATCTGGCGGCTGAGCACCGGGCGCGGCAGCGCGCAGCGCACCGAGGCGGTGAAGACGCGCGGCATGCTCAGCACCAACGACGGCGAGATCGCGGTCAACTGGGCGCTCGACGGCCACGGCATCCTGATGCGCGCCGAGTGGGACATCGCGCGCTACCTGCGCAGCGGCAGGCTGGTGCAGGTGCTGGCCAGCTACCGCACGCCCGATGCCGACATCTACGCCGTCTATCCGCAGCGCCACCAGCTGTCGGCGCGCGTGCGAACTTTCGTCGACTTCATGGCCGCTGCGCTGGGCAAAGACGACATGCCGCCCAGGGCTTGAGGCTCGATCCGACAGAGGTGAGCCTGTGTTTCTGCTACGGTGTTCCGGAACCGTCGACACCCGTGAAAGACACTTGGAGAAAGGCCTGCCATGCCCTCGCGCGAACCGCAGATCCTGCCCCCCGCCTTCGTGCCGCCGTACCTGCTGAGCCGGCTCGCCGAAAGCGCCAGCCCGCCGCTGAGCGACTGCGCAGCCAACACGCTGACCATCGACCGCGAACATCGCGCGCTGCGCGGCCTGGTGCCGCCGGCGGTGGTCTCGAACATCACCGGCACGCCGGTGCGCCCAGCGCGGCCCGACTCGCCCGAGCGCGCCATCCACGATGCGGGCCACACGACCGAGCTGCCCGGCAGGCTGGTGCGCACCGAAGGCAAGCCCGCCACCGGCGACATCGCGGCCGACGAGGCCTACGAGCACCTCGGCGCCACATGGCGGCTGTACCACGACGTGTACGGGCGCGACTCCATCGACGGCGCGGGCATGCCGCTGACCGGCAGCGTGCACTACGGCAGGAACTACGACAACGCCTTCTGGAACGGCGCGCAGATGGTGTTCGGCGATGGCGACGGCCAGGTCATGAACCGCTTCACCATCGCGGTGGACATCATCGGCCACGAGCTCACCCACGGCGTGATCGACCACGAGGCCGCGCTCGTCTACCAGGGGCAGCCCGGCGCGCTCAACGAATCGATCTGCGACGTGTTCGGCGTGCTGGTGAAGCAGCACACGCTGAAGCAGACCGCGCGGCAGGCCGACTGGCTGATCGGCGCCGGGCTCTTCATGTCGAGCGTGAAGGCGAAGGCCCTGCGCTCGATGGCCGAGCCCGGCACCGCCTACGACGACCCGGTGATCGGCAAGGACCCGCAGCCCGCGCACATGAAGGACTTCGTCTCCACCACGCAGGACAACGGCGGCGTGCACATCAACTCGGGCATTCCGAACCGCGCCTTCTACCTGGCTGCCGTTGCCGTGGAAGGACCGGCGTGGGAGGGCGTGGGCCGCGTCTGGTACGACACGCTGCGCGACAGGCGCCTGCGCGCGGACGCCGACTTCGCGGCCTTCGCCACGCTCAGCATCGAGATGGCGTCGCGTCGCTTCGGCGCGGGCAGCGCGGTGCACAAGGCCGTGGCCGATGCATGGCTGGCCACCGGAGTGACCGAGCCATGATCCGCCTGCCGCGGCTCGATGAAGCCACCGTCGTGCGCGTGACGCGCGAAGGCGGGCTGGCCTACCTGCCGGGCCTGTCGCGGCCGCGCAGCTTCCAGCTCGGCGACTGCACCGACGCGCTGCGCCGCCAGATCGGCGACGCGCTGCAAAGCGCCGTGCCCCATGCCGGCCAGCCCGGCGCGACGGTGAGCGGCGGCGACCAGCGCTTCTATCGGGTCGAGGTGCTGGTGCAGGGCACCGAGGAAATCTCCGTGAGCTTCGAAGTGCCGGAAGCCGAGGCGCCCGAAGCGCTGGTGCACCTGTGGAAGGACGCGGGCACGCCCTGAAGCCGGCTCAATTGCCCGTGGCCACGGAGGCGATGAGCCACACGTTGGCCGCGCCGATCACGCCGAACAGCAGCCACGCGAGCGACTTCACCACCGGCCCGTTGGCGAAGCCGCCCATCAGCGCGCGGCTGCTCGTGAAGCGGATCAGCGGCCACATCGCGAACGGCAGCTGGAAGCTCAGCACCACCTGGCTGAGCACCAGCATCTTGCCCACGCCGCCGTCGCCGAACCACCACACGCCCAGCCATGCCGGGCCCAGCGCCAGCGCACGCGTGATGAGCCTGCGCTGCCAGCACGGGATCTTCAGGTCGAGGAAGCCTTCCATGATGATCTGGCCCGCGATGGTGCCGGTGAAGGTCGAGCTCTGGCCCGAAGCCAGCAGCGCGATGCCGAACAGCGTGGCCGCGACGGCGCTGCCGACGATGGGCTCCAGCAGCCGGTAGGCGTCGTCGATCTCCGTCACCTCGCGGTGGCCGGTGGCGTGGAAGGCACTGGCCGCCAGCACCATGATCGCCGCGTTGACCAGCAGCGCGAGCGAGAGCGACACCACCGCGTCGAGCGTGCAGAAGCGCACCGCCTCGCGTCGAGCGGGCTCGGTGTCGGCGATCAGGCGCGTCTGCACGATGGAGGAATGCAGGTACAGGTTGTGGGGCATCACCGTCGCGCCGACGATGCCGATGGCCAGGTACAGCGCGCCCGGCTGGTGCAGCCGCTCCAGGCTCGGGCCGAAGCCCATCGCCACGCCGAACCAGTTGGGCGGCGACATCGCGAGCTCGACGACGAAGCAGGCCGCGATGGTGCCGACGAGCCCCAGCACGATGGCCTCCACGCGCCGGAAGCCCGCGCCCTGCAGGCCCAGCACCAGCAGCGTGTCGAAAGCCGTGATGCCGATGCCCACCGGAATCGACACGCCGAACAGCAGGTGCAGCGCGAGCGCGCTGCCCAGCACCTCGGCGAGGTCGCAGGCCACGATGGCCAGCTCGGCGCCCAGCCACAGGAAACGGTTGACGCGCGGCGAGTAATGCTCGCGGCAGGCGCGCGCCAGGTCCTTGCGCGCGACGATGCCCAGCCGCACGCACAGCGTCTGCAGCAGCATGGCAGACAGGCTCGCCAGCAGCACCACGAACAGCAGCCCGTAGCCGAAGCGCGAGCCGGCCTCGATGTCGGTGGCCCAGTTGCCCGGGTCCATGTAGCCGACCGACACCAGCAGGCCCGGGCCCGCGTAGCGCATCAGCTTCTTGAAGAAAGGCAGTTCCTGCGGGACGGCCACGCTGCCCTTGACTTCGGAAGGGCAGAAGGGCGCGGTGGCCGTGCGAGGGAGCGGGAAGAACATGCAGGCGATGATAGGGACAAGGCCGCGGCGTTGTCGCGGACCTGACCGGCAGTGCCGCGCCGAATCTCTTAGATTCGACCGTCGTCATTCACCACTCATCCAACCGGAGACTTTTCAATGATCCACGTCGTCGCCGTCATCACCGCCAAGCCGGGCCAGCGCGCCAGGCTGCTCGAAGCCTTCGCCGAGAACCGCGCGGCCGTGCTGGCCGAGGCAGGCTGCATCGAGTACGGCGCCACGGTCGATGCGCAGGGCATCCCCGCGTCGAAGGCCAGCTTCGGCCCCGACACCTTCGTCGTGATCGAGAAGTGGGAAACGCTGGCGCACCTGCAGGCGCACGCGGTCGCGCCGCACATGAAGGCGCACAGCGAGAAGACGAAGGAGCTCACCGCGGGCAAGCTGATCCACGTGCTCGAGCCGGTCTGAGGCCCGTCTTAGTCCGTTCGTCCTTTCCGCTCCCGTCGCGCACCTTCCGGTTTCGCGGCATCACGCATTCGCGCGCCGCGCGATGCGTGCTACCGTCGCGCCGGGAGCACGCGCCACCGATGCACGATGCATGCATCGCGGGCCTCGTGAAGATGCAGAGAGGGGACCGAACGGATGGCGATCTTTAGTTCGCAGCAGGGCTGGCGTTTGCGCAGCCTGCTCTTGCCCGGCGCGCTGGCAGCCGCCGTTCTGGCCACCGGCTGCGCGCCATTGCTGGCGCCGCCCTACGCGGCCGACTACGAGACCCTCGACAAGCTGGAGGCAACGCGGCCCGGCCCGGTGGCCCTCGCGAAGGCGCAGCCCACCGATGCGGACGACAAGGTCAACACCGTGCGCCTGCGCAGTGCCCGGCTGCTGTCGCCCAGCGGCAGCTTCGCGCAGTACCTGCAGGACGCGATGATGCGCGACCTCAGCGAGATCTCCGTCTACGACCCGAAGGCGCCCACGCGCATCGCGGCGCGCGTGCTGGCCAACGAGATCGACCTGGGCGTGATCAACGGCACCGGCCGCATGGACGTGGAGATCACCGTCGCGCGCGACGCCACGCAGCGCCTGCGCAAGACCTACCGCGCCGAGACCGCCTTCGATTCGAGCTACGCGAGCATCGTCGCCGTGCCTGCCGGACAGGCCGCGTATCCGCGCCTCGTGCGTGCGCTGCTGCGGCAGGTGTACGCCGACCCGCAGTTCGTGGCCGCCATCGGCCGTTGATCCCAGAGGTCAGGAGGCGCTTCGATGCAGTTCCCCTTTTCTTCTTCTCTTCCGGTGGCCATGGCGCTGTCGGCACTGCTGCTGCTCGCCGGCTGCGTGCACCCGATCACCATGATCACCGAGACCGCACCGGCTCGCTCGCAGGCGCACCTCATCCCGAAGAAGGTCGCCTACGTGATGACCGATGCGGATCGAGACCTGGAAGTGATCACCCCAGGCGGCAGCGGCGACCGCGTGAGCTACTACCCGTACCGCGACCTGGAGAAGTCGATACGCGACGCGTTGCGCGCCGTCTACCGCGACGTGGTCGTTCTGCGCACCGCTGGCGACGCGAAGGCCAACGAGGCGGCGGGCGTGTCGCTGGTGTTCTCGCCGCGCATCAAGACCGATTCGAGCTCGTCCTCATGGATCAGCTGGCCGCCGACCTCGTTCACGGCCGAGGTCTCGTGCGTGGTGACCGATGCGGCAGGCGCCGAGGTCACGCGCGTGCGCGCCGTGGGCAACGGCACGGCCGAGTTCGGGGAGTTCAAGGGCGACTTCGGGTTGGCGGCGCGACGGGCTGCGACGCGGTTGACTTCGCAGCTGAGCAGCGAGGTCCGCAGGAACGAGAAGCTGCGCTAGCGGCGAGCAGGAGCCCAAATAAAAAACGCGCCCGAGGGCGCGTTTTTCGTCGAGGCCGTGAAGTCTTACTTCGAGACGACCTTCACCATTTCGAGGCACTTGTTCGAGTAGCCCCATTCGTTGTCGTACCAGCTCACGAGCTTCACGAAGGTGCCGTCGAGCGCGATGCCGGCTTCGGCGTCGAAGATCGAGGTGCGCGGGTCGCCGCGGAAGTCGGTGGCCACCACCTTGTCTTCGGTGTAGCCCAGCACGCCCTTGAGCGCGCCTTCGCTCTGCGCCTTCATCTCGGCGCAGATTTCCTTGTACGTGGCTTCCTTCACCAGCTCGACCGTCAGGTCGACCACCGACACGTCGGAAGTCGGCACGCGGAAGCTCATGCCGGTGAGCTTCTTGTTGAGCTCGGGAATCACCACGCCCACGGCCTTGGCCGCGCCCGTCGACGACGGGATGATGTTTTCCAGGATGCCGCGGCCGCCGCGCCAGTCCTTGTTGCTCGGGCCGTCCACGGTCTTCTGCGTGGCGGTGGCGGCGTGCACGGTGGTCATCAGGCCGCGCTTGATGCCCCACTTGTCGTTCAGCACCTTGGCCAGCGGGGCCAGGCAGTTGGTGGTGCAGCTGGCGTTGCTGATGATGGCTTCGCCGGCGTACTTCTTGTCGTTCACGCCGTAGACGAACATGGGGGTGTCGTCCTTCGACGGTGCCGACAGGATCACCTTCCTGGCGCCCGCGTCGATGTGCTTCTGCGCGGTTTCCTTCGTCAGGAAGAGACCGGTCGACTCGAGCACGATGTCGGCGCCGACTTCGTTCCACTTCAGTTGCGCGGGGTCGCGCTCCTGCGTCAGGCGGATCTTCTTGCCGTTCACGATCAGCGTGCTGCCTTCGACCGTCACTTCACCCTTGAAGCGGCCATGCACCGAGTCGTACTGGAGCATGTAGGCCAGGTAGTCGGGCTCGAGCAGGTCGTTGATGGCGACGATTTCGATGTCGTTCTTGAAGTTCTGCACGGCTGCGCGCAGCACGTTGCGACCGATGCGGCCGAAGCCGTTGATACCGAGTTTGATAGCCATGGGTTCTCCTAGAGTTTAAAAACTATTCTGCTACCCGCACCTTGCGCGCGAACAGGAAGAGGGCGGCACTGGCAAGCAACACCAGGCCCGATTGAAGGAAGCGATCTTTGGCGGACTGCCAACTTTCTGCCGTGGCCTCTGCAAGCGACCAGATCATCCTGTCGCCCTGTTGCAACTGCATCACCGTGGCGAAATCGCTTTTCTCGACCCACAACTTGACGCGCGTAGGCGTTGTCGCGTCCATGGTAATCCTCTGCAGTCGCTCCAGTACCTGCGGCTCGCTGGGAAAGCCGAAGGTGATCTCTCTCTTTTGATCGTCGAGACCGGCGAGCATGTAGCGCATGTCCGTGGAGTATCCGGTTCTCTTGTTGTGTACGAACTCCCGCAACACTTTGGTGGGCTGGATCTCATGGACCGCCAGCCTTTCGAGAGAGGGGGGCATCTTTCCGATGCCTGCCATTGCGATCAAGATTGCGAAAAGCACAAGCAACCCGCTGAACCAGTAGAGCGAGTCGCGTGCGTTAAGCGAGATCTTCATCGTGACTTGCCGATCGGTCGCTGCCTCTGCCGGTGTTCAGAGATCGAGCGCCGCCTGGACCGTGGCGGCCACGTTCTCCGCCGTGAATCCGAAGTGCTTGAACAGCACCGGCGCGGGCGCCGATTCGCCGTACGTGTCGATGCCGACGACGGCCGCGCAGCCGTACTTCCACCAGCCGCCGGTGCAGCCCATTTCCACGGCGATGCGCGGCAGCTTCTTGGGCAGCACGGCCTTCTTGTAGGCCAGGTCCTGGCGGTCGAAGGTGGTGGTCGAGGGCATCGACACCACGCGCACGGCGATCTTCTTCTCGGCCAGCAGCTTCTGGGCTGCCAGCGCGAGCGGCACTTCGGAGCCGGTGGCGATGATGACGGCCGCCGTCTTCTTGTTCTTGAGGCCGACGTTCTCCGGCTCGGAGAGCACGTAGGCGCCGCGGCTGATGTCGCCGAGCTCGCTCTTGGGCGAGTAGGCGATGTTCTGGCGGCTCAGCAGCAACGCGGTCGGGCGCGACTGGTTCTGCAGCGCCACGGCCCAGGCCACGGCCGTCTCGGCGGTGTCCGAAGGGCGCCAGACGTCGAGGTTCGGGATCAGGCGCAGCGAGGCAGCGTGCTCGATCGACTGGTGCGTGGGGCCGTCTTCGCCCAGGCCGATGGAGTCGTGCGTGAACACGTGGATCACGCGGCGCTTCATCAGCGCGGCCATGCGGATGGCGTTGCGGCTGTAGTCGCTGAAGGTGAGGAAGGTGCCGCCGTAGGGGATGTAGCCACCGTGCAGCGCCACGCCGTTCATGATGGCGGCCATGCCGAACTCGCGCACGCCGTAGTTGATGTGGCGGCCGATGGTGCCATGCGGCGCTTCGGCCGGGGCTTCGGGCTTGGCTTCGTCTTCAGCGCCCTGCTTGGCAGGAAGGGCCGGCACGTTCATGACCACCGAGCCGGTCTTCGGATCGAAGCGCAGGGCGGCCGTGCTCTTGGTGTTGGTGAGGTTCGAGCCGGTCAGGTCGGCGCTGCCGCCGAGCATCTCGGGCAGCGCGGCGGTGAAGGCTTCGAGCGCGAGCTGGCTGGCCTTGCGGCTGGCGACGGTCTCGCCCTTGGTGTGGGCGGCAACCACGGTGTCGAACGCGACCTGGTGGAAGTCCTTGGGCAGCTCGCCCTTCATGCGGCGGGTGAACTCCGCGGCCAGCTCGGGGTAGGCGGCGGCGTAGGCGGCGAACCTGTCGTTCCACTCGGCTTCTGTCTTGGCGCCGGCTTCCTTGTGGTCCCAGTCGGCGTACACCTCGGCCGGGATCTCGAAGGCGGGATAGGGCCAGCCGATGGCTTCGCGGGTGAGCACGATTTCTTCCGCGCCCAGCGCCTCGCCGTGCGCCTTGGCGGTGCCGGCACGGTTCGGGCTGCCCTTGCCGATGACGGTCTTGCAGACGATCAGCGTGGGCTTCGACTCTTCCTTCCTGGCCTTGGCGATGGCCTTGGACACCGCAGCGGCGTCGTTGCCGTCGATCGGGCCGATGACGTTCCAGCCGTAGGCCTTGAAGCGCTCTTCGGTGTTGTCGATGAACCAGGGCTTGACCTGGCCGTCGATGCTGATGCCGTTGTCGTCGTACAGCGCGATCAGCTTGTTCAGGTGCCAGGCGCCGGCCAGCGCGCAGGCTTCGTGGCTGATGCCTTCCATCATGCAGCCGTCGCCCAGGAAGACGTAGGTGTGATGGTCGACCACCGTGTGGTCCTTGCGGTTGAACTCGGCCGACAGCAGCTTCTCCGCGAGCGCGAAGCCCACCGCGTTGGTGATGCCCTGGCCCAGCGGGCCGGTGGTGGTCTCGACGCCCGGGGTCACGTCGACTTCGGGGTGGCCGGCGGTCTTGCTGTGCAGCTGGCGGAAGTTCTTGAGTTCGCCGATGGGCAGGTCGTAGCCGGTCAGGTGCAGCACCGAGTACAGCAGCATCGAGGCGTGGCCGTTCGACAGCACGAAGCGGTCGCGGTCGAACCAGTGCGGGTTGGCGGGGTTGTAGCGCAGGTGATCGCCCCAGAGTGCGACGGCCATGTCGGCCATGCCCATCGGTGCGCCCGGATGTCCGGAATTTGCTTGTTGGACGGCATCCATGGCCAGTGCGCGGATTGCGTTGGCCATCAGGGCGTGGTTTGCCATGTGCGGTGGACTTTCGGAGGGAAAAGAGGGGTTGGGGTGGGGAGAACCCGCGATTTTACCGGGCGAGCCCCGGACGCTCCCGATACGGCCTGAACACCCTTCCGATGTTCTTGTGCGTCAGGCGGACTGCTAGAGTTGCCACCCATGCACGGGCTGCACCTCACCGCCGACCTCCACGACTGCCAATGCGGCCCCCAGTGGCTCACCGACCGCGACGCGCTGGGGGCCGTCTGCCTCAAGGCGGTGGCGGCCGCCGGGCTGCAGGCGGTGGGCAAGCTGATCCACGGCTTCCCGGCCACGCCGCAAGGGCCGGGCGGCGTCACGGCCACGGTGCTGCTGGCCGAATCGCACCTGTGCATCCACACCTGGCCCGAGCAGCGCGGCGTGACGCTGGATGTGTACGTCTGCAACTTCAGCGGCGACCACTCGGCCAAGGCGCATGCGCTGATGGAGTGCCTGGTGTCGCTGTTCCAGCCCCGGCACAGCGAGCGCAACGAACTGCAGCGCGGACGGGTCGCGGCGTGAGCGGCAACGCGGTGCGCGCCATGATCCTGGCCGCCGGGCGCGGCGAGCGCATGCGGCCGCTGACCGACTCCTGCCCCAAGCCCCTGCTGGAGGTGCGTGGCAGGCCCCTGATGCAATGGCCGATGGAGGCGCTGGCCGCCGGCGGCTTCGCCGAGCTGGTCGTCAATACCGACTGGCTGGGCAAGCAGATTTCGGACCGGTTCGGCGCAAAGCCTTTGCTGGACGGGCATTCCGCGCTATCGATTTCATACTCCGACGAGGGCCGTGACTTCGGCGGCGCCCTGGAGACGGCCGGCGGCATCGTGCGCGCGCTGCCCCTGCTGGGCGACGTGTTCTGGGTCGCGGCCGGCGACGTGTTCGCGCCCGGATTCGCCTTCACGCAGGCCTCGGTCGAGCGTTTCGTCGCCAGCGGCAGGCTCGCGCATCTCTGGCTGGTGCCAAACCCCGCGCACAACCCGAAGGGCGATTTCGGCCTCTCGCCGGAGGGCCTCGCGCTCAACACCGCCGCCGAGAAGTACACCTTCTCGACCATCGGCCTGTACCGCGCCGCACTCTTCGCGCCGCCCTACTGCGACATCCCGAGCGGCAACCCGGCCGGCCGCAAAGCCCCATTGGCGCCGATCCTGCGCGCCGCGATGGACAATGAACTCGTGAGCGCCGAGCTCTACACCGGCCCCTGGACCGACGTGGGAACCCCCGAACGGCTCGCCCAACTGAACACGCCAACAAGATGACCGCAGCAGACATCGCCACCACGATCTACGCCGAGCGCCGCGCGCGCCTCGCCTCGCAACTCGGCAAGGACGGCATCGCCATCATCCCGACCGCGCCCGAGCGGCCGCGCAACCGCGACACCGACTTCCTCTACCGCCACGACAGCTACTTCTATTACCTGACCGGCTTCACCGAGCCCAACGCCTGGCTGGTGCTGGCGGGCGACGGCCGCGCCACGCTCTTCTGCGCGCCCAAGGACATCGAGCGCGAGATCTGGGACGGCTACCGCCTGGGGCCCGACGCGGCGCCCGCGGTGCTCGGCGTCGACGAGGCCTTCCCCGTCACCGAGCTCGACGCGAAGCTGCCCAAGCTGCTGGAGAACCGCGCCACCGTGTGGTTTCCCTTCGCCATCCACAAGGGCCTGGAAAGCCGCGTCGACGGCTGGCTGCAGTCGGTACGCGCGCGCGTGCGTTATGGCGCGCTGTGCCCCGACGAGCAGCGCGACCTGTGCGGCCCGCTCGACGAGATGCGGCTGGTCAAGGACGCGCACGAGCAGGACATCATGCGCCGCGCTGCGCAGATCAGCGCCCGCGCGCACGTGCGTGCGATGCAGCTGTCGGCCCGCATGCTGCGCGAGGGCAAGGATGCGCGCGAGTACCACCTCGACGCCGAGCTGCTGCATGAATTCCGCCTCGGCGGCTCGCAATACCCGGCGTACTACTCCATCGTCGCGGCCGGCGCCAACGCCTGCGTGCTGCACTACCGCGCCGACGCCGCACCCGTGCGCAAGGGCGAGCTGGTGCTGATCGACGCCGGCTGCGAGCTCGACGGCTACGCCAGCGACATCACCCGCACCTTCCCGGCCGACGGCAAGTTCAGCGGCCCGCAGCGCGCGCTGTACGACCTGGTGCTGGCCAGCCAGGACGCGGCGGCTGCCGCCACCAGGGCCGGCAACCGCTTCAACGATCCGCACGACGCCGCGGTGCGGGTGCTCGCGCAGGGCATGCTCGACTTCGGCCTGCTCGATGCCAACAGGGTCGGCAGCGTCGACGACGTGATCGACAAGCGCGCCTACTTCCAGTTCTACATGCACCGCACCGGCCACTGGCTCGGCATGGACGTGCACGACTGCGGCAGTTATGTCGAGCCCACGCAGGTGGGCGAGGTGAGCGAGCGCAAGGACCCGCTGTCGAACGAAGTCATCAAGAACCGCCCCAGCCGCATCCTGCACCCCGGCATGGTGCTCACGCTGGAGCCCGGCATCTACGTGCGCCCCGCCGAGGGCGTGCCGGAGCAGTTCCACAACATCGGCATCCGCATCGAGGACGACGCGATCGTCACCGCCACCGGCTGCGAACTCATTTCGCGCGGCGTGCCGGTGAAGGCGGACGAGATCGAGGCGCTGATGCGGGCTTGACCGCCCGCTGCGACACCGGCGGCGGCGCGTGCCGCGCCTGCAGGAAGTCGATGAACACCCGCAGCTTGCGCGGCATCTGCGCGCGGCTCGGGTAGTAGAGATAGAAGCCCGGAAAGGTCGGCCACCATGGTTCGAGCAGCGGCACGAGACGGCCGCTGGCGAAGTCTTCGCGCACCGCGCCTTCGAACGATGTGGCAATGCCCGCGCCCGAGCGCGCGGCCGCGAGCAGCAGGTCTGCGTCGTTGCTGACGAGCGGGCCTGCGAGCTCCACGTCGAGCACGCGATCGTCCTGCGCGTACTCCCAGCGATAGAGGCCACCCGTGGTGAGGCGGTAGTTCAGGCAGCGGTGCTCGCGCAGGTCCTCGGGCGTGCGCGGTGGCTTGCGCCCCTTCAGGTAGCTGGGCGCCGCGTACGTCACCATGCGCAGCGGCCCGCCGACCGGCACGGCCACCACATCCTGCGCCAGGCTTTCGCCCAGGCGGATGCCGGCGTCGAAGCCGCCTTCCACCAAGTCGACCATGCGGTTGTTGCAGACGAACTCGAGCGTGATGTCCGGGTAGGCATCGGCGAAGGCGCCGAAGTGCGGAAAGAAGAGCAGCTCGGCCGCCACGCGCGAGACGTTCAGGCGCAGCAGGCCGGCAGGCCTGTCGCGCGCCTCGTCGATGCCTTCGACCGCCTGCGCGAGCGCGGCCAGGCCCTGCTGCGCACCCGCGAGGAACTGTTGGCCCAGTTCAGTCACGCCGACGCGGCGCGTGGTGCGGTCGAGCAGGCGCACGCCGAGCTTCTGTTCGAGCGTGCGCACGGTCTGCGAAAGGGCCGATGGCGACAGGCCCAGCTCCTGCGCGGCGCGTGTGAAGCTGGCGTGGTGCGCCACGCGGGCGAAGGCGGCGATAGCGGGGAGCAGGTCGGGCGACATGGCGGCCATTATGAAGACTGACTTCATAAAGCATTCGCTCCAACAGGCTTTTTCCAAAGCAATCGCGCAAATACCTTCCAGGTCATGGCGATGCGGCCCTCGCGTCGCCGCTTCAACCTCGCAACGCAAGCACGAAAGGAATCTGCATCATGAAGCTGGACGACTACATCACCCTCGGCCGCTCGGGCCTGCGCGTCAGCCCCATGTCGCTGGGCACCATGACCTTCGGCCAGGAATGGGGCTGGGGCGCCGACGCGGGCGAGTCGCGCCGCATGTTCGACCTCTACGTGGAGCGCGGCGGCAACTTCATCGACACCGCCAACTTCTATACCGACGGCAGTTCGGAGCGGCTGCTGGGGCAGTTCATCGCCGACAGGCGCGAATCGGTGGTGGTGGCCACCAAGTACTCGCTGAACATGCAGCCGGGCAACCCGAACGCGGGCGGCAACCACCGCCGCAACATGGTCCGTTCGGTGGAGGCCAGCCTGAAGCGGCTGGGCACCGACTACATCGACCTGCTGTACCTGCACATCTGGGACGGGCTCACGCCCTTCGAGGAAGTGATGCGCGCCTTCGACGACCTCGTGCGCTCGGGCAAGGTGCTGTACGCGGGCATCTCCGACACGCCGGCCTGGCAGATCGCGCGCATGCAGACGCTGGCCGAGCTGCGCGGCTGGGCGCCGCTGGTCGCGCTGCAGATCGAGTACAGCCTGATCGAGCGCACGGTTGAGCGCGAGCTGCTGCCGATGGCGCAGGAACTCGGCCTGGGCGTGCTGGCGTGGTCGCCGCTGGGCAGCGGCGTGCTCTCGGGCAAGTACACGCGCGCCGACCTCGACCATCGCAACGCCCCGGCCTCGGGCGTGAAGGGTTCGCGCAAGGACGTGGCCGTGGGCAACGGCGCGCTCAGCGCCCGCTCGCTGGAGATCGCCGAAGCGGTGGGGCAGGTCGCGAAGGAGCAGGGCCGCTCGAGCGCGCAGATCGCGCTGGCGTGGCTGCTGCAGCGCCGCGCGCCGACGGTGATGCCGATCATCGGCGCGCGCACCTTCGCGCAGTTCGAGGACAACCTCGGCGCGCTCGAGGTTCAGCTCGACGCCGATGCGCTGCAGCGCCTGGAAGCGGCCAGCGCCGTGTCGATGGGCTTCCCGCACGACTTCATGGCGCTGCCGATGACGCAGGGTGTGCTCTCGGGCGGCAGCTCGGTGCGGCGGCCCGCATGAAGCCGCGCGGCTTTATGTTTAGGCGGCGGAAGGCGCGATGAGCGGGCAGGCGCTGCCCACCGCCTCCGTCACGGCGTGAGCGGCGCGGACGACGGCGGCAAGAGGCTCGCCAGCAGGCTGCACAGCGCGACGGCCGTGGCCGCGAACGCGATCCAGTGAAAGCGGCGCGGCGCATAGCTGAGCAGCCCCACGGTCGACCACGCAGCCGCCGTGAGCGCACCCAGCCAGAGCACCCAGCCGATCGCGCTGCCCGCCGCGCGCAGGCTGGCGCCCAGCGACAGGCACAGCAGCAGCGCTCCGCCGAGCTGCAGCCAGCGTCGCCACGGGCCCGGCGTGCTGCCTCGCCCATAGACGTCCTCGCTGTGGCGGTCCATCGCGAGGCTCAGCGCGCAGAAGCCCGCGAGTGATGCGGCGAACACGAGGGAGAGGAGGGACGAATCCATCACCGTCACGAACCCTGGCCCGACGGGGCGAGCGTCGACGACTGCTGCGGCTGTTGTGGCGATGGCGGCAGTTTCTTCTCTGCCTGCTGCCTTGCAGCCATCGACTTGCGCCGCTTGCGCTCGACGATCCACACCGCGCCCGCGAGCCCCAGGCCCAGCGCGATCGCGACGAGGTCGAAGCCCGCCACCGCGCTCGGTCCGGCGCGCAGGCTGACGGTCAGCGGTGCAGGGCCGGTGAACGCATTGAGCACCGGCAGCAGCACAAAGAGCAACGCGCCAGCCGCGAGCTGTGCCTGCCACATGCGCAGCGTGGGCCGCAGCAGGCCGAGCACTGCGGCCGCGCCCCAGACGATGAAGAACCAGCGGATCTCCGCCTCGCCGCGCTCGGCCATGCCCACCGGCAACAGGCGGTTGGCCCAGAAGAAGGCGGCCATCGCGACGGGCAGGCCGGCGATGGCGCCGAGATTCAGGCCGTCGACCAGCCGCAGCCCGATGCTCACGCGCCCACCCTGCTTGAGCGTCTTCGCGAACTTCTGGCGCTCCTTCACGGCCCACAGCAGGAGCCCCGTCGCCACCATCAGGCAGCCCGCGAGCCCCGAGAGGAAGAAAAGCGCGCGCAGCAGCGGATCACCGAAGCGCGCGATGTGCAGGCCATAGAGCACGCCGCGCGTTTCGGCCGCGGGCTTGGGCACGTCGCCGTAGGCGCCGATCAGCGCGCCAGTGGTGCCGTTGAAAAGCATCGATGGCTTGTCGTAGGAGAGCTGCGGCCCCTCGGCGCGGGTGAGTGCGACGACCGCGTTGGCGTCGTTGGGCTGGTGCACGGTGACGCGACCGACGGGAGCGCCGTTCCAGTGCGCGGAGGCCTGCGCCATCATCGGCGCGATGGGCGCGAGCGGGACCCTGTTGCCCGAGGCCTTGACCTGGTCGCGGCCGCCGCCGGGAAAGACCTCGGAGAAGAAGGCCTGCTCGCCGCCGCGATCCTTGTAGGCCGCCTGCGGCGCCCAGGGCATGTACATGAACATCAGCGTGACCAGGCCCGTGTACGTGATCATCAGGTGGTAGGGCAGCGCGAGCACCGCCGTCACGTTGTGCGCGTCGAGCCAGGAGCGCTGGCCCTTCCTCGGGCGGAAGGTGAAGAAGTCCTTGAAGATGCGCTTGTGCGTGACGATGCCGCTGAAGATCGCCACCAGCATGAACATCGCGCAGAAGCCGACGATCCATCGCGCCCACAGCGCGGGCATGTAGTGCAGGTCGAAATGCAGGCGGTAGAAGAACTCGCCGCCGCGCGTGGCGCGAGCGGCGGTGAGCGCCTCGCCGGTGGCGGGGTCGAGCGAGACACGGTCGAAGCGGCGGCGCGGCTTGTCACCGGGGGCGGCAGTCGAGGCGGGCGTGGCGAGAAACAGCACGTCGGTCAACGGCTGGCGCTCGGTCGGCAGGTTGATGAACCAGCGCGGGCTGCCGACACCGTGCTTCTGCAGATAGGCCACCGCGCCCTCGGCCGCCTGCAGCGGTGGCACCGGGGACTGGGCGACCGCATGCAACTCGGGCTTCATCCAGAAGGTGATCTCGTCCTTGAAATACGAGGCCGTGCCGGCCGCGAACACCATGAACAGCACCCAGCCGACCAGCAGGCCCGACCAGGTGTGAAGCCATGCCATCGACTGACGGAAGCCCTCCTTCACGCGGCGCCTCCGGTGGCATGCATGAGCCACGCGAGCAGGCCCAGCACGGCCGCGGCAGCGGCGAGGCCCGACCACGCACGCGATGCCGTACGCGCCGCGAAGACCCACATCACCGCGAACGCGAAGACGGCAAAGGAAGCGAGCAGGCCGGTCATCGTGGCCTCGCTGCGGGCCATGCCGAAGATGGCGGGCAGGCTCAGCGCGAGCACGACGGAAGACAGCGCCGCGACGCCGTAGCCGCCGGCGATGGCAGCCACGGCGCGCGAAGCCACGCCGAGGCGATGGCGGACGCCGACAGTCACGACGCGCGCCGGACGGCGTGCGAGGTCGTTCGGAGATTCATGGAAAAAGGGAGGAGAGATCCGAGAAGATGAGAATGATACTCATCTGGAAAGAACTTTTCTCTACCACCCCGCCAGCGATCCGGGACATTGCCGCCCGGACGCGTCCGCGCCGCCTACTTCGCCTGCAGCAGCGCCCCCGCCTCCAGCAGCACCAACTCGTTGTCGTCCGCCTTGTTCGGCTCGCGGCTGCTCGAGAACGGCAGGTTGTTGTCGTTGCCGACCACGATGTGGGTGGCGTCGACCACGTCGACGTTCTCGATGGTGAAGAAGGGGAACTTCAGCACGCCGTCGTTCAGGGGCTTGCGTGCGAGCTTGTCCGGGTCGGCGATGTTCAGCAGGTCGATGTAGCCGATCTTGCGCACCGGGCCGCCCACGTTGGCATCGCTGAGCTCGACCTTGTAGACGCGCTTGAACCTGGCGATGTCGTGGAAGCAGTCGGTGCGCTTCTGGCCTTCGGGGCAGGCCTTGTCGCTGGTGCCTTCGCCGTTGTCGCGCTCGATGATGAGGCCCGTGCTGCCGTCGATCATGTTGAAGTCGCCGATGGCGTTGCCGTTGGCTTCGAGCACGTATTTCCAATGCCGGCCGGTCCACTTCTCGGTGGCGATGTCGAATTCCAGAACGCGCAAGGCCTCCTTGCCCTCGACCTTCTCGTAGTCCTTGGCCTCGGCGTTCCACACCGGGCCTTCGAGCAGCGCATACAGCTTGCTGCCGTCCTTCGACGAGGCCATGCCCTCGAAGCCCTTGGAGCGCTTGATCTGGAAGTCGACCGCGCCGCCCGGAGCGCCGGGCGTGGTCACGGCCGGATGGTCGGGCGAGCGCACGGCCTTGCCGTCGACCAGCGTGTCGTACACGGCGAGCACCTTGCCCTTGAGGTCGGCCTTGATGAGGAAGGGGCCGAACTCCTCGCCGATCCACAGTGCGCCGCCGGCGAACTGGAAGCTCTCGGGGTCGAAGTCCGAGCCCGTCAGGTAGCGCTGCTTCGTGCCTTCATGGACGATGCGGAAGGGCACCTTCTTGTCGGGGTCGTGCAGGAAGACAGTCTCGATGCGGTTGAACTTGCCGCTCCTGAAGTCCACCTTGTAGTGGTTCAGGTAGAGCATGAAGTCGGGCGAGTTGGCCTTGGCGCCGGCGCCGTTGTCGGTGAGGATCCAGAAGCTGCCGTCGTCCATCTTCTTGATGCCGGAGTGGCCCTGCAGCGGCTGGCCCTTGAAGGGCAGCGACACGCCGGTGCCGCGGCCGCCCGAGAGGCCTTCGACCGTGCCCACGGCCTCGACGCGCTTGCCGGTGGTGAACTTGCCGCTGACCTGCAGGTCGGCCGGCGCATCCTTGGGCGCCGCGACGAAGCTCTGCGCTGGCAGCACCGCGTGGCCGGCGAGCGTGGCGGGAAAGGCGGTCTGCGCCTGGACTGCGGTGCATGCGAGGGCGGCAGCAAGGGCGGCGAAGGACAGGGGAGCGAAACGCGTCATGAGCGGGAAAGGTTCCAAGTCGAAAACGCGTGACCATGCCGGCAAGGAGTGACGCGGCCATGACATGCCCCGCGCGACTTCAGGGCGCGATGTCGACCGTCACCTCGCGCGACTCGGCGCGCCCCTGGTCATCGACCGCGCGCAGCAGGTAGCGCCGCCCGGATGACGCGAGATCGGGCATCCATGTGATGCCTTCGCCCGGCGCGGCGCGGCCGATGAGCGCGTCGTCCGCGAACCAGTAGATCGCCTGCGTGCCGGCCCCGGCCTCGGCGCGCAGCACCAGCGGCTCGGGCTTCTTCGCGCGCAGCGTG
Source organism: Variovorax guangxiensis (assembly GCF_003952165.1). Lineage (GTDB taxonomy): Bacteria > Pseudomonadota > Gammaproteobacteria > Burkholderiales > Burkholderiaceae_C > Variovorax > Variovorax guangxiensis. Next base: position 282,823 of record NZ_RXFT01000002.1, on the reverse strand, counting down.
TGGCGCACGCCGCGCAGCGGCGAGGTGATGAGGGGAGCACTTTCCGTTGCGTCACCGTCCGTTTTCTCGCAGCCGTCCGCGGGCGCACTCGCGCGCGGCAGCCCGGCCTGCCGGAACAGCCGGCGCATGTCGCTGCCCCATTGCTCCACCACCTGCTGCCGCGCGTTGGGCTGCGGGCCGCAGACGACCTTGCCCGTGGTCTCGTCGACCCACACCGCGCGATGCAGGTTGCTGACCTGGATCGGCGACTTGCCCGCGATGAACCAGGTCATGGTGCGCACCGGGCACAGCGCATCGGGCAGGCCGCCCGTCGCCGCGCAAACCTCCACCTGGCGCAGGTCGGGCGGCCGGCGCGATGCCATCTCGCCCGGGTCCAGCCGCTCGGCGCGCAGCGCGTCGACCATGCGAAGGAAGAGCGGCGCCGCGGCATCCACGCCCACCAGCGCCGGATTGCTGCTGCCGTCGAAATTGCCGACCCACACCACCAGCACGTGGCGGCCGAACACGCCGGCCGTCCATGCATCGCGGAAGCCCCAGGAGGTGCCCGTCTTCCATGCGATGGCCGGGCGCGCGGGCAGCGTGGTGTCGGGGCGCGGCGTGTGGCGCAGCATGTCGAGCGTGATGAACGAGGCCTCTTCGCTCAGCAGGCGCAGCGGCTGCACGGGCTTCTCGTCGGGCTGGGGCTGCGTGTAGCGGATGGGCTGCGAGATGCCGCCGTTGGCCAGCGTCGCGTACATGCCGGCCAGCTCCTCGGGCGTGACCTCGCCGCCGCCCAGCACCAGCGCGAGGCCGTAGTGCTGCTCGCTCTGCAGCTTCTGCACGCCCGCCAGCCGCATGAAGTCGTAGAGGCCGGGCTTCGAGAGCTTCGCGGCCACGGCCACCGCGGGCACGTTGCGGCTGCGGATCAGCGCCTCCTGCGCCGGCAGCGGTCCGGCGAAACGGTGGTCGAAGTTCTCGGGCGTGTAGGGGCCGAAGGAGGTGGGCGCGTCCTTCAGCATCGTCTTCTGGTGCAGCAGCCCCTGGTCGAGCGCCAGCGCGTAGATGAAGGGCTTGAGCGTGGAGCCCGGCGAGCGCTTGGCCAGCACGCCGTTGACCTGGCCCGAGATGGCGTCGTTGCGGAAGTCGGCCGAGCCGATCATCGCGCGCACCTGCATCGTCGACGCATCGAGCAGCAGCGCGCTCGCGTTGTTCATGCCCACGTCGGCGTGCGCGCGCAGGTATTGCGCCATCACGCGCTCGAGCGTGACCTGCATGCGCAGGTCGATGGTGGTGCGCACCTCCTGCACGCCGCGCTCCTGCGCGAGCAGCATGTCGGTGGCGTGAGGCGCGAGAAAGGGCAGGCTGCCGCGCGACTGGGCCGACAGCGCGAGCTGCGCGTCGGGCGCATGCTGCTTCGCCGCGGGATCGCGCTCCGCCCACAGCGCCGACAGGCGCTCGCGCGCGGCCTGCAACTCCGCGTTGCGCCCACGCTCGGCGATGCGCTTGACGGGGTTCTGCGGAATCACCGCGAGCGTCAGCGCCTCTGGAAGGCTGAGCTTCGCAGCGTCCTTGCGGAAGTAGATGAGGCTGGCGGCCTGCACGCCCTCGATGTTGCCGCCGTAGGGCGCGGTGTTGAGATACGCCTCCAGGATGTCGTGCTTGCTGAAGCGGGCCTCCAGCCACAGCGCCGCGAAGATCTGCGCGACCTTGCCGGTGGGCGTGCGGCTGTCGATGCCGTACACGCGGCGCGCGAGCTGCATCGTGAGCGTGGAGCCGCCCTGCCTGCGCTCGCCGCTGGCGATGCGCCATGCGCTGCGCACCAGCGCGGCAGGATTGACGCCGGGGTGCGCGTAGAAGCTCCGGTCTTCGTACAGCAGCACCGCGTCGACCAGCGTGGGCGAGATGCGCTCCAGCGGCACCCAGAGCCGGTATTGCTCGTCGGCGGCGAGCGTGAGGCGCATCAGCTCGCCGCCTTGCGCGTAGACGGCGCGCGAGCTGCCGACGGTTTCGCTCAGCGGAGCGTGAGGCCACAGGCGCAGCAGCGCGAGCAGGAAGACTACGGCTGCGAAAGCGATGACTGCTCTCTTCCTCCCTCTCCCCCTGGGAGAGGGCTGGGGTGAGGGCATCGGCGACGGATCGAGCGCGGGGGTCATGGGGAGCGCCGCACCCTCACCCTCACCCTAGCCCTCTCCCGCACGCGGGAGAGGGGACAAGGCGCGGGCGCGTCATGATCAATTCGCCACCACCTGGAAGCGCGCACCCGCCGAGCGCGAGAACACGCGACGGTCGTACATCGCCTCGCCGTACGCCGCCGGCACCACGTAGTCGCCCACGTTGGTGGCGCGGGCCTTGTAGGTCACCTCGAGCAGGTCCTTGCCGACGCCGCCATAGAACACGACGCGGTCTTCGCGGATATCGGCGTACTGCACCTTCCACGATCCGCCGCCGCCCAGGCGCTTCTTCCAGATCGGTGCGTCGGCATTGGCATCGTCGTCGTCGCCCACTGCCTGCAGCACAGGCTCCAGGCCGCCGGGCAGCACGTCGACCAGCGCCACGTCGTTGATCTGCGCGCGCTCCAGGCTGCGTACGCGCACCCGCACCGTGACCTCTTCGCCGAGCTTGGCCTTGGTGACGGGATTGCCCTTGGCGTCGAGCACCTCGTGGAAGATCTCCAGGCCCTTGTTCACCGGCGTTGCGGGCAGGTTGCGCTCGAAGCCCTGCTCGGCCCAGCTGTAGTAGAGGTTGAAGTCGCTGTCGTTCGACAGCTTCAGCTTCGCGGTGCCGGCCGGCACCGAGGCACGCGTGATCGGATTCACCGCACCCAGCACGAGCGCAGCGGCCTGGCCTTGCGCATTGACGGTGCTCGCCGAGAGCTTGCCTTCCACGTTCTGCCCCACGGCCTCGAAGTAGGAGTCGACCGCCAGCAGCATCGACGCCGACGACAGGCTGTTGTACCAACCCTCCCGCACCATCTGGGCCATGCCCTCCCACACCGCGGGCTTCAGCGTCTTCAGGCGCGAGGGGAAGTGGCGGCCCACCAGGTGCAGCGTCATGCTGTCGTGCACCAGCGGGTCGTAGTAGGCGCCCCAGGCGTTGCGGCGCTGCTTCTTCTCGGTGCGCGCGAGCAGATCGGACCACACCGGGTCGAGCAGCTCGTTGGCCACCTGCTCCTGCTTCACGAGCTGGTAGCTCGCGGCGAGGTACACGGCGCCGAGGTCGTCGCCCCAGCCCACGCCCTGCCGCGACATCTGGTTGCGGCGGGCCTCGCGCAGGTTGGCGAGCGCGGCCGGCGCGACGATGCCCTGGCGCGTCAGCAGGTAGGCGGCCTGCGTGCGCTGGCGCCAGCCGTCGAGCGTGTTGTCGCCGCTGCCGAGCCAGCCCTGCAGGTAGGTATCGGCCTTCTGCAACAGGTCCTGCGGCACAGGCAGCTTGTGGTCCTTGGCCTCGACGAGCAGTTGCACCGCGTAGAGCGTCGCGAAGGGGTCGGTGCCGGCGCCGGGCCACAGCGAGAAACCGCCGTCGGCCGTCTGCCGTGCGCGCAGCTGCACCAGGTAGCGCTCGAAGGTCTTGCGCGCCTCGGGCAGCGGGCCCTGTTCGGCGGTACGGCCGCGCGACATTTCCTTCACGAGCTCGGGTCGGCCCGAAAGCAGCACCGCCGGGAAGGTCTGGCTGGTGATCTGCTCGGTGCAGCCGTGCGGATAGGCCTCCAGGTACTGCATCAGACCGGTCGCGAAGGCCCAGGGCGCGGCCGAGACGGCCACGTCGCTCTGGCGGAAGTTCGGGTACAGGTCGGCCTGGCTCGAGAGTTCTCCCGCGCGCTGGAAACTGCCGGCCTGCACCAGCGTGACGAAGGGCGACGCGGGCCGCACGCTCACCTCGGTGGACAGGCGCGCGCTGTAGTTCTTGTGCGTCGATGTGAACACCAGTGCCGAGGAACCCAGCACCGCCTGCTCGCCCGGCTTGGCGCGCACGTTGAACTTGGTGCTGGCTTCGCCGCGCTCGTTGACCTTGAGCGTCTGCGTGGCGTCGCCCACCACCTCGAGCCCGCCCGAGGCGGTGAGCGTGAGCGCGATGGGCGCCTCCTTGCCCGAGCCGACGATGTTGTTGGCCAGGCCCACGCCCACCTCGACGGTGTCGCCGGGCGCCATCGCGAGCGGTGCGTTGGGCAATATCACCATGTCGCCGCGCACCACGGTGCGGGTGCTCTTGGCAGCGGTGGTCTCGTCGTTCACCGCCACGGCCATCACGCGCAGGCTGCCGTTGAAGCTCTCGGGCACGGTGTAGCTGAACTCGCGGCTGCCGCTCACGTCGACCAGGCCCGACCAGTAGGCCACCGGCTTGTCGCGCTTGCGCTTGAACGGGTTCAGGTGCTTGCCGAGCTCGCCTTCGCCGTCGCCGCCGGGCGCGGCCCCTTGCATGAGCTTCTTGAACTCCGGCAGGATCAGGTCGAGCGTCTGCAGCGTGCCCACTTCGAGCGCACGCTTCTGGAAGAAGTGCTTCAGCGGGTCGGGCGTCTTGTAGCGCGCCACCTGCAGGATGCCCTCGTCCACCGCGAACACCACGGCGCGCGTGGGCTTGTCGCTGGTGAGCTTCATCTTCACGGTCTGCCCCGGCTTCACCAGCTCGCTGCTGGTGAGCTGCAGGTTGGCGGTGCGCCTGGTCAGCGCGGTGGCGAAGGGCACCACGCCGTACGACAGCGGGCTCATGTAGACCTCGTCGGAGGCCGGGTCGCGCACGAAGTGCACGTTGATGTAGCCGGTGCCCTCGAAGTCCTTGGGCACGGTGATCTTCTGCACCGAGGCGGTCTTGTCGGTCTTGAACCACGCATGGGCGTAGACCTTGTCGCGCTCGATGGTGATGAGGCCCGCGCCCACGTACGGCGCGCGAATGCTCACCGAGATCTCCTGGCCCGGCTCGTAGTCCTTGCGGTCGAGCGTGAGCTGCAGCTCGGCGTTGCGGTCGAGCGAGCGCGACACGTTGGCGTTGCCGGCCACGCTGTATTCCACGCGGTTGAGCTCAAGCCCCTGCGCGTTGCGCACCACGTAGGCGAAGTTGCCGGGCGCGGCGGTGTCCAGCGCCACGTTGTTGCCCGCGGCCGCGATGGCGAAGGGCTTCTCGTCGAGCACGATCTCCTTGCGGCGCGACTCGTAGCGGTACAGGCCGTTGTCCTGCTTGATGAGCACCGACAGCACCTTGCGCTCCACGCGCTCGATCTTCAGTTCGGCCACGGCCGTCTTCTTCGCGCGCGGGTCGATGGCGATCACCGTGGCGTTGCGCGCGGCGCCCTTGCTCACGTAGCTGGTGTCGCCGTCGACCTTCACGCCGACGAGGTAGGGCAGGTCGCTCACCAGCGTCTGCGCCTCGGCCGACACGCTGCGTCCACCCTCTGGCTCGAAGGCCTTGGCGAGCACGTGCACCTGGTAGGTGGCGGCGTCGAAGCGCGACAGGCGCAGGTCGAACTCGGCCTTGCCGCCTGCGCTGGTCTGCACGCTGCCCAGGTCGTCCACCTGCTTCTCGGTGGCGCGCTGCGGGTCGAAGAAGGCGTAGTCGGTGAAGGCGCGGAATACCGGGAAGCCGGGGCTCAGCGTGAGCGTGCCTTCCACCTTGCGGTCGGGCGCGGGCGTGCCGAAGAGGTTCTGCACGTCGATCTGCGCCTTCAGGTCCTTGGGGCTCACCCAGCCTTCGGCAACTTCGCTGCTGAGCTTCGCCGTGACCTTGGTGCGGTCGGGCAGGAACTCCTGCACCTTCACCGTCGTGCTGCCGATCAGCAGGCTCTCCACCTCGGGCGCGCCCGGCGACGACTGCCGCGGCAGGTAGAGGTTGACGGCGTAGTTGCCGGTGGGCGAGGTGTCCTGCGTGGTGTGGGCGATCTCGGCCGCGCCGCCGGGGCCGAGCCTGAGCTTCTCGCGCCGCACGCTGAGGCCGCGTGCGTCGATGATCTCGGCCTCCAGCGGCAGGTCGCGCAGCGAGGTTCCCCAGTTGCCGGCCTTCACCATCATCGCGATGTGCATGGTGTCGCCGGGGCGGTAGATGCCGCGGTCGCTGAAGAGGTAGGCCGTCATCTGGTTCGGCACGCCGGCCGCGCGCAGGCCGCCGACGTCGAAGCGCGAGATGTCCAGCGTGCGGTCGCTGCGGTTGAAGGGCAGGAAGCTCAGGTCGCCGTCCTTGCGCACCACCAGCACCACGGGCGCCTTCTCGCGCTGGTAGCCGGCCAGGTTGGGCAGTTTGGCCGCGCCGGTGGCGTCGGTGGACTGCGACGCGACGATCATCCCGTTGCGGCCCCACACCTCGACCAGCGCGCCCGCCACCGGCTGGCCGCTGGCGATGCTCTGCACGAACACGTCGCGCGTGCCGTCGAGCGACTTCTTGGCGACGATGCCCAGGTCGGTGACCAGCACCAGGCGCTGGTCGATCTGCTGCTCGGGGCTGCCGCCTTCGCCGTTGTTGCCGCTACCTTCCTCTTCGGAAGACTGCTCTTCCTGCTGCTGTGCCTCCTCGGGTCGAGCCTCGCCTTCGGGCTTCTTCTTCGCCTTCGGGTCGTAGCCTTGCACCTTGAGCAGGAACACGCCGCGGCGGTCGGTCGCGTCGCTGCGCAGGTACTCGGCGAAGTCGACGGTCTCGTAGTGCGCCTTGCCGGCGGGGATGCTCAGCGGAATCTCCTTCTGGAAGCGGTCGACGAGGTTGTCCGACTGCAGGCCGCCGTAGAACTGCGGATGCGCGAAGTCGCCGCTGGTCTGCGTCACCAGGTGCTGCAGTTGCTGCGGCAGCAGGCGGCCGATTTCCAGGCGGATGCCGGGCAGGTCGCGCACCAGGATCGGCAGCTTGCGCTCGCCGGAGAGCGCGAGCAGCGAGCCCTGGCTCATGATGCTGAGCTCGGGCGCGAAGGTCTTGAGCAGGCGCACGTCCTGGAACGCGGCGCCCAGCTGGTAGCCGCCGGGCGTTTTCAGGCCCTTGGCCACGCGCACCAGCAGGTAGCGGCCGCCTTCGGCCTGCGGCATGCGGAAGCTGACCATCTCGGTCACCTCGCGCTCGCTGGCGATGGGCTGCAGGTTGAGCTTCTTCGCGCGTCGCAGCACGGCGTCGGTCACCTTCGCCGGATCGGCGGACCAGTCGAACTTCTCCTCGGGATCGCCCTTGGCTTCCTCCGTGGCGGGCAGCAGCCAGGCCTGCACCACGCGCGCCATCTCGCGCTCGTGCACCGGCATGGACGCGCTGACCTGCATCACGTGCTCGGGCTCGCCGTTCTCGCCGGTGACGATGGTGGGCTCGATGCCGGAGATGGAAAGGCTGTAGAGGCCGGGGATGTCGACTGCGCGAGACAGGTCGTTGCGCAGTGCCGGCCCGCCCTTCTGGGCGACCGCGCCGGCCGTGAGGCTGAGGATCGCGGGCCGGTTCTTCTCTGGAATCGGCAGCGGCTCCGACTGCAGCGTGGCGATGAGGCGCAGCTTGTCGTAGCTGACGGTGAACTTCTCGCTCGCGCACTTGCCCACGCTGAAGAAGGAGCTGCTGCAGGGCTGGTCGTAGGTCAGCACCAGGCGCTTCTCGAACTCTGCCGTGTTGACGGGGTGAGAGAAGCGCACCTGGAAGAGCGCTCGGCGCACGTTGGCCTGGACCGGGTCCTGGTAGAACTCGGCGCCGATGAACTGCGCGGTGAACTCGGGAGAAGTGAACTCGTACTTGCGCTGCGCCAGTTCGATGTGCGGCGCAAGGGCGCTGTCGGCGATCTGCACCTTGTACGGCTGGCCGATGGGCCAGTCCTGCGCGGGCAGGAATTCGAGGCGGTTCTGCTTTGTCCACGTCCAGCGCCCGGCAATGGCGGGCTCGATGCTGACGCCGATGGCTTCCTGGCCGATGCGCGCGATGGGCGCGACCGAGGCCGAGAAGTTGATGACGAAGGGATTCGGCCCCCTGTCGAGCTCGATCTGCGTGCGCTGCGGCGAGTCGGACTTCGCGGTGGCGACCACGGGCTCGACGCGGTCGGGCGTGAGGCCGTGCCACCACTTCATGACATGAGGATGGGCAACCCAGCCGGCCAGTGCAAGCAGCACGAGCAGCACCAGCCACGCAAGCCGCTGCTGCAGCCACTGCAGCCCGAGAAGAAGGAAGGCGCCCAGGATGCGCAGCCAGCCCGGTGGTCGCCAGGAACCGATGAGTCCGCGGGCCAGCGGACGCAGGAAGCCGAGCGCGCGGCCCAGCCCGGTGAAGAACACGTCGCTGATCGACGCGAGTTTTCTGTTGGCGACTTGAAGCATGGAGGCTCCCACTGTGTTTTTGTTGGCGCCCGCGAGTCTGCGAGCCATCTGTGAAGCAATCGCGCTGTGTGTGAAGTCTTGGTGAAAACCGCACAGGCCCGCGCCGGGCCGCATTCAACGATTCATAACTGGGGCTTGTTCACCATCAGGTAGAACACGACCACCATGGCCGCGAAGGCCGGGTAGCCCAGCAACTCCCACCAGCGCTGGTAGCGCGCATAGAGCGGCGGCAGCGGCGCCGCATCGCGATGCGCCTGCGCCGCGATCGCCGCCATGCGGATCTGCAGCCACACCACCGGCAGCCAGCAGGCCCCCGCGAAGACGAACAGCGCCAGCGAGACCGCGAGCCACGGCGTGGACAACGGCCAGCCCGCCATGTGCGCCAGCGCGAAGCCGGTGGCCGGCTGGAGGATGACGGTGGGCGTGGTGAACCACCAGTCGGCGCGCACCACCAGCCGGCTGACCACCGCCTGCGCGGGCACGATGCCGCTGCGGTTGGCGAAGAACATGTAGAAGGCCGAGCCCAGCCCCGTGCCGACCATCAGCACGCTGGAGACGATGTGCAGCCACTTGAGGACGAGGTAGGTGTTCATGTCATGGTGCGGCGCGCCGGTACAGGTGCCAGAGCAGGGCGGCAATGGGGATGTTCTTGAGCAGCGGGCCGAGCGGATGCAGCCACAGGCCCGGCTGCAGCACGGTCGCCACCAGGGTCATGACGAGCATCAGGCCCAGCGCCGCCGCATAGCTGGTGCGGCCGGGCCATCGCCACAGCGCGATGCCGACCGCGAGATCGGCCAGCGCGCCGCCGGCGATCAGCCCCTGCACCAGCCATTGCGGCGACGCGATACCCGCAGCGGCCAGTACCGCACGGCTCTGGCCATTCAGTTCGAAGAGGCTGGCCACGGCGGTGAGCAGCCACACGGCGACAAGGCTGTAGCGCAGCAGGCTGTCGGTCTCGTCGGCAGAACGGTTCATCTGGTGACGGGGCTTTCGCTTCTTTCTTCGTCGACCACGTCGGTCACCATGCCCCAGCGTGCGAACTCTGGCCCGAATTCGGACAGGCCGAGCAACCCCGTGCAGGCATGCGCACCCACTGGCAGCGTCGGATCGCCATTCGCGAGCCGGCGCGCCAGCAGGATGGCGGCCATGCAGGGAATCTCAGGCCCATGGTTGTCGTCGGCCGCGATGTGCCACGCGCGCCGCGCCGGCCGGCCCTGCGCATCGGTGCCTTCCACGCGCACGACCATCCCCCCCAGCGCCGTGCCCAGGGCGTCGAAAACGCCGCCGGTGGCATGCAGCAGCGGCGCGAGCTTCTGCGGCGCCGGCAGCAGGCCCGCGCGATGCATGAAGGCCAGGAAGGCGAAGGCGCGCTGCGTCAACCCGACCTCGAGCGCGGCGCGGAACATCACCGACTGCACGCCCGCGTAGCGCGCCGGAAGGAGCTCCAGGTCGGGAATGTCGCAGAGCGCACCACGGCGCGGCTTCATGCGCGCGAACTCCACCTTCACCGGATCGGCCCAGCCAGGCAGCTCGATCCAGCGGCCGCCCTGCCAGACGCGGATCGGCTCACCGCAGTACGCGAGCACGCCAGCCAGAGTGGCCTCGCCGCGCGGCGCACCCTGCGCGGGAGCGATGCAGATGTCGATGCTCCGGATGCCCTGCCAGCCGTCCGCGAGATGGTCGATCACGGCGGACGACAGTGCGGGCACGGTGCTGGCGCCGCTCACCGCGGTGCGGCCGGCGGTGCGGAAGTCCGCGTCCAAAGCGGCAGGAAAGTCGCACACGAAGCGGCGTCCGTCGGCCAGGTCGATGTAGTGCGCGCCCGCGGCAACGACGGCCTGCGGCACGCAGTAGTCCTGGTTCTGGAAGGGCCCGGCGGTGTGGATCACCAGTTCCACGCCGAGGCCGCGCAGGGTGCGGGCGAGATCGGCCGCCTGCACGTCGATGCGCACGCCGCTCGCGGTGCCGCCCAGCGAGGACGCGAAGGCCGACGCGCGCTGCGCATCGCGCCCCGCCACGATCAACTCGATGCCGGGGCTGCCGGCCAGCGCGCGGCAGATGCGCGCGCCGAAGTTGCCGTAGCCGCCGAGCACCAGCGTCTTCATGCTGCTGCCGCCGCCGCGTCCGTTCCGGCAACGTGCCCGCGCGTGAACGCCTCTTCGAAGATCGAATAGCCCGACCAGTCCGCGTGCGCGAACGACAGCCGGCCCGCCACCACGCTGCCGCGATGCCCGGCGTCGGGCGCGCTGCGCTGCGGGCCTATCTGCGCCAGCAGGCCGGGCCTGGGGATGGACATGGCGTGCCCGTAGCGGGTGATTTCGATGCGCGAAACCAGCGAAGGCAGGTCGGGGTGCGGCACCGACAGTTCGGCGAGCAAGTCGTCGCGCCAGCCCGTCCAGGGGCGCTCCAGCAGCAGCTTGCGGCCGTCGTCGGCGTCGTAGGCGCTCGGGCCCAGCGGGCGGTACCAGCTCAGCACGGTACCGCGCGGCGTGGGGTCCAGCGCCTGGTGGCGCGCGTCAACGTAGCCCAGGCCCCTGGTGCCGTAGATCACGTTGTCCCAGCTCGGCGCGGCGCCGGGCCGGTCGGCCAGCGGGCCGCGCAGGTGGATGTTGGCCACCAGCCAGGGGGCGTAGCGCACGTGCGCGGCGGCGTTCTTCAGCACCTCGGGCGGGTTCTCGACCACGCGTGCGGCGATGAACACGGGCAGCGCGACGATGCAGTGTTCGGCCTGCCAGCGCACCATGGATTTCGATGCGGCATCCCACGCATCGACCTCGACGCCGTCGCGCACTTCGGCGATGCGCGTGACGACGCTGCCAGTGCGCAGCCGCTCGCCGAGCGGCCTGGCGAGCTGCTTCGTGAGCCAGCCGTTGCCCTCGGGCCAGGTCAGGATGCCGTCGCGCTCGGGGCTCGAATCGTTGACGCTGCCCGTCGGATCGCCGGGCGCGTGGAAGCCGTGCCGGCTCGCGAAGTAATGGATGCCGGCCCAGGCCGACACCTGCCCGATGCCGGCGCCGTAGTCGTCGCGGCAGCAGTAGTCGAGGTACCAGCGCAGCTGCGCATCGCTGAAGCCTTCGCTGTCGAGCCAGCTCTGGAAGCTGATGGCATCGAGCGCCAGCAGCTCGGGCGTGATGGCGACCTTGAGCGTCGGAATCGCGAAGTGCGCGGCATGCTGCAGCGCGTCGATGCGTTGGGCGAACTTGCGGTACTGCGCGAGCGTCGCGTCGTTCACGCCGTGCATGGGCAGCAGGCCGTCCTGCCACTCGCCGTGAAGGAACAGGCGCTCCTGCGGGCTGTGGCAGAGCGTGACTTCGTCGTACTCCCAGCGACCCGCCACGCGGCGGCGCAGGCCGAGCTCCTCCAGCAGATCCTGCACCTCGCGCGCATCGTCACCCGGCACCGGCAGGTAATGCGCACCCAGCGGGCAGGCGATGCCGCTGACGATGCCGCCGCGCGCGTTGCCGCCGGCGGTGTCTTCCAGCTCGAGCAGCGCGAAGTCGTCGATGCCCGCAAGCCGCAGCGCGCGGGCCGCCGCAAGACCCGCCACGCCGCCGCCGGCGATGACCACGCGCGTGCGCTTCACCGTGGCAGGCGCGACGCGCTTCAGGGCGCCGTCGCGCATCGCATGGCCGCGCATGACATCGATGCCGGTGAAGCCCCCTTCGATGGGCGGAGGAGGCGCCTCGCAGCCTGCGAGCGCCAGAGCACCCGCCGCGCCCGCCGCCACGCCGAGGAATTCGCGCCTTTGCATGACGGGGCTAGTGAGCCATGACCTTGCCCCACTCTTGCTCGTAAGTGGTGACCAGGATCTGGTTCGACAGCCGGTTCACTTCCGCCGGCACACGCGCCATGTCGAGCGGAAAGTCGAACATCAGCGGCAGGGTGGTCGGCGAAAGAAAGCGCAGACCTGGCGGCAGCGCATCGGGCATGCGGTACGGCCTGCGGCTGGCGATGATGTAGCCCCATTCGCCGAAGCTGGGCACATGCGCGTGATACGGCGTGGCGCGCAGGCCCACCGATTCGATGGTGGTCGCCACGGTCCAGTAGCTCTTGCGCGCCACCAGCGGCGAGGTGGTCTGGATCACCGCGTAACCGCTGGCCGACAGGCGCTTCTCGAGCAGCGCGTAGAAGCTGTTGGTGTAGAGCTTGCCGATGGCGAAGTTCGTGGGATCGGGAAAGTCCACCACGATCACGTCGAACATGTCGCCCGGCTGCTGCAGCCACTGGAAGGCATCGGTGTTGACGATCTTCACCTTCGGCGAAGACAGCGAATGCCCGTTGAGCGCGGCCAGCGTCTCGTGCTCGGTGAAGAGCCTGGTCATGTTCGGATCGAGCTCGACCAGCGTGACCGACTCGACCGAGGGGTACTTGAGGATCTCGCGCACCGCCATGCCGTCGCCGCCGCCGAGCACCGCGACCTTCTTCGGCGCGCCCTGGGCGGCCATCACCGGATGCACCAGCGCCTCGTGGTAGCGGTATTCGTCGCGCTCGGCGAACTGCAGGTTGCCGTTGAGAAAGAGCCGGTGCCCCAGCAGCCCGCGCGTGACCACGATGCGCTGGTAGGGCGAGGTGGCGCTGAAGACGATGCGGTCCTGGTAGAACTTGTCCTCGGCCAGCGTGGTGATGTGGTTGGCGCCGGCGAATGCGCCCACCAGCGCGGCCAGCGCGAGAAAGCAGGCGACGGCGTGCGCGCCAACCCGGCGCAGTTCATGGCGGAACAGCCACAGCGCCCACACCGCCACCGCCGCGTTCATGAAGCCGAACAGCAGGCCGGTGCGGATCATTCCGAGCTGCGGCACCAGGATCAGCGGGAAGGCCACCGACACCGCCAGCGCACCGAGGTAGTCGAAGGTGAGAACCTGCGACACCAGGTTCTTGAGCACGATGTTGCGCTTGAGGATGCGCATCACCAGGGGGATCTCGAGCCCCACCAGCGTGCCCACCACCATCACCAGGCCGTACAGCAGCAGCCTGAAGGCGCCGGGCACGTAGGCGTTGGCCAGGAACAGGATCGCCGGCAGCGCGCCGCCGATCAGCGCCACCAGCAGTTCGATGCGCAGGAAGTGCGCCGGCAGCTGCCGCTCGAAGTAGCGCGAGAGCCACGAGCCCACGCCCATCGCGAACAGGTAGGTGCCGATAATGGTGCTGAACTGCAGCACCGAGTCGCCCAGCAGGTAGGAGCTGAGCGCGGCCGCGGTGAGCTCGTAGACCAGCCCGCAGGCGGCGACCACGAACACGCTGGCGAGCAGCGCGATCTCCACGGGCTGCGGCCCCCGCGCTTCCGGGCCGTGCGCGGGCAGGGCCGCGTCGTTCAATGTATTGCTGCTGCGACGATGATGCTGATGCCGAGGCTCATCGCGGCAACCACCAGCCCGAGCGCCACGTTCTGCTTCTCGACGATCTCGCCCCACAGGTCGTAGGGCGTGATCTTGTCGATGATCAGGAAGCACAGCCAGAAGATCACGACGCCGATCAGCGCGTACACGAGCGATCCGAGGACCACGCCCGGTTTCAGCCATTCAAATCCCATGGGGACCTCCAGTCGTAGTAATGATGAGAGACATCGCGTGCATCTTCGCCGTCATTTGTGGCCGCCGCCACTCGAATAGCCGCCGTAGGAGCCGCCCGAGCTGCGGTAGCCCGAGCCGCCGCTGCTGGAGCAGGTGCTCAGGATGATCAGCAGGATGATGATCACGACGATGATGAGGATGATGGTGCCGCAGCCCAGCCCCGAGGCGGCGCTCACGGGCAGCGCGTCGGCCCGCTTGAACATGTCCTTGCGCGCGTCGAGCTTGAAGGCAGTGGCGACCGCGCCGCTGTCGATCTTGCTGCCCGAGGACCACGTCAGCTCATTGGTCGAGCGCTCCATCGACAGCAGCGCGCCGCCGTTGGCGAAGTCGCGGTTGAAGGTCTTCTGGCCGCGCTCGACCTGCCAGTAGAACTCGCCCGCGACGTAGGTGGTCTCGGCGTTGTAGGCGTACTGCTGCTGGTAGCGCTTGCCGAGATAGGTGGCGCTGCTGCCGTTCTCGGCCATCACCGGCGCGCCGGTGGTCGGCTTGACCATGCTCCAGCCGTCCTCGGCGTCCACCAGGAAGCTGAATCCGCGCTTCTTGTTGTAGAGCAGGTACTCGTCCCAGCCGAAGTGCTCGTCGTCGCCGGGCTCGCTGCCCATGCGGTGCTGGAAGCCAACCACCTGCCACTGCGCGCCCTGCAGCTGGCCCATGCTGCCCAGCGCGATGAGCGGGCGCACGGGCTCGTCCTGCGTGGCGTGCTTGAGCTCGCCGCCGATGCCTTGCGACAGGTCGATGATGCTGTTGCACGAGCCGCAGGTGATGCTCTTGCTGTCCGCCAGGTTGACGGTGACGGGCGAGCCGCAGTTGGGGCAGTTGAAGCTGCGGCCTTTTTCGTCCTTGGCGGATTCGGCGCGCAGGCCGGTGAGCTGCAGGTCCTCGAGCTGCACCGAGCGGCCGAGGTAGGCGCTGGGCCTGGCCGTGCCGTAGTCGATGCTGAGCACCAGCCCGCGGTCGTTGCGCAACTCGACCATCGCGAACGGTCGGCCGAGCTCGGGCAGGTGCGGCAGTTCGCCCTGCGCCGAGGTCAGCGCCACCTGCTCGTTCGAGGTGACGGTGTAGCTCTGGCCCGCGAAGGCGCTGGTGGCGCCAACGCGCAGGTCGACCGGCGCAGGCGCGGTGCGCTGCAGATCGAAGGGCAGCGCGAAGACGTAGGCCCCGTTGTCCTCGCTGAGGATGCCGGTGCGGTCGCCGTCGAGCGCCGCGATCCATTCGGTCCAGCGCCCGCCGGGGTAGGTGTACTGCAGCCGGCCGATCAGCGTGAAGGGCTTGTCCTGGATGCGGCCGGCGGCGAACAGCTGCAGCGGGCTGAAGTCGTCGAACAGCTCCGCCATCTTGCCGGTGCGCGCGAGCGTGTCGCCCTGGCGCACGACGGTGCTCTGGCAGTAGGGGCAGACCGCGTGCGTCGATTGCGCCGAGCGGAATTCGACCGGCGCGCCGCACCCGGGGCAGGGCGCTCGGTAGTAGCGTTGGTTGCCGGTTTCCTCAGCCATGGCGGCTCAGGAGATCGACGGCTGTAACCACGGATGCAGTTGCGGGAAACACCACGGAACCGGCTTTGCCGGGCCGTCGGTGTTGCCCCCTGCAAGGGGGGAGGAGAAGCGACACGAAGTGCGCGAAGCCTGGGGGTTAGACCAGCTTCTTCAGCAGTTCGGCTTTCTTGGCGTCGAACTCTTCCTGGGTCAGGATGCCCTTCGTCTTCAGCTCGCCGAGTTTTTCCAGCGTCGTCATCACGTCGGCGGCGCTCACCACGGCCACCGCCGGTTGCTGCTGCTGGGCTGCCGCGGCTGCCGCCGCGTTGGGGCTCAGGCCCTGCGCGAGGTTCTGCGCCAGCACCTGACCGAGCGCCACGCCGGCGCCCAGGCCCATCGCGTCGCCGGCGACGCCACCGCCGCCGGCAGCGCCCTCGGCGAACTTGGGAATGGCCTGCGCCGTCTGGTACTGCATGAACTTGCCCATGTCGTTGCCGACCATGCCCATGCCGATCTTCTGGTCGAGGATCTTCTGGAGCTCTTCGGGCAGCGAGACGTTCTGGACGGTGATGTTCTCGAGCTTGATGCCGATCTTCTCGAACTCGGGCACCAGCTGGGCGGCGAGCGCCTGTGCGAACTGGATCTGGTTGGCCGCGAGGTCGAGGAAGGGCACGCCGCTGGAGGCGATGGCATTGCTGATGTTCTGCAGCACCAGGCCGCGCAGCTGGCCGTCGAGGTCGGCCACGGTGTAGGTGTCGCGCGTGCCGGAGATCTCGGTGTGGAAGGCCTTGGCGTCGCCGATGCGGAACGAGTAGTTGCCGAAGGCGCGCAGGCGCACGGCGCCGAAGTCCTTGTCGCGGATGGTGATCGGCTGGGGCGTGCCCCACTTCTGGTCGACCTGCTGGCGGGTGCTGAAGAAGTAGACGTCGCTCTTGAAGGGCGACTCGAAGAGCTTGTCCCAGTTCTTCAGGTACGTGAGCACGGGCAGCGTCTGCGTCGTGAGCTTGTACATGCCGGGGCCGAACACGTCGGCCACCTTGCCCTCGTTGACGAAGACGGCAACCTGCGACTCGCGAACGGTGAGCGAGGCGCCGTTCTGGATTTCCATCTCCGCCATCGGGAAGCGCCAGGCCAGCGTGCCGTCGCCGGTCTCGGTCCACTGGATGATGTCGATGAACTGCTTCTTGATGAAATCCATCAGGGCCATGGTCGCTCCTCGTCAGGTTTTTTCAGGTTTTGTCCGAACTATGCATATTGCCACAGCGATCTGAAGAAACACCCGTGCTATTGGTCATGGGAGCCCCTGGCCATGCGGCCTAGGGCGTCATGCGCGAGGTCTACAATCGGCGCCCCCAGAAGAAGCGCCACCAGGAGCTACGGCACATGTCAGATTCGACCCCCTCGACCTCATCGACTCCCACGCCCGAAGACAAACGCGCAGAACTGCGCCGTGCCGCCCTCGAGTACCACGAGTTTCCCGTTCCCGGCAAGATCGCCATCGCGGCGACGAAGCAGATGGTCAACCAGCGCGACCTGTCACTGGCTTACTCGCCCGGCGTGGCGGCTCCCTGCGAGGAGATCGTCAAGGACCCGGCCAACGCATTCAAGTACACCTCCCGGGGCAACCTCGTGGCCGTCATCAGCAACGGCACCGCCGTGCTGGGCCTGGGCGACATCGGCCCGCTGGCTTCCAAGCCGGTGATGGAAGGCAAGGGCGTCCTCTTCAAGAAATTCGCGGGCGTCGACGTGTTCGACATCGAGATCGACGAGAAGGACCCGGCCAAGCTGGTGGACATCATCGCCTCGCTGGAGCCCACCTTCGGCGCGGTCAACCTGGAAGACATCAAGGCGCCCGACTGCTTCTACGTCGAGCGCGAGCTGCGCAAGCGCATGAAGATTCCGGTCTTCCACGACGACCAGCACGGCACGGCCATCACCGTGGCGGCGGCCATGGTCAACGGCCTGAAGGTGGCGGGCAAGAAGATCGAAGAGGTCAAGCTGGTGGCCTCGGGCGCGGGCGCCGCGGCGCTGGCCTGCCTGAACCTGCTGCTCAAGGTGGGCCTGAAGCGCGAGAACGTGTTCGTCACCGACCTGGCCGGCGTGGTCTACGAGGGCCGCACCGAGCTGATGGACGACGACAAGCGCCAGTTCATGCAGAAGACCGACGCGCGCACGCTCGGCGAGGTGATCGAGGGCGCGGACGTGTTCCTGGGCCTGTCGGCCGGCGGCGTGCTCAAGCCCGCCATGGTGGCCAAGATGGCCAGGCGCCCGGTGATCTTCGCCCTGGCCAACCCCAACCCCGAGATCTCGCCCGAGGACGCCCACGCGGTGCGCGACGACGTGATCATGGCCACCGGCCGCACCGACTACCCGAACCAGGTCAACAACGTCCTGTGCTTCCCGTACATCTTCCGCGGCGCGCTGGACTGCGGCGCGACGACGATCACCGACGAGATGGAGATCGCCGCGGTGCACGCCATAGCCGACCTGGCGCAGGCCGAGCAGAGCGAGCGCGTGGCCGCCGCCTACGTCGGTGAAAAGCTGAGCTTCGGCCCCGAATACCTGATTCCGAAGCCCTTCGACCCGCGCCTGATGATGAAGATCGCGCCGGCCGTCGCCAAGGCGGCCGAGGAAAGCGGCGTGGCGCAGCGCCCCATCAAGGACATGGACGCCTACCGCGACAAGCTGCAGAGCTTCGTCTACGCCTCGGGCACCACGATGAAGCCCATCTTCGACGCCGCCCGTCGCGCGAGCAAGAAGCGCGTGGCCTACTCGGAAGGCGAGGAAGAGCGCGTGCTGCGCGCAGCCCAGATCGTGGTGGACGAAGGCGTCGCGCGCCCGACGCTGATCGGCCGGCCGGCCATCATCGCCCAGCGCATCGAGAAATTCGGCCTGCGCCTGAAGGAAGAGCTGGACTACGACGTGGTCAACGTCGAGCAGGACCACCGCTACCGCGAGTTCTGGCAGACCTACCACCGCATGACCGAGCGCAAGGGCGTGACCGTGCAGGTCGCCAAGATCGAGATGCGCCGGCGCCTGACGCTGATCGGCTCGATGCTCCTGCACAAGGGCGAGGTCGACGGCCTGATCTGCGGCACCTGGGGCACCACCGCCAACCACCTGCACTACATCGACCAGGTGATCGGCAAGCGCCCCGGCGGCTGCGAAAGCACCCCGCAGGACGTGCCGGTGTACGCCTGCATGAACGGCCTGCTGCTGCCCGACCGCCAGGTGTTCCTGGTCGACACGCACGTCAACTACGACCCCTCGCCCGAGGAACTTGCCGAGATCACCACCATGGCGGCCGAGGAAATGATGCGCTTCGGCCTGAAGCCGAAGGCTGCGCTGCTGTCGCACTCCAACTTCGGCACCAGCAACGGCCCCAGCGCCATCAAGATGCGCAAGACGCTCGACCTGCTGCGCGTGCAGGCGCCCTGGCTCGAGGTGGACGGCGAAATGCACGGCGACGTGGCGCTCGACAGCAAGCAGCGCGCGGTCGTCATGCCGCACAGCGCACTCGCGGGCGACGCCAACCTGCTGGTTTTCCCGAACATCGACGCGGCCAACATTTCCTACAACCTGCTCAAGACGGCGGCAGGCGGCAACATCGCGATCGGTCCGGTTCTGCTCGGGGCGGCCAAACCTGTGCACATTCTCACGGCGAGCGCGACTGTTCGGCGCATCGTGAACATGACAGCCTTGACAGTGGCAGACGCAAACGCCGAGAGATAAGCTCTCTGGCGAGAGTGGCCGCCAACTTGAAAAGCCATTCGATACCCTCGCGACTGCTCAAACTTTGGGCAGTCGCTTGCTATTTTCGCCAGCGTGGTGCACACTCGCGGGCTTGAATTTGCGGGTTAACCCCGACGTTGATCGCCGATTCGACCCCCCGCTCTTTTCTTGTGGTGCCCCATGGCGGCTTACGCCTCGATCACGTCCTCTGTCACAAAGTTTGCGCTCACCAGTCTGATGCTGGTGGCGTTGACGACGGGGGCCGAGGCCCGCGGATGGTTCGGCGCCGGAAAGGCCTCCGCCGAGGAAACCATCGCACTGGCCGACCTGCCGGCGCAGGGCCAGCGGACCTACCAGGCCATCCTCAATGGCGGTCCCTTCCGGTATGACAAGGACGGCACGGTGTTCGGCAATCGCGAACGTCTGTTGCCGCCCGCCCGCCGAGGCCACTACCGTGAATACACGGTCACGACGCCCGGTTCGCGCGACCGCGGAGCACGGCGGATCGTCTGCGGCGGCGAACAGCGCACCGCGCCCGAGGCCTGCTGGTACACCGCGGACCACTACGCGAGTTTCAGACGGATTGCGCCATGAGCGATGAAAACGACCTGAGCGGCGCCTCGAAGCGCCCCGACGAAATGATGATGACTATGGAAAGACCAGCGGAGATGACCTTATCCCTTCGTGCCGTACGCCCGAACATCGTGCAATCGATCCGCGCGTTCCGCGTGAACGACCTGCAGGACGCAGCCAATGCGGCCGGCCAGCACTTCCTGTACGCCAACCTGGGCAACGCCCAGACCAAGCAGGACGTGCTCGACCTGATCGCCCAGCAGTTCACCTTCCCGGCCCACTTCGGGAAGAACTTCGACGCGCTGTACGACTGCATGACCGACCCGTTGCATAAATCGGGCCCGCAGCCGGGTTTCGTCATCGTGCTGGAACAGATCCCGGCCAACGCCAAGTTCGACAAGGAAGCCCGCGAGCAGCTGCTCGACATCTTCCGCGACGCCTCGGACTACTGGGGCGACCGCAAGGTCCCGTTCCGGTGCTTCTATTCTTTTCTGTAGCCCGTTCTGCATCCACCAGCCAAGCAGAACGGGCGAACGAGGCTCAACCGAATGTTGAAACCCTCGATGGCATCGAAGTGAACACCGCGGCGGCAGCAGCAGCCGCCACCGAACCGGCCGGCGAAAAGATGCCGACCGACAAGCTGGTCGACGTGTCGCCGCTGGCGCTGCGCATGAGCAGCCCCTTCAACGCGGGTTACTGGCTCGCCGCCGCCTGATCGGAAAAAGTCGGCCGAGCATGCCGGCTGACGAAAGACGATCGAGCAAGTGAAAAGAAAGCGCGCCATCGGCGCGCTTTTTTCATTGGGGCACTGCCTGGGCCAGCGCCACGTAATCGGCCACCGGCACTTCCTCGGCCCGCCGCTGGGTGTCGAAGTCGCCGGAAAAGCCATGCTCCTGGAGCCATTTGCCCAAGGTATGGCGCAGCAGCTTGCGGCGCTGGCTGAAGGCGACCTGCACGATCTCGCCCAGGCGCCTCTCGTCGACGGCCGGCGGCGTCGCCAGCGGCACCATCCGCACCACGGCGCTGTCCACGCGCGGCGGCGGATCGAAGCTCTCGGGCGGCACGAACAGCACGTTTTCCATCTCGTAGCGCCATTGCAGCATCACGCTCAGGCGGCTGTAGTCGGAGGTGGCGGGGCTGGCCACCATGCGGTCGATCACTTCCTTCTGCAGCATGAAGTGCTGGTCGGCGACCAGATGGGCATGACCCAGCAGATGGAACAGGATGGGCGTGGAGATGTTGTAGGGCAGGTTGCCCACCACACGCAGCGGCTTGCCGGCAGGGAACCTCGCGGCGAGCTCGGCGAAGTCGACCTTGAGCACGTCCGACTCGATCACGTCCAGTTGCGGATGCTCTCGCAGCCGCTTCGCCAGGTCGCGGTCGAGCTCGATCACTGTGAGCCGGCCCAGCCGCTCCACCAGCGGCTGCGTCAGCGCGGCGAGCCCCGGACCGATCTCGACCATGGCATCGCCGGGCTGCGGCGCGATCTCGCGCACGATCGAATCGATGATCCCGCCGTCGGACAGGAAGTGCTGCCCGAACCGCTTCCTCGCGATGTGCTGCGCCATCAGCTCAGGACTGGGGCGGGTCGCGGTATTCGACGTAGGCGCGCGCGCGCACTTCCTGCACCCAGGTGGTGAAGGCTTCTTCGACGCGCTGTTCGCGCAGCGCGGCGCGCGCGGCTTCGCGCTGCTCCGACTGGCTGAGCTTGGAATCGCGGCGGGCCACCACCTGGATCAGGTGCACGCCGAAGCGCGAGACCACCGGGTCGCTGATCTGGCCGGGCGAGAGCCGGTCCATGGCTTCCTCGAATTCGGGCACGAACTGGCCGGGACGCGACCAGCCGAGGTCGCCACCCTGCTTGGCGCTGCCGTCCTGCGAGTTGTCGCGGGCCAGGCCCGCGAAGTCGGCCGAGCCGGCCTGGATGCGGCGCTTGAATTCGGCCAGCTGCGCAACCGCCTGCGCCGTGGTGCGCTTGGGATCGTTGAGCAGCAGGATGTGGCGCACCTGCGTCTGCGTGACGGTGGCGTCGCCGGAGCCGATCTGGGCCTTGGCCAGCACCTTGAGCACGTGGAAACCGGCGCTGGAGCGCACGGGGCCGGCGATACCGTTCACGGCGGTGGATTGCGTGGCCTCGACGAACAGCGACGGGTAGCGGTCGGCGCTGCGCATGCCGATGGCGCCGCCGTTGGCGCGGTCGGGCGAATCGGAGTTCTCGCGCACCAGCTTGGCAAAGTCTTCGCCGGCGCGGGCGCGCTGGGCGATGTCCTGCGCCTTCTTCTGGGCGGCGGCGATCTGCGCGTCGGTGGCGTTCTCGGGAACGGCCACCAGCACCTGCGCGAGGTTGAGGTTCTCCAGCGCCACGTTCTTCACGGACTGGTTGCGCTGGTCGCGCAGGTACTCGTCGGCCTCGGCGTCGCTGACCTTGACCTTCGACTCGACCTCGCGGTCGCGCAGGCGCGTGAGCAGCAGCTGGTCGCGCAGGTCGTTGCGGAAATCCTGCTGCGCGATGCCTTCGGCGGCCACGCGGCGGCGCAGCTCGACCAGGCTGATCTCGTTCTGGCGAGCCACGGTCTGCTCGGCCTGGTCGATGGCCACTTCGTCGACCTTGATGCCGTTTTCCTTCGCGAGCTGCAGCTGCGCACGCTCCGTGATCAGGCGCTCCAGCACGAGGCGCGTGAGCTCGCCGCGGGGCACGCGCTCGGCGTCGGGGTTCTCCTTGATGAGCCGCGTCACGCGCGACTGCACGTCGGTGTTGGTGATCGGCTCCGAGTTGACCAGCGCGACGATGAATTCGGCCGAACGCTGCACCGGCGCCGCCGGGGGCGTGGTGGACGGACGCGCCGCCGGCGGGCCCAGGCGCGGGCCGGCGCGCATGATGTCCGTGATGCCGGTACCGGGGCGATAGCCCTGCGCGCCCGCCGTGGCGGCGATTGCCGCGAGGCAGCCCAGGGTGATGATGGAACGGATGTTTTTCATGGCGTCGCTCGCTCGCTCAGTCAGAGTCAGTCGTCTCAGTCGTAGTTGGTGAAGCGGCTCGGCGCTTCGCCCGGTTGGCGCAGGGGTTCGTAGCGCTGGATGTTCTGCCGCAGGGTCTGCATGGGGCTCGAGCCGATGCTGGAGAAGCCCACGAATTCGAGCTGGAACATGATGCGGGTGTTCGCCGTCACCTGGCCGGTGGTGATGCGCTGCATCACCACGCGGCCGATCCAGCAGCAGCCGTCGTATTCGAAGCCGAGCACGCCGTCGGTGAGCTTCTTGTCCTGCAGGCTGTAGTTGAGCCGGCCGACCGCATACCAGCGTCCGCCGCCCTGGCCCTTGCCGGGGCCGAGGTTCTTGCCCTTGTCGCCCCACAGGTCGTTCAGCGGCCACTGCCAGCCCACGTCGATCGACTTGTTGCCGTCGGTCGCGGTCGGGGTGGTGGGCGCCTGGTAGCGGAAGGCCGCGCTCAGGTTGTGGTACGGCTCGGGGTTGTAGCGGGCGCTGATGGCCGAGCGCTCCGACCTGCGGGTGTCGGGGTTGTACTGGACCAGCGTGTCCAGGCTCCACTTGGGCGTCCAATTGATGGTGGCGCCCAGCAGCAGGTCGCTCGCGCGGTCGGTCACCGGCGTGCCGCCCGGCAGCGTGACCTTCTGGTCGCTGAAACGCAGGCGCTGCGCGATGCCGAAGCGCGCGGCCTCGGCGCCGGTGTCGGGGTCGATCAGGCGGGAGGTCACGCCCAGCGTGAGCGCGTTGGTGTCGGAGATGCGGTCGCCGCCCGAGAACGCGTTCTCGGTGTAGATGGTCGCGAAGCTGAAGTCGTTGGCCGCCGAGTCGTAGTTCGGCAGCATGCTCTGGTTGCGGTACGGCGTGTAGACGTAGTAGGCGCGCGGCTCCAGCGTCTGGCGGAAGGCGCGGCCGAAGTAGCTGGCGTCGCGCTCGAAGGTCAGGCCGCTGTCGAGGCTGAAGGTCGGCACCACGCGGTTGCTGGACGTCGGGAAGAAATACAGCGAGCTGGGGTTGTAGACCTGGCCGTTGACGTACTGGACGCCGTTGACCGTGAGCTTCGGGATGTCCGCCTGCGGCAGGTAGTAGTTGTACGAGGCCGCGTTCAGGATCAGCTTCGGAATGACGTACGTGCTCGGCGTGATGAACGGCCGGCTGATCGTGGCCACGGCCATGGCGCGGTCGCCGTCGGGCTGCGACTGCTGGTTGACGTCGTAGCCGAGCTGGGTCGAGGAGAGCCTGTTCACGCGGAAGCGCGTGTAGTCCAGGTTCAGCGCGACGTCGAAGCCGTGCCAGTCGTACTTGTTGTAGTTGGCCGTGATCTGCGGCATCCGGTCGTACGCGGGCACGATCGGCGACAGGTTGTACTGCAGGTTCTGGTACTTGAGCGTGCGGATCATGCCGCTCCAGTCGCCCTTGCTCCAGTTCAGCGAGGCGTCGTTCGGCAGCTGGCGCTGCGCGAGCGAGGGCGTGCGGGTGAAGTCGCGCCAGTAGTCGTCGTCGCTCACCCGGTTGATGGTGACGTTGGCCGAGAGCGAATCCAGGCCCAGCGCCTTGGCGTCGAAGTCCTGGTGGTGCGTGAGCCACAGGCCCCAGCGCCGGGTGTTCTTGGGCGGGTTGGTCAGGCTGCTGGCGGTGATCTGCCCGTTGGCCAGCTGCTGGAGCTGGCTGGCGCGCAGTTCGTTGTAGCGGTCGCCCACGAGCCGGTCGCTGCCCATCAGGTCGAAGCGGATCTCGCCCTTGTATTGCTTCTCGAGGTAGCGGAACTCGTTGCTGAAGTTGACGCCGCGCTTGCTCATGATCGTCGGCGTGAACGTGGCGTCGCGGTTGGGCGCGATGTTCCAGTAGTACGGCTGTGCGATCTCCAGGCCGTTGGTGTTGTCCAGGCCGATGGTGGGCGGCAGCAGGCCGCTCTTGCGTTCGTTCGACAGCGGGAAGCTCACGCTCGGGATGGGCGGCGTGGTGATGCCCATGAAGCTCAGGCGCGCGTTCTTGGCCACGCCCTCGTTTTCCTCGGTGTCGGTGGTGATCGAGGCCGCGGTCAGCAGCCAGGCGGGCATCCAGCCAGGGAAGTCCTCGCGGCGGCAGGTGGTGTAGGTGGCCTCGCGGGCGATCGATACGTTGGCGTCGACGAAGTCGATGCGCTTGGCCTCGCCGTGCGCCTCGTTCGCGAGGAACTTGTAGCGCACGTTGTTGAAGAAGCCCTCGAAGGTCTCGAGCTTGAGCTGCAGCTCGGGGCCTTCGTAGACGTTGCCGGCCTGGTTGACCCGCACGTTGCCGGTGGCCTTTGCGCGGTCGTCGGGCTGGTAGTACTCGAGTCGGTCGGCGGTGATGGACACCGCGCCGCGGCGCAGCGTGGCATTGCCCTCGACCACGGTCTCGAGGTCGGGCCGGCCGGAGATGCGGTCGCCGGTGACCAGGCTGGGCATCTGGCTGCGGTCGGCGGGCGTCAGGATTTCGGTGAGCTGGGGCGTGCGCTTCAGCGTGAGCGGGGCGTCGAAGCCGCCAGCCGTCTGGGCCGAGGCGCCGTGCGCATGGATCAGCGCCAGCGACAGGACGGCCAGTGGCAGCGGCGGCGGGCCCGGGCGCCGCGGACGCGGGGCGGCGGCACGACGTCGGCTCATCAGGCCTCCCGCCCGGCCGTTCCGAGGAAAGCCGGCGACTCTCCCGTGGAGAGCAGCGAGCGCACAAGGTGCCAAGCGTGAGGGCTTTGGGTCGTAGGCATCGGTTCGGAACGAAATGTCGTCGGGGAAGGCGCGGCAGGCCGGCAGGTTGCAGGGGCCTGTGGCGATCCGCATCGGCCGGAGGCCGGCCAAGGGGGATTGCCGCGCCAGGCGGATTTGTAGAATCGATTATCCATGACAGCACCCCCGCCCCCGGCCGCATTGGCCCCAAGCCGCCCCGCCGAACCCCTTGCCTGGACGGATCCGCAGCGGGCCGAAGCGTTCCGCAGCTGGCTGGCCGCCGTCGCGCCCCGGCACCGGCTGCTGCCCGAAACCGTGAGGCTCGCCTCGGCCGACGCGAGCTTCCGCCGCTACTTCCGGCTCGACACCGCCGACGCCGCCGCCCCCTCGCGCATCGTCATGGACGCCCCGCCCGACAAGGAGAACAGCGCCCCCTTCGTGCAGGTGGCCGGGCTGATGGCCGCGGCCGGCGTGCTGGCCCCCACGGTCCTCGAATGGGACGAGCCCAACGGCTTCCTGCTGCTGGACGACCTGGGCCGCCAGACCATGCTGGACGTGATCGACCCGGCGCGCCCCGAGGCCGCCCGCCCGCTCTACGACCAGGCCATCGACGCGCTGGTGCGCTGGCAGCTCTCTTCCAGGCCCGGCGTGCTGCCGCCCTACGACCGCGCGCTGCTCGAGCGAGAACTGGCCCTCTTCCCCGAGTGGTACATCGGCCGCCACCGCGGCATCGCCGTCGAGGGCAAGCTGAAGGAGCGGCTGGAGCGCAGCTTCAAGCTGATCGTCGAGAGCAACCTCGCGTCGCCCGGCGTCTACGTGCACCGCGACTTCATGCCGCGCAACCTGATGGTGGGAGAGACTCCCACGCTCGGCGTGCTCGACTTCCAGGACGCGGTGTACGGCCCCATCACCTACGACATCGCCAGCCTGATGCGCGACGCCTTCCTGAGCTGGGACGAGGAGTTCGTGCTCGACGTCACCATCCGCTACTGGCAGGCGGCGCGCAAGGCCGGGCTGCCGGTCGACGAGGACTTCGGCGCCTTCTACCGCGCGGTCGAGTGGATGGGCCTGCAGCGCCATCTCAAGGTGGCCGGCATCTTCGCGCGCCTCACGCTGCGCGACGGCAAGCCGCGCTACCTGGCCGATACGCCGCGCTTCATCGCCTACATCCGCGCCACCGCCAGCCGCTACTCCGAGCTGACGCCGCTGTCGCGCGTGATCGACGAGATCGAGGGCACTTCGGCCATCACGGGCTACGCCTACGGCCGTGTCTGAAGACAAACTGAAAAAGCACCAGCCTGCGGCGCCCGCGCAACGGCCGTTCGCAGCCATCGACTCCAGAGCATGCCGCGTTTCCACTGTTCCGTGCCGCTGAGCGCCGGCGCCAGCCTGGCGCTGCCGGCCGGTGCCGCGCGCCATGTGCAGGTGCTGCGGATGCAGCCCGGCGACGCGCTCACGCTGTTCGACGGCGCGGGCGGCGAATACGCGGCCACGGTCGAGCGCATGGGCCGCAGCGACGTTTCGGTAACGGTCGGCGCGCATCTTCCGGTGGAGCGCGAGGCGCCCCGGGCGGTGCATCTCGCGGTCGGCATGCCGGCCAACGAGCGCATGGACTGGCTGGTCGAGAAGGCCACCGAGCTCGGCGTGGCGAGCATCCAGCCGCTGGCCACGGCCCACGGCGTGCTGCGCCTGGCGGGCGAGCGCGCCGAGAAGAAGCGGGCGCACTGGGAAGCCATCGCGGTCGCGGCCTGCGAGCAGTGCGGGCGCAACCGCGTGCCGGTGATCCACCCGGTGCAGCCCTTCGCCGGCTGGCTCGAGACCCAGGACGGCCCCGCCGTGCGCCTTGTGCTGAGCCTCGCCGAGGGCACGCGCAGCCTCGCCGACATGGCAACGGGCGAGCAGCAACAGGGCGTGACCGTGCTGAGCGGCCCCGAAGGCGGGCTGAGCGCCGGCGAAGAGCAGCAGGCCATCGCCCGGGGCTTCGCGCCCGTCACCCTCGGCACGCGCGTGCTGCGCGCCGAAACGGCGGCGCTGGCCGCGCTGGTTTCGCTGGCAGGCGTCTAGATAGGCAAGGCTCCGGCCCCAGGCCCGACGCCATCAGGTGGGTGTTTTCCGCGACGCGCGCGTGGAAAGCCTGCGAAACAATCGTTACTTCTTTAAGACAAAAGAAGGACTTTTGCGCCCATGTCCAAGCTGCCCGGTCCGCTGCGCCTCGCCCCTTTGGTCCTCGCCGCACTGTTTTGCACTACCCAGGGCGCGCTTGCCCAACCCCAGGCCGTCGCCCCGACACCCGCGCAGGTCGGCCCCGAGGTTGACCGGGCATTCACCCAGCTGATGGCATCGCCCGCCGTCCAGAAGCTGCTGGACGCGCTCAGGGCCGACCACGAGCGCTCGGTCGAGGAGCTGAAGGCGCTCACGGAGATCGAGGCCCCGCCCTTCAAGGAGCACAAGCGCGCCGAGGCTTTTCTCGCCCGCATGAAGGCTTTCGGGCTGACGAACGCGAAGATCGACGCCGAAGGCAACGTGATCGGGCTGCGCAAGGGCACGGGCAATGGGCCGAAGCTGCTGATCTCGGCCCACCTCGACACGGTGTTTCCGGCCGGCACCGACGTGAAGGTGAAGGAGCGCGACGGCCGGCTGCACGCGCCGGGCATCGCGGACGACACGCGCGGCCTGGCGGTGCTGCTGTCGTGGCTCAAGGTGCTGAACGACAACAAGGTGCAGACGGTGGGCGACCTGATGTTCGTCGCCAATGTGGGCGAGGAAGAGCTCGGCAACCTGCGCGGCATGAAGGCGATCTTCCGCGACCACCTCGACATCGACGGCATGGTGGGGCTGGAGCCTTCGGCACCGGGCTCGGTGCTGGTGCTGGGCACCGCGAGCCATCGCTACGAGGTCAGCTTCCAGGGACCGGGCGGGCACAGCTTCGGCGCATTCGGCCAAGTGCCGAGCGCGATCCACGGCATGGGCCGCGCGATCGCGAAGATCGCCGACATCCGCACGCCGAGCTTTCCGAAGACGACGTTCACCGTCGGCACCGTGGGCGGCGGCACTTCGGTCAACACCATCGCGCCCGATGCGCGCATGGCCATCGACATCCGCTCGGACGACATGGCCTCGCTGCTGGAAACCGAGAAGAAGATCCTGGCGGCCATCGACGAAGCCGTGGTCGAGGAGAACAGGCGCTGGAACGTCAGCACCCTGAGCGTGAGCACCCGGCTCATCGGCGAGCGGCCCGGCGGGCGCACGCCGCCCGACTCGGTGATCGTGGAGGCCGCGATCCGCTCGAACGCCGCCTTCGGCAACCGGACGCTGCTGCGCGGCGGCAGCACCGATGCCAACGTGCCGATCTCGATGGGCATCCCGGCCATCGTCGTGGGCGGCGGCGGCAAGGCCTCCGGATTCCATTCGCTGAGCGAGTCCATCGACATGACAGATGCGTGGAAAGGCGCGCAGAATTCGCTCGTCACCGTGCTCGGGCTGGTGGGCGTTCAGGGGGTCTCTCCCGCGCTGCTCCCCAAACGGGCGGCACGTATCAAGTAATTTGTCACGTTGCCAATTCGAAAGTGGGCATGCCACTTTCGGCTTAAGGTCCGCGGCATTTAACAATGTTGGCGGTTCTGTCACACACCAAGGAAACAGTCATGGGATTGCTCGATTCGGTACTCGGTCAGGTGCTCGGAGGCGCTGCGCAACAGCAGCAACCGCAAGGCGGAGGCCTTGGCGGGCTGGGCGATCTGGGAGGCCTGGCCGGCGCGCTGGGCGGCCTGCTCGCCAACAACGGCAGCGTGGGTGGCCTGGGCGGCCTGGTCTCGAAGTTCGAGCAGGCCGGCATGGGCGACGTCATCGGCTCGTGGATCGGCAAGGGCGAAAACCAGCCCGTCTCGGGCGACCAGCTGCAGAACGCGCTGGGCAGCGACACCATCGCGAGCATCGCGTCCAAGCTCGGCATCAACGCGCAGACGCTGCTGCCCATGCTGGCCACCATGCTGCCGGCGCTCATCGACCAGCTCACGCCGCACGGCAAGATCCCCGACCAGGGGCTGGGCAACCACGACGACCTGCTGGGCTCGCTCAGCGGTCTGCTGCAAGGCAAGCAGTCCTGAACCGGACTGCCTTCTCCAGTGTTCGAGCGCCCGCGAGGGCGCTTTTTTTTGGTCCGCGCGTGTTGGCCGACAATCCCTGCGGCATCAATGGAGAGCAATGGCATGGCGGGCAATCGCAAGTCGAAGGGGGAAACAGAGAAGAACGAGGAGAAGAAGGAGGGCGGCCTCGACGCGCGCCCCGACGGCAAGGTGCGGTGGTCCAAGAACATGCGCGAGGCGCTCGCGAAGTTCAACGACCGGCCCTGCGGCCGGTGCGGCGGTTCGCTCTCGGAGGAGCGCAGCCTGGCCGACAGCCTCGACTTCTTCCGCCGCCATCGCTCCAGCTTCTATCCGCCGCGCGCAGCGCGGCTGCGCATGCTCGAGATGCACGGCTCCGCGGCGGCCGAACTGCTCTTCGAGCCCTCGCCGCACAAGGAAGCCGTCACCGACCTGCTGGCCATCCATGACGCGGAAGTGGTGCGCTTCTTCGTCGCGCAGGTCAAGCAGATCGACTGCAAGAACGCGCTGGTGAAGCAGGCGGCGCGCTGGCCGCTCTTCGTGCTGCGCGAGCTGCTCTCGGCGAACCCGGCGCGGCACCAGGCCGGCGCGGCGCTCGTCCTGGAGCTGCTCGCGGCGAATCCCGAGTGGCAGGAGCCGCTCGAAGCCTCGTGCGACGAAGCCCAGCGCAAGACGCTCGCGCGCCTGCAGGAAGACGGCTCCGCCGGCGTGGCCGACGCCCCCGCCGCCGACTGGCCCGCGCTGCTGCGCCGCCCACCGTGGAAGAACCGGCAGGCGCTGCCCGTCATCCCGGTACTGGCGCTGCAGCCGTTGCCGCCGACGGCCCGGCTCCATTGGGCCGACCTGAAGCCGCCGCAGTACCTGCAGGCCACGGGCGACCTGTCCGACTGGCTGGCGCGCGAGGTCCGGGTTTCTCGCGATCGCTCGAACCAGTGGATGACCGAGTTCACGCGCCACCAGCCCGATGCGCCGGACGCCATCCGCGAAGGCGGCAACCTGCACAAGGCGCTGTGGATGCTGGGCCTGCGCCCCGAACTCATCGACGACGTCATCGCCGGCCGCCACGAGATCACCAGCCCCGAGGACTTCGGCCAACTGCCCGGCTCGCGCTGGGGCGTCGCCGAATACATCTGGCAACTGCCCCCGCCGCTGGCCGTGGCGGCGTTCACGCACGGGCCGGCCGTCGATCACTTCATGGGCGACGTTGCGCGCGTGCGGCCCATCCTCCACGCCCTCGGCACGGATGCGCTGCCGGGACTGCCGCGCTTCCTCAAGCAGGGCTCGCGGGCGATGTTCGAGCTGGCCTCGGTCATCGAATGGGACCCGCTCGCCGGCTGGATCGCCAAGGGCTTCCACACCAACCGCTGGGTGCGGCGCGAGGCGGCCGCATGGCTGGAGCGCTACCCCGACACGGCCGCGCGCGGCCTCGTCCCCGTCGCGCTGGGCGAGCCCGGCCCCGCGCACGAATCGGCGCAGGCCACGCTGCGCTGGCTGCACGACAACGGCCATGCCGATGCGGTGCGCGCCCAGGCACAGGCCTACGGTGCCGAAGCCGCCGACGCGGTGGCGCAACTGCTGTCCATCGCTCCCGAAGACGTTCTGCCCGACAGCCTGCCCGTGGTGCCGAAGACGCTGCCCCTGCCGTCGCTGCCCCGCCTGATCCTCAAGGAAGGCGGCCTTGCGCTGCCGCAGGCCGTGGTGCCCGACGTGCTGATGGCGATGATGCTCGGCAAGCCCGACGCGCCATACCCGGGGCTCGCCCCGCTGCTGGACGCGCTCGCGCCCGACTCCCTCGCGCGCTTCGGCCGCGCGCTGCTGGCCTGGTGGATCGGCAACGGCCGGCCGGCCAGGGAGCGCTGGATGTTCGCGCTGCAGGGCCGCCTCGGCGACGGCGAAACCGCACGCCAGCTCTACAGCCTGCTGCGCCAGTGGCGCGCCGGGCTCGACCGCGTGCGCGCCTACGACGCCATGGCCATGCTCGGCGAGATCGGCAGCGACGCCGCGCTGATGCACCTGGCCGAACTCGCGCGCCAGACCCGCTACGACGACCTGCGCACCCGCGCCGACCGCATGCTCGGCGAGGTGGCCGAGCAGCGCGGCCTGAGCCTCGACCAGCTGGCCGACCGCACCGTGCCCGACCTCGGCCTGGACGCCCGCGCGCGCCTCACGCTGGACTTCGGCCCACGCAGCTTCGAGGTGCGCATGGACGACAGCTTCCAGCCCGTGGTGCACGATGCCCGCGGCAAGGCACTCAAGACACTGCCCAAGGCCGGCGCGAACGATGACGCCGGCAAGGCCGCCGCCGCGGCCACGCAGCTCAAGGAACTGCGCAAGCTCGCGAAGACAGTCGCCACCACGCAGATCCGGCGGCTGGAGGCCGCGATGTGCGCGCAGCGCCGCTGGGGCCCCGACGAGTTCATGCCCTTCTTCGCGAACCACCCGGTGCTGCGGGTGTTCAGCCGGCCGCTGGTCTGGGGCCTGTTCGATGCCGACGACAAGCTGCAGGGCACCTTCCGCGTCACCGCCGAAGGCGAGCTGGCCGACCTGCACGACGACCCGGTGAAGCTGCCGGAGAACGCGCGCATCGGCCTGCCGCATCCGCTGGACTTCGCGGCGCTCGATGCGTCGCTCGTCACCGCATGGGCGCCGGTGCTCGCCGACTACGAGATCCTGCAGCCCTTCGAGCAGCTGGCGCGCCAGTCCTTCGTGCTCGATCCGGCGCTGCGCGCGGGCCGCGAGTTGCCGCAGTGGGCCGGCCGCGCGGTGTCGAACGCCGCGCTCATGGGCCTGGAAACGCGCGGCTGGGTGCGCGAGGTGGGCGACGGCGGCATGGTCAACAGCTTCAACAAGGGCGTGCCCGGCGAGGGCCAGGTCTGCCTGCGGCTGGAAGAGGGCTGGTTCGTGCAGGACAGCCCCGACGGCAAGGTGCTGCAGACGGTGCACGGCGTGGCGCTCACCGGCACCGAGCGCACGCTGGGCGACCTGCCCGCCATCGCATTCAGCGAGATCGAGCGCGACCTGCAGCGCGCGGTAAGGGAGACAAGCGCATGAACCGCAACCTGTGGCTGCTGGCCATCTGCCAGGGCCTGCTGCTGACGAACAACGTGACCTTCATCGCCATCAACGGGCTGGTGGGCCTGGCCATCGCGCCGCGCGGCTGGATGGCGACGCTGCCGGTGATGAGCTACGTGATCGGCGGCGCGCTCTCCACCGGGCTGGTGGCGCGCACGCAGCAGCGCTTCGGCCGGCGCGGCTCGTTCCAGACCGGGCTGGCGGTGGCGCTGGTCTCGGCACTGCTGTGCTGCTTCGCGGCGGTCACGAAGAACTTCTGGCTGCTGTGCTTCGCCACCGTCATCGCGGGCTACTACAACGCCAACGCCGGCCTCTACCGCTTCGCGGCGGCCGAGCTGGCGGCGCCGCAGTGGCGCGAGAAGGCGGTGTCGATGGTGATGGCCGGCGGACTGATCGGTGCCGTGGCCGGGCCCAACCTCGCCAAGGCCACGCGCGAAGCCTTCGCCGTGCCCTTCGCCGGTGCCTACATCGCGCTGGCGGCGGTGGCGCTGCTGTCGATGGCGGTGATGCACTTCATCCAGTTCCCGCCCGCGCCCGCGCGCAAGGAAGCGGCGGGCGGACGGCCGCTTTCGGAGATCGCGCGCCAGCCGGTGTTCATCGTCGCGGCGGCAGCCGGCGCGCTGGGCTACGGCGTGATGAACCTGCTGATGGCCGCGACGCCCATCGCTATGCAGATCTGCAGCCTGCCGTTCTCCGACGCCGCGCTGGTGCTCGAGTGGCACGTGATCGGCATGTTCGCGCCGGGCTTCTTCACCGGCCACCTGATCCGCCGCTTCGGCGCGCTGCCGGTGATGGGCGCGGGGCTGCTGCTGAACCTCGGCTGCATCGCCATCGCGCTCTCGGGCGTGGAGCTGCATCACTTCATCGTGGCGCTGTTCCTGCTGGGCGTGGGCTGGAATTTCCTTTTCACCGGAAGCACCACGCTGTCGCTAACCGCCTACACGCCCGAGGAGCGCGACCGCGCGCAGGGCGCGCTCAACTTCTGCGTGTTCGCCACGCTGGCGCTGACGTCGTTCGCCTCGGGCGTGCTGGTGACCACCCAGGGCTGGCGGCTGCTGAACTTCGGCTCGCTGGTGCCGGTGGTGCTGACGGGCGCGGCGCTGCTCTGGCTGGCGCGCAAGCGCGCCGTCAGGCCCGCTGCGGAAAGCGCCGGTTGAGCCAGCGCTGAAGGGCTTCGAAGACCGGATCGGCTTCGAGCTCGTTGAAGATCTCGTGGTACAGCGTGTCGAAGCATTGCGCCTCGACCTTGCCGCTTGGCGCGGCGGCTGCGGCAAAAGCGCGGCTGGCCGCGGGCCGCACGAGACGGTCGTCGCCCGCGTAGAGCAGCAGCGTGGGCACCGGCCAGTTCGCGGCGCGCTGCTGCACGGCTTCTCCTTCGTAGGCCAGGAAGCGCGCGAGCCGGCCGCCGATGCGGTCGTGCGTGAGCGGATCGTCGCGATAGGCCTGCACCACCGCCGGGTCGTGCGAGAGGTAGTTGTCGTCGAGGCCGTTGCCCACGCGAAGGTCGGGCGCGATGCGCGGCAGCACCGCGAGCAGCAGCTTCTGGAAACCGTTCAGGCCGGGATCGAGCCCCGGCGAGGACAGCACTGCGGCGTTGACGTGCCGCACGCCGCGCGCAATCAGGCTCGCCACGACAAGCCCGCCGAGGCTGTGGCCCAGCAGCACCACCGGCAGGCCGGGGTTCTCGCGGCGCGCGTCGTCGATCACCAGCGCGAGATCGTCCACCAGCCGCAGCTCGCTCGGCAGGCCGCCGCGCGGGCCGCTGGATTCGCCGTGCCCGTAGTGGTCGTGCGCCCACACCGCGAAGCCCCATTCGTGCAGGCACTCGGCCAGCCCGTGGTAGCGGCCGGCGTGCTCGCCCAGCCCGTGGACCACGACGACTACGGCACGCGCCCGGCCCGGCGCCGGCAGCCGGCGCAGTGCGAGCGTCTCGCCGCCGGGCGTGGACAGCGAAACGCGCTGCGGCAGAGGCAGCGCCTCGCTCAAGCGGCCACCGGCTCCGATGCTGCTGCGCGATGCGCGGCCGGCAATGCGGCGATCACCTCGGCCACGGCCGCGGTGAGCTTCTTGGCGTAGGGCACGTGCAGAAACTCGTTGGGGCCGTGCGCGTTGCTCTTGGGGCCGAGCACGCCGCAGACCATCATCTGCGCCTTCGGGAAGCCGGCGCTGAGCATGTTCATCAGCGGGATGGTTCCGCCCTGGCCGATATAGCCGCAGGAAGCGCCGAAGTGCGCCTGCGAGGCCTTGTTGAGCGCGTCCTCGAACCACGGCGTGATGGCGGGCGCGTTCCATCCGGTGGCTCCGCCGTTGCTCTCGAAGGTCACGCGGGCCTGGTAGGGCGCGTTGTCCTCCAGCAGCGTCTTGAGGTTCTGCACCGCCTCGGCCGCGTCGACCAGCGGGGGCAGGCGCAGCGACAGCTTGAAGGCGGTGTAGGGGCGCAGCACGTTGCCCGCGTCCTTCAGCGCCGGGAAGCCTTCGGCACCGGTTACCGACAGCGTGGGTTTCCAGGTGCGGTTGAGCAGGGCCTCGACCGGGTCGGTGGTGGTGGGCAGAGCGAACACGGTCGAGCCGCCGCAGTCGTAGTGCGCCCACGGGAAGCGCTTGTAGACCTCGTCGCCGAGGATGGCGGCGGTGGCCTTGGCCTGCGCGAGGCGGTCGGCCGGCACTTCGCAGTGGAAGCTCGCAGGCAGCAGGCGGCCGGTGGCGCTGTCTTCGAGCCGGTCGAGCACCTGCCGCATGATGCGGAAGCTCGAGGGCACGAGGCCCGAGGCATCGCCCGAGTGGATGCCCTCGGTCAGCACCTCGACCTTGAGCGTGCCGCTGGCCATGCCGCGCAGCGAGGTGGTGAGCCACAGCTGATCGTAGTTGCCGGCGCCGGAGTCGAGGCAGATCACCAGCTCGACGTTGCCCAGGCGCGGGCGCAGTGCGTCGACATACGGCAGCAGGTCGTAGGAGCCGCTTTCCTCGCAGGTCTCGATCAGGCCCACGATGCGCGGGTGCGCCGCGCCCTGGTTCTTGAGCGCCTGCAGCGCGGCGATGCTGGCGTACACCGCATAGCCGTCGTCGGCGCCGCCGCGGCCGTAGAGCAGGCCGTTCTCGTACTTGGGCGTCCAGGGGCCGAGGTCGTTGCGCCAGCCGGTGAACTCGGGCTGCTTGTCGAGGTGTCCGTACATCAGCACGGTCTCGCCCATGTCGGTGCCGGTGGCCGGCACTTCGAAGAACAGCACCGGGGTGCGCCCTTCGAGCCGCACGATCTCCAGCTTCAGGCCCTCGACCTTCTGCGCCTCGACCCAGGCGGCGGCGTTGCGCAGCACGGTCTCGAGATAGCCGTTGGCCGACCAGTCCTTGTCGAAGCCGGGCGACTTGGCCGGGATGCCGATGTAGTCGGTGAGTTGCTTGAGGATGTCGCCGTCCCATTGGGCGGTGACGTCGGACAGGGCGCGCTCGGCGTCGAGCGTGCCGGCGGGCATTTCGCGGTGCAGGGGGGCGTTCATCGGTGGGTTCTCCGCGGGTGACGAAAGAAAGGACGCATTTTGCGCCCAGCAGCGTCCGCGCGTAGAGTGCGGGCGATCTCAACCCGGAGGGCCACGTGAGCAAGGCAAACATCAAGGTGGGCATCGGCGGCTGGACCTACGAGCCCTGGCGCGACAACTTCTATCCCAAGGGGCTCGCGCACGCGAAGGAACTCAACTACGCGAGCCGCAAGGTCAGCGCCATCGAGATCAACGGCACCTACTACAGCACCTTCAAGCCCGAGACCTTCCGCAAGTGGCACGACGACACGCCCGACGACTTCATCTTCTCGATGAAGGCCTCGCGCTTCGCGACCAACCGCAAGCTGCTGTCGGGCGCGGGAGACTCCATCAAGCGCTTCATCGACAGCGGCGTGGCCGAGCTCGGCGACAAGCTCGGGCCCATCGTGTGGCAGTTCATGCCGACCAAGCAGTTCGATGCGGAGGACTTCGAGGCCTTCCTGGCTCTGCTGCCGAAGAAGGAGGGCAGCCGCGTCCTGCGGCACGTGATGGACGTGCGGCACGAGAGCTTCATCGTGCCCGCCTACAAGGCGCTCGCGAAGAAGTACAAGGTGTCGACGGTGTTCACCGACGCCGACAAGTTCCCGTCCTTCGAGGAGCCCGAGGGCGACATCGCCTACGCGCGGCTGATGATGGCCGACGGCAAGCTGAAGGCGGGCTATGCGCCCAAGGCCCTCGACACATGGGCCGAGCGCGCGCAGGGGTGGGGCGCGTCGCCGAAGAAGCGTGACGTGTTCGTCTACTTCATCAACGGCGCCAAGGAAAAGGCACCGGCGGCTGCCGGTGCCTTGCTGGAGCGTCTTGGCTGGACCGCACCTACCGCGTGAAAGACGCCTGCAGGCGCCGCCGGGCCGCTCCCAAGGCGGCCCGCGCCCCCCTCGGGGGTGGAGTTACACGCAGCGAAGCGGAGTGAAAAGCCGGGGGGCCTGTTTCAGGCAGCGGCCTGAAGCGAGGGCTTGGCGGCGCCGAAGCTGATCTCGCCGGAGATCTGGCCGCCTTCCTCGATCACGATCTTGCCGTAGCGGATCTTGCCGGTGACCTTGCCGGTCGAGTGGATGACGAGCTTCTCGCGCACGGTGAGGCTGCCGTCGAACACGCCGCGGATCTCGGCGATGTCGATCTCGGCCGAGCCCTTGAACGCGCCCTGCTCGGCGATCTGCATCAGGCGCGAGTCCATGGTGGCTTCGACCAGGCCTTCGACCACGAGCGTGTCGCAGTCGGTGATCTCCACGCCCTTGAGCTTGATGTTGGGGCCGACGGTGAGCTTGCTGCCGCCTTCCTTGGCCACGGGCGCGGCCGCTGCGGCGTTCAGGCCGCCTTGCTGTGCGGTGAGCGAGGAGGGATTGACGGGGGTTCCGGAGAGGTTGGTGCCCGAACCGACGAGCGGCGCGGGGCGCGATGTCAACGAATCGGTGTCACGATCACGCTTGCCGAAGAAGGGGGACTGTGTAGCCAAAGGGGAGCTCCTCAAGAAAGGGGACTATCGTAAGAACGCACTCACGGCCTGCGGCACTTCATTGCGCAAGAAGCGTAACTGAATAAGTCGATCGGGCGCATGACAATGTGGCGCCATGAGCTCTCCAAACGTCGAACGGAACACCACATCGCGCGCGATGTCGTCCAGCACCGACTCGCGCTTCGACAAGCCCGCGCACGGCTGGCGGCGCACTCTCTTCACCGTGATCTTCGAGGCCGACACGCGCGCGGGCCTGATGTTCGACCTCGCGCTGATCGCGGTGATCGTGGCCAGCGTGCTAGTGGTGATCCTCGACAGCGTGCAGTCCATCCGCGAACAGTGGCGCCCGGTGTTCAACGTCCTCGAGTGGATGTTCACCATCCTCTTCACGCTGGAGTACATCGCTCGGCTGAGCTGCGTGAACAAGCCGCTGCGCTACGCGACGAGCTTCTACGGCGTGATCGACCTGCTGGCGCTGCTGCCGACCTTCCTCGTGGTCTTCGCGCCGCAGATGGGCCTGGGCTACCTGATCGACGTGCGCATCCTGCGCCTGCTGCGCGTGTTCAGGATCTTCAAACTATCGCGTTACTCCGTGGAGTACCGAGCGCTGGTCTCGGCGGTGGCGGCGAGCCGGCGCAAGATCACCGTGTTCGTGGGCTTCGTGATGCTGGTGGTGCTGGTGATGGGAACGCTGATGTACGTGGTCGAAGGGCCGCAGCACGGCTTCACCAGCATCCCGGTGGCGGTCTACTGGGCGATCTCGACGATGGCCACCGTGGGCTTCGGCGACCTCGTGCCCAAGACCGACCTCGGCCGCGCGATCGCGTCGGTGATGATGCTGGTGGGCTGGGGCGTGCTCGCGGTGCCGACCGGCATCGTGACCGCCGAGATGGCGCGCCGCGGCGGCGACGACGAATCGGTCGCGGTGCCGGTGGCGCAGCGCGGCGTTCTCGCGATGGTCGAACCGGCACCGGCGGTCCCGGCCAAGAGGCTCACTCCCGCTGCCAGACGACGCGCCCTTGCGCAGCATCGCCGAGGCGCACGATGAAGGCATCGGCCTCGGGCTCCGGCAGCGAGAAGGCGAAAGCCACGTCGTCGCCGTGCTGCACGCCTTCGAGCACCGCGCCGGCTGCAGCGAGCTCGCGCCGCACCAGCCCTTCGAGCGCATACGGCACCGAGCAGCGCAGGCTTCGCTGGCGCAGCAGCGGCACCAGCGTGGCGCCGAGCAGGGCCTGCGCGATCGCATCGGTGTAGGCCCGCACGAGGCCGCCCGCGCCCAGCTTCACGCCGCCGAAATAGCGCACCACGGTCGCGAGCGCGCCCTCGACCTGCTGGTGGCGCAGCACTTCCAGCATCGGACGTCCTGCGGTGCCGCCGGGCTCGCCGTCGTCGTTCGCGGCCGACTGCCCGCCCGCCATGAGGGCCCAGCACACGTGCGCCGCCGCGGGATGCTCGGCACGCAGCGAGGCGACCACCGCCAGTGCCGCCGCCCGATCGGCCACCGGCTGCACGCAGCCGATGAAGCGGCTCTTCTTGATGACGAGTTCGCTGTGGACCGGCTGTGCGAGCGTGAAGCTCATTGCGCCGTCAGCCGCCGCCGCGCTCGAACTTGAACACCGCCGTGCTGGCGCGCGCATTGGGCAGCCAGCGCACGTCGCGGCCGTCCTGCAGGCCGAAGGCGTCGAGGATGCGCAGGTTGTTCTTGCCGGCCAGCACCTCGAAGTCCTTGAAGGTGCCGACGCGGATGTTGGGCGTGTCGTACCACTGGTAGGGCAGGCGGCGCGTGACGGGCATGCGCCCGCGCGCCACGCTCAGGCGGTTGGGCCAGTGCGCGAAGTTGGGAAAGGCGACGATGCCGATGCGGCCCACGCGCGCGGTCTCGCGCAGCATGACTTCGGCATTGCGCAGGTGCTGCAGCGTGTCGATCTGCAGCACCACGTCGAAGGAGGCGTCGTCGAACATCGCGAGGCCTTCGTCGAGGTTGAGCTGGATCACGTCGACGCCGCGGCGGATGCACTGCAGCACGTTGCCGTCGGCGATCTCCACGCCGTAGCCGGTGCAGCCGCGCTCGCGCTGAAGCAGGTCGAGCAGGGCGCCGTCGCCGCAGCCGAGGTCGAGCACGCGCGAGCCTTGCGGCACGAGTTCGGCGATGAGTCTTTGGTGTTCGAGGTCGCTCATTGCTGGAACTCCTTGGCAACGCGCTCGAAGTAGGACCGCACCACGCTCATGTAGCGCACGTCATCGAGCAGGAAGGCGTCGTGGCCGTGGGGTGCGTCGATCTCGGCGTAGCTCACGTTGCGGCTGTTGTCGAGCAGCGCCTTCACGATCTCGCGGCTGCGCGTGGGCGAGAAGCGCCAGTCGGTCTTGAAGCTCACGAGCAGGAACTTGGCGCGCGCCTGTGCGAGCGCGGCACTGAGCTTGCCGCCGTGGTTGCGTGCGGGGTCGAAGTAGTCGAGCGCGCGGGTGATCAGCAGGTAGGTGTTGGCGTCGAAGTACTCGCTGAACTTGTCGCCCTGGTAGCGCAGGTAGCTCTCGATCTGGAACTCGACGTCCTGGGTGGAATAGCGGTAGTCGGTGCCCGCCGCCTCGCCATTGTTCTCACCCTCCACGGCGCTGCGCAGGATGCGGCCGAACTTGGCGTTCATCACGTCGTCGCTGAGATAGGTGATGTGGCCGATCATCCGCGCGATGCGCAGGCCGCGCTTGGGCACCACGCCGTGCTCGTAG
The DNA here is from genome assembly GCF_003952165.1 of Variovorax guangxiensis. Classification (GTDB taxonomy): domain Bacteria; phylum Pseudomonadota; class Gammaproteobacteria; order Burkholderiales; family Burkholderiaceae_C; genus Variovorax; species Variovorax guangxiensis. The sequence continues at coordinate 242,685 of NZ_RXFT01000002.1, read as the reverse complement.
AAGTGGCCGCCGTGGAAGTCGGGGTCGGTCACGATGGCGCGGCGCGCCACCTCGTTGAAGGCGATGTTCTCGGCCGTGAGGTTGGGTGCACTGGCCACCACCACCGCGTGGCGCACGCGCTCGGGGTACTGCAGCGTCCAGGAGAGGGCCTGCATGCCGCCGAGGCTGCCGCCCATCACGGCGGCGAGCGTCTCGATGCCGAGCGCGTCGAGCAGCGCGGCCTGGGCGTCGACCCAGTCTTCGACCGTCACCACCGGGAAGTCGGCGCCATAGACGCGGCCGGTGGCGGGGTTGACGTGCATCGGGCCGGTCGAGCCGAAGCAGGAGCCGAGGTTGTTGACGCCGATCACGAAGAAGCGGTCGGTGTCGAGCGGCTTGCCCGGACCGACCATGTTGTCCCACCAGCCCTCGGAACGGGCCTGGCCCTGGTAGACGCCCGCGACGTGGTGCGAGGCGTTGAGCGCATGGCAGACAAGCACGGCGTTGCTGCGCTCGGCGTTCAGGGTGCCGTAGGTTTCGTAGGCGAGCGTGTAGTCGCTTATCGATGCGCCGCTGCGCAGGGCCAGCGGGCCTGCGAACTGCATCGACTGCGGAGTGACGACCAGAGGTGGTGACGACGACATGAATGAAAAAACCCGGCCTCGCCAAAAACGAGCCGGGTCTGCCGCGCCTGTCTTTAGCTGAATTTATAAAGCGCCCGCAAGCTGAAGCAAATCGGCGCAAGGCAAAGTATATCCCCCAGGCTGCGCGCACTGCGTGTCGCTTCGCCAACCCCCTTGGGAAGGGGGCAACACCTGCGGCCCGGCAAAGCCGGTTCCGCGGTGTTCCTGGAAAGGGAGATGGGGTCTCGCTTTTTTATATGCCGACGATCATCAGGACGCCGAGCACCAGGAAGATCGCTGCCGAGATGCCGTGCACGAGCTTGATCGGCACGCGGCGTACGATCTTCTCGCCGAGCCACACCACGGGCGCGTTGGCCAGCATCATGCCCAGCGTGGTGCCCATGACCACCCAGAAGTAGTCGTGCGTGAAGCGGGCGGCGAGCATGACGGTGGCGATCTGGGTCTTGTCGCCCATCTCGGCGAGGAAGAAGGCGACGACCGTGGTGCCGAAGACGCCGAACTTCGATGTGCCGGGAGCATCGTCGTCGTCGAGCTTGTCGGGAATGAGCATCCAGACGGCCATGGCGATGAAGGAACCGCCCAGTATCCACCGCAGCACCTCGGGCCCGAGCCAGCGCGTGAGGTAGTTGCCGACCGCGCCCGCGAGCGCATGGTTGATGACGGTGGCGGCGAAGATGCCGAGGACGATGGGCCAGGGTTTCCTGAAACGCGCGGCCAGGAGAAGGGCCAGGAGCTGGGTCTTGTCGCCCATTTCCGCGAGCGCGACGACGCCCGTTGCTACGAGAAAAGCTTCCATGATGACGTGGGGTTCCTTGGGCCGAAGGACGCAATTGACCGTGCAACACCTTCGGCCATATTCCCGAAGTTGCACGGTCAAAGGTCTCGCCAGGTGTGTTCACTGCACGCGCCATATCCTGGTGGGACAGGACAAGTCTGTTGACGCGGGCCCTTCTCGCAGATCGGAAGGCGGCTACTCCCCAATGACGGGCGGAATTCTACATGCACGCACGGATGTAGGGCGAAGGACCTCGCTCAATCATGCAAGTAGGCGCTAGCTTTCGAATAGTTTTGACAGGTGCTACCTCAAGAAGCAAATTCCCGCTTGCAATTCGGATATTTCACCCATAATGCACGAGCCTCCCTCTTCACTTTGGTCGGGGGGCAGTTCGGTGATCGGTCAGTTTCGCGCGACTCGACGCTCTCGTTTGAGTGATGCTTTCGGGACTCCATCGCTTTTCTTGATGTGTTTATAGGAGTCCCTTGATGGGCAACAAACTGTACGTCGGCAACCTGCCTTACTCGGTGCGCGACGGAGATCTCGAACAGGCCTTCGGGCAGTTCGGCGCCGTGACCAGCGCCAAGGTCATGATGGAACGCGACACCGGCCGCTCGAAGGGCTTCGGCTTCGTCGAGATGGGCAGTGACGCGGAAGCACAGGCCGCAATCAACGGTATGAACGGCCAGCCCCTGGGCGGCCGCAGCGTCGTCGTCAACGAGGCACGTCCGATGGAAGCGCGTCCCCCGCGCAGCGGCGGCTATGGCGGCGGCGGTGGTGGTTATGGCGGCGGTGGTGGCGGTGGCTACGGCGGCGGCGGTGGTGGCGGCTACGGTGGTGGCGGTCGCTCTGGCGGCGGTGGTGGCGGCTACGGCGGCGGTGGCCGCAGTGGCGGCGGCGGTGGTGGTGGCGACGGCGGTTTCCGCAGCCCCTACGGCGCTGGTCCCCGTGGCGGCGGCCGCTCGGGCGGTGGCGGCGGTGGTTACGGCGGCGGCAACAGCGGCTACTGAACCCTGCGACTCTCCGAACGAATCACACTCAGACAGACAAAGGCTCCCTTGGGAGCCTTTTTCTTTGGGCGGTCGGCGAAGCTGGCCCGATCAGGCTTCGCCGCTGCGCTTCTTCCGTTCGCGCCCCTGCACCGCCCGGTCGAGCACGGCGTTCGGCAGCATGCGCATGATCTTGGCGACCACGCCCATCTGCCAGGGAATCACGCGATAGCTGGTGCCCGCCTCGATGGCGCGCAGCGCCTGGTTGGCGAAGTCTTCCGCCTTCATGAGGAAGGGCATGCCATAGCGGTTGCCCTGCGTGAGGGGCGTGTCGATGTAGCCCGGGCACAAGGTGACGACCTTCACGCCGCTGTTATGCAGCTCGCCGCGCAGGCTCTCGCAGTACGCCACCACGCCGGCCTTGCTCGCGCAGTACGCGCCGTGCCCCGGCAGCCCGCGGATGGAGGCCACGCTGCCGATGCCCACGAGCCGCCCGCTGCCGCGCCGGACCATCGCCCGCACGAAGGGATGGAAAGTGGCCATCAGGCCCACGTTGTTGGTGGCGAATGTGCGCGCCATCACGTCGATGTCCTCGCGCTCCCCTGTGTCGATGCCGACGCTGATGCCCGCGTTCGCGATCACCACGTCGGGCAGTCCCTGCTGCTCGATGCAGGCATTGCCGGCGGCGACGATGCTGTCGGTCTGCGCCACGTCGGCGCCGTAGACCCGGTAGCGGTCGGCGCCCAGCTGGCGGGCGCTCGCCCACGATTCGATTTCCCCCGTGCGCCGCGCGACCAGCGCCAGCCGGTAGCCGGCGTCGTAGAAGCTCGCGGCCAGCGCCTGGCCGATGCCGCTGGAAGCGCCGGTGATGAAGACAAGCGGGGAGGTCGTCATGCGGGAGATGCCTTCCTCAGCGCTTCCTGGCGGGAGCAGGAGCTGCCGCCGCCGACGGAATCAGCACGCCGCGCACCCGGCCGTTGAGATTGGCCACGCCGCTCAGGTTGTCGTAGTCGAGCGTGTCGCCGGTGAACTGGTCGGTGCCACGGATGAGCGTGACCGGCTTGTTCGAGGTGACGCGCTCCGTGTCGACGTAGGCATGCAGGAAGTCGCCGCGGAACTCCAGGCGCGGCGTGGGCTTGCCGTTCGGTCCCACCGACGGGTCGCGGATGACGATCGCGTTGCCGAAGAGCTGGATTTCGCTGCCGTCGGAATTCGACAGCCCCCGGTCGGCGCTGCCGCGCGTCACGAGCCCCTCGGGGGACACCGAGCGCATGCGCACCTTGTCGATCTCGATGGTGTCGGTGTCGGGGTAGTGCCGGCCTTCGACGCCGTGCAGTTCGCTGCGCAGGTCGCCATTGGGCAGGAAGTTCTTGATGACGAAGTCGCGCATGAAGTAGTCGGGCTCGTGCGTGGGCGCGACCTTGGGAGCAGGCTCCAGCAGCTTGGGCGCGTTGCGCACCAGCCAGTAGGTGCCGAGCGCGACTGCCGCCGTCAGGATGATCGGCAGGTAGATCGTCGCGCGGTCGAGGACATCGCGCGCCATGCCCCATGCGCGTTTCACGCCGCTCATGCGCCAGGCCCCCGCGCCGCGTCGAGCATGACGCGGTACTGGCCGCAGGCGGTGAGCAGCAGGTCGCACAACTCGCGCGCAGCGCCCTCGCCGCCGCGCGCCCTGGTCACGTAGCGCGCGATGCCGCGCACTTCCGCATGGGCATTGGCCGGCGCCGCCGGGAAGCCGACGCGCGAGAGCACCGGCAGGTCGGGCCAGTCGTCGCCGATGGCCGCGGCCTGTGCCCAGCCGAAGCCGAGCTGGTCGAGCATGGCCTGGGCGGCCGGCAGCTTGTCCTCGGTGCCATAGCGCACGTGCTCGATGCCCAGCGCCTCCAGGCGCACGCGCAGCGGCTTGGAGTCGCGCCCGGTGATCACGGCCGGCACGATGCCCGCCTTGCGCAGCAGCTTCAGGCCGTAGCCGTCGAGGATGCTGAAGCGCTTGAGCGTCTCGCCATGCTCGGTGAAATACACGCCGCCGTCGGTCAGGACGCCGTCGATGTCGAAGAAGACGATGCGCACGTCCTGTGCGGCGAGAAGCGTCTCGGCCTGGAACTCGAGGGGCATCAGATGACCTTCGCGCGCATCAGGTCGTTGGTGTTGATCGCGCCGACGACCACGCCTTCGCCGTCGATCACGAACAGCCGGGTGATGCCGCACTGTTCCATGAGCTCGGCGGCTTCCACCGCCAGCGCGTCGACGCGGATGGTGCGCGGGTTGCGGTGCATGACGTCGACCGCCTTGGGGCTGCGCAGGTCGGCACCGGCCTCGATCAGCCGGCGCAGGTCGCCGTCGGTGAAGATGCCCGAGGCGCGGCCGTCGGGCTCCACCACCGCGGCGGCGCCGAAGCCCTTGTTGCTCATGGCACGCATCAGCTCGCTGATGCTGGCGTCGGGCGCCACGCGAGGAACGTCGTCGCCCGAGCGCATGACGTCGCTCACGTGGGTGAGCAGCTTGCGCCCGAGCGCGCCGCCCGGGTGAGAGCGAGCGAAGTCTTCCGAGCCGAAGCCGCGCGCATCGAGCAGCGCCACGGCCAGCGCGTCGCCCATCGCCATCTGGGCGGTGGTGCTGGCGGTGGGGGCGAGGTTGAGCGGGCAGGCCTCCTTCGACACGCCCGCGTCGATCACGATGTCGGCATGGCGGGCGAGGGTGGATTCGGTGCGGCCGGTCATGGCGATCAGGGGCACGCCCTGGCGCTTGACGACCGGCAGGATGACGGTGAGCTCGTCGACCTCGCCGCTGTTGGAGATGGCGAGCACCAGGTCGACCGCCTTGATCATGCCGAGGTCGCCGTGGCTGGCCTCGGCCGGGTGCACGAACATCGCGGGCGTGCCGGTGGAGGCGAGAGTGGCGGCGATCTTGCGGCCGACGTGGCCGCTCTTGCCCATGCCCATCACGACCACGCGGCCGCGCACTTCGAGGATCTTGCGCACGGCCTCGACGAAGCTGGGGCCGACGCGGTTCTTCAGGCCGGAGACGGCTTCGGCTTCGATGTCGAAGGTCAGGCGTGCCCGGGCCAGGATGGCTTCGGGGTCGACCACGGGGGCCGGGGCGGGACGGGAACTCATCGCCGGATTTTACGGGCCAGCGGCTTGCCCCCGCGGCCGGCCCCCCCGCACCTGGGCCCATCCCGGAGCCGGCGCCGCGGCGCTGCCCGGTGTCCTCCCTGAGACGCCGCGCACGGCTCTTGCTCTAGCATCGGCGCATATGTCTTCGTTCGATCTCACGCTGTTGTACTTGCTGGCCGCGGTGATCGGCGTGGTGGCGTGCCGCTCACTCAAGCTGCCGCCGATGCTCGGCTATCTCTCGGCCGGCGTGCTGATCGGGCCGCACGCCTTCGCGCTGGCCCAGAACACCGAGGGCATCCAGCACCTCGGCGAATTCGGCGTGGTGTTCCTGATGTTCGTGATCGGGCTGGAATTCAGCCTGCCCAAGCTGCGCGCGATGCGAAAGCACGTGTTCGGCCTGGGCCTGCTGCAGGTGCTGCTGACCATGGCCCTCGCCACCATCGGCGCGCTGCTGCTGGCGCGGCTGCTGCCGGCGGCCTGGCACCTGGGCTGGCAGACCGCGCTGGCCCTGTCGGGCGCGCTCACCATGAGCAGCACCGCCATCGTGGTCAAGCTGATGGCCGAGCGGCTCGAACTCGAAAGCGAGCACGGCAAGCGCGTCATGGGCGTGCTGCTGTTCCAGGACCTGGCCGTGGTGCCGCTGCTGGTGCTGATCCCCGCGCTGGGCGCCCCGCCCGAGGCGCTGGCCAAGGCGCTGGGGCTCGCGCTGCTGAAGGCGAGCTTCCTGATCGGCGTGCTGCTGTACGGCGGCCCGCGCGTGATGCGCTGGTGGCTCACGCTGGTGGCGCGGCGGCGCAGCGAGGAGCTCTTCATCCTGAACGTGCTGTTGATCACGCTGGGGCTTGCCTGGCTGACCGAGCTGGCCGGCCTGAGCCTGGCGCTGGGCGCCTTCATCGCGGGCATGCTGGTGTCGGAGACCGAATACAAGCACCAGGTCGAGACCGACATCCGCCCCTTCCACGACGTGCTGCTGGGGCTGTTCTTCATCACCGTGGGCATGTCGCTCGACTGGCACATCGTGGTCGAGCGCTGGCTGCTGGTGGGCGTGCTGCTGCTGGTGCCGCTGGCCTTCAAGCTGGCGCTGGTGACGGTGCTGGCTCGGGTGCTGGGCGCCACCTCGGGCGTGTCGCTGCGCACCGGCCTGTACCTCGCCCAGGCCGGCGAGTTCGGCTTCGTGCTGCTGACGCTGGCCCAGGAGCGCAGCCTGCTGCCGCCGTGGCTGGCCAACCCGGTGCTGGCGTCGATGGTGCTGTCGATGCTGGCGACGCCCTTCATCATCATGTACAGCAATGCCATCGTGCGGAAGCTGGTGGCCAGCGACTGGCTGCAGCAGTCACTGCAGATGACGACCATCGCGCGCAAGACCATCAACTCCGCGCAGCACGTGATCATCTGCGGCTACGGGCGTTGCGGCCAGAACCTGGCGCGCATCCTGGAGCGCGAGGGCATCCCCTACATGGCGCTCGACCTGGACCCCGACCGCGTGCGCCAGGCCGCCGCCGCCGGCGACTCGGTGGTGTTCGGCGACGCCGCGCGGCTGCAGGCGCTGATGGCCGCCGGCCTGGCGCGCGCCAGCGCGGTGGTGGTCACCTATCTCGACGTGCCCGGCGCGATGAAGGTGCTGGCCAACACGCGCGCCCACGCGCCGCACGTGCCGGTGATCGTGCGCACGCAGGACGACCACGACCTCGAGAAGCTGCAGGCCGCCGGCGCGACCGAAGTGGTACCCGAGGCCATCGAGGGTTCGCTGATGCTCGCGAGCCACGCGCTGGCGCTGGTCGGCGTGCCGATGCGGCGCGTGATCCGCGTGGTGCAGGACCAGCGCGATGCCCGCTACAACCTGCTGCGCGGCTACTTCCACGGCGCGGACGACGACAACGCCGACGAGATCGATCACGAGCGGCTCAACAGCTTCACGCTCGATGCAGGCGCCCGCGCGATCGGCCAGACGCTGCAGGGACTGGCGCTGCAGACGCTGGGCGTGCGCATCGCGAGCCTGCGCCGGCACGACGGCCAGCCGCGCCCGCTGGCCGACGACACGGTACTGTCGGACGGCGACACGCTGGTGCTCTCGGGCAAGCCGGCCGCGCTGGCGATGGCGGTCGAGCGGTTGCAGAAGGGCTGAGCGGCGGCGAGCCGCCTTCCGCCTCCGCGCTCAGTTCATGAGCGTCGGGTTGCGCTTTTCTTCCTCGATGCGCTGCTGACGGCGCACCGCCTCGCACTGCGCATGGGCCTTGTACTCCGGCTTCAGGCACTGCGCCGCCATGCATTGCGCCCTGGCGATGAAATTGCGGTCGCCGCACATGGCCGCGGGCTCGGCCGCAGCCGCCGGTGCGGGTGGCGGAGCAGGCGCCGCGACGGGAGCCGCAGTCTCCGCAGCTGGCTGGGGCGCCGCAGCGGCGGCCGGCTGCTTGCGCGCCTGCTTGGCGGGCTTGGGCGGCGGGGGTGCTGCCGGCGCGGCTTCCGCCGCAGGCGATGGCGCAGCCTGCTCGGCAGGCTGTGCATCCGTCGCGGCGGGCTCGGCGGGCGGCGGTGATGGCGGTGATGGCGGTGGTGGTGGCTCGACGGCAGGCGCCGCAGCGGCGGGAGCCGGCGCTGAGGCGGGCGGGGCGGTCTCCTCGACGGCAGGAGCCGTCTTTCGCGTTCCGTAGCCGGACCAGCCCGCCACGATCATCGCCACCGCCACCGCCAGCAGGCCCACCCACAGCAGGATCGCGCGCTTGCGCGGCGGCCGGTCGACCGGAGCGGGCTTGCGGATCCTGACCCGAGGCTTCTTCACCCTTTCGGGCGACGGCGCCCAGCTCGATTCCAGCCCCTGCGGGGTGGCCGGCGGTGCGGGCACGCGCGGCGAGCCGTCGTCGTGCAGCATGAAAACGGTCTGCTCGTCGTCGTCATGCCGCGGCGCGGAGGCAGGCGAGCGGCTGAAGAAGGACTGGCGCGCGGGCGACGGTGCCGGCGGGAGTTCTTCGAGGGGCGCCGGGATGGTCGGCGCGCGCAGTTGGGCGGGCGCCGTGGTGGCCCATTCGCGTTCGGGGGTCGGCGGCGGCGGGATCCGGTCTCCCGCGGCGGACAGCTTGATGCCGCAGCTCCTGCAGAAATTCGCGCCGTCACGGTTCTCCGTGCTGCAGACCGGACAGATCGAGGCCATGGCTTGCTTGCTGACTACTTCTTGCTTCTCGGCGTCCTGAACTGAAATGGCTGGCCTGCATCCGTAGGATCGATCCGGTGGCGGGCGAGTGAGGAGGCCTTCCCGATCAGGTCACCGCGACGCGCTTGGAGCGGTGCGCCATGCGCTTGGCGATCACGGCGCCCAGGGCCATCGCGATCTCCAGCGCCATGTTGGGCTGGCGGTTCGACATCTCGGCGAAGCGGATCGCGGTGAGCCGCCAGACGCGGCCCGCACCGGTGACCACCACGTTGGCAGAATGCGGCTGCCGCGAGAAGAACGAGCCTTCGCCGACCACCGAACCCGCGGTAAGCACGGCCAGCTTCATCTGTTCCTTGCTGCTGACGCGGTGCACGCTGATGGCGCCGCTCTCGACGAAGAACACCGAACGGTCGGGCGTGCCCTGCTCGATCAGCACGTCGCCGACGCCGGTCTCGATGGGTTGCAGGTAACCCGCCAGCGTTTCCCACTGCTGGACGTTGAACGTCAACGCGAACGCGTCGGTGTTGATGTTCTCCGCGATGGCGCGGCTCAGGTTCTGGATTGACATGTGTTTCTCGGCCCCCGCATGTGAGCCGAAGTATCCGCGATGGCCGCGAACTTCGGCTACAAGTGTTTACGTTTTTCGAGGGCGGCTGCCGCTATCTGTGGCTATTTACCAATGCAGAAGCGCGAAAAGATGACGCCCAGCAGGTCGTCGGCGCCGAACTCGCCGGTGATCTCGTTCAGCGCGTTCTGCGCGAGGCGCAGTTCCTCGGCCAGCAGGTCGAGCAGCTGTGCCTGTGCCTCCAGGTGGCTTGCAGCCAGCGCCAGGTGCGTTTCGACCCGGGCCAGCGCCTGCACGTGGCGCGCTCGCGCAAGGTACACGCCCTCGGGCACTGCCTGCCAGCCGGCCATGGCCAGAAGCTGATCGCGCAGGGCCTCGATGCCCAGCCCGGTCTTGGCGGAGAGGGCGATGCCCTGTTCGGGATGAGCCGTGGGTGCCGCGTCCTGCTTGTTCCAGACGTCGAGCACCGGCACGCTCGCGGGCAGCTTCTGCTGGAGACCGGCCAGGATCTCGGCGTCGGCAGCGGCGTAGTCGGTCTGGCTCGCGCGCGTCAGGTCGTGCAGGAACAGCACTGCATCGGCGCTTTCGATCTGCCCCCAGGCGCGTGCCACGCCGATCTGCTCGACCTCGTCGCTGCTTTCCCGCAGGCCGGCGGTGTCGGCCACGTGCAGCGGCACGCCGTGGATCTGGATGGTCTGCGAGACCACGTCGCGCGTGGTGCCCGCCACGGCACTCACGATGGCCAGTTCCGCGCCGGCCAGCGCATTGAGCAGCGAGCTCTTGCCGGCGTTGGGCTGGCCCGCGATCACGACCTTGATGCCCTCGCGCAGCAGGGCGCCCTGGCGCGCGCGCTGCTGCACCGCAGATAGCTGCGACCGCAGCTTCGCCAGCTGCCCGGCCGCGTCGGCCTTCTGCAGGAAGTCGATCTCCTCCTCGGGAAAGTCGAGCGTGGCCTCCACCAGCATGCGCAGGTGGATCAGCGCGTCGCGCAGCGTGTGGATCTCGCGCGAGAAGGCGCCCGACAGCGAGCGCCCGGCGCTGCGCGCGGCCGCCTCGGTGCTGGCGTCGATCAGGTCGGCGATGGCCTCGGCCTGCGCCAGGTCGATCTTGCCGTTGAGGAAGGCGCGCTGGCTGAACTCGCCGGGCTCGGCCACGCGCAGCCCGGGCAGGCGCGGTCGGCCGGTGACCGGGTCGGGCTCGGCCGCCGCTTCCAGGCAGCGCGCCAGCAGGAGCTGCAGCACGACCGATCCGCCATGGGCCTGCAGTTCGAGCACGTCCTCGCCGGTGAAGGAGTTGGGCGAGGGAAAGTGGATGGCCAGGCCGTGGTCGACCGGCTCGCCGTCCGCGTCGCGGAACGGCAGGTAGGTGGCTTCGCGCGGCTTGAGCGCGCGGCCGCAGATCGCGTCGACCAGCGGCGCCAGCCTGGCGCCCGACACGCGCACGATGCCGACCGCGCCGCGCCCCGAGGCGGTGGCGATGGCGACGATGGGGTCGGAGGTGCGGGCGAGCATGGTGCGGATTCTTTCAGTCTTTCAGCAAAAAGGGCCGCTTGCGCGGCCCTTCGTGGGATGGCTTGGAGCGATCGGCCGGCTTACTTGGCGCCGAGCACGCCCAGGCGCTTGTTGATGAACCACTGCTGCGCGATCGACAGCACGTTGTTCGTGATCCAGTACAGCACCAGGCCGGCCGGGAAGAAGATGAACATCACGCTGAACGCGAGCGGCATGATCCACATCAGCTTGGCCTGCATCGGATCGGGCGGCGTCGGGTTGAGCCAGGTCTGGAAGAGCGACGTGGCCGTCATCACGATCGGCAGGATGTACCAGGGGTCGGGTGCCGAGAGGTCGGTGATCCAGCCGATCCAGGGCGCGTGGCGCATCTCGACCGACGACAGCAGCACCCAGTACAGCGCGATGAACACCGGGATCTGGATCAGGATCGGGAAGCAGCCGCCCATCGGGTTGACCTTCTCGGTCTTGTAGATCCGCATCATTTCCTGCTGCATCTCCTGCGGCTTGTCCTTCAGCCGCTCGCGCATTTCCATGATCTTCGGATTGATGGCCTTCATCTTGGCCATGCTGGCGTAGGCCTTGGCGTTGAGCCAGTAGAAGGCCGCCTTCAGCAGCACCACCAGCGCGACGATCGACCAGCCCCAGTTGCCCAGGAGGCCGTGCAGCTGGGTGAGCAGCCAGTACAGCGGCTTGGAGATGATCGCGAAGATGCCGTAGTCCTTCACCAGGTCCAGGCCCGGGGCGATGGCTTCGAGCTTCTTTTCTTCCTCGGGACCCGCGAACAACGCACTGTTCACGACCTGCGTGGCACCCGGGGCGATCTTCGGCAGCGTGGCCACCATGGCGATGGAGAACTGGTTGTCGCCCAGGTCCTTCACGCGGAACTCGCGGCGCAACTGCTCGCTGGCCGGGTCGCCCTTGAGCAGCCACGCCGAAGCAAAGTAGTGCTGCACCATCGCGATCCAGCCGTCGTTGGCCGGCGGCGGCGGTTCGATCTTGCCCTTGGCGATGTCCTTGAAGTCGAGCTTGTGGAACTTCTTCTCGTTGGTGTACGCCGCAGGGCCCGTGAAGGTGTTGGTGCCGAACATGGTGCTGGCAGCCACCGTACCGTGACGCAGCAACTGCAGGTACAGCTGCGCGTCGCGCGGCTGGTCGCTCACGTTGACCACTTCGTGGCGCACGCCGATAACGTAGTCGCCACGGTGAAACACGTAGGTCTTGATGTACTTCAGGCCGCCGGCGGGGGCGCTTTCGAAGCTCACTTCCAGCGTGTTCTGGCCGTCGGCCATCTCGCGCGGGCCGGGCCGGGGCGTCATCTGCGTCAGGTGGTTCGGGAAACGCTCGCCGGTGTCGACCTGGTTGAGCAGGCCGGTCTGCGCGACATAGCGGGTGGCGGGCGAGCCGTTTTCGAACAGCACCACGTGCTTGGTGCGGTCGGCTTCGTCGTACTTGCGCAGTTCGAGGTGGTTGACCGTGGCGCCTTCGCTGTCGATGCTGGCCTGGAACAGGTCGGTGGTCACCTTGACCTGCTCACGCGGAGCCGCGGCCACCGCTTGCGTGGGCACGGCGCCAGCATTGCCGCTGCCGGAGGCAGCCGGTACGCCGTTGCTGTTGGCCGCGGGCGCGGTGGTTGCGGGAGCGGCGGCCGTGGCGGCCGGCTTGGTCGACGGCAGGAAGGTCGGCTTGTTGCCGTTGAAGACCTGCCATTGGTCCCACAGCAGTACCAGCGAGAAACCAAAAATCACCCACAGTATCGTGCGGCGGATATCGTTCATGACGAAGACTTCTTGTCGGAAGAGAGAAGAGACGAAAACAGCGATCCTGACCTGTCAGTGCGACGCTGGGATTTCGGCGGAACCGGATCGTGGCCGCCCTGGCACCAGGGCTGGCAGCGCGCGATGCGGTGCAGGGTGAGATAGCTGCCCTTGAGTGCGCCATGCACTTCCAGCGCCTCGATCGAATACACGGAGCAGGTCGGCGTGAAACGGCACGACTGGCCGAGCCAGGGGCTCAGCAGCAGGCGGTAGGCCTTCACGATGCCGATCAGCAGGCGTTTCATGGCGAGGAGGAAGGGGCTGCGGCCGGCGCGGGGGCGCGCGCGGCCCGTGCCAGCAGCTGCTGGAGTTCGGCGCGCACGGCGGCCTTGAGCTTGTCCGAAGAGGCGCTCACGAACTCCTTGCGGTCGAAGCCCGCGCGCAGCCGCACCACGTGCGCGGCGCGAGGCAGTGCTGCACCGGATGCGGCGCCCACCGAATAGATCTGGCGCTTGATGGCGTTGCGCGTGACGGCGCGACGTGCCCAGCGCTTGGGCACCATGGCACCCAGCCAGACGTCGTCGGACGCGAACAACGGCTGTGCGCTCGATGCGAGATCGAGCGCACAGCGATGCAATGCGAAATGAGCAGTGCGCGCCACGGTGGCACCTGCGAGGACGGCCTGGAATTGCGCGCGGGACTTGAGCCGCTGCATGGAAGCCGGGCCGCTTGTGTCATGCCAGCCCGGGCCAGAAGCCCTGGCGGATGGAGCTGGCGCTGACGGGTCGGCTGCTGGCAACGGCAGGTGGACTGCCGTCAGACGGCCAGGCGCTTGCGGCCCTTGGCGCGGCGTGCGTTGATGACGGCACGGCCGCCGCGGGTCTTCATGCGGACCAGGAAGCCGTGGGTACGGGCGCGGCGGACTTTGGATGCTTGGTAGGTGCGTTTCATGGTGATTTCCTAATTCCCTGTTCGCGCTGGCCCTTCGCGCTTTCGTACTGAAAGCATGAAGTTCCTGCGGGGCGCCGGGGCGGGCGTGTTTCGGATGGCCCCCGAAAGACGCAAAGAGGTTTTCAGGGAAACCCGCAATTATCGCAAACATTGGGGCCCTGAACAATCTTCGAGCAGATTTGCGGGCCTTTCGACACACTCGCCGGCGTGTGGATAAGGTTTTGACAAGTTAGAATGCCGGGCGCCTTCCAGCAGAGAATATCCACAATACCTATACCAAGAAATGCCCGAGGGTCCCTTCACTTTTCCCCACGCCCATGTCGACTGACGGCATCGGCGAAAGCCTCTGGCAGGCCTGCGTCGACCAGCTCGCGCAGGAGCTGTCCGAGCAGCAGTTCAACACCTGGATCAAACCCCTGACGGCACAGGTCGCCGACGACCTGTCGCGCATGACGGTGTTCGTGGCCAACCGGTTCAAGCTCGACTGGATCCGTGCCCAGTACGCCGGCAAGATCGCCGCCATGGCGGAGAAGATGTACGGCCAGCCGGTTGCTATCGAGTTAGCGCTTGCTCCTCGCGAAATCCCCGTACGTGCTGCACCCGTGGCCGTCATGACCGAAACGGACGTGCCGCGCGACGTGGCGGGCCCGGGTGAGGAGCCGGCCGCCGCCGGCTTCAAGAACCGCCTGAATTCCGGCCTCACCTTCGACACCCTGGTCGAGGGCACGGCCAACCGCATGGCGCGCGCCGCGGCGATGCACGTGGCCGGCATGCCGGGTCACCTGTACAACCCTCTTTTCATCTATGGCGGCGTCGGCCTGGGCAAGACCCACCTGATGCATGCTGTGGGTAACCGGCTGCTGGCCGACAAGCCGGACTCCAAAGTTCTCTACATCCACGCCGAGCAATTTGTGTCGGATGTGGTCAAGGCCTATCAGCGCAAGACCTTCGATGAGTTCAAGGAGCGCTACCACTCGCTCGACCTGCTGCTGATCGACGATGTGCAGTTCTTCGCCAACAAGGACCGGACGCAGGAAGAGTTCTTCAACGCGTTCGAGGCCCTGCTGGCCAAGAAGTCGCACATCGTGATGACCAGCGACACCTATCCGAAGGGCCTCGCGGACATCCACGAGCGCCTGGTTTCGCGCTTCGACTCCGGCCTCACGGTCGCCATCGAGCCGCCCGAGCTCGAGATGCGCGTGGCCATCCTGATCAACAAGGCGCGCGCCGAATCGGCCGAAATGCCGGAAGAAGTCGCCTTCTTCGTCGCCAAGAACGTGCGTTCCAACGTGCGCGAGCTCGAGGGCGCGCTGCGCAAGATCCTCGCCTACTCGCGCTTCAACCAGAAGGAGATCTCGATCGCCCTGGCGCGCGAGGCGCTGCGCGACCTGCTGTCGATCCAGAACCGGCAGATCTCCGTCGAGAATATCCAGAAGACGGTGGCCGACTACTACAAGATCAAGGTCGCCGACATGTACAGCAAGAAACGCCCGGCCAGCATCGCGCGGCCGCGGCAGATCGCGATGTACCTGGCCAAGGAGCTCACGCAGAAGAGCCTGCCGGAAATCGGCGAGCTGTTCGGCGGGCGCGATCACACGACGGTGCTGCACGCGGTGCGCAAGATCTCGGGCGAGCGCCAGCAGCTCACCGAGCTCAACCAGCAGCTCCACGTGCTCGAGCAGACCCTCAAGGGCTGACCGGAAAGAAATCGGATGTCGTCCAGGAAGCCACTCGCGACAGCGGAGAATGGCGCCCTGCAAGCTGATTCAAAGAGATAGGAAGAGGAAGAAGACATGATCGTTTTGAAGGCAACCCAGGACAAGGTCCTCGCCGCGCTGCAGTCGGTGGCGGGCATCGTGGAGCGGCGTCACACCTTGCCGATCCTGGCGAACGTGCTGATCCGCAAGACCGGCGGCCAGCTGCAGCTGACCACCAGCGACCTCGAGATCCAGATCCGCACCACCGCCGAGCTCGGCGGCGATGAAGGCAACTTCACCACCACCATCGGCGCGCGCAAGCTGATCGACATCCTGCGCACCATGCCGGCCGACCAGACCGTGAGCCTCGAATCGAGCGCCAGCAAGCTCGTGCTCAAGGGCGGCAAGAGCCGCTTCACGCTGCAGTCGCTGCCGGCGGAAGACTTCCCGCTGGTGCAGGAAGCCGCCAACTTCGGCCCCGTGTTCAGCGTGCCGCAGAAGACGCTCAAGGACCTGCTCTCGCAGGTTTCGTTCGCGATGGCCGTGCACGACATCCGCTACTACCTCAACGGCATCCTCTTCGTGGCCGAGGGCAAGCAGCTGAGCCTGGTCGCCACCGACGGCCACCGCCTGGCCTTCTCGTCCGCCACGCTCGACGTGGAAGTGCCGCGCCAGGAAGTGATCCTGCCGCGCAAGACCGTGCTCGAAATGCAGCGCCTGCTGTCCGACGCCGAAGGCGCCATCGAGATGCAGTTCGCGAACAACCAGGCCAAGTTCAGCTTCGGCGGCATGGAGTTCGTCACCAAGCTGGTCGAGGGCAAGTTCCCCGACTACAACCGCGTCATCCCGAAGAACCACAAGAACACCGTCACGCTGGGCCGCGCGCCGCTGCTGGCCAGCCTGCAGCGCACCGCCATCCTGACCAGCGAGAAGTTCAAGGGCGTGCGCCTGAACATCGAGCCGGGCACGCTGCGCATCGCGTCGAACAACGCCGAGCAGGAAGAAGCCCAGGACGAGCTCGACATCGACTACGGCGGCGACACCATCGAGATCGGCTTCAACGTGACCTACCTGATCGACGCGCTGTCGAACATGGACCAGGACATGGTCAAGATCGACCTGGCCGACTCCAACAGTTCGGCGCTTTTGACCATTCCCGAGAACGCATCCTTCAAATACGTCGTGATGCCGATGCGCATCTAACAGACAGAAACCACGGCGCCTTGCGCACACGACCCGCGGCCTTCCGCGGGTTTGCGCTTTCAAGAGGCGGCGAATTGAGCTTTTGAGAGCCCGAAAAATCACGCGCGAATGCCGTGAGAGACTGAGGAATATCCGAATGAGTGCTGAAGAAAACAAGCCCGACGTGCCGCACACCGAGCCCGTCTACATCCCCGAGATCGAAACCGTGGCCGCCGACACCAGCTATGGCGAAGGCTCGATCACGATCCTCGAAGGGCTTGAGGCCGTGCGCAAGCGCCCCGGCATGTACATCGGCGACACCTCGGACGGCACCGGGCTGCACCACCTCGTCTTCGAGGTGGTCGACAACTCCATCGACGAGGCGCTGGCCGGCCACTGCGACGACATCGTCGTGACCATCCACACCGACAACTCGATCTCCGTCACCGACAACGGCCGCGGCATTCCCACCGGCGTGAAGATGGACGACAAGCACGAGCCCAAGCGCTCGGCCGCCGAGATCGCGCTGACCGAGCTGCACGCGGGCGGCAAGTTCAACCAGAACAGCTACAAGGTCTCCGGCGGCCTGCACGGCGTGGGCGTGAGCTGCGTGAACGCGCTGAGCACCATGCTGCGCCTGGTGGTGCGCCGCGAGGGCAAGATCCACGAACTCGAATTCAGCCGCGGCTTCGTGCAGAACCGCCTGCTGGAGACGGTGAACGGCGTCGAGGTCTCGCCCATGAAGATCATCGGCGACACCGACAAGCGCGGCACCGAAGTTCACTTCCTGCCCGACACCGAGATCTTCAAGGAGAACTCGGACTTCCACTACGAGATCCTCAGCAAGCGCCTGCGCGAACTGAGCTTCCTGAACAACGGCGTGCGCATCCGCCTGAAGGACGAGCGCACCGGCAAGGAAGACGACTTCTCCGGCGCCGGCGGCGTGCGCGGCTTCGTCGAGTTCATCAACAAGGGCAAGACCGTCCTGCACCCGAACTCGTTCTACGCCGAGGGCGAGCGCCCGGCCGACACCTACGGCGGCATCCCCGGCACGCACATCGGCGTCGAAGTGGCGATGCAGTGGAACAGCGGCTACAACGAGCAGGTCCTCTGCTTCACCAACAACATCCCGCAGCGCGACGGCGGCACCCACCTCACGGGCCTGCGCGCGGCGATGACGCGCGTCATCAACAAGTACATCGAGGAGAACGAGCTGGCCAAGAAGGCCAAGGTCGAGGTCTCGGGCGACGATATGCGCGAAGGCCTGTGCTGCGTGCTGAGCGTGAAGGTGCCCGAGCCCAAGTTCTCGAGCCAGACCAAGGACAAGCTGGTGTCCAGCGAAGTGCGCGCGCCGGTGGAAGACATCGTCGGCCGCTTGCTGACCGACTACCTGCAGGAGCGCCCGAACGACGCCAAGATCATCTGCGGCAAGATCATCGAGGCCGCCCGTGCCCGCGAGGCCGCGCGCAAGGCCCGCGAAATGACGCGCCGCAAGGGCGTGCTCGACGGCATGGGCCTGCCCGGCAAGCTGGCCGACTGCCAGGAAAAGGATCCGGCGCTGTGCGAGGTCTACCTGGTGGAGGGTGACTCCGCCGGCGGCTCCGCCAAGCAGGGCCGCGACCGTAAGTTCCAGGCCATCCTGCCGCTGCGCGGCAAGATCCTGAACGTCGAGAAGGCACGCTACGAGAAGCTGCTGACCAGCAACGAAATTCTCACCATGATCACCGCGCTGGGCACCGGCATCGGCCGCGCCGGTGCGAGCACGCCGGGCGGCGGCGCCGATGACTTCAACGTCGCCAAGCTGCGCTACCACCGCATCATCATCATGACCGACGCCGACGTCGACGGCGCCCACATCCGCACGCTGCTGCTGACCTTCTTCTACCGGCAGATGCCGGAGCTGGTGGAGCGCGGCCACATCTACATCGCGCAGCCGCCGCTTTACAAAGTGAAGGTCGGCAAGGAAGAGCAGTACCTGAAGGACGGCCCCGCGCTCGACGCCTTCCTGCTGAAGGTGGCCCTGAAGGACGCGCGCATCGAGACCGGCGGCGCCAGCTCGACCACGCTCAGCGGCGACACCCTGGCCGAACTGGCGCGCAAGCACCAGGTGGCCGAGGCCGTCATCGCGCGCCTGCGCAACTTCATGGACGCCGAAGCGCTGCGCGCCATCGCCGACGGCGTGGCGCTCGACCTCGACACCACGCCCGCCGCCGAGGCCTCGGCCGTCGCGCTTCAGGCCAAGCTGCGCGAGCTCAACACGACCGGCGTGCCGGCCGAGGTGAGCAGCGAGTTCGACGCCCGCACCGACAAGCCCCTGCTGCGCATCAGCCGCCGCCACCACGGCAACGTCAAGAGCAGCGTGCTCACCCAGGACTTCGTGCACGGCGCCGACTACGCCGCGCTCGCCGAAGCCGCCAACACCTTCCGCGGCCTGCTGAGCCCCGAGGGCGCGGTGGTCAAGCGCGGCGAGGGCGACCGTACCAAGGAAGAAAAGGTCGACGACTTCCGCCAGGCCATGAAGTGGCTCATCGGCGAAGCCGAACGCGCCACCTCGCGCCAGCGCTACAAGGGCCTGGGCGAGATGAACCCAGAGCAGCTGTGGGAAACCACCATGGACCCGAACGTGCGCCGCCTGCTGAAGGTGCAGATCGACGACGCGATCGAGGCCGACCGCGTGTTCACGATGCTGATGGGCGACGAAGTGGAACCGCGCCGGGAGTTCATCGAGCAGAACGCGCTGCGGGCGGCGAATATCGACGTCTGATTCTTCTTCCCGGCCCTGGGGCCGCGCTCCATCGGAGCGCCCGTCCTCAGTGCTGCAGGATCTTCGAAAGAAACTGCCGCGCCCGATCCGACCGCCCGTCAGGGTTGCCGAAGAACTCTTCCTTCGCGCAGTCTTCGACGATGCGGCCGCGGTCCATGAAGATCACGCGGTTCGCGACCTTGCGGGCGAAGCCCATCTCATGGGTGACGCACATCATGGTCATGCCTTCGCGGGCGAGTTCGACCATCACGTCGAGCACTTCGTTGACCATCTCGGGGTCGAGCGCGGAGGTGGGCTCGTCGAAGAGCATGGCGACGGGGTTCATCGCCAGCGCACGGGCGATGGCCACGCGCTGCTGCTGGCCGCCGGAGAGCTGGCTCGGAAACTTGTGCGCGTGGGCGCGCATGCCCACGCGCTGCAGCAGCGCCATCGATGCGGTGCGGGCCTCCGAGGCCGAGCGCTTGAGCACCTTGACTTGCGCGATGGAGAGGTTGTCCTCGATCGAGAGGTGCGGAAACAGTTCGAAGTGCTGGAACACCATGCCCACGCGGGCGCGCAGCTTGTTGAGATCGGTCTTCGGGTCGCCCACCGACACGCCGTCGATGGTGATGCGGCCGCGCTGGAAGGGCTCCAGCGCGTTGACGCACTTGATGAGGGTGGACTTGCCCGAGCCCGAAGGCCCGCAGACCACCACGACCTCGCCCTTGCGGACCTGGGTGGTGCAGTCAGTCAGCACCTGGAAGGCGCCGTAGCTCTTGTCGACGTGGCTGATTTCGATCATGTCGTGTCTCCGGTGAGATGAAATTCAGCGCGCGAGCAGCCGGTGCAGGGTATTGGCGACCACGCGCGTGGCCTTGCGCAGTTCGTCCAGCGGCACGCGCTCGTCGGCGCGGTGGCCGTTGGCTTCGAGCAGCGACTCGGGGCCGGCGCCGTACATCACGGTGGGAATGCCGGCCTCGCTGTAGAGGCGCGCGTCGGTGTACAGCGGCACGCCGATCGGCGTGACCGGCTTGCCCATGACTTCGCCGGCCTCGCGGCACACGAGCGCGGCGAACTCGTCGGCGCCGGGTGCGGGCGCGAAGGGGCGGGCCAGGAGGATCTGGCGGATCTCCACCGAGATGCCGGGCAGCGGCCGGCAGGCCGACTCGATCACCTCGCGCAGCTCGGCCTCGACGGCCTCGGGCGATTCCTCGGGCACGATGCGCCGGTCGATGCGCAGGCTCAGCACGTCGGACACCACGTTGGTGTTGATGCCGCCGTCGATGAGGCCCACGACCATCGTGGGATGGGTGATGCCGGGCGTGCGCGATGGGCGGCCGGCGAGGCTGTCGCGATAGCGGTAGAGCGCGGGCAGCAGGGTGGCCGCGGCTTCGATCGCGTCGTGGCCGGTGTCGGGTCGGGCGGCATGCGCCGAGGTGCCGCGCACGACGACTTCGAGGTGCAGGCAGCCGTTGTGCGCCACGACGACGTGGTGCGAGAACGCGGCGGAGAGCACGAAGTCGGGCTTGCTCAAGCCCTTGGAGAGGATCCAGCCGGGTCCAGTCATGCCGCCGGTTTCCTCGTCGTAGGTCAGGTGCAGCTCGACGCTGCCGGCCAGCGGCGTACCCGAGGCCGCCAGATGCTTGAGCGCGCGCATCGCGAAGGCGTAGGTGGTGAAGTCCGACTTCGACACGGCGGCGCCGCGCCCGTAGAGCCAGCCGTCGCGCACCTCGCCGCCGTAGGGGTCGGCGCTCCAGCCTGCGCCGGGCGGCACCACGTCGCCGTGTGCGTTCAATGCCACCACCGGGCCGTCGCCGAAGCGCTCGCGCACGATCAGGTTGGTCACGCTGCGCATGCCGTGCGTGGCCGCGAACTCGGCCGGCACCTCGTGGCGCTCCACAGTGAAGCCCATGGCCTCGAGCAGCCGGGCGGTGAGCTCGGCGTGCGGGGCGCAGTCGCCGGGCGGGTTGTCGGAGGGGCAGCGCACGAGCTCGGCGAGGGTGCGGACCTGCTCGTCGAAGTGCGCGTCGATGTAGTCGCGCAGCGTGTCGCGCGCAGAAGCTTTTTCGGTCATGGCGGTCAGAGGAAGCGGTCGATGAGGAAGGGGCTGATGTCGATGTCGGTGCGGCCGCGCACGATGAGGTCGGTGACCAGCCGCGCGGTGACGGGGGCGAGCGTGTAGCCGTTGGAAGTGACGGCGTTGTAGAAGCCGGGGCGGCCGGGCACTTCGCCGAGGATGGGTGCGCCGTCGATGTTCACGTTCATGCCGGCCCAGCAGCGCACCATGTGCAGCCCGCGCACGGCTGGCAGCACGTGGCCGGCCACCCAGAGATTGCCTTCGATGCTCTCGCGCTCGGCGCGGTTCAGGCGCATGCCTTCGTTGAAGGCGGCCGTCCAGCCGCCACCGACGATGAGGCCGCCGCTGGCGGCCTGCTTCAGGCTCAGGTGCCGGTCGGCATGCGCAACGAGGTGGTTGACCAGCGGCGGCGCGGGCTCGGTCACGATCATCTGCAGCGGCGCGCCCTTGACGGGGATGTCGATGCTCAGCATGCGGCCGACGGCGCTCGACCAGGCACCGCTCGCGTTCACGACGCGCCCGGCGTGGATGCTGCCGCGCGAGGTGCGCACCATGAAGCCGGCGCCTTCGCCCGGCAGCGCCTCGATGGACTGCACGTCGCAGCCGCGCAGCATGCGCGCGCCCTGCTGCTGCGCGCGCCGGGCGACGGCGTAGGTTGCGCGCAGCGGGTTGATCTTGCCTTCCATGGGGCAGAGCTCCGCGCCCAGCAGCTGCCCGGAGAGCGCGGGCGAGAGTCGCCGCAGCTCGGCGCCGTCGATCACCTGCGCGTCGATGCCGTGGCTGCGCTCCAGCGCGGCCTTGGCTTCGAGAAAACGCATGCCGGCTTCGCTGTCGGCCACCATGAGGCCGCCGGTGATCTTGATCTCGAGGTCCTCCCCGCAGTCGGCCTCGATCTCCTGCCACAGGCGCACCGACATCGGCCCGAGCGGCAGCGTGGCCGCGGCCGGGCCACCGCCTTCCTGCGCCTTGGCACCGAAGTCGAACGAAAGAAGCTGCACGTGGAGGCTGCCGGCGTTGGCGCCGGAGGCCTGGAGGTTGATGTCGTCGCGGTCGACCACCGTCACGTCCTGGCCGGCCTTCGAGAGGTAGTAGCCCAGGCAGGAGCCGAGCACGCCGGCGCCGATCACCAGCACGTCGGTGCGCAGCGTGCCATCGAAGGGCGCCTGTTCCACCGGCCTCGCGAGGTTGGGCGTGATGGCGGGCTTGTGGCCGCCCCATTCGGGTTTCTCGAAGGCGAGCGCGCCGGCCGGCACCGGCTTGGCTGGCGGGCGGGGCGCGAAGTACTGTTCGACCTGCGGCGGCCGGCCCGTCATCTCGGTCAGCAGGCGGCCGGCGGTGACGCCGCAATAGCGCGCCTGACAGCGTCCCATGCCGAGGCGGGTGTTGCGCTTGAGCGCTGCCAGCGTGTCGCTGCCGGCGCGGATCTGCTCGCGTACCGAGCCGAAGGTGATCTCCTCGCAACGGCACAGCAGGGTTTCGTCGGGCACCGCTGCAAGGTCGACGGGCGGCGGCGCGTAGATCGACCACAGCGCCTGCTGGAAGCATTCGGCGCGGTGCAGCTTTGCAGCGGCCCCGTCGGGCTCGGGCGCCTTCAGGCCGAGGTTGCGTGCGACTGCAGCGCCCGCCAGCGTGCCGCGCGCGAGCGCGACACGGGAGCCGCCGAGGTCGGCGCCGTCGCCCACCACGTACACGCCGGGCAGGCTGGTGGCGCCGTCTTCCTGGGTGACGGTTGCCAGGTAGCCGAGATGGCGGGGCGCGAGGCGGTGCTCGCAGCCCAGCATGCGCGCGAGTTCGGTGGAGGGAATGAAGCCGTAGCCGAGGCAGAGCGTGTCTGCTTCGAGGCGGCGTTCCGTCGCGGGCATGGCCTGGCCCTGGGCGTCGATCTGCGCGACCTGCACAGCGTGCAAGCCGGCGGAGCCTTCGGCGGAGACGACGGCGTGCTCCCACAGCACGGGCACCTTGTGGGCGCGCAGTTTTCGCAGATAGCGCCAGCCGTCGAGCAGCAGGTCGGGGGCCGTGCGCGCCGCGGTCAGCAGATGGCGCCATTGCTTCGGCGACGGGCGCGGGGCTGATTCCAATACCGCGACGACCTCGGCACCGCCGGCGAGCAGCTCGGCGGCGAGCTGCAGGTTCAGCGGGCCGTTGCCGGCGATCACCACGCGGCGGCCGGGGGCCACGCGGTAGGCGCGCGCGAGCGTCTGGCCGGCGCCGGTGGTCATCACGCCGGGGAGGGTCCAGCCGGGGAAGGGCACCGGGCGCTCGTAGGCGCCGGGGGCGATGACGAGTTGGCGGCAAACGATGACGCAGGCTCGACCGTCGATGAGCGCGGCGACTTCGCGCGGGGAGAAGGCAGCCCAGACCTGCGCGCCCTGCGCGATGGCGACGCCTGCAGCGCGGACTTCCTTTTCCAGCGCAAGGCCCTGGGCGAACTGGCGGTCGGCCGGGGAGGGCGCCGCATGCGAAGGCGCGAGCGGCTTGTAGAACTGGCCGCCGGACTGAGGGCGCTCGTCGAGCACCAGCACGTCGGCACCGGCGCGGCGCGCGGCGAGCGCGGCGGAAAGGCCAGCCGGACCCGCGCCGACGACGAGCACGTCGACCTGCCGGCGCTCGGGTCCGGCGCCGGGCTGGGGGGTGAGCGGCTGCAGCGGATCGTCGGGCGTGCCGGCGGGCTGGGTCGAACGCACCTGCTGGCCATCGGCCACTTTGGTCAGGCAGGCGCGCTGGCTGGCCTGGCCGTCGACGGTGACGAGGCAGTCGAAGCACGCGCCCATGCCGCAATAGAGACCCCGGCGCTCGCCGCCGCGGGTGTGGCGCATCGCCTTGATGCCGCCGGCCGCCAGCGCCGCGGCGATGGTCTCGCCTCCCAGGCCCTCGACGGGCTGGCCGTCGTACCAGAAGCGCACGGGGCGCCCGGCCGGGGTGATGGAAGGGTGGGTCAGTCTGGCGCTCATGGTCAGTGCGATGGAAGAACGTCAACTTACGGTTGACGTGCCAAATTGTATACGTATACTCAACGTATACATATACCGAATCGCCCGAATTTTCCCCAAGGACTGCCCATGACAGCGTTCCGCGGCACCTATACGGTGCTCATCACCCCCATGACCGCCGACGGCAAGCACGTGGACGTGCCTGCGCTGAAGAAGCTGGTCGATTGGCAAATCGAGGAAGGCATCCACGGGCTGATTCCCCTGGGGAGCACCGGTGAGTTCCTCTCGCTGACGCCCGACGAGCGCCAGCTGGTGATCGAAACCTGCGTGAGCACTGCTGCAAAACGCGTGCCGGTATTGATCGGCACCGGCGCGGAGTGGACCGACGAGTGCGTGCGGCTGAGCCGCGAGGCCGAGAGCATGGGCGCCGACGGCGTCATGATCATTCCGCCCTTCTACAGCACGCCCACCGACGACGAGCTGTTCGAGCACTACCGCAAGGTGGGCGAGGCGATCGGCATTCCCATCATGGTCTACAACAACCCGGCCACCGCCAACGTCGACCTCAAGCCCGAGCTGGTGGCGCGCCTCTCGCGCATCGACAACTGCAAGTACATCAAGGAGTCGACGCTGGAGGTCACCCGCGTGCGCGACATCATCGAGCTGTGCGGCGACCGCATGACCGTGTTCGCGGGCATCCTCGGCTACGAGTCGTTCTGGCTCGGCGCACAGGGCTGGGTGGCCGTGTGCTCCAACCTCATTCCGAAGATGTCGGCGCGCCTTTTCGAGCTGGTGGCCGACGAGCGCGACATGCCCGCGGCCCTCGATCTCTACAAGAAGATGCTGCCGATCGTGCGCTGGGTCGGCGGCCATCGCTATGTGGCGGCCTCCAAGGACGGCCTGTCGATGATGGGCCTGCCCGTCGGTAAGCCCCGCGCGCCGCGCCTGCCGCTGCCCGATGCCGATGCGGCCGACCTGCGCCGCGAACTCGCGCGCCTCGAACTGCTGGACTCGATCCGCGCCTGACACGGCCAGCCCCGTTCCGCTTTCCCTTTCCCACCTCGTCGCCTCGATCCCTTCCTCAAGGACCACACCATGAAACTGCTCCCCGCTCTCGCGTCGGCAACGGCACTCTTCATCTCCTTCGCTGGCGCCGCGAACGCGCAGCAGGCCTGCAAGTCGCCGGTGCCCGACTCGGCCCTCGTCAAGAAGGGCACGCTGACCATGTCGGTCAACCCGACGCTGCCGCCGATGCAGTTCGTCGACCAGTCCGGCGCGCTCAAGGGCATGCGCGTGGAGCTGGGCGAGCAGATCGCCAAGCGCCTGTGCCTCACGCCCGAGTACGTGCGCATCGAGTTCTCGGCCATGATCCCCGGCCTGCAGGCCGGCCGCTGGGACGTGATCAACACCGGCATCTTCTTTACCGACGAGCGCGCCAAGCTGATGCAGATGCTGGTCTACGAAGACCAGGCCATCAGCATCAGCGCCGCCAAGGGCAACCCGCTGAAGATCGCCAAGCCGGAAGACCTCTCGGGCAAGAGCATCGGCGTGGAGATCGGCGGCTTCGAGGAGCGCAAGGCGCGCGAGCTCGACAAGCAGCTCACCGACAAGGGCATGAAGGGCATGACCATCCGCACCTTCGAGAACTTCGCGATGGCCTTCCAGGCGCTGCGCGCGGGGCAGGTGGAGGTGGCGCTGTCCATCGACTCAACCGGGGCCGAATACCAGAAGCGCGGCGACTTCGAGCGCGTGCTCAACGGCCTGTTCCCCACGCCGGTGGCGCTGGCCGCGCGCAACAAGGAGCTGGCCGCCGCGATGGCCAAGGTCATGAACGACATGAAGGCCGACGGCAGCTTCCAGAAGCTGTTCGACCAGTACGGCGTCAAGGCCGCCGACGGCGCCGTGACGGTCAAGGGCCCGGCGAGCTGAGGGCGCGCCGCCGTCCGCATCGCATAGAGCAAGCAAGCGAAGGAAACTTCCATGGGACAAGGCTGGAGCTGGTCGGGCTTCTTCGACTACCTGTTCAATCCGTACATCCTCAGCGGCGCGGTGACCACGCTGTGGCTCACGCTCGCGGCGATCGCGGGCGGGCTGGTGGTGGGCTGCGCGCTGGCCCTGGCCCGCCTGTCCAGCCACCGCTGGCTGTCGGCGCCGGCGCACTTCTACATCTGGGTGTTCCGCGGCACGCCGCTGCTGGTGCAGCTCATCATCATCTTCACCGGGCTGCCGCAGCTCGGGCTGAAGCTCTCGGTGATCGAGTCGGCGCTGCTGGGGCTGATCCTCAACGAGGCGGCCTATCTGGCGGAGATCGTGCGCGGCGGCATCCAGTCGATTCCCGCCGGGCAGACCAACGCCGCGCGCGCCGTCGGCTTCAGCAGCGCGCAGACCATGCGCTACATCGTGCTGCCGCAGGCCATGCGCCTGATCGTGCCCACGCTGGGCAACAGCATCAACGGCCTGCTCAAGACCACGTCGATCACCTCGGTGATCTCGATGGAGGAGCTGCTGCGCCGCACGCAGGTGCTGATCCAGGAGAAGTTCATGGTGCTGGAG
Organism: Variovorax guangxiensis; assembly: GCF_003952165.1. Lineage (GTDB taxonomy): Bacteria > Pseudomonadota > Gammaproteobacteria > Burkholderiales > Burkholderiaceae_C > Variovorax > Variovorax guangxiensis. The sequence continues at coordinate 216,071 of NZ_RXFT01000002.1, read as the reverse complement.
CTCTTCATCGTTGCCGCCATCTACTACCTGCTCATGACCACCGCCTGGGACTTCATCCAGCGCCGCATCGAGCGCCACTACGGCCGCGCCTACGGCAGTGCCGCCGATGCGCCGGTCGTGCCCGCGGAGCCCGCGCTCGAGCAGCGCTAGAAGGAACCCGAGCCCATGAACACCTACGACCTGATCCTGCGCAACGCGGACATCGCCACCGCCGGCGACCGCTACACCGCCGACATCGGCGTGCGCGACGGGCGCATCTGCGCCATCGCGCAGGGGCTCGACGCCAGCGCCGCGCGCGAGATCGACGCGCGCGGCCGGCTGGTCACGCCCGGCGGCGTCGACGGCCACTGCCACTTCGACCAGCCCACCAGCGACGGCTCGCGCTTCGCGGACGATTTCCTGTCCGGCACACGCTCGGCCGCATGCGGCGGCACCACCACCGTGCTGCCCTTCGCCGCGCAGCAGAAGGGCCGCAGCGTGCAGGAGGCGGTGGACGACTACCACCGCCGCGCCGAGGGCAAGGCGGTGATCGACTACGCCTTCCACCTCATCGTGGCCGACGCCACGCGCGACGTGACGCAGCGCGAGCTGCCCGCCTTGATCGAGAAGGGCTACACCTCCTTCAAGATCTACATGACCTACGACGACCTGAAGCTGGACGACCGCCAGATCATCGAGGTGCTGGCCACCGCGCGCCGCCACGGCGCGATGACGATGATCCACGCCGAGAACAGCGACTGCATCGCCTGGCTCACCGAGCAGCTGCTCGACGCCGGCCTCACCGCGCCGCGCTACCACTCCAGTTCGCGGCCGATGGCAGTAGAGCGCGAAGCGACGCACCGCGCCATCGCGCTGGCGGAACTGGTCGACACGCCGATCCTGATCGTCCACGTCTCGGGCCGCGAGGCGGTCGAGCAGATCCACTGGGCGCGCGGGCGCGGGCTGCCCATCCATGCCGAGACCTGCCCGCAGTACCTGTTCCTGAGCGCCGAGGACCTGGGCATCGACCCCGACGACCCTATGCACGGCGCGCGCTGCATCTGCAGCCCGCCGCCGCGCGACAAGGCGAACCAGCAGTTCATCTGGAACGGCCTGTCGAGCGGGCTCTTCACCATCTTCTCGTCCGATCACGCGCCCTTCAACATGAACGGCAGCGACGGCAAGCGCGTGGCCGGCGACGACGCCTCCTTCGACCGCATCCCCAACGGCATTCCCGGCGTGGAAACCCGCCTGCCGCTGCTCATGAGCGAAGGCGTGCTCAAGGGGCGCATCGACATCCACCGCTTCGTCGAGCTCACCGCCACCAACCCGGCGCGCCTGTACGGCCTGTACCCGCGCAAGGGCACCATCGCCGTGGGCAGCGACGCCGACTTCGTGGTGTGGGACATGTTCCCCGAGGGGCAGGAGAAGCTGCTTGCCAACGACATGCTCCACCACGACGCCGACTACACGCCCTACGAGGGCATGCGCCTGCGCGCCTGGCCCGGCCTCACCGTCTCGCGCGGGCGCGTGGTGTGGCAGGACGGCGTGTTCCAGGCCGAGCCCGGCTCCGGCCAGTTCCTGCCGTGCCTGCGTCCTCGTGCGCCCAACGACGGCAATCCGCTGGACAAGTGGCTCTGAAAGAATGGCTCTGAGCGCGCCTGGCCGCCCCTGCTAAGCTCACCCGCCCTCGTGGCTTTCGCCCATCCCCGCATGCCCAGCCTTCCCAGCCCCACGCAGCCCGCCACCATCACGATCGCTCCGCTGGAGGTGCGCTCCGCCAGCCTGGCCGAACAGGCCTACGACCGGCTGCGCACCCTGATCCTCGATCGGCAGATCTCGGCCGGCAGCCCGCTGCAGGAAGCGCGGCTGGCGGAAGACCTGCGCATCTCGCGCACGCCCATGCGCGAAGCGCTGGTGAGGCTGGCGGGCGAGGGGCTGCTGGTGCGGCGCGACGCGCGCTCCTACGCCGTGCGTGCGCTCGGCACCAAGGAGTACTTCGACTGCATGCGCGCGCGCGAGGTCATCGAGTGCGAGGCCATCGCGCTGGCGGTGGGCAAGATCACCGACGCCGAGATCGACGCCCTGGAGGCCGACATCGCCACGCTGGGCGGCGGCGAGCACAGCGAAACCGAGCACTGGCACTTCGACGACCGCTTCCACCTGCTGATCGCCAAGGCCAGCGGCAATGTCGTGTTCCCCCGGCTGGTGGAGGAGCTTCGCGTCAACGCACGGCTCTTCCGCCTGCACAGCCCGCTGCACAGGCATTCGGAGAACCACGACGAGCACGGCGAGATCATCAGCGCCCTGCGCGCGCGCGACGCCGAACGCGCGCGCGTGGCCATGCGCGACCACCTGCGCAGCCTGCAGGAAGACGTCAAGCGCGCGCTGATCGAGTAGCCGGATAGCGGCGGGCGCGCGCAGCTTCGTCGATCAATCGCCCTCGAGCTGCGTCTCCAGCTTCTTCGCGACGCCGCTGTAGTGCCGCGCCGAGGCCGCGTTCTTCTGTCCGGCATAGTGCGCGCTGACAGCGCGTGCCGCGCGCAGCGCCGTCTCGAAGCCGTCGTGCCGCTCCTGCCATTCGGTGTCGCGCGTGCCGATGTCGCCCCGCACGAACCTGCCCACCTGGAAACCGCCATCGAGGTCGACGGTGCCGATCACCGGAACGCCTTCGCGCAGTTCGCCGTAGAACGCGTGGCCCGCGGTGGTGCCGACGCGCGTGCGGAGCATGCCGAGGCCGGCGGCCTTGCCGCTGGAGCAGGCGCCAATCCAGTAGGTCGGCGCCGTGCCCAGCGAGGAGGGCGCCACGAAGCGGCATCCCGTAGCGGGGTCCTGCGACCACTTCATGCCGCCGCCGCTTTCCTGCCCGACCGTCAGCATCGGGGCCGATGAGAGAACCAGCGCCACGAGCATGGCGGCACCCGGTGCGGTACCTGGAGAACTCTTCTTCTTGCGCGAAATGCGGCATTCCAGTTGCATGACATCGTTCCTGTAGAAGCCCGTTGGCCGACCCGCCTGCGGTATGTGGCGGCCCCGAACAGCCGGGGATTCTCCTATGGCTGCGGGCGTCCGGCGCCTCTCTCGGCCCCGCACGGTGCCGTCCCCGGAATTCGGGCCGATCCATTTAAAAACTGCCAACGAATTCATTAATAAAAAGGCCTCGGGCATTGCCGGAGGCCTTTTTCTTTTTCCCCTACCCGCAGTGCGGCAATCCCTTTGCCGTGGTTGCCTGCCTGATTTTTTCGAGCGCCCGGTTCAAAAACTCCCAACGCTTTCTTTTTTCTACAAATGAATTTCTAAACAGAATTACTACGCCGGCCCGGCCGATTTCCGGGCCCGACGCGCCAACCTGTCCTCCACCTGAACACCTCAGGGGAGACAAGGTGTTGCACTTCGGATTTGACTCTCTGTGCCCTTTAGGGTCTGCGCCACAGCCTTTCCGGGTCGTCCGATGCCATTCGCATTGCCCCGTTCGCCTGCAAACGGAACAGATCTTCGTAATTCCAAATACGCTTCAATTCCGAAGTTCTCGTGCTTCCACGTCAACAAATTTAACTGATGCGTCATTTGTGCGAGCACCCCAATTACAGTGCTGCAGCGCGGAATAATCGTGCAACGCCCGCGGCCCGGCCGCGCAAATATTCATCCCGCCACCCGAAGTACCTGCGCTTTTTTATTAATTGACAGAGCGCGGACCCTGGAGAGCGCACGTTATGCAGGAAGTGACCGTGGAAGCCGCTGCGACTCCAACCCGTGACAACCCGGCCAGGCCGCCGCCCCTGCAACAACAGGAGCAGCAACAGGCCCGGGGCACCCGCTCCACTTTCGCCCTGCTGTGGCTCAGCGAGACCGCCTTCGACCTCGGCACCACGCTGGTCAGCTTCGCGGTGGGCGTCTGGATCTTCTCGCGCACCGGCTCCGCGCAGGACTACTCCTTCTCGGTGCTCGCCGCCGCGCTCGCGGCGATGCTGGCCACGCCCTTCGCCGGCGTGCTGGCCGACCGGCACGACCGGCGCCGGGTGGTGCTGTGCTGCGACCTCGCCGCCGTCGCCGGCACCTTAGCGATCGTGCTGGCGCTGACCTCGGGCCGGCTCGGCATCGGCGCGCTCTACGCCTATGCCGCGATCGCGGCCGCCGTCGGCGCGCTGCGGCGGCCGTCGATCCGGGTGGCCGTCAGCCGTTTCGTGCCCAAGGACCGCTTCGCCCAGGTCGGCGGGCTGACCGGCATCTCCCGCGCGCTGGTGCAGGTCGGCGCGCCCGCCACGGCCGGCTTCCTGATGGCGCACGCGGGCGGCCTGCAGGGCGTGATGGCGACGCAGCTGTGCCTGCTGCTGGCCGCCGCCGCGCTGGTGTTCGCCGCGCTGACCCGCGCCGGCGCGGACGTACGCGGTGGCGCGGACGTCCGCAGTGGCGATGTGCCCGCGCAAGGCGGCGCGCTTTGGCGCGGCGCTGGCGCCAGCCTTTCCGGCGCGCTCGCCTACCTGCGCGAGCAGCCGCTGATGCGCGCGCTGCTCGGCTACGGCGCGCTGGTGCAGTGCCTCATGGTGCTGGCCACGGCCATGGTGACGCCGATGGTGCTGTCCACGCACTCCAGCGGCGTGCTGGGCCTGGTGATGTCCGTCGGCATCGTCGGCGGCCTGCTCGGCTCGATCCTGGTCGCCACCGCGCGGCTGCGGCACGGGCTGATGCGATGGGTGCTGGCCTGCGACGCGCTGCAGTGCGCGGCGGTGCTGGCCGCCGGCTGCGCGACCACGCCGGCGCTGTGGTGCGCCGCGGCCTTCGTCTGCCTGTTCTGCGGCAGCACCTCGGTCGCGTGCTCGCATGCGCTGTGGATGCGCAAGGCGCCCGTCGGCCGGCAGGGCAGCGTCTTCGCGCTGATCGCCGCGTCCAACATGCTCGTGATGTGCGCCGTGCTGCTGGCCGGAGGCTGGCTCGCCGACGCGGTGCTCGAGCCCGCGCTGCGCCCCGGCGGCGCGCTCGACGGCACGCCGGTGGGCAGCCTCTTCGGCACGGGGCCGGGCCGCGGCATCGGCTTCCTGTTCTTCGCGAGCGGCGCGGCCGGCCTCGCGCTGACCGTTTTCGCGCTCTTCCACCCGCGCCTGCGCCGGCTGGAAACACTGGTCCCGGACGGCAGCCAATCGTGAGCGGCCCGCACGTGCAACCCCTGAGTTCGCCCCAGCAGGCCGTCTGGCTCGAGCAGTCGCTGGCGCCCGATATGCCCTGCCACAACATCGGCGTGACGGCCAGCCTCGACGGGCCCACCGACGTCGACCGGCTGGAAGCGGCGATCCGCGCCGTCGTCTCGCGCCACCAGGCGCTGCGCACCGTGCTCGAGCGCGGCGGCAACAACGGCGACAACAACGGCGAAGCCATGCAGCGCTTCGCCGCGCCCGACGACGATGCCGCCGGCGCGCCGCTGCAGCGCTTCGATTTCACCGGCGAAGCCGACCCTGAGGCGAGCGCATGGGCACACCTGCGCGCCGCCTTCCTCGCCCCCTTCGCGCTCTACGGCCAGCGGCTGTGGCGCATGCAGTGGCTGCAGGTCGCGCCCCGGCGCGGCTACTGGCTGGTGTGCTTCCACCATCTCGTCGCGGACGGGTGGGCGGTCTCGCTGATCGGCAATGCCGTCGCCGATGCCTACAACCGGCTCGGGCGCGGCGAGGCAGCGCTCGGGGAAGAAGAAAAAGACGAAGGCGGCGACTATGCCGGCTTCATCCGCCTCGATGCCGAGTACCAGGCCTCCCCGCGCTACGCCCGCGACCGCGCCTTCTGGCTGCAGCGCCACGCACGCCTGGCCGCGCCGCTGTTCGAAGACGCCCCTGCGCGGCGCAGCCAGGCGGCCCGCCGCAAGGTGGAGCAGGCCGTCTGGCACCTGGACCGCGCCGACCACGACCGCCTGACCGAAGTGGCTGCCGCGCAGGGCGCGTCGAGCACGCACTTCCTCGCCGCGCTGCTGGCGGTGTACTTCGCGCGCCTTCATCAGGAACGCGAAGCTGGCGACGAAGTCGTGATCGGCATGCCGGTGCACAACCGCACCAGCGCCGCGCACAGGCGCATGCCCGGCATGTTCTCGGGCGCGATCCCGGTCGGCATCGCGGTCGATCCGCGGCAGAGCTTCGCGCAGACCCTGCGCGGCGTCGCGGCCGAACTGAAGCAGTGCTACCGCCACCAGCGCTATCCCCTGGCCGAGCTGCACCGCGAGCTGCTGGCCGGCACGGGCGAGCGCCGCGGCCTGTTCGACATCTCCCTGTCGATCGAAAGCTTCCAGGGCGACCTGCGGCTCGAAGGCATCCGCAGCACGGTGTTCCCGCTGCACAACGGCCACGAGCGCCAGCCGCTCGCGGTCTACGTGCGCGACTACGAGCCCGGGCGGCCGGTGCACGTCGAGTTCAACCACGACCCGGCGCTGTTCTCCGCGCCGCAGATGGCCATGCACCTGCGGCGACTGCAGGCGCTGATGCGCGCCGCAACCGATGCGCCGCATACACCCGTGCGCGACCTGCCGCTGATGGACGAAGCCGAGCGCGACCTGGTCGTGCACGGCTTCAACCGGCCGCTGCTCGACACCGGCGCCCCTTCGCTGATCCACGCGCTGTTCGAGCAGCAGGCCGCGCGCGACCCGGACGCCATCGCCGTGCAGTTCGAAGACCAGCGGCTGAGCTACGGCGAACTCGACCGGCGCGCCAACCAGCTGGCCCACCACCTGCGCGGGCGGGGCGTGGGCCCCGACGCGCTCGTCGCGATCTGCCTGGAGCGCGGGCCCGGCATGGTGATCGCGATCCTCGCCACGCTCAAGGCCGGTGGCGCCTACGTCCCGCTGGACCCGGTGCAGCCCGACGAACGCCTGGCCCACATGCTGCGCGACAGCACGCCGGTGGCGCTGATCGGCGACCGCGCCTCGCTCGATCGCCTGCCCGCGCTGCCCTCGTGCCAACGGCTGCGCCTCGACCAGCCATGGGAAGAAGCACCGTGGTGCGACGCACCCATCGGCAATCCGCAAATCGAGGGCCTCGCGCCCTCGCACCTGGCCTATGTGATCTACACCTCCGGCTCCACCGGCCTGCCCAAGGGCGTGATGGTCGAGCACGCGCAGGTCGGCCGCCTCTTCGCCGCGACGCGCGGCTGGTTCGGCTTCGGCCGCGACGACGTGTGGACGCTCTTCCACTCCTTCGCCTTCGACTTCTCGGTGTGGGAGCTGTGGGGCGCGCTGCTCCACGGCGGCCGGCTGGTGATCGTGCCGCACGCGGTCAGCCGCTCGCCGGCGGAGTTCCACCGCCTGGTGTGCGAGCAGGGCGTGACCGTGCTCAACCAGACGCCGAGCGCATTCCGCCAGTTCGCCGCCGCATGCCGGTCTGCCCCGAAGGAGCTGCCGGCGCATGCGCTTCGCCACGTGATCCTCGGCGGCGAGGCTCTGGAAACGGCCACGCTCGCACCCTGGTACGCGCAGGCGCACAACCGGCGCGCGCAGCTGGTCAACATGTACGGCATCACCGAGACCACCGTGCACGTCAGCTGCCGGGTACTCGGCCCCGACGATGCCCATCGCGCCGGCGCGAGCCCGATCGGCACGCGCATTCCCGACCTGAGCCTGTACGTGCTCGATGCGCAGGGCCGGCCGCTGCCGGTGGGCTGCGCGGGCGAGATCTGCGTCGGCGGCGCCGGCGTGGCCCGCGGCTACCTGCGCCGGCCCGAGCTGGACGCGCAGCGCTTCGTGCCCGATCCGTTCGGCGGCGTGCCGGGCGCGCGCATGTACCGCAGCGGCGACATGGGCCGCCTGCTCGCCGACGGCAGCCTGGAGTACCTCGGACGCAACGACCAGCAGCTCAAGATCCGCGGCTTCCGCATCGAGCCCGGCGAAATCGAGGCCCGGCTGTTGCGGCTCGACGGCGTGGCCGACGCGGTGGCGATCGCGCGGGAGGACCAGCCGGGCGATACGCGCCTCGTCGCGTACCTCGTGTTCGCCGACGCAGATGCCGAGGCCAGGGCGGCCTTCGATCCCGCCGCCGCGCGCATCGCCTTGGGCAGGCACCTGCCCGACTACATGATCCCGGCCGCGTACGTGCCGCTGGACGTCCTGCCGCTGACCCCCAACGGCAAGCTCGACCGCAAGGCGCTGCCCCCGCCGGAGCCTCGCGCATGGCACGGGCAGCGCGAGCATGAGCCGCCGCAGGGTGCCACCGAGCAGGCAATGGCGAGGCTGTGGTCCGAAGTGCTCGGCATCGAGCGGGTGGGGCGCGGCGACAACTTCTTCGAGCTCGGCGGGCATTCCATCCTCGCGGTGCGGCTGGTCGAGCGCATGCAGCGCGAAGGGATGGAGGCCGATATCCGCCAGCTCTTCACCGAGCCGACACTGGGCGCGCTCGCAGCCCGCGTGGCGGCGCAGGACAAGGCCGCGACACCTGCACCTGTGCCGCCGAACGCGATCCCCGCGCAATGCGGGCGCATCACGCCGCGGATGCTTCCGCTCGCGAGCCTGACGCAGGCGCAGATCGACCTGATCGCCGCCGCCGTGCCGGGCGGCATGCGCAACATCCAGGACATCTACCCGCTCGCGCCGCTGCAGGAAGGCATCCTCTTCCACCACCTGCTGCAGGGCAAAAGCAGGGGCGAAAGCAGGGGCGGGGGCGACGCCTATGTGCTGCCGGCACTGCTGCGCTTCGACGATCGCGCGCGGCTCGACCGGTTCGTGGCCGCGCTACGGCAGGTCGTCGCCCGCCACGACATCCTGCGCACCGCCGTGCAGTGGGAAGGGCTGGACACGCCCGTGCAGGTCGTCTGGCGCAGCGCCGGCCTTGCGCTGCGGGAGCACCGCTTCGACCCGGCCGATGGCGACGTACAGGCGCAGCTGCAGGCCCGTGCCGATGCGCGCACGGTGCGCCTGGACCTGCGCCGCGCGCCGATGCTGCAGGCCCACGCGGCCTTCGACCCCGTTTCGCAATGCTGGCTGCTGCAGCTGCTGCATCACCACCTGACGCTGGACCACACCACCACCGAGCTGATCCTGCACGAGGTGGTGGCGCTGCTGCAGGGGCGCGGAGACAGCCTGCCCGCGCCCGTACCGTTCCGGGATTTCGTGGCCCGCTCGCGCCAGGGCACGAGCGAGGCGGAGCACGAAGCCTTCTTCGGCGCGATGCTCGGCGACGTGGACGAGCCGACGGCGCCATTCGGCCTTCTCGACGTGCAGGGCGATGGCTCGCAGGTCGAGCAGGCGAGGGCGACGCTGCCCCCGGCCTTGTCGCTGCGGCTGCGCGCGCTCGCCATGCGCCACGGCGTGAGCACGGCCAGCCTGTTCCATCTGGCCTGGGCGCGTGTGCTGGCTTCATGCAGCGGACGTGACGACGTGGTCTTCGGCACGGTGCTGTTCGGCCGCATGCAGGGCGGCCCGGGCATCGAGCGTGCCATGGGCATGTTCATCAACACGCTGCCGGTGCGCATCGCGCTGGGCGGGCGCGGAACGCTGCAGGGGCTGCGCGAGACCCACGCGGCGTTGAGCGAGCTGCTGCGCCACGAGCATGCATCGCTCACGCTGGCGCAACGCTGCAGCGGCCTTGGGCCGGGCGTGCCGGTCTTCCCGGCGCTGCTCAACTACCGGCACAGCCGAAGCGAGAGTTTCTCCGCGGAGGGCGGGATCGCGATCGCCGATGGCATGCACTACCTCGGCGGACGCGACCTCACCAACTATCCGTTCAGCCTGTACGTCGACGACCTGGGAGAAGGTTTCGTGCTCAGCGCCGAGATTCACGACTCGGTGCCCGCGCGGCGCGTGTGCGGGTTCGTGGTGCGGGCATTGCAGGCTGTTGCCGAGGCGCTGGAAGAGGAGCCTGGCCGCGCGCTGATGGCGCTCGAAGTCTTGCCGGCGGAAGAGCTTCAGCGCGTGCTGCACGGCTTCAACGATACGCATGGTGCGTACGGCACGGCGGCGCTGGCGCACGAGGCCTTCGAGCAGCAGGCGGCGCAGCACCCGGAACGCATCGCGCTCGAACTCGATGGCGCCCAGCTGAGCTATCGCGAGCTCAACGAGCAGGCCAACCGGCTTGCACGGCATCTTCATGGACTCGGAGTCGGGCCGGACACCCGTGTCGCGATCCGTGCCGGGCGCAGTTTCGCGATGGTGATCGCGATCCTGGCCACGCTCAAGGCCGGCGGTGCCTGCGTGCCGCTGGATCCGGCATATCCACGCGAGCGCCTGGGCCACATGCTGCGCGACAGCGGGGCAGCGGTCGTCCTGGGGCAGATGGAAGGGCTCACGCCCGACGTGGCAACGGTCCCGCTCGATGAAGCAGGCGCGGCCTGGGCCGAAGCCTGCGCCGACGACCTGCAAGTCGAAGGGCTCGCCGCATCGCACCTGGCTTACGTGATCTACACCTCCGGCTCCACCGGCGAGCCCAAGGGCGTGGCGATGCCGCATCGCGGGCTCGTCAATCTGCTCGCATGGCAGCGGGAGCAATTGCCCGAACCCGCGCGCACCCTGCAGTTCGCGGCGCTCGGCTTCGATGTCGCCTTCCAGGAGATCTTCTCGACGCTGGCCAGCGGCGGCACGCTGGTGCTGCTGCGCGAGGGCTTGCGCCAGGACCTGCCGGCCTTGGCCGAATGGCTCGCCGAAGAATCGGTCGAACGGCTGTTCCTGCCTTGCATCGCGCTGCAGAACCTGTGCGAGCTGTGGTCGCAGCGCAGTGCACTGCTGCCGATGCTGCGGGACGTGATCACGGCAGGCGAGCAATTGCGCATCACGCCCGCGATCCGGCTCATGTTCGGCAAGCATCCGCAGGCCAGGCTGCACAACCACTACGGCCCGACCGAGACGCACGTGGTCAGCACGCACACGCTGGGCGGCGCGCCCGGGCAATGGGAAGACCTGCCGCCCATCGGGAAGTCCGTTGGCAACAGCCGCATCTACGTGCTGGATGCGCAGCGCAATCCGGCTCCCGAGGGAGTCGTGGGCGAGCTGTATCTGGGCGGCGAACAGGTCGCCCGGGGATATCTCTCGCAGCCCGATCTCACCGAAGCACGCTTCCTGCCCGATCCGTTCGGCGGCCCGGGCGCACGCATGTACCGAAGCGGCGATCTCGGCCGCTGGCGCGCCGACGGCAGCATCGAGTACCTGGGGCGCAACGACCATCAGGTGAAGCTGCGCGGCTACCGCGTCGAATTGGGCGAGATCGAAGCGCAGCTCGCCCGCATCGAAGGCGTACGCGAAGCTGCAGTGATCGCCCGCGAAGACCAGCCGGGCGACAAGCGATTGGTCGCCTACCTGGTCCGCGCCGGTGCCCTCGATCCATCCGCACTGCGCGCCGCCTTGCGCGAACGCCTGCCGGACTACATGGTCCCCTCGGCCTTCGTCGCACTCGACGCGCTGCCGCTGACCCCCAATGGCAAGCTCGACCGCAAGGCACTGCCCGCACCCGGGGCCCATGGCCACGGCACCTCCTCGCCACCACAGGGCGAAGTCGAACAGGCCCTCGCCGGCATCTGGTCCCGGCTCCTCGGCATCCGCCAGATCGGCCGCGACGACGACTTCTTCGAGCTCGGTGGCCATTCCCTGCTGGCCATCCGGTTGCTCGAACAGCTGCGCCGGCGCGGCTGGTCCACCGACATCCGGTCGCTCTTCACGCACCCGAGGCTGCATGCATTCGCCTCCACGATCCGGCGCGACGAAGAGACTGCATCGGTGCCGCCCAACCTGATCCCGCCGGGCTGCGAAGCCATCGAGCCCGCGATGCTGACGCTCGCCAGGCTCGACGCGGCCGATATCGCGCGAATCGTGCAGGCCACGCCGGGCGGCGCGGCCAACATCCAGGACATCTATCCGCTCGCGCCGCTGCAGCAGGGCATCCTGTTCCACCACCTGCTGCAGCGCGAAAGCAAGGGCGAGGGCGACGCCTACGTGCTGCCGACGCTGCTCGAGTTCGACAGCAGGCCGCGCATGGAGAGCTTCGCCGCGGCGCTCTCCCAGGTGATCGGGCGCCACGACATCCTGCGCACCGCGATCCACTGGGAGGGCCTGGCCGAGCCCGTGCAGGTGGTGTGGCGAAACGCCGGATTCGCGCCCGAGACATTGACGCTGGCACCGGGCGAGAGCCCCGCGCAGCAGCGCCTGCGCGAGCATCCGCGCGTGCGGGGCCTTCGCATCGACGTGCGGCGCGCGCCCATGCTGCAGGGCTTCGCGGCCCGTGACGACGCGAGCGGGCGCTGGCTGCTGCAGCTGTCCTATCACCACCTCGTGATGGACCACACCGCGCTGGAGCTGCTGGTGGAGGAGATCGCGGCCATCGAGCGCGGCGACGCGGGCAGCCTGCCCGCGCCGGTGCCGTTCCGGGATTTCGTGGCCCGCTCGCGCCAGGGCACGAGCGAAGCGGAGCACGCGGCCTTCTTCGGCGCGATGCTCGGCGACGTGGACGAGCCGACGGCTGCGTTCGGCCTGCTCGATGTGCAGGGCGATGGCTCGCGCATCGGGCAGGCGAAGTCGATGCTGCCTGCGGCCTTGTCGTCGCAGCTGCGCGCCCTCGCCATGCGGCATGGCGTGAGCACCGCGAGCCTTTTCCATCTGGCCTGGGCCCGCGTACTGGCCTCGTGCAGCGGACGCGAGGACGTGGTGTTCGGCACGGTGCTGTTCGGCCGCATGCAGGGCGGCCCGGGCATCGAACGCGCCATGGGCATGTTCATCAACACGCTGCCGGTGCGCATCGCGCTGGGCGGGCGCGGAACGCTGCAGGGGCTGCATGAGACCCATGCGGCGTTGAGCGAGCTGCTGCGCCACGAGCACGCCTCGCTGGTGCAAGCGCAGCGCTGCAGCGCGATGCCCACACATGTGCCCCTGTTCTCTGCGCTGCTCAACTACAGGCACGGCCAGTTCGCGCGCGCCGAGGTGCTCGACGGCGTGCGCCTGCTCGACGTGCGCGACCGCACCAACTACCCCTTCGGCCTGCATGTGGACGACGACGGCAGCGGCTTCGGGCTGACGGTGCAGGTCGATGCCTCGGTGGGCGCGGAACGCGTTGCCGGGTTCGTGCGGCAGGCGCTGCAATCTGTTTCGCGGGCTCTGGAAGAAGAACCGGGGCGGCCGCTGATGACGCTCGATGTGCTGCCTGAGCAGGAACGTTGGCGTGTGCTCCATGGTTTCAACGACACGCATCGCGCGCATGACCCGACAGCCCTGGTCCACGAAGCCTTCGAACGGCAGGTGGCGGTGCACCCCGAGCGCATCGCGCTCGAACTCGATGGCGCGCAGCTGAGCTATCGCGCGCTCGGTGAGCAGGCCAACCGGCTTGCCCGGCATCTGCGCGGCCTCGGCGTGGGGCCCGATACCCGCGTCGCCATCTGCGCCGGGCGCGGCTTCGCGATGGTGGTGGCGATCCTGGCCACGCTCAAGGCCGGCGGCGCGTGCGTGCCGCTGGACCCTGCGTATCCGCGGGAGCGGTTGGTCCGCATGCTGCGCGACAGCGCGGCGACTGTCGTGCTGGGCCAGCAAGCCCTGATCGAACGGCTTGCGCCGGACGTGGCAACGGTCCCGCTCGATGAAGCAGGCGCGGCCTGGGCCGAAGCCTGCGCCGACAACCTGCAAGTCGAAGGGCTCGCCGCATCGCATCTGGCCTATGTGATCTACACCTCCGGCTCCACGGGCGAACCCAAGGGCGTGGCGATGCCGCATCGCGGGCTGGCCAACCTGCTGGAGTGGCAACGGGAGCAGCTGCCCGAGCCCGCGCGCACCCTGCAGTTCGCAGCGCCCGGCTTCGATGTCGCCTTCCAGGAGATCTTCTCGACACTGGCCTGTGGCGGCACGCTGGTGCTGCTGCGCGAAGGGCTGCGTCAGGATCTTCCGGCGTTGGCCGAGTGGTTGGCGCGGGAGTCCGTCGAGCGCCTGTTCCTGCCCTACATCGCGCTGCAGAACCTCTGCGAACTGTGGTCGCGGCGCGCCGAGCCCTTGCCGATGCTGCGCGATGTGATCACTGCCGGCGAGCAGTTGCGCATCACGCCGGCGATCCGCCGCATGTTCGCGCGGCATCCGCAGGCAAGGCTGCACAACCACTACGGCCCGACCGAGACGCACGTGGTCAGCACGCACACGCTGAGCGGCCTCCCCGAAAAATGGAAAGACCTGCCGCCGATCGGAAAGCCCGTCGGCAACAGCCGCATCCATGTGCTCGACGCGCAACGCAATCCGGTGCCGGTGGGTGTCGCCGGCGAGCTGTACCTGGCCGGCGCCCAGGTCGCCCGCGGCTACCTGTCGCAGCCCGAACTGAGCGCGGACCGATTCGTGCCCGACCCGTTCAGCCGCGGCGGCGCGCGCATGTACCGAAGCGGCGACCTCGGCCGCTGGCGCGCCGACGGCAGCATCGAGTACCTGGGGCGCAACGACCATCAGGTGAAGCTGCGCGGCTACCGCGTCGAGCCCGGTGAGATCGAAGCGCAGCTGGCGAGGCTCGACGGCGTCAGGGAAGCAGCGGTGATCGCGCGAGAAGACCAGCCGGGCGAAAAACGGCTGGTCGCGTATCTCGTCCTCACCGAGGCCGCAGATCCGGGCGCACTGCGCACCGCCTTGCTCGACCGCCTGCCGGACTACATGGTCCCCTCGGCCTTCGTCGCACTCGACGCGCTGCCGCTGACCCCCAACGGCAAGCTCGACCGCAAGGCACTGCCCGCCACCGAAGCCCGCGGCCGGCGCACCGACGACCCACCGCGAGGCGAAGTCGAGCAATGCCTCGCCGGCATCTGGTCCCAGCTGCTGGACATCCCGCGGGTCGGCCGCAACGACGACTTCTTCGAGCTCGGCGGCCATTCCCTGCTGGCCATCAGGCTCATCTCGCAGATCCGCGAGCGCCTCGGCGCGGAACTTCCGCTTGCCACGCTCTTCGCCCGCCCACGCCTTGCCGCGCTCGCCGATGCCATCTCCGAGGCCATCTCCGAGGCAGGTCCGGGCGCACCGGACGCGATCACGCCCGCCGACCGCAGCCGGCCTCTGCCCCTGTCCCCGGCACAGCAGCGCCTGTGGTTCATCTCCGGTGTCGATGCCAAGGCCAGCGTCGCGTATCACATCACCGGCGCCCTGCGCCTGCGCGGCGCGCTCGACGGCACGGCCCTGCGTGCCGCGCTGGACCACGTCGTGGCCCGGCACGAGGCCCTGCGCACGCGCTTCGTCGAAGCGGATGGGCAGCCATGGCAGCACATCGACCCGCCGCGCGGCTTCGAGCTGCGCGAGCAAGGCGTCAGCGCCGCGGACGCCGCGGACCCCGCGCACATCGAGGCGCTGTGCCGCGAAGCCGCCGCCGAGCCCTTCGACCTCGCGGCCGGCCCGCCGATCCGTGGCCGACTGCTGCGCGTCGCGGCGCAGGACCACGTGCTCGTGGTCTCGATGCACCACATCGTCTCCGACGGCTGGTCGCTGGGCGTGCTGATGCGCGAGTTCGCCGCCGCCTACAGCGCGCTGCGCGAGGGGCGCGAGCCTCGCCTGCCGGCGCTGGCCGTCCAGTACGCCGACCATGCAGCGTGGCTGCACCGCCACCTGCAGGGCCCCGCCGCACAGGCCCGGCTGCGGGAGTGGGCCGGGCATCTGCAAGGCGCACCGGCGCTGGTCGAGCTGCCGCACGACCGCCCGAGGCCCGCGCTGCAGGACTATCGCGGCGCGAGCATCGAGGTCGGCGTCGATGCCGAAACCACGCGGGCCCTGCGAGCGCTCGCCCGGCGGCACGGCGCGACGCTGTACATGGTCGTGCTGGCGACGTGGGCCGCGGTGGTGGCGCGCTACGGCGGCCAGCGGCAGGTGGTGATCGGCAGTTCGCATGCCGGCCGCGGCCGCGCCGAGGTCGAGCCGCTGATCGGCTGCTTCATCAACACGCAGGCGATGAGGATCGCGCTGGACGGCAACCCGAGCGTGGCCGGCCTGCTCGCGCAGGTGCGCGAGACCGCGCTGCAGGCGCAGGCCCGGCAGGACGTGCCCTTCGAGCGCCTGGTCGAGACGCTGAACCCGCCGCGTTCCATGGCCCACCACCCGGTGTTCCAGCTGATGCTGGCCTGGCACAACACGCCGCCGATCGCGCTGGAGCTCGCGGGCCTCGCCGTCGAGCGGGTCGAGAGCCTGCCGGGCAGCGCGCAGTTCGACATGGCGCTGGACCTGCAGGAAGCCCAGGAAGAGGGCGGACGCATCGTCGGCAAGCTCAACTACGCCACGGCGCTTTTCGACGAGGCCACGGTCCGCCGCCACTGGCAGGCGCTGGTGGCGATGCTGCGCGGCATGGCGCAGAGCGACGAAGGCCTGCCGGTCGAGCGCATCGCGCTGCTCGAGGACACGGAACGCGATCGCCTGCTGCACGTCTTCGCCCAGGGCGCATCCGCAGTTCCCGCGCACCCGTTCGCGCACGCGGCGTTCGAACGGCAGGCCGCGCTGCGGCCGCAGGCGGTCGCGCTGGAGCACGATGGCGAACGCCTCGGCTATGCCGAGCTCGACCAGCGGGCCAACCGGCTCGCACACCACCTGCGCGGCCTGGGCGCCGGGGCCGGCGAGCGGGTCGCGCTGTGCCTCGAACGCGGGTTCGACCTCGTCGTCGCTGTGCTGGGCACGCTCAAGGCCGGGGCCGCGTATGTGCCGCTCGATCCCTCCCACCCCGACCAGCGGCTGGCCTGGCAACTGGAAGATTGCGCGCCGGCCGTGCTGCTGACGCATTCCGCGCTGAGCCCGCGCCTGCATCCGCCGCCGCGCTGCACGACGATCGCGCTCGACAGGCACGAGCCGCTGGCGAACGAGCCCGCGCACACGCCCGATGCAGGCGGCCTGCCCGGCGACGGCTCGCACCTGGCCTACGTGATCTACACCTCCGGCTCCACCGGCACGCCCAAGGGCGTGATGGTCGAGCACCGGCAGCTCTCCCACCAGGTCGCGGCGCTGCAGGCGCTCTACGGCTTCGGTGCGCAGGACAGGGTGCTGCAGTTCTCCGGCCTGAGCTTCGACGTGGCGGGAGAGGAGATCTTCGGCGCGCTCAGCCATGGCGCGACGCTGGTGCTGCGCACCGACGAATGGCTCGCCGAGCCCGCGCGTTGGTGTGCGCTGTGCGGCGAGCACCGGCTCAGCGTGGCCAATCTGCCGACGCTGTTCTGGCAGCGGCTCGCGCTGTCGCCTGAAGCGGTGTTTCCGCCGTCGCTGCGCCAGATCGTGATCGGTGGCGACACGGTCGGCGCGGCCGCGCTAGACGCGTGGTGGCGGCGCGGGGGGCATCGCCCGGCGCTGGCCAATGCCTACGGGCCGACGGAAACCACCATCAACGCCACCGTCGCGCGCTGCCGTGCCGGAGATTCGTCGCTGGACATCGGACGGCCGGTCACCAATGCGCGCGTCTATCTGCTCGACGCGCATCGAGAGCCGGTGCCGGTCGGCGCCATCGGCGAAATCTGGATCGGCGGCGCGGGCGTGGCGCGCGGCTACCTGCATCGCCCCGAGCTGACGGCGCAGCGCTTCGCGGCCGATCCGTTCGTGACCGCTCCCGCCGATGCATCGCAGCCGCGCATGTACCGCAGCGGCGACCTCGGCCGCTGGCGCGCCGACGGTTCCATCGAATTCCTGGGCCGCGACGACCGGCAGCTGAAGATCCGCGGCTTCCGCATCGAGCCGGGCGAGATCGAAGCCGAGCTGATGCGCCTGGGCGGCATCCGCGAAGCGGCGGTGATCGCCAGCGAAGGGCAGGACGAAGACAGGCGCCTGCTGGCCTACGTGGTGGCCGCCGACCCGACCAGCCCGCCGCCCGAACCGGCGCAAATGCGCGCACGCCTGGCCGTGCGCCTGCCCGAGCACATGCTGCCGGCCGCCTTCGTGCCGCTCGATGCATTGCCGCTCAACGCCAACGGCAAGCTCGACCGCGCCGCGCTGCCCGCGCCGGACGACGAAGCCCATGCGCGGCGCGGCTACCGGGCGCCCGAAGGCGAGCACGAAAGGGCGCTGGCACAGACATGGGAATCGCTGCTCGGCATCGAGCGCGTCGGCCGCGACGACGGCTTCTTCGAGCTGGGCGGCCATTCGCTGCTGGCCGTGCGCATGATCTCGCAGCTGCGCCAGCGCTTCGGCGTCGAGCTGGCGCTGACGACGGTGTTCGCGCGGCCCCGGCTGGCGCAGCTCGCGCAGGAGATAGCACGCGAGGCGCCCGGAGCGGCAGACCCGATCGTCGCGGCGGATCGGGCAGCGCTGGATCGCGGCACGTGGCCGCTGTCGCACTCGCAGCAGCGCCTTTGGTACGTGACGCGCATCGACGCACAGGCCGGCGCGGCCTACCACCTGCCCGCCGCCCTGCGCCTGCGCGGCGTGCTCGACCGCGTCGCGCTGCAGCGCGCGCTCGAGCGGATCGTCGCGCGGCACGAGTCGCTGCGCGCGCGCTTCGTCATGGTCGACGGCCAGCCGCGCCAGCGCATCGAGGCGGCGCAGGGCGTCGCGCTGGAGCTGCAGGAAATCGACGGCCTCTTCAGCGGACCCGGCGGACCCGACGAGCTCGGCCACAGCACCCTGCGCGCGCTGTGCCAGGCCGAGGCCGCCGCGCCCTTCGACCTGGAGCGCGAGCCGCCGCTGCGCGTGCGCCTGCTGCGCCTCGCGGCCGACGAGCATGTGCTGCTGCTCACGATGCACCACATCGTGTGCGACGGCTGGTCGCTGGCGGTGCTGGCGCACGAGTTCTCTGCGCTGTACGCGGCCTTCGGCCGTGGCGAGCCCGACCCGCTGCCGGCGCTGCCGGTGCAGTACGGCGACTACGTCGCGTGGCAGCGGCGGCGCCTGCAGGGCGAGGGCGCGCAGGCGCGGCTGGGCTACTGGGTGGAGCGGCTGCGCGACGCGCCGCCGCTGATCGGCCTGGCCACCGACAGGCCTCGCCCGCCGCAGCAGGACTATCGCGGCGCCAGCATCGAAGTCGGCATCGACGAGGCGTTGACGCGCGAGCTCGGCGCGCTGGCGCGGCGCCATGGCGTCACCGTCTACATGGTGGTGCTCGGGGCATGGGCGGCGGTGCTCGCGCGCCTGAGCGGCCAGACGCACGTGGTGCTCGGCAGCGCCGTCGCCGGGCGCGACCGGGCCGAGCTCGAGCCGCTGATCGGCTTCTTCGTCAACGCGCAGGCTCTGCGCTTCGACATCGGCGAGGGCCTGGACGCCGAAGGCCTCCTGAAGCAGGCGCGGCAGGTGGCGCTCGAAGCGCAGCAGCACCGCGACGTGCCTTTCGAGCAGGTGGTGGAAGCGCTGAACCCGCCGCGCTCCAGCGCCTTCAACCCGGTCTACCAGGTCCGGCTGGCATGGCAGAACACGCCGCCGGCCCGGCTGGAGCTGGAAGGACTTGCCTTCGACAACCTCGCCAGCCACGCGGGCAGCGCGCAGTTCGATCTCTCGCTGGACCTGGAGCCGGCCGGCGAGCGCATCGCGGGCCAGTTCAACTACGCCACCGCCCTCTACGACGAGGCCACGGTGCGGCGCCACTGGCACGCACTGGTGGCAATGCTGCGCGGCATGGCGGCCGA
Organism: Variovorax guangxiensis; assembly: GCF_003952165.1. Lineage (GTDB taxonomy): Bacteria > Pseudomonadota > Gammaproteobacteria > Burkholderiales > Burkholderiaceae_C > Variovorax > Variovorax guangxiensis. The sequence continues at coordinate 196,616 of NZ_RXFT01000002.1, read as the reverse complement.
TGCCGCCGCGCCGGTGGACCGCATCGCGCTGATGGCGCCACGCGAGCGCGAGCTGGTGCTGCGCGGCTTCAACGACGGCGGCGAGGCCGGCGGGGGCAATGGCCTGCTGCACCGCCTCTTCGAGGCGCAGGCCGCAAGACGGCCGGGGACGCTGGCACTGGCCTGCGAGGGCGAATCGCTGGACTACGCGGGGCTCAACGCCCGCGCCAACCGCATCGCGCATCACCTGCGCGGCCTGGGCCTGCGCCCCGACGACCGCGTCGCGCTGTGCCTGGAACGCAGCGTGGACCTCGGCGTGGCGCTCATGGCCACGCTCAAGGCCGGCGGCGCCTGCGTGCCGCTGGACCCGGTGCACCCCGACGACCGCCTCGCCCACATGCTGGGCGACAGCGCCCCGGTGGCGGTGCTGACGCAGGCCCGCCTGCTGGAGCGCCTCGCGGTGCCCGAAGGATGCGTGGTGCTGGTGCTGGACGGCGATTCGCCGCCGCCATGGGCCGGTGCGCCCTCGCACGACCCCGACCCCGAAGCCGTGGGGCTGACCCCCGCGCACCTGGCCTACGTGATCTACACCTCGGGCTCGACCGGCGTGCCCAAGGGCGTGATGGTCGAACACCGCAACGTGCTGAACTTCCTGCGCGGAATGGAGCGGCGCATCCATGGCCAGGCGCCGGACTGCAGCCGCGTGGCCTGGAACTCCTCCTTCGGCTTCGACATGGCGGTGAAGGCATGGGGCCAGCTCGCCTTCGGCCGCAGCGTGTTCCTGCTGCCGGAGCGCACACGCCTCGATGCGCAAGCGCTGCTCGACTTCCTGGAGCGCCATGCCATCGAGGCGATGGAGTGCACGCCCTCGCACCTGCGCATGCTGCGCGCGGCCGGCTTTCCGCAGCGGCGCGGCACCTCGCTCCGAAAGCTGCTGCTGGGCGGCGAGGCGCTCGACGCCGACACCTGGCAGGGCCTCGCGGAGAACGGCACGGAGCTCCGGTTCCACAACATGTACGGCCCGACCGAATGCAGCGTGGACGCCACCTGCGGCCCCATCGCGGGCGCGGTGCCGAACATCGGCCGGCCGATGCCGGGCGCGCGTGTCTACCTGCTCGACGCGCATGGCGAGCCGGTGCCCATCGGCGTTGCCGGCGAGATCCACATCGGCGGCGCCGGCGTCGCGCGGGGCTACCTGGGGCAGCCTGCGCTCACCGCCGGGCGCTTCCTGCCCGATCCCTTCGCGGCCGAAGCCGGCGCGCGCATGTACAGGACCGGCGACCTCGGCCGCTGGCGCGCCGACGGCAGCATCGAATACCTGGGCCGCAACGACCATCAGGTGAAGATCCGCGGCTACCGCATCGAGCTGGGCGAGATCGAGACCAGGCTCGCGCGGCTGGACGGCGTGCGCGAGGCCATCGTGGTGGCCGATGGCAGCCAGCCCGGCGAGCCCCGCCTGGTCGCCTACCTGCTCGCGCAGCAGGGCGCGGCGCCGGAGCCTTCCGCGCTGCGCGCGCAGCTCGGCGCGCAGCTGCCCGACTACATGCTGCCCGCCGCGTGCGTGGTGCTCGCGGCCTGGCCGCTCAACGCCAACGGCAAGCTCGACCGCATGGCGCTGCCGCCACCCGGCGACAGCGGCCTCGCCCGCCGCACCTACGCCGCGCCGCGGACCGACATCGAGGCCCGGCTGGCCGCCCTCTGGGGCGAACTGCTCGGCGTGGCGCAGGTCGGCCGTCACGACAACTTCTTCGAGCTCGGCGGGCATTCGGCGCTCGCGATACAGCTGATCCACGCCATGGGCGAGCAGCAGCTGCAGGTCGACGTGCAGATGGTGTTCAACGCGGCGACGCTGGCCGAGCTCGCGGCGGCCACCGTGCAGCTGGAGGAGATCGTCCTGTGAGCAACTTCGACGCGACGCCCTTGCAGCTGCTCGAGGCGCTGGCCTCGCGCGGCCTCGCGCTGCGGCTGGACGGCGAGCGGCTCGCGCTGCAGGGCGATGCGCGGCTGCTGGCCGACCCGGCGTTGGTGCGGGCACTGCGCGAGCGCAAGGCCGAGCTGATCGCGCTGCTGCGCGAGGGCCAGGGTGCCGATGCGCTGCCGGCGCTGGAGCAGGGCGCCATCGACCGCCTCGCGGCGAAGGTGCCCGGCGGCCTGCGCAACGTGCAGGACATCTATCCGCTCGCGCCGCTGCAGGAGGGCATCCTGTTCCATCACCGCCTTCATCGCGAGAGCGAGGATGGAGGCGACGCCTACGTGATGCCGACCCTGCTGCGCTTCGACAGCCGCGAACGGCTGGAGGGCTTCGTGCAGGCGCTGCGCGAGGTGATCGCGCGCCACGACATCCTGCGCACCAGCGTGCACTGGCAGGAGCTGGAGCAGCCGGTGCAGGTTGTGCAGCGCGAGGCAGACCTGGAGATCGCGATGCTGGCCGCCGCGCCCGCAGAAGAAGCACTGCAGCGGCTGCGCGCGCTGGCCGACCCACGCAGCTGCCGCCTCGACGTGCGCCGCGCGCCGATGCTGCGCGGCCATGCCATCGGGGAAGAGGGCAGCGGGCGCTGGCTGCTGCAGCTGCTGCACCACCACCTGATCCTCGACCACACGGCCTCGCAGCTGCTGGTGCACGAGGTCATGCTGATCCTGCAGGGCCGGCGCGATGAATTGCCAGTACCGGTGCCGTTCCGGCGCTTCGTGGCGCAGGCGCGCCGCGGCGGGTCGGAAGCAGGGCATGAAGCCTATTTCCGCCGCGTGCTGGGCGACGTGGAGCAGGCCACCGTGCCCTTCGGGCTGGACGAGGTGCGCGGCGACGGCAGCGGCGTGCTGCAGTCGCGCGGCGAACTGGAGCCCGGGCTGGCGCGGCGCCTGCGCGAACAGGCGCGGCTGCACGGGGTGGGCGCGGCCAGCGTGTTCCACCTGGCCTGGGCGCTGGTGCTGGCGCGCTGCTGCGGCGCAAGCCGTGACGTGGTCTTCGGCACGGTGCTCTTCGGCCGGCTGCAGGCGGGCGCCGAGGCGACGCGCGCGATGGGCATGTTCCTCAACACGCTGCCGCTGCGCGTGCGCATCGACGACGGCGCCGAAACGGCGCTGCGCCGCGTGCACGCCGATCTCGCGGAGCTGATGCGCCACGAGCACGCCTCGCTGAGCCTGGCGCGGCGCTGCAGCGGGCTGCCGGCCGAGGCGCCGCTCTTCACCAGCCTGCTCAACTACCGCCACAGCCATCGCGAGGGCAGGGGGGGCGCCGCGAGCATGGCGGGCATCGAATCGCTGGGCGGGCACGACCGCACCAACTATCCCTTCGTGCTGCACGTGGACGACCATGGCGACGGCTTCGGCATCACCGCCGAGATCGACCGCCGCATCGATGCTCGGCGCATCCGCGGCTTCGTCGAGCAGGCCCTGCGTTCGCTCGCAGATGCGCTGGAGGCCGAGCCCGGTCGGCCGCTTCACCGCATCGAGGTGCTGCCGGAAAGCGAACGCCTGCGGGTGCTGAGCGGCTTCAATGCCACCGCCGCCGACTATCCGCGCGGCCTGCTCCTGCACCAGCTCTTCGAGCGCCAGGCCGCGCAACGCCCCGACGCGACCGCCGTGGTGTTCGAAGGCCGCAGTCTCAGCTATGCCGGCCTCGACGCGCACGCGAACCGGCTGGCGCGGCGGCTGCGCGCGCTCGGCGTGGCGCCCGACGCGCGCGTGGGCATCTTCATGCAGCGCAGCGAGATGCTGGTGGTGGCGCTGCTCGCGGTGCTGAAGGCCGGCGGCGCATACCTGCCGCTCGACCCCTCGCATCCGCCGCAGCGGCTGCGGGAAATGATCGACGAGGCCGGCCCTGTGGCGGTGCTGGCCGACACCGGGCTCGCGGCGGACCTGCCGGCGATGGTGCCCACGCTCGCGCTGGATCGCGGCGCCCTCACGGATGCGCCCACCGAACCGGACGAACGCGGCCCCGAAGTCCGCGAAAGCCACCTGGCCTATGTGATCTACACCTCCGGCTCCACCGGCCGCCCCAAGGGCGTGATGAACGAGCACCGGGGCATCGTCAACCGCCTGCACTGGATGCAGCAGGCCTACGCGCTGGCACCCGACGACGTGGTGCTGCAGAAGACGCCGCTGGGCTTCGACGTGTCGGTGTGGGAGTTCTTCTGGCCGCTGATGGCGGGCGCGCGGCTGGTGCTGGCGCGCCCCGAGGGGCACAAGGACCCCGCCTATCTGTGCGAACTGATCCGCGAGAGCGGGGTGACGACGCTGCACTTCGTGCCTTCGATGCTGCGGCTTTTCCTGGCGCGGCTCGACGGCGATGCCGATGGCGCCGCCGCCTGCGCCGGCCTGCGGCGCGTGGTCTGCAGCGGCGAGGCGCTTTCCGCCGGCCTGGCGAGCCGCTGCCGCGAGCGCCTGCCGCATGCGCGCCTGCACAACCTGTACGGGCCGACCGAAGCGGCGGTGGACGTGAGCGCCTGGACCTGCGGCGATGGCGACGGCGATGGCGACGGCGAGTACGTGCCCATCGGCAGGCCGGTCGCCAACACCCGGCTCTACCTGCTCGACGGCGCGCTGCGCCCGGTGCCGGCCGGCGTCGCGGGCGAGCTCTACATCGGCGGCGTGCAGGTGGCGCGCGGCTACCTGGGCCGGCCGGAGCTGACGGCGCAGCGCTTCATCGCCGACCCCTTCGGCGGGAACGGCCGGCTCTACCGCACCGGCGACCTCGGCCGCTGGCGCGCCGACGGCGCCATCGAGTACCTGGGCCGCACCGACTTCCAGGTCAAGCTGCGCGGGCAGCGCATCGAGCCGGGCGAGATCGAGGCGCGGCTGCGCGCCGTCGATGGCATCGCCGATGCCGTGGTGCTGGCGCGCGAGGACCGTTCCGGCACACCGGCGCTGGTGGCCTACGTGGTGCCGGGCTCGGCCGGCGACGCGCCGGAGCCCGCCCGGTTGCGCGGCCGGCTCGCCGAGCACCTGCCCGAACACATGCTGCCAGCCGCCTACGTGCGCCTCGCCGCGCTGCCGCTGGGCGCCAACGGCAAGCTGGACCGCAAGGCGTTGCCCGCGCCCGGCGACGAGGCCTTCGGCCGCCGCGCCTTCGAGCCGCCGCAGGGCGAGGTCGAGGAGGCGCTGGCGTCGATCTGGTCGCGGCTGCTCGGGGTGGAGCGCATCGGCCGCCACGACAGCTTCTTGGCGCTCGGCGGGCATTCGCTGCTGGCGGTGCAGATGCTGGAGCAGTTGCGCGGACGCGGCTGGGGCATCGACGTGCGCGCGGTCTTCGACCGGCCGGGGCTGGCCGCGATGGCTGCGGCCGTGCGCACCGCGCCGGGCGCGCACGAGGTGCAGGTACCGCACAACGCCATTCCGGCGCATTTCGCCCACCAAGAGCCCGAAGCGGAAGCCGGGTGTGACACCGAATCGGAAACCGAGGAGTTCAGACTGTGAATCTGGAAGCAGCGAACACGCAATCCATGGACGCGCCGGCGCTGATCGGCCTGCTCGAGCAGCGCCGGGTCCTGGCGCGCATCGAGCAGGGCGAGCTGGTGCTCAAGGCGCCGCGCGGCGTGCTGACGCCGGGCGTGATGGCCTCGCTGAAACTGCACAAGCAGGCGCTGCTGAGCTGGGCTGCCGCGAAGGGCGACGCAGCTGCGCGGGAACAGCAGCCGCACGAGCCCCGCACCACACCCCGCACCACACCCCGCATCACGCCCCTCATGCTGCCGCTGGTGCGGCTGGAGCAGGCGCAGATCGACCGCATCGTGGCCGCCACGCCGGGCGGCGCGGGCAACGTGCAGGACATCTATCCGCTCGCGCCGCTGCAGGAGGGCATCCTGTTCCATCACCTGCTGCTGCAGCAGGGCGACGCCTACCTGACCCGGCTGCTGATGGCCTTCGACAGCCGCGAGCTGCTGGACGGCTTCGTCGCCGCGATGGACGAAACCATCGCGCGCCACGACGTGCTGCGCACCGCGGTGCAATGGGATGGCTTGCCCGAGCCGGTGCAGGTGGTGTGGCGGCGTGCCCGGCTGGAAATCGAAATGCTGGAAGCCGGTGACGGCGGCAGCGAGAGCGATGTGCGGACGCGGCTGCAGGCCCATGCCGACCCGGCGCGCTACCGCCTCGACGTGCGGCGCGCGCCGATGATGCGCGGCTTCGCGGCGTTCGACGCACCTCGCGGACGCTGGCTGCTGCAGATGCTGCATCACCACCTCGCGATGGACCACGTCACGCTGGAGCTGCTGGCGCAGGAAGTCGGCCTGGTGATGCAGGGCCGCCGCGCGGAACTGCCGCCGCCCGTGCCTTTCCGAAACTTCGTCGCGCAGGCGCGGCTGGGCGCGCGCGAGGCGGAGCACGAGCAGTTCTTCCGCGCGATGCTGGGCGATGTGGAGCAGCCGACCGCGCCCTTCGACCTGCTCGACGTGCAGGGCAATGGCAGCGACGCGGTGCAGGCGAGGCTGCGGCTGGAACCCGCGCTGTGCGCGGACCTGCGCCGCGCGGCGCGGGCGCGCGGCACCAGCGCGGCCAGCGTGTTCCACCTGGCCTGGGCGCAGCTGCTCGCGCGATGCAGCGGCAACGGCGGCGGCGACGTGGTGTTCGGCACCGTGCTGCTGGGCCGCCTGCAGGGCGGCGCGGGCGCCGACCGCGCCATGGGCATGTTCATCAACACGCTGCCGCTGCGCGTGCGGCTGGAGGGGCGCGGCGCGGGCGAGGCGCTGGACGAAACTGCCGCGGCTCTTGCCGAACTGCTGCGCCACGAGCACGCATCGCTGACGCTCGCGCAGCGCTGCAGCGGCCTGCCCGCGAACACGCCGCTGTTCTCGGCGCTGCTGAACTACCGCCACAGCCGCGAACAAGCGGCGCAAGGCGGGCAGGGCATCGCCGGCATCCATCACCTGGAAAGCCGCGACCGCACCAACTACCCCTTCGTGCTGCACGTGGACGACCATGGCGAGGACTTTTCCATCACCGCCGAGATCGTCGAGCGCGTGGACGCCGCGCGCATCGCCGGCTGGATGCGCGAAACCCTCGGCAACCTGGTGCGCGCGCTCGACCGGGCACCCGACACGCCGATGCACCGCATCGAGACCCTGCCGCCGGCCGAGCTCGAACAGGTGCTGCGCGGCTTCAACGGCACACGCCGCGACCACGCTGCCGAAGGCGAACTGGTGCACGCGCTGTTCGAGCGCCGGGCCGACGGCGATCCGTCCACACCGGCGCTGGAATCCGCCGCCGGGCGGCTGACCTATGGCGAACTCGAAGCGCGGGCGAACCAGCTGGCCCGGCATCTGCGCACGCTGGGCGTGGTGCCCGACCAGCGCGTGGCGATCTGCCTGGACGGCGGCGCGGCGGCGGCGATCGCCATCGTGGCCACGCTCAAGGCCGGCGGCGCCTACGTGCCGCTGGACCCCACGCTGCCCGACGGGCGCCTGGCGCACATGCTCGCCGACTGCGCGCCGCGCGTGCTGCTCACGCAGCAGCGGCTGTTGCACCGCCTCGCCGCTGCGCCGGCCTGCGAACGCGTGCTGCTCGACGACATCGCCGGGGCGCCATGGGCGCAGGCCGCCGCGCCGCGCCCCGACGCGCATGCGATGGGCCTGCGCGGCGACCACCTGGCGTATGTGATCTACACCTCCGGCTCCACCGGCGTGCCCAAGGGCGTGGCGATGCCGCACCGTGCGCTGGCCAACCTGCTGGCCTGGCAGCGCGAGCAGCTGCCGGACGCGGCGCGCACCCTGCAGTTCGCGGCGCCGGGCTTCGACGTCGCGTTCCAGGAAATCTTCTCGACGCTGGCCACGGGCGGCACGCTGGTGCCGGTGCCCGAGGAGCTGCGCCGCGACCTGCCCGCGCTGGCCGGCTGGCTGGCCGGGCAGGGGATCGAGCGGCTCTTTTTGCCCTGCATCGCGCTCCATGCGCTGGGCGAGCTGTGGTCGCAGCAGGGGGAAGCGCTGCCGCCGGCGCTGCGCGACCTGATCGTCGCGGGCGAGCAGCTGCGCATCACGCCGGCGATACGGCGGCTGTTCGACGGCGGTGGCGCGGCGCGGCTGCACAACCACTACGGCCCGACCGAAAGCCACGTGGTCACGACCCACACGCTGGCGGGCCCGGCCCGGGACTGGGACGACCTGCCGCCCATCGGCACGCCGGTCGACAACTGCCGGCTGTACCTGCTCGACGCGCTGGGCCGGCCGGTGCCGCGCGGCGTGGCGGGTGAAATCCACATCGCCGGCGCGCAGGTGGCGCGCGGCTACCTGAACCAGCCCGCGCCTGGCGCCGAGCGCTTCCTGCGCGATCCGTTCCCGGACGCCGAAGGCGCGCGCATGTACCGCAGCGGCGACCTGGGCCGCTGGCGCGAGGACGGCACGATCGAATACCTCGGGCGCAACGACTTCCAGCTCAAGATCCGCGGCCACCGCGTGGAGCCGGGCGAGATCGAGGCGCGCCTGGGCGAACTGCCCGGCGTGCGCGAGGCGGCCGTGGTCGCGCGCGAGGATGTGCCCGGCGAGAAACGCCTGGTCGCCTACATCGTCGTCGCGGACGGCGCGCCGACCGAAGACTCCCTCGACCCCATCGACCCCGCCGAACTGCGCCGGCAACTGGCCGCGCGCCTGCCCGAGCACATGCTGCCCGGCGCCTTCGTACCGCTCGCCGCGCTGCCGCTCACGCCCAACGGCAAGCTCGACCGCAAGGCGCTGCCGGCGCCGGAGAGCCTGGCCTTCGCCCACCGCAGCTACGAGGCGACGACGGGCGAGATCGAGGACACCCTGGCGCGCATCTGGTGCGAGCTGCTCGGCATGGAGCGCGTGGGGCGCGACGACGACTTCTTCGAGCTCGGCGGCCATTCGCTGCTCGCCATGCGGCTGGTCTCGCAGCTGCGCGAGCGGCTCGGGGTGGAGCTGCCGCTGCCGGTGCTCTTCACCCACCCGCGGCTCGCCGACCTGGCGCGGGAGGTGGCCGAGGCAAGCCAGAACACGCTGGGCGCGATCGCGCGCGCCGACCGCTCGGCGCCGCTGCCGATGTCCTTCGCGCAGCAGCGGCTGTGGTTCATCGCGCGGGTCGATCCCGAGGCGAGCAAGGCCTATCACGTGCCCGACGCGGTGCGGCTGCGCGGCCCGCTGGACAGGGAAGCTCTGCAGGCCGCCTTCGACCGCATCGTCGAGCGCCACGAGGTGCTGCGCACCCGCTTCGTGGGCATGGCGGGCGAGGCGCGGCAGGTCATCGACGCGCCGCGCGGCTTCGCGCTTCTGCATGAAGACCGGCGCGGCATCGACGACGAGGCGCTGGAACGCATCGTGCGAGAGGAGGCGCTGCGGCCCTTCGACCTGGCGCTGGGCCCGCTGATCCGCGGCCGGCTGCTCGCGCTGGGCCCCGACGACCACGCGCTGCTGGTGACCATGCACCACATCGTGTCCGACGGCTGGTCTGGCGGGGTGCTGGCGAAGGAGTTCTCGGCCCTGTACGGCGCCTTCCGCGAAGGCCGCCCCGATCCGCTGCCGCCGCTGGCCATCCAGTACGCCGATTTCGGCATGTGGCAGCGCCAGTGGCTGCAGGGGCCGCTGCTGCAACAGCAGCTGCAGCAATGGGTGCGGCAGCTGCGCGGCGTGCCGGCGTTGCTCGACCTGCCGACCGACCGGCCGCGCCCGCCGGTGCAGGACTACCGCGGCGCCAACATCGCGGTCGAGCTCGACGCGGCGCTCGGCCAGGGCCTGCGCGCGCTGGGCCAGCGCCACGGCACCACGCTCTACATGACGCTGCTCGCGGCATGGGCTGTGGTGCTGGGCAGGCTCGCCGGGCAGGAGCAGGTGGTGATCGGCAGTTCGCACGCCGGGCGCAACCGGGTGGAGGTGGAACCGCTGATCGGCTTCTTCGTCAACACGCAGGCGCTGAAGATCGACATCTCGGGCGGCCCGAGCGTGGGCGCGCTGCTGGCGCAGGCGCGGCAGACGGCGGTGCAGGCGCAGAGCCTGCAGGACGTGCCCTTCGAGCGGCTGGTGGAGGCGCTGAACCCGCCGCGCTCGCTGGCCCATCACCCGGTGTTCCAGGTGATGCTGTCGTGGCACAACACGCCCGGGGCCGCGCTCGAGCTGCCCGGCCTGCAGGCGCAGAGCCTGGGAGGCGGCGCCGACAGCGCGCAGTTCGAACTGTCGCTGGAGCTGCGCGAGAACGGCGAAGGCATCGCCGGCCAGCTCAACTACGCCAGCGCGCTGTTCGACGAGGCCACGGTGCGCCGCCACTGGCGTTGCCTGGAGGCGGTGCTGCGCGCCATGGTCGCCGACGACGGCCAGCCGGTCGACCGCATCGACCTGCTGGATGCCGACGAACGCGCGGCGATCGTGGAAGGCTTCAACGAAAGCCATGCCGCGGCGGCCGAACCGGTGCTGGTGCATGCGCTCATCGAGCAGCAGGCGGCGCGCCAGCCCGACGCGCAGGCGATCGAATACGCGGGCGAAAGCCTGGGTTATGGCGAGCTCAACGCGCGCGCCAACCGCCTCGCCCACCATCTGCGCGCGCTCGGCGTGAAGCCCGACGACCGCGTGGCGATCTGCGCCGAACGCAGCCTCGAACTGGTGGTGGCGATGCTGGCCACGCTCAAGGCCGGCGGCGCGTACGTGCCGCTCGATCCGGTGCATCCGGACGAGCGCCTCGCGCAGATGCTGGAAGACAGCGGCGCGGCCGTGCTGCTGACGCAGCGGCGCCTCGACGCACGGCTGCAGGCGCCGCAACGATGCGCGCGCGTGCTGCTCGATGCCGAACTGCCCAAGTGGGCCTCGGCGCCATCCGCCAACCTGGACCCGGCCGCAGTCGGCCTCACGCCCTCGCACCTGGCCTACGTGATCTACACCTCCGGCTCGACCGGCGAGCCCAAGGGCGTGATGGTGGAGCACCGCAACGTGGCCTTCTTCCTGCGGGCGATGGAAGCCTGCGTGCACGGCACGGCGCCCGATTGCCGGCGCGTGGCGTGGAACTCCTCCTTCGGTTTCGACATGGCGGTGAAGGCATGGGGCCAGCTGGCTTTCGGCCGCAGCGTGTTCCTGCTGCCCGAAACGGACCGGCTCGGCGCGCACGAGCTGCTCGGCTTTCTCGAAACCCATCGCATCGAGGCGATGGAGTGCACGCCCTCGCACCTGCGGCTGCTGCAGGGCGCGGGCCTCCTGCAAGGCCGTGCACCGAGTCTGCGAAAGCTGCTGCTCGGCGGCGAGGCGATCGACGCGGCCACCTGGGGCGCGCTGGCCGCGGTAGACGACCGCCTTTTCTTCAACATGTACGGGCCCACCGAGTGCAGCGTGGACGCGAGCTGCGGCGTGATCGACGGGCGCCGCCCCCACATCGGGCAGGTGATGCCGGGCGCGCGCATCTACGTGCTCGACGCGGCGGGGCAGCCGGTGCCGGTGGGCGTGGCCGGAGAGATCCACATCGGCGGCGCCGGTGTCGCGCGCGGCTACCTGGGCCGGCCCGAGCTCACGGCCCAGCGATTCCTGCGCGACCCCTTCGTTGCCGAAGATGCGCCGGCGCGCATGTACCGCACCGGCGACCTCGGCCGCTGGCGCGATGACGGCACGCTCGAATACCTGGGCCGCAACGACCAGCAGATCAAGCTGCGCGGCTTCCGCATCGAGCCCGGCGAAATCGAGGCGCGGCTGGCGCGGCTGCCAGGCGTGCGCGATGCGGCGGTGGTCGCGCGCGAGGACGTTCCCGGCGACAGGCGGCTTGTCGCGTATGTGGTGGCCGGTGCGGAAGCGCCCGATCCGGCACTGCTGCGCGCGGGCCTCGCCGCGCAGCTGCCCGAATACATGCTGCCCTCGGCCTTCGTGCCCCTCGACGCGCTGCCGCTCACGCCCAACGGCAAGCTCGACCGCAAGGCGCTGCCCGCGCCCGACGCGCAGGGCCTGGCGCTGGGCCGCTACGAGCCGCCGCAGGGCGAGGCGGAGCGCGCCATCGCCGCGCTGTGGTCGGAGTTGCTCGGCATCGAGCGCATCGGCCGCCACGACAACTTCTTCGACCTGGGCGGCTATTCGCTGATGGTGTTCCAGGTCATCGAGGGGCTGAAGCGCAAGGGCTACGAGGTGGCGCTGCAGGACGTGCTGCTGGCGCAGCAGCTCGGCGCGCTGGCGGCGCTGATCGGCAAGCCGCGCGAGGACGTGGCGGACGGGAACGCGGGTGCGAACGCGCAGTGGGTGACCATCCGCAAGGGCGGCGGCACACGGCGCGCGCTGGTGTTCGTGCACGAACCCAGCGGCGAGGTGCTGTCGTACGAGCGGCTGGCGCGGCATGTCGATCCGGAAATCGGCCTCTATGGCATTCGCGCCGACCGCGCGGCGGTGCATGGCGAAAGCCGCTACGAGGACCTGGCCGCCGGCTACGCGCGCCTGATCCGCGAGGCGTTGCCGCAGGGGCCCTACCGGCTCGCGGGCTGGTCGGCCGGCGGCGTGCTGGCCTTCGAGGTCGCACGGCAGCTGATCGCGGCGGGCGGGCAGGTCGAGTTTCTCGGCCTCATCGACAGCTGGCACCGTGGCGAGGGCGAGCGCGGTGTGTCCGAGCTGGGTGAGCAGGACCGCAAGCTGCTGCTGGTGGCCTTCGCCGAGTACTACGGACGCAAGCTGGAGGCGAGCGAGATCGAGCGCATCCTCGCCGCCGACGGGCTGCCCGCCGCGATCGCGCTGGCGCGCGCCGAGGGGTGGCTGAAGAAGGACATGAGCCCGGCGGAGTTCGACGCGCGCGCGGGGCTGTGGTTCGATCTGCGCGCGGCGGCGCACCGCTATCACGCGCGGCCGCTGGAGATCGATGCGCACCTGTTCTCGGCACTCCCCGGGGACGCTGGCGATCCGGCCAACGGCTGGAGCGCGGTGCTGGGCAACCGGCTGCAGGTGCATCACGTCGGCGGCGACCACTGGAGCATCATGATGGACGCCGGGCATGCGGCGCGTGTCGGCGGGGCGATCGATTCGATCCTCGCGCGGCTCGATGGCGCACAGGCGAAGCCGGCCATGGCCATGGCCAGCCGCCAGCCGGCGCCCGGCGCGGTGGTGACCATCAGGAGCGGCAGCGGCGCACAGGCACGCAAGGTGTTCTGCCTGCCGGGTGCCGGCGCCAACGCGACCACCTTCCTCGACTTCGCGTCGCGCAGCCCGGGCGACGCAAGCTTCATCGGCCTGGAGGCGCCCGCGCTGCTGGGTCGCGAGGGCGAGCCGCCGACGCTGCAGGAGGCGGCGCGGCGGCATGTGGATGCGATACGCGCGCTGCAACCGCAGGGGCCCTATCACCTGATCGGCCATTCCTTCGGCGGCTGGGTGGCGCTGGAGGCGGCGCGGCAACTCGCCGGAGCCGGTGCGACGGTCGCGCCGGTGGTGCTGGTCGACACCGATGCGCCGCGCGCCGAAGGCTTCGGCGACCGCGCCCACGCGCTGCGCGAGTACCTGGCGCTGATCCGGCTGCAGGGCGGAAAGGAGCACGGGCTCGACGCCGGCACGCTGGCCGCGCTGCCGGCCGGCGAGCAGACGGCATCGGTCTTCGAGGCCATGCGGCGCGCCCGCCTCCTGCCGCCCAGCGCGCGGCGCGCGGACTTCTCGCCGGTGCTGGAGATGTTCTGCCGCCAGTGCGCGATCGGCTACCGACCCGAGGGCGAGTTCGCGGGCCTCGCGTTGCTGCTGCGCGCGGTTTCAGGCGACGGGACGGAGGCCGTCGGCCTCGATGCCTGGCGCCGCCACGAGCCCCGGCTGCGCAGCTTCGATGTGCCCGGCAGCGATCACCTGTCGATCCTTCGGCCGCCGCACGTCGATCGCGTGATCGAAATCGTGGGTCGCCACTGGTACCTGGGGCAGCGGCCATGAGCGCGGCGATGGCAGGCACCGTGGCCGCGGAGGCGCGCGAGGCCGAAGACTTCGATGACGGCTTTCCGCACCGCATCCATGCCGACGCCGAACTGGCTTCAGGCGGCGCGGCCGACGCGCAAGGCTGGTTCGGCGAGGCGATGCCGCGGCTGGAGCCGGTGCTGCTGCGCGCCGGCGCGCTGCTGTTTCGCGGTTTTCCGCTGCGCGAGGCGGCGGACTTCCGGCGCGCGGTCGCGGCGATGGCGCCGCTGCAGCTGCGCGACTACGCGGGCGGCACCTCGCCGCGCAGCAAGGTGGACGAGGGCGTCTACACCTCGACCGAGTACCCGAGGCAGCTGGAGATCCCGCTGCACAACGAGATGTCGTACAGCCTGCGCTGGCCGGGGCGCCTGTATTTCTTCTGCGCGACCGCGCCGCAGGCGGGCGGCGAGACGCCGCTGGCCGACTCGCGGCGCGTGCTGCAGGCGATGCCGGCTTCCATCGTCGAGGAGTTCGAGCGCCGCGGGCTGATGTACGTGCGCAATCTCGCGCCGGCGCACGCGCCCTACAACGCCTGGAGCAAGGCCTTCGAGACCGCCGACCGCGGGCAGGTCGAGGCGCATTGCCGCGAGATGGACATCGGCTGCGAATGGCAGCCCGGCGGCGGCCTGCGCATCCACGAGCGGCGGCCGGCCACGCGCGTGCATCCGCTGAGCGGCGAGCGCGTCTGGTTCAACCAGGCGCACCTGTTCCACGCCTCCAACACGCCGATGGGCGCCAGGGTCGATGCGCGCATCGAGGCCGGGCTGCCGATGGCGGCGTACTACGGCGACGGCGGGCGCATCGACAACGACACGCTGGCCGGCGTGCGCGAGGTGCTGCGCGCGCAGCGCCGCAGCTTCGCCTGGCGCCAGGGCGACCTGCTGGTGGTGGACAACCTCCTCGCCGCGCACGGGCGGCTGCCCTTCGAGGGGCCGCGCCGCATCCTGGTGGCCATGGCCTGACGAGATCGAAGAACCCAAGGTGTGAAACAACCCATGCAGATCACTTCCCCTTCCCACGAGCCGCTCGCGCCCTGGATCCGCCGGCACCGCGAGCGCATCGACGAGGCCCTGTGGAGCGACGGCCACGTGCTGTTCCGAGGCTTCGACGTCGGCGGCCTCGCCGGCTTCGAGGACTGCGCGGGCTCGGCCTGCGACGCGCTCTACCGCCACTACGGCGACCTGCCGCTGGCCAGCGCGGGCGACAACGTCTATTTCGCCACGCCGTATCCGAAGCACCTGGAGATCCGCTTCCACAACGAGGCCTCGCACACGCGCAGCTGGCCTTCGCGCCAGCTGTTCTTCTGCCTGGAGCCGGCCTCCGAGGGTGGCGAGTGGACGCTCTCGGACGGGCGCCAGGTGATCGAGCGGCTGCCGGCGCAGATGCTCGAGCGCTTCCGCGAGCTGGGCCTGATGTACCGGCGCCGCTTCATCCGCGGGCTGGACACTTCCTGGCAGCAGTTCTTCAAGGTCGAAAGCCTGGGCGAGCTGCGCGAGAAGATCGGCGCCAGCGGGCACGGGATCGACGCGATCTCCGAGAACGACCTCACCGTGTCGTACCGCACCCATGCGGTGCTGCGGATTCCCGAGCGCGGCACCGAGGCGTGGTTCAACCAGATCCTGCTGCACCACCCCGACGCGCTGCCGGCCGAGGTCGATGCGATGCTGGGCAGGCACTTCCGCCGCGACCAGTTTCCGCGCACCGTGTTCTTCGGCGACGGCAGCCCCATTCCGGCCGAATGGGTGCGCACCATCGACCGGGTGCTGGTGGAGTGCTCGGTCCGCATACCCACCGAGGCCCACGACGTGCTGCTGGTCAACAACCTGCTGATGGCACACGGGCGGCTGCCCTACAGCGGCAACCGCCAGGTGCGCGTGGCGCTGGGCGACATGCGCGAGGTGGCCGCGTGATCCGCCGCCAGCACGTCGCCGCAGACTTCTTCCCGGAGGCCGAGGCGATGCGCGCGGCCTACGACGAGAAGGTGGGCAACGCCTACCGGCAGGCCATCGAGTGGCAGTACTTCTGCGACCCGCGCATGTACACCTACCTGCGCACGGCGCCGCAGCAGGTGTTTGCGCAGCCGCTGTGGCGGCGCTTCGACCGGCACCTGCGGCAGTGGTGCATGGAGCACGCCGGCCTGGTGCCGACGGGCGAGCCCAACCTGCACCTGATGGTCAATGGCTGCACGCTGGGCCTGCACAGCGACTTCCAGAACGGCACGCTGGGCTTCGTCTACTCGCTCACGCGGTGGGAGTCGCGCAAGTTCGCCGGCGGCGAGACGCTGCTGATGCGCGACGGCGTGCCCAGCTACAGGAAGCACCACGTACAGGGCGAGGTGCTGTACGAACTGGTGCCGGCGCGGTTCAACCAGCTGCTGCTGTTCGACGACCGCATCGTCCACGGCACGCCGACCATCCAGGGCAGCATGGACCCGCTGGAAGGGCGCATCGCGCTGGTGGGGCACCTGCGCGCCGCCTCGCCGGTGGTGACCGCGGGGCCGCTGGACGAAGCGGCCGCGCGCGAGGTGATCGCCGGATTCCATCGCTCGCTCGCGCAGCCGCTGAAACCGTTCAAGGAAGTGCAGGGCGTGACGAGCCTGCGCCTCGCGGTGGCGGCGGACGGCCGGGTGGAGTCGGTGGAGGTGCTGACCGACAACTTCGTCACCGCGCAAAGCGGCTACGAGGCGGACGACGATGTCGCGGCGGCGCGCGCGCTGGTGCTCGACGCGGCGGCGAAGCTGCGCTTTCCGGGCGCGGGCGGGCCGTCGAAACTCATCGCGCCGGTGCTGCTGCCGCTGCCGGATTTGCGGCCGGTGGAGATCGTCGTTGCGCATGCCGGCCAGGCGGCGGTGCTGCGCGAGGCGCTCAAGGCGCAGCTGAAGGAGGTCGAGGCGCTGGGCTTCCGGGTCGAGGTGCAGGGCGACAGCTTCGCGGTGTGCGAGCCGCTGGCGGGCACGATCCGCATCGAGAGCCATCGCATCGTCGCCTTCTTCGACGCTCCGATGTGGGTGCCCTCGCAGCGCGAGCATTTCCAGGCCGCGCTGGCCGAGAAGCTGGGCATGCTGGCCAGGTACGCGGGCTGAGGGAGCCCAGGCCGTGTCGGTGCTCGATGGCGCGATCGTGCTGGTCGCGGTCGGTCTTGCGTTGGCCGCCGCGGTGACGAGGCGGGTGGGCGCGCGCGTGGTCTCCGGCGTGTCGGCGATGCTTCTGGCCGCCTGTGCCTTCCAGTTCTGGCGCGAGGGCTTCTACTGGCAGTTCCTTCCCGTCTATTCGTTGCTGGCGGGGCTGCTGGCGCTGGGCTGGAGGCGCGGCCGGCCAGCACCATCACCGCTGCCGCCGCGCGCGCTCGCCTGGCTCGGCCGTGGCGGCGTGGCGGGTCTGGCCCTGGCGGCGCTGCTGGCGTGGAGCTTCCTGCCTGTGCCGGAGCTGCCCGCGCCGCACGGCCCCTACGCGGTCGGAACCCAGGTGTTCCGCTGGGTCGACAGCGAGCGCGCCGAGGACGCGACCGCCGACCCGGACGACCGGCGCAGCGTGGTGGTGCAGGCCTGGTATCCGGCGGCGGCCGGGGAGGGCGCCGCGGGGCCGTCGCGCTACATCGACGGCCTCGAGAGGCTGCCGGACTTCGTCTCGCTGATACCCGGACTGGTGATGCGGCGCTACGACCGCATCGACACCCACGCGCGCCTCGACGCGCCGGTGGCGGCGCAGCGGGAACGCTGGCCGGTGGTGCTGTTCTCGCCGGGTTACGGTGCCTCGCGCGCTTTCTATTCCGGCCTTCTTGCCGACCTGGCCAGCCGCGGCTTCGTGGTGCTCGCGCTGGACCATGCCTACGAGGCGCCGGTGGTGGAGCTGGCCGACGGCCGGCTCGCGACGCCGGTCGTGCGCTTCCTGCCCGACGACCCCGACCGCCTGCGCTACATGGGCGCCAGGCAGGCTGTGCGGGCGGCGGACCTTCGCTTCGTGGCCGGCCGCGTCGGTCAGCCCGGGGCCTTCGGCCCGCGCCTGTCGCAGCGGCTCGATCCGCGGCGCATCGCGGCGATCGGCCATTCCTTCGGTGGCGCCAGCGCGGTGGAGGCGGCGATGGAGGACGCGCGCATCCGTGCCGTCGCCAACATCGACGGCACGCTGTACGGCCACGCGGCCACCGGCGCGCTGCCGGTGCCCTTCCTCCTGCTGGAGAGCGACCACCGCGAGACGCGGCATTCGCGGCACTACCTGGACGGCAATCTCGCCCTGGTGCGGCATGCGCGGGCAGGCGGCTACCGCTACCAGATCGCCGAGGCGAACCACTACGGCTTCACCGACGTGCCGCTGTATCTTTCGGCGCCGGCGCGCTTCGCTGCCGCAGTGCTGATCGGCGGGTCGCGCGGCCCCGCGCGGACGCAGGCGGCCGCCAACGACGTGCTGGCGGCTTTTCTGGCGGGGCTGTCGATGGATGCGCCCGGCGATGGCGTCGCCGCCGCGGCGGCGCGGCATGCCGGGGTGAGCGGGGGACCGGTGGGCATGCGTGCCGGCGGCCCCTGAATGTCACTTCACATTGGTGCCGTGGCCCGTGGCGTTGCGGGGACAGCCGAGGTTGAACTGCTTCTCGAGCGTGTGCTGCAGCTGCCGCGTCAGCTTCGAGATGCCGCCGGTGCCGCTGGCGGCGCGGCCGATCAGCGCGCCACCCGCCGCGCCCGCCGCGAGGCGCGCCACGAGCGAGCGGCTGCGGCCCGCGGCGAGCAGCAGCAGCACGCCCACGCCCAGCACCACCAGGTGCTCGCCGGGGTAGTCCTCGCGCTGCGCGTCCACTCGCCTGAATTCGTTGATCGTCGATTCCCAAGACATGGCTGAATGCTCCTTCGTTGCGGTTTGCAGCCGTCGTTCTTAGCCCGCCCGGGCGTGCACCGCTGTAGGCGTTCGCCATGCACTGTTGCCGAACGCACTCCCGGATGCGCTCGATGGAGCGGATCAGGGTTTCCGTGAGGTTTGTGAACAGAAGTAGCGCGGGGCCACGTCACACGGCCGTCATCAGCTATGAAAACAATAGCATTCAATTCCGATCCGCAGATCGTTCCTCGTAAACGCTATATCTAGCCCGACTCTTGCTAAGCAAAATCCCCGACGGATTTCACGTCACGCAAGTTCGAGGACCACACAGCAATGAACCCTAAGCGTCTCCGCCGGCCCCTGGCCGCGCTGGTATTGGGCGGCACAGCAGCATTCCTCGGGGCCGTGAGCACGGCCCATGCGTTCACCAACCCGCCCATCCAGGTGGCGCAGGGCATCGAATACATGTGCGGCGGCGCCGCCAGGGACGAGGCCGCGTTCATGGAAATGGTCTCGCCGCGCTGGGCCGCGACCATCGAGCTGGGCATCAGCGACGGCAAGGGCGCGCTGAAACCCGGCTTCCCGGCCAAGGCCGCGGTGGAAATCCACCAGAAATACACCGGCCAGACGGTGATGAGCGTGGAATCGCAAAGCCCCTACATGCTCGCGCGCCTGAATCCGGGCGCCTACGACGTGAACGTGACGCTCGGCGGCCTGACGCTGACGCAGACGCTGGTGGTGATCGCTGGCGTGCCGGCGCGCGCTTCCTTCGTGTGGCCGTCGAACTTCGACATGGCCTCGGTGATGCCGCCGCAGACGCAGACGCTCGCGCAGTCGTCCGCCACGGCGCGCTGAGCCAGCGAGCGCCCGCCCGCCGCCGCGGGCATCCACAGGTCAGACTTTCCTAAGCCGCGCACAGCACAGTGGCGGCGTGGCTTCTCGCCACGACGACCAAGGAAAGAAAGGACTCTGACCATGACCCCCCGTTTTCCATCCTCGCTGCGCGCAATGCGGCCGCTGGCGGCCGCGATGTTCTGCGGCGCCGTCCTGCTCGGCGCCGTGACGTCGGCCCAGGCCACGGTGAACCCGCCTATCTACATGTCGCACGGCGTCGAATACATGAGCGGCGGCATCGGCAGCGACGAGGCCCAGCTGATGGAGACGGTGTCGCCGCGCTGGCCCGCCACCTTCGAATTCGCGATCAAGGACCACAAGGGCGCGGACTTCGCGGCCAACGTGCACGTGACAGTGCGCGACGGCAGCGGCACCGCGCTGCTCGACAACGTGGTGTCGGGCGGCCCCTTCATGGTGGCACGGCTGGACCCGGGCAACTACACGGTCGAGGCGCGCATCGGCAGCCAGGTGCTCAAGCAGGAGCTGCGCGTGCCGCAGGGCGCGCCGGCCAAGGCGACCTTCGTCTGGCCGGCCGGCACCGACATGGCCTCGGCCGGCACGCGCACGGTGCAGTAGCGCTGCGCAAGTGAGCGCCGGCATGCATCCGGCTGGCGCACAATCCGGGGTTGGGCCATGCCACAAGGCTTGCTATCCGGGCGCCGTACGCTATAGAAAAAATAGCGACCGATGCGCCTCGCGGTGTCTTGAATGCGCGGCATGCGCCTTGCAGATGGCCTGTCCCGGGCCGCGCCCGACCCCTTTGCCCCGATGCCGATCCGTCCCCTGAGCGCACTGACCGCGCTGTTGCACGTCTATATCGCGCTGCGCCTGCTGCCCGCGCTCGCCGTGCTCACGCCCGCGTGGCCGCTGGCGCTGGTCGCGCTGGCGGTGTCGGCGGCGACGATTCCCCTGCCTTTCGTGTCGCGCCGCGGCACCCGCGAGCGCTCCGGAAACGGCAGCGTGCTCAAGTGGACCGGCCTGATCAGCATGGGCTGGTTCTCCTCGATGTTCGTGCTGACGCTGGTGCGCGACGCCGGCCTGCTGCTGGCCTGGCTCGCGGGCGCCGTCGGCGGCGTGCAGGTGCAATGGGCCACGCTGCTGCCGTGGAGCGCGCTGGCGGTGCTGGCGATGGCCACGGCCACCTCGGCCGTCGGCTTCCTGAACGCGCGCCGCACGGCCGGCGTGAAGCGGGTGGAGGTGCCGATCCGCGGCCTGCCGCAGGCGCTGGAAGGCTTCAGCATCGCGCAGCTCAGCGACATCCACGTGGGGCCGACGATCCGCAACAGCTACATCCAGCGCATCGTCGACGCGGTGAACCGCCTGGGCGCGGACGCCATCGCGATCACCGGCGACCTGGTCGACGGCAGCGTGCCCGAGCTGCGCGAGCACATCGCGCCGCTGGCCGGGCTGCGCGCGAGGCACGGCACCTTCGTGGTCACGGGCAACCACGAGTACTACGCGGGCGCGCATGCCTGGATCGACGAGCTGCGCCGGCTGGGCCTGAAGGTGCTGCTCAACGAGCACGTGGTGCTGCAGACGCGCAACGTGCGCGGCGCGCAGACCGACGAAGAGCTCTTCGAAAGCGCGCTGGTGCTGGCCGGCGTGACCGACTTCACCGCCGGACATTTCGACGCGGCGCACGCCAGCGACCCGCACCTGGCGCTGCACGACGCGCCGCCGCTGGTGCACACGCGCGTGCTGCTGGCGCACCAGCCGCGCAGTGCGCCGCTGGCGGCTGCGGCCGGCTACCAGCTGCAGCTGTCGGGCCACACGCACGGCGGCCAGTTCTTTCCGTGGAATCTTTTCGTGCCGATGCAGCAGCCCTTCACGGCCGGCCTGCACCGCCTGCACGACATGTGGGTCTACGTGAGCCGGGGCACCGGCTACTGGGGTCCGCCCAAGCGCTTCGGCGCGCCTTCGGAGATCACGCTGCTGACGCTGGTGCCGGCGAAGGCCTGAACCTGAAGGAAGAGGCTCAGGACTCCTCGAGCCCCGACAGCCGGCGCGCGTTCGACGTGGCGGCGGCGTGGATGGGCGTGAGGCCCTGGCGCGCGATGCGCGCCGCGATCTCGGGCAACTCGCCCGCCGCATCGACCGTATCCGCCGCCGATTGCACGAAGGCGTCGCCGTGCGCGGCCGCCTGCGCGGGCGTGACGCTGCCCGCGAGCGAGAAGAAGGCCGTCGTGCTCCGCAGCCATTGCTGCAGCACCCGGTTGGCCAGAGAGAAGTGGCTGCTGTGCCACTGCCGGGCCATCGCGAAGCCCGACTCGCTCGCGGCATCGAGCTTTTCCTGTCCCATGAGCTGGAACTCGGCAAGGTCGTCCGCGCTGGGCGCGAGCCCCGCGCGGGCCATGCGCTCGGTGCGCATGCCGATCACGAGGCCGGAGGACAGCAGCATCTCGTGGGTCTTGAGCGCCAGGTCGAACCATTGCTGCATGAGCGGGCCCGAGAGGCGGGCGACTGAACTGGAAGACGACATGTGGGAGGCCGCGCCAGAGCGCGTGGAATGGGGTCGGGCCACTATAGGCGCGGCCGGCCGCGGAGGTTTGCTCACAACGGAATCGGACCTGCATTTTTGTTGATCAAGTCCTACTTTCCGATGTGGAAATTACGTGCCCGGCGAATGCCGGATGCGGCGGAAATTGAAGATGAGCTCCTCATTTCCACCTAGTGCATTGGCGAGTCGCATCATGAGATTCAACACCTGCGCGTCCCTTGCCGGATCGGCCCTCTTGGCGGGCCTTCTGGGCCTGTCGGGCACCGCCGCCCACGCATTCGAAGACAGCGCGCGCGGTTTCTATGTCGAAGGGGGCCGTGCCCCGCATGGCGAAATGGGCAGCACCGATTCGGCCACCTTGGGCATGACCATTCCGTGGTCGCCGCGCGAGCCAGTGCACGAAGGGGCGCTCACCACCTACTGGGACATCTTCCTGAGCAACTGGCACGCACCCGCGCTGGGCGAAGGCCCGCACGACTACGCGCAGATCGGCGCCATCTACACCTGGCGCTACCGCTTCGACCACGGCGGTTCGCCCTGGTTTGCCGAAGGCGGCGTCGGCGGCAGCGTGATGGACCACGTCTACAGGACGCCCGACCGCAGCTTCAGCACCGCCTTCCAGTTCACCGAGGTGATCGGCATCGGGCGCAGCTTCGGCGAGCACGGCGCGCACGAGCTGACGCTGCGGCTGCAGCACTTCTCCAACGGCGGCATCAAGAAGCCCAACCCGGGCGAGAATTTCGTGCGGCTGCGCTACACGTATCACTTCTAGCTAGCGCCGGCCACGCAGCGCGGGCGCGCGCAGCCGCCTGGCCCGCGCCTCGGTGAGCAGGTAGCCCAGCGCGGCCACCGCCAGAGGCAGCAGGTAGTAAAGCCCCCTGTACGCCAGCAGCGCGCCGAGCAGCTGCGCCTGCGGCACCTCGTGCGAGAGTAGCGCGACGAACACCGCCTCCAGCACGCCGAGTCCCGCCGGCACGTGCGTGAGGACGCCGGCCACCGCCGCCACGAGCAGCACCGCGAGCACCTGCGCATAGGCCACCTGCCCCTGCAGCAGGAACCAGATCACGCCGCCGATCAGCGACCAGTTGGCGCACGACATCGCGAGCTGCAGCAGCGCCATGCCGAACCCTGGCACCTTGAGCCCGAACCCGCGCACGCGCCACACGTGGCCGCGCGCCAGGGCGCACATCACCAGGTAGGCCAGCACGACCACCAGCAGCGTCGCGCCGAGGACGCGCAGGCCCTCGCTGCCGATCTTCCATTCGGGCGGCAGCGTCATCGGCCAGAAGCAGAAGGCGGCGCCGGCCACCACGAGGTAGCCCAGCCAGTTGGTCAGCATGCTGAAGCCGAGCACGCGCGTGATGGTGTCGTTGGAAAGCCCCAGCCGCGAATAGAGCCGGTAGCGGAAGGCCACGCCGCCCACCAGCGAGCCGAGGTTGAGGTTGAAGGCGTAGCTGATGAAGGTCACGCCCATCACCGTGCCCGTGCCCAGGCGGTGCCGCGTGATGTGCCGGCCCAGCAGGTCGTAGGTGCTGTAGAGGGCGAAGCTGCAGGCCGCCAGGGCGCCCCCCGCGAGCAGGGAAACCGCGGGCAGCGCACGGATCGCGTCGAGCACGTCCTCCCAGTCGATGACGAGCGCCTGCCGCACCAGCAGCCACGCGATCAGCGCGAAGAAGCCCCACACCGCCGCGCGGCGGGCCCAGGGCCACCAGCTGTGGCGCGAAAGGGCCAGGGTGCTCATCGGAAGGCGCTCCTGTTGCGGTTCGGGCGGTCCGGGCCGTTCAGGCCGCTTCCGTCTGCGTGGCGCCGCCCGTCGGGTTGCTGCGCCCGGTGTCGCGCCGGCTCGCGAGGTCGGTGGCTTCGGCCGGCGTCAGGCGCGGGACGTGGCGTGGCAGTCGTCCCAGCAGGGCCGGGTACCAGCGCAGGATGTGGAACACGAAGAAGCTGCGCACCAGCCGCCAGCCGCTCCATTCGCTGGCGAGGTCGGCCGCCTGCACCTGCTTGCAGCTGTGCTGCATCAACCTCTCCATGCGCTCGGCCAGCACGTTGTTGAAGGCCTCGTCGCGCACGACCACGTTGGCCTCGAGGTTGAGCGAGAGGCTCAGCGGATCGAGATTGCTCGAGCCCACGGTGCTCCACCTGCCGTCCATGAGCGCGACCTTGCCGTGCAGCGGGCGGTCGCAGTATTCGTAGATGCGCACGCCCGCGTGCAGCAGGTGGTGGTAGAGCATGCTGGCCGCGGTCTTCACGATCGGCATGTCGGGCTCGCCCTGCAGGATGAGCCGCACGTCCACGCCGCGCCGCGCCGCGCGCCGCAGTTCCTTGATGAGCCGATAGCCCGGAAAGAAATATGCGTTGGCGATCACGATGCGCTCGCGCGCGGCGCGGATCGCGGCGCGGTACTGCCGCTCGATGTCGTTGGTGTGGCGCCGGTTGTCGCGCGTGACGAACATCGCGTCGGCCGTGCCGGCGGACTGCGCATGCCTCGCATCGGGCAGCTGGCGCAGCCTGCGGCGGAACCAGCCCGCACCCTTGCCGCCGAGTGCGATGGCGCGAAGCACGAACTGGTGGATCTCGCCCACGATCGGGCCTTCGAGTTCCACCGCGTAGTCCTGCTTGGCCATGGGGCCGAAGTCGAGCAGATGGTCGGCCGAGTAGTTGATGCCGCCGACGAATGCGCGCTCGCCGTCGATCACCACGATCTTGCGGTGCATGCGGCGGAACACGTTGAGCCGCTGGCCCATGAAGCGGCGGCCCGGGTCGAACACGCGCACCTTCACGCCGGCCGAGGTCAGCCCCTCGATGAATTCGCGCGAAAGGTCGGGCGAGCCGAAGCCGTCGATCATCAGGTCGACCTTCACGCCGCGCAGCGCTGCCTCGCGCATGGCGGCGTGCAGCTGCAGGCCGACCTTGTCCTCGAACAGGATGAAGGTCTCGACGATGGCCTCGCGCCGCGCCCGGCGAATGGCCTCGAACACGCGCGGAAAGAACTCCTCGCCGTTTTCCAGCAGGCCGATGCGGTTGCCGGCGATCCAATGGTTGCCGTTGATGTTGTTGCTGCCTTCGTTCATGGTCGCGGTGCTCACAGGTCGATGTCCGCCACCAGCGGCGCGTGGTCCGAAAGATGCGACCATGGCCTTCGCGGCAGCACCACCGGCGCATGCGCGCCGGCGTTGCGCACGTAGATGCGGTCCAGCGAGAGCACCGGAAAGCGCGCCGGAAAGGTCCGGGCCGCACGGCCGGTGGCGTGCACGAACACCTCGCGCAACGAAGCGCCTTTTTCGAGGATGTCGTGCGCGCGGCCGCGCCAGTCGTTGAAGTCGCCGGCCACGATCAGCGGCGCGTCGGAAGGCACCTCGTCGCGCACGATGTGGCACAGCAGCTCCAGCTGCTGCTGCCGGTGCGCCTCGGCCAAGCCGAGGTGGGTGCAGATCACATGCACGTCGACCACGCGGCCCGGCAGCCGCAGCACGCAGTGCAGCAGGCCGCGCTTCTCGGGGCCGCTCACCGACACGTCGTGGTTGCGGAAATGCACGATGGGAAATTTGGAGAGCACCGCGTTGCCGTGGTGGCCTTTCGGATACACCGCGTTGCGGCCGTAGGCGAACTGCGGCCACATGGTGTCGGCCAGGAATTCGTAGTGCGGCGCCTCGGGCCAGTTGTTCACCCTGCGCGAATGGCGCGAGTGCGTGCCCAGCACCTCCTGCAGGAACACCACGTCGGCCCCCACGGTGCGAACCGCGTCGCGCAGTTCGGGCAGGATGAACCTGCGGTTGAGCGCGGTGAAGCCCTTGTGGGTGTTCACCGTCATGACCTTGAGCGAGGTCGGCGTGACCGGCGCTGCCGCTTCGGCACTGGCGACATCGGTGGCGTCGGGAATGATGGGCGAGGAAGACATCGTCATGCCGGTTGTACGTGGCCGCGCCCTTCCTGACTGTAGGAACGCGCCAACTTCTTCCCGCCGCCATCCCGCCGCCGCCTTCGTCCGCCTTCGTGCCTGGACGGCCGGTTCCTACAGGCATGCCTGCCGCACCCTCACACGGACGGAAATCCGGGGCTCCTACGGTGGATTCACGGTTCGGAAAAAGGCAGCCCGCCTTTCAAGGAACAAGCCACAAGGAGTACCCATGAAACACCAGACCGCTTTCCACGCCACCGTTCTTGCCACGCTGCTGGGCGCGGCGGGCATCGCCATGGCGCAGACCACGTCCATTCCCGCCCAGCCCGATCCCTCCGTGGGCGGCGAAGCGAGCACCATGACGCCGGCCGGCGTCGCCAACCCGCCGCAGCGCCCCGACAACTCGATGCCGCTGTCGCGCGAGTCGGTGAAGGCCGAGGCCCGCGCGCACAACCGCAACAACGCCAACAACCCGGTGCCCAAGGGCGAGGTGACGACCACGGTGAACCACCAGCCCAACGCCATGCCGCAGCCGACAGGCGAGATGTCGCGCGCCGAGGTCAGCCAGAGCGGGCGCAAGGTGACGCCGCGCTTCGGCCAGAAGGGCGAGCGCCCGGACGTTGTGACGAACCCGACGGACAAGACGGGGACGCCGAAGTAGGCACGAAGGCCGATCCCGTGCGCCCATGAAAAAGCCCGCAGCGCTTTCGCGTTGCGGGCTTTTTATGTGCCGCAGTGCGGCGATCGATCAGCTCTTGGCGGGAGCCGGGGGCGCGCCGCGGCGGCCGCCGTCAGGGCCGTGGTGACCGCGCGGGCCGCCGAAGTGAGCGGTTTCGGCGTCGAAGGTCTTCTGCTGGTCAGGCGTGAGCGTGGCATAGAAGGTCTTCGTGGCGTCGGCGCGCTTGGCGAACATCGCGCTGCGTTCGGCCTGGCGGGCCTGCATGCGTTCCAGGCGTTCGGGCGTGGTCAGCTTGGCGAACTCGGCACGGTCCATGTGCGGACGCGGACCGGCGGGCGGCTGCGTCGCGCTGGTGAAGGTGCTCCATGCGCCTTCCTGGGCCGAGGTGAGCTTGAGCTTTTCCTTCAGGGCGGCGAGACGCTTGGCGCGGTGTTCCTTCATGCGCTCCATGCGCTGGGCCGGATCCATGCGCTTGTGCTGCGCCTTGGGCGCGGCGGCGTTGTCGGCCTGGGCCACCGCGGCGGTGGGCGCGGTTGCGGAGGGAACGGCAGCCGGCGCTTGAGCGAAGGCGCCCGAGGAGGCGAGGGCGGCCGAACCGAGCAGGCTGGCCCAGACGATGCGTTGGCGAAGAGAAATCATGAGAAGTGCTTCCTTTCGAAGAAGCCCGCCGCCGATGGGCAGCAGGTGAGAGGAAGTGTGGAAGAGCTCTGTATCGCATCCGTTAGCCCGGCGTGAGCTTGCGTAAAGAATGATGAACAGGGCCCGTGGAAGCCGCCTCCTGCGTGATTTATCGACTCTTTTCCTCCTACTTGGGCCGAGGCCGCTTCAGTCCGCGGTCGGGAGGCTGCAGCCTGCCCGCGCGCAGTTCGGCGACCGCCTTGACCATGGAGCGGGCCACCTGGCGCACTTCCTCCTGCACGTCGGCATCGGCGTCGAGCGCCTCATGGCTGGTGGCGTAGGGCTCGTAGTAGCCGATGTAGCGGTCCAGCCGCGATTGCGTGCCGGCCTCGATGAGGCCCATCCAGTCGAGCCAGTCGCAGAGATTGCGGCGCACGCTCTCCACGCCGGCCACGTCGCCGTGCACCACCACGCCGTAGGCGCGGCCGTCGAGGTGCCTGGGATAGCCCCAGCCCTCCAGCTCCAGCGCCTTGGCCTCATCGGGCTTCTTGCCGTGGGTGCTGGTGGGGTCGGGGTTGCCTCCGTCCGCGCACACCAGCCGGTCGATCATGAGCTTCAGCGGGCTCGCGGCCTGGTACCAGTGCGTGGGCGTGAGCAGGATCACGCCGTGCGCGGACACCCAGCGCTCGTAGATCTCGTTCATCCAGTCGCCGGTCTGGCGCAGCGAGTGGTTCGGATAGCAGCTGCAGGGCCAGTGGCACAAGGGCATGGCGGTGGAGACGCAGCCCTTGCACGGGTGGATCTGCCGGCCGTATTCGGAAGTCAGCAGGCTCAGGTCGAGCAGGTCGGTCTCGATGCCGCTGCCGTCCAGCACCTCGCGCGCGATCTGCGCCAGCCGCCAGGTCTTGGAAACCTCGCCGGGGCAGGTACCGTCGTTGCGCGGCGAGCCGATCACCAGCAGCACTCGTGACGCCGTCTGCGGCTGGCTCCAGGCCGACTGCGCGGCGTCGATGCGCGCCTTGGCCTCGAGCCAGTCGACCGAAAGTTCGTACTCGGGGTCGGCATAGCCGGGCCCGGCCTTGCGGGTAACGGGCGCCTTGCGCCCTTCCTCGTAGGCCTCCCAGGCGATGAGTTCGATACGCCGCAGCGAATCGGCCTCGGCGCGGAAGGCCGGGTCTTGAAAGGGCTGCATGAAACGTTCATGGAACTCGGCGCGCTGCAGCGTCTTCGGCGCCTGTCCTTTCCGGATCGTGGGAGGCATGGTCGCAATCTAGGCTGCCCGCGCGGCAACCGGAGCCCGTGCCCGATGCCGTCTTCCGGTAGGCGGGCGACTACAGCAGCCTCAGCCCAGCTTCCCGTTCTGGAAGTCGTGCACCGCCTGCCGGATCTGCTCGGGCGTGTTCATCACGAAGGGGCCGTACTGCGCGATGGGTTCGTTGAGCGGCCTGCCGGCAATGAGCAGCGCGCGCGCCGGGCTGTGGTTGGTCGCGCCGGCGCGCAGCACCACGCCGTCGCTGCCCGGGTCGTTGGCGAGGATGGCCATGCGCCGCGTCGGGATCTCGCTGCCCGCGATCCACAGCGATTCGCGGAACACGTAGACCAGGGCGTTGTGGTCCTGCGGCAGCGGCTGCGCGAATTCGGCGTTTGGCGGCAACTCGATGTCCAGGTAGAGCGGCTCGGTGTGCTCGCGCCGCACGGCGCCTTCGATGCCGTGGCTCGCGCCCGCGATCACGCGCACGCGCGCGCCGCCGGTGGTGGTGAATTCGGGAATCTCCGCGCTCTGGATGTCGCGATACCAGGGCTCGCGCATCTTGTCTTTCGCGGGCAGGTTCAGCCAGAGCTGGAAGCCTTCCATCAGCCCTTCTTCCTGCTCGGGCAGTTCGCTGTGCACGAGGCCGCGGCCGGCGGTCATCCACTGCACGCCGCCGTTTTCCAGCAGTCCTTCGTGGCCCGCGCTGTCGCGGTGGCGCATGCGCCCGGCGATCATGTACGTGACGGTCTCGAAGCCGCGGTGCGGATGGTTGGGAAAGCCGCCGATGTAGTCGCCCGGGTTGTCGCTGCCGAAGGCGTCGAGCATGAGATACGGGTCGAGCCGCTTCTGCAGGGGCTGCTGCAGCACGCGGGTGAGCTTCACGCCGTCGCCATCGCTGGTGGAAACACCGGCCACGATGTGGTCGATGCCGCGCGGCGTGGCGACGGGATCGGTGGGGTGATTGGCGTGGTGGTTGGCGTTCGTCATGCGTCCATGGTGGCACTAACGCCCGCGCCGCGCCACCCGCGCGCTGTCAGCCGACGGCTCGTGCGGCCTGCAGCTTCAGGGCCATTGCTGGCGCTGCCAGTAGCTGTATTTCCACTGTGTCCCGAAGCCGGCGCGGCGGTACAGCGACAGCGCCGCCTGGTTGTTCGCATCGACCTGCAGGAACACGCGCTCGAAGCCCCGTTCCGACGCGGCCTGCGCCAGCCCGGCCAGCACGCGCCCCGCGAGGCCCCGGCCGCGCTGCGCCTGGTCGGTGCGCATGCCGTGCACACTGGCCCAGCCGTGGCCGAAGGCCATCGCGCCAGCGGCCACGGTGCGGCCGCCCTCGCGCACGCTGGCGTAGAGCGTGCCCTTGGCGCGCGAGAGCATGCGCACGCGATGAGCGCCGTCCACGGGGTCGAATCCCTCGCCGAGGAACAGGGCCGACCAGGCGTTGTCGGGCGCGCGGTCGACGTCGGCCAATGCGCCGCCCGGCGCGGCCACCTGCCGCATGCGCTGCACCGAGCCGATCTGCACGCAGGTGGGGCTGTCGGCCATGTAGTGCCTGCGCTCCAGCTCGGCGCGCAGGCTGTCGAAGCAGGATGCGTCGGCAAGCCGCAGCGCGGGCGCGGCCTTGCGGCTGTCGTAGCGGTCCTCGATGCGGTCGAGCGTGGCGGCCTCGACCGCGCCGCGATGCAGCGGCACGGCCGACTTGGCGCGCTTGACGGTGCCGCTGGCGAAAGGCAGCAGCCAGCCGTCGATTTCCTCGGTCAGGTCGGGCGACACCGCCGCGATGGTGGCGCGTTCGATGGCTTCGATATCGGTGGCGCCCAGCACGGCTGTGTTCGTCATTGCGTTGCGGCCTCCGGCGCCATGAATTTCGCCGCGGCCACGCTCTTGAGCAGGGCCTCGCGCTGGTTGCGGCTGATTCCGCGGATGCCTTCGGCGATCCATTTGACGCGGTCGGCGTCGATCTGGCCGTCGCGGCGCCATTGCTCGAGCACGGCCTGCGGCTTGTGCAGCATGGCGGCGAGCCACACGGCCTGTGCCGGCTCCAGCGTGCGCGCGCTGCGCCTGAAGTAGCGCCTGGCCGCAGCCTCGGCGCCGCAGAGGTTGCCGCCCCAGGGTGCGTTGTCCAGGTACAGCTGCAGGATGCGGGCCTTGCCCAGCGTCTGCTCCATCTCGACCGCGTAAAGCAGCTCGCGCAGCTTGCGCTCGGCCGTGCGGTCGCTGCCCGTCACCAGCAGTTTGGCGAGCTGTTGCGTGAGCGTGCTGCCGCCGCGCCGCGTCTGGCCGGGCTTCTGGTTGTTGTCGATGGAGGCGAGGATTTCCGTCAGGTCGTAGCCGCCGTGGGTGAAGAAGCGCTGGTCTTCGGCGGCGATGACGGCGCGCGCCAGCCAGCTGTCGTTGGCCAGCTTCGCCGAGGGGCCGCAGCTGGTGCGCGCGCCCAGCATGGCCTCGGTGCCCAGCCCTTCCACGGTGAACTGGCTGATGGTCGGCTGCACCGCGAAGGTGGCTTCGGGCAGCACGAGCTGGCCGCGCAGCGCCAGCGTGCCGCCGATGCGCGCGCGCTGCAGCTCCGGCAGGGCGGGCACCAGCACCGCGTACCAGCGGGCGATGGGCGCGTCCTGCACGCTGGCGTTGAGGTGGATGTTCTTCGGCATAAGCCTGCCGTCCCAGTGGCCTTGGAGCTGGCTCGCGTCGTTGCTCTGCGGCGTGGCCTCGAAGGTGCCGTTGAGCGTGTTGCCGTCGCGCTTCACCGTGGCGACCAGGCGATCGACGCGGATCGGCTGGGTGCCCAGCGCCGGCACCTCGGCGCTGCAGGGCGCGCACTGCATTTCCAGCAGTTCGCCGGCCGGCTTCCAGGCGAAGCGCACGGTGCCGAATCGGGTGTCGAACGAGCGGCCGTCGAGATACGGCGCGAACCATGTCGAGGTGGCCACGCGCACCGCCGTCGGCACGCCGATCTCGAAATTCAGCGGCCCTGCCTTCACCGTGGTGCTCCATTCGCCGGCAGCCGGCGCGAGCGCCAGCTTGACTATCAAAAAGATAGCTACACAGGCCGTAATGACCAAGGCCAGCAGGCCATAGAGCACGAATCGCAGGGTCTTCTTCACAGGCAGTTTTCTCAGATCGGTCTCGCTACGGTGACAGCTTGCCACGGCCCATGCGATTGGCCGCTGGCTGCTGCCCAGTACCAGCTTGAAGTGTCAGTGAAAGCCGTGCCCCGGGCGTCGACGATGCGCTCGCAGACGCGGATTTTTTGCGCTCCGTGCCGTTGAGCAACAAAACAGCGCCACATGCGCTCGCGCGCGTCGCGCTCCAGCCGCGCCTGCTCGATGCGGTAGCCCAGCGCGCGGTAGCAGTCGGCGGCCGGGTGCAGCATGCGCGTGGGCTGGCTGACCTCGCGCATCACCAGCGTCCGGGTGCCGTCGGTCATGCGGCCGATGGCGCCGGGGAAGCGGTCGGCAAAACGCTGCTCCACGTCGCTCAGGGCCAGCGGGCGCAGCGCGGCGCCGTCCCATTCGCTGGGCCATTCGTGCGACGCGACGGCGGGTGCCATCGGTTCGGCCGGCGTGCGCAGGGCCGCCGTGGCCGACCACAGCATGCACATCAGCATCGCCAGCGCGAAAGCCGTCTTGTGTCCGATGCGGTTGATGAAATGGTTCGCGAACCAGCGCTCAAAGAACGGTGTCGACATGGCGGCCTCCGTGGGTGGTGATCAGGCCCGGAATGGGCAGTTCGGCGGCTTCGGGCTCGGCGCGTGCGGGCACCATCAGCCGGGCGATGGAGCCGCAGACCACCGCCAGCACCACGAGGCCCAGCGTGTTGTGCGCCCACGGGGCGAGCGGATGGCCGGCGCCCTCGAAGGCGATCAGCACGCTGTTGCGCACGATGTTCCCGGCAAGCACCAGCAGGCCGACCATCGGCAGCCGCGCCATGAAGTCCCGGCCGCTGCGCGAAGCCCACAGCGCGACCGCGCAGGCCGTGAAGTAGCCCAGCCACACCATCTGCACGCCGGAGCAGGGCGCATCGACGATCACCATCCGGCCATCGACCGCCAGGCTCGCGCCTTCGCGCGCCACCTCGAAGCCCGGCGACAGCAGCCAGCGGCTGACCTCGGCCGTCACCACGCGCAGCGGGTAGCCCGCATAGAACTGCAGCGAGGAGAGCAGCGGCAGCGCGAGCACCGCGAGGCCGGCCACCGGCAGTGCCGCCACCTTGCGCGGCAGGAAGGCCAGCAGCCCGCAGGCCAGCGCCAGCACCGCGACCAGCCCGGCCGCGAGCGGTGGCAGCGCGGGCACGAAGCCGAGCCCCGTGCGCAGCAGCGTCGCGAGCACGGTGCCCGCGCCGGCCAGCGCGAGCCAGCCCAGCCGGGGCGACGCGCGCAACTCGCGCCGGCGGCTCCAGGCCAGCGCCGCGAGCGCGACCAGCGCCAGCAGGCCCAGCGGATCGTCGGAGCCGTCGCGCATGCGCTGGGCCATCCAGACCCAGGTGGGCATCAGCGCGATGAACTGCAGGCCGATCCAGCCGGCAGCCGGCGTGCGGTCGATGTGGATGCCCCAGTCCACGATGCGCGGATGGTGGTGGGCAAGCATTGCCAGAGACATTCTTTTCTTTCTTACGGACGGGTCAGGCGGTGAAGCGGCGCGCGTCGTTGCGGCGCGCGCGGCGGCGCAGCATGGCGAGCATCGACAGCACCACGACGATGGCACCCAGCGATTCGGGCTCGGGCGTGCTCGGCACCTCGGCGCCGAGCGCCAGCTCGCTCACGCCTTGCGGCAGGGGCAGCGGCTGGTTCACGTCCGCGCTGTTCTGCGGCGCCACGTTGCGCACCACCTTGTCGACGGCGATGAAGCTCGTGTATTGGGTGAGCAGGCTGTACTTCAGGCCCAGCTCGGTGATGCGGTCCTTCAGGGCCGTGCCGCCTTCCAGCGTCTCCTGGTCGCTCAGGCTCTGGATGCGATGGCGAGCCCACAGCGTGCGCAGCGCGGCGGTGTCCTGGCGGGTGTTGCCGTCGATGCGCACTTCCTGGCGGTAGGGGCCGCTCGCGCCCTGGCCTTCGATGATCACGCGGCCTTTTGCCTCGCCGCGCCACTTGCCGAACACGATCACCGGGCGCTCGCCGAGCACGTCGGGCAACGCCTGCGGCTCCACGTCGTACACGTCGAGCCCGCCGAAGGTGGCCTTCACGTTCGTGAGTACCGGCGACTCCACCATGCGGCGGAAGCGCGCGGCCTGCTCGGGGGCCTGGACCGGGTCGGTGATGATGAAGGGCTCGCCCATGCCGGCGCGCGCAATGCCTTCCATCAGGCTGCGGTTGACCGAGGAGCCGATGCCGAAGGCGAACACGTTGGCCTTCGACAGGTTGTTGCGCACCAGCTCGAAGGCTTCGCGCTCGACCGTCACGTAGCCGTCGGTCACCACCACCACGGTGCGCGACACGTTCTCTTCCTTGGGTTCTGCATACACGCGCTTGAGCGCCGGAATGAGCTCGGTGCTTCCGCTGCCGCTGTAGTTCTTGATGGTGGCCAGCGCCTGCTCGATGTTGGCGCGCGTGGCCGGCACCGACTTGGGCGAGAGCATCTTGTTGCTGCCCGAGAAAAGCAGCACGTTGAAGGTGTCGCTGGGACGCAGGCCGCCGATCAGGCGTTCGAGCACCGTCTTCGCGGTGTCGAGCGGAAAGCCGTGCATCGAGCCCGAGATGTCGACCACGAAGATGTAGTCGCGCGGCGAGATCGCGCTGGCGGCCACGGCCTTGGGCGGCTCGACCATGGCGAGGAAGAAGTTCTCGGCGTTCTCCCCCTGGCCCTTGTAGAGCATCAGGCCCGATTCGATCTTCTCCCCCGCGAGGCGGTAGTCGAGCACGAAGTCGCGGTTGTCGGCGGGACGGCCGTCGGCGGCGAGCGCGATGTCGGCGTGCTGGTCCTCGTCGCTCTTCTTCACGTCGATGGTGTGCGTGGCCGAGCGGATCTCCTTGATGCCCATCGGCGTGTCGATGGTGGCCTTGAGCCTGAAGCTGGTGCCGGCGGCGGTGCCCGCGGATAGCGTGGGCTGAGCGACCCACTTGGCCTGCGCGTTCTCCGACTGCGGCGAGTTGTAGCGCGGGCCGACCACGGTCGGGAACACGAACTGGTAGTTGCCCGACTGCGGCACCAGCAGCTCGGTGTAGCGCAGCTCCACCTTCACGTCGTCGCCCGGCAGGATGTTGGCGACGTTCATCTGGAACACGTTGGGCAGGTGCTGCTCGAGCAGCGCGGCGGTCTTGCCTTCCTTCTTGGCCGTGTCGTACTCGATCTGCGCCTGCTGCTTCTCGCGGATCTGCGCGGTGATGAGCCGGTCGGCCAGCCGTACGTTAAGGCCGCTCACCGCGGCCTTGGTCGAGCCGGGGAACACGTACTTCGCCTCGATGGCGCGCTGGCCTTCGTTGCGGTAGGTCTGCGTGACCGTCACATCGGCGATCACGCCCGATATCTTCACCGAGACCTCGGTGCCCTTGAGCGGCAGGCGGTCGACCGAAGGGTCGTCGCTCTTCACGAAGAAATAGGGGCTCTCGGTCTTCAGGCGCGGACCGGCGGGCGCTTCCTGAGCGTGCGCCGGGCGCACGCCCATGGCGATGAAGCCCGCGGTCGCCAGGCTCACGGTGGCGAGCCAGAGCCAGCGGCCGGGACGTGGGGTGGTTTGGGCATCCATGGCGGGGGTCCTTGTCCGTGCGAACTTGCACGGCCGCAACTTTCTCCAGCGCGCGAGAAGCCAGTTGGAAGGCGTCTTGAAGTCGTGGACCGCCCGCATCCGCTGTGTGAAGTCTGTGTGAAGCGAGGCGGCCCGGGCCCTTCACACGGCCTTCGGGTCGCGCGGCGAGCATCGCGGCCACCGCTACAGACGAGGAGAAAAAAATGCTTCAGTTGCTCAGGGTCGTGATGAGTTCCATGCTGGCCAAGGTCGCCGGCCTGCTGTTCCTGCTGCTGCTGCTGTGCATTCCGCTGGGAGAGATCGATTCGATCAACCGCGCACGCGGCGAGAGCCAGCGAGAGGCGGCCAGCGAACTCGCCGCCACCTACGCCGGGCGCCAGACCATGGTCGGCCCGCTGCTGCTGGTGCCCTACGTGGAGCGCTGGATGGAGCCGCTGCGCAACGCGCAGGGCAAGGTGATCGGCCAGGAACCGCGCAGCAAGGAAATGGCCCACGTGGTGTTCCCCGACAAGCTGCACGTCGAGGGCACGATGGCGCCGCAGGAACGCTATCGCGGCATCTTCAGGATTCCCTTCTACACGCTCGACGCCACGCTCAGCGGCGGCTTTGCCGCCTTCGACCCGAAGGCCGTGTCGCACAGCGAGACCGACTCGAAGATCGAATTCAAGGCCCCGCTCATCGCCTTCAACGTGAGCGACCTGCGCGGCCTCGATGGCTCGCCGACCATGACCATGGGCAGCGAAGCCCTGCGCTTCAGGCAGCGCGTGCCCGGCCTGGATGACGATGCCTGGTTCGCCAACGGCATCCATGCCCCCGTCACCGGGGCCGCGCTCGCCGCGTGGCAGGCCGGCACGCCGATTCCCTTCGAGATGAAGCTGGGCCTGGTCGGACAGGACACGCTCGCCATCGCACCCATCGCCGAAGAAACGACCGCGCACCTGAGCTCGCCCTGGGCACACCCCAGCTTCGGCGGCCGCTTTCTCGCGGCCCAGCGCAGCGTGACGCCGCAGGGCTTCGATGCCCACTGGCGCGTTTCCTCGCTCGTGACCTCGGCGCGCGAACAGGTTCGCGCAGGCCTCTCGGGCCGGGGCGGCGCAGTGGATGTGGCCAGCAGCGCCGACGTGGCAGCGATGGCTGCCCCCGCTGTCCCGGCACGTCGCAACCTGGGCCCTTTGCAGACCTTCGACGTATCGCTCGCTCAGCCCATCAACGTCTATTCGATGAGCACGCGTGCGGGCAAGTACGGCGTGCTCTTCATCGGCCTGGTGCTGATGGCCGCCTTCATGTTCGAGTTGTTCCGCAAGCTGCGCCTGCATCCGATCCAGTACGGCCTGGTGGGCCTGTCGATCGCGCTCTTCTTCCTGCTGCTGCTGGCGCTGTCCGAGAAGTTCGCCTTCTGGATGGCGTACGCGGGCGCCGCCTCGGCAAGCGTCGCGCTGCTGGCCGTGTACTTCAGCGCGGTGCTCGGCGGGTGGCAGCGCGGCCTCTCGTTCGGCGCTTTCGTGGCGCTGCTGTATGGCGCGCTCTACGGCCTGCTGGCTTCGGAAAGCAATGCGCTGCTGCTGGGCGCGCTGCTGATCTTCGGCATGCTGGCCACCTTGATGCTCGTGACGCGCAAGGTCGACTGGTACGCGCTCTCGCGTCGCAGCGAAGCTGCGCCCGTGGCTGTGCCCGAAGCGCAGACGGCCGCATGAGGCTGCTGCGGGTCATCGCTGGTGCGTCGGGCTGGCTGGCGCTGGCCGTGCTGTGGTTCTGGGCCTGGCACCTGAAGGACCCGCACCTGCGCTTCATGCGTGCCTGGGAACTGCCGCTGCTGCCGGCTTTTCTTCTTGCGGGCATCGCGCTCGCATGGCGCTACGCACGGGGCAGGCTGCGGCCCGTGGCACTGGGACTGGCATTCGCAGCCCTGCTCACGGCGCTGTGCAACGAAGCGATGTCGCGCCAGCATCGCGCCGAGGTGAATGCGATGGAGGGCCCGCTCGCGCAGGCGGTGGGCGCGCATTTCATCGTCGGCTATGACGACGCGAGGGAGCTGCGCGAACTGGCACGCAAGGGACTGATCGGCGGCATCTTCGTCACCGGCCGCAATGTCAGGGGCCGCACGGCCGAAGAGCTGCGCGACGAGATCGCGGGCCTGCAGGCGCTGCGCCGTTCGGCCGGCCTGCCGCCGCTGATCGTCGCGACCGACCAGGAAGGCGGCGCTGTCTCCCGCCTGTCCCCATTGATCGAACGCCAGCCCGCGCTCGCCTCGCTTCTCGATGCCGATCTGCCAGAAGACGAACTCGCCCAGCGCGCCCATGCCTACGGCGCGCAGCAGGGCAGGGCGCTCGCCGATCTGGGCGTCACGCTCAACTTCAGCCCGGTGGTGGACCTGCGCACCGGCCGTGCGCCGGGCCGCTGGGACTTCCACACCCGCATCGACGAACGCGCCATCTCGGCCGACCCGGCGGTCACCGCGCAGGTGGCGCTCGCTTACGAACTGGGCCTCGAGTCGGCAGGCGTGCGAGGCACGCTCAAGCACTTTCCCGGCCTGGCCGGCGTGACCGAGGACACCCACCATTTCGCCGCCGAACTGCGCACGCCGGTCGCCCGGCTCGCGGCGCACGACTGGAAGCCGTTTCAAGACGTATCGAAACATTCGGATGCGGCCATCATGCTGGGCCATGTCATCCTTGAGGAACTCGACGCCGCTTATCCGGTCTCTTTCTCGCGCAAAATCGTGCAGCGGGTGATCCGAGGCGAATGGGGCTACCAGGGCCTGCTCGTCACCGACGATCTCACGATGGCCGCGGCCTACAACCGCGGTCTTTGCGACGCCACCGTCCGTGCCCTCGACGCCGGGGTGGATCTTCTTCTTATCGCCTTCGACCACGACAAGTACTTCGACGCGATGCATTGCGCGCAGCGTGCTGCGCGGCAAGGCACGTTCGCGCTCCGGAAGCCGGAACGCGCAGGCGCGCCGCGGCTCCAACCCTTTCGCTAGCCAAACAGGCATTTCCCATGTTCAAACGCTCAAACTCCAAGGCCCCCGGCGACGACGGCGCGGCGCCGCGCGATTCCCGCCTCGACTGGAAGCGCATCGCCGGCTGGGGCGCCATCGGTGTCGGCTCCGGCGCGCTGGTGGTGCTGGTCGCGGCCATCGTCGCGGTCGTCACCATCTACCCGAAGCTGCCCGACGTCTCGGAGCTTTCCGACTACCGCCCCAAGCTGCCGCTTCGCGTGTACTCGACCGAAGGCCAGCTGATCGGCGAGTTCGGTGAGGAGCGCCGCAACCTCACGCCTTTCGCCAACATTCCCAAGGTGATGAAGGACGCCGTGCTGGCCGTGGAGGACGCGCGCTTCTACGACCACGGCGGCGTGGACTACAAGGGCTTCCTGCGTGCAGCGGTCGCCAGCCTGAAGGGCGGCCGCAAGCAGGGGGCCTCGACCATCACCATGCAGGTGGCGCGCAACGTGTACCTGACATCCGAGCGGACCATGAGCCGCAAGACCTACGAGATCCTGCTGGCCATGCGGCTGGAGCAGCAGCTCACGAAGGACCAGATCCTCGAGATCTACCTGAACCAGATCTACCTCGGCAACCGCGCCTACGGTTTCGCCGCCGCGGCCGAAACCTACTTCGGCAAGCCGCTGCAGAACATCACCATCGCCGAGGCCGCGATGCTGGCCGGCCTGCCGAAGGCGCCCGGTGCGAACAACCCGGTGGCCAACCCGCGCCGCGCGCGTGCGCGCCAGCTGTATGTGATCGACCGCATGCAGGAGACCGGCTTCATCACCGCCGAGCAGGCGGCCGCCGCGAAGAAGGAAGAGCTGCACCTGCGCGATGCGGCCGACCCCAACCGGCTGCATGCCGAGTACGTTGCCGAGACGGTGCGCCAGATGATGTACGCGCAGTACGGCGACAGCATCTACACCAGCGGCATGAAGGTCTACACCTCGATCGTGGCGGCCGACCAGGCTGCGGCGTACAGGTCGCTGCGCAAGGGCATCATGGACTACGAACGCCGCCAGCCGTACCGCGGGCCCGAGAAGTTCGTCGACCTGCCGAGCGAGCAGAAGGAAATCGACGAAGCGGTGGACGACGCGCTGGCCGAGCATCCCGATAACGGCGACGTGATCGCGGCCGTGGTGCTCGATGCGAGCGCGAAGGAAATCAGCGCGGTGCGCGCGAACGGCGAAACCATCCAGATCACGGGCGATGGTTTGAAACCGGCGCAATCGGGCCTTGCTGCGAAGGCGCCGCCCAACATCAAGATCCGCCGCGGCGCGGTCATCCGCGTGGCGAAGACGCCGAAGAACACCTGGGAAATCACGCAGCTGCCCGAGGTGGAGGGTGCCTTCATCGGCATGGATCCGCGCAGCGGCGCCATCAAGGCGCTGGTGGGCGGCTTCGACTACGGCAAGAACAAGTTCAACCACGTGACGCAGGCCTGGCGCCAGCCGGGTTCGAGCTTCAAGCCCTTCATCTACTCGGCCGCGCTCGAGAAAGGCTTCACGCCCGCTACCGTGGTGAACGACGCGCCGCTTTACTTCGACGCCAGCGCCAACGGCGGCCAGCCCTGGGAGCCGAAGAACTTCGAGGGCACCTACGAAGGCCCGATGCCGCTGCGCACCGCCCTGATGAAGTCGAAGAACCTCGTCACGCTGCGCGTGCTGCAGTCCATCGGCACTCCCTATGCGCAGGACTGGGTCACCAGGTTCGGCTTCGACAAGGACAAGCAGCCCGCCAACCTGCCGATGGGCCTGGGCGCGGGCTCGGTCACGCCGATGCAGATGGCAGTGGGCTACTCGGTGTTCGCCAACGGCGGCTACCGCGTCAATCCCTACCTCGTCACGCGCGTCACCGACCTGCGCGACAAGGTCATCATGGAGACCGAGCCGCCGGTGCTCGACGAATCGCGCCGCGCCATCCCGCAGCGCAACGCCTTCATCATGGACTCGCTGCTGCAGAGCGTGGTGCGAAACGGCACCGGCTTCAAGGCCTACCAGGCACTCAAGCGCGACGACCTCTACGGCAAGACCGGCACCACCAACGACTCCTTCGACACCTGGTTCGCGGGCTTCCAGCCGACCATGGTGGGCATCGCATGGGTCGGCTACGACACGCCGCGCCAGCTCGGCGTGCGCGGCGAGACCGGCGGCAGCCTGAGCCTGCCGATCTGGACCGGCTACATGCAGACCGCGCTGCAGGGCGTGCCCGTGACTCACCCGGCCCAGCCCGAGGGCGTGGTGAGCATCGACGGCGAGTGGTACTTCGACGATTTCACGCCGGGCCACAACGTGGCGAGCCTGGGCCTGGAGAGCAGCGACACGCTGCCGCCGCCGGTCGAGCAGCTCACCGGCGCGCCCGTCGGTGCGCCGCCCCCGCCGGAGGAACGCAACCGGATCCTCGATTTCTTCCGGTAGCCGGACTTCTTCGAGAAACCGGAAGCGAAGGCGGGTTCGCGGTGCCTACACTCGGTACCGCTTCCCGCCTTTTCCTTTTTCTCCTTCTCCCGCATCCATGGAAATCCTCACCCTGGTGGCGCTCGTCGCCGCCGGCTTCTACATCCTCAAGTCCAGGGAACAACGCCTGCGCATCGCCCTGCTGGCGAGCCACCTCGGCCGCTATCAGATCGAAAAGCTGATGGAGAGCCTCACATCCGGCTACATGCGCTGCCTCGGCGAGGACGACGCCGAGCGCCGCCGCCAGATCTGGCAGATCCTGGACAGCACAGAGGAAAAACTCTCCGGCCAGATCGATGGCTTCGCAGCCGAGTTCTCGCGCATGCCCGAACCCGTCACCCGCGTGAGCAAGCTGCCCGTGGCCATTCCGCTCTTCACCCAGTTCTTTCCGTCGGCGGCCTTCGACATGCGCCAGGCGTTGCTCATCCACGCACGCGGCATCGCCGGCGTGATGCGCAACGAAGCAGGCCGCACACCCAAGTCCAAGGCCTACATGATGTCGGCCGAGCTGTTCCTGTTGCAGCACACCTGCCACTGGTATTGCCGATCGAAGACGGTGGCGTCGGCGCGCATGATCGGGCAGCACCAGACGCAGTACCTGCAGGCA
Organism: Variovorax guangxiensis; assembly: GCF_003952165.1. Classification (GTDB taxonomy): domain Bacteria; phylum Pseudomonadota; class Gammaproteobacteria; order Burkholderiales; family Burkholderiaceae_C; genus Variovorax; species Variovorax guangxiensis. The sequence continues at coordinate 155,444 of NZ_RXFT01000002.1, read as the reverse complement.
CTGCGTGCGGTGAGCCCGCAGACGCGCGAAGCCTATTGCGCGCTGATCGGGCGCTGAGCTTCCTGCAATGCAGTCCACCGGTCTCGATCACCATCGGGTTCACGCGGGACAGGGCGATTTCGTCTGCCAAGGCGAAGTTCTGTACGCACCGGTCAAGTCGCTCTGGTTCTCGGGCATGGCCGCTGCCGCACTGGTTGGCGGTTTTTTCTTTTTCCGGTGGGATGCATTCGCGCTTTTCGTCGCCAGCACCGCGTTCGTGCTGTTGTTCGGCCACTCGCTGGGCAGCCATCGCCAGCTGATTCATCACAGCTTCCAATGCCCCCGATGGCTGCGCTGCACGTTGATCTATTGCGGCGTGCTGGTCGGCCTTGCGGGCCCTCTGGGAATTCTTCGCCAGCACGAGTTGCGCGACTACGCGCAACGTCTGTCGGTCTGTCACGACTACCTGAGGCACGGCCGCGGTTTCTGGACGGATGCCTGGTGGCAGCTTCACTGCGAGCTGCATCTCTCGCATCCGCCCGACATCCGGATCGAGCCTCTCGTCGCGAACGACCGCTTGCTGCACTGGCTCGAAAGAACCTGGATGCTGCAGCAACTGCCTGTCGCCTTGCTCTTTTATCTCTGGGGCGGATGGGCTTTCGTCTTCTGGGGCGTATGCGCACGCGTCACTGCCGGCGTGCTGGGCCATTGGCTGATCGGCTGGTTCGCGCACAACCAGGGCGAGATGAATTACGAGGTGCGCGGTGCCGCCGTACAGGGACGCAACATCCCATGGACTTCGCTGTTGACCATGGGCGAGAGCTGGCACAACAACCACCATGCCTATCCGGGCTCGGCTCGGCTGGGACTCGCGCCCGGCGAATGGGATCCGGGCTGGTGGATGCTCAGGTTGTTCGAGCGCTGCGGCATGGCATGGGATCTGCGCCAGCCGGATTCGCTGCCGCCGCGCCCCGAGCTTGTCGAAATCCGCTCAGTGATGCGATGACGACAACGGCAACGTCAGCGTAGCCACCGCCCCGCCGCGCGATGCGTTGCCCAGGTCGATGCGGCCGTGGTGCAAGGCCGCGATCTCCTTGACGAAGGCAAGGCCCAGCCCGGTGCTCTTCTTCTGGCTGTGCGGCCTGGCGAGCGAATAGAACTTCTCGAAGACTTTTTCCTGCGCGTAATCCGGAATGCCGGGGCCATGGTCGCGCACGCTCACGCGGGCCAGCTTGGAAGTGGTTTCGAGGGTGAGCAGCACCTCGCTGTCCAGCGGCGAGAAGTCGATGGCGTTGTCGAGCAGGTTGCTGATGGCGCGGCGCAGCAGGAAGGGGTCGCCCTCGGTGCGGGCTTCGTTGCGGATGTTCACGAGCAGCCTGATGTTGCGCTTCGCGGCCGCAGGCTGCGCGCTCGCGGCGATGTCTTCGATCAGCGCGGCGAGCGACACCGGCTCCGTGCGGTCGAGCGCGCGCCGCGTCTCCAGCGCGGTAAGTTCCATCATGCGGTCGACGATTTCCTGGATGCGTTGGGTCTCGCGCTCGATGTTCTTCAGGAACCGTTCGCGCTCGGCGTGCGGCATCGACGGTTCCTGCAGCAGCTCGGCCGCGCCGCGGATGGCGGAGAGCGGGCTCTTCACTTCGTGCGTGAAGGTCTGGACGTAGTCGGCCACGTAGTTGCGGCCGGTGAGTGCGTCGCGCATTTCGCTGAAACCTGTGCGCACGCCGTCGATAGCGCGCCTCACCATGCGTGAAAGGCTCAGGCTGCGCTGGGCGCGCACCCAGGTCCAGTAGTCGCGGATCAGGCCGAAGGGCCGCACCAGCCAGACCGAGACGATCAAGGTGAGCAGCAGCAGCGCGAGCGCCGAACCCACGCCGACCCAGATGGTGCGCCCGCGCGCGTCTTCCACGAACTGGCCGAAGCTTTGCACCGGCTTGCCGACGCTGACCATGCCGACGATCTCGTTGTTCCAGCGGATCGGCGCGCCCACGTACATGACCGAGGTGCGCGGATCGCCGTCGACGTCGCGCGACGTGCGCGCGCCGTAAAGGCCGGCGAGCGTGCGGCTCACGTCGCTCCACTTCGAATAGTCGGCGCCGAGATGCCTGCCGAGCGAGTCGAACATGACGCGGCCGTTGCGGTCGGTGACATACACGCGCAATTCGACGCGGCTCTTGTGCAGGTTGTAGATCTGCGCCGAGAACTCGCGCGCGTAGACGGTGCGGAACAAAGGCTCCAGCCGCGCGGTGTTGATGGCGCCGGCGATCACGTCCTGCTCGACCAGGCTGGCCACGAGCTGCGAGGTTTCTACCAGCGATTCCTCGGCGGATTCGCGATAGCGGGGATCGATGTCGGAGACGACGCGATAGAGAAGGAAGGCGATGCCCGCCGTGTAGATCAGCAGGATCCCGATGAAGATGCGCGTGCGCCGTGTCACGACGCCTTGGCGGGCAGTTCTTCGTTCAGCGCGTAGCCGGTGCCGCGCAGCGTGCGGATCGGCTCCACTTCCGGCGCGATCGCCTTGAGCTTGGCGCGCAGGGTCTTGATGTGGGCGTCGACGGTTCGGTCGAAGCTGTCGCTGGAGTCGTCCCAGACGAGTTCGAGCATTTCATCGCGCGTGAAGACGCGGCCGGGGCGCTGCACCAGGAGTCTCAGCAGGCCGTATTCATAGCGCGAGAGTTCGAGCAGCCGGCCGTAGTAGCGGATCTGCATGCGCTCGGTATCCAGTGCGAAGGGCGATACGGGGGCCTGGGAGCCCGCAGGAGCGCCGTTCGCGGAAGTTTGATGCCCCCCCACGTGATTCGTGCCCGCGGCGCCTTGGGGGGCTCCTGAGCCGCTCCTGGCACTGCGTCGCAGGATGGTCCGCACGCGCGCGACCAGCTCCCTTGGAGAAAAGGGCTTGGCGATGTAGTCGTCGGCGCCCAGTTCGAGGCCCACCACGCGGTCTATTTCGTCGCTGCGGGCCGTGAGGAACACCATGGGCACCTCCGGTCCTCCCATGGACTGGTTGAGCGCCTGCAGGCGCTTGAAGAGCTCGAAACCGTTGAGGTCGGGCAGTCCGATGTCCAGGATGGCCAGCGCCGGTGGTTCCTGCGCGAACTGGGCAATCGCTTCCTCGGCCGTGGCGCACCAGACAGGGATGAATCCGTCGCTTTTCAGGACGTATTGCAGCGTGTCGGCGATGCCCGACTCGTCTTCGGCGATCAGGATCCGGGGTTTGAAGCTCATCCACGGATGTTACCGAGGGGAGGACCGGCCGGGAGGGCCGGTTCGCCCCCGGCTTCCGGGACCGGCGCGGCCATTCGCGGCGTTTTTTTCGGGCGCGGCTTTTCCTCTTCTTGTCTTCTTGTTTTTCTTATTCAAATTAGTAGTAGTAGATAAGGGTCGCCTCCCTCTGTGGACATGCCGCTTTTTTCGTTATGCGACAAGCACTTGTCATGCCGCTGTCACTGTGCGCAGCCGCGCTTCCGGTTTGTACCCGCGACATGGACAACATTGGGTAACCCTTCGGGCCTGTGGATAAACCATGCCTTGTTCAAGAAATGTCCCCAGACTTGTCCTTTGACGGCACTTCAGAAATCTGCGAAAGACGGTTTTCGCCCGGAGAAATTCATTGCTGAAAATTTGTGCAAACCGTAGATTTCCATTTGAAATCAATAACTTGCAAGACCCCTACACAGAAGTGCCGACGTTATCCACAGAGTTGCCCAAGGTTTGTGGGGAGAACGTCCGACGGAACCTCCGGACCGCAGCCACGACCCCACCGGATCATTGAAATTGCGGAAATATCGAACATGACACCTTCTGAAACAAAGTCGATCGTTACCCTGAGCCTGCTGGCCGCCTTCGTGGACGGCGAGAAGCACGAGCGCGAGCGCGCCGAGATCAAGCGCATCGCGGAAGGCCTGTCGCAGGCCGACGGGCTCAACCTGCCGACGCTCTACCAGGACGTGCTGATGAAGCGGGTGTCGCTGGCGTCTGTGGCGGGCGAGCTCAAGAGTCCGGAAGCGAGGCAGCTCGCCTACGAAATGGCGGTGTGCGTCTGCGACGCGGACGGCACGCAGTCGGAGGCGGAGCGGATGTTCCTGGCGGACGTGCGCACCTCGCTGGGCCTGGACGCCTCGGCGGCCGCGTTCTCGCAGCAGGCGGAAGAAATCGCCGCGGTGCCGGTGGCCGCCACCGCGGCGGCCGCATCGGTGCCTGCAGCGCCGAAGAGTCCCGACACGGCGGAGCTGGACAAGTCGATCCTCAACGCCTCCATCCTCAACGGCGCGCTCGAGCTGCTGCCCGAGACGCTATCGACCATGGCGATCATTCCGCTGCAGATGAAGCTGGTCTACCGCATCGGCCAGGCCTACGGCTACCAGCTGGACAGCGGACACATCAAGGATTTCCTCGCGACCGTCGGCGTTGGCCTTACCTCGCAGTACCTGGAGCAGGCCGGGCGCAAGCTGCTCGGCGGCTTGCTTGGCAAGGTCGGCGGCGGCCTGCTGCGCGGCCTCGGCAACCAGGCGGTGAGCTCGGGGATGAGCTTCGCGTCGACCTACGCGCTGGGGCACGTGGCAAAACGCTATTACGCTGGCGGCCGCACGCTCTCGGCGCAGATGCTGAAGGACGCGTTCTCGGGCGTGGTGAAGGAAGGGCAGAGCCTGCAGACGCAGTACCTGCCGGCGATCCAGGAAAAGGCCCGCACGCTGGATGCGGGCAAGGTGCTCTCGCTGGTCCGCGGCGCTTGAACGAGCAATTCCAGGAACACCGTGGAACCGGCTTTGCCGGGCCACCGGTGTTGCCCCCGGCGAGGGGGTAGGCGAAGCGACACGAAGTGCGCGAAGCCTGGGGGAGTACCTAGTTCGCCAGGTCGTCGAGGATCGGGCATTCGGGGCGCGCGTCCCCGTGGCAGCAGTGCACCAGGTGCGCCAGCGTGCTGCGCATGGACTGCATGTCGGCGATGCGCTGCTCCAGTTCGCCAAGGTGCTTCTCGGCGATGCGCTTCACGCTCGAGCTGGCGCGGCGCCGGTTGTTCCACAGCCCGACCAATTCGGCGATTTCCTCCATCGAGAAGCCGAGGTCGCGCGAGCGCTTGATGAAGCGCAGCGTGTGGATGTCGGCCTCGCCGTACTGGCGATAGCCGCTTTCGGTGCGCGCCACCGCCGGCAGCAGGCCCAGGCTCTCGTAGTGGCGGACCATGCGGGCCGACACGCCCGAGCGCTGCGCGGCTTCGCCGATGGAAACCTGCATCGTCATTGAACCGCGTACCCCGCGTTCTCGATCGCGGCCACGATGTCCTTGCGCGGCTGCTCGCTCAGCACGTCGACATGGCCCGTTTCCAGATCGACCGTGACCTGCGCTTCGGGATCCACCGTTTGCACCGCGTTCTGCACTGCGTTCGCGCAGTGGCCGCAGCTCATGCCCGTGACCTGGAATTTCTGGCTCATCGTGTTGCTCCTTGAAAGTAGCTGGTAAAGAGAAGTGGCCGGCCTGACGACCGGGAAACCCGCAGTTTGAACCCTCTCACGATGTCAATGTCCAGCGCAGGGGCTCTGAATTTTTCCGCTTGACCTTGACATGGTGTGAGGCTTTAGCCTCGGCACATGGAAAAACTTCAGCTCCAGCAAACCCCCGGTACCGCCACGCTCGACCTGTCAGTCGGCGGGATGACCTGCGCCTCCTGCGTCATGCGCGTCGAGCGTGCCTTGAAGAGCGTGCCCGGCGTGCAGGACGTGAGCGTGAATCTCGCGACCGAATCGGCCCGCGTGGTGACGTCCGGCGACGATGACATGGATGTCCGGCTGCGCCGCGCCGTGCGCGCCGCCGGTTACGAGCCTCGGGCGGCGAGCGAGGCCGCGGACGAAGCAACGCTGTCGCCCTGGGCCGGCTTCGCCCCGGTCGCCATCGGCCTTGCGCTGTCGATTCCGCTGATGGCGCCGATGCTGGGCGACCTCATCGGGCTCGACTGGATGCTGCCGCCGTGGGTGCAACTGCTGCTCGCGACGCCGGTGCAGTTCTGGCTGGGCGCGCGCTTCTATCGCGCGGGCTGGCATGCGGTGAAGGCGCGCACCGGCAACATGGATCTGCTGGTCGCACTTGGCACCAGCGCGGCCTTCGGGCTTTCGCTATGGCTCTGGTGGCGTGCGACCACCGGCGAGCATGCGGGCCACGGCATGGTGCCGCACCTGTACTTCGAGGCTTCGGCGGTGGTGATCACGCTGGTTCTGCTCGGCAAGTGGCTGGAGGCGCGCGCCAAGCGCCAGGCCACGTCCGCGATCCGTGCGCTGCAGCAGCTGCGGCCCGAGGTGGCGCACCTGCTCGATGTGCGCGGCAAGGAAAGCGACGTGCCGCTGGCCGAGGTGATGGTGGGCGACCGTCTCGCGGTGCGTCCCGGCGAGCGCGTACCGGCCGACGCGAAGGTGGTTGAAGGACATTCCGAGGTCGACGAATCGATGCTCACCGGTGAGCCGCTGCCAGTGGCCAAGGGCCCGGGCGATGCGCTGACCGGTGGCGCGGTGAACGGCGACGGCCGCATGGTCGTCGAGGTGAGCGCGGTCGGCGCCGAGAGCGTGCTGGCGCGCATCATCCGCCTGGTCGAGGACGCGCAGGCTGCGAAGGCACCCATCCAGCGGCTGGTGGACAAGGTCGCCGCCGTGTTCGTGCCGGTGGTGCTGCTGATCGCGCTGGCCACCTTCGCGGGCTGGATGCTGGCGGGTGCCGGCATCGAGACCGCGCTGATCCATGCGGTGGCGGTGCTCGTCATCGCCTGTCCATGTGCGCTGGGCCTTGCAACGCCCGTGGCTGTGATGGCGGGCACCGGCGTGGCGGCTCGGCATGGCGTTCTGATCAAGGATGCGCGTGCCCTGGAGATCGCCCACCGCGTCGATACAGTCGCCTTCGACAAGACCGGCACGCTGACCATCGGCCGTCCGGTGCTCACCGCGCTGATGCCCGTGGCCGGCGCCTCGGCCTCGCAAGACCAGTTGCTGGCCACCGCCGCCAGCCTGCAAGGCGGCAGCGAGCATCCGCTGGCCAAGGCCGTGCTGTCGGCCGCCGCGCAGCGCAACCTGCAGGTGCCAGCGCTGGGTGCGATGCAGGCTTCGCCGGGCCGTGGCGTGCGCGGCGAAGTCGAGGGCGTCCAATGGGCCATCGCCAGCCTGCGCTGGTGCCTTGAGCTCGATGCGATGCCAAATGCCGAAGAAGTGGAGCGCCTGCAATCGCAAGGCGCGACGGTTTCCGCGCTGCTGCGCTTCGACGAAGCCGGTGCCGCGCAGGTGCAGGCCCTGCTCGCCTTCGCCGACGAGCCCAAGCCACAGGCCGCCGAAGCCATCCGCACGTTGCGGGCGCGCGGCCTGCGGGTGGTGATGATCTCGGGCGACAACCTGCGCGCGGCGCAGGCCATGGCTGCACGGCTGGGCATCGCGGCCGAGGATGTGCGCGCCGATGTGCTGCCTGCAGACAAGGCCGCGCAGGTCGCCGCGCTCAGGAGCAACGGACATGTCGTCGCGATGGTCGGCGATGGCGCCAACGATGCACCCGCACTGGCAGCGGCCGATGTCGGCATCGCGATGGCGCCTTCGGGCGGCGGCACCGACGTGGCGATGGAAGCAGCCGGCATCACGCTCATGCGTGGCGATCTCGCGCTGGTCGCGCAGGCCTTCGAGCTTTCGGGCCGCACGGTGGCGAAGATCAGGCAGAACCTGTTCTGGGCCTTCGCCTACAACGTCGCCGGCATTCCGCTCGCCGCCTTCGGCCTGCTGAGCCCGGTGGTGGCCGGCGCGGCGATGGCGCTGTCGAGCGTGAGCGTGATGGCGAATGCGCTGCTGCTGCGGCGCTGGAAGCCCTGAGCCTGTTGCGCCTGCCGCTCAGTCGAGCAGCAGCGCCATGATGTGGTCGTCGATGGCCTGTGCATCCGTGGCGCGCTTGTAGAACTTGCGCAGCGTGCCTTCGCGTTCGAAGCCGAGCTTTTCGTAGAAGCGCAGCGCCGGTGCGTTGTCGCTTTCCACGATGAGCTCGATGCGCCTGACGCCGTCCGCTTTCAGCCGCTCGATTGCATCCGTGACCATCGCCAGCGCGATGCCCTGGCCATGCAGTGCGGGGTTTACAGCCAGCGTGCCGAGGCTGGCCACATGCCGCACACGGCCCGGGTAGCGCGAGGCCCGGTAGAAGCCGGCGATGCGGCCGTCGCGTTCGTAGACGAAGAAGTCGCCACCATCGAGCAGCTGCCGGTAGATCGGCCTGAAGTCTTCCAGCGGCATCGGGTCGTAGCCCAGGTAGGGCACGACCTTCTCGTGCATGTAGAGGGCGAAGACGGTGTCGATGTCTTCGGAAGTGGCCAGCCTGCGCATGATGGGTGCCCCGCAACGGTGAAGGCGCCGAGCATAGCGGGCGGCGCATGCGTGGCGGTCAGCCGAAGAGCAGTACCGCCGAGATGGCCAGAAGCGCCGCCTGCGCGCACCACGCCCATCGCAGCCGCAGCCGCGAATCGAGCACTGCGCCGATGGACCAGAAGCCGCCGACCGAGAGTGCAAGAAGCGTCAGCCCGGTGTGGAAGGCGAGATCGTCCGCGCGCCAGAGAAAGGCCAGCGTCACGCCGACCCAGCATGCGAAGTGGAGGGCGGCCGACGCGACCTGTGGACGCGTGAGCACGGGGGCGTGGATGTGCATGGCTTCTTCCAGCGAGAACGCGGGTTCCGGAAAGCGCGCCGCCACGTCGGCCGGCCGCCAGCCCGGCGGCTTGAACCACACGGCGACCTTGTCTCGCCAGCGCTTCGCGTGCCAGGCATCGCGCAGCAGCGGCATGTAGGGCCCGAGAATGGCGCGCATCGGGTCGAAGCTCGCGAGCGCCTTGCGCGTGCCGTAGACGCAGCGTTCGGTCTCTTCGGCGAACGTGCCGAACATGCGGTCCCACACCACGAGCATGCCGCCGTAGTTGCGGTCGATGTACTGGTCGTTCACCGCGTGATGCACGCGGTGGTTCGAAGGTGAGGAGAACACGCGGTCGAACCAGCCCAGCTTGCCGATGTGCTCGGTGTGGATCCAGAACTGGTAGACCAGCACGATCAGCCCCGCGAGCCCGAACTGCTCCGGCGGCACGCCGATCACCGCCATCGGCAGGTAGAAGGCCCAGCCGAGGAATGCCACCGTGCTTTCCTGCCGCAGCGCGGTGGAGAAGTTGAAGTGCTGGCTCTGGTGGTGCACGGAGTGCGCGGCCCAGAAGACGGCCGACTCGTGCCCCGCGCGATGCAGCCAGTAGTCGAAGAAGTCGAACAGCAGCACCGCAGCGATCCAGCCCATGGCGCTGTACCAGAAGGCGGCGCGTGTCCAGATGGCGACCAGCGGATAGACCAGTGCGTAGAGGCCGATCTGGAAGAGCTGCGTGCACACCGAGAGCGCCTGGCTCAGCAGCCCCTGGCTCAGGCTGCCGATGGTGTCGCCGAAGCGGTAGGTGTTGCGCCGCTTCAGCCAGCCCCATGCGAACTCGCACGCCATGAGCAGCGCGAACACCGGCACGACGAAAACAACCAGCCGGTGCACCGCGCGATTTTTCAGGAAGCGTTCAGTGAATCTTCAGCGATCGGACGCGCGGCCAGCCACGATGACGGCGTTGGTGCCGCCAAAAGCGAAGGAATTGGACAGTGCGTAACGCATGCCCTTGGCCTCGCGAGTCTCGCCTTGCACGAAGTCGAGATCGAAGGCGGCGTCGGGCGTCTGCAGATTGGCGATGGGCGGCAGTGCTTCGCGTGCCAGCGCGCGCAGCGTCGCGACGAGCTCGATCGCACCGCCGCCGCCGAGTACGTGGCCGTGGATGGCCTTGGTCGCGCTCACCGGCACGGTGTTGCCGAACACTTCGCGGATCGATGCGGCCTCGGCTGCATCGCCGGCCGAGGTGGCCGTACCGTGCGCGTTGATGTGGCCGATCTCGGAAGGCTCGATGCCCGCGTCGCGCAGCGCGGCGCGCATCACGCGCACCTGGCCCGCGGTGTCGGGGTTGGTGATGTGCGTGCCATCGCAGTTGGTGGCGTAGCCCGCGAGCACGAAGGGCGCGGCTTCGGCGCCGCGCGCAGCGGCATGCGCCTCGGATTCGAGCACCAGCGCGGCCGCGCCTTCGCCGATGGCGAAGCCCGCGCGGTCGCCCGAGAAGGGGCGGCAGGCGGTCGAAGGCGCATCCGCCGGCGGCGGCGCCATCACGCGCATGGCGTGCCAGCTGGCCATCACGCCGGGCGTGAGCATGGCGTCGTGGCCGCCGACGATGGCGACGTCGATCCAGCCGCCGCGAATGGCGCGCATCGCCTCGCCGATGGCCACGGCCGAGGAGGCGCAGGCACAGGCGTAGGCGATGGCAGAGCCGCGCGCGCCGAAGTGCAGGGCGAGCTCGGCCACGGCGGCGTTGGGCATCACGGTGAGCACGGTGGTCGGGCGCATGCGGCGCTGTTCGCCGTAGAGCGTGCTGGTGGTGTTGTCGAAGGTGCCGGCGCCCGCGAGCCCGCTGCCCCAGAAGATGCCGAGACGGTCGCGGTCGATGCTGTCGAGGTCGATCTTCGCTTCGCCGGCGGCGTCCTGCGCGGCGGCCAGTGCCATGGCGGTGCCGCGGTCCAGTGGCAGGCGGGAGGTGCTGCGTACGCCGTTCGAGTCGAAGTCGCAGGCCGCGACAGCCAGCGTCATCGGGTCCATGCCCTTGATCTCCAGCGTCTGCGCGCGCACGGCAGAGCGCCCCGTGAACAGGGCCTCGTCGAAGGCCTCCACGGTGCGGCCGATGGGCGTGACGAAGCCGATGCCGCTCACACGCACGGGTGCGGATGCGGCGCGCGCGGCGGAGGCCGCGAGCACGGAGTGAGCGGCGCCGCTGCTCATGCGGTTGCTTCGGCGGGCTGAGCCGCAACAGCGCCCGCGCTCTCCGCGTCGATCACTTCGCACAGGCGCTGCAGCGTGATGCCGGCTTCGCGCGGGTCGAGACGCTCTTCGGGAATGCGCAGGTGGAAAGCGTCCTCGACGGCGAAGACGAACTCCATCAGCGCGAGCGAGTCGAGGCCGAGGTCGGTCAGCGCGGTGGCGGGCGAGATGGCTGCGGGGTCGACGCGGAAGTCGGTCTGCAGGATCGCCGCGATGCTGTTGAAGGTGGGCGAGGAGAGATCGGAAGAAGACATGGAAATGCTTTCCTTTCGGACGTGGTCGAAGTTGTCAGGCGTACAGCGTATGCTCGGGCATCGTGCCATGCGCCACCGCGTCGACGAATGACACTGTTTCGCTCACGACCTGTTGACGATCGTTGTCGATGGTGATCATGTGGTAGCTGTTGGCGACCACGACGGCACGGAACGCGCGGCAGCGCAGGCCGCGCGCGAGGATGCCCAGGTTGGCCACGCTGGCCACCTCGTCCTGCTGGGCGTGCAGCGCCAGCACGTTGCCGCACTGCACGCCGTGCAGGTTGCGGCGCACATGGCGGATGAGCCTGTCGTGCTCGCGCAGGTGGCCCACGCCGATGACCGAGCTGCCTGCACGCGAGATCTTGCGGTGGCGCAGTTCGCGCTCGATCCAGGCACGCACGCGCTCGTTCTTCACGCCATAGGGCGGGCGCTCGCGGTATTGCCAGAGCCTGCCCAGCGGCGTGTAGAAGGCCAGCGGCAGCAGGAACTGCGTGCGCGGAATGGCCCAGCCGTCGAAGCGCAGCGTGGTCGACATGAGCACCAGCGCATCGACGTCGCTGCCGCAGCGGATGGCCGCGCCCAGTGCCAGCGAGGAGCCCGCCGAGATGCCGACCAGCATCACGCGGTCGTGCCGCTCGCGCAGCGACTTCACCTGTGCCTGGATCGCGTCGAGCCAGCGTTCGTACGGCGCCGCGCGCTGCATCGGCGCGCTGGCGTCGAACGAGTAACCCTCGATCGACAGCGGATGGACCGGATAGCCCCGGCTGCGCAGTGCGGACTGCACGGTCAGCAACTCGTCAGGCGTGCTGCATAAACCATGCAGCAGGACCACGGCGGTGCGCTGCACCTCCGGGGGAACCAGGCTCAGCAGATCGGAGGGTTCGCGCGCACTCATCGTGTGGCGCAGGCCATGAAAGTGGCCCGTGATTCATCGTGCTGTCGTATGCTCATGTTGCGTTTATCGCTTGGAGCGACTGACCGGCCGCTGACCCGTCGTTCGCAAGGCAGATTACCCCCAACCATTCAAAGACCATGCGAATTCTGCTTGTCGAAGACGACACCGTTCTGCGCGATGTGATGGTGCGCAGCCTTGCCGATGCAGGCCACCGTGTCGACGTTTCCACCAACGTGGAAGACGCCGATCACCTGTGGCGCGTGCAGCCCTTCGATGCGGTGCTGCTCGACCTCAACCTGCCCGCCACCGCGAGCCCGACCAGCGGCCTCGCGAGCGGGCTCACCGCGCTTCGGCAGGCACGCGCGCGCGGCGACCGCACGCCCGTGCTCGTGCTCACGGCGCGAGGGCGCACCGAGGAACGCATCGCCGGCCTCGACGCGGGTGCCGACGACTACCTCGGCAAGCCCTTCGACCTGGCGGAGGTCGAAGCGCGCCTTCGTGCACTGGTGCGCCGTGCCAAGGGCACGGAAGACATCGTGCTGCTGGGCCAGCTCAAGCTCGACCGCAAGGCGCGGCGCTTCTCCACCGCGAGCGGGCCGCTCGACCTGCCCGCGCGCGAGTTCGAGGTGCTCTGGGAGCTCATGAGCCCGCCGGGCCGTACGGTGAGCAAGCGTGCGCTGTCCGACAAGCTGTCCAGCTTCGATGAGTCGCTCGGCGACAACGCGCTCGAGGCCTTCATCTCGCGCCTGCGCAAGAAGCTGCAGGGCACGGGCGCGAGCATCCGCACGCTGCGCGGCATCGGCTACCTGCTCGAAGCCGAGGTGTGATCGACGCCGGTCCGCGCGTGAACGGGCAGCAGCAACAGACCATCGCCGAATCGCAGACGGCTGCGGTGCGCGCGCCGTCGCTCACGCAGCGCGTGCTGCGCAACGTGCTGGTGCCGCTGGCGCTCACGTGGATGGTCGGTGCGGTCATCGCGCTGGTCATCGCCAACTACTTCTCCGAACAGGCCTTCGACCGCGGCATGCTCGACGACGCCTATGCGCTGTCGGCCAACGTGCAGGCCGGCGAGCGCGGCATCGAGCTGATGCTCACGCCGCGCGAAGTGGCCACCGTGCTCTTCGACCAGGTCGACAAGGTGTACTTCGCGGTGCAGCGGCTCGATGGCTCGCTGATCTCCGGCCAGGCGGGCCTGCAGGCGCCGCTGCCGGTGGACGGCTCGCGCTACCGCTTCTCCGACGTGAACTACGAGGGCAGCACGCTGCGCGCGGTGGTGCTCGAGCATGACGCCGAGCCCGACATCAGCATGCCCTATCGCGTGATCATTGCGCAGACCACGCTGAGCCGCGCCGCGCTCGTGCGGCAGCTGCTGGGCTATGCGCTCGCGCCGCAGATCGTGCTGCTGATACTGCTCGCGATATGGCTCTGGTACGGCATCCGCAGCGACCTGCGGCCGCTGGGCGACCTGCAGCGCGCGCTCGACCGGCGCGACGTGCGCGACCTCTCTCCGGTGGCCGTGGCGCAGACTTCGCGCGAGATCCAGCGCCTGGGCAATGCGGTCAACTCGCTGTTCGAGCGACTGGGCAACAGCGTGCAGGCGCAGCGCGAGTTCGTCGGCAACGTGGCGCACGAGCTGCGCACGCCGCTGGCGGGCATCCGCGCACTGGCCGAATACGGACTGGCGCAGCAGGACACCCATGTGTGGCGCGAGCAGCTTGAGCGCGTGTCGGAGCGGCAGGCGCGCGCCAGCCACCTCATCGACCAGTTGCTGGCGCTCGCATTGGCCGAGGAGGCCCGCACCGAGCTCAAGCGCGTGCCTGTGCGGCTCGACGTGCTGGCCGAGCAGACGGTGCTTCGGCACCTGGGGCGTGCCGATGCGCGCGGCGTCGACCTGGGCGCGCGCGGCCTCGACGACGTCGTGGTGGTGCAGGCCAACGAGGCGCTGGTCGAGGGCATCCTCGACAACCTGATCGACAACGCGCTGCGCTATGGAGGCCGCACCATCACCGTCGAACTCGCGGGCCACACGCTGAGCGTGATCGACGACGGGCCCGGCATTCCGCTCGAAGCCCAGCGCGCCTTGATGCAGCGGTGGGCGCAAGGCCCTGCAGGAGAGAAGCTGGGGCAAGGTTCCGGGCTGGGCCTGTCGATCGTCTCGCGCTATGCGGAGCTGCTGGGGGCCGAGCTGCGGCTCGAAGCGGCGGAGCCCACGGGCCTGCGGGTGAGCGTGGCGTTCGGTGAAGTCGCCTGAGCGCTCAGGCGAGCGGCGTGCCCTGGTGGAAGGCCATGCGCCAGCGGCCCGCGCGCCGCTTCCATAGCGAGCTGCGCAGGGAGTCGGCCGCCGGGCGCTGTGGAATGGCTTCCCGGTGCGCGCGGTAGGTGACCAGAGCCACATCGAGGGCCATGCGCAGCACGCGGAAGTCCGAGATCGTGCGTTCGGAGAAGGCTTCGTCGCGCAGCGCCTCGATGATGGCGGCGCGCGTCCATACAGTGCCCGAGACGCCGAGCTCGTGGAAGTCGTCGTCGAGCAGTTCTTCCAGCCGTGCAGCGCTCGCGCGCACCTCGCGCAGATGCAGCGCGCCTTCGAGCTCCAGCAGCAGCGCTTCGAGTTCCTTGCCCGGCGCGGCCTCGTAGAGTTCGAGCGGCAGCCCATCGGGATCGGCGAAGAAGGTGAAGCGCCGGCCGGTGTATTCGTCGATGCGCAAGGGCTCCACCGCAATGCCCTGCGCCGCGAGTTCGTCGGCGGCGGCTTGCACATCGTGCACTTCGAAGGACAGGTGCCGCAGTCCCTGTGCCTCGGGCCGGGTAGGCCGCGCGGGCGCGCCGGGGAAGGAGAAGAGCTCGATCTGCGAGCCGTCGGGCAGGGCGAGATCGAGCTTGTACGAATCGCGCGCGGCGCGGTAGTTCTCGGCCACCACGCGCAGGCCCAGCACCTCGGTGTAGAAGCGCTTCGACACCGCGTAGTCGGCGCAGATGATGGCGACGTGATGAATGCGTTCCAGCTGCATCGCAGAAGACCTCACTTCAACGGCTTGCGCATGAACACGCGGGTGCGCTGCGCGAGCGCGAGGCGCTTGTATTCGACGTAGCCGATGCGCTCGTAGAGCGCGCGGTTCTCGGTCATCTTCTCGTTGGTGAAGAGATGGATGGAGTCATGGCCCTGCCGCAGCGCCTCCTGTTCCGCCAGTTCGAGCAACGCGCGGCCCACGCCCGTGCCCTGCTGCGCGGGGCGCACCGCGATCACGTCGATCAGGAAGCCCTCTTCGGTGATGTCGAGCACCAGCGCTGCGACGATGCGCTTCTCCTGTTGCGCCACCCAGACCTGCGCGTTCGCGATCGCCGCGCCATAGTCCTTCGTCATCGGAATGGGAGTGAGGCCGAGGCGCGGAATGTAGTGGCGAAAGGCTTCCACGGCGCATTCGGTGATGGCTGCGGCATCAGCGGCATCGGCACGCCGCAGTGCCCAGGGCGTGGTGCTCATGCGTCGAACTCCACCTCGCCTTCGATCTCCACCGGAATGTTGAAAGGCAGCTCCGCCATGCCCACCGCGCTGCGCGAATGCGCTCCGATGTCGGGGCCGAAGACTTCGAGGATGAGATCGGAGAAGCCGTTGATGACGGCCGGCTGTTTGTCGAAGCCCGGTGCGCAGGCGACCATGCCGAACACGCGTGTCCATGCGGTGATGCGGTCCAGGTCGCCGAGGGCGCGCTGCAGGCTGCCCAGCATCGCGAGCGCGGTGAGCCGCGCGGCGGTGTAGCCCTGTTCGACGCTCAGCTCGCGGCCCAGCTTGCCCAGCGGCGCAGCGATGGTGCCGTCGGCATTGAGCGGGCCATGGCCCGAGATCAGTGCGCGCCGGCCGACGATGCGCACGAACCGGAATGGCAGCACGACGCCGGGAGGCGGCGTGACTGCGGGTGGCAATACGAGGCCTGAATCGGCCAGTCGTTGCGCGATGCGGGCCATGGCATTTCCTTCCTTGCTGGCGGCGAACGAACGGGTCCGCCGCATCTTGCCATGGCCGCTTCCGGCTTCAGGCCAGCGCCGGATAGTCCGTGTAGCCCTTGGCGCCGCCGCCGTACATGGTGGCCTTGTCGAGCGGATTCAGCGGCGCGTTCTCGCGCAGTCGGCGCACGAGGTCGGGGTTGGAGATGAAGGGCTTGCCGAAGGCCACGAGATCGTCGCCTTCCTTCAGCGCCTCTTCGGCGAGCGGGCGGTCGTAGCCGTTGTTGACCATCCATGCGGCCTTGCCGCCGGCCTCGCGGTATGCGGCCTTGAGGGCTTCGTAGTCGAAGGGGCGGTCCTCGATCTCGCGCGGGCCGCCGGTGGCGCCTTCGATGATATGGATGTAGGCCAGGTTGAGCGTGGCGAGCTGCTTCACCACGTAGGTGAAGAGGGGCTGCGGGTCGCTGTCGTAGGCGTCGTTGGCTGGCGTGACGGGCGACAGGCGGATGCCGGTCTTGCCGCCACCGACGGCGTCGACCACGGCGCGCGTGACCTCGAGCAGCAGGCGGGCGCGGTTCTCGATGCTGCCGCCGTAGTCGTCGGTGCGCTTGTTGCTGCCGTCCTTCAGGAACTGGTCGAGCAGGTAGCCGTTGGCGCCGTGGATTTCCACGCCGTCGAAGCCTGCGGTTTCCACGGCGCTGCGGGCGGCAACCGCGTAGGAGTGGACGATGCCCGGCAGTTCGCCGGCGTCCAGCGCGCGCGGCTCGGAGGTGTCGACGAAGGTGGGCACGCCGTCCTTGATGAGCACGGTCTTGGTCTTGGCGGTGATGGCCGAGGGGGCGACGGGCTTTCCGCCACCGGGTTGCAGTTCGTTGTGCGAGACGCGGCCCACGTGCCACAGCTGCACCACGATCTTGCCGCCCTTGGCGTGCACGGCTTCGGTCACGCGCTTCCAGCTGTCGAGTTGCTCGGTGCCGTAGAGGCCGGGCACGTCGGAGTAGCCCTGGCCCTGGTGGCTGATGGCGGTGGCTTCGGTGATGAGCAGGCCCGCGCTGGCGCGCTGCGCATAGTAGGTGGCGGCGATGTCGGGCGGAATGGCGTTCGGCGAGCGGTTGCGCGTGAGCGGCGCCATGACGATGCGGTTGGCGAGCTTCAGGTCGCCGGCCTGTACGGGGTCGAAAAGGGTGGACATCGTGCGATCGAAAGCAGAGTTGATACGGGGCGCAAGGCTAAGCGCGCCGCCTCAACCCTGCTGTCGCACGGTTGACGGATTGGTGCTAGGCGAGCAGTGCCAACAGTGCCGGGCTCACGCGCACCGGCATGGCCAGCAGGATCTGGCCCATGCCCTTGCCGAGCGGATCGTTGCGCAGCGAGGCCATGCCGCCGCCGCCCAGCGCCTGCTCGCAGACGAAGTTGAGAGCGCCGATGCCGGGCACCTCGTAGCGCGTGATTTGCCCCTTGACGAGGTGCGCGAGCCAATCGGCCACGCGTGCTTCGGTGAGTTGATCGCTCAACAGCGGTAGCAGGGCAGGGTGACGTGCGATGACGCCGATGTTCGAGGTGTCGCCCTTGTCGCCGCTGCGGGCCCAGGCCAGGCGCAGCAGCGGTACTTCGATGCTGTCGGCATCGGAAGCGATGATCTCCGTCTTGATGGCTCTGGCAGGCGAAGAGGTGGGCTTGGCCACCTCGGCTGGCGACGGGACTTGGGGGCGGGGAACATCGATGCGCTTTCCATCGATGACCACCGATGCCTCGACCAGTGATTTGTCGAGCAGGAACGCGTACTGACGGATCGATGGGGAAACCGAGGCGCGTCCGCCACCCGCGCCGGTGGTGCCTGGAGCCCACGATGTACCGGCCGGAGCGACCTCACGCACGAACAGTTCCAGAGCTTCTTTGCGCGGGTGCGTCACCGCAAGCCGCAGCACCGCTTCGCGCGTCTGCGATGCGCGCGCGTGCGGTCCGTAGCAGGACTCCGCGCCCAGCACTTCGAGCTGCGTGCCGCTGTAGGGGCCAAGGCCATGCTGCGAGAAAAGCGCGCCGGTGCGCGCGAGGATGGCTTCGCCCGTTCGCTTCGCCTTGGCCACCGCGTCGAAGCCCACGATGGTGAGCTGCGCCGCCGTCTTGAAGCCGTCGACGTAGGTGGCGCTGACCTTGTAGCTCGCAGTCGGTGCATGGCCGCGAGCGCCGTGCACGCGCACGCGGTGCTCGCCGGCCTGCTCGATGCGCACCTGCGTGAAGTCGGCCACCACGTCGGGCAGCAGGTAGGCGGCGGGGTCGCCGATCTCGTAGAGCATCTGCTCGCCCACCACCGCGGGCGTGACCTTGCCGCCGGTGCCCGCGGGCTTGGTGACGACGAAGCTGCCGTCGGCGCTGCATTCGACGATGGGGTAGCCGATGTTGGGCCAGTCGGGCACGGTGTCCCAGTCGGTGTGCAGGCCGCCGGTGGCCTGGCAGCCGCATTCGATGATGTGGCCCGCGAGGCTGCCCGCGGCGAGCAGGTCGAGATCGTCCGGCTGCCACTCGAATTCATGCATGAGCACGCCGAGCGTGACGGCCGAGTCGACACAGCGGCCGGTGATGACGACCTGCGCGCCCGCATCGAGCGCGGCCCTTATTGGCTGTGCGCCGAGGTAGACGTTGGCGGTGAGCACGCGCTCGGGCAGCGCGGCGCCACTCTGCAGTTCGCGCACGGGCGGTTGCGACTTGCGCAGCCCGGGCAGAAGCGGCGACACGTCGTCGCCGCTCACCACGGCGATCTTCAGTGCGATACCCTGGTCGGCCGCGAGCGCGGCCAATGCATCGGCGCAGCCTTGCGGGTTGACGCCGCCCGCGTTGCTCACCACGCGGACGCCCTGTTCCACGACGTCTTTCAGCACGGCCTTCATCGCCACCGAGATGAAGTCGGTGGCGTAGCCGAGCTCGGGCTTCTTGAGCCGGGCGCCCGCGAGGATCGACATGGTGAGTTCGGCGAGGTAGTCGAACACGAGGTAGTCGATCCGGCCGCTGGCCACGAGCTGCGGCGCGCCCACGCTGCTGTCGCCCCAGAAGCCCGAGGCGCCGCCGATGCGGACGATGCGTTCGTCGATGTTGCCGCTGCCGCTCATCGTCCGCTCCACTGTGGCTTGCGCTTCTCGCGGAAGGCGAGCTGTCCTTCGGCCGCGTCCTCGGTGAGCGCGAACAGGCCGATCTGGCTTTCGGTGAAGGCCATCGATTCCTCGAAGGCCATGGCCTCGATCTTCTTCATGGTGTAGAGGCCGCGGCGGATGGCTGCGGGCGACTTGTCGAGCATGCGGCCGAGCAGCCAGTCGACGCTCTCGTCGACGTCGTCGCTCACGCGGTTGACCAGATTCAGTTCCAGCGCCTGTGCCGCGTCGATGGGCTCGCCCGTGATGCACATCTCGGCCAGCACGCGGCGTGGCAGCAGGCCGCCGAGCACGCTGAGCACCTGCGCGGGAAAGAGGCCGACCTTCACCTCGGGCAAGCCGAACACCGCGTGGCTGCTGGCCACCGCCATGTCGCACATCGCCATGAGGCCCATGCCGCCCGCCATGCAGGCGCCGTTGACGCGCGCGATCAGCGGCACGGTCGACTGCCGGGCCTGGCGGAAGAGGTTGGCGAAGCCCTGGTAGGGCGCGGCGTAGTCGAACTTGAAGGAGGTGCCGCTCTGCAGGTCGGCGCCCGCGCAGAAGGCACGTGTGCCCGCGCCGGTGATGACTACCGCGCGTACCGCGCTGTCGTTGTTGGCGCGTGCGATGGCATCGCCCAGGCCGGTGAGTACGGCGCCGCTGATGGCGTTGCGGCGCTCCTCGCGATCGATGGTGAGCCACATGACGGGCCCGCGCATCTCTTCGCGCAGTTCGTTGGACTTTGGTGTTTCGGGCATGGCGCGGGTCCTTGTGCTTCGCGGAGATTTGTTTCTCTCCAGCCTGTAGCGTGGCCCGAAAAAAAAGCCGCATCGTGCGGCTTGTGGCTGAAGCGGTTCGGGTTTTCCCTGAAGGAGCCCGATCCGCTCGCTGCTGCTTCTGCACGCTTTTGCGTGCTTCGGCTTACTTAAGAAGACCTTCGGCCTTCATCGCTTCCTGCACGGCAGGGCGGGCACCCACGCGGGCATGCCAGGCCAGCAGGTTGGGGAAGCCGGAGATGTCCACGCCCGTGGGCTTGGTCCAGTTGGTCACGGTGAACAGGTAGCCGTCGGCCACGCTGAAGTGATCGCCCATCAGGTATTCCTTGCTGGCGAGTTCGCCGTCGAGCCACTGGAAGCGCGACTTGAGCTTGTCCTTGAAGATGGTCTTGGCTTCCTCGGGCATGTTCGGGTTGAACAGCGGGCTGAAGCCCTTGTGCACTTCGGTGCCGATGAAGGTCAGCCATTCCTGCAGGCGGTAGCGCTGCATGGTGCCGGCGGCCGGGGCGAGGTTCTTGGTGGGGGCGAGGTCGGCGATGTACTGGAGGATGGCGGGGCCTTCGCGCAGGCGGGTGCCGTCGTCGAGTTCGAGCATCGGCACGTAGCCCAGCGGGTTGATGCCGTAGTAGTCGGTGCCGTCCTGGAGCTTGTGGCTCTTGGTGCTGGCCAGCACGGGTTCGGCGGCGATGCCCGCTTCATGCAGCGCGATGTGGGGGGAGAGCGAGCAGGCGCCGGGCGAGTAGTACAGCTTCATTCGAGAACTCCAGTGAATGTCGAGGTTGGTTGGATTCTTTGGGTAAACCGCAGCGGATGCTAGCGGGTTTGAAGGCGTCGCGTTTTTGTCCTACGGCCTCACGCGCGGGGTGACTATCGGGCTGGAAGACGGCGCTTCCTAAGCTGCGTTCCACGGCGGGCAGGGCCTGCTGCAAGGAGAAACGCATGTTGAAGTACGCCATCATTTTTGCAGTCATCTCGCTCGTGGCCGCGCTGCTCGGCTTCGGCGGCATCGCGGCGGGTGCGGCCGGCATCGCCAAGTTCCTGTTCGGCCTGTTCCTGGTGCTGGCGCTGCTGTTCGTGGTGCTGGCGGTGCTGGGCGTGGGCGCGGTGAAAAAAGCGATCGACTGATGCACCTCTCGCACATCGAGGCGCAGCTCGACTACGAAGTTGCCGCCCCGGCGCACATGCTGCTGAACATCGAGGCAGCGCGCTCGGGGATGCAGAGCGTGGTCGGGGAGGAACTGGTCGTGGAGCCGCCGACGCCTTTGCGGCTTTTCTGCGACGAGGGGAGCGGCAACCGCTTCGTCCGTTTCGATGCGAAGCCGGGGCCGCTGAAGATCGCCTACAAGGCCAGCGTTCGGCGCGCCCACGTGGTGGTGCCGAACGACCTGGCCGAGATGCCGGTGACCGAGGTGCCCGACGAGGTGCTGCACTACATGATGCCGACGCGCTACTGCGAGTCGGACCTGATGTCGCGCTGTGCCCAGCAGCTCTTCGGCGACCTGCCGCCCGGCATCGGCCGTGTGCAGGCCATCGTCGACTGGATCCACGACAGCATCACCTACGAGCCGGGCAGCAGCGACTCGACCACGACCGCGCGCGAGGTGTTCGTGGAACGCGCGGGCGTGTGCCGCGACTTCGCGCACCTGGGCATCACCTTCTGCCGCGCGCTGAACATTCCGGCGCGGCTGGTGGTCGGCTACGTGTGGTTCGACGAGCCGCCGCAGGATTTCCATGCCGTGTTCGAGGCATGGCTGGGCGGGCGCTGGGTGCTGTTCGATCCGACCCGCATGGCGCCGGTCGACCGGCTGGTGCGCGTGGGTACGGGGCGCGACGCGAAGGACGTGGCCTTCTGCACGATCTTCGGCGACGTGCGGATGACGGGGAAGAAGCTCGTCGTGCGCGAGCTGCAGGACGAGAGCCTGCAGCCGTCGATGCCGCCTTCGCCCACCGGCGAGGTGATGGGCATCGAGAAGCCCGTGCCCCTTGGACAAGTTGACGAAGCCGCGGCCTGATTGATTTGTTTGCTATAAAAATAATAGCAAACTATCGAGGACCGGCCTTGGAGGCAGCCCTTAGGCGTCGCTCTCCCAGCTTATCCACACAAGGGACGCAAAAGGGTGCGGCCGATTAAAATCGGTGCCCCTTTTGCGCCGCGCACGCGTCAGTTGTGCGCTCCCCATTTTCAAATGCTGTACCCCGAAGAATTCGACGTGATCGTCGTCGGCGGTGGCCATGCCGGCACCGAAGCCGCGCTCGCCGCTGCGCGCATGGGCGCCAAGACGCTGCTGCTCTCCCACAACATCGAGACGCTGGGGCAGATGAGCTGCAACCCGTCGATCGGCGGCATCGGCAAGGGCCACCTGGTGAAGGAGGTCGACGCGCTCGGCGGTGCAATGGCGATCGCGACCGACGAGGCCGGCATCCAGTTCCGCATCCTCAATTCGAGCAAGGGCCCGGCCGTGCGAGCGACCCGCGCTCAGGCGGACCGTGTCCTGTACAAGGCGGCCATCCGCCGCAGGCTGGAGAACCAGCCGAACCTGAGCCTGTTCCAGCAGGCGGTCGACGACCTGATGGTGGAGGGCGATCGCGTGGTCGGCGCCGTCACGCAGGTGGGCATCGCTTTCCGTGCGCGGACCGTGGTGCTGACCGCGGGCACTTTCCTCGACGGGCGCATCCACGTCGGCCTCGACAACTACCAGGCCGGGCGCGCAGGCGATCCGCCGGCAGTCAGCCTTTCTGCGCGGCTCAAGGAACTGAAGCTGCCGCAAGGCCGCCTCAAGACCGGCACGCCGCCGCGGCTCGACGGGCGCAGCATCGATTTCTCCAAATGCACCGAGCAGCCGGGTGACGGCATGCCCGGCGGGGCAGGGCCGGTGCCGGTCTTCAGCTTCATGGGTCGCGCTGACATGCATCCGCAGCAGATGCCCTGCTGGATCACTCATACCAATGCGCGGACGCACGAGATCATCCGCTCGGGCTTCGACCGCAGCCCGATGTTCACCGGCAAGATCGACGGCGTGGGTCCGCGCTACTGCCCGAGCGTGGAGGACAAGATCAACCGCTTCGCCGACAAGGAAAGCCACCAGATCTTCCTCGAGCCCGAAGGGCTGACGACCAACGAGTACTACCCGAACGGGATCTCGACCAGCCTGCCCTTCGACATCCAGTACCAGCTCGTGCGCTCGATGCCCGGGCTGGAGAACGCTCACATCCTGCGGCCTGGCTATGCCATCGAATACGACTACTTCGATCCGCGGGAGCTCAAGAGCAGTTTCGAGACACGCTCGGTCAAGGGACTGTTCTTTGCCGGGCAGATCAACGGCACGACCGGTTATGAAGAGGCGGCGGCTCAGGGTCTGTTCGCCGGTATCAACGCCGCGTTGCAATGCCGCGGCGAAGACGCTTGGCTGCCGCGCCGCGATGAAGCCTACCTGGGCGTGCTGGTCGACGACCTCATCACCAAGGGCGTGACCGAGCCATACCGCATGTTCACCAGCCGCGCCGAGTTCCGGCTGCAGCTGCGCGAGGACAACGCCGATATGCGCCTGACCGAAACCGGACGAAAGCTGGGCTTGGTAGACGACGAGCGCTGGGACGCATTCAGCCGAAAGCGCGACGCTGTTTCACGTGAAACAGAGCGCCTCAAGTCGATCTGGGTGAACCCGCGCAACCTGCCGGCTTCGGAATCGGAGCGGGTGCTGGGCAAGGCCATCGACCACGAATACAACTTGGCCGATCTGCTGCGCCGGCCGGACGTGAGCTACGAAACGTTGATGACGCTCGATGGCGGCAAGTACAGCGCCCAAGCTCCGCTGAGCGAGACCGAGATCGAGCAGATCGAGATCTCGGCCAAGTACTCCGGATACATCGAGCGCCAGCATGACGAAGTGGAGCGCGCGGCGCACTTCGAGAACCTGAAGCTCCCGGTCGATTTCGACTACAGCCAGGTCAAGGCGCTGAGCTTCGAGGTGCGACAGAAGCTCAACAAGCACCGGCCGGAAACGCTGGGACTGGCTTCGCGCATCTCCGGTGTGACGCCGGCCGCCATTTCCCTGCTGATGATCCATCTGCGAAAGGGCGGCCATAAGGCCTTTGCCCGCGACGCTGCAACGGAAGCTGCCGCCGAATGACGGCGCCGATCGACACGCTGCGCGCAGGCGCGGCCGACATGGGCGTGGCGCTGTCCGATTCCCAGGCCGAACGGCTGTTGGCGTACGGCACGCTGATGCTCAAGTGGAACAAGGTCTACAACCTCACGGCGCTGCGCGATCCGGCAAGCGTGCTGACGCACCACCTGCTCGACAGTCTCGCGGCGGTCGCGCCGCTGCGGCGCGAATGGGCAGGGAAGGGGAAGCTGCTGGATGTGGGTTCCGGTGGCGGCTTGCCTGGGGTGGTGATCGCGATCATGCGACCCGATCTTGAAGTGAGTTGCCTTGATGCGGTGGCCAAGAAGGCCGCATTTGTCCAGCAGGTCGCAGGTGAACTGGAACTGCCGAACCTTCGCGGGCTGCATGCCCGGGTCGAATCGCTGGTCGGCAGCTATGAAATCATCAGCTCCCGCGCTTTCGCATCGCTGCCCGATTTCTTCAACGGCTCGATGAATCTGCTCGCACCCGGCGGTGTCTGGCTCGCCATGAAGGGCAAGGTACCGACCGACGAACTCGCTGTATTGCCCAAGGGCGTGTCTGTGTTTCACGTGGAACAACTGACGGTTCCGGGCTTGGATGCCGAGCGCTGCATTGTCTGGGCACGCAAGGCTCCTGCCGAAATCGGCGCCTGATTCACGAAAAGAGGGGGCGACACCGGTAAAAGCCGGTGTCCGAACGATCTTCGCGGCAGTGTGCTCGCTTAGACTCGATGCCTCCCTCTGGTCTCCTTCCTGGCTCGCTTTTTCGAGGCAAACCCATGTTCGGCATCGCTGACTACGGCGCATTCGTCGCCGCCATCATCCTGTTCCTCCTGATTCCCGGTCCGGGCAATCTCGCGCTGATCACCTCGACCAGCAAGGGCGGCATCCGTGGCGGTCTCGCCGCGACGGCCGGGGTGATCGTCGGCGACCAGTTCCTCCTCTGGGCAGCGGTGGCCGGCGTGTCGGCCGTCATGGCTGCCTACCCGGCTGCGTTCAAGGCAGTGCAATGGCTGGGCGCAGCCTATCTGGCCTGGATGGGCATCAAGATGCTGATGGCGAAGCCCGGCTCGGCCCCTATCCTCAACATCAAGCCCAGCCACTTCATGCGCCAGGCATTCACGATCACGCTGCTGAATCCGAAGGCGATCGTGTTCTACATGGCCTTCTTCCCGCTGTTCGTGGACCCGGCCCGGCACCAGGGCCTGATCACTTTTGGCGCGATGGCCGTGACCATCGCCGCGCTGACGTTCCTGTACGGCCTGACCTCGACGCTGCTCACGCACTTCCTGGCCGAGCGTATCCGCGCGAATCCCCGCATTTCCACCACGCTCGAAAAGCTTGCCGGCAGCTTCCTGATCGCCTTCGGCGTCAAGCTCGCAATCTCGCGCTGATCGATCGATCCCCGGTACTCACATGGCCAAGATTTTCTGCATCGCCAACCAGAAGGGCGGCGTCGGCAAGACCACCACCACCGTCAATCTCGCCGCCGGTCTGGCAAAGGTAGGCCAGCGCGTGTTGATGATCGACCTCGACCCGCAGGGCAATGCCACCATGGGTTCGGGCATCGACAAGCGCGAGCTGGAGTTGACGGTGTACGACGTGCTGCTCGAATCGGCCTCGGTGGCCGAGGCGCGGGTCAAGGCCGACAAGCTGGTGGAAGGCGGTTGCGGCTACGACGTGCTGGGCGCCAACCGAGAACTGGCGGGTGCCGAAGTCGAAATGGTCGCGCTCGACCGCCGCGAGAAGCGCCTGCGCACCGCGCTGGCGGCCGTCGGTGCCGAGTACGACTTCGTGCTGATCGACTGCCCGCCCAGCCTGAGCCTGCTGACGCTGAACGGGCTGTGCGCCGCCCACGGCGTGATCGTGCCGATGCAGTGCGAGTACTTCGCGCTCGAAGGCCTGACCGACCTGGTCAACACCATCAAGCAGGTGCACGCCAACCTCAACAAGAACCTGCAGATCATCGGCCTGCTGCGCGTGATGTTCGATCCGCGCATCACGCTGCAGCAGCAGGTGAGCGAGCAGCTCAAGTCCCACTTCGGCGACAAGGTGTTCGACACCGTCATCCCGCGCAACGTACGGCTGGCCGAAGCGCCGAGCTACGGGCTGCCCGGCGTGGTGTTCGACCCGGCCGCGCGCGGCAGCCAGGCCTTCATCGCCTTCGCGCAGGAACTGGTCGACAAGATGCCGCCCGCGAGCGCCTTTGCCTCCGGCGCGGTGGCTCCGCCGATCGCACCGGTTGCGCGCATTACGCCGGACCTGCCGATTCCCGACGACGTCATGGCGCCGGCGGCCGCGCCGGCTACCGACTCGACAAGTGAGAACAATGCCTGACGGCCGCTTGCGACCCGCAGGGTGCTATCAAATCCGTAGCAAATGACAGAGCCTCGCATCCTGCTGCTGCCCGGTTGGCAGAACAGCGGCCCCGGCCATTGGCAGACCCGCTGGGAATCGGTCCATGGCGATCACCGCGTCGAGCAGCACGAGTGGATGCGCCCGCTGCGCGGCGACTGGTCCGCACGGCTCGAAGAAGAAGTGCTGGCATCGCCCGGCCAGGTGGTCTTCGCGGCGCACAGCCTGGGCTGCATCCTCGTTGCCGCCTGGGCCGCGCATTCGCGCAACACGCACAAGGTGCGCGGCGCGCTGCTGGTCGCACCCGGAGACGTGGAGAGCGACAACCTGCGCCAGCAGATTCCCGGCTGGGCGCCCATCGTGCGCAAGCCGCTGCCGTTCCCGGCGGTGCTGATCGCCGCCAATGACGATCCTTATTGCGAAGCCTCGCGCTCCCGGCAACTTGCCGCCGACTGGGGCGCGCGCTTCATCGATGCCGGCGCGGGCGGTCATCTGAATGCCGAATCGGGCCTGGGCGACTGGCCCGAGGGCCGGAAACTCCTGAACGAAATCTCGAAAGAAAAGAACTGATGGCGACCAAGAAACCCAAGGGACTGGGCCGCGGCCTCGAAGCGCTGCTGGGCCCGACGGCCGCCCCATCCGCCGACAACACAGGCGGCGGCAGTGGCAGCGCCAACGATGCGGAGGAGGGCGGCGCGCAACGCAACCCGAGCACGCTGATGCTCGACCAGATGGTCGCCGGCGTCTACCAGCCGCGCACGCGCATGGACGAGGGCGCGCTCTACGAGCTGGCCGAGAGCATCAAGGTGCAGGGCATCATGCAGCCGATCCTGGTGCGCCGGCTCGATCCCGAATCGGCCGCGGCCAAGAACGCCGAGTACGAAATCATCGCGGGCGAGCGGCGCTTCCGTGCCGCGAAGCTCGCCGGCCTCGACAGCGTGCCAGTGCTGGTGCGCGACGTGCCCAACGAGGCCGCTGCGGCGATGTCGCTCATCGAGAACATCCAGCGCGAGGATCTCAATCCGCTCGAAGAGGCCCAAGGTTTGCAACGCCTGGTGACCGAGTTTGGGCTCACTCACGAGCAGGCGGCGCAGGCCGTGGGCCGCTCGCGCAGTGCGGCCAGCAATCTGCTGCGGCTGCTCAACCTGGCCGAGCCCGCGCAGCAGATGCTGATGGCCGGCGACATCGACATGGGCCATGCCCGCGCGTTGCTGTCGCTCGACCGCGGCACCCAGATCACGGCCGCCAACCAGATCGCGGCCAAGAAGATGTCGGTGCGCGAGGCCGAGTCGCTGGTGAAGAAGCTCGCGGCCGAGTTCACGCTCACGCCCTCGCGCCGCAGCAACGACGGCGAGAAGTCGCGCGACCTGCTGCGCGTCGAGGAAGAACTGGCCGACCTGCTCACGGCCGAGGTCGAGGTCCGCATCAAGAAGCGCACCAAGCGCGGCGGCCGCGTCGAGGAAAGCGGCGAGCTCGCGATCCACTTCGGCTCCATCGATGCGCTCAACGGACTGATCGAACGCATCCGCCGAACGGCCTAGTGTTGTGAATCGGGGCTCCGGCATTCGTTTGATTGATTCCTGCAATCCTTTGCGCGTATCCTCGACCGCTGGTTTTTCCAACCCCAGTTCTCTGAACAAACAGAGGGAGTAGTCCACCATGCAGCTCACCAGGTTTCCGCTCGCGGCCATCGCCGCCGGCGCACTTCTTCTCACCGGTTGCGCCACGACCGACATGCAAATGGGCAGCCAGTCGGCCAAGACCATGGCCACCGGCAGCGCGGCGGGTGGCGCCACCGACAACGCCAGCAGCCAGCTCGAGCGCTGCGAATCGCCGCTCGGCACCGTCTCCCTGATCGAGAACCAGAACGCGGGCTGGTACACCATCCTCACCGGCGAATACCGCCTGCCTCCCACGGCCAACCTGCTGCGCCTGCTGGTGCAGCAATCGAACTGCTTCATCGTGGTCGAACGCGGCGCTGCAGGCATGAATGCCATGACGCGCGAACGCGCGCTGATGCAGTCGGGCGAAATGCGCGGCGGCAGCAACTTCGGCCGCGGCCAGATGGTCGCTTCCGATTACGGCCTGTCGCCCGAAATCGTGTTCAGCAACAGCGACGCTGGCGGCGTCGGCGGCGCGCTCGGCGGCCTGGTGGGTGGCGGCCGTGGTCGTGCGCTCGCAGCCCTGGGCGGCAGCATGCAGACCAAGGAAGCCAGCGCGATGTTGACCCTGATCGACAACCGCTCCGGTGTGCAGGTTGCCGCTTCCGAAGGCAGCGCCTCCAAGACCGACTTCGGCGCCTTCGGTGCACTCGCTGGCCGCAGCGCGGGCGGCGGCCTCGGTGGCTACACCAACACCGCCCAGGGCAAGGTGATCGCCGCGGCCTTCATGGACGCCTTCAACCAGATGGTCCGCTCGCTGCGCAACTACAAGGCGCAGACCGTGCGTGGCCAGGGCCTCGGCGGCGGCGGCCGCCTGGGCGTGGACGGTGGTGCGGCACCCTCGCAGACCTACGTGCCGGCAGAGAAGGCACCAGCCCGTCGCCGCAGCAACTGATCGATCGATCGGTCATCGCACAACAAAAAGCCCGGCGGCTCGCAAGAGCCCCGGGCTTTTTCGTTGAGTGCTGCGCGGAATCAGAGGCTGAAGATCTTCCCCGGATTCATGATGTTCTTCGGATCGAGCGCGCGCTTGATCGTGCGCATCATGTCGATGGCGCCCGTGCCCGCCTCGTTCACCAGGAACTCCATCTTGTGCAGCCCCACGCCGTGCTCGCCGGTGCAGGTGCCTTCGAGCGCCAGCGCGCGGCTCACCAGCGCGTGGTTCAGCTCCTCGGCCTTCACGCGCTCCTCGGGGATGTTCGGGTCGAGCAGGTAGCCGAAGTGGAAGTTGCCGTCGCCCACGTGGCCGACGAGGAAGTAGGGGATGCCGCTGGCATCGGCCTCGGCCACCGAGTCGAGCAGGCAGTCGGCCAGGCGCGAGATCGGCACGCAGGTGTCGGTCGAGATCACGCGGCAGCCGGGACGCGACTGCACCGCCGCGAAGTAGCTGTTGTGCCGCGCCGTCCACAGCCGCGTGCGCTCTTCCGGCGTGCTCGCCCACTCGAAGGCATTGCCGCCGTGGCCGCTCGCGAGCTCCTGCACCGTCTCGGCCTGCTCCTTCACGCCGGCGGGCGAGCCGTGGAACTCCATCAGCAGCATCGGTTCCTCGCGCAGGTTCAGCTTGGCGTAGGCGTTCACCATGCGCACCGTGTTCACGTCGATCAGCTCCACGCGCGCGATCGGCACGCCGAGCTGGATGGTTTCGATGGTGGTGCGCACCGCGGCCTCGATGCTCGGGAACGAGCAGATCGCCGCGGACACCGCCTCGGGCAGCGGGTAGATGCGCAGCGTGATCTCGGTGACCACGCCCAGCGTGCCCTCGCTGCCCACCATGAGGCGCGTGAGGTCATAGCCGGCCGACGACTTCTTCGCGCGCGTGCCGGTGCGGATGACTTCGCCCGCGGCCGTCACCACTTCGAGCGCCAGCACGTTCTCGCGCATCGTGCCGTAGCGCACCGCGTTCGTGCCGCTGGCGCGCGTGGCCGTCATGCCGCCGATGGAGGCGTCGGCGCCCGGGTCGATGGGGAAGAACAGGCCCGTGCTCTTGATCTCTTCGTTGAGCTGCTTGCGCGTGACGCCGGGCTGCACCGTCACCGTGAGGTCGTCGGCATTCACCGACAGCACCTTGTTCATGCGCGAGACGTCGATGCTGATGCCGCCCTGCACCGCCAGCAGGTGGCCTTCGAGCGAGGAGCCCACGCCGAAGGGAATGACCGGCACGCTGTGCTCGCTCGCGAGCTTCACCGCGTCTGCAACATCCTGCGTGCTCTCGGCGAACACCACGGCGGAGGGGGGCGGCGCGTCGAAGGAAGACTCGTCGCGGCCGTGCTGCGTGCGCACCGCCATCGCCGTGGAACAGTTGGCGCCGAAGCGTGCCTTCAGCGCCTCGATCAGGCTCTCGGGGACGTCGCGCAGATGAAGCTCCGGCATCAGGTGCGAGGTTTGGGTCGGGGCGTTCATCGGCTGTCTCCTGGCGGGGTGGGGGTGATCGGCCATTCTACGGAGCGAGCACCATAATGCGCTTCGGAAAAACATGAACCCCACCACACTCAGCGCCCTTGCGGCCTTCCCCTCGCAGCTGGAGGCCCACTACGCGGCCATTCCCTTCGCCTTCAGGCACTGGACGCCGCCTTCGTGGGAAGGCGTGCCCAGCGAGGCCTTCACCGCCATCGAGCAGCTCTGCCATGTGCGCGACATCGAGATCGAGGGCTACCACGTGCGCTTCCGGCGCACGCTGGCCGAATCGCATCCCACGCTCGCATCCATCGACAGCGAGCCGCTGGCCATCGAGCGCAACTACGGAGCGGCCGATGCGGCGCAGGTGCTGGCCGATTTCCGCATGGCGCGCGCGCAGACGATGGAGATCATCTCCAGCCTGAGCGACGCACAGCTCGCGCGCACGGCAGTGTTCGAAGGCTACGGCCCGCTCACGATGCGCAGCCTCATCCACTACCTCTGCAGCCATGACCAGCAGCACCTCGCCGGTCTGCAATGGCTGGCGGGCAAGATCGACGCATCGACCGTCGCGCAGTAAGAAAGAAGCAGGAGCGCCCATGGGCAACCGACTTTCCCAGATCGCCACCCGAACGGGCGACGACGGCACTACCGGCCTCGGCGACAACACGCGCGTGTCGAAGGACAACCTGCGCGTGCACGCGATGGGCGACGTGGACGAACTCAACTCGAACATCAGCGTGCTGCTGTGCGAGCCTATGCCCGAGCCCGTGCGCGAGCTGCTGGTCGATGTGCAGCACCAGCTCTTCAACCTTGGCGGCGAGCTGTCGATGCCGGGCTTCACGCTGCTGAAGTCCGAGGCCCTGCTGCAGCTCGACAACGCGCTCGCCGAACACAACGCCGCGCTGCCGCGCCTGGCTGAATTCATCCTGCCCGCCGGCACACGCGCGGCCTCGCTCGCGCATGTGTGCCGCACGGTGGCGCGCAGGGCCGAGCGTGCCGTGGTGGCGCTGGGCGCCGTCGAACAACTCAACGACGCGCTGCGCCAATACCTCAACCGGCTCAGCGACCTGCTCTTCGTGCTCGCGCGCGTGCTCAACCGCATGGACGGCGGCGACGACGTCTACTGGAAGAGCGAGCGCATGGCGCGTGCTGCCGCTGTGGCAGCGGAAGACACAGACACCAAGGAGGCTCCATGAAACTTTCCTTCTCTCTCCACGCGCCGCTTGCCGTGGCGATGTCCGCGATGCTGTGCCTGCCCGGTCTCGCGCAGGCCCAGAGCGCCGACAACCCGCCGAAGGCGCAGCGCGCCCATACGCTCAAGTCGCCCTCGCGCGGCGGCAAGGTTGTGGGAAGCGTGCAGCGCGGCACCAACGCCGCCGGCCGCAGCATCGACCGCGCCGACGCAGCTACGCGGCGCGGCGTCAACAACGTGTCGGAAAAGGCCAGCCGGCCCGTGCGCCGGGTGGGCGAGGCCTTCGGGCGCAAGCTCTCGCCAGGATCGAGCGGGCGTGCTGCACCGCCGTCCGTGGGCCCGCAAGGCAGCGCGCCTTGAGCTTCCCGAGATGTCTAGAAACATAGAAATCAAGGCCCGCATCGACAGCGTGGAACGCGTTGCAGCCATCGCCGCGACACTGGCCGACAAGGGCCCCATCGAGATCGCGCAGGAAGACACCTTCTTCCGCTGCACCGACGGCGCCGACCGCCTCAAGCTGCGCACCTTCGCGCCCGACCGCGCGGAGCTGATCTTCTATCGTCGCGCCAACAGCAGCGGTCCGAAGGAATCGTTCTACCTGATCACGCCCTGCGCCACGCCCGACGTGCTGCGCGAATCGCTCACGCTCGCCTGGGGCCAGGCGGGCCGGGTGCGCAAGCAGCGCCGGCTGTTCCTCGCGGGCCGCACGCGCATCCACCTCGATCGCGTGGAAGGGCTTGGCGAATTCCTCGAGCTCGAAGTGGTGTTGGAGGAGGGCGAGTCGGCCGAGGCCGGCATCGCCGAGGCGCATGCACTCATGGCGCAATTGGGCGTGCGCACCGGCCAGCTGGTGCAGGGCGCCTACGTCGACCTGCTCAACGCCAGCCAGCGGACTTGAGCTGATCCGCCAGGAGCTGCGCGACCTTCTCGTAGCCTCGCGCATTCGCATGGATGCGGTCGGAGCGCAGCGACGAATCCGAGAGCACGCTCGAATACACGTTGGCGACCAGCAGCGCCTGCTGTGCCTTCGCCACCTCTTCGTAGAACGGCGCATCGCTGAGCGACCCCACCGCCGCTCGCATCGCATCGGGCGCGGGCGTCGCCAGCACGGCCACGTAGGGCGTGTGCGCGCGCGCCTGGGTGACGAGCTCCACGAGGTTGTCGCGCGTGGATGCGGCCGACACGCCACGCAGCATGTCGTTGCCGCCGATGCCGATCAGGATCGCGTCGTAGCTCGCGCCGCCCAGCAGACCTGGCAGGCGCTGCAGCGCGCCCGCCGAGGTGTCGCCATTGACGCCCGCGTTCTCGACCTGCCAGCCAGTGAGTTCGCCCAGCTTCACCGGCCATGACGCCTCGGGCGGCGCGCCGTAGCCGAAGGTCAGGCTGTCGCCCAGGGCCAGCACGTGGGCTCCGGACTTCAGCGCCGCCGTCGAGGGCTTGCGCCTGCCGCATGCCGCCAGGAGGCTCGCAGCGGATACGCCCGCCAGCAGATGGAGAAGGTGTCGTCGCTTCATGTGGCGCGCAGCTTAAACGCAGCACCGAAGCCGCGCGAGTGCTTGTCCCTTTGCTCGGAAAGCGCATAAGCCTCCCCGTTTTTGTTCGTTCCCCGGTGTGGAGCGCGGGCGAAGAATGACTGGCTCCCCGCACCTCTCCCATCCATCACCGGACCCGAACGACACCATGCCGCTGCTCTTGAACCGCCACCGCTTCCTGCGTCATGTGACCGCACTCTCCATGGCCCTGCTGGCCGCGCCTTTTGCCGCATTGGCCGCACCTGCCACCGGCGAGCCGGTGTGGTTCGGCGTGAGCGGGCCCGTCACCGGACAGAACGCGCAGTACGGCGCGCAGTGGAAGGCCGGCTTCGACCTCGCGCTGGAGCACATCAACGCGCAGGGCGGCATCCACGGCCGTCCGCTGGCCTACAACTTCGAAGACAGCCAGAGCGACCCGCGCCAGTCGGTGGCCATCGCGCAGAAGCTGGTGAACGACAAGCGCGTGCTCATCGAGCTCGGCGACTTCTCCAGCCCGGCCTCGATGGCCGCCTCGCCCATCTACCAGCGCGCGGGCCTGGTGCAGCTGGGCTTCACCAACTCGCACCCCGACTTCACCAAGGGCGGCGACTACATCTGGAGCCCCTCCATCAGCCAGGCCGACGCGCAGCCACTGCTGGCCGAGCTCGCGGTGAAGACGCTGGGCTTCAAGCGCATCGCCGTGCTGTATCTGAACACCGACTGGGGCCGCACCAGCAAGGACGTGCTCGTGAAGGCCGCGCAGGAGCGCGGCGCGCAGGTCGCCATCGCCGAGGGCTACCAGCCCGACGAGAAGGACTTCCGATCGTCGCTGGTGCGCGTGCGCGACGCCAACCCCGACGGGCTGTTGCTCATCTCCTACTACCCCGACGGCGCGCTCATCGCGGGCCAGGTGCGCAGCGTGGGGCTGAAGCAGCCCATCGCCGCGGTGGGCTCGGTGTATTCGCCGAAGTTCATCGAGCTCGGCGGCGCGGCGGTGAACGGCATCTACACCAACACTGCCTTCTATCCCGACGAGCCGCGCGCCGAGGTGCAGGACTTCGTGAAGAGCTTCCGCGCCAGGTACGGCAAGGAGCCCGACGCCTTCAACGCCTACGCCTACGACGCGGTGGTGTACGCCGCCGCCGCGCTGCGCCAGGCAGGCCCCGGTGCCGACCGCAAGGCCGTGCGCGACGCCTTCTACAAGATCAAGGACGTGCCCAGCGTGATCTTCGGCAAGGCCAGCTTCGATGCGCAGACGCGGCGGATCATCGGCGTGAAGAGCGTCAACCTCGTCGTGAAGGACGGCAGGTGGGCGCAGCTGGACGAGAAGGCGGCGGTGGCTGCATCGAAATGAGCAGTCTCGCGCGTCGTTCCCTCTCCCGCTTGCGGGAGAGGGCCAGGGTGAGGGCAGGGGCCTTCGCAAAACAGCAGTCCCTCGCATCGGCCGCTGCACCCTCACCCCAACCCTCTCCCGCACGCGGGAGAGGGGGCAAAGCCGGCATGCCATGAGCTTCACTTCGTTCTTCGACTACACCGTCAACGGCCTGATCATCGGCAACATCTATGCGCTGCTGGCGGTGGGGCTCGCGCTGATCTTCGGCGTCTCGCATCTCATCAACTTCGCGCACGGCTCGGTGTACACCGTGGGCGCGTACATCGGCTGGGCGTCGATCACGTACCTGCACACGCCGCTGCCCGTGACCATCGCGCTGGTGGTGATCGGCTCGGGCGCGCTGGGCATGCTGATCGAACGCGTGGGCCTACGGCCGCTACAGGGCGCTGCGCGCATCGCGCCGCTGCTGGCCACCATCGGCATCAGCTTCGTGCTCGACATCCTGGTGCAGCTGGTGTTCAGCCCCGACCCTCGCTCGTTGCCCACGCAGTTGCCCGACTGGCGCCTGCAGATCGGCACCGGCACCATCGGCGCGCTCGACATCCTCATCGCCGGCATCGGCCTCGCGAGTGCGGCCGTGCTGTTCGGCTTCCTGCGTTTCACGAAACTCGGCTGGGCCGTGCGCGCCACCGCGCAGGACCGCGACGCGGCGCAGCAGATGGGCGTGGACGTGGACCGCGTGAACCAGACAGTGTTCGCCATCGCCGCCGCGCTGGGCGGGCTCTCGGGCCTGCTGGTGGGCATGTACTACAACAACATCAGCCCGGCGATGAGCTTCCAGGCCACGCTCAAGGGCGTGGTGGCTACCGTGGTCGGCGGCGTGGGCAACGTGCCCGGCGCCATCGCGGGCAGTTTGCTGCTGGGGCTGATCGAGAGCTACGGCGTGGCGATCCTCGGCACGCCGTACCGCAATCTCTTCGCCTTTGCGCTGCTGCTTGTGATCCTGCTGTGGAAGCCCAACGGGCTGTTCGGACGCAAGCGCGCGTTGCCGCCCGAGCCGCTCACAGGCACCTTCATCGCGCCGAGCAAACCTTGGCACGTGCCGCGCAGCCTGCTGCTCGCGCTGTTCGCAGCGGCGGTGGCGCTGCCGCTGTTCGACCCGTCTCCGTACCTGCTGCAGACGCTCACCAACGCGTGGCTCTACGGCGCGCTCGCGCTGAGCCTCACGCTGGTGGCCGGCACCATCGGGCAGATCTCGCTGGGCCATGCGGGGCTGCTGGCCATCGGCGCCTATGCATCGTCGCTGCTGGTGCTCGACCTGCGCCTGCCGGTGGGAACGGGCATCGTGCTCGCGGGCCTTCTCACTTCGCTGATCGGCACGGCGCTGATCTTCCCGGCCTTCAGGCTGCGCGGCCACTACGTGTCGATCGCCACGCTGGGCATCGGCGAGATCGTGGCGCTCACCATCCTCAACTGGGAAAGCCTCACGCACGGGCCCATCGGCGTGTCGGGCATTCCGCCGCTGTCGCTCTTCGGGCGCGATGCCTCGTCGAACGAGGCCATCTACTGGGCTTCGTTCGGCGCGATGGTGCTGCTCGCGCTGCTGCAGTGGCGCCTGCTGCGCTCGCACCTGGGCCGCACCTTCCGCGCGGTGCGCGAGGACGAGGTGGCCGCGCGCGCCTATGGCGTGAGCCCCGACCGCTACAAGGCGCTGGCCTTCGGCTTCGGCGGCTTCGCAGCCGGCGTGAGCGGCGCCTTCACCGCGCACATGTACTCGTACATCAACCACGAGACCTTCGGCTCGCAGATCTCGATCCTGGCGCTGACGATGGTCATCCTCGGCGGGCTCGGAAACATCAGCGGCGCGCTGCTGGGCGCGGTGGCGCTCGTGAGCCTGCCGGAGCTGTTCCGCGTGACGGCGGAGTACCGGATGCTGATCTACGGCGTCGCACTGCTTCTCCTGATCCGATTCCGCCCGCAGGGTTTGCTGGGCACTGTCTGAAGGAACACACCACCATGAGCCACCTCAACGACTACCTCGCCGAGAAGCGCGCCGCCGTGCTGGCGCGCAATGCCGCCATCGAAGCCGGCACAGCGCGGCCCGTGCAACTCAAAGCAAGCGTGAAAGCCGAGGGCCGCAGCGGTGTGCGCCGGCTGCGCATCCGCGAACACCAGGTCATCAGCGACAGCCCGCCGGACTTCGCTGGCTACGACCTCGGGCCCAGCTCGCCCGAGCTGCAGCTGGGCGTGCTGGGCACCTGCGTCACGCACATCTTCCTGATCCAGGCGGCCGAGCGGCAGGTTCCGCTCGAGAGCCTCGAGGTGGAGGTGACGGGCATCATCGACCCGCGCGGCGGCAAGCCGGGCCACGAGAAGACGCCCATCTGGCCGCACGAGATCGGCTACACGGTGCACATCGACTCGCCCGCGAGCCGCGAGGAGATCGATGCGCTGTTCGAGGCGGTGGAGCGCAACTGCCCCATCCTCAACCTGCTGCGCAACCCGCAGACCATCCGCGCCGAGGTGAAGCACTTCGACTCGAAGGCTCGGGCGGGGGAGAAAACGGTCGATGCCGTCGCTGCTTGAGATACGCGGCCTCGTGCGCCGCTTCGGCGGGCTCACGGCCGTCAACGCGGTCGACCTGCACGTGGGCGAGGGCGAATTGCTGAGCGTGATCGGGCCGAACGGCGCGGGCAAGACCACGCTGTTCAACCTCGTGACCGGCCTCGACCGGCCCGACGAAGGGCTGGTGCTGTTCGACGGGAACGACATCACCGGCCTGCCTGCGCAGCAGCTCGCGCAACTCGGGCTGGCGCGCACCTTCCAGCACGGGCGCGTGTTCGCGAATCTGACTGTGCTCGACAACGTGCTGGTCGGCGCGCACACGCGGCTGCGTGCCGTGAAACCGCGCCTGGGCGGTGTGCCCGGGCTGGGCGCCATCGCCGAGCTGGCACTCGCGCTGGTGCAGCCCGGCGCGGTGCGCCGCGAGGAAGAGGCGCTGCGCGAGGAGGCGCGAGAGATCATCGCGCTCTTCGGCCAGCGCCTTGCCCCGCGCATCGACCACCCGGCCTACAGCCTCTCCTACGCCAACCGCCGCCGCGTGGAGATCGCACGCGCGCTCGCGCTGAAGCCGCGCCTGCTGCTGCTGGACGAGCCCACCGCCGGCATGAACGAGAGCGAGACGGCCGAAATGCTGGAGATCATCCGCGGCCTGAAGGCGCGCGGCCAGGCCATCCTGCTGATCGAGCACAAGCTCGACCTGGTGATGCAGCTGTCTGACCGCGTGGCCGTGCTCGACGACGGGCGCAAGATCGCCGAAGGGCTGCCGGACGAGGTGCGCAACGACCCGGCGGTGATCGAGGCCTACCTCGGCCATCGCCATGTGGGCTCGGTGGAAACACCGAATGAAGAAGAGGCGGTGCCCGCATGATCGCCACAGTCGCCCGCACAGGCCTCGCTCCCTCGCCCCTCTGGGGAGAGGGTCGGGATGAGGGGCAGCCCGAACGCAGCGCAGCACCTGCCTCCCATGAGCCGCAGCAGGAGCAAGCGCTGCTCCAGCTGCGCAAGATCAACAGCTTCTACGGCCCCGTGCAGGCGCACTTCGATCTCGACATCGAAGTGCACAAGGGCCGGATCGTCAGCCTGCTCGGCGGCAACGCGAGCGGCAAGTCGACCACGATGAAGATCGTGCTGGGCCTGCTCAAGCCGCGCTCGGGCGAGGTGCTCTTCAACGGCGAATCGACGCTGGGGCTGAGCACGCCGCAGATCGTGCGCAAGGGTATCGGTTCCGTGCCCGAGGCGCGCCGTTTGTTCCCCGCGATGACGGTGCGCGAGAACCTGCTGATGGGCGCTTATGCGCGCGGTGACCGCAAGGCCGTGGCGCAGGACCTGGAGCGCATGCTGGAGCTGTTCCCGCGCGTGGCCGAGCGCATCGAGTTCCAGGCCGGCACGCTCTCGGGCGGCGAGCAGCAGATGGTGGCGATGGCGCGCGCGCTCATGGGCCGGCCGCAGCTCATCTGCATGGACGAGCCGACCATGGGCCTGTCGCCGCTGTACGTCGACAAGGTGCTGGAGCTCATCGCGCGCATCAACGCGCAGGGCGTGTCGGTGTTCATGGTCGAGCAGAACGCGAGCCTCGCGCTGCAGATCGCGCACCACGGCTACGTGCTGCAGACCGGGCGCATCGTGCTGTCGGGTCCGGCGCGCGAGCTGCTGGCCGACACGCGCATCCGCGACGCCTACCTCGGCGGCGGCGGCGCGGCGCGCACCGCATCCTGAACCCGGAAATCCACGGAGAACGCATTCATGGCACTCAGGCTCGACCACATCGTCATCGCGGTCCACGACCTCGAACGTACCATCGCCGACTACGGCGCGCTCGGATTCCACGTGCTGCGCGGCGGCGAGCATCCGGGCCGCGCCACGCACAACGCGCTGGTGGTGTTCGGCGACGGCAGCTACCTCGAGCTGATCGCGTGGCGCGAGCCTTCGCCCGGCGAGCGCTGGTGGCAGCTGCTGCACAAGCACGGCGAAGGCATCGTCGACTTCGCATTGCTGCCGCGCGACACCGCCGCCACCGTGGACGATGCGAAGGGGCGGGGGCTCGTGCTCGAAGGTCCGCTCGACGGCGGCCGCGTGCGGCCCGACGGCGAACGCCTGCGCTGGCAGACCGCGCGCCCGCTTTCTGCCGACCTGCCTTTCCTGTGCGGCGACCTCACGCCGCGCGCCTTGCGAGTGCCTGAAGGCGAGGTGCGCGTGCACGCCAACGGCGCCCTGGGCGTCGCGAGCCTGGCGGTGGCGGTCGCCGACCTCGATGCCACGCTGGCGCGCTACCGCGCCCTGCTCGGCAGCAGCATCGCCGCCGATGCCGACACTCACGTCGGCGAACCCGTGGCCGTGCCCGGCAGCAACGTGCGCATGGCCGTCATCGCGCTGGGACGCAGCGTGCTGGTGCTCTCCTCGCCGAGAGAGAACGGCGGCGGGGGCAGGCTCGGCCAGCGCCTCGCGGCGCGCGGCGAAGGTCCCTATGCGCTCGTGCTGCACACCGACAGGCCGCAGTCCACGGGCAGCTTCGACCTGGCGAAGGCGCACGGCGCGTTGATCGAACTCGACCTGCCGCCGGTGGACCCCGATGCGAGGCGCGGCAGCGGCTCGCGCGTGCACCAGGCCCACAACACGGTCGGCGGCTGAGTCTTCGCTCCACCAGCCAGGGCTGAGTGCCGGCCCGTTGGCCGCCGCGTTCTGGCTCTAGTGCGAGTCGAGGTGCGTCTTGCGCAACTCGGCCTGCATCTTCTTCTGCAAGGCGGCGCCGCCCTTTTCGAGGGCCACGGAAGGCGCTGCACTTTCCTCGGTCACCGGCCGGTACTTGCGGCCCCAGATGCCGATCTGCGTGACCACCGGCAGCAGGTCGATGCCCGTCGGGGTGAGGCTGTAGACGGCCTTCTGCTTGTGGCTGGGGTCGTCGGCCTTCGAGAGCACGCCGTACTCGACCAGCTTGTTCAGCCGCTCCGCGAGGATGTTGGAGGAGATGCCTTCTTCCGACTGCAGGAACTCGCGGAAGTGCCGCTTGCCCGCGAACATCATGTCGCGAACGATCAGCAGGCTCCACCGGTCGCCGAAGACTTCGAGCGCGAGGTTGATCGGGCATGCCGACTTTTCGCTGGAGGCCATGGTCTTTCCGATCTCTTTCAAAAACTGCTTGCATTTTTATATCGGTTGACCAACACTGCAACTGCTTGCATTTGGCAATCAGTTCTTCAACTCTCGCCGGCTACTGCAGAAGCTTGCCGGCAACGATTCAAGAGGAATGCGCATGACCAGAAAGCTCATCCTGCAAATGCAGATGTCGGTCGACGGCTATGTGTCGCCGGCCAATGGCAGCCTCGACTGGCAACTCTGGGGCTGGGGCGATCGCTGGGGTTGGGACGACAGGCTGAAGCGCGACTTCAACGCCGTCTTCGAAGGCATCGACACCATCCTGCTGAGCCGGCTCATCGTGCAGGAGGGCTACCTCGATCACTGGGGCCGTGCCGCGAAGAGATTTCCCGCGGATCCGCACTACGCCTTCGCGCAGAAGATCGTCGAGGCGCGCAAGGTCGTGCTCACCGACAAGCTCGAGTCTTCGCGGTGGGAGCGCACCGTCATCGCAAGGGGCGGCATGGCGGAAGAAGTGAACGCGCTGAAGCGCGAACAGGGCAAGGACATCATCACCATCGGTGGCGTGGGCTTCGCGTCGGCGCTCGTGGCGGCGGGGCTGGTCGACGAGTTCCAGTTCTTCGTGAACCCCACGGCCGTGGGCGCGGGGCGCTCGGTGTTCCACGACCCCCACAAGGGCCACAAGCTGCGGCTGATGGGCTCGACGGCCTACGAGAGCGGCATGGTGGTCAACCGCTACGTGCCAGTCACATGAAGGACAAGGCGCCGCGCGGATACCAGCGCTTACCTGATTTCACCTGACCGCGACCTGAAGCGGCCGAATCGGATACACGCGCGGCACACAATGAACTCGTCATCAACGCATGAAGGAGTTCCGGATGAA
Source organism: Variovorax guangxiensis (assembly GCF_003952165.1). Taxonomy (GTDB): domain Bacteria; phylum Pseudomonadota; class Gammaproteobacteria; order Burkholderiales; family Burkholderiaceae_C; genus Variovorax; species Variovorax guangxiensis. Next base: position 114,479 of record NZ_RXFT01000002.1, on the reverse strand, counting down.
GACCAACTCGAAGATCATGGCCGTGGGCGCCGCGGCACTCGCGATGTGCATGGCCGCAGGGAGTGCCTTTGCGCAGGATCGGCGCTTCGACAACAACGGCCGTCCCGGCGATGGCCGCTATGAGCAGCGCGACCGCAATTTCGATCGGCGCGGCCCGCACGGCGACCACTACCGCGGCAACCAGGACTTCCGGGATGGCCGCCAGTTCGACCGCCGCGGTTTCCCGCAACCGCATACGGAATGGCGTCGTGGCGGCCGCGTGCCGCCGGAGTACCGTGGCCGCAACTACGTGGTGCAGGACTGGCGCGCCTACAGGCTGCAGCAGCCGCCCCGCGGCTATCAGTGGGTGGGCGTGGGCGGCGACTTCGTGCTCGCGGCCATCGCCACGGGCGTGATCGCGAACATCATCGCCGGCCAGTAAGCGGAACCGGCACGTGTCGCAAGGCCGCCGCAAGCAACTGCGGCGGCTTTTTTCGTTTGCGCGGAGAAGGAAGGCCCTCAGGCCAATGCCGCGGGTATCGACTGGGCGCAGACGTTGCGCCCCGTGATGGTCAGGCGCAGGCCGCCGCCGTGCCACTCGAGCCAGTTGAGGCTCACGTACGCGTCGATGTCGGCGTCGTCGATGCGGTCGGCCTGTCGGCTCTGCAGCAGTTCAACCGTGGCGGGCAGGCTCCGTCTCAGGCGTTCTCGCCGCTCCGCTGCATCGGCCGCCCTCCGGGAGGCCTTTGTTTGCTGTTGCTGCTGCTGCGAGGTCGACGATGCCATTGCTGATCCATTTCCAGGAAGCCAAGGAATTAACCCGAATGTACGCCGCTTGTGTGAAGCTTCAGACTTCTTTTTTAACCATTCTGTCGTCCCCGGTACACAACCGCTTCCAGCTTCTGGACAAAGCCTAGATTTCGTAGTGGGAGGCCTTCTCCTGGTCTCCCAGAGCCCCTTCGACGACCGCGCGCGTCAGCGTGGGCGCGAAAGATTCGATGAAGGCGTACACATACTTGCGCAGGTAAGTGCCGCGCCGCACGGCCAGCTTGGTGAGGTTGATGCCGAAGAGCCGCCCCGCGTCGATTGCGCGCAGCTGCGTGTCGCGCTCGGCCTCGTAGGCCACGCCGGCCACGATGCCGATGCCCAGGCCCAGCTGCACGTAGGTCTTGATCACGTCGGCGTCCATCGCGGCCAGCACGATGTTGGGCTGCAGTCCGCGCTGCTCGAAGGCCTCGTCGATGCGCGAGCGGCCGGTGAAGCCCGTGTCGTAGGTGATGAGCGGATAGCGCGCGAGCGCCTCCAGCGTGAGCGGCGCGTCGAGCAGCGGATGCCCCGGCGGCACTATTACCGAATGCGTCCAGCGGTAGCAGGGCAGGGCGACCAGCTGCGGATAGTCGCCCAGCGCCTCTGTGGCGATGCCCACGTCGGCCTCGCCGTCCAGCAGCATCTGCGCGATCTGCTTGGGCGAGCCCTGGTGCAAGTGCAGCTTCACGTTCGGGAACTGCGCGCGGAATTCCTGCACGGCCACCGGCATCGCGTAGCGCGCCTGCGAGTGCGTGGCCGCCACCGAGAGCAGGCCGCTTTGCTGCGCGACGAACTCCTGGCCCGCGTGCTTGAGGTTGCTGCTCTCCATCAGCATGCGCTCGATGATCGGCAGCACGTGCCCGCCAGGTTCGGTGAGCCCCGTGAGCCGCTTGCCGGCGCGCACGAAGAGTTCTATGCCGAGCTCTTCCTCGAGCTCGCGGATCTGCCGGCTCACGCCGGGCTGGGAGGTGTGCAGTGTGTGGGCGACTTCGGTCAGGTTGAAGCCGCAACGAACGGCCTCGCGTACCGAGCGCAGTTGTTGGAAGTTCATCTGGCGCGGAGGAGTCATCGAAGCCCCGGCTGGGGCCGACCGGCGATTCTCGGCAGAAGCGCTTATTCGGGGAACGATGCGTTTGTTGGTTTCACATGAGCAAAACATCTTTAAGGCGCTCCAGCAGCGGCCTTTCTCCAGGCACTTGTGATTTCGCACGGCTGTGCTAAAGTTCGCCGCATGGACGCCAAGACCCAGAAAAGCGAACTCACCCGCGCCGCCATCGTCGGCGCGGCAATGAACCTCGCGCTGGCAGAAGGCCTGGAAGCGATCACGCTGCAGGCCGTGGCCAGCAGGCTGGGCCTGTCCAAGAGCGGCGTGTTCTCGCGCGTGGGTTCGCGCGAGGCGCTGCAGAAGGCCGTCATCGAGGAGTACGGCCGCGGCTTCCTGGCCGATGTGTTCGTGCCCGCCATGCAGAAGCCCAAGGGCCTGGCCCGGCTCAACGATATCGTGTCGCGCTGGATCGCCCGCACGCGCGATGTCGAGATGCACACCGGCTGCCTCTACATGGCCGGCGCCTTCGAGTTCGACGACCGCGAGGGCGAGCTGCGCGACGTGCTGCTCGGCGAAATCACCCGCTGGCGCGCCGCGCTGCGCCGCACCGTGCTGCAGGCCATCGAGACGGGCGAGCTCAAGGCAGACACCGATCCGGCGCAGCTCGTGAGCGAGCTCAACGGCGTGACCATGACCCAGCTGCACGACGCGCGCTTCCTGCGCGACCCGCAGGCCGCCGACCGCGCCACCCAGACCTGGCAGCGGCTTCTTTCCAGCTACCTCGCCTGAGCGAGGCCCCTTCAAGAACCAGGCGGATTCCCTGCGTTCGATTTGCCAAAATTTCGCACAGCCGTGCGATAAAACAGGAGAAGCACCATGCTGATCATTGCCCTCTTTCTAGCCGCCTACGCGGCCGTCCTTGGCATCAAGGGCCTTCGCGACACCCTGCGCAGCCTGCCGCGCAGCAACCGCGACTGGGTCTGGTACTGAAGCCCGGAAGGACCACCGATCCATGACGAGCACTTCCCCTCCAGCAGCCGGCCACGCCGCGCAGTCCAACTACTACCGGCCCAGCCGCACGATGCGCGCGCTGCGCTTCGGCCTCACCACCTCGCAGCGCTTCTGGCCGGCGCTGGCGGTGCGCGCCGCCTACCGCGTCTTCGGCACGCCGCTGCCGCCCAAATGGCTCTATCGCGGGCAGGGCCCCGGTGCCGAATGGCGGCGCGAGGACTGGTCCTTCGAAGAGGCCAGCGTCGGCATCTACCACCTCGCCGCGCAGGACTCGGGCGCCGAGTCGGCACCGGTGGTGCTGCTTGTGCATGGCTGGGGCGGCCATGCGGGCCAGATGCTGCCGCTCGCACAGGCCGTGGCCGCCGCAGGGCTGCGGCCCGTGCTGCTCGAGCTGCCGGCCCATGGCCGCAGCGCCGGCACGATGAGCAATTCGCCGCAGTTCGCGCGCGCCATCGCCTACGTCGCGGCCCGGCTGGCGGCCGATGGCCATGCATTGCGCGCCGCCGTCGCGCATTCGCTGGGCGCCAACGGGCTGGCCCTGGCTGCCGCACGCGGGCTACCGGCCGAGCGCCTCGTGCTGCTCGCTCCGCCCGCTTCGCCGCGCGAATACACGCGCTACTTCGCCCACACCTTCGGGCTGAGCGAAGCCACGCGCCTCGCGATGCAGCGGCGCTTCGAATCGCGCGAGGGCGTGCTGATGCCGCAGCTCGAACCGGCGGCGGTGGGCCCGCGCATCGCGCAGCCCACGCTGATCGTTCATGACCGCGACGACCGCGTGAACCGCTTCGCCGACGCGCAGGCGTATCGCGATGCGATCCGCGGTGCGCAGCTCGTAGCCACGCAGGGATGGGGACATCGCCGCATCCTCAAGGAAGCCGAGGTGCTGACGCAGGTGGCGCGCTTCGTGGCGCAGCGCTGAACGCGGGCCCGGCGCTGCGCTTCAGGTCCTTCGCGCTCAGCGCGCCGGCGTCGGAGCCGGGTCGGGCAGCTCGATCTTGATGTCGAGCACTTCGAGGTTGTCCTGGGTCTCCAGGTTGACCTTGATGTCGTCCGCGTTGATCGACACGTACTTGGAAATCACCGCCACCAGCTCGCGCTGGAGTTCGGGCAGGTAGTCGGGCCGCTTCTTGCCGCTGAGGCTCGAGCGCTCGTGGGCGAGGATGATCTGCAGCCGCTCTTTCGCGACGCTCGCAGTCTTCTTCTTTTCGCCCAGCAGGAACGAGAGGAAGGACATGGGCTACTTGCTCCCGAAGATTCGCTTGAAGAAGCCCGGCTTCTCCGCCTCGACGAAGCGCATCGGCCGGTCCTCGCCGAGGAAGCGCGCCACCACGTCGGTGTAGGCCTGGGCCACGTCGGTTTCCTTGTCGTGGATCGCCGGCACGCCCTGGTTGGAGGCGTGCAGCACGCTCTCCGACTCGGGGATCACGCCGATCAGCTTGATGCGCAGGATGTCCTGGATGTCCTCCAGCGAGAGCATCTGGCCGCCTGCCACCCGGTTGGGGTTGTAGCGGGTGATCAGCAGGTGTTCCTTGATGGGCTCGCCGCCTTCCTTGGCGCGCTTGGTCTTGCTGCTGAGCATGCCCAGGATGCGGTCGGAGTCGCGCACCGAGGACACCTCGGGATTGGTCACCACCAGCGCCTCGTCGGCGAAGTGCATGGCCATCATGGCGCCGGTCTCGATGCCCGCGGGCGAGTCGCAGACGATGTATTCGAAGTCCATCGCGGCGAGGTCGGCCAGCACCTTCTCGACGCCTTCCTGCGTGAGCGCTTCCTTGTCGCGCGTCTGCGAGGCGGCCAGCACGAACAGGTTGTCGCACTGCTTGTCCTTGATGAGCGCCTGGCTCAGGTTGGCCTCGCCCTGGATGACGTTGATCAGGTCGTACACCACGCGGCGTTCGCAGCCCATGATCAGGTCGAGGTTGCGCAGGCCCACGTCGAAGTCGATCACCGCCGTCTTCTTGCCCGCGAGCGCGAGGCCCGACGCGAAGCTGGCGCTCGTCGTCGTCTTGCCGACGCCGCCCTTGCCCGAAGTCACCACCACAATTTTGGCCATGGCCATTCCTTCTTGTTTCGATTCAGTTGTTGCTTGTCAGGGTCGCCGCATTCCGTGATCGGGTTCGTCCGGTCAGGGAATGGGGTCGATGGAAATCTTCTTGCCGTCCAGGCGCACCTGGGCCGGCTTGCCCAGCACCGTGTCGGGCAGCGGCACCTCGTTGGTCCGGTAGATGCCGGCCACGGCTACCAGCTGGGCCTCCATGCAGGTCGAGAAGATCCGCGCCTCGGTGTTGCCGCGCGCGCCGGCAATGGCCTTGCCGCGCAGCGGCGCGTACACGTGCACGTTGCCGTCGGCGATGACTTCCGCGCCGAAACTCACGATGGCGGTTACCACCACGTCGCCGCCGCGGGCGTAGACCTGCTGGCCCGAGCGCAGCGGCTTGTCGATCAGCAGCGTGCCGTTGGCCGGCACCGGCACCTCGCGCACGATCTGCGGGGCCTCGGAGGCCGGGGGCTCGGCCGGCGGGGCCGGGGCGCGGGGCGCCGGGGCCGCGGGCATGGCCGCCACCGAGAGGCCGGCCGCGCGCGCTGCGGCGTGCTGGGTGTCGTTGCCGCCGCGCACCGCGATGGGCTGCGTCTGGTGGCGTGCCAGCAGGCCGCGCAGGGCGGCGAAGTCGATGTCGCCGTCATCCTGCGACTCCTGCAGCAGCGAGAGGTCGATCACCACCGGCTCCTGCTCGAAGAAGTCGGGCGAATCCGCCAGCTGGGCGTCGAGCGCCTCGGCCAGCACGTCCAGGTCGGACGTCTTGAGGATCACTGCGATCAGCGGCAGCGTGGCGCTCTTGAATTCGAAAACCGCCTTGGTGCGCGCGGCGGAGACATCGGCCATTGGGAAAACGTCGGTGCGAAAAGCGTTGGAGTCTAACGGGCGCGGGCCAAAGGCCGGTGAAGGGCCCCCGCCTCAGGCCCTCCGGCAAACACTTCTTTCATGAGGTTACCAAGCTAACCCCAGGCTTCGCGGCACTTCGTGTCGCTTCGCCAACCCCCTTGCAGGGGGCGATACCGGTGGCCCGGCAAAGCCGGTTCCACGGTATCCCTGGAAGGGCTCGCTCGCAGTTCAATTCCTGGAGCGGCCCAGCAGCGCGTAAAGAATGATCGCGCCGAAGGTCGCGCAGCCGATGCCGCCGAGGGCGAAGTCGCCGAACTTCAGCGTGAAGTCGCCCGTACCGATGATCAGCGTGATGGCCGCCACGATCAGGTTCCTGTTCTGCGAGAAGTCGACCTTGTTGTCGACCCAGATCTTGGCGCCCGCGATGGCGATCAGGCCGAACACCACGATGCTCACGCCGCCCATCACCGGCAGCGGAATGGCCTGGATCAGCGCGCCGAACTTCGGGCTGAAGCCCAGCACCAGCGCGATGACGGCGGCCACCACGAACACGGCGGTGGAATAGATGCGCGTGGCCGCCATCACGCCGATGTTCTCGGCGTAGGTGGTCACGCCCGTGCCGCCTGCGGCGCCGCTCACCACGGTGGCGATGCCGTCGCCGATGAAGGCGCGGCCCATGTACGGGTCGAGGTTGCGGCCGGTCATGGCCGTCACCGCCTTCAGGTGGCCCAGGTTCTCGGCCACCAGGATGATCGCCACGGGCGCGATCAGCAGCATCGCGTTGGCCGTGAACACCGGCGCGGTGAAGGTCGGCATGCCGAACCAGGCCGCGTTGGCGATGCCGCTCAGGTCCACCGGCTTGCCCATGCCCATGCCATTGGTCAGCGCGGCGTAGACCAGCGTCGCCAGAATGAGCCCCACCAGGATCAGCAGGCGCTGCAGCATGCCGCGGGTGAACACCGCCACCAGGCCCACGCAGAGGAAGGTCACGGCCTGCATCCAGGCGTCGAAGTTGCCGGCCGCCATGTTCTTGACCGGCACGCCCGCCAGGTTGAGCCCGATCACCGCCACCACCGCGCCCGTGACCACGGGCGGCATGAAGCGCTCGATCCAGCCCGTGCCGATGGCCTGCACGATGGCCCCGATCAGGATGTACACCACCCCGCAGGCCACGATGCCCCCCAGCGCCACCGCGATGTTGGCGTTGGGCCCCTTGCCCGTGTAGCCGCTGGCGGCGATCACCACGCCGATGAAAGCGAAGCTCGAGCCCAGGTAGCTGGGCACCTTGCCGCCGGTGACGAAGTAGAAGATGAGCGTGCCGATGCCGCTCATCAGGATCGCGATGTTGGGGTTGAAGCCCATCAGGATCGGCGCCAGCACCGTGGCGCCGAACATCGCGATGACGTGCTGCACGCCCATCGCGCCGGTCTGCAGCCAGGGCAGCCGCTCGTCGGGCGCGATCACCGCGCCGTTGGCCAGCGCGGACGCGGGCCGTTCAGTCCAGTTGAACATTCTTCTATCTCCTCTTGTTGGATGTAGTGCTCGGTGGCCGGGACGTCCCGGCTTTCCCGGGGCGTGATTGTGGGTGATGAACCCCGCCCTGAACACCGGCATGCACCCTGCCGCAGGAGAAAGAAAACCGCCGCCTTCAGCGCGCCTGCAGCACCGCCATCGTGATGCGCGATACGCAGGTCAGCTCGCCCGCCTCGTTGGTCAGGTCGATCTGCCAGACCTGCGTGGTGCGCCCCCGGTGCACCGGCCGCGCCGTGCCGATCACCCAGCCGCTGGTCACCGAGCGGATGTGGTTGGCGTTGATGTCCAGGCCCACGGCGCGGTCGCCCTCGGGGGCCGAGTAGTGGGCGCCGCAGGAGCCCAGCGTCTCGGCCAGCACCACCGACACGCCGCCGTGCAGGATGCCGTAGGGCTGGCGGGTGCGCTCGTCCACGGGGCAGCGGGCGCGGATGAAGTCGTCGCCCACCTCCAGGAACTCGATGCCCAGCGCGGAGACGACGGTGCCCACGTGGTTGCTCGTCAGGGTCTCGACGGAGACCTCTTTCTTCCAGATACGCATTCAGTGCCTCTTTCTTTCTTCCTGCCTGTAACAGTGGCCAAAACTATAGCGATGGCGGCTGACAAACCGAGTCGCCTTTGCGTGCTACCTTGCGCCGATGAAGCTCCCCCTGCGCCGCTGGCTCCTCGGCATCGCCGTTGCATTGCTGCTGGGCGTGGGCGCGCTGGTGTGGGTGGTGAGCGCGCGCCTGCCCACCGACGACGAGGTGGCCGCGAAGATCGCCGAGGCCTTCGAGAAGCGCTTCGGCGTGGCCCTGAAGGTGGGCGGCGCCCATTGGGCGCTGGTGCCGGTACCCGTGCTCGTGCTGTCCGACATCGCCACCGACCAGCCCCGTCCCATCACCCTGCGCCGCGTGAGCGTGCAGCTGCAGTTCGCGCCGCTGCTGCAGCGCGTCATTGCGGTGGACGAGATCGAGGTCGACGGCCTGGTGTTGCCGCGCGCCTCGGTGCGTGCCTTCCGGGGCAAGGGGCCCAAGCCGCGGGAGAGCGGGGAGGGCGTCATCGCGTTGCCGGCGCCATGGACGCTCGCGCCCGTCCCCGTGGAACAGCTGCGCTGGCGCGACGTGAGCTGGATCGACCGGCGCGACATCTCGCTGGCCTACGACGGCGACATCCGCTTCGACCCCGGCTGGCGGCCGCGCCAGGCCCGCATCGAGCGCGCCGGCACTCCCTCTGCGGTGCGCCTGCGCCTGGACCGCCAGGCCGGGCAGGACCGCTGGCGCACCCGCATCGACGTGGGCGGCGGCACCTGGAACGGCGTCTCCCGCCTCGAGACGCAGCCCGACGGCAAGCTCCAGCTCTCGGCCGACCTGGAGCCGCGCCAGATCGACATCGAGAGCCTGGTGCAGGCCTTCGGCCGCCGCACCTCGGTGGCCGGCAAGTTCTCGGGCACCACCACGCTCGCGGCCGAGGCGGCGAGCGCCGAGGATCTCGGCGCGCTCATCCGCAGCCTGCACACCCGCACCACCTTCTCGGTCCAACCGGCCACGCTCACCAGGCTGGACGTGGCCAAGGCCGTCACCACCGCAGGCATCAGCCGAGGAGGCACCACCGCGCTGGACGAACTCACCGGCACCCTCGACACCCAGGGCACCGAGGACGGCGTGGTGATGCAGTACAGCAACCTCAAGGCCCGCTCGGGCGTGCTCACCGCCAGCGGCAACCTGAAGCTCTTCAACCGCAAGCTCGACGGCGAGATCGCGGTCGACCTCGTCGACGGCGTGGTCGGCGTGCCGCTGAAGGTGGGCGGCAGCATGAGCGACCCCGAACTCTCGCTGACCGGCGCCGCGCTCACCGGCGCGGCCATCGGCAGCGCGGTGCTGCCGGGTGTGGGCACCGCCATCGGGGCGCGCGTGGGGCAGCAGGTGGAAAAGCTGTTCGGCGGCGACAAGCCGAAGCCTGCGCCGAAGCCGACCCCGAAGAAGACCCAGCCGAAGCCGCGCTGAGCTGCCCTGGGCCTGCTTTGATATCTTCCGGCTGCCGGCCGGCGCCGGCCCACGCAGACATACAGAACCACACAGGGAGTCCGAGCCGTGAACCCGTTCCTTCGCCTGATCCCCGCCGTCGGCGTCCTTGCGCTGGTGGCCGCCGTCCCTTGTGTCTCCGCGCAGCCCCAGCCGAAACAGCAGGAGTGGACACAGCTCATGACCACGGCCCGCAAGAAGGTTTCGCTGAAGATCCCGTCGATCCGCCCCCACGGCGAATTCGTCGAGGCCTGGACCCGCTACGACTACTTCGAGCTCCAGAACGACGTGGGCAAGCAGCCCTTCCGCGCGTCCAACTACCTGGGCGACTACGACTGCAAGGGCCGCCGCGAGAAGATGCGCCGTGTCGTCAGCTACAACGGGCCGCTCGAGGTGCACGACCTCGACATCGGCCGCCACACCCGGTGGTCGCCCGTCGGCAAGCCCGAGACGGTGAGCGGCGCGGTGTTCGAGGCGGTCTGCGCGAAGGTGCGCTGACAGCCTCTTTCTCCGATCAGCCGAAGGCCTTCACCACCGCAGGCACCGTCAGCACCGCCGTGTAGTAACCCATGAACTGCACGCCGGTGTTGAAGCCGATGGCGCGCGACAGCAGCCCGCCCAGCAGCCCCATCGTCAGGATCACCAGCAGCCCGAGCAACTGGCCTTCCCACACGCTGATCACCACGATCAGCCCCACGAAGGTCGCGATGATCGCCTCGTGGCTGACCTTGCGCGAGACGAAGAGCGCCGCGCGGCGTGCGAAGTTCATCGTGAACGGATAGGCCACCAGCGCCGCCAGCACCACCGCCAGCATCCCGTAGCCCAGGAACTCCCAGTGGCTCAGCAGGTTGTGCAGGTTGTGGGTCTGGCCGCTGGCCGCGTCGATGGTGAAGACGGGCGGCGCGTTGAAGAGCGGCGCGGCCGGCCCCGCGGCCACCGGGCTCAGCGGCAGGCCGATGGCGATCAGCGGAATCAGCGCCTCGGCGATGTAGGTGGCCTCGGTCACGCCGTTGCGCGCGGCCAGCGTGGTCGTGAGCCGATGGTAGGCGTGCTTCACGCGCGAGCCCACCAGCTCGCCGAGCACCACCGTCATCGCGACGGGGCTGAACACGAAGGTGGCGCTGGAGACGGCCGCCGTCGCGAAGGTCCACTTCACCTGCCCGCGGTCTAGCACCTTGAACGGGTTCGGGAAGTAGCCCGACCAGCCCTTCACGTCGGGCGCCAGCGAGAAGGTGCGCACCTTCTCGCGCTTCATGCGCGCACGCGCGGCCGGCGAGATCACCGAGAACAGGTCGGCCACCAGCGGCCCGATGGCGATGCCCAGGAAGTAGCTGATGCTGAGCTTCACGCCGTACTTGCCCGTGAGCGCCTGCAGCGCCACGATCACCACCACGAAGGGCACCAGCGTCGCCACCGAGGCCCAGCGCCCGCTCGAGAAATACGCGATGGCCACGGCTGCCACCACGAAGATCCACGGCGCCGCCTTGGTGATGGCCGCGCCGTAGGGCGCCAGCAGCACCGCGAACAGCACGGCCAGCGGCACCGAGATGAAGGCCGCGATGATCGCGCCCGACACCATCTTGCGCAGCGCGATGTGCGGCACGCCGAGGTTGCGCAGCACGTTGGCGTCCTGCAGCAGCGGCGTGGCCATGGTGTCGCCCGGAATGCCCAGCAGCGCCGTGGGCACCGCGTGCGTCATGTGCTTGGCCACGGCCGCGGCCAGGAAGAAGGTGAAGACGCCCTCGGGCGGTACGCCCAGCAGCACCACCAGCAGCGTCAGCGGCGCGAGCGTGGTGGTCTCGTCGGTGCCCGAGACGAGACCGATGGCGGCGAACACCACGGCGCCGACAAGGCCCATGCCGGTGGCGACGAGGATCTGGTCGAGCAGCGATGCGGCGATCATGGCGCGCCGCCTTCCTGCCGCGCGGCGCGTGGCCGGTACGAGGCGAACAGGTCGTGGATCTCGAGCTCCTTCATCTCGCGCACCACCGCAGGGGGCAGGTCGGCCACCGAGCCCAGGTCGCCGTGCTCGCCGGCCAGTTCGGCCAGCACTTCCTCGCGCCAGCGCGGATCGGCGCCCGTGCCCTCGATCACCTCGCGCTTGGGCGTGAAGAGCCAGGCGCAGATCAGGCCCGACAGCACGCAGCCGCCCAGGCCCGCGAGCATGGCGTAGGCCCGTGCCAGCTCGGGCGTGCCCACCGTGCTCGCGAGCACGCGGTTGGCCACCAGGAAGCCCGCGAGGCTCACCACGAGGCCGATGGCGATCGACCACGCGAGGTGGCCCAGGTCGGCGGTGTCGCCCCATATTTCAACCAGCCGCCATCTCGCGCGGCCTGCACTGTCCGTCTTCATGCTGTCGTCTCCGTCGTTGTTGTTGATGCGGGCGCGGCCCGCAACGCCTTCCTGTCTGCCTGCCTGCCTACTTCTTGTTCTTGCGCAGCGCTTCGAGCAGCGCCACCGCGCGGTCGGTGCGCACGTCGTGCTCGGCCGCCATCTGCTTCGCGACGGCGTCGATCTCCTCGCCGGCGGCACCGGCCACCAGCGCGATGTTGCGTGCGTGCAGTGCCATGTGGCCGCGCTGGATGCCTTCGGTGGCCAGCGCGCGCAGGGCGCCCAGGTTCTGCGCAAGGCCCACCGCAGCGGCCACTTCGCCGAGCTCCTGTGCCGACTGCACGCCGAGGACCTTCAGCGCCAGCCGCGCCAGCGGATGCGTCTTGGTGGCGCCGCCCACCAGCCCCACCGGCATCGGCAGCTCGATGGTGCCGACCAGCGCGCCGGTGTTGTCCTTCTCCCAGGTCGTGAGCGAGGTGTAGCGGCCATGGCGGCAGGCGTACGCGTGTGCGCCTGCCTCGACCGCGCGCCAGTCGTTGCCGGTGGCGACGATCACCGGGTCGATGCCGTTCATGATTCCCTTGTTGTGCGTGGCCGCGCGGTAGGGGTCGACGGCCGCGAAGGTGTAGGCGTCGATCACGCCTTCCACCACTTCCTCGCCGCTGCGCTCGCGCGTGGCGAGCACGGCCGGTGCGAGCCGCACGCGGGCGCGCGCCAGCCGCAGGTCCGCGAGGTTCGACAGGATGCGCAGCCGCACCGTGCCGCCGGTGAGCTCCTCGACCAGCGGCGACACCGCCTCGGCCATGGTGTTGACCGTGTTCGCGCCCATCGCGTCGCGCACGTCGACGATCAGGTGCATCACCACCATCGCGCCGCGCGGCGTGCTCTCGAACACATGCACCTCGATGTCGCGGCAGCCGCCGCCCAGGCCGATCAGCACCTTGTCGCGGCTGTTCGCTATTTCCAGAATGCGCTCGCGCGCCCGCAGCAGCGCGAGCCGCGCCCCCTGCGGATCGCCGATGCCCACCACCTGCACCTGCGCGCGCATCAGCGGTCCGGTGCTCGATGCCTCGAAGCCGCCGCCTTCGCGCGCCAGCTTGGCCATGAACGAGGCCGCGGCCACCACCGAGGGTTCTTCCACCGCCATCGGCACCAGGTACTCGCGGCCGTTCACCACGAAGTTGCCGGCCACGCCCAGCGGCAGCTCGAAGGTGCCGATGACGTTCTCGATCATGCCGTTGGCGCGGTCCATGCCCAGGGCGCCGGGCCGGGCGAGCAGGGCGGTCTCGTCGGCGGTGAGCGAGGCGATGCCCGCGATGTGTTCGAGGCGCTGCGCGGGTGTCAGTGCGCGGAAGTTGGGAAGGCGGGAATCGGCGACCATCGTTGCGTGTCTCTTTTGAATGCGAGTTCGGGAGCAGGCAATTTAGGTCGGCTGTACCGCCGCCGGAAGGCACAGTTTGGCGGGACAGTGGAGACAGTGGGTGGCCGTTCGCGCCCGCTGTGTCACAGTCGCAGGCCATGACCACCATCGCCGATTCGCTCGCCAACGCCATCGAACGCCAGATCGCGAGCGGCGCCTACAAGGCCGGCGACAAGCTCCCCTCGCTGCGCGAACTGGCGCAGCTGCACGGCTATGCGAAGAACACCGTGGTCGCCGCCTTCGAGCTGCTGGTGTCGCGCGGGCTGGTCGAGCCCAGGCGCGGCTCGGGCTACTTCGTGTGCGCGCGGCCCTCGGCCCCCGGGCCCGCGGAGGAAGACGCCGGCAGCCTCGGCCGCGCGATGGACATCGTGTGGCTCATGCGCGAGCAGCTCAAGACCGAGCCCGACGCGATCGCCGTGGGCGACGGCTTTCCGCCGGTCGAGTGGCTGGCCGACGTGCGGCTCGACAAGTACCACCCCAAGGTCGTACGCACGGGGCTCGGCGCGCTCTTTCGCTACGGCAGCCGCTTCGGCTACGCGCCGCTGCGCGATCACCTCGTGCGCAAGCTGGCCGACTTCGGCATCGGCGCCGAGCCGCGGCAGATCGTGCTCACGCACGGCGCCAACGAGGCCATGGACATCGTCATCCGCTATTTCGTGCCGCCCGGCGGCAAGGTGCTGGTGGACGACCCGGGCTACTACCCGCTGTTCGGCAAGCTCAAGCTCGCGGGCGCGCAGGTGCTGGGCGTGCCGCGCCTGGCCGACGGGCCCGACCTGGAAGCGCTGGAGCGCCTGCTCGTTGCCGAGCGGCCGCGCCTCTTCTTCACCCAGTCGATCGCGCACAACCCCACCGGCTCCGACATCTCGCCCGCCAAGGCATTCCGCGTGCTCCAGCTCGCGCAGAAGCACGACCTGCTGATCGTCGAGAACGATCCGCTGGCCGACTTCAAGCCCACGGCGCTGCCCCGGCTGGCCGCGCTCGACCAGCTGGAGCGCACGATCTACATCGGCAGCTTCTCCAAGTCGTTCTCGGCCGCGCTGCGCGTGGGCTTCATCGCATGCGGCGCCGACCTCGCGAGCGATCTCGCCGACCTGAAGGCGCTGATCCACGTGAGCAGCTCGGAGTACGCCGAGCGCACCGTCGACGTCATCCTCAGCGAAGGCCACTACCAGCGGCACCTGAACCGGCTGCAGACGCGGCTGGGCGAGGCCACGCGCAACGCGATGAAGCTCTTCGAGTCGGTCGGCGCGGAAGTGTTCGCGCGCACTCCCCAGTCGCTCTACGTGTGGGCCGCGCTGCCCGGCGTGGCCGACTCGCTGGCCTTCGCCAAGGAGCTGCTGCCGCGCAAGATCGTGATGGCGCCGGGGCGCATCTTCGCCGTCGACTCGACGCAGGTGTCGCGCTGGTCGCGCTTCAATGTCGGCGCCATGGCCGACCCGCGCTTCGCGAAGGCGCTGCGGACCACGCTGCGCCGCATCGGCCAGGGGTAGGCCAGGTTTTCAGCTTCCGAACTCGCCGTGGCGCCCGGCGCCGCCGGCAAAGCGCGCGGCGCCGGCCTGGCCCTCGGCGAAGACCACCGGCACGCCCAGCGCACCTTCGCGGCGCAGGGCCTCGGCCAGCGGCATGTCCCATTGCTCGTAGGCGGAGCGCCGGTCGGCCAGCATGCAACGCTGCGGAAAGGCGGCGATCTCGCGCGCCAGCTGCTGCGCGGCGGCCAGCGCGCCGCCGGGCGGCGTCATGCGGTTGACCAGGCCCATCGCGAGCGCCTCGGGCGCGCCCACCGGGCGGCCCGAGAGGATCATGTCGAGCGCTCGCCCCATGCCCACGATGCGCGGCAGCCGCACCGTGCCGCCGTCGATCAGCGGCACGCCCCAGCGGCGGCAGAACACGCCGAACACCGCGTCCTCGTCGGCCACGCGCAGGTCGGCCAGCAGCGCGAGCTCGAGGCCGCCGGCCACCGCGAAGCCGTTCACCGCCGCGATCAGCGGCTTCGACAGCGCCATGCGCGTGGGGCCCATCGGGCCGCTGCCGCCGCCTTCGGGGTCGAGCTCGTTGCGGCGGGCGGGGTCGCCCACGGCGGAGAGGTCGGCGCCCGCGCAGAAGTGGCCGCCCGCGCCGGTCAGCACCGCGACGCGCAATGCATCTTCGGCCTCGAAATGGCCGAAGGCTTCGCGCAGTTCGGCCGCCACCAGGCCGTCGACCGCGTTGCGCTTGTCGGGCCGGTTCAGGGTGATGGTGCAGACGGCGCCATCTGTGTCGCAGTTCACGTATTGCATGGCCATGCGCGCATCCTTCCGGGCAAACTTACATGCTCGATCGCTCACGATGATCGTAGGAAATATTTCTCTCCCCTGCAAACATGGACAAAGTATGTAATGTGCCGGTCGCCGTCCCCAGCGCGCCCGACCTGATCCTCGACCTTCTGGTGGCCGACGGCGGCACGCTGAGCGCGCAGGCGCTGTGCCGTGCGGGCGCGCTCATGGGCATCGGCGAGTCGACCCTGCGCGTGGGCCTGACGCGGCTCGCGGCCGAGGGCAAGATCGCGCGCGGCGAGCGCGGCAGCTACATGCTCGACCGCAAGGGCGCGGCGCTGTCGCGCACCGTCGATGCCTGGCGCAACCGGCAGGCGCAGACCGTCGCATGGCGCGGCGACTGGCTGGCGGTGCACGACGCCGGCGTGCCGCGCGCCGACAAGACCGCGTGGCGCCATCACGCGCTCGCGCTGTCGCTGCGCGGTTTCGCCGCGCTGCACCCGGGCCTGCACATCCGGCCCGACAACCTCTCGGGCGGCCTCGCGGCCGAGCGCAAGCACCTGGCGGCACTGGGGCTGTCCTCCGGCGCGCTGGTGTTCCGCATCGCCGACCTCGACGATGCGGCTCAGGCGGCCGCGCGCAAGCTGTGGAATGTGCGCGCCATGGAGGCCGACTACCGCCGCCTGCAGACGGGCGTGGAACGCAGCGAGAAGCGGCTCGCCACCCAGAAGCTCGAGACCGCGACGCGCGAGTCGCTGCTGCTGGGCCGTGCCGTGATCGCGCACATCATCCGCGACCCGCTGCTGCCGGCCGAACTCATGTCGACCGCGCCGCGCACCGCGCTGCTCGCCGCCACCCGGCGCTACCAGGACAAGGCGCTGGTGCTGTGGCGCAAGTGGCTGGCGCAGCCGTAGCAGTGGGCGGTCATCTGCACCGGCGAGCGGAAATCAGCCCTCCAGTCGCACCACCTGCGCATCGCCCGGCGTGCGCGCATGCAGCCGCTGCACTTCCGCCGCGCGGCGCGTCAGCACCGCGCGCTGGTTGATGTAGCCCTTGTCGGTGATCTCGCCCGCGTCGAGGCTCGGCGGCTCGGCGAGCACCAGCGCGCAGGCGGGGCACTGCGAGGAGCCCGCGCCCTCGTCGCGCAGCGCGCGCAGCACGCCGGCGATGCGTTCGCCCATGGCCTGCGGCGCAAGCGCGGCACCCTGGGGGCTCGCGAACACCAGCATGCCGATCTCGTCGCGGTCGTGGCCGGTGAGCACGATGTCCTGCACGTGAGGCGCGAGCATCGACACCAGCTTCACGCGCAGTGTGCCCACAGAGACCCAGGTGCCGGTGGAAAGCTTGAAGTCCTCCGCCACGCGGCCGTTGAAGATCACGCCCTGCGCGGGCTGCGTCGGGTCGGCCAGGAAGCCGGCGTCGCCGATGCGGTAGTAGCCTTCTTCGTCGAAGGCCTGCGCGGTTTCGCGCGGGGCATCGCGATAGCCGGGGAACACCGAGACGCCCCTGACGCGCATCTCCAGCTTCTCGCCGTTGGGCACGAACTTCAGCTCAAGCCCCGGCAGCGGCGCGCCGATGCAGCCGGCGCCGTCGAGCTTCCAGTGCGCGGAGGTAATGGCGGGCGATGTCTCCGTCGCGCCCCACGAGGTGGTGAGCCACAGCGGCCGCGCAGGGCGCACGCGCACGGCCACCGCCTCGAGCCGCTTCCAGGTGGAGGGGGCGAGCGCCGCCGCCGCGTAGAAGGCCAGGCGCAGGCGCGAGAGCACGTCGGCGGCCAGTGCCTCGTCGGCCTCCAGGAAGGGCAGCAGCATGTCGAAGCCGCGCGGCACGTTGAACAGCAGCGTGGGCTTCACCTCGCGCAGGTTGCGCACCGTCTTCTCGATCAGCCCCGGGGCGGGCCGGCCCTCGTCGATGTAGAGCGCGCCGCCGTGGCACACCACCATGTGCAGGTTGTGATTCGCGCCGAAGGTGTGGCTCCAGGGCAGCCAGTCGACCAGCACCGGCTTCTCTTGTGCGAGGAAGCGCCAGGTCTGCGCGATCATCTGCTGGTTGGCGCACAGCATGCGGTGCGTGTTGATGACCACCTTGGGCCTGCCGGTGGAGCCGGAGGTCAGCAGGTACTTGGCGTGCGTGTCGGGCAGCACGCTCGCGAAGGCTTCCATGACGGCGGGCGTTTCCTTCGCCGCGAGCAGGCTGTCGAAGGCGATGGCGCCCGGGTGCGCGTCGGCATTGCGGCTGAACACCGCGACGGCCTCCACGCCGCTGCCTGCGAGCGAGCCACCGTACACCTTCGCGTCGGAGGCGTAGATCAGCGCGGGCTTCAGTGCCTGCAGCATGCCGTGCAGCCGCGAGGTGTCCTTCGCCATGCGCGAGTAGGCGCTGGAGAGCGAACAGGCGGCGCGGCCGATGTGCATGGCCGCGAGCATCAGCACCACGTGGTCGATGGCGTTGTCCGAAAGAATCACCACCGGCTGGCCCGCCGGCAGCTTCATGTCGAGCAATGCCTGCGCCACCGAGCCCACGGCCTGGCGCAGCGCGCGGTAGTCCAGCTTGCGCCAGCCTTCGCCGCTCTCGTCGCGCTCCGCGAAGGCCAGCGCGTCGGGCGTCTCGCGCGCCCAGCGCTCCAGCCATTCGCCGATGCAGCGTGCATAGGGCTTCAGCGCCATCGGAGAACGCAGCGCGAAGGAGCCGTTGTCGAAGTCGATGCGCACCGTGCGGGGCGGGGCGATCAGGTTTTCATCGAGGAGGAAGTCGGTCATTTCAGTCGAGCCTGCCGGTGTCGGATTTGGCGCGAATCAGGTTTAACAGCAGGGTGTCGCGGGCGGATTCGAGGTCGCTGGTGCGGCGATCGCCCAGTTCCTCATCGACGCCATCCTTCACCTTCCGCTTCAGTTCCGCCGTCATCGACGGCACTCCGAGGTCCTTCCACCAGTCCTCGATGGGCCCGCCCAGGTGCGCGAGCACATGCTCGATGCCGCCCGCACCACCCGAGAGATGCAGATTCATGAACGGCCCCATCACCGCCCAGCGCAGGCCGGGCCCGTGCGCGATGGCCGCGTCGATGTCGGCCACGCTCGCCACGCCCTGGTCGACGAGGTGGAAGGCTTCGCGCCACAGTGCGGCCTGCAGCCGGTTCGCGATGTGGCCTTTCACCTCGCGCTTCACGTGGATAGGCCGCTTGCCGATGGCCGCATAGAAGGCCATGGTGCGTTCGATGACCTCGGCCGAGGTCTGCTCGCCGCCGATCACTTCCACCAGCGGAATCAGGTGCGGCGGGTTGAACGGATGCCCCAGCACCACGCGCTGCGGATGCGCGCAGCCCGACTGCATGCCGCTGATCGCGAGGCCCGACGAGCTCGACGCGAGGATGGTCTCCGGCGGCGCGGCCGCGTCCATGCGGCGGAACAGGTCGATCTTGAAGTCCATGCGCTCGGGGCCGTTCTCCTGCACGAAGTCGGCCACCGAGACGGCGTCTTCCAGGCTGTCGTGGAAGCGCAGGCGGTCGATGCTCGCGCCGGGCGCGAGGCCGAAGCGCTCCAGCGTGGGCCAGTGCCTGGCCACGGCTTCGCGCAGCCGCTCTTCGGCGCCGGGTGAGGGATCGGTCGCGTTCACGTCGAGGCCGTGCGCCAGAAAGTACGCGACCCAGCTCGCGCCGATCACGCCGGTGCCTACCACCGCCACGCGTTGGATTTCCGGGGATGTGCTCATGTCGATTTCCACCGCGCGCAGCGGCTCTCCGCCTTCGTGGTCCATGCGGCCTCGCCGCGGATGGGCTCGACCACCTTGTAGTAGTCCCAGGGTTCCTTCGATTCGGCCGGCGTCTTCACCTGCATCAGGTGCATGTCGTGCACCATCAGCCCGTCGTCGCGCAGCCAGCCGCCCTTGACGAACATGTCATTGAACTTCGTCTTGCGCAACTGCGCCATCACCTTGTCGGCGTCGTCGGTACCGGCCGCCTTCACCGCCTGCAGGTACTGCAGTGCGGCCGAGTAGTCGCCGGCATGGAAGGAGGAGGGCATGCGTTTGTGCCTGTCGAAGAAGCGGCGCGCCCATTCGCGCGACTCGGGGCTCTGGTTCCAGTACCAGCTGTCGGTGAGGTACATGCCCTGCGATGCCTTCAGGCCCAGCGCGTGCACGTCGTTGATGGTGATGATCATGCCGGCCAGCTTCATGTTCTTGCCGACGCCGAACTCCGCCGCCGACTTGATGGCGTTGACCGTGTCGCCGCCCGCGTTGGCCAGTGCCAGCACCTGCGCCTTGGAGCCCTGCGCCTGCAGCATGAACGACGAGAAGTCGCTCGCGCCCAGCGGATGCTTGACCGAGCCCGCCACCGTGCCGCCCGCGGCCTGCACCGTCCTGGTGGCGTCGTTCTGCAGCGCCGCGCCGAAGGCGTAGTCGGCCGTCACGAAGTACCAGCTCTTGCCGCCGGCCTTGACCACCGCGCTCGCGGTGCCGCGCGCCATGGCCACCGTGTCGTAGGCGTAGTGCACCGTATAGGGCGAGCAGTATTCGTTGGTGAGGCCCGAGGCGCCCGAGCCCACCACGAAGTACGGTTTCTTCTTGTCGGCCGCCACGCCCGCCATGGCGATGGCCGCGCCCGAGTTGACGCCGGCGACCAGCATATCGACCTTCTGCACGTCGAACCATTCGCGCGCCTTGGCGGCGGCGATGTCGGGCTTGTTCTGGTGGTCGGCCGTGATCAGTTCGATCTTCCTGCCGCCGATGGCGCCGCCCATGTCGGCGATCGCCATGCGGATGGCCTCGGCGCCGGCCGGGCCGTCGTAGTCGCGGTAGATGCCCGACATGTCGCTGATGAAGCCGATGCGGATCACGTCGTCGGACACCTGCGCCGAGGCGCCCGTTGCTGCGAATGCCGCACCGAGCGCGACGGCCAGGGCGGTGCGGGAAAGCTTGCTCATGTATTCGTCTCCGTTCGTCTTTTCCTGCTGCGTGCCGCTGTCAGCCCAATGCGAACTCGGGCCTCGGCGTGCCCACCCGCGGCAGGCCCATCATCTGCCGCGCTTCGGCGGGCGTCGCCACTTCCATGTCGAGCTCGCGGATCACGCGCACGATGCGCTCGGTGAGCTGCACGTTGGTGGCCAGCTCGCCCTGGCGGAAGTAGAGGTTGTCTTCCAGGCCCACGCGCGCATGGCCGCCCAGCAGCAGCGCCGCGACGTTGGCCTCCAGCTGCGAGGGGCCGATGCCGCTCACGCAGAAGATGCTGCCCTTGGGCAGGGTGTCGACCATCATCTGCAGGAAGCGCGGCGAATACGGCATCGCGTTCTGGAAGTTGCGGTGCACGTTCATCACCAGGTTGATGAAGTAGGGTTCGTCGTCGTGGCCCTCGCCGATCAGCGTGGTCGTGTCCTGCAGGATGTGCGTGGGGCTGAACACTTCCCACTCGGGCTTGATGCCGCGCGCCTTCATGCCGGCGGCCAGCTCTCGGCCACGGGTGATGGGCGTGTCCATCAGGATCTGCTTGCCCTCGAAGCTCAGGTTGAGCGTGGTGGCGTCCAGCGTGCACATCTCGGCGCCGGCGTCCATGCCCTTGATGCGCTCTTCCCAGGCGATCTCCCAGCGGTCGCCCGCCAGCGGCTTCACCATGTCGCCGTGCACGCCGCCGCCGGTGGAGTTGTTGATGACGATGTCGCAGCCGCCCGCGCGGATGCGGCTGTTGATGTCGCGATACACGTCGGCGTCGCAGGTGGCGCCGTCGTCCGGGCGGCGCGCGTGGATGGCGACCACGCTCGCGCCGGCGTTCCAGCAGCGCAGCACGTCGGCCGCGATCTCGGCGGGTTGGGTGGGGAGGTGGGGGTTCTGCGACTTGTGCGCCATGCCGCCGGTGGGGGCGATGGTCACGATCACTTTGCGCTTCGACATGCTCGGGGGCTCCTGGTGTCTGTCATGGGGCACCCAATTATTTTTTTGAGCCGCGCTCCGACTCAGTCATCGCGACGACATTCGTGCTCAGGGTTTACGCTGCGCCACCGGCTAAAGTCGCCCCAGCGCCATCCGTCTTCCGCCCTATGTCCATGAACAAGCCGGCCCCCAAGGCGGCCTCGCTCACGATCCCCCAGCTGCTGCAAGGTTCGGCCTGGTTCCCCCTGCTCGACGTGAGTGCGGGCGAGCGCGTGCTCGACGAGATGCGCGAGGTGGAGGTGGCGGCGGGCGCCGCGCTGTGCCGGCGCGGCGACACGCCGATGCACTGGTACGGCACCCTCGAGGGGCTGCTCAAGTGGTCGATCACCTCCAGCGATGGCCGCTCCGTGACCTTCGGCGGGCTCTCGGTGGGCAGCTGGTTCGGCGAAGGCACGCTGTTGCGCGCGCTCCCGCGCTCGGCCGACATCATCGCCCTGCGGCCGAGCAGGGTGGCGGCGCTGCCGCTGGAAACCTTCGAGTGGCTGCACCGCACGCAGCGCGGCTTCGATCACTTCCTTCTGCAGCAGATCAACGAGCGGCTGCACTGGTTCATGGGCAACTACGCGGCGCATCGCCTGCTCGATGCCGACAGCCAGGTGGCGCGCGCGCTGGCGGGGCTATTCCATCCCTGGCTGCACCCGGGCAGCGAGCCGCATCTTCAGACCTCGCAGGAAGAAATCGCGAACCTTTCGGGCGTGTCACGCCAGCGGTGCAATGCGGCGTTGAACCGGCTGAAGGAGGCCGGGTTCCTGCGCATCGAGTACGGCGGCATCACCGTGATCGACCTGGAAGGGCTGCGGCGGTTCATCAGCGAGTGAGCGGACTCGCTCCCTCTCCCGCTTGCGGGAGAGGGGACAACACCAAGTCAGCGCACGTGGTGCGACGCGGCCCGCTCGTACACGGGCGTGTCGATCCCTTCCATCCGCGCCTTCAACTGCAGCGCCAGGAACTGCGAGTAGTGCCGCGACTGGTGCAGGTTGCCTCCGTGGAACCACAGGTTGTCCACCTGCGTGGGCTTCCACATGTTGCGCAGCTCGCCTTCCCACGGCCCCGGGTCCTTCGGCGTGTCGGAGCCCAGGCCCCAGCATTTGCCGACCTTGTCGGCGATCTCGGGCGAGATCAGGTCGGCCAGCCAGCCGTTCATCGAGCCGTAGCCGGTGGCGTACACCAGCAGGTCGGCGGGCAGCTCGGTGCCATCGGTCAGCGTGACCGAGCGCTCGTTCACCCGCTCGATGTTCACGCCGCTCTTCAGGTGGATGCTGCCGTTGGCCACCAGCTCCGAGGCGCCCACGTCGATGTAATAGCCTGAGCCGCGGCGCAGGTACTTCATGAAGAGCCCTGATCCGTCGGCGCCGAAGTCGAGCATGAAGCCTGCCTTTTCGAGCCGCGCGTACAGGTCGGCGTCGCGCTTCTTCATCTCCTCGTACACCGGGATGTGGAAGGTGTGCATGATCCTGTAGGGCACCGACGCGAAGATCAGGTCGGCCTTGTGGTGGTCGATGCCGCTTTTCACCGCCTGCTCCGAATAGAGCCCGCCCAGCGCAAGCTCCATCAGCGACTGGGAGGGCGCGATGTGCGTCGACGAGCGCTGGATCATCGTCACGTCCGCGCCGTGTTCCCACAGGGCGGCGCAGATGTCGTGCGCCGAGTTGTTGGAGCCCAGCACCACGCACTTCTTGCCGGCATAGGCCTCGGGCCCGGGGTGCTGGCTGGAGTGGTGCTGGTCGCCCTTGAAGTTCTCTGCGCCAGCCACCTTCGGCACATTTGGGTAGCCCGACACGCCCAGCGCGAAAACCAGCTGCCTCGGCCGCAGCACCACCGGCTTGCCCTCGCGCTCGACCGTCACCTCCCAGCGCTGCGCGGCTTCGTCGAAGCGCGCCTTCTTCGCGGTGGTGGAGCTCCAGTAGTTGAGCTCCATGATCTTCGTGTACATCTCCAGCCAGTCGCCGATCTTGTCCTTGGGCGCGAACACCGGCCAGTCGTCGGGGAAGGGCATGTAGGGCAGGTGGTCGTACCAGACCGGGTCGTGCAGGCACAGCGACTTGTAGCGCTTGCGCCAGGAGTCGCCGGCCTTCGCATTGCGCTCCACGATGATGGTCGGCACGCCCAGCCGCCGCAGCCGCGCGCCGAGCGCGATGCCGCCCTGGCCGCCGCCGATGATCACCACCTCGGGCTGCTCGGTGTAGCCCAGCGACGCTTCTTCGTCGCGGCGCTTCTCCAGCCAGTTCTTGCGGCCCTTGTGCACGCCGTGCTCCGCGCCCTTGATGCGGTTGTCGCCCGTCTTCTCCTCGAAGCCCTTCAGCTCCGTCATGGTGGTGAGCAGCGTCCAGGCCTTGCCGTTGCGCAGCCGCAGATGGCCGCGTCCGCGCGCCACGCGCGTCTCGAAGGTGAACCACGCATCGACCACGCCATCGGCCTCGGTCGCCTCGCCCTCCACCGCGAAGGCCGTGGGCTGCACGTCGGCCAGCCGCGCCTGCAGCATCGCGCGGATCGCCCCGGGGCCTTCCTGCGTGCGGATGTTCCAGGTGAAGGCGACGAGGTCGCGCCAGAAGCTGTCGGCCTCGAACAGCGAGACGGCCGCGTCGATGTCGTTGCGCGCGAGCGCGGCGGCGAAGTCGGCGAGCCATTGGGCCGCGGCCCGGGTGGGGGCGGTGGTGGGGTCTGTCATTGCGTGTCTCCGGTGCGTCGTTGATGGATGCGCGGCGCCTTTTGGGGGCGGCGCGGCATCCGTTGCGCAGCTTTCGTGCCGCGCGCGGGGCGACGATGGATCAATGACTTGGGCGGGGTTTTGTCGCAGCGCAAGCGTTTGTCGCACGCTGCATGCGACGAAGCCGAGACAACTGTCGCAGCGCGTCTCAGTCGTCCGCCAACGGCCGGTCCTCGCGCCAGAAGCCGTGAAGCTTCTTCCACCACCTTGCGCTCTCCGGCAGCAGGAATGGCTCGAACCGGTCCGGCGACGTGCCGGGGCCGTGCATGTTCGCGTTCTGGAGATCCTCGAGCAGGCCGACCGTGGCTGCCTCCTGCACGAAGGAGTCTCCTTCGAGGTGCAGCCTTTCAACGACCGAGAACACGCGGCGCAGGGTGGCGTGGTCGCCCGTCGCCAGGAGATCGCAGAGGTGCCGCGCGAAGCTGCCGAGCACGATGTAATACGGAATCGGAGGATCGTCCGCGTATTCGGCCTGGAACTCCTCCCACGTGCCGGCGAAGCTGGGGCTGGCCTCCACCAGCAGCGGGATCATCCGGGAAGCTTCGATCATGTGGGCGCGCCTGCATTCCTTTTTTCGGGGCGCTCATGATGACATCCTGCGCGGCGATGCGATGCCGTGGCGCTTCATGTGCCGGTACACCGTGGCACGGCTCAGGCCAAGTTCGTCGGCCGCGCGTGCCACGTGCCATCGGTGGCGCCTGAGCAGTTCGACCAGCTCGGTGGCGGCGATGCCATCTGGGTCGTCGGCCGAAGAAGCGGCGACACGGGCCACGTTGGCCGGGGTGACGTGGCCCGATCGTGCGGGCAGCTGTAGCTGGAGGTCTTCCACGCCGACCCGGCCGTCGCTGCACAGCGCCAACGCCAGCCTCAACACATTGCGCAGCTCCCGCAGATTCCCCGGCCAGTCGTGCGCCAGCAGCCTCTGCATCGCCTCTTCCGACAGCCGTGCCGGTGAAGACATCGCAGCGGCCTCCTCGTTGAACATGCCCTCGATCAGGTAGCGCCTGTCGCCGCGCTCGCGCAGCGGCGGCAGCTTCAGCACCGCGCCGCACAGGCGGTAGTAGAGGTCCTCGCGAAAGCGCCCCGAGGCCACGAGCCCGGGCAGGTGGCGGTGCGTGGCCGCCACCACCGCGATGTCCACGCGCTGCGGCGACTCTGCGCCCAGCGGCAGCACCTCGCCCTCGGAGAGCACGCGCAGCAGCCGCGTCTGCAGCGCCATCGGCATGTCGCCGATCTCGTCGAGGAACAGCGTGCCCCGGTCGGCCTGCGCGATCAGGCCCTTCATGCCCTTGGCGCGTCCGCCCGTGAAGCTGCCGGGCGTGTAGCCGAACAGCTCGCTCTCGATCAGCGAATCGGGAATGGCCGCGCAGTTCACCGCCACGAAGGGCATCGCCGCGCGGCCGCTCGCGCCGTGCAGCGCGCGGGCCAGCACTTCCTTGCCGCTGCCGGTCTCGCCCTCGACCAGCACGTGGATGCCGCGATCCACAAGGCGGCGTGCCTGCGCCAGCAGCTTCTGCATCGCCGGGTCGTCGCCCGCGATGCGCTCCAGCGGCGGCAGGCGGTCGTTCGGGCGTGCGGCGGGCGCCCCAGGGGTTGCGACCGAAGGCCTGCGCACGCGCGGCGCCAGCAGCGACGCGTGGTACTCGCCGCCACCGGGCAGCAGCACCGTGTGGGCGAAGGGCATGGCCGACGCGCCGCCGTTGCCGATGCGCCAGATCGCATCCATCGGCATGTGCAGCCATTCGGATATCGCGCCGCCCAGCGCACGCCCTGCAAAGGCCTGCCGCGCGCCGCCGTTCGCGCCCACCATCGTGCCGCCTTCGTCGAAGGCCAGCATCACCTCGCCCGCCACGTCGACCAGCCCGAAGGCGCTGCCCAGCCGCAGGATCCAGTGGCCCCGGAAGCTGCGCAGGAAGTCGGCGTCCTCGATCATCCGCGCGTAGATGGCCACCAGGTGCCGCACGAGATGCTGGCTCTCCCTGGCTTCTGGCGAGCGCAGGGCAGACACGTCGAGGATGGCCGTGAGCTTGCCGCTGTGGTCGAACAGCGGCGCGGTGGTGCAGGTCAGCGCGATGTGCGTGGCGTCGAAGTGCTCGGTCTGGTGGCAGGTCATCGGCTGGCGCTCGATCAGACAGGTGCCCACGCCGCAGGTGCCCGCGTGCGCCTCGTTCCAGTCGGCGCCGAGGTAGAGGCCGGCCTTGCGCAGCTGGTCGTCCCATGCGGGGTTGCCGATGTAGTCGACCGTGATGCCTTCCGCGTCGGTCAGCAGCACCATGTAGCCGAGGTCGGCCACGCGGCGGTAGATGTCTTCCATGCCCGAGCGCGCGGCGCGCAGGAAATGCTCCAGCTGCTGCTGGTGCGCGCGCACTTCCTGCGCCGGCAGGATGCGCGCGGGGCTCGGCCTCGATGGATCGAGCCCGTGGTCGCGCACGCAGCGCGCCCACGACTTGTGGACCAGGCTCGCCGCCGGATCGGCCAGCGCCGCGCCGGTGGCGATCGAGTAGACGTTGTCGATGTGACGCGATTGCAGGGACGTCATGCGCAGCCTCGCGGATGGGTGGGCACGGCCACGCCGGGCCGTGCAGCCGACCATCATTCGGCTGTCGCGCTGTCGCAGCACAGAGGTGAAACCCGGTGAAGTCCGAAGACCGCCTTCGTGCTTTGCAACAGAGTGTGCCGCCGGTTCGCTCAGCGGCAGGCGAAGCTCTCGGCCTTGCTCACGTCGCCGCCGAGGTAGGCGATCTTCTTCGGGTAGGTGCACAGCGGCCGCGCGAGCGACTTGTCGGCGTTCTGCATCACCATGCTGTCGGGCGCGATGCCTTTCTCGACCCAGTCGGTCAGCGCCGTGAACAGCTGGTTCTGCGCCGGCAGCGGCGGGTTGGCCGTGGGGCTGGTGCCGGCGAGGCCGTTGACAGAGCCCACGCCCGCGCAGTGGCCCATCGCCGGGATCTCCACGTAGCGGTAGAACTTCTGCAGTGCATCGATGCCGCCCATCGCCTTTGCCGCGCGCTCGTAGTAGTTGGCGGTACCCGAGCTCGGAATCAGCTGGTCGGCCAACCCGTGGTACGTCAGCAGCTTGGCGCCGCGGTCGCGGAAGCGCGCGAGGTCGGGGTTGTCGGCGTTGATGTTCGCGAAGGCCGTCTGCAGCGCCTTGCCGCGGTCGCTCGCGTTGGCGAGCTGGGCGTAAGACAGGCCCTTCCACTTGTCCGCGCCGTTGCCCGTGGCGTTGATGAAGTCCGGCGTTGCGATCGTCGGGTCCTGCAGGTTCAGCGCCACCTGGTGCGCGGCGATGTGGAAGGGCATGGGCACGCCGGCCACCGAGTCGGCCAGCGAGAAGCCCGGCGCGCCGGGGCTGTTGAGCGCGGTGCCGCGCGTGAGGCCGTACCAGAGCTGGTTCGATGCCAGCGTGGCGCCGTAGCCGATGTCGCTGGCGGGCGCGGGCGCGCTGCCGTCGCGTGTCTGGCCGTACCAGATCTTGTTGACGGCCTGCGCCTGCGCGGTGCTCAGGCATGCGGCGGTGGCGTTGGTGCCGCCGCTGGCGGTGCAAAGCACGGTCTTGTCCTGAGCGGGGTCGTAGTTGCAGGCGGCGGGGTCGCTGATGAAGCCGTCGTGCTGGCCCGTGAGCGCGCTGTCGCAGGCGCTCACCGCCGACGAAGACACCAGCGAAAGCTGGTCGGCCGTGAGCGGCGTGCCGCCAAGGTCGCGCTGCATCACCACCTGCGGATACAACTCGGCGGTGATAAAGCTGGTCCAGTTGATCGCGCTGTTGCCGGCCAGGATGCCGTCGAAGTCGTCGGGGTTCACCTGCGCCTGCATGTGGCCCTGGCGGCCGCCGGTGGAGCAGCCATCCCAGTAGGCGTACTTCGCGTCGCGCTGGTAGAAGCCGGCGGCGAGCGCCTTGGCCTTGACGGCCATCTGGTGAATGCCGCGGCTCGCGAAGTCGGTCCACAGCGTGGTATTGACGGTGCCGTCGGGGTTCATCGCGAACGAGCCGTCCACCGAAGGCAGCGGCGCCTTCGATGCATGACCGGCGTCGGTCACGGCGCTCACCGAGCCTTCGCCCGCCGCGATGGCGGCTGCATTCGCCCCACCGATCTGCGTCTTCGCGCCGATGCCCGCGTCGCCGACGAAGCCGCCGCCGCCGAGCACGCGGATGCGGCTGTTCCACGAGGCCTGCGAAGGCAGCCACACCTCGATGCCGATGCCCGGCGAGGTCGATGGCGCATCGGCCGGGCCCGCATGGCCGGGTCCCACGTTGAGCTTGACCATGCACACGTCGCTGGCCGCCACCGTGCCCGAGGCCTTGCCGTCGAGGTTCAGGTCGTCGCCTTTCCTGAACTGCTTCACCACCGTCACGGTGGTGTCGGCGTCGGGCCTGAACGCGGTCTTCAGGCTTTCATCGCAGGCCAGGGCCAGCGGCGCGCCGGCGGGTGGAGCCGTGGCTGGCGCGGGAACGAGAGGCAGCACGGCAGGGCCTGAGGAGCTGCTGCCGCCGCAGGCCGTGAGCACGGCTGCCGCGGCGAAGCTCAGGCAGAGGACGGCGGAAATGGGGATCGGCGGGGTGGGCAATGGCTTGGGCATCTTCTCGTCTCCTGTTGTGTAGAGACATGAATTTGCCCGCGCCCCCCGCCGCGGTATATCGACATGCGATCACCGCTTGCAGGATTCCTTCACCCTCCACCGGGACTTACCCGCGCCGCGCGCGCGCTGGCGTGGTGCCGACCAGCTGGCGGAACACCTGCGTGAAATGCGCCTGGCTCGAAAAGCCCACGGCCTGCGCGATCTCCGCGAGCGACTGGTTGCCGCGCAGCAGCGACAGCGCGTGGCGCACGCGCTGCTCCATCACGTAGCGGTACGGCGTCGCGCCGGTGCTGGCGCGGAAGAGCCGCGTGAAATGCACCGCGCTCAGGTGCAGCTCGGCCGCGAGTTCGTCGATGCCGAAGTCCTCGGACAGATGCTGCATGACCCAGTCGTACACCCTGCGCAGGTCGTTCTGCGAGAGCCGTCCGCGCGGGCGCCGGGTGTTGCCCGTGGCTCCGTAGCGGTTGCGCAGGTAGCTCGCGAGCGCCATCGACAGGCCCTGCGCATGCAGGCGGCCCGAGCTGCAGCCGCGCTCCACCTCGTCGCGCATGGCGATGACCAGGGCCGACAGCGTCGCGTCGGTGGTCGACAGATGCGTCTGCAGGTGCAGCTCGCCGTCGCCCTCGGGCATGAGGCTGCGCAGTGCCTCGGGGCGGATCTCCAGCACGATGGTCTCGGCGAGCTCGCCGGTCCAGGTCGCGCGCTCGACCTCGTAGCCCTGTTCGAAGATGAAGATCCCGCCGGCGTTCGACTCGAAGGGATGCTGGCGCCGCCCCCGCGTCATCGCGCCTTTCACATGGCCGCGCACGCACAGGCCGATCAGCGGATGCGGGTTGTAGCAGGCGGGGTTCTCGCCATCGCCGGACATCGCGCGCACCTCCAGCGCGAAGCCCTGCCACGCCGTGGCCTGCGCGTTCATCAGCATCCTGCCGTCGAAGGGCAGGGGCTTGCCCGATGTGTCGAGGAGGCTGATCTCGCGCGTCATCGCGTGGCCTACACGCCGAGCAGTTCCTCCAGCGCGTGCGGCTCGGCCAGCAGGTCGGCCGAGGCACCGTGCCGCACGATCTGTCCCTTCTCCATCACCACCGCGAGGTCGGTGTGCGCGAGCACCTTGCGGTAGTCGCGGTCGACGATCAGCGTGGCGATGCCGGTGGCGCGGATCTCGCCGATCACGCGCCAGATCTCGGCCACGATCAGCGGCGCGAGGCCTTCGGTGGCCTCGTCGAGGATCAAGAGGCGCGGGTTGGTCATGAGCGCGCGGCCGATGGAGAGCATCTGCTGCTCGCCGCCCGACAGCTGCTGGCCGCCGTTCGACAGGCGCTCCGCCAGGCGCGGGAAGGTGGCCATCACGCGGTCGAAGGTCCATTCGCGCCGGCCGTCGATGCCCGCGCGCTCGCTCATCACGAGGTTCTCGCGCACCGAGAGGTTCGGGAAGATGCCGCGCCCCTCGGGCACGTAGCCGATGCCCAGGCGCGCCATCTTCTCGGGCGGCAAGCCGGTGACGGTGCGGCCGTCGACCTGCACTTCGCCCGAGGCGGGGCGCACGTAGCCCATCATGGTGCGGATCAGCGTGGTCTTGCCCATGCCGTTGCGCCCGAGCAGGCCGACCGAGGTGGCCGCGGGAATGCCGGCATGCACGCCGCGCAGGATATGGCTGTTGCCGTAGTAGGTGTTGAGGTCGCGCACGAGCAGCATGTCAGTGGTCTCCGAGATAGGCCGTGCGCACTTCCGGGTTCTCGCGGATTTCCTGAGGCGTGCCCGTGGCGATGACCGCACCGTTCACCATCACGGTGATGCGGTCGGCGATGCGGAACACGGCGTCCATGTCGTGCTCCACCAGCAGGATCGCGTGCGTGGCTTTCAGCCGCGCGAGCAGCGTGAGCATGCGGTCGGTTTCCTCGGCGCCCATGCCGGCGAGGGGCTCGTCGAGCAGCAGCACGCGCGGGTTGGTGGCCAGGCACATCGCCACTTCGAGCTGGCGCTGCGCACCGTGGCTCATGGTGCCGGCGATGCGCTGCGCCTCGTGCGCGAGGCCGGCGGCCTCCAGCGCAGCGTCGGCCGAGGCACTACTGGTCGCGCAGCCGCGCGACGACTCCCAGAAGGCCCAGGGCTTCGGCGTGGCGGCCTGCGCGGCGAGCCGGCAGTTCTCGTGCACGCTGAACTCCGGGAAGATGGTGGTGCGCTGGTAGCTGCGGCCCACGCCGTCGCGCGCGCGCTTCCATTGCGCGCGGCCTGTGATGTCCGTGCCATCGAGCGTGATGCGGCCCTCGCTCGCCTCGATCTCGCCCGAGAGCATGTTGATGAGCGTCGACTTGCCGGCGCCGTTGGTGCCGATCACGGCATGCACCTCGCCCACGTGCAGGTCGAGCGTGACGCCGTTGACGGCCGTGAGGCCGCCGAAGCGGCGCGTGAGCTTCTCGACGGAGAGCAGTGCGGTGGTGGTCGTCGTCATGCGGCCCCCTTCGGCGACAAACGTTGCACCAGGCCGATCAGGCCCTTGGGCAGCAGTGCCACGAACACGATGATCGTGAGCCCCAGCGTCAGCTGCCAGTGGTCGGCCAGCGGGCCCATCACCGCGTGCGTGGAGAAGATTTCCTTCAGCAGCGTGAACGCCACGGCACCGATCACCGCGCCGCGCAGGTGACCGAGACCGCCGAGGATCACCATCAGCAGCACCTCGCCCGAGTTGTGCCAGGCCATCAGCTCGGGGTTGACCACGCCGTCGCGCGAGGCGAGCAGGAAGCCCGCGAGCCCGGCCAGCGCACCCGCCAGCACGAAGGCCGCGAGCTTGTAGCCGTACACAGCGAAGCCGGCGGCGCGCATGCGCTGCTCGTTCACGCGGATGCCCGCCAGCGCCGCGCCGAAGCGCGATCGCCGGATGAGCGCCAGCAGGGCGTAGGTGAACACCAGCGAGGCCAGCACCACGTAGAACAGCACCGTGCGGTTCTCCATGTCGAGCGCGCCGATGGCGGGCCGCACGTACATGTAGATGCCGTCGCTGCCGCCGCCCACCTTGGTGTCGTGGAACACGAAGAAGGCCATCTGCGCGAAGGCGAGCGTCACCATGATGAAGTACACGCCGCGCGTGCGCAGGCTTAAAGCGCCGACGAAGAGCGCATAGAGCGCCGCAACGCCCATGGCGGCCGGCAGCAGCAGCGCGAAGTTGCCACCCTCGTTGCCCGAGGCCAGCACCGTCACGTAGGCACCGATGCCGTAGAAGGCCGCGTGGCCCAGGCTCACGAGGCCGGTCATGCCCACCAGCAGCTCCAGGCTCAGCGCGAAGATCGACAGGATCATCACCTTCACGATGAAGTCCGATGCGTAGTTGCCCATGAACGGGCCGGCGATGCCGACGGCGACCGCGCAGGCCACGGGCAGCAGGAAGGCGCTCTTCTTCATGGCTGTCATGGCCGCCTCCCCATCAGCCCCTCGGGCTTCCAGATGAGCACGATGGCCATCAGCAGGTAGATGCCGATGCCGCTCAAGTCGGCGAAGAACACCTTGCCGAAGGTGTCGACGAAGCCCACCAGCAGCGAGGCCACCAGCGCCCCGGTGATGGAGCCGATGCCGCCGATCACCACCAGCACGAAGCAGATGATGAGCACGCTCGCGCCCATGTTCGGATACACCGAGGACATCGGCGCGGCGATCATGCCGGCCAGCGCGGCGAGCGCCACACCGGCGGCGAACACGATGCGGTAGAGCCGCTTCACGTCGATGCCCAGTCCGCGCACCATGTCGCGGTTGCTCGCGCCGGCGCGGATCATCATGCCCAGGCGCGTGCGGTTCACCACCCAGTACAGGCCCACGGCCAGCACGATGCAGGCGGCCGAGGCGAAGAGGCGGTACCACGGATAGCTCATCACGCTGCCCAGCGCGAAGCTGCCGTCGAGCCACGCGGGCACCTTCACGCCGTGCACGTCGTTGCCCACCAGGATGGAGCGCAGCTCCTCGAACACCAGGATCAGGCCGTAGGTCATGAGCACCTGCTGCAGGTGGTCACGCTGGTAGAGGTAGCTGAAGAAGGCCCATTCGAGCAGGTAGCCGAAGACGGCCGCCAGCACCACGCCGGCCACCAGCATCAGCAGAAACTGATCGCCGAACAGCGGCGCGAGCGAGAACGCCATGTAGGCGCCGATCATGTAGAAGCTCCCGTGGGCGAGGTTGATGACGCCCATGATCCCGAAGATCAGCGTCAGCCCCGAGGCCACGAGGAAGAGAAGCAGTCCGTACTGAACCGAGTTCAGGCACTGGACCAGGAAGGTTCCGAAATCCACGAGGGGGTTCTCTCTGGGCGGTATCGTTGTTCAATAGGCGTGCGTTGCGCGGGACACCGCGGAACCGGCTTTGCCGGGCCGCAGGTGTCGCCCCCTGCAAGGGGGTTGGCGCAGCACACGAAGTGCGCGAAGCCTGGGGGTGTGCTTACATCCTGCAGCCGCGGGCCGGATCGGCGAGGCCCTTGATGGCCGTGCTCACCAGCTTGTTCTCCTTGCCCTCCACCTTGCGCAGGTAGATGTCCTGCACCGGGTTGTGCGACTTGCTCACGGTGAACGCGCCGCGCGGGCTGTCGATCCTGGCCTTCTCGACGGCGGCCGCGAACTCGGCCTTCTTCGAGATGTCGCCCTTGGTGGCGTTCAGGCCAACGCCCAGCATCTGGGCGGCGTCGTAGCCCTGCACGGCGTACACGTCGGGCTGCAGCTTGAACGACTTGGCGTACGCCACGCGGAAGGCGTTGTCGCGAGCGGTGTTCAGGCCGTCGGCGTAGTGCAGCGTGGTCAGCATGCCCTGGGCCGAGTCGCCCTGCGCGTCGAGCGTGCCGTCGGTCAGGAAGCCGGGGCCGTACAGCGGGATGGTCTTGTTCAGGCCGGCGGCCTGGTAGTCCTTGACGAACTTCACCGCGCCGCCGCCCGCGAAGAAGGCGTACACCGCATCGGGCTTGGCGGCCGCGATCTCGGTCAGCAGCGCCTGGAACTCCACGTTGGGGAAGGGCAGGGTGAGCTGCTTGTCGACCTTGCCGCCGTTCTTCTCGAAGCCTTCCTTGAAGCCGGCGACCGACTCGTCGCCCGCGGCGTACTTCCAGGTGATGGTCATCGCCTTCTTCTTGCCCTGCTGCTTGGCCGCCACCTCGCCCATGGCGTAGGCCGGCTGCCAGTTGCTGAACGAGCTGCGGAAGATGTTGGGAGCGCACATCGGGCCCGTCACTGCGTCGGCGCCGGCATTGGGCACGATCAGCACGGTGCCGCTTTCCTTGGCGGCCTTGGCCATGGCCATGGCCACGCCGGAGTGCACGGTGCCGACGATCACGTCGACGTTGTCGCGCTTGATGAGCTTGTTGACGTTGTCGGTGGCCTTGGCCGGGTCGGACTCGTCGTCGACCTTGAAGTATTCGATCTCGCGGCCGGCGAGCTTGCCGCCCTGCTCGTCGACGTACAGCTTGAAGCCGTTCTCGATGGCCACGCCCAGGGCGGTGTAGGTGCCGCTGTAGGGCAGCATCAGGCCGACCTTGAGCTTGCCCGTGCCCTGGGCGCCGGCGGCCGCCGCCAGCGAGGCGAGGGCGATGGCCGTGAAGGCGAGGCGGGCGGTGCTGCGAATGGTCATGGTGTCTCTCTCCGATTTCTGGTGATGAAGGAAGTGGCCGCGACGATGACACGATCCGGCTGATCGCGATGCGGGGAATGCCCGCATTGAGGGATTTCCAGCAGCTCGCATCCATCCACGCGCGCGGCGATGCCGCGGATCTGCGCGAGGGTGCCGTACTCGTCGTCGATGCCCTGCACGGCGAGCACGGGGCAGCGGATGGTGTCGAGTTCGCGCTCGATGTTCCAGTCGCGAAATGGCGGGTGCAGCCAGATGCGGTTCCAGCCCCAGAAGGCGGAGTCGGCGCTGTCGTGATAGCGGCCCAGCTTCTGCGGCAGGTCGGTGCCGAGGTAGGCGGTGCGCGCGTTCTCGATGTTCGCCACCGTCACGTCCTCCACGAAGATGTGCGGCGCCAGCACCACGAGGCCGGCCACCTTGTCGGGAAAGCGCGAGGCATGCAGCAGCGAGATCGAGCCGCCGTCGCTGTGGCCGAAGAGCCAGGGTTTCTGGTCGCCGAGGCCGAGCGCGGCGAAGAGGGCGGGCAGCACCTCGTGCGCCTGGCGGTGCATGAAGTCGACGTCCCAGATCTCGTCGTCCGCGCGCGGCGTGGAGCGGCCGTAGCCGGGGCGCGAGAACACGAGGCCGCGCACGCCGGCGGCTTCGCACAGCCGGGTGGGAAAGTCCTTCCACATCGCGACCGAGCCCAGGCCCTCGTGCAGGAACACGACGAGCGGCGCAGTGGTGCGCTCGGGCGCGATCCACTGGCATTCGATGCTCACCTCGCGGTTGCGCCAGGTGATGGTGGCGAAGTCGGTGCTCATGGTGTTTGCCCCTTCCCCCTTTGGGGGAAGGTCGGGATGGGGGCAAGCGGCGCTCGCAAAGGCTGTGCCTGCATGGAGGCCGATGCCCCCACCCCGGCCCTCCCCCAGCGGGGGAGGGAGAAAGAGGAAGACGGCGCGTGCATCACGCCTGCTTTTCCTTCTCGCGCAGCCGGAAGCGCTGGATCTTCCCCGTCGCCGTCTTGGGCAGCTCGCCCACGAATTCGAGAAAACGCGGGTACTTGTAGGGCGCCAGGCGTTCCTTGACGAAGGCCTTGAGCTCGTCCTCGGTGGCCGCGCTCCCGTCCTTCAGCACCACGAAGGCCTTGGTCTTGGTCAGGCCGTCGGCGTCTTCCTTGCCGATCACCGCCGCCTCGAGCACGGCCGGGTGCTGCATCAGCGTGGCCTCGACCTCGAAGGGCGAGACGTAGATGCCGCTGACCTTGAGCATGTCGTCGCTGCGCCCGGCGTAGGTGAAATAGCCGTCGGCGTCGCGGGTGTACTTGTCGCCGCTCTTGGTCCAGCCGCCCTGGAAGGTCTCGCGCGACTTCTCGCGGTTGGCCCAGTACATCAGCGCCGAGCTCGGGCCGCGGATGTAGAGGTCGCCCACCTCGCCGTCGGGCACGGGGCGGCCGTCCTCGCCGCGCAGCTCGACCTCGTAGCCTTCCACCGGCCGGCCGGTGGTGCCGTAGCGCACGTCGCCGGGGCGGTTGGAGATGAAGATGTGCAGCATCTCGGTCGAGCCGATGCCGTCGATGATCTCGCAGCCGAAGTGCTGCTTGAAGCGCTGCGCGATCTCGCCCGGCAGCGCCTCGCCGGCCGAGGAGCACATGCGCAGCGCCACCGCTTCCCGCGCGGGCAGCCTGGGCGAGGCGAGCATGCCCGCGAAGCCCGTGGGCGCGCCGAAGAACACGGTCGGTTTGTGTTCCACCCAGCGGCGGAAGGTGGCGTCGGGCGTGGGGCGCTCGGCCATCAGCACCACGGTGGCGCCCACCGAGAGCGGAAAGGTCAGCGCGTTGCCCAGGCCGTAGGCGAAGTACATCTTGGCGGCCGAGAAGCAGACGTCGTCCTCGGTGAGGCCGAGCACCGGCTTGCCGTAGAGCTCGGCCGTCCACCACAGGTTGGCGTGCGTGTGGACCGTGCCCTTCGGCTTGCCGGTGGAGCCGGAGGAATACAGCCAGAAGCCCGGGTCGTCGGAAGCCGTGGTCACTGGTGCCGCGAGCGGTTCGACGGCGGCGAGCGCGGCGTCGAATTCCTGCGCGCCTTCGGGCAGCGCGCCGGCGGGCTGCGACACGAAGAGCGCGCGCACCTCGTGCCCGCCGCGCGACATCGCCTCCTGCAGCGTGGGCAGCAGCGCGCCCGACACCAGCACCGCCTGCGCGCGGCTGTGGTCGAGCATGTAGGCGTAGTCGTCGGGCGTGAGCAGGGTGTT
Source organism: Variovorax guangxiensis (assembly GCF_003952165.1). Taxonomy (GTDB): domain Bacteria; phylum Pseudomonadota; class Gammaproteobacteria; order Burkholderiales; family Burkholderiaceae_C; genus Variovorax; species Variovorax guangxiensis. The sequence goes on along the minus strand of NZ_RXFT01000002.1, from coordinate 78,183 downwards.
GACCGCCACCGGCACCGCGCCGGCATAGAGGCTGCCGAGAAAGCTCACGGGCCAGTCGTTGCCGTCGAGCATCAGCAGCAGCACGCGCTCTTCGCGCCGGATGCCGGCGGCCTGCAGCGCGGCGGCCAGCCGGCGCGAGCGCTCCTCGAGCTGGCCGTAGCTCAGCGTGCCGCGGTCGTCGATGTAGGCGGTGCGCGCGGCGCGTTCGCGGTTGAGGTCGAACAGGTGTCCGGCGAAGTTGAATCGTGGGGGCGGGGTCATGGTCTTGTCTCCTTCGGCCGTGTTCTTTTCTAGAGGCCGAGCGCGGCGATCACGCCGGGGCTCGCCTGCACCGCGGCGCGGCGGTGATAGAAGTCGAGCGCGCGCAGTCCGCCCAGCTCGGCGCCGCCGCCCGCGCGGCCGGGGCCGCCGTGCAGCGACATCGGCATCACGTTGCCGTGGCCGGTGTGGGCCTGCGCCACTTCGGGGCTGACGACGTGCACGCGGCCGTGGCTCGGGGCCACCGCCAGCGTGGCCTGCGCCAGTGCCGCGTCGTCGCTTCCATATATGGAGGTGACGAGCGAGCCCTGGCCGCGGTGCGCCAGCGCAATGCCGTGCGCGAGGTCGCGGTACGGCAGCAGCGTGGCGACGGGGCCGAACACTTCCACGTCGTGCACCTGCTGCGCGGCATCGGCGTCGCGCGCGCCCAGCAGCACGGGGCCGATGCAGGCGGCAATGGCCGGGTCGGCGTCGACCAGGGGCTTGTCGCGGCCATCGTGCAGCACGGTGGCCTGCGCGCACAGCGCCGCCAGTCCTTCACGCACCGAATCCAGCTGCGCGCGGCTCACCAGCGAACCCATGCGCACGCTCTCGTTGCGCGGATTGCCGGCGGTGATGCCCGCGAGCCTGGCGCCGATGGCCTCGGCCGCCGCGTCATACAGCTCCGACGGCACCAGGATGCGGCGGATGGCGGTGCACTTCTGGCCCGACTTCACCGTCATCTCGCGCACCACTTCGCGCACGAGCAGGTTGAAGGCGTCGCTGCCGGGTGCGGCGCCGGGCAGCAGCAGGGCGCTGTTGAGGCTGTCGGCCTCGATGTTCACGCGCACCGAGCGCTGGGCCGCGGCGGGGTGCGAGCGGATCACCGCGGCCGTCTCGGCCGAGCCGGTGAAGGAGGCCACGTCGAAGGGCTGCAGCGCATCCATCAGGCCGGCCGAGCTGCCGCACACGATGGAAAGCGCGCCGGCCGGCAGCACGCCCGCGTCGACCACGTCCTTCACCATGCGCTGCGTGAGCCAGGCGGTGGCCGTGGCGGGCTTCACGATCACCGGCACGCCGGAGAGCAGCGCGGGCGCGGCCTTCTCCCACAGGCCCCAGGAGGGAAAGTTGAATGCGTTGATGAAGAGCGCCACGCCCTGCGTCGGCACCTGCAGGTGCTGCGACTGGAACACCGGCTCCTTGCCGAGCTTCACCGCGTCGCCGTCGCGCAGCGCGCGCACGTCGCCGAGCGCATCGCCCCACTTGGCGTACTGGCCGAGCGTGAAGATCGCGCCGTCGATGTCCACGGCCGAGTCGTTCTTCACCGTGCCGGAGTTGGCGGTGGCGATCTCGTAATAGGCGTCGCGGTTGGCCTGCAGCACCTTCACGATGGCCGCGAGCAGCCCCGCGCGCTGGCGGTAGGTGAGGGCGCGCAGCGCGTTGCCGCCCTGTTCGCGGGCGAAGGCGAATGCTGCCGGCAGGTCCAGGCCAGTGGCGTCGACGCGCGCGAGTTCGGTGCCCAGCACCGGGTCGAAAAGAGGCGTACCGGCGCCCGAACCGCTTTGCCAGCGGCCGGCGACGTAGTTGGGAAGAAGCTCGGTCATTGGGTGAACTTGATCTGCCCTTCGGGCAGCAGATAGAGAACGAGCGCGCGGCCGCTGGCCACGGTCGGGCGATGCGCGGTGCCGGGGCCGTAGACGCACCAGCCCGCGGGCCGGCCGTCGAAGGTGGCGGCGGCGCCGTCGAGCGGCATGATCAGGTCGATCTCGCCGTTGGGATGGGTGTGGTGCGGGCCGGCGATGTCCTGCATGTCGACCACGTCGACCGAGAAGCGGTGCAGCGCGTCTTCGGCCTTGAAGACGCGGCCGTACCTGATGCCGCCGCCTTCGCGCTCGCAGAGCCAGCCTTCGGCGACGCCGCCGATGCAGGCCTGGCGCAGCTGCTCGAAGCTGGCGCTGCCGGCGCCGTGGTGGGTGTTGAGCCACCGGTCGAGCTCGCCGTCGAGCGGTTTGCCGGCGATTTCGGCGGTCAGGCCGGCGATCAGCTGGTGAAGTGCTTCCTTGCCGGTGGCGGGAGTGCTGCTGCTGTCGGACATCGTGGGGCCTCGAACTTTGGAACTACCTTGCAGGATCACTGTGTGTGCAGTATCTTGCGTGTTGCCGAACAATAAGCATCGAGACAATGAGTGTCAAGCAATATAGTGCATCTATGGTGTTTACCCTGAGCGCGCACAATCCCGGCGAAGAACGAGGAATTGCATGAACGAGCATGTAGACGCGGCGCTGGCCGCCGCGCCTGAAAGCGGCGTTGGCGCGCCGGGCCAGGCCGTCGCCGGGGAGGCGAAGAATCCGCTGCTGTCGGCGCTGGGCGACCGCGTGCGCAACCTGCGCGCGCAGCGCGGGCTCACGCGCAAGGCGGTGGCTGTCGCGGCCGACGTGTCGGAGCGCCATCTGGCCAATCTCGAATACGGCATCGGCAACGCGTCGATCCTGGTGCTGCAACAGGTGGCTGGCGCGCTGCACTGCTCGCTGGCCGAGCTGGTGGGCGACGTGACCACCAGCTCGCCAGAGTGGCTGCTCATCCGCGAACTGCTGGAGCACCGCAGCGAGGCCGACCTGCGCCGCGTGCGCGTGGCCATCGGCGAACTGCTGGGCACCGCCTCGGTCGACCCGGCGCGGCACCGCCGCATCGCGCTCGTGGGCCTGCGCGGGGCGGGCAAGTCCACGCTGGGCCAGATGCTGGCGGAGGACCTGGAGATTCCCTTCATCGAGCTCAGCCGCGAGATCGAAAAGCTCGCCGGCTGCAGCGTGCGCGAGATCCACGACCTGTACGGCACCAACGCCTACCGCCGCTACGAGCGCCGCGCGCTGGAAGAGGCGGTGCAGATCTACAGCGAGGTGGTGATCGCCACGCCCGGCGGCATCGTCTCCGACCCGGCCACCTTCAACGAGCTGCTCGCGCACTGCACCACCGTATGGCTGCAGGCCGCGCCCGAGGAGCACATGGGCCGCGTGGCCGCGCAGGGCGACACCCGCCCGATGGCCGCAAGCAAGGAAGCGATGGAAGATCTGCGCCGCATCCTGAACGGCCGTGCCGCCTTCTATTCGAAGGCCGATCTCTCGGTGGACACCAGCGGCAAGACGCTCCCGCAGAGCTTCCAGGCCCTGCGTGCGGCCGTCCGCCAGTCCATGGGACTGGTCTAGGCGCCTTCCGGACTCCTGAAATCTGAAAAAAAGTGCAGCAGGCATTGACTTGCCTGTGTGCATGCAGCATGATGCATGTCATCGGAGCAAGAAAGTGCATTATCTTTCCTGTTCACGGTTTCCGAACACTGCCCCACAGGAGACTTCCGCATGACCGACACCACCACGCTCCAGGCGCCCCCGCGCGTCGACTACCGCACCGAACCCGGCCAGTACCGCCACTGGTCGCTGAGTTTCGACGGCGCCATCGCGCGCCTCGTGCTCGACATCGCGGAAGACGGCGGCATCCGCCCCGGCTACAAGCTCAAGCTCAACAGCTACGACCTGGGCGTGGACGTGGAGCTGAACGACGCGCTCAACCGCGTGCGCTTCGAGCACCCCGAGGTGCGCAGCGTGATCGTCACCAGCGGCAAGGACCGCATCTTCTGCTCGGGCGCCAACATCTTCATGCTCGGTGTCTCCAGCCACGCATGGAAGGTGAACTTCTGCAAGTTCACCAACGAGACGCGCAACGGCATCGAAGACTCGTCGAAGCACGCGGGCCTGAAGTTCCTCGCGGCCGTCAACGGCGCCTGCGCCGGCGGCGGCTACGAATTGGCGCTGGCCTGCGACGAGATCCTGCTGGTGGACGACCGCTCCTCCGCCGTCTCGCTGCCCGAAGTGCCGCTGCTGGGCGTGCTGCCCGGCACCGGCGGCCTGACCCGCGTGACCGACAAGCGCCACGTGCGCCATGACCTCGCCGACATCTTCTGCACCAGCGTCGAAGGCGTGCGCGGCCAGCGTGCGGTCGACTGGCGCCTGGTCGACGCCGTCGCCAAGCCCGCGCAGTTCGCGGCCGCCGTGCAGGAGCGCGCCTCGCAGCTCGCCGCCGGCAGCGACCGCCCGTCCAACGCCAAGGGCGTGGCGCTCACCCGCGTCGAGCGCACCGACAGCGCCGACGGCATCTCGTACGCGAACGTCGACGTGCGGATCGACCGCAGCAAGCGCACCGCCACCATCACAGTGAAGGCGCCCACCGGCGCGCAGCCGTCGGACATCGCCGCCATCGAGGCAGCCGGCGCCGCATGGTGGCCGCTGGCGATGTGCCGCGAACTCGACGACGCCATCCTGAACCTGCGCACCAACGAGCTCGACATCGGCACCTGGCTGCTCAAGACCGAGGGCGACGCTGCCGCCGTGCTCGCGTCGGACGCCGTGATGCTCGCCAACAAGGACAATTGGCTGGTGCGCGAGACCATCGGCGCGCTGCGCCGCACGCTGGCGCGCCTGGACGTGTCCTCGCGCAGCCTGTTCGCCCTGATCGAAGCCGGCTCCTGCTTCGCCGGCACGCTGGCCGAACTGGCCTTCGCGGCCGACCGCGCCTACATGCTCGCGCTGCCCGACGATGCCGAGCGCGCGCCCAGGCTCACGCTCGACGAATTCAACTTCGGCTTCTTCCCGATGGTGAACGACCAGAGCCGCCTGCAGCGCCGCTTCTATGAAGAGGCCGCGCCGCTGGAAGCCGCTCGCGCCGCCGCCGGCAAGGCGCTCGATGCCGACGAGGCGCTGAAGCTGGGCCTGGTGACCGCCGCGCCCGACGACATCGATTGGGACGACGAGATCCGCATCGCCATCGAGGAGCGCGCCGCGATGTCGCCCGACTCGCTCACCGGCCTGGAAGCCAACCTGCGCTTCGCGAGCAAGGAGAACATGGTCACCCGCATCTTCGGCCGCCTCTCGGCCTGGCAGAACTGGATCTTCAACCGCCCCAACGCCGTCGGCGAGAAGGGCGCGCTGAAGGTCTACGGCACCGGCCAGAAAGCCGGCTTCGATTTGAACCGGGTCTGAGGCAAATACAGGACCACAGGAAGAGACAAGAACAGCCGAACGCAGAAGGAAGACAAAAGCTACGCAGAAGCCGCAGAAGAAGAATCACGAGAACCTTCCCTGGTTTTTCTTCTGCGGCTTCTGCGAAACCTTCGCGACTTCTGCGTTCGGTCCCGAGTTTGTGTGTATTCGGAAGGAACCCCCATGAGCACGATCAACTACAGCGAGAAGATCCCCAACAACGTCAACCTCGGCGAAGACCGCACGCTGCAGCGCGCGCTCGAAGGCTGGCAGCCCAACTTCATCAACTGGTGGGACGACGTGGGCCCCGAGGGCTCCACCAACCACGAGGTGTACCTGCGCACGGCGGTGAGCGTCGATCCGCAGGGCTGGGCGCAGTTCGGCCACGTGAAGATGCGCGACTACCGCTGGGGCATCTTCCTGAACCCGGGCGACGCCAACCGCGAGATCCACTTCGGCGACCACAAGGGCGAGAAGGCCTGGCAGGACGTGCCCGGCGAGCACCGCGCCAACCTGCGCCGCATCATCGTGACGCAGGGCGACACCGAGCCCGCGTCGGTGGAGCAGCAGCGCCACCTGGGCCTCACGGCGCCCAGCATGTACGACCTGCGCAACCTGTTCCAGATCAACGTGGAAGAGGGCCGCCACCTGTGGGCCATGGTCTACCTGCTGCACAAGCACTTCGGCCGCGATGGCCGCGAGGAAGCCGAGGCGCTGCTGCAGCGCACCTCTGGCGACGAGAACAACCCGCGCATCCTGGGCGCCTTCAACGAGCGCACGCCCGACTGGCTCGCGTTCTTCATGTTCACGTACTTCACCGACCGCGACGGCAAGTTCCAGCTGTCGGCGCTGGCCGAGAGTGCCTTCGACCCGCTGGCGCGCACCACGAAGTTCATGCTGACCGAGGAAGCGCACCACATGTTCGTGGGCGAGAGCGGCGTGTCGCGCGTCATCGCACGCACCGCGCAGGTCATGAACGAGCTGAAGACCGACGACCCGCAGAAGGTGCGCGCGGCCGGCTGCATCGACCTGGGCACCATCCAGCGCTACCTGAACTTCCACTACAGCGTGACCATCGACCTGTTCGGCGCCGACCAGTCGAGCAACGCCGCCATCTTCTACAGCTCGGGCCTGAAGGGCCGCTACGAAGAAGGCAAGCGCACCGACGACCACGTGCTCAAGGGGCAGACCTACAAGGTGCTCGAGGTGAAGGACGGCCAGCTCGTCGAGAAGGAAGTGCCGATGCTCAACGCGCTGAACGAAGTGCTGCGCGACGACTTCATCAAGGACTCGGTGGCCGGCGTGGGCCGCTGGAACAAGGTGCTGGAAAAAGCCGGCATCCCGACCCGCCTGGTGGTGCCGCACAAGGCGTTCAACCGCCAGATCGGCGCGCTCGCCGGCATCAAGATGTCGCCCGAGGGCCGCGTGGTGAACGACGTGGAATGGGCCGCCAAGCGCGACGAGTGGTTGCCCAGTGCCGAAGACTTCGCTTTCGTGGCATCGTTGATGGGCCGCGTGGTGGAGCCGGGCAAGTTCGCCGGCTGGATCTCGCCGCCGGTGATGGGCATCAACCGCCAGCCGGTCGACTTCGAGTACGTCCGCTTCGGTTGATCGGTATTTGGTATTGCTCCTTCCCCCTCTGGGGGAAGGCCGGGATGGGGGCAAGCGGCGCGACCACGACAAGCGCCGCCTGCCCCCACCCAACCCTCCTCCAGAGGGGGAGGGCTCTAGGAGAACAACATGGACATGGCCGTCGAAGCCGGAGTCATCAAGCAGCACCTGATCGACCCCGAGATCTGCATCCGCTGCAACACCTGCGAGGCCACCTGCCCGGTCAACGCGATCACGCACGACGACAACAACTACGTCGTGCGCGCCGACGTCTGCAATGGCTGCATGGCCTGCATCTCGCCGTGCCCCACGGGCTCGATCGACAACTGGCGCACCATGCCGCTGGTGCGCGCGTACTCCATCGAGGAGCAGTTCACCTGGGAATCGCTGCCTGCCGAACTCTCGCCCGAGGAGCTCGAAGCGGCCGGCGTGTCGGCGGGCGCGGAAGCCGCGCCTCCCGCCCAGACGCAGGCACAAGCGCAAACCCAGGCCGCGGTCGAAGCGCTGGAGCCGGCCTTCAACTCCGCGCAGTACGGCGCCACCGTGCCGCCCTGGTCGGCCGCGCACGCCTACACCAACCTCTTTCCGCCGAAGACACCGACCACCGCCACCGTGGTGGGCAACTACAACTGCACCGAGGCTGGCTTCGACAGCGAGACTCATCACATCGTGCTCGACTTCGGCGCGCTGCCGTTCCCGGTGCTCGAGGGCCAGTCGATCGGCATCGTGCCGCCCGGCGTGGACGCCATCGGCAAGCGCCACCATGCGCGCCAGTACTCGGTGGCCAGCCCGCGCAACGGCGAGCGGCCCGGCTACAACAACGTCTCGCTCACCGTGAAACGCGTCACCGAAGACCACGAAGGCACGCCCGTGCGCGGCGTGTGCTCCAACTACGTGTGCGACCTGAAGGTGGGCGACACGGTGCAGGTGGTGGGGCCCTTCGGCGCCTCGTTCCTGATGCCGAACCATCCGAAGTCGCACATCGTGATGATCTGCACCGGCACCGGCAGCGCCCCGATGCGCGCCATGACCGAGTGGCGCCGCCGGCTGCGCAAGAGCGGCAAGTTCGAAGGCGGCAAGCTGATGCTGTTCTTCGGCGCGCGCACGCAGCAGGAGCTGCCGTACTTCGGCCCGCTGCAGTCGCTGCCCAAGGACTTCATCGACATCAACCTCGCGTTCTCGCGCACGCCGGGTCAACCCAAGCGCTACGTGCAGGACCTGATGCGCGAGCGCGCCGCCGACCTGGCCGCGCTGCTGAAGGATGGCGCCAGCCACTTCTACGTGTGCGGGCTCAAGAGCATGGAAGAAGGCGTGGTGCTCGCGCTGCGCGATGTGGCGAAGGAAGCCGGACTCGACTGGGACACGGTGGGCGCGGCGCTCAAGCGCGAAGGCCGCCTGCACCTCGAGACCTACTGAGCCCCGGCGGATGAAGTTCGCCGACTTCCACGCGGGCCAGGTCATCGAGGCCGGGCCCTATGTGCTCACAGAGGCCGAGCTTCTGCAGTTCGCGCGGGCCTACGACCCGCAGTGGTTCCACACCGATGCGCAAGCGGCGGCCGACAGCCCCTTCGGCGGGCTCATCGCAAGCGGCTGGCATACCTGCTCCATCGCCATGAAGCTGGTGGTGCAGGCCGCGCTCGCCGGTTCGGAATCCTTCGCGTCGCCAGGGCTGGAGCATGTGCGCTGGCCCAACCCCGTTCGGCCGGGCGACGCGCTGAGGCTGGTAGCCGACGTGATCGAAGTGCGCCGCTCCGAGAAGCGGCCGTCGCTCGGCATCCTGCGATGGCGCTGGCGGCTCTTCAACCAGCGCGAGCTGATGGTGCTCGACGCCGAGGTCACGAGCCTGTTCAAGCTCAAGCCGGCCGACTGAACGACGCAACGTGAAAAGGCCCGCGGTGCCTGGGCACCGCGGGCCTTTGTCATCGGGTGGCTGCCGTCGTTATTTCTTGACGTCGACTGCGCCCGACCCATGGGCCTTCGCGCCCACGGCAGGCGCCTTCACGGCGCTCCCGGCCGAGCCCACGGCGCCTGTCGCGCCGCCGAGCGTGTTGCCCACGGTGTTGGTCACGCCGCCCACGGCATTCGTTGCTCCGCCCACCGCGCCGGTAGCGCCGCCCAGCACGCCGCCGACGGCATTGCCGGCCGTGCCCGTGGCGCCGCTCACTGCGCCGCCGGCATTCGTGTTCGCGCCGGCCCCGGCATTGGCGCCGGTTGCCGCACCCGCACCGCCGCGTGTGCCTGCGGTGGAGCCCGAGGCATTCACGTCGGCATTGACCCCTACGCCCACCCCGACGCCTTGCGCCTGGGCGACGCCGCCGATGGCCAGCATGCCTGCGAGCAGGGTGCCGAGGACGATGCGCTTGTGTTGATGCTGTTGCTTCATGGGTGACTGTTCCTTTCGTTGCGTGGTCACGGTTTCATGGACCGATCGGATTCGATCGATCCGGGTGCAACCATGGCTGTGCGGCGATCTGTCGCCATGTGCGCCGCTTTCGCCCGCTCGCGTGGGAATCGGCCGTCGGCGAAATCGGGGGCTCGTGCGTTAGGCCCCCGGATCGACGTTCGGCCCATCAAGGCAACAGATGCTTACGGAAGAAAGCCGTTGTCTTCGTGTTCACATCCGGCAACACATTCTGGCGGTCGAAGCCCGGTGGGTCGTCGAGCATGTCGCCGATCAGCCCGCTCAGTCCTGGCGGGGGTGGCGAGAGCAGCGCGCCGTGGCCGCCGGTGGGCATGTCGGCGATCAGCTCGCAGCGCGGCAGGCAGGCCGCGAGCACGCGGTCGCTGTGAAAGCGCGGGATCAGCCAGCGGTCCTGCCCGGCGGTGATGAGGCCCAGCGGCACGCGCGGATCGGCCAGCGAGGCCATGTCGAAATCGGCCGAGGAAGGCACGCCCGCCACGATGGCCGCGATTCGTGGATCGGTGTGCTCGCGCGGCGCGGCGTCATCGCCGAAGCGGTGGCGGATGACGAAGAGCGCCGCCCATTTCCTGACGCCGTCGAGCGGGCCACCGGTCAGCCGCGTGATGAGGCCGACGCAGGACTGGAAGTCGTCCACCAAGTTCGCCTCGCAATGCCGCGCGAAGGCGGCCGGCGACCAGCGCCCGCCGGCCAGGCTCAGGGCCGTGTGGCCGCCCGCCGACATGCCGTACATCCCGACCTTGTCGAACCGCAGCATTGGCGCGAAGCGGGGGTCGCGTGCCACCGCGTCGATGGCGCGCGAAACCTCGGCTGGGCGCATCGTCCAGCTGTCGGGGCCGGGGTCACTGTCGTCCTTGTAATTGTCGGCCTTGTGCTCGGGCACGGCGACGACGAAGCCGGCCTCGACCAGGCTGCGCGCGATGTCCGCATGCACCCACGGCGCGCCGCCCGAGCCGTGCGAGACGATCACCAGCCGGCCATTGCCGGGCACTGGCGCGCCTTGCACGGCCAAGTCGAGCGTGAAGCGGGCGCGCTGGGTCGGTCGAGCTGCGTCGGCCGACGGATAGAACACCGTGACCGGGCCGTCGCCGGGCGCGGCGGGAAGCTCCGCCATGCCCATCGAGGCCCGCGCCCAACCGCAGAAAAACGCGAGAAACAGGAAGAAGAGAGAAGAAGAACGTCGCATCGTTGGTTCCTTGCCTTTGGAAGCCCAAACGATGCCGGGGTGCTGCTGCCCGGTCTTGCCGAAAGCCGCGAGCGCCAGTTTTCGGCCAGAGATTTCAGGATTCGGCCAGCTTCTTCCTGCGGAATTCGGTGGGCGTGAGGCCCGTGGCGGCCTTGAAGGCGCGGTTGAACGGGCCGATGGACTGGAAGCCCGCGGTCAGAGCGATCGTCAGCACCGGCAGCTCGCGTTTCGAGGAATCGGCCAGCGCCGCCATTGCCTCGGCCAGCCGGAAGCCGTTGACGTAGGCGTTGAAATTCCGATGGCCCAGCCGCTGGTTGATGAGACGGCGCAAGCGGTACTCGGGCACCGAGAGCCGGGCGGCAAGGGCGGCGATGCTCAGGTCTTCGCTGCGGTAGGCGTGCTCGACCGCCATGGCGTGGTGGAGGGAGTCGGCGAGGCGGTCTTCGGCGGGGTCGGAGGCTGGCCCGGGTTCCGGTTCAGGGGGCGGGGGATCGGCCGGTGCTTCGACGGGAGGTTGCGGTGCCGGCAGTGGGGGCAGCGGGATCGCGGCCGGCGCCTGCGCCGCCGGAAAGAGCTCAGACCCCGCCAGCCGGACCATCCGCCACGCCACCACCGCCACGATCAGCAGCAGCATCGCCACGTCGGCCGTGGCGGAAGGGCCCGAGAGCTGTCCGCGCGGCGAGGCCAGCCGCACGGCCAGCATCCCGAGGCTGTAGCCGACGCCCGCCACCACGATGAACACGCGCAGCCGGCGCCGGCCTTCCACCAGGTCCGCGCGCCATTGCGAAGCCGCCGCCATCGCGGCCAGCACCGCGAACAACAGCGGCACGGCGCGCTGGATGCCCATGATGACCGGCGCGAGCACAGAGGCGCTGCCCGCGACGGTCGCGCAGTTGAGCGCCGCCAGCGCCGCCACGGCCAGCCATGAGGCGACGTGCACCGGCCGCAGGGCGAAGTCGTCGTCGAACAGTGCCCGGACGAACACCCAGAACAGCACCGCGTTGCCGACGGAGACCGCGACGAAGGGCGCCTGCCATGTGCGCGGCACGGAGGCTTCGAACATCGGCGTGGAGCCGACGACCTGGATGCACAGCCCCAGCGCGAGCAACACGCCCGCGCGCGCCGCCGGCAGGCGAGGGCGGTCGCGGCCGAGGATCAGCGCGAGCACGAGCAGCAGGGCCAGCAGCACGCCGCGCAGGGCGGCGTCGAGCAGGGTGATCGTGGCGGGTGTCATGGCAGGGGGCAGTGCAGCCGGGCCGATTCTCGCCGCCCGGGGCGATGCAAGACCCTTTCGCTCGTCATGGCAAACACACGCAACTCATAATGTTGCATGAAACGCGACAGCAAGCTCTCCGCCGTCCTCCACGTGCTGCTGCACATGGCCGAGATGAAGACGCCCGTCACCTCCGAGTCGCTCGCGGTTGCGATGCAGACCAACCCGGTGGTCGTGCGCCGACTCATGGCCGGCCTGCGGCAGGCGGGGTTCGTGAGTTCGGCCAAGGGCCATGGCGGCGGGTGGGTGCTGTCGTGCACCTTGTCGGCGGTGACGCTGGGCGACATCCACAACGCGGTGGGCGCGCCCGCGCTGCTGGCCATGGGCAACCGCACCGAGAGCCCGGGGTGCATCGTCGAGCAGGCGGTGAACGCGGCGCTCGACGGCGTCTGCGACGAGGCCGAGGCGCTGCTGCTCAGGCGCTTCAACAGCATCACGCTGGCCGATCTTTCCAGGGACTTCCATCGCCGCATGACAGGCGGCGGCTTCACATCGAAGGACATCGAACATGCGTCATGACGCTCTGATCGTGGGCGGCAGCTTTGCCGGCCTTTCCGCTGCGATGCAGCTTGCACGGGCGCGGCGCAAGGTCTGCGTCGTCGACACCGGCGCGCCGCGCAACCGTTTCGCGGCCGCGTCGCACGGCTTCTTCGGGCAGGACGGCGTGCCGCCCCTGAAGATGATTGCGGATGCGCGCGAGAAGCTGCTTGCGTATCCCAGCGTCGAGTTCGTCGAGGCGGCCGTGGTGGATGCGGGTGCCGAGGAGGCAGGTGGATTCACCGTATCGCTGAGCAACGGCGAGCGCCGCTCGGCCGGCAAGCTGCTGCTGGCCTATGGCGTGCAGGACGGCCTGCCGGAGATTTCCGGCATCGGCGAACGCTGGGGCTCGAGCGTGCTGCACTGTCCCTATTGCCACGGCTACGAGTTCAGCGAGCGCCAGCTGGGCGTGCTCTATCACCACGGCGCGCAGCCGCCGGACCATGCGCTGCTGATCGCCGAATGGGGCCCGACCACGCTCTTCCTGAATGGCGGCGAAGGGCCCGATGCCGAGGCGCGCGCGAAGCTGCAGGCGCGTGGCGTGATCATCGAACCCGGGCGCATCGCCGGCCTTGAAGGCGAGGGGCAAGAATTGACCGGTGTGCGCATCGGTGACGGCAGGCTGGTGCCCATCGAGGCGCTCTACGTGGCGCCGCGCACGCGGCCCGCGAGTCCGCTGGCCGAGCGGCTGGGCTGCGCCTTCGACGACGGCCCCCTCGGCAAGGTGCTGCGCGTCGACGCGATGAAGATGACGACCGTGCCCGGCGTCTACGGCGCGGGCGATCTGGCGATGATGTTCTCCAACGCCACGATGGCATCGGCGGACGGGCTGATGGCGGGCGTGTCGATGCACCGCTCGATGGTGTTCGACGCCTGAAATCACTCCGGCAAGGGAAAAAGGGGAAAAAAGAACTTTTTTCCGGGACCCGGGCAAATCCGTCAAAGATCGCTATATAATCTGAGGCTCACGCGGGAATAGCTCAGTTGGTAGAGCGCAACCTTGCCAAGGTTGAGGTCGAGAGTTCGAGACTCTTTTCCCGCTCCAGATCGCAGAAAAGGCCACCTCATCAGGTGGCCTTTTTCTTTGGCGCTTCAGCTCAGCCTTTTGCCGCCAACACCATCCCCCCGCTCTCCCCGAACCCGATGCGCGCATGCCCCGGCTTCTCGCACCAGCCGCGCAGCAGCACCGCGTCGCCGTCTTCCAGGAAGCCGCGCTGTTCGCCGTTGGCCAGCTTCACCGGGCTTTGCCCAGCGCGCGTCAACTCGATGATCGCGCCGGCTTCGCCCTCGCCGGGACCGGAGATCGTGCCGCTGCCGAACAGGTCGCCGGGGTTCAGGCTGCAGCCGCCCATGGTGTGGTGCGCCACCATCTGGGCGACGGTCCAGTACTGATGCCTGAAGCTGGTGGAGGACAGGCGCGAGGGCCCGGTCTTCTCCCTGCGTGCCTTTTCGCTTTCGAGCCACACCTCCAGCCGGATGTCGAGCGCGCCGCTCTCGCGGTTCGTCGCGTGCTCCAGGTAGGCCAGCGGCTGGGGCTCGTTCGACGGGCGGGTCCATGCCTGGCGGTAGGGCGCGAGCGCTTCCATGGTCACGATCCACGGCGAGATGGTGGTGGCGAAGTTCTTTGCGAGGAAGGGCCCGAGCGGCGCCATCTCCCAGAACTGGATGTCGCGCGCCGACCAGTCGTTGAGCAGGCAGATGCCGAAGATGTGTTCGTCCGCGTGTTCGAGCGCAATCGCGTCGCCCTGTGCGTTGCCCTTGCCGATCCACACGCCGAGTTCCAGTTCGTAGTCGAGCCGCGCGCATGCCTGATAGGTGGGCGCTTTCGCGCCGGGCGCCATCGCCTGCCCCATCGGCCGATGAAAGCGCTGGCCGCTCACGCCGATGGTCGACACGCGCCCGTGGTACGCGATCGGAATCCATCGGAAGTTGGGCGTCACATCGCCGTCCGGGTTCATCAGTCGGCTGATGTTCAGCGCGTGGTCGATCGAGGTGTAGAAGTCGGTGTAGTCGCCGATGCGCGCGGGCACGGCGTATTCGGCTTCGGCCTGCGGCACGAGGCATTCGCGCACGGCCTGCACCGCGGCGATGGGCGCGTCGTTCTTCAGCAGATCGAAGAGCGCGTGGCGCAGCGCCTTCCATGCGGCGTTGCCGAGCGCGAAGAAGTCGTTGAGCGCCGGCAGTGCGGCCGCCTTCGCAGCGTCGAGCGCGAGGCCGTCGAGCTGCTGCTTGGTGACAAGCGCGGCCAGGTCCAGCACCTGGTCGCCGATCGCGACGCCGCCGCGAAATGCCTCCGCGCTGCCGGCACGGCGGAACACCGCATGCGGCAGGTTCTGGATCGGAAAGTCGCTGTCCGTCGCATTGGCCGATTCGACCCAGCTGCGCGCGTGAACGTCGTGCGTGTGGTTGAGTGCAATGCTCATGAGCCGTGCCTCATGCCGACGCCATCAGCGCGTCGTCGAAGATGGCGACCGCGCGCGTCCATCCGGCCGAAGCGCCGCGGATCTTGTGCGGAAAGCAGCTGATGTAGAAGCCCGTGGGCGGCAGCGCCTCCAGGTTGTGCAGCTTCTCGATGTGGCAGTAGCCGATGTCGCGGCCGGCCTTGTGGCCTTCCCAGATCAGCGAGGCGTCCTGCGTCTCGCCGTACTTCTTCGCGGTGTGCACGAAGGGCGCGTCCCAGCTCCATGCGTCGGTGCCCGTGAGGCGAACGCCGCGCTCCAGCAGGTACATCGTCGCCTCGTAGCCCATGCCGGCGCCGGCCGACACGTAGTCGGGGTGGCCGTAGCGCGAGCCCGCGCGGGTGTTGACCACCACGATCTCCAGCGGGCTCAGCGTGTGGCCGATGCGCTTGAGCTCGGCCTCGACGTCGGCGGCCGTCACCACATAGCCGTCGGCGAAGTGGCGGAAGTCGAGCTTCACGCCGGGCTGGAAGCACCACTCGAGCGGCACGTCGTGGATCGCGATGGCGGGCTTCTTCTCGCCCAGCGCCTTGTCCATGGTCGAGTGGAAGTGATAGGGCGCGTCGAGGTGCGTGCCGTTGTGCGTCGACAGCTGCACCAGCTCCACGGCCCAGCCTTCGCCGTCGGGCAGGTCTTCCCTTTTCAGGCCGGGAAAGAAGGGCTCGATCTGCTCGTAGGTCTGCTCGTGCGTGAAGTACTGGATCTTCGGCGCGAAGGCCGGTGGGTCGGAGAGCACATCGTTCTCGAGAAAGATCGAGAGATCGACGAATTTGCGTGGCATGGGAACTCCTTGTGGGGTGTACGTGTTGGAAGAAGACGAAGGAATCAGGGGCGCTGCCAGCGCAGCAGGCGCTGTTCCGCGAAGGCCAGCAGCGCATTGCTCACGAAGCCGATGAGGCCGAGCAGCACGATGCCGGCGAACAGGTCGCTTGCGCGGAAGGCGCGCGCGGCCAGCAGGATGGCCTGGCCCAGGCCGCTTTGCGAGGCGATCATCTCGCCCACCACCGCGACGATCAGCGCGATGGTCAGCGCCAACCGCATGCCGGCCAGGATGTCGGGCATCGCGTTGGGAAGGCCCATCTTCCAGATGTACGCCGCGCGCGACATCTGCAGGCAGCGCGCCACTTCCGACAGGCGTGGCTCCACGGCCGCGAAGCCGTGCACCGTGGCCAGCAGCACCGGCCACATCGCGCCGAAAGCCACCACGAAGAGCACCATGCCGGGGTTCAGCCCGAAGATGGAGATGGCCAGCGGCAGCAGCGCGGAGGCGGGCAGGGGGCGGATGAACTCGAGCGTCGGCTGCACCCATGCGCGCACCTGGGGCGACACGCCGATGGCCGCGCCCAGCAGCACGCCGAAGAGCGAGGCGAGCAGCCAGCCTTCGATCATCCGGCCCACCGTGGCGCGCGTGAAGCCGAGCAGCTCGCCGCCGCCATCGCCGCTTCCCGAGAGATTCAGTCCTTCGAGCAGGCTCGCGAAGGTGGCCTGCGGCGTCGGCAGGAACACGCGGCTCACCCAGCCGGCATTGCTCGCGACCCACCACAGCGCGACCAGCCCCAGCAGCACGCCCAGTGAGCCGAACCTGTACAGGCCGATGCGGTTGTCGTTCATGACGGCACTCCCATGCGCCGCGACACCGCGCGCTGCAGCATCAGCATGCCTGCGTTGACCGCGAAGCCCACGACGCCGATCCAGCCCAGCCAGGCGAGCATCAGCGCCGGGTCGAAGCTCTGCTGCGCGATCATCATCGCGTAGCCCATGCCGTTGGGGTTGGCCGCGATCTCCACCGTCACGGCCACCACCAGCGCCACCGCCACACCCAGCCGCAGCGCGACGAAAAGGCGCGGCACGATGGCCGGCAGCACGATCTTGAACGCGCGCTCGCGCGCCGACAGCCCCAGCACGCGGCTGACCTCGAGCAGCCGCGGCTCGACCTGCTGCACCGCCGCCTGCACCAGCACCAGCAGCGGCCAGAAGGTGGCGAAGGCGACGATGGCCAGTTCCATGCGCACGCCGAAGCCGAAGCCCAGCATCGCGAGCGGAATCAGCGCGACGGATGGCACGGGCCGCAGCACTTCGATGGAGACGGAGCCCAACTGCGCCGCGCGGCGCGAGAGCCCGAGCACCACCCCCAATGCGATGCCGAGCACCGCACCCAGCAGCAGCCCGAGCGCGGCCGTGCCCAGCGTGAAGCCGGTGGCGGTCCAGAGCGAGCCGTCCATCGCGGCGCCCACGAAAGCCTTCGCCGCGGCGCTGGGCGGCGCGAGCGCATCGCTGCCGAGGGCTGCCGCTCGTCGCGCGTACCACTCGAAGGCGCCGATCAGCACGACGGGAAACACCCACGGCCGCAGCCAGCGGTAGAGGCGGCCGTCAGTCATGGCCCTGCTCGATGAAGGCGAAGAGTTCGCGGCGCAGATGCAGGTATTCCGGATGCTCCTTGGTCGAGAGCTGGTCGCGCGGGCGCGGGATCTTCACGTCGATCATCCGCGCGAGGCTGGGCCGGCCCGGCCCCGGGTTGGCCTGCAGCGCGATCACGCGGTCGCCGAGGTAGATGGCCTCTTCGAGATCGTGCGTGACGAAGAGGACGGTGAGCCCGTCCTCGCGCACCAGCCGCGCGAGCTCGTCCTGCAGGCTCTGGCGGGTGAGCGCGTCCAGCGCGCCGAAGGGCTCGTCCATCATCATCAGCTCGGGCTTCTGCGCGAGGCAGCGGGCGATCTGCGCGCGCTGCTGCATGCCGCCCGACAGCTGCACCGGGAACTTGTGCGCATGCTTCGCGAGGCCGACCTTGCCGAGCACGTCGGCGATGCGTGGCGCGCGCTGCGCGGCGGGCACGCCGGCCGCTTCCAGCGCGAGGCTCACGTTGCCCTCGACCGTGCGCCAGGGCAGCAGGGCGCGTCCGTAGTCCTGGAACACGAAAGCCACTTCGCGCGAGGGCTCGGTCATCTTCACGCCGTTGCGCCGCACCTCGCCAGCGCTGGCCGTGACCAGCCCGCTGGCCGCGCGCAGCAGCGTGGTCTTGCCGCAGCCGCTGGGGCCGACGATGCAGACGAACTCGCCGCGCGCCACGTCGAACGAGGTGGGCGAAAGAATCTCGCGCCCGCCGAGGCGGATGGTCACGCCGTCGAAGCGCAGGAAGGGTGTGGCCTGCGTCGCGGTGCCGGCCGGTGCGTGAAAGGCGCCCGCCTGCAATGCGGCACGCGCGGTGACTGGAGCGGGCGCTGCGATCACTTCGCCACCAGCTTCGCCACGTCGATGTTCGTCTTGAGCATCTCCTGCTCCTTCATCAGCCCGGTCCAGTAGGACAGTTGTTTGTCGGTCACCACGGGGCCGGGCGGCGAGACCTGTACCTTGGCGAGCACGTCGGGCGGCAGCTTGATGTACTTGCCGATGGATGCGCGCACCTTGGCGTCGTTCTTCGGCTGCTGCATGAACGCGGCGGCTTCCACCAGCGCCTCGCGGAAGGCGCGCGCCGCCGCCGGGTTCTTCGCCACCCACTCGCGCTTGGCGGCGTGCACGATGGTCTGGTTGTTCTCGGGCAGGAAGGTCGAGTAGTACGAGGCCACGTAGCCCGCGCCGCTCTCGGTGATGCGGCTCATGAACGGGTCGGCCGACACCACCGCGTCGACCGAGCCGCCGCGCAGCAGGTCGGCATGCTGCGGGAACGCGGCCTCGACGAAGTTGACCTTGCGGTAGTCCACGCCGCTGTCCTTCAGCCATGCGCGGAAGGTCACGTGCAGGAAGGCGCCCAGGCCCGGCACGCCGATCTTCTTGCCCACGCAGTCCTGCGCGCTCTTGATGCCCGAGCCCGCACGCGCCACCAGCCCGAAGCCGGTGATGGTCTTCGAGGTGAGGCCGCCGCCGGCCACCAGCACCAGGTCCAGGCCGCCGTCCACCGCCTGCAGGAACACCGAGGGCGTGGGGCCGCCGATCTGCAGCGAATCGGACTGCAGCGCGGCCGGGATCGTCGAGTTCAGCGGGATGAACTTGAGCTCCACATCGAGGCCGCGCTTCTTGAAGTAGCCCTCCTCGGCGGCCACGAACACCGATGCGAAGTCGGTCACGGCCGTGTAGCCGAACACGATCTTCGTGGTGGACTGGGCGCGCGAAGGCAGCGCCGCGGCAGCCGACGCCGCGGCGAGCGCCGACAGCAGGGTGCGTCGTTTCATCATGTCTTCTGTCTCCTGGGGGTGGTTTTCTTGCGTGGGGTCTTGGGCCGCGGCAGGGCAGCGCGCAGGCCGCCGACGATGAAGCTCACCAGCATCGGTGCCACGGCCGGGTCGGCGCGCGTGTTCTCGCCGCGCGAGAGCCGTTCGATGCGGCTGTCGTTCAGGTGGTGCAGCAGCGAGCCCAGCGCGAACTGGTAGCCCCAGGCGGCCTGGCTGCGCGTGGCGTGCGGCATCGCGAGATGCAGCGCGTCGATGTAGGCCTCGGCCAGCGGATCGAAGTAGGCGCGCAGCACGCGGTCGGCTTCCTCGGTGGCGTGGTAGAGCTCGCGCGCCACCAGCAGCGCGTAGTACTCGCCCTCGGCGCTCGCGCGCAGCGCCAGCACGGGTGCGGTGAAGGCGTCGATGATGCGCGGCAGCGTGCGTGCGTCGTCGGGGTCGATGTCGACCGCGGCCAGGCCGGCCAGCCGCGCCTCGATGGAATGGCCCCAGTGCTCGAAGATCGCGTGGAAGAGCTCGTGCTTCTGCCCGTAGTAGTAGCCCACCAGCGCCAGCGGCACGCCGGCCTCCTCGGCGATCTGGCGGATCGTCACCACGTGGTAGCCGTGCTGCGAAAAAAGCTTCTCCGCCGCCAGCAGGATCGCCTGCTTGCGGTCGGGCTTTGCAGTCTCGATGGCGACTGCGGCAATCGCCTGTGCCGGGGCGCGCGAGACCTGGCGCTTTGCGGTGGGTGTGCGGGTACTCATCGGGGCCGTATTGAACGCTTGTACAAAAACATTGAACACGCGTACAAACCCTGAGGTCAACCCTCATTGAGCACGGTCGTTCGCGGCGCTACGCTCGTGCAATGCCCGCTCCCAACATCCCTCAGATCCGCCTCTACCAGGACTGGCTGCGCGAGACGCGCGGCCTCGCATTCGACAGCTACGACGCCCTGTGGCGCTGGTCCGTCACCGAGCTCGATGCCTTCTGGCAGAGCATCTGGGACTACGCCCGCATCGAGTCGCCCACGCCGCACACGGCGGTGCTCGCCGAATCGCGCATGCCCGGCGCGCGCTGGTTCCCCGGTGCGCAGGTCAACTACGCGCGCGAGGTGCTGCGCCACGTCGACGCGGCCCATGCGGCAGGCATGCCCGCCATCGTGAGCGACAACGAACTGGGCCAGGTGCGCGAGATGTCGTGGCCCGAGATGCGCCGCCAGGTCGCATCGGTGGCGCTCACGCTGAAGTCGCTGGGCGTGAAGCGCGGCGACCGCGTCGCGGCCTACATGCCCAATGTGCCCGAGACCATAGTCGCCTTTCTCGCATGCTCCAGCATCGGCGCGATCTGGAGCGTGTGCGCGCCCGACATGGGCACGGCCGCGGTGGCCGACCGCTTCCGCCAGATCGAGCCCAAGGTGCTGATCGCCGCCGATGGCGTGCACTACGGCGGCAAGCCGCTGGACCGCAGCGCGGTGCTTCGGGAGCTGCGCGGGCAGCTGCCCAGCGTGCAGAAGCTGCTGCTCGTGAAGTCGCCCTATGCCGCGAGCTCGGTGCCGCACGACGTCGAATGGACGCAGGCCATCGCGCGCGACGACGCCGAGGTCGCCGCCTTCGAGCCCGAGTGGCTGCCCTTCGACCACCCGATCTGGATCGTCTATTCGAGCGGCACCACCGGCCTGCCCAAGCCCATCGTGCACGGGCAGGGCGGCATCATCCTCACCATGCACGCCTGCGGGCTGCACAACGACGTGGGCGCGAGCTACGGCGCCAACAACTTCGGCGAGCGCTACCACTGGTTCAGCTCCACCGGCTGGGTGATGTGGAACTCGCAGCTCTCGGGCATGGCCTTCGGCGCCACCATCTGCATCTACGACGGCAACCCGGCGGGCAGCAAGGAGAAGCCCGACTGGGGCGTGCTGTGGCGCTTCGTGGCGCGCCACAAGGTCACCTTCTTCGGCGCGGGCGCGGCCTACTTCACCAACTGCATGAAGGCCGGGCTCGTCGCGAAGGAGTGCGGCGATCTCTCGCGCGTGCGCGCGCTGGGCAGCACCGGCTCGCCGCTGCCCGAGGAGGTGCAGCGCTGGGGCTCGAGGCAGATCCTCGACGCGGGCTCGAAGGAGGTGTGGTGGTGCAACATTTCGGGCGGCACCGATTTCTGCGGCGCCTTCGTCGGCGGCAACCGCGACCTGCCCGAAGTGCCCGGACAGATGCAGTGCCGCGAGCTCGGCCATTCGGTCGAGGCCTGGAACGAACAGGGCCAGCCCGTGATCGGCGAGGTCGGCGAGCTGGTCTGCACCCGGCCCATTCCGTCGATGCCGCTGTACTTCTGGGGCGACGAGGGCAACGCGCGCTACGTGTCGAGCTACTTCGACACCTACCCCGGCGTCTGGCGCCACGGCGACTGGATCAGGATCGGCGAGGACGGCGGCTGCATCATCTACGGCCGCAGCGACGCCACCATCAACCGCCAGGGCCTGCGCATGGGCACCAGCGAGATCTACAGCGCCGTCGAGGGGCTGCCCGAGGTGCTCGACTCGATGGTGGTCGACCTCGAATACCTGGGCCGCGACAGCTACATGCCGCTGTTCGTGGTGCTGCGCCCCGGCGTGGCGCTCGACGACGCCATGCGCGCGAGGATCAACAACGCCATCAAGACATCGCTGTCGCCGCGCTTCGTGCCCAACGACATCTTCCAGGTGGCCGAGATACCGCGCACGCTCTCGGGCAAGAAGCAGGAGCTGCCGATCAAGAAGATGCTGCTGGGCCAGCCTATAGAAAAGGTTGTCAACCGTGAAGCAATGGCGAACCCCGGCAGCCTCGACTGGTACGTGGCCTTTGCCGCGCAGCGTGCCTCCGCATAATGGGCGGATGAAAAGACGCACCAGCCTCCTCATGTTCTCCGCCATCGCGGGCGCCTCGCTGCTGGGCGCTTGCGCGGTGCCTTCTTCTCCCGCAGCGGGCGGCACCGCGCAGCTGCGTGTGACCGGTACCGTCACCTACCGCGAACGCATCGCGCTCGACCCCGCGGCCGACATCGTGGTGCAGCTGCTCGACGTGTCGCTCATGGACGCGCCCTCGAAGGTTCTCGCCGAGCAGCGCATCAAGGCCAACGGCAGGCAGGTGCCTTTCGCCTACGAGCTGAAGGTGGATGCCGCGCGCATCGAGCCGCGCATGCGCTACGCGGTATCGGCGCGCATCACGCGCGGCGACCAGCTCCTGTTCATCAACGACACGCAGTACCCGGTGCTCACCCAGGGCGGCGCCACCAGCGCCGATCTCGTGCTGGTGCGCGTCACCCAGGCTCCCCGCTAGGACATCACCAGCTCGTAGAGCACCATGCGCGTCTGCCGGCCGCGCAGTTCCACCTGTTCCTCGATGCGCCGCGCATGCAGCCGGCCGTCGAGGCCGGCAAAAGTGGTTTCCGAGATCAGCGCCAGCGTGCCCAGCTGCTTGTTGATGCCCTCGATGCGGCTCGCCACGTTGATCGCGTCGCCGAACGCGGTGTACGAGAGCCGGTCGTTCGAGCCCAGCACCCCCGCGATCACCGTGCCCGTGTGAATGCCCACGCGCGTGCGGAACTCGGGCAGGCCCTGCTCGGCCCACTTGCGGTTGAGCTCGTCCATCTCCACGTGCAGCTCCAGCGTGGCCAGGCAGGCCTTGTACTCCGCGTCCTTGAGGTCGGAGGGCGCGCCCCACAGCACCATGATGCCGTCGCCGATGAACTTGTCGATCACGCCGCCGTGCCGCGAGAAAACGCCGGTCGCGAGGTTGAAGTATTCGGTGAGCATGCCCACCAGAACGTCGGTGTCCAGCGACTCCGAGATCGAGGTGAAGCCCTCCACGTCGGTGAACATCACCGTCACGCGGCGCGGCGAACCCGAAGGAGCGAGCGCGTGGCCTTCGTCGATGAGCTGGTTGATCACGTCCACCGGCACGAACTTGCTGAAGGCCTTGAGGCTGCGCGCCGAATCGTCCAGCGCCTGGTCCAGGTGCTGTATCTCGAGCACGCGGCTCGGCTCGCGCGGCAGGTTGTCGAGCTCCAGCAGGCCGATGCGGCGCGCGATGTGCGAGAGGTTCTCCACCGGCGCGGTCACCAGCTTCGAGAGCTTCAGCGACATGAACAGCGCGATCACCAGGAAGGCCGTCGCCAGCCCCAGGCCCCAGAGCACGGCGCGGCGCAGGTCGCCCAGCAGCACGTCTTCGGGCACCCAGCTCACCAGCTGCCAGCCGGTGCTCGGGATGAGCGAGGTCTGCACCAGGTAGCGGCGGCCTTCGTAGGTGAAGGAGAACGCCGTGTCGCTGCCGCTGCCCGCGGTGCCGGCAGTGAGCATGTGGGCGTGCAGCGCGCCCAGCACGCCGCTGGGCGGCTCCAGCTTGTGAAGCACGCCGGGCATGTCGCTGCGCGCGAGCACCCGGAAGTCGGCGCTCAGCAGCGCGCTGTCGCCGTAGCCGTCGCTGTTGAACTGGCGCACGAATTCCGAGAGCCGGCCGAGCGAAACGTCGCCCGCCACCACCAGCTTCTGCGCACCGCCCGGGTAGCTGCGCTGGCTGGGCAGCGCGTATGTCACGCCGAGTTCCTGCGCGGCGGCGAACACATAGGGCTGCGTCCAGACCGGACCGCCCGCCTTCGAGGCCTGCAGGTACCAACTGCGCCTGGTCGGGTCGTAGTCGCTGCGGAATGCGCCCAGGCGCTGGGTGGCGTAGCGCTGCTGCACGTTGGCCTCGGCGCCCAGCGGCAGCTTGTACTGCCAGGTCTCGGTGGTGAAGCCTTCGTCGAGCTCGATGTGGCGCATGGCCGGCACCGGGTAGCGCAGGGCCATCAGCATCTGGCCCCTCTCGTTGCTCACGTAGATGCTGTCGAGCTCGGGCGACTGCTGCAGCAGTGTCCAGAGCAGTTCCGCCGTCTTCTCCGATTGTTCGCCCGCTGGGCGCAGGCTGGGCGCGGAGCCCACTGCGTTGATGACCGATTCCGCCTTCTGCAGGAAGGCCAGCACCTTGTCCTCGGTGCGGTCGTGGTTCGACTTGTGCGCCGACACGCCGATGCGCGACACCAGCCTCTGCGAGCCCCAGTAGCCCAGCGACACCAGCAGCAGCGACTGCGCCAGCGCCACCGCGCTCACGATGGTGCCCACGTCCACCCGGAAGCGGCGCGAGCGCCCGGGAGGTGCGACGAGCGCCGGTGTGTGGGGCGACGCTCCCGTGACAGATTTGACCGGCGGCTTTCCAGCCGCTTCCGGATTTCCGGACGAGTTCTTGTTCATACAGCTCCCTGACAACCACTCGACGCCGCAAGGCCGAAGCCGCGGGCCGGCTTCCGTCAGGCCCGCGGCGCCGATCGTTGGTGTCGGGGTCCGTGGCTGCGCGGAAGCGGGCGTGATTTTCGCTCGACTTCGGCTTGCCGTGCGGTATTGCACGGCGCGGCGGTGGCTCGAACCTGTCTAGACCAGTCCGGGGAAGCTGCTGAAAAAATAGGCGGCTCGTCCGTCAGCGCGCGTCGTGGAAGATGATGCCCAGCGTATGCCGGCGCCCCGAGCGTACGCGGCTCACACCGTGGCGCATCGTCACGCGATAGCTGCCGCGCGTGCCGGCCACCGGCCGCTGGTTGACCGCGAAGATCACCGCCTCGCCCCGCGAGAGCGACACCACCTCGGCGCGCGACTGCATGCGCGGGCGCTGTTCGGTCAGCACGAACTCGCCGCCGGCGAAATCGCTACCGGGCTCGCTCAGCAGCACAGTGAGCTGCAACGGGAATTGCAGGTCGCCGTACAGGTCCTGGTGCAGGCAGTTGTAGTCGCCCTCGCCGTAGCGCAGCAGCAGCGGGGTGGGGCGCTCCTGGCCGGCGGCGTGGCAGCGCGCCAGGTACGCGGCGTGTTCCGCCGGATAGTCGGCCGGCTGGCCCATCGCCGCCGCCCACGCGTTGGCCAGCGGCGCGAGGCGCTCGTACAGCGCGGCGCGCCACGCCGCCAGCTTTGGCGGCAGCGGATAGGCGAAGTACTGGTACTCGCCCTGGCCGAAGCCGTGGCGCTGCATCACCACGCGGCTGCGGAAATGACGGGGCCGGTCGTACATCGCCACGAGCGCGGCGCATTCCGTCGGGGTGAAAAGCGGTGTGCCGGTGGTGGCGCAGCCGCGGGCGGCGATGTCGGCTTCGATGCGGGGCCAGTCGAGGGCTTCGACCAGGGAGGCTGGGGTTGCTGCTGTCATGCGTGCAGTGTCCCGCCTTCGGCGCCGAGCGGCTGGCCGTTTCCGGACGCGACTTTCCGCACCGGTTCGCATCGCGGGCTTTGGAGGGCCAAGCGGAGGCTGTCCGGGGTTTTGAGCGATCATCCCCTCATGGCAAGAGAAAAAACCACCTCGCGCGAAGGCTCCACGGGGCAGCTGGTGCAGGGCCGGCCGGTGGCCGTGCTGGGGCGCGGCATGGCGCTGGTCAAGGTCGGCAAGGCGCCGCGTCCGCAGGTGCGGCCCGAGGACAACACCACGGCGCTGATGAAGAAGGCGGCCCGTGCGCTGGGCAAGCCCGGCATCGACAGGTCGGTGGTCTTCCGCGGACCCAACGCGGCCAAGGTGTACGCCTACTCGGCCTATCCGCCGGACCCGAGCAAGATCGTGCGCGAAGCGGCCGACGGCACCAAGGTCATCGGCCGCATGGTCGACGGCAGGTTCCGCGCGAGCAAGGCGTGAGCATCAGCCGCCCGCCGAAGCTCGAAAAACTGCTGGAGCAGACGCAGGGCTCGCGTCCCGTGGCCTTCGTGCTGGCCGGCCACAACGGCTCCGGCAAATCCACCCTCTGGTATTCGCGCCTGGCGCCCTCGCTGCGCCTGCCGCTGGTCAATGCCGACCGGATGATGATGTCCATCCTGCCCGACGCAGACCCCGCCACCGGACACATCCCTGCCTGGGCCCAGCGCCTGCGCGACGACGACGAGCGCTGGCAGATCCTCTCGCAGAAGGGCGTGCGCGCCTTCAAGAGCCTTGTGATGGACCAGCGCATGCCCTTCGCCTTCGAGACCGTGTTCTCGCACTGGAAGCCGCTGCCCGGCGGCGGCCACGAGTCGAAGGCCGACGACATCCGCGCGATGCAGGAGGCCGGCTACTTCGTCGTGCTGCTCTTCGTGGGGCTGGTGTCGGTGGACATGTCGGTCTTCCGCGTGAGCACGCGCAGGCAGCAGGGTGGCCACGACGTGGACCGCAGGAAGCTCATCGAGCGCTTTCCCCGCACGCAGGCGGCGGTCGGCCACGCGGCGCAGATCGCGAACATGACGCTCATGTTCGACAACAGCCGCTCGGAAAAGGACGCCTTCTCGCTGGTGCGCGCGCAGGCGAAGAAGTCGGTGCTGTTCGACGCGCGCGACCCGCAGTTCGACGTCGACCCGCAGCTGCGCGCCGTCTGCGACCCGTGGCTGGAGAAGGTCACGGGGCCGTTCAGGCCGCCGCGCGCTTCGCCGCCGAAGAAGAACAGCGCGGCATCGGCAGCGCCGGCGACCACATCGACAACCTGACCGGAGACCTTTGTGAGCACCTCGAATCCATCCCCCGATCAAGCCGGCGACTGGCAACTTCCCTGGACCGGCGGCTGCCGCTGCGGCCAGGTGCGCCTGCGCATCAGCGCGCCGCCGCTGCTGTCGATGGCTTGCCACTGCACCGGCTGCCAGACCATGAGCGCGAGCGCCTTCTCGCTCTCCATCGCCATTCCCACGCAGGGCTTCGAGGTGGTGTCGGGCGAGCCCGTCATCGGCGGGCTGCACGGCGCCGATTCGCATCACTACTTCTGCCCGCACTGCAAGAGCTGGATGTTCACGCGCGCCGAAGGCCTCGACCAGTTCGTCAACCTCCGGCCGTCGATGCTCGACAGCCACGCATGGGTCGAGCCCTTCGTCGAGACCTGGACCGACGAGAAGCTGCCCTGGGCGAATACGCCCGCGAAGCACAGCTTCGGCGCCCTGCCCGAGATGGACGCCTTCCCGGCGCTCATCGAAGCCTATGCCCGGGAAGGCTCCCGGCCCCCGAAGCGCTGACGGAAGGACTGGCGCCATGACGCCCCAGGCCGTTCTCGACCACTACGACCAGGGCCTGCTGTGGCCCGCCGATCGCCCGCTCCCGATCGCCGCCGACCTGGACGCCGCCTACCAGCAGGCGCTGGCCCTGCGCGCGCTTCGCGCCGCTCGCGGCGAACGCGCAGTGGGCTACAAGATCGGCTTCACCAACCGCACGATCTGGCCCCGCTACGAGGTCTACGCGCCCATCTGGGGCACCGTGTGGAACACCACGCTCACGCGCAGCAGCGGCGGCACCGGCGAAGTGAGCCTCGACAGGCTGTGCCAGCCGCGCCTCGAACCGGAGATCGTGTTCGGCATGGCCGCCACCCCGCCGCGCGACGCCACGCTGGAAGACCTCTTCGGCTGCATCGCGTGGCTCGCGCCGGGTTTCGAGATCGTGCAGTCGCACCTGCCCGGCTGGAAATTCAGCGCCGCTGACACCGTGGCCGACGGCGGCCTGCATGCGCGCCTGCTGATCGGGCGCGAAACGCCCGTCGGCCACTTCGCCACCAGCGCCCATGCGCTCGACGAACTGCTCGGCTGCACGCGCGTGAGGCTCCATCGCGGCGATGAATTCGTCGAAGAAGGCAAGGGTGCCAACGTGCTCGACGGCCCGCTGCATGCCTTGCACCACTTCAACCATGAGCTGCAGCGCTGCGCCGGCGCACCGGCCTTGATGCCCGGCGACGTGGTCACCACCGGCACATGGACTGACGCCTGGCCGCTGGAGCCCGGCCAGTCGTGGCGCGCCGAATTCGACGCGCCCTTCGATTCGCTCGGGATCACGCTGCGCTAGCGGCGGCCCGCGCCTGCTCCAGCAGCCACTCGCTGAAGAACCTCAACAACGGCCGCTGGTCGGCCCGTTCGGGCGTCACGAGGTAGTAGTTGCGCTCGCCCGAGAGCGGCCGCGCGCAGGCCACCACCAGTTCGCCGCGCGTGAGCTCGTCGGCCACCAGCATGGTCGGCATCAGCGCCACGCCGAGCCCGTGCGACGCGGCAGCGGCGAGGATGGAGAACAGCTCGTAGCGCGGGCCGCCGCGCGCGTTGGGTGCGTCCACGCGCTGCGCATCGAACCACTGGCGCCAGCCGTCGGGGCGCGTGCTCTGCTGCAGCAGCGGCATCCTGGCGATGGCAGCGGGCGTCACGGCCTTGCCGCGCGGAAGAAGGGCGGGGCTGCACACCGGCACCACGTCCTCGTGCATCAGCAGCAGCGCGCGCGTGCCGGCCCAGTTCTCGACTTGCGCGGGCGTGCCGGCGTAGAGCGCGGCGTCGAACTCCGCGTCGGCGAACAGAAAGGGCCGGGTGCGCGTCTCGATGTGCACCACCACGTCGGGCTGCAGCGCCGCGAAGCCCTTCAGGCGCGGCATCAGCCAGCGGGTGGCGAAGGTGGGCACGGCCGCCAGCGAGAGCGAGCCGCCCTCGCCCTGGTGCGCCATGGCGTCGAGCGTGTCGCGCTCCATCGCTTCGAGCCGTTTGCTGATCTGCCGCGCATAGGCCGCGCCGCTGGCCGTGAGCGCCACGCCGTGCCGCGTGCGGCGGAACAGCGCCACGCCCAGGAAGGCCTCGAGCGTGCCGATCTGGCGCGACACCGCGCTCTGCGTGAGGGCCAGTTCCTGCGCGGCGCGGGTGTAGCTCTCGTGGCGCGCGGCGGCGTCGAAGCACACCAGGGTCTGCAGGGGTGGGATCTTGCGGCGCATGTATGCCTCGGCTGTATGTATGGATCCGATGGCTCGTCAATGGAGAAGCCGCTCGAACATCTTGCAAGACATTCTACGAACGCATATCTGGGTGCGGAATCATCGTTTGCGTCATGGCCCCCGCGTGGCTAGCATCGGCCGATCCCCCTCGTTTTTCTTTCTTCCCCCCTTTTCCGGAGACAGCCACATGGCCGCCAAAGCGCAATTCCACTGGGACGACCCCCTTCTTCTCGACCAGCAGCTGACCGATGAAGAACGCATGATCCGCGACGCGGCCAATGCCTATTGCCAGGAGCGCCTCGCGCCCCGCGTGCTCGAAGGCTTCCGCACCGGCGAGACCGACCCCGCCATCTTCCGCGAGATGGGCGCCCTCGGCCTGCTGGGCCCGACCATCCCCGAGCAGTACGGCGGCCCCGGCCTCAACTACGTGGCCTACGGCCTGATCGCCCGCGAAGTCGAGCGCGTCGACTCGGGCTACCGCTCGATGGCCAGCGTGCAGAGCTCGCTGGTGATGGTGCCGATCTACGAATTCGGCTCCGAGGCGCAGAAGCAGAAGTTCCTGCCCAAGCTCGCCACCGGCGAATGGATCGGCTGCTTCGGCCTGACCGAACCCGACCACGGCTCCGACCCCGGCAGCATGGCCACGCGCGCCAAGAAGGTGCCCGGCGGCTACTCGCTCACCGGCTCGAAGATGTGGATCAGCAATTCGCCCATCGCCGACGTGTTCGTGGTGTGGGCCAAGGAAGTCAGCGAGAGCGGCGCCGTCGGCCCGATCCGCGGCTTCGTGCTCGAGAAGGGCATGAAGGGCCTGAGCGCTCCCGCCATTCACGGCAAGGTCGGCCTGCGCGCCAGCATCACCGGCGAGATCGTGATGGACGGCGTGTTCTGCCCCGAAGAGAACGCCTTCCCCGAAGTGCAGGGCCTCAAGGGCCCCTTCACCTGCCTCAACAGCGCCCGCTACGGCATCTCGTGGGGCGCGCTCGGCGCCGCCGAGGACTGCTGGCACCGCGCCCGCCAGTACACGCTGGACCGCAAGCAGTTCGGCCGCCCGCTGGCCGCCAACCAGCTCATCCAGAAGAAGCTGGCCGACATGCAGACCGAGATCACGCTGGGCCTGCAGGGCAGCCTGCGCCTGGGCCGCATGAAGGACGAGGGCATCGCCGCGGTGGAAATCACCTCGATCATGAAGCGCAACAACTGCGGCAAGTCGCTCGACATCGCCCGCATGGCGCGCGACATGATGGGCGGCAACGGCATCAGCGACGAATTCGGCGTGGCCCGCCACCTGGTGAACCTCGAAGTGGTCAACACCTACGAAGGCACGCACGACATCCACGCGCTGATCCTGGGCCGTGCGATCACGGGCATCGCGGCGTTCTCGAACTGAAAGCGGACAGCCGAACGCAGAAGAAATAACAAAAGGCACGCAGAAGTCGCAGAAGGAAACCGAAGCAATTCCTGGGTTTTACTTCTGCGACCTTTGCGTGGCCTTCGCGACTTCTGCGTTCTGTCCCCGTATTCCTTCTCGATAGACCCATGACCCCTCAAGCAGCCCTGGACGGCATCAAAGTCCTCGACCTCTCCCGCGTGCTCGCCGGCCCGTGGTGCACGCAGATCCTCGCGGACCTGGGCGCCGACGTCGTCAAGATCGAGCGCCCCGGCGTCGGCGACGACACGCGCACCTGGGGCCCGCCCTTCATCAAGGACGCGGACGGCAACGACACCGACCAGGCCAGCTACTTCACCGCCTGCAACCGCAACAAGCGCTCCGTCACGGTCGACATGGCCACGCCCGACGGGCAGGCGCTGCTCAGGCAGATGGCGGCGCAGGCCGACATCGTGGTGGAGAACTTCAAGACCGGCGGCCTGAAGCAGTACGGCCTCGACCACGAGAGCCTGCGCGCGGCCAACCCGCGCCTCATCTACTGCAGCGTGACCGGCTTCGGCCACGACGGCCCGTACGCCGAGCGCGCGGGCTACGACCTGATGATCCAGGCCATGACCGGCATGATGAGCATCACCGGCCGTCCCGACGACGTGCCCGGCGGCGGCCCGCTGCGCGTGGGCGTGGCGCTGACCGACCTGTTCACCGGCGTCTACGCCAGCACCGCGATCCTCGCGGCGCTGCAGGTGCGCGAGCGCACCGGCGAAGGCCAGCACATCGACATGGCGCTGCTCGACGTGGGCATGGCCATCCTCGCCAACCAGGCCAGCGCCTTCCTCAACACCGGCAAGGCGCCCGGACGCCAGGGCAACACGCACCCCAGCCTCGCGCCCTACCAGGACTTCCCGACGCAGGACGGCGCGATGCTGCTGGCCATCGGCAACAACGGCCAGTTCGCGCGCTTCTGCGAGGCCGGCGGCCACCCCGAGTGGGCGACCGACGCGCGCTTCGCCACCAACACCCTGCGCGTGAAGCACCGCGGTGTGCTCATTCCGATGATGGAAGAGCTCACCCGCACCCGCACCACCGCCGCGTGGGTCACGCTGCTCGAAGACAAGGCCGTGCCCTGCGGCCCGATCAACGACATCGCGCAGGCCTTCGACGACGCGCAGGTGAAGGCGCGGGGCCTCGCGGTCACGCTGCCGCGCGATGCGGGTGACGGCATCGCCAGCATCACCGGCGTGGCGAGCCCGCTGCGCCTGTCGGCCACGCCGCCCGTGCTTCGCCACGCGCCCCCGGCGCTGGGCCAGCACACGCAGGAGGTGCTGGCGGAAATGGGCATCGACGCGGCCCGCTTCGAGGCGCTGCGTTCGGCCGGCGTGGTCTGACGAAGAGGCCGGTGGCATGACGAACCCGATGCGCCAGCCGCCGTTCTCGGTGCTGCGCATCGACCACGTCGTGCTGCGCGTGAAGGACGCCGAACGCGCCATCGCCTTCTACTGCGGCGTGCTGGGCTGCACCGTCGAGAAGCGCCGCGACGACCTGGGGCTCGTGCACCTGCGCGCGGGCGCCAGCCTGATCGACCTCGTCACGCCCGACGGCCCGCTGGGCAGGCAGGGCGGGGCGCTCGCCGGTACCGAAGGCCGCAACGTCGATCACCTCTGCCTGCGCATCGAGCCTTTCGACGAAGCCGCCATCCGCGCGTTGATGGCGGCGAATGGCGTGACGGTGCACGGCGATGTACAGAACAACTTCGGCGCCGAGGGCAACGGCCCCTCGATCTACATCGCCGACCCCGACGGCAACAGCGTCGAGCTCAAGGGCCCCGCGGCGGCCTGAGCGTTCCTCTCTTTCTTCTTTCTCCGCCGATTTGTACGCCACTGTGTCTGCCCGACGCAGTGAACACACGCGCATGCAAATCGGCAGGTGGTTCGACACATCGCGGATACAGCCCGCCGATGTAATTCCTGCATCGCTTCAGATGCACGTCACACGAGGCGATGGGGCCCGAGACAGGGCCTCATTCCGAACCACCTTCCATCCAAAGGAACCACCATGACCGACAAGCAAGTCCTCTACACCGGCAAGACCCACACCACCGGCGGCCGCCTCGGCGCATCGCGCAGCAGCGACGGCCACCTGGACATCCAGCTGTCGCCCCCCGGCGGCAATGGCACCGGCACCAATCCCGAGCAGCTGTTCGCCGCCGGCTGGTCGGCCTGCTTCATCGGCGCCATGGGCAAGGCCGCGGGCACGCTGAAGGTCAAGCTGCCGGCCGACCTGTCGGTGGATGCCGAGGTCGACCTGGTCCTGCAGGAAGGCCAGTATTTCCTGCAGGCCCGACTGAACGTGAGCCTGCCCGGCCTCGACCGCGAGACTGCTCGCGCCGTGGTCGACACCGCGCACCAGACCTGCCCGTACTCCAAGCTCACGCGCGGCAACATCGAGGTGGAGTTGAATCTGGTCTGACAGGCGCGGGGGCCGTCAGCCGGATCAAAGACGCGGGCTCGTTCAGCCCGCGCGCCCGATGGTCGCCACGCCGAACACGATCACGCCCAGCGCCAGGTTCACCGTCACCAGCTTGCGCACCGTGTTCAGCCGCGCGGCAGCCACCGGCCAGGCGCTTTCATCCACCGCGCGGCGCATCGTCCTGAACACAGAGGCGCGGATGTAGACGTAGATGGCGGCCATCACGATCGCGATGCTCATCATGGCCTCGATGCGCCAGTGCAGGCCGCGGAAGCCGCCGCCAGCCAGGATCATCGCGACACCGGTCACGAAGAGCAGCGTGACCGATGCGTCCACCCCCACGAAGAAGCGCCTGAGCGCCGCGGCCATCATGCGCAGGCGCTGCGGCGGTTGTTCGAGCGTGGCGATGGCCGAGGGGCGCACCGCGAAGTGCATGGTGGCCATGCCGCCGACCCAGAAGGCGGCGCACAGCAGGTGGATGAAGAGGGCGGTGACGTAGAGCATGTTGGGCCCGATCAGAACACCGAAGGGCCCCGGCGCGCAACGAAGCCCTTCATCGTCATCCGGAGGGCTTGGTTTCCGCGAAACGCCGCATGTCCGCCACCACCTGCCGCAGCAACTCCGATGCGGCCGGCGAGAGCATGCGCCCGTGTCGCGAGACGATGTGGGAGCGGCCCTGCGACAGCAGCGGGTTCTTCATCGGCAGTTCCACCAGTCCGGGGTTGCTCGCGTTCGGCGTGAGCGAGATGCGCGTGCCCAGCGCATAGCCCAGCCCCGCCGACACGAAGTGCCCGAGCGCGCTGAAGGAGGTGGTGGTCAGGAGCGAGGCCAGGCGAACGCCCTCGCTGATCTCGGCGGCCTCGATGTGCTGGCGCACGCCGAAATTGCGATGCAGCGTGGCGCCCGGGTAGGGCTGCAGGTCGGCGAGCGTCAGAGGGCGGTCGAGCTGCGCGAGCGGGTGCGAGCGCAGCACCATTGCCTGGATCGGCTGCGGGTGCGACTGGTGCGAGGTTAGCCGATCGTCCTTCGGCGGCTGGAACAGCAGGCCGACGTGGGCGCGCTCCTCCACCACCCGCTGCACGATCTCGTCGGTGCTGGCCACGTCGAGGTCGATGGTGATCTTCGGGTGCGAGGTCATGAAGTCGCGCAGGCTGTGGCGCATGAGCCAGTCCACGTAGCCCTCGCCGGCCACGATGTCGATGTGGCCGCGCTCGATCTTGCGGATGCTGTCGAGCTGCGCCATCAGGTGCTGCTTCTGGCTGTGCTGGCGCCGCACGTAGCCGGCCAGCATCTGGCCCGCGTCGGTGGGCACCACGCCGCGCCCGTGGCGCTCCAGCAGCGGCAGGCCGCACTCCTGCTCGAGGATGCCGATGGCGCGGCTCACGGCCGAGGGGTCCATATCGAGCACCTCGGCGGCGCCGCGCACGGAGCCGCTGTCCAGCACCTGCATGAAGTAGCGCACGCGGCGCGTGTCGAGCCTGTCGTCCATGGCCCTGTCTCCTGAGTGTTGCATCCAATGCAACAAATATGTCAATTCGCGGTCATTGATGCAAGAGGCGGGCGATCCGAAACTCCCCGGCACCCCGCAGCCGCTGCTGCGCCACACGATGCCCACCCGATGACATCCGCCGCCTCAACCACCTCCACGCTGCCCTCCGTCGCTTCTTCCTCGGCTTCCGGAAAACTCAGGCTCCTGCTCGTCACCCTGGCCGTCGTGGCCGTGGCTGAGCTGATCGGTCCGGTGCAGTTCAGCGTCGGCCCGGGCAAGGTGGCGCTGCTGCCGATGCTGTGGGCGCTGCTGATCGCGGCCGCGTGGGGCATCGCGCATCGCCGCGTGCCGGGCGTGGTGCGCGTGGCGACGGCCGAGCAGTCCTTCGCGGGCGGCCTGCTGAACGCGGGCCTGCTGCTGTTCGTGGTGAAGCTGGGCCTCACGGTGGGCGCCGCGCTGCCGCAGGTGAAGCAGGCGGGCTGGGCGCTGCTCTTCCAGGAGTTCGGCCACGCGCTGGGCACGCTGGCGCTGGGCCTGCCGCTGGCGCTGCTGCTGGGCATCAAGCGCGAGGCGGTGGGCGCCACCTTCTCGGTGGGGCGCGAGGGCAACCTGGTGATCATCGGAGAGAAGTACGGCATGGCCTCGCCAGAAGGCCGTGGCGTGCTGGCCGAGTACATCACCGGCACGGTGCTGGGCGCGCTCTTCATCGCGGTGCTGGCGGGCTTCATCGCCAGCCTGCACATCTTCGACCCGCGCTCGCTGGCCATGGGTGCCGGCGTCGGCTCGGGCAGCCTGATGGCGGCGGCGCTGGGCGCCATCGCGGCGCAGCAGCCGGCCGAGATGCTGCCGCAGCTCACCGCCATTGCCGCCGCGTCGAACCTGCTGACGACGGTGGTGGGCTTCTACTTCACGCTGTTCCTGTCGCTGCCGCTGTGCTCGTGGCTCTACGGCAAGCTGGAGCCGGTGCTGGGCCGCTTCTCGAAGCGCGGCGCGCAGGACGCGGGCACGGGCGCCGTGTCGCAGGTCAGCGTCGGCCACGGCGGCGCATTGCCGCTGCGCGACACGCTCATCGCCTGGGCGGTGGTCAGCGGCGGCGTGCTCATCGGCAACTCGCTGACCTACAAGGTGCCGGTGCTGGTGTCGCTCGAAGGCCTGGCGGCGGTGGCGTCGATCGCGCTGATCGTCGAGGGCATCAAGCGCCTGGTGCCGCGCCTGCCGATGGTGCTGGTGCTGTCGGTGGTGGCCACAGTGGCCGGCATTCCGGGACTGTTCCCGTTCTCCGACGCGCTGATCGCGATCACCGCCAAGCTCAACTTCCTGGCCTTCACCACCCCCGTGCTCGCGCTGGCCGGCTTCTCGGTCGCGAAGGACCTGCCGGTGTTCCGCCAGCTCGGGTGGCGCATCGTGGTGGTGTCGCTCACCGCGACCGCCGGCACTTTCCTCGGCGCCACCGTGATCGCAGAATTCTTCCACTGAACCCGTCCCACGAGAGAACCCCCAAAGCCATGTACCGCGACCCCGAAATCGCCGAAGACACCCGTGCCCGCATGCTGGCCTGGCGCCGCGACATCCACGCCAACCCCGAGACCGCCTTCGAGGAGCACCGCACCGCCAACGTCGTCGCCAACGCGCTGATGCTGATGGGCCTGCCGGTGCACCGCGGCCTGGCCGGCACCGGCGTGGTGGGCACGCTGAAGAACGGCGAGGGCCCGAGCATCGCGCTGCGCGCCGACCTCGACGCGCTCAACATGCAGGAGCTGGGCACCCGGCCGCACGCCTCGAAGTGCGCCGGCAAGATGCACGCCTGCGGCCACGACGGCCACACGGCCATGCTGCTGGGCGCGGCCGAGCATCTCTCGCGCCACAGGCCCTTCAAGGGCACGGTGCACTTCGTGTTCCAGCCCGCCGAGGAGAACGAGGGCGGCGGCCGCGTGATGGTGGACGAGGGCCTGTTCGAGCAGTTCCCGGCCGACGCCGTCTACGGCATGCACAACTTCCCCAGCCTGCCGCGTGGCCAGTTCGCGATCCGCAAGGGCACCATGACCGCCTTTCTCGACACCTTTGAGATCGTCGTCACCGGCAAGGGCAGCCACGGCGCCATGCCCGAGACCGGCATCGACTCGGTGGTGGTCTCGGCCCAGCTGGTGAACGCGCTGCAGACCATCGTGAGCCGCCGCACCGGCGCCACCGATTCGGCGGTGGTCAGCGTCACGCAGATCCACGGCGGCGACACCTGGAACGTGATTCCCGAGACCGTGGTGCTGCGCGGCACCGTGCGCACGCTGGACCCCGGCATCCAGGACAAGACCCAGGCCGCCATGCAGCAGATCTGCGACGGCGTGGCCGCCACCCACGGCGCCAAGGTGGCGCTAGACTACCGCCGCGGCTACCCCGGCGTGGTCAACACGCCCGCCGAGACCGACGCAGCCATCGCCGCCGCCGCCAGCCTGGTCGAGCGCGCGCAGGTGCACACCGACATCCCGCCCGCCATGGGCTCGGAAGACTTCGCCTTCATGCTGCAGAAGCGCCCGGGCGCCTACATCGGCATCGGCGCGGGCGAGGGCCCGAACGACCCGAACGTGCACAACCCGTACTACGACTTCAACGACAACATCCTGCCGCTGGGCGCGGCCTACTGGGTGGCACTGGTCAAACAGCAGCTTCCCGCATCGAGAGATGAGAGCATGATGCGCTGATGCTCTCCGCCTTCGACATCTTCAAGATCGGCATCGGCCCCTCCAGCTCGCACACCGTGGGGCCGATGCGCGCCGCGCTCATGTTCGCGCGCTCGCTCGAAGCGCGCGGCCTGCTCGCGCAGGTGGCGCGGCTGCGCATTGACCTTTTCGGCTCGCTCGGCGCCACCGGCCACGGCCACGCGACCGACCAGGGCGTGATCCTCGGCCTCTTCGGCGACGCGCCCGACACCGTGCGGCCCGAGACCGTGCAGCCCCGGCTGGAGGCACTGCGCCGCACGGGCCGCCTCGAGCTGCTGGGCACCACGCCCATCGCCTTCGACCGCGTGCGAGACATCGCCTTCAGGGGCGAGGAATCGCTGGCCGAGCATCCCAACGCGATGCGCTTCACCGCCTTCGCGGCCGATGGCGCCACGCTGGCCGGGGGCACGTATTTCTCGGTCGGCGGCGGCTTCGTCGTCGAGGGCGGGCAGGCCGTTGCACAGACGGCGGCTGCGGCGTCGGCCGTGCCGCATCCCTTCGCCACCGGCGACGAGCTCATGGCGCAGTGCCGAGAACATGGCCTTTCCGTGGCCGCTCTCGTCATGCGCAACGAATGCGCGTGGCGTCCGGAAGTCGAAGTGCGCGCGGGGCTGCTGCGCGTCTGGCAGGTGATGCAGCAGTGCGTGCAGCGCGGATTCGGCATCGACAACCCGCTGGCCGCGCAGGCGCTTCCCGGCCCGCTGCGCATGCGCCGCCGCGCGCCCGAGCTGCACCGCGAACTGCTCGCGCAGGCCGGCGCGGCCGATCCGCTCGCGCAGGCCGGCGCGGCCGATCCGCTCGCGGCCATGGACTGGGTCAACGCCTTCGCGATGGCGGTGAACGAGGAGAACGCCGCCGGCGGCCGCGTTGTCACCGCGCCCACCAACGGCGCGGCCGGCGTGGTGCCCGCGGTGATGCACTACTACCAGCGCTTCGTGCCGCAGGCGAGCGACGAAGGCATCGTCGACTTCCTGCTCACCGCCGCGGCCATCGGCATGCTCTACAAGACGAATGCCTCCATCTCGGGCGCCGAGGTCGGCTGCCAGGGCGAGGTGGGCGTGGCCTGCTCGATGGCGGCCGGCGCGCTCGCAGCAGTGCTCGGCGCCACGCCGGCGCAGGTCGAGAACGCGGCCGAGATCGGCATGGAGCACAACCTCGGCCTCACCTGCGACCCGGTCGGCGGCATGGTGCAGATTCCCTGCGTGGAGCGCAACGCGATGGGCGCCGTGAAGGCCATCAACGCGGCGCGCATGGCGCTGCGCGGCGACGGCAGCCACTATGTGTCGCTCGATGCCGTGA
The DNA here is from genome assembly GCF_003952165.1 of Variovorax guangxiensis. Classification (GTDB taxonomy): domain Bacteria; phylum Pseudomonadota; class Gammaproteobacteria; order Burkholderiales; family Burkholderiaceae_C; genus Variovorax; species Variovorax guangxiensis. The sequence goes on along the minus strand of NZ_RXFT01000002.1, from coordinate 40,199 downwards.
TCCGCACCATGAAGCAGACCGGCGAGGACATGAAGGCCACCTACAAGGAAACCTCGCTGGGCGGACTGGCCGTGAACGTCGTGGAGTGCTGAGGGCGCGAGGCTGCGTCAGAATGGCCGGTCCACCGTCTTGAACATTCAAAGCCGAGGCCCCATGACCCGCACCATCGCCGAAAAACGCGCCGATTTCCGCGCGCTCCATCAACAAGGCTGCTTCGTCATTCCGAACCCGTGGGACACGGGCAGCGCGCGTTATCTCGAAGGCCTGGGCTTCAAGGCGCTGGCCACCACCAGCTCCGGCTTCGCGTGGTCGCAGGGGCAGGCGGACGGCGCGATGTCGCGCGAGCACATCCTCGCGCACCTGCGCGAACTCGTGGAAGCCACCGACCTGCCGGTGAACGCCGACTTCGAGAATGGCTTCGCCGCCGATGCGCAGGGCGTGGCCGAAAGCGTGAGCCTGGCCATCGAGATGGGCGTGGCGGGCCTGTCCATCGAGGACTCGACGGGCAATGCCGCCGATCCGCTCTTTCCGCTCGACATGGCGGTCGAGCGCCTGCGCGCCGCGCGCAAGGCCATCGACGCATCGGGCGCCGACGTGCTGCTGGTCGGCCGCGCCGAGAACTTCTTCGCCGGCCGCCCCGACCTGGACGATGCCGTCGCGCGCATCAAGGCGTATGCGAATGCGGGCGCCGACTGCCTCTACGCCCCCGGCATCAAGACCCGTGAGCAGATCGCCGCCGTGGTCGCCGCCGCGGGAGGCAAGCCGGTCAACCTGCTGGTGGGCGCGCCCAGCGAACTCACGTTGAAGGACATCGCCGAACTCGGCGTGCGCCGCGTCAGCGTGGGCGGCGGGCTGGCGCGCGCGGCGTGGGGCGGCTTCATCCGGGCCGCGCGCACGCTGGCCGACGGGCGCTTCGACGGCTTTGCCGATGCCGCGCCGGGTGCCGAGCTCAACGCCTTCTTCAAACCCTTCGCAGACTGAGGCCGTGGAGGCGCTGCTCGCCGAGGTCCGCGCCTGCCGTGCGTGCGCGGTGCACCTGCCGCTGGGCCCCAGGCCGGTGGTGCAGGCCAGCGCGAGCGCGAGGCTGCTCATCGTCGGCCAGGCGCCCAGCCTCACGGTGCACCAGACCGGCGTACCGTGGAACGACCGCAGCGGCGACCAGCTGCGCCGCTGGCTCGGCATCGAGCGCGAGGTGTTCTACGACGCCGCGCGCGTGGCGATCGTGCCGATGGGCTACTGCTACCCCGGCCGAGGCAAGAGCGGCGACCTGCCGCCGCGCAGGGAATGCGCCGAGTTGTGGCACGAGAAGCTGTTCGCGCAGATGAAGCAGGTGGAGCTGACGCTGCTCATCGGCCAGTACGCGCAGCGCCATTTCCTCGGCAGGAAGGCGCACGCGGGCGTCACCGAGACCGTGCAGGCCTTCGCCGACTACGCGCCGCGCTTCGTTCCGCTGCCGCATCCGTCGCCGCGCAACACGGGCTGGCTCAAGCACCATCCGTGGTTCGAGAGCGACGTGCTGCCGGTGCTGCGCGAGCGCGTGCGGCACGCGCTCGGGCTCTGAGTGGGTTTCAGGGCGCCGAGGCGACCGAAGCACCCGTGGCGTTGAAGGGCCGCGCCGCATACACGATGCGCCCGCCCACCACCGTCATCAGCGATGTTGTCTTGCCCATGCGCTCCAGCGGCACGCTGAAGAAGTCCTGGTCGAGCACGGCGAAGTCGGCGAGCTTGCCCACTTCGAGCGTGCCGCGCCTGCCCTCGTCGAAGCTGAACCACGCGCTGCCCTGCGTGTACAGGCGCAGCGCCTGCTCGCGCGTGGGCGTCTCGTCGGCGCCGCGCATGGCCTTGCCGCTCACCGTCCTGCCGTCGAGCATCCACTGCAGCGCGACGAAGGGGTTGTACGAGGCCACGCGGTGTGCGTCTGTGCCCGCGCCCACGTTCACGCCGGTGCGCAGCGCGGTGCCGATGGGCGGCATGCGTCGCGCCGCGTCGCCGCGCACGGCGAGCGCGCGGTCGCCCTGGAAGTACATCGCGTCCTGCATGGTCCAGCCGATGCCCAGCGCCTTCATGCGCGCGAGCGTCTCGGGCGAGGCGTCGTCCAGGTGGGCGATGGACCAGCGCAGGTCCTTGATCGGCACTTCGGCGTTCAGCTTCTCGTACAGCCCCAGCAGGTGGTCGACCGAGCCGTTCTCCTGCCAGTGGATGGTGACGGCCATCTTCTTCGTGGCGGCCCACTTGACGAGCTCGTAGAACTTCGCCTTCGCGGCCTCGTCGGGGAAGTTGTTGTTGTACATGGCGAGCGTCACGCGTTCGCCCAATCCGTTGAACTTGAGCATGTCGTCGCCGAAGCCCATCGGCAGCATCTGCGTGAGGTCGCGAAACTCCTGCAGCTCCGCGCCGGGCTTCTGCGCGAACACGCTGTAGGCCACGCGCAGCGTCAGCGCCTTCTCGCGCCACAGCTGGAAGAGCGCGGCGTACTGCGATGGCGCGATGCTGAAGCCGCCCGGGTCCACCAGCCCGGTGATGCCCAGGCGGTTGAGCTCGGTGAAGAAGGCGCGCGTGCCGGCCACGTTGTCGTCGTAGGTGGGCTTGGGCAGCTTGTCGAAGAGCGCCGAGATGCCGACGATGTCGCCGCTCATCCAGCCGGGTGCGCCGTCGGGTGTCGGCTTCATGCCGGCGGGCAGCGTGCCGGGTGCGACGCCCAGCGCTTCGAGCGCCTTGGGCGTCATCACCACCGCCTCGTAGAAGAGCTGCACGTACACCGGGTTGTTCGGCGCCGCTTCCTGCAGCTCGGCCAGCGTGGGGCGGCGGCGCTCGGCGAACTGCTGCTCGGTCCAGCCGCCGGCCACGATCAGCCAGCCGCCGGGCCGCGCGTTGGCGGCGGCGGCGCGGATGCGCGCCATCGCCTCGGCGATGGTGCCGGCGCCGATCCAGTTGACCTCGGTGGAGTAGCTCAGCGCGGCGCGCACCGCGTGCATGTGGGAGTCGATCAGGCCGGGAACGACGGTGCGTCCGCCTGCGTCGACAGTGCGTGTCGCGGGGCTCGTGAAAGCGCCCATCTGCGCGGCGCTGCCGACGGCCACGATGCGGCCGTCGCGCACAGCGATTGCCTGGGCCATGGTGCCGGCGGCGTCGAGCGTGGCGATCTTCGCGTTCGTGACGACGAGGTCGGCCGGTTGAGCCTGCGCGGCAAAGCTCAGGGCGAAGAGGCTGGTAAGCAGCAGCGCTCTGCCAGGGACACCGCGGAACCGGCTTTGCCGGGCCGCAGGTGTCGCCCCCGGAGAGGGGGTTGGCGAAGCGACACGAAGTGCGCGAAGACTGGGGGTGAGTTTCATCAGTCCACCTTGATGCTGGCGGCCTTCACGACCTGCTGCGCCTTCGCCGTCTCGTCGACGATGAACTTGTTGAACTGAGCCGAAGGCATGGTGAACGGCTCCGCACCCAGCTTCTCCAGCCGCTCCTGCAGCTCTGGCGACACCATGATCTTCGCGACCTCGGCCTGCAGCCGATCGACCACCGGCTGCGGCGTCTTCGCCGGCGCGAACAGGCCGACCCAGAACAGGTACTCCGAGCCCGGCACGCCGGCCTCCACCGTGGTGGGCGCGCTGGGCAGTGCCGACGAGCGCTTGCCCGTGCCCACCGCGAGCGCCTGCAGCTTGCCGGTCTGGATCAACGGCAGGGCAGACACCATCGGCGCGAAGAACCAGTCGACGCGCCCGGCCATCACCTCGGTCATGGCCTCGGGCGTGCCGCGGAAGGGAACATGCTGGGCGTCGACGCCGGCCGCGAGCCGGAACACCTCGGCGTTCATGTGCGTGGCCGATCCGTTGCCGGCCGAGCCGTAGTTGAAGCCGCCGGGCTTGGCTTTCGCCTTGGCCACCAGGTCCTTCACGTCGGCGAAGTGCGAGGGCGCAGTCACCAGCACGTTGGGCAGGCTGGCCATCGGCGTGATGCCGGTGAAGTCCTTGAGGGTGTCGTACGACAGGCCCTTGTAGATCCACGGGTTCACGAGGTGGCCGGCCGAGTGCACCAGCAGCGTGTAGCCGTCGGCCGGCGACTTGGCGACGATGGCCGCGCCCAGCGTGCCGCCCGCGCCGGGCTTGTTGTCCACGATCACGCTGGTGCCCAGCGCCGGCCCGAGCTTTTCGGCCACCAGGCGCGCGACGATGTCGGTGCCGCTGCCGGCCGTGAAGGGCACGACCAGCCTCACCGCCTGCGTGCCGGGCCAGTTGCCCTGCGCGTGGGCGCCCGTGAGCGCGCAGGCCGCGAGGGCCGCCGCCGCGGCGAGCGTCTGCCGGCGGCTCCAGTTGAAAGTCTTCTTCATGCGTCTTGTCTCCGTTGATCTATTTGGCTGAGCGATGAATGACCGAGAAAGAGAGGAAGGCAGCCGCTAGGCGGGTGGCGCGTTCGGCATCACCAGCGCCACCAGCACCGGCCTGTTGCCGCGGTTTTCCAGCTGGCGCTTCTCGCCGGGCGCGAAGCGGCAGCTGTCGTAGGGGCCGAGCACTTCTTCCTGGTGCGCGCCGTCGATTTCGCCGACCACATGCAGCTGGCCTTCCAGCACGAGGTAGAGCTTTTCCATCGGCGAGCCGTCGAGGCCGGTGTGGCCGCCGGGCAGGATCTGGCTCATGCCCATCCACATCTGCGTGGAAGGGCCGGCCTCCTTGCCCTGAAGGCGCAGGCAGCGCATGTCGAAATGGTTGGGCGCCTCGTAGTGCGGCGCCTCGGCGAAACGGGTGACGTGCATGGATGTGCTCCGGAAAATAGAAGCAGGCTCAGGGCCGCAGCACGACGCGGTCGGTGCTGCCCGAGAGCACCAGCCGGTAGGCCTCGTGCGCCTCGTCGAGCGTGAAGTGGCGCGCCACAGGGAAGGGCTTGAGCGTGCCGCGCTCGAAGCCCTCGCGCATCGCGTCGAGCTGTGCGGTGCTGGCGACGCAGTCCATCGCCAGCGAGTCGATGCCCACGTAGGTGTGCATGCCGCGGTAGAACGCGAAGATGTCGAAGGGCACCGCGCGGTCGTGCGTGGCGATGAAGATCTGGGTCGCGCCCTTGGCCATCGCCTTGTTGGCCGCCTCGAAGTAGGCGCTGCCCACGGTGTTGTAGACGATGTTCGCGCCGCGTCCGTCGGTGAGCTCGCGCACCCGCGCGCCCACGTCGGCATGGTGGCGCGCGTCGATCGTGTCCACCGGGCCGCTCGCGAAGCCCTCGAAATGCCCGGCGCGGCGCTGCACCGCGATCACGCGCGCGCCGGCCTGCGAGGCGAGCTGCACCGCCGCCTGCCCGACCTTGCCATTGGCGCCGAGCACCAGCACCGTCTGCCCGGCCTGCGGCATGCCGCTGCGGCGGAAGCCCTCGTAGGCGGTGACGAAGGGCACGCCCACCGCGCCGGCCTCGTCCATCGAAATGCCCCGGGGCTTGGCGCGCAGCGCCTGCTTGGGCAGCACAAGGTAGCGCGCATGGGAGCCGTCGCGGGTGATGCCAACGTCGCCGCCGGAACCGTAGACCTCGCGGCCGATCCATTCGGAAGGCCCGCTGACGACGGTGCCCGCGAAGTCGCGGCCGGGGGTTCTGGGCCACACGGCCTGCGGCATGATGCCCAGCGTCGCTTTCACGTCGCTGGGGTTCACCGCGGCGGCGGCGATGCGCACCACGGCGTGGCCGGGTGGCGGCACAGGTTCGGGTTGCGGCGCGGCTTCGAGCCGAAGCGCGTCGAGGTCGGCGGCCTTCTGGTTCACGCGAAGTGCGCGCGGGCTGTGCATGGCTGTGTCGCTCATCGTTCAGCTCCTCGCGTCGGGCAGGCCCAGCATGGCGCGGGCCTCGCGCGGGTTGGCGACTTCGCCGCCCAGGCTCACGAGAATGTCGCGCGCCTTCGCCACCAGCTGGGCGTTGCTCTCGGCGAGCACGCCCTTCTCCAGATAGATGTTGTCTTCCATGCCCACGCGCACGTGGCCGCCCAGCAGCCAGGCCTGCGCGACGATCGGGAACTCCATGCGCCCGATGCCGAAGGCGCTCCAGAAGGCGCCGCGCGGCAGCATGTTGCGCGCGTAGAGCAGCGTCTCGGGCGTGGGCGCGAAGCCGTACTTCACGCCGAGAACGAAGGTCCACATGGCGGGCCCCTCGAGCGTGCCGTCGGCGATCAGGTCGAACGCGAGGTTGATGTCGCCCGAGTCGAAGATCTCCAGCTCGGGCTTCACGCCCGCCTCGCGCATCACCTTCGCCATGCGCCGCACGTTGCGCGGCGTGTTGATGACCACGTCGGGGCCGGAGTTCATGGTGTTCAGGTCGAGCGAGCACACGTCGGGTTTGATGAGCGCGATGTGCTCCACGCGCTTCTCGGGCGGCAGCAGCGTCGTGCCGGGCGCCGCGATCTTCGGGTCGTCCTCGCTCGGAATGAAGCGCCCACCGGGGCCGGTCGTGAGGTTCACGATCAGCTCGCGGTTGCCGCGGCGGATGCGGTCGACCACCTCGCGGTAGAGCTCGACTTCCATCGAGGGCCTGCCGGTCTCGGGGTTGCGCACGTGGATGTGCACCTGGCTCGCGCCGGCCTCGGCCGCGGCCAGGCATTCGTCGGCGATCTGCACCGGCGTGATCGGCAGGTGCGGCGTCTGCTCCGGCTTCACGAGGTTGCCCGTGACGGCGCAGGTGATGAGGGTCTTGGCGTTGCTCACAGGTGGCGCCCTCCGTCGACCACGATGCGCGTGCCGGTCACGAAGCGCATGGTGGTGGCCAGCGCCTCGACCGTCGCGGCCACGTCTTCCGGCTGGCCGATGCGGCCCAGCGGCGTGGTGCTGGCCATCTTGCTGGCGAACTCCGCGCCGCGCCCGGGCACGAAGCCCGATTCCACCGCGCCCGGCGACACCGACACCACGCGAACAGCGGGCGCCAGCGCCTTGGCCAGCGCGTCGCCCACCACGTCGAGCCCGGCCTTGGCCGCCACGTAGGCGAGGTTGCTGCCCACGCCCGTGAAGCCCGCGATCGACGAGATGTTGGCCACGAGGCCGTCGCCGCTCGCCTTCAGCAGCGGCGCGAAGGCGCGGATGGTGGCGAACACGCCGCGGAAGTTGGAACGCACGATGTCGTCGATGAGCTCGTCCGTCAGCGCGTCGAGGTCGCCCGCCGGCACCGGCTTCGTGTGGCCCGCGCTGTTGACGAGGATGTCGCAGCGCCCGAGCGTGGCCTTCACCTCGGCGGCCGCGGCCACGAGGCTGGGCGTGTCGACGATGTCGGCGCGGATCGCCGCATGGCGCTGGCCGCTGGTGGAGGGCAGGGCGGCCGCGCGCGCAGCCGCATCGTCGCCCTTGCGGTGCAGCAGCACGCAGGTGGCGCCGAGCGCGGCCAGGCGCGTGGCCGTGGCATAGCCGATGGCGCCGAGGCCACCGGTGATGACGGCGACCTTGCCGTCGAGTCTGGAGACTGGGTCGAAGCTCATGTCGGTGTGGGAAGTGGAGTCAGGGAATGGGGGGGCGGGGGAACTTCATCTCGCCGGGTTCGAGTACGAAGTCGTGGTGGAGTGACGCACTCTTGCCGTCAGGAGCCAGCGCGAAGCGGCCGATGAGCCTGCGCGTCACGCCGAAGGTCGGGTCGCTTTCCAGGTTCTGGTCGTCATCGGCGAAGACCTGCGTGATGAGTACCTTGTGGCCCGGCTTGCTCACCATGAAGTGCAAATGCGCGGGCCGGTTCGGGTGGCGCTTCTGCGCGCGCAGCAGCACGCCGCAGGGGCCGTCGGTCGGCACCGGATAGCCGGCGGGGCGCACGCTGCGGAAGTGGAAGCGGCCCTCGGCGTCGGTGGCAAAGCGTCCGCGCAGGTTCATGTTCTCCTGCGACGGGTCCTGGTTCTCGTAGAGGCCGACCGGCGAGGCCTGCCACACGTCGACGGTGGCGCCTTCCACCGGCCGGCCCTCGTGGTCGCGCACCGTGCCTGTCACTTCGAGCGGAGTGCCCGGCGTACCCGAGCGCGCGATGTTCTCGCCCTGCGCGCAGGCCGGTGCGTTGGCGCGCCAGAAGGGGCCGAGCAGCGCGGCCGGCGACTCGCCCTGCGGGTCCTGATTGTTCTGCAGCGCGACCACGGTCGACACCCCCAGGATGTCGGCCGCCAGCACCACCTCGTTCTTGGTCTCGCCGGTGGCCTGGCCGATGGCGACGATGAATTCGAGCGCCTGCTCGAACTCCTCTTCCGTCAGCTTCACTTCCTGCACCAGTGCGTGCAGGTGGCGCGTGACCGCTTCCATCACGGTGCGCAGCCGCGGGTCGGGCGTGTGCCGCATGGCGTCGAGCACATGGCCCAGCACCGATTGGGGGGAGGTGGCGATGTTCATGGCGGGTCTTTGCAATCGTTTGCACGATATTAGTCCAAATCGCCGAAAAGTAAAATGGAGGGGATCCGGGCTTTAGGAATGAGGGAAAGCCACCTGAAGCCATGCAGCCCGGCGACAATCGTTTGCACCAATGAGCGCCAATCAACCTTCCACACCAGCCACAGTGACCATCCGCGACGTCGCCCGCGAGGCCGGCGTGCACGTGTCCACCGTCTCGCGCGCGCTCAGCCCCGAGAAGCGCTCGCTCATCAGCGACGAGGTGCTGCGCGTGGTCGAGGAGGCGGCGCAGCGCCTGGGCTACCGGCCCAACCGCGCGGCCTCGGCGCTGCGCACGGGCCGCACCCACACCATCGGCGTGCTGGTGCCCGACATCACCAACGCGGTGTTCCCGCCGATCCTGCAGGGCATCGAGGCCAGCGCCGCCGCGCGCGGCTACTTCGTGTTCGTCACCAACGTGGTCGACCACGCGCTCGCCCGGCCGGTGCTGGAACGCATGCTGGCGCAGCGCGTGGACGGCGTGGTCATGGCCACTGCCACGCGCGACGATCCGCTGGTCGACTTCGTCACCAAAGCCGGCATGACGGCGGTGCTGGTCAACCGCGCCGACGAAACCGGGCGCCTGCCGGCCGTGGTGAGCGACGACCGGCTCGCGATGAAGCTCGCGGTCGACCATCTCGTGGGCCTGGGCCACAAGCGCATCGCGCACCTCGCGGGCCCGCAGACCATTCCCACCGGCGTGGGCCGCCGCCTCGGTGTGGAGCAGGCATTGCGCGACCACCGCATGAAGCCCTTCCGGGTGGTGGAGTGCGCGAGCTACAGCCGCGAAGCCGGCGCCGCAGCGATGAAGCAGATGCTCGAGGCGGGTGCCGCGCCGCAGGCGGTGGTGTGCTGCAACGACCTGGTTGCGCTGGGCGCCTACGACGCGCTGCGCGAGGCGGGCCTGCGCGTGCCGCAGGACATTTCAGTCACCGGCCACAACGACATGCCCCTGGTCGACATGGTCGACCCGCCGCTGACCACCATCCGGCTGCCGCACCGCGAGCTGGGCTGGCGCGCGGCCGAGATGCTGTTCGAGGAGATCGACGGCCATTCGATGTCGGCCTCGACCGTGGTGCTGCGCCCCGAGCTGGTGGTGCGCCAGTCGACCGCCGCGCCGGCAGGCACGCGCTGAGCCTTCGCCGCTGCTGCCGCTACCACCACCAGCGGGCGATGTCGTCGCTCAGGCCCATGTAGAGCAGCACCAGCGTGACCAGCACGACGATGCACTTGCTGCGCAGCGACATCTTCGGCTTCGGCGCGAAGACCGCGGCACCGCCCAGAAAGTGCACGCCGCAGTGCGGGCACTGCCGCACCTTGCCGTAGATGAGCTCCCCGCACCGGGCACAGGGCACGTCGTCGGGGCCAGGCTCCGGCGGCGGCGTGCCGGCGTCGTGCCGCCCGTCCCGCTGGCGCTGCTGCTGCAGCCGCGCGCGGCGTTCGCGGTGCGCGGCCAGGTCGATGGGGTCGTTGGGCTTGTCGGACATGCTCTGGTGAGAACGTATCCGGCTAGCGTGCCACACCTGCGCGCGACGTGGGTTTCCTGCGCGCGGCGGGCCGGCGCGGCGGCTTTGCCTCCAGCACCAGCTCGGCCGGCAGCTGGTCGTTCCACGATTCGGTGAAGTAGGCGCGGTCGCTGGGCACCAGCTGGGGCAGCGCCTCGCGCAGCAGCGCCAGCGACTGCTCGGCCGCTTTCAGCTCGCCCGCATGCGCCGCGTACCAGGCATGCTCGAAGAGCAGGCTGCAGTGCTGCAGGCCCGGGTAGCGGCGGCGTCCGGCCTGGTGGTCGGCCAGCCGCGCCTGCGCCACCTGCACCCAGTGCGCGGGCCAGTTGGCCGCGTCGAAGGCGTCGGCGAGCGGGCCGGCCAGCTTCGAGATGGCGGCCGGGTCCAGCGGCTTCTGCGCGCGGAATTGCGCGAGCGTGGGCTGCCGCTCCGGCCGGCAGTGGCCGCGCGCGATGCGCATCAGGTAGATCGCGTTCCATGCCGAGCGGCCCTGGCCGTCGGTGTGGCCGCAGAGCCATTCGCTGAAGGCGATCCATTGCACCGCGCGGCGGGTGGTGTCGGCGTTGCCGTCGTGCGCCAGTGCCGGCAGGTCGGCCAGGCCCACGCGGTCGAAGAGCCATGCGGCCATGCCCATGTTGGCGGCCACGTGCTGCGCGGCGTCGAAAGAGTGCGATTCGAAGGCGGCCGCCAGCGCCTCGCCGAAGCGCTGCAGCGATTCCTCGGCCAGCGCGGCGGCGGCGGGCTTGTCGTCGGCCGCGAGCGCCAGCGCGCGCGAGCGGCAGGCCAGCGCCCACAGGTTGCACCACTCGAAGCGCACGTCGGGATGGTGGCGCAGCACCAGGGCGCGCACCGCGTCTTCGGCCATGCCGCTCAGCAGCGACTGCGCCAGCGGCAGGTCGCGCGCGGTGTAGGCGCACCATGCGGAAACGATGCACTCCATCGCGCCCAGGTAGTCGTTGCCCGCCACGTGGTGCGCGAGCCGCTGCTTCTTCAGCGCCTGCAGCCGGCGCCGTGCCTGCTCGTTGTCGCCGAGGCGGCGCCACAACATGGCCTCGTTGAGCGTGACCAGTGCGCGCTGGAAGTCGGTGGCCGCCAGCGTGCCGGCGAGGCGGATCGATTCGAGGGCGTTGCCCCCTGCGTTCTCGCCGGCCTTCTCGCCCGCGACGGGCGCCATCAGCCGCCCCTGCCGCGCCGCCTGCTGCGAGGCAACGAGCTGCTTCCAGAACGCCGCGTCCTGCAGATGCACCGCGTCGGGCGGCGGCGAGCCAGCGGCCTGGCGCGAGGCGCGCGAGCGCAGGCCGAGAAAGGACGCCACTTCTGCCGCGGTGGCCGCGCGGCCTTCCACCAGCACGCGCACGCGCTTCGCCTCGGCGGCGGGCAGCCAGAAGGGGCCCTGGCTGCGCCGCTCGGCATTCAGGAAGCGGGGCTCGCGCTGCGTGTCCTCGCCCCAGCCGGCGTCGATGCCCCAGGCCTTGAAGTCGCGGAACGCGCGGCTCACCACCATGCGCAGGGTGCTGGCATCGGAGACCTCGCCGCGCAGGTCGGCCAGCCGCACGACATCGGCGCCGACCTCGTGGGCATGCTGCATGCGTACCAGCAGCCATAGCGACTGGAAGGCCGCGCGCCGGCCGTTCACCGACTGCGGCGAGGTGAGTTCGATGGAAACCTGGTTGGCGTGTGGGGCTGGCTTGGGCACGCCCCGATTTGAACCTCAAAACGGGGCGCTACCTGAAGATGACGCCGCAGAAGAAGGCTCGGCCCCGCGTTCAGTACCGGTGCTCGTCCAGCAGCCCGGGCACTTCGCTGCGCCCGATGCCCAGGTCGCGCAGATCGTGCTCGCTCATGCCGGCGAGGTGCCGCGAATCGGCGCGGGCGCGGCGGCGATTCACCACGCGGCGGCGCCAGCCGCGCAGGGCATGGATCAGGCGTTGATGAAAGGACGTTGGCTTAGGCGCATTCACGATGGGCTCCTTGGTTGGTGCGCTCATCTTCCCGCCGGGCGTGATATTGTGGAAGTTGAGAATTCTGAGCCTGGCAATCAGGCTTCCTGATACCGGCACAGCCCATGCGACAGCTCAACCTCGATCAACTGCGCACCCTCATCGCCATCGTCGACCTTGGCACCTTCTCTGCGGCCGCCCAGGCGCTGCACCTGGCCCAGCCCACGGTGAGCCTGCACATCAGCGAACTCGAATCGCGCCTGGGCGCGGCGCTGGTGGTGCGCGGCAACCGTCGCATCACGCCGACAGCGGCCGGCTCGGCGCTGGTCGAGCGCGGGCGAAAGCTGCTGCGCGACACCGACGACGCGGTCGAGGCGGTCAAGCGGCAGGCCGAGGGGCGGGTGGGCCGCGTGCGTCTCGGTACTTCCACCGGTGTCCTGGTCGACCTGCTGCCGCAGGTTCTGGAGGCGCTGGGCGCGGAGCATTCGGGCATCGACGTGGAGGTGAGCATCCGCGGCTCCTTCGAGGCCATGGAGCGGCTGGCCGCGGGCACGCTCGACATCGGCCTGGTCGCCATTCCGCAGCCGCCGCTGCGCGGCATCGTCGTCACGCCCTGGTGCGAGCAGCCCATGATGGCCTTCGTGCCTCGCCGCTGGAAGGCGCCGAAGCGCGTCACGCCGGCCTGGCTGGCGGCGCAGCCGCTGATCTTCAACGAGGCGACCACGCACATGTACCGCCTCACCATGGAGTGGTTCGCCGCCGCCGGCTTCGCGCCGCGCGCGCGCATCGAGCTCAACTACGACGCCGCCATGCGCAGCCTGGTGGCCGCCGGCTACGGCGCCGCACTGCTGCCGCTGCAGCAGTCCACCGATACCTTGCCGAGCAACGACCGCATGCAGATCCTGCCGGTGAGCCCGAAGCTCACGCGCCGCGTGGGCATCGCGCACCGCCAGCATGCGCTGCTCGACGGCGCGACGCTGAGCGTGCTCGAGGTGCTGAAGACCTTCAGCCAGGCATGAGCACCTTCAGCGCGACTGCGCCGGATCGTTCGGGATCCCCCCGATCGGGCATTCGGGCGTGCCCGCCGTGCTGCGGGTGAGCGACTCCACCATCTCACGCGTGCCCTCGGGGTCGTTGATCCACTTCGTGTAGAACTCGTAGGGGCAGGCCGCCAGCCCCTTGTCGCCATCGCCGGAGTTGATGGTGCCGGTGTAGCCGCGGTGCAGCAGCTTGAACAGGTGGTTCTGCGACTGGCCGTTGCGGCGCGCGTCGCGGATCAGGCCCAGCGACAGCTCCGCATAGTTGATGCCCATCTCCTCCTCGCCGCATTCGCCCAGCGTGCGACCGTCGAAGCCGATCAGCGCCGAGTGGCCGAAGTACGAGTAAACGCCATCGAAGCCCGCCGCATTGGCCACCGCCACGTAGGTGTTGTTCATGAAGGCCATGGCCTTCGACACCAGGATCTGCTGCTCCTTGGACGGGTACATGTAGCCCTGGCAGCGGATGACGAGCTCGGCGCCGCGCATCGTGCAGTCGCGCCAGATCTCGGGGTAGTTGCCGTCGTCGCAGACGATCAGGCTGATCTTCATGCCCTTGGGGCCTTCGCTCACGTAGGTGCGGTCACCCGGATACCAGCCCTCGATGGGCACCCACGGCATGATCTTGCGGTACTTCTGGACGATCTCGCCCTTGTTGTCCATGAGGATCAGCGTGTTGTAGGGCGCCTTGTTCGGGTGCTCCTCGTGGCACTCGCCGGTCAGCGAGAACACGCCCCACACGTTCGCGCGGCGGCAGGCGTCGGCGAAGATGGCCGTCTCCTCGCCGGGCACGGTGGCGGCCGTGTCGTACATCTCCTTGGCGTCGTACATGATCCCGTGCGTGGAGTACTCGGGGAACACCACCAGGTCCATGCCTGGCAGGCCCTTCTTCATGCCGACCAGCATCTCGCCGATCTTGCGCGCGTTGTCCAGCACCTCGGCCCGGGTGTGCAGGCGGGGCATCCTGTAGTTGACGACCGCGACGCCCACGCAATCGTTGCTGCTCGAAATATCACCGTGTCTCATGACGCTGCTCCTGATGGATGGTTGATGAAGGAAGAAAACAGGAAAGCCCGGATCGGCGTTCAACCGATCCGGGCCTTCCGGTGGAGCAATGGGTGCGTGTCGTCGGAGCCGATTGTTCTCAACTCATCGCGAGTTGCACATACGTCATTTCGCTGATTGCGGCGGCAACGCGCTCAGCGCGGGCGCGCGTAGCCCGACTCGATCCACGCGCTCGCGCTGCTCGCCGTGAGCCTGAACGCGGGCGACACGCCCACGCTGGCGAGTTCGCTGTCGTCTGCGTCGTCATGGGCCGTGAGCGTGGCCGTGGGGTTGTCCTCATCGGGCACGATGCAAAGCGCCACGCGCACGCGCCGGTCGTCGCGCGCGGTGACGGTCACGCTCTTGTTGAGCGTGGCGTGCAGCTGCTGCTCGTGGCGGCGGATGACTTCGGCGGCGGTCTTCACCAGCGTGGAGAAGGCGGGCGCGTCGAGCGGCTTCGGGTTCTTCTTGTCGCGGCCCATGGTCCAGGGGCCGACGAGGGCGGGCTCGGGGTCGCCGTGGCGGGTCATCTCGACGGCCCAGCCGTCGTCTTCCTCGTTCTTGATGATGCGGGCGGTCCAGCGGTCGTCGCGCCAGAGGCGGTCTTCCTGCAGGGGGAGGGTGTCGGAGTCTGTGGTCGTATCGGTCATTCGGATGCTTGCTGTCTGGCGCGTGGCATTTTCGCCTCCGTTGCGCAGCCGCCGATGTATCGCACCAGCCCCTCGACCAGCGCGTCGAAGGCCACGCGGCAGCGCGGGCTGTTGCGCAGGTCCTCATGCATCGTGACCCAGGTGTCCAGCTTCAGCGAGAAGGCGCGCGGCATCAGCCGCACCAGCGCGGGGTCGCGCTTCGCGAGGCCCACCTGGCAGACGCCGATGCCCGCGCCCGCGCGGATCAGCGCGAGCTGGGCGAGGTCGCTGTCGGCGCGCAGCGAGAAGGTGTCACGCGTGAAGTTCCTGATCGACTTTCCCGCCGCGCGCACGAAGGCCGGCGGCTGGTCGTAGCCGATGACGGCGTGCGCCGGCAGGTCGTCGAGGCTGCGCGGCGTGCCGTGGCGCGCGATGTAGTCGCGATGCGCGTGAAAGCCCAGCTCGATGTTGCCGATGCGGCGCGCGACCAGCTGCTCCTGCCGTGGCCGCACCATGCGCACCGCGATGTCGGCCTCGCGCCTGAGCAGGTCCTGCACGCGGTTGGTCGACACCAGCTCGACCTTCAGCGCCGGATGCGCCTCGCGCAGCTGCGTGATGATGGGCGGCAGCACCTCCGTGCCCACCACCTCGCTGGCCGATACGCGCACCACGCCGCGCACGCCTTCGCCCTGGCTGGTGGCGGCGCGCTCCATCGAGGCCGCGATGCTCTCCATGGCCTCCGCGTGCGTACGCAGCGCCAGCGCGACCTCGGTGGGCAGCAGGCCGGTCTGCGAGCGTGTGAAGAGCACTACACCCAGCGCCTCTTCGAGCGCGGCCACGTGGCGGCCCGCCGTGGGTTGGGTGATGCCGAGCGCGCGCGCCGCGCCCGACAGGGAGCCCTCGCGCAGCACGCCGAGGAAGGAGCGGTAAAGCTCCCAGCCGATGTTCCAGGTCATGCATAAATGTATGGCCGATGGCTTATGTTCGGCAATTCCAATGCAACCCCGTCGAAACCAGAATTCTTCCATCGACAACTGTTCTGGAGCATTTCATGGCACACGAAACGGCACGCAACGACAAGGTTCTGGTTCTCGGCGCAACGGGCGGCATCGGCGGCGAGGTGGCCCGCCAGCTGCGCGATGCGGGCTGGGATGTGCGGGCGCTCAAGCGCGGCGCAACAGAGGGAAAGAGCGACGGAATCACCTGGCTGGCGGGCGACGCGATGGACGAGCAGTCGGTGCGCCGCGCCGCGAAGGGCTGCTCGGTCATCGTGCATGCGGTCAACCCGCCGGGCTATCGCGGCTGGTCGGAGCTGGTGCTGCCGATGCTCGACAGCACCATCGCCGCAGCCAAGGCCGAGGGCGCGACCATCGTGCTGCCGGGCACGGTCTACAACTTCGGCCCCGACGCCTTTGCGCTGCTGGCCGAGGATTCGCCGCAGCATCCGCTCACCAGCAAGGGCGCGATCCGCGTCGAGCTGGAACGGCGCCTCGAGGAGGCCAGCCGCCAGGGCGCGCGCGTGCTGATCGTGCGCGCCGGCGATTTCTTCGGGCCGAAGGCCGGCAACAACTGGTTCTCGCAGGGGCTGGTGAAGGCGGGCCAGCCCGTGCGGGCCGTGAGCCAGCCCGGCAGCCCCGGTGTAGGCCACCAGTGGTCTTACCTGCCGGACGTGGCGCGCACCATGGTCGAGCTGCTCGCGCGGCGCGACAGGCTGGAGCCCTTCGCGCGCTTCCACATGGCGGGCCACTGGGATTCGGACGGCACGCGCATGAGCGAGGCCATCCGCAAGGTGGTGGCGCGGCGCACCGGCGCGAAGGTCCGCGTGTCGGCCTTTCCGTGGTGGCTGCTGGCGCTGGCCTCGCCCTTCGTCGTGACCTTCCGGGAACTGCGCGAGATGCGCTACCTGTGGCGCACGCCCGTGGCGATGGACAACGCGAAGCTGGTGGCCTTTCTCGGTCGCGAGCCGCACACGCCGCTCGAAGAGGCCGTGGAGACCGCGCTAGACGGCATGGGCTGCCTGGCCACGGCGCCGGTGGCTGCCGCCGCCTGAGGCAGGTTCAGAAAACCGACAGACCCGTGCGCGCCACGAACATTTCGAGCGCCTTCATGCCCAGCAGCGAATTGCCGGTGGCGTCGAGCGCGGG
Organism: Variovorax guangxiensis; assembly: GCF_003952165.1. Taxonomy (GTDB): domain Bacteria; phylum Pseudomonadota; class Gammaproteobacteria; order Burkholderiales; family Burkholderiaceae_C; genus Variovorax; species Variovorax guangxiensis. Next base: position 23,552 of record NZ_RXFT01000002.1, on the reverse strand, counting down.
CGACCACACGCACAGCGTGAGCCTGTCGGGCACCACCGCGACGATGCCGCCGCCCACGCCGCTCTTGCAGGGCAGGCCGATGGAGAAGGCCACGTCGCCCGCCGCGTCATAAGTGCCGCAGGTGAGCATCAGCGCGTTGATGCGGCGCGTCTGCCGCTCGCCCGTGACCTCGGGCTCGCCGTCGATGGGGTGTGCCCCGTCGCGGCACAGGAAGGCGGCGGCGCGCGCCAGCTGGCGGCAGCTCATGCGCAGCGCGCACTGGTGGAAGTAGGTGTCCAGCACGGTCTCGACGTCGTTGTCGATCTTGCCGAAGCTCTTCATGAAGTTGGCCAGCGCGATGTTGCGAAAGCCGGTGTCGGCCTCCGATTGCGCCACTTCGTCGTCGAAGGCGATGGGCTCGCCGCACAGGCTGCGCATGAGCGCGAGGATGTCGGCCTTGGCGCTGCCGCCGCTGGCTTTGGCCTGGCTCACCAGCCGGTCGGCCACCGCGATGGCGCCGGCATTGATGAAGGGATTGCGCGGCTTGCCCTGTTCGTTTTCCAGCTGCACCAGCGAGTTGAACGGGTTGCCCGAGGGCTCGCGGCCGATGCGCTCCCACAGCGCGTCGCCCATGCGCTGCATGGCGAGCGTGAGCGTGAAGAGCTTGGAAACGCTCTGGATGGAGAAGGGCGTCTCGAAGTCGCCCGCGCCGGCTTCCTCGCCCTCGCAGGTGCGCAGCGCGATGCCGAACTGCCGGGCATCGACGCGCGCGAGCGCCGGAATGTAGCTGGCGACCTTGCCGCCCTGGCCGAGCTGCGGGCGCAGCGTGGCGACGATCTCGTCGAGGACGGGCTGGAATCGGGTGATGTTGGTGCTCATGCGCTGCGTTGTACCGCAGGCCGCCGGTTCACCAGCACGATGCCCAGCGCCACGCCGATGAGCGCCACGATCAGTTGCGCAGTGAGCGGCTCCTTCAGCAGCGCCACGCCGAACACCAGCGCGAAGAGCGGCGTGAGAAAGGTGAAGGACGACATCTGCGTGGCGGGGTAGTGCCGCAGCAACCACATCCATGCGAGATAGCTGGCGAAGGCGCCGACCACCGTCTGCAGCCCGATGGAGGTCCAGGCCCAGGCCGAGTACGAGAAGCTCCAGTGCTCGCCGAGCACCAGCGACAGCACCGGGCACATCGCCGCGGTGACCGCCACCTGGTAGAACAGCGTCTTCTCGGCGCTGGCCGTGGCCAGGCGCGTGGTGCGCAGCGTGAGCGTGGTCAGGCCCCAGAGCATGCCGGCCGCCAGCGCCATGCCGTCGCCGATGAGCTGCGACGAGCTCATGTGGGCGAAGCCCTCGCTGAAGGCCAGCACCACGCCCGAGAACGCGATGAAGAGCCCCAGCCACTGGAAGCCGCGCAGCCGCTCGGCCGGCACCCAGCGCGGCAGCAGCAGCGAGACCCAGAAGGGCGCGGTGTAGAGGAACACGGTGAGCCGCGACGCGCTGGTGTGCTGCAGGCCCAGGTAGATGCCGGCGAACTCGCCCGCGAACAGCATGCCCGCCAGAAGCCCGGGCCACAGCGTGCCGTCGCGCTCGAAGAGCGGCACGCGCCGCCACACGCACCACAGCCACAGCAGCACAGTGGCGCCGACCATGCGGATCGAGGCCTGCCACATCGGCGGCACCTCCGCCACGGTGGTCTTGATGAGGATCTGCTGCAGGCCCCAGAAGGCGCAGCAGGCAATGAGCAGGCCGATGGCGAGGCCGTCGAGGTGAGTCTTGCGCTGGATCATTCGGATCGTCGTTCGCGGCGAGGAGTCGCCGGATTCATCCGATGATCGTATCGCGGCGGCGTGTTCGGCGTGCGCGTGAGGCTTCCCGGCCCCTATCTAGGCGGGGCCACCGGATAGGGCGGCTTGCCCCGCGTGCCCGTCATCAGATCCGGCACCACGGTCTCCACGTCGGCCACCGCGCGCGCGGCGCGCTCCAGCTTCCTGGCGAGCGCTGCGTCCGGCACGCAGCCCTGCAGGTACACCCAGCGGCGCTGGATGATGACCCAGACGCTGCTTTTCTTCACCCCCGGCACGGCCAGCAGCGCGGCGCGCACCTTGGGCGCGAGCGGCTTGTCGTAGCGGTAGGCGTTGCTGTCGGCGCACTTGCCGGCCAGCCAGCAGGTGGTGCCGCGCTCCAGCCGCGAATGGGTCTGCAGGCGACGCTCTTGCGCCGTGTAGAACGGGCCCTCGGGCACGGCGCAGGCCGGCAGGCCCGAGGAGAGCTGGAAGAACGGGTCGTCGAACCAGTTCTGCTTGACCGGCCCGTTCGCTTCCTGCGCCGTGCCGGCCTGCGCGGCGAGCAGCAGGACAAGCAGGAGCGCAGGACGATGCGTCACAAGGGATGCTCCGTGTAGAAGCGACCGCCGTGGAAGAGCAGCGGCGATGCGCCCGCATCGTGCGAGCAGCGCTCCACCTCGCCGACGAAGATCACGTGGTCGCCTTCGTCGTAGCGGCTGCGGTTGAAGCACTCGAAGCTGGCCGCCGCGCCCACGAGCACCGGCGCGCCGCCCAGGCCCTCGGTGAAGGCCACGTCGGCCCAGCGGTCGATGTTCTTGGTGGCGAAGCGCTCGGCCAGCGCCTTCTGGTTGGCCGCGAGGATGTTCACCGTGTAGTGCGAGCCGGCGCTGAGCGCGGGCATCGAGCCGGCCGCGCGCGCCAGGCTCCACAGCACCAGCGGCGGCGTCAGCGACACCGAGTTGAAGGAGTTGGCCGTGAGGCCGACCAGCGTGCCGTTCGCCGCGCGCGCGGTCACGACGGTGACGCCGGTGGCGAACATGCCGAGGGCTTCACGGAACTCGTCGGACGAAAAGGAGGGCGGCTGGGCCCGGCGGGGAGTGGTCACTGAAAAAAGACGCAAAGGCTTGAAGGCGGAGGGCCATTTTGGCTCAGTGCCCGCCGGCCTGCCCGAGCGGGTCCATCAACTCGTCGACGAGCCGGGTATAGACGGCGGCCGCCGGCGAGGGCGTGCGCGCCGCCAGCGTGACGAGGCTGTAGTGCGTCTGCATGCGCTCCAGGCCCGCCACGGGCAGGGGAACAAGGGTGTCTGTGTCGTGGCCCGGATGGCTGGGGACAAGGGCGACCGGCGCGAGGATCACCGCGTCGGCGGTGAGCGCCAGGTGCCGCAGCGTGCCGGCGTCGTCGCAGGTTACGTTGAACACGCCGCGGTCGCCGCGCGGCGCCACCCGGTCGAACTGCGCCGCGACCTCCGCCGGCAGGCGCGGGCCGGCGACGGGGTAGGCCATGAGCTTGTCGAGCGGCACGGGCCGGGGCTTGAGCTTCAGCAGCGGGTGCTTCGGCCGCACGAAGAAGGACACCGGCAGGTTGGGCAGCCGCGAGAGCTTCAGCCCGGGCTGAAGCTTCGTCAGGTCTCGCGTGTCGGCGACGAACAGGTCGAGCTCGCGGCGGTGCAGGCGCTCGCACAGCGTGGCGGTATCGGCCACTTCCATGCGCATCTGCAGCTGCGGGTGGCGCTGCGTCATGAGCGACAGCGCCGCGCGGCCCAGCGTGCCGGCGGCGAAGGGGCCGAAGCCGACCGCGAGGCTGCCGATGGCAAGGCCCTCGAGCTGCAGCACGTCACGCGCGATCTGCTGCGCGTCGGCCAGCAGCTCGCGGGCGCGCGCCAGCACCAGCTCGCCGGCCTGGGTGAAGCGCACGCTGCCATAGGCGCGGTCGACCAGGCGCGCCTGCAGGCTCTCTTCGAGGCTCTCGATGCTGCGCGAAAGCGCCGGCTGCGAAAGATGCACTGCCTGGGCCGCGCGGCCGAAGCTGCCCTGGTCGGCGAGGGCGACGAGATGCTGGAGCTGGCGCAGCTGCATTTTGCGTTTTGCTTCAAAAGGAAGCGCATATTTTGCATTTGCCAATGGTTCTGGCGCTTCGCATCATTGCCGGATGAAATCTTCCTCGCCCGCTCCTTCTTCCTTCTCCGTTGCGCTCGTCGCCCTTGCATGCGCGCTGGGCGCGCCGTCGGCCTCCTTTGGGCAGACCGAGCCCAAGGCGCCCGAGCCCTCCACGCTGCAGGCCAACGCCGAGATGGCGAAGACGCTGCCCTTTGCCAACCGGCAGGACTTCGAGGACGCGATGCACGGCTTCGTCGGCACCGTGCCCGATGCGCTGGTGCCGGGCTCCGGCGCGCGCCCGGTGTGGAACATGAAGCCCTACGACTTCCTCAAGGCCGAGGCGCCGGCCGACACCGTCAATCCGAGCCTGTGGCGCCAGGCGCAGCTCAACGCGATCCACGGGCTCTTCAAGGTGACCGATCGCGTCTACCAGGTGCGCGGCTTCGATCTCGCGAACATGACCATCGTCGAAGGCGACAGCTCGCTGATCGTCATCGATCCGCTGCTGGCCGCCGAGACCGCGCGCGCCGCGCTCGAGCTCTACTACCAGCACCGTCCGCGCAAGCCGGTGGGAACGGTGATCTACACGCACGGCCATGCCGACCACTTCGGCGGCGTGAAGGGCGTGATCGACGAGGCCGACGTGAAGGCTGGCCGCGTGCAGGTGCTCGCGCCCTCGGGCTTCATGGAAACGGCGGTGGCCGAGAACATCCTCGCGGGCAACGCGATGAGCCGGCGCTCGCAGTACCAGTTCGGCACGCTGCTGCCGCCGGGCCCGCGCGGGCAGGTCGACACCGGCCTGGGCAAGGCGCTGGCGCGCGGCACCATGTCGCTGATCGCGCCTACGTCCACCATCGACAAGCCCACGGAGGAGCGCACCATCGACGGCGTGCAGTTCGTCTTCAGGCTGGTGCCGGGCTCCGAGGCGCCGTCGGAAATGCTCATGTACCTGCCGCAGTTCCGCGTGCTCAACATGGCGGAGGACGTGACGCACAACATGCACAACCTCTACACCATCCGCGGCGCGGAGGTGCGCGACGGCAACCTGTGGTCGAAGTACATCGACGAGGCGCGCGTGGCCTTCGGCGGCAAGGCCGAGGTGCTGATCGCCCAGCACCACTGGCCCACCTTCGGGGCCGAGCGCATCGTCGACCTGCTGAAGAAGCAGCGCGACATGTACAAGTTCATCAACGATCAGTCGCTGCGCCTGCTCAACCAGGGCTACACGGCGGCCGACATCGCCGAGACGCTGCGCATGCCCGCAAGCCTGGAGCAGGAATGGTCGGCGCGCGGCTACTACGGCACGCTGCGGCACAACGCCAAGGCCGTGTACCAGAAGTACCTGGGCTGGTACGACGCCAACCCCGCCAACCTGAACCCGCTGCCGCCTGTGGCCTATGCGAAGAAGACGGTCGAGTACATGGGCGGCGCCGACGCGGTGCTGGCGCGTGCCCGCGAAGATTTCAGGAAGGGCGAGTTCCGCTGGGTGGCCAGCGCGATGAGTCAGGTGGTGTACGCCGACCCCGCCAACCGCGCGGCCCGCGAACTGGGCGCCGACGCCCTGGAGCAGATGGGCTACCAATCGGAGGCCGGCACCTGGCGCAGCGCCTATCTGGTGGGCGCGATGGAGCTGCGCAACGGCGTGCCGAAGATCGCTGCCGGCAACAGCGCCAACGCTGATTCGCTCAAGGCAGTGAGCAACGACCTGTTCTTCGACTTCCTCGGCGTGCGGCTGAACGCGGCCAGGGCCGAGGGCAGGAAGATGGCCATCAACTGGAACTTCACCGATTCGAACCAGCAGTTCGTGCTGACGCTGGAGAACTCCGCGCTCACGCACATCGCGGGCCGCCAGCCGGATGCCGACGCCACCGTGACGCTGAGCCGCGCCACGCTGGACGCGATCACACTGAAGGAAACCAGCTTCCCGGCGGCGGTGCTCGCGGGCAAGGTGAAGATCGACGGCGACCGCACGAAGCTGGCGGAGCTGATGTCGATGCTCGACACCTTCGAGCCGATGTTCCCGGTCGTCGAGCCCCGCGCTCAGCCGAAGAACCAATAGCAGACAGCGATGGCGGCCATCACGCCCGCCAGCTCGGCCAGCAGCGCGCACGACACCGCATGCCGCGTGCGCTGGATGCCCACCGCGCCGAAGTACACCGCAAGCACGTAGAAGGTGGTCTCGGTGCTGCCCTGGATGGTGGCGGCCACCAGGGCAGGGAAGCTGTCGACGCCCTGGCTCTTCATGGTCTCGATCAGCATCGCGCGCGCCGCGCTGCCCGAGAAGGGCTTGACCAGCGCGGTGGGCATGGCGTCGACGAAACGCGCGTCGAGCCCCGCCGCCGTCACCAGCCAGCGCAGGCCGCCGAGCGCGAAGTCGAGCGCGCCCGAGGCGCGCAGCACGCCGATGGCGCACAGCATCGCCACCAGGTAGGGCAGCAGGTTCTTCGCGATGTCGAAACCTTCCTTCGCGCCCTCGATGAAGCATTCGTACACCTTGATGCGACGGATGGCGCCCGCCAGCAGGAACACGACGATCACGCCGAACAGCGTCAGATTGCCCAGCAGCGACGACAGCGAGGCGATGGCCGTCGCCGACAGCGTGCCCAGCAGGGCCATGAATCCGCCCAGCAGCAGCGCGCCCGGCACCAGGTAGGCCAGCACCACCGGGTCCCACAGCCGCAGGCGCTGCGCCACCGCCACCGACAGCAGCCCGACCAGCGTGGAGGCGCTGGTGGCCAGCAGGATAGGCAGGAACACCAGCGTCGGGTCGCCCGCGCCCTGCTGCGCGCGGTACATGAAGATGGTGACCGGCAGCAACGTCAGCGACGAGGCGTTGAGCACCAGAAAGAGGATCTGCGCGTTGGTGGCCGTTACCGGGTCGGGGTTCAGGCGCTGCAGCTCGCGCATCGCCTTCAGGCCGATGGGCGTGGCGGCGTTGTCCAGCCCCAGCGCGTTGGCCGCGAAGTTCATGGTGATGAGCCCGAGCGCCGGATGCCCCGCCGGCACGCCCGGCATGAGCCGCCGGAAGAGCGGCCCCAGCAGCCGCGCGAGCCAGCCCACCAGCCCCGCCGCCTCTGCGATGCGCAGGAAGCCCAGCCACAGCGTGAGCGTGCCGAACAGTAGCACCATCACCTCGACCGCCAGCCGCGCCATCGCGAACAGGCTTTCGACCAGCGCCGCGAACACGGTCGGATCGCCCCCCACCAGCCAGCGCACCAGCGCCGCCAATGCCGCCACCCCGAAGAAACCCAGCCACAAGCCGTTGAGCACGCTTCTTTTCCTTTTGTTTCGCTTCGATGATAGGCCCGCCATCCGGGCCCGCCGCGAGCTACAGTTCGGCCCATGCGCGCCTCCACCGTCCGCCGATTCGCCGCTCTCGTCCTGGGCGCCGCCGCCCTCTGGCTGGCGGGTTGCGCGAGCCTGCCGCCGCCGCAGCCGCGCCCGGTGGTCACGGCTGTTACCGACGTGTCGCAGACAGAACTGGGGCAGCTGGCGGCCAAGGGCACGCCGGGCGGCTCGACCTCGCTTTCGGGTTTCCGGCTGCTGCCGGAGGCCGCCTTCGCCTTCGACGCGCGCATCTCGCTCGCGCGGCATGCCGAGAAGTCGCTCGACGTGCAGTACTACCTGATCCAGAAGGACGACGTCGGCCTGCTGTTCCTCAAGGAGCTGCGCGAGGCCGCGGCGCGCGGCGTGCGCGTGCGGCTGCTGGTGGACGACCTCTACACGGGCGGCGAGGACGAGGTGTTCAGCACGCTGTCGGCCTTCCCGAACATCGAGGTGCGGCTGTTCAACCCGCTGCCGTCGCGCGCGAGTTCGCTGGCCACGCGGCTGCTGTTCTCGCTGACCGATTTCGGCCGCATCAACCATCGCATGCACAACAAGCTGCTGGTGGCCGACAACAGCTTCGCGGTCTCGGGCGGCCGCAACATCGCCAACGAATACTTCATGCGCAGCACGGCGGCGAACTTCATCGACATGGACGTGCTGTCCAGCGGCCCGGTGGTGCGCCAGATGTCCGAGGGCTTCGACCGCTACTGGAACAGCGAGCACGTGCGCCCCATCGAGCAGATCGCGCCGCTGCGCATGCCCGTTGCGCAGGCGCAGAAGCGCTTCGACGAGATCGCGCGCACCGCGGTGCCCGACGTGGCCATGCACCAGCGCGACGTGCTCGACAAGTCGCCGGTGGGGCAGCAGCTCATTGCCGGCAACGTCGAGCGCTACTGGGCACCGTCGACGCTGTTCGTGGACGACCCCGAGAAGATCACCCGCAAGGCCGAAGCTGCGTACGAGGGAAGCGTGACGGAGGGTGCGCTGAGCGTCATCAATTCGGCCGAGCGCGAGGTGAAGATCGGCTCGCCGTACTTCATTCCGGGCGCACGCGGCATGGCGATGATGAAGAAGGCCATCGAGCGCGGCGGGCGCATCACGGTGGTGACGAACTCGCTGGGCGCCACCGACGAGCCGTTGGCCTATGCGGGCTACGAGCGCTACCGCGCCGACATGCTGAAGATCGGCGTCACCATCTACGAGATCGCGCCCACGCTCACCGGCAAGTCGGGGCGTTTCGGCGACTTCGGCAAGTCGATCAGCCGGCTGCACGCCAAGCTGGCGATCGTCGACGACGAGCGCTTCTTCATCGGCTCGATGAATCTCGACCACCGCTCGGCCGCGGTCAATACCGAGATGGGGCTGGTCATCGACAGCCCCGAGCTGGTGAAGGACTACGACAGGCTCATGAGCGGCGAGCGCGTGAACCTCGGCTACCGGCTGCGGCTCGCGCCCAACGGCCGGCGCGTGCAGTGGCTGGAGTACGACGACGCCGGCGGCGACATCGTCCACGAGGACGAGCCCGGCGAATTCCTCTGGCTGCGCTTCAAGAACTGGCTGCTGCTGCCGATCGTGGGCGAAGAGCTGCTGTAGCCGGGCGGCCTGCTCCAGCTGCCATGAATGTGGCGGCCATGCCGAAGCCGGCCATGAAGTAGCAGCCAAGGTCATCTCCGGCGCGGCAAGGTGCGTTACATTCCTCGCAAGAGTGTGAACTTTTGTCACAGACGCATTCATTTCCGGAGACTTCGACCATGACCGTTCCCGTGCCGCGCGAGTCGATTGCGCCGCTTTCCAACAGCCGTCGGCGTGCGCTGACCGGGCTGGCCGCCGCCACTGCCGCCGCCGGCCTCGGCTTTCCGGCGCTCGCGCAGAACCGGCCGCTGCGCGTGGGAACGACCTTCGACAACAGCAGCGTCGAGAAGGCCAACGGCCAGGGCCTGTACCAGGGCTCCAGCGCCTTCTTCAATGCGCTGAACAAGGCTGGCGGCATCAACGGCTCCAAGGTCGAGCTCGTGATGGCCGACGACACCTTCAAGCCCGACGTGGCCAAGGCCAACGCGCTGGCCTTCGAGAAGGACAGCTCCGTGCTCGCGCTGGTGCACCCCCTGGGCACGCGCCAGACGGCCGAGGTGATGGATGCGGTGCCCGGCATGGCCGTGGTGGGCCCCATCACCGGCACGATCTCGCTGCGCAGGAAGAATTCGCCCAACACCTTCTGGGTGCGCGCCAACTACGACCAGGAAGTCGAGAAGCTGGTGAGCACCGCCGCCGTGCTGGGCCAGAGCCGCATCGGCCTCGTGCATTCGAACGATCCGCTGGGGCAGTCGGTGCTGGCCGCCTTCAAGGCCGCGCTGGCGAAGGCGAAGCTGGAGCCGGCGGTGATCGCGACCACGCCCAACACCACCAGCATGGAAGTGGGCCCCGCCGCCGAAGCCATCGCCAAGGCCAAGCCTCAGGTGGTGGTGGTCGGTCTGGCCGGCACGGCGCCGGTGTTCCTGAAGGCGCTGCGCGAGGCGGGCAACAGCAGCTCGGCCTACGGCCTCTCCATCACGGCCAGCGCGCTGTCGGCCATGGGCGACCTGGCCAAGGGCCTGGGCTTCGTGATCGTGGTGCCCTCGCCGTACTCGACCAAGTTCGAGATCGTGCGCCGCTACCAGGCCGACATGGTGGCCAACGGCGTCAAGGACTTCTCGCTCACCAGCCTGGAGGGCTACCTGAACGCGGCGGTGCTCGCAGAGGGCATGCGCCGCGCGGGCGGCTCGCTCACCCGCGCATCGGTGATGTCGGGGCTCGCGAGCATCGAGAACTTCGACCTGGGCGGCGTGAAGATCAACTACGGGCGCACCAACCGCGAAGGCGGCCAGTTCGTGGACGTGGCCGTCATCGGCAGCCGCGGCCAGATGCTCAGCTAGGCCGCCGGGCGCGAAAGCGGGACCGGACAGCCGAACGCAGAAGGAATACAAAAACTACGCAGAAGTCGCAGAAGAAATCGAAAACTTTTTTGGTTTTCCTTTTGCGACCTTCGCGAAACCTTCGCGCCCTCTGCGTCCGGCTGCCCGCTCCCGAATTTCAGACCCCGACCCCGAGCAGCCCCTCGAGCAGCGACGCGTCCTCCGCCAGCTGCGCACTGAGCCCCGCGTGCACCACCGTGCCGCGCTCCAGCACGATCGCCTTGTGCGTCATCTCCAGCGCGAGCACGGGGTGCTGCTCCACCACGATCGACGCGAGCCCCTCCGACTCGCACAGCCGCCGGATCGCCGTCGCCAGTTCCTCCACGATGATCGGCGCGAGGCCCTCCATGGGCTCGTCGAGCAGCAGCAGCTTCGGGTTGGTCATGAGCGCGCGGCCGATGGCGAGCATCTGCTGCTCGCCGCCCGACAGCTGGTTGCCGTAGTTGCCGCGACGCTCGCGCAGGCGCGGGAAGAAGTCGTAGACGCGCTTGAGGTTCCAGCCGCCCAGCCGCGAGATGACGGTGAGGTTCTCTTCGACCGTGAGCGAGGGGAACACCTCGCGCTCCTGCGGCACCCAGCCCAGCCCCGCGCGCACGCGCTGGTGCGAGGGCCAGCGCACGATGTCCGTGCCCTGCCAGCGGATCGCGCCCTGCATCACGCGGGTGTTGCCCATCAGCGTCTCGAGCAGCGTGGTCTTGCCCACGCCGTTGCGCCCGAGGATGGCAAGGCTCTCGCCCTGCTGCAGGGAGAAATCGAGCCGGTCGAGCACCACGGCGTTGCCATAGCCGGCGGTGACGTTGTCGAAGGCGAGTGCTTCAGGCATGGGTGTGTGGGTGGTGATGGAGGTGCGAGCTGCCCAGGTAGACCTCGCGCACGCGCGGGTCGGCGCCGATTTCCGAAGGCGTGCCCTCGGTGAGGATGCGTCCGCCCACCAGCACCGAGATGCGGCGTGCGAAGCGGAAGACCAGCTTCATGTCGTGCTCGATGAAGAGCACGCTGATGTCCGCGGGCAGCGCCGCGATGGCCTCGAAAAGCTCGCCGCTCTCGTCCTCCGGCACGCCGGCGGCGGGTTCGTCGAGCAGCAGGATGCGGGGCCTGGCCGCGAGCGCGAGCGCGATCTCGAGCAGCCGCTGCTTGCCGTAGGCCAGCTCGGCTACGGGCACGTCGGAGAGGCCGTGGAGCTTCAGCGTGCGAAGCAGCACATGCGCCTCGTCGAACACCGCGGTGCAGCCTTTCAGCGGCCGCCACCAGGTGGCGCCCAGCCCTTCGCGCTCGCTGATCGCCAGCACCACCGACAGCAGCGGCGTGAGGCTGGGAAAGAGCGTGTTGATCTGGAAGGTGCGCGCCAGGCCCATTCGGGCGCGCTTGTCGCCGGGCAGCCGCGTGATGTCGGTCCCGCCCATGTGGATGCTGCCGCTGGTGGGCTTGAGCACGCCGGTCAGCAGGTTGATGAGCGTGGTCTTGCCGGCGCCGTTGGGGCCGATCAGCGCCTGCCGCGCGCCGGGCTCGAGCGAAAGGTTCACGTCGGCCACGGCCTGGAAAGCGCCAAAGCGCACGCCCAGGTCCTGCGTGCGCAGGGTGTGCGTGGCGTTCGTCATCGCGCCTTCCCCGTGCGCACGAAGCGCGAGAGCGCACCCATGATGCCGCCGCGCCCCAGCATGACGGCGGCGATCAGGAAGATGCCGAGCCAGAACATCCAGTACTGCGGGTTCATGTCGGCGAACCAGTCGTGCACCAGCATGTAGACGATGGCGCCGATCATCCCGCCATAGAGCCGCCCCGTGCCGCCGAGCACCAGGATGATGAGCACCTCGGCCGAGCGGTTGAAGCCGATCGACTCGATGCCGACGAACTGCGTGGTCTGCGCCAGGAGCGCGCCCGCCACGCCCGCCACCGCCGCCGAGAAGGCGTAGGCCATGCGCAGCCGCGCCTCCACCGGCGAGCCGATGGCCGTCATGCGCTTGCGGCTGTCGTGGATGCCGCGCAGCGCCAGCCCGAAGGGCGAGCGCAGCACCAGCCGCACCAGCAGGAACATCGCGAGCACCACGCCGAAGGCGTAGCCGAACGCCGTCTTGCCGTAGAGGTCGAATTCGAAGAAGCCGAGCACCGGCGCGATGGCCACGCCCTGCAGCCCGTCGGTGCCGCCGGTGATGCCCGAGAGCCGGTTGGCCAGTTCGTAGAGCAGCACGCACACGCCGATGGTGATCATCAGCCGCGTGAGATCGGCGCCGCGCACCACCAGGTAGCTCAGCGCATAGCCCAGCGCTGCGCACACCGCGAGTGCGAAGACCAGGCCGCTGAAGGGCTCGCTCCAGCCGTACTTGGCGAGCAGGCCGGCCGCGTAGGCGCCCGCGCCGAAGAAGGCCGCGTGGCCCACGGTGAGGATGCCCGCGTAGCCCAGTGCCATGTCGAGCGACACCGCGAACAGGCCGAAGATGAGGACCTGGCTCATCAGCGTGAGCTTGTCGGGCAGCAGGAAGAAGCTCGACGCCAGCGCGAGCCAGAAGGCGGCCTCGGCGATGCGCAGCTGCGCGGGAGAGAGGTTCAGGGCTTTCATGCGAGCCCCTTCTTCGCGACGATGCCGTTCGGGCGCACCAGCAGCATGACGATCATGAAGACGTAGATGAGAAATGCGCCGGCTTCCGGCAGGTAGTACTTGCCCGCCACGTCGACGATGCCGACCAGCAGCGCCGCGACGAAAGGCCCGGTGACGGTGCCCGCGCCGCCCACGCAGACCACCATCAGGAAGTAGACGAGGTACTTGAGCGGAAACGAGGGCTCCAGCCCCAGCATCCCCAGGCTCAGCGCGCCGCCCAGGCCCGCGAGGCCGCAGCCCAGCGAGAAGGTCAGGAAGAAGAGCCGCTGCACATGGATGCCGGTGCCGCCGGCCACGCGCTGGTTGTCGACCGCCGCGCGCACCATCGCGCCGTAGCGCGTCTTGCCCAGGCCCAGCAGCAGGGCAGCCAGCACGAGCACGCCGCAGACGATCAGGAAGAGCCGGTAGCGGCCCACTTCCAGGCCCGCCAGCGACACCTGCCCGTCGAGCGCCGGCGGCAGCGTGAAGGGCTGCATCGTCGGGCCGAAGAAGTAGGTGAAGGCGGCGATGGACACGAACACCACGCCGATCGACAGCAGCACCTGGTCCAGCGGATGCGCGCGGTACAGGCGCCGGTAGAACACGAACTCCAGCAGGGCGCCCAGCACGGCTGCCGCCACGAAGGCGGCCGCCAGCGAGAGGCCGAAGCCGAGCCCGAAGCGGTTCATCAGCACGGCGGCTGCGTAGCCGCCCACCATCGCGAAGCTGCCATGCGCGAGGTTGACGAAATTCATGAGCCCCATCGTGATGGACAGGCCCACGCCGATGAGGAAGAGGAGCATGCCGTAGGCCACTCCGTCGAAGATCACGATGCCCATGAATTTCCCGCTTGCTGACTCGCTGGCTGAACGATGGATACGACGAGCAATGCCTACTTGGCGGCGGCGCCTTCCTTCGCCGGGTCCTTCACGCGCTCGAACTTGTCGAACTCCACGTTCACCAGCTGGCCGTTCACGCGCTCGGTCTTGCGGATGTAGACGGTCTGCACGATATCGCGCGTGGCCGGGTCGATCTCCACCGGGCCGCGCGGGCTCTCGAAGCTCAGGCCCTTGAGCGCGTCCATGAACTTGTCGCCGGCGGTGTCGCCCTTGGTCCTGGCCAGCGCGAGGTCGATGGCGGCCATGGCGTCGTAGGCAGTCACGGCGAAGTAGCTCGGGCGCAGCTTGGTGCCGTTGTCGGCGGCGAAGTCCTTCACGAACTTCTGGTTCTTCGGCGACGGGTGCGCGAAGGAGTAGTGGTGGCTGGTGACCAGGCCCAGCGCCACGTCGCCGGTGGCGTCGAGGTAGCTGTCGTCGGTGGCCTCGCCGGTGGCGTAGAGCTTGATGCCGGCCTGCTCCATGCCGCGCTCCTTCCACACCTTCAGGAAGGCCGGCGGCATCACGCCCGAGGGGAAGAAGAAGAACACGGCCTGGGGCTTGGCGTCCTTGATGCGCTGAACGTACGCCGAGAAGTCGGGGTTGTTCATCGGCGTGCGCACTTCGCCCGACACCTTGCCGCCGCCGGCCGTGAAGGTCTTCTTGAAGGCGGTCTCGGCGTCGACGCCCGAGGCGTAGTCGGCGACCACGGTGTAGGCGTCCTTGATGCCTTCCTTGAGCATGTAGCGCGCCATCGGGTCCGTCACCTGCTGCACGGTGAACGACAGCCGCGCTACGTACGGCGAGCTGGTGGTGATGGCCGAGGAGGCCGCGTTCATCACGATGGTCGGGATCTTCGCCTGCGTGGCGATGGCGCCCACGGCGTACGCGTTGGGGCTGAAGTCCAGGCCGGTGAGCACGCTCACCTTGTCGCGCACGATGAGCTCCTGCGCGATGCGCTTGGCGGCGTCGGGCGCGGGGCCGGCGGTGTCCTTCTTGATGATCTCGACCGTGCGGCCGCCCACCTTGCCGCCGTGCTCCTTCAGGTAGAGCGCGATGCCGGCGTCGAACTGGCGGCCGTAGTCGGCGTACGGGCCCGAGTAGGTGGCGATGAGGCCGATGCGCAGCGGCTCGCCGGCGGCCTGCGCGGTCGCTCCCAGCAGGCCGAAGCCGGCCAGCAGCAGGGTCGAGAGGATGGTTCTCTTGGTCATCGTCGTCATGGGAAAACGCCTTTCAGGTGGAGTGGATGCGCCCCTTCGGGCGCCGCTGTCATGTAACCGGATGTGCAAACAAAGCGGGCGATGATGCCCGAGCCAGGCGTCAGACCTGCGTATCGGGTACGCGCACCGTGAGGCCATCGAAGGCCGCGGTGATGCCGAGCTGGCAGCTCAGGCGCGAGCCGGGCCGGCGCTCGGACGCCACGGCATCGAGCAGCGCGCTCTCCATGTCGTCGGGTGGCGGCAGCAGGTCGATGAAGGCGTCGTCCACGTAGACGTGGCAGGTGGCGCAGGAGCAGCAGCCGCCGCACTCGGCATCGATGCCGCGCACGTTGCCGCGGATGGCGGTCTCCATCACGCTGGCGCCGACCTTGGCGTCGACCGCGCGCGTGGTGCCGTCCTTGAGGATGTAGTGGATCGTGGGCATGGGTTCTAGAACATGTCGAAGTACTCGCGGTGTTCCCACTCGCTGACTTCGAGGTTGAAACGGGCGATCTCCGCTTCCTTGATATGGCAGAGGTAGTCGACGAAGGGCTTGCCCATCTGCGCGTTGAGCATCTCGTCCTGGCGCAGGCAGGCGAGGGCGTCGCTCAACGAGCGGGGCAGTTGCTCCGCCGGCGTTTCGTACGGTGCGTCGGCAGAGGGGCCGGGGTCGATCCTGTTGCGGATGCCGTCCAGGCCCGAGAACAGCTGCGAGGCCAGGTACAGGTACGGATTGGCCGTCGGCTCGCCCACGCGGTTCTCGATGCGAGTGGCCGCCTGGCCCGCGCCGCCGAGCACGCGCAGCATCGCGCCGCGGTTGTCCTTGGCCCAGATCGCGCGGTCGGGCGCGAGAGAGAAGGGGCGGTAGCGGCGATAGCCGTTGATGGTGGGGCTTGCGAGCGCCGCGGCGCCGCAGGCGTGTGCCTTGAGGCCGCCGAGGTAGTGCATGCCGGTCTCGCTCAGCGGCTGGCCGCTCGAGGCCTCCGGCATGAAGGCGTTGACGCCGTCGCTCCTGCGGCGCAGCGACTGATGCAGGTGCCAGCCGCTGGACATCACGTTCGGGATCTTCGGCCGGCACATGAAGGTGGCGTGCAGCCCGTGGCGCTGGCAGATCTGCTTGATGGCGCTGCGCAGCAGCACCATGGTGTCGGCGGGCGTGACGCCGGCGGTGGGGCCGAAGGTCAGCTCGAACTGGCTCGGGCCGAATTCGATCTCCAGCGAGCGCAGCGGCAGGCCGAGCGCCACCAGTTGCGAGCGCAGCAGCTCCATCAGCGTGTCGACGCGGTCGTAGCGCAACTCGGTGAGGTACTGGTGGCCGTGCGACAGCAGCGACACGCGCGGCGGCTCGCCGGGCTGGCCCGAATCGGCCAGGCCCATGCGCGCGTCGTCGAGCTTGAAGACGTGGAACTCCACTTCGAGGCCGGCGACGAAGTCCAGACCCAGCTCGTCGAGTTGGTGCACCGCGCGCTGCAGGATCTGCCGCGTGGCAAAGGGGCAGGGCTTGCCGTCGGCCATGTAGGCGTCGCACATCACCCAGCCGGTGCGCGGCGACCATGGCAGCACCTTGAACGTGGCGGGGTCGGCCACGATGGTGAAGTCCGCGCCGCCCTGCAGGCCTTCGATGGCGAAGCCGCCGCCTTGCGTGAACACCGGGAACACGGTCTTGTGGGATGTGTCCTTGGCCAGCAGGGTCGAGGTAAGGTTCACGCCTTCCCAGAGGGCCGAGCGCGCCTCGGTGGCAACGAGCGTCTTGCCGCGCAGGATGCCGTGCTGGTCGGGCCAGGCGAAGCGGACGAGGTCGACCTCGCCGCCGTCGATGCGGCGCACCAGTTCCCTGGCCTGCGCGTGCTGGTCTTCGCTCCAGAGGCCGAAGCGGTCGACGAATGTGTGGCTCGTCATGGCGTGTGCTCAGGCTGCGGCCAGGCGTGCGGAGGCCCAGTCCGACTTCAGTCGCCGCGCGCGGTCGGCGTCCTGCCAGTAGGCCTCGGTGGCGGCCTCGTCGGCGACGTTGCGGCCGATGCCGTCGATGGACGGCGGGCCGGTCATGGCGCTGGCCTGCGCGGCGTCGATGACCATCGGCGCGCCTTCGCCGGCCAGCGTGGCCTCGATCGCCTTCACCAGCACGCGGCGGTAGGCAATGATCCCTTTGTCGGTGCTGCCCAGGTGCTCGCGGGTGCGGTCCTGGATGGGGCCCTGCGACTCCACCGCCCACTGGTCGTGCACGTTGATGTCGTCGCCCATGCCGGTGTAGGTCTCGGTGAGCTGTTCCTCGATGCTGTAGCCGTAGTTGTTGCGCTTGTTCTTGCGCGAGGTGTAGTCGGGCAGCTCGTAGAGCTTCAGGCGCTGCTCGCGCATCTGCTGCTTGTCGACCGGGCCGGTGAAGCTGGTGAAGATGGCGTACCAGTAGCAGTGCGTGTCGTCCACCGGCACGTGCCACTGCGAGATGGTCATCTCGGAGCTCATCGGGATCACGAAGGCCTGCGGGAACACCAGGTTGGTCACGCGCACGTGGGTGGTGTCCTCCGACAGCTTGCGCAGCGCCTTCAGGCGGAAGCCGTAGTCGGTGGGCTCGACGCTGATGTCGGGCCGGTCGTATTCGCGCAGCACCTTGGTGATGGGCATGTCGGAGTCGGCCGAGGCGCCGCGGAACTGCTTGCCGTAGCTCCCGGAGGTGTCCTCGTCCTCGAAGAAGCGGTGCAGGTACGAGGCGTGCGCCGGGTCGATGCCCACCTCGAGCGCCTGCAGCCAGTTGCACTCGAACAGGCCCTTGAACGCGAAGGTGTGGCTGTCGGGCGCGACGAAGCAGTCGAACTCGGGGAAGGCGGGGGGCTCGCCCTCGCCGATGTAGGCGAAGACCACGCCGCTCTTCTCGACCACCGGATAGGCCGACTGCTTGATGCGGCTGCACAGCTTGCTGGAGGCGGGTTCGGCCGGGGTCTCTAGGCAGTTGCCCCTGGCGTCGAACAGCCAGCCGTGGAAGGCGCAGCGGATGCCGCCGTTCTCGAGGCGGCCGAAGGCGAGGTCGGCGCCGCGGTGCGGGCAGTCGCGGTCGAGCATGCCGAGCTGGCCGCTCTCGTCGCGGAAGAGGACGAAGTCCTGCCCCATGAGCTTCACCGGCTTGACCGGGCGCGGGCCCGCCAGTTCGTCGGCCAGGGCCACCGGCTGCCAGTAGCGGCGCAGCAGCTTGCCGGCGGGCGCGCCGGGTCCGACGCGGGTGATGAATTCGTTCTGCTCTGCGCTGATCATCGTGCGGGCTCCATCGTGGGGACTGTGGAAAGAGGCTTGCAGGCATTGCATGCAGCTGTATGCATTGTCTTGGTGATCCTCGATCCCGGTCAAACTTTCATCTGCCAAATTGCCCCAATCTGGGGCTTGCAAAGGCCAAAATCAGGGTAAACGCTGAGCGTATCGTCGGTTTTTGACACTTCTTGTGAAGCTATGCATGCAACAACCGAGCCAGAGTAAATACGCTGCGTGCAATGTGGGGCCCGTCTCCTAGAATCCGCCCATGGACTCCCAACAATCCCGCGTGCTCGTGCAATTGCGCGACATGATCCTCAAGGGCGAATTCGGGCCCGGAGAGCGGCTGGCCGAGATCCCGCTGGCCGAGAAGCTCGAAGCCTCGCGCACCCCGGTGCGGCTGGCGCTGGCCAGCCTGGAGCACGAAGGGCTGATCGAGCAGTCGCCCAGCGGCGGCTACCAGATGCGCCGCTTCACCTCGCAGGAGGTGGCCGACGCCATCCGTGTACGCGGCGTGATCGAAGGCTTCGCCGCGCGCCTGCTTGCCGAGGACGGCGCCTCGCGCCAGCTGCTGCGCGACCTGAAGGAATGCCTGGAAGACGGCGACCGCGCCGTGAACAAGCCCAGCATGGAGATCGACGACTACGCTGCCTACGTCGAGATGAACGACCGCTTCCACAAGCTGATCATCGAAGGCTGCGGCAACCTCGCGCTCAAGCGGGTGATGGACATGCTCGGCGGCCAGCCCTTCGCCGCCCCGAGCGCGATGCTGCCGATGCAGTCGTCGATGGAAGAGGGCCAGCAGTGGATGCGCCAGGCTCACCGCACGCACCATGCGATGGTGCAGGCCATCGAGCGCGGCCAGGGTTCGCGCGCGCAGGCGCTGGGCGAGGAGCACGTCGAGATCGCGCGCATGAACCTCGACTACGCGCTGGAGCGGCCGGAGCTGGCGGCCGAGCTGATGCCGGGCATCAAGCTGGTGGCGAAGGGTCGCGGCGGCGCCTGAATCTCCGACGCTGGCGGTGCGGCAGCTCAGCTGCTGAGCGCACGCCTCGGCGTTACCACCGCCTCCACCGCCGCGCCCACTGCCAGCAGGCGGTGATCGGTGTTGCCGATGCTGGCCACCATCAGCCCCACCGGCGCGGTGCCCGCGTCATGGCAGGGCACCGAGAGCGCGCAGCCGTCGAACAGGTTCACCACCGCGGGGTTGCGCAGCATGCGGCCGTTGATCCGGTAGTAGGTGTCATCGTCCTTCAGCACCTCGGCGATCGGCGGCGCGATGTCGGGCGTGGTGGGCATCAGCATTGCGTCGTAGCTCGCGGCCACGGTGTTGATCGAGCGGATGAACTGCCGGCGCAGCGCCTGCAGCTGCAGGTAGTCGGGCGCGGTGATGGTCTCGCCGGTCCTGATGCGGGCCAGCACGCGCGGGTCGTACCTGGCGGCGGCGGTCTTGATGAGCTCGCGGTGCCAGGTGAAGGCTTCGGCGGCGGTGATCATCCCGCGCGGGTTGATGGTCGGCGCCTTCGCGAACTCGGCCATCGGCAGCTCGGTGATCGTCGCGCCCGCGGCGGAGAGCTTGGCCAGCGCCGAGGCGAAGGCCGCAGCCACGGGCGGCGAGAGTTCGTCGAGGAAGAAGGTCCTGGGCACCGCGAAGCGCAGGCCACGCATCGGCAGCACGCGCAGCGGGCGCGGCAGCTCGGCGGCGAGCACGGAATCCAGCAGGGCGCAGTCTTCCACCGTCCACGCCATCGGACCGGCCGAATCGAAGGAGGTCGACAGCGGCAGCACGCCGTCCAGCGGAACGCGTCGCTGCGTCGGCTTGAAGCCCACCAGGCCGTTAAGCGCCGCCGGAATGCGCAGCGAGCCGCCGGTGTCGGTACCGATGGCGCCGGCTGCCATGCCATCGGTCAGAGAGATCGCGCCGCCGGAGGTCGAGCCGCCGGGGATGCGGCCGGTCGCGCGGTCGTAGGCGTTCTTCGGCGTGCCGTAGTGCGGGTTGATCCCCAGGCCGGTGTATGCGAACTCGACCGTGTTGGAACGCCCGATGATGATCGCGCCCGCGCGCCGCAGCCGCTCGACCACGATGGCGTCGCGCGCGGCCGGCGGCTGGCCGGCCAGCACCACCGAGCCGCCGAGCGTGGTGACGCCGGCCTCGTCGAACAGGTCCTTCAGCGAGATGGGGATGCCGGCGATGGGCGAGGCGGCGGGGCGGCCGCCCTTGCGTTCGGCGTCGAGCCGCGCGGCGGCGGCGCGTGCCGAATCGGCATGCACGCGGATGAAGGTGCGGGCGCCTTCGCCGGCGGGGTTCTGGATGGCGGCCAGCGCTTCTTCCACGAGCTGGCCGCTGCTGAGGCTGCCGGCGGCGAGGCGGCGCGACATCTCGGCGATCGAGAGCTGGCCCATGGCCCTGCCTCCGGTCGGCTCGGCCGGCTTCTGGGCGAAAGCCCGCGGCCAGAAGGAGGACAGCCCGGCGGTCGCGGCTGCGCCGGCGGCCTGCTGCAGGAAGTGGCGACGTCGTTGTTGTTGCTGCTGCGTCATGGCACGCTCCCCCATCCGGTCGGATGGAATCGGGCCAGTCTACACAGCCATGGCGGCGAACGCGTTGCCGGCCGTTACCGCTGCCGGTGCCGGGCGCCGGGCACCTCGATCAGCAGCTGGGGCTTGTAGCCTTCCTGTTCGCCGTTGCGCGCGTAGCCCAGGGGGTTGGCGACCACGCGGCAGCCGTTCTTCACGTAGTCGGACGGGCAGTGCAGGTGGCCGTGCA
This sequence comes from Variovorax guangxiensis, assembly GCF_003952165.1. Lineage (GTDB taxonomy): Bacteria > Pseudomonadota > Gammaproteobacteria > Burkholderiales > Burkholderiaceae_C > Variovorax > Variovorax guangxiensis. The sequence continues at coordinate 2,762 of NZ_RXFT01000002.1, read as the reverse complement.
GCCAGAGCTGTGCATGGGGCAGCAGCTCGTCGAGCGCGTTGCAAAAACCTGCGGTGCCGGGTGTCAATCCGTAGCGCGGATCGCCGCTCTCGAGGCTGGGCGCGAAGTGGGTGATGGCGACCGTGGTCCCGTCGAATGGCTCGGCCAGCGCCTGCTTGAGCCAGTCCTGGCAGGCCAGCCCCTGGTCGCGCAGCTGCGCGGCGAGGAACAGCTCGCCGTTACGCATGGTGGCTGCTTTTTCAAGATAGAAATCGGCCGCGCGCATGGCCTTGCCGCGCTTCTTGAGTGCTTCGGCGAGGCTGTCTGTCGGCTCGGCGAGCGCGTCGAAATCGGCCCAGAGCGTGGTGCCGACGAAGCGGACGCCTTCGATCACGCGGGTTTCGCGCTCCAGCCAGATGATGTCGAGCTCGTCGCAGAGGGCGCGCAGGCGCTGGTGGGTCTCGTCGAAGTCGACGTTGTCGTATTCATGGTTGCCCGGCACGTAGATCACCGGCACCGGCCAGCCCTTGCGGGGGGAGAAGCGGCCCAGGCCGAAGTCGGTGTCGGTCAGGCGGGAGCCCTGCTGGTAGGAGCCGATGTCGCCCGCCAGGATCAGCATGTCGGCGCCGGGCAGGGGCTCGGCTCGGAAGCGGGGATGGGACTCCAGGTGCAGATCGGACAGCAGTTGCAGCTTCATCGTCGGGCCAGTCTAGGTGAATTGCCCCATGCGTGACACGCATAAGGTTTGGCTTGATCTTCTAGGGTTAACCCTTATTCTTGGAGCATCAACCACTCCAGCGCAGCCACGAGCCGCGCACCATCATGTTCAGCCTCATCGCCCAAGTGGCCCGTTTCTTCCGTTCTTCCAGCGCCAATGCCCCGGCCAGCCACGCCGCCGCGCTGATGGAAAGCGCCGACATGCGCGCCGGCCGCGGAGCCCATCACGCACAGGAGCTGCGCGCCGCAGCCAGCGCCTGGCTCAGCGTCGTCCGCTGATCCACATATAGATAGCGAGATAGCGCAACAGGTCAGTCGGGCACCTTCTGTCCGAGGACCGAGCCGGCGAAAGCCGCGGCTGCCGAGCGCAACAGCGCATTTCGCAGCCATTCGTGAGAATGCCCGTGCTGGGCGCGCCGATGCCAGATCGCATCCACGTGTACCGGCGGCTGGTCGAAGGGAAGGTCGCGCAGTACCAGCTGGTCGTCGATGCCGGTCACGGTCACGAAGTGGCGGGGCAGCACGGTCAGCAGATCCGAATTGGCGACCACCCTGCCTGCGGTGAAGAACTGGTTCACCGTCACCACGATGCGCCGCTCGCGGCCCATGGCGCCCAGCGTCTGGTCGATGAAGCCGTAGGGCCGGCCCGAGAAACTCACCAGCAGGTGGCGGGCGGCACAGTAGTCGTCCAGCGTGAGGGGCGCATCCGCCAGCGGATGGCCCCGCCGCATCACGCATACATATTGGCCCAGGTAGAGCCGCTGGGTCTCGAACGGAACCCCTACCCCCGACTGCCCCCGCGCCGCGAGGCTCGCGATCACCGCCGGGAAATAGCCGACCGCCATGTCGACCTCCTCCTGTTCCAGCATGCGGCGCGGATCGCGCGTGGTCAGCGGCAGCACGCGCAGGGAAATGGCCGGGGCTTCCTTTTCGGCGATCTGGACCAGGCCCGGGATGAGCTCCGCCGCGGTGGCATCGGCCATCGCCAAGAGGAATGTCGTGTCGGCCGTGCTGGCATCGAATTCGCCGGGGGCCAGCGTGTGCTGCAACTGGCGCAGGGCGTCCCGCACGGTCGGCCAGAGGGCGAGCGCGCGAGGGGTGGGCTCGACGCCTGCGCCGGAGCGGCGCACCAGCTCGTCGCCCAGGACTTCGCGCAGGCGTCGCAACGCATTGCTTACCGCCGGCTGCGTGATCGACAGGTTGCGAGCGGCTCGCGTGAGGTTGCGTTCGGCCATCACCTCGTCGAAGACGCGAAGCAGGTTGAGGTCGAGCGTGCGAAAGTTGACGTCCATCAGCCTTGTGAATGATAAACATCAGAAAGATAAATTGGATAAACACTGGGGTAATCCCTAATATCACCCCATCGGCCTTGTTCGCCACCACTGATTACCAATGTCCCAGGAGGGATGCATCATGACCAGCTTCGTTCACGTTGACCAACCTACCGTCCACCCCGGCGTCCGTCGCGCCGAAGTCCTGTTCGGCCAGATCCAGGCCGCACGTGCAGGTGCCAATGGCGCCCGCCCGTTGATCGCCCTGTTGATCGTCGCCATCGCGGCGGCCGTCCTTGTGGTGACCGAGTCGCTCGTTTCCAACTGGAACGACGGCGGTCTGCTTGCTGCCTGGACGGTGTTCTGCATTGCAGCCATCGCCTTGTTCGCGCTGTTCGCCGGCTCGGTCCGCCAGAGCAGCCTCGCCGCCGCGTGGCGCGCAGCTGCCGAACGCCGTGCCGCGGCGCGTGCCGACGCCCGCTTCCTCGCCACCGCTCAAAGCGACCCGCGCGTGATGCAGGAACTGCAGGCCGCCATGTGGCGCCAGCAATCGGAAGGCACCGTGCCCGCAGCCGAAGCCGCCAAGATCGATGCACTGGCCCGCATGAGCGCCCGCTCGCAGGAAGTGCGCATGCCCACGCTGTACGAAGCGATGCGCCGCATGAACAGCTCGCGCTACTACTAAGCAGCAGCGATTCGCCAATAAAGAAAGCCGCCTTCGGGCGGCTTTCTTTATTTATGAGGGGAGGCGCACAGTCGCTGCGCAAAAAGTGCGAAAGAGTAGACGGAGCCTCA
>NZ_RXFT01000019.1 GCF_003952165.1 Variovorax guangxiensis | reverse complement strand
CCCGATCGCCATGGAAGAAGGCCTGCGCTTCGCCATCCGCGAAGGCGGCCGCACCGTGGGTTCGGGCGTCGTGGCGAAGATCCTCGACCTGTAATCAAGACGGGAGCAAAGGAATCACCATGGCTACCAAGCAAAAGATCCGCATCCGCCTGAAGGCATTCGACTACAAGCTGATCGACCAGTCGGCCGCTGAAATCGTGGACACCGCAAAGCGCACCGGCGCGATCGTCAAGGGCCCCGTGCCCCTGCCGACCCGCATGAAGCGCTTCGACATCCTGCGTTCGCCGCACGTCAACAAGACGTCGCGCGACCAGCTGGAAATCCGTACGCACCAGCGCCTGATGGACATCGTCGACCCGACCGACAAGACCGTGGACGCGCTGATGAAGCTCGACCTGCCGGCTGGCGTGGACGTCGAAATCAAGCTGCAGTAATCCATTCGGCTTCGCGCCGCAAGTGCTGCAAAACCCGCCTGCAGAAATGCAGGCGGGTTTTGTGCTTTATGTCTCGCGAATGTGGCATCCTCCCGTGCCGACGCCCGCCAATTTCCGAGGCGTCGGGTAGCTGAAGCGAGGGCAGCACAACTATGGGACAACGCATCTCTTTTTCGTCGGGCCTGGTTGCCTGTGTCGCGGCAGCGCTTCTGACTGCTTGCGGTGGCGGAGGAGGAGGGGGCGGCGGTGGCGGCATTCCCTTGCTCCCCCTGATTCCCACCGCGCCCGTCGCGCTGAGCGGCACTGCCACCTACGAGTCGGTGCCCAACCCCAGCGGCCGCCTCGTGTACGCCGACACCACGGTCAAGCCGGTGCGCGGCGCGTTCGTGGAAGTGCTCGATGCGGCCAGCGGCAACCAGCTTGCCACGACGGCCACCGACGAGAACGGGGCCTATTCGGTGAATGTCCAGGGCAACACGAACGTCATCGTGCGTGTGCGGGCCCAGCTGACCCGTACCGGCGCGCTCCCGACCTGGGACGTCACCGTCCGGGACAACACGCAGTCGAGCGCGATCTATTCCATGCAGTCCTCGGTGTTCTCCACGGGCAGCGCTGCGCTCACCCGTGACCTGCGCGCCGCCAGCGGCTGGGGCGGGTCGAGCTACACCGGTCAGCGCGTGTCGGGGCCGTTCGCCATCATGGACACGGTCTATACCGCGATGCAGAAGGTGATGACGGCCGCTCCGGCGACGGCATTCCCTTCGCTGAAGGTGTTCTGGAGCGTCAACAACACCAACTCCGGCGGCAGCATCGCGCTGGGGCAGATCGGCACCACCTTCTTCGTGGGCAGGAGCTCGGGCGCCGAGATCTACGTGCTCGGCAAGGAGAACGTGGATACCGACGAATTCGATGCGCCGGTGATTGCCCACGAGTGGGGCCACTATTACCAGGCCTCCTTCAGCCGCGACGACTCGACTGGCGGCGCGCACTCCACGAGCGAGCGCGTCGATCGCCGGCTGGCCTTCTCCGAGGGGTGGGGCAACGGCTGGTCGGGAATTGCGCTGGGGCGCAGCAACTATGTCGATTCGGGCGGGCCCGGCCAGGCGCAGGGCGGCAATCTCGATCTGACGAGAGGGCCGACGACCAATCCGGGCTGGTTCCGCGAATCCTCGATCCAGTCGATCTTCTGGAACCTGAACCAGCAGGTCGGGTTCAAGCCGATCCACGACACGATGACGAGCGCGCTGTTCAGGGGCGGCGCGCCGGTTACCTCGATTCACCCGTTCACTGCTGCTTTCAACGTGGTGGCGTCGGGCAATGCTCCGGCTTTGGCGACGCTGTTGGCGGGCCAGAGCATCAACGCCGCCTCCAACGATGCCTACGGCACGCAGGAAACCAACGGTGGCGGGTCGCCGACCGTGAACTACGTGTTGCCGATGTACAACCAGGCGACGGTCGGTGCGAGCACCTCGGCTTGCGTGACGAACGCAGAAGATCCCCAGCGCGACGGAAACAAGCTCGGCAGCTTCTCCTACCTGCGCTTCACGGCACCCGCGAGCCGCAGCTACCAGTTCGCGATCACCCCGCCTGCGGGCGCCAGCCCCAATTTCGTGATCTACAGGGGCGGGGTGGTGAGCCGGAACACCAATTCGGTCAACCTGTCGGCCGGCGACCATGTTCTGGTCGTCAATGATGTCAACAACTCCGGCGCAAACACCTGCTTCGGCGTGCTGATCCAATAAGCAGCAGCGAGGAAGTCCACCATGAACCTCCGTTCCAGTCCGATGATTGCCACCGCCGCTGCACTTTTGGCGCTCGCTGCCGCCTCGGCGTGCGCAGACGGTGCCCCGGGGCAGCGCGCGGCCAGTCAGGCAGCGGCTTCCCGCAATGCAGTACCCATGACGGCTGCGGCTCGCAAGCCCAATGATTCCGGCGTGGCGATACAGTACAGGGTCGAGGGCGCGGCGCAGGTCGGGCGCTCGGTCGCCGTCGTTCTCCAGTTCGATGGCGTGAGCGATCCTGCCGGCGCTACCGCACGTTTGACGACCGATGCGGGCCTTTCCCTGGCGACGAGCAGCAGCCTTGCCTTGCCGGCAGGCCAGAGTACTACGGCCACCGCGCGTGTCACCGTCGACCGGGAAGGCCTTGCCTACCTGAACGTCTTCGTCACGCAGAACGGTGCCATGAGCATCGTCGCCATCCCCATCCAGACCGGGGCCGCTGCGCCCGCCATGAAGGCTGCGGGCGAGATGAAATCGTCGGCGGAGGGCGAGAAGATCATCTCGATGCCGGCCAAAGAGCCGAAATAGGCTCGAAAACGCCCCGAAAACAGGCCTCCGAGGCCTGAAAGCGCCGCAATGGCGGCACTTGCACCAGGCCCGCAGCGCGGGCTATAATCGCTGGCTCTGCCCTTGTTGCGTCCGCATGGGCGCTATGCGAGCAGAGATTTATCAACCTTCTTCCGCAGTTCGGGGAAGCCCGACAAACGCTGTCGCCAATTGAAGTGGCAGCGGCGAAGGAAGCTTCCATTTTTGGAGAAAACAAATGAGTCTGAGCAACTCCCTCGGGTTGCTGGGCCGCAAGGTGGGGATGATGCGTCTCTTCACCGATGACGGGGACGCAGTTCCCGTCACGGTGGTGGATGTGTCCAACAACCGCGTGACCCAGATCAAGTCCCAAGAGAACGATGGCTACGTCGCCCTGCAGGTGACGTTCGGTTCGCGCAAGGCATCGCGCGTAACCAAGCCCGAAGCCGGCCACCTCGCCAAGGCGGGTGTCGAAGCTGGCGAGATCATCCAGGAATTCCGCGTTACCGCCGATACCGCTGGTCAGCACAAGGCTGGCGGCGTGATCCCGGTGGCAAGCGTCTTCTCCGTGGGCCAGAAGGTGGACGTGCAGGGCACTTCCATCGGCAAGGGCTACGCTGGCACGATCAAGCGTCACAACATGAGCTCGCAGCGCGCGTCGCACGGTAACAGCCGTTCGCACAACGTGCCCGGCTCGATCGGTATGGCGCAAGACCCCGGTCGCGTGTTCCCCGGCAAGCGCATGACGGGCCACCTCGGCGACGTCACCCGCACCACGCAAAACCTCGACGTCTTCCGTATCGACGAAGCACGTCAACTGCTGCTCATCAAGGGCGCGATTCCGGGTGCCAAGGGTGGCTTCGTCACCGTGCGTCCCGCCATCAAGGCCAAGCCGCAGGCTGCCCAAGGAGCGAAGTAATGGAACTCGAACTCCTGAACGAACAAGGCCAGGCCGCGTCGAAGTACGACGCCCCCGAGACCGTGTTCGGCCGTGACTACAACGAAGACCTGGTCCACCAGATCGTCGTTGCTTTCCAGGCCAACGCACGCCAAGGCACTCGCGCCCAGAAGGACCGCGAGCAGGTCAAGCACTCGACCAAGAAGCCTTTCAAGCAAAAGGGAACGGGCCGCGCCCGTGCCGGTATGACTTCCTCGCCGCTGTGGCGCGGGGGCGGCCGGATCTTCCCGAACATGCCTGACGAAAACTTCTCGCAGAAGATCAACAAGAAGATGTACCGCGCCGGCATGGCGTCCATCTTCTCGCAGCTCGCTCGCGAAGGCCGTCTGGCCGTGGTCGACTCGATCAAGGTCGACTCGCCCAAGACCAAGCCGCTGGCAGCCCGTTTCAAGGCGATGAATCTCGAGTCCGTGCTCGTGATCGCCGAAGAAGTCGACGAAAACCTGTACCTTGCCTCGCGCAATCTGGTCAACGTTCTCGTGGTCGAACCCCGTTACGCCGACCCGGTGTCGCTGGTTCACTACAAGAAGGTGCTGGTCACCAAGGGTGCCGTCGACAAGCTCAAGGAGATGTTCGCATGAGCCGCGTGAACCCCACCGCCGCTGAACGTACGTTCGACGAAGGCCGACTGATGTCGGTGCTGGTCGCCCCGATCGTGTCCGAAAAGGCCACGATGGTCGGCGAGAAGTCGAACGCTGTCACTTTCAAGGTGTTGCAAGACGCCACCAAGCCCGAAATCAAGGCCGCCGTCGAACTGATGTTCAAGGTCGAAGTCAAGGGCGTGTCGGTGCTCAACACCAAGGGCAAGACCAAGCGCTTCGGCAAGTCCGTCGGCCGCCGCGACAACGTTCGCAAGGCCTATGTGACCCTGAAGGCCGGTCAAGAGCTCAACCTCGTCGGGGAAGGCGCTTAATCATGGCCGTCATCAAGATGAAACCCACTTCGCCGGGCCAACGCGGCGCGGTGAAGATCTCGCGTGACCACCTGTTCAAGGGTGCTCCTCACGCCCCCCTGCTGGAACCCCAGTTCCAGAAGGCCGGCCGCAACAACAACGGCCACATCACGATCCGTCATCGTGGCGGCGGTGCCAAGCACCACTACCGCGTCGTCGACTTCGTGCGCAACAAGGACGGCATCCCGGCCAAGGTCGAACGCATCGAATACGACCCGAACCGTACCGCCCACATCGCTCTGGTCTGCTACGCCGACGGCGAGCGCCGCTACATCATCGCCCCGCGCGGTCTGGAAGCCGGTGCAACGCTGCTGTCGGGCGCAGAAGCCCCGATCCGCGCCGGCAACACCCTGCCGATCCGCAACATTCCGGTGGGTTCGACGATCCACTGCATCGAACTGCAGCCCGGCAAGGGCGCGCAGATCGCCCGCTCGGCCGGTACCTCGGCCACGCTGCTGGCCCGTGAAGGCGTCTACGCCCAGGTCCGCATGCGTTCGGGCGAAGTCCGCCGCATTCACATCGAGTGCCGCGCGACCATCGGTGAAGTGGCGAACGAAGAGCACAGCCTGCGCCAGCTCGGCAAGGCCGGTGTGAAGCGTCACATGGGTATCCGCCCGACCGTCCGTGGCGTGGTGATGAACCCGATCGACCACCCGCACGGTGGTGGTGAAGGCCGTACCGGCGAAGGCCGTCATCCGGTCGACCCGTGGGGCAATCTGACCAAGGGTTATCGGACCCGCAACAACAAGCGCACGCAGGTATTCATCGTGTCGCGTCGCAAGAAGTAAGGGATAGCCAATGACTCGCTCTCTCAAGAAGGGTCCGTTCGTCGACCACCACCTCGTGGCCAAGGCCGACAAGGCCGTGACGACCAAGGACAAGAAGCCGATCAAGACCTGGTCGCGTCGCTCGATGGTTCTGCCCGAGTTCATCGGCCTGACCATCGCCGTGCACAACGGCAAGCAACACGTGCCTGTGTACATCACCGACCAGATGGTCGGCCACAAGCTCGGCGAATTTGCGCTCACCCGCACGTTCAAGGGGCACCCCGCGGACAAGAAAGTCCAGAAGAAGTAAGGAACGACCATGTCTGAAACACGTGCAGTCCTCCGCGGTGTCCGCCTGTCGGTCGACAAGGGCCGTCTGGTCGCTGACCTCATCCGCGGCAAGAAGGTCGATCAAGCGCTCAACATCCTGCAATTCACGCAGAAGAAGGCCGCTGTGATCGTGAAGAAGGTGCTCGAATCGGCTATCGCCAACGCCGAGCACAACGACGGTGCCGACATCGACGAACTGAAGGTCAAGACCATCTACGTCGAGCAAGGCGCCACGCTCAAGCGCTTCACGGCGCGCGCCAAGGGTCGCGGCAATCGCATCAGCAAGCCCACGTGCCATGTGTACGTGACGGTTGGCAACTAAGCCTGGAAGAAATATGGGACAGAAAATCCACCCAACCGGCTTCCGCCTGGCGGTTACCCGTAATTGGTCCAGCCGCTGGTACGCAAGCGACCGCGATTTCGCGGGCATGCTGGCCGAAGACATCAAGGTTCGCGAGTACCTGAAGAAGAAGCTGAAGAACGCTTCGGTCTCGCGCGTCATGATCGAGCGTCCCGCCAAGAACGCACGCATCACGATCTTCTCGGCTCGTCCGGGCGTCGTGATCGGCAAGAAGGGCGAAGACATCGAGAACCTCAAGCGCGAACTGGGCAAGCAGCTCGGCGTGCCGGTTGCGGTCAACATCGAAGAAGTGCGCAAGCCCGAAATCGATGCGCAGCTGATCGCCGACAGCATCACGCAGCAGCTCGAGAAGCGGATCATGTTCCGCCGCGCCATGAAGCGCGCCATGCAGAACGCCATGCGTCTGGGTGCCCTGGGCATCAAGATCATGTCGGCCGGCCGCCTGAACGGCATCGAAATCGCTCGTACCGAGTGGTATCGCGAAGGCCGCGTGCCGCTGCACACCCTGCGCGCCGACATCGACTACGGCACCTCCGAAGCCAAGACGACCTACGGCGTCATCGGCGTGAAGGTGTGGGTCTACAAGGGCGACACGCTGGGTCGCAACGACCTGCCCGCCGTCGAGACGCCGCGTCCTGAAGAAGAACGTCGCCCGCGTGGTCCCCGCCGCGATGGCCGCCCTGGTGGCGACCGTCCGGGCAGCGACCGCCGTGGCCCCGGCCCGCGCGCCGGTGCCCGCGGCCCGATCGGTGGCAACACCGCTCCGGCCGATGGCAGCGACAAGCCCGCAGAAGCAACCGGCGGTGCCGGTGCAGACTCGAAACCCGCCGTTAAGCGCGTCCGCAAAGCCGCGCCCGCTGCAGCAGCGGACGGTGCCAAGGCCGAGTAATCGGTCGCTCCCGGGCGCGCAAGCGCCTGGGGCCCTCACGGAGTAACAAAACATGCTGCAACCTGCACGCAGAAAGTTCCGCAAGGAACAAAAGGGCCGCAACACCGGCATCGCAACCACGGGTAACTCGGTTGCGTTCGGTGACTTCGGTCTCAAATGCACCGACCGCGGCCGCCTGACGGCGCGCCAGATCGAAGCCGCTCGCCGCGCGATTTCGCGTCATGTGAAGCGCGGTGGCCGTATCTGGATCCGCGTGTTCCCCGACAAGCCGATCTCGACCAAGCCCGCAGAAGTGCGGATGGGTAACGGCAAGGGCAACCCCGAGTACTACGTCGCCGAAATCCAGCCCGGCAAGATCGTGTTCGAGATCGTCGGCGTGCCCGAAGAACTCGCCCGCGAAGCGTTCCGCCTGGCTGCCGCCAAGCTGCCGCTGCGCACGACGTTCGTCGCTCGCCAGCTCGGCGCCTGAGAGGAGAACATCCATGGCAACACGTAAGAAGAAGGAAACCGCGGCTCCGGCCAAGGTGACGAAGGCCGCAACCCTGCGCACGAAGGACGTCGCAGGCCTGCAAGCCGAAATCAAGGATCTGCAGAAGGCCCACTTCGGCCTGCGCATGCAGAAGGCCACGCAACAGCTGTCGAACACCTCGACGCTGCGCGTGACCCGCCGCGACATCGCGCGCGCCAAGACCATTCTTGCCCAGAAGCAGCAAGAAGCCCAAGCCGCCAAGTAAGGAGTGAACATGACGGAAGCTAAAAAATCCCTCAAGCGCACCTTGATCGGCAAGGTGGTCAGCGACAAGCGCGCGAAGACCGTGACGGTGCTGGTCGAGCGTCGTGTGAAGCACGAGCTCTACGGCAAGATCGTGGCCAAGACGAGCAAGTACCACGCCCACGACGAAAAGGGCGAGTACAAGCTGGGCGACACCATCGAGATCACGGAAAGCCGTCCGATCTCGAAGACCAAGAACTGGGTCGTGACCCGTCTGGTCGAGAAGGCCGTTCTGGTCTGATCAATCATTGGAGCCCCCAGGGGCATCCGATCCGGAAACGGCCCACAATGTGGGCCGTTTTTCTTTTTCAGGAGCACATTCAATGATCAAAGTCGGCGACACCCTTCCCTCGGCCACCCTGCAGGAATACTCCGAAGTCGAGGGCGAAGGCTGCAGCATCGGCCCGAACCCCGTGGACGTGGCCAAGGCGACGGCTGGCAAGACCATCGCGCTGTTCGCGCTGCCCGGCGCCTTCACCCCCACCTGTTCGGCCAAGCACGTGCCGGGCTATGTTCAGCACTTCGACGACTTCAAGGCCGCTGGCGTGGACGAGATCTGGTGCGTCAGCGTGAACGACGCCTTCGTGATGGGCGCCTGGGCGCGCGACCAGAAGACCGGCGCCAAGGTTCGCATGCTGGCCGACGGCAGCGCCGACTTCGCGAAGGCCACCGGCCTCACGCTCGACCTGACCGGACGCGGCATGGGCCTGCGCAGCAACCGCTACTCGATGCTGGTGAAGGACGGCAAGGTCGCGACGCTGAACGTCGAGGCACCGGGCAAGTTCGAAGTGAGCGACGCCGGCACGCTGCTTGCCCAGGCCCGCGGCTGAGGCCGGCGGGTCAGAGATCTACTTTCAAGTAGTGAGCCCCGGCGACGGGGTTGTGATAGTAGGGCGGTACCTCCACGAAACCCAGGTCTTCGTAGAGCGCCCGGGCCGATTCCATGTCGTCGAGGGTGTCCAGCAGCACGCAGCCGTAACCCGCGCTGCGTGCGGCATCGAGGATAGCCTCGGCCAGCTGGCGGCCCAGCCCGAGGCCGCGGAAGCCGGGGCGCACGTACAGGCGCTTCATTTCCGCCGCGTTCGCGTAGTCCGCGTTGTCCAGCGGACGCAGCGCGCAGCACCCCGCCACATGGGCCAGCGTGCCGTCGGCGCGCTGCAGCGTCGGAGCCCGGCGTCCGGCGTCTTCCTTGACGTTCGCCGGATCGACCAGCGCAAGCAGCAGCGTGCCTCGCGGCTCGGCGTATTCGCCGGGCAGCTGCGCCAGTTCGCCGTCGAAATCCTGGAAATCCAGGTCGATGCCCAGCGAAGCCGCGTAGTCACGGAAGATCGTGCGTGTCGCCTCGATCTCGTGGGCCTCTTCGGGGGTGAGCAGCACCACCGCCGGCATGGCCGACAGCGGCAGGGGGCGTGAAACAGAGAAGCTCATACGCGCAACGAGGAAATCCACCAGGCCACGCCCGCGCACAGCGCGAACAGCACCAGCGCCAGCCAGCGCGAGGCCGCGTCGTCGCGGCTCGGCGCCACCTGGCCGCTTTCGGAAGGGACCAGCTTGTCGCCCGACACCATCGGCCGCACCAGGCGGTGCCGCTTGATGAGCACGTAGAACAGCACGGCCAGCACATGCAGGCTCGCAAGGGCGATCACGATCCACTTGCCCTGCGCCTTGTGCCAGCCGGTGGCCATGCCAACGATCTCGCCGGAGACGAAGCGGGTGAGCGGCCCCGAGGCCGAGATCTCGTCGTCCGCCATCAGCCCGGTAGCGACTTGCAGCACCAGGATGGCCAGCACCGCGAACACCGACAGCGCGCCCAGCGGCGTGTGCCCGATCAGGTGGTCCGGATGCGCCCGGCCGCGCAGGTAGGCCGCCAGCGAGCCCGGCCCGTAGGCGAAAGCCCCGAAGCGCGACCAGCGACCGCCCACGAAGCCCCAGAGCAGCCTGAACAGCAGCAGCGCCATGACCGAGTAGCCGATGCGGAAGTGCCATTCCATGGCACCGTTCAGGCCGGTGACGATCATTCCGATCACGGCGACGGCCAGCGCCCAGTGGAAAAGTCGTGTCGGCAGGTCCCAGACCCGGGTGCGGGCAACAGGGCCGGAGGCCGCCCGAAAGGCGGCCACGGAGGAGTCGGTCATCGAGGAAGGCGCGAGGAGCGCGATGCTGCGGAAGGCGCAGATTAGCAAAGTCCGGGCCCCAGGCCGCTTCGGGTTGTTGCTATGCGGCCGGTACGGCCCGCCCCTACACTCGCCCGCAGCGCCGCGCACGATGGCGTTTTTTCCCCACACGAGGATCACCCATGAAACGATTCGCCTCCCTGGCCGTCGCAGCCGCCTGCGCGGCCATGTCCCTTCCCGCGGCCGCCCAGTTCGCCAAGCCCGAAGACGCCATCAAGTACCGCCAGAGCTCGCTGTTCGTGATGAGCCAGCACTTCGGCCGCCTCGGCGCCATGGCCAACGGCCGCGCGCCTTACGACGCAGCCGCCGCCGCGGCCAATGCCGAAGTGGTCGCCGACATGGCGAAGCTGCCCTGGGCAGGCTTCTCCGCCGGTGCCGAGGGCGGCAAGGCCAGGCCCGACATCTGGAAGGAAGACGCCAAGTTCAAGGAGCGCCAGCAGAAGCTGCTCGAGGAAACCGGCAAGCTGGTGACCGCCGCCAAGGCCGGCAATCTCGATGCCCTCAAGGCCCAGTTCGGCCCGACCGCCGCGAGCTGCAAGGCCTGCCACGACAGCTTCCGCGCGCAGTAAGCAGCGGATCGCGACAGGACAAAAGCAAAAGGCGCCCTTTCGGGGCGCCTTCTTCGTTGGGGCTGGCGAGAGATCAGGCTTCGGCCAGGAGTTTTTCGATCAGCTTGTGCAGTTCGGCGAAGTCCGGCTCTCCCACATAGCGCTTCACGATCTCGCCGCGCTTGTTGACCAGATAGGTGGTCGGCGTGAGCTTCACGTCGCCCCAGGCCTGCGCCACGCTGCCGGTGTTGTCGATCGCCACCTTGAACGGCAACTTGCGTGTCTGGGCGAAATTGACGACGTAGCTCGGCGGGTCGTAGCTCATGGCCACCGCCAGCGTGTCGTAGCCCTGGGCCTTGTACTTGTCGTAGGTGGCGATGACCTTGGGCATCTCGCCCACGCAGGTCACGCAGCTGGTGGCCCAGAAGTTGACCAGGGTGACCTTGCCCTTCAGGTCCGCCGTGCTCTTCTGCGAGCCGTCCAGCAGCACGAAGGTGGAGGCGGGAGCGGCAGTGGCGCCGGAGCCGAGGTACACGCCCACGCCGGTGGCCAATGCGACGACGACAGCTGCTGCGGCGAGGTATTTCTTCATGGCTTGGTGCAAGAGAAGGGCGGCGCGATTTTAGTTCCGCGTGCCCGATCGTGCTGGCGACATCCCGACCGGCGTGCACGGTTCGATAATCGCATGCCCCATGCCGTCGCCGTCCCCCGCCATTCCCCGCTCCAGGCTCGCAGTGCTGGCCGCGGCAGCCCTGCTCGCAGCCTGCCGCCCCGCCTTCAACTGGCGCGAGGTGCCGATCGCCGGGGCCGGCCTGGTCGCGATGCTGCCCTGCAAGGCCGACCGCGCGACCCGCGCGCTGCCGCTGGGCACCGAATCGGTGCAGGTCGACATGACGGGCTGCGAAGCCGGCGGCGCGACATTCGCCATCGCGCATGCCTCCGCGAACGGCCCCGAGCAGGCCGAAGCCTGGCTGCGCGCCTGGCACACCGCCACGCGCGGGCAACTTGGCGAGGCGCAGGTGACGGAATCCGCCGCCAGCGTGCTGCGCGCAACGGCAGTACCTGCGCCGCTGCGCCTGGAAACACAGCCGCCGCAAAAAGGTACGGCCACGCCCCTGCAGGTGCTCTGGTTCGCCCAGTCGCAGAAAGACGGTTCGGTGGCGCTCTACCAGGCCACGGTGCTCGGCCAGCCTTCCTCGGCCGAGGCGTCGAAGACCTTCTTCGAGGGCCTCAGGCTTCCATGAGCGGCGGGCTCGCCCGCTATGGTTCCGATAGCTGCCGTGGCCAGACCGTCCGCACGGTCCTGTCCGTTTTCCGGGGCTGCCGCGTTATGTCGCATATCTACTTCCTCTGGGCGCCCCCGCATAATCGACGCGTCGTCCTCCCTTTTGCATGAACAGCATCCTCATCATCGCCCACGCTCCGTTCGCTCACGCGATGCGGCAGTGCGCGCTGCATGTGTTTCCCGACTGCGAACAGGCCATCGCCGCGCTCGACGTGCTGCCCAATGTGTCGCCCGAAGAAACGCTGGCGGCCGCGCGCATCACCCTCGCGCAGCAACTGCACGCGCCGCGCTCGCAGGTGCTGGTGCTGGCCGACGTGTTCGGCGCCACGCCCTGCAACGTGGCGCAGAAGCTGGTGGACGGCGTCCGGTCGCGGCTGGTGGCGGGGGTCAATCTTCCAATGCTGCTGCGTGCCGTCACCTACCGGCACGAACCCCTGGAGACGCTGGTGCAGCGCGCCCTCGCGGGCGGCACCGCGGGCGTGATGCAGGTGGCGGTGGCGGCTCCCCAGAACCAGGCGAAAAGAAAGCACAGTGATCAAGAAATCCGTGACCATCAGCAATAAGCTGGGCCTGCATGCACGCGCATCGGCCAAGCTGACCAAGCTCGCAGGCAGCTTTCCCTGCGAGGTGTGGCTCTCCCGCGGCGACCGCCGCATCAACGCGAAGAGCATCATGGGCGTGATGATGCTGGCTGCCGGCCTGGGCTCCACCGTCGAGCTCGAAACCAACGGGCCGCAGGAAGAAGAAGCGATGAACGCCATCGTCCAATTGATGGACGACAAGTTCGGCGAAGGCGAATGAAATGGTCCACCCCCCGGCTCTTTCACTTCGTGTAAACGCCAACCCCCTCGCCGGGCGCGATGCCGGCCGCCCGGCGAAGCCGGTTCGACGGCATCCCGCGAATTCGCGTGCGCTGCGCGCCCGCGCAGGCCACGAGGCCTAGGTCATGACTTTTGCAGTCCACGGCCTCCCCGTCGCCCGTGGCATTGCCATCGGGCGCGCCGTGCTGGTGGTGTCGAGCCGCATCGACGTCGCCCACTACTTCATCAAGCCCGAAGAGATCGAGACCGAGATCGACCGCGTGCGCACCGCGCGCAACGCGGTGGCCGACGAGCTGGCCAAGCTGCAGGCCAACGTCGCGCAGATGGGCCCGAACGACGCGCCGCACGAGCTTGCGGCGCTGCTGGAGGTGCACCAGATGCTGCTGCAGGACGAAGCCCTGAGCGGCGGCGTCAAGCACTGGATCAGCGAGCGCCTGTACAACGCCGAGTGGGCGCTGACCACGCAGCTGGAGATCATCGCGCGCCAGTTCGACGAGATGGAGGACCCGTACCTGCGCGAGCGCAAGGCCGACCTCGAGCAGGTGGTCGAGCGCCTGCTACACCGCATGAAGGGCACGGCCGCCGTGCTGGCGCCGAGCCCGCCGCGACGCAAGCGCGCCACCGCGCCGGTGGACGACAGCGATGAGCACGACGACCCCACCGCGGGCGACGGCATCGACGTGCCGCTGGTGCTGATCGCGCACGATCTTTCGCCGGCCGACATGCTGCAGTTCAAGAAGAGCGTGTTCGCCGGTTTCGTCACCGACGTGGGCGGGCGCACCTCGCACACCGCCATCGTGGCGCGCAGCATGGACATCCCGGCCGTGGTCGGCGCGCGCACCGCGAGCCAGCTGGTGCGGCAGGACGACTGGGTCATCATCGACGGCGACGCCGGCGTGGTGATCGTCGATCCGTCGCCGATCATCCTGGCCGAGTACGGCTTCAAGCAGCGCCAGGGCGACCTCGAGCGCGGCCGGCTCGCGCGGCTGCGCCACAAGCCCGCCGTCACGCTCGACGGCCAGCGCGTGGAGCTGCTGGCCAACATCGAGATGCCGGAAGACACCGTGGGCGCGGTCAAGGCCGGCGCGGTGGGCGTGGGCCTCTTCCGCAGCGAATTCCTCTTCATGGGCCGCGACACGGGCTCGCCCCAGACCCGGCTGCCCGACGAGGAGGAGCAGTACCAGGCCTACAGGCGCGCGGTCGAGGGCATGCAGGGCATGCCGGTCACCATCCGCACCATCGACGTGGGCGCCGACAAGCCGCTGGACAGCAAGTCGGCCAACAAGCAGGAGCACCTGAACCCGGCGCTGGGCCTGCGCGCCATCCGCTGGAGCCTGGCCGATCCGGCGATGTTCCTCACGCAGCTGCGCGCCATCCTGCGCGCGGCGGCGCATGGCGAAATCCATCTGCTCATCCCGATGCTCGCGCACGCGAGCGAAATCAGGCAGACGCTCTCGCTGATCGACTTCGCGCGCGCCGAGCTCGACAACCGCGGCGCGGTGTACGGCCACGTGAAGCTCGGCGCCATGATCGAGATCCCGGCAGCCGCGCTCACGCTGCGCATCTTCCTGAAGCACTTCGACTTCCTGTCGATCGGCACCAACGACCTGATCCAGTACACGCTGGCGATCGACCGCGCCGACGAATCGGTGGCGCACCTCTACGACCCGGCGCATCCGGCCGTGCTGCGCCTGGTGGCCGACACCATCGCCGAGTGCCGCCGACAGGGCAAGGGCGTGGCCGTGTGCGGCGAAATGGCGGGCGACGTGGCCTTCACGCGCCTGCTGCTGGGCCTGGGCCTGCGCAGCTTCTCGATGCACCCCTCGCGCATCCTCGCGGTCAAGCAGGAGGTGCTGCGCGCCGACACCGGCAAGCTCGAGGCATGGGCAAAGAGCGTGCTCGACTCGGACGATCCTGCCGCCGCAATGGCGGGCTGACCGGCTGACGCCACGAGCGTACTTTTCACTCACCCCGCGGGTGAGTGAAAAGAAACGAAACACGCCGAAACTGCGGCGAAAGGACTTGCGGGGGGCCCGCAAGCACGATCAGGCCTTCTCTTCAACCACTGAAAGAAAGGCCTGAAATGAACTCCATCTCCTTCACCCAGATCGTCGCCGTCGCATCCTTCGCCATGCTCGCCGCAGCCGGCGCGAAGGCCGAAAGCTACGAGGGCGTGCAGCCCGCCGTGTCGGCCAAGAGCCGTGCCGAGGTCAACGCCGAAGCCATGCGCACCGCATCGGCGCCCGACCAGAACGTGGTGCGCGGCTCGCGCGGTGCCGAGACCATGGCCGTCTCGACCGAACGCGGGCGCATCGTCGCCGAAGCCGTGCGCACTGCCGCCGCGCCTGACCAGAACGTGTCGGCGAGTTCGCGCGTGAACAGCCAGGTCATCTCGACCATGCCCAACCCCGTCGACGCACGCGCCTCGGCTGCCAACGCCAAGAGCAGCCGCCTCTAAGCAGGCCGGCTTGTCGCCACGCCTGTCGCCATAAAACGAAACACGCCGCAACCGCAGCGAGAGGACTTGGCCCGGTGCAATCCGCACCATGGAGCTTCCTCCTCAACACAACACCAGGAACACAAGGAATCGCCATGAAACACTGGATCAAACGCACTCTCTTCGGTTTTGCCGGCGCCGCCATGGTCGCGGGCAGCATCGCCGGCTGCAGCAGCTACCGTCACGGCTGGGGCGGCGACAGCGCCGAGTTCCGCACGAAGATGGTCGAGCGCGTGGGCAGCAAGCTCGAACTCGACGCGAGCCAGAAGCAGAAGCTCACCGTGCTGGCCGAGAAGCTGCAGGCGCAGCGTGAAGCCATGCGCGGCGCGGGCGGCTCTGGCGATCCGCGCTCGCAGTTCAAGGCGCTGTTCGCGGGCAACAAGCTCGACCAGGCCGGTGCTGCCCGACTGATCGACGAGAAGACCACGGCCGTGCGCAACGGCAGCCCCGAGATCATCGCCGCCGCAGCGGACTTCTTCGACAGCCTGAACGCCGCGCAGCAGCAGAAGGTGCGCGATTTCATGGAGCGAGGCGGCCGCCGCTGGAGCCACCGTGGCTGAACCGGGCTCACCCCCAGGCTTCGCGCACTTCGTGTCGCTGCGCCTCCCCCCTCTCCGGGGGCGACACCAGTGGCCCGGCGAAGCCGGTTCCACGGTGTCTCCCGAAGGGGCCGTATCGGCGACCGGTGGCGTGCGCACGCTGCTGCGCCTCGAAGGCGCGGTGGTGCTCGGCGTGGCGCTCGCCGCCTACGCGCAGTTCGGCACAGGCTGGGGCGTGTTCGCGCTCTGGCTGCTCGCGCCCGATCTCTCGCTGCTGGGCTACCTCGCGGGCCCGCGCACGGGTGCGGCGCTCTACAACGCGGCGCACTCGTACGTCGGCCCGGTGCTGCTGCTGACGCTCGGCGTGCTTGCGGCCATGCCGTGGGCGGTGGCCGGCAGCCTGATCTGGCTGGCCCACATCGGCATGGACCACGCGCTGGGCTACGGGCTCAAGTACGCGAGCGGCTTCGCCGCCACGCACCTGGGCCGCATCGGCAAGGCCGATCCATGGTGAGCGGCGACCCCACGGCTTCGCATGCCGTGCACGCGCCGGCCGCGCGCGCATGGATGCTGACGGAGGCGCTCACGCTGGGCATCGCGTCGATGGTGCATGCCGGGTTCATCGTGCCCGGCTACGCGCACCCGGCGGCACGCACCGCCGAGGCGGTGATCGCCACCGTGCTGGTGCTGGCCTCGGTCGAGACCTGGCTGCGCCCGCACCATGCGCGCCGCGCGGCCATCTTCGGCCAGGGCTTCGCGCTGCTGGGCACGTTGGTCGGCCTCGGCACCATCATCGCGGGCATCGGCCCGCGCACGGTGCCCGACGTGGTCTACCACGCGCTGCTGCTTTCCATCCTCGTGACGGGCCTGACCTGGGCGGTGCGATGCCGGCGGGTCTGATGGTCAGCGAGGTCATTCGCCACTTTCTCGTCCGGAGGCACAATCCCGCCATGCCGCGCATCCTGCTGATCGACGACGACGAGCATCTCGCCGCGCCGCTGACCACCTACTTCGCACGCTTCGGCTGCACGCTCGAAAGCGCCGTGCGCCCGAGCGAGGGGCTGGCCAGGCTGCGCGCGGGCACCTACGACGCGGCCATCCTCGACGTGATGCTGCCCGAGATGGACGGCTTCGCGCTGTGCCGCGAGATCCGCAAGGAAAGCGACATTCCCATCGTGATGCTCACCGCCCGCGGCGAAGTGATGGACCGCGTGGTCGGGCTGGAGCTCGGCGCCGACGACTACGTGCCCAAGCCCTTCGAGCCGCGCGAACTGGTGGCGCGCGTGCAGACCATCCTGCGCCGCCAGCGCAGCACGCCGCAGGCGGCAGCCATCGGCACGCAGTACCGCGTGTTCGACGGCCTGTCGATCGACCTCGACCGGCGCCAGGTGCTGCGCCACGGCGAGCGCGTGGAGCTCACCGGCACCGAGTTCGAGCTGCTCGCGCTGCTGGCGGCCGAGCCGGGCAAGGTGTTCAGCCGAGACGACATCCTCAACCGCCTGCGCGGGCACGAGGCCGAGCTCTACACGCGCGCGGTCGACATCGTCGTGAGCCGCCTGCGCAAGAAGCTCGAGCCGCTGGATTGCATCAAGACGCTGCGCAACGCGGGCTACGCGCTGGCCGTCGCCCGCAGCGAACCTGCATGAACTTCGGCCGAAGCAGGGAGTCCCGCAGGATGCGGTGGCGCGGCGAGGAATGCCGCGACGAGATGACGCGCGGCGACTGGCACGCCAAGTGGCACGCGCGCTGGAACGAGAAGGTGCAGGGCAAGCGCCGCTGGCGCCGTTCGCTGCGCGTGCGGCTGGTGCTGATGTTCGTGCTGCTCGCGCTGGTGATGGCGGCCGTCTTCATGGGCGGCATGAAGAAATCGTTCTCCACCGGCTGGGCCGAGGCCGCCAAGCCGATGCTGACCGATTACGCCGACCGCCTGGTCGCCGAGATCGGCACGCCGCCCGACGTGGCGCGCGCGCAGGCGCTGGTGGCGCGGCTGCCGATCACCATCCGCATCGTGGGCCCCAAGGTCAACTGGGACTCCAACCCCGGCGGCGCCAGCAGCCCCGGCGGCTGGATGCACGACCGCGAAGACGTCTTCGGCGGCGACAAGTGGTTCATCCGCCCCACGGCCGACGGCCACCGCGTGATCTTCGGCTGGTCGCCCAAGCTCTGGCAGCTCGCGCCTCGCGTCATCGGCTGGGCCACGCTGGGCCTGCTGCTGTCCTGCGTGCTGCTGGGCTACGCCTACGTGAGCCGTCTGCTGCGCCCGCTGATCGACATCCGCGAGGGCGCGCAGCGCTTCGGCCGTGGCGAGTTCACGCAGCCCATTCCGATCCGCCGCAACGACGACCTCGGCGACCTGGCAGAGCGCATCAACACCATGGCGGAGGACATCCAGGCCATGCTCGACGCCAAGCGCGGGCTGCTGCTGGCGCTGAGTCACGAGCTGCGCTCGCCGCTCACGCGCGCGCGCCTGAACGCCGAACTGCTGCCGACCACGCCCGAGGGGCAGGCCGAGCGCGACGCGCTGCTGCGCGACCTCAACGAGATGCGCGACCTCATCAGCGACCTGCTCGAAAGCGAGCGCCTCGCCAGCCCGCACGTGGCGCTGCAGCGCGAACCGGTCGACCTGGCGGCGCTGATCCGCGAGATCGTGGCCGAGATGCCTGGAGCGGAGCATGTGCATCTCGACCTGGCCGAGGGCCTGCCGCCGCACGCGGTGGACCGCATGCGCATCCGCCTGCTGGTGCGCAACCTGCTGGACAACGCGCTGCGCTACAGCGCCGACGCGCCCCGGCCGCCCTGCGTGTCGCTGCGCGCGGTGCTCGACGGCAGCAGCCAGGGCGCCGAGATCGAGGTGCGCGACCACGGCCCCGGCGTGGACGACGAGCAGCTCGAGCGCCTGACAGAGCCCTTCTACCGCACCGACGGCGCCCGGGCGCGCGCCACCGGCGGCGTGGGCCTGGGCATGTACCTGTGCCGGCTGATCGCCGAGGCGCACGGCGGCAAGCTCACGGTGCGCAACGCGCAGCCGGGGTTGCGGATCGTCGTCAGGCTGGCCTAGACGAGGGCCGAAAGGCGCGCTGTCGCCTGCGCTACCTGCCCGCCCCGGGGGCGCCGCTACGATGCGCCTGCGCGCCAGCGCCCCCTCATTCAAGGTCAAGGAGACAGACGCCATGAGCACCCCACTCACCAACCATCAGGTCCGCCTCGCCAAGCGCCCCGAGGGCACGGCCACCCGCGAGAACTGGAAGTTCACCACCGAGCCCGTCGGCGAACCGGCCGAGGGCGGCGTGCTCGTCAAGACGCTGTCGCTGTCGCTCGACCCCGCCATGCGCGGCTGGCTCAACGACGCCAAGAGCTACATCCCGCCCGTGGGCATCGACGAAGTGATGCGCGCCGGCGGCGTCGGCCGCGTCATCGCCTCGAAGAATCCGCAGTTCGCCGTGGGCGACACCGTCTACGGCACGCTGGGGGTGCAGGAATACATCCTCATCCCCGAAGACCAGATCAAGCGCAACGGCCTGGTGAAGATCGACCTGCGCGTGGGCACCATCACCCAGTGGCTCAACGTGCTGGGGATGCCCGGCATGACCGGCTACTTCGGCCTGATGGACGTGGGCATGCCCAAGCCCGGCGAGACGGTGGTGGTTTCCGGCGCGGCCGGCGCCGTCGGCCAGACGGTGGGCCAGCTGGCCAGGATCAAGGGCTGCCGCGTGGTCGGCATCGCCGGCGGCCAAGCCAAGTGCGACTGGGTGGTGAAGGAGCTCGGCTTCGACGCCTGCATCGACTACAAGGCCGGCGCCGCCGCGGTGCGCGAGGGCCTGAAGACGCACTGCCCGAAGGGCGTGGACATCTACTTCGACAACGTCGGCGGCGAGATCCTCGACATGGTGCTGGCGCGGCTCGCGCGCAAGGCCCGCATCATCATCTGTGGCGCCATCAGCCAGTACAACAACGCCAACAGCATGCCCTCGGCTGGCCCGAAGAACTACCTGAGCCTGCTGGTGAATCGTGCCCGCATGGAAGGCATCGTGGTATTCGACTACGCCGACAGGTACCACATCGCCATCGCCGAGATGGCCGGTTACCTGAAAGATGGGCGCATGAAGAGCAAGGAAGACGTCGTGAAGGGCCTCGATACCTTCCCCGAGTCGCTCAATAAGCTCTTCGCGGGCGAGAACTTCGGCAAGCTGGTGCTGCAGGTCGCCGAAGACTAGGCGCGGGGCGGGCCGCCGCGGCTCAGCCCAGGTCGGGACGCATCGGGATGTCGCCCAGCGCGTCGTCCTCGCGCAGGCCGCGCGCGGCCTTGAGCAACTCGATCGACAGGCCGTCGCCATGGCCCGCGAAGCCCCGGGCGATGCCCTCGAGCACCGTCGACAGGCCGGCTTCGCCGTCGCTGCGCGCATCCATGCTGATGTTGAGCACCCGGGCCGCCATCTGGCGGTAGGTGACGGCGCCCGCGCCCTCCAGCGCGGCCACCAGATCGAGGTACAGCGCCAGGTTCAGGTCGAACACCAGCTTTGGCGTGATCTCGAAATCCCTGTTCTTGTCGTCCATGTGGGTTGGCTCCTTTTTCCTGAGCCTCCACTCTAGCCAGAAAAGATGAAGGCGCGCCGTCGGATACAGCCTGATTCAGCACGCAGGCATCACCGTGATCACCGCGATCAGCGTGCCCGCGTGCCCATGATCGCCGCCGAGATGATCAGCCAGGCCGCCAGCGCGATGGTCCAGGTCAGCGGCCGGCCCGTCACCAGCAGCAGCAGCGCCGTCGAGCCCAGCGGCGTGATGTAGCTCAGGATGCCGATCTGTCGCGCGTCGCCGCGCTTGAGCGCCATGTCCCACACGAAGAAGGCCGCGCCCAGCGGGCCGAGGCCGCACAGCGCGAGCAGCAGCCAGTCACGGGCCGTCAGCGACACCGAGGGCTCCAGCACCGCATGGCAGGCCAGCGCGAGCGCCCCCGAAACCAGCCCGAAGAGGCCGATCGCCGAGGTCGGGAAGGCCGGCACGCGTTTCGTCCACAGCGAATAGCTCGCCCAGACGAAGGCCGAGGCCAGCGCCGGCACGAAGCCCCAGTACCCCGCGGCGGAAGCGGCGTCGCCCCCGCCCGCGCCCAGGATCGCCGCCGCCGCGCCGCCGAAACCCAGCAGCCCCGCCACCAGGTGCAGCGGCCGCAGCGACACGCCCGGCAGCAGCACCGGCGCCAGCACCACCATCAGCAGCGGCCAGAGGTAATTGACCAGGTTGGCCTCGACCGGCGGCGCGTAGCGCAGCGCGATGAACAGCAGGAAGTGATAGCCGAAGAGCCCGTAGATGCCCAGCGCCAGCGTGCGTGGCGGCACTTTCCAGGCGGCGCGGTCGCGCAGCACCAGCGGCCAGCTCGGCACGCTGCCGATGATGAGCGCGAGGCCAGTGAGCAGAAAAGGCGGCAGGTGCGACAGGGCCGTGCCCAGCGAGGCGAGCGTGGTCCACAGGGCGATGGCGATCAGTGCGTAGGCGGTCGATGGCATGGATGGCGAGGCTACGCGATGCGGTCGTCGCGCAATGACGGTCCGTCGTCGAGAAACGACGGTCTTTCGATCAGGAAAAGGGACTCAGCGCCGCAAGGCGGCCGTAAGGGCGGAAGGCGAGCGGTAGCCCGTGCGCCGCGCTGTCTCCGCCACGCTCATGCCGCCCAGCCTCAGCTCGCGCGCATGCGCCAACCGCAGCGAGCGCAGCCATTGCATCGCGCTCATGCCCTGCTCGTCGCGGCAGCGCTGCGCGAACTGGCTGGGGCTCAGGCAGGCGACCTGGGCCAGGTCGGCCACGCTCAAGGGCTCGTGCCAGCGGGCACGGGCCCAGTCGGCGAGCAAGGACCAGTCGATGCGGCGGCGCGACGCGGACGACGATGCCGGTGCGGGGCTCCAGGCCTCCAGGAGCAGCGCCGGCCCGTGCTGCAAGGCCAGGGCCGAGGCTCGAGGCTGCTTCATGCATTGCGCCAGGTAGCGCGCCAACGCGTGCAGTTGCGCCGAATCGGGTGGCGCGCGTTCGGCGCAGCGGGCCCATGCCGGCTGCGTGGTGTCGAGCACCAGGCACACCGCGCCATGCCTGCGCGCACTGAAATCGTGCCGGTCGCCCGGTGCGACCACCTGCGCTTCGCCCGCGGCGATGCCGGCGCCCCGGCCTTCCACCTCGATATCGAGCACGCCGTCGAGGCCGATCAGCACCTGGAAATGGTCGTGCGCATGGCTGCCGTGCGAGTGGCCGTAGTCGCGCAGGGCGAGTTCATGGCGAGGCGGCAGGGATGAACCGAAAACAGGCATGGGCAGTCGAGGATTGTCCGCGCAGCTCCCGCAATGCCACAAGCGGCATCAGCTTCCGTCGGCGTCCCGCAGCGCCCGAGCGTTGACCCGCACGGCCTCGACCACACGCCCCTGGCCTGTCGCCAGCGGCTGCGTGCGGCCCTCGGCCCGCACCCTGTCTCCGACCTTCAGCGCCAGCTTCGCATGGCCGTCGGGCTTCATGTGGATGAAGTCGCCGGTGTCCAGCACCACGCCGTTGGCCTCTCCGTGGCGCGCGTAGTTGAAGCGCACCACGGTGCCTTCGATGCGTTCTTCGGCCCGCGCATGCCGGGGCGGTTCGCCGTCGACCGAGGCCAGCCGCTCGAAGCGGTAAACCGTGTGTTCGCTCTCCGCCTTGGGCGAGGGGCCTGCTTCGATGCCCTCGATCACCAGCGCCTGGCCCACCTTCAGGCTCTCGAAGTCGCGCGCGGCGTCTTCGTCGTGGCGGTCGAACACGAACTGCGTGGGCACGCCGTCGGTGTCGATCAGCACGCCCTCGATGCTGCCCCTGGGGCTGTAGATCAGTTGCTGGAAGCGACCTTCGACGGACCAGACGTCGAGGGTGCCGTGGGATTCATGATGACTTGGCATGGAATGTCTTTTCGAGATCGGTTGTTGAAAGGGCGATCAGCCGAGCCGCAGCAGCAGCGCCGAGGCCGCGCACACCAGCAGGAAGGGAATGCTGATGCGGTGGAACTCGCGCAGCCCGTTCGGCAGCTTCGCCAGCCGCAGCGCGATCAGGTTGGCCAGCGAGCCCAGCACGCAGCCGAAGCCGCCCACGCTCACCCCGGCCGCGAGCGCGGGAAGGTCGCGCACGTGGCCATCCAGCAGGATGGCCGCCGGCACGTTGCTGATGAACTGCGAAGTCACGATGGCCGCGAGGTAGGCGCGCCAGCCCTCGGTGATCGGCCAGTGGCCCAGCAGCGCCACCACCGCGGGCAGCTCCGCGAGCTGCCGCAGGTCCACGAACATCAGCGCGATGATCGCCAGCAGCGCCCAGTCGATGCCGCGCAGCACGCGCGGATACGCCACCAGAAACACGCCGAACACCACGCCCAGCCCGGCCAGCAGCCAGTGGCGGTCCAGCGCGACCACGAAGCCGACGAACAACACCCCCGACAGCGCCAGCATGCGCGGCTGCACCGGCGCGGCCTCGGCCTCGGGCTTGAGCTCGATGGGTGTGCGCGGCACCAGCAGCCACACCGCGACGAAGAGCCAGAACAGCATCACCGCCACCGTCGGCCCCATCATTCCCATGAAGGCGACGAAGCCCTCGCCCGAGCGATGCCACAGATAAAGGTTCTGCGGATTGCCGATCGGCGTGAGGGCAGAGCCCGCGTTCACCGCCAGCGCCTGCAGCACCACCAGCCGAGCCAGCGGCAGGTGCGCCTGCGTGGCGAGCACGCGCGTCAGCGGCACCAGCAGGAACAGGCTCACGTCGTTGGTGACCAGCGCCGAGAGAAAGGCCGCGCTGGCCGTCAGCAGCATCGCCAGGCTGCGCTGGTCGTGCGTGCGCGCCAGCAGGCGCTGCGCGGCCGCCTGCAGCATGCCGCTGCGCTCCACGCCCTGCGTGATGGCCAGCAGCCCGGCGAGCGCGCCCACGGTCTGCCAGTCGACCAGCCGCAGCCAGTCCATCGGCGCGCGCGGGCGCAGGAAGGCGAACAGCACTGCGACGGCGACCAGCACCCACAGCAGGCCGTTGCCGCCGCCTTCGTGCGGCGAGGAAGCGTCGGAATCGGAAGTCGCGGAAGAAGGCGCGGACACGGAATCTTTGGTCATGGAGCGGAAGTGGTCGGTGCGCGGGCGGCAAGCGCGTCCGGTATCGAACGCGGACGATAGCGGGTTTCGGGCATCGCGAAGGCAAAGAGAGCGAGCCCGGCCAGCGCGACGGCCGCCAGCATCACGAAGGCCGCGTCGTAGCCGGCCAGGTGCGCGACCGCACCGGCTGCCAGATTGCTCAGCGCCGCACCCAGCCCCACGCAGGCCGCGCCGATGCCCAGTGCGAAGTTGAAATGGCCGCTGCCGCGCGTGATGTCGCCGATCATCAAGGTCAGCATCACGCCGAAGATGCCCGCGCCGATGCCGTCCAGCACCTGAAGCGACAGCAGCGCGGCGGGGCTGTCGGCCAGCAGGTAGAGCAGCCCTCGCACCGGCAGCACCGCGAAGCCGATCAGGAAGATGGGCTTGCGCGCCAGCCGCGGCGCCCAGCGGCCGACCGCCAGGGCGATCGGAACGGTGACCAGCTGCGTGACGATCACGCCGCCCGACAGCCACAGCGTTGCCGAGGTGCCGGCCTGCGTGCCGACCTTCTGCGCCACGAGCGTGAGCATGGCGGCATTGGCCAGGTGGAACAGGAAGGCGCAGGCCAGCAGCACAAGCAGGCGGCGGTCGTGCCAGCGCGCGGACGGCGCGGCATCGGGCTCGTGGCCGGTGTCGGCGCCGCGCGCCAGGAGCGGATCGACGTCGCGCTGGCGGATCAGCATGGCCGCCGCCATGGTCGGCAGCGCCATCGCCACCGCGTAGAAGAACATGGCGTGCGGGCCGAACGCGTGGCCCACCCAGCCCGTGCCCAGCGCCCACAGCACCGTGCCGCCCGCGGTGATCGCGGCGTTGCGGCCGATGCGGGCATCCAGCCCGGCGCGGCCGACCATGCCGAGGCTGATGGCCGCGATGGCGGGCGCCACCAGCGTGCCCGCCGCGCCGATGAGCGACTGGCCCGCCAGGATCACACCGTAGCCCGGCCAGTTCGCCATGACCACGAGGCACACCGCGATGAGCGCGATGGCCCCCGCGATCCAGCGCGGCTTGTGCCGCACGCTGTCGATCAGCGCGCCGGCCGGCGCCTGCACCGCCAGCCCCACCAGCGCCGAGACGAACATCACGGTGCCGATGCGCTGCGGGTCCCAGGCCAGCGTGCCGGCCATGAAGACGATCAGGAACGGGCCGACGCCGCCCTGGATGTCTGGCGCAAGGAAGGCCAGCGCGTCCAGCGAGCGCAGGCTGCGGCGGGAGGGAGCTGAGGACGGGGCGGTCATCGCAGGGGCTCGCCGATCAGAACGCCGGCACCGGCGGACGCGGCGCCACCGGGCCACGTCCGGGCCCCCGATGCGGGCCCTCGAACACTTCGCGCGCCGTGGACGCGGTCGGGCCCATGCTCGTGGCCTCCAGCGCCGTGCCCTGCGCACCGCGCGTGCCCCAGCCGCGCGCGTAAAGCTGCGCGCCGGGCTGCAACTGCGCGCCGTACATGGCGCCGATGTGCGGCGGGAAGCGCACGATGGTCCTGTCCGCCAGCAGCGCGCCGTGCACGTCGCCGAGGTCGTTGTACAGAAGGCGCTCGATGCGCCCGTCCGCCGTCATGGCGCTCAGCGCGGCCGGATCGTGGGCGCGCCGCGGCGGGAACATGCCGGGAACAGGCGGCTCGTCGATCACGCTGCGGCCGTTGGCGCTGAGCGACTGCATGCGCACCACCGGCACCTGCGGCGCGCGCCAGCCACGGACCTGCACGGTGTCGCCGGGCCTGAGCGCCTGCATCACCGCGGCCGAAAGGTGCGGCGGGAACGCGACCTGCGTCCCGTCGGCCAGCAGCAGGCCGTCGGCCTCGCCGTTCGGGTTGAGCAGCCATTGCTGCACGCGGCCGGAGGCGACGGTGTCCGCCTCCGGTGCGACGGCAACGGGCGGCGGCGGAAGATGGGCGAAGGCCGGAGTGAAAGCGGTGCTGCCCGCGAGCAGGCAGACGGCGGTGGCGATGGACGCGATGCGGTGTGTCATGGTGACTCCTTGTGGATGAATGCCCCATGGACATCTCACACAACGTGCCAACCCGCATTTCCTTTGAAATCAACGACTTGCGCGTGCCGAACGGCGGCAGTCGTCCGGTACGGGGACAGGAGGCGTCCGCTTTGCGGACACCCCCGGGACGCCTTATCGCTTCATCGCCTTGTCTACTGCTCGATGCCGTACTGCGCCAGCTTCCGGTACAGCAGCTGGCGGTGAATGCCCAGCCGCCGCGCGGCCTCGGTGCGGTTGCCCAGCGCCTGCGCGAGCGCGTGCTCGATGAGCAGCCGTTCGAGCCGTTCCACCGCGCCGGGCAGGTCTCCCTCCAGCCACTCGGCCGGCAGCATCCCGACGGACGGTGCCGATTGCGCGGGCCGCGCCTCGCCCATCGCCAGGCCCAGGTCGGCGCTGCCGATCACGCGATGCCGCACCAGCGCCTGGCAGCGCTCCATCACGTTGCGCAGCTCCCGCACGTTGCCTGGCCAGGGCCGGCTCAGCAGCAACTGCGCGGCCTCCGCGGAGAGCGCCTTGGGCGCATCGGGCAATGCCGCGCGCCGCAGGAAGTGCTCGGCCAGCGGGATCACGTCGGCCAGCCTTTCGCGCAGCGGCGGCAGGCGTATCGACAGCACGTCGAGCCGGTACATCAGGTCTTCGCGGAAGCGTCCCTCGCCGACCGCCGCAGCCAGGTCGCGGTGGGTGGCTGCGACGATGCGCACGTCGACCTTCACCGGCTTGTGGCTGCCCAGCGGCGTGACCTCGCCTTCCTGCAGCACGCGCAGGATCTTCGCCTGCACCGAAAGCGCCATGTCGCCGATCTCGTCGAGCAGCAGCACGCCGCCGTCGGCCGCGCGAAAGCATCCCGCGCGCTCGCCGGTCGCACCCGTGAACGCGCCGCGCACGTGTCCGAAGAGCTCGCTTTCGAGCAGCTCCTTCGGAATGGCCGCGCAGTTGACCGCCACGAAGGGCTTGTCCGCGCGCGACGAATACCGGTGCAGCGCGCGCGCCACCATTTCCTTGCCGGTGCCCGTCTCGCCCAGCACGAGCACGGGCGCCTGGCTGGCCGATGCGAGGCCGATGCGCTTCTGCACCTCGCGCATCGCCTGGCTCAGGCCGACGAGGTCGCCGTCGTCGTCTTCCGCCACGGCGGTCGCCGCCGCCACGCCTTGTTGCTGCTGCTGTTGCAGCACCCGCCCGAGCACCTCGCGCACGGCCTCGCGGCTGATCGGCTTGGTGATGTGGTCGAAGGCGCCGAGCCGCATCGCCTCGATGGTGTTGCCCGCGCTCGCGAAGGCGGTGAGCACGATCACCGGCGGCACGCGCGCGAGCCGGGCGCGCATCGCCTCCAGCGTCTGCAGGCCATCCATGTCGGGCATGCGGTGGTCGAGGAACACGGCGTCGAAGCGCGTGCGCGCCATCGCATCGAGCGCCTCGGCGCCGCTCGCGACGTCCTGCGCCTCGTGGCCCAGGCCCTGCAGCGTCTCGGCCAGCGTGTCGCGGAAAGCGTCGTCGTCGTCGACGATCAGGAGGCGCGCCATGGAAGCTCCAGTTCGAATCGCGTGCCGGGTTCGAGCGCCGCATGGCGCAGGTCGCCGCCGTGTGCCAGCGCCACTTCGCGCGCCAGGGCCAGGCCCAGGCCGGTACCGTCGGCGCGGCCCGTGGCGAAGGGCTCGAAGAGGCTGGCCTGCAAGGCTTCGGGCACGCCGCCGCCGTCGTCGTCCACCCGGATGAAGAGCGCGCGCGCCTCGTTCGCCGAGGCCGAGAGCGTGACCTGCCCGCCGCGCGGCGCATGGCGCACCGCGTTGTCGAGCAGGTTGTCGACAGCGCGCGCCAGATGCACGGGGTCGAACACGGCCTGCGGCGGCTCGTCGTGCTGCAGCACCAGGCGTACGTCCGCCGCGCCGGCCCTGCCGCTCACGGCCACGATGCGCTCCTCGAGCCAGTGATGCAGGTCGACCTGCACCGGCGCGAGCGTCACCGGCTGCACCAGCGCCAGCAGGCTCTGCACCAGGCCGTCGAGCCGGTCGATCTGCCCGACGATCACGCGCAGCGCGTCGCCCTGCTTCCCGGGCGCGGCGGCCAGCGCGTTCTCGGCCTTCAGCCGCATGGTGGCGATGGGGTTGCGGATCTCATGCGCGATGCCCCCGGTCATGCGGCCCAGCGCGGCCAGGCGCTGGTCGCGGCTGCGCTGCTGGGCGGCTTCGCGAAGGCGCGCGCGTGCTTCCTCGAAACGCACACGGTAGTGATTGAAGCCGTCGACGATGCGGTCGAGCTCGCGCACGCCGGTGCGGGGCAGCTCGGGCATGGCGCCGCCGTCGGCATCGCTGCGGGCCAGCCGGTCTTCCAGGCGCTGCACGTGGCGCAACCCGCGCAGCAGGATGAAGCCCAGCCACAGGCCCGAAGCCAGCACCAGCAACAGCAGCACACCAAGGCCGGTGCGCAGGCTGTCCTGCGCGGCCAGCGCGCCGCCGGTGGTGCGGGTCATGGTCCAGGCTGCGAGGTCGTTGCCCGGCGCCGCCAGCGGGCAGGCCGCGACGATCAGCGCCTCGCGGCTGCCGCGCACCACGTCGGTCTGCAGTTGCTGCGTGCGGGCGGCCAGCTGCGCCACCTCGGCGATCAGCGGCTGCTCGGCCGCGGGCACGTCGCGCTTGACGCCGCCGCCTTCATAGGTGGGGTAGGCATAAGCCAGGTGGCCGCCGCCGGCCTGCCACACGCCGCCCTCGACATGCGGCGCCTCGATCAGCACCAGCTGCAGCAGCACCTGCAGCAGGTCGACCTGCGGCCGGGCAGGGGCAAGCGAGGACGACGACGGCGTGGCCGACTTGGTATAGCGCGCCGCGATCGCCCGGCAGGACTGCTCGGTGGCGGCGCGCGCCGCCGACACCTGCACGCCCGCGCTGCTGCGGTAGAGCGTGAGCATCACCACCGCCAGCGCGGCGCACATGGCGAACAGCAGCATCCAGAAAAAGATCAGTTGACCACGCAGGGATTTCATGCGCCGCGATCTTGCCCTGTCTTCGTGTCACGGCGCGCCTGGCCCGGCGCTGTCAACGGCCGGCGAGCTCACGCAGCTCGCGCTTGAGCACCTTGCCGATCGCGCTGCGCGGCAGCTCGTCGATGAAGGCCAGGCGCGCCAGGCGCTGTGTCTTGCCGAGCTGGGCGTTGGTCCACTGCAGCAGCTCGTCCTCGCTGGTGGCGTCGCCCTCGCGGCGCACCACGAAGGCGGCAGGCGTCTCGCCCCATTGCTCGGAGGGCACGCCCACCACCGCCACGTCGGCCACCGCGGCATGGCCGCGCAGCACGGCCTCCAGGTCGCTCGGGTAGATGTTGAAGCCGCCGCTGATGATCATGTCCTTCTTGCGGTCGAACAGCGTGAGGAAGCCGTCGGCGTCGAAGCGGCCCACGTCGCCGGTGCGGATGAAGCGCTTGCCGGTGGCGTCGAACCACTCGGCCTCGCGCGTCTTGGCGGGCTGGCGGTGGTAGCCGGTCATCATGCCGGCCGAATGGCCCACCACCTCGCCGGCCACCTCGGTGTCGCCGCGCGGCAGTTCGTTGCCTTCCTCGTCGATCAGGCGGATGTCGCTGCCCTCGGCGGGCCGGCCCACGGTGTGCAGCTTGGTGGGGTTCAGGTGCGCCTCCAGGATGCAGGTGCCGCCGCCCTCGGTCATGCCGTAGAACTCGACCAGCCCGCCGGGCCAGCGCTTGAGCACGTCGGCCTTCAGCGCGGCGCCGAAGGGTGCGCTGGTGCTGAACTTGTGCCGGTAGGAAGACAGGTCGTGCTCGTCGAAGCGCGGATGCGCCATCAGCCGCTGGTACTGCACCGGCACGAGCATGGTGTGCGTCACGCGGCGCTGCTGCGCGAGCTGCAGGTAGCCCAGCGCGTCGAACTTGGGCATCAGCACCACGCAGCCGCCGAAGGCCAGCGTAGGGAAGAACACCACCAGCGTGGTGTTGGAATAGAGCGGCGTCGAAAGCAGCGTGACCGTGTCGGGCCCGTACTCGTACTTGGCGCCGCGCTGCACGTGCGCCCAGCGCATGCCGTGGCCCTGCACGATGCCCTTGGGTTCGCCCGTGGTGCCCGACGAATAGATGATGTTGAAGGCCCAGCCCGGCTGCACCTCGACCGCCTCGGGCCGCGCGCCGGCAGGCGCCAGCCATTCCTCGATGCCGCGCCCGATCTGCGAGCCGTCGAGCGCCACGCGCGGAACACCACCTTCCTTCGCGGGGCCGATGACCTCGGCGGCCGATGCGTCGCTGAACAGGATGCGCGCGTCGGCGTCCTCGATCATGCGCGCCAGGCTGGCGGGCGTGGAGCCGGGCGCCAGCGGTGCCACCGCGACGCCCGCGCGCAGCGCGCCCAGGAACACGGCAGCATAGTTCACAGACGACGAGGCGCAGATGGCGATGGCGTCGCCGGCCTTGAGCCCGTCGCGCTGCAGGCTGGCTGCGACCCGGTCCATCAGCGCGTCGAGGGCGCGGTAGTCCAGCGTGCGGGTTGAGTCCGACAGGGCGGCATGGTCGGGCGTGTGTTGCGCGTGGAGGCGGACCAGATCGGCAATGGCGCCGAAACTGCGTTCCATGGCGGCTTGGACGGCGGGGTGAGTTTGCAAAGTCGTCTTCCTTCTTCTTGGCCAAACGGCAGGATAGCGAAATGCTCCCGCTTTCGGCCAGCGCCTTGGCGACCGGGCGGCGCGCCGTCAGTTGGCGCTCAGGAACGCGGGAACACGATCCCCGGGCGCTGTACGCCAAGCGGCGGCGGTGCTTGTTGTCACCAACGACAGGGGGTTTTCCGTGCACATCATCTGGACGATTCTGATCGGCTTCATCGCCGGGCTGCTGGCCCGCGCGGTGCTGCCGGGCAACAACTCGATGGGGTTCATCCTCACGGCGGTGCTCGGCATCGCCGGCTCGCTGGTCGCGACCTATGCCGGGCAGGCCATGGGTTGGTATGCGGCGGGCGCGGGCGCCGGCTTCATCGCCTCGGTGGTGGGTGCGGCGGTGCTGCTCGGGGCCTGGCACCTCGTGAGCCGCTGAGGCAGCCGGATCCCTTCATCAAGGAGTTTTCCATGGGCTTACTCGACATCCTCCAGCAGGCCATCGGCAACAACGATGCCGAAGCCCGCCTCGACCAGGTCGCGCAGCACGCCTCCACCGGCGAGCTGGGCGCGGGGCTCGCGGCCGCGATGCGCTCGGACCAGACGCCGCCTTTCGGCGACACCGTGGGCCAGCTCTTCGGACAGTCGTCGCCCTCGCAGCAGGCCGGCGTGCTCAACCAGATACTGGCCACGCTCGGGCCGGAAGCCGCCTCGGCGCTGGCCGGCGGCGTGCTCGGACGCATGCTGCAGCCCGGCCAGACGCAGATCACGCCCGACCAGGCCTCGCAGCTCTCGCCCGCGCAGGTGACCGAGATCGCCGCGCATGCCGAGCAGCAGCACGCCGGCGTGATCGACGAGGTGAGCCGGTTCTACGCGCAGCACTCCGGGCTCATCAAGACGCTGGGCGGCGCAGCCATCGCCATAGCGCTGGCGAAGATGAAGGAGAACGCCACGCGCGGCTGATCAGCCCGCGGAAGCGGTATCTCCGCCGCCCATCACCTTGTAGAGCGTGATGCGGTTGCTCTGCTCCGACAGGCGCAGCGTGATGAGCGTCTGCTGCGCGGTGTACAGCGAGCGCTGCGCGTCCAGCACCTCCAGGTAGCTGTAGCTGCCGTTGCGATAGAGCGCCTGCGACAGCGTGAGGCTCTTCTGCGTCGCATCCACCAGCGACTGTTGTGCCGCCAGTTGCTCGCCCAGCGAACCGCGCACGGCCAGCGCGTCGGCCACTTCCTTGAACGCGGTCTGCACGGTCTTCTCGTAGGTCGCGAGGTCGATCTCGCGCTGCGCCTTGGCCGAATCTAGGCTGGCACGGTTGCTGCCGGCGTTGAAGATCGGCAGGCTGATCGAGGGTGCGAAGCTCCAGGTGCTGTTGCCGCCCTTGAAGAGGCCCGATAGCGCCGTGCTCGACGAGCCCGCGCTTGCCGTGAGCGAAATCGTCGGGAAGAAGGCCGCGCGCGCCGCGCCGATGTCGGCGTTCGAGCCCTGCAGCGTGTGCTCGGCGGCCAGCACGTCGGGGCGCTGCTGCAGCAGCGTCGATGGCAGGCCGGCGGGCACGTCGACCAGCGCGCTGGCCGTGGCCATGCCGGCGGGCGGCAGCAGTTCGTCGGGCACGGTGGCGCCGGCCAGCAGGTCGAGCGCATTGCGGTCCTGTGCCACCTGCGCGGTGTAGCTGGCCACGTCCACGCGCGCCGAATCCACCGTGGTCTGCGACTGGGCCAGCGCCAGCGCGGTGCTGGCGCCCAGCGCCTTCATGCGGCTGGTCAGCTCGTAGGAGCGCTGCTGGCTCGCGAGCGTGCTCTGCGCGAGCTTCAGCCGCTCGTTGTCGGCGGCCAGCGTGAGCCAGGCCGAGGCGACCTCGGCCACGAGGCTGATGCGCGTGCTGCGGGTCGTGGCCTCGGTCGACAGGTAACTCTGCAGCGCGGCCTCGTTGAGGTTGCGCACGCGGCCGAACAGGTCGAGCTCGTAGCTGCTGAAGCCCAGCGCGGCGGTGTAGGTGCTGCCGACGGACGATTCACCGCTGCTGCTCGTGGACGCCGAGGTGCGCTGGCGTGTGCCGCCCGCGGTGGCCGCGATGCTGGGGAACAGCTCTGCGCGCTGCACGCCGTACTGCGCGCGCGCCTTCTCGATGTTCTGCAGCGCCACGCGCATGTCGCGGTTGTTGGCCAGCGCGAGCTCGATGGTGCGGCGCAGGCGCTCGTCGGTGATGAAGCTCTGCCAGCCGGTGCCGGCGGAAACGGAGGCGTCGTCCGCCTTCGCTCCGGCGGCCGGCCACTCCGAGGGAATGGGCGCCTCGGGCCGCGAGTAGGTGGGCGCGAGATTGACGCAGCCGGCCAGCAGCGCGGCGAGGGCGAGCGAAGAGAGTCTGAAACGAAGGGATGTCATGGCTTTCATGCCTCGGGCTGCGCGGTCAGCGTGGGTGCCGCCCCGGGTTTTTTCTTGGGCGCGAAGAAGCGCCTGATCACGACGAAGAACAGCGGCACGAAGAAGATGCCCAGCGCGGTGGCCGTCGCCACGCCGCCGAGCACGCCCACGCCGATGGCGCGGCGGCTGCCCGAGCCGGCGCCTGTGCTCAGCGCCAGCGGCAGCACGCCGAACATGAAGGCCAGCGAGGTCATCAGAATGGGCCGCAGCCGCAGGCGCACCGCCTGCAGCGTGGCCTCGACCAGCGCCATGCCCTCGTCCTGCAGCTGCTTGGCGAACTCCACGATCAGGATCGCGTTCTTCGCCGCCAGCCCCACGGTGGTTAGCAGCCCCACCTGGAAGTACACGTCGTTCGACAGCCCCGCCAGCCTGGTCGCCAGCACCGCGCCCAGCACGCCCAGCGGCACCACCAGCATCACCGAGAACGGCACCGACCAGCTCTCGTAGAGGGCAGCCAGGCACAGGAACACGAACAGGATCGACACCGCGTAAAGCAGCGGCGCCTGCGAGCCCGACAGGCG
Source organism: Variovorax guangxiensis (assembly GCF_003952165.1). Classification (GTDB taxonomy): domain Bacteria; phylum Pseudomonadota; class Gammaproteobacteria; order Burkholderiales; family Burkholderiaceae_C; genus Variovorax; species Variovorax guangxiensis. Next base: position 98,246 of record NZ_RXFT01000019.1, on the reverse strand, counting down.
CTCCTGGTAGGAACTGCCCGCCCACTCGTAGCCAATGCCCTGCGGCAGCTGCTTCATGATGCCTTCCACCGCGTTCATCGCAGTGCCCGAGCTCACGCCCGCGGCCGGGTCGCCGACGAGTTCGAAGGACGACATGCCGTTGTAGCGCGACAGCTGCGGCGAGCCATAGGTCCAGCGGCTGCTGGCGAAGGCCGAGAAGGGCACCATCTCGCTGTTGCCGTTGCGCACGTACCAGCTGTCGATGCTGTCGGGCTGCATGCGAAAGGGCGCGTCGGCCTGCACGTAGACCTTCTTCACACGGCCGTTGTTGATGAAGTCGTTCACGTAGCTGCCGCCCATCGCGCTGGAAAGCGTGTCGTTGATGTCCGAGGTCGACAGGCTCAGCGCCGCGGCCTTGCGGTCGTCGATGTCGATGGCGAACTGCGGCGTGTCGTCCAGGTTGTTGCTGCGCACCTGGCTCAGCGCCGGGCTCTTGCGCGCCAGCGAGAGGAACTGCTCGCGCGCCTGCACCAATGCTTCATGGCCGATGCCGCCCAGGTCCTGCAGCTGCACGTCGAAGCCGGCGTTGGAGCCCAGGCCGCGCACGGCGGGCGGCAGCATCACGAACACGTTGGCGTTGCTGGTGCGCGCGGCCATGTCCATGGTGAAGCGGCGCGCCAGCGAGGCGGCGTCCTGCGCCTTGCCGCCGCGCTCGCTCCAGTCCTTCAGCGTGATGAAGGCGTTGCCAGTGGCCTGGTCGCCGCTCAGGCCGGTGAGCGTGATGAAGTGGGCCACTTCCTTCTGCGAGCCCAGGTAGGCCTCGAAGCTCTTCATGGTCTGCTGCAGCTGCTCGTCGGTGGCGCTGGCGGGCAGCTTCACCTGCGCCATCAGCGTGCCCTGGTCTTCATCAGGCAGGAAGGAGGTGGGCAGGCGCATGAAGACCACGCCCAGCACGGCCACCAGCAGCGCATACACCAGCAGGCTGCGCTTGCCGCGATGCAGCAGGCCGCCCACGCCCGAGCGGTAGCGGTCGGCGTTGCGCTCGAAGTTGCGGTTGAACCAGCCGAAGAAGCCGCGCTTTTCCTGGTGATGGCCGGCCTCCACCGGCTTGAGCAGCGTGGCGCACAGCGCCGGCGACAGCGTGAGCGCCACCAGCACCGACAGCAGCATCGACGCCACGATGGTCACCGAGAACTGCCGGTAGATCACGCCCGTCGAGCCGCCGAAGAAGGCCATCGGGATGAACACCGCCGACAGCACCAGCGCGATGCCCACCAGCGCGCCGGTGATCTCGCGCATCGACTTGCGCGTGGCCTCCTTCGGCGAGAGCCCTTCCTCGGTCATCAGCCGCTCGACGTTCTCCACCACCACGATGGCGTCGTCCACCAGCAGGCCGATGGCCAGCACCATGCCGAACATGGTGAGCGTGTTGATCGAGTAGCCCATCAGCGCCAGCACGCCGAAGGTGCCCAGCAGCACCACCGGCACCGCGATGGCGGGCACCAGCGTGGCGCGCAGGTTCTGCAGGAAGAGGTACATGATCAGCACGACCAGCACCATCGCCTCCACCAGCGTCTTGGCCACCTCCTCGATGGAGATGCGCACGAAGGGCGTGGTGTCGTAGCCCACCACGGCCTTCATCTGGTTGGGGAAGAAGGGCCCCAGCTCCGCGAGCTTGGCCTTCACCGCGTTCGACACCGTGAGCGCGTTGGCGCCGGTGGCCAGCTTCACGCCCATGGCGGCCGAGGGCTTGCCGTCGAAGCGGCTGGCGATGGTGTAGCTCTCGCTGCCGAGCTCGACGCGCGCCACGTCACCCAGGCGCACGATGGCGCCGCTGGCGTCGGACTTGACGATCACCTCGCGGAACTGCGCGGCGGTGCGCAGCTTGCTGCGCGCGGTGATCGTTGCCGTGAGCCGCTGGCCCGAGGCCGCCGGCAGCGCGCCGAGCTGGCCGGCCGACACCTCGGTGTTCTGGCTGGTGAGCGCGCTCGTCACGTCCGAGGGCATCAGCGAATACTTCTGCAGCTTGGCCGGGTCGAGCCAGATGCGCATGGCGTAGCCCGAGCCCAGCGCCTGCACGTCGCCCACGCCGTCGATGCGGCTGACCACGTCGAGCAGGCTGCTGGAGATGTAGTCGCCGATGTCGGTGGCCGAGGCGCTGCCGTCCTCGGAGACCAGCGAGACGATCATCAGGAAGTCGGTGCCCGACTTGGTGACCGTCACGCCCTGGCTCTGCACCGACTGCGGCAGCTGCGACTCGGCCTGCTGCAGCTTGTTCTGCACCTGCATCTGCGCCACGTCGGCGTTGGTGCCGGCCTCGAAGGTGAGCTCGATGCGCGCCGTGCCCGACGAGGTGCTGCTCGACGACATCGACACCAGCCGGTCGAGGCCCTTCATCTTCTGCTCGATCACCTGCGTGACCGAGTCTTCGATGGTCTTGGCCGATGCGCCCGTGTAGGTCGCGTTGATGCTGACCTTGGTGGGCGCGATGTCGGGGTACTGCTCCAGCGACAGCGTGCCGATGGACATCGCCCCGGCCAGCATGATGACGATGGCGATGACCCACGCGAAGATGGGCCGGTCTATGAAGAAGCGTGCCATGCGCGGGCTCCTCAGTGCGCCGCGGGGGCTGCTGCAGCGGCCGCCACCGTTGTGGCATCGGCCGCGACGGGCTTCACCGTGTCGCCGGGCTTCACCCTGAGCGAGCCCTCGACGATCACGCGCTCGCCGGCCTTCAGGCCCTCGGTCACCTGCCAGCGGTTGCCGACCGCGCGCGACACCCTCAGCGCGCGCTTCTCGACCTTGTTGTCGGCCGTGACCACCAGCGCCGAAGCGTCGCCGCTGGCCGTGCGCGTCACGCCCTGCTGCGGCACCAGCAGCGCCTGCTCAGCCACGCCCTCTTCGAGCACGGCGCGCACGTACATGCCAGGCAGCAGCGTGCGCTCGGGGTTGGGCACCAGGATGCGCAGCGTGACCGCGCCGGTGCTTTCGCTCACCGTGACGCTGGAGAACTGCAGCCGTCCGGCATGGGCGTAGGCGGTGCCGTCTTCCAGCAGCAGCTTCACCGAGGCTTCGCCTCTTTCGCCTCTTTGGCCTCTTTCGCCGCCGCTCTTGAGCGTGCCAGCCGCGAGTTCGCGCTGCAGCCGCAGCAGCTCGGTGGTCGACTGCGTCACGTCGACGTGGATCGGATCGAGCTGCTGCACCGTGGTCAGCGCCGTGGTCTGGCTGGCCGTGACCAGCGCGCCCGGCGTGACCGTGGAGGCCTCGATGCGTCCGGCGATGGGCGCGGTGATGCGCGTGAAGCCGAGGTTGATGCGCGCCGTGTCGAGCGCCGCGCGGGCCACGCCAAGGTCGGCCTCGGCCTGCTGCAGCGTGGCCTGGCTGTCCTCGCTGGTCTGCTGGCTGACGGCCTCGATCTTCGCGAGCTCGGCGTTGCGGCGCGCCGTGACCTTCGCGGCGTTGACCGTCGATTCAGCCTTCGCGACGCTGGCCTGCGCGCTCGCGTAGGCGGCCTTGTAGGTGGCGGGGTCGAGCTGGTAGAGCACCTGCCCGGCCTTGACCAGCGCGCCTTCCTCGAAGAGGCGCTGCTGCACGATGCCGCCGACCTGCGGGCGGATCTCCGCGCTCAGCCGGGCGCGGGTGCGGCCAGACAGTTCGGTGGTCACGGGCTGGTTCTGGGGCTGCACCGTCACCACGCTCACCTGAGCGGCGGGGGCGCCCTGGGGCGGGGCGGACGATGAAGAAGCGGATGAGCCGGAGCATCCCGCGATGGCGCCCAGCAGGCCAGCGGCCAGGGCGCACGCGAGGCCGGTGCGGATGAAGCGGGAAGACATGTTCAGAGGGGTTCCAATCAGGTTGGAACCCATGGTCTTCAGCGAATGTGGAGCCAATTTGAAGGTCCCCGGGCCTGCGCGGCCATGGGCGCGCAGTGCACCGCGCGGGCGGCATCTGGCTTATCTTGTGGGCCTTCATGAAGAAGATCAGCATCACCACCAAGCTCTTTCTTGCCGTGCTGGCCACCGCCGTGCTGGCCGTGGTCGCGATGGGCGCGGCCTCGCGCTGGAACTTCGAGCGCGGCTTCGTCGGCTACCTTAACGAGCAGGGCTTGGAGCGGCTCGACGCGGTGGTGCCCAATGCAGTGGCTGCCTACCGCGAGCACGGCAACTGGGACTTCCTGCGCGACAACCCTCGCCCCTGGTTCGAGATCATGCGGCCCGCGCCTTCCGTTCTCGGCGATCACTTCGAGCCGGGGCGCTCGCCGGCGCTGGTGTCGGACCTGACGGGCGCCGTGCTGCGCATTTCGCTGCTCGACACCGACAGGCGCGTCATCATCGGCTTCAGGGAAGTGGGCAAGGGCGCCGTCGAGCGCGCCGTGGTGGTCGACGGCAAGACCGTGGGCTGGGTCGCGATGATGCCCTTCCAGAGCGTGAGCGAGGCCGGCGACCAGCGCTTCCAGCAGAGCCAGCTGCGCGCGAGCTGGGTCATCGGCAGCCTCTGCGTGCTGCTGGCCGCGGGCATCGCGTGGTGGATCGCGCGGGTGCTGCTGGCGCCCGTCAAGCGCGTGGCCGCGGCCACGCATCGGCTGGCGGCGGGCGACTACGCGAGCCGCGTGGCCGTGGCCTCGCAGGACGAGGTGGGGCAGCTCGCGCGCGACTTCAATTCGCTGGCCAACACGCTGCAGCGCAACGAACAGATGCGACGCGAGTTCATGGCCGACGTGTCGCACGAGCTGCGCACGCCGCTGGGCGTGCTGCACGGGGAGCTGGAGGCCATGGAAGACGGCGTGCGCCGCCTCGACGCGCAGGCCGTGCGGTCGCTGCAGCACGAGGTCGGCATGCTCAACCAGCTCGTGACCGACCTCTACGACCTGTCGATGGCCGACGTGGGCGCACTCGCGTACCGCAAGGCCGACGCCGACGTGCGCGAGCTGCTGGAGCCGTGCGTGGACGCGTTCCGCGAGCGGCTCGCCTCGGCGGGCCTGCGGCTGGATCTGGCGCTGCCGGCGCAACCGCTTTCGGTGTTCGCCGACGAGCGGCGCATGCACCAGCTCTTCAGCAACCTCGTGCTCAACAGCTGCCGCTACACCGACGCGGGCGGCGTGCTGCGCATCGAGGCACGGGAAGAAGGAAGCGAGGTAGCCATCGACTTCATGGATTCGGCACCGGGCATCGACGCGGCGCTGCTGCCGCGCCTGTTCGAACGCTTCTTCCGCGGAGAAGGCTCGCGCAACCGCGCCAGCGGCGGCGCGGGGCTGGGCCTGGCCATCTGCCGCAGCATCGTGGAGGCGCACGGCGGCACCATCGAGGCCAAGGCCTCGCCGCTGGGCGGCGTGTGGATCGCGATCCGCCTGCCGAAGGTTTGAGGAGAGGAGAACGAAGAAGATGAACGACACTCCCGGCGCGGCCGCCCCCGCGCACATCCTGATCGTCGAGGACGAGCCGCGCATGGCGGCCCTGCTCGCCGACTACCTGCAGGCCTCGGGCTACAGCTCGCAATGGCTCGCCAACGGGCTGGAAGCGGTGCCGGCGGTGAAGGCACGCCGGCCCGACCTGGTGCTGCTCGACGTCATGCTGCCCGGCCAGGACGGCATGAGCGTGTGCCGCGAGCTGCGGCTGTTCAGCGATGTGCCCGTCATCATGCTCACGGCGCGCGTCGAGGAGGCCGACCGCCTGATGGGCCTGGAACTCGGCGCCGACGACTACATCTGCAAGACCCCCTTCAGCCCGCGCGAAGTGGTGGCGCGCGTGAAGGCGCTGTTGCGGCGAAGCGGCTACGCCGCGCGCGGAGTCTCGTCGCCGCTGCAGATCGACGAGCAGGCCTACAAGGCCTCGCTGCACGGCAACCCGCTGGGGCTCACGCCTATCGAGTTCCGCCTGCTGAAGGCCCTGGCCGACGCGCGCGGCCGCGTGCTCTCGCGCGACAAGCTGCTCGACCACGTGCACGCCGACCAGCGCGCCGTGACCGATCGCGCGGTCGACAGCCACATCAAGAACCTGCGCCGCAAGCTCGATGCGGTGGGCGAGGGGCAGGAGCTGATACGGTCGATCTATGGGGTGGGGTACAGGCTGGATCTGCCCTGAGCCGGTGGGCTCGGTTCATGACAGCCCCCAGAAGTTGATGAGAAAAAACGGGCTCCGTCATTCGAAAAAATCAGAAGTCAGTGAGAAAAATTCAAAAGTGAATGAGAAAAATCAAGTCAACTTTGAGCTTTTTCAGAGAGAAACCCAGTTTTGAGATAGATGTGCTGCTCTGCCCATAGCCGACGGTAGTTTACGGCCTCCTCATCGCTGTGCTCTGTCGATGAACATCTCCCAAAGGTACTCGGCAGCACCCTCTTGGGAGAGCTGTTTGCGGCGCTCGTCGCCACCCCAGCCCATGCCCAGTGCCTTCAGGAACAGCGATTGTTCACCAGCCTCGACGCTCAGCATTTCGTTAAAGGATCCTTGGCTCGCCGATGAGTCATGTGAGAAGGCTATGCCGTTGTTGCGCCCACTTAGTCCTTCCATGCGGACGGAGCATTCCGCCAGCTTCTTGCCGTTGCGATAGAGGACTGCGGCGAAGCGGCGGGAGTCGATGCGTTCGAAGTTGCCTTTGACATCCGGATTTCTTTCGCCAACTGCTCCTATAGACCCCTCGAAGAATCTGGCCACGAATTCGAAAGTCGCGCGCAGATAGTCATCCTGGTCCTGCTCGGAGAACTCCTGTTTGAGTCTCAAGTTGCTAGAGCGCGGAAGCTCAGGGCTTGGTCGGGATGAATCCTTCAAGGCTGATGGGGGCGCTGGCCGGGTCGTGCGCGATGCTTGCTTAGGGAGAGCGGGTGCCGAGATGGCTTCAACAGCCCGACGAACCTGCTTGGCCACATCGGCCAACGCCTCATCGCGATCCGGCCAGGAAACCACCGGCTTGCCGTCCTTTGGGGCGGCCATCAATTTGCCAAATGGGGCGCTGTGCCATTCACAGTGACGAAGAATGACCGGGATGACCCGTGCCTTGCCCGCTTCGTGGCGTTCCATGGCCCGCGTCATCTCTCTGGAAAAGCAGTACGCCGAGCTGATGAAGTCCGAACTGATCAACAGCAGGATGATGTCGGCGGTCTCGAGTTGGTTGAAGATTGCATCGTCGACCTCGTCTCCTGCAATGATGCGGCGGTCGTACCACGCGTCAATGAGGCCCTGATTCTTGAGCAGTGCCAAGTGCGCCTCCAACTGGTTGCGCAGTTCCTCGTCTTTGTGGCTGTATGAGAAAAAAACACTGGCCATCGTGTGCTTGCCTTTTGGGGAGATTTCTCGGGGATGTTGGCGGATCTTCCGCGTGGGTCGATACGCGTGAGCGAGAGAAGGGACAGAGTCCCACCTCTCGCGTAAGATGCCCGCTCGGACGCAACCCGAGCGGGGCTACCCTAATGTGATGTGCTTGCGCAGCCAAAGCATTGAAAGCCTCCTTTCTCTGAAGTCCCTCTCCAGGACCAGTTGCACAAGAAACCCGCTTCGGTGTTCCAGCACCTGGCGGGTTTCGCCTTTTCACTTGCCGCCGACGACTACCGTCAGCGGTCGTTTGCGGGTGATCGCGGCAGTCTTCTCCACCTGCGCCTTGGCGCGCTCGTTGAGCTTCTCTTTGGCGAAGGGCGTAATCTTCTCAATCAGTCCTGAAAGGTCGTACTCGTTGGGGAGGTTGTCGCCCACGCCGGCCTTGCGGTAAATGCGCTTGACGTATCCCCATCTCTCCATCTCCTCGATGCGCTTCTGGATGGTCCTCGGGTGCACGCCAATGGCCAGAGCCAACGTCTTCTTGGAGCGATACGGATTGGTGCCAGCGTTCCACCAATTGCCTGCGAGGTGCAGCAGGATGTTGATGTCCAGCGGAGAAAGCCGCAGCGCTTGCTGTCGCTCGAAGATGACGTTGGGGAACGATGTCCAGCCCGATTCGGCGACGGTCTTGGACCACTTCGCTGCAACCCGGCGGTCGGTGGTCGCGTCCGCTGCGGCCTTCTTGGGAATAGCTGCCATTTTCTGTACCCGCTCATTGAATCGATGTGTGCAGTATCCCCAGCGTCCTGCGGCCTCGCAAGCCGATGAAGGTCTGGAGGCAGGGCACCTATGCCTCCCCCTGACGGATCTACTGCGTCTTGCTCCATGACGTCTACCTCCACGACGTCTGCTTTGCGATGACGTCTGCTTAGGAGGGCGTGTGAGGCTTCCCCGGGGTGTTCCAGTAACCACCCCGGGGAGGTCCAAAAGCCCTAAGGTGGCGCCTCAGCCACCGCCCCCTCGGTCCGCGAAAGTGCATGCATGAACGCAGGAATCAGAAGACTCCGTCCTACCGGCAAGAGCATTTCGGGCAGAAAATGGAGATCGTCGGCAACCGGCATCGGCTCCGTGCCATATCCCCGCGCCTTCAGAAGAGTATGAGAATATCCGGCATCTCTCGGGGGAGAAGATATGCCTGTACGAAGGATTCCCAGGAACTACCTGGGGGTGACGGGGCGCGTGCACACGCGCCATTCGGAGGAGCTTCAGGAGTTCGAGTCGCTGCAGGAGAAGGACTATGTCCTCCTGTTGGGCCCCGACGATGACGTCCTGAGTATCGAGGTCCAGCCGGTGCGAATTCCAGTGAAAGGTGTGCGCAACGGGTACGTGCCCGATGTGCTCGTTCACTATCGCAAGGAACTGGGACGTCCTTCGGAGCTAACCGAGGTCAAGACCCGGGCAGATTTCGAAACCAACAAGCAGAAGTACGAGCCCAAGTTCAGGGCTGCCGAGGCGTATTGCGCGGAGCGGGGCTGGATCTTCATCAAGAAAAGCCAGGAAGACTTCCCGCATCAGCGGCTCAAGAACATCAAGTATCTGCGCGGCTTCCTGAGGCATCCGCCAGATACCGCGGCATCGAGTCGGCTCCTTGCCTGGCTTGCCGAGCAAGGCGAAAGCTCCACCGTCGGTGAGTTACGGGAAGCTCATGAAGACGGAAGTGGAGAAATGCTCCATCACTTCTGGACCTGCGTCGCGCACCGCAGGATCCTCCTGGATCTGGACGCCCCCATGGAAAACGATGCGTGGATCATTCCGGGCGCCGAGCCATGACCGATCCTCGCCATAGAGCCGCTCCTCTGCTGAAGCCACGCGAAGGTATGGTCGTCAAGACCGAGGACGGCAAGGAGTTCGTCATCCTGCGGTTCGTCGGCCTGATGAAGGTGATGGCGAAGGAACTGGGGACGGAAGAGCTGGCGACGCTGGATCTGGATGAACTCGGTTTTCGGGAGGTTTTCAGGCGAGGAAAGAAGATCAAGGTAGCCGAGCAGGTCAACCTGGACGGCGTGGATTCGCATGACTGGGAGATTGCCGAGCACCGGCGCAAGATCCTGACGCAACTGCTGGCCATGAAGACGGTCTCGAAGGAGGCTCGGGAGCAAGCCTGCGCCGAGCTTGAGATTTCGCAGGCAACCCTCTACCGGCTGATGCACGATCTGTACGAGACGCAATTGCTCTCGAGCCTCCTTCCTTACCGCCCGAGCGGCGGGCGAGGAAAGAACCGTCTTTCAGACGAGTTGGAGCACGTGATCCAGGACGGCATCAAGAACTACTTCCTCACTGGTCAGAAGATCAGCAAGAAAGCCCTGGTGGAAAAAATCGAGGCAGACTGCGCAGTCGCAGGCATCAAGCCGCCGGCTCCCAACACGATTCGCTCGCGCATCGACGAAATCGAAGAGAAGAAGCGAGCCAAGAAGCGCAAGGGCGAGGCCGAGGCGAGGAAGTTCGAAGCGAACAAGACGCCAGGCAGAGGCAACAAGCTGCCGGATGCTGACTACCCGCTTGCCATCGCGCAGATGGACCACACGTTGCTGGACATCATCGTTGTCGACGACAAGTACCGAAAGGCGATCCGGCGCGCGTGGATCACGGTTCTCATCGATTGCTACAGCCGTGTCATCCTGGGGTTCTATGTGTCCCTCGATCCGCCATCGAGCTTGTCCGCGGGGCTGTGCATCACGAGCGCCATCCTGACCAAGCGCCGGCGCCTGGAGCAACTTGGTCTGACGAACCAGGTCGACTGGCCGTACTACGGCGTCATGGACGTCGTGCACATGGACAACGCCAAGGAGTTCCGGGGCAAGTTGATCGAGTTCGGGTGCAAGGAGCACCATATCGACGCGCATTTCCGTCCGGTCAAAAATCCCAAGTACGGCGCCATCATCGAGCGTTTCATGGGTACGCTGGCCTCCAAGATCAAGGCGCTCCCAGGGGCCACGTTCTCGAACCCCAAGGAAAGGGGTGAGTACGACTCGGAGAAGACGGCGACCATGACCCTCATGGAGCTGGAGGCATGGCTGTATCTAACCATCGAGAAGTATCACCAAGAGAAGCACTCGACGCTCGGTATGCCGCCGGCGCAAAAGTGGAAGGAAGGCATCCTGGGCACAAAGACCAAACCAGGACGAGGCCGGCCGGCCCTGGTTCAGGACGAGGAAAAGCTGCGCATCGATCTGCTTCCATTCCAGGAGCGGGTCATTCATCCTGAAGGCGTGGTGATCGATCGGATCGTCTATTTCCACGACTGCCTGAGGCCGTACGTGAACATCAAGGATCCGAAGACCAAGACCAGCGTCTATCACCGCTTCGGCCGGGATCCTCGCGACATCAGCGTGCTCTATTTCCGGGACCCGATCCAGAAGCAGTACGTGCGGATTCCCTATGCGGATCCGAGCCTGCCGCCTGGCATCAGCCAATGGGAGTACGACGCGGCACAACGCATCCAGGAGGATGGTGGCGGGAGGCTTGAAGACACACGCGCCGTGATGGCCATCGTGTTGGAGCAGCGTAGGCGCGAGCAGGAGAGCGCGGAGACGACCAAGAAGGCCCGTCAAAACATGCAGCGGCGTGCTGAGCATGCGAAGGCGCGCGACCGCAGGCCTGCCGAGTTGCCGCGCGCCTCACAGGTGGTGCCTACTTCGCCGCCGGACGCGATTGCGGGATACAACCCTGACGAAATCTTCCCGATCGAAGAGGAATAGGTACTGCATGCCCAAGAAGTCGAACTCGCCAACAGTGAAGTCGTCAACGACAAACTCGTCAACACCGAGCCCATCGAAACCGAACTCGTTGTACCCTCACCTTGGCGAGGAGGCGCTCAAGATGATCGACGCGCCCGATGCCGAGCGACAGAACGCGATCCTGATGGGCTCATGGATGTCGCTGACGCCTTCTGTGAAGGCGTTGGAGTTCATGGAGTTCCTCCTTCGTCATCCACCTTCCACGCGCCCGCCGAATCTTCTGCTCATCGGTGACTCGCACAGCGGAAAGTCGACGGTGCTCGAGCGCTTCCTGTCCCTTCACGGTCCGGTTGTTTCTCCGGAGGCTGAGACCTCTGTGGTTGACGTGGTCGTCATTACCTGTCCTCCAGAGCCCAAAATCAAAGCGCTCTACATGAGCATCCTGGATGCGCTGTTGGTTCCGTACAAGCCGAATGCGGAAGAAGGGGCGATGTATTCCCAGATCAAGCTCATCTTTCGCAAGGTCAGTGTCAAGGTTCTGCTCATCGATGAGATCAACAACACCCTGCAAGGACCGCCACTACGGCAGCGCCAGTTCCGCAACGCGCTGAAGAATCTGGCGCACGACACAAAGGTCCGCATGGTGACCGCGGGCACCTACGACGCGTTGAACGCACTGACGATTGACGAACAACTGGGCAGTCGGTTCGAGACGATGTACATGCCTCGATGGAAAAGCGATAAGGAGGTGGGTACGTTATTGGCCACCATGGAGAAGCGGATTCCATTGAAGAAGCCCTCCGATCTGAAGTCGGTGGCGATGCTTCGCTTGGTTAAAGAGCGTGCCGAAGACTCCCTGGGCGATATCTGCTCGCTCGTGCGCAATGCGGCCGTCAAGGCGATCGATACCGGGGTCGAGCAGATCACTGAAGCGCTGATCAACGACCTGGTCTGGACTCCACCGTCCAAGCGCAGGCGCAGCGTTCAACCAGGCGTGCAGCTGGCGATCTGAAGCCATGCACGGACTGACGCCATCGCTCTGGCCAGTCCGCTACAAGCCCTTTCCCGATGAGCTGACCTCCAGTTGGCTGGTGCGGCTTGCTCATGGGATGGGCCTGAAGGTCCAGACCTTCTGCAACCTGATCTTCGGCAACCGCCTGCAGGTCTGGAATCGGGACATCGACCGGCTGGCGCCTAGCTGGTTGCTGGATGAGTTGATCCAGCGTACGGCAACTCCGAAGGACATCGCCTACGCCACTTCCCTAAAGGCCTATGAAGGGGCGTTCTTCAACCATTTCAAGGCTTCCGGCGTGTTGCCCTGGGTCCTGAACCTGAAGATGTACCACCGCACACGCCGGGCCTACGGACAGCAGTTCTGTGCGGAATGCCTCGCTGCGGACGAGCAGCCGTATTTCCGCAGGCGCTGGAGGTTGGCGTTCTGTACGTTCTGCTCGATTCATCAACGCCTGCTGGATGACCGTTGCCATCAATGCGGAGAGGCCGTGGCCTACTTCCGGATGGATTTCGGGCGGGATGAGGCTTCCGGCGAAGTTCCAATGCGAAGTTGCCATGCCTGTGGCGCGCGCTATGACGAGGCACCACCAGTGCTGGGCGATGGCTACAGCCGCGAGGGTATGGAGTGGTTGGTGTGCCGGCAGGAACTGCTGGACCTACAGCAAGGATTTGAACTTCCGGGCGTGGACTGGTCGGAGTTCGCGGTTTTGCGGCAGACGCTGAAGCTGTTGAGCAGCACCTACCGTAACGTGAATCTGCACGATCACCTGTTGGCCGAGCTGGGTGTGGAGGACCCTGGCCTAGCGCCGGGGCGCCTGCTCTTCGAGGTCAGGCCAACGCAGGAGCGTTTTCATCTTCTCCAACTCGGAGCGTGGATGATGACCGATGTGGAGGGGGCGTACCGGCGTGCCTGGAATGCGCGCGCATTGCGCTACAACCACCTTCTCAAGGACTTTCGCAACGCGCCCGAGTGGTTTGTCGGCATTGCCGAAAGCATGCGTGACTGGCGATCCAGAACCCGATAGTGGCCGTGATCGTGGCTCCTGCTCCGATTTGCTTGGCACGCCAATTTCTTGTCTTTAGAGCCATGGCGGCTAACAAATAGGGGTTCGTCCTAACGCATTCGGCAGGTCCGGGTCTGCTCGTGCGTAAAACTGAGGCCAAAATTGGCATGGGAGCGTGAGACGGGCCGGAGCCCGCAATGCTGGAGGAGAGCAACCATGAAGGCCCTCGCAGTCTTCATTGCCTTGGTCGCACTTGGCCCGACTTGGGCAAAGACGCCTTCAATCCTGCTGGAGGCATGTAATGCCATGGAGCCGCTGAGCAAACGGCAGGAGTGCTTGCGTGCGGCAAACGACCTTGGCCGTGGCGGGTCCAGCACCGGTTCCACCACCATGCAGCAGCCGTTGTACTCGCGCACCAATTCGCGTGCCGCCGCTCTTTCGTCGAATGGCAACTACAAGGTCGGCAGTCGAACCTGCCATGTAGGGCCGCGAGGCGGAACCTACACAATCACTGCCAGCGGGCGGAAGAACTACAACGGGTGCTGAAGATGGATATCTTGGTTGGACTGATTGTGTGCGTCGTACTTTTTTCAGCAGGGGGAGCTTGGATAAAGAGCGAAGCACGAAAGCGCCGCCGCGCAGCGCTCTTGGAAAAGTACGGTGATCCTGAAATCGTCGAGGGGATCATGTCCTGCCGTTTCTGGCAAGGGCAGACGGAAGAGCAGCTCAACGATTCTCTTGGCCGACCTGCGGACGTCGAATCACGGGTCATGAAAACCAAGCATCGTCAGATCTGGAAGTATCACCCGGCTGGGAAGAACAGGTACCTGCTGCGAGTGACGCTCGAGAACGGCGCGGTCGTTGGATGGGAGCAGAAATGAAGTTTGGTATCCGCAAGCCGTCCATCCGCAAATCCATTGCGGCGCGGACTTCCGTCAAGCGCATGGTGCGCCACAACCTGGGGCTGAAGGCTCCTCGCGGCTGGGGCTGGTTGACGAACCCGAAGCGCGCGGCCAGGAATCGCATCTACAACCGCTCGACCGTCAGCTTCTGGGGCATTCTGGGTGCGGTGCTCAAAGGGCTGTTTGGCGGCTCGCGGAGGCGGCGATAGGCATAGGGCTACCTCCGGACGCCGGTTGTATTGCCGGGCACGACCCTACTCAACGAATACCGCACCCACGCGGTATGGGAAGGCTGGCCTGTGGATAACTTAGTGGAAAATCAGTGCATAAGCTCGCAGGCACGTATTCCCAAAGCCGATTTCTTGAGGCAATATCAAGTCCACTGATAAAAACGGCTGGCGCCCTGCGTCATCGCAATCCGATTGGCCCACTACAAGCGAGCACCCATCGCAGAAGCTGTAATCGATCTGCAACTCGGTTTCGAGCAGCAGCCGGCGGCGACGCACCTTGAAGAATTCGCCGCAACGTTGCGAGATTCGTTTCCTCAGTCGCAACGCATCAATACCTTCGCACTGGCGGTAGCTACGTCAAACGGGGGGGAGATTTCGAGTAACGCGGCTCGCGAGACGCTCGGTGTTCGCCTGACAAGTGCGACGGGTAGTCGGATTTTGCAGTTACGCCGGCAGGGCCTGTCCTACAGCCACATGCAGCCGTACTCGGAGTGGGAAAGCTTCTCCGAGGAGATGCGTCCCATCCTGGAGAGCTTTGTTCTTGAGTTCAAAGCGATCTCGGTGAATCGCCTTGCTGTCCGCTACATCAACCGGATCATCGTGCCCCAAGGGGTTGATCTGGAGGCCTACTTGAACCTATCGCCGCGACGACCAGCCGACGTCTCGGCTGATCTGCAGGGGTACTTCATGCAATTGGTGCTCGCGCAGAAGGATCTTGGCCCCGAATACACCGCGATCGTTAATTCTGGCCTCGAAGCGGCGCCTGATCCAAACGCGATGGCGGTCCTTCTGGATATCGATGTTTTCTGCACCAAACAGACCCCGATGGACTTGGCGGCAGCTTGGACGGTGTTGTATCAACTGCGTGAGCGCAAGAACGAGATTTTTGAAGCGGCGATCACTGATGAGGTGAGGAGGATGATCGAATGAACTTGCATCCCACGAGGCATGGCAGCCTGTTGTCAAACAGCACGACCAATACCGCAGATGCATATGGTCTGGGGCGGTACAACCCAATGACTGAAGAGGCGGGTGATCCGCCTCAACATCAAATTGCCAGATTGCTGACGTTAAAGTCCCAGCAGAAGTTGGCCCTCCTTCGAAATCTTGAGGAAGACTGGGACGGCAATGGCAGCGCCAAACCGATAGCTGAAGCAATAGCGAATGCGGAGGCCCGTTTGCCTGAGCTCTATCGCGTGAGCGCGCGTGTTGGGATCTGGCGAGAGCCTCAGGTCAGTGCAAGTGAAGACGGAGAGGTAATTTTTGAATGGTGGAGTGATGAGCGGAAGGTCACGCTTTACTTTGCTCCAGAGTCCATGGAGGTTGTCCGAAGTTGGGGGACAAACATAGATACGGAAATGGACCAGAGTTCGCTGCCATCTCTTGATGCTTTTGCAGATGTCTGGATCTGGCTGCAATATGCCTGAGCCTGCCACAGAGGTAGCGGCAGACGAGCTCTTGTTGCGATCCGTTCCGGATAACCCGGACTGCTTCATGTGTGGTGACACAGGAGAGCTTCTTAAAGTTCGAACCTCTGCCTTCAATGATCGGGAGCGCAAGCCATCCGTAGATAGGCAGGATCTACGTCAAGGCGCCCCGCAGTCCTCCAGGAAAGCGCCTTCCGCCGGGGTGGTGGCCCTCATCGCGGGTGAAGTTCGCGGTATATCGGTTGCAACTTTAGACAAGGACGAACAGGTACAGATGGTGCATGCCGTGGATGTGCTGCACCGCCCCTTGGACGAAAATTACGCGCATGCTCAAATTGAGTGCGCCCCTCACGTTGTCAGTGAAGGGGCGTGGAAGCGTCTAAAGGAAGCCCTGTGTCGCATCGCTCAGCAGCATGGCTGGGCATGTCGGCCAGCCTCGACCTGCAAAGATCTGCACTGAACTTCAGTGTTCGTCTGGCCGATTTTTGTCTGCGCGCAGCGGCTTCCAGTTGCCGCTGCTACAACGGATGCAAACAGAAGTCCCGGCTCTGGTTCCAAGGGGCCAAGCATATGGGCGCAGGGGGCAGGCTGCGGCCCCTCGGACAAAGAAAGCTTCATGACGGAGCATGGCCCGCAAACGAGTTCGATTGCCCTGAAATCCGGATGTCTGAATTCCACTTTCATGACTAGTAGAAAGTGCGCAGTTCGGCAAAGAATCCGGGCGTAAGTTTTCTGAATGACACATGGTCTTTTGTCGCGGGGAGAGCCGAATCTCCTGTGGGCGAAGACGGGCAGTAGATGCGAGCGCGATTTCTGGCGGTCGGCGAAGCAGTAACGGTGTGTGATCGAGTTCCAAACTAAACCGCCGTTGGCGTCGTACCTCATGTCCCTTTTTCCCGCGCGCCTGCTGTGCGCCGCGATGATTCCCTTGGCCAGCGCGCTGGTGGTGCCGTCTGTGCAGGCCGCCGTTGACACGATGGGCAAGATTCGCGAAACACGCACGATCATGATTGGCGTGCGTGAAGCCGTGCCACCTTTTTCGTTTGTCAATGCACGGAAACAGCCCACGGGCTATTCCGTAGACCTGTGCATGAACGCAGTCGAAGAGATCAAGCGCGAGCTCAAACTGCCCGACATCAAGGTCCAGTACAAGCTCGTAGCGGGTCCGGAGCGCATTCCGAAGCTGCTCGCAGGCGAGATCGACCTCGAGTGTGGCTCGACGACCAACACTATGGCCCGCCAGGAGAAGGTCGACTTCAGCTACACCTTCTTCGTCGCCGGGATGCGCGTACTGACGAACAGCAGTCTTCATGTGGAGACGGTGAAGGATCTGAAGAACCTGCCGGTAGCGCTAACCAAAGGGTCTACTTCGGAGAAACTTTTCAAGCAACTCGCCGATGGTGAACTGCGCGATGCGAAGTTGATCACCTACGAAAACAACGGAGAGGCCTATAAGGCGCTGAAGGAAGGCAAGGTGCGTGCATTTGCCCAGGATGACTCGCTATTGCAGGGCCTTGTTTCGAACGACAAGACGATGGACACGCTCAGCGTGAGCAGACTCGCACTGTCCGTTGAGCCGTACGCCGTGATGGTGCGCAAGGGCGACACTGCATTGCTCGCGGCCGTCGACCGGAGCCTTGCGCAGCTGTACTCCAGCGGAGAGATCAATGCGCTTTATGACAAGTGGTTCAATACCAAGACGCTCACCATCAAGATGGGACGCCTGACGCGCGATAGCTTCGTGCGCCCGAACAAGCAACCGGGTGTCGCAATGGTGCTCGGCCATTCGATCTGAGGTGCACCAAGCCCAAGTTGGAACTCCGGTAATCGCAAGGGCCAATGTGGCTTAGCCTCGCGAGTACACAATCGATATCGGTTCCGGCGACTGGCCACTTAGCTGGATAGCCTCATGCTAGCCTTTGAAGAATGCTCTGCAACTTCGTGGCCCGATTCAGCCCTTAGTTGTTCAGTCCTGTCCAGTCCATCCTGGCGCGAGTTTTCCGGTCAAGGCTGCGACCCGCGCGTTGAATTCATCGCGCTCTGAAATCTTGCTTCGGATGAACTGCACTGCGCTCTCTGGGCGAAGGACTTGCAGACCGAACTCCTGACGTAATTTCTCGCGATTGCCGTAAATTCCCTCTGGTTGCGGTTTCGAGTTTCCATCGTCGGTGACAAGGATCGCGCGCCATTTGATCGCCTCGCAAACGATCGCGACATCGTCGGCGTGATTGTCGTTCGCAGCCTTGCTCCACAGGATTGCTTCGACCTTCGAGTAAATGTGCTCTTCCTCTGCCTCGCTGGCTTCATCAACGGTGAAGGTGCGCGAATCCAACTTCGTCCTGTGGGCCGCGGCGCCTCCGCTCGCTTGAGCTTTCATAAGTTCTGCGTTAGATGCGGCTAGACAGATGACGCCGTTGTCGCGCCACGTTTCAAGCTGGTTGACCGCCTTCACTTTTTGCTTGGCATTGATAAGGTTCGCATCGAGCTGAAAGACTCGCGTGAAGAGCAGGCGTCGCTGCATGTTCATGTGGAACTCCATAGTCGATGCGCGGTGTCGGAATCGATTCTTGCTCAGGTTGGAAGAGCTCGGATGTGCAGCACTCTCTCACCAATGAACCTGATGGCGGCATCGAGTGGGAAGGCGTGTGGATAAAGAGCAGCCGAAGCTATATGAGTCCCCAAGATCACGAAACTTCCAGGCTGCCTTGACTGATCGATAGTGGGTGAAAGCAGCTACCTTAAGCCATAGGCATCGTGTTAATCATTTGATAAGTGGATTTTAGTTTCTCAAATTTGCACCAAATAAAGTGGGGTCGAGCATTGGGCTTTCTCTCGAGAAACATTGATTTAACTTGCCTTGCCGAACATCAACTTCTGCTGCGAGAAGGGGTAAATCGCCTGTGTAAAAGCCTTGTCCTGCATGGTTAGAGATGAAAGACTCAAGTTCGAAGAAGCCGCGCCGATAACAGAGGTTTCCATCTTCTGAAAGAAACTCAATGAACCTGAGGAATTTGAAAATCGGCGCCCGCTTGGGGTTTGGTTTTGCCGCTATGTTGTTGCTGATGGTGGTCATCGCTGGAACTGGCGTGCTACGACTCAAGAACGTAGGAGAAACTACAGATGAAATGGTGAAGCACGCACTGGTGAAAGAGCGCCTTGCCAGCGAGTGGCTCAGCAACTTGCATTCAAACACTGTCGCTAATCTCGCCATGATAAGAACCGCCGATCCCGAAGTCGCCGCGTATTTCTCCAACATGCAGGTCGAGGGGTCGTCTCGTATCAGTCGCGCACAAAAGGAGCTTGTTCCCATGCTGAGTTCGCCCGAGGAAAAGGCACTGTATGCCGCAATAGCCGCTTCTCGTGTCGTGGTGCTTGAAACCGTTGGCAAACTTAACAAGCTGAAGGACAGTGGCAGGCTTGAGGAAGCCAATGCGTTGGCGAACACCAAATTTTCTGAAGCGCTCGAGGTTTATGGCAACGCTGTTGAGTCGTTAGCCAAGCACCAGCGCTCCAAGATTGATGAGTCTGCCAAGCTGATCAGTTCTGACTTCAGGAATGGGCGCGCCGTGCTGTTGATGCTTTCAGGCATCGCTCTGATTTTGGGGGCGCTACTTGCGTGGCGGTCGACGGTAGGGATCGTGCGTCCGCTACGCGACGCAGTTATGGTAGCTGAGACAGTGGCCGTCGGCGATTTGAGCAGGAGCATTGATGCCTGGGGCCGAGACGAAGCGGGCCAGTTGATTCTGGCGTTAAAAAACATGAGTGAAGGCCTTGCCAGAGTTGTCGCCGAGGTGCGTGAAGGCACGGACTCCATTTCGAGAGCATCGGGTGAGATCGCCTTGGGCAATCAGAATCTGTCCTCGCGCACGGAGGAGCAGGCTAGTTCACTCGCACAGACTGCTGTGTCGATGGGGGAGTTGACCTTGACCGTGAAGCGGAACGCAAACAATGCCCGGCGGGCTAGCCAATCGGCTGTCTCGGCTTCGGAAGTTGCCCTCAGGGGCGGCCATACTGTTTCTCGTGTGGTCACCGCCATGGACTCTATCAATGCTTCATCCAAGAAGATCGAGGACATCACCGGCGTGATTGATGGCATCGCGTTTCAAACGAACATCCTTGCGCTGAATGCGGCGGTTGAAGCGGCTCGTGCTGGAGAACAAGGCCGTGGATTTGCAGTTGTTGCGGCAGAGGTCCGCAGCTTGGCTCAGCGTTCCGCTGCGGCTGCCAAGGAAATCAAAATTCTGATTGCAGATTCAGTGTCTGAGGTTGAGGAAGGTAGCAGGCAGGTTGAGGAGGCTGGTCGCACAATGGAAGAGGTGGTCGGAAGTGTGCGGCAAGTAACGAGCATCATGAGCGAGATATCTACGGCCAGCCATGAGCAGGCCTCAGGGATCGAGCAGATCAACCAGGCCATCATGCAGATGGATATGGTGACGCAGCAGAACTCTGCACTCGTGGAGCAGGCCTCGGCGGCAGCGCAGTCACTCCAGGAATCAGCAGAAGGTCTTGTAAGAGCTGTCAGTACTTTTACTCTCAGAATGCATTAGACGTGTTCGCCAACCTTTTTTCGCCTTGTCCACCATTCTTCTGGCGGATCAGTTTCCAGAACAGTGGTAGTGAACTCCGTAGTCGGCGCGAGCGAAGGGCCGTTCTCTGTCGCTGGGAACCGTCTCAATGGCTTCCATCGGTATCTTGCTCATAGGCTCGGCGTCCGGGTGCGGACCGATCGATCAGCTGAGAGCCTGGATCATCTCGAAGCAGTTGGTCAAGGCACTCGGTGGTTTTGAGGCCTGTCCGGCCGTGGCACTGGGCCTGGTCAGAGAGCGGCGGCCGGGCTGCACTCGCAACTAAGTTGACCGACCAAGTCCGCTTTCATGCGAGGGGACTGAAGGCTCCTCGGTCCACTGAGCCCTCGCTGCCCCCTGCTTTGCAAGTTCGACTCGATCTGCATTGCGCCCGCGTGCGGGATGGTCCCACCAACAACGCCTGCCGCACCCTCTTCTCATCCCGTGGCGTTCAACGAAGACACCTATTGCTTGACGTTCGCTTGTTTCGAGAAGTGGCGTTCACAACAAAGGAGATCTTCCCCACTTTCGGGACAGAACGAAAATCATCTGAGTCAGCGACCTGCCGAACCGTGGCTTGACGGGTAACCGCGGCACTGCTGGCTGCGGGATAGAAGGGATATCTGAATATCTCTCGAGCAGACCGACTTGATCCAGCACACTCACAAACAATGCACACTGAGTGGGGGATTGGCCGCTACGCTCAATCAACTCAGTAAAACTGATCCTTTGCTCCAAGAGCAGCACTGCCAATTGAACCCTGTCCGGATCATTGTCCAGAAGCGAGGTAGGCGGCCAACATTTGAGCATCAGACGCGTTGCGTCACATTCTTCTGATGAGGCCGTCCGACATCTACATGTCTCAAATCCTAGTCTTGGCTCCGGCTGTAGCTCGATCAAAGAGCGTCTGAGCTGGACTGGATTCAACGGCATTTCCAATGTATGAAACTTGCCGCTTGTACAGACAATCGCCATCGTCCCGAAGTCGTGATCAAGACCAACCGAGCTGTCCTGTTCTTGGCTTGTCGGTCGCACGATCAGCAACGCATCGAACGGTGGTTCATCGACCAATTGCCATATGAAGTCGGGATGCCAGGCCGATTCCACTAATACGGCTTCGATCAAGCGGCGATCGATCGTCGCCCACCTATGTATGCCGAGCCGCAAAGAAAACATCGACTTTCTTGTTCAAGGACTGTAAGCAGAAAGTGTCGTGGATCGACGGTGGTCGGACAATAAGAATGCCGGCATTTCACCTGTGCGGTTTTCGAGGCAATCCCCCTGTCCTTTCGCATCAGGGGTTGATGTCGCCGAAGCGGTTCATCCGCGCGTCTCGACGCACTCCTGAGCGGTTAGGAAGCCGGTACGCTCAATCCGGATGACGTCTTCGCGCAATCTGCCAGTCGCTGAGATGACGCGCGAGCGCTTCCAATGTTGGGATGTATTCCATTACCCAAATGCGGCGCTGCCGTTGAGGACGGTGGCGACATTCCACGCTAAGCCAGTCGCTGCCTCTGTCCGAGGATGCGCTCTTCCACTCGACATAAGAACTTCCGCCATCGAGACGCCCGCCTCTCCCCGATGCCATTGCCGCCATGCTTGCGTCTGCCTGCTGGCATGAGTCATCACCTTAGTCTTGAGTTCGGCGCTATGCGCGCGTCGACGGATGGGGCATAGGTGTCCAGCTTCTTTCTTCAGGATTCGCGTCCTCAGACGCATGAACACTCCGTTCAAGGGAGGCGGCTGGCGGCATGCTCCTGTGCTGCAACCGCAGAACCCATTGTTAACAAATGGACTTGGTCAGCTGGCCGTAAATAGCCTATAAACCGAGTATTTAATACTTTGGTTTACTTCGTGGCGGCGGGCCTGGCTAGGGAATTCTCGTGAATCTAGATTCACGCTGACTGAGGCGGCGGGCGAAGTGTCGGCATCACGGGCACCGCCATTGAATGGTGCCCTCTAATGACGGAAGACTCCTGTGCTTGACCTCAATGATGTGGCGATGTTTGTGGAAGTAGCACGCTGTGGCAGTTTCTCCGAAGCTGCGCGACGATTGCGCATGCCTCCCGCTACTATCAGCAAACGTATTCAGCGACTGGAAATGCATCTCGGCGCTCGCTTAATGCAGAGGTCCACCCGAAAGCTCACATTGACGAATGCGGGTCAGATTTTTCGGGAGCGCTGTAGTCCGGCAGTAGAGGACTTGATGGGCGCTACGCAGCAGCAGGTTACGGACAGTCAAGAGCCGAGTGGCTTGGTGCGTGTTGCGGCGCCGGACGACTTCTTCAAGTTTTTCCGAATGGAATGGATCAGTGCCTTCCTGGACTCGCATCCATTAGTAAGACTCGAGTTTGTCCTCAGCGATTTCCGCGCGGACCTGATTTCTGAACGCATCGACGTTGCTTTCCGCGGTGGACCTATAGCGGATTCGAGTCACGTCGTGCGCAAAGTCTTTAACAGCTACGGTCAATTGCTCGCGAGCCCGGCTTACCTCGCGGCCCGTGGCACCCCCGCTACGCCGGAGGAGTTGATGGAGCACGAATGCATGATTTCGCAGCAGGACTCCAACAATTGCACCACTTGGCGCTTGCGGCGGATTGATGGTTTTGAACTTGATGCCAAAGTAAGTGGGCGCTTTGTGAGCAACTCCCAAGATGTACTGCGCTCGGCGGCATGCGCAGGGCTCGGGATCGCAGCGTTACCTCATGTTCTGACACTGGCAGACGTAGCGCAGGGCAACTTGGTTCCTGTCCTGCCGCAGTACAGGCGGACTGGTCGAGGACTCAGCATCATCTACGCGAGTCGTCAACAGCTCCCGAAAGCTGTCTCCGCATTCGTCGAGATGGCGGTGGAGAAACTCGATCTCTTTGAGTGGGCTTTACCCCCTGGATCTGGGCTGCGCTCCCAGAGCAGAAAACTGCGAAGTGACGCCTGTGAGCCAAGCGTCCTTTCCGAAGTTGATGAAGAGGAAAAAGCAAAACTTTGACTCATTCCCGTATAGGCAGTTCGAGAAATAGTGGCGTGAGTGCTTAGGTCTCCTGAGTTGACTCGATGTCGATATTCATAGCCATGATCGACTCAACGAGGCTTGAGCGTGTGCTTCTTGCCTGTGTTGCTTCTCGACGCGCGTTGGTTCGCGGCTTCGTGAGCGTCGTCGAGGAGGCAGATGCGTTGACGCTCTTGGGAGTCCTCACGAATCGTCCGTCAGCCTCTTGGGTATGGCAACGCGATCGAGTGAGCCGCTCTCAACTGTTGTGCCCAGAGTTGGGAGCCAAGGTCCTAGACTGTTCCCTCACTCTGCTGTGCAATCACTTTGCGCAGACAGTCTCGAAAGAGGCGTGCGCTCGGCGACAGCGGGCGGCCCATGCTCCATAGCAGCCCAACTGGTCGCACTAACGAAGGCAATGGAAGAGGAAGCACCTCGACGAAACGCGATTTCGCCAGCTCTTTGGAGGTCGACGCCGGCATGGTCGCAATCGCATCGCTATGAGCCAAGTAGCTGCGGATGAATGACAGCGAGAGCGTTTCGATCACATTGGGCGGCTCCGGAAGACCGCTGTCTCTGAACCATTGCGAGAGCGGTTCGCGCAGCAGCGAGCCCTCGGGCGGCAGTACCCATGGATAGGGGGACAAGTCGATCCATTCGAGGCTTTCGTGGGCCGTGAGCGGGTGGCCCGAGCGCACCACCACCGTGGTCTGGTCCTCAAACAACACCTCCTCGTCTACATCGGTATCGGCCTTGCGCACCGGCAGGGTGCCAAGAATGAGCTCGATGGAGCCAGAACGCATCTCGTGCAAAAGTACATCCATAGTCGCTTCGCGCACGATTGCTGGTGTGGCCGGCGATAGCTTTTTAAGCTTCAGTAGGCTCGCCGGCAGCAGCGAGATAGCCGATGACGGCAGCACGCCGATACGGATCTTGCCGGTGACGCCATGTGACAGTGCGTGCAGTTCATCGCCGACCTCGGCCAGGCCGCGCATCATCATCTTTGCACCGCGGATCATGCATTCGCCGAACGCAGTGGGCGTGACCCCACGTACGCTGCGCTCGAAGAGCTTCATGCCCAGCCCCTCTTCCAGTTCGGTCAGCGTCTTCGAGACGGCGGGAGTCGTCACGTTCAAAAGTGCTGCCACCTTGCCTATCTGGCGATAGTCGTCCAAGGCTACCAGCAGCTGGAAATGCCGAGGCTTGAGTCCAGCGCGGATGTACCAATCGAGTCTTGCCATGAGCTTCCTTTGGTGCTGGCATGCACCGAAGTGGTGCCGCCCTGTTTACCAAACAGTTGGGTCTGCGCGCATCTCAGCCCCAATTCAAGGCATCGTGTTGCAGCAACGAGTGTTGGTTTGCCTTCGAGTAAGCACACGGCAGGCCAAGTTGGTGCACTGGGGTAATCCCTCGCTTTGGTTTACCAAATGGTTAATGGAGGTGGGTCAATTTTCAATTGTCATAAATCACCAGATTCCTAGGATTCGCTTCCATCAACGCAATCTTTTTTCTCATTGGTCAACTGGAGCGGATGAATGGAAGTCATCGTCGTCGGAGGTGGTATCGGAGGCATGGCCGCAGCGCTAAGCCTGCATGCTGCGGGCATCGGGACACGGGTGTTCGAGGCGGCGCCGCAGATCGCGGCCTTGGGCCTGGGCATTCACTTGCAGCCCAACGCTGTGCGTGAACTCACCGAGCTGGGCTTGGCGCAGGCGCTGGACCGTCAGGCAGTGGCCATTGAGGAACTGGCCTTCTACAGCAAGCGCGGCCAGCGCATCTGGAGCGAGCCGCGTGGTAGGCAGGCCGGCTACCACTGGCCCCAGTACGCGATCAATCGCGGTACGCTGCAGGTGATCCTGTTGGAGGCGGCGCGCGCACGGCTCGGTGCTGACCGCATTCACACGGGCCATCGGCTGGCGTCGTTCGACCAGGATGAGACCGGCGTTACGGCGTATTTCGTCGACAGCAGCACCGGTGCGGCGCTACCGCCTGTGCGGGGCGATCTTTTGGTGGCTGCTGACGGAATCCACTCGGTGGTGCGTCGGCACTTCTATCCTGACCAAGCACTGCGCTACGGGGGCCAGCTCATGTGGCGCAGCGCCGTCACGGCTGCGCCTTTTCTCGGCGGCAGTACGATGATCATCGCAGGGCACCGCAACCAGAAGCTCGTGTGCTACCCCATGCTGCGCCAAGACGATGGCCAGGTGGTGTTGAACTGGATCGCTGAACTTGGCGAGAGCGGTGACGGTCCGCCGCGCGAGGAGTGGAATCGCAAAGTCGACAGGACCAAGTTCTCCGGCGCCTTCGACGCCTGGAATTTCGACTGGCTAGATGTGCCTGCTCTGATGCGCGCTGGCGCTGAAGTCTTCGAATTCCCGAAGGTTGACCGCGATCCCGTGCCGCAATGGACCTTCGGACGCGTCACGCTGCTGGGTGATGCTGCGCATCCGATGCACCCCGTAGGCTCACAGGCGGGCTCGCAGGCTGTGGTCGATGGGCGTGTCCTGGCTCACCATCTCGCGGCTACGCGCAGTGATCCACGGGAGGGATTGCGGCGCTACGAGGCCGAACGCCTGCCGCCGATGCGCGACATCGCGCTGTCGAACCGCACCCTCGGGCCAGAAATGGTGATGGAGATTGTCGAGGAGCGCGCGCCCGGCGGCTTCGATCACATCCACGACGTGCTGAGTGCTGCGGAGCTGCAAGAGCGGGCTGATGCCTTCAAGCGGCTGGCCGGCTTCGC
This sequence comes from Variovorax guangxiensis, assembly GCF_003952165.1. Classification (GTDB taxonomy): domain Bacteria; phylum Pseudomonadota; class Gammaproteobacteria; order Burkholderiales; family Burkholderiaceae_C; genus Variovorax; species Variovorax guangxiensis. The sequence continues at coordinate 72,412 of NZ_RXFT01000019.1, read as the reverse complement.
CGTCGAGAGTTTGAATGCTCGGCCGTCGTACAGCGTGCTGTTGGACTGAGCTCCAGCGCCGATCACATCCCTCTTTCTTCCACCCTTTTCCCAATCCTCGGAAAGTCAGCCATGTTTCATCGCCTCCAGCCGATCCGCTCGCTGACCGCCGTACTGCTTCTGGCGGTCTCGGCGGCATCGGCCTTTGCACAATCTCCGCCGGTACTTCAGCCGCAGCCATCCCCTGGCTCCATCGAGTCGCGCTTGAAAACCGAGCTGCTCGCTCTGGGTTTTGCCGACGGTAAGTTGCCGGTGCTGAAGCCAGCCTTCGGTAACTACCTCGACGCCGTGAAGGTGGGCGACATGCTGTACCTGTCAAGCGCCGCACCGCAACGCCCCGACGGTCAGTTCGTGAAGGGCCGCGTGCCCGACCAAGTGAGCGTGGCTGATGCAATGGTGGCCGCCAAGCTGGCGTGCGTTCGGCAGATCGCGCGCCTGAAGCTGATGCTCGGTGACCTTGAACAGGTCAAACGCATCGTCTATGTGCGCGGCAAGGTCTATTCGCAGGCCGATTTCACCGACCAAACCAAGGTGACAGACGCATGCTCTGCACTCTACGTGGCCGTTTTCGGCGACGCAGGGCGCCACGCACGTACCACCGAGGGCATCGTGGCTGGCCCCTTCGGCGTGGCCGTTGAAGTAGAGACCTTTGTCGAACTCAAGCCTGGCGCGACCCTGGTGTCGGTGGCGCCGTCTGCATCTGCCACGGAGACCAAGTAATCATGCGCAGCAACCTGTCCTCCTTTCGGCAAATCGCCTCTGTTCTCCTCTGTGCCGCAGGTCTCATGGGCTTCGCGGGTGGGGCGCTAGCGCAGGGTGCAACTACGAAGATTGGCTTTCAGGCCGGTCTTACCGGTCCCGCCGCAGCCGACGGCAATGCCGGCTTGGCGGCTGCCAAGCTCGCTGTTGAACAAATCAATGGTGCCGGTGGTGTCAACGGCAAGAAGCTTGAGCTGGTGGCCTACGACGATCAAGGCAAGCCAGAGCAAGCTGTGCCCATTGCCAACCGCATGATTGGCGATGGAGTGCGCGCAGTCGTGTCTGCGGGCTTCTCGGGTCCCTCTCGCGCAGCTGCGCCGGTGTTCCAGCGGGCAAAGATTCCTTACATCGCGGCCATCGCGTTCGCGCCCGAGATTACGCGCACCGGCAATTACATGTTTCGCGTGACCAGCGTGGGCGAGGTCCAGGGGCGGGCTGCGGCCAAGCTTTTGGGGGACGTACTGCGCAAGAAGCGCGCGGTGCTGCTGACCATCAAGACCGACTTCGGCAAGACGCTGGCAGCCGGCTTCAAGGAGGCTGCGCCGAAATTCGGCGTGCAGCTTCTCAAAGAATACGAGTATGCGCCGAGCGACCGCCAATTCGGGCCGCTGATTGCCAGTATCAAGGCCGACAACCCTGACGTGATCTATGCGACCGGCTTCTACTTTACGGCCGGCCCGCTCGTCGCGCAGTTGCGCAGCGCCGGCGTCACTGCCGATGTGGTGGGTGCGGAGTCGCTGAGTTCGCAGCAGTACATCGACATCGCGGGTCAAGCTGCCGAAGGCACCGTGATTACCAATGTGATTGACTGGGGCTCACAGTTGCCCGAGATCACCGACTTCCTCAAGGCCTACGAGAAGACCACCAATAGCAAGGCGGAGGCCGCCTCGACCTCCACGCACGCGGCTGTGATCGCGCTGGCGGCGGCGATCCGCAAAGCAAAGTCGGACGACCCTGACAAGATTCGCGCCGCGCTGGAAACCCTCGACGTGATGACCGCCATCGGGCGCATCAGCTTCAATAGGCTGCATGAGGTGAAGAAGAGTTTCCCGTTGAGCATTGTGCGCAACGGAAAGTGGGAGCGCTTCGGCGTGATCGACGACGCGGCCTTGCTGGCTCCGCCCGAGCAATGAGCGCCGAGGACATGCACGGAGACACGCCATGAGCTTGTTTCTGAACTTGGCGTCGCAGGGGCTGATCAACGGTGCCGTGTACGCGCTGATTGCCATCGGCCTGGCCATGGTGTTTGGGCTGCTGCGTATCCTGCATATCGCGCACGCAGGCCTCTTCGCGCTCGGCGGCTACCTTGGGCTGGTGGTTACCAACGCGACCGGCAGTTTCGCATTTGGCTTGGTCGTGTCGATGGTGATTGTGGCGGCTTGCGGCGTGCTGATGTACCGTCTGTGCTACGAGCCCATCCTCGAGCAACCGCCCTATGTGCCGTTGATAGCATCGGTTGGCATGTTCCTGGCCATCGAGGAGCTGCTGCGACTGGTGTTTGGCGACCACGGGCTGTCGTACCACGTGCCTCCGCTGGCGGGTGCCGTCGATCTGGGGGGCATGCGTATCAAGTATGCGGAGATCGCGGTGGTGGTCGTGGCCTGCATGTTGTTGGGTGGATTGGCGCTGTTCGCCACCCGCACCCGCGTCGGCATGGCTTGGCGTGCCTCGGTGAGCGAGCCGCGCATGGCAGCCTCGTGTGGCGTGAGCCTGCGGCAGGTGCGTTACCTGAACTTCGCCATCGGCTCGGCTTTCGCCGCTGCTGCGGGAGTGATGGTAGGCGTGCTCAACAACCTGGTAGAGCCTTCCATGGGGGCGGTGCCAAGCTACAAAGCTCTGGCCATCATCGTGCTTGGGGGCCTTGGCAACATGGGCGGGACCCTGCTCGCAGCTCTGCTGCTCGGGTTGATCGAGGCCTTTGGCGCAACCTATTTCTCGAACTACCTCGACCGCGACAGCATCGCGTTTGCGGCCATGTTGTGTGTGCTGCTGGTCAGACCCGAGGGGCTCTTCTCCGGGGCCTCGGGCAAGCCCGGCCTGCTCGCCAGGAAACTTCAACTTACAGGAGCGGCCAAATGGGTGCTTACGAAACGTCCATCCTGATGCTGATGGCCATCAATGTGATCCTTGCGTTGAGCCTTAACCTCATCTCCGGACTGTGTGGTCAAGTGAGCCTGGGTCATGCCGCGTTCTTTGGTATCGGCGCATACACGACAGCGTTGCTCGCCAAGGCCGGATTCGGCCTGTGGTTCGCGCTCCCGGCGGCCTGCGTGCTGGCCGGGGCGTGTGGCCTGATCGTAGGCTTTTGCAGTCTGCGCGTACGCGATGACTTCCTGGCCATCGCGACCATGGCTGCGGGTTTTCTCTTTCTGGGCATAGTGCGTACCAGTGATGCGTTGGGCGGTGAACTCGGCATCTCGCAGATTCCCGAGTCCGGGCTTGACGGCTTTTATCCGTACTTCGTGGTGTTGTGCGCAGTGGGGGCTGGTGTGTTCTGCAGTTGGGTCAAGAGAAGTTGGCTAGGCTATGCCTTCGAGGCAGTGAGCGCTGACGAGACAGCTGCGCGCAGCCTAGGCATAGACACGCCGCGCTATAAGCTCGCCGCATTCGCGCTCGGTACCGGTCTGGCTGGCTTGGCGGGATGCCTCTATGCCTACTACTTGGGCACGGTCGGCGTCGAGGCCTTTGGCTTCCCCGTGTCGGTAATGATCCTGGCAATGGTGGTGATCGGCGGCATGGGCTCGATCTGGGGTAGCGTGCTCTCCGCCGCTCTGCTGACGCTGGCGCCCGAGTGGTTCCGCTTTGTCAACGACTACAAGCTGCTGGTGTTCGGCCTGCTGTTGTTCGTCATGATGCGCTTTGTGCCGGGCGGACTGTTCCCGCTCGTGTTGCGGCAGGCGCGCCGACTGCGTGGTGAGGGGGCGGCATGAACGGCAGTACCGACGCACTGCTGACCATTGACGACCTGGGGGTGCGCTTCGGCGGGATCGTCGCGGTGCACGGCGTGTCCTTTGGTGTGCACAAAGGTGAATTGGTTGGCCTGCTGGGTCCCAATGGTGCCGGCAAGACCACGCTGCTGCGCCTTATCTCCGGTGTGGTTGCGCCCACCACAGGTCAGATCCGCTTCAAGGGCGAGTCGCTCAACCGGTTGAACGCCGCGATGCGCGCGCAACGTGGCATTGCGCTGTCGCACCAGATCGTGCGGCCCTTTCGCAACATGACGCTGCTCGAGAACGTGGTGCTCGCAGCGGGCTCGCGCATCACGCGTACGCCCTGGCGCGCGCTGACCACACTGAATCGCAGCCAACTGCGCGATGAGGCGATGCGCTGCCTTGACCTGGTCGGTATCGGCGCGCTGGCCGACAACTGGCCTGGCGCTCAGCCGCTGGGCGTGCTCAAGCGGCTCGAAGTGGCACGGGCCCTGGCCACCGGCCCAAGCCTGCTGCTGCTCGATGAACCGCTGGCGGGACTGGGTCACGGCGAAGCGCTGCGTCTGGCCGACCTGATCCGCCAGCTCAACGCTGGGGGGGTGACGATCGTGCTGATTGAGCACAACCTGTCGGAGGTGATGCGTATCTGCCCCCGCATCGTGGTGCTGAACAACGGCCACAAGATGGCCGATGGACCGGCGTTGGAGGTCATGCGTGACCCCGCTGTCATCGAAGCCTATCTGGGCGAAGGAGCCGAGCTTGCTGAATATTGAGAACCTTTGCTGCGGTTACGGATCGGCCATGGTGTTGCATGAACTCGACCTGCATGTGAATGAGGCCGAGGTGGTGGCCCTGATCGGTCCAAACGGTGCCGGCAAGACGTCGACGCTACAGTGCATCGCGGGTCACGTGCGGGCTCGCTCAGGCAGCGTTCTTTTCGGCGGAAAGGATCTTGGACCTCTACCACCGCAGAAGCGCGTGCTCGAGGGCATAGCTCTGTCGCCCGAAGGTCGCAAACTGTTCGGTGACATGACGGTGCGCGAGAACCTCGTGGTGGGTGGATACAGTCGACCGCGGCAGGCGACGGCGCGCAACATGCAGCGTGTGCTTGACCTGTTTCCTCGGCTCTCCGAGCGTATCGACTCGCTGGGGCGCACGTTGTCGGGCGGAGAGCAGCAGATGGTGGCCATTGGGCGCGCTCTCATGGCCGAGCCGAAGCTGCTGCTGATCGACGAGCTGTCGCTCGGCCTTATGCCCAAGAATGTCGACATCTGCTATCAGGCATTGCGACGCCTTCGCGAAGACGGCATCGCGGTGCTGCTTGTAGAGCAAAACCTGTCGAAGGCGCTGGAGTTTTCCGACCGTGCTTACGTGCTTACGTCCGGTCGTCTGGCCTGGTCAGGGACCTCGGAAGCAGCGCGTTCGCGTCGCGACCTGGTGGAGTCGATCCTCGGCCACGGTAGCGCGGAAGCGCAGCCGCAAGAAGCGGAGCTTGCGGCATGACTCGCGCCATCGACGCTCTCTACGTGCGCTACCAGGTCACCGACCTGGCCGTGATGGAACGCTTCCTGCGCGATTTCGGCATGGTGCCGGCTTCCGTGGCCGGCGATGGCCAGCGCCTCTACATGCGTGGCACGGGCGATGCTCCGTTCCTCTATGAGGCGGTGCTTGGCGAAACCAGCCGCTTTTTGGGTGCGGGCTTCAGCGTGGGCTCGGCGCAGGACCTGGAGCGGCTATCGGCGCTGCCCGGCTCAGGTCCTGTACAGCAGCTGGATGCTACGCCCGGCGGAGGCATGCGCGTGCGCATGCGCATGCCCGATGGCTTCGAGATTGACGCGGTGTATGGCGCGAAGCCGGCCGCCCCGCTGGCGACACGCGATGCGATCGCATTCAACACCGCACGCGCCAAGCCCAGGGTGAACACTGCCGTGCGCATCATTCGACAGGCTTCGCCGGTCAAGCGGCTGGGGCACTTCGTTCTGCATGTGTCCGACCATGCGGCCTCGGTGGCATGGCTGCGCGAACGTTTTGGCCTGCTGGCCTCAGACCATCTGGCTACGCCGGATGCACCGACCCACCCCATAGGTACCTTCCTGCGAGTGGATCATGGTGATGCGCTGGTGGATCACCACTGCATGCTGGTGCTGGGCACCGATAGACCGGGCGTACACCACTGCTCGTTCGAGGTGGAGGACGTCGATGCGGTCATGAGTGCGCACGACTTCTTGCTGGAGCGCGGATACATGCTCGATTGCGGCGTGGGCCGGCACTTGCTCGGCAGCCAGATCTTCGACTACTGGCGCGACCCGTTCGGATTCCGCATCGAACACTACACCGACGGCGATGTCGTCAACGCAGACCACGAGCCGAGCATCTTTGCGGGCACGGCCGACCAGACCACCCAGTGGGGCGCCAAGCCACCCCAGGATTTCTTCGAGTAACACAGCGACTATGGCCATCCAGCAAATCATCAGCCCCGAAGTCACCGAGCCAGCCGCCGGCACTTGGTCCAATTGCCTCAGAGTGGGCGACACCTTGTACATCGCGGGCCTGACGGCGCGCGACCGCGCGCTTGCACCCACAGGAGGTGGCGAGTACGAACAGGCGAAACTCATCTTTGAGCGCATCCGGCATCTCGTCACCGCAGCCGGTGGCTCGATGCACGATGTCGTGAAGATCAATATGTATCTCACGCGCATCGAACACCGCGAAGCCGTGTGGCGCGCACGACGCGAATTTTTCGAAGGTGCGTTCCCCGTGGCCACGCTTGTCGAGGTCAGTGCACTGGCCCAGCCGGAAATCCTCTTGGAGGTTGAGGCTATCGCGGTGTTGAACCAGGGGGGGCGTCCGGTACGTGCTGTGATGGATGGCCATCGCGCGAGTGAGTTCGTTGTTGCTGAGCCAGTGGTTACCGCCGTGCCGGTTGAGGGCGGGCGCGGTGCATTCCCGGTGCGTCGTGTCTATTGCGTTGGGCGCAACTACGCGAGCCATGCGGTTGAGATGGGTGTCGACCCAGGCACCGAACCACCGTTCTTCTTTTGTAAGCCGACGGACTCCGTAGTGTCGAATGTCTTGGATGCGGTCGCGGTGCCGTACCCGCCTGGCACGCGGGATCTGCACCATGAGGTCGAGTTGGTGGTGGCCATTGGAAAAGGTGGCGTGAACATCGCTGCAGACGACGCAGTTCGCCATATCTGGGGCTACGCCGTCGGTATCGATATGACGCGTCGTGACTTGCAACAGGCCATGCGCCAGGCCGGCAAGCCTTGGGAGATCGGCAAAACCTTCGAGCGTTGCACGCCCGTGGGGCCAATCGTGCCGATAGGTGACACCGGCGAACTTGCGAGCGGCCACATCGCACTTATGGTGAATGGAGAGCTTCGTCAGGTGAGCGACTTGTCCAAGCAGATCTGGTCGACGCGCGAGATCATTGCCACGCTGTCGCGTCTGTTCACGCTGATGCCGGGCGACCTGATCTTCACCGGCACGCCGGAGGGGGTGGGCGCGGTGGTCGACGGCGACCTCCTTGAAGCCAAGATTGAGGGGCTGCCTGCCCTGCAGGTCCGAATCGGTCCCGTATCGCAAGGAGTCGCTGCATGACTGAACAGAAATCATTGAGCGTCACCACCCGTGCCAAGCTCTTGAAGGTTGGGAGTGCCAATGTAGCCAATGCTCTGCTCAAGCGTGGCTTTCGCAATGTATATCTGCTAGGGGTGAGCCCATTGTCGACCGAGCAGCCGCAACTCGTGGGGCCGGCTTACACATTGCGCTTTATGCCTGCGCGCGAGGACATAGACACCATGTCCAACTACGGCCGTAGTGACAACCTGCACCGCCGCGCAATTGAAGAATGCCCCGCCGACCACGTATTGGTGATTGATACCGGCGGATGTCTGCGCTCCGCCGCCGCGGGTGACCTCATGGCAGCGCGTATGTACCAGCGCGGCGTGGCCGGCGTCGTGACCGATGGCGGCTACCGCGACACGCCGGCCATCCGCAAAACCGGGCTGCCTGCATATCAACGCCAGTCGGCGCCTCCCGCCACGCCCATAGCAATGCATCCCGTTGAGCTGAACGGCCCAATTGGCTGCGCAGGAGTAGCAATTTACCCCGGCGATGTGTTGGTGGGCGACGGGGAAGGCGTGGTCGTAATTCCGCAGCATCTGGTCGAAGAGGTGGCAAGCGAAGCGCTGGACGCCGTTGAGTATGAAGCCTTCGCTGAACTGCAGATTGCCGGTGGCCGATCAATTTTTGGTTTGTTTCCGGCGACCCCGGAAAGTCGCAGGGAATACGAAGGCTGGGTCGCAGCTGGTCGTCCCTCAGGAGTCCACACGCATGACCAAACCGCCTGACACCGCGCTGATGAAGACTCTGGAGGTGCTGATCCGCACGCGGGAGCTAGATACCGACAAGTGGATCGATTTTCCGGAGTACGGTTTCCGCCAGTATTTCCTCTGGAAGAACGTCGAGACCGGCGCCAGCATCGCCCTGCTTGAATACGAGAAGGGTGGACGTATCCCGGTCAAGCATTCACACGCATCCAACCAGTTCATGTACTGCCTCGAGGGCCGCTACGAGTACACCGACAGTCAGCTTACGCTCACGCCGGGCTCGTTCTACATGAACCCCAAGGACCATCCGCACGGGCCCACGCTCGCTCATGAGCGCAGCGTGCTCATCGAGATTTACGACGGGCCGCACTACCACGAGAAACCTGTGTTCCACACCGACGAAACCATCGTTGGCTTTCTTTCTAAGCCCTGAGACTTTCCCATGTTCGATACCCAACAAGTACTTTCGGAATTTCACATCCAGTCCGTGCACGGTGGCGCGTGCACAGGTCCCGACGGCTGGAGCACAACGCATGATCGGTCGGCTTTTGCCGCGATCAATCCTGCCGACGGCACGGTGACAGCCCGTGTTGCCGGCGCCACGGAGCAGGACTATGAGGCCGTCATGGTCACTGCGTCGGCCATGCATATGCGCTGGCGCATGGTGCCGGCACCTCGCCGTGGTGAATTGGTGTCGCGCATCGGCGAACTCGCTGCAGAACATTTTGACGGTTTGGCGGCAGTTGTTGCGCTCGATACCGGCAAGTCGCTCATGGAGGCGAAAGGCGAGGTGCGCGAGCTCATCGATATGGCGGCGCTCGCGGCCGGCCAGTCACGCATGCTGTATGGTTTTACACAGCAGTCGCAGCGCGCGAAGCATCGCATGTACGACCAGTGGCTGCCATTGGGCGTGGTCGGCATCATCTCAGCCTACAACTTTCCCGCGGCCGTGTGGGCGCAAAACGGCTTTCTTGCTGCGATTGGCGGTAACACGGTGGTTTGGAAGCCCAGCCCGAAGGTGCCGCTGACCGCGCTTGCGCTACAGCACCTGTGCAACCAGGCCATGAAGGAGATGGGGTTCGAGGGTGTTTTCACGCTCTTCATTCCCGAAGACAACCGAGTCGCCGAGATGCTGGTGGCGGACCCACGCGTCGCTCTGATCTCGTTCACTGGCTCGAGCGGGGTCGGGCGCAAAGTCGCTGATATCGTTGGTAGCACGCTGGGGCGGCGTTACATGCTCGAGTGCTCGGGTAACAACGGATGCATCGTCGACGAGACGGCCGACCTGGAGCTGGCCGCGCGCAGCATCACATTCGGTGCCGTCGGAACCACCGGACAACGATGCACAAGCACCCGACGGGTGATTGTGCAGAGAGCCGTGATGGACGAGTTGGTAGAGTTGCTGAAGCGATCATTCGCCCAAATCAAGGTCGGTGATCCGCGTGATGTGGAAACAGTGGTCGGCCCACTGGTCGATGCCGCTGCCGTCGGGCATTTCGAGGCGGCAGTCTCTGACGCCATCGCTGCGGGAGGGCAGGTGGTATTCGGCGGCAAACGGATCAGCAGACCAGGACACTATGTCGAGCCTACTCTCATCACACACGTGCAACCTGAATGGCCGTGTGTGCAGCACGAGACCTTCGCGCCCATCGTCTACGTGATGGCCTACGATACGCTAGAAGAAGCTATCGAGATCCACAATGGAGTGCCCCAAGGGCTCGCGTCTGGCATTCATAGCTCCAATCTCGGAAACATCGAGCTTTTCCTCTCGGCCCAAGGCAGCGACTGTGGCATTGCCAAGGTGAATATGGGAACGACGGGCGCGGATATTGGAGCCGCCTTCGGCGGAGAAAAGGAGACAGGCGGCGGCCGTACAGCTGGGTCCGATGCCTGGAAAGGCTATATGCGTCGGCAGAGCGTTTGCATAAACTGGGGTGGCACCTCGCCTTGGGATCAGCGGATCATCTTGTAGTCAACCTTTTGACATGGGCTGAAGAGCCAATCCAGATTGGCTCAGCTCGAAGCAGATAGTTCTTTTGCGTACAGTTCGAGCAGATCCATTACCCGCCGTGTTGCCGGCGGCACTTGGCGCTCCGCCATCCAGATCAGTCCCACGCGCATCGTTACCGAGGGCAGATCCAGTCGCAAGATCGACAGATCGTTGCGGTTCACGAAGTAGCGTGCCAAGTGCTCCTGCATGAACCCAATCGAATCAGTCAGTTGCAGCACGCCAAGGTTGGCTAGCGTGGAGACTGATTCCAGATGTCGTCGCGCGACGTGGACCTGATGCTCGGCCATGAAACTATCGATGGCAGAGCGCACGAGTGATCCTTTGACCGGCAGGATCATCGGATAGTCCGACAGGTGCTTCCAATTGATCTTGCGCAGCTTGCTCAGCGGATGTCCGTTGCGGACGACAGTGACCGTGGGATCTTCATAGAGTTGCGTCGTCTTGTACTCCGAGCCGGGCCGCTTGGCTGGAAGGAAGCCGACTGCCAGATCGATCTGCCCGGTACGCAATAGCGGCAAGAGGAACTCCATCGTTCCCTCCCGAACGGATATTGCAACGCCAGTTGCGTTCGCTTCCCCCTCTAGAGCTGCGACCAGCCGCGGAATCAGGAAAACGGCTGTAGAGGGCAAGACGCCCAGGGCCACTCGTGTGAGTCGTCCTTCGCCGATATCTTGAAATTCGGCGTGGGCGTTGCCCAAACTTTCCATGATCTCCCGTGCGTGGCGGACCAGCACCACGCCGTACTCGGTGGGCTCCAGCCCGCGAGCTGTGCGCTCGAACAACGGCGCCTCCACACCCTTTTCGATTGCGGCAAGCATCTTCGACACCGCGGGTTGGGTGACGTGCAGGTGCGCGGCCACTCGAGCGGCACTGCGGTAGTCGTCCAGCGCAACCAACAGCTGCAGATGGCGCAGCTTCAGCTGTGCGCGGACGTACCAGTCCAGATGAGGCATGAGCTTGTGTCCCAAAGAGTCATTACCTGATGGTAATGGCAGGAGAGAAACAACTCAATTTACTTCATGCATCGGTTCTTCCAAACTGCAGCCAAGGTTCTCGCAACCGCCAGATTTTCCTAACCCTGATCCTTTCCATGAGCCTCAGCAAGCAACGTATCGTCTCTCCCCATGTTGCGGAGTACCCGCCGGGCCACTGGTCGAACTGCATCCGCGCCGGTGACACCCTGTGGCTGTCGGGTTTCACTGCACGAACCAACGACCTGAAAGCCATTCATGGCGTCGGCAGCGCTTACGAACAGAGCCGTGTGATCTTCGGCAAAGTGAAGAACTGCGTGGAAGCTGCCGGTTCCACCATGGCGGACGTCGTGAACATGACGATCTATGTGACGGACATGGCATACAACAAGGATGTCTGGAGGGCACGGCAGGAGTTCTTCGAGGGCGACTTTCCGGCTTCGACGCTTGTTCAGGTGGCGGCACTTGCCACGCCCGAGATCCTCGTGGAGATTGCATGCCAAGCGATCGCACCGGCACGAGCGGGCTGAGCGCCCGTTCGAAAGCTCACTGTTAGATATCCATGAAACTCATGTCTTATCTTTCCTCGGCCGGACCGGGCTTTGGCGTCGTGCGTACAGATGGCTCCGTGGTTGACGCCGGCCGACGCCTTGGCCCAGGATGCGGCACGCTGAAGGCAGCACTTGAGCAAGACCGGCTCCCCGAGATCGCGCAATGGGCCGATTCGGCCCCGTCCGATCATGACTTGGCGCTGCTGAGCCCACTGCCAGTCATCCCTCAACCAGGCAAGATCGTCTGCGTCGGCCTTAACTACTTGGCACACCGCATTGAAGGCGAACATGCACCAGAGGCAAAAGCTCCTGCAATCTTCCTGCGGGTGCCTGAATCGCAGGTAGGGCATGGTGGCGCCATCGTCTGCCCGATCGAATCAGACGATCTCGATTTCGAAGCGGAGGTGGCGGTCGTTATCGGCCGACGCGGCCGGCGCATCGCTGTCGAAGAAGCGCTGAATTGGGTTGCTGGCATCTCAGCCTACAACGATGCCTCCGTGCGCGACTGGCAAAGCGCTGCGGGCCAATGGGCGCCCGGCAAGAATTTTCCCTGCACTGGCGCTTTCGGTCCCTGGTTGGTAACCACCGATGAACTGCCACTGACTCGGTCGTTGTCCCTCGTGTGCCGTGTCAACGGTCAAGAGATGCAGCGCAGCTGCACCGATCTGATGATCTTCTCGGTGGCGCAACTGATCTCCCATATCTCCACGTTCTGCACGCTTGAACCGGGCGATGTCATCGTGACGGGAACCCCTGGAGGGGTGGGCATGCGCCGCTCGCCGCCTGTGTGGCTATGCGATGGCGACATCGTCGAGGTGGAGCTCGAAGGCGTGGGCATCCTTCGCAACTCCGTGCGCAAAGAGCGGCTAGCAGACTAAGCCGTCCCGATCCGGACTTCCAATCAGCGGGTACACATGACCACGATCGACAACACTCCTCCCGACCTCAAGACGCTTGAAGTCCTGATCCGCACCACGGCACTTGATCCAACTCAATGGATCGATTTTCCGGACTACGGATTTCGCCAATACTTCCTTTGGAAGAATTCCGAAACGGGTGCGAGCATCGCCTTGCTGGAGTACGCCAAAGGGGGGCGTATCCCGACGAAACACACCCATGCATCCAACCAGTTCATGTACTGCCTGGAAGGTGACTACGAGTACACCGATTCAGGATTGCGCCTGACGCCGGGATCGTTCTACATGAATCCCAAGGATCATCCCCATGGTCCCACTGTGGCCCATGAACGCAGTGTGCTCATCGAGATTTATGACGGCCCTCACTATCACGAGAAGCCTGTCTTTCATACCGACGAGACCATCGGCGGCTTCCTGAGCAAGGGATGATGCCGCACATGCGAAAAGATACTGATGCCGCATGCGAACCTACCGCGCGGGACGGTCGTGGCGTCGGGGCAAAAGTGTCCGTGCGCGGCGTATCCAAGCGCTTTGGCGCCACGCTGGCCGCCGATCGGATTGATCTCGATATTCGCGACGGAGAGTTCCTGACACTGCTGGGGGCCAGTGGCTGCGGAAAGACCACCTTGATGCGCATGATCGCTGGCTTCGAGAGGCCTGCGGAGGGCAGCATCTTCATCGATGGACGAGACGTGACGAACCTTCCTCCCCGGGAGCGGCGCCTCGGCATGGTGTTCCAACAGTATTCGCTGTTCCCGCACATGACCGTAGCGGAGAACATTGCATACGGGTTGCAGGCGCAACGCCTTCAAGCACGGCAGATCACCGAGCGAGTGGATGAGATGCTAGAGCTGATTCAGTTGCCGCACCTGCGTGAGCGGCGCCCGGGGCAACTTTCGGGGGGGCAGCAACAACGTGTGGCCTTGGCGCGCGCGCTCGCGACACGTCCTTCGGTGCTGATGCTTGATGAGCCATTGGGCGCGCTCGATCTCAAGTTGCGCCAGCAACTCCAGACCGAACTCAAGCGCATTCACCGGGAGACGCGCACGACCTTCCTTTTCGTGACTCACGATCAGGAAGAAGCCCTTCATCTCTCGGATCGGATCGCTGTCATGCGAGGTGGTCGCATTGAGCAGCTGGACAATCCAACCTCGATCTACATGCGTCCAGTCAACGACTTCGTCGCCGACTTCATCGGAGACATCAGCTTCCTGACTGGCGATTACGACCCGTTGGCGGGAGTGTTCGAACTGGGGGGGACTGTACGCATTCCTGTCAGGCTCGATCGTCCCGCCGGCCCGGCACGCCTCGCTGTTCGTCCCGAACAGGTGAAACTGGGTGCAGGGCCGGGTGCACTTGCTGCGCGAATTCGAGAAGTCGTCCCGGAAACAGGAAGCACTCTGCTGCACCTGGAACTGGATGATCGGCGGCCGTTGCTTTCTCGTGTACTCGGCCTCCCCGAGGGACAGCTTTACCGCGATCAGGCGGTGCATGTGATGCTCGCGGATTGCTGTGTGGCGTTCGACCCATCATGAGTCGCGTCGACTTCTACCGCCGTTGGGGCACGCTGACAGCGTTGCTGCCTGCCTCGCTGATGCTGATCTTGCTGCTGGTGTTACCACTTGCGGACATGACAAGCATCAGTTTTCGCAGCGAAAGCTTTGGACAGGTGCTTCCTGGCTTCACGCTGACGAACTACTTTTCGCTCCTCGGCGATGCCGCAAGTTTCACACTCATCCTCAAGACCATTGGTGTCGCCGCACTGGTGACATTGCTGTGTGCCGCTCTTGGCTTCCCGCTGTCCGCCGCCGTGGCCTCTGCACCGCAGCGATGGCGAGGGCTACTGTATTTCGCGGTGGCTGCGCCCTTGCTGGTCAACACTGTCGTGCGCAGCTATGGCTGGTTGTTGATCCTCGGACGGCAAGGGCTTGTCAATTCGCTTCTGAAGTGGGTCGGCCTCATCGACGGACCTTTTTCCCTGAGCGGAAACTTGCTTGGAGTAATCATTGGCGGTACGCAGGTCTTTCTACCCTTCATGGTTCTTTCGCTGACCTCCTCGCTGCAGGCCATCGACCAGAGACTTCGGGAGTCGGCCGATATCCTCGGCGCGGGGCCGGCTCGGCGATTTTTCACCGTCACCCTGCCGTTGTCGGCGCCGGGTTTGATCGCGGGATCAGTGCTGGTATTCAGCATGATGCTCGGAGCCTTCGTGACGCCGCTGATCTTGGGCGGAAGCGCTGTGAAATACGTCTCCGTGCAGGTCTACACCGATGCGTTGGTGCTTTTCAATCTGCCCCGTGCCACTGCACTTTCGTTGATCCTTACCGTGGTGGTATTGGTCGCATATGCCGCTCACAAGCGAGGGGTACGACGCATCGAAGGGAGGAACGGTTGATGTTGCCTTCGTGTGATCGCCTCTGGCGCGTGACAGCATGGGTGCTCGCCGGTCTCGTGACCTTCTTCCTGATGCTGCCACTGCTTGTCGTGGTGCTGTTCAGCTTCAGCGAGCGCTCGTACTTCACATTTCCACCGACGGGTTTCTCTTTCAAATGGTACGCCGCCGCCTGGGATTCAGGTCTTTTCCTTGTGCCGGCCATTCGCAGCCTGGTTCTGGCAGTGCTAGCTACGTTGCTGGGAGCTCTTCTGGCGTTGCCCGCCGCGCTAGGCGTGCGCCGGATGCAGCCAGGTATCTTGCGCGGAGCTGTTGAATTTGCGTGCCTTTCTCCGCTGATCGTGCCGGCGTTGATTATCGGCATTGCGTTGCTTTACTCGCTCACGCGGTTGCGCCTGGTCGACACGTTTGCTGGCTTGCTGGCCGCTCATCTCTTGCTCGTTTTCCCGTTCATGTTTCGGGCGCTGCTGACCAGCGCCTTGGCATTGCGGCCGTCCCTGCTCGAAGCGTCCGAGGTCCTCGGGGCCAGTCCCGCCACCACTTTCCGCCGTGTGGTCTTACCAGGTCTGGTCCCGGGACTCGTGGCCGGGGGCATCTTCTCCGTGATCGTCTCACTCGATCAGTTCACCGTAAGTCTGTTTGTGACCCAGTCTGAGCAGATCGTACTGCCGGTTGCGCTCTACAAGTATCTTTTTGACGTGAACGATCCGGTCGCCGCAGCAGTCTCCACGATGCTGGTCGTCTTCGGGTTGCTCGCCGCGGTCGTCATCGATCGGCTGGGATGGCTGCGTCATCTCGCGGGAAGCAGCACTTGATGCTTTCCTGAAGAACCTCTTGCTAACTCTCCGGAACAACCATGCTTCAAGTCCTCAATCGGCGCCAAATCCTCGGCGGTGCCATTTCTCTGCCCGCCGCAAGCCTTCTCTCGACACTGTCTGCATCCGCCCTGGCACAACCCGCTCCATTGACCATCGGGTGGTATCCCGGCCTGCTGGGAGGCAACTTTCGACGCAGCTTTCTTGATACCTATGCTTCGGGCAAGGAGGCCAGGGTGATCGAGTCATTCGACAATGCACGCTTCACGCAGATGCAGGCTAACCGCGCCCAGCCGAGCCTGCACGTCGGCGTTTTTACCGACGTGTTGCTGCCGCTGCTTGCCAAGTCCGGTTTGGTGGCGGAGATGGATCCGTCGAAGATCCCCAACTTCTCGCAGCTCGACGAGCGGGTGCGCCTGCCTGTGGGCCGCTTCGCATTGCCCGTCACCTATGGGACCTGGGGAATTGCCTACAACGCCAAGAAGGTTGCCAAACCCATTGCTGGCTGGGCAGATCTGTTGCGTGATGATCTCAAGGGCCATGTCTCCGCACCGAATATCACCTACAACTCTTCTGTGTACACGCTGGATGCCCTGGCCTCACTCAAAGGGGGGAGCATTCGAACACCGGACGCAGGCATGGAGGCGATGTACCAACTGCGTACTCGTGGCCCAGGTCTGTGGGACCAGGAGAGCATTGCGGTTGGCTGGCTCAAGAGTGGGGAGATCTGGGCCACACCATACTTCAGCGGCAACGTGCTGGCCATGATGCGCGATCCTGATCTTGCGGACCTGCGCTTCTGTGTGCCGAGCGAAGGGGGCTACGCTCTGCCCATGAGCGTAGCCCGGGTGGTCAATCCGACCGCCGGGGATCAACCAGAGCGTTTCATCAATCACATGCTCGGTCTCGAGGCGCAAGAGGCTTGGGCACGTATCGGCAATGCCCGTCCGGTGAACGGCAAGGCCAAAGTACCCGAAGAAGTGGCAGCCACAGTTCCGACGGCCGACAAACTGCGCAGTGTGGATTGGGGCTTCTTTGCGGAAAAGCGCTCTGCGATTGTCGATCAGTGGAACAAAGTGGTGAACCGATGAATGCTTCGCGCCGGCAATTGTTGGCCATGGGGGCATTGCTCCCGTTTGCAGGGGCAACGAGGGTGTATGCAAATCCTGGACACCTGAGGATCCTCGTGCCCTATGCACCAGGAGGTGCAGCCGATACGTTGGCTCGCGCCTTGGCAGAGCGCTTGAGCTCGTCGGGTGGATCGGCAGCGCTTGTGGATAACCGCCCGGGGGGCGGCACGGTGATTGCAACCCAGGCCGCGTTGCAGGCACCGGCCGACGGCCAGACGCTGTTACTGATCGGAGCGAGCTTTCTGGTGCAGCCTCGCCTCTTGGTCAAAGCACCATACGATGCGCTGAAGGACTTCGACCCAGTGATCCTTTGTGCTTCCAATGCGCATTTGCTTGCGGTGCATCCGAGCGTACCCGTGGGAAGCTTGCGGGATTTCATTGCTTGGGCGAGAGCGAACACGGGCAAAGGAGCATATGCGTCCTTCGGCCGGGGGTCTTCTGGGCACCTCGGCTTTGAATTGCTGAAGAAAAAAGCCGGCTTTGACATGCTCCATGTGCCTTACAAGGGAGGGGCCCCTGCGCTGCAGGCGCTTGTGGGAGGCGAGGTTTCCGCCATGCTCACGGACCTTCCTCAGGCGCTCCCCTTCGTGCGCAGTGGCAAGCTGAAGGCTCTTGCGGTAGGTTCGGTACAACGTGATATGTCCTTGCCGGAGGTGCCAACGTTCCCCGAAGCGGGCGTCCTCGGATTCGAGTCGGAGTCCTGGTTCGGTCTGACAGTCCGTCGTGCTACTGCGAAGGAACAAGTGCGCGAGCTGAATGCCTCCGCCGCCTCCGCGCTCGCGGCCCCGGAGCTGGTTAAAAGCATGAATACCATCGGGCTTCGCGTTGTTGGCGGGGAGCCCCAGGCATTCAGGTCATATCTCGAGAGAGAGGACGCACGATTGAAGGAGGCGCTGCGCCTGGCCCAGATTGAGCCGGAGTAGCGGGACATTGATCGAAGAGCGGCTCCTGTAACTCACTCAATTTCGGGGCGCCCGATGCACGCTCTTGCTGTCAAGTTGCACGCGTCGATTCTGTCATTCGCTCAGAAATGGATGATTGAACTCCGCATCCTGCGCTAGTGGCGCGTCTGCGTTCAGTGAAAAATCCGCCTGCCGTATGTCGGCACCTTCCGAATGCGCACCCGATGCGCATTTCGGCTTGAAGGAAGTGCGCGAAGCCCAGTTCGAGTGATTCATGTCCTCGATGCGGGGTGAGTCCTTCCCGGATGCAGGCGCGTCCCTGCTCTATTAACCTGTTGGCGGCTTGTGTATGTTATTTCCAATCGCCTTTGCTCTCTTCAAGGCTGCTGGATCTAACTCCTGCAGCCCCTCAGCGCTGGCTTTGTTCTCACTTTCTTCGGGCTGCTCATGCACGGATCTCTGACGTGTTCTGTGCTTCCTTCAATGGTTGCCTCAAGTCATCACTCTGCTGCTCGTGCGAGTGACTGCAATCAACGTAAAGGGAAAGGCATCTGCTTTGAGCAAGTGTGGTGGACAATATTCATCATCGCTGGTTGCGCTTTGTTGGCAGCTTGCGGTGGTGGTGGTGGTGGTGGGGCGCCAAGCTACTCAGGAGCGTGGGTACCGGCTTCTGCTACCACGGGGACCACGCCAAACCTGCCAGATGTAATGCCTCCCGCTGCTCCTGTGCTGGCAGGTGCCAGGGCAACAGTCGTGACTCAGTGGGGAACCGTTGCTGAGCCTATGCTGCCGAGCGTGGTTTGTGCCACGTTGTCGGCCAAGCTGAAGCCGGTTCAGGAATCGCTTGATCAAAGCGATGAAGATCCATCGAATTCGCAGCCAGACACTCAACGCATCCAGGCTGCCATAAGCGCATGCCCAGCGGGTCAAGCGGTCAAATTAATCTCCGATACATCAGGCTCCTCAGGATTTCTCAGCGGTCCATTGGTGCTGAAGTCCGGCGTCCAACTGTGGGTCGACGAAGGTGTCACGCTATTTGCGTCGCGCAATCCCGTCGACTACGACGACGGATCTGGAGCTTGCGGCACGGCGACCTCAACAGACGCCTCAGCATGCGCTCCGTTCATCCTGGCCAAGGATACCGCTGGGAGCGGTGTTTTGGGGAACGGGACCATTGATGGCCGTGGCGGCAGCATATTGACGAGTGGGCCTAACGCGGGGCGGAGGAGTTGGTGGGATGTCGCCTACCAAAACAAGTCTTCGGGCCTGCACCAACAGGTTCCGCGCCTTCTTGAAATTCGCAACGGAAGCAATTTCACGTTGTATCGCACAGCTGTTGTGAATTCGCCCGGGTTCCATGTCGTGCCTACCGGTGTCACTGGAGTCACCGCATGGGGCATCAAGATTGTCTCCCCGACACGAGGCTATACGCGGCCTGGCTATGCTTGCCCGGAGGGTTCAACTCCAGATGTCGCAACGCCGGCGACCTGCTTCACACCTGAGACGGTAAAAAACACCGATGGCTTTGATCCAATGGGATCAAAACAAGTTCTGCTGGCCTATTCCTACGTCAGTGTCGGCGACGATCACGTCGCCATCAAAGCGAATGGCAAGAATCCGTCAACGCAACTCGCTTTCTTGCACAACCGCTTCTACTACGGCCACGGAATGTCAATTGGCAGCGAGACCTACGCTGGCCTGAGCGACGTGATGGTGAACGATCTTTCAATCGATGGCTTTGACAGTGCAGGTGGTATCGGGCTTCGCATCAAGTCAGACTCCACACGAGGAGGCAACGTCTCCGGTGTGACCTACAGTCAAATCTGCATGCGCGGTGTGAGGCAGCCATTGGTATTTGATTCCTTCTACAGCAGCGATAGCGGGACTCGATACCCCAGTTTCAGCGATGTCAAAGTACGTGGCCTGCGCAATCTCGGCAGCGCCAAATACGGAGGGGGGCAACTCACGTTTGCGGGGTACGAGGTGAATGGGCAGAAGAATCCGCTAGGCATTGCATTGGACAATGTCGTATTCGATGTCGTTCCCACCTTTGCCGCGGGTCACAACGGTGGACCAAGTACGCTGCCTGCCGCCACTCATTTTGTGCTTGGGCCGGGGGCGGTGAGCTTCGCCTCTTCGATCGTTTCATCGGATACGAGAGATGTCACCGTGACTGGGCTCCCCGGAGCCTCGACGCCTGTCGATTGCAGCGAAGCATTTGTCCCCTTGAGCTCCGTGCTGACCAGTTCTCCGAGCATCTAGAGAGACTCAGGACAACCAGCCAGTACGAATCCGCGCGCTTCCCACCCCTGTTCGAAGTCCGAAACGCCCCGAAATTGGTCCCGTCCCGGAGCTCAGGTAGGCCTGCGGGACTGAAAAAACCTGATGGAAAGCGACGCCCTACTCTTTGACGAAAGTACCCCGTGCTTGATCTCAATGACGTTGCAATATTCGTAGAAGTTGCGTCCTGTGGAAGTTTCACCGAAGCGGGCCGACGCCTGCGGATGCCATCAGCGACTGTCAGCCGACGCATTCAGCAACTCGAGGAACACCTTGGCGTTCGACTGATGCAGCGCTCCACCCGAAAGTTGCTTTTGACCAGCGAAGGGGAGGCTTTTCAAGAGCAGTGCAGTTCTGCGGTGCAGGCGCTGGTGAAGGCCGGCCGTTGGCAGAGGATGGACAGTCTGGACCCAAGAGGGTTGGTGCGGATAGCGGCGCCGGCCAATTTCTTCCAGGTTTTTCGAATGGAATGGGTCCATGCATTTCTGATTGAATATCCCTTGGTGAAGCTTGAATTCGTGCTCAGCGACTTCCTGGTCGACCTGATCGCGGAGCGGATTGACATTGCCTTCCGAGGTGGTTCCTTGTCGGACTCAAGCTATGCCGTACGAAAGATCCTCCATGGCTACGGAGGCTTGCTTGCCAGCCCGGCCTATCTCGCGGCGCACGGAGCGCCCAAGACTCTGCAAGAACTGTCGAAGCACGAGTGCGTAATCTCGCAATCGGATTCTGGTAACTGCGCCACCTGGCGCTTGCGGGGGCCGGGGGATGAAGAGATTGACGTCAAAGTGAGCGGACGTTTCATCAGCAACTCGCAGGACGTTCAGCGTCTGGCGGCGTGCGCTGGGATGGGGATCGTGGCGCTTCCGTCTGTCTTGACCTCGTCCGACGTGGCGTCGGGCAAGCTGGTTCCTGTCTTGCCGCAGTACAAGCGGACCGGTCGCGGCCTGAGTGTTCTCTATACGAGCCGTCAACAGCTTCCGAAGGCAGTGTGCGCTTTTGGAGATATGGCCGTGGAAAAGCTCAGCCTTCACGACTGGGGGGACAGTACCGTAAGTCAAGCAGGTGAATCACCGCAGATCTGTCGTTCCTCAGACCAAGCTCAAGCGGAACTGATCCGAATAGATGCCGGATAGCGTTGTGTTGCTGCGTGAAAACGATATGGGTTTGAAGGGGGCAAGAATCGCGAGGCCTCTCGGCAAGTTCAACGTTGTGCGTCGTCATTGCCCCTCGCGCGCGAGGATTCGCTTTCCATGAAGACAGTTCGTGGTGACCGCGCAATCGCGATCGTGGATGGAGATCCGTTCGCCAGGGAGTTGCTCGGGAGTCATCTCTTGCAGGAAGGCTTTGATGTTTTTGAGGCCAACGATGGCGAATCGCTCTCGGTGATTTTGAGTCGTCGCGCGATTGCCCTTATCGTGCTCGAACTGCTGTTGCCTGGGGAGGATGGCTTGTCGATCTGTCGGCGGTTGCGCGCCACGGGTGTACGGATACCAATCATCATCCTCAGCACGAAAGCACAAGATGCTGATCGCATTGCGGGTCTGACGATGGGCGCTGACGACTATGTCCGCAAGCCATTCAATCCACGCGAGCTGCGTGCCCGTATCGATGCTATCTTGCGGCGAAGCCCACCAAGAGAGGAGCCGTGGGCACCATCGATCAGTAACGAGGTTGCCCGCTTCGGACCGTTCCATTTCAATATGGGCACGCGTACGCTTAGAAAGAATGGCCGCATTCTGAATATCACAACTGCTCAGTTTGCAATATTCAAAGTACTTGCCCGCCATCCGGGGCAACCGCTTTCTCGGGATAAGCTGGCTCAGGTCGCCCGGTGTCGGGAACACAGTGCTTTTGATCGGGGATTGGACATGCAAATCTCGCATCTTCGGAAACTGCTGGAAGATGGGTCGCTTTCTTACATCCAGACGATCCGGGGTGTGGGATACATGTTTGTCCCGAGTGGCAAGAGCGAGGTCGCTTGCCTCTTTCCGAAAAGAGCTCGCGTCTGATCACTCACGTGTCTTGGGCATCGCCGATGCATCTCATTTGGCTATGTATCAATCTTTGCGGCGCCCGTGGAGAAGTCGAGGATGCGATTCCAGCGGCTATGGGAACACATCACCGTCGGACTTGAAAGCTTCCTGGTCGGCCCACTCGTGGGGCGGCGGAAGCCAAGCTCGGATGCTAAGGGATTTGCTCTTGGGCAGAAATCTCATCCGATCTTACGGTGCCCTCTTTGTCATCCACAAATAAGCAACTGAAACTCGCGATTCGACAGAATTGATGAACTCGTAGCGCGACATAATTCGTGCGATTTGCTGTCACACGAATCGTCGAAGAACGTAGGTTGCATCGCGGAGATCAGGTTTCTTCCTGCCGATACTCCATCGCATGAGGGAGACAATTGTTTCGTTTATCCACAGAGAAAGCCGTATAAAAATTGGCACGCTGGACTAGGATATGAGGTGAGGTCGCCTTCGATAGTTGCTTGCACTTTCTCATTTCCATCTACGGACTTGAGCAGCAGAAGCAAAAGGCGAGATCAGGGGGAGGCTTCGGTTCAAAAAAAGAGCAACTGGGAAGTCCTGCGGAGAGAGGAGCCGCCCTCATTGCATTCCGTCAAACGCTCATGGCCCGCATTTTCAATATCGTCGAGTGCTGATGAACTTTGGCCTCCAATGGTTTGCAACGTGGTGGTTCGCCAGTCCACGCCTTCAATAGCCGTGCCTCACAATGAGGCTGAATCAGTTGCCGGTGCTACCTTGATGAGCGTTGACCAAACGGAGGCTATCGATCGCTGCGAAACTCTCCAGGCAACTGTCCTGACCATCGCTTGAATGCGCGACGGAAGGCGCGAGCATCTGAATAGCCAACCGCATCGGCGATCTGCGCGATCGTCATCTGCGTGTGGCTCAGCAGGTCGCACGCGCGTTCAAAACGAGTGCCATCCCGCAACTGGGTGTAGTTCACGTTCTGCTGGTTCAGACGCCGCCGCAGCGTGCGGTCACTGACGTTGATCATCTGTGCCAAGTCTTTCTGCCTGGGGCGTGCGTCGATATCGAAGCGCAGCCGATTCGACATCGACTCCACAAGGTCGGATTTGCCAATCGGACGCTTGAGCAGCGTATTCAATTGCTGGCGTAGCAAGCCGCAGGTGATTCGGTCGTAGCCAGGCACCCGTGCATCCAGCCAATGAGCATCGAAGGTCATGCGGTGACAGCCTGCATCGAATCGAACGGGACAGCGGAAGAACCTGCGATAGACAGCTGAATTCGCCGGCGCTGGGAAGCCCAGATCCACGCGCACTGGGCTGAACTCTTTGCTGACAACTGAGCGAGCTACAGCCACCGCGCCAGCAAATGACTCTTCGACCAGAAAAGGTTCGACGAGCAGATCGAAGACTCGGGGTACCGCGTCCAAGAACATGCGCCGACCGTGTACCTCGAATCGATGATCCACCATTGCGCCGCCTTCATTCTGGTGCTCAATGCCAAAGAGCATCGCCTCACCGAAAGTCTCGCACGTCAGCATTGCCAGGCCTGCAACACCCCACGACACCAGTGTCTCGCGAGCGCCAACTGCCAAACCGAGCGCGGGCTCATCTCCGAGGAGGAGCTGCGCGCGCAGGATTACGGTTCTGACCTGATCGTATGAGAGCAGCAACTCGCGGCTCATCAGGTCTTGGTAGGTGAAGCCCAAACCGCGGCACAAGCGCTCCGGAGCCAGTCCTCGTTCCTCGATGAAGCCGAGCAGCGCTTGGGTCACATGGGGAACGTTATTGGCCAGCGTCCGCGAGTCGGGAATTGGAGTTGCGGGTGCCTTGTTGAGCAGCTTAGGCATCAGTCAAGTCTGCGGGTGAAGCGGCTGAACGAAAACGGGAGAGAGGAGCCAGTGCTGGCACTGGTGCCACCGGCAATCTTGCTTTTCCAATGAAGGCATAGAAGCGTGTCTTTCTGCTCCCCAATGGCATGTCTCAACGAGGGACGGCTTCAATCACTCTGGTTGTGGTGATCCTAGACCAAAAACTACCCAAGTGGCCGAGATTGTCCTTACCCTCGATGGACAGAAGTGCCGTTCCAGAGCTTGAGACTTGGCATAGATTCCTTACGCCAAGGGACAAAGAATCGGGCCCCGTGAGAGAGCATCTGTCGTTGAGGGAGAGCGTATCGTGAGGGGGGTGGAACGCAGCTCGCTCCAGCGCAGCACTGTCCCAAGACAGGCCGTTGTGTCCCAATTGGTTCCCTTGTGTGGCCAGTTTTGTCCCCTCGCATGACCCCTGAGCTTCTTACAGTTCAGTGCGCGGCATCCATGCAGTCTCGTGGCCCGGCGTTGGTCCGCCCCAGCAGCAAGTCGAGCTGTCCCGCACAACCCATCCTTGCTTGAGTGCCTCGGAGTTTTTTTGTGAAGCAAAGTCTTTTTGAATCCCGATCAGTGCGCTTGGTCGCCGTCGCCGTGAGCTTGGCTGCTGTAACGGCATGCTCTCGGACGCAGCCTGATCTCGTGGCCGAGAAGGGCCGTCCCGCATACGTTGTTCCGGTTCGAGATAGTGCCTCAACGGCCTTGGAATACGTCGGCGAAGTGCGCGCCACTCAGCGCATTGAATTGGCATTTCCGATCTCGGGTCTCGTGGCACAAGTACTGGTAGAGCCGGGCGCCGCGGTTCGACAAGGCCAGATCTTGGCCATGCTTGATGAGGAACCGCTGCAGGCGCAATTTACGGTCGCTGCTAGCGATGTAGCAAGAACGGAAGCACAGGCCACCGAAGCCGGTTTACGCGTCGAGCGAGCCCGGGCAGCCCACTCGGCCGGAGCAACGAGCGAAGGTGAATGGAGTGCCGTCCAGGCTGAGCTTATCGTTGCCGAGGCGGCTCTGCGCAGCGCGCGGGCTCAGCGTGACCTGGCTGGTTGGTCCCTGGGGCACGCCAAGCTGCGCGCGCCTGCGGCAGGCGTAGTGGCCAC
Organism: Variovorax guangxiensis; assembly: GCF_003952165.1. Classification (GTDB taxonomy): domain Bacteria; phylum Pseudomonadota; class Gammaproteobacteria; order Burkholderiales; family Burkholderiaceae_C; genus Variovorax; species Variovorax guangxiensis. The sequence continues at coordinate 47,423 of NZ_RXFT01000019.1, read as the reverse complement.
GCGTATTCTTGAGCCGGGACAGACGGCTGGGCCCGGAGCGCCAGTGATGACGATCGACGGCAGTGGCCGGGAGCTTTCAGTCAGGGTACCCGAGCACTTGGACTTGCAGCCCGGTCAGCTGGTCCAACTTCGCCGCGGTACAAGCCTGCTGGAGAGCAGAGTCCTGCGGGTCTCCGGGCGCCTCGAGGTTGGGGGGCTGCGGCAGGTATTTCTGTCTGTCCCTGACGTCGCGCAAGTTGGCTCTACGTGGGCGGCCACAGTTTTTCCACGCGCCATGGCTACCAACAAAGTCGGCGTACAGGTGCCACTGCGTGCACTCCTGCCGGGGCAAACCGGTGATGCGGGCAGCGTGCTGCGATTGAAAGCAGACGGCCGGACTACAGAACTTGCAGCCGTCCAGTTGGGCACTGTGCGGGGAGGCTGGATCGAAGTCGCGACAGGCTTGCAGGCTGGCGACCAGGTGGTCGTTGCGGGTGGCGCATCTATCACTCCCGGCGCCAAAGTCATTCCAGTGGTGGTCTCTCAGTAAGGAGCGGCCATGTTCGGCATTTCTCAATACGCGTTGAAGCGACCTCGCTTTACTCTCTTGGCCGCGATGGGCCTCGTGCTCGCGGGGCTCTGGCTTGCACTCGACTTCCCTTCCACCGAGGAGCCGCAGGTCACAGTCCGGACTGCCACTGTGATGAGCGTGATGCCGGGCGCTACCGTGGAGCGCATGGAACAGCTTGTTGCGCGTCCAACCGAGGAGAGCGTGCTCGGCATGCCTGAGGTCAGGCGCGTAAAGACAACGGTGCGATCCGGCTTTGCATTTACCTACGTTGAACTCCATCCCACCGTATCTCCCGACAAGCTGCCGGGTGTGTGGCAACGCCTGCGCTTGCGCATGGCGGATCTGCATTCATCTTTGCCGGAGGGGACTTCGGGGCCAATGGTGGATGACGAATTCGGTCGAGTCGCGGTGCTCACGATGGGATTGGCTGGCCCCGGCTACACCGCGGGCGAGGTTCGCGAGCACGCACGTCGCCTACGCGACGCGCTCTATGGCCTTGCAGGCGTGGAGCGAGTCTCTTTGCACGGCATCCGTGACGAGCAAGTTCAGATCATCCTGGATATCCCGGCGCTCGCGGTCAAGGGGCTCACTCCGAGCGCTATCTCGAAGGCGGTCGCAACTCGCAATGTGATCGCCTCAGCCGGTTTCCTCGAGGTCGGCGGAGCTGAAATGTCGCTGAACGTGACCGGTGATGCCCAAAATCCCGCACAACTTCGCACCACGCCGGTTCCGCTGCCCGGCGGCGGCACCGTGCCCCTGGGTGAGATCGCTCGCGTTGAGCGCGTTACCCAGGATCCACCAATGAGCGGCGCCTTCGTGAACGGAACGCCGGCAGCAGTAATCGCCATCTCCATGGATCCTGGCCTGAACGTTGTCAGCTTTGCCGATCGGCTGCGTGACAGGGTGCACGAGCTCGAAGCCGGGTTGCCGGCAGGCATGACCCTGGTGCCTATCACGGACCAGGCACAGATCGTGACCAAGCAGCTCAAACAAGTGGGCCAAGTCTTCGTCGAAACGACCATGATCGTCATGGGCGTGGTCGTACTGTTCCTTGGCTGGCGAACCGGCTTGATCGTAGGGGCCATCGTCCCCACCACTGTGCTGGGGACCCTCGCGATCATGCGGCTGTTGAGCATCGATCTGCATATCATCTCGGTGGGGGCGATCATCATCGCTCTCGGTCTTTTCGTCGACAACGCGATCGTTGTCGCTGAGGACATGGAGCGGCGTCTCTCGCTGGGCGAAACCCGCGAACATGCAGCAGCGAAGGCCGGCCATTCAATGCTGGTACCGCTGTTGGTGTCCTCGCTCGCCATCATTCTGACCTTCCTGCCTCTCGTGTTGAGCAGCACCGAGATGGGCGAATACCTGCGCAGCATGGGCATCGTGATGGCAATTGCCTTGATGTTGTCGTTGATGCTGGCGGTGACGGTCACCCCACTGCTGAGTCAGCGATTCGCGCAGCACCATGCAGAACTTAGTCGGACCGCCCGTGCCGTGGAGGCGTTGACCGGGTGGTATCGCGTGAGGGTGCGTTGGGTGCTGCGCCATCGGGCGTTGTATGTGAGCACGATGGTGCTGCTGCTGTGCGGAGCGGGATGGCTGTTTGGACAAATTCCCTCTGAACTAATGCCTGCGTCGGAACGGCGGCAACTGCAGATGTCGATCGAACTTGCTCCAGGCACAAGCACGGCGCACACGCTCGACAAGGTTGCTGCGGTCAGCAAGACATTGGCCGATCGCGCAGCCTTTCCCGAACTGGCGAGCCATGCGGTGTATGTCGGCGACGGTGGTCCTCGATTCATCCTTGCACTCAATCCACCCACGCCCGCCGCAAACCGGGCCTATGCCGTGCTGACAATGTCTCCCGGTATGACTCATGCCGCCGTGATTGAGCGCGTGCGCTCGGGCCTGAGCGAGCGCTTTCCCGACGTACGCTTCGAGCCCAAGCGGTTCTCCATGGGGGCTTCGGATGCTGGATTGGCCGTATTCCGTCTCACCAGCACCGATGGTCAAAGTCACAGGCAAGCAGCTGAAAAGCTGGCGGCCGCCTTGCAGACCGATGCCCGGATGCGCGATGTCCAGACTGATGCGGAGCGAATGGTGATGCAGTTGGACGTTCAGGTGAACCAGGCCAAGGCGCATGCCGCCGGCGTGAGTACCGCAGACATCGCGCGCAGCCTGGACATGCTGCTGGCTGGGACGGCTATTGGTCGGTACCGCGAAGGTGACACCGTGTTGCCAGTGATCCTGCGAGGCGACGGCGCATTGCGTGCCCAGATCGATCAGTTGACGACTCTGCCGATACAGAAAGCCGATGGTCAGGGCAGTGTGCCACTGGGACAGGTGGCTGTTTTGGCCCTGAAACCACAACCTTCCGTGATCCAGCGATACAACCAGGAGCGGGCCATCACCGTGAGCGCTCGCCACGTCGCACTGACCGCGCAAGGCATCGCTGACCAGGTCGCACCGGTACTGCAGGAAATCCGCGGGGGAGGTACGGTGCAAATAGCGCTGGGTGGCGAGATCGAGGAGAACATCGACGCCAATGCGGCCATTGCGCAGTTGCTGCCCGCTTGCATGATTGCCATGTTCCTGCTGTTCGTTTGGCAATTCGAGAGTGTGCGCAAAAGCCTCATTGTGATGGCCAGCATCCCGTTCGTTGCGATCGGCGCTGCGTTGGCTCTGGCTCTGACGGGCACCACCCTTACCTTCGTTGGTACGCTCGGTCTGCTGGCTTTGGCGGGAATCATTGTCAATAACGCAGTACTGCTGATCGATGCCATCGAGGAAGCCGGGAGTTCCGGCATGCCGGCTGCGGAAGCCATTGAGGAGGCCGCCTCCAAGCGCCTGCGTCCCATTGTCATGACCAAGCTGGTGTGCATTCTGGGGCTGGTGCCGCTGTGGTTGTTTGGCGGGGCTATCTGGACCAGCCTGTCTATCGTGATGATGGGAGGCCTCGCCCTCGGCACATTGATCACACTCGGATTGATCCCTGCGCTCTATGCCATTGCCTACCGGGTTCAAGCCCCTGCTGCCTGAGGAGCCCCAACATGTCACTATTCCTCCCTTACTTTCAGGGTTCTTTGCGTGTGGGCGCGCCTCTCTTGCTCGCCTCGTTGCTGGCAGGATGCGCGGCCATAGCACCGCCCAGCGCTGTGCCCAGTGCTGTCCAGCGTCATGCGGACTTCGACGTCACCAGCCCCGCTGCCGGCGATGCTGGCTTGCCCGTCGGCGTTCCCAGTCGACATTGGTGGCGGGACTTGAAAGACCCACAGTTGAATATCTTGGTCGAGCAGGCCATGGCACGGAATCACGAGCTCCAGGCCGCACTTGCCGTGATCAAAGAAGCTCGTGCGATGGCGGACGTCGCTGAGCGAGAAGTCTTGCCGCAAGGTCGTCTGTCGGCCCAGAGCCTGGCCACGCGGCCTTCCGTGGCCGAGACAGATCCCTACGGGCAGGGCCTGTCCCGTCCGCCGTCTCGGCGGATCGGAATGATTTCACAGGGCTTGTCGTGGGAACTTGACCTTTTCGGTCGGATCGGCACGGCTTCGGCCATCGCCGAACGTCAGCTCGATGCGGCCCAAGCCGATGCCCGCGCGGCCACCGCTCTACTACAGGCAGAAGTGGTGCGTAGCTACGTGCAGTTGCGCCGCCATCAGCAGGAGGCTTTGCGAGTAGACGAGGAACTCGTCCTCCTGCGCCAACGTGCCAACCTGCTGGAGCAGCGCGCACTGGCGGGTCTGACAGATCGCCGCGAGGTGATCGCGGCCGACGCAGCGATCGCCCGAGCAGAGGCAGAACGCGGTCAGTTGCTGGCTGCTTGCCACGTCAGCGTGGCCGCCTTGGCGGTTCTTGCCGGGCGCTCTCCCTTGACCTCGGATCCGGACTGGGACCATCGCGTCGCCGCGGCGGAGCTTCCAGATTCTCCGACGACCATGCAGATTGCGCAGCCGGGCGAACTGCTTGCCAAGCGACCGGACGTAGCCAAGGCGGACGCTCTTTTGCGGGCAAGCTTGGGCAACACCGTACTTGCCGAGCGTGCCCATTTGCCGCGCGTGAGCCTGGACCTCAGTATGGGCCTCAGTGCTCCTCTAGGCCAGCTTGGTCGTGGGAGTTCTCTGCGCTACGCCGCCGGCCCCGCCCTGCAGTGGGACTGGCTCGATGCGGGGCGAATTGCGGCACGCGCTGCCGCTGGGCGGGCGGGAAGCGAGCGTGCCTGGCACACATTCGAGCAGACTGTGCTCAAGGCTCTGGAAGACAGCGAAGGTGCGCTGCGCAATTGGTCCGCCGCACGGGGTGCGCTGGCGCAAGCACATGCGGCGCGCTCCAGCGCTCGCGCTGCACAGGAATACGCATCGATCCGTGCGGACGCGGGTATGGAGGCGCCGACGCAGGCACTGGAACACCGCGTAGCTCACATACGAGCCGCGCGCTCTGAACTGGCCGCGCAGGCTGACAGCATCCTGGCTTATGTCCAGACGCAACTGGCTCTGGCTGCATGGCAGCCCGAAGTAACTGCTTCCGGAAACTGATCGACAAAACACACGGCATCCCTCTTGAGCGTGCGGACCGACGCCCGCAAGCTCCTGCTCCTGTCGGCGCTCAACCTCGTCGAACGGGCTGCATTGGTCAGGGCACAACTTCAGAATCAATGATCTGCGCGCAACAGCTCAAGATGGGGTACGGATGCTCATTGCGTCGAGGTGGGGCAAGGCATCCATATAGCGCGCTGCCCCGCGCTCCGGGGAGCTTGTCGCCTGAGCTCTGCCAGTGGATCTCGCCATGCACCGTCGCGGTGAACGCCTGTCGAATTCCGTTGCGCAAATGAACTGAGGCCTTGGGCCGAGTTGAGCGCCTGGCACATCTCTGCTTCTGCGGCAACGAAAGGCCGGCTCAACTCGCAGGCCGGCCCAGCAAAGATTTTCATCCCCAAATGGACGATTGAAGTCCTGAATCCGCTCTAGTCGTCCCCGGCAATTTAGGAAAGACTTCGTGCTTTTCCAACTCTTGCGTTCTGCTGGGCGTTGGTTTCACCTTATCGATAGGACGGCATGCGGAGGGCGATGAGGTGCGGACTGTCTCAAGCGCCTTCTGGGTTAAGCAAGCGATTTCGTTGGTTCGAAGTGATCACGGATTCTTCAATCCCCCTCACATGCCTCATACATTCAGGGAAATCAAATTGAAGCCAACGGGCATAGCTGCTTCGCAATGGCCGAATCATTCGTCGCCGCATTCGCGCTATCGATCGAGTGAGGCGGGATTCACGCTGATTGAAATGATGATCGTGGTCGCCTTGATTGCGATCTTGGCGGCTATTGCTCTCCCATCCTATGAATCCTATGTAAGGAAGAGTCGAGCTCGTGCCGCTGGAGCTGATCTGGGTGCCTTGGCGCTCAATATGGAAAACGTTCGCCAGCTTCAGCTTGACTACAAGGTCTTTGCTCGCGGCACCAAAGCGGACTCGAAGGTTTTTTCAGGCTGGAGTGCTTCGATGAGCCAGTACTTCAGCTATACGGTGGAGAGCACCGCTTCAACATACCTGTTGAAGGCGTCGGGCATCAGCGGCTCTGCCGGCTGCGAATTGTCACTTGATAACGCGGGTGTCAAGTCTGCGAGTTCTGCCTGCGGGTTCTCGACATGGTGAAATCGGTCAGTGATGGCTTCACGCTTATAGAGATGCTGGTGGTCGTCGCGATCATGGCTTTTCTGGCGCTGATCGCCGCGCCATTTACAACCGCATGGGTTGATGCGGCACGCGTACGCCAGAGCACACACCGATTGGTGGAGGCGATGGCACACGCCAAGAGTGTTGCGCTGCGCAACGGAAACTCGGTGTCCGGGGATGCTCCGTCCTCCGTGCTGGTGGCTGCTGACGCGAAGCTCTGTGTCTATGACCGAGTGCCCAGCAAGCTGGCATGCAATGGTGATGCAGTCTGGATCGCAGAGACGAGTGCCAATGTCGTCCTCAACGGACAGAGTGTGCAGTGTGTTGCATTGAATAACCTGGCGCTGCAGGTGACGGCAGTGATCAATTCGGTCACTTGCGGCGCAGGTTCCTATGTCGTGAGCCGAGGGAATGAAAAGTACCCAAGCGATGGAAGCAATGCACTCAACTAGACAAGCGCATCTCCCGAGGCGCAAGCAGCGAGGCGCCATGCTTCTCGAAGCATTGGTGGCCACCATCCTCGTGGGGAGCTTTGGCTTTGCCCTCGCCTACGCTGCGGCGCGTTCCGCCGCTGCGCAGCGTACAGGCAATGCGCAGAACCTGGCAGTTGGTGCTTTGCGATCGCAGTTGCAGGCGACGGGATTTGCGGATGGGTGTCCCGATGCAGGTAACAACCAAACCTCCTTGCAGCTGACCCTTGCCGAAGGGATAGAACTGAAGTCGGTGGACCGCAGCTGCTCTATCGCCGAGAGTACTGTCACAGCCAGCGGGGTCAGCAAGACCGTCAAGGTCCCGCATGTGGAGTTCCGCGCTGTCGATCCCGTTCGATTCGGCAGCAGCGATCCACTGCTTCTGAAGAATTGAAGATGGTCATGCGTCATCGAATCCAAGGATTCACGATCGTCGGGCTGATGGTTGGCCTATTGATCTCGCTGTTGGTCGTTCTCTCGATGCTGTTTGTGTATCGCGGAGTTCTCAACAGCGTCTTCGGAACCAAGGAGCAGCCGGGCTTGGTACCCAGCGCCCAACAGGATGGGCAGTTGGCATCCGGTCTGCTGAGTGCCCAGTTAGCGCTACAGTCGGCCGGTTTTGGCGTGCCAGGGGCTGCATTCGGAAAGGAGATTGTCTTCCTGCAGAACGCTTCCTTCGACGCCAAGACTCAGCGCCTAAGCGGTACGGTCCAGCCGATCGCCGTGACAGACACGTCAGGAAATGCGATCGCCTTTGAGATGGATCCAGCTCTTTCGGGTGATGCTGCCACACGTGAGTGCATGGCATTGTGGAGCGATGCTGGCGATGGTCATGGCTTGTATCTCCTCAGGGCTGCAGCGCCATGCAGTCCTATTGGCAGCAACTTCAATTCGTTGACCTGGAAAGCATTTCCTCTTGTTGCCGACCGCTCGCAGCCTTCTTCGATAGCGTTCAATGCGCGTAACAGTGTTGACTGTTGGCCATTTGGGAGTGTATCGAAATCCATCACTGGCATTGATCCCGCAACCGCTCCTCTTCAGCTCTCGATAACGTATCGCAACAGTACATTGGGCAAAGGCGTTGCGGGCAGTCCAACCACACTCATCCTCTGCTTGACGAACATTCAATCATGACAGGTAAGCACCTGATCCCGTCGCCGTACCGAGCGCGCCATTCTCGCAGCAGTGTTCAACGAGGCATTGCCACAGTGCTCATGGTCCTGCTGATCGGGTTTTCGTTGAGCGTGATGGTCTTTGCGGCCATGAGCTACGACAAGGGATTCAAGTCCAAGTCGTTGACCTCGCATGCCGCGACGCAAGCCCAACTGGGCGCATGGTCGGGGGCAGAGGCTGTTCGTCAGTATCTTTTGCAAACGGGGGCGGAAATCAGCTCCCTCAAATCGGGAGATGCGATCGCTTTCAATGGGGATCTCAAGGCAGTCTCCGGCAAGCTGCTGGACGTCGTGCTTGCAGATTCGACCTACTGTGGGGGACTCTCTCGTGTGCGAGCGACGATCACCGCGCCGGCAGGGCCGGCCACCAGTACGCTGGATGTCGTCTATTGCGCCGGCGCAGCCCCAGGCAATGGTGATGAGACATCGCAGTTGCCTACCGGGAACAACATCCGCGGCCCACTGGATATCGGTGGAGAGAACAAGTACAGAGGCTCAGGGGACGGAAAGATATACGTTGACGGCAATATATCCGGCAGCGGAAGCATCTCCGGCTATGACTCCGTGTATTCCTCAGGCAGTGTGTCATTGAGAGGATACGGTGACGCAAAGTCGCTTGTAGCGGAGGGTGACGTCGATCTGGAAGGGAACTACGGAACCGTACAGTCGATGAAGAACATCACGGGTCATGGAGGCGCTCTGAAGGTTACGGCCCTGAAGGCCAATGGCAACGTCATTGACTCCAATGGCGGGACCTACGGTGTCATCGAGGCCATCGGCAACGTCACGCTCACAGATGGCACGAAGGCAGACACGGTGCATTCGAAGGGAACCGTCTTTGGGCGCCAATCGACCGTCAACACTGAACTCCTTGCGCAAGGAAACTTCGAGGAGACCGGCTGCTGCAGTCATATCGCAGCAGGCATGGTCGCAGGAGCAGTCAAGCCGATCGCAAGCTATAGCAAGGACATACATCTCACTGTCGATCCCGATCTGAAAGTCAGCATCGACCCAGTGAAACCGCAGGCGACCAGCGCCCCGGTAATTGATGCCTTGTCCTTCATGTCTTCTGCGAACTTCGTCTTTGACCGGGACGCCGATGGTCACATCAAGGTCACGGTTCATAGCGTGTCAGGGCTCACAGAGGGGAAAACCTATTTCGTCGCAGGTTCGGGAGGACAGCAGGACTACCTCTGCGACACGGCTACCTACGATGCCAAATCATGCAGCATCAAGATATGCAACGGCTATTCGGCACAGAACACTTGCTTCGGCTATTGGAACAACACCTGGAACCTCAATGGCCCTTCGGGAAGCACGATCCTCGTGCCTGGCACCGTACTTTTCAAGGGCAACGTCAATCTGGGATCCGGCCACTACTACAACACCGTGTTGTCTACCGGAAATATTTCGACATCGAGCGATACTTTCGTCATCTCGCCGAACTACGCCGGCTTCGACATCATTTGTCAGAACACCGTCTTCCCCAACGTCTATCCCTCTAATCTCTGCAAAAAAGGCGCACTGGTGGAGCTCAGACTTGGGGATGTCGCGCTGCTCGCCGGAAGCTACGATGCCAACAAGCAGTATTCGGGAGGCGTGATCAATCTCGGTTCTCGAAATGAGATCACGGGCAACGTCATCGCAGGCGACGTCATTCAGACAGCTGGCAACACAACCATTTCCGGATTGGTGAACTCCGGGTATCTTGGGCGCTCAGGTTTATCGAACTCCTTTGGCGCCAAAACGGTCATCGATCAATCTCGCTTGCGGCAGCCTGCAGGACAAGACACGAGCTCAACAGGCAGTGCATCCAGCAGTGCGTCTGTGAAAGTGATGTGGGCACGATACCTCTAGATTGATTGAGGCAAGCGCTGCCCCGTCGACTTCGGGTGGCGTGCCGAATCGTGATGCTTCCAGCTCTCGCGCGAGTACAGCCGAGGCCTGTGGCAGTTCTTAGCGCGAGCGATGTACTTGAGCCATCAATTGGATGTCCGACTGTTGGCGTAGGCGTGACATCGGAGCTATGTCCCCTGGTAGTTCAACGATGGCGTATCAAGTGTCGTGGATGACAAATCCACTGGTAGCTGAGATCGCCTGCTGGTTGGCGAGTTTGCCGACGCGCGTGTTGGGGGGAAGTCCTAGCTTCTTCATCGTCGATGGATCTCGATGGCTTGCTGAGGCCAATTGCTGTCTGGCGATGGGCATGGCAACCGGAATACGAATTGTCTTTGATGGGGAGATGGCATAGGTCGTTCCAGATTCCTTTCGAAAGCGGACGAATGAAATTCCAACTTCGTCCTAATCAACTTAAGACTTTTTGATAACAATGACGCCTTAGGTTATCCGTCGTCATCTTGAGTCCGCCCTACCTTGGAAAAGATGACTCCTCCCCTATCCGTTGCAGGTTCTAGCCACGTCGCTTGAGTATGAATCTCCCGTCATCCAGAACCGACATAGCCAAAAGCGCATTCGAAACTGAGATGCTGACTTTGGCGAGCTGGCCACAGCTGCGGCGACTGCCGGCGGAGAGACTTGGAATCTATGCGCGAATTTGCGTTCTCCTGGCTTACACCCCCTCTGTTGGTTATCTGATTCATCGTCGACTTGGACTTCGGAGTGATGACGTGCAGCACGTACTTCGTGCCTTGCATGATGAGGGGCATCTAAGGGTGAGCAGCGGACCGCACCAGCGCAACGACGAGGTGCTCCTCGCAGAAAAAGCTGCGACCGATCAGCCCCAGGTTCCGCCTCGAGTCACCCTCTGGGGAAAGCTCTTGACCAAGTTGTTGAGCTGATCATGGAGAGCCGCATTCTTTTCCTCGGCCCGGTGGGGGCAGGCAAGACTACTGCAGTTCGCACGATCAGCGACATTGAGGCCGTCGACACCGACGTTCAAGCGTCCGACGAGGTCGCCGATCTCAAGCGAACGACCACAGTGGCCATGGACATGGGGATCTTGCAGCTGAGCGATACCGAGCGCGTGGTCCTTTATGGAGCTCCAGGCCAGGATCGCTTCGACTTCATGTGGGAGATTCTTCTGGAACAGAGCGATGCAGTGCTTCTGGTGCTCGATCATTCCGCTGCAGACCCTGTTGCCGACTTCCGCCGCTATCACACGGCGCTGATGCAGGTGCCGAGACAACGTCTACCGATGGCAGTTGGTCTTACCCACGTCGATTGCGCGCCTCAGCTACCTCTGTCGGTCTACGACGACTATCTCCACGCGGCGAGAGCACGATGCGGATGCATGATGTGCACGCCACCGGTGCTCACCATGGACACACGCGAGCGCTCGGATGTGCGTGCGGCTCTGGTGACGCTGGCTGCGATGCTGGAAGTGTCGCAGCGTTTGCCGATTAAGCCCTGCGTTGCATGAGGGGCGCCGCTATGGGTAGCGTGCTGTCGTTGCGCGGACTTTGCATCTCCTACGGAGACCATCAGGTCTTGAGCCAGGTCAATCTGGAGATCCCCGAAAAGGGAATCACTGTGTTGCTTGGCCCCAGCGGCACAGGAAAGTCGACTCTGCTGCGGACGATCGCGGGCGAGAACACCGATCATCCTTCTATCCGTGTTGAGGGGCGCATTGACTACGTATTGCAGGGACAGCATCCGCCGCTGGTGATGCAGAAGGCCAAGCTGCTGCTGGCAACCGTATTCGAAAACCTCGTCCACGACTGGCCGGAACGGGCACGTCTGACCCACAAACAGCAGTACGTCCGCGTGACACGTTGGCTGGCCGAACTGCAGCTTGAGCATCTGTTGCCGAACCTGCACATGCCGGTCGTCGGTTTGCCGCTGGCAGACCAGCGCCTCATGCCGCTGCTTCGCCGCGCGATGGTGGACTCCCCGTTGCTGCTTCTGGACGAGCCGACAGCAGGCCTTTCAAGCGAACAGGCTGGGCCAATCCTCGCGTTGTTGCGTCGATTTCGACAGCAACGCTCGGTGCTCGTCGCTATGCACAATCTCAGTCAAAGTCGATCGATCGCCGATGGGGTCGTATTGCTTGCCAGCCGGCACGTACAGGAGCACAGCGGCGCGCGTCTATTCTTCAACAGGCCGCTCAGCGAGGCTGGTCGACTGTTCCTATGCACGGGCTCATGTCCAGAGGGGGCGCGGCATTCGGCCGACAGGAGCTCTGCCCCGGAGCTGGCTGCTATCGCGCTCGGGCCGCAGCCGCCTCGCCCGCTTGGCCCCAATGGTTTCGTATGGCTTGTTCCCGGGCAGCTTGCAGGCATGCCGTGGCCTGGTCTGCTGCGGTCCGCTACATACGATCTCGATCTGCTCCAGGCTTGTGGCGTAACCAGACTGCTTTCGCTCACAGACCGACCGTTCCCTGGCGAATTGGCCAGGAGCCACGGCTTGGTGGTCGAGAACAGCCCGATCACCGATATGCAGCCCCCTGAGGTATCGCAGGCCATCAAATTGTGCCAACGCATCGAAGCGCTGATGGCCAGCGGAGAGGTCATCGCCGTGCACTGTCACGCAGGGCTCGGGCGTACCGGAACCATGCTGGCTGCCTATTGGATCTGGCGGCATCAGGGACGCATTTCTGGCGAGGTTGCCTTGCAGCAGGTTCGTCGCATCCATCCAGGCTGGGTCCAATCAGTGGCCCAAATTGACTTTCTCCGTGCGTTCGCACCAGCCATCGAGCGCATGAGGAGTGTGACTACAGGATCTTCGTTGGTCGCGAAATCTGTCGTACTGCCTCTTCATCAAGATCCATAGCGATAAGACTCAGAAAACAACCCACGAAAGGAAAAAAGAAATGTCCCAGCTCGACAATATGTTGCAAAAGGCAGTGACCACTGTGCCAGAGTGTGTAGCCGCCGGATTCATCGATCTCGCCTCCGGCATGTTGCTAGGGGTGAAAACGGTCGACTCACATCCGCAGGAGGTGGTCGAACTCCTCGCTGCGGCAACGGCCGATCTCTTCCAAGGGGCCAATGTGGTCGCGATCGAGAAACTTTTTCGCACGGCGCGAGGGGTTCCGGAAGACGGCCAACACTACTTCCAGGAAGTTATCGTCAATAGCAACAACCTGATCCACGTGTTTCTGCGAGGAAAGCGCCAGCAGCAGGTGGCAGCCTTTGTGTGCCGAAAGGGGGCCAACCTCGGGATGGTGCTCGCCAAGGCTCGCATCGCGATGCCGGAAATCGAAGCAGGCCTGTAAGAGTCAACCGGCGGATCTGTGGTCGACTCTGTTGCAGCGGCGCCCTTGCAAGCCAGTAAAGCACGGTCGGTGTTGCGTGCTCTGAGAAGCACTCATGGTGCCATTGAGGGCTGTGCTTTCGTGACACGCGACGGCCGAGTCGTCGCGTCAGCTCTTGGTCCGGGCATGGATCCCGACCGTTTCGGAGCGATGTGTGCCGCGCTCATCGCATTGGCATCAAGGGCCGCGCATGAATCTGCGCGCGGAGATCTTCTGCAATTGATCATCGAAGGCCGGAACGGTCCAATGCTGGTTACTCATGCTGGCATATACGGTGTACTTTCCGTCTCAGCCAAGCCTCAGTGCCCGCTAGGCCGACTTATTCTGGATGCGAAGGCAACTGCGCAGACCTTGGCCACGATCTTCGATAGTGAATCGCCGCCATGACAGTGGAAGTCCCCCGTTTCATCGACCTCACTGCACCGGGCGCTCTTGCATGCGTCTCTGGTCCAGTGACCGACATACCGGGAAGGCTGCTGCGCGCCCTGCTTTTGCGCAAGCCGTATCTGCCGTGGCATGGCGAAGAGCTCGCGCGACTTTTTCCGGATGAGCCGGCAAGCATGATGGCCCGGACGCTCTTTCGTCTGCACCACGAGGGCTGCATCGAAGTCAGCTTGACGCAACCCGCGCCCTACGAAAGGCTAGGAGCTTCGCTGACCATCGCCCTTCAACCACTGATCGATGAGGGTGCGTCGTCGGCGGCACTGTTCGATCAGGACGGTTTCGTCATCGCGCAGGCGGGAGGCGGCAGTTTGCTGCCCGATGATCCCTTGGCCGCTCTGCCGACGGATCTTGTGCGATTGCACGTCGGTGAAGGAGCGATGAGTACGGTCTATGGGCTGGCGCTGCACGGAATAGCGATAGCAAAGTGCTCGTCGTTGGCGGGGTTCTTACGTTGCCTCTTTCGTATACGGGCGACTCATGCATGCCTGTGAATCCTTGGCGATCGAGGTTCGCGAAGTCATGTCGCTGGAAATTCAACTGCAGTCTGAAATGCGCCGCTTGCACGAGATGTGCAGCGACCTCCGAGCGGCGATCATCGCTACTGATGATGGTCTGCCCCTGTGCACGTCGGCTGATTCATTGTCTGACGTGGCCTGCGCGACAGCTGCCTTTCTGCTCAGTTGGCTCAATACCCACTTGGGAATCTTGCAGGCTGGCCATGCACGCGAAGTAATGATCTGGACCAGCTCCGGGCCGTGCTATGTAGCGCGCATCGCCTCGCTGCCGTATGTAATCGGACTCTTCGCAGACGGTCAGGCGCCTGCTGCGGCGTTGCGTCACGCAGGGGCCCTGGCATCGAAACGCCTCGTCCCTGTGCTCGCTTCGCTCGCTGAGCATCCAATCGAACCGGACAACCCGCAATGAATCAGGCCCTTGTCGTCTTTGGCGTAAGTCACGTCCAACTTCCCGTGTCCAGTGTTAACCGTTCAAAGTCCCTCTATGGCGGCGTACTGGGATTCGAGACGCGAGACGAGGGCGCAGGGTGGTGTGAACTGGACGCAGGCGGAACCATCAGCTTGCTTCTCGTGGAATCCGAGCAAACAGACCAACGTGCTTGCCTTAGACTTTTGGCAGCTGACGTGAGCGCTACGCTGGAAGCCCTATTGCTCAGGGGCGGATGCCGGTTGATCAATGATGCAACCAGAACAGCGGAGATGACACTCACCGCATCCGTATGTGATGCAGATGGTCATTTGCTGGTCGTGTGGCGCAAGTTGACTGAAGACGAGTATGACGTTGTGCCAGAGCTACCCAAAGCACTGCCATGGCATGACGACGCCGACGCTTTGCTCAAGCAATTACTCAAAAGCGTGCCCGCCCTTTTTCGTGGCATCGCAAGGCGCAAGATCGTGCGAGTAGTGGAAGAACTCGCCGTGAATCACCGTATCGTGATGCGCGAGGAGGTGATCCGAGGATTTATCTTGGCAAGCCCGCGAATCACGCGGGAACGCAATCGCCAACCTCTGATAGCTGCAGGCATCGACGTTCATCGCTATCAAGATGACTGGAATGCCGACTGAGGATCGACGATTGGCAAGTCGAGAGCAGCAGGATTTGGCACCACGCGGACCTGGCCGTGCGCGATGGAACATGCCTTGCTCCGCCGCTATAGCACGGAAATTGTTTGCCCTTTAGCTCTCGGAGACTGTTCTTATGATCACGCCCCATCGTGCCGACGCCATTGCGATCGTTGATGACGACCTGCGTGTGCGAAATCTGCTCGCGCACTATCTCTCGCAGGAGGGCTACAGCGTATTCGAGGCCGAGAATAGCGCGTCGCTTTCGTCGATCCTGCATCGACGCCCAATTGACCTCATCGTTCTCGACTTGCTGCTTCAAGGAGAGGATGGCTTCTCGATCTGCAGGAGATTGCGCGGTACCGGCGTGCGAACACCGATCATCATTCTTAGCGCAAGAGCAGAAGATTCTGATCGGATTGCGGGTTTGATGATGGGGGCCGACGACTATGTGCGAAAGCCCTTCAATCCTCGTGAATTGCGTGCTCGTATTCAGGCGATCTTGCGGCGCAGCCCCCCGAGGGAGGTGCCTGGCGGTCCCTCCATCGGAAACGAGGTGGTTCGATTTGGGTCATTCGAGTTCAACATTGGAACGCGCACGCTTCGCAGAGACGAACGCGTTCTGAGTATCACGACGGTTCAGATTGCGATACTCAAAGCCCTTGTTCGTCATGCGGGGCAGGCACTTTCGCGGGAGAGGCTTGCTCAAGTCGCGCAAGGCCGCGAACTTGGCGTGGTTGATCGCAGTCTTGATATACAGGTCTGCCGACTTCGCAAGCTCCTCAAGGATGGGGCGTCTTCCTATATCCAGACGGTCTGGGGTATTGGGTATATGTTTGAGCCCAGCGGAAGAAGCGACATCATTCACCGCCGCGAGTGGGCCGGGTCCTATTGATTGAGAAGAGCTGCGAATCGATCGAGTTCGGTGATGATTCTCGAGGCGGCTTGGGGATCGAGCCTTCTCGCCGCATGATGGAGATAGTCAATGCTCATCAACGCCTTGCGTAGCGAACACCGATGCTGAACGATCCTCTTGCGCAAGGCCTGATAGTTGGTCGAGTCGCTGTTCGCGATGATGCCTGCCTGGACCGCGCTTCTAGATCGAAGTGAATCTAAAGCGAACGGCCTGAATAGAGCCCGCGCGCTGGTTTTCGCGCACGGCTCTTTCACAACAGCGAGCTCAGGGCTGTGCAAGAACTACTTGGTCCAGGGTTGTGGTGCTCAACTCCGGGTCCTTGTTGGAATCTGAGGCGATGGCCGCATATAGAAGGCTTGGACTGTTTTTGAGCGAAACGATGCCAACTTTCGTCCATTGCCGTCCATCGATCGATGTGAATGCCGTAAAGGTATCGCCAGAACGCGCCAGACGAACCCAACTTCCCGCGCCGTTTTCAGCACCTTTGAGGGTGCCAGCTACAAGTGCAGTTACGCCGTCGGAGGCTCGAGTAACGAACTGGATGCCATTGGAGGGCGTCACAAACACGCCAGCGAACGCCGAAGATGCTGAGAGACTCTGGCGGAACATCACGCCTGCCTTTGCCCAGCCGTTGACGTTCTGCTGAGATAGGACGCGGGCAGTCAAAACTGCATCCCCCATGACCGGTGCAAGCGCTGCGTGGAATGAGTCGGCCCTTTGCGAGATGTCCCAGCCAGAGGCCTGGATGGTGAAGATGCCGTTCGCAAATTTTGAGGAGCCAGGTGTCCCCACTGCGCCGATATCCGAGGCGAGCCAAGGGGCAGGAAGGGCGGCTGCCGCAACTGTCACTGCCGTCGGCGGGGAGGCGCTTCCCGAGTCTCCAGCCACTGCATGCGCGATGACCTTGTAGTAGTACTTCCCTGCGGCAACCGATGTGTCCGTGAAACTGGTGGTTGTCAGGTCTTTGGCAATGACTGTGAACGGGCCATCGGGGCTGTTCGACCGGGCCACCGAGTAGCTTGTTGCCCCTGCTGAAGCGGCCCAGCTCAACTTCGCGCTTTCGTTGCCGCCTAACGCCACAACGGAAAGCGGATTCCCGGCATCCAGCGTGACAGGTGTTGTCGCATCGAAGTAGAACACCGCGTACGACCTGGGCGCGAGAGTTACCGTGCCGCTATAAGTCTTGCCTGAAGCCAGGTCGACGGCCGACTTGAATCCCGCGGGCAGCTTGGGCGAATAACTGCGGCTAGGGTGGGCATTGAGCGCGACGAGCCAGCGGCCGTACCTCAATGTGTAGGCGTCGGCTCGCCCGCCATCCCGGCTGTTGACCGGCGGCGTGCTTAGATCGGGCCTCATCGCCACGGGAAAGAACTGGCCGTTGTTCGCATTGACGGGATTGTCCGGTGGCGTGAGGGGGTCGTAGCCTTCGACTTTGGCCGTGGCGAGATAGTTGGAGCCCGCGGGTGTGTATTGCACGTCGTCGATCTCCACGTCTCCTGTGAAGGCGGCGGACGGTTTCGTCACAAAAACGCGAGCCAACCGATTCATGGCTATCGCTCCGCGCCAATTGAGCACGGCCCAGAAGCGTTCCTCACCATGCTTGGCCGCGATCGCCATGTTGTCGCGATCAGCCCATGCGAAGTCAGGTTGATCGCTGCCCATCGGTAGATTGACGCCTGTTGGTCCAAGGCTCGCGAACTTGGCGTAGAGGTCCGGCATCCGAAGACCCTCGGTCCAGCCCATCATGTTCGAGGAAACTGTCATGCGAGACATGAATTGCCCGTCCGCCACGGCTTGTTGGACGTAGCCCACGAGATCGCGGCCAACGACCTCGGGTCCGAGACTCGCGACCAGCAGATCCGAAACCGTGCCGCGTCCAAGGTAGGCGATGTGCCAACCGATCTCGTAGGGGTTTCGGCAACCAATGGGCTCGGTGACGATGAACGTCTTCCTCCCTTTCTCATCCAATGCTGGATAACGCAGGGCCGCGCGAGCACGTAGCATCTTGATGGCCTGGGCTTTCAGTGCCGCGTCATTCGTGCTGACTGCCCATTGCATGATCTCGCTGCCCTGCTCCCCATAGTCACCACCCACCAGACAATCTTCCTTGGTGGTCCCGTCGCTGGTCGTCATGAACCAGTTGGGGCCGTAAGGCGGATCTCCGCGTACCGGGGTATCGCCGCCGCCCGCTTTGTCGTTGCCCAACCATGGACTGATCCCTGCTGCTTCATGCAGGTAGCGTTTGGCTTCGGATTCCTTGAGAGCCGAACCTGGTTCCAGTGTCAGGAGCGCACGATTGCCCAGATAGATACGCCAGGCCACCCACATCGCCTGGTTGCTGACGGTCAGCCGGTGAACGCGACCGTAGTCCACGCTCGCGCGCAAAGCGGCCGCCCAAGCCGAGCGGCGAGTGGTGACGCCGATGCTTCCACCATAGTCGACCTGAGCGTCCAGATCGGCGGCGAGTCGCACAGCGAGCAAGCGCGCAGCTTCGCCGACGGGCCCCAGATATCCGCCCCAGCCGTTCGTGCCGAAGCCGTCAAAGTATGTGGTGGGTGAGCCCGCATAGGCCTTGACCATCGCGTCGAAGCTGTCGCGTACGCTCGTCAACACGGCCGGGTTCTGATAACCGGTAGACCACGCGACGTCGTACGATTGCGCGAGGAGTTGCACGTTGTCATTCGATAGATCCGTGACCGAACTCGCGAGCAATCTGGTGATCAGGCTGTTGGCATCGGTCTTCCATTTGTCGACCGCCGTTGTGCCCGATTCGGCGGCCCGTGCAGGCCCTCCAATCAAGGTGCCCTGGCGCTCGCCGGATATGTCCAACTGCGCGCCGGTGTGTGTGTAAGCCGCGTACACGGGGACTGTCGGAGCCTTCATGCGGCTCTGGTACTGATCATAGATTCCGCCCGCGTAGTAGTTGATCGTGCCGATTGAACGCAGTCTGATCGTGACGGTCGATTTCCCTCGCGTGAGGTGGAAAGGCAGGCGTACGGTTCGGTATACGAACGCGCCGTTGTACCAGCCGTTGTCCTGATGAAGGATCATTTCATCGGTGGCGAGATAGTCGTGTCGCCACCCGACCTCGAGTCCTTCGACGTTCAGCACCATCCAGGATGACGATGGGTCGGACCCGAATGTCTTGATGGTGAAATGGTTGACCCGCGCTGGATCCACCGCCATCTTGAACGAAAGTTCTCCGCCATAGTAGTCCGGGTTGGGTGTCCGTGGCAGCATCCGTCGTCCCTTGAGGCCGAACTGGCCTGCGACCACATCGCTCGCGACAGAGGCGGAGAGCTCCGTGGGTATGGGATCGACGGTGGCCTGTGGTGCGAAGAAGCCCGCGGAAAATGAATGCGAGGACTCGTCTTTCGTATCCCCGAAGATCAAAGTGTCAAGTGTCTTGGCTGTGATGGGAGATGCAGCACCCGTGTCTGCACTCAAGGTAGGCGGCGTACTTGCAGACGCCGGGAGTGTGAAGGCCCCAACTGGTGCACTGCCTCCACCGCCTCCACCTCCACAAGAACTAACCAAGGCGAAGGTGATCAATGCAAAAGTGACCGAAGTCAAGGATCGGAAATAGGAACTTCTTCCTTCTTTGAAGGGGAGCGGCTTTCTCATAAGGAGGATTGAGCTTCGTGATGCATGAAATGGGAAGCCACCAAGCGCCGCCGCATCACTTGCTGCAGGTCTCGGCGTCGTAGGTCGCGGAAAGTCTTACTCTTCGAACAAAGCAAGTTGCAAGCCCCTTTTCCGTCGACGCGAAAGTCGCGATAAATCGGGACGCATCGTGCAAATTTGTCACCATCCTTGAGTGTTGGTGACACCAATTGTCAATGTGACTTACTGTGCTATTCACAGGGCTGTGGGCAAATGATTCGATGACCCGCTTGAGTCAAGCACTTCGATTGAAGGAACGAGAGCTTCAGAGGAGTGATGTGCACAGTGGCAGGCCGCAATTCGCGGGACCATGCAGACAGGTCATCGAGTAGGATCGTGCGACGTTGCGTTCATCGCACAAAGACTGGGGGCTGAGATGCTTGTCTTCTCTCGCGTAGGACGGCCCTGAACAGCTTGTCGTATTGGACACACTAGGCCGATCTCTTGCTAAGCCGCGGCGCTGGCTTCCAAGAAGCGTTCTCCATCTTCATCACATCGCGTATGAAAACACCAGCCGATGCTCAAACCTTGCGCTGGGCCACGGGCCCTGATGGTGGTGGATGGTATGCACTCAATCAGGCAATCTGTTCGTTCATCGAGCAGGCGGTGCCTCATTTGAAGATAGAGCTGCTCGCAGGCGGCGGTCGCGATAACCCGACGCTGGTGCAGCACGGGGTGGTCGAATTCGGCACTAGCGTTGACTACCTCTGCGCTGCAGCCTCGAAGGGGGATGAGCCATACGCCGGCGAGGTGCACGACAAATTGCGATGCATCGGCGTGGGCTGGTCACCATTGCCTTTTCACGTCGTGCACGCGGACAACGTCGGGACGGACCTGGTAGCCGCGATCAAGAGCGGCAAGCTGCGCATCGCTGTGCCGCCGCCGACCACATCCGACGAGTTGACTTTCCGGCGTGTGCTTGCGTTCTTTGGCTCCGATTACCACAGACTCGATAAGGGTGGCAGCGTCATCTTCCACGGTAGCTACGATTCAATCGTCGGGGCGCTTGCGTCCGGAGTGGTCGACCACGCATTTGGTGCGACGACGATGCCCGCGGAAGCCATTGCCGCAATGGGGCGCGGACCGCGAAGAGGCAAGCTGTCGCCGCTTCCGGCCGATCTGATCGCCAGCCTCAGCGCTTCCTTTGGCTATGGGCAAGGCGATATTCCAGCAGGCACTTATCCGCAGATGCAGGAAACGCCGATACGAACCCTTTTCATGGAAACTGTCTTTCTCGTGTCCGCGGAGGTGCCGACAAGCACGGTCTCTCTGATCACCAAGGCATTGATCGCGGTCAGTGCCCCGAGCAGCATTCATCAGGCACTCGCGCGATTTTCTGCTGCCAACGCGTGGAAGAACCCCCCAGTGTCATTGCATCCGGGCGCCGCCCGCGCCTATCGCGAGGCAGGATTCATCCTGGACGAGCAAGCACTCTGAGCTTCGCCAGTCTGGAGGCCGATGTGGTGGCGCTGGCTCGCAGTGTGATCCGAGCTTTGAAGCTTCGACCAGCCTATCGCGCCACCTTGGCGCCGAGGACTACCGGGTGCGTGCAGTGCGCTCCTTTAGACGGCTTCGTCCCTGTACTGCAGATGAACTCTTCACCTTCAGTGAGCAGCCTCTGTGCGCATAGAAGCGTTCGACTTCCCGCAGCCGTTCTCTCTACATGCGACCTGGACGATGTCTCCCAATCAGGCAAGCTCGACAGCCGGTGCTTCGATTGCTGGGGCTCTCTCCTTCCAGAAATGGGCAAGGCGTTGTGCCACGAAATCGATGAACAGTGCCACGGCAAGAGGGGGGTGATTGCGACTTGGCAGAATGGCATACAAGCCTTCGTTCTCTCGCCGATAGTCGGGTAGAACGTGGACAAGCCGCCCTTCGCGTACGTGGTCCACGGCGAGTATGGCCGGGATCAAAGCTATGCCCATGCCCGCCAACGCTGAGGTTGTCATGGCTTCATGATTGTCGACACTGAGGCGACCATTGACCTCAATCCCCACGGGCCCCTCCGGCCCCATCAGCAACCATCTTCGGCATCTGGCCGGATGCGGCAGAACGATGCAGTCGTGATCAGCCAGCGTATATACCGTTGGAGGCATTCCTCGGGAGCGGACGTAGGACGGGCTCGCCACCAGAATTCCAAATGCCTTGTCGATTCTGCGGGCGACAAGACTTGAGTCGGGCAAGTGACCTTCGCGAAAGGCAACATCGATGCGTTCCGCGATCAGATCGACGGCGGCATCGCTCAGCTTGAACTCGAGTTTTACTTGGTTGTACTCGGCAAGGAAGTCCGCTACCCATTCCGGCTTGAAGAAGCCTACGGGGGCCGCAATGCGCACTGATCCTGAAGGCACTCCCTTGCCTTCAAGCATCTGCTTGCCGGCAAGCGAAATGTCTCGAATCGAACTGCTGCACTGTTCATAGAATTCGCGCCCTGCCTCTGTCAGGCACAACTGGCGCGTTGAGCGGTGCATAAGCCGGACACCGAAACGTTGCTCGAGCCACTGCACGCGTCGACTCAACGTATTCGCCGGAACGCCAAGACGTCGAGCGGCCTCGGCAAAGCTGCCCGCGTCGACGACATTGACGAACATGGCTATTTCATTGAAGTCGAGCATTCGGTTCTCTGAACTGGGATCAGTAGTGAAGAACGTTCAAGTCTGAAGTCCGGATGAAGCATGTGGATGTGTACCTCGGTCGAAACGAGTCGTCGACTTAAAAAGCCATTTGCTTTTCCACGTCGAGGGTCTTGCGGCGGGCCAATGCCAGATTGGCTCGCTGCTTGTCCAGCACGACATAGAGGAAGACTCCGTCCTTGGAGGCAGATGGGCGGATGATGTGATATTGCTTGCCCAGGGTGATCAGCATGTCCTCGATCACATCGTCCAAGCCTAGGGATCTCATGGTCTTCAATTTCGACCGGACAACCTCTGTGTTGCCGGCAGCCGCCATCTCGATGTCTACGCCTGATCCCTCGGACCCAAGAATCATGCCGCTCCCGGAATCGACGACGGCTGCACAAATCGCGCCTTCAATGGTCAGGATTTCGGTGAGTGTTTGTTTGATCGATGCCAACTGAATCTCCGATTAAAAGATGTGAGAGCCTTGCCGCGAGATGCGCAGGGATGATTTCGGAAGTACCAAGCGATATCTCGTGAAGCTATGCATCGGTGAGCATCTTGGCCAACTGAGAGGTACGATGGGCGACCAGCGCAAGAACAGCGTCCTCGCGCGCCAGCACGCTGATGATGAGTTCACCGTCGGCTCTGTGGACCCTGTGAAAAACTGCGAGGCCCAGCTCCGTCACTATCATCATGGTTCTGTTGGGCCCAATCTGAGCCTCTTGCGAAACGACCTGACCGATTGCGGCGATCGAACTGCTCATCGCGGCGACACGGGAAGGGTCCACGAAGCCTCGGGTCGCAGAAGCCACGTCATAGCCATCTATGGTCGTAACGACTACGGCTGTCACGCCATTCAGTTCATCGAATAGCTTCTGTACTTCGCGTCGCATCAGCAAAGTTGCAGCATTAGGAAGAGCTGTCGCGTTCACTCTGCAGTCCCTAACATGTCGGCTTCCAGCTGCGCCAGAAGCGTGTCGATCAGAAGGGTCACGTCCTCCTTCCGGCGGACATCCACGGCGAGAAGTGGGAGCACTCGCCCCATCGCAAGAATTCGCTCGGCATAGGCATCCAGTGTCGGCGCGGGATGAGTTTCCATGCGACCAATCCCAATCACGCAGGGCAAGAGCTTCAATGTTTCGGCGAATCCATCTAGATATATGGATAGCTCTCCCAAGGGATCCGGATTGGAGTTGTCTATGAGGATGACCACGCCTAAGGCATTCTTGGCGAGGATCTCCCACAAGAACTGAAAACGCGTTTGACCCGGAGTTCCAAACATCCGAACACGATCACCGTTCTCCAGCGTAAAGCAGCCGAAATCCAGGCCGACTGTCGTGCTCGCCTTTGCTATTGATGTATCGGTGTTAGCAACGTCGGTGACTATCGGCGCGGTTTCGCTCACGCAACCGATCGCTGTCGTCTTTCCGGCACCGACGGCACCCGTGAAGAGGATCTTGTACTCCTTCATGCTGAAAAAAGGCCAAGCCGGCGTCGGATACTTTTGAAGAAGCCGCGTCCAAGGTGAATGGCCGGCGAGCGGGTCTGAGTCGGAAGATCGATGTGTCTTTGTCCTCGCGGAACAATCACTTCGGGATACAGCTCGAGCACGCCGGCCTGTCTCAGTGCGTGCAAGAACGTCGCGCATTGGGAAAGAGACTGTTCGCTGAGTTCGGCCAACTCGATTGCATTTAATTCGCGTCGCACGAGCAAACTCGCCATCCGTACCTTTCCCGGGTCATTGCCTAGCAGCAGCGCAGAAGGCCAACGACGAAGCATGAAGCGCACCGAATCGGAAACCTCGATCTTCATTTCCTCGCCCCCTGCTCCCGAATGCGGAAGTCGCTCTCCGTGCAAGTTATCTCCGATGCGCTTCAGCAACTGCTGCAGCTTTTCGGCACGGATGGGGCGCTCCAAAACATCCGGGTACTCACTCGCGCCTGCACGAGTGAGCCTGATAATCACTCTCGCTAAGCGAGAAATGTCATCCATGCCTCCGACCGTGGTTTCGTCAACCAGCAACGCGTCATACGGTGGTGCATCTACCAGGAGCCAAGCAAAATCTGTATCGTGCGCAGATAAGCGAACAATGGTTTGAATCACGACGCGCTCGATCGCCGGCACGCGATGTACCCCAAGCCTGAGCGGAAGCATATGTTGTCCAAATGGTGGATTCACTCGAGTGTTTCGTTCACAAATTGTCACTTCCGCAGACCTGTATTACTACAGAGGATTTCGTACAGCAGTTATCCATTTCCAGCAGGTGACGACCTTTGCGGGTTTACTTTCTCTATGCGTCTACCTGTACTCATCCAGCATCCGAATCCTGAGTACGTGTTGGGCAGCGAAGGCTGACCTGACCTTCCCGGTGCATCGCGCTGGAGGGCATGGATCGACAGGCGGCCGGTCGCTGCCATGAACTTGCGCTTCAGCAGTCGTCCGATTTGATCAACAACCCAAGGTGCGAATGCGGGCCTCAGTACCACTTGCGCCTAGACCGAACTCTCCAGTGCTGGCAAGAACTCTTGCTGCCTGAGTTGTGATCCGCAATCGGTTTGCGGGGAGTTTGCGCAAGAGAGCACTACCACTGATGTTGCTGCTTGCCGCCTGATGAGTCGTGGCTTCGTGGGCTGCAATCTTTCTCCGACGCGATGATGAAAAGACTCGCCGGTCTGCCTCGATAAGTTCACACAACAAAGCATGCACTAGAGATGTGCATTCGCACCAAGACGGGGCTGCGAGACCGGCGGACTCGCTTAGGATCGATGCGCCATCAGTCTTTGCGACGCGCTCGATTGGCTTTTTTCGGTATCACTATCACCTCTTTAACATTCATGTGAGTCTCGACATGAGCCCGATGTGGCCACCAACAAATATCAGTGGCGTGAGAAGCATCTCCGTGGGGCGAACGCCCCAGGTTTTAATGTGTTTTGATTACTATACTGTATGTATAGTACATTTTCAATAATCCGAATAGCCATGCCACATTCATCGACGCGTAACAGTTCCAAGCAGCGACTCATTGATGCCGCCGCCAAGATCGTTTCAACGCAGGGCGTCCAGGAACTGACTCTGGAAGGGGTCGCCGCCATGGCCGGTGTTACGAAGGGCGGCCTGATCTATCACTTCAAGACCAAAGACGATCTGCTGGGCGCACTCGTGCAGACGATGGTCGACGAGTTGGATCAGGGAAGTCGGATCAACGCGGCCAAGGCGGGAAACACCAAGGGAGCGTTGCTGCGGGCATTGATCGACGATACCTTCGAAAGGTCATCAGAAGAAAAGCAACTGATGGGCAATCTGCTCGCGGCTGCATCCAGCTACCCGCATCTGCTTGGGCCGGTGCGCCAGTTGTACAGCCGTACCTACAGCGACTTCACGCAGTCTGGCTCTCAGACCGGGATCGCGATGGTAGTTGTTGCAGCGCTGGATGGCATCGCGATGCTTGATTTACTCAACTTCCATCGGTTCAGCAAGCAGCAACGCGAGGCGATGCGCCGCACGCTTCACGCGATGGCCAAGGAGATCATCTAGAGCTCCGGCAAGGCTTTGTGGGTCAGATGACATCCAAAGGCTGCCCTGGGCTATCCGAAATTGGCGGCCTTGGCGCACGCTACGCGTCGTAGAGATTGCGCGAGATTGCTTGAGATGGGCGCAGCCGATGTTCATGGTCAATACACAGCTTTCAGGTGGACTCCTCCTTTCGGGCGCTTGAGTTGGCATCATGTCCCATGTGATTCAGGACGTGAGCAACTGCACTTGCAGCATTACTTCTCTCTCGGAGAGCGTTGACCGTGCCCGGGAATGGTCCGGCGATCTTCTGCGGCGCTTTTCATGGTGCCATCTGCTTCACGCGGAATTCCGGGATTTCGGCTGAGCTTGGCAGGGCGGTCTGTCCCCTTTGTGCTGGAGGACGACAGGCCGCGCTGGTTCGTTCTTTGAGGCGGTGAGCCGCTCGTTACTCGAGTGCCCGATCTTTCGATTCGATATCCACCATCCAGATTGCCACGGAGGCAACTGCAAGGAACGAAGAAAGAAGAATCAGTGCCATGGTGAACTGTGTCGCCATGATTGGTGCAATGATCGCAGGTGCAAACAATCCACCGAAGCGTGCCATTGCACCTGCCATCCCCATTCCACTGGCTCTCAAAGCGGTGGGATATACCTCCGGAGTGAAGGCGTACAGGGCGCCCCAGGTCCCAAGAAGGGAGAAGCTCATAAGCAAGGTCGAGCCGACAACGACTGTCGTCGATTGGCCGAGGCTGTAGAGCAAACATCCGAAGGCGCTGAGAAGCAGGAAGCCGATCAAGGTGGGCTTGCGACCCCATCGCTCTACCCCGTAAGCCGAGAGCGCGAAGCCGGGAAGTTGAACGAGGGCGAGAAAGATCAAGAACACTTGACCCCGCATGAAACCAAAACCCTCTCCGGACAGTTTCACTGGGAGGTAGACAAAAACACCGTAGTAGGCGACCGAGATCAACATCCATGCGGCCAGCAGGCAAATGCTGCGACGTCGGCATTCCGCGTCAAACAGTGCAAAGAATGACTTGCGTTCCTTCTGCTGTGGTTCGAGGGGGGCGATATGCACTTGCACGCCGTTGGCCACGGCTACACGTTGAAGCACCGCGCGCGCTTCTTCCGAACGACCTGATTGATTCAGGAAAAGGGGTGACTCGGGGACGAAAAGGCGCATGAAAAGGCCGATCAGTGCGGGCAGCCCCGTGACGAAGAAGATTACACGCCACGCATCGTGGCCATGCGACAGCGCAGCCAAAGCCAATACTGCGAGCAAGATGGTGCCGACAGCCCAGAACGACTCGAGCAGGACAAGCCACCGCCCCCGTCGGTCGGAGGGAAGGAATTCGGCCATCATTGTGTAGTCCACGGGCAAAGTGCCGCCCACCCCGATGCCGGTCAGGAAACGAAGCACGAGCAGCCACTGGAATTCCGGGGCAAAGGCGGACCCGATACCGCATATCGCGTCAATGATCACGGCAATCATCAGCACGGGCCGGCGTCCGATCCGGTCGGCCAGGCGGCCGAACACGAATGCCCCGATCAGCATGCCGATGAAGAACGTGGTACCGACTTGCAGAGCTGCGGGCACAGCGAGGCCGAATGTGGCTGCGATCGATGGGGCGGTAAACCCGATCGACAGCACCTGCATTGCATCTGCGAGCCACACCAAGCCGAAGATGGCAAATAGCCTGTACTGGAATCGGCCAACCCCCGCGGCCCGAATTCCTTCCTCGATGGTGATGGTTGTCGAATTCGAGCGTTGCCGCCCGAGCGATGCAGTGGGGGCCTGATTTGGAACGGGAATTGTGATTGCGGACGAAGACATGATCGTCTCCTCTGTCTCAATTGGGTTGTGAACTCGGAGTCTGCAATTGCCGCTGGGTCAATGGCAGTTTGGATAGAGCAAGACACAGTCGCGCGGCTTGTACGGTGCGCGACCAGAAGTAGTGGGGGATCCGAAACCTTTGCAAGAGAAGCTCGGCCGCCCGACGTCGTCAAGGGCTACAACGCTGCGGTCGCCGGCTCAACCAGCGGGACATTGAACACGTCGTATCCGAAGCACCATGCAGGGTCTTCGTTCGTTCGCAGCCATGTGTTGTCGTGCGAGATCCGTTGCACCTTGCTGGCGCGCTCGGCGCGATTGGCTTCGTACAGTTCGAAGGCCAATCTATGGTCGGATACGCCGACTTCCTCAAGGCAGCGCACAAGCATGGCAGCATCTTCGATAGCCATGGCCGCGCCTTGAGCCATGTGCGGTTTCATGGGATGGCAGGCGTCGCCCAGGAGAACCAGGCGGCCTTGGCTCCACAGGGGCAGCGGATCCCGCTCGAGCAACGACCACTTGGTTACCTCCTTCGTGTTTTCGATCAGCGCCTGAACCGTCGGATGCCACCCCTTGTAGAGCTCTCGCATCTCGTCCTTGCTGCTTGGTAGCCAGCGATCGTTGAGATTCCACTGATTCGCGGGCACCCCGGTGACGTAGTAGATCTCGTCCTGCTTGCTCGTGACGAAGTAGGTCATCATGTGCTGGTCTTCGCTCCACCACTTCACGCAGGCATCAAAGGGCAGCATTCCCGGTTTGACGGGTGGAGTCGGAAACACGGCGCGATGGGCCAGGTAGCCGGCGTATTTTGGCGGCTCCACGCCCAGCAGTGCCTCGCGGATGCATGAATTCACCCCGTCGGCGCCTACCACGAGGTCCGCTTCCTCCGTCGAGCCGTCAGCGAACTCCAGTCGCACAACATCACCACGGTCGTCGACTTTGGTCAGTTGCTTGCCAAAGGAGACGGCGCTCGAAGGCAGCGCTTCCATGAGCAGGGCGTGGAAATCCCCGCGGTGCACGGTCAGGTAGCTTGCGCCGTACTCTTTGATCGCGTGGTCACCCAGCGGAATCTTTGCCATGACATCGCCTGTCTGCCAATGACGGCTGTACCAGTAGTCCGGATGCGATCCCTCGCGGTTCATCGCATCTTCGATGCCAATGCGTCGCATGATCTTCATGACGTTCGGGCCGACGTGAATGCCCGCGCCCAAGCGAGAGAAGGACGGAGCTTGTTCATAAACCCGGACGTTGAATCCGGCTTTGAGCAGCAGTGCGGCGGCGGCGGCGCCGCCAAGTCCAGCGCCGATCACGGCTATCCGGGATTGTTGAGGCATGAGTGTTTCTCCTTGAGCACGGGGTTACTTGCAGAAATGGATCTATCGAGCGTATACGCTGCACAAAACAGAGCGTATACACTTGAATTAATCGAAGTCTATTTCTGTGTTGGCTTAGGAAAATAGGTGCAAACCCGTACTTGAATGTGTCCTGGGCGGTTGCTGTAATAGAGTGTCTACGCTTTAATTATCTGCACCAGGAGCCTTCTCATGACCAGACATTTACGTATCGGCCAGATCGTGCCCAGCTCGAACACGACCATGGAAACCGAAGTGCCCGCGATGCTGCAGGCGCACTCGCATCTCTATCCGAACGATCGATTCACGTTCCACTCCAGCCGGATGCGAATGAAAAAGGTGGAAAAGGATGAATTGGCTGCCATGGACGCCGAAAGTGACCGGTGCGCCATGGAGCTCAGCGATGCGCAGGTGGACGTGCTCGGCTACGCGTGTCTGGTGGCCATCATGGCGATGGGCCACGGATATCACCGCATATCGCAGAAGCGCCTGACGGAGTGCACCGCAGCCAACGGTGCGACGGCACCGGTCATCACCAGCGCCGGCGCGCTCGTCAATGCACTCAAAGTCATGGGCGCCAAGAAAATCGCCTTGGTCGCGCCGTACATGATTCCTTTGACGCGACTCGTGATGGACTACATCGCGAACGAAGGCTTCGAGATCGTGGATTGGCGGGCCCTGGAGATACCTGACAACCTGGATGTCGGTCGACATGACCCCGCCAAGCTGCCCGACATCGTGTCGACCATGAACTACGCGGATGCCGATGTGATCGTGCTGTCGGCCTGTGTACAGATGCCTTCGCTACCGGCGGTAGCCAAAGTAGAAGCGCTGACGGGCAAGCCCGTTGTCACCGCCTCCATCGCCACGACCTACGCCATCCTGACGGAACTCGGACTGCCGCCCGTGGTGCCTGGCGCTGGCGCGCTCCTGTCCGGCGCCTACGTGCCGAACGCTTGAACCCCAAGATGGAGAACATCACCATGACGAGCACTTATCTCTATGGCGGGCACGTGTGCGCCAATGGAATTCGACAGCACTATCTTCGCTTCGGAGGGGGGGATACCGAGCACGGCGAGCGCGACGCCGTGATCATCATCCCGGGCATCACCAGCCCAGCGGTGACCTGGGGGTTTGTGGCGGAGCAGTTCGGGCGCAAGTTCGACACCTATGTGCTCGACGTGCGCGGACGTGGCTTGTCCTCATCTGGCGAAGGCCTTGACTACAGTCTCGACGCTCAGGCGGGCGATGTGGTCGCGTTGGCGAACGCTCTGGGGTTGAAGCGTTACGCGCTGGTGGGCCATTCCATGGGGGGGCGCATCGCAGTACGTGCCGCACGCGCCAATCCCGAAGGCCTGGATCGGCTGGTGATCGTCGACCCGCCCGTCTCGGGCCCAGGCCGACGAGCCTATCCCGCGAAGCTGCCTTGGTATGTCGATTCGATCCGACAGGCTGCGCAGGGGATGTCCGCGCAGGATATGCGCGCGTTCTGTCCGACATGGACAGAGGAACAGTTGCAGCTTCGCGCGCAATGGCTTCACACGTGCTTCGAGCCGGCGATCGTTCGGAGCTTTGAAGACTTTGGTCGCGACGACATTCATTCGGACCTTCCGCACATCGGTCATCCCATGCTGCTGATGACCGCCGAGCGCGGCGATGTCGTGCGTGACGAAGATGTCGACGAATGGACCTCCTTGGCATCTCAAACCCTGCACGTTCGGGTTCCCAACGCGGGTCACATGATCCCGTGGGACAACGAGCCGGGCTTCTATGCTGCATTCGGCGACTTTCTAGGTCGCTCTCTGGTTTGACTCCAAGTGCGAAGTTCTATCTCACTTCTTCGAAGGAACAAATCATGTCGGTAAGCGATATTGATCTCATTCGGGCTTGGAAACAGGTTCTGACGCTGTCCCGGCTCAAGCAAGGACAGACGGTCACAGTACTGACAGGAGCGGACACGCATCCACAGACGTTGCGTTGTGCCGTGATTGCGGCGAGTGATCTTGGGGCACGAGTCAACCGATTGGACCTTCCTCCCGTGAATGCCGAGAAGGCGTTGAGCCGCGACGCGCTGTCCTATCTGGGCACGACTCCCCTGACGGGCAATCCTGCCGCGATCGCGGCACTCAAGGCCAGCGACCTGGTTCTGGACCTCATGACCTTGCTGTTTTCTCCTGAGCAGCATGAGATCCTCCAGACCGGTACAAAGATCCTGTTGGCGGTCGAGCCGCCGGAAGTTCTTTGCCGCATCGTCCCGACGGAAGCCGACCGAACGCGCGTGCTCCGGGCCACCGATCGCATCCGGCAGGCACGAGAAATGAGGATCTCTTCCAAAGCGGGCACTGAGTTGCGATGCACGATGGGCGAGTTTCCAGCCATCGCGGAGTATGGGTTTGTCGACGAACCTGGACGCTGGGACCACTGGCCTAGCGGCTTCGCCCTGACGTGGCCGAACGAAGGTGGCACGGAGGGGCGCATCGTCCTCGATCGAGGCGACATCCTGCTGCCGATGAAGTGCTATATCACTGACCCGATCGAGATCATCGTCCGCGAGGGGTATGCGCGTTCGATCACGGGCGGTTTGCACGCGGATCTGCTGTCTGAATACATGGCATCTTTCAACGACCCCGAGGCTTACGCCATGTCACACATCGGCTGGGGACTACAGCCACGTGCTCACTGGTCCACGCTCGCTCAGTACAACCGCGAGGCCACTATTGGGATGGATGGGCGCGCCTTTGAGGGAAATTTTCTGTTCTCGCTGGGCCCGAACAATGAGGCAGGCGGCTCGCGCACAACGGCCTGTCACATCGATATTCCGATGCGTCGGTGCACGGTCAAGCTGGACGGAGAGCCTGTGGTTGTGGACGGGGTGGTTCAGGACACCGAAGGATTGGCTCGCGGGAAGATGCTCAAGGAGGCCATATGAGTTCGGCTCCTTTCCAGCAAACCGTGGCGGCAGAAGGTGTTTCGGGCGACGTCTCCGCGTATGCCCGCCAAGGCTTTGGTGCCCCGTTGCCGTTGAAGCCGCCGTTTGGACTTCTGATCATCGACTTCGTGAACGGGTTCGCCGACCCCTTGGTCTTTGGTGGGGGGAATATTCCCGAGGCGATTGCGCAAACGAAGCAGTTGCTGTCTCATGCTCGAGAGCAAAGTTGGCCGATCGCGCACAGCCGGATCGTATTCTCCGACGACGATGCCGATACGAACATCTTCTGTCTGAAGGTGCCTGGCATGCTCGCGCTCAAGGAGCATAGCCATGACAGCGCGATCGTTCCGGAACTCGCTCCGAAGCATGGCGAGTATGTGGTGCGAAAAAGCACGCCTTCCGCCTTCTACGGCACGATGCTCGCTCCGTGGCTGAGTCAGCGAGGTGTCCAGACGCTGGTGATCGCGGGTACTACCACCAGCGGTTGCGTGCGCGCCAGTGTTGTGGATGCCATGCAAGCGGGCTTTCGCCCCTTGGTGGTCTCGGATTGCGTCGGCGATCGGGCGATCGGGCCGCATCAGGCCAACCTGTTCGACATGGCGCAGAAGTATGCCGCGGTCATGCCGTTGGAAGACGCGGTCGCGGCAATCGCTGCGGCCTGCGCGACAGGTGCTGCAAGTTGAAATGGAAGCTGGGTTTGACCTGGCTTTCTAAGAAATGCACGCGGCAATACTGGGCACAAATCTCGGCCAATTCCAAGGAGCATCTGAAGTGCTGTCGTTGATCGTGAATGGTCGAGCCGTTGAAGCGAAGGTGTCGGCCCAAGCGACATTGCTTCATTTGCTGCGCAATGAGTTCGGATTGAACGGGCCGAAGTACGGTTGCGGGCTGGGACAGTGTGGCGCATGCACCGTGCATGTAGATGGCGTCGCCGCACGTGCTTGCGTGATACCGGCGCACGGCGTGTCTGGACGCAAAGTCACAACACTGGAGGGGCTTGGCGGACGGCAGAACTTTCACCCCGTGCAGCGGGCATTCGAAGAAGCTCAGGCCGCCCAGTGCGGCTACTGCCTGAATGGAATGGTGATGCAGGCAGCTGCGCTTCTGCAGCGAGAGAAGCGACCCAGTCCGGAAAAGATCCGAGCCGAGCTATCTGGGAATCTGTGTCGTTGTGGCACACATCTTGAGATCCTGCGCGCGGTGGAGATCGCAACAATGCGGATGACAGACGGAGCAGAGCAGTGACGGATACAACGCTTCGCGCCTGTACGCCGCGCAGTCGGGCGGACTACCTGCAAGCCGCAGGCGTGCTTGTTATCGCGCGAGAGACGCCGGCAGCGCCCGCGCCGGTCAGAGGTCAACCTGCGGCGGTACCGGGCAATCCTGCTGAGGGAGACGAGGTACTCCTGGTCGTGTGGGACGACGGCAGTGTCAGCGCGCTGAACGGGCATGTGGACCTGGGAACGGGCATCCAGACCGCGCTGGCGCAGATCGTGGCTGAGGAACTGGACCTGGCGTTGAACTGCGTGCACATGGTGCTGGGCAGCACGGCTTTAGTGCCTAACCAGGGGGCGACGATCGCCAGTTCTTCCATCCAGATTCATGCGCAGCCGTTGCGATTGGCGGCAGCCCAGGCACGAGCGTGGCTGATCCAACGTGCAAGTGAACTGCTGGATGAGGCTCCGGAGGCACTTGAGGCTCGTTTGGGCGTGGTGCGTGTGCGCGAGAAATCAACGCATCATTTGACGTTCGGAGCGCTGGTAGCTGGTCAACGCACCGTGCTGAAACTGGATTCGGGTGCAAAGACCAAATCTCCGGAGGACTACCGGATCGTCGGGACCGCTCAATCGCGCGTCGACATTCCGGCCAAGCTCGCGGGCGAACTTACCTTTGTGCACGACATGCGGCTGCCAGGCATGCTGCATGGTCGCGTGGTACGCCCACCCTATGCTGGCGCGGACCACGGCGACTTCATTGGCAACACACTGGAGTCGGTTGACGAATCCTCCATTTCCCATATTCCAGGCATTCGTGCAGTGGTGGTGATCCGCGACTTCGTTGGCGTGGTGGCAGAGCGTGAAGAACATGCCGAGCAAGCGGCACGCGAACTGCGCGTGGCATGGAAATCCTGGCCATCGATGCCCGATTTGAACGGCAATGAACGGATTGCCGACGCCATCCGTGCCAATCCAGCCACGCAGCGCGTATTGGTGGATGAGGGCGACATCGAAACAGCGCTGGCAACCAGTGAAACGATGCGGCGTACCTACCTGTGGCCCTACCAACTCCATGCATCCATCGGTCCTTCGTGCGCGGTTGCTCAGTGGGAGCCGGAAGACGGCCGATCGAGGCTTCGTGTATGGGCCGGCACGCAGAACCCACATATCTTGCGCGCTGATTTAGCGAAGTTGATGGCCCTGCAGGACACCGAGGTGGATGTCGTGCGCATGGAGGCTGCTGGCTGCTATGGGCGCAATGGTGCAGACGACGTGGCGGCCGACGCCGCGCTGCTCGCACGTGGGGCCGGTGCGCCTGTACGGGTTCAGCTTACCCGAGAACAGGAGCACCAGTGGGAGCCCAAAGGAACGGCACAGCTGATGGAGGTCGCGGGTGGATTGTCGCCCGAAGGTGGCATCGCTGCCTATGACTTTGAGACCTCCTACCCCAGCAACGGCGCCCCAACATTGGCCCTGCTGCTTACCCGAGCTGTCGAGCCCAGGGCACAGGCCTACGAGATGGGGGACCGAACTGCAAGTCCCCCGTACGCGTACGAGAACCTGCGCGTGAAGGTCAACGATATGGCCCCTATCGTGCGAGCTTCGTGGCTGCGCGGAGTATCGGCGCTACCCAATTCCTTCGCGCACGAGAGCTTCATCGATGAGCTGGCGACGGCTGCAGGTGTGGATCCCGTGCAATTCCGCCTGCGCCATCTACGCGACCCGCGAGCGACAGATCTGATTCGAGCCACTGCGCAAAAAGCGGGTTGGCGTTGGCGTACAGGACCGCAAGAAAACGCCGACGGCGGTTTGGGGGCTGGTGGCGATATCCTTTTTGGTCAAGGCTTTGCCTATGCGCGCTACATCCACAGCGCATGGCCAGGCTTCGGCGCTGCCTGGGCAGCTTGGGTTGCGGATGTGGAGGTCAATCGAAAGACGGGCGAGGTCCATGTGCGCCGCGTCGTGGTTGGACACGACGCGGGGCTGACCATCAACCCGGCGGGTGTGGAACACCAGATTCATGGGAACGTCATCCAGGCCACAAGCCGAGCATTGAAGGAGGAACTGCGTTTCGCACCGGTTTCGTCTCATTCATCGGCGAGCGAGAGGTTGCCGGGTGTGCTGCCGACGGGTGTCGTCGCCAGTCGAGAGTGGGGCAGTTATCCCATTATCAATTTCCGCGAGGTGCCGGTCATCGAGGTGCTCCAGATGCCTCGCCCTGGCGAGCCGCCTTTGGGCGCCGGCGAGTCTGCTTCGGTGCCGGGTACGGCGGCAATTGCAAATGCAATATTCGATGCTACCGGCGTGCGACTGCGTGAGCCGCCTTTCACGCCTGAAAAGGTGCTGGCTGCCATAAGCGCGCTGCCGCATGATCCAGCCGCTGAACCAATGTCGGCGACGACCCGCACGGTTTCAGTCGAGTTGCCCGCTGACGCTCAACTTCCTCGTCGCAAAGGTCTGTGGGCAGGAGCAGTCGCAGTGGTCGTAGGAGCTGTAGGTGTCTTTGCAGGACTGCTTGGTTCGCGATCCGCCATCGCACCGGTGAACTTCAGTGCCCCCGTGTACAGCGCGGCCACCATCGAACGTGGTCGAATTCTGGCTGCCGCTGGTGATTGCGCCGTCTGTCATACCGCGCCAGGTGGCAAGCCGAACACGGGTGGCCGTGCCATGGAAACGCCTTTCGGGACCATCCACACCACGAACCTCACGCCTGAGCCCGAAACAGGCTTGGGACGCTGGTCCTTCAGTGCATTTCAACGCGCGATGAGAGAGGGTCTTTCCAGGGATGGCCGTCACTTGTACCCAGCCTTCCCTTACACGGCATTTGCGAAGACCAGCGATGACGACCTGCAGGCACTCTATGCCTATTTCATGTCGCTTCCCGCAGTGAAGGCGCCGACGCCCTCCAACGATCTGCGCTTCCCGTTCAATCTACGGCCGCTGCTCGCAGGATGGAACGCTTTATTTCACGAGAGCCAACCTTATCGCGAAGATCCGGCCCGTAGTGCAGAGTGGAACCGCGGCGCATACCTCGTCAACGGCCTTGGTCACTGCGGTGCATGCCATACCCCACGGAACACGCTGGGCGCGGAAAAGACCGGAAGTGCATTCCTGTCTGGCGCAATGATTGATGGATGGGAAGCTCCCGCACTTACTGCGCTTTCGAAGTCTGCCGTACCTTGGGACGCAGATGCACTCTACAAGTATCTTCGCCGAGGCCATTCGCCGCGGCATGGTGTGGCTGGCGGGCCTATGGCGGAGGTCGTGATGGAGATGCGGCATCTCCCTGATGAAGACATTCGTGCGATGGCAACCTATCTGGCTTCATATACGCCCCCGCAAGTCGACTTGGATAGGGTTGCGGCAGAAGCGATCAAGACTGCCTCCCAGAGCAGGCAGCGCCTCCTCGGTCAGCCTCAGCGCATGTTTGAAACGGCCTGTGGCTCCTGCCATCACGATGGCAACGGCCCCACGCTTCTGGGCGTCAATTCTCCCTTGGCGCTCAACAGCCAATTGACCAGCGATCGGCCAGACAACCTGCTGCGGACCATTTTGGATGGCGTGCGTCATCCAGCGACCCAGGAGTTGGGCTTCATGCCAGCTTTTCGCGACGCACTCGACGACACTCAGATTGCAGAGCTAGCCGGCTACATGCGCCAACGCTTTGCGCCCCAGAGGCCGCAATGGGAGAACCTTGAGGCGCAGGCGGCGCGCGTGAGAGCTGCACCTGCACATGGTGCGCCAACGCATGGTCGCTAGACGAGGAATTGGACGGCCTCGGCTCGAAAAAGCCCGAGGCAATAAAATCCAACGCATGCGCTCGATTCAAGTAAAGACCGCGCGGCCACGCTCTACCAAGCCGTCGCAGAAAAGCCGTGTTCACGTCGAGGACAGTTCCTCTGAGGTTGCAGCCAATCTTTCCGTGAAGCCGGCCGGCACAGCCGGAAATCCGCCTTCTGCGGGCTACCAGGTGACGCAACAAGTCGGCCACCAACTGCGCCGCGCTTATCAGCGCCACGTATCGATCTTCCAGCAGGGCATTCCCGATTCTCAACTGACCATGCCTCAGTTTGTCGCCCTTTGCACCATCCGGGATTTGGGCTCATGCTCGCTCAATGAGATCGTGGCGCAAACTTTCATTGACCAGGCAACGATACGGGGCGTGGTCGATCGCCTGTCATCGAGGAAGCTGATCGATGTTGGGGAAGATCCTTCGGACAGGCGAAAACTGGCTGTCTCGCTCACTCCCGCGGGAGCGCAGTTGCTCGAACAGGTTATAGGCGTGGCACAAGATATCACCGAACAAACGCTCGGCTCCCTCAATGAGGCTGAGCGTATCGCGCTGGTTTATCTGCTTGAGAAGATGTGCGCCTCAACGTAGCCTCGATATCGTGCCTCATGGCATATCGATAGCGAATCCAGATCGAGACGATGTCAGAGCGATCGAATGACACCGTATCGATGCCCCCCGCTGGTTCAAGCAGTCTACAGTGCTTGCTGAACCATATGGCTGTCCACGAACTGCTCCATGCTCACGATCTTGCCTTCCTTAAGGCGATAGAGGTGTGCGAAGGTTGCGGTCATGGCCTTGCCGGTCCGGCGGTAGATTCCCGAGTAGACGCCGAAGGCAGCCACGTTGTCACCGTCGGCCAGGTACGTGTGGACTTTGGCCTGGTAACTCTCCCACTCCGTCCCGAGTCGATGGAATACGCCGGCAACGATCTGCTCGGGGCCGACGTAGGTGCCGGCATAGGGGAAGCCTGCAGCTTCCGTCCATGCGGCGTCGGGCGCCAGCACAGCGAGAAGATTCTTGCCATTTTCCTCCGAAGGCCCCTCGTAAGTAGCGCGGATGATCTCCAGGTTGCTTGGTGTGCTCACGGCGGTGCCTTTTAGCCCCACTTCATCTCGCCCTTGGCCACCTTGGCGCCGATTTGCAGGGCAGGAGCCAGGCCGGCGTTCGGGTAGCGCTTGTTCATGGCCGCAATCAGCGCATCGCTGTTGGCAGCCTTGGCCACTTCCTGCTCGAAAGCCAGCAGGTAGTCGCGGGTGTAGTTCACGGCCGAGACGTCCAGTGCACCGTCGGCAGCCAGGTGACCCGGGATCACCACAGCCGGCTTGCGCGCGGCAATTGCTTCCAGGTTCTTGATCCATGCTGCGCGCGACGCAGCAGTGGGGGTGTCCGCTGTCCACACGTGCAGGCCCGAGAAGATCAGCACGCCGCCGAACACGGCGTTGAGCGACGGTACCCACAGGTAGCGGCGGTTATCCAGGCCCTGCGCCTTCACGATCTCGATCGTGTGGCCTTCCAGGCTCAGTGAAGGACCGTCGAAGGCTTCGGGAAAGACGATATCGGACAGCTTTTGAGGTCCGTTCTCCTTGAGTTGAGGGGCCCAGGTGTCGATCTTCTTTTGCGCGTTGGCGCGAATGGCTGCGATGGTTTCGGCGGACGCGATCACTTTCGCCTGTGGGAAGGCGGCCTTGATCGGGCCCAAGCTGAAGTAGTAGTCGGGGTCGCTTTGGCTGATGTAGATCGTGCTCAGCGTCTTGCCCGAAGTCTTGATCGCCTCGGCCACGGCTCGACCATCGGGCAGCGAGAAACCTCCGTCGATGAGGATGGCTTCCTTGGTGCCGGAAAGCAGCACTGGGGCGCGGAAAAACCCCTTGTCGCCTGCAGGAAAGTGCTTCCACTGCAGTGGAGCGGAGGGACTGGCGACGGCTGCGCAACCAGCCAGGGCGGAGGCTGCACCGGCAGCGGTAGCGGTCTGAACGAAATCTCGGCGAGTCATCATGATGGTCCTTGTGTGGAAAAACTGACGTGAGGAAAACGGAGGATTCAGGCCGCTGCCACTTGGTCGACAAAGGCCTGTGGGTTGGAGAAAACATCGCTGGAATGCAGCAGTTCGCGTTGCCCGTGCTTCTCCAAGACGAAGGTGGGTACGCCGCGCGCGCCAAACTGCTTCAAGAGGGCATGAGCCTTGTCCATGCGGGCACGGTTGGCCGCGAGCAACTCAGCATCGGGATGGGTCAGACGTGCGGCCGCCCGCTCAAGACCACGCGTCTGCAGCACGGCGACCAGTGTGTTTCGTCGCGTGATGTCTTGCCCGTCAACATAGCGAGCCTGCTGGATGGCCTTGAGCGCGTTCAGTTCACGGCTCGGCTCCGTCAGTGCGACAGCCGTCAGTGCCACAGTGGCCGGGCCGCTGTCGAACATCTGTTGGCGGTCGGCCAGAACCTCGCTGCGATAGCGTTCGCTGAAACGTTGCTTCGTCAGCCGCTCGATGCGCTGGTCGTTGCTCCACGCGTAGTCGGCGAAGTCGTCGTCCATCGGACGTGCGCCCTCGCCGGCGAAAAGACCGCTGGGCAGCAACTGCAGCTCGACGCCGGGCATGCCGGCGAGGGCCACGACCGTATCGCCGGCACCGTAACACCAGCCGCAAAACGGGTCAAACACGTAGTACAGGGTTTTGTGCATTGAGGGGTTGGGCTTGTTTGATTGGGGATGGTAAGAATCAAGAATTGACAGATAAAGGGAGATGAAATAGATAGTCTGTATGTCAATGGCAAACAATCAAGGTGAGTCGGGCTCAAGCCATTTGGCGAATCTCAAGCGCATGGCGTACTTCGCGGCGGTGGTGGAGACTGGCAGTTTCACGGCCGCCGCCGATCGAATGGGTATCACCAAGGCTGTGGTCAGCCAGCAGGTGGCACGGCTAGAGCGGGAGTTCCGCACGACGTTGCTGACGCGAACGACCCGCAAGGTCGTGCCCACGGACGCCGGAAAAGCTTTCTATGGACGCTGCGCCTTGATCCTCAAGGAGGCCGAGGGTGCGTTCGCCGAGTTAGGCGAGGTGGCAATAGAGCCTTCTGGCACGCTTCGACTGACAGCGCCGCTGGACTACGGCATCAGCGTCGTTGTCCCCGCCATCACCGAGTTCACACAACGATACCCGCAATGCAAGGTGGACGCGATATTGAGCGATCAGTCGATCGACCTGATGTCGGGACAGGTGGAACTGGCGATCCGTGTGGGCTGGCTGACGGATCTGAATGTGCAGGCGCGGCAGATCGGGGCGTTCAGGCAACTGCTGGTGGCGGTCTCTTCGTGGCATCGGCAGGTGGCGCGACTGAAGGAGCCGAGAGACATTGAAGCTTTGCCCTTCGTGGCAAACACCGCGCTGCGCGATCCCACCCGCTGGAGTTTCTCCCGCAACGAACTTGAGCGACAGAGCGTTGTGGTGCGGCCGGCGATTTCGCTGGATGCCACACTGGCTGTCCGAGAGGCCGTCCTTCAAGGCGCAGGGTTGTCGGTGCTCCCGGACTATGCCGTCGCGAAAGATTTGGACGGCGGCCAACTCATCCGGGTCTTGCCGCACTGGGGGCTGCCGTCAGGCGGCGTTCATGCGGTGTTCCCTGCGGCGCGTTTCCGGCCCGCGAAAGTACGCGCTTTCGTCGATCTATTAGAGGCGCGAGTGGGCTCCGTGTAGACCGCGGCAACGTTCCAAACACTGTGCGTTTACTAAATCGCACGGATCTATTGCGAGCTTGGATCAGCGTTCTCTGCGTCTAGACGAAAGGCGGAGGTACCAGCAGGACTTGCTTGATACTGAGTTCACAACCAGCTTTTCAAGGGGTCGGAAAGCTCTGAAACTCCGTTCGGCCCAAGTGTTGGGCAGATCCTGGCTCGCGGCGGACCTTGAACTGCTTGGATTCGTGCAGCACGTGGCGCCATGACGTGCAGCCGTAGCGCTTGAGGGTCTGCTCAGGATGATCGAGGTTCATCTTTGCGATGACCTGGTCGAGACTGGCCCAGCCATCAACTGCTACCTCCGCAGCGGTCGCACGCAGGCTGCGCACGATGCCGCTATTGGGCCAGTCGACGGAGCCATCCGGGTGGATTCCATCGAACAGAAAGTCGGTGCCGGCCGGGCTCGCAAGGAAGGCCCCCATCCTTCGGCGCGCTTCATTCATCGACAGTGCCCAATGGCGCAATCGGGCATAGTGACCATCTACCTTGACCATGCTGGTCTCCAGGTATGCGTCGGCGTCCTGGCATCCAGGGATCGACCAGACGTCAAAGCGCTCGATGAAATGGTGTACGAGTTCATTGCGGAGCCCGACCAATTCTTTCAGGCCATTGACGACCTGATCGTAGTCCGCCTGGTCCAGCGTCATGCGTGTTTGCATCCGAAACCAGATGCGGCTGGAGTCACCTGGATCCCATTCGGCCTGTGTCATTTCAGCCTGATGTGGCTGCAAGTAGGTACCCGTGAGTTCGTTGACCAACTGCCCGAGCGTCAGCTTGGACACGGCTTCACCACGCTTGCGCCGGATTTGCTCAAGTTCATCGGACGGCCCCGCGATCTCGAAGTCGACCGCCAACGCCTTGATCAGGCGCTCATACTGCTGCAGCCGAATCATGCAGCGCCCGAGCTTGCGTTGGACTTCCCGCTGCAAGCTCGCGACGGGTTCGTCTGGCACCTGTTCTGGCGCGAAGCCTGCTTCTTGGATCTGGGACTCGTTGCTCATGCTCTACCCATGCTGACACGAATCAATTTCTTGCTGTGTTGTGAATGAAATTTCGCTCGGCGTCTCACTTCGCGCGCCCCGCGACGCATTTGGTTGATGGATCTTTCGAGTTCAGTGAGGCAAGGCATCCATCATCAGCATTGCGCCTTTTCCAGATTGATCTTTCGCGAGCGGCTATTCGTCGCGCTGCTCCTGACTACGGCTACTTGTGGGTCCCGTATTGGTTGCCGGTCCTGCTGTTCCGGTAGGTTCCACCGCGATGCGAGCTGCCTTGCCCGCCGGAATAGGAGCCTCCGTGGCTCGCGGAGTGATGCCCCCCTCCATACGCGATGCGCCCCCCTCCACCGCCCTTGGCAATAGCCAGCGGCGAGGCAAACACAGCAATGCACAAAACTCCAAACAGGATGGCCTTCTTCATGATGTTTCCTCGTGGTGGAAATGCCGTGGTGTGCAGCAAGACTGTGCATTGGCATTTGGTTTTCGCGCAGAGGTCTCCGCTCGCGGATAGGCTCACCAAAAGAAAGCTCGGTGCCAATCCCTTGTTCATGGGATGAGGGGCCGCGTTCCGCATGAGGTTGACCGAGCAGCAATTTGGCGACCTCCTATGAATGCGGGATTCTGAAAACATCCCATCTTGGAGTCCACTGCACGGACATCAAGCATGGTGAAAGCACAGTAATGCCCAAGCGGACGATACACAACGCGACCATCACATTGAAGCTGCCGTCCGACATTGCCGCTGGCGCAGAGGTCGATGCCCTGCGGGCCGCCGGCATTCCCGTCGACGCATTGGGCCAAGCGGAGCAGGGATTTCTGTTTGTACGGCTTGGCGATGGAGGACGAAGCCGGACCAACATCTTTCGATGGTTTGCCTGCGAGGTGGGGCAAGCGTCGGGCTAACCTTTCGAGGATTTTCTGCCCTATTGTCGCGGGTCTGGCCTGCAATTTCGCCGCCGCTGGGCTCGAACATTCCTAACACCTCAGACAGTCGGGATACGGGGAAACGTAGCATCCCCATCCTCGCGCGCAGTCGTACGGGAGACGTCCAGGTCGCAGTCGGAAGACACTGGAGCCACGGATTGCGCGCCATCTAGCGAGCTCCCTGCGTCCCACCGGCTGTAGGCGGTGTCGAAAAACGCGGACGGACTCAAGTTTGCTACCGCCAAATGGAAATCACGCTTGGATTCGTGATTTCCCGGATCCTTCTCGGCATGCTTTTGCTTCACTGATCACTTCAGCAGTTCGGACCTGGTTTGTAATGTTTTTGTCACATCTCCCGCGCACTATGTCTTTTACCTACTGTTGGGACGGAGAGTTCAACAGTTGGAGGGCTCCCTTTAAAGAGAAACAACAACACCCGGGGGATGAGGAGTGGGAGATGCAGAAAAAAGCGCTGTTGCGCGGGAAACCGCAGCAGCGAGTGCAGTCGCGACGGAAAGCAGAGTGCTTGCTGCGCTGGCAGCGCTGGCAGCGCTGGCAGCGCTGTGCACTGTTGATTTCCATCCAGAAGTGACCCACTGGGGGTGCGGATAAAAACTTGGACTGTTTCTATGCCGCAAGTCCAAGGCTCACCCGGTATTCGATAGGGCTGAGAGAGCCAAGGGAGATCTTGATCCGCTTCTCGTTGTACCAGCGGATGTACGAGTCGACCGCCGCGATGAATTGCTCAATGGTGGCGTTCTTCCAATCCCGAGGATAGAACAGCTCGTTCTTCAGCCGCCCGAAGAAGCCTTCGCAAGCGGCGTTATCAGGTGAGCACGCTTTGCGAGACATCGAGCGTGTGAGGTTCGCGTCGTTCATCCTTGATAGCCAACCTGGCCAGCGGTAGTGGCCGCCCCGATCGGAGTGGACCACGGGCCGGTCAGTCGTTTCGGCCACAGTCTCAATGGCTGCATCCAACATGGTGTTGACCAACTCGGCGTCCGGACTGGTCCCAATGGTCCAACTGACGACCATTCCGTCGAAGCAGTCGATGATCGGCGAGAGGTACACCTTGCCAGCCGGGATCTGGAACTCCGTGATGTCCGTGAGCCATTTCGCGTTGGGGACCGCGGCCTGGAAGTCGCGGTTGATGAGGTTTTCAGGTGCTGGACTGATCTCGCCAAGGTATGACGCATATCTGCGCTTCCTGGGCTTTGGAACAACCAGGCTTTCCTGCTTCATCAACCGCTGCACGACCTTCTCGGAGATCGTGAC
Source organism: Variovorax guangxiensis (assembly GCF_003952165.1). Taxonomy (GTDB): domain Bacteria; phylum Pseudomonadota; class Gammaproteobacteria; order Burkholderiales; family Burkholderiaceae_C; genus Variovorax; species Variovorax guangxiensis. The sequence continues at coordinate 3,572 of NZ_RXFT01000019.1, read as the reverse complement.
GTCCTGCCTGGTGAGCGAAGCTTGCAGCCTGCGGTAGCCATAGCAGCGGTGGTTCGCCTCAAAGATGTCGATGATGGATTGCCGTACCTTCAGGTACTTGTCGCCCACCGCTGCACGGGCTCGATGGTAGAAGTACGAACTACGCGCAAGATCCAACTGTGCAAGGAGCTCTGGCAGACCATAGTGCTCCCTGAGGGCGTCAATCAGCAGTGTCTTCTCCCGGTTGGACAGGAGCTGCAGGTCGACGCCCAGGCCTTTTTTTAACAGTTCATTGGCCTTGTTCAAGAGGTCCTGCTCAAGGCGAAGTTGCCTGACTTCGCGGCGCAGCGCCTCGACCTGGCGCTCGAGCTCGTCGCGCTCTTGCGAGGACGGAGATTGATTGGTGCGTTTCATGGATGCGGGTGCCTCACGTCCCAGAAGTTGATTCTTCCAGTTGTACAGTGTTGGCCGGCACACACCGAACTTGTCGGCCACAGCTTGCGCACTTGCCTCACGCGTGCAAAGCTCCATGACTCCCGCTTGCATCAGCTCCCCGGAATATCTTCGTCGCCCCGTACTGCCGACGACAGCCCTTCTGGCCTCAGGAAGGGCCTCGCGAATCCAGGCAGTTAGCGTCCCCCTGCCGGGGTAGCCCAATGCCCTCATGGTGGCCGCAATGCAGCGGTCGTGAGTGAGGTAGTGCTCGATAGCTGCCGCTTTTTGTTCCTGCGAGAACTTGGGTCTCCGGCCCGCATAGCCCGCTGGCAAGTCGAGCTTCTGCTGGTATTCGCTGTACCAGCCTTTCAGAGAATTCTTTGTTGGATAACCCAGCTGGCGGATGGTGGGTCTGACGCGTTTGCCAAGCTTGATGTAGAGCTCAACGGCTCGAATCCGATCTTCGTAGGAATACACGAACTACCTCCTGGTAGTCCAAGTTTTCGTCCGCAGCCCCCGTGGGTCAGGATTCCATGGAAATCAACACCCTTACCCCTAATACTGGAGCTGCGTGTGCGGCCAAGTGCGTGCGAGACCGCCTTTAGCGAGAGGCGCTACTCGGCTACTGAGAGCCGTGGGGGGCCCCTTCCGCGACAGGCTTGCGGGTCCATGCAAGTGGCCGGCTGATGGGTCTTGGGGCTGCACCGGTGCGCAGAAGTTCAGCGCGCGTAACTGGAGGGCTATCAGCATTGCCTGGTCGCTTGATCTCCGGGCGATGAAAAAACAAGAAATCAAGTCAACGCCCGATCCAGATGCGTATACCCGCCGTCTACGAACACCCACTGCCCCGTCGTGTGCGAGGCCCGCTCGGAAAGCAGGAACACCACGGTGTTCGCAATCTCCTGCGGTGTCGTCATCCGCCGTTCCAAGGGTATCTTGCCGGTAATGGCGGCGAGCTTGCGGTCGGGCTCGTCGAAGGCTGAGATCCAGCGTTGGTATAGCGGCGTCATCACCTCGGAGGGAATCACCGCGTTGACGCGCACACCGTCCTCCAGTAACGAAGCCGCCCATTCCCGCGTCAGCGACAACTGCGCGCCCTTGGCAGCGGTATAGCCGCTGGTATGGCCCTGTCCCGTCAGCGCAGTCTTCGACGAGATGTTCACGACGGCCCCGCGGCTCGCCTTCAAATGCGGCAGGCAGAAATGAGCCATCACGTAGTAGTGAATGAGATTCCGGTCCAGCGACGCAATGAACGCCTCACGCCCCGCTTCGAGCCCCACGCTGTCGTTCACGCCCGCGTTGTTGACTAACCCGTCGATGCGCCCTAACTCAGCGACAGTGCTTGCGATGGCCTTGCCGCAAGCCGCCTCCTCCATCAGTTCGAACTGCTGAAACCGAGCCCGCGGCTGCAGCCAGTGCAGTTCTTCCTCGAACGCCGCATCCAGCGGATTCTTCCCACAGATCACTGGTACCGCCCCTTCGCGCGCGAGCGTGAGCGAGATGGCCGCGCCGATGCCGCTGCCACCACCGGTGACTAGCACCACCTTGTCTTTCAAATTCAGATCCATGACTGCGCGATGCCTTTCCTTTTCTCTTCTTCGATCTACCCGTGAAAGCGATAACGCTCGAGCGATTCGGGCTTCATCGTGATTGAGAAGCCCGCGCCCTTCGGCGGCATGTAGGCCGCGTTGCGAACCTCGCAGGGCTCCACGAAATGTTCGTGCAGATGGTCGACATACTCGGCCACCCGGCCCTCGCGCGTGCCCGAGATGCAGAGGTAGTCGATCATCGACAGGTGCTGCACGTACTCGCACAGCCCCACGCCGCCCGCGTGCGGACACACGGGCAACCTGTACTTCGCGGCCATCAGCATCACCGCCAGGATCTCGTTCACGCCCCCCAGCCGGCAGGCGTCGATCTGCACCACGTCGATGCCGCCGCGCATGATGAACTGTTTGAACATGATGCGGTTCTGGCACATCTCGCCCGTGGCCACCTTCACCGGCGAGATGCCTTCGCGGATCCTGCGGTGGCCTTCCACGTCGTCGGGGCTGGTGGGCTCCTCGATGAACCACGGCTTCGCGAACGCGAGCTGCCGCACCCAGTCGATGGCCTGCCCCACTTCCCACACTTGGTTGGCGTCGATCATCAAATGCCTGTCGGGCCCGAGCACCTCGCGCGCCACCTTCAGGCGGCGGATGTCGTCCTGCAGGTCGCGCCCCACCTTGAGCTTGATGTGGCTGAAACCTGCGTCTATCGCTTCCTGCGCAAGGCGTCGCAGCTTCTCGTCGGAATAGCCCAGCCAGCCCGCCGAAGTGGTGTAGCAAGGGTAGCCCTCGGCCTTGAGCGTGGCGATGCGTTCTTCCTTGCCCTTCGATGCCTCCCGCAGCAGCGCGAGCGCTTCGTCGGGCGCAATGCAGTCGGTGATGTAACGGAAGTCGATGCAGCGCACCAGCTCTTCGGGCGACATGTCGGCTACCAGTTGCCACACGGGCTTGCCCTCGGCCTTGGCCCACAGGTCCCACATCGCGTTGACGATCGCCCCCGTAGCAAGATGGATCGCGCCCTTGTCGGGGCCGATCCAGCGCAGCTGGCTGTCGGAGGTCACGTGCCGCCAGAAGCGCCCCATGTCCTCGGCCACCCATGCAAGGTCCAGCCCCACAACCAGGTGCCGCATCGCCTCGATGGCCGCGCAGCAGATCTCGTTGCCGCGCCCGATGGTGAAGGTGAGCCCATGGCCCTCCAGCCCCGGCTGATCGGTCTCGAGCACGACGTACGCCGCCGAGTAGTCCGGATCGGGGTTCATCGCATCCGAGCCGTCCAGATGCTGCGAAGTGGGAAAGCGCACGTCGAGCACGCGCATGGAGCGGACGATGGTCATGGGTTCCTTCTTCGCCAGCGGATCAGTCGTACAGCACAGCGGCGATCTTCGGATCGGCGATGTTGGTCTTGTCGTACCAGTAGAAGCCCGTGTCCACGATCTTCGGCAGCTTCTCGCCCTTGACGGCCTTCACCGCCATCTCGACGGTCTTGTAGCCCATGCCCACCGGGTTCTGCGTGATGGCCCCGGCCATGCTGCCGTCCATGATGGCGTTCTTCTGCTGCTTGCCCGAGTCGTAGCCGATGACCACCACCTTGCCGGTGCGCTTCATCTCGCG
>NZ_RXFT01000018.1 GCF_003952165.1 Variovorax guangxiensis | reverse complement strand
CGCCTCCAGCACCACGAGGGCACCGGGCACCATGTACTCCGGCAGCACCGCGCCGAGCTGTTCGCGCAGCACCGCTGCCTCCAGCGCCGGCTGGCCTTCGTGGCCACAGACGTAGCCCACCAGCCTTGCGCCGCTCGGCCCCTCCGATGCCACCACCACCGCCTCGCGCACGCCCGGCTGCGCCAGCAGCTGCGCCTCGATCTCGCCCAGCTCGATGCGGAAGCCCCGCACCTTGACCTGGTGGTCCAGCCGGCCGAGGTACTCCAGCTGGCCGTCCTCGCGCCAGCGAACCAGGTCGCCCGTGCGGTACAGCCGACCGCCGGCCGCATCGAACGGATCCGCCACGAAGCGCTGTGCCGTCATGTCGCTGCGATTCAGATAACCGCGCGCAAGCACCTCCGCGCCCACATACAGCTCGCCGATCGCGCCCAGCGGCACTTTGCGCAGGCTGCCGTCCAGCACCAGCAGGCGCGCGCTGGAAGCCGGCCGCCCGATGGGCGGCAGCCCCTCGCCGTCGGCGAGCTCGACGACGAACTCGCTGACCACGTGGGTCTCGGTCGGGCCGTACTGGTTGAGCAGGCGACACTGCGCCTCGCGCTGCAGCCAGGCGATCAAAGCGGGCGTGAGCTTGAGTTGCTCGCCCGCCGTGACGATCTCCTTCAGTGCCGGCAGCCGCGTGCCCTGGGCCAGGGAGGCTTCGGCAAGATGCTGCAGCACGGAGAAGGTCAGGAACACGCGCTCCACCGACTGCTCGCGCATCAGCGCCTCGAGTTCGACCATGTCGAGCCGCTGCGCCTCGGTGCTCTGCACCAGGCAACCGCCCGAGGCCAGGCCGCTGAGCATTTCCTGGAACGCCACGTCGAAGCACGGCGATGCGTACAGCAGGGTGCGGCGCGAGCCGGGAATGCACGCCAGTTGCCAGGCGATCAGCCGCGCCACCGCCTCGTGCCGCATCGCCACGCCCTTGGGACGCCCGGTGGAGCCCGAGGTGTACAGCACGTACGCCAGGTGGTCTCCATGGAGCGGCACGACCGGGTCATCCCCGGACTCGCCGCTCACGTCGTCCGTGTCGAAGGACAGCAGGCGCACGCCGGGCCGGGACGGAATCCGCGCCGCGAGGGCATCGCGGGTCAGCACCCAGGCGACGCCGCTGTCTTCCACCATGTAGGCCAGGCGATCGGACGGGAAGGACGGGTCCAGCGGCACGTAGGCCGCACCCGCCTTCAGCACGGCCAGCAAGCCCACCACCGTTTCGACGGAACGGTCGACCGCGATCGCCACCCGGTCCTCCGGCCTCACGCCGAGCCGGATCAGGCGATGCGCCCATTGGTTGGCCAGCCGGTTCAGGGCCGCATGGCTGAGCCGCCGCTCGCCGGCGACCAGCGCCGGAGCCTCGGGATTCAGCCTTGCCTGGCGCTCGACCAGCCGGTGCACAGGCTCCGGCGAATGTGCCCCGAAGTCGCCGCGTTCGAAGCGCGCCAGTTGCTCCAGCTCACACGGTTCGATCAGCGGCAGCTGCGCCAGCGGGCGCTCGCCGTTGTCCTCGGCCAGGGCCAGCAGCAGTGCTCGCAGCTGGCTCGCGAGGCGCTCGATGGTCGCCTCGTCGCACAGCTCCTGCGCGTAGAGCCAGTCCAGCTGCAGCGTGTCGCCCTGGTGGACCAGCAGGCTCAGCGGATAGGAGGTGTCGGCCTGCGTGCGCACCGGCCCGAACACCAGTCCGCCCGGCGAAGCCTCCTTCAGCACCTGGTCGACCGGGTAGTTCTCGAACACCATCAGGCTGTCGAACAGGCCCTGCCCAGCGCCGCCCGCCCAGGCCTGGATCTCATGCAGCGGCGTGTGCTCGTGCTCGCGCGCGGCCACCTGGCTGGCCTGCAGTTCGCGCAGCCACTCGCCCACGGGCTGACCGGGTCGCAGCGGCACGACCACCGGCAAGGTGTTGATGAACAGCCCGAGCATCTGCTCGGCACCGCGCAGATCGGCAGGACGGGTGGCGGCGGTGGCGCCGAACACGACGGTGCCCTGGCCCGTATGGCTGCCCAGCAGCAACGCCCATGCGGCCTGCATCAGCGTGTTGAAAGTCACCCGCTCGCGCCGCGCGGCCTGTTGCAGGCGCTGCGTGGCAGAGGCATCCAGCAGGCTGCGATGGCGCGCCTTGCCCATCTTTGCAAGGGCAGGAGGGCGCAGTGCGGACAGCAGCCGCGTCGGTGCCTCCAGCGTACCCATGGTCGCGCGCCAGTAGCGCTCGCCGGCCTGCGGATCGCGCGCGCCCAGCCAGGCGATGTAGTCGCGGTAGCGCCCTGGCGCCTGGGACGGTGGCTGCCCGCCGTAGCGGTGCAGCACCTCGGCCATCAGTTGCGCGGCGCTCCAGCCGTCCAGCAGAAGATGGTGATGCGTCCAGATCAGGTGATGACGGCGCTCGCCGGTGCGCGCCAGCAGCAGCCGCATCAGTGGCGGCCGCGAGAGATCGAAGCCCTGCTCCTGCTGCTCGCGGGCCAGCGCCTGCAGCGCCGCACCGAGGTCGGCGCGCTCGCGCAGGTCGTGCTCGATCCAGGGCATTGCCGTGCCCACGCTGGCGGCCACCCATTGCAGAGGCGCTTCGCCATGCACGAGGAAGCCGCTGCGCAGGATCTCGCTGCGCTGCAGGGCCGCCTCCCAGGCAGCGCGAAGGCGTGCCGGATCGAGGTTCTCCACATCCACCGCGAGCTGGTTGACATAGCTGCCGTCCTGCGGTTCGAGCAGGCCGTGGAACAGCATGCCCTGCTGCATCGGAGACAGCGGATACAGGTCCTCCAGCTCGGCGACCGCCACCGGCAAGGCATCGAGTTGCGGCTGGCCGAGGCCGGTCAGCGGAAAGTCCGATGGCGTCACGCCGCGTGCGCCCGCAGTGCAATGCGCGATGAGCGCATCGAGTTCGTCCTCGAAGCGCTTCACCCACCCCTGCACCGTGTGCTGCTCATGCCGCGCGCGGCTGTAGCTCACGGTGATGGTGAGTTCTCCGTCGGACACCTGGCCGTTGACCGTGAACTCGTGCAGCAGCGGTGACGCTTCATCCATCGACACGCCCGGGCTCTCTTCGGCCTGCCGCCAGGGCGAGCCGGCGTCGAAGCCGCTGTCGATCTGCCCCAGGTAGTTGAAGACGAGCTGCGGCGCCGGCAAGGCCCTCAGGGCCTGGCGCTGCGCTTCACTGCCGAGGTGCTTCAGCGCACCATGGCCAAGCCCCTTGAGAGGAATGCCTCGCAGGCTTTCCTTCATCCGCCTGAGCGCCTCGCCCGGCTCGCCCGAGGTATCGAGCAGCACCGGGAACAGGCTGGTGAACCAGCCCGTGGTGCGCGACAGGTCGACGCCACCGGGCAGGTCCTCGCGGCCGTGGCCCTCCAGCATGACCTGCATCCGCTCGTGTCCGCTCCAGGCGCACAGCGCCCGGCCCAAAGCCGTGAGCAGCACGTCGTTGACCTGCGTGCGATAGGCCGCCGGCGCCTCCTTGAGCAGCGCGTGCGTGCTGGCCCGGTCGAGGCGCAGCTCGATGCTGTCGCGCTCGGCCTGCGTGCTCGCGCCCTCGGGATGCTCGCAGGGCAACGCCACGGGCACCTCAGCCAGCGTGCGCCAATAGGCAAGCTCCCCGTCGCCGGATGCGGCGGCGTACTCCTGAAGGGCCAATGCCCAGTCCCTGACGCTGCCGGTCCTGGCGGGCAGCGCGACGGTCTCGCCCGCGCGCAATCGCGCATAGGCTTGCCCCAGGTCCTCGAGCAGGATGCGCCACGACACGCCATCGATGACAAGGTGATGTGCCGCGAGCAGCAGGCGCCATGAGCCGTCGCCGAGCTTGATGGCCAGCGGGCGCAGCAAGGGCCCGCGCTCCAGGTCAAGGCTGCGCTGGGCTTCGTCGCACAGTGCCTCGACCGCGGCCGCGTCTTTCGCCTCGCGCACCCACAGCAGCTCCTGATGCCAGCCTGCCGGCAGCGACTCGTAGGCCTGCCGCCACTCGCCCGCGGCATCCTTGCGGAATCGCAGCCTGAAGGCGTCGTGATGTTCCATGGCGGCCACCAGGGCCCCCTGAAGCGCGGGCAGATCCAGCGGCTCGCGGCTTTGCAGCAGCAAGGACTGGTTCCAGTGATGACGCTCGGGCATCGCCGTCTCGAAGAACTCGGCCTGGAGCGGCAGCAGCGGCACCGCGCCGTTCTCCACGCTGTCCTTCGCGCCGTGCCCGGTCGACGGCGAAGCCGCGGCATCCACCGCTTCGGCCACCTCCGCGAGTTCCGCGATGGTCTGGCGATCGAACATCTGTCTTGGCGTGAGCTTCCATCCGGCCGTGCGCAGGCGCGCCACGATCTGCAGGCTCAGGATGGAATCGCCGCCGAGGGCGAAGAAGTTGTCGCGCCGCCCCACCTGCTGCACGCGCAGCAGTTCGGACCAGATCGCGGCCAGCGCCTGCTCGACCACGCCGCAAGGTGCTTCATAGGCGTCGGTCGCGACCGACTCGGGCTCCGGCAGCGCCTTGCGGTCGATCTTGCCGTTGGCATTGAGCGGCAGCGTGTCCAGCACGAGCAGCGCGCCGGGCACCATGTAGTCCGGCAGCGCGCCGGCAAGGCGCTCGCGCAGCACTGCTGCATTCAGCGCCTCGCCTGTTCGCGCCGAAACATAGCCCACCAGCCGCATGCCAGCGGGACCGGCTGCCGCCACCACCACCGCCTCGCGCACCCCCGGTTGCGCCAGCAGCTGCGCCTCGATCTCCCCGAGCTCGATGCGCAGGCCCCTGATCTTCACCTGATGGTCGATGCGCCCCAGGTATTCAAGTTCGCCGTCTTCCCTCCAGCGCACCAGGTCGCCCGTGCGGTACAGCCGCTCTCCGGCGCCGCCGAACGGATCGGCGACGAAACGCTCGGCGCTCAGGCCTGCCTTGTCCAGGTAGCCCCGCGCCAGGCCGATGCCGCCGAGGTACAGCTCCCCCGGCAACCCCTGGGCCACGAGGTTCAGGCCGTCGTCGAGCACGTAGGTCTTCGTGCCCGCGATCGGGCGGCCGATGGCGACGTGGTTGCGTCCGTCGGGCCTGCACGTCCAGTGCGTGACGTCGATGGCCGCCTCGGTCGGGCCGTACAGGTTGTACAGGCCCGCGCCGGGCAGCCGCTCGAACACCCTGGCCTGCGCCTCTGCCGGCAGGGCCTCGCCGCTGCACACGATGCGCGTCAGGCTGGTGCAGGCCTCGATGCCCTCATGGGCCACGAAGGCCTGCAGCATGGAGGGCACGAAGTGGATGGTGCTGACCTGGTGCTGGCGGATCAGCTCGACGAGCTTCGCCGGCTCGCGATGGTCGCCCGGCCGGGCGACGACGAGGCGCGCGCCCTGCATCAGCGGCCAGAAGAATTCCCACACCGACACGTCGAAGCTGAAGGGGGTCTTCTGCAGCACGGTGTCGGCTTCGCCCAGCGAATAGGCGTCCTGCATCCACGCGAGGCGGTTGTACAGCGACAGGTGCCGGTTGGCCGCGCCCTTGGGCCGGCCGGTGGAGCCGGAGGTGTAGATGACGTAGGCGAGGTGCTCGCCATGAAGGGGCACGCCGGGGTCCACGCTCGGGCCTTCCTCGAGATCGAGCCGGTCCAGCTCGATGCTCTGCACGCCCTCGCGAAGCGGAATGCCCGGCACGACGTGGCTCTGCGTGAGCAGCAGCGCGACGCCGCTGTCCTCGAGCATGTAGGCGATGCGGTCACTGGGGTATTCGGGGTCGATGGGCACGTAGGCGCCGCCGGCCTTGAGGATGGCCAGCAGGCCCACCACCATCTCGATGCTGCGCTCGACGGCGATGCCGACCTTGGCATCGGGCTTCACACCCAGGGCGATCAGGCGGTGTGCGAGGCGGTTCGCCTTCGCGTCGAGTTGGGCGTAGCTCAGCGAGGCATCGCCGAAGACCAGCGCGACCGCGCCCGGGGTGCGTTGCGCCTGCCTGCCGATCAGCCTGTGCACCGGCTCCGTGTAGTCGCGGTGCGGCAGGCCGGCGCTCTGGCGCATCAGTCCGGCGCGTTCTTCCTCGCCCGTCAGCACGAGATTCGCGAGCACGCAGTCAGGGTCGAATGCCAGCGTCTGCAGCACGCGCTGGTAGCTGTCGACCAGCCGCTGCGCGGTGCGCGCCTCGAACAGGTCGGTGTTGTATTCGAGCCGGCCGCGCACGCCCTGCGGGTCGATGTAGAAGTCCAGCGACAGGTCGAACTTGGCGCCCGCGTCGTCGAACTCTTCCAGCTCGGCCTGCACGCCCTCGAAATCGAGCGCCACGGCCTCGCCGGACATCTGCACGCCGAACATCACCTGGAACAGCGGGCTGCGTGCCGGGTCGCGCCGGTCCTTGCGGTTCGCGAGCAGCACTTCGAAGGGCAGGTCGGCGTTGTCCAGCGCGGCCAGCGCATCGGCGCGCACCTGGCGGCAGACCTCGCGCAGGCTCTGCCGCGGCGAGAGCCGCGCGCGGAACACCTGCGTGGTCACGAAGAAGCCCAGCAGCTCGCTCACTTCCTCGTGGTGCCGGCCGGCATTGGGCACGCCGATGGCGAAGTCGCCCTGCCCGCTCAGGCGCGACAGCAGCACCTGCCATGCCGCGAGCAGCGCGACGAAGGGCGTGCATTTCTCGGCGCGGCAGAACTTCTGCACCGCCAGTGCCAGCGCCGGCGGCAGCTCGAAGCCCAGCGCGGTGCCGGCGAATGTCTTCTGCGCGGGACGCGTGCGGTCGGTCGGCAGGTCGAGCGACGGAACCTCAGGGCCGAGATGCCGATTCCAGTGCTCGAGCTGGCGCGCCAGAGCGCCGCCCTGCACGCTCGAGCGCTGCCACACGGCGTAGTCGGCGTACTGCACGGGCAGCGGCGGCAATGCGACGGCAGCACCGCCGCTGCGCAGCGCGAGCCGGTAGGCCCGCGCCAGGTCGCCGGCGAGGATCGGGTTCGACCACGCATCGGAGACCACGTGATGCAGGCACACGGCCAGCACATGGCGCCGGTCGCCCAGCTTCACCAGCCGCGCGACCAGCGCGGGCGCAGTGCCCAGGTCGAACACATGCGCCGCGGTGCGGCGCACGGCCTCGTCCAGCGGCTGCTTCTGCGCTTGGGACGAAAGCGCCGAGAGATCGATGCGCTCCAGCGCGAAGGGCGCGGATGCCAGCACCCGCTGCATCGGCACGCCGTCCTGCTCGAAGAAGGCGGTGCGCAGAATGGCGTGGCGCGCGATCAGCGCCTGGAACGCGCGCTCCAGCGCATTGGCGTCGAGCGCGCCGCCCAGGCGGAAGACGCGCGGCAGGTTGTAGGCCGTGAGGCCGGGTTCGAGCTTCTGCAGGAAGCACAGCTGCTCCTGCGCGTAGGAAAGCGCGACCGCATCGCCATCGCGCACCGTGCTGACGATACCGATGCTCATGCGGCCTCGCTTGCTTCTGCCGTCGCCTCTTCGGACTGCCGAAGAGCCTGCGCCCGCTGCTCGAGCCCCTCGGCATCGTCGCTGGCCTCGCGCAGCACCGCGGCGAGCGCGGCCGGCGTCGGGTGGTCGAACACCGCGCCTGCGGCGATCTCCACCTGCAGCTGCTTGCGGATGCGCGCCACCAGCTTGATGACCTGCAGCGAATGGCCACCGAGTTCGAAGAAGTCTTCATCCGCGCCGACGGGGCCGCTGCCCAGCAGCGAGGCCATGCCGCCGGCCAGCACGGCTTCGAGCGCGTCGCGCGGCTCGGTGCGCACGCGGCGATCGGCTGCGGCGGGTTCCTTCGCCGCCAGCGCGGCCAACGCAAGACGGTCGATCTTTCCGTTGGGCAGGCGCTCGAAGGCATCCACCGCCTTGAAGCCGGCCGGCACCATGTGCGCGGGCAGCAGCGCGGCAAGTTGCTCGCGCAATGCGCGACCATCGAGCGCCGTATCGTCTGCAACGAAAAAGGCACTCAGCGTTGTCGCTCCAGCTGCGTCCTGCACCGCCAGCACCACCGCCTGCCGCACGCCCGGCTGCGCCAACAGCACCGCCTCGACCTCGGCGGGCTCCACACGGAAGCCCTGAATCTTTACCTGATGGTCCGCGCGCCCCGCAAGGCGGATGCCGCCTTCGGGCAGCACGCGCGCCAGGTCGCCGGTGCGGTAGAACCGCTCGCCCGGGTTGAACGGGTCGGCGACGAAGGCCTCGCCCAGATCCCTGTTCAGGTAGCCGCGGCACAGCTGAGCACCGCCGACGTAGAGCTCGCCCATGCCGCCCGCCGGCACGAGGCGCAGCGATGCATCGAGCACATGCACGCGGTTGTTGGCCAGCACCTGAGTCAAAGGCAGTTGCGCCGGCAGTTGCCCGCCCGCGGGCACGGCATGCACCATCACGCCGACCGTGGTCTCGGTCGGCCCGTAGTGGTTGTAGATGGCGCACTGCGGCGCGAGCCGCGCGATGCGCTCGACCAGCGCGCGCGGCGCGGCCTCCCCGCCCAGCACCAGCGTGCGCGGCAGGCTGGGCGCCTCGCATTCGAGCAGCGCCTCCAGGTGCGAGGGCACGATCTTGATCGCGTCGATCGCATGCGCGGTCATGAAACGAGCGAAGGCTTCCGCGTCCCTGGCTTCGTCCTCGCCCGCGACGACGAGGCATGCGCCGTTGAAGAAGGCGCCGAAAAGCGCGGTGTTGCCCAGGTCGGCCACCACCGAGCTCGTGAGCGCCCAGCGGCGGCATTCATCGAGCTTCATCGCGGCCGAGGCGGCTGCCACGTAGTTCAGCAGCTGGCCCTGCTCGACGGCGACGCCCTTGGGCTTGCCGGTGGAGCCGGAGGTGTAGAGCACATAAGCCAGGTCCTGCGGCGCGATGCGGTGCGCCGGGGCCTCGCCGGGCAGGCCGTCGAGCGCGGAGGGCAGCGCATCGAGCACCAGCGCGGGCTGCGCGTCGGCGAGCACAGCGGCGCGGCGCGCCTCGGGCCAGCCGGGCTCCAGCGGCAGGTAGGCCGCCCCCGCGCGCCAGGCGGCGAACATCGCCACCGGCAGGTCGAGCGAGCGCGGCAGGTTGAGCGCGACGATGGCGCCCGGCTTCACGCCCTGCGCGACGAACCAGTGCGCAAGGCGATTGACGCGGGCATCCAGCTCGCGGTAGCTCAGTCGTTGACCACCGCCTTCGAGCGCGGGGGCCTCGGGCGTCGTCTTCGCCCAGTGCGCGATGCGATCGGCCACGGTCTGCGTGCCCACATCGATGCGCACGTCGTTCTGCGCGAACAGCAGCGCCTGCTCCTTCGCGCCGACCAGCGGCAGCGAGCCCGCAGGCGCATCGGGCTGCGCGACCACGGCCTCCAGCAGTGTGGCGAACTGCATCAGCAGCCGCTGGAGCGCGGCGCGGCTGTAGCGGGCCGTGTCGGCGTGCAGCGACAGCACCGAGCCTTCGGCACTCCATGCGGCCTGCAGCGCGAGCTCGAAGCACCGCATCGGACCGGGCAGGCCGGCCAGCGTCCATTGCGTGCCGGTGCCATGGCGGCGGCCCGCCTCGTGCGAGGCGAAACCGACGACGGTGTGTGCGGCAAGCGGCGGCGTATCGACGGGCCAGTATTCCTGCACGTCGACGTGCGCGGCCATGGTGCCCTGCAGCCGGGCGATCCAGCTCGCGAAGGACTCATCGGCGGCCACGTCGACCACGACGGGCAGCACCTTGTCGAACAGGCCGACCGCGCCCTGCATCGGCTCGTAGTCGCGCCGGCAATCGTGCTGCCAGCCGCCGACGAAGCGGCCCGCGCCGCCGTCCAGCCGCGCGAGCAGCAGCCACCAGACGCCCTGCAGCAGGGTCTCGGGCTCGACTCCCAGCGCATCCGCGCGTTCGGCCACGCGGGCCGACAGCGCCGCGTCGATGGCGTCGCTGGCCTTGTAGCGCGCCGTTGGTGCTCCGGCGCCATCGAGCCGCGCATGCAGGCGCGGCGGCGCGAGCGTGGCGGCGTCCGCCGCGAAGCGCTGCCAGTAGGCGCAGCCCTCCGCGGCGTCCTCGCCTTCGACGAGATCCTGCCGCCATTCGACGAAACGCGCGTACTGGAAGATGTCTTCCGGATCGATGTTGCCCTCGCCCAGATAGGCCATGGCGATCTGGTTGAAGAGGTTCCGCAGGCTCTCGCGGTCGGCGGCCAGCGGGTTCACCGACAGCGCGAGCGTGTGCCGCGCCTCCCCCGTGCGCACGAGGCCGGCGCTGGCGAGTTCGCCGCGCTCCATGGCCAGCGGCTCGCGATTGATGGCGTCGAGCCATGCGGCCACCGCCTCGCCGGAGGCGTTGGGCATGTCGGCGGACTGCCACTTCAGCGGCGGCATCTCGTCGTGGTACTGCAGCCGCGGGCCCCGGTAGCCCGGCACCTGCCTGATGGACGCGCACAGCGCGCCGTGCGCGCGCAGCACGCTCTCCACCGCGATGCGCAGGCGCGCGATGTCCAGCGGGCCCTCGATGCCGGCCAGCATCGGCAGGCGGGGCGCGCCGGCGGGCACGAGGCGCTGCTCGGGGCTCAGCGCGAAGGTGGTTTCGGGGTTGTCTGTGGTCGCTGTCGTCACGCTCATGCCCCCTGCTCGTCGGCCATGCGGGTGTCCGTGGCCTTTGCAGCGCCCGCCAAGGCGGCGCGGTCGAACATCGCGCCCATCGCCACCACGATCTTGCGCGGCCCTTCGTACGGGTCGCGCGCATGGGCGGCGAGCATGTTGTCGAGCATGACGATGTCGCCCTGCCGCCAGTCGAAGCGCACCGCGCATTCCTCGTAGACGCGGCCGACCACGGCCATGGTCTCGTCGGCGATGGGCGAGCCGTCGCCGTAGGTCACGTTGCGCGGCAGGCGGTCGGTGCCGCCCATGGCCAGCAGGTCCTCGCGCACCTGCGCCTCCAGGCAGGCCACGTGGTGCAGCTGGATCTGGTTGAAGAACACCTTCTCGCCCGTGAGCGGATGGCGGATCACCGCCGGGCAGCGGGTGCGCGTCTGCAGCGTGTCGCCGTCGAGCCAGCGCCAGGCGATGCCGGCGTCGGCGAGGCGGGCTTCCACGTCCTCGCGGCGCTCGGTCTTGTAGAAGTCCTGCCAGCTCACGTCCAGGCCCGGCGTGAAGGTGCGCACGTACAGCAGCTCCTTGCGCTCGAACTCGGCCACCATGTCGGGCGGCAGGCGGCGCAGCATCTCGCGGCAGTCGACGATGGGCGTGGCCCCGCCCACCGGCGAGGGCAGCTCGCAGAAGAACCACTGCTTGCGCGGCCAGCGGTCGAGGTGCGAGCTCTCGTTGTGGTACAGGATCATCTGCCGCTCGGGATACGGCGTGGAGCGGTAGGTCTTCTTGCCGCCCTCCTTCTTGGGCAGGTCGCCGTAGCTGCCGTACAGCTCGGGCTCGATGGCCTCGGCGAAGGCCTCGAAGTCCTGCGGCGTCTTCAGGCCGAAGTTGCGGAACAGGATGCCGCCGTGCCTGGCCACCAGCATCTCGATGTAGTCGGCCTGGCTCTTCGCCCAGGCCACGGTGTCGAGGTCGGCGGTGGTGGCCTGCAGCACGATGGGGAACTCGGCCCCGGGCTCGAGGAAGGAGGTCTGGACCACGGGGCGCGCGGCGGCGCGCGGGGCCTCGGTGCCGGGCGCGGCCCTGGCGAGTTTCCCAAGCTTGCCGAGCTTGTCCATCTTGTTGCTGCTGCCGGCTGCGGGTCGGGTGGTGGTGTTCATGTCGATTCGCTCCTGCGAAGGGGTGGTGGCCGGCGCATCGATGGCCAGGCCCGGTGTTGCGACGATCCGCTCCAGCAGCGCGTGCCACGAAGCGGCGTACTTCTCGACGGTTTCCCGCCGGTACAGGTCTGTGGCGTACACCCACTCGACGGTGAGCGCGCCGGCCTGCTGCCTGGCGAACACCGCCAGGTCGAACTTGGATTCGTTCATCTGCTGGGGCAGCACCTCGACCTCGGCGCCTTCGATGGCGAACCGGATCTCCGGTGTGTTCTGCAGGACGAAGAGCACCTGCACCAGCGGATTGCGGTCGCGCGCGCGGCGCGCGCCCGCGAGTTCCACGATCTGGTCGAAGGGCACGTCCTGGTGGTCCATGGCGCCGAGCGTCTGTCGCTTCGTCCGCGCGAGCCATTGACTGAAATCCGCCGGCCGGCCTTCCATTCGCGAACGCACCGGCACCACGTTGACGAAGAAGCCCAGCAGCTGCTCCAGGTCCGGATGGCCGCGTCCCGCCACGTCGGTGCCGATGACGATGTCGTCGGCGCCCGAGGCCTGGTGGAAGAACAGGAAGAAGGAGGACAGCAGCAGCGTGAAGAGCGAGGCGTCGGACTCGCGCGCGAGCCGGCCCAGCGCCTGCGACAGGGCCGGCGAAAGCTCCAGCACCACCGAGCTGCCGGCGTGCGACGCTGTGGCCGGGCGCCGGTGGTCGGGCTTCAGGCTCGAGACCTGGGGCGCGTCGCGCAGGTAGTCGCGCCAGAACCCGGCCTTGGCACCGAAGGCTGGCGAGGCCAGCGCGCGCTCGTACCACGCAGCGTAGTCCACGTACTGCACCGGCAGCGGCGCGAGCGCCAGCGGCTGGCGGCGCAGCGCGCGCTCGTAGAACTCGCCGAGCTCGCGCGCGAACACCGCGATCGACCAGCCGTCGAACACGATGTGGTGCACCACGAGGATCAGCACATGCTCGCGCTCGCCGAGGCGCGCGACAGTGGCCTTGATCAGCGGGCCCTCGGCCAGCACGAAGGGCATGCGCACGAGTTCGTCGAAGAGCTCGGCGTAGCGGCGCTCACGTTCGGCCTTGTCGGCGCCGGGAACGTCGATCACCGGGATGTCCAGGCTCACGCGGTCGCGGATCACCGCCACCGGCTCGCCCTCGCCGTCCTCGGCGAACACGGTGCGCAGCACTTCGTGGCGCGCGACGATGGCGTCGATGGCCGCGCGCAGCGCGCCGACGTCCAGCTCGCCGTGCAGGGCCAGGCCGGCCGACATGTTGTAGGCCGCGCGGCCCGAGACGTTGACTGCGTCGGTGAGGCGGTCGACCAGCCACAGCCGGCGCTGCATCGGCGACAGCGGCAGCGGGCCGTCGCGCGGCACGGTCGGGATCTCCCTCGAGGCGGCGCTGCCGGGGTTCGCCACGACATCCTGCGCAGGCATGTGCGCCATCAGCCCCGCGATGGTCGGCGCCTTGAAGAACTCGCTGGGGTGCAGCTCGACGGCGTAGGCCTTGCGGATGCGCGACAGCAGCTGGATGGCCACCAGCGAATCGCCGCCGAGCTCGAACAGGTTGTCGTCCATGCCGATGGGCGCGATGCCCAGCCGCTCGGTCCACAGGGCGGCCAGCGCGTTCGCGAGCTCGCCTTCGGGTGCGACGAAGGGCGTCTGCAGCGCGGGGCGCGGATGGCTTGCGCCGCTCGCCGCGGGCTGGGCGCCTTCGGCATCGAGCAGGTCGAGCATGCCGTTGTCCAGCGGGCCGAGGCGCTCGGCGAGGTCGGTGGTCGAGATCACGGTCTGCGGCCGCGGCGGGCCGTTGACGATGCGCTCGAAGGTGCGCGCGCCCTCGGGGCCGTCCATGCCGATGCCTTCGGGCACCACCATGTGCTGGGCCATGCCGAGGCCGCGCCAGGCGTCCCAGTTGACCGAGAAGACCGGGTAGCCGCCGCTGCGCGCATGCGCGACGGCCACGGCGTCGAGATACGCGTTGGCCGCGGCGTAGTCGCTCATGCCCAGGCCGCCGGCCACGCTGGAGATGGAGGAGCAGAACTGCACGAAGTCCAGCGGCTGGCCGCGCACCGCGTCCAGCAGCACGCGGGTGCCGCGCACCTTGGTGGAGAACACGGTGTCGACCTGCGCGCGCGTGCGCTGGGCCATGATGCCGCCGCCCGCATCACCGGCAGCGTGGACGATGCCGTGCAGCGCGCCGAAGCGCGCGTTCGCGAGCGCGAGCGCGGCCTGCACCTGTGCCGGGTCGGACACGTCGGCCGACAGGGTCAGCACCTGCGCGCCCAGCGATTCGAGTTCGAGCAGCTGGCGCAGGCGCGTTCTCTGCGCCTCG
The DNA here is from genome assembly GCF_003952165.1 of Variovorax guangxiensis. Taxonomy (GTDB): domain Bacteria; phylum Pseudomonadota; class Gammaproteobacteria; order Burkholderiales; family Burkholderiaceae_C; genus Variovorax; species Variovorax guangxiensis. Next base: position 121,482 of record NZ_RXFT01000018.1, on the reverse strand, counting down.
TTCCGGTTTGCGTCGCCGGCCAGCGTGCTCCACGCCGCGCGTTCGGGCATGGCCGTGCGGCCGAGCAGCACCAGCCTGGCCTGGCAGTGCTGCGCCAGATGCTTCGCGATGGCGAGGCCGACGCCGCCCAGGCCGCCGGTGACGAGGTACACGCCCTCCCGGCGCAGGCGCGGCCGTACGGCGGCCGGCAGCGGCGCGGGTTCGTAAGTTTTGGCCCAGCGATGCGCGCCGCGATACGCCAGCAGCGGCTCGCCGGCCCCGTCGCGCAGCGCGGCGGCTTCGGCGGCAACCTGTTCGACGAGCAGGTTCTCGGCCTCGCTTTCGGGCGCGGGCAGCATCACGTCGATCACGCGGCAGCGAATGCGCGGGCATTCCTGGCCGATCACCTTGGCCATGGCCGGCAGCGTGGCCTTCTCGGGGCACAGCGCCTCGGCACCGGTGATGTCCTCGATCTGGTTGGCGACGATGGCGATGGGCAGCATGGTGGCGGTGGCCGCGGTGGTGCGCGCATCCAGCGCCTGCACCAGCGCCAGCAGGCTGAAGAAGCCGCGCTCCAGCAGTTCGGCCTGAGGACCGGCGGCGGGCACCTCGTCGAGGCACCAGAGATGGTGGATGGCGGTGACGGTGCCGAAGTCGGCTTCGACCTCGCGCAGCAGCCGCGCGTGGTCGGCCTGCTCGCCGGGGCGCAGCGCCCATTCGGCGCGGCCGTTGCGCGCGAAGGATTCGCCGCGCTGCGCGATGGCCACGGCATGGCCCTGCGAGCGCAGGTGCCGCGCGAGATGGCCGGTGAAGCTGCGGCCGTCGCCGTACACCAGCACGCAGCCCCCGCTAGTCTCGCTTGCCGGTGCCGGCATCGGCGCCTCGATGCGCTTCCATGCCGGCACGTAGAACGCGTCCAGCGGCTTCCTGCCCGGCGATTTCGCCGATGCGCCATCGGGTGCGTCGACCCAGTAGCGGCGGCGCTGGAACGGGTAGGCCGGCAGCGGCACGCGGCGGCGCGTCTGGCCTGCGTGGCAGGCGGCCCAGTCGATGTTCACGCCCGCGAGCCAGAGGCCTGCGAGCGCCTGCGCGATCTGCTGCGCGTTGCGCGTCCGCTGCTGCGGATGCGCCTGGCTGGCGAGCACGGCGGCCGCCGACGCGGCCTTCGGGTGCTGGCGCGCGAGGCCCGCGAGCGTTTCGCCGGGGCCCACTTCGAGCACCACGCGTCCGGGCACGTCGAGCAGCGTGCGCAGGCCATCCACGAACTGCACCGTGCCGCGCAGGTGCTGCGCCCAGTAGCCCGGGCTCATGGCCTGTTCGGCCGTGACGAGCTTGCCGGTGACGTTGGAGACGAAGGGAATCTTCGGCGCCTGCCGCGGCACCGAGGCGATGAGCCGCTCGAGCTCGCCGAGCAGCGGCTGCGTCATCGCCGAATGCGAGGCGATGGACACATGCAGGCGGCGCGGCAGGTGGCCCTGCGCGCGCAGCTTCTCTTCGGCGGCCTCGATGGCGCCGATAGGACCGGAGAGCACGCTCAGCTGCTCGCCGTTGGCGGCGGCGAGGTCGCAGCCGTCCTTCAGGAAAGGCGCGAGCTCGGCCTGCGAGAGCGGCACCGCCGTCATCGCGCCGGGCTGCATGGACTGCAGCAGCCGGCCGCGCAGGGCCGCCACGCGCAGCGCGTCTTCCAGCCTGAACACGCCCGCCAGGCAGGCGGCCACGTATTCGCCGAGGCTGTGGCCCATCATCACGGCGGGACGCACGCCACGGCGCATCCACCAATGCGCCATTGCATATTCGATGACGAACAAGGCGGGCTGCGCGAGTGCGATGCCGAAGAGGCGCTCATCCGCGTCGGCCTCGGCGCCCGGCGCGGGGAACAGCAGCTCGCGCAGGTCGAAGCCCAGTTCGGGGCGCAGCAGCTCGCAGCAGCGGTCGACGTCCTCGCGGAAGGCGGTGTCGCCGCGGTACAGCTCCAGGCCCATGTTGGCGTGCTGGGTGCCGCCGCCGGGGAACAGGAACGCCACTTCGGGCGGCTCTTCGGGTGCCAGCGCCGAGGCGGTGACGACGCCCTCGCCCGAGGCCAGCATGCGCGCGGCCGCCGATGCCTCGTCTGCCACCACGGCGCTGCGATGCGCGAAGGCGCGGCGGCCCGACTGCAGCGTGTGCGCGACGTCGGTCAGCGCGAGTTCCGGATGCGCCTCGATGTGCGCGCCCAGCCTTTGCGCCGCCTGCCGCGTGGCGGCGGCGCTCATGGCCGACAGCGGCAGCACCTGCCAGCCGCTGTCCTTGGCCTGCTCGGCGATGGCGGGAGCTTCTTCGAGCACCACGTGCACGTTGGTGCCGCCGATGCCGAAGGAGCTGACGCCAGCCCGGCGCGGCGCATCGCCCTTCGGCCAGGGCCTGGCCTCGGTGTTCACGTAGAACGGGCTGTTCGCGAAATCGATCTGCGGGTTGGGCTGTTCGAAATGCAGGCTGGGCGGCAGCGTCCTGTGGCGCAGCGCCATCGCCGCCTTGATGAGGCCGGCCACGCCGGCCGCGGCGTCGAGGTGGCCGATGTTGGTCTTCACCGAGCCGATGGCGCAGCTGCCCTTTTCGGTTGCGCCGCCGCTGGCGAAGGCCTGCGTGAGCGCGGCCATCTCGATCGGATCGCCGAGCGTGGTGCCGGTGCCGTGCGCCTCGACGTAGCCGACGGTGGCGGCGGGAACGTCGGCCACCATCTGCGCCGCGCGGATCGCGCTGGCCTGCCCCTGAACGCTGGGCGCGGTGAAGCCGATCTTGTCGGAGCCGTCGTTGTTGGAGGCGCTGCCCTTGATGACCGCGTGAATGGTGTCGCCGTCGCGCAGCGCCTCGGCCAGCCGCTTGAGCACCACGATGCCCGCGCCGCTGCCGATGACGGTGCCCGCGGCCTTCGCGTCGAAGGCACGGCAGTGGCCGTCGGGCGAGAGGATGGCGCCGCTCTGGTAGCGGTAGCCGCCTTCCTGCAGCAGGTTGAGCCACACGCCGCCGGCCAGCGCCATGTCGCAGTCGTGGCTCAGCAGCGCCTGGCAGGCCATGTGCACCGCCACCAGCGAGGTGGAGCATTCGGTCTGCACGCTGACGGCCGGGCCGCGCAGGTCGAGCTTGTAGGCCACGCGCGTGCACAGCGAGCCGGCGGAGTTGCCGCTCATCAGGCCCAGCATGTCGGCGATGCCGGTGCCGGCGTCCACGCCGAAGGCGGGCAGCAGGTGCCGCATGAGGTAGAGGTTGGGGCCGTCGCCCGCGTAGACGCCGACCGAGGCGCCGCCCTTGCCCGCCCCCGCCTGCCAGCCGGCGCTTTCCAGCGCCTCCCAGGCGCATTCGAGGAAGATGCGCTGCTGCGGATCGAGGTGCTCGGCCTCGCGCGGCGAATAGCCGAAGAAGCCCGCGTCGAACTGGTCGAAGCCCTCGAACAGCACGCCGGCCTTCACGTAGTCGGGGTCGGCCAGGGTGCGCTCGGGCACGCCGCGCGCGCGCAGCTGCTCGTCGCTGAAGACGGTGACCGACTCCACGCCGTCGCGGATGTTGCGCCAGAAGGCGTCGACGTCCGGCGCGCCCGGGAAGCGGCCGGCCATGCCGACGATGGCGATCTCGATGCCCGTGTATTCGGGCGCAGGTGTCTGGTCTTGCATCAGAGGCTTCTTTCGGTGGGACGGCGGCGCTGCAGCAGGGCCGCGCGCTGGCGCTGGGCACGCGCCTGCTCGTCGTCGGCGCCTTCGCCGCCGGCTGTGGCAGGCACAGCACCGCGCTGTCCCTGTTCGATGCGCCGCGCGAGCGCGCCGACGGTCGGGTACTTGAAGAGATCGACCACGGTGAGGCCCGGCTTGAGCCTGTCTTCCATCAGCCGGTGCATGCGGATCACGAGCAGCGAGTTGCCGCCGAGGTCGAAGAAGTTGTCGTTCATGCCGACCTTCGCGACCTTGAGCAGCTCGGCCCAGATCGCAGCCAGCGTCTCTGCCACGTCGCCCTGCGGCGCCTCGTAGGCATGGCCGCCCTGCCCCCCGGCAGCGACGGGCGCGGGCAGCGCACGGCGGTCGATCTTGCCGCCCGCGGTAAGCGGAAAGCTCTCGAGCGCCACGATGGCCGCGGGCACCATGTAGTCGGGCAGCGCGCGCGCCAGCCACTCCCGGAGCGCGGCGGTGTCGATCTGCGCGACGGGCGCGGGCGAGACGTAAGCGGCGAGCGAAGGGCCTGCCGCGGCCTCGTGCACGAGCACCAGCGCCTCGCGCACCGCCGGGTGCTCGCGCAGGCGGGCTTCGATCTCGCCGAGCTCGATGCGAAAGCCGCGGATCTTCACCTGGTGGTCGAGCCGACCGAGGTATTCGAGCTGGCCGTCGGCGCGCCAGCGCACGAGGTCGCCGGTGCGATAGAGCCTGCCGCCCGCGCCGTCGAACGGGTCGGCGACGAAGCGCTCGGCCGTGAGCGCCGCGCGGCCGAGATAGCCGCACGCCAGCCCCTCGCCGCCGAGGTACAGCTCGCCGGCGACGCCCTGCGGCACCGGCTGCATGTCGGCGTCGAGCACATGGGCCGTCCGGTTGCCCACCGGTCGGCCGATGGGCGCGTAGCCCTGCACGTCGTCGTGCGCCGAGCCGTTCCAGGCGGTGGGCGTGATGACGGCCTCCGTCGGGCCGTAGGCGTTGACGATCCGTTCGGGCCGCAGCACGCGGCGGATCAGCGCCAGGTCTTCGCCGGTCCAGGCCTCGCCGCCGAAGAGCGCGAGGCGCACCGCATGCGCGAACGGCGGCTGGCCCTGCATCAGCTGGCGGGCATAGGCAGGCGGCAAGTCGACCACGCTCACGCGGTGGCGCTGCAGCAGGGCGTCGAGTTCGCCCGCGAGCGAGCACCACTGCGATTGCACCACGAGGGCCGCGCCCGTCGCGAGCGGCAGCAGGCACTGCTCGATGGACGCGTCGACGTGCGGCAGCGCGAACAGCAGCGAGCGGTCTTCGGCGCGCATGCCGCAGGTGCGTGCCATCGCCTGGATGTGCATGGCCAAAGCACCATGCGGCACGGCCACGCCCTTGGGCCGGCCGGTGGTGCCGGAGGTGTAGATGAGGTAGGCGAGCTGGCCGTCGTGCAGGTCGACTTCCGGGTCGGTGGAGGCTTCGCCGCGCAGTTGCTCTTCGTCGAACAGCACGGTGGCGATGCCTCGCTGCACTTCCGCATCCGCAGCGCTCGCCAGCAGCAGCCCGGCGCCGCTGTCTTCCAGCAACTGCGCAATGCGCTGCGTGGGATGCGTGGGGTCGAGCGGCAGGTAGGTGGCGCCGGCCTTGAGCACGCCAAGCAGGCCCGCCACGCGGTCTGCGGCCGATTCGATGGCCACTGCAACGACGGTGCCCGGAACGGCGCCCTGGCGGATCAGCCGGTGGGCGACGCGGTTGGCGCGTTCGTTCAGGGCCGCGTAGCTCCACTGGGCGTCGCCGTCGATCAGCGCGACGGCGGCAGGGGTCGCGCGCGCATGCGCTTCGAACAGGCGGTGCACGGGCTGCGGCTGCGGCGATTGCCACTCGCCCGTCGACCAGTCGCGCAGCTGGCGCTGCTGTGCCGCATCGAGCCACTGCACGTCGCCGAGGGCCTGGGCTGAATCCGACGCCAGCGCCTCCAGCAGCGCGCGGTAGTGCGCAGCGATGCGCTCGATGCTGGCGGGCTCGAACAGCTCGGCCGCGTAGGTGAACACGGCCCCGGTGCTTCCGTCGGCGCGCTCGCGGATGTCGAGCACGAGTTCGAACTGCGCGGCGCCCTCCTCCATGCGGCGCTCGCGGGATTCCAGCCCGGGCAGCGCGCGCAGCGTGTCCGCGTCCTCGCGCAGGTGGTTGAGCATCACCTGGAACAGCGGGCTGTGGCTCAGGCTGCGCTGCGGCTGCAGGGCCTCGACCAGCTGCTCGAAAGGCAGGTCCTGGTGGGCCTGTGCGCCGAGCGCGGCTTCTCGAACCTGCGCCAGCAGCTGCGCGAGACTCATGCGGCCGCTCACCGAGGCGCGCAGCACCTGAGTGTTGACGAAGAAGCCGATCAGCCCCGCTGTCTCGCTGCGGTGGCGGTTGGCCACCGGCACGCCGACGCGCACCTCCTGCTGGCCGGTGTAGCGGTGCAGCAGCGCCTGGAAGCCGGCCAGCAGCGCCATGAAGAACGTGGCGCCCTGCGCCTGCGCCGCGGCGCGCAGCCGCTCGACGATGGTGGCGTCGAATTCGAAGGCATGGCTCGCGGCGCGGTAGCTCGCCACCGCCCGGCGCGGATGGTCGGTGGGCAGGGCCAGCACGGGATGCTCGTCGCCGAGCTGGGCACGCCAGTAGGCAAGCTGGCGTGCGGCCTCGCCTGCGGCGAGCCAGTCGCGCTGCCAGAGGGCGTAGTCGGCGTACTGGATCGGCAGCTGCTCGAACCGAGGGGCCTCGCCCTTCGCGCGGGCCGCATAGCCTGCGCCGAGTTCGCCGACCAGCACCTGCATGGATGCGCCGTCGGACACGATGTGATGCGCCACGACGGCGAGCAGATGGCGCGCGTCGTCGATGCGGATCAGCGCCGCGCGCAGCAGCGGGCCTTCGCCGAGGTCGAAGGGCTCGGCGTGGACGCGGCTCGCATGCTCGATCGCCGCAGCTTCGCGTTCGTGTACCGGCAGATCGCGCAGGTCGACGTGCCGCAGCGAGAACTGCGACACAGGCTGAAGCCACTGGCTCACGCTTGCGTCCGCCGCCGCGCGGAACACGGTGCGCAGGCTCTCGTGGCGGGCCACGATGTCGTCGAACGCAGCACCGAGCGCTTCGGCGTGCAGCGGTCCCGACAGATCGAGAGCCACGCCGACGTGGTACGCGGTGCTCTTCGGATCGAGCTGCCACAGGAACCACTGGCGCTCCTGCGCGTGCGAGAGCGCGAGCGGGCCGGCGCGGCGCGCCGCCGGCAGCACGGGGATCGCGCTGCGCGGGCTGCGCTGGCCGCTCGCGAGCACCCGGCGCACTTCGGCCGAGAGTTCGCCCAGCCGGGGCTGTTCGAAAAGCATGCGCGCGGGGAAGTCGATTTCCCAGCGGTCGGAGATGCGGACCGCGACCTGCGTGGCGGCGAGCGAGTTACCGCCGCGGATGAAGAAGTGGTCGCCGCGCGCGAGCGCGGGCTGCTGCGCGCCGCGGCGCAGCACTTCGTTCCAGATGGAGGCGACGGCCTGCTCCAGTTCGTCGAGCGCCGGCTGCGCGGCGGGCGCGTTCGCCGCCGAACCGCCGAGCACGAACTCGCCGTGCGCGTACATCGCGTAGGCGTCGGCCGTGCGGTCGATCCAGCCTTGCCGGCAGGCGCCGCGCTGCAGCTTTCCGCTGGTGGTCTTGGGCATGCCGCCGGGGTTGAGCAGCATCACCACAGACAGCGGCTCGCCGAACTGCTCGCTCACGGCCGCGCTCAGCGTTTCGACCAGCGCCTCGGGCCTGACCAGCTTCTGCGTGCTGCGCGAGACCTCGGCCGCGAGGCCGATGCCCTCGCCGCTCGGCCCATCGACTGCGAAGGCGGCCACGCGGCCCTTGCGCACGATGTCGACCTCGGATTCGATCATCCGCTCGATGTCCTGCGGGTACAGGTTGTGGCCGCGCACGATGATCATGTCCTTGATGCGCCCGGCCACGTAGAGCTCGCCCTCGTGCACGAAGCCGAGGTCGCCGGTGCGCAGCCAGGTGGCGCCGTCGTGCTCGACGAAGGTGTTGCGCGACACATCCGGCTTGTTCCAGTAGCCGCTGCCGATGCTGGGCCCCGTGGCCCAGATCTCGCCGATGCCACTCGCGTCGCGCACGGCCAGCGAAACCGGGTCGACGATGCGCACGGCATGGCCGGAGACGGCCCTGCCGCAGCCGACGAGCGTGGTGCTTTCTTCGGATTCGGCTTGGCTTTCGACAACGCCGCGCGCGAGGCTGCGGCTCGAGAAGTCCTGGGCGACCATGCCCGCGCCGCGCCGGCCGCCGGCAACGAAGAGAGTCGATTCGGCGAGGCCGTAGCACGGATACACCGCACCGGCGGCGAAGCCCGCGGGCGCGAACTGCTTCCTGAATTGGCGCAGCGTGTCTGCGCGCACCGGCTCGGCGCCGGAGAAGGCAAGAGTCCAGCTCGACAGGTCGAGCTTGCGCAGTTGCGCCTCCGAAACTCTTTCGAGGCACAGGCGGTAGGCGAAGTCGGGCCCGCCGCTGATGGTCGCGCGGTGGCGCGAGATGGCTTCGAGCCAACGCACGGGCCGCTCGAGGAAGTAGCGCGGCGACATCAGCACGACGGGAATGCCGCGATGCAGCGGCTGCAGCAGGCCGCCGATCAGGCCCATGTCGTGGTTCAGCGGCAGCCAGCTTGCGAAGGTGTCGTCCTGCCCGACGGAAAGGCCCTCCTCGATCGCGCGCATGTTCGCCATGAGGTTGGCGTGCGTGACCATGACGCCCTTGGGCGCGGAGGTCGAGCCGGAGGTGTATTGCAGGAAGGCGATGTCGGAGGCGGCCGGCGCGTGCGGCGCCCAGCGGTCGGCATCCTCGGTGCCGATCTCGTCGACGGCGATCAGCGGCACATCGGCAAAGGCTTCGGCCACGCTGGCGATGGACGCCCGGATGGCGGCATGCGTCAGCACGCAGCGGGCGCCGGCATCGGCCGCGATGCCCTCCAGCTTGCCGAGATGCCGCTTGCGCGTCGATTCGGGCGGGAACACGGGCACGGCGATAAGGCCGGCGTAGAGGCAGGCGAAGAAGCTGACGACGTAGTCATCGCTGTTGTCGAGCATGATCAGCGCGCGCTCGCCAAGGCCATAGGACTGCTGCAGCCGCGCCGCGAGGCCGCGCACGCGCTCGTCGAGCCGGCTGTAGCTGATGGGGGTGTCGAGGGGGGCGCCGTCGCGGTCGGTGACGGCGATCAGCGCGGTGTCGCCGGGCCGCCGCGCAGCCAGATCGCGCAGGTGGCTCACGAAGTCCACGGGGTGCATCGGGTTCACATCGGTTCCTTGAATTGCCGGGCCCGCGCGGCGGCGCAGCCCGGCGGCAGCAGGTCAGGCAAGGGCACGGGCACGAGGCGCATGGACTTCCGCTCCCGCTGCCAGCCCGGCCAGGCGCTGCACCAGCGCCTCGAGCACGCGGGCCTCCTGCTGCCGGATGAAGAAATGGCCGCCGTCGAACCAGTCGAGCGTGAAGCCGGCGCGGGAGGTCTCGGCGGACCAGGCCTCCATGCGCCAGGGCTCGATGTCGTCCTGCCGGCCGGAGAAGGCGTGCAGGGGAAGAGGCAGCGGCGCATTGCCAGCATGCGCGAAGCTCTCGCACACGCGGTAGTCGGCGGCCAGGGTGTCGAGCGTCATGCGCAGCAGCTCGGGGCTGTCGAAGAGCTCCTCCGGTGTGCCGCCCTGCCTGCGCAGGTCGCCGACGAGGGCCGCGTCGTCATTCATGTCGACGAAGCGGTCGGGGTCGCGCTGCGAAGGCGCGGCGCTGCCGGACACGAGCAGCGCGCGCGGCAAGGGCCGGCCATCGGCACGAAGGCGCTGCGCGACGCCCCACGCCAGCAGGGCGCCCATGCTGTGGCCGAAGAGCGCGAAGTTGCCGCGCAGCGCGGCATCGTGCTCGGCGCACAGGAGCGAGACCAGCGATTCGAAGTCTTCGACGAAGTCCTCGCCCAGGCGGCTGCCGCGGCCGGGCAGCTCCATCGGCACGACTTCGATCCAGTGCGGCAGCCGCCGCCGCCAGCGCAGGTACATGGTGGCGCTGGCGCCTGCGCATGGCAGGCACAACAGGGAAAGGGGCGCCTGCATTCGCTCTTCTTCGGATGGCTTCAGGCTGCGGCGGGAGCGCTCTTGCTGTCTTCCTGCTGCGCCATCCAGTCGCGCAGCGATCTGGGGCGCATGTCGGTCCAGGTTTTCTCTACGTACTCGAGCACGGTCTTCTTGTCGCCCTGGACCCCTTCGACGGCCTTCCAGCCGCCGGGCACGGCCTTCCATTGCGGCCAGATCGAGTATTGCTCTTCGTGGTTGACGAGAACGATGAAGGTCTCGTCCTCACGGTCGAAGCAGCTGGTAGACATGTGCGGTCCTCTTGGGGTAGTTGAGATCGGCGGCGAGGCGAAGGCGCCTGCCCTTGCGATACATGACGGGGACGGAGGCCGCGTGTTTAGGATCGGGAGACACTCGTTGCGCAGGCGCGCGCGGCCGCGGCCGCGAGGGCTCGCGGCGCGGAAAGGGAAGGAAGAAGGAGGAAGGAAAGAAGGCCGCGGCTAGCGCGCGGCGGAGTCGCCCGGGCCGTCGTCGGGCGGGGGAACGTCGTTGGCAGGCGGAACGAGGCCCACGAGCAGCCAGAGGCGGGCCGCCTCTTCGTATGCCTTGCGGTGAAGAGGATCGGCGGCGAGCCATTGCGTGAGCTCCCTGCCCGCCGCCTCGCCGAGGCCGCCGCGCTCATGCTGGCGGCGCACCCAGGTCCATGCGATCTGCCAGACCGGGTCGTGGTCCTTGTCCTGCTTTGTCATCGGCGACATCGTATCGCCGACGGGGAGGCGGAAAAATCAGCCGCCCTGGACGAGGTAGCGGCAGCTTTCGAGGGCGGCGTCGGCGTCCTTGATCATGAAGTTCACCAGCGTGGCGGAGCAGCCGAGGCGCACGCCGATCTCCCGTTGCGTCATGCCGCTGAGGCGGTTGAGCTCGAAGGCCAGGCGGGTGCGCGCGGGCAGCGCCTCTAGCACGCGGTCGATCGCGGCCAGCGCCTGGCGGCCGTCGAGTACGCGGTCGGGCGCGTCGTTGCTGGGCGGGCTGACCAGTTCGACGTCTTCGCAGTAGGTGCGATAGGTGGCCTCGACGGAGTTGTGGCGGTGGTAGTCGAAAGCCACGTTGCGCACCACCTGGCAGCAGTAGCCGAGGGGCTTGCGCACGTCGCGCACGCAGGCGCCGTCGGCGAGCTTGAGGTAGGCGTCCTGCAGCACTTCGTCGGCGAGATCCGCGGTACGGACGATTTTTTGCGCAACGCGCTGGAGCTGGGCACGGTTTGCGATGAAGACCTCTCCCAGCGTGGGCTCGGCTGGCTGAAGCGACATGTCCATGGGTACTCCTGAAGTATTCAATTCGAGATAATGCAAATAAGAACTATTACTATCTTTAGACAAGAAAAGGCCCGCTTTCGCAGTTGCTCCTCCCTTTATCTCTTACCCATTAAGACGTTTGAACGGCCGAAACCGAGACAGCCTTCAACGCTCGCCGGAGGGCCCGGCGGGGCCACCTAAAATGCCGCCCCTAGCCCGATTCCGCACCCATGAACATCGTCGTCAACGAAGAACTCAAAGCCTATATCGATCCCATGACGCCGGAGGAACACGAGGCGCTGGAGCGGAGCATCCTGGCCGAGGGCTGCCGCGATGCATTGGTGCTGTGGGGCGATGTGCTGGTGGACGGCCACAACCGCTACGGCATCTGCCAGAAGCACGGCCTGCCCTTCAAGACGGTGCAGAACCCGCGCTTCAAGACCATCGAGGACGTGCACCTCTGGATGATCGACCAGCACCTGGGCCGGCGCAGCATCTCCGACTACCTGCGCGGCGTGCTCGCGCTGAGAAAGAAGGACATCGTCGACCAGCAGCGCAGCCGCCTGGCCACGGCGACCGAGCCGGCCTCCTCCGCCCCTGTTCCTACCTCTTCCTCGGACGATCCCCCGTTCGATGCCGATCCGCCCGCCGATGCCACGGGTGAAGAAGCCGCCGCGGCAGTTCCCCTCCCCCCGCCCGCTCCGCTCAACAGCCGCGAAGCCATCGCCAGAGCCGCCCGCCTGAGCAGCAGCCAGGTCGGCATGATCGAGAAGATCCAGAAGCAGGCCGCGCCGGAACTGGTGGCCGCTGTCAAGTCGGGCGTGATTTCGATCAACACCGCGGCCGCCGTGGCCACGCTGCCGGCCGAGGAACAGGTCTCGGCCGCGAACGCGGGCAAGGATGAACTCAAGCAGGCTGCAAAACGCGTGCGCGAGTCGAAGAAGAAGCCGCGTGCGGAAACTGCCGAGCAATCTTCGGACGACGACGCGAGCCTGGATACGGTGCAGGCGCTGCAACAGCGCGTGGCCGAACTCACGGCCGAGAACGAATCACTGCGCAGGCAGGTTGCCGAGCTGCAGGCCCAGCTGGATCACTGAGAGCCTGCAGCCGGCTGGATGAGGAAGGCAGTTCCTACGGCTGGATCTCGCTGATCTTCGCGCCCGACAGCGAAACGCCCGCTTCCAGACCCACGTTGGTCATCACGAAACCCACCACAGGCTGGCGCAGCGTGTTGGTGTCGATGCTGCCGTTGGCGCCGATGGTCGCGAGCGCCACCGTGGCGTCGGCGCCGGCCGTCCAACCCTTGCTGCTGCGGAACTTGTCGAGCGCGGCCTGGGTGTTGAACAGGTAGATCACTGCCTTCGACTGCGCGCCGGCCTGGAAGCCCACCGACCCGGCGGTGGTGCTGTAGTAGGACTGCGTGCGCCCGTTCACGCGCAGGGCGCCCCGGCCGTACTCGGCGCCCACGCCCATGCTGGCGCCCACCACGGCGGGAAACACCAGCACGCCGCTGGACTTGGCGACCAGATCGCGCGAGCCCTTCACCGAATCGTAGAGCTTGGACAGCGAAGCATCGACCTGCGCATCGATGGAGGCGCGCGAAGACGCGCTGCTGGCCTGGTCCTGCGGCCGCGTGGTCGTGCACCCGACGAAGGCCAGGCTGCACGCCGCCACGAGGGACGAAAGCGCCAGCGTCCGGAAGTTCATGGCTTTTTTCATGACGGAATCCTTCCTTTGAAAAGAACATGGATCGGCAATGAGATCTCTGCCCGTGGGCAGATTCGCCCATGCTAAGACCGTCAAAACCGGGCAAATCGAGTTGAAGGCATCGGCCTACGCGAGGTCACGGCATCGATGAACCTTCGCGGCGCACCCGCGGCCGGCGCGCAATGTTCGTGCAATGGTGATTCGTAGCATCGCGGCTGTGGTGCGGATGGCTGCGCACGGCCCTCCGCGATCTGACATCCGAACCGACATCGCGCCCCATGACATTCGACCTCGCAGCAAGAAGGCTGCCGCGCCAACCGCGCGCCGGCAGCGTCCGCCGACCTGAACTGCCGGACGCGCTGCGCGGCTTCGTGCTGTTCCTCATGCCGATGCTCGGCCTGCTCGGAGCGTCGGCACTCGAATTCGCCGTGTCGTCGGCTGCGCTGCTTTCGCTGCTCTTGGGCATGAGCTTCGCGATGCGGGCGGATCAGCCTGGCAAGAAGCCGGCAGCCTTGCGCGTGCTCGCGCGGCGCATGCTGCTGGAGTCCGTCGCCTATCGACGGCTGTGGGTTCGGCTGCTGAAGACGGCTGCGGTCACCGGCATCATCGCGGCCCTGCTGCTGCAGCGACTCGCACCGCTGGCAGCAGCCCTCTTCATCTGCTGCATGGCGGCCTTCGTTCTGCTGTTCCAGCAGGCGCGCTGGCGGCAATGGCTGCGCAAGCTCGCGCCCATGGGCTGCATCGCACTGACGAACTGGCTGCTGCAAGTGCTGGCCGCAACGGTGCTGTTCCATGCGCTGGAGCCGCGTTTCGGGCTCCTGCTGGGGGTTGCCATGCCCTTCGCCGCACTGCCGGCGCTGCAGGCGGTGCTCAGCTGCCGATGGCTGGCCCGCACTCGCAGAGTTCCGGTCGCGCCGGTTTGGCACGGCCTGGTATCTGAAGGACAGGCCGGCTGAGCACGGCCTGTCCTCGCATTCACCACCCGCCTGTCAAGGCACGACCGTGATGCGGTCGGTCGCCGGCGGCGTCAGCGGACTGTTGGCCTTGATGTAGGCCTCCAGGGCATCCACGTCCTGGTCGCCGCCCAGCGTGTCCGTCCCCTGGTTGAAGACGGTGAAGTTGTCGCCGCCGGTTGCCAGGAAGCTGTTCATGGTCACGCGGTAGCTGGTGCCATCGGTCATCGCGGTGCCGTTGAGCGACATGTTGCTGATGCGCGATCCGGCAGGCTGCGACAGGTTGTAGGTGTAGCTGAAGCCGTTGGAGGGCAGCAGCACCTTGGGCGCGCTCGTGGTGTTGGAACCGCTGTTGAACTGCTGTTCGAGCACCGCCTTGATCTGCGCGCCGGTCATGGTCTTCACCACCAGGCTGTTGCCGAAGGGCTGCACGGCGAAGATCTGGCCGTAGGTCACGCTGCCGTCGCCGGCGGGCGCGAGGTCGGCGCGCACGCCGCCCGGGTTCATGAAGGCGATCTGCGCGGCGCCCTTGCCGGCGGGGCTGGTGGCGGCGAGCTGCGCGTCGGCGATCAGGTTGCCCAGCACGCTTTCCTTCGACGTGGTCTGCGTGCGCGTGGCAGTGGCGGTGAGCGAACCCACCACGCGTTGCACCAGCGGCCCGGCGATGGCGAGGTACTGGCTGATGAGTGCAGCCACTTCCTGGTTCTTGCCGAAGACGGGGTACTGGTCGGTCAGCGCGACGGTGGTCGAGCCGCTGGTGTAGGCCTCGCCCTGAACGATCACGTTGTCGGCGCTCTTGGCCGTCACCTTGCGGGTCTTGGTGTCGATGGTGAGGTTGATGTCGGTCAGCAGCGTGCCGTACTGGCCGGCGCTGGTCAGCAGGAAGGGCTTGGCGGGGTTGGTCTTGGCGTAGTCGCAGATGTAGGAGCGGTGCGTGTGACCCGAGATCACCACGTCGACCGACGCATCGAGCTTGTTGAGGATCGGCAGGATGTCGCCGCTCAGGCCGGCGCAGCTCTTGTCGTTGTAGCCCACGGTGGTGGTGCCGCCTTCGTGGATGACGACGACGATGGCGTCGGCGCCCTGCGACTTCAGCTGGGGAATCAGCGCGTTGGCCGTATCGGCTTCGTCCTTGAAGCTCAGGCCGGCAACACCGGCGGGCGTCACGATGTTCGGCGTGCCCTTCAGCGTCATGCCGATGAAGGCCACCTTCACCGTGGCGCCGTCCTTCGTGAAGCTCTTCATGCCGGTGGCGGGAAACAGCGTGTTGCCGTCGGTCTTCACCGTGTTGGCCGCGAGAAAGCCGAAGTTGGCGCCCGGGAAGCTCTTGTTCACGCGGCAGGGCTCGAGCGCGGTGTTCTTCGCGCAGCCGCCGTTCTTCATGCGCAGCAGCTCGGTCTGGCCCTTGTCGAACTCGTGGTTGCCGACCGCGTTGAAGTCGATCTTCATCGCGTTGACGGCTTCGATGGTCGATTCGTCGAGGAAGAGTGCCGAGACCAGCGGCGACGCGCCGATCATGTCGCCGGCCGACACCACGGCATTGTTCGGATTCTTCGCCTTCAGCGAGGCGATGGCGGAAGCCATGTAGGCCGCGCCGCCGGCGGGCACCGCCACCGTGCCGCCCGCCTTCGCCGGCGCGTTGATCGACAGCTTCGGCGGCTCGAGGTTGCCGTGCAGGTCGTTGAAGGCGATGAGCTTGACGTCGATGGTGCCCGGCGCGGCGGGCGCCGGAGCCGGTGCAGGCGGATTGCTCGCCGTGGGAGGCGGCACGAAGGGAATGAAATTGTTCGAGTTGCCACTGCCGCCGCAGGCGGTCAGGGTGGCCACCACCACGCCGGCAAGGGCGAAGTGCTTCAACGATGCATGCATGGGAAACCTCTCTCCTTGTTTGGTAACGCAGCGGATGCTGGCCACCGCGCATGACGAGGCCGTGAAGGCCCTGCCGTGGCGTGAGGAGATCGGCAGCCTTTTCAGGGCAACTGGACGATGCGGATCGCAACGCCGGGGCCGAAGGCGGCCTGCAGGAGCGCCTTCGCCTCCACGCTGCGCTGGTCGGTCGGCGACTGCACGGCGAGCCAGCCTTCGGTGGGGCGCCGCTGCAGGTGCCAGCCTTCCTGTCCGAGCTGGATGAGCCGGGCCAGCGCCGCAGCGTCCGCCACCGGCGGCGCGGCGGGCGTGATGTCGAGCCAGTCGGTGACCTGTTCGCTCTCGCCGCCCAGGCGGGCTGCGGCGCCTTGCGCAAGCACTTGCTGCGTAGCTGCGTCTTGCACCGTGCCCTGAAGCACGATGCCGCCACCGTGCCAGCGGATCTCGAGCGACGAAGCCGACTCGGCCGCACGGGCTTGCGGTTCACCGGCGGCCCCAACGCGCCAAGCGATACCCATTGCCAGGATGGCAAGGCCGGCGATCGCTGCAAGAAGAATGATGGTGCGCTTCGTCATTCGAGGCGCGAGGGTGCCACGCCGCGCATGACGCAGGTGTGACGATCGGCTGCAGTCGACGGACAGCCATTCGGCCTACACGGATAAGCGCATGCCGGCGCATCCGCGGATCACCGGATTCCGATACGCTTGAGTTCCGTCCCCCGCATTCCCCAACACCCCGAGGAACGAACATGGCAGCCAATGCGAAAGTCACAGGAAATGTCGAATACCGGGCCGGCGATGGCCCCCTGATCCTCATTCCCCAAGGCCCCATCGAAATCCAGTTGGCGCCCGACAGCGCCGTGCTGAGCTGGGGCGATGCCGGCAGCATGCAGACGACGGCGATACCGATCGCCGAGTACCAGCGCTACCTGAACGAGGGCGTGATCCAGCCCGACTGAAATGTGCCGGCGGCAGCCGAGCCGACCGACCAATAAGAAACGGCCCCGAGGGGCCGTTTCTTATGGAGCATCCTGGACACACGGCCGGGATGCCTGCGTCACCGCTTCTTTCTTACTTCTTCTTGGCAGCCACGGCCTTCTTGGCGGGAGCGGCGGCCTTCTTCGCTGCGGGCTTGGCAGCCACAGCCTTGCTGTCGGCCTTGCGCTTTGCAGCCTTGGGGTCCACGGCGGCCTTGAAGGCTGCGCCCGGCACGAACTTCGGCACCTTCTGTGCGGCGATCTTGATCTTGGTGCCGGCGCTGGGGTTGAAGCCCGAGCGTGCGGCGCGCGCCACTTGCTTGAAAGTACCGAAGCCGACGATCTGGACGGGGTCGTCCTTCTTCACGGCGGCGACGATCGAGCTGGTGATGGTCTCGAGGACGCGCGCGGCTTCTGCCTTGCTGAGGTTGTGGGCGGCGGCGATTTTTTCGACGAGTTCGATGCGGTTCAACTGAGTTCCTAATAAGTTTGATTTCGCCATGTTGCCTATGGCGGCGCAGCACGAATCACGCTGCAAGCGGGCGGGAGTTTATTCGACTGCGAGAGCCCGGATGTAACGCGGTCGCTTCGAGTTGTCGTTGATTTGCCTCATTCGGTCTTCGAGGAGGTCTTGTGCCTGCATGTCGGCGAGCGATCCATGTCGCGAATGACCATAGATCAGCGAGAAAAATCGCGCCCCGCGCGATGACCAGTACGCCGGGCCGCAACGAAGTTCTCCGAGGAGATTTGATGGCACCGCACTCGTGAAGGCTGCCGCGGCTCTCCGATGCCGCTGTCATGGTGAAGCTACCGTAGCGACGAAGCTACGTATCGAGCGCGTGTCCGCTACGTTGCTCTCCAACAGCATAGGTGGACCAAGCATCGAGCATCTCTACCGATGCTCTCCCTGCGCAGGCGCATCCTGAACTCGCACCCGAACCTGATCGTGGATTCATTCGACACGCCGCTCGTCCCATGCGACAAACGCACGGCGCCTCGTAGCCACGAGGCAACAGACATGCGCAGATCAGCGGATGAATGGGGGGAAGAATGGGGGAAGCAAAGAAACAGGTAGAAGCCAGAAAGTGAAAAGCCCCTGCAGCTTTTGGCTGCAGGGGCTTCTGACTGGCGGAGTGGACGGGACTCGAACCCGCGACCCCCGGCGTGACAGGCCGGTATTCTAACCAACTGAACTACCACTCCTGGTAGACAACGTTCGCTCCTTGCGGAACCGAGTGTTGACGACTCGTGCCTGCTTCACTGAAGTGAAACTGGCGACCCTACGGGGATTCGAACCCCGGTAGCCACCGTGAAAGGGTGGTGTCCTAGGCCTCTAGACGATAGGGTCAAAACCTTGGACGTGCTGCGATCAGCATCTCATACCTTCTCGACACTCTGGTGGAGGTAAGCGGGATCGAACCGCTGACCTCTTGCATGCCATGCAAGCGCTCTCCCAGCTGAGCTATACCCCCGTGTGGGTGTCGAGCCTCAGATTATAGCCCGAATTTCAGGCCTTTCTCAATCGTTCGATAACTTTTTCGCGGGAAAAAATTTCGAGGACTGAATCCAAGGACGGTGTTTGCGGTGTTCCCATCACAAGCACTCGTACTGGCATCGCTAACACCGGCATCTTCAATGCGTGTGTCGCGAGGACTTCCTTGATCATAACTGCGATCGAGGCCTTATCCCACGCGACCGTCATCATTTTTTCTGCAAGCGTTGCGATTGCGGGCTTCACTGCATCGGTGACGTGCTGTGCGCGATCGGCTTCGGTCACGGTGATGTCCGCATAGAACGCAGCAGCCCAGTCGGCCAGCGCGACTGTCGTCTCGCAACGGTCCTTGAAGAGCGCGCAGATCGCGGGCAGGCGCTCGTCCGCAACGATGCCGCGCTTGTGCAGCTGCGCTGCAACGAGCGGTGCGAGTTCATCGCCGCTCTTCGCCTTGATGTACTGCGCATTGACCCACGCGAGCTTCGCCGCATCCCACTGCGCGGGGCTCTTCGACAGATGCGAACCGTCGAACCAGCTCACCATCTGCTCGCGCGTGAAGAGCTCGTCGTCGCCGTGGCTCCAGCCCAGGCGCGCGAGATAGTTGAGCATCGCTTCCGGCAGGTAGCCGTTGTCTTCGTAGGCAGTGACGCTCACTGCGCCGCGGCGCTTCGAGAGCTTCTGTCCGTCGTCGCCGAGGATCACCGGCACGTGGCCGAACTCGGGCAGCGGCGCACCCAGCGCGCGGAAGATATTGATCTGCCACGGCGTGTTGTTGATGTGCTCGTCGCCGCGGAACACGTGCGTGATGTTCATGTCCCAGTCGTCGACCACCACCGCGAAGTTGTAGGTCGGCACACCGTCGGGCCGCAGGATGATGAGGTCGTCGATCTCACGGTTGTTGATGGTGATCTCGCCCTTCACGAGGTCGTTCCACGTCACGTCGCCTTCGGGAGGATTGCAGAAGCGCACCACCGGCGGCACGCCTTCGGGCACGGGCGGCAGCACCTTGCCCGGCTCAGGACGCCAGCGGCGGTCGTACAGCGTCTTCTCTCCGCGCGCGCGTTGCGCCTCGCGCATCTCCTCGAGTTCCGCAGGCGTGCAATAGCAGTAGTAGGCGGTGCCCGCCGCGAGCATCTGCGCGATCACTTCGCGGTAGCGCTCCAGGCGCTGCATCTGGTAGATCGGGCCTTCGTCGTATTCGAGGCCGAGCCAGTGCATCGACGCGAGGATCTGGTCGGTAGAGTCCTGCGTGGAGCGGGCCACGTCGGTGTCTTCGATGCGCAGCACGAACTCGCCGCCGTGGTGGCGCGCATAGGCCCACGAGTAGAGGGCCGTGCGAGCCGTGCCCAGGTGAAGAAAGCCCGTGGGGGATGGTGCGATGCGGGTGCGTACTTTGCCGGTCATTTCGTTATCGTGGATTCAGGGTGCTCAGGCCGCGCGCGATGTCGGCCTTGATGTCTTCGACATGCTCGAGGCCGACCGCGAGGCGGATCAGCCCCTGGCCGATGCCCGCGGCCTGGCGCTGCGCCTCTGTCAGGCGGCCATGCGAGGTGGTGCCGGGGTGCGTGATGATGGTCTTCACGTCGCCCAGGTTGGTGGCACGGCTCACGACGCGCGTGCTGTTCATGACGTGGAAGGCATTGGCCCGTGCCGTTTCGGGCGAGTCGCCGACCACGTCGAAGGACACTACCGCCCCGCCCTGCCCCGACTGTTGCTGCATGGCCAGCTCGTGCTGCGCATGCGAAGCCAGCCCCGGGTAGTACACGCGCGAGATGCCCGGCTGCTTCTCGAGCCACTGCGCAATTTCCATCGCGTTGGCGCAATGCGCCTTCATGCGGATGCCGAGCGTCTCGATGCCCTTGAGCACGACCCACGCGTTGAACGGCGCCAGCGCCATGCCGGCGGTGCGCACGATGGGGCCGAACACGTCGACGATGAGCTTCGAGGGGCCGCAGATCGCACCGGCCATCACGCGGCCCTGCCCGTCGAGGTGCTTGGTGCCCGAGTGGATGACGAGGTCGGCCCCCAGCTCCGCCGGACGCTGCAGGATCGGCGTGCAGAAGCAGTTGTCGACCGCCAGCAGCGCGCCCGCCGCATGCGCCACGTCGGCCAGCGCGCGGATGTCGCAGACCTCCGTGAGCGGATTGGTCGGCGTCTCGGCGAACAGCAGCCTGGTGTTCGGCTTCACGGCCGCGCGCCATTCGGCCACGTCGGTCTGCGACACGAAGGTGGTCTCGACGCCGAACTTGGCGAATTCCTTGCCGAACAGGTTCAGCGTGGAGCCGAACACCGAGCGCGAGCAGATCACGTGGTCGCCGGCCTTCAGCAGGCCCATGCACATCATGAGGATCGCGCCCATGCCGGTCGATGCGCCGATCGCCGCCTCGGTGCCTTCGAGCGCCGCGATGCGCTGCTCGAAGCTGGTCACGGTCGGGTTCGAGGTGCGCGAGTAGGTGAAGCCAGGCTCGGTGCCCGCGAAGCGGCGCATCGAGGTTTCGGCGTCGGGCTGCACGAAGCCGCTGGTCAGGAAGAGCGCGTCGGAGTGCTCGCCGTACTGGCTCGGCGCGAGACCGGTGCGCAGCGCGAGCGTCTCGGGGTGCAGCCCGGGCGGCAGTGTTCTTTCGTCGTCGGTCACTTCGTCTGCTCTCTCACTCGCTGTGATTGGGAAGCGCGAGGCGCGAGGAATCCTCTTCGGTCTCCTCGATGCGTGGACGGTTGCCGTTCATGCGGGTGATGGCGTCGGTATCGATGTCGCCGGTCACGTACACGCCGTCGAAGCAGGAGGCGTCGAAACCATCGAGCTTGCCGTTCAGTGAACCGATGGCGCGCTTCATTGCATCGACATCCTGGTAGATCAGCGCGTCGCAACCGATCAGCTCGCGGATTTCCTCGACGGTGCGGTCGTGCGCAACCAGCTCGTCCTTGGTCGGCATGTCGATGCCGTAGACGTTGGGATAGCGCACCGGCGGCGCGGCGCTGGCCAGGTAGACCTTGCGGGCGCCGGCGTCGCGCGCCATCTGCACGATTTCGCGGCTGGTGGTGCCGCGCACGATGGAGTCGTCGACCAGCAGCACGTTGCGGCCCTTGAATTCGCTGCCGATCACGTTGAGCTTCTGGCGCACCGACTTCTTGCGCACGCCCTGCCCCGGCATGATGAAGGTGCGTCCGACGTAGCGGTTCTTCACGAAGCCTTCGCGGTACGGCACGCCCAGCAGGTGCGCGAGCTGCGTGGCGCTCGGACGGCTCGACTCGGGGATCGGGATGATCACGTCGATCTGGTTCGGCGGCACGGTCGACACGACGCGCTTGGCCAGCGTCTCGCCGAGGTTCAGGCGCGCCTGGTAGACCGAAATGCCGTCGAGCACGGAGTCGGGTCGGGCCAGGTAGACGAATTCGAATATGCAGGGGTTCAGCGTCGGCGACTCGGCGCACTGCATCGAATGCACCTTGCCCTCGAGGTCGATGAACACGGCCTCACCAGGGTTGATGTTGCGCTCGAAGGTATGGCCCGAGCCCTCCAGCGCGACCGATTCGCTCGCCACCATCACGGTGCCGTCGGCGCTGCGGCCCATGCACAGCGGGCGGATGCCGTACGGGTCGCGGAAAGCCAGCAGGCCGTGGCCGGCGATGAGCGACACCACGGCATACGAGCCGCGCAGGCGCTTGTGCATGCTCTTCACGGCGGCGAACACCTCGGCCGGATGCAGCGGCACGCCGCGCGAGGCGCGCTCGAGCTCGTGCGCCAGCACGTTGAGCAGCACTTCGGAGTCGCTCTCGGTGTTGGTGTGGCGGTGGTCGGTGGAGAACAGCTCCGAGCGCAGCGCGTGCGCGTTGGTCAGGTTGCCGTTGTGCACCAGCACGATGCCGAAGGGCGCGTTCACGTAGAAGGGCTGGGCCTCTTCCTCGCTGTAGGCGTTGCCGGCGGTCGGGTAGCGCACCTGGCCCAGGCCCACGCTGCCCGGCAGCGCGCGCATGTTGCGCGTGCGGAACACGTCGCGGACCATGCCCTTGGCCTTGTGCATGAAGAACTTGCGTTCCTGCAGCGTGACGATGCCTGCGGCATCCTGGCCGCGGTGCTGCAGGAGCAGCAGCGCGTCATAGAGCAGCTGATTGACGGGTGCGTTGCTGACAACGCCGACGATTCCACACATGAACGATTCCCCTTAGGGCAGGTAGCTGGCCAACTTTTCAGGCAGGGAGGGCTTGAGGCCCTGCAATGCCGCATCGAGAACAATGGCGCTGCGCGATTCGTGCCACCAGGCACTGTCGCTCAACACCAGCAAATGGACAACGACGGCGAACACGAGCAGGGCCACCACGCCCCGCGCCGCGCCGAACGCCGCGCCCAGAATCCGGTCCACCGGCCGCAGACCCACGACCGTGATCAACTTGCGCGTGAGCGCTGCCACCAGCCCCACGCCGAACACCACCGCCACGAACACCAGCACGAAGGCCAGCGGGTAGCGCCACGCTCCGTGCGGGTCACCGAACGGCAGCCATGCCGCCACGTCCGACGCCAGCCACTGGGCTGCAATGAAGGCGGCCACCCATCCGATCAGCGAAATCACCTCGAACACCAGCCCGCGCATCAGGCCGAAAAGCATCGACACCCCGATGAGCGCGACGGCGATCCAGTCGAGCAAGGCCACGGCAACGGCTGGCGACGACTCTTACAACGTGAGGATCGCGGCCGACAAAGACAAGCCCTTGACCTTATCGGCCGCGCGGTCGGCCTCGGCACGCGAGCTGAAGGGGCCGACACGCACACGCGTGCGTTCGCCGTCGGCAGTCTTCGCCACGTGCACATAGGTCTTGAGACCGGCCCTCTCGAGCTTCTGGCGCACTTCGCGCGCCTTGTCGGCGTCGGCGAAGGCGCCGACCTGCACCACGAAGCGGCCGCCCTCGTCGGCAGCGGCGGGCTTGGCGGCGGCCGCGGTGACGGGCTTGCCCTCGAGCAGCGCGCGGGCGCGGGCGCCGTCGTCCACGGCGGCAGGTTTCGGCTTGGCTTCGGGCTTGGGTTCCGGCTTCGGCTTGGGCTCCGGTTTCGGTTCCGGCTTGTGCTCGGGCTTGGGTTCGGGCTTCGGCTCAGGTTTGGGTTCTGGCTTGGGGTCCGGCTTGCGCTCGGGCGCCGGGGCCTGCGTGGAGCTGGCGACCGGCTTGCCGGGGTCGATCTCGGTGCCGTCCGCGGCTTCGGTGATCATGCCGCTCGACGACGAGGCGGATGCCACGCGCGAGCTGCCGTTGTCGGGGGCGGCAGGCGTCGTGCTGCTGCTGGTGGCGGGCGCCGGCGTTGCCGGCACGGGCAGCGGCTTGACCTTGTTGCGGTCCGGAATCTCGATGGGGATGTCGACCGACACCGGCCGCGGCTGGGTATCGAACAGCAGCGGGAAGCCGATCACGCCGAGCAGCACCAGCACCGCCGCGCCGAGCAGCCGGTGGCGCGCACGCCGACGCATGGTTTCGACACTTTCCGCTGGGACTGCGGCTGGGGCGCCTCGTCCTTCGTTGCCTTGCGGGCCGCGCGTGCGGAACTTGAAAAACGCCATGAAGTTCGATCCCTGGAGGAGTGCAGCGAGGTGGTGCCAGAAGGTGCGTACAACCCGACGATCAGCCGCCCGGCGACAGGTGTTTGGCTTGCAGCCGGGGAGTGCCGTTTTCGAGGACGCCACCCACGGTGAAGAACGATCCGAAGACCACGATTCTATCAGCGGGCCCTGCCTGCCCGATGGCCGCGCGCAGCGCCTCCATCGGCCCTGCATGCACGCTGCCGGAGGCGTCGGTGCGCGTGTTCTGCGCCTGCCAGGTGGCCAGCAGGTCGGCCGCCTTGGCGGCGCGCGGCGTAGGCAGGTCGGTGAAGTACCAGCGGTCGATCAGCGGCCCGATGCGCGCGAGGATCGGGGCCAGGTCCTTGTCCGCCATCACGCCGAAAACGCCGTGCGTGGTGGGGTAGAAACCCATCGCGTCGAGGTTCTCGGCCAGCGCGGCCACGGCGTGCGCGTTGTGCGCCACGTCGAGCACCAGCGCGGGCTCGCCCGGCACGATCTGGAAGCGGCCCGGCAGCTCGACCATCGCGAGCCCGTTGCGCACCGCCTGCGCCGTGATCGGCAGTTGTGGCCGCAGCGCCTCGAGCGCCGCCAGCACGCCGGCCGCATTGATGAGCTGGTTGGCGCCGCGCAGGGCCGGATAGGCCAGCCCGCTGTAGCGCCGCCCGCGGCCCGACCAGCCCCACTGCTGCTTGTCGCCCGCAACGTTGAAGTCGGTTCCGAAGCGCCAGAGGTCGGCGCCGATCGAGTTGGCATGGTCGATCACGCTCTGCGGCGGCACCGGGTCGCTCACGATGGCGGGCTTGCCCGGGCGCATGATGCCGGCCTTCTCGAAGCCGATGCTCTCGCGGTCGGGCCCGAGGTATTCCATGTGGTCGAGGTCGATGCTGGTGATGACCGCGCAGTCGGTGTCGATGATGTTGACCGCGTCGAGCCGGCCG
The DNA here is from genome assembly GCF_003952165.1 of Variovorax guangxiensis. Classification (GTDB taxonomy): domain Bacteria; phylum Pseudomonadota; class Gammaproteobacteria; order Burkholderiales; family Burkholderiaceae_C; genus Variovorax; species Variovorax guangxiensis. The sequence goes on along the minus strand of NZ_RXFT01000018.1, from coordinate 97,018 downwards.
CCCAGGCCCACCTCGAGGATCGCCACGTCGGGCTTTTCCACGGTCATGCAGTGCAGGATGCCGAGCGTGGTGAATTCGAAGTAGGTCAGCGGCATCTCGCCGCGCGCCTTTTCCACCACTTCGAAGCTTGCTATCAGTTTCGAAGCATCGACAGCCTCGCCCTGCAGCCGCAGGCGCTCCTCGAAGCGCACCAGGTGCGGCGAGGTGAACACCGCCGTGCGGTAGCCCGCGTGCGTCAGGATCGATTCGAGCATGGCGCAGGTCGAGCCCTTGCCGTTGGTGCCCGCCACCGTGATCACGGGGCAGGCGAAGCGCAGGCCGAGGCGCTGCGCCATCTCTTTGGCGCGTTCGAGTCCGAGCTCGATGTTCTTGGGATGGAGCCGCTCGGCGCGCTCGAGCCAGTCGTTCAGGGTTTCCATGGAGGCGGGCATTGTCGCCGACCCGTCGGCCGGGGCATCATCGCGGCCATGACAACCCTCTACGGCATTCCGAATTGCGACACCGTCAAGCGCGCCCGCGCCTGGCTCGACGAACACGGCATTGAATACACCTTCCACGACTTCAAGAAACAGGGCGTTCCCGAGGCAGAGCTCGACCAGTGGCTGAAGAAGCCCGGCTGGGAAGCCCTGGTCAACCGCAAGGGCACCACCTGGCGCAAACTGGACGACGCCACCCGCGAGGGCGTGGTCGACGCCGTTTCCGCCCGCGCCGTGCTGCTGGCCAATCCCAGCCTGATCAAGCGGCCGGTGGTCAACTGGGGGCCCAAAAAGCCCGTTACGGCGGGATTCGACGCCGACGCCTGGGCTGTCAACGCCGTGTAAACCCCGGAACCCGGCCTGCCGCCCGGCGTCGAACCTCGATCCGCAGGAGAGACACACCATGAACAATCGCACTTTTCGCACTCTCGCAGGCATTTCAGTCGCCGGCATGCTGGCCGCCGGCACCGGCCTCGTTCATGCGCAGCAGAACCAGGTGGTCCAGGCCCGAGTGATCTCCGCCACCCCGATCCGCGAAACGACCGGCAGCGACGTGAACTACAACGTCACGTACGAATACAACGGCCGGCAGTACACCACCCGCATGAACACCCGGCCCGGAGCGACCATTCCGATCCAGGCCGGCGCGTATGGCGTGACGGGCGTGACCGGCGTGACGACCTCCCCGGTGACACCGCAGCCGCAGTTGCAGGCCTACCCGGTCGAGGCCAACAACGGCGGCGGCTACGCCCCGCAGTCCGCTGGCTCGCCATGGGACAGCGTGGTTCCCGAGCCCGGCGTCGTCGTCTCCAGCGCCCCCGCGCCGGTCTACCAGTCGGCGCCCGTGTACACCGCTCCCGCCCCCGTCTACGTGGAGCCGGCCTATACGTACCCCTATGCCTATCCCTACGTCTACCCGCCGGTCGGCATCTCGCTGAACCTCGGCTATTCGCGAGGCTGGGGCGGCGGCTACTACCGCGGCTACGGCTATCGCGGCTGGGGCGGCTATCGCGGCGGCTGGCACCGTTGAGGCGAGGGCTGGCGGGCCGCCGCCCCCGAGCCCCTAAAATCGAGGACTTTTCCAACCCTTGACGGGTGCGCCGCAGGTGCGGTGCGTCCTCGATTCGCCGGCCGCCAAGGCGCCGGCGCCACCCAATGACGACGACTACCGACACTCTGAACAGCGCCGCAGTGGCCACCAAGGCCAATGTGTATTTCGATGGCAAGTGCGTGAGCCACAGCCTTACGCTGGCGGACGGCACCAAAAAATCGGTCGGCGTGATCCTGCCGTCCACCCTCACCTTCAACACCGGCGCTCCCGAAATCATGGAAGGCACCGCCGGCAGTTGCGAATACCAGCTCGCGGGCACCGACGAATGGATCGCCTCGGGCCCCGGCCAGAAGTTCAACGTGCCCGGCAACTCGAGCTTCAAGATCCGCGTGACGGGCGAGCCCTACAGCTACATCTGTCATTTTGGGTAAACCCCAGGCTTCGCGCACTTCGTGTCGCTTCTCCCACCCCCTTGCAGGGGGCGATACCGGTGGCCCGGCAAAGCCGGTTCCACGGTATCCCGGGCAAAGAGCCGCGCCACGAAAGCCATGAGCCATTGAACCGCGCCACCACCAACGGAACTCCCAACATGTCGACCATCCTCCAAAACGTTCCCGCCGGCCAGAAGGTCGGCATCGCCTTCTCCGGCGGCCTGGACACCAGCGCGGCGCTCCACTGGATGCGCAACAAGGGCGCGATCCCCTACGCTTACACCGCCAACCTCGGTCAGCCCGACGAGCCCGACTACGACGAGATCCCCCGCAAGGCGATGCTCTACGGCGCAGAGAACGCCCGCCTGATCGACTGCCGCGCGCAGCTGGCCAACGAAGGCATCGCCGCCCTGCAGGCCGGCGCATTCCACGTGACCACCGCCGGCGTCACCTACTTCAACACCACGCCGCTGGGCCGCGCCGTCACCGGCACCATGCTCGTGTCGGCCATGAAGGAAGACGACGTCCACATCTGGGGCGACGGCAGCACCTACAAGGGCAACGACATCGAGCGCTTCTACCGCTACGGCCTGCTGACCAACCCCGCCCTCAAGATCTACAAGCCCTGGCTAGACCAGGTCTTCATCGACGAGCTGGGCGGCCGCGCCGAGATGTCGGCGTTCATGCAGAAGGCCGGCTTCGCCTACAAGATGTCGGCCGAGAAGGCGTACTCCACCGACTCCAACATGCTCGGCGCCACGCACGAAGCCAAGGACCTGGAGCACCTGAACAGCGGCATCACCATCGTGCAGCCCATCATGGGCGTCGCCTTCTGGAAGGACGAGGTCGAGGTCAAGCGCGAGACCGTGTCTGTGCGCTTCGAGGAAGGCGTGCCGGTCGCGCTGAACGGCGTGCGCTACTCGAACCTGGTCGAGCTGATCCTCGAAGCCAACCGCATCGGCGGCCGCCACGGCCTGGGCATGAGCGACCAGATCGAGAACCGCATCATCGAGGCCAAGAGCCGCGGCATCTACGAGGCTCCCGGCCTTGCGCTGCTGTTCATCGCCTACGAGCGCCTGGTCACCGGCATCCACAACGAAGACACCATCGAGCAGTACCGCGAGAACGGCCGCAAGCTGGGCCGCCTGCTCTACCAGGGCCGCTGGTTCGACCCGCAGGCCATCATGCTGCGCGAGACGGCCCAGCGCTGGGTGGCGCGCGCCATCACGGGCGAGGTGACGGTCGAGCTGCGCCGCGGCAACGACTACTCGATCATGAACACCGAGTCGGCCAACCTCACCTACAAGCCCGAGCGCCTGAGCATGGAGAAGGTCGAAGGCGCGTTCACGCCGCTGGACCGCATCGGCCAGCTGACGATGCGCAACCTCGACATCGCCGACACGCGCGAGAAGCTGGGCATCTACACCCAGACCGGCCTGCTGTCGTCGACCGAAGGCGCCGCGCTGCCGAAGCTGGCGAACGACGGCGACGCGAGCTGATCGGGCAACGGACCGCTCCAATGACGACGGGCCCCTCGGGGCCCGTTTTTCATGGATGAAACGCGGAGAAGATCAGTCTCCGCCGCCTCCGCCGCAGCCGCCTCCGCAACCCCCACCGCCGCATCCGCTTCCGCCATCGGACGAACCGCCATCGCTGGAGCCGCCGTCGCTACTGCTGCTGCTCGATTCGCTGCCACCGAAGCCGCCGGCGTCGCCCGAACTGCCGCCGTCCGAGGAGGAATCGCCGAAGCTGGTGCCGCAATGGGCGTCGGAGCCGATGTGCCGCTCGACCGCCCGGCAGTCGGGCACGTAGTGAAAGCCGCCTTCGACGGCGAACTTGACGTCCAGCGCGAACAGCAGCGGCAGCCGCGCGGGCTTGCGCGGATCGATGCTCTCTTCCTTGCAGGCCCAGTACCAGGTGCGGCGCAGGCCGTCGTTGCGCTTGGGGTCCCGGCCAAGCACTTCGGCAGGACTGTGGTGCAGCATGCCGCCGAAGGCCGCCTTGCACCAGTTCTGGTAGCCCTGCGTGTGCAGGATGAACTCGTGCCAGGCCGTGTCGACCACCTTCGAGGGCATGGCCACGAACTTGCGGTCGCTGCGCAGGTGCGCCATGAAGAACTGGCGCAGGCCGCGCAGCACCAGTTCGGCGTCGCGCCGGCTGAGCTGCGGATGCGCCTGGCACAGCTTGCCGACCAGGAAGGGCGGCAGCCGCGCCTCGCGGATGAACTGGCGCCGCAGGCTGGTCTCGAGGAACTTCAGCACCGCCGCGAACAGCAGCGCGAACACGATCACCGCCACCATCGAGCCCCAGCGCCGCGTTCCGAGGAAGAGCGCCAGCAGCGCGACCACGGGCACCGCCCGGCGGGCCCAGACGAGGGCACCGATGCGGCGGCGGAAATTCAGGTGCAGGAAGTCGAGGTCCATGCTGGCGTGGCGTCAGCTCAGACGACGACCGGCTCCGGCTCCAGCCGGATGCCGAAACGCTCGTACACGCTGGTCTGGATCGCCTTGGCGAGCGTCATCACCTCGCCGCCGGTCACCGGGTTCTCGCGGCCGCCGCGGTTGACCAGCACCAGCGCCTGCCGCTCGTACACGCCGGCATTGCCCACCGACTTGCCCTTCCAGCCGCAGGCGTCGATGAGCCAGCCGGCCGCCAGCTTGATGCTGCCGTCGTCCATCGGGTAGTGAACGATCTTCGGGTCGCGCGCGATGATGTCCGCGCACTGCTCGGGCGTGACCGTCGGGTTCTTGAAGAAGCTGCCGGCGTTGCCCAGCACGCGCCAGTCGGGCAGCTTGGCGCGGCGGATGGCGCAGATCCAGTCGAAGATGTCCTGTGCGCTTGGCGTGAAGTTGCCCGTCTCCTCCATCTTGCGCTCCAGGTCGAGGTAGCCGACCACCGGTTTCCAGGGCTTGGGCAGGCGAAAGCGCACCCGGGTGATCACCGCCCTGCCCGCCAGGCCGAAATCGTTCGGACCGCTGCGCACGTGCTTGAAGACCGAGTCGCGGTAGCCGAAGGCGCATTGGGCCGCATCGAGGGTGAAGCTGCGGCCGGTTTCGAGGTCGAAGGCGTCGAGCGACTCGAAGCGGTCCTGCAGTTCGACACCGTAGGCGCCGATGTTCTGCACCGGCGAGCCGCCCACCGTGCCGGGAATCAGCGCCAGGTTCTCCAGCCCCGGGTAGCCGTTGCGCACCATCCACTCGACGGCGTCGTGCCAGGTTTCGCCCGCGCCGGCCTCCACGATCCAGGCGCGCGGGGTTTCTTCCAGCAGCCGCAGGCCCTTGATCTCGACCTTCAGCACCAGCGACTTGACGTCGCCCGTCAGCACGATGTTGCTGCCGCCGCCCAGCACGAAACGGGGCGCGTCGCGCCATGCCGGATCGTCGCGCAGCGCGGCCAGGTCGGCCTCGCCGGCAATGCGCGCCATGTGCTGCGCGCGCGCGACGATGCCGAAGCTGTTGTAGGGCTGCAGCGGGACGTTGGACTCCACGATCATGGGAGAATTGTCGCATCTGCACCCGTGAAGAATTCAGGAGAGAGTCCATGCCGTCCTTCGATACCGTCTGCGAACCCAACCTTCCCGAGGTGAAGAACGCAGTCGAGAACACCGCCAAGGAAATCGCCACGCGTTTCGATTTCAAGGGCACGGCCGCCGCCGTCGAGCTCAAGGACAAGGAAATCACCATGATCGGCGACGCCGAGTTCCAGCTCGTGCAAGTCGAAGACATCCTTCGCAACAAGCTCACCAAGCGCAGCGTCGACGTGCGCTTCCTCGACAAGGGCGACGTCCAGAAGATGGGCGGCGACAAGGTCAAGCAGGTCATCAAGATCAAGAACGGCATCGAGAGCGAGCAGGCCAAGAAGATCACCCGCATCGTCAAGGACAGCAAGCTCAAGGTTCAGGCCGCGATCCAGGGCGACGCGGTGCGCGTCACCGGCGCCAAGCGCGACGACCTGCAGGCAGCCATGGCGCTGATCAAGAAGGACGTGCCCGACATGCCGCTCACCTTCAACAACTTCAGGGACTGATCTAGGTACTCCCCCAGGCTTGCCCACTTCGTGTGGCCGCCAACCCCCTCGCCGGGGGCAATACCGGCGGACCGGCAGAGCCGGTTCCGCGGTATTCCTGGTCTATCAAGTCGAACAACCGACGCTGGAGCAGCAAGCCTCGTATGAAACATCTTCTCGTCGCAGCGCAGTTGTTCGCTGCCGCCGCCGTGGCGCATGCGGCCGGCTCGGTCACCCTGACCGGCAGCATCGGCAGCCGGGCGATCCTGATCGTGAACGGCAATCCGCCCAAGACGGTGGCGATCGGCGAGAGCTACCAGGGCGTGAAGCTGGTATCGCTGCAGGCCGAGCAGGCCGTGGTCGAGATGGAGGGCAAGCGCGTCAACCTGCGCATGGACACGCCGGTGAGCATCGGCGGTGGTGGCGGGTCGGGCGGGGGCGGGAGCCGCGTGGTGCTGTCGGCCGACAGCCGCGGGCACTTCATGACGCAGGGCGCCATCAACGGCCGGCCGGTCACCTTCATGCTCGACACGGGTGCGACGGCCATCGCGCTGTCGGCTGACGACGCCCAGCGCATCGGCCTGGACTACAGCAAGGGCCAGCGCGTGCTGATGAACACCGCCAACGGCACGGCTACCGGCTACAAGCTGCGCCTGCAGTCGGTGCGCGTGGGCGACGTGGAGGTGTACGACATCGACGCCATCGTCTCGCAGCAGGCCATGCCCTTCGTGCTGCTGGGCAACAGCTTCATCAACCGCTTCTCGATGCGGCGCGACGCGGACCAGATGGTCCTCGAAAAACGCTATTGAGCTAGGGCCAGGGCCTGTTCACGCCTGCGCGGCCGTCACCACGATCTCGATCTTGTAGGCCGTGTTGGCCATTTTGGCCTGCACGGTGGCGCGCGGCGGCGTGTTGCCGGCCGGGATCCAGGCGTCCCACACCTCGTTCATGGCGGTGATGTCGTCGATGTCGGCCAGGAAGATCTGCGTCATGAGAATGCGCGACTTGTCGCTGCCGGCTTCGGCCAGCAGGCGGTCGACCATGCCCAGCACCTGCGTGGTCTGGCCGCGGATGTCCTGCGTGGTGTCGTCGGGCACCTGGCCTGCGAGGTAGACGGTGCCGTTGTGCACTGCCGTCTCCGACAGGCGCGGGCCGACGTGGTAGCGGGTGATGGAAGCCATGGAACGTGTTCTTTCTTCGGTTCAGGTTGGTTTCTTCTTGGAGCCGAGCTTCGACTCCGTGCCGGCGGCGAGCCGGCGGATGTTCTCGCGGTGCCGCCAGATCAGCAGCAGGCTCATGACGATGATCGCGACCAGTGCCGTGCGGTCCAGCGGCCAGGCGATGCCGCCGCCGATCAGGTAGTAGGCCGGCGCGAAGAAGGCAGCCACCAGCGAGGACAGCGACGAATAGCGGAAGAAGATCGCGATGATCAGCCAGGTGGCGCCGGTGGCCAGCCCCAGCCAGGGCGCGATGCCCACCAGCACCCCAGCGGCCGTGGCCACGCCCTTGCCGCCCTGGAAGCCGAAGAACACCGGGTACAGGTGCCCGAGGAACGCGGCCACGCCGGCCACAGCGGCAACGCCCTCCCCCAGCCCCCACTGCGCGCCGAACTGGTGGATGAGAAACACGGGCACCCAGCCCTTGAGCGCATCCAGCAGCAACGTGGCGAGCGCCGCGCCCTTGTTGCCCGAACGCAGCACGTTGGTGGCACCGGGGTTCTTGCTGCCGTAGCTGCGCGGGTCGGCCATGCCGAGCGCCTTGCTGACGATGACCGCGAACGAAAGCGAGCCGATCAGGTACGACGCCACGATGGCAATGATGGAAGGCAAGGTGAAGCTCAAGACGGCACTCCGCGTGGGGTGGTTGTTGTTCTATTCGGCGACGACTGCCTGGAAGCGCGAGAGAGATCGCTGCAGGGTGGGCGACGTCGCCATGGCGGCGGCTATTCTGCCAGCGCGCATTGCACGGGCTTCGCGCCCAACAGCGCCACGCACACCTGCGGATCGATGCCGATCAGGTAGCCGCGCCGCCCGCCGTTGAGCACGATGCGCGGCAGCTCCAGGATGCTCGACTCCACGTACACCGGCATCTCGCGCCGCGTACCGAAGGGCGAAGTGCCGCCCACCATGTAGCCGCTGTGCCGCTGCGCCACCTCGGGCTTGCAGGGCTCCACCGACTTGGCGCCGATCTGACGCGCCAGATTCTTGGTCGACACCGTGCGGTTGCCGTGCATCAGCACGATCAGCGGCCTGGCGTCCTGGTCCTGCATCACCAGCGTCTTGATGACGGTGAAGGGGTCCAGCCCCAGCATCTCGGCGCCGCGCTGCGCGCCACCGTGCTCGACGTATTCGTAGGGGTGCTCGGTGAAGGCGATCTTGTGCGCGCGCAGCAGTTGCGTGGCGGGTGTCTCGGAGGTGTGGACGCTTTTCTTGGCCATCTGGGTGGCGACTTCCGGTTCAGGATGACTTCAGGAAATCCGGTGTATCGCAGCAAGAATCTGCCGCACCAATCGAATTCCGGTCGAGCCATGCAGCATACGCCAGCCCGGAGGGCGCGATTCCGTTCCCCACGCTGCGCCGCCCCGCCCTCACGGCGCTCGTGCTGGCGGTCGCGGCCATGCACGCGGCGGTGCTCTGGCTGCTTGTGATGGCGACGAAGCCGCATGGGCGCACTGCCGGTGCAGCGAAACGCATCGTCGTGGAAATGGTGCGCGCGGAGCCTCCGGCGGAAGCGGATCCGGCGCCACGCAAGAAGGCGGCATCGCCTGCCTCCACTTCGTCGCCGCGCCCGGCCGCCAGGCGGCCGCCGCAATCCGTTCGAGCCAAGGCGAACGCCGCTCCCGAGGCTCCGGCCGACACATCGCCCCCATCGCAAGCAGCAAGCGTTGCACCCGCGCCGCCGCCGATCCTCCACTCGGAAAGCATGCGCCGCGCCCTGCGCGACATCGCCCGCGAACGCTCCTTCGCCGACCGAGCCGCCGAGGATCTCAACGGCAGCCCGCGCTCGGGCTTCGACTCCAGCCTCAGCGCGGGCGTCGCAGGCGCCGCGCGCGGCGACTGCAGGAAGGGCGAGTTCAAGGGCGGCGGCATGGGCCTGCTGAGCCTGCCCGCGCTCGCCCTGGCTGCCGCGAACGGCGAATGCGCACGCTGACGGATCAGGGAACGGAACTCAGGCAGCCGGATCGCGGATTTCCCAGCGGATCTTGTCGACCTCGGCCAGGATTTCGGGCGACAGCGTCGTGCCGTACACGTCCAGGTCTTCCTCCAGCTGGGCCAGCGAGGTCACGCCGATGATCGTGCTCGCCACCTGCCACTTGGTGTAGCAGAAGGCCAGCGCCAGCTGCGTGGGCGTCAGGCCGTTGTCGCGGGCGAGCTGGTTGTAGCGCCTGGCCGCGCGCAGCGAATCGGGGCGGCCCCAGCGCTGCTTGCGCACCGATTCGTAGCTCGAGATGCGCGCGCCCTTGGGCGCGTCTGGCCCCTCGATGCCGCTCTGGTCGTACTTGCCGGTGAGCAGGCCGAAGGCCAGCGGCGAATATGCCAGCAGCGACACGCCCAGCCGGTGCATGGTTTCGTCCAACCCGTTCTCGTAGCCGCGGCTGATGAGGCTGTACACGTTCTGCACCGTCGCCACGCGCGGCAGGCCGTGCTGTTCGGCCAGCCGCACGAATTCGTGCACGCCGTAAGGCGTTTCGTTCGACAGGCCGATCGCGCGCACCTTGCCCGCCTTCACCAGCTTGCCCAGCGCTTCGAGTTGCTCGTGGATCGGCGTCTTCGAGGTTTCCTTGGCCGGGTCGTAGTAGATGTTGCCGAAGAGCGGCACATGGCGCTCGGGCCAGTGGATCTGGTAGAGGTCGATGACATCGGTGCGCAGCCGCTTCAGGCTGGCGTTGCACGAGGCTTCGATGTCGGTCGCCGTCATGCCGCTGCCTTCGCGCACCCAGGGCATGCCGCGCGAGGGGCCGGCCACCTTGGTCGCGACCACCAGCTTCTGGCGCGCGCCGGGGTTGGCGGCGAACCAGTTGCCGATGATGGTCTCGGTGAGGGAGTAGGTTTCCTTGCGCGTGGGCACCGAGTACATCTCGGCGGTGTCGATGAAGTCGACGCCCCGCTCCAGCGAGCGGCTCAGGATGGCGTGGGAAGTGGGCTCGTCGACCTGTTCGCCGAAGGTCATCGTGCCGAGGCAGATCGGGGTGACGTGCAGGTCGCTCTGACCGAGTTGGATCTTTTTCATGCGCGGGATGCTACCGCCCCGGTCTCAGGCCCGCCGGCCGCCGCGCCAAAACCCGAGCGCCGCGCGGCCTGCCGGCCGGCCGCTGCCTGTCCTGTGGCGGACTGCGTCAGTACAAAGGCCTCCTTATCATCGACGCCCATGTACCAAGCCCTCCGCCCCTCCCGCAGCGAATTCGTGCCCGTGCGCAACCTCAGCTACCACGTGCGGCTGTGGGGCCAGCCTTCCGACAAACGCCCGCCGCTGGTGCTGGTGCACGGCTGGATGGACGTGGCGGCGTCGTGGCAGTTCGTGGTCGACGCGATGGAGGAAGACCGCTTCATCATCGCCCCCGACTGGCGTGGCTTCGGCCTCACCGACGGCGGCGGCGTCGACAACTACTGGCTCGCCGACTACCTCGCGGACCTCGAATGGCTGCTCGACCACTACGCCGGCGAAGGTGAAAGCGCCCGGCAGATCGACCTCGTCGGCCACAGCATGGGCGGCAACGTCGCCATGCACTACGCCGGCGTGCGGCCGCAGCGCATCCGCCGCCTCGTCAACCTCGAAGGCTTCGGCATGCCCGCGCGCAAGCCCGACGAAGCGCCCGCGCGCTACGGCCAGTGGATCGACGAGCTCAAGCGCCTGCACCGCGGCGAAATGGCGCTGGCCGGCTACTCGGCCGTGGACGGCGTGGCCCGCCGCCTCATGAAGACCAATCCGCGCCTGACGCCCGACAAGGCCGCCTGGCTCGCAAGCCACTGGTCGGTGAACCACGCGCAGCCCGACGGCAGCGAGCGCTGGCAGATCCTCGGCGAGGCGGCACACAAGATCGTCAACGCGCACATCTTCCGCGTCGACGAGACGCTGGCGCTCTACTCGCGCATCACCGCGCCGCTGTTGATGGTCGAGGCATCGGACGACAGCCTGCACGGCTGGTGGAAGAACCGCTACACGCTCGACGAGTTCCACGAGCGGCTGAAGTCGGTCGGCAACGTGCGCATCGAGCGGCTCGAGGATGCAGGGCACATGCTGCACCACGACCAGCCGCGGATCGTCGCGCGGATGATCGAAGAGTTCATCGCCTGAAGAAGCCGGCTGCAGCCCGGTACTTCCCACTCCCTTCCTTCTGCACGCGCGGCGCGACATCGCGGCCGCCGCGGCTGCGGCTGCTTGGCCTGCTATTTGCAAAGAGAGCCTCACGCCGCTTCGTTGGCACAACGATGAGGCAGACCGTGGTGCGCTCGCGCGCCCAGGCGAGCAAACGTTTCACACCTAAGTTCGCAAACACGGCCTGCGGGTGCACGCGCGGTGGTCGATGCTGGTGCAGCCAGCACGTCTTGGGTGTTCTTGAGCGAAAGGGAGTCCTCGAATGACCAGAGTCGTACGCGCGCACACGCCACTGGGCGAAGAGCAACTCATGTTCCGCTCCATGCGCGGCGTGGAAGGGTTGTCGCAACTCTTCGAGTTCGAAGTCGACCTGCTGAGCCCGAGCATGTCGATCGACATGAAGGCCGTGCTCGGAAAGCCCCTCGCGCTCGAGATACAGACGGCCGGGGAACCGCGCTTTCTCAACGGCCAGATCGTTCGCTTCACGATGATCGGCAAGGAAGGCGACACCTCGCGCCACATCGTCTACCGCGCGAGCGTGCGGCCCTGGCTCTGGTATCTCACGCGCAGCAGCGACTGCAAGATCTTCCAGAACAAGTCGGTGGTCGAGATTCTGGAGGAGGTATTCGCCGACTACGGCTTCGCCTTCGAGAAGAGGCTCAGCGGCAGCTACCGGCAGTGGGAGTACTGCGTGCAGTACCAGGAAACCGACTTCGCCTTCGTCAGCCGGCTGATGGAGCACGAAGGCATCTACTACTTCTTCGAGCACGGGAAAAGCCAGCACACGCTGGTGCTGGCCGACGACATCGGCGCGCACGAACCCCTGCCGGCCTATCCGAAGATCAGCTATCTCGCCACCGACCGCGACCTCGCGCCGTTCCAGGAAGTGATCGACCAGTGGCAGGTCACGGAGGAAATCCGTCCCGGCAGCTACGTGGTGGATGACTTCGACTTCAAGAAGCCGCGCGCCGACCTCATGAACGTGCGAAACCAGCCGCGCGGCGGCGATCACGGCCAGTACGAGATGTACGAATGGCTCGGCGGCTTCAGCGAGTCCGAACAGGGTGAGCGCTACGCGCGCATCCGCCTCGAGGAGGCGCAGGCCCAGGCCGAGCGCGACACCGGCCATACCAACGTGCGTGGCATGGCGCCCGGCTATCGCTTCACCATGCAAAACTGCCCGCGCGAAGACGACAACCGCGAGTACCTCGTGGTGTCTGTCTCCTATGCGCTGCGCGAGGGAGGCTACGCGAGCGGCAGCGAGCCCGGCTCCTACAGCTTCGACTTCGCAGTGCAGCCCGCCAGTTGCGCCTTTCGCGCCCCGCGCGTGACGCCGATGCCGCGCGCCAACGGCCCGCAGACGGCCACCGTGGTGGGCAAGGCGGGACAGGAGTTCTGGGTCGACCAGTACGGCCGCGTGAAGGTGCAGTTCCGCTGGGACCGCTACGGCAAGAGCGACGAGAACAGCTCGTGCTGGGTGCGCGTCTCCAGCGCATGGGCCGGCTCGAACTACGGCGCCGTGAACCATCCGCGCCGGGGCCAGGAGGTGGTGGTCGACTTCATCGGGGGACACCCCGACCGGCCGATCATCATCGGCCGCGTCTACAACGCCGACCAGATGCCGCCGCTGGAGCTGCCGGCCAACGTCACGGTCAGCGGCTTCGTCAGCCGCAGCAGGGACGGCTCGGCCGCCAACGCCAACGAATTCATCCTCGACGACGCGCCAGGCTGCGAGCTGGTGCGGATCCACGCCGAGAAGGACTTCGAGATCGACGTGGAGAACGACCTGAGGATCCACGTCGAGAACGACGAGACCGAGACCATCGACGGCCATCGCAACACCCACGTGCTGAAGACCGACACCCTCACCGTCGACCGCACCCGCGACACCATCGTCAAGCAGAAGGACACCGCCGAGTACCGCAACGGCTCGAAGCTCACCGTCTCGGGCGCGCTCACCGAGCATTTCTTCGACAACCGCATCGAGACCACCACCAAGCTCGGTTCGAAGGAGACGGTGCTCAGCGGCCAGTCGGAAGTCATCGTCAACGCGGGCCTGCGCCACGAAACCTTCGACAAGGGACTGCTCGTGGACGTGAAGGAGGGCATGGACGAGGAGATCCACACCGGCAACTCGGTGCTGAAGACCCTCGCTGGCAACCGGCAGGAAACCTACCAGACCGGCTGGCAGCGCACCGTCGCGGGCGGCGGCGGCAAGGACAGCATCAAGGGCGGCCTGGAGGAAACCATCGAGACGGGCGACCACAACTCGACCGTATCGGCCGGCAACTACCACGGCAAGGCGCAGAAGGTGACGATCGAGGCCACGGCGGGCGACGTCGACATCAAGGCCAGCGGCGACTTCACCTTCGAGGGCAACCACGTCAAGCGCGTGAACCGCGTGCTGCTTTGGGACTGGTCGCCGACCGCGGTGACGGCCACCGGCCTGTCGAGCGCGACCTACGGCGTGAACAACAGCAACGCCGGCCTCACGTTCACGAGCAACATCAAGAAGATGGACGCCACCGCGCAGATCATGAACATGTATGCGCACCAGGCCAACTTCGGCTCCGTGAGCTTCTCGAACGTGGTGGCCGAGGAGCACGCCGGCGGCTTCTGGGGCGCGCTCAAGGGTTTCGTGCTCTTCGGCTGAGCACCAGGCCGGATGCCGGATGTCTCCTTCACGATCTGGTGGGTGCTGGCACCGCTGCTTGCCTGGCTGGCGTTCACCCTGTGCGTCACGCTCGCGCGCGAACGCCGGCGGCACGCCGCCAGGCTCGTGCGCACGCGCAGGGCTGCCGGCATCCTCGCGAACGGCGTGCCCGCCATGGCGCTGGTGATCTCCCTTTGCGACACCGGCCAACGCCGCTCGGGCGAAGGCACCACGTGGGCGATCGCGAAGCTGCATCTTCACGTGCAGGCCACCGCAGGCAGCGAGGCCTTCAACGTCGACCAGACCACCGCCATCGCCTTGCCCGACCTGCCCGACCACGCGGCCGGAAAGACCGTCGCGGTGCGCTTCGACCCGGTGAGCCGCGAAGTCGTGCTCGAGCGCCGCGGCAACTCCCCGGCCCACCACGGCGACGACCTCACCCGCCTTCGCCCATCCCCGGAAGCCGCCGACCGATGAAGACCGTCAAGCCCTTGCGCCTTGGCATCCTCACCCGCCCGTATCGCTGGCAGGGCGTCGACCAGCTCGGCGTGGCCGTCACGGCGCTCGCCAGCCTGGAAGCGCAGCCGAAGCTCATGGCCGACCAGGAGCTGTGGCAGACCGTCAGCGAGGAAATCGGCGGCATGGGCGTGTTCGACATGGGCGTGCCCAAGTGCATGCCGGAAATGCTCGCGAGCGGCCACGCATACACCCGTCACCAGCAGGACAAGACCGAGTGCGCCGTGCGCCTGCGCGTCGCTGGCCTGGAGAAATCCCTGCACGTATCCGGCGACCGCTACTGGCTCGACGGCCGCCTGAGCGCGCCGCAGCCCTTCGAGGCGATGCCGCTGGACTGGGCGCATGCCTATGGCGGGCAGGACGTGCCGGAAAACCCGGGCGGCATCGGCGCGTTCGACGAGACGATCAACGGCGTGCACACCCGCCGCGCGCCGAACGTGGAAGCCGTTCACGGGCGGGTGCGCTCGCGCGGACAGGAGGTGGCGCCCGCCAGCTTCGGCCCGGTGCCCATCGACAGCCCTCGGCGCATGGCCCTCATGGGCAGCAGCTACGGGCAGCACTGGCTGGAGAGGCACTTCCCCGGCTTCGCTCCGGACATGGACTGGCGCTTCTTCAATGCCGCGCCCGAAGACCAGCGCTGGCCGGCCCTGCAGGAACTGCCGCCCGGCGCTCCTTACGAGATCCTCAACATGCACCCGGAGAAGCCGGTGCTCGCCGGCACCCTGCCCGACTGGCGCGCGCGCTGCTTCGCGAGCTTCGACAAGGACGGCAACGGGCTGCGCGAAATCGCCCTTCGGCTGACCACCGCCTGGTTCTTTCCGCATCGCGAGCGCGTGGCGCTCGTCTGGCACGGCGTGCTGCCGGTGCGCGAGGACGACGCGGCGGATGTGCGGCACATCATGCCGGCGCTGGAACTACCTCGGCAGCCGCGCACGGCCGAGCACTACCAGTCGGTGCTGCTCCAGCGGCTGGACACCGCCCGCGGCGGCCTGCTCGCCTTTCGCGACAGCGACCTTGCGCCGAAAGAGATCCTCGGCGGCTGGAGCGTCCTCGACGCCCCCGACCCGATGCAGCGGCCGCTGGTGCGCAACCTCCGTGCCGGGCAACTGCGCGAACACGAGAAACGGCGCGCAGAACTCATCGCACTGGGCGTGGACCCCGACAAATACCTGCCGGCCCCCCTGCCCCCGGCCGCACCGCTGCCCTTCGACGACGTGCCCGGGCATTTCGAGCGCATGCAGGGAGAAATGATGGAAGCCCGAAGCAGACTCGAGGCGGAAAGCGCGCGGATGCGCCGCAGGCAGGAAGACGAGATCGACCCCGCCCTGCTCCACAAGAGCCGCGAGCAGCCGCAGCGCTTCGATCCGGATGCGCTCATCAGGCAGCTGGAACAGCTCGCGGCCACGCCGTCCTCCTCGCCAGCCACCCCGGACCCTGCCCCTGCACTCATGCCCGCCGGAACCAGGGAGCGGATGACGGTGCAGATCAGGCAGGGCTATCTCCACGGCGCCCACCTCTTCGACCCCGCGCCGCCCATGCCCTCGTTCCGCTCGGCGAAGCTGCGCCGGCAGTTGGCGGCGGCCGCTCCCGGCGAGCGCGATTTCCGCGGCATGCGGCTCGTCGGTGCCGATCTCTCGGGCATGGACCTGAGCGGCGCGGATTTTTCCGGCGCCGCCCTCGAAGACGCCAACCTCGAGGGAACCCTGCTCGCGAACGCCAACTTCGATGGCGCGGTGCTGGCGCGCGCCAGGCTTTCTCGCGCCTCGGCGCCCGGCACGATCCTGCGAAACGCCAACCTCGGCGGCGCGCACTGCGAGTACACGGACTTCTCCGGTGCCGACCTGAGCGGGACCAACTGCGAAAAGGCGCGCTTCATGTCATGCAACATGGCCAACACCACGCTCGACCAGACGCGCCTGACCGAGAGCGAGATGAGCCAATGCGACTTCCGCGGCTCCGATTGGCACCAGGTGTTCCTGACGAAGCTGCGCATGAACGGTATCGCCCTCGACGGCGCCTCTTTCCAGCAAGTGGTGTGGCTCGAATGCACGCTGGCGGACGTGCGTTTCGTCAACGCGTCGCTGGTGCGCTGCGGCTTCGTCACCACCGACTGCAGCCAGTCGGCCGACTTCTCCGACGCGCGGCTCGACGCCTGCAGCTTCGCGCACGGCAGCACGCTCGCAGGAGCCATCCTGCGCCGTTGCGTGCTGAAGCAATGCGGGCTGCGCACCACGGCGCTGACGCGCGCGGACCTGGCGCAGGCGTGCCTGGACAACTGCGACTTCTCCGAATGCGCGCTGCAGGAGGCCAACATGGAGCGGCTCATCGCCGGCGAAAGCCTCTTCGTGCGCGCCGACCTCACCGGCGCCACCCTGCGCGGCGCCAACCTCATCGATGCCAACTTCTCCAAGGCCGTCTTCACGCAGGCAGACCTGAGCGGCGCCAACCTGTTCCGCACCGATGTGTCGCAAAGCCTGCTCGACGGCACCACCCATCTGCTCGGCGCCTACACGCGGCATGCCCGAACCTTGCCCGCGCGACGCGCTCCTGCCGCCGAATGACCCGCGATGAACTCGTCGACAAGGTCCGCCACGGCATCCAGGTCGGCAGCGCCGACTGCAGGGGATGGGACTTGAGTGGCCTCGATCTCTCGGGCGCGATGATGGACGACGTCGACTTCGGCGGCGCGAACTTCTCGCACGCCAACCTCGAGGGCAGCTCGCTGTCGCATTGCTCGCTGTCGGGCTGCGACCTCTCCTTCGCTCGCCTGAAGGAAGTGCAGTTCTTCCGCAGCCGCATGGATGCCGCACGGTTCGAGGCCGCCGAGCTGGAAGCGGCCTCTTTCGCCGAATGCCATGCGGCGCGGGCCAGCTTCGCGCAGGCCAGGCTCGACCTCGCAAGGTTCTTTCGCTGCGAACTGACTGAAAGCCGGCTGGGATCGTCCCGCTTCGAACGGGCGAGCTTCATCGAGTCGCAGCTCGGGCAGGCCGATTTCAGCGGCGCGGTGCTGGCCTACGTGACCTTCCTTCGGCTCGACCTGAGGACTGCCGTCTTCCAGGGCGCGTCGGCCATGAACGCGATGTTCCTGGAGTGCGACCTGAGCGGCCAGTGCTTCGCGGGCCTTTCGCTGCCCATGTGCCAGTTCACCGACAGCCGACTGGACGGCGCCGACTTCAGCGGCGCCACGCTCACTCAGGCCAACTTCAAGGGCGCGACGCTGAAGCGGGCGAATTTCTCGAACGCGGATGCATGCCAGGCCTTGTTCCCCGAGGCCGACCTCGGCGACGCCGACTGCAGCGGCGCACGCTTTGACCAGTCGATCTGGGCACAGGCCCTGCTGGAGCGCACCGACTTCTCTGGAGCCCACTTGCCCCTTTGCGTGTTCCACCGCGCACGCTGCTCCGGCGCGAGCTTTCGCGATGCCGCGATGCAGGATGCCGACCTTTCGCATGCCGACCTGAGTGGCGCCGACCTCGGCGGCGCGCAATTCCTGCGCACCCGCCTGCATCGCGCGCAGCAGGAAGGCGCCCGGTTCTCCAGCCGCGCCGGAATCATCGAGAACGAGCCCGAACTCTTCAAGGCGCAGGCCTGGTCCGGCCCGCACTGAATCCTGCCCCCCCGACAGCCCGCTTTTTTCGAGAAACACACCAACCAACATCGATAAGGAATCAGCCATGAATGTCGTTCCACTGCGTCCCGGCTTCGCAGCGACCGCCACGCCGGTCCATTTCGTTGGCCGGCTGACGGCCTCGCTGCCCGATTCGAACTTCGAGGTGGAAGACGAACACGGCGAAACCTGGCGCTGCCGCCGCGCGGCCAGCTGCCTGCTGAGACCCGAGGCGGGCGATACCGTGCTGCTGTCGGGCCCCGACAGCGCCCGGGTGTACCTGATCGCGGTGCTCGAACAGGCCGACAGTTCGGTCAGCCGGCTCGATGCGGCCGGCGCGCTGTCGATCGAGAGCCCGGACGGCCTGCGGCTGAGCAGCGGCGCCGAACTGCAGATGCGGGCCGCGCAATGGAACCTCCAGGCCGACAGCGGCCAGTGCCGCGTCGACGACATGCGCTTCACCGGCCAGGCCCTCGACGCCACGGTGGGCCGGCTGCGGCTGGTCGGCCAGGTCTTCGAATCGGTGGCGGACCGCGTGGTGCAGATGGCGCGCAGGGCGCTGCGCGTGGTGGACGAGACCGAGCAGGTCCGCGTCGGCCATCTCGACTGCGAAGCCGGCGGCACGGCACGCCTGCACGCCCGCCACACGGTGGTCACGGCCAGCGACCTCGTCAAGGTCGATGCCGCGCAGATCCACATGGGCTGACCCGTCCCCCTCCACCTCGCCGAAAGGAGCACCGCCATGTTCGCCAACTGCCAGCTGATGGGAATGGACCTCGCCTTTCCCGACGTCTGCAAGACGCCACCCGCCGCGATGGCGCCCATTCCATACCCCAACATGGCGTTCGGCCCCACGGCCGTGCCGAACGCCTGGAACATCCTCTTCATGTGCATGCCCGCGCACAACATGGCGACCACCACGCCGATCACGCTGGGCGACACCACCGGCGCGGGCGGCGGCATCGTCTCGCAGACCTTCATGAGCCAGTCGCGGCACGTGACGGGGGCGTTCACCGTGCTGGTCAAGGGCACGCCGGCCACGCGCATGACCAGCCTGAGCGCGCAGAACCGGGGCAACATGGTGGGCATGCGGATCGTGCCCAGCCAGTGCAAGGTGATGATCCTCTCGCCCTGAAGCCGCGGGCCGCCGGAACCGGGCCGACATCCCATATCCGGCCAGCGGATAAGGAAGCGCGCAAATCTTCGTTCGCCGGGCAGGCATCGCACCCTAGAGTGCCCAACTCCTTTCGCCGCCCCCTGGAGTTGTCGTCATGCCTTCCTCTTCGCGCGCGCCGTCGTGGCTGCGCCGCTTCGCCCCGCTGCTCGGCGGCCTCGCCCTGAGCCTGGCGGTCCAGCTTTCCGCCCACGCCGCCGACCTGCGCGTGGGCTTCATGCCCGGCCCGTACCGCGATGCCTTCACCAACGGCATCGAGCCCCAGCTGAAGAAGCTGGGCTACACCGTCAAGTACGTCGAGTTCAGCCAGGGCGTGCAGCCCAACGACGCGGTGGAGCGCGGGCAGATCGACGCCAACATCTTCCAGCACACGCTGTACCTCAACGCCACCAACAGGCAGCAGGGCTTCGACCTCGTGCCGGTGGTGCATGTGCCGACCCCGCCGATGGGCCTCTACTCGCAGCGCCACAAGTCCCTCGACACCGTGCCCGACGGCGCAACGGTCACGCTGCCATCCGACCCGGTGAACGCGGCGCGCGCGCTCAACATCCTCGCGGGCATCGGCTGGGTGACGCTCAAGCCGGGCGTGAGCCCGGTCTCGGTGTCGGAGCGCGACATCGTCGCCAACCCCAAGCGCCTGAAGCTGGTGCCGCTCGAAGCCGCGCAGGCCCCGCGCTCGCTGGCCGACGCCGACATCGCCGCCGTGCAGGGCAACTTCGCCATCGCGTCGGGCCTGAAGCTCACCGAGGCGCTGAAGCTGGAGAACATGACGCTGCCCTACGTGAACGTGGTCGCCGTCAAGCGCAGCAACGAGAGCGCGAAATTCGCGCAGGACATCGCGGCGGCCTACCAGTCGCCCGAATTCCAGCGCTTCTTCAGGGCCAACCCGGCATGGGCCGGCTACCGGCTGCCCGACTACTTCTCGCAATGAGCCTTTCGAACAACAAGACCGCGCCGCGGCAGCTGCACCTCAACGTCAACATCCTGCATTCGGGCTTCGTGCCCTCGGCGTGGCGCCTGCCGCAGAGCGATCCGTGGGCCTTCGCCGACATCCAGCACTACATCCGCACCGCGCAGATCGCCGAGGCCGGCAAGCTCGACGCGGTGTTCCTCGCGGACAACGCGGCCATCGTCGACCAGATCCACTTCCGCCCGATCACCGCGCTGGAGCCCACGGTGCTGCTGGCCTGCGTGGCCGCGGCCACCACGCACATCGGCCTGATCGCCACCGCCTCGACCAGCTACAACGAGCCCTACAACATCGCCCGCCGCTTCGCCACGCTCGACCATGTGAGCAGTGGCCGCGCCGGCTGGAACGTGGTGACCACGGCCGACCTGCCCTCGGCGCGCAACTTCGGCCTCGACGCCACGCCCGACCACGCGAAGCGCTACGCGCGCGCCTCCGAGTTCACCGACGTGGTGAAAGCGCTGTGGGACAGCTGGGAGGACGATGCCTTCGTCGGCGACAAGGCCTCCGGCAGCTTCATCGACACCGCCAAGGTGCATGCCATCGCGCATCGCGGCGAGCACTTCGCGGTACAGGGCCCGCTTAACCTTCCGCGCTCGCCGCAGGGCCACCCGGTGCTGGTGCAGGCCGGAGCCTCGGCCGACGGACGCGAGCTGGCCTCACGCCACGCGGAGGCTGTGTTCTCCGCCTCGCAGTCCTTCGAGGAATCGCTGGCCTATGCCCGCGCACTGAAAACCCGCGCCGCCGAACTGGGCCGGGGCCCCGACGCGGTGAAGGTGCTCGCGGGCCTGACCACCATCGTCGGCGCCACCGAGGCCGAGGCGCGCCGCCGCCGCGACGAACTGGTCGATCTGATCCCTTGGGACTACAGCCTCACGCGCATCGCCGGCACGCTCGGCATCACGCCCGACCGCCTGAAGCTCGACGAGCGCCTGCCCGACAACCTGCCGCTGCCCGCCAATGGCAACGGCAACCACACCTTCTTCAACGCGGTGGTCGCGGCCGGGCGCACGCACGGCTACACGATGCGCCAGCTGATCCGCGAACTCGCGGGCGGCGGGGGGCACCGTGTGATCGTCGGCACGCCGGAGCAGATCGCGGACGACATCGAGCGCTGGTTCAGCGCCGGTGCGGCGGACGGCTTCAACCTGATGCCTGACGCGCTGCCGCACGGGCTGCAGGATTTCGTCGACGGGGTGGTGCCGATCCTGCAGAAGCGCGGGATCTTCCGCACGGAATACGAGGGGCGCACGCTGCGCGATCACCTGGGGCTGGCGCGGCCCGCGGGGCGAACGGCGCAGCGGCTGGCAGCCTGAAAAAGGCTTGTTGTTCAGGGGACGATCACGCCAACGGGGTACCTTGCTCCGCGAATGTCCCCCGGCCTTCGGCCTCCTCCTTTATTTCGCTGCGCAAGGTACCCCATCGTCGTGATCGACAAGCGCAGTGGTCGAACCGCCGGCGCCAGCAGAGCACCCATATGCACAGGGCGTCGGGTGCTCCCCGCAGCGAAATAAAGGAGGAGGGCCGCAGGCCCGGGGGACATTCGCGGAGGGGAGTACCCGGCGGCCTGTGCACGCGCCCCGGACCAACCGCCTCACTCTTCGTCGGCGTCGTTTCCCGTCAGGGCCAGGACTTCTTCGACGAAGCCTTCGAACAGCGGCAGCGAGGCCGGCAACCCTTCGAGCGATTCGGCTTCACCCGCATCGAAGAAATGCGCCTTGCCCGCTGGAATGGAAGCCCACTCGCCGGCTTCGAGCAGCAGCCCGATATAGCCGTCATCGGTCGGCAGATAGAAGAGCCCGGCGCTCTCGAGCACGCGCTGCCCCTTCTTCCTGCCGCGCCCCCAACTCACGCCCTGCCCGGCCAGGCGTTCGGTGATCCAGCCGTCGCACACGTGTGTGTCGCGCCAGCTTCCCTGGGCATCGAATACGGCCAGAACGGGCATGGGGCGTCCTTTTCTCGAAGAAGGATGAAGGAAAGGAAGGATTACTGCAGGAAACCGGGCTTGGCGTAACCCTGGAATTTGCTGTCAACCACCGCCTTGAACTCCTTCGAGCGGTAGGCATCGGCGATGTCCTTGGCCCACTGGGTGTTCTTGTCGGCGGTCTTCACGGCGACCACATTCAGGTAGTAGTCGGGCGTCTTTTCGAGCACCACGGCCTCGGTGAGCTTCAGGCCCGAGGAAATCGCGAAGTTGCCGTTGACGATGGCGTACTCGGTGTCGCCGAGCGAGCGCGGCAGCTGGGCGGCTTCGAGCGGAATGAACTTCAGCTTCTTCGGGTTCTCGGCCACGTCCTTCTCGGTGGCGCGTAGCGGGTCGATGCCGGTCTTCAGCGTGAGCAGCTTGTTCTGCTCCAGCAGCACCAGCGCGCGGGCCAGGTTGCTCGGGTCGTTCGGCAGCGTCACGCGGTCGCCTTCCTTCACATCGGCCAGCGTCTTGCGCTTGGTCGAGTACACGCCCATGGGCGCGATCGGGCCCTGCACCAGTTCGGCGAGGTCGAGCTTCTGGTCGGCCGCGAACTTCTTCAGGTAGACCTGATGCTGGAAGAAGTTGGCGTCCAGCGAGCCCTGGGCCAGCGCGAGGTTGGGCTGCACATAGTCGTTGAACTCGACCAGCTTCACCTTGTAGCCCTTCTTCTCGAGGATGGGCACGATGCCCTGCTTCAGCTGGTCGGCGTTGGAGCCGGCGGTGCCGCCGATCACGAGGTTCTTCTTGGCGGGGTCTTGCGCATGGGCCTGCAGCGAGAGGCCGCCCAGGGAAAGGGCTGCCAGCGACAGGGCGAGAACGGAACGGCGCAGGAAAACGGTCTTCATGAGATTGGAAAAGCTGGAAGGGAAAAAGTGAGAGATCAACGCTTGTCGAGCCTGCGTGCCGTGGCGTTGCCGGCGAATTGCAGGATCTGTACCAGCACCACGAGCAGCGCCACGGTGAGCACCATCACGTCGGTCTGGAAACGGTAGTAGCCGTAGCGGATGGCCAGGTCGCCAATGCCGCCGCCGCCCACCACGCCGGCCACCGCCGAGTAGGAAAGGAAGCTCACGGCCAGCACGGTCAGCGCCAGCACCAGGCCCGAGCGGGCCTCCACCAGCAGCACGCGCCAGACGATCTGCAGCTCGGTCGCGCCCATGGCGTGGGCGGCCTCGATCACGCCGCGCGGCACTTCGCGCAGGCACTGGTCGACCAGCCGGGCCAGGTAGGGAATGGCCGCGAACGACAGCGGCACCGCCGCCGCCAGCGGCCCGATGGAGGTGCCCGCGATCACCCGCGTGAACGGCACCAGCGCCACCAGCAGGATGATGAAGGGGAACGAGCGCACCGTGTTCACCAGCCAGTTGAGCACCAGGAACGCCGGCTTGTTCTCCAGCGACTGGCCCGGTCCCAGCAGGAACAGCAGGATGCCCAGCGGCCCGCCGATCAGCACGGCCGCCGAGAGGCCGATGGCCAGCATCATGAAAGTCTGGCCGGTAGCGACCCACAGCTCGGGGAGGATGGGGGCGATGTTCTCAAACATAGGCCAGCTCCTGCGCTCCGAACTGGGCCGACGGCTGCGCCGGGCGCGATTCGCGCGCCTCGCGCTCGCGGCGGCGCACCAGCTCGTCGATCTCGCGGCCCAGCGCGGTCTTGCGCTCGGCCTCGCCGGCCGCATCGACCGCGAACTGCTCCACCAGCCGGCCTTTCTCGAGGATGGCCACGTTGCGGCACAGCACTTCCACCACCGACAGCTCGTGCGTGACGATCACGATGGTCACGCCGATCTTCTGGTTGATGTCGCGCAGCGTCTCCAGCAGCGAGCGCGTGGTTTCGGAATCGAGCGCCGAGGTGGGCTCGTCGCACAGCAGCACCTGCGGGCGCGGCGCCAGCGCGCGGGCGATGGCCACGCGCTGCTTCTGGCCGCCGGAGAGCTGGGCCGGGTAGGTGTCGATCTTCTCCGCCAGGCCGACCAGGGCCAGGCACTCGCGCACGCGGGCGTCGATCTCGGCCTTGGAATGGCGGCCGTGGATCTTCAGCGGGAAGGCCACGTTGTCGAACACCGTGGCGTTCTGCAGCAGGTTGAACTGCTGGAAGATCATGCCGATGTTCTGGCGCGTGTCCCGCAACTCGCTGCGCGAGAGCGTGGTGAGGTCGCGCCCGCCGACGAAGACGCGGCCCGCGTCGGGCCGCTCCAGCAGGTTGATGAGGCGCAGCAGCGTCGACTTGCCGGCGCCGCTCTTGCCGATCAGGCCGAACACGTCGCCCTGCTGGATGTCGAGCGACAGCGAATGCACGGCGTCGAACACCTCGCCGCTGGGCAAGGCGAAGGATTTCTGCACCGATTGGAGACGGATGACTGGCGCCGCGTGATCGCCGCGGCCCTGGTCAGGCGTAGGGTGGGTCATGGAGAAGAAGCGCAGCCCGCGCGGGTGGCGCAGGTCGCGTAGGTTCGAAAAAAGGTGCCGAGTATGAAAAGAAACGCAGCGAAAGGGAACGAACAAAAAGGATGCTGTTTATACGAATAGGCACATAAGAGAAGTCCGTGATGGGCGCGACACGCCATATCGATATGCAGATTGGTTCGTTCCCTTCCGCGGCCGGCAATGCCACATTCGCGCCTTCGTTTTTTTCGATCCGCGCAAGCACATGCATACCAATTTCCGCCGCCGCACCTTCGCCCTCGCCACCCTGGCTGCCACCCTCTTCGCAGGCTCCGGCGCCTTCGCGCAGGACAAGAACAACATCAAGGTCGGTGTCTCCGTCGGCAACGGCGAGCAGATCTTCGAGGTGGTCAAGAAGGTCGCCGCCAAGGACGGCCTGAACATCCAGGTGGTCGTGTTCAACGACTACCAGCTGCCCAACGCCGCGCTGGCCTCGGGCGACCTCGACGCCAACGCCTTCCAGCACCAGCCCTTCCTGGACAACCAGAACAAGGCGCGCGGCTTCGACATCGTGCCGGTGGGCCTGACCATCACCGCGCCGCTGGGCTTCTACTCGCGAAAGATCAAGTCCATCGACCAGCTGCCCGACGGCGCCACGGTCGGCATCCAGAACGACCCGTCCAACGGCAACCGCGCCCTGCTGCTGCTGCAATCGGCCGGTCTCATCACGCTGAAGCCGGAGGCGGTGAAGAACAACACGGCCACGCCGCTGGACGTGGTCACCAACCCGAAAAAGCTGAAGCTGGTGGCGCTCGACGCAGCCCAGCTGCCGCGCTCGCTGGACGACCTGACCATCGCCTCCATCAACAACGACTACGCCGAGAAGGCCGGCCTGTCGCTGAACAAGGACGCGGTGATCAAGGAATCGCCCAAGAGCCCCTACGCCAACCTGATCGCCGTGCGCCGCGCCGACAAGGACAAGCCCTGGGCGAAGCGCCTGGTGGCGGCCTACCAGTCGCCCGAGGTGAAGAGCTTCATCGAGACGCAGTTCAAGGGCTCGCTGGTTCCGGCGTTCTGACGACTCTTGCTCCCTCCCACGCTGGGGGAGGGCCGGGGGTGGGGCAAGCGGCGCTCGCATGGGACGCCCTGCCCGCCCCCATCCCAGCCTTCCCCCAGAGGGGGAAGGAGCAATACGGGGGCCTCCTCGGTGGAAGACCGGAGCATGAGAAAATGCCCGGTTTCCCCGAACACAGTCAGGACACCCCATGGACGCAGAACAGATCAACCAAATCGGCGCGATGCTCGCGGACCTGAGCGCCCGCACGGTCGATTTACGGAGGTATCTTTGACTACGATGCCAAGGCCGAACGTCTGAGGACGGTCAACGCATCGCTCGAAGATCCCAACGTCTGGAACGACCCGAAGAAGGCCCAGGAGCTGGGCAAGGAAAAGAAGTCGCTCGACGACGTGGTCGTCACGCTCGACCGGCTCACCAGCGGCCTGTCGGACAACACCGAGCTGTACGAGATGTCTAAGGAAGACGGCGACATCGCCGGCCTGCAGGCCATCTCCGATGACGCCGCCACGCTCGAAGCCGACATCAAGCAGCTCGAGTTCCGCCGGATGTTCAACAACCCGGCCGACCCGCTGAACGCCTTCATCGACATCCAGGCCGGCGCCGGCGGCACCGAGGCCTGCGACTGGGCCAGCATGCTGCTGCGCCAGTACACGAAGTACGCCGAGCGCAAGGGCTTCAAGGCCCAGCTGGAAGACGAAACCCCCGGCGACACCGCCGGCATCAAGAGCGCCACCATCAAGGTGGAAGGCGACTACGCCTTCGGCCTGCTGCGCACCGAAACCGGCGTGCACCGACTGGTGCGCAAGTCGCCCTTCGACTCTTCGGGTGGCCGCCACACCAGCTTCGCCAGCATCTTCGTGTACCCGGAGATCGACGACTCCATCGAGATCGAGATCAACCCGGCCGACGTGCGCACCGACACCTTCCGCGCCAGCGGCGCCGGCGGCCAGCACATCAACAAGACCGACTCGGCCGTGCGCCTGACGCACATCCCGACCGGCATCGTGGTGCAGTGCCAGGATGGCCGCAGCCAGCACAGCAACCGCGACGTGGCCTGGAAGCGCCTGCGCTCGCGCTTGTACGACCACGAGATGCGCAAGCGCCAGGAAGAACAGCAGAAGCTCGAAGACAGCAAGACCGACGTGGGCTGGGGCCACCAGATCCGCAGCTACGTGCTGGACAACAGCCGCATCAAGGACCTGCGCACCAACGTCGAAGTCTCGGCTACGCAGAAGGTGCTCGACGGCGACCTCGACGTGTTCATCGAGGCCTCCCTCAAGCAAGGCGTGTGATACCGATGAGCCTGCAAAGCCTGAAGGGTGGCAAGGTCGAAGCCTTCATCTTCGACATGGACGGCACCATGATCGACTCCATGCCCTGGCATGCGCGGTCGTGGGTCGAGTTTGCGCACAACCACGGCGTGAAGCTTGACGTGAGCGAGATTCTTGCGCGCACCACCGGCCGCACCGGCACGGAGAGCATGCGCGAATTGTTCGAGCGCGAGCTTTCCGACGACGAGTGCCAGGCCATGGTGCACGAGAAGGAAGAGATCTACCGAGCCCTTTTCCACGACAACTTCACCGAAGTCGCAGGCTTCACGGCCTTTGCCAAGGCAGCGGTTGCACACGGCCTGAAGGTGGCGGTCGGCACGGCCGGCGACAGGCACAACATCGAGTTCGCCATGTCGCGCCTGAAGATGGACCCGCTGCCGCTGGCCATCGTGGGCGGCGACGAGGGCTTCTCGGGCAAGCCCACGCCCGCCATCTTCCTGGAGGCCGCGCGCCGCATCGGCGTTGCGCCCGAGCGCTGCATCGTCTTCGAAGACGCGCCCTTCGGCATCGAAGCCGCACGCCGCGGCGGCATGCGCGCCGTGGCCGTGTGCAGCACCCATTCCGCCGCCGAGCTTGCCGGCCCCCATGTGATCGCCGCGGTTCGCGACTACGACGAACTCGCCCATTCGAATTTTCTGGAGACCCTCGATGCTGCAGCGTGACGCCCAAGGGCAACCCATCGCCATCCGCCGCGAAGACTACGCGGCCCCGGCCTATTGGATCGACACCGTCGACCTGACCTTCGACCTCGACCCCGCCAAGACCCGCGTGCTCAACCGCATGCAGATGCGCCGCAACCCCGAGGTGCCGGTGCAGCCGCTGCGCCTGGACGGCGACGAGCTGAACCTGGCGCGCGTGCTGGTCAACGGCCAGGGCGCCTCGTTCCGCATGGAGGGCGAGCAACTCGTCATCGACGGCCTGCCCGACAGCTTCGAGCTCGAGATCTTCACCACCTGCTGCCCCATCAAGAACACCAAGCTGATGGGCCTGTTCGTGAGCGAGGACACCTTCTTCACGCAGTGCGAAGCCGAGGGCTTCCGCCGCATCACCTATTTCCTCGACCGCCCGGACGTGATGGCGAGCTACACCGTCACCCTGCGCGCCTCGAAGGCGGCATACCCGGTACTGCTGTCGAACGGCAACCTCGTCGAGCAGGGCGAGCTGCCCGAGGGCCGCCACTTTGCCAAGTGGGTCGACCCGTTCAAGAAGCCCAGCTACCTGTTCGCGCTGGTGGCGGGCAAGCTGGTGGCGCGCGAGCAGCGCATCAAGGCGCGCAGCGGCAAGGAGCACCTGCTGCAGGTGTACGTGCGCGCCGGCGACCTCGACAAGACCGAGCACGCGATGAACTCGCTCATCAACTCGGTGCTGTGGGACGAGGCCCGCTTCGGCCTGCCGCTGGACCTGGACCGCTTCATGATCGTCGCCACCAGCGACTTCAACATGGGCGCCATGGAGAACAAGGGCCTGAACATCTTCAACACGAAGTACGTTCTGGCCAACCAGGCCACCGCCACCGACGCCGACTACAGCAACATCGAGAGCGTGGTCGGCCACGAGTACTTCCACAACTGGAGCGGCGACCGCGTGACCTGCCGCGACTGGTTCCAGCTCTCGCTGAAAGAGGGCCTCACCGTCTTCCGCGACCAGGAATTCAGCCAGGACCTGTGCGCCGACGCATCGGCGCGCGCCGTCAAGCGCATCGAAGATGTCCGCGTGCTGCGCACCGCCCAGTTCCCCGAGGACGCGGGCCCCATGGCCCACCCGGTGCGACCCGACAGCTACATCGAGATCAGCAACTTCTACACCGTCACCATCTACGAGAAGGGTGCCGAGGTGGTGCGCATGATGCAGACGCTGGTCGGCCGCAAGGGCTTCGAGAAGGGCATCACCCTCTACTTCGAGCGCCACGACGGCCAGGCCGTGACTTGCGACGACTTCGCGCAGGCCATTGCCGACGCCAACCCTGAATCGGAACTCGCCCGCCTGCTGCCCCAGTTCAAGCGCTGGTACAGCCAGGCCGGCACGCCGCGTCTTGCCGCCCACGGCGTGTACGACGCGCAGAACCACAGCTACACCCTGAGCGTGGTGCAGAGCTGCCCGCCCACGCCGGGCCAGCCGACCAAGGAACCCTTCGTCATTCCGCTGAACGTCGGCCTGCTCGACGCCAGCAGCGGCCGCGAGCTGCCGCTGCAGCTGGAAGGCGAGAGCGAAGCAACGCACGGCACGCGCACCGTGGTGCTGTCGCGCGCCGGTGAGCAGATCACCTTCACGGGCCTCGACGCGGAGCCGGTGCCTTCCATCCTGCGCGGCTTCAGCGCGCCGGTGATCCTCGACTTCGAGTACACCGACGCCCAGCTGCTCACCCTGCTGGCCAACGACCCCGATCCGTTCAACCGCTGGGAAGCCGGCCAGCGCCTGGGCCTGCGCGCCGCGCTGAACGGCATTGCCGCCCTGGCCACCGACACCACGCCGGTGCTGAACGACGCGTACATCGACGCCATGCGCAGCGTGCTGCGCAACCCGCAGCTCGACGCCGCCTTCAAGGAACTGGTGCTCACGCTGCCCTCGGAGACCTACATCGCCGAGCAGCTCGACGTGGTCGACCCGCAGCGCGTGCACCTGGTGCGCGAAGCCATGCGCGCCCAGCTGGCCACGGCCCTTTTTGCCGACTGGGAGTGGGCCTACGAACAGAACCACGACACCGGCGCCTACAGCCCCGACCCGACCTCGTCGGGCCGCCGTGCGCTGGCCGGCATGGCGCTCAACTTCCTGTGCCTGGCGGCGCGCTCCTCGGGCGACGTCGTTTGGCCGGGCAAGACGCTGCAGCGCTTCAAGGACGCGGGCAACATGACCGACCGCTTCAACGCGCTCAACGCGCTGGTGTCGTCGGGCCACATGCTGGCGGCGCAGGCGCTGGCGCGCTTCCACGCCATCTTCAAGGACGAGGCGCTGGTCATCGACAAGTGGTTCTCGCTGCAGGCCGGCGCACCCGACCGCGGCGGCGACATCCTGCCGCTGGTGAAACAGCTGATGAAGCACCCCGACTTCTCGCTGAAGAACCCGAATCGCGCGCGCAGCGTGATCTTCAGCTACTGCAGCGCCAACCCCGGCGCCTTCCATCGCCCCGACGCAGCCGGCTACGTTTTCTGGAGCGAACGCGTGATCGAGCTCGACGCCATCAACCCGCAGGTTGCCGCACGCCTCGCGCGCGCGCTCGACCGCTGGAGCAAGCTGGCCGAGCCCTACCGCAGCGCCGCGCGCGAGGCGATCGCCCGCGTGGCGGCCAAGCCGGACCTGAGCAAAGACACGCACGAAGTCGTCACGCGTGCCCTGGCCGGCAACTAAGCAGAGACTCAACAGAAAGCATATGGCTCAACAAAAGATTTCCCTCACCCGCTACCTCGTCGAACAGCAGCGTGCCGACGGCCTCATCCCCGGCCAGCTGCGCCTGCTGCTCGAAGTGGTCGCGCGCGCCTGCAAGAGCATCAGCCAGGCCGTCAACAAGGGCGCGCTGGGCGGCGTGCTCGGCACGGCAGAGAGCGAGAACGTGCAGGGCGAGATCCAGAAGAAGCTGGACATCATTGCCAACGAAGTGCTCATCGAGGCCAACGAATGGGGTGGTCACCTCGCGGCCATGGCCAGCGAGGAAATGGACAGCATCTACGTAGTGCCGAACCGCTATCCACAGGGCGAATACCTGCTCATGTTCGACCCGCTCGACGGCAGCAGCAACATCGACGTGAACGTCAGCATCGGCACCATCTTCAGCGTGCTGAAGAAGCCCGACGACCACCCCGGCGTGCAGGAAAGCGACTTCCTGCAGGCGGGCACCCAGCAGGTGGCCGCCGGCTACTGCATCTACGGCCCGCAGACCACGCTCGTGCTGACCGTGGGCAACGGCGTGGCCATGTTCACCCTCGACCGCGAGCAGGGCAGCTTCGTGCTGACGCAGGAAGACATCCAGATCCCGCCCGACACCAAGGAATTCGCGATCAACATGAGCAACATGCGCCACTGGGACGAGCCCGTGAAGCGCTACATCGACGAATGCCTGGCCGGCAAGGAAGGCCCGCGCGGCAAGGACTTCAACATGCGCTGGATCGCCAGCATGGTCGCCGACGTGCACCGCATCCTGATGCGCGGCGGCGTTTTCATGTACCCCTGGGACAAGCGCGAGCCCGAAAAGGCCGGCAAGCTGCGCCTGATGTACGAGGCCAACCCGATGAGCTGGCTGGTCGAGCAGGCCGGCGGCGCAGCCACCAACGGCAAGCAGCGCATCCTGGAGCTGCAGCCCACCAAACTGCACGAGCGCGTGAGCGTGATGTTGGGTTCTAGAAACGAAGTTGAACGTTTGACGCAGTACCACGCCGAGAAGGCCTGATTTCTTGGCTATAATCTGAGGCTTCGCCGGTGTAGCTCAGTCGGTAGAGCAGCTCATTCGTAATGAGAAGGTCGGGTGTTCGATTCATCTCTCCGGCACCAAATCAAAAGCCCCGCTATTTTTTCGATAGCGGGGCTTTTTGTTGGCGGCCCTGAGAAGCCGGGCCGGAGATCAGGCCGAAGCCGCCGATGCGCTCATGGCCCCGGGCGGGTCGCCTGCATTGATCTGCTTCAGCAGTTCTTGAGAGAGTTGTGCCGCATCGTCAGCCAAGTCTGCGGCGATCCACATGACGCGGTCTCGGTGCGTCGCTCCGATCGCGTCGAACCAATCGCATCCGTCCCCGTAGCAACACTTCAGCAGAGATTGCAATTGGGACAACTTTTTCTCAAGAAGATCAGCCGCGTCGGATGAGGCGAATGCGCCGTGGGAGGTGGGCGCGTCTTGCCCGGCGATAATTTGATCAGCCATTTGATGTGCTTTCTTGCAAAGTTAGTGCACGTTGATTGGTCAGACGGCCATGGTGTTAGCGCACCTTGGCCGTCGCCTTTTGTGCCTCACATCGACATCGCTGCGGTGTGCATCGATGTCCCGCCGTGAGGCGCGGCGGTCGTTCAAATGTATGGGAGAACCTTGCTGGCGGGGGACTCCATGCAGTGAACAAATTGGGGATCGCGCCGACTTTGCGTAGATGACCGCGATCGTTGCGGCGGCGCTCAGGCCTTGATCTGCCTGGCCTTCGCACGGCCGGGCGCACGTCGCGGTGCCTTGTAGTCCGGATCGACCGCCCTGAGTGCCTCAGGCATCTTCTCTGCAATGGCGATCAGCGTCTTTGCGGCGCCTGTCGGTTCGCGGCGGCCCTGCTCCCACTGCTGCAGAGTGCGCACCGACACGCCGAGCAACTTGGCAAAGCCGGCTTGCGACAGGCCGGTGTTCTCGCGTGCAGCAACGAGAGGCGTATATACCTTGCGCGTCTTCCCGGCACCCATTTCGCGTGCCGACTGCACAAGCAATGCCTCCAAGTCCTGGCTCGCTTCGAAAGCGGCCAGTTCGGCATCACTCATTGGCTTCTTCTGCGGCATCGCGCAACTCCTTCAAAGTTTCGCCGGAGATCGAATCGAGATTCGCTTTGGCGTAGATCAACAACAGGACCACTTCACCGGGCTTCTTGCGGTTGAAGTACACAACCCGCACGCCGCCACTCTGTCGCCCCATTTCCCGTCAAACGCAAAAAGGCCCGCCATCGAAACGATGGCGGGCCTTTGATTGCAGGCATCCAAATGAACTACGAGCCCGCTTCACTCAACCACCTGGCAGCCAGTGCAGGCACCACGTCCGTCGCCCTGCCCTGCAGGAAGGTGAAGCCACGCGGCACCTCTTCCATGTCGAGCGCGACAAGCACTTTCTCGGCGCCGCGGTCCGCATACCGCACGAGCGACGCCGCCGGATAGACCGTGAGCGAGGTGCCCACCACCAACACGCGCGCCGCGGTGGCCACGTGCTCCTCGGCCTCCTCGAAGTGCTGCACCGCCTCGCCGAACCACACGATGTCGGGCCGCAGCTGGGTGCCGTCTTCGCAGAGTTGCCCCATGGCAATGGGATTTCCGTCGATGCGATAGCGCTTCGGCTCGGGCTCCGAGGTGCCTCGCGCGTAGGCGAGTTGCCCGTGCAGATGCACCACGTTGCGCGACCCGGCACGCTCATGCAGCGCGTCGACGTTCTGCGTGACGATCACGACTTCGTATGCCGCCTCGAGCGATGCGATGGCAGCGTGCGCGGCATTCGGCTGTGCCTGCCATGCCTTCTCGCGCCGCTCGTTGTAGAAGGCCAGCACCGCCTCCGGGTGCCGCTGCCAGCCTTCGGGGCTGGCGAGTTCCTGCCACGAGTAGCTGTTCCACAGCCCCTTGGCATCGCGGAACGTGGGCAGGCCGCTCTCCGCGCTCACGCCGGAGCCCGAGAGCACGACGAGCTTGTTCGGCTTGACCTTGGGTTTCATGCTTCGGTGCTCCTTCTGCGTGGCTGTCGTTGAATTGTTGGTTGGCTCCCCGAACACGAATCGAACGTGTGACCTGCGCATTAACAGTGCGCCGCATCTACCAGCTGAGCTACCGGGGAAAGATTGGTTGAAGGATATATATGGATGGAGGCGCGACCCGGAGTCGAACCGGGCTGGACGGATTTGCAATCCGCTGCACTGCCGCTTTGCTATCGCGCCGGAATCGAGCCTGATGATGGCGTTGGTGGTGGATCGTCTTCGAGTCGAACGAAGTATTCCCGAAGGAGACGGGTTACAGCCCGCTGCAGTCGCCAGTGCTGCTCACGATCCATCGAGGAGAAAACTCGATCGGTGAATGGCGTTCCGCAGGGGAATCGAACCCCTGGCTTCCTCCTGGACAGGGAGGCACTCTGGCCACTGAGTTAGCGGAACGAAAAAGAGAAAAAAAAGAAAAGCTGGCAAGCCCTCAAGGATTCGAACCTTGGATCCCGGGATCAAAACCCGGTGCCTTGGACCACTAGGCGAAGGGCCCGCAAAAAAGATTGGCGCGCGCGGAAGGATTCGAACCTTCAACCGTTGGGTTTGGAGTCTAGTGCTCTGCCAGTTGAGCTACACACGCACAAGAGAAAGCGAAAAAAAAGAGATGGTCTGAGTGGCAGGATTTGAACCTGCAGCCTCCTGCTTCCAAGGCAGGCCGTCTACCAGATTGACACTACACCCAGAGAAATTGGTGCCCCAGGGGAGACTCGAACTCCCAGAATTCCGCTTCTAAGGCGGACACGTCTACCAGTTGCGTCACCGGGGCTGAAAAGAAAATGTTTGTGGCTGCTGCCGCGAATTTTTAAGGAGCACTCACAAGGCTCGAACCCTGTGCGGGCAGCACGATCGCTGCTCGTGAACGAATGACATGAAAACGAAGAGGCCCGGAACCTCGCGGTGTCCGGGCCTCTTCTGTTCGAGAGAGAGCTTGGGAGGTCTGCGCCTATGCGCGTCCTCCACCCGGTTGCACCTGATCCTGGTAATCGCATGGCCACAGATTGGCCTGCGGGTTGGGCATCGGATACGGGAGTTGATTGAGTTGCTGCTGCAGCAGCGGCTGCAGGCCGAGACCATCGTGCGAAGCGACGCGCACGAACACGTTGCCGGATGCGGGGCAAGTGCTGTAGATGCGGATCGTTGCGGCTTTCACGTTGGGTCCTGTTGGCGTTGAGTGTGGTGGACTGTAAATAGTCTTTACACAATCGTCAACTGCTTGGACAAATTTTTTTCAAGCACTGTTGCAGCAAGCGCCGGGCAACGACGCCTTGAATGCGACGACGAATGCCGTGTAGCCCTGCGCACTGTCTGTGGGCTTCAACAGGGCATCCGCAATCAATGACGGCCGTGCAGGCGTCATGCGCTCATGGAGTTGAATGTCAGTCGCAGAACGCGCCGCCATGGCAAGTTCAGAGGTTCATCAAACGATCTCGGCGAACAGGCTCTCAAGCACATTCGCCGGCAAGCCGTCGAGCTGCGTGGTGCAGCCCGGTGAAGGCAGAAAGAAATACGGGTGGGTCACTTCCTGCAGCCCCTGCGCCGCAAGCACGGCCCGGCCCTTGTCGATCGAAGCCCTCGCCGCTTCAGGCAACCTCGCCGGATCGATCGGATGATTGGCATCGCCTCGGTCAACCATGCCCCACTTCCTGTCGAAGCAGTAGACGGCAAACAGTGGCGCCTTCGACGAGATGTAGAAGCGAACATCGAATTCGAAACGCTTCTTCAACACCGCATCCCGGCCCGACAGCTTGCACGTCAGCGACTGCGCGGGGTTGTAGTTCATGTCGTCGTCCAGAACGAATGCAATGCCCAAGCCGTTCGACAGCGCAGCACCC
The DNA here is from genome assembly GCF_003952165.1 of Variovorax guangxiensis. Classification (GTDB taxonomy): domain Bacteria; phylum Pseudomonadota; class Gammaproteobacteria; order Burkholderiales; family Burkholderiaceae_C; genus Variovorax; species Variovorax guangxiensis. The sequence continues at coordinate 61,815 of NZ_RXFT01000018.1, read as the reverse complement.
AGGCCGGCGACCAACAGCGCGTGCTCATGCACGCAGCCGATGGGCTGCGCAATCGCGTCCATGATGAACGGTGGAAGCATCGACGGCAGCGTGTTCTTCAAAGAGCTCTTCTCCATGGGTGCATCGGGGGCCACGCTCAACGCTGCAGCATCGAGCGGTAATAGTCCGCGAGCGCAATGTATGGAAGCAGAACACCAGCAAGCTTCGTCAGCACCAGCACGTCGCCCTCCTCTTCGCGGAAATGAGCCGTGACGCCAGATGGAAGCAGAACCACCTGCTCATCGCCTAGGTCGAAGCTTGCCGCACCCTCGACGGCGAACGCGGCTTGCGACGGTCCAGCGATGTCCGCGAAGCCGGGCAATTCGCAATCGCCGAAAAAGTCGATGGTGTCGTGCGAAAAGCGTTCATCACTGTCGAAGTGAAAGTTGACGCTCCAGCCGTCGAAGTCGAAGGTGTACACGATCCCCGACCCCGTGCGCCATTGCTCGTCGGCCTCTTGCTCGCAGGCTTTTTGCTCCGGAATGCTCATGCCCGCGGCCAGATGCACGGCGCCTCGCTCGAGGTAGCGCAGAAGGTCGAGCTGCCCGGCGATGGCTTTCTTCAACATTCGACGTACTTCACCAGCCTCCGTTTCACCGGAGACGGAAGTTCTCTGCCGCACTGTCGAGCCACTCCTGCTGAGCAGGAATGTACACCGCCAGTCTTTCCAGGAATGAAGCAAAGCGCTCGAATATCTTCACGGACTCGGAATCCTCGGAGGCATGGCCCCAGCCCGTAGTGTGGGAATCTTCGAGCTGGTCCAGGATCTTGAAGAAAACCTCGCTGTTGCGCGCGATGTCTTCGGGCTCGAGCGCCATCAAGCCAAGCATGAAACGCACCTCGTCAGCCACGGAAAGCAGCGAGGGCGCGTTCTGTAAGTCTTCGTACAACAAGTCGATCGATTTCATGGACTGCGTGGCTTCATGGATAAGGGGACCCTGTGGTCGGAATGTGCGCGCCATTCCTGTCGCTCGCAAATGTGCCCCATGTTCCGTCGGTGCGAAAGTTCTCGAATCCGCCACCAGCGACCGGCCGCCTGGCAATCGACGTCGTAGCCCCGGCCGACGAGTTGCCGCCGGCGGGCGCGACCGGATCGGCTCCATGACCATGCACCCGATAGTTGTAGCCTGGGCCAGTCGACTCGTACTTGTACCCTCCGGCGGGAAAGCGGTTTGGATCCGGACGCCACACATCGGTGAGACCGCCACCTTTTGCCCACTGGTCAATGTCCGAGTACTTCACTTTTCCACTGTTCACCAATTCAGAGGGGTCAATCGGTCGTTTGGTGAACTTCCCGGTCAGCACGTCCCGCCAGCGTTTGGCACGGCTATCAAAGGTACAACTCCACCCCCATGGATCGACCCACATCACCGGGTTAGGCGCGTAGCTCTGGAGATTCAGTCCGCCAGCGAGGCCGATCGGGTCTGAGCTGATGAACCGCCCGATGTCTGGGTCATAGAACCTGAAAGTGTTGTAGTGCAACCCCGTGTCCCGATCCAGATACTGGCCCTGGAAGCGCAGGTTCTGCGTGAAGGTTTCGGGGGAGTCCTCGACAGCGCTCAGGGGACGCCCGTTCAGTGAGGCGACCTCCCAGTTCTCTGCAACGGTCGCACCCCAGGTACGATAGCTTGCGCGCCAGCACAGGCTTCCGCTGTTGTTGCTCAGCTCCTCGGGCAGGCCTGTAGGTCCGTTGTGAAAGTGAAAGACCTGCGCGACCGGAGCGTCGTGGTGAGCGGGCTCGGCCCTTGCATCCAACCGTGCCACCGGCACATAGCTCCCAGCCTCGTACACATAGCTAACCACCTGAGCCCCCCTGCGCTCCTCGATCAGCCGCATCCCCTCCCAGACAAACCGCGTGCTGCCGAACGCATCGTGCTTGGCCACGCGCCGCCCGATCGCGTCGTAGTCGAAGCGCGTGACCTGCGTGGTGGCTTCGGGCGTGCCCGGGCGCCGCGTGGTGTGCACGGCCACGAGGCGGCTTTCGTCGTCCCACTCGAAGCGCTGGTCGGTGTGCCTGCCCGACAGCTTGCGCACCAGCCGGCCGTGGCCGTCGTAGCTGTAGCGCTTGTCCTCGAAAACGCGCACGAGGTTGTCGCGCACGTAGCCGGGCGCGGTTGATGCGTCGAGCAGGTTGCCTGCGGGGTCGTAGGCAAAGCGCTCGCTGTTGGCCGCGCCGCGCACGCTTTCTTCGATGCGGCCGGTTGCGTCGTATCGGTGCCCCGTCGTGCCCTGGAGCGAATGGCGGCTCTGCCGCAGCTCGCCCACGGGGTCGTAGCTGTATTCCTTCATCAGCCCGTCGAGAAGGCGGGCCCCGGGGGTGCCCGCGGCGTCGATGGCCTGGCGCCAGCTCGGGTCTTGCGTAGTGAATGCCGAATCCAGTCCGCCGGGGCGACACCACGACGCGGCCCGCCGGCCCAGTGGGTCCAGCGCAAAGCGCGTGTGCAGTGCGCCCTGACTGCGCGCCACTTCGCGATGCAGGTCGTCGCGCTCGATGTCGCTGATCAGCTGGTGCACCACGGGTGCGTCGCCATGCTGCTGCGACAAGTTGACCTGATGCAGGTGCCCAGAGCCGTAGTACAGGTAGTTCAGCGCGCGCTGCACGCCCGGCTGCGAAGCGATGGCGGGCAGAACGGTCTGCGTGCGGTTGCCGAGTTCGTCGTGCGCGTGGTGCAGGGTGTGGGTCTCGCCGGTGAGCTCGTCGATGGCCGTCTCTTCGACGAGCCGCCCGAGCTTGTCGTAGACGAATGTGGTTCGATGCAGCGCGCGCGGCTCGCCAGCCGTACCGGGTTGCTGCGCTTTCAGCTTCGTTGCTTCGGTCAGGCGGTCCAGCTGGTCGTAGCTGTAGCGGTAGCAGTGGCGCCCGGTGCGCTTCTCGACGAGGCGGCCCACGGCATCGCGCAGCAGTTCGGTACGCAGGGGGCCGGCCGCGCGATGCGGTTCGGCGCCTTCATGCAGTGCGAGGTCGTCGTCGCCGATGCCCGGTACATGGGTGATGCACACCGGCCAGCCGTTGGCGTCGTATTCCACCTGCACGCGTGTGCCGCCCACGCGACGCTCTTCAACCACGCGGTCGGCGGCGTCCCGCGCGAACTCGAAGTGCAGGCCGTTCTCGTTGACGATCGCCTGCAGGCGCTGGCCGCCGTCGTAGTGCCAGGCGATGCGGCGCCCCTCGGCGTCCTGCCGCACCAGCGGCTGGCCGCGCAGGCCGAGCGCGAAATGCGTGCTGCGGCTCAGCGCATCGGTGGCGGCGACGATGCAGCCGGCCGCATCGCGGCGCAACGACTGGTGGCTCTGGTCGGGCTGCGACACCGACAGCAGCCGCCCCATGGCGTCGTGCGTCAATCGCGTGCGCTGGCCCATGGCATCGGTCACGGTCTGCAGGTGGCCCCAGCCGTCGTATGCATAGCGCGTGGTCTTGCCGGAGCAGTCGGTCAGCGAAAGCAGCTGCGCGCAATCGTTCCACGTCATGCGGTTGGTGCCGCCCTTGCCGTCGGTCACCACGATTGGCAGGCCCCGCCTGTCGTAGGCGTACTCGGTGGTATGGCCCAGCGGGTCGGTCTCGCGCACCATGTTGCCCTGGTCGCTGTAGGCGTAGGTCCAGGTGCTGCCGTCCGCGAGGGTCTGCCGCCAGGGCTCGCCGAACTCGGTCCAGCCGGTGCTCTGCGTGCGGCCCAGCGCATCGGTGCGGCTGGCCATGAAGCCCATGGGGTCGTAGGTGCAGCGCGTGGTGGCACCGCCGGGCTCGGTGATGGCGACGAGCTGGCGCAGCTCGTTGTACTGCGCATGCCATTGCCGGCCCGCCGCGTCGATGTAGTCGGTGACCTGTTGGTCGGCATTCCAGTGCCAGGCGTACTCGCGTCCGAGCTGGTCGACGACCAGTGTTTGGCCCAGCGCCAGCGCGTCGTCCGCGGCAGGCGGCACGCGCCGGACGGTGTAGCTCTCGCCGTCGTTGGTCCAGTGGCGGACCACGTGGGCTTCGCCGCCCTGGCCGCGCCACTCGTAGCGGCATTCCAGCCCTGCGGCGTCGGCATGGAAGTCCATGAGGCCCTGGGCGTCGTAGCCGAAGCGGCGCACCACCGCGCCGTTGCGGTCGGTCACCTCGAGCAGCCTGCCTTCGGCGTCGTGCCTGTAGGTCACCAGCAGGCCCGGCAGCTCGCCGGATGCGCCGGCGGCCAGGCGCACCGCGCACACCCGGCGGCTCTCGCCCGCGTACTCAAGCGCCAGCAGCCGGCCGGTGCTGTCGGTCAGCTCGACCAGCCGGCCCAGCGCGTCGTGGCGCAGGTCGATGAAGTTGCCGTTGCGGTCTTCCAGCCGCGCGAGCTTCAGCGTCTGGACGCGCGGCTCGCCTTCGGCTGGTGGCTCGAACAGGAAGAACAACCCGCCCGGCACATGGATGAAGTAGTGGCCGCCTTCGGTGCGGCACAGGTCGAGCCCGTCGCGCAGGCTGTACTGCCGCGTGCCGGGCTCGATGCCGGGCAGCACCATCGGCCGGCCCTGCTCGTCGATGAGCGTGACCACGGGCTGGCCTTCGTCGTCGCTGCCCAGCCGCAGTTCCATCGAATAGGGCAGGCTCCAGCCCTGCCCCAGCGGGCCGTCGCGGCGCAGGTCGTGGCTGCTGTAGAAGCGCTGCCATGCGATGGGCAACGGCCCCGGCAGGCTGAAGTCGAGCTCGCTCTCGCCGCCCAGGAACTTGCCGCCCGTGGCCGCATGCACCGGATTGCCGAAGGAGCTGACCATGCCGTGGATGCCCATGCCAAGCCCCACCGCTCCTTCGATCAGGCAAGGCAGCGCGTTCTTGCCCTGCCGCGCGAGCTTGGGCAGGCAGCGCAGGCCGCGATAGATCATGACCAGGTTGAAGATGGTCACCAGCACCTTGGAGATGAGCGGCACCTCGTCGGCCACATCCCGCACGCGCGCGGTCGGCCCGCCGATGAAGACCGTGGGCGCCCCGTCGCTCACCTTGGCGCCGCACTCGGTGTGGTCGTCCTTGCGCGAGGCCACGCCCATGTTGATGAACACGGTCTCCGCGCCCTCGGCAAGAAGAATCTGCGGCGAGTCGTTCTTGCAACTCACCGTGTCCATGGGAGCGTCGGGCGAGGCCCGCGCCGCGCCCAGGGCCTTGCCGCCGATGAACACGTCCGACGATCCGCTGGTGATCATCCCGGTCACGGTGAGCGTCTCGGGCACCAGCGCATCGGCGATCGACTCGCCCAGGCTCGCGCCGACGTAGCCGCCGGCCATGCGCGCGCCCACGACCACCGCGCCCGCCACCAGCGGCCCGGCGAGCCCACCGGTGCCGACCACGGCCGCTGCTGCCACGCCCACCGCGAAGCCCACGGCGATGCCGCCGATCAGTCCGCCGGCGAACTTGGCCCAGAAGCGCGCGTGCGCGTTGGTGTGGGCAATGGGGTCGTGCAGGCGTGCAGCTGGTTGGCCGGCCATGGCGCCTCAGGCCCTCGGCTGGAAGCTCTCGAGCACGCGCCGCCACAGCGCGATCGCCTCGGCATCGAAGGGCACGGGGCTGCTGGCCGTGAGGATCAGCACGCTCCTGCCGCCCGGGTCCTGCGGCAGCAGGAACACGGCCTGGCGTTGATGCAGCGCCTGGCCGTTCTGCTTGAACTGCGTCACCAGCTCGATGGCGTGCAGGCTCGCGATCGCCGGGCCCACGGCGATGTCGGTGCGCGACACCTCCTTGAGCTGGCTCACCTGGCGCGTCAGGTCGTTCATCTGCCGCGTGACGAACTGCGCCAGGGTTTCCTGCGTTCGCAGCGCGTCGCGGCTCACGATGAGCGTGGTGCCCGACCCATCGGGCATCGCGAGGACGTTCATCGAGCGGTCGATGCGGCCGTCTTCGGGGATGTCGAACTGGCCTTCGTTGAGGTGGTAGCGCATGCGGGGTGCTCTTCGGCTCAATGCGGTCAGGAAGGATTGAAGGCAATGAACGCCAGACATCCAGGGTTCTTCTCCCTGAAGCCGAACGAAAGTCTTCCCCAGCCGAGCGTGGCGGTGTAGCTCGTCGCTTCGTTCATGGACCTGCCTCGCGGTACATCCGTGATGGCGAGATCGACGTAGTGCCGCTTGACCTCGTCCAGCGGCACACAGCGCCCTTGCACTTCGAGAACGAGGAATCCCGGATGCGCCCCTTCGCGCTTGATCCGGAGGTCGAACTTCGAAACCTCGACGCCATCCTCAAAGCGCACCGGGGTTCCCTCGAAGAACTGGAAAACTTCTCCACCCGGCGCGTTGGTATCTGAAAGCTGGGTCGAGACGACACTCTCGACCTTCGCTTTCGAAAATGGAATCTGCGCCACCAGCATGTCGATCGCCAGCCACAAAGTTATTGCCGCTTGAGTCACTGCTCGCCTCACTACCTGTCTGTAAATTCATCCCTCGGCGGCTAGTGCCCGCCAAAGCGCTTGTCGTAACCGTTTCCGTAGTACTGGGTGTACGGCTCATTGGTCGTGGAGGTGGTCATCTTGCCAATTGCCTTGCCCATCGTGCTTCGAGCACGCGCCCAGTCGCCTGTTTGCGCAGCCTTGTCAAAGGCGTTGTTGTAGATATCCATCGTTGACTTCGGATATCCAGCCATGATGTCCACGTTCGTACCCTTTAGGATCTGGCGCTGAACCCAGATCTGATTGACGGCACCAGCGCCTTCATCGCTCAGGCTGCTCCGGATATAGCTTTCCTTGGATGTGATGTCAGGGGGCAGTGTGTAGAACGCATGTCCGACCTCGTGGGCCAACGCATTCGTCGCCCCGATTGCGTTCGACTTGTACTTGCCGTCTATCACGATCCGGCCTTCATCTCGAATGACGTAGGAACCTTTTCCGGTTTCGCCGTAGACGGCCTTCCAATGCGCATCCTTCAGCGCCTTCAGCTGTTTTTGCAACAGGGATGAATGGATTGCGTACCAGTCGACGTCGTTGCCCAGCCCCGAAGGCGTCCAGTCCAACGGCGCAGCGGATTTGGCCAGAGGTTTCCCCTTGGGCGTACCCTGCGCGGCTGTCGCAGTAATAGCAGGCGCAGGTGCCATCAAATCCGCTTCCTCTGCTGCCTCCTCCTGACTTGCTGCCCCAATTGGCGCATCGCAATTCAGGAAGATCTTCCCGCCCCGCTGGTCCAGGTTGTCCGTGAAGTTCACCAGCCCCTTCACCCCGTTGATCTGCACCGTGCCGTCCGCCAGCAGCACGATCGACGACTTGCCGCAGATCAGCGAGATGCTGGTCTTCGCGGTGACGAACACGTCCTGCTCCGCCGCCTGGATCACCACCGACTTCTGCCCGGTGAGGTTCGCGTTGGCCGCGGTGGAGGTGACGGAGGCGTCGGTCTTCGACACCAGGTTGATCGCACCGGCACCGGCGTGGGAGACGATGTCGCCGTCGGACACCACGTTGATCTGCCCGCCCTCGCTCACCTGCGTGAGCATGCCCTTGGCGGCGAGCTGCGTGAGCTGGGCGCCGGTGGTCATGGTCAGCGCCGAGACGGAGCGCATCGACACGCTCTGCCCCGAGCTCACCACGATGGGCCGGGGGCTGATCATCGTCTGGCCCTCGGGGCTCACGATGGAGACCACGGGCTTGTCGATCTTGCGCGAGAGGTCGAGCATCTGCTGCGCGTCTGCCATGGCCGGATCGGGGTCGTCCGAGACGCCGGCCTCGGGCGATCCGCCGGCCGCCAGCGCGGCGACGGCCTGCGACACGCCGCCGAGCGACTGCACCCCCTGCACCAGCCCCGAGAGCGTCTGGTTCTTGCCCTGGGCCATGGCGCTCACGAGCGATTTGGTCGCGGCCACGGCCTGCCCCGCCGCCTGCATGAGCGCGTTGCTCTGCGCGAGCGTGGCGCCCATCTGCTCGTGGCCATCGGGGTTGTCGCGCGAGGTCTTCTGCGCGAAGTCCTGCGTGTAGGTGGTCAGCAGAAGGCCCTTGTCGGCGCGGATGGAGCCCCACTCGTTGGTGCGCAGCTCGAAGCCGTAGCTGCGCTGCACACCCGAGCCCTGGTTCATCAGATAGCCCATGTGCAGGTGGGTGTTGCCGTGGTCGGTCGACAGCTCGATGTGCTCGGTGCCGCGGCTGTCCTCGAAGCGCAGCATGTGCTTGCCGCCGCCGCCCTTGCTCCAGTGGGTCTGGAAGCCGGTCTGGGTCTTGTGGCGCGGCAGCTCCCACGGTGGCATCTGCGCGGCGTTGTAGACGCAGCCGGTGACGATCGGATGGTCAGGGTCGCCGTTGAGGAAATCGACAATCACCTCCTGGCCGATGCGCGGGATGTGCATCGCGCCGTAGTTGCTGCCGGCCCAGGTCTGCGAGACGCGGATCCAGCACGAGGAGTTCTCGTCGCGCTTGCCGTAGCGGTCCCAGTGGAACTGCACCTTGATGCGGCCGTACTGGTCGGTGTGGATCTCCTCGCCCGCCGGGCCGACCACCACCGCGGTCTGCGGCCCGGTGGTGCGCGGCTTCGGCGTGACGCGCGCTGGGCGATACGGCGCACTGTCGGGCAGCACCTCGAAGCTCTGGCGGTAGCTGGTGCTGCTGGTCGACTCGCTGTAGGCGGCGTCCGCCGCGCCGACCACGCGCAGCGCGTTCTCCTGGAAGTCGTAGGTCACGGCCTCGATCAGGTAGCAGCGGTTCTCCTGCGCGTTCGGGTGGCGCGCCAGCTCGAAGAGGTAGCCGGGCGCCATGTGGCGCAGGTTGCCCTCGGCACTCACCAGCTCGCGGCGCCCCGCGAGCTGCTCCAGCCGCAGGCGCGCGTAGTTCTCGCCGTCGGCCAGCTCGGTGTAGCCGCCGGGCCAGTCGTAGATCTCGAAGCTGTCGCGGCTGTGGCCGGCCGGCTGCTGGCGCACGGTGTCTATCTCGGCGTTCGGCTTCCTGAAGTCGTAGTCGTCGGCCGCGAAGTTGCCCGATGCGATGTCCTCCGAATGGCTCCAGCTGTCGACGAAGTCCTGCTCGAGGATCTGCGCGGCGAGCACGCCCGCGTGATAGGGCACCCTCACCGGACCGGCGGGCAGCTCGGTGTGCGAATCGGCACCGTCGCACAGCACCAGCTGATGGCTGCCCTGCGCGTGCGAGAAGAAGTAGTAGATGCCCTCCTGCTCCATGAGCCGGCTGGCGAAGTTGAAGTCGCTCTCCGAGTACTGCACGCAGTAGTCCCAGGTGCGGTAGCTGCCGGTGAGCCGCGCGTCGATGGCGAAGCCGTAGGGCGCGAGCACCTCCTGCAGGATCTGCGGGGCGGTCTTGAACTGGAAGATCCTGAAATCGGAGCGGCGGGTGGCGTACCACAGCCAGGGGCGCAGCGTGGCCTCGTACACGCACATGTCGCCGTCGTCCTTGCCGATGTAGGCGAAGCGCGTGACCTGCCCGCTCAGGAAGCGGCTGCCGGCGCCGCCGAGTTCGGTGGCGAGGTTCACCTCGATGCTCATGTCCTCGCCCAGCATGCTCCGGGGCTGGATGTTGGGCATGTCGCTGACGAGCCGCACGCGGTGCTCGAACAGCTCGGAAATGCGCTCCTGCCCCGTCATCGAGCGGAACTTCAGGCGCTCGCCCAGCGCGCTGTGGGCGATGAAACTGCGGGTCATTCCTGGAAAGCTCCCTGGTCAATGAACCCGGCGCGGGCCGCGCGAGTGGCACGCCGCGCCGGGCAAAGGGAGTTCAGGCCTCCTTGTTTTCCTTGATGTTCCAGCCCAGCACCGTCTCGGCGCCCTTGCCGCCCTTGTCGGTCTGCTCCCAGTACTGCTGCTTCACCTTCGCGGCCTGGAACGAGTACTGCACGAACACCGCGTCCGAGCCCTGCTCGGCCGTGTACTGCACCGAGGTGACCAGCACCTCTTCGAGCGTGACGCGCGTGTACTCGATCTGCGAGCCGCCGGCCTTGCACACCGACACTTCCACCTTGCCCAGGTGCTTGCCGCTCGCGCAGTTCTTCAGCACCGAAGGCGCCGCCTTGTCGATGCGCGCCAGCACCTGCAGGTCGTTGAAGCTGGCCTTGCCGACACCGCCGCCACCACCGCTGACCATGTTGCCGGGCTGCGTGGCGCCCCAGGCGAACGACTTGATGTCCGTCCACTCCTTGTGGTTCGAATCCTTCGATTCGCCGTTCGCGCCTTCGACGCGCATGAACATGTCTACTGCCATGAGATCAACTCCCTCGAAATTGCGTGCCCGAACGGGGGCACCAGGAACCAGCCGCCCTTCTTTTGCGGAAGGACGGCAGCGAATCACGAACTGATGGCGCCAGCGCTGGTGACACAGCGAAGCCGGGCCATCTCCAGGACACAACGCATTCGAGCTGCATCGCGTGCTGGAAACTACGTTTGCATCCTAGGCGAGGCATCTTCACCCCGACAGTGCCGAACGACATGCATAAAAAGAACTACAGGTGCCGACCGAGCGACTACGACGGATACGGCGCTCCCGTCACGCGCTCGCTCCCCACATAGCGGCTCCCAGTCTCCAGCAACCTGGACGGATTCTCGATCCGCAGTTCCATCAACTGGATGCCGGATCGCTTGGGAAGCCAGCAGCGCCACGTAAGGTAGACCGACGCCGGGTCGGAATTCATGTCGACGTGAACACCGTCGAGGGTCATCTCCAGCGCGGCGGCTTCTCCATCTGTCCAATGTGCGGCGGCAGACAAGCGCAGGCCCGGCAGCCAGACCTGGATGTGAGAGTGGGCGGGATGCATGTGAAGGAGCTGCAGCTCTTCATCGCCGTTCAGGCGCTCCTCATGGATGAGGCCAGGCGCGGCGTACTGGTAGAAGCGGTAGTCGAAGTCGTCGGGCAGCAGGGGATGCTTGGCTTCCAGCCACGCGTCGTCGAAGGTGCCTGTGAACTGCTGGCGCGGCCGCCATACCGGCGGCAAAGGGGCGAAGCCTTGCGGCACGTAGTCGTGGCGGCGCCAGTCGAGAACCGGGTCGGCCGGGTCTTCAATGCAAGGCGCGGGAATGTCGGCATCCTCCGGACTGTGCTCCGCGTCGACGATGCCGCATCCGATGGGGTTGTGGCGATGGACATCGACGGGCGCCTGCCCGTCGCCCGTGCCCGGTATTGCTCCCCCGAAAGCTCCGCGCCAGTCGAGCGCCACGGCTTTCACCGGCCGGGCGGGCGAGAGCGCCCAATCCTTCGTTCCTCCGGACGCCGCGTGCGTGTCGTCGTCCTTTTGCCTCGCGGTGCACTGCCAGACTCTCGGGCCGTGCACCCGCAGGACTTTCTCGAGTCTGCCCAGTCGCACCCCGGTCAGCCACGAACAGGCCTCCACGCCCTGCGGCGCCCAGCTCGCGCCAAGGATGGTGAGATCGGCCGCCGGCCTGAAGGGCACGATGTCGCAGGTCCGCACCAGCAAGCCATGGGCGGGATCGCCCTCGTAGCGGTCTGCGAACTCGAGTTCGTGCTGTCGAGGTGCAAGCACCAGCGGCGCACCTGGCACGAGATGAAAGCTGCCGCGCACCGCGAGTACGGCCATGTCGGTGCCGTCGCGGTGGAACTGCGAGAAAGCCAGGGCATTGAAAGGAGTGCGGTTCTCGAGGTGAGGAGCCATGTCGGGCTGGATCGGAGCGTCGTGAGGGGTCGAGAAGCGGGGTACGGGCGGTCGCGTCCTCATCGATACCGCAGAACCATGAAGACCCAGTACGCACCCTCGTCACGCGTAGCGAACAGTTGCGCCGGCAACTCGGCGAGCGCACGTGGAATCTCGGTGAAGGCGGCAGGGTCGTCGGCTGCGAGTTCGAGCACCTGCCCCGGTTCACAGTGCCGCAGGGCCTTGCGCAGACGCAGCAGCGGCGTCGGGCAGCGAGTGCCGCGGGCGTCGATATGCAGCGCAGGTACTTTGCCGACAGCATCGGAAGCAGGCGCCTTGCTCGCCGGCAGGAAGATGGCAGGTCGTGCCGGGCCCGTATCGAAGGACGTCACCTCGCCTCCTCCCTCATGGTCCGGAAATCGGGCATGGCCACCACGCGCTGCAGGAGCACGGATTCGATTCCCAGCATCGGGACCTTGAAGTCCACGCCCACCACGCGACCGTCGGCCAGGAAGTGAATGATGCGGCGCCTGCCTGCACGCAGATCGGCGCTGCGGCCGAAGGCCGTGTCCGCCGACAGCTTTCTTCGCGCGCCCTGCGGAGTCTCTCGCCCGGCATCGAGGCCGAAGGGCAGCGGCAGCCTTGCGGCATCGATCTCGAGTTCGTGCAACACCCAATGCTCCGGGTCGAGGGCCGGGGTTGCGTAGGCACTGCGCAGCCGCATGCGAAGGCCGCGCGACAGGCTGGCGTAGTGCGCCGGGACACACGAAGGCTCCGACGGCGGGCACGCCGCTGGCGTGAGCTCCGCCCATTCGGAAAAACCAGGCAGCCAGTCGCCGAGGCCATGGCAGCCGATGCGCTGGGCTGCCTCGGCCACCCATTCCACATCGCTCTTCCACAAAGGCATGGGCAGCCCGCCTCAGGCGATGGGCGGGTTGCCCGGGAACAAGATGCGCTCCCAACGAGCGCCGTCGAAGCGCACGATGTCCCGGTAGCCGATCGACCAGAGCACGCCATCGACCGCCTGCAGCACGTGGCCGTCGACGTGCGCCGGCAAGAGGCCGGTATCCACCGGCATGATTGCGTCGCCCTCGCGCACGAACAGCCCCTCGGAGGTGGCGAGGTAGACCTTGCCGCCGTAGATCGCCACGCCGCTGTAGTTGCGGGTGTCGTCGAGCGCCGAGACGTCGGTGAAACCGGCCGCACGGCTGCCTCGCAGCAGCACACCGCCATAGCCGCAAGCCCAGACTGCATCGGGGCCTTCCACGCACAGTCCGGTGAGCTTCGCGGCTTCGATCGAAATCCGCGTCCAGGCGCCATCGGCCCCGCGGTGGAACAGCAGGCCGGCGTTGCGGTCCGAGTCCCATCCGGCGAGATAGATCGAGTCCTCGCCAGGCCCATCGATCGCGTTCAGCATCAGGTTGTGCTCGCCGTCAGCGGGCTGCAGCAGGCCGTCGTCGACGTGCACCCAGTTGCCTTCGCTTTCAACCCCACTCTCGCTTTCTCGGCGATAGACCTGACCGCCATCGCCGCAGGCGTAGAGGCGGGCACCGACCTGGCGCACCGCATTCATGTAGCCCCAGCCCTCGGAGTCGTCGTCCCAGAGGCCTGCGCCGACGATGCGCTCCATCACCGGCGGCTTGCCGAGCGGCAACCGGACGATGTCTCCGTCCTCGGCGGCAAAGACGAAGGCCTGCGCCGCGCCATCGGGATCGCCTGCACTTTGCAGCGCAGCGGCGCTGACGTTCAGCGGCAGATCGAAGTAGCGCCACTGCACGGGCTTGTCAGGCGTGAAGAGGCAAAGACGCGCAAAGCCGTCGAAGCGCTCCTCGAGCTTCGAGCACGAGACGATCAGGAACTGGCGACTCGCTGCGACACCTGTTTCGATGCGCAACTGAGGCGTGGAGGGAGGAAGCGGAAACTGTTCCATGTGGGTGATGATGTCCGTGCGGCGTGGGTTGTAAGGGTGCTTCGCTTCACTCTATTCGATCGGCCAGCCCGAGGCCTTGAGGGCATCTCGCGCAGCCGCCTTCACGACCTTCGAGGCGGATTTGTAGGCTCGCACCAGTGCGTCGTTCGAGATCTTCTTGAAGAACTCGTCGGTTGCGGCCTCGAATTTGCCCTTGCAGTCGGGCTTGGCCTTGCCGAGTGCGTCGTAGGCGATCTGCTTGACCTTCTCGAAGGGCACGGTGCCGGTGGCGCCCCCCGCCGTGCGGATCGCGTTGTCCATCAGCCGGTGTACGTCGCGGTGCTCGTCCTCGGAGAGGCAGATCGCCGGGCCCTCGTCCAGCGAAGGCGCGCCTGGCACGCGCGGGCCGGGAGCCTTGCGGGTTCCGAGCCGCAGGATGTAGTCCGCGATGATGTGATGGGAATCCTGTCCCGGCGGGCAGTCGTTCTTGCCGTGCGCGCCCGGATTGCAGGGGTCGGGCTTGCCCTCGACGCGCACGCCGGCCTTTGGGTCGGGATTGGCCGCGGCCTGAGTATGCGAAGCCTGTGCCTGCTGTTGCTGTTGCTGCGCGCGTGTACGCTCCTGGGCGATCTGGTCTTCGACGGCCTTGCGCACCTCCGCGTCGAACTTGTCGGCACCCGTGGGCCACCACGAGTCGTAGACGCCGGCCTTGTATTCGGCAAGATGATTCAGGGCCTGGTCGTAGATGGCCTGTTCCTGCGGCGTCTGCGGGTTGATGCCTTCCAGAACTTGCCTGGCTCCGGACTTGCCGAGGATGAGGTTCTCGCCGGGCATCGGCGCACCCTGCACTATCCAGAGCACGAAGAGCATCTTTCCCGCGACGCCCGCGGCCTTGCCGGCCATTCCGGTGCTTCCTGCGGGCCGGGGCATGCCAGCGGGCGGCCGGAAGATGTTGTCGTTGGCCGCCGGGCCGGGCTGGAAGCTTGGCGTTGGAGCCGGCCGGGACTGCGGGATCATGCCGGGGCGTACGTCGCTGACCGTGGCATTGGGCATCTGCTGCAGTTGGGCCTGTGCGAGCAGGATGGGCTTTTCGCCCATCGCCGTGCGAACCAGGCTCGCATAGTCGGCCATGCCCGTCGCGGGGATGAGGCGTGCCTTGCCGGTCTTCTCCTGGTCGGTCTCGTAGTACTCGATGACGGCGCCATCGGCACGCGCTTGCGCGATAAGCGCCTCGGCCTCGCTGTCGTCGATGGCGCTGCCGTCGTCGGGCGACCAATACGTGCCGCGGTCCTTCTTGTAATTCAGCTCTCCGACGGTGTTGCGCCGGTTCATCCAGAAGGTGTCGCCATCGCGTACCAGCCACTGGCCATTGACCCGGACGACCGTGGACGCAGTCTTCGGCTCCGCGATGTCGCCGACAGTGCCCGACTTGATGCCCGTGGCCGAGCCCGCCTCGTCGCCCTTCACGCGCGTGACGACGCTGTCGAACCTGAAGGCCTTGAGACCCGTGAGGAACACGTCCTGCGAAGTGTTGGAGTCGTCGCCGAGCTTGCCGATGATCTGGTACGGGATGGGTGGCGTCGACGAGCCGATGGGCGTCTTGCACACATCGGGAGCGGTGCAAACCACGATCGCCTGCCCCGCGTCCCGGCCAGCCTCGGGCGGTGCGGCGCTCCCGGGCGACCTGGGTGCGGGCTTGCCGATGACGACGGCGAGGCGAGCGATACGGCCCGATGCCGCGCCGCCCGGGAACGCCCCACCCGGGGATGCCGACAGGAACGCCGACGAGGCGGTGGCCTTGGGGTCCAGCGCCATGGATCGCGGTGTCCTGGTTTCCTTGGGGGCCGAGGTCTCAGCAGAGGTCGATGACCTTGCCGTTGATCCGCACCGCGCCGGTGGCCCGGAAGTCGAACTTGGCGCCGGTGAGCGTCACCTGGCCATCCTTCGTCATTTCGAGCCGGCTCTTGCCCACCGTGATCACGAGCCTCTCGCCGACATCGAGCGAAAAATCCTCGCCGATGGTCTCGCTCTTGCTCTTGCCCACCGCAACCGTCTGGGTCAGCCCGACCAGCGATGTCTTGGCGATGCCGACTTCCTCCGACGAAGTGAGCGCGACGAAGCGGTTCATGTTCTGCAGCACCGTCAGCAGCTCGTTGGCCTTGATCGTCTCCATGCGGTTGTTGCCGATGGTGATGGTCTCGTCGTGACCCACGGTTTCGGTGCGGTCATGGCCGACCTTTACGGTCTCGTCGCGATCGATGGTCTTGCTGCGGTCACGACCCACCCAGTGCGTCTCGTCGTTCTCGACCTCGACGTCCTGGTTTCGCTCGGCGTGCAGCCACACCTGCTCGGCACCCTTCTTGTCCTCGAAGCGCAGCGCGTTGGCATTGGCGTCGGTCGCGCCCTCCGAGCTGCGGGTGAGCATGCCGCTTTGCGTCGCGTTGGCGGGCAGCGTCCAGGGTGGCATGTTGTCGGCGTTATAGACACGGCCGGTGACGATGGGACGGTCGGGATCGCCGTTCTCGAAGTCGACGATCACCTCCTGCCCGATGCGCGGAATCTGGATGCCCCCGAAGTTGGTGCCGGCCCAGGGCGACGACACTCGCACCCAGCAGGAGCTGTTCTCATCCTTCGTGCAGTAGCGGTTCCAATGAAAGCTCAGCTTCACCCGGCCGTATTCGTCGGTCCATATTTCGCGCCCGGCCGGGCCCGTGACGATCGCGGTCTGCGGGCCCGCGGTGCGCGGGCGCGGAACGTCCGGTGGGGGCGCGCGAAAGATCTTGCTCGAGGGGATCACCTCGAAGTCGACCCGGCACTCGAACTCCTGCTGCGCACTGGCATCGCCGATGTCCTGCAGCCGCAGGTGCGCATGTGTCACGAGGTATTCGCGGTTGGACTCGTTCTGCGGATGCCGCTCCAGCGTCATCAGGCAACCCGGCACCACGGCGCGCAGGTTTCCAGAGCCGCTGGCGCGCTCGCCCTGGCTGCCGGTTTCCTCCATTCGGGTGCGCACCAACTGCTCACCCTCGGACTCGACGACGTAGTCGCCTGGCCAGCCATAGCGCTCCTGGTTGCTTTGCGCTGTTCTGCGCGGCATTGCGCTCACCTGCTGAAGTCGGGCCCTGGGCCGCTTGAAATCGAAATCGTCGGTGACCCACTGGCCGCTTTGCAGCGTTTCGCAGGCGTTGAACCGGTCGCAGTGCTCGGCGCGTACGGTGTCGTCGGCGCCGTAGAAGGGGATTTTCTGGTAGCCCGCATCGACGTACGGCTGATGCGCGGACATGTCGTCGACGATCACCAGCTTGTGACTAGCTTCGGAGTGCTCGAAGAAGTAGTACAGGCCCCATTCGTGCAACAGGCGCGCGACGAAGTCGAAGTCGCTTTCGCCGTACTGGACCTGGAACTCGCGCGCCGGATAGCTGCGGACGACCTTCACCTCATGGGCAAAGTCGTAGTCGAACAGGACCTCTCCGAGGATATCGAGCACGGTCTTGTTCTGGAATATCCGGTAGTCGCTCGTGCGCGTGGCCAGCGTGAACCAGGGCTCGATCACCGCTTCGTACAGTGCGCGGCGGTTTTCCAGGCGCAGAAAGCGCACGCGCGTGACCAGGCCCGAGATGTGACGCTTGCCGTCGCCGGAACCGGGGCGGCCGTCGAGCACGATGTGCGCGGTGAGCGTCTCGCCCACGAGTCCCTTGACGTTCACGTTGGCGGCCTGCCGCTCGTTGTAGCCGGCCTGCTCGGGCGTGCCGAGCGTCAGGGTGTAGCGGAAAAGCTTGCTCAAACCTTCGTCGCCATCGATGGCGATGGGCTCCAGTGCGGGTTGCCCGCCCAGCATGGGCATCGCGGCACAAGAAGCGGTGAGAACGCGGATTGCCCGCGCTGCGCCTGTTGGCATGTCACTCTCCCCTGAATCCGGATCAACGCAAGAAAGTCAAGACAGCGAACCGGCCCTATGGCCCGGTGAAGCAGGAGCAACACGCTCACGGCTCACGCGAAAAAGCACGCGCAGGGCGTGCCGTGAAAGGAAATCAGGCTTCCTTGTTTTCCTTGATGTTCCAGCCCAGCACCGTCTCGGCGCCCTTGCCGCCCTTGTCGGTCTGCTCCCAGTACTGCTGCTTCACCTTCGCAGCCTGGAACGAGTACTGCACGAACACCGCATCGGAGCCCTGCTCGGCCGTGTACTGCACCGAGGTGACCAGCACCTCTTCGAGCGTCACGCGCGTGTATTCGATCTGCGAGCCGCCAGCCTTGCACACCGACACTTCCACCTTGCCCAGGTGCTTGCCGCTCGCGCAGTTCTTCAGCACCGAAGGCGCCGCCTTGTCGATGCGCGCCAGCACCTGCAGGTCGTTGAAGCTGGCCTTGCCGACACCGCCTCCACCGCCGCTGACCATGTTGCCGGGCTGCGTGGCGCCCCAGGCGAACGACTTGATGTCGGTCCACTCCTTGTGGTTCGAATCCTTCGATTCGCCGTTCGCGCCTTCGACGCGCATGAACATGTCTACTGCCATGATCGATCTCTCACTGGGTTGTGGCCCCCTCCGGGCGCCTTTGCCGCCATTGCAGCGGAAATATTGAATCCGGTTGTGGCAATACGTCTCGTGTGCCTCCGGGCCGAACAGGTGCGATGTTCGGACATGACTGTGACAAATCGATTGAATTCAGAAGAATTCCTTTTCTCTTCGAGCCACTTTTCACAAATCAATTTTTCAGGCCGCGAAATATGAAAACCAAAGGAGTTAATCAAAGTTTGCAAACGCATCCACTTTGAGAACCAAACAACTCATTGAACAGAGTCATTGCTGAACGCAGAAAGGGCCCGTCATCCACAAGATGACGAGCCCTTTGATCTCCAAGGCACCAGGAGCAGCCAAGAAGACGCCTGCGACTCGCTCAACCAATTCTCGGCCAGGGCCGGCACAAGCTCGGTCGCCCTGTGCATGAAGTTGAAGCCATGCAACCGAGCCATGAGCGAATTCTTTGCACGATCAAGACAGTCTCTTCGTTATATTCGCATGGGTCGGCATTCGCCAACTGCTGCGATGCACCGACGAATCCAAACAATATCAAGGAGGACGGGATCCATGAAACACCCCAAAAGCCAACACAGCGCACAGCAATTCGTGAGAGTACTCACTGCCGGCGTGCTGACCATTGCCGCCTGCAACACGCTCGCCGCAGAACCACTCAAGAAGCCCGCGGCCGCCGAGTGCAAGAAGCTTGCGCCGTCGGCGAAGGACATCGGTGGCGATACCAATTTTTCCCGCGCGGTGGCCAGCCAGAAAATTGATCTCGTGAAGAAGATGCTGGCCTGCGGCGCCAATGTAAATCTGAAGACGGACGAAGGCTGGTATCCCATCCACACTGCGGCCTACGATGGCACTGCGGAACTGATCGACCTACTCGCAAAGCAAGGTGCCAATATCAACGCCAAGGGAGACTTTCAGGGCTGGACGCCGTTGCATATGGCAGTGGAAGGCCGAAACCTCGATGGCGTCAAGACGCTGCTGGCACTGGGCGCAAAGCGGGACATCAAGGATGCCAGCGGCAAGACCGCTTATGAGAATGCAACGAGCAGTAGCGACAGAAAGGACATTGCCGAGTTGCTCAAGTAAGCGGACAGGCGAAAGTCGGAGGACGCAGTCGCACTCAAGATTTGGAGCTTGGTTCCAGAATCAACCTGGTACCGTTGCAGCCGAATATGTGGGCTCAACCATCCACGAGCGCGCATGGCGCCTCCCAAACCCGCCCTCACTCTCACTACGACCGCCTGATCGCCACCGCGCGCGGCCTGCCTCCTGCAAGTTGCGGTGGTGCATCCCGCCGACGCGGCGTCGCTGGAGACTACCTGACCTCCCTCGATGGCGCCTATGCCGCAGGCATCGTGCTGGGGACGAAGGTGCCGGTGATCCTCACGAGCCGGGCCGATTCGGAACCGGCCCGGCTCGCCTCGTGCGCCGTCGCGTCCATGCTCGCGAAAGCGGGGCGCGACAAGCTCATCAAGGCGGTGGGCTGAGCCCGGCGCTCAGCGCGCGCCGGCCACGATCGCGATTCCCCTGATCTGGCCCGCGGACGGCGCCCGCTCGGGCTTCGGATAGCGCGCCGGCGCGAAGCGGTGCAGCAGCTCGGACTCCTGCATCTTCGCGGCTTCGAAGTTCGCGAGCTTGACGTGGCCGAAGCCGCGAATGGACAGCGGCAGCGCCGCGATGCGCGCAGCCGTCGCCTGGTTGCCCGCCGAGAGTTCGCCCGCCATCGCTTCGAGCAGGCCATCGAAATGCGAGATCAGCTCGCGCTCCATGCGCCGCTCCGCGGTGCGTCCGAAGAAGTCGAAGGCCGTGCCGCGCAGCCGCTTGCCATGCGCCAGCCAGCGCATCGCGGGCAACATCCAGCTTCCAATGCGGATCTTGGCGGGCGCCTTGCCGTGCGCGCCACGCGAGAGCACCGGCGGGGCCATGTGGAATTCGAGCTTCAGGTCGCCTTCGAACTGCTCGTTGAGCTTCTGCAGGAAGGCGCCGTCGGTGTAGAGCCGCGCCACTTCGTACTCGTCCTTGTAGCTCA
Source organism: Variovorax guangxiensis (assembly GCF_003952165.1). Lineage (GTDB taxonomy): Bacteria > Pseudomonadota > Gammaproteobacteria > Burkholderiales > Burkholderiaceae_C > Variovorax > Variovorax guangxiensis. The sequence continues at coordinate 41,798 of NZ_RXFT01000018.1, read as the reverse complement.
TGAGCTTCAGCAGGCTGCGCGCCGCGTTGCGCGTGAAGGGCAGGCTCGCGTCGCCGCCCTGCAGTGCAGCCTCGCGCTCGCGCAGGCTGCGGATGCGCTTCTCGAATCGGTCCGCCCATGCGGCGTTCTGGTAGCCCGTGAGATGCCGGCGCGCCTCGGCGATCAGCACGTCGAGCGGTCGCTCGTCGAGGGAAGAAGCCTGCGCATCGGCGGGCGCCGCGCGCAAAGCGTCCAGCGCCTCGGGGTTGCCGGCCGCGAGCCGCCCCAGCGAAAAGGCCGACTGGTTCGCGGCCACCGCCACGCCGTTGAGCTCGATCGCATGCATCAGCGCCTCCAGGCTCAGCGGCACCAGCCCGCGCTGCCACGCGTAGCCGGCCGCGACGATGTTCGCCGCCAGCGTGTCGCCGAGGAACTCCTCGGCCAGGCTCTGAGCGTCGAAAGTCTCGACCTGCTCGTCGCCAGCCACGAAGCGCATCTTCTCCAGCAGAAGGTCGACATGCAGGTCGGCATCGGGGTTGCGCAGCGACTCGGCCACCGGAATCTCGTGCACGTTCGCGAGCACCCGCGTGCGTCCGTGGCGCACGGTCTGCAGCGCGTCGGCCGATGCGCCCACCACCACGTCGCAGGCGAGGATGGCGTCGGCCTGCTGCGTGTCGATGCGCACCTGGTGCAGCCGCTCGCGCGAATCGGCCAGGCGCACGAAGCTCAGCACCGAGCCGCCCTTCTGCGCGAAGCCCATGAAGTCGAGCACGCTCGCGGCCTTGCCTTCGAGGTGCGCGGCCATGGCGATCACCGCGCCCACGGTCACCACGCCGGTGCCGCCCACGCCGGTCACGAGCAGGTCATACGGAGCGGCCCAGGCGTGCTCCGCCGGGTACGGCAGCGCGGCCACGCGGTGCAGGAAGGCATCGCGCCCCGAGGCGAGCGCACCGCTCTTGCGGCGCAGCTTGCCGCCCGTGACGCCCACGAAGCTGGGGCAGAAGCCCTTGGCGCAGGAGTAGTCCTTGTTGCAGCTGGTCTGGTCGATCTTGCGCTTGCGGCCCATCGGCGTCTCGTGCGGCAGTACGGCCACGCAGTTGCTCTGCACGGTGCAGTCGCCGCAGCCCTCGCACACGGCCTCGTTGATGAAGAGGCGCTTCGGCGGATCCGCCAGCTCGCCCTTCTTGCGGCGGCGGCGCTTCTCGGCGGCGCAGGTCTGTTCGTAGATGAGCACCGTCACGCCCGCCATTTCTCGCAGGCGGCGCTGCACATCGTCGAGCGCGGCGCGGTCGTGAAACTCGGTGCCGTTCGGAAAGCGGTCCTTGATGGCGTCGTACTTGCCGATGGCGTCGCTCACCACCACCACCTTGCTCACGCCTTCCGACTCGACCTGCCGCGCGATGGCGTCCACGCTGATGACGCCGTCGACCGGCTGCCCGCCGGTCATCGCCACCGCGTCGTTGAAGAGGATCTTGTAGGTGAGCGTGGCCTTTGCCGCCACGGCCTGCCGGATCGCGAGGTAGCCGGAGTGGTAGTAGGTGCCGTCGCCCAGGTTCTGGAAGACGTGCGGCGTCTTCGTGAACATCGCGTGCGAGATCCAGTCCACGCCCTCGCCGCCCATCTGGATGAGACCCGCGGTGCTGCGGTCCATCCAGTTGGCCATGAAGTGACAGCCGATGCCCGCGCGCGCGGTCGACCCCTCGGGCACCTTGGTGCTGGTGTTGTGCGGGCAGCCGGCGCAGAAGTACGGCAGGCGCTTGACCGCGTCGCTCGCGTTGGCCAGCAACTCGGGCGGCGTGAAGTCGCGCACATGCTGCAGGTGGTCGCCCAGGTCGTGATTGTCGGGGAAGTGCACGGCCAGCCAGTGCGCGACCAGCTCGATGAGCCGCGAGGGCCGCAGCTCGCCCAGCGCCGACACCAGCGGCTGGCCTTCGCGGTCGTGCTTGCCCACGAGCACGGGACGCGCATCGGGCGGCGCGTTGTAGAAGATGTCGCGCAGCTGCGTCTCGACCACCGCGCCCTTCTCCTCGACGATGAGGATCTCTTCCAGCCCCTGCGCGAAGGCCTTGATGCGCGTCTGCTCCACCGGAAAGCTCAAGCCCACCTTGTAGAGCCGCACGCCCGCGCGGGCCAGCTGCTCGGGCGAAAGCTCGAGCCGGCGCAGCACTTCCATGAGGTCGTGGTGCGCCTTGCCGCAGGTGACGATGCCGACCTTCGCGTGCTCGCTCACGATCACGTGGCGGTCGATGCTGTTGCGCCTGGTGAATGCGGCGACGGCCGCGAGCTTGTCTTCGAGCCGCGACTCGATGCGCAGCGAAGGCAGGTCGGGCCAGCGGTAGTGCAGGCCGTCCGGCGGCGCATGATGACCGGTGGCGGCGCTCACCGCATCGGCGTCTTCCCATGCGCTGACGCGGGCATTGATCGCGTCCAGGTCCACGGTGCCCGCGCTCTCCACCACTTCGGACAGCGCCGCCATGCCGACCCACGCGCCCGAATAGCGCGAGAGCTCGTAGCCGTACAGCCCGAACTCCAGGTACTCGGCCACGCTGGAAGGCTGCAGGATGGGCATGCGCCACGCCATGAAGGCGTGGTCGCTCTGGTGCGGCATCGACGACGAAACGCAGCCGTGGTCGTCGCCCGCCACCACAAGCACGCCGCCGTGCGGCGAAGAGCCATACGCATTGCCGTGCTTGAGCGCATCGCCCGCGCGGTCGACGCCGGGGCCCTTGCCGTACCACATGGCGAACACGCCATCGACGGTGCGCTCGGGGTCGGACTCGACCCGCTGCGTGCCCAGCACCTGCGTGGCAGCGAGCTCCTCATTCACGGCCGGCACGAAGCGGATGCCCGTCTGCTTGAAGCGCTCGCCGGCCTTCCAGATCGCCTGGTCGACCATGCCCAGCGGGGAGCCGCGATAGCCGCTGATGAAACCCTGGGTGTGCAGGCCGCGCTGCGCATCGCGCCGGCCCTGCATCACGAGCACGCGGATCAGCGCCTGCGTGCCGGTCAGGAAAACCGAGCCGGATTCGGCCCAGATGTTGTCGGAGAGTTGGTAGCCGGGCCGTCTTATCGCGGTGGCATTGAGTGGGGCATTCATGCCCGGAATTGTTCTGCCGCCTTCCGAGGGAGTGCTTCTTCAATGCACTAGCGCAGACCCTTGTTTGAAGAATAATTCACCTGAAAACAAGACAAAAAGAAGTTTTTATTTTTTATTTCTTCAGATCCTGAGAAAACACCAGTCTCCCGGCGCTACCTCACCTTCCGGCGCCCGCGTGCCGCGCCCGGAACTCGCCCGGCGTCATGCCTTCGAGCCGCCGGAAGTGGCGGTTGAAGTTCGAGAGGTTGTTGAAGCCCACCTCGTAGCAGATGCTGCTCACGTGCTGGCGCGTGGAGGTCAGCAGGCCGCAGGCCTTCGCCAGGCGCAGGCCGATGATGAAGTCGGTGAAGGTCTTGCCGGTCGCGCGGCGGAAGCTGCGCGAGAGCGAGGTCCTGCTGGTGCCCACGAGCGCGCTGACCTCCGAAAGCGACAGCGGCTGTGCGTAGTTGTTCCGGATGTGAAGCAGAGCTCTCTGCACGTGCAGCGTGCGGCCCGGCCCGGCGGCGTCCGCGTGCACGGGGATTCGGGCCAGCAGCCGGAAGTCGGTCCACTGCGAGAGCTCATTCAGCACGGCGGTGAATGCCGAAAACCGTGCCAGCCCGTGCAGCGTCGAAAGGCGCCTCAGCTTGGTCAGCGTCTCCGCACCCAGGCCGACGAAATGCACGCCCTGGCGCGCGCGCGAAAGAAGCGGCCCGACGTCCGACAGCTCCGGAAATATCGCCGCGCCGCGCCGCAGCGGCTCATCGCTGAAGCGCAGCACCAGTCCGTCGTCCGGCTCCGCTCGATACGCCAGCCTCAGTGTCCGTGGCAGCAGGGGCCCGAGCAGCACGACCGCGCCGGGTGCGAGCGTATGCGTCTCTTCGCCAGCGCCGCTGCCGACGCGCAGGCATGCCGGGGCGCTTCCGATCAGGTGCAGTTCGTGGTCGTGAAGGCAGCTGCCGGGGTCGAAGCCTCGCCCCGCGAACGGGCTCGGCTCCTCGCAGAGAACGGTGGCATTGGCGTCGGACATTCGATTGCGATCCACAAGGCCTCGTGGCGATGGCGCGGCGGCCGCATCCCCGGTCAGTCGCGCGAGCGCATCGCGAAGAAGCCCCCGGCCACCAGGATGAACGCCCCGATGATCACCTTCTGCCAGGTGCTGGGCACCCCCGCCAGGATCAGCACGTTGTTGATCAGCGTGACCAGCACCACGCCCAGCAGCGTGCCGCCCACGGTGCCACTGCCGCCGGTGATGCGCGCGCCGCCGAGGATCACGGCCGCGATCACGTCCAGCTCGTTGCCCACCAGGTCGAAGGGGTTCGCCAGACGCGTGCTCGACACGTGCACGATGCCCGCAAGCCCCGAGAGGAACCCCGCGTACGCGAACACGAAGACATGCACCGTGCGCAGGTTGTAGCCCAGCCGCTCCGCAATGGCCAGGCTGCCGCCGATGGCGTACACCGCGCGGCCGATCAGCGTGCGGTTCAGCAGCCACCAGGTCAGCACCGCCGCGAACACCAGCACCAGTACGGTGGCCGGAAGCACCACGTGCAGGCCCTGAGGCGTGTCGAAGCGCCACAGCGCCAGCTTGCCGAAGGCATCCATCGGCGCCGGCACGTTCATGAAGAACACGGTGCCCACGAAGGTCAGCAGGATGCCCCGGTACAGGTACTGGGTGCCGATGGTGACGATGAGCGAAGGCGCCTTGAGCCAGTGCACCAGCAGCCCGTTGATCACGCCCAGCAGCGCGCCGCTGGCCGCGCCGGCAACCAGCAGCAGCGCGATGGGCGCTTCCGGAAAGTAGTTCAGCACCAGCTTGGTGATGCTGTACATCGTGAGCGCGGCAATGGCCGCGAACGACACGTCGATGCCGCCGGCAGCCAGCACGATCAGCACGCCCAGTGCGAACAGGCCCAGCACCGTGCAGGCGCGCACGATGTCGAACAGCACCGGCAGCTGGAAGAAGCTCGGGTTGATGGCGCCCACGGCCAGGCTCGCCAGCACGATCAGTGCGAGCGTGAAGACCGAGGGGCGCTGCGCGAGCCAGACGCGCAGCGAGACCCGCGCCTGCGGCGGGTGCGGAGCCGATTCAGGCGCGGCCGGCGCGGACTGCGCTTGCATGGTGGAAGCCGTCATGAGAATGCGGGAGAAGGTGTGTCGGAAACCAGCGCGTGATAGAGGTCGCTCTCGGCGAGCCCCTGCGCGTCGAAGTCGTTGGCGATGCGGCCCTTGCGCATCAGCAGGATGCGGTCGCAGTTCTGCAGCAGCTCCTGCAGGTCGTCGCTCACCAGGATCACGCCCAGGCCCTGCTCTGCCAGCCGCTGCACGATGCGGTAGATGGTGTCCTTGGAGCCCACGTCCACGCCAACGGTGGGGCCGTGCAATATCAGCACGCGCGGTCCGATGGCCAGCCAGCGCCCGATGAGCACGCGCTGCTGGTTGCCGCCCGAGAGCGACTGCACCGGCCTGTCGACGTCGGGCGTGGCGATCTGCAGGTCGGCCACGGTGCGCTCCGCCAGCGCCTGGCACTGGGTTGTATCGAGCGCGCCGAAGCGCCCGCGCAGGCGGTTGAGCACCGCCGTGACGATGTTGTCGCGGATCGGCTTGTCGAGGAACAGGCCTTCGCTGAGCCGGTCTTCGGGCACGTAGCCGATGCCCTGGCGGATGCCGTCGGTGGGCGTATTCAGCGCGATCTCCTTCGCGTCGAGCAGCACGCGTCCGCGGTCGGCGGCCTGCACGCCGGCCAGCGCCAGCGCGAGCTCGTTGCGGCCGGAGTCGAGCAAGCCGGTCACGCCGAGGATCTCGCCCTTGCGCAGCGTGAAGCTCACGTCGCTGAACTGCGCGCCGCGGCCCAGGCCTTCGACCTTCAGCAGCTCCTCGCCGCCGTGCGAGCCGTGGCGGTAGCGCTCGCCGTCGAGGTGCTTGCCGGTCATCCAGTGCGCGATCTCGGCCTTGGTGAAGTCGCGAATCGGGCCCTGCGCCACCTTCGTTCCGTCGCGGAACACGATGGCCTGGCCGCCCATGGCCATGCACTCGTCGAGCTTGTGGCTCACGAAGAGCACAGCCACACCCTGCTCGCGCAGCGCCTCCACCACGCGAACGAGGTTGTCCACCTCCTTCTGCGTGAGCGAGGTGGTGGGCTCATCCATGATGACCATGCGCGCGCGCGTGGCCACCGCGCGCGCGATGGCCACGAGCTGCCGCGTGGCGATGGGCATCTCGTCCACGCGCCGCGCGAGGAAGGCCGCGTCGGTCGGCAGCTTCACCGCCTCCAGCGCCCGCGCGGCCGTGGCCGCGAGCGCCTTGCGGTCGAAGCGCCGCGCCAGCCGGCCGCCGGTTGCAACCAGCTGCTCGCTGAGCGCGACGTTCTCGGCCACGCTCATGTTCGGCAGCAGCGACAGGTCCTGGTAGACCGTCTCGATGCCGAGGCTGAGCGCCTGCAGCGGCGACAGCGAGTCGTACGGCCGCCCGTCGATCACGATGCGCCCCTGGCTCGGCGGCTGCGCGCCCGAGATGATCTTGATCAGCGTGCTCTTGCCGCAGCCGTTCTCGCCGAGCAGGTGGTAGATCTCGCCGGCCTCGATGCGCAGGTCGATGCCGCGCAGCGCGTGCACGCCCGCGAAGCGCTTGTGCACGTCCTGCACTTCGAGGAACACCCGGCGCCCGGCCGGTGTGTCGGCCGGGCTTGCTTGCGTGGAAGGCGCGGTCAGGGTCATGGCTGCAAGGCGGTCAGAACGAATACTTCTTGTAGTTCTGCTTGTCGACCTCGACCCAGGCCTGGCCCGTGACGATGATGCCCACGCCCGGGCCCTTCTTCACCGAGACCTTGTTGTAGCCGGGCACGCCCATGTCGGTGCCGTCGGTGATGGTCTTGCCGTCCAGCAGCATCTTGGCCGCCTTGTTCATGACGATGCCGGCGTCCTTCGGGTCCCAGAAGGCGATGCCGCCGACCGCGCCCGACTCGAGGAACTTGGCCGCCTCGCTCGGCAGGCCGGTGCCGAAGACGCAGATCTTGCCCGCCAGGCCGGCTTCTTCCACCGCGCGGCCGATGCCCAGCACGTCGAGCGACGACGAACCCTGGAAGCCCTTCAGGTCCGGGTGCTTGCGCAGCATTTCCTTGGCCTTGCCGTAGGCCTTCTCGGCGTCGTTGAGCGACTCGTTCTTGGCGTCGACCAGCTGCATCTTGGGGTACTTCTTCGCGTTGGCGGCGCCGCCGTCGGCCCACTGCACCTGCGACTGGCTGCCCAGCGAGCCGACCAGCGAGGTCCACTTGCCCTGCTGGCCCATGCAGGCGGCAAGGCGCTCGTTGATGCGCGCGCCGTAGGCGGTGTTGTCGAAGGCCTCGATGTCGACCATGGTGTTCTTCTGGTTGTCGGCCTCGTGCGTGACGACCTTGATGCCGCGTTCCATCGCGCGCTTGAGCACCGGCTCCAGCGTGGGCGGGTCCATCGACACCACCGCGATCGCGTCGACCTTCTTGGCCACCAGGTCTTCCACCAGGCGCTGCTGCTGCGCGGCGTCGGACTGGGCCGGGCCGATCTGGCGCGTGGCCACGCCCGGCGTGCTGCTGCCGAACTCCTTCACGCCCACTTCCATGCGGTTGAACCAGCTGATGCCGGTGATCTTCACCACGGTGACGATGTCCTGCGGCTTGCCCTGCGCATGCAGCGCCGAGGCGAAGGCGACGGTGCCCAGTGCGAGCACGGTGCAGGCGATCTTGGTTTTCTTCAGCATGTTCGTTTGTCTCCTAGCCCTCGGTGGTTCTCTGCGTCGCGCCAGGAGGGGGCTGATGCGGCGGTGCGCTGGTGCGCGAAACGGAGATGAAGCTGCGCAGGTCGGCCAGGCTGAAGCGCGCCGATGCCAGGAAGAACAGCAGCAGCAGGCCCCAGGCGCAGTCGCGGAAGAAGTTGGAAATGCCCAGCAGGTTGAAGGTGCTCGACAGCAGCTGCAGCGCGACGGCCGAGAAGAACAGACACACCATGCGCCCGTAGCCGCCCTGCGGCCGCACGCCCGCCATCACGGTGATGAGGATGGCGATCAGCAGGTAGGAGTTGCCGTAGTCCGACTTCACGCTGGCCGTGCGGCCCGCGATGATCACGCCCGCCACCGCCGCCAGCACGCCGCACAGCGCGTAGGTGGCGATCAGCATGCGGCCCTGCGGAATGCCCGCGTAGCGCGCCGCCTTGGCGTTGGTGCCCAGCAGGAAGAGCCGGATGCCGAACGGGCTCTGCTTGAGCAGCCAGCCCACGGCCAGCAGCATCGCGACGAAGATCGCGAACGGAATCGGCACGCCCAGCACGTTCTCGTTGCCGATGGCCGAAAGCGGCTCCGCATTGCCCACGCGCAGGCTGGAACCGCCCGTGAGCACCACGGCCAGGCCGGTGTAGAGCAATTGCGTGCCCAGCGTGCAGAGAATGGGCGTGAGGCCGGCGCGCGCAATCAGCACGCCGTTGAGCAGCCCGCCTACCAGCCCCGTCGCGAGCGCGACCGCGGCAAAGGCTCCGGTATAGGCCCACGGCGCAGCATCGGCATCGACCAGCATCGGCGCCAGCGTGGCCGCCACCACACCCGAGAGATTGGCCAGCGCCACGCCCGAGAGGTCGATGCCACCGTTGCCGGAGATCATGGACAGCGCCACGCCCATGGCCAGCAGGCCGAGTTCGGGCAGCTGGCCGCCCATCGACTGGAAGTTGTAGACGTCGAGGAAGTCGCCCTTCGACAGCACCGTGGCGACCACGAGGATCGCGACGTTGATGCCGACCAGGAAGTTGAGCTCGCGGTCTGAAAACCTGAATTTCACGGAAGGCTCCTTTGCGGCTCGCGTTCTCAGGCTGCGGCCCGGCCCAGCAGCGCATCGACCTCGGCACGCGTGGGCATCGAAGGCGCGGTGCCGGCGCGCGTGACCGAGATGGCTGCCACGGCCGAGCCGAAGCGAGCGGCTTCCAGCGGAGACGCGCCCTCGGCCAGTGCGGCAGCGAAGCCGCCGTTGAAGGCATCGCCAGCGCCGGCCGTTTCCTTCACCGCGCCGGCATGGAACACGGGCAGGTGCACCGACTCGCTCGCGCTATGCAGCAGCGCGCCCTTGTCGCCGAGCGTGATGAGCGCGCAGCCCACGCCCTTGGAGAGGAAGAAGTCGCCCGCGCGGCGCGCATCCTCGACGGTCTCGACGGCGATGCCGCTCAGCGCGGCGGCTTCGTGCTCGTTCGGCGTGATGAAGTCGCACAGCGGGTACACGGCATCGTCGAACGGCAGCGCGGGCGCGGGGTTGAACACCGTCACCGTGCCGGCAGCGCGCGCAAGCTCCAGACCGCGCTGCGCGGCGCCGGCGGGCTGCTCCAGCTGCGTGACGAACACCCGCGCGCCGCGAATGGCGTCGGCGGCCGCATCCACGTCCGCCGAGTCGATGAGCGCCGCGGCGCCGGGCACCACGATGATGGCGTTGTCGCCCGTGACCTCGTGCACGTAGATGAAGGCCGCGCCGGTCGGCTGCGTCGTCACCTGCGGCACGCGCGGCGTGATGCCCTCCTCGGCCCAGAGTGCGAGCGCATTGGCGCCGAAGGCGTCCTGCCCGAGCTTGGAGATGAAGGTCACCTGCGCGCCGGCGCGCGCCGCCGCCACCGACTGGTTCGAGCCCTTGCCGCCGGGGCCCATGGCGAAGCCGGAACCGGCGATGGTCTGGCCCACGCCCGGAAGGTCGGCCGCACGGAAGGCGAGGTCGGCCACGAAGATGCCGAGCACGGCGACGCCGCGCTGCTGGTGCGAAGAAGCCGTGCTCATCGCGATCAGGCCTCGGGGGCGATCACGCCCTTCTTGAACACGAAGCAGCCGTAGAAGCGGCGCTCCCCGGTGGCGATCACGCAGTAGGCGCGGCGCGCGGCTTCATAGAAGGCGAAGCGCTCGATGGAGCCCATCGGACGCGGGCGCCCTTCGGCCGCGTCGATCTCGCGCTGCATCTCCTGCTGCACGGGCGGGATCTCATTGGGCGCCCCCATGATCTCCATGCGCCTCGCCGGATCTTCCACCGCGTTGTCCAGCGGCAGCACCGAAAGAATGGCGCGCGCCGCCTCGGTGGTGCCCACGCCGTCGATGCGCAGCAGCCGGCCCAGCGAGGTCTGGCGGGCGACCGAGTCGGCCGGGAAATTGGCGTCGCACAGCACCAGCTCGTCGCCGTGGCCCATCGCGCGCAAGGCGTAGAGCACGTCTGCGTTGAGCAGCGGATGGATGGACTTCAGCATTCGGTCTCCTGAATTGGTATGGCTTTCGCGGCTGCGATCTTAGATAAAGAAAACGTTTGCGCAAACGTTTGCTTCTCGGGGATTTCCCTTGGTTTCGATAACAGGAACGATGGCTGCCCGTTCATTCGCCATAGGGAATCCAGATGTTCTTGACCTGCGTGGCGTGCCGCAGGAACACCGGGCCTTCGCCCGATGCGAGGTCGTGCCAGTCGGTGGCCAGGCCGTGGTCGACCAGCGTGCGCTTGAGGTTGCCGACAGACAGGCGCTCGGCATCGCGCGACAGTTCCTTCGCGCTGAAGACCCAGAGCGCGTCGACGTCGTCGTGCTCCGCCAGCGTGCGCACGAGGCCCGCGGCCGGGCCCGTCACGATGTTGACGACGCCGCCCGGCAGGTCGGAGGTTTCGAGCACCTGGTAGAAGTCGGTGGCGACCAGCGCGTGCTTCTCGCCCGGCACGATGACCGTGCGGTTGCCCATGGCGAGGTTCGGCGCCAGCAGGCTCACGAAGGACAGCAGCGGCGCCTCGTCGGGGCAGACCACACCCACCACGCCGATCGCCTCGACCGTGGCCAGCGCTACGCCGCGCAGCGGCGGCACATGCACCGTGCCCTCGTACTTGTCGGCCCAGGCCCCGTAGGCGAAGAGGCGGCTCACCGATGCATCGACCTCGGCCTGCGCGGCCTTCGCCGCAACGCCGGTGAGGCTCGCGATGCGCACGGCGAACTCGCCTGCGCGCGCCGAGAGGTTCTCCGCGAGGTAGTAAAGCGCCTGTGCGCGGCGATGCGGCGTCGCGCTCGACCAGCCCGCGGCCGAGCGCGCGGCGGCGACCGCGTTGCGGATGTCCTTGCGGTTGCCCGCGCCCACCTCGCCGGCACGCTGCCCGTTGGCGGCGAAGATGCTGCTGGAGAGTTCGCCATCGGGCCGCACCTGCTTGCCGCCGATGAAGAGCTTGGCGGTGCGGTCGATGGCGGGCAATGCGAGCGGAGTTTCGTTCCTGGCATCCGCTGCTTCGTTCGCTGCGACGACGGCCACGTCATCGGCGCGCGGCTTGCGCTGCGCCCACGCGCGCGGCTTCAGGTATTCGTAGCAGCCCTCTCGCCCGCCCTCGCGGCCGTAGCCCGATTCGCGGTAGCCCCCGAAGCCCACGCCAGCGTCGAACAGGTTGGTCGCGTTGACCCACACCACGCCTGCCTGCAGCTGCGGCGCGATGCCCAGCGCGAGGCCGATGGTCTCGCTCCACACGCTGGCCGCGAGGCCGTAGCGCGTGTTGTTGGCAAGCGCGACGGCTTCGTCTGGCGTGCGGAAGGTCATGGTCACCAGCACGGGGCCGAAGATCTCCTCGGTCGCGACGGTGGATGCCGGCTGCACGCCCGTCAGCAGCGTCGGCGGAAAGAAGCTGCCGCCCGGCGGCAGCGCGCCCGGCGCCTGGTAGCAGCTTGCGCCCTCGCGCACGCCGGTGGCCACCAGCGAGCGCACGCGCTCGAGCTGCGTGGAGTCGATCAGGCTGCCCATGTCGATCGCCTTGTCCAGTGGCGAGCCCACGCGCAGGGTCTGCATGCGGCGCTTGAGCCGCGCGATGAAGTCGTCGGCGATGCCTTCCTGCAGCAGCAGCCGCGAACCGGCGCAGCACACCTGGCCCTGGTTGAACCAGATCGCGTCGACCACGCCTTCGACAGCGGCGTCGATGTCCGCGTCGTCGAAAACGATGAAGGGCGACTTGCCGCCCAGCTCCAGCGTGAGCGACTTGCCCGTGCCCGCCGTGGCGGTGCGAATCAGCCGCCCCACTTCCGTCGAGCCGGTGAAAGCGATCTTGTCCACACCCTCGTGCGCGACCAGTGCAGCGCCGGTGGCGCCGTCGCCCGTCACCACGTTGAGCACGCCGCGCGGCAGGCCCGCCTGCGCCGCGAGCTCGGCGAAGAGCAAGGCGCTCAGCGGCGTGAACTCGGCGGGCTTCAGCACCACGGTGTTGCCCAGCGCGAGCGCGGGTGCGATCTTCCACGCGAGCATCAGCAGCGGGAAGTTCCACGGAATGATCTGGCCGACCACGCCCAGCGGCACCTGGTCGGCGAACTCGCGCTCCTGCAGCTGCGCCCAGCCGGCATGGTGATAGAAGTGGCGCGCGGCCAGCGGCACGTCGAGGTCGCGCGTCTCGCGGATCGGCTTGCCGTTGTCGAGTGCCTCGACCACCGCGAGCAGGCGCGCATGGCGCTGCACCATGCGGGCGAGCGCATACAGATGCCGCGCACGGCCATGGCCGCCGAGCGCGAACCAGCCCGGCTGCGCTGCGCGCGCGGCCGCCACCGCGGCATCCACGTCCTTCGCCGAACCTTGCGCGATGCGCGCGAGGCGCTGGCCGGTGGCCGGCTCGGCCGTGTCGAAATGCGCGCCCTCGGCAGCGAGCGTGAAGCGTCCGTCGATGAAGTGGCCGAAGCCTTCGGCATGGCGCGCGAGCCATTCGCGCGCGTCGGTGTCGCTCTCGGGCGCGGGGCCGTAGTCCATGGTGTCGAAATAACGTGCGACGTTGTTGTTGTTGCTGCTGCTCATCGGGCTCATCCGATCGGGTGGCGGTTGTAGGCCGAGTAGCGGCCGGTGACGTGGTGCTCCAGCTGGCGCTCGATGTCGGCCAGCAGCGTGGAGGCGCCGATGCGGAACAGGTCGGGCTCGAGCCAGTCGCGGCCCAGCTCCTCCTTCATGAGCACCTGGTAGTCGAGCGCCGTCTTCGCGGTGGAGACGCCGCCCGCGGGCTTGTAGCCCACGCGCAGACCGGTGCGGGCCTCGTACTGGCGGATCATCCGCAGCATCGCGAGCGTGACCAGCGGCGTGGCGTTCACGCCTTCCTTGCCGGTGGAGGTCTTGATGAAATCGGCGCCGGCCATCATGCAGACCATCGACGCCTTCGCGACGTTGCGCAGCGTCTTGAGCTCGCCGGTGGCGAGGATCGCCTTCACGTGCGCATCGCCCGCCGCGCGGCGGAAGTCGAGCATCTCGTCGTAGAGCTTCTTCCACTGGCCGGCGAGCACGTGCTCGCGGGTGATGACGATGTCGATCTCCGAAGCGCCGTCGCGTACCGAGGCCTCGATCTCCTTGAGCTTGAGCTCGTGCGGGATCAGCCCCGCCGGAAAGCCCGTGGATACCGCCGCCACCGGAATGCCGCTGCCTGCCAGCGCCTCGACCGCCGTGGAGACGAAGCGGTGATAGACGCACACAGCACCCGTGTGCAGCTTGCGGTCGGCAAACCCGAGTGCGGCCAGCAGGTCGGGGCGAACCGGCGTCACGGCCTTGGCGCAGAGCCGCTTCACGCGCTCGGCGGTGTCGTCGCCGCTGAGCGTGGTGAGGTCGATGCAGGTGATGGCCTTGAGCAGCCAGCCGGCCTGTGCGTCCTTCTTGACCGAGCGGCGGCCGGGCAGCGTGGCCACGCGGCGCTCGGCGGCAGAGAGGTTGAAGCGGATGCCGTCGATCCAGCCGAGGTCGAAGGGCTGGGCGGTGTTGCGCGCGGCAGCGGGGTGGGTCTGCGCCGGCGTCCCGGCGGGCGCCTGGGGCGCGGCCGCAGGCGAAGCCGGGCGCGAGCGCACCGCGCCGCTGGGGCGAACGAGGGAAGTGGAAGTCATGGATGGGCGAGCGCCGTGGCGCGCAAGGGCCGCGACTGCGGCGGGACGGCTGGGTACATGTCTTTTGTCTCCGGGCCTCATCGCATCGCATTGCATGGCGATGGCCTTGGTGTTCGTGTTGGGACAAATGTTATTACAACAACATTTAAACGCGCAATATGTTTTTCAAACAACATTGAAACGACATGCGATGCCCGATACTCCAGAGCGTGGACCTGAGGAAACGAACATGAGAAGAACCGCCGGAGCCGAGGCCCGGGCCGTGCGCCTGGCCAGGATGCAGGAACTCGTCGAGGCCGGCGGCCCGCTGCCGATCAAGCAGGCGGCGCAGCAACTCGATGTGACGGAAATGACCATCCGCCGCGACCTGGCATCGGCGGAATCTCCCCTCTCCGCCCTCGGCGGCTACGTGCTCGCGACCACGCTGCCGGGCGCCGAGCGCTACTCGCTCGACGAGGCCAGCGACCAGCATGCGGCCAACAAGCGCCTGGCCTGCGAACGCGCCGCCGGGCTCGTGCAGCCGCACGACAGCCTCTTCATCGACTGCGGCACCACCATGGTCCATTTCGCCGAGGCGCTGCCGCCCGAGATGCCGCTGAGCGTAGTGTGTTACTCCACGAACATCGCGCAGGTGCTGAGCCGCCGCCCGAACACGCAGCTGATGCTGCTGGGCGGGCTCTACCACCCCTCCTCGGCCACCTTCTTCTCGGACGAGGGCCTGCAGTACCTCGCCAGGCTGGGCGTGAACAAGGCCTTCATCTCGGCGGGCGGCATCGACCTGGAGCGCGGCGCGAGCTGCTCCAACTTTCACGAGGTGCCGGTGAAGCAGGCGGCAATCCGCAGCGCGTCGCAGAGCTTCCTGATCGTCGACGAAAGCAAGCTCGGCACGCTGCGGCCGGCCTTCTTCAGCCCGCTCGACGCCTTCGCGCGCATCGTGGTCGGCGGCTCGCCCGAGGCCTCGCTGAAGAAGCAGTTCAAGGACCTGCCACTGGAATTCGCGCGCGCCGCCGACGCATAGGCGCTGCATTGCCCTGACGCATCGATCGGGGAGAATCGCGACGACGGACGGGGTCGGCACTCGGCTCCCTCCAAACCCCATCACTACACGCGACCTCCGCGATGAATGCCGGCACCGTTTCCCTCGACGAGCACTGCCTCAAGATCCTCTCCGCGCTGCAGCACGACGGCCGCCAGACCGTGCAGCAGATCTCCGAGGCCGTCGGCCTCTCGCCCACGCCCTGCTGGAAGCGCATCAAGGACATGGAAGCCGCCGGCGTCATCCGCGGCTACACCACGCTGGTCGACCCCGAGCTCGTGGGCCTGCACGTCTCGGCCGTCGCCGAGGTGAACCTCGACCGTCACAGCGAGACGATGGTGCAGCGCTTCGAGGAAGCCGTGGCCGCGAGCCCGCAGATCATCCGCTGCGTGTCGGCCACCGGGCCGGCCGACTACATCCTCAACGTGACCGTGCCCGACATGAAGCACTACGAGCGCTTCCTGCACGAGGTGCTGTTCAGCCTGCCGGGCGTGACGCACGTGCGCTCGAGCATCGTGCTGCGCGAGATCAAGTCTGAAACAGCGCTGCCGTTGGACCACCTGCTGCCGGGCACGCCGCGCGCGACCGGCTCGCGGCGTGGCGCCGGATGAACTGAGCTCTCCCAGAGGCTTCTTCGAAAACGGGGCGTGCCTGTAGCAAGCACTGAACACTCCCGCCGGCCTCCAGCGACATCGTCAGAAGTCGGCCGTTTTCTCGAGAGTCTGTAATAGGCCGTAATGGAACGGCATGCAATCGAGCACCAAGATGCCCGGACCTCCATACTCACACAAGGAATATGTGATGGTCCCGTCTACTTCGGGCAATTGCAGCCACCATGCGAGATAAGTACTCGTTTGTTCCTGATCCCGTCGCACCGCCCAGCCACCACGGCCGGCGTGACGAAATCTCGGCGCTGTTCGGTATCAACAAGAACATGCGGAAGCGCCACTCGACCGAGGCGGCCAACGCGCTGGCGCAGAACCTTGCTGTAGCCGCAGACTTCAATGCGATTCATACCGCGCTACACACCTATGAGAAGGCGCATCTGAACGGTGGCGGCAACTGGCCGCGACTCAAAGGCGCGCTATTGCTCCGCTATCGCGGAGTACTCGATTTCGTGGACAACCTCCCTCATTCGTCAGATTGCTTCATGCGGGTCGGAGGTATCAGGGCCAAGGTTGGTACCGTCTTCTTCGGCGAGGGCCGCTTCCATCTCATCGGCCGCCCGCTGCTCGCACATAACGACGTCTACCATCGCCACGGTGACAACAATGTTCCCCCTCGTCACTACATTTCGCTCACCACCTCGGCCACGCACGTCAAGCGTTTCGTCACACGCGGCCTGAGCGCATTCGATGCCATGGCCATCACGCAGGGGCGACCGCTGCGCTCCGTGCTCGGCACCGTGAATGCCCAGCTCACCGAGGTCGGTGGAGCCTTCATGCACGGCGTGGGCGCGGGAATCGCGCTGACTGAAGCCCAGCAGATCCTGACTCATACACGCGGCTGGGGCGGCAACAAGCGCTACATTTCCACCGGCGTCTCCAACAGACCCGCGCTGTCCACGCGCGGAATACCTTTCGTCAGCATGTACGGTGTAGTGACGGTGGATCTCGCGCTCGTGCCGGCCGCGACCATCTTCGATGTGCACCGCCACGACGTGGCTTCGGCCTGGCTGGGCTTGCCGGCGACCGACGTTCTGAACAACGGCCATCACACCAATACCGGCGACATCGCCGAACAACAATATCTGGGCCTGCGCGACACCATCCGCACACGCGAACTCCTGATCAAAGGCAGCATCCCCATCGCGGCCTTGCATCGCACTTCGGCCGGCCGCGTCTTGCTAGGATTGGGGTCCACCACCAACCTGATGCACGATGGTCATGCCAGGCGCAAGGTCAACGGCTTCGGCGATGGCGGTACCGAGCATTTGATCAGCACGCTGGCGCCGGGAATACTCGGCACCATCGTCGGACAGGATCACATGAGCTTTCGCGACCCACACACCAATCTGCGCTGGCACTTCCTTGAGTTCAATGCCCCGGGTGCGGTCGTTGCTGCCCAATTGGTGCTGCAGCCCCTGCTCGCCGGCCGGAACATGGTTGCATTCGAAAAGTTCACCCCCATCCGGCCGCCGGGCATGGTGTAGCTTCTCGACAGGGCTTTCCATTGTCATACCGCACGCCCGCGCCTTCGCCTGACGCCTCTTTTGCCCCCCTGGTACTGGATTCCGACGTGCCGGAAGTACCGCGCCTGCGATCGTCCTGGCAACCGACAGGAGCCTTCACCACCTCCGGCAGCGCGCAGTTTTCGATGGCCGGCTGGCAACAACTGCACGCCACCGTCATCCAGAGGCAACCAGCGACCTTCGTGGTGGTGGATCTCCGCAAGGAATCACACGGATTCATCAACGGCGCCGCTATCAGTTGGTACGCGGCGGGCAGCAACTGGGGCTGTGCAGGTCTTTCCCCGGCCGATGCCGAGGAGCTGGAACGTTTGCGCTTGACCATCGTCTCGAACTCACCGGAAGTCACGGTGACAACCAAGACGCAGGTGCAGCTCGGCGCACCAGGTGGCGAGACGTGGCAGGTAGAGCAAGTCTGCAGCGAGAAGCGTCTCGTTGAGGACGACGACGTGCGGTATGTGCGTCTGCCCGTGGATGATCATTGCGCACCCGATGCTGCGGCGTTGAACGCCCTGGTCGAGCTGTTCGACTCCCTGCCTGCCGGCAGCCATCTTCACTTTCATTGTCGCGGTGGAAAAGGCCGGACAGCCACGGCCCTCGCCTTGCTTGATATTCATCAGCATGCCGGCTCCACGCCCTTTGCACAGATCATCGAACGCCAGGCGATATCGACTGGCTATGCATTGGATGGGCATGTGCACGACACGCAACAACCCAAGTTCCCTCACTTGCGGGCTCGGCTGGAAATATTGAAGCAGTTTCATGCGGATCGCGCGTCCAGGTGACGGAACTGGACGTAGAAAAGAATGGCGGCATCGCAGCCACAACGACAACACGAACATGAACCTGCCGTTTCGCCTCGCGCTCGCCGCGCTCATCCTTTCGATGGGCACCTCGGCCCTCGCAGCAACGCCGGCCACGCCGCCGGCCGCAACGCAGGCCGCCGCCAAGCCCGTCCCCGGCGTGCCGGTGCCCGCAGGCTCTCCGCAGCAGGCCGGCCCCGTCCGCTTCCAGTTCGCCATCTACTACGCCAAGACGCCGGCCACCGACCCGATGGCCGCGCTGCGCGGCGCGCTCGGCAAGACCGGCGGCAGCCCGAAGCTCCTGGCGTCGATGCCGACGCCCTCCTCCGTCAGCGCGCCCGTGGTCTTCGCGAACTGGAACACCACCACCGTGCTGAAGGAATACCGCGCGCCCGACATGGAATCGCTGCAGCGCTTCGGCCGCGGCATCTCGCGCGAGCAGGCGGAAGCGCTGCAGAAGGCGGACAAGGCGCTGATCCTCGATTTCGCGCACCCCTCGCAGCAGTCGTCCACCGCCATGCAGAAGGCGCTGCAGGTCACGCTACAGGTCGCGCGCGACACCGGCGGCCTGCTGTGGGACGAGGAGACGCGCGAAGTCTTCTCGCCCGACGAATGGCAGAAGCGGCGCATCGACAGCTGGGCCAACGGCCTGCCCGACGTGTCGCAGCACATGACCATCCACGCTTACCGCAGCGGCGAGATGGTGCGGGCCATCACGCTCGGCATGGGCAAGTTCGGACTGCCCGACGTGGTGGTGAGCGATTTCTCGTGGTCGAGCAACCGGCCCATGGGCAGCCTGCTCAATGCCTTCTCCCAGGCGATGGCCGAGGGCATCACGCTGGCGAAGCCCGGCCAGTTCGACATGGACCTGCGCGCGCTCAAGCATGCGGGCGCGCGCGACCCACTGCTCTCGGGGCTGAAGCCCAACGCCGCCTCGGTGGCAAGGCTCTCGCTCGTCAACGGCACCTGGGAAAGCGGCGATCCGCAGAACAGGCTCTACGAGATCCGCTTCGACCGCTACAAGGGACCCGACCGCTACGCGCAGCAGAATGCCCTGCTGAGCTCGGTGTTCGGCGCCGACGAAGACCCGGTCACCCGCCTGAAGCACAACGACGAACTGCTCGCCGCCAGCAAGGCCGCCACCGCTCAGTTGCCCAAGCTGCGCGACGCATTCATCAAGGGCCTGCAGCCCGGCGAATACATCCTCGTGAAGGCCCCGTTCACCACGGCCGCAGGCGGCAACGAATGGATGTGGGTGGAAGTCGCGCGCTGGAACGGCGATGCCATCGAGGGCTTGCTGAAGAACGAGCCTGTCGACGTCCAGGGCCTCCACGCCGGCCAGATGGTGAAGGTCTCGCAGGCCAAGGCCTTCGACTACATCCGCATCTATCCGGATGGCCGCCGGGAAGGCAACGAGACGTCGAAGATCATCGCGCGCATGCAGGGCGCGAAGAAGTAGCAGTAGCGGCAGCAACAGCAGCCGGCTGCCCGCCGGGAATGAAGACGGTGAACGCGCATCCCCGTCCGCCCGGCGCCTGCGCGAGCCCAATGGTGCCGCCCATGCGCTGGCAGGCTTGACGCGCTATCGACAGCCCCAGCCCCGTGCCCTGGGCGAGCGTGGCCGAGCCGCGATGGAAGCGTTCGAACACCAGCTCGTGCTCCTCGACCGGAATGCCGGGCCCGCTGTCGACCACGGAAAGAACCAGCCCCTGCGCCTCGCGCCGCAGCGTCACCACCACCTGCCCGCCGGCCTCCACGTACTTCACCGCGTTGTCGAGCAGGTTGCGCAGCACCGACTCGAACAGCGGCACGGGCAGTTCGAAGACCAGGCTGTCGGAGCCACCAACTCCGGCGTGGCGAAGGGCTTGACCACGTAGTCGTCGGCGCCGCCGTCCAGGCCCGCAAGCCGGTCTTCGAGGGCCGAACGCGCGGTGATGACCAAGATGGGCACCGTCACGCCCGAGCGGCGCCAGCGCGACAGCAGCTGCAGGCCCGAGCCGTCTGGCAGGCTCACGTCGAGCAGCACGCAGCCGCAGGCATCGCCGTCGAAGGAGCGCGGGGCGTCGGCGATGCGGCGCAGCCACTCGATGCTGAAGCCCTCGGCCTTCAGCGCCTGCGAGAGGGCCCGGCCCAGGTCCAGGTCGTCTTCGATGAGCAGGAGGTGCACCGCCCGGATTGTCCGGCGGGAACCTTAAGCATTGCCAAAGGTTCGGAGGCGAACAATGATGCGGTCTTCCCTCGCCTTCCTCGCCTTCCTCGCTTTCCTTCTTCCTGGTCTCCCCGGTCTTCCGGGCCGCCGTCCGCGCACACCGGCGGCAGCCCGAGCAAAACGGAGTCGTACAGAGTGAACACCGCCTTCGCAACCCTGCTCGTCGCCGCCGCGCTCCTGTCGGCCTGCGGCAACCAAGATGCCGGCCCGCAGCCGGCCGCCCCCGGCCTGCAACAGCGCGCCGACGCCGTCACGGGCCGCGTCACGGCGTTGGATGGCGACTTCGAAGGCGCGGGCCTGGCTGGCGCCAGGGTGCTCTTTCCGGTGGGCGCCGACGCGAAGGCGATGACGGCCGTGATCGCCGCGCGCCTGGTCGATCGCGGCGCCCTGCGCTGGAACACGCGCATCGTCGAGGCCCTGCCCGAGCTGCGCCGCCTGATGCTGCCGGCCTACCGCAACGTGACGCTCGAAGACCTTCTCGCGCACCGCGCCGGCCTGCCCGCCTTCACCACCGAAGAAGAGTTCGGCCGCTTCCTGTCCGTTCTCCCCGAGGCCGTGCCTGCCGGCGCGCTGCCCACCACCGACGCCGGGCGCCGCCTCTTCTTCGCGCGCTGGCTGGTGCGCCAGCCGCCCGCGGCCGACAGCACCGGCTTCCGCTATTCGAACGCAGGCTACGCACTCGCGACCACGATGATGGAACGCGCCACCGGCCTGAGCTACCGCGCGATGTTCGAGCAGGAACTGGCCCGCCCGCTCGCCATCGCCGGCACCTGGCGCGAAGCCGATGCACGCGGCCCCGCCAGCCCGCAGGCCTGGCTCGACGCGATCATGCCGGCCGGCCGCTTCGCCACCACGGCGTCGACCTACGCCGGCTGGCTGCGCTGGCACCTGCGCGCATTGCAGGGCGACCAAACGCCCCTGCCCTCCAGCTACGTGGAGCGCCTGCGCGGACTCGCACCCGGCGGCTACGCACTCGGATGGACAGGCGCGCTCGTGCAAGGCCGCCCGGTGCTGCGGCACGCACGCGGCGGCGCTGAAGCCTCGCTGGCCGAGACGCAGTCCGACGCGGTGGTCGACACCGACGGCGGCAGCGCGAGCTTCGCGCTTTCGCTCGCCGGCCAGCGCGAAGGCGGCGCGCGCGCCTCGGCGGTGCTCGACCGGCTGATGGCCGGCCTGAACGGCCTGAACGGCGATGAGCCCACCGCCAAGCCGCTCTTCGCGCAGCTGCGCTGCAGGCTCAGCCGCTGCAGCTTCGTGATGCGGCTGCGGCGCATCGCCTGGGTGCAGGCCCTGCTGCGCTGATCCGGACCGATCTGGCGCAAACTGGAGGCCCGCCCGATCACCGAGGAGCCCCCGATGCGCATCCGCGAACTCGCCACCGGCCTGCAGTTTCCCGAAGGCCCGATCGCCATGGACGACGGCTCCGTGCTGCTGGTGGAGATCGCGCGCGGCACGCTCACGCGCGTGCGCGCCGACGGACTGGTACAGGTGGTGGCCGACCTGGGCGGCGGCCCCAACGGCGCGGCCATCGGGCCCGATGGCGCGGTCTACGTCTGCAACAACGGCGGCTTCAGGTGGCACACCGAGGCGGACGGCTGCCTGAGGCCCGTCGGGCAGGCCGAGGACTACTCGGGCGGGCGCATCGAGCGCGTGAACCTCGCCACCGGCCGCGCCGAGCGCCTCTACGACACGGTGGATGGCGGCGCCCTGTGCGGGCCCAACGACATCGTGTTCGATGCTCATGGCGGCTTCTACTTCACCGACCTGGGCAAGGTGCGCGAGCGCGACATGGACCGCGGCGGCCTCTTCTACGGCCACGCCGACGGCAGCACCGCCAGCGTGATCGCGCGGCCGGTGATGACGCCCAACGGCATCGCCCTCTCGCCCGACGGCGGCACGCTCTACTACGCCGAAACCGAGGGCGCACGCGTCTGGGCCTTCGACATCACGGCACCCGGCCGGGTGCGCAAGGACGGCTGGCCCTCGCCGCACGGCGGCCGCATGCTCTGCGCCTCGCCGGGCGGGCACTACCAGCGCTTCGATTCGATGGCGGTGGATGCGCTCGGCAATCTCTGCGTGGCGACGCTGCTGCACGGCGGCATCAGCATCGTGGCGCCGGACGGCGGCGCGGTCGAGCACGTGCCGCTGCCCGACCGCTACACCACCAACATCTGCTTCGGAGGACGAGACCGGCGCACGGCCTACATCACGCTCTCGGGTAGCGGACGACTCATCGCCATCGACGACTGGCCCACGCCCGGCCTTGCGCTGAACTTCGAAGCCTAGGAAACCACCTGGTAGTACAGGTTCTGCGGATGCCGGGCCTGCGCGAAGAAGAGCCAGCGCTCCGCCAGCAGCCCCGGCGCCTGCACCAGCGCCGCGAGCAGCCACGGCAGCGCGCCCGTGCCCACGATGCCCCATGCCAGCAGCAGCGCGGGCAGCACGAAGGCCAGCAGCTGGAAGCCCATCTTCATGTTGCCCAGCGCCGCGAGCGAGGCACCATGGAAAAACTCGCGCGTGTTGAACGAGCCGGCCGACATGCCCATCGACTTCTGCACCAGCTTCTGCGTGCGGATGCCGGTGGCCGACTGCAGCGTCGACTTGTGGCGAATGCCCGCGTTGCGCCGCAGCGCCGTGCCGCGCGCCGCCCATGCCGCCAGCGTGGCGACGAGCGCATAGGGCCCGAACACCTGCACGAAGCGCGCCTCGCCGGCCAGCGCCGCCATCGCGCAGGCCAGCACCAGACCGGACGACAGCCCGATCAGCGTGAAGTTGAGAATGGTCAGCGGATGCGCCCATTCCTCGATGAAGCGCAGGCAGGCGTAGATCATCGCGGTGCAGTACCAGAGCAGCACCGCGCCGCACAGCGCGAGCACCGGCAACAGCCATGACCACGGCGCGCCGACACCCAGCCGCAGCGACAGCCACCACAGCGCCACCAGCGCGATGAAGGCCGGCAGCACGATCACCTCGCGCGACATCCACGAGGTGCGCCACATCAGCACCGCGCGCCACGCGCGCGTCTTGCGGCCCAGGTGCATGAACGAGGCGGCCAGTCCGGCCACCAGCAGCACCTCGGCCACGCCCAGCGCCAGGGCCAGGAAGCCCGGCGCGAGTTCGAGCCCGAAGAGCACGGCCAGCGCGAGCGCGAACACCAGCCCCTGCGCGGCGCCGGCCAGCGTGGTGAAGAAAAGAATCGAGAACGCCGGATGCATGCGGCCTACTCCTGTTCCGAAGGCGTGATCCGCCTCGGCAGATAGCGATTGGCCGGGTTGGTCTCCCACTCGGGCATGAGCTGGTAGCCGCCGCGCTCGCGGATCGCCTTCGACACGTCGGACTCAGGGTCCTTCACGTCGCCAAAGAGCCGCGCGCCGGTCGGGCAGGCCTTCACGCAGGCGGGCTTGCGGTCTTCCTTGGGCAGCTGCTCGTCGTGGATTCTGTCAACGCACAGCGTGCACTTGGTCATGACCTGGCGCTCCTCGTCGAGCTCGCGCGCGCCGTAGGGGCAGGCCCATGCGCAGTACTTGCAGCCGATGCACTTGTCGTAGTCGACGAGCACGATGCCGTCTTCCTTGCGCTTGTAGCTCGCGCCCGTGGGGCACACCGGTACGCACGGCGGGTCTTCGCAGTGCAGGCAGCTCTTCGGGAAGTGGATGGTCTCCGTCGCCGGAAAGGCGCCGGCCTCGTAGGTCTGCACGCGGTTGAAGAAGGTGCCGGTAGGGTCGGCCGCGTAGGGCCGCTCGTCGGCCAGCGGTCCGGCGCTGCCGGAGGTGTTCCATTGCTTGCACGAGGTCACGCAGGCATGGCAGCCCACGCAGACGTTGAGGTCGATGACGAGGGCGAGCTGCTTGGCGAGGGTTTCGCCGGGCTCGGCACGAGCTGTGCCGGTATTGCTCCCTCTCCCGCTTGCGGGAGAGGGTTGGGGTGAGGGTGCAACGGCTTTCATCACCCCACCGCGTCCAACTCCAGCGGTGCCGCCCTCACCCCAGCCCTCTCCCGCAAGCGGGAGAGGGGGCAAAACCGGGGCCGGTGCCATCAGGTCCTTCAGCCATTGCATCATTTCCTGTTCCTCCCCGCGAAGTAGGTCAGCACGCTCGCCGCCTTGCCCAGCACGCCGGGCACCGCCGGCATGCTCGCGACCTGCGGATAGCTCTCCTCGGGCTCCCCCGGCTCGGCCGGCCGTATGCGCACCCGCACGTCGTACCAGCCGGCCTGCCCGGTGATCGGGTCGGAGTTGCTGATGGTCCCGCTCGCGGTGCCTGCACAGGGCAGCTCCTCGCTGATGAGATGGTTCAGCAGGAAGCCCTTGCGCGCCTCGTCCGCGCCCGGCGCGAGCTGCCATGCGCCGTCGGCCTTGCCGATGGCGTTCCAGGTCCACACGGTGCCCGGCTCCACCGCCTCACTGTGGCGCAGCATGCAGCGCACCTTGCCCCAACGGCTCTCGACCCAGCACCAGCCGCCGTCGGCGATACCCGCGGCCTGCGCCGTCACCGGGTTCACGTGCAGGTAGTTGTGGCTGTGGATCTGCCGCAGCCATGCGTTCTGCGAGTCCCACGAGTGGTACATGGCCATAGGCCGCTGCGTGAGCGCGTTGAGCGGAAACGCATCGAGGTCGGTCGCGGCCTCTTCGAGCGGCGGATACCAGAAGGGCAGCGGATCGAAGTACTTGTCGATGCGCTCGCGCAGCGCCTCGGGCGGCTGCCGCCCCGCGCTCTTGCCCTGCGCCGCGAGCCTGAAGGTCTGCAGCGTGTCGGAGTAGAGCGCCAGTTGCACCGGGTCGTTGCGCTGGCGCCAGCCCTTGTCCTTCGCGAAGTCGAGGTACTCGCGGTTCCAGTTGCGCATGTAGTGCATGCCCTCGGGCATGTGGTACTGGAAAACGCAGTTGTTCTTCTCGTAGGCCTCCCACTGCTTCGGGTTGGGCGCGCCGCGCAGGTGCTCGGTGCCGTCCTTGCCGCGCCATCCCATCAGAAAGCCGATGCCCGGCTGCGGCTCGAAGTTGACGATGAAGTCGGGGTAGCCGCTGTACTTGCGCCCACCCTCGGGCGTGGTGAAGGCCGGAAACTTCAGCCTCGAGGCCAGCTCGATCAGCACCTCCTGGAAGGGCTTGCACTGCCCCGTGGGCGGCACCACCGGAATGCGCACCGAATCCACCGGCCCGTCGAACTCCGAGATGGGCCTGTCGAGCATGCCCATCACGTCGTGGCGCTCCAGGTAGGTGGTGTCGGGCAGCACGAGGTCGGCGAATGCCACGGTCTCGCTCTGGAAGGCGTCGCACACCACCAGGAAGGGGATCATGTGCTCGCCCTTCTCGTCCTTGCGGTTGAGCATCTCGCGCACCGCCATGGTGTTCATGCTGGAGTTCCAGGCCATGTTGGCCATGAAGATCAGCAGCGTGTCGATGCGGTACGGGTCGCCCTTCACCGCGTTGGTGATCACGTTGTGCATCAGCCCGTGCGCCGACAGCGGGTGCTCCCACGAGAACGCGTGGTCGATGCGGATCGGCGAGCCGTCGGGGTTGATCGCCAGCTCGTCGGGACTGGCCGGAAAGCCCAGCGGCGCGGCATTGAGCGGCGTGTTCGGCTGGATCATTCCGGGGTCGTTGAAGGCCCTGTAGTTCGGCACGATGTGGCGCGGGTAAGGCGCCTTGTGCCTGAAGCCGCCCGGCGCATCGATGGTGCCGAGCACGCTCATCAGCACCGCAAGCGCGCGCACCGTCTGGAAGCCGTTGGAATGCGCAGCCAGCCCGCGCATCGCATGGAAGGCCACGGGCCGGGCCTGTGTGGTCTCGTGCCGCTTGCCCCATGCGTCGGTCCATGGAATGGGCAGCTCGAAGGCCTGCTTGAGCGCGGTCTCGCCCATCTCGCGCGCCAGCTTGCGGATGCGTGCCGCGTCGATGCCGGTGATGGCCTGCGCCCACTCGGGCGTGCAGCTTGCGACGCGCTCGCGCAGCAGCTGGAACGAAGGCGCGACGCGCGTGCCGTCGGCCAGCGTGTAGTGGCCTTCGAGCGCGGGGTCGCAGCCGTCGGCGATGCCTTCGGGGTACGCGGGCTTCACGCTGCCGCTGGCCTTGTCCCACACCAGCTTGTTGTGCGGGTTGCGGCCGTCGCCCGGTGGGCCTCGCTCGGGATCGAAGGCGAACAGACCTTCGCGCTCGCAGTCGTCGAGCACCACCAGCTGCGGCGCGTTGGTGAAGCGCTTGAGGAACGCATGGTCCACCAGCTCGTTGCCGATCAGCTCGTGCAGCAGCGCCATGAAGAGCGCGCCGTCGGTGCCGGGCTTGATCGGAATCCACTCGTCGGCGATGGCCGAATAGCCGGTGCGCACCGGATTGATGGAGATGAAGCGCCCGCCCGCCCGCTTGAACTTGCTGATGGCGATCTTCATCGGGTTGCTGTGATGGTCCTCTGCCGTGCCGATCATCACGAAGAGCTTTGCGCGTTCCAGGTCGGGCCCGCCGAACTCCCAGAAGCTGCCGCCGATGGTGTAGATCATTCCCGCGGCCATGTTGACCGAGCAGAAGCCGCCGTGCGCCGCGTAGTTGGGTGTGCCGAACTGCCGCGCGAAGAGGCCCGTGAGCGCCTGCATCTGGTCGCGCCCGGTGAAGAGCGCGAACTTCTTCGGATCGGTGGCGCGGATCTTCGCGAGCCGCTCGGTCAGCATATCGAAGGCGCGCTCCCAGCTGATCGGCTCGAACTCGCCCGCTCCGCGCTCGCTGCCGGCCTTGCGCAGCAGCGGCTGCGTGATGCGCGCGGGAGACACCTGCTTCATGATCCCCGAAGAGCCCTTGGCACAGATCACGCCCTGGTTCAGGGGGTGGTTCGGGTTGCCGTCGATGTAGCGCACCTCGGGGCCCTTCTCGCCCTCCCGCAGGTGCACGCGAATGCCGCAGCGGCAGGCGCACATGTAGCAGGTGGTGGTCTTGACCGTGGTGTCGGCCGTGGGCGTGGGCGCCACCAGCGGGTCGTGCACGGGCTCGCGAGACAGGAAGCTGAACACTTGGCGGTCCTTTGTTTTCAGGCGGGGTCCGCTCGATGGTATGCAGCCTCGATCAAACGAAAAAGCAGAGAATATCGCTCACCATGACCGGAAAAACTGATCAGCCGCAGGGTGCTGCATCGAGCTCCCGCCTGCGCCTGAACCTGCGCCAGCTCGAGGTTTTCGTCGCCACAGCGCGCGAAGGCAGCACCCGCGCCGCGGCGGACCGCATCGCCCGTTCGCAGTCGGCGGCCAGCAGCGCGCTGGCCGACCTGGAGTCTTCGGTGGGTGTGCAGCTCTTCGACCGGCTGGGGCGCCGGCTGGTGCTCAACGAGAACGGCCGCGCACTGCTGCCCAAAGCGCAGGCGCTGCTCGACCAGGCCGCGGAGGTCGAGGCGCTCTTCAGCGGCGAGCATGCGGCGCCGCTGCGCGTGGCGGCCAGCTTCACCATCGGCGAGTACCTGCTGCCGGAGCGGGTGTCGACCTGGACGGCGCTGCATCCGCAGAGCCAGGTGCACCTGCACATCGCGAACACGCACGACGTGATCGAGGCGGTGGCGGGCTTCGACGTGGACGTGGGCTTCATCGAAGGCCCGCAGACGCACCCCGACCTCGTGGTGCGGCCCTGGCGCGAAGACGAACTGGTGATCGTCGCCGCGCCCGGCCACGAGCTGGCGGGCCGCGTCGCCACGCACAGGCAGCTCTCGCAGGCGACCTGGGTGCTGCGCGAGCACGGCTCGGGCACGCGGCAGGTGACGGACGCATGGCTGATCCAGAACCTGGAGCAGGTGCACGTGGGCTTCGAGCTGGGCAGCACCGAGGCCATCAAGCGCGTCGTGGCGTCGGGCACCGGGCTGGCCTGCCTCTCGCGCTACACGGTGGCGCAGGCGCTGGAAGACGGGCACCTGGTGGAACTGCGCACGCGGCTGCCGGCCGGCGTGCGGCGGCTGGCGACGGTGATGCACCGCGACAAGCTGCTGGGCCGCGCGACGGCCGACTTCCTGCGCCACTGCGGCGCCATCGTGCCGCGCGCCTCCTCGTCGCGCTAGAAAGAAGGTGTCAGGCAGCGGCGCGCAGCACGCGCGCCGTGTGCCGCGCGATCACCGCTTCTTCGTCGGTGCGCAGCACCCAGGCACTGACCGGGCTTTCCGCCGTGGTGAGCCGCGCTGCGCCCTTGCCACGATTTGCTGCGGCATCGACATTCACGCCCAACCATTCGCAGTCTTCGAGGATGCGCTCGCGCAGCGCGGCGCCGTTCTCGCCGATTCCGCCAGTGAACACGATAGCATCGACCCCGCGCAGCGCCGCCGCGAGGCTGCCCATGTGCTGGACCACCTGTTCGGCGAAGTGGCCGATGGCCTCGGCGGCGGCAGGCTCCGCCGAGGCCTCCAGCACGCGCATGTCGCTGGACACGCCCGAGATGCCGAGCAGCCCCGACTGGCGGAACAGCAGCGCTTCGACCTCGTCGGCCGACATGCCGCGCGAGCGCATCAGGTAGAGCACGACGGCCGCGTCGATGTGGCCGCAGCGCGTGCCCATCGTGAGGCCATCGAGTGGAGAGAAGGTCATCGTCGTCGCGACCGAGCGGCCCTGCGCGATGGCGCACATCGAGGCGCCGTTGCCGAGGTGCGCGACGATCACGCGCCGCTGCGCCAGTTCGGGGGCGATGCCCGCGAACTGCGCGACGATGGATTCATAGGAAAGGCCGTGGAAGCCGTAGCGGCGCACACCCGCGTCGTGCAACTCGCGCGGCAGCGCGAAGCGCCGGTTGACCTCGGGCTGTGCCGCGTGGAAGGCTGTGTCGAAGCAGGCCACCTGCGGCACGCCATCGAAGGCGGCCATCGCCGCGCGCACGCCCGCGAGGTTGTGAGGCTGGTGCAGCGGCGCCAGCGGTTCCAGCCTGTCCAGCGCTTCGAGCACGCCGGCATCGATGCGAACCGGCGCAACGAAATCCGCGCCGCCATGCACGATGCGATGGCCCACGGCTGCGATGCGCCCTCCTGCCGATTGCTTCGCATGCCAGTCGAGCAGCGCCGCAAGCGCGCCCTGGTGCGAAGCCTGCGCGCCTTCGAGCGGCGTGTCGTGCAGCGTCTGCCCTTGCGCATCGCGAATGCGCAGCCGCGCCTTCAGGCCCGCGCCCAACCCATCCGCCTGCCCCGACCAGCGCGCCGCCGGCAGCGCGGTATCGCCATCGCCGGCCGCGTCGAACAGCGCGACCTTGATGGACGACGAACCCGCGTTGAGCGTCAGCAGCGAACCGGTCATGGAGTGGCTGGAGTTCAGACGTAGTCCTTGTACTTGTCGAGGAATCGGACCGGCTTGGACAGCGCGTCGCGGCGGAACGGGTCGCCCAGCTCGCGGGTGCACATGATCTCGATCACGCAGGTCTTGCGCTCGTTCATCTGCATGTCGATGGCTTTCTTCAGCGCCGGGCCCACGTCTTCGAGCCTGTC
The DNA here is from genome assembly GCF_003952165.1 of Variovorax guangxiensis. Taxonomy (GTDB): domain Bacteria; phylum Pseudomonadota; class Gammaproteobacteria; order Burkholderiales; family Burkholderiaceae_C; genus Variovorax; species Variovorax guangxiensis. The sequence continues at coordinate 12,238 of NZ_RXFT01000018.1, read as the reverse complement.
GACCACGATGCCCTCGGCGCCCATGGCCTTGGCGATGCCCGCGAAGCTCTCGCTCTCGAGCTCGCCGGCCACGAAGCGGCGGTTGTAGAAGTCGACCTGGTTCTTCTTCTCCGCGCCCCACTGGCGGTTGTGGAAGACCACCGCCGTTACCGGGATGTCGTGGCGCACGGCCGTCATGATCTCGACCAGGCTCATGCCCCAGGCGCCGTCGCCAGCATAGGCCACGGCCGGGCGGTCGGGCGCCGCGCACTTGGCGCCGATCATGGTGGGCAGCGAGTAGCCGCAGTTGCCGAAGCTCATCGGCGCGAAGAAGCTGCGCGGCTCCTCGAAGCGCAGGTAGCTGTTGGCGATGGCGTTGATGTTGCCGATGTCGGTGGAGACCATCACGCGCGGCGGCATGGCCTTCTCGAGTTCGCGCAGCACCTGGCGCGGGTGCAGGTAGCTGCCGCCGGTGGGCGTCTTCTCGCCTTTCGCTTCCTCGATGGCGTCGAGGCTGAACTGGTCGCGCTCGTGGGTCCATTCGTCGAGCTCTTTCTCCCACGCGGCCTTCTCGGCCTTGATCTTCTCGGCGCGCTCGGCCTTGGTGGCATCGCAGGCCAGTGTCTTGCCCTGCAGGCGCTTGAGCAGTTCCTTGGCCGTGGCCTTGGCGTCGCCGTGGATGCCCACGGTGATCTTCTTCACCAGGCCCAGGTTGGTGTGGTCGGCCTCGACCTGGATGATCTTCGCCTCCTTCGGCCAGTAGTCCATGCCATGCTGCGGCAGCGTGCCGAAGGGACCCATGCGCGAGCCGAGCGCGAGCACCACGTCGGCCTGCGCGATCAGCTTCATCGCGGCCTTGGAGCCCTGGTAGCCCAGCGGGCCGGCCCACAGCGGATGGCTCGCGGGGAAGGAGTCGTTGCGCAGGTAGCCGTTGGCCACCGGCGCACCCAGGCGCTCGGCGAGTGCCTTGCACTCCTCCACCGCGTCGCCCATGACCACGCCGCCGCCCGAGAGGATCACCGGGAATTTTGCGGAGGCCAGCAACTCGACCGCCGCATTCAGGCTGTTCTCGCCGCCCGCGCCGCGCTCCACGCGCATCGGCTTCGGGATCTCGCACTGGATCTCGCCGTAGAAGTAATCGCGCGGAATGTTCAGCTGCGTCGGGCCCATCTCGGAGATGGCGCGGTCAAAGCAGCGCGCGGTGTACTCGGCCATGCGCTTGGGGTTGTTGACGTGGCCCTGGTACTTGGTGAACTCCTGGAACATCGGCAGCTGGTTGGCTTCCTGGAAGCCGCCCAGGCCCATGCCCATGGTGCCGGTTTCGGGCGTGATCATCACGACCGGGCTGTGCGCCCAGTAGGCGGCCGCGACGGCTGTCACGCAGTTGCTGATGCCGGGGCCGTTCTGGCCGATGACGAGGCCGTGGCGGCCCGACACGCGCGCATAGCCGTCGGCCATGTGGGCGCCGCCCTGCTCGTGCACCACCGGAATGAGGCGGATGCCCGCGGGCGCGAAGATGTCCATCGCGTCCATGAAGGCCGAGCCCATGATGCCGAAGATGTCGGTCACGCCATTGGCGACCATGGTCTCGACGAAAGCCTCGGAGGGCGTCATCTTCTGCACGCCCTTGACGGCTTCGCGTGCGGGGGCTGCGGCTTGCTTCTGGCTCATGGGAGGCGTCTCCTGGAAGGATGAAGGGGCGGGTTTCGCTCTAAAAGTCGGAACGGCTTGTTCCGGAATTCATTCCGGCGGAATATAGGACGGCATCGGCATCGCGTCAAACAATTTACAAAAATCGGAACGCGTTGTCTCTTTTTTTTGTAAAACACCTATGATCCGCGCCATGAAGATCGTCAAAGGGCTTTCCGTGGACGCCGCCGAACCGGCCGGCTCGGGTGGTGACTCGCCCACCATGCGCCTGTTCGCGCTGCTCGAAGTCATGGCCGCGAAAGACCAGCGCTATTCGCTGCAGGGCCTGGTGGAAGAAACCGGCCTGCCCAAACCGACCTTGCACCGCATGCTGCAGCAGCTCGAAGGCGCGGGGCTGCTGCAGCGCGAAGGCGACGGCCGGCACTACGGCATCGGCACGCGGCTGCGGCGGCTGGCCGAGAACCTGCTACTCAACGACAGCCTGCACGGCGCGCGCCACACGGTGCTGCGCCAACTGGTGGAAGAGATCGGCGAGAGCTGCAACCTCACCGCCCTCTCGGGCAGCGAGGTCGTCTACCTCGACCGCGTGGAGACCGCCGCGCCGCTGCGCTTCTACCTGCACTCGGGTTCGCGCGTGCCTGTGCACTGCTCGGCCAGCGGCAAGATCTTTCTCTCGCAGATGAGCGCGGCGCAGCGCCGCCGGCTGCTGTCTCATGCGCCGCTCGAAACCTACACGCCCCGCACGCTGACCGATCCCGAGGCGCTGGAAAAGGAAGTACAGCGCGTACGCAAGGACGGCTACGCCATCGACCACGAGGAGTTCCTGCCCGGCCTGCTGTGCATCGCCACGCTGGTGCCCTCGGGCGACGACGCCCCCTCCAACCTCTGCATCGCGGTGCAGGCGCCGGTGATGCGGCTCGACGCGGCCAAGGCGAAGACGCTGCTGCCCGCGCTGCAGCGTGCCGCGCAGGCACTGAGCCGAATCGACGCCGACGCGGCCTCCGACCGCGCGCAAGCCTGAAGAACCCCCTTTCGCTGGAACCGACATGACCGACACCGCCGACCTTCGACCCGACCGGATGCTCAGCGTGCGCGAGGTGTTCGGCATCGACTCCGAGCTGCGCGTGCCCGCCTTCAGCGAGCGCGATGACCATGTGCCCGAGGTCGACGCGGTCTACCGCTTCAACCCCGACGTGACGCTCGCCATCCTTGCGGGCTTCATGCGCGACCGGCGCGTGATGGTGCAGGGCCTGCACGGCACCGGCAAGTCGACCCACATCGAGCAAGTGGCGGCGCGCCTGAACTGGCCCTGCGTGCGGCTCAACCTCGACGGCCACATCAGCCGGCTCGACCTGGTGGGAAAAGACGCGGTGGTGCTGCGCGAAGGCCAGCAGGTCACCGAGTTCCAGCAAGGCATCGTGCCCTGGGCTCTGCAGCGGCCGGTGGCACTGATCTTCGACGAGTACGACGCGGGCCGGCCCGACGTGATGTTCGTCATCCAGCGCATCCTGGAGCGCGACGGCAAGTTCACGCTGATGGACCAGAACCGGGTGCTGCGCCCGCACCCCTACTTCCGCCTCTTCGCCACCGCCAACACCGTGGGCCTGGGCAACCTCAATGGCCTCTACCACGGCGCGCAGCGGCTCAACCACGCGCAGATCGACCGCTGGAACATCGTGGCCTCGCTCGACTACCTGCCGGCCGCGGAAGAAATCGCCATCGTGCAGGCGCGCGTGCCTTCGCTGGCCGACGAGGCGGGCACGAAGCTGGTCGCATCGATGGTGGCCGTGGCCGACCTCACGCGAAAGGGCTTCGCGGCCGGCGACCTCTCGACGCTGATGTCGCCGCGCACCGTCATCACCTGGGCCGAGAACATCGAGATATTCAAGGACCCGGCGCTGGCCTTCCGCCTTTCCTTCGTCAACAAGTGCGACGACGCCGAACGCCCGCTGGTGGCCGAGTACTTCCAGCGCTGCTTCGACCGCGAACTGAAGGAATCGCACCAGCTCTCGGCGGGCCCGCGCGAATGACCGCCGGCCCCGCGAGCGCGATGCAGCGCCGCGTGCGGCAGGAAGAACTCGTCGCCGAGCTCTGCGCGGGTGTGGTGCGCGCATTCAGCGGCGAGCGCGACCTGCACTTTCGCGGACGGCGCCTGCACCGCGGCCGCATGGCGCTGCCCTGGTTCGCGCCGCACCTGCATCCCTCGCCCGACACCGACGATTTCGCGTCCTTCCGTGGCGTGGCCGACGGGCTCGCGCTGCGGCTCACCGCATCGGACGCGACGCTGCACCAGAGCCTGCGCCCCGAGGAGCCGGTGGAGCGCATGCTGTTCGAGATGCTGGAGCAGTTCCGCGCCGAGGCGATGGCGCCAGAGGTCATGGTGGGCATGCGGCACAACCTGCGGCACCGGCACGAGCAGTGGTCGCTCGCCTTTCATCATTCCGGGCTGACCGACACCGCGCGCGGCCTGCTGCTGTATACCGTCGCGCAGATCTGCCGTGCGCGCGTCAACGGCGAACAGGTCGTCGAGGAAACCGAGGACATGCTCGAAGCCACGCGCTTCGCGCTCGCACCGCTGATCGGCCACGCGCTGGCCGGCCTGCGCAAGGACCGTGCCGACCAGGCGGCCTATGCGGTGCACGCCCGCGCCATCGCGCGCATCGTTGCCGCGATGCTGCACGAGGCCGGCGACGGAGACAGCGAAGCCGCACGCGATGCCCACGTGGACGACAAGCGCAGCGTTTTCTCGCTGGTGGCCGACATGGACCAGGAGATCGTCGAGCGCTTCACCACCGCCGAATCGGGCCGCAGCGAGGTGCTCGAAGGCGCTGGCGGTGCCTACCGCATCTTCACCGACGCCTACGACCGCGAACACGATGCCGCCACGCTCGCACGCAAGGAAGTGCTCGCAGGCCATCGCGAGAAGCTCGACCGCCGCATCGCCGCGCAGGGCGTGAACATCGCCCGCCTCGCGCGCGAGCTGCGCGCACTGCTCGCCGAGCCCGAACGCGACGGTTGGGACGGTGCGCAGGTGGAAGGCCTCGTCGATGGCCGCCGCCTCGCGCAGCTCGTGGCCTCGCCCACCGAGCGCCGCCTGTTCCGCACCGAGCGCATGGAGCCGCTGGCCGATTGCATCGTCACCTTCCTCATCGACTGCTCGGGTTCGATGAAGGAGCACGCCGAACCGGTGGCGATGATGGTCGACGTGTTCGCGCGCGCACTCGAACAGGCTGGCGTGGCCTGCGAGGTGCTGGGCTTCACCACCGGCGCGTGGAACGGTGGACGCCCGCAGCGCGAGTGGGTGCGCGCGGGCAGGCCGCCGCATCCGGGGCGGCTCAACGAGCGCTGCCACATCGTCTTCAAGGCCGCGGCCACGCCATGGCGCCGCGCGCGCCCCGCGATGGCGGCGCTGCTCAAGGCGGACCTGTTCCGCGAAGGCATCGACGGCGAGGCGCTCGACTGGGCCTGCATGCGGCTGCGCCAGCGCGGCGAGGCGCGCAAGCTGCTGATGGTGATCTCCGATGGCTCGCCGATGGACAGCGCCACGCACCTCGCCAACGACGCGCACTACCTCGACCACCACCTGCGCGACGTGGTCGCGCGCCAGGAACAGCGCGGCGACATCGAGATCGCCGGCATCGGCGTGGGCCTCGACCTGAGCCCCTGCTACAGCCGCAGCCATGTGCTCGATCTGGCGAACCCGAGCGGCAACACCATCTTCCGCGAGGTGATCGGGCTCATGGCGGGACGCCATCGCCGCTGAGGCATTTAGAACTACATCCAAGTCCCTGATTGACAAGGGGCACCAGGCGTTCTTACATTGCGTTTCACATCCGAGAACGCTGTTCCAATATTTGGAACAACAAGGAAAGCCAAGCCTCATGGACTCCACGCTTGCCAAGGGCCTCGCCGCCATCGAATGGATGGTGCGCCAGCAGCGCGACTGCCGCGTCACCGAACTGGCGCAGGCATTCGGCATGGCGCGCAGCAACGCGCACCGCACGCTGCAGACGCTGGTCGAATGCGGCTGGGCCGTGCAGGACCCGGGCACGAGCACCTACCGGCCCAGCCTCAGGCTCTTCGAACTCGGGGCGATGGTTTCCGAGGCATCCGACATCGGCTCGCTGCTGCGCCCTCATCTCGCGCAGCTCGCGCAGGCCACGGGCGAGACCATCCACCTCGCGGTGCTCGACGGCGCGGAGATCGTCTACCTCGACAAGTTCGACAGCCCCCTGCCGGTGGCCGCCTACTCGCGCATCGGCGGCCGCGCGGCGGCGTACTGCGTGGCTTCGGGCAAGGCGCTGCTCGCCGCGGCAGGCCTGAGCGTGCCGGCGCTGCAGGAGTGCCTGGGCACGCTGGAGCCGCACACGAAGAACAGCATCACCGACTTCGGCACCCTTTTCAACGAACTGGAACGCTCCCGCGCCCGCGGTTATGCAGAAAACCGCGAGGAATGGCGCATCGGCGTTTGCGGCCTCGGCGTGCCCGTGCTCAATGCACGCGGCGAGGCCGTGGCGGCCGTCGGCATGAGCGTGCCCTCGATCCGCTTCGCGCGCACGCAGGCGCGCGGGCTGGCCGATCACCTGATGGCCTGCGCGCGCGATGCCAGCGTCACGCTGGGCTATCGCGTGGGCGCCGCACCGGCCGGGCCGTCGCCGATGTCCATCACAAAGAGAAGGAGACCCGAATGAAGTTGTTCTTCGCCCCCTGGCATCGCGCCGGGATGCTGGCTCTCGCCGCGCTCGCTGCCGTCGCCTCGCCGCTTGCCGCGCAGGCGGACAACGGCAGCGACTACCCCAACAAGCCGATCCGCCTCGTCGTGCCCTACCCGCCCGGCGGCGGCACCGACGTGATCGCGCGCATCGTGCAGGAGCGCTTCTCGGCGTTGCTGGGCCAGCAGGTGCTCATCGACAACCGCGGCGGCGCGGCGGGCTCCATCGGTACCGAGCTGGTGGCGAAGTCGCCGCCGGACGGCTACACGGTGCTGTTCACGCTCTCGTCACACACCATCAACCCGGCCATCTACGCGAAGCTGAGCTTCGACACGGCGAAGGATTTCGCACCCGTGGGCATGGTCGCCTCGCTGCCGCAGATCCTGGTGGCCAACACGCAGTTTCCGGCGAACACGGTGGCGGAACTGGTCGCGCTGGCCAAGGCCAAGCCCGACAGCATCTCCTTCGCATCGGTGGGCAACGGCTCGCCAGGCCACCTGGCCGGCGAGCTCCTGAAGCTGCGCACCGGTACCCAGATGACGCACGTGCCGTACCGCGGCGGCGGCCCGGCCGTGACCGACGTGATGGGCGGGCAGGTGCCGCTGCTGTGGGTGTCGATTCCGGCGGCCGCGCAGTTCGTGAAGGCCGGCAAGCTCAAGGCGCTCGCGGTATCGACCACCAGGCGCAGCGCGGCCTTTCCCGACGTGCCGACAATGCAGGAGGCCGGCATCGCCGACTTCGACGTCGACTCCTGGTACGCCGTGTTCGTGCCCGCGAAGACGCCCAAGCCCGCCATCGACAGGCTCAACCGCGTGATCAATACCGTCGTCAAGGAGCCGGAGATCCGCGACAAGCTGCTCGCACAGGGCAGCGAAGGCGTGGGCGGAACGCCCGAGCAGCTCGGCAAGGTGGTCACCGCCGAACTGGTGCGCTGGCAGAAGCTCGCGAAAGAAGCCAACATCAAGGTGGATTGAGCTCCACAGGTACTCATGGAACATCCGAACACCCCCTCTTCCCCCATCGCCGAATTGGTGGCGCGCGCCCGCGCCGCGCAGCGCATCTACGAGACCTGGTCGCAGGCGCAGGTCGACACCGCCGTGGTCGCGGCGGGCTGGGCCATCATCGAGCCGGCACGCAACCGCGAGCTAGCCGAGCTGGCCGTGGCCGACACCGGCGTGGGCAACGTCGAGGACAAGGTGCGCAAGAACCACCGCAAGACCTTCGGCCTGCTGCGCGACCTGCACGGCGCGAGATCGGTGGGCGTGATCGCCGAAGACCCGGCGCGCGGCATCGTCGAGATCGCGCGGCCCGTGGGCGTGGTGTGCGCCATCACGCCCTCGACCAACCCGGGCGCGACGCCGGCCAACAAGATCATCAATGCGCTGAAGGGGCGCAACGCGGTCATCGTCGCGCCCTCACCCAAGGGCTGGTCGACGGCGGCGCGGCTCATCGAGTTCATCCACCAGCAGTTCGACCGCATCGGCGCGCCGCGCGACCTGGTGCAGCTGCTGCCGGCGCCGGTCAACAAGCAGTCGACCGCCGAGCTGATGCGGCTGTGCGACCTGGTGGTGGCCACCGGCTCGCAGGCCAACGTGCGCGCAGCCTATGCGAGCGGCACGCCGGCCTTCGGCGTGGGCGCGGGCAACGTGGCGGGCATCGTCGACGAGACGGCGGATGTGCAGGCCGCGGCCGACCGCATCGTGCGCTCGAAGACCTTCGACAACGCGACCAGCTGCTCGTCGGAGAACAGCCTCGTCGTCGTCGACGCGGTGCGCGCGAAGATGCTCTCGGCGCTGAAGGACCGCGGCGCCGTCATGCTCGCCGACGCGCAGAAGGCCACGCTGCAGAAGCTGATGTGGCCCGAGGGCAAGCTCTCGGCCGCCGTCATCGGACAGTCGGCGCGCGTCATCGCCGAGCGCGCGGGCGAAGTCGATGGCGCCAACCGCGCCGCCTGGCAGGCGATTGCCGAGGCCGATCCGCGCATCCTCATGGTGGCCGAGGACGGCGTGGGCCACGACCATCCGTTCTCCGGCGAAAAGCTGAGCCCGGTGCTCGCGGTGTACGCCGCGCGCGACTTCGACGAGGCCGCCGCCACCGTGGCGCGCATCTATTCGTACGAAGGCGCTGGCCACTCCGTCGGCCTTCACAGCGCGATGCCCGAGCGCGCACTCTCGCTAGGCCTCACGTTGCCGGTCTCGCGCGTCATCGTCGACCAGGCGCACTGCATCGCCACCGGCGGCAGCTTCGACAACGGGCTGCCCTTCTCGCTGTCGATGGGCTGTGGCACCTGGGGCAGGAACAACTTCTCCGACAACGTGAACTACCGGCACTACCTGAACATCACGCGCGTGTCGCGGCCGATTCCCGAGGTGGTGCCGAGCGAGGAAGACATCTTCGGCGCCTTCTTCGCCAGCCACGGCGCGAAGTGAACATGACGGCGGCCGCGACCACGGTGCATGCGCTGATCGAGCGCCAGGCACGAGAGCAGCCGCACGCGGTCTACGCGCGCGCCACCGAATCGGAGCAGCACATCGCCTACGGCGAACTCGCGCGCGAATGCCGCCGCGTCTCGGCCGTGCTGCGCGGGCTCGGCATGCAGCCGGGAGACACGGTCTCGGTCGTCATGCCCAACGGCCTGCAGACGCTGCGGCTGCTGCTGGGCGCGATGCACGGCGGCTTTCGCGTGAACCCGGTCAACCTGCTGTCTCAGCCCGAGCAGATGCACTACGTGCTCTCGCATTCCGACTGCCGCCTGGTCTGCGTCGCGCCCGAGTGGGAATCGCGAGTGCGCGGCATCGTCGAAGCCTTCGACCGGCCGGTGGAGCTGATCGTGGTCGACCCCGAGGGCGACGCGCTGCCCGGCGAGGAAGAAGCCGCCGCGGACGTGCCGCCGCCCTCGCCCGACGCGGTTGCGCTGCTGATGTACACCTCGGGCACAACCGGCAACCCCAAGGGCGTGATGCTCACGCAGCGCAACCTCGCCGCCAATGCGCACGCCATCAGCGAGGAGCACGGGCTGCGACCGTCCGACCGCGTGCTGGCGGTACTGCCGCTATATCACATCAACGCCTTCACCGTGACCATGCTCGCGCCGCTGGCGCACGGCGGCAGCCTCGCGATGCCGCCGAAGTTCTCGGCCGGCCGCTTCTGGGAACAGGCCACGCAGACGCAGTGCAGCTGGATCAACGTGGTGCCCACCATGATCTCGTACCTGCTCGAAGGCCCGAAGCCGCCGCTCGCGCAGACGCTGTCGATCCGCTTCTGCCGCTCGGCCTCGGCCGCGCTGCCGCCGGAGCACCTGCGCGCCTTCGAGCAGATGTTCGGCATCGGCATCGTCGAGACCATGGGCCTCACCGAGACGGCAGCGCCCTCTTTCTCGAACCCCATGGACCCGGCCGCGCGCAAGCTCGGCTCGGTCGGCCGCGCCTCGGGCTGCATGGCCGGCGTGGTGGATGCACAGCTCGCAGCCGTGCCCGACGGCACCACCGGGGAACTCGTCATTCGCGGGCCGAACGTGATGCTCGGCTACTACAAGAACGAAGAAGCCACGCGCGCAAGCTTCACGCCCGACGGCTGGCTGCGTACCGGCGACCTCGGCCACCGCGACGAGGACGGCTTCTTCTTCGTTACCGGCCGCATCAAGGAACTCATCATCAAGGGCGGCGAGAACATCGCGCCGCGCGAGATCGACGAGGCTCTGCTGAAGCACCCCGCCGTGCTCGAGGCAGCCTCGGTGGGCGTGCCCGACCGCCACTACGGCCAGGAGATCGGCGTGTGCATCGTGCTGCGCGAAGGCTGCGCCTGCACAGAAGAACAACTGCGCGAGTTCGCCACCACCGCGCTCGGCCGCTACAAATCGCCCGGCCACTACCGCTTCGTACAGGACCTGCCGCGAGGCCCCTCCGGAAAGGTGCAGCGACTGAAGCTGATGCCGCTCTTCGAGGCATGACGGCTGCCGAACTGCTGGTGCCGCCGCTGGCGCCAGCAACGCTGGCCTACAGCCTCTGCGTGGTGTTCGCGGCCGGCATCGTGCGCGGCTTCGCGGGCTTCGGCTTCTCGGCCATCACCGTGGCGGGCATGTCACTGGTGATCTCACCTGCGCTCGTGGTGCCCGCGATCTTCATGCTGGAGATCCTCGCCAGCCTGAGCCAGCTGCGCGGCATCGCGCGCGACGTCGACATGCCATGGCTGGGCTGGCTGATGCTGGGCAACCTGATCTGCATTCCGCTTGGCGTGGCGCTGCTCGCGTGGTTGCCCGAGACGCCGCTGCGCCTGCTGATCGGCATTCTTCTGATGGCCGCCGCCCTGTTGCTGCGCAGCGGCGCGCATGTCGCGCTGGAGCCCACGCGCGGTCTGCGACTGGCCGCCGGGCTGGCCTCGGGCTTCATCAACGGCGTGGCGGCCATCGGTGGCATCGCGGTCGCGGTGCTGCTGAGCACGGCGAAGATGGCGCCCGCCGCGCTGCGCGCCACGCTGATCGCGCTGCTGCTCTTCAGCGACGTGGTGTCGCTCATCAGCGCTGCGCTGATGCCTTCGTCAGCACACGCGTCCGGCAACCTGCTGGGGCCGGACACGCTCAAGTGGGCGCTGTGGCTGGCGCCTGCGATGCTGGCGGGCATCTGGTGGGGGCAGCGCTCGTTCAAGGGTGTGTCGCCGGAGCAGTTCAGGCGGCAGGTGCTGAACCTGCTGATTGGGTTGGCGGCGGTGAGTGTGGGGAGAGCAGCGGCTCATTTTGCAGCAGCAGTACTTTAGATTTCATTTTGTCGTTGCCCCTAATTCGAACTTAGGTATTGCAATTGTCAGTCAGGTCCTACTCAGGTATCTTGATGTTTCAAAACATCGAGGGAGTCCCAAATGGGAGAGGTGGATGTAGACGTGCAGCCGCACGCCGACAAGCGCGCGCGACCGCAGGATGCCGCTAACGCAAACGTTGCGTCGAACCCATCCCTTTTGGCGCTATGCACCCTCGCACGCTTCCACCAGATAGCAGCCGACGCGTCGCTGCTGTCACACCAGTTGGGCCTCGTCGCTTCCGAGGCCATCGACGCCGCCACGCTGCTGCGCGCAGCCAGGCACCTGGGCCTGAAGGCCAAGTCTTCTCGCACCACACTCGATCGCCTGTCCCTGACGCCTTTGCCCGCATTGGCCGTCTTGCGCGATGAATCCGGCCAGGAGCGTTTCGTCATCCTGGCCCAGTGCGATGCCCAACGCGTCCTGCTGCAGGACCCCTCTTCCTCGAACGGCCGCCCCGTCATCGAACCCCTGGAAGTCTTCGCCGCCCACTGGACAGGCGAACTCATCCTCATCACCAGCCGCGCCAGCCTCGCCGGTGAACTCGCCAAGTTCGACTTCTCCTGGTTCATCCCCAGCCTCGTCAAGCACAGGAAGCTGCTCGGTGAAGTCCTCTTCATCTCCGTCATCCTGCAACTGTTCGCGCTGGTCAGTCCGCTGTTCTTCCAGGTCGTCATGGACAAGGTGCTCGTGCACCGCGGCCTCACCACGCTGGATGTGCTCGTCATCGGCCTGGTGGTGGTGGTCATCTTCGAGTCGCTGCTGAACGGCCTGCGCAGCTACGTCTTCAGCCACACCACCAACCGCATCGACGTCGAGCTCGGTGCACGGCTGTTTCGCCACCTCGTGCAACTGCCCCTGGCCTACTTCCAGGCCCGACGCGTCGGCGACTCGGTCGCCCGTGTGCGCGAACTCGAGAACATCCGCAGCTTCCTGACCGGCAACGCCCTGACGGTGCTGTTGGACGTCGTCTTCTCCATCGTCTTCATTGCCGTCATGCTGTTCTACAGCGTGCCGCTGACGCTCATCGTGCTCGCGAGCATGCCGCTGTACGTCGGGTTGAGCCTTGCGGTCGTGCCCATCCTGCGCCGGCGCCTGGACGAGAA
>NZ_RXFT01000017.1 GCF_003952165.1 Variovorax guangxiensis | reverse complement strand
GGACTTCGCCCGCGTCGATGCGGTCGGCACCGAACACGGCGCGCGCCAGCTCGGTGCGGCCCGCGCCCATCAGCCCCGCGAAGCCGAGTATCTCGCCGCGCCGCAGCACGAAGCTGGCGTCGCGCACCATCGCGCCCCGGCAGATGCCCCTGGCCTCCAGCACCACCTCGTTGCCTGAGGTGTCGGGCATCTCGTGCCCGGCTTCGGCGAGCTGGCGGCCCACCATCATGGCGATGAGCGTGTCCATCGGCGTCGTCGCCATCGGCACGGTGGCGATGTACTGGCCGTCGCGCATCACGGTCACGCGGTCGGCGATGCGCTTCAACTCATCCATCTTGTGCGAGATGTAGACGACGGCCACGCCGCGCGAACGCAGGCGCCCGATGATGCGGAACAGGTCTGCCACCTCCTCGTTGTTCAAGGCGGCGGTGGGCTCGTCCATGATGAGCACGCGCGAGTCGAACGACAGCGCCTTGGCGATCTCCACCATCTGCTGCCTGGCCACCGTGAGCTCGCCCACAGGGGTGTGAGGATCGAGCCGCAGGTTCATGCGATCGAAGATACGCTGCGTGCCGTCCCGCATCGCTTCTTCGTCGATGAAGAGGCCCAGACGCCCGCGCGGCTCGCGCCCGATGAAGATGTTCTGCGCGGCGCTCAGGTGATTCATCAGGTTCAGTTCCTGATGGATGATCCCGATGCCCAGCGCCTGCGCCTCGCGTGGGCTCGCGATGTCCACGGGCTGGCCGTCGATCAGCACCTCGCCCGAGTCCTTGCGGTAGACGCCCGCCAGCACTTTCATCAGCGTGGACTTACCCGCGCCGTTTTCGCCCATCAGGGCGTGCACCTCGCCGGGCAAGAGATCGAATTGCGCCCTGTCGAGTGCGCGCACGCCGGAAAAGGATTTGCAGAGGTCGCGGATGGTGACGATGGGTTGCATGATGGTGCGTTCAGTCCGTCGAGATGCCATAGAAGCGTTGCGCGGTCCCCCGCCAGATGTGGGCCTGCTCGCTGGCCGAGAGGACGCCGATGCAGGCCTGGCTGACCGCGATCCAGCCCGCGTAGCCACCAGCTAGGGTGAGCACCGGCCAGTCGCTGCCCCACATGAGGCGTGTGGGGCCGAAGTTTTCGAGCAGGTGTTCCCAGATCGGGAGCACAACACGTGCCGCGGCATCGACGTCGTGATGCGCTGCCCACGGCGCCTCGCCGCGGAGCCCAGAGAACTTGCAGTGCGCTTGCGGCAGCGCGGCCAGCTCGACCATCTGCTTGCGCCAGGTCGCGAAGGCCTCGCTGTCGTGCGCACCCATCGGCGGCTTGGCGGCGTGGTCGATCACTACGGGCAACTGCGGCCACTGCTTCAGAAAGCGGATCAGCGAGGTCAGATGCCTGGGCTTCACCAGCGCATCGAAGCGCAGGCCCAAGCGTACGAGCGCCTGTACCACGTCGGGATGCGGCATCCGCGCGATCCAGTCGTCGTCGGCCAGGTCCTGCAGCATCGGACGCACGCCCTTGAATTTCGGATAGCGGGCCATGCGTTCGAGCGAAGCCACCGTATCGGCACGGCCCAGGTCGACCCAGCCGACCACCCCGTCGACTACGTCGTGCGCCGTGGCGGGCTTGAGCATGAAATCCGTTTCGGCTTCAGCGTCGGCGGCCTGCACGAGCACCGTTCTCGCAACGCCATGCGCCTGCAGGAGTGGCGTGAGATGCTCGGGAAGGAAGTCACGCATCAGCGGCGTCAGGCTGGGCACATCGGCACGCAGCCACGCATAGTCGCCGCGCGCGGGCCGCCAGAAATGCTGATGCGAATCGATGCGCTGCGTCATGCTGCCTGGCACCATCCGTCGCGTCAGATGGTAACGCCGCCATCGACCAGAACGACCTGGCCGGTGACGAAGCGAGACTCATCGCTAAGCAGATACACCACCTGTGGCGCAATGTCTTCTGCCACCGCGAGACGCCCCATGGGCTGGCGTGCGATGAAGTAGCGCTCGGCCTGCGCCGGGTCTGCCGCAGCGGCGATTCGCTCGCGCAAGGAGGGCGTATTCACTGTACCAGGGCACAGTGCATTGCAGCGTAGCCCCTGTTGTACGTGGTCCGCTGCGAGGGCCTTGGTCATGCCAACCACCGCGGCCTTGGATGCACCATAGGCGAAGCGGTTCGGGAAGCCCTTGACCGACGAAGCCATTGACGCCATGTTGACGATCGATGCACCACCTCCATCTCGCTTCGCGTGGTCGAGCATGCCCGGCAGGAAGGCTTTCACCATGCGGTACATGCTCTTGACGTTGAGGTCGAAGGAGAAGTCCCATGCGGCCTCGTCGCATTCGAGCACGCTGCCGTGGTGCACGTAGCCCGCGCAGTTGAAGAGGCCATCGAGCGCCGGCAGTTCGGCCGCCAGCGCGGTGATGGCTTCCGGGCTGCGCACGTCAAGCACCGACGTGCGAATACCGGCGGAGGTATGCGCGAGCCTGTCGAGAAGCCCTGCGTTGATGTCGGTCGCAATCACCTGCGCGCCTTCTTGCGCGCAGGCCAACGCGGTGGCAAAGCCGATGCCTTGCGCTGCCGCGGTGACGAGAATCGTCTTGTTCTGGAGTCTGCTTGAAGTCATCTGTTCCTTGCATCAGGTAGGCGTGACATCGCGTTCTTCACCGTTGATGCGCACCCGCACCGGATTCTTGTTGCGCGCCTTGTCCGCGACGATTTCCCAGGACACCACCTGCCCGTTCTTCCATACGCAGCTCACGCGGTAGCCGCCGCGCGCGCGCAGGCCGTTGAATGCGCCGGCCGCCTTCCAGTCGTCGGGACAGGCCGGCAGCAGCACGATCACGCCTTCGTGACTCTGCAGGAGCATTTCGGTCAGCGCGCCGGAGATGCCGAAGTTGCCGTCCATCTGGAACGGCGGGTGGTTGCAGAACAGGTTCTGCAGTGTGTTGTAGCTCAGCAGGCCGCGCAGCATCGTTTGCGCGCGGGCGGCGTCGCCCAGCCGTGCGAACAGAGCACAGCGCCAGGGCCACGTCCACGAGCGCCGGCTGTCCCCCGTCACCGTCGCGGCGGTAAAAGGCTGGTTGACCACTTCGCCGCAGCGGGCCTTCAGCGACACCAATGCGGCGGCGGCAAAAGCAGGCGTCTTGACTGGTGTGATCTGGCGCCCCGGATACACGGCGAACAGGTGCGAGGTGTGACGGTGAATGTCCTTGGGATCGTCGATGTCCTCCTGCCATTCCTGCAACTGGCCCCACTTGCCGACTTTGTTCGGGGCAAGCTTGGCCTGCAGGCCCGCTACCACCGATTGATACGCCGTGTCGATGTTCAGCGTGCGGGCCGCGTCCAAGTAGTTCTGGAACAGGTCCCAGATGATCTGCTGGTCGTACATCACGCCGTCTTCGGTCGGTCCGTGCTCCGGCGACCAGCCTTTGGGAGAGACGAGCAGGCCGTCAGCGCGCGTCTTCAGCCGGTCTTCCCAGAACTGGCAGATCTCCTTGAGCATCGGGTAGGCCGTCACGCGAAGGTAGTTCAGGTCTTGCGTGAACGCGAAATGCTCGTACAGGTGCTGTGCATACCAGGCGCTGGAGACGTTGTTCCAGTTCCAGCCGTTGCCGCCGAAGATGCTCTGGCTCGTGCGCGCCGTCCAACCACGTGTGTTGGCGCCGAAGGCGTTTCTCGTCGCCACCCGGCTCGGCCCGGCGACCTGGGAGACGAAGTCGATCAGCGGCGTGTGACAGTCCGAGAGCCCTGTGCTTTCGGCGCCCCAGTAGTTCATCTGCACGTTGATGTTGGTGTGGTAGTCGCTCCCCCAGGCCGGCGAGTTGCTGTTGTTCCACAGACCCTGCAGGTTGGCTGGCAGACCACCCGGGCGCGACGAGCTCACCAGCAGGTAGCGGCCGTAGTCGAACATCGCCTGCTCCAGGCCGGGGTCGGTCGCACCGCCCGCGTAGCGCTGTAGGCGCTGCCGGGTGGACAGCGCCGCGGTGGTGGCATCGGTCTCGCCCCACACGACGCCGGCACGCGACATGACGGCGCCGAAGTCGGCGACATGCGCTTGGCGCAAGGTGGCGTAGGTCTTGGAGGCCGCCACGGCCAGCGTGGCTTGCACCCGGGGCGCGGGATCGGTGCTGCGCCAGCCTGCGGCGTAGTCCAACTTGTAGTCGGTGCGTGCATCGACCAGTAAGGTGAGGCTGGTGCACTTGTCGAAGCGCAGTGCATTGCCGTCCACCGTGAGTTGGCCGTCTTCCCTTACCACCTGCACCGCGCAGGCATATTTAAGGCCGTTGGCCATGGCCCCGCTGAACGACACCTGGGCCGTGGCGGCGTCGGCCTTGGCAGCTGCGCCCTGCGCGGAGGTCAAGGTCAGCGTGCCAGAAAACGCCTGCGCATCGCTGGCGGTGTAACGGAACACCATCACGTCGTGGGCCTTGCTGGCGAAAGCCTCGCGCACGATCTTGCGACTGCCGATGCTGAACTCGGTGGTGTGCACGCCTATGCCCAGGTCCAGCGTGCGGCGATAGCCCGAGACCGCCGCTTCAGCACCCGGCTTCAGGTCGAGGCCCGCGAGCGCGATCTCCGCCACCTGAAAGTGGCTCACACCAGTCTTCGGAACGAAGGCGAAGCGGTAGAAGCGGTAGGCGGTCGTGTTGGAGCAGTTGAACGTCTTGGACTGTGCGCGCGATTCGAATGGAGAGGGCAGCGAGCGCGTGTCCAGTGTTGTCCAGGTCGTCCCGTCGTTCGATCCGGCAAGAGTCCATTGCTGCGGATCGCGCGCCGGCACGTCGTTGGCACTGGTGAGCGTGTAGGCGCTCACGACCGCAGCTTGCGGCAGCGCCACCTGCCACAGCACCAGGGTGCCAGGGCCGTCCACGCACCACTTGGTCCCGTTGCTGCCATCCACGCTCTTGGCGACGCCTTCAGTCGCCGAGGTACTGCCCTGCGGTTCCGGCCAAGTCACCTGTGGCGATGGGACGCTGCCGATGAAGGCCAGTGCGATGTCGCCGAAGCTCCGGTAGCTGCCGAAGCCGGTCACGCTCGTGTCGAAAGCATCGTCGTTCTTGCCGGCCAGCGCGTTGTCGTAGTTGTTGACTCCGCCCCACAAGCTTTGTTCGTTGAACTGGATCTGCTCATTGGATGCGCCCGCGAACAGCATGGCCCCCAGACGTGCGTTGCCGATGGGCAGCGCCTGGGATTCCCAGTCGGATGCGGCACTGTCGTACCAAAGCGCGCGCGATGCGATGCTGGCCGGCGTGAAGGGTGCAGACGATGCAGCGAGGACGGCCGCCTTGTTCCCGACGGCCTTCTCGGAAGCCGTGGCGCTGCCCGCGGCGGGCATGCCACCTTCGCTGCCGCCGCCACATGCTTGCAACACTGGCAACACCGACATCGCGCCGCTGAGCTTGAGCAGCGCACGGCGCCGCAGGTCTTGGGGATTCCTGGTTTCTTCCATGGATCGCCTCCGTTGGAGTGTTTGCTGAGCTGGCCTCAGAACGTATGGCTGATGCCGAAGTACGTGCCCGATTGCTTGCCGCCCATGGCCGGGTTGTTGTTTGTCGCTTCCACCGAGAAGTTGGCGTTCGCGCTGTTGAAGACTTTGCCCACCGACGCGTAGAGCAGCGTGCGCTTGGACAGCGCGTAGTTCGCGCCCAGCATGTAGAGGTTGGCGCTGCCGGCGTCGCGGTTCTGCGTGACACGGAACATCGAACCGATCAGGGTCAGCCAAGGCGTGAGCTTGTAGTTGGCTCCGACCCAATAGTGGTTGGCCTTGCTCGGCGCATTGAGCGGCGCATCAGGCGCCGAAAGGCGCTGGTAGCCGACGAACATCTTCAGGTCGTCTGAGATACTAGCGGTGCCGCCGAGCGTGAGTTCCTTGGAGGTGCTGAACAGGTCGGAATACTTGCCGTTCTTGTCGCGCGCCACATCGTAGATGGCCCGTACTTCGAACGAAGGCGCGACATAGGACAGCGAGATGCCGTCCTTGCGCAATTTCGTGAAGCCATCGGTCTGTTCGCCTAGGCCAGTTTGCACGGTGGCACTGAAGCCCCCCCAGGTTGGCGTCGTGTATTCGATACCGTTGTCGTTGCCTTGCCAGTTGCGCCCGCGCACCAGCGTTGCGGTGCCGATGAACTGTTGACCCGTGGGATCGATGAACCACACGTCGTTGGAGATCGACAGGTTCTTGCCCAGCACCAGCTTGCCCCAGTAGTCCTGCAGGCCGACGTAGGAACGCCGGTTCAACAGTAGGTCGGCGCCGTTGGGCTTGGCCGCGGGCAGGTCGAAGCCGCCTTCGAGCACGAACAGGGCAGTGAGGCCGCCTCCCAGGTCCTCTGTGCCCTTCACACCGAGCATGCTGGTGCCCCACTGGTTGCCGGCGTGGCGCAACAGATGACCACGGCCCTGACCCTGGTCGTTGGCGATGTTGTTCTGGTAGTCGACGCCCGCGACCGCGCGGCCGTACAGGGTCACGCTGCTCTGGGCCTGGGCGCTCACGGCACCGAGACCCAGGCAGGCGATGCAAGCGCCCAGTGCACTTGCTGCGGCGAGGGGTCGGTGAGTCTTCATCGTCATCTTCTCGTCTCCTGTCGTTATCTGAATGGGATGTGCCAAACGGTGCTGGCTTTTCGCTTGCGCAGCTTTTTGGCCTGACCAATTTGGTCTGGCCACTTTGCCATATGGCTAAATTGGCCTTACCAGAACAAACCCTTTTAGGGTTTACCCTCAAGAATTTGCGGTATTACGACGTCTAATGAGAGAGTGTGAGTGTCAAACTGGCATGACCAGTTCGTGCGGACCGTTTTTCCTTACCTATGCTTCCTCCCGTCAAACCTGCCGACACTCGCCGGCTCTACCAACAGATCGCAGATCAGATCCGGGCCTTCATCCGAGAGGGCAACCTGCCCGCCGGGGCGCGCCTGCCACCGGAGCGGGAACTGGCCTTGCAACTGGGCGTGTCGCGGCCTTCGCTGCGGGAAGCGCTGATCGCCCTTGAGATCGATGGGCGCATCGAGATACGGATGGGATCAGGCGTGTATGTCTGCGCATCGCAGGACGCCCCGGAGCACGCCACACCAGCCGTGGGTGAGAGCCCGTCAGAAATGATGCAGGCGCGCGCGATGCTCGAGGGCGCTGTGGTCACACTGGCTTCCGCGCGGGCCACGCCGCAGCATCTTGAGCGCGTGAGGGCAACATTGGAGGGCATGCGCCAGGACGGCCTGAACGGCCGCGTGCAGACGGAGAACGATCGGCGTTTTCACATCGCCATTGCGGAGATGACTGGCAATTCGGTACTGGTGCGACTGGTCGGGGAAATGTTTGACGGACGGCACAGCCCGATCATGTCGCGCATGAGCGCCCGCACCGAGGATTCACAAGCTTGGAAGGCGGCGTTTGTGGAGCACGAAGCGATCTACCGTGCGCTGGAGGCGCGGGATCCGCAGGCGGCGGTGGCGGCGATGCTGCATCACCTGGGCGCATCGCATGCGCGGTGGACCGAGGAATCCACGCTGCCCTCTTAAAGTGAGGCGAAAGCATTCGGGCATATGCGCAGACTTAACAGAGCTGCTTATATCGGCTCTGTCTCCGCATCCAAGAACGCATCCAATGGGCCATCCCGCTCATCTGCGAGTTGGAGTACCAGCCGCAGCGCGGCTGCAGGTTCTGCGCATTTGGGAGAAAAGTCCTGCGACGCAAAGAATTTTCTTGTCGCCTCGCAACACGACGCGTTCCTGTTGACCAGCAAGGGTAATAGCCCGAATAAAGCAAGCTCATGACGCCGTCTGGATTTGACGGCCTCAAGGAGGCATCCCGATGCAACAGGATCGTTGAGGAAGCGATCGGCATCCTGCTTGGTGTGCCGTTCCTTCCAGTGCAGGAACCACCGGCTCTGCCGCGGAAATCCCGCCGAAGCAAAGTGGGCTGCAGCGTGCTCGATCAGTTTCCTCCTGGACGGCAGTGCAGCCGCTTTCTCAACTCTGATTCGGGTCGCGTGATGTGAGTCCCTGGCTCTCAAATAGAGTCGCGTTGTCTCGGCGAACATTTCGTCGCCGCCGTCGTCGAACTCTCTCTGATGACCGCCCCAAGCGAAGTAGTCTCCCAACCGAAACGCACAGACCTTATCGTCAAGCACCACGTCGTCGGCACCGTCCGCCAGGAGAGGGTCCATTTCGCAATCGATCTTTCTGCTGAGCGCGTCGTATTCCGGATAGCTTTGCGCAAACTCGCGCGCGGTGATCGCCGCGCCTTCGACAATCGCCATGGAAGGCGCTGCATTGAATCGCGCGCACATGTGATGCAAGTAGCCGGATAGATAGATGGTGTCCGCGTCTGCCTGAAGCAAGATGACCTGGCCGAGGTCCAGTTTCTGGTGCGTGGCAATGTCAAGGCAGGCCATGGCTCCTGCGTGCCGCGCGAACACATATCCCCGTCGAGACTCCTGCACGACGATCACGCGACCAGGTGGAGCCGAACTCTTGATACCGGCCATCACGTCCGGCGTCCTGTCCTCGGAGCCGTTGTCGACAAGGACGAGCGTCGTATGGAGCGGAGATCCTTCGGGAAATCCGAGCGAATGGCAAGTCGCTGCCAGACAGCCTTCTTCATTGAGACAGGGGATGACAACGAACGCGTGCATCGAGCACCTTCCCTTTCTTCAACTTGGATGTGCGCAATTGATGCCGGGCTTGCACGACAAGCCGAGCCATCTGCAGCGATCTTGTGCATCGCGGGCCGCAGGGGATATGGCTGAGCATGCTTTTCCCTTCGGCATACCTGGCGGGATCCAGCATTCGTGAAAGACCTGAGAGCCCGGTATGGGAGTAGGCCGCGGCCCACTGATCCAACTGGCCGTCTCCCCTCCTTGCCGCCTCTCGACAGCAGCACCTCGGGTAGCCCAGCGCAAGGCCGAGCGCACGTGTGTGGTTGCCCTCTGATCTATCGATCGCCATCGTCCTTCTTGCCCGGAATGCATTCCGGGCAATGACGACGAAGCCCTGGTCGTCAACGACACATGCCAGTCCCTGGCGACGGATCCATCTCGTGGCAGCCCATGCCGAACCCAGGTCGAGCAGTTGGGTTCGAATCACAGGCCGTATCCCGGTCAGAAGATGCAACCAGTCGACTTTCCAGGAAGGCGGGAAGAACACTGAGACTTCAAGGCGAGGGACGAGCGCGAGTCGATGCCCGTCTGACCAGGATGAGCTGGATGAAGCCGGGAGGCGACACGTCGACAAAGCCCGCGTTCTCCGCAGCTCGGCGAGACGCCGTGTTCGACTTTCGCATGTGGGCATAGATCACATGATGCTGGCTGGCTTCACATGCCTTGCGGTAAGCGACGCTGCCGATGCCTCGCCCCTGACTCTTGACGTTCAGGTAAATCTGAATCGATGCGTGGGGCCCAACTGGAGGCTCATCGATCAGGTTGATGAACACTTCACCCGCGCGCAGGTCGTTGACATCAATGCGCCATTTCTCGCCGCCAGGTCCGTCACCCTTTCCACGAGTTCCGGGAACGCTCACGATGTGCACGTCTTGCGCGTCGACCTTCTCGCTGTGGGCCTGAGGCTTGACGGTCCTGGGCTTGGGTGTCGGCCGGATCGGGCGGCGCTTCGCTGGGCGCGCCGCGGGTTTCTTCGTGCTCACAGGATCTCCTCAAGACCACGTCGAAGTCGCTCGTCGGCCTCCTGCCACAACTCGGCAGGAAAGAATCCTGGCGAAAATGCAATCGTCACATCCTCAAGACGCTGGCCCAGCGCGTGACGTGCCAAGGCGGCAGTGAGCGCATCGATCCTCTCTCCGACCGAGCGCGAATCGGGGTCCAGGACCTCCGATCTTGTTTTCCAGTCGCTGTCCCCGTCGTAGCGATTGTTGAAGTAGTCCATGTCGATATGCAGGAGAACCGGTTGATCGCCGATGCCGGCGAGCCAGGTGTCCATATCGGGCGTTGCAAGGTAGGTTCCCAGTCCCTCGGATTCCTCTTGCAACTCGATGGCAGGGCGAAGGCTTCCCGGATCCAGCAGGGTGTCTGGTTCTGTCGTCGCACGAAAGCTGCAGCGACGCGTTACGCTCGTCTTCGGAGGCTGGCACAGATGCCGGACATCCGCCTGCGGGAAGAGGTGGAGAAAGGGTGTCATGAAGCTGCCCATTCCCACGGCGCCGCTTTGGATGCTTCGCTCTACAGACGCTGGGTCGCGAAGGTCGAATGCCTGCAGCGTGATGGCATCGACCCATTTTCCATCGCGAAGAAAAAGTCTCGGGGAACCCAGGTCGCGATGGTCATCGACATGGAGAATGACGATGCCGTCGGAGGGGTGGGCGTCGCTTCTTTCCAGCCACTCGCTCCAACTGTGAAGGGTCCACGTGTCGTAGAGCGCCGTCAGAATCTTTCCCTCGCGCCGCCTCGCGAAAGGCATGTCGCCAAGGTCCAGATTGCCTCTCCACCAGCGAAGCCCCTGATCCAAGGCCGGGTCAACGTGCCTGTCTTTTCCTGTCGGCCACGCCAACTCGAGTTCCCAGCCACCCTGGGCCGGGATGGGTAAGGCGTCCTTGTCGCAGAAATAGGTACGCAGCATCGCGTGGCGTTCGTTCTCGTCGGTGGAGAGTCGATCTGCCGGAACGAAGTGCATTGCAACCTCCTCACCCGGCTCGCGCTGCGTCGAGGACTGCGAGCAGGGACTTACCCGTGGCGGTCAACCGGCTGGAGGCCAGGGTCGTGAACGCCTCGCTCAGGTTTCGGTCCGTATCTTCCAGTTGGGACTGCGCTCTGGTGCGCAGATACGCGGGCCCGTCGGCGAGAACGAACCGCCAGAACCGTCGTAACTCCACGAACACGAAAACGGCGTGGAACAAGCCAGAGACAGGGCGCAGATCTTCTCTCCAGGGGGACTTCACCTTCTGCGGACTGGCCTCGGCGACAGGCGCCACTCGTTCGAGCAGATACAGCTTCTGATGCCGGTGCTCATGAATCAGCGAGTCCGCCAGATCATAGGGATCGATGAGGTCTGAGCCGCGATGCACGGAGACAAAGAGCGCGCCAGGCACGGTGTTGTCGCTGAAAGAGACGATCTTGTCGGGGTGTGCGCTAGGGTCGCGGACGAACTGAACCGCCGAGCACGCAAGCCTCATTTCCTTCATCAGCGCAGGCCGCCACCGCTCGATGATCCGGCAGGCTGCATCAAACACCGGGCGTGCCTGCCGCGCTTCATCCTCCGTGGCGAAGACAACGGACTTCCCGAACGGAAGTCTCAGCCACGGGTCCGGCATGTGCACTTCGAACATCGCTTGCTCGGGAATCGCTTGCCTTCTCAACCACGCCGCATATCCGGCATCCCGCGATATCGCAGATCCGTCAACAGCATGCACGGCACGCCCTTGGTCCAATAGCAACATCGCTCGGCTCCAGGCCACAGCGCCTGGTCTGCGAGCGAGACTTTCGACGAGGCGCTCCGACACCGCCCCCGTGGCCATGCCTACGCTGTCCGCACAGCTCATTGTGTCGCCGGAATCCGCAAAGATATCGAAGGCAGTGCGCAGATCCGTCGCCTGGCTTGCGCAAGCCAACGACCAAAGCATCGTCATGTCAGGCAACGCGCTTTCGGCGAACTCGAACCGGGACATATTGCCGTTCCAAGCGGGCGCCTCAGCAATCTCTGGCTCTGTTGACGACAGGTCCAGCGACAACGTTTGCGCCAGCCTGTGCCGGACGTGTCTCACCAGCGAGCGCATCTCGTGGCAATAAACCGTCGGGTTGCGAAAACCATTGAGATGATGTCGATGAGGCAGTGATCCGCCTCCGCACACCTCCACGACATCGCACTGCTGGCACGTCTTGCAAAGACCCTCTCTTCGCAGCAATTGCCTATGAGCCTGAATGTGCGGTGAGCGAGCAACTTCGAGGATCGACGTATCGTGCACTGAGCCGGAAAGACGTGTCGCCCCCTGTCCGACCACTTTCAACACGTCGAGATCGTGGTAGCTCCCGTCAGTTTCGACCGTGATGAGGCTCACATCTCCAAATCCAAACGCATCGGTCTGCGACGGCAATCCAGCTGATGCGTCAAGCAGTGCCTCAAAGGTGCGCACACGCAACTGGGGGTATTCGTCGAGCCATAGGTCGAATGCAGAAAGCAGCCAGCGCTCGTAGAGGTCCGGCTGCTCGGGCCGGCCGGGCGGCGGGCGCAAATGATGGGCGTCGGGCAGCAGAAAGTCGAGTTTCGGCACATCGTGAGCTGCGAAAAAATCGAACAGGACCCGCGGCTCGATTTTGGGGTCTATCACTGCGATGACGCCGGCAAATACTTCGGGAGCGGATTTGAGCGCCTCGAGGCCCGCCAAAGCCCTCTTGAAGCTGGATCGCCCGGTTTTGGAAGTGCGGTGCAGGTCGTTGGCTTCGGCCGGTCCATCCAAGCTCAATGAAACTGCGATCTTCGCGCCCTTGAACTGCTCAAGGATTTCGCGGGTGAGCAGTAGCCCGTTTGTTTGAAGGCCAAGGTCCAGCTGAACATCAGGGCCTACAGCGTCACGCAGCTGCGTTGTGAAACCAACCAGCGCATCCGCCCCCATCAACAAAGGCTCGCCTCCGTGGAATACGACAACGCAGTGTTTGAGCTCTGCTGCGCGTACATATTCCGCAAGGCGACTGGCAAAAGCCGCCTGCTCATGCGCACCAAGCAACTTGGGCATTGAACGCCAACTTTGGTCGGCGTGATGGTAGACATAACAATAGTCGCAATCCAGATTGCATCTGGAAGCGACCTTCAGCAGAAACGAGGTGAGTTTTGCCTCACCCAAAACTGCAGGCACTATGAGCGACTGTGCCGATGGTGCATGCGGTCGTAGCTGGTGATGACTTCGCTCGGATCAGCGTTCTGCAGGACACGCGCCTGGAGACGCTGAAGAGCTGGATTGGTTGGCTTTCCTCGCAGCACAGCATCCCGCACGCTGTTCTTCTCAGTCTCACCGATTTGCGGTTGATCTTCCACGAAGTCCATCGAGTGCTCCTTTCGAGTCGCTTCATGCTAACTCTGGCCTAATAAATAGGCAATACCCGACGCAAGGGCTATTGACCCCGACTTGAGGCTGCGTCCGAGAGCGGTGGCAATGGGGCGCTAATTCGCTGACAGACGCTGCGCGGCTTCGCGCGCGCTGAGGCTGCGCACCGTCGCCAAGCTTTCCAACTGCGCCGCTCGTGGGCGGGCCTTGCCTTGCTCCCAGTGATAGATCGTCTGACCAGACACGCCAATCAGTTGTCCATAGTTTGCCGCCGACAGGCCAAGCTTTGAGCGGTGTGACGCCAACCTGGAAGCGCTGAATCGGCGCTTCGTGCTGGTTTCGTCGCTCTCTGTATCAGCGGCCGCGACGGAGCGTGCCGCCCCCTTCGCAACGCGTCGAAGCTCCTTCTCGAGCGCACTCATCTGGCGGCGCAGTTCGGCAATCGAGGAACGATGTCCAACCGACGCTCTCTTGAGCGTCTCAATTTCAGTACGTACTTCTTTGCGAGCGACGCGAGAGATTTCGGCTTTGAGGATCGAGGCGATATTTGGCATGGGCGCATTCTGCCGTTTTATTCTCGTCCTGCCAGTAGGATGAACTCCTTAGAGCGAGGCCTTGCACAAACTCTGGCCTCCTGTTTGAAAGGCGAGAACTCTAGTTCGGTGCAGACCAACATCATTCACGCAGTGTAAAAACCACGGACAGGTATGAGACCGGCTGGGAATGGATCGCCTCGATTCCATGCAGCGCTGTCGCCTCGAACAGTAATGAATCTCCAGCTCTGACATCGATTGCCTTGGCGCCGTAGCGGTAGGTGACCTCTCCGGACAGGAAGTACAGGAACTTAAGGCCTGGATGCTGGAAAGTCACATAGGGCTCTGCATCAGGAAGCAGTGTGACCAGGTAAGGTTCGGCAAAGAGATTGCCTGACAACAGGTGTCCCAGCAGCTCATAGCGATAGTCCGCGACCGCTCCGATACGGTCGACCACCAAGCCATGCCCAGCTCGCACGTGGCAGAAATCAGTACGACGCGCCTGGTCTCCGAAGAATCGGGAGACCGGCACATGCAAGCCTTGAGCAATGCGCTCCAGTGTTTCCACCGAAGGCGAAACCAAGCCTCGCTCGATGCGAGAGAGCATCGAGGCGGAAATCCCAGACGTTCGGGCCAACTCACCAGCTGAGGTACCGGCCGCCATGCGAAGGGCTTTTACCTGTGCACCGATGCGCGACGCGGACAAACTGCGGATGGGCGCTGTTTGCTGCGGCCGAGCACGGGTCACAGATGCGGGCAGTCGCTGGGGGCGCGATGTTGGGAATGGGGAAGGCGCCTGGGCTTTTCTCATCATTTCACCGCTGGCAGTCAACGAAGAGTCCATTCTGACCCGAAAGAGGCGGGGTCAGAAGTTGTCTCAGGTCAGGAGTTCTGGAGTCGAGGGCGAATGTCCGGTTTGCGGCCTGCCCTATGAAGCATTTGCCTTCAGGAACGATACAAATTGGCCCGTGCTGGTCTGCCGCGGACCAGTCAGTTATGACCGGCCCAGTCAGTCTGCAGTGGTTCGCGTTCAACAATCGAGCGACTGCAGACAGGGAGACCAAATCTTTTGCTCGTCATCCAGCTCGCATAGGTGAGTAAGCACACCCGGCGCAAGATTGCCGTCAAACTCACCTCGCTCGGAGGGCTAGTGCCGGCCCCCAATCCGAAAGGGAAGGAGGGGCTCTAGCCCGTTGATATGCTCGCCGTCAATCGCAGTAGATTGAGTTCTCTGTGATCGATACGGCCCCCAGCAGCCGAGTAGTAGGCCTCGTAGAACTTGAAGTCTGAGCGGCCGTTGGCGCGGCACTTTTCCGCAACGATCCTGCAGATTTCTATTCTCTTTTCGAGGGGCGTCTTCATACCAAAGATCAGTCCGTGGAGATTCCTGAAGTCGTAAGTTGCCGTGCGACGTTGTGCATCCGAGAAGTCGAGAACCATTCCGGTGAGCAGTAGCCTGTATT
Organism: Variovorax guangxiensis; assembly: GCF_003952165.1. Taxonomy (GTDB): domain Bacteria; phylum Pseudomonadota; class Gammaproteobacteria; order Burkholderiales; family Burkholderiaceae_C; genus Variovorax; species Variovorax guangxiensis. Next base: position 123,642 of record NZ_RXFT01000017.1, on the reverse strand, counting down.
CATCTTCGTGAGCCCAATCGGCCAACTTCGTTGTAGCGCCAGGATAGAAGCCTTTCCAATAGTCTGCTCGCCACTGATCGTCATAGTTGGATGCACATACGCTTCTCGCGCCTTCAGCGTTAGAGTGCCAGTGCTTGTCTAGAACCGCCTCCGGCAACCTTCCGATAGAGCGAAAGAAGTCCACAGGTTGATGTTTGTCCGAATACTTGACTTGATGAAACTCATGTTCGATCCGGCCACGTGAATAACCGCTTGAACCAAATCCATTGACACGGGTAAGCGGAAGGAATGGCCTGCCTCCCTCAACGACAGTATTGAACACTAGACAGATACCGGTATGGCTGTCGCCGTATGTTCCCCACAGAGACGCGTTGCGACAGTCGGACATAAAGCAGGCGACATGCCAATCGGGGTAAACGAGCCGGTCGAGTTGGTCCACAAACTCGTCGGCGAACGCTCGAAACAAGAAGTCCTTGTTTGGCTGATATTCGCCCAATTCAGGATTTAGGAGAGCAGCAAGGCCAAGTTGTCCAGACATGAATTCAAAGAGAGAAAAGAGCTCTTGGAGCAACTGTTCGTCGACTTCGCCGGATATCGGCTGCATCGCTTCGATCATCTTTTCCAGACTAGGCAATCCAGCTCGCGCGCTATCTAGAAAGCGTTCGGCGTCCGGTCGAGCGGACGCGGTTCGATGAAGCTCATTCCTGGACCAGACGGTTCCCAAGGCCAGCGGATGAAGGCAGCGCAAGTAACTTCGCAATTCGTCTCGCCGAACGGGAAGTGCACGACCATCGAGGGCGTCGACTAGCCGGATCACCGCGGGCTCCGCCAAAAAGTCGCCGAAGATTCCTTGCTGCAAAGCATCGAGCTTCTCGGTATTCAGCTCGGATGGCATTGGACCGACGATCGGCACGTCGTTCCAAATGAGCGGATGGGACTCGCCTGCTATGGCATACATAGAGAAAGTCCAGTTCAAGCAGCGCAGATAGTGCTTGAACAAGTTCTCCCACACGATCCGGTCTCCCTTCCAGAACAAATCGCGAAAGCCCTCCATCGGATCATTGAGCTGTGAGGGCGCAGCGAAGTAGATCTCCTGCTTTTCCAGTTCCCCGTTTTCAAGAAGCCGCTTGAGAGGCCGGAACCTATAGAGGAACTTCGGGACCAGAGTCGCTGCATCTCCAGTCGCGCCAAGATGGGGGTCAGATGAATCCATGCTAGTCATGCAGCGATTTTGCACTTCGTCAGTCGCACAGTGATCGCGACGAGTTCGTGATCTTGTTGTTTCCTGATCATCGATCTCAGGCCAAAAGAACGCATCGAGCTGTCCAGAAAGCGCATCAGTGCAGATTGAGCAATGTTGCCGGCTTGCAGTTCATCGAAGGTGCCTAGTGGGATGAGCCGTAGGAAGAATACGCAGTGTATTCAAGCCCTATCGACCAAGCCAACTGGTTGAACCTCCCATAAATCCGGGATCTCGGACGACTCAGTTTCAGGCCTACTGAAGCGGGCAGGCAGCGGTCTTGTCGGGTAAATGGATCAGCTTGCAATCGCCGACAACAACCATTATCGGAACTGGAGAGGGAAGATCTGTGTTAGGCAAGTCAACAGCACCCCCCCGAGGAAGGCCAGGGCCAATACGCCGCTTCCTTCGTCTTTTCCGCTTCTATGTGGGCGTCCCAGCTCTGGCGATCTATATCTTCGTCTTTGCGCTATTTTGGCGACCGCTGGCTGTCTACATTTTTGGGGTGACCGAGTATCTGAAGGCGCTTCCCTTCCCAGGGTGGGTGCCCGAGATGGGCTTCAACATTCTGGCAAATGTCCTGTCCGCGATTGTCATAGCCATCGTTGTCTGGTTCGTCCTGCTGAATCGACGTCTCCAAAGCATCGCAGGAACCTATAGTGCATCGGATATCACAAGCAGCTCGAACCCGGTCGCGTGGGGAAGTGTGACGCTGCGATACGAGCTTCTCCCAACCGGACTGTTCCAGCCTCAGTTCAGATGTCGACTGAAGGCGACTGATGGTGTTGTGCTTGAAGGCTGTGCGGTTTGGACTAAAGATCAGTACCTTGTCGGTCACTATCAGGAAGTCGGACATCTGGCCAGACGACGCGCTGGTGCGTTCGTGATGCAACTCGATGGGGGCGGAAGCACATTCATGGGCAAGTTCGCCTATATCGATCCGACCACTCGGGATCCCGCCGTTGGTGAAGCGAAATGGGAACGCGACGGTTCAACATAGTCCGATCACAGGTCGGGGCGCGAGCAGTCTTGTATTGGCCTGCGCCGGGCGAATGCGTGTGGCTGGAATGCTGGGTGCCCAAGAAGGTCCGCGGAAAGAGCCATGTAGAGGACTTTGTCACCGACGCTCTACGCGCCATTCCAGCAACCCACCATCTGCACTTTTTCTCAAGTATCCCTTCGTTCCAGAAGCTGGCACGGGTCCATGGTTTTGAGCCATGCGGCGAGTCCCCTTGGTTCCATGACTGCATCGCATTTCGCCACACCACACGCGAACAACACCCTCCATCCGCTATTTCGGTTCGTGAGCAAATGGGAAGGATTCCAGCCCTCAAGGTTGCGGTAAGCGAACGAGCCGCTTGGGACATCTTGTCCTTGATCGATGCGGACCTCGCCGCGAAGTAAACATCCGTTTGGGATAGGGGCAATGTGGGCTACCTGGGGCCAAGTTGAGAGATCGACCGACTGAGGACGCAGGCCAGTGCAGCTGAGCGCATCTGCTCAGTTGCGTCGCCTGATCCACCGGTGGCGCGCAGCAAACATGAACTCCCTTCAGGTCAGTCCACTTTCCGCTAGATCGCGGAGATACAGGACGTAGCCAAATTGTTCGGCTGCAAGACGGATAGGGCCGGGTTTGTTCCTCTTCTCGTGAGTCAGAACGATCGCGTCAAAGGAGCGAATCCCTAGCGACGCGTCGGCTTGATTGTGACCAAGGGTCGAATTGCGCGTGGACTTCCCAGCTAAGTAGGTTCTGACCTCTGGCGTGCCATACCAATCACGATCCGACGCTGGCCAGAAACCACCCTGAGCAAACCCCACATTGATCTGATGCTTCGACGGCGTGCCGTCCTTCTCGAACGTTGCGAACCCGAAGAAGCCGGTGGTGCGGACGGCATGTCGGTCAATGCTTTTCTGAATGAACTGCTTCAGCAGTCGCTTGTCAGAGCCGTCGCTTCCAAAATCTGGAATTTCCAGCAGTTCGATGTGGACCTCGCGAGTGATGAAGAGGTGAAACTCTTCGGGAGGGAAGACTTCCTCCATTACCACCTGCGCGTCGAACACGTAGTTCCATGCGCAGCTATCGATATAGACTGGAGTTTTCCCGGGCTTGGCAGCATTCAAGGTCTTCCAAGAAAGGGGCGTTGCTGCTGGCGTGTCTCTGGTGATCGCATTGTGCTGTTTCCTCGCAGCACGCGCCTGTGAGGAGCCAGTTCAGCTTTCAGACGAGGACTCACCGGTTCTCGCCAGAGTGCGAGTGCAAATCCGGCCATGCCCTCGGGTTCGGGGCCTTGTGGTTGGATTTCCCAATCCGTTCTCATCGGTCCTCACGCACAACACGACGAACACTCGACTCATTGTGGGCGGTCCGCATCCAATGAGGCGAATCTACTGTCGCGCTTGCATGGGAGCATGGAGGCTGCGATTACTATGATTACGAGGAACCATGTTCCGCCTCCCCTTTCCTGAGCCAGCAGTAGATTTGTTCCCTACTGTAGACGTATACCGCCTCAAACTTAGCAAGTAGTCTCTCGCGCATTTCCTTCAGCACCTTGCCATAGTCTGCTTCTCGGTCAATATTGGGCGCTGGTCCACCGAAACAATATTGGGCGAAGCGATGTTCGTCAGCGTAGACCAGCAGCGCCGTGTTGGGCGGGTAGTTGATCTCCGCTTTTTTCCCTAGGACTTCCCTCAACAAATTGACTTTGCGTTGGTGGCTGACCAAGCTTGGAGGAGCACTGCTTATGAAAGAGAGAGTTCCTGTGACGTTCAGGTCCTGAAGCTTCTTTGCATCCTGCTCATCTTGGAGTGTGGTGACCTCTAGGAAATGGATGATAGGCATTTGCTGTACAGGTCGGCTGTCCTCGACAGTCGCATCAAAACGCTGGCTCCCACTACGCCACTGGATCCACACATCTTCAGATGACTTGTAATGAAGGCTGGCGAAATGGGCGACTGGATACAACTCATCATGGACTTTTCGAGAAAGCCCTATCCGTTGCGGATAGCCTAGACGCGAGACAGCGCCGGGTGCGTATCGATTGAACAATAACTCAACTGCTTGTACAAGCTTGAAATACTCGGAGGCTTGGGTCCGCGTCTCCGCCAACTTAATGACAGACGCTTTGTCCTTCTTCCAATCTTCCGTCAACGGCTCGATTGGTGGCTCGTATGGTGCATCCATTTTTTCTGACCCTCTTGTGATTTCCGGCTTTTGTATGCTGTCTGGGCTCGACGTGTGAGCATATCGCTCGCACTGAGGTCCGTATATCTACGGGTCTTTTCCTTGGCCACATGCCGCATCTAGAAGCCAATGACAGGCGAAAAAGAACTCTGCCGAACGGCCTTTATCGCACTGAGGTCCGCGATGAAGCCCGAGGAGTGATCCAGGCGGACAACGACACTCGAGCTCTGGTAAACATGGCCGCCATCGAATGCGAACGGCTCCTATTCATGGACCTTGAGACCAGACGATGCGTTCGGCTGGTACATCTTGTTGGCGAACTCGCGACCTGAGGCAAACTCACTACGAGGTTCCTGGCGAAGAGCGACGACAATCCGGACAAACAAAGTCCGGAGGGAAAGTGTGGCTATCGCCCAGATAAAGCAGACATCCATTCTCGTAGACGTTGAGTTTTACGACGACATCGAGAAGAAGAAACTGCTGAGTGCAGACTATCCTGCCAAGGCACGCAGGGTGCTTGAGGCGCTGGTGACCAAGCCGCTCGCTATTCCCATCAGCGAATTCCTTTCCTACTTCCTGTTTCATCGCAAGGGCTCCGATGGCTATGGGAACTACGAGCAGATTCAGCGACGCATGGAAGTCGCGGAGAGCTATATCGACACGTGCCTCCGATTCGACGGTACGTCGGTCGGCCTGCCGTCCAAGGGGCGGCCCCCAAGAGACATTACCGAGCATGTCGGCGAGTCCATCAGCTTGTCGGTCGTTAGTCGGTTATTTGGACTGAACGAAGCGGACTGGACGCCACTACCCTCTCTCGGTGGAAAGAGGGCGCCGCGTTCATTTGATTTTGAGATTGCGTCCGACGGGAAGACTATCGTCCAGGTCGAGTCCAAGGGAAGTGCGGTTGAAAACAACGCCCGCAAAGAGGGATCTGTGCCCAATCACAAGAGAAGCATCCGTGGAAAGAAGGATGATCTCTCGAAGCCCGGTGTTAAGGACCCTTATCCCGCATCGGTTCGCTATGGCGCAATAGTTGCGCTTGATGCGCGTCCACAAAGCCGGGCCAAGTGTTGGCTGGTAGATCCGGATCCCGAGTGGCAAGCCTACGAGCCAAAAACGCTCAGGCTACTCAAGCGGATGGCATTCCTTCAGTCATGGATCGGTCTGCTGAGCCCGAGATCGCAGCTTTCAGCTTCGCTGGCAACGAGGCTGTCGGATCTCATGACCTTGCGCGACCCGTTCGAGTTGGATGGCCTTCAGCTGCTTCGTGGCAATGGAGAGCCAATAAAGTACGCCAGCTTGTCTCCCAACAGCATTCATTCGACCTTCCTGGCAGGAAAATCCCGCGTCGTCGACAGGGCCGCCGGCGGCGTTGTCATCCCTGTGCGCAAGGACCTCTTGGCGTTTCTCGCAGTTCGCGAAGAATTGGTGGCCGTCGTGGCCGAGCAGAATTTTGCATCGATTATGTCGTTCGACTATCCCGCTTCGACCAGATTGACGACAGTCGAGTGTGTCCTGCCCAAGAGCAGGTTGAGCAACATCAAAATGCCACCTGACGCTGTGAGTAGCGGGAGTCATCTTCATTTCTATCTGGAAGGAGAAGTCCACTACACGCCGTCGGGACTGGGATTTGGATTCTTGTCCATCCCCGATTGACGCTCAACGCTGACTGTATATGTACGAATTTATTGCATGGTCTAAGCTCAACCCGTCAGAGCAAGCTGCATGGGTGCAGGCAGTCGGCTCAGTAGTTGCCATTCTTATTGCCATCGCCGTACCTGCTCTCGCCGCTCGGTCCAGATTCAGAACCGAAAGTGCTGCCCGCAAGGAGCGCATGCTGAATGCCGCATTAAGGGTTTTCGACCCGATAAGCAGCCTACGTGAATCGATGGCGGAGTTTCTAGAGACACTCTCGGATGACTTCGACCCCGAGAATCGTGGAGTCCGTACAGACCCCAACAACGGAGACTATGAGCCGCTCATACAACCGGTCATAGCATCTGTTGCAGTACTTGATGATCTAGGGACAATGGCGCCAGCCATGCGAAAGTTTCTCTTTGAGCTTATCGAGCTGGATCGTTTCATGAAGGCTATCCCAGCGATTCAGAGTTCCGGCGTACCTGCGTTCTGGCGCACCAACCTTCCCGATATTCGGGATCGAATAAGAGAAGTTGTCGGCAGCGCAGACTTTGTGATTGCCGAAATGAGAAAAGTCATGATGTCCCCTGCAAGCCAGTAGACGACTGCCCCGGGGGGCGGGTAGCTACTTGAGCTTCGCTTCACGCTGCTGAGCGAGTGCCTGCTTGCGCAGGATGATCTCATGATCGCTTTTGAGAATGAGATCCTGGTATTGCTGCTTCCCTTTGAGGGGACCTACATTAGGATCATCCAGCCTCGAGTCTTGGCGGGCGCGTCTTGGCAAGTCCTCAATCAGGAACGAAAACTCCTCCATCGCCTCTTGAAAGCGGCCGGCTTTCTGAAGATATAGAGGTAACTTGCACCAAGCGGCTGCAGGATAGATGGTCCGAGAGCTCAACATGAGATCCTTGGCATTTCTCAGAGCTTCGATGGCCTCAGTCCAGCAGCGAGCAGCTGCAAAGGCTGTTGCGGCTCGATGACTAGCGGCAATGACATCATCTGAGTCGGCCGGGCTTGATTGAATTGGTTCAGGCACCCAGATCTCCAGCAGCTCTGACGGTCGGCCCTTGAGATGTCGCGGCTGAAGACGCTGAAGTTCTCCAGCCAAGCATGGTGAGGAACTTGGACCTAGGCGTCTCAAAGGCGAACGCGATATCAACTATCGCTAGAACAAGACCTGCGACCTCGATCATTGAGCGTCTCCGAAAGTTGCGCGCTCTATCCACTTCATGCGAGATAGCCTGCCCCGATTTTTTTCGAAGACAGACTTGCCCACATTCAGGGTCAATACGCGCTAGACCAGGGAAATCCTAAGTCTCAACCTCGAAACTCGCCTGTCCCATGACGGTCATTCAAGGCTACTACCTAGCCATGGAGAATGCTCTTACTTGCCCCTCATCCGACCTCGCGCGTCTTGTACAGCATTCTTTCCCGATGGGATTCCGACCATTCTTCCGTCGGAGCCTTGAACGGCCCGAGACCCGCTCCGAATTGCCACCATTCGCCCATCAGACCCTTGGACTCCCCGGGCGCCGCTGGGAATTTCCACCATTCTTCCGTCGCTGCCTTGAAGCCCTTGCGCACCGGAGCGAATGGCGACCATTCGCCCGTCGCTCCCTTGTAGACCTCGACCGCCGGAAGGTATAGCGACCATTCGTCCGTCACTTCCTTGAAGACCACGACCGCCTGATGGAATGGGGACCATCCGCCCGTCGGAGCCTTGCAGCCCCCTCCAGCCATCTGGTATGACTATCGCCATACCATCGCTACCTGTCAGCGTTCGTTTCACGGCGTGACTCCTGATTGCTTATGAAGGTCAAGTGACGGTCGCATTCTGCCGTCGAAATGCCATGGTGTGGTGCATGCATACAGTTCAGTCAGGACCAACTCGGATTGATCTCTCTCCGGTTGGGGTAGCCACCGAAGCTCTGTCAGTTGACTCAAGAGGGGCGAGTTTTCCTGGCGCCGATAAAGCGTAGCGGTTCAACGGATTGAACTGCTACTTCTTTGCTTCCTTCAGCAAGAGATCGGAGGGGAACTTCCCGCACATCTCGGCAATTTTGCTAAGCATGTCCTCCATCTTCTTTTTGTCGGCAGCAGCACCTGGGTCGAGGGTCTTCTGATACTCCGAAAAGATATCGCTTCCCGATGCAAGGCACTCCGCCTTTGCACGCTCTACTTGAGCGACACCGGCACCCGCATAGTAGGTACGCATGCCTTCGGTTAGATTCTGGGAAGCAACGCCGGTCGAAAAGACCTTGCCGATGGTCAGTGCCGTTTCGACCTTGGGAGCCACCGTCGTTCCGGCCTCAGCGCGCGCCTTCGTGTTGGCGTCAAAGCTTCCGAACACGGAATATGCGTCCGTCTTCTTGTTCTCGCCGCCCACCAGGCTGAACGCTTCGGCTAGCCCGGCCACGTTCGCTGCATCGAATGCTTCGTCGGCCTTTTCCTTCTTGGCGACCGCAAGTCCGACCTCCGATCTGGCCGCATTGAATTTGTTCGCCAAGGTCTCTCTTTCACCCAAGAGAACCTTTTCGTCCGGTGAGCGAAATGCCTCGGCCTTGCCGCCGGCAACGCTCAACGCGGATTGATTGCTGTCTACGTAATTGTTCAGAGCCTTTTGCAGTTCTCTCGCCTTTGCAACGGCTTTGTCGTATTCGTTCTCCGCTTTATCCCGTTCAAGACTTGTACGCTTGAACTGATTGATCTTGTCTTCCGCAGCTTGCAGAGCGCTCTTCGGAACGCTCGAGTCGCCGACATTGTTCGTTCCTTCAATCTTTTTCAGCGCGTAGCTCGAATGCGTGCAGTTTTGCTTCGTCGAAGCACCTTCATCGCAAGGCTTTGCCACGGCGACAGGCACATAGGCGGCGTCGATCTGCTTGTATCCGAAGTTCACCGACACACCGGGCTGCTCCGTTGCAGTCGCCGAAACGTCCATCCCCACGGTGACTTTTGAGGAATAGACGAGTGGTGCCTGCTGAAGCGGCGCACAGCCCGCTACAGCAATTAAAAAAGACACTCCCGCCACTTGGTAAAAAATGGAGCTTTCATGGTCTCTCCTCGTTGACGACACAAAGGTCGCCGAGCCTTTGGGATTCTTCTTTCAGCAAACGCATAAGGGCGTCAAACTGTGTGCTGCTCTGAACCACAACCATCGTGTGGCATGCGGACGGATGCGGAAAAGCAGCAACACGCTCCTTCACGGCGCCAATCGTCAATGAGCGCGCCGATGCCACAAGGCCGAGGCCATCTGTTGCAACCATCAGTGGTGCATTGCCATCCGCTGGAAAATGGACGTTGACGAAACCAATGCCGTACGAAATTCGAGGGTCGGATCCGGAAACACGAACACTGACGCAGCCAGCCAGCGCGCCGGTGCCGAGTAGTGACGCCGCGATCATGAGACTTCGAGATGCGATGCGCTTCATTCAGAATTCCCGACCTTGTACCTTGGGGTGACGCGCCGAAGTCGGCGACGGGTATGTCGCAGTAGTACGTCAGATGACGCAGGGCATCGGTGTTTTGTACTCGCGACGTCGAGCGCTTGCTCAGATTGACGACGAGTTCAGACACGCATAGAAGTCTTTTCCATGACCGGCTGTAATCTCCGCACGCCGAGATCCCGGATTCACAATCTTGCGTGCCCCAACCCAGTCAGCCTTCTCTCCTTTGAACGAGTCGGCCAGTGAGCGCCCCGTAAAAAGGCCTTGCGCCATGCCCTCTACCAGGATGACGACCGACTTGTCGGGGTCCAGTGCGAGTTCGGGCTTTTCAACCAGGGCATCCCCCCAGCCGAGGGTTTTTCCGACCGACTCATACTTTCTTTTGTGGGTGATCTGAACTAGGCCGCGGCCGAAGTAAGAACGGCCTTGCGCATCGGGCTTGCTGTAGTCCGAAGATATGTGCTTTCCACGAAAGTGCTTTCCCACTGCCTCGATGGAGCAGTTATCGGTTTTGCAAAGCCCCTCGCGGACGGGCGCCATTGTTCCGACGCTCTCCCGGTAGGCCGTGCCAAGGATGTACGCCAGCCAGCGTTGATCCGTGTAACCAGTCTTCTCCCAGTAATCCAGGATTCGATTGATGCCTGCACGCCGGTCGCCTTTGAAAAGGCTCTTGGGCAATGTCTTGGATCTCTCGCATTCGGCATAGAAGCGAGTCCGATCCAGATTTCCGGCTTGCGTTTGCGTGGAAAAGAAAGCCAGCAACGCAAGTCCAAACACGAAGCGTTTCATCACGACCCCCTCCAGACAGCCCTGGCGATCATTTGTGTTGCCGGGAAAGCATGCGAGAACGACGAGCGATTTTCCATCCCATATTTGAGCGATGCACCGTCCTCGCCGATATCTTTAAACGAGCCCTAATCGATTCACGCGTCGTGACACATCCGCCGGACCGTTTGGTTAGGCAGGGCGGTGGAGGCCGTGCATCTCCGGTGGGGACGCATCCCCGCCGCCATAGGTGATTGATGCGCGCCGAAACTCAGACGTTGATCACTAATCCGGGATTGAATTCCTTGTTCTCAATCCTGCCGCTCCAGTTCACATAGCCGCGGGGGTTGCTCACGATTCGGCAAGAGCGGACTCGGTAGTCGAACTGCTGATGCGTGTGACCATGAACCCAGAGCACGGGCACATCGAAGAAGGTCTCTGGCAGCTCCGTGACGAAAGCGCCCGAGGCCCAGTCATCGGCGTAGCGCTGCGAAAGCGAACCACGGTGAGGTGCATGGTGCGTCACGACCACCGTCGGTCCGGAGAACGGTTCCGATAGCTTCGCCTGTAGCCAGGCGCGCTGCACGTGATGAATCCGCAGCGTGTCGGCCGCCTGAAGCTTTCTTCCTTGCTTGTGACGCCAGGTGTCGGGTTCTGCGGACTCGTCGGGTGCCCGGATCAGTGTGTAGTCGTTCAGCAGGTTGGTCGCCATCTTCATGGCGCGAGCTGCATCGCTGACCAGTCCTTCGGGCGTCTGGATGGCGAGCTCGAAATCTGTCCACAGCGTCGCGCCGAGGAAGCGCACGCCATCGATCACCAACTCGTCACCGTCAAGGAGATGCACGTTGCTACCTTCGGCTTCCCGGCGCGCATCGGCCAGTGTTGTGTCCAGGCGGCCATCGTAGTACTCATGATTGCCCAACAGGTACACCACCGGCTTGCCACGGAAACGAGCCACTGCCCATTGGACAGCGCGCTTGGCTGGAGAATGGATGTCGCCGGCGAGGATGACGACATCGAATTCGAGATCGGGCACCGGCTCGAATGGTGCGAACTCGAGGTGAAGATCGGACAGGATCAAGAGTTTCATCGGGAGATCCCTTCAAAGCGAGCGCGAAGCTCGGCACTGGCCTTGTCGTCAAAGCCGGTGAACGAGCCGCACGTCACCAGGTGATCCTTGCAGTGGTCGAACTGCCAGTAGGCATCGTCGAGCGCGACCCAAGGCTCGTCAACCGCATCGTGGATCTGGAGCCAGGCGAGGATTTCTCCTTCGCGCTGCCCGTACGGTGGCGGAAGGCCGAAACCCGAATGTGGCGTGGCGCCAAGAATGCGGGACCGGATGTCGCTGGAGAACGGTTTCAGCAGAGTCTTGTAGAGAAGCTGCTCGCGCCAGGACGAGCTGATCACGATCTTCACGTGGGGGAACTCGCGCAGCAGCGCTTCCAGGCGCGGCAAGAAGCAGAAGTCGACGCCGCCGTTGAGGATGTGGCTCTCTCCCTCCGGATGAAGCACGCCGTCGAAGTCGAGGAACAGGATCATTCGGGACCTCTCGATCCGTTCATGGGTCCTCATACGACGCCGCCGTGTTGGATGGCGATGAGCATTCGTCGCACCTTTTCCAAACCGCCTTTGGCGGCGAACGCTGCAGGCGTCTGGCCGTCCAGCAATTCGTGCGGTCTGTTCAGCCAGGCTTGAGCGGCTTCGCCGAACGCCTGGGCCGCGAGGTCGAGCAAGTCCTGTGAAAGGCTCTCCGACCCTGCCCCTTCTGGAAGAACGAGTGGCCACGCCAGATGGGATCCCATGTCGACCCCGAAGGCACGAAATGGCGCCGCGGCGGTCATCAAGCCCTCTGCGAGATAGTCGATGTTCTGGTGATGATGTCCGTGGACGACCAACTGGACGCCGAGCGTCTCGGCGAGCTCGTCGAGCGCCTGCCAGCCATGCGGATGCGCTGCTGGTGCTTCGTGCGTCACCAGGATGTCCGCGGGGCCGCTGCGCAGCAGATGCTGGTAGTCGTCTGGAAAGATGGAGGAACGGTGCTTGCGGGAAATGCCGTCGCGCCACTGGTCTTCACGCTTCATGGTGCGGCGCATGGCATCGCTCGACGGGAATGCTGCCTCTTCGACTGGCCGTCGTGGATCCCAGATCTTGCTGCGGAAAATGCCGCCCAGGCCCGCGACCTTGAATCCGGCGATCTCGACGATGCGTCCATGCAGGTTGCGGTCCGCGAGCTTGGAGCCCCACAGATTGTCGTAGTCGGCGTCTGAATCGGTGTCGTGGTTTCCGTGAATGAACCAGACCTCGGTCAGATTCAGGATCGACTCCAACTCGACGTGCAGGAGTTGGCGCGCCTGAATGTCGCCCAGCAGCACGATGGCCTCAGGCCGGCAGCGCTCGATCGCGGTGATCACGGACTCGAGTTCGCCGTGGGGATCGCCGAAGAACATCAGCTTGGGCGCCAACTGCTTGCGCTCGGATTGCGCGTGAAGGTTCGATGAGATGTGGGGTTTCATTTCATCTGTCGAGAGGTGAGTATCGACTGACCGCGAACCGAAGGAAATGCGAGCGCAGCTCCTGAAAGCTGTCTTGATCGAACGCCCGCGCAGGATCGGTTAGTACAAGCCGAGCGAAGCCCGCTTCAAAGCTCTCGGGCCAATCATCAAGCGCGACCCACTTCGCGTCACTATGGCCGTTCCCGTCGAGCCAGGCTTGGATCTCCAGTTGGCGCCGGTGCTGGACGACCGTATCGGGGTTGATCAGCGGCGTAGCCCCGACGATCCGGCGCCGGATGTCCTCGCTGAAATACCGCTGCAGCTGCTCGATGCTCTCGGCCAGCCGCCAATCCGAGGAGATGACAACGTCGACGGACCTGAACTCTCGAAGAAGTTCTTCCAGCAGTGGCAAATGGCTGAAGAACCTGCTGCCGAACGAGTAGTCCGCGCCGACCGGATGAAGAACACCATCGATGTCCAGGAATAGCAGATCGCTGGAGTCGCCAGCGCGGGTGGTGCGGTGGGATGTCATCCAGCAAACCCGGCCTGGATGGACTCCAGGAGATTGAGCACATCGGTGGCCCGCCCTTCAGCTGCCAGCGCTTCAGCCGTCTTGTAGTTGAACGGTGCGAGTGGCTCGTTCCTGTACCAGAGGATGGCCGCCTCGAGGTCCCCGCCCGCGACCTCGGTCGCGGTAGCCAGCACTTTCTGGATCGTGTGGGTAGACGACGGGATGTCACTCATAGCTCGACCACGAGTCCGGGGTTGAATTGCTTGTTCTCCTGGTCACGGCCATGCCGCACGTACCCTCGCGGGTTGCACACCACCCGGCAATTGCCGACGCTGTAGCTACGGCTCTCGTGGAGGTGGCCATGCACCCAGAGTGACGGCACCTCGAAGAAGGAGTCCGGAAGCTCGCTCACGAAGGCTGGGGATAGCCAGTCGGACTGGTAGTGCGGCGCGAGCGAGTTTCGGTGCGGGGCATGGTGGGTCACGACCACCGTCGGACCGTCGAACGGTTCTGCCAGCTTCCGGGCTAGCCAGGCACGATCACCCTGGTGCAGTGCGCGCGTGTCTTCCGGTGTCAGGCGCCGCTTCCTTGGCTTGGGTGCCGTCGACGCATCGGCATGCTCTGGTGTCTCGGCCCACCGGATCGATGAGTAGTCGTTGAGATGGACCTTCGCCGCCTTCATGGCCCGCTCGGCATCGACCAGAGGCCCTGCCTTGGTCTGGACCGGCAGCTCGAAGTCGGTCCACAGGGTGCAGCCCAGGAACCGGACGCCGCCGATCTCGGCTGCGCCCGGCGCCAGGAGGTGCACGTTGCACGCCTTCGCAGTCAGCGCCATTTCCTTGAGCGAGGTCTGCAAGACGCCGGAATAGAACTCGTGGTTGCCCGGTACGAACAGGATGGGCACAGACTCTCCGAAGTTCTCCGCCCGCCGGGTCCATCGCATGGCCTTGGAGCCGGGCACCGAGATGTCTCCGGCAAGGATCACGACGTCGTAGTCAGCCTTCGGAACGAGAAAGGTGCCGAACTCGAGGTGCAGGTCCGAAAGGATGAGCAGCTTCACGTCGGTAGCTCCTTACATCCCATGAAGCTCAGGACATCAGGATCGAGAGCTTGGAGTTCCACGTCTCGCCATAGGACATGGAGGGCACGGCCACGCGGATCGTCGGACGATCGAAGTCATTGGTCTCGAAGAGGAAGTGCACGTGCTGAAAGCGCCAGATTGCCGGCTGCCTGAAGTCCTCGGTCCACAAGAGCTGCCAGGTCCGGAAGTAGTCGAAATCGACCGTCAACGCTGACTTTCCACGAAAGACGATGCAGGCCTTGCGCACGTCCGGGTCGAACAGGATGCTGGTTCCATCCCAGCCGCCTAGCATCCGCCGGGGATCGACGGGGAAGAAGGTCGCGCCGGCTGCCTGGCCTTGTTCCCGGAGAAGCTGCTCGCGCCCAGTCTGGATCGAACGGGGCGACGCGATCCAGGCCCAGTAGAAGAGAACCAATGCGACTGCGAGCATCGCCAAGAGAGGGAGTGTCATGGTCGGATATTCCTGTTGAGAGCGGTCCCACATCCGTCGCGATGGGCCCTGCCGCGCGTCGATGCGGAAACCGGCGCAAAAATCATATCAAAAAGATACTTATAGTCCGCGAACGTAAAGTCCGCGTACTTATTGGCCGTAGTGCTTTAGACCGCGTACTCTGAACATCGAGGGATGAGTACGAAGACGCGAGTGGTCGCACAGAATCCCCTGGAGGTCTTTGGTGCCGGGGTGCGCGCCGAGCGCAAGGCCCGGGGCTATTCGCAGGAGGCGTTTGCCGATCACATCGGCATCGATCGCAGCTACATGGGCGGGGTCGAACGCGGTGAGCGCAACCTCTCGCTAACGAACATCATGCGGATCGTGATGGGGTTGGAAATGAAACCGTCCGAGTTCTTCAAGTATCTGGACGGATCGGCACGCGCCAAGTAATGCGCAGGTTCCGTGTTGCAGTCAAAAAGACGCAGCCGAGGCGGTCACTGAAGCTTCAGCGCAAGAGTTGCGTGTGGCAAATGAATCGAAACTCATGAGATCTCGGCCGTTATCTCGACCGAACTTCGACATGCACAAACCCCGTCGCGTCTTTTACGTCGGCCACCTCTAGGTATGCCTGCTTCCTGACGAGCTCACTGAGCTTCTTGAAGCCGTAATTGCGCGAGTCGAATGAGGTGTGGTTCTTGCCGATATAGGAGCCCACCGTCGCCAAACGAGTCCAGCCGCTGTCGCGCGCAGTCTCGCGAATCGCGTGCAACAGCAGTTCCTTCAGGTCTGGGACGTCGGCGAGAACTGGTTGTGTGACCGTCGCCTCGACCGGCTTCTTCAGGACTTCGAAGAAAACAAACTTGTCGCAAGCAGCGATGAATGGTTCCGGCGTCTTGCGTTCGCCGAGGCCGTAGACGACCTTGCCTGCTTCGCGCATCCGCGTCGCCAGTCGTGTGAAATCGCTGTCGCTCGAGACGATGCAGAAACCATCCACATTTCCGGCGTACAAGAGATCCATCGCATCAATGATGAAGGCGGAGTCCGTGGAGTTCTTGCCCTGCGTGTAGGCGAATTGCTGGATGGGTTGGATCGCGTGGCGATGCAGGTGCGCTTTCCAGCCAGTCAGGTTGGTGGTCGTCCAGTCGCCGTAGGCACGTTTAACCGTCGCTGTGCCGTACTTCGCGACTTCCTCTAGCAGCTCTTGGACAACCGATGACGATGCGTTGTCCGCATCGATCAGAACTGCAAGGCGTGTGGAATCAGTATTTGCCAAGACCATTCTCCTGTTGGAACATCGTGTCGCAGACCGACCCGCCTAGATATTGAAGCATGGCCATGACGAAGACTTTGAGCCGCAACGAGCTCTATGACCTTGTCTGGACTCGTCCACGCTCATCATTCTCCAAAGAGCTGGGCATATCTGACGTGCAATCGGCAAGCTCTGTACTCGGTCTCACATTCCTGGACCACCACCAGGCTATTGGGTCAGGAAAGCTGTCGGCAAGGCGGGGCGACGGCCCCCACTTCCCATCAAGTGGCCGCGGCATTGAAGATCATCGGCAAGGTAGTCGCATGTCGAGATCTATCGAGCCCTCATGGCGCGTTCAGGTGCGTGCTCAACGCAGAAGCCAAGCGCCGGCAAAAGGTCCAGGAGCGTGAGTGAGTCTCTTCCTTTGACAAGCCCTACTACGGCGGACCGCAGCACCAACGTCAACTGAGGATCGCCGTCATGCGGCTCCTGGCGATTGAGTCCTGCGCACGACGCTGAATCTCGCGTGGGGCGGGGCTGGTAGCAAGATGACCATCTTGAGGTATCAGAACTTCTCGGAAGACTCGCCATGATGACCAACACCGCTCCCGACCAGAGGCCGGGCATTCACCCTGGTGGCAGCACATTGCGTGCGCCTCAACCTCGGTGCAACGCATGAGCCGGAATCGACGTCTCCGAAAGGATCCGCTTCATCCAGACGCGCTGAAACTCCAGCGCGCTGCGAAGGGCTTTTGAACGCCCATCAAAAATGCCGCGCAGGGACGAATTCCCGAATGGGTCTTGGCAGATCCTCATCGCGGTCGAAAACTTTGTATTTCATTTTCGCGAGCTCGATGGAGGCTTTGTCTTGTTGGAGATGCCGGTAGACCTGGAAAACCAATTCATCCAGATGGATCGGCGAATCCTTGTCCAGAGCTTTGTAGGTTACATAGGATTTGGCATACCTGATCTTGATGGTGAGACAACGCAGCGCATGCGGAACACCGAGCGCGACGATCACTTTTCTTGAGCTATGAGGGTTCGGAGCGGTCGACGGTGCAAGCTGCGGATCCAGGAGTCGATCCAGGCTGTTGTCTGTTTCCAATGCAGAGGAAGCCAGGCGAATCTGCTTGAGCCTGTGTCCAATGTTGTCACGCCCGTCCAGCCAGGTGACCAAGGCCTTGGTGCCTGCACCGGCTGTGACATTCGTCAGCAAGTCCCAGATTTCTGCTTGGGCGAGGCTTGCTATGTCCTCCATGGAGATGGCATTTCGTGGGACGCCGTATCCACCACCGACATTGGGCCAGGGGTTGTCGCCCTCGATCTTCAGATCCAGAACTCTGACATCGCCCGGCCGGGGAAGGAACCCCGTTCCGCCCCCCAACTGCTCAAAAGCTTTCTTGATCAAGTTGTTGGCGTCTCCTTTGGTCGGTGCGGTGACGCTTTTTGCCTCGATCGACTTGGCAAACAAGTTGTCCGCAGCGCCAACGGTCACGTCGGCATGCTGTTGCGTGATGATTTCACGCCCCTTTTTTTCCGCCGCCCGGGCCAGCTTGTATTCGTGATGGAAGCTGATGGCCTGTCCGTATGATTTATTGATGCCTGTTGTCAGCTGACTCTTGGTGGTTTCCGTAAGACCTGCCCATTTATCCAGCAGCTTCTCAAAGATATCGTTCATCGCCTTGCGACGCGCTTTCAAATCCTCAACAGATTGGCTCATTTGTTTACCTTCCTGATTGGCGGCCAAGAGTGGCGATGCCATCCTAGGAAGGGCGGTTATGACATGCAATTACAGCTTTTGAATGAAACGAAGCGTTTCGTTTGCCTCGGGCTCCATTGGCACGGCCAATTTGCCGTCGACGGGAAACATGAGGGCCGTGCCTCGCACCGAGGGCGTTGCGCATCATCATGGGCGCCCCTGATTCGAGGGAAATTGACCCGCGGAACTCGGCGAGTCTTGCGACGCAATCCCGCGGCGATGTCCGCGATGCACTGTCGCCACCGCATGCATGGGCATGCATCGCGATCTCCCGGTTGCTGAATTCTTGAATTCCGCGGAGACGTGTCCCTCGCGTACGCCGACCGCATCCGTGGCAGCGACAGCTGCGGGTTTTGCGATCGCGTGGCGGCCGCTCCTATCTGTCCCGCCCGAGTGCGTCATCGGGCCCGGACTCGGGCACCGGGTCGCGATCGGCACTGCCACCTTCTCGCGACGGCAATCGCTAGGCTGCGAAGGAGCCGAAGGTCTCCTCCCATTCGTGTTTCGGCGAAGCTTTGTCAAAGTCAGGGAAACCAATAGCTTCAGAAAGCTGCATGGCAGCGTTTGCTCACTTCCCTGCGCGATTTTTCTCAAACAGCTCGAAATTCTCGCCAAAGGTTTTCTCAAATAGCGGAACATGGATCACGAGCGTCTGGGGTTCAAGGAGCCGATAGACTTCGAGGCATCCTGGGGTGCCGGTATCGGCGAATTCATCTTGGCTCACGCGAAAGTCGTCGGCGCGCCTGAATCAGGGGCCAAGCCCTCAGTTACTCCCGAACATTGACTGGCGTCGCGTTGACGCTCATTCACAAGAGTTCACGGATCGGTGCCTATTGACGGCTGGTCGAGTTCTCTGCTTGCTGCTGCAGGCGCTGCGCTTCCTGCGCCAGCGCAATGGTCTCGGCGATCTCCTGCATTGACAGCGGACCGCCCAGTTCCACTTCGCCTGTCAGGACGCTTTGCAGTGCCTCTTGACCCTTGCGCCCGGTCAGCCAGGCTGAGGCAGACACGATCGATCCACCTCCGAACTTGGCGTGAAGAGCCTTGCCTGCTGCACGGCTGATTTCCGCGAATTCCGCATGGTTCCTAGCGGCCGACGCTTGGCGAACTACCAGGCAGAACGCTTCGAGCTTGTCAACTTCGGTACGCAGGCGACGCGCCCTAGCTTCGCTTTGAGCTGTGTGGCCAAGCAGGGCCGGCTCGAATGCGGGGGTGAACACCTGGATCTCGCGACCCTCCACCCACCCGGAATCGCTTCGCGACAGCACCACGACCGGGCGCCCGCGAGCCTTGGCGGATCGCTCGGCGGCCGCCTGTGCTTCACCCGCCTGTACCGTGTGCCAAACGAGAAGCGGCGACTGGCGTGTGCCGTGCACTGCCCATCGACCGCCAATGTTGAGGCAGCGTACATAGCGGTCTCGAGAACCGCCGTGCCGTTCGGACTCCTGTGATGTCAATTGGTGATCTGCAAGGCAGAGGAGCAAGTACTGCGTAGGCATCATGGGCACGTGGAAATTGTGTGCTTGAACTTCAAGTTTCAGGGGGCGCCTGTTGCCATGCGAGCACGGATCCCGCCGTCATGTCACCCCCGGCAGGGGGCTTCGGGGCATCGCTGGATTCAATCAGCTGGCATCAGCGTCTTCCATGATCTTCATCCAGGAATGGTTTTAGTCTGTCGTCCACGAAGTGGTTGGGGCGCCATCCCTTCATGAACTTATCCAGGATGAAAGCATCGGCTGCTCCCGACGCGACGCCTTGTGTCGGGTCAAACACGCCTGCACCCAGCGAAACCAGGTAGCGAAGTACCTTTGCCGGTGCCTTGTCAGCCCAGGTGTCTGCTTTCAGCGCATCGATGTACTGACTGACAAGCTGCTGGTCTGGGGTTGCCTTGGCGAGCCATGTTTTGAATTTCTGTGCCTTGTCCAGGAGCTTGCGAAACTCAGAGAATGAACGCTCCCCGCTGTCGATGACATCCCGGATGCTCGGATAGCCCTTGAGGACGAGTTCCGAAAACTCCTCACGTGCCTGGCGATTGAGGCCAGAGCGCTCGAGCAAGTGGGCCTGGCGCCATCGGATCAGTGCCGAATGCGCGGTCGTCGTAGCAAAGTCGCCCCCGTAGAACGCTGCCAGGTGCATGTCAGCACGCGACTCCAGGATCAGATTGAGCAGGTAGGCTAGCGTCAGCGGCTCAAGAGCTGGCGTCATGCTCGCTCTGCGCTTGTTCACGTCGTCGAAGTCTATGTTGGTGAACACGAAGAAACCCAGGTCACCTCGAACACGGTCGACTTGAAGACTGTCGCCAGCATCGTATCCCCCTGGCACGGCGGCGAGTCCTGCTCGCAGGAGCCCTTTCAGCATCTCGTCGTCCTGCGCGTCCGCCCTGGCGGCATCTGGAATGCCGCCTTCGACGTAGTCGTTTTTCGTCAAGCTCTTCGACGGGACCACATCGACAAAGGCTTTCGCTTGGGATTTGGCGTCGCGAGCGCTGAGTCCCTTGTTCCGAAAGCTGATCTCGAGACGGTCGGCCCGCGTTTTTCCTCGGTCATTCTCATGGCCTATGAGCTTGAAGGCGGTGAAGTCATACGCGGTAGAGGCGCCGTGGGGATTTGCGAGTGTGCCCAGAGTTTCCTCACAATGGACTGCCTGCAGTCGCCCCTCTTTGATAAGTGCGACAACATCGCTGAGGCCGCCGGCCCTCGCAAGTGACTGCAGCGTCCCATTCCCGATGACGACACGAGTGTTCTGATAAAAGAGGAGTGCCTCTGCAATGGCACCCAAGGTGACATTGCCAGTGTCCTGGCTGTTCCTCAGCACGATGCTTTCAAACACGGCTCATCCCCTCGGATTTCGAATCGAATGCGATTTTCTCATCGGCTGGTGCCACGCAGCCAATCGTGGCACCCTGTCGACGCGCGCTCCCGCGCTGACACTCTTTCCATTAATGGGCAAGTATGCGTTTGACGGAAGAATTGCTGGACAAAGGAATCGGCTGTACAGGAGGACACTCACGTGAGCAACTGGCAATCCTTGGTGTCGACTGGCCTCTGGTTAGCGGATGGAAGAAGGCGTTATTGAGCCGAGAGGTGTCAGAAGAGGATTTCGCCGAGTTCGTGCGACTGGCCAAGCGGGATTCAGAAGGTGATGCGCATGGGCCTGCTCCGAACGATCAGGACAAGGAGCGACGGGTTGCGAAGTCAGCCGTTCTCTATATCTATGTACTCGCGCTGGCTGGTGGCCACTTCTACGTCGGGATGACGGACAACTTTGCCCGACGATTTCGGCAGCATTGCTCCGGTATCGCCGCCGAATGGACGACCCTGCATCCACCCCTGCAAGCTTTGCGTTGTGTTCCCACGGGGACAAGCAACAGGAGCCAGGCCGCCAAGATGGAGGATGAAGTCACCTTGGCTCTCATGCTCCAGCATGGCGCTGACAAGGTGCGAGGCGGCCAGTATGCCAACGTTTCCCAGGAATTTGTCGACTTCGCGCTCAAGTCCCATGGGCATTGGGACAAGTTCAAAAGAAGGGAGCTCGATCGACAGGCATTCGAATCCGAAGGTAGCTGGGCTGAGGCACTGGATAGCTTTCTGAAGGTTGCGCTCACGTACTACGATGCGGGTGCGCCGGTGGATCAATGCGATGCTGTGTTTGCGGCGTGCTATCGGCTCACCAGGTACCGCTACTGGCGCGAAGAGTTCGCACCTGCACTGAGCTGGGACTTCTGGAGCAGGAAGGGCGTTCTGCCGGTCCTGTTGACCTTCAAGTACGGGCGCGTCATTGGCAGCCGCTCGGCATCGCCGCACGACGTACTTGCATCGGCCCTCAACCGTGGTCGACGGAACAAGCCCAAGCTGCAACGCCTGTTCCTGCTCGCCTGGAAAGGCTATCTGCCACCCGTGACGCCCTCTCAGGCTGTGACGACCGAGCGGTTCATGCAGTACCTCACGCAGCAGATTACTTTCGATCACCAGTACGACGAGTTCGTTTCGGTTCTACTTCCCGAACTCCGGCATCTGCTCAGGAGTCGAGCACCCTAGAGTGCCAAGTCCGCTGTGGCTTGGGCGAGCGTCGACGCGGCTTGAGTCAAGATGGGGGTCGCGCGTGCAAGATTTGCCTCGGCCTCCACACGCATTCGGGCAAGGCGTTCCAGGCCGCCTTGCAGACCGGACTCGAGCTTCTGGCGCTGCGCGGCGATCTCGTTTTTCGCACGCGCAATATCTGCCTGCAGCGCTTGTGGCGAGGGATCAAATCTGAAACGTGCCTCGCACAGACTGCGCCATCCCAGCATGGCCATCGTCAGCTTCGGGCCAAAGCCCTTGACCGCTTCAACACTGGATTGATTGACATCCGCCGCCGTTTCGATGCCCCAGGACCGGAGGGCCGCCTTTTTGGCAGGTCCGAGGCCGGAGATGTTGGCGTCCTCAATGAAGAAGCGATCAAGATGATCGTGCAGTTGGCGTGCCTGAGCCTTCGCTTTGGCCGATTCGATCATGTTCTTCTCCGCGGAGGCCAGGTTCTCATACGCTTGGCGCAGAGTGGCGAGTCCTTGCTTTTCTTGTGTGAATCTGGCCCCAGCGGTGATCTGCGTGACGTTCGATACCAACTGGTCGTAGGCTTTCTGGGCAGTGTCTTGCCGCGATCGGCGTTGTGCCATTTCCTTCTTGTAGTCCTCGCTCTCGCCGCTGGAGATCGTGAGCCAGATTCCGAGGCAAAGCAGACCCCCAAGTATCCCGAGCGCAGGTGCAATGTAGGTGAAGAGCGCCGCCACGACGGCCATGGCAACGAAGGATGTCGTGCGGCTCTTTCCCTTCTTTAGTCCCGTGGGAAGCGGAGTGGGCTCAGCCTTGATCTGAGACGGCTGTGTCAGCGCCGGTGCCTTGGGCGGATGGATGCTTTCAATGGCAGCCCAGACCTTTGCAAGTACGAATCCGGAGCCGGTATGCGCAATGAAGGTCCCGAGATCGATGAAGAAGTGTGTGCCCTGATCTTCCAATGCACACCACGGGCATGCTGAGGAGTGATTCGGGTAGATGTGCATCTTCGACTTGCCGCACGTCTTGAGCGTGTTGCGCATCTGGTCGAGCGCCGCGACCCATTGACTTGCTGTGGGCCGTCCCGCGGGAGCAGCACCGGCTTCGGTGAAAGCACGATGGAACATCGACTGCACCGAAGGAGGAACCAGAGTCAGGGGGATCGAGCGAGGCGGCGGTGCGAACCCCCGCTGGCGGGCATCAGAGCCATAGGCAAACCGAAAAGCCTTGATGTCCGGCTCCAGGCCATTGCCAACGTCATCGCGCAGCGGGCGCCCCGCGAAGGGGTGTCTGCCACCAAACAGCAGATGAAAAACAAGAAGCGCCAGACCGAACGCATCGTGGTTGGCGTTGCGCGCCAGTGTGCTGAACGATGAGGTCCCTTGCAGCTCGGGCGGGGTGAAGTGCGAGACGCCCACCTCGCACAGATGAACCTTGCCGCCGGCGGCAATCTGCATCGAATCGCTGTCGATGAGCAGGACCTTGCTGTCGCTGCCCACCATGACGTTGCCCTGATTGACGTCGCCGAGCACGTGGCCGTGGCGATGGACGGCTTCAAACGCCGTCGCTGTGTTGCGCGCGGCGTAGAGCAGGAAGTCCCAGGCGGCCTTGGGATAGTCCTGCTTGCGGTGCGCGGGACTGTAGAGCATGTGAACCGGCTGCTTCTGTGACACGCGCTCCATTAGGAAGCCAACGACCGGCCCGCCACGCGATTGGTGCAGGGTTTCAACTGGCCAGGCGGAGTATGCGAGCAGGTCCTTGTGGCCATTCGCGACCATGAAACGCAGCTTGTCCTGCTTCTGGGGATTAGGGGCAGAGTGATACAGCTTGGCAACCAGCTTGGGTTGCGCGGGAACGTCGAACACGCTGCCTTCGCCTCCCTTGCCAAGTTGCTTGCCGAGGGCGACCGATGCTCCGCCGCCAGTCCACAGGTTGTTCATCACAGGATGGTTCTTGCCAGGAAAAGGGCTTCTGGGAGAGCGTGCGGTTCAGCAATGGCCCTATTCGCAGCGCACAGCCAGCGCGAGGCTCTTGTCGTCGTCCGTGCGCTCGTTGACCGGAGCGCTGTCCAGAAATGCGGCCAGTTGACCCTGCAGCATGTCTTCCTGCTCGGCCGTGGCTTTCGCCAGGACCGAAAAGAAGGGCTCGAAGAAGGGTTCGTGAGGTGTCCCTTGGGCCATGTTCAGCGCCAGACGCTGCAGGCCGTCGCTGAAGGCGGCAAGCTTCAGAGCCCCGTTGGGATACAGCTTGTGCACCATGACGTCGAGGCAGTCGTCCTGCGTGACGAAGTGCGTCATGTTGGCGTACTCGCCTGTCATCGGCGCAGCAAACAGTTCCAGTCCGTTGCCCGTGTCCAATACGATGGCCCCATCACCGATCTGGAAAACAAGCGTTGCCTGGGAGGTCGAGATGGCCCCGAGGAAAGTGCATGCGAAATCGCGTGGCTCGAGCTCCTTCTTGCCCGCTATGTCGATGGGATCGATGCCACCTGCAGCGCCTGCGTCATCCTTGGCGCTGGCCAGTTCGAATATCGCTGAGCGCACCGCCTGAATGCAGTCGCGAGCCAGCGTGGGCGCTTGTTCGATCGTCAGTCTCGGTGCCTCCGACGCGAATGCTTCAGTCATGAAGCGTGCGGCAGATTGCACCGCGGTGGTCGCACCGTCGCGGCCATAGCGCGCTGAGCCTGCACCGTCAGCAACAAAGACGGCGAGGACCCGCTCTGCGCCCAACTGTTCGACCATGGCCCAGCAATCGTCCTGACAGTCCGAACCATTCGTACGGTGCGAGGTGCCGATGGCAATCGCAGATACCACGCGCCAGTTCATGCCCAGAGCCTTCCCCGGGCGATCACACCGATGCCCAGCCGCTTGGCGCATCGAGCTTCACTTCGGTACCAGGCGTGGACTGCGAAACGGACTTGAGCGAAGAAGACAACCAGCTGAAGAGTTCCCGGAACTTCAGTCCGTCCAAGGTCAGTGGCGAGCGCACGCTGATCTGGCTGAGCACCTCGAGGTTCGCTCCTTTGACGCCGATGGCGAAGAACGCAAAGGCCTTGGATGCTTCGCCTTCCTTGACGGCCGCTGCTGCGCTTTGCCATTCGTCGGTGGGCCCCCCGTCGGTGATCAGGAAGACCCACGGGCGATAGTACGGAATGCCGTTGGCACGGTACTCTTCCTTGCGCTCGCGCACGAGCTGCAGACCTTGTCTGATGGCTTCGCCCATAGGCGTCGCTCCCTGCGGGGACAGGGTCGGCGGATAGAAGGATTCAGCACCAGTGAAGGGCGTGTGGATCTGGGTAGGGCCGAACGTCACGATGGCGATCTCCACACGCTTCATCGCCAGGGCATCTGCTGCGAGCTCGTCCTTGAGCGTGACAAGTCCGTCGTTGAGATGCTGGATGGGCGCGCCGGACATCGACCCGGACACGTCGAGTAGCAGCACGCAGGGGCAGCGTGGTTCGGCGTTGTCAGCGAAGTTGGAAGTACCGAAGCCGATCTGTTCTGTCATGGAGAATTCCTGTGGGGTTGATGGAGATGAAGCACGCAGGCGCTCGATGCTGGGGGTGTCAGGGGCCGTCCCCTTGGGGACCGAAGCGTTCTGTGGAGGCATCCGAGCGCGCAGGGGCGTATCTCTGCAGCGGCTGGCGCTGGGGGACGACCACACCGCGCTCGACCGGGACGCGCTCCGCTGGCATGCGGCTGGTCTGTGTGCGCTCCGCTGGCGTGTAGGCGTTGCCTCGACCGTCTGTTTCAGCGTTCGCAACGTCGGATGAACGTTGCTGGGCAGGAGGGGTGTACGGGAATCGCTGGTTGAATGAGGCTCCCGGCGCGACGTTGAGTCCGCGGGCACCGGAGATGCCTCTCATCGGGCCGAGAGCCCGAAGGTCGCGCGGTGCATGATCGTCTGGATCGAGATCATCGTCATCGACGCTTCTGGTTTGCCTTTCATTCTTCTCTTGCTGAGCAAATGATCTCGGCATGGCGGGAGCAGGCACTGCCGCGGCCTCCAGCGATCTGGCGGGCACGGGATCCACAGGTCCGATCGTGGGAACGGAACGCGCGACCTCGACGGGCATCACCACGGCAGGTGTTGCTCGACGGTTGCTCTCCAGGATTTCCTCGACGGGCTCGGAGCGCGGCGGAGCCGCGACACGATTGGTGTTTGCAACAGCAGGACGCTTCTCGGGAGTGTTCGCCGAAACTTTCGCAGGGCGAGAGACCGCGGGCGCGCTCGCGACGGGCGGAGTTGCGGCGCCAGGGGCTCCCAGCCCGATCGCAAGTGCCGTTGCGTATGCTGCGGTGCCTCCGGCGGCGGCACAGAGGGACCAGCGCGCCGTGGTGAATGCCGAGTTTTCGGGCGTATTGCCCTGGAATCGAGCCCAAAGCTTGGGGTATTGCTTCCAGGCAATCCATGCCGCGCCAATGCAGGCCGCCACGATTGCAAGTCCTGCGAGAACGGCTGCATTCGCCAGGCACAGACCTCCAATGGTCCAGAGAATCGCCGTCCATTTGAGGCGCGGGCCGGCAGCCATCTGTGTCGGGACCTGGTTGTTCTTGTAGCCCGTTTTGAAACGTCGATCCCGCTGCCCCAAGTTGACATGGAGCAGGACACCCGCGCCCGCGAGCAGCGCAAGGACACCTACGACTTCCCTCACCCTAAGCCCTCCGGCTATTTTGAAAAAAAGTAACGAATAAGTTGCAAGAAGCGGATTCCACACACCCCTCCCGTCCTCGCGATAGCGAAGTGTTGAAAGTAGTCTCACTTGGCGCATTTCTCTCATCCCCAGAATTCGGTATTGCGTCCCCTGTATCTGTCGATAGCCTGCGTTTCACTACAACAGGAGGTGGACCATGTCGGGATCTGGCGGAGGTGGTGGAGGCGGCGGTGGCGCTGCCGATTGGGACATCAGCTGCGACACGTTGGTCATCGAGACGCAGCTGACCTCGCCGAATGCGGCCGTCATCGCGGGCATTCAGGTGAACGATGTGCTTCCGGTGGAGAGTCGGCAGATGAACGGGATGACCGTCGTGGTGGTCGTGCACAACGGCCAAGTCGCGGGCGGACTTGCAGCCCCTCAGTTGCAGCGCCTGCGCGAGTGCATGAATGCCGGCACCGATTACGAAGCGAAGGTTCTTTCCAAATCCAACGGACAGGTTCGCGTGAGCGTGCGGCCCGTGTCGCTCTGACATCACGCCCTATGGATGCATCAGGGGCGATATCCGAGGATCCGATCGCGGTCGTGGGTGGCATCTATCACGAGCGATGCATGCGCCCTCGGTGGCGCGAGATCTTTGGTTCGGCTGGCAGGGCTGCTTCTGCGATTGCGGCAATGCGCGGCGCTGTGGAACTGCACGGATATGTCGATCCCCGTAGTGCCGATGTCATCGCCCAGTGGGCCGCGTTTTCTAAAACCTCCATGTTCATCCGGACGCGAATGGCGTCGACGTCGGTGGCTTTCGACTATCACCATGGACTGGAAACGCCGCGCATCCATGGCGTCGCCGAACCACTTCCTGAAATCGAGGTCAGCTCGCGGCGCATCGTTCGCTTCGGGATGCTGGAGAGTGATGCACGGGTTCACGGTGATCGGGTCGTCTACGACCCGCAGAATGCGCTGAATCCGCGGCCGTTCCATGAAAACGGATCCACCGCCAAGGAGCTCGCACTCGTTCTGAACCAGCACGAGGCCTCGCTGATGACGGGAAAGACGGACGTGCCCGTCGAAGAGATGGCCAGAGA
Organism: Variovorax guangxiensis; assembly: GCF_003952165.1. Classification (GTDB taxonomy): domain Bacteria; phylum Pseudomonadota; class Gammaproteobacteria; order Burkholderiales; family Burkholderiaceae_C; genus Variovorax; species Variovorax guangxiensis. The sequence continues at coordinate 96,080 of NZ_RXFT01000017.1, read as the reverse complement.
GTTGCTGCAAACGCACGGAGCCAGTGTCGTGGTCATCAAGCGTGGGCCGCGAGGGGCGCTTGTCTTTGACGGCACGAACGTCCATGCCGTGCCGGCCTACCGTTCGCAGGAGGTGTGGAAGATTGGCTCGGGCGACAACTTCGTCGCCCACTTCGCACACCAGTGGATGCAGCGTGGTTGCACTCCCGCCGAGAGCGCCGACTTGGCATCGAAGGCGACGGCGTTCTACTGTGAGACGCGCTCCTTCGCGACGCCTGAATCATTGGCTGCGTTCGATCCTCCTGCGATCGCCGTGTCTGAGCGCTATGCGGCGGGCTGGCGACCGACCGTGTATCTTGCGGGACCGTTTTTCACGCTGGCGCAACTGTGGTTGATCGAGCAGGCGCGGGACAACTTGCGCAGCATGGGGCTCACAGTGTTTTCGCCGTATCACGACGTTGGCCTGGGGTCGGCTGACGACGTGGTGTCGAAGGACCTGGACGGGATCAAGGATGCCGATTTCGTGTTCGCAATCGGTGACGGCCTCGATTCGGGGACGATCTACGAGATCGGATATGCGCGGGCCTTGAACAAACCCGTCATCGTCTACTGCGAGAACGAAAGCGAAGAGAACAAGAAAATGATCGAGGGCTCGGGCTGCATCCTCGCCAAGGACTATGTTGGTGCTGTCTATCGGGCGATCTGGCTGGCTGCGAGCCTATGAAGACGGCGCTGCTCTTGTCGGGCGGGATGGATTCCCTCAGCATTGCCTGGTGGAAGCGTCCTGACATCGCGATCACCATCGACTATGGGCAACTGGCGGCTGAAGCGGAGCTGCGGGCTTCGAAGGCCATCTGTGCAGTCCTCGATATCGACCATCACATCCTGCGCGTCGATTGCCGCGCGCTGGGTTCGGGCGACATGGCCGGAGGCAAGGCCGATCCCAATGCACCCGCGAGCGATTGGTGGCCCTATCGCAATCAGCTCCTGGCGACGCTCGCCGCAATGAAGGCGATTTCACTCGGCGTCTCCCATCTGTGGCTGGGGACCGTGAAGTCCGACGGCAGTCATCGGGATGGGACGCAGGAATTTGTCGATGCGCTGGATCGCTTGTTGAATCTGCAGGAAGGTGGCATGCGAGTCGAAGCGCCGGCCATCGAACTCTCCACGGCCGAACTGGTGCGGCTGGCGCGGGTTCCTCTGGACCAGCTGGCTTGGGCGCACAGCTGCCACAAGGCCAACGTGGCATGTGCTCAGTGCCGCGGGTGCAACAAGTACTTCGAAGTGCTCGAAGAGCTGCAGCGTGACATGGCTTGATCTGGGGAATCCCCGGCCACGCTCCGAAGCGCAGCGCTACACGCCTGTGCATTGGCCGCAAGGCAAGCGAATCCCTTTGCAGCCGCTGGCGAAGCTGTCGTCGGATGACTCCCTCTTCAAACGATCCTTCATGGACCTCGCAATCCGTCGACGCTCGGCGCGCGAGTTCGCGCCGCTGCCGCTGGATCGACTGGGGTGGCTGCTTGCGCTGGCCAATCAGCAGTTGGCGTGTGGTCCGCAGCATCTTGGGTTTCCTCTGACGCAGCGGCCATCACCTTCTGCCGGCGCGATCCATCCCGTGCACCTGATCGCCCAGAACCTTGAGCTTGGTGGCTGGAATAGATATGACCCGATGGGGCATGAACTCGTGTCGGTGCCTGGTGGCCCCGATGTGCATGTCGTACGAAAGGCGATGGATGAACTGGTCACGGCACCCGCAGCCACGCTCTTGCTTCTCGTCGCAGAGCCGGGAAAGACCGCTGCGAAATACCTCAACTCCGATAGTCTCGTATGGCGCGATGCCGGCATCTTGTTGGGGTATCTGAGCTTGGCGGCCGAAGCGCTGGGTCTTGCTTTTGTGCCGCTGGGGATCACAGGAGAACCCTGGGCCGGAAAGCTCGTCGATGAGCCGGGGCTGGCGGGGGTCGGCGCGGCGCTTGTGGGCGCTCGCGTGTGATTTGACTTGCCGATGGCGACTGTTTCGTCGACCAGCGCCACTCGAATATGGGATGTTCAGCTATGACTCGGCGGGCAATGCTCTGGTCAAATCCAGTCAAACCCAAAGGTCGTGGCCGAAAAACGACCAATGCAGCATCGGAGGCAGTAAGGTGGAACTCGATTCAGTTCGTGAATTGAAGGCGCTCGCCGTGCAGCGTATTGTCGAGCCGATGATTGAGAGCGTTGTCACGGCAAGATTTGCCCGTGCCGCCTCGGATCTGAAAACGGTGCGAAATGCGCAACCTGAGCGTTTCATGGCGCTCGGTGTCTCTCAGCATCCCACGAGCAAGGAATACCGCTTGGCGATCAGACTGCAACGTCGAAGCTTACTGGATCGCCCAGAATTGACTCGTCTGACGGAGATGGCCAGAGGGGAGATCGACATCAAGTTTGTCGGGCGTATCCAAAAGCGTGCTGCTTTGTCTTGGGAGCAGCGTCGTCATCGCCCGCTAAAGATTGGAATCTCTGTCGGACATCGAGACATTACTGCAGGCACCTTGGGCTGCTTTGTGCAACGCGCTATCGATGGAGAGTGGGTCACCTTCATTCTTTCCAACAATCATGTGCTGGCCAAGGAGAACTTGGGCGTTATCGGCGATGCCGTCCTCCAGCCGGGGCGGTTGGACAATGGGACCCCTTCGAAGGACAAGGTTGCGGAACTCAGTAATTTCATCCCGCTGAAAAAAAGACACAACCTTGTGGACTGCGCGATCGCCAAACTTGGCCTCGAAGGTGCTCAGTACGATTCCTCCTCGATCAGAGGCCTTGGCAAGCTAGCGGGTCTGGCGTCTGCCGGCATAAATGAGGGCGCGAGAGTTGCCAAGCTAGGGCGAACGACGGGTTTGACCAAGGGCCGGGTGACGGCATTCGAATTGGACGACGTCGTCGTGGCCTACGAACAAGGAAACCTCAGCTTTGATCAAACGATCGAGATTGAAGGCATCGGCGCGCGGCCTTTCTCGGATGGAGGCGACAGCGGATCCTTGATCGTAAATTCGCGGAATGAGGCCGTAGCGCTGCTTTTTGCCGGATCCGAATCTGGGGGACGGAATAACGCCGGCTTGACTTATGCCAACCCCATCCATGATGTGCTCAAGGCCTTGAAGGTTGAGCTAATATGCTGACATGGCTACGGCAACCATCGACGACGCTCGGGCAGCGAAGATTCGGGCGAAGGTCGTGCTTTCCCGAGTCCCCGGCTTGCGGGGAATCGGATTGACACGGCGTGGGAAGGGCTATGCCGTAAAAGTCAATCTTGAGAAGCCGGTCATTGGGCGGAACCTTCCGACTGAGGTAGAGGGCGTCCCGCTCGTATTTGAGGTCGTGGGGCCGATTAAGTCCTATTGAACTGTTTTCGTTCCCGTAGAACTACGAGTGCTGCGGAGGGAAGAAGGCCCGTATGTCTGCCAACACGCCAGCAGGTTGAAGCGCCAAGTAGTGGGCCTTGAGTTGCATGGCGTTGGCATAAGGCACCGGCACCTCGACGCCTTCGACCTTTTGGCACAGCAGCTCATCGTCGTCTAGGTTCAGCAAGACCCGGCAGGCGAGCGGACGAACCTCGTAGATTCCGCACTGGTGGTCGACCAGGAACGGACATGGGCCTGCTGGCGCTGAGGCTTGCAGCTGCGTTTGCGCGGTCTTCCAATCTTGAGCATGGTCGCCAAGCTCGAGGAGGTGTACCGAAGTCGCCGGAGGCGTCGGTCGTCGACCAATGGCCTTTCCGATCAATTCCGCTTCGACCTGTGTGACGGTCAGCGGAATGTGGCAGCAGTGGTCGCAACCCTTTCTGCATGCAGCAACTGTTTGCAGCGGCTTCGACCAGGCAGAAGCCGCACGCTGCAGCCAGATCACCCGTTGCCTTGCACTACTGGCGTGCCTGGCGGTGTTCAGCAGCCGCAAGGCTGCCGGATCTGGAACTATTTGGCTCAGCTTTTCTTCGGCCCGGCGCTGCGCGATCGGCAGTCGCTCGCGTTGTGGTGCTGGTAGGTTTACTGCGGAGTTCATTCTTTCCCGCGGTTTCGTCGGTGGAGATCGTTGTCAACCATGGTCGCTTCTCTTCGGCAACTTGCTCCAAGGCGCGGCCGGGTCAGGCGATCAAGTCCGATGGAGGTGCCTCTATCGCCCGCGCAAGTGACCATGCACATTGGGGGTCAATATTGCCATGGGCGTGCTCTTGTCCCGTTATCCGGAGGATGCCCTGCAGATGGCGGCCGCAGGGCGAGGCTTGGTCAGACACCCAGATCTTCACGATTTCGTGCCAAGTGTCCGAGACGTAGGCGTACGGCCAACTCACCTTCGACAGCCAGTCACCCACGGTCAGGATGGTGATTGACAACTGCTTGATCGGCCTTTGCAGGAGCGCCAGCATTGTCTCGATGGTTGAGTCTTGCCGCTGTTATTAGGGCCCACCAGGATCGTTGTGATACCGTTGTGCCTAGCTGCATGCGCACATCCTGCGGCAGCCTGAAGTTCTTAATGACTATCTCGGACGAGCTTCATGCTCGTTCTCCCCTTCTCTGATCGTCACGGGCGCCCAGCACCCTGGCGGACGACTAGGCTTTGACAGCCGGGTGTTTGACGATGAAATCGATCGCGTCGGCCGTGCTATCAGTGATGTGGACGTAGTCGGCGAAACCCTTTTCGAAAGCCAGCTTCTTCAGTACTGGATACACCGGCCGTCGGCGATCGGCGGGATTGCTGTAGTCGGAATAGGCCGAGTTCCAGTACGCGGTTCCCAGCAGCACCATCGGGCTCTTCAGCTGTGCGTAGGTGCGGTAGTAGTTCTGGCAGGCGTCCTGGAAGATCTCCTGCACGGTGCCACCATTGCCTTCGGCGAAGAGCACGCCCGAATGAGCGATGGCCAGCAAGCCTTCCTCCCGAACGCTGTTCTCGAAGTACTTGGCGATGTCAGTGGCGAACAAGTTTGGCGGCTCGTGCCCGTAGAACCAAGTAGGGATGCCGAGGTTGCGGCTCTTCTCTAAGTCGACCGGTTTACCCAGCTCCTTCCACACTTGGTAGCCGACCTTCAGCCAGTTCGCGTCCTTGTACGTCGGGGCCGTCTTCAACAGCTCGACGGACGCCTTCACCACGGCTTCTGGGTCAGCAAATCCGGCCGCGTAGGCGCCTAGGTTGGCGGCCTCCATGAGGCCAGGACCACCGCCTGTGGCGATGATGTAGTTCTTGCGCGTCAACTCCAGCGCCAACAGTGCCACGTCAAGGTAGAGCGCGTCGTTGCGAGCCCGATCGTGGCCACCCATGATGGCGACGATGCGTCCCTGCGTACCCTTGACGAAGCTGTCCAGCGCGGTGGCGATCGTAGCGTCATGCATCCGGCGCAGCAGCAGGACATCGGCTGCCACCGGCTTGAGCTCAGCCGGCGGGCCGAGGGACATGTACGAGAGGTATACCTTGCGGTCGAAATACTTGTCGTAGGTGTCAGCATCGTCCGGGTCATAGCCATCGTAGAGCTCGCCCGGCGTGTACATGCTCACTGAGTACGGATTGAAGGGGGCTTCATCCGACGCTTTAATGGGCGGGAGTACTAGACAGTGCGCTTCCCCCGCCGCCTTGGCCAGACCAGGGGTCATGACACAGCCCAGGAATGCACAGCCGGCGAGGTCGCGCTTGGCGATCTCCGCTGACGCTGCAGTAAGGTCGAGATCTTGGATGACGGCCGGTCCGGGGAGCGCCAACCAAGCAGCCAGTTCGGCGGCATTGCGAACTTCGATTTTCATAGATTGAAGGGGCGTGAGGCCGGTGCCTGGCCGGCCGTTAAGGGGGGCTCGCCGGATAGCGCGAGGTCAGAGGGTGAGCCTGGTGATCCGCGGACAGTGATCGCTGGTCATGATGACCTGCTTGTCCTTTTGTTTGACCTTGACCTTCTCCGACGAGGGCTGGCCGGTCTGTCGCGCGCTCAGCGCCGCGCTGATCAGGATGTGGTCCAGGCCTTCAAACCCTTTGCAATCTGTCGTCACGGGCGGCGGAACCTGAATCAGGGCGGGGTCTCCGTCGGATAGCTCCTGCCAGAGGAATCTGGAGCTGACCTCGCCATTGGGCCCCGTCTTGTTCGGTGTCGCAGGATCCGTGTGGTCCGTGCGCACGTCCTTTGAGGCCACCAGCTTGGCAGCCTCCTCGTCCAGCCTGCGGTTGAAGTCCCCGAGCACGACCAACAAGGGTGAAGTCTTGGCCACACCATCGATCCAGGCTTCCAGCGGCGCGACCTGGCGGTTCAGCACCTGGCAGGCCGCGTCCGGGTCGGTCAGTTCATGACCCTTGAAGGCCGGGCTGGTGATGAGATTGGCGCAGTTGGACTTGAGGTGCACGTTCATCAGCGTGAAGGGGTCATTGCCGATGGTGAGCAATAAGGCCACCCCGGGCCGCAGGTATCGCAGAGACGCCGGATCCTGGAGGTTCTCCTTGATCGCGAGGCCGGTCTCAGGAGTGCATTGCCCAGGCTTGGACGTCACCGAGCGCCGCCACGCGAATCCGACCGTCTGGAACGACGTATGGTCCGCGACGCATGCATCGAAATCGGCCGAGTGGCTGCCGAGGATCTCCTTGATAACGTCGGCGGAGCGGACCTCCTGGAAGGCGATTACGTCAACGCGCCGCCCACGGATGAGGCCATCGACGGTCTGGCGTAGCCCCTCAAGCTTCTCGGCATAGATCCCAGGCGTCGCCTTCTTCCACTTCGACGCGGTGAGCTTGTACGCGTTGCACGGTGCGACGAGCAGGCCCTTGCCGGCGCCGCCAGCGGCAGTGTCAAAGTCCGCTTGGCACTGCTTCGCGCGTGCATCTTCTTCAGGTGTGGGCGCCGTTTCACCCTTGACGATCTTGGCACGTGTGTCGCACCAGTTCACCTGGGGGCTGGTACAGACCCGGATGTGCTCGTTGAAGTCGGCCTCAGAACCGGCCCAAGCGATGTTGAACGCCGCGATGCCCAACTCCGCTGCGTGAGCGCCCAGACTCCAGCCAGTGAGTACCGCCCCCAGCACAACTTGCCATCTCCGCATATGCCCTCCTAAGGTATGCTGATTCATTGGTCAGTGGCCGAACATGATAAGAGGTATGTGTTCGGCCCAAGTCACATGATCGCCGGCAAGGCCTGCGAACAGCCGGTCAGGAAGCGGCTGATCACCGAGGCGAAAGCAACTTGTCGATGCGACTGGCCGGGTGCGTCGGCAGTTGCTCTGGCACGTCACTGATGTACGCATAGGGCTCATGCCTGTTAATGCGCGCTGAGATTCGTGGCTGACACGGCCGAGATTGGCGACGCCGCTGTGCCGCGTCGCGTCTCGGCGTCGATGAGCCATTTGCGAACCATGTTCGCGTTCAGGCCATTGGCTAGTGCCGCGGCCGCAATCGACACGCCCGGCTGTCGGCATGCCTGCGCGACCTCGGACCTGAACTCTGGTGCGGACACGAGCATCCTTGGCGCAGCAGCCGGGTTCAAGGTTACTTGGCCGGGCGGTTACTCCGGGACTTCGGTAGTGTCCGGACGTTTGACTTGAGCTCCTCTCCATTGACCAGAGAGCCGGATGCTCAATCGATGAGCCGGGCCTGGCGAGTGTCGGCGCGGCGCTGGTGGACGCGCGCACGTGATCCGGTCTGCCGCTGGCTCTGCGTCTGTTGCTTCGCCGTGTTCGCTGGCAGGTGCTCCCGCAGGAGTTCGTGGACAGTCGTTTGGGACGAGGCCATTTCAAGCCACATCAGTGCATCGAGCTCGGAGGCGCGCACGCCGAGCCCGCGCGCGAACGCCAGGAACTGCTGTTCGAGCTTGAGGTAGTCGCGCTCCACGGTGAGCCCCTGTTCGAAGAAGCCGCCCAGCATCCCGGCGCGAAGGATGTGAATGTCCAGGATCGCCACGTCGTCCGCACCCAGCCAGTTGCGTGCGATCCATGACGCCGTCTTGGGGCCGATCCCCTGTATCGGAAGCAGCCAGTCCCGCAACTGCCGGCCGGAGGCGGTCGGCGCGGGGGCCTCGGCCAATCTGCTGAACGCGGCGTTCAGGTAGCGCGCCTTCTGCTTCGCGAATCGGTAAAGCACAGACCTGCCTTCCAACTCCATGGGGGTCGACAGCTGTGCCAGCAAATCGGCCTCCGTGGGCGCGCCACGCTCCAGCGAAAGAAGCCCGTGCTGCTTGAGATGCCGGAATGCGGCGAGGCCAATGCTCGCCGGAATTCCGTGGCCACCGAGCAGGCAGGCCGCGACCTCCTCGGCGAGGGTGTCGCCGATCCTGTAGCGCACGCTGGTGCCGTTGACTCGTCGGGCCATGACCTGGAACGCCCAGTAGGCAGGAGTTGGAAAGGCGTCGATCGCGCCCCAGGGAACGCCTGGGACCACCTCGTTCGCCGCGGACGGCAGTTCCAGGTGGACTGCCGTGTGCCCGAGAAATATCGCTGCGTGCTGGGTCATGACGACTTACCCCATGTGGAAGAGGCCGCGGAAGCGCGGGCAGCGGCCCGCACGAGATTCGCAAGTGCCTGGGCATGGCGCTCGGTGCCGTCCCACGCGTCCAGCACTGCCTGGTGTAGTGCCTGTGCCCCCGCACCACCCATGTCCTCGGTTAACGATATTCCAAGATATTTGCATATTTTGCGGTGGGTCGGAGTGACCTTGGCCGCCTGGGAGAACGATCGACTAAGGGTCGGCTGAGGGATGCCAGTACCTCTGGAAATATCGATCTGCTTGAGGTTTTTCTCCGCCATGGCTTGGCGGATTCTCTGCAGTACAACATTGACGTTCATGCATTTATTATTGCATAGTTGCATATATGACGTACATCCGACACCCCTTTTTCAGGCTTCCACTGGATGAGGGCGCCGTGGCGCATGACGTGCAGCTGCGCACGCTGCTCAAGAGTGCGGGTGCTTGGCGGGCAGAGGAACTCGTTCTCGAAGAGCTCTGCCTTCCGGCGAAAAGCCAGACGGTGCGAGCCGATATCGTCGTGACAGGCGCCTCGCTGACCGGCTTTGAGATCAAGGCCGGCAAGGACCGGGTGACGCGCCTGCCCGTCCAGGCTGAGGCCTACGGTGCTGTCTGCGGCTTCGCGAACGTGGCCACGGTGCCCATGCACGTGAACGACGTCACGGCCACGGTGCCTGAGTGGTGGGGTGTATGGATCGCTTGTGGGTTGGGTGGTGAGCTGGCCATGCGTTGCGTGCGGGCGGCTCGCCCGAACCCCTCACGTGATCCTGTGCGGCTTGCGGAGATGCTTTGGCGGGACGAAGCAATCGCCAAGCTGGCCGAGCTTGGGCTGGGCAAAGGGACGGCCAGCAAGAGCCGTGCAGCCTTGGCGCAGAAGCTGGCGCAGGCCTTGAGCATTGACGAGATCGACATCCATGTGCAGACCTGCCTGCGGCAACGCCCACAGAGGCAGCCCCTCGTGGGGGTCAAGCCTCGGGTTATCGTGGTGCCGAAGTACGAAATGCGTCCTCGCAGCTGGTTGGAGCCGCAGGGCTTGCGGCCACCATTCATCAACGACGTGCCAGTTGTCAAAGCTCTTTCGCGGACTGCTGCCCGGCTAGCGACGATGTGACCCGGATCGGGATGGGCGACTTCAGTCGGGGGCGGCAAAAAGATTTGCAGCCCAGGCGCTGATGATCTGGGCCGCCTCAGGATCATCGGCTTTCACCCGAAAGCCGTGGGCCTTCATGTCGCCTGGCTGAGCTGCCGAGTTTTCCACTTCAAGGAAGTCCGCCGCGCAGCGGCGCAGCGCCACTTCGAGCGCAACATCGGAGTCGGCAACATCCGCCGCTTCATCGGCCAGTGGATACACCAGCGGGAAGATGGTCGACGCCTCGATGACGATGCACAGCGCTCCGCGATCGCTTTCGGGCGCTCTGAGGGCGAAGGCCAGGGCGAGCCGGGCGCGATGCCTGAACCCGGACCGGACCAGCAGCGCATCGTCGATGACGCCGTCCTCGTCGGCCAGCAGCTCGAGTGGCACAGCGTTCGAGCCGTCGCGTGTGGTCGTCAGCAATTCCACGTTGACGGCGTTCTGCAGGGCCAAGGCCTCCAATGTCACCCGGACAAAGGGTTGCGGTGCCACCTGTCGCACGTGGCTTTCCGCTGCCTCGCTCAGCGTCACGGCGCGCACTCGCTCCTCGGAGCTCGGCTCTCCGACTGCATGATCCTCTATCGAGGGATGAGGCTTTCCCGCGGCCTGCTGGGCGGCCAGTTGTTTGGTGATCGAAGTTCCCCAGACGCGCTTGTTCTCCAGGTCGGTGAATTTGCGAGTGGCGCGCCGCCGAAATACTTGCGGCGTGATTGACTTCGACGCATCCGTTTCGACCAAGCCCGGATCTTTGGGGGGCCTTGTTCCCCCGCCGCTTTTGCCATCCGCGCCCGTGGCTGCTTGTGCAGCCCGATGTTCGGGGCCTGGCTTGTACCTGGGTTTTTGTAGCGAGCTGAGCTGGTACTTGAGTGCCTTGAATGGAAAGGGATGGCTGCAGGATTCGATCCGGTAGACCAAAAAGGTACCTGAGCCTGGTTTGCCTATCCACCTGCCGGCGACTTTCAGATCGGTCTTGCCCTCGAAGGGGAATCTCGCCATCGGGTAGGCCTCCTGGCCAAGGGCGCTCGCCTGCTGACACGAGTTGCCGATCAACTGCGCGGCATGGAGAGCCACTTTGCTTGTCGCTATCCGGGCAATGTCCTCAGCGCTGTCGGCTGGAAGAAAGTCCGCCAGCATCACCACGAGCTTGCCGCGCTCGTCGTAGCCGTAGTCGGTGTACAGCATGTCGGCGGTGAGTGGCGGGGTGAAGATCCTGGACAGGAGCGTGCTGGAAGAGCCGAAGTAGAAGCGAACGAGCTCCATGCACGGGATCAACAGCAGATTGCCCGAGGGCAGCTCCACCTGAGCGCAGTAGGAGTGCGTGTTGTTCATGTGCCATGGGTGATCGGGTAGCGGCAGCAGGAAGCTGCCATCCGCTCTGCCTGAGCCTGCCTTGACGATGGAAAGCGTGGATCGGTCGACGACGAGGCCGGAGAAAGTATGGTTCGTATGCGGCGGCTCAAAGTACGGCCGCTGGTTCTTCCATATGTCGCCGATCCTCAGCAACATCGCGGTGCCGACGGACACCCAGAGCTTGCGTTGTTGGTTGTAGTGCCCGAGGCCTTCGTATGTCTGCGTCTGCGGCTCAACCTGCGAAATGAAGATCAGGACCGAAGGCTGACTATTGCGTTCGTAGCGGTTCGGGAAGGCGATCGGGCCGAACCAGTCGATGCGCCAGAGGTTGGAATCTTTGGGAAAGGCTCGAACGGTGAGGGCGGAGTCGATGGGCTCCAGCTTCAGTGGCTTGGGAAAAGAGAGGCCTGTTCCCAACGCGTTTCCCTCTGGAGATTCTCAAATACTTCTGAAAATTCTCACCGACTTCTGGTTTTTCTCACTCACTTCTGGTCGCTGTCATCAGACGCCCGCGGCGTGCGCCTGCTGGTCGGCGTGATAGCTCGACCGCACCATCGCACCCACCGCCGCGTGGCTGAAGCCCATCCTGTAGGCCTCTTCCTCGAACATCCTGAAAGTGTCGGGATGCACGTAGCGGCGCACCGGCAGGTGCGAGCCCGACGGGGACAGGTACTGGCCGATGGTCAGCATGTCGATGTCGTGGGCGCGCATGTCGCGCATGACCTGCAGGATCTCTTCGTCGGTCTCGCCGAGGCCGACCATGATGCCGCTCTTGGTCGGCACGTTGGGATGCAGCGCCTTGAACTTCTTCAGCAGGTTCAGGCTGAACTGGTAGTCGCTGCCGGGGCGCGCTTCCTTATAGAGGCGCGGCGCGGTTTCCAGGTTGTGGTTCATCACGTCCGGCGGCGCGGCCTTGAGGATCTCGAGGGCGCGGTCGTCGCGGCCGCGGAAGTCGGGCACGAGGATCTCGATCTGCGTGGTGGGCGAGAGTTCGCGGATGTTCCTGATGCAGTCGACGAAGTGCTGGCTGCCGCCGTCGCGCAGGTCGTCGCGGTCCACGCTGGTGATGACCACGTACTTCAGGCGCAGCTTGGCGATGGTCTTCGCGAGGTTGATCGGCTCGTCCTTGTCGAGCGGATCGGGGCGGCCGTGGCCCACGTCGCAGAAGGGGCAGCGGCGCGTGCACTTGTCGCCCATGATCATGAAGGTGGCCGTGCCCTTGCCGAAGCATTCGCCGATGTTGGGGCAGGAGGCCTCTTCGCAGACGGTGTGCAGGTTGCTCTCGCGCAGGATCTGCTTGATCTCGTAGAAGCGCGTGGTGGGGCTGCCGGCTTTGACGCGGATCCAGTCGGGCTTCTTGAGCACTTCGCCGCTTTGCACCACCTTGACGGGAATGCGCGACAGCTTGGCTGCCGCCTTCTGCTTGGCCAGGGGGTTGTAAGTTTCGGCGCTCTGGGCCTCTCTCACTACGGGTGCGGGGACGACTTCTGTGGTGCTCATTGGTGTGTCAAGGCGCCAGGAAGGTGCAGAGCTTCTGGCCCAGCACCGTGGCGGCTTCTTCCCATGTGGTTTGGATGCCGATTGTAGAAAGATCGACCGTCTGCAGCCCCGCGTAGCCGCAAGGGTTGATGCACGAGAAGGGTTCGAGGTCCATCCGCACGTTGAGCGCCACGCCGTGATAGGTGGCGTGGCGGCTCACCTTGATGCCCAGCGCGGCGATCTTTCCGAGCCCTCGGAACGGGTCGGCCGCGGGCATGGGGCCGGTCAGCGCGGCGTGGGAGAACGGGTCGTCCAGGCGCACGTAGATGCCCGGAGCGCCCGCCACGCGGTGGCCCGTGACGCCGAAGTGCGCCAGCGTGCGCAGCACCGATTCCTCGATGCGGTAGACGTACTCCTTGACGAAGTAGCCCGCGCGGCGCAGGTCGATCAGCGGATAGGCCACCACCTGGCCGGGGCCGTGGAAGGTGACCTGGCCGCCGCGGTCGGTCTGCACGACAGGGATGGCGCCGGGGTTGAGGATGTGGTCCTGCCTGCCCGCGATGCCCTGCGTGAAGACCGGCGTGTGCTCGCAAATCCATAGCGCATCGGGCGTCTCGGGCGTGCGCTCGAGCGTGAACTGCTTCATTGCCGCGAAGGTGTCGGCGTAGTCGACGCGGCCCAGCGGGCGCAGCTCGATGGCGGCGGCGATTGCGGCGGCGGTGTCGGTCATCGCAGGGCCTGCCGCGCCCAGAGTCCGGGCATCAGAGCACGACCTTGACCATCGGGTGCGAGGACAGCGCGCGATACAGGTCGTCGAGCTGCTCGCGGCTGGTGGCCGTGACGGTGATGGTCACGCCAAGGTAATTGCCGGCCTTGCTGTCGCGCAACTCGACGGTGGTGGCGTCGAAGGTCGGGTCGAAGCGCTCGGCGATCTGCGTGACGGCGTGCACGAAGCCATCGACCTTGGCGCCCATCACCTTGATCGGAAACTGCGAGGGGTACTCGATCAGCGATTCCTTGCGTGGATCGGGGATCGAGGTGGTTTCGGTGGTGGGGGTGTTGCTGTCGGTCATGCCGGGGCTCCGTGTTTCTGCTCTTGCTGCTTCCGAGCGTTGTGTACCTTGGCCTCCTGGTAGGCCTTGTACAAGCTTTCGTAGATGGGGCCGGGGCGGCCATTGCCAATAGGCTTGCCATCGAGCGTGACGACCGGCAGCAGTTCCTTGCTGGCCGAGGAGATGATCACTTCGTCGGCGGCGAACACTTCTTCGCGCGAGATGGGGCGCAGTTCGAAGGGGATGCCGAGCGTCTTGCTCATGCGCTCGAAGAGGCCGTAGCGGATGCCGGTGAGCACGAGGTTGTTCTTGGGCGGGCCCATCAGCTGGCCGTCCTTCACGATCCACACGTTGCTCGAGGAGGCCTCGCTGAGCCAGCCGTCGCGGAACATGATGGTCTCGGCCGCGCCGGCCTCCACGCTGATCTGCCGAGCGAGCACGGCACCCAGCAGGCTGGTGCTCTTGATGTGCGCCTTCTGCCAGCGGAAGTCGGCCGCGGTGACGCAGGCCACGCCCTTGGCGCGGATCGCGTCGGAAATGGGTGGCAGCGGGTTCACCATCACGAACACGGTAGGGCGCAGGCCGCGCACCATTGCGTGGTCGCGCGGGGCTACGCCACGTGTCACCTGGAAGTACACCGACTGCGGTGCGTCGCCTGCGGGCGCTACGAGGTGCATCACGATCTCGCGCCACTGCGCGAGGGAGAGCGGGTTCTCGATCTGCAGCTCGGCAAGCGAGCGGTCGAGGCGGGCCATGTGCTCCTCGAAGCAAAAGGGCTGGCCGAAGTAGACGGGGACGTATTCGTACACACCGTCGCCGAAAATGAAGCCGCGATCGAGGACGCTGATCTTCGCGTCGCGCAGCGCGGTGTATTCGCCATCGAGGTAACAAAGCGTGGCGGGCAGGGCGTCGGTGATAGGGTGCATGCCGGAATTATGGTTGCGCGCGCCACGTCGGGCTCCCGTCAGGGAATGCGGCGCCGTTTTGCGTGCGCGACAGCGCGGGTGGCGGGACAGGCTGGGTTTTTACTTATAATCAATGGCTTTGTAGAAATTCTGGGTCGTCATCCGGGCTTCATTCGAAATGAAAACAATCGCCCGTCGTGACTCGGAGGCCACTGAAGGCCTTGATACAGAATTCAAGCCGTTGACCGCCGATGAGGCGCGTGAACTGCGTGCAAAGAACCCATCGATTTCCCCGTGGCGGGTGATCGCGGGTCAGTTGGTTGTCGGTCTGGTGGTGGCTCTGGCCGCCTGGGGGCTGACGGGGAGGCAAAATCTGGGCTGGTCCGCCGCATATGGCGCGATCGCGGTGGTTGTTCCATCGGCGGTCTTCGCGCGCGGGCTGACCGGCCGGTTTTCCTCCCTGAATCCGGGCACTGCGGTGTTCGGGTTCTTCCTGTGGGAAATGGTCAAGATGGCCTTGTCCGTGGCAATGCTGATTGCTGCGCCAAGGCTGATTACGGCGCTGAGCTGGCCAGCAATGCTGGTCGGCCTGGTGGTGACAATGAAGGCGGCCTGGTTGGCGGTGATGTTCTCGCCCCGGCGCCGGAAACTGAGAGACGAGTAACCGAATGGCTGCTGAAAACGCTGCGGAACATGGTCAGACCGCTGGTGAATACATCATTCACCACTTGACGCACCTGCAAAGCTCCAAGCCCGGAGGTGTGGCCGACTTCTCGGTTTTCAACTTCGACTCTCTCTTCTTCTCGATCACGCTCGGTATCCTGGGTTGCTGGCTGCTCTGGCTGGCTGCCCGCAAGGCCACTTCGGGTGTTCCCGGCCGTTTTCAAGCGGCTGTCGAACTGCTCGTCGAAATGGTCGACCAGCAGGCCAAGGGCATCGTTCACAACGCCACCAGCCGCAAGTTCGTGGCCCCGCTGGCGCTCACGATCTTCGTGTGGATCTTCCTGCTGAACGCAATGGACCTGTTCCCGGTCGATTTGTTCCCGGCGATCTGGGCCAAGATCTTCCACCTCGCCGGTGAAGATCCGCATCACGCCTACCTGCGCGTCGTGCCCACCGCCGACCTCTCGGTGACGATGGGCATGTCGGTCGCCGTGCTGCTGGTCTGCCTCTACTACAACGTCAAGATCAAGGGTCTGGGCGGCTGGGTGCACGAGCTGTTCACCGCACCCTTCGGCAACCACTGGGCGCTGTACCCCTTCAACTTCGCCATGCAGCTGATCGAGTTCGTTGCCAAGACGGTCTCGCACGGCATGCGTCTGTTCGGCAACATGTACGCCGGCGAACTGATCTTCCTGCTGATCGCCCTGATGGGCGGTGCCTGGTCGCTCTCGGCCACCGGCATCGGCCTGGCCATCGGCCACATCATCGCGGGCACGGCCTGGGCCATCTTCCACATCCTGATCATCACGTTGCAGGCCTTCGTGTTCATGATGCTGGCGCTGGTCTACATCGGCCAGGCCCACGATCACCACTGATCAGCCGCTTTCGTTCTTGTTTTTGTTTTTCTCTTCAACCAAAGTCCTCTAGGAGTCATCATGGAAGTTATTAGCTTTGTTGCACTGGCCGCCGGCCTGATCATCGGTCTGGGCGCTGTGGGCGCATGTATCGGCATCGGCATCATGGGCAGCAAGTACCTCGAGTCGGCCGCACGTCAGCCCGAACTCATGGGTGAACTCCAGACCAAGATGTTCCTGCTGGCCGGTCTGATCGACGCCGCGTTCATTATCGGCACCGGTATCGCCCTGTGGTTCGCAACGGCCAACCCGTTCCTGTCGCAAATCGCCAACCTGCCGAAGTAAGTCTTTCTCGTCGGACCTGCGTCGTCGTTCTCTAGCCTGCTAGCGAATGGCTTCGATTCAATCCCATAGAGAGGGTGAAAAGTGAGCATTACCGGTACCCTGATCGTTCAGATGATCGTGTTCCTGATCCTGGTCGGGTTCACGATGAAGTACGTGTGGCCGCCGATCGCGAAGGCGCTGGACGAACGCGCTGCCAAGATCGCCGAAGGCCTCGCTGCAGCCGACAAGGCCAAGTCCGAGCTTTCCGCCGCCAACAAGCGCGTGGAAGCCGAACTGGGCCAGGCCCGCAACGAGTCCGCACAACGTCTTGCCGACGCCGAACGTCGCGCCCAGGCCATCGTTGAAGAGGCCAAGGCCCGCGCGACCGAGGAAGGCAACAAGATCGTTGCAGCCGCACGCGCCGAAGCCGAACAGCAGGCACTGAAGGCCCGTGAAGCCCTGCGCGAGCAGGTCGCGGCACTGGCAGTCAAGGGCGCGGAGCAGATTCTGCGCAAGGAAGTGAATGCGGGCGTTCACGCCGATTTGCTCGCCCGTCTGCAGACCGAACTCTGATAGAAGCCATGGCAGAACTCGCCACCATTGCACGCCCCTACGCCGAGGCGCTCTTCAAGGCTTCGTCGTCCGACGTTGCCGGAACCAGCGCCTGGCTCGAAAAGATTGCCGCCATCGCGGCCAATCCGGAGCTCCAGCAGTTCGCCGAGAACCCGAAGGCCACGGCCGAACAGGTGATCGGCGTGGTCGCCGGTGCATTCGGTGCACCGCTGGCCGCTCCTGCCCAGAACTTCCTGTCCGCGCTCCTCGAGAACGGGCGCTTTTCGGTGCTGCCGGAAATTGCGAAGCAGTTCCGGGCACTCGCCAACGCGAAGAGCGGTTCGTCCGACGCCGTGGTCTACAGCGCCTTCCCGATCGACGCCGCGGCACTGGCCAACGTGTCGGCCGCGCTCGAGAAGCGCTTCGGTCGCAAGCTCCAGGTCACGGTTCGCCAAGAGCCTGAACTGATCGGCGGCATCCGTGTGGTGGTCGGCGACGAGGTGCTCGACACCTCCGTCAAAGCGCGCCTTGAACAAATGAAAGTTGCGCTGGTGGCCTGACGGCTCCCGGCCCCTTACAAAGAAAGAAGGAAAGAGTCATGCAACTCAATCCCGCAGAAATTTCCGAGCTGATCAAGAGCCGCATCGAGGGCCTTGGGGTCAGTGCCAACATCCGCAACGAAGGCACCGTGGTGTCGGTGACCGACGGCATCGTGCGCATCCACGGCCTGTCCGACGCGATGCAGGGCGAAATGCTGGAGTTCCCGGCCACTGCCGACGGCGTTCCGTCGTTCGGCCTGGCCCTGAACCTCGAGCGCGACTCGGTCGGCGCTGTGATTCTGGGCGAGTACGAGCACATCTCCGAAGGCGACACCGTCAAGTGCACGGGCCGCATCCTGGAGGTGCCGGTGGGCCCCGAGCTCATCGGCCGCGTGGTGAACGCCCTGGGCCAGCCGATCGACGGCAAGGGTCCGGTGAACGCCAAGATGACGGACGTGATCGAGAAGGTCGCACCGGGCGTGATCGCCCGCAAGTCGGTCGACCAGCCGATGCAGACCGGCCTGAAGTCCATCGACTCGATGGTGCCCGTGGGTCGCGGCCAGCGCGAGCTGATCATCGGCGACCGCCAGACCGGCAAGACCGCCGTGGCGATCGACGCGATCATCAACCAGAAGGGTCAGAACATGACCTGCGTCTACGTCGCGATCGGCCAGAAGGCTTCGTCGATCAAGAACGTGGTGCGCGCCCTGGAACAAGCCGGTGCCATGGACTACACGATCGTGGTCGCGGCTTCGGCTTCGGAATCGGCTGCAATGCAGTACGTTGCGGCCTACTCGGGCTGCACGATGGGCGAGTACTTCCGCGACCGCGGCGAAGACGCGCTGATCGTCTATGACGACCTGTCGAAGCAGGCCGTCGCCTATCGTCAGGTGTCGCTGCTGCTGCGTCGTCCCCCGGGCCGCGAAGCCTACCCCGGCGACGTGTTCTACCTCCACAGCCGTCTGCTCGAGCGCGCAGCCCGCGTGAACGCCGACTACGTCGAAGCCTTCACCAAGGGTGAAGTCAAGGGCAAGACCGGTTCGCTGACCGCGCTGCCGATCATCGAAACGCAAGCCGGCGACGTGTCCGCCTTCGTTCCGACCAACGTGATCTCGATCACCGACGGCCAGATCTTCCTGGAAACCAACCTGTTCAACGCAGGTATCCGCCCCGCCATCAACGCCGGTATCTCGGTGTCGCGCGTGGGTTCGTCGGCCCAGACGAAGATCATCAAGGGCCTGTCCGGCGGTATCCGTACCGACCTGGCGCAGTACCGTGAGCTGGCTGCGTTCGCGCAGTTCGCTTCCGACCTCGACGAAGCCACCCGCAAGCAGCTCGACCGCGGTGCCCGCGTGACCGAACTGCTGAAGCAGCCGCAATACAGCCCGCTGTCGATCTCGCTGATGGGCGCGTCGCTGTTCGCCGTGAACAAGGGCTTCATGGACGACCTCGAAATCAAGCAGGTGCTGCCTTTCGAGCACGGCCTGCACCAGTTCCTGAAGTCCAGCCACGCCGCGCTGCTCGACAAGATCGAGAAGGCCAAGGCTCTGGACAAGGAATCGGAAGCCGAACTGCTGGCCGCCGTCACCTCGTTCAAGAAGTCGTTCGCCTGATCGACGCCTTGACCGACGCAAGAAGGAGCTCTCATGGCAGCTGGTAAGGAAATCCGCGGCAAGATCAAATCGGTGGAGAACACCAAGAAGATCACCAAGGCCATGGAAATGGTCTCGGTTTCCAAGATGCGCAAGGCGCAGGATCGCATGCGCGCCGCTCGCCCCTACAGCGAAAAGATCCGCAACATCGCAGCCAACCTCGGCAAGGCGAACCCGGAGTACACCCACGCTTTCATGAAGACGAACGACGCCAAGGGCGTCGGCTTCATCATCGTGACCAGCGACAAGGGCCTGTGCGGCGGCCTGAACACCAACCTGCTGCGTGCTGTCACCAGCAAGCTGCGCGAAGCGCAGTCCGCAGGCAACGTGGTGGAGTCGGTCGCCATCGGCAACAAGGGTCTGGGTTTCCTGAACCGCATCGGCGCCCGCGTGGTGGCCCATGTGACGCAGCTGGGCGACACGCCGCATCTGGACAAGCTCATCGGGCCGGTCAAGACGCTGCTGGACGCCTACGCCGAAGGCAAGCTGTCGGCGGTGTACCTGTGCTACACGAAGTTCATCAACACCATCAAGCAAGAGCCGATGGTGGAACAGCTCCTGCCGCTGAAGGCCGAGACGCTGCAGGCCGATCCGGCGCATCACTCGTGGGACTACATCTACGAGCCCGATGCGCAGAGCGTGATCGACGAGCTGCTGGTGCGCTACGTGGAATCGCTGGTGTACCAGGCCGTGGCAGAGAACATGGCGTCCGAGCATTCGGCGCGCATGGTGGCCATGAAGGCCGCGACCGACAACGCAGGCAACGTGATCAACGAGCTGAAGCTGGTCTACAACAAGACCCGCCAGGCCGGCATCACGAAGGAACTGTCGGAAATCGTGTCCGGCGCGGCCGCCGCCGCGGGCGTTTGATCGAGGCAATGCAACAGGCCGCGTTGCTGATCAGGGGCGTTCCGCGCTCCTGATAACCCAAGGCCTTTTTTAGGGGACTCTGCGCAAAATGAAGAAGATGCTTGCTCTGGTGGCTGTTGCTGCCGCTCTGACCGCCTGCTCCAAGAAGGAAGAGGCGCCCGCGCCTGCACCGGCTCCCGCCGCTGCACCTGCAGCGCCCGCTCCGGCACCCGCGCCCGCTCCTGCAGCAGCGCCGGCGGCTGCTCCCGCCGCAGCTCCGACGGCATCCGCCGCCGATCTGCCGCAGGAATGCAACGACTACCTGGCCAAGGTCCAGACCTGCGTCGCTTCGCAAAGCGGTGCTGCTGCCGACGCCATGAAGGCAAGCCTCGACCAGACGAAGGCCACCTGGGCTTCGATGGGCGCCGACAAGGCTGCGCTGGGTCAGGCCTGCAAGGCTGCTTCGGACGCTTTCGCCGCACAGGCGACGGCCATGAAGTGCTGATGAAGTACTGACAGCGAAGACTGCAAAGAGAAATTCAAGGATGCCGGCCTGTCCGGCTTTCTTGCAAAAGCGGCCCGTTTTGGCAGCAGGACGCTTCTGCAAGAACCTGTCGCAAATTTATTGAGATCCATCCAGAAGGAAACGCCATGGCTGAAGGAAAAATTGTCCAATGTATCGGCGCCGTGGTCGACGTGGAGTTCCCGCGTGACCAGATGCCCAAGGTCTACGACGCCTTGAAGTTCGAAGGCGGCGGGCTGACCCTCGAAGTTCAGCAGCAGCTCGGCGACGGCGTGGTGCGCACCATTGCACTGGGCTCGTCCGACGGCCTGCGTCGCGGCCTGGTCGTGACCAACACCGGCGCTCCCATCACCGTGCCGGTCGGCAAGGCCACCCTCGGCCGCATCATGGACGTGCTGGGCCGCCCGATCGACGAGCGCGGCGACGTGGGCCAGGAGCTCACCGCTTCCATCCACCGCAAGGCTCCCGCGTACGACGAACTGTCGCCTTCGCAGGACCTGCTGGAAACCGGCATCAAGGTGATTGACCTTGTCTGCCCGTTCGCCAAGGGCGGCAAGGTGGGCCTGTTCGGTGGCGCCGGCGTGGGCAAGACCGTGAACATGATGGAACTCATCAACAACATCGCCAAGGCTCACTCGGGTCTGTCGGTGTTCGCAGGCGTGGGCGAACGCACCCGCGAAGGCAACGACTTCTATCACGAGATGGCCGACTCCGGCGTCGTGAACCTCGAGAAGCTCGAGGACTCGAAGGTGTCGATGGTCTACGGCCAGATGAACGAACCCCCGGGCAACCGCCTGCGCGTGGCGCTGACCGGCCTGACCATCGCCGAGTCGTTCCGCGACGAAGGCCGTGACGTTCTGTTCTTCGTGGACAACATCTACCGCTACACGCTGGCCGGTACCGAAGTGTCGGCGCTGCTGGGCCGCATGCCTTCCGCCGTGGGCTACCAGCCGACGCTGGCCGAGGAAATGGGCCGCCTGCAGGAGCGGATCACGTCGACCAAGGTCGGCTCGATCACCTCGATCCAGGCCGTGTACGTTCCCGCCGACGACTTGACCGACCCGTCGCCCGCCACCACCTTCGCCCACCTGGACTCCACCGTGGTGCTGTCGCGTGACATCGCCTCGCTGGGCATCTACCCCGCCGTGGACCCGCTGGACTCGACCTCGCGCCAGCTCGACCCGAACGTGGTCGGCGAAGAGCACTACAACGTGGCCCGTGCCGTGCAGGGCACGCTGCAGCGCTACAAGGAACTGCGCGACATCATCGCGATTCTGGGCATGGACGAACTGGCTCCGGAAGACAAGCTGGCCGTGGCCCGCGCCCGCAAGATCCAGCGTTTCCTGTCGCAGCCGTTCCACGTGGCCGAAGTGTTCACGGGCTCGCCCGGCAAGTACGTGCCGCTGGCCGAAACCATCCGCGGCTTCAAGATGATCGTGAACGGCGAAGCCGACCACCTGCCCGAGCAGGCGTTCTACATGGTCGGCACCATCGACGAAGCGTTCGAGAAGGCCAAGAAGGTCGCTTAAGAAGGAATCACCATGGCAGGCACCATCCATGTGGACGTGGTCAGCGCGGAAGAGTCGATCTTCTCGGGCGAAGCCAAGTTCGTCGCGCTGCCCGGTGAAGCCGGTGAGCTCGGCATCTTCCCGCGCCACACCCCGCTGATCACGCGCATCCGCCCCGGCGCCGTGCGCATCGAAACCGCCGACGGCAAGGAAGAGTTCGTCTTCGTGGCCGGCGGCATTCTCGAAGTGCAGCCCAACGCAGTCACCGTGCTGTCCGACACCGCGATCCGCGGCAAGGACCTCGACGACGAGAAGGCCAATCAGGCCAAGGCCGCAGCAGAAGAAGCGCTGAAGAACGCGAAGAGCGACATCGACATCGCGATGGCCCAATCCGAGCTGGCCGTGATGGCCGCCCAGATCGCGGCGCTGCGCAAGTACCGTCAGAAGAAATAAGCTTCCTTCGCGGGAGCCCAAGAAGCCGCCCTTAGAGGCGGCTTTTTTTCGTCCACCGTGCGCCTGGCATCGTTGTAATTTGGCCTGAATTAGGTCGAAGTTCGGCCTTGTCCGGCTGAAGCCCGCCACCTAGTATTCGCCTTCGTCCAGCGGCAATGACCGCTGGCGCAAGACAAAGAACACCGGAGACAAGGCGCGTGGCACCTTGGAGTGGCATCACTGCGGACGAAATGCGTTTGCTGGAAACGACCTTCTGGTCGGCCGGCGGTTCGCGCCATGCCATGGCGGAGCAGCTGGGCTTTTCCAAGAGCAAGGCCAACGGGCTGATCGCCGGCCTCGTCGACCAGGGCCTTCTGGCGGAAGCCGGCCTGCAGCGCTCGTCGGGCGGACGCCGCCCCGAAAACCTCCAGCTGCATGCCGCACTCGGCGTGCTCGTCGGCGTCGACATCGGCGCCACCAGCCTCGACGTGGCCGTGCTGCGGCCCGACCTGAGCGTGCTCGCCCAGCACGACGAACCCGCCGACGTGCGAGAGGGCCCTGCGGTCGTGCTGGCCCGTGTGCGCGTGCTGATGCGCGAGCTGCTGGCCCGCTGTGGCCACGGCCCCAAGGACGTGCTCGGCATCGGTATCGGCGTGCCCGGCCCGGTCAACTTCGAGATCGGCCAGCTCGTGAACCCGCCGCTGATGCCGGCATGGGACAGCTTCTCGATCCGCGACTACCTGCGCGAGGACTATGCCGCCCCCGTCTTCGTCGACAACGACGTGAACCTCATGGCGCTGGGCGAGCTGTGGCGTCTGAGGCGCTCGCTGCAGAACTTCCTCGTCATCAAGATCGGCACCGGCATCGGCTGCGGCATCGTCTGCCATGGCGAGGTGTACCGCGGCGCCGCCGGTTCGGCCGGCGACGTGGGCCACATCTGCGTCGACCAGGAGGGGCCGCGCTGCCATTGCGGCAACCTCGGCTGTGTCGAGGCGATGGCCGCCGGCCCGGCGATCACTCGCATGGCGGTGCAGGCCGCCGAGGCCGGCGAGAGCGCCGCGCTGGCCGAAGTCCTGCGCCAGCACGGCCGCATCGACGCGATCGACGTGGGCCAGGCCAGCCGCGGCGGCGACACGGCCGCCAACGCCATCATCCAGCGCGCGGGCAGCCTGATCGGGCAGATGCTCGCTTCGGTCGTCAACTTCTTCAATCCGTCGCACGTGTTCATCGGCGGCGGCATCACGCGCATCGGGCCGCTGTTCCTCGCTGCCGTGCGGCAGAGCGTGTACCAGCGCTCGCTGGCGCTTTCCACGCGGCACCTGGAGATCCAGTACACGCCGCTGGGCATGCAGGGCGGCCTGATCGGCGCGGGCGTGCTCGCGATGCAGGAAACGCTGAAGGCACGCGGGGTGGCGCCGTGACCGATGCGGGCATGAGCGGCAAAGGCAGCGTCGCCGTCGAGTTCGACGGCATCGTGAAGGCTTTCGGCCCGGTGCAGGTGCTGCACGGCGTGAGCTTCGCGCTCGCGCCCGGGCACGTGTACGGCCTGCTCGGCGAGAACGGCGCGGGCAAGTCCACGCTGATGAAGATCCTGTCGGGCTACGAGTCGGCCACCGGCGGCGCCCTGAAGATCAACGGACAGCCGCGGCAGTTCGCGAGCTCGCGCGACGCCGAGGCGCTGGGCATCGTGCTGATCCACCAGGAGTTCAACCTCGCCGAAGACCTGAACGTGGCGCAGAACATCTTTCTCGGCCATGAAAAGAAGAAAGGCTGGCTGCTCGACGATGCCGCCATGGAGCGCGACGCCGCCTCCGCGCTCGCGGCCGTAGGCCTGAACATCGACCCGCGCACCAAGGTGCGCAAGCTCATCGTCGCCGAGAAGCAACTCGTGGAAATCGCGAAGGCCATCGCCCGCCGCGCGCGCCTGCTCGTCATGGACGAGCCCACCGCCACGCTCACGCCCGGCGAGACCGAGCGCCTCTTCAAGCTGATCGCCCAGTTGCGCGCCGACGGCGTGACCATCGTCTACATCTCGCACAAGCTCGACGAGGTGGAGCAGGTGACCGACGAAGTCATCGTCATGCGCGACGGCCGCTTCGTGGCGCGCGCGCCCACGGCCGATGTCACGCGCCAGCAGATGGCCAACCTGATGGTGGGCCGCGAACTGGCCGACCTGTACCCGCCGCGCGATGCGGTGACGACGTCCGGCGAGCCCGCCATGCGCGTGCAAGGCTTCAGCGTGCCCGGCTGGGCGCAGGACACGAGTTTCGAGGTGCGCCCCGGCGAGATCCTCGGCTTCGCGGGCCTCGTCGGCGCCGGCCGTACCGAACTCTTCGAAGGCCTGCTCGGCCTGCGGCCCGCGAGCGGCGGCAGCGTCGAGATGCTCGGCAAGCCCGTGCCCCACGGCAAGGGCTGGCGCAATCCGCGCGACGCGGCGCGGCACGGCCTCACCTACCTGAGCGAAGACCGCAAGGGCAAGGGCCTGCATGTCAACTTCGGCCTGCGCCAGAACCTCACGCTCATGGCGCTCGAGCGCTACGCGCAACCCTGGCTCAAGCCCGAGGCCGAGCGCGGCGCGCTGGCCGAGGCGGTGAAGGACTACGGCATCCGCACCGGCTCGCTCGACGTGAAGGCCTCGTCGCTGTCGGGCGGCAACCAGCAGAAGCTCGCGCTCGCGAAGGTGCTGCAGCCCAGGCCGAAGGTGGTGGTGCTCGACGAGCCCACGCGCGGCGTCGACGTGGGCGCCAAGCGCGACATCTATTTCCTGATCCAGCGACTCGCCCGCGAAGGGCTCGCGGTGATCGTCGTCTCGTCGGAGCTGATGGAGCTGATCGGCCTGTGCCACCGCGTCGCGGTGATGCGGGCAGGCAAGCTGGTCGCCACGCTTGACGCGGAGCATTTGACAGAAGAGGAGCTCATCGCTCATGCCACCGGAACAGCAGACACCACAGCCGCAGCCTGAAGTCGCCGCGCACCGCAGCGAGACCGCGCCGCGCTGGACCGAGCGCCTGCATGGCCTGGGCCCCGTCATCGGCCTGGTGCTGCTGTGCATCGCGGGCACGCTGCTGAACGGCGACTTCGCGACCGTCGACAACGCGATGAACGTGCTCACGCGCACGGCCTTCATCGGCATCATCGCGGTGGGGATGTGCTTCGTGATCATCTCGGGCGGCATCGACCTGTCGGTGGGCTCGATGGCCGCGCTCATCGCGGGCAGCGTGATCATGTTCATCAACTGGGCCGGCCCGGCCTCGGGCTCGCCGCTGCTGGCGGTGGTGATGGGCGCGGTGCTGGCCGTGGTGCTCGGCGCGGTGTTCGGCCTCGCGCACGGCCTGCTTATCACCAAGGGGCGCATCGAGCCTTTCATCGTGACGCTGGGCACCCTGGGCATCTTCCGCGCCTACCTCACGTACTTCGCCGATGGCGGCGCGCTCACGCTCGACAACGAGCTGTCGGACCTCTACGCGCCCGTGTACTACGCGAGCCTCGCGGGCATCCCGGTGCCGGTGTGGGTGTTCGTGATCGTCGCCATCGTGGGCGGCATCATCCTCAACCGCACGGCCTACGGACGCTACGTGCAGGCCATCGGCTCGAACGAGCAGGTGGCGCGCTACGCGGCGGTGGACGTCGACCGCGTGAAGATCCTCACCTATGTGCTGCTCGGCGTGTGCGTGGGCATCGCGACGCTGCTGTACGTGCCGCGACTGGGCTCGGCCTCGCCGACCACCGGCCTGCTGTGGGAGCTCGAAGCCATCGCCGCGGTGATCGTGGGCGGCACGGCGCTCAAGGGCGGCGCGGGCAGCATCACCGGCACGGTGGTGGGCGCGGTGCTGCTCTCGGTCATCAGCAACATCCTGAACCTCACCAGCATCATCAGCGTGTACCTCAACGCAGCGGTGCAGGGCTTCGTGATCATCATCGTCGCGTTCCTGCAGCGCGGCCGGCGCTAGTTCTTTCCCGTTCCGTTCCATCAACCAAGAGGAGACATCCAGCATGACGACTTTCACCCGACGCCTCGCACTCACGGCGGTTGCCGCCGCCGCGTTCGCCAGCCTGCCCGCGCTCGCCGCGGAGAAGGTCAACCTCGGCGTTTCGATTCCCGCGGCCACGCACAGCTTCATGGGCGGCATCAACTACTGGGCCAACCAGGCGAAGAAGGACCTGGAGAAGGAACACAAGGACCTGAAGATCACCATCAAGACGGCCGCCAACGCGCCCGAGCAGGCCAACCAGCTGCAGGACCTTTCGACGGTCACCAAGATCAACGCGCTGGTCGTGTTCCCCTTCGAATCCGCAGCGCTGACCAAGCCCGTGGCACAGGTCAAGGCCAAGGGCGCCTACGTGACCGTGGTGGATCGCGGCCTCACCGACACCAGCGCGCAGGATGCGTACGTGGCCGGCGACAACACGGCCTTCGGCAAGATTCCGGCCGAATACATCGTGAAGCAGCTGAACGGCAAGGGCAACGTGGTGGCGCTGCGCGGCATCGCGACCACGCTGGACAACGAGCGCATGGATGCCTTCAACGCGGTGCTCAAGAACAGCCCCGACATCAAGCTGCTCGACGCCAAGTACGCCAACTGGAACCGCGACGACGCCTTCAAGGTCACGCAGGACTACCTCACGCGCTTCAAGAGCATCGACGCCATCTGGGCCGCCGACGACGACATGGCCGTGGGCGTGCTCAAGGCCATCGAGCAGGCCAAGCGCGACGATATCAAGATCATCTTCGGCGGCGCGGGCGCCAAGGGCATGGTCAAGACCATCATGGACGGCAAGGACAAGCGCATCACCGCCGACGTGAGCTACTCGCCGAAGTTCATCTACGACGCGATCAAGCTCACGGCCGAGGCGCGCCTGAAGGGCGAGAAGCTGCCGGCGACCACGATCATTCCTTCGGTGCTCATCACCAAGGAAAACGCCAAGGACTTCTACCACCCCAATTCGCCTTTCTGATGTCCTGAAGCGGCGGGCCCGTCTTGCTCCCTCTCCCCTCGGGGAGAGGGTTGGGGTGAGGGTCGACGGCGATGGCAAAGGCTGTGCGCGTGCAACCGCCGATGCCCTCACCCCAGCCCTCTCCCAGAGGGAGAGGGGACAGTTACCACGAACACCGAGACGATTGATGAGCGACACACCTCCTCGCAAACTGCGCTACGCCATGGTCGGCGGCGGCCGCGATGCCTTCATCGGCGCCGTGCACCGCAAGGCCATGGCGCTCGACGGGCAGATCGAGCTCGTCGCGGGCGCGCTCTCGTCCAGCCCCGGGAAGGCGCGCGCCTCGGGCCGCGACCTCGGCCTGGCCGCCGATCGCAACCACGGCGACTGGCAGGCGCTCCTGGCCGACGAGCTCAAGCGCCCCGAGGGCGAGCGCATCGACTTCGTGTCGATCGTCACGCCCAACCATGTGCACTTCCCGGTGGCGCAGGCCTTCGCCGAGGCGGGCTTCCACGTGGTGTGCGACAAGCCGCTGGTGCACACGCGCGAGCAGGCCGACGCGCTAGTCGCTACGGTCGCGAAGAAGGGCACGGTGTTCGGCGTCACCTACAACTACACCGGCTACCCGATGGTCCGGCAGGCGCGCGAGATGGTGCGCTCGGGCCTCATCGGCGAGGTGCGCAAGGTCGTCGTCGAATACAACCAGGGCTGGCTTGCGAGCCACGTCGAGGGCAGCGGCGCCAACAAGCAGGCCGACTGGCGCACCGACCCCGCGCGCAGCGGCGCGGCCGGCGCCATCGGCGACATCGGCTCGCATGCCGAGAACCTCGTGGCCACCGTCACCGGCCTGCGCATCGAGAGCCTGTGCGCCGACCTCGGCGCGCTGGTGCCGGGCCGCATGCTCGACGACGACGGCAGCCTGCTGCTGCGCTTCGAGGGCGGCGCGCGCGGCGTGCTCATCGCTTCGCAGATCAACACCGGCCTGGAGAACGACCTGCGCCTGCGCGTGTCGGGCACGCTTGGCACGCTCGAATGGCACCAGGAGCAACCGAGCCGGCTGGTGCACCTGCCGCACGACGGGCCGCTGCAGGTACTCACGCGCGGCGCGCCGTGGCTGTGCGAGTCCGCGAAACGCGCGAGCCGGCTGCCGGCCGGACACCCGGAAGGCTTCATCGAGGCCTTCGCGAACGTGTACGCGGGCGTGGCGGCGGACATCCGCGCAAGGCTCGAAGGGCGTACTGCCGACCCGCTGGCGGCCGACTATCCGCGCGTGGAGGACGGCGCGCGCGGCGTGCGCTTCATCGAACGCACGGTGGCTTCGGCGAAAAGCGAATTAAAGTGGACGCCCTGGTAGCGCGCGGCGCGCTGCCCAGGCCTCCATGACACCTCCCGCGTCCGACGCAACATCCTCGTCTTCTTCCGCATCGTCTTCCTCGATGGTGCCGCCATGGCTCGCGGCATTGTGGAAGCGCAGCATCACGCTGTTCCCCCTGAAGCTGGTCGGCAACACCGTCGCCACGCTCGGTTTCTTCCCGCTGTACTTCTGGATCATGAAGAACGCGGGCCAGGCCTGGGTGTTGCCCCTCACGCCCGTCGACCGGCTCATCGCCTTCTGGCCGTGGCTGCTGCCGGTGTATCTATCGCTGTGGGGCTACATCGCGCTGCCGGTGCTGCTGGCCGGGGACATGCGCGAACTGACCGGCTTCTCGCTGGGCTGCGCGGCCATGACGCTGCTGGCGCTGCTCGTGTTCTGGTTCATGCCCACGGCGATTCCCAACTTCGTGGTCGAGACCACGCCGGGCACCTCGCTGCAGTTCCTCAAGATGGTCGACTCGGCCGGCAACGCCTTTCCCTCGCTGCATGTGTCGTTCTCGGTGTTCAGCTGCGTGGTGCTGGCGCGGCAACTGCGGGCGGTGGGGGCGCCGCTCTGGCTGCGCGCCGTCAACGTGGCCTGGGCCGCGGGCATCGTCTATTCGACGATGGCGGTGCGACAGCACGTGCTGATCGACGTGCTCGGCGGCTTCGCCCTGGGCGTGGCGTTCGGCGCCGCCACGAGGCGGCGCGGCACGGCGGCTGTTCCGGCGTAGGCCGATCGCGATATACCGCCGCGGCGGCGCGCGCGGTAAAAACCGGGCATCGCCGTACACCGCCGGGGGAGCCCGCCATGAACTTCCGTCTTTCCGCCGCCGTGGCCTGCCTGGCGGCCGGTGCCCTCGCGGTGCCGGCGCTCGCGCTCGACTTTCCCGCGCGCAAGCCAGGCCTCTGGGAGATCCGGACGGGGGACGGCAGCGGCGGCAAGGACGCCGCAGCAGGCCACACCATGCAGCAATGCATCGACGCGGCCAGCGACAAGGCGCTGCGCGACATGGGCCAGGGCATGGGCAAGGACCTGTGCTCCAAGCAGGAGCTGAGCTCGGACGGCGGCAAGCTGGTCATGGACTCGGTCTGCAAGATCGGCAACACCGTCGCCACATCGCACGCGGTGATGAGCGGCGATTTCGGCACCGCCTATCGCATGGAGAGCAAGTCGAGCTACAGCCCGCCGCTGATGGGCCGCGCCGAGGGCCACAGCGTGATGGAGGCCAAATGGATCGGCCCCTGCAAGGCCGACCAGAAGCCGGGCGACATGGTCATGCCCAACGGCATGAAGATGAATGTGCTCGACATGGCGAAGAACCGTCCGAAGCGACCCTAGGGTAGGAGCCCGCCCACAACGCTTTGCGCCCGTCGTTCGGCGGCGCCAAACCCCGGCAGCGCCTACGATGGCATGCCATGCGTCCCGCAAAGCAGGAAGAAGACCTCCTCGTCGTCGCCCGGCCCGAGGGCCTGTACTGCCCGCCCGGCGATTTCTACATCGACCCGTGGCGGCCGGTGGCGCGCGCCGTCATCACCCATGCGCATTCCGACCACGCGCGCGCCGGGCACGGGCACTACCTCGCCCACACCGACAGCGCCGGCACGCTGCGCGCGCGCCTGGGACGCGACATCGCGCTGCGGACGCTGCCTTACGGCGAAGCCATCGAGCACCACGGCGTGCGCGTCTCGCTGCACCCTGCGGGCCATGTGCTGGGCTCGGCGCAGGTGCGGCTCGCGCACGGCGGGCGCGTGTGGGTGGCCTCGGGCGACTACAAGACGGAGCCCGACGGCACCTGCCCGCCGTTCGAGCCGGTGCCCTGCGACACCTTCATCACCGAGTCGACCTTCGGCCTGCCGGTCTACCGCTGGCCGACGCAGCCGGTGCTGTTCGCGCAGATCGACGCATGGTGGCGCGCCAACGCCGAAGCCGGCCGCGCATCGGTGCTGTTCTGCTATGCCTTCGGCAAGGCGCAGCGCATCCTGCACGGCGTGGACGCGAGCATCGGTCCCATCGTCGTGCACGGCGCGGTGGAGCCGCTCAATGCCGTGTACCGCGCGGCCGGCGTCGCGCCGCCGCCCACCCTGCGTGCCGACGGCGAGGGCGTCGATGCCGCGCTGCTGAAGCGTTCGCTGGTGCTCGCGCCGCCCTCGGCACAGGGTTCGCCGTGGATGAAGCGCTTCGGCAACTACGCCGACGCCTTCGCGAGCGGCTGGATGCAGCTGCGCGGCACGCGCAGGCGGCGCGGCGTGGACCGAGGCTTCGTGATGTCCGACCATGCCGACTGGCCCGGCCTGCAGCAGGCCATCGCCGGCACCGGGGCCGAGCGCGTGTTCGTCACGCATGGCAGCGTGCAGGTGATGGTGCGGTGGCTCACCGAGAACGGGCTCGATGCGCGAGGCTTCAAGACCGAGTACGGCGATGAAGATGATCAAGAGACTCCCTCCCCCTCCGGGGGAGGGCAGGGGAGAGGGCAGACTGCGCTCGATGGGGAGGCCGAGAGCCCCCATCCCGACCTTCCCCCGGCGGGGGAAGGAGAGGCACCATGAAGGCCTTCGCCGCGCTCTATCACGAGCTCGACGCCAGCACGTCGAACCTCGCCAAGCAGGCCGCCCTGCAGCGCTACCTGCGCGAGGCCGATGCGGCGGATGCGGCCTGGGCCGTCTACTTCCTCGCGGGCGGCAAGCCGCGCCAGCTGGTGCCGGTCAAGCTGCTGCGGCTGCTCGCGCAGGAGGCGGCGGGCCTGCCCGAGTGGCTGTTCGACGAGAGTTACGACGCGGTGGGCGACCTGGCCGAGACCATCGCGCTGCTGCTGCCGCCGCCCACCGACGCGCACGACCTGGGCCTTGCCGCATGGGTCGAGCAGCACCTGCTGCCGCTGCGCGACGCCGCGAAGAACACGCCCGACGAGCTGCCCGACCGCCTGCGCGCGCAGTGGCGGCAGCTCGCGCCCGAGGAGCGGCTGGTGTACTTCAAGCTCATCACCGGCGCGTTCCGCGTCGGCGTGTCGAAGCTTCAGGTCACGCAGGCGCTCGCGGCCGTGGGCGGCATCGACGCCAAGCGCGTGGCGCAGCGGCTCATGGGCTACACGCACATCGGAGGAAGGCCGCGGGCCGACGACTACCAGGCGCTCATCGCTCCCGAGTCGGGCTCCGAGCAGGAGCAGAAGACCAGCGGCCAGCCGTACCCCTTCTTCCTTGCGCATCCCTTCAACCTGCCGCTGGAGCAGTTCGACGCGGTGCTGGGGCCGCCCTCGGACTGGATCGTCGAATGGAAATGGGACGGCATCCGCGCGCAGCTGGTCAAGCGCGCGGGCGCGGCGTGGGTGTGGTCGCGCGGCGAGGAGCTGGTGACCGAGCGCTTCCCCGAACTCGCCACGCTCGGCGAGGCGCTGCCCGACGGCACGGTGCTCGACGGCGAGATCGTCGTCTGGCGCGAGGGCCGCGTGCAGCCCTTCGCCGAGCTGCAGAAGCGCATCGGCCGCAAGACGCTGGGCGCGAAGCTGCTGCGCGACATCCCGGTGGTGCTGCTGGCCTACGACATCCTCGAATGGGAGGGGCGCGACCTGCGCGCGCTGCCGCAGTCGCAGCGCCGAGTGCTGCTCGACGAGCTGGTGGCGCGCATGGACCATCCCTCGCTGCTGCCGAGCCCGGTGCTCGCCGGGGCCGACTGGCCCGATCTCGCGCGCCAGCGCGAAGCGGCGCGCGCCATGGGCGTGGAAGGGATGATGCTCAAGCGCCGCGACGCGCAGTACGGCGTTGGCCGCACCAAGGACGTGGGCGTGTGGTGGAAGTGGAAGATCGATCCGCTGAGCGTCGATGCGGTGCTGATCTACGCGCAGCGCGGCCACGGCCGGCGCGCCAGCCTCTTCAGCGACTACACCTTCGCCGTGTGGGACGGCCCGCCCGGACAGGAGGACCGCAGGCTCATGCCCTTCGCCAAGGCCTACTCGGGCCTCACCGATGCCGAGATGGCGCGCGTGGACGCGATCATCCGCAAGACCACCGTGGAGAGCTTCGGACCGGTGAAGAGCGTGAAGCCCACGCTGGTGTTCGAGCTCGGCTTCGAGGGCATCGCGCGCAGCACGCGGCACAAGAGCGGCATCGCGGTGCGCTTTCCGCGCATGCTGCGATGGCGCGAGGACAAGCCGGTCGAGGAGGCCGATACCTTGCAGACGCTCGCTGCGTTGTTGCCCGCATGACCAGCCCGAAGGATCCCGCTTCGCTCCCTCCCCCTCTGGGGGAGGGCAGGGGTGGGGGCACGCGGCGTATCTCGGGGGAGCGGTCTGTTGAAGGCCGCGTGCCCCCATCCCAGCCTTCCCCCAGCGGGGGAAGGAGCAAGGCAGTCAAAGCCGAGCTCGATGCATGGTTCGCCGAGCGCGGATGGAAGCCTTTCAAGTTCCAGCGCGAGGTCTGGAAGGCGATCGCCGATGGCCGCTCGGGCATGCTGCATGCCACCACCGGCGCTGGCAAGACCTACGCCGTGTGGCTGGGTGCGCTGCAGGCCTTCGTGCGGGCGCGCAAGGCGGCCGCATCGACGAACGCACGGCCTGTTGCCGAGCCGCTCACCGTGCTGTGGCTCACGCCGATGCGCGCGCTGGCGGCCGACACGTTGCGCGCACTGCAGCAGCCGCTGGAAGCCCTCGGCGCCGAGGTGCATCCATGGAGCGCCGGCGCGCGCAGCGGCGACACCACCTCCGCCGAGCGCAGCGCGCAGAACCAGCGCCTGCCCACGGTGCTCGTCACCACGCCCGAAAGCCTTTCGCTGCTGCTCGCGCGGGCCGATGCGCACGAGGTACTCGGCCACGTTCGCATGGCGGTGGTCGACGAATGGCACGAGCTGCTGGGCAACAAGCGCGGCGTGCAGGTGCAGCTCGCGCTCGCGCGGCTGAAGCGCTGGAACCCGGGCCTCGCGATCTGGGGCATGTCGGCCACGCTGGGCAACCTGCACGAGGCGATGCATGCGCTGCTGGGCCATGAAGAGGGCGTGCTGGTGCAGGGGCAGGTGCCGAAGAAGCTGGTCATCGATTCGCTGCTGCCCGGCGTCGCCGAGCGCTTTCCGTGGGGCGGCCACCTGGGCCTCACGATGCTGCCGCAGGTGATCGAGGAGATCGCCGCGAGCAGCACCACGCTGGTCTTCACCAACACGCGCTCGCAGGCTGAGATCTGGTACCAGGCGATGCTCGAAGCAAAGCCGGAATGGGCGGGCCTCATCGCGCTGCATCACGGCTCGCTCGACCGCGAGGTTCGCGAATGGGTCGAGCTGGGCCTGAAGAGCGGCGAGCTCAAGGCGGTGGTCTGCACCTCCAGCCTCGACCTCGGCGTGGACTTCCTGCCGGTGGAGCGCGTGCTGCAGATCGGCTCGCCCAAGGGCGTGGCGCGGCTGCTGCAGCGCGCGGGCCGCTCGGGCCATGCGCCGGGGCGGCCTTCGCGCATCACGCTCGTGCCAACGCACAGCGTGGAGATGGTGGAAGGCTCGGCCGCGCGCGTCGCCATCGCGGCCGGGCACATCGAGGCGCGCCATTCGCCCGAGCAGCCGCTCGACGTGCTGGTGCAGCACCTGGTGACGGTCGCGCTGGGCGGCGGCTTCGTGCCCGACGACCTCTACGAGGAAGTGCGCGGCACGGCGGCCTACGAAAGCCTCGCGCGCGAGAACTGGCAGTGGTGCCTGGAGTTCGTGGCGCAGGGCGGCCCGTCTCTCGCGGCCTATCCGGACTACAAGCGCGTGGTGCCCGATGCCGAGGGCGTCTGGCGCGTGCCCGATGCGCGGCTCGCGCGGCGGCACCGCATGAACATCGGCACCATCGTGAGCGATGCGAGCATCTCGGTGCAGTACCTCGGCGGCTCGAAGATCGGCAGCGTGGAAGAGAGCTTCGTCGCCCGCATGAAGGCCGGCGACTGCTTCCTGTTCGGCGGCCGCATGCTGGAACTCGTGCGCATCCACGACATGACGGCCTGGGTGCGGCGCGCCAGCGGCAAGCGTGCCGCGGTGCCGCGCTGGGGCGGTGGACGCATGCCGCTGTCGAACACCCTGGCCGACGCGGTGGTGCAGCAGCTCGCGCAGGCCGGCGAAGGTCGCTACGACTCGCCCGAACTGCAGTGCGTGCGCCCGCTGCTGGAGATACAGCAGCAGTGGTCGGCGCTGCCCACGCCGCAGACGCTCTTGGCCGAAACCCTGAGCACGCGCGAGGGCTCGCACCTGTTCCTCTACCCCTTCGCGGGCCGGCATGTGCACCTCGGGCTCGCGAGCCTCCTGGCCTGGCGCGTCGCGCAGCACGAGGCGCGCACCTTCTCGATCGCGGTCAACGACTACGGCTTCGAGCTGCTGAGCGCGACCGAGGTCGACTGGCCGGCGCTGCTGCCGCGGGTGCTGACGCTGCCCCAGGGCGAGGGCGAAGACCAGCGCGCGGCGCTGCTGCACGAGGTGCTGGCATCGATCAACGCGGGCGAGCTGGCGCAGCGGCGCTTTCGCGAGATCGCGCGCGTCTCGGGCCTCATCTACCAGGGCTATCCGGGCGAGAAGCGCAGCAGCAAGCAGCTGCAGGCCTCGTCGTCGCTCTTCTGGGAGGTGTTCCGCAAGTACGACCCAGGCAACAGGCTGCTGCTGCAGGCCGAGCAGGAGCTGCTCGCGCAGGAGCTCGAGATCGGCCGCCTGCGCGCGAGCCTCGAGCGCATCGCCACGCAGCGGCTGGTGCTGAAGCCGCTCGCACGGCCCACGCCGTTCTCGTTTCCGCTGATGGTGGAGCTGTTCCGCGAGAAGCTGTCGAACGAGAACGTGGCGGACCGCATCGCGCGCATGGTCGAGCAGCTCGAGAAGGCCGCAGGCGGCGCGGTCACGGCCGGCGGCGTGGAGCGCGTGAAAGGGACGCTCGCCTTCGGGCAGGAAGGGCCGGGCAGGCCGCCGAAGCCGGTGAGCCAGCGGCGCGACCGTCGGCGGCCGCCGCGGCCGTCAAGGCCGCTGCCGCCGCTCTAGTCTCAGCCCGCGCCGTGCGCCTTCACCCAACGCACGATGTCGGCCGTGCCCATCGCGCCGGCCTGCCGCGCCACTTCGCGGCCGCCGCGGAACAGCGCCAGCGTCGGGATGCTGCGGATGTTGAAGCGCGCGCCCAGCGCGGGCACCGCCTCGGTGTCGACCTTGGCGAGCCGCACGTAGGGCTCCAGCTGGGCTGCGGCCTGCTCGTAGGCCGGCGCCATCTGGCGGCAGGGGCCGCACCAGGGCGCCCAGAAATCGACCAGCACCGGAATCTCGTTGCGGGCGATGTGGCGGTCGAAGGTGGCGGCATCCGCCAGCGCCGTCGAATGGCCGGTGAACAGCGGGCGGTGGCAGCTGCCGCAGTCGGGGGCGCTGCCCAGCTGCGCCGCGCGCACGCGGTTGGTCGTGTGGCAGTGCGGGCAGACGATGTGCAGCGGGGGCGATTCGGTCATGGCAGGCAAATGGGGGCTCTGGAGGGCCTTTGCAAGGCAAGCGCAGGTTTTGCGACACTGGCCGGGTGACATCCCCCGATACATCCAACTCGCCGCTCGCCGTGCACTGGGCGGGCGAGCTGCTGCACCTGCTGCCCGAGCGTGCCCTGTGGTGGCCCGGCCGGCGCGTGCTGTTCGTGGCCGACCTGCACCTGGGCAAGGCCGCGACCTATCGCGCGCTCGGCCAGCCGGTGCCGGGCGGGACCACGCAGCAGAACCTCGCGCGGCTCGATGTGCTGATCCAGAAGCATGAGCCGCAGCGCATCGTTTTCCTCGGCGACTTCCTGCATGCGGCGCAGGCGCGCACGGTGCTGGCCGCCGTCGAGGCCTGGCGTTCGCTCCACGCCGCCATTGCCATGACCCTGGTGCGCGGCAACCACGACAGCCGCGCGGGCGATCCGCCGCCGGAACTCGGCATCGAGGTGGTCGACGAGCCTTTCCTGCTGGGCCCTTTCGCCTGCTGCCACCATCCGCAGGTGCATGCCACGCACTTCGTGCTCGCGGGGCATCTGCATCCGGTCTGCAGGCTTCAGGGGCGAGGGCGCGACAGCGTGCGGCTGCCGTGCTTCGCGAGCGACGGGCAGCAGGCCGTGCTGCCGGCCTTCGGCGAGTTCACGGGCGGGTGGCTGATGGAATCTGCGCCGGGGCGGCGCTTTCATGCGGTGGGCGGCGATGCCGTCTGGGCGCTGCCTGTCCAAGAGTGACTTTTGCTCCTTCCCCCTCTGGGGGAAGGCTGGGATGGGGGCAGGCAGGGCGCCCAGTGCGGACGCCGCGTGCCCCCACCCCCGCCCTCCCCCAGAGGGGGAGGGAGAAAGAATCAGAGCACCACGGGCTCGTCGGGCAGCTCGTTCACGTCGAGCTCGCCCTCGGCCAGCGGAAAGTGCTCGACCAGCAGCGCGGAAATCTCTTCCAGCGCCTGCGTGAGCCCGTCCTCGAAGCGGCCTTCGCGGAAGGCCGCGCTCATGCGCTGTGCCATGGCGGCCCATTCGGCATCGTCGACATGCGCGTCGATGCCCCGGTCTGCCACGATCTCGATGGCGTGCTCGGCCAGCAGCAGGTAGATGAGCACGCCGTTGTTGTGTGCTGTGTCCCATACGCGCAGCTTGCCGAACAGCGTCACGGCGCGTTCGCGCGGCGGCGCATGGCGCCACAGGTAGGACATCGGCAGGCCGGCTTCGACGCAGATGCGGATCTCGCCGCTGTGGCGCCGCTCGCTCGCCGTCACGCGGTGCGCAAGGCGCTCCAGCGCAGCCGGAGGAAGCGCGCGCCTGACTTCCGATTCGTCGATCCAGCGGTGGCGCCAGATGCGGCCCAGCTTCGCGAAGAGGCCCGCGTCGTTCGGTTCGGTGTTCGTGGTCCGCATCGTGTTCACCAGTCCCCCGACGCGCCGCCGCCGCCGAAATTGCCGCCGCCGCCGGAGCTGAAACCACCGCCTCCGCCGCCACGGCCACTGCTCCAGCCACCCCCGCCGGAACTCCAGCCGCCACCTCCACCGCCGCCAGGCCTTCCCGTGCCCGCGACCAGCGACACGATGAGCGCCACGAAGCCCGCGATCACCGCGATGACGATGCTGGTGGTGAAGAAGAACACGACCACCCCGACGCCGCCGCCCACGACCATCGTGCCCAGCTTCTTGCCGAGGACGGCGCGCGCGATCGGCGCGCCGACGAAGACGCCCACGAACAGGAAGATCGCGAGGTTCTCCCAGTCGAAGCCCTCGTTGCCACTGCCGCCGGAGTTGCGCGAGGGCTCGGGCAGCGGCTCGCCGTCGACCAGCCCGATGAGCCGGTCCACCGCCGCGTTCAGCCCGCCCGCGAAGTCGCCGTTGCGAAAGCGCGGCTTCATTTCCTCGTCGATGATGCGGCTGGCCGCGAGGTCGGGCACCGCGCCTTCCAGCGCCTTGGCCGTGGCGATGCGCATCTTGCGATCGTCCTTGGCCACCACCACCAGCAGGCCGTCTCCGACACCCTTGCGGCCGATCTTCCAGGCATCGCCCAGGCGCTGCGTGTAGCTGGCGATGTCCTCGGGCGCGGTGGTCGGCACCATCAGCACCACGATCTGCGAACCCTTGCGCTGCTCGAAGGCCGCGAGCTTGGTTTCGAGGCCGTTGCGCTGCGCGCTGTCGAGCGTGCCGGTCTGGTCGATCACCCGCGCGGTGAGCGTGGGGATCGGCAGCAGGCCCTGGGCAAAGGCGCTGCCCGTTGCCAGCAGCATCCAGAAGGCCGCGAATGCCCATAGCAGAAATGGCGCGCACCAATCCGGGAACACCGCGGAACCGGCTTGGCCGGGCCGCAGGTGTTGCCCCCGGCGAGGGAGGTGGCGCAGTGACACGAAGTGCACGAAGCCTGGGGGAGAACTACTTCTTCGGAGCGCTGAAGTCGACGGTAGGCGGCGTGGAAATCTGCGCCTCGTTCTGCACCGAGAAGTTCGGCTTCGGCGCATAGCCGAAGATCTTCGCCGTGAGGTTGGTCGGGAAGCTGCGCGCGAGCACGTTGTACTCCTGCACGCTTTCGATGTACCGGTTGCGCGCCACGGTGATGCGGTTCTCGGTGCCTTCCAGCGTCACGCGCAGGTCGCGGAAGGCCTGGTTGGCCTTCAGGTCGGGGTAGCGTTCCGACACCACCATCAGCCGCGACAGCGCCGAGGACAGTTCACCCTGCGCCTGCTGGAACTTGTTGAAGGCCTCGGGGTTGTTGAGTGTCTCGGGCGTCACCTGGATCGAGGTGGCCTTGGCGCGCGCCTCGATCACCTTGGTGAGCGTGTCCTGCTCGAAGCTGGCCTCGCCTTTCACGGTGGCCACGATGTTCGGCACGAGGTCGGCGCGCCGCTGGTACTGGTTGAGGACCTCGCTCCAGGCCGACTTGCTGGCCTCGTCGAGGGACTGGAACTGGTTGTAGCCGCACCCGCTCAGGGAAACGACCGCCGCAAGGATCAGGAACCAGCGCTTCATCATCATTTGCATTACCTCCGCAGAAGATGCGGAAGGTAGCATAGGCGGCTCCATGGTCCTTGATCCACTGCAAGCGCTGCAGGCCGCCAACCGTGCGGTATTGCCCGTCGCCTCCTCCGCGTTCGGCACGCTTTTGATCGCGGGAGCGACCGGCGCGCTGGGCGCGGAGCTGCTGCGCCGGCTGGCGGGCAGCCACCGCCATGCGCACACCCGCGTGCTGGCGAAGGAGCCTATGCGCGACGGGCTGCGCGGCGTCGAGACCTACCTGAGCCCCGGCCTGCCCATTGCGCAGTGGCCGCCTACCTCGGCCCACACGGCCATCATCGCCTTCGATCCGCCGCGCCTGTACCACGACCGCGAGCGCGCGCTGTGGGTGCCCGAGCCCTCCGGCCTGCCCGAGCTGGCCCGCTGGCTGCGTTCGTGCGGCGTGCAGACGCTGGCCATCGTGCTGCCGCACGACCAGGGCCGGCTGCCCGAGGCGCTCAAGCGCGGTCTCGCGAGCCTCGACGAGCAGGCGGTGGTGGCCTGCGGCTTCGAGCGCGTGATCCTCGTGCGCTCGGCGCGCAAGCCGGCCAACGCGAAGCTCGCCAATCCCTTTGAGCGCGTCGCTGCCTGGATGCTGTCGGTGGTGCGCTTCATGGTGCCCAGCAGCGAGCAGCCGGTGCGCGCGGCCAAGGTGGCCGAGCTGGTCGACGTGGCGCTGCGCATCGCGCCGCCCGGCGTGCACGTGGCCGCGCCAGAGATGGTGTGGCGCGCGTCGCAGGGCGACATGGAGGGCGCGGCGCGCGCGTGGCTCCGGCCCTAGGCCTCAGCCGAAACGCAGCGAGCGCAGCCCCACGGTGCGATCCACGCAGACCACCGCCACTAGCGTGACCACGATGCTCACCGTCGACACGGCCGCCGCCGTCGGGTCGAAATCCCAGCGCAGGTAGTCGAACAGCTGCAGCGGCAGCGTCGTCATGCCGATGCCCTTGAGCAGCAGCGACATGTTGAACAGGTCGAACGAGATCACGAAGGCGAACAGGGCGCCCGTGATGATGCCCGGCTTGATCAGCGGCAGCGTCACGCGCACGAACGCACGCCACGGGGAAGCCCCGAGGCTGCGCGCGGCCTGCTCCAGCGTGCCGTCCTGGTTGTAGAGCGACGACGCGACGTTGGTGAACACATAGGGCAGCGTGACCAGCACGTGCCCCACCACCAGCCCGAACATCGTGCGCGTACCGATGCCGCTCGCGTACAGGAAGAACAGCAGCGCGATCGCCGTGAGAATCTCCGGCAGCATGAGCGGAAGCATCAGCATCGTGCGCAGCCCCTCGCGCAGCCGCGTGGCGTGGCGCACCACGTAGAGCGCACCGGCCACGCCGATGACGGTCGAGCACACCGTCGCGATGGCCGCCACCTGCAGCGAGGTGCCTATGGCGCGCATGAAGGCTTCGTTGGCGAAGAGCGCGCCGAACCAGCGCAGCGAGATCCCCTGCGGCGGGAAGGTGAGGAACTCGCCCGCGTTGAGGGACATCAGCACGATCACCGCGATCGGCAGCAGCAGGAACACGTAGACCGCGCCGACGTAGGCCAGTCCCATGGCATCGGCCGCACGCGCGGCCAGTGGCTTGCGCTTCATCGTCATTGCAGGCCTTTCATGAAGCGCCCGGTGAGGCGGGCGTACAGCCACACGGCCACCATGCCGCAGGCCGACAGCACCAGTGCCTGCGCCGCGCCGGCGGGCCACTGGAAGTTGTCGATCAGGTTCTGCACCACCAGCACCGACATCGTCTTGACCTGGGCGCCGCCGAGCATCACCGGCGTCACGTAGGCGCTCAGCGTGAGCACGAAAACGAGGATGGTGCCGGCCTGTATGCCGGGCCAGGACATCGGCAGAACGAGCCGCCAGAACACCTTCAGCCGGGAGGCGCCGAGCGAGCGCGCCGCCTGTTCGAGCGTCGGATCGATGCTCTGGATCACACCCACCAGCGGCAGGATCATGAAGG
Organism: Variovorax guangxiensis; assembly: GCF_003952165.1. Lineage (GTDB taxonomy): Bacteria > Pseudomonadota > Gammaproteobacteria > Burkholderiales > Burkholderiaceae_C > Variovorax > Variovorax guangxiensis. The sequence continues at coordinate 55,137 of NZ_RXFT01000017.1, read as the reverse complement.
GCAGGAACACGTGCATCAGCGCGATCGTCACGCCCAGCCGGTTGTTCATGAGCTGCAGGGCCGTCGATATCAGCCCGAGATCGATCAGCGCCCGGTTGATGACACCGTTGCCCGACAGCAGGATCAGCCAGCCGAAGCTGCGCACCACCACGCCCACCAGCAATGGCGACAGCACCAGCACGTACAGCAGGCCGCCCCAGCGCGAACGCGTGCGTGCGAGGTGGTAGGCGACGGGGTAGCCCAGCAGCAGGCAGATCGGCACCGTGGTGACGCCGAGCAGCAGCGTGTCGGCCAGCACCCCGAGGATGTAGCCGTCGCCCAGCGCGTTGGCGTAGTTGGCGAGCGTGAAGCCCGCGCCATAGGGCGCGCCCACGGCGGTGGGCCGCAGGCTCATGCCGATGATGTTGAGGTACGGCAGCACCAGGAAGACGCCGATCAGCACCAGCGCGGGAGCGATCAGCCAGAACGCGCCCCGGCCCGGGCGTCCCTTGCGTGCCCTGCGTCCATGGAACCGGTCGGCGCCGTGCACCGGTGCCTCGGCCGTCATCACGGCATTCATGGCGCAGCCGCGATGATCCAGGCGTGGCCCGGGTCGAAGGCGAAGGCCGCCTCGGCTCCGGCCTCCGCGCGCTGGCCCGGCGAGGTCTGCACCAGCAGGCTCTGGCCGCCGGCGCACTGCACCATGTGCTCCACCGTGCTGCCGAGGAAATAGGCTGACTGCACCAGCCCGGCGTAGGGGCCGTCGTTGCGCCAGCGGATGGCCTCCGGACGGATCGTCACGTGCACCGGCTGGCCCGTCGCCAGCGGCTGGTCGTGGCTTGCCGGCACGCTGCCGAGCGCCGTGCTCACGCGGTAGGTCGGGTAAGGGCCGGGCTCGTCGGTGAGCCCTTCGACGCGGCCTTCGATGAGGTTCGAGCGGCCGATGAAGCGCGCCACCTCCACGCTGCGCGGACGCATGTAGATCGCCTCGGGCACGTCGAACTGCAGCAGCCGGCCGCCGAGCATCACCGCCACGCGGTCGGACATCACCATCGCCTCCGACTGGTCGTGCGTGACATACAGGGTGGTGATGCCCACGCGCTTCTGCAGCTCGCGGATGAACACGCGCATGTCTTCGCGCAGCACCGCGTCCAGGTTGGCGAGCGGTTCGTCGAGCAACAGGAGCCGCGGCTCGATGACCAGCGCGCGTGCCAGCGCCACGCGCTGCTGCTGGCCGCCCGAGAGCTGGCGCGGGTAGCGCTCGGCCATGGCGGTGAGCTGCACCATCGCGAGCACGTCGTCGATTCGGCGCTTGCACTCGGCCTTGCCGATGCCCCGCATCTCCAGGCCGAACGCGAGGTTGCGCCACACCGTGAGGTGCGGGAACAGCGCGTAGTTCTGGAACACCATGCCGATGTCGCGCTTCTCCGGCGGCAGGTCGGTGATGTCCTCGTCGTTCAGGCGCACGCGGCCTTCGTCGGGAAACTCGAACCCGGCCACGCAGCGCAGCGTGGTGGTCTTGCCGCAGCCGCTCGGGCCCAGCAGCGAGATGAACTCGCCCTCCTCGGTCTTCAGGTCGAGGTGCGCAATGGCCGGTGCCGGCGCGTTGTCGAAGCGCTTGCGCAGGCCGTCGAGCGACACCCGCGTGGTGCGCCGGCCGGTCGCCGTGCGGGTGGGGGCGGACGCGCTCACTTCATCTCCCGGTTCCAGCGGTCGGTGATGGCCGCGACCTGCGGATTGACCTTGGTCCAGTCGAACTGGAAGATCGACTTCATGCGCTCGCCGCTCACCGGAACGTCCTTGGCGAGCTCGGGCGACAGCCTGGAGCGCACATTGGTGGGCGAGGTGAAGAATTCCTTGGCCATCATCTCCTGCACGTCGGCGCGCAGGATGAAGTCGAGATACTTGTAGGCCTCTTCCTTGGCCGGCGCATTCTTCAGCACGTTGAACGACTGCTCGAAGGCCAGCACGCCTTCGGTGGGCACGACCATCTCCACCGGTACGCCCTTCTTCTGCAGCGCCACGATCTCGGGGAAGTCGATCACCGCCACCGTCACGTCGCCGCGCGTGAGCATGGTCGAAAGCGTTCCGCTCCAGTCCGCCTGCGTGAACGGCAGCAGCTTCTTGATCTCGACGAAGGCGCGGTCGATCGCGTCCTGAGAGCCGCCGTAGAGCTTGGCCGTCATCAGCAGGAACAGCATCGCTGCCGTGTTGCCGATCTGGTAGAGGCCGATCTTGCCCTTGAACTCGGGGTTGCTCCACAGGTCCGACCACGACTTGGGCGGCGTCTTCACCAGGTCCTTGCGATAGCCGATGCCGATGGTCGAGACGATGCCGCGCACCCCGTTGTCGTCCGGGTTGCGCAGGATGGGGTATGCGTTCGCGAGGTTGGGCACCTTGGCCGCGGGAATGGGCTCGAAGTAGCCTTCGGCGCGCACCAGGCTCGCGATGTTCTCGTTGACCATCAGGATGCTGTAGGGCGGCTTCGCGACGCCGGCCGCGCGCAGGTTGGCGACGAAGTTCTTGCCCAGGCCCACGTCGAGCGTGGTGTCCACGCCGGCCGACTTCGTGAACATCGGCATCAGGTCGGACCGCCAGAATTTCTCCCAGCGCCCGCCGTAGGTGTTGACGACGAGACTCTGCGCGGCGAGAGACATGCCGGGCATCGCGAGTGCGGACATGCCGGCCGCAGCCGCCATGGCTTGCAGGCAGTCGCGGCGGGAGAAGTTTTTCATGGTGGAGGTCCTGGGGAAGATGGAAGAAGAGGCCGCTCAGGCGTTGGCCTGCTTGCGGTAGGCGTAGTTCTTGTCGAGGCGCTCGAGCAGGTATTCGCCGTAGGTGACGGGCTCGTAGCGCGGGGGATGCCGCGCGTCGGTGCAGGTGGGCAGGCACTCGATCAGCGCGTCCATTCCGGGATCGAGGAAGTAGGGCAGCGAGTAGCGGTCGCCTCCCGAGCGGTTGATGACCCGGTGCGGCGTTGAAACGAAGCGGTCGTTGGTCCAGCGTGCCAGCATGTCGCCGACGTTCAGCACGTAGGTGTCGGGAATCGGCGGCGCCTCGATCCAGTCGCCGCCGCGCGGACGCACCTGCAGGCCGCCGGAATCGTCCTGCGCGAGCAGCGTGATGATTCCGTAGTCGGTGTGCGGCGCCGAGCCCATCTGGTCGTCCTCCACGGGCGGCTGCGGCGGATAGTGAAGCGCGCGCAGGAATGTGGTCGGGCGCTCGAAATGGTGGTCGAGCGCGTGCGCCTCCAGGCCGAGGCTCATGGCGATCAGGCGCACGATGTAGCGGCCCAGCGCGTCCACTTCGCTCACGTACGCGGTCATCGCGGGCTTGAAGCCCGGTAGCCACCCGGGCCACTGGTTCGGGCCCTGCATCGGCAGGCCGGCGAGCAGGCCCGGGTCGTCGGGCGGCAGCTCGTGCATGAGCATCAGCGATTCGCTCATGTTGGGCCGCGTGACCTTGGCCACCGACGAGGTCACGATGGTCGAGGTGGCCATGCCCATGTAGCCACGATGAAAGGCGTTGATCGCGAGCGAGCGCTTCTGCTCGAGCGTGGAGGCGTGGAATTCGCGCGAAGCCGCGAAGGCCGCGTCCCGCGTGGCGCGCCGCACGGTGTGGCCCGAGATGTAGGCGAAGCCGATGGTGCTCAGCGCTTCGTGCAGCTGCAAGGCGGAAGTCTTGGCCGCGGGGGTGCTCGGGTCGAGGTTGCCGCCGAGGTCGACGAGGGGAATGGAGTTCGGCATCGGGCGTCGGATCTCAGGAAAGGGATGGAGAAGGAGAAGAGCCATGGCGGGGCGCGCCGCCCCATTGGTCGAGCAGCTCGCGCGAGTCCATCACCAGCCCCAGGTGCAGCGACACCATCGCGAGCGCCGCGCCTTCCAGGTGTGCGTCGGTGCCGCGCACCAGGTCGCGCAGCACGATCACGCGGTAGTTGCGGTTGCTGGCGTCGAAGGCGGTGTTGAGCACGCAGCAGTCGGTGAAGCCGCCGTCGAGCACCACGGTCTCGATGCGCTGGTTGCGCAGAAGAAAGTCGAGGTCGGTCGGATAGAAGGCCGAGAGCCGGCGCTTGCCGTCCACGCGCATGTCGCCGGGCTCCACGCGCGTGACCCACTCGGTCCACTTCGAGCCTTCGATGGCGTGCGCGTCGGCGTTCGGGATCTCGCCCACGTGCAGCGGGAAGGTGCGCCGCCATGCCGACGGAATGCCGTTGATGTCGTCCACCCCGCCGGGCCGCAGCACCGACCTGACGTGCACGATGCGCACGCCCAGCCCGCGCACCGCGTCGTGGAAGCCGTCGATGGGCGCCACCACGTCGCGCGCGCGCGGCGCGGGGCAGGGGCAGTCGGGGCCGTCGTCCAGGTGGCCGCGGTGCATGTCGATGGAGACGACCGCGGTGGTGGCGGGATTGAGGTAGTCGGCGAACTTCGCCGCGTCGAGCTCGCGCTCCTCGTTGTAGACCCAGGCCTTCATCGGCGCTCTTCTCTCACGTAGGGTTGGCCCAGCGCGCCGGGCTCTTCGTCGGCGCCGCGCCGCGAGAGCGCGACCCACACCATCACGCCGAGCGTCACCGCGTACGGCGTCATCATCACGAAGTACTGCGGCAGCTGCACGCCGGCCGCGGCCAGTTGGGGAATCAGCGCCTCGATGCAGCCGAAGAGCAGCGCGCCGGCGAGCGCCTTCCACGGCGACCAGCGCGCGAAGATGACGAGGCCCACCGCGATCCAGCCGCGCCCGCCGGTCATGCCCGCGATCCACAGCTTGGTGCTGACCACCGAGATGTACGCGCCCGCCAGCCCCACCAGTGCCGAGCCCGCGAGCACCGCCGCGAAGCGCCAGGCGGCGACGCGGATGCCCGCCGCGTCGGCCGCCTGCGGGTTCTCGCCCACCGCGCGCAGCCGCAGGCCGGCCGAGGTACGCGCAAAGAACCACGCCACCGCGCCGAAGATCGGCAGCGTGAGCCACACCATTGCGTTCTGCTCGAAGAGCTTGCCCACGCCCGGCAGCAGCGAGAGCGGCCACAGTCCCATCGCGCCGATGCCCTCGGTCGCATGGTTGGTCCACTCGGCCATCGAGCCGACCAGCGCAGTGAACCCCTGGCAGAAGAACACCAGCGCGAGCCCGGCGATCACCTGGTTCACGCGCAGCCAGATCACCATCACCGCGAACAGCACCGACACCACGCTGGCCGCCAGCATCGCGAGCACCAGCGACACTGCCGGCTGGCCGATGACGATCTGCGCGCCGATGCCGGCGAGCGCGCCGACCAGCATCAGCCCCTCGGCGCCGAGCGCGAGCACGCCCGCGCGCTCGCAGATGATGAGGCCGAGCGCAGCGAGCGCATAAGGCACGGCGAAGTCCGGCGTGCTCGCCAGCCAGTTGAGGATGATGCCGCCGTTCATTGCACGGCCTCCCCGCCCACGCGGCGCAGCCGGTGGCGGATGAAGAAATCGCTCGACGCCACGCACACCACGATCACCGCCTGGATCAGCTGAACCATCGAGAACGGCACCTGGTAGAACACCTGCAGGCTGCGCCCGGTGACGAAGAGCGCCGCCACCAGCAGCGCCACCACCGTGGCCGCCAGCGGGTTGTTGCGCGCGAGAAAGGCGATGAGGATGCCCGAGAAGCCGTACCCCTGATAGAAGGCCTGCGTGAGCCGGCCCTCCTGCCCCGCCGCCACAGCGAAGCCCGCGAGCCCGGCCATCGCGCCCGACAGCAGCACCGCGCCGTAGATGGTGCGCCGCACCGGCACGCCGCTGGCATGCGCCACGCGCGGGTTCGCGTCGACGAAGCGCAGGTACAGGCCCATGCGGCTCACGCTCGCCAGCCACCACGCCAGCAGCGCGACAACGCCCGCCAGCAGGATCGAGCTGCCGATGCCCGCGCCCAGCTCGGGCAGGCGCTCGAACGCGCGGAACTGCGGCGAGTAGGGGAAGTTGTCCTTCGGGTCCTTCCAGCTGCCGTAGACCAGGTGCAGCAGAAAGTTGGCTGCCATGTAGTTGAGCATCAGCGTGGAGATGATCTCGTTCACGCCGAGCTTGAGCTTGAGCCACGCGGGCCCCAGCACCCACAGCAGCCCGCAGCCGATGGCCGCGGCGAACATGAGCGGCAGGCGCAGGTTCTCGGGGCCGATCTGCCACATCGAGATGGTGGTCGCGCCGATGGCGCCCCAGATCATCTGGCCTTCGAGCCCGAGGTTCCAGAAACGCGCACGGAAGGCGACGCAGCCCGCGAGGCCGACGAGGATCATCGGCGCGGCCTGGAACAGCACGGCGCGGAAGTTCTGGCCGTCGAGGAAGGTCTGCACCACGAACTCGTTGGCGAGCTCGTCGGCCGGCACGCCCGCCGCGATGAGGATCGCCGCCGAGATGGCGAAGCCCGCGAGCAGCGCGGCCGCGAGGATCAGCGCCTGCCAGTGCCAGGCCATGTGCTGGCGGATCTCCAGCGCATAGCGGCGGCCGGCGAGCGGCTGGGGCTGTTGCGCTGCCGTTGTCTTGTGCGACGAGGCCATGTCGGCGGAGAGCGATGCTTCAGCCATGGTCCACCATCGCCTGTCCGATGGCCTGGCGGTCGGCGGGCTGCGCGAACTCGCCGGCGATGCGCCCGCGCGTCATCACGCCCACGCGGTCGGCGAGCTGCAGCACCTCGTCGAGGTCTTCGCTGATGAGCAGCACCGCCGCGCCGCTGTCGCGCGCGGCGCGCAGCCGCGCATGCACCTCGGCGCTGGCGCGCACGTCGAGCCCGCGGCTCGGGCTGTGCGCGAGCACCAGCGTGGGCGACTTGCCGAACTCGCGCGCGAGCACCAGCTTCTGCGCGTTGCCGCCCGACAGCAGCGCCGCCTTCTGCGCGACCGAGCGCACGCCCTGCACGTCGAAGGCGCGCACCGCCTCCTGCGTGTCGCTCTGGATGCGGTTGCGGCGCAGGCGCCACACGGGGCCGTAGCGGCCGGTGTGCACGCGGCCGATGGCGTAGTTCTCTGCCACCGAGAGGCCGCCGGCGAGCGCGAGCCCGTAGCGGTCGGCAGGAATGGCCGCGATGCCGATGCTCCGGCGCACCGAGGCGGGCATCGTCTTGAGGTCGCGATGGCCTTCGAGCCGCATCTCGCCCTCGGTGGGTTCGCCTTCCAGGCCCATGATCGCGCCCGCCAGCTCGCCCTGTCCGTTGCCGCCCACGCCGGCGAGGCCGTAGATCTCGCCCGCATGCAGGTCGAGGTCCACCCCGTCGAGCACGCGGCGGCCCTCGGGCGATGCGGGCGTGCGCAGGCCGCGCACCGAAAGGCGCACCGGCCCGCGCGGCGCCGCCGAGGGCTGGAAGCCCTGCGCAGCGATCGATTCGCCCACCGTGAGCTTCACCAGCTCGGCGACCGATGCTTCTTGCGGATTCAGCGTGGCCACCGTGCGGCCGCCGCGCATCACCGTCACGCGGTCGGCATAAGTCTTCACGTCGGTCATCTTGTGCGTGACCAGCACCACCGCCGCGCCCTTGCGCGCCAGGCCCTGCACCGTCTGCAGCAGGCGCGCGGCCTCCTGGTCGGTCAGCACGGCCGTGGGCTCGTCGAGGATCAGGATGCGCGCGCCCGCCAGCAGCACCTTGAGGATTTCCACGCGCTGCTGCTCGGCGACCGAAAGCGCATCGACGCGCTTCGAGGGATCGATGTCGAAACCCAGCTCGGCGGCCTTGTTGCGGATGTCGCGCGAAATCTCGCGCAGCCGCTCGCCATGGCTCTGGAACTCCGCCGGCGGCGGAGCGGTGAGCAGGATGTTCTGCGCCACGGTGAAAGGCCGCACCAGCTTGAAATGCTGGTGGACCATGCCGATGCGGTGCTTCGCCGCGTCGCGCGGCCCGGCGAACCGCACCGCGTTGTCGTCCACCAGCAACTGCCCGGCCTCGGGTGCATAGAGCCCGGCCGCGATGTTCATCAGCGACGACTTGCCCGCGCCGTTCTCGCCCAGGAGCGCATGCACCTCGCCCCAGCGTGCGGAGAAGCGGGCATCGGTCAGCGCCGCGAAGCCGTCGAAGGACTTGCGTATGCCGGTGAGTTCGAGCGCATTGGGCATGAGGTGCGTGGCTCCGGCTTACTTCTGCGTGACCACGCCCTTGACGAACCAGTCCATCTTCCAGAGTTCGGCGTCCGAAAGAACGGCGCCCTTGGCCACGCGCTCCTTGCCATCGCGGTCGGCGAGCGGGCCGGCGTAGACCTGCTTGCCCTTCATGATCGCGTCGCGCTCGGCGGCGATGAGAGCGGCTTTGTCCTTGGGCACGGCGGGCCCGAAGCCGGCGATGTCGGTGCCGCCGTCCTTCATTTCGATGAAGGCGCCGTACTGTGCGGGCTTCCAGCCGCCGGCCATGATCTTCTTGAGCTCCGGCGTCAGGAAGCGGTCCCACACCCACACCGACGAGCACAGCGTGGCCTTGGGCGCGAACTGGCGCAGGTCGCGGTGATGGCCGGTGCCGTACACGCCGCGCTCCTGCGCGACGATCTGCGGCGTGGGGCTGTCCACGTGCTGGCCGATCACGTCTGCGCCCTGGTCGATGAGCGCTGCTGCCGCCGCGCGCTCCTTAACCGGGTCGTTCCACGCGCCGGTGTAGATCACGTTGACGGTGGCGTTGGGGTTCATCTTCTGCGCGCCGAGCGCGAAGGCGTTGATGGTCCAGTTCACCACGCCGAAGGGGTTGGCCGCGACGAAGCCGAGCTTGCCCGTCTTCGAGGCCGCGCCGGCGGCCATGCCGCAGAGGTACTGGCTCTCGTAGGTGCGGCCGTAGAACGACTCGAGGTTGCTGCCGTTGGTGGTGCCCGAGCCGTTGAGGAAGGCCACGTCGGGGTACTTCGCGGCCAGGTCCTTGAAGCTGTCGGAGTAGCCGAAGGCGGTGCCGATCACGATGTTGGCGCCGCGCTGGATGAACTTTTCCGCCGCGGGCTTGATGGCCGAGGCGTCCTCGGGCACGTTCTCCACGAACTGGATCTTCTGGCCGATCTCCTTCTCGATCTTCACGCGCGCCTCGTCGAAGGCCTGCGTCCAGCCACCGTCGTTCTTCGGGCCGAAGTAGAGCATCGCGATCTTCGGCTTGTCCTTCAGCGTGAAGCCGTCGGCGGCGGCCGGCAGCGAGAACGAGGCGCCGCAGGCTGCGAGCGTCAGTGCCAGGCCGAGGGCCGGGCCGTTGGAGGAAATGCGCGGCATGGAGCAACCTTTCGTGAGGAGCGTGAAGAACGGGGAGAGAGAGGAGAGAGGAGATGGAGGGCCGCGCCGCTACATCATGAAATTGATGCGGAACACGTTGCCTTCGGGATCGAGCAGCACCGACTGGTACCAGTTGTAGTAGGTGACGTAGGGCGGCTTCACGAGCGTGGCACCGGCTTCGAGCGCGACGGGCACCATGCGGTCGACGTCGGCCCGGCTGTCGACGTCGATGTTCAGCAGGAACTTCACGCCGCGCGTGTCGGAGAACTCGCCCAGGTGCAGCAGTTCGTAGGCATCGAGCGCGTTGAAGCCAAGGCTCGACTTGCCGGTGTCCAACCCGCGGAAGATGGGCGAGCGGATCGCCTCGATCTCCTTGAAGCCGAACACGCGCTGGTAGAAGCCGCTGAGCGCGACCACGTCCTTCGCGAAGACGTTGACGTAGGACAGGTGGGCCATGTGATCCGCGCGATTCAGGCCGTGACCTTGGTGCCGCCGAAGGTCGTCTGCTTGACGAACTTCGAGGTGAGGTGGTCGCCCGAGGAGATGGGCGCGTATTTCGGCTGCTCGCCGGGCGCGAGGCAGCTCGGCAGGCACTCGACCATCGCGTCGTAGTTGGGCTGGTGGAAGAACACCAGCGACTGGCGGCGGTTCGTGCTCGCCACCTCGAAGGGCGGGTTGATCACGCGGTGCAGCGTGGAAACCCACTGGTCGTTGGTCCACTGCATCATGAGGTCGGCGATGTTGACCACCAGGCCGCCCTCGACCTGCGGCACGTCCACCCACTGGCCGGCCTTGTTGAACACCTGCAGGCCCTTGTCGTCGGGCAGCACGATGGTGAGGCTGCCGTAGTCGCTGTGCGCGCCCGCGCGAAGCTGGCCGGGCAGCGGCTGCTCGCGCTGCGGCGGATAGCTCAGCACGCGGAACATGCTGATGTGCCTGTCGATCTTGTCGTCGAAGAAGGTCTCGGGCAGCGAGAGGCCGAGCGCGAAGACGCGCATCAGCGAGCGCGAGAGATCGCTCATCGCCTCGAAGTACTGCTCGTAGGCCTCCTTGAAGCCCTCGATGGGCGGCCAGCTGTTGGGCTCGAAGTGCGGGCCTGCGGCGGGGCCGCGGTGGTAGTCGTCGTCGGGCACGTTCGAGGGGCCGATGGAGAACGACTCCTTCAGGTCGCCCGGCGCCGCCTCCTCGAGGCTGTAGGAGAGGCCTTCCTCGCCCACCGCGCTGTAGCCGCGCACCGCGTCCTCGCGCGGACGATCGACCTTGCGCTTCTCGCCCAGTGGCATGTCGAAGAACTTGCGCGAGAGGGACGACACGCGAGCGATCAACTCGGGCGAGATGCCGTGGTTGGTGATGACGAGGAAGCCGATGCTGCGGCAGGCCTCGTCGACTTTCTTCGCTACCTCCGCCTTGCCTTCGTCCGTTCCGGCGAAGTAGGGCGCGAGATCGATGATGGGTACGGAAAGCAGGGTCATGGCAGGTTCCTCATGCTTGGCATGCCTTTCGCCATGCAACGTCTGTGCCAGTTGGACCAAATGGACAAACAGCATCCGTCGCGTCAGCATGGTGCGCGCGAATGCGTTGCGAATGCGGTCAGGGCGCAAGGCGATGCACCGTGGCCTTACAGTGGTGCGCGTTTGTCGATTCACGATCAGATCAAGAGCGAGGGAAGATGCCGAAGACAAAAGCGCTGGCTGCGAATGCCGGCAAGGAAAGCCCGGCGCGCAAGCGCGCGAAGCCCGCGGTGCGAAGCGCTTCCGCGGTGAACCGCCGGTTGCGTCAGATAGAGGACAAGCGCAGCGCGATCCTCGGCGCGGCGCTGGGGCTGTTCTCGCGCTTCGGCCTGCACGGCACCTCCATCGACCAGGTGGCCGCACGCGCCGACGTGTCGAAGAGCAACCTGCTCTACTACTTCGCGAACAAGGAAGAGCTCTACGTGAACGTGCTGCGCGACCTGCTCGCACTGTGGCTCGAACCGCTGCGCGGCTTCAGCGCCGAGCAGGATCCGGCCCAGGCCATCGGCGACTACATCCGCCGCAAGCTGGTGGTCTCGCGCGACAGGCCCGACGCGTCACGGCTCTTCTGCCTGGAGATGATCCAGGGCGCGCCGCTGCTGCGCGACGAGCTCGATCGCGAACTGCGCACGCTGGTGGAGAAGAAATCGGAAGTGATCCGCGCGTGGATCGAAGCCGGCAAGCTGGCGCCGGTCGATCCGCATCACCTGATCTTCGCGCTGTGGGCGATGACGCAGCATTACGCGGACTTCGGCGTGCAGGTGCAGGCGCTGTCGGGGCACACGCTGGAGGACGAAGGGTTCTTCGAGCAGACCGTCGAGAACGTTCAGCGCATCGTGCTGCAGGGGATCGTGCCGCGCTGAGGCCTGCTCCCTCTGGCCTTGGGGAGAGGGTGGCGGCCTGAAAGTCACTGCTGCTGTTGCGAGCGCCGTTACCCCCTCACCCTAACCCTCTCCCCGAGGGGAGAGGGGAGAAAACGGGTCAGTGCTGCGGCGGCGCAGCGATCTCGTGATACCGGCGATCGAAGTAGATGAGCCCCTGCGCCGCCCCGCCGATGGCGATGGAGACGGCCTCGCAGAAAAGAACATCGTGCGTGCCCGCGCTCGTCGCATGCACCACGCGGCAGTCGAAGGACACGGCCGCGTCGTCGAGCATCGGCGAACCGGTGGTCTTGCTGCTCCAGCGCGCGGCGGCGAAGCGCTCGTCCATCGGCGTCTTGCCGCCAAATAGCGCCGAGAGCGACTGGTGCCCGGCAGCCAGCACGTTGACGCACAGCACGCCATTCGCCTTGAACGCCGGGTACACCGAGGCCGAGCGATTCAGGCACACCAGCAGCGTCGGCGGCTCGTCGGTCACGCTGCACACTGCCGATGCGGTGAAGCCGGCGCGGCCGGCCGGGCCGTCGGTGGTGATGATGTTCACCGCCGCGCCCAGCCGCGCCATCGCATTGCGGTAGTCGGCCTTCTGCAGGCCCTGCGGCAGCAGGACAGGGTTGGGTGACGATGGAGCAGGGTTCGAGGCCATGGCGTTGTGCAGCATCTCGCGTGACTCCTTCAGGCCAGCAGGCAGGCCTCGTCGAAGGCCAGCCGCGGCAGGCGGCCGAACACCTTCGACGCGTCGCCGTGGCCGAGGTTGATGAGGAAGTTGACGGTCCAGTCGGTGCCCTCGAAGAAGGCCGCGTCGACCTTCGCCTTGTCGAAGCCCGACATCGGCCCCGCGTCGAGCCCGACCGCGCGCGCCGCGAGCAGCAGGTAGCCGGCCTGCAGGCTGGCGTTGCGAAAGGCCGTCTCGTGCGCGGCCTCGGGGCTGCCGGTGAACCAGCTGCGTGCATCGGCATGCGGGAACAGCGTGGGCAGCCTGTCGTAGAACTTGCGGTCCCACGCGGCGATCACGGTGACTGGCGCGGTCATGGTCTTGTCGAGGTTGCCCTTGGAGAGCGCCGGTGCGAGGCGCTGCTTGCCTTCGGGCGTGCGCACGAAGACGAAGCGCGCGGGCGAGCAGTTGGCCGAGGTGGGGCCCAGGCTCGCGAGCGCGTAGATCTGCTCGAGCTGCGCGTCGGTGACGGGCTCGTCGGTCCAGCCGTTGTGGCTGCGCGCGCCGGTGAAGAGCAGCGACAGCGCGGCGTCGTCGAGGGTGGAAGCGATGGTGGTGGTCATGCTGGAACGGCGGGTGCGCTGACCCGCGAAAGAAAGTCGAGCAGGCTGCGGTTGAAGTCTTTGGCCTCGGTCACGCAGTGCGCGTGGCCGCCGTGCGGCACGAAGTCGAGCGTGACGTCGCGCAGGCCGTCGGCCAGGCGTTGCGAGCAGGTCCAGGGCACGAGCACATCGTCCCTGGCTGCGGCCACGAGCGTGGGCGCAGAGATGTCGGCGAGGCGCGCATCCACGTCGAAGGCCCGCAGGGCGGCGATGCGCGCGCGCATGTTGGCTTCGCCGGGGAAGTGCGCGAAGGCATGGTCGACTTCATCGGCCACGCGCTGCGCGTTCTCGGCGGCCCATGCGGCGGGGTACAGGAAGATCGGCTGCGCCTCGACGTACGCGCGCGGACCGCATGCGCCCAGCAGTGCGAGCCGTGCATCGAAGCAGCGCGCCGAATGCGGGTTGGGCTTCGACCACGCGTTGACGAGCGCGAGGCTCGCGATGCGCGAAGGCGCATCCAGCGCGAGCTGCAGTCCGACGAGGCCGCCTAGCGCATGGCCCGCGAAGTGGCACCGCGAGGTGTTCGTCGCGTCGAGTATCTCGATCACGTCCCGCGCCATGTGCGCGATCGCGTAGGCCTCGGGCAGCGCGGCGGGGCTGCGGCCGGTGCCGCGCTGGTCGTAGGCGATGACGCGGTGCCCTGCGGCGATCAGCGCGCCGAGCTGCGGCTGCCAGAAGCCGGCCGATCCGCCGAGGCCCGACGACAGCAGCACCGTGGCCGCTGCATCGGACGGCCCGTGCACCTCGTAGTGCAGCGCGCTCATGAAGCTCAGGCCTTCTTGCCCACGTGCGCGATCGACGCGATCTCGACCAGTGCGTCGGGCTTCACCAGGCCGCACTGGATGCAATAGCGCGCGGGCTTGGTGCCGGGGAAGAACTCGGCGTACACCGCGTTGATCTTCGCGTAGTCGGCCCAGTCCTTGAGCATGATCTGGTTGAAGGTCACGTCGTCCATGGTGCCGCCGGCGGCCTCGACCACGCCCTTGATGGTGGTGAGCACGTGCCTTGCCTGCGCGCTCGCGTCGCCCACGTGCACCACGTTGTTGTCCTTGTCGAAGGGCAGCGTGCCCGACACGTAGAGCACGCCGTCGGCGAGCGTGCCGGGGACGAAGGGAGCGATGGGAACGCCGGTGCCGGGAGGAATGATGGCTTGCTTGGGCATGGTGGAGGGTCCTTGTCGAGGAGGGTGGAAAGGGAAGTCAGGCGACGGCCGCCTCGGCCTTTGCGGGCTGAGCGGCTTGCGTGTTGAGGGAGGGCGCGAAGGTGCTGCAGAAGTGCTCCGTCGTGGACACCCAGCCGAAGAAGGTCTCGACGTTGTAGACCGATGCCTTCTGGATGGCGGGCCCGCCGAGCTCGTGCGTGGCGTCTTCCAGCATCACGGCGAAGTACTCGAGGTGGAAGGCGTCGCGCAGCGTCGATTCGACGCACACGTTGGTGGCGATGCCGGTGAACACCAGGTGGCGGATGCCGCGCGAGCGCAGCGTGCTGTCGAGCGTGCTGTTGAAGAAGCCGCTGTAGCGCGTCTTGGGCACGACGATGTCGCCGGGCTGGGGCTTCATCTCCTCGATGAGTTCGTAGTCCCAGCCGCCCTTGGCGAGGAACTTGCCCTGCAGCTCGGGCCGGGCGCGCATGGTCTTGAGCGCGTTCGACTTGTGCCAGTTGGGCGAGCCGGGGCCGCCGGCTTCCACGTAGGCCGCGTCCCAGCCGTTCTGCAGGAACACGACCAGCATGCCGGCCGCGCGCGCCGCCGCGATGCTGCGCGAGATGCTGGCGATGGTGCCCTGTGCGCCGGAGATATCGAAGCCGGCCGAATCGACGTATCCGCCGATGGAGGCGTAGGCGTTCTGCATGTCGACCACGATCAGCGCGGAGTCGGTGGCGTTCAGCGCCAGCGGCTCGGGGCGCGCGGGCAGTACCAGCGGCGCGGGCGCACCGGGTGCGCGCGGCGCGCCCACGGGCGTGTTCGACGTGAGGGTGGTGTTGCGTGCCGGAGTGGTCATTTGGCGCTCCTGCTCAGGCTGCGAGGCGCTCGGGCACCGCCTGCGAGGGCACGGGACTCTGCACATGCGCGCGGCTCTTCATCAGCGGCTGGATGCGCTCGCCGAAGGCCTCGACGCCCTGAACGAAGTCGTCGAAGGTCAGCAGTACGCCCTCGGTGCCGGGCACCTCGGCCACTTCGTCGAGCATGCGCGCGACGCTCTCGTAGGAGCCGACGAGCGTGCCCATGTTGATGTTCACGGCCGAGGTCGGGTCGGCCATCTGGCGCACGTTGGTGTCGGCGCCCGATTTCGTGTCGGCCGCGCCCTGCTGGCCCAGCCATGCGATGGCCTCGTGATCGGCGCCGGCCTTGTAGTGCTCCCACTTGGCGCGCGCGGCCTCGTCGGTCTCGTCGGCGATCACCATCATCAGCACGTAGGTGGTGACCTTGCGGCCGGTCTTCGCGGTGGCCTCGATGAGCTTGTCGGCCGCGGGGGCGAAGGCCTTGGGCGTGTTCACGCCCTTGCCGAAGCAGAAGTTGTAGTCGGCGTACTTCGCCGAGAACTCCATGCCCGCGTCGCTCTGGCCCGCGCAGATCACCTTCATGTCGGCCTGCGGCTGCGGGCTGAGGCGGCAGTCGTCCATCTTGAAGTGGTCGCCCTTGAAGTCGGATGAGCCCTTGCCCCAGAGGTCGCGCAGCACCTGGATGTATTCGGACAGGTACTGGTAGCGCGTGCCGAAGAACTGGTCGCCGGGCCACATGCCCATCTGCGAGTACTCGGGCCGCTGCCAGCCGGTGACGAGGTTCAGGCCGAAGCGGCCGTTGGAGATGGAGTCGATGGTGGAGGCCATGCGCGCCACGATGGCAGGGGGCATCACCAGCGATGCCGCGGTGGCGAAGAGCCTGATCCTGCTGGTGACCGCGGCGAGGCCGGCCATGAGCGTGAAGGACTCCAGGTTGTGGTCCCAGAACTCCGTCTTGCCGCCGAAGCCGCGCAGCTTGATCATGGACAGCGCGAAGTCGACGCCGTAGCGCTCGGCCTTCAGCGTGATCTGCTTGTTGAGCTCGAAGCTGGGCTTGTACTGCGGCGCGTTCTCGGAAAGCAGCCAGCCGTTGTTGCCGATGGGAATGAAGATGCCGACGTTCATTGGAAGGGCTCCTGTTGCGGGTTCGGGAGGCTCCTTGCATGCACCGTGCCAGTTGAATAAGTTCTTTGATATCAATGGCTTGTGGAAAATCCGCGCTTTCCTTTTGACCATTTGGTCCAAAACGGAGCAGAAGATTCGGCCGGGCTGCGGCACCGCGGTGCGGCCGGGGCCAAAGCGGTGCAGCGCCCGCGTCACGGAGCACGCGGCAAAATCACGCCATGCCCAAGACCCCACTCCGCGCCGCCGCGGCCATCGGCGGCACCGCCGACGACGTCGAGGCGGCTTTCTACGAAGCGCTGCAGCGCGGCGACATCGACGCGCTGATGGCCTGCTGGGCCGACGAGGACGAGGTGTTCTGCGTGCACCCCGGCGGCCCGAGGCTGGTGGGCGCCGTGGCGATCCGCGCTGCCTTCGAGCAGATGTTCGGCAACGGTGCGATCCACGCCATGCCCGCGCGGGTGCGCAAGATCGATTCGCTCGCGAGCGCGGTGCACAACGTGCTCGAGCGCATCGAGGTGCTCACCGCCGAAGGCCCGCGCCATGCCTTCGTGCTGGCCACCAACGTCTATCACAAGACCGCGCAGGGCTGGCGCATGGTGGCGCACCATGCGAGCCCCGGCACCGCGCGCGAGCCGGACGACGCCAACGATCCGCCCCAGGTCCTGCATTGATCGATTGATGCTTTCTCCGGTCGCTTCCTTCTCTCCGGCTGCCTCTGCCGGAACCTCCCTCCAGCCGATGGACTACACCGCGCCGCGCTGGCTGCCCGGCGGCAACCTGCAGACCATCTGGGCCGCGCTCTATGCCCGCCGCTTCGAAGGCCAGGCGCCGGCCTACCGGCGCGAGCGCTGGTCGACGCCGGATGGCAGCGACTTCATCGACGTCGATTTCGTCGACGCGCCGATGCCCGGCGCGCGGCCGCTGCTGGTGCTGTTCCACGGGCTCGAAGGCTCGTCGCGCAGCCACTACGCCGAGGCCTTCGCAACCTTCGCGGCATCGCGCGGCATGGCCTTCGCGGTACCTCATTTCCGCGGCTGCAGCGGCGAGATGAACCTCGCGCCGCGCGCGTACCACTCGGGCGACTTCGAGGAGATCGGCTGGATCCTCGCGCGCATGCGCGAGCAGCATGTGAAAAAGGGCGGCGGCCCGGTGCTGGCCGCGGGCGTGTCTCTGGGCGGCAATGCGCTGATGCGATGGGCTTCCGAGGCGGGAGAAACCGCCACGGGCGTGGTGAGCGCCGTGGCTTCGGTCTGCGCGCCGCTGGACCTCGCCGCGGGCGGCGAGGCCATCGGCAAGGGCTTCAACAAGCTGGTCTACACGCGCATGTTCCTGTCGACCATGAAGCCCAAGGCGCTGGCCAAGCTGGCGCAGTTTCCGGACCTGTTCGACCGCGAGAGGCTGGTGTCCACGCGCAACCTCTACGAATTCGACAACGTCTTCACCGCGCCGCTGCACGGCTTTCGCGATGCCGACGACTACTGGGCGCGGGGCTCGGCCAAGCCGCACCTGGCCTCCATCCGCGTGCCGGCGCTGGTGGTGAATGCGCGCAACGATCCATTCATTCCGGCGCGCAGCCTGCCAAGGCCTGGCGAAGTCGGTTCGCACGTCACGCTGTGGCAGCCCGAGCACGGCGGGCACGTCGGCTTTCCGATGGGGCTGCCGCCAGGGCATGTGCGGGGCATGCCGGAACAGGTCGGTGGCTGGCTGCAGCTGCACGGCGGCGCCTCCGCTGACGGCGGGGGCTTGCCGCCGGGACGAGAATGACGCCATGGATGACATCGTCAAGCAGGCGCTCGCCAAATGGCCCAACGTGCCGCACTGCTACGGCTGGCTGGGCCTGGATGCGCGCGGCAACTGGTACATGCGCGACGACCGCACCCAGGCGCAGGGCCCGTTCCGCACGGCCAAGGGCTCGATGCTGCGGCACGACAAGCTGATCGAATTCATCCACCGCAACTACGAGCACGACGACGAAGGACAGTGGTTCTTCCAGAACGGACCGCAGCGCGTGTACGTGGAGTTGGAGGCGGCACCGCTGGTATGGCGTGTCGCCGAGGATGCGAGCGGGGGCTTCGCCGTCATCGCTCATACGGGCGCGGCGGTCACGGTGTCGGGCTGCCTGCTCGACGAGGACGGACGGCTCTATCTGGCCTCGCCGCTGGGGCTCGGGCTGGTGCACACGCAGGACGTGGGCATCGCGGCCGAGGCTGTCGAACGCGGGATCTGGACGCCGGAGACGGTGCAGGCCAGCGATCTGCCCGCGCGTTTCGGACACGTGCTGAGCCCGGCCGGACGCCACGCAGCCGTCCCGCACACCACCTGAGCGGAAAAGAAAAAGCCGGCGCTGGGCCGGCTTTCTTCTTTTGGCTGATTAGGGAAAACGCTTACTTGGCTGGCGCGCTCGCCGGTGCGGCAGGCGCCGCGCCCGAAGCGCCTTCGGCCGGCGCCGCGGCTGCGGCAGGGCGATCCGGCACTGGGAACTTGGCGCCGCCGGCATTGGCCATGTAGACCACGGCACGGCCGACTTCGAGGTCTTCGAAGTCGCCGCCGCCCTGCGGAGGCATGGCGCCCTTGCCCTTCAGGGCGTGTTCGAGCAGCGTTGCGTAGCCCTGGCCGATGCGCGGGCCCCAGGCTGCCGCGTCGTTCAGGTGGGGGGCACCGGGGATGCCGGGCGCTCCGTGGCAGGCGACGCACTGGGCCTTGAATACGGCCTCGCCGGCTGCGAGCGGGCGGTTGGCGTCACGGATCTCGATGCTGCCGACCTTCTTGAGGCGCTCGGCCACTTCGCGGTCTCGCGCTTCCTTGGTGACGCCGTAGAGCGCCATGTTGTCGCCCTGGGCGGTGCCGGCGGGCTTGTTGCCCGAGACCACGTAGGAGACAAGACCCACGATGATCAGGATCGGGGCAATGAAGGAAAAAAATACCGCGAGCAGCAGTTGCTTCGGGTTCTTGATCGGCCCGGTGTGGGCTTCTTCTGTGGCCTGGTAATGCGGGTCTGCGCTCATTCGCGTCCTCAATTATCGGGGGCTCGTCGGGGGGCTTTTCCTAACCAACCGGCGATTATAGAGAGAGCCCTTGCCGGCAGGAGCAAGGGACCTCCCTTATGGGACGCCTTGGCGTCTCGGGACCTTCCGAGACGCCGGGAGCTTCCTCAGCCCTTGCCGCCCGCCGCGTCGTTGCTGTCGCGCGTGGCCCAGCCGCCACCCAGCGTCTTGTACAGCGTGACCTGGTTCTGCAGCTGCAGCAGGCGCGTCGTCACAGCCGACTGCTGCGCAGTGAACAGCGAGCGCTGCGCGTCGAGCAGGTCGAGCGCGCTGGCGATGCCGTTGCGATAACGCAGGTCGGAGAGCTTGAAGCGCACGGCTTCCGCGTCGGCCTGCGCACGCTGCGCGCGCGCCTGCTCGCCCAGCGTCGCGCGGCCCGCGAGTGCGTCGGCCACTTCGCGGAACGCCGTCTGGATCGACTTCTCGTACTGCGCCACCGCGATCTCGCGCCCGGCCTTGGCCGAGTCGAGCGTGGCGATGTTGCGGCCGGCGTCGAAGATGGGCAGCGTCACCGTGGGCGCGAAGGACCAGGCCTTGGAGCCGCGGTCGAACAGGCCCGAGAACTCGCTGCTCGCGGTGCCGATGGAACTCGTCAGCGACACGCGCGGGAAGAAGTTCGCGCGCGCCGCGCCGATGTTGGCGTTGGCCGCTATCAGCTGCTGCTCGGCCGAGCGGATGTCGGGACGTTCGGCCAGCAGGTCCGAAGGCAGGCCGGCCGGCACGTCGGGCATCGGCTTGATGCCGTCCAGGCCCTTGGCGCCGCCGGCGGTGGCATCGGCCGGCACAGGCGCGCCCAGCAGCAGGGCGAGAGCGTTCTCGTCCTGTGCGCGGGCGCGCAGTTGCTGCGCATAGGCGGCACGCGCGGTTTCCAGCGCCGAGTTCGCCGACTGGAAATCGAGTTCGGACGACACGCCGTTGTCGAAGCGCAGCTTCGTGAGGCGCACCGACTCCTCGCGCGTGACCATCGTCTGGCGCGTGATCTCCAGCAGCTCGTCGTCGGCCAGCAGCGTGAGCCAGCCGTTGGCCACCGAAGCGATCAGGCTGATCTGCACCGCCTTGCGGGTCTCGTCCGTGGCGAGGTACTGGGCCAGCGCCTGGTCCTTCAGCGCGCGGATGCGGCCGAAGAAGTCGATCTCCCACGAGGTGAAGCCGAAGTTGACGGCGTACTGCGACGAAACGCTGCCCTGGCTCGGGTCGATCGCCTGGTAGGCGTTGGGGCTCGAGCGCGAGCCCGTGCCCGTCAGGCCGAGCGCGGGGAACAGGTTCGAGCGCTCGATCTGGAACTGCGCGCGCGCCTGCTCGATGTTGAGCACCGACACGCGCAGGTCGCGGTTGTTCGCGAGCGCCGTGCGGATCAGGCCCGCCAGGCGCGGGTCGGTGAAGAAGTCCTGCCACGGCAGGGTGGCCGCGGCCTGGCCCGGAGGCTGCGACGGGTCGCCCGGGTAGGTGGTGGGCACCGGCGCGGCGGGGCGCTCGTAGGTCGGGATCAGCGAGCAGCCGGCCAGCAGCATTGCCGCGGCCAGTGCCGTTGGAATGAATTTCGTCATTGTCATTGCGACTCCATGGCCGCTCGCGCTGCACGCACTGCGCGGCCTGTTCGGGAAACACCACGGAACCGGCTCTGCCGGGCCGCAGGTGTTGCCCCCTGCAAGGGGGTGGGCGTAGCGACACGCAGTGCGCGAAGCCTGGGGGTGTGCCCGAGTTCAGTCATGTTTGGTTTCCTCCGCGGAGATGCCCGCGGCTTCTGCATGCCGCTTGTCGGCCTCGTGCTGGCGCGCGCTGCCCTTGAACAGGCTGCGCACCACCACGAAGAACACCGGCACGAAGATCACGGCCAGCGCGGTGCCTGTCACCATGCCGCCCAGCACGCCGGTGCCGATGGCACGCTGGCTGGCGGAGCCGGCGCCCGAGGCGATCGCCAGCGGCACCACGCCCAGGCCGAAGGCCAGCGAGGTCATGATGATCGGGCGGAACCGCAGGTGGGCGGCGGCCAGGGCCGATTCGATGATGCCCTTGCCTTGCGCCTGCAGGTCCTTCGCGAACTCGATGATCAGGATCGCGTTCTTCGCGGACAGGCCGATGATCGTGATCAGGCCCACCTGGAAGTACACGTCGTTCGAATACGCGCGCAGCATCGTCGCCACCAGCACGCCCAGCACGCCCAGCGGCACCACCAGGATCACCGACAGCGGGATCGACCAGCTCTCGTACAGCGCGGCCAGGCAGAGGAACACCGCCAGGATCGCGAAGCCGTACAGGATGATGGCCTGCGAGCCGGCGAGCTTTTCTTCTCGCGACTGGCCGGTCCATTCGTAGCCGAAGCCGGCGGGCAGCTGCGATGCGAGCTTCTCCATCTCGGCCATCGCCGCGCCGGTGCTGTAGCCCGGTGCCGCGTCGCCGCTGATGCGGATCGCCGGATAGCCGTTGTAGCGCACCGTCTGCGTGGCGCCCGTGACCCACTTGGTGGTCGCGAAGGCCGACAGCGGCACAGGCTGGCCCTGCGTGTTGCTGGCGTTCAGCTTGAGCAGGTCGTCGGGCTGCATCCGCGCCGGAGCGTCGGCCTGCACCACCACGCGCTGCAGACGGCCGCGGTTGGGGAAGTCGTTGATGTAGCTCGAGCCCAGTGCGGTCGACAGCGTCGCGTTGATCGCGTCGAAGCTCACGCCCAGCGCGTTCGCCTTGTCGCGGTCGATGTCGATCTGCAGCTGCGGCGCGTCTTCAAGGCCGTCGGGACGGACCTGCGCCAGCACCTTGCTCTGCGAGGCCATGCCCAGCAGCTGGTTGCGCGCATTGATCAGCGCATCATGGCCCGCGCCGGAGCGGTCTTGCAGGCGGAAGCTGAAGCCGCTGGCGTTGCCCAGTTCGGGAATGGGCGGCGGGCTCAGCGGGTAGATGAAGGCGTCGCGGATGCCCGAGAGCGCACCGAAGGCACGGCCGGCGAGCGCGCTGGCCGAGTGGGCCGGGTCCTTGCGTTCTTCCCAGTCCTTCAGCGTCACGAAGGCGAGGCCCGCGTTCTGGCCCTGGCCCGAGAAGCTGAAGCCCATCACGCCCACCATGCTCTGCACTTCGGGCTGCTTCAGGATGAAGCCCTCGACCTGCTGCATGACCGACAGCGCACGCTCCTGCGTGGCGCCGGGCGGCAGCTGCACGTTCACGATGATGTTGCCCTGGTCTTCCTGCGGCAGGAACGAGCTCGGCAGGCGGCTGTAGGTGAACGCCACGGCGCCGATGATGGCGACGTAGATCACCAGGTAGCGCGCGGCTCGGCGCAGGATGCGCGCGACGATGCCTTCGTAGCCCTTGGCCGTGCGTGCGAAGCCGCGGTTGAACCAGCCGAAGAAGCCGGTCTTCTCATGGTGATGGCCGGCTTCCACCGGCTTGAGCAGCGTGGCGCACAGCGCCGGCGTGAGCGACAGCGCCATGAAGGCCGAGAAGGCGATCGAGGCCACCATCACCGCGGAGAACTGGCGGTAGATGTTGCCGGTCGAGCCCGCGAAGAAGGCCAGCGGAACGAACACCGAGATCAGCACCACCGTCACGCCGATGATGGCGCCGGAGATCTGCCGCATCGCCTTGCGCGTGGCTTCGAGCGGCGAGAGCCCCTCCTCGCTCATGATGCGCTCGACGTTCTCCACCACCACGATGGCGTCGTCCACCACGATGCCGATCACCAGCACCATGCCGAACATGGTCAGCACGTTGATCGAGAAGCCCAGCGCCAGCAGCGAGGCGAAGGTGCCCAGCAGCGCCACCGGCACCACGATGGTCGGGATGATCGTGTAGCGCCAGTTCTGCAGGAACAGGAACATCACGAGGAACACCAGCGCCACGGCTTCCAGCAGCGTCTTGACCACTTCGCTGATCGAAATCTGCACGAAGCGCGAGCTGTCGTACGGAATGGCCCACTTCACGCCCTGCGGGAAGTAGCGCTCGAGCTCGGCCATCTTGGCGCGGATCGCCTTGGCCGACTGCAGCGCGTTGCCGTTGGGCGTGGGCTGCACGCCGACACCGACCGCGGGCACGCCGTTCAGGCGCGCCGAGGTGGCGTACGACTGGCCGCCGAGTTCCACGCGCGCCACGTCCTTCAGCCGCACGGTCGAGCCGTCGGTGTTGGCGCGCAGCACGATGTTCTTGAACTGCTCGACGTTGACCAGCTGGCCGTTCACCGTCACCGTGGCCGCGATGGCCTGGCCGGGAATGTTGGGCAGGTCGCCCAGCGTGCCCGAGGACACCTGCGCGTTCTGCGCGCGGATGGCGTTGTTGACGTCGGTGGCCGACAGGTTGAAGCCCTGCAGCTTGGCCGGGTCGATCCACACGCGCATCGCGTTCTCGGAGCCGAAGAGCTGCGCCTGGCCCACGCCGACCACGCGCTGGAGTTCGGGCACGACGTTGCGCGCGGCGTAGTCGCCGAGCGCCACAGGGTCGAAGTTCGGGTTGTCCGAGGACAGCATCACGAACATGAGGAAGTTGTTGCGCGACTTGTCCACGCGCACGCCCTGCTGCGTCACGGCGGAGGGCAGGCGCGGCGTCGCGCGCGACAGCCGGTTCTGCACGTCCACCTGCGCGAGGTCGTCGTTGGTGCCGGGCTCGAAGCTGATCGTGATGGAGCCGGTGCCGTCGGCCTGGGCCACCGATTCCATGTAGATCAGGCCCGGCGAGCCGTTCATTTCACGCTCGATGACGGACAGCACGCTGTCCTCGAGCGTCTGTGCCGAGGCGCCCGGGTAGGCGACGTTGATGACGATGGCGGGCGGCGCCACCGGCGGGTACTGCGAGATCGGCAGCTGGGTGATTGACACGCCGCCCACCACCAGGATGAACAGTGCGATCACCCAGGCGAAGATCGGTCGGTCGATGAAGAATTTGGCCATTTGCGGGCGCGCTCCTGATTACTTCTTTTCGGCCGGGGCCTTGTCGGCCGGAGCCTTCTCAGCCGCGGCGGGTGCCGCGGGCGAGGCTGCCTCGGCGGCGGGCTTGGCCGCTGCGCCGCCGCCATTCGGGTTGGGCTTGGTCCAGGGCACGGCCTTCACCGGCGTGCCGGGCGGCATCATCTGCAGCTTCTGGAAGCCGTCGACCATCACCTGCTCGCCGGCCTTCAGGCCATCGAGCACGACCCACTGGTTGTCCTTGGCGGCGCTGATCTTGACGGTGCGCTTGCTGATCTTGCCGTCCTTGTCGACCACCGACACCGTGTCGCCCTGCTGGGTGCGCGTGACGGCCTGCTGCGGCACCGTGATCGCGTTGGTGGCCTGGGCCTGCTCGAGCTTCACGCGCACGTACAGGCCAGGCAGCAGCTCGCCCTTGGGGTTGGGCACTTCGGCGCGAAGCGTGACTTGGCCGGTGGTGGAATCGACCGTGAGGTCGGAGAACAGCAGCTTGCCCTCGAGCGGGTAGTCGGTGCCGTCTTCCAGCACCACGCGGATGCTCGCGGCTTCGTCGCCGCTGGCGCGCTTGTACTGTCCGTCGGCCACGGCCTTGCGCAGCTTCAGCACGTCGGAGGCCGACTGCGTGAAGTTCACGTACAGCGGGTTGATCTGCTGCACCACGGCGAGCTCGGTGGCGTCGCCCTGGCCCACCAGCGCGCCTTCGGTGACGAGGGCGCGGCCGATGCGACCGGCGATGGGCGAGGTCACGTCGGCATAGCCGAGGTTGATCTTGGCCGTCTGCACCGCTGCGCGGCCGGCGGCCACGTCGGCTTCGGCGGTTTTCTGCGATGCGACGGCGGTCGCGTATTCCTGCTTGCTCACCGCGTTGGCCTCGACCAGCGGCTTGTAGCGGTCGGCCAGGGCCTTGGCCTGCACGGCGTTGGCTTCGGCGCGTGCGAGCGTGGCCTGGGCGTTCTGGGCGGCGGCCACCAGCGGCGCCGGATCGATGCGGAACAGCAGTTGGCCGGCCTTCACGTCGCTGCCCTCGCGGAATTCACGTTTCAGCAGGATGCCCGATGCGCGGGCGCGGACCTGGGCGACGCGGGAGGCTTCGAGGCGACCGGGCAGTTCGGTAACAAGTCCGACGTCGGTCGGCGCGGCCACGACCACGCCGACTTCGGGCGCGGGATGACCGCCACCACCACCGCCTCCGCCGCCCGGACCTCCGGGTGCGTCGCTCTTGCCGCAGCCCGCGAGGACCAGCAGGACGACGGCGGCCACGGTCGCGAGGCGCGGCGAAAAGGACGATTGGCGCGAAACATGCAAGAGAGGCATGCGATTCCTTTGAAGCGAAGACGGGAGATGGCGCGTTCGCGGGGCGAACCGGAAACCTGTACGGCCAGGCGGGCCATCGGGGAAGCCGGCTAGTTTACATACATTCATGGATGTATAGTGACAGCCGAGCAATGGCCCCACGATACATAGAGGGCGTTGTCTTTACAAATCAGGAGACTTGGTGGCACGTCGTACGAAGGAAGAAGCATTGGCCACGCGGCATCGTCTGCTCGACGCCGCGGAGCTGCTGTTTCAGGCGCAAGGCGTCTCGCAGACCACGCTGCAGCAGATCGCGCAGCAGGCCGGCGCGACGCGTGGCGCCATCTACTGGCACTTCAAGGACAAGGCCGATCTCTTCAACGCGATGATGGAGCGCGTCATCCTGCCGCTGGAGACCACGCCGAGGGCGGCCGCCACCGCGCCCAACGTCGAGGACCCGCTCGCCGAGATCGAGGAAGGAATGGTCCACGCGCTCAACCTCATGACCACCGACCTGCAGGTGCGCCGCGTGTTCGACATCGCGACCCACAAGGTCGAATACACGCACGACATGGCCTCGGTGCAGCAGCGCCACCTGGATGCCCGCAACGCCTGCGTCGCCGATTTCGAGAAGGCCCTGCGCATGGCCGCGCGCCGAGGCCGCATCAAGCTGCCGGTGCCGGGCCATGTGGCGGCGCAGGGGCTGCACGCGCTGATCAGCGGGCTCATCCAGAACTGGCTGCTCGATCCGGAAGCTTTCGACCTCGTGCCGACGGGAAGGCGCACCTTCAGGGTCTATCTGGCGGGTCTCGGCTTCGCCCGGCCGCAACCGGGAGCCGCGGCTGCGGCGGAGGCCGAAGCAGTCGTCGTCTGATAGGCGATAATGTCGGACTCCGGTGCAAACCGGATCCCAATTTCTCGCTGTATTTCAACGGATAGAATTCGGCCCTCCGAAGGCTGAGATCCAGGTTCGATTCCTGGCGGCGGGACCAAATAGCAGATTCATACTGTCTCATCCCATCTCAAAACCCGCGTGCTTCACAGGTACAGCGGGTTTTTCTTTGCCTCGTGTTGTCGCACGGCGTAGCATCCCATATCGGTACTTTGCCGGTACTTTTGCAGGTACCGGCCACGCGCTGGCGTATCAGGTACCTACAACATGGGGAGGCGAGGCATGCCACTTACAGACACCTTCGTAAAACAAGTCAAACATCAGGGCGCGGTAATCGGCGAGCGCTACGCCGATGGCGGCGGCATGTACTTGCGAGTCAAGGCGGCGGGCAAGTACTGGCGCATGGACTACCGCTTCGAGGGCAAGGCTAAAACCTTAGCCTTAGGCGTCTACCCAGCCATCACACTTGCTGAGGCACGTAGGCGCCGAGAGACGGCACGCACGAAGCTGGCGCTTGGCATCGACCCCAGCGTCGCCAAGCGCGAAGAGAAGGTCGCTAGGGCTACGGCAGCAGCTAGCACCTTTGAAGCCGTTGCACGGGACTGGCTGAAGAACACCACGAAGAAGCGGGGCGAGGGCACACAGGCCAAGGTCACCAAGTGGCTGGAGAAGGACGTGTTCCCCTACGTTGGAGGTTGGCCGATCTCGACCATCAGAGCCAAGGACTTGCTGGACAAGGTGGCGCGCCGAATGGAAGCGCGGGGCATCCACGAGAGCGCGCACCGTGTGATGCAGATTTGCTCGCAGGTGTTTCGCTATGCGGTCGCCTCGGGTGTCGTGGAGCGTGATGTGACGGTAGACCTGCGCGGAGCATTGGCGACCGTCGAGAAGGCCAACTACGCAGCCATCACCGATCCTGTGCAGGTCGGGGGCTTGCTGCGCGCCATCCATGCCTACGGTGGGCACCAATACACCCTCACTGCCCTGAAGTTGTCGCCACTGGTCTTTGTGCGCCCAGGCGAACTCCGAACCGCGGAGTGGGCTGAGATTGACTTGGATGCCGCAGAGTGGCGCCTACCGGGCTCGAAGATGAAGATGGGCATCGATCACATCGTGCCCTTATCGACCCAAGCGGTTGCGCTGCTGCGTGACCAGCATGCAGCTACAGGACATGGCCGCTACGTGTTCCCCAGCATTCGCACGGGCGAGCGGCCCATGAGTGAGAACACGGTCAACGCGGCGCTGCGCGGCATGGGCTACGCCAAGGACGTGATGACGGCACACGGCTTTCGAGCCATGGCGCGAACGATCATGGACGAGGTGTTGGGCGAGCGAGTTGACTTCATTGAGCATCAGCTTGCCCATATGGTCAAAGACCCCAACGGCCGCGCCTACAACCGCACCGCCCACCTGCCTGCTCGCAAGGAGATGATGCAGCGTTGGGCTGACTACCTCGACAAGCTGCGCATCGGCGCAGAAGTGATCCCGCTACGACCAGCGGCCTAAGCTTGCTGCCTCCCTGGCTCAAGTTCCCGGAGATTCCGCCCCGCTCCATCGGCTGGCGGATGGGCGACGGAGAGGATTACCTGCTTGATTGGCTCGACTGGTTTCTCGGCCAAGACGAGGTCACGCGCGCAGCCTTTGCAACTCGCTTTGCAGAGCCCCTTGGCTGGGAAGGCTTCTACCACCACGCACCACGGTAGCCCTCGCCTCAAAGCAAGGCGGTTGCTTTGCTTGGGCCAGCTTCGGCCTGACTAGGCGCCCAAACACTTTGTCAATGGTCACCGCAGTCGCGCTAAAACCCTTTGCGGCGCGGGGACTTCAATGAGGTTGACAGATTGCTTAACAAAAGTTCTTTGAAGGATTTGCCTCTACAGTTCTGTCTGGGCGTCAAATCCGCCTCCGCCCGGGCAATCTTTTTAAGGATTTTCAAATGTTCAAAACAGAATTTGACTTAATCACCGAAGTAAGCAATATGAGCGTTGATCGCTTGTCAGTTCTTCGCAAACTCGACCAAGAGATGGAAAACGTCGATTCAGCCACTTGCGATGCTGCTTTGCTCAGGAGCGCTGCTGCCATGGTTCACGCAAAAAATCACGTCGAAAATTTGGTCGAAAACATCTCGGCTATGGAGGAAGCCCTTCGAGGTCGCCTGGCCAAGTTTGGCATCAAGGATAGCGAATTGGGGATTCGCCGTACTCCCCGACCGTTGCCGCAAAATCTCCTCTCTCATGTGCGCGCCCACCTCAGCGCGGGGCTGATTTGACAGGTTCGCATCGATAGCTTGCAGCCATCGCCCCGGCGGGGCACAACCAACGTTTTTGTCGTCAAATCTTTGACGAATCGTGTGTTACAGTGATCCCGCATCGAACCTGGTTCGACAGCAGCAATAACGACATCAGGCATTCGTCCTTGGAGAAGGACGGTTTTTCACGCGAGGCCCACGGGGCTATCGCATAGACCGTTTTTTCGAAAGTACCAAGGACATGTTGCAGAAGCCGGGCATTGAGCCCCACCACAATCAGATCTACCGGACCTCGCGGTCGACTCCAGTGCGTAACCACCGTGACGGTGGGCATGCCGCACCCCTGCCCAAGTATTTGAGGCTGGCCCAACTCGTGCCAGACGTTGTCCCTGTGTCACCGGCCACTATTTGGCGCTGGGTCAAAGCGGGCAACTTCCCTGCGCCTATCAAGCTCACGGCTCATGTGACGGCTTGGAAGCTCGAAGAAGTGGTCGCTTGGTTGGAGGCTCGATCTCTCGATCCAGCCTAAGCCCCATTAGTTTTTGCGAGGTGCTGCCCATCCTTCATGTTGAGCAGCCTAACTAGAAGTGCCTACCGCTTAAATTTGCAATCACGGCGGTGTCTTTGAAGGTGCGTTTCGCCCTTTTTCATTATGAGGCTTACCCGAAGTACCGTAGGTGCTTTGCTGCCGCTATGGTCTTTGGGTTTTATGCGGGTCAGGTAAAGAACATTCAAAACAAGATCAACCAATCTCACTGGCCCAGTCGATCTGCCCACCAACTAGTTCACGTCGCAATCCAGCCGACTGAGATTGTTGATCGGACCTCGATAAAGAACTCAGTAGACCTTGATCCAACCTGAATGATTGATCCAGCAAAACCCTTGAGCCAATCAATTCGCTCTTCATCCCTTGAAGAAACTAGCCCAGAGAACCCATCATGAATCTCCATCAAACCCAGCTCGATCGATTTGCAATGAGCCAGTCCACCTTCACCAGGGCCAAAGACAACATCTCTGACCTCAGGCGAGCGTTCATCGAGATGGCCAAGGGGATCAACCCCACCCACTTCCTGACGTTCAACTTCTACAACTACTACTCGATGGAGCAGGCCCAGAAGCGGATGGACGAATGGAACCGTCAGGTGCACCGCCGCCTGTTCAAGACGCATCCGAGCGTCACCCCGGACGAGAAGGCCCTTGTGATGGTCGGCTACCCGGAATACACCAAACGCGACCACCTTCACTATCACTGCGTTGCCAGGGTGAACCCCAGCCGGGAGGACTGGTTCCTCAGGATCGCCCCGGAGCGTTGGAACAAGATCGTCCGTACCGGGGACCTCCACATCGAGCCCATCCGCAACACCGAAGTCGACCTTGAGGCGGCCACGGTCTACATGACCAAGAGCAGCTCCTTCACCGAGTGGTACATCTCCTCGGACTACCGAGGGACTGCCTTTGCAGCGGGCGAGCATGCCGGTAACACGAGGCATTGAACGCAGGGCCACCTTGCTTGTCACGTAGAGGTGCGGAACAGTGCGTATGCCCATCAAGCGTGCACCACGAGACGGCGGCAAGGGGGTAGTGGCCTGTTGGTCCAGGAGCGCTGCGTTTGAGCCCTCAGAACGCGCCCCTGACCCGCTCCGATTGGTGGGCTAACAGTTCAGCGGCGCCTGCGGGAGCTACTCAATCAGGCCCGGATCAATGCTGGGTCGATCCCGTTCCGGCTATAGCTGCATGTGTGGATCGGCCCGTGGCGGACTAGATGAGCGATTGGATCGTTAACGTTGCGCGGGTATGCAGGGCCACGGTTGAGTTGATGAGGAATCTCAGAATGGGCCACAGCGTGCAAACGTATCGTAAGCGGTCCAAGAAGAGTTCTAGGGCTACGCTGAAAAAGGTCCACCGCCATCCCGGCTGATTCGTTGACCAGAGCATGAAGCAACAGACCTTGGCGATGGCCGCAGACAAAGGCTTTGAGCAATTCCGCCGCCCGACGAAGCGGGACGTGTTCCTCAACATGATGGACAAGATCCTGCCCTGGCAGGAGCTTTGCGCGGTGGTGCGGCCGCACTACCCCAAGGGCGAAGGCGGGCGCCCGCCGGTCGGGCTGAAGCGGATGCTGCGCATGTTGTTCGTGCAGCACTGGTTCAACCTCGCCGATGAGGCGTGCGAAGAGGCGCTGTATGACAGCGCCAGCCTGCGCAGTTTCGTGGGCATCGACCTGGGCCGTGAGCGTGTTCCCGATGCAACGACGCTGCTGAGGTTTCGCCGGTTGCTCGAGAAGCACCACCTTGGGCAGGCGCTGTTTGCCAAGGTGGGCGAAGTGTTGCAAGGCCAAGGGCTGAAGGTAGGCACAGGGACGATCGTAGATGCGACGATCATCAGCGCGCCCAGCTCCACGAAGAACGCTGACAAGAAGCGAGATCCAGAGATGCACCAGGTGGCCAAGGGCAAGAACTGGTTCTTCGGCATGAAGCTGCACATTGGCGTAGACAGCCGCACGGGGCTGGCCCACAGCGCAGTGGTCACGGCGGCCAATGTGCACGACAAGCACCCACTGCCCGAACTGCTGCACGGCGAAGAGTTGAAGGTCTACGGAGATTGCGCCTACGCGGGCCAGCAGGAACTGATCGCCAGCAAGGCGCCTGCGGCGCTGGACTGCACCAACGAGCGCGTGCGCAAGGTCGATGGGGTGCCCGACGAGGGCCAGCGGCTGAGCAACCGCAAGAAGTCCAAGGTGCGCGCGCAGGTCGAGCACGTGTTCGGTGTCATCAAGAGGCTATGGGGCTTCAGCAAGGTCCGGTATCGTGGACTTCACAAGAACGCGACGAGGGCATCCACGGCCCTTGCGCTGGCCAACATTTACATGAGCCGAGGGCTGCTGCTGGTGCGCGTGCGCCCGTAAAACGTCCGGGGCCTCGCAACGCGGCCCGCCGATGCGCAACACGGGGAAAAACCCGCCATCCTGAATGACGATCAGCGCAATGCAAAGCCTGCAGCACGCTCAATGCCGAAAAAGGGTGGCTACTTCAGCGTAGCCCTTGACCGCGCCGAGTACAGTTTCAGCCGCATCGCGAAGCAGGCCCTGCTACAGACCCCTCAGTCTCGCCATGATCGCACTGGTATCAAATGGCTGGGGGTGCCAAGAGCATGAATCGCCGCAACCGTTTCCAGGAGTGTGTCAGGGACGTCATGAGCTGCATGGCATTGGTCAACCGCTGGCGATGTAGTCGGTGCTGAGGCAGAGAAGGGGGCTCAGCTCTCAAACACTGGTACGCTCTCCGCGAATTGGGTTGCACCAAAATACTGTATGCATTTACAGTATCCAAATCAACGGCCATGGCCTGGACGAGAGTCCGCGCCATGGCCTTCTATATGAACAGCGTGTGGCACTCCAGCCCACAAGACGAGAGAAACAGAATGGCATACGAGCAACTGACGCGCGGGGACTTGATCCGCCTGCTCGAACAGCACGATGCGGAGCGCGCCGAAGCAGGCAAGGACGGCATCATCATGTCCTATACGGGTCGCACGGCCCCTTGGCAGATCATCCGTCAAGTCAAACCCAAACTGACAAAAATTCACCAGCGGTCATCCGTAGGGGGTGCGGA
Organism: Variovorax guangxiensis; assembly: GCF_003952165.1. Lineage (GTDB taxonomy): Bacteria > Pseudomonadota > Gammaproteobacteria > Burkholderiales > Burkholderiaceae_C > Variovorax > Variovorax guangxiensis. The sequence goes on along the minus strand of NZ_RXFT01000017.1, from coordinate 23,173 downwards.
GGCGCAGGGACGGAACATCATCATGGATGGCGAAAACCTGTCGGCCATGGTGACACTCTATAAATATCGTGGCCAAGTCGATCTGATCCTCACCGACCCGCCCTACAACACAGGCGAGGATTTTCGCTACAACGACAAGTGGGATAAAGACCCCAACGATCCCGATCTGGGTGACTTGGTTCCCAAGGAAGACGGGTCTCGACACTCCAAGTGGCTGCGCTTCATGACGCCGCGGCTATGGATGATGCGCGAAATGCTGAAGCCCGGTGGTGTGATTGCAATTTGCATAGACCACCGAGAGCTATATCGCTTGGGCATGCTGATGGATGAGGTTTTCCGAGAAGAGAATCGCATCGGTATCATCAATTGGCAGAAGAGCTATTCGGCACGAAGCCAAAAGCATATCTCCACGGCCACAGAGTACGTGCTTGTGTATGCAAAGGACGTAGATCGGGCGACCACGCAGCTTCTAGATCGCACCGAAGTGATGAACTCGAGGTACCGAAACTACGACAACGATCCTGATCTCGATTGGAAGTCGGCTGATGCTTCGGCGCCTGAGATCCGTGAAACGGGTACCTACGGAGTTCAGAGTCCCTTCACCGGCCGCATTTTCTATCCCAGAGAGGGACGCGGACACTGGGCTAACGATGCCCCTGTGATGAAACGATGGTTGACTGCATGGGGTTCCGAATATACGAGGAAGGACCTCGGCGACGGTTTCGCCAAAGCCCTGGTATTGAAGGGAGCAAAGTTTCACGAGGGCGAGCCAGTACGTGGCGATCCAGTTGTGATCAAGGCAAGAGATGCCGCATTGAAGATCCTTAAACGAGGCGCTTGGCCGGCGCTTTATTTCGGTGTGGATGGCGAAAACGGTCCCCAGCTCAAAAATTATTTAAAAGACGTGAAGCGGGGCAAGGTTGCGATGACCTATTGGGCCGATGAGGACTACGAATCACCGCTGAATATTGAAAGCCAATCTTGGGATCACACCGAGAGTGGTCATAGTCAGACAGGGGTGACGGAGCTTGATGCTGTGGTTGGAAAAAATCACAATTTCCGCACAGTTAAGCCGCTTCGTCTTTTCAAGAAAATTATTCAAATCTGGTGCAAATCGGATGGCATAGTGCTCGATCCATTCGCGGGCTCAGGAACGACTGCTCATGCCGTTCTTGACCTAAATAAGGAAAGTGCCGCTTCACGGCGCTTCATTCTTGTAGAGCAAGGAAATGATGAAAAAGGCGACCACTATGCTAAGAGCTTGACGGCGGACAGAGTCCGTCGAGTGATTAAAGGCGATTGGAAGTCGGGTAAACGCGAGCCTTTGGAGGGGGGCTTTCAGTTCATTGAATTGCAGCGTCAACAAGTAGATGCGGCTGCTGTCAATGCGCTGCAACGAGAAGAAATGATCGATCTTTTGTTGACCGTTCATTGGGATAAGTCTGATCGTGCAAAAACTTCGCTCACCCGGTTTTCGCCCGAGGCGAGTCGCCGATTTCTATTCGCGACTAATGCGCGTAACGAAGGATTCTTTTTGATTTGGGACGGTGCCTCACATCCTTCTATACTGAATCGTGACACATTTAAAGCTATTGTAGAAGAGGCTAAGGCGTACGGTCTCATGGACCGTTATCACGTGTACGCCTCTCTGGCGCCCTATTCAGGTCGCACGGTAGAGTTTTACAAAATTCCAGATCGTGTTTTGGAACATATTGGCTTCAATACGCGCGCGGACGCCTTCAACAACGAAATCGCGCCAGAGAGCGAAATGGAACAGAGATGAAGGAAATCAAGTTTCAGAACGACGCGGCGCTTCAGATCGCACGCCGATATGCATTTTTCGCGAATCACCGATTTCGCCCGGGGACGCGACATCTCGGCGATCCGTTTTTTCAAGCTCTGTCCGCATTGACGGGTGCTGGTAAAACACCGATCCTCGCGGAGGCTGTAAGCTTGATCCGTAGTGAGCTCCAGCGAGAACCAATTGTTTTGTGGATGTCTAAGGCGCGATCTGTCGTTGCTCAGACATTCAACAATTTCAACGGCGGAAAATATGCGCCGTTAATCGAAGGTTTTCAAGTTTGTGCCATCAGGGACTTAAAGCCACAAATGGTGGAGGATGGTAGCACCCCGCTGCTCGTACTTACAACTACGGGCCTGTTCAACAATAAAGATCAGGCCGAAGGTGATTTAAAGATTTACCGCCCTGCTCAGGACAGTCAAGGCAGCAAATCGATGTGGCAGCGTCTGATAGACCGCAACGAGGGGCAAGGCCGCCGCCCGCTAATCATCGTCTATGACGAAGCACACAACCTATCTGAGCAACAAACCGACATTTTGCACGAACTGGAGCCCGAGGCTTGGCTTTTGGCTAGCGCTACGATCAAGTTGCCCACCAAATTTCACGATTTAGTGATTCAACCTACCAAGTCTTGGGTGGTGCGGTGTTCGGGCGAGGTTGAGAAGTTTCGCGATTTGGGTGCGATTAAGAATGGAGCATCGGATCCAGATGCGTGGATGGCGACACAAGTAGAAAGCCAAAAGGTCGTTGATGCTGAACTGGTGAAGAACGCTATCCACTTCGACGGCACAACGGCACCTATGGAGGCATGCCTCGATAGCCTCATCGAACGCCGATCTATTATCCAAAAGGAGATAGATGACAGAGGCCTGAGTATCAAACCTAAGGCGATATATGTGTGCAAGACGAATATCACAGATGACGGCCAGCCTGATGATCCAGCTAAGCCATTCAATTTGCGACAAGCTCCCCCCATTCGCATTTGGCGATATCTCGTTGAATCTAAGGGCGTCGATCCTGCCACGATCGCGATATACTCCGATTTGAAATTTACCGACGGTACAAAACCGGAAGAGGTGGCGCATTTCTCCAAGGGGGATGATGACTTTGACAAGTTCCGCGAAGGCGACTTCGAGCACATCATCTTCAACCTGTCTCTGCAAGAGGGATGGGACGATCCAGAGTGCTACTTGGCCTACATCGATAAGTCGATGGGTTCTTCGACCCAAGTCCAACAGGTTATCGGTCGCGTGCTGCGCCAGCCCGATGCGACTCACTACAACAGCGAAGTCTTAAACGCGGCGCACTTCTTCTTGCGCGTTGATAAAAAGAGCGTCTTTACGCAAGCGCTTGACTTAGTGAGGGCGAAGTTGGACCAAGAAGGGGCGCCCATCGCGATTTCGTCCTCTTTCTCGGGTAGCAGCAGCCCGGGAGCGGTGGAAGTTCTACCGCGTGACGATGTAGCGGCACCTCTTCACAGCATTTATGTGCTGAAGGAGGAGGCTATGACGGTAGTGGATAGCTTGTTGAATCAATTCCCTACCTTTTCGGAGGGCGGGCCTGATTCAATCGGCACAGCGGAGAGCGCTAAGGCGGTTATCAAGGTGAATGATAAAGACGGCAGCCCCACCGAGCCAGAGTGGACCGAGGGAGGCCATACCAACCCCGTCCGATTGCGATGGCTATTGTCGTTGGCCGTGCGCTCGTGTGCCCCGCAAGCCGGCAAGATCGTGAACACGAATAATTCGAAATTTGACGTGCGAGTGCAAGTGCGGAGCAATGCAGATGTCGCGGTGAGAGGGTTGGCGGAAAAAATCGGGGAGGCATATTTCGAGCACTCCGAATTAGTTTATGAGGAAGACGACCCCTTCACTTTTGGACCGGTTCGGGTAGTGAAGGAGGGGGCCGTTAAATTCACTAATAGCCTCTACCCGCAGTACGGCAAGATGAGCACTGAGGAGGTCGCGTTTGCCAGAGGCTTGGATGCGGCCGGTGTCCCCTGGCATCGAAACCCTGTGTCAGGAGGATATTCGATTCCCTTACTTTCGCCTGGTGACACAGCCAATTTCTTTCCCGACTTTTTAGCCTGGAAAGGAAATAAAGTATTTGCTATCGACACTAAAGGTAGGCACCTGCTAACAGACGCTTTACTGAGGAAGATGTTTGACATCCGAGACGGAGCGAAAACGCGAGTTCATGTGCGTTTTGTGGTCAAAGGCAAACAGGACGGCCTTGGGGCGAAGACAGTGTCGAAGGAAGGATTCACTATCTGGCGTGTGAAGAACAACCAAACTAAGCCTATCTACGTCGACAGCTTGGGGAAGGCCGTAGCGGAATGCCTGAAGTAAGAGTCTGTGCGGATTTTTGTGGACGAAACATAGCCTGCCAACCAGGAGCACCTTAGCCAAGTACGGAGATTTAGCTGCAAACGGGCTCGCGCTTACGTACTCGCCGCTCGGCAGCGGTGGACCAGCTCGAGCCGTTAACTGCGCTGATTTTCCGTCGCTGCGAGAGAGTCAGAGTGCCGGTGGTAATGCGACGCCGCCTCCCTTTCGGAGGTAGTCGAACGCTTTGTCAAGATCCACAAAGGTCGCTGACTTCCGCATCTCCGCGGCCGCATTGCCCCAGAACCAGACTTCGACATCCCAACCCTTTTTCTTGGCCCGTTCGACGATCCCCTTGAAGTCCGCATCTCCCGCAGCGATAACAAGGATTTCTGGCGGCGTCACCTCGAATAGACGCTCGACCACGTCCATTCCCATTTCCATATCGACACCCTTTTCCTTGTCTCGAATGTTTCTGTCGAAGACCCGGACATCAAACCCTTCATCGCGGATCTGCTGCCACACTGTATCGTCTGGCGGTGGGCGGGAGCCGTAAAGGGTCGGCACACGGGAAAGCAGCCGGTCGCCCCGACTTTTGACCAAATAGAGGAACTTCCCCCAGTCGACCTCATAGGAGTCATCCACCTGTGTGCCACGACGCCCGCCCGCATTGCGCTTGGCGTAGGCGAGCCTTCGGCCTTCGATCAGCACGTTTGAGTTGTCCACAAATAGATGAACGCGGCTACCCGGCATATCGCTTCTCCTCGTTTGTTTGGGACGCTCAGAATAGCTCAGCGGCTTCTGATTCTCGATCCCATGAATAGATGATCAGCTCCTCCTGCTCGGCCCGACTGGCATCGGCGCCAACGGCGTAATCGGTCGTCAGGCTTTCCATCCCACCCTCCGAAGCACCGGCGGATGTCCGGGTGGTCGTTGATGTTGGCGATTGCTTGCCCTTGAGCTGCCGCATCTTGCGGGCAATCAGCTCGTATGAGCCTAGGGCTACGGCATTCCGTAGCCCTGGGTCTGCCAGTGAGATGGGCTATGACGAAAAGAGGGTAGAACCCTTCATCGCGGGTCAGGCAAGCGGCCCAGCGTAGCTATTGGACGTAAACATTGGCCGATGTTTTTTGCTCGAACATAGGCTGCGGGGATCAACCCAGATATCGGACCCGGCAATCACTGCGTTGTCTTGGTTCTTTTCTTCTTGGGATAGTCCATTCCTTGAAAGAAGTCGGCAGGCCTCATCCCGAGCGTCTCGATGATTCGCATGATGTTAATCATCGCCAAGTTGCGCTCGCCACGCTCCACCCCACCCATGTAGCTGCGGTCAATCTCGCAAGCATCAGCAAACGCTTCTTGTGAATAGCCAAGAGCCTTGCGCTGTCGGCGCACGGCCTCACCGAACGCGGTAAGTGCCGGGTGCCTTTCTTCGAGCGGGGGAGGGATACGAGCCATTCGGAAATGGTCCTCGTAACAGGTCCAAGAAGCCACGGTCCATAGAGTGACGGTCCAAAACATCGCGGTCTATGAGTATCAAAATTGCGTACACTTGCAGCGAGGTACTAATGCGTGCAGACGACCCGTTCATCGGGACTTGCACCATGCATGTGAACCCACAGAACATCCGTTTCACCGCGAGGAGTACGTCCATGAAGATTTTTCCCCTTCTCCCACTCATGCTGGCGTCGGGCTTGGCATCGGCCCAATCGAACCTGCCGCAGGTCTCGGACCCCGAGCAGACTAGTAAAGCTCGAACGATCGGCAGCATGATTGACGAGGGATTGAACGCCGCCGAAGTCGCCAAGGCGCAGTTGGCATTGAAGTCGGGCGTGCCCGAAGAGGTTGTGCGCTTGAGCTATCCGAATGCCTTCCCCAAGCTTGCTGCCCCGACGGGGCCGACGACCGAAGCATTCAATAACTGCTCCGTACTCGCCAACAACCCGGAGGTGAGGAGGAAGATTGAAGAGAAGCTGAATGACCCCGTGGAGCCGCTCAATGTGGCAAACAGCATGCCGACGAGGTTGAAGCCGAAGGCAGAAAGAGACTTCTACTTTTACCTCCGCCCTATCTACGAGAAGGGCGATATAGCTCGGCAGGTCAACGTGCAGATCCAATGGAGGTTTGCAAAGGCTGAACTTCGAGACTGGCTCCCCAATGGAATCTCATGTGAGATTTCCTATTCGACGACCATGAAGGGCACGATTGCCTTGAACGATGGGGAACGGCCGAACTGGGAGAGAGGCAAGCCGACCTCCATCATCCATCTCGATACCTCACTGATGACTGTGTACGAGGCGAAGGGGATGAAGCAGACCGATGGAAAGGTCGAGGTGAAAGTGAGGGGCCTGGCCCGAGTTTTTTAGGCTAGCAAGCTCCTATTCACCAAATCCGCAAGAAATGCGGCACCCAGATCAACCCGAACATCACTGATTCATATGTCACTTATTTCGTGTCCCGAATGCGCCAAAGAAGTCAGCGACACTGCCTACAAGTGTCAGAACTGCGGCGTTCAGCTGAGGAAGGCCAAGCGGGGCTTCTTTGGCAAGCTCTTCAAGTGGGCGTTCATCGTGTTCAACGTCGTCATGGCTTGGTGGCTGATCGCAGGGATGAGCGCGGCTACCAAAGGGCTTGAAGGGATGAGTTCTGCACACCAGGCAGGAGCAGCAGTCGGGGCAGGAGTTGGTGCAATCCTGATCATTGGCTTGTGGGTGGTGGGGGACATCATCCTCGGCCTCTTTGTGCTCTTCACTAGGCCCAAAGCAGGGTAAGAAGGTTGCCTGTGGATCAGCAGCTGGCCGTAGCCGTCGTTCGCTCGCGACAGCAATCAAAAGGGCTTGCGTACTTTCCGATTCATTCCATGCGTTAAATCTCTCCACGCCATCAATCTATCATTGCCTGCATGGGGCCTATCGGCTAGCCTGAAAACAATATGTACGGAGCGTGCTGGGGGCGGTGCGCTATTCCCCCTGAGGGGGCGTCCAAAAATGTTAGAGGTTGCCGGAGGGGGCATGAAATCGGTTTTTAGACATTTGCATTCTTGCCGCAGGATTCTTCTTGCACTTGTGTTCATATTGGGGGGCTCCTCGCCTGCTATCGCACAGTACGCCTGCACAAGTCCCGACCAGAATCCCTCCTCACCGTTAGCGATCGGATACTGCGCTCCTATACAGATTGCGGAACTGCGCTATCACGTAATGCCAACGTCTAGGGACGATCCACGGGAGTCCTATGACCCCAAGTTCGAGACGCCCCAAGAAGCGATCCTTTACTGGGCTGCACAATGGGGTCATGACGTAATTAGTATGTCCCAGGGATCCGCTGGAGATCCCGTGAGCGCTTGGGGCGTCGAATTAGTACGAAACAACATAGCGTGGAATTTGAAGGTTCGTAACTCTGACGGCAGTGTCAGCGACGCTCTACATTCGATTTCGAGCTTCAAGACGGCAAGCTGCCCCAAGGGTTACGGCTTCCCTACGGAAGCTGGCTGGGTTCCCTCGAAGGGAGCCTTCGGCAATGCCACGCTCGAAAACGCATGCTTCACGCAAACGTTGCCAGCAACCAAAGCATCAAACAAGATGTGCCAAGCAGGGGCCGCCACACCCTTTCCGATCTTGCCTGCCAGCGGGGAAAAGTACCGTTCAGAGAGTGACTTTGTTGATAGCGGGCCCGCACCGCTGAATTTCTCTCGTGTCTATCGAAGCGAATGGGGGATGGATCCTTCGCGCTCCATCGGAGTGCTCGACAAGGCATGGACGCACGGGCACGCCTTGGCATTGATGGCGACCCCGCCAACGAATCCCACCGCTGTTTCCGTCATAGATGCCGAGGGCACTGTGAGGGCGTTTCTCAAAGACCCGGGCACTGCGACATGGAGTGCTCTTGAGAGTGCGGACACCCTCGCACAAAACGGCAATGGTTCGTGGACTTATCGTCGAGCCGATGACGACGCTACCCTGAACTTTGCTTCGAACGGCAAGCTGAGTAGCCTAGTCTCGCGCAATGGCTGGAGCACGACCTACACCTACAACGCAACGGGCCAGTTAAGCACCATTGCGAACGGGTTCGGCCGTTCTCTGAGCTTGGCCTACGGCAGCGGCGGGCAACTGAGTAGCATCACGATGCCCGACCAACGTGTCATCGCATATGCCTACGATGCCGCGGGCCGCCTCTCGGTCGTGACCTATCCCGACGGCAAGACTCGAGGCTTTCTCTACGAGAATGCTGCCTTTCCGCACGCCCTCACTGGACTCCTAGATGAAAGCGGCGCACGCTTCGCGACTTTCACCTATGACAGTCAAGGACGTGCCATCGATTCGGCTCTGGCTGGGGCCGTCGATCGCTATCAGGTTAGTTATCCCTCAAATTACTCGGCCACTGTCACCGATCCCTTGGGCACGGTGCGCACCTACGGTTACGAAACCCGTGGGGGGGAACTGACCGTCGGACAAAGCTCTCTGCCTTCCGAGACCGGAGGAAAGGATGCGGCCAGCCGGCGCTTGGGCACTGCTGGACTGCTCGAATCCGAAACTGACTTCAAGGGCATCAAGACCAGTTTTACGTGGGACACGATCCGACGGCTGCCCCTGAGCGTCGAGCGTGCCTCTGGTAAGCCCGAAGCACTGATCACCACCACTGAGTGGCATTCCACCTTCAGGCTACCGGTGCGGGTTACGGGAGGCGGCCTTAGCACGACCTACGCCTACGACAGCATTGGAAATCTACTAAGTCGCACGGTCACCGATAACTTGGCATCGCGCAACAGCAGTTGGAGTTGGACCTACAACGCCCAGCAGTTGGTCAGTACCGCCACAGAGCCCAACGGTGCAGTCACCCAATTCACCTACGACGCCAGAGGCAATGTCCTCACCTCGACAAATGGTGTGGGACACATCACTAGCTTTACCTATGACACCGCCAACCGTATTGTTAGTCGTACAGAGCCCAATGGCCTTGTTACCACTTATACCTATGACCTTCGCGACCGCCTTCTAACTCAGACAGTTGGAGGCCAAACCACTGCTCTGACCTACAAGCCCTTCGGCTCCGTAGAAACAGTCGCCTTGCCCACAGGACTCGTACTGACCTATACCTATGATGCTGCTCATCGCCTCACGGGCTGGAGCAGTAACCGAGGCGAGTCCGGCACCTACACCCTCGATGGCATGGGAAACCGCACCGCCGAACAGATCAAAGACTCCACGGGCAACGTCGCATGGAGCGTCGCACGCACCATCAACAACATTAATCGCCCCTCGGGAAGAACCGAAGGTCCAAACCAGACCAGTAGCTTTGGCTATGACGCGAACGGTGAATTGACCACCGCGACCGACGGCATGAATCAAAGTACGCGATACACGCTGGATAACCTGCGTCGGCTTCAGAGTGTCACGGACGCCGCGAATGCCTCTGCAACGCTTTGGTACAACAGATTCGGCTTGCTGGCGAACTTGACGGATTTCAACGGCGTGAGCACCACACGCGTGCGCGATGGCCGGGGCAACGTCACAAAGGAAAGCAGTTCGGACATTGGAGAGATCCTCACCGTGTTCGACGACCTCGGCCTGCCCAGCAAGATCACCGATGCCCTGGGCCAAGCGACGACGATCACCCGCGATGCCCTGGGCCGTCCCACCAGCCTGGTCTTCGCCGACGGCAAGACCATCACACTGCGCTACGACCTCTCAGCCAACAGCAAGGGATACCTGTCCGAGATCATCGACCGCAGTGGCACCACCGAGTACACCCGGGATGCCTTCGGGCGAGTGACCCTCAAGAAGCAGACCCTCGCCAACGGAAGCATCCAGCAGGTTAGCTACGCCTACAACCCCAACGGCACCCTCGCGAGCATCGGCTATCCCAACGGCGGCACGCTCAGCCACAGCTACGATGCCACGGGCCGCCTCACGGGCCTGAACTGGAACGGCACCCCGCTGGTCAGCGGCATCGCCTGGAACCCGCTGGGACAGCCCACTGCATGGACCTGGGCCTTTACCACCAGCAGCCCGCAGTTGGCGGCTAGCCGCAGCTACGACACCGCAGGCCGACTGACCACCACCGAATTCAGCAGCTACGCCTATGACGCCGCAGGCCGGATCACCAGCCTCATGCAGAACCTCTGGCAGCCCGGTGACACTGACCCCACCCACAGCACTATCGCCAATGCCAACATCACCTGGAGCGTGGGCTACAACGCCGTAGGCCGCATCACCAGCTTCAACGCCACGGGCAACACCGCAGGCTTCGGCTACGACGCCAACGGCAACCGCTCCAGCAGCACCCGAGGCCTCAACGGCCAGACCACCGACCGCACCTACACGGTCGGCTCTTCCAGCAACCGTCTCAGCGGCTTCACCCAGACCATCAACGGCGCGAGCAACACCAGCGTCACCTACGGCTACAACGCCAATGGCGACCTGCTCACTGACGGTCTGCGCAGCTACACCTACGACGCCGAAGGTCGCCTGGCGGCGGCCACCACCGGGGCCACTGATGTCAGCCCAACCACGCGCTATGCGCACAACGCGCTGGGCCAGCGGGTGTTCAAGACGGAGCCTCTGTACCCGCCGAGCCAGGGCGACGAGGCCGACCCTGGCTTCATGGCCAGCCTCATCGCGTTCTTCACGAAGCTGTGGAGCCCGACAACCGCCACGGCCGAGCAGTTGGGCTATGCCTACATCTACGACGAGCAGGGCACGCTGATCGCGGAGGTGGGCAGCGGGGGAACGAACAGTGCAGGGCAGAGCCAGTACATCTACCTGCCCACGGCCAACGGCCCGATGCCGATCGTGGCCTTCATCGATGGCGCCACCTATGCCGTGCACAGCGATCACCTGAACACCCCGCGCAAGCTCTCCAACGCCGACGGCCAGGCCGTCTGGCAGTGGGGCTACAGCGCCTTCGGGGAGGACAAGCCGACAACAGCCAAGAACAGGTTCGCCAACACGGACACAACCTCCAACCCGGGTACGACCGGCATCGGAGAGGTGAGGTTCAACCTGAGGTATCCGGGGCAATACGCGGATGAGGAGTCTGGGTTGTTCTACAACGGGTTCAGAACGTACTCACCGGCGGGTGGCTTCTATACGCAGAACGACCCGATTGGGCTAGACGGCGGATGGAATCGGCGCATCTATGCCAATGCCAATCCGTTGGGCAATATGGACCCGCTGGGGTTGCAAGTGCCGATGCCCCCTCCGCCCATGCCCATTCCGGGTGTACCAAACCCGGTTCTCGATGGGAACAAGGATCTTGCAGATCGACTGAGCCGAGCATTTGAAGGAAATCAGGAAAAGCGAGAAAAAACATACCAGACGTACACTCGCTACAACCCCCTCACAGGTCAGTGCTACACAGGTCGTACGTCGGGATACGGTACTCCCGAGGAGAACGTCAAGAATCGTGGGTACGGGCAACCTCTTCTCAACGCAGAGGGATTTTTGCCGGGCGTGGTTGATCGGTCTTCGACAAGCTACAACGCCATTCGAGGGCGAGAACAGCAAGTGATGGACTTGAATGGCGGAGCTCAAAGCAGCGGGGGAGATTCGAGGAATAAGATCAATGGCATCTCGCCTGCTAACGTGGCTGGACCACTGCTCTACATACCAAGCGCGAACAGAGAGTTCGGTGCGCCAGTTCCCGCAGGCAAATGCACATGCCAGTAATTAGACAAAATGAAAAACAGCCTTTCAACGGAGGATTACGAGCAGCTCAAAAAATTCTTTGTCTGCTACGTTGATCTATTCGTCCCGCCAACACACCGAAGTGATGAACCCGAGCACCAGCCATTGGTGTTTCTCGGTAACTTGGAAAAGACCTCCCTCTCCAATGCCAAGAAAGGCTTACAGATGGCGGTCAATGATGTAGTTGAAATGAGTTCGGACTGGACACCGAAGCAGCTTGCTGAGGCCGATGCCAAATTTGCAGAAGTAGGCAGTCTCACCCTGAGTGAGGTCAGGCGGCGCTATTCGAAGAAATACCTGCAAATCCTCAAGCGAGGGACGATCCGTTCCGAGGCCGAGTACTACTTGGTCAAGGGCATCGTGGATGGTGGTGGGATTGAACCGGGCGCGACGGAAGCCACGCAACTGCAAGCCATGATGAGCGACTTCGAGACGAGGTTCGTTGCGGCGCAGAAACAGAAGCCTGCCTCGAAGTAGCCCGTCAGTAGCGGATGGCGATCACCGAATCAACGATGCCAGCAGATTACCGCCGCCGATGACCCGCGACTGTGCGTCCATCCCCTTGTTCGTCCTCGGTTGTAGAAGCCGACGATCCGAGAGCTTGCATCTCTGCCAGTCTGCTTGGTCGAAGATGACACGTTAGATGAGGCTCCCGCCCCACTATAGGCTCCTTGGGTTGCTGTAATTGCCCGTGGCAAAACAGCAACAGGTAGGACACTTTTAGTTTTGCAGGTACTTTTGCCGGTATCTTTCCTTGTGAAGATCAGAATCTCTAGGATCTATAAGCATTTCCAGGCGATATGTGATCCCTGGCGGCGGACCAGCTACCAAGCCGGACACTTTCAAAGGTGTCCGGCTTTTTTGTTTTTCGGTCCCTCTTTCGCGGTCAGCGCGATCCGGGCGAGGGGAGGCCACCGACAGAAAACCTGGGGACAGTCCCGGTACAAGTCATGCGTTATCCACAGTCGCAGCCGCTTGCCGGATGTTGTTCCCATTTCCGATGCAGCACCGAAGCACGCGCGCTCACAGCGGTACGGCGACCGCAAGTCCCTGTCGCGCAAGGAAAAAGCGGTACTTTCCACAGACAGGGTTTACCCTTATCTACTACTATCTTTAAATAAGAAAGAAAGTAAAGAAGAAAGGCGGGACAGAGAAAGAGAAAAAGGGAACGCCGGGTCGCCGTGTTCGCCGGCCACGGTGTCGGCGCTCAGCCCGCCGCGCGCTTCATGCGCCGCGCGGTCTCGACGACCGCGGCGCGCAGCGATTGCACCGTCGGGTGCGCCTCCAGTTCCTTCAGCGTGAAGAAGCTCACCGGCGGCAGGTTCCAGCTCAGCCGGTGGGGCAGCGCCGCGAGGTGCCCCGCGCCTTCCATGCCGGCCACGACGTCGCGCGCGAAGATGGTGATCGCGTTGGGCTCCTGGCGCAGCGCCGTCTCGATGCTGCGGATCGACGTGGTCTCCAGGATCGGCAGCGGTGGCTGCACGCCCGCGCCGACGAAGATCGCGTTGTAGGTCCTGCGCATCGGCGTGTTGGGCGGCGGCAGGATCCAGTCGAGCTGCGCGAGCCTGGCCCAGTCGAGCGGGCCGCGCGAGAGGCGCCGCACGTTCTTCGCGCCGACCACGAGGCAGGGCTCCTGCTCGTGGATCGCCTCCTGCACCAGCCCGGTCGCGTCGCCGTCGTAGGAGCGGCCGATGGCGCAGTCGAGTTCGCGCGCGACGAGGCTCGCGACCAGTTCGTCGGTGGTGCCTTCGCGCGCCATCACCGAGATGCGCGGCGTGCGGTCGAGCAGGTGGGTGAGTGCAGCCGACATCAACTGCTGCGGCACCTGCTGCGTGAACCCCAGCCGCAGCCGCCCGGCGCGGCCCGCCTCGAGCGAGGTGAGCACGCGCGCGGTGGCCTCGAGCTCGGCCAGCCAGCGCCGCGCATAGCGCAGCACCGCCTCGCCCGCGGCCGTGGGCACCAGCCCCCTGCTGGTCCGCTCGAAGAGCGTGCTGCCGAAGATGTCTTCCACTTCGTGCAGCGCCTTGGTGATCGCGGGCTGGCTCAGTTGCATCTCGGCGGCGACGCGGCCGAGCGTGCGGTGCCGGTCGATGGCCTGCAGCAGCGAAAGCTGGCGCAGCTTGAGGCGGGAGAGCAGCGCGCGCTGCAGTTCGGCGGCGGGGTCGCGGGCGGTGGGCAAGGTCATAACTCCACGGTTATCGAGCTATCAGAAATTATTTCACTTTGGTGAATCGAGGGTCCTAGACTTTTTGCATGGACCCGACCACCGCACCGCCAGCCACCTCCGCGACCTCCGCCACCGCCATCACGGCCGCCTTCCTGGACTCCCTGGCCGAGACGCAGGACGCCGGCGAGGCGATGCGGCTGATCGACCAGCGCCGGCTGCAGGTCGCGCCCGGCAGCATCTTCAGCATCCAGCAGAACGTGACGACCGACGGCGACGCCGCGGGTCAGGTCCTGCTGCGCCGCTTCTATTCGTCGGAGGCGTCGAGCTTTCCGGTGAATGGCGCGAAGCGCAAGACGCTCACGCCGTGGAGCGAATGCCTCTTCGTGCGCGGCCGTGTGTTCGTCGGCGAGGGCGAGCACGTGCTCGCGAGCAACTTCGACGACTTCGAGCAGATGCGCGAGTACCGCCTGCGCAGCGTGGTCAACGTGCCGCTGATGCAAGGGCGGACCTGCTTCGCCACCTTCAACGTCTTCGGCACGCGCGAGTACTGGCTGCCGCAGGAAGTGCTGGGCATCCGCATGCTGGCGCTCGCCGCCGCGCGCTGGGTGCCCGTCGCGCCCGGGCTCGCCTACAGCTTCGAGGAAACGCCATGCCTGTGACCGCCCTGCACCACTTCACGATCCGCTGCGCGCCGCACGAGCTGCCGCCGCTGCTGGACTTCTACACCCGCGTGATGCGCCTCACAGTCGGCGCGCGGCCGGAGATCCCCGCGCCCGGCGCCTGGCTCTATGCGGACGGCCAGCCGATCGTGCACCTCTACGCGCATCTCTCGACGCCCGACGAGCCGGTCGAGCCCGTCACCGGCCACGTCGACCACATCTCGTTCCGCGCCCATGGGCTCGCCGAGATGCGCGCGCACCTTCGCGCACACGGCGTCGCGTTCGCCGAGGCGCCGATCCCGGGCTGGGCGATCCACCAGCTCTTTCTGCACGACCCGCGCGGGCTGAAGATCGAGATGACTTTCTGGATGGACCAGGAAGATCGGCAGGGCGGGAAGGGGGGCACGGCATGACCGGCTTCCTGCAGGCCGGCGAACTGCGCGTCGCCTTCGAGCGCGAGGGCGAAGGCCCGCCGCTGGTGCTCATGCATGGCGCCGAGGCCTCGCGCCAGATGTTCTCGGCGCTGGTGCCGCATCTGTCGAAGCACTTCACCGTGATCGCCTACGACCAGCGCGACTGCGGCGAGACCGAAGGGCCGCAGCGCCCATCGACGCTGGCCGATCTTGCCGACGACGCACAGCGGCTCATCAAGGCGCTGGGCTTCAGGCGCGCGCACGTGTTCGGCTCGTCCTTCGGCGGGCGTGTGGCGCAGGCGCTGGCACTGCTGCATCCGCGCTCGGTCGACCATCTGGTGCTCGGCAGCACCTGGCCGCTGCCGAGGCCCTACGAAGAACTGTGCCCCGACGCGAAGCGCCTGGCCGAGCTGCGCAGCGGGCTACCGGCCACGGCGCAAGAGCTGGCGACATGGTTCTTCCCCGAAGCCTTCCTGCAGCAGCGGCCCGAACTGCGGAGCATCTTCGCGAGCGCACGGCCCGGTTCGGCGCGCTCCGCGCGGCGGATGGCGACGGCGCTGACCGCCATCGAGCGGGGCGTGGCAGACATCGTCGCGCCCACGCTGGTGCTGGCCGGCGAGCTCGACCGCGTGGTGCCCGCGAGCGTGACCCTATCGATGGCCGGCCGCATCCGCGGCGCCGATGCGGTGCTGCTGCCCGGCATCGGCCACGTCACCGCGATGCAAGCGCCGCAGATGCTGGCGCAGCACATCGTGCGCTTCCTCAAGAACTGAAACCCGAAGGAGCCAGGCCATGAGCACGAACCACGACCGCGCGCGCGGCCGCGCCGACTACATCCGCATCGAAGGGCTATCCAAGCACTTCGGCGACGCAACCGAAGGCGTGCTCGCGCTGAAGGACATCGACTGCAGCATCGAGCAGGGCAGCTTCGTGACCATCGTCGGGCCCAGCGGCTGCGGCAAGAGCACGCTGCTGCGCATCCTCGCGGGCCTGCTCGACTACGGCATGGGCCGCGTCGTGCTCGACGGCCAGCCCATACGCGGCACGCGGCGCGACGTGGGCGTGGTGTTCCAGAGCTCGATCCTGCTGCCCTGGCGAACCATCCTCGAGAACGTGATGCTGCCCGCCGAGGTGCTGGGCATTCCCGCGAAGCAGGCGCGCGAGCGCGCGATGCAGTTGCTGCACATGGTCCGGCTCGAAGGCTTCGAGCACAAGCTGCCGCGCCAGCTCAGCGGCGGCATGCAGCAGCGTGCCTCCATCGCGCGGGCGTTGCTGCACGACCCCAAGATCCTGCTGATGGACGAGCCCTTCGGCGCGCTCGACGCCATGACGCGCGAGCGCATGAACCTGGAACTGCAGCGCATCTGGATGGAAAGCGGCAAGACGGTGGTGCTGATCACGCACTCGATTCCCGAGGCGGTGTTCCTCGGCGACAGGGTCTTCGTGATGTCGCCGCGCCCCGGCACGCTGGAGCGCGTGCTGCCGGTGGACCTGCCGCGTCCGCGCTCGATGGACGTGATGTCGCACCCCGCCTTCGCTGCCGCATCCGCGTCGATCCGCCAACGCTTCTCGCATGCGGCTTCGTTCGACTGATTCCGTCCGTTCGATTCAAAGAGGCCACCAGATGACCACCGCCATGCTCGCCAAGTCCGACTCTCCTGCGCTATCCGGCGACCGCGCGCCGGCCCCCGCCGCCGGCCCCAGGCCGCGTCGCCGCGCCAACCCGCTCGCCTCGACGCGGGTGCAGTCGATCCTGCTGCTCGCTGCGCTGCTCGGGTCGTGGGAGGCGGGGG
Organism: Variovorax guangxiensis; assembly: GCF_003952165.1. Taxonomy (GTDB): domain Bacteria; phylum Pseudomonadota; class Gammaproteobacteria; order Burkholderiales; family Burkholderiaceae_C; genus Variovorax; species Variovorax guangxiensis. The sequence goes on along the minus strand of NZ_RXFT01000017.1, from coordinate 6,334 downwards.
TGCGGCTCTTCAAGGTGCCGCAGCACCTCGTGCCGCCGGTGAGCGACATCCTGGTCGCGCTGTGGCGCGGCCTCGCCACCGGGCCGCTCGCGAAGGACGGCTTCTGGTACCACGGCGGCGTGACCGTGACCGAGATCCTGCTGGGCTTTCTCGTCGGCAGCGGCGTCGGCCTCGCGATCGGCATCGTGGTGTCGCAGATGCCGAGGGTCGAGGCGCTGCTGGAGCCCTACGTCGCCGCGCTGCAGAGCGTGCCCAAGGTGGCGGTCGCGCCGATCATCGTGGTGTGGCTGGGCTTCGGCGTCGGCTCGAAGGTGATGATCATCTGCCTGCTCACCTTCTTCCCCGTGCTGGTGACCAGCATCGCAGGCTTCAAGGCGGTGGACCCCGACCGCATCGACCTGCTGCGCTCGCTCTCGGCGACGCAGTGGCAGATCTTCCGCAAGGCCAAGTTTCCGAGCGCGCTGCCCTACATCTTCGCGGGGCTGAACATGGCCGCTGCCTTCAGCGTGGTCGGCGCGGTGGTGGGCGAGTTCGTCGGCGCGCAGGCGGGGCTGGGCGTGCTCATCCTGCAGATGGAGGCGCAGGCCGACACCGGCGGCAGCTTCGCGGTGTGCGTGGTGCTCTCGGTGATCGGCATCGTGATGACCGACCTGCTGCGCCGCATCCAGCGCCGCGTGCTGCACTGGATGCCGGCGGACACCTCGCAGCGGACGGTGAACGTCTGAACGCCGCATCCCCGCAATTCAGGATTCCTGTTTTTCCATATGAAGGAGCGAGCCATGTTGACGCGACGTGATTTCGGCCTGGGCCTCGGTGCCCTCGGCCTGGCCGGGAGCCTGCCGGCGCTGGCGCAGAGTGTGCGGGTGATGAAGGTGGCGAACACCGCGGCGGTGAACGATCCGCAGCAGTGCTTCTGCACCGCGGGCCAACACCCGAAGCTGAACTTCTACAAGCCCGGAGGCGTGGACGTGGAGTACGTCAACATGTCGAGCATGACGCAGGCGCTGCAGAGCCTGCGCGCCGGCCACGTCGACTTCGGGCCGGCGGTGCCGGGCATCCTGCTGCCCGCGATGGCGAAGGACCCGTCGCTCGACCTGGTGAGCGTCTACAAGTGGTTGCCGCGCAACGCAAACGTCATCGTGGTGAAGCCCGGCAGCCCGATCAGGTCGGCCGCCGACCTCGCTGGCAAGCGCATCGGCGTGCGCAGCCAGGGCGACACCGGCATCGTCATCACCAGGACCATGCTGGCCGAGCTGGGCCTGAAGGACGACGGCTGCGAGTACATCGCCATCGGCGACGGCGCGCCGGCCGGCGCGGCCATCGACAACGACCGCGTGGACGCGATGGTGGCCTTCGACACCGCAGCCGCCCGCATCGAGCTGGTGGGAACGAAGCTGCGCTACGTGCCGCTCACGCCCAGGTTCGCGCAGGTGGGCTCGGGCTGGATGTGCGTGCCGCGCAAGATGCTCAAGGAGGACCGCAAGTCGCTGGTGGCGCTGTTCCGCGGCATCGCGAAGTCGACCCTGTTCTCGAACGCGAATCTCGAAGCCGCGATCGACCTGCACTGGGCGGTCTATCCCGAGAGCCGGCCCAAGGGCCGCAGCGAGGACGACGCGCGCAAGGAGCTCGCCTTCATCCTGAAAGACCGCAAGAACAGCTGGATGCGCCGCCCCGACGACCCCGACCAGCGCATGGGCGCATCGTCGACGGCCGAATGGAAGGCCAACGTCGAGATGGCCGCCGAGGCCAGCAAGAACCCCAAGCTCGCGAGCGAACTCGGCGACCCGAACCGGCTGTTCACCAACGAACTGATCGACGAGATCAACGCCTTCGACAAGCAGGCGGTGATCCAGATGGCCCGCGAAATCAAGCTGTAGCCGCAGAAGGAGGATCAGCCCATGGACGTACTAATTTCCGGCGCCAGCATGGCCGGCCTGTCGGCCGCCTGCTGGTTCGCCCGCCTGGGCCACCGGGTCACCGTGGTCGAGCGCGCCGACGGGGTGCGCCCGGGGGGCGCACCCATCGACGTTCGCGGCCGCGCGCTCGGCACCGCGCAGCGCATGAGCCTCCTGCAGAGAATCGCCGAGGAGCAGGTCGCCATCGCCGAGCCGGCGCCGGTGCTCGACGGCAGCGGAACGCAGGTCGCCACGCTCGACCTGCGCTGGTTCGCCAACGAGACGGACGAGGACATCGAGATCACGCGCGACCGCCTCAACCGGATCCTGCTGGACGCCATTCCGTCGGGCGTGGAGTTCCGCTTCAGGACTTCGATCGTGTCGCTCGACGATCGAGCGGGCGGAGTGGACATCGGCTTCACCGACGGCGCGAGGGGCCGCTACGACCTGGTCGTCGGCGCCGACGGCCTGCACTCCAACGTGCGCAGGCTGGCCTTCGGGCCTGAGAGGGACTACGTGCGGCACTTCGGCCACTACGTCGCGCTCGTCGATCTGCCGCCCGGCCGGCCATGGCGCCGTGCGATGCTCAGCGTGCCCGGCCTCACCATCGCCGTGCGCGACGCCGGCGACGGGCCGCAGGGAATGATGATCGTCGCCAGCCCCGAGATCGACTACGACTACCGCGACCTCGATGCGCAGCGCAGGCTGCTCGGCCGGTTCCTCTCGCGCGTGGATGCCTGGCAGGTGCCTGCGATGCGCGCGGCCTTCATCGACCCCGATGCCAAGGGCTTCTACTTCGACTCGGTGAGCCAGACGCGCATGCCGGGCTGGATCAAGGGCAATGTCGCGGTCATCGGCGATGCGGGGCATTGCGCCGCGCTGCTGTCGGGCATGGGCACGACGCTGGCGATGGTCTCGGCGGAGCTCCTGGCGACCACGTGGACCGAGCACGGCGGCGACATGGCGGCGGCGTCGCCGGTCTATCACGAGAAGCTTCGGCCGTATGTCGAACAGTGCCAGGCATTCGCGAGCGAAGGCGCGCCGATCATGGTGCCCGCTACGCAGGAGGCGCTCGACGAGCGCAACGCGATGTTCCGCGCGTATGCGGACAGGTTCGCGAACGCGTGATCCGCATCGGCCGCGGCCCATGCGGCTTGTGAACATTCGACACCTGCGATCCGGCGCACACAGAGGCACCGCCGCCGCTGCGCGCATTCGTTCACGAATCCGCTGAAGCATTCGCCGGCGTCGAACGAAAGACGCCGCGCACTTGGATACTCCGACGAAACATGCCGCCGAACAGAGCGGCAACGAATGATTTCAGGGAGGATCCATGTCCATCTTCGATGGCACGCGCCGGCACGTTCGCCCGGCGCCGTGCGCCGTTGCGTCCGCGGTGGTGCGATGACGCGCCGGGTTTGCATTCAGACCCCCTTGGGGGAAGCGCTGCAGTTCCATCGGCTGACCGGCCGCGAGGCGCTGAGCCGGCTCCACGACTTCGAGGTGGAACTGCTGGGCAGCAGCAACAACGTTGACGCGAAAGCGCTGCTCGGCAAGACCGCCACCGTGGCAATGCAGACCGAGAGCGGCGGCACGCGCTACCTGGGCGGCGTCGTCGCGTCCTTCGGCCTGGCCGCAGAGGACGCACGGCACAGCTTCTACCGCATGAGGCTGCGCCCGTGGCTGTGGCTCGCGACGCGGCGAAGCGACTTCCGCATCTTCCAGGGCAGGACCGTTCCGGACATCGTCGCCGACGTGCTCGAAGCCTACGGCTACGCCATGGAGAAGCGGCTGGCCCGCGATTACCGCGTGTGGGAGTACTGCGTGCAGTACGGCGAGAGCGATTTCTCTTTTGTCTCGCGGCTGTGCGAGCTGGAAGGCATCTACTACTACTTCCGGCATGAGGCTCGGCGGCAGGTGCTGGTGTTTGCGGATGACGTGCTGGGCTCGCACGATCCGATGCCCGGAGGGGAGACGGTGCGGTTTCATCCGTTGGAAAAGGCGGGGATGACCGGCGGTGGCGATGGTTCGAACGAACGCATCCATGAGTGGCGCACGAGCGAAGAAGTCCGTTCCGGCCTGCACTTCACCAACGACTACGACCCGCTCAAGCCAAAGGCCGACCTCTCCAGCCGGCGGGAGCTGCGCACCGGCCACTCGCACGACGAGCTCGAGCTGTACGAATGGCCCGGTGGGTACAGGCATTACGACGACGGCGAGGCCTATGCGCGCACCCGCATCGAAGAGCAACTGAGCGGTGGCAGCGTTGCAAGCGGCCGTTCAAACAGGCGAGAACTCGCGCCGGGCTGCATCTTCGAGCTGGCGGGCCATCCGAGGGACGATCAGAACCGCAAGTACCTTCTGACTGCCGTCGACTACGAGTTGCGGGAGAACCTCCGGGCCACCGAAGGCGCCGATGCCGGCGAAGGCTCCGTCCAGCGCTTCGTCTTCGAGGCACAGCCCGTGAGCCACGCGTGGCGCACGCCACGCACCACGCCGAAGCCGCGCACCCGCGGACCGCAGACGGCCATCGTTGTCGGGCCGAAGAACGAAGAGATCTGGGTCGACCAGTACGGCCGCGTGAAGGTGCAGTTCCACTGGGACCGTATCGGGCAGCGCAACGAGAACTCCAGCTGCTGGATCCGCGTGTCCATGGCCTGGGCCGGAGAGACGTTCGGGGCGGCTGCGCTGCCGCGCGTCGGCCAGGAGGTGGTCGTCGATTTCCTCGGCGGCGACCCGGACTGTCCCATCATCACCGGCCGTGTGTTCAATGCCGAGAACATGCCCGCGTGGCGGCTGCCCGACCAGCAGAACCTATCGGGCCTGCGCAGCCGTGAATTGAATGCGGGTGCAGCAGGCGGATCGCGCGGCAACCACCTGGTGCTGGACGATCAGCCCGGAAAGATCCAGGCACAGCTCAAGAGCGACCATCTCAGCAGCAGCCTGAGCCTCGGCCACATCGGGCGCATCGACGACACGGCAGGCCGCAAGGACGACCGCGGCGAGGGCGCCGAGTTGCGTACCGATGGCCATGCCGCGGTGCGCGCAGCAAGGGGCTTGCTGCTCAGCACCGAGCCGAGGCCCGGTGCCGATGCGCACATCACCGATCTTGGGGAAACAGTCGCACGCCTGACGGCCGCGCGCGACCTGCATGAACGGCAGAGCCGGACCGCACAGGAAGCGAAGGCGCACGAAGCGGGCGACCAGGACGCGGTCACGCAGGCCCTCAAGGAACAGAACGATGCGATCAAGGGCCGCCATTCGCGGCATGGAGATTTCCCTGAACTCCGCGAACCGCACCTCGTGCTCGCCAGTGCGGCAGGCATCCAGAGCACGGCGGCGGGCGCCACCCACATCGCCAGCATCACGCACAACGCGTTGAGCAGCGGCGGGCACACCAGCATCAGCGCCGGCAGGAGCTTTCTGGTGAGCGTGAAAGAAGCCGTACGCCTTTTCGCATGCAAGGCCATCCGCCTGACCGCAGCCACGGCCGGCATCGACATCGTCGCCCTGCAGAACAGCATCAACCTCCTGGCGAGGCTCGACATCAAGATGGAGTCCGACAGGATCAGCATCAGCGCCAAGGAAGAGGTCGTCATCAACGGCGGCGGCAGCTTTTCCAGGTGGAGTGCCTCCGGCATCGTGCACGGCACCCAGGGCCTTTGGCGCGAGCACGCGGCCACCCACAGCTATGCAGGGCCGATGGACATGGCCAAGCGCCGTCGCATGGAAGGCGTGAGCCACGACGACAGGTACAGCGTGCGCTTCGCGCCCCTTGGCAGCGACGAGATCTTCAAGCACGCGGGCATGTCGGGGCTGCCCTACCGGATCCTCGGCGAGAAGCGCCAAACGCTGGCCGAAGGCGTCATTCCCGACGACGGACGGCTGCCCCGCGTCGCGTTCGAAACGCCGGACGAGGCGGTGCTGGTCGTTGGAGAGGAGGCCTGGGACTGGACGCCCGTTCCGACGATTCGCACCGAGCCAGGTGGCGCGCAGGACGATGACCAAGCCGGTGACGACGGCGTGACCGAATCGCCGGAAGCGGAAGACTCCATGTATGCCTCGGCTGCGGGCGCTTTCGACCTCGGCCACTTTCTTTCCGAGTCCGCCATCGAAGCCCACCTGAACGGCTTCGCTTGAGCTAGGGAAACACCCGCATGTCCAGACTGATATCCGCAACCTACCACCCCAACATCGAAGTCGCCGAATTCATCTGCGAAGACGGCCGTCACCTGCTGCGCTCGGGCGGAACGCTGCCGTGGCGCATCAACAATCCCGGCGACCTGACTGCCCGGATGGTTGATGGCGTGCCCGCGCCCAGAAAGGCCAAGGGTTACGTCGGATTCGCCACCACAAGATCGGGTAGGACCTTCCTGATCTTTCCCGATGAAGGCGCCGGCCGGGAGGAGCTGAAAGCGAACCTGAAGCGCCTGCATGGC
>NZ_RXFT01000016.1 GCF_003952165.1 Variovorax guangxiensis | reverse complement strand
GACGCCCACGAGCAGGGCGATCACGACGGTGAGCGCCATGGCGAGCACGGCCAGGGGCACCGTCAGCGCCAAGCGTTCGAGGATGAGGTCGAGCACGGGCGAGCTGTAGGCGTAGCTGTCGCCGAGGTTGCCGGTGAGCAGGCCGCCGATCCAGTGCCAGTAGCGCGTCCATGCGGGCTGGTCGAGGCCGAGCTTGGTGGCGAGTGCTGCCACGGCCTCGGGGGAAGCGTCGGGGCCCATGAGCATCTGCGCGGCGTTGCCGGGCAGGATCTCGAGCACGAGGAAGACGATGACCGAGGCGCCGATCAGGGTGCCGATCAGCGTGGCGAGGCGCTTGACTAGGAACAGACTCATGGGGCGGGGCGCAGCATAACTGACTCCCGCAACAAATGTGCCGCGAATGTGGCCTTTGTCATTCACCGGCTGCCGGCCCGGCCCGAGCCGCGATAATCGGGGCCATGGCCCTCATGATCACCGACGAATGCATCAATTGCGATGTCTGCGAGCCCGAGTGCCCGAACGACGCGATCTACATGGGCGAGGCGTTCTACGAGATCGATCCGCACAAGTGCACCGAGTGCGTGGGCCATTTCGATGAGCCGCAGTGCGTGCAGATCTGCCCCGTGGCCTGTATTCCCGTGAACCCCGAGCATGTGGAAAGCCGCGAGACGCTGATGCAGAAATACCAGCGTCTCACGGCGATCAAGGTGACTGCAGCAGCAGCTTCGTCCGGCGCTTAATCGGCCGATTTCCGTTTCTTTTTCTTGCGCTCCGGTGCGTCGGCGCCTGGGCCGCTGCTGAAGCTCAGGCTCGATTTGCGGGGCGCATTGGCTTCCTTGCGAGCGCGGTCGCGCTCCCTCTGCTCGGCCATGGCGAGCCGCCTTTCCGCCAGGGCCGCGCTTCTTGCCTCCCGCGCGGCGCGCTGGTCGCGGTCATGAGCGGCCTTTTCCAGCGACAGGCGGTTGCGCTCCATGCGGTCGGCCTGGGTCTGGGCGCTGCGGGTGCCGGCATCGGCGGCGCGGCGGTCTTCGTCGCTGCGGCGGTCGTCCACCTTCACCGTCCTGCCGCCTTCACAGGGTTGGTCGGAATAGGTATTGCCGCAGCGCCAGGTGTTCGCCCCTTGGGCGGCAGCGCCTGCGGAGCAGATGCCGGCTGCTATTGAAAAGATAGCGATTGCGGTTTTCGAAACCGTCTTTCCGTTCTTCTCTTTTTTTTCCCTCATTTTTTATTTCCCTCCCTCCTGCACTTCAATGGCCGGCTAGGTGGCGGCAGGCGTGCCCCCTTCGCCGGGCTCCCTCCGCGGCGGCTTGGGCCGGGGCGGTTTGCTCGTGTGAATGACCAGGGTCGCCTTTTCCATCTCGCCCGCCACCAGCGCGGGAATCGCGTGCAGCGTGCGGGTGATGGCGTCCTCGATCGCTTCGCGCTGTTCCTTGAGTGGCTTCTTGAGCACCCAGTTGACGACCTCCGACTTCACGCCGGGGTGGCCGATGCCCAGGCGCAGCCGCCAGTAGTCGCCGGTGCCCAGTTGCGCGTGGATGTCGCGCAGTCCGTTGTGGCCGGCATGGCTGCCGCCGAACTTGAGCTTGACCTGGCCAGGGACCACGTCGAGCTCGTCGTGCACCACAAGGATTTCCTCGGGCGCGATCTTGAAGAAGCGCGCCAGGGCGGCCACCGACTTGCCCGACAGGTTCATGAAGGTCTGCGGCTCCAGCAGCCAGATGCTCTGGCCGCCGATGTTCGTGCGCGCGGCGAGGCCGTGATAGCTGCGCTCGGGCACGAGGTTGAGCTTCCATTCACGCGCGAGGGCGTCGATCCACCAGAAGCCGGCGTTGTGCCGCGTGGCTTCGTACTCGGGGCCCGGGTTTCCGAGGCCGACAAACAGCTTGATCATGGTCGTGGATTATCCGGTCGCCGTAAAAGCAAAAAGGCCCGCACGAGGCGGGCCTTCATCGGGAAGCAACGAGTGCGAAGAAGCGGATTACTTCTTGGCAGGTGCCTTGGCAGCGGGCGTCTTGGCCGCGGCCTTGCCACCCTTGCCTGCCGGAGCGGCTGCTGCGTCGGCAGCTGCTGCGCCTTCGGCGGGAGCTTCTTCTTCGGCAGCCGGGGTCACGGCCGAAGCCAGCACCGGGTTGGCCTTGCCGTGGCTGACCCACTTCACGCCGCGGGGCAGCTTGATGTCCTTCAGCGTGACGGTGCCGTTCTTCTTCAGGCCCGACAGGTCGACTTCGATGAACTCGGGCAGGTCGGTCGGCAGGCAGTTCACTTCCAGTTCGGTCGTGACGTGGTTGACCAGGTTGTGGTCGAGCTTGACGGCGTCGGACTCTTCCTCGCCCTTGAAGTGCACGGGCACCTTCAGGGTCATGCGGGTCTTGGCGTCCACGCGCTGGAAGTCGATGTGCTGCACCAACTGGCGGAAGGGGTGGTATTGCACGTCACGCAGCAGAACCTTGCTGACGTTGCCGCCCAGTTCCATCTCGAGAACGCTGGAGTGGAAGGCTTCCTTCTTCAGGGCGTGCCACAGTGCGTTGTGATCGAGCTCGATCAGTTGGGGCTCGGCGCCACCGCCGTAGACGATGCCGGGGGTCTTGCCCGTGATGCGGAGACGGCGGCTCGCACCCGTGCCCTGCTTTGCGCGCTCAAAAGCGACGAATTTCATAACTAGCTCCTGTAAGAGTCCACCGCGACCAGTGCGACTCCGGTTCAAAAAGGCTTCAGGGGTGAAGCCCGCTCTTTGCCCAGGTCAGAACAGGTTGTCCTGATCCGAGAACAAACTCATCACCGACTCGCCCTTGGCAATGCGCTGGATCGTTTCGGCGATCAGCGGTGCCACGGAGAGCTGGCGGATCTTTCCGCAGGCATTGGCGCCGTCGGAGAGGGGGATGGTGTTGGTCACGACCACTTCGTCGAGGGCCGAGCCCTTGGTGATGCGCTCGATGGCCGGGCCCGAGAAGATCGGGTGCGTGCAGTAGGCGTACACGCTCTTGGCGCCGCGCTCCTTGAGCACCTCCGCCGCTTTGACCAGCGTGCCGGCGGTGTCGATCATGTCGTCCATGATCACGCAGTTGCGGCCGTCGATCTCGCCGATCACGTTCATGACTTCGCTGACGTTGGCCTTCGGGCGGCGCTTGTCGATGATGGCGAGGTCGCAGTTCAGTTGCTTGGCCAGCGCGCGGGCGCGAACCACGCCGCCGACGTCTGGCGAGACCACGATCAGGTCTTCGTAGTTCTTGGCGCGCAGGTCGCCCAGCAGCACCGGCGAGGCGTAGATGTTGTCGACGGGAATGTCGAAGAAGCCCTGGATCTGGTCGGCGTGCAGGTCCATGGTGAGCACGCGCTCGACACCGACGGTTTCCAGCAGGTTGGCCACGACCTTCGCCGAGATCGGCACGCGGCTCGAGCGCGGGCGGCGGTCCTGGCGGGCATAGCCGAAGTAGGGGATCACGGCGCTGATGCGTTCGGCCGAAGCGCGCTTGAGCGCGTCGACCATGATCAGCAGTTCCATCAGGTTTTCGTTCGTCGGAGCGCAGGTCGACTGCACCACGAACACGTCGCGCGCGCGGACGTTCTGGTTGATCTCGACAGTGACTTCGCCGTCGGAGAAGCGGCCCACGCGGGCAGCGCCCAGCGAGGTGCCGAGGTTGTGCGCGATTTCTGCGGCAAGGCCCGGATTGGCATTGCCGGTGAAAACCATGAAATCAGGGTGATTAGCCTGCATGAGCGCGTCCCGGCAGTGCAAGTGGGCTTAGGAAGCCGCCAAAAGGTTCGTATGCATGGCGGCCGGTGAGCCGCCGATTATTGCAGCGGGTGGGCTGCAAATGAAGACTGCGGCCCTCGGGCCGCAGTCGTGAAGATTTGGCAGGGGAGAAAGGATTCGAACCTTTGCATGCTGGAATCAAAATCCAGTGCCTTAACCAGCTTGGCGACTCCCCTACACGGGTCGACGGCTTTCGCCATCAACCGATATATGTCGCATCGAACCGAACGAACGATCCGATTATCTTCAGGTTGCCCATCCCCAGAGTGGATGAACTTCCAGGTTGCTGCATTGACGAACCTGCCAGCCTTCAGGGGCCTCGAGCAGTTCCGCTTCCTGCGGCGATTGCGGCAGCTTCGCGAACACCGAACTTCCGGAGCCGGTCATCCGTGCCTTCAATCCTTGGGTACCGAGCCATTCGATGGCGTCGGTGACCGCGGGACAAAGTCGCTGGGCAACCGGCTGCAGGTCGTTGTGGCCGAACTCGAAAACCCGGTTTCCCAAGTTTGTCGCTTCCGACGATTCGCTGTCTGCAGCAAAGCCTGAGATTATAGCAACAGGCGTGGCACGTTGAAGGTTCGAATCCGAAAAAATTAATCGGGTATCGAGTCCTTCGGGTGGTTTGACCACCACGAAGCGCGCGGAAGGGAGTGTAACCGGTGTGATTTCCTCCCCGATGCCTTCCACCCACGCGTTGCGCCCGCCGAGGAAGAAAGGCACGTCGGCGCCCAGCTTCAGGCCGATGTGGGCCAGCCGCGACAACGGCAGGTTCAGGCCCCACAGGCGGTTCAGCGCGAGCAGGCAGGAGGCGGCATCCGACGAGCCACCACCCATCCCCGCCTGCGCCGGCACATGCTTGGCGACGCCGATGTGCGCACCCTGGCCTGGCGCGGCGAAGGGCTGCAACGCACGCGCGGCACGCAGGATCAGGTCGTCCGCCGGCAGCTCCGTCGTCAGATCCTCCCGGCTGAGCTGGCCATCGCGCCGCAGTTCGACGTGCAGCGTGTCGCACCAGTCGATCAGCATGAACACCGACTGCAGCAGGTGATACCCGTCGTCGCGCCTGCCGGTGATGTGGAGAAAGAGATTGAGCTTGGCCGGCGCGGGGAGGTCGTAGATCGCCTTCATGACCGCTCGAACACGATGCGCAGATCGGCCCTCGGACTCGGCGACTCGCGCACCGCCTGCAGTCGTCCGCTGCCGAGCTGCGCGAGATCGGGCTTCCAGCCGGGCACGGGTTCGTTGCGGCCCGCCAGCCAGCCGAAAAGAGCTCCGACCGGAATGGCCGCGCCGGTAGCCGCCTCGATGAGCTCATCGACCGAGTCGAACCGGCGTGTCCGGTTGCCGTCCTTCAGCAGCGCTTCGCCCGGCGCCCAATGCAACTGGGCCAGGGTGCTGCCGATGGGTGTCGTGAGCGTCAGGTCGCCCGCCTCGGCCGAGCCGCGAAGTTCGAACAGTGCCGCGAAGGTCTGCACCGGCTCGCTCTCGATGCGCAGCGACATGCGTCCACTCCAGCTGTCCGTCGGCTTCGGTGCCGACGAACCGCCGGACAGCTGCGCGCAACCGGTAACCAGCAGGGCCGCCGCCCCGCCTACCGCCAGAAAAGCGCGACGGCCGCCCTGCACCGGCGCGAATGCCTCTGCCTGCGCCATGTCAGGGCTTCACTCGCAGGCGCTTGAGCGTTTCCTGCAGCGTTTCGTTCTCGGCGTCGCTCAGCAGGGCTTCCTTCCAGATCGTGACCGCGCGGTCCTTCTGGCCGGAGGTCCACAGGACTTCGCCGAAGTGCGCGCCGATCTCGGGGTCGGGCCGCGTCTTGTAGGCCGCCTCGAGGATGCGGATGGCCTCCGCCGTGTTGCCGAGCCGGAATTCGACCCAGCCCAGGCTGTCGGCGATGAATGGGTCTTCCGGCGCCAGCTGCACCGCCTTCTGGATCAGCGTGCGTGCCTCCTCGAGCCTGATCTTGCGATCGGCCAGCGAATAGCCCAGCGCGTTGTATGCGTTCTGGTTCTCGGGCTTGAGCTCGATGAGGCGGCGCAGCAGGCGCTCCATGTCGTCGAGACGGTTGAGCTTCTCGGCGACCATGGCCTGGTCGTAGACGAGGTCGCCGTCGTCCGGCGATGCCGCCGAAGCCTGCGCGAGCATGTCGTAGGCCGCCTGGTACTGCTTCGCGTCGCGCAGCAGTTGCACTTCGGCGAGGAACTTCTGCTTCTTGTCGTCGGCCGTGCGCTCGGGCAGGCCCCGGATGATCTCGCGTGCCTGCGGCAGCTTGCCCTGGCGCGCCAGCAGCGTCGCGCGGCGGGTCTGCGCGGCCACCAGCTCGTCGGCGCCGTCGATGCGCGAGAGCCAGCGTTCGGCGGCCGCATAGTCCTTGCGCCGCTCGGCCAGCTGCGACAGCGCGAAGTAGGCCTGCGAGATGCCGCGCTTGCGGTCGGTGGCGTCGTCGGCATCCTTGTTGCCGGCGCCGCTCTTCGGATTGCCCGACAGCTCGATGAAACGCTTGATCGAGGCTTCGGCCGCGGCGTCCTGCCGCGCCTGCATCTGCAGGCTGCCCAGCAGCAGCCAGGGCTCGGCGAGTTCGGGGCGCGAGGTGGCCAGCGTCTGCAGCTGCGCGGAGGCGTCGCTGTAGCGGCGGCTCTCGACCAGCACGCGGGCGTAGGCCACGCGCAGCTCGGCCGAGGCCTTCGGGTTGCTGTTCAGGAAGCGCGTGACGATCGGCTCGGCCAGCGGCTGGCCCGGGTCGATCATCTCGAGCGCCAGCGCGGCGGGGGCTTCGGAGGCTGGGTCGATCTCCTGGCCCTTGCGCGCGGCTTCCAGCGCGCCCGAGGCATCGCCCGCGTTCAGGCGCAGCCGGCCGACCGTGGCCCAGGCAAGCCCGCCGGTGGTGGGGCTCTTCAGCTCGTCGACCAGCGCCTGCTCGACCACCGAGGCGGCCAGCTTCTTGTCCGATGCGCGCGAGTAGTTGCGCGCGATCACGGCCATCAGCAGCGGGCGCTCGATCTGCGAGGTGGCCGCCACCTCGGCGCGCAGCGGCTCGACGGTTTCGCTGATGCGGTTCAGCGCGATCAGGATCTGCAACTCGATGCGGCGCGCGTCGCGCGAATTCGGCAGGGTTTCCTGCCAGGCGCGTGCCGCGGCGAGCGCCGCGTCGCCGGAGCGCGACTGCAGCGCGATCTCGACCGCGCGCTGGAACAGCTTGCCGTCGCGCAGCCGGCGGGCCGCATCGAGCACGAGCGCATAGCCGGAGCCGGGGTCGCCGGAACGGGCGGTCATTTCGCCCATCAGGATCTCGTAGAACAGGTCCGCCGTCAGCGCGGACTGCAGCGGCGCGGGTTCGGCTGCTTCCTTGGCTGCGGCCGGTCGCGGCCTGACTATGGGCCTCGACTGCGCCGGCCGTTCGATGACAGGTGTGGGGCTGAAAGGGGCTGCGGGATCGGAAGATTGCGCATTGACGGCGCAAGCCATCAAGGCGAGAGACGCGGCCGCCGCAAGGCGGTGTCGGCGGGGCGAAAGGTTCATGCAACCATAATAATCCAGCCTTTTGTACGAGCATCGCCGTGGGGCTTCGCCGCCGCGGGCGTTTGCCGAAGATTTACCTTTCATGCCCGAGCTACCCGAAGTCGAAGTCACCCGCCGAGGGTTTGCGGACCGCATCGCGGGCGGCCGCATCGAGTCGGTGCGCATCGGCAAGCCGCTGCGATGGGCGCTGATGGTGTTGCCCGAGGCGCTGGTCGGCCGGCAGGTGCGCCAGGTGCGCCGGCGCGGCAAGTACCTGCTGATCGATCTCGATCGCGGCATCCTGCTGCTGCATCTGGGCATGTCGGGCAGCCTGCGCTTCGATGCCGCGCTGCCGCCGCCCGGACCGCACGATCACTTCGATCTTGTTACCGACCGGGGCACGCTGAGGCTCAACGACCCGCGCCGCTTCGGTGCAGTTGTTTACGTGGAAGACGAATCCGCTCCATGGGCCATCAAGCTGTTGGGTGGACTGGGCATGGAGCCGCTCGACGAAGGCTTCGACCTCGACGCCTTCCATGCCGGCCTGAAAAAGCGGAAGACGGCGGTCAAGCAGGTGCTGCTGGCAGGTGACGTGGTCGTGGGCGTCGGCAACATCTACGCGTCGGAGGCGCTGTTCCAGGCGGGCATCCGGCCGACGCTGTCGGCGGCTCGCATCAGCCGCCCGCGCGCGGCAAGGCTGCACGCGGCGGTGCGCGAGATCCTGGCGCGGGCGGTGGAGAAGGGCGGCAGCACGCTGCGAGATTTCTCCAACATCGACGGGCAGAACGGCTACTTCCAGCTCGAGGCGACCGTCTATGGCCGCGCGGGCGAGCCCTGTCGGGTTTGTGCAACGCCGATTCGGCTGCTGCGGCAGGGGCAGCGCTCCACCTATTACTGCCCCAATTGCCAGAAGTAGGCGCGGGCTCGCGGGATGGAACAGAAAAATAGAAACAATCCAGAAACGACGGTGGCATGTCCGCCGATGTATATTTGTAAATTGTTTCTTACACATTCCCCTTGAGCCGCTCCTTCAATCAACAACTCGATCAGCACGGTGCATGGCGGAGCAACTTCGCCCACCGGCTGCAGTGGCTGTCCCGCTGGCTGACCGAGAACGAGCTGCTCGACCAGGCGGTGGCGGAGCGCCTGCGCGGGCTGGAAACGCAGATCCGCACCAGCAAGGTCATGGTCGCCTTCGTCGCCGAGTTCTCGCGCGGCAAGTCGGAGCTGATCAACGCCATCTTCTTCGCCGGCTACGGGCGGCGCATCATGCCCGCCAGCGCCGGCCGCACCACGATGTGCCCGACCGAGCTGGGCTACGACGCCGCGATCGCGCCCAAGCTGCGGCTGCTGCCCATCGAGACCCGGCTGGAGCCCCATTCGCTGGCCCACTGGCGCGACAAGCCCACGCGCTGGACCGAGATCGCCATCGACGTGGGCAACGCCGAGCACCTGGCGCAGGCCATGGGCAAGGTGGCCGAGGTGCGCTGGGTAAGCAAGGACGAAGCCCGCACGCTGGGCTTCTGGAACGACGAGACGCCCGACGACAACCCGGTGCAGGACGCCGAAGGCCGCGTCGAGATTCCGCGCTGGCGCCATGCGGTGTTGAACATGCCGCATCCGCTGCTGGAGCAGGGGCTGGTAATTCTGGACACGCCGGGCCTGAACGCGATCGGCGCAGAACCCGAACTGACAGTGAGCCTGATCCCGCAGGCGCACGCGGTGGTCTTCATCCTCGGCGCCGAAACCGGCGTGACCCGCTCCGACCTTTCCATCTGGCGCGAGCACCTGATCACCGAGGACGAAAGCAACGACACGCGCTTCGTGGTGCTCAACAAGATCGACACCATGTGGGACACGCTCAGCACGCCCGCGCAGATCGAGCAGCAGATCGAGCGCCAGCGCGAAGGCGCGGCCCGACTGCTCGAGGTGCCGCTGGCGCAAGTGCTGCCCGTGTCGGCGCAGAAGGGCCTGCAGGCCAAGATCCAGCACGACGGCCAGCTGCTGCAGGCCAGCCGCCTGCCGGCGCTCGAAACGCTGCTGGCCGAAGGCGTGCTGGGCAAGCGCGAAACCATGCTGCGGCTCGCGGTCGATGCGGGCATGACCGCGCTGCGCGCCGAGGCCGAGCGCATCCTGAAGGTGCGCCAGCGCGACCTGGCGGAGCAGGCGCTCGAACTGCAGGGCCTGCGCGGCAAGAACGTTTCGGTGATCCGCCACATGCGCGCGCGCATCGACCAGGAGCATGCCGAGTTCGAGGGCAGCAACACGCGCATCCTGGCGCTGCGATCGGTGCAGGGCAAGCTGCTGCGCGAGGTGTATGCCGTGCTCGGGCGCACCGCGCTGAAGGCCGACATGGTGAAGCTGTCGGCCGCGCTCAAGCGCCCCGGCGTCAAGTTCAACGTGCGCAAGGTGTACGCCGAGACTTTCGACTCGCTGCGCAACAACCTGCGCGAGGTGCAGGCGACCACGGCCGAGATCCAGTCGATGCTGCACGCCACCTTCCGCCAGCTCAACGCCGAGCAGGGCTTCACCCTGCAGGCGCCGGCCGAGCCCGACCTCACCGGCTTCGAGCAGGAGCTCGCGCAGATCGAGCGCAGCCACATCCACTACTTGGGCGTGGGCAACCTGCTGAAGCTCGCGCAGGCCGATTTCTGCGACAAGCTGGTGCGCGCGCTCGCCAGCCGGCTGCGGCTGGTGAACGAGGCGGCCATGACCGAGGTCGAGCGCTGGAGCAAGGGCGCGAGCGCGCAGATCGATGCGCAGCTCAAGGAGCGCCGCCGCAACTTCAGCAAGCGCATCGAGGCGATCGAGCGCATCCAGAGCGCGGCGGGCAGCCTCGACGAGCGGCTGGTCGAGCTGGCCGCGCAGGAGAGCAACCTCACCGAACTCCATGTGCAGCTGCGCGAGTTCACTTCGCTGATCGCGCAGCACGGAAAGCCGCAGCCCGCGGCCACCATCGGCGAGCTGCGTGCGGCCTGAGAAAACCGCCTCCAAGGCGGCGACCGCGACCCAGCCATTGCCTCCGGATTTCGCCGCGCAGATCGTGAACTGGCAGCGCAGCCACGGGCGCAGCCAGCTGCCGTGGCAGAACACGCGCGACCCGTATCGCGTGTGGCTGTCGGAAGTGATGCTGCAGCAGACGCAGGTGTCGACGGTGCTCGGTTATTTCGCGCGCTTTCTCGAACGCTTTCCCGACGTGAAGGCTCTCGCCGCGGGCACCGAGGACGAGGTGTTCGGCCTGTGGAGCGGGCTGGGCTACTACAGCCGCGCGCGCAACATGCACCGCTGCGCGCAGGAAGTCGTCGCGCGATTCGGCGGGGAGTTTCCGCGCACGGCTGCAGAACTGGTCACGCTGCCGGGCATCGGGCGCTCCACCTCGGCGGCCATCGCGGCCTTCTGCTTCGGCGAGCGAGTGGCGATCCTCGACGGCAACGTCAAGCGCGTGCTCACGCGCGTGCTCGGCTTCGCGGGCGACATGTCCTCGGCGGCGCAGGAGCGCGCGCTGTGGGATCTGGCGACGCAACTGCTCCCGCCTGCGAACGATAAGGAAGCCATCGCGTCCTACACGCAGGGCGTGATGGACATGGGCGCCACGGTCTGCCTGCCGCGCAAGCCGAGCTGCATGATCTGCCCTGTGCAGAAGAGTTGCGTGGCCTTGCGCGAAGGCGCGCCGGAGCGTTACCCGGTCAAGACGCGCAAGCTCAAGCGCAGCGCGCAGTCGCTGTGGCTGCTGCTGGCGCGCGATGAGCAAGGGCGCGTGTGGCTGGAGAAGCGGCCGGCGAAGGGCATCTGGGCCGGGCTCTACTGCCTGCCGGTGTTCGACAGCCGCGAAGAACTTCTTGCTGCCTTGCCGGCCGCAAGGCGCGGAGTGCATGACTTGCCGGCCTTCGTGCACGTGCTGACCCACAAGGACCTGCACCTGCACCCTGTGCGGATCGACGGCGGCCAGCCACAGGGCGAGGCCGCGCGCTGGTTCGAAGCGGATGAATGGAGCCGGCTGGGCCTGCCGGCTCCGATGCGCAAGCTGCTGGAAGGCGGCGAGGCTTAGCCAGCCAGCCAACCCGCCCCTGGCTGGTCAGCCCGCGTCGAGTTCGCGGTGCCGCTTCAGCGCACCCCAGCGCGCGCCGAACGAACGCGCCAGTTGCTCGACCAGGAACACCGAGCGGTGCTGCCCGCCGGTGCACCCGATGGCCACCGTCACGTAGCTGCGATGGTCGCGCGCCAGCGCGTCGAGCCAGTGCGCCAGGAACTGCTCGATGTCGTCGTACATGCGCGCCACGTCGTCGTGCTCGCGCAGCCATTCGATCACCGGCTCGTCGCGGCCGGTGAGCGGGCGCAGCGCGGGCACGTAGTGCGGGTTGGGCAGCATGCGCACGTCGAACACGTAGTCGGCATCCAGCGGCACGCCGCGCTTGAAGGCGAAGGATTCGAACACCAGCGTGAGCGGCGTCTGCGGCGCGGAGATCAGCGACTTGATGTAGCTCTGCAGCTGCGCCGGCCGGATCAGGCTGGTGTCGATCACGTCGGCGCCGTCGCGAAGGTCGGCCAGCAGTTCGCGTTCGAGCTCGATGGCCTGGGTCAGCACGCGATGCTGCTCGGGCACGTCGGTGCGGCCTTCCTGGCGCGAGAGCGGATGGCGACGACGGGTTTCCGAATAGCGGCGCAGCAGGGCGTCGGTGGTTGCGTCGAGGAACAGCGAGCGCAGCGATATTCCGCCGTCGCGGCGCAGCGCCTCGAGCTGCTGTGGAACGATGGGCAGCGAGACGCCGCTGCGCACGTCCATGGCAATCGCCACCCGCGTGGCCTGCTGCTCGTGCTGCAGCGCGATGAACGAGGTCAGCAGCTCGGGCGGCAGGTTGTCGACGCAGTAGTAGCCCGCGTCTTCCAGCGCATGCAGGGCGACCGACTTGCCGGAGCCCGACATGCCCGTGATGAGCACGAGGTCGAGGCTCATTGCACCGTCGCCGAGGTCTTGTGGCCGAGCATCTCGCGCGCGTGCGCGAGCGAGGTCTGCGAGACTTTTTCGCCGCCCAGCATGCGGGCGATTTCCCTGGCGCGGTTGTCGTCGTCGAGGCGAGATACGCCGCTCTCGGTGCGCGGTCCGTCGCCGCCGGTGGCCGCTGTCTGGCGCTTGGCCACCACCAGGTGATGGTCGGCGCAGGCTGCCACCTGCGGCAGGTGGGTCACGGCGAGCACCTGGCGGTCGCGGCCGAGTTGCTTCATCAGTCGGCCGACGGTCTCGGCGACCGCGCCGCCCACGCCGGAATCGACCTCGTCGAAGATCAGCGTCTGCGCCGCGCCGAGCTGGCTGGTGGTGACCGCAATGGCCAGCGCGATGCGCGAAAGCTCGCCGCCCGAAGCCACCTTGCCGATGGTGCGCGGCGTGCTGCCGGTGTGGCCCGCCACGAGGAAGGCCACCTCTTCGAGGCCGGCGCGGCCCGGCTGCGCGAGCGGCTGCAGCTCGACCTCGAAGCGCCCGCCCTGCATGCCCAGGCCCTGCATCGCGTCGGTGACGGCCTGCGAGAGGCGGGGTGCCGCCTGCTTGCGGATCTTGCCCAGCGCCTTGGCTTCCTTCATGTAGGCCTGCTGCGCGGCCTCTTCGGCACGCTCCAGGCCTTCGAGATCGCTTTGGGCGTCGAGCGCCTGCAGCTCGGCCTGCCAGCCGGCCAGCAGCGCCGGCAGCTCGGCCGGCGGGCGCTTGTAGCGGCGCGCGAGCGACATCCACAGGCCCATGCGCTCGTCGAGCTCGGCGAGGCTCTGCGGATCGGTGTCGGCATCGCGCAGGTAGCCGTGCAGCGTGTGAGCGGCGTCGGAGGCCTGGGCCACGCACGAGGCGAGCACTTCGCCCAGCGCGCGGAACTCGGGCTCGATGTGCTCGCAGTTCTGCAGCAGCGTGGCCGCGCGCTGCAGCGCGGAGAGGGCGCCGTTGTCGTCGTCTTCCAGCGCCTGGCTGGCGCCCTGGGCCGCGTCGATCAGCGCCTGCGCGTTGGAGATGCGCGAGTGATTGGTGGAGAGCTCTTCCCACTCGTCGGCGCCCGGTGCGAGCTTGGCGACTTCGGAAATCTGCCATTGCAGCCGCTCGCGTTCGCGCTGCAGCGAGTCCTGCGCCGAGCGGGCGTGTTCGAGCGTGGAGAGCGCCTGCCGCCAGGCCTGCCATGCGGCGTCCAGCGCGTCGGTGCGCGCGCCCGCGTAGGCGTCGAGCAGGCCGCGCACCGCCTCGGGCCGCGTCAGGCTCTGCCAGGCGTGCTGGCCGTGGATGTCGAGCAGGCGATCACCCAGTTCGCGCAGTTGCGTGGCGGTGGCGGGGCTGCCGTTGATCCAGCCTCGGCTGCGGCCCTGCAGGTCGACGGTGCGGCGCAGCAGCAGTGCGTCACCGCGCTCGAAGCCGCCTTCGTCGAGCCAGCTGTCCAGGGCCGGATCGGCGTCGAATTCGGCGCTCACGTCCAGGCGCTCGGCGCCTTCGCGCACCGCGCCGGCATCGGCCCGGTTGCCCAGCGCCAGTTGCAGCGCGTCGATCAGGATGGATTTGCCCGCGCCTGTTTCACCGGTCAGCACGGTGAAGCCGCCGGACAGGTCGAGTTCGAGTGATCGCACGATCACGAAGTCGCGCAGTGCGATGCGTCGCAATGCCATCTCAGTTGTTCCTCCAGGTTCCGGGCAGGGGGCGTTGTGCGAATTTGTAGGGTTCGAGCTGTGAAACACCGCGGAACCGGCTTTGCCGGGCCGCCGGTGTTGCCCCCTGCAAGGGGGCTGGCGAAGCGACACGAAGTGCGCGCAGCCTGGGGGTGTGCTTCATTCAGGAGCCTCCCTCGTTCCAATGAAGTTTCTTGCGCAGCGTGTCGAAATAGCTCCAGCCGCGCGGGTGCAGGAAGCGCACGCGGAAATCGGAGCGGCGCACCACTACGCGGTCGCCGATGGCGAGCGAGGCGAGCGACTGCATGTCGAAATTGGCGCTGGCGTCGCGTCCGCCGACCAGTTCGATGACGATCTCGTCGGCATCGGGCAGCAGCACGGGCCGGTTGGAAAGCGTGTGCGGCGCGATCGGTACCAGCACCCAGCCCGGCACCGCGGGGTGCAGCAGCGGGCCGCCGGCCGACAGCGCATAGGCGGTCGAGCCCGTGGGCGTGGCGATGATCAGGCCGTCGGCGCGCTGGTTGGCCACGAAATGACGGCCCACCGACACGCGCAGCTCGACCATTCCGGAGGTGGCGCCGCGGTTGACGACCACGTCGTTCATGGCGAAGGCATCGAACACCGAGGCGCCGTCGCGCACGACCTTGGCCTGCATCAGGCTGCGGTGGTCTTCCTCGTACTCGCCGGCCAGCATCGGAATCAGCGTGGCCTGGTAGTTGTCGAGCGGGATGTCGGTGATGAAGCCCAGCCGGCCGCGGTTGATGCCGATCAGCGGAATGCCGTAGCTCGCGAGCTGCCGGCCGATGCCCAGCATGGTGCCGTCGCCGCCGACCACCAGGCCGAGGTCGCAGCGCTGGCCGATTTCCTCGACGGTGAGGGCGGCGTAGCGCGGATGGGCGGGGGCGCCGGCATCGGCTTCCTCGCACGTCGGCCGCTCGACATAGACCGTGCAACCCTGCGATTCCAGAAAGGCGCCGATGCCTTCCATGACGCTGTCGCGCGCATCCGCCTGCGCCCGGGCGCCGGAAGCCTGGTATTTGCCGATCAGGGCGACGTGACGAAAGCGTGAGGTCATATCTCACAAATTACAACACTAAAATCTTGCAATGCTGGACGACCGTGCCAAGTTGCTGCTCAAGACGCTCGTCGAGCGCTACATAGCCGATGGGCAGCCCGTCGGGTCGCGTACGTTGTCGCGCTCCTCGGGGCTCGATCTGTCGCCGGCGACCATCCGCAACGTCATGTCCGACCTGGAGGCGCTGGGGCTGATCGCCAGCCCGCACACTTCGGCCGGACGCATTCCCACGCACCGCGGCTATCGCCTCTTCGTCGACACCATGCTGACGGCACAGCGCGAGCAGATGACCGCGCCCAGCCTCGCGCCCGACCAGCCGCAGAAGGTGATCGCCAATGCGGCGCACCTGCTGTCGAACATGTCGCAGTTCGTGGGCGTGGTGATGGCGCCGCGGCGCGCGTCGGTGTTCAAGCAGATCGAGTTCCTGCGGCTGTCGGAGAAGCGACTGCTGGTGATCATCGTCTCGCCCGACGGCGACGTGCAGAACCGGGTGATCTTTCCGGAGGCCGACTACTCGCAGTCGCAGCTGGTCGAGGCCTCGAACTACATCAACGCGAACTATGCGGGGCTGACCATCGAGCAGGTGCGCGACCGGCTGCAGTCCGAGATAGAAAAGCTGCGCGGCGAGATCGCCACCCTGATGCAGGCGGCGGTGCAGGTCAGCTCGGAAGTGCTGACCGAGGCGCAGGAGGACGACGTCGTCATCTCCGGCGAGCGCAACCTGCTGGCGGTGAGCGACTTCTCCAGTGACATGGGGCAGCTGCGCCGCGCCTTCGAACTCTTCGAGCAGAAGGCCCAGCTGATGCGACTGCTCGACGTATCCAGCAAGGCCGAGGGCGTGCGCATCTTCATCGGCGGCGAGAGCCAGGTGGTGCCGTTCGAGGAGCTCTCCATCGTCAGCGCCAACTACGAGGTCGACGGGGAAGTCGTGGGTACGCTCGGCGTGATCGGACCGACTCGCATGCCGTATGAGCGCATGATTCAGATCGTCGACATCACGTCGCGCCTGGTGACCAATGCACTGAGCCATCGCAAGTAGGCCCGGTTGCGCGAATAGAATCGTGCCGCGTGGGCCGTTAGCTCAGTTGGTTAGAGCAGCGGACTCATAATCCGTTGGTCGCTGGTTCAAGCCCAGCACGGCCTACCACCCTCCCTTCGGCGATTCGATATTGCAACGTCTTGCCATGCTTTCGGGGAGCAGCCAAAAATCAGGCTATAATCGAAAGCTTCGCGGCTGTAGCTCAGCTGGATAGAGTACTTGGCTACGAACCAAGGGGTCGTGGGTTCGATTCCTGCCAGCCGCACCATCTTGAAAATGCCCGGAAGATTCGTCTTCCGGGCATTTTTCTTTTCAGTCTTTCGCTCCAATTAACCCGAATAGTTCGAGAATGGCCATTAAAGCGGGCTATAATCGCAAGCTGTGCGGCTGTAGCTCAGCTGGATAGAGTACTTGGCTACGAACCAAGGGGTCGTGGGTTCGATTCCTGCCAGCCGCACCACTATAAAGAAAGCCCGCAACGCGAGTTGCGGGCTTTTTTCTTTTGGAGGTTTGGCGTGAACAAGGCATTCACCAAGGAAACGGATTCCGACGCAGACGACGACGGCGCCGACGGTGCCTCGCCTCCGCTTCCTGCGGGCGGCAAGAACTACATCACCCCCGAAGGCTACGCGCGCCTGCGCGACGAGCTGCTGCAGCTGATGGACGAGGAGCGCCCGAAGATCGTCGAGACCGTCCATTGGGCCGCCAAGAACGGCGACCGCTCGGAGAACGGCGACTACCTCTACGGCAAGAAGCGCCTGCGCGAGATCGACCGGCGCATCCGCTTCCTCACCAAGCGCCTCGAAATCGCGGAGGTCACCGATCCGTCGGTGCACCACGGCCGCGATCAGGTCTTCTTCGGCGCCACCGTCCTCTATGCCGACGAGACCGGTGATGAACGCAGCGTGACGATCCTCGGCATCGACGAAGCGGAAAGCGCGAAGTCGCAGGTCAGCTGGATCTCGCCGATCGCCCGGGCCCTGCTGAAGTCGCGCGAAGGCGATGTCGTGAAGCTGGTGACGCCCGGCGGGGCGCACGATATAGAGATCCTGTCCGTGAGCTACCCGGCGCCGCGCCCGGCCGGAGCTTCGTAGCCCGGCCCGGCAGGGCCATCGGGTCAGGGCGCGGGAATCGTCCTGGAAGCGGTCAGCACCGATGCCGTGCGCCGCGCCGCCCGCAGCACCGCATCCAGATGCGCACGGTCGCGCACCGCGATCACGAAGCGCAGATCCGTCGAATCCTGTGGAGTCTCGTCGGCCATTTCCACGTGCGTGATGTCTGCTTCCGCATCGGCCAGCGTCGCCGCGACGCGCGCCAGCACGCCCTTGTCGTTGCGCACGGTGATGACAACCCCGGTCTCGAACGCACGCGTGGGCTCGTCCGCCCACTCGACGGCGAAGAAGCGTTCGCTGTCCTTGTGGCGCAGCCGCTGGCCGACGCCGCATTCTTCCGTGTGCACCACCAGACCTTCGCCATGGCCGAGATACCCGACGATCGAGTCGCCTGGAATCGGCCTGCAGCACAGCGCAAAGCGCACCGACGAGTTCTCGCTGCCGTCCAGCGTGACCGCGCCCTGCGACACCGTTTCGTGCGAGATGAAGCGCTCGCGGCTCAGCAGCAGCGCGTCGGGCCGCTCGCCCAGTTCGGTCAGCATCGCTACCAGCCGCTTGGCGACGATGCTTGCGATGCGCTTGCCCAGGCCGATATCGGTCAGCAACTCGGAGCGCGTGCGGTTGCCGGTGAAGCGCAGCAGCTTCTCCCACAGCGCCTGGTGCTCTTCGTCTTCCTCGGGCAGCTTGCTCAGCCCCTCGGCGCGCAGCGCCTGAGCGAGCAGCTTTTCACCCAGCCCTTCGGACTCGGCATGCGCCAGCGTCTTCAGGTAGTGGCGGATCTTCGAGCGCGCGCGGCCGGTGCGCACGAAGCCCAGCCAGGCCGGATTGGGCGTGGAAACCGGCGCGGTGATCACTTCGACCACGTCGCCGTTCTTGAGCTCGGTGCGCAGGGGCACCTGGTCGCCGTTGATGCGCGCGGCCGAGGTGTGGTCGCCGATGTTGCTGTGGATGGCGTAGGCGAAGTCGACCACCGTCGCCCCGCGCGGCAGCGCCATGATCTGGCTCTTGGGCGTGAAGACGTAGACCGCGTCGGGAAACAGGTCGACCTTGACATGGTCCCAGAACTCGGCCGCGTCGCGCGTCTCGTCCTGGATGTCGAGCAGCGACTGCAGCCACTTGGTGCCCAGCCGGTCGTTGCTGGCCGCATTCGGCTCGGCCGCCTTGTAGAGCCAGTGGGCGGCCACGCCCGATTCGGCCACCACGTGCATGGCCTCGGTGCGCAGCTGGAACTCGACGCTCACGCCGGCCGGCCCCACGAGCGTGGTGTGCAGCGACTGGTAGCCGTTGAGCTTGGCGATCGCGATGTGGTCCTTGAATTTGCCCGGCAGGGGCTTGTACATCTGGTGCAGGATGCCGAGCCCGGTGTAGCAGGCGATCACGTTCGGCACGATCAGGCGGAAGCCGTAGATGTCGGTCACCTGGGCGAAGCTCAGGTGCTTTTCTTCCATCTTGCGGTAGATGGAATAGAGCGTCTTCTCGCGGCCGGCGATCCGCAGCGTCATCCCGGCGGCGGAAAAGGCGGCCTCGACCTCCTTCTGCACTTTCTGGATCAGGTCTCGCCGGCGCCCGCGGGCCTTGGCGACGGCCTTGGACAGCGTCGCATAACGCCACGGTTTCAGATGCCGGAACGACAGCTCCTGCAACTCGCGGTAGGTCTGGTTCAGCCCCAGTCGGTGCGCGATAGGTGCGTAGATGTCGAGCGTTTCGCGCGAGATCCGGCCCCACTTCTCACGCGGCGCATCGGCCAGCGTGCGCATGTTGTGCGTGCGGTCCGCCAGCTTGACCAGGATGACGCGCACGTCGCGCGCCATGGCCAGAAGCATCTTGCGGAAGGACTCGGCCTGGTTTTCCTCGCGGGTGTTGAACTGCAGCTTGTCGAGCTTGGTGAGCCCGTCGACCAGTTCGGCGACCGGGGCGCCGAAGCGCTCGATGAGCTCGGGCTTGGTGACACCGCAGTCTTCGATGGCGTCGTGCAGCAGGGCGGCCATCAGTGCCTGCGCGTCGAGCTTCCATTCGGCGCACTGCGCCGCCACGGCGATCGGGTGGGTGATGTACGGCTCGCCGCTGTTGCGCAGCTGCCCCAGGTGCGCCTCGTCCGCGAAGCGGTAGGCGCGGCGGACCAGTTCGGTGTCTTCGGGGCTCAGGTAGTCCAGTCGAGCGGTGAGCGCGGCGAAGCTCGCTGCGGCCGCATTCAGCGCCGCCGGGCTCGGCTTCGGCGTGCCTTTGGGGGCATGGGACTGAGATTTGGCGACCGCGCTCATGCCTACCACTTTAGCGTGACCGATGTGTGCACGCGTCCGGACATAAAAAAAGCACCGCTTTGCGGTGCCTTTTCGTTGCAGGGCTGCGTCAGATCAGCCCGGCACCTTCTTGAGCATTTCAAGGCCGATCTTGCCTTCGGCGATCTCGCGCAGGGCGGTCACTGCCGGCTTGTTCTTGCTCTCGATCTTGGGTGCGTGGCCCTGGCTCAGCATGCGCGCACGGTAGGTGGCGGCCAGGACGAGCTGGAAGCGGTTCGGAATGTTGACGAGACAATCTTCGACGGTGATGCGGGCCATGATGAGGATCTTTCGGTCGGTCTGGTGAGCGGCGGGCTCGGAAATCAGGGGATGTTCAGTGCGGCGAAGGTGTCGGCACGCGCTCGGCGTTGTGCGGAATACCGAAGCCGCTGAGCGTGGACGATCGCCTTGAGATCGAAAAGTGCCCGCTCAAATAACTCGTTGATTATAACGAAGTCGAATTGCCCGGCCTGGGCCATCTCTTCGGCGGCGTTCTTCAGGCGCAATTCGATGACCGAGGCGCTGTCTTCACCGCGCCGTTCGAGCCGGGAGCGCAGTTCTTCCCAGCTGGGCGGCAGGATGAAGATCATGACCGCATTGGCGAAGGTCTTGCGGATCTGCAACGCGCCCTGGAAGTCGATCTCCAGGATCACGTCGGCCCCCTGGGCGATGCGGTCCTCGACGGCCTTCTTCGAGGTGCCGTAGCGGTGGCCGTGCACATGGGCCCATTCCACGAAGCCGTCGGCCGCGATCATGGCGTCGAACTCCGTCGGCGAGGCAAAAAAGTATTCGCGGCCGTGCTTTTCCTGTCCGCGCGGCGACCGGGTCGTGTGCGACACCGAAGGCTGCACCGCCGAATCGAGCTCCATCAGCGCCTTCACCAGGCTCGACTTGCCCGCGCCGCTGGGCGCCGCCACCACGAAGATATTGCCGGGGTAGTCCATTCTCTCGCTCGTCTTCGTCGTCATTCGATGTTCTGGACCTGCTCGCGCATCTGCTCGATCAGAACCTTCATGTCCACGCCGATGCGCGTGAGTTCCAGCGCCGCAGACTTCGAGCCCAGGGTGTTGGCCTCGCGGTGCAGCTCCTGGATCAGGAAGTCGAGGCGCTTGCCGATCTCGCCGCCCTTCTTGAGCAGGCGCTCGATCTCGTCGAGATGCGAGTTCAGCCGGGTGAGCTCTTCCGCCACGTCGATGCGGATGGCGAACGCGGTCGCTTCGGTCAGTGCACGGTCTTGAGCAGCCTCGGGCGGCGTGCCGCCCGTTCCGGCGCTCAGGCCCATGGCTTCCTGCCAGCGCTCCAGGAACCGGGTGCGTTGCTGTTCGACCAGCTGCGGAACCAGCGGACCGGCCTGCTGCACCAGGGTGCGCAGTTGCGCGAGGTGGGCTTCGAGCATCTTGGCCAGCCGGGCGCCTTCGCGCTGGCGGGCCGAGATCAGGCCTTCGAGCGCCTTGCCCGTCACGTCGAGCAGGTCGGGGCCCCAATCGCCGCGCGTGGCGCTGTCGCCGCCGGCCAGGCGCAGCACGTCGGCCACGCTGAGTTCGCGTGCGCCCGGCAGCCATGCCTTGATGCTGTCCTGCACGCCATTGAGCCGCTGCAGCAGCTTGACGGAGGGCTCGACCACGCCCGAGGAAGAGGTGCTTTCGATGGCGGCGCGCACTTCGACCTTGCCGCGCTTGAGCTTGGCCGTGAGCAGTTCGCGCAGGGCGGTTTCGTGCTGGCGGAGTTCTTCCGGCAGCTTGAAGGTGAGATCGAGGAAGCGGCTGTT
This sequence comes from Variovorax guangxiensis, assembly GCF_003952165.1. GTDB lineage: Bacteria > Pseudomonadota > Gammaproteobacteria > Burkholderiales > Burkholderiaceae_C > Variovorax > Variovorax guangxiensis. Next base: position 128,487 of record NZ_RXFT01000016.1, on the reverse strand, counting down.
GACCGAGCGGATTTCAACCCCGAGCCGGCCCGCGGCGGAAGGCCGTGCTTCGGCTTCGGAGTGGCTGCCTGCGGGCCCGTTCTGGCCGCTGGCGTAGCCGGTCATGCTGTAAACTGGCATTGCGCCTCACTGTGGTTTTGCTTGCATGCGCCGAGGCGCCGGCACGGCGTTCGCTTGCCGCACCATCGCCTTCGGGCGAAACTCCCGGATTATGTCAAAGGTCAAGCCTACGCCCCTGCCGCCCGATACGGTCATTGGTGGTTACCGCGTTGTACGCCGGCTTTCCGCGGGCGGTTTCGGGGTCGTCTACCTCGCCATCGATTCCAGCGGCCAGCAGGTGGCCATCAAGGAATATCTGCCGTCGTCACTGGCCACGCGGGGTCCGGGCGAGCTTGCGCCACAGGTGCCGCCGGAGAAACTGTCGCTGTACCGGCTGGGCCTGAAGAGCTTCTTCGAGGAAGGGCGCTCGCTGGCGCAGATCTCGCACGCGTCGGTGGTCAGCGTGCTCAATTTCTTCCGCGAGAACGAGACCGTCTACATGGTCATGAATTACCTGGAGGGCGCGACCCTGCAGGATTTCGTGGTCACGGCGCGCGACCTGAAGAAGCAGAAGGTGTTCCGCGAGTCGACCATCCGTTCGCTCTTCGACGAGATCCTGCGCGGCCTGCGCATCGTCCACCAGTACAAGATGCTGCACCTGGACATCAAGCCGGCCAACATCTTCGTCACCGACGACGACCGCGCCGTGCTCATCGACTTCGGCGCCGCGCGCGAAGTGCTCAGCAAGGAGGGCATCTTCATCCGCCCGATGTACACCCCAGGCTTCGCCGCCCCCGAGATGTACCGGCGCGATTCGTCCATGGGCCCCTGGACCGACATCTACGCCATCGGCGCCTGCATCTACGCCTGCATGCAGGGCTATCCGCCCAACGACGCGCCGCGGCGCATCGAAAAAGACCGCCTCAGCCTGTCGCTCTCGCGGCTGCGCGGCGTGTACTCCGACAACCTGATCGAAGTGGTCGAGTGGTGCATGTCGCTCGACCCGCTGTCGCGCCCGCAGTCGGTCTTCGCGCTGCAGAAGGAACTCAGCCGCGAAGGCGAGCGGCGCTACACCAAGCTCACCGTGGGCGAGAAAGTGCGCCTGTCGATCGACAACATCCGCTCCTTCGACAAGAAGGCCCTGCCCAAGGCTGCCGCGCCGACCACGCGCCCTGCATGACATCATGAAATTCTCCGTCTTCCAGGTCAGCCGCAAGGGCGGGCGTCTCAAGAACGAAGACCGCATGGGCTATTGCTACACGCGGGAATCGGGGTTGTTCGTGCTGGCCGACGGCATGGGAGGCCACCCGGAAGGCGAAGTGGCGGCGCAGCTCGCGCTGCAGACCATTGCCGCGCTCTACCAGCGCGAGGCGCGCCCGATGGTGAAGGACGTGAAATCCTTCCTCGCTGAATCGGCCATGGCCGCGCATCAGCAGATCATGCGCTACGCGAGCCACAAGGCCATGCTCGACACGCCGCGCACCACCGTCGTGGCGGCCGTGCTCCAGAACAACGCCGCCACCTGGATGCATTGCGGCGATTCGCGCCTGTACGTCGTGCGCGACGGCCGCCTGCTGGTGCGCACGCGCGACCATTCGCACGCCGAACGCCCGAAGCCGCACGGCTCCGACATGCCCGTCAACCGCAACCTGCTGCTGACCTGCCTGGGCTCGCCGACCACGCCGCTCTTCGACGTTTCGGCGCCGCTGCAGCTGCAGCGCGGCGACCGCATCATGCTGTGCTCGGACGGCGTCTGGGGCGTGCTCGACGACGAACTCATCGTGCACACGCTTTCCTCCGGCAAGCCCGTGTCCGACGCTGCCCCCGACCTCGCCGAGATGGCCCTGCGCAAGGGCGGCTCCCACAGCGACAACGTCACGCTCATCGCGCTCGAATGGGAAATGCCCGACAGCGCGGACGACCGCAGCGGAGTTTCCACCGAGACCATCGAGGACGGCGTCTTCGCCTCGACCATCCAGGCCGGCATGCCCTCCGACAACGAGATCGACGACCTCGACGAGGACGCCATCGAGCGCTCCATCGCCGAGATCAACGAAGCCATCCGCAGATCGGCGGCGCGCAAGACCTGAGCGCGGCCTTCTTTTTTTTCTTTTCCGGTTCCCGAACAATGACTGCTTTCACACGAAGCGGCGGCCGCGCCGCCGACCAGCTGCGCCCGGTGCGCATCACCCGCGGTTTCACCATCCACGCCGAAGGCTCCGTGCTCATCGAGTTCGGCCAGACCCGCGTGCTGTGCACCGCCTCCGTCGAGGAAAAAGTGCCGCCGCACAAGAAGGGCAGCGGCGAAGGCTGGGTCACGGCCGAATACGGCATGCTGCCGCGCGCCACCCACACCCGCAGCAGCCGCGAGGCCGCCAAGGGCAAGCAGACCGGCCGCACGCAGGAAATCCAGCGCCTCATCGGCCGCTCGATGCGCGCCGTGTTCGATCTCGCCGCGCTCGGCGAACGCACCATCCACCTCGACTGCGACGTGCTGCAGGCCGACGGCGGCACGCGCACCGCGGCCATCACCGGCGCCTTCGTCGCCGCGCAGGACGCCGTCAACAAGCTGCTGGCCTCGGGCGCCATTGCCGCATCGCCCATCAAGGGGCACGTGGCGGCCATCTCGGTCGGCATCGTCGGCGGTACGCCGCTGCTCGACCTGGAATACACCGAAGACTCGGCCTGCGACACCGACATGAACGTCGTCATGACGGGCGCCGGCCATTTCGTCGAAGTGCAGGGCACGGCCGAAGGCGTGGCCTTCACGCGCGAAGAAATGAACATCCTGCTCGGCCTGGCCGAGAAGGGCATCGGCGAACTCGTGGAACTGCAGAAGCAGGCACTGCTTTCCAACTGACGCATCCACTGGCGAATTCATGAAACTGGTTCTGGCTTCCAACAACGCGGGCAAGCTCGCCGAACTCCAGCAACTGTTCGCGGAGCTCGCCGTCACCCTCGTGCCGCAGTCGGCGCTGGGGGTGAGCGAGGCCGAAGAACCCTTCCGTACCTTCGTCGAGAACGCGCTGACCAAGGCGCGCCATGCCAGCGCCGCCACCGGCCTGCCGGCCATCGCCGACGACGCCGGCCTGTGCGTCGATGCCTTCGGCGGCCTGCCGGGCGTCGACACCGCCTACTACGCCACGCAGTTCGGCTACGCCAAGGGCGACGCCAACAACGTGAAGGCCCTGCTCGAGCAGCTCGACGGCGTCGCCAACCGCCGCGCCGCGCTCGTCAGCACGCTGGTCGCGCTGCGCAGCCACGACGACCCCGAGCCGCTCATCGCCGTAGGCCGCGTGGTCGGCGAGATCGCGCCCGCGCCCATCGGCGACAACGGCTTCGGCTTCGACCCCGTCATGTACCTGCCGTCCTTCGGCAAGACCTTCGCGCAGCTGACGCCCGAGGTGAAGAACGCTAACAGCCACCGCGGCCGCGCGGCACAGGCCATGCTGGTGCTGATGCGCGAGCGCTGGTTCTGACCGGCGGTCGATAGATGGCTACCACCTTCCCGATTCAGCCGGCGCAGCCCGCCGGCGCGCAGCACGCCAACGACGTCCTGCACTGGATGCGCCCAGGCCCGCTGCAGCTCAGCGCGCTGCCGCCGCTGTCGCTCTACATCCACCTGCCGTGGTGCCTGCGCAAGTGCCCGTACTGCGACTTCAATTCGCACGAATGGCGCGCCGCCAGCGAGGCCGACATCGACGGCATTCCCGAAGCCGCCTACATCGACGCGCTGGTGGCGGACCTCGATGCCGCCTTGCCGCTCATCTGGGGCCGCAGCGTCCACACCATCTTCATCGGCGGCGGCACGCCCAGCCTGTTCTCGCCGCAGGCCATCGACCGCCTGCTGAGCGACGTGCGCGCACGCCTGAAGCTCACGCCCGATTGCGAGATCACGCTCGAAGCCAACCCCGGCACCTTCGAGCGCAACCGCTTCCGCGCGTACCGCTCGGCCGGCGTCACGCGCCTGTCGGTGGGCGTGCAGAGCTTCAACGACGAGCACCTGAAGGCGCTGGGCCGCGTGCACGACCGCGCGCAGGCCATTGCCGCCCTCGAAGAGGCAGCGAGCACCTTCGACACCTTCAACCTAGACCTGATGTACGCCCTGCCGGGCCAGACCCTGGAAGGCCTCGAGGCCGACCTCTCGCAGGCGCTGGCGCTCGCTCCGCCGCACATTTCGGTCTACCACCTGACCATCGAGCCCAACACCTGGTTCGCCAAGTTCCCGCCGGCCCTGCCCGAGGACGACATCGCCTACGCCATGCTCGACCGCATCACCGAGCGCACCAGTGCCAGCGGCATGTCGCGCTACGAGATCTCGGCCTATGCACGCGAGGGGCACCAGTGCGCGCACAACCTCAACTACTGGCAATTCGGCGACTACCTCGGCATCGGCGCCGGCGCGCACAGCAAGCTGAGCTTCGCGCACCGCATCGTGCGGCAGGTGCGTTTTCGCGAACCGCGCCTGTATATGGATAACGCACGCGCCGGCGCCGCCGTGTCGCAGAGCGACGAAGTGGCGCTGGCAGACCTGCCGTTCGAATTCATGCTGAATGCGCTGCGGCTGAAACAGGGCTTCACGCTGCCGCAGTTCAGCGAACGCACCGGGCTGGCGATGACGTCGATCCAGCGCGGCCTCGAAGAGGCCGAGCGCAAGGGCCTCATTGCCCGAGACCTGTTCCGCGTATGGCCGACCGAGCGCGGCCTCGACTTCCTGAGCGACCTGCAGGCCATGTTCCTGCCCGACGAGGAGTAGGACGCCACGGTCGGCATAAAATCGCCGGCTCCGGAGAGTTGGGTGAGTGGTTTAAACCAGCAGTCTTGAAAACTGCCGACGTGAAAGCGTCCGTGAGTTCGAATCTCACACTCTCCGCCAAACTCGAGCCCCTGTAACAGCCCCTGCCACAGAGGCTTTTTGCTGGGCGCTGGGCTTGCAGCGCGGGCCAATGGGCCGCATGCCATGGTTTTGCCCATGTTTTGGTTTGTCCTGGGCGCGCGGCACATGTGGTTGCGGTTGGCTGGTGGTTTTGGGGCTTGGTGGGGCGCGTGGTTGTTGCCCTTGGGGCGTGCCCTCCGAGGGGCCGTTAGGCCCGTTTGGGCCTCGCCGCCGGGCTGCTTGGGCACCCCTACGCAGCGCGCCCAAAACCGTCAAAAAACAGCGTTTTCCCGTCCAGCGAAGGGGAGTCGCCTCGCTGGCAATGTGTTGTTTTTGTGCTACAATATACCGGCGGGTAGAAACCTGCTGGGCGCAAGCTAGGCAGGACCATGCCCGTGTGTAAGCCCCCGCAGCCGCAGTAGGAGCCGGACCACCCGGTAGCCGCTGCGGCTGTTTTTCTTTTCCAACCCCTCGTCCTCCGTCAGCACGCCTTGCCTCCACAGGCCTAGGCGCGCTGCCGCATGGGCGTTTCATTTTGAGCAATCAATCATGAAAAAACTTCCCTCCGGCCATACCAAGCGCGACGGCGCGCCACGCTTCGAACTCGGCCGCGTCGTTGCCACCCCGGGTGCTCTCGAACTCATGCACCGCACGAACAGCCATCCGCTTGCCCTGCTGGCGCTCCACGTCTCAGGCGACTGGGGCGAATGCTGTGCCGAGGATGCGCAGACCAACGAAGACGCTCTCGTGCACGGCAATCGCGTGCTGTCGGTCTATCGACTGCCGCTCAAGAGGTTGGGCAAAGACGCCGCAAAGAAGGAGCAGACATTAGCGCAAGTGGACGAGGACGACAACCGCATTTGGTTGATCACTGAGGCAAATCGCACCGTCACGACGTTGCTACTGCCCGAGGAGTACTGAGATAAACCTCGCCGTGCTTGATGCGGCATCTACTTGCTCAAGCCAACGACGTACTCGACCGCTTGTGATCTCTTGGTTTTCGGTAGCTTGCTGAACGCAAGCAGGAGCTGAGCCTCGTCATCGGCTACCGCATAGAAATATGCAGTCGGGACGCCAAGCACTTTCGCAAACCTTTCCACCAACTCATACGCAGGCGCTCGCTTGCCCAACTCGTAGCGATTCATTCGCGTGCTGGCAGACATCGGATCAAGGTCGGCTTCAATGCCAACTTGTTCTTGTGACAAGCCGGCCAACTGCCTCGCCTGTTTGAGGCGTCTCCCCAGAACGGTCATTTAGATCTTTGGGTCCAAAGATCAAGATAGTCCCGACAATGCTCGCCTCAAATACTACCGATTTGGTAGTATTGAGCCGCCAGCCTTCAGAGGGTGAGGCGCGATCAAACGAGTGGATGGGTGATCGCTGGAGGTCATCGGGCGGAACCCGAACGCCTGACCCAATCAACAGCTAGAACGAAGAGAACTCAATCATGCTTCACTACATTCGTAAGGCCATATCCAGACTGTGCATTGTGGCCATGGTCATCTCGACCTCCGCATTGCTCATCGGCTGCAGCCCCGAAGCCCCTCCATGCAACGATCCACAGCGCATCGAGTCGGTGCTGAGGATGGTCGGAAAGGGACACGACGAAGACCTCGGCAACTACAAGTTCAAGTCGGCCGATTTCGTGTCCCTTGAAGCCGGAGCGCCTGCTGTGACGTCCTATGACGAATCAATCAAGCGCCGGTCCTGCGAGGTCCACCTGACACTTGCTTTCAAGCCAACCGTGGTCCAGAAGATGAACTTCTACATGGACTGGATGGGCGATCCGTTGGGCTCCTCCCTCAAGTACGGCATTCCCGAACTCTTCTCGGAGGTTCAAAGACCGCAGCAATTTCAGATCGACGCCGCGGTGATCCGAAGCGTGACTGGCGACAGAGTCAGCGAAGCGCCTTTGCGGCTACCCGTTGCGTACAAGATCGTGAAAGACGAAGGAAAGAACACGTTCAGCACGTCCGTCAGCTACAGCACCGCGACAACGACGCCGTATCTGAAAGTCGCGTCCAACGCGCTGGCTTTCGATGAGTACGTGCGCAACGTCCTCAAAGCCCGTGGAAAGGCCGTGCCGGCATCGATGCAGTACGGGCAGTCGGCTGCATCCTCTGCGGGCGCAGCGTCTGCCACCCCTTCGTCGACCGCAGGTCAGTCTGTGACCCCAGCGAGAGCAGCAGACTCCACTGCTGCTGAGCAAGTCGAACAGGCCAAGCTGCAGAAGGCGGCTGACATGATCGCGGCCGGCAACCCCCAGCGAGGCGCTGAGACACCTGTATCGTCAGCCCAATCTCCCGCGACCAGCACCAACAGCGGCCCAGAAAACATCATGGCCGTCATCACGCGCTACGAGGCTTGTGGCGAGGAGGCGGTGTGCCTGCATACCGCCAAGGGCAACACCGTCTGGATGCAAGCCGCGATGCTGCGTCGTATGGACTTCGCCATGTTGGACACGGCCATCCGTGGCAAGACGCCCGTCTGTCTGCAAGGTGTCGCGCGCACTGAGGGCAGGAACTTTTCTGCCGATGGGCTCGACAGCCAATGCTGATCGTTCGCTGTTAGCGGAACTTCGCTAACACCGCGCCCGCTGAGAAGGCGCCGTGCCGACCGTCAAGGTCAGCCGGCGCCTTTGCTGCTTCTGGGTGTCAACACACCTCCCTCATCCTTCTTTCACTCTCGCCAACTTGCGCGCTGGCTCGGGTTTCGAGCCTCCGGCCTCCGCAAGCGCGGCGCAATCATTTCTCATGAACACACTTCATACGCCCGCCGATAGCGGGCCGAACGCCGCCGTCCGCCTGTTCGGCATCGGCGCAACCGGTCAGCGCTTCGTCCAGCAGTTTCATAGCCGCATTGGTGCGCCGCTGCACACCCCGTTGGCGGACTTGCTGGCGCAACAACCGGAGTACATCGATATTGTCAGAGAGCCGGCAGAGTCCATAGTCGATCGGATTGACCTTCAGGACACACGCATCCTCTGCCTGGCCTATGGCTTTGACATGACGGCTGCCGAGATTGAGGTAGCCATGCACTTGGTCTGGAGCATGTGGGATCGGGAGGCTCATGTCATTGGTATCGTGGTCGGCGCCCATGATCATCCGCCACCAGACGGCGATTCCATGCTCGGCATCCTGTGTGATTCGATCGATGCGCGCATCGGCATCGCGGACCCGGTCGACCTCGAAGGGCTCGCGCCGTTGCAATGGTTCTATGTGGCGCTGCAACGTTCGGTGCTCGAAGGGCTCTCGATCCTGGAGGCCGCCTGGGATCATTCGGATGTTGTCGAAACCCTGGACTTCGGCCAAGTGCAGTTAGAGCTTTTCACGCAGTCGCTGGACGAGCCGGCGCAGTTGGATGCGGCGATGGTGCAAGTTCTGGAGGAGTTCAGGCACCGCGGGGTCTGGCTGGAGCAGGCGCTGGGCGCGGTGTTGGTGCTGTGGGCCCCTTCGGAGTACCAGCTCACCGTTCGTGTGGTGCGCGGCCTGGGGTGCAGCTTGGGCGAAGCGTTAGGGGAGGGCGCCTTGCACCTGACCGTCCGGCTGCGTAGTCGGCCCGGCTTGGGTGACCCGACAGCCTATCTGACGATGGTCGTGAGTACGCCGCGGGCCCAACCTTACGTCCTCTAGGTCTCTTAGTACGGCCATGGCAGAACTCACAAACCTGCATTGATATGTCGCGCGCCTCGATATCAGCATCCAACGGCACTGGCTTGTCGCGCCGCAGTTGACGAGCCTTCGCATCACTTTTCGATGCGAATCAACATTTTGGCTGCACGGGTACGAACTAGAAAGGGTAGTTGGCACTAGGAAATATTGGGTGTAATTGGATGTAGTATCGAGCGAAATGATCGCCGCCAATGCTGTCCGGATCACCCCCGAAATCCTGAAGCTCATCGCCAGCATCGACGAGTTCAAGGGGGCTTGGCGCGCGCTCGGCGCTCTCGCACCGGACCGGCTCTCGGCCTTGCGCCGGGTAGCCGCCATCGAGAGCATCGGTTCGTCCACCCGCATCGAGGGCAGCAACCTGTCGGACCAGGAGATCGAGCGCCTGCTGTCCAACCTCCAGATCAAATCTTTCTCGACTCGTGACGAGCAGGAAGTGGCCGGCTACGCCGAAGTCACGGAACTAGTGTTCACGTCCTGGCAGGACATCGCGCTGACTGAGAAGCACATCAAGCAGCTGCACCGCGATTTGCTGACCTATAGCGAGAAGGACGCGTGGCACCGGGGCAACTACAAGACTTCCACGAACAGCTTGGTCGCCTTCGATGAAGACGGCAAGCAACTGGGTGTGGTGTTCGAAACCTCGACGCCCTTCGATACGCCGCGCCTGACGACCGAGTTGGTCACCTGGTTCAACGAAGAGCGCGATGCGGCACGATTTCATCCCCTGCTGCTCATCGGTATCTGGGTCGTGATCTTTCTGGAGATCCATCCCTTTCAAGATGGCAATGGCAGCTTGAGCCGGGTCCTAACTACTTTGCTGTTGCTACAGGCTGGCTATGCCTACGTGCCTTACAGCTCGCTCGAAAGTGTGATCGAGCAGAGCAAGGAGACTTACTACCTGGCGCTGCGGCAGACGCGGGGGACCATCCGTATGGAATCGCCGAATTGGCAGCCCTGGCTCATTTTCTTTCTACGCGCGCTAGCGGAGCAGGTTCGTCGCCTCAGCCGCAAAGTGGAGCGCGAGAAGATCGTACTCGCCGCACTGCCCGAACTCTCGCTACACATCGTCGAGTTCGCGCGGGAGCATGGGCGCATCACCATGGGCGATGCGATCCGGCTGACTGCCGGCAACCGTAACACGCTCAAGCAGCATTTTCGTGTTTTAGTGGAACGTGGCCATCTCGCGCAACACGGGGCTGGCCGGGGGGTCTGGTATGAGTTCGCGTCGTCGTCCGATGCACCATCTAGCAGCCACCAAGAAGAACAAGGAGGCTAACGATGGACAACGTCTTCAGTTTTAGAGATCAACTGATCGCGGAATACAGCAGCTTCTCCCGCAGCTTCAGCCGCATTGCATCCGATGACATCCTTCGCACGGTTGAACAGGAATATGCCCGTGGCCGCTACTGGCCTGAGCCGTTGATCCAGATCAACCCCAACTACAAACGCGACACCACAGTTCAGCAATTGGCACAGCAAGGCATGCTGCATGCCGATTGCGCGCATATTTTCCAGGTGGGCAAGACTGAGGGAGCGGCAGCAGATCTGCATCTGTATGTGCACCAACTGCAGGCGCTAGCCAAGGCCCAGAGCCGGCAAAGCTATGTAGTCACTACCGGTACAGGGTCGGGCAAATCGCTTTCGTTCTTCATCCCGATCATCGATCGCATCGTGAGAGCCAAGGCAGCTGACCCAAGTAAGCGCACTCGAGCCATCGTGATCTACCCCATGAATGCGTTGGCCAACAGCCAGCTGGAAGAACTAGACAAGTTCCTGCACGGTTACCCGGAAGATCAAAAGCCATTCACAGTCGCACGCTACACCGGCCAGGAAAGCGCTACGCAGCGGCAGGAAATCGCCAGCAACCCGCCAGACATCCTGCTCACCAACTTCATGATGCTGGAGTTGATCCTGACCCGATTTGAGGCGGTGGACCGGCAGGTGGTGGAGCATTGCGCAGGGCTGGAATTCCTTGTCCTCGACGAACTGCATACCTATCGAGGCCGGCAAGGCGCCGACGTGGCCTTGCTCGTACGACGGCTGCGCGAGCGCCTGCAGGCCGAACAACTGGTGTGCATCGGTACTTCCGCCACCATGTCGTCCACGGGCACTCAGGCTGACAGAAACCAGACTGTTGCCGATGTGGCCAGCCTGCTCTTTGGCGCGCACATTTCTGAAAACGACGTCATCGGCGAAACCCTGGAGCGGGTCACGAACCCAGGCAAAGGCATTCCTGCCGTCAAGCCGCTACTCAAGCCGGCGCTATTAAAAGAAGTTCATCACTGGCCGGACTTCGCAGCCTTCAGTGATGACCCATTAGCTGTGTGGGTTGAGCTGAACCTTGGAATTGAACTGCCAACCAACGAACCGCCCCGCCGCGCCAAACCCATGACACTGCGCGATGCCGCCTTGCGGCTGGCTGGTGATGCGCAATGCACTTTTGAAGAAGCGAGCGCCGGGCTTCAGCGTTTTCTGGTTGCCGCACATGCTGTACGAACAGTGCAGGGCCGTGCGCCATTTGCCTTCAAGCTCCACCAGTTCATCAGCGGGCCAGGCAAGGTGCTGGCCACCCTGGAAGCCGAAGGCGAGCGCCACATCGCGCTGGATGCCCAGCGCTACGCGCCGGGGCGGCAGGAGGAAGGCACGCAGCTCTATCCCGTTCACTTCTGCCGCGATTGCGGACAGGAATATCACCCGGTGTGGCGCTCTGGCCAGTCGCAGGTGGAATACGCCCCCCGAGAAATCGACGACATCTCTGGGGACGACGACGAAAACGCGCGCTACGGCTTCCTGTGTCCGGCCGACATTCGTCAGACCTACCGTGGAAACATTGAAGATCTGCCCGAAGCGTGGCTGGATCTGGCGAAGGCCGAACCCAAGGTCAAAAGCACCTACCGAAAATCCATCCCGGAAGATGTCCGCGTCACACCGCAGGGGTTGCAGACTGTGCAAGGCCAGGGCAAGGAGTACTGGTTCATTCCAGGCAAGTTCCGTTTCTGTCTGAACTGCGGCCAAACTCATGAAGTTCACGGCAAGGACATCAACCGATTGGCCAGCCTGTCGGGGGAGGGTCGATCCTCGGCCACGACCATCCTGACACTGAGTGCCCTCCGGCAACTCTTTGCGATCAAGGACATCCCGGCCGGCCAGCCCGATCCGCGCAAGCTTCTTGGCTTCACCGACAACCGACAGGACGCCGCGCTGCAAGCCGGGCACTTCAACGACTTCGTGTTTCTGCTCACCCTGCGCTCAGCCCTCATTGGCGCGCTGCAGAACCACCACGGCGTGCTCACCGAGGAAATGCTCGCGGATGCGGTCTTCAAGGCGCTGGGCTTCGACCAGACCGACTTCGCCACACTGGCTGAGTATCTGCGCACCCCCAAGCTGATGGGCCTCGCACGCCAGGATGCCCAGCGCACCATGCGCTTCATCATTGGCTACCGTCTGCTGCGCGATCTGCGGCGTGGCTGGCGCTTCAACAATCCGAATCTCGACCAATTGAACCTGCTCTCCATCGCCTATCGTGCGTTGGACGAGTTCTCACAGGAATCCCAGCTATTCACAGGTCGCTCCGTACTCGCCACCATCGAGCCAAGCCAACGGGCCTCTCTGGCGCGAACGGTGTTCGACCACATGCGGCGCCACCTCTGCCTGGAAACCCGTTACCTGGATTCGGTGGAACAGGAAAAAGCCAGAGCCACGGCGCACCAGCACTTGAATGAACGCTGGGCCTTCGCGGCCGATGAAAACCTGGAGACCGCCAGATACCTGATCCTGACCAAGCGTCCCGAGTACAAAGGCAAACCCCGCACCGACCTGGTTCCCGGCGGGTCACGCTCCCGCCTGCTGAAAGACATCAAGTCCGCGGACTTCTGGAAGAGCGACGGTGCCTCGGCCCTGATCAAGGGTTGGAAAGAGCCGCAGTGGGTCGAACTTCTGGAACATCTGCTCCAGGCTGCGAAGGACCACGGCTACGTTCAACGATCCGAGGTGGACCAGCAAACCGTTGGCTGGCGTCTCAACGCATCGTCCATGGACTGGCTGCTAGTGGAGGAGACACAGGCCACCGAAGACGGCAAGCACAACCGGTTCTTCCGCAACCTGTACCTGGCATTGGCCCAAACCCTACGCCAGCAGGGCCATGCGCTGTTCGACTTCGAGGCCCAGGAGCACACCGCTCAGGTGGATGCCACCCGCCGCCAGTTGCTGGAACAGCGCTTCCGTTACACAGACAAAGACCGCCGCGACTGGTCAGACAACCCCGCCCATGAGGCGCCCTTGGAACGCCTGCCCGTGATGTTCTGTTCACCCACCATGGAGTTGGGCGTGGACATCTCGGCCCTGAACACGGTGTACCTGCGCAATGTGCCGCCCACCCCGGCCAACTATGCCCAGCGCAGCGGCCGTGCCGGGCGCTCAGGCCAGCAGGCGCTGGTCATCACGTATTGCGCGGCCCTCAGTCCGCACGACCAATGGTTCTTCCACCATGCCACCGAGATGGTGCATGGCATCGTCAGACCACCGACGCTGGACCTGGCCAATCGGGACTTGGTCGAAAGTCATCTGCACGCTGTATGGCTCGCGGCCCTTCAGGTGCAACTGGACACCAGCATAGGCCCACTGCTGGATTTGGAGCAGCCAGGCAAGCCCCTGCAAAGCGCCCTGCGTGACAAGCTCCTGGCGCCCGAAGCCCACGCACGCGCCCTGCAAAGCGCCCATGCGTTCATGGCCCAACTCGCCCCGGTGCTGCAAGGCAGCACGTGGTTCTCTTCCAACCTTGTGGAAGAAGCCATTCAGCGTGCAGCGCAAGACTTCGATGCCGCCCTGCAACGCTGGCGCGTGCTCGTGGACGCCACGCGCAAGCAGATGGACATGGCCGACCAGGTGGTCAAGAGCTACACCACCACCCATGCCGAAAAGCAGAATGCCCAGCGACGCTATGGCGACGCGGCCCGCCAGTACGCCGTACTGCTCAAGCCGGGCAATGGCCAGAACGCCGACTTCTACACCTACCGCTACCTTGCCAGCCAGGGCTTCTTGCCCGGCTACAACTTCCCACGCCTGCCGCTCATGGCCTGGATACCCGCCAAAGGCGGTACCACAGCCAAAGGCAAGGACGACGAAGGCAGCATGGTCAGCCGCCCGCGCTTCCTGGCCCTGTCCGAGTTCGGGCCACGCAGCCTTATCTACCACCAGGGTCGCATGTACCGCGTGGTGCGCGCCAAGCTCAACGTAGGCTCAGCCGACCACATCTCAGGCAACAGCACACTCGCCACAGTGGCTAGCCGCGTGTGCAGCCAGTGCGGCTACGCACACATGGGTGAGGAGAACGGCACCGAACCCCACCACAACACATGCGAGAACTGCGAGGCCCTTCTCACCGACCTCGATTGGGTGCGCAACCTGTACCGCATCGAAACCGTGGAAACCGTGCCGGTCGAGCGCATTTCCATCAATGACGAAGACCGTCAGCGCCAGGGCTTCGAACTGCAAACCACCTACCGCTTCCTGCCCGGCCCCGAGGGCAAGATCGCGCAGCACAAGTCTCTCGTCTTAGGCGGCGCGGGTGGCAGCGGCGAAACCGACGTCCTCGCGGCGCTGACCTATGCCCCGGCGGCGCAAATCTGGCGCATCAACCGTGGCTGGCGCCGTCGCAAATACAAAGAGCAGCTCGGCTTCTATATCAACCCCATCACCGGACAGTGGAGCAAAAAGGACGAGCCTGGTGCCACCACAGACGGAGCCGAACCCGAAGGCGACCTACTGGACAAGGTGCCCAACCAGCAAATCGTGCCGTTCGTGGAGGATCACCGCAACATCCTCATCCTCTCCCCCAGGATGCCCCTGGACATGGAGGCCATGGCCACGCTGCAGGCCGCGCTCAAGCGCGGCATTGAAATGACCTTCCAGATTGAAGAGTCCGAACTCGTGGCCGAATCCCTGCCCAAGCAGGACGACCGCAAGGCTCTGCTGTTCTATGAGGCTGCCGAAGGCGGTGCGGGCGTGCTCACGCGCCTGGCCACGGAGCCGGGAGCCATGGCTCAGGTTGCCGCTGCCGCACTGCGGTTGATGCACCACGATACCCCCACCGGCCCCTGGACGGTCGAAGGCCTGGATGCTCTGGAACACAAGAACAAACACGGCCAGAGCATCTGCGAAGCCGGCTGTTACCAGTGCCTGCTGTCGTACTTCAACCAGCCCGACCACAACCACATCAACCGCCGCAACGCCCAGGCCATTGAAATGCTCGTGGCCCTGGCCAATGCGCAGGTGGCGCCTGCGGAACCAGAGCAGCCTCCTTGCGCCGCAGCGCCAACGGCGAACGGAGTCATGCAACCCAATCCTGGCGCAGGCCATGGCGACCTCTTCATGCAATGGCAGCAAGCTCTGCGCGCCGGCAGTCACCGCGAGCCCGATCAGTATCAAGTGCCTGCACTGGGCGGCGAACTCACCGTAGCAGGCCAATACAAGGCCGCGCGCACGGTGGTGGTCCTGGCTCCGCCCAGCCCAGCCCAAGTGGCGGCCCTGGTGGACAAAGGCCAAGCCGTGCTGGACATGTCCAACCCCCAGCACTGGCCTGAACAGTTCGCCAGCTATCCCCATGTTTTCAGCTAAGCCATCCGCATGACCACTGCGACCCACGACTTCATGCCCGGCAACCTGGTGCGCGCCCGTGGGCGCGAATGGGTGATCCTTGCTGATACCCGCCATGACGACAGTGCAGATCTGCTGCGTCTGCGCCCCCTGGGCGGTGCAGACGAAGACGCCATCACCCTCATTCCGGAGCTGGAATTCACGCCGGTAGAACCAGCCACCTTTGCCTGGCCTCAGCCCGAGCAAGCGGGCAACCATGCGGCTGCGCTGCTGCTGCGCGATGCACTGCGCCTCAAGCTGCGCTCGGGAGGCGGCCCCTTCCGCTCATTCGGCAACATTGCCGTGGAGCCCCGTGCCTACCAACTGGTGCCCCTGCTCATGGCCTTGCGCCTGACCACCGTGCGCCTGCTCATCGCCGACGATGTGGGCATCGGCAAGACCATCGAGGCTGGCCTCATCGTGCGCGAACTCATGGACCGCGGCGAAATCACTCGTTTGGCCGTGCTCTGTCCGCCTCACCTTGTGGAGCAGTGGCAGGGCGAGTTGCAAAACCGTTTCAATCTCCAGGCCGTTGCGCTCACTTCGGCCAGCGCAAGCCGCATCGAAGGTGCACTGCCCCACGGTGTAGGCCTGTTTGACCACCACCCCGTGGTCGTGGTCAGTCTGGACTACATCAAGAGCGAGCGCCACCGCGAGCACTTCCTTTCCATTGCACCCGAGTGCATCGTCGTGGACGAAGCCCACACCTGCGCCAGCAGCGGCACGGGCAAGCAACTGCGCTTTGAGCTGCTTCAACGACTGGCAAAAAACGCCGAACGCCATCTGCTCCTACTCACGGCCACGCCCCATTCGGGCGATGAAGTCGCCTTCTACAACCTGCTTTCTCTGCTCGACCCTGCCTTTGCCCGGCTGCAGTCCCGCACCGCTGCCGACGACCCGCTGCGCCAGAAACTGGCCCGGCACTTCGTGCAGCGTCGCCGCAAGGACATCGTGGAATGGCAGGCAGAAACCCAAGACGGCCGGGGCTTTGCTCGCCGGATGAAAACCGAACTGACCTACCAGCTCACCGGCGACTGGGGCGCCTTCTTCGATGCCGTGCAAAGCTACTGCCGCGAAATGGCCGAAGCCGTGGAGCAAAGCCAGCAGCCGGGCAGTGCACGCCTCATCTGGTACGCCACGCTGGCCATGCTGCGCTGCGTGGCCTCGTCGCCCGCTGCCGCCGTCAAGGCCCTCACCACGCGGCTGGAAGGCAAAAGCCTCAACTTCGCCCAGGCTCAATCCGATGACGCACTCGACGATCCGCTGGACGACGAACGCTTGCACGACGGCCAGGCCGACGACTTGGTCGGTAACGATCTGGAACCCGCTGGCCAGTGGAATGTCGCGCAGCAGGACACCAACCGCCTCCAGGCTCTGATCGCCGAAGCTCAACGCCTCTCTGGCAAAGCTGGCGACCCCAAGCTTGCTGCACTGATCGACCACCTGGACGGCTTGCTGAAGGACGGCTTCGCCCCCGTGGTGTTCTGCCGCTACGTGGCCACTGCGCACTATGTGACCGGTGAACTGAAAAGGCACTTTTCCCAAGCACAGGTGGAAGTGGTGACCGGCGAACTCAGCCCCGAAGAGCGCCGCGACCGCGTCGAAAGCATGGAGGAAGGCGGCGACGCCCCGGCAGGCCGCATCCTCATTGCCACCGACTGCCTTTCCGAAGGCATCAACCTCCAGCACCTGTTCACCGCCGTGGTGCATTACGACCTGGCCTGGAACCCCACCCGCCACGAACAGCGCGAAGGGCGCGTGGACCGTTTTGGCCAGCAGGCCCCCGAAGTGCGCTGCACCATGCTCTACGGGCACGACAACCCGGTCGATGGTTTCGTGCTCAACGTCATCCTGCGCAAGGGCGAAGCGATCCAGAAGGAACTGGGTGTGCTCGTGCCCATGCCCGAAGACAAGCAGCGCATCAACCAGGCACTCGTCAAAGCCGCACTGGTGAGGCGCATCTCCTCCGACAGTCTGCAGCGTGGTTTCGACTTCGGCGATGCCGAGCAACTGCTCGCCCCCCTGCAGACCCAGTGGACCGACGCACTCGAAAAAGCCAAGGCCAACCGCACCGTATTCGCCCAGCGCCGCATCCGGCCCGACGAAGTGCTGCCCGAATGGCAAAAACAGCAAGCCGCCCTGGGCAGCAACCAAGACGTGCTGCGCTTCGTGCAAAGCGCCTGCGCCCGCCTGGGCGCTCCGCTGGAAGCCGCTCGGCGCAACGACGGCAACACCCGCTACCGCTTGCCCACCCAGCACCTGCCCGAAGCCCTTCGCCAGCGCTTGGCCGACGATGGCCTGGTGCCCGAAGGCGCCATAAAGGCTATGCAAACCACGCTGGACCTGGACTTCGCGGACCTGCACCGTAGCCACCCGCTCGTCACCGTGCTGGCGGATCACCTGCTCGAAACCGCCCTGCAAGGCGAATCGGTCATCACCGCACGCTGCGCCGCCACCATCACCGATGCGGTGGACGTGGTCACCACTGTCGTGCTGCTGCGCCTGCGCCACCAGTTGGGCTACGTGCGCCGCCGCCAGCCCTACCAGTTGATGGCCGAGGAAACCATCGCCCTGGCCGTGCGCGGCCGCAGCCAGCCCGAATGGCTGAGCGACGACACCACGGCACAGTTGCTGGAATGCGTACCCACCGGCAACCTGCCGCGCGATGCCATGGCGCGCGAAGTGGCTCTAGCCCTGGCATTTCTGTCCGCCCACCCCGAACGCCTGCAGACCCTGGCCCACGAACGCGCCCAGGCCCTGCTGGCCGACCACCGCCGCGTGCGCGAAGCCGCACGTGACGTGGGCCAGTACAGCGTCAACCCCTGCCTGCCCCTGGATGTGATGGGCGTCTATGTGCTGCTGCCCGATGCCCTTTAGCTCAAACGAAGCCATGCACCAGAAGCCGCGCACCCAACCGTTCTCACGTTACCAACGCCCATGAGAAGCGTCCGCCGCCACGCCACTACGCTCAACCTGCCCACCCTGCGGCTGGAGGGCGGCCTGTTCCTGCCCGATGTGCTGGAAAAAGCCGCCCTCGGCCTGGCCCGCCTGCAGACCGAGGCCGACTACCGCCTGCCCAAGGGCCTCAAGTTCAAGGACGAATACAGCCGCGCTTTCCAGATCGCCAGCGCCCAATGGCGTGCTTTTGCCCCGCTGCTGGAGCGCACCGACGTCCCCGCCCAGCACGCCAGCGCCAGCTTCATCACCGAACTGTTGCACGACGCACTGGCCTACCCTGTGGTAGCAGCCAGCGCTGGCCTCACCGTGGGCGACCGGCACTACCCCATTACCCACCTGGCCACCGGCCCGGCGGGCGCGGGAGGCGCGCTCAGCCACGCCATCCCCATCGTGGTGGCCCCACACACCCTGGGGCTGGACGAACCCCATCCCCGCTTCGCCGTGCATCACGCTGACGGCGGCAACAGCGGCAGCCGCAAAAAATCTGCCTTCCAGCTCGCGCAGGAACTGCTTAACGCCAGCCCCGACCACCACTGGGCCTTGGTCAGCAACGGCAAAACCTTGCGCCTGTTGCGTGACGCCGCCACCCTCACGCGCCCCAGTTACCTCGACATCGATCTGCAAGACCTGTTGGCCGGCCAGCGCCTGGCTGAATTCGCCTACGCTTGGCGCCTGCTGCACGCCAGCCGCGCCGGCCTGCTGCCGGGCACTGACGACAGCTCTGCACCGCTGGCATGGGAAGCCTGGCGCGAGGCCGGGCAGGAAGAAGGCACCCGCGTGCGCAACGGCCTGCGCCGAGGCGTCACACAAGCCCTCATCACCCTGGGCCAGGGCTTCGTGCAGCACCCTGCCAACAACGTTCTGCGCCAGGCCCTGCAAGACGGCAGCCTGGGCAAGGACGCCTACTACGCCCAATTGTTGCGGCTCATCTACCGCTTCATCTTCGTCTTCAGCGTCGAAGAGCGCGCCCTCATCCCCAGCGCCCCGCAGCCCAGCGACGACGAAGCCACGCTGCGCGCCAAACACGCCGCAGCCCAAGCCTACGCCCAGGGCTACGCCCTCACCCGCCTGCGCGACCTGGCCCTGCGCCGCCGCGCCCGCAACCGCTTCGACGACCTCTGGCAAGGCGTCAAGATCGTCTTCCAAGGTCTGGCCCACGGACAACCTCGCCTGGGCCTGCCCGCCCTGGGTGGCCTGTTCGCCCCTACGCAATGCCCCGCGCTTGACGCCGCCCAGCTCAGCAACGCCGACCTGTTGGCCGCCATGCACAGCCTGCGCTGGGCCAGGCAGCCCGGCGCGCCGCTGGCTCCCATCGACTATCGCAACATGGGCACCGAAGAACTGGGCAGCGTGTACGAGAGCTTGCTCGAACTCGTACCTGAAGTCGATCTGCCTGCGCGCCGCTTCGGCTTCATCGGCCTCAATGCAGAAGGCAATACCACCAGCACCGTGGCCGGCAATGACCGCAAGCTCACCGGCAGCTACTACACACCCGACAGTCTGGTACAGCAGCTCATCTACAGCGCGCTCGATCCCGTCATCGACCAGCGCCTGGCCGCCCAGCCCGCAGATCCCGTGCGGGCCCTGCTGGCTATCCGCGTCATCGACCCCGCCTGCGGCAGCGGCCACTTCCTGCTTGCCGCCGCCCGCCGCCTGGCGGAGAAGCTGGCACAGCTGCGTAGCCTCGAAGGCGGACAGGAAGGCTCCATCAAGCCGCAGGACTACCGTCATGCCCTGCGCGAAGTGGTGGCCCACTGCATCTACGGCGTGGACCGCAACCCCATGGCGATCGAACTCGCGCGCATGGCCCTGTGGCTGGAGGGCTACGAGGAAGGCCGCCCCTTGGGCTTTCTCGAACACCACCTGCAGGTGGGCGACGCCCTGCTGGGCCTGACCGACCTGCATGCGCTGGAACGCGGCATTGCCAAGGAGGCCTTCAAGCCCCTCAGCGGCGACGACAAGGACATCTGCAAGCAACTGGCCAAAGCCAATGCCCACGCACTGAAGCAACTGAACGTCGAGCGCACCAGCCCGCAAAGTCGCTTGCACCTCGACAACGCCAGCGGCCTAGCCGAACTGCAAGCGCTAGAAGCCCTACCCGAAGACAGCACCCAGCAGATCGCCGCCAAGGCCAATGCATGGGACCAATACCTGCGCCACGCACGCAACCACCACCTGGCCCTGGCCGCCGACCTGCTGCTAGGCGCCTACCTGCTGCCCAAGACCGAAGGCATGGCCCAGGCCATCCCGACCACCTCCACGCTCTACCTCACCCTGCTGGGCAGCGCACTACCCGCCGACCAGCAGCCCGCGCTGGCCGCCGCCAAACAAGCCTGCGCAGAAGCCCGCGTGTTCCACTGGCCGCTGGCCTTTCCGCAAGTGTTCGCGCAAGGCGGCTTTGATTGCGTACTGGCCAATCCGCCGTGGGAACGCATCAAGCTGCAGGAGGAAGAATTCTTCGCCACCCGCCATCGCGACGTGTTTGATGCCCGCAACAAGGCCGAGCGTGCCCAGCGCATCCAGTGGCTCGGCGAAGGCATGCTGGCGCGCCACCTCTACCCCGAGTTGGCGCATGAAGCGCACGAGGACGAGGCCGAGCAGCGTATCTACCGCGAATTCATCAGCGCACGCCGCACCGCAGAAGCCGCCAGCCTGTTTGCCCACGTCAACGAAGAAGACGGTGGCCGCTATCCGCTCACAGGTATAGGGGATGTGAACACCTATGCACTGTTTGCTGAGACCATCTCGCAGATTCATTCAACAACAGGGCGAGGAGGTTTCATCGTTCCGTCCGGCATTGCTACCGACGACACTACGAAAAGATTCTTCCAGTTCTTGGTGAACAACCAGAAACTGATTTCTCTATTTGGCTTCGACAACGCCAGAAGAATTTTCCCTTCGGTTCATCCAGACACGCCGTTTTCTCTCGTGACGATAGGTGCAACGGATGGCCCTGCCGATCTTGCGCATTACCTGTTGTCTGTTGAGGATTTAACCGACCCGCGCCGCCGCTTCGCCCTCACGCCCGACGAATTCCGCCTAATCAACCCTAACACGCTGACCTGCCCGGTGTTCCGTAGCGAGCGCGACGCGGAGCTGACTAAGAAACTCTATCGCGCCGCGCCAGTGCTGATGCGTGACGCTGTGATCGCAGGCGAGGGCAAGCAGGCCATGACCGTGAGGCCCGCGCAAAACCCGTGGGGCATTTCGTTCATGGCCATGTTGCACATGTCGAATGACAGCCACCTGTTCAAGGACGCGCCTGCCCTCAATCGCCTACCGCTTTATGAAGCCAAGCTCATCCACCAGTTCGACCACCGCTGGGCTACCTACGCGGAAGATGGCGGCAGCCGCGACGTCACCGCCATTGAAAAAGCCTCGGCGGATTTCACCGTCGCCCCGCGTTACTGGGTCAACCGCAGTGAAGTGGAAGAGCGCCTGAGCGACAAGGGTTCGCAGCACGGCTGGTTGATGGGCTGGCGAGACATTACCAATGCCACCAACGAACGCACGGTGATTGCGTCGGTGATGCCGGTGGTAGGGGTCGGAAACCAATTGCCACTCATGTTGTTTGCCGAGCGTGAAGATTCGCGGCCGTTTGCTGCCTTGCTGGGAAACCTTGATGCGCTGGTGTTCGACTTCGTGGCTCGCCACAAGACGGGCGGCACGCATATGAACTATTTCATTTACAAGCAGCTTCCTGTCCTGCCCCCTGACCGATACACCGAAGCCGATCTCGCCCATATCGTCCCGCGGGTACTCGAACTCACCTACGTTGCTCACGACCTAGTCGACTGGGCCAAAGACCTGGGCTACGGCGGCCCGCCCTTTTCCTTCGATGCGGACCGCCGCGCCATCCTACGCGCCGAACTCGACGCCTACTACGCCAAGCTCTACGGCCTCACCCAAGACGAACTGCGCTACATCCTCGACCCCGCCGATGTGATGGGCGAGGATTACCCCAGCGAAACCTTCCGCGTGCTCAAGAATAAGGAGCTACGCGAGCTGGGCGAATACCGCACGCAAAGGCTCGTGTTGGCGGCATGGGACGCTCTGCGAGCGCAACCCCCTGTCAATATTCCGGCGCCCCAGCCGGTGCGGCGCACCGTGCCGCTGCCTATCTATCTGAAGGGCGGCACACCGGCTTCCGAAGCCGAGGATTGGTTGGCGGGCCTGGTGTGCGATGTACTCATACAGGCCGGCCCGTGCGACGACAGCCGCCTTCGGCTCATCCTGTTGGCCCCGCTGCCCAACAACATACCATCCGTCGAGGTGTTGCCTTCCTGGCTGGCACCCGTGAATACGGAGCGTTGGGGGCATATGCGTGGCTGGCTGCATGACCTGCTGGGCATTCCTATCACCGCGCCCCTGTCCATCCGCAACCCGGAGGCGCTGGCCGACGTCATTGGCGATCACCGCACCCAGTCATTGGCTACCGCTTTGATCCAGGCCCGCGATCGGAGGGAGGCGGCGCTGAAAGAGACGCTGGCCGGTTCGACATCGGCCGTGCAGTCCCACGAGTTACGCAAGCAGGGGTAGTCTTATGAGCGACGTCAGCATCTCTGCACTAAACTCGGTTAAGCCCCGTCTGTGGGTGGAAACGCTGTGGCTGCTGGACTCGCTCACAGCTACCCAGCCCTTGCGCGAAATCCCCTTGCGGCGTGGGCTGAACCTGATCGTGTCGCCACCAGGCACGGGCAGCTCCGGGCACGGCGTGGGCAAAACTGCGTTCTGTCAGTTGCTACGCTTTGTGCTGGATGACCCACTCTGGTCCGATGGCTCCACCTTGCGCGATGAATTGTTGCACAGCCGCGAACTGAAAGAGGGCGCTGTCGCCGCGCGTGTGCACGTGGGTGGTGAAACCTGGACAGTGGTCAAGCCGTGGCTGCACCAGAAGCACTACCGCGCATCGCGCACGGCGGACTGGCAGCAACTGGCCGCCAATGGCGCTGAGAATGAATTCGCCGCCTACCAGGCCGCGCTACGGCGGCATCTGGTGGAAATACTGCCCGTACAGAAACTGCCGGGGTCCAAGCAGTCCATCGAATGGCATCAGATTCTGGCCTGGTGCTCACGCGATCAGAACGCCCGTTATCAGAACTATTACCAGTGGCGCGCAGATGGCTCCGGCTTCAGTTGGCCCGCCAAATCACCTGCTGCGCTGATGCAGATCGTGCTGGGCCTGCTGCCCGATGGCGCCACTTTGCGCGAGCTGGACGGCACAGCCAAAGCGCTGGAAAAGCACAAAGCAAATTTGCAAGCGCTGCGCGAGGAGCCCGGGCGCTTGCTGAAACACGTTCGCCGTCAGTTGGCCCGCCGCCTGAACGTCTCAGCCCAAACGCCGTTCCGGCAAGATGGTTTGCTTGAACATCCGAATCTGATCGGTATCGCCAAGCAGCGGCATGGGGCCTATCAACAGGAACTGTTGACCATCGATGCCGAGCGGCAAGAGTTCGCGGCGCGGCGCCAGGCATGGATGGAAAAGCGTGCGCCTCTGAAAGCTGGCATCGATCTTCTGACCAATGAGATCAAGCAAATGGAAGCGTTGGCGGACGGTGACATACAAGAGGTAGATAGGCTCCAAAAAGAGGCATCGTCTTTACAGCAACAGCTACCCACCCGCTGCGATGCAGGAAACCGTTTGCTGAGGGACTGCAGTCACGTGATGACGCGGATCGAGCAGACGCAGATTGACCGAAAACAACGCATCACACAGCATCAGCGCGCCAAAGAGACGCTTGAAAGCGAGCTGCTGCCCCTGCGTCGCCGCCTGGCCGAACTGGAGACCGAAGCGGTCCCCATGAATGAGCAACTGACAGCCATCGACCAGCGGGATGCCGCGCTGACCACGAGGCATGCACAGTCCCTGTCCGCCGACCAGCTTCTCAGCGATGCCATCGAGGACTATGAACTCTATGAAGACATCGCCACAGGCAAGTCATCCTCACCGGAGATCGCGACGCTGGAGCGCCAACTGGAATCGACGCAGCGCCGCCATAGCCAGCTTCAAATCCAGCTCGACAAAGAGCGCGACGCCGTGAAAGGGCGCCGCCAGGTCATCAGTGCCGCGATGCAGTCTGTCGCCAAGTCACTCCCCTCATTTCACTGGGGCCTGCTCAGCGATGACGACAAGCACCGCAACCGCCCGTTCCAGATGGGGCCCATGCACTCGACGACCTTCAAGGTGCTCGAAATACTGGCCGGAGACATTGCCTGCCTGATCGATAGCACCTCTCCGGAAAGCCTTCATCCGGGCTTCCTTCTGCATGACTCGCCGCGAGAGGCGGAGATGAGCGAGTCCATGCTGTGGGCTCTGCTGGGCCACGTGGCATCGGGCGAAAGCGATGCCTTCCAGTACATCGTCACCACCTCGACAGAGCCCGCCGAGGCGTTCAAGCCCTTTGAGCGTCTCAGGCTTTCTTCGGACAGCGAGAACGGTCTTCTGCTTCGCCGCCGCGTGGGTGCAGAGCAGAGACCGTTGACGTGAGGAACTGGAGCGCGCACAGACTACTGGCACGTCCACCGCAGAGAAAAATCGGACCCAGGAGAATCGCATAAATGCTTACTCACCTGCACATCAAGAACTTCAAGGCCTGGAAAGATACAGGACCGATTCGCTTGGCTCCGCTCACCGTTCTCTTCGGCGCCAACAGCGCGGGCAAGAGCAGCTTGGGCCACCTGCTCCTGGCATTGCAACAAACGGCACGCTCCACAGATCGCAAGCGCGCGCTGCATCTGGGTGATGCCTCGTCACTGATCGACTTGGGCACGTTCACAGATTGCCTGCATGGGCACGATCTGAAACAGTCGCTTTCCTTTGAGCTTGGCTGGCTCCTGCCCAAGACCATGGAGATCCGGGATCCATTACAGATCGAGTCTCGTTACGAGGGCGATCACATGCACCTGAATGTGACGCTGGCCGCCAACAAAGCGCAGCAACCGGAAGTTCAGGCACTACGCTACGCCCTGGCTTCAGGTGACAACGAGGTACTCGACGTTGCGCTTGAGCGCGACGAGAAGCGCAAGCTCAACCTGACTTCTGACCACTACGGCTTCAAGATGGCCGACGGGCGCAAATGGCCGTTGGAAGAGCCCGAGAAGTTCTACCGACTGTCCGATATCAGCATGGCACGATACAAGAACGCCGGTTTTCTGGCGGATTTCGCGCTGGCTACCGAGGCCATGCTAGAGCGCATTTCTTACTTGGGGCCTTTGCGCAGCCATCCGCAGCGGATTTACCAGTGGTCAGGCGATACGCCAGCCAGCGTCGGGCAAATGGGCGAGTACGCGGTGGCAGCCATTTTGGCGGCCCAAGGTGAAGGCCGACGACTCAACCGCCAGGTCGGGCACCACACCAAAGGCTTTGCCGAGTTTATTGCGGCGTGGCTCAAAGATCTGGGCGTCATACACGACTTTTCTGTGCGTCCGGTGGCCGAGGGCCGCAAGGAATACGAGGTGCTGGTGAAGACGCACGCCAAAGCACCCGAGGTGAAAATCACTGACGTTGGTTTTGGAATTTCTCAGGTGCTGCCTGCGTTGGTGCAAGCGTTCTACTGCCCGCCGCATTCCACCGTATGGATGGAACAACCTGAGATCCATCTGCATCCGCAAGTTCAGGCCGAGTTGGCCGACGTATTCATTTCCGCGACTCAGGCTCGTGAAGGCGGAAAGCCGCGCAACGTGCAGCTGATTGTGGAGAGTCACTCTGAGCATTTCTTGAACCGCTTGCAGCGCCGAGTCGCCGAAGGGGTAGTCAAACCTGAAGATGTGGCGGTGTACTTTTGCCGCCGCGCAGGCTCAGCCACTGAGCTGGAGCCGCTGCGACTGAACATGTTTGGCGAGATCGAAAACTGGCCCGAACACTTCTTCGGCGACGAGATGGCCGACATCGCAGGTCGCACCCTGGCGGCAATGCGACGCAAGAAAGAGCTCAGCCAGCAAGGCGGTGCTCTGTGAAAGCGGTGATCGATACCAACGTGCTCCTGGTCGCCAACGGCCAACATGCAGATGTTTCTCCTGAATGCGTCGCTGAATGTGTCAAGCGGCTGCAGACCATGCAACAGAGGGGAGTTACCGTCATCGACGATGGTTTTCGAATTTTAGGTGAGTACCAGCACAAAACCAGTCTCAATCCGCCCAAGGGCGTTGGGGATGTCTTCCTGAAATGGCTGCTGCGGCAATCGGGCTCTGCGCTGGTGGAACAAGTCACGGTGAACGAAACTGCTGAAAACTGTTTCGCCGAGTTCCCTGACTCCGCGCTGGAACCAATGTTCGATGCACCGGATCGGAAGTTTGCCGCCGTGGCCCATGCTCACCCGGATAAGCCCACGATCTGGCAAGCGGCAGACTGCAAATGGCTGGACTGGTGGCCAGCCTTGCGGATAAAGGGAATTGAAGTCGATTTTTTGTGCGCGGCTGACGCCTGCTCGTTCTATGGCAAGAAGTTCCCTGCAAAACCGGCCCCCCAGCTACCGGGCTGAATGCTATGGATGGAAACTTCTTCCGCTTCCCTCACACCCCACACTTGGCTTGGTTCGGTCAGGGCGATCCGCGCGATGACAAGGTGCTTTCGTTTGCCGAGGTCCATACCTTACTAGCCGGCGACGTGGTGGTGGAGGAAAAGCTTGATGGTGCCAATCTCGGCTTTTCGCTTGCGCCCGATGGCAGTCTGCGAGCGCAGAACCGTGGGCAGTACTTAGCCGAACCCCATGCCGGGCAGTTTGCCCGGCTACCCGCATGGCTTGCCCAGCATGGTGACGCACTGCACTGCATTCTGACACCCGACATCATCTTGTTTGGCGAGTGGTGCGCCGCGCGCCATTCGCTGGACTATGCTGCATTGCCGGACTGGTTTCTGCTGTTTGATGTGTATGAGCGACGCGCAGGGCTTTTCTGGAGCAGTTCACGCCGAAATGTACTAGCGGCCTCGGCAGAATTGGCCGCAGTGCCCCTAGTGGCGCGTGGAAAGTACACCGCTATTGCGCTGGAGCAATTGGTGGCAACAACCACCAGCCGCTATCGCTGTGGGCCGCTGGAGGGTGTGGTCATTCGTCGTGAGTCTGAGCAATGGTGCGAGGCCAGAGCGAAGCTTGTTCGATCTGACTTCGCGCAGGCCATTGAGACGCATTGGCGCAAGCGCGCCATTGAATGGAATCGGGTGGATTCAAGCAGCGGTAAACAACGATGAATCCGCTGCAACGCACCCTGATCGAGAAAGCCGGCCACGACAACGGCTTTGAGCATGTGCTGGCGCAAGAGCCCGCCGTGGTTGCAATGGCTTCAGCGCGCCATCAAGCCTGCGCGTTGGTATCGGTGCCACACAGTGGCGGTTTCAACATCCTTTTTCAACCGGCTTCCCCTGCATTGCTTTCGGAACTGCATCGCACATTCGAAGGGGGCGCTGCGGCATCCGTGGATTCGTTCAATGTTGCCACCGTGGCAGGTCTGGCTTTGCTGTTGCGCCGCGCTGCCAACCTGTCGCAGGCACTGCCCAGCCAGGCGGAGCAGGATTACCAGGCTGAAGTCGCGGAAGCGCTGAAAAATCTCCCCGCTGGTAGCCGTGGTACCGAGGTGGAGCGTCTAGTGCGCCAGCGGGTGGGGCAGGATAGATTCCGCGCCGCGATGCTGGGCTATTGGGGCGGCGCCTGTTCGATCACAAAGGTGAACATTCCGGCAGTGCTGCGTGCCAGCCATGCCAAGCCCTGGGCGGACTGCGCCAGCGATGGTGAACGGCTCGATGTCTTCAACGGGTTCCTCTTATGCGCTCACCTCGACGCGCTATTCGATCGATTCCTAATCAGTTTTGACGAGACGGGCCGGATGCTTGTCTCGCCTTCGATCGCAGCCCGCGATGGCGAATTGCTCGGCCTCGACCGCCCCATGCGGTTGCGTTGGCTGGCTCCCGAGCATACAGGCTACCTGCAATATCACCGTATGCGCTTCAGCGAAGGCTCGAACGTGGTAATCGGGAATCGAGAATGAAGTTCTGGGCTGGGGTAACGGACAATGCCTGGTTCAACTTTCTGAGCCAGTCGGCCCCGGACGAGGTCAACTTCTGGCAGCCCCGAGGCGCTGCCACCTACGCTGCGCTGGAACCGGGCACCCCGTTCTTGTTCAAGCTCAAACGCCCTTATCACCACATCGCGGGCGGCGGCTATTTCGTGAAGTCAACATCGCTGCCACTCTCTATAGCCTGGGAGGCCTTCGGGCCGAAAAACGGCGCGGCGCAGCGCGGCATTTTCGAAAAGATGATCCGCAGCCTGCTTGTCGATCCCACGGTGAGGGACCCCGAGATCGGCTGCACAGTGCTCGCACAACCCTTCTTCTGGACGCGTGAAGCTTGGATCCCTGACCCGATCGACTTTGCCGCCAACATCGTCCGCGGGCGGTACTACGACACGGCCGAACCACCAGGAGCTCAACTCTGGGCCGAGGTGCAGTCGAGACTAATGGCTCTATTCAATGAGCCACTGCGAGCCGGCGAGCCTGAATTGACGGAGCGATATGGCGCACCGATACCAGTGCGCCCCAGGCTCGGACAAGGCGCTTTCCGCGTGCTGGTCACAGATGCCTACCAGCGCCGGTGCGCGCTGACGGGTGAATCCACCCTGCCCGTGTTGGAGGCGGCACACATCCAGCCCTATGCGGAAAGCGGTCCGCACGATCCCGCCAACGGACTGTTGTTGCGCTCCGACTTTCACAAGCTATTCGACATTGGTCTGGTGACTGTCACGCCGGACCATCGCATCGAGGTCAGTCCCCGGATTCGCGAAGAATGGTTCAACGGCAAGGCCTACTACCGTTTGCACGGACAGCCGCTGTCTCGGCTGCCAGAACACCCGGACCACAGGCCCGGCGAAGCCTACTTGCGTTGGCACAACGAGAATCGGTTCGTAGGTTAGGGGTGATTGGTTGTGAAGAACGAGAGAGGCCGGATTCCGTTGCCCTCGCCAAGGTAAGGCTACTCACTTCTGAAGCACGGCTCTCACGTTTTTGCCGGTCATGAAGCGCGACTCTTTGGTGAACGTCTGGCGCGCGTGTCGGCCCCATATCGGAGCCTGGTGCAGGTATACGCGCTGACGCGCGCGCGTTACCGCCACGTACAGAATCCGCCGTTCTTCGTCCAACTGCGCCTTCGACTTGCTTCGGCTGTCTGGCAGCACGCCGTCCGTGACCCCGACTACGAACACGTAGTCCCATTCCATGCCCTTGGCCTGGTGGATGGTAGTAACGGTGACCGCATCGCCCGCTACATCTTGCACAGCGCGCGCGTGCAACTCGGCTGCGGAACCAAACGCCCGGCACATGGGTTGCCAAGCGTTCAGGTAGTTGCGCAGCTCCTTGTCGGCCCGGACGCCGCCGCGCAGGCGCAAGTAGGCCCGCACGCAGCCCATGTAGCGTGTTTCCAGGTGACGGGACTGGGTGGCCGCCACCTTGGCGGTTTCAGACACAAAGGCCTTCCACTTTGTCGAGCTAAATGCGCGTGTCGGGTCGTCTTCGGCAATCACGTCTTCAAGCGCGAGGCCAAGCAGATCACGATAACGCGCCCGGCGCTCGCGCACGCCGGCACCGCTACCGGTGGCAACCGAAGGATCGGGAAGATGCTGCTCGACAGCTTCAACCACCCGAATCAGCTCCAACAGGCGCTCGCCCAGCTGATCGCCGGCTCCGAGCAGCGTGGATGGCACTTCGGCCGATCGGAGCGCCAGCGCCACAGGACGGACGGTCGACCGGTTGCGCCCCAGCACGGCGATGCTGGACGGCGA
Organism: Variovorax guangxiensis; assembly: GCF_003952165.1. Classification (GTDB taxonomy): domain Bacteria; phylum Pseudomonadota; class Gammaproteobacteria; order Burkholderiales; family Burkholderiaceae_C; genus Variovorax; species Variovorax guangxiensis. Next base: position 98,545 of record NZ_RXFT01000016.1, on the reverse strand, counting down.
TACTTCGGTGTCTACCAGTTTCCGGATACTGGCGGCCACGCGCTTGGCCATCGCCGTTGAATCGGCCGAGCGGCGATACCTCGGCATCTTGCCCGTGGTCTCGGTGGTAATGATCCCTCCGCCCATTGGCCGGGAAAGCGCCTGGGCTAGATCAGCGGTCTGCCGGGTCAAGCGGAACGAGGTGGACAGGGGCAGAGTTGTCACGTCCTTGATCAGCGATTCCAGTGGCGTGTAGGCGACGCCAGCGAATCCGTACAGGACCTGCTGGCGATCCCCCAGCACCACCACCGATTGAACGTGGCGAGCCAACTGCACGATGAACTTGAGCTGAAGCGCGCTGCAGTCCTGATACTCGTCGACGATCAGGTGGTCGGCTTGTACGGAATCTGATCCGTCTTTCTTCACGGCCTTTGTGCCTTGGCGCAGCATCTTGTCGTAGGCCTCGCGCTCCAGGCCCGTGGGAACCGAAATACCACCGCCAGCGGTCCGGAGCGCGCAGGCGTGACAGGTAAGGACCGTGATGCCGGCATGATCGCCAAGACCCAAATCACGGAGGCGAGCCTTGAAATTGTCGACCGTGGTGTTCGAATGCGACAGCACCAACACCTCGGCTGCTCGGTTCGCCCGCAGAAGATGGGCGACACGAGCAGTGGCTGCCGTGGTCTTCCCGCTGCCCGGACACGCCTGAACCTCAACGTATCGGCTGGTGGACTGGGCGATACGCCGAGCCTCTTTGGAAAGCTTGGTTTTCTTCATATCTTGACCGTTGCCGACAGGCAGAGATTACGGATTCGTGTTGGGCTGTATGGAAGCCGTATTGATCGACTTTTGCGTGTACTGAAGAGGGGAGGGGGAGGAGAAGCAGACAAAATTTGTAGTGTGTTTTGTAGTGTTTTTGCCGTGTCCTCAGCAAGAAGAAAGTGAAGAAAAGGCATCGAAAAGAACAGAGAAAGCTGTGTTTTCGATGCCGAGTACAAACAGGAAATAAATAAAGGCAATACCTAAACCAGTAGGGAATCAGAGCTTGCCCGGAACGAACTGCTCCAGTGCGGCATCACGTGCTCGCCTCTCCCAGGCCTTGGTGTTGATTCGCTCAAGTGCGTTCATGATCTGGGGATATCTGATCAACACTTTCTGCAGCACAAACTTGTCGGCCACAAGGTAGTGCTTGGAATGAAACATCCTGCGAACGCGTGCACGCGCGGATTCGTCGCTGATCGACTTCTTCTTGCCCAAGAGCTTGCCGAGCGTGCTGCGAGTACCAAAATCCCAGAAACGTAGATTCCGGGACCAGAAGCCGTTGAAGTCGAAGTTGTCAAATTCATCCAGCGTGCCAAGACCTTGATCGCGCAAAGCGGTGGTCCCTTTCAGTCGAATCTCCGTGTGCAGGCAGGGCATACCTTTCGATGAGGTCGACAGTTTCGACGGCTTGTCAGCGTAAAGGGCCAGACGGCGGTTGCGTTCGCGGCTGCCGTAGTAGATGGTCGACTTGAACTGCTTGATCTTCTTCGGGCCATGGCGCAGCGTGGCCGTCTGAAGGAAGTAGCGCAGCATCCGTTTGGCTTCGAGACGGGAGCGCGTCGTGTAGTCTCTGGCCACTTCAGCTCCGGCGGGCTCGATCCCCATATCGGTGCCGGCTTCTTGCCGAAGAACGCGAAAGAAGGTCGCATGTGGCTGACTCACCTCCAAGACATAGGGCGAGTTGGGCATACAGTGAATGCTGACGCCTTCATGAGTCAGTTCGTGACAATGCGGCTTCAGTTTCGCAATTTGCTTCTTCGAAAGAGGGCCGGTGAGGCGAAACTTGACGTGATCGAACGCATCGACGCGAGTGGGCTTGAACATAGTGATGATCGATTCTTGTTGAGTCGACGGTGGGGTTGGCCGGTCGGCAGCGTTGCGCGTGTTGCGCGTGTTGCGCGTGTTGCGCGTGTTGCGCACGTTGCGCGTGTTGCACAGTAGTGCGCGGTATGCCGCAACGCTGTTCCAGGCCAGCACCGGGAGTTACTGAAGTAGAGAAGGCGCGGCGTCCGTGGTGGCCTCAATCCCTGCCAGGCCGATCGGCACCAGCTGGCAGTGGAAGGTGCCGATGGGACGAGCCTGCTGGAAGGCCCGGCTCTGCGAGGAAGCGCTCCAGCTAGTCTTCGGCCGGGTTGTCGAAGATGTGCCCGCCTCGGGGAGGAATGTTGAACGAACCATCGTAGGTCTTGCGCCAGTTGTCGCTGACTTCGGCCGGACGAGGCGTGCGCATCTTGTCGAGACGGCGCTTGACGCTTGACTTGTTCAGCCCCACGACGCTGGCGATCTTGTCAAGCGAAGCGCCGTCGCAGCGCATCTTCCAGATCACGCGGTCAATGACTTGTGCCGCGATGAAGGCCTCGGTCGAGAAGCGGTGGTGCTGGCCTTCGGCGCGCACTTGAACCAAGATGTCCTGCTGGGTGTCGACGAGAAGCCCCGATTCCGTCGTCGAATTGTGGATCGAGAAAGCCGTGTGAAAAAGAGGGTCGTGCTCGCAGACCGCGACATCAAACAACTCGCTCGTAGCATCCCGGAATCGAATGGCATCGGCCTCGTCGTCGAAATGAGTAAACATCAGCATGTAGACGTCCTTGCGCTTAGCCTCCATGTTCAGCCGACTGATGCCTTCGAGCATGTGCGGAGGGATCGGGTGGGGGACGCGCTGCATCATCGCCCTTGCCGTGCCCGGCTCGGTGCCGGCGATTGCGCTGAACAGCCCCTCGCTGCGCGCCCAATCGAACTCGCGCTCGCCAAGATGGCGAAACGTGTGCTTGGCCGCATCTGCAGGGACAGGAAACAAGGCAGCTTGAGCCTCGAACTGGGTCCGCATGCGATTGCGGGCGGCGTACAACGTTCTGACGGCGCTGCGCTGGATCGGTACACCAGCGATCGGTTTTCCGGTGCGCACCTGCTGAGTCGAGAATGCGTTGAGATAGCCGACAGGGAGAGGCGTGGTGTACGCGAACATCAGCACGCCGCTTTCCGCGAAAGGTGGTGTCGTGGCGTCAGCTGCCATGATGCTGGGCGCCGTGTTCAGTCGGAGGAATAGATGCCTGGGTGGCGCTCTTGTCGGGGAGATGGTGGGGCATGTTGTTGCTGTGTTGAATGGTCTGAGGTGCGTCTTGCCCCGGCCGATCGCGCGGTATCCAAGAACAAGGTCGCGACGAGGTAGGTTTGCCGTCTAACTAACGGCGCTAGGTGTGATTAAACTAATGACCGGTGAGGCGGCGGCGGCAGCGGACTCGGTGTTGTGTGCTGCCGCGGTTGTCGGGAAATGGGCGGGCCAACGCCGATTGGCTGCTTGGCCCGCTTGAGCGACATTCGCTGGCTTGGTTACTTCGTGTGGGCCTCCATGGACGAGTCGGTCATCAGCGCCTGCTGGATGGCCGTCACTTCGCTCGCGAAGTAGCCACACGTTCTGGGACCGTTGGTGCGTGCGGCTGGTACAAGCCCCGCCTTAACTCTGTTGTAATAAGTCGATCGAGACCAGCCCATCAATTTAATAAATGCATTGAGCCGGACGAACTGCTGCGGAGGGTTCATTGGAATCCTCATGAGATTTGTTGACAAATCGCTTTTTGGGAAAGCGCGCTAGTCAGCCGGATACGTAAAGCGATGGCGCATTCCATCGCGATCCGGCACAGAAAAAAGCCTTCGGCCTGCGCAAAGACGGCAGCCCAAAGCTTCGCCCCATCGAAACGGCGGCGTCTGGTGGATGTGATTCAACGACTGGAGTGCCAGCCGGAAAAAGAGTAGCGCGTTAAGTAAAAAGCCGGTCGCGCTAGTTGCGGAACTGGCTTCGGGGCTGACCGTTGCAGTCGTGCCCTGAATGGTAAAGGGAGAGGCAAGCCTCTTAACGTAAAGGCAAGGCCCCCACGCGGTACTAATGTACCTGTGTGTGCAGTTTAGGTCAACGTGGAGCTGCCAGGTCGGCTGGCTTCGCGAAATGCGAACGCGCTTATCGGACATATGACCGGCACGGCGCGGGTTCGAGTTTCTTGGGGCGGCGGCAGCGCGCCCCTCGTCATCGCCGACCTCCCTGCCGTTAACGCGGCGCAGGCCAAGGCTGACCTCACTTCAATGCTTAAGTATTAGCCACAAGAATTCTTGAGATTTGCCGCCTCTTTATTCGTGACCTTGTACGCAGGCTGACATCCGGCAGCCCTTCGCGTAGGCCTTTCGTACCCTGACAATGGAGCTCTGACGCGTTTTGATACAAGACCGTCACGGTTACTCAAAATTCTCAGGGAGTTCGGGCGGTGAATAAGAAGCTCTTTCGCATCATTTTCAATGCTGCGCGCGGCATGCGCATGGTCGTAGCGGAGACGACCGTGAGCACTGGCAAGGGATCGAACACGGCGACGACGGCTGCCGGTGCCCCTGCCTTCGCTCCCATGCTGCTCGGCGTTGCGCTGACCGGGTTGCTCTCGATGCCCGCGGCCCACGCACAGATCGTCGCCAACCCGATGGCCCCAGGTGGTCAGCGTCCCACGATCCTCGTGGCGCCCAACGGCATCCCTGTCATCAACCCCACGACCCCGAGTGCAGCTGGCGTCTCCAGGAACCAGTACATCCAGTTCGACGTTTCCGGCCGAGGTGTGGTTGTTAACAACTCACGCGGCAATGTGCAGTCGACCATTGGGGGATGGATCAATGGGAATCCCTACCTCGCAACAGGCCCGGCGAGGGTGATCGTCAACGAGGTCAGCTCCAGCAATCCGTCGTACATCAATGGCCCCGTGGAGATCGCGGGCCAGCGCGCCGAGTTCATCCTTGCGAACCCATCGGGCATCGCGGTCGGGGGAGGCACCTTCATCAACGCGGCAGGCGTCACGCTAACCACGGGCCAACCCCAATTCAATGCGTTCGGTGGCTTGGATTCCTATGTCGTGCGCGGCGGCACGATCACCATCAACGGCACGGGCCTTGATGTGAGCAAAACCGACTACGCCGCGATTCTGGCGCGGGCAGTGCAGGTCAACGCAGCGATCTATGCGAACGACCTCAAGGTGGTGACTGGTGCAAACACGGTCTCGGCCGACCGCTCGCAGATCACGCCGACCACAGGCACTGGTGCACCGCCGACTTTCGCCCTGGATGTTTCGCAGCTCGGCGGGATGTTCGCGAACCATATCTTCCTGGTGGGGACGGAAGCTGGTCTCGGCGTGCGCAACGCTGGCAACATCGGCGCGAGCAACGGCAATCTCATCGTCACTTCGGCTGGCCGGCTCGAGAACACCGGCACGCTCGAAGGCACGCGCGTCGAGCTCGCCAGCGCCGGAGACATCGACAACCGTGGCGGAACGATCCGCCAGACCAGCAGCGTCGGTCTCACAATTGCCGCACCAACGCTGTCGAACACGAATGGCGGCGTGATCGGCATTGAACCTGTGTCGACGCCGACGGCTGGCACGGGTGGCGGTACAGGCGCTGGAACTGGAGGCAGTGCAGGCACAGGCGGCACCACCACCAGCCCCAGCACGCCCACCTCCGGGACGGGCACCAGCTCCAGCGGTTCCACTGCCGCACCAGCACCGGCTCCATTCGTTCCCACCTCACCCGGCACCATCACAGCGGCTGGCAGCATCCTGAACGACGGTGGCCGCATCTACGCAGGCGGTCCTATCGCCCTGCAAACGCCGCAGATCAACAATGCGGGTGGAACTCTTTCCGTGGCCACCATGGCCGTCACCGGTCCGAACTTCAGCAACGCGGGCGGCACTCTCAACGTCAGCAACAGCTTCAGCGCCAACGTCGGACAACTGGACAACACCGGTGGCAAGCTGAACGCCGGTTCCTTGAACATCGCCACCAGCGGCGACCTGATCAACACGGACGGCACGCTGACCAGCGCCACCGATGCCAACCTTTCGGTCAGCGGCAAAGTCGAGAACACCCGGGGCACGATCTCGGCCGCAGGCGCACTGACCGCGAACGTAGCTGGAGCCACCATCAACAACAGCGGCACCCTGGCTTCCAACCAGGCGCTGACGCTGAAGTCCGACTCGCTGCAAAACACCCAGGGCAGCATCCAGTCCGCACAGGCCGGTGTGCAGCTCGGCGTGACCAACGCGCTGACCAATGCGAACGGTGGCAGCATCAATGCGGCCACCGATCTGGGCGTCCAGGCAGGCTCGTTGGCCAATGGAGGCAGTCTGCGTGGTGGCAACGATGTCACCATTGCGGTCGGTAGCGCGCTAACCAACGATGGGAGCATCACGGCGGGACGCAACACCACGCTCACAGCCGGCAGCGTGCAGAGCAACAACTCGGGCGTGCTGGGCGCGGGTATCCAGAGCGATGGAAAACTTGGCAGCGTCGGCGATCTTCGCGTCACCGCCTCAGGCGCACTCGTCGCCGACGGCACCAACCTCGCGGCCGGCAACGCAACGCTGCAAGGTCAGAGCGTCGACCTCTCCGCCAGCCAGACCAGCGCGGCCAACATTGCGATCACGGCCACGCAGGGCAACGTCACCACCAGCAAGGCCACGGTGGTCACTCCAGGCACGCTGGCCGTCACCGCCAACAGCAACGCCGCGCAAACCCTTGTCAACGATGCCGGTCAGCTCAATGCCGGCCAGTTGCAGGTCAAGGTCTCGAACCTCGCCAACACGAACGGCGGCGAGATCGTGCAGACCGGCACGAGTGCGACGGCCATCGCCACCAGCGGCACCTTGAACAACGACGGCGGTCGCATCGCCAGCAACGGCCAGGATCTGACGCTCCAAGGCGCATCCATCACGAATGCCTCCGGCAAGATCGAGCATGCCGGGGGCGGCGCCCTGACCCTTACGGGCGGCAACTTCAGCGGTACGGACGGCCAGATCACGGCGAACAATGCGCTGGTTGTCGCCATGTCGGGCACTTTCAATCAGGATGGAAGCAAGGCAGCGACCAGCGCCAAGCAGATCACCATCGACGCCGGCTCGCTCAGCAATCGGGGCGGCCAGATTGTTCAGACCGGCTCCGATGCCACCCGTATCACGGTCGTGGGCGCGGTCGATAACACCTCCGGCACCATTGCCAGCAATGGCAACACGAACATCGCGGCCGGTAGCCTGACGAGTCAGGGCGGCACCATACGCGCAGCAGAAACCTCCAGTCTCGATCTGACGGTTGGTGGCCTCCTGGACAACAGCAACAAGGGCATCATCGGCGCCGGTGGCAACACCACCATCGCGGCAGGCAGTTTCAACAACAACACTGGCAATGTCACGGCGGTTGGGGACCTGAACGCCACTGTCGGCGGAGCTGCGACGAACGCAGGCGGCACGCTGGCCGCCAATGGCAACACCACGGTCACCGCCGCCAGCTTGGACAACAGCGCAGGGGCGACCGCAGCCGTCAATGGCATCCTGACCGTCAGGACCACGGGCACGACCACCAACAACAGCGGCACGCTGCAGGCTGGCGGCACCACCACGCTGGACAACCGTGGCCTGAGCAACCAGGGCGGCAAGGTCTTCGGCAACAGCCTGAGCATCGACACGCACGGCAATGCCCTGGACAACAGCGCCAAGGGGACAATCGCTGCGACCACCGCTGTCGATATCAAGTCAGGGGCGCTCAACAACGACACAGGCCTCGCCCAGTCGGGTGCTGCCATGACCATCGACACGAACGGTCAGGCGCTCACCAACACCAACGCCGCCGGCTACACCAGTGGCCAGGGCGGCATCGCGAGCGCCAGCACGCTCGATCTGAAGACAGGAGTGCTCGACAACGCGGCCGGCTTCATCGGCGCGAAGGGCGCCATCGGGGCCAGTACACAAAGCTTCTCCGACACCGCTGGCGGACAGGTCATCGGGCAGTCCACCGTCACGGTCAACACCAACGGCGCCACCTACGACAACAGCGGCGGCCAGACGCAGGCGGTCGGCGCCCTGACGGTCAATGCCGGTGCTGTCCAGAATGCCGGCGGCCTGCTGCGCTCCAGCGACACCCTCACCCTGAACGCTGCTAACGTCAACAACGCCAGCACCAGCGGCACAAACCAGGGCATCGAGGGCACGAACGTCGCGATCAATGCGACGGACCTTGGGAACCAGACGGGCGCGGTGCGTGCGGCGCAGAACCTCACGGTGACCAGTGGCGGCACCGTGGACAATTCCTCGGGCGGCCTCATGTCAGCCGGCGACACCCTCAAGCTCGTCGATCCGAACGCCGCCAATCCGAGCGCCAAGACGCTGAGCGTCGTGAACACCGGCGGCACGCTGATCGCAGGCACGGCCGCTGTGCTCGGCTCGGACGGCAAGGTTCAGACCGCCGCATTCGGCAAGCTGGAGATCGACGCCAAGGGCTTCAGCGGCGACGGCACGACCGTGGGCGTCAATGACCTGCGCATTGCCTTGGCGCAGGATGTGACCAACAACGTCGACGTCAAGGCTGGCGGCAACCTCACGTATGCGACCACCGGCAAGCTGACCAACAACGGCAAGCTGCTGGCGGGTGGAACCGTCACGGCCAGTGGCAACGATGTCGAGAATGCCGTCAACGCGGAGATTTCCGGGACGCACACCGTCATCAACGCCGCGGGAACACTGACCAACCGTGGCCTGATCGACAGCCAGGGAAGCACGCAGGTCAATGCGGGAACACTGACCAACATCGGCACTGGACGCATCTACGGCGACGCAGTCTCCATTGCGGCGGGTACGCTCAACAATGATGCAGAGACGGCCAATGGTGTCACCAAAGCTGGAACGATAGCTGCTCGTGACAGCCTGGATATCGGCGCGGGCACCATCAATAACCGCGAGCATGCGCTGCTTTTCAGTTCCGGTGACATGTTTATCGGTGGCGCCCTGGACTCCAAGCGGCAAGCAACCGGCAAGGGCGGTACGCTCAACAACGAGAGTGCCAGCATCGAATCGTTAGGTGACATGTCCATCGCCATGGGCAGCATCAACAACCTCGACACGCACCTGAAGGTCGCAACCAACAGCAGCACCGTTTCGGTCCCCAGCATCATCACGATGGATGGGAAATCCTGGGAGCCGTTCGATGCACAGGGCAACCTCATCACGTGGGGCGACCCGAGTACACGGCTGGTCTATCACAAGGCTGAAGACGGCACGGTCAGCGTGATTGGTAAGGGCTGGACCAACGCCGTCACCAACATCACGGTCACTGAAGACTCGGTCACCCCGGGGACGGCAGACCCAGCGCGCATCGTCTCCGGCGGCAACATGCGTCTTGATGGTCACGTCTACAACCGCGACAGCCAGATCATGGCGGGCGGCGCTCTGGACGCGCCTGATGTAGACAACCAGGCTACGCCGGGCAAACGCGATACCACCGTGAGCGCAATCTGGATTGGCTACAACCCCAATCGCCCTGGAAAGCCTCCGGAGGATCCGCTCTATATCCCTCCTACAACGACGACAAGTACCTACAAACTCACGGACTACCAACCTCAGGAGCATCTGAGCGCGACTAAGGGCTACAACGCTGGCGTCGCTGGCTACACCACCGTCGGTAACGTCGTAGGTGGCAGTGGCGGCGTTGCTTCTGGTGGGCGCCAGGGCGCTATCGTTGAAGTGCCGTCAAATGTGAGTGGCGTGATCAAAGCCAGCGGGGCGAGCGCAGGTGCAGCGACAGGCACGGATGGGGCCGCAAGCGCCGGAGGACAAGCCGTGCCGATGGTGGTTCGTACCAGCACGCCCAATGTCACCGTTCCACGCGCCAGCCTGTTCGGCCTGAACGGAGGGAATCGATACCTCATCGAGACAGATCCACGCTTCGCGAACTATCGTCAATGGCTAAGCAGCGACTATCTGCTCGACCGTCTTGGACTCGACCCGAACAACACGCTCAAGCGCTTGGGCGATGGCTTCTACGAGCAGAAACTGATCCGCGAGCAAGTAGCCCAACTGACGGGCTACCGCTACCTTGACGGGTTCAGTAGTGATGAAGACCAATACGCCGCGTTGATGAACGCAGGCGCGACCTTTGCCAAGGAGTATGGCTTGCGCCCCGGCATCGCCCTGACTCCGGCGCAGATGGCGCAGCTCACCAGTGACATCGTTTGGCTGGTCGAGCAAACCGTGACCTTGCCCGACGGTTCGACTCAGCAGGTCTTGGTTCCGCAGCTCTATGTTCGTGTACGCCCAGGGGACATCAACGGCAATGGCGCAGTGCTGAGCGCGGATACGCTCAATATCAAGGGCAGCGGGGACCTCGTCAATACGGGCACCATCGCCGGCCGCACCCTGCTCAGGATCGATGCCGACAACATCAACAACCTCGGTGGTCGTATCAGTGGCGGCAGCGTCACGCTGAATGCCAAGACTGATCTGAACAATATCGGCGGGAGCATCGACGCTCGCGACAGTCTGAAAATCGATGCGGGGCGCGACATCAACATCCGCACCACTACCCAGACGAACGGATACAACACGAACGTGGACCGCGTCGCGGGCCTCTACGTGACGAACCCGGGAGGAACGCTGATTGCCAGCGCCGGTCGCGATGTGAACCTGATCGGAGGGATCATCTCCAATCAAGGCGCTGGCAGCTACACCTCGATCACGGCAAAGAACGATGTCAACCTGGGGACTGTGACAGAGACCCGAGCCATGATGGGCGTTAGTTCCACGACATCGATGGCGATGGCCAGCTCACAAGAGTTTGGAAGCACTATCTCCACCAACGGCACCACGATTTTGAGTGCCGGGCGTGACGTCAATGCGCGTCAGGCGACCGTAGATGCGGGCAAAGGCTTGCTGAGCGTGCATGCAGACCGGGACATCAATATCGAAGCGGGTGAAGCCAAGGTGCTTGGTAACTACTCCGCGCAGTGGTCGGACAAGAAAACCTTCAGTCGTACAGACAACAAGCTTTCCGGCAGCTTCGACGCCACGACAAGTGTGGGCAGCAAGTTCTCTGGTGGACTTGTCTCTATTGGCGCGAAAAACGACATCAACATCATTGGCTCCAGCATCAGCGGCAAGGATGGCGTTGCCATAGTGGCGGAACGCAACCTCACGGTCGTAGAAGGACGCAACACCTCGAACGTCAGTGTCGAACTGGATCAACAAAAAAGAGGAATCAGTGCGCTTGGCGCCGCCATGGGGTTTGTCATGCCGTCCGGAAAGGCGACGACCACGGGCATTGAGGTCAAGTCCGACATTGCTGCGCCAAGCACCGTCACCAGCGGCAACGGCGGCATCTTGCTGCAAGGCAACAACGGTGTCTTCTTGCAGGGCGTGCTGGTGGATGCAGCCAAGGATGTCGAGATCCTGGGCGGCAATGTCGTCATTCAGGCGGCCACGAACAAGCAGTCGGTGACCGGGACGACCAGCAGCAAGAGCGCCTGGTACGACTTCGGCAGCATGGCCATCCTCAAGGATGTCGGCAAAGGCATCAAGGCGAGGGAGACCACCGCCACCGAGGTGGATACCACGACCTTGACCCGAACCAACATCAACGGCGCAAATGTCAGCATCACCGCCGCCGATACATTGGCCTTGGCGGGTACGACCATCAACACGCCGGGCAAAGTGAGCCTGACCGCTGATACGTTGTTGATGGGAACGCAGACGACCGAAGAGACCACGCGCACGACCAGTCAGGGGCGCGACGTGGTTTACCAGGTAAACCGGGACAACGGAAGCACCAACCAGACGACGAACTACAACCAGATCAACGCTGGAAGCCTGTCCGTCACTGCGAATCATGTACAGGCCGGCCTGGGCGCTCGTGACAGTATCGAACAGCTTTCCAAGCAGCCAGGCATGGGTTGGGTGAACCAGTTAGCCAATGATCCCAAGCTCAGCGGCAAGATCGATTGGCAGCGTGTCGAGGAAGTCCACAAAACCTGGGACTACGACAAGCAGGGGCTGACGCCAGAAGGTGCGGCCATTGTGACGCTGGTCGCAAGCTACTTGAGCTTCGGGGCTGCACAAGGTGCTGGCGCAGCAGTTGGCAATTCGGCCGCTATCGGCGTTGGGGAAGGCGTTGCATTGTCAGGTGGCGGAGCATTCCTGACTGGGACGGGTCTCACCATCTCGGGGGTTGTGGGTGGAGCGGTGACTGCGGGGCTCACAGCCTTGGCGGGACAAGCGGCAGTTGCCCTCGCGAACAACCAAGGCGATCTTGCAGGGGCCCTGCATGATCTGGGTAGCAGTGCCAATGTGAAGAACCTGCTGACAGCCATCGTTACGGGTGGCGTGTTGGCGGGCCTTGACTTAAATCCTCTCGGCTTGCCGGCAGTCGGTGGCGGCAGCCAAGGCTTCTTCACCCAACTCGGGCAGAACTTGCAGGCGAGCACCGCGCGCGCTTTGGTCGCAACAGCGATCAATGGTGGCAGCCTGGAAGAAAACCTCAAGAATGGGTTGAGAACCGCCTTCCTGGACACCTTGGCGGCACAGAGCGCTTTTGCCATCGGCCAGGCGGACATCGACGGGCTGACCAGTAATGTCGCCCATGTCATTGCGGGGTGTGTCGTCGGAGCGGGCCGAGCAGGTGGTACCAGCGGCATCAGTTCTGGAAGTGGCTGTGGTGCGGGCGCGATTGGTGCACTGGTTGGTCACCTGACAGCGGACCTGTACAACCCCGACGGGAATCTTGCGTATCAGGATCAAACGGTCCAGATCAGCCGGTTGATGGCCGGTCTGGCAGGGGCGCTCGTCGGGGGTGGCCAGGCTGCTGTGGATATCGCCTCAGCGGCCGGTGCGAACGCAGCGGCCAACAACAAGCTGAGTGGATCGCAAGAGCGCAAGAAACGCGCGGAACTTGCCGCGTGCGGTGATGACCTTGGTTGCCGCATCACGACAAGCATCAAATGGGATGTGGTCGACAAAGCCCAGCAGGGCACGATTACCAAGCTGGCCGCAGCCAAAGAAGCTGCCTTGCTCGATCCCAGCAAAGCCAATCTGGATACGCTCAGTGCTGCGCTGAATGATGCTGCCGGGCTGTATCAGGCTTTCCGCAACCAGAACGATACGGGCGGCGTTCGCAGCATGAGCAACGTCGTCGTCGCTGGTGTCCTGGCATTGGCTCAAAGTTGCGCCGCCGCAACCGACTGTTCGGGCTATCCGCTCACGCCAACTCAGCGCGAGGTCGTTGGTGCTGCCTTCGTGGAGTTCGGGCTTGCGGCCGAAGGCTCTATAGCGACGAGTGACCTTGGTAGGGTCGCCGCGATTGTGGAGGCAGTCAGCTCGACTGCGGGGATCACGTGGAAGACTGCATCTGATCTCGTGGGAGGACTCAGCACGGGGGTCAAGCAATGGTTTACTGGCTCTGCAACCGCCGCGCCCTTGCCTCCCATTAGTCCGAACATCGGGAAGATGATCGATGCGATGGGGACTCCACTGGCTAGCGACACACTGGCCTCCGCGGCGTTCCGGCAGAAGGCACTTGATACGGCCAAGGCCTACGAGACCGCAGGGGACGAGGGACTGGTTGCGCTGGCCAAGTCACTGGACGCACAGCTTGGCAACTACAAGACGATCAACATTTCACGCGTCACACTGGAAGACGGCTCTACCATTCTGGTGGGTTCTCAGAGCGGCGGGACTGTCTTGAGCCGTGACGCTAGAGACTTCCTTACAGCCAACGGCATTGTTCCTTTGGCAAAAGGTGGCGTAAATGTGCATGCGGAAGGGAATTCCGTTAATGCAATCGTCACAAATATTGCAGAAGCCCTGCCTGGGGTTAAAATTAAATCCATCGTTCTTGCCCCCAGCAAGCCAATGTGCACCAATTGTGAAAGCAATAGCACCATTTTCCAGACAACCAGTGGAATACCAATAACAAATGCTCCTGGCGTGACCTTTTCAAACAAAGCGTCAAAAAATGGTACAGGAACAGATCGCTGGCTATCTTATCGAGGACAGTAAATGTTGATTCAGATCAAAAAAAATTCGCAACTTGAGAAAATCTTTCAGCGGCTAAGCGCGCTGCCTGTAGAGCGGCAGATGGTGTTTTCTGCTTTTTGCGCTCAGGTTTTCTACAAAAACATTGAAATCAGAATTAAAGAGGTTGGCTTTCCCAGAAAGCTTGATCTGAGGGAGCAGATTGAGGGGTTGTGGGATCAGTTGATAGTCAAAGAAGTAACTCTCAAATTTGACTATCAAAGTTTAGAGGATGGAATGATCTCATTGATGGATGAGATCTACGCTTATCCTGAATCGCTTGGCAAGCCCAATCCTGTTGATTCGGTTTTTCGATCTTCTGTTTTTGCTTTTATCTCAGGCTTCTCTTTCTTTTTGGGCCATGGAGATTGCAACCAGCTATTCTTTGTCGTCCATGATGGAGTTGGTGGGAAAGTTGAATCTCTTACAACCCAAAAAATGGAGTGGGACGCTCTCTCGCGAGAGGAGTATTTGAAGTTTCCTACCTTTGGTCAAGCCGCTGCAGACCTTGAGTGGGTGATAAGTAAACTTGAATTGGCACCCTCGAAGTGGCTTGCTGAGGAAGAAATTCGACAGATTCGCGATTACTCCTTTATCTGCAAGACATTTGTTGTGGACGAAATTTATTACGAAGAATGAGCCCGTGACACGGCCAAGGGTTTAATTTCATTTTCTTGAGCTTTGCCTCAAGTGATTGAGTTTCTCAAAATAAGAAGTCGAGCTGGGAGGAAAATTGGAAAGACGCAGCCAAGTTGGCTTACCTACGGCCATACAAGGGGCATGGATGGCCTGTCTCATGGGACTATCACTGTGTTCGTGGGCTCAATCAGCTAGCACCCCCCAACCTTTTGTCGAACAACAGCGGCAGCAAGAGCGTGAGCGCGCCTTGCGTGAGCAGAACGAGCGCACCGCCGATCAACGACCGCAGGCCGCGCCGGCTGCGCCCGCGCAGCGCATCCCCGAATCCGAGTCCCCGTGCTTTCGCATCGACCGCGTGTTGCTGGTTGGCGAACAGTCCGAGTCTTTCCAGTGGGCCGTCGCCGATCTGTCCGGTCCCGAAGGCAATGATTCACCTGTTAGCCGCTGCCTCGGCACGGCTGGCGTCAACGTGGTTCTTGCCCGCGCCCAGCAAGCCGTCATCGCCCGCGGCTTCGTTACCACCCGAGCCCTCGCTGCCCCACAGGACTTGTCGACTGGCACATTGACGCTCTCGCTGGTGCCCGGCCGGATTGCTGCCATTCGTACCACGGCCGAGTCCTCGTCGACACTGCTTGGTGCCTCCGCCTTGCTCGCCTCCGCCATCCCAGCCCGCCGCGGCGACCTGCTGAACCTGCGCGACATCGAGCAGGGTCTGGAGAACCTGAAGCGTGCTCCGACCGCCGAAGCCGACATCCAGATCGAACCCTCGACCGCCCCCAACGCCAAACCCGGCGACAGCGACCTCGTCGTCAAATACGTCCAGTCCAAGAAGTGGCGCGTCACCCTGAGCCTGGACGACAGTGGCACCGAAGCCACCGGCCGCTACCAGGCCGGCGCCACGCTGTCCCTGGACAACCCCTTCGGCCTGAACGACCTGTTCTACGTCAGCGCCAACCACAACATCAACAACCACGTCTTCGGCGACCCAGCCAAGGGCACCGAGGGCCAGACCGTTCATTACTCGCTGCCGTACGGCTACTGGCTGCTGGGCCTCACGGCCTCCAACAGCCAGTACCACCAGAGCGTGACCGGCCTGAACCAGGACTACGTCTACGCCGGCAAGACCAACAACGCCGAGGTCAAGCTCTCACGTCTCGTCTACCGCGACCAGAGCCGAAAGACCACCGTGGCAATCAAGGGCTGGCGCCGTGAGTCGCGCAACTTCGTGGACGACACCGAGGTCGAGGTGCAGCACCGCGTGGTCGGTGGCTGGGAGCTCAGCCTCAATCACAAGGAGTACATCGGTGACGCGACGCTGGAAGGCACGCTGGCCTACAAGCGCGGCACCGGTGGCTTCGGCTCGCGTGCTGCGCCGGAAGAGGAGTTCGGCGAGGGCACTTCGCGCCTGAAGCTCTATACCGCCGACATCAGCCTCAACGCGCCCTTCAAGCTGGGCGAGCAGAAGATGCGCTACTCCGGCCTGATCCGCGCCCAGTGGAATCGCACGCCGCTGACGCCGCAGGACCGCTTCGCTATCGGCGGGCGCTACACGGTGCGCGGCTTCGATGGAGAGACAAGCCTGATGGGCGAGCGCGGCTGGCTCATCCGCAACGACATCGGATGGGCCGTGGGTCAAAGCGGGGCAGAGCTGTACGTCGGTGCCGACTATGGCCATGTCGGCGGCCGCTCGACGGTCGATCTGCTCGGCCGCAGCTTGGCTGGCGCAGTCGTCGGTGTGCGAGGCCAGTGGAGCAAACTGAGCTACGACTTCTTCGTCGGCACACCGATCAGCAAGCCGGAGGGCTATCGCACTGCGAAGGTCACGCTGGGCTTTAATCTGAATGCCAGCTTCTGAGTGAAGCACAGACACTTGGTGGAGGTTGCTTGAAACGAGTTCTTGCCGTTGTGATGGCCATATCACTGGGCGGTTGTGTCTCGGCAGTACCGTACGTGCCTAGCGATGACGGTCCGTCCGCCATGCTAGTCGTCCCCTCAAAGATAACAAGTTGGCGACCAGGAAGTGCTGGCTCCAAGACGTTGAGTTTCTCGATAGCCGACGACCGCGGCTGCGGAAGATTTTTCAAGTCTGAGCCTGCGAAACCGGAGCATGCCGAAACTGTCTACAAGATTCCTGTCAACAAGGACATTCTTGTCGGCTATGCCTACGGCAGTGGAATTATGTCATGCAGTGTGACCGCTTCATTTCGTGCCACGACGGCGGACGCGCAATATGTACTTCAGGGCCAGATTCTCGGCCTCCAGTGCTTGTTGACAGTATCCCAAAAGATCGGCGACACGTCGCTTCCTGTCATTGTGGAGCCGGCATACAGCGACGCGTGGACGGGACACAAGGCGTGCAAGCGGCGACAAGACCTTTAGCTGGGCGTCCATACCATGAATGAGGCCTTGCAATCCTGTGCCTTGAGTCGGATGTATCGGCAGTCACCTCACCAATCATTGCTGCCGCCATACGAGGTGCAGTTCAGTACTGGCTATGGCGGCTACAGGCGTTCCGAGCCCTGGGCGTACTGCGGGTCCAGCGGCACGGATGAGGCCATGCCGTGGGAATCGGGGTTTTGATGCTTGCCTTCAATCTCAATGCGAGATTCTAGAAACCGCAATGCCCAAAGGCCAGCCCAACCCCGTTGCGATGCAGTGCATCGTGCGCAATGCACGAGCCGGGTGGGTGGTCGAGATCACTCGCAATGGCATATCGCATCGCAAGGCCTTCAAAAGCTCGGAAGGCGGGAATCAAGACCGCCCTGAACGTAGCGTCCAAACCGCGCTGGCGATAGCCCAGCAGTGGCGCGATGACGTCATGGCCACTCATCGCGAGATCACCCGATGGCGCATCATCGAGTTGGCATTGTGTGGTGGCAAACCGGGTGGCATCCGGCTTCAACGGGACGTCAATGGACGCCCTGAACGTTGGTGGGCGGAAACGCCTCTGGGTAATGGCGCGGTGCTGCGTGAGTATTTTGATGTTGGCGCGCAAATCCCCGATGCCCGCCCTGGCCGAGTCCACCGATTCACCCGTGAAAGCCAGGCTGCACGCGAACTGGCGATCATGGCTCGCGAACGGCAGTTGTTGCTCATGGTGGCCCACTACGATACTCACCTCGTACATAGCCAACAAGCCGACCGCTTGTCGAATGGCCTGCGAAGCGCGCCGATGTACGGGGTCGTCGAACATCAGACGCATTGGCGGGTCAAGATCGAACGCAACCGACAGCGCTTCAACCGCACGTTCTCGTTCGCGAAGCTTGGAGGGCGGGATGTGGCACTCGCACTGGCCCAAGCGTGGCGCGATGAGATCGTGGCGGCCCACCCGCCAGTCGCGCGCAAGGAGCGCGCCCAGAAGGTGCGACGCAATAACAAGACGGGCATCCCGGGCGTGACCTGCATCGTGTGGCCCGACGGTCGTCCGCGACAGTGGCTTGCGAAGACATGGGTAGGTCCGGGCAACATCCTGCAAAAAGCGTTCAGTGTCTACCGCTATGGCGAGGATGCAGAGCGCCTTGCCATTGCCGAACGGCAAAGGCAGCTCGCACAGATGCAGGGAATGGCGCGGGTCCATCCGGTCGAGGAAGTCGTGCGCGAGGCGAAGATCGCCACGCAAGATGCTTCTGGTCGACATCGACCCCCGCAACCAGAAAGTCAGCGAACATGAATCTCAACTCGACGAATTGATGGGTCATCGACCTGCAGGTTGGACTTCCGCTATCGGACAATATCGCCATGAGCTACTCGGCTCTGCAACTGCACTTGATAAGAACGCGACCATGGACATCCTGATGCAAAGGCCCGTCGATACAGATGCACCGGGCGTCCTCGACGATATCTATTCATGGGGCCGTGAGCCGTTCGGTGAGTACTTCTTCTACTTTGCCGCAGATGCCAAAGTCGTCAGCGATGGCAAGGTCAACGCAACCGTCGCCCCCCATTCGCACATAGAGGCTTATGTGACGTTCGAGACCGACGCTGTCGCGGTGGAACGTGAGATGCAGCATCGCGTGGCGAGCCTGACCTATGGATCGACCCAGGACGGTCGTGCTTTTCTCGACGGAATGCTGGGCCGTCCTATTGGCGATTGGGGGCACTACCCGCAGTATCCGGTCATCGGGGCATTGTCCAGCGACGGCTCGAGCGCAAGCTGGTTTGACTTCAATCGTTGGGGGAGTGCGAGCCTGGGGCTGACATTCGTCAGGCTGGAGCAAGATCGCGCGATTCACATCAAAGCTTTCTCCAACGACCCGCATGCGGTGCCTCGCCAGTTGCTTGAGCACTGGCACGAGATCGTGTCGGTCTATGCCCAGATTCCTTACAAGCGGTTCACAGGTGCCATCCGTATGTGAATCCACCGGCGGTGAAACGACACAGCACCGCCAGAGAAGAGCGGGAGCGGCGTCCCACAATTCTCAAGCGCGAGAAGTCAAAGCGAATCATCAGTACCAACAAATCCGGCATCCTGGATCGCTGGAACCCGCTTCAATGGCGAAATCATCCACAAAGAGTTCCTGATCAGAAAGCGCGGAGAGCAGAGCGCAAGAAAATTGGCGATGGCTGAACCTCAAAAGCAACTCCTCTGGCATGCCCAGCATTCAATCATCAACTCACTCACCATTCGGGTGAATAAGTCATAGGCGTTCGAAATTCGGATAAACCCTCGGAGGTTTGCAAGCACAATGCGTGCGCCGCAATGAATTGCGGAATTATTCAAGCACTCAACCTCACTTGGAAAGACCCGAATGACATCGCTCGCCGACATCAACCTGCAAATCGAGCAAGAAGAGCAGAAGATTGCTCAACTCAAGAAGCAAGCGAAGGAACTTCACGCAGTCGAGCGTGGTACGGTGATCGAGGAAGTACGCAAGCAGATTGCGGAGTACGGCATCACCGCTGCTGACCTGAAGCTCGCTGCGTCCAAAGGCAGCAAAGGTGGTCGCCCTATCGGGGTTCCCAAATACCGTAATGCCAACGGTGAAACTTGGTCAGGTGGTCGTGGACGAAAGCCCAGGTGGGTAGTTGACGTGCTGGCTGCGGGCAAATCCTTGTCGGAATTCGAGATCTGAAGTCGCAATTTGGGGAGGGCGAGCGGGCAGCATCAACTGGCCCTCTCGGCATGAAGAAATGTAAGTAGTTTCACCAGTCGACTCGCACGAATATGGGATGGTTTTCTGGTTACCAATGATTACACTGGTGACATGAAGCAGATTCCCCAACTCCGCCTAGTGCTTGTGCTTTGTGCCGTCGTTGCGACGACTGCTTGCGGGCGTGCCACGCTGCCCGCATTGCCATATCCGGCAATCCAAAGCTCCAGCCTCTTGAATCAATACGTATTGGCGTTGCGAGCGGCAGAGAAGCGACAAGTCGCATATCCAGATGAGCCCCTTTGGCTGCATGACGAGGGCGGCAGGAGCGTTGACACGGTCTTGAACGCGGACAACGCGGCCATGGTGTTCTATGGCCTCGCCCACGCAGGCGTCGGCAATGAGAAGGCCACGAACGAGATTCTCAACGGACTGCCACCTATTCTTCAGCGCTACGAAACGGCGTTCGAGAAAAGCCAGGGCAAGTGGTATCAAGAGGAATACGTCGAGGCCATCGGCATCCAGCTCGCGATGTTGACTGTGCTTCAACCTAAGCTATCCGGTGTCTTGCCAGGACCGGAAAAGATGATCTATCGGGGCAGCTCAAAGCCAGTCCCCGTGGCTGTTTCGGACAATGCTCAGCAGCTTGTGCAGTTCTATAAGACTTCGCAAGCCGAAGCGAAAAGCAGCCTCCTTGCCAAAGCTGGCGAGCTTGCAGGATCGGAGCGTCTAAAGCCGCCAGCCAAGGAGCGACTGCAGGCGCTGCTCGCCCGGTACCGCTGAGGCGAGCCTTCGGATGGATCCTGCGTCGGCAAGTGCTGAAACTCGAGTGGCAGTCCTTGTGGACTGCGACAACGTCACCCCGGAAATCCTCGAGTACGCATTGCGCGTGATCGCCCAGTTTGGGCGTGTCGTCTTGCGCCGTGGCTATGGGAATCACGGCACCTTGGCTCACAAGTGGCAGGAGGCTCTGGTCCGGTTGGCGTTCACCCCATGCCTGCAGTACCAGTATGCGGCCGGCAAGAACACCGCAGACATCGCGCTGGCTCTCGATGCGATGGAGGCCATGTTCGATCACCGGGCCGACACCTTCTGCTTGGTCACCAGTGATTCCGACTTTGCCTATCTTTGTCGGAAACTACGCGAGCGTGGCGCGACGGTCTGCATCGTTGGCGAGGCCAAGACGCCGGATGCGCTCCGCAATGCCAGCGATCAGTTCTTCGAATGGGCGAGGTCTGAAGCTGTTCAACTGGCAGTGGATACGCCTGAAAGGGCTGTCATGAAGCCCGAGACGGCGAAGCCTGAAGCGGCCAAACCGGTAGTCAAGCGCAGGCCTCGGTTCATCGTCGATGCAGTCAGCTTACTTGCTAGCGATACCTCCGAAGGCAAGGTTGGTCTGGGTGCGCTTGGGCAGTACCTCAAACGTACCGACCCGGCCTTCTCGCCGAAGTCCTACGGCCACTCCGGCCTGCTCGATATGGTTCGAACCTATGATCTGCTGGTGCCGAAGCAGGAGGCAGAGGGCCTCTGGTCCGTGAGCTTGACGGCTCAGGCACCAATCATTTCGGACACGCCAATCTCAATTCCGCACTGAAAGCTTGCGAAGTCGGAATCCGCGTCTGCCTGTTTCAGCCCGATATCTGATCGTCAGCTTGCTCGGCCCCAATGTTTCGAATCAATCCTACATCGAACCGTATCCTCAAGGTAAAGGAGTTCAGTTTCTCGGAGCTTGGATTCACAGAGCGCAACCATCTGCAGGAATGGCTCGCGAACCAGCCTGACGCTCTCGGTGAAGACCTGCTCATCATTCAAAAGGAATTTGATGGCTTCGATGACACCCGCGAGAGACTAGATCTTCTAGCTATCGACAAGAGCGGAGGCTTGGTCATCATTGAAAACAAGCTGGACGACTCCGGAAAAGATGTCGTGTGGCAGGCACTCAAGTATGCGTCCTACTGTTCGACGTTGTCGAAATCGCAGATTGCCGAGATATTCCAGAAGTACCTCGATAAGTCCGGTCCTGGGCAAGATGCAAAGGCCCTCATCTGTGACTTCCTGGGGCAGGAAGAATTTGCCGAGGTGGTGCTCAACCCCGGGAACGACCAGCGCCTAATCATGGTGGCTGCGCAGTTTCGCAAAGAAGTAACCTCAACCGTTTTATGGCTCTTGAAGCACCGCGTGCTTGTGAAGTGTTTCAGAGTAACCCCATTCAAAGACGGTGGCGATCTTTTCCTTACGGTGGAGCAGGTGATACCGCTGCCTGAAGCCGAGGAACTCATGATTGGGATCTCCGAGAAGGAGGATGAAGAGCAATCTTCCGAGCGCGGTCAAGCGACCCGCCATCAACTGCGTACGGATTTCTGGCATGCAGCTCTTGAGGCTCTGCGGATGTCCAATGTCGGCCTTTATGCCAATGTGAGCCCGAGCCGAGACATCTGGCTCAACGCCGGTTCGGGGGCGAGCGGCATCTATTACTCGATGATCTTTAATCGAGACGAGGCGCGTGTGGACTTTGCGCTTGGGACGCGGTCAAAGGAGGCGAACAAGGCGTTGTTTGACCACCTTTATGCCCGTCGGGAACAACTGGATGCGGAGTTCGGTGAGGCGCTTTCTTGGAGGCGAATGGACGACAAGAAGGTTTCGCTCATCGAGTGCGCTGCGCCCTTTGAAGGCCATAACCGTGATACGTGGCCGAAGATGATCGAATGGCTTGTCGATCATGTGAGGCGAATGGAAGCGGTTTTCGACAAGGAAGTGCCTGCACTTCGAAATCTCGCAAGAACGCAGTTTTCTAAAGAAGCTGCGGAGTAGACCTGCTCGGCAGGCCTGTCGGAGGGGCCTGTCGTATGCTCTCCCGAGTGGCGGTGCTGATTGGGCGTTCAGAGCCGGCACGCGCGCTAGCCCCGGAAGCTCAGTTTCTATTTCGGCGTGGACAGTAAAGGATTCGACTACGCGGCTGAGGTCGCTTGGCTCGCGATGTAGATTGCCCAGTTCTCCATCAGCTGCCGGCGCTTTTCCACCATGTCGCTACGGGCGTAGGCGCGCACCGTCTGATCGCCGACCAAGTGGGCCAACGCGAACTCCAGCATTTCAACCGGGTACTGCGTGTGGTCCATGCCCCACGTGCGGAAGCTGGCCCGAAAGCCGTGCATCGTGTACGGCTGCTCAAGGCGGCGCAGCAACTGCGTGAACACCATGTCGCTGTAGGTCTTGCCGCGCGGCGAGGGGAACACCAGATCGTTGGCTTCGGCAGTCTTCGCTGCGCCGTCGCGCTCGGCCTCCCGTTCCGCTTGAAGGGCGCGCGCTGCTCGCAACACTTCGGTAGCTCGGTTCGGCAGCGGGACTCGGTGCTCACGCCCAGCCTTCATGCGCTCGGCCGGAATCGTCCAGTTGCTCAGAGATTCGTCGAACTCTGACCAGCGAGCACCGCGAATCTCCCCCGACCGGGCAGCCGTCAGCACGCCGAACTCGAAGGCGAGTTGCACCGTAGCTGTTGCTGTGCTGGCGCGCACCTGCGCCAGCAGCGCGCCGACCTGCGGATGCGGGCAAGACGGGTGGTGCTCAACCTCGCGGGCCTTCTTGTTGGCGCCGAGCGCGATTCGGACTTGTTCCCAGAATTCGCTATCCACGCCACCGCAATAATCTTTGGCCGCACCGTAATTGATTACCTTGCGAATCCGCTGCAAGAGGCGATCAGCAGTTTCGGCCTTTTCTTTCCAAATCGGCGTCAGCGCCTTGAGGATTTCCGGCTTCCCAACTTCGCGCATAGGTGTAGCACCAAAATGCGGAAAGGCGTAGGTGGTCAACGTATTGATCCATTGATCCTTGTGCTTTTCGTTTTTCCAGTCGCCAGCGTGTTCGCGGTGGTATTCCTCGGCACATGTTTTGAAGGTGACAGCAGCTTGTGCCAATTGAGCGGCGGCTGCTTTGAGTTCGATGTTCCTCTGCTCGCGATGCTGGATGGGATCGATGCCTTCGGCGATTCGAATCCGGTGCTCCTGTGCGCGTTCCCGAGCTCGGGCCAAACTCACGTCGGCCAGGGAGCCAAGCCCCATGTCGCGGACGCGCCCCAGGAAGGTGTAGCGCAGTATCCAGGCTTGGCTTCCGCCAGGGGCCACGCGCAGGTACAGGCCCCGGCCGTCCAGGTGGTAGCCGGGCTTTTTGGCTTTGCTTTTGATGCTGGTGATGGTTAGTAGGTTGTGGCGGGTCATTTTTTTGGGCCTAGCTGTACCTTGTTGGATTTGCAACTAATAGGCGGCTGCTTTTAGGCCCAAATTTTACCGGGTGGCACCCTAAAAAATGCCCCTGTTTTTGCCCATTTTTTGAACTGGCTGCCAATAAACCGCATTGGGTTTTGTTGGGCAATGGCCTTTGCGTAAGTGCTTGCGGCCAAAGGTTTTTTGTACTTTGCTGGTTGCTGTTGGGTGGCGCTGGGTTTATAATTTGGCGGCCACACTCTCCGCCAGAATCAATCTCTGGCAGTTTCTGAAAGTCCCGCGCAGTTCATGCGACGGGACTTTTTTCTTTGATCTGCCCTCGCACCTTTCTCGGCCAGGTGCTCCCCGCTGGGAGACGTTAGCGATACCGAATCAGATCACAGTGCCTTTGACTCGTAACGATCTTGGCTAGCCGACTTCCTTCGTCATCGTCGTAGATGTAAGTGACCGAAAGCCCGCCAGTCGAGAACTCCGGAATCGCCGAGAAGACTTCGCAACCATCCTTGGCGAGATTCTCGAACTTCTTCCTCCGAGCCAAACTGTCGGGAGCCCAAGCTCCCGAACGCACCTTGTATTTGATGATGACTTGCTTGCCGATGGCTACGGCGGACCTGCTGATGACGTCCTCCGGTAGCTGCTGCTCCTTGTTGAAGCCTTCGGCAATTGCGGCCGCCAACGATTCCGTGTCCATGGTCTCCGCCGCCGCAGATGGCTCTTCGGAGAAAAAGCGGCGGTTGCATGTGCTCATGGCAATGCGGACGCCCTCGGTCGTTGGCTTCGAGGCTGCCGCATCGGTACAGGCGTCGTAACTCTTGCGCGCGGTGGGGGACAGTTGCTCGTAGCTCGTCTGGGCATGAGCGGTCATGGCTGCCAGAAGAAATGCGAGAAGGCTGGCAGCAGATTTCATTTGTTTTTCCACGTTCCGATGGTAGTTCCCGGCAGCCCTGGACTTGCCCAGAGGGAAGCTCGTGCGCGGGACAGATCGCGGGGCTTTCACGAAGTCGCGCAGCCAGGCTGACAGCCACATCGACGTGCATGGAGTGGCGAGCCATCCGCCATTCCGTCGCCGCCTCGCCACACCCCTCCCCACCGATTCCCGTAGGCCACAGTCGGGTTCTGTAATCTAGTGTTTTTATTTGCAACGAATGTTATATTTTCCCAGAAACATTCTCATAACACTTAGGCATTCAGTCCAGGGCAGACGTCGCGTCTCCCTGTGAATGTTCATCATGGGGAGCTCCGGAATTGCAGTTCAAGCCGCAAGAAAGCCCCAATTTGGTGCGGCCAGCTTCGGCCGTCGCATGCCTGTCCCGGGGCTGTCCATGAACACGCCGGTCGCCGCCTCGCGTGCCCGCCGGCCGCTGTTGAGCTTCAGCGTCGAGGGCCTGCCGGCCCGCGACGAACTGCTCTTCAAGTCCCTGGTCCGGCTGCTGGACCATCGCACCCATCAGCACTGGGCCTGGCAGGTCGAGGACGCCGACCTCCGCGTGGTGGGCGACAAGCTCGCTGCGGCGCCGCCTGAAGAAGACCCGGCCGACCGCCCGGTGCCGTTGCTGACCATCGGCGACACGCCACCCTCGCGCGGCCCGTTCCTGCGCCTGCCGCTGCATGCAGATGCGCTCGAGGCCATGCTCAACCGCCTCGGCGCGATGGTGGTCCATGCCCGCGAACTCGGGCTGGCCGCGGCTTCGCGCAGCCGCAACGAGCAGGCCGCGCGCAGCGAGGAATACCGGCTGCTGCGCTGGCCCTCGTCGACGCTGCTCGACACCACCATGCGCATGAAGCTCGCCACGCTGCTCGCGAGTCGTCCGGCCTCGCTGCAGGCGCTGCAGCAGCGCTCGAACGCCAGCGCGCAGGAGTGCGCGGATTTCATCTCCGCGCTCGAACGCGCGGGCTTCGTCGCGAGCAGTGGTGGTGGCCATGGGGCCACCGGCTTCGCCAACAGCCGCGCGCCCGAGTCGATCTGGCCCGATTCGCACATCGCAACCGGCAACGAGGCGCCTCACGCCGCACCTCCCGCGCCTCCCGCGCCGCGAGCCACCGTGGAGCCGGGCCTGCTCGCGCGCATCCGCAGCCGCCTGGGGCTGCTGTCATCCGGACCGAGGGCCTGAACAGCGTGGAGCACAAGATTCTTTTCACCGGCACCATGGGTGCGGGCAAGACCACGGCCATCGCCGCGGTGAGCGAGATTCCACCGGTGCGCACCGAGGTGCGCAACAACGACGCCTCGGTCGCCAAGGCCACCACCACCGTCGGCCTGGACTACGGCGAGCTCACGCTCGACAACGGCGAGAAGCTGCGCCTGTACGGCACGCCCGGGCAGATGCGCTTCGACTTCATGTGGCGCATCCTCGCGCGCGGCGCGCTGGGCCTCGTGGTCCTGGTCGACAACAGCCGTCCCGATCCGCTGGCCGATCTCGAGGTGTATCTCGATGGCTTCGCCGAACTCATCGAGAAGACCGCCTGCGTGGTCGCGGTGGGCCGCATGGAGACGCACCCCGAGCCCGGGCTGGAGGCCTACGCCCAGCGCATGCAGGACAAGGGCGTGCTGTGCCCCGTGCTGCCCGCCAACGTGACCGATCCGCAGCAGGTGGTGCAGTTGCTCGATCTGCTGCTGATCCAGCTCGAAGCCTGAGCGGGCACCGGACTGCTTTCTTTTTTCCTGTTCTTCCCTTTTCTTCTCTTCCTGCCGCAACGCCGGACCCCACCCACATGAACATCGCACCCCGCATCAAGGACGCCGCCGAGACCGTCGTGGACACGCTCATGCGCGAGATCAAGGGCGTGAAGGCCGTGGTGATCGCGACCGAGGACGGCATGGAGCTCGCCGCGCGCGCCGAGAACACCGCGCAGGTCGCGCGCATGTCGGCCATCGCGAGCTCGCTGGCCGCGCTCGGCGCGGTGGCGGGCGAGGAGAGCGGCCTCGGCCAGTGCGAGAACGTCGCCATCGAAACCGCGCTGGGCCACATCCTGATGCTGCAGGCCCGCCACGAGGAAGCGGGGTTGATCGTGAGCGTGGTGACGGGCAAGGACGCCGTCATCGGCCAGGCGCTGTACTTCTCCAAGCAGGCCACGCTCGCGCTACAGCGAGCCTGAGCACCCAGCCTTTTTACAAGCGGCCGCCGCTCATCATTCGCCCGGGCGGCGGCCGATCATCAGGGCGATGGACTACCTACGAAAGACTCCGATGGCAAACATCAAGCAATCCATGGACGAACTCATGACGATCGACGGTGCGTTGTGCGCGGCGCTGGTCGATTCGGGCAGCGGCATGATCCTTGGGCAGATCGGTTCGGGCGTCGACCTGGAAGTCGCCGCCGCCGGCAATACCGAAGTGGTGCGCGCCAAGCACAAGACGATGCGTGCACTGGGCCTGAACGACGTGATCGAGGACATCCTGATCACCCTGGGGCGCCAGTACCACATCATCCGCCCGCTGCAGAAGCACGAAGGCCTGTTCATCTACCTGGTGCTCGACAAGTCGAAGTCGAACCTCGCGCTCGCGCGCCGCAAGACGCAGGACGTGGAGCAGACGCTGGCGGTCTGATCCACTCCCAGCGGGCGCGCGGTCAGCAGGGGCGCGGAGCCCGCGTCTCCGAGGGCCGCTCTCCGAAGCGCGAGCGGTACTGCGCCGCGAAGTGCCCCAGGTGGAGAAAGCCGTACTTCTGCGCCACCTCGCGCACGCCGGCTCCGGCGGCGCCGCCCGATGTGCGCTGCAACTCGGTGCGCACCCTGTCGAGCCTCGTCTCGCGCAGGAACTCCATCGGCCCCTGACCCGCATGCTGGCGAAACGCCAGCTGCAGGGCGCGTGCGCTGCAGCCGACCTCGCGGCAGACGTCGGCCAGCGACAGGGGCTGGTCCGCATGCGCCGACATGTATTCCTGCGCCTTTCTGACCACGCGCGGCAGCAGGCGCCGCTGGTTGTCCCCGGCGAGGGCCTTCGAGTGGTTGTGCCCGGCAGACATCAGCAGGCTGGAGATCAGGTACGCCTCCGCATGCTCGGCCAGCGGGCCGCCGGCCTCCAGCCCGTTGCCGGCGTCGAGCGTGAGCCGCAGGTAGTCGATGAAATGCACCAGCGGCGCGAGCGTGGGGCTGTCCAGCGGCACGCCGAGGTCGAACACCAGCGGCCGTCCGAGGGGCGCCTGCAGCAGCGACTCCAGCCGCGAATGCAGCGCCGAACGGGCCAGCCGCACGATGAGGTGCGGGCTGCCGTCGGCCCAGCGCATCGACAGCGGCTCGGTGGGCGAGGGCAGCGATGCGAGGCGGGGCGTGGCGTCGATCTGCTGCGCGCCGCAGCGGATTTCGGCGCCGCCGCGCAACGGAATCTGCAACAGGAAGAAATCCTGCAGGTAGCCCGGGTCGATCTGCACGCCGGGGCCGTACTGCACGTAGTTGAGGCTCACGTCCCGATGCAGCCGCGCGCTGTGGTGGCAGGCGTCCAGCGTGGTGCGCGGCCTGAGCATGACCAGGCCGTGCGGACAGAAGATGCGGGCCACGCTTTCACGAGCCTCGTCCACGTCGTGGCTCTCGAAAAGCCGGTAGCGCTGCAACGGCAACGGTGGGGTCGTGAGGGTTTCCATGGGGCGAGTACAGGGCCAGGGCACCGTAGCAAAAACCATCCCTACCCACAATTCGGGCCTCCCCTCGGGGCCCGCGAGAGCCGTCTCCCCAGAAATCTGCGCGCCAGGGACAGCGCCTGCGTTTGCGGGACTCGTCCTGGCAACCCTTGCCCCTAACGTTCGCTCCCACAGGCACCAGCCGGGCCTGCCCGATCAACCGAGGAGAGCAAGCGTCATGTTCAAGGGACTCGAAGGCAAGAGCGCCATCGTCACCGGTGGCTCCACACTGATAGGCGCGGGCGTGGTGCGCGCCCTGCATGCGGCGGGCGTGAAGGTCGTCATCGCCGACATCGACGCCGGCAACGGCCAGGCCCTGGCCGATTCGCTGGGCGCCGGCGTGCACTTCGTGCGCACCGACATCACGGACGACGCGCAGGTGAAGGCCTGCGTGGCTGAAGCGGCCGAGCGGCACGGCGGCGTGCACTTTCTCGTCAACCTGGCGTGCTCCTACGTGGACGACGGCTTCAAGTCGCCGCGCGCCGACTGGCTCACCTCGTTCAACGTGAACGTGGCCAGCGCGGTGGCGATGCTGCAGGCCGTGCATCCGCACATGGTGGCGGCCGGTGGCGGAGCGGTGGTCAATTTCACGAGCATCTCGTCGAGCGTGGCGCAGACGGGCCGCTGGCTCTATCCGGTGAGCAAGGCCGCGATGGCGCAGCTCACGCGCAACATGGCGATGGACCTCGCGCCCGACCGCATCCGCGTGAACAGCGTGTCCCCGGGCTGGACCTGGTCGGCCGTGATGAACCAGCTCACGAATGGCGACCGCGCCAAGACCGACCGCGTGGCCGCGCCCTTCCACCTGCTGGGCCGCGTCGGCGACCCGGACGAGGTGGCGCAGGTGGTGCTGTTCCTGTGTTCCGACCACGCGAGCTTCGTGACCGGCGCCGACTATGCGGTGGACGGCGGCTACTCCGCCATGGGCCCCGAGCAGGCCGTGCCCGCCATTCCCAAGTTGATGGACTAGCAAGCAACCAAGCAAGGAGCAAGGCAATGAAGCGAATCGCAATCGTCGGCGCGGGCCAGTCGGGCCTGCAACTGGGGCTGGGCCTGCTTGCCGCGGGCTACGAGGTCACGATGTTCAGCAACCGCACGGGAGGCGACATCCGCCAGGGCAAGGTCATGTCGAGCCAGTGCATGTTCCACACCTCGCTGCAGATCGAGCGCGACCTGGGGCTCGACCACTGGGGCAGCGTGTGCCCCACGGTGGATGGCATCGGATTGGCCGTGCCGCATCCCGAGCAGAAGGGCGCCAAGGCCATCGACTGGGTGGCACGGCTGAATTCGAGCGCACAGTCGGTCGACCAGCGCGTGAAGATTCCGGCGTGGATGGACGAATTCCGGAAGAAGGGCGGCGAGCTCGTCTTCAAGAATGCGGGCATCGACGAGCTCGAGACCTGCACGCAGACGCACGACCTCACGCTGGTGGCCAGCGGCAAGGGAGAAATCTCCAAGCTCTTCGAGCGCGATGCCCACAAATCCACCTACGACAAGCCGCAGCGCGCGCTCGCGCTGACCTATGTGAAGGGCATGAAGCCGCGCGAACCGCACTCGGCCGTGTGCTTCAACCTGATTCCCGGCGTGGGCGAGTACTTCGTGTTCCCCGCGCTCACCACCACGGGGCCGTGCGAGATCATGGTGTTCGAAGGCGTGCCCGGCGGCCCGATGGACTGCTGGGCCGACGTGAAGACGCCGCAGGAGCACCTCGCGCGCAGCAAGTGGATCGTCGACACCTTCACGCCGTGGGAGGCCGAGCGCTGCCACGACATCGAGCTGACCGACGACAACGGCATCCTCGCGGGCCGCTTCGCGCCCACGGTGCGCAAGCCGGTGGCAACGCTGCCATCGGGGCGCAAAGTCCTGGGCCTGGCCGACGTGGTGGTGCTCAACGATCCGATCACGGGGCAGGGCTCGAACAACGCGGCCAAGTGCGCGGACACCTACCTCAAGAGCATCCTCGCGCGCGGCGACGGCCCGGCCGACGCGGCCTGGATGCAGCAGACCTTCGACCGCTACTGGTTCGGCTACGCGCAATGGGTCTCGCAGTGGACCAACATGCTGCTGGCACCGCCGCCGCCCCACGTGCTCAACCTGCTCGGCGCGGCCGGTGCGATGCCGCCGCTGGCCAGCGCATTCTCCAACGGCTTCGACGATCCGCGCACCTACTTTCCGTGGTTCGCGGATCCGACCGAGGCGCAGCGCTTCATCGACACCTGCGCCGCCGTCGCATAGCCTGGAGCGGAGCCCATCATGAAGCGACGCGTGGCCATCGTCGGCGCCGGCCAGTCCGGCATGCAGCTCGCCCTGGGCCTGCAGCGCTCGGGGCTCGAGGTGACGGTCTTCTCCAACCGCAGCGCGCAGGAGATCGGCGAAGGGCCGGTGATGTCCAGCCAGTGCATGTTCGAGACCGCGCTGCAGACCGAGCGCGAGTTGGGACTGGACTGGTGGGCGGACGAGTGTCCGCCGGTGGAGGGCATCGGCATCGCGGTGCGCAATCCGGAGGGCGGCAAGGCCATCGAATGGAGCGCGAAGCTCGACGGCCCCGCGCAGTCGGTCGACCAGCGGCTCAAGATTCCCGCGTGGATGGCCGAGTTCGAGAGGCGCGGCGGCCGGCTGGTGCTGCAGGACATGGGCATCGACGACCTGGAGACCTGCGCGCGGATGAACGACCTCGTGGTCGTCGCGAGTGGCAAGGGCGAGATCTCCAGGCTCTTCGAGCGCGACGACGAGCGTTCCCCGTACGAGCAGCCGCAGCGCGCATTGGCGCTGACCTACGTGAAGGGCATGAAGCCGCGCGCGTCGCACTCGGCGGTGTGCTTCAACCTGATTCCCGGCGTCGGCGAGTACTTCGTGTTTCCGGCGCTGACGACCACGGGGCCGTGCGAGATCATGGTGTTCGAAGGCGTGCCGGGCGGCCCGATGGACTGCTGGGCCGACGTGAAGACACCGCAGCAGCACCTTGCCCGCAGCAAGTGGATCCTGGAAACCTTCCTGCCCTGGGAGGCCGAGCGTTGCCGCGACATCGAGCTGACCGACGACAACGGCATCCTCTCGGGCCGCTTCACGCCCACGGTGCGCAAGCCGGTGGCGCGGCTGCCGTCGGGCCGCAAGGTCCTGGGCCTGGCCGACGCGGTGGTGCTCAACGATCCGATCACCGGACAGGGCTCCAACAACGCGGCCAAGTGCGCCGACATCTACCTCAAGCGCATCCTCGAACACGGCGACGCGCCCTTCGACGCCGCGTGGATGCAGCAGACCTTCGACCGCTACTGGGAAGGCTATGCCCGCTGGGCCACAGGCTGGACCAACAGCCTGCTCGCGCCGCCCCAACCTCATCTGCAGAAGCTGCTGCAGAGCGCCGCCAGCATGCCCGCGGTCGCGAGCATCGTGGTCAACGGCTTCGACGATCCGCGCGCCTTCGCGCCCTGGTGGTTCGATGCCGCCGAGGCGGATCGCTTTCTCGAAGATCGGGCGCGCGAGGCCGTCGTGGACCGCTTCGACCGGCGCGACTTCCGCAAGGCGCTGGGGCAATTCAGCACCGGCGTCACTGTGATCACCACCCGCGCGATGGACGGCCGCCGAGTGGGCATGACCGCCAACTCGTTCTCCTCGGTCTCGCTCGATCCGCCGCTGGTGCTCTGGAGCCTCGCGCGGCAGGCGCCGAGCCTGGCCGACTTCACCGGCGCGAGCCATTTCGCGATCAACGTGCTGGCGGCGAACCAGCATCACCTGTCGCGGCAGTTCTCGACGCCGCAGGCGGACAAGTTCGGCGGCGTGGAGTGCTGCGAGGGCACGTCCGGCGTGCCGCTGCTCAACGGCGTGATCGCGCGATTCGTGTGCCGCAACGTCAGGCAGTACGATGGCGGCGACCACCTCATCTTCATCGGCGAGGTCGAGCGCTACGACCGCTTCGACGGCGAGCCGCTGGTCTTTCATTCGGGCTACTACCAGGTGACCACAAGACATCCGGAATGCATGCAATGAGCGCGCGGCCCGCATCAACCACCACCCCATGAACGGAGCAAAACACATGCAGCAGAAAGCACCTCAAGCAGCGGCACCACAACGCATCCGCATCGAGGCCACCGACGCGAGCGGCAGTTTCAGCGGCTACCTCGCACTGCCGGCCTCGGGTACCGGCCCTGGCCTGGTCATCGCGCAGGAAATCTTCGGCGTGAACTCCACGATGCGCGAGGTGGCCGACTACTACGCGGAAGAAGGCTACGTGGTGCTCGTGCCCGACCTGTTCTGGCGCCAGCAGCCCGACGTGGAGCTGGGCTATTCGCCCGAAGACTGGCAGCGCGCCTTCGGCTTCTACCAGGGCTTCGACGAGGCCAAGGGCATGGAGGACATGCAGGCCGCCATCACCGCCCTGCGCCAGCGCCCCGAAGTGCAGGGTGCCAAGGTCGGCGTGCTCGGCTTCTGCCTCGGCGGCAAGCTGGCCTACCTCGCGGCATGCCGCACCGACGCGGACGTGGCCGTGGGCTACTACGGCGTGGGCATCGATGCCGCGCTCGACGAGGCCGACAAGATCAGGCGCCCGCTCACGCTGCACATCGCAGAGCTCGACAAGTTCTGCCCGCCCGAGGCGCGCGACCGCATCGCCGCGGCGCTCAAGGGCCGCCCCGGCGTCTCGCTGCACGTGTACCCGGGCATGGACCACGCCTTCGCTCGCCTGGGCGGCGAGCACTACCACAAGCCCTCGGCGCTGATGGCGCACGAGCGCAGCATCGCCACGCTGAAGGACGCCATCGGACCGCACTACGACCTCTCGGCGCTGTGGGACAAGCACTGCGAGTACGAGTTCGGCACGCGCAACGTCGACGACACCATGTCGACCATGGTGGCCGAGCCCTACGTCAACCACATCCCGACCATGACCGGCGGCGTGGGCTACAGGAACCTGCACGCCTTCTATTCGAACCACTTCGTCAACAGCAACCCGCCCGACACCTCGCTGGTGCCGATCTCGCGCACCATCGGCGCCACGCAGGTGGTCGACGAGATGCTGTTCTGCTTCACCCACACCACCGAGATCCCGTGGATGCTGCCGGGCGTGGCGCCCACCGGCAAGCGCGTGGAGATTCCGCTGCTCGCGGTCATCAAGTTCCGCGGCGACAAGCTTTATCACGAGCACATCTACTGGGACCAGGCCAGCGTGCTGGTGCAGGTGGGCTTGCTCGACCCGAAGCTGCTGCCGGTGGCCGGCATCGAGACGGCGCGCAAGCTGCTCGACGAGACGCTGCCGTCGAATACGCTGATGGAGCGCTGAGCGCTCAGCCCGAGGCCTTCACCGCATCCACCAGGAAGCGCACGAAGGCCTTCGCCGCATCGGGCAGCGAGCGGCCCGCCATGGTCTCGATGGCGAGATGCCGCTCGTGCATCTCTCGGTCCTTCAGCGCAATAGCGACCAGCGCCTTGCTCTGCAGCAGCGTGCGGATCGACAGCGGCCCGTAGAAGGCGATGCTGCCGCCGCCCGCGGCCGCGAAGCTCAGCAGCGAGTTCGCATGGTTGCTGGACATGGCCAGCTCGTAGCGCAGCTCCTGCCGCGAGCAGCTGGCATCGAGCAGCCGGCGAATGGAGCTGTCTTCCTGCGGCAGCCCCAGCGGATAGGCCACCACCTGGCGAAGCGACAGCTGCCGCTGCTGCGCGAGCGGATGGTCCATCGCCATCACCGCAAGGATGGGGCTCGGGTGCCGCAGCTCCACCTCGATGCCTGGCTCGGGCAGGGCGCTGAGGGTGATACCCACGTCGGTTTCGCCATCGCGCACCAGGCGTGAGATGTCGGCGGGCGCACACACCTCCAGGTGAAAGCGGATGCCCGCGTGCTTGAGGCGGAACTGCGCGATCAGCCGGGGAATGAAGTCGAAGGCGAAGCCCTCGGTGCTCGCCACGCGCACATGGCCGCTGCGCAGTCCGCGCAGGCCGGCGATCTCGTTGGCGACGCGCTCGATGTCCTGCTGCGCGCGCTTGGCGTGCGCCGCCAGCAGCTCGCCCGCGGCATTGGGCACCATGCCGCGCGCATGGCGTTCGAAGAGCAGGGTGTCGAGCTCGCGCTCCAGCCGCGCGACCTGCCGGCTCACGGCCGAAGGCGCGACGTTGAGCTTGACCGCGGCTTCCTTCACCGAACCGGTCTTCACGACCTCGAGAAAGTAGCGCACCGCGGTTTCCTGCAAGGCACGAGGCGCCATGTATTGCTCCTGCAAGTGATCTGGATGAAGTCTGTGGATTGCCGATTCGGCAACGAAGAATTCTAAACATTGCGCTTGTGACACCGTCATGACGATCCTAGGATGAACTCGTTCGCACCCTCGAACCCCTGTCATCCAGTCGAAATTCCAGGAGTCCCGATGAACCGTCTCCCGCTCGTGGCGCGCATGGCATTGCTGTGCTGCAGCCTTGGATTTGGCGCCATGCCGCTGGCTTCGCTTGCTGCCGAGACGGGTTTTCCCGCGCGGCCGGTCACGCTGGTTATTCCCTTTCCGCCCGGCGGCGCCACCGACGTCAACGGCCGCGTGATCGCCCAGAAGCTCGGCAAGGAACTGGGCCAGCCGGTGGTGATCGAGAACCGCGGTGGCGCCGGCACGGTGGTCGGCGCGAGCTACGTGGCGAAGTCCACGCCCGACGGTTACACGCTGCTGCTGAGTTCGGGCTCCACCTTCACCGTCAATCCCGCGATCCGCAGCAACCTGCCCTACGACCCGGTGAAGAGCTTCGAGCCCATCGGCATCGCCGGGCGCGTAGCACTGATCCTTCTGGCCAACAGCGAAGTGCCGGTGCAGACGGTCAAGCAGTTCGTCGACTACGTGAAGGCCGCGCCTGGCAAGTACTCGTACGGCTCCTTCGGCACCGGCACCACCGCGCAGTTCGCGGGCGAAACCGTGCTGCACGCCACTGGCCTGAAGATGACGCACATACCCTACAAGGGCAGCGCCCCGGCCATGACCGACCTGATGGGCGGGCAGATCCCGTTCAGCATCGACACCGTGAGCGCGGCCGTTCCGCAGCTCAAGAACGGAAAGATCAAGGCGATCGCGCTGACCACCGCGAAGCGCTCGGCGCTGCTGCCCGACGTGCCCACCTTTGCCGAGAGCGGCTATCCCGATGTCGAGATGGATTCCTGGCTCATGCTCGCGGCCCCCAAAGGGGTGCCCGCCGACGTGAAGGCGAAGCTGGAGAAGGCGCTGGCCGCGACCATCGCCGATCCGGAAACCAGGAGCAAGCTGCTGGCCGCGGGGCTGGAGCCGAGCTACAGCAGCGCGGCGGCAAGCGTCGAGCTGATCAACCGCGAACTGCCGATCATGCGAGCCGTTGCCGCGCGAGCCAACATCACCGCCGATTGAATTGGCTCTCCCCCGGGCTTCGCGCACTTCGTGTCGCTGCGCCAACCCCCTCGCCGGGGGCGACACCCACGGCCCGGCGAAGCCGGTTCCGTGGTGTCCCGCGAATTCGCAGCGCCATGCCCAGAACAAGAGACATCGATGACCTCTGCCAAGACAACCCACGATTCCGCCAGCGAACTCGTCGAAAAATCCGCTGTCGAACTGCGCCGCCTCATCGGCAGCAAGCAGGTCTCGCCCGTCGAGCTGCTGGAGGCATGCATCGCGCGCATCGAGCGCCTGAACCCCTTCGTCAACGCAGTCACCGCCACCTGCTTCGACCGCGCGCGTGCTGAAGCGAAGGCGGCCGAAGGCGCCGTCATGCGCGGCGACGCGCTGGGCCTGCTGCACGGCCTGCCGATGGGCGTGAAGGACCTGGAGCCTACCGAGGGCCTGCTCACCACCTGGGGCTCGCCGATCTACCGCGACCACGTGCCGACGGAAGACATCGAGCTGGTGGCGCGACTGCGCCGCGCGGGCGCCGTCGTCGCGGGCAAGACCAACGTGCCCGAGATGGGCGCGGGCGCCAACTCGCGCAACGACGTGTGGGGCGCCACGGGCAACCCGTTCAACCCGAACCTCAATGCGGGCGGCTCCTCGGGCGGCTCGGCGGCCGCGCTGGCCTGCGACATGCTGCCGGTGTGCACCGGCTCCGACACCGGGGGCTCGCTGCGCATTCCGGCTGCCAAGTGCGGCGTGGTTGGCTTCAGGCCATCGCCCGGCGTGGTGCCCAGCGTGCGCAAGCCGCTGGGCTGGACGCCGATCTCTGTCGTCGGCCCCATGGGCCGCACCGTGGAAGAAGCCTGCCTGCAGCTGGCGGCATCGGCCGGCATGTGCGCGGGCGATCCGCTGAGCTATCCGCTGGACCCGATGTCGTTCCTCACGCCGCCGCCGGTCGACCTGGGCCGGCTGCGCGTGGCATGGACCGAAGACTTCGGCACTTGCGCCGTGGACGACGGCATCCGCGCCACCTTCCGCCGCAAGATCGAAGCCATGCGGCACCTGTTCGGCCGCTGCGACAAGGTCGAGTTCGACATGGGCGAGGCGCACCGCTGCTTCGACGTGCTGCGCGCCGAGGCCTTCGTGGCCGGCATGCAGGCGGCCTACGAGCGCGACCCCGACAGCCTCGGCCCCAACCCGCGCGCCAACTACGAGATGGGCGCGAAGATGAGCCTGCTCGACAGTGCCTGGGCGCAGGCCGAGCAGACCCGGCTGCTGAAGCGCTTCCAGGCCACCTTCGCCGACTACGACCTCGTGCTGTCGCCGACCACGCCGGTCTCGCCCTTCCCGTGGACGCAGCTGTACGCCGCCGCCATCAACGGCGAGCCGCAGGCCAACTACTACCGCTGGCTGGCGCTGACCTACGTGGTCACGCTGACCACGCACCCCGCGATCACGCTGCCCTGCGGCCTCGACCATGCGGGCATGCCCTTCGGGCTGCAGGTGGTGGGCGGCTTCAGGGCCGACCACCAGGTTCTGGGCGCAGCCCATGCGATGGAGGCGGCGTTCTCGTCCAGCGCGCAGCTGCGCAGGCCGCGTCCCGATCTCACCGCTTTGCGCGCGGCCGAGCCGGCGCTGACTTCGATCGTCAAGGCGCCGCCGGTCTACGGCGACGGCCGCGCTGCGGCATCAGCCGCCGTATCGGCAGTCTAGGCCCCGGCCGCCATGTCGGCCGTCTAGGAATCCGCTACCGCGTAGGGCGTGAACCGGCTTTCGTTCTCGTTCACGTCCAGCGCCCGCCCGATGAACGGGAATGCCCGCTGCGGGCAGGCCGTGCGCTCGCACACCTTGCAGCCCATGCCGATGGGCGTGGGCGCTTCCTGGTCCGCGAGGTCGAGACCCTTGGAATAGACCAGCCTCGGCGCATGCCGGATGTCGCAGCCCAGGCCGATCGCGAAGGTCTTGCTCGGTGAGCCGAAGCCGCGCTGCCCGTGCGACACGGTGCGCGCCACCCACAGGTAGGTGCGCCCGTCGGGCATGCGCGCGAGTTGCCGCAGCACCCGCCCGGGCTGCGCGAAGGCTTCGTACACGTTCCACAGCGGGCAGGTGCCGCCGGTCTTCGAGAAGTGGAAGTGCGTGGCCGACTGCCGCTTCGAGATGTTGCCCGCGCGGTCCACGCGGATGAAGAAGAAGGGCACGCCGGGCGCGCCGGGCCGCTGCATCGAGCTCAGGCGGTGGCAGACGGTTTCGAAGCCCACGCCGAAGCGGCGCGCCAGCAGGTCGATGTCGTAGCGCAGGGCTTCCGCCGTCTTCAGGAACAGGCCGTAGGGCAGCAGCATGGCGCTGGCGAAATAGTTCGCCAGGCCGATGCGGGCCAGCGCATGCGTGGGCGCGTCGTCGTTGAAGTCGGCGCCCTGCAGCAGCAACTCGATCAGCCGCGCCTGCTCCAGCAGCGCCAGCTGGGTCGCAAGCTGGAAGGCCTGCTGGCCGGGCTCCAGGCCGGCCGACAGGTGCAGCACGCGGCTGGCGGGGTCGTAGCGGCGCTGGCTGTCGATGGCGTCGTCATCGGTGGGCACCACGTGCACGCCGTGCTGCTTCGAAAGGCGCTGCTGCAGCCATTCCGACAGCGGACCACCGCGGGCGTGCGCTTCGTCGGCGAGCTTTTCCGCCTGCAGGTCCAGCTCCTCGAAATGGTTCTGGTGGGCGAAGAAGAAGTCGCGCACCGCCTCGAAGGGCATGGGCCGCGCGTTCGTGAGTTCGCCGCGTCCGTCGCCCAGCTCGGCGGCCATGATCTCCAGCCGCTCCATCGCTTCCTGGTGGCGGCGGTGCAGCGCGAGCAGCGCGCGCGCAACGGCCGGCATCTGCGAGGCCACCTCGCGCAGCTCGGGCAGGGCGACGGCTTCACCGCCGGGGTTGTCGGCCAGAGCGTCGCGCATGCCAGAGACGAGGCGGGCTTCCTCGTCTTCCGAGAACTGCTGCACGTCGACGCCGAGCGTGCGGCTGATCCTGAGCAGCACGGCCACGGTGAGCGGCCGCTGGTTCTGCTCAAGCTGGTTCAGGTAGCTGGGCGACAGGCCCAGCGCCTGCGCCAGCGCCACCTGCGTCATGCCGCGCTCGGCGCGCAGCTTGCGCAGGCGCACGCCCATGAAGGTCTTGCTCATCGTGCGGCTCCTTGCTGCATCTTTAGTGTTCGCAATATTTGCAAATCAGGCGTTTTCTATTCGCAATGATTGGCAAATTCAGTCCTTCATTATGGGTACGCATTTGCGTAAATTGCGAATCATGACAAACCGGAACACCGCGCTCGAGCTCACGGAAATCGTGTTCCCGGAGCATGCGAACCACTACGGCACGCTGTTCGGCGGCAACGCCCTGATGCTGATGTCCAAGGCGGCCTTCCTGGCGGCGCGCGACTTCGCGCAGGCCGACGTGGTCATGGCCGGCTGCGGCGACGCGCAGTTCCTCGCGCCCGTGCCGGTCGGCAGCGTGCTTCGGCTGCGCGCCTGGGTCAGCCGGCAGGGCCGCAGCTCGCTCACCGTCAGCGTCACCGGCAGCTTCGAGCAACTGGGGCAGGCGCCGCGCGAGGCGCTGCACTCCTTCTTCGAGATGGTCGCCGTGGACAAGAGCGGGCGGCCCAGGCGCATCCCCAACGCACAACCGAATCCAGAAAAGGAAGCAGCATGAACGACATCGCCTCCCCTGCCGAAGCCCCCACCGGCTTCAAGCCGAAGAAGTCCGTGGCCCTGTCCGGCGTGACGGCCGGCAACACCGCGCTGTGCACCGTCGGGCGCACCGGCAACGACCTGCACTACCGCGGCTACGACATCCTCGACATCGCCGAGGTCTGCGAGTTCGAGGAGATCGCGCACCTGCTGGTGCACGGCAAGCTGCCCACGGCGGCGGAGCTGCGCGCCTACAAGGCGAAGCTCAGGTCGATGCGCGGCCTGCCCGCGAGCCTGAAGGAGGCGCTGGAGCAACTGCCCGCCGGCGCGCATCCGATGGACGTGATGCGTACCGGCGTGTCGTCGCTGGGCTGCATGCTTCCAGAGAAGGAAGACCACAACCTGCCGGGCGCGCGCGACATCGCCGACCGGCTGATGGCTTCGCTGGGCTCGATGCTGCTGTACTGGTACCACTGGTCCACGCAGGGCAAGCGCATCGACGTGGAGACCGGCGACGACTCCATCGGTGGCCACTTCCTCCACCTGCTGCATGGCCGCAAGCCCTCCGAGGCCTGGGTGCGCGCGATGCACACCTCGCTCAATCTCTACGCCGAGCACGAGTTCAACGCATCGACCTTCACCGCGCGCGTGGTGGCGGGCACCGGCTCCGACATGTACTCGGCCATCACCGGCGCCATCGGCGCGCTGCGCGGGCCCAAGCACGGCGGCGCCAACGAGGTGGCCTTCGAGATCCAGAAGCGCTACGACTCGCCCGGCGAAGCCGAGGCCGACATCCGCCGCCGGGTGGAGGCCAAGGAGGTGGTGATCGGCTTCGGCCACCCGGTCTACACGGTGAGCGATCCGCGCAACGTGGTCATCAAGGGCGTGGCGAGGTCGCTGTCGCAGGAGGCGGGCTCGACCAAGATGTTCGACATCGCCGAGCGGCTCGAAGGCGTGATGTGGGAAGTCAAGAAGATGTTTCCCAACCTCGACTGGTTCAGCGC
Organism: Variovorax guangxiensis; assembly: GCF_003952165.1. GTDB lineage: Bacteria > Pseudomonadota > Gammaproteobacteria > Burkholderiales > Burkholderiaceae_C > Variovorax > Variovorax guangxiensis. The sequence continues at coordinate 58,121 of NZ_RXFT01000016.1, read as the reverse complement.
CGTGAGCTATCACATGATGGGCGTGCCCACGGCCATGTTCACGCCGCTCTTCGTCATCGCGCGCACCTCGGGCTGGGCGGCGCACATCATCGAGCAGCGCGTCGACAACAAGATCATCCGGCCCAGCGCCAACTACACCGGGCCGGAAGACCTGAAGTTCGCGCCGATCCAGGATCGGAAGTAAAAAGACAAGAAGGCAAGAGGCCCGAGCGCCGCCCCATGAACACCCAGTACCGCAAGAACCTTCCCGGCACTTCGCTGGACCATTTCGACGCGCGCGAGGCCGTCGAGGCCCTGCGTCCAGGCGCATGGGCCACGCTACCCTATACGTCGCGCGTGCACGCCGAGAATCTTGTGCGCCGCTGCGATCCGGCCATCCTCGAACAGAGCCTGCGGCAGATCGTCGAAGGCAAGCGCGAGCACGACTTTCCGTGGTTTCCGGCGCGCGTGGTGTGCCACGACATCCTGGGCCAGACCGCGCTGGTCGACCTGGCCGGCCTGCGCGACGCCATTGCCGAGCAGGGCGGCGACCCGGCGCAGGTGAACCCGGTGGTGCCGGTGCAGCTCATCGTCGACCATTCGCTGGCGGTGGAGTGCGGCGGCTTCGACCCCGATGCCTTCGAGAAGAACCGCGCCATCGAGGACCGGCGCAACGAAGACCGCTTCCACTTCATCGACTGGACGAAGCGGGCCTTCAGGAATGTGGAGGTGATACCGCCGGGCAACGGAATCATGCATCAGATCAACCTGGAGCGGATGTCGCCCGTGGTGCATGCGCAAAACGGCGTGGCCTACCCCGACACGCTGGTCGGCACCGACAGCCACACGCCGCACGTCGACGCGCTGGGCGTCATCGCCATCGGCGTGGGTGGACTGGAGGCCGAGAACGTGATGCTGGGCCGGGCCTCGTGGATGCGCCTGCCCGTCATCGTCGGCGTGAGGCTCTCGGGCCGGCCGCAGCCGGGCATCACCGCCACCGACGTGGTGTTGGCGCTCACCGAGTTCCTGCGCCAGTCGAAGGTGGTGGGCGCGTACCTGGAGTTCCATGGCGAAGGCGCCGCGAGCCTCACGCTGGGCGACCGCGCGACCATTTCCAACATGGCACCCGAGTACGGCGCCACGGCCGCGATGTTCGCGATCGACCAGCAGACCATCGACTACCTGCGCCTCACCGGCCGCAGCGACGAGCAGGTGCGGCTGGTGGAAACCTATGCGAAGCACACCGGCCTGTGGGCCGATGCGCTGAAGGACGCGGTGTACGAGCGCGTGCTGCACTTCGACCTCTCGACGGTGGTGCGCAACATGGCGGGCCCGTCGAATCCGCATGCGCGCGTGGCCACGACCGAGCTCGCGGCGCGCGGCATCGCGGCGCCCTGGCGCGAAGAGCCGGGCCGCATGCCCGACGGCGCCGTGATCATCGCGGCCATCACCAGCTGCACCAATACCAGCAACCCGCGCAACGTGATCGCCGCCGGCCTGCTGGCGCGCAATGCCAACCGGCTTGGGCTCGTGCGCAAGCCCTGGGTCAAGTCCTCGCTGGCGCCGGGTTCCAAGGCCGTGACGCTGTACCTGCAAGAGGCCGGCCTGATGGGCGAGCTCGAAAAGCTCGGCTTTGGCGTGGTGGCCTATGCCTGCACCTCGTGCAACGGCATGTCGGGCGCGCTCGATCCGGCGATACAGCAGGAGATCGTCGAGCGCGACCTGTACGCGACCGCCGTGCTCTCGGGCAACCGCAACTTCGACGGCCGCATCCATCCGTATGCGCGGCAGGCCTTCCTTGCCTCGCCGCCGCTGGTGGTTGCCTACGCCATCGCCGGCACCGTGCGCTTCGACATCGAGCGCGACGTGCTCGCCGTGGTCGAGGGCAGGGAAGTGCGGCTGAAGGACATCTGGCCCGACGACGCGGAGATCGACGCCATCGTGAAGTCCTGCGTGAAGCCCGCGCACTTCCGCGAGGCGTACGAGCCGATGTTCGCGATCCGGCCCGATGCGGGCGACAAGGTGGCGCCGCTGTACGACTGGCGCCCCGCCTCCACCTACATCCGCCGCCCGCCCTACTGGGAGGGCGCGCTGGCCGGCGAGCGCACGCTCAGGGGCATGCGGCCGCTGGCGATCCTGCCGGACAACATCACCACCGACCACCTCTCGCCCTCCAACGCGATCCTGCTGGACAGCGCCGCCGGCGAGTACCTCCACAAAATGGGCCTGCCCGAGGAGGACTTCAATTCCTACGCCACCCATCGCGGCGACCACCTCACGGCGCAGCGCGCCACCTTCGCCAACCCGACCCTCAGGAACGAAATGGTGCGCAAGGAAGACGGCAGCGTGCGCGCCGGCTCGCTGGCGCGCGTGGAGCCCGAAGGGCAGGTCATGCGCATGTGGGAGGCCATCGAAACCTACATGCTGCGCAGGCAGCCGCTGATCATCGTGGCGGGCGCCGACTACGGCCAGGGCTCCTCGCGCGACTGGGCCGCCAAGGGCGTGCGCCTCGCGGGCGTGGAGGCCATCGCGGCCGAGGGCTTCGAGCGCATCCACCGCACCAACCTGATCGGCATGGGCGTGCTGCCGCTCGAATTCAAGCCCGGCACCAGTCGCCTCACGCTGGGCCTGGACGGCACCGAGACCTACGACGTGACCGGCGCGCGCGAGCCGCGCGCCGACCTCACGCTGGTGGTCCGCCGCCGCAACGGCGAGCGGCTCGAAGTGCCGATGACCTGCCGCCTCGACACCGCAGAGGAAGTTTCGATCTACGAAGCGGGCGGTGTGCTGCAGCGCTTCGCACAGGATTTCCTCGCCTGCGCCACACCCGTGGCCGCATGAACCGAGAATCGCAGCCCATGGCTTCCTTCGCACCACAGATCAGGATTCCCGCCACCTACATGCGCGGCGGCACCAGCAAGGGCGTGTTCTTCCGCCTGCAGGACCTGCCCAAGGCCGCGCAGGTGCCCGGCAAGGCGCGCGATGCGCTGCTGCTGCGCGTCATCGGCAGCCCCGACCCCTACGGCAAGCAGATCGACGGCATGGGCGCCGCCACCTCGAGCACCAGCAAGGCGGTGATTCTTTCGAAGAGCGACAGGCCCGGCCATGACGTGGACTACCTCTTCGGCCAGGTGTCGATCGACCAGCCCTTCGTCGACTGGAGCGGTAATTGCGGCAACCTGTCGGCGGCGGTCGGGCCCTTCGCGATTTCCAATGGCCTCGTCGACTCGAGCCGCGTGCCGCGCGACGGCGTGGCGGTGGTGCGCATCTGGCAGGCCAACATCGGCAAGACCATCGTCGCGCACGTGCCCATCAGCGACGGCGCGGTGCAGGAGACCGGCGACTTCGAACTCGACGGCGTGACCTTCCCGGCCGCCGAGGTGCAGCTCGAATTCATGGACCCGGCTGCGGAAGAAGAGGGCGCGGGCGGCGCGATGTTTCCGACCGGCAATCTGGTCGACGAGCTCGAGGTGCCGGGCGTCGGCAGGCTGCGCGCGACGATGATCAACGCCGGCATCCCGACCATCTTCGTGGAGGCCGAGGCCATCGGCTACACGGGCGCCGAGCTGCAGGACGCGATCAACGGCGACGCCGCCGCGCTCGCGAAGTTCGAAGCCGTCCGCGCGCATGGCGCGGTGCGCATGGGGCTCATCAAGAACATCGGCGAAGCGGCAGGGCGCCAGCACACGCCCAAGGTCGCGTTCGTCGCGAGGCCAGCGAACTACACGGCTTCCAGCGGCAAGCCGGTCGCGGCGGGCGATGTCGACCTGCTGGTGCGCGCGCTGTCCATGGGCAAGCTGCACCACGCCATGATGGGCACGGCGGCGGTGGCCATCGGCACGGCGGCGGCCATTCCGGGCACGCTGGTCAACCTCGCGGCCGGCGGCGGCGAGCGCTCGGCGGTGCGCTTCGGCCATCCCTCGGGCACGCTGCGCGTCGGCGCGCAGGCCAGCCGGGTCGATGGCGAATGGCGCGTGACCAAGGCCGTGATGAGCCGCAGCGCCCGCGTGCTGATGGAAGGCTGGGTGCGCGTGCCCGGCGATACGCTCTGACCTCCGGAATCAGCAAGACAACGCAACACAACAAGGAAGAACCGATGTCGACTCGCAAGACCCTCCGAGCCCTGGCCGAAGCGCGCCGGGGCGTGCTGGTGCCGGGTGCCTTCAACGCGCTGTCGGCGCGCGTGATCGAGGACCTGGGCTTCGAGGCCATCTACGTCACCGGCGCGGGCGTCACCAACATGTGGTTCGGCCTGCCCGACCAGGGCTTCATGGGCCTGCACGAGATCGCCGACCACACGGCGCGCATCCGCGACGCGGTGGGCCTGCCGCTGATCGTGGATGCCGACACCGGCTTCGGCAACGCGCTCAACGTGCGCCACACGGTGCGCGTGCTGGAGCGCGCGGGCGCCGACTGCATCCAGTTCGAGGACCAGGTCGCGCCCAAGCGCTGCGGCCACTTCTCGGGCAAGGACGTGATCTCCACCGAGGAGGCAGTCAACAAGATCAAGGCTGCCGTCGATGCGCGCACCGACCCCGATCTGCTCGTCATGGCCCGCACCGACGCCGCCGCCACGCTGGGCTTCGAGGCCGCCATCGAGCGCGCGCAGAAGTTCAGCGAGGCGGGTGCAGACATCCTCTTCGTGGAGGCCGTGACCACGGCCGACGAGATCCGCGCGCTGCCGCAGCGGCTGAAGAAGCCGCAGCTCATGAACATGGTGATCGGCGGCAGGACGCCGATCTTCGGCGCCGAGGAACTCGCCGGGCTGGGCTACGGCATCGTGCTGTATGCCAACGCGGCGCTGCAGGGGGCAGTCGCCGGCATGCAGAAGGCGCTGACGGTGCTGCGCGACACGAAGCGCGTGGACGAAGACCCGGCGCTGGTCGTGCCCTTCGCGGAACGCCAGCGGCTGGTGGGCAAGCCCGAACTCGACGCGCTGGAGAAGCGGTACGCGAGCTGAGCAGGAGAAGGGCTGGCGCCGCTAGCGCAGCACCAGCACCGGGATGTGAGAGTGCGTCAGCACATGCAGCGTCTCGCTGCCCATCAGCAGGCGCGCCAGGCTGCGCCGGCCGTGGGAGGCCATCACGATCAGGTCGCACTGCTGGTTCTTCGCGGCCGCGATGATGGCCTCGGCCACCTGGTTCGACTTCATGACCACCGCCCTCGGATTGCGCACGCCCCTGGCGGTGGCGGCGGCGACCGACTTGTCGACCAGCCGGCGCGCGGCATGGTCCGACTGCTCCTGCGCGGCCTCGATGTCGCGCTGGCTCAGCATCAGCGATCCTTCGAAGTAGCCGACGGGCTCGATGTGCGCGACGGTGACGCTCACCAGTTCGGCGTTGCAGAGCAGGGCCAGATCGATGGCGGCATTGACCGCCTGCTCCGACAGCGCAGAGCCATCGGTTGCCACGAGAACACGCTTGTACATGGCAGGCTCCTTGGCCCCCGGCACCGCGGGTGCCCTCGGATTCCAGTCTAGTCGGCCATGGCGGCGGTGCAAGCGGTCGCGGGCGATGGAGGCGCGATCAGAGGCGGCCCTCTATTTTTCGCGCCGGCTGCCGATATAGCTTCTTTCCCTTGCGGACAACCAGAGGAGGACAGAGATGCTCAATGCCATCGGCGCGAGCGGCGGCGCAACAGGCAGCGGGGTCAACGTGAACGCCGAGATCGCGAAGATCCAGCGGCAGATCACCGCCACGCAGAAACAGATCGGCGAGACGCAGGCCCAGCTGCTCGCCGCGCCCGAGGAGGCCCGCGATGCGATCCGGATGCAGCTCGAGGCGCTCGCGGCGAAGCTCGCGATGCTGCAGCAGCAGATGAATGCGCTGCGCAACGCCGGCGTCCAGCAGAGCGCGATGGCCTCGCTGGAGGAAGGCGCCGCGGGTACGCAGCGCGCCAGTCGCGGTGCGTCGGGCACGCTCGGCAGCGTGGTGGACGTGCAGGCCTGACCGCCCGCTTGATCGCCCGCGGGGTCAGCCGCCGCGCTCGGGCCAGCGGTGCCGCGTTCCGCCCGAGCGCCGGTCCGCCTTTTCCGCCACCACGCCCTGCGCGAGCAGTTCCTCGCCGCGCTGCTCCAGGTGGTGCAGGCAGCGCAGGAGGGCGTCCAGGTCCGCGGGCGCCACGCCTTCCAGCAGTTCCGTGTTCAGCCCCGCGATGCGCGGAAAGAGCCTGCCGAAGAGCTGCTGGCCCGAGGCGCTCAGCCGCACATGCACTTCGCGCCGGTCTTCCGCGTTCTGCCGGCGCTGCACCAGCTTCTTCTCGACGAGGCTGCGCAGTCCGCGCGAGGTGCGCACACGGTCCAGGTGCAGCTGGGTGGCCAGCGCCGAGGAGGTCATCTCGCCCTCCTGGGCGAGCGTGGCGATCATTCCCCACTCGCGGCGCGTGATGCCGAAGCCGCCCTCGACCAGCCGCGTCGCCATGCCGCTGCCCGCGCGCACGGCGCGCGCCATGCGGTAGAGCAGCAGGTCGTCCAGTGAATGGGGCGCGCGCAACGCTCCTGCATCGGGGAAAGCTTGTTGCATACAGGTGACGGAACGTGAAGGGCGCGAGCGGTTGAAGTGTGGTTCGCCCGCCTCGGCAGGCACTTGATTGATTAGATCAACTGTTTCCCTGTACGTATAAACCAGTAACAAATTTGAACGACCGGAAACAGTCTTGGTGCGCGATTTTCGCCGCGAAACCGCGCCTGCCCGTCCCTCCGTTCGTGCCCACCTCCGCAGGAGACCCGATCCGATGCCCGCATTCCTTTCCCGGCGCAAGCTCATCATGGCATGGGGCGTCGCCCTGGCCGCCTGCGCTCCCCTGGCCCAGGCCCAGGCGCCCGCCGCGCTGGACGGCGGGCCGCTCACCCTCGTGGTCGGCTATGCCCCGGGCGGCAGCACCGACCGCATCGCGCGGCTGATCGCCGAGCGGCTCACGCCGAAGCTCGGCGTGCAGGTGAGCGTGGAAAACCGTCCGGGTGAAGGCGGTCGTCTCGCGGCCAAGGAAGTGAAGCGCGCGCCCACCACGCAGAACGTGCTGATGCTCGGCAACCCCGCCGTGATGGTGGTTGCGCCGCTGGTCATCAAGGACGCGGGCTACGACCCCGACAAGGACTTCGTGCCCGTTTCGCAGGTCAGCAGCTACGACTTCGCGCTGGCCGTCGGCAGCAAGCTCCAGCTCGACCGCGCGATGTTCCTCGTGGGCCGGCTGTGGGCCCATCCTGAAGAAGCCATCTTCGGCGTGCCCGCCACCGGCAGCCTGCCGCACTTCTTCGGCCTGATGGTGGGCGACGCGCTGAGCGTGCAGCCGCAGATCAAGGGTTATGGCGGCTCGGCGCCGCTGGCGGCCGACCTGGTCAACGGCAGCCTGCCGATTGCCATCGACACGCTCGACTCGCTCTATCCGCAGCACGTGGCCGGCAAGATCCGCATCCTGGCCACCTCGGGCAAGAAGCGCGCGAGCTTCGCGCCCAACATCCCGACCTTCAGCGAGGCCGGCATGAAGATCGACGCCGACGGCTGGAACACCTTCTTCGCGCCAGCGGCCATGCCGCCCGCCAAGGTGCAGCTGCTGGCCAATTCGATCCGCGACGTGATGAAGGACCCGGGCCTGCACAAGGCGGCCGACGCGCTCTTCATCACGCCCGTGTCCAGCAACGCGGCGGAAACGACGCAGATGTTGAAGGCCTACCGCGCGCAGTGGGAACCCGTGGTCCGCCGCTCGGGGTTCCATCCCTGAGCCTCGCACCGTCGGCCCGGTAGCTCGTCAGTTCATCAGCTGGCGAGCGCCCGCATCTCGGAGATCAGATCGGCCTTGCCTTCGAAGCCGATGCCCGGCAGTGGCGGCAGGGTGACGTAGCCGTTGTCCACCTTCACGCCGTCGGGGAAGCCGCCGTAGGGCTGGAACAGGTCGGGGTAGCTCTCGTTGCCGCCGAGGCCGAGGCCGGCCGCGATGGCCAGCGACATCTGGTGGCCGCCGTGCGGAATGCAGCGCGAGGGCGACCAGCCGTTCTCCTTCAGCATGTCGAGCGTGCGCAGGTACTCGACGAGGCCGTAGCTCAGCGCGCAGTCGAACTGCAGCCAGTCGCGGTCGGGGCGCATGCCGCCGTGGCGGATGAGGTTGCGCGCGTCCTGCATCGAGAACAGGTTCTCACCCGTGGCCATCGGGCCGGCATACACCTCGCCCAGCTTGGCCTGCAGTTCGTAGTCCAGCGGATCGCCGGCCTCTTCGTACCAGAAGAGCGGGTACTGCGAGAGCGCGCGGCCGTAGTTGACGGCGGTGGGCAGGTCGAAGCGGCCGTTGGCGTCCACCGCGAGCTGCTGGCCGGGGCCGAGGATCTTCAGCACCGACTCGATGCGCTCGCAGTCCTCGGCCAGCGTGGCGCCGCCGATCTTCATCTTCACCACCGAGTAGCCGCGCTCCAGGTAGCTGGTCATCTCGCGCTGCAGACCTTCGAGGCCTTTGCCGGGGTAGTAGTAGCCGCCGGCCGCGTAGACGAACACGCGCGGGTCGGGCTTGCCGGTGCCGTAGCGTTCGGCCAGCAGCTGGTAGAGCGGCTTGCCGGCGATCTTGGCGGTGGCGTCCCACACGGCCATGTCGATGGTGCCCACGGCCACCGAGCGCTCGCCATGGCCGCCGGGCTTCTCGTTGATCATCATGCGGGCCCAGATCTTGTGCGGATCGAGGTTGTCGCCGGTCTCGTCGAGCAGCGAGGCCGGGTCGGCCTCCAGCAGGCGCGGCAGGAAGCGCTCGCGGATCAGCCCGCCCTGGCCGTAGCGGCCGTTGGAATTAAAACCGTAGCCGACGACGGGCCTGCCGTCGCGGATCACGTCGGTGACCACCGCCACGAGGCTCAGGGTCATCTTCGAGAAATCGATGTAGGCGTTGCGGATGTCCGACTTGATGGGGCGGGTGGATTCGAGGATGTTGACGATTTTCATGATCGGGTTCCGGGTGGAAGGGGGGAGAGAAAGAGGTTCAGAGATGCAGCGACGAGCCGCCGCAGATCGGGATGTCCTGCCCCGTGATGGCCGCCGCCTGCGGCGAAAGAAGAAAGCCGGTGAGCGCCGCGATCTCCTCGGGCTGGATCAGCCGGCCGATGGGCGGCAGGCGCGGCGCGCTGCCCGCGCGGGCCGGGTCCTGAAGCATCGATGTCTGCGTTGCGCCGGGCGACACCACGTTCACGGTCACGCCGCGCGCCGCCACTTCCGCGGCCCAGCTTCGTGCGAGCGCGATCAGCGCGGCCTTGGTCGCGGCGTACTGGCCGCGCCCGGGCAGGCCCTGCGCGACGCGGCTGCCGACGAACACCACGCGGCCGTTGCCACGCGCCGCCATCGCGGGCACGAGCGCGTCGGCCAGGCGCGTGGCAGCGTCCACGTGCAGGCGCCACATCAGTTCGCCGCTCGCATGGTCGAGTTCGCCCAGCGGGCCGACGCGCAGCACGCCGGCCGCGTGCACCAGCGCGCCCGCGTCCTGCAGCGCCGAGGCGGTGCGCGCGATGGCGGCGGCGTCGCTGAGGTCCACCGCCACGTGCGAGAAGCCGGCGTGAGAAGACAGGGTAGGCGCGGCCAGGTCCAGCCCGCTCACGCGCCAGCCCGACTGCAGCAGGTGCGAAGCGATGGCGCGGCCGATGCCGCCGCTGCTGCCCGTCACCACGGCGTGGGGCGCTGCAGCGAACTCATTCGACATGGATGTTGCCCTCGGTGATGATCTTCTTCGAGCGCGCCATGTCCTCGGCCTGGAACTTCGCGAAGTCCTCGACGCTGCCCGGCGTCAGCAGCAGGCCCTGCGCGTTCAGCGTCTCGCGCATGTCGGTGCCCAGCGCCTTGTTGACCTCGGCGTTCAGCCGCTGCGTGATGGCCGGCGGCAATTTCGCCGGGCCCCACAGGCCGTACCAGCTGTAGAACTCGTAGCCCGGAATGCTCTCGCCCACCGTGGGCACGTTCGGCAGGCTGGCAGCGCGCGTGGCCGAGGTGACGGCAATCACCTTCAGCATGCCGCTCTTGTGGTACTGCAGCGAGCCGAGGATCGGGTCGATGAAGCCGTCGATCTGCCCGCCGATCAGGTCCTGGAAGGCAGGCGCCGTGCCCTTGTACGGCACGATCAGGTAGTCGAGCCCGCCGCCCGCGCGCTTGAGCAGCTCGGTCGACAGGTGCCCCGCCGAGCCGATGGAGCCCACCGCGAAGGTCATCTTGCCGGGGTGCGCCTTGGCGTAGGCGATGAGCGACTTCACGTCGTTCACCGGCAGGTTCTTGTTGACCGCCACCGACAGCGGCGCCTTGGCCACCAGCGCCACCGGGGTGAAGTCCCTCACCACCTCGTAGGGCACCGACTTCATGGTCATCGGCGCGGTGGTGAAGGTCGATGCGTTGAACAGCAGCGTGTAGCCGTCGGCCGGCGCCTTCGACACCACGTCGGCGCCGATCACGCCGTTGCCGCCGGGGCGGTTCTCCACGATGAAGGTCTGGCCCGTCTGCTCGCCCAGCTTCTGCGCCAGCAGGCGGCCGACCGTGTCGAGCGTGCCGCCGGGCGGGAAGGGAATCACCATGCGCACCGGGCGGGCGGGCCAGTTCTGGGCGAGGCCGGCGGTCGATACGGCGGCCAGCGCGAGCGCGGCCAGCGTGGCGCGCAGGAAGTGCTTGCGTTGCATGTCTCTTGTCTCCTGGTTTTCTTTTCATCGAGGGGCGCGGCGGCCCCCTGCTGTCAGCGCTTCGACAGGCCCGCCTGCTCGACGGCGGCGCGCAGCGCGTCCATCTCGCGCGCGTTGGGCGCCTCCGTGGGCGGGCGCACCGTGGCGTTCTCCAGCACGCCGGCCAGGTACATGCCGCCCTTCATGCGGGCGTGGGCCTCGCCGGTGGGCTCGCCGCCGCCGTACACCGCGTCCTTCAGCGGCGTGATGAGCGCCTGCACCGCCATCGCCTTCTTCAGGTCGCCGGCCTTCACCGCGTTCCACAGGTCGATGATGAGTTGCGGGATGAAGGTCGCGAAGCCGACCAGCGCGCCGTCCACGCCCTGCACCATCGACGCCAGCAGGTACTCGTCGTGGCAGGTGAGGATGGCCTTGGAGGCATCGGCCTCGCGAATCGCCTGGATGTCGCGGGCGTACTTGTTCATGTCGCGCTGGCCCACCTTGAAGGCCTGCAGGTAGGGCAGGCGCGCCAGTTCGGCCAGCAACTGCGACGAATACGAGGCGCGCGTCCAGGCCGGGTACACGTGGCAGACCAGGTCCAGTTCGGGCGCGGCGCGGTGGATGGCCTCGAAGTACTGCAGCGCGTGGCCGGGCGTGAAGCCGAAGCGCAGCCAGTGGTGCGGCGGCATCACGTCCAGCGCCACCGCGCCGGCGGCCTGGGCGGCGCGGGCGTGCTCGGCGGCTTCGGCCAGGCCTTCGCAGACGATCGACGAGATCACCGGCATGCGGCCGCGCAACTCGTCGGCGACGATGCGCGTGACCTCGGCGCGCTCCGAGGGCGTGAGCGAGAACACCTCGCCGGTGTGGCCGTTGGTCATGACCGCCACCACGCCGTCATGGCCGGCGAGCCAGGAGGCCAGCTTGCGCAGCGCGGGTTCGTCGATGCGGTGGTCGGCCGTGAAGGGGCAGGAAATGGCGGGAATGATCCCGCGATAATTCGCGATGGAAGGCATGCTGTGTCTCCGTGGTGGTTCAAGGTGCAGGAATGGGTGCATCTTTTGCCGGCGGGGTGCGGACCGTCCAATACTCGAATCGCATACAACTATTCAACCCGACCGACCGCGCAGCGCATGGGCCCCGGCAACCGACCCCTCGACCTCGAATGGCTGGAAGACTTCCTGGCCCTGGCCGAGACCGGCAATTTCTCGCGCGCCGCGCAGGCGCGCTCCATCGCGCAGCCCGCCTTCAGCCGCCACATCCGCTCGCTGGAGGAATGGGTGGGCGTCGATCTGTTCGACCGCAGCGCGCACCCCACCGCGCTCACCGCTGCGGGCAAGCGCTTCCAGCCGCTGCTGCAGGAAGTGCTGGCGGGCCTGGAGGCCGCGCGCATCAAGGCCCGCGCCGCGCACGACCTGGCCGCGGCCAGCCTGAGCTTCGCCGCCACGCATGTGCTCTCGCTCACCTTCTTTCCGCGCTGGCTCGCCGGCGTGGAATCGCGGCTGAGCATGGGCCCGATCCAGACCGTCTCCGACAGCTCCTACGCCTGCGAAGACCTGATGCTGCAGCGCCGCGTGCAGTTCGTGCTGTGCCACGGCCATGCCGATGCGCCGGGCCGGCTCGACGAGGCGCAGTACCCCGTGCGGCGGCTGAGCGAAGACGTGCTCGTGCCCGTGAGTGCGCCCGATACCGGCGGCGCCCCGCTGCATGCGCTGGGCAAGGGCCAGTCGCCCTCCGTGCTGGCCTACAGCGAAGCCTCGGGCCTGGGCCGCATCATGCGTGCCATCCAGGACATCGAGTTCGGCAAGGACTTCGCCACCTCGCTGTCCATCGTGTTCACCGCGCACCATGCCGCGCTGCTGCGCACCATGGCACTCGAAGGCCGCGGCCTCGCATGGCTGCCGATGAGTTTGGTGTCGGACGACCTGCGCGGCGGCGCGCTGGTCGATGCCGGCGCGGGCGGCTGGCGCGTGCCGGTGGACATACGCCTGTACCGCCAGCAGGCGCAGATGGCGCCGGTGGCGGAGGCGTTGTGGGGGCTGGTCAGCGAAAGCTCCTCGGTCGCCTGACTGGCACGGCTTGTTCGTGGGACACCGCGGAACCGGCTTTGCCGGGCCGCAGGTGTCGCCCCCGGGTGAGGGGGTTGGCGCCGCGACACGAAGTGCGCGAAGCCTGGGGGAGTTCCATTTCTAGTCGTAGTTGGTGAAGCGGCTGGGCTCCTGCGTCTGCGGATTCAGCGGCTGATAACCCTGAATGTTCTGCAGCAGCGTGCTCGTCGGGTTCGAGCCGATGTTGCCGAAGCCGTTGAACTGGATCTGGAACATCAGCCGCGTGTCGGGCGTCGTGCGGCCCGACACCAGCCGCTCCAGCACCACGCGGCCGACCCAGCAGCAGGCGTTGTACTCGGCGCCGATCAGGCTGTCTGACATCGCGCGGTCGTGCAGGCTGTAGCTCAGCCGGCCCACCGCGTACCAGCGGCCCGGATCGCCGGGCTTTCTTTCGCCGAAGAGCCCTCTGGTCAGCTCGCTCAGCGGCCACTGCCAGTTGAAGTCCACCGTCTTCGTGCCGTCGTTCGCGGTGGTGGTGGTGTCGGCCTGGTAGCGGAAGGCCGCGGTGAGCGTGTGATACGGCGCGGGCGTGTAGCGCAGGGTGAGCGCGTCGCGCGTGCTCTTGCCGGTGTCCATGTTGTACTGGGCCAGGCCGTCGATGCTCCACTTGGGGTTCCAGTGCACCTGCCCGCCGAGGATGAAATCGCCCGAGCGGTCGGTCACTGCGGTGCCGCCCGGCAGCGTGACGTTCTGGTCGCTGAAGCGCAAGCGCTGCGCGATGCCGAAGCGCGCCGACTCGGCGCCGGTGGTCGGGTCGATCAGCCGCGTGGTCACGCCCGTGGTCAGCGTGTTGGTGTCGGAGATGCGGTCGTTGCCCGAGAACGCGTTCTCCGTGTAGAGCGTGGCGAAGCTGATGTCGTTGGCGGCCGTGTCGTACACCGGCAGCTGGCTCTGGTCGCGGTAGGGCGTGCGCACGTAGAAAGCTCGTGGCTCCAGCGTCTGGCGCCATGCGCGGCCGAAGAGATTGGTGTCGCGCTCGAACACCAGGCCGCTGCCGAGGCTCACGGTGGGCACCACGCTGCTGATGGAGGTCGCGCCGCTGGCCAGCGCCGAGTCGAGCTGGTAGGAGGCCGTGTGCAGCAGCAGCTTCGGAATGACGTAGCCGCCCGGCGTGATCCACGGCCGGCTGATCTGCAGGTTGCCCACCATGCGCTCGCCATTGGGCTGCTTGATGCCGTTGAGCGTGGGCGAGTAGGCCGAATCGACCTCGAAGCGTGAGTAGTCCAGCGTGCCCGACACGTCGAAGCCGTGCCAGTCGTACTTGTTGTAGTTGGCCGTGATCTGCGGCACGCGGTTGTACGAGGGCGTGATCGGCGAGGCCGCGTATTGCAGCGTCTGGTAGGAGAGGGTGCGCGCCTGGCCGCTCCAGTCGCCCTTGCTCCAGTTGAGGTCCACCTCGTTGGTGAGCGTGCGCGAGGTCAGCGTGGGCGAGTGCGTGAAGTCGCGCCAGTAGTCGTCGTCGCTCACGCGGTTGATGTTGAACGAGGTGCTCAGCGAGTCCAGCCCGAAGGGCTTGGGGTCGAACTGCTGGCTGTGCCTGGCCCACAGGCCCCAGCGGTTGCGGTCGCGCAGGCTGTCGCTGGGCATCTCGTCGATGCGGATCTGGCCGCTGTAGGTCTTCTCCAGGTAGCGGAACTCGGTGCCCACGTTCACGCCCCGGTTGCTCATGAGCTCCGGGTACAGCGTGAGGTCGCGGTTCGGCGCGATGTTCCAGTAGTAGGGCTGCAGGTACTCGAAGCCGTTGGTGGTGTCGAAGCCGATCACCGGCGGCAGCAGGCCACTCTGGCGCGCGTTGCTCAGCGGGAAGCTCACCGACGGTATGGGCGGGGTGGTGATGCCGAGGAAGGTGATCTGCGCGTCGGTGGCGGTCGCGAGGTTGGTCTCGGAGTCGGTGGTCATCGTGACCGCCGTGAGCATCCACGCGGGCATCCAGCCCGGGTAGTTCTCGCGCAGGCAGGTGGTGTAGGTGACGTGCCGCGCCACCGACACCTTCGGATCGACGAAGTCGATGCGCTCTGCCTTGCCGTGCGCACCGTTGGCCAGCAGCGTGTAGCGCACATGGTCGAAGAAGCCCTCGAAGCTCTCGACCTTCAGATGCAGCTCGGGGCCCTCGTACACGTTGCCGGCCTGGTTCAGGTGCACGTTGCCGGTGGCCGTGGCGAGGTCGCCCGGCGGCTGGTATTCGAGCCTGTCGGCGGTGATGCGCGTGTCGCCGCGCCGCAGCGTGGCATTGCCCTCCACCGTCACTTCGAGGTCGGGCCGGCCGCCGAGCCTGTCGCCGTCGACGATGCTGGGGCGCAGGCCGCGCTCGGCCGGCGGAATGGTCTCTGCCAGCTCGGGCGTTCGGTGCAGCGTGAGCGGCGCCTCGGTCCATGTGTCTTCCTGTGCCGTGGCCGCCTGCGCGCGCAGCATGAGCAGCGAAAGCAGCACCATCGGCGGCAGCGGAAACAAGCCGCGCCAGCGTAGTTTCATGTGAAGAGAAGAATGTGCGGAGAGAGGCCGGTATCCGCTCAGGCGTCCTGCCTGGCCTGCGATTCCCATGCGAAGCCGACGCCGTAGACCGAGCGGATCCAGTCGTGCGCGGCCGAGACGGTGGCCAGCTTCTTCCTGAGGTTCTTGATGTGCGTATCGACCACGCGCTCGTTGACGTCCAGCGCTTCCGGGAACGCAGCTTCGAGCAGCTTGGAGCGCGTCAGCACCTTGCCCGGCTCCATGGAGAGCGCGCGCAGCAGCAGCGACTCGCGCCGCGTCAGCGGCAGGTAGTGCCCGTCGAGGATCGCGCAGCCGCGCACCGCGCCGAAGGTGATCGGCATGCCCGGGCGCGCTACGCGCTGGCGCTGCGCGTAGCGGCGCAGCACAGTGTCGATGCGCACCGCCACCTCGCGGGGGGAGAAGGGCTTGCACACGTAGTCGTCGGCGCCCAGATCGAAGCCGCGCAGCCGGTCCGACTCCTGCGCGCGTGCGGTCAGCATGATGATCGGGTGGTCGCTGCGCGCGCGGATCTTCTCCAGTATCTGCAGGCCGCTGACGCGCGGCAGTTCCACGTCGAGCAGGGTGAGCGCGGGCGGCGAGGTCAGGATGCGGTGCAGCGCGACCGCGCCGTCCTCGATGTGCTCGGTCTCGTGCCCCGCGCGGCGCAGTTCGTCGAGCAGCACCGAGGCGGCGTCGTGGCCTTCCTCCACCAGCAGGATGCGGCTCATCGCGTCATTGCAGCTTCAGGGCCCCGGGCTGCGCGGTGCGCTCGCGGCAGTTGCGCATGTGGTCGTCCACCGTCAGGTCGCCCTGCAGGTCGGTCAGCAGCTGCAGCGTGCGGTCGATGGCGGCGTTGTCGAGCATGGGGTAGCCCTGCTCGCTGCGGCCGTTGTTGCGCGCCACGCGCGCGATGTAGGGAAGGTCTTGCGGCGTGATGACGACGGTGGGCATCACGCCTTCGAGCTCCACGCCGTCGAAGGGCAGCATCACGAAGTACTGCACGCGCAGGTCGGAAGGCATCAGGCTGCGCAGGTGCGTGGTCTTGCGGCCGCACTGCCAGGCCGGGTCCTTCACCTCGCGTGCCAGCGAGTGCCCGTGCTGGCGCAGGAACCAGCGCGGCACCGTTTGCGTGGAGGTCTTGCGATACACCACCGCGTTGCGCCAGCCCTTCACCTCGAACAGGTACACGCCGGCCTCGCAAACCAGCGCAACATCGAAGCGGGCCGTGGGAACGGCGCTGCCTTCGTACATGGGAATGACGAGGTCGCGCAGCACGTGCATGCGTCCGAACGCAGGCTGGAACGCGGCGGCGAGCTGCTGGATGGCCAGCGTGGTGGCGGCGCTGGTCGCGGGTTCGCTGTCGGGGGAGCAGGCGCGGCGCGCGAGCGCGGCGGGGTCCGGCTTCTTGTGTCCGTGGCCGGCCAGTGTCAGCACGGGGCGGGCCGGAACTTTGTGCAGGGCTGTGGTCATTCGGTGCTCCTTCGGAACTCAAGGATTGCGCAACTTTCGGGAGACTTTGTGCAGAAACGGCAATTGCTCGTTCTGTCCCGTGCGCTCGGTTTTTGCGGAGCGCGGGTCGGCGATGGTGTCGATGGATGCGCCGCTTCCGATGCTTCCCATGAGAACGACCCATGCGAGCGCGAGCTCGCCGTTGGCCGCGGCCAGCACATGCAGGTCGAGCAGCAGGCCCTGGAAGTCCTCCATGAGCTGCACTTCTGAAATCTCTCCGCGGTCGCGCCGCCGCTTCGACACCTCGAAGCCCGCGCGCGCATTCACCACGCGCGCGTAGGCGGTGTTTGCGATGTCGCTCTGCATCTGCAGGCGGCGCAGCGCCTCGGCGACCTGCTCGCGCGCCTGCGCGACCGCGCGTGCATAGAGCGGCTTGCCGGGCACTTCGATGTCCTGCGCTTCGTCGGTTGCCGCCGCATCGATGGTGCCCGCGGGCATCGCCGCCGGGTCAGCGTCGTAGAGCGCGGCAGCCAGGTTGATGTCGTTCCTGTTGGCGAGCACCGTCATCGGCAGCTCGCGCGGCACCTCGGCCGCGAAGCGGGGAAGCGATTTGTCCTGCAATGCATCGGCGAGCATCTCGCCGAGCGCCGCTTCGCTCATGTGGCACTGTTTCGCGAGGTAGGCGATGTAGCTCGCGCGCTGTGCCTGCAGCTTCTCGATGGTGGCCTGCGCGCCCGACTGGCGCTGCGCGAGCTGTTTCGCAAAGTCGTCGTACGGCAGCTTCGCGCCCTTGATCAGCATCGTCTGCCGCGCGATGGCCGCGCGCGTGTTCTCCAGGTAGCTCGACTCCAGCGTCTTCACCTTGAGCGCGATGTAGGCCGCGGCAATGCCGGCTTCGGCATTGCCGTCGCGCGACGCGGCCATCAACCTGTCCAGCGCGGGGTCTTCGAAGGCGGACCACCAGGAGCGTGTGTCCGCCTGCGCGCGTGGCGCAGTGGGTGCTCCTTGCGTGGCATGGCCGGCGAGCATGTGCGCGGCAAGCTGCTGCGAAGTGCGATGGACCATCGCGATGCTCGTGCTGGCGCAGGCGATGGCGAGTGCGCCGCACACGGCCGCCAGCAGGGTTCTTGAACGCATCACCTTCGGGTCTCCAGCTTCGTCATGCACGGATCTTTTCAGGCGATCTGGGAGAAATTTGAAGGGCGGTGTAACGCTCACGCGAAGAGGTCTGATGTGCGCGAACAACACTCCGCGCGCAGGAAAACCAAACCACCAAATTCCTCCCGAATTGGACGAAACGATGCGTACAGCCGGTCGATACCGAGCGGCCGCAACAGACCTGAAACTGGAGAACCTGAATGAAGAAAACCCTCACGGCATTCGCTGCCCTGGCCGTCTGCGGCCTGGCTTGTGCCCAATCGTCCGTCACGTTGTTCGGCGTCGTGGACGCCGGCCTGACCTACCAGTCGACGACCTCGCGCGACACCACCACCGGCGCGTCGGTCAAGCAAAGCAAGACCAGCCTGGGCAACTCCGGCTACAACTCCAGCCGCATCGGCTTCCGCGGCACCGAAGACCTCGGCGGCGGGCTGGCCGCGAGCTTCTGGCTCGAAGCGCCCATCACCAACGACGACGGCGCCACCGGCATCTCCACCTTCTCGCGCCGCTCCACCGTGAGCCTGTCGGGTGGCTTCGGCGAACTGCGCCTGGGCCGCGACTACACGCCCACCTTCTGGAACGACACCGTCTTCGACCCGTTCGGCACCAACGGCTCGGGCACCAACGTCATCAGCACCGTCAGCGGCAACACCACCCTCAACAACGCCAACTACGTGCGCGCCAGCAACTCGATCGGCTACTTCCTGCCGCCGAACCTGGGCGGCTTCTACGGCCAGTTCCAGTACGCCCTGCACGAGAACGCCAGCACGGACGCCACCAGCACCACGGCCGCCTCGAGCAGCAGCGCGGGCCGCTACGTGGGTGGGCGCTTCGGCTACGCCAACGGTCCGCTGGACGTCGCCCTGGGCGTGGGCCGCAGCACCGTCGTGGACACCACCGCGCTGCAGCGCAGCGTGCAGACCATCAACCTGGGCGCCTCGTACGACTTCGGCCCCGTGAAGCTGTTCGGCGAGCTGTCGAACGTGAAGAACAAGTTCGACTACGCGGCAGTGGCCGACACGCACGACAGCTACAACGGGTACCTGATCGGCGCGACGGTGCCGGTGGGCGCGGGCCTGATCCGCGTGGCGTACTCGCAGGTGCGCTACAACGAAGGCGCGGCCGGCATCACGGGCGAGGACCCGCTGGCGCGCAAGTTCGCCATCGGCTACGTGCACAACCTGTCCAAGCGCACGGCGCTGTATGCGACGGTGGCGCGCGTGAACAACCGCAACGACGTGAACTACACGGGCAGCCTGGTGTCGGCCAGCACCACCGGCTACGGCAGCACGGGCACCAGCTACACCGGCCTGCCGCGTTCTTCCACCGGCTACGACTTCGGCATCCGCCACGCGTTCTGATCGCGTGAGGATGTGACGGGGCAGCGCGGCCGCCACAGAGGCGCCGCGCTGCCCGTTCCGGCCGCGCGCAACGGCTTGCGCGGTCTCCGGAACACGCTGCACTCGGGAGGGAAGCTCAGGGCAGCGAGGAGAAGGTGCCGCATTTCAAGGCAGTCAAATGAACAAACAGATATTCGCGATCGCGCGCTGGTTGCGCGCGTCCGTGTTCCTGCTCGTCGCCTTCGGGTCGCTCACGGCGGCGCAGGCGCAGAACAGGATCGAGTCGGTCACGGGCTCCTTGCAGGCAGGCAGCGAAGTGCTGCGTGTCGATTTCTCCGAGCCGCTGGCCGCTGCGCCCAACGGCTTCGCCATCCAGTCGCCCGCGCGCATCGCGCTCGATTTTCCGGGGATGAGCAGCAGCCTGGGCCGCGAGGCCATCGAGATGAACAAGGGCAACCTGCGCTCGGTGAACGTGGTGCAGGCCGGCGAGCGCACGCGCCTCGTGCTCAACCTGAAGCAGGCGACCGCCTTCAAGACCGAAGTGCGCGGCAAGTCGCTGCTGGTGTCGCTGCAATCCGCGGCGGGCCCGGCGCTGGTGGCCGCCACGCCCTTCGAATTCGCGGAGAACCGCAACCGCGACGTGCTGCCGCTGCGCGACGTCGACTTCCGCCTGGGCACCGAAGGCGCGGGCCGCGTGATCGTGAGCCTGCCCAACGACCAGGTCGGCGTGGACATCCGCCAGCAGGGCAAGAACCTCGTCGTCGAATTCACGAAGTCGCAGCTGCCCGAGGGCCTGAACCGCAAGCTCGACGTGGCCGACTTCGGCACGCCCGTGCAGACGGTGAGCATGCAGCAGGCCGGCGACCGCGTGCGCATGCTGATCGAGCCGCGCGGCGACTGGGACCACAGCGCCTACCAGAGCAACAGCCAGTTCGTGGTGGAGGTGCGCCCGCGCAAGGTCGATCCGACCAAGCTGACGCAGGGCGTGGGCTACAACGGCGAGAAGCTGTCGCTGAATTTCCAGAACATCGAGATCCGCTCGCTGCTGCAGGTGATCGCAGACTTCACCAGCTTCAACATCGTCACCTCCGACTCGGTCACCGGCTCGCTCACGCTGCGGCTGAAGGACGTGCCGTGGGACCAGGCGCTGGACATCATCCTGGAGGCGAAGAACCTCGGCATGCGCAAGAACGGCAGCGTGCTGCGCATCGCGCCCGAGGACGAGCTCAACGCCAAGGACAAGATAAAGGCCGAGGCCCAGGCCACCTTGCAGGGGCTCGAGCAACTGCGCACGCAGTCGTTCCAGCTCAACTACGCGAAGGCCGCTACCGTGGCGCAGGGGCTCTCCGGCACCGGCACGAGCGCCGGCGGAGGCAGCGGCAGCTCGGGCGGCGCGACGCGCATATTGAGTTCACGCGGCAGCGTGCTGGCGGAGGTGCGCACCAACCAGCTCTTCGTGACCGACATTCCATCGCGCCTCGCGCAGGTGGCCGAGCTCATCCAGAAACTGGACGTGCCGATACGACAGGTGCTGATCGAGGCGCGCTTCGTCGAGGCGACCGACACCTTCAGCAAGTCCCTGGGCGCGAAGCTGGGCGGCGGTTTCGTCAACGCGAACTCGTCGGTGGGCGTGACGCCTTCCGTGAGCTCAAGTACCACGAGCGGCGTGACCACCACCACGAGCACCAACACCTATTCGAGCACCAGCTTCGTCAACCTGCCAGCGACCAGCACGACGGGCGACGCGGTCGGCACCTTCGCGCTGTCGCTCTTCAACTCGGGCCTGACGAAGATGCTCAACCTCGAGATATCGGCGCTGGAAGCGGACGGCAAGGGCAAGGTGGTGTCGAGCCCGCGCGTGGTGACGGCCGACCAGACCAAGGCACTGATCGAGCAGGGTACCGAGCTGCCCTACCAGGTCGCAACGTCGAGCGGCGCGACCTCCATCGCCTTCCGCAAGGCCAACCTCAAGCTGGAAGTGACGCCGCAGATCACGCCCGAGGGCAACATCATCCTGGCGCTCGACGTGAACAAGGACACCGTGGGCCAGTCGACCACGGCAGGCTACGCCATCAACACCAAGCACATCCAGACCGAAGTGCTGGTGGAGAACGGCGGCACCGTCGTCATCGGCGGCGTCTTCGAGCTGACCGACACCAACTCGGAATCGCGCGTGCCGGTGCTGGGCGAGTTGCCGATGGTCGGCGCGCTGTTCCGAACCCGCAGCCGGGTCAACAACAAGACCGAGATGCTGATCTTCATCAGCCCGAAGATGATTTCGGATCGGAACGCGGCGCGGTGAGCCGTGTCGGCCCGGTCCATGTACCGGGCTATGTGGGAGCCTTACGCGGCTTCTTCAGGCGGCCCGCGATCGAACGGGAAGCGCCCGGCTCATCGGCTGCCGTCGGCTAGCCGTGGACGGCCAGGCGCAGGATCTGGCGCAGCCCTTCGATGATCAGAGACAGCAGGGCGCCAGCGAGCCCGCTCCAGAAAAGCCATCGCTCCTTCCGCCCGGAGACACCGAGCGATGCGACCAGCACGCCGAGGAAGATGAAGAAAAGGCCGGCCAGATGGGAGTCGGGCGGCAGCAGCGTGAGGGTCCAGTTGCCCTTTCCCGGTCTATAGGTGTAGTAGCCGGAGAGCAGTATCCAGATGCCATTGGCTGCAAGGCCCAAGGGTATCAGTGGGCCCAGGTATCGGATAACGAACTTCTCGCGGCTTGCAGCAGGCTTCATGGTTGTATGGTATCTGCCGCGTCGTGCCCGGCGTCTCGCACAAGGGCCGGGTCCGGGGCGCGAAGAAGAGTCAGGACATCAGTGGCAGGTCTTCGCGATGGTTCTTCGGTGTCCATCCGATATCTGGGAGCCGGCAGGCGCTTCGGCTTCCTCCTGCTCCACCCAATGCGTTCCCGCGCCGTAAGCCCTGTTGCCTGCATCCACGGCCGCCTGGAACGCGGCGCGTACCGCAGGCGTGTCGGGCTCCCACCGCCAATGCCCTTCGACGATGTATCCGCGCAGGCCCGCGCACGGCAGCCGCCAGCGCAGGCGGATCCACGGGCGCGAGGCTGAGGGAGTGCACATGCCGACGAGTCTGTGCGGCGATGTGGGAGATATCTTGAGGGCCCGCCTCCCGGGCAGGAGACGGATCGATCCCGAGCAGGCCGGCAACGGCCCTTTCTACTTGCCGTCGGTCAGCCGGCGCCAGGAGATGCGGCGCGTGCTGCTCGAAGAGGAGGTCGGGATGGTGGTTGTCGTCACCGCGCCGGTGGAGTCCTTGGTGGTGGCGACGGTCTTGCCGCTGGTGGTGATGGCGAGCGCGGCCGAGCTCGACAGGCCCGCGCTCGACAGCAGCACCCCCGCATTCTCGGCGCCCGACACCGTCAGGCCGGTGGCGTAGTTGACGTAGTTGATGTAGCTGGAGCCGCCGGTGCTGCAGGCGCCCGAGGTGCTGGGCGTGTTGGAGACGTAGACCAGCGTGCCGGAGGAGAGCACCGGGTCTTCGTCGACGCGTTCGCCCGATTCGGGCATGTCGACGAACCAGCCGTACATGGTGCTGAAATTGGTGGAGTAGCTCACTGAACTGGAGGCCGTTCGTACGCCGGAGGTGTCGGTGAGCGTCAGCCTGATGAAGCAGTTGGCCACGGTGCTCGAGCTGCACGCGTTGCTGCGCGGGTTGCTGTAGATGGCGGTGGTGCTGGAGCTGCCGTTCAGCGTGTCCTTGATGGCGTACATCGACTGCACCTGCGATGTGGTGATGTCGGTCACGCCCAGGTAGGCGCCGGTGCCGACGAAGACCACGTGCTGGCCGTTCACGAGACCCAGCTCCGGCGCGGTGGTGATGGGCTGGCGGGTGCCCGAGCTGTTCGACAGCGTGGCCAGCAGCTGCACCGTGGCGCTGCCGCTGCTGGCGGCAAGGGCGCTGATGTCGAAGCGCCAGAGGTTGCCGTACAGGTCGCCGCCATAGACCTGCGTGGTGGTGTTGTCGGTGGAGCTGTTGGTCCAGCCGCTGATCTTCGCCAGGCCGCTGGGGCAGGGCAAGACGGAACAGCCGGTCACGGTGCTGCCGCTGGCGTTGCTGCCCATGCCGTTGTCGATCTTCTTGATCAGCGCGCCGGTCATGGCGTTCCTGATCCACAGGTGGCCCTTGCCGTCGCCGTCGGAGACGTTGTTGTAGCCGGAGCTGAGGACGACTGCCCAGGTTCCGTCCGACAGCTTGGTGATGATGGGGGCGCCGTAGGTGTAGCCCAGGTCCGTGTCGTACAGATTGGGCGTGAGCGTGCTGCTCGAGCTGAACTCCCACAGCACGGTCGGAGAGCTCGGGTCCGTGACGTCCAGCGCGAAGTACGCGCGGCCGCCGT
The DNA here is from genome assembly GCF_003952165.1 of Variovorax guangxiensis. Taxonomy (GTDB): domain Bacteria; phylum Pseudomonadota; class Gammaproteobacteria; order Burkholderiales; family Burkholderiaceae_C; genus Variovorax; species Variovorax guangxiensis. The sequence goes on along the minus strand of NZ_RXFT01000016.1, from coordinate 34,652 downwards.
CGCCCAGGCCGCCGATGATGATGGTGTGCCAGGCGCTGTTGTAGTAGACGTCGGCCTGCGTGATCTGGCCGTCGACGAAGTAGACGTGGTTGGAGGCGTAGTTCTTGTCCGCCAGCTTGTACATGTTGGGCAGCAGTACCGAGGGGATGTACGCCCAGGCCTCGGCGCCCGTGTCGGCATTGAAGGCATGCAGCATGCCGTCGTTGGCGCCGACATAGACCATGCCCTGGCGCGAGGCGTTGGCGGACTTGAAGCTGGCATAGCCCGAGTCGCTGTAGCTGCGCGAGGGAGCCTTGATGTACACCGGCGTGGAGTTGACGACGTCGCCCAGCACGTGGGTGCGCGAACGGTAGTACCTGGTGTTGGTGGAGCCTTCGTTGCTGCGGTCGCCGCGCAGGTAGTTCACCAGGTTCACCGCGCCCGCGCCGGTGGTGGTGCCAGCGGTGGAGCTGTCGACCTGTGACGCCGTCGCCAGGCAGCTGGTGCCAGAGCTGCACAGCTGCGACAGCGAGCTGATCGACGCGATCTTGAAGTAGCCCTGCATCGTCGTCGTGAGCGAGTCCCAGGCGAAGCTCAGCTTCGTGGCGGTGCTGGCGTCGTAGGTGAAGATGGTGCGCGAGGCATAGCCGATGTTGTCCAGCAGCGCCGTGGTGGTGAGGCTGCCCGAAGTGCTCGAACAGTCGGAGCCCGCGCCCGACTCGGCCCAGTCCGCGGTGCTGGAGGTGACCCCGGTGCTGGAATTCACCGCATAGCGCGCCAGTTCGCCGAACCACTTGCCCGAGCAATAGGTGGTCGAGAAGGTGTAGCCGGCCGTGGTGGAGGTCAGCACGGCGGCGCTTTGCGTGACTGCCGCGGAACTGCTGGTCGTGGCGTCCACGGTGTTGAGGAAGTTGGTCAGGCTGGTCTTGATGTCGGCCGCGTTGGAAGCGCTGTAGTAGCTGCCCCGGCCGTTGACGGCGGTATGCCACAGGTCGTCGATGGCGGTCTGCGTGTTGCTGACCGGCGTGGGCCAGTTGCAACTGCCGGAGCTCTGCCAGATGCACACACCGGAAGCCTGCGTCGTGCTGCTGGTGGCGGTGCCGTTGGCGATGTCGTAGTAGTCGCCGCTCGTGGCGTTCGCATAGTCCGCATCGAACAGCATGTAGCCCGAGGCGCCCAGGCCGATGGTGGAGGTCACCATGTTCTGGCGCTTGTTGGAATAGCTGTTGCTGGAGACATCCGTGCCGCTCGAATTCGTCGCGTTGCTCAGGGAAGACGAGCGCAGGTCGGTGGAGTAGTAGTACTGCGCCGTGTCGGCCAGCGTGTTGGACACCGCATTGCCGTCGAGATAGGGGCGGGACTCGCTGCTGTCCTGGTCGCCGATGGCGGTTGTGCCGTCGACCTTGTAGGGCGTCGCGGTCTCGTTCCAATAGCCGTCGGTCGACAGCAGCGTGTAGTTGCGCTGGCAGGCGTACTGCATCGGATCGGTGGTCGCGACGCCATTGATGGAGGAGATCTTGGCCGCGTAGTAGCGCCCGGCATTCGACAGCGCGGTGCGAAGCGGCGTGGTGCCGCTGGCCTGGGCCGCCAGCAGCTTGCCGTACCACAGCGACTTCTGCCCGCCGCTGGTGGTGGTGTTGTCGGCGATGTTCAGGAAGTCCGTCGAGCTGCTGACCTTGTTGATGGTCATGTAGCCCACCCGGTAACTGGAGGTCAGCCCGCTGAAGGCGAGGGTGGTGGCGCTCTTCATCGCCTGCATGCGGGTGTGGTAGTACGCCCACCAGTTGGCGAAGTTGGTCATCTCCTCCGAGTAGGTGCAGGTGGTGCTGTTGGTGGTGCAGTCGGTGCGGGTTGTTGAGCGGGCGCCGGTGCCGGGGTAGGCATAGGTCGACGTGCTGCTGCTGATGGTGGTCTGTATCCAGCTGCCCGGCGTGCCGCCGCTGAAGGCGGTGACGGTGGCCGTCATGCTGCCGGACTGCGTGACCACGGGCGAGTAGCCGTAGGCATCGGTGCCCTCGGGCGAGGTGATTGTCACCGTGCTGCCGCTGCGGCTGGCGCTGTAGCCTGCAATGCCGCAGTTGCCTGTCTTGCTGCTGGTGCAGTTGTTGATGGCGGTGACGATGCTGGTGGCCACCGTGGTGGACGAGGTGCTGGCCGAGGTCGTGGCCGAGAGAATCTGCACGCCGTTGACCGTAATGCCGCCGATGCTCGTGCTGCTCGATCCGCTGACGACGATCGTCGCGGTGGAGCTCATGCCTGCATACCGCGGGTACTTGTAGGTGGCCGGTGCGGAGGTGCTGTCGATGTAGACGGCCTGGCATGTGCTCAGTGCGGACGTGGTGCACCAGCGCAGGTACGCCGGGTAGGCATAGGCGGTGGTGGCCGCGCTCTGCTTGTTGCATGTGCGCAGGTTGGCCGAGGAGCAGTACTCGCCAGGAACGAAGGTGTAGTACGTGGCGGGGGTGCTCGTTCCCGTCAGGTCCGTCGTGCCCGTGGAGATGATGCCGAAGCCGTCGGTGGGTACCTTGGTCCATGCCGAGGTATTGGCCGAGGTCATGCTGGTGTAGCTGGTGCCGGCGTAGTTGACGGGCGGCGTGTAGGTGACCGACGGGTCGTAGTAGATGCCGTTGAAGCGGCTGTTGCGGTAGAGGTATGGATAGCTGCTGGCGCTGTAGTCGTCCGCCCAGTCCGGGAGGTAGGCGGAACTCATGCTCCCGGAGTTGTCCAGGATGAACATGATGTTGGGCTTGACCAGCGTGGCCGAGGATGTTTCCAGCGGGGCCGTGGCAAGGTCGGTGAGGGCGCCGAAGGCGGGAGCCGCGAGGATCAGCGCCAGGACGCCCATGCAGGAGCGCCAGCGGCCGGAGAGGAGCTTGTTCATAGGGCCACCATGGCTTGCGTGAAGGAGACGGTGTTGCGAGGCCCGCTCACCTTGACGGTGATGCGGTAATAGACCTGGCTGCTGGACGATGGGGTGCTGCCGGACTTCTTGCTGCCGCCGGTGTTCACGGCCATGGGAGAACTTCCGCAGCCGTTGCTCGACGACGCATCGCCCGCGCTGGCGCACATGCGCTGGATCAGGTAGGACGCGGTGTTGCCCGAGCTGTCCTGGCTCTGCGAGACAGCGGTGTAGCCCGCGCTGACCAATTGGGTCCACAGCTGCGACCACGACTGCGTGCTGCCCGGGTCGGTGCGCGTGGCGGCGTAGCCATGGCTCGCCTGGTCGCAGGCCAGCACGGAGCTTCCTGTCGAACAGGTGCTGGCGGTGCTGGAACTTGTCTGTCCGCTGTTGTTCTCCAGCCAGGTCACCGCTGCCTCCACAGCCTGGTCGGCGGAGGTGACGGCCGCCTGCTCGAAGGCCAGGTTGCCCGCGATGCTCGCCGAGCTGGAGGTGGTGCGCATGAGGCCGATCGCGGCAATGCTCATGATCGCCAGCGCGATCAGGGCGATGATCATCACGAAGCCGCGTTGCCCGTGCCGGGGGCGCCGGGTGCTCAGCATGCGACGTCTCCGCTCTGGTAGGTGACCTGGTTGCCGTTCCAGATGATGTCGCGCAGCGGCACCGTGGTCTCGATGGTCTTGTAGCGGTAGTGCTTCCACTCCGAGTTGGCGCTCGGGTCGATCGCCAGGGCGGAAGGCGTCACGGTGGTCAGCGTGCTGGTGGTGCTGGTGTTGGCGCTGCTGCCGGACCAGGTGGGCGCGGTGGTGGTGACCTCGTCCTTGTCGTACTGCTGGCTGCGCGCGACCACCGCGAGCCGCAGGCCGACCACCCGCAGCCAGCCGCAGTAGCTGGACAGGCCCGAGGTGTCGCTCGTGCTGCCGGGCGTGGCCTGGTCGTAGCTGTCGACCACGCCGTCCATCTTCGGCGTGACCAGGTCGCTGGTGTCGCGGCCGTACTGGGCCCGCAGGCTCGCGATGTGGCTGGCGATGGGAACCCAGACGCTGCTGTTGAGCGTGGTGGTGTAGCTGGAGTCGCCGCAGTTGTAGGCCGCGTAGTCGCACACGGTGAGGTTGCCGTTGCGGACCGCATAGGCATGAATGACGGGGGCGGGCCCCAGGTTGTAGACGGCCGCCTCCGCCGCCGTCAGGCCTGCGGTGCCGCTGGAAACGGTCAGCACATAGCTTGCGATGGCGCTCACCTTGCCCAGGGTCAGGGCGCATGAGGTGGAGCTGTCGCGCGTGGTCGCCGCGGCCGTCACCCAGTCGCCCGTGGCGAAGGACGCAGGGGTCGACACGGTGTAGCTGGTCGTGGTGCTGGTGCCGGCGAGTGCGTCTCCTTCGGTGGGGCTGGCGGAATTGCCGCTGACGACGAGCAGCGTGTCGGTGCTGGTGTCGCCCGCGGGCACCAGCGAGGTGGCAGGGTTCACCGTGACCGGGGCCAGCGCCGACAGCGTGACGCTCTTGCTGTCGGAGGTCGTGGTGTACGTGAGGCTGCAGCCCAGCAGCGTGTACGCGCTGATGCCCAGTCCGGCCTGGTTCAGTTCGCGTGCCAGCATGTGGGTGACCGTGGCGGCGTTGATCTCGGCGTCGCCGCTGGTGCTGGTCAGCCGTTGCTGCGTGCTCGTGGAGTACAGCAGCTGCACGACGATCAGCACCGCGAGCATGCCGACCAGCAGGCCGACCATGAGCTCGATGATGCTGAAGCCGTGCTGCCCGCGAGCGGGGCGTGAAGGGCGCGGGGTGGGCACGGAGCTTCTCACGGCTTCATCTGGGCCATGGCCACGTACTGGTGCGCGCTGCTGTCGCCCGGGCCCTTCCAGTAGATGGTGATGGTGGCCAGGCTGCTGCTGACGGCGGAACCGCCGCCGCCAGCGACCGTGCTGAAGGTGACGGTCGGCGGCAGGCTGCTGACGCCCGGCAGGTTCGACTTGTCGACGGCCGCCTTCCAGCTCGTGTAGCCCGTACCGGCAGCCGTGCTCCCGTAGCTGGCCTGGAGGGTGGCGGCCGTGCGGTCGCTCATCCACATGCGGCCGATCAGGTCGCTGGCGAGCATCGCGGCGGTCGTGCGGAACTCGGCACCCGTCGCGGTGCGTGCCGCGTTGGCATAGAGGCCCGTGATGCCGAGCAGGCCGATCGCGAAGATGAGCAATGCGGCCATTGCCTCGATGAGGGTGAAGCCGCCGGCGGCGGATGAGGAAGAGTGTTGGCGGGGCATGGTCAGCAGGTCATGGGGTCGGTGCTGCTGCTGCGCGAGGGGTCGCAGATGCGGGCATCACCACCGGGCGAGACGATCACGTTCAGGCAGCGCACCGAGCCACCGGAGGCGACGCAGGTGCCGCTGGCGCTGGTCAGCTGCACCGTCAGCGCGATGACGGATGTGGTCGGGTTGGTCGTGGCGGACTGGCGGCCCAGCGCGTCGAAGCCCACTGTGCTGCGCGTTGCGGTGAGCACGAGGTCCGAACTCTTGCTGGGCTCGACCGGGCTCTTTCCGATCAGGTATGGCGTGGTGGTGGCGCTCAAGGCGTTGCCGCAAGCGCCGGCGGGCGTCTGCGAGAGGCCGGCGTTCGTCACCCAGAGCGCGACACTGGTGCTCAGCGCGCAGCTGGCGTCCAGCGAGCTGACGAACTGCAGGCGCGTGCCGGTGTTGCGGCGAACGGCTTCCGCCCTGGCCATCTGCAGATCGGAGCGCAGCGACTCGGCCGCGCTGAGCAGGCGGGTGTTGCGCGTCCAGTCGCCGAACCAGGGCGCGGCCAGCATGGTCAGCACTGCCAGGATCGTGATGCCCACCATCAGCTCGATCAGGCCGAATCCCTGCGCTGAAGGCGACCGCCTGCGCATCAGCAGCTCCCGCCCCTGTTGGTGATCCAGCAGCTTGTCGAGGACGCGGTCCATCCCGATACGCCGGTGATGGTGGACGTGCGCGTGCCATCTTGGTCGATGGTGTAGACGAAGCCGGCCATGGAAGACGTGCCGGTGGCGGTGATGGTGTAGCTCGTGGACGAACTTGGCGTGCAGGTGAGCGTGAAGTACTTCAGGTTGGTGTTCGAGATGGTCACGCCGCATGCGCTGGTGGAACCGGTGGCGTAGTAGCTCTTGGCATCCTGGAACCATTGCTCCATCTTTGCGTTGCCGGCGGAGAGATTGGAAGTCGCCTCCGGGATGCGACCACGCCGGACGTAGTCGGTGTAGGAGGGCAGGGCGATGGCCGCCAGGATCGCCACGATCGCCACGGTGACCATCACCTCGATCAATGTGAAGCCGCGCGCCCGCGCACGGCGCTCCTCTCGAGGCTTCTTCTGCAGCCGCGTCATGGTGGTTCTTCTCCTCGTGTTCCGGAAGCATTCGGAAACTTCCTGGACGCCGAGTCGAACACGCAAATTGGGAGAAATCTGGCTGATGCGTTGGGGTTTGTGTGCGCGCGAGCGCGCATGCGATCCGAGGTTTCTCCGACTTTGTGGCCGAGCATTCCTGCTGTGCCGGATGAGCCGCTGTTCAGGGGAAGTGATCGATGAAACTGCTGTCCTTGAGGCTGTAGGGCTGGCGCACCCGGATCGCGCTGGCCGTCTGCGGCCCCGCGCCGCTCGCGATGTTCCAGTTCTCGAGCGGCCCGCGCATCGCGCTCCTGGCCCGGCGCTGCGTCGCCGCGGCCGATGCGCCTCAGGGGGCCGTCTTCGATTGCCCGAAGCCGCCTGGGCTGCGCTTGCAGCTGCCGTCGCGCGGGCTGGTGCTTGCGGTGTCGCTCGCGGTGATCGGTGCGAGGGTCGATCGGCTGTAGCTGCCGCCCGCGGCAGGTTCGCGACGCGTGCAGGTGTCGCTGCCGGCCGAGAAGATGCCGAAGGCCAGCGCACCGAAGGCCAGCAGGCCCGCGATGCGCGGCAGCCAGGAGGACCTGCGGGAACGCGCCGTGGCAATGGAAGAAGACTGCGTCCTGCCGTCCCATCGGGCCCGCATGGTGAACTCCGGAGGGACGCCCTGCGCATGCGCCAATGCCGGCAGGCCGTCGAGGCGGAAGGCGCGCAGTGCCGCGAGGGACTCGCGCGAGGCGCTGTGGGGGTTGCGATACCGGGGACTGTTCATGACCCGTATCGTGAATTCCAAAGCGGGAGAAAAATTGGATGGCCGCGCTGCGCTGGGCCGCGGTGCGGCCATCCTGCGCGCTAGAAATCGATCTTGGCGCTCAGGCTGAAGGTGCGCGGATCGCCGGGCTTGATGTAGTTGTCGTACTGGTATTCCCAGTAGCGGCGGTTCGTCACGTTGTTGATCGCGGCGCGGAAGGTCGTGCTGTGGCCCGCTATGCGCGTCGTGTAGCTCGCGCCGATGTTGGCGACGGTATAGCCCGGCAGGTTCAGCTGGTTCGATGCGTTGAGCATGGTGTTGCCCGTGTACTTCATGTCGGCCGAGAGCTTGAGGCCCGGCACCTGCGGCACGAGGTAAGACACCTGCGCCGTCGCCACCAGCTTCGGCGCGCCCGCCACGCGGTTGCCGATGTAGCTGCTGCCGCGCTCGTACGAGCTGTCGAGCAGCATCAGGTTGCCGCCGATCTGCCATTGCGAACCCAGCCAGGTGGAGGCGCCGACTTCCAGGCCCTGGTAGATCGACTGGCCGTCCTGCACCAGCACGTTGGAGCTGTTGGCGTACTCGGCGCCGCGCTCGATGCGGAACAGCGCGGCCGTGGCGCTCCAGCGGTCGTGCTCGGTCTTCACGCCCAGTTCGTACTGCTTGCTCTTCAGCGGATTGAGCAGCTGGCCGTTGTTGGCGTACATGGTGCTTACCGTGCTGCCGGGTTCCAGCGATTCGGCATAGCTGGTGTACAGCGTGGTGTCGGGCGCGGGCTTGTACATCAGCGCGAGCGTGGGGGTGATCACGCCGCTCTTGCGGTAGCTGGAGTTCCGCGCGCCGGTGGTGTCGTAGCCGATCTGTTCGTAGGTGGTGCTGCGCAGGCCGGCCAGCACCGACCACCTGTCGGACAGCTTCAGCGTGTCGCTCGCGAACAGCGCGCGCTGCGTGATGTCGCTGTTGCGGTAGGTCCTGAAGTCGGTGGAGGTGGCGTAGCTGTTGGTGTTCTGGCCGAAGATGCTGCCGGTGCCGATCAGCTGGTAGACGGCGTTGCTGCTGTAGTAGTTGACCTGCTTCTGCCACGAGGTGCCCAGCGTGATCCGGTGCTCGAAGTCGCCGGTGCGCAGCTTGCCGTTGACCATCGCCTGCCACTGGTTGAAGCGGTGGCCCTCGGCGCTGTCGGAGCGGTAGTCGTCATAGCCGCCGCCGGCGTCTTGCAGGTAGGCGATGCCTTCGTTGCGGCTGCGGGTGGCGCTGCTGTGGCTGTAGCTGGTGCTCAATGTCCAGTCGGGCGCGAGCTGGTACTGCAGGCCGGTCGAATAGAGCCTGAAGTCGGTATTCAGGTGCTGGCCCGGGCCCACCAGGCGTTGGTCGCTGGCGCTGATGGTGGAGGGCAGCTGCGTGCCGGTGTAGCTGCCGAGGTAGATCGAGGGCGTCTGGCCGGAGGTGTTGCGCTTCTGGTAGAGCGTGTCGAAGGTCCAGGTGAGCTTGTCGGTGAGCTTCGCGTCGAGGCCGAGCGACACCGAGTTGCGGCGCACGTTGCCGTCGTTGTAGGTCTTGCCTTCCTCGTGCGTGGCGTTGAGCCGGTAGCCGAAGCGGTTGTCGGTGCCGAAGCGCCCGCCGAGGTCGACGTGCTCGCTCCAGATGCCTGCGGTCTTGTAGCCGACCTCGATGCTGCGCACCGGCTGGTCGGTCGGCTTCTTCGTCACGTAGTTGACGATGCCGCCCGGCGCGCCGAAGCCGTACATGAAGCCCGACGAGCCCTTGAGCAGCTCGATCTGCTCGAAGTGTTCGTAGGGCAAGGTGATGGCGTAGCTGAGGAAAGGCTGGCCGTTGATGCGGTAGCCGTTCTGCCAGTCCAGCGGCAGGCCGCGCACCGTGATGTAGCTGGCCCAGGCGCTGTAGGCGCCGCTGTTGTCCGATACCGACGCGTCGAGCGCGAACACGTCACCGAGCTTCGACACCTGGCGCTCGGCCATGTCCTCGCCTCGGACCACGCTGGTGGAGAAAGGCGTTTCCAGCTGCGAGCGCGCACCGAGCGCGCCGCTGCTCACCTTGGCACCCAGATGCTGCTGCGTGCCGTCCTGCGATTCGGCTGTGACGGTCACCGTCGGCAGCGAGGCGGAGGCAGCCGCCTCCTGCGCGTGCGTGCGCCCGACCAGCGTGGCGGCCCACAGCACCAGCAGCGTGGCGCGCGCGGGCGGGCCGAACGGGCTGCGCCGGAATGAAATCGGGGAGGGAGAAGAAGAGGGAGAGAGGGAGGAGGGGAAGGAAGGGGCCGAGGCTCTGGCGGCGGATTTCTTGCGTCCGGGGTTCAACGTTGACTCACTCTGTAGATAAGAATGAATCTCATTTTCGCCGTGAATCTCGTAGGAATATTGGAGCTTGACCCTTCGACGGGTGCGGTCTGTCCTCCGCGGTTCAGTGTCCGTTGCCCGGCGACGGCGCCAGCCCGCGCTGCTTGAGGAAGTCGTACAGGCTGACCGCCAGCACCTGCGCGATGGGTATCGGCAGCGTCACGCGCAGCACCGCGGCCCGGTGCACCGGGCACCGGTCGGAGCTGTGGTCGACGCGGCTGGCGTCGAAGGTGATGTGCACGCAGCCCGCGTTGACCCAGTAGCCCGAGACTTCGTCCGCGAACACCTGCGGGGCGTGCAGGTCGTCGATGTAGGTGGCTTGCGGGGTCTGCTGCTGTTGCTGGGACATGGTGGCTCGGTGTTCGCGTGAGCCCCGATGATCGACACCAATCTCGTAGAAAAAATGGTGTCCCGACCCAGCCCCCGGTACCCTTGGCGCCTTCCTCAGACGATCCTCACCGACAACTCCGGCAGCCGGTCGATGTGGATCTGGATCAGGTCGCCGCGCACCACCGGCCCGACGTTCTCCGGCGTGCCCGAGTAGATGATGTCGCCCGGCTTCAGCTCGAAGGCCTGCGACAGCCGGCTGATCTGCTCGGCCACCGACCAGATCATGTGCCTGAGCGTGGCGTTCTGCTTCGTCTGTCCGTTCACTTTGAGCCAGATCGCGCCGTCGCTGAAGTGCCCAACCTTCGCCACCGGGTGGATCGGCCCGACGGGCGCCGAGTGGTCGAAGCTCTTGCCGATCTCCCAGGGCTTCTTCTGGTCGCCCATCTCGCGCTGCAGGTCGCGGCGCGTCATGTCCAGGCCCAGCGAGTAGCCGTACACGTGGTCGAGCGCCTCGCTCGTCGCGATGTTGCGTCCGCCCTTGCCCAGTGCCACCACCAGCTCGACCTCGTAGTGGTAGTTCTTCGTGAGCGTGGGGTAGGGATGGTCGGCCACCACGCCCGGCGTCACCACCTGGATCGCATCGGCGGGCTTCTGGAAGAAGAAGGGCGGCTCGCGGCTCGGGTCCGAGCCCATCTCGCGCGCGTGCGCCTCGTAGTTTCGGCCGATGCAGTAGATGCGCCGCACCGGGAAGACCTGGTCGCTGCCGACGATCGGAATGGTCGACGATGCGACGTCGAACGGCGTGGCGGCCGAGCGGCCGGCCCCGGCGGGCAGTGCACAGCCGGCGATGGCACCGGTGGCCATGGCGGCGGAACCGGCCAGCAGGCCGCGGCGGGAAGTGATCATGGGCATGTGTCTCCTTGGTCTTGTGGATGGACGTCGTGCGCCGTGCCTCTCACGGCCGATCGATTCTGGAAGGGCGCATCGCGTGGCGATGGTGCGCATCTATGCAAAAACAGGACATAACCCACCGGAAGGCGCCGCCGATCGGCTGCGGCGCCTCACCGCGCCGCGAAGGGCGGCAGCCGCCTCGGGATCGTCTGGGCCTTCACGATGGAGGTGTTGGTCTCCGCCCTGGCCGCGATGCGGTCGAGGATGCCGTCGAGCTGCTCGAGCGACTGCAGATGGAGCCGCGCGACGAAGCAGTCTTCTCCCGTGACCTTGTCGCACTCGCAGAACTCGGGCGTGCCCGCGATCAGTTCCTGCACCGCCTTCAGCTGCCCCGGCAGCGGCCGGATGCGCACGATGGCCTGGAACTGGTAGCCCAGCGCCTTCGGGTTCAGCTCGAGCGTGTAGCCGCGGATCACGTCGCGCTCCTCGAGCCGGCGCAGCCGCTCCGACACGCTGGGCGACGACAGCCCCACGTGACGGGCCAGTTCCTTCAGCGACATGCGCGCATTGCCCGAGAGGGCCAGCACGATGGCTTCGTCGGTTGCGTCGAGCATTTTTCTGTTCTCCGGTGCAATGGCATGGATACCTTCTTTTCGAAGGCCATCAGGGGCTTTCTCCTTCTTCGCAGCATATCCATGCGACACGATCCATGGCACTCTTGTTTCCCCTGAACAGCGGCGACAACGGACGGACATGCAGACCCAGCTTCGCGGCGCGCTCGAGATGAGCGCGGCCATGGCGATCTCGGGAACCATCGGCTGGTTCGTGGTGCGCTTCGACCAGCCCCTGTTCGACCTGCTGTTCTGGCGCTGCGTGTTCGGCGCGGTGACGCTGCTGGTCGTGTGCCTTGCGCTGGGTCTGCTCCAGCGGGGCCTCGCGCCGCGCAAGTTCGCGCTGGCCGCATTCGGTGGCGTGGCCCTGGTGGTCAACTGGGTGCTGATCTTCGCGTCCTTCTCGCGCGCATCGATCTCGATCGCCACGGCGGTCTACAACACGCAGCCCTTCATGCTGGTGACGCTGGTTGCGTTGCTGCTGTCGGAGCGGCTCACCGCGATGAAGGCGATCTGGCTGTGCATCGCGTTCGCCGGCGTGGTGCTGGTGGCGCAGGCCAAGCCGGGCGGCGGCGCCGATGGTTCCACGTATTTCGTCGGCGTGCTCATGGCGCTGGGTGCGGCCTTCTGCTACGCGGTTGCCGCCTTCGTCGCGAAGAAGCTCGACGGCATCGCGCCGCACCTCATCGCGCTGATACAGGTGTGCGTGGGCATCGTGATGCTCGCCCCCTTCGCGAACCTGAAGGCGCTGCCCACCGACGCGGCCACCTGGGGCGTGCACCTGACGATGGGCGTTGTCTACACGGGGCTGGTGTTCGTGCTGCTGTACGGCGCGCTGCAGAAGCTGTCGACGCCGGTGGCGGGGGCGTTGTCGTTCATCTATCCGCTGGTCGCGATCGGCGTCGACCATGTCGTCTTCGGCCAGCGGCTGGGCATGCTGCAGCTGGTGGGCGCGGCAGCCATCCTGGTCTCGGCGGCGGGCATGACCTTCGGATGGACTTTGCCGGGGCTGCCGAGGCAGGCGCCGGTCGCCAGAAAGAGCTGAGAAGTCTCCTGGCTTCGCTCAAGGCGTTGCCGCGACCCCGCTGCTGCGCCTGAAGAACCTGCCCGCAGCCCGCTTCACCAGCAGATAGAACAGCGGCACGAAGAAGATCCCGAGCGCCGTCGCGGCCAGCACGCCGCCGAACACGCCGGTGCCGATGGCGATCTGGCTGGCCGAGCCCGCGCCGGTGGCCAGCGCCAGCGGCACCACGCCGGCCAGGAAGGCCAGCGAGGTCATCAGGATCGGCCGCAGCCGCAGGCGCGCGCCTTCGGCCACCGCGTCGAGCAGCGGTATGCCCCGGCGCAGCGCGGCTTCGGCGAACTCGATGATCAGGATCGCGTTCTTCGCCGACAGCCCGATGGTCGCGAGCAGGCCGACCTGGAAGTAGATGTCGTTCGAGAGGCCCCGCAGAGCCGCCGCGATCACCGCGCCGAGCACGCCCAGCGGAATCACCAGCATCACCGAGAACGGCACCGACCAGCTTTCGTACAGCGCCGCCAGGCACAGGAACACCACGAGGATCGACAGCGCGAACAGCAGCGGCGCCTGTCCGCCCGACAGTCGCTCCTGGTACGAGAGCCCGCTCCACGCATGGCCGGTGCCGCGCTGCTTCTTCGCGATGGTTTCCACCGCCGCCATCGCCGTGCCCGAGCTCGTGCCGTGCGCGGCCGCGCCCTGGATCTGCACCGCCGGCAGGCCGTTGTAGCGCTCCAGCTGCGGCGCGCCCTGCGACCAGCGCGTGGTGGCGAAGGCCGAGAACGGCGTCATCGCGCCGGTGGCGCCGCGCACGAACCACTGCCGGATGTCGTCCGGATCGGAGCGGTAGGGTGCGTCGGCCTGCACGTACACGCGCTTGACGCGGCCGCGGTCGATGAAGTCGTTGACGTAGCTGCCGCCCCAGGCGATGCCCAGCGTGGTGTTCACGTCGTCCAGCGACAGCCGCAGGGCCGAGGCCTTGAGCTGGTCGATGTCGATCTGCAGCTGCGGCGTACCGGCCACGCTGTTGGCGCGCACCGACTGCAGCCGCGTGTCCTTGCCCGCGTCGCGCAGCAATGACTCGCGCGCCTGCACCAGCTTCTGCGCGCCCATGCCCGAGGTGTCCTGCAGCCAGAACTCGAAGCCGTTCGACTGCCCCAGCCCCTCGATGGGCGGCGGCACCATGCCGTAGACCTCGGCGTCGCGCTGCTGCCTGCCCAGCGCTGTGCCGGCACGCTCGACGATGGCCTGGGCGCGCTGGTCGGCATGGCCGCGCTCGGACCAGTCCTTGAGCGAGACGAAGGCCATGCCCATGTTCTGCCCCGAGCCGCCATAGCTCCAGCCCGAGAGCGTGAAGATGGTGTCGGTCGTGTCCTTCTCGGTTTCGAGGAAGTGCTTCTCGACCATGCGGTTCACCGCATCGGTGCGGCCGATGGTGGAGCCCGCCGGCAGCGTGAGCTGCACCATCACGCTGCCCTGGTCTTCCTCGGGCAGGAAGCCGCCGGGCAGGCCGAGGTACAGCAGGCCCATGCCGGCCACGATGGCCGCGTACACGGCCGCGAAGCGCAGCGGCTTGCGCAGGATGCGGCCCAGCAGGCCCACGTAGCGGCCCTGCGCGGCGTCGAAGCGGCGGTTGAATGCGCCCAGAAAACCGCGCGTGCGCGGCGCATCGCTCGCACGCAGGAAGCGCGCGCACAGCGCAGGGATCAGCACGATGGCCACCACCACCGACAGCGCCATCGACGCGATGATGGTCACCGAGAACTGCCGGTAGATCACGCCCACGGAGCCGCCGAAGAAGGCCATCGGCAGGAACACCGCCGAAACCACCACCGCGATGCCCACCAGCGCGCCGGTGATTTCCTGCATCGACTTGATGGTGGCGGCCTTCGGGTCCAGCCCTTCCTCGTGCATCACGCGCTCGACGTTCTCCACCACCACGATGGCGTCGTCCACCAGCAGGCCGATGGCCAGCACCATGCCGAAGAGCGTGAGCACGTTGATCGAATAGCCGAAGGCCGCGAGCACGCCGAAGGTGCCCAGCAGCACCACCGGCACGGTGATGGCCGGGATGACCGTGGCGCGCCAGTTCTGCAGGAACAGGTACATGACGACCACCACCAGCGCGATGGCCTCCAGCAGCGTCTTGATGACCGACCTGATCGAAATCTTCACGAAGCGCGTCGTGTCCTCGGCGTAGGCCACGCGCAGGCCGGCGGGCAGCGAGGGCTCCATCTCGGCGATGCGAGCCTTCACCGCGCTGGCGGTGGTCAGCGCGTTGGCGCCGGGCGCCAGCATGACCGCGGCGCCGGCGGCGGGGTGGCCGTTCAGGCGCGTGGTCTCGGCATACGACTCGCTGCCCATCTCCACGCGCGCCACGTCGCCCAGGCGCACCACGGCGCCGTCGGCCTGCGTCTTCAGCACGATGTCGCGGAACTGCTCGGGCGTCTGCAGCCGCGAGAGGGCAGTCACGGTGGCGGTGAGCTGCTGCTTCGCGGGCGAGGGCCGCGCGCCGATCTCGCCGACCGACACCTGCGTGTTCTGCGCGGTGATGGCGGCGGTCACGTCAGAGGGCATCAGCTGGTAGCTCGCGAGCCGGTGCGGATCGAGCCAGATGCGCATCGCGTACGAAGCGCCGAAGGCCTGCACCGAGCCCACGCCGTCGACGCGGCTGATGGGATCGCGCAGGTTGCTCGCCATCCAGTCGGCAACGTCGGTGTCGGTGCGGCGGTCGGTCTCGTCGTAGAGGGCCACGATCAGCAGGAAGTTGTTCTGCGACTTCGCAACCGTCACACCCTGCTGCTGCACCGCCTGCGGCAGGCGGCTGGTGGCCTGGCTGACCTTGTTCTGCACCTGCACCTGGGCGGTGTCGGGGTTGATGCCCTGGCGGAAGGTGACGGCGATGTCGGCCCAGCCGGCCGAGCTGCTCGTCGACTTGAAGTACAGCAGGCCGTCGATGCCCTTGAGCTGCTGCTCGAGCACCTGCGTGACGCTGTTCTCCACCGCCTGCGCCGAGGCGCCGGGGTAGTTGGCCGAGACCACGACGGTGGGCGGCGCGATGTCCGGGTACTGCGAGACCGGCAGCGTGCGGATGGCCACGCCGCCGGCCAGCATGATCAGGATGGCGATGACCCATGCGAACACGGGCCGCTGGATGAAGAAGTTGGCTATCACGGGTGTTGTCTTTTCTTCAGTCGGCCGAGGCGGGCGTCGGCGCCGCCGATACCGGCACCGGCTTCACCTTGTCGCCCGGGTGCGCGCGCTGCAGGCCGTCGACCACGAGCCGGTCGCCTTCGCGCAGGCCGCCGGTCACGATCCACTGGTCGCCCGAGGCGCCGCGCACTTCGAGCGCGCGCAGTTCGACCTTGTCGTCCTTGCCCACCACCAGTGCGGTCGGCTCGCCCTTGTCGTTGCGCGCCACGCCGCGCTGCGGCGCGAGCACGGCCTGCCGTTCGACGCCGGCCTCGACCTGCGCGCGCACGTACATGCCGGGCAGCAGCAGCCCCTGCGGGTTCGGAAACTCCGCGCGCAGCGTGACCGAGCCGGTCGCGGCGTCGACCGCCACTTCCGTGAACTTCAGCGTGCCGGCGTGCGGGTAGGGCAGGCCGTCTTCCATGCGCAGGCTCACGCGCGTGCTCGCAGGCGCCATGTCGCCCGAGATGAAGCGGCGCTTGAGCCGCGTGAGTTCGAGGCTGGACTGCACCACGTCGACATAGATCGGGTCGATGCGCTGGATCGTCGCCAGCGCTGTGGCCTGGCCCGGCGCCACCAGCGCGCCCTCGGTCACGCTGGAGCGGCCGATGCGGCCCGAGATGGGCGCCTCGATGCGCGTGAATTCGAGGTTGATGCGCGCCGCCTTCAGGGCAGCCTGCGCGGCCTTCACGCCGGCCTGCGCCTGCATGAGCGCGGCCTGCGCCTCCTCGTGCTCCTGCCTGCTCACGGCATTGGCCTTCACCAGTTCGCCGAATCGCTCGGCCTTGCCGCGCAGGCTCGCGATACCGGCCTGCGCGGTCGCGAGCGCGGCCTGCGCCTGCTCGTGCGCCGCTTCGAAGGGGCCGGGCTCGATCTCGTACAGCACCTGGCCCGCGCGGACCATGCTGCCTTCCTCGAACAGGCGCTTGCGCACGATGCCGTTGACCTGCGGGCGCACCTCGGACACGCGGAACGCGGCCGTGCGGCCCGAAAGCTCGGTGTGCACGGGCACATCGCCCGCGTGCATCGCCATCACGCCGACTTCGGGCGGCGCGGTCTCGGTTTGAGGGGCCTGCCGGGCGCCGCACGCGGCGAGCACGAGCAGGGAAAGGGGTAGAAGCAGAAGCTTGAAATTCATGGCCGTCCGGAAACGCGCTGCGGCGCGAGCCGGGATCGCCCGGGTCGCGCGTCTGTATTGGTTTGCACTGTTGTGGTGCATTCTGCCTGCCGTGTTGCGTCGCAACATGAAGGGTTCCTGAGGCTTCCTTGGGGGAAACCAACGAAAAAAGCCCATGCGGGCGAGAGCCCGCCGCCACCTCGATCCGTGGCAACGGGCCCTGCCGCATGGGCCGGGCGGGCTGGCTGGCTCGGAGCTAGCTGGCGCTTTGCTGTCGCCGTCCCAGCGCGAACACCGAGTTCGGCGCGTCGACGACGAAGGGCTTGCGCGTGGCGGGCTGGCCAGCCGGCGAACGACGGATCTCGGTCCGCGCGGCGGCCTGCACGCCCTTGGCCTTCTGCTCGTCGACCAGGCTCTGCAGCGAGATCGACTTGAGGAACTCGACCGCCCGCAGATTCACGGTGGCCCAGAGTTCGTCGATCTCGCAGCGGCCGGCCTCGCCCGGCGCGTCGGCATCGCGCTGGCGGGTGGTTTCGGCATCGTGGTCCTCGATCGAGAGGACGATGTCGGCCACGGAAATCTCGGCCGCCTTGCGGCTGAGCGAATACCCGCCGCCCGGGCCGCGGGTCGATTCGACCAGGCTGGCGCGGCGCAGCTTGCCGAACAGCAGCTCCAGGTACGACAGCGACACGCGCTGGCGCAGGCTGATCGAAGCCAGCGTGACGGGGCCCGAACGCCCATGAAGGGCGATGTCGATCATCGCGGTGACCGCGAAGCGGCCTTTGGTGGTGAGACGCATGGGATGTTCCTTCCTTTTCTTCCTTCGTGGGGAATCACTCGTCCCGGCCGCCGGCGATGCCCAGCAGGGCCAGCAGCGACTGGAAGACGTTGTAGATGCTGAGATACACACCCAGCGTGGCGGAGATGTAGTTGGTCTCCAGTCCGTCCTTCACGCGCTTGAGGTCGTGCAGGATGAAGGCCGAGAAGATGCCGATGGCCAGGACCGACAGCGTCATCATCAGCGCGCTCGACTTGATGAAGAAGTTGGCGATGCCCGCCACCAGCAGCAGGATGGCGCCGATGAAGAGCCACTTGCCCATGGCCGACAGGTCGCGCTTGATGACCGACGACAGCGTGGCCATGCCGAAGAAGATCGCGCCGGTGCCGGCGAAGGCCGTCATCACCAGGCTGGCGCCATTGGCCAGGCCGAGCACGGTGCCGACCAGGCGCGACAGCATCAGGCCCATGAAGAAGGTGAAGGCCAGCAGCACCGGCACGCCGGCGGCCGACTCCTTCGTCTTCTCGATGGCGTACATGAAGCCGAAGGCGCCGCCGAGGAAGACCATCAGGCCGATGCCCGGCGACATGGCGCGCGAGAAGCCGGTGGAGACGCCAATCCAGGCGCCGAGCACGGTCGGCAGCATCGACAGCGCGAGCAGCCAGTAGGTATTGCGCAGGACGCGGTTGCGCTCCTGCGGCGAGGCGATCGGCAGCTCGATGCCGTCGTGATAGGTGGTAGGGCTGTTGTTCATTCTGTGTTGATTCCTTGAAGCTGGACCGGCGCCGGGTGCGCGCAATGGATGGCGCGCGCAAAGGGGCACAGGGCCGTGAATGGGAGAGATCAGGTAGCTGCGGTTGCGATGCGGGTGCCGCCCGATGGCGGCCGGCCCTGGTCACAACAGGGGAGCGGGAGCCATGGCGGCTCCCGGTCGCGAAGGCTTTTGGGGCCTAGGCGACGAGGGACGCGGCGCGGGGTGGCCGCTTGGGTCGCGCCAGGAACGGCGAGACGATGGTGGTCAGGCCGAGTTTCGGCGGCTGTTCCGTGAAGCGCAGCAGCGCGGGCGCGCCGTTGCGTGCATCGACCAGCTCGGCGTGTTCGGAGCCGGCTTCATCGATGGAGAGGGCGTCGTCCGATGCCTTGTCGGCATCGCCTGCCGGCTTCCTGGCTTCGGAGAGATCGGAGATGTCTGAGAAGGCGACGCTGACGATCAGCGTCTGGGTCGCCTGTGCCGCCTGTGGTTCGGCATGCGAATGGCCGGCACCGAGCATGTTGTGGGCAAGCACGGCGAAGCCGTAGCAGGACAACATGATTGCGAGGACGGTAGCGGCAAACCAGCGGGACATGTAGGGGTATTTTACCTGCCGCGCCGGGCCTTTCTTCGCGGCGGCGGTTTCAACCGACCGGATCGCATGGATGTTCCTCAGGCTGGCGCGGTCGTCGTATCACCGCCTTCGGGCTGCAGCCATTCGCTTGCGTGGGTGCGCAGGGCGTCTATCTGCAGCCAGATCAGACCGAGTTCGGTATGGAAAGTTCGCGCCTGCGGGTCGGCGCCTTCCCCGCCTTCGGCTGCGGCCTGTGCCAGCGCGGCCCGCGCTGCGGCTTCATCTTCCGTGCCGCCTGTGGCATCCACCACGCCCTTTTCCAGCCCGGTCGCCAGCGCCTCCAGCGCCGCGATCGCCCCCTCGGCAGAGGCATGCAGCACCGCCATCTGGGCCGAATCGGGGAGCGCGGCCCGGTGCGCGCCGAGCGCCGACAGGTAGCTCAGCAGCGTGTGCGAGCGGATCAGGAAGCGCAGCGCCACCCCCGCGCGCGGCCTCACGTAGCCCGGCTCGCGGAACATGTCCGACACGGCGGTGGACAGCGCCGCATCCGCGTTGTGGTCGTTGCGCCGCGCCAGCCGGTAGTCGAGGTGGTCGCGCGCGCCCGTGCGGTACTGGCCGACGATCTGCCGCAGGTAGCCCGCGTGGCCGCGCATGGCGGCCGCCGCGAGCTCGTTGATGCGGCGGGCCTGCCAGTGAGGCAGCACCAGCAGCACCGCCAGCCCGGCGATGGCGCTGCCGATGGCGGTGTCGACCAGCCGCGGCACCAGCAGCACGCCGCTGTCGCCGACCTGGTTGAAGCACATCAGCACCAGCAGCGTCATCGAGGCGGTGGCCAGCAGGTAGCGCGTGGTGCGGGTCGCAAAGAACAGCACGCCGGCGATCACCGCGAGCACTGACTGCACCAGCGGCTGCGGAAAGAGCTGCAGCAGCGCCCAGCCCGCCACCACGCCGAGGGCGGTGCCGGCAATGCGCTGCCCCATGCGCGCGATGGTGTCCCCATACGTCTGCTGGCAGACGAAGAGCGTGGTCAGAAGGATCCAGTAGCCCTGCGCCGGGTGGATGACATGCATCACCCCATAGCCCGCCACCAGCGCGATCGACAACCGCAGCGCATGCCGGAAGAGCGGCGATCGCACCGTGAGCTGCCGCCGCACCCGCTCCACCGCGTCGCGCCAGGAGCGTGGCGAGCGGTCGAACAAACCCATCTCCGTGCGGCCCGCGCGCGCCGAAGGCTGGCTGGCCCCCGCGAGCTGGCCATCGAGCAGCGCGAGATTGCGCGCCAGCGCCTCCACCGAGGCCAGCAGCGCCAGCCTTGCAGGCGTAACTGCCCGCGCGCGCTCATGCTCGATGGCGCTGCGCAGATCGGCCAGTGCCTGCACGGTCTCGGTCCCCACCTCGAAGGGCTCGCGCCGCTCCACCGAATCGGCCAGCCGCTGGCAGGCCAGCCCCTGCAGGCCCAGCACGCGCTGGCAGCGGTAGAGCAGGTCGCTGTGGAAGAAGGCATCGGCCAGCGCGTTGTAGTCGTCGTGCGAGGAACTGGCGCGCTCGTGCACGTCCTGCGCGATCAGATAAAGCCCCCGGTAGCGCGAGATGCGTCCGGTAGGTGCCCGCGCCCCGATGCGGCGGAAGATGCTCTCCTTGGCCGCGTTGAGCTCCGTCACCACCTCGGCATTGAGCTGCGCGAGCGCGAGCCGCTTGCGCTCGATGTCGATGCCGCGCAGTGGCTCGAAGAGCGACGCCTTGAAGCGCACGTAGTTGCCCAGCACCGTGAACAGCGTCACCAGACGCGCCTGCACCGGCTGCGCCGGAAAGGCTGCGCACCACAGTACCGAGAACACGCCGTACCAGGCGGCGCCCGCCACCAGCAGCAGGGGCTCGCGCCCGCGGTGCGCCACGCCGTGCGCGCCCATGTTCTCGATGCCCAGCGTGGCGTACATCGCGAGGATCAGCGTCGCATACGCGATCGCCTTGTAGCGCGCCTCCACGGCGCCGAGCATGGTGAGCCAGAAGGCCGCGAGCGCGAGCCCGGCGATGAACAGCAGCGGCATGCCGAAGGCCGCCTCCACCGCGAACGCGATGGCCGCGAAGCAGACCAGCGTGACCACTTGCGCGCGCAGCCGCCCGCGCCAGCTGTCGTCGGTCTCGGCGAGCGCGCTGGCGATGGCACCGAGGAAGAGGGGGATCACCGCATCGGCGTGGCCGCTCCAGGCGCAGCCCGCCATGAGGCTGCCGAGGGTGAGAAGGATGCGCACGGGCTGCGCGCGAGAGGCGAAAGACCGCAGCCGCTGGCGCAGCGCGTCGGGAGACAGGGGAAGCATGATGGGCCGATCTTGCACGATGCATGCCACGGCCATGTGGCGGGATGAGGCGCTGCGGGGTGGTCAGCGCCGGCTGCGCAGGAAGCCGTGGCGCGGTGCGATCCACCGCACCTGTTCGTCGTCGGCCGTGGGCGCATCGGAAGTGCCCGCGAACAGCATGCCTTCCTCGACCAGCAGGAACCGGCGCGACTGCGCATCGCCATCGTCCGGCAGCACGCGCAGCGTCGCATCGCCGACGCTGATCTGCTCGCCCGGCGCCAGTGCCACGGTGCCTGCATCGGAAGCCGCCCGCGTCGACAGGAGCCATCGCACGCGTCCCGGCGCGGCGGAGGCAAGCGCCTCGGCATGCGCGGGGCCCGCGGGCAATGCGTCGATCAAGGCGCAATCGCCGCCCGCCGTTCCCACGAAGTAGCTGTGCACCAGCGTGCCCGATCCGTCGCCGGCTTCTCCGGTCACCCGCAGCACCCGCGCAGAAAGCCGCATCGCCAGTCCGGCCTCGTGCGCGTAGCGGCCGCCGCCTTCGCCATCGGGATCGACAAAGCCGACTTCCTCGTACGAAGGCTCCTCCATGTTCACCGGCCGCCGTCCCTTCGGACCGTCCGCCAGCCGCGGCATCGCGCGCGGAATGTGCTTCAGGCCGCGCGCATGCGCCATGAGCTCGCCCACGCTTTCGAACCGCGCGAGTTCCAGCAGGATGCGGCGCGTCACGTTCATCAGCTTGAGCCCGCGCGCCGGGTCCACGGCATCGGCGGGACGCAGCCACATGTGCTCGACTGTCTCGCGGCCGTCGGGCTGCACGCTCTGCGCCTCGGGCATGGTGGCGAGGAAGAAGCGCGTGTCGAAGCGGCGCGGCATGCCCGGCGGCGTGAGCCAGTGCGAGAAGTACGCGAGCCGGTCGGCTGCGAGCTTCCAGCCGTGCCACGCGCACAGCGACAGCAGCGCGTCGGTGCCTTGCTCCGCCGCATGGCGCATCTCGGCGAGCTGGCCTGGAGGCAGGCCGTCGAGCGTCACCAGTTGTCCGGTGGAATCGGTCGCGAACAGAAGCCCGGCTTCCTCGAAGCATTCGCGGATCGCCGCCGCGTAGTAGTCCAGGCCGCCTTCGGGCACTTCGAGCCGCGCGCTCGCGGCCCGGTCATCGAGGCCGCTGCAGCAGCCGTGCAGGCCGCGGTCGTGCGCGTCGATCACACCGCCCGGGAACACGCTCGCGCCGCTGTTCTGGTCGTTGGCCTTCTCGGCACGCCGCAGCATCAGCACTTCCAGGCCGGCACTTGCGTCGCGCAGCACGATGAGGGTGGCCGCCATGCGCACGGGGCGTGGCTGTGCGGTGGGGGGCGTGTCGTGCGTGGGGCTGGCTGTCATGCACCCATTGTCGCGCCGGCCGCTGCTGCCAAGGTGACAGGCGCGGCCCCGTGCTGTCACCCGGAAGACCGTGCGAAACGCCGCGCGCAACGTACCTTCAAGGCGCACATGCACAACACCGACTCTTGCTGAAGGACGCACCATGCATTTCGAATTCACGCCCCGGGTGATCGCGCTGCGCGAGGAACTGCTCAGGTTCATGGACGAGTACGTCTATCCCAACGAGAAGCGCCACGAGGAGGAACTCGCCGCCAACGCCCGCGCCGGCCGGCCGTACGCCGAGCTGCCGATGATGGCCGGCCTCAAGGCCAAGGCGCGCGAGCGCGGACTGTGGAACCTCTTCCTGCCCGAGTCGGAGCACGGCCCCGGCCTGAGCAACGTCGAGTACGCGCCGCTGTGCGAGATCATGGGCCGGCGCTACTGGTCCTCCGAGATCTTCAACTGCTCCGCCCCCGACACCGGCAACATGGAAGTGCTGGCGCGCTACGGCACCAAGGCGCAGCAGGAACGCTGGCTCAAGCCGCTGCTGGCCGGCGAGATCCGCTCCTCCTTCGCGATGACCGAGCCCGAGGTGGCCTCCAGCGACGCCACCAACATCCGCTGCAGCATCCGCCGCGAGGGCGACGAGTACGTCATCAACGGCCGCAAGTGGTACATCACCGGCGCGATGAACGAGCGCTGCGAGATCTTCGTGCTCATGGGCAAGACCGACCCCGACAACGCCGACCGCCACAGGCAGCAGTCGATGATCCTCGTGCCGAAGAACACGCCCGGCGTGACCATCGTGCGCGACATGGCGCTGCTCGGCGTGTACGACCCGCCCTTCGGCCACCCCGAGATCGTGTTCGAGAACGTGCGCGTGCCGGTCGAGAACATCCTGCTCGGCGAGGGCCGCGGCTTCGAGATCGCGCAGGGCCGCCTTGGCCCCGGCCGCATCCACCACTGCATGCGCGCCATCGGCATGGCCGAGGCCGCGCTGGAGATGATGTGCCAGCGCCTCGTGTCGCGCACCGCCTTCCACAAGCCGCTGTCGGAGCAGGGCGTGTGGCGCGAGCGCATCGCCGAGTCGCGCATGCTCATCGAGCAGTCGCGCTGGATGGTGCTCAACGCCGCCTACCGCATGGACACCGTGGGCAACAAGGTCGCCGCCAAGGAGATCGCGATGATCAAGGTGCTCACGCCCAACAACTGCGTGAAGGTGGTCGACTGGGCCATGCAGGCCTTCGGCGCCATGGGCCTGAGCCAGGACACGCTGCTCACGCACTTCTACGCCTACGAGCGCCACCTGCGCGTGGCCGACGGTCCCGACGAAGTGCATCGCAACGCGATTGCGAAGCAGGAGCTGGCGGCGTACCAGTAGGAAAACCGGAAAAGCAGAAAAGCAGAAAAGCAGAAAAGCGGCGACCGGCTTCGTGCCGGCCGATCGCGCATCTCTGGCGTCATCGTTGCCCCGGCCACGCAGCTCGGGCGCCGTCATCAGGTGGGCGAACTGCTCTTCGTAATCCTCTTGCAATACCGTTGCAATAAAAGCTTTTGGCGCTCCCTATGGGGTAGCGCGAAAAATCAACAATTGTCAATGTTTGCAAAAAAACGGAGGGATTATGAAAAGAGTAGATGCCTGCACCTTGCAGCGCGCAAGGCTGTTTGCGACGGCAACAATGGCTGCGGCGATTTCCGCGTGTGGAGGAGGGAATGGTGGAGGCGGCGGAGTTCCCATCCTGCCAATCGCACCAGCCCCCGCACCAGCCCCTGCCCAGCCGGCCGCAGCACCGCCAGCCGTGGAGAGTTCGGCCGCATGTTTCAACGAAGCCGACTTTCGCGAGGGAACGACCCTGGATTTCGAGGCGATGAAAGTGGGAGGAAGCCCGACGGCCCAGCCTTTCCGCAGAAAGAGCGTCACCGAAGGACGTGAATCATTTGCTGGGGCCAAACCAATTGCCTTCAACGTCGGTTCGGAGCTTGTCGATCTTCCGCAGTTTCAGCAAAGTACCGTCAAGAAGGAATTCAAGGATCTTGTCAGCGGGAATGTTTTTCTCTACGGCAAGTCGACCACACAGAAGACAAAGATCACGCCGCCGCAACCGGCTTCTCCTTCGGAGCAGGTTTTCGTCTCTTCGCAGTCATATGCGCCGCCGATCTCGTTCCCTGTCGACATGAAGCCTGGGCAGGTCGCCCGGCAGCAGATTTCCTTCACGAAGATCTCAACCACCGATGGCCGCGTCGATTGGACGACTACGGTGCCGGCAACCGGCGAACTCACCTACCATGGCCGCGAGAAGCTGGAAACCCCGCTGGGGGCCTTCGACACATGCAAGTTCTCTCTGAAGATCACTGCCGGCCCGGGCGGGCTGGCGCAAGTCACCGTGGGCGAGATCTGGCAAGCGGCTGAAGGGCCCTACAGGGGACAGGTGCTCAAGGGGATCGATCCGAAGTCGCCGATGATCGCGACCAAGATGACTTACTCACCCAAGTAACGCAGTCGCCCGACTGGTCCGCGCGGCTGCCCGGGGCACCCGCGCGACCATGTCGTCTTGGTTGTGTCGGCAGGCTTCAGGCTGGAGCCGGCGCTTCCCAGGCGAAACCGACGCCATACACCGACCGTATCCAGTCGTGCTCCGGCGTCACCACGCCGAGCTTGCGGCGCAGGTTCTTCACGTGGCTGTCGATGGCGCGTTCGGTCACGTCCACCGTGTCGTCGTAGGCCAGTTCGAGCAGGCGGGCGCGCGAGAAGATGCGCCCCGGGTGCCGCGAGAGCACCTGCAGCAGCCCGAATTCGCGCCGCGTGAGGTTCAGCGGCGTGCCTTCGAGCGAGGCACGCCAGTGCACGTCGTCCAGCACCAGCCCCGGCGCGTCGCCCTGCGGGGACGCTCCCTGCGCGAGGCCCGGCGCGGTGCGGCGCAGCACGGCGCGCACCCGCGCCACCAGCTCGCGCGGCGAGAAGGGCTTGCACACGTAGTCGTCGGCACCCAGCTCCAGGCCCAGCAGCCGGTCGACTTCCTCGATGCGCGCGGTCAGCATGATGATCGGGTGCGCCGTGTGCTCGCGCGCGCGGCGCAGCACCTCGATGCCGTCGAGACGCGGCAGCATGATGTCCAGCAGCGTGAGGCCGGGCGGCGAGGCGACGATGCTTTCGAGCGCGCTCTGCCCGTCGGTGAAGAGTTCGGTGTCGTAGCCCGCGTGGCGCAGGTAGTCCTGCACCACCGAGGCGATGTCGGTTTCGTCTTCGACGATGACGATGCGTGTCATGACGTTGCTGCCAGTGGAAGGGTGATGGTCAGGCGCAGGCCGCCCAGTGGCGACGCCGACGCGTCGATGGTGCCGCCGTGCGCCTCGACGGTCGCGCGGCAGATGGAAAGGCCGAGCCCGGAGCCGCCGTGTTCGCGGCTACGAGAGCTCTCGCCGCGGAAGAGGCGGTCGAACAGGCGCGGCAGCTCGGACTCGGGCACGCCCGGCGCGCTGTCGTCGAACACCAGCGTGAGGCGGTTGCCCGTCCACGCGCCTTCGACGATGACGTCGATGCGCAGCTCGCCGCCCTCGTCGGTGTAGGCCAGCGCGTTCTCCAGCAGGTTCATGAAGACCTGGTGCAGCCGGTGCGCGTCGCCCTCGATCACGGGCTGCGCGGAGGCGCCGATGCGGTCGACCGCGCGGCGGTCCACCGTGATGTTGCGCGCGTCGAAGCGGTCGCGGGTGTGGTCGAGCGCTTCCTTCAGCAGCGAGAGCGGGAACACGGTGGTCGCGAGCAGGTCGCTCTGCGGCTCGCGCATGCTGCTGCGCAGGTCGTCGACCAGCTGGCCCAGGCGGATCACCTGCCGGTGCAGCCGCAGCGCGGTGCGCTCGTCGAAGGTGCGCACGCCGTCCTGCAGCGCCTCGATTTCTGCGCGCATGGCGGCCAGCGGCGTGCGCAGCTCGTGGGCCGCGTCGGCCAGCCAGGCGCGGCGCGAGGCCTCCATCGTGTCCAGGCGCTGCGCCATGTCGTTGAAGGTGCGCCCCAGCAGCGCCAGTTCGTCGGAGCCCTGCACCGCGACGCGGGTGGAGAGCCGGCCGCGCGCCACGTCCTGCGCTGCCTGCGTGAGTTCGTCGATGGGCCTGAACCAGCGGCGCGCCAGGAGCCACGACAGCACCAGCGCGAAGCCGAGCCCGCACAGCCCGGTGAGCACGATCACGCCCGACTGCCGCGCGACGAAGGCCCGGTCGGCCTCGCTCTCCAGGCCCTGCATCGGCGTCAGCGCCAGGTAGCCGATGACGCTGCGGTCGCGCCGTATCGGTATGCGCGCCGCGTTCGCCAGGTCGCCCTCGGCGCCCACCACGCGCGCGCCATGCGCGTCGAGCAGGGCCAGCCGCTGGAAGATGGAGTCCGGCATCTCGCGCGGATCGCGGAAGAACCACGGCGGCGGCATCGTCGGCAGCCGGCGCGGCACCAGGTCGAGCTGCTGCGACGGCAGGCCGGATTCCGGCGGTGGCGGGGGTGGAGGCGGGCGGCCCTCGTCCCCGCTGTTGCCGTCGCCGGCATTGCCGCGGTTGCCCTCCGGCGGCGGGTTGCCGCGCATGGCGCGGTGCTCGTACCAGGGCGGCAGGCGCCTTTCGTCGGCGCTGCCGGTGCCGTTGTCGAGCGCGGCGGCCAGCCGGCCCATCTGCAGGCGGCGCCATGCGTCTTCGTTGTCGTGCAGGCCCTTCCAGTCGCCGTTGGCCACGTAGTACTTCAGGAGGATCTGCGAGAGCCAGTCCATGCGCCGGATCTCGATCTCGGCCACGTAGGAGCCCAGCCCGCGCTGCAGCGCGATGATCGAAAGGCCCGCGAAGCTGATCAGCAGCACGATCAACAAGGCGGCCAGCGCCAGGAAGATCTTTCTGGAAAGGGTCAGGTGAGGCATGGGCTCGGAGGGGCAGTGCCGCATTCTGCGGCATGCATGGCGGGCGAGGGGAGGCGGGCTGAGGACGGCTGGAGGGGACGGCCACCGATCATCGCGGCCGAATGTGGAGGAATCTGGGAGGAAATCCGCTCGGGGATCTCCATCTTTTCTCCACCATGCGGCCCCAGCATGAGGCCATGAATCCGGAACCGAGCCTTGTGCTGCAGGGGGCGATCGTCGTGTCTTTCTGCCTTCTTGCCCAGGCGTGGGTGCTGCTGGTGCTCTGGGCCGAGGTCCGGGTCACGCGGCCGGCCGGTACGCAACTCACAGGCTCCAACGTTCACAGGGAAGAAGAGTGACAAGTCACGACGACACCGCCATCGGCCGCCGCGGCCTGCTGGCCACCTTGGGCGCCGCCACGCTGGCTGCAGCCTCCGCCCGGCCCGCCGGGGCCGCCACCGCGCTGAAGAAGCTGCCGCTGACCGCGCAGACCACCGAAGGCCCCTACTACCTCGACCTGGACCGGATGCGCCGGGACATCACCGAGGGGCTCGACGGCGTGCCGCTGGAAGTGCGCTTCAACGTCTGCGACACCACCGGAAAGCCGCTGCCTGGGCTGCGCGTGGACATCTGGCATTGCGACATGCAGGGCCGCTATTCCGGCTTCGGCGAGCAGGGCGACGACCGCTCGCTCGCCTTCGAGGGCAAGACCTTCCTGCGGGGCAGCCAGCTCACCGACCGCGAGGGCGTCGCCGCCTTCGCCACCATCTACCCGGGCTGGTACGCGGGGCGCACCACGCACATCCACATGAAGGTGCTCGACGGAACGCGCGCGGTGCTCACCTCGCAGTTCTTCCTGCCCGATGCGCTCAGCGAGTTCCTGTACACGCAGGTTCCGCTCTACCAGCGCACGCGGATGCGCGACACGCTCAACAGCGTCGACGGCATCGCGCTGAAGGCCGGCGACACCGTGCTCGGCGCGGTGCGCGAGGAGCGGCAGCGCTATGTGGCCACGCTCGCGCTGGTGGTCGATCCGGCCGCGAACCCCGCGATCGAGCGGCCGCCATCGCCTTCCGCGGGCGGCATGCCGCCGGGCGCGCAGGGCATGCCGCCAACAGGCGGTGCAGGCGGTGCAGGCGGTGCAGGCGGTGCAGGCGCAGGAGGCGCAGGAGGCTGGCCGCCCATGCATCCGCGCGCGCTGGCCGGCGCCGCGCGCCTCAAGGCGCTGGTGCCGCCGCGCACCACGAGCTGACGATCGGCCGCTCCGCGAAGCTGAAGCCAACGCCGTAGACCGAGCGGATCCAGTCGTGCGAAGGCACGGCCGCCGCGAGCTTCCTGCGCAGGTTCTTGATGTGCCCGTCCACGGCGCGCTCGTTCACGTCGAAGGCCTCGGGAAAGGCTGCCTCCAGCAGCTTGGAGCGGGTGAACACCCGTCCGGGGTCGCGTGACAGTGCCCGCAACAGCAGCAGCTCGCGGCGCGTGAGCGTCAGCGCGCGGCCTTCGAGGCAGGCGTTGCCGCGAGGGTCGTCGAAGCGCACGGCGGTCGAGGGCCGCGCCACGCTGTCGCGCCACTGTGCATGCCGGCGCAAAATCGTCTGGATGCGCGCCACCACCTCGCGCGGCGAGAAGGGCTTGCAGACATAGTCGTCCGCGCCCATGTCCAGCGCCAGCAGCCGGTCGGCCTCGTGCGTGCGCCCGGTCAGCATGATGATCGGGTGCTTGCCGCAGGAACGCACCTTCTCCAGCACCTGGATGCCGTCGATGCGCGGCAGCACCACGTCGAGCAGGGTGAGCGCGGGCGGCTCGCCCAGGATGCGCTCCAGCGCGGCCTCTCCGTCGCCGACCTGCTCGATCTCATGGCCCGCGCCGTGCAGGTGGCCCAGCAGCAGCGAGGCGCTGTCGTGCCTCTTGTCCTCCACCAGCAGGATGCGACCCATGGCCAGGACCCCCTGTGCTCAGAACGAGGTTCCGATCTGGAACTGGAAGCGCTGCGTGCGGTCGGCCGCGATGTTGTTCGCGGTGTCGGCCTTCTGGTAGATCAGCGGCACCGCGTAGGCCAGCCGCAGCGGGCCCAGCGGCGAGATCCAGCTGATGCCGATGCCGGTGGAGGCGCGGATGCGGTTCTGCGCCTTCCACTGCGCGTCGGTCATGCTCGCGGTGCGGTCGGCGAACACGTTGCCCGCGTCGAGGAAGGTGTACAGGCGCAGCGTCTTGTCGTTGCCCGCGCCAGGGAAGGGTGTGCTGAACTCCATGTTGAAGATCGCCTTGCGCGTGCCGCCCAGCGCGCCTCCCGTGACCGAGTCGGCCGGGCCGAGCGAGTTCTGCTCGAAGCCGCGGATCGAGCCCAGGCCGCCGGCGTAGAAGTTCTTGAAGATCGGATAGGTGCTGTCGCCCAGCGCGCGCGCATAGCCCAGCTGCCCGTTGATGGCCAGCGTGTACTGCTTGGACAGCGGGAAATACTGCTGGTACTGGTAGTTGGTCTTGAGGTAGCGCAGTTCGCTGCCGACGCCCATCTCGAGGTTTGCGCTCTGCAGGCGTCCGCGCGTGGGAACCAGCGCGCTGTCGCGGTCGTCGCGCGACCAGCCCAGCGTGGCCGGGATGGCGATCATGCTCGACTTGGCGCAGCTCACGCTCGGCGCGGTGCCCGTGCACTTGAAGTAGTCGAGGTAGGCCTGCGGCGTGGCGGTGTACACGTACGAGCCGTCGACCAGCGTGTAGGTGCCGTTGGTGCCCGGCGTGAACGACCAGCGCTCCAGCCCGATGCCGAGGAACACCGTGTCCTGCTCGCCCACCGGGAAGCCGAATCGGATGGAGCCGCCGTCGCTCGCGAGCTTGTAGTTGCCGTCGGCCTCGTAGTAGGGCCGCGTGGTGGTGTGGAACACGTTGATCGTGCGCGAGATGCCGTCCTTGGTGAAGTACGGATCGGTGGCCGTGAGCGAGATGGTGCGGTTGTACGAGCTGGTGTTCACGTTCAGTCCCAGGTAGTTGCCGCTGCCGAACACGTTCTCCTGCGTGATGCCGAAGGTCAGCGAGACCTTGTCGGTCGACGAGTAGCCCGCGCCCAGCTGCAGCGATCCGGTGGGCTTCTCGGTCACGTTCACCGCCAGGTCGACCTGGTCGGGCGAGCCGGGCACGTCGACGGTGTCGACGTTCACGTCGGTGAAGAAACCCAGGCGGTCGATGCGGTCGCGCGAGGCGCGGATCTTGTTGCCGTCGTACCAGGCGCCCTCGTACTGGCGGAACTCGCGGCGGATCACCTCGTCGCGCGTCCTGGCGTTGCCGCCGATGTTGATGCGGCGCACATAGGCGCGGCGCGAGGCTTCCGCCTTGAGCACCAGTGTCACGCGGTTGTTCTGCCGGTCGATCTCCGGCTCGGCCTTCACGCGCGCGAAGGCATAGCCGAAGGTGCCGAAGTAGTCGGTGAAGGCCTTGGTGGTGGCGGCCACGTCCTCGCCGTTGTAGGGCTTGCCCGGGCGGATGGTCACCAGCGTCTTGAACTCGTCCTCGTGGCCCATGTAGTCGCCAGCGAGCTTCACGCCGGCCACCACGAACTTCTCGCCCTCGGTGATGTTGATCGTGAGGGTCAGCGTCTGCCGGTCGGGCGAGATGGCGACCTGCGTGGAGTCGATGCGGAACTCCAGATACCCGCGCGTGATGTAGTAGGAGCGCAGCGTCTCCAGGTCGCCGTTGAACTTGGTGCGCGAGTACTGGTTGGACTTGGTGTACCAGTCGAGCCAGCCGCCCGTGTCCTGGTCGAAGAGGTCGAGCAGCGTGCTCTCGCTGAAGGCCTTGTTGCCGACCACGTGCACTTCCTTGATGCGAGCGGGCTCGCCTTCGGTCACGGTGAAGGTGATGTTCACCCGGTTCCTCTCCAGCGGCGTGACGGTGGTGATGACCTGCGCGTTGTAGAGGCTGCGGCTGATGTACTGCCGCTTGAGCTCCTGCTCGGCGCGGTCGGTCAGCGCCTTGTCGTAGGCCTGCCCTTCGGACAGCCCCACCTCGCGCAGCGCTTTCTGCAGCGCCGCCTTGTCGAATTCCTTGGTGCCCACGAAATCCACGTCGGCGATGGAGGGGCGTTCTTCCACAACCACCACCAGCACGTTGCCATTCACGTCGATGCGCACGTCCTTGAAGAGACCGAGTTCGAACAGCTTGCGGATGGCCGCGCTGCCGCGTTCGTCGCTGTAGGTGTCGCCGGCTCGCAGGCCCATGGTGGCGAAGACGGTGCCGGGCTCGACGCGCTGCAGGCCTTCGAGCCTGATGTCCCTGACGGTGAAGGGCTCGACCGCCCAGGCGGAAGATGTGGCGATCGAGGCAAGCAGCGCGGCGGCAGCTGCGAGTGACTTGGGAAACTGCATCGCCGCATGGTTCCCGCCAATGTCGGAGAAATTTGGGACTTTCTCCGGGCTGCCCCGGAACGGCCGGGGTCTTTACCTGCGGCTTACTGCAACCCCATTGCGTTCGATGCCGCCCATGCCGGCGCGGCGGCGGCTTCCGGCATCTGCGCGCTTCTTTCGCGGCAGTTGCGCAGGTGGTCCTCGATCGTCAGGCTGCCCTGTATCTCCAGCAGGCGCTCCACGGTGCGGTCGATGGCCCGCTCGTCCAGCAGCGGGTAGTTGCGCGCGAGGCGGCCGTTGTTGCGAACCAGGCGCGCGATGTAGGGCAGGTCCTGCTGCGTGATGACGGCCGCAGGCATCACGCCTTCCAGTTCGATGCCCTCGCAGGGCAGCAGCACGAAGTACTGCAGCCGCAGCTCGTCGGACAGCAGGCTGCGCAGTTGCGTGGTCTTGCGCCCCCCTTGCCATGCGGGGTCTTTCACCTCGCGCGCGTTCTTGCCGCCGTGCAGGCGCAGAAACCAGCGCGGCGGCGACTGGTCCGATTTCTTGCGGTAGACGAACGCGTTGCGCCAGGCCTTGATCTCGAAGAGATACACGCCGGTCTCGCACACCAGCACCGCGTCGACGCGCGCGGTGGGCACCGTGTGGCCCTCCGGCATCGGGATGATGAGGTTGCGAAGAATGCGCAGGTACGAAAAGGTGGGGCTGAATGCGCTGGCGAGCTGCTGCACGCCCAGCGAGGTGGCGGTAGTGCTCGGCGGCAAGGCGGCGGTCATGGAGGGCTCCTTCGATCGAGGGAGCATCGCGCCGCTTTTGGGAGACTTCTTGAACGAGGTGTTTCCTTCGGTGGAGCGCGATGGTTTGCGTGCAAACAACAGTTCTCCCAAAGCAATGGTCAATCACAAGATTCCTCCGAATTTGAACGGGACCATGCGTGTCTGCTGCTCGATGTAGAGCCGCTGCAACTGGAGAACCTGAATGAAGAAAACCCTCACGGCATTCGCTGCCCTGGCCGTCTGCGGCCTGGCTTGTGCCCAATCGTCCGTCACGTTGTTCGGCGTCGTGGACGCCGGCCTGACCTACCAGTCGACGACCTCGCGCGACACCACCACCGGCGCGTCGGTCAAGCAAAGCAAGACCAGCCTGGGCAACTCCGGCTACAACTCCAGCCGCATCGGCTTCCGCGGCACCGAAGACCTCGGCGGCGGGCTGGCCGCGAGCTTCTGGCTCGAAGCGCCCATCACCAACGACGACGGCGCCACCGGCATCTCCACCTTCTCGCGCCGCTCCACCGTGAGCCTGTCGGGTGGCTTCGGCGAACTGCGCCTGGGCCGCGACTACACGCCCACCTTCTGGAACGACACCGTCTTCGACCCGTTCGGCACCAACGGCTCGGGCACCAACGTCATCAGCACCGTCAGCGGCAACACCACCCTCAACAACGCCAACTACGTGCGCGCCAGCAACTCGATCGGCTACTTCCTGCCGCCGAACCTGGGCGGCTTCTACGGCCAGTTCCAGTACGCCCTGCACGAGAACGCCAGCACGGACGCCACCAGCACCACGGCCGCCTCGAGCAGCAGCGCGGGCCGCTACGTGGGTGGGCGCTTCGGCTACGCCAACGGTCCGCTGGACGTCGCCCTGGGCGTGGGCCGCAGCACCGTCGTGGACACCACCGCGCTGCAGCGCAGCGTGCAGACCATCAACCTGGGCGCCTCGTACGACTTCGGCCCCGTGAAGCTGTTCGGCGAGCTGTCGAACGTGAAGAACAAGTTCGACTACGCGGCAGTGGCCGACACGCACGACAGCTACAACGGGTACCTGATCGGCGCGACGGTGCCGGTGGGCGCGGGCCTGATCCGCGTGGCGTACTCGCAGGTGCGCTACAACGAAGGCGCGGCCGGCATCACGGGCGAGGACCCGCTGGCGCGCAAGTTCGCCATCGGCTACGTGCACAACCTGTCCAAGCGCACGGCGCTGTACGCGACGGTGGCGCGCGTGAACAACCGCAACGACGTGAACTACACGGGCAGCCTGGTGTCGGCCAGCACCACCGGCTATGGCAGCACGGGCACCAGCTACACCGGCCTGCCGCGTTCTTCCACCGGCTACGACTTCGGCATCCGCCACGCGTTCTGATATCGAACGCGCGCCGCGCGGAAGGGAAGGGGCATGCACGCGCTGCCCTTTTTTCTTCCGCGCGGCTTTTTCGTTTGCGCCTGTATTCCTCATTCCACACAACCAGCAGTGAGCTTCGACCGATGAACCGAGTCCGACTTCTCGCGGGCGTGCTGGCGGCCTCCGGGCTGGCCGGCTGCATCATGCTGCCCCCGCCGCCCATGCCCTATCGTCCGCCGCCGCACGGCTTCCGCGGCGAGGGACCGCCGCCTCCAATGCTCTTCGGCGATGCGCGCCGCCCGCCTCCGGGCTGGGGCGCATGCGAGGCCGGCCGCGCACCGGCGCAGGAGCGTTGCGCGCGCGACCTGCCGGGCGAACCCGCGCCGCAGCCGCCGGGAGCGCGCTGATGACGGGCGGAGGGCAGCTGCAATCGGGCAACCTCGGATTCATCATCGCCGCCGCGATCCTGCTGGGGCTCGGCGGCGTGGCCTGCATGATGTTCTCGCTGTTCGTCGCCAACCTGCGGCAGAGCGCCAAGGCGCGCGAACTCGCCGCGCAGGCCCGCGGGGAAGCGCGGCAGCGCATGAGCGCGAGCCGCGCGCAGGACATCGGTGCGCTGCTCGACGCCGCCTCGGCTCAGGCCGACGGCAAGGCCATCCGCCTCGACATCCAGCTGCCGCAGGAGGCGGTATGCGTGTTCGCGATCGAGGCCGAGCTGCGCGAGCTGCTCGCGAAGGTCACGGCCTATGCGGCCAGCGTGATGCGCGCCGGCACGACGCTGCAGGTGTCCGCGCATGCCGATGGCGAGCAGGCGGTAGTCCACTGGCGAGACCTCGATGCGGTCGATGCCCATCCGCCGCTCGCGAGGTTCTTCGACGGCAGGCTCCCGGCCGCAATGGCGGCCAGCGCCAAGGCCTGCGAGCGCATCGCCGGCCACCATGGCGGGCGCATCTACTCGGCGCCGCATGGCGGCGGCGTGCTGGGGCTCACGCTGCGCCTGCCGCTGCTGCGGGCCTGAGCGCGGCGGGCTCGCAAGACGAACACCGCCGGATCGGGAAGGGCAGCAGCGCGCTAGA
>NZ_RXFT01000015.1 GCF_003952165.1 Variovorax guangxiensis | reverse complement strand
CTCCGGGCCCTTTTTCATTCCAACTCGAAAACCGCTATCGACTCCACGTGCGCCGTGTGCGGGAACATGTTGACCACTCCCGCATGGGTGCAGCGATAGCCCGCCTGATGCACCAGCAGCCCCGCATCGCGCGCGAGCGTCGACGGGTTGCAGCTTACGTACACGATGCGCTTCGGCGGCGTCCAGCCGTCGGTGCGCAGCTCGGGCTGCTGATGAAGATCGGCGATGGCCTTGGCCAGCGCGAATGCGCCTTCGCGCGGCGGATCGACCAGCCACTTGTCGGCGCCGCCATCGGCCGCCAGCATCTCCGGCGTCATTTCGAACAGGTTGCGCGCCACGAACGTCGCAGGCGACAACTCGCGGCGAGCCGACGTGGCTGGCTGATTCCTCTTGAAGTTGTCGGTCGCGCGCGCCACCAGCGTGTCGCTGCCTTCGACACCCAGCACCTCGCGTGCCTTGCTGGCCAGCGGCAAGGTGAAGTTACCCAGCCCACAGAACCAGTCGATCACGCGCTCGTCAGGCTGAACGTCGAGCAGGCGCAACGCCTTGCCCACCAGCGCCCGGTTGATGTGCGGATTGACCTGCGTGAAATCGGTGGGCTTGAACGGCATCGTCACGCCGAACTCCGGCAACCGGTACGCCAACGGGGTGCCGCCCTCTTCCAGCAACTTCACGGTGTCCGGCCCCTTGGGCTGCAGCCACCACTGGACGCCTTCGTTCTTCTCCGCAAAGGCCTTCAATCGGTCGATGTCCGCGCGCGAAAGTGGCTCCAGGTGGCGCAACACCAAAGCGATCGTGCCGAGCCGCGTGGAATCGGGCGCATCGCCGCAGGCCAGCTCGATCTGCGGGCACGTGTCGCGCGCATCCATCGAGCCGATCAGCTCGCGCAGCGGCATCAGCATCTCGCTGACCTGCTTCGGCAGCACCGGGCAGACCTGCATGTCGGCCAGATAGCGGCTCTTGCGCTCGTGGAAACCGATCAGCACCGTGCCCTTCTTGACCACATGGCGCACCGACAAGCGCGCACGATAGCGGTAGTGCCAGGCCGGCCCCTCGAGCGGCCGCAGCAGGTTCTCGGGCTTGACCTTGCCAAGGTGCCAGAGGTTGTCCTCCAGCGCGCGCTGCTTCACTGCCACCTGGGCGGCTGCATCGAGGTGCTGCATCTTGCAGCCGCCGCAGGCACCCGTATGCAGGCCGAAATGCGGGCAGCCGGGGCGCACCCGCTGCGACGATTCGCGGCGGATGGCAGTGACCGTGCCCTGTTCCCAGTTGTTCTTGCGGCGGTGGACGTTGAACCGCACTTCCTCGAACGGCAGCGCGCCCTCGATGAACACGACCATGCCGTCGGCCTTGTGCGCCACGCCCTGCGCATCGAGGTCGAGGGACTCGACCTTCAGCCATTCTTCGCCTGGATTCGCGGGGACTTTCTTTTCTTCGATGGATTCCGTCATCCCCCGATTGTCTCAGCGTGGCCGGATACCCCTAGAACAGCGCGTCGCGCCCCACGCCGGAGCGGGCGAGCTGGCGCCGCATCTTGGCCAGCGCCTCGTTCTGGATCTGCCGCACACGCTCCCGCGTGAGCCCCAGGCGCACGCTCAGCACCTCCAGCGTTTCGGGCTCGCGGTCGTGGAGGCCGTAGCGGCCCTCCAGCACTTCGCGCTCACGTGCGTCGAGGGCCTGCACCCACTGGTCGAGCAGGCGCTCCACCTCGCGTGTGTGCGCCACGTCGGTCGGGCTGCCCTGCTCGTCCTCGGAGGCCACAGTGTCGGCCAGCGTGAACCCCTCGTCTCCCCGAGCATCGCCAGCGTCCAGCGAGCGCGGGGCTTCGGACAGCGCCAGAAGCTCGGCCACGGACTGCACATCGCGCCCCAGCAGCGCCGCGATGTCTTCCACCCGAACGCCGTCCGGCCGATGCACGAGAAATTCGGCGTCGCCTTCGAGCGTTCGGCGGGCCTTCAGCACTTGTTGCAGCTCGCGCACCACGTGCACCGGCAGGCGGATCGCGCGCGCCTGCGTCATGACCGCACGCTCCACCGACTGGCGGATCCACCAGGTCGCATAAGTCGAAAAGCGGAAGCCGCGCTCGGGCTCGAACTTGGTGATGGCGTGCATCAGGCCCAGATTGCCCTCCTCGATGAGATCGGACAGCGGCACGCCCCGCCCCAGATAGGCTTTGGCGATGTTGACCACAAGCCGCAGGTTGTGCTCGATCATCGACTGCCGCGCGGCGAAGTCGCCGGCACGCGCGGCGCATGCGGTCTCGTATTCCTCGGCAGGCGTGAAGAGCTCGGTGCGGCGCACCTGGCGCAGGTAGATGGTCAGCGCGTCGGCGCCTTCGCCGCCGACCAGCTCACCCACGGCGCCCATGGCGCTGTTCGTCGGCAGCGGAGCGTCTGCAGCCGACGCGTCCAAGTCGTCTTCGGGAACGTGCGCACTCTCGCCGGCAGGCTCGGGATGGCCGTTGCCCGAAGGCATGCTGCCCCTGCCCGCCGACCCGCGCACAGGCAACTGCGTGCGGCGGGGGCGGGAGGCAGCCATGGCATCACCGGCTGGGCAGGTAGCGCGAGGGATCGACGGGCTTGCCCTGGCGGCGGATCTCGAAATGCAGCTTCACGCGATCGGTATCGCTGTTGCCCATTTCGGCGATCTTCTGGCCCTTCTGAACCGACTGGTCTTCCTTCACGAGCAGCGTCTGGTTGTGAGCGTAGGCCGTGAGGTAGGTGTTGTTGTGCTTCAGGATGATCAGGTTGCCATAGCCGCGCAGGCCCGCGCCCGCATAGACAACGCGCCCGTCAGCGGCTGCAAGCACCGGATCGCCCGCCTTGCCGGCGATGTCGTAGCCCTTGTTCTTCGCTTCGTCGAAGCCGGCGATCAACGAACCACTCGCCGGCCAGATCCAGCCCACGTCTTCGTCACCCGAACCGCCGCTGGCAGGGCTGGCCGGCGAAGCCGTGACCGGAGCCGACGGCTTGGTCGCACCGCTGGACGGCGTGGACGGCACCACCACGGGCTGCGGCGGCACCGGCTTCGTGACCGCGCCTTCGGAAGGCGTTGCGGGCGCGGCCGCGACGGCGGTGCCCGTGCCGGTGGGCGGGATCACGCGCAGCACCTGGCCGACTTCGATCAGATCGGGGTTGTCGAGATTGTTCCAGCGGACGATGTCCTGCCAGCGCTGGCCGGTCTCGGCGCCGATGCGGCGGATGGTGTCGCCGGGGCGCACTGCGTAGTAGCCGGGCTTGCCGTAGTTCTCGATGCCGGCAAGCGGCCTGCCATTGGCGTCGGTGGTGATCGGTGGGCCGCCGGGCACAGTCGCGGCTGGAGCGCGCGTCATGGTGCCGCGGTCTTCGACTGGTGCCGGCCCGCGAGGTGTGGAACAGCCCGCGATCACGAGCACAAAGGCCAACGTGACGCCAGCGAACCAACTCCGATTGCCAAAACCCTGCATTTGTTATTCCTTCAAGCGATACCGGATTTTAGGGGGACAAAGTGAACAGCCTCAAGAACGAGGCGCTCCAGTCCACGGGGAGTCTTGTCGATGACGACAAGGGCCTGGCCACCCTTCGCGGAATGCGTTGGCGCCACGATGCGGCCGCCCACCGCCAGCTGCTCGATCCACGCCTCGGGCACGGCCTCGCCACCTGCAGCGGCGATGATGCCGGCATAGGGCGCACCCTTCGCGTAGCCGATCATTCCGTCGCCCAATATCAGGTGGACGGTTGCGAGCCGGAAGGGCCGCAGGTTGGCGCGCGCCCGCTCATGCAAACCGCGCAGGCGCTCGATGCTGTAGACCTCGGTCGCCACATGGTTCAGCACTGCAGCCTGGTAGCCGCAGCCAGTGCCGATCTCGAGCACCCTGCCGAGCTTGCCCTCGGGCTTTCCCGCCAGGGCAGGAGCGCCCATGAGCAGTTCGATCATGCGAGCCACCACGTTGGGCTTGGAAATGGTCTGCCCCAGTCCGATCGGCAGGCTGGTGTCCTCATAGGCCTGGTTGACCAGAGCGCTGTCGACGAAGCGGTGGCGCTCCACTGCGCCCATCGCGCGCAATACGCGCGCATCGGAAATGCCCTGCGCCGCGAGCTTCTGCACCATGCGCGCCCTCACGGCGTCGGACGCCATCGAAGGCGTGGACGGTGCCACAGGCTTGACCGGCGCGGCGGGCATGCGCCCGCGCGTGGCGGCCGAGGCGGTGGGTGTCAGGCGAACAGGAAAACCGGGCCGCTGGGTGGCCATGTCAGTTGCCGAGACGGGCCACCGTCTCGCGCCATTGGCCAAGGTTGGCGTGATCGGTCAGGTCAATCTGCAGCGGCGTCAGCGCGATGTGGCCGGCCGCGGTGGCGTGGAAGTCGGTGCCTTCGCCGCTGTCCTTGGCGCCGCCGGCACCGGCGATCCAGTACATCGTCTCGCCGCGCGGACTGTCCTGCGTGATCACCTTCTCGGCCGCATGGCGCCTGCCGAGGCGGCAGACCTTGACGGGCTTCAGTTCGTCGAACGGCAGGTTCGGCACGTTCACGTT
This sequence comes from Variovorax guangxiensis, assembly GCF_003952165.1. Taxonomy (GTDB): domain Bacteria; phylum Pseudomonadota; class Gammaproteobacteria; order Burkholderiales; family Burkholderiaceae_C; genus Variovorax; species Variovorax guangxiensis. The sequence goes on along the minus strand of NZ_RXFT01000015.1, from coordinate 165,666 downwards.
GAGCAGAAAGGCGCCACCTTCGTGCATGCGCTCGCGCTCGATCTGCTGCACCAGACGCCGCGCCACCTGGCCGGCCGCATCCACGTGGGCCCAGCCCTTCTCGATCTGCGAGAAGGCAATGGCGGGAATGCCGAACAGGTAGGCCTCCATCGCCGCACCGACGGTGCCCGAATAGATGGTGTCGTCGCCCATGTTGGCGCCGTTGTTGATGCCGGATACCACCAGATCGGGCCGGTAGTCGAGCAGGCCCTTGAGCGCGATGTGCACGCAGTCGGCCGGCGTGCCCGTCACGTAGCGGAAACCGTTGTGCGCCTCGCGCACATAGAGCGGCGCCGCCAGGGTCAGCGCGTTCGACTTGGCGCTGTTGTTGTGTTCGGGTGCGACTACCTCGACTTCGGCGATGTCCTTGAGCGCGTCGTGCAGAGCGACGATGCCCGGCGCCTGGAAGCCGTCGTCATTGGAAATAAGTATCTTCATGATGCTTCTGGATGCACCGGATTGTAGGCGTCGGGTGCGTCGCAGCAGGGACAAGCCCGCCCTGCCGCGACCCCTATCATGCCCGCAGTCATTGCCCCAACATTACCTGTCTGAAGGAGACCCCTGGCATGCACGCATGGCTTTGCGAAAACCCCGTCGGCGTCGACGCGCTGACCTGGAAGGAACTGCCCACCCCCACGCCGGGCCCGGGCCAGGTGCTCATCGAGATCAAGGCGGCGAGCCTGAACTTTCCTGATCTGCTGATCGTGCAGAACAAGTACCAGATGAAACCCCCGCTGCCCTTCGTTCCGGGCTCCGAGTACGCGGGCGTCATCCAGGCGGTGGGCGAAGGCGTCACGCACCTGAAGGTCGGGCAGAACGTGGCGTGCCTCTCCGGCACGGGCGGCTTCGCCACCCACACGCTGGCGCCCGCGGCGCTGTGCATGCCGCTGCCCGAAGGCTTCAGCCATGTAGACGCGGCCGCGTTCATCATGATCTACGCCACCTCCTGGCATGCGTTGATGGACCGCGCTCAACTGAAGGCCGGCGAAACCGTGCTGGTGCTAGGCGCTGCCGGCGGCGTGGGCACCGCGGCCATCCAGATCGCCAAGGCCGCCGGCGCCAAGGTGATCGCTGCCGCCTCCACGGACGAGAAATGCGAGCTCTGCCGCTCCATCGGCGCCGACGCAACGATCAACTACACAACGCACGCCCTGCCCAACGGTTTTCGCGATGCCATCAAGGCCGCGACCGACGGCAAAGGGCCGGATGTCATTTACGACCCCGTCGGCGGCGATTTTGCGGAGCCGGCCTTTCGCTCCATCGGATGGCGCGGCCGTTATTTGGTCGTCGGTTTTGCGTCGGGCCCGATTCCGTCTCTGCCATTGAATCTGACTCTGCTGAAAGGCGCCTCGCTGGTCGGCGTGTTCTGGGGCGATTTCGCCAAGCGCGAGCCCAAGGCCAATGCGCAGATGATGGCCGAATTGGCGCAGTGGTACGGCCAGGGAAAGATCAAGCCGGTGATCGACAGCACGATGCCGATGGCCGAATTGAAGGCCGCGTACGCCCACATGGGTTCGCGCGGCGTCAAAGGAAAACTGGTGATGGTGAACTGAGCGCACCGCCTTTCTGCGCTTCTTGCGCCCCAATAAAAAAGCCCGCATGAGCGGGCTTTTTTATTGGGCATCTGCCCAGCGAAAACAGGGGCACTTACTTGATCTCGTAATCGGAAAGAGACTTGCCCGCAGCCAACGCCTCGGTCACCCAGCGCGGCTTGCGACCACGGCCGCCAGACCAGGTTTCGCCGGTCGGGCTGCGGTATTTGGCGGCGGCCTTGGCCGGAGCGGCGCTTGCACCGCGCTTGGCGGAACCAGCAGCGCGGCCGGTCAGTTTCAGATCAGAGGCCGTCAAACCGTATTCGGCGATCTTCCGGCGCACCTCTTCGATCACGCCGGCGCGTTCCTGGTTGCGCAGGTCTTCGGCCTGCTTGCGCAATTGCGCAATCTGCTCGTCGTGCTTCTTGATCTGGGAATTGATATCGGCGAGGGTCGAAGCCATTCTTGGACTCCTGAAATTGAAAACGGGGCGATTTTAATTCAGTTTACATTTGACACAAGTGCCTTAACGAGTGAAAAAACGGCGCCGCATTGCATTAGTGCAACAACTCGCAACATAAAGCGATGGGCGCCGGTGAGCGGCCTATAGCTGGGCAAGAGAGAAAAAGAGGCTTCGGCGCGAAGGGACCGCAGAAGATGCGGGGACCGAAAAAGACAACGCCGGGACAAACCCGGCGTTTTTGTTCCTTTGAATGTGCTATTGCGCAATAGCACAAAGGAGATATTTTGGGGTGGCTGATGGGACTCGAACCCACGACGACCAGAATCACAATCTGGGACTCTACCAGCTGAGCTACAGCCACCACAGAGCCTACGATTGTAGCGTTAAAAATCGCGGTTTTGACGGCGCAATGCACAAAGAGCCAGAAAGAGCAGCATTTCACCCCGCAATCGCCGATCCGCCCGGTGGCACGGCATCCGGAATCCTGATCGATCCATCGGATCTTTCGTGAGTACCGACCAGCAGTCCGCTGGCGACGGCATGTTCGCGCAAGCCGTCGACGACTTCGTCTCTTCCGGGCGTTTCGGAAAACTCGGGACGACTTGCCAACGCAAACAGCTGGAACGCATACCGATGCACTCCATGCCCAGGCGGCGGATCGGGCGGCAGCCAGGCCGCCTGCAAGGCCGAATTGCGTCCAACATGCAGCCCCGCTGCACCCTCGTTTCCCTGGCTTGGAATGGCTCCTTCTGCCAGCGCCCCACTCTGCGGCTCCAGGTCCACCACGATGGCATGCACCAGCGGATTCGGCGTGGGCGAATCGGCGTCCTCCACGATCAGCAGCAACGATGTCGTGCCCACAGGCAGACCGCTCCACTGAAGCGGAGGCGAGACACCTTCTCCATCGGCGGTGCAGCGCTGCGGCAGCGGCGCATGGTCGGCGAACGCCATGCTGGCGAGTTCGATCGATCCCAGTCCCTCGCGCATTCCGAGCGTATTGAAGACGATGTTGTCCAGACCGGCACGCACGCCCTGCAGGGCCTGCCCAATGACTTCGGGTAGTTTTTCCAGCATGCGAATGGTGTACCGCCGCGCCAGTGGCGAATCTGTAGGACGCCGCGCAGCACCTGCGTCACGAAGTCGGGCACAAGTTCTCGGGTGCAGCGCCCGCTGCGCGGCCGCATCGGCCGGCACGCACAGCGCTCCGCTATCATGAATGCGCCCCTTGCGCAGGGGCATGGCTTACGGCCAGTTCCACCACTTCACCACACCAAAGGAATATCTTCATGAGCATCGTCTGGACTATCCTGATCGGGTTCGTCGTGGGTCTTGTGGCGCGGGCAGTCAAGCCGGGCGACGACTCCGCGGGCTTCATCGTCACCACCATCATCGGCATCGCCGGCTCGCTGATCGTCACCTACGTCGGCCAGTCGTTGGGCTGGTACACCGCGGGCCAGGGGGCTGGCTTCATCGCCTCCGTGCTGGGCGCGATCGTGTTGCTCTTCATCTACGGAATGATCAAGCGCAAGAGCTGATCGATACAGGAAAGAAGGCCGTGCCGCCTCGTGCGCACGGCCACCCAGCGATGCCCCGCAAAGCGCGCGCCAAGCATCATGTGTATGTGGTCGAGCTGGACGACCGCGTATGGAACAACGGCCGCTTCAGGCGCGCCAACCCCGACTACCAGTTCGGCAAACCCTTCGTCTATGTCGGCATGACCGGCCTGGACCCCGACATCCGTTTCGATAAGCACAAGGCCGGCATCCAGGCCAACAGCTTCGTGCAGGAGTTCGGCCTGCACCTGCTGCCCGCGCTCTACGAGCGCTACAACCCCATGACCTACGAGGACGCCCGGCTGATGGAAGTCGACCTCGGTATCGCGCTGCGCAAGGCCGGCTACGGCGTCTGGCAGGCCTGAGGCTCAGCCTGGCAATCAGGCGCCAGCTCTTCAGGAGTAGGTGACCCAGTCCTCATACGCCGGCCCATCCAGATGCGGCAGCGTGTTGTACGTGACGAGCATGTGCCGCTTCGGCGTGAAGGCGAACTCCGTCACCGAGGTATTGCGGATGCGCAGGTTGAGCTCGATCGTCGTCTCCGCGCTCGTGCCCAGCACATGACCCACCGCCGTGCTGATCGGCCCACCGCTCGACACCACCAGCACCTTCGCGCCGTGGTGCCTGTCGCGCACGTGGTCGAGCGCCGTCGTCACACCCGCGAGAAAGTCGACATAGCTCGGCATGCCCACCGGCGAAGTCCTGCCCTGCATCCACGCGCCCAGGCCTTCGCGCAGCAGACGGAAGTGATGGCGGTACATCTCGGGCGTATCGGGCTTCTGCAGCTTGCCTTCGTGGATGGTGGCGATGACCGCCTCGCTGTCGTATTCGTTGAGGCCGGGCCACGGCAGCACGTCGTCGCGCTCCAGGCCGAGCCCCTTGGCGATGCCTTCCCAGGTCTGGCGATGGCGCCTGAGCGTGCCCGTGATGACAGCATCGAATTTCATGCCGCGCTCGCGCCAGTATTCGCCGAGGCGAACAGCCTGCCGATGCCCGAGTTCGCTCAGGTTGTCATAGTCGGCAGCGCCGAAGCTGGCCTGCCCGTGGCGCACGAGGTAGAGGGTTCCCATGGGCGGAATTCTGGCAAGAAGCGAAGGTGCGGGTTGTCCCTCGTGCGACCTGTTCGCGCGGCAAAGAAAAAGGCCCGAGCCATTGGCCCGGGCCTTGTCTGCTCGTTCGCGGGGGAGCGAAGCGCGTATCAGCGGCCCGCTGCGACCGGCAGTGTATCCGCCGGCTTCGGCACCAGGATCTCCGCCTTGAAGCGGTCCTTCAGCAGGTTGTAATAGGCAGCGTCTTCAGCGGCGGCCACGGACTGGCCGACCTGCGTCTGCTCCTGCTTCGCGAGCTCGGCCGGCGGCGGCGTGCGCGGAACCACCTTGGTCACGCGCACCACCGTGTAGCCCTGCGCGCCCAGGTCCACTCCAACGAGCACGGGCAGCTTGGAGGCGTCGGCACGCAACGCGGCGTCGATGACCGGCAGCGGCTGCGATTGCGCATCGCGGCGCGACACCGTCACGGGCGCGCCGAAGGTCGCGCCATCGGCCTTCGCAGTCCACGCGGCGAGCTTCGCTTCGCCTTCGGCCTTGGCCAGCACGGCGGCGCGCTCGGAAACGAGCTGCGCGCGGATCTTGTCCTTCACGTCAGCCAGCGGCACCGGATGCGCCGCCGTGTACTTCGTCACGCGGCCCGACGCGAGCTGGCTCGGGCCTACTTCGATCGCCTCGGTGTTCTGCTTGCGCTCGAGCGAGTCGGCAGCGAACAGCGCGCTCAGGAAGTTGCGGTTCGCCAGCGGGCCGTTGGTGCCCGGCGCGGGCGTTCGCGCGACGTTGTCGGCCGTGCGGATCGTGAGCTTCAGCTTCTCGGCCGCCGGCTTGAGGCTGTCGGGCGTCTGGTAGACCGCGTCGGTGAAGGTCTCGGCGGCCTTCGCGAATTCCTGCGTGGCCTGCTGCGAGCGCATGTCGTTCTCGATGGTCGCACGCACCTGCTCGAAGGGCGGGATCACTGCCGGCTTGATGTCGGTCAGGTGGATGATGTGATAGCCGAATTCCGTTTCGACCACGCCGCTGATCTCGCCCTTCTTGAGCGCGAACATCGCGTCTTCGAAAGGCTTGACCATCGCGCCCTTCGTCACGAAGTCGAGATCGCCGCCCTTCTCCGCCGAACCCGGGTCCTGCGAATTCTTGCGCGCCACTTCGGCGAAGGTGTTGGGAGCCTTCTTCACTTCGGCCAGCAGTTGCTCGGCCTTCGCCTTGGCCTTCTCGCGGTCGGCGGCGGATGCGCTGGCCGGCGCGGTGATCAGGATGTGGCTCGCGCGGCGCTCTTCCTTCGTGCCGAAGCGCGAAGCGTTCTGCTCGTAGTAGGTCTTGAGGTCCGCCTCGTTCACGACGACGTTCTTCTTGGCCGCGTCGAGATCGAGCACCAGGTACTCGATGCTGGCCTGCTCGGGCGCCTGGAACTGCGCCGTGTGATCCTTGTAGTAGGTCTCGATGTCGGCATCGCTCACCGTCACCTTCGAGGCGAAGGCATCGGGCGCGAAGCGGGCGACCTGGATCTCGCGAGTGTCGTAGAAGGCGTTGATGGTGGTCGCGGCCAGTGCGGGCGGCGTGAAGGCCGTGGCCGAGATGCCCAGCAACACCTGCTGCGTCGCCATGTCGGCGCGCACGGAGGCTTCGTATTGCTCGGGCGTGCGGCCGGTCACGCGCTGGAAGCTTTCGCGGTCGAACTTGCCGTCGGGCGTGCGGAAGGTGGCGAGGCCCGGGTCCTGCGCGAAGATGCGCGAGAGGCGCTCTTCGGACACCGTCATGTTGGCCTTGGCCGCCGCTGCGGCCAGTACGCGGTCGCGCACCATGCGCTCCAGCGTGGCATAGCGCATGGCGTCGGACTCGAGGAGCGTCGGATCGACGTTGGGCGACTGCTGGCGGATGCGGTCCGTCTCGACGCGGTGCTGCTGATCCCACTCGGGCTTGGTGATGTCGTGCCCTTCGATGCGCGCGACCTTCTCGTCGCGACCGAAGCCCTGGTAGCGCTCGACGCCGAACAACACGAACGACGGAATGATCAGCAAGAACAAGATGATCATCACGATCTTGTTGTACTTGCGGAAGGTATCAAACATGCTTGAACACTCTTTTTCGACAGCAGTCGGACGGCAATAAAAAAGGCGAACTTGTGGTTCGCCTTTGCATCGGGTGGTGGTGGGTGCTGAGGGGCTCGAACCCCCGACCTACGCCTTGTAAGGGCGCCGCTCTACCAACTGAGCTAAGCACCCCACCGGAAAACTCTCCGAGTCTAACGCCTCAGTTCAGCGCGTCTTTCAGCGCCTTGCCGGGACGGAACTTCGGGATCTTGGCGGCCTTGATTTTAATCGCGTCGCCGGTGCGGGGATTTCGGCCGGTGCGGGCCGCGCGTTTGCCTACTGCGAAAGTGCCGAAACCGACGAGCGAAACGGAACCGCCCTTCTTGAGCGTGGTACGAATGGCGCCGATGGTGGATTCGAGCGCGCGGGTCGCTGCGGCTTTGGAAATGTCGGCGTTCTTTGCGATGTGCTCAATCAGTTCGGTCTTGTTCACAAGGGCCCCTTGTAGAAGAAAAAAGTTGGTCGGCTTTCGTCAGCTGCGACCTGGCCGCAAACGGTGCGACACAAGAACCTGGCAGGCCTGACGCCTCGGCAGCGCGCTGCCAGCGAGGATTACAACCACTGGTCTGCAGGGTGTCAATAAGACGCGAGGCCATGCAGAGCAGCGGAGCGCGCGATTTTAGGGGCGTTTCGTGAAGTCCTTTTTCAAAGGCTCTCAAAGCGCATCGGCAATGGCCTTGCCCAGGTCGGCGGTGCTGGCAGTGCCACCGATGTCGGGGGTGCGCGGTGCTCCGCTTTGGGGCGCGAGCACCTTCTCGATGGTCGACAGGATGGCGTCGTGCGCCTGCTTGTGGCCCAGGAATTCCAGCATCATCGCGCCGCACCAGATCTGCCCGATCGGGTTGGCGATGCCCTTGCCGGCGATGTCCGGCGCCGAGCCGTGCACCGGTTCGAACAGCGACGGCATGGTGCGGTCGGGGTTGAGGTTGGCGCTCGGCGCGATGCCGATGGTGCCGGTGCAGGCCGGCCCGAGGTCGGACAGGATGTCGCCGAACAGGTTGCTCGCCACCACCACGTCGAAGAAGTCGGGCCGCTGCACGAAATGCGCGGTGAGGATGTCGATGTGGAACTTGTCGAGCTTGATGCCGGGGTAGTTCCTGCCCATCTCGGCCACGCGCTCGTCCCAGTAGGGCATGGTGATCGAGATGCCGTTCGACTTGGTGGCGCTGGTCAGGTGCTTCTTGGGCCGCGACTGCGCGAGCTCGAACGCGAACTTCAGCACCCGGTCGACGCCCACGCGCGACATCACCGTCTCCTGCACCACGATCTCGCGCGGCGTGCCCTGGTACATGCGCCCGCCGATGCTGGAGTATTCGCCCTCGGTGTTCTCGCGCACGATGTACATGTCGATCTCGCCGGGCTCGCGCGGCGTGCCGTCGCGGCGCACCACCGGCGCGATGATGCCGGGCATCAGGCGCGCCGGACGCAGGTTGATGTACTGGTCGAACTCGCGGCGGAACATCAGCAGCGAGCCCCAGAGCGACACGTGGTCCGGAATCTTCTCGGGCCAGCCCACCGCGCCGAAGAAGATGGCGTCGTGGCCGCCGATCTGGTCTTTCCAGTTGTCGGGCAGCATCTGGCCATGCTTCTCGTAGTAGTCCCAGCTCGAGAAGTCGAAGTGGTCGAACTTCAGGTCGATGCCGAATTTGCGCGCCGCAGCATCGAGCACGCGCAGCCCTTCGGGCATGGTTTCCTTGCCGATGCCGTCGCCGGCGATGACTGCGATTCTGTGGGTGCTCATGGAGTGTCTCCTGCGTGTGCGTGTTGCGAAGATGGAAGAAGAGGAAAGAAGGCCAGGGCCTCGGCGAGCAGCTCGTCCGGGGCCTCCTCGGGAACATAGTGGCCGCAAGGCAGGGCCCGGCCTGACACATCGGCGGCGCGCTCGCGCCACAGCGCCAGCACGTCGAAGGCCTTGCCGACCGCGCCGTGCTCGCCCCACAGCACGCGCAAGGGCTGCCTCAGCTGCAGCCCGGCGGCGATGTCGGCCCGGTCGTGCACGAGATCGATGGTGGCGGAGGCGCGATAGTCCTCGCAGATGGATTCGGCGGTGCCGGCAATGGCGGCGCAGCGCTCGTATTCGGCCAGCACTTGCGGCGCGAAGGGCGCGAGGCCGGCGTGCCGGCCGCCCATCACGCTGCGCACGTAGCGCACCGGGTCCGAGGCGATCAGCGCCTCGGGCAGCGGCGGCGGCTGGATCAGGAAGAACCAGTGCCAGTAGGCCTTGGCGAATGCTTCCGAGGTCTGCTCGTACATGGCGAGCGTGGGCGCGATGTCGAGCAGCAGCATGCGCTCGACCGCCTCGGGATGGTCCATCGCAAGCCGGTGCGCAACGCGCGCACCGCGGTCGTGCGCCAGGACGCCGAAGCGCTCGAAGCCGTGGTGCCGCATGGCCGCGAGCGCGTCGAGCGCCATCTCGCGCTTGCTGTAGACCGCATGCTCGGCATCCGCCGCCGGCCGGCCCGAATCGCCATAGCCGCGCAGGTCGACCGCCACCACCGTGAACCGCTCGGCCAGCGCCGGCGCCACGCGGTGCCAGATCGCATGCGTCTGCGGATGGCCGTGGAGCAGCAGCAAGGGAGCCCCCTGCCCGCCGGTGCGTCCGTGAATGCGCACGCCGTTGCGCTCGATGTCGAAAGTGGGGAAGGAAAGAAAGGAAGTGGCCGTCACGGCGACGATTGTGCGTTGCGCCCCTCCTGCCATCAAGCAACAATCGGCCAATTCATACTTTCCGATCTGGCATGAATCAACCTACGATGGAACGAAGCGACCTGGCGCTTGTGCTCGCGATCCGCGACCAGGGCAGCCTCGCGGGCGCGGCTGCCACGCTCGACGTGGTGCCATCCGTCGTCACCAAGCGGCTGGGCGCGCTGGAGGCTCGCCTGGGCCAGCGCCTGTTCGAGCGCACCACGCGGCGCCTCAGCGCCACGGCCGAGGGCGAGGCCATCTGCCTGCATGCGCGGGCGCTGCTCGAAGGGTTCGCCGCGCTGGAGAGCGAGCTTGGCGAACGGCAGAACGAGCTGACCGGCACGCTCCGGCTGGCTGCCACCTTCGGCTTCGGCAGGCTCTGGCTGGGCCCGGCGCTGGCCGCCTTCCAGGCGCGGCATCCGGCGCTGCAGATAGAGCTGGTGCTCACCGAGCAACTGCCCGATCTCGGCGCCGAGGGCTACGACGGCGCGGTGTGGCTCTGGGCCGTGCAGCAGCGCCACGCTGCCGACTGGGTCTCGCGGCGCATCGCGCGCAACCAGCGCGTGCTGGCCGCCGCGCCCGACTACCTGAAGCGCCGTGGCACGCCAGCCACCATCGAGGCGCTGTCCTCGCACGACTGCCTGGTCGCCCGCGAGAACGGCGACGCCGCCGGCCAGCGCCAGCACGCGGTCTGGACGCTGCGCCATGCGCGCGACGGCAGCACGGCGCGCGTGCGCGTGCAGGGGCCGCTGGCCAGCAATTCGGGCGAGATGGTGCGCGACTGGTGCATGGCCGGGCACGGCATCATGCTGCGCAGCTTGTGGGACATCGCACCGCAGCTCGCGAGCGGCGAGCTTGTGCGCCTGCTGCCGCAGTACGCGATGGCGGAGGCCGACATCCACTGGATCGCGCCCTGGCGGCCGAAGACGCCGCGCCGCGTGCGACTGCTGGTCGACCACCTCGTCGAGCAGTTCCGCAGCGAGCCCTGGAAGCCGGGCAAGGCCGAATCACGCTAGATATAAGAAAGGAAGGCAGTTCAGCGGCTGCCGCTTCGCACCACGAGGCTCACCCCCACGGCGGTAAGCCCGATGCCCAGCACCGTCACCAGCGTGATCGGCTCGGAGAACAGCAGCCACGCCATCACGGCCGTGCAGGGTGGCACCAGGTAGAGCAGGCTGGTGACGGCAGTGGCCGTCCCGCGCTGGATCAGCATGTAGAGCAGCGAGCTGCCACCCAGCGACAGCGCCAGCACCGACCAGGCCATCGCGCCGCCGGAATGCAGGTTCCACTGGATGCTGTCCGTCTCCAGCGCCGCGAACGGCAGGGTGACGAGCACGGCGGCCGCCATCTGCACGGCGCTCGCGCTGCGCACGTCGCAGGGCGCGACGAAGCGCTTCTGGTACAGCGTGCCCGCGGTGATCGACAGCAGCGCCATCAGCGCGAGCGACATCGTCTCCACGCTGACCTCGCCGCCCTGCCCCAGCTTGCGCAGCACAACCAGTACCAGGCCGGCGAAGCCCAATCCCAGCCCGACCCACTGGCGCCCCGTGATTCGCCCGCCGGTGAAGGAGAGCCACACGGCCGTCAGCACCGGCTGGATGCCGACCAGCAGCGCCACCAGCCCCGCGCCCATGCCTTCGCGCACCGCGGCCCAGACGCCGCCGAGGTAGCCCGCCTGCATCAGGATGCCGGTGACGGCGAGGTGCGCCCACTGGGCCCGCTGCTTCGGCCATTCGACCCGCGCCAGCGCGACCCACGCGGCGAAGCAGGCCAGCGACAGCGCGAAGCGCACGGCGAGGAACTTGAGGGGTGGCGCATACGGCATGCCGTAGCGCGCGACGATGAAACCCGTGCTCCAGATCAGCACGAAGACCGCGGGCATCGCCCGCAGCCAGCCCGCGCCGCGGGCCGGGGTTGCCGATGTCATTTGATTATTTGGTTCGGGCCCGGATTTCCGGAATGGCCTTCTGCAGGTAATACACCATCGACCAGATGGTGAGCACGGCCGAGATCCAGATCAGCCACTGGCCCCAGACGCCGGTGTCGATCACCTTGAACAGGCGCCCGTCATAGAGCAGGAACGGAATGGCGATCATCTGCACTGTCGTCTTGACCTTGCCGATCATGTGCACCGCCACGCTCTTGCTGGCGCCGATCTGCGCCATCCATTCGCGCAGCGCCGAGATGGCGATCTCGCGGCCGATGATGATGAGCGCCACGAACACGTCGGCCCGGTTCAGGTGCACCAGCACCAGGAGCGACGCGCACACCAGGAACTTGTCGGCCACCGGATCGAGAAAGGCACCGAAGGCCGAGGTCTGGTTGAGCCGGCGGGCCAGGAAGCCGTCGAGCCAGTCGGTGGCGGCGAAGACGATGAACATGACCGTGGCGATCAGGTTGCGCATCGGCTCGGCCATCGGCAGGTAGAACACACCGACGATCAAAGGGATCGCGACGATGCGCGTCCAGGTCATGATGGTCGGCAGGGTCCAGAACATCGCTTGATTGTGTCATGGCCGCGCCACCCCCTCGCGGGGGTCAGGCGCTCAATGCAACGCCTTGTAGATTTCTTCCGCCAGGTCGGAGGCGATGCCCTCGACCGAGGCGATGTCCTCGATACTCGCCGCCGCCACGCCCCGGATGCCGCCGAAGCGCTGCAGCAGGCGCGCGCGCCGCTTCGGCCCGATGCCCGGGATGTCTTCGAGCTGGCTGCCGCCCACGCGCACCTTCGCGCGCTTGGCCCGCATGCCGGTGATGGCGAAGCGGTGCGCCTCGTCGCGGATCTGGGCCACCAGCATCAGCGCGGCCGAGTCCTTGCCGAGGTAGACCTTCTCGCGGCCGTCGGCGAACACCAGCTCTTCAAGGCCTACCTTGCGGCCCTCGCCCTTCTCGACCCCCACGATCAGCGACAGCGGCAGGCCCAGTTCGCCGAACACCTCGCGCGCCATCGACACCTGCCCCTTGCCGCCATCGACCAGCACCAGGTCGGGCATGCGGGCGGTGCGCGGCTTGGGCGGCGCCTCGCTGCCGTCGCTTTCGGCATCGCCCGGAGGCAGGGCGTCGGTCTCGGCGGCCATGGCCTCGGCCAGCTTGCCATAGCGGCGGTGCAGCACCTGGCGCATGGCGGCGTAGTCGTCGCCGGGTGTGATGCCCTCGATGTTGTAGCGGCGGTACTCCTTGTTCTGCATGGCGTGGTGCTCGAACACCACGCAGGAGGCCTGCGTCGCCTCGCCCGCGGTGTGCGAGATGTCGAAGCATTCGACGCGGAAGTTGTCGAGGTCGTCCGAAGCCAGCTCCAGCGCATCGGCCAGCGCGCGCGTGCGCGCCTGCTGCGAGCCCTCTTCGGCCAGCAGCCGGGCCAGCTGAAGCTTGGCGTTGGTCTCGGCCATTTCCAGCCAGTGGCGGCGCTGCTCGCGCGGCTGGAACACCGCCGTCACGCGCGAGCCGGCCTGCTGCGAGATGGCCTCGATCAGCTCCCGGCTCACCTGCTCGCTCAGCACCAGCGTGGCGGGCACGGGCACGTCGATGTAGTGCTGGGCGATGAAGGCCTCCAGCACCTGCACCTCGACCGGATCCGCGACGGCCGGCGGCGCGCCCTCCTCGTCGTCGAGCTCGCCGTGATGGATCTGCGCCGCGTCTTCCACGTGCACAGGGAAGTACGGCCGGTCGCCCAGGTGCCGTCCGCCGCGCACCATCGCGAGGTTCACGCAGGCCTTTCCGCCCTGCACCTTCACCGCGAGGATGTCTACGTCCTTGTCGGATGCGATCTCGATGGACTGCTGGTGCAGCACGCGCGAGATGGCCGACATCTGGTTGCGCAGATCGGCCGCCTGCTCGAATTCGAGCTTCTCGGCATGCGCCGTCATGCGCTGCTCGAGCTTGGAGAGCACGAGCTGCGTGTCGCCCATCAGGAAGGCTTCGGCGCTGGCCACGTCCTGCGCATAGGCCTCGGGGCCGATGTGGCCCACGCAGGGGCCGCTGCAGCGCTTGATCTGGTACAGCAGGCAGGGCCGCGTGCGGTTGGCGTACACCGTGTCCTCGCAGGTGCGCAGTCGGAACACCTTCTGCAGCAGCTGGATGGATTCCTTCACCGCCCATGCGCTCGGATACGGCCCGAAATAGCGGTGCTTCTTGTCGACCGCGCCGCGGTAGTAGGCCAGCCGCGGAAACTGGTGCGAGGCGATCTTCAGGTAGGGGTAGCTCTTGTCGTCGCGAAACAGGATGTTGTAGCGCGGCTTGAGCGTCTTGATGAGGTTGTTCTCGAGCAGCAGCGCCTCGGCCTCGGAGCGCACCACCGTGGTTTCCATGCGCACGATCTTCGAGATCATGTGCCCGATGCGCGTGCCGCCGTGGTTCTTCTGGAAGTAGTTGGCGACCCGCTTCTTCAGGTTGCGCGCCTTGCCCACGTAGAGCACCGCCCCGGCCGCGTCGAAATAGCGGTACACGCCGGGCAGTTGCGGCAGGGCCGCGACTTCGCTGAGCAGTTGTTCGGAATGCACGTCTGACATGGCGGCTATTGTGGCGCGCGCCATGCGGCCCCGGCGGCCGCCTGCGCGCAAACCCCGACACCGACTGGAACGGAATGTGCTGAAGATAGGGCGCGGGCGCGAGGAGCGCCCGTGGTTTTCACACATACCTACTCGGGAAATCTCATGACTCAAAACAACAACAGACGCGCCGTCTGGTGCGCGCTCACGCCCGTCGCGCTCTCGCTGAGCCTGGCGGCCTGCGGGGGCGGCTCCAACAACAACGATGCGCAGAACACGGCGGCCGCCCTCGCGGTCATCGCCGCGATCAACGCAGCGAACCAGCCGGCTCCGGCCGCACCCGATAACGGCTGCCTCATCCCAAGCGGCAGCTCGTCCGTGGTGGTCGGCTCCGGCGACGCCGGCGACCCCGCAGCCCCCGAGCCTGCATCGGGCTACGTGCCCGGCCACAAGCTGGTCTACGCCAAGAACTACATGGTGGTCGCGAACCATCCGCTGGCCACCCGCGCAGGCTGCGACGTGCTGAAGGCCGGCGGCAGCGCCGTCGACGCGGCGGTAGCCGTCCAGGCGGTACTGGGCCTGGTCGAACCGCAGTCCAGCGGCCTGGGCGGCGGCGCCTTCATGCTGCACTATGACGCGGCGACGAAGAAGGTACAGGCCTACGATGGCCGCGAGACCGCGCCGGCTGCCGCCAACGAGAACTACCTGCGCTACATCGACCCGACCGGCGCCGACACAACCCCGCCCAAGCCCGGCGGCGCGCGTGCCAGCGGGCGCTCCATCGGCACGCCGGGCGCGGTGCGCATGCTCGACATCGCCTACCAGGACCACGGCAAGCTGCCGTGGAAAGACCTCTTCAGCTACGGCATCACGCTGGCATCGGACGGTTTCCAGATCGGTGGACGCATGGCCGCTGCCATCTCGTCGTCGGCCACCAGCCTCAAGCGCGACGCCGAGGCCACGGCCTACTTCTTCAACGCCGACGGGTCACCGAAGACGCTGGGCACGAAGTTGCAGAACCCGGCCTATGCGAAGACGCTGAACGCCATCGCCACGCAAGGCGCCAACGCCTTCTATACGGGCAGCATCGCGCAAGGCATGGTCGACAAGATCGGCATCACGACCGCCGCGAACGACGGCTCGGCCATCACGCCCGGCATGACCACCATGGCCGACCTGGCCAACTACAAGGCCAAGCGTCGCGACCCGGTCTGCGGCACCTATCGCGATTACTACGTGTGCAGCATGTCGCCGCCGTCATCGGGCGGCATCGCGGTGGTGGCCAGCCTGGGCATCCTCGAGACTTTCAACATGAGCCTGTACAAGCCGACGGCCATCGACATCGAAGGCGGCAAGCCGACCGTGATGGGCGTGCATCTGGTGAGCGAGGCCGAGCGCCTGGCCTATGCCGACCGCGACAAGTACGTGGCCGACACCGACTTCGTGCCGCTGCCGGGCAACTCGGTCGACACCATGATCAACAAGCCCTACCTGCAGAGCCGCGCCAGCCTCATCAGCCTGTCGAAGAGCATGGGCCTCGCGCAGGCCGGCAACCTGGGTTCGGTTCCGCTGGGCATCGACAAGACCGAGGAGCACGGCACCACGCACTTCACCATCGTGGACAAGAATGGCAACGTGGTCGTGATGACCACCACGGTGGAAAGCACGCTGGGCTCGTTCCACATGACGCAGGGCTTCATGCTGAACAACCAGCTCACCGACTTCTCGGCCAACCCCGACGACACCAGCGTGACTCCGAGCGTCAAGGTCGCCAACCGCGTCGCCCCCGGCAAGCGTCCGCGCAGCACGATGGCTCCCACGCTTGTGTTCAGGAAGAACGCCGACGGCAGCATGGGCGAGTTCGTCATGGGCACCGGCTCGCCAGGCGGCGGCACGATCATCCAGTACGTCGTGAAGACACTGGTGGGCGCGCTCGACTGGGGCCTCGATGCACAACAGGCCACGTCGCTGGTCGACTTCGGCGCCACCAACTCTCCCGCCAGCGCCGGTGCCAGCTACAGCGCCACCAACGTGGGCGGCGAGCATCCCAACGTGAACACCGGCAACAACGGCAACGACGACCCGCTGATCGTGGGACTGCGTGCCCTGGGTCACACGGTGAACTTCGGCGCCCAGTCCAGCGGTGTCAGCACCGTCATCCGCACGAACGTCGGCGGCAAGACCGTGCTGACCGGCGGCGCCGACCCGCGGCGCGAAGGCATCGTGCTGGGCGACACCTTCACGCCCTGAACGGGCCGCGTACTACGCCTTACTTCGCGAGTTCGCTGACCAGCCGGTACAGGAACTCGCGCCCGTCGTACAGGCGCTGGATCTCGATGCGCTCGTCCAGCCCGTGCGAGCGCGCGTCGGAGGGCTCCACGAACAGGCCGCTCACGCCGTACATCGGGATGCCGGCGTTGCGCATGAAGCGGCTGTCGGTGGCGCCGGTGCTCATCGCGGGTATCACCGGCACGCCGGGCCACATCTGCTGGGTGATCGATTCCACCGTCTTGACCAGGTCGCCGTTCAGCGGCGAGGCCGGGCTGCGCAGCGGCTTGCCCATGTTGCGCACCACGATCTTGTCGTTGCCCACGACCTGGGTCAGCTGGCGCTCGACTTCGTCCGGGTCGTCGTGCGGCAGGATGCGGCAGTTGACCGTAGCTTTCGCCGACTGCGGCAGCGCGTTCTCGGCATGGCCGGCCTGCACCATGGTCGCCACGCAGGTGGTGCGGAACTGGGCGTTGTAGGCCGGGTTGGCCGACATGCGCTCGATCACCGACGCGTCGGGGTTGCCGCTGCCGACCGCGCGCATGTCCTCGGCGAGCTGGCCGGTGGCGAACGGTGCGCTGCGCGCGAAGTAGGTCTTGGTGACGTCGGCGAGCTTCACCGGAAAGCTGTAGTTGCCCAGCCGCTCCAGCGCGGCCGAGAGTGCGTAGATCGGGTTGGTCTTGGTCGGCACCGAGCTGTGGCCGCCCACGTCGCGCGCCTCCAGCATGTAGGTGGTGTACATCTTCTCGGCCACCTGCATGCGGTGCAGGTTGGGCTTGCCGCCGCGCAGCTCACCGCCGCCGCCTTCGTTGATGCCGAACTCGGCCTGCAACAGCTCGGGCTTGTTGTTGATGAGCCAGAAGGCGCCGTTGCTCAGCGCGTCGCCGCGTTCCTCGTCGGCGGTCAGCGCGAGGATGACGTCGCGCTTCGGCCTGAAGCCTTCCTGCTTGAGCTGCCCCACCACGGAGACCAGCGCCGCGGCCATGGCCTTGTCGTCGATGGCGCCGCGCGCGGTGAAGTAGCCGCCGGTCTCCTGCAGCTTGAACGGGTCGGTCTTCCAGTCCTCGCGCCGGGCCTCGACCACGTCGATGTGCGCCAGCAGCAGCAGCGGCTTCTTGCTGCCGTCGCCCTTGAAGCGCAGCACCATGTTGCCCTTCTTGGGGAAGGGTTCGAATATCTGGATGTCGCCGGGGGCGAAGCCCGCCTCGATCAGGCGCTTTTCCATGGCCCGCGCCGCCGCGGTGTTGTCGCCGACCGAGTGGGTGGTGTTGATCTCGATCAGCTCCTTGTAGATGTCGTGGAAGCGCTGCTGCTGCGGCGTGAGCGACTGCGGAGCCTGCGGCTGCGCCACTGCGGCTGTCGTGCCGCAGAAGCCGCAGAGGGCCAGGGAGACGGCGAGCACGGTCTTTGCGGCGCGGAAGGTCTGCATCCTCATGGGTTCTCTCTCCGGTGGTGGTTGTCCGGACAGCATAGCAAGCGCCATCGGCGAACACGGGCACACTCGCGACCATGCAATCCAGCCAATCGAAGCAGTGGGACATCTTCTGCAAGGTCATCGACAACCACGGCGACCTGGGCGTCTGCTGGCGGCTTGCCCGCCAGCTGGCCGCCCTCGGCGAGCGCGTGCGGCTGTGGATCGACGATGCGACGGCGCTGGGCTGGATGGCGCCGTCGGGCCATGACGGCGTGCAAGTGATCGACTGGCTCGATCCCTCGGCGCTGCGGGCGGCCGTGGCGCAGCCAGCGCCCGACGTGCTGATCGAAGGCTTCGGCTGCGACCCGGCGCCGGAGCTGGTCGCCCGTTTCGCCGAGCGACCGGGCATTGCCTGGATCAACCTCGAATACCTGTCTGCGGAGCCGTACGTGGAGCGGCTGCACGGCTTGCCCTCGCCGGTGTTCAAGGGCCCCGGCGCCGGACTGACCAAGCGCTTCTTCTATCCCGGCTTCACGAGCGCCACCGGCGGACTGCTTCGCGAGCCCGACCTGATGGAGCGCAGGTCGCGCTTCGATCGCGCATCCTGGCTGTCGGCACGACAGATCCCTTGGCGGCAGGACGAACGCCTCGTCTCCCTCTTCTGCTACGAGCCCCCCGCGCTGGCCGGACTGCTGGCTCGCCTCGCCGAAAGCAGGCAGCCCACTCGCCTGCTGGTAACGGCCGGCCGTGCCGCGCAGGCGGTCCAGGCTCTGCAGGGAAGCGCGCCGCTGCTCCATGGCCGCGGCGCGCTATCAATTTCATATCTGCCCTATCTCACCCAGCCCGACTTCGACCACCTGTTGTGGGCCTGCGACCTGAACTTCGTGCGTGGCGAGGATTCGCTGGTGCGCGCGCTCTGGGCCGGAGCGCCGCTGATCTGGCAGATCTATCCGCAGGACGACGACGCCCACCATGAAAAGCTGAACGCCTGGCTCGACTGGCTAGGCGCACCGCCCTCGCTGAGGCTTTTCCACCACGCGTGGAACGGCTTTGGCGACACAGCCCTCCCCGAGCCGGAAATGCACGGCCCGTGGCTGGAAACAGCCCGGGACGCCCGCGCGCGGCTGCTCGCGCAGGACGACCTGATTACCCAATTGCGGAAATTCGTCACCCAAAAAAGCTAAAATGGTGGGCTTTGCGGATTTCGGCCCGGATTTCATCGATCCGGAATGTCTTCCGCTAAACCTGCCGCGGGACATGTACCGCGGGGCCAGCCGAACGGCAAACCAAAGCCCCGCGCACCGAGCGGCCAACATCCAGAGACCCTGTTATGAAAATCGCTCAAGAAATCCGCGCCGGCAACGTCATCATGCACGGCAAGGACCCGATGGTCGTCCTCAAGACCGAATACAGCCGCGGCGGCCGCAACTCCGCCACCGTGCGCATGAAGATGAAGAGCCTGATCGCCAACTTCAACACCGAAGTGGTCTTCAAGGCCGACGACAAGATCGACCAGATCGTGCTCGACAAGAAGGAGTGCACCTACTCGTACTTCGCAGACCCCATGTACGTCTGCATGGACACCGAATACAACCAGTACGAAGTCGAAGCCGAGAACATGGGCGACGCCCTGAACTACCTCGAAGACGGCATGGCCGTCGAAGTGGTGTTCTACGAAGGCAAGGCCATCTCGGTGGAACTGCCGACCAGCGTCGAGCGCGAAATCACCTGGACCGAGCCGGCCGTCAAGGGCGACACCTCGGGCAAGGTCATGAAGCCCGCCAAGATCGCCACCGGCTTCGAAGTGCCGGTTCCGCTCTTCGTCTCGCAAGGCGACCGCATCGAAATCGACACGCGCACCGGCGAATACCGCAAGCGCGTCTGAGTCCCGGCTTCCCCGGCTGACCACCACCCCGAAAAAGGCTCCGCAAGGAGCCTTTTTCGTTTCCGGGCATGATGGTTGCGACGCTGCACAATCACCCGGACAACCTGTCCGCTTTCTCCATGAACAACACGCACAACCTTCACGACAAGCGCCTGGCCGATGCCTGGGCCACGCTCCAGGCCCATGCGGACCAGGGCCTTCCGCTCGACCCCGATCCTTCGCGCATCGCCTTCGCCGACCCCGAATTCCTGCTGCGCCGCGAGACGCGCGGCATCCGCATGCAGCTCGAGCTGATGAAGCCCGACATCGAGCAGCGCGCCCATGGCATCGAGAACACCGTGGTGGTGTTCGGCAGTGCGCGCTTCCGCAGCGAGGAAGACGCAGCGGCCATGATCGCGCAGGCCGAGCTCAGCGGCGACACGGCCGCATCCGAGCGCTGGCGCCGGCTGGCGCGCAACTCGCACTACTACGAGAAGGCGCGCGCATTCGGCAAGCTGGTGGCCCAGTACAGCAACGACAGGGAGCCGCAGGACAAGCTCTTCATCTGCACCGGCGGCGGCCCCGGCATCATGCAGGCGGCCAACCGCGGTGCGCACGAAGGCGGCGGGCTTTCGGTGGGCCTGGCCATCGCGCTGCCGATGGAAGAGGAAGCCAACCCCTACGTCACGCCGGCGCTGAGCTTCAAGTTCCACTACTTCGCCATCCGCAAGATGCACTTCATGATGCGTGCGAAGGCGCTGGTGGCATTCCCGGGCGGCTTCGGCACGCTCGACGAGCTGTTCGAGGTGATCACGCTGGTACAGACCAAGAAGTCGAAGCCGGTGCCGATCGTGCTCTTCGGCTCCGACTACTGGAAGCGGCTGATCGACTTCGACTTCCTCGTCGACGAGGGCGTGATCTCGCCGGGCGACGTGAAGCTCTTCGAATACGTCGATGCGCCCGAGGATGCCTGGAGCGCGATCAAGCGCTTCTACAAACTCTGAACGTGCACTGAAGCCGCCGCTTGATCGCCTCGGTCGGTGCATCAATCGGCGCTGTCATCCTCATCCTCCGCCGGATGCAGCGCCTGCTCGAAGAACCTCGTGAGCGCCCGCGCGCGGCGCTTGCGCTCCGAAGCGCCGGTCTGCCCGGTCGCCACGGCATCGTCGGCCACGCCGTGCAGCGCATTGAAGAGGATCACGGCCGTGAGCGTCGCATCCTCCACGTCCCAGAAGCCGGCGCCATCGCCCTGCTTCAGCAAGCCCGCCAACTGCGCGATGACGGCGTTGTCGTTGCGCATGCGGCGGTCTTCGGGGCGGTATTCGTGGAAGACGACGTCGTGCAGTGCGACGTTGTCGAGGTAGATCTCGAGCCCCGTCTCCACCCAGGCCTTCAGCCGGGCGTGATAGTTGCCCGGCCGTTGGCGGTCCATGGCCTCCTGCAGCCGCTCGCAGAAGATGTCGACGAAGCGCTGCTGCAAGGCGCCGAGCAGCGCCTCCTTCGACGGAAAGTACAGATAGAAGGTGCCCTTGGCCACCTGCGCGCCGGCGGCGATGTCGTCGATGCTCGTGGCGGCGATGCCCTTGTCGATGAAGAGGCGCTGGGCCGCCTCCATCAGCGCGGCTGCGCGCGTCTCGGGAGCCTTGGTGCGCCGGCGCTGGGAAAGCTCGCCATCGGCACCGGGGGAATTCGTGGCGGTGTCGCCGCTCGGGGTCATCTATCGTCGCCTTCGGGCCGTTGATGAAGGCCTAGATACTGACTTCGGGTCAGTAGATTGTCAAAGGGATGGGAAGTACTCCTGTCCCGGATGTGGATTACGAGCCACGCGCCCGCCGGATCAAACCTTCAGGCCCCAGGTCGCTCTCGCTCCGATCGCCACCACACCTCCCACCACCCAGAACACACCGGCAATGCCGATCAGCGCGCCGAGCGAGCCGAACAGCATCGGCATCGCCACGCTCGACGCGTTGATGGTCATCAGCCGCAGCCCCAGTGCCTCGCCGTGCCGTGTGTGCGGCGTGATCTGGTGGAGCATGCTCATCACCATCGGTTGCACCGCGCCCAGGGCGAAGCCGAGCACCACAGAGCAGATGCCCATGGTCCAGGCCGAATCCAGCAGCGGATACACCGCGAACACCAGCGCCGTGACCGCTGTCGAGGTCAGGATCACGTTGCGTTCCGAGGCGCGCGAGGCGATCACCGGCAGCACCACGCGGATCACCGCCGCCGCGATGGCGAAGGCGCCGAGGATCGAGCCGATCACCGAAGCGCTGATGCCCCGGTCGTGCCCCAGGATCGGCAGCACGAAGGCGTGCACGTCCCAGCTCGACGACTGCAGCCAGTTCACGAACAGCAGGCGGCGGAACATCGGCTCGCGCAGCAGGTCCCAGGCGCGCGTCGGCTTGGCGCCGGCGGGCGGCGGAGCTGGCGGCGGTTCGTCCGCGCCGCGCGCAAGCATCCAGCAGAGGATGGGCAGCGCCGCCATCACCGCGAAGGAGATTCGGAACGCGAGCATGTCGGCCGGCGCGCGGCCCGCGTGGTCGATCAGCATGCCCGCCAGGAACGGCCCGACGAAGTTGGCGACGGCCGGCGCGATGGCCAGCCAGCTGAACACGCGCTTGAGCTGCGTCGCGTTGGTGGCCGAGCGCCCCACGTGCCGCTGCAGCGCGATCACCGTCGCGCCGGTGGCGCCGCCGGTCAACAGCGCCGCGAGGCACATCACCGGGAATACCGGAAAGATCACCACCAGCCCCGCGCCGACGACCGCGGCGACGACGGACAGCCACAGCGGCCGCTTGAAGCCGTACCGGTCGGCAAAGCGCCCCGCCGGCAGTGCGAGAAAAACCTGGGTCAGCGCAAAGAGGGAGATCAGCACGCCGACCGCCGCCGCGCTGTAGCCCTGTTGGAGCGCCAGCAGCGGCGTGGCGAGCCGCATGCCGGCCATGGTCGCGTGCAGGCACACCTGGGCGCCGATCACACGCAGCAGTTCGGAACCTTTCACGGGGAGTTCTCGCCCTCTTCTTTCTCGTTGTTGTCGGCTTCGGTGCCGGAGGTGGTGGGCGGCAACAGCGCCTGGGCCTGTGCCTCGGGCAGTGCCTCCACCTTGCGCAGCGCCAGGCGCATCTGCCGGGCGCGCGTGTCGGCCTTGTCGATGGTGTCGGAGGCCTTGGCCACCTGCTCCTTGATGCGGGCGACCCACTCGCCGTAGCGCTCGAATTCGGTCTTGACCGCGCCCAGCACCTTCCAGACCTCGGAGGCCTGCCGCTCCAGCGCGAGCGTGCGAAAGCCCATGTGCAGGCTGTTGAGCATCGCGAGCAAGGTGGTGGGGCCGGCCAGCGTCACGCGGTGCTGGCGCTGCAGCGCGTCCATCAGGCCGGGCCGCCGCAGCACCTCGGCGTAGAGGCTTTCCACGGGCAGGAACAGGATCGCGAAATCGGTGGTGTGCGGTGCCGCAAGGTAGTTGTCGGCGATGGACTTGGCCTCGGTGCGGATGCGCGCCTCCAATGCCTTCGCCGCGAGTTCGACGCCCGCCGCATCGGCGCGCTCGTGCGCGTCGATGAGCCGCTCATAGTCGTCGCGCGGAAACTTGGCGTCGATGGGCAGCCACACCGGCGCGCCATCGTCGCCGCGGCCGGGAAAGCGGATGGCGAAGTCCACGCGCTGCCCGCTGCGCGGCTTGGTCTCGACTTGCCTGGCGTACTGCTCGGGCGTGAGCACCTGCTCGAGAAGCGCCTCCAGCTGCACTTCGCCGAACATGCCGCGCGTCTTCACGTTGGTCAGCACGCGCTGCAGGCTGCCGACGCCCACGGCCAGCGTCTGCATCTCGCCCAGGCCCTTGTGCACCTGCTCGAGCCGGTCGGCCACCTGCCTGAAGCTTTCGCCAAGGCGCGCTTCAAGCGTGGTCTGCAGCTTCTCGTCGACGGTCTTGCGCATCTCGTCGAGCTTGGCGGCGTTGGTCTGCTGCAGCTGCGCGAGCTGCGCCTCCATGGTCGCGCGCACTTCCGACAGGCGCCGCGCGTTCGATTCGCTCAGCCCCTGCAGTTGGTTGTTGAGCGTGTCCGCCAGCGTCTTCTGCAGCGACGCGAGCTGCAGCGCGAAGGCGTCGAGCTGCGCGTTCTGCGTGCGCGTGGCCTCGGCGCCCTGCTGCACCAGTGCCCGCTGGAAGGTGGCGAAGGCCTGCGCGGTTTCCTGCCGGGCACCGCGCGAGCTCTCGCCGATGTCGTTGCGCAGCTCACGCTCGGTGCGCTCGTTGGCCGCGCCCAGCGTGGCCAGCATGCGCGACACCTCGCTGAGGTCGGGCGGAGGCTGCCGGCGGGCCAGCAGCCAGATCACCAGCACGAGTTGGATGGCCGCGAGCACGGCCAGTCCGACGAGGATCAGCGAGGAGTCCAAGGTCCGGTTGCGCTCCTGCTGCTTACTTGCTTGCCGCCGGAACCGGCGTCACGGGCGTCAGCGGTCCCTTGCCGCCGAAGTACGCGATCAGGTTGTCGGCGGCGAGATCGGCCATGGCGCGGCGCGTGGGCACGGTGGCGCTGGCGATGTGCGGCGTCAGCACCACGTTGGGCACGGTCAGCAGGTCGGGATGGACCTTGGGCTCGCCCTCGAACACGTCGAGGCCGGCGGCGGCGATGCGCTTCTCGCGCAGCGCCACGGCCAGCGCGGCGTCGTCGACGATGCCGCCGCGCGCGATGTTGACCAGCGTGGCGGTCGGCTTCATCAGCGCGATCTCGGCCGCGCCGATGGTGTGGTGCGACGCCGCCGAATACGGCACCACCAGCACCACGTGGTCGGCCGTCTTCAGCAGCTCTTCCTTGCTCACGTAGCTGGCCTTGCATTCGGCCTCCAGCGCCGCGTCTAGCCTGGAGCGGTTGTGATAGACCACCTTCATGCCGAAGCCGTGCGCGCCACGCTTCGCGATGCCCTGGCCGATGCGGCCCATGCCGATGATGCCGAGCGTGGAGCCGTGGATGTCGGAGCCGGCGAACATGTCGTAGCTCCACTTCTGCCACTTGCCGGCGCGCAGGAAATGCTCGCTCTCGGAGATGCGGCGCGCCGTGGCCATCAGCAGCGCGAAGCCGAAGTCGGCCGTGGTCTCGGTCAGCACGTCGGGCGCGTTGGTGCCGAGCACGCCGTGCGCGGCCATCGCGTCGACGTCGAAGTTGTTGTAGCCCACGGCCATGTTGGCGCAGATCTTCAGGTCGGGGCAGGCGTCGAGCACCGCGGCGTCGATGCGCTCGCTGCCGGTGGTGAAGGCGCCCTGCTTGCCCTGCAGCTTCGCGATCAGCTGTTCCTTGCTCCAGCTCTCGTCGGTCTGGTTCGACTCGACCTCGAAATGCTGCGACAGGCGCTCGATGGTCTCGGGAAAGACCGCGCGCGCGACCAGGATCTTGGGCTTGCTCATGATGGGTTTGTCTCTCAGCGGAAGAAGAGGAAGGTGGACAGGACGAACAGCGGAACCAGGATGGCGCACGACCACGCCATGTAGCCGAAGAAGCTCGGCATGCGCACGCCGCGGCTCTCGGCGATGGCCTTGACCATGAGGTTGGGTGCGTTGCCGATGTAGGTGTTGGCGCCCATGAACACGGCGCCGGCGGAGATGGCGGCGAGCGTGCTCGCGTAGGTGGTCATCAGCGCCGCCGGGTCGCCGCCCGCGGTGTTGAAGAACACCAGGTAGGTCGGCGCGTTGTCCAGGAAGGAGCTCAGCACGCCCGTGGCCCAGAAGTACGCCGCCGGATCGGGCTGGCCGTCGGCGCGCGTCACGGCCGAGACGATGGCGCCGAACGGCCCCTGCGTACCAGCCTTCAGCATCGCGATCACCGGGATGATGGTCAGGAAGATGCCCGCGAAGAGCTTGGCCACCTCGGCCATCGGGCCCCATTCGAACTGGTTGTCGGCATGCACCTTGGGCGAGGTCAGCTTGTACGAGACCACTGCGATCGCGATCAGCCCGATGTCGCGCACCAGCCCCGGCAGGCCGACCTCGGTGCCGAACACGTCGAAGACCACCGGCGACTTCCAGAAGCCGCTCAGCAGCACCAGCGCGACCACGCCGCCCAGCAGCCAGAAGTTGGCGGCGCCGTCGAACCCGATGCGGGGCGTGTCGGGCGTGGGGTCGACCGGCAGCACGCCTTCCTTGCGGTAGTAGTGGCGGTCGATCGCATAGAAGAGCGCCAGCAGCAAGCCGACGATGAAGAGCGTCTCGGGCAGGATGTGCTGCACGGTCCAGAAGAAGCCCACGCCCTTCAGGAAGCCGAGGAACAGCGGCGGATCGCCCAGCGGCGTGAGCGAGCCGCCGGCGTTCGACACGATGAAGATGAAGAACACGATCACGTGCGCCTTGTGCAGGCGGTTGTCGTTGGCGCGTATCAGCGGCCTGATCAGCAGCATCGAGGCGCCTGTGGTGCCCATGAAGCTCGCAAGCACCGCGCCGATGGCGAGGATCGCTGTGTTAAGCCCCGGCGCGCCGTGAAGGTTGCCCCGGATGTGGATGCCGCCCGCCACGGTGAAGAGCGCCGTCAGCAGGATGATGAACGGGATGTACTCCGCCACCAGCGCATGCACGAACTGCCCGCCGGCCAGCGGCAGGCCGAAGATCGTGGCGAAGGGCACCAGGAACGCCAGCGCCCAGGCCGCCGAGACCTTGCCGTAGTGGTGATGCCAGAAGGCAGGCGCGAGCAGCGGCAGCAGCGCGATCGACAGCAGGATGCCCGCGAAGGGCACACCCCACAGCGGAGAGAGGCTGCCGCCGTCGAATTCGGCGGCCGAGGCCAGTGCGGGGAACAGGAGCAGGAATGGCAGCGCGGCCGCCTTGGGTGGGGTCTTCTTTTGCATGGGGCCGTACCGTACCAGACGGGTCAGTACAGCTTTCAGGCCGGGGGTTGTTCGATCTCGAACACTTGGCGCAGGTAGGCCAGGTACTTCTCGTCCTCGCACATGTTCTTGGACGGCGTGTCCGACAGCTTGGCCACCGGCTGGCCGTTGCACTCGATCATCTTGATGACGATCTGCAGCGGCTCGTAGCCCAGGTCGTTGGTGAGGTTGGTGCCGATGCCGAAGGCCAGCTGGCAGCGGCCGCGGAACTGCTGGTAGAGCTCGATGGTGCGCGGCACCGTGAGGCCGTCGCTGAAGATCAGCGTCTTGGTGCGCGGGTCGACCCGGTTGGCGATGTAATGCGCCAGCATGCGCTCGCCCCAGACGAACGGGTCGCCGCTGTCGTGGCGCGCGCCGTCGAAGAGCTTGCAGAAGTACAGGTCGAAGTCGCGCAGGAAGGCGCTCATGCCGTACACGTCGGACAGCGCGATGCCCAGGTCGCCGCGGTACTCGCGCGCCCAGCTCTCGAAGCCGAAGATCTGGCTGTCGCGCAGCCGCGGGCCCAGTGCCTGGCAGGCCTGCAGGTACTCGTGCGCCATGGTGCCCAGCGGGATCATGCCCAGCTTCATCGCGTACAGCACGTTGCTGGTGCCCGCCAGCTGCGGCAGCCGCGCGCCCGGCTGCGACTGCACCGGCGGCGAGGTGACGGCGCCCAGCCGCGCGGCCGAAGTGCGCAGCACTTCTTCGTGCCAGTCCTTGGAGAAGCGGCGGCGCGTGCCGTAGTCGGCGATCTTCAGGTCGCCGAGGCCGGCCTCCTGCAGTTGCGCCAGCTTGGTCTCGAGCCGGCGGCGGCCCTCATCGAAGTCGGGCTTCTTCTGCGTGTTGCGGAAGTAGACCTCGTTGACGATGGCCAGCACCGGGATCTCGAACAGGATGGTGTGCAGCCAGGGCCCCTTGATGCGGATCTCGAGTTCGCCCGAGGGCTGGGGAATGATGTTGATGTACTTCTCGTTGAGCCTGAAGAGCCCGAGGAAGTCGACGAAGTCGCTCTTGATGAAGCGCATGGAGCGCAGGTAGGCGAGCTCTGCGTCGCGGAACTGCAGCGAGCACAGGCCGCGCACCTCTTCGCGGATCTGCCCGGCGAACTGGGCGAGGTCGACGCCCGGATTGCGGCACTTGAAGCGGTACTCGACCCTTGCCCCGGGGAAGTGATGCAGGACCACCTGCATCATCGTGAACTTGTAGAGGTCGGTGTCGAGCAGGCTGTGGATGATCATGGTGCTGGGCGCGTTGTCTCAAACTTTCGGCGGCCGTTCGATTATCACGGGACGCGTCGGCCTCTGCCTACGGGGGGCGAACAGCACGTCCTACCGACGCGGCGAATCCTCGCGGCGACATTGTTTTCACGGCGGCGGACAAGCCCCGCCGGCTCAACAGTCCCAAAGGAGATTCGCATGAACAAGGACACCATCGAAGGCAACTGGAAACAGCTCAAGGGCAAGGTCAAGGAGCAATGGGGCAAGCTGACCGACGACGACTTCGACGTCATCGCCGGCAAGCGCGACCAGTTGCTCGGCCGCATCCAGGAACGCCACGGCATCAGCCGCGACGAAGCCGAGAAGCAGGTCAAGGACTGGGAATCGCGTGACGGCCGCTCGCCGGACGCGCTCTGGTTCGAGCGCAACTGAGCGCCGCCGGACATCCCCCTGGCATCCCTGCCGAATCCGATCCATCCAATCCCCGAAGGAGAACATCCCATGAAAAAGCACCTTCTCATGCTGGCCCTCGCATCCACCTGCTTCGTGGCCACCCAGGCCAGCGCAATGACCAAGGACGAATACAAGGTCGCCAAGGAAAAGATCGAGGCCGACTACAAGGTCGCCAAGACCCAGTGCGACACGATGAAGGACAACGCCAAGGACGTCTGCATGAAGGAAGCCAAGGGCAAGGAAGACGTTGCCAAGGCCGAGCTGGAGCAGCAATACCAGCCCAGCGACAGCCACGCCCGCAAGGTGGCCGAGGAAAAGGTGAAGGCCGCCTACGAAGTCGCGAAGGAAAAGTGCGACGACCAGAAGGGCGAAGCCAAGACCGCCTGCGAGAAGCAGGCCAAGGCTGACGAAGCCCAGGGCAAGGCCGAGATCAACGCCATGAAGAAGAAGATGTAAGGTCTCTTCGCTCGAGCCCAGTGAAAACGGCGCCCCGGGGCGCCGTTTTCCTTTGCGGAAACGGCTTCAGGGGTCTCGAGACTTGAGCGAATCGACCACCTGCTGCAGGGCCTCGGGCAGCGGCACCGGGCGCTGGGTGGCGCGATCCACGTAGACGTGCACGAAGTGGCCCTGCGCCGCCGCGGTGTCGCAGCCCTCGGCGAACAGGGCGATCTCGTAGCGCACGCTGGAGCGGCCCGCCTGCGCCACCCGCACGCCCGCCTCCACCGTTTGCGGGAAGGCGATCGGCGCGAAGTAGTTGCACTGGGTCTCCACCACGAAGCCGATGGTCTGGCCATGGTGGATGTCGAGCGCGCCGCGCTCGATGAGCAGGGCGTTCACCGCCGTATCGAACCAGCTGTAGTAGACGACGTTGTTGACGTGGCCGTACATGTCGTTGTCGGCCCAGCGCGTCGGGATGCTGCGGAATGCGCGGTAGCCGTTGCGCGAATGGGGAGTGGGTCTGGTGGTCGGTGCGCTCATCGCGCGGCATTCTGCCAGCGGCTTTTGCGGCGGAAGGCAACCTTGGTGACCGGTACGCAGCCAGCCGGCAACCGCTGCGCAGCCGAATTTAGAAGGCCGCTTCTAAATTGCTGCATGGCAGCAAAAACCCCTTGATCGCAGAAACCAGCTGCCTATACTTGAGCCCATGCTGCACCGCAACATTGACGGCGAGACAGCGCAACGTGAACCGACCACTCAATCATCCCTTCTGGAGATCCCAAATGGCCCTGACCGCTGACCAAATCCTCGCCGCTCAAAAAGCAAACCTCGAAACCCTGTTCGGCCTGACCACCAAGGCTTTCGAAGGCGTCGAGAAGCTCGTCGAACTGAACGTGACCGCCTCGAAGGCCGCCCTGGCCGAAGCCCAGAACACCGCCCAGGCCGCCCTGAGCGTGAAGGACGCGCAAGAGCTGCTGACGCTGCAAGCCAGCCTGTTCCAGCCCCTGGCCGAGAAGACCGCCGCCTACAGCCGTCACCTGTACGACATCGCCCAAGGCACCGGCGCCGAGTTCACCAAGGCTTTCGAAGCCAAGGCCACCGAAGCCCAGCAAGCCTTCGTCGGCTTGGTCGACAGCGCTTCCAAGAACGCTCCCGCCGGTTCGGAAACCGCCGTTGCCGTCCTGAAGAGCGCCGTGGCCGCCGCCAACAACGCTTTCGAATCGGTTCAGAAGGCCGTCAAGCAAGCTTCGGACGTCGCCGAAGCCAACTTCAACGCCGTGTCGAGCCAGGCCGTCGCCGCTGCCAAGACCGCTACCGCCTCGCGCAAGCGCTAAGCAAGCGACCGACCACCACCAGTTGTCTCCTTGGGTCCTCACGGATCCAATTCAGGGGCCTCATCTCCGGATGAGGCCCTTTTTTTCGTCCTGCGAGCGTCTTCGATAATGGCGGGCTTATCCCAGGAGACTTCTTATGCAGATCGACGGCAAGGTTTTTATCGTGACCGGTGGCGCTTCGGGCCTCGGCGAGGGCACGGCGCGCATGCTGGCCGCCAACGGCGGCAAGGTGGTGATCGCCGACATGCAGGCTGAAAAGGGCGAAGCCGTTGCCAAGGAAATCGGCGGCGTGTTCGTCAAGTGCGACGTGAGCCAGGAGGCCGACGGCCAGGCGGCCGTGGCCGCGGCGCTCAAGCTGGGCAAGCTGGCCGGCCTCGTCAACTGCGCCGGCATCGCTCCGGCCGAGAAGACCGTGGGCAAGAACGGCCCGCACGCGCTGGCCACCTTCAGCAAGACCGTCACGGTCAACCTGATCGGCAGCTTCAACATGATCCGGCTCGCGTCCGACGCCATGAGCAGGAACGAGCCCGAATCCACCGGCGAGCGCGGCGTGCTGATTTCGACCGCCTCCGTAGCCGCCTACGACGGCCAGATCGGCCAGGCCGCCTACAGCGCCTCCAAGGGCGGCGTGGTTGGCATGACCCTGCCCATCGCCCGCGACCTCGCGCGCAGCGGCATCCGCAACATGACCATCGCGCCCGGCATCTTCGGTACGCCCATGCTTTTCGGCATGCCGCAGGAAGTGCAGGACGCACTGGCCGCCAGCGTGCCCTTCCCTTCGCGCCTGGGCACGCCCGAGGACTACGCCAAGCTGGCCAAGCACATCATCGAGAACGACATGCTCAACGGCGAGGTGATCCGCCTGGACGGAGCGATTCGACTGGCTCCCCGCTGAGCCTTTCGGATTCCGGCACCCTGGTGGTGCCGGTGCGGTCCAGGCGCTCGTAGTTCGCGATCACCTGGGCCCCGAGCAGCACCAGCGTGGCGGCGATCTCCAGGCTCAGCAGCACCACGATGGCCGTGGTGAGCGAGCCGTAGACCACGTTCACCTGCGAGAGCGTCGAGAAATACCAGATCAGCACGCGCCGCGTGGCCTCCCACAGCAGCGCGGCCGTCACCCCGCCCAGCAGCGCATGGCGCAGCGACATGCGCCCGGCCGGCATCACGAGGTAGAGCGAGGTCAGCATGAAGATCTCGCCGCCCAGCCCCAGCAGGTAAAGCAGCAGCCCCGATACGCCCGACAGCGACCAGCTGCGCCCCAGCAGGTCGACGCTTTCCTGCCCCACCAGTTGCAGCGCCCCCGACACCAGCGTGACCAGCAGCAGCCCCACGCACAGGCACAGGATGTAGATGTAGGGCATGGCCACCGACACCAGGAAATGGCGCTTGTGATCCGCCTTGCGGTGGTGAAAGATCACCGCCATCGCGCTTTCGAGCACGCTGAAGGCCAGCGAGCTGAAGAAGATCATCGTCACCAGCAGCACCGGCCCCAGCACGTCGCGATGGTCCAGGAAGCTCGAAAGCTCCGCCACGATCGCCTTCGACTGCCCCGGCAGCAGCCATTCGAGGTACCGCCCGATGGTGCGCAGCAGCTCGGCCTGCTCGATGACGTGCGACAGCGCGATCACGCTCACGATCAGCAGCGGCACGATGGACAGCAGCGCGTAGTACGCCACGGCGCCCGCGAGCAGCAGGCCCTGGTTGGCGCGGAATTCCTTGAGGGCTTCCCAGATGAACCTCAGGGGGTGGCGCAGCAGCGGCGCGACGTGTTGCAGGGGTTTGGGCGTCGTCATGCGTGAATCCGGTCGCTTTCAGTATGCCGCCCGGCAGTGAACGTTCGGCCGCTTGCGTATGATTTGCCGCTCTTCGCCTACATGACCATCCCCGCTTCATTCATCCAGGAACTCATCGCGCGCGCCGATGTGGTCGAGGTCGTCGGCCGCTATGTGCAACTCAAGAAGGCCGGCGCCAATTTCATGGGCCTGTGCCCGTTCCACGGCGAGAAATCGCCCTCCTTCTCCGTCAGCCCGACCAAGCAGTTCTATCACTGCTTCGGCTGCGGAGCGCACGGCAACGCCATCGGCTTCCTGATCGAACATGGGGGCATGGGCTTCGTCGAGGCGGTCCACGACCTGGCCGGCCAGTACGGCCTGCAGGTGCCCGAGGACGATGTCTCCCCCGCAGAGCGCGCCCGCGCCGCCAGCCAGCGCCAGAAGCAGGCCACGCTGACCGATGTGCTCGAGAAGGCCGGCGACGCCTACCGCAAGCACCTGCGCCAGGCCCCCGGCGCCATCGAGTACCTGAAGGGCCGGGGCGTTTCGGGCGAGATCGCCAGGCAGTTCGGCATCGGCTATGCGCCGGCCGGCTGGCGCGCGCTGGCAAGCGTGTTCCCCGACTACGACGATCCGCTGCTCGCCGAGAGCGGGCTGGTGATCGTCAACAACGAGGAAGGCAAGCTCAGCGAGGAGGAAGCCAAGCGCTACGACCGCTTCCGCGACCGCGTGATGTTCCCGATCCGCAACGTGAAGGGCGAATGCATCGGCTTCGGCGGCCGCGTGCTGGGCGACGAGAAGCCCAAGTACCTGAATTCGCCCGAAACACCCGTGTTCAGCAAGGGCCGCGAGCTCTACGGCCTCTACGAAGCCCGCGCTGCCTTCCGCGACAAGGGCTATGCGCTGGTCACCGAGGGCTACATGGACGTGGTGGCGCTGGCGCAGCTCGGGTTTCCGAACGCGGTGGCCACGCTGGGCACGGCCTGCACCACGGACCACGTGCAGAAGCTCTTCCGCTTCACCGAGTCGGTGGTGTTCAGCTTCGACGGCGACGCCGCCGGCCGCCGCGCCGCGCGCAAGGCGCTCGACGGTGCCCTGCCCTATGCCACCGACGTGCGCAGCATCAAGTTCCTGTTCCTGCCGGCGGAGCACGATCCCGACAGTTTCATCCGCGAGCACGGCGCCGAGGCCTTCGCCCGCTTCGTCAACGAGGCCACGCCGCTGTCGCGCTTCATGATCGAGGCCGCCCGCGAAGGCTGCGACCTGACCACCGCCGAGGGCCGCGCCCACATGACGAGCAACGTGCGCCCGCTCTGGAGCGCCATGCCCGACGGCGC
Organism: Variovorax guangxiensis; assembly: GCF_003952165.1. GTDB lineage: Bacteria > Pseudomonadota > Gammaproteobacteria > Burkholderiales > Burkholderiaceae_C > Variovorax > Variovorax guangxiensis. Next base: position 132,825 of record NZ_RXFT01000015.1, on the reverse strand, counting down.
GCTCAAGCGGCAGTTGCTGAGCGAAATCGCGACGCTGGTGCAACTGGACGCGCCGGCGCTGTCGGAGCTGTGGGCCTCCACACCCGGTCCGCGCAAGGCCGGCGGCGGGCCCGCGCAGCAGCAGCAGCGTCGCCACGACGAGCCTCCGAACTACGGCGACGGTGGCGCGGACGACTACTACCCCGACATGCCGCCGCCACAGGACTACGAACCTGCGCGCTACGAAAACGATAGCAAACCCAAGTTCCAGCAGCGCAAGTTCACGGGCAAGGGCGGCAAGCGCTGGGGCGGCAAGTTCGAGGAGCCGATCGAGCCCCTGCGCGGCCGCGGCACGCCGCCCAGCCGGCCGGACGTGGCGGTGCGGCTGCTGCTGTCGAACATGGCGCAGTGGGAGGCGCTGTCGCACGAGCTCCACGTGATGCTGTGCGACCTGCCGGGCCAGCACGGCGCCCTCTTCACGTGGCTCGACAGCCAGTTGCACGAGCACGGCGTCCAGCCCTGGGCGGCCCTGCGCGAAGGCCTGCGCGGCCTCGAATTCGAGCCGCTGGCCGAGCGGCTGATGTCCGTCGCCGAAGCCGGGCCCGTTCCCGAGGGAGAAGAAGCGCAACACCTGGCCGATGCCGCCCGGGAGCTTGCGAGCGTGCTCGACTTCATGCTCGAGGAACTCTTGAAAAAGCAGGAAAACGAGGCAATTGCGGCTTTCGGGAAAGACCCGGACGCGCCGAACCGTTTCAGGGCAATTCAGGCAAGGCGGCTCGAATTGCGCACCAGATTGCGCTCCTCGGGCTCAGAAACTGCTTGAAATTTGCGCAACACGCTATAATGTAGGGCTTCGCAATTGGCGAAATATAGGCAAGAGCGACAGCAGCACCTCCGGGCCGACCCCTAGCGCAATGCACTCCAACGGTAGATTCCGGCGGAAAGGGTCAATAACCGCAAGGACTGCACACCAAATGTTCGCCCGACATCTTGCCTGTTGAGGAATCACTTCCTCTTTCCCATTTGTTTCCAGTCCGTGCCTGTGCACGGGCTTGGTGGCGCCGTCCGCATGACGGTGCGCCTGTGATTCCGCTTGTCTTTTCTTGCCGTAACGAGGTCGTATGCCCAGTTCAAAGAAGCCTGCTCCTTCACTTGCAAAAAGCGTCGCCACCAAGCCCGCAGCAGAAAAACCGTTGAAAGCCGGTGCGAAACCGGCAACCAAGACGGCCGCCGCCGCATCCAAATCGGCCGCCGCTACGAAAGTGAAAACCGTGCCCACGAAATCGACCTCCCTCGAAGATCCCAAGAAGGCCGCCGCCCCGGCCGCCAAGAAGGTCGGCCGCCCGCCCAAGGCTGCCGGAACCGCGTCGGCCACCACCGGCGCCAAGCGCGGCCGCAAGCCCAAGGCCGACAAGGAAGCCCCCGAGAGCGACGTCGACCTGTCGGACATCGAGGACGACCTGGCGGGTGACGAGCCCGCGGCTGCGGCGACCGAAGAGAAGGTCAAGCCGCTTCGCATGAAGATCAGCAAGGCGAAGGAACGCGCCTTGATGAAGGAGTTCGGTCTCGACGAGACCGTGCTCTCCGAAGAAGACCTGGCCAAGCGCCGCTCTCGCCTGAAGACCCTGATCACGCTGGGCAAGACCCGCGGCTACCTCACGCACGGCGAAATCTCCGACCACCTTCCCGACAAGCTGGTCGACGCCGAGACCATGGAAGTCGTGGTCACCATGCTCAACGACATGGGCGTGGCGGTGTACGAGCAGACGCCCGACGCCGAGACCCTACTGCTGAACAACACCGCGCCCACTGCCACCACGGTGGAAGAAGCCGAGGAAGAAGCCGAAGCCGCGCTCTCCACGGTGGACAGCGAATTCGGCCGCACCACCGACCCGGTGCGCATGTACATGCGCGAGATGGGCACGGTCGAGCTGCTGACGCGCGAAGGCGAAATCGAGATCGCCAAGCGCATCGAAGGCGGCCTGATGGCCATGATGGAGGCCATCTCGGCCTCCCCCGCCACCATCGCCGAGATCCTGCGCCTGGCCGGCGAGATCCGTGAAGGCAAGGTCGTCATCTCGACCATCGTCGACGGCTTCTCCAACCCCAACGAGGCCGACGACTACGTGGCCGAGGAAGACTTCGACGAATTCGACGAGGAAGACGACGACGACGGCAAGGGCGGCTCCAAGGCGCTCACCAAGAAGCTGGAAGAGCTCAAGAACGAGGCCCTCTCGCGCTTCGACCGCATCGCCGAGCTGTTCGAGAAGATCCACAAGATCTACGAGAAGGAAGGCTACGGCACGCCGGCGTACGCCAAGGCCCAGCAGGCCGTGTCCGACGAGCTGATGACCATCCGCTTCACCGCGCGCACCATCGAGAAGCTGTGCGACCTGGTGCGCACGCAGGTGGACGACGTGCGCAAGAAGGAACGCGAGCTGCGCCGCATCATCGTGGACAAATGCGGCTTCCCGCAGGACGAGTTCATCCGCGACTTCAGCGGCTACGACAAGAACGGCAACCGCATCGCCTCCAACCTGCTGAACCTGAAGTGGGTCGAGAAGCAGGCCGCCGCCGGCAAGCCCTGGAGCTCGGTGCTCGCGCGCAACATTCCGCCGGTGCAGGAACTGCAGCAGAAGCTTGCCGACATCCAGTCGCGCGTGGTGGTGCCGCTGTCGGAGCTCAAGGACATCAACAAGCGCATGAACGAGGGCGAATCGTCCTCGCGCGACGCCAAGAAGGAAATGATCGAGGCCAACCTGCGCCTCGTGATCTCCATCGCCAAGAAGTACACGAACCGCGGCCTGCAGTTCCTCGACCTGATCCAGGAAGGCAACATCGGCCTGATGAAGGCGGTCGACAAGTTCGAATACCGTCGCGGCTACAAATTCTCGACCTACGCGACGTGGTGGATCCGCCAGGCCATCACCCGCTCGATCGCCGACCAGGCGCGCACCATCCGCATCCCGGTGCACATGATCGAGACGATCAACAAGATGAACCGCATCTCGCGCCAGCATCTGCAGGAGTTCGGCTTCGAGCCCGACGCCGGCATCCTGGCCGCCAAGATGGAGATCCCGGAAGACAAGATCCGCAAGATCATGAAGATCGCGAAGGAGCCAATCTCGATGGAAACCCCCATCGGCGACGACGACGATTCGCACCTGGGCGACTTCATCGAGGACAGCAGCAACACGGCCCCCATCGAGGCCGCGATGCAGGCCGGCCTGCGCGACGTGGTCAAGGACATCCTCGACAGCCTCACGCCGCGCGAAGCCAAGGTGCTGCGCATGCGCTTCGGCATCGAGATGAGCACGGACCACACGCTGGAAGAAGTCGGCAAGCAGTTCGACGTGACCCGCGAGCGCATCCGCCAGATCGAGGCGAAGGCCCTGCGCAAGCTCAAGCATCCGTCGCGTTCGGACAAGCTGCGCAGCTTTATTGATACGCTCTGATCCGGTCTCCCGGTATTTCCCCGACGAGGAGGCGCCCGCAAGGGCGCTTTCTTTTTTGGTACTCGCAAGACTCGCATAAGAAGAATGGAGCAAACCTCACCATGAATCCCGATGCAGACAAACTCTGGCAGGCCCCGCGCTGGGCGCTTGCCGTGCTGCTCGCCGTGCTGGGCATGCTCGGGCCCTTCTCCATCGATACCTACATCCCGGCCTTCTCGGGCATCGCGCAGTCCATCGGCGCGACGCCGGCCGAGATGCAGCAGACGCTGTCGGCCTACCTTTTCGGCTTCGCGTTCATGAACCTGTTCCACGGCGCGTTGTCCGACAGCTTCGGCCGCCGCCCCGTCGTGCTGTGGGGGCTGGCGGTGTTCACGCTGGCCTCGCTGGGCTGCGCGCTCTCGCAGAACATCACGCAGCTGGTGCTGTTCCGCGGGCTGCAGGGCCTGTCGACCGGCGCCGGCATCGTGGTCTCGCGCGCGGTGATCCGCGACATGTTCCCGCCGGCCGAGGCACAGCGGGTGATGAGCCAGGTCACGATCTATTTCGGCGTGGCTCCGGCCATCGCGCCCATCGTGGGCGGCTTCCTCTTCGTGCACGCGGGCTGGCACGCGGTGTTCTGGTTCCTGGTGGCGGTGGGCGTGGCGCTGTTCGCGGCCAACTACAAGCTGCTGCCGGAGACGCTGCACAAGGACCACCGCCAGCCCTTCCAGGTGCGCCACCTGATGCGCGGCTACTGGAGCCTGTGCTCCGACCCGCGCTTTCTGCTGCTGGCCTTCGCCAGCGGCGTGCCCTTCAACGGCATGTTCCTCTACGTGCTGGCCGCGCCCGCCTTCCTGGGCGACCATCTCGCGCTGCAGCCTCAGCAGTTCTTCTGGTTCTTCCTGCTGACCATCGGCGGCATCATGCTCGGCGCGCGCGCCAGCGGGCGCATGGCCGGCAAGGTGGCGCCCAAGCGGCAGATCCGCGACGGCTTCGTGATCATGCTGGCCACCTCGGTGGTCAACGTGGTGGCCAACACCTTCTTCCACGCACACGTGGCGTGGGCGCTTTGGCCGCTGGCGGTGTTCGCCTTCGGCTGGGCGCTGATGGTGCCGGTGGTCACGCTGCTGGTGCTCGACCTGCACCCCGAGCGCCGCGGCATGGCCTCGTCGCTGCAGGCGGTGATCGGCTCCACCGCCAACGGCATCGTGGCCGGCGCGGTAGCGCCGCTGGTGATGCACTCCACGCTCGCGCTGGCGCTGACCTCCATGGGCATGCTCGCAATCGGGCTGGTCGCCTGGGTGTGGCTGCACGGCCGCTGGCCGGACATCGGGCGCAAGGTGGCGCACGAAGGCTGAGAACATGCGCTTCGCAGCCCTCCTCACCCACGCGCGCGCCTGGCTGCCGGGCCGCACCACCGTCGACGCGCGCGAGCGGCTGCGCGCCGTCCTGGGCGCGGGCATCGGCCTGCTGGTGGCCGCGTTGCTGTCGCACTGGCTGGCCGGGCCGCTGCACGCCTCGGTCTGGCTGATCGCGCCGCTGGGCGCCAGCGCCGTGCTGGTTTTCGCGGTGCCGGCGAGTCCGCTCGCGCAGCCCTGGTCGGTGATCGGCGGCAACACGCTGTCGGCGGTGGTCGGCATCGCGGCGGCCAACTGGATTCCCCAGCCCGAGCTGGCCGCCGCCGTCGCGGTGGCGGGCGCCATCGGCCTGATGTTCAGCGCGCGCTGCCTGCACCCGCCCGGCGGCGCGGCAGCGCTGCTGGCGGTGCTGACCCACACCACGCATTTCTCGTCGGCCCTCTTTCCCTTCTTCACCAACTCGCTGCTGCTGGTGCTGGCCGGCGTGGCCTACAACACGCTGACCGGGCGGCGCTATCCGCACGTGCAGGTCGCCGCGCGCCCGCCGGGCTCCGATGCGCGCTTCAGCCAGGCCGACATCGACGCCGTGCTCGCCCGCTACAACCAGGTGCTGGACATCAGCCGCGACGACCTCGAATCGCTGATCCGGGAGACCGAGCTGGAGTCGTACAAGCGCCGGCTGGGCACGCTGAGCTGCGCGGACATCATGTCCAACGTGCCGATCTCGGTGGAGTTCGGCACGCCGCTGCAGGAAGCCTGGGCGCTGATGCACGAGCGCCACATCAAGGCCCTGCCCGTCACCGACCGCACGCGCCGCGTGGTGGGCATCGTCACGCAGGCCGACTTCTTCCGCCAGCTCGACCTGCAGCACCACGAAGGCATCGCCGCCAAGCTGCGCGACCTGATCCGCGCCACCCGCACCGTGATGTCGAGCAAGCCCGAAGTGGTGGGCCAGATCATGACGCGCCAGGTGCGAGTGGCCAGCGCCGACCGGCCCGTGGTCGACCTGGTGCCGCTGTTCTCCGAGGGCGGCCACCACCACATTCCCATCATCGACGACGAAAAGCGGCTGGCCGGCATGATCACCCAGTCGGACTTCGTGCGCGCCCTCTATCGCGCCGTGCGGCCCGAACCCAACTGAAGCGAAAGGAGCACGCGCATGGCGTGGATCGTGTTGTTCATCGCGGGCCTGCTCGAAACGGGCTGGGCCATCGGCCTCAAGTACACCGAGGGGTTCACGAAGCTCTGGCCCTCGGTGGGTACCGCGATCTCGATGGTGCTCAGCGTGGTGCTGCTGGGCTGGGCGATGCGCTCGCTGCCCGTGGGCACGGCCTACGCGGTGTGGACCGGCATCGGCGCGGTGGGCACCGTCGCCTTGGGCATCGTGCTGTTCGGCGAGCCTGCCAACGCAGCGCGGCTCGTGTGTGTCGCGCTGATCGTGGCCGGCATCATCGGGCTCAAGTTCACGAGCCAGGGTTGAGTTCTTCTTCCCTTCCCGCCTACTCGACCGTCACGTTCGCCTTCTTCACCAGCGCCGCGTAGCGGGCCGCCTCGCTGCGGAAATAGCCGGCGGCCTGCTCGGGCGTGGTGGGCCTGACGACATTGCCCTGCTTGTCCATCGCCTCGCGCACCTCGGCGCTGGAAAAAGCCGCGACCACGGCGGCATGGATGCGGGCGACGTCCGCCGGCTGCATCTTCGCCGGCCCGATCAGCGCGAACCAGCCCTCGACCGCGTAGTTCGGCAGCCCCTGCTCGGCGATGGTCGGAATGTCCGGCGCGGCCGGCGAGCGCTGCGCGCCGCACAGGCCGATGGCGCGCAGCGCGCCGCTCTTGATGTGCGACTGCACCGCCGGCAGCGCCACCACGCCCAGCTCGACCTGGCCGCCGATCATGTCCGTCATCATCGGCCCGGTGCCCTTGTACGGAATGTGCCGCGCCTTCACGCCGGCCTCGTCCATGAACATCTCGCCCGCCAGATGGATGATGGTGCCGTTGCCCGACGAGGCGTAGTTGTAGGCGCCCGGCTTCGCGCGCAGCAGCGCAACCAGCTCGGGCACATTCTTCGCCGGCAGCTTCGGGTTGGCCAGCAGCACCAGGGGCGTCGCGCCCACCACGCTGATCGGCGTGATGTCGTTGATCGCGTCGAAAGGCATCTTCCTGAACACCGCCGGGTTGATGACGTGGTTGTTCGACACCATGCCCAGCGTGAGCCCGTCCGGCGCCGCCTTGACGATGGCCGCCGCGCCGGTGATGCCGCCCGCACCCGGCAGGTTCTCGATCACCACAGGCTGGCCGAAGGCCTTGCCCAGCGCGGGCGCGGCAGCGCGCGCGATGGTGTCCACGCCCGAGCCCGCGCTGATCGGCAGGATCAGGCGGATGGGCTTGTCCGAACCCTGCGCGAACGCGGGGCATGCGGCCAGCGCGGCCGCGCTGGCGCCGAGGCCGAGCACCGCGCGGCGGTTCATCTTCAGGGGAAGCGTGTTCGTCATGGTCTTGTCTCTCTTCTTTATGTTTCTGGAAAGGCGCCTTGTTCAGGCCACCGCCGACTCCGCATGCATCGCGTCGACCTGCTCGCGCGCATAGCCAAGTTCGGCCAGCAGTTCGCGGGTGTGCTCGCCCAGGGTCGGCGGATGCAGCCGCACGCCCAGGCGCTCGCCGCCCAGCGTGATCGGGAACAGCGTGGTCTGCGCCATCTCTCCGGCGCGCTCGCCGTCGGGCAGGCGGATGTCGGCAAGGCCGCCCGTGGCCTTGAGGTGCGGATCGGCGTAGAGGTCTTCGGGCCGAGTGATAGGAGCGAAAGGCAGGCCCCTGGCCTCGAAGATCGCCGACAGCTCCGCCGCCGGACGCTGCGCGAGGCGCTGGCGCAGGTCGGCCAGCAGCGTGGGGCGCATGCGCACGCGGTCGTTGTTGGTGGCCAGTGCGGGGTCGGCCTTCAGGTCGTCGAAGCCCAGCGCGTCGCAGAAGGTCTTCCACTGCGCGTCGCTCACCGCCGCCAGGAAGATCTGCTCGCCGTCCTTCACGGTGAACACGTCGTACAGCGCCCAGGCCGAGATGCGCTCGGGCATCGGCGCTGCCGCCTGGCCGGTGATGGCGTACTGCAGCATGTGCTGGCCGACGAGGAACACGTTGTTCTCGAACAGCGCCGACTTCACCTCCTGCCCCTTGCCGGTCTGCATGCGCTGCATCAGAGCGGCGATCGCGCCGATGGCGCCGAACATGCCGCCCATGATGTCGTTCACGCTGGTGCCCGCGCGCAGCGGATCGCCGGGGCGGCCCGTCATGTAGGCGAGGCCGCCCATCATCTGCACCACCTCGTCGAGCGCGGTGCGGTGTTCGTAGGGGCCGGGCAGGAAGCCCGCGTGGTCGACGTACACGAGGCGCGGATTGAGCTTGCCGAGCGCGGCGTAGCCCAGGCCGTACTTGTCCATGGTGCCGGGCTTGAAGTTCTGCGCCACCACGTCGGCGCTCACGCACAGCCGCAGCGCGGCTTCGAGCCCCTGCGGATGCCGCAGGTCGAGCGCAATGCTCTTCTTGTTGCGGTTGAACATCGGGAAGAAGCCCGCGCCCGCACCCAGCAGGTGCCGCGTGCGGTCGCCCTCGATGGGTTCGACCTTGATGACTTCCGCGCCCAGGTCGGCCAGCACCATGCCGCAGGTCGGCCCCATCACCATGTGCGTGAACTCGACCACGCGGATGCCGGCGAGCGGCAGGCGCTTCTGTTGCGTATCCGTCGTGCTCATGCCGCAACGCCTTCCGTGGCCGTGAAAGTCTTCGGGAAACCCGCGCGCCACACCGTGCCCTGCAGCGTCTCGCCTTCGAGCCAGCCCGCCACGCGCCTGCGCAGGTCGAGCAGCTTCGGCAGGTCGACGCCGGTGGCCACGCCCATGCTCTCGAGCATGAAGACCAGGTCTTCGGTGTCGACGTTGCCGCTGGCGCCGGGCGCATGCGGACAGCCGCCGATGCCGGCGAGGCAGGCGTCGAAGCGGGTGATGCCGACTTCGAGCGCCGCATAGGCGTTCGCGAGCCCCATGCCGCGCGTGTCGTGGAAGTGGCCGCACCACAGCCGGTCGCCCGCGATGCGCAGGGCGCGCTCGAACAGGCTGCGCACCATCGCCGGATCGGCGTAGCCCACGGTGTCGGCGAGGCTCACGCGGTCGGCGCCGGCGTCGAGCAGCGCCTGCATCAGCCGCAGCACCTCTTCGGGATCGACGTGGCCCTGCAGCGTGCAGCCGAAGGCCGTGCCCACGCCGCCGTCAATGAGCGTCTTCGAGCCCGTGGCGTCGCGCGCCGCGCGGATGCGGCCGACCTCGGCCACCACCTCGTCGGGCGTCTTGCGCAGGTTGGCGAGGCTGTGCGCGTGGCTGGCGGACAGCGGCACCACCATCAGGTCGGCGCCGCCCTCGATGGCCCGCTCGGCGCCCTTGAGGTTGGGCACCAGCACCGAGGCGAAGAGCCCCGGCAGCGTCTTCGCGTAGGCCAGCAGCTCGGCCGTGTCGGCCAGTTGCGGCAGCAGGCGCGCCGGCACGAAGGAGCCGACTTCGATCTCGCGCTGGCCGGCGGCGTGCGCGTCGCGGATCCATTCGAGCTTGTTTTCGGTGGAAAGCACTCGCGCGATGCTCTGGAGGCCGTCGCGCAGGCCCACTTCGCGGACGACCGCGCGCGGCGGCAGGAAGGCGTGAATCAAGTCTTGTCTCCGTGGTGATGCTGGGTGATCCAGGCTAGGGCACCGATGGTAGGAGTTCCAATTCGATCCAGAAGGTATATTTTGGAAGCCATCCGATTCCAGAACGGAACATCATGAGAGACCTCGACCTGACCACCCTGCGGCTCTTCGTGGCCGTTTGCGAAACGCGCAGCATCGCGCGCGCCGGCGAACAGGCCGCCATCGTCGGCTCGGCCATCAGCAAGCGGCTGGCCCAGCTGGAGGAAACCGTCGGCACGCCGCTGCTGCTGCGCAAGCGCCGGGGCGTGGTGCCCACGCCTGCCGGGGAGACGCTGCTGGAGCACGCCCGCGCGATGCTCGGCAGCGTGAACCGCATCGAGCGCGACATGGCGGCGTATGCGGGCGGCGTGCGCGGGCACGTGCGCATCCTCGCCTCGGCATCGGTCATGGCCGAGTCGCTGGCCGAGGACGTGGCCGACTTCCTGCAGGACCCGGCGCACCGCAACATCCGCGTGGACATGGAAGAGCGCGTGAGCCCCGAGATCGTGCGCGGCATTCGCGAGGGCAGCGCCTCCATCGGCCTGTGCTGGGACGCGGCCGACCTCGAGGGCCTGGAGCGTCGCGACTACCGCTGCGACCACCTCGCCATCGTGGCGCATCCCTCCCACCCGGTTGCGCAGCGCGAGAGCGTGCGCTTCGAGCAGGTGCTGGACCACGAATTCGTCGGCATGCCGGCGCTGAGCGCCGTGCAATTGATGCTGGCGCGCGAGGCGGCGGTGGCGGGCAAGCCGCTGGTCTACCGGGTGCTGGTGTCCAACTTCGACGCTGCGCTGCGCGTGGTGCGCGCCGGGTTGGCGATCAGCGTGGTGCCGGCCGAAGTGGCGCGGCCCTTCGCCGAAGCCTTCGGGCTGCGGCTGATGCCGCTGACCGACGCCTGGGCGCGGCGGCGCTTCGCGATCTGCTTCCGGGGCGACACGGAACTGTCGCCCTCTGCGCAGCTGCTGGTGGCGCATCTGGAACGCCGTGCCACGGACTGATTCGACCGAATTAGGAAACTATTCGTTGTGGATCGTCGGGTTTTTGTTTCGATTCGCGCAACCTAATATTCAAGGCATTCAGCGCTGTCACCCATCCACACACGCATAGAAAGTCCGTTTTCATGTTCCGCAGAGCCCTCCTCTCCTCCGCCCTCGCCGTCACCTTCGGTCTCGCCGCGCCGCTCGCCGCCCAGGCCGCCCAGCCGCTCAAGCTCGAGGTGTACAACCCCGGCGCGAAGTCGATGTTCCCCGTCTCCTCCGAGATCGTCACCGGCCAGACCGACGCGGTGCTCATCGACGCCCAGTTCCAGCGCAACGACGCCGAGGCGCTGGTGCAGAAGATCAAGGCCACGGGCAAGAAGCTCACCACGGTCTACATCAGCCACAGCGACCCCGACTACTACTTCGGCCTCGACGTGATCCAGGCCGCCTTCCCCGACGCGAAGATCGTCGCCACGCCGCAGACCGTGGCCGCCATCCAGGCCTCCAAGGACGGCAAGCTCGCGCACTGGGGCCCGGTCCTGAAGGACAACGCGCCCAAGGCACTGGTGGTGCCGCAGCCGCTGGCCGGCGACAGCATCGAGCTGGAGGGCCGCAAGATCCAGGTCGTAGGCCTCGACGGCCCCACGCCCGAACGCAGCTTCGCTTGGATTCCCTCGCTGAAGGCGGTGGTCGGCGGCATCCCCGTCTCGGCAAACATCCACGTGTGGGTGGCCGACACGCAGACGCCCGAGTCGCGCCGCGACTGGATCAGGACGCTGGGCCGCATCGAGGCGCTGCACCCGAAGACCGTGGTGCCCGGCCACTACCTGCCGAACGCGAACGGCAGCGCGCCCTACTCGCTCGCTTCGGTGAAGTTCACGCGCGATTACCTGAAGGCCTTCGAAGTCGAAGCCGCCAAGGCCAAGGACTCGGGCGCGCTCATCGCCGCGATGAAGAAGCGCTACCCGAAGCTGGAAGACGCCTCCTCGCTGGAACTCGGCGCGAAGGTCATCAAGGGAGAAATGAAATGGCCGCAGTGAACGACGCACAAGGCGCAGGCGCGACGCTGCACTACATCTTCGACCCGCTGTGCGGCTGGTGCTATGCCGCCGCGCCGCTGGTCGATGCGGCGCGCGAGGTGCCGGGCCTGAAGGTCGAGTTCCACGGCGGCGGCATGATGACCGGCGCCAACCGCCGGCCGATCACGCCGCAGTGGCGCGAATACGTGCTGCCGCACGACCACCGCATCGCCGAGATGACCGGCCAGCCCTTCGGCGAGCGCTACTTCGAGGGACTGCTGCGCGACACCGGCGCGGTGATGGATTCCGAGCCGCCGACCACCGCCGTCCTCGCGGCCGAGTCGCTGCGCCCGGGCGGCGGGCTGGACATGATCCACGCCCTGCAGCGCGCGCACTACGTCGATGGCCGCCGCATCGCCGATGTGAAAGTGCTGAAGGCGATCGCCGCCGAACTCGGCTTCGACGCACAGGCCTTCGCATCGGCTTTCGAGCGCCAGTCGGGGGAAGCCACCTCGCGCCACATCGCCGAGAGCCGCCAATTCCTGCAGCGCGCGGGCGGCCAGGGCTTTCCCACCTTCGTGCTGGTGCAGCCCGACGGCAGCGCCGGCCGCGTCGACATCGGTCCCTGGCTCGGTCGTGCGGACGATTGGAAGGCGCAGCTTGCGAACGTGGCCGGGGCATCGAAGCCGGCCCCGGCAGCCACGGACGCCTCGGCGCCGGCCTGCGGGCCCGATGGCTGCGCCATCTGAGAGAAAAAGCTTCCGGCTATCTCGCCACGCCCAGCAGCCGGTCGAGTACCTGCGGCTGGGAGCGCAGCGAAGCGGCACTGTCCGTGTGCACGATGGTGCCGTGATCGAGCACCACCGCCTCGTCGGAAATCGCGAGGATCGCCTGCGGGTGCTGCTCCACGATGATCGCGGACAGGCCTTCGTCCTGCGTGATGCGGCGGATGGCGCGCAGCAGCTCTTCCACGATGATCGGCGCCAGCCCTTCGAGCGGCTCGTCGAGCAGCAGCAGCCCGGGGTTGAGCACCAGCGCGCGGCCCACGGCCAGCATCTGCTGCTCGCCGCCCGAGAGCTGCGTGCCCAGGTTGGTCTTGCGCTCGGCGAGGCGCGGGAACATCTCGTACACGCGCTGGGGCGTCCACTTGCCGGGCCGCTCCACCGCCGTGAGGTTCTCGTGCACGGTGAGCGACTTGAAGATGTTGCGCTCCTGCGGCACCCAGCCGATGCCGGCCGCCGCGCGCTGGTGCGGCGCGAGCTTGTGCAGCGCCTGCCCGCCCAGCGTGATGCTGCCCCCGTGCTGGCGCGTCGCGCCCGCGAGCGTGTTGATCAGCGTGGTCTTGCCCGTGCCGTTGCGTCCGAGCAGCGCCAGCGTCTGGCCCTCGCCGAGCGTGAAGGCCACGTCGTGCAGCACCACGGCCTCGCCGTAGCCCGCGCTCAGGTTTTCTATTCTCAGCAGCTCAGACATGTGCCGCCTCCGTTGCCGTGCCATGGCCCAGATAGACCTCCTTCACCTTCGGATCGTTGGCGATGGTCTCGGGGTCGCCCTCGGTCAGCAGGGTGCCGTTGACCAGCACCGTCATGCGGTCGGCGAAGCTGAACACCAGGTCCATGTCGTGCTCGATCAGCAGCACCGACACGTCGGCCGGCAGCGCGGCCACGGTCTGCAGCAACTCCTCGCGCTCGCCGGCGGGCACGCCCGCCACCGGCTCGTCCAGCAGCAGCACGCGCGGCTCGCACGCCAGCGCGATCGCGATTTCGAGCAGGCGGCGCTTGCCGTAGGCCAGGTGCTTCACCTGCTGCTGTGCCACGTCGCTCAGGTGGAACTGCTCCAGCAGTTGAGCCGCGCGCTCGGCGATGGCCTTGCTCGAGCCCAGCGGCTTCCACCATTGCGCGCCCGCGCCCTGGTGCTGCGACACCACCAGCGCGAGCGTTTCGAGCGGCGTCATGGAGTCGAAGAGCTGGTTGATCTGGAAGGTGCGCACCAGCCCGCGCGCCACGCGCTTGTGCGGCGCGAGCGAGGTGATGTCCTCGCCCATCAGCGTGATGCGGCCCTCGGTGGGCGTGAGCACGCCGGTGAGCTGGTTGATGAGCGTGGTCTTGCCCGCGCCGTTGGGGCCGATGAGCGCATGGCGCGCGCCGCGCCTGAGTTCCATCGACACGTTGTTGGTGGCGGTGATGCCGCCGAAGCGCATCACCAGGCCGTGAGTGGAAAGCACGGTTTCGCTCATGCCGCACCGCCTTTCTTGCCGCCTGCGCCGATCCAGGTCCAGGGCTTGAGCAGCCGGTCGCGCCCGACCAGCACCAGCAGCACCAGGATCAGGCCGATCCAGAACATCCAGTATTGCGGCGTCACGGCCGAGAGCCAGGTCTGCAGCAGCTTGAAGACGATGGCGCCCGCCACGCCGCCATAGAGCCAGCCCACGCCGCCGATGACCAGCATCAGCAGCACGTCGGCCGAACGGTCGAAGGCCAGCACGTCGAGCGAGGCGAAGCCGGTGGTCTGCGCGAGCAGTGCGCCGGCCGCGCCGGCGATGCCGGCCGCCACGGTGTAGATCACCACCAGCCGCGACACCACCGGAATGCCGATGGCCATGGCACGCAGCCGGTTGTCGCGGATCGCCTTGAGCGTGGCGCCGAAGGGCGAATGCACGAGGCGGCGCATGAGCAGGAACAGCACCAGCATCACCGCCAGCGAATACCAGGCGGCCGTGCGGCCGTAGAGGTCGAACTCGAACATGCCGAGCACCGGCCCCATCACCACGCCCTGCAGACCGTCGGCGCCGCCGGTGAGCCAGTCGAGCTTGTTGGCGAGTTCGAGCAGCAGCAGCGCCGTGCCCAGCGTGACCATCAGCCGCGTGAGGTCGCTGCCGCGCAGGATCGTCACGCTCGCCACCATGCCCAGCAGCGCGGCCAGCACGGTTGCGAAGAGCAGGCCCACGGTCGGGTCGGGCATCACAAGCTTGGCGAACAGCGCCGCGGCATAGGCGCCGAAGCCGAAGAAGGCGGCATGGCCCAGCGACACGATGCCGGTGTAGCCCAGGATCAGGTCGAGCGACATCGCGAACAGCGCGACGATGGCGATCTCGTTGACCAGCAGCGAGTGCGAGGGCATCACCAGCGGCAGCGCGAAGGCCGCGGCCCAGACCACGAATTCGAGCGGGCGCCAGCGCGCCTTGCGCAGCAGGGCCGACTGGAAATCGGCGACGACGGGAAGAGGCGTGCTCATTCAGCGTCCTCCCTTGCGCGTGAAGAGGCCTTGCGGGCGCCACATCAGGATCAGGATCATCAGCAGGTAGACGGTGAACGCGCCCATCTTCGGAATGAAGTACTTGCCCGCCACGTCGGCGATGCCCAGCAGCAGCGCCGCCGCGAGCGGCCCGGTGATCGACGAGGTGCCGCCAACGGACACCACGATCAGGAAATAGATCATGTACTTGAGCGGGAAGGTCGGGTCGAGCCCCAGAATCTCCGCGCCCAGCGCGCCGCCCAGCCCCGCCAGGCCCGAGCCCACCGCGAAGGTCAGCAGGAACACGACGTTCACGTTGATGCCCAGCCCCGCCGCCACGCGCGGGTCGTCGACCGCCGCGCGCAGCCGGCTGCCGAAGCGCGTCTTCGAAAGAATGAGCTGCAGCACCACCGTGAGCACCGCGCACACGCCGATGATGAAGAGCCGGTAGTGCCCCATGCCCAGCAGCAGCGCGCCGTCGCCGATCTCGGTGCGGCCGCGCAGCCATTCGGGCAGCTGCACGTTCTGCTGCGACGAGCCCACGAAGTAATCGACCGCCGCCACCGCCATGAAGGCCAGGCCGATGGAGAACAGCACCTGGTCGAGGTGCGGCTTGCCGTACATCGGGCGGTAGAGCGTGCGCTCCAGCACCGCGCCGGCCAGCGCGACGACGATGAAAGCGAGCGGCAGGCACGCCAGGAATGGCACGCCCAGCTTCTGCATGGCGAACACCGTGAGATAACCGCCCGCCATGGCGAAGGCGCCGTGCGCGAGGTTGATGAAGTTCATCAGCCCCAGCGTCACGGCCAGGCCGACGGCGAGCACGAACAGCAGCATGCCGTAGGCGATGCCGTCGAAAAGAATGGTGAGCATGCGAGGGTCTTCGATGCAGTCGCGAAAGCGCACAGCCGAACGCAGAAGGAAGACAAAAACTACGCGAAAGTCGCAGAGAAAACCATCTTTGGTTTCCTTCTGCGACTTTCGCGGAACCTTCGCGACTTCTGCGTTCGGCTGCCCGATCCCGTATTACTTGGCTTTGCCCGGGTCCTTGACGCCCTTGATCACGTCGAATTCGACGTTGTAGAGCTGCCCGTCCTTCTTCTCGACCTTGCGCAGGTACACGTCCTGCACGATGTCGCGGGTCTGCGCGTCGATCAGCACCTGGCCGCGCGGGCTCTCGAAGACCTGGCCCTTCATGGCCGCCAGCAGCGCCTCGCCGCCGCCCTGGCCCTTGGTGGCCTTGAGCGCTTCATAGATGACGCGCATGCCGTCATAGCCGCCCACGGCCATGAAGTTGGGACGCATCTTGGGGTTGGCCTTCTCGAAGGCCTCGACGAACTTCCTGTTCAGCGCCGAGGGGTGCGCGGCCGAGTAGTGGTGCGAGGTGACCACGCCCAGCGCGCCGTCGCCCATGTCGTTGAGCTGGTCGTCGTCGGTCACGTCGCCGGTGGCGATCATGCGGATGCCGGCCTTGTCCATGCCGCGCTCCAGGAACTGCTTCATCACCGCGGCGCCGGCGCCCGAGGGCACGAAGACGAAGAGCGCGTCGGGCTTCACGTCGCGCACCTTCTGCAGGAAGGGAGCGAAGTCGGGGTTGCGCAGCGGCACGCGCAGCTTGTCGAGCACCTTGCCGCCGTTGAGCTGGAAGCGCTCGGTGAAGAACTTCTCGGCGTCGTTGCCGGGGCCGTAGTCGGCCACCAGCGTCACCACGGTCTTCACGCCGTTCTTCGGCGCCCAGTCGCCCATGGCCACCGACACCTGCGGCAGCGTGAAGCTCGAACGGACGATGTAGGGCGATGCCTCGGTGATGCTCGACGTGGCGGCGGCCATCACGACTTCGGGCGTCTTCGACTGGGTGGCGATGGGCGCCACGGCGAGTGCCAGGGGCGTCAGGCCGAAGCCGGCCAGCACGTTGACCTTGTCGTTCACCACCAGCTCCTGAGCCAGGCGCTTGGTCACGTCGGGCAGGCCGGTGTCGTCCTTGACGATGAGCTCCACCTTCTTGCCGGCCACGGTGTCGCCGTTCTGGGCCATGTACAGGCGCGCGGCGGCTTCGATCTGGCGGCCCGTGGAGGCCGACTGGCCCGTCATCGGAAGGATCAGGCCGATCTTGAACTTGTTGTCCTGGGCACTGGCCAGCGACATCGAAAGTGCAAGAGCCGACAGGGCGGCGGTCTGGATGAGATGGCGTCTTTGCATGTGTTTTCCTTAGAGGGGCGGAACGCGAACCGGGGCTATTTTCAACACTTTGCAACATCCGGCGCAGCAGGCAATCACCTAGCCGGCCACAGTCGCTGACCTTTGTTGCGCGATTGACAAATGAACTGCGCGATCATCGCGCAAGGCAGTCTTCGGCCCGTCACGGGCCGCTTGCATCAGCTGTCGGCGCGGTAGGCGGAATCGAGGGTGAGCGTGCCCACGGCGCGCGACACGCAGGCGCAGATGCGGGTGGTCGATTTTTTCTCGTGCTCGCTGAGGAACACGTCGCGGTGGTCGACCTCGCCGTCGACGGCGATCACGTCCATGGCGCACAGGCCGCATTCGCCGCGCCTGCAGTCCGAGAGCGTCTGTACGCCCGCCGCATCGAGCGCATCGAGCAGCGTGCAGTCGGCAGGCACGGTGATGGTCAGGTCGTGGCGCGGAATGCGCACCTCGAAGGACTGCGTGGCCAGCCGGCCGCTGCTGCCGAAGGTCTCGAAACGCAGGTCGGCGATGGGACGGCCCGCCGCCTGCCAGGCGCGCTTGAGGGCCTCGAGCATCGGCACCGGGCCGCAGGTGTAGAGCTGGGCGCCGGGCGGCAGCGCGGCGATGGCGGCTGCGAAGTCGATGGGTGCTGCA
Organism: Variovorax guangxiensis; assembly: GCF_003952165.1. Taxonomy (GTDB): domain Bacteria; phylum Pseudomonadota; class Gammaproteobacteria; order Burkholderiales; family Burkholderiaceae_C; genus Variovorax; species Variovorax guangxiensis. Next base: position 115,284 of record NZ_RXFT01000015.1, on the reverse strand, counting down.
CCCTCGTGGGCTTCGACGCCTTCGTCTCCCAGCGCCTCGCGCAGGTGCGGGAGGTAGCCGAACTCGTCGGCGTTGCGAGCGCCGTAGAGCATCTTCACCGGCACGCCGGTGCGCTTCGCATGCGCGGCCAGCCGCTGCGCCATCAGCACCAGCGGGGTGATGCCGATGCCGCCGGCCACCAGCAGGTAGCCCGGGGCCGACAGGTCGAGCGGAAAGTGGTTCTGCGGCGCGCTCACCTGCAGGCGGTCGCCCACCGCGAGCCGCCACATCGCGAGCGAGCCTCCGCGGCCGTCGTCCAGACGCTTGACGGCGATGCGCCAGCAGCGGCCGTCGCCCTCGCCCACCAGCGAGTAGGAGCGCGTCTGCACCCTGCCCTGCGCCGTGAGCACCTGCACCTGGAGGTGGGCGCCGGGTTCATGGGGCGCGGCGAATCCGCTCTCGGGGCGCAGTTCGAACTCGCGCACGGTGGGCGTCACGTCGCGCAGAGCGACGACCTGCGCCTGCATCCATTGAAGATCGCTTTTCATCGGGGAACACCAAGGGAGAAAAAGAAAGAAGCAGGAATAGGAAGGGAAATCAGCCGCGCCGGCGGATCAGCTGCACGCCCGGCAGCGGACGCTGCTCGGCGGTGGGCGTGCCGTGCAACGCTTCGCGCAGGTTGCGCCGCGCGATGCGGCTGTGTTCGCGCATCAGCGCCTCGGCGCGCGAGCCCTCGCCGGACTCGATGGCATCGAGCACCTGCACGTGCTGGTCCTGCGCTACCACGAGCATGTCGCGCGCGGCCGGCGAATTGGCCTGCACCACGACGAAGCCCGAGGGCGAGGCGAAAGGCAGGTTGATCACGCGCTCCAGCTGCTGCGCGATGACGGGGCTGGCCGCCATCTCGCACAGCAGCGCGTGGAAGCGCTCGTTGTGCGTCACGTAGCGCGAGAAGGCGGCGTCGTCGAGCGCGGGCTCGCGCAGCAGCTCGTCGATGCGCTGCAGGCAGGCGCGCGCCTCGCGCAGCACCACCGGCGCGGCGCCGCGCTCGGCCGCGAGCCGGGCCACCAGGCCTTCGAGCGTGCCGCGCAGTTCGATGGCGTCGGCCACGTCACGCTCCGAGAAGGTGCGCACCGCATAGCCGCCGTTGGGCAGCGCCTCGAGCAGGCCTTCCTGTTCGAGCCGCATCAGCGCGGTGCGCACCGGCGTGCGCGACACGCCGAGCTGCTCGGAGATCGCCACCTCGGCGATGCGCGCGCCGCCGGGCAGTTCGCCCGCGAGGATCATCTCGCGCAGCCGCAGCTGTGCCTTCACGGCCTGCGAGCTGCCGCTGTCGCCGGGCTCGGCGGCAGCGGAGACGGCCGCGACCTTCACACGGCTCACGCAGCCTCCTTCTCGGCCGGCCGGATCGGGATCGCCGCGCGCGCGGGCCTCTCCTTCTCGACCATGCGGTCGATCAGCTTGCGCGCCCACATCGAGCCGGCGTCGATGTTGAGGTTGTAGAACTGGTGGTCGGGGTGCTCGTCGATGGCCTTCTGCTGCGCCTCGAGCACGAGTTCGTCCTCGCGGAAGATGCCGGCGACGCCTTCGCGCAGCTCGTGCGTCAGGCGCTGCTCTCCCAGGCAGTAGTTGCGCGCGAAGGCCCAGAAGTACAGGCAGGTCTTGTCGGTCTCGGGCGTGATGGTGTTGAGCACGTAGCCGTTGACGCCCTTGCTGCGGTCGCCCGGGTTTCCGTCGGAGGGCACCGCGCCGCTGCCGGCCTCGGCCACGCCGACGTCGATGTTCACCGTGCACGGGCCTTCGAATCGGATGATCTGCCAGCGGTCGACCTTGCCGGTGTAGCCGCGCGCATGCCTGATCTGGCCGCCCCAGAACGGCGGCGGATCGATGTTCTCCATCCACCGCGTGACGGTGGCAGAGCGGTCGCCGTGCGTGGCGACGAAGGGCGCCTCGGCCACTTCGCGGTTGCCGATGGAGGAGCCGTGCACGAAGGTCTCGTGCGTCAGGTCCATGAGGTTGTCGACCACGAGGCGGTAGTCGCAGTGGACCCGGATCATCTTGCCGTCGCCGGCCCAGGCCGGGTCGTCGTTCCAGTGCATGTCGGGGATGAGCGCCGGGTCGGCCTTGGCCGGGTCGCCGGGCCAGATCCACACGAAGCGGTGCTTCTCCGCCACCGGGAAGCTGCGCACGCAGGCCGAGGGGTTCAGCGTCTCCTGGCTGGGCATGTGGGTGCAGCGGCCCTGGCTGTTGTACACGAGGCCGTGGTAGCCGCAGACCACCTCGTCGCCTTCGAGCCGGCCCAGCGACAGCGGCATCAGGCGGTGCCAGCAGGCGTCCTCGAGCACGGCGACCTGCCCGTCGGTACGACGGAACAGCACCACTTTCTGGTTGCAGATGGTGCGTGGCAGCAGCGCGTGGCGCACTTCGACGTCGTAGGCGGCGGCATACCAGGCGTTCAGGGGGAAGGCAGTCGTGGGCGTTTTCATGAATACTCAATGTATACAGAAATGGTGAAATTTCCAGCGAAATTGAGCAATTAGAGGGTAAACACCGAGTTCGCTGTATACAGTCATTAACGTTTCTCAGGCGCTACGATGTTCCGTTCGTTCCTCCCAAAGATCACGACGGAGTCATCCATGTCACAGCACGCCGCCTTGCCTGCCCGCTACGACCACGTGGGCAGTTTCCTGCGTCCCAAGTACCTTCTCGAAGCCCGTGAGCAGAATGCCAAGGGCGAAATCACGCCCGAGCAGCTTCGCCTCGTCGAGGACAAGGCGATCACCGAGATCGTCAGGTTCCAGGAAGACATCGGCCTGAAGAGCATCACCGACGGCGAATTCCGCCGCACCTATTTCCACATCGACTTCCTCGACCAGCTCGGCGGCGTGAAGACCGACATCCCGGTCACCATCCGCAAGCCCGACGGCACCGAGGAGCTGGCCCCGCCGGCGATGCGCGTGATCGACAAGGTCCGCCACGTCAAGGACATCCAGCTGGCCGACTTCCAGTACCTCAAGAGCCAGGTGTCGGCGGGCCGCACGCCGAAGGTGACCATCCCCTCGCCGACCATGCTGCACTTCCGCGGCGGCCGCGCCGGCATCAGCAAGGACGCCTACCCCGAGCTCGACCCCGCCTTCTACGACGACGTGGCCAAGGCCTATGGCGACGAGCTGCGCTCGCTGGCTGCCGCCGGCTGCACCTACGTGCAGATGGACGACACCAACCTCGCCTACCTGTGCGACGAGCACATGCGCGAGGCCGCCCGCAAGCGCGGCGACGACCCCAACGAACTGCCGCACCGCTACGCCGCCTTCATCAACAAGGTGGTGGCGCAGAAGCCGCCGGGCATGCTGCTGGCCATGCACCTGTGCCGCGGCAACTTCAAGAGCACGCACGCCGCCGCCGGCAACTACGAGCCCGTGGCGGAAGCGCTGCTCAAGGAAATGGACCTCGACGCCTACTTCATGGAATACGACGACGCCCGCTCGGGCGACTTCAAGCCGCTGCGCTACCTGCCCAAGGGCAAGACGGTGGTGCTCGGCCTCGTGACCACCAAGTTCGGCGAGATGGAGGACAAGGACGAACTCAAGCGCCGCATCGAGGACGCCGCCAAGTACGCCTCGCTCGACCAGCTCGCGCTGTCGCCGCAGTGCGGCTTTTCCAGCACCGTGCACGGCAACAACATCGCGGTGGAAGCGCAGCGCAACAAGCTGCGCCTGGTGGTCGAGACGGCGCAGGAGGTCTGGGGCTCGACCTGACGCGCCGTTTCTGTTGAAGTCGGGGACATGACGACTCGCATCTACTCAGGTCCCCTCAGCATGTTCGGCGCCAAGGTCGAGATCGCGGCACGCGAGAAAGGCGTGCCCTTCGAACTGATCATGGTGCCCTTCATCGAAGGCGACCACTATGAGCCCAAGCACCCCGAGGTGCTCCGGGTCAACCCAGTCAAGCAGCAGGTGCCGGTGCTGGTCGACGACGAGGTCTCGCTCTTCGATTCGACGCAGATCTTCGAGTACCTGGAAGACCGCTATCCCAGCCCCGCGCTGTGGCCCGAGGGCATTGCCGATCGGGCCCGTGCGCGGCAACTGGAGCAGAAGTCCGACGAGGTCTTCTTCCCGAACGTGATCAAGCTCTTCGGCCTGCAGGAGGCCATGCAGAGCGCTCCCGCGATCGCGGCCTGTGCCGGTTGCGCGCGCTTCTACGAGGAGATGGAAGGCCTGCTCGCCACGCGCGAGTACCTGGCCGGCCCCTACTCCTTCGCCGACATCGCCTTCTACATGGCCTGCGTGTTCGCCGACCGCAAGGGCGCGGGCATGACCGAGGCCACGCCGCGCCTGCTGGCATGGCGCACGCGCGTGGGCGACCGGCCCGCGGTTCGCGCGTCGGTCGATCCGATGATGCGCTTCCTCGCCTCGCAGGGACGGGGCGTGCCGGCCTTCCTGCAGCGCTGAAGGGACACTGAAGGCACCGCGCCAGGCGCTGAGGCATCATCCCAGTCCATGCCGACCAAAGAGTTCGACTGGCTGCCTTCTCCTTCGCAGCACTTTCTCGTCGTCACTTTCGCGCTGCTGGTCTACGTGCTGACCACGCGCGCGCGCCGCGAGCAGCGCGCTCCCACCACGGCCATCGCCTGGGTCATGGGGCTGGTGCTGATGCCCTATTTCATCCTGCCGATGTACCTGCTGTTCGGCCAGCGCAAGCTGCGCCCGGCGGGCTCGCCCCGGCCGCCGCGCTCGGTGCCGCCGGGCCATTGGGCCGCCGACCTGATCGAGAGCTTCGGCCTCGCGCCGCCTGGGCGCAGCGCGATCCGCATGCATGCCGACGGCGAGGCCGCGCGGGAGGCGCTTTGGGAGGTGATCGACGGCGCGCGCGAGCGCATCGACGTGTGCACCTTCATCATCGGCGACGACCCGCTGGGCCACGCGGTGCTGGAGCGGCTCGCGCAACGGGCGCGCGAGGGCATCAAGGTGCGGGTGCTGCTCGACGGCTTCGGCGCGCTTTCGCTGCCGCGCCATCACTTCGACCGGCTGCGCGCGGCGGGCGGCGAGGTGGCGGTGTTCCGCCCCTTCTTCAGCCTGCGCCGCATCGGGCCGCGCAACCTGCGCAACCACCGCAAGTTCACCATCGCCGACGACGGCTGGCTGTGGTCGGGCGGACGCAACCTCGCCGGCGAATACTTCACCGGCAACGACGAGCATCCAGAGGCCTGGCGCGATCTTTCCTTCGACCTGCGCGGCAGCGTGGCGGCCGCGGCGGCACGCCAGTTCGACCACGACTGGGCCTCGGTGCGCAGCCGCAAGGTGCGAGCCATCACCGCGCCCGATGCGGAAGGCGCCGGCACAGCCATGGCCCAGTTCTTGCCGAGCGGCCCCGACCAGACGGAAGACACGGCACACGCACTGCTGATCGACGCCTGCTTCCGCGCCGAGCACCGCATCCTCGCCATCACGCCCTACTTCGTGCCCGGCGACGGCCTGCGCGATGCCCTGCGGCTGGCCGCGCGCCGGGGCGTGCAGGTGACCATCGCGATGCCCGCCCGCTCCAACCACCGGTTGGCCGACTTCGTGCGCGCACGCGCCATGCGCGACCTCGCGCGCGCGGGCGTGAGCTTTCGCATGCTGCCCTTCATGGCCCACGCCAAGGCCGTGGTGGTCGACGAAGAGCTCGCGATGTGCGGATCGATCAACCTCGACCTGCGCAGCCTGCTGCTCAACCACGAGGCGGCGGTCGTGTTCTACGGGCAGGACCACATCGAATGGCTGGCCGAGTGGATCGAAACCACGGCTTCGGCCGGCGAGCCCTATCGCGCGCGGCGCCCGGGGCTGCTGCGCGACGTGGCCGAGGGGCTGCTGCTCACTGTTGCTTTCCAGCTCTAGGTGCCCAAGGGCCGGAGCGGGGCCTGTAATCCAAGATGTACAGATGCAACAAATTTGAAACCAATTGAACAAGCACACTAAAATACCCACCGGTTTCGGGGATTGACAAACCTTCACGTCCCGCCGGGTCATCACCGGACGGGCACCGGCGGATCTCCCGGCACCCCCTGCCTGGCGGGGTAGCCCGCTCGGGCGCGGCCCTTCACCGGGCCCCGCCGGAGCGCCGTTCGTGGAGTCTTGCACCCCGGTCCCCGGGGAAAACCGATGCGAGCTTTCTTCTCGCTGCGCGCCCCGGCGAATCTGGCGAACCCGGCCCTGATGCTGGCGACAACGCTTTTCGCACTGTCCGGAATCCCGTCGACCGCCTTCGCCGCCATGGACGAGATCGGCCGGGCCGCCCCGAGCACCCATCGCCTGAAGTTCATCGTCGATCCCGAACTGGCCACCGACATCGGCCCCGCTGAAGCCGGCCGCCGACTCGCGCAGTACGTGGCCGACGTCAACACCGTGTTCACGCGCGAGACGGTGCGCAGCTTCTCCTTCGACCCCTCAGCCGACCTGCAGCTGACCGCGCCCGCCAACGCGCCGCAGTGCAGCTACAGCGGACTGGTCAACGGCGAGGTGGTGGTGTGCGTCTCGAAGTCCACCCGCGGCTACAGCCACGGCGGGCTTTCCACGAGCTGGACCTTCCCGCAGAAGGGCGTGGCCTGGAACCTGAACTGGATCGCCATCCACGACCCGCTGCGCCTGACGCGCGCCCCCACGCCGGGCGCGCCCGAGTCCACCGAGAAGGACTACCTCGCCCGCCAGCTCAAGACCCTGCTGCACGAGCTGGAGCACGTGTTCGGCGCGGGCTCGGGCGAGTACTACAACAGCGTCGCGGTGACCGACACCACCGGCGTCGCGCCCGTCACCGACCTCGCGCTGGCCAGCGACAGCGACCGCTACTGGTGGAGCCGCCAGCACTGGCGCCTCGACCCGCTGCTGGGCACCGTCTTCGAGCAGCGCCGCGACCCGGCCGCCAACCGCGTCGCCACGCTGGAGATGATCCGCTTCACCGCCGGCACCAAGGCCAACATCGACACCGACTGGACCGACTGGCCCAAGCTCGGCAGTTCGAAATTCATGGCGGGCACCGCAGCCACGCAGGTGCGCGTGACCGACCGCGACACCGGCGCCGCCCTGCCCGGCGCACAGGTGTCGGTATGGCGCAACCCAGGCCCCGGCAAGCCGCTGGTGATGCTCGCGACCGGCGTGGCCGACGCCTCGGGCCGCTACCAGTTCGACTGGGACTGCGGCTTCAGCTGCTTCGCCGTAGGCAAGACCACGCTGCTGGTGAAGGCGCGCTCGGCCAACCGCGCGCCCGGCGCGACCTGGTTCACCATCTTCGATGCCTTCGAGCAGAAGGCGGTGCACGGGCAGACGATGTTCACCATCGACCTCGCTCTCGGCAGCCCCGACACCACTGCGCCCACCGTGTCGGTGGCGGCGCCGTCGATGGCCACGGTGGGGCAGCTCACCGTCATCGCCCCCGCGGTGGTCGACAACGCGAGCATCGTCGGCGTGAAGGTGGTGGGCCGCGACAGCATTCCGATCTGCACTTTCACCGCCCCGCCCTACACCTGCAGCTGGACGCCGAGTGCGCCCGGCGTGCAGACCATCCGCGTGATCGCGCTCGATGCGGCCGGCAATTCGGCCGTGGCGTCGGCTAACGTGATAGTCAACGCGCCTTCGGACATCGTGCCGCCGGCCGTGGCGCTGGCGGTGCCGCCCAGCGTGCCGGTGGGCGTGCCCGCAAGGCTCTCCGCCAACGCATCCGACAACGTGGGCGTGGCCGAGCTGAAGTTCGTCGTCGACGGCAGGACCGCCTGCACGCTGCGCGCCGCGCCGTATGTCTGCGCATGGACGCCGAAGCGCCCCGGCGCCGCGAACATTGAAGTGCGCGCCATGGACGCGGCGGGGAACATCGCCAGCACCTCCGCCAGCATGCGCATCGAGGGCCTGCGCGCCGAAGATCTCTGAAGCGGCTCAGTCCCGGTTGGTGAAGCTCGCGTTGCCCAGCCCGGTGCCGATAGTGAGCACGCCCCAGTGCCGCACGTCGCGCATGAAGGGCAACTCGCTCAGGCCCTGCACCACCGCGTCGTTGTGCATCAGCACCAGCGTCGGGCCCGAACCCATCATCGGCATGCGGCGCCACAGCTGGCTGGGCAGGTGGAAGGCGTGGCCTTCCCAGTCGCCCGGCAGGTTCTGCGCGCCGCGCGCAATGGAGCCGTCGGGGCGGATCAGGCCCGGGCAGCCGATGCCGATGAAGGGCGCGAGCCGGATCTTCTTGCGCTCGCTGTAGAGGATCATGTCCTCGAGCATGCAGGCGATGTGATCGACCATGCCGCCGCGGTTGGGGCCTTCGTCGGCATGGCGCCACTTCTCGCGCCGCACCACCTTCGCGAGCGAGAAGTCGGGTGCCTTGCGGTGGCGCGTCTTCACGATGCCGCAGCGCACGTTGGTGCCGCCTATGTCCACGGCAAGGATCGCGTCGTGCCCCTTCAGCATGGCCGGCGGCACCAGGTGCACCCAGCCGATCAGGCCGCCGTCGTCCACGTCGTGCGAGAGGCGCGCGATCTGCACGTGCACGCCCAGCTCCTCGAGGATTGCGCCGGTCTGCAGAATGGCGCGCTCGCCCACGTCGCTCTCTGGAAAGCCGCCCCCGATCACGATGCGCTGCACCTTCTTCCACGAGGGCTGGCGCATGAAGCGCTGGATGACCTGGGCCAGCTCCTGCGCGAACTCCTCGATGGCCACGTGCATCAGGTCGGTGGCTTCCGACGCCTTCTTCTCCTGCAGCACGCGGTCGAGTTCCTTCTTGCCGAGATCGCGCGAATGCGAGTTGCCCAGCGGATCCTTGCCCTTGCGGCGGCGGCGCTTGCGCCAGTGTTCGAGCAGTTCGCGGAAGGCTGTCTGGCTGGCCTGGTCGCCGACGAAGCCGTCCTTGTCGCGCAACTGGAGGCTGTAGCCGTCCACCTGCAGGCCGGGCAGTTCACGCAGGCCGTGGACGTCGGGGCCGGGGAGCGGGGCATCCTTCGCGGCCTGGGTCTTGGGGGTCTTTTTCTTCATCGCGGATCACTGTGGTCCCGAACGGCCGCCAGCCCCATCGGCACCGCACACCAGGGCGTGTAGGAGATCGACGGGTACGCGCAGCGGGAGCTTGTCTATACACTGGCCCGGATGCACCTGCCCCGCAGCCTCCTGCGCGCCGCCCTGCTCTTCGCCCTCGCCTGGATTGCCCTGTGCGGCATCGCGCGGGCGGCGGACGAGACGTTGCGCGTCGGCTCCAAGCGCTTCACCGAGTCGTACATCCTCGCCGAGCTGCTGGCGCAGACGGCGGCGCCACACACGGCCACGCCACCCGTCGTGCGGCAGGGGCTGGGCAACACGGCCATCGTGTACGAGGCGCTGCGATCCGGTGCCATCGACCTCTATGCCGAGTACACCGGCACCATCGCGCTCGAGATCCTCAAGGGCGCGCCGGCAGGCACGCGCGAGGAGATGAACGCCGCGCTCGCGCCGATGGGCCTGGGCGTGGCGATACCGCTGGGTTTCAACGACGGCTATGCGCTCGCGGTGCGCGCCGCCGACGCCGACCGGCTGGGCCTGCGCACGCTGAGCGACCTCGCGAAGCACCCGGAGCTGAAGTTCGGCCTGTCGAACGAATTCATCGGCCGCGCCGACGGCTGGAAGGGCCTGGCCGGGCGCTACGGCTTCACGCAGACGCCCACCGGCCTGGACCACGGCCTGGCCTACGACGCGGTGGCCGCGAAGCAGATCGACGTGATCGACATCTACACCACCGACGCCAAGATCGACCACCTCGGCCTGCGCGTGCTGGAGGACGACAGGAAATACTTTCCGCGCTACGACGCCGTGGTGCTCTACAAGCTCGACCTGCCCAAGCGGCTGCCCAAGGCCTGGGCCGCGCTGAAGACGCTCGAAGGCAAGGTCGACGAGCACGCAATGATCGCGATGAATGCGCGCGCCGAACTGCAGGGCGTGCCCTTCGACGTGATCGCGCGCGACTTCCTGGCGAGCGCGGGCGGCAAGGACGCGAAGGCGCAGCCGAAGGAAGAACGCCGGGGCTTCACGGCCAAGCTGTTCGGCCCCGACCTGTGGAAGCTCGCGCGCCAGCACCTGCTGCTGGTGGCGCTGTCGGTGGGCATCGCCATCCTCGTCGGCGTGCCGATCGCGATCCTGGTGTTTCCGCACATGCGGCTGCGCGCGGTGGTGCTGGGTTTCGCGAGCCTGCTGCAGACCGTGCCCTCGCTGGCGCTTCTGGCCGTGCTGATCTCGATGCTGGGCGCCATCGGCGCGCTGCCGGCGCTGATCGCGCTCACGCTCTACTCGCTGCTGCCGATCATGCGCAACACGGTGACGGGCCTGGCCGAGGTGCCCAACGGCCTGCGGCTGGCCGGCACCGCGCTGGGCATGACGCCGCCGCAGAGCCTTCGCCTGGTGCTGCTGCCGCTCGCGCTGCCCACCCTGCTGGCCGGCGTGCGCACGGCCACCGCAATCGCCATCGGTACCGCCACCATCGCCGCCTTCATCGGCGCAGGCGGCTTCGGAGAACGCATCGTCACCGGCCTGGCCCTCAACGACCGCGAACTGCTGGTGGCAGGCGCACTGCCGGCGGCGGCACTGGCCCTGCTGAGCGAAGGCGTCTTCGAACTAGTCGAATACCTCATGCGCAGGCGCCGCCGGGCACCGCCATCGTCGATGCCAACTTGACGCCGTCGCGAAGACGGGAGCGGACAGCCGAACGCAGAAGAAATACAAAGCTACGCGAAAGTCGCAAAAGAACCCGAACACCATTTTTTTGGTATTCCTTTCGCGCCCTCTGCGAAACCTTCGCGCCCTCTGCGTCCGGCTGCCCGCTCCCGATCCCGATCCCCGAAGCTCAGGCCAGCGTGTAAGCCGTCTTCACCGTCGTGAAGAACTCCTGCGCATAGCGGCCCTGTTCACGCGGGCCGTAGCTCGAGCCCTTGCGGCCGCCGAAAGGCACGTGGTAATCGACACCCGCCGTCGGCAGGTTGACCATCACCATGCCGGCCTGGCTGTGGCGCTTGAAGTGCGTGGCGTACTTCAGCGAGGTGGTGGCGATGCCGGCCGAGAGACCGAACTCGGTGTCGTTGGCGGTGGCCAGTGCCTCCTCGTAGTTCTTCACGCGGATCACGCTCGCCACCGGGCCGAAGATCTCTTCCTTGTTGATGCGCATCGTGGCGGCCGATTCGCTGAAGAGGGCCGGCGACATGTAGTAGCCGTCGGTCTCCAGCTTCAGCAGTTCGCCGCCGGCCGCCAGCGTCGCGCCCTCGCTCTTGCCGATGGCGACGTATTCCATGTCCTGGTCGAGCTGCGACTTCGACGAGACCGGGCCCATGTCGGTGCCCTGCGCGAGCGCGTCGCCCACCTTGATCTTCGCCATGCGTTCCTTCATGGCGGCGATGAACTTCGGATAGATGCCTTCGGTGACGATCAGCCGGCTCGACGCGGTGCAGCGCTGGCCGGTCGAGTAGAAGGCGCTCTGCGCGCTGAGCTCCACGGCCTGCGCGAGGTCGGCGTCGTCGAGCACCACCTGCGGGTTCTTGCCGCCCATCTCGAGCTGCACCTTCTTGTGGTTGGTGACGCACTGCACCGCGATGTTGCGGCCCACGCCCACCGAGCCGGTGAAGCTGATCGCATGGATGCCGGGGTGGTTGACCAGTGCATTGCCGATCACGCTGCCGCGTCCCATCACCAGGTTGAACACGCCGGCCGGAATGCCCGAGCGGCTGATGATCTCCGCGATCGCCCACGCGCAGCCCGGCACGAGGTCGGCGGGCTTGAGCACCACGCAGTTGCCGAAGGCCAGCGCGGGCGCGATCTTCCAGGCCGGAATGGCGATGGGGAAGTTCCACGGCGTGATGAGGCCCACCACGCCCACGGGCTCGCGCGTGATCTCCACGCCGATGTTCGGCCGCACCGAAGGCAGCACCTCGCCCGACAGGCGCAGGCACTCGCCCGCGAAGAACTTGAAGATGTAGCCCGCGCGCGCGGCCTCGCCGATGCCCTCGGCCTTGGTCTTGCCCTCCTCGCGCGCCAGCAGCGTGCCCAGCTCTTCCTTGCGCGCGAGGATCTCGTTGCCGATCTTGTCGAGCGCGTCGGAGCGCGCCTGCACGCTGCCCGTGGCCCAGGCCGGGAAGGCCGCCGTGGCGGCTGCCACGGCGGCATCGACGTGCGATGCATCGCCCTGCGTGTACTGGCCGATCACGTCGGACAGGTTGCTCGGATTGACGTTGGGGCTGTAGCCGGCGCCTGCACGCCATTCGCCGCCGATGAGGTTGTCGAAGTTCTGCATCTTGGGTTCCTTGCTGCTCGATGGATGAAAAAAGAAAGAAAGAAGCCGGAGCGAGGGCTCCGGCTGCGGGATGTGAGAAACGGAGCCTACGCCTCTACCTGATCATGCAGGGTTTCTTGTTGTCGAAAGTCCATCCCGGGATCAGGTACTGCATCGCCTGTGCATCGTTGCGCGCCCCAAGGCCGTGCTTCAGGTACAGCTGGTGCGCCTTTTCGACCGCATCCATGTCGAGTTCCACACCCAGGCCGCCGCGCGTGGGGACCTTCACGAAGCCGTCTTCGATCTTCAGCGGCGACTTCGTCAGGTGCTGGCCGTCCTGCCAGATCCAGTGCGTGTCGATGGCCGTCACCTTGCCCGGCGCGGCCGCCGCCACGTGCGTGAACATCGCGAGCGACACGTCGAAGTGGTTGTTGGAGTGCGAGCCCCAGGTCAGGCCCCAGGCCTGGCACAGCTGCGCCACGCGCACCGAGCCCTGAAGGGTCCAGAAATGCGGATCGGCCAGCGGGATGTCGACCGACTGCAGCGAAAGGCTGTGCACCATCTCGCGCCAGTCGGTGGCGACCATGTTGGTGGCGGTGGGCAGGCCGGTGGCGCGGCGGAACTCGGCCATCACCTCGCGGCCCGAGAACACGCCTTCGGCGCCGCACGGGTCTTCGGCATAGGCCATCACGCCGTGCAGGTCGCGGCACAGGCGGATCGCATCCTGCAGCAGCCAGCCGCCGTTGGGGTCGAGCGTGACGCGGGCCTTGGGAAAGCGCTCGTGCAGCGCGCGGATGGCTTCGACTTCTTCCTCGCCGCGCAGCACGCCGCCCTTGAGCTTGAAGTCGGTGAAGCCATAGCGTGCGTGCGTGGCCTCGGCCAGGCGCACGATGGCCTCGGGGGTCATGGCCTCCTCGTGGCGAAGACGGAACCAGTCATTGTCGGCGCCGGGGTCGCTCTCGTAGGGCAGGTCGGTCTTCCTGCGGTCGCCCACGTAGAAGAGGTAGCCGAGCATCTGCACCGCGTCGCGCTGCTGGCCTTCGCCCAGCAGGGCCGCCACGGGCACTTCGAGGAACTGGCCCAGCAGGTCGAGCAGCGCGGCTTCGACGGCCGTGACCGCGTGGATGGTCACGCGCAGGTCGAAGGTCTGCAGGCCGCGCCCGCCGCTGTCGCGCCCGGCGAAGGCGCTGCGCATGCTGTTGAGAATGGCGTTGTGCCGGCCGATGGGCTGGCCGACGATGAGGTCGCGCGCATCCTCCAGCGTCTGGCGGATCTTCTCGCCACCGGGCACTTCGCCCACGCCGGTGTGGCCGGCGCTGTCGGTCAGGATCAGCAGATTGCGCGTGAAGAACGGGCCGTGGGCGCCGCTCAGGTTCATCAGCATGCTGTCGTGGCCCGCGACGGGGACCACGCGCATGCCGGTGACGACGGGGGCGCCTGACGGCGACGAAGTGGAATCTGAAAGCGTCATCGTTGAATCAATCCAAAACCGAGCCGGTCTTTTCGGGGAACACCGAGGAACCGGCTTTGCCGGGCCTCAGGTGTTGCCCCCGGCGAGGGGGTAGGCGAAGCGACACGAAGTGCGCGAAGCCTGGGGGAGTGCCATTAATCCGCGGTGATGTGGCGGGCTTCGATCAATGTCTTCCATCGCGTCCATTCGCGCAACTGGAAGGCGGTGAATTCCTCGGGCGTGCTGGCGACGATCTCCAGGCCCTGGTCGAGCATGCGCTTCTTTGTCTCCGGGTCCTGCATCGCCGCGATGACCGCGTCGCTCAGCTTCTTCTTCACGGCCGGCGGCAGGCCCTTGGGCGCGGCCATGCCCTGCCATGAATAGACCTCGGCGCCCTTCACGCCGGCTTCGGCCAGCGTGGGCACGTCGGGCAGCACCGGCGAGCGCTTGTCGCCCGTGACGGCGATGGCGCGCAGCTTGCCGCCGCGGATGTGCGGCAGCACGGCATTGACGTTCTGGAACGAGAAGTCGACCTGGTTGCCCAGCAGGTCGTTGACCGCCGGCGCGCCGCCCTTGTAGGGAACGTGCACGCCTTCGGTCTTCGTCTGCTGCCAGAAGAGCTCGGCCGAAAGATGGTCGGACGAGCCGTTGCCCGAACTCGCGAACGAGACCTTGCCCGGCGTCTTGCGCAGCAGCGCCAGCACGTCGGCCACGGTGTGTTCGGGTCGCGCGGCGTTCGCGACGAGCACGTTGGGCGCCTGAACGGGCACGCTGATGTAGTCGAAGTCCTTGGTCGCGTCGTAGGGCACGCTCTTCTGCAGGTGCGGGGTGACGACGAAGGCGCCGAGAGAGGACACCAGCAGCGTGTAGCCGTCGGGCGCGGCGCGCTTGACCTGGCCGGTGCCGATGGTGCCGGTGGCGCCGGGCCGGTTGTCGACGACGAAGCTGCCGCCGAGCTTGGTCTGCAGTTGCAGCGCGATGGTGCGCGCGACCATGTCGGTGGAGCCGCCCGCCGGGAACGGCACGATGATGGTCACGGGCTTCTGCTGGGGCCATGCATCGGCTTGCGCCGAGGCAGGCAGCGGCAACAACGCGACCGAGGCGGCCGCGAGGGCGGCCCCGAGAAGGACTCTCTTCTTCATTCGGACTAGATCCTCACGGCCTGACGGGCCAGCAGCTTCCAGCTGCCACCCTGCTTCTGCCAGACGCCGAGGATCTTCAGCGCCACCTTGCCGGGCTTGCCCGAATCGTTGGTGTCGGCCGTGAGCGTGTGGCGCACGATGGCGGTGTTGCCGTCGACCACCTTCACGGTCTGGTCGGTGATGGCGATGGTCACGAAGTCGGACTTGCCGTCGAGCAGGTCGGCGATGAAGCTGGTCTTGGTGTCGACCTTGCCGCCGGAGTGGCCGTAGCTGAGGTCGTCGGCCACCAGCGCGCCGAGCGCGGGGCCGGTGGGGTCGATCATCGCGATGCGCAGGCGCTCGGCGGCGGCGGCCACCTCGGGCGCGGCCGACGCGGCATTGCCCGAGGGCATCACCGAGCAGGCCGAGAACAGGGCCGCCGAGGCGGCGACCAGGAAGAGCTTCTTGAGGAACATGGCGTCTTGTCTCCGCTGTTGTGATGAGGGTCGGTTCGTCCGCCGGGTGCCGGCTTACTGCGGACCGAGCGAGTCGATCAGCGCCTTGAGCTGCTCCATCTCGGCGGGCTTCAGGTCGGTGAGCGGTGCGCGCACGGGGCCGGCGTCGTGGCCGACGATCTTCGCGCCGGCCTTCACGATGCTCACCGCGTAGCCAGGCACGCGGTTGCGCAGCTCGAGGTACGGCATGAAGAAGTTCTTCAGCAGGCGGTGCTGGGTCGGCAGGTCGTCGGCGGCGACGGCCTTGTAGAAGTCCATGGCGGTCTTCGGAATGAAGTTGAAGACGGCCGACGAATACACCGGCGTGCCCATCGCCTTGTAGGCGGCGGCATAGACCTCCGCGGTGGGCAGGCCGCCCAGGTAGGCGAAGCGGTCGCCCATCTTCTGGTAGATGGCGACCATGGCCTCGATGTCGCCCACGCCGTCCTTGAAGCCGACGAGGTTGGGATTGCGCTCGGCCAGCGCGGCCAGCGTGTCGGGCTTCAGGCGGCTGGTGGCGCGGTTGTAGACGATCACGCCGAACTTCACGCTCCTGCACACGGCCTCGACGTGCGCGGCCAGGCCTTCCTGGCCGGCTTCGGTGAGGTAGTGCGGCAGCAGCAGGATGCCGTGCGCGCCGGCCTTCTCGGCGGCCTGGGCGCACTGGATGGCGAAGCGCGTGGGGCCGCCGGCGCCCGCGATGATCGGCACCACGCCGCGGCAGGTGTCGACCGCGGTCTGGATGATGCCGGGGTACTCGTCGCCGGTCAGCGAGAAGAACTCGCCCGTTCCGCCGGCCGCGAACAGCGCGCTCGCGCCGTAGGGAGCCAGCCATTCGAGGCGCTGCTGGTAGCCCTTCTTGTTGAAGTCGCCGTTGCTGTCGAAGTCGGTCAACGGGAACGAGAGCAGGCCGGAGCCCATGATGGTCTTGAGTTCTTGCGGGTTCATCGGGAAGAGTCCAGTGAAGATTTGGGAAAGGAAAAAGATGGATGAGGCCGGTCAGTCGAGCCTGACGTTCGCCTCTTTGATGACCTGGGCCCAGCGCGCGCGCTCCTTGGCGAAGAACTGGTCCTGCTCGGGCGCGGTCATGGTCACGACCTCGGCGCCCTGGCCCGCGAGGCGGGCGCGGATGTCGGCGGTGCGGATGATGCGCACCAGCTCACGGTTGAGCCGGTTGATGATCGCGTCGGGCACGCCGCGCGCGGCGACCATGCCCTGCCAGGTGCCCGACTCGTAGCCGGGAGCGCCCTGCTCCGCGATGGTCGGCACGCTGCCGATCAGCGGCATGCGCGTGGCCTTGGACACGGCGATCAGCTTGAGCTTGCCGGCCTGCACCTGCGGGTAGGTGGCGAGCATGCCGTTCATGAGCACCTGCGTCTGGCCCGAGACGGTGTCGAGCACGGCCTGCACGCCGCCCTTGTAGGGCACGTACTCCCACTTGGCGCCGATGCGGCGCTGCAGCTCGATGCCCGCGAGGTGCGCGGTGCTGCCGCTGGCGGTGACGGCGAAGTTGAGATCGCTTTTCTTCGAGAGCTCGACCAGCTCCTTCAGCGTGTTCGCCTGCACCGAAGGGTGCACCACCAGCAGGTGCGGCGAATAGGCCAGCATGGAAACGCTGCGCAGGTCCTTCGACGGATCGAAAGGCAGCTTGGGGTAGAGCGACGGGCTGATGGCCAGCGCACCCAGGTCGCACAGCATCAGCGTGTAGCCGTCGGCCGGCGCCTTGGCCAGCAGGTCGGCGCCGAGATTGCCGTTGGCGCCTGCCTTGTTGTCGATGACGACGGGCTGGCCCAGCGCCTCGGACAACGGCTGGCTGATGGCCCGCGCGATGATGTCGGACGAACCGCCCGGCGGGTACGGAACGATGATCCGGATCGGCTTCGAGGGCCAGTTGCCGGTGCCGCCCTGCGCGCCGGCCGCGGCCTGCGCGAAGGAGCGCGCCGGCAGGCTGGCGGCCAGGGTGGTTGCCAGTGCGGCGCCGAGTGCGCCGCGTCGGGAGATGGTCATGCTGCCTCCAGTTGTTCGATGGTCGTCATGGCCTTGCGCGCGACGAGCCGCACAAGTTATCAGTCATCGTACAACTAGAGAGATGACTTGTCCAGCATGGCGGACAAGAAAAATATCAGTGAGAGGAAGCGCCGTCGGTCGACGGCACGGCCGCATCGGCGGCACCTGCCGCGGATGCATCGGCTTTCGCCTTCTGCTGCGCCGCCTCCTGCGCCATGCGCAGCCGCTCGCGGCTGTTGGTCAGGTGGATGCGCATCGCGGCGCGCGCCGACTCGGGGTCGCGCCGCGCGATGGCCGCGTAGATCTCTTCGTGCTCGCGGTTGACGCGGCTCAGGTAAGGCGCCCCGCCCTCGTGCGTGCGGATGGCGCTGATGCGGGTGCGCGGAATGAGCGTGGTGCCCAGGTGCCGCATGATGTCCGCGAAGTACGGGTTGCCGGTCGACTCGGCGATCTGCAGGTGGAAGCGGAAGTCGGGCCCCACCGTGTCGCCCGCCGCCACCACGTTGCGCTCGAAGTCGTCGAGCGCCTGGCGCATGGCCACCAGCTGCTCGTCGGTGCGGCGGCTGGCGGCGAGGCCGGCCGATTCTGTCTCCAGGCTGATGCGCAGCTCCAGCACGGCCAGCACGTCCACCGACGCGGCGATCTCGCCCGGATCGAGGCGGAACACCCCGCCGGTGCGCGGCTGCAGCACGAAGGTGCCGACGCCGTGCAGCGTCTCGACCAGTCCCGCGGCCTGCAGCTTGGACAGCGCCTCGCGCACCACGGTGCGGCTCACGCCGTAGGCCTGCATGATGGCCGACTCGGTCGGCAGCTTGTCGCCCGGCCGCAGCGACTGGCTGCGTATCTTCTCGCCCAGGTCTTCCACCAGCCCGTGCGCGAGGCCGCGCGCGCGCTGGCGCGGACGCCCCACGAAGGAAGAAGCCGAAGAGCCCGCCTCCGCCGGAGCATCCGACACCAAGGGATTACCCGCAGTCGTCTGAACCATGGCCACGATGATAATCTCCAAACTAGTTGTACGACAACAGATAACTTATCACTCAACCCCCAAGCGTCGCGGGCTTGTCCGCCAGCGGCCTTCGGTTTCCACGGCACCGAAATGCAGCGCCTTTTCGACCTAGCGACCTCGACCTTGCTTCACCGGCATCGTACCGGTCGCTTCCGCGAAACCGCCGCGACGGCAGCCCCTCGGAAACCATGACTCCTGCATGCAAGGACGGCCAACCATGACAGACAACAACAAGATGAACCGCCTCCTGCTGACCGGCGCGGCCGGCGGCCTCGGCAAGGTGCTGCGCGAGCGGCTCAAGCCCTATGCGAACGTGCTGCGCCTGTCCGACATCGCCTCGCTGGCGCCGGCCACCGGCGCGAACGAGGAAACCGTGCCCTGCGATCTCTCGGACAAGGCCGCGGTGCATGCGCTGGTGGAAGGCTGCGACGCCATCGTCCACCTGGGCGGGGTGTCGGTGGAGCGGCCGTTCGAGGAAATCCTCGAAGCCAACATCAAGGGCGTGTTCCACATCTACGAGGCCGCGCGCCGCCATGGCGTGAAGCGCGTGGTGTTCGCGAGCTCGAACCACGTGATCGGCTTCTACAAGCAGAGCGAGCACATCGACGCCCATGCCGCACGCCGGCCAGACGGCTACTACGGCCTGTCGAAGTCCTTCGGCGAAGACGTGGCGCAGTTCTACTTCGACCGCTGGGGCATCGAGACGGTGAGCATCCGCATCGGCTCCTCCTTCCCCGAGCCGGCCAACCGCCGGATGATGAGCACCTGGCTGAGCTACCGCGACCTCACCACGCTGATCGAGAAGTCGCTCTTCACCCCCGGCGTGAAGCACACGGTGGTCTACGGCATGTCGAACAATCGCGACGTGTGGTGGGACAACAGCGCCGCCGCGCACCTGGGCTTCGTTGCGCAGGACAGCTCCAAAGTGTTCCGCGACAAGGTCGAGCAGCAGCCTCCGGTGGCACCGACCGACCCCAACGCCATCTACCAGGGCGGCGCCTTCACTGCACAGGGGCCATTCGGCGATTGAGGCGATGCAAGCTGAACTCGTCCTCGACGCTCGCAACGGCACCGGCGAGAGCCCGGTGTGGCATGCCGCGCAGCAGGCGCTGTACTGGGTCGATATTCCCGCGCGCACGCTGAACCGCTGGCATGCGGGCGAAGGCCACGCGCAGTGGAGGGCCGATGAAATGATCGCCTGCATCGCGCCGCGCGCCGACGCGCCCGGCGAGTGGATCGCCGGCATGGAAAGCGGCCTCTTCTCGCTGAAGCCGCAGGCCGACGGCACGCTGGCCTGCGCGCCGCTCGCCTCCGTCGACCACGCCGCGCCCGCCATGCGCTTCAACGACGGCCGCTGCGACCGCCAGGGCCGCTTCTGGGCCGGCACCATGCTGCTGGACATGGCGGCTGGCGCACGCGTCGGCCGCCTCTACAGCTACGCCAGCGGCAGCGCGAAGGCCGACCAGCGCCTCGACGACTTCATCGTGCCCAACGGCCTGGCCTTCAGCCCCGACGGCCGCACGATGTACCTCTCGGATTCGCACCCCACGGTGCAGGCCGTCTGGGCCTTCGACTACGACACCGCCACCGGCACGCCAGGCAACCGCCGCCTCTTCGTCGACATGAAGCCCCTGCCCGGCCGCCCCGACGGCGCCGCCATGGACACCGACGGCTGCTACTGGATCTGCGGCAACGACGCGGGCCTGGTGCACCGCTTCACGCCCGACGGCCGGCTCGACCGCTCGCTCGAAGTGCCGGTGAAGAAACCCGCCATGTGCGCCTTCGGCGGCGCGGGCCTCGACACCCTGTTCGTCACCTCGATCCGCCCCGGCGGCATCGACCTGTCGGACCAGCCGCTGGCCGGCGGCGTGTTCGCGCTGCGGCCCGGCGCGCAGGGCGTGCCCGAGCCGGCCTTCGGCAGCTGATTCCTTTTTTCAACAACCACCAAACCAAACCAGAGGACGAGACAAATGAAATTCGCCAAGAAGACCCTGATCGCAATTTCCGCGTGCGCCGCAGCCGCGCTGACCACCATGGCTGCACACGCCACCGAGTTCCGTTCGGCCGACATCCACCCCGACGACTACCCCACCGTGACCGCGGTGAAGTTCATGAGCGAGCGCCTGAAGGCGCTGTCGGGCGGCAAGCACAGCATCAAGGTGTTCAACAACAGTGCGCTCGGCAGCGAGAAGGACACGATCGAGCAGGCCAAGATCGGCGCGCTGCAGATGGTGCGCGTGAACATCGCGCCCATGAACAACATCTGCCCCGAGACGCAGGTGCCGACCATGCCCTTCCTGTTCCGCTCGGTCGACCACCTGCACAAGGTGCTCGACGGCCCGATCGGCGAAGAGATCCTGAAGTCGTGCGAGAAGCAGGGCTTCGTGGGCCTGGCCTACTACGACAGCGGCGCGCGCTCGATGTTCACCGCCAAGAAGCCGGTGCGCAGCTTCGCCGACATGAAGGGCCTGAAGGTGCGCGTGCAGCAGTCCGACCTGTGGGTGTCGATGCTCGAGGCCATGGGCGCCAACGCCACGCCCATGCCCATGGGCGAGGTCTACACGGGCCTGAAGACCGGCCTGATCGACGCCGCCGAGAACAACTACCCCACCTATGAAAGCGCGCGCGCCTTCGAAGTGGCCAAGTACTACAGCAAGACCGAGCACTCGATGGCGCCCGAGATGCTGCTGTTCTCCAAGCGCGTGTGGGACAAGCTCTCCGCCGAGGAGCAGGGCTGGATCCGCCAGGCCGCCAAGGAGTCGGTGCCCTACATGCGCAAGCAGTGGGAAGAGCGCGAAGTGAAGTCGCTGGCCACGGTGAAGGCTGGCGGCGCCGAGATCATCGAGGTCGACAAGGCCCCGTTCCAGGCGGCGATGAAGCCGGTGTACGACAAGTTCATCACCGACGCGAAGCTCAAGGACCTCGTGAAGCGCGTGCAAGAGACGAAGTAAGCGAACCGCCCTGCTGAACCAACTCCTTCCCCCTCTGGGGGAAGGCCGGGATGGGGGCACGACGGCGCTGGCATAGGGACGCCGCTAGCCCCCACCCCTGCCCTCCCCCAGAGGGGGAGGGAGAAAACAGAGAAAAACCTTCATGTACACCAAACTCTGCCGCACGCTCGCCCGTGCCTGCATGTGGTTGGGCATCCTCGGTCTCGTGGCGGTCATCTGCGCCGTGAGCTGGCAGGTGTTCGGCCGCTACGTGCTCAACAACACCCCCACCTGGGCCGAAAGCCTCGCGCTGCTGCTGGTGCTCTACGTCACCATGCTCGGCGTGGCCGTGGGCGTGCGCGACGCGGGCCACATCGGGCTCGAATCCTTCCTCGTGCTCGCGCCCGACTGGCTGCGGCTGAAGATGGAATACCTCATCCACGCGCTGATCCTGCTGTTCGGCCTGGCCATGGCCTGGAACTGCGCCGAGCTGGCCGGTTCGGTTTGGGAATACCGGCTGCCCACGCTGTGGATCTCCGAGGGCTGGAAGTACGTGCCGGCCTCGGTCGCGGGCGTGCTGATCGTCCTCTTCTCCATCGAACACATCATCGCCCTGGCCCAAGGCCGCGAAGTGGAACCCGCCTGGGGATAACGAATGCACACCCCCAGGCTTCGCGCGCTTCGTGTCGCTTCTCCAACCCCCTTGCAGGGGGCAATGCCTGCGGCCCGGCAAAGCCGGTTCCGCGGCATTCCCCGAACAGTCCATAGCGCCCCCACCACCGGCGAGGCGGCCAGATCATGACCATTCCCCTTTTGATTCTCTGCCTCTCGTTCACGCTCTTCCTCCTGCTGGGCGTGCCGGTGGCTTTCTCCATCGGCCTGTCGGCCCTGGCCACGCTGCTGTATGAAGGCCTGCCGCTGGCGGTCGGCTTCCAGCAGATGACCTCGGGCATGGGCATCTTCTCGTTCCTCGCCATCCCGTTCTTCATCTTCGCCGGCGAGCTGATGCTCTACGGCGGCATCGCGGACCGCATCGTCAACCTGGCGCGCGACCTCGTGGGCCACGTGCGCGGCGGCCTCGGCATGTCGAACGTGGTGGCCTGCACGCTGTTCGGCGGCGTCTCGGGCTCGCCCGTGGCGGACGTCTCGGCCATGGGCGCCGTGATGATCCCGATGATGAAGAAGGAGGGCTATCACGCCGACTACGCGGTCAACGTGACGACCCACGCGGCACTGGTCGGCGCGCTGATGCCGACCAGCCACAACCTCATCATCTATTCGCTGGCCGCGGGCGGAAAGGTGTCGATCGCGGCGCTGATCCTCGCGGCGCTGCTGCCGGCGGCGGTGCTCACCGTCAGCAACCTGGCGGCCGCCTACCTGGTGGCGGTCAAGCGCGGCTACCCCGCCGGCACCTTCCCGGGCTGGGCCATCGTGGCGCGCTCGTTCGCGGCGGCGCTGCCGGGCCTGTTCGTGGTGCTGCTGATCCTGGGCGGCATCCTGTCGGGCATCTTCACGGCCACCGAGTCGGCGGCGGTGGCGGTGCTCTACGCGCTGGCCCTCACGATCTTCGTGTACCGCACGCTGAAGTGGGAGCACTTCGTCAAGGCGGCCTCGAAGGCTGTGCGCACCACCGGCGTGATCCTGCTGCTGATCGGCATCTCCAGCACCTTCGGCTACCTCATCAGCCTGTACGGCGTGGCCGAGCTCACGGGACAGATGCTGTCGCAGGTCACGAGCACGCCGTGGGTGATCTTCCTGCTGATCAACATCATCCTGTTCGTGCTGGGCACCTTCCTGGACATGGCCGCCACCATCCTGCTATGCACGCCGATCTTCCTGCCCATCGCGCAGCAGTACGGCATGACCTCCGTGCAGTTCGGCATCGTGATGCTCATCAACTGCGCGCTGGGCCTGAACACGCCGCCCGTGGGCACGACCCAGTTCGTCGGCTGCGCGATCGGCGGGGTGTCGGTGGGAACGGTGATGCGCACCATCTGGCCGTTCTACGGGGCGCTGATCTTCGCGCTCGGCGTGGTCACCTTCGTGCCGGCCTTCTCGACCTGGCTCCCGAGTATGTTCATGGTCGTGAAGTAAGCAAAGCAAGGAACCCGCGATGACCGAGACCACCCGCCCTCCGCTCTACATCCGCATCCACGCGGCCGACAACGTGGCCATCGTCGCCAACGACGGCGGGCTGAAGGCCGGCGCGGAGTTCGCCGACGGCCTGCGGCTGGTGGACAACGTGCCCCAGGGCCACAAGGTCGCGCTGGTCGACCTCGCCGAAGGCGATGCCATCCGCCGCTACGACGTGGTGATCGGCTACGCACAGAAGGCGCTGCCGCGCGGCAGCTGGGTGCACGAGCGCGTGATGCGGATGCCGACCGCGCCCGAGCTCGACGGCCTTCCCATCGCGACGGTCAAGCCCCCTGCCCTGCCGCCGCTGGAGGGCTACACCTTCGAGGGCTACCGCAACGCCGACGGCTCGGTGGGCACGCGCAACATACTGGCCATCACGCAGACGGTGCAGTGCGTGGCCGGCGTCACCGAGTTCGCGGTGCAGCGCATCAAGGCCGAGCTGCTGCCGAAGTACCCCAACGTCGACGACGTGGTGGCGCTGGAGCACACCTACGGCTGCGGTGTGGCCATCGACGCACCCGACGCCGTCGTGCCCATCCGCACGCTGCGCAACATCAGCCTCAACCCGAACTTCGGCGGCGAGGTGATGGTGGTGAGCCTGGGCTGCGAGAAGCTGCAGCCCGAGCGGCTGCTGCCGCCGGGCAGCATTCCCATCGCCGACCAGCGTGCCGGCACCACACCCGATACCGCGCTCGACGTGGTCTGCCTGCAGGACGACGCGCACGTCGGCTTCATGTCGATGATCGATTCGGTCATGCGCCAGGCCGAGGAGCACCTCGCCCGGCTCAACGCGCGCAAACGCGAGACCGTGCCCGCCAGCGAACTGGTGGTGGGCGTGCAGTGCGGCGGCAGCGATGCCTTCTCGGGCGTCACCGCCAACCCGGCGGTGGGCTTCTGCACCGACCTGCTGGTGCGCGCGGGCGCCACTGTGATGTTCTCCGAGACCACCGAGGTGCGCGACGGCATCGACCAGCTCACCTCGCGCGCGTCCACGCCCGAGGTGGCCGAAGCCATGATCCGCGAGATGGCCTGGTACGACGCCTACCTGAAGAAGGGCCTGGTCGACCGCAGCGCCAACACCACGCCCGGCAACAAGAAGGGCGGGCTCTCCAACATCGTCGAGAAGGCGATGGGCTCCATCGTCAAGTCGGGCTCGGCGCCCATCACCGGCGTGCTCGCGCCCGGCGAGAAGGCGAAGCAGAAGGGCCTGATCTACACCGCCACGCCCGCCAGCGACTTCATCTGCGGCACGCTGCAGCTGGCCGCCGGCATCAACCTGCACGTGTTCACCACCGGCCGCGGCACGCCCTACGGACTGGCCGAGGTGCCGGTGATCAAGGTCGCCACGCGCAGCGACCTCGCGCGCCGCTGGCACGACCTGATGGACGTGAACGCGGGCCGCATCGCCGACGGCGAAGCCACCATCGAGGACATCGGCTGGGAAATGTTCCGCCTGATGCTCGACGTGGCCAGCGGACGGAAGAAGACCTGGGCCGAGCACTGGAAGCTGCACAACGCGCTGGTGCTTTTCAACCCCGCGCCCGTGACCTGAGCAAGGCGCTGCGCGACGCGCGGGTTCACGTCTTTCTGATTTCCTTTCTAAGACCTGTCTCTTCATCAACGGAGCCCCTCATGGAAGACCTCAAGGACAAGACAGCCCTCGTCACCGGCGCCAGCACCGGCATCGGCGCGGCGGTGGCCATCGCCTTCGCCGCGCGCGGCATGCGCGTGGCGGTGCACTACAACAGCTCCGCCGACGCGGCGAACAAGGTGGTCGACACCATCCGCGCGGCCGGCGGCACCGCCTTCGCACTGAAGGCCGACGTGCGCGACACGGGCGCGATCCGCGAGTGCGTGAAGCAGGCCTCGGCACAGTTCGGCGGCCGCATCGACGTGCTGGTGAACAACGCGGGCAGCCTGGTCAAACGCGTGCCCATCGCCGAGTTCGACGATGCACTCTTCGACGAAGTGCTGCACATCAACGCGCGCTCGGTGCTCGCTTTCTGCCGCGAGGTGGTTCCGCTGATGCGCAAGAGCGGCGGCGGCAACATCATCAACGTGACCTCTGTCGCGGCACGCACCGGCGGCGGGCCTTCGGCCTATCTGTACGCGGGCTCGAAGGGCTTCGTGAGCACGGCGACGCACGGGCTGGCGAAGGAGCTGGTGGGCGACCGCATCCGCGTGAACGCGGTGGCGCCGGGCGTCATCCAGACGCCCTTCCAGGACCGCTTCTCCACCCCCGCGATGCTGGAGAACTTCCGCGCCGGCATTCCGATGGGCCGCATCGGCACGCCGGATGAATGCGTGGGCGCATTCCTCTATCTCGCATCGGAACAACTCTCGGGCTACGTCACCGGGCAGGTGATCGAGGTGAACGGCGGGCAGTACATGCCCTGACGCGCACCCACGCTTTTCAACACTTCAACGCTCAACCACAACAACGGAGACAAGGATCATGAAACACAAGCAGTTCATTCGCGGCATCGCCGCCCTCTCGGCCACGGCAGCCCTCTCGCTCGGGCTGGCGGCACCGGCCGCCGCACAGGCCGACTTTCCGAACCGCACCATCGAACTGCTCGTGCCCTACCAGCCCGGCGGCGGTACCGACGGCCTGGCGCGTGCATTCTCGGAAGCGAGCCGCAAGCACATCTCGCAGAGCATCGTGATCGTCAACCGTCCCGGCGCGGGGGGCGCCATCGGCTGGACCGAGGTGATCAATTCCAAGCCCGACGGCTACAAGCTCGCCGTGCTCACGGTCGAGCTGCTGACGCTGCCGCACCTGGGGCTGGCCAAGTTCAACTACGACGACTTCCAGCCGATCGCTCAGCTCAACGCCGATCCGGCCGCGATCACGGTGAAGGCCGACGCGCCGTGGAACACCATCGAGGAGTTCCTGGCCGCCGCGAAGAAATCGCCGGAGAGCGTGCGCGTGGGCAACTCGGGCAACGGCTCGATCTGGCACCTTGCCGCCGCCGCGCTGGAAGACAAGACCGGCGCCAAGTTCGGCCACATCCCGTTCCAGGGCGCGGCACCCGCGGTGCTGGCGCTGCTGGGCGGCCACATCGAGGCCGTGGCGGTGAGCCCGGCCGAGGTGACGACGCATGTGCAGGGCGGCAAGCTCAAGGTGCTGATGGTGATGGCCGACAAGCGCGTGAAGGGCTTCGAGAAGGTGCCCACAGCCAAGGAGCGCGGCATCGACCTGTCGATCGGCACCTGGCGCGGCCTGGGCGCGCCGAAGAACACGCCGCCCGAAGTGATGGCGAAGCTGCGCGAGATCACCGCGAAGACCGCCGCCGAACCGCTGATGCACGAGGTGATGGACAAGCAGAACCTGGGCTATGTCTACACCGACGGCGCGGTGTTCAAGGAAACGCTGGCGAAGGACAACGTGTACTTCAAGCAGCTCATCACCAAACTCAACATCAAGCCCTGAGCCCCGGCCATGAAGAAGACGACCATCGCATCGCTGCTGTGGCTGGCCGCGGCGGTACCCGCATCGGCCGCCACCTGGGTCTACGTATCGAACGCCGACAGCCAGGAAATCTCGGTGCTCGAGCTCGACAGGAGCCAGGGCGCGCTCAAGCCGGTGCAGACGCTGAACGTGGGCGGCACGGTGATGCCGATGGTGGTGAGCCGCGACAAGCGCGTGCTGTACGCCGCGCTGCGCTCGCAGCCGTTTCGCGTGACCGCGCTGTCGATCGACGGCGCCAGCGGCAGGCTGCGGAAGCTGGGCGAGGCGCCACTGGCCGACAGCATGGCCAACATCGACCTCGACGCGAGCGGCAAGTGGCTGTTCGCGGCCTCCTATCAGGGCGGCAAGATCACGGTCAACGCCGTGGGCAAGGACGGCGCGGTGGGGCCGATCAACCAGCTGATCCAGACGGCGCCCAACGCGCACGCCATCCACGCCGACGCGAGCAACCGCTTCGTGCTCGCCACCAGCCTGGGCGGCGACAACGTGTCGAGCTGGCGCTTCGACGCCGAGAAAGGCCTGCTCTCGCCCAACGACCCTCCGCTGACCACCACCGCCGCGAAGTCGGGCCCGCGCCACTTCGTGTGGGACAAGGCGCAGCGTCACGTCTACCTGCTGGACGAGCTCGACGCCGCGCTGCACGTGTTCGCATGGGACGCCGCGCGCGGCACGCTCAGGCTCGAACAGAGCACCACCACCCTGCCCGCCGGTTTCACCGGCAAGCCCTGGGCCGCCGACCTGCACCTGACGCCGGACGGGCGCTTCCTCTACGCGTCGGAGCGCACCTCGAGCACGCTCTCGGCATTCAAGGTCGACGCCGCTACGGGGCAGCTGCAGCCGCTGGGCCAGACGCCGACCGAGAAGGGGCCGCGCGGCTTCGCCATCGATTCCACCGGCCGCTACCTGATCGCGGCGGGACAGGAATCGAACGGCATCTCCCTCTACGCCATCGACGCCGACACCGGCGCGCTGGGCACGCCCCAGCACCTGGAGGTGGGCAAGAACCCGAACTGGATCGAGATCGTCGACCTGCCCTGAAGGGCAGCCGGCGCCAACTGACAACCCAAGGAGACTTCGCATGCAACGCCGCACACTCATCCGCACCGCCCTCGCCTCTTCGGTCGCCGCCGCGCTTCCGGCGGCATTCGCCCAGGGCAGCAGCAACTGGCCCACGGGCAAGCCGATCACCTACCTCGTGCCCTTTCCGGCGGGCGGCACCACCGACGTGCTGGGCCGGCTGATAGGACAGAAGCTGGGCCCCGCGCTGGGCACCACGGTCATCATCGACAACAAGGGCGGCGCCGGCGGCAGCGTTGGCTCGGAGATCGGCTCGCGTGCCGCGCCCGACGGATTCACGCTGGTGGGCGGCACGATCAGCTCGCACGCGATCAACGTGAGCCTGTACCCCAAGCTCGGCTACGACCCGCAGAAGTCGTTCGCGCCGGTGACGCTGATCGGCACCAACCCGGTGGTGCTGGTGGTGAACCAGGCGAGCCCCTACAAGACGCTGAAGGACGTGATCGCCGCGAGCAAGGGCAAGGCGGGCGGGCTCTCGTCGGCCTCGGCCGGCACGGGCACCTCGCAGCACCTGGCGCTGGAACTGCTGGCCTACAAGTCGGGCGTGAAGTTCACGCACATCCCGTACAAGGGCAGCGGCCCGGCGATCCAGGACGTGATCGGCGGGCAGGTCGACATGATGTTCGACACCACGGTGGTGGCCGGCCCGCACATCCAGAGCGGCAAGCTGCGCGCGATCGCGGTCACCTCGTCGAAGCGGCTGGCCTCGATGCCCGACGTGCCGACGGTGGCCGAGTCGGGCGTGCCGGGCCTGCAGGACTTCGAGGTGGTGTCGTGGCAGGCGATCTTCGTGCCCGCGCACACGCCCGCGCCGGTGGTCGACCGGCTGCACACCGAGATCCGCAAGATCCTCGCGACGCCGGAGATGCAGGACAAGCTCAAGGGCTTCGGCATGGAGCCGGCCGACCTGAGCACGGTGCAGATCGCGGCCTTCCAGAAGGCCGAGGTGGAGAAGTGGGCGCAGGTGATCAAGGCGGCGGGGATCAAGCCCGACTGATCCGGCGCGATCGGCGGGGTTGGCCGGAAGAACCAAGGGAAGCTTCCTACGTCCCGGGAGAAAAGCCCTTTATAGAATGCCCCTCCGATCCGCTTTCCAGATCATTCCCACGTGTCCGACCGCTCCGCCGTACTGCCCCAATACCTGTTTCCCAAGCAGGCCCTGACCAATTTCGCCGGCTGGGTCGCGGGCAAGGAACGGGGCGCCGTGACGACGTGGATCATCCGGCGCTTCGTGGCCAAGTACGGCGTGGACATGGGCGAGGCGCTCGAGTCGGACATCAGCCACTACAAGAGCTTCAACCAGTTCTTCACGCGCGAACTCAAGCCCGGCGCCCGGCCCATCGCCCAGGCCGACCTGATCTGCCCCGTGGACGGCGCGATCAGCCAGTTCGGCGCGATCGAAGGCGACCAGATCTTCCAGGCCAAGGGCCACAACTACACGACCACCGCACTGGTGGGCGGCGACGCCACCCTGGCCGCGAAGTTCGCGCACGGCAGCTTCGCCACGCTCTACCTGAGCCCGAAGGACTACCACCGCATCCACATGCCCTGCGACGGGCGGCTGGTGCGCATGATCCACGTGCCGGGCGACCTGTTCTCGGTGAACCCGACGACGGCGCGCGGCGTGCCCGGCCTCTTCGCGCGCAACGAGCGCGTGGTGTGCGTCTTCGAATCGGCGCGCGGGCCCTTCGTGCTGGTGCTGGTGGGCGCCACCATCGTCGGCAGCATGGCCACCGTGTGGCATGGGGTGGTCAATCCGCCGCGCGTGGGCGAACTGCGCGAGTGGCACTACACCGACCAGCAGATCGACATCCGCAAGGGCGACGAGATGGGCCGGTTCTTGCTGGGCTCCACCGTCGTCATGCTCTTCCCGGCGCCCGCGCTGGCTTTCAACCCGCAGTGGTCGCCCGGCCGCGCGATCCGGTTGGGCGAAGCCATGGCCGGATACACCAATTTGTGAGGCTTTGTCTCACAAGCCGCATCCAGCTTGCCTTGACAGCTACAAAACTAGTAGCATCCTCATCGATTGCGCTATAGTCGCCGCCCAACGAGACGGTTCATAACCAACCACAAGAACGCGAGGCATCGCCCTGCCCCCGCAGGTCGACGGCCCGCCCAGCTTCGAGGAGATGATGTCGATGAGTACCAAGGAAAACGCAGCCATCAGCCAGCTGCTCGCCCTGCTCGAAGCCCGTTATGCGCTGCGCGTGCTCTGGGCCCTGCGCGACGGCCATGCGCAGACCTTCCGCCTGCTGCAGGACAGCGTCGGCGGCATCACCCCCAACACGCTCAACACCCGCATCAAGGAACTGCGCGAGGCCGGCCTCGTGGGCCATGGCAGCGACGGCTACAGCCTCACGCTCAGCGGGCAGGACCTGCTCAAGCGCCTGTCCGACCTGCAGGCCTTCGCCGGCAAATGGCAGCTCGGCCAGCAGAAGAAGGCTGCGGCGACTGCGCCTGCTGCGCCGGCCGCAACCGCCTCCGCCGCTCCCGCCATGGCTCCCGTTGCGCCCCCGGCAGCGCCCTCCCCCGAACCTCCTCCGGCGCCTGCGCCTACACCCGCGCCGTCCGGCGACGACAGTAGCCACGGCTGACGGACGGCGGGGCCGCCCGCCGGGCCTCGGTAAACTCCGCGCCTTCGATCCACGGATCTCACATCGACGCAAGGAGCGTTTCCCATGCCCACCACTCCCTCCGGCCTGCAATACGAAGACACCGAAGTCGGCACCGGCGCCGAAGCCAAGGCCGGCCAGCACGTGCACGTGCACTACACCGGCTGGCTCTACAACGACGGCGTGCAAGGCGCCAAGTTCGACTCCAGCCGCGACCGCAACGATCCCTTCGCGTTCTCGCTGGGCGCGGGCCAGGTCATCAAGGGCTGGGACGAAGGCGTGGCCGGCATGAAGATCGGCGGCAAGCGCACGCTGATCATTCCCGCATCGCTGGGCTATGGCGCTCGCGGCGCGGGCGGCGTGATCCCCCCCAATGCCACCCTGAAGTTCGACGTCGAACTGCTCGACGCCCACTGAGCCTCCCAGCTGACGGCTCCAAGGCCCGGTTTCGGGCCTTTTTCGTGTCTCGGAGGTCGTTTCGACCCCATTTTTTCGCTTGAAATGCCTTCGGCCAGCCCCATGTGGCTGGCTATCGTTTGTTTTCCGGCACGTGCCGGTTCTTTGAAAAATGTCTGACCCGCAACAATCCGCACAGAATTCTCAAATGCTGCAAGGCGAGCCCAGCCCCGAAGAACTGGAGGCAGCGCAAGCCGCCAACGAAGCCGAGGCGCTCGATGCCCTGGCCGTCGCCCAGGGCGAGCTCGCCGCGCTGCAGACCAAGAATGCCGAGCTTGCCGATCAGTACCTGCGCGCCCAGGCGGACGTGCAGAACGCCCGCCGCCGCGCGGACGAGGAAGTCAGCAAGGCCCGCAAGTTCGCCGTCGAGGCTTTCGCCGAAAGCCTGCTGCCGGTGACCGACAGCCTGGAAGCCGGCCTGGCCGTCAAGGACGCCACGCCCGAGCAGATCCGCGAAGGCGCCGAAGCCACGCTGCGCCAGCTCAAGAGCGCGCTCGAACGCAACAAGGTGATCGAAGTGGCCCCCGCGCCCGGCACGAAGTTCGACCCGCACCAGCACCAGGCCATCTCGATGGTCCCCGCCGACCAGGAACCCAACACCGTGGTCACCGTGCTGCAGAAGGGCTACACCATCAACGACCGCGTGCTGCGCCCGGCGCTGGTCACGGTCAGCGCCCCGAAGTGACCCGCCGTTCGGCGACGCACAAGATTCCCACAGGAAATCCCCGCTTCATGCCTTGAATCGCGACGGGTTATCCACAAGTTCATAACAACATATTTTTCAGGCTTTCAGGAGTAAGAACATGGCAAAGATCATCGGCATCGACCTCGGCACCACCAACTCGTGCGTGTCGATCATGGAAGGCAACACCACGCGTGTGATCGAGAACTCGGAAGGTGCGCGCACCACGCCGTCGATCGTCGCGTACCAGGAAGACGGTGAAGTGCTGGTCGGTGCCTCGGCCAAGCGCCAGGCCGTGACCAACCCCAAGAACACGCTGTACGCGATCAAGCGCCTGATCGGGCGCAAGTTCGAGGAAAAGGAAGTCCAGAAGGACATCGACCTGATGCCCTACACCATCGCCAAGGCCGACAACGGCGACGCATGGGTGGAAGTGCGCGGCAAGAAGATCGCCCCGCAGCAGGTCAGCGCCGACATCCTGCGCAAGATGAAGAAGACCGCCGAAGACTACCTCGGCGAGACCGTCAGCGAAGCCGTGATCACGGTGCCCGCCTACTTCAACGACGCCCAGCGCCAGGCCACCAAGGACGCCGGCCGCATCGCGGGCCTCGACGTCAAGCGCATCATCAACGAGCCCACCGCCGCTGCCCTGGCCTTCGGCCTGGACAAGCAGGACAAGGCCGACCGCAAGATCGCCGTGTACGACCTCGGCGGCGGTACCTTCGACGTGTCGATCATCGAGATCGCGGACGTCGACGGCGAGAAGCAGTTCGAAGTGCTTTCGACCAACGGCGACACCTTCCTGGGCGGCGAAGACTTCGACCAGCGCATCATCGACTACATCATCGGCGAGTTCAAAAAGGAACAGGGCGTCGACCTGAGCAAGGACGTGCTGGCACTGCAGCGCCTGAAGGAAGCCGCTGAAAAGGCCAAGATCGAGCTGTCGAACAGCGCGCAGACCGACATCAACCTGCCGTACATCACGGCCGATGCCTCGGGTCCGAAGCACCTGAACATCAAGCTGACCCGCGCCAAGCTGGAAAGCCTGGTCGACGAGCTGATCGAGCGCACCATCGCTCCCTGCCGCCTGGCCATCAAGGACGCCGGCATCAGCGTGGGCGACATCAACGACGTGATCCTGGTCGGCGGCATGACCCGCATGCCCAAGGTGCAGGAGAAGGTGAAGGCCTTCTTCGGCAAGGAGCCGCGCAAGGACGTGAACCCCGACGAGGCCGTGGCCGTCGGCGCCGCCATCCAGGGCCAGGTGCTCTCGGGCGACCGCAAGGACGTGCTGCTGCTGGACGTGACCCCGCTGTCGCTGGGCATCGAGACCATGGGCGGCGTCATGACCAAGATGATCGCCAAGAACACCACGATCCCGACGAAGTTCGCGCAGACCTTCTCGACCGCCGAGGACAACCAGCCGGCCGTGACCATCAAGGTGTTCCAGGGTGAACGCGACATCGCCGCGGGCAACAAGCTGCTGGGCGAATTCAACCTGGAAGGCATTCCGCCGGCATCGCGCGGCACGCCGCAGATCGAGGTGAGCTTCGACATCGACGCCAACGGCATCCTGCACGTCGGCGCCAAGGACAAGGGCACCGGCAAGGAAAACAAGATCACCATCAAGGCGAGCTCGGGCCTGTCGGAAGACGAGATCCAGAAGATGGTGAAGGATGCCGAGCTGAACGCCGCCGACGACAAGAAGAAGCTCGAGATCGTTCAGGCGCGCAACCAGGGCGAAGCCATGGTGCACAGCGTGAAGAAGTCGCTGGGCGAACACGGCGCCAGCCTCGAAGCCGCCGAGAAGGAAGCGATCGAGACCGCGATCAAGAACCTGGAAGAAGCCCTCAAGGGCGAGGACAAGGCCGCGATCGAGGAAAAGACGAACGCGCTGATGACCGCAAGCCAGAAGCTCGGCGAGAAGATGTATGCCGAATCGCAGGCCGCGGCCGGCGCCTCGGCAGCTTCCGGTGCCGCTGGCGCGGAAGCTGCATCGCACGCCCAGGCCGACGACAACGTGGTCGACGCCGAAGTGAAGGAAGTCAAGAAGGGCTGATCTCCAGCCCGCCGACCAAGGCTGGAACACCTGAAAGGGTGCTCCAGC
Source organism: Variovorax guangxiensis (assembly GCF_003952165.1). Classification (GTDB taxonomy): domain Bacteria; phylum Pseudomonadota; class Gammaproteobacteria; order Burkholderiales; family Burkholderiaceae_C; genus Variovorax; species Variovorax guangxiensis. The sequence goes on along the minus strand of NZ_RXFT01000015.1, from coordinate 81,518 downwards.
CTTTCTCGCTTCAAGTCACCCGAGTTCCCGCTGCTTCCCTGATCTCCCGATCGACCTGCCATGGCCACCAAACGCGACTACTACGAAACCCTCGGCGTCCCCAAGAACGCCAGCGAAGAAGAAATCAAGAAGGCTTATCGCAAGCTCGCGATGAAGCACCACCCGGACCGCAATCACGGCGACACCGCGAAGGAGGCCGAGGCCAAGTTCAAGGAGGTCAAGGAAGCCTACGAAATGCTGTCCGACGGCCAGAAGCGCGCGGCCTACGACCAGTACGGCCATGCCGGCGTCGACCCGAACATGCGCGGCCCGGGCGCGGAAGGCTTCGGGGGCTTCGCTGAAGCCTTCGGCGACATCTTCGGCGACGTGTTCGGCGGCGGACGCCGTGGCGGCGGCCGGCAGGTCTTCCGCGGCAGCGACCTGAGCTACGCGATGGAGATCACGCTCGAGGAAGCAGCCGAGGGCAAGACCACCGAGATCCGCATTCCCACCTGGGACGAATGCGAGACCTGCCACGGCTCGGGCGCGAAACCCGGCACCAAGCCCATCACCTGCACCACCTGCCACGGCGCGGGCGCGGTGCAGATGCGCCAGGGCTTCTTCAGCGTGCAGCAGACCTGCCCCACCTGCCACGGCAGCGGCAAGATCATTCCCGAGCCCTGCACCGCGTGCCATGGCCAGGGCAAGATCAAGCGCAACAAGACGCTCGAAGTGAAGATCCGCGCCGGCATCGACGACGGCCAGCGCATGCGCGTGACCGGCAGCGGCGAGCCCGGCGTCAATGGCGGCCCTCCGGGCGACCTGTACATCGAGATCCGCCTGAAGAAGCACGACATCTTCGAGCGCGACGGCGACAACCTGCACTGCGTGGTGCCGGTGAGCGTGACCACGGCCGCGCTCGGCGGCGAGATCAACGTGCCCACACTGAAGGGCGCGGCGGCCATCGACATTCCCGAAGGCACGCAGAGCGGCAAGCAGTTCCGCCTGCGCGGCAAGGGCATCAAGGGCGTGAACTCGAGCTACCCGGGCGACCTGTACTGCCACGTGCGTGTCGAGACGCCGGTGAAGCTCACCGAGTACCAGCGCAAGCTGCTGAAGGACCTCGACGATTCGCTCAAGAAGGGTGGAGAGAAGCACAGCCCCACCGACAAGGGCTGGTTCGACAAGGCGAAGGAATTCTTCAGCTGATCGTCCTGTACACGCCGGGCCTGCCGCTGCGCAGGAAACCGGCGTTGTGCTTCGGGCCGGCTGCCATGGCCGGCCTCGGCACGCTCAAGCCCCGCTGAAAGGCTGGCCCTGTCTACTCAAGGTTGAACAGCGAACCGGGGCCGCTTCGCTGAACACGGGGGCTCGAAAGCAGCCTCCCGCTATCCCCACCTATCCCTGGAGCAGACCGGTCACCTTGAACTGGTGCGCCGGTCGCTGCCCCTCGTCGCACCGAGGCGGTGCATCCGCACCAGGAGGATCAGGCCGACCCTGTCCCGGGCGCGATACCGACACCGACTCACGCGAGTCACCTATCCGAAGGTGGCTCAGGGTTTGCTTTTATATTTTTTGGGTTGAGCAATAAACCGAACGGCAGATCGCGCGTTATTGCAACAGGAACGCCTGTTTTTTGAGCCTCGAAGCTCAATAGGCGATTTTTTCCCGGAGAAAAGGCAAAAACGGACGATGGCCATTCGGCATAGGTGTTTTCACCCGGAGAGAATCAAGAAAGCGAGCCTTTGAATTTACCTGAAATCTGGAAATTTGTTCCTTGCTTTTTGTGGAACTTTACTTGGCGTCGTGGTTCTGAATTAACAAATGATTTGCCGGGTTCAATCTTTGCTTTATGCTGATTGTTAGCAGATTGTTGTAAGGGAGTTTTCCACGGCATGCAGCCATGGGCAGGCACACCTTTAAATGTTGCGCAAGGCCTTTGCTGCACGCCATCGGGCCAAAAGCCCACCGACCTGAAGGAGGCGTGACCATGGATGTGATCAGCAACTTTGCCGCCCGCTACGAGCGCACCCGCGAGGAAGTCATCTCGCTGCAGGATTACCTGGACACCTGCAAGCGTGATCCCATGGCGTACGCCACTGCCTCCGAGCGCATGCTCAAGGCCATCGGCGAGCCCCAGCTGGTCGACACCCGCAACGACCCCCGCCTTTCGCGCATCTTCGCGAACAAGGTCATCAAGATCTATCCGGCATTCAAGGAGTTCTATGGCATGGAAGACGCCATAGAACAAGTGGTGTCCTATTTCCGCCACGCCGCGCAGGGACTGGAAGAAAAGAAGCAAATCCTTTACCTGCTGGGCCCGGTGGGCGGCGGCAAGAGCTCCATCGCGGAGCGCCTGAAGCAGCTCATGGAGCACGTGCCCTTCTATGCCATCCAGGGCTCGCCGGTGAACGAATCGCCGCTGGGCCTCTTCAGCGCGGTCGAGGACGGCGAGATCCTTGAAAAGGAATACGGCATCCCGAGCCGCTACCTGAATCGAATTCTCTCTCCCTGGGCCGTCAAGCGGCTCGAGGAGTACGGCGGCGACATCCGCCAGTTCAAGGTGGTCAAGCGCTTTCCCTCGGTGCTGCGGCAGATCGCGGTCGCCAAGACCGAGCCCGGCGACGAGAACAACCAGGACATCTCCTCGCTGGTCGGCAAGGTCGACATCCGCAAGCTCGAGACCTTCGCCCAGGACGACCCCGACGCCTACTCCTACTCCGGTGGCCTGTGCCTGGCCAACCAGGGCCTGCTGGAGTTCGTGGAAATGTTCAAGGCGCCCATCAAGGTGCTGCACCCGCTGTTGACGGCCACCCAGGAAGGCAACTTCAAGGGTACCGAAGGCTTCGGCGCCATACCCTTCGACGGCATCGTGCTCGCGCACAGCAACGAGAGCGAGTGGAAAGCTTTCCGCAACAACAAGAACAACGAGGCTTTCCTCGACCGGATCTACATCGTCAAGGTGCCCTACTGCCTGCGGGCCTCGGAAGAGATCAAGATCTACGAGAAACTGGTGCGCAACTCCTCGCTCGCCAACGCTCCCTGCGCCCCCGGAACGCTGCGCATGATGGCCCAGCTCTCGGTGCTCACCCGCCTGAAGGAGCCGGAGAACTCCAGCACCTTCAGCAAGATGCAGGTATACGACGGCGAGAACCTCAAGGACACCGACCCCAAGGCCAAGTCGATCCAGGAGTACCGCGACTACGCGGGCGTCGACGAAGGCATGAGCGGCGTCTCCACGCGCTTCGCCTTCAAGATCATCTCCAAGGTCTTCAACTTCGACAGCTCCGAGGTGGCCGCCAACCCGGTGCACCTGATGTACGTGCTCGAGCAGCAGATCGAGCGCGAGCAGTTCCCGCCGGAAGTCGAGCAGAAGTACATCAGCTACATCAAGGAGCTTCTGGCGCCGCGCTATGCGGAGTTCATCGGCAAGGAGATCCAGACCGCCTACCTCGAGAGCTACAGCGAGTACGGCCAGAACATCTTCGACCGCTACGTCACCTACGCCGACTACTGGATCCAGGACCAGGAGTTCCGCGACGTGGACACCGGCGAAGTCTTCGACCGCGCCTCGCTCAACGCCGAACTCGAGAAGATCGAGCGGCCCGCCGGCATCGGCAACCCGAAGGACTTCCGCAACGAGATCGTCAACTTCGTGCTGCGCGCGCGGGCCGGCAACGCAGGGCGCAACCCGGCGTGGACCAGCTACGAGAAGCTGCGCTCGGTGATCGAGAAGAAGATGTTCTCCAACACCGAAGAGCTGCTGCCGGTGATCAGCTTCAACACCAAGAGCAGCGCCGACGAGCAGAAGAAGCACGAGGACTTCGTGACCCGCATGGTCGAGAAGGGCTATACGGCCAAGCAGGTGCGCCTGCTGTGCGAGTGGTATCTGCGGGTGCGTAAGAGCTCATGACATGGCACACCCCCAGGCTTCGCGCACTTCGTGTCGCTTCGCCAACCCCCTTGCAGGGGGCAACGCCAGCGGCCCGGCAAAGCCGGTTCCGCGGCGTTTCACGAAGGGACGCGGCCTGATCCGTCACTAAGGGAGTAGACACATCGTGGCCATCCTGCAGCAGATCATCGACCGCCGCCTGTCGGGCAAGAACAAGTCCATCGGCAACCGCGAGCGCTTCCTCAGGCGCTACAAGGGGCAGATCCAGGAAGCGGTGAGGCGCGCCGTCAGCGGCCGCAACATTCGCGAACTGGAGCAGGGCGAAGATGTGACGCTGCCGCGCCACGACGTGTCGGAGCCCGTGTTCGGCCACGCCCGCGGCGGCGACCGCGAGTACGTCCACCCCGGCAACCAGGAGTACCTGAAGGGCGACCGCATCAAGCGGCCTGAAGGCGGCGGCGGAGGCGGCTCCGGCAGCGGAGAGGCCAGCGACAGCGGCGAAGGCGAGGACGACTTCGTCTTCCGCCTCACGCGCGAGGAGTTCATGCGCGTCTTCTTCGACGACCTCGCGCTGCCCCACCTCATCCGCACGCAGATCGCCGACGTGCCCGAGTGGAAGAGCCACCGCGCAGGCTTCACCAGCGACGGCTCGCCCAACAACCTGCACGTGGTGCGCTCGATGCGCGGCGCCCTCGCCCGCCGCATCGCGCTGGGCGGCGAGCCGCGCAAGGAGCTCAAGCGGCTGGAGGCGCACCTCGAAAGCCTGCGCAAGCATCCGCAGGTCGAGCAGCCCTTCATCCAGAAGGAAATCCGCGAGACGGAAGAGCGCATCGCCGAAGTGCGCCGCACCATGCGGCACGTGCCCTACATCGACCCCATCGACCTGCGCTACCGCAACCGCGTGAAGACACCGGTGCCCAGCGCCAAGGCCGTGATGTTCTGTCTCATGGACGTGTCGGGCTCGATGGACGAGGCGCGCAAGGACATGGCCAAGCGCTTCTTCATGCTGCTGTACATGTTCCTCACGCGGCACTACGAGAAGATCGACCTGGTCTTCCTGCGCCACCACACGCAGGCGCAGGAAGTGAGCGAGGAAGAGTTCTTCCACGCCACCGAGACCGGCGGCACGGTGGTGTCCAGCGCGCTGGTGCTGATGGACGAGATCATTAAGGCGCGCTACCCCAGCGGCGAATGGAACGTGTACGGCGCGCAGGCCAGCGACGGCGACAACTGGCACCAGGACAGCGGCCGCTGCCGCGAGCTGCTGGTCGAGAACATTCTGCCGGTCGTGCGCTACTACGCCTACGTGCAGGTGGCCGAGACCGAGCAGAACCTGTGGCAGGAATACCAGCAGCTCGAAGGCGTGGAGCCCAACTTCGCGATGCGCAAGGTGTCCGACGCTCAAGACATCTACCCGGTCTTCCGCGACCTGTTCAAGAAGGAAGGGGTCACGTCATGAACACCGCCATCACCGCCCCTCCTCCGGCCACCAGCCTGCCCCGGCTGGAGCGCCTGCCCAGCCCTTCCGACTGGACCTTCGAGCTCATCGAGACCTACCACTCGGAAATCGCCAAGACGGCCCGGGGCTACGGCCTGGACGTGTACGCGAACCAGCTCGAAGTCATCACCGCCGAGCAGATGATGGACGCCTACGCCAGCGTGGGCATGCCCATGATCTACCGGCACTGGTCGTACGGAAAGCAGTTCATCTCGACCGAGAAGAACTACAAGCGCGGCCACATGGGGCTGGCCTACGAGATCGTCATCAACTCCGACCCCTGCATCGCCTACCTGATGGAGGAGAACACCATGGCCATGCAGGCCCTGGTGATCGCGCACGCGGCCTACGGCCACAACAGCTTCTTCAAGGGCAATTACCTGTTCCGGATGTGGACCGACGCCTCGTCCATCATCGACTACCTGGTGTACGCGCGGCACTACATCGCCGAGTGCGAGGAGCGCCACGGGCTGGACGCGGTGGAAGAACTGCTCGACTCCTGCCATGCGTTGATGAACTACGGCGTCGACCGCTATCGCCGCCCGCAGAAGCGCTCGCTGGCGCAGGAAGCCGCCCAGCGCGCCGAACGCGAGCGCCACATGCAGCAGCAGGTGAACGACCTCTGGCGCACGCTGCCGCGCAAGAGCGAGCAGGCGGCCGAGGCCGACGCTGCCAAGCGCTTTCCGTTGGAGCCGCAGGAGAACCTGCTCTACTTCATCGAGAAGAACGCCGCGCTGCTGGAGCCGTGGCAGCGCGAGGTGGTGCGCATCGTGCGCAAGATCGCGCAGTACTTCTACCCGCAGCGCCAGACCCAGGTCATGAACGAAGGCTGGGCCACCTTCTGGCACTACACGCTGCTCAACACCATGTACGACCGCGGCCAGCTCGCCGACGGCTTCATGATGGAATGGCTCAGCTCCCACACGGGCGTGATCTTCCAGCCGCCGGTGGGCCACCGCGCCTACAGCGGCATCAATCCGTACGCGCTGGGCTTCGCGATGTACACCGACCTGCGGCGCATCTGCGAGAAGCCCACCGAGGAAGACCGCCGCTGGTTCCCCGACTTCGCGGGCACCGACTGGCTGCGCACGCTCGACTACGCGATGCGCAACTTCAAGGACGAGAGCTTCATCGGCCAGTTCCTGAGTCCGAAGACGATGCGCGACTTCCGCTTCTTCGCGATCCGCGACTTCCAGAGCGAATCGGAACTGGAGGTATCGGCCATCCACGACGACAGCGGCTACCACGCGCTGCGCGAATCGCTTTCACGCCAGTACGACATGGGAAGCCGCGAGCCCGACATCCAGGTGTGGAACGTGGCCATGCGCGGCGACCGCTCGCTGACGCTGCGCCACACGCAGCGCAACAACCTGCCGCTGCACGACACGGCCGAAGAAGTGCTCAAGCACGTCGCCCGGCTCTGGGGCTTCGACGTGCACCTGGAGAGCATCGACAGCCAGGGCCGCATCAGCCGCAGCTGGAAGGCCTCCGCGCCCAAACAACTCTACTGAGCGCGCCGCGGGCTCGGGTCAGGCCGCCAGCGCCGTGATGGCGAGGATGTAGCCCTTCACGCCCAGCCCCACGATGATGCCCTTCGCCGCCGGCGAGATGTACGAGTGGTGGCGGAACTCCTCGCGCGCATGCACGTTCGAGATGTGCAGTTCGATCAGCGGCACGCTCGCGCCCTTGATGGCGTCGTGCAGCGCGATCGAGGTGTGGGTGTAGGCGCCGGGGTTCATCACCACGCCGATCATGTTGCCCGCCGCCACTTCGCGGCCGGCCTCCTGGATCCAGTCGATCAGCACGCCTTCATGGTTCGACTGGCGGCATTCGATCTCGACGCCGAACTTCGCGCCCGTTTCCTTGCACAGGCGCTCGACGTCGGCCAGCGTGTCGCGTCCGTACTGTTCGGGCTCGCGCGTGCCGAGCAGGTTGAGGTTGGGGCCGTTGAGGACGAGGATCTTCTTCATGATGGTTGTCTGGGGGAATCTGGCGAACGGAGGCCGATTATGGTCTCGCGGCCGTCCTGCGCCTGCGCGCGGCGGACGAGCCGACGTAGTAGTTGTACGAGTCGATGTCGACCACGCAGCGCGCCATCAGGTCGACGAAGGAGCGCAGCTTCCGCCCCATGTAGCGCTGCCGCTGGTAGGCGCAGTAGATGCGCCGCGGCTCCGGCTGCCACTGCGGCAGCACCGGCACCAGCACGCCCTGCTCCAGTTCGGGCCGCACGAAGAAGGCGGGCAACAGCGCGATGCCCAGGCCGTCGATGCAGAAGGTCTTCATCACCCAGTGGTCGTTGGTCTCGAAGGCCGGCTCGGGGCCGAACGCGAAGCTGGCCGCGCCCGACACCAGCAGCACCTGCGAGCGCTCCGAAGGCTCCTTCATCACGATGGACTGGTGCGCCACCAGCTCATCGGGTGACGAGGGCACCCCGTGCCGCGCCAGGTACTGCGGGCTCGCATACAGCCCGTAGCTCAGCCGCCCCAGCAGGCGAGCCACGAGGTTCGGCGCCTCGGGCGGCTCGGAGCACACGTAGCAGTCGACGTCGCCGATCCGAGGCGCATGGAAGCCGCTGGCCACGTCGAGCTGGCAGCACACGTGCGGATGCTCCTCGAGGAACAGCTTGACCACATGGCAGACGAAGGAGGTGCTGAACTGCGTGTCCGACAGCAGCGAGAGGCTGCCCGACACGCCCGTCGTCAGCGCGTGGACCTCGGTGCTGGCCTCTTCGAGTCGGCCCTTCACCTCGTCGAGCAGCCCTTCGCCGCGCACAAGAAACGCGCGGCCGGCCTCGGTGAGCGAGATGCGGCGCGGGCTGCGCAGCAGCAGTTGCGCGCCAAGCAGTTCCTCCAGCCGCGTGAGCTGCCGGCTCAGGGTGGCCTTGGAAACGCCGGAGAGGCTTTCGGCCTTGGTGAGGCTGCCGCTGTGGGCAATCAGCACGAAAGCCTCGACCAGGGCGAGATCGATGCGGCTCATGCGGCCCAGCGTTGCAGGAATGAAAAGCAGCGTCTCTTCATGTGACTTTCATCGGTGCGGCGGAAACGGTACGGTATCACCGGCGAACAGTTCGCTTCCCACGATCCCTCCATGAACACTCCACAACACACGGCCGCGTGGCACCCCGTGGCACGCTCGGCCGACCTGCGCCCGGGCGCCAACATCGTCGCCGGCTTCGCCGAAGGCCAGGAATTTGCGCTCTGGCGCGCCGCCGACGGCACCGCCCAAGCCTGGGAAAACCGCTGCCCGCACCGCAGCGTGCGCTTCACGCTCGGGCAGGTCATCGACAACCGCCTGGCCTGCGCCTACCACGGCTGGCAGTACGAGGCCGGCAGCGGGCAGTGCACCAGCATTCCGGCGCACCCGGCCATGCAGGCGCCGCGCAACGTCTGCGCGAAGACCTTCGGCACGGCGGAGGCGGCCGGGATGCTGTGGGTGAATCTTTCGCCCGAGGCTGCGCCGGTTCCAGACGAACTGCGCGATGCCGTTCCCACCGGCTGGCACTTCTGCCGCACGCTGACGGTTCGCGCGCCCGCCCAGGCCGCTCGTGAAGCGCTGGAGAGCCACGGCATGGCCAGGGTTTCCTGCTCCTGGCGGGGCCGGCTCGGCGGCACGGAAACCGTCGCCCTCGTCCTCGACGCCCAGCCCCGGCTCGCCTTCATCCACCTGTGGACGGAAGCAGCCTCCGGTTCGGCCGCCATGAAAGCCTTGCACGCAGCTGCCCGCCAGCTGCGCACCGAAATCGAAGCCCTGCCCCAGGGTTGAAAGAAGAGAAACCCATGCCCTTCGTCACCGACGATCCCAACATGCTCGACGACTGGCTGGTCGTCGGCCCCGCGCCGGCGCCAACGGCCTCGCGCGAAACCCGGCTGCTCGGCGAAACCGTGCGGCTGTCGACCGATGCCGACGGCGCTCCCCGCTGCAGCCTCGGCGACACCCCGCTCGCCGTGCAATCCAGCTACGGCTATCTCTGGGTCTGCCCGAGCGGCCGCCCCGCCCGCCCGCTGTTCGACTTTCCCGAATACGGCGAACCCGGCCGCCGCCGCGTGGACTGCGGCGGCATCGGCGTCGCGGTGTCGGGCCTGCGGGTGATCGAGAACTTTCTCGACATGGCGCATTTTCCCTTCGTGCATGCCGACTACCTTGGCAAAGTGCCGCACACCGAGGTCGCACAGTACCAGGTGCAGGTGGAGCCCGCCACCGGCGAGATCTGGGCCACCGACTGCCGCTTCTGGCAGCCGCGCGCCTCCGCCGCGCACGACGCCTCGGGCAGCGAGGTGCTCTACAAGTACCGCGTGATGCAGCCCTTCTCGGCCATGCTCTACAAGAGCAGCTTCCGCGCGGGCGAGCTCGATGCGATCGGCATCTTCCTGCAGCCGGTCGACGAGGAACACGTGATCGCCCACACCCTGCTGGCCTGCTACGACGACCGCTCCACCGATGCCGAGCTCATCGCCTTCCAGCACACCATCTTCGGGCAGGACAAGCCCATCCTGGAGAACCACGCCTTCAAGCGCATGCCGCTCGAAGGCCGCGCCGAGACGCCCACGCGCGGCGATACCTCCTCCGTCACCTACCGGCGATGGCTGCGCGAGCGCGGCATGCGCTTCGGCGTGAGGGCTGCGGCATGACGACGGCGACGCTGAAGCTCTACGACTACCCGCTCTCGGGCAACTGCTTCAAGGTGAGGCAGATGCTGGCCTGGCTGGGCGTGGCGTACCAGGCGGTGCCGGTCGATTTCTTTCCCGGCCGCGAGCACAGGTCGGCCGCGTTCCTCGCCAACGTCAATCCGCTGGGCCAGCTGCCGGTGATCGACGACGACGGCTTCGTGCTGCGCGACGCGCAGGCCATCCTGGTCTACCTCGCGAGCCGCCACGACCCGCAGGGCCGCTGGTATCCCGCCGACGCCAGGCTGCGCGGCGAAGTCGCCCAGTGGCTCGCCACCGCCGACGAGATCACCCGAACCGCCTCGGCCGCGCGGCTGCACGACGCGCTGGGCTATCACCACCTCGACATCGATGCCTGCCGCGCGGGCGCGCGCGCCGTGTTCCGCGTGCTCGACGACCACCTCGCCGAACGTGCCACCGAAGGCCTGCGCTGGCTCGCGTCGGCGCCGGAGGCCACGATTGCCGACCTCGCCTGCTTTCCCTATGTGGCGCTCGCGGGCGAAGGCGGCATCTCGCTCGACGAATTTCCCGCGCTGCGAAACTGGGTCTGGGATTTCCGCCACCTGCCGGGGTTCATCGGCATGTCGGGTATCTTCCCTGCTGGCCCTGCCTGAGAATCCTCTCCCATCCCCCGCTTCCGAGATCGAACATCATGAAGACCAAAGCCGCCGTCGCCTGGAAATCAGGCGCCCCGCTCACCATCGAAACCGTGGACCTCGAAGGCCCGAAGTTTGGCGAAGTGCTCGTCGAGATCAAGGCCACCGGCATCTGCCACACCGACTACTACACCCTCTCGGGCGCCGACCCCGAAGGCATCTTTCCCGCCATCCTGGGCCATGAGGGCGCGGGCATCGTGGTGGACGTCGGCCCCGGCGTCACCACGCTGAAGAAGGGCGACCACGTCATTCCGCTGTACACGCCCGAGTGCCGCCAGTGCAAGTTCTGCCTGAGCCGCAAGACCAACCTGTGCCAGCTCATCCGCGGCACGCAGGGCAAGGGCCTGATGCCCGACGGCACCAGCCGCTTCAGCCTCGACGGCAAGCCCATCGCCCACTACATGGGTACCAGCACCTTCAGCAACTACACGGTCGCGCCCGAGATCTCGCTGGCCAAGATCCGCGAGGACGCACCGTTCGACAAGGTCTGCTACATCGGCTGCGGCGTGACCACCGGCATCGGCGCGGTGATCTTCACCGCCAAGGTGGAAGCCGGCGCCAACGTGGTGGTGTTCGGCCTCGGCGGCATTGGCCTGAACGTGATCCAGGGCGCGAAGATGGTGGGCGCCGACAAGATCATCGGCATCGACCTGAACCCCGAGCGCGAGGCCATGGCCCGCAAGTTCGGCATGACGCACTTCATCAACCCCAAGGACACGGAGAACGTGGTCGATGCCATCGTGCAGCTCACCGACGGCGGCGCCGACTACAGCTTCGAGTGCATCGGCAACACCAAGGTGATGCGCCAGGCGCTGGAGTGCACGCACAAGGGCTGGGGCCGCAGCATCATCATCGGCGTGGCCGAGGCCGGTGCCGAGATCAGCACCCGCCCGTTCCAGCTGGTCACCGGCCGCAAGTGGGAAGGCTCGGCCTTCGGCGGCGCGCGCGGGCGCACCGACGTGCCGAAGATCGTCGACTGGTACATGGAAGGCAAGATCGACATCGACAGCCTGATCACGCACACGATGCCGCTGGAGAAGATCAACGACGGCTTCGACCTGATGAAGCGCGGCGAATCCATCCGCGGCGTGGTCATCTACTAACCCCCAGGCTACGCGCACTTCGTGTCGCTGCGCCACCCCCCTGCAAGGGGGCAACACCTGCGGCCCGGCCAAGCCGGTTCCGCGGTGTTCCTGGAACAGGCATCAGTTCACTACTCGAAGGTGGTCTCTTGATGGAAAGAATGGAACCCCTGCGCAGGATCGAGGCGGGCGTCCTCGAAGTCGCCTACTACGAAGCCGGCCCCGCCGACGGCCCGCCGGTGCTGCTGATGCACGGCTTTCCGTACGACATCCACACGTATGCCGAAGTCGCGCCCATGCTGGCCGACGCCGGCTGCCGCGTGATCGTGCCGTACCTGCGCGGCTACGGCGCCACGCGCTTTCTGAGCGAGGCCACGCCGCGCTCGGGCGAGCAGGCCGCGCTGGGCGCCGACCTGCTCGCTCTGCTCGACGCGCTGGAGATCGAGCGCGCCGTGCTGGCCGGCTACGACTGGGGCGGCCGCGCGGCCTGCGTGGTCGCGGCGCTGTGGCCCGAGCGCTGCGCGGGGCTGGTGTCCCTCAACAGCTACAACATCCAGAACATCGCCAAGGCGATGGAACCCGACACGCCCGACAACGAGCACAGCCTCTGGTACCAGTACTACTTCCACAGCGAACGCGGGCGCGCCGGTCTCCAGAAAGACCGCAAGGCGCTCACGAAGCTGCTGTGGAAGCTGTGGTCGCCCACCTGGAAGTTCGACGACGCCACCTTCGAGCGCAGTGCCGCCGCCTTCGACCATCCCGACTTCGTGGACGTGGTGATCCAGTCGTACCGCCACCGCTTCGGCCTGGTGCCGGGTGACCCGGCTTACGCCGACATCGAGCGCCGCCTCGCGGCCCAGCCGACGATCACCGTGCCCGCCATCACCTTCGACGGCATCGACGACGGCGTGCGCCCGCCGGCCGATGCCTCCGCCCACGCCAACCGCTTCGGCGGCCCGCGCTCGCACCGGCTGGTGGCCGGGGCCGGCCACAACCTGCCGCAGGAAGCGCCATGCACCTTCGCCGACGCCGTGCTCGAGCTCGTGCCGGCACTGCGCAGCAACGACAAGAACCCCCAATGACCGACAACACCCCCAAGCTGCTTTCCGAGCACCGCGCCTTCGGCGGCCTGCAGCGCTTCGTCGAGCACCATTCGCTCGAGATCGGCCTGCCGATGCGCTTCTCGGTCTACCTGCCGCCGCAGGCCGCGCACGAGCGCGTGCCCGCCCTGCTCTACCTCGCGGGCCTGACCTGCAACGAGGAGACCTTCGCCATCAAGGCCGGCGCGCAGCGCATGGCCGCCAGCCTGGGCATCGCGCTGATCGCGCCCGACACCAGTCCGCGCGGCCCGGTGGTGGAAGGCATTCCCGGCGCCAGGGACAACTGGGACTTCGGCATCGGCGCCGGCTTCTATCTCGACGCGCTGGCCGAGCCCTGGGCCACGCACTGGCGCATGGAAAGCTGGATCGTGCAGGAGCTGCTGCCCCTGGTGGCCAGGCACTTCCCGATCGACGGCGAGCGCATCGGCATCTTCGGCCACTCGATGGGCGGGCATGGCGCGCTCACGCTGGCGCTTCGGCATCCGGGGCGCTTCAGGTCGCTGTCGGCCTTCGCGCCGATCTGCGCGCCCACGCAGTGCCCATGGGGCGAGAAGGCCTTCGCGGGCTACCTGGGCGAGCCTGGCGCCGACCGCGCGCAATGGCTGGCGCACGATGCCAGCGCGCTCATGAAGTCGCAGGTCACGGCGCCGTATCCGCAGGGCATCCTCATCGACCAGGGCCTGGACGACAAATTCCTGGCCGAGCAGCTGCATCCCGAGGCCTTCGAGGCCGCCTGCTTCGCCGCCGGCCAGCCGCTCACGCTGCGCCGCCACGCGGGCTACGACCACGGCTACTACTTCATCCAGAGCTTCATGGCGGACCACATCGCGCACCACGCGCAGACCTTGCGGGCCTCCAGCTAGAGCACGGCCCATCGACCGCGGCGGCCCCGCGCCGTATCATGAAACGCATCATGTCCGCCGCCCAAACTCCGGTCTTCCACCTGCGGTCGCGCGAAGGCGGCGCCGAGGAGAACATGGTGCTGGCGGGCATCTGGCGGCGCGCCTGGATTTCCGCCAACCGCGACGTGCCGCACATCGAGCCCATCGCCCACTGGCTGCATCGCGTGCATACCGAGTTCGGCCCGCCCGCCGACGTGGTGCTGGCCGAGCGCGAAGGCCAGGTGCTGGCCTTCATGGTGCTGCTCGTGAGGCGCGAGTACGTGGCCCAGCTCTTCGTCGAGCCTCATCTGCGCAACCAGGGCCTGGGCAAGGCGCTGCTCGACGAGGCCTGCGTGCGCATTCCCAACGGCTGGCGGCTGCACGTGGCGGCCGGCAACACCTCGGCGCAGCGCTTCTACGAACGCTACGGGCTGGAGCGTGGCGCGGCCGACCGCCACCCCACGAGCGGCCGCGAGCGCATCGCCTACCATTGGTCGCCCTCGCGCCCGCCGTGGCGCATCGCCTGAGCGGCCGATTTCCTTCCTTCTTCGCTTCCCCATGCGCATCGACCACATCGCACTCTGGACCACCGATCTCGAACGCTGCAAGCGCTTCTACGTCGACTACTTCGGCGCCACCGCGGGCGCGGGCTACGTCAACCCGGCCAAGGGCTTCGCCTCCTGCTTCCTGAGCCTGGGCGACGGCGCGCGCATCGAGGCCATGACCACCAGCACGCTCTCGCCCCTGCCGGCCGAAGCCGGCGCCCAGCGCATGGGCTGGACGCACCTCGCGATCAGCGTGGGCTCCGACGCCGCCGTGGACGAACTCACGCAACGCCTGAAGGCCGACGGATATCCGCTGCTCGACGGCCCGCGCCGCACCGGCGACGGCTACTACGAGAGCGTGGTGCTCGACCCGGACGGCAACCGCATCGAGATCACCGCATGAGTGCCGCGCCGGGCCGCCCCAGGCAAGCTCGCGCCGCAGTGCGAAGCACGAAGGCACGCCGATGAGCGAGTTCGTCCAAAGCCTGCACGAGATCTTCGAGCGCCTGGGCCGCATCGAAACCAGGCGCATGTTCGGCGGCCATGGCGTCTGGCACGAGGGCCGGATGATCGCGCTGGTCGCCAACGAAACGCTCTACCTGAAGTCCGACGCCGAGAGCGCCCCGCACTTCGACAGGCTGAACCTGCAGCCCTTCACCTACATGCGCCAGGGCAAGGCGATGCCGATGTCGTACCGGCTCGCCCCGGCGGACCTCTTCGAGGACCGCGAGGAGGCTGCCCGCTGGGGCCGGCTCGCCTACGAGGCGGCACTGCGCTCGGGCCAGCCGCCGAAGCCGAAGAAACCGAAAAAAGCGCCAGCTGCAAAGAAGGCGGCGGCCAAGAAAGCACCCGTGAAGAAGAAAAAGACCACGACGAAAGCAGCCGCCCGGTGAACGAGCGCCGCAACAACCCCGCGCTCCCGCCCCTGCCCGAGCGCGAACAGATCGCGCTGCTCGACCCCTTCGAAACCCTGACCGCCGCGAACGTCGTGGTCGTCTCCACGCTGCAGGAGGCCGAGCGCGCCGCCGCCACGCTGCTGGCGGCCGGCATCGCGGGCTTCGACACCGAATCGAAGCCCACCTTCGCAAAGAACGAAGTGTCGGGCGGCCCGCACGTGGTGCAGTTCGCCACGCGCGATGCGGCCTGGCTGTTCCAGCTGCACCGCACCGAGTGCAATCCGGTGGTGGCCGCGCTGATCGCCTCGACCGAGCTGCGCAAGGTCGGCTTCGGCCTGTCGGGCGACCTGACGCTGATCCGCAACCGGCTGAACATCGAGCCGAAGGCCGTGTTCGACATCGACGACGAGTTCCGCCGGCGCGGCTACCGCAGGTCGGTGGGCGTGAAGGCGGCGGTGGCGCTGGTGTTCGGCCGCCGCTTCGTCAAGTCGCGCAAGGCGACCACCTCGAACTGGGCCAACCGGCAGCTCACCGAGGCGCAGATCCGCTACGCCGCGAACGACGCCTGGGCGTCGATCCGCGTGTACGACGCGCTCTTCGGCGGCGGCTGAAGAGCCCCGTGCTCAGTCCCGCCCGGCTTCGATGACGGCCTGCGCGAGCCGCTGCGGGTTCGAGAAGAACATCTCGTGGCTGCCCGGACACTCCACCAGACGGAACAGGCCGAGCCGCTCCGACAGGCGCGGATGCCACGGCAGGCCGTGCGGCATCGCGGTGTCCTGCTGGCAGTTCAGGTACGACTTGCCCAGCGCCAGCGCCGCCAGCGGCTGGCTCAGGCGGATCTTGTCCGTGAAGGTGCGGTACGGATGGGGGTTGAGCTTCTCGTAGGCGGCCTGCGCGGTCGCGAGGTCGGCGTCGTTGATGAAGGCCTCGCGCCAGATCTCGAAGGGCAGCGTCACCGCGTTGCCGTTGGCCGCGGCGACGGCATCGAACATCGTCACGTAGTGCGGCGGCACCATGTCGTTGAGCGATTCGCCGTCCAGCGGCACGAAGGCGTTGATGTACACCAACCGCTTGAGCCGGTGGGCGATGCGGTCGGCCACGCCCGAGATCACCATGCCGCCGTAGCTGTGGCCCACGAGGCGCACCTGCGTCAGGTCCTTCTCCTCGATGTAGCGCACGGCGGAGGCGATGGCGTCTTCGAGGCCGGTGCTGGAACGGTCGTCGCCGGGGTTGTTGCCCGCCAGCGTGGGGCAGTACACGGTGTGGCCGGCCGCGCGCACGCCGTCGGCCACGGCTTCGATCTCGGCGCCTGTATGCCACGCGCCGTGGACCAGGACATAGGTATCGGACATGGGAAGTCTCTTTCGTTGTTTCGATGCAGAGGGACTTTAGGAACGGGGCGATGCCGCGAATGGCCGATGCCTGCCACGCGGATGGCCGGTTCGCGCCAGTTCAGCGCCTGCGCCGCAGTTCGCCGGGTGTGGCGCCCAGGTGCGCACGGCATTGGCGAACAAAGTGTGATGCATCGGCCAGGCCCACGCGATACCCGATTTGGGCGATGCCCAGACGGTCGAAACGTGCATCGGCCAGCATGCGGCGCGCGGCCGCCATGCGGAAACCGGCGAGCGCGGCGGCGAAGGTTGTGGGCCCCTGTGCGCTGCTTTCGCCGGCGACCAGGCAGCGGTGCAGGCTGCGTTCGGAAATGCCCAGCCCGCGCGCCACGCTCGCCGCGGTGAGCCCGCACTCGGCGTGCCGCTCGCGCGTGGCGTCGAGCACGCGGCGGCGCAGCGCCGCCCTGCCCTTGTCCGGCTCATTTGCGGCGCCGCTGCCCGTGGCCAGGGCCAGCAGGCTGCCGAGCTGGTCGCTCAGCAGCTCGGCGGGCATCGGGGGCTTCGCCGCCAACTCGGGCGTCAGCTGCCGAACGAAGCCGCTGAGCACGCCGCCCCAGCCCGATTGCCCGTCGATGCGCCGCGCCACCTGGTCGCCGGCATCGGGAATCCAGGCATCGACCCAGGCGGTGGGCAGCTCGATCGAGATGGTGTCGGCCGACTGCAGCAGGTGGAATTCGTAGAGCCGGCGCGAATCGACCAGCACCGCGTCGCCCGGGAGAAGCCGCGCCGAGCGGCCGTCCTGCACCGCCACCCAGGCCGAGTCGGCCTTGCACAGCAGGTAGAAGTAGTTGTTGCGGCTGTGGGCGATGGCCCGGCGCGTGCGGTAGACGTCCTGCGCGCTGCCGCGCACCTGGTTGACCACGATGGGGCCCAGCGGCGCCGATTCGAGCGTGGCGCCGAAGCTGCCGGCTTTGGGGCTCGTCACGTCCATCTCCAGGAAGCCCTCGCAGACGGCGCTCACCCAGTAGTCGAGCCGCTGCGAGGGCGGCACGGCGTCGGTGGACCAGCGGTGGATGGCGTCGTGGCTCATGGGGGAATGAACATAGCCAAGGCGGACCCGCTTGCCAATCGGGTTTAGACCGCCTCCGACGCCCCGCCGGGCGCCACATCGGCACAATGGCCCTCGAATCAAACCGGTGCGCGGGGCGCCGCCCCGCCTGCACATACACGAAGGAAGGACACCACAGGCCATGAGCAACAAGCAAAGCGACTTCGGACTGATCGGCCTGGCCGTGATGGGCCAGAACCTCGTTCTGAACGTGGAAAGCCGCGGCTTCCAGGTCAGCGTCTACAACCGCACCGAGGCCACCACCGAGGCCTTCATCGCCGCCAACCCGGGCAAGAAGCTGGTCGGCGCGAAGACGCTGGAAGAGTTCGTGCAGGGTCTGGCGAAGCCGCGCAAGATCCAGATCATGGTCAAGGCCGGCGCCCCGGTCGACCAGGTGATCGAGCAGCTCATTCCCCTGCTGGACAAGGACGACATCGTCATCGACGGCGGCAACAGCCTCTATACCGACACCGAGCGCCGCGACGCATACCTCGCATCGAAGGGCCTGCGCTTCATCGGCGCGGGCGTGTCGGGCGGCGAGGAAGGCGCGCGCAAGGGGCCGTCGATCATGCCGGGCGGGCCGCTTTCCACCTGGGAGGTGATGAAGCCGATCTTCGAGAGCATCTCGGCCAAGGTGGACGGCGAGCCCTGCGTGATCCACATCGGCCCCGGCGGCGCGGGCCACTACGTGAAGATGGTGCACAACGGCATCGAGTACGGCGACATGCAGCTCATCTGCGAGGCCTACAGCCTGTTCAAGGCGGCCGGCTTCAGCACCGACGAGATGGCCGCCATCTTCAACGAATGGAACGAGGGGGAGCTGCAGAGCTACCTGATCCAGATCACCGCCAAGGCGCTCGAGCAGAAAGACCCCGAGACGGGCAAGCCGATCGTCGACGTGATCCTCGACAAGGCCGGCCAGAAGGGCACGGGCCAGTGGACGCTGATCAACGCGGCCGAGAACGCGGTGGTCATCAGCACCATCAACGCCGCCGTGGAAGCGCGCGTGCTCTCGTCGCAGAAGAAGGCGCGCGTGGCCGCCAGCAGGCAGCTGCAGGGGCCGAAGATCGAACTGTCGGTGGAGAAGAAGGCGCTGGTGGCCAAGGTGCACGACGCGCTCTACGCCTCGAAGGTCATCAGCTACACGCAGGGCTTCGACCTCATCAAGACCATGGGCGACAAGAAAGGCTGGGGCCTCGACCTGGGCGGCATCGCCTCGATCTGGCGCGGCGGCTGCATCATCCGCGCGCGCTTCCTCAACCGCATCACCGACGCATTCCGCACCGATCCGGCGCTGGCCAACCTGATGCTCGACCCGTTCTTCAAGGACCTGCTCAACCGCACGCAGCAGAGCTGGCGCGAAGTGGTGGCGCTGGCGGTGAGCAACGGCATCCCGGTGCCGGCCTTCAGCGCATCGCTGGCCTACTACGACAGCTACCGCACCGAGCGCCTGCCGGCCAACCTGCTGCAGGCGCAGCGGGACTTCTTCGGCGCCCACACCTACGAGCGCGTGGACAAGCCCGAAGGCCAGTTCTTCCACACCGACTGGCCCGAAGTGATCGGCTGAACACCGTGTGACCCCATGCCGGCCCTCGACTACCCCAGCCACCTGGTCGAGGACTGGCAACTGCCCGACGGCACCCCTGTGCGCATCCGCCCGATCCGCGCCGAAGATCTCGCGATGCACACCGCCTTCGTGAACGGCCTCTCGAAGGAAACCGGCTACCGGCGCCTGCTCTCGCCGCGAACGCCGCAGCCCGACGAGCTGTGGCGCATGACGCACATCGACTACGACCGGGAGTTGGCGCTCATCGCGACCACCATGGCCGACGGCGCCGAGCAGCAGATGGGCGTGGCGCGCTACGTGCGGGGCGAGACGCCGGAGACGGCGCAGGTCGCCGAGTTCGCCATCGTCATCGCCGACGCCTGGCAGCACCGCGGCCTGGCGTCCAAGCTCATGCGCAAGCTGATCGACGCCGCCAGGGCGGCCGGCGTGAGGCAGCTGGCCGACATCACCCTCTACGACAACACCGCCATGCTGGCGCTGGCGCGCAAGCTGGGCTTCCGCGTGCAGCGCGATCCGGGCAACCCGAACGTGACGCGGCTGCGGCTCGTGCTCGCCCCGGCCGCCTGAGCTTCGGCCGGCCGGCGGCCGAACACCCCGCCATGCCGCCACCTTGTACGGCCGGCCTCGGCCTGTCGCAGCCCGCCCGCACGCAGCCTTTTGGTAAAGCGCCACACCTCCTCCGCTGACGCCTGCAAACCTAAATCTACTTCCTTATGATGCAAAACCTTTTTCCGCCGGAAGCAGAGAGCCTTCGCCATGGTCCAGCTCGCATTGCGTCGTCCGTACACATTCATCGTCATGGCGATGCTGATCGTGCTGGCCACGCCCTTCGTGCTGGCGCGCATGGCGACCGACATCTTCCCGGAAATCAACATCCCGGTGGTCAGCATCATCTGGAACTACACCGGCCTGCCGGCCCAGGAGATGGGCCAGCGCATCTCGGGCCAGGTGGAGCGCGGGCTGACCACCACGGTGAGCGACATCGAGCACATCGAATCGCAGTCGCTGGCGGGCGTGGCCATCATCAAGGTGTTCTTCCAGCCCACGGCCAACATCGAGATGGCGATCTCGCAGGTGGTGGCCTCGATGCAGGCGCAGGTGCGGCAGCTGCCGCCGGGCATCACGCCGCCGCTGGTCATCAAGTACTCGGCCTCCAGCGTGCCGGTGATCCAGCTGGCTCTGTCGAGCCCCACGCGCTCTGAAAACTCACTCTTCGACGCCACCGTCAACCAGCTGCGGCCGCAGCTCATCACCGTGCCGGGCGCGGCCATTCCCTTTCCCTACGGCGGCAAGAACCGGCTGATCTCGGTCGACCTCGACACCCAGGCGCTGCAGGCGCGCGGCCTCTCGCCGGCCGACGTGGTGAACGCGGTGAACACGCAGAACCTGATCCTGCCCTCGGGCACGGCCAAGTTCGGCGCCACCGAATACAACGTGAGGATGAACGGCTCGCCCGATGCCATCGCGGGCCTGAACGACCTGCCGATCCGCACGGTGAACGGCGCCACCACCTACCTGCGCGACGTGGCCTACGTGCGCGACGGCTTCTCGCCGCAGACCAACGTGGTGCGCCAGGACGGCGTGCGCGGCGTGCTGCTGTCGGTGCTGAAGAACGGCGGCGCCTCCACGCTGGACATCGTCTCCAACATCCGCGCGATGCTGCCCATCGCCGCCCAGACGATGCCGGAGGACATCAAGATCACCCCGCTGTTCGATCAGTCGGTGTTCGTGAAGGCGGCCGTCAAGGGCGTGGTGTTCGAGGCCATCCTGGCCGCCGCCCTCACCGCCGCGATGGTGCTGCTATTCCTGGGCAACTGGCGCAGCACGCTGATCATCGGGCTGACGATTCCGCTGTCGATCCTGGTCTCGATCCTGGTGCTCTACGCGCTGGGCGAGACGCTCAACCTCATGACGCTGGGCGGCCTCGCGCTCTCGGTGGGCATCCTGGTCGACCAGGCGATCGTGACCATCGAGAACATTGAGCGGCACCTGCACATGGGCACGCCGCTGAAGGAAGCCATCGAAGTCGGCGCGGGCGAGATCGGCTCGGCGGCGTTCGTGTCCACGCTGTGCATCTGCATCGTGTTCGTGCCGATGTTCTTCCTCTCGGGCGTGGCGCGCTTCCTGTTCGTGCCGCTGGCCGAGGCGGTGGTGTTCGCGATGATCGCGTCCTACCTGCTGTCGCGCACGCTGGTGCCGACGCTGGTGATGCTGCTGATGGGCGGTGCGCATTCGGCGCAACCCGCTCAACAGGCTGAAGGCGCGAAGCAGAGCGCCCTGCAGCGCCTCTACCGCGCCTTCGACCGCCGTTTCGAGCGCGTGCGCCGCGCCTACACGCTGGTGCTGTCGGCGGTGCTGTCGAAGCGCGCGGGCTTCATCGGCCTGTTCCTCGGCTTCTGCCTGCTGTCGTGCCTGCTCTACCCCGCGCTGGGTCGCGACTTCTTCCCGACGGTGGATGCCGGCCAGATCCGCCTGCACCTGCGCGCGCCCACCGGCACGCGCATCGAGGAAACGGCGCGCCTCACCGACCGGGTGGAGGCCGCCATCCGAGAGCTGGTGCCACCCGACCAGCTGGAGACCATCCTCGACAACCTGGGCGTGCCCAACAGCGGTATCAACCTCTCGTACAGCAACGCCGGCACCATCGGCACCTTCGACGGCGAGCTGCTGCTGTCGCTGAAGGAAGGCCACAAGCCCACCGAGCAGTTCGTGTCGCTGCTGCGCGCGGAGCTGCCCAAGCGCTTTCCGGGCATCGAGTTCTTCTTCCAGCCGGCGGACATCGTCACGCAGATCCTGAACTTCGGCCTGCCCGCGGCCATCGACGTGCAGTTCAGCGGCAACGACATGGCCGGCAACGCGGCGCGCGCGGCCGAGCTGACCAAGGCGATCCGCCAGATCCCCGGCGCGGTCGACGCCCACGTGCACCAGCGCCTGGACGGCCCCGCGCTGAGCCTGCAGATGGACCGCACCCGGCTGCAGCAGTACGGCCTGACCGCCTCCAACGTGGGGCAGAACGTGCTCATCGCGCTGTCGGGCAGCTCGCAGACGGCGCCCGCCTTCTGGCTGAACCCGGCCAACGGCGTGGTCTACAGCATCGCGGTGCAGTCGCCGCAGTACGTGGTCGATTCGCTGGATTCGCTGCTGAACATCCCGGTGGGCGCCAGCGGCACGCCGGCGGCGGGCGGCGGTTCGCAGCAGCTGCTGGGCAACCTGGTGGACGCGCAGGCCGCGCGCCAGCCGGCCGTGATGTCGCGCTACAACATCGCGCCGGTGATCGACGTCTACGTGAGCGTGCAGGGCACCGACCTCGCCAGCGTGGCCTCGAAGGTGCAGAAGCTGGTCGACGAGATGCGGCCCACGCTGCCGCGCGGCAGCCGCGTCGAGATCCGCGGGCAGGTGCAGACGATGCAGTCGTCCTTCATCGGCCTGGGCGTGGGGCTGGCGATGGCCATCGTGCTGGTGTACCTGCTGATCGTGGTCACCTTCCAGTCGTGGCTGGACGCGGCCATCATCATCACCGCCCTGCCGGCGGCGCTGGCGGGCATCGCGTGGATGCTGTTCATCACCGGCACCACGCTGAGCGTGCCCGCGCTGACGGGCGCGATCATGACCATGGGCGTGGCCACGGCCAACTCCATCCTGCTGGTGTCCTTCGCGCGCGAGCGGCTGGCCGCCGGCATTCCGCCGCTGTCGGCCGCGCTGGAAGCGGGTGCCACCCGCATCCGGCCGGTGCTGATGACGGCGCTGGCGATGATCATCGGCATGATCCCGATGGCGCTGGGCCTGGGCGAAGGCGCCGAGCAGAACGCGCCGCTGGGCCGCGCGGTGATCGGCGGCCTGGTCTTTGCCACGGTGTCGACATTGTTTTTCGTGCCCGCCGTGTTCGCGGGAGTGCACAGTCGGCTTGCGCACCGCCGCGCGGCGCGCGAGGCCGCGCAGCATCAACAGCATCAACCGCCAGCGGGCACGACCGCCCCCCAGGAGAACTGATTCCATGACGGAGCAACGCCATTCGGCATTGGCCATCCACCCCATCGCCGTCGAGGAGGGCGACGGCGAGCAGCTGCTGCGCCGCCGGCAGATCGTGCGGCGCACGCGCTGGCTGGTGCTGATCGTGCTGGTGCTGCTGGCGCTGGGCGCGGCGCGCACCGTGTTCGTGCGCATCGCCAACGCCCGCGCGCTGGAGGCCGGCACCGCCGAGCGCGCGAAGCAGTACGTGCAGACCGCCCTGCCCCGCATGCCCACCGCGGGCCAGACGCTGTCGCTGCCGGGCACGCTGCAGGGCTTCGTGCAGTCGCCCATCTCGGCGCGCGCCAGCGGCTACCTCAAGCGCTGGACCAGGGACATCGGCAGCCGCGTCGAAAAGGGCGAGTTGCTCGCCGAGATCGAGACGCCCGAGATCGACCAGCAGCTCTCGCAGGCCGTCGCTGCCCGCGCGCAGGCCGCCTCGGGGCTGGAACTGGCGCGCAGCACGGCAGATCGCTGGGAGGCGCTGCGCAAGAAGGACGTGGTTTCGCAGCAGGACCTGGACGAGCGCCGCAGCGCCGTCGCGCAGGCCACCTCCAACGTGGCGGCGGCCGACGCCAACGTGCAGCGCCTCAAGCAGACCGAGGGCTTCAAGCGCGTGGTGGCGCCGTTCGCGGGCGTGATCACGCGGCGCAACGTCGACGTGGGCGACCTGATCGACGCCGGCGCGGGCGGCGGCGCCGGGCGCGCGCTCTTCATGCTGGCGCAGACCGATCCGCTGCGCGTGTACGTCAACGTGCCGCAGGCCTACGCGCAGCTGGTGAAGGCCGGCCAGCCGGTGGTGGTGACGCAGGCCGAGCTGCGCGGCCAGGCCTTCAAGGGCGAGGTGGCGCGAACCTCGGGCGCCATCGACACGACCACGCGGATGATGCAGGTCGAGGTCTCGCTGCCCAACAAGGACGGCGCGCTGCTGCCGGGCGCCTATGTGCAGGTGTCGCTGCCGCTGGCCGCGAGCCGCACGCTCACCGTGCCGGCGAACGCGCTGCTGTTCCGCGCCGAGGGCACGCGCATCGCGGTGGTCGATGCACAGGGCCGCGTCGCCCTGCGCGCGGTGACGCTGGGGCGCAACTACGGCGAGAACGTGGAAGTGATCGACGGGCTCGAAGGAACCGACCGCATGGTGCTGAATCCCTCCGACTCGCTGGCCGAAGGCGACATCGTGGCTGTCGCGCCCGATCAGCCTCCTGCCAGGGCGGCGCCTGCCGGGGCGAAGAAGGAGCCGGCGTGACGCTGGCGCGACTGCCCTGCGCGGCCGCCTGCGCCGCACTGCTCATGCTCGCAGCCGGCTGCGCCGTCGGCCCCGACTACAAGACGCCCGACACCCCCCTGCCCGTGAGCTGGAAGCTCGAGGAGCCGTGGCGCGTGAGCACGCCCAGCGACAGCGCCGACAAGGGCCCGTGGTGGAAGCGCTTCGACGACGCCACGCTCGACACGCTGCAGGCGCAGGCCCTGGCCGGCAGCCCCACGCTGGCCATCGCCAACGCGCGGCTGGCGCAGGCACGCGCCACGCTGGCCGCCACTTCGGCCAGCCGCTATCCGCAGCTCGGCCTGGGCGCGCGCGCCTCGCGCCTGAAGATCTCGGCCAACCGGCCGCTCACCAACTACGCCACCGCCAATTCGTCGACGGTGCAGAACGACTTCGCCGTCTCGCTGAACGCGAGCTACGAGCTCGACCTCGCGGGCCGCGTGCAGCGCACCGTCGAGGGCGCCACGGCCTCCGCCGAGCAATCGGCCGCCGACCTCGCCAACACCAGGCTGCTGCTGAGCGCCGAGCTCGCCAGCAACTACTTCAACCTGCGCTCCACCGACATCGAGCTCGACGTGCTCTCGCGCTCCATCGGCCTGCAGCGCCGCGCGCTGGAGTTGGTGACGGCGCGCCACGACCTGGGCGCGGTATCGGGCCTGGACGTGGCGCAGCAGCAGGCGCTGCTGGAAACCACGCTCACGCAGGTCGACGTGCTGAAGAAGCAGCGCGCGCAATACGAGCACGCGCTGGCCACGCTCACCGGCACGCCGGCGCCGAACTTCTCGCTGCCGGTGGACCTGCGCGAGATCAGGCCGCCTGCAGTGCCGCTGGGCGTGCCGTCCGAGATTCTGCAGCGCCGCCCCGACGTGGCCTCGGCCGAACGCGCAATGGCGGCTGCCAACGCACAGATCGGCGTGGCGACGGCCGCCTTCTACCCGAGCTTCGTCATCTCGCCCACGGTGGGCGTGGACAGCCGCCTGATCGAGACGCTCTTCAACGGCCCCAGCCTGCTGTGGTCGGTGGGCGTGTCGGCCACGCAGGTGCTGTTCGACGGCGGGCGCATCCGCGCGAACGTCGACTTCGCCAAGGCCGGCTACGACGTCACCGTCGGCAACTACCGCCGCACCGTGCTCACGGCGATGCAGGAGGTGGAAGACGGCATCACCGGCCTCTCGGCGCTCGACAGCGCCACCACGCAGGCGCAGTCGGCCGTGACGGCTGCACGGCGCGTGCTCGACATGGCGACCAGCCGCTACGAGGGAGGCGCATCGACGTACCTCGACGTGATCACCGCGCAGCAGTCGCTGCTGACGGTGGAGCGGCAAGCCGCGCAGTTGCAGGGGCAGCGGCTGCTGACATCGGTGTTTCTTGTGAAGGCGCTGGGTGGCGACTGGTGCGGCACTGACACGGCAGGCGCGCCGTCGAGCTGCCCCGCCCTCGATCGGACCGCCAAGGCCGGCTGATCGACGCGCGGCTCAGCCGGCAGGAGCCCCCACGGAAGCCGAACCCCAGTCCTGGCTGGCGGCAAGCTTCTCCATCGCCATCTCGACGAAGGCCGACACCGCATGCGGAATGTGGTGGCGGCTGGCGTAGATCACGCTCAGGCCACGCCCCGCCCGCCTGTACTGCGGCAGCACCGGCACCAGCCGGCCGGCGGCGACGTCGGACGCCACCAGGATCGACGGCAGCGCGGCGATGCCCAGCCCCGCGCACGCGGCCTTGCGCAGAACGTCCTGCATGTTGCTGATGAAGCGGCCCCGCACGCGCACGTCCTGCTCCGCGCCGTCGGCGTCCAGCAGGCGCCAGGTGGCGTAGCTGCCCGCGTCGGGCGGCGGCGTCACGCAGTGGTGTTCGCCCAGCTCATGCAGGCTGGCAGGCTGGCCGTGCGCGGCCACGTAGCCCGGGCTTGCGAAAAGGCCGCCGTAGCTGGCGAATATCCTGCGTGTCGCGCTGCCCGCATCCCGCAGCGGGCCGCCGCGAAAGGCGACGTCGATGCGCTCGGCGACGAGGTCGGCCGCCGCGTCGCTCAGGACGAAGTCGATCCGCACGCGCGGATTCGCAGCGAGGAAGCCGGACACCCACTCCATCGGGAAGAAGTCGAAGAAATTGCTGGGCGCGGCCACCCGCACCGCCCCGCTCGGCTCCTGGCTGCCCGCGAGCTGCAGTTGCCCGGCGGCCATGAGCTCCTCGACCGCGGGCAGGCATCGATCGAGAAAAGCCTGGCCCGCGCTCGTCAGCGCCAGCTTGCGGGTCGAGCGCTGCAGCAGGCGGGTACCCAGGTGCGCCTCCAGCTGCCGCACCCGCCGGCTCAGGGTGGCGGAAGGCATGCGCAGGTGCCGCGCGGCTTCGGCAAAACTGCCCAGCCGCGCCACCTGCACGAACATGGCGACTTCATTGAGATCCAGCACCGGAAACTGCCTGCCGCTTTCTCAGAAGTCCATCAGCTTGTCGACTTCCTGCGTCTTGCGGCGCGCGAGTGCGAGGTTGGCGCGCTGCTTGTCGAGCACCACGTAGAGGAAGAGTCCCTCCTTCACCGACGAGGGCCGAAGGATGTGGTACTGCCTGCCGAGGGTGATGAGCATGTCCTCGATCACGTCGCTCAGGCCCAGCGCGCGCATGGTCTTGAGCTTGGCCCGCACCACCTCCGTGTTGCCCGCCGCGGCGATCTCCATGTCCACGCCCGAACCCACGCTGCCGAGGATCATGCCGCTGCCGGCGTCGACGACGGCCGCGCACATGGCGCCGTCGATGGTGAGGATGTCGTCGAGCGTCTGCTTGATGGAAGCCAAGTTTTTCTCCAGGGAAATCGTTGAAGTTGAAAGAAGGAATTGCTGCGTACGGGAAGAGACCCGCGCGCCACGCAGACGCGCGCGGGGGAATCGGCGGTCACACCTCGGCGAGGGTCCTGGCGAGCTGGGCGGCGCGGTACGCCACCATCGCGGGAACGGCGCTGTCTCGCGCCAGCACGTTGATCACGAGGTCGGTGTCGCGGCGATGCACGCTGTGGAACACCGCGAAGCCCGAGTCGGTGAGCACCATCACGCTCTCGCGGCGGCCGAGGCGGGCTTCCTGCGACACCACGTCGCCTATCGCCACGATGGAGCTGCCCATGGCGGCCACGCGCGCCGGGTCTGCGTCGCTGACGCAGGCGGAGGCCACGTCGAAGCCGTCCGCGGTGGCGACCACCGCCGCGGTCACGCCGGTGAGCTCGTCGACCAGCTTGCGCACTTCACGCTGTGCATGCGCCGTGGCCGTTCTGGACAGGCCGTGTATGGAGTTCACTCTTCGTCTCCCCGCATGTCGGCTTCGAGTTGCATGAGCAGCGTGTCGATCAGCAGAAGCACGTCGCTCCGGCGGCGCACGTCCACATCGAGAATGGGAAACACCCGGCCGGTGGATGCGAGCCGCTCGGCATGGTCGTCGAGGGTGGGCACGGGATGGGAGTGCATCCGCCCCACGCCGACGACGCAGGGCAGCGTGCGCAGATGCTCGGCGAATCCGTCCAGGTACACGCACATGTCGGCCAGCGGATCGGGCCGCGAGTTGTCCATCAGCACGATCAGGCCCAGCGCGTTCCTCGCGAGGATCTTCCAGAGAAAGTCGAAACGGGCCTGCCCGGGCGTACCGAAGAGGCGAACGATGTCGCCGTTGTCCAGCGTGAGCTGGCCGTAGTCCAGCCCGACCGTGGTGCGGGCCTTGTCGATGGACGCGTCGGAATTGCGCACGTCGGTCACGACCGGCGCGACCTCGCTCACGAGGCCGATGGCCGTCGTCTTGCCAGCGCCCACGGTGCCCGTGACGAGGATCTTGTGCTCCCTCATGGCACGCGCAGGCCCAGCCGGCGGCGGATGCCATCGATGAAGCTGCGCGCCAGATCGCGGCTGCCCAGCGCCTTGTCGCTCCGGGGCATGGCCGGCGGCAGGGCCTGCGCCACGTGCAGCTCCAGCACGCCGGCCTTGCGCAGTTCGAGCAGGAAAGCCACGCACTGGGAGAAAGGCAGCTGGCTGATGTCCGACAGCTCGATCGCGTTCAACGCGCGGCGCGACAGCAGGCTCGCCATGCGGATGTTGTCGAGGTCGTTGCGAAGCAGCATGGCAGGCGGCCAGCGGCGCAGCATGAAGTGCTCGGCGTCGGACACCTCCACCTCCAGTGCCGTCTGCTCGTGCAGCATGAGGCCGCCGGGCTGCGCCTCGCGCAGCGCCTGCTCGATGCTGCGCAGCCACTGCTGCAGCCTGTCGGCACGGATCGGCCGCTCCATGGTGCCGGGCTGCCAGCCTGCGTTCATGCGCGTGAGCCTGAGCACGGCCGCGGCCATGCTGTCGACCGCCCCGGGATATTCATGCTCCGGCGAAGAGCCGTCGACCAGCAGCGCGTCGTAGGGCGGCGCATCGACCAACTGCCAGGCGAAGCCGGGCTGGCCCGCCGAGAGCCTCATGATCGTGTGGATCAGGACCACCTCTGCCATGGGCAGTTTGTGGATGCCGAGCCTCAGCATGGATGTGTCCCCTGCGCCGCGACCATGCCTGGTCAGTCCATCGAGGCCGTGTCGCGCCAGCCTTGGAGGCACGGCGCAAAGATGCGGTCCAGCGCCCCGGCGGCGGCCTGGTGAAAGCGCTGCATGCCGATGTGGGATGCCACGAGACCGTCTGATCCACCGAGCGGTCGTCCGCTCAGGACCTCGTTCTTGCAGCGGGGCAGCACGGCGGATGCGGCGACGGCGAAGCAAGCCAGAAGGACCGTCGATTCGATCAGCGTGAAGCCTCTGGCTTGGCGCGAAAGCCGTCGGCCCGCGTGTTGTTTCGCTGCACTCGTCGACCGTGGATTCAACCCGTTCCCCCTTGCCGTGACCTGAAATATCCATTTCCCTATACGGAAATGATGAAAATGAATGAGCTTTATTTGTGCGCGGATCGCAATACAGACGTGCCGACTTGGATGTCCACCAAAAGGCGTCGTGACAATTGTTTACGAAATCCGTTGTACTCCACTAGCCCACAAAATGAGTTTCAGCCGATCGGCTTTCGATGCAATCCGCACGATTGGTCGAATGAATTGCACCAAATCACGGCGAATTGCACTTATGTGGTGCGCGCGCAATCGACAAATAAGAGCAACCGAAATTGCGCGCCGGAGCTCAGCGGCAGACCGAGAAGTCGAGAGGCCGCTCCAACCGGCTTTCGCTCGTCGTCTCGGCCGGGAGAGGCGTCCACTCCTGCAGGCTGAGCTTTTCCACCGCCATGTCGACGAAGGCGGTGACGGCCAGCGGCCGTTGCTGGCGGCTGGGGTAGACCACGCTCATGCCGCGGCCTGCGCGCATGTACTGCGGCAGCACTGGCACGAGGCGGCCGGCCGCCACTTCGGCCGCGGTCAGGATCGCGGGCAGCGCGACGATACCCAAGCCCGCGCAGGCCGCCTCGCGCAGCGCCACATGGGTGTTGCTGCTGAAGCGCCCGCGCACCCGCACGTCTTCTTCGGTGCCGTCGGGGCCCTGCAGGCGCCAGACGGCGGCGCTGCCGGTCTCCGGCGGCTGGGTCACGCATTCGTGCTCGGCCAACTCGCGCAGATTGCCGGGCGCGCCGTTCGCCGCGATGTAGGCGGGGCTGGCCAGGAGGCCGCCGTAGCTCGTGAAGATTCGGCGTGCCACGTAGCTCGAATCTTCGAGCGCCCCGATGTGGAATGCCACGTCGACGCGGTCGGCGATGAGGTCGGCCGGCAGGTCGCTGAGCACGAAGTCGATCTGCACCAGCGGGTGCGCAGCCAGGAAGGCCGACACCCAGCCCATGTCGAAATACTCGAAGAAGCTGGCCGAAGCCGCCACCCGGATCGCGCCGCTGGGCTCCTTGCTGACCGCCACGTGCGACTGCCCCGCCTCTATGAGTTCTTCGACCGCCGGGCCGCAGCGCTCGTGGAAGGTCTGGCCGGCGCTGGTCAGCGTGAGCTTGCGGGTGGAGCGCTGCATCAGCCGGGTGCCCAGGCGCGCCTCGAGCTGCTGGATGCGCCGGCTCACCGTGGCCGAGGGCATGCGCAGGTGCCGCGCGGCTTCCGCGAAGCTACCCAGGCGCGCCACCTGGACAAACATGGCGACTTCGTTCAGATCGAGCAAGGTGGTCCTTCCTTGAATGACGGCTGTAAAAGGCTTGGGGTCCATCAATTCCGCTATTGCTATCGATCGATATTCAAATTGCGATCGATCCGGAGCGAATAGCGGTGCGATATGCCGGCTTGCGCAAGAACGCGGCGGCGAACACTGAGCACCGGCTGACTTCCCGCAATTGGCGGACGTCCAATGGAGAAATGCCGCGAATCTCAATTACATTTCGGCAATATTCATTGCCCGGCAGTTTATAAATATCAACAAACGATTGATCTAATCCATCACCCACCATCGAGGTCGGTTGACCGCCCCCAAGACCTCTAGTCCGGATTTCCAATGCAAGCCTTCCCCGATGCCCAGGCCCTGCGCTCGCCGCGCTCCCTGGACGACCTGCTCCTGTACCGCCTCTCCCGTGCCATGCGCCCGGGCAGCGGCATGGCGACGCGCCTCGTCGAAGGCGGCTTCGGCATCACGCACCGCGAGTGGGGAATGATCGGCATGCTCGCGCAGATCGGCGAGATCACCTCCTCGGCATTCGCCGACCGGCTGCAGCTCGACCGCGTGCGTACCTCGCGCGGCCTGCGCAGCCTGGCCGAGAAGAAGCTGGTGGAACGCAGGCGCGATGCCGACGATGGCCGCGAGGTCCATGTGCGGCTGAGCGCTGCGGGCCGGGAGCTGTGCGACTCGGTGTTCCCGCGGATCGCGCGCCTCAACATGGACCTGCTCCAAGCCCTCGACGAAGAGCACCTCGACGTCTTCCTCATTTGCCTGCGCCGCCTCGAGCTGCGCGGCAAGGAGCTGAGCGCGCTGGGCGCGGTGTCCGAGAAGGCCGACCGCCGCTCGGGCGGCACGCGCCACAGGTGGCCGGGGCGCAGCGCCTGAATGCGGAGATCGTCGGAAATTTGACAGTTCCGGCGCGGCCCGGTGCCTACCATCCGGCACCACATGAACACCGACAACAAGGACGACAACCGTGCGTCGCGCACCCGGCGCACCCTGCTGACCGGCGGCGTGCTGCTGGCTGGCGCCGCAGCCACGGGCGCCGGCTACGTCCTCACCCACTCCGACCAGCCCATTGCCATGGACGATTTCTCCGACCTGCCCCGCGCCATGCGCACCCTCGAGCGCCTGCGCACGACGCCGCTGCGCACCCGCTCCGGCTGGGACCTGGCCCAGGTGCTGCACCACAGCGCGCAGAGCGTCGAATACTCCCTGGACGGCTTCCCCCAGCTCAAGCCCGCGTGGTTCCGCGCCTCGCTGGGCAGCATGGCGTTCGCCGTGTTCTCGGCGCGCGGCCGGATGAGCCACGGGCTCGAAGAGCCCATCCCCGGCGCGCCGGCCATCGCATCAAGCCAGCCGCTCGATGCCGCGGTGGAGCACCTGATGAGCGCGCTGGGCCGCTTCGAACGCCACGGCAACGCGCTCGCGCCGCACTTCGCCTACGGCGTGCTGAGCAAGTCGGAGTACACCCGGGCGCATCTCATGCACCTGGCGAATCACTGGGAGCTGGTGGACGCCGGCTGACGCGCGCTTCGAGGGCTTCGCGCCCGACGCAGTTTCGCGTTCCGGCGACAACCTCTTCGTTGCGTCGGCCTCGTCGAGGCGGCGGCGGCGGCGGGGTTGGCGGCTGGCTCGACAGTGCACGGTCATGCATGCACCGGCAGGTATTCTTCGGCCATCGAAGAACCGAAGGAGACGGCGGACATGTACACGGAACAAGGCGGCGAAGGCCCGGACCTGCTTCTCTTGCTGCACGGAATGGGCGCGACGGGCGCCGTGTGGTCGCCCATGTGCGCCGATGCCGGCACCCGCTGGAAAGGCCGCTGGCTCGCACTCGACCTGCCCGGCCATGGCGGCTCCGGCACGCAGGACTCCTACGCCATCGGCCAGCACGCGGCGAGCGTCGCGCGCGCCGTGCTGCCGCATCTGCAGCCCGAGGGCCGCCTCGTGGTGCTCGGGCATTCGCTGGGCGGCGTGATCGGCCTCGCGCTCGCCACGGGCTGGTTCGGCCTCCTGCCGCATCGCGTCTTCGCGGCCGGCATCAAGATCGCTTGGAGCGACGAGGAAGTGCGCCGCATGGACTCGCTGGCGCTGCAGCCCGCGAAGCTGTTCGCCACCGAAGAGGAAGCGCGCGAGCGTTACCTGAAGGTGTCGGGCCTCGCCGCGGTTGCCGGTGCGCCGGCATCGGTGTCAGCGCGAGGCATCGCGCACGGCGACGGCGGCTGGCGCCTTGCGATGGACCCGCGCGCCAACGCGGTGGGCAAGCCGCCGCTATCGGAGCTGATGACGCTCGCGCGCTGCCCCGTTCATCTCGCGCGCGGAGGCAACGATGCGATGGTGACGCTGGAGCAGACCCGCTCGCTCGACGCCGAAGCGCGCGACCTCGGGCCGCATGGGCACAACGTGATGGTCGAGGCGCCCGCGCAGGTCTGGGACTGGATGGCTTCCTTCAGCTGACGCGCAGCTCTTCGATCCTGCGGATCGGTATGGCCACTTCGGCCACTTCGGCGGCGCGCGCCCTCAGCTGGCCGCACCCGCCGTCGATGTCCTGCCCCGCCGACTGCCGCAGCTTCGTCAGGATGCCGCGCTCGTGCAGCGTGCGGGCAATCTGCTTGCAGCGCTCCCATGAGGGGCGGTTGAACTCCACGCCATCCACCGCGTTGAACGGAATCATGTTCAGCACGCCCCACTTGCCCGAGAGCAGCCGGACGATGCCGTCGATCTCGTCCTGCCCATCGTTGACGCCTTCCAGCAGTGTCCACTGGTACTGGATGGGATAGCCGGTGGCCCGCGCGTAGCGTTCGCCCGCGGCGACCAGTTCTTCCGGCGTCATGTTGGGCGCGCGCGGAAGCAGCTTCCTGCGCAGCCCGGCCTTGGTGGTGTGCAGTGAGAGCGCCAGCGCGGGCCTGACGCGCTCCCCGGCCAGTCTCTCGAACACGCGCGGATCGCCCACGGTGGAGAACACGAGGTTCTTGTGGCCGACATTGCCCACGGTGCCGAGCAGCTCGATGGCCTCCAGCACGTTGTCCATGTTGTGCGCGGGCTCGCCCATGCCCATGAAGACCACCTTGCGCACCGGCCTGCGCATGCGCGCGAGCGCGACCTGGGCAATGATCTCGGCGCTTCCCACCTGCCGCAGCAGGCCGTCGCGGCCCGTCATGCAGAACTGGCAGCCGACGGCGCAGCCAACTTGCGACGACACGCAGAGGCCGTCGCGCGGCAGCAGCACGCTTTCGACGGTCTGGCCGTCGGCGAGCGCGACCAGCAGCCGCTCGGAACCATCGGCGCCCGGATGCGCCGCGACCACGCGCGCCAGCCCCGCAAGCTCGGCTTCGATGGCTGGCAGTGCCTCCATCAACGGCGCGGGAAAGAAGCTCGCGGGCAGGCGCCTGCCGCTGTTCCTGGGCAGGGCGTGGGACCACAGCCGCAGGATGCGCTGCTCATGGCTCGGGCCGGCTCCGGCTTTTCGCAGCCGCTCTTTCAGTTCGTGGATTCGCATGCGCCCTCTGGGGCTGGAAGCTTCCCGTGCCTGCCGGCTGCCCTTTTAGCAGCAGCGCCGAACGCACGGGAGGATGGTCGACAAGCCCCGGATTGTGCACGGCGCCGGCCGCCTCAGCCCTGCGACTGCAGCCTCATGGCCCGGCGGCGGCTGCTGGCGATCATGGCCGAGCCCGCAAGGCACAGCACCGCGAGCAGGGTCAGCGCGGCGCTGGTGCCGCGGGTGAAGATGGCCACGTCAAGGCCGGAAAGCCCCGCACCTGCGTTGCCTAGAACGCTGCGCTGCGAGCCTGGCGAAAGCCGCGCCAGCGCCACGCTGAGCGCCAGCGCGGTGCCCACCATGATTCCGGTGTTCTGCAGTGTCGAGCGCACGCCGTTGGCGATACCCCTGCGCTGCGGCGTCACTGTCTGCAGGATCGACGCGTTGTTCGGCGTCACGAAGCTGCCGATGCCGAGGCCCAGCCCCCAGAAGCACAGCGACAGCGGCACCGCGCCGATCTCCGGCCGCAGCAGCGTGGCCAGCATCGCCAGCGCGCCTGCAGCGAGCAGCATGCCGCCCACGCACACCGCCTCGGGACTGAAGCGCCGGATCAGCATGCCCGCCACGGGTGCGGCCATCAGCATGCCGAATGCGACCGGGGCCACGCGCAGGCCCGCCTGCGAGGGCTCCAGCCCCGCGCAGGCCTGCAGATACAGCGCCACCAGCACCAGCGGCGCGGCCTGCGCCATCGACAGCAGCAGGATGCCCGCGTAGGCGGTGCGGCGCACCGGGTCACCGAACAGCGAGGGATCGACCAGCGGGCTCGATGCGCGCACCTGGACCCTATGGAAGAGCGCGATGGCGCCAAGCCCCGCGAACATGAACGCCCACACCGGCGTGCTCGTCCAGCCGCGCGTGCCCGCCATCGAGAGCGCGTAGGTCACGCATCCGATGCCGACGAAGGAAAGCGCCGCGCCCGCAAGGTCGAAGCGCTCCGATCGCACGGCTGCGCCCGCTGGCAGCACCTTCCACGACAGGGCCAGCACGCACAGCCCCAACGGCACGTTGAGCATGAAGAGCACGCGCCAGCCCCACCACGACACGACGAAGCCGCCGGCCAGCGGGCCCACGACCTGCGCCAGCGCCGCGACCATGGCGAGCACGCCGAGCGCCAGCCCCATCCTGCGGCGGCCGAAGGCATCGCCCACCAGCGCGCTGGCATTGGCCATGACGCCGGCCGCGCCCACCGCCTGGCAGATGCGTGCCGCCAGCATCAGCCCGGCGTCGGGCGCGAAGGCGCATGCCGCGCAGGCGGCCACGAAGAGGCACAGCCCCGCGAGGAAGAGCCTGCGCCGCCCCCACAGGTCGGCCAGCCGCCCGAAGCTGAGGATGCAGACGGTGCTGACCAGCATGTACGACAGCAGGATCCAGCTCGCCTGCGTGGGCGAAGCATGCAGGCTGCGCGCCACTGCCGGCAGCGCGACGTTGAGCGCGCTGAGGTTGAGAAAGCACAGCAACGCCCCGGCGCTGGCGGCTGCGAGCACAGCCCAGCCAGCCCTGTCGTCCGCACCCTCGCTGCCCACACTGCCGGTAGTCACTTGCGTTCAGTCTTCGCTCTTGAAGCCCGAGGCCTCGACGATGGGGCGCCAGTACGCGCGGTCCGAAGCCATGATCCGCTTCACTTCCGCGCCGGGCAGCCCCGTGGGCTCGAGGCCCATGCGGTCGACCTGCCCGCGCACCTGCGGGCTGCGCATCGCGGAGAGAAAGGCCGACTCCAGCTTCGCGACCACGTCCTTCGGCGTGCCGGCAGGCACGAACGCGGCGTAGGCGGCATTGGCGCGGTCGAAGGCGTCGTAGCCCGACTCCTTGATCGTCGGAACATCGGGCAGCCAGCTCAGCCGTTTCGTGCCCGCCACGCCCAGGATGCGCAGCTTGCCCGCGCGATGCAGTTCGAGCTGGCTGGCCAGCGCGTCGGCACCCAGCGGCACGTGGTCGCCGACGATGTCGGTGGCTAGCGGCGCGCCGCCCCGGTAGGTGACGGGCGTGAGCGGCACGCCGATGGCCTTCGACAACTGAAGCAGGCTGAAGTGCAGGCCGCCGCCGAGGTTGGTGAGGCCGACGCTGCCGCCGGAAGGGTTCTTGCGCACCCACGCGACGTATTCCGCGAGCGTTTTGAACGGCTGGTTCGCGCCCGCGGAGATCACGCTGGGCACGTTCGCCAGGTGTGCGAGGGGCACGAAGTCCTTGTCGACGTCGTAGTTCAGCCGCGCGTAGGTCATCGGAAAGAGCACGAAGGGCGGCGTGGCGCCGAGCAGGATGGTTCGGCCGTCGGGCTTCGCAGCCTTCACCGCCTCGATGGAGATGCGGGTGGAAGCGCCGGGGCGGTTCTCCACCAGCACGGGCTCCTTCAGCGTGGTGCGCAGGTCCTCGGCCAGCGAACGCGCGAGGCTGTCGAGCGCGCCGCCCGGCGGAAAGCCGATGATCAGCCGGATCGGCGTGGCGCTGTCGGCATGCGCGGCCGCGCCGGCCAGGGCGATCGAGGCGCCCAGCAGAAGTGTCTTGAGGAACGAGGCCATGGTGGGAGTACCTGCGGAGTTGGGAACGGGTGGAGGGCCGGCTCAGAAGGCCAGCACGGGCAATGCGTTCGCCGGCCTGTGCGCGGCCTCGAAGCCGGCCGCGGCCTGCAGCAGCTGCTGGTCTTCGCGGAAGCGGCCGACCAGCTGCATGCCGATGGGCAGGCCGTCGCGTCCGGCGCCGCAGGGCAGGCTGATGGCGGGATGGCCCGTGAGGTTGAAAGGCATCGTCCATGGGAACCAGTTCGGCCTCAGGTCGGCATAGGACTGGCCGTCGATCTCGATGCTTCCGAACAGGTCCTGGTCGATAGGCAGCGCCGTGCGCGAAAGGGTCGGCGTGAAGATGAAGTCGTGCGTCTCCAGCTGGGCCTGCACCCGGCGAAAGAGCGCGGTCCTGGCGAACATGGCCTGCTGGAAGGCGACGCCGTCGACGTGCTGCGCCAGCGCGAGCTGCTGCAGCAGCGAGGGGCTGAGCTTCTCGCCGTGCGCCTCGGCCAGCGGAGCGAAGCGGCCGCGCCAGCTGGTGTGGTTGATCACGCGCCACACCGGCTCGACGTCATAGCCCTCGTCGGGCATCTCCTCCAGTTGCGCCCCCATCGAGCGCAGCGTGGCGAGCGCGGCCTCGAAGGCGGCGGCGACGTCGGCGGAGATCGGGCGCCCTTCCAGCGTCGCGCGGTACAGGACGCGCTTTCCGCGCAGGTCGGAGGCGGGCCGCAGCGCGTCGAAGTAAGGCTGCGCGGGCACACCCAGCGACCACGGGTCGCAGCCGTGCGCACCGGTCATGGCCTGCAGCATGAGCGCGGTGTCGGCCACGTCGCGCGTGGTGGGCGTCACGTAGGTGTAGTTGCCGAAGGCGTCCTGCACCTGGCTGTGCGGCACCACGCCCAGGCTCTGCTTCAGGCCCACAACGCCGTTGCAGGCGGCGGGAATGCGGGTGGAGCCGCCGCCGTCGGTGGCGATGGCCAGGGGCGCGACGCCCGCCGCCATGGAGGCGGCCGCGCCTCCGCTGGAGCCGCCGCTGGTGCGCGTGGCGTCCCATGCGTTGCGGGTGCTGCCGAAGAGGGGCGCATCGGTCATGCACTTGGCGCCGAACTCGGACGAGGTGGTCTTGCCGATCAGGATGCCGCCGGCCTGGCGAATGCGCGCCACGGCCAGCGCGTCCTGCGCGGGAACATGGTCGCGGTGCAGCACCGAGCCGTAGGTGGTCCTGACGTCCGCGGTGTCGACGATGTCCTTCGCCGTGAAGGGCAGGCCGTGCAGCAGGCCCTGCGCCTCGCCCTTCATCAGGGCCGCCTCCGCCTTCCTGGCCTCTTCCATGGCCTGCTCGTGGCACAGGGTGACGAAGCAGTTCAGCAGCGGCTGCACCGCATCGGCGCGGCGCAGCACCTCGGCGACGATCTCCACCGGCGAGAGCTTGCGTTGCGCGACGAGGGAGCGCAGCGTCACGGCGGACATTTCGCAGATCTCGGACTTCGGAAGACGGGGATACTTTTGCATGCGCAAATGATTGATGCGCCCCCAAAGCCAGTCCAATACTGTTTTCTCGAAAAGGCATATGACCAGCGTATGGCAGCACCAGACTTCAGAACGCTCCGCTACTTCGTGGCCGTTGCCGAGGAACGCAGCGTGGGCAAGGCCGCACGGCGGCTCAACATGGCGCAGCCGCCGCTGTCGGTGCACATCCGGAACCTGGAAGCCTCGGTGGGAACGCCCCTGTTCCAGCGCACGGCGCGCGGCATGGAGATCACCGATGCCGGCAATGCGCTCTTCAGGCGCGCGAAGGAAGCCCTGCTGCTGGCCAACGAAGGCTTCGACGCCGCGCGGGCCATAGGCTCGGGCAGCAGGGGCCGGCTCACCGTCGGAACCATGGTGGTGCTCTCTTACCTGGTGCTGCCCCGCCTGGAGAACGCGCTGCGCGCGAAGCTGCCCGACGTGGAGATCCAGTACGTGGAGCTCAACGCGGTGAACAACATCTCGGCCGTCACCGATTCCGACGTGTCGGTGGCGATCTGCATTCCGCCCATCGCGCAGGCCGGCATCTCGGTCGAGCGCATCGGCACCCAGCCGCTGATGCTGGCGGTGCGCGCGGATTCGCCGCTGGCGCGCATGGCCAGCGTTCCGCTGCAGCGGCTCGAGGGCGTGCCGCTCATCGGGCTGCCGGTGCCCGAGGGCGATCTCGACAAGTCGGTGGTGGCCTCGATGCTGCGGCGGCACGGCGTCGGCATGCCCGTCGCGCAGCGGGTCGAGACCATGGTGTCGGCGCTGGCGCTGGTGCTCGCGGGCAAGGGCGTGGCCATCCTGCCCGCATGCGCGCGGATCGGCCGGCCGCCGGGCGTGGTGTTCAGGCCGCTGCGCAACGTCGACGCGAAGATGGAGATCGCCGCCTGCTGGCGCAGCGACTGGGATAGCCCGCTGATCCAGCCCTTCCTGGCGTGCGCGCGGGCCTCCGTGCGACAGGCGGCCTAGCTAGAACAGGCTGCCCTGCCCCGCCGCGCCCGGCGGGCGGAACGCGGAAATCTCGAGCGGAATGCGCTCCCGGTTGTAGCCCAGGCGGTTCGCGGCCTTCTGGAAGCGCTGGTGGATCAGGTCGGCCCACAGGCCCGAGCCTTTCATGCGCGTGGCGAAGTCGGCGTCGTAGTCCTTGCCGCCGCGCATCTCGTGGATGCGCGCCATGATGCGGTCGGCGCGCTGCGGGTAGTGCAGCGCCAGCCATTCCTTGAAGAGCGGAGCCACTTCCCACGGCAGGCGGACCACCGTGTAGAAGGCGCTGCGCGCGCCGGCCTCCCATGCGGCTTCGAGCACCTGTTCCATGTCTTCGGTCACGAAGGGAATCTGCGGCGCCACGCTCACGCCCACCGGCACGCCGGCCTCGGTGAGCGTGCGGATCGTGCGAAGCCGGCGGTGCGGCGCGGCGGCACGCGGCTCCAGCTTGCGGGCGAGGTCGCCGTCGAGCGTGGTCACGGTGATGTACACGGCCGCCAGGTGGTCGGCCGCCATGGGCGCGATCAGGTCGAGATCGCGCTCGATGGCGCTCGACTTGGTGACCAGCGCGAACGGGTGCCGCGCCTCGCCCAGCAGCTCGATCACCGAGCGCGTCAGCCGCAGTTCGCGCTCGATGGGCTGGTAGCAGTCGGTGGCGGTGCCGATGGCGATGTAGCTGGGCCGGTAGCTCTTGCGCCCGAGCTCGGTGCGCAGCACCTCGGCGATGTTGCGCTTGGCGATCAGCTTGGTCTCGAAGTCGAGGCCGGGCGACAGGTTGAGGTAG
Source organism: Variovorax guangxiensis (assembly GCF_003952165.1). Lineage (GTDB taxonomy): Bacteria > Pseudomonadota > Gammaproteobacteria > Burkholderiales > Burkholderiaceae_C > Variovorax > Variovorax guangxiensis. Next base: position 41,637 of record NZ_RXFT01000015.1, on the reverse strand, counting down.
CTGTGCGTGGGCCGCGCGAAGCAGTAGATGCAGCCGTGCTCGCAGCCCCGGTAGGGGTTGAGGGAGCGGTCGAAGTAGATGTCGGGCGAGTCGTTCTCGTTGAGGGCCGACTTCACGTCCTCGAAGCGCACCTCGGTGGCCAGGGGCTGCAGCGTCTCGGCCTCGGCCGCGCCTTCTTCCAGCGTGCCCCAGCCGTCGTCGAAGGCGTCGCGCTCGTCCTTGGAGAAACGGTGTGCGATGTGCGTGGCCGCGCCGCGGCCCTTGATGGCGTGGATGGGAATGAAGGCGGCTGGCATGGTCGGCGACTCCTTGGCAACTCGATTTACTGTTTATTCATACAGTATTCCACTGATTCACCGTCATTGCCGATTTTTTAATTTCTTTCTTGACAGAAATTTCGAGAATCCTAAACTCGGCGCCATGGAACTCACCGACATCCAACGCAAGTTCGTCCTGCACTGGGGCGAAATGGGCTCGCTGTGGGGCGTCAACCGCACCGTCTCGCAGATCCACGCCCTGCTCTTCGCCTACGGCAAGCCCATGAACGCCGAGGAGTTGTGCGACACGCTCGGCGTGGCCCGCTCCAACATCAGCAACAGCCTGAAGGAACTGCAGGCCTGGAACCTGGTCCGCATCACCCACACGCTGGGCGACCGGCGCGACTACTTCGAAACCAGCGTCGACGTGTGGGAGCTGTTCCGCACCGTGGTGCGCGAGCGCAAGGAACGCGAGTTCGACCCCACGGTGCGCGTGCTGCGAGAGCTGGTGTCCAGCCCCGACTTCCAGAAGGAGCCCGCCGACGCGCAGGACCGCATCCGCTCCACGATGGAGCTCATGGAAAAGCTCGCCACCTGGGCCGACGAGATGCTGCGGCTGTCGCCCGGCACGCTCGACAAGGTGATGACGCTGGGTGCCAGCGTGCAGAAGTTCGTGCGCGGCGATTCGTCGCAAGGCGGCAAGGGTGGCAAGGGCGAAGACCCGGACGCGCACCACGCCAGCCTGCCCATGATCTGAGTCTCTTTTTTTGCCCAACAATTTCTGTTTTGACAGAAATATCGAGAACGAAGAACGCCATGAGCCATACCGTGACACCCACCTATCCGCTCACGATCTATTTCGATGCAAGCTGCGCGATCTGCTCCGCCGAAATGGGCGCCCTCAAGGCACGCGACGCTGCCGGCCGGCTTCAGCTGGTCGACTGCTCGCCCATCGGCTTCACCGGCGGCCCGGCACCGCGCGAGGCGCTGATGGCGGCCATCCACGTCTCCAGCGCCGACGGCAAGGTGCACGTCGGCGTGCCGGCCATCCGCATCTGCCGCGCGGCGGTGGGCCTGTCCAGCGGCGGCCTGCTGCTCGACCTGCCGCTGGTTGCGCCGCTGGCCGATCGCGCCTATGCGCTGCTGGCACGCAACCGCTACCGCATTCCGCGCTGGCTGGCCGCCAGGCTGGCGGGACGCGTCGCCCCTTCATGCGATGACGGCAACTGCCGCATCTGAAGAAGAAACAACCACACGAGGGAACCCACCATGCCCACCGTCTTCCAGCCCGACTTCCGCATGCCGCGCGGAACTGTCGAGCACACCGGCGCCCCCATCACCGCCGAGGACACGCAGGACTACTTCACCGAGGTCGCGACCGACTACAGCGCCTGGAGCCCCAGCTACAACATGCACTTCGGCTTCTGGCGCGCGGGGCTGAACCCGCTGCGGCGCGAGGGCATGCTGGTCGAGATGAACCGCGTGGTCGGCCGTGCGCTGCGCCTCGACGATGCTCCCCGTCGCTGCGTGATCGACATGGGCTGCGGCGCCGGCGCCACAGCGCGCACGCTGGTCGGCGACCACGCATCGCTCTATGCCATCACCGTGACCAACGTCGCCGTGCAGAACCGCATCGCCGCGAAGCTCGATGCCGCGGCCGGCGTGGCCGACCGCATGGCCCACATCGAAGCCGACTACACCCGCACCGGCCTGCCTGCGGCCCAAGCCGACGGTGCGTGGGCTGTAGAAAGCGCCTGCTATGCCGGCGGCACCGACAAGGCCGACTTCATCCGCGAAGCCGCGCGGCTGCTGAAGCCCGGCGCGCGTCTCGCGGTGGTCGACGGCTTCCTGCTGCGCCGCAACCCCGGCCGGCTCGCAAGCTGGCTGCACCGCCTGTGGGCCGACAGCTGGGCCGTGCCCACGCTGGCCGTGCGCGAAGACTTCGTCGCCGCGTTGCACGAGAACGGCTTCGAAGACGTCGAAGTGAAGTCGCTGCGCTGGCGCGTCGCGCCCAGCGCGCTGCACATCCCCGTTCTGGCCACCCGCTTCACGCTGGCCGAACTCTGGAAGGCACGCGGCAGGCTGAGCCCGTGGCGGCGCAAGCACATCGTGGCCAGCTACTGCGCACTGGCGCTGGGCATGTTCTGGCGCGACTTCGACTACTGCATGGTCACCGCCACGCGCCGCGCCGACTGAGCACGACACGAATACAGACAGAAAGAGGAGAAGAGGCTTTTCATGCAAAACGTCCCCGAAGAAAGCAGGCTCGCCGAGCTGGCCCCCGTCGAACCGCAGGAAGCACAACCCAAGCCCGTTCGCGGCATGCCCTTCGGCTGGTTCTGGCCGATGGCCATCGGCGCCGCGGTCGCGCTGGTGCTGCGCCTGTTCTTCAGCAGCGCGCCCGGCAAGCCCTACTCGGCCATGCTGGCTTCGTTCGTCTACTTCGTGCCCGCGGTGTGCGGCGCGGTCACGGTGTACATGGCCGAGCGCATCGAGCGGCGCAGCTGGGGCTACTACATCTGGGCGCCGTGGGTGGCGACCTCGCTCTTCGTCGGCGGCACGCTGCTGGTGTTCATCGAAGGGCTGATCTGCGCGATCGTCATCGTGCCGCTGTTCGCCACCATGGGCAGCGTGGGCGGGCTGGCGATGGGCATCGTGTGCCGCGTTACCAACTGGCCGAAGCAGGCGGTCTACAGCTTCGCGATGCTGCCCCTGGTGCTGGGCGCCATCGAGCCCCAGCTGCCCAACCCCGACCGCTACTCGGACACGTCGCGCACGCTCTTCATCGCCGCGCCGCCAGAGCGCGTGTGGCACGAGCTCAATGCCGCGAGCGACATCCGCCCCGCCGAGGTCGGCGACGCATGGGCCTACCGCATCGGCGTACCGATGCCGGTGTCGGGCGTGACCGTCGACACACCCGAAGGCCGCGTGCGCCAGGTGCAGTGGCAGAAGAACGTGCACTTCGAGGAAGTCATCACCGAGTGGCAGCCCAATCGCCTGCTGAAGTGGCGCTTCCGCTTCTCGCCCGACTCCTTCCCTGCCGGCGCGCTCGACGACCACGTGATGATCGGCGGCCAGTACTTCGACCTGCGCGACGCCACCTACACGCTGACGCCGCGCGACGGCGGCACCGAGCTGCGCGTGGCGGTGTCGTGGCGGCTGAGCACCAGCTTCAACTGGTATGCCGACCGCGTCATGCACCTGCTGCTGAACGACGCCTCGGAGAACATCCTGCGCTTCTACAAGGCGCGCAGCGAGGCCACGGCAACAGCTGCCTCAGCCGGATGACAACGATGCAGCCCGTCTTCCAGCAGGCGCTCGGCCCCGCCTGGGAACGGCTGGGCGAGGTCATCCGCCGCCACTACACGATGAGGCCGTTCTCCGACGACTACGTCTGCGTGCGCGGCACCATGGACGAGGTCTGGCACTCGCCCTGGGCCGCGCTGCTGATGCCCTTCGGCCGGCTGTTCGGCGCGCTGGTGCCGCACCAGGGCAAGGAAGTGCCCATCGAGGTGCACTACCGCTGCCGCCCCGACAACGCCACGCTCCACTGGGACCGCGTCTTCCACTTCCCCGGCAGGCCGCCCTTCCACTTCCGCTCGCACATGGAGCACGACGCGGCCCATGGCAGCGAGGTGACCGAGTACGTGCGCTTCGGCATCGGCATGCGCCTCGCGGTGAGCGCGGAAGAAGGCGCGGTGGTGTTCCGCGACCTGGGCTACGTCTGGCGCGTCGCGGGGCTGCGCATTCCGCTGCCGCTCGGCCTGTTCATGGGTACGGCCTATGTGGAGGAACGGCCCGATCCGGCCGACGTCGACCGCTTCACCATGAAGATGCTGCTGCGCCACCGCTGGTTCGGCGACGTGTTCCGCTACAGCGGGCGCTTCCACCTCGGCCCGCGAACAGGATCACAATGAGCGCACCATGCCTCGCCGCCCAGAAAACCTCTACGCCCAGTACCACGCCCACGTCTATTTCGGCCCCGACACGCTCGCGCAGGCCAAGGCCCTCTGCGAACGCGCGGGCCGTGAGCTGATGGTGGTGGTCGGCCGCGTGCACGAGCGGCTGGTGGGCCCGCATCCGCACTGGAGTTGCCAGCTCGCCTTCGACGCCGCCGAGTTCGACCAGGTCATCGAATGGCTGGAAGCCAACCGCGACGGGCTCGACGTGTTCGTGCACGGCGTGACGGGCGACGACCTCGCCGACCACACGACGCACGCCATGTGGCTGGGCGAGGAAAGCGAGCTCGACCTGCGGCTGTTCCGCCGCTAGGCCGTCTCTTCGGCGCCGGCGCCGTGCACCTTGAAGAAGGTGGCGCCCTCCACCTTCTGCCCGATGGCCTTCTCGTAGGCCGCGCGCACCTCGTCGGGCTGCCCTGCCTGGCCGAAGAAGTCCTTCAGGTAAGGCCCCAGCAGCGGATGCGCCGCCAGCTCCCTGCGCGGCAGGCCGTTGATCATCTCGTCGCGGCACGCCGAGGGCAGGAACACGTCGCGGTTCTTCTCCGGATCGCGGATCAGCCCCTTGGGCTCGTGCGCCGGGTCGGCCTGCATCGCCTCCAGCTCCTCGAAGAAGCGGCGCCGCATCATCACGATGCCCTTGTCGCTCTGGCCCAGCTTCTCGCGCGTGCGGTCGGTGACGGTGCCCTGCCCTACCCACACCACGAAGTCCTGGTTGGCGACGTGGCTGGTGATCCATCGGTCCGTCGCCGGGTCCTTGATGGGCCCGTACCAGGAAGGAATGCGCTCCTGCACGTAAGGCTCCTGCTCGTTCGGCACGCGGCTCAGCACCCACAGCACGCTCAGCGTGTTGTGGTCGTCGATGGGCACGCGCCATTCGAAGTGGTGGCCCAGGAAGAAGCCGTTGGGCCACAGCGTGACGCGGCCGGTGGTCCACATCACGTTGTCCTCGCGCTCGCCGCCGCGCAGGCGCCTGTAGACGAAACCGTGCTCGAACTCCTCGAAGGCAAGCTTCAGGTGCGTGGGCACATAGGGCCCCTCGTCGCCCTGCAGGCGCGTGGTCCAGTTGTTGTGGGTCCACTCGAAGTGCACCGGGTCGATGGAGTTCTCCTGGCACTGGAACCAGTTGCACGGAACCTCGGCGAACACCGCCTGCGCGAAGCCGTTCGCGCAGTTGAAGAGCTCCCAGTCGGGCAGCAGCGGCGCGGGCTGCGGGCCCATGTAGGCCCAGAGCAGCCCGGCCTTCTCCTGCACCGGGTAGGCCTTGATCTTCGTGTTCCTGCGCATGCGCGCGCCGGGGTCCAGCGTTTCCTCGAAGGGCTGGTGCACGCACTGGCCGCTCTGGTCGTACTGCCAGCCGTGGTAGCTGCAGCGCAGGCCGCATTGCTCGACGTAGCCGTACGACATGTCGGCGTTGCGGTGCGGGCAGCGGCGATCGACCAGGCCGTAGTTGCCGCTCAGGTCCTTGTAGAGCACCAGGTCTTCGCCGAGGATGCGCAGCGGCTTCACCGCCTTGTCGTCGAACTCGCTCGCGCCCGCGATCGGATGCCAGTAGCGGCGCAGGTAATCGCCCATCGGCTTGCCAGGGCCCACTTCGGTCAGCAGGCGGTTCTTCTCTTCACTCAACATCGAATGGTCTCCTTGTCGCTTGTCTTCAATCGGCGCGGATGCCGAACTCGCGCACCAGCCTGCCGAAGCGCTGGTCGTCGTCCGAAATCTGCTTGGCCAGCACGGCCGGCGCTCCGCCCACGGGTTCGATGCCGAGCGCGGCCATCCTGGCCTGCACGTCGGGCATCTTCAGGATCTCGTTGAAGTGCCTGTTGAGCGCCTGCACCACGTCGGCGGGCATCGCCTTCGGGCCGAGCAGGCCCATCCAAGCGCTCACGTCCACGTCCTTGAAGCCCAGTTCGATGAAGGTGGGCACCTCGGGCATCAGCTTCGTGCGCTGGCGTTCCGCGACCGCGAGCGGAAGCAGCTTGCCGGTGGCGATGTGGCCCGCCACCGCGCCGGGGGTGATCCAGCCCACGCTGACGTGGCCGCCCAGCGTGTCGTTCACCACCGGCGCCACGCCGCGGTACGGCGCGTGCGTGGCCGAGATGCCCGCGTCCTTGTTGAGCAATTCGCCCGCGATGTGCATCGGCGAGCCCGCGCCCGGTGTGCCGTAGGTGACGGTCTTGCCGGCCTTCGCCCCAGCCACGAGCTGCGCGACGCTCTGGATGCCGCTCGCGGGCGAGGTCACCAGCAGCAGCGGGATGTTGCCGGTCTTCACGATGGGGGTGAAGTCCTTCACCACGTCGTGCGCCACGCCCGGGCCGGCCTTCAGCACATGCTGCGCGATGGGAAAGGTGCTGGGCGTGAAGAGCAGCGTGTAGCCGTCGGCGGGCGCCTTCGCGACCCATACGTTGCCGATCATGCCGCTCGCGCCGGGCCGGTTGTCGACCAGCACCGGCTGCCCGGTGCGCTGCGAGAGCTTCTCGGCATAGGTGCGCGCGATGGCGTCGGTGTCGCCGCCCGCCGGGTAGGCCACGACGATGGTGATGGGCTTGGAGGGCCATGCCTGCGCCATGGCCGCGGTGGCGGCACATAGCGAAAGAACGGCTGCAGCAGCGGCACGGGCCGCGTTTCGGTGGTGAAACAACATGCTCTTTTCCTTCTCGGTGGGACGACGTTGGGGTCGAACGCACTGTAGGAACGAGGCTGCGCGGCCAGAAGATATAGTTTCACTGAGTGAACCTTTTTTCTGGAGACCGACATGTCCGACACCATGGGCACGCAGAGCGTGAAGTCGATCGACGCGCTGCGCCGCGGGCTCGACGTGATGCTGGCCATCCAGCGCTCCTCGGCCGTGACGCTGCAGGAGCTGCACCGGCAGACCGGCGTGTCGAAGGCCACGCTGCTGCGCATCCTCAAGACGCTGCAGCAGGCGGGCTGGGTGGAACGCAGCGAGCACGACAAGCGCTACGTGCCCGCGTCGGCCACCGGCCAGTCGGGGCCCGTGGCGGCATGGCGCACGCGGCTCTCGGCGCTTGCTGCCCCTGCACGCGCCACGCTGCAGCGGCTGGTGCCGTGGCCCATCGACCTGGGCGTGCGCGACGGCACGGCGATGCTCATCCTCGACACCGACCGGCCGCGCAACGGCCTTGCGGTCAACTACCGCGCGCTGGGCTTCCGGCCGCCGATGCTGCTGTCGTCGCTGGGCCGCTGCTACCTGTCGTTCTGTCCCGAGGAAGAGCGGCGCGAGATCCTCGCCGCGCTGGCGCGCTCGCCGAACGACTTCGACCGCGGCGCGCGGCGCCCCGAGAACATCCGCCGCATGGTGGCGCATGCGCGCGACCTGGGATACGTGGCGCGCGACCCGACCTCGACCAGCCTGGATTCGCCCGACCGCTTCGGCGCGGTGTCGGTGCCGCTGCGGCAAGAAGATCGGGTGGTGGGCTGCCTCAGCTGCGCGTGGCTGCCGGCGGTGAAGAGCGAGCGCGAGATCGTGTCCGCGTACCTGGCCGACATGCAGCAGGCCGCGCAGAGCATCGAACGCAAGCTGGCGCAGGCCGGCTTCGGGCCGCCGCCTCCAACGAATGCATGAAGTGCGAAGCCGGGCCGGCGCTCAGAACTCCGCGTCGAGCTCGTCGATCTCGTCGGGCTCCTGCTTCGCGGCAGCCACCCATTCCTTCATGGCCGGCAGTTCCATCACGCGCTTGCAGTAGGCGGCGCAGACGCTGTCGAGCGCCACGTCGTAGCTCAGGAAGCGCGTGACCACCGGTGCATACATCGCGTCGGCCATGCCCGGCTGGCTGCCGAAGAGGAACGGGCCGCCGTAGGCCTTGAGGCACTCGCGCCAGATGGCAACGATGCGGTCGATGTCGGCCTGTGCGCGCGACCACACCTTGAAGTTCTTGAAATGGGCCTTGATGTTCATCGGCAGCGCGCCGCGCATCGAGGCGAAGCCCGAATGCATCTCGCCGCAGATGGCGCGGCAGTGGGCGCGGGCCGCGATGTCGGAGGGCAGCAGGCCGGCCTTGGGCTTGATCTCGTTGAGGTACTCGCCGATGGCCAGCGTGTCCCACACCTTCACGCCGCCGTGCTGCAGCGAGGGCACCAGCATCGACGACGACAGCAGCAGCATCTCGGCCTTCATGGCCGGGTCGTCGGGCGGGATCACCTTCTCGCTGAAGTCCAGCCCCGCCAGCCTGCACATCAGCCAGCCGCGCAGCGCCCAGGCGCCGTAGTTCTTGCTGCTGATGGTGAGTACGGGTTTGGCCATCTCGGAGCTCTCCTTGGGCGTTGCGCCTTTGCCCGTGCCGCGTGCAAGCCCCATGCCATGCGGCTGGCCCGCAACTTGCCTGCGCGATGCTCATGCTGTACCGGGCCTACCAGAACCAAGCCGACCTGCTCTCCCCGGCGCGGCTCGCGGCGCAGTACATGGCCAAGGCGCTGTGGAAGGATGGCACCGAGCGCACCATGATGCGGCGCATGGCCGCCCAGTTCGAGGTGTTCTCGCGCATGCGGCTGACCCACACCCGGCCCGACTACGGCATCCGCAGCGTGGTCTCCGACGGCGCCGAGGTGGCCGTGCACGAGAAGAAAACCCTCGTCTCGCCCTTCGGCACCCTGCTGCATTTCCGCAAGGACACCGATGCAGTGCATCCGCCGGTGCTGCTGGCCGCACCACTGTCGGGCCATTTCGCCACGCTGCTGCGCGAAACGGTGCGCACACTGCTGCGCGACCACGACGTGTACCTGACCGACTGGCACAACGCGCGCGACGTGCCGCTGTGGCATGGCGGCTTCGGGCTGGACGACTACACGCTGCAGCTCATCCGCTTCCTGGAGGCCGTAGGCCCGGGCGTGCACATGGTGGCGGTGTGCCAGCCCTGCGTGGCCGCCCTGGCCGCCACCGCGCTGATGGCCGAGGACGGCAACCCCGCCACGCCGCGCAGCCTGACGCTGATGGCGGGCCCGGTCGACTGCCGCATCAACCCGACCGCGGTGAACAAGCTCGCGACCGACCGGCCCATCGACTGGTTCCGGCGCAACCTCATCAGCCACGTGCCGTGGCCGCACGCCGGCATGATGCGGCGCGTGTACCCGGGCTTCCTGCAGCTGTCGGCCTTCATGAGCATGAACCCCGAGCGCCACAAGAAGCAGTTCGAGGACATGTACAGCCACCTGGTCGAGGGCGACATCGAGAAGGCCCGCACCATCGGCACCTTCTACGACGAGTACCTGGCCGTGAACGACCTGCCGGCCGAGTTCTACCTGGAGACCGTGGAGCGCGTGTTCCAGACCTACGACCTGCCGCTGGGCAGGCTCACCGTGGGCGAGCGCACCGTGAACCCGGCAGCCATCCGCCGCACGGCGCTGCTCACCGTGGAAGGCGAGCGTGACGACATCTGCTCCGTGGGGCAGACGGTGGCGGCGCAAGACCTGTGCACCGGCATCCGGCCCTACATGAAGGCGCATCACCTGCAGGCCGGCGTCGGACACTACGGCGTGTTCAGCGGCAGCAAGTGGAATGCGCAGATCTATCCGCGCGTGCGCGAGACGATCCATGCGGCAGCCGAGCTGAACGGCTGAGAGAAACAAGAAAACAATCTGGCAAGGGCCGTGAGGCCTTTGTTTGCCCTTGTGCGCCGGTCTTCCTACACTCGGCCGCCATGCAACGCCAGCCCTTGATCCGCAGCACGCCGCGCGCAGTCTTCACTGCGCGGACCGCCGCGGGGTCGCACCAGACCCTCGCAGATCTCTGAGCCCGGCGGTCAGCCTCTTCCTTCCCCCTTCTTCAGCACATCTTCATCGACCGCCGGGCCCAAGCCCCGCGCGGTAGCGCGCCCGTGCGGGCGCGCCGCGCTTTCCCTCGCTGATTCATTCGCCTGTCGCCAGCCGCTTCACCACGGCCGGCGATGGGCCTCGTCATGCGGAAAGAACACGGACGATGAACAACAACATCCAATCGATCCTGGCGGTCACCGACCTGTCGGCGCACGGCCTGCGCACGGTGGTGCGCGCGGCCACCATCGCGGCGGTGCACGGCGCGCTGCTGAAGATCATGTACGCGCCCGCGGGCTTCGCGGGTACGGCCGATGCCGATGCGGCAGGCGGCCTCGGCGCGGTGTGCCTCGAAGTGGCCGAGCGCTTCGGCATCCTCGTCAAGAAGATCGACGGCACGCGCGGGCGGCTCGAGGACGCCGCGCTCGAGGCGCGCTGGTGCGATCTCGTGGTGATCGGCGACGAGCCCGACCGCTCGCTCGCAGCCTTCTTCCGGGGCCAGCCGGCCGAGCGGCTGCTGCGGGCGGCGCAGCGGCCGGTGCTGGTCGCGCGGCTCGACGCGCAGCCCGGCGGCTACCGGCGCATGCTGGTCGCGGTCGACCTCATGGAGGCGTCGCGTCCGCTGGTCGACCTCGCCTGCGCCTTCGACGCGCAGGCCGACGTCGAGCTGTTCCACGCCTTCACGCCCATGCACGAAGGCAAGCTGCGCTGTGCGGACGTGTCGACGCACGCCATCGATGCCTACCGCCACACCTGCGCCCGCCATGCGCGCGAACGCATGCTGTGGCTGTCGGATGCGTCGAGCGCGCGCCGCAACCGCGTGGTCTCGTCGGTCGGCCGCGGCGACCCTGCGCGGCAGGCGGCCGTGCAGCAGCAGTACAGCCAGGCCGACCTGCTGGTGGTCGGCAAGCGCAGACGTTCGGCGCTGACGGATTTCCTGCTCGGCAGCGTGGCGCTGCGCGTGCTGCGGTGGTCCACGGGCGACGTGCTCGTGGTGCCTCATGGCATGCAGGCACCGAGTTCCACGGCGGCGGTCCGGCGGAGTGCGGCATGACATCGCTGGCACTGCCATTCGCGTTCTCCATCCCCTCGCTGCCGGACTGGCGCCCCAGGCCGGCCGAGCTGCGCATCGACGTCGATCCGGGCAAGGCCACGCTCGCGCCCGTCCACGAACGCATGCGCGCCCTGCAAGGCCGCCTGCAGGACATGCCGGGCCTCGTGCTCGATGACCCCGGCTTGCGCGCACGCTTTCGCGAAGCCGACGGCGAGCTGTACGTCTACATCGAGGACCTGCGCCGAGACAGGCTGGTCGGCTACACCGTGTTCAACCGGCTGATCGAACTGAGCCGCAGGGCGGAGCGCCACATCCGCGCACCGCATTCGCAATACGCCCCGGACTGGCAGCGGCGCGGGCTGGCTTCCGCCGTCTACCGCTGGGCGCTGGACCGGGGCCTCTGCCTCATGAGCGGCGCGCGGCAGTCGCCGGGCGCGCATGCGCTCTGGCAGAGCCTGTCGAGCCACTACGAGACGGGCTTCGCCGACCTGCGGAACAAGCAGCTGAGCTACCTGGGCCGCGAGGTCGAGGGTGAAGCGCTCGCCGGGCTGCACACGCGCATGTTCCTGCTCGGCGAAGGCTGGACGCTGGAGCGCTTCCGCCTCGAGACGCAGATGGCTTAGCGCCGCGCCCGCGCGGCCTTGCCGCTCACGCGCCGTACCGCCGCTTCGCCGGCCTGCGGCAGCCGCTCGCGCAGGAATGCGATGAGTTCCTGCGCCACCACGTTGCGCATCGGCCCCGGCAGGTAGGCCAGCACCACGCGGCGCTCGACGCGCGGCTTCAGCAGCGGCACCACAGCCAGTTCGGGGTCGCGCAGCGACGAGGTGTACAGGCGCGGCATCAGCCCCAGCGCCTGTCCGCCGCGCACCAGCGCATAGAGCGTCTCGGAGTAGCTCACGCGGTACGGCTGCGGCCCCTGGGCGAACTGCGCGCGCGCCGGGTTGCCCAGCGCGGGCATGCTGCCGCTTTCGAAGAGCACCAGCCGCTCCTTGCCGATGGCCTCCCAGCTCGCGTCGCCGGCCGCCGCCAGCGGGTGGTCGCGCCGCACCACCAGTACCAGCGGATCGCGGAACAGGTCGATGCAGGTCAGCCCGCCCGGCGGCTCGGTGATGGCGGCCACGGCCATGTCGATCTGGCCGCTGCGCAGCTCGGCCAGCAGCGTGTTCGAAGGGGCGTCGCGCCACGACAGCTCGACCTCTCGGTGGCCGTCGCGAAGGAACTCGCTGGCAGCCGTCGCCACGCGCGCGCTGGCCGAGGGGATCACGCCGACGCGCACATAAGCCCGGCCGCGCTGCACGGTGCTTTCGATGTCGCGCAGCGCCACCTCGAAGGTGTTGACCAGGAAGTCGGTACGCGCCAGCACCTCGGCGCCCACGGGCGTGAGTTCCAGTCGATGGGTCGAGCGGGTGAGCAGTTCTGCGCCGAGCAGCTTTTCCATCTGCTTGATGGCGTTGCTCAGGGCCGGCTGCGTGATGGCCAGCCGCCGCGCCGCCCGGCCGAACTGGCCTTCTTCCACCAGCACCGAGAAGAACTGGAGCTGGCGCAGCGTGAGCGCGCGCAGGGGCAAGGCGGCCATGGCGAACCTCGGTTATTGATTCAGTGAATCAAATTATAGAAATTCAAAATTTTCCTTATGAGGACGCCATTACTAGACTGCCGCCATGACCAGCCCCACGTCCGCGCCCGTTGCCTCCGCAGCGCCCCTCACGCTGGAGGCGATGCTGCACGCGATGCCCAAGGCCGAGCTGCACTGCCACCTGTTCGGCACCGTGCGCCACGAAACCTTCAAGCAGCTCAACCGCCGCGCCGGCTCCCCGCTGGCCGACGACGAGATCGAGGGCTTCTACACGCGCGGCGAGAAGCCGGTCGGCGTGCTGCGGGTGCTGCGCGCGCTCGACGCCCAGCTGGTGCGCAGCGCCGGCGACCTCTATCAGCTCACGCTCGAATATCTGCAGGACGCCGCTGCCCACAACGTGCGTCATGCGGAGTTCTTCTGGAACCCGACCGGCACGGTGCATGAATCGGGCATCGCCTATCCGCTCGCGCAGGGCGCCATCGTGCGCGCCATCCACGATGCGAAGACGGAATTCGGCATCTCGGGCCGGCTCGTCGCCGCCATCGACCGCGAGGCCAGCCCCGAGGCGGCCGTGGAGATGGTCGAATGGGTGAAGGCCAACCGCTGCGATGAGGTGATCGGCATCGGCATCGATTACCGCGAGGTCGACCGTCCGCCGGAACTGTTCGCCCGGGCCTATGCCGAGGCGAAGAAGGCCGGCCTGAAGACCACCGCGCACGCCGGCGAGTTTGGCATGCCCTGGACCAACGTGCGCACTGCGCTCGACGAACTGCAGGTCGACCGCATCGACCACGGCTACACGGTGGTCGACCAGCCCGACTACGCGCGCCGCTGCGCCGAGCGCGGCGTGATCTTCACCGTCGTGCCCACCAACTCCTACTACCTGCGCACGCTGCCGCCCGAGCGCTGGGCGCTGGATCACCCCATCCGCCGCATGCCCGGCCTGGGCCTGCGCATCCACCCCAACACCGACGACCCGACGCTGCACAAGGTCACGCCCACGCAGGCCTGGCTGATGATGGTGCGCGACTTCGGCTTCGGCCTGGACGACCTGCGCGGCTTCATGCTCAACGGCCTCGACGGCGCATGGATCGACGAGGCGCAGCGCCGCGAATGGCGCACGCAATGGAGCGCCGAGTTCGACGCGCTGCGCGCCCGGCTCGACACCGAACCCGTCCCCACCAACCACGAATGACCCACGCCATGAACACGCCCCGCCGCCTGCTCCTCGCCGCTGCGCTCTGCGCCACCCTCCCCACCGCCGCCCTCGCACAGGCGGCATGGCCCACCGCCAAGCCCATCACGCTGATCGTGCCCTTCACGGCCGGCGGCAGCGTGGACGTGAACGCGCGCCTCGTGGCGCAGCGCCTCGGCGAACGGCTCAAGCAGTCGGTGGTGGTCGAGAACGTGGCCGGCGCGGGCGGCGCCATCGGCGTGGCCAAGGCGGTGAACGCGGCGCCCGACGGCTACACGCTGGTGGCGGGCCCCGACAGTGCCATCGCCATCGGCAAGCTGGTGAACCCCTCGGCCTTCCGCTTCGATCCGCTGAAAGACCTCGCCCCGGTGGGCATGCTCAACACCGCGCCGATGGTGCTGGTAGCGCGGCCCGGCCTCGGGGCCCAGACCTTCTCCGACTTCGTGAAGCTCGCGAAGGCCAAGCCCGGCAAGTACAACTACGCGACCTCGGGCGTGGGCACGGTGCTGCAACTGGCCATGGAGCTGCTGAAGGAGCGCAGCGGCATCTTCGTCACCCACGTGCCCTACCGCGGCGGCGCGCAGATCGCCACCGACGTGATCGGCGAGCAGGTCGACCTGGCGATGCTGGTGAGCACCAGCGCGATTCCGCACGTGAACGGCAAGCGGCTGAAGGCGCTGGGCATCACCGGCACCAAGCGGCTGGCCGCGCTGCCCAACGTGCCCACCTTCGACGAGATGCCCGGCCTCAAGGGCTTCGACATGGTGAGCTGGACCGGCATCTTCGCACCCGCGAAAACGCCGCCGGCCGTGGTCGCGCACATCAACCAGGAGCTCAACGCGGTGCTGCAGGAAGAAGGCGTGCGCAGCAAGCTGGTGGAGCAAGGCGCGCTGCCGGGCAGCGGCACGCCGGAATCGTTCGCGAAGTTCGTGCAGGCCGAGTACGCGCGCAACCAGAAGATCGTGCAGACCGCAAACATCAAGGAATAGAGGACTCGCCCCCAGGCTGCGCGGCACTTCGTGTCCGCTTCGCCCCCCCTACCGGGGGCAACACCTGAGGCCCGGCGAAGCCGGTTCCTCGGTGTTCTCGCATCAAGCCGGGCGTTGCGCCGGGCTGTCTGCGCTCAGCCGGCCTTCTCGTCTTCCTCGGGCCAGTCGCGGATATAGGCCTTGAGCATCTTGTTCTCGAAGTTCTGGCTGTCCACCACGGCCTTGGCCACGTCGTAGAAGCTGATCACGCCCATCAGCATGCGCTTGTCCATCACGGGCATGTAGCGCGCGTGGCGCTCCAGCATGATGCGGCGGATCTCGTCGAGGTCGGTTTCGAGCGTGCAGGTGACGGGGGCGTCGTCCATGACCTTGCGGACCTGCATGGTGCCGACCTGGCCTCCGTTGCCGACGATGGCCACGATCACCTCGCGGAAGGTGAGCATGCCGACCAGGTCGCCGTGCTCCATGACCACCAGCGAACCGATGTCCTTTTCCGCCATCGTCTTGGCGGCTTCTGCCAGCAGGTCGTCTGGCGTGATGGTGAAGAGCGTATTGCCCTTGACGCGAAGGATGTCGCTGACTTTCATCGTTTTGCTCCTCTGGGAACTCAATCTCGGCTATCTCGGCGGGCGTGCCGTTTTTGAATATAGCCCACAATCGACGCCGACCTGAGCGCCCCTGTCGCGCACGCATGAATTGCAGACGTAACGGGGCATTGCCAGGAGACAACAGCTCAGACACGAGAAAGGCCCTCATGCCCGGATATTCCGACCCCGGTTTCGACACCCTCGCGCTGCACGCCGGCGCCGCGCCCGACCCCGCCACCGGCGCGCGGGCGGTGCCGATCCACCTGACCACCTCCTTCGTCTTCGAATCCAGCGACCACGCCGCCGCCCTCTTCAACCTGGAGCGCGCCGGCCACGTGTATTCGCGCATCAGCAACCCGACCAACGCGGTGCTGGAGCAGCGCGTGTCGGCGCTCGAAGGCGGCATCGGCGCCATCGCCACCGCCAGCGGGCAGGCCGCGCTGCACCTGTCGGTGGCCACGCTGATGGGCGCGGGCTCGCACATCGTGGCCAGCACGGCGCTGTACGGCGGCTCGCAGAACCTGCTGCACTACACGATGCGCCGCTTCGGCATCGAGACCACCTTCGTGAAGCCCGGCGACCTCGACGGCTGGCGCGCCGCGGTGCGCCCCGAGACCAAGCTCTTCTTCGGCGAGACGGTGGGCAACCCGGGGCTGGACGTGCTCGACATCCCCGCTGTGGCCGACATCGCCCACGAGGCCGGCGTGCCGCTCTTGGTCGATTCCACGCTCACCTCGCCCTACCTCATCAAGCCCTTCGACTGGGGCGCCGACCTGGTCTATCACTCGGCCACCAAGTTCCTGTCGGGCCACGGCACGGTGATCGGCGGCGTGGTGGTCGACGGCGGCAGCTTCGACTGGGAGAAATCCGGCAAATTCGCCGAGCTGACGCAGGCCTACGACGGCTTCCACAACATGGTGTTCAGCGAGGAAAGCACGGTGGGCGCCTTCCTGCTGCGCGCCCGCCGCGAGGGCCTGCGCGACTTCGGCGCCTCGATGAGCCCGCACACGGCCTGGCTGATCCTGCAGGGCATCGAGACGCTGCCGCTGCGCATGGAGCGCCACATCGACAGCACGCAGAAGGTGGTCGAATTCCTCGCGAGCCACCCCTTCGTGTCGCGCGTGGGGCATCCGCTGATCGAATCGCACCCGAGCCATGCGCTCGCGCAGAAGTTGCTGCGCCACGGCGCGCGCGGCGCGGGCGCGGTGTTCAGCTTCGACATCAAGGGCAGCCGCGCGCAGGGCAAGGCCTTCATCGAGACGCTGAAGATCTTCAGCCACCTGGCCAACGTGGGCGACTGCCGCAGCCTGGTGATCCACCCCGCGAGCACCACGCACTTCCGCATGACCGACGAGGCGCTGGCGGGCGCGGGCATTTCTCAGGGCACGATCCGCCTGTCGATCGGCCTGGAAGACCCGGCCGACCTGATCGACGACCTCAAGCGCGCCCTGAAGGCCGCGGAAAAGGCAGGTGCCTGAGATGAACTACACCGTCAACGGCCACACCACCTACTGCTACACCGGCGGCAAGCCCTTCGATGCGGCAAAGCCCACGGTCGTGTTCATCCACGGCGTGCTCAACGACCACAGCGTGTGGATCCTGCAGAGCCGCTGGTTCGCCAACCACGGCTGGAACGTGCTCGCGGTGGACCTGCCCGGCCACTGCAAGAGCGAAGGCCCGCCGCCGGCCAGCGTGGAGGAGGCTGCGCAGTTCGTGATCGCGCTGCTCGACGCGGCCGGCGTGCAGAAGGCCGCGCTGGTCGGCCACAGCTTCGGCTCGCTGATCGCGCTGGAGGCGGCCTCGCGCGCGCCGCAGCGCATCACGCAACTCGCGATGGTCGGCACGGCCTATCCGATGGCGGTGTCGCCCGCGCTGCTCGAAAGCTCGGTGAGCGACCCGCAGCGCGCCATCGCCATGGTCAACACCTTCTCGCACTCGCTGCTCGCGCCGCCGCCCTCCTCGCTCGGCCCGGGCACCTGGCTCTACGGCAGCTCGCGCGCGCTGATGCGCCGCGTGCTCGCAAGCAACCGCGAGGCGAACGTGTTCCACATCGGCTTCAAGGCCTGCAACGACTACGCGAACGGCGAGGCGGCCATCGAGAAGGTGCAGTGCCCAGTGCTCTTCCTGCTCGGCGACGCCGACCAGATGACGCCGCCGCGCGCCACCAAGGCGCTGGTGGGCAAGGCGCGCAACGCGAAAGTGGTGACGGTGCACGCGGGCCACGCGCTGATGAGCGAGGCGCCCGACGCGGTGCTGTTCGCGCTGCGCGATTTCCTGAGCGCCTGAGCGTCTATTCCGCCGCGATGCCCGCCCGGTGGGCGAGCGCGCGGTAGCGCGAGATCTCGCCTTCCATCTGCGTGCGGAAGGCCGCCGCGCCGATGGCCACCGGCTCCATGCCCTGCGCACGCAGCTGGGCCTGCAGCGCCGGGTGGCCCATGGTCGCGACGACCGTGCGGGCGAGCTTGTCGATCACGGGCGCCGGCGTGCGCGCGGGGGCCGCGAAGCCGTACCAGGCGTCGAAGGTGGCCTCGGGCAGCCCCTGCTCGGCCAGCGTGCGCACCTCGGGCAACATGCTGGAGCGCGTCGCGCCCACGATGCCCAGCGCGCGCAGCTTGCCCGCGCGCACGTGCGGCGCCACGGCGGCCACGGTGTCGATGGCGATCTCGACCTCGCCGCCGATCACCGCCAGCGAGCTCTGGCTGCTGCCCTTGTACGGAATGTCCTGCAGCTGGATGCCCGCGGCCAAAGCGAACAGCTCGCCCGACAGGTGCGGCCCCGAGCCCGAGCCGAAAGTGGCGTAGCGGATGCTCTTCGGCTTGGCCTTGGCCGCCGCGACGAGTTCGGGCAGCGACTGCCAGGGCTGGCCCTTGCCCACCACCAGCACCAGGGGCGTGCGCGCGACGATGGCAATGGGCGCGAGGTCGCGCACCGTGTCGTAGGGCAGCTTGGCGCGCAGGGCCGGGTTCACGCTGAAGCTGGTCGAGCCCGACAGCAGCAGCGTGTAGCCGTCGGGCGCGGCCTTGGCGACCGCGTCGGTGCCGATGATGGTGGACGCGCCGGGCTTGTTGTCGACCACGATGGGCTGGCCGAGCTGCTCCGACAGCGTCTGCCCCATGGCGCGCGCCACCAGGTCGGTGCCGCCGCCCGGCGGGAATGGCACGACCAGCCTGATCGGACGTTCGGGCCAGCCCCCCTGGGCGAAGACGGGCGAATGTGCGCCCAGCACGGCGGAAGCGGAAAGCAGCAGTCCGAAGCGGCGGCGTGAGATGGCGTTGTCCATGGTGCGTGTCAGGAAAGAGTGGAAGCGGATTGCGAAAGCCGGCCGGCAGCCCAGGGCGCGAGGCCCGGCTCGCCCAGGTCCCAGTACAGGCCGGCCATGATCTGCAGGCCCTCGCGCGCCAGCGGCGCGAGCAGGTGTTCGTTGGGCGCGTGCTGCGCGCAGGCGGGGTACGAATGCGGCACCCACAGCGTGGGCAGCCCGAGCAGGTCGGCGAAGACGTCGTTGGGCAGTGAGCCGGCGAGGTTGGGCAGAAGATCGAGCCGCCGGCCGCTGCTTTCCTCGATGGACTTGCGCGCCCAGCCCACCCAGGGGTTCTCGACGTCGAGCCGCGTCGCCGCGCCGGTCAGCGTGACCTGCACCTCGATCTGGCCGAAGCCGTGCGCGTCGAGATGCGCGCGCACGATCTTCTGCAGGTCCTGCCAGGGCGTGCCCACCACGAAGCGCAGTTGGCAGTGCGCCACGGCCTCGGAGGGAATCGCGTTGACGGGCCGCTGCGGCGAGCCCGCGCCGAGCGCCAGCACCTCGATGGTGTTCCAGGCCACCAGCCGCTCCGCCGGGCTCAGGCCGGGCTCGCCCCAGCCCTCGTCGACCTCGGGGTCGTCCGCGCCGCCTCCGATGGCGATGCTGGCCAGCGCGTTGCGCACCGCCTGCGTCACCGGCGGCGGGCGCAGCGCCTCGACGAGGATGCGCCCGCGCGCATCGACCAGCGAGGCCACCGCATGGCTGACGACCGTGCCCGGATTGACCAGGACGCCGCCCCAGTTGCCCGAGTGATAGCCGCGCGGCCGGGCGCGCAGCCGCAGGCTGAAGTTGACCGCGCCGCGCGAGCCGAGGAAGAGCGTGGGCCGCGCGGCGCTCACCCGCGGGCCGTCGCTGGCGATGAACAGGTCTGCGCGCAGCTTGTCGCGCTGCTGCTCGCACACCGCGTGCAGGCCGGGCGAGGCGGCTTCCTCGCCCATTTCGATGAGCCAAATCACGTTGTAGCCCAGGCGGCCGCCACGGGCTTCCAGCGCCGCCGCGAGGCCGCCCAGGTTGATGCTGTGCTGGCCCTTGTTGTCGGCCGTGCCGCGCCCGTACCAGCGTTCGCCGCGTGCCGTCAGCGCCCAGGGGGCCAGGCCCTCTTCCCAGTGCGCGTCCTGCCCGCTGACCACGTCGCCGTGGCCGTAGGTCATCACCGTGGGCAGGGACGCATCCTCGACGCGGCGCGCGATGAGGAAGGGGCCTCCGCCGGGCACCGGGTTGGCGACCACCTCGCAGGCGAAGCCGAGTGCGGCGAGGGGCGGGATCATCTCCTCGCGCAGGTAGGCCTCCAGCGCGGGCGTGGCGGCGCCGGTGTCGCTCTCGGTGCGGAAGGCGACGCGGCGCTGGAGGTCGGCGAAGAAGCCGCCTGCGTCGAAATAGGCGGCTGCGGCGGCGAGGCTGTCCGGGCGTTGCATGAAGGGGTTCCTTGTCTTTCTGTCCGTCGGGAGAGCAAGTACAAGGCCTGAGGGCCGATGCTTCCAGCATCGTTTTGGCAAGCTACCATTGCCTTGAAGGCAACACTCCGGACATTTCAGCCCGTCATGACGCTTCCGCTGCTCAGCATCCCGATGCGGCACTTCCTCGAAGTGGCGCGCAGCGGCTCGGTCAACCAGGCGGCGGCGCGCCTCTTCGTGGCCTCGTCGGCGGTGAGCCGGCAGATCGCCAAGCTCGAAGACAGCCTGGGTACGCCGCTCTTCGAACGGCATGCGCGCGGCATGGCGCTCACGGCAGCCGGCGAACGGCTGGCGGCACACCTGCGCAATGCGCAGCTCGACATCGAACAGGTGGTCGAGCAGGTACGCGACCTCGGCGGGCAGAGCGCGCGGCGCATCCGCATGGCCTGCACCGAAGGCTTCGCGGGGCACTTCATGCCGCTGGTGATGCGCAGCTTCGAATCGGCCAACCCCGGTTGCCAGCTGGAGCTGCACGTGGGCTCGCCCGATGGCGTGAGTGCGCTGCTGGCGCGCGGCGAGACCGACATCGCGCTCAAGTACGTGGTCGCGCCCGAGCCCGGCCTGAAGATCGAGCACTCGGCCACCGCGCCGGTGTACGCCGTGCTGCGGCCCGACCACCCGCTGGCACGGCAGCGCGTGGTGTCGGTGGCCGACGCGGTGCGCTATCCGCTGGCCGTGGGCGACAAGGGCGTGACCGCGCGCCAGCTCTTCGACCAGGCCTGCAGCCTGCAGGGGCTGCAGTACCGGGCGCTCTTCGTGAGCAATTTCTCCTCGGTGCTGCTGCCGCTGCTGCGCACGCCCGATGTGATGCTCTCGGGCCTGCTCACGGTGATGCACCTGATCGACGAAGGCACGGTGGTGGCGCGGCCCTTCGCGGAGGCACCGCTGCAGCAGCGACAGCTGCAGGTGCTGGCGCTCGAAGGCCGCACGCTGCCGCCACTGGCGCAGGACTTCGTGCGGCATCTGGTGGATGCCATCGCCAATGCGGGGCGGCGCAAGCTGGGGCGCGCGCGGGCTTCCGGCGCGGCGAAGAAAGAAGAGATCAGCCCAGGGCGTTGATGTCCGCCGGGTCGAGGATCGGCTTGGCCGCGCCCTTGCGCGCCACGGCCAGCATCGCGCGGCCCAGCTTCTCGGTGGTGGTCACCCGGTTCGGCCAGAGGCGGAAGGCCAGTCCGAGCACGGGTTTGAGCACGACGATGGCCGCGTCGTAGACCGGCGTTTTGGAACGGATGCCGTGCAGCGGCTGGATCATGCCGGGGCGGAACATGTAGGCCGCCTTGAACGGCAAGCGCAGCAGGGCGTTCTCGGTCGCGCCCTTCACGCGCGCCCACATGCTGCTGCCGCGCTCGCTGCTGTCGGTACCCGCGCCCGTCACGTAAGTGAAGGTCATGCCCGGGTTGAGCCGCGCGAGCACGGTGGCTGCCGCCAGCGTGAGGTCGTAGGTGATGCGCTTGTACTCAGGCTCCTTCATGCCCACCGACGACACGCCGAGGCAGAAGAAGCAGGCGTCGAAGCCCTGCAGCTGCGGCTCGATGGCGCTGTAGTCGTACATGTCTTTATGAACCAGGTCACGCAGCTTCGGGTTCTGCTGGCCCGTGGGGTTGCGGCCGACCGCAACGACGCTTTCCACATCGGGCGCCAGCAGGCACTCGCGCAACACGCCCTGCCCCACCATGCCGGTGGCGCCGAAGATCAGGACTTTCATGGGAAGACTCCGGTCAGACCGCGAAGACGGCGGGCTTCTTGTTCAGCACCGCCAGCAGCAGGTCGACGTCGAGGCTCGAGGGCTGTGGCGGCTGCAACGCGGAGAGCATGCGCGAGAGCGTTTCGGCATGCGGAAGCAACGGACCCAGGAAGCGCGTGCCGTCGGAACCGGCGACCAGCAGGGTCGGGAAGGTCTCGACGTCGAAGGCATCGGCGATGTCGGCGTGGTCCTCGATGTCGACCCAGGCGAAGCGGAACTGCGGATGCGCGCGCGCCACTTCCTGGAGCAGCGGCCGGTAGTCGCGGCAGGTGCCGCACCATTCGGCGCAGAGGCAGACGACCCAAGGCGCATCGCCGGCCGGACCGGCGGATTCGGGGGTGCTTGGAAGGCTTGGAAGAGCGCTCAAGGCTGATGCGTCGGTGGTGTGATCGGAAGACCGGGTGGTACGGCCGGGAGGTCGTGGCTATTATGGACAAAGCCCTCCCGCAGGGTACAGGAGACTCGCACGATGAACACCACGACTGCCCCCGCATCTGCCGTCGATCCGCGCCAGTTCAAGAGCTTCGCGGAGTTCTACCCCTTCTACCTGACCGAGCACGCCAACATCACCTGCCGGCGGCTGCATTTCGCCGGTTCGACCATCTCGCTGCTGTGCCTGGTGGCGCTGATAGTCACGCTCAATCCGTTGTGGCTGCTGGCGGGCCTCGTGGCGGGCTACGGCTTCGCGTGGGTCGGGCACTTCGGCTTCGAGAAGAACAAGCCGGCCTCGTTCAAGCGGCCGCTCTATTCCTTCATGGGCGACTGGGCGATGTACCGCGACATCTGGCTGGGGCGAGTAAAGATCTAGATCAGGAGCACGTCGCCCAGCCTCAGGGAGCGCAGCGGGCCTTTCTGCCAGAGGTCTTCGAGCGGCTCGGCCTGCGGCATCAGCAACTCTTTCAGCAGCGGCTCGATGGGCGTCGACGGGTCGGCCAGCAGCACGTAGCGCGGGTCCTCGTTGGCGAGCTCTTCCGCCAGCGGCGCGATCCAGTCGAGCGCCACCAGCGTCTCGAGCACCGGCGCCAGCTGCAGCGCATCCACGCGCATGCGCGTGACCAGTTCGGTCGCGCCCATGCCCTTGGCAGGCGTGGCCTGCGCTCGGGCCAGGTGCTGCAGCGTTTCCATGGCCAGCTGCATGGGCCAGCCGGCGGTGCCGCCGCGCCGCGCGACGCCCGTCAGCAGGCTGGGCAGGTAGGCGGCGATGACCGCACCCAGAAGCACGATCACCCAGGCCACGTAGATCCACACCAGCAGGATCGGCACCGTCGCGAAGGCGCCGTACAGCACCGAGTACGTCGGCACCAGGCTCAGGTAATAACCCAGCACGCGCTTGGCGATCTCGATGGCCGCCGCCACGAAGATGCCTCCGGCCCACGCATGCGACCAGCGCACGTTGGTGTTGGGCACGTAGTGGTATAGCGAAGCCATGCCGACCGCGAGCAGCATGAACTCGAAGGTGTCGAAGAACAGCTTCACGATGCCGCGCCCCACCACGTCGCTGGTGGCCGCGACCACGTAGGAGGTGGTGGAGAGGCTCACCGCGAGGATGATCGGCCCCAGCGTGATGGCCGCCCAATAGATGAGCACCCGCTGCGCGAACGGCCGCGGCGTGCGCACGCGCCAGATGTTGTTGAGCGTCTTGTCGATGGTGAGGATCAGTGCGATGGCGGTGATCAGCAGCACGATCAGGCCCGCGATGCCCAGCCCGCTGGCCTTGCTCGCGAACTGGTTCAGGTAGCCCAGCACCTGCCGCGCGATATTGTCTGGAATCAGGCTTTCGATGAGCCAGCGCTGCAGCCGGCCCTGCATCTTCGCGAACATCGGGAACACGGTGAACAGGGCCAGCGCCACCGTGAAGAAGGGCACCATCGCGATGGTGGTGGTGAAGGTCAGGCTGCTGGCCGTGAGGCCGAGCCGGTCTTCCCGGAAGCGCTCGCCCAGCACCGCTGCCGTGTTGCGCCACGGGAAGCGCGAAAGATCCCTCCAGAGTTGCCGACGATTCATGGCCGGTATCATGCCATCCGCTCTTTTCGCAGCGTCCCCGCCACCCGTGTCCGACACCCCGCCTCCTCCATCTTCCGTTCGCGCCACCCGCTGGGCCGCCGTGGGCAGCGTCGTCGGCCTCATCGTGCTCGGCCTGGCCTGGGAACTGTGGCTCGCGCCCTTGCGGCCCGGCGGCTCGCTGATGGCGCTGAAGGTGCTGCCGCTGGTCATTCCGCTCGCCGGGCTCTGGAAGAACCGCATGTACACCTACCGCTGGGTCAGCCTGATGATCTGGCTCTATTTCACCGAGGGCGTGGTGCGCGCCTGGAGCGACACCAGCGGCGTGAGCCAGGTGCTCGCGCTCGTCGAGGTCCTGCTGTGCCTCGTGCTCTTCGCCGCCTGCGCCTGGCATGTGCGGCTTCGCCTGCGCCACGCCAAGAACGCTGCCCGCCAACTGGAGGCTTCCGCCCAATGACTTCTTCCACCGACCTGATCGAACAACTGCGCGCCATCGTCGGCGCATCGCATGTGCTGAACGAGGGCGACCTCACCGCCTACGAGCAGGACTGGCGCAAGCGCTCGCGCGGCAAGTCGCTGGCCGTGGTGCGGCCGGCCAACACGCAGCAGGTGGCCGACGTGGTCAAGGCCTGCGCCGCGGCCGGCACGGCGGTGATTCCGCAAGGCGGCAACACCGGCCTCGCGGTCGGCTCCATTCCCGACGACAGCGGCACGCAGGTGGTGCTGAGCCTGCAGCGGCTGAACGCGATCCGTACCATCGACGCCGCCAACCTCACCATGACGGTGGAGGCCGGCTGCATCCTGCAGACGCTGCAGGAAACCGCCGAGAAGGCCGGCTACCTGTTCCCGCTGAGCCTCGCGGCCGAGGGCAGCTGCACCATCGGCGGCAACCTCGCCACCAACGCGGGCGGCACGCAGGTGGTGCGCTACGGCAACACGCGCGAGCTGTGCCTGGGCCTGGAGGTGGTCACGCCGCAGGGCGAGATCTGGGAAGGCACCAGCGGCCTGCGCAAGGACAACACCGGCTACGACCTGCGCGACCTCTTCGTCGGCAGCGAGGGCACGCTGGGCATCATCACCGCAGCCACCATGAAGCTCTATCCGCTGCCGGCGGCGCAGCTCACGGCCTGGGCCGCGGTGCCCTCGCTGGACCACGCGGTGACGCTGCTGGGCCTTGCCCACAAGCACCTGGGCTCGGGCCTCACCGGCTTCGAGGTGATGGGCCGCTTCGCACTGAGCCTGGTCGACAAGCACATGCCGCAGCTGCGCGTGCCCTTCATCGCCGACGAGGCCGTCCCTTATTGCGTGCTGCTGGAGAACTCCGACAGCGAATCCGAAGACCATGCCCGCTCGCGCTTCGAGGCACTGCTCGAAACCGCATTCGAGGACGGCTGCGTGACCGACGCGGTGGTGGCCGAGAACCTCACGCAGGCGCACCAGCTGTGGCACATCCGCGAGAGCATTCCGCTCGCGCAGGCCGAGGAAGGGCTGAACATCAAGCACGACATCTCCATTCCGGTGTCGCGCATCCCGGCCTTCGTCGAGGAAACCGACGCGCTGCTGGCGCGCGAGATCGCCGGCGTGCGGCTGGTCAACTTCGGCCACCTCGGCGACGGCAACCTGCACTACAACGTTCAGGCGCCAGAGAACGTCGATACCAAGGCCTTCCTGAAGAACGAGGAAGAGCGCATCAACACGCTGGTGTACGACGCGGTCGAGAAGTTCGGCGGCTCGTTCTCGGCCGAGCACGGCGTCGGCTCGCTCAAGGTCGACAAGCTCGAGAAGCACAAGTCGCCGGTGGCGCTGGAGATGATGCGGGCGATCAAGCGCGGGCTCGACCCCAAGAACATCCTGAACCCCGGGCGGGTGATCCGGGTCTAGCCTCGCCTATCGGACCTGGAGCTTGACGGACGCGGCCCGCGCCGTGTCCGCCCTCTGCATGCTGGTCGCGGCCGGCAGTGCGTTGTCGCAGCGCGCGCAGTCCGCCTTCATGCAACCCAGATGCACCGTGACCGGTCCACCGGCGCTGAGGCCATGCGCCTGCGCCGCGCGCATCAGCCCCTGGTGCAGCGCCTCGTCGACCACCTCGACGCTGGCGTTGCAGCCGCCGCAGCTCAGCCGCACGGTGACTTCGAGCGCCTGCGGCCGCCGCAGGCGATGCACCGCGCGCACGCCGCCCAGGCTGCGCTCCCATTCGCGCTGGATGAGGCCGGCCTGCTCCAGCTCCTTGATCACGCGGTAGACGCTGGCAAGACCGGTGGCGGTGCCGCGCGCGAGCATGCGGCGGAACACTTCTTCGCCGCCCAGCCACTCGGAACCGCTCTCGGCCAGCGTCTGCAGCACGCACAGGCGGATGACCGTGGGCCGTATGCCCATGCTGCGCAGTTGCACAGAGAAACCCTCGTTCGCGGGCGCCGCCGCGTACTGCATTGCTGCCGAAACTGCCACTGGCTCGTCCGCCCCTGATCTGCCTTGTCTGACTGCGCTCAGGCCGCCAGGCCCTGCGCCGGCGTGGCCGTGACCTGCGCGACGCGCCCGGCCTTCATCTGCACGATGCGGTCGGCCACGTGGAAGTAGCGGTCGTCGTGCGAGATGACGACCAGCGAGTGCCCCTTGGCGCGCAGCTCGGGCAGCAGCTCTGTGTAGAAGAGATGGCGGAAGGTCGGGTCCTGGTCGGCCGCCCATTCGTCGAACACCAGCACCGGGCGGCCTTCGAGGTAGGCGTGCACCAGCGCGAGCCGCTTGCGCTGGCCGGTCGACAGGTCGGTGGTGCTGAAGGCGCCGTCCTTCACCGAAACCTTGTGTGCGATTTCCAGCCGCTGCAGGTAGGGCAGCGCGGTCTCGGGCAACGCCTGGTGGCCGCCTTCCTCGCCCGCGACAAGGTCCTCGAACAGGTAGAAGTCGGAGAACACGGTGGTGAAGAGCTGGCGGTAGTCGTCGCGCGTCTCGGGCGTGACGGGCCTGCCGTCGAGCACCACTTCACCCTGCTGCGGCGCGTACAGGCCCAGCAGCAGCTTGATGAGCGTGGTCTTGCCCGAGCCGTTGTCGCCGACGATGAAGACGATCTCGCTGCGGCCGATGCACAGGTCGACGGGGCCGAGCACGAAGGCGTCGCCGCCCTCGGGCGCATCGAAGGCGTAGCGCACGCCGCGCAGCTCGATGGCGTCGCGCAGTGGCGGCGAGGCAGGCGGCGAGTCGAGGTGCAGGTGCGGCTCCGGCGTGGCGAAGCGCGCCGACAGGTCGGCGATGCGCCCGAAGGCCACCTTGGCGCGGCCCAGGTGCGGAAGCGCGCCCACGATCTGGTCGATGGGCCCCTTGATGAACAGCAGCACCAGCACGAAGCCGCTGAGCACCACGGGATCGGTCGTGCGCCACGCGGCCCAGCCGAGTATCAACGCGATCAGCAGGAAGAACAGCGCCGAACCGAAGGAGGTGGCGAGCACGAAGGTGTTGATCGCGCGGCGGTTGATGTCGCGGATCGCATCGACGGTCTGGGCGATCTGCCCCTCGTACACC
This sequence comes from Variovorax guangxiensis, assembly GCF_003952165.1. Classification (GTDB taxonomy): domain Bacteria; phylum Pseudomonadota; class Gammaproteobacteria; order Burkholderiales; family Burkholderiaceae_C; genus Variovorax; species Variovorax guangxiensis. The sequence goes on along the minus strand of NZ_RXFT01000015.1, from coordinate 14,241 downwards.
CTGGCGCGGCGGGCACGGTGCATGCGCAGCTCCTTGGCGCCCTCGCTGATGCCGCGATAGGCCTTGTGCAGGAGCTCTTCCTTTTCGCGCGACTGGAAGAAGCCCGCGATGCCGCGCCCGTGGGCCCAGCTCTGGATGGCCACACCGATCAGCATGGCCACCACCAGCAGGCCGAACAGCGCCGGCGACAGCCACGCGAGGTAGCCGAGGCAGCCCAGCGCGATGGCCAGCGAGATCATGGTGGCGGCCAGCATGAAGGCCACGTCGCTGATCATGTCCACGTCCTGCGTGAGAACGGGCATCAGGCGGTGCATGCGGTAGCGCTCCAGTGCGTCGATGGGCGCCGCGAGAATCCTCAGGGCCAGGTCTTTTCGCACCTGGGCGACCAGCCGCTGGCCCACGACGTTGTTCGACATGTCCGAGAGCGCGCGGCCGACCAGCGCCACCACGCACAGCGCGATGAAGGTCAGGAGCAGCCCGCCGGCCATGCCGCCGGGCCGGCTGAGCACCTCGTTGATGGTCGCCAGCAGCGACACGGTGGCTGCGCCGGCGGCGATGCCGGTAACGGCCGAGAGCAGGATCCAGGGAGCGAAGGGTTTCAGCAGCCGGAGCAGATCGGTGGCCTTGGCGCTGGCGGGTTGGGTTTGCATGCCGGTATGACGCTGCGGCGGCCGGAATGTTTAGCCGGCGGCCGGCCCGCCGCTTGCTGCTTACTGCAAGGTCGGCTTCTGGCACGGCTCGTCGCCGGGCGCGGACCCGACCATGACCGCGCCGGCCAGGGCCCACAGGGTCAGGGCATCGTCGAGCGCGCGCACGTGCCGGGCATCGCGCCCCAGCCACAGGACCAGCTTCTCCGCGCGCTCGAGCGACGGCGCATCGTGCAGCTCGCGAAAGAGCCGCCAGGCCTCGCTGAAAGCCGGATCGGAAGGAACGTGGTGACGGGAGTTCATCGCATCTGGACGCCTGGACTGCTGTGGATGCGTGGATAGACGCGACCCGCCGTCGGATGTTTAGCGCATGTCATCTCCACGTCGCAATTTCGTGAACTATTGCGCCGCACTAAACCTTCGGGCGGCTCGTCCGTCTCCTGTTGGATGAGCACGACTTGCGCGGCCACGCCCTGTCTTTTCTTCCGATGATTCCCCTGCTGGCACCAATCTTCAGAGGCGAGTGGGCCGTCTACGGCGAAAGGCTGGCCTGCGCGCCGCAGCCGCCCGCGGGCGCCGTGCAGGTGGCCGAGCTGATCGCCAGGCCGGAGCTTCTTGCCGCGCTGCTGCAGCAGCACGCCCGTCACCGCCGTGTGCGCAGGCCCGACCTGCGGCCGGTGGCCTCGGCCTGGAGCATGCACTACCTGAATGCCCTGCTGCCCCCGGTGGCCGCGGCGGCCAGCCTGCTTCAGCATGAATTTCCGATGGCGCCGGAGCGGGCGTGGATCAGCTTCGAAGACGGCGCCGTGCCGCAGCGCTTTCACATCACGCACGAAGGGCACGCGCGCCCCGGCACCGACACCGCAGTGCGCTATGCGGTGCTGCTCTTCGAGCACCTCGGGCCGCTCTTCGCGCAGCTGACCCGGCTCACGCGCATCGCGCCCAAGATCTTGTGGGGCAATGCCGCGCGCTACCTGGAGCCAGTACTCCAGCAGGGCCTGCTGCTCAGCGGCCACGCTCCCTCCATCGCGAAGGACCTGGACCACCTGCTGCACCAGCCGCGCTGGGGCTGCGCCGACAACCCGTTGTTCGCGGTGCAGCGCAAGGTCGTGCGAATGCAGTCCGGCACGCCGGTCCCGGTCACGCTGCACCGGCAGTGCTGTCTTTATTACCTGCTGCCCGAAGAGGGCTACTGCGGTGCGTGTCCGCTGGCGCCGGAGTTCCGCAAGGCGCGGGACCGCGCCTAAACAAACAGCCGCGCCGTGCGTCTTTTGCAGATAAGCATCCGTTCATGGATGCAACCGCGAAATCCACCATGCCACTGCATCCCGACCTGGAAGCCTTCCTCGAACTTGCCGCCATCGCCGAGGAGGACGGACGCCCCCCGATGTGCGACATGTCGCCCGCGCAGGCGCGCGCCAGTTACGACCAGTCGACGCTGGCGCTCGACGGCGTGGGCCCCGACCTGCCCGTGGAGGACATCGGCTTGCGCGCCCGCGACGGCGCGCCACTGCGCGCGCGGCTGTATCGCGGCGCAGCCACGGGTGCGCCGCTGCCCACCCTGCTCTACTTTCACGGCGGCGGCTATGTCGTCGGCGGGCTGGACTCGCACGACGCCCTGTGCCGCACGCTGGCAAAAAACGCCGCGTGCGCGGTGCTGGCGGTCGACTACCGCCTCGCGCCCGAGCACAAGTTTCCGACCGCCTTCCACGATGCCGAAGATGCCGCCCAGTGGCTCGCGGTGCACGGCGGCTCGCTCGGCCTGGACACCTCCCGCGTGGCCTTCGGCGGCGACAGCGTCGGCGGCACGCTGGCCACGGCGCTGACGATCGCCGCGCGCGATGCCGGGCGCCCGCAGCCGCTGCTGCAGCTGCTGCTGTATCCCTGCACCAGCATCCGGCAGGACAGCGACTCGCACCGGCGCTACGCCAAGGGGCACCTGCTCGAGCAGCGCACGCTGCAATGGATGTTCGGCCACTACCTGCGCAGCGACGAAGACCGCCTCGACTGGCGCTTCGCCCCGCTCGCCGCGAAGGATCTCTGCGGCCTCGCGCCCGCGCACCTCGTGCTGGCGGAATACGACCCGCTGGTGGACGAAGGCAGGGCCTACGCCGCGCGCCTGCAGGAGGCCGGCGTGCGCACGCACCTGGCCGTGCACGAGGGCATGGTCCATGACTTCGCGCGGCTGAGCCAGGTGGTGGACGAAGCCGATGCGCTGCGCGGCTCGCTCGCGCAGGTACTGGCCGAGGCCTTCCGTCGGCCGGCGCCGGCAGCCGCCGCGGCCGCCACCACGCCTTCGGCCATCGGCGCATGGGTCTTCCACGCGCACCCCGACGGCCAGCCGCTCGAAGTGCGGCTCGACGCGGCGAAGCTTTCGGTCGGCCCGCAAGGCGGCAGCGAGCGGACCAGCCGCTGGACGCTGCGCGAGCAGGCCGGCACGTTGCGTCTGGAATGGCCGCTCGACGCGGGCACGGAGCCTGAGGAAACCCATCTGCTGGCGGCCATCGAAGCCGTCTTCGTGCGCCATCCGGAATGCAAGGCGCTGCCGTTGCAGGTGCCGTCGCCGTGCATTGCCCGGCTGGTCGGCGCAGGGGCGGTCGACCTTGCCGACGGGCAATTGCCGAGCGTGGTGCGCGAGACCTTCTGGCAATTGCCGCTCGTGTGGCAGCGCAATCCGCGCGAGCCCTTCGCGCAGCGCCATGTGATGAGCCAGGGCAAGCGGCATCCGCTGCGGCCCGCCAAGCCCGTCGGCACGGTCTACCAGCGCCACATTCCGTGGCTGTCGCAGACGCTGACGCTCGACACCGTCGACATCGAACGCGACCTCCCCGCCTTCAACCGCTGGATGAACGATCCCGTGGTCGCGCACTTCTGGGAAGAACAGGGCGATCTCGCGAAGCATCGCGCGTACCTGGACGCCATCGCGGCCGACCCGCGCGTCACGGGGCTGATCGGCCGGCTCGACGGCGAAGCCTTCGGCTACTTCGAGGTGTACTGGGCCAAGGAAGACCGCATCGCGCCCTTCTACGACGCAGGCGACCACGACCGCGGCTGGCACGCCCTGATCGGCGAGGAGCGCTTTCGCGGCAAGCCCTTCCTCACGGCGTGGATGCCGTCGGTGTCGCACTACCTCTTCCTGGACGACTGCCGCACGCAGCGCATCGTGATCGAGCCGCGCGCGGACAACCACAAGATGATCAAGAGCCTGGGCCGCTGTGGCTATGCGCACGTGAAGGAGTTCGACTTTCCGCACAAGCGGGCCATGCTGGGCATGCTGCTGCGCGAACGCTTCTTCGGCGAGGCTCTCTGGATTCCCCAAGGGGAGTCGACCATTTCGCCAACTTCGGCCGAGCGCGCCGAACATCCCACCGAGGACCCCTCATATGCAAATCCATGACCTGATCGGCGTCGGCTTCGGCCCGTCCAACATCGCCCTGGCGATCGCCCTCGACGAGAAGCGCCACCACGGCCAGTTCGTGGACGCGCTGTTCATCGAGAAGCAGCCGGGCTTCGTCTGGCACAAGAACATGCTGCTGGACAACGCGCACATGCAGATCTCCTTCATCAAGGACCTGGCGACGCTGCGCAACCCCGCGAGCCGCTTCACCTTTTTGAACTACCTGCACGAGAAGCAGCGCCTGCAGGACTTCGTCAACCTCAAGACCTTCTTCCCGAGCCGCCACGAGTTCAACGATTACCTGGGCTGGGCCGCGGCGCAATTCGAGGATCGCTGCGCCTACGGCGAGGCCGTGTTCGAAGTGGTGCCCGAGATGCGCGGTACCGAGGTGCAGATGCTGCGCGTGCGCTCGCGCCAGGCCGATGGCACGGTGCGCGAGCGGCTGGCACGCAACCTGGTAGTGAGCGTGGGCGGCGTGCCGAACATTCCGGCGCGCTTCCAGCCCTTCAGGGACGACGTGCGCGTGTTCCATTCGAGCAGCTACCTGGAGGCGATCGCGAAACACCCCGACGCGAAGCGCATCGCCATCGTCGGCGCAGGCCAGAGCGCGGCGGAGATCTTCATGGACCTGCAAAGCCATCCGAACAAGCCGGCGGTCGACCTGATCATGCGGGCGCGTTCGATCAAGCCCTCGGACGACAGCCCCTTCGTCAACGAGATCTTCAACGCCGACTTCACCGACTTCGTTTTCAACCGCTCCGGGCCCGAGCGCGCCGAGCTGCTGGAGGAGTTCTGGCACACCAACTACGCGGCGCCCGACCTGGAGCTGATCCAGCAGATCTTCAACGTGTTCTACCGCCAGCGCGTGGCGGGCGTGGCGCGCCACAGCTTCCTGCGCCGCCACGAGGTGACCGCGGTGCGCGCCGCGGCGGACGGCGTCCACCTGTCGCTGCACGACCTCAACAGCGGGGAGCGCGGCAACCAGGCCTACGACGTGGTGATCCTCGCCACGGGCTACGCGCGCGACGCGCACCGGACGCTGCTCGATCCGCTCGCGTCCTACCTGGGCGACTTCACGGTGGACCGCCACTACCGGCTGCAGGGCACGCCGGAGCTCAAGCCGGGCATCTTCCTGCAGGGTGCCTGCGAGACCAGCCACGGGCTGAGCGACACGCTGCTGTCGGTCACGGCGATCCGCTCGGACGAGATCGGTCAAGCGCTGCTGAACGCGAACCCGCGCCCGCTGCAGCAGCAGGCGCAGGCGCAGGCGGCGGAACGCGTGTCGCGCGCCACTGCTGTCATCTGATATCGGAAAGATGCGGCTCGATGACTCGGTGATACACTTAATAAGAATAGTTCTTATTAACCCCATCCCCCGGGGTCACCGAAACGCAAAGCCATCGCCGCCATCTCGTTGCTTCCTGAAGGAGGCGGCGATCTCGCGGGCATGACGGGCGTCCGGTTCCGGGGCCCATCGTCGATGCTTGCGAGAAGGCTGCCGGATGCGCGACCTCGTCCAGGAACTTGTAGCTCACTATGCGGACTTGCGCCGACAGCTCACTCGCGACCTGAGGGACCCCCATTACGCGGCGGACATCGCGCAGTCGAGCTTCGAGCGCGTCTACGCGCAGGCGACGAAGGCGCCCGGCGCCGCGCGCATCGACATTTCGCCCGATGACGCGAAGGACAGCGGCAGCGGCGGCATCGAGTCGCCTCGCGCCCTGCTCTTTCGCGTGGCGCGCAATCTCTGCATCGACGAGGCGCGCCGCCGCAAGGTGGCCCAGGAATGGGTGGGCTCGCACGCCACCATCGGCTCCAGCCTCGTGGCGCCCTCCAGCGAATTCCTCCTGGCGCAGCAGCGCGTGCTGGCGCGGGTGGTCGAGACCATGGAGAAGCTTCCGCCCCGGCGGCGCGAAGTGTTCCTGTTGTTCCGGGCCTACGGCCACACGCGCGCCGAGATCGCGCAGCAGCTCGACATCACAGAGATGGCCGTGGCCAAGCACCTGCTTCGCGCCACCATCGACTGCTCGCGGGTGTTCGCCGAGCTGCGCACCGAGCTGATCGAACCGCCGCACGTTCAAAGCCGCGCGGGCTTCGACGCCGCGCTGGCCGAAGACTTCTCGTGAGCGGCGGCATGGCAATGGGCGCACCGCGCGAACGGCTGATCGAGCGCGCGCTCGCGCTGATCGTGGAAGGCGAGGTCGCGCCGGGGGAAGCCGCGCAGAACGCCCGCGCGGCCATGAACCAGTGGCGCAACAGATCGCCCGAGCACGCCGCGGCGCTGCTCGAAGCGCGACGCCGCTGGGACATGCTCGGCGGCATGGCCGACGACCTGCGCGCGCACTTCGACACACCGGCCGCAGGCATGGCGGCGGCCGCTGCGGCAGCCTCCGCCCGTTCGCCCCAGCGCCGAAAGCTGCTGCTTTCCATCGTGGGGCTGGTGGGCGGCGGCCTCGTCGCGGGCCGTGGCGTGCAGTGGTACTGGCAGCAGCCCGTATTTCGCTCCGCCTACAACACCCGCACCGCGCAGATGCTGAAGGTGACGCTGCCCGACGGCGCCGCCGACGCATCGGGCAGCCAGCTCGACATCGCGCCCCAGAGCGCCATCGAGGTCACGCTGTACCGCGGGCAGCGGATCGTCGACATGGCACGCGGCGAGGTGCGCTTCGAAGTCGCGCACGACTCACAGCGCCCCTTTCGGGTGCGCACACGCGATGCTGTCATCGAGGTCGTCGGCACCGTCTTCACCGTGCGCGACCGCGGCGGGCCGGTCACCGTGGGGGTGGAGCAGGGGCATGTCCGCGTGCAGGTGCGTGCCCGCCAGAACGCCGAGGCATCCATACCGTCCGCGGAGGTCATCGACCTGCACGCCGGCGAACTCGTCGAAGTGCTGGACGGCCACGCCGATGCCGTGCGGCAGTCCGACACCCGCGCCCTCTCGGCGTGGCGAGACGGCTGGCTGGTATTCGACAACACGCCGCTGAGCGAGGCCCTCGCGGCGGTCAACAGCTACCGAATCCGCCCCATCGTCAGCGCCGACGCGCGCATCGACGCCATGCGCCTGTCCGGCCGCTTCCGCACCAATGACTCCGTGGGTCTGGTCGAAGTGCTGCCGACGATCCTCCCGGTGATCGCCGACTCCCACCCTGACGGCAGCGTGGAACTGCGCAAGCGCTGAAAAAAGAGGCAGCACCAGCCTCGCGGCGTGCCCGGGACCGAACAGTGTGTCTCTGTTTGGCGAGTTCAAACGTCTTACTTTGAGAAACGCCAAGGCTGCTGTTTTTGCGAGCCATGGCGTCCAAAAGTACGAATACGTCGCATTTACTTGACCTGGAGCCCTGACCCATGCGTTCTTCGCCTCGCCATCGCCTTCTGAGCGCCGCACTCGCCGCCGCCTTCGGAACCATCTTCGTCAGCTGGAGCAGCCTTGCTTCCGCCCAGGTGTCCGAACAGGCGGCCGCGCCGACCTTCGACATCCGCGTGCCCGCGCAGCCGCTGGCGGCGGCACTGAACGAACTGTCGCGGCAGACGGGTGCGCAGGTGTTCGCTGCCGGCGACATGGTGACGGGCATCAGCGCGCCCGCGGTATCCGGCAGGCTGACGCTGCAGCAGGCGCTGGACCGGCTGCTCGCCAGCAGCGGCCTCGTCGCGGTCCGCAACGGCGCCTCGCAGGTCACGATCCAGCGCGCTTCGACCGCCACGGCCGGCACCTCGCTGCCACCGGTGACAGTCCAGGCCACGGCCGACGGCACCACCGAAGGCACGGGCTCCTACGCAGCCCGCTCCGCTTCGACCTCCACGCGCATGGACCTGTCCCTGCGCGAGACCCCGCAGTCCGTGAGCGTGATCGGCCGCCAGCAGATCGAAGACCAGAACCTGGTCACGCTCGACGACGTGCTGCGCCAGACCCCGGGGATCGTGGCCGACCGGCTCGACGAACGGGTGCAGTTCACGTCCCGCGGCTTCGCGCTGGGCACCATGATCGATGGCGTTCCCACCTTCGGCTTCAACTCCGTGGCCGGCGAGGCCAGCATGCTCAGCACCGCCATCTACGACCGAGTCGAAGTGCTCCGCGGCTCGGCCGGCCTGCTCAATGGCGTGGGCTCGCCCGGCGGCGCGATCAACCTGGTGCGCAAGCGCCCGACCACGGAGTTCTCGGGCCACGTGACCGGCGGCCTCGGTTCCTGGAACCGCTACAACGGCGAAGTCGACGTGGGCGGCCCGCTCAATGCCGCGGGAACGCTGCGCGGCCGGTTCGTGGCCTCCCGCACCGCTGGCAACAGCTTCATCGAATCGAAGAAAACCTCGGAAGACGTGCTCTACGGCATTCTCGAAGCCGACCTTTCCCCCACCACGACGCTGGCCGTCGGCATCGAACACCAGAAGACCGCGACAGACGGTGCCAACTACGGTCAGGCTCCGCTCTTCTTCAGCGACGGCACGCGCACGAACCTGCCGCGCTCCTTCAACTCCAGCGCGCCCTGGAGCTACTGGAACATGTATTCGGACAAGATCTTCGCCAACCTCGACCAGCAGCTGGGCGGCGGCTGGCGCCTGAAGCTCGATGCGAGCTATCTGAAGGCCAAGCGCAAGCGGGCCTCGGGCGACCTCAACACCTTCTACCCCGTCGACGCCACAGGCGAATCCACCATCGACATCCGGGACAACCCCGCGACCTCGAAAAATACATCGTTCGACGCCCACCTGCGCGGCCCCTTCGAGGCCTTCGGGCGCAAGCACGAGGCCGTCCTCGGGCTGAGCTACAACGACTACGACTATTCCATCGACACCAACCTGGCGGCGTCCACCGCCTTCGACACCCGGCCGCTGAACTTCTACACGCTGCAGTCCTTCCCGGCGGTCACGTACTTCCCCTACAAGTCTTACACCCTGTCCGGCCAGACGACCGAGAAGGCGATCTATGCGTCGACCCGCCTGCGCCTGGCGGACCCGCTGTCGGTGATCATTGGCGCGCGGGGCACCTGGTACAAGAACGACTCGCTGAACCGCAACCAAGTGGCGGGCACGCTGACCCGGAACCCGGGCTCGCACGAGAGCGGCGTCATCACGCCCTATGCCGGCATCGTGTACGACCTGAGCAAGGAGTTCTCGGTGTACGGCAGTTACACCGACATCTTCCTTCCGAACACCGAACGCGACAGCGCCAACAAAGTGATCTCGCCGCAGCGCGGCAAGAACTACGAGATCGGCATCAAGGGCGAGCACTTCGGCGGCAAGCTCAACACCAGCTTCGCGGTCTTCCGCACCAAGCAGAGCAATGTGCCGGTGGAAGACACCAGCGCCGGCCTGCTGCCCGACGGAAGCATTCCCTACCGCGCGGTTCCCGGCGCACGTGGCAAGGGCTTCGAGCTGACCGCTTCGGGCGAGCTGGCACCCGGCTGGCAGATGCAGGCAGGCTATACCTACCACGCCAAGCGCGACAACGACGGCGTGCTCCTCGACCCGACTTATCCCAACCGCCTGTTCCGCGTCAGCACCAGCTACCGCCTGCCGGGCGATTGGAGCAAGCTCACCGTCGGCGGCAGCGTGAGCTACCAGAGCAGCATCTATTACGACGAGGCTTCCGGTCTCGGCCGTGCGACGCAGGGTGGCCTCACGCTCATCGGCCTGATGGCGCGCTACGAGTTCGACAAGAAGCTGAGCGCCTCGCTCAACATCGAGAACCTGACCGACAAGCGTTATTACAGCGGGCTCGGCGGCTACAACGGCTACACCTACGGCCGCCCGCGCAACGTCTGGCTGAAGCTCACCTACAAGCTCTGATTGCTGTCACGCAGCGCCGGCGCCAGCCGGTGCCAGCAAAAAGGCCGGCCCCGTTTCGGGAGCCGGCCTTTTTTGTTGCCTGCCTTGCGCCTACCGGCCAGCCTGCGCCACCGCGACGCAGTGGTCGACGATCTCCTCCAGCGCCTCGCGGTAGAAGCCGATCAGCTTCTCCACCGTCGCCTCGTCGTACATCGCCCGGCTGAAAATCCAGCTCATCGAAAGCTGCCCTTCGTACACGTTGCCGGCGATCTCCAGCCAGTTGGCCAGCGGAGCCTCCTCGTCGTGGACCGGCCCCGGATGCTCCACTGCCGGCTTGAACATCGCATCGTCCCCGCCCAGGCTGCGGTCGAACTGACCCAGGTAGTTGAATGTGATGCGCGCCTGTGCCGGACCCAGCGAGGCACCCTGCGGCCGCAGGTGCTTGAGCACGCCATGCCCGATGCCGCGATGCGGCACGTCCATGCGCTGCTGCTTCGTCGAGAGAATCAGCGACTCGACTGGCGAACTGCCCTGGCGCAGCCGCACCGGATAGACACTCGTGAACCAGCCCAGCGTGCGGCTCAGGTCGAGCCCTGCGGCATCGGCCTCGCGCCCGTGGCCTTCCAGCTGGACCAGCGTCTCCGACTCGCCGCTCCAGCGCCAGACCGTCCTCGACAGCGCCGCCAGCAGCAGATCGTCGATGGACGTGCCGTACGCCGAGGGCGCCACGCGCAACAGCTGGGCCGTGCGGTCGCTGTCCAGGCGCATGCGCTGCGTCAGCGCGTCGCGATCGACCAGCGCGTCGATCGGCCGGTCCCTCGGAATGTCGACCACCGGCTGCAGCTGCGTCTGCCAGTAGGCAAGTTCATCGTCCAGTTCCGTCCCCTGCGCCAGGGCCTGGAGATGCTCGGCCCAGGCCTTGAAGGAGGCCATCTTGCCGGGCAGCTGCACCGCGCGGCCTTCGCTGAGTTGCCCGTAGACCGCCTGCAGGTCTTCCAGCAGCACGCGCCACGACACGCCGTCGACCACCAGGTGATGCACCACCAGCAGCAACCGCGCGCTGCCGTCCGCATGGCGCATGTGCACCACGCGCCACGCCGGCCCCTTGTACAAATCGAGGCTGCGCTGCGCCGCGTCCGCCACCAGGCTGATCTCCTGCGCATCGGCGACCTCGCGGCTCCACAGCAGGTCGCGCGGCTCGGCTTGCGCGCTGTAGCGCTGCTGCCAGCGTCCGTCGGCCTGCTGTTCGAAACGCAGCCGCAGCGCGTCGTGATGTGCTGCCAGGGCATCGAGCGCGTTCAGCAGCAACGATTCGTCCAGCGGCTTCGCCGCCTCCAGCATCAGCGCCTGGTTGAAGTGATGGCGCCGCGGAATGGGCGTGTCGAAGAACCAGGCCTGGATCGGAGTGAGCGGCAGCGTGCCCTGTGCCTCGACCACGGCCTGTGCCGGCTCTGTCGGCTGCACGAGCGCGGCATCGGCAAGCTGCTCCACCAGCGCCTCGATGGTCGGATGGCGCATCAGGTCGCGCAGGCGCAGCTGGAACCCCAGATCGGCCTGCCGCACCTTGGAGATCACCTGCAGGCTCAGGATCGAGTCGCCACCCAGCTCGAAGAAGTTGTCCGAGATGCCCACCGACTCCACGCCCAGCACCTCGGCCCAGATGGCGGCGAGCCTGCGCTCCCTGTCGTTGCGCGGCGCCTTGATCTCGCGCTGCGCGTCCACACCCGGCTCGGGCAACGCGTGGCGGTCCAGCTTGCCGCTGATCAGCCGCGGCAGCGCATCCAGCACGATCAGGTGCGCGGGCACCATGTGCTCCGGCAGGCGCCGGCGCAGTTGCTGCAGGGCCTGTTGCGACAGCTGCGAGCGCGGCCCGCTCGGCATGGGCGCGATGTAGCCGACGAGCTGTCGGCCCGAGGGCCCTTCGTGCAGCTGCACCGCGGCCTCCAGTACGCCCGGAACCTCGCGCAGCTGCGCTTCGATCTCGCCCAGCTCGATGCGGAAGCCGCGGATCTTCACCTGCTGGTCGGCGCGCCCGATGTAGGCGATGTTTCCGTCCTCGCGCCACCGCACCAGGTCGCCGGTGCGGTACAGGCGGCCGCCGCTGCCCGTGTTGTCGAAGGGGTCGGCGACGAAGCGCTCCGCCGTCAGTGCGCTGCGCCCCAGATAGCCGCGCGCCAGGCCGTAGCCGCCGATGTAAAGCTCGCCGACGCTGCCGCGCGCAACCGGCCGCAGCTGCGCATCGAGCACATGGACCGTGCGTTCGCCCACCGGCCGCCCGATGGGCGCATAGGCCTCCTCGAAGCCACGGTCCGCGCTGGTCTTCCAGATCAGCGGCGTGACCACGGTTTCCGTCGGCCCGTAGCCGTTGATGAGCGTGCGCGGCCGCAGCGACTGGCGCACCTTGTCGTAGGCGGCCCGGGGCATCGCCTCGCCGCCGAACACGTACAGCTCCACCGGAGGTGCCTCGCCCAGCGCCTGCGCCCAGTCGGCCAACTGGCTCAGGTAGGCCGGCGGGAAAGCCGCGTTGGTCACGCCGTAGCGATACAGCGCGTCGCAGGTCTGCTCCGCCGTCCACAGCTCGTTGTCGCGCAGCGCCAGGCTCGCGCCCACGGTGAGCGCCGTCAGCCATCGCTCATGGGCCCCGTCGAACGAGAAGGACATGAAGTGCAGCTCGCAGGAGCGCGCCACCATGCCGTAGATCTCCGCCGTGGCCTGGCAATGCATGCTGAGCGGCCCGTGCGACACCGCCACGCCCTTGGGCTGGCCCGTCGAGCCGGAGGTGTAGATCACGTAGGCCAGCTGGTCCTGATGAACCGCGACCTCCGGATCGTGAGCGGGCCAGCCGGCCAGCTCCGCTTCGTCCAGCACCAGCGTGTCGGCCATCGAGGGCAGGCGCGGCAGCACGGCGCGCTGCGTGAGCATCAGCCGCGCACCGCTGTCCTTGCACATGAAATGCAGGCGGTCCTGCGGATAGTCAGGGTCGAGCGGCAGGTACGCGGCGCCAGCCTTGAGCACGGCGAGCAGCGCGACGATGGTCTCCAGCGAACGCTGCAGCGACACCGCAACGACCGCATTGCCACGCACGCCGCGCTCGATCAGCGCGTGCGCCAGGCGATTCGCGCGTGCATTGAGATCCGCATAGCTCAGCTCGGCATCGCCCATCAGCAGCGCGATCGCCTCGGGCTGCAGGCGCGCCTGCTGCTCGATGAGCTGGTGCACCGGCGTGCGCAGGAAACCGTGGCGCCCGCTGCGGCCCAGGCGCGCGATCTCGGACTGCTGCGCCGAGGTCAGCGTGTCGAGGTCGCGCAACGCCTGCGAGCTGTCCTGGCTCATCCTGTCCATCAGGCCGAAGAGCTGCTGCGAGAGGGCCTGCACGTCCGCTTCCTTGAATCGCTCGCGCAGATACTTGAGCTTGATCGTCAGCACCTCGCCCAAGTGGACTTCCACGTCCATCGGATAGTGGGTGACGTCGACCGACTCGGCCTGCTCGAACTTCAGGCCCTGGTCCGCGCGGCCGGCGAGCGTCTGGTCGATCGGGTAGTTCTCGAACACGACGATGCTGTCGAACAGCCCCTGTCCGCCGCCCTGCCCGGCCCAGCGCTGGATCTCGTGCAGCGGCGTGTACTCGTGCTCGCGCGAGGCCAGGTTCTGCGCCTGCAGTTCGCGCAGCCAGTCCCCCAGCCGCTGCGCCGGCGCGGCGTCGACGACCACGGGCAGCGTGTTGATGAAGAGGCCCAGCATCCGGTCGGCCCCCACCAGCCCCGCGGGCCGGCCCGCCACCGTGGCACCGAAGACGACCGTTTGCTGTGCGGCGTAGCGCGACAGCAGCAGCGACCATGCGCCCTGCACGAGCGTGTTCAGCGTCACGCGCTCGCGGCGGGCGAAGGCCTGCAGGGCCTGCGTGCCTGCCGCATCCAGCGCGGCACCGACTTCGCCGTGGCCTTCGCCGTTGGCTGGCGGCTCGAGAGCCGTGCCGAGCAGCGTCGGCGCATCGATCTTCTGCAGCCGGCCGCGCCAGTAGGCCTCGCCCTCCTTCGCCGGACGCGCGGCCAGCCAGGCGATGTAGTCGCGGTAGCTGCACGCCGGCTCTTCCGTCGCCACGCCGTCGTAGGCCTGCAGCACCTCGCCGAACAGGCGAGACATGCTCCAGCCGTCCAGCAGCAGGTGGTGACAGCTCCAGATGAAGCGATGGCGCTGGTCGTCGATGCGGATCGCGGCAAGCCGCATCAGCGGCGGCGCCGCAAGGTCGAAGGCGGCCTGCTGCTCCAGTGCCAGCGCCTCGATCGCCTGCGCCTGGTCGGCTCGCCCGCGCCAGTCGTGCACGGCCATCGGCAGTTCCACCTGCCTGGCCACCCACTGAAGCGGAGGCTGGGCCATGCTCAGGAAGCCCGTGCGCAGCACGTCATGGCGCTGCACCACCTGCTGCCACGCACT
>NZ_RXFT01000014.1 GCF_003952165.1 Variovorax guangxiensis | reverse complement strand
GACGCAGTACCCCATCAAAAAAAATGCCGCTCAGAATTAACTGAGCGGCATTGGCCCGTAAGGCCCCTTTTCGTTGCTGCGCGGAAAGTCTCAGTCCCGCGCCAGCGCCCGGTTCAGGCCCAGCGCCGCCAGCGTGGCGATGGCGCCCGACAGCAGGTAGACGCTGACATAGGCAAGGCCGAAGTGGGCCGAGAGGCCCAGGGCCACCAGCGGAGCGAAGGCCGCGCCGATGAGCCAGGCCACGTCTGCCGTGAGCGCCGCGCCGACGTAGCGGTACTTGGGCGCGAAGTTGGAGGTCACGGCGCCGGCCGCCTGGCCATAGGACAGGCCCAGGATCACGAAGCCCAGCAGGATGAAGATGTCCTGGCCGATACGGCCGCCGTCGAGCAGCGTGGGGGCGAAGCCGCTGAAGGCGGCGATCACCGCGGCCAGGCCGCCCAGCGTGAAGCGGCGGCCGATGCGGTCGGCCAGCAGGCCCGAGGCCACGATGCCGGCGGCGCCAAAGGCCGCGCCGATCATCTGGATCACCAGGAATTCGGTGACCGACTGGTCGGAATACAGCGTGATCCACGACAGCGGGAACACCGTGATCAGGTGGAACAGTGCGTAGCTGGCCAGCGCGGCGAAGGCGCCGATCAGGATGTTGCTGCCCTGCGAGCTGACCAGCTCGGTGACGCTGGTGGGTTCGAGCTCGCGCTCTTCGAGCAGGCGCGAGTATTCGTCGGTGGCCACCAGGCGCAGGCGGGCGAAGAGCGCCACCACGTTGATCGCGAAGGCCACGTAGAAGCTGTAGCGCCAGCCCCAGTCGAGGAAGTCTTCCGACGGCAGGCTGGAATACAGGTAGGCGAACAGCGCGCTGGCGATGAAGAAGCCGATGGGCGCGCCCAGCTGGCCCAGCATGGCGTACCAGCCGCGGCGGTTGGCCGGCGCGTTCAGCGCCAGCAGCGACGGCAGGCCGTCCCAGGAGCCGCCCAGCGCCAGGCCCTGGCCGAAGCGGAACACCGACAGCAGCACGATGGCCGTGAAGCCCAGGCTCGCATAGCCCGGCAGGAAGGCGATGCCGGCGGTGGAGGTGCCGAGCACGAAAAGCGCCAGCGTGAGCTTGGCTTCCCGCCCGAAACGTCGCTGGATCATCATCGAGATGACAGTTCCGAACGGACGCGCGATGAAGGCGAAGGAGAAGACCAGGAACGAATAGAGAACACCCTCGAGGTGCTGCTCGAACGGGAAGAAGACCGCCGGGAACACCAGCACCGAGGCGATGCCGTAGACGAAGAAGTCGAAATATTCGGAGGCGCGGCCGATGATCACACCGACCGCGATCTCGCCGGGGGCGATGTGCGAGTGGTCGTCGCCCTGCCGGGCGCCGCCGTGATCGGCCGGGTTCGGCAGCGGCTGTGCGCCTTGCGAAATGATGCTGGACGTCGTCATTGCTTGCTGTAATTCAGGTGTAGCGCCGCGGCGCGACACCATAAGACCATGGGAGACCCCAGAGCGTCGCACCGAATCACATTTACCGCCATAGGACAAAACGTCCAATAGGCGAAACCCGTCTTCGGGCGTAGATTGTGGGGTCTTTTTGCGTCGCCCCTGCACCTCTTTTCCCCCGGCATGCACATCCTCAAGAACCTTCGCCGAGCACTCCTGCTGCTCTCCGCCATGCTCCTGGCGGGCTGCAACACGGTGCTGATGAACCCATCCGGCGACATCGCCCACCAGCAGGGACGACTGATCGTCGTCTCCACCGTGCTGATGCTGATCATCATCATTCCGGTGATCGCCCTGACCATCTTCTTTGCCTGGCGCTATCGCCAGTCCAACAAAGAGGCCACCTACAGCCCCGACTGGGACCACTCCACCCAACTCGAGCTGGCCATCTGGGCAGCCCCGCTGCTCATCATCATCGCCCTGGGCGCCATCACCTGGATCAGCACCCACACGCTCGACCCCTACCAGCCGCTGCGCCGCCTCGACGCCCAGCGCGCGATTCCGGCCGAAACCAAGCCGCTGACGGTGGAAGTTGTCGCCCTCGACTGGAAGTGGCTCTTCATCTACCCCGAACAGGGCATCGCCACGGTGAACGAGCTGGCCGCCCCGGTGGACCGCCCGATCAGCTTCAAGATCACGGCCTCCTCGGTCATGAACTCCTTCTTCATCCCCGCGCTGGCCGGCCAGATCTACGCCATGCCGGGCATGGAGACCAAGCTGCACGCCGTCATCAACAAGCCCGGCGAGTTCGAAGGCTTCTCCGCCAACTACAGCGGCGCCGGCTTCTCCGGCATGCGCTTCAAGTTCCACGGGCTGAGCAACGAAGGCTTCGACCAGTGGGTGCAGAAGGTCAAGTCCGGCAAGGACGGCGAACTCTCCCGCGAGCTCTACAAGAAGCTCGAAGTGCCCAGCGAGCGCGAGCCCGTGCGCCACTACCCCACCGTTGCATCCGACCTGTACGACGCGATCCTCAACCAGTGCGTGGACCGCAACAAGATGTGCATGAAGGAAATGATGGCCATCGACGCCAGCGGCGGCATGGGCAAGCCCGGCGCCTTCAACGTTGCCACCAAGCAGGCCTGGGACATCGAATCCCTCGATACGCCCAAGCGCAAGTACGTCACCGCGATGTGCACCACCGAAGAATAAGATGTTGCAGAACCTTGACCTGACGAAGCTCGTCTTCGGCCGCCTCTCCTGGGAGGCGATTCCCTTCCACGAGCCCATCCTGCTCGTGACCTTTGCCGGCGTGGTGCTGGGCGGCCTGGCCGTCCTGGGCGCACTGACCTACTTCAAGCTGTGGGGCACCCTGTGGCGCGACTGGATCACCAGCATCGACCACAAGAAGATCGGCATCATGTACATCATCCTGGGCCTGGTGATGCTGCTTCGCGGCTTCGCCGACGCGCTGATGATGCGCGCCCAGCAGGCCATGGCCTTCGGCGACAACGCTGGCTTCCTGCCGCCGCACCACTACGACCAGGTCTTCACCGCCCACGGCGTGATCATGATCTTCTTCGTGGCGATGCCGCTGGTCACGGGCCTCATGAACTTCGTGGTGCCGCTGCAGATCGGCGCGCGTGACGTGGCCTTCCCGTTCCTGAACAACTTCAGCTTCTGGATGACCACCTTCGGCGCCGGCCTGGTGATGGCGTCGCTGTTCGTCGGCGAGTTCGCCAAGACCGGCTGGCTGGCCTATCCGCCGCTGTCGGGCATCCTCTTCAGCCCCGACGTGGGGGTCGACTACTACATATGGTCATTGCAGATAGCGGGGGTGGGCACGTTGCTGTCCGGCGTGAACCTGCTGGCCACCATCGTGAAGATGCGCGCGCCCGGCATGACCATGATGAAGATGCCCGTCTTCACCTGGACCGCCCTGTGCACCAACGTGCTGATCGTCGCCGCCTTCCCGGTGCTGACCGCCGTGCTGGCCCTGCTGTCGCTCGACCGCTACGCAGGCACCAACTTCTTCACGAACGACCTCGGCGGCAACGCCATGATGTACGTGAACCTGATCTGGATCTGGGGCCACCCCGAGGTGTACATCCTGATCCTGCCGGCCTTCGGCATCTTCTCGGAAGTGGTCTCCACCTTCTCGGGCAAGCGCCTCTTCGGCTACGCCTCGATGGTGTACGCCACGGTCGTGATCACCATCCTGTCGTACCTCGTCTGGCTGCACCACTTCTTCACCATGGGCTCCGGCGCCAGCGTGAACTCGTTCTTCGGCATCACGACGATGATCATCTCGATCCCGACGGGCGCGAAGATCTTCAACTGGCTCTTCACCATGTACCGCGGCCGCATCCGCTTCGAGCTGCCCATGATGTGGACCATCGGCTTCATGATCACCTTCGTGATCGGCGGCATGACCGGCGTGCTGCTGGCCGTTCCCCCGGCCGACTTCGTGCTGCACAACAGCCTGTTCCTGATCGCCCACTTCCACAACGTGATCATCGGCGGCGTGCTGTTCGGCATGCTGGCGGGCATCACCTACTGGTTCCCGAAGGCCTTCGGTTACAAGCTCGACCCGTTCTGGGGCAAGTGCTCGTTCTGGTTCTGGATCGTCGGCTTCTGGTTCGCCTTCATGCCGCTGTACATCCTGGGCCTGATGGGCGTCACCCGCCGCATGAGCCACTTCCAGGACATGTCGCTGCAGATCTGGTTCCAGGTCGCCGCCTTCGGCGCCGTGCTGATCGCGCTGGGCATCGCCTCGTTCATCATCCAGCTGGTGGTGAGCTTCATCCGCCGCGAATCGCTGCGCGACACCACGGGCGACCCGTGGAACGGCCGCACGCTGGAATGGGCGACTTCGTCGCCGCCGCCGGCCTACAACTTCGCGTTCACGCCGCGCGTGCACGACAACGACGCCTGGTCCGACATGAAGGCCCGCGGCTACCAGCGTCCGCTGGAAGGCTTCAGCCCGATCCACATGCCCAAGAACACGGCCGCCGGCTTCATCATCGCGGCGCTGAGCGCGGTGTGCGGCTTCGCCCTGATCTGGCAGATGTGGCTGCTGGCCGGCATCGGCTTCGTCGCCATGCTCGCCGCCGTGATCATCCACACCTTCAACTACAAGCGCGACTACTACATCCCCACGGAAGAAGTCGTCCGTACCGAAGAAGCGCGCACGCGCCTGCTGGCTGCCAATGTCTAACAGTACCGCCCTCCACTCCAGCCACACGAACACCGTGGGCAACGCCGCGAGCGTGCCCACCTTCGAGCTGTTCAACGTCCGCAACGAAGACCACCATCCCGAGAACGGCACGCTGCTGGGCTTCTGGCTCTACCTGATGAGCGACTGCCTCATCTTCGCCTGCCTGTTCGCGGTGTACGGCGTACTGGGCCGCAGCTACGCGGCCGGCCCTTCGGGCGCCGACCTGTTCGACCTGCCGCTGGTGGCGATCAACACGTCGCTGCTGCTGCTGTCGTCCATCACCTACGGCTTCGCCATGCTGCAGATGCAGCAGCGCCGCATGGGTGGCGTGCTGGTCTGGCTGGCCATCACCGGCCTGCTGGGCGCGGGCTTCATCGGCCTGGAACTCTACGAGTTCGCGCACCTGATCCACGAAGGCGCGGGCCCGCAGCGCAGCGCCTTCCTGTCCTCGTTCTTCGCGCTGGTGGGCACCCACGGCCTGCACGTGACCTTCGGCATCGTCTGGCTCATCGTGCTGATGATCCAGCTGCCCAAGCACGGCTTCACCGCCGCCAACCGCCGCCGCCTGATGTGCCTGTCGATGTTCTGGCACTTCCTGGACGTGGTCTGGATCGGCGTCTTCACCTTCGTGTATCTGATGGGATCGCTGCAATGAGCGCGCACACCGAAACCGCCGGCCACGGCGCACATGGCCACGACGATCACGGGCACGGTCACGATGACGGCCCGGTGAGCCACAGCACCTTCAAGGGCTACATGACCGGCTTCGTGCTGGCTGTGATCCTCACCGCCATCCCGTTCTGGCTCGTCATGGGCAAGGTCTTCGACAAGCCGGGCACCACCGCCCTCGTCATCCTGGCCTTCGCCGTGGTGCAGATCGTGGTGCACATGGTGTACTTCCTGCACATGGACGCGAAGTCCGAAGGCGGCTGGAACATGCTGGCGCTGATCTTCACGCTCGTGCTCGTGGTCATCACGCTGGCCGGTTCGCTGTGGGTCATGTACCACATGAACACCAACATGATGCCGCACTCGGTGCACGACATGAAGAACATGCCCTGATGGCGGAACAGGCCGTCCGCCAGCGCTCCACCGCCGCACGGGTGGCACTGGCGGTCTGCGCCGTCCTCGCCTTCGCCGGCTTCGTCGCGCTCGGCACCTGGCAGGTCGAGCGCAGGGCCTGGAAGCTGGATCTCATCGCACGCGTCGAACAACGCGTGCACGCCCCGGCCACCGCGGCCCCCGGGCGGACCGAATGGCCCACGGTCAACGCGGCCAACGACGAATACCGGCATGTCCGCCTTGCCGGCATCTTTCTCCACGACAAAGAGACGCTGGTGCAGGCCAGCACCAGGCTGGGCGCCGGCTTCTGGGTGCTGACCCCGCTGCGCAACAGCGCCGACGGCACCGTGGTGCTGGTCAACCGCGGCTTCGTGCCGCCCGAAGCGCAGAAACGCGAGGCGCGCGCCGCCACCGAGCCCCAGGGCGAAACCACCGTGGCCGGCCTGCTGCGCCTGACCGAGCCCAAGGGCGGTTTCCTGCGCAAGAACGATCCAGCCGGCGACCGCTGGTTCTCGCGCGACGTGCAGGCCATCGCAGCCGCCCGCGGCCTGAACGTGAACGACGTCGCGCCCTACTTCGTCGATGCCGAGGCCACGCAAGCCCCCGCGAGCGCCACCGACACCCCCGCCTGGCCGGCAGCCGGCCTGACGGTCATTTCCTTTCCCAACAGCCACCTCGTCTATGCCCTGACCTGGTATGGCCTCGCCCTCATGGTGCTGATCGCGGCCTGGTTCGTGCGGCGCAGCGAAAATGCGGCCCATGCCGACGCCCGCCCCGCCGACCAAGATGCCCGCCGCGACGGCTGAATCCGCCGCTGTAGCGGGCGAGCTGCACCCGCCCCGCGCCGGCGTCGCGAGCCTCGACAACGCCATCGGCCACCAGAACATGCAGCAGCTGATCCAGCTGCGCTGGTTCGCGGTGGTCGGGCAGGTCGCCACCATCCTCGTGGTGCACTACGGTTTCGAGATCCGGCTGCCGCTGGACCACATGCTGCAGGTGCTGGCCTGCCTCGCGCTCTTCAACATGGTGAGCCTGCTGCGCTCGCGCAGCCACCGGCGCGTGACCAACGGCGAACTGTTCGTCGCGCTGCTGGTCGACGTGGCCACCCTCACCGCGCAGCTCTACCTGAGCGGCGGCGCGACCAACCCCTTCGTGTTTCTCTTCCTGCTGCAGGTGACGCTGGGCGCGGTGCTGCTGAAGGCCTGGTCGACCTGGACCATGGTGGTCATCACCAGCATCTGCTTCGCCGGACTTGCGCTGTTCTCGCGCCCGCTGGCGCTGCCGCTGGACCACGACCGGGGCCTGTGGAGCCCCTACATCCAGGGCATGCTGGTGTGCTTCGCGCTGAACGCGGCGCTGCTCGTCATCTTCATCACCCGCATCAGCCGCAACCTGCGCGCGCGCGACGCCCGGCTGGCCGACCTGCGACAGCGCGCCTCCGAAGAGGAGCACATCGTGCGCATGGGCCTGCTGGCCTCGGGCGCGGCGCACGAGCTGGGCACGCCGCTGGCCACGCTGGCCGTCATCCTCGGCGACTGGCGCCGGCTGCCGCATTTCAGCTCCGACCCTGAGCTGCTGACCGAGGTGGCCGAGATGGAACTGCAGATCCAGCGCTGCAAAAGCATCGTGAGCGGCATCCTGCTGTCGGCCGGCGAGGCGCGCGGCGAGTCTTCGGAAGAAACCACCGTCAGCACCTTCCTCGACGACCTCGTCGAGGAATGGCGCACCACCCGCCCGGTGGAGGATTTCGAGTACGACAACCGCTTCGGCCGCGACCTGCCCATGGTCTCCGACTCGGCCCTCAAGCAGATGATCTGCAACGTGCTCGACAATGCGCTGGAGGCGTCGCCGCACTGGCTGCGCCTCGAGGCGGCGCACGACGCCGACGCGCTGACGATCACCGTCACCGACGCAGGGCCTGGCTTCCTGCCGGCCATCCTCAAGGAGTTCGGCAAACCCTACCAGTCGAGCAAGGGCCGCGCTGGCGGCGGACTGGGGCTGTTCCTGGTGGTGAACGTGGCGCGCACCGTGGGCGGCCGCGTCGCGGCGGCCAACCGGCCCGAGGGCGGCGCCGTCGTGAAGATCACGCTGCCGCTCGCGGCCATCGTGCTCGAGGAAGAAGAGACGGAAGTGGACGACGACGAGGACGACGAAGAAGCCCTCGCCGCCAGCAGGACCATCGGAATGGAAGGCAATGAGCGAAACCGGAGCTGAAGCGCAGCGCCAGCTGCTGATCGTCGAGGACGACGGCGCCTTCGCGCGCGCGCTCGGCCGCTCCTTCGAGCGCCGCGGCTACGCCGTGACGCACGCGAGCAACCTCGCCGAGGTCGAGGCACTGCTGGCCGGCTCCTCGCCCGGCTACGCGGTGGTCGACCTCAAGCTCAACGGAGAGGCCTCGGGCCTGGCCTGCGTGCAGATGCTGCACCGGCACAACCCGAAGATGCTGATCGTGGTGCTCACGGGCTTCGCGAGCATCGCCACCGCGGTGGAAGCCATCAAGCTCGGCGCCTGCCACTACCTGGCCAAGCCCTCGAACACCGACGACATCGAGGCCGCCTTCGGCCGCGCCACCGGCACCACCGAGGTGGAGCTGACCAACCGTTCCACATCCATCAAGACGCTCGAATGGGAGCGCATCCACGAGACGCTGGCCGAAACCGGCTTCAACATCTCCGAGACCGCGCGCAGGCTCGGCATGCACCGGCGCACGCTGGCACGCAAGCTGGGCAAGCAGCAGGTCAAGTAGACCGATCTTCAAACCACACGCACTTGCGCACGGACAGACGATGACCTTTTCGCCACCCTCTCCCCCGCCCACGCAACGCAGCAAGACCGCCGTCCTCGCCGCACGCGACCAGACCGCGATGGAGGAGCTCTTCAACGCCCTGAGCCACGGCCTGGGCCTTGCGCTGGCGATCGCCTCGCTGCCGATCCTGGTCTACAGCGCCGCACAGAAGGGCCAGGCCGCGGCCGTGGTCGGCGCCAGCCTGTTCGCGGGTACGGCCATCGTGCTGTACCTGATCTCCACGCTCTACCACGCGCTGCCCATCGGCCGGGCGAAGGCCTGGTTCAACCGGCTGGACCACGCGGCCATCTACCTCTTCATCGCGGGCAGCTACATGCCCTTCCTGTTCGGCGTGCTGCGCGGCCCGCTGGGCTGGACGCTGTTCGGCGCCATCTGCGCGGCGGCGGCGCTGGGCGTGGGCGCCAAGCTGTTCAACCGGCTGAAGCATCCGCTGTGGTCCACCGGCCTGTACGTGGCGATGGGCTGGATGGCGCTGATGGCGGCCGTGCCGCTGTACGAGCGCATGTCGGCGGCGGGCCTGGGCTGGCTGGTGGCCGGCGGGTTGTTCTACACGGCCGGCGCGGTGGTTTTCCTGTTCGACAACAAGGTGCGCTTCGCGCACTCGGTGTGGCACTTGTTCGTGCTCGCGGGCAGCACCTGTCACTTCTTCGCCGTGCTCTGGCATGCGCACGGGTAACTCCCCCAGGCTTCGCGCACTTCGTGTCGCTTCGCCACCCCCCTCGCCGGGGGCAGCACCTGCGGCCCGGCAAAGCCGGTTCCGCGGTGCTCCGCGAAAAGTCGTCGATCAATAGTGCGGGGGTAACTCGTCACGTGGGTTGCGCGCGGCGCCGTCTTGGCCTGAGCTCTGCATCTGCTCCTTCAACTGCGTGACCTGCAGGATCAGCCGATCGATCTGCTGCTGTTGGCGGTAGATCGTCATGTTCAGCTGGTCGAGCAGGTCCTCGGCGTAGCTCGACTTGATCTCGAGTTCGGTCACGCGCTCGGCAATGAGATGGTCGTGGGGCGGGTTTTCCATGCCGCTATTGGACAGGAATACCGCCCCGTTCTTTGTGACGCCCCGCTTAGCGACGCACCTTCGCCTCGAGCAGGTCCGCCATGCCGATGCGCTTGGCGAACTCGATGCGCACCCGCTCCGACACCTCGAACACCTCCTGAGCGCCGTCGCCCACGAAGTCGATCAGCGAGCGCATCGGCCGCGTGCCCGCGGGCAGGCCCACGATGCGCACGATCTCGTCGGCCACGGCCTGCGGGTCGGCGTTGTCGGGCGTCAGCGCCGAGAGGCGCGCGCCGATCTGGTCCATGAGGCCGTCGTAGCGGGCGTAGGCGGCGGCGGTGGCAGCATCGGCCGGCTTGCCGGCGCTCGGGAAGTGGTCGGTGCCCTTGGTGAAGGCGCCCGGCACGACGATGGAAGTCTCGATGCCGAAGCGGGCGATCTCATAGGCCAGCGTGACGGCCAGCGAATCCATCGCCGCCTTGGCCGCGCCATAGGGGCCCATGAACGGCGGAAAGCCGCCCTTGGTGGTGGTGCTGCTGATCCACAGCATCAGCCCCGACTCCTGCGCCCGCAGGTACGGCAGCACCGCGCGGTTCACACGCTGCGCGCCGAGCACATTGGTGTCGAACACCTTGACGATCTCATCCGGCGTGAAGGCCTCCGTGGGGCCGACCACCAGGTGGCCGGCGTTCTGCATCACCACGTCGAGATGACCCTGCTCCCGCACGATGGTCGCGGCGGCCGCATCGGCCGACTCCTGCGAGAGCACGTCGAGCTCGAGCGGGTGCAACTGGATGTTCTTCGCCGCGGCCAGGGCACGCAGCTCGGCGGCGCGGCCGTTGTTGCGCCCTGCGATGTCGCGCATCGATGCGTAGACGACGTGGCCCGCTTCGGCGAGCGACAGGGCCGTGAGCTTTCCGATGCCGCTGCCGGCGCCGGTGACGAGGACGATCTGCTTCTTCATGGCGTGTCTCCTCCTTCAGGCGACGCCGCCGTTGGCCCGCAGGATCTGGCCGTTGACCCAGCCCGCATCGGGCCCGGCGAGGAAGGACACCACCGATGCGATGTCCTCGGGCTGGCCCAGGCGCTGCAGCGGCGGCATCTTCGCGAAGGCCTGGACCTGCTCCTCGGTCTTGCCGTCGAGGAAGAGCGAGGTGGCGATGGGGCCTGGCGCCACGGCGTTCACGGTGATGCCGCGGCCGCGCAGTTCCTTGGCGAAGACGTGCGTGAAAGCCTCGACCGCCGCCTTGGTGGCGTTGTAGATCGCGTAGCCGGGCATGTTCAGCGCGAGCGTGGTGCTCGAGAAGTTGACGATGCGGCCACCCTCGTTCAGGCGCATGGCGGCCTCGCGCAGCGTGTTGAAGGTGCCGCGCACGTTGATGTCGAAGGTCTGGTCGTACTGCGCGTCGCTGTGCTCGGCCAGCGGCAGCGTCCGGAGCACGCCGGCGTTGTTGACCAGGACGTCGACCTTGCCGAGTTGCGCCTCGACGGCGTCGAACATGGCGCGCACTTCCTCGGCGCTGGCCACGTCGGCCTTGACGGCGAAGGTACGGCCGCCGGCGGCCTTCAGCTCGACGACGAGGGCATCGGCCTGCTCCGGGCTCGATGCGTAGTTGACGGCGACGGCGAAGCCGTCCCGGGCGAGGCGCTGCGCGACGGCGGCGCCGATGCCGCGCGATGCGCCGGTGACGATGGCGACCTTGGGAGTGGATGACTGGTTCATGGCGGGCTGTTCCTTTGCAGGGGTGGGGGGGTGGGTGAGACGAATCTTCGATCGTTCCATCCAAAAGATAATCAGCCTCTAATCGACATTACTATTCCATTTTCCTCAACAATTGATCGGCACCGCCCATGGACCGCTTCCAGGAAATGCAGGCCTTCGTGCGCATCGCCGAGCGCCAGAGCTTCACGCAGGCCTCCGAGGACCTGCGCATACCGCGCGCAACAGTCACCAATCTCATCAAGCGCGTGGAGCAGCGCGTCGGCACCCGGCTGCTGGAGCGCACCACCCGCACCGTGCGCCTCACGCAGGACGGCGAGGCCTACTACCGCCGCTGCGTGCGGCTCTTGGCCGACGTGGAGGAAGCCGAGGGCCTGTTTCGCGACGAGGCGCCCAAGGGACTGCTGCGCGTGAACCTGCAGGGCACGCTGGCACGGCATTTCGTGGTGCCGGCACTGCCGGGCTTCCTGGCGCGCTACCCTGAGCTGGAGCTGCACATCGGCGAGGACGACCGGCTCGTCGACCTTGTCCGGGAAGGCGTCGACTGCGTGCTGCGCGCGGGCACGCTGCAGGACTCATCGATGATCGGACGCCGCGTGGCGCTGCTGCCGCAGGTCACGGTCGCGAGCCCGGCCTACATCGCAGCCCACGGCGAGCCCGAAAGCATGGAAGAGCTGGCGTCGCACCGCGCCATCCACTACATATCCAGCGCAACGGGAAAGCCGGTGCCGCTCGAATTCACGGTCGACGGGCAACTGACGAACGTGCAGCTGGGCGGCATCGTCTCGGTGACCGGTGCCGACCTCTACACCGGCTCGGCCGTCGCGGGCCTCGGGCTGGTGCAGGTGCCGCGCTACCGCGTGGCCGGCGAGCTGGCGGACGGGCGGCTCAAGGTGCTGCTGCCGGAGTTCGCACCGCCGCCGATGCCGGTCTCGGTGCTCTATGCGCAGAACCGGCAGCTGTCGTCGCGCGTGCGCGTGTTCACGCATTGGCTGCGCGACATCTTCGAGGCCGCCAGGGCAGCCTGAATCAGCAGGCCGTCGACTCCAGCGCCACGGCGCCGGCCTCGGCATGCGTCTCGCCGCGCAGGAAGGCGAACACCACCAGCGCCGTCGCCACGGTCACGCCCGCGAGCACCCACAGCAGCGTGCCGAACGCTGCGCCGTAGGCGTGGAGCACTGCCGCGCGGTCCATGCCGGGCAGCAGGGCCAGCGCCTGCGAGATGTCTCCGGTGGTGACGCACTGCGCAGCGCGCGATGCCGCCTCCGCAAGACCCAGCCGCGCAGCCACCAGCGCCGTCAGCCCCGCGCCCACGAGTGCCAGCGCGATGCCCTCCCCCGCCACCCGCACCGTGTTGAAGATGCCCGATGCCATGCCCGCGCGCTCGCGCGGCACCACGCTCACGGCCAGGCCGTCCATCAGCCCCCAAGGCAGCCCGATGCCCGCGCCGATCAGCAGCAGCGGCCACACCATCGCGCCCAGCGGCATGCCCGGCGCGCAACGGCTGAGCCAGAAAAGCCCTACGGCGCACACCAGCAGCCCCACGGCCGAGATCGCGCCGGCCGAGAACCGGTGCGCCAGCGACGCAGCCAGCGTCGGCACCACGAGGATCGGCCCCGAGAGCGCGAACATGAAAGCCCCCGCCTCGATCGCGCCGCGCCCTTCGAGCCCGATGAAGCGGATCGGCAGCAGCACCAGCAACACGACGAAACCATAGGCCGGCGCGGCCGCCAGCAGCTGCACGCCGACGAAGCGCGGAAAGCGGAACAGCGACAGGTCGAGCATCGGATGCGCCACCCTCCTTTCGATGGCGACGAAGACCGCGCCCATCGCCGCCGCACCCGCCAGCGCCCCGAGCACCCGCGCGCTGCCCCAGCCGCTGTCGGGCGCCTGCAGCACGCCCAGCGTCAGCAGGCTCAGCGCGGCGGTGAAGCTCAGCGTGCCCGGCACGTCCAGCCCCATGGCCTGCGGGTTGCGCGACTCACGCATCGCGAGCGACGCGATGCCGAGCGCCAGCAGGCTGACCGCACCGGGGCTCAGCATCACTGCCTGCCAGCCGAAGCTCTGCGCGAGCCAGCCCGAGAGCATCGAGCCGCAGGACAGCCCCACGCCGAACGAAGTGCCGATCAGGCTGAAGGCCCGCGTGCGCGCCGCGCCGTCGAACACCTGTGCCAGCGCGGCCGTGCCCGCCGCGAAGGCCGCCGCCGAGCCCAGCCCCTGCAGCGCGCGCGCCAGGTCGAAGGCCACGATGCCCGGCGCCAGGGTCAGCAGCGAGGCGCTGAGCGCCACCACCGCGAGCCCCAGCAGGAAGACGCGCTTGCGCCCATAGGCGTCGGCCAGCGCGCCGGCCGCCATCAGCGTGGCGCCGAAGCTCAGCATGAAGGCGTTGGTCACCCAGTTGAGCTGCACCGGGCTGCCGCCCAGCGCGTCGCGAACGGCGGGCAGCACCACCGCCGGACCGGTGAAGCTCAGCGGCATGCCCAGCGCCGCGAGGCAGACGGCGGCCAGGAGCCAGTTTCTGGAGGAAGAAGCGGGCATCGGGAATGTGCTTTCGCGGAAGGTGACAAGGAAGGCACGAAGATAGAAAGGAATCAATGCGCTGAGAATTGCCGCATTGCTCCACACACTCCCAACCAAAGGTTGCCAATCCATGGACAGCTTCAGCGGACTCGAATCCTTCGTGCGGGCGGCCGACCTGTCGAGCTTTGCCAAGGCCGGCCGGCTTCTGGGCATCTCGGCCTCGGCCGTGGGCAAGAACGTCGCGCGGCTCGAGGAGCAGCTCGGCGTGCGCCTCTTCAACCGCACCACGCGCCACATGCGGCTCACGCAGGAAGGCGCCCTCTTCCACGAGCGCTGCCGCCGCATCCTCGACGAGCTGGACGACGCGCGGTCCATGATGCAGGACGCCATCGCCGCGCCACGCGGCCGCCTGCGCGTGAGCCTGCCGACCATCGGCTACCGCTTCCTGCTGCCGATGCTGCCGGCCTTCAGGGAGCGCTACCCCGAGATCGAGCTCGACCTCGACTTCAACGACCGGCTGGTCGACGTGATCGCCGAGGGCGTCGACGTGGCGATCCGCAGCGGCGACCTGGTCGATTCGCAGCTGGTCGCCCGCCGCCTCGGTCCGTTCCGGTTCGTGCTCGTGGCCTCGCCCGCCTACCTGGAGCGCCACGGCGTGCCGCAGACCCCGGCCGACCTCGCGCGGCACACCTGCCTGCGCTACAAGTTCGCCACCGGCGGAAAGATCGAGGACTGGGACCTGCCCGGCCTGCCCGCGCAACTGCCGGCAGGCCTGCTGTGCAACAACATGGAAGCCATGCTCGGCGCCGCGGTCGCCGGCCTCGGCGTGGCCTACATGCCCGATTTCCTCGCGCGCGACTCGCTGTGCCGCGGCGAACTGCAGCGCGTGCTGGCCACGCACCTCGTGCGACAGGGCCAGTTCTCGGCTCTGTGGCCGTCGAGCCGGCAGCTGTCGCCGAAGGTGCGGGCGTTCGTGGACTTTGCGGGGGAGCATATGTTCAGGGAGGACGGCGTCGCGCCGTAGCCCGCCTCAGGTCGAGTCGGGCCGAGTTCAGACCACAATGAATTCGACCGGCCACGACACCAGGGATGAGCGCCATGAATTTCTCGACTCACGTCAAACCCATCAGCTACTTCAAGAGCCATGCCGCGGACATCGTGAAGACCTTGTCCGATACCCGCGAGCCCATGCTTATCACCCAGAACGGCGAAGCCAGGCTCGTCGTGATGGATGTTGGCTCCTACGAGGAGCGCGAAGCCACGCTCGCGCTTCTCAAGATCCTGGTGCTAGGTAACCACGCAATCGAGCAGGGCCAGTTCCGTCCGGCGGAAGACGTGTTCGCAGATCTGGGCCGGCAGGCCGTAGAAGAAGAAAAGGACGCGAAATGAAGATCGTGTTCCCGCGGTCCGCGGACCACGATCTGAAGACCCTGCTCATGCGGCGCATGGTCGGCGCCGCATGAGTTCAAGCAGGCGCTGAGAGCGCCGTCCGTCAGGCGACTTCTGCCGGCTGCTCTGCTTGAGGGCTCACAACGGCCGTCTGCTCTTCGACGCGTTGCATCACCGGTGCCTCGGCGGGCACGGCAGCCACGGCGACCGGGGTCTCGGCCACAGGCTCGGCAGACTTGATGCTCTCACCGGCCACCGGCTTCGCCGGTTCAGCCGTCACTGGTGCCGGCACTTCCGCAGGCGGGACGACCGGCGCGGCGACTGCAACAGGCGCTGCTTCTGCCGGTTTGACGCTTTCCACGACGACGGGCTTCGCAACCTCGGTCTTGACTGCCTCGATCTTTGCAGGAGCGGCAACCTTCGCCGGCTCAGGCATCGCGGGTGCAGGCAAGACTGCAGGTGCGGCCACTGCAACAGGTGCAGCTTCCACTGGCTTGGCGCTTTCCGCGACGACGGGCTTCGCAGGTTCTGGCTTCACAGGCTCGGGCTTGACTGCCTCAGCGGACTTTGCCGACTTCGCAGGCTTCGCGCCCTCCGACGCGTTCTGCTTTGCGGGCGCCGGCTTCACCGATTCCTGCGTCGCAGCCACAGGCTTCGCAGCCTCCTGCTTCACCGGCTCACTGGCCATCCGCGCGAACGCCAGCGCTGCCTTCAACGGGAACAGCGTGCGCTCATCCCCCTGCGCGGTGTTGCTCACAGTCGTACCCGCGGTTTCGTCCAGGCTCGCCGTACGCACCGCGTCGAGCCGGTGCGTGGGCACCATGAAGGGCGAGTGCGTGGTGTAGATCACCTGGTTGCCGGCGAAGTCCTTTTCCAGGTGCGCCAGCAGGTCGGCCTGCGAATGGGCGTGCAGGTGCAGGCCGGGTTCGTCCAGCAGCAGCACGGCGTCTTCGGCCTGGCCGCCCTGGGTGTCGGCGAAGAAGGCGACGTAGAAGGAGAAGAACCACTGGAAGCCGCGGCTGCGCTCTTCCAGGTTCACTTCGACTTCGTAGGCCGCGTTCGGGTCCGACACCAGCGTGTCGAGGTACTGGCCGTCGAGGTTGAAGCGCACCTTCAGCGCGCGGTCTTTCCACAGGCGGCGAATCTCGGCGGTCACCACCGAGCCTGCGCGGTTGACGAGCTGGTTGCGCGTGGCCTGGTCATTCCTGTCGAGCAGGGCCTGCAGCTGCCGCAGGTCGAGCCCCGCGACCTTGCACAGCTTGCCGAAGCTCTGCTGCTCGGGCGTGAGCTGGCCCCAGCCTTCGCGCCCCAGGAATTCGGCGATGTTCTGGCGGCCGGGCAGCGCCGGGTATTCGTCGACGTAGACGAAGCGCGGCAGCTTGCCGATCACCCATTGCTGCGCGCGCTCCAGCGCGGGCGCGTCGTTGGCGATGGCCAGCGCCATGTCTTCCAGCTCGGCCAGCATCTGCTCCTGCTTGTCGCTGAGCTCGGCACCCGCCACGGCCAGCGCCTTGCGCAGGGCCTGCGCCGCCTTGACCGCGCCGGCCGACCACTTGATGTAGTCGGGGCTCATGATCATCGCGGCGTCGAAGACGTCGGCTTCCTGGTCCAGTGCGGCCTTGGCGGCCTCCTCGGCGACCTTCTCCGTGGCGGCCTTCACCGCCGGCACGATCTTGCGGACCTTGCCCTTGATCTCGCTCACGTCCAGCGACAGGGCCGCCAGCCCTTCGAAGCCGGCCGAGCGGCTGGCCGCATAGCCGCGGCTCGCGGTGACGTGGCGCACGCCGGCAGCGCGCGGAAGGATGGCAGCCAGCTCGGCCTGTTCGCTTTCGTCGAGGCTCCAGCGCGTGAAGACGACGGGCGTGTCGCCGGTGCACTCTTCGAGCCGGCGATGGCGCGGGAAGTCCTTGATGGGGCTGAGTTCGGCGATGCCTTCGGCGGGGTTCAGGCTGTGGAGCGCGCGCAGCAGGTTCGATTTGCCGCTGTCATTGCGGCCGAGGATCGTGGTGATCTGCGTGGAATCGATGAGGCCGCTGTCGTTGATCGAGCGAAAGTTGGTGATCTGGAAAGACGCCAGGCGCATGCAGGAATTTCTCTTCTCTGAATTGGATACGGGGCCGGGGAATGTATTGCATTCCACGGCCCCGTCCGGCCCTCGGGCGAAGAAAAAAACTGTTGCGCCGCGACGCCTTACTCGGCCGCGCGGCGCAATGTGTCGACCACCGGCCGGCGCAGCACCTCGCGCAAGCCCCACCATCCGGCGCCCAGCGCCAGCACCGCGCCCGCCAGCGCGCCTGCCACCGGCACCAGCGGCGAGGCGGTCCAGGTGAACTCGAACACGTAGCGCGCGAGCCCCCAGCCGATCAGCGCGGCCACGATGCTCGCGAGGAAGCCCGCGAGCAGGCCCACGCCCGCGAGTTCGGCGCGCTGCACCTGCCGCAGCAGGCTGGCGCGTGCGCCCACCGCGCGCATCACCGCGAACTCGCGCGCTCGCTCCTCGCGCGTGGCCGTCACCGCGGCGAACAGCACCACAAGGCCGGCCGCGAGCGTGAAGCCGAACAGGAACTCGACCGCGCGGATCACCTGGTCGAGCACGCGCTGCACCTGGTTGATGGTGGCGCTCATGTCGACGTTGGTCACGTTCGGATAGCTGCGCACCAGTGCGTTGTCGAAGCCGCGCGTCTCGGGCGCGCGGAAGGCGCCCATGTAGGTGGTGGGCACGTCGGCCAGCGAGGCCACCGTGTACATCACGAAGAAGTTGGCGTGCATCGAACCCCAGTCGACCTTGCGCAGCGAGGTGATGCGCGCGTCGTTCTGCATGCCGCCGATGTCGAAGCGCAGCACGTCGCCCATCTTCAGGCCCAGCGTCTCGGCCAGGCCCTCTTCCACGCTCACCTCGCCGGCCGCGCCGGGCGTCCACTTGCCGGCGGTGATGCTGTTGTGCGGGGGCGCCTCCAGGCTGTTGCTGAGGTTGAACTCGCGGTCCACCAGGCGCTTGGCGCGGTCTTCGGTGTAGTCGTCGGGCGAGACCGGCTTGTCGTTGATGGCCACGAGCCGGCCGCGGATCATCGGGTACCAGTCGAACTTGCTCACGCCTGCGTCGCGCAGCGACTTCTGGAAGGCCTCGCTCTGGTCGGGCATGACGTTGATGACGAAGCGGTTCGGCGCGTCCGGCGGCGTGGCCTGGCGCCAGCTCGCCACGAGGTCGGTGCGCAGCAGCACCAGCAGCACCAGCGCCAGCAGCCCCACCGAGAGCGCGCTGACCTGCACCACCGCGTAGGCCGGCCGCGCCGAGATCTGCCGCGTGGCCAGCACCAGCCAGCGCGGCGCGGTGGTTTCGTTGACGCTGCGGCGCAGCACCTTCACCGCGAGCCAGCTCAGCAGCGCGAACACCGCCACCGCGCCCGCGAAGCCGCCGACGGCGATGAGCCCCAGCTTGATGTCGCTGCTCGCCGCCATCAGCAGCGCCGCGAAGCCCGCCACGCCCACACCCAGCACCGCGAGCGATGCAGGCTTGAGGCCGCCCACGTCGCGCCGGATCACGCGCAGCGGCGGCACGCGCGCCAGTTGCAGCACCGGCGGCAGCCCGAAGGCGAACAGCAGCGTCAGCCCCATGCCGAGCCCGAAGGCCACGGGCCACAGTGTCGCGGCGGGCAGCGCGGTCTCGACCAGCCCGGCCAGCAGCAGCACGAACACGTAGTGCACCGCGAAGCCGATGGCCACGCCCAGCGCGCTGGCCACGATGCCGATCACCGCGAACTCGAAGGCATAGGCGATGGCGATGGTGCGCTGGCTCTGGCCGAGCACGCGCAGCATCGCGCAGTCGTCGAGGTGGCTGGCCGCGAAGCCGCGCGCGGCCAGCGCCACCGCCACCGCAGACAGCAGCGCCGCGAGCAGCGCGACCAGGCTCAGGAATTTCTCGGCACGGTCGAGCGTCTGGCGCATCTCGGGTCGGCCGCTCTCGAAGGAGTCGAGCCGCACGCCGCGCAGCTCGCCCTTCTTGATAGTGGCGTCGGCCCAGTCGGTGAAGCGCTTGACCGCCGCGTCGCTGCCCGCCACGGCGTAGCGGTAGCCGACTCGGCTTGCCGGCTGCACGAGCCCGGTGCGGGCCACGTCGGCCTGGTTGAGCATCACGCGCGGCGAGAAGCTCATGAAGCCGGCGCCGCGGTCGGGCTCCAGCGTGATGACACGGCCCACGCGCAGGCCGGTGTCGCCCAGCAGCAGCGTGTCGCCGACCTTCAGGCCCAGCGAGTCGAGCAGCGAGGCGTCGACCCAGGTCTCGCCCGGCGGCGGGATGTCGCGCGTGACGGCGCCTGCGCCATCGATGGTGGTGGAGGTCTGCAGGCTGCCCCGCAGCGGATAGCCGGCCGTCACGGCCTTCAGCGCCACCAGCTTGCTGGCGCCGCCCTGCGCGTCCTCGGCGCGGGCCATGGTCGGGAAGCCGTAGGTGGATGTGCCCTGGAGCCCGAGCGACTTCGCCTGCGCCATGAAGGCCTCGGGCGTGGGGTTGTCGCTGACGATCACCGCGTCGCCGCCCAGCAGCTGGCGCGCGTCGCGCTTGAGTCCGCCCTGCAATCGGTCGGCGAAGAAGCCGACGGCCGTGAGCGCGGCCACGGCCAGCAGCACGGCGACGATCAACAGGCGCAGCTCGCCGGCGCGCAGGTCGCGCCAGAGCGTGCGCCAACCCAGGCGGAGGGAGGCGTTCATGGCGCGAACGATAGCCGACGCCCGGCCTCACGGCGGGATTCGAGGGTTATTGCGCGCCTGCGGGCCTTGATCCGGACATGATGCTGTCGCATGATGCGTTAAACGTATCCCGTTTGTCGCAAACCGGGCACACCGGCAAGCGGAAAACGAGGCCATAAAAACAGCCCGTTGTCGGACCCGTCCTTCCCACAAGGAGTGTCGATGCCACGATGTCAGCAGCGCCTGCAGATCATCGGCCTGTGCCTTGCCGCCGGCCTGATGGCGAGTGCATGCGATCCCAAGCCTCCCGCGCCGAAGGCCTCCGCCACCGCCGGCGCCACCGGAGCAAGCCCCACGGGCGTCGCCCCGGCCGCCTCCGGTGACAAGGTCGAATCCTCCGCATCCCATCAAGGCCCGTCCGAAGGCGGCGCGGCCGTGGGCGGCATGAGCGGCCCGGGCGGCGCCAGCGGCACCTCCGGCGCGGCGCCCGCGCCCAGCGGAGGCGACGGCACGGCGCCCAAGTAGCGCCGCCAGATTCATTCGAATTCGAGTTACCCGCCAGAAGAAAAGAAGACCACGATGAAAAACTCCATCACTTCACCGCCGCAGGGGGTTCCGTCATGGACATGAACCGCCGGCAATTCTTTCGCGTGAGCAGCGCGGGGCTGGTCGGCTCCAGCATCGTCGCGCTCGGCTTCTCGCCGACCGCCGCGCTGGCCGAGGCCCGCAACTTCAAGCTCGCGCGCACCACCGAGACGCGCAACACCTGCCCGTACTGCTCGGTGGGCTGCGGGCTCATCATGTACAGCCTGGGCGACAAGGCGAAGAACGTGGTGTCCGACATCCTCCACATCGAGGGCGATGCCGATCACCCCGTCAACCGCGGCACGCTGTGCCCCAAGGGCGCCGGCCTGCTCGACTTCGTGCACAGCCCCATGCGCCTGAAATACCCCGAGGTGCGCGAACCCGGGGCCACGGAGTGGAAGCGCATCGGCTGGGACGAGGCGCTCGACCGGATCGCCAAGCTGCTGAAGGCCGACCGCGACGCGAACTTCCAGACCACCAACGCCGACGGCAAGACCGTGAACCGCTGGACCAGCTCCGGCATGCTCTGCGCCTCGGCCTCGTCCAACGAAACCGGATACATCACGCACAAGGCATTCCGCTCGACCGGGATGCTGGTGTTCGACAACCAGGCACGCGTCTGACACGGACCCACGGTGGCCAGTCTGGCCCCGACGTTCGGCAGAGGCGCGATGACCAACCACTGGCAGGACATCCAGAACGCGGATGTCGTGCTGATCATGGGCGGCAATGCCGCGGAGGCGCATCCGTGCGGCTTCAAGTGGGTCATCGAAGCCAAGAAACAGAACAAGGCCCGCCTGGTGGTGGTCGACCCGCGCTTCACGCGCTCGGCCGCCATGGCCGACTACTACGCGCCGATCCGCGCGGGGTCGGACATCGCCTTCCTCGGCGGGGTCATCAACTTCCTGCTGACCAACGACAAGATCCAGACCGAGTACGTCCGCAACTACACCAACGCGACCTTCATCGTCGGCCCCGACTACAAGTTCGAGGACGGCCTGTTCAGCGGCTACAACCCCGAGAAGCGCAACTACGACCCCAAGTCGTGGGGCTACGCGCTCGACGAGCAGGGCATGGCCAGGGTCGACATGAGCATGCAGGACCCGAACTGCGTGCTGCAGGTGATGAAGCGGCACTACGCGCGCTACACGCCCGAGATGGTGAGCCGCATCACCGGCACGCCGCAGGACAAGTTCCTGAAGGTGTGCGAGTACATCGCGAGCACCAGCACCTCCCAGCGCACCATGACCATCATGTACGCGCTGGGCTGGACGCAGCACAGCCAGGGCTCGCAGATGATCCGCACCGGCGCCATCGTGCAGCTGCTGCTGGGCAACATCGGTGTGCCCGGCGGCGGCATGAACGCGCTGCGCGGCCACAGCAACATCCAGGGCCTGACCGACCTGGGGCTGCTGTCGAACTCGCTGACCGGCTACATGTCGCTGGCGCGTGACAACGAGCAGACGCTGGAGGACTACTACAAGACCCGCGCGCTCAAGCCGCTGCGGCCCAACCAGATGAGCTACTGGCAGAACTATCCGAAGTTCTTCGTCAGCATGCAGAAGTCGTGGTGGGGCGACGCGGCCACGGCGGAGAACGACTGGGCCTTCCACTACCTGCCCAAGATCGACAGGCTCTACGACGTGCTGCAGGCCTTCGAGCTCATGAACCAGGGCAAGCTCAACGGCTACATCTGCCAGGGCTTCAACCCGGTGGGCTCGTTCCCCGACAAGAAGAAGATCGTCGACGGGCTCTCCAAGCTCAAGTTCCTGGTCACCATCGATCCGCTGCAGACCGAGACCAGCGAGTTCTGGCGCAACTTCGGCGAGTTCAACGACGTCAAGACCGCCGACATCCAGACCACGGTGTTCCGCCTGCCGTCCACCTGCTTCGCGGAGGAGGACGGCTCGCTCACCAACTCCAGCCGCTGGCTGCAGTGGCACTGGAAGGGCGCGGAGCCGCCGGGCGAGGCCAAGGGCGACATCGAGATCGTGGCGGGCATCTTCAACCGGCTGCGCGCGGCCTATGCGAAGGACGGCGGCGCCTTCCCCGACCCGATCGTCAAGCTCACCTGGCCCTACAAGATTCCGCACTCGCCCTCCGCGCAGGAACTGGCCATGGAATACAACGGCCGCGCGCTGGTCGACCTGACCGACCCGAAGGACCCGACCAAGCCGCCGCTGGCCAAGGCCGGCGAGCAGCTCTCGGGCTTCGGCCTGCTGCGCGACGACGGCAGCACCGCCAGCGGCTGCTGGATCTACGCAGGCGCATGGACGCAGGCCGGCAACCAGATGGCGCGGCGCGACAACGCCGACCCGTACGGCATCGGCATGGTGCAGAACTGGGCATGGGCCTGGCCCGCGAACCGGCGCATTCTCTACAACGGTGCCTCGACAGACCCGGCCACCGGCAAACCGTGGATCGCGAAGCGCGGCCTGGTCTCGTGGAACGGCAAGCAATGGGCCGGGGCCGACGTGCCCGACATCCGCCCCGACGCGAACCCGACCGACGCGGAGGCGGTGCGCCCCTTCATCATGACCGCCGAGGGCGTGGCGCGCCTGTTCGCCCCCACCGGCATGGCCGAGGGGCCGCTGCCCGAGCACTACGAGCCCTTCGAGTCGCCGCTGGTGAACAACCTGATGCACCCGAACAACGAGAAGGCGCGCGCCAACCCCGCGGCGCGCATCTTCAAGGGCGACCTGGAAAGGCTCGGGGTGCCGAAGGACTTCCCGTACGTGGCGACCAGCTACCGGCTCACCGAGCACTTCCACTACTGGACCAAGAACGTGCGCACCTCGGCCATCATCCAGCCGCAGCAGTTCGTCGAGATCGGCGAAGAGCTCGCGAAGGAGAAGGGCATCGGCCACGGCGACATGGTCAAGGTGTCGAGCAAGCGCGGCTACATCAAGGCCGTGGCAGTGGTCACCAAGCGCATCGTGGGGCTGCAGGTGGACGGGCGCACGGTCCATACCGTGGGCCTGCCGAACCACTGGGGCTTCGTGGGCATCGCGAAGCCGGGGTATCTGGTGAACACGCTGACGCCGTTCGTGGGCGACGCGAACACGCAGACGCCGGAGTACAAGTCCTTCACAGTGAACATCGAGAAGGCCTGAACGATGTCCTCTCTTCAAACCCTCGACATCGCCGCCCGCTCGGCCACGACCACGCCGTCGCCGGAGATCCGTCACCGCCCGCAGGTACAGCCGGTCGCGAAGCTGATCGACGTGTCGGCCTGCATCGGCTGCAAGGCCTGCCAGGTCGCGTGCATGCAGTGGAACGACCTGCGCGACGAGGTCGGCACCACGCATGGCACCTACGACAACCCGGTCGACCTCACGCCCGCCTCCTGGACGGTGATGAAGTTCTCCGAGGTGGAGCCCGAGGCCGGCAAGCTCGAATGGCTGATCCGCAAGGACGGCTGCATGCACTGCGACGACCCGGGCTGCCTGAAGTCGTGCCCGGCGCCAGGCGCGATCGTCAAGTACGCCAACGGCATCGTCGACTTCATCAGCGAGCATTGCGTGGGCTGCGGCAACTGCGTCACCGGCTGTCCCTTCGACGTGCCGCGCATCAGCAAGGCCGACAACAAGGCCTACAAGTGCTCGCTGTGCTCCGACCGCGTGGGCGTGGGCCTGGAGCCGGCCTGCGTGAAAGCCTGCCCTACCGGCGCGCTGCACTTCGGCACCAAGGAAGACATGCACGAGTACGCCTCGGAGCGCATCGTCGACCTGAAGGAGCGCGGTTTCGCCAACGCCGGCGTGTACGACCCGGCGGGCGTGGGCGGCACGCACGTGATGTACGTGCTGCAGCACGCCGACCGGCCGCAACTCTACGCCGACCTGCCGAAGGACCCGCACATCAGCCCGCTGGTGTCGCTGTGGAAGGGCGTGGCAAAGCCGCTCGCCATGGTCGCCATGATCGGCGCCGTGGTGGGCAGCTTCTTCCACTACATGAAGACCGGCCCCATCGAGCCCAAGGAAGACCACCCCGACGCCGACCGCGACGGCAGGCCCGACGACGTGGTGGTGATCGAGGAGCCGCCGGCCCCGGCTACTTCGGCTCCGCCCACCGCGCCCCGCGCATGAGGAGAAGAACGCGATGACACGCTACTACCTTCGCCGCTACCGCGACGCCACGCGCATGAACCACTGGTTCGTCGCGATCATGTTCTTCGCGGCGGCGCTCTCGGGCCTGGCCTTCTTCCACCCGAGCCTCTTCTTTTTGAGCGCGCTCTTCGGCGGCGGGCCATGGACGCGCATCCTGCATCCCTTCATGGGCCTGCTGATGGTGCTGGGCTTCGTGTTCCTGTTCTTCACGATGTGGCGCGAGAACACCCTCGACCGAAGCGACCGCGACTGGCTCGCCAACGCGCCGAAGATGCTCAAGGGAGACAAGTCGGGCATGCCGGCCGTGGGCAAGTACAACGCCGGCCAGAAGCTGGTGTTCTGGGCCTTCGGCATCAGCCTGCTGCTGTTGCTGGTGACGGGCTTCATGTTCTGGAGCCCGTGGTTCGTCGGCTTCTTCCCGATCCTCGTGCGGCGCATCGCAGTAGTGGTGCACGCGGCCTCGGCCGTGGTGCTGATCCTCTCGGTCATCACGCACATCTACGCCGCCATCTGGGTCAAGGGCACGCTGCGGGCAATGACGCGAGGTACGGTCACCGAAGGCTGGGCAAAACTCAACCATCCGCTCTGGCATCGCAAAATGACGCGAGGTGAGTGATACTGCGCCGATGACGAGTTCCACCGGCAGCCCACCGCCGATCCGGACCACCCGCGTCCTCGAGCCCGAGCAGATCGCGATGCAGGCCGGACGGCAGATGCCGTTCCTGCGCCTGCCGGTGCGCGCCCTCGCCTTCTCCGACCGGCAGCTTCGCCTGCGCCAGCTCGCCGCCTCGCATCCGATGCGCGAGTACCTGATCTTCATCGCCGACCTCGCGCAGGCGCAGCACCAGGTGCTGCAGGACTACGCGCCAGTCGGGCTGCCCGAGGCCGAAGCGCTCGAAGCCGCCGCGAAGGTGCTCAAGCCGCCGATGCCGGCTTTCGGCTGGACACGCGACCCCGTGTGGCTGAAGGAGCTGCGGCGGCTGCTCGCTCTCTTCCGCGCACGGCTGCCCGAAGGCCCCGCACGCGACACGCTGGACCGCGTGGCGGCCGCCGACGATGCATGGATCGACGCGCAGGCTGACCGGCTCTCGCGCCGCATCATGTTCGGGCTCAACCTCGCCGCCGCGCCGCTGATCGCCGCGGGGCTGCAGGCCTACTGGACGCAGCTGGTGCTGCAGGTGGCCGAGAGCGCGGGCGAGAACAGCTACGGCCGCACCGACCCCGGCAACGAATGCCCCTGCTGCGGCAGCGCACCCACGGTGAGCATCACGCGCATCGGCGCCGACGAGGCGGGCTTCCGCTACCTGCACTGCTCGCTGTGCGGCACCGAGTGGCACTACGTGCGCATCAAGTGCACGCATTGCGAGAGCACCAAGGGCATCCATTTCGAGTCGCTGTCGCCGCAGCCCGGCGTGGAAGTGCCCGCCACCGGCGCGCGCGAGGGCGCGGTGAAGGCCGAGTGCTGCGACAGCTGCGGCCACTACCTCAAGCAGGTCGTGATGGAAAAAGACCCCGAGGTCGAGCCTGTCGCCGACGACCTGGCGAGCGTCACGCTGGATCTGCTCGTGTCGGAAGCTGGCCACCAGCGCAGCGGCCACAACCTGATGCTCCTTTTCGGCGAGCCCGAAACATGACCTTCCCCCCAGGCTTCCCGCACTTCGTGTCGGTCCGCCAACCCCCTACCGGGGGCAGGCCGGCCGCTTCGGGCGGCCGGGCGCGCCGGCCCCCCGACGACGGCGGAGGCGGCTGATGGCGATGCCCGAAGAGTCCGTGGTCCACGGCTCGACGGCAAGGCCCCAGGATCTGCCTTCTGTCGATCAATTGCTGCGCCTCGCCGTGCCGGGCGCCTTGCTGGCCGAGCATGGCCATACGCTCGTGGTGAAAGAGGCGCGTGCGCTGCTCGATGGCCTGCGCGCGAAAGCCGTTGCGGGCAAGCTCGCCGCTGCGGAGGTGCAGCCTGATGCACTGGGCGGCGCGCTCGCCGCGCGTATCCAGTCGCGCCTCGCGCCGCGCATGAAGGCGGTGCTGAACCTCACGGGCACAGTCATCCACACCAACCTGGGCCGCGCATTGCTGGCCGACGCTGCGCTGCAGCGGCTGCTCGCGGTGATGACATCGCCCAACAACCTCGAATACGACCTCGCCACCGGCAGCCGCGGCGACCGCGACTCGCTGGTCGAAGAGCTGCTGTGCACCATCACCGGCGCCGAGGCCGCCACGGTGGTCAACAACAACGCGGCCGCCGTGCTGCTGACCATCGCCGCGCTGGCGCGCGAACGCGAGGTGATCGTCTCGCGCGGCGAGCTGGTGGAGATCGGCGGCGCCTTCCGCATGCCCGACGTGATGGCCAGCGCGGGCGCGCGCATGGTCGAGGTCGGCACCACCAATCGCACGCACCCGCAGGACTACGAGCGCGCCATCAACGAGCGCACTGCCCTCGTGATGAAGGTGCACACCAGCAACTACGCGGTGCAGGGCTTCACCGCCGCCGTAGACGAGGCCACGCTCGC
The DNA here is from genome assembly GCF_003952165.1 of Variovorax guangxiensis. Classification (GTDB taxonomy): domain Bacteria; phylum Pseudomonadota; class Gammaproteobacteria; order Burkholderiales; family Burkholderiaceae_C; genus Variovorax; species Variovorax guangxiensis. The sequence continues at coordinate 148,194 of NZ_RXFT01000014.1, read as the reverse complement.
GGGCATCGCGCATGCGCGCGGCGTGCCACTGGCCACCGACCTGGGCAGCGGCTCGCTCATCGACCTCGCGCGCTATGGCCTGCCGCGCGAGCCGCTGCCGCAGGAGATGCTCGCGGCCGGCTGCGACGTGGTCACCTTCTCGGGCGACAAGCTGCTGGGCGGCCCGCAGGCCGGCCTCATCGTGGGGAGCAAGGAGGCCGTCGGCCGCATCCGCAAGTTCCCGATGAAGCGCGCGCTGCGCATGAGCAAGCTGCCGCTGGCGGCGCTCGAAGCCACGCTGTCGCTGTACCTGCGGCCCGAGCGCCTCGCGCAGGACCTGCCGACGCTGCGGCTGCTCACCCGCCCCGCCGATGCGATCCGGGAGATGGCCCAGGCGCTGCGCGAGCCGGTGCAGGCGGCCGTGGCGCCGCGCTTCACCGTCGAGGTGGTGCCGCTGCTCGGGCAGATCGGCTCCGGATCGCTGCCGGTCGAGCGGCTGCCTTCGGCGGGCCTTGCGATCGCGCCGGCCGGCACTTCGAAGAAGGGCATCGGCACCGCGCTCGATGCCCTCGCCACCGCGCTGCGCGGCCTGCCGCTGCCGGTGATCGGCCGCGTCGCCGAAGACCGCCTGCTGCTCGACCTGCGCTGCCTGGAAGACAGCGCCCCGTTCACGGACCAGCTCGCCACTCTGCGCGAGCGCCTCCTGTAGATCGATTCCCTCAACCGCCTCCCTGGAGAAAGCGATGAACCCCCTCGACGTGCTCGCCGGTATCGAAACGCAAACGCTGAAGCCCCTGGCCCAGCGCACCGACGCCGAGGCACGCTTTCCACGAGAGACGATCTCGGCGCTGGGCGAGGCCGGCCTGCTCGGGCTGGTCTCGGCCGCGTCGGTCGGCGGCCAGGGCCTGGGCCTGAAGGAGGCCGCGCAGGTGGTCTCGCGCATCGCGCAGACCTGTCCTTCCACCGCGATGATCGTGTGCATGCACTACTGCGCCACGGCAGTGCTGGAACAGTTCGGCCCCGAGGAAACGCGCCGCGCGATCGCCAAGGGCACGCACCTGAGCACGCTGGCCTTTTCGGAGGCCGATTCGCGCAGCCATTTCTGGGCGCCCACCGGCACCGCGCGCGCGGACGGCGGCAACGTGGTGCTCGATGCGCGCAAGAGCTGGGTCACATCCGCCTTCGAGGCCGACAGCTACGTGTGGTCGAGCAAGCCGCTCGCCGCCGAAGGGGCCAGCACGCTGTGGCTGGTCGATGCCAAGTCCGACGGCCTGAGCCAGCCCGGCCGCTTCGACGGGCTGGGCCTGCGCGGCAACGCCTCCACGCCGATCACAGCGAGCAACGTGCGCATTCCCGCGAGCGCTCGGCTCGGCGAGGATGGCAAGGGCTTCGACACCATGATGGGCGTGGTGCTGCCATGGTTCTCGGTGCTCAGCGCCGCCTGCTCCACCGGCTTGATGGAAGGCGCGCTGCAGGCCGCCATCGGCCACGTGGGCCAGACGCGGCACGTGCACCTCGATTCGTCGCTGGCCGACCTGCCCACCATCCGCGCCTACCTTGCGAAGGCGCGCATCAAGGCCGACATGGCGCAGGCACTGTTGGACGACACCATCGCCGCCATCGGCGCGGGCCGTGCCGACACCATGCTGCGCGTGCTCGAAGTGAAGGCTGCGGCCGCAGAGTCCGCCTTGGAAGTCACCGACATCGCGATGCGCGTGTGCGGCGGCGCGGCCTTCCGCAAGGAGGCGGGCATCGAGCGCCTCTTCCGCGACGCCCGCGCATCGAGCGTGATGGCGCCGACCTCCGACGTGCTCTACGACTTCATCGGCAAGGCCATCACCGGCTTGCCGCTGTTCTGAGGAAAGGATCGACTCCATGCCCGAACCCACGCTGATCATGGGCGCCGTGGCCTACGCGCCCAAGGTCGTCACCATCTGGGAAGGCTTCAAGGCCTTCTTCGCGAAGAACGGCCTGGCCTTCGACTACGTGCTGTATTCGAACTACGAAAGCCAGGTCGAGGCGCAGTTCGACGGCACGCTGCACCTCGCATGGAACTCGCCGCTGGCCTGGGTGCGCGCCGAGCGCATCGCGCGCAGCCGGGGCCTGAAGGTGCAGGCCGTGGCCATGCGCGACACCGACTGCGACCTTCGCTCGGCCATCGTCGTGCGCGCCGACAGCCCCGTGCAGTCGCTGACAGACCTGCGCGGCAAGACCGTCGGCCTCGGCGCACTCGATTCGCCGCAGGCCACGCTGATCCCGCTCGACCACCTGCGCAGCGAAGGCCTGGTGAAGCAGCGCGACTTCGAGGCTCGCTACTTCGACGTGCTCGGCGGCAAGCACGGCGACCACATCGGCGGCGAGCGCGACGCGGCACTGGCGCTGATGGCGGGCGAGATCGACGCCTGCTGCCTGATCGACGGCAACCACCTGGCCTTCGGCCTCGACGGCACGCTGCCGCCGGGCAGCACCCGCGTAGTGGCGCGCACCGGCGCCTACGACCACTGCAACTTCACCACCAGCCCCGGCGCGCCGGCGGCGCTGGTCGACCGCTTCGTCTCGCTGCTGATGGCGATGCGCTGGGACGACCCGCAGGTGCGCCCGCTGCTCGAGCTCGAAGGACTGCGCGAATGGCGCACCGGCCGCACCAGCGGCTATGCGCTGCTCGAACGCGCGGTGGACGACGAAGGTTTCTACGACGGCGATGGCCGCATCACCAATCCCGACTATCGATATTGAGTCGCTGGGCCTCGACCAGGGCGCCCTGCTGCTCATCCGCCGCGCACTGGCCGAACGGCCGGTGCGCGGCGAGCTGCGCGTGCGCGGACGCTCGCCGGACTGGCGCATGCACCTGGAGGCCTGGTGCCGGAGCCAGGGGCATGCGCTGCGCTTCGATGCAGAAGATGCAGTGGTCACACGCGGCCCGCATGCCGAGGGCCGCTGGCTCGGCGCGCAATCGACCGGCAACGCCGACGATGTCCCCGCCGAAGACGCCGCTTCCGGCTGGGGCCTGGCCGCGCGCGGTGCCACGGTGGAAGCCGGCAGCCCGCCCTTCTTCTTCGCGCTGCACCGCCGCGACGAACTCTGGGCCGCGACGGCCGGCGAGCTCTACAGGCAGGCGGCCGCGGCCCAGTGGGACCCGGCAACCGCCATCGACTGGGACGCGCCCTTCGAGCTGCCGGACGCCGTCGAGGCTGCAGTCGTGCAGGTGATGACGTACCTCATCGAGAACGAGAACGCCGCGCTGCTGGTGCCGGCGCGCCACCTGGGGCAGATCCACCCCCATTTCCGCGAGGTGCTGCAGTTGCTGGCGCTGCAGTGCGCCGACGAGGCGCGGCATGTCGAAGTCTTCACCCGGCGCGCCACGCTGCGCGGCCACCGGCCCGCGCTCTCGACCGCGGGCGGGCAGGCCTCGCTGCGCACGCTGTTCGACGCGCCCGATTTCTCCATCGCCACCTTCCTGCTGGCCGTGCTCGGCGAAGGCAGCTTCGTGAACCTGCTCAACTTTTTGCACGCGCACGCGCCCGACCCGGTGACCCGGCAGATCGCGCGACTCGCCGCACGCGACGAGGCGCGCCACGTCGCCTTCGGCATGGCGCATCTGGAATACCGGCTCTCGGTGCAGCCCGACTACCAGGTGCGGCTGCGCAACGCCATCGAGCTGCGCTACGACACGCTGGCCGGCACGGCGGGCCTCAACGAGGAGGTGTTCGATTCGTTGGTGCTGCTCGCGGCCGGCGAACTCTCGCCCGCTGCCGTCGCGCGCGGGCACGCAGCCGTGCAGCAATTGCAGCGCGACATGGCTGCAGGGCGCCGGGCGCGGCTCTCGCGGCTGGGCTTCGGGCCCGACGAGGCGCAGCGCCTCGCCGAGCTGCACACCCGCAACTTCATGTGACGGCACACCCACGATGATCATCGGCACCGCAGGCCACATCGACCACGGCAAGACCACGCTGGTGCGCGCGCTCACCGGCGTGGACACCGACCGCCTGCCCGAGGAAAAACGGCGCGGCATTTCCATCGAGCTCGGCTATGCGTACCTGCACGCACCCGACGGCGTGTCGCTGGGCTTCGTCGACGTGCCGGGCCACGAGCGCCTGCTGCACACCATGCTGGCCGGCGCGACCGGCATCGACCACGCACTGCTGGTGGTGGCGGCCGACGACGGCGTGATGCCGCAGACGCGCGAGCATTTCGCGGTGGTGGCGCTGCTGGGCGTTCGCTCGGCGACGGTGGCCATCACCAAGATCGACCGCATCGATGCCGGCGTGCGCGAGGCGCGGCTCGCGGAGGTGCGGGCCGGCATCGCTGCCCTGCTAGCGCCCACGCCGCTGGCCGGTGCCCCGATGCTGGCGGTATCTGCGACGACGGGCGAAGGCATCGATGCGCTGCGCGAGCGGCTGCTCGACGTGGCGCGCCAGGAGCGCGCGCGAGAAGACGACCTGGCCTTCCGGCTCGCGGTGGACCGGTCGTTCAGCCTCTCGGGCGTGGGCACCGTCGTCACCGGCACGGTCTTCAGCGGCACGGTGCGCATCGGCGACGAGCTGCGCATCGCGCCGGGCAGCCGCACGGTGCGCGTGCGCGGCATCCATGCGCAGAACCAGCAGGCCGAATCGGCACATGCCGGGCAGCGCTGCGCGCTCGCACTGGCCGGCATCGGCAAGGACGAGGTGCATCGCGGCGAGTGGATCTGCGCGCAGTCCGTCGCGCTCGCCTCGGCGCGCATCGACGTGCTGCTCACGCTGTGGCCCGACGAGGCGAGGTCGCTGCGCTCGGGTGCGACGGTGCATGCGCACCTGGGCGCGAGCGACGTGATGGCATCGGTCGCGCTGCTCGACCGCGATGCCCTCGCGCCCGGCGAGACCGCGCTGGCCCAGCTGGTGCTGCGCGAACCCGTAGGCGCATGGCACGGCGACCGCGGCGTGCTGCGCGATGCCTCGGCCACGCGCACGGTGGCGGGCGTGCACGTGCTCGATCCCTTCGCGCCGGTGCGCTATCGCCGCACGCCCGAGCGGCTGCGGACGCTGGCGGCATGGGCCATCGACGACCGCGCTGCCCGCGTGACCGCGCTGCTGCACAACGCGCCGATGGGCATCGACACCGCGCAGGTGGTGCGTGCGCTCTCGCTGGCCGACGAAGAAGCGCTGCCGCTGCCTGCCGACGCGGTGCGCATCGGCCATACGGCGATCGCTCGGTCGCACCTGGGGGCGCTCGAAGAGCAGATCGCCGAGCGCCTCGCGGATTTCCATCGCACGGCGCCCGACGAGGTCGGCCCCGACGCCCGCCGCCTCAAGCGCCTGGCCGGGCCGCGCACCGACGACGCGCTCTGGCGCCATGCGCTCGACGAGTTGATCGCGCGCGGCACGCTGGTGCGCAGCGGCACATGGCTGCATCTGCCGGACCACGCCGCGCGCCTCAACGAGGCCGAGCAGAAGCTCGCGCAGAAGCTGCTGCCCAGGCTGGCCGATGGCGGCTTCGATCCGCCATGGGTGCGCGACCTTGCGAAGGACTGCGCGGCGAGCGAGGCGATGGTGCGGCAGACGCTCGCAAGCCTCGCACGGCGCGGCGAGACCTTCCAGGTGGTGAAGGACCTGTACTATCCGCTGGCGACCGTGGAGCGCCTCGCCGCGATCGCGCGCGATTGCCTCGACGGGCCGGCGGGCCTGGAAGCCGCGAGCTTCAGGGACGCGACCGGGCTGGGGCGCAAGCGCGCGATCCAGCTGCTGGAATTCTTCGATCGTGTGGGCTACACGCGGCGCGTGAAGGACACGCACCTGCTGCGGCCCGACACGGCGTTGTTCGGGGCGAGGCCGTGAACGACGAAATGAGTCATGGAGGGAGATCGTCCCTGGTGGGGCGGCCGGGCTTCAAACCCGGTTGGTGGCGCCAGCCGTCGCCGGGAAGGTTCGACTCCTTCCTCCCTCCGCCGTTTTCTTTGTCTAGCTCCTCCCCCCTTTGGGGGAAGGTTGGGATGGGGGCAAGCGACGCTGATTTTTGCGCGGTGCTTCATCGACCGCCGCTTGCCCCCACCCCTGCCCTCCCCCAGCGGGGGAGGGAGAAATGCGGGGCGCTACGGCACCACGTGCAGCGAGGGCTCGCCGGCTTCCACACGGCCGATGACGGCCGCGCGCGAGAAGCCCTCGTCACGGAAGACCTTCAGCACCGCATCGACCGCATCGGGCGCGCAGCTCACGAGCAGGCCGCCCGAGGTCTGCGGGTCGCTCAGCAGGTTCTGCGTGGTGGCGTGCAGTCCGGGCGCGAGGCTCACCTCGGCGCCGTAGCCGGCCCAGTTGCGGCCCGACGCGCCGGTGACGAAGCCTTCGGCGGCCATGGCCAGCACGTTCTCCAGCAGCGGCACCTTCGACCATTCGACGACGGCCCTGAGCTTCGCGCCGCGCGCCAGTTCGAGCGTGTGGCCGGCCAGGCCGAAACCGGTGACGTCGGTCAGCGCGTGCACGCCGTCGAGCGCCGAAAGCGCGATGCCGGGCGTGTTGAGCTTCGTCGTGCTTTCGATGAGCTGGCGGTAGCCGGTCTCGGAGAGCTGTTCCTTCTTGAGCGCGGCGGAGAGCACGCCCACGCCCAGCGGCTTGCCCAGCACGAGCACGTCGCCGGCCTTCGCGTCGGCGTTGCGGCGCACGCGCTCGGGGTGCACCAGGCCCATGGCGACGAGGCCGTAGATCGGCTCGACCGAATCGATGGTGTGGCCGCCCGCAATCGGGATGCCAGCCGCGCGGCACACGTCCTGCCCGCCGCGCACGATCTCGGCGATGACCTCCACCGGCAGCTGGTTGATCGGCATGGCCACGAGCGCCAGCGCCATGATCGGGCGCCCGCCCATCGCGTACACGTCGCTGATCGCGTTGGTCGCGGCGATGCGGCCGAACTCGTACGGGTCGTCGACGATGGGCATGAAGAAGTCGGTGGTCGCGATCAGCGCCTGCTGGTCGTTGAGCCGGTAGACGGCCGCGTCGTCGGCGGTCTCGATGCCCACCATGAGCTCGGGCGGAATCAGCCCGCCGGCCTGGTTCTTCAGGATCTGCGACAGCACGCCTGGCGCGATCTTGCAGCCGCAGCCGCCACCATGCGAAAAGCTCGTGAGGCGCAGGGGCGCGAGCGGGTTCATGAGAGTCGGGTTCATGGCGCGATTATCGAATCGGGCCCGCTTTCTACAATCCCGTCCTTTCCAAAACCGCAAGCCTCCGAGGCGCATCCATGAAAAAGACACTCACCCGACTGGCCCTTGCCCTGAGCTTCTGCGCCGCAAGCGCCGGCGCCTTCGCGCAGGGCGTGCTGCGCGTCTCGGCCATTCCCGACGAGGCGCCCACCGAGCTTCAGCGCAAGTTCACGCCGCTGGGCGACTATCTCAAGAAGGAAACCGGCATGGACGTGCAGTTCACGCCCGTGACCGACTACGCCGCCGTGGTCGAGGGCCTGGCCACCAACAAGATCGACCTGGCCTGGCTCGGCGGATTCACCTTCGTGCAGGCGCGCATCCGCACCAACGGCGGCGCGGTGCCCATCGTGCAGCGCGCGGAGGACGAGGTGTTCACCAGCAAGTTCATCGTGCCGGTTGACAGCACCGCCAAGACGCTGGCCGACCTGAAGGGCAAGACCTTCGCCTTCGGCGCGCCCTCCTCCACCTCGGGCAGCCTGATGCCGCGCTACTTCCTGCTGCAGGCTGGCATTAACCCCGAGAAGGACTTCAAGACCGTCGCGTTCTCGGGCGCGCACGACGCCACCGTGGCCTTCGTGGCCGCCTCGCGCGCCGAGGCCGGCGTGCTCAACGCGTCGGTGTGGGACAAGCTGGTGGAGGCAAAGAACCCCAACGCCGCCAAGGTGCGCGTGCTGGCCACCACGCCGACCTACTACGACTACAACTGGACGGTGCGCCCCGGCCTCGACCCCGCGGTCACGAAGAAGCTGACCGACGCCTTCCTCAAGCTCGACCCGGCCAACCCGGCGCACAAGGAAATCATGGCGCTGCAGCGCGCGAGCAAGTTCATCCCGACCAAGTCGTCGAACTACGACGGGATCGAGACGGCGGGCAAGTCGGCCGGCCTCATCAAGTGACAGGCAAGCCGGACAAGCTGAGCGGATGAGCTTTTCGCTGGACGGCGCGGGCGTCGTGCATCCCAACGGCCAGCGCGCCCTGGCCGGCGTGACGCTGGCCGCGCGCGACGGCGAACGCATCGCCGTCATCGGGCCTTCGGGGGCAGGAAAGACCACGCTGCTGCGCGTGCTCGGCGCGGCGCTGCGGCCCACCGAGGGCGAGGTGCAGGCGCTGGGCACCAGGCCTTGGCAGCTGCCGGCCGCAGCGCTGAAGAAGCTGCGCGCCCGCATCGGCACCGTGCACCAGTCGCCGCCCATTGCGCCGAGGCTGCGCGTGGTCACCGCCGTGCTCGCGGGGCGCCTGGGCGAGTGGTCGACGCTGCGCGCGCTGGGCTCGCTTTTCCATCCATCGGACATCGCCGGCGCGCACGAGGCGCTCGCGCGGCTGGGCTTGGAAGAGCGGCTCTTCGAGCGCTGCGACCGGCTCTCCGGCGGCCAGCTGCAGCGCGTGGGCATCGCGCGCGTGCTGTACCAGCGGCCGGCGCTGCTGCTGGCGGACGAGCCGGTGTCCGCGCTCGACCCCACGCTGGCCGACGCGGCCATCGGCCAACTCGTCGCGCAGAGCGAATCGACGGGCGCGACCCTGATGGCCTCGCTGCACGCGGTGGACCTCGCGCTGCGCTGGTTTCCGCGCATCGTCGGCATGCGCGGCGGCGCGGTGATGTTCGACCTGCCGGCCGCACAGGTCACGCCCGGGATGCTCGATGCGCTCTACGCGAGCGAAGGCGGCATCGCGACGCAACGACCGCTGCCGGCGGGTGCCGCAACAGTCGCGGTAGTGGAGGCGGCCTTCCACCGGCCGGACTGCCCTTGAGCACGGCCGCAGCTTTGCGCGATCCGCACGCCGCGCGCCGGCTGGCTGCATGGACCGCCGCGCTGGTCATCGCATGGCCGATGCTGGCGCTGTCCGAGTTCAAGCCGTGGGCGCTGTTCGGCAGCGGCAATCTCGCGGTCATCGGCGGCTTCCTGGCGGGCTTCTTTCCGCCCGATGGCTCGCCGGCGTTTCTCGCCCTGCTCTTCAAGGCTACGCTGGAGACGCTGGCCATGGCCACGGCCGGCACTGCCCTCGCATTGCTGATCGGCGCGCCGCTGGGCTTCGTGACGACGCGCGCGCTCTCCATCTCGCGCATCGGACCGGGGCCGAGCCGGGTGCAGGCCGGCGTCGTTCGGCAGGCCGCGCGCTGGCTGCTGATGGTGCTGCGGGCGATTCCGGAAATCGTCTGGGCGCTGCTCTTCGTGCGCGCGCTCGGGCTCGGGCCGGCCTCGGGTGTGCTGGCGCTGGCCATCACCTACGGCGGGATGCTGGGCAAGGTCTACGCGGAGATCCTCGAATCGGCCGACACGCGCCCGGCCCGCGCGCTGCTCGAAGGCGGCAGCGGCCGGCTCGCGGCGCTGTGCTACGGCCTGCTGCCGAACACTGCGCAGGAGCTGGCCTCGTACACCGTCTACCGCTGGGAATGCGCGGTGCGCGCCTCGGTGGTGATGGGCTTCGTGGGCGCGGGCGGCCTGGGGCAGCTGATGGACCAGTCGATGAAGATGCTCAACGGCGGCGAAGCCAGCAGCATCCTGCTGGTGTTCCTGGCGCTGGTGCTGCTGGCCGACCTGCTGAGCAGCGCGTTGCGGAGGCTCTTGGCATGACACAGATGCTGCCTCCGCGCCCGGCGCCGTGCTGGCGCTGCCGCATCGCCCTGCTGCTGATCGGCACGGCGGTTGTCGCGAGCTTCGCCTACCTGGGCATCGACTACCGCGCGCTCGGTTCGATGGAGTCGCTGCGGCTCATGGGCAAGTTCATCGTGGAGTTCTTCCCGCCGGACCTCTCGCCCGATTTCCTTGCCAAGGCGGGCACCGGCGCCCTGCAGACGCTGGCGGTATCGGCCCTCGGCACCGTGCTGGCCGCGCTCGCGGGCGCGGTGCTGGCCTTGCCCGCATCGGGCCGCGCAGGCTGGCTGCCACGCCATGCCGCACGCTTTGCGCTCAACTTCCTGCGCAGCGTGCCCGAGCTGGTGTGGGCTGCGCTGATGGTGCTGGCCGCCGGCATCGGCCCCTTCGCGGGTGCGCTGGCGCTATCGCTGCACACCACGGGCGTGCTGGGGCGCCTGTTCGCCGAAGCGCTGGAGAACGCGCCGCGCGAGCCCGAGCAGGCGCTGACGCTGTCGGGCGCGAATGCAGTCACTGCCTTCAGCTACGCCAGCCTGCCGCTGGTGCTGCCGCAGTGGGTGGCATACACGCTCTACCGCTGGGAGATGAACATCCGCATGGCTGCCGTGCTGGGCTTCGTGGGCGGCGGCGGGCTGGGGCAGCTGCTGTACTTCCACCTGTCGATCTTCCAGCAGCAGCAGGCGATGACGGTGCTGATCGCGATGTTCGTGCTGGTCACGCTGGTGGACTTTGCCAGCGCTCGCTTGCGTAAAGGACTTGGACCAGCCTACGCCTGATCCCCCGTCACCGACAATCGGGGGCATGAGGTTCCTTTTGCCATGAGTCATCGCCAGCCCGTGCGGGTGGCCGACCGCCACGCCTTCGACACGCTGATCGACGCCCGCTCGCCGGCCGAGTTCGCGCTCGACCACATCCCGGGCGCCATCAACTGCCCGGTGCTGAACGACGAGGAGCGCCACATCGTCGGCACCGTCTACGTGCAGACCGGCGCCTTCGAGGCGCGGCGCATCGGCGGCGCGATGGTGGCGGCCAACATCGCCAGGCACCTGCGCGAGACGCTGGCCGACCGGCCCGAGAACTGGAAGCCGCTGGTCTACTGCTGGCGCGGCGGCATGCGCAGCGGCTCGATGGTCACCTGGCTGCGCCTCGTCGGCTGGGACGCCCAGCAGCTCGCCGGCGGCTACAAGAGCTTTCGCCGGCACGTCATCTCGCAGATCGATACGCTGACCCCGAAGCTCGACCTGCGCGTGATCTGCGGCGCCACCGGGAGCGCCAAGACCCGGGTGCTGCACGCGCTGGCCGCGCGCGGCGCACAGGTGCTCGACCTGGAAGATTTCGCCCGCCACAAGGGTTCGCTGCTCGGTTCGCTGCCGGGCGTGGCGCAGCCTTCGCAGAAGCACTTCGAGACGCGCATCGCGGCGGTGCTCGAGACCGTCGACCTCTCGCGCCCGCTGTACGTGGAGGGCGAGAGCATCCGCATCGGGCGGCTGTCGCTGCCGCTGCCGCTGGTGGCGCAAATGCGCGCCGCGCCATGTATCGAGGTGGCAGCCCCGCCCGAGGCACGGCTGGCTTATCTGCTGCGCGACTACGCCTATCTGGGTGATGACCGGGACGCGCTGGCCGACAGGCTGGGCGCGCTCAAGGAACTGCAGGGCAAGGAGACCGTTTTGCGCTGGCAGCAGTGGGCGCATGAGGCGGATCTACCGCATCTGTTTGCGGAGCTGATGGCGCTGCATTACGACCCGCACTATCAGAAGTCGCAGGAGCTGCATTTCCGCGCCTGGGCGGGGCGGCAGCGCGTGGTGGCCGGTGATCTTTCGGATCAGGGCATCGAGGCCGTGGCCGATGCGGTGCTGGCGCTCGAAAGAACCGCCCCGCCGAGCCCATCGGCATAGAGCACGCCCCGTGGCGCGCGGCACAGCCCCCAGAACCGCAGGCCGCACAGCTCGGCCATGCGCACGCCCATGGCGGTAGGCGCGGAGATGGTCGCCATCGCCGCGATGCCCACGCGCGCGCACTTGCGCACGAGTTCGTGGCTGCCGCGGCTGGACATCAGCACGAAGCCCGGCTCCTGCAGGCGGTTCGCGCGTGCGAGGCTGCCGATGAGCTTGTCGAGCGCGTTATGGCGGCCGACGTCTTCCATCAGGTCGGTGAGTTCGCCGTCGACGGTGGCCCATGCGGCCGCGTGGATTGCGCCGGCTTCGGCGTTGAACACCTGGCGCGGCGGCATGGCCGCGAAGGCGCGCAGCACGGTGGGCAGGTCGATGCGTTCGATCCAGTCGCGCCGGGGCACGGGCTGCGGAGACAGATCGAGCCCCGCGAAGCTCTCGACGCCGCACACGCCGCAGCCGGTGCGGCCCGCGAGGCTGCGACGGCGGTCCTTCAGGCGCTCGAAGCTGCGCGTGGAAATCTCGAGCTGTACCTCGATGCCGGGCATGCCGGCGGGCAGGCCGGCTTCGGAAGCATCGACGGTGCGCACGTCGATGCCGCGGCAGTCGGCGGCGGTGTCGAGGATGCCCTCGCTCAGCGCGAAGCCGAGTGCGAAGGCATCCATGTCCTGCGGGGTGGCCATCATCACCGCGTGCGAGACGCCGTTGAACACCAGTGCCACCGGCACCTCGGCAGCAAGGGTGTCGTCGCGCAACTCGCCTTCGGGCGCGACGCCTCGCTCGCCGAACACGCGCACGGCGTGCCGCGACAGCGGCGGCAGGGTGTCTTCGGAATCGTCGGTTTCTGGCTTCGACATGGGGGCTCCAGCTGGTCGAGCCATTGTCGGCTCAGTCGCGGTTCTCGTCTTCGGGAGGAAGTGTTCCCACCTGCGCCCGCCCGGCTTCGAGCAGGTGCGCGACCCAGCGGTCGTCTTGCTGCACCACGCGCACCCAGCCCGGGCCGCGCACGCCGCCGATGGCGGCATCGCCCATCATCGTGAGCCGGCGCATCAGCACGCTGGCACCCTGGCCTAGCCGCTTGCCCAGGCGCGGCAGCGAGACGCCCGTGCCGTCGGGCTCCTGCGCGAGCATGCGCAGGATGGCCACCGACAGGCTGTCCTGCAGCAACGCACTCATGCCGCCGCCACCATGCCGTCTGCCTCGTCCTCCGCCAGTTTCTGGATCGGCAGTTCGTGCGGCACCAGCACCACGGGAATGGACTTGGAAGTCGGCGTGCCGGCGTTCTCGGCCACGGCCGACAGCGGCACCAGCGGATTGGTCTCGGGGTAGTAGGCCGCGATGTTGCCGCGCGGGATGTCGTAGGCCACCAGCTTGAAACGGTCGGCGCGGCGCTCCTGGCCGTCGTTCCACACGGTCTGGATATCGACCCAGTCGCCGTCCTTCATGCCCAGCGAGCGGATGTCTTCCTTGTGGATGAAGACCACGCGGCGCTGGCCGAACACGCCGCGGTAGCGGTCGTCCATGCCGTAGATGGTGGTGTTGTACTGGTCGTGCGAGCGCGTAGTCAGCAGCGTGAAGACGATGGTGTCGCCCTTTTTCGCGAATCGTGCCCGGGCACGGTGCGAAGGCGTGTCCAGCGGCACGGCATGCGTGAAGAACACGGCCTTCTTCGACGAGGTGTTCCACACGCGCTCGCTCGCGGTGTTGCGCAGGCGGAAGCCGCCGGGGTGCGCCACGCGGGCGTTGAAGTCCTTGAAGTCGTCGAACACGGCTTCGATCTTGTCGCGGATGCGCGCGTAGTCCTCGATGAGCCACAGCCACGGCGTGTTGCTGCGCGCGCCCAGCGTGGCCGCGGCGAGCCGCGCGACGATGGCCGGCTCCGACAGCAGCTGCTCCGACGCGGGCGGGTTGATGCCCATGGAGATGTGCACCATGCTCATGGAGTCTTCCACCGTCACGCCCTGCTGGCCGCCGGCCTGCATGTCGATCTCGGTGCGGCCCAGGCACGGCAGGATGAGCGCTTCGCGCCCGTGGATCACGTGGCTGCGGTTGAGCTTGGTGGTCACGTGCACCGTGAGCTCGCACTGCCGCAGCGCCTTCCAGGTCTGGTAGGTGTCGGGCGTGGCGGCCGCGAAGTTGCCGCCGAGCGCGAAGAAAACCTTGCCCTTGCCGTCGAGCATCGACTGGATCGCCTCGACGGTATCGACGCCGTTGCGGCGCGGCGGCTCGAAGCCGAACACCTTCTGCAGGCGGTCGAGCAGCGCGGCGGGCGGCTTCTCCCAGATGCCCATCGTGCGGTCGCCCTGCACGTTGCTGTGTCCGCGCACCGGGCAGGCGCCCGCGCCCTCGCGGCCCATGTTGCCGCGCATCATGAGCAGGTTGCCGATCATCTGGATCGTGGCCACCGAATGCTGATGCTGGGTGATGCCCATGCCCCAGCAGGCGATGACGCGCTCGGCGCCCAGGTACACGTCGGCCGCAGCGCGAATCTGTTCCTCGCTCAGGCCCGATTCGCGCACCAGGATGTCCCACTGCTCGGCGCGCAGGTCGGCCGCCAGTGCATCGAAGCCGGTGGTGTGCTCGGCGATGAATGCATGGTCGAGCACCGAAGGCTCGCTGCGAGCCACGGCCTCGTCCTCGCGCTCGATGACGTGCTTCATCATTCCCTTGATGGCGGCGAAGTCGCCGCCCACGCGCAGCTGGAAGTAGTGCGTGCTGATGGGCGTGGAGCCCAGGGTCGCCATCTCGAGCTTGTCCTGTGGGTCGGCGAAGCGTTCCAGGCCGCGCTCGCGCAGCGGGTTGAAGCTCACGATGCGCGCGCCGCGCTTCGACGCCGCGCGCAGTTCGCCGAGCATGCGCGGGTGGTTGGTGCCGGGGTTCTGGCCGAAGATGAAGATCGCGTCGGCCTTCTCGAAGTCGTCGAGCGTGACCGTGCCCTTGCCCACGCCGAGCTGCGGACGCATGCCGCTGCCGCTGGGCTCGTGGCACATGTTCGAGCAGTCAGGGAAATTGTTGGTACCGTATTCGCGCACGAACAGCTGGTACAGGAAGGCCGCCTCGTTGCTGGCCCGGCCCGAGGTGTAGAAGATGGCCCGGTCGGGGTCGGGCAGCGCGTTCAGGTGGCGGGCGATGCGCGCGAAGGCATCGTCCCATTCGATCGGCACGTACTTGTCGCTCGCAGCGTCGTAGGCCATCGGGTGGGTGAGCCGGCCCTGGTCTTCGAGCCAGAAGTCGCTCTGCCCGGCCAGTTCGGCCACGGTGTGCTTCGCGAACAGCTCGGGGCCGGCACGGCGCGCGGTGGCCTCGGCGGCCACGGCCTTCACGCCGTTCTCGCAGAACTCGAAGGTGGAGGCGTGGTTGCGGTCGGGCCAGGCGCAGCCCGGGCAATCGAAACCGTCAGGCTGGTTGGCCGAGAGCAGCGTCTTCGCGCCCTTGATGGGAATGTCCTGCCGCAGCAGCGCGTTCGTCACGCTGCGCAATGCGCCCCAACCGCCCGCGGGGCCCTTGTAAAACTCGATCTTCTGCTCGCTGCTCATGCGAGCGAGTGTTCGCCGCGGGCCAGCGGAGCGTCAAATTGAATCGGGACATGCGGCGATTCAAAAAGGAAATGAAGCCAGCCGCCTCAGACTCCCCGGGTGTCCCTCATCAGCAGCCCCCTCAGCTTGCGCCGCAGCGGCGTGTCTTCCGCGAGGCGAGCACCGGCCGCCTCGTGCAGCGCGACATCGCGGCTCTCGGCGTTGTGCAGGTCGATCTCGCGGACCACCCGGCCTTCGCTGTAGACGAAGGCCACGTCGGCCAGGGCGAGCACGTCCTCGATGTCGTGCGTGATCATCAGCACCGGAATGCCCCACTGCCTGCGCACCTGGGCGAGTTCCTCGCGCAGTTCGGCGCGCAGCATGGGGTTGAGGGCGGCGAAGGGTTCGTCGAGCAGCAGCACCTGCGGCTCGCAGGCCAGGGCGCGGGCCAACGCCACCCGCTGGCGCTGGCCGCCCGAGAGGTTCTGGGGGCGGCTGTCGGCCAGCGTGGCGAGGCCGAAGCTTTCGAGCAGGGCATGGACGCGCTCGGCGTCCTTCGCGGCGGGCCTGCGGCGATGCCATGCAGTCAGGCCGAAGGAGACGTTCTCGCGCACGCTGAGGTGCGGGAACAGCGCGTAGTCCTGGAAGAGATAGCCGATGCGCCGCGCCGGCGCGGGCACGTCGATGCCCTGGGCCGAGTCGTACAGCGTGCGGCCGTCGAGCCGCACGTGGCCCGAACTGGGATGCAGCAGGCCGGCGATGGCCTGCAGGGTGAGCGACTTGCCCGCGCCCGACGGGCCGTAGAGCGCGGCAAAGGGCACGTCCGTCGCGAAACGCACCGCGAGATCGAAGCGCCGGCGGCCGTCGGCCACCGTGAGCTTCAGATCGACATCGATCATGGCTTGCCGAATCCGTAGCGCGCGAGCACTTCCTGCGCGGCGGGCGTCGAGAGGAAGGCGATGAAGTCGCCGGCCAGCGCCTTCTGCCTGCTCTCGGCGACCACGGCGATCGGATAGGTCACGGGCGCGTGGCCGGTGGGCGTGAAGGCGATCTTCACCTTGTCGCCGGCGATGGCCGCGTCGGTGCGGTAGACGAAGCCGGCCTCGGCCTCGCCGCGGCTCACGTAGTCGAGCACCTGGCGCACGCTGTCGGCCTGCACGAACTTGGGTTCGAGCGCGGTCCAGAGGTTGGCGTTGTCGAGCACCTGCCTGGTGTAGCGGCCGACCGGCACGGTCGCGACCTTGCCGACGGCGATCTTCTTGACATTGGCCCCGCTCAGGTCCTGCAGCGACTTCAGGCCCACGCCTTCCTTGGCGGGCTCGATGAGCACCAGGCTGTTGGTGACGAAGTCCTTGCGCGTGGCGGCATCGATGGCCTTCTGCTCGACGCCGCGGTTCATGGTTTCCTGGTCGGCACTGGCGAACACGTCCACCGGCGCGCCCTGGCCGATCTGCTGCAGCAGCACGCCCGAGGCGGCGAAGTTGAAGCGCACCGAGGCGCCGGCCTTGGCGGCTTCGAACTTGGGTCCGATCTCCTTGAACGCATCCGTCAGGCTCGCGGCGGCGGACACTGTGATCTGCTGGGCCGAGGCGGCCAGCGGCAATGCGAGCGCGACGACGAGGGACAAGAGACGGAACGGACGCATTGCAACTCCTTGTGGGTATGGATGGAACACGAGATCAGCGAAGCGAGAAGAAGCGGTTCGACAGCACCAGCACGGTGATGGACAGCAGCGAAGTGACGATGACCAGCAGCAGCGCGAGGTCGTCGTGCCCGGCTTGCACCGCGTCGTAGATGGCCATCGACAGCGTCTGGGTCTGCTTCGGAATGGAGCCGGCCACCATCAGCGAGGCGCCGAACTCGCCCATGGCGCGCGCGAAAGCCAGCAGCGTGCCGGCCAGGATGCCGGGCCAGGCCAGCGGCAGCGTGACACGCAGGAACACCGAGAACGGCGACTGCCGCAGCGTGCTGGCGGCTGCTTCGAGCGAGCGGTCCACGCCCGCGAACGCCGCGCTGGCCGACTTGAGCACCAGCGGCAGCGCCACCACGGCCGAGGCCACCACCGCGCCGTGCCAGCTGAAGATGATGGTGTAGTCCAGGTGCTCGCGCAGCCAGCCGCCCAGCGGGCTGCGGCGCCCCGCGGCCACGAGGATGGCGTAGCCGATCACCGTGGGCGGCAGCACCAGCGGCAGCATGAAGACGGCTTCGAGCACGTTGCTGCCGAAGAATTTCTTGCGCGCGAACACCCAGCCCAGCGCCACGCCGACGATCAGCGCCAGCACGGTCGCCACGGCGGCGACCTTGAGCGACAGCACCAGGGGGAACCAGTCGGTCGAGGCGATGAGCGAGTTCGTCATGTTCATGAAAATACGGCGCGATTGTTACACGTTCAGCCCGATGTTCTTTCAGGAGTGCGCAAATCGGTCATCCTCCATATACTGACGGATATAGCGTAGGAGACACCCGCCATGCGCGCATCCGCCCACGACGCCGTCGTCCGTTCGATCTCGGGCCGGCCGGAGCTTCGCCATCGCGTGACACGGGTACAGGAATGGCGCATCGAACGCACCATGGATGCCGCTGGCTTCGTGCTGTCCATCGTCGGCGCGGACGGCGCAAGCCAATCGTTCTTCGTGGGCGCCACCGACGCGGGCGACATCGGCGAGGTGCTGCGCCGCGAGGCGGCGTGGGCCGTACCGCCGGCCGGAAGAGGCATTCAGGGAGCTATCAAGTAGCAATGAACCGCGCGTCCGGCAGCTCAATGGTCGCTTGCGGACCTACTGCGCCAGGAGCCGCGTGAGCGCACGGATGTCGGCCGCGGCGGCAAGGCGCGCAGCATTTTCGATGGCCCGGTAGTGCTTGACGATCTCCTCGCCCACCGGGGTGAGCGCCGTGCCGCCGCCGCGCGAGCCGCCTGCCGCCGTGTTCACGGCCGGAGAGGCCAGCGACTGGTTCATCTCGTCGATCAGCATCCAGGCCCGCCGGTAAGACATGCCCAGCAGCCGGGCTGCCGCCGAGATCGAGCCGGTCTCGGCCACGGCTTCGAGCACCGCGATCTTGCCGGGACCGATGGCGATGGCGTCGTCCCGGTAGACGCGCAGACGGAACTGGACTTTGGATTTCATGTGGGCGCCAAGCGTAAACCAATGCTGGGCGCCATTGTCGGCCTGCAACGGCCGGCAGCCGGGGTGCCGACTGCCGCTGCCGACCGTCTTCAGTGGAAGAACTTGGCGGCGCTCACCAGCGTCTTGTAGACGCCCCAGGCCAGCGGAATGCCCACCGCCAGCCAGGCCAGCGCGACGACCGCCGGGCTCACCGTGTCGGCGCGGCCCGAGCCGGCTCCCACCTCGGCGGCAGATGCCTTCTCGTGCGCCAGCTTCTTCTCGACGGCCAGCTCTTCATCGCTCATGAAGTGCCTGTCGGCCACCGGGCGCACCAGCAGGTTGGCGATGAAGCCGATCACCAGCATGCCCACGAGGATGTACATGGTCTGGTTGTAGACCTGCTCGCGCGGCAGGCCCAGGCCCAGCTGGTATTCGCGCATGTAGTTCACCACCACCGGGCCGAGGATGCCGGCCGTGGCCCATGCGGTCAGCAGGCGGCCATGGATGGCGCCCACGAACTGCGTGCCGAACAGGTCGGCCAGGTAGGCCGGCACGGTGGCGAAGCCGCCGCCGTACATCGACACGATCACGCAGCACGCGCCCACGAAGAGCAGCTTGCTGCCCGCGCCCGCCGAAGAGGGAATGCTCGCGTACAGGATGCCGCCGAGCACGAAGAACACCGTGTAGGTGAGCTTTCGGCCCAGCTTGTCCGACATGCTCGCCCACACGAAGCGCCCGCCGATGTTGAAGAGCGAGAGCAGCGCGGTGAAGCCGCCCGCCACCACGGCGATGGCCGCGAGCTGCGTCTTGTCGAGCTCGCCGTACTTCGCGGGCAGGTCGATCAGCGCGCCGCCGAACACTTCCTGCAGCATGGGCGAGGCCATGCCGATCACGCCGATGCCCGCGCTCACGTTCATGCACAGCACCAGCCACACGAGCCAGAACTGCGGAATGCCCCAGACCTTGCGCACGTGCACGTGGCGCTGCGTGATCATGGTGTTGCTGACCTGCGCCGGAGGCGGCGTCCAGCCTTCGGGCTTCCAGCCCGAGGGCGGCACGCGGTACCCCAGCGCGCCCGCCATCATGAAGACGAAGTAGCCCAGCGCCATGACCACGAAGGTCTGCATCACGCCCACGTCGGTGGCGGTGGAGAAGCGCTTCATCAGGTCGACCGCCAGCGGCGAGCCGATCATCGCGCCGCCGCCGAAGCCCATGATGGCCATGCCGGTGGCCATGCCGCGGCGGTCGGGAAACCACTTGATCAGCGTGCTCACCGGCGAGATGTAGCCCAGCCCGAGGCCGATGCCGCCGATCACGCCCGAGCCGAGGATCATCAGCCAGAACTGGTGCAGGTGGATGCCCAGTGCCGACAGCAGCATGCCGCCGCACCAGCACAGCGCCGACACCACGCCGGCCTTGCGCGGGCCCGCGCGTTCGAGCCAGCCGCCCCACAGGGCCGCCGAGCAGCCGAGGAAGACGAAGAACAGGGTGTACATCCAGCCGAGGGTGGCCACGCGCCAGTCGCAGTTGGTGGCGAAGAGCTCGGCGAAGAAGCTCATGTCCTTGGCGCAGGACTGCGCGCCGGTGCCGGCGGTGCCCAGCGCCTTCGACAGCGGCAGCCAGAACACCGAGAAGCCGTAGGCCATGCCGATGCACAGGTGGATGGCCAATGCGGCCGGTGGAACGAGCCAGCGGTTGAAGCCGGGGCCCGCGATGATGCGTTCCTTTTCCAGGAAGCCGGGCTGCGGTTGCGCCCCTGCTCCAACGATGCGCTCTCCTTCGAGAACGCCTGCAGATGAACCTGCCATATTTCTCCTTGTTCGCCGGATGTGTAAGTTTTTGCTAATCCGGGGCGCGGAGTGTCTGCGAACGGTTTAAGCGCCGTCAAATTCGATCAGGGCATGGCCTGATTCAATAACTAAATGAGAGCGGCAAAGAGAGGCCGCCGATCAATCGCCCAGCGACCCGTCATGCTCCTGCAGATGCGCCTGCCATTCGGGCGCCTGCATGAATGCCAGCGCGGCCTCGAGGGCGCGGGAAGCGCGCACGCCGTCCTGCGTCATGAAGCCGATGGGCGTGCGCACGTCCGGCCCCACCAGCGGCAGTGCTTCCAGCTCTCGGTGGGTGCGCACGGCATCCACCATGCCGCCGGGCAGCACGCTGCAGACCTTGCCCGCGCTCACCGCGAGCGCGAGCGCCAGCACCGAATTGGTCTCGATGGCCGGATTCACCGGCGCGCCCGCTTCGCGCAGCGCCTGGTCGACGATGGCGCGGTTGTGCATGTCGGAGGTCAGCAGGCACAGCGGCAGCTTGCCCGCCTCGGCCCAGGCGATGGGCTCGCCGATGCGCAGTTCGTCAGACGATGGCTTATTCGCACGGCGCAGCAGGAAGTAGTGCTCCACGCTCTGCGGCCAGGCGCTGAGCTTGATGCCCGGCAGGTGCATGCGCTCGGTGTAGCCCAGCGCGAGGTCGATGGAGAGGCTCTCCAGTCCAGTCTCCAGGTCCTGCGAACTCATCGAGAGCACCGCCGGCACGATGCCCGGGTGCCGCTCCTGCAGCATGGCCGCGAAGCGCGAGAGCATCGGAATCGCCGTAGGCACGGCCGCCATGCGCAGGCGCCCGTGCGGGTTGTCCACGTCGCTGCGCAGTTCCTGCAGCAGTACCTCGTTGTCGCGCAGCATGCGCTGCGCCGTGGCCAGCACGCGCTCGCCCTCGTGCGTGAGGCCCACGTACACGCGGGCCCGCTTGACGATGACGACGCCGAACTCGGTCTCCAGCGCGCGCAGCGCATTCGACAGGGCCGGCTGCGTGATGTGGCAGGCCTGGGCCGCGCGGCCGAAGTGCTTGTGCTCGTTCAGCGCCACCAGGTAGCGCATCGAGGCGAGCAGGTTCATCGGGAAAGGCCGTTCTTCAGGTGTTCTTGCTGATCGAGATCGTCGGGAACTTCGCGGAAAAGTCCTTCGCCTTCTCTGCGATGCCCACGGCCACGCGGCGGGCGACCGCCTTGTAGATGCCGGCGGCCTCGCTGTCGGGCTGCGACACCACCGTGGGCGCCCCGCTGTCGGCCTGCAGCCGGATATTGATGTCCAGCGGCAGCGCGCCCAGGTACTCCATCTGGTACTCGGCCGCCATCTTCTTTCCGCCGTCGGCGCCGAAGATGTGCTCGGCATGGCCGCAGTTCGAGCACACGTGCACCGCCATGTTCTCGACGATGCCCAGGATCGGCACGCCGACCTTCTCGAACATCTTGATGCCCTTCTTGGCGTCGAGCAGCGCGATGTCCTGCGGCGTGGTGACGATCACCGCGCCCGTCATCGGCACGCGCTGGCTCAGCGTGAGCTGGATGTCGCCGGTGCCCGGGGGCATGTCGACGACGAGGTAGTCAAGGTCTTTCCAGTTGGTCTGGCGCAGCAGTTGCTCCAGCGCCTGGGTGGCCATGGGGCCGCGCCAGATCATGGCCTGGTCCTGGTCGACCAGGAAGCCGATGGACATGACCTGCACGCCGTGGCGCTCCATGGGCTCCATGGTCTTGCCGTCGGCGCTGTCGGGGCGGCCTTCGATGCCCATCATCATGGGCTGGCTGGGGCCGTAGATGTCGGCGTCGAGCAGGCCGACCGTGGCGCCTTCGGAGGCCAGCGCCAGCGCCAGGTTGGCCGCCGTGGTGCTCTTGCCCACGCCGCCCTTGCCGGAGGCCACCGCGATGATGTTCCTGACGTTCGGCATCAGTTGCACGCCGCGCTGCACCGCGTGGCTGATGACCCTGGTGACGATGTTCACCGACACGTTCTCCACGCCCGGCAGCGCCTTGGCGGCCGCCACCAGTTCCCTGCGGATGGCCGCGTGCTGGCTCCTGGCCGGGTAGCCGAGTTCGAGGTCGAACGAGACGTCGCCCTCCGAGACCTGGAGGTTCTTGAGCGAGCGGGTCGCCGCGAAAGGCTTGCCGGTGTTAGGGTCCTGGACGGCCTTGAGCGCCTCCATGAGCCCTTCTGGGGTGAGTGCCATTGATCAAACTCCTGAATGGCCGGTAGTCTAAGGCGCTCGCCAAGCCGGCACCCCGAGCCCTTCCAATAGCCCGACAACGAACAAAATGCCCGACACAAGCCCCGTCACCGGCCTTCTGCTCACCGGGGGCGGCGCGCGGGCCGCCTACCAGGTCGGCGTGCTCGAAGCCATCGCCGAGATCCGCCGGGCGGCCGGCACGGCGATCACCGGCGCGGCCAACCCCTTCCAGGTCATCACCGGCACCTCGGCCGGCGCCATCAACGCGGCGGCGCTGGCCTGCGGCTGCGACGACTTCGACTATGTGGTGGGCCACATCGCCGACGTCTGGGGCAAGTTCCGCGCCGAGCAGGTGTACCGCGCCGATTCGCTCTCGGTGATCGGCAGCGGCACGCGCTGGCGCATGCTGCTGGGCTTCGGGCGCTTCGCGGCCAACTGGATGCGCATCAAGCCGAAGTCGCTGCTCGACAACACGCCGCTGTCGCAGCTGCTGCGGCGCATGGTGCCGCTCGACCGCCTGCCGCAGCTGATGAAGGACGGCCACCTGCAGGCGCTGGCCGTGACCGCGTCGAGCTACAGCTCGGGCGAGCACGTCACCTTCTTCGAGGCGGCCGTGCCGATGGAGCCGTGGGTACGCTCGCAGCGCCTGTCGGTGCGCGACAGCATCACGCACGAGCACCTGCTGGCCTCGTCGGCCATTCCCTTCGTGTTCCCGGCCACGGCATTGCCGATGCAGGGCCACACCGAGTACTTCGGCGACGGCTCGATGCGGCAGTCGGCACCCATCGCAGCGGCCATCCACCTTGGGGCGCAGCGCATCGTGGTGATAGGCGCGGGCCGCATGCACGAGCCGCGCGACGCCACCGCGCCCAACACCCACAGCGGCTATCCGACCATGGCGCAGATCGCGGGCCACGCGCTGTCCAGCATCTTCCTCGACGCGCTGGCTGTGGACATCGAGCGCCTGCGCCGCATCAACCACACACTGGGACTGATCCCGGAAGAGGCGCGCGCGGCGAGCTCGCTGCGCCCGCTCGACCTGCTGGTGATCTCGCCCTCGGAGCGCCTGGACGTGATCGCGGCGCGCCACGTCGATGCCCTGCCCGGCGCGGTGCGGCACCTGCTGGGCGGCTCGAAGGTCGCGGCCGACGTGAAGGGCGGCGCACTGGCCAGCTACCTGCTCTTCGAGTCGGCCTACACGCGCGAGCTGATGGCGCTGGGGCGCGCCGACACGATGAAGCAGCGCGACGAGGTGCTGCGCTTTTTCGGCTGGAACGCGGCGTAGATCGTCCTCACGCGCGCTCGCCGGCCAGCCACCGGGTCTGCGCCGCGACGACTTCTTCGCCGGAACGCCCGGTGATCGCGCGGTACACACCCGGTGCCGTCGCGCCTTCGGTGCTGATCAGCAGCACGCGGGCGTCGGCGCCCAACTGCGCGGCGTCGCGGGCGGCGGGGTCGGCCGCCAGCGCCTGCAATGCGGCGAGGCCGGCAGCCCCCGATTCGCCGCTGAGCACGGGCACATCGCCAGCATCGCCGCTCGCGAGCGTGCGCATCGCCTGCTCGGCCTGCGCGTCGGTCACCGTCATGAAGACGTCGACGGCGGGCTGAAGAAAGCGCCATGCGAGCGGCGATGTCTCTCCGCACGCCAACCCGGCCATCACCGAATCGACCGACCCCGTCGCGCGGCTCGGATGGCCATTGCGCGCGCTCTGCAGCAGGCAGTCGGCCTGCTCGGGCTCGACGACGATGAAGTTGGGACGGGCCGCCCCGTAGCGCTCCCAGAAATGGCTGACGACGCCTGCGGCCAGCCCGCCCACGCCGCCCTGCACGATGACGTGGGTGAAGGGGCACGGCGTATCGGCGGCGCTGCTCTCGAGCAGCTCATCGGCCAGGATGCCGTAGCCCTGCATCACGTCGCGCGGCACTTCCTCGTAGCCTTCGTAGGAGGTGTCGGAAACCACCTCCCAGCCGTTGGCGCGGGCCAGCCGGGCGGCTTCCTCGACCGACTCGTCGTAGTTGCCCGCGATGCGCACGATCTCCGCGCCCAGCGCCGCAATCGGCGCCTCGCGCTCCTCGCTGACCTGCGCGTGCAGCACGATCACGCAGCGGCAGCCGATGCTCTGCGCGGCCGCCGCCAGCGCGCGGCCGTGGTTGCCGTCGGTGGCGCTGACGACCACGAAGTCGCGCAGCGCATCCGCATGCCTGCCGGCGAGAAGATCGGCGGGCGCCCACCCGCGGTCGGGCCAGCGGCGCAGCACCAGCCTCAGCAGCGCCACCGGCGCGCCGAGCACCTTGAAGCTGCCGAGCGCCGAGCGCGCCGACTCGTCCTTCACCGTCAACGCGCCGATGCCGAGCTGCCGCGCGAGCCCCGGCAGCGACCATGCCGGAGTAGGCGCGGGCTGCAGCCGCTTCCATGTCGACAGCCACTGCCGGCTCTCCTTGCCGCGCGCGATGCTCATCACCTCGCGCAGCGATTCGTCGTATGCGCGGCGCCGAGCCCGGGGATTCCTGAAAAGCATGTCGTTCGCTCAATCAATCAATCAGTTGGTGGTGTGGCCCTGCGCGGGCAGGCGCATGCGGACGATCTCCGCGAAATAGCGGGCGCCCGTGGAGAGCACCTCATCGTTGAAGTCGTAGCTGCCGTTGTGCAGCGGCGTGCCGCCGGGCTCGCCCTCGACGCCGTTGCCCAGAAACACGAAGGCGCCGGGCACGGCCTGCAGGAAGGCGCCGAAGTCCTCCGAGATCATCATCGGCGCCACGTCGGCGTTCACGTTCTCCGCGCCCACCACGGCCGTGGCGGCGGCCACCGCCGTGGGCACGCACCCGGCCCAGTTCACCGTGGGCGCGAACTCGTGCGTGTAGCTGAACTCGCAGCCGGCACCGTGCATGCGGCAGATGCCCTCGCTGATCTCGCGCATGCGCGCGGCCAGCATGCGCTGCACCTCGGGGTCGTAGCTGCGCGTGTCGCCCTTGATGACGACGTTCGACGGAATCGCGTTGCGGATGCCGTCGGTGATGAACTCGGTGCACGAGACCACCGCCTGCGCGCTGGGGTCGAGCGTGCGCGAGACGATGGTCTGAAGCGCCAGCACGATCTGCGCGCCGATCACGATGGGGTCGATGCCCATGTGCGGCCGCGCGGCGTGCGTGCCCAGGCCCTTCACGTGGATCACGAAGTTGTCCTCGCTGGCCATGAGGCCGCCCGCGCGCGTGGCGAAGGTGCCGGCGCGCATGCCGGGCATGTTGTGCAGGCCGTAGATCTCGTCGACCGGGAAGCGCTGGAACAGGCCGTCGTCCATCATGGCCTTCGCGCCGCGGCCGTGCTCCTCGGCTGGCTGGAAGATGAAGCGCACGGTGCCGTCGAAGTCGCGCCGCTCGCTCAGCAGCTGCGCCGCGCCGAGGATGATCGACATGTGGCCGTCATGGCCGCAGGCGTGCATCTTGCCGGGCGTGGTGGAGGCGTAGGCGCGGTCGGCGGGCAGCTCGGTGATGTTGAGCGCGTCCATCTCGGCGCGCAGGCCGATCGTGCCCTTGCCGCTGCCCACCTTCAGGTTGGCCACGAGGCCAGTGCCGCCGATGCCGGTGTGCACCTCCAGGCCCAGCGCCTTCAGCACGCGGATGACGAAGGCGGATGTCTTCGCCTCCTCGAAGCCGGTCTCGGGAATCGCGTGCAGCGCGCGGCGCCAGCCGGTGAGCGTGTCGCGCAGGGGTGCGTCGTGGAGGTTCATGGCGGGATGCTATTGACAATGGCGCGAGACAGGTACGCAAAATCGAGGCTTCCGACGCAACGTTTTTGCGCGCACCCAGCATCCGACCAGGCACCCATGACCCCGCTAGACGCCCTCGATCTTCGCCTGCTGGAGCTGATCCAGGCCGACAGCCGCATGCCCCAGAGCGAACTGGGCGAGCGCGTGCACCTGTCGACGGCGGCGGTGAACCGAAGGCTCAAGCGCATGCGCGACGAGGGGGTCATCCAGCGCTACGGCGCGGTGTTGTCGCCCGCCGCGCTGGGCCATCCGCTGACCATCGTGGCCGAGGTCGAAGCCGAAAGCGAGCAGATCGAGCGGCTGGACGCGATGAAGAAGAGCTTCAAAGACTGCCCGCAGGTGCAGCAGTGCTACTACGTCACCGGAGAGTGGGACTTCATCCTGGTCTTCGTGGTGCGTGACATGGCGCAGTACACGGCGCTCACGCGGCAGCTTTTCTTCCAGAGCAACAACGTCAAGCGCTTCCGAACGCTGGTCACGATGGACCCGGTGAAGCTCAGCCTGGACGTGCCGGTGTCCGGGAGCTGAATTCCACGCGGCGCGCGTCGGCGGACGGCATCAGCATCGAGCGCAGCAGCAGGGTCACCGCGCAGACCATGGGCAGCAGCGCCAGCAGTCGTCCCGGCTCGAAGGCCAGTCCGGCGGCCACGCCGACGGCGCAGCCGGTTTTGATCCACGGCGCCACCGCATCCCACCCACGTCGATGCGTCGCGGCAAAGCCGACGAGCGCGATCCAGCCATAGAAGCCGCCGAAGACGGAAAAGACCCAGCTCAGCAGGTAGTAGACCGTGTCCATGTCGCGGAACACGATCGCCGTGCCCAGGCTCCGCCAGGTGTGGCGATAGCCGTCGAAGAGGAAGAAACCGGTGGCCGAGGCGGCCCACCAGAAGAAGGCATACAGGCTCGCGATGCCGGCCAGTGCCGCGAGCCACGCGAGCGCGCGGCGCGTGATGTCGTCGAAGGGCATGTGGTCGCGCCACGCGACGGTGTGTCCGTTGTCCATGCAGGGCTCCAGGGGTGTTCGCAATGGAGGCCGAAGTTAGACACCGGGTGTGCGGGCTGCGTGAAGCCCGTGTGAAATGGCGCGATCAGAAGGCGCTCATGAGGCGCTCAGGGGCCCGTCACCCCGCCTCCGAAATCCCCAGCTCCGAGCACACCCGCCCCAGCAGCGCCTTCAGCGACGCCACCTCGGCTTCCAGCCGCGCCACGTTGGCCTTGAGCGCCGCGACTTCGCCCAGCGACACGTCGTGCGACGCCTGCCCCGAATCGGACGACACACCGGCGGGTCGCATGCTTTCCTCGGGCGGCGGACCACTCAGCAGATGCGCCCAGCGGCTCTCGCGCGCGCCGGGCAGGCGCGGCAGCTTCACCACCAGCGCGCCGGCCGGGCGCTCGGCGAGTTCGTCGAGGAAGCCCTCCACCGACGAGATGTCCGCGAAGTTGTGCATGCGGTCGCAGGCGATGCGCAGCTCGCCCGCCGTCTGCGGGCCGCGCAGCATCAGCACGGTCAGCAGGATCACCGACTGCGACGGGATGCGCAGCACGCGGTCGACGTTGTGCTCGTAGCGGAAGGCCCGCCCGCCGCTGGTCTCGGCCACGAGGCTGTAGCCCCGGAGGCTGTCGACGGCGGCCTGCACCTGCGACTCGGTGAGTTCGAGCACCGGGTTGCGGCTGGTCTTCTGGTTGCAGCCCGACACCAGCGAGTTGAGCGTGAGCGGGTAGCTGTCGGGCACGGTGCGCTGCTTTTCGGCGAGCACGCCGAGCACGCGGGTTTCGACCAGGGAGAGGACTGGAAGGGTTGTCGATGACATGGGGGCTCGGAAAAGAAAACGCGGCCGCAGCGGGGCTCAAGCGCCGTTGATGCGGCTGACCAGCGCCTTCGTGAACGCCTCGGTGCCGGCCGTGCCGCCCAGGTCGCCGGTGCGCACCTTGTCGATGTTCAGCGTCTCGTCGATGGCGGTGCGCAGGCGCGTGGCCAGTTCGGGCAGCTTCACGTGGTCGAGCATCAGCGCTGCGGCGAGCAGCAAGGCCGTGGGGTTGGCGATGCCCTTGCCCGCGATGTCGGGGGCGGAGCCGTGCACGGCCTCGAAGATCGCCGCATCGGTGCCGATGTTGGCGCCGGGCGCCATGCCCAGGCCGCCGACCAGCCCGGCCACGAGGTCGGAGAGGATGTCGCCGAACAGGTTGGTCGTGACCAGCATGTCGAACTGCCAGGGGTTGAGCACCAGCTTCATCGCGCAGGCGTCGATGATGACCGTGTCGAGTTCGAACTTGCCCTTGTACTTCTTCTCGTAGAGGTCCAGGCCGGTCTCCAGGAAGATGCCCGTGAGCGCCTTCATGATGTTGGCCTTGTGCACCAGCGTGACCTTCTTGCGGCCGGTGGCCACGGCCGTGTCGAAGGCGTATTCGAGCAGGCGGCGGCTGCCCTGGCGGGTGTTGATGCCGGTGGCCATGGCCACGGCGTGCGGGTCGCCGTCGATGGGCACGTAGTGCTCGTGGCCGATGTACAGGCCTTCGAGGTTCTCGCGCACGACCACGAGGTCGATCTTGTCGAAGCGGCCGCCGGGAATGATGGTGCGCGCGGGGCGCAGGTTGGCGTACAGCTGGAATTCCTCGCGCAGCCGCACGTTCGACGAGCGGTAGCCGCCGCCCGAGGGGGTCTCCAGCGGGCCCTTCAGGGCGAGGCGGGTCTTGCGGATGCTGTCGAGCGTGGCCTGCGGCAGCGGGTCGCCCGAAGCCTTGACGCCGCCCAGGCCGGCGATCTGCGTGTCCCAGGCGAAGGGCGCCTTCAGCGCGTCGAGCGCGGCCAGCGTGGCGTCGACGATCTCGGGGCCGATGCCGTCGCCGGGGATGAGGGTTGCGGGAATGGAGGTGGTGGTCATCGGCTTCGTCTCGCTTTCTGTCTGCGCTTTCTGGGTCGGGGGCTGGAGCATACGTCGCCCGCGCGACAGCGGCTCGTCGAGTGCCCCCACGTTGAGGCCACCTTTGAGGCCCTTCGCCGTTGCTGCCTCGCCGGCAGGCGCCCACGGCCACGAAGAGTCCGGCCCGACGCTCGGCGCTCCTTCGCTGGAAGGCAACTGCCAAGGCGCCAGGGGCGAGCTCGCCGAACCTGCCAAGAGAGCGGCGATACAGGCGGTGAAGTCGATGGCGTGCGGCGTGGGGTCGATGGCGCCATCGGACGCCCCCGGCAGCCATGCAACCTAAAATGCCAGGTTCCCCGTCAGCCACTCCCGAAAGCGCCCTCCCCGATGTCCGCCCCGCGCAAGCTCTTCGTCACCACCGCCCTGCCATACGCCAACGGCAAGTTCCACATCGGCCACATGATGGAGTACATCCAGGCCGACATCTGGGTGCGGAACCAGCGAATGAACGGCGCCGACGTCAACTTCGTGTGCGCCGACGACGCCCACGGCGCGGCCATCACCATCGCGGCCGACAAGGCCGGCGTGACGCCGCAGGCCTTCGTGGCCGAGATCGCCGCGGGCCGCAAGCCCTACCTCGACGGCTACTACATCTCCTTCGACAACTGGCACTCGACCGACGCGCCCGAGAACCATCAGCTCGCGCAGGACATCTACCGCGACCTGCGCGCCGCCGGCCTCATCAGCACCAGGAGCGTCGAGCAGTTCTACGACCCCGAAAAGGGCATGTTCCTGGCCGACCGCTTCATCAAGGGCGAGTGCCCCAACTGCCATTCGAAGGACCAGTACGGCGACAACTGCGAGGTGTGCGGCGCGGTGTACGCGCCCACCGAGCTGATCAACCCCTACTCGGCCCTCTCGGGCGCCAAGCCGGAGCTGCGCAGCTCCGAGCATTTCTTCTTCAAGCTGTCGGACCCGCGCTGCGAGGCCTACCTGAAGGAATGGACCGCCGCCGCCGGCCACGTGCAGCCCGAGGTGCAGAACAAGATCCGCGAGTGGCTCTACAAGGACGACGAGGGCAAGGGCGGCCTCGGCGACTGGGACATCAGCCGCGACGCGCCCTACTTCGGCATCGAGATTCCCGACGCTCCCGGCAAGTACTTCTACGTGTGGCTCGACGCCCCCGTGGGCTACCTGGCCTCGCTGAAGAACCTGCTGGACAAGCGCTGCATCGAGCTGGGCGGCGACGGCATCTCGTACACCGAGTACATGGCCGACCCCGACCTGGAGCAGGTGCACTTCATCGGCAAGGACATCATCACCTTCCATACGCTCTTCTGGCCCGCGATGCTGCACTTCAGCGGCCGCAAGGCGCCCGACGCGGTGTACGTGCACGGCCACCTGACGGTGAGCGGCGAGAAGATGAGCAAGAGCCGCGGCACCGGCATCGACCCGATGAAGTACCTGGCCATCGGCCTGGACCCCGAATGGCTGCGCTACTACATCGCCGCCAAGCTCAACGGCCGCAACGAGGACATCGACTTCAACCCCGAGGACTTCGTCGCGCGCGTCAACAGCGACCTCGTGGGCAAGTACATCAACATCGCCAGCCGCGCGGCGGGTTTCATCGGCAAGCGCTTCGGCGGCAAGCTGGGCGAGGTCTCGGCCGACGGCGACGCGCTGCTGTTCACGCTGCGCGACGCGGCGGCGCAGCTGCATTCGCTCTACGACGGCCGCGACTACGCCCGGGCGCTGCGCGAGGTGATGGCGCTGGCCGACAAGGTCAACGAGTACGTCGACCAGAACAAGCCCTGGGAGCTGGCCAAGAAGGAAGGCGCCGAGGCGCGCCTGCACGACGTGTGCACCGTGTGCATCGAGGCCTTCCGCCTGCTCACGCTGTACCTGAAGCCGGTGCTGCCGGCGCTGGCGCTGAACGTCGAGGCCTTCCTGAAGATCTCGCCGCTGACCTGGGCCGACGCCGCGCAGCCGCTGCCCGCGGGCCACGCCATCGGCGAATACAAGCACCTGATGCAGCGCGCCGACGCCAAGCTGGTCGACAAGCTGTTCGACGCGCCCGAACCTGCTGCCGCTGCCCCCGCCGCAGCGCAGGCCACCGAGCTGCCGGGCGGCGAAGCCATCGCGCCCACCATCACCATCGACGACTTCGCGAAGATCGACCTGCGCATCGCAAGGATCGTGGCCTGCGAGAAGGTCGAGGGCTCGACCAAGCTGCTGCGCCTGACGCTGGACGCCGGCGAGGGCAAGACCCGCAACGTGTTCAGCGGCATCGCCTCGGCCTACCAGCCCGAGCAGCTGGTGGGCAAGCTCACCGTGCTGGTCGCCAACCTCGCGCCGCGCAAGATGAAGTTCGGCGTGAGCGAGGGCATGGTGCTGGCCGCCAGCCATGGCGACGAGAAGGCCCACCCCGGCATCCACGTGCTCGAACCCTGGCCGGGCGCGACGCCGGGCATGCGGGTTCGCTGACCGGCTTCATTCAGGAAAAGGAACCGCCATGACAGCACTGCTGCGCCGAGCCCTTCTGCTTGCATCGCTTTCGTCCCTGCTGGGCGGCTGCGCGGTGGTGACGGTGGCCAGCACGGCGGTGAGCGTGGGCGCCTGCGCTGTCGGGCTGGCTGCCGACGCGGCCATCGGCACGGCGCGCATCACGGGCAAGGCCGTGGGCGCGGCAGCCGATGCGGTGATTCCCGACAGCCAGTGAACAGGCCCGGCAGGCTCAGTCCGCCAGGCCCAGCCGCGCCACGTGCGGCGGCGTGTGCAACGCCTTTTCCTTGCGCACGAATGCCGACCTGAGACCCGCATGCGGCTCTCGCGCGTCGAAGAAGTTGCGGCGCATGTGGGTCAACTCCTCGTCGCGGTAGCGCTGCAGCGGCTTGATCGACTCGTCCTGCTCGCGCATCGCTTTCTTCCGCGCGATGCGATCGGCCAGCTCCTGCGAAGCGGCCAGTTCCGCAGCCAGCCGGGCCACTTCGGCGCCCAGCTCCTCGGGCGCGGCCTGCAGCACGCGCTGCGCCATGCCGAGTTCGACCGCGCGCTTCGCGCTCACCGGCAGGGCCGACTGCGTGAGCCGCAACGCCTCGCTCTCGCCCACGCGGCGCGGGAGGACGTAGGTCCAGTATTCCGAGCCGTGCAGGCCCATCAGCCTGTAGTGCGGGTTGAGCACGGCGCCGTCGCGGCACCAGACCTCGTCGGCCGCCAGCGCGAGCATCACGCCACCGGCCGCCGCGTTGCCGCCGAGCGCCGACACGGTGAGCCGGTCGGTGGTGGTGAGCACCGCCTCGACGAGGTCGTTCATCGCGTGGATGTTGGCCCAAGACTCCTCGGCCGGGTCCTCTGCCGCCTCGATCACGTTGAGGTGGATACCGTTGGAAAAGAAGTCGCGCACGCCGCCCAGCACCAGCACGGAGGTCGGCCGGGTGCAGGCGAAGCAGTAGGCCTCCAGCAGACGCCGGCATTGCGCGGTGCTCATCGCGCCGCCCGGAAAGCTGAAGTTCAGAACGCCCACCGCGCCCTGCTCGCTGTAGCGAATGTCTGAGAAGGTACGACGGCCCGCCGGCAACTGCAGCGGCGCCGGCACCTCGGGCACTTCGGAGGGCAGCAGGTCGCCCAGCGCCTCGACGGCCGGCAGCTTGTAGCTGGGCAGGCGCGAGCCGGGCTCGCGCCAGGGACGCAGCTGCTGGATCCACACCGCGCCGTCGACGGTGGCGCGGCAGATGGCGCCGGCGCGGGTGGCGATCAGCTCGCCGGGGCGGCTGCCGCGCAGCTCGTCCTCGGGATGGCCGCCGTGCAGGTACCAGCGCGCACCCAGCAGTTCGTCGAGCACGCCGGGCTGCGAATCGGCCGCGCGCAGCTTGCGCAGCACCGCTTCGGTCGGGTCGGAGGTCCAGTCGATGCGCCGCTCTTCCTGCTTCATGAAGGGCCGCCAGCCGGCGGCGAGCGCGGCGGCCTCCTGCTTCTGCGGCTTGTGCCTGCCCGATGCGAAGCGCTCGACGGCGAGCAGCACGGCGTCGAGCGCCGCGTCGGCCACCTCGCCGCGGTACAGGTCACTCTTGCCGGCCAGCGGCGGCAGCTTCAGCGGCGACCAGGCCCAGACGTCGCCCGCGTCCATCTCGGCCACGGCCTCGAGCACGGTAACGCCCCAGCTTTCGGCGGCGCCCTGCAGTGTCCAGTCGAGCGACGAGGGGCCCCGGTCGCCGGGCGGGCCGGGGTGCACGATCAGGCAGGTGTGGGCGGTCCAGATGTCTTGCGGGATCGCCGTGGTCAGCATCGGCGCCACGACGAGCTGCGGCGCATGCACCCGCACCGCCTCGCGCAGTGCGTCGTCATTGCCGAGGGCCAGCGCCACGCCGACGGTGTGGCCCTGGTCCTGGAGTTCGGCGAGAACCCGTTGCGTCAGGCTGTTGAACGCGCTCGCGACAAGCAGGATGTGCATCGGACGGCCCCGGTAATGTCGGTGACTAAATGTCAATGAATGTCAAAAATGTATCTGCAACCTTTCTTCCGGATAAGTTGACTGAAAGTTCGCACGGCGGCCTCGCCGCAGTTTTCATTCGACGTAGGAAAGCGGCAGCGCGGTGGTGAACTTGATTTCCTCCATCGCGAAGCTGGAGCTCACGTCCGACAGGTCGGTGTCGGCGGTCAGGCGCTTATAGACCTTGTCGTAGGCGGCGATGTCGGGCACGACCACGCGCAGCAGGTAGTCAATGTCGCCGCTCATCCGGTAGAACTCGACCACCTCGGGAATCACGTCGACCACCGCTTTGAAGTGGTCGAACCACGCCTGCGAATGCGTGCGGGTGCGCACGGCGACGAAGACGGTGACGCCCACGTTCACCTTTTGCGGGTCGACCAGCGTCACGCTGCGGGTGATGACGCCGGCCTCCTTCAGGCGCTGGATGCGGCGCCAGCACGGTGTCTGCGAAAGGCCGACCCGCGCGGCCAACTCGGCGACCTGCCATTCGGCGTTCTGCTGCAGCAGTTCGAGGATCTTTCGATCCATGGAATCAATTTTTATCTTCTTCATGTTTTTGAGAATCTGATTCTCAAATGCTGAAGAATTGGAGCCTGGAACGCAAGCCTTTTCCCGGTTCGGCTTTGCAGAATCCTGTCCATGGAAATCTATCTGGACGCCAACGCCACCACCCCCGTTCTGCCCCAGGCACGCGCCGCAGCGCTCGCCGCCATGGCCGGCGACTTCGGCAACCCGAGCAGCATCCACACCACCGGCCTGAAGGCCCGGGCGCTGATGGACGCCGTGCGCGCCCGCGCCCGCCGGGTGATCGGCGCGCCCTCGGGGCGGCTGCTGTTCCTCAGCGGCGCGACCGAAGGCATCCAGACCGCCGTGCTCTCGGCCCTGAGCGTGCTGCGTGCCCGGCGCCAGACCGGCGACACCGCCGCCGATCTGCTGCTCTATGGCGCGACCGAGCACAAGGCCGTGCCCGAGGCGCTCAGGCACTGGAACGCGCTGCTGGGCCTGAACCTGGAGGTGCTCGCCATTCCCGTGGGCCGCGACGGCCGCCACGATCTCGGCTGGCTGCGCGCCCATGCGCCACGCGCCGGCATGGTCTGCACGATGGCGGCCAACAACGAGACCGGCGTGGTGAGCGATCTCGACGGCATTGCCGCCGCGCTCGCAAGCAGCCCGGCACTGTGGATGGTCGACAGCGTGCAGGCCCTGGGCAAGCTGCCGCTGTGGCTGGGCGAGCGGCCCATCGACTACGCGCCCTTCTCCGGCCACAAGCTCTATGCGCCCAAGGGCATCGGCATGCTGTACGTGCGCCAGGGCGCGCCCTTCACGCCGCTGATGGCCGGCGGCGGCCAGGAAGACTCGCTTCGCTCCGGCACCGAGAACATGTCGGGCATCGCGGCGCTGGGCGCCGTGCTGGAGGCGCTGGAGGAAGGCGGGACCTTCCAGGACCACGGCACGCTCGCCGCCTGCCGCGATCGCCTCGCCGCCGCGCTGCGCGACGCCTTCCCCGGCCTGGTGTTCAACGCGCCGCCCGAGCTGTCCCTGCCGACCACGCTGAACTTCTCGGTGCCCGGCCTGAGCTCCAAGCTGCTGCTGGACCTGTTCGACGCCGCCGACATGCGCGTCAGCGGCGGCTCCGCCTGCGGCGCATCGAAGGCCCGGCCGAGCTACGTGCTGGAGGCGATGGGGCTGCCCGCGTGGCGCACCGCCTCGGCGGTGCGGCTGTCCTTCGGCCCGGCCGCCGACGATGCCTTCATCGACGAGGCATGCGCCCGCATCCGCGCATGCGGCGAATCGTTGCGCGACAGCTGCCTGAGCACCACGCCGCAGAGCCACGCGCTGCCGCCCGAGCGGCTGACCCGCTTCGTGGTCGATGGCGCCTGCTGCTACCTGCTGGCCGATGCCGCCAGCCGCCGCTGCGTGGTCATCGACCCGCTGCCCGAGCTGACCGGCCAGCTCACGCAATGGCTGGGCTGCCACGGGTACACGCTGGCCGCCGTGCTCGACACGCACAGCCATGGCGACCACGCCTCCTCCGGCCCCGAGCTGCTCGCCGCCGTGCCCGAATCGCAACGCGAGGCCGGCCCCGTGGACGCGCTCGGATGGCCGCAGGGCGCGCAGCAGATCGAGCTCGGCGCGCAGCGGCTCACCAGGCTGGCGCTGCCCGGCCACACCGCAGACTCGACCGCCTACCTGCTGCACGATGCCGGCGGCCTGCGCCTGGCCTTCGTCGGCGACACCCTGATGCCCGGCGCGCTGGGGCGCAGCGACTTCGCTCAGAGCGAGCCGCTGGCCTACGGCCCCTCGCTGCTCAAGCTGCAGCAGGCGCTGCAGCCGGGCACGCTGATGCTTCCGGGCCACGACTACGACGACCGCTTCGCCGCCACGCTGGACACCGAATGCGCGGCCCAGCCGCTGCTGAGGCAGGTGCTCTCCGGCGCCCTGGACGCGGCCGGCTTCGCGAGCGCCAAGGAGGCGCTGGAACGCGGCCTCGCGCTCACCGAATACCAGACCATGGCCTGCGGCGCCCGTGTCGACACCTGGACCGCCGGCCCGGCCTTCGACCTGAGCCCCGAGGCCCTGTCCGCCCTGCAGCAGGCGCACCCCGGCCTCGTGCTGGTCGACGTGCGCGAGCCCTACGAGCAGCGTGTCGGCCACGCGCCCGTGCTGGACGCGGCGACCCGGCTGCAGGCCGTGCCGCTGTCGAGGCTGCCCAATGCCCTGGCCGATTGGCTGGCGCTGCCCGAAGAGACGCCGGTGGTGTTCTTCTGTCGCAGCGGCAACCGCAGCGCGCAGGCCGCCAAGGCTCTGCGCCGGCTGGGCCATGCGCAGGCCTGGAGCCTGGCCGGAGGGCTCGCGCTGTGGCCGCGAGAATCATCCGCCGAAGCGCTGCATGTGCAGGCCGTCTGACCTCTTGAAAGCCCCAGTGAATCTACGCCGCGAACTTCTCCTCACCGCTTGCGCACTCGGCATGCTGCCGTCCGCCTTCGCCCAGCGCCGCTCCGACTCCGTCGAAGGGCGCTTCGGCAAGCTCGACGGCATGCGCTTCGACCAGTTGCCCTTCCAGGACGCGATCAAGGTCGTGCACGGCGACGGCAAGCGGCAGATCGCGGTGTTCTCCGACCCGAACTGCGGCCATTGCAAGCGCGTCGACAAGGACCTGAAGGCGCTCGGCAACGTCACGGTGCACGTGTTTCTCTATCCGGTGCTGGGCGAGGATTCGTCGGCCAAGGCGCGCAATCTGTGGTGCGGCGGCAGGGACAGGGCCGCAGCGTGGGAAGCCTGGATCGAGAAAGGCGCCGAGCCCGCATCATCCGCCGGCGGCTGCGACACGTCGGCGCTGCAGCGCAATGCCGCGCTCGGGCGCAGGCTGGGCATCCGGGGCACGCCCGCGCTGGTCTTCGGCGACGGCACCTTCGTGCCTGGTGCGATTCCCGTGCGCTGGATCGAGCAATTGCTCGCGACCGGCCGGAGCTAGGGGGCTTCGGTGCCGCGATCGGGCGAAGAGCCGCTGCGCACCACGCGCTGGTCGTCGTCGAGCGTGGCGGTGAAGACCATGGGCGAATTCGGCGGCTGCACCCAGCGCCACTCCCATTCGGTCTCGCGCCTGAGCGCATAGGGCGTGACCTTCGCGGGCTTGCCCAGCATCTTGCGCAGGTCTTCCATCATCATGCCGGGCTGCACCTTGGCGAAGTTCTCGGGCGTGAGCACCTGCCGCAGGGCGCTCATCTTCCCGTCGGTGCCGATGGTGATCATGTAGTTCTTCTGGCCCGCGGGCTGGCGGTTGTACTCGAACACGCGGGCGCCGCCCGCGCCGTCCCAGATGTTCTCGGGCTGGCCGAAGCGGGCCCGCACGTCGGCC
Organism: Variovorax guangxiensis; assembly: GCF_003952165.1. Taxonomy (GTDB): domain Bacteria; phylum Pseudomonadota; class Gammaproteobacteria; order Burkholderiales; family Burkholderiaceae_C; genus Variovorax; species Variovorax guangxiensis. Next base: position 110,967 of record NZ_RXFT01000014.1, on the reverse strand, counting down.
TCGGTGGAGACGCCTTCCTCCAGCTCGCCGATGTTCTTCGAGTCGCATGCGGCGAGCCCGATCGCAGCCGCCAGACACCCGATTGCCATGCCGATCCGCCACGCTCGAAATTGCTTCATGCCCGTCCCCGGTAAAATTCGCGCCAATCAAAGGTCCAGTCTATGTCCATCTTCCGCCGCCCCCACTACACCTCCGAGATCACGAACTTCATCGAGGAGATGAAGGAAAAGAAGCCGACGCTGGAGGCCGAGCAGCGCGCCGGCCGCGCCCTGCTGTGGGACAAGCACCTCGACCGCGGCCTGCTGGAGGAATACAGCGAAGCCCGCGTGCCCCAGCAGCCCTACGTCTACCAGACCCAGACCAAGTAAGCCATTCGCCGATGCCGAATTGGCAGCAAATCCCCGTCCGCATTGCGTCGGCCGCTATTGAAACGGTAGCACCGGCACGATGAACAGCGACGAGGACAACGGCACGCTGGTGGTCGACATGCCCGAGGTGGTCGACCAGGTCGCGCTCGCGAGGCTCTATGGAGAGCCGCTGTTCGCGATGCCGAAGGACCTGTACATCCCGCCCGAGGCGCTGCAGGTGTTCCTGGAGGCCTTCGAGGGCCCGCTCGACCTGCTGCTCTACCTGATCCGCAAGCAGAACTTCAACATCCTCGACATCCCGATGGCGGGGCTCACGCGGCAGTACCTGAGCTACGTCGACGAGATCCGCCAGAGCAACCTCGAGCTCGCGGCCGAGTATTTGCTGATGGCCGCGATGCTGATCGAGATCAAGTCGCGCATGCTGCTGCCGCCCAAGAAGGTGGCCGACGGCGAAGAGGCCGAAGACCCGCGCGCCGAACTCGTGCGCCGCCTGCTCGAGTACGAGCAGACCAAGCTGCAGGCCGCCGCCATCAGCGCCATGCCGCAGTACGGCCGCGACTTCTGGAAGGCGCAGGTCTACATCGAGCAGTCGCTGAAGCCGCGCTTTCCCGACGTGGACGTGATCGAGCTGCGCGACGCCTGGGCCGACATCATGAAGCGCGCCAAGCTCGTGCAGCACCACAAGATCTCGCGCGAGGAACTCAACGTGCGCGAGCACATGAGCATCGTGCTGCGCCACCTGCAGGGCCAGCGCTTCGTGGAGTTCGAGAAGCTCTTCGACGTGTCGCGCGGCGTGCCGGTGCTGATCGTCACCTTCATCGCGATGCTGGAGCTCGCGAAGGAGACGCTGATCGAGATCACGCAGGCGGAAGCCTTCGCTCCCATCTACGTGCGGCTGGCGTACTCCCCTTCCTGATTCATACCTCGTGCGCGACTTCGACGTCCTCATCGTCGGCAGCGGACTGGCCGGCCTCTCCGCCGCGCTGCACCTGGCGCCCACGCACCGCGTGGCCGTGCTGACCAAGCGCGCTCTGAACGACGGCTCCAGCGCCTGGGCGCAGGGCGGCATCGCGGCGGTGCTGGCCGCGGGCGACAGCTTCGACGCGCACGTCGAGGACACGCTGGTGGCCGGCGCCGGCCTGTGCGACCCCGAGGCGACGCGCTTCGTGGTGGAGCACGCTCCCGAGGCCATCGGCTGGCTGCGCGAGCTGGGCGTGCCCTTCTCGGAAGAAGATGGCGGCCTGCACCTGACGCGCGAAGGCGGCCACAGCCAGCGCCGCATCGTGCACGTGACCGACGCCACCGGTGCGGCGGTGCAGCAGGTGCTGATCGAACGGGTGCGCCGCACGCCGAACATTGCGCTGTTCGAGAACCACACGCTGGTCGACATCATCACCGGCCCGAAGCTTGGGCTCGACGACGCCGCCTGCCTGGGCCTGTACGCACTCGACGGCGATACCGACGAGGTGCAGGCCTTCCGAGCGCCGCACACCATCCTGGCCACCGGCGGCGCGGGCAAGGTGTATCTCTACACGACCAATCCGGACACGGCCACCGGCGACGGCATCGCAGCCGCGTGGCGCGCGGGCTGCCGGGTGTCGAACATGGAGTTCATCCAGTTCCACCCGACCTGCCTTTACCACCCGCACGCGAAGTCCTTCCTGATCAGCGAAGCGGTGCGCGGCGAAGGCGGGCTGCTGAAACTGCCCGATGGAACCCGCTTCATGCCGGAACACGACGGGCGCGCCGAACTGGCCCCGCGCGACGTGGTGGCCCGCGCCATCGACTTCGAGATGAAGAAGCACGGCCTGGACTGCGTGTATCTCGACATCTCGCACCAGCCGGCCGCGTTCCTGAAGGAGCACTTCCCCAACATCCTGGCGCGCTGCCTGGAGCTGGGCATCGACATCACGCGCGAGCCGATTCCGGTGGTGCCCGCCGCGCACTACACCTGCGGCGGCGTGCTCAGCGACCTGAGCGGGCGCACCGACATCCCGGGCCTCTACGCCATCGGCGAGACCGCCTGCACCGGCCTGCACGGCGCGAACCGGCTTGCGAGCAACTCGCTGGTCGAGTGCATGGTGTTCGCGCGCGCGGCGGCCGGCGCCATCGCCTCGGCACCGGTGCGCGAACTCGCCGGACTGCCCGCCTGGGACAACAGCCGCGTCACCGACGCCGACGAGACCGTGGTCATCTCCCACAACTGGGACGAGCTGCGCCGTTTCATGTGGGACTACGTCGGCATCGTGCGCACCAACAAGCGCCTGGAGCGCGCGAGCCACCGCATCGCGCTGCTGCAGGCCGAGATCCAGGAGTTCTACGCGAACTTCCACGTCACGCGCGACCTGCTCGAGCTGCGCAACCTGGTGCAGGTGGCCGAGCTGATCGTGCGTTCCGCGCAGGCCCGCCACGAGAGCCGTGGCCTGCATTTCAGCCGCGACTACCCCTCGCTCGCCGAGCCCGCCGCACCCACGGTGCTGGCGCCTCCGGCAGACCGATAACCCCCACCCGTTCGTTTTTCTTCACTCAAGGATGCCCGGCCACCGACGCCCGCAGGGAGAAACCCAACCATGTCGAACACCACGCCCACCACCGCCGCCACTGAAGCACCGCCGGCCTCGCCTTACGGCACGCTCCCGCCGGCCTCCCCACCTGCCTCGCGCAAGCCGGTGAGCCTGCCGCGCCTGGCCGACATGCACGCGCGCGGCGAGAAGATCGCGATGCTCACCGCCTACGACGCCACCTTCGCCGCCATGGCCGACGCGGCCGGCGTCGACTGCCTGCTTGTCGGCGACTCGCTCGGCATGGTCTGCCAGGGCCTGAACAGCACGGTGGGAGTGAGCCTGGACACCATGCGCTATCACACCGACAGCGTCTCGCGCGGCCTGCGCCGCGTGCAGGGCACGGCCTGGCTCATCGCCGACCTGCCCTTCGGCAGCTACCAGGAGTCGCGCGAACAGGCGCTGCGCAGCGCCACCGTGCTGATGCAGGCCGGCGCGCACATGGTCAAGCTCGAAGGCGGCGGCTGGACCACCGACACGGTGCGCTTCCTGGTCGAGCGCGGCATTCCCGTGTGCGCCCACCTCGGCCTGACGCCGCAGACGGTGCATGCGCTGGGCGGCTACCGCGTCCAGGGCAAAGGCGACACGGCCGGCGCGCTGCTGAAGCAGCAGGCCCATGAACTGCAGGACGCGGGCGCGGCGATGCTGGTGCTCGAGATGGTGCCGGCCGCGCTGGCCGCCGAGCTCACGGCCGAACTGAAGCACTGCGCCACCATCGGCATCGGCGCGGGCAAGGCCACAGCCGGGCAGGTGCTCGTGCTGCACGACATGCTGGGCATCAACCTCGGGAAGATGCCGAAGTTCGTGCGCAACTTCATGGCCGACGCGCCGGGCGTGCTGCCCGCGCTCAAGGCTTACGTGCAGGCCGTCAAGGACGGCAGCTTCCCCGACGACCGCATCCACGCCTGGTAAGGCGCCTGGCAAGGAAGGAACCCCCCTCATGTACATCGCACACACCATCGACGACCTGCGCAGCCACCTGGCCGCCTTCAGGCGTCCCGCCTTCGTCCCGACCATGGGCAACCTGCACGACGGCCACCTGGCCCTGGTGAAGCAGGCCAAGCCGCTGGGCGACGTGACGGTGGCCAGCATCTTCGTGAACCGCCTGCAGTTCCTGCCCCACGAAGATTTCGACACCTACCCGCGCACCTGGGAGATCGACTGCGAGAAGCTGCGCTCGGCCGGCTGCGACGTGCTGTTCGCTCCCGACGAGAAGGCGCTCTACCCCGAGCCCCAGACCTGCAAGGTGCATCCCGACCCTGCGCTGGCCGACATCCTCGAAGGCCACTTCCGCCCCGGCTTCTTCATCGGCGTGTGCACGGTGGTGATGAAGCTCTTCCAGTGCGTGCAGCCACGCGTGGCCGTGTTCGGCAAGAAGGACTATCAGCAGCTGATGATGATCCGGCACATGGTCCGGCAGTTCGCGCTGCCTATCGAGATCGTGGGCGGCGAGACCTTCCGAGCCGAAGACGGCCTGGCGCTCTCGTCGCGCAACGGCTACCTCAGCGAGAGCGAACGTGCCGAGGCGGTGCAGCTTTCGAAGGCGCTGAAGGCGATGGCCGAGGCGGTGCGCTCGGGCGAGCGCGACCTCGGCGCGATCGAGGCCCGCGCCATGCAGGCGCTCGCGCAGCGCGGCTGGCAACCCGACTACCTGGTGCTGCGCCGCCGCTCCGACCTGCAGGCGCCGGCTGCCGGCGAGCCGCTGGTGGCGCTGGCCGCCGCGCGCCTGGGCAGCACGCGGCTGATCGACAACCTCGAGATCGAGACGGCTGCCCCATGACCTACAGCGTCAAGGAAATCTTCTACACGCTGCAGGGCGAAGGCGGACAGGCCGGCATGCCGGCCGTGTTCTGCCGCTTCGCGGGCTGCAACCTCTGGACCGGCCGCGAGGAAGACCGCGCCTCCGCCATCTGCCGTTTCTGCGACACCGATTTCGTAGGCACCGACGGCACGCTGGGCGGCAAGTTCAAGACCGCCGACCTGCTGGCCGACACCATCGCCGCGCAATGGCCTGCTACCGATGCCGACCACCGGCTGGTGGTGCTGACCGGCGGCGAGCCGCTGCTGCAGGTCGACAAGGCGCTGGTCGACGCGCTGCACGCGCGGCGCTTCCGCATCGCGGTGGAGAGCAACGGCACGGTCGAGGCGCCCGAGGGCATCGACTGGCTGTGCATCAGCCCCAAGGCCGGCGCGCCATGGGTGCAGCGGCGCGGGCAGGAGCTGAAGCTGGTGTGGCCCCAGGCCGGGTTCGACCTCGACACCATGGCACGCACCGGCGAGTTCACCCACCGCTTCCTGCAGCCCATGGACGGGCCCGACCAGCTCGCGAACACCGAACTGTGCATTGCCGAATGCATGAAGCAGCCCGTGTGGCGCCTGAGCGTGCAGACGCACAAGATCACCGGCATCCGCTGAGGCGGGCGCCCTTTTTCCGAGTTTTCTCTTTCGACGATGCGATTCACCATCAGCCAACGCTTTTTCTTCGACGCCGCCCACACACTCAAGCGCGAGATCGAGGCCGAAGGAAGCCGCCGTATCCACGGCCACACCTATCACGCGGAAGTGTGGCTCTCGGGCGAGCGCGATCCCGTGACCGGCATGGTGATCGACCTGGGCCTGCTGCGCCGCCGGCTCGCGGAAGTGCGCGAGCAGCTCGACCATCACCTGCTGGACGACGTGCCGGGGCTGCATCCGCCGACGCTGGAGAACCTGTGCGTGTTCATCGCGGATGCGCTGCCGGACCTGCGGCCCTCGCTGGCGCGCGTGCGGGTGTGGCGCGAGGCGATGGGCGATTCCTGCACCGTGGATTTCTAGGGGCTTGCTCCCTCTCCCCTCGGGGAGAGGGTTGGGGTGAGGGCTGACGGCATCGAAGGCCACGCGATGTTGTAAGGCCCAAGACCCTCACCCTAACCCTCTCCCGCAAGCGGGAGAGGGAACAACACCTCAGGCGGCGCCGATGCCCGCCACCAGGCCCCCCGGGGCCTGCCCGTTCTTCAACCCGGCCGTGAACGCCAGCATCCGATCGATCGGCACGCGTGCCCGCAGCCCCAGCGCCGGATCGACGTGGATCTCCCCCGCCCCCGTCTCCAGCGCATTCGCCAGCTCCACCAGTCCGTTCATCGCCATCCAGGGGCAATGCGCGCAGCTCTTGCAGGTGCCGCCGTTGCCGGCCGTGGGCGCCTCGATGAAGACCTTGGCGGGGTTCAGCGTGCGCAGCTTGTGCAGCATGCCGCTATCGGTGGCGACGATAAACTCCTTGGCGTCCATGCGCTGCGCGGCGTTGAGGATGGCCGAGGTGGAGCCGACCGCATCGGCCAGCGCGATCACGTCGGAAGGCGACTCGGGGTGCACCAGCACCTTGGCCTTCGGGTGCTCCTTCATGAGCAGCTCGAGCTCCAGCGCCTTGAACTCGTCGTGCACGATGCAGGCGCCGTTCCAGCTGACCATGTCGGCGCCGGTCTGGCGGCGGATGTAGTCGCCCAGGTGGCGGTCGGGGCCCCACAGAATCTTCTGCCCCGCCGCATGCAGCGCGTTCACCACGTCGAGCGCGCAGCTGGAGGTGACCAGCCAGTCGGCGCGCGCCTTCACGGCCGCGCTGGTGTTGGCGTAGACAACCACGGTGCGGTCGGGATGCTGGTCGCAGAAGGCGCTGAACTGGTCGACGGGGCAGCCCAGGTCGAGCGAGCAGTTCGCGTCGAGGTCGGGCATCAGCACGCGCTTTTCGGGCGAGAGGATCTTCGAGGTCTCGCCCATGAAGCGCACGCCCGACACCACCAGCGTCTGCGCGGTGTGGTCGCGGCCGAAGCGCGCCATCTCGAGCGAGTCGCTCACGATGCCGCCGGTTTCCTCGGCGAGGTCCTGCAGGTCGGGATGCACGTAGAAGTGCGACACCATCACCGCATTGCGTTCGCGCAGCAGGCGGCGGATGCGCTCCTTCAGCGCGATGCGCTCGTCGGGCGATGGCTCGGGCGGCACGCGCGCCCAGGCGTGGCGGGTGTCGCAGACGGCGCCGGCCCTGGTTCCGGCGGGCTGCTCGTAGTCGACGTCGATGACCGTGGACGACATGGACGGATCAGCCTTCCTGGAAACGCATCGAGTAGTCGATCGCCTTGACGTCCTTGGTCAGGGCACCGACGGAAATCCGGTCGACGCCGGTCTCGGCCAGGGCGCGCAGGCCCTCCAGGGTGACGCCACCCGAAATCTCGAGCACGGCCTTGCGGCCTTCGCCGGCCCCGTCGTTGATGCGCACGGCCTCGCGCAGCGTGGGCAGGTCCATGTTGTCGAGCAGCACCATGCGCGCGCCGGCATCGAGCGCCTCGCGCAGCTGGGCCAGCGTCTCGACCTCGACCTCGACGAATTCCGCCTTCGCGGCCGCAGGGGCCACGGCGCGCACGGCCGCGGCCACGCCACCGGCCGCGGCGATGTGGTTTTCCTTGATGAGCACGGCGTCGTACAGGCCGATGCGGTGGTTGAGGCCGCCGCCGGTGCGCACCGCGTACTTCTGCGCGAGGCGCAGGCCGGGAATGGTCTTGCGGGTGTCGACGATGCGCGCGCGGGTGCCGCGCACGGCGTCGGCATAGAGCGCGGTCTTGGTGGCGACGGCGCTCAGCAGCTGCAGGAAGTTGAGCGAGGTGCGCTCGGCCGTCAGCAGCGCGCGGGCCGAGCCTTCGATTTCGAGCACCGTCTGGCCGGCCTCGCAGCGCTCGCCCTCGGCGCAGAGCCATTGGATGCGCACCTGCGGATCGAGCTGCCGCAGCGTGGCCTCCACCCAGGGCGCGCCGCAGACCACGGCCTCCTCGCGGGCCAGCACGCGGGCGCGGGCGCTGCGGGCGGGGTCGACCAGCGAGGCGGTGAGGTCGCCGTCGGCGACGTCTTCCTGCAATGCGCGGGTGGCATCGGACAGGGCCAGCGCGGCCACGGCCGACGCTGAAAAATCAAAGCGAAGGCTCATGGCTCTCTTTGTCTCTGCGTTTTTCTCAGGGGGATTGACGGGGGGAAGCGGTGGCGCCCGGTTGGGGCTGCTGCACCGATTCCGGCACCGGCTCGCGGCCGACGAGGGCCGCCACGGCGTCCTGGGGGCTCATGCGGCCATCGAGCAGCGCGACCACGCCCTCGGCGATGGGCATCTCGATGCCGAGACCGCGCGCGCGCTGCACCACGGTGCGGGCGCAATACACGCCCTCGGCCACGTGGCCCAGCGAATCGACGGCCTGCGCCAGCGTGCGGCCCTGCGCGAGCAGCAGGCCGACCTTGCGGTTGCGCGACAGGTCGCCGGTGGAGGTCAGAACCAGGTCGCCCAGGCCAGAAAGGCCCATGAAGGTTTCGGCGCGGGCACCCAGCGCGAGGCCGAAGCGCGTCATTTCGGCGAGGCCGCGAGTGATGAGCGCCGCGCGGGCGTTGAGCCCCAGCGCGAGGCCGTCGCACAGCCCGGTGGCGATGGCCAGCACGTTCTTGACCGCGCCGCCCACCTCCACGCCCACGATGTCCTCGTTGGCATAGACGCGCAGCGCAGGGCCGTGGAAGGCGTCGACCAGCATGTCGCGCACGGCGGCGTGCGGACTGGCGGCCACCAGCGCGGTCGGCCGGCCTTCGGCGACTTCCTGCGCGAAGCTGGGGCCGCTGAGCACGCCCGCTCTCAATTCAGGAGCAACCTGCGCCCAGATCTCGTGGGCCAGCAGGCCGAAGGATGCGGGCGAAGACGCGTCGAGCGCAGGCTCGACGCCCTTGCACAGCCAGGCCACGGCGGCGGCGGTGCCGCGCAGTGCGATGAGCTGCTCGCGCAGGGCGGCCATGGGGGTGGCCACGATGACGAGGTCGGCGCCGGCCTGCGCCTGGGCGATGTCGCCGGCGCGAACGGCCAGCGAGGCCGGCAGGGCCAGCCCGGGCAGGTAGCGGGAGTTTTCGCGCGCGGCCGACATGGCGTCGGCCTGGGCGGCGTCGCGCGCCCAGAGCGTGACTTCGTGGCGGGCCGCCGCGTTGACGGCGACCGCCGTGCCCCAGGCGCCGGCGCCATGAACGCAGATCTTCATCGGCGTCGGTGGCTGCTGCGGCTGTACGGCTTCAAGCCGTGATTACTGCGCCAGCGAGGGCGCAGCCTGGCCGGCGGCCTGGGCCTGCTGCTGCTCGTACATGGCCTGGAAGTTGATTTCGGCCAGGTGCACGGGCGGGAAGCCGCCGCGCTGGATCACGTCGGCCACGTTGCCGCGCAGGTAGGGGTAGACGATCTGCGGGCAGGCGATGCCGAGGATGGCGCCCATCTGCTCTTCGGGCAGATGGCGGATCTCGAAGATGCCGGCCTGCTTGGCTTCGACCAGGAACACGGTCTTGTCGCCGATCTTGGTCTGCACGGTGGCGGCCACGGTGATCTCGAAGATGCCTTCAGCCACGGGCTGTGCGTCCACGCCGAGCTGGATGTCGACGGTGGGCTGCTCCTGCTCCAGCAGGATCGCGGGCGAATTGGGCTGCTCGAGCGACAGGTCCTTGAGGTAGACGCGCTGGATCTGGAAGACGGGATCTTGGGCTTGCTGGTCGGCCATGGCTGAACTTTCGAGGATCAAAACAATGCCCGCCGGGGAGGGGGTCCCGCAGCGGGCTGCAGATGAGTGAACTGGCGATTATGGCCCCGTCGCAGGACGGTTCCGGGGCAGGGCCGGTTTCAGGCGCCCTGCAGCAGCGGAACCAGGCCGCCGCGGCTGTCGAGCGCCATCAGGTCGTCGCAGCCGCCCACGTGGGTGTCGCCGATGAAGATCTGGGGCACCGTGCGGCGCTGGGTGATCTCCATCATGGTGTTGCGGGCCTGGGGGTCGGTGTCGATGCGGATCTCCTCGATCTGCTCGACGCCCTTGGACTTCAGGATCTGCTTCGCGCGTATGCAGTAGGGGCAAACGGCGGTGGTGTACATCTTGACTGCTTGCATACGCTCCATCTCGGGGGGATTTCAGGCTTTTTCAACCGGCAGGTTAGCCTCTTTCCACGCCTTCAGCCCGCCGGACACCGCTTGGGCCTGCTCGTAACCGAGCTTCTTGGCCACCGCCACGGCGCGCTGGGCGCGGGCGCCGGTGGCGCAGACCAGCAGCAGCGGCACGTTCTTGTTCTTGACCGTGCTGGCGAGCTTTTCCTCGAGCTGGTTCAGGGGGACGTTCCTGGCGCCGATCATGTGGCCGGTGGCGAACTCCTCGGGCTCGCGCACGTCGACCAGCACGGCGCGCTCGCGGTTAATGAGCTGCACGGCGCCCTGCGCGGTGAGCGTTCCGCCGCCCGCCCCCCGCACCAGCGGCCAGGCCAGCATGGCACCCGAGCTGAGCGCGATCAGGATCAGCATCCAGTTCGCGGTGACGAATTCGATCAATTTCACGGGGGTTCCTTGAATGGCAAACCGGGGATTTTAGAATGCGGGGTTTCGCAAGCGCAGCCAAAGGCCTCCCACATGCACAAACTGGTATTGATCCGTCACGGTGAATCGACCTGGAATCTCGAAAACCGCTTCACCGGATGGACCGACGTCGACCTGACCGAAACCGGCGTCGAACAGGCCAAGCAGGCCGGCCGGCTGCTCAAGGCCGAAGGCTACGACTTCGACGTCGCCTACACGAGCGTGCTCAAGCGCGCCACCCGCACCCTGTGGCACACGCTCGACGAACTCGACCGCACCTGGCTGCCCGTGGTGCATTCCTGGCGCCTCAACGAGCGCCACTACGGCGGCCTGCAGGGCCTGAACAAGGCCGAAACCGCCAAGAAATACGGCGACGAGCAGGTGCTGGTCTGGCGCCGCAGCTACGGCACCCCGCCCCCGCCGCTGGAAGCCGACGACCCGCGCAGCGAGCGCGGCGACGTGCGCTACGCCAAGCTCTCGCCCGAGCAGATCCCGCTGACCGAGTGCCTGAAGGACACCGTGGCGCGCGTTCTGCCCTTCTGGAACGAATCGATGGCGCCGGCCATCCGCACCGGCCGCCGGCTGGTGGTGGCGGCCCACGGCAACTCGATCCGCGCGCTGGTGAAGTACCTCGACGGCATCTCCGACGACGACATCGTCGGGCTGAACATCCCGAACGGCATCCCGCTGGTGTACGAGCTCGACGACGACCTCAAGCCCCTGCGCCACTACTACCTCGGCGATGCCGCGGCCGCCGAAAAGGCCGCCGCCGCGGTGGCATCGCAGGGCAAGGGCTGAGAAGGCCCGCCAGGAGCGCCCTGAAAAGCCCCCGTCCGGCGCTCCACCCGTGGAACCCCGGCAAACAATTTGCTTCCAAGCTGTGTATATTGGACTGACAGCCGCCGACAAGGACAACCACTCATGATGGGCCAGAAACTCAAGATCACCGGCTGGGTCGCCGCCGGCGCCGTTGCAGGCGTCCTGACCACCGTCTCGCTGCAGACAGTCGCGCGCGGCTCGCTCGCGCCCCTGCCGCTCGAGGAACTGCAGCAGCTCGCCGCCGTCTTCGGAATGGTCAAGAGCGACTACGTGGAGCCGGTCGACGAGAAGAAGCTCATCTCCGACGCCATCTCCGGCATGGTCGCCGGGCTCGACCCCCACTCCCAGTACTTCGACAAGAAGTCCTTCAAGGAATTCAGGGAAGGCACCACGGGCCGCTTCGTCGGCGTGGGCATCGAGATTTCGCAGGAAGACGGCCTCATCAAGGTCGTCTCGCCCATCGAGGGCTCCCCCGCCTTCCGCGCGGGCCTCAAGCCCAATGACCTGATCACCAAGATCGACGACACCGCCGTGCGCGGCCTGTCGCTGAACGAGGCGGTCAAGCGCATGCGCGGCGAAGCCAACACCAAGGTGCTGCTGACCATCTTCCGCAAGGACGAGAGCCGCACCTTCCCCGTGACCATCACGCGTGAAGAGATCCGCACGCAGTCGGTTCGCGGCAAGATGATCGAGCCCGGCTACGGCTGGATCCGCCTCTCGCAATTCCAGGAGCGCACCGTCGACGACTTCGTCAAGAAGATCGATGAGCTCTACAAGGAAGACCCGAACCTCAAGGGCCTGGTGCTCGACCTGCGCAACGACCCGGGCGGCCTGCTCGACGCGGCCGTGGCGGTGTCGTCGGCCTTCCTGCCCGAGAACGTCACGGTGGTCACCACCGACGGCCAGCTGGCCGAGAGCAAGTCGGTCTACAAGGCAGCGCCGGAGTTCTACCAGCGCCGTTCGGGCAGCGACCCGCTGCGCAGCCTGCCGGCCGCGCTGAAGACCGTGCCGCTGGTGGTGCTGGTGAACGAAGGCTCGGCTTCCGCCAGCGAGATCGTCGCCGGCGCGCTGCAGGACCACAAGCGCGCCACCATCATGGGCAGCCAGACCTTCGGCAAGGGCTCGGTGCAGACGGTGCGCCCGCTCGGCCCCGACACCGGCCTGAAGATCACCACCGCGCGCTACTACACGCCCAGCGGCACCTCGATCCAGGCCAAGGGCATCGTGCCGAACGTGCTGGTCGACGAAAGCGCCGAGGGCAGCCCCTTCGCCGCCCTGCGCATGCGCGAGGCCGACCTCGAGAAGCACCTGGCCAGCGGCCAGGGCCCAGAAGTCAAGGACCCGGAACGCGAAAAGGCCCGCGACGAAGCCCGCAAGCGCCTCGAGGAAGAAGCCAAGAAGCCGCCGCAGGACCGCAAGGTGCCCGAGTTCGGCACCGACAAGGACTTCCCGCTCGTGCAGGCGCTCAACCGCCTGAAGGGCCAGCCGGTGCTCGTGAGCAAGACGCAGGTCATCGTCGACAACAAGGAAGAGAAGAAAGAGAACTGAGCCGGCAAGTCGGTTCTTTTCAGGAATACCGCGGAACCGGCCTTGCCGGGCCGCCGGTATTGCCCCCGATAGGGTGTGGGCGGCCACACGAAGTGGGCAAGCCTGGGGGCGAGCATGAATGATCACCAGCTGCTGCGCTATTCGCGCCACATCCTTCTGGAAGAATTCGGCATCGACGGGCAGGCCCGTGTCAGTGCCGGACGGGTTCTGGTCATAGGCGCCGGCGGGCTGGGCTCGCCGGTGGCCCTGTACCTTGCGGCAGCGGGCGTCGGCCACATCGTGCTGGTCGACGACGACGAAGTCGATCTCACCAATCTCCAGCGCCAGGTGGCCCACACCCATGCGCGCGTCGGCCTGCCGAAGGTCGAATCAGCCGCGCAGGCCATGCGCGACATCAACTCCGACATCGCCATCGAAACCCACGCACTGCGCGCCGACGAGGCGCTGCTGTCGCGTCTCGTGGCCGAGGCCGACGTGGTGGTCGACTGCTGCGACAACTTCGCTACCCGGCAGGCCGTCAACCGCGCCTGCGTGGCGCATGCGAAGCCGCTGGTGGCAGGCGCGGCGATCCGTTTCGACGGGCAATTGAGCGTCTACGACACCCGCGACGCCGCCTCGCCCTGCTATGCCTGCCTGTTCCCGCCCGATGCGAGCTTCGAGGAAACGCGCTGCGCGGTGCTCGGCGTGTTCGGCCCGGTGGTGGGCACCATCGGCACGCTGCAGGCCAGCGAGGCGCTGAAGCTGCTGGCCGGCATCGGCCCGTCCCTGGCGGGCAAGCTGCTGATGTTCGACGGGCGCAGCACCTCGTTCGACACGCTGCGCGTGGCGCGCGATCCGCACTGCAGCGTCTGCGCGCAACGCGCGACCTTCCCCTCCACTCCGGTCTAGTTAGGCTGCTTCGCGCCCTTCGCCCGGGCGGCGCCCTTGGCTGCCGCCCCCGCCGTGGGCTTGTTCGCCTGCGCCACCACGCCCTGGCAGTTCGAATCCTCGCCCGGGCCCGGCTCGATGGTCGCAGCGAGTGCCAGCAGCGGATTGACCGCACCCAGCGCCAGCGCGGCCAGCCCGCGCCCGGCCAGCGGGCCGACCTCCAGCCCGCCCTTGGGATCGCCGAATGTGCCGCCCACCACCAGCGGCGTGCGGATCGAGAGGATGTTCTTGCTCTTGGGCTCGGGGCGGATCACGAAATCCAGCCCCTCGGTCGCCAGGTTGGCCTGGCCGGTGGCGATGAAGACGGCGTTGGTGGTGTCCACCACCAGCGTGCGCCCGGTCATCAGGCCCTTGTTGACGTCGAAGGCCAGGGCCGCGCAGCGCAGCTCCACGTTGCGGTCGCCGCGCAGGATGAACTTGATGATGTCGCCGCCCACCAGCGTCGCGAACACCGGCAGCAGGTTGCCGAATTGCCCGCGTCCGGAGATGACCGCCACATCGCCCGACGCGCCGCCGAGCCAGTTGGCGACGGTGCTGCCGGAGCCCGAGAGATTGATGCGCCCGTCCAGCCTGCCGACGCTGTTTCCGGTGGTTTCGAGCTTCGGGAACAGCCGCGCCAGCTGCATGGCCCGGGCGTCGAGCGAGGCGCGGATGTCCGCGGGCTTCTTCGAGCCGTCGATGCGGATCGCGCCGCTGAGCCTGCCGCCGGCCACGCCCAGGTCGAGCGGATCGAGCGTGAGCACGCCTTCGGCCAGTTTCACCTGCACGCTGCCGCGCTCCAGCGGCACCTCGCGCACGTTGCGGATGCGATCGGCCGTGTACTTCACGTCGGCGTTCATGGCGCGCAGGCGATCGAAGTCCAGCGGCGCAGTGGGCAACACCTTGCCGCCGGGCCGCTTGACCTGGGTGACTGTGGGCGGCGGCGCGACCCCTTCCACCGTGGCGGCGGTGCGCGCCGTGGGCGGCAGGCCGATCAGCGGGCCCAGGTCGTCCATGTCCATCACGTTCGAGCGCAAATCGCCCGCCAGGTGCGGCAGCTTGCCGGACTGGTCGAAGCGCATGTCGCCCGCGATGTCGGACAGGCCCAGGCGCCCCTTCAGGCCCGAGGCCTCCCACAGCTTGCCGCGCTTGTCGAGCTTGCCGCTCAGGGTGTAGGGCGAGGTCTGCGGCAGCGCGATGCCCAGCAGCGGGAACAGCGCACCCAGCGTCTGGCCCTTGATATCGAACCTGGCGTCGATGCCGTCCAGGTCCGACAGGCGCGCCACCGTGCCGGCCGCCCTCAGCTGCGTCTGGCCCGCAGCGGCGCGGATCTCGATCGGGAAAGGCGGCGCGTTCGTGGCCTCGATCTGCAGCACATTGCCCGTGCGCCCGCTGGCGGTCAGCGGCTGGCCCTTGTAGCGGCCCTTGATGCGGTAGTCCAGCGGCATCTCGCCGCGGCCGCTGTCGTAGCTCAGATCGGCATGCAGGTCCACGCCGAGGTGCTTGGCCAGGAAGTCGACCGCGCCGCTGTCGATCTGCACCTGGCCGATGGTGGGCACGGTGCCGCCTTCGGAGCTGTCCCTGCCTTCCTTGCCCAGCGACCATGTGCGGCGGCCGTCGGCTTCCATCTGCAGTCCCACCGTGGGGGAGGAAAGCGCCAGCCTGGGAATGACGACGCTGCTCGAGATCAGCGGCCAGAGGCGTATGTCGAAGTCGGCACGCTCCGCCTTCACCAGATAGGGATCGCGCGCCCATGAGGGGTTGGCGAACTCCACGCCGTCCAGCCTCACGGTGGCCTGCCGCCACCCCAGGCCCACGTCGAGCCGCCGGGTGATCTCGAACTTGCGCCCGGTCTTCTCGCTGACGTAGCGGTTGACCGGTTCGCGCAGCACGTCCCAAGGGAAGAAGGCGAGCCCGATCGCCAGCAACGCAACCAGCAGCACGAGGCCCGCCAGCAGCTTCTGCCAGAGCGGCCGGCCGCGCAGGACGCCGGCCTTCTTCGGTACGTTCGTCGTTGCGTTCGTCGTTGCCATGGGCTCCTTGTAACTCAGTCGATCGCCCCGCCGCGGTCGGCCACGAACCGCAGAGATCGTGAGGGATTGCCTACTGGAGGCGCCTGCGCAGGCCGCGTCGGAACCCGCCTACAGCCACCAGCCGCCGAAGCTTGCATGATGCGCGCAGGGGACGAAGCAAAGTCGAGCCGCAGGCAGTTCCTGCCAACGGGCGCACGCTGAAGGCGTCCGCAAAAGCTCAGAGGAAGAGTGGTTCGGCATGGATTCCAGATTGCAGACTTATGTTGTCGAGGACAACCTCACGATCCGTGAAAACCTCATCGGCACGCTGGAAGAGCTCACCTGTACCACCGTGGTCGGCTTCGCCGACACAGAGAGCGGCGCGCGCGCATGGCTGCTCGGCCACGACGGCGACTGGGACCTCATGATCGTCGACCTCTTCCTCAAGCAGGGCAGCGGCCTCGGCGTGCTGCAGGCCTGCCAGGCCCGCAAGCCGGTGCAGAAGGTGGTGGTGCTCAGCAACTACGCGACGCCCGACATCCGGCGGCGCTGCGCGGAATTCGGGGTCGATGCGGTTTTCGACAAGTCGAACGAGATCGACGCGCTGGTCGAGTTCTGCCTCGTGCAGGCCCGCGACCGGGCCTCGCGCTCTTCACCCGGCGCTGCCGGCTGAGCAATAAGAAGAAGCGAGAAGAAGCCGCCTTGGACCCCTTCCCCGCCCACCAGCCGATCTCAGTCGATCAGCTTGTTCTTCAGCGCGTAGTACGTGAGGTCGCTGTTGGAGGAGAGATTCATCTTCTCCATCAGGCGCGTGCGGTAGGTGCTCACGGTCTTCACCGACAGCGACAGCGTCTTGGCGATGTCACCGGCGGTCTCGCCCTTGGCGAGCTTGAGGAACACCTGGAATTCACGCTCCGAGAGCTGCTCGTGCGGCGCGGCGTCGTCCTTGCGGTCGAGCTGGCGGGCCAGCAGTTCGGCCACGGCGGGCGTGATGTAGCGCCGGCCCAGCGCGATGGTGCGGATGGCGTTGACGATCTCGATGGGATCGCACTCCTTGTTGAGGTACCCGCTCGCCCCCTGACGGATCAGGTTCATCGCGTAGTGCTCCTCGGGGTAGCCGCTCAGGATGAGGATGCCCACGTCCGGCGCCTTGGCGCGGATCATGGCGAGTGCGTCGATACCGCTTTGCCCGGGCATCGAAAGGTCCATGACCAGCACGTCCAGCTCCGTGGTGCGCACCAGTTCGATGGCCTCGCGGCCGCTGGCAGCTTCACCCGCCACGCGCAGGTCCACGTGCTCGGAGAAGAACTGCCGGAGGCCCGATCGCACGATGGCGTGGTCGTCCACAATTCCGATTTTGATCATTTGTTACTTTCGTCGTTGTGTTGCGCACCCGAGGGTCGCAACATGCCAGGTCCCTGATTGTTGTCAATTATTCACGAACTTGCGCCGCAAGCAGCCTTGAAAGTTTCATGCACTGGTTAGCCCCACCAAGAATGGCCGTGAGCCTGCTGCTCGCGGCACTGGCCGCGCTGGCCCTCGTCGGCATCAACGAGGCCGGGTACCGGCAGTCCAGCCGCGCCCTCGCCGACATCGACGAGGCGCAGCAGGTGCGCGGCACGCTCAACCAGCTGCTGCAGAACATGCTGGACGCCGAGACCGGCCAGAGAGGCTACCTGCTGACCGGCGAGGCCGGCTACCGAAAGCCCTACGACGACGCGGTCAAGCAGGTCGACGGCCACCTCGCCACCTTGCGCCGCCTGTACGCCGGCCGGCCCGCCGAGCTCGCCCAGCTGACCGAGCTGTCGAAGCACGTGCTGCGCAAGATCGCCGAGATGGACATGAGCGTGCGCCTGCGCCAGGACGGCAAGGAGGACGCCTGGAAGTTCGTCATCACCACCGACGTCGGCAAGGAGGAGATGGAGGCCATCCGCACCACCGCCGGCGAGCTGGTGAAGATCAGCAACGGCACCCTGCACCAGAGCCAGGCGCAGGTGCTGCGCTCGCTGCAGCTGGCGCGCATCGGCACCTCCATCGTGGCGGTGGCCGCGCTGATCGCCTTCTTCCTGTATCTGCGGCAGACCCATGCGCTGCGCTCCATTGGCGAGCGCCAGCAGGAGGCCCTGCAGCGCGAGCGCAACGCCCTGGAAGACGAGGTGCGCGAGCGCACAGCCTCGCTGGCCGAACTGGCGACCCACCTCCAGGACGTGCGCGAAACCGAGCGCGGCTTCCTTGCGCGCGAACTGCACGACGAACTGGGCTCGCTGCTCACCGCCGCCAAGCTCGACGTGGCGCGGCTGAAGTCGCGGCTGGCGGACGCGCCCGACGCGATCCAGCGGCTGCAGCATCTGACCGAGCTGCTCAACAGCGGCATCGCGCTGAAGCGCCGGATCATCGAGGACCTGCGGCCCTCCTCGCTGGCCAACCTCGGGCTGGTCGCTTCGCTGGAGATCCTGGGGCGCGAGTTCGGCGAGCGCTCGGGCCTGCAGGTGGAGATGGTGCTGGAGCCGGTGACCATGGACGAATCGCGCCAGCTCACCATCTACCGGATGGTGCAGGAGAGCCTCACCAACATCGGCAAGTACGCCGAGGCCACCGAGGCCACCATCGTCCTGAAGAACTACGACAACCACGTGGTGGTGGAAGTGGCGGACAACGGCAAGGGCTTCGACACGCTTCGCGTGCGGCCCTCCACCCACGGCCTCGCGGGGATGCGGCACCGCGTGGAAGCCGCGCGCGGCAGGCTCACGGTGGCGTCGGTGCCGGGCAAGGGCACGCGGCTGAGCGCCATGCTGCCGATCGTCAAGCCGGCCTGAGCCCGGGCCGGGACGGTCGAGGGCGGCACTTCTGCACACGCCGCCGCAAGGCCACTCGGCCATCTCCTACGCACCCCAGCCACGGCCGCTGACAGGTCAGGGACGGCCCCCCACTTAAGGTTGCATCCATGGCGCCGGAGCCTTCCTTTTCTGGGGAGTCCGGTGCGATGTTTTCAAGACAACGAGCCAAGCCTCGAAGGAGTTCCACATGCTGCATTACGCCGTGGTGTTTCTGGTCATCGCCCTGATCGCCGCCCTCTTCGGGTTCGGCGGCATCGCCGCCAGCGCGGTGGGCATCGCCAAGATCCTCTTCGTGATCTTCGTGATCCTCGCGATCGCGAGCTTCCTTGCCGGCTTGCTACGACGCAAGTAGCGTCGTTACGATCAACAGGCTTGCGCATTTCACTTTTCCGGAAAGGACTTTCAAATGAACACGACGACCAAGACTCCCTCGCAAATCGCCGAAGAAGCGCGCCAGACCGCCCGTGACGCGGTCGAAACGACCCGCGCCTATGCACAGAACGCGGTGAATGCGGCGGGCGAAAAGGTCCGCGACCTGCAGCGCGATTCCGAGCCGGCCGTCGAGCAGCTTGCCGCCCGCGTGCAGCAAGCCGTTCAGCGCGGCCTGGATGCCGCGTCCACCACCAGTGCGCGCGCACAGCGCCGCCTCGAACAGGCAGCCGACGTCACGGGCCGCTACATCTCCGACCAGCCCGTGCGCTCGGTGCTGCTGGCGGCGGCGGCCGGCGCCGCCATCACCGCGCTCATCGTGCTGGCCAGCCGCCGCAGCCGCGACGACTACTGATCAATACGGCAACAGGCGTTCATCGTCGATCGACCCCGGCACCATGCTCCATCCGATTTTTTCCACGGTGCTCGGGCATCCGGAACTCGTCGCTGAACACCTCGCCAACTACGCCGCCCTCATCCGGCAGGAATCCGCCCAGGCGGGACGCGGCATCGCCACGCGCATCGTCGCGGCCGTGCTGGCGGTGGCCACCATCACCCTGGCCCTCGGGCTGATAGGCGTTGCGATCCTGCTGGGCGTGATGCACGGCAGCTTCCACTGGGTGCTTGTGGCCGTTCCGGGCGTGGCCGTGGTGATCGCGGCCATCTGCACTTGGTACGCGGCGCGGCCCGCACCCCACTACGCCTTCGAGGATCTGCGCTCGCAGCTCGATGCCGACCTGCAGGCCCTGCACGAAGCCGGAGCACGCCATGACCGGTACTGAGCGCCGCCATTCGCATTCCGAGCAACTCTCGCCTCAGCAGCGCCTGGCCCTTTCGCGCCGCGCGCTGGTGCGGCAGCTGAACGGCGGCGTGGACGACGACAGCCATCAAGGCCGCGGCCACGCCGGCTCCGATCCCCGGTTGGACGACCTGGAATACGCACACTATGAAGCGCAGGCCACAGGCCGGCGCCAAGGCCACCCGCACGAAAGAGGAGAAGGAGATCCCGCAGGGCAAGGGGAACGCGGAGGCAGCCGAAGAAGAAACGCGAACGTATGGCTCGCCGTGGGGCGCAGCGTGCTGGAACGCTGGTGGCGCAGGCATCCCGCGCATGCGGTCGGCCAGCTGGCGCGGCCGATGCTGGAGCACTACGCCCGCAAGGAGCCGGCCAAGCTGATGGCAGCCGCGGCCGCCACCGGCGCGCTGCTGGTGCTGGTCAAGCCCTGGCGACTGCTGTCGGCGACGGCAGTGCTCGCGGCCGTACTGAAGACATCCGACGTGGCCGACCTCGTCAACACCCTGATGAGCAAGACCCCGAATTCAACTCGCCCCCCACGAAAGGACTCTCCATGAAAAACGACGTTTCCTCCACGGCAGCCTCCTCCAAGGCCTCCGGCCACCAGCACCTGGCGCTCGACCAGAGCGGCCTCGACGCAGCCCGCAACAGCCTGGACGACGGTGCCGTCACGCCGAGCTACGGCCCCTGGCGCGACGACGTCGTGAAGCTCCTGAACGATGCGCTGGCCACCGAACTGGTCTGCATACTGCGCTACAAGCGCCACTACTTCACCGCCAACGGCGTGGAGTCGCCAGCCATCGCCGACGAGTTCCTGGTGCACGCCAACGAAGAGTCGGCCCATGCCGACCTCATCGCCGAACGCATCGTGCAGCTGGGCGGCGAACCCGACTTCGCGCCCACGCACCTGCTCGAACGCAGCCATGCCTCCTACGACGAATCGACCGACCTGCAGTCGATGGTGCGCGCCAACCTGATCGCCGAGCGCATCGCCGTGGAGTCGTACCGCCAGATGATCTCGCTCATCGGCGACAAGGACCCGACCACGCGCCGCATGCTCGAAGGCATCCTCGCCGACGAAGAGGAGCATGCCGACGAACTGAAGGACTGGCTCGGCCACTGAGCGACGAAGGCCCCGCCCATGAGAAAGCCCGGCAGCGCCGGGCTTTTTCGTTGCCGGGGGTCGAAGGGGATCTTCAGCCCTTCACCTCGAGCTGGTTGCTCACCGAGGTCACGCCCTGCACGCCCTTGGCGATCTCCTCGGCCCGCGCCTTCGCGGCGGCCGAGGGTGCCGGCCCCTTCAGGCTCACGGCGCCGGCCTTGGTGTCGACGTCGATCTTGATGGCACTCAGGTCCGGGTCCCTGGCAAGGCCGGCGGAGACCGAGGCCGTGATGGCAGCATCGTCCATCGTCGCGCTCACTGCCGCGCCTGCCTCCTTGAGCGCTTCCTTGGCATTGGCGGCGCCTTCCTTCACCTCAGCGGTGGTGTTGGACGACTCGACCTTGGCCTTGGCGTCCTTCAGGGCCTCGCCCGTCTTTGCCGCGGCCGTGTCGGCCGCCTGCTCGGTCTTCGCCACGGCGCTGTCGAGCTTCTCGCCGGCAGTGCGGTTGTCGCCCTTGTCGCAGCCGGCCAGGGCCAGCGCGGCGCCGGCCAGCAGCATGGCAAGACAGACGTGCGCGTACGGCATGCCGGCGACGCGTTGTCGAATGTTCGATCCGTTGTTCATGGCAGTCCTCCTGTCGCTTCTTGGAAATTGGAAATGGGGAAGAAAAAGAGAGTGTGTGAACGGGGCAGCCGGGCTGGATGCATGCCCCCGCCCCCGACCGGTCACAGCTTGTCGGCGCCCGACTTGATCGCGTCCTTGGCCTTTTCCTTCACGTCGCCGTAGGTCTTCTGCACCTTGCCGGCGGCCTGATCGGCAATGCCCTCGCCTTCGAGCTTCTCGTTGCCGACAACCTTGCCGGCGACTTCCTTCAGCTTGCCCTTGGCTTCCTCGACGCGGCCTGCCACTTGATCCTTGTTCATGTCGCTTCCTTCCTGATGGATTGATGTTGAAACAGGTGGGCCGGGGTGGCCCACCGCAGTCAATCTAGGCGCCGCCGCATGGCGGCGAACGCCGACGGAAGCCCGAAGCGGTGTAGGACAACGAGGCTCAGGCGCTGACGATCCATCCTTCAAGCGGATCGAAGTCTTCCGGCAGGCCATGGCCCGGGCCGGGGCTTGCGGCGCGCTGCAGGCCCCAGGCGGCCTGCAGCAGGCACAGCACGGCGTCGATGTCGTCGCCGCGTGCGTCCGCGAGCAACTCCGCGCGCTGCGGCGCGGTGACGGCCAGCCTCAACCCGAGGCGGGACGAGCCGGCTTCGAGCGCCGCCAGCAGGTCGGCGCGCGCGGCTCGGCGCTCGGGTGTCTGCTTCGCCAGGTCGTCGCTCTTGTAGCTGCGCCGTCCGATCAGCTCGCGCGCCAGCAGACCCGGATAAGCCTCCAGCGCGATGCGATCGGCCCCCCTGCCGGCGTGCAGCCCCGGAATGCGCGCACCCGCCGCGAGCAGGCGCGGCACGCCGGCATGGAGCATGTAGGCCACCGGCGGGTTGACCCACTTCATCGAGGGGCTCGAGCCTGCGGGCCCATCGGCCTTGCGGTGCGCGAACTTGCCGCCCACCGGGCGCGCCGCGCAGAAGGCGGCGAAGGTCTGGCGGATCTCGGCGCGGCTCAGGCCGGCGTAGTGGGCCATCAGCGGCTCCCACTGCAGCGGCCATCGCAGCTGCTCGACGAGTTCCCGCGGCAGGCTGAACGGAAAGTCGAAACCGCCGGTCCAGGACGGCGTGGCGCACAGCCATTCGCCCCAGGCGTCGAGCGTGGAAAAGCGCTGCAGGCCGCGCAGCACGACCCTGTCGGTGCCGCTCTGTTCGCCTGTTGCGACGACGATGGGCTTGCGTGCCGTCGGCGCGCTGGAGAAGTCGCAGCCGAACAGCAGCACTGGCTCAGCCCAGGGCGAGCGCCACCACGCCGGCGGCGATGAACATCGCGCCCATCAGCCTCAGCAGCCGGTCTCCCTCGCGCAGCAGATGGCCCCCGATGAGCGCCGCGAAGAGCATCGACACCTCGCGCGCCGGTGCAACGTGCGAGATCGGCGCCTGCTGCACCGCGTAGAGCACGAGCACGTACGAGACGGGGCTGATCGCCGCCACCAGCAGCGCGTATTTCCACTGGTCGCGCCACATGCGCATGGTGGTCGCGCGGTCCTGCAGCGCCGCGGGCAGCAGCAGCACGATGCGCACGAGGTTGCCCATGTAGTCGAGCAGGATCGGCGACATCGCGAGGAACTTGACCGCGTAGCTGTCGGCCACCGTGTAGGCCGCGATGAAAGCGCCGGTCAGCACGCCGTAGCGCATGCCCTTGTGCACCCGCGCGCGCTGCGCCGGGTCGTGCGCCTTCTGCCACAGGCGCGGGCCGCCGGCGATGAGGAACACGCCGGCCACCACGCCAAGGATGCCGGCCACGCCGACGAGGCTGATCTTCTCGCCGAGGAAGAGCACCGCCACCAGCGAGGACAGCAGCGGCCCCGAGCCGCGCGCCAGCGGATAGACCACCGTGAGGTCGGATTTGCGGTAGCCGCGCAGCAGCACGATGAAATACAGGACGTGCAGTACGCCGCTGAGCACGACGAAGCCCCACTCCGCCCGCCCCCAGCCAGGCACCACGTTCCAGCCTAGCACGATGCCCACCGGCGCCCAGATGACCATGTTGAACACGCTCGCCTGGAAGCTGAAGCGCGCGTCGCCGTTCGCTTTCTTGGCGGCGATGTTCCAGCTGGCGTGGATGATCCCGGCGAGCAGGATCAGCGCGAATGCGGAGAGCGGCACCTCGAGCTATGCGAGACCGCGCGCCGCCGGGCCGCTCAAAGGCGCGAGCGGGCTCCGAGGAGCGCAGCGGGGATGCGAAGTGCCGAGCGCGAGAGCCACGTTCTAGTGGCGGCCGACGATGGCGGCAGTTGCCATCAGTTCCTCGAGCAGCGCCAACGAGACCTTGCCCGACACCGCGTACGGGTTGAGCTCGGGCTTCTCGGAATACTTCAGCAGCGTCGATGCGTTGAGCTTCGACAGGTTGACCTGGCCCATCGTCCAGCCGCCGAAGCGGCGCTCGGAGATCTCTTCGTAGTGCAGCAGCACCACGTCCTTGTGGCGCGCATCGCGCTGGATGTGGCCGTAGAGCTCGGAGATGGCCATGCGGCCGCCTTCGATGGCCTGCAGGAAGGTGCCCGCGCCATAGCAGAGGATGCCGGTGATGCCGCACGCGGTGTTGTGGGTGCGCGATTGCGCCAGGATCGACTCGATGGCCTCGGGGCTGGTGTCGACGGCGCGGCTGGCGTAGAGGAGTCGGACCAGCATGGCTCAGTCCTTTCTGGGCAGGAGGGAAAGGAATTCGCGGCGCAGGCTCGGATCTTTCAGGAACACGCCGCGCATCACGGAATTGATCATCTTGCTGTCCATTTCCTTCACGCCGCGCCAGGCCATGCAGAAGTGCTCGGCCTCCATGACGAGGGCCAGGCCGTCGGGCTGGGTCTTTTCCTGGATCAGGTCGGCCAGCTGCACCACGGCTTCTTCCTGGATCTGCGGACGGCCCATGACCCATTCGGCCAGGCGCGCGTACTTCGACAGGCCGATCACGTTGGTGTGCTCGTTGGGCATCACGCCGATCCAGAGCTTGCCGATGATCGGGCAGAAGTGGTGCGAGCAGGCGCTGCGCACGGTGATCGGGCCGACGATCATCAGCTCGTTCAGGTGCTCGGCGTTCGGAAACTCGGTGAGCGAAGGCGCCGCCACATAGCGGCCCCTGAACACCTCGTTGAGGTACATCTTGGCGACCCGGCGCGCGGTGTTGTCGGTGTTGTGGTCGTTCTCGACGTCGATCACCAGGCTCTGGAGCACGTCCTTCATCTTGACCTCGACCTCGTCGAGCAGGGCCTCCAGCTCGCCGGGCTGGATGAACTCGGAGATGTTGTCGTTGGCATTGAAGCGCTTGCGCGCCGCGGTGATGCGCTCGCGGATCTTCACGGAGACGGGCGTGCCCTCGTCATCGTCGTTTCGATCGGGGCGCGGTTCGACGTCGGTTTTCCTCAGCATGGCAAAGATCGTACCAGTGAATGGCTCCAGACATTCGGGGCCGCAACGCCCGTCCCTTCTCGGAGCAATGCTATCAATTAAGGAGTGAAAAATCAGCCACCAGCGGCAGGTGGTCGGACATGCGGGCCCAGATCGGACCGCGCGGCACCACGCAGGACAGCGGCTCCAGCCCGCGCCCGTAGACGAAGTCGAGCTGCGCCACCGGCAGGCGCGAGGGATAAGTGAGCGTGCGCGGACCGCGCAGATCGCTGGTGTCGCGCAGGCCCATGGCGTTCATGGCGTAGCGCATGCGCGCGCCCCAGTCGTTGAAGTCGCCCGCCACCACCACGGCCTCGCCGGGCGGTACCTCGCGGTCGATGAACTCGCGCAGCCGCGCGATCTGCCGCACCCGGCTGCCCTTGATGAGCCCCAGGTGCACCACGATGGCGTGCACCCGCCGGCCTTCCACGTCGATCACCACGTGCAGCAGCCCGCGCTGCTCGAAGCGGTGGTCGGAAATGTCCTGGTGGGTAGTGCCCAGCACCGGCCAGCGCGTGAGCAGCGCATTGCCGTGCTCGCCATGGCGCGTGACGGCGTTGGTCTCGTAGACGGCGGTGTAGCCCTCGGGCGCGAGGAAGTCGGCCTGCGGCAGCTCGGGCCAGCGCGCGAAACGCGCCGCCGCCTGCCGGTTCATCTTGCGCACTTCCTGCAGGCAGACGATGTCGGCGTCGAGTTGCTCGATGGCGTGGCCGAGGTTGTGGATCTCGAGCCGCCGCGCGGGGCCGATGCCCTGCACACCCTTGTGGATGTTGTAGGTCGCGACGCGGAGGTTCTGCACCGCTGCTGCTGCCGGCTGGTTCATCGCGCAAATTCTGGCAGCAACAGAATGGCTTCGGCATTCGATGGGGAAAAGCAGGCGTCCGCCGCCTCGCGGTACGGCAGCCAGCGCCAGTCGGTGTGCTCGCGGGGGTCGAGCGTGGGCACGACGCGTTCGGGCACGCGCAGGCCGAAAAGGTGCTCGGTGTTGTGGGTGACGCCCGGTGCATAGCGGGCGCGCCAGCGCGGGTAGATCTCGTAGACGTTGCGCAGCTGCCAGTCGACCAGTTGCGAGGCCAGCGGCGTGCCTTCGCCGCACAGGATGCCGGTTTCCTCGGCCACCTCGCGCGCCGCGGTGAGCACCAGGGGCTCGTCGGCCACGTCCTTGCTGCCTGTGACCGATTGCCAGAAGTCGGTCTCGGCATCCGCACGCCGGATCAGCAGCACATCGAGCGCCGGCGTGTGGATCACGACCAGCACCGACTCCGGGATCTTCCAGGGCCGAGAACCAGTCGTCATCGGGGGCGCTCAGTTTTCTTCGCGGAACACCGAGGAACCGGCTTTGCCGGGCCTCAGGTGTTGCCCCCGGTCGGGGGTTGGCGAAGCGACACGAAGTGCGCGCAGCCTGGGGGCGAACATCATGCTTGCGCGTTGCGCAGCTTGATGTGGAGTTCGCGCAGCTGCTTCTCGTCGACCGGGCTCGGTGCCTGCGTCAGCAGGTCCTGCGCGCGCTGGGTCTTGGGGAAGGCGATCACGTCGCGGATCGACTCGGCGCCGGTCATCAGCATGACCAGGCGGTCCAGGCCGATGGCGATGCCGCCGTGGGGCGGCGCGCCGTACTGCAGCGCGTCCAGCAGGAAGCCGAACTTGAGCTGCGCGTCCTCGGCGCTGATCTTCAGCGCGCGGAACACCTTGCTCTGCACTTCCTCGCGGTGGATACGCACCGAGCCGCCGCCCATCTCGATTCCGTTGAGCACCATGTCGTAGGCCTTGGCGATGCACTTCTCGGGCGCGGTGTCCATGAGGTCTTCGTGGCCGTCCTTCGGCGCGGTGAACGGGTGGTGCACGGCGCTCCAGCGCTGGCCTTCCTCGTCGAACTCGAACATCGGGAAGTCCACCACCCACAGCGGCGCCCAGCGGTCGTCGAACAGGCCGCTCTTCTTGCCGAAGGCGCTGTGGCCGATCTTGATGCGCAGCGCGCCGATGGCGTCGTTGACGATCTTTTCCTTGTCGGCGCCGAAGAACAGGATGTCGCCGTTGCGCGCACCCGTGCGCGCGATGATCTCGGCCAGCGCGTTGTCGTCGAGGTTCTTCACGATCGGGCTCTGCAGGCCATCGCGGCCGGCAGCAGCGTCGTTGACCTTGATGTAGGCCAGGCCCTTGGCGCCGTAGATCTTGACGAACTCCTGGTACGCGTCGATCTCGCCGCGCGAGAGACCGCCCTCGGCACCGCCGCCGGGCACGCGCAGCGCCACGACGCGGCCGCCGGCCATGGTGGCGGCGTTGGAGAACACCTTGAATTCCACGCGCTTCATCAACTCGGTGAGTTCGGTGAACTCGAGCTTCACGCGCAGGTCGGGCTTGTCCGAACCGTACTTGAACATCGCGTCCGCGTACGTCATGGTCGGGAACACCGGCAGGTCGATGCCCGCGGCGTTGCGGAACACGTTGCGGATCATGCCTTCGAACATCTCGCGGATCTCTTCCTCGGCGAGGAACGAGGTCTCGATGTCGATCTGCGTGAATTCGGGCTGGCGGTCGGCGCGCAGGTCTTCGTCACGGAAGCACTTCACGATCTGGTAGTAGCGGTCGTAGCCTGCCACCATCAGCAGCTGCTTGAAGAGCTGGGGCGACTGCGGCAGCGCGAAGAAGCTGCCGTCGTGCACGCGGCTGGGCACGAGGTAGTCGCGCGCGCCTTCGGGCGTGGACTTGCCCAGCATCGGCGTCTCGATGTCGATGAAGCCGTTGGCGTCGAGGAACTTGCGCGTTTCCATCGTCACCTTGTAGCGCAGCAGCATGTTGCGCTGCATGGCCGGGCGGCGCAGGTCGAGCACGCGGTGCGTGAGGCGGGTGGTTTCCGACAGGTTGTCGTCGTCCAGCAGGAACGGGGGCGTGACCGAGGGGTTCAGCACCTTCAGCTCATGGCACAGCACTTCGATCTTGCCGCTCTTGAGCTGGTCGTTGGTCGTGCCTTCGGGCCGCGCGCGCACCAGGCCGGTGATCTGCACGCAGTATTCGTTGCGCAGGCTCTCGGCCACGGCGAAGGTCGAGGCGCGGTCGGGGTCGCACACCACCTGCACGTAGCCTTCGCGGTCACGCACGTCGATGAAGATCACGCCGCCGTGGTCGCGGCGACGGTTGACCCAGCCGCAAAGGGTGACGGTCTGGCCCAGCAGGGCTTCGGTCACGAGACCGCAATATTGAGTACGCATGGCCATAGGAATCCATTCCGGCGCCTCGCGGGCGCGTTCGTTCTTTTATGAGTTGGAAGACTTCACCGCCACCGTGGCAGGGCCGCCTGGAACGACCACCCCCATCGAGACGATGTACTTGAGCGCTTCGTCCACGCTCATCTTCAGTTCGATGCAGTCGCTGCGCTTGAGCATCACGAAGTAGCCGCCCGTGGGATTGGGCGTGGTCGGCACATAGACGCTGAGGAACTCGCCCTCGCCGAGATGCGCGGCGACCTCGTTGCCGGGCGCGCCGGTCACGAAGGCGATGGTCCACACGCCTTCGCGCGGCCATTGCACCAGCACCGCGGTGCGGAAGGCATTGCCGTTCTCGGAGAACAGCGTGTCCGACACCTGCTTGACGCTGGAGTAGATCGAGCGCACCACCGGGATGCGCCGGACCACGGCGTCACCCCAGCCGAGCAGGCGCTTGCCGACGAAGTTGCTGGCCGTGGCCCCCACCACCAGCAGGATCGCCAGCGTGAGCAGCACGCCCAGGCCGCGCACCTTGTGGTCGCTCAGCCAGGTCTGCCACTGCTCGGGCAGCAGCCACAGCGTCTGGTCGAGCGTGCCGATGATCCAGTTCAGCACGCCGAGCGTGATGACCAGCGGCACGATGACCAGCAGGCCGGACAGCAACCATTTGCGCAGGGCGAGCATGGCGGTCGGGGGGTGTTTCAGTCGCCGCTCGTCGCGGCCGGCGCGGGAGCCGGTGCGGCGGGCGCCGGAGCGGGGCTCGGCGCGGCTGACGTGGTGGAAGAAGAGGAGGAAGACGAAGATTCGCCGGAGGCGGGCGACGTGGCCGGCTCGGACTTCTTGCCGCCGCCGTCACGGAAATCGGTCACGTACCAGCCCGAGCCCTTGAGTTGGAAGCCGGCGGCCGTGACCTGTTTTTCGAACGCACTCGCGCCGCACGCCGGACACACCGTGAGGGGTGCGTCGGACATCTTCTGCAAAGCGTCCTTGGCGAAGCCGCAGGCGCTGCACTTGTAGGCGTAGATGGGCATGGGAAATGAGGTCAAAAAAGCGGCGCAGCGGCCGCTCGCAAAGCCCTCGATTATAGGGGCGCCCCCGTGAAAGGACGCCCGGCCCGGCCGGCGGGCCCCGGCTTCAGGCCGGCTCCGTGGCCAGCGGGCGGTGCGGCGTGTGAGTGTTCGCCAACCATTGCGGCAGCAGCGAGCCGGCCACCATGCCCGCGAAAGAGCACAGAACACCCGCCAGCTGGGCCGGGAACACGGCTCCCCAGGACGGCACCTGCAGGAACAGCAGCCACACGCCGATGCCCAGGACGATCGAGGCGACCGCGCCCTGCGTGGTGGCCCGGCGCCAGTACAGGCCGCACACCAGCGGCACGAAGGCGCCCACCAGCGGCACCTGGTAGGCGCCCGAAACCAGTTCGTAGATCGGCGTGCCCTGCATGCGAATGGCGTAGGCCAGCACGGCGGCGCTGAACAGCAGCACCGTGATGCGCATGGTCATGAGGTTCTGGCGATCGGTGCCGGCCGGGCGGAACTGGCGCCAGATGTTCTCGGTGAAGGTGACGCTCGGGGCCAGCAGCGTGGCCGAGGCCGTCGACTTGATGGCCGACAGCAGCGCGCCGAAGAACAGCACCTGCATCACGAAGGGCATCTTCTCGAGCACCAGCGTGGGCAGCACCTTCTGCGGATCTTCCTTCAGCAGCGCGCCGGTCTGCTCCGGCATGATGAGCAGCGCGCTGGCCACGAGGAACATCGGCACGAAGGCGAAGAGGATGTACGCCAGGCCGCCGATCACCGGGCCACGGCGGGCCGCCTTGACGCTGTTGGCCGACATCACGCGCTGGAACACGTCCTGCTGCGGGATGGAGCCCAGCATCATCGTGATGGCCGCGGCGAAGAAGAACACCATGTCGTGCCAGCTCGGCTCGGGCCAGAACTTGAAGAGGTCCTTGCTGACCGCGAAGGCCACCACCTTGTCGGCGCCGCCGGCCATGTTGCCCGCGAACATCGCGATCACGGCCAGGCCGGCCACGAGGATGATCATCTGGATGAAGTCGGTGACCGCCACCGACCACATGCCGCCGAAGAGCGTGTAGGCCAGGATCGAGATCACCCCGATCACCATGCCCACCGGGATGCTGACCACGCCGCCCGACAGCAGGTTGAACACCAGCCCCAGCGCCGTGACCTGCGCCGAGACCCAGCCCAGGTAGCTCAGCATGATGATCAGCGAGCAGGCCACCTCCACGCCGCGGCCGTAGCGCTCGCGGTAGTAGTCGCTGATGGTCAGCAGCGTCATGCGGTAGAGCTTGCCGGCGAAGAACAGGCCCACCAGGATCAGGCAGGTGCCGGCGCCGAACGGGTCTTCGACCACGCCGTTGAGCCCGCCCTCGATGAACTTGGCCGGGATGCCGAGCACCGTTTCGGAGCCGAACCAGGTCGCGAAGGTGGTCGTGACGATCATGTAGAGCGGCAGGTGCCGCCCGGCGATGGCGAAGTCGGTGGTGTTCTTCACCCGCTTGGCGGCGTACAGGCCGATCGCGATGGTGACAAGCAGA
Source organism: Variovorax guangxiensis (assembly GCF_003952165.1). Classification (GTDB taxonomy): domain Bacteria; phylum Pseudomonadota; class Gammaproteobacteria; order Burkholderiales; family Burkholderiaceae_C; genus Variovorax; species Variovorax guangxiensis. The sequence goes on along the minus strand of NZ_RXFT01000014.1, from coordinate 80,414 downwards.
TAGACGATGACCAGCGTCAACAACACGGCACAGACTCCTCTAGAACAGACGCACGCGCACCAGCAATTGCATGGCGAGCAACCCCAATACAAAACCTATGCCACCGTAGACGATGGTCTGCAGCAACCGGTTGGTGCGCTTCTGTTCGGCCAGCAGCTCGAGCAGCTCGCGGCGGTTGTCGACTGGGCGATTCTCCAGGAAATCGTGCAGTAATCGAGGCAATTGGGGCAGCAATTTGGCGTACCTGGGCGCCTCGGCCTTGAGCTGCTGCAGCAGCTTCTTGGGGCCGATCTGGTCGACCATCCACTTCTCGAGGAAGGGCTTGGCCGTGGCCCAGAGGTCGAGTTCGGGGTCGATGTTGCGCCCCAGGCCCTCGATGTTGAGCAGCGTCTTCTGCAGCAGCACCAGCTGCGGCTGGATCTCGACGTGGAAGCGCCGCGAGGTCTGGAACAGGCGCATCAGCACCATGCCCAGCGAGATTTCCTTCAGCGGCCGGTCGAAGTACGGCTCGCACACGGTACGGATGGCCGCCTCCAGTTCATCGATCCGGGTGCCCACCGGCACCCAGCCGCTTTCCAGGTGCAGCTCGGCCACGCGCTTGTAGTCGCGCCGGAAGAAGGCCACGAAGTTCTGCGCGAGGTATTCCTTGTCCGACTCGGTCAGCGTGCCGATGATCCCGAAGTCAAGCGAGATGTAGCGCCCGAAGGTCTCCGGCTCCAGGCTCACCTGGATGTTGCCCGGGTGCATGTCGGCGTGGAAGAAGCCGTCGCGGAACACCTGCGTGAAGAAGATGGTCACGCCGTCGCGCGCCAGCTTGGGAATGTCGACGCCGGCCGCGCGCAGGCGGTCCATCTGCGCGATGGGCACGCCCTTCATGCGCTCCATCACGATGACCTCGGGGTGGCAGAAGTCCCAGAACATCTCGGGAATCAGCACCAGGTCGAGCGCGGCCATGTTGCGGCGCAGCTGGGCCGCGTTGGCGGCCTCGCGCACCAGGTCGAGCTCGTCGTGCAGGTACTTGTCGAACTCGGCCACCACCTCGCGCGGCTTCAGGCGCTTGCCGTCGGCCGAGAGGTTCTCGAGCCAGCCGGCCATCATGGCCATCAGCGCCAGGTCCTTCTCGATCACGCCGCGCATGCTGGGGCGCAGCACCTTCACCGCCACCTCGCGCTCTTCGCCCTCGTTGGTGCGGATGGTCGCGAAGTGCACCTGCGCGATCGATGCGCTGGCGATGGGCGTCTCGTCGAACTGCACGAACACATCGCTCACCGGGCGGCGGAACGCGCGCTCGATGGTGGCGATGGCCACGGAAGAGGGAAACGGCGGCACCCGGTCCTGCAGGAAGGCCAGCTCGTCGGCGATGTCGGGCGGCAGCAGGTCGCGCCGGGTCGACAGAACCTGGCCGAACTTCACGAAGATGGGGCCGAGGCGCTCGAGCGCCTCGCGCAGGCGCTGGCCGCGCGGCGCATCGAGGTTGCGCCCGAAGGAAAGAACGCGCGTGACCCCGCGCACCCAGGGCTTCTGGAAGCTCGAGAGCACCAGCTCGTCGAGGCCGTAGCGCAGCGCGACCCAGACGATGAAAAGTCCGCGGTAGAAGCGCCTCATTCGGCGTTGCCTGCGGGGCCGACAGCCGAACCGCCGGCCTTGCCGGCCGTGCGGTTGCCGACGAACTGGCGCAGCGCACCGACAACACGGCGCACGGCGTTGCCCAGCGTATGCGCGGGCACGTCGCCGATCACGCGGGCCAGATCGTCCTCGACGTCCCAGCGCACATGGTCGACCAGCCAGTTGACCTCGGCCGCCAGCTGCACGTCGCCAATGATCTGCACGGCGGGCTTGTCGCCTCGAAGCGCGGCGCGGGCGATGTCGAAGGGAGAGTCGTCGGTGACGGTGAGCGTCAGCTCGGGCACCGAACCGGCGGGGGCCAGGTCGAGAAGGCCGGCCGGCGTTGCCACCAGCTCCATGGTCACGAAGCGCCACTGGAAGCGCACCACCCGCCCCTGCTGGCGCAGCAGCCGCTGCTGGGCCTCGGGCTCCTGCTGGAGCACATGGTTGAGGAACAGGACCGCGCGGTTCTGGATCTCGTGGACCGCCCAGTCCGGGGGCTGCAGGCGCTCGCCAATGGTGTTGAAGAGATCGCCTAGAAAAGAAAATGGGGACGATGGTGTGGCCATGTCCCCATTATCCCGCCTGCGTTGCGGCCCCGTGAGGGCCGCTTTTCAGCTTTTTATTACTGCAGTGCCTGTACGCCCGCGACCAGCCAGCCACTGTTGCCGCTGACCGGCTTGGTCATGTTCCACACTTCGCGGAACGGGCCCGGGCCGGCCGAGGCGTCTTCGCGGATCATGCCGGAGAACTCCACGCTGGCCATGTAGGCGTCTGGCAGCTCCTCGATGCCGAGCAGCTTGGCGTCGAGCATCACGACTTCGGTCTTGTTGGAGGCACCACCGGTGTGGCTGGCGCGGTCGGCCAGCTGGGAACGGATTTCGTCGACCATGCCGTCGGTCATCATCGAACGCAGCGTCGACACGTCGGCGCGGTCCCACGCGTCCTGCAGGGTCACGAAGTTGCGCTTTGCAGCGCCGAGGAAGCCGTCGACGTCGAAGCCGGCGGGAATGCCCCACGACTGCGAACCGCCGAGTGCCGAGCCGATCATGCTGCCGCCTGCCGCTGCGCCAGCCGCCGAAAGGCTGCTGCCGTGCGGCGTGGCATCGAAGGCAGCGTTGTTGCGCTCCCAGGGACGCGCCGATGCGTCGTTGCCCACGTTGTTGGGGCTGTACTGCGCCGGAGCGCTCGCGTTGCTCGGGCTGGCACCGGCGCCCTGGAAGGCGAAGCCGCCCTGGCGATTGGCAACGGGCTGCGAGCGCGACTTGATCATGCGCCACACCACCACGCCTGCCAGCACCAGCAGGCCGATCAGCAGGATGTTGGCGAAGCCGGCGCCGAGGCCCAGCGAATTGGCGAGCCATGCGAGGCCCAGGCCGGCGGCCAGGCCGCCGAGCATCGCGCCCCAGGGACGCTTCGGTGCAGCTGCCGCGGGCGCGGGCGTTGCGGGCTTGGCCGCTGCCGCGTTGGTCGCGTTCTGCTGCGCGGGTGCCGAAGGCGCTGCGGACTCGCGCTGCGTCACGTTGGACGACTGGCGACCCATCGACTTGCCGCCACCGATGCGCGCAGCCTCGGCCTGGACACTGACCAGGACCAGCGCGGCTGCCAGGAACAAAGAACCCAAACTCTTCATATCGTCGTCTCCTCTCGAGCGAAAGATCCGCTTTTTCAACACTTGATTCCAACATGGAGGGCAGCGATTCCCCCAGTCATGTTGTGATAGTCCACATGTCCGAAACCGCCCTCTTTCATGAGGGTCTTGAGCTCCTCCTGCGAGGGGTGCATCCGGATGGATTCGGCGAGATAGCGATAGCTCGCATCGTCGCCCGCCACGAGCTTGCCGAGCCTCGGCAGCACGTTGAAGGAGTACCAGTCGTAGGCCTTCGCGAGCGGCTTCGCGACCTTCGAGAACTCGAGCACCAGCAGCTTGCCGCGCGGCTTGAGCACGCGGTTCATCTCCTTGAGCGCGGCGTCCTTGTGCGTCATGTTGCGCAGGCCGAAGGCCACGGTGACCACGTCGAAGTGGTTGTCGGGAAAGGGCAGCTTCTCCGCGTCGCAGACCATGGTGGGCAGCACCACGCCGGCGTCGAGCAGCCGGTCGCGGCCGGTGCGCAGCATGGCTTCGTTGATGTCGGTGTGGACCACCTGGCCGCTGGCGCCGACCTTCTTGGCGAAGGCCAGTGCGAGGTCGCCGGTGCCGCCTGCGATGTCGAGGACGCGCGAGCCTTCGCCCACGTTCGCGACCATGACGGTGTATGCCTTCCAGGCGCGGTGCAGGCCTGCCGACATCAGGTCGTTCATGATGTCGTAGCGCGATGCGACCGAATCGAAGACACCGCGAACGCGGCGGGCCTTCTCGCTTTCGTCGACCGTTTCGAAGCCGAAGTGTGTGGTACTCATGCGACCGATGTTAGGCCGGAAGCCTTCACATCAAGTCGACGACCCCGCGACCACGGCGGACATTTGTTGCTTTTTCAGCCCCGCCCTTTCTGGGCGTAGGGCTATCTTTTCAATAGCAGCGGCGGATTCTTGCGCTGCCTCGAAGGCCTCAGTGGCTGCCGCAGGCGTGGCCGCCCTTCTCGATCATCGGCGCGTCGCGGTCGACACCCGCCTCGGCCAGCCGGCGCTCATAGGCAGACCACAGCTCGGCCTGCTTCTCGCCCAGTTCGTAGAGCAGGTCCCACGAATAGATGCCCGTGTTGTGGCCGTCGCTGAAGGTCGGTTGCACCGCGTAGTTGCCCACTGCCTCGAGCTCGACGAGCTCGACGTCGCGCTTGCCCGTCTGCAGCACTTCCTGTCCGGGACCATGGCCCTGCACTTCTGCCGAGGGCGAGCAGATGCGCATCAGCTCGAAGGGAATGCGGAAGGTCGCGCCGTCGGAGAAGCCCACTTCGAGCACGCGCGACTGCCCGTGCACGGTGATCGACTGCGGCGTCGGTGCGCCAGGTTTCAAGCCTGCCATCAGAAGCTCCTGTTGCCCAATCGCTCGATCATCGCAGCCTCGACGGCGGGCAGGCGCGCGGCAATGTCAGCTTCGAGCGCCGCATCGCGCTCGCGCTGCACCGGCGCCCACACCGAGCCGGGGAAGTGGCTGTCGTTTGGGAAGCGCGCGATGACATGCCAGTGCAGGTGCGCGACCATGTTGCCAAGCGCGGCGAGGTTGATCTTCGCCGGCTTCAGATGCTCGCGCAGGCACTGCTCGACCACAGTCACCGCTTCCATGCACAGGGCACGGTCGGACTCGTCGAGATCGGAGAACTCCGGCGCGTGCTCGCGCCACACCACGCGATAGAAGGCCGGGAAGCCCGCCTCCTCGGCATGGATCACGCGCAGCTTCGCGCCCTCGAACACGAGGCGCCCGCCCGGGCCCTCGCACAGCACGCAGCCCTGCACCTTCGACGTCACACCAGCACCCGCTCGATGCCGCCCTGATTGGCGGCTTCCACGTAGTTCGGCATCCAGTCTTCGCCGAGGATCTTGTTGGCCATCTCGACCACGATGTAGTCGGCTTCGAGCAGGCCGCTGTTCAGGTCGTTGCCGTAGCGCGAGAGGCCCTGCAGGCAGCTCGGGCAGCTGGTGAGGATCTTCACGTTCTCCTTCTCGCCGACCTTGCCGGCTTCGCGCAGCGCGGCTTCGCCCTTCTTCAGCTCCTGTTCCTTGCGGAAGCGGATCTGCGTGGAGATGTCGGGCCGCGACACGCCCAGCGTGCCCGACTCGCCGCAGCAGCGGTCGTTCTTGAGCACGTTGTCGCCGACCAGCGCCTTCACCGTCTTCATCGGGTCCTGCTGCTTCATCGGCGAGTGGCAGGGGTCGTGGTAGAGGTAGCCGCCGCCGGCCGCACCGGCGAGCGTGATGCCCTTCTCGAGCAGGTACTCGTGGATGTCGACGATGCGGCAGCCCGGGAAGATCTTGTCGAACTGGTAGCCCTGCAGCTGGTCGTAGCAGGTGCCGCAGCTCACCACCACCGTCTTGATGTCGAGGTAGTTGAGCGTGTTGGCCACACGGTGGAAGAGCACGCGGTTGTCCGTGATCATCTTCTCGGCCTTGTCGAACTGGCCGCTGCCGCGCTGCGGATAGCCGCAGCACAGGTAGCCCGGCGGCAGCACGGTCTGCACGCCCGCATGCCAGAGCATGGCCTGCGTGGCCAGCCCCACCTGCGAGAACAGCCGCTCCGATCCGCAGCCCGGGAAGTAGAAGACCGCCTCGGTCTCGGAGGTGGTCGCCTTCGGGTTGCGGATGATCGGCACGTAGTCCGCATCCTCGATGTCGAGCAGCGCGCGCGCCGTCTTCTTCGGCAGGTTGCCCGGCATCTTCTTGTTGATGAAGTGGATCACCTGCTCCTTGACCGGAGCCGGCCCGAGCGACGCCGGCGGCGCGGAGGTCTGCTTCTTCGTGAGGCCGCGCAGCAGGTCGTTGGCCAGGCGCTGCGCCTTGAAGCCCACGCCCACCATGCCCGCGCGCACCGCCTTGATGGTCTGCGGATTGGTCGCGTTCAGGAAGAACATCGCGGCCGCGTTGCCGGGGCGGAAGCTCTTCTGGCCCATCTTGCGCAGCAGGTTGCGCATGTTCATCGACACGTCGCCGAAGTCGATCTTCACCGGGCAGGGCGTGAGGCACTTGTGGCACACAGTGCAGTGGTCGGCCACGTCCTCGAACTCCTCCCAGTGCTTGATGCTCACGCCGCGCCGGGTCTGCTCTTCGTAGAGGAAGGCCTCCACCAGCAGCGAGGTCGCGAGGATCTTGTTGCGCGGGCTGTACAGCAGGTTGGCGCGCGGCACGTGCGTGGCGCACACGGGCTTGCACTTGCCGCAGCGCAGGCAGTCTTTCACGCTGTTGGCGATGTCGCCGATGTCGCTCTGCTGCATGATGAGCGACTCGTGCCCCATGAGGCCGAAGCTCGGCGTGTAGGCGTTGGTCAGGTCGGCGTGCAGCGTCTCGGGCTTGCCCGCGGGCGCGCGCAGCAGCTTGCCCTTGTTGAAGCGGCCTTCGGGGTCGACCTTGGCCTTGTACTCGGTGAAGGGACGCAGCTCGTCGTCGCTCAGGAATTCGAGCTTGGTGATGCCGATGCCGTGCTCGCCCGAGATCACGCCGTCGAGGCTGCGCGCCAGCGCCATGATGCGCACCACCGCGGCATGCGCGGTCTGCAGCATGTCGTAGTTGTCGCTGTTGACGGGGATGTTGGTGTGCACGTTGCCGTCGCCCGCGTGCATGTGCAGCGCGACCCACACGCGGCCCTTGAGCACGCGCTTGTGGATGGCGGTGCACTCCGCCAGGATCGGCGCGAACTCCGCGCCCGTGAAGATGGCCTGCAGCGGCTGGCGCAGCTGGGTCTTCCAGCTCGCGCGCAGCGAGTGGTCCTGCAGCTGCGGGAAGAGCGCGTCGACGTCCTTCAGCCAGCCGGCCCACAGCGCGCGCGTTTCCTGCACCAGCGCCACCGCCTGCGCGACGCGATCTTCCAGCAGCTCGGCCGCAGGAATCTCGTGTGCGTCGTCGGTCTTGCCCAGCGGCAGGTTGCCGCGCGTGAGGAAAGCTTCGAGCTCGTCGGTGAGCGCGAGCTTGTTCTGCAGCGACAGCTCGATGTTGATGCGCTCGATGCCGTCGCTGTACTCGGCCATGCGCGGCAGCGGGATCACCACGTCTTCGTTGATCTTGAAGGCGTTGGTGTGGCGGCTGATGGCCGCCGTGCGCTTGCGGTCGAGCCAGAACTTCTTGCGCGCCTCGGGGCTGATGGCGATGAAGCCTTCGCCGCTGCGCGAGTTGGCAATGCGCACAACCTCGGAGGTGACGCGCGCCACCGCGTCGGCGTCGTCGCCCGCGATGTCGCCGAACAGCACCATCTTGGGCAGCCCGCCGTGCGTCTTCGACTTGGTGGCGTAGCCCACAGCCTTGAGGTAGCGGTCGTCCAGATGTTCGAGGCCGGCCAGCAGCACGCCCGAGCGCTTCTGCTCGGCGAACATGAAGTCCTTGATCTCGACGATGCTGGGCACCGCGTCCTTCGCGTTGCCGAAGAATTCGAGGCAGACGGTGCGGGTGTGCGCCGGCATGCGGTGCACCACCCAGCGGCAGCTGGTGATGAGGCCGTCGCAGCCCTCCTTCTGGATGCCCGGCAGGCCCGAGAGGAACTTGTCGGTCACGTCCTTGCCCAGGCCTTCCTTGCGGAAGGTGCGGCCCGGGATCTCCAGGCGCTCGCTGCGCAGCTTGGTCCTGCCGTCGGCGGCGTAGTACTGCAGCTCGAACACGGCGCTTTCGGCGTCGTGGATCTTGCCGAGGTTGTGGCCGATGCGCGTGACCTCGAGCCACTCGGCCTGCGGCGTCACCATGCGCCACGAAGCCAGGTTGTCGAGCGCCGTGCCCCAGAGCACGGCTTTCTTGCCGCCCGCGTTCATGGCGACGTTGCCGCCCACGCACGAGGCCTCGGCCGAGGTCGGGTCGACCGCGAAGACGAAGCCCGCGCGCTCGGCCGCGTCGGCCACGCGCTGGGTGACCACGCCGGCCTCGGTCCAGATGGTGGGCACCGGGTCGGCCAGTCCGGGCAGCGCGACGTGCTCGACCTCGGTCATCGCCTCCAGCTTCTCGGTGTTGATGACGACGCTGTTCCAGGTCAGCGGAATGGCGCCGCCGGTGTAGCCGGTGCCGCCTCCGCGCGGGATGATGGTCAGGCCCAGCTCGATGCAGCCCTTCACCAGCAGCGCCATCTCGGCCTCGGTGTCGGGGCACAGCACCACGAAGGGGTACTCCACGCGCCAGTCGGTGGCGTCGGTGACGTGGGCGACGCGCGAGAGGCCGTCGAACTTGATGTTGTCCTTGGCGGTGAGCCGGCCCAGCACGCGCGTGGCCTTGCGGCGCAGGGCGGCGACGTCGCGGAACTTGGTGTCGAAGGCAGCCACCGCATCGCCCACCAGGCCGGTGAGCTCGCCCACGAGCTGGTCGCGCGGCAGGTCGCTGTCGGGGGTGCGGCGCTTCTGCACCTCGGCCAGGCGGTGCCTCAGGGCATCGACCAGCTGGCCGCGGCGGCGCGGGTTGTCGAGCAGGTCGTCGACCAGGTAGGGGTTGCGCTGCACCACCCAGATGTCGCCCAGAACCTCGTAGAGCATGCGCGCCGATCGGCCGGTGCGGCGCTCGGCACGCAAGGTCTGCAGCAGTTCCCAGCCGCGTTCGCCCAGCAGGCGAATCACGATCTCGCGATCGGAGAAGCTGGTGTAGTTGTACGGGATCTCGCGCAGTCGGACAGGCTCTGCGGCCTGTGCCAATAGCGTATTCAACGCGGTCGGAGCATTCATCGGGTGGGGCGCCTCGGCCGGGCGCTGCGCGCCCATAGCCGGGCTGGGGATTTTATTGCAGCGCTCGGGGTCTTGCCTCGTGACCGTGCTTGCGGCCTTGTGATAGGCGCTGCTTCCGGGGGAATCACCTCCCTCCGGGAGGCCGGGTCAGAACAGCACGCGGCTGCGGATCGTCCCGCCCACCTTCGCCAGCTTCTCCAGCGCCAGGTCGGAGGAGGCCGCGTCGATGTCCATCACCACGTAGCCGATCTTCTCGTTGGTCTGCAGGAACTGCGAGGAGATGTTGATGTGGTTGTCCGAGAAGATCTTGTTGATCTCCGACAGCACGCCCGGCACGTTGCGGTGCACGTGCAGCAGCCGGTGCTTGCCAGGGTGCGCCGGCAGCGCCACCTCGGGGAAGTTGACCGACGAGGTCGAGGTGCCGTTGTCGCTGTACTTGACCAGCTTTTCCGCCACTTCCAGGCCGATGTTGGCCTGCGCCTCCATGGTCGAGCCGCCGATGTGGGGCGTGAGGATCACGTTGTCCAGGCCCCTGAGCGGCGACTGGAACTCGTCCTTGTTGCTGCGCGGCTCCACCGGGAACACGTCGATGGCGGCGCCCAGCAGCTTGCGCGCCTTCAGCGCCTCGGCCAGCGGATCGATCTCGACCACCGTGCCGCGCGAGGCGTTGATGAGGATCGCGCCGGGCTTCATCGCGGCGATCTCGGCCGCGCCGATCATCCACTGGGTGGCCTGGGTCTCGGGCACGTGCAGCGTGACGATGTCGCTCTGGGCCAGCAGCTGGTGCAGGTCGCGCACCTGGCGCGCATTGCCCAGCGGCAGCTTGGTGACCACGTCGTAGAAGGCCACGTGCATGCCCAGCGCCTCGGCCAGCACCGACAGCTGCGCGCCGATCGAGCCATAGCCCACGATGCCCAGCGTCTTGCCGCGGATCTCGTAGGCGTTCTCGGCCGACTTGAGCCAGCCGCCGCGGTGCGCCACCGCGCTCTTCTCGGGCACGCCGCGCAGCAGCAGGATGGCTTCGGCGAGCACCAGCTCGGCCACCGAGCGGGTGTTGGAATAAGGAGCGTTGAACACCGCCACGCCGTGTTCGCGGGCGGCTTCGAGGTCGACCTGGTTGGTGCCGATGCAGAAGCAGCCTGCCGCCACCAGCTTGTGCGCCGCAGCGAACACCTCGGCCGTGAGCTGGGTGCGCGAGCGGATGCCCAGGAAGTGCACGTCGGCGATCTTCTCTTTCAGCTCGGCATCGGGCAGCGCGCCCGGCAGCGACTCGACGTTGGTGTAGCCGGCGGCGCGCAGCACCTCCACGGCCGAGGGGTGGATGCCTTCGAGCAAGAGGAACTTGATCCTGCTTTTGTCGAGGGAGGTTTTGCTGCTCATGGAGGTCTCTTGGAAGCCCCGGCCACGGCGACAGGCTAGGCCGAAAAAAGGGAGGGCGATGCTAGCATGGTGCGGCGCAGCAAGAGAGGCCTCGCCCCCTGCCGGGCCTGCTGCGAACAGGGCCAAATCCGGCCGAAAAGGCAAGGGAAGGCCGAAGGGTCCAAAGGGGTTTCCCCGATTGGAGGAAACCCGTGCTCCGTGCGCCAATGTGACGCGGCTGTGTCATCCACATGCCCTAGCATCCGCGCTTTCCATTTTTCCCTTCAGGAGTCTTCATGCGATTCAAGACGCTCGCGCTGGCATCGGCGTTGGCCGCCACCACGCTGTTCAACGTGGCGCAGGCCCAGACCGAGATCCAGTGGTGGCATTCCATGACCGCCGTCAACAACGAGTGGGTCAACGACCTGGCCAGGCAGTTCAACGAGAGCCAGAAGGAATACAAGGTCGTCCCCACCTTCAAGGGCACCTACGACGAATCGATGACGGCCTCCATCGCCGCCTTCCGTGCCGGCAACGCCCCGCACATCCTGCAGGTGTTCGAAGTGGGCACCGCCACCATGATGGCCAGCAAGGGTGCCATCGTGCCGGTGGGCCAGGTCATGAAGGACGCGGGCGAGAAGTTCGACCCGGCCGCCTACATCCCCGCCGTGGCCGGCTACTACACGGCGCCCAACGGCCAGATGCTGAGCTTCCCGTTCAACAGCTCGACCACCATCTTCTATTTCAACAAGGACGCCTTCAAGGCCGCCGGCCTGCCCACCGACAAGGCTCCCGCCACCTGGCCCGAGGTGGTCGCCGCCGCCGCCAAGCTCAAGGCCAGCGGCCACAAGTGCCCATTCACCACGGCCTGGCAGAACTGGACGCAGGTCGAGAGCTTCTCGGCCTGGCACAACGTCGAGTTCGCGAGCAAGGCCAACGGCCTGCAGGGCCTGGACGCGCGCCTGAAGGTCAATTCGCCGCTGCACCAGCGCCACATCGAGAACCTGGCCAGCATGGCCAAGCAGGGCCTGTTCATCTACAAGGGCCGCGGCAACGTGCCCGAGGCCTCGTTCGTGTCGGGCGAGTGCGCCATGATCAACACGTCCTCGGGCTTCTACGGCAACGTGGCGAAGAACGCCAAGTTCGCCTACGGCCTGGCTCCCCTGCCCTACTACCCGGACGTGCCCGGCGCGCCCCAGAACACCGTGATCGGCGGCGCCAGCCTGTGGGTCATGTCGGGCAAGAAACCGGCCGAGTACAAGGGCGTGGCCAAGTTCTTCAGCTTCATCTCGACGCCTGAAGTGCAGTCCGCCAGCCACAAGCGCACCGGCTACCTGCCCGTGACCATGGCCTCGTACAAGCTCACCGAGGACTCGGGCTTCTACAAGCAGAACCCTGGCACCGACGTGGCCGTGACGCAGATGATCCGCAAGGTCACCGACAAGAGCCGCGGCATCCGCCTGGGCAACTACGTGCAGATCCGCGCCATCGAGGACGAAGAGCTCGAACAGGTCTGGAACGGCAAGAAGACCGCCAAGGAAGCCCTCGACGCCATCGTGACCCGCGGCAACGAGCAGCTGGAACGCTTCCAGAAGGCCAACAAGAGCTGACGATCGACAACCGGACCCCGCGCGTGTCCGGCTAATATCGCCCGCCCCCGTCCGCTCTTGCGCAAGAGCGGGCCGGGCGGGATTTTTATATGTAGAGGGTTCATGGAAAAACGCGTCTTCTTTCGCTCGGGCTGGCTGCCCTGGCTGCTGCTGGCACCGCAGATGGCGGTGATATTCGTGTTTTTCTTCTGGCCGGCCGCACAGGCCCTGCTGCAGTCGCTGCAGCAGCAGGATGCCTTCGGCACCTCGGTCGATTTCGTCGGGCTGCAGAACTTCAGGGAACTCTTCGAGGACCCGGCCTACGCCGAGTCGTTCAAGACCACCGCCATCTTCTCGGTGCTGGTGGCCAGCATCGGCCTGACGCTGTCGCTGACGCTGGCCGTGTTCGCCGACCGCATCGTGCGCGGCGGCATGTTCTACAAGACCATGCTGATCCTGCCGTACGCCGTGGCGCCCGCTGTGGCCGCCGTGCTGTGGGTGTTCATGTTCTCCCCCTCGCTGGGCGTGGTGGCCTATGCGCTGGGCAAGATCGGCATCGACTGGAACCACCTGCTCAACTCGAAGCACGCGATGACGCTGATCGTGATGGCCGCCGTGTGGAAGCAGATTTCCTACAACTTCCTGTTCTTCCTGGCGGGGCTGCAGTCCATCCCGAAGTCGCTGATCGAGGCGGCCGCCATCGACGGCGCGCGCCCGTGGCGCCGCTTCTGGACGGTGCAGTTCCCGCTGCTGTCGCCCACCACCTTCTTCCTGCTGGTGATGAACGTGGTCTACGCGTTCTTCGACACCTTCGCCATCGTGCACGCCGCCACCGAGGGCGGCCCGGGCAAGGACACGGAAATCCTCGTCTACAAGGTCTACCACGACGGCTTCAAGGCCCTGGACCTCGGCGGCTCGGCCGCGCAGTCGGTGGTGCTCATGGTGATCGTGATCGCGCTCACCATCGTGCAATTCCGCTACGTCGAAAAGAAGGTGCAGTACTGACATGGTTGAAAGAAGAAGCACCCAGGGCATCCTGGCCCACGTGGTGATGATCCTCGGCGTCCTGATCGTCGCCTTCCCCATCTACCTCGCCTTCGTGGCGTCCACGCACACGGCGCAGGAGATCGTGCAGCGGCCGATGCCGCTGCTGCCGGGCTCGCACATGCTGGAGAGCTACAAGGGCGCGCTCTTCGGCCGCGCGAGCAGCGCAGGCTCCAACGCCCCGGTGGCGCACATGATGTGGGTGAGCCTGGTGACGGCGCTGGTCATCGCCGTCGGCAAGATCGCCATTTCGCTGCTGTCGGCCTTCGCCATCGTCTACTTCCGCTTCCCGTTCAAGAAGATCTGCTTCTGGGCGATCTTCGTCACGCTGATGCTGCCGGTGGAAGTGCGCATCCTGCCCACCTACAAGGTGCTGTCGGACCTGAGCATGCTCAACAGCTACGCGGGCCTGACGGTGCCGCTGATCGCCTCGGCCACTGCCACCTTCCTGTTCCGGCAGTTCTTCCTGACGGTGCCCGAGGAACTCACCGAGGCCTCCCGCATGGACGGCGCGAGCCCGATGCGCTTCTTCTTCGACGTGCTGCTGCCGCTGTCGAAGACCAGCATCGCCGCGCTCTTCGTGATCCAGTTCATCTACGGCTGGAACCAGTACCTCTGGCCGCTGCTGGCGGTCACCAACGAGGACATGTACCCGATCGTGGTCGGCATCAAGCGGCTGATCGCCGGCGGCGACGGCCAGAACGAATGGAACGTGGTGATGGCGACCGCCATCCTCGCGATGCTGCCGCCGGCGCTGGTGGTGGTCCTCATGCAGAAGTGGTTCGTCAAAGGCCTCGTGGACACTGAAAAATAAGTTATGGCTTCCCTCTCCCTACGCAACGTCATCAAGCGCTACGGCCACGGGCCCAAGGCGAACCAGGTCATCCACGGCGTGAGCGCCGAGATCGCCGACCACGAGTTCATCGTCATCGTCGGGCCCTCGGGCTGCGGCAAGTCCACGCTGCTGCGCATGGTGGCCGGCCTGGAGGAAATCTCCGCCGGCGAGATCGCCATCGGCAACAAGGTGGTGAACAACCTGGAGCCCGCCGAGCGCGACATCGCCATGGTGTTCCAGAACTACGCGCTGTATCCGCACATGAGCGTGTTCGCGAACATGGCCTACGGCCTGAAGATCGCGAAGGTCCCGCCGGCCGAGATCAAGACGCGCGTCGACAAGGCCGCGAAGATCCTCGAGCTGGGCCACCTGCTGGAGCGCAAGCCGCGCGAGCTGTCCGGCGGCCAGCGCCAGCGCGTGGCCATGGGCCGCGCCATCGTGCGCCAGCCGCAGGTGTTCCTGTTCGACGAGCCGCTGTCGAACCTCGACGCCAAGCTGCGGGCGCAGACCCGCCTCGAGATCCAGAAGCTGCACCGCGAGCTCGGCATCACCTCGCTGTTCGTCACGCACGACCAGGTCGAGGCCATGACGCTGGCCCAACGCATCATCGTGATGAACGGCGGCGTGATGGACCAGTTCGCCACCCCCGAGGAGGTGTACTCGCGCCCCGCCACCACCTTCGTCGCGAGTTTCATCGGCTCGCCGCCGATGAACCTGCTGAAGCACGCGCCCGGCGTGCGCCCGGGCCAGATCCTGGGCATCCGCCCCGAGCACCTGAAGCTCGACGAGAGCGGCTGGTCGGTGCAGGTCGAGCAGGTCGAACTGCTGGGCGCCGAGCGGCTGGTGTACGGCCGCATCGGCGACGAGCAGATCATCATGCGCACCGACGAGGCCGACCATCCGCCAGTTGCAGGCGACACGGTGAAGATCGCGGCGCGCGAAGACAAGCTGCACTGGTTCGACGCCGGCTCCGGCAAACGCGCGGACTGATCGATGGCCGAGCTGAATCCCTGGCCCTACCCCCGCTGGGTCGCCCACCGCGGCGCCGGCAAGCTCGCTCCCGAGAACACGCTGGCCGCGTTCCGCCTCGGCGCCTCGCACGGCTATCGCATGTTCGAGTGCGACGCCAAACTCAGCGCCGATGGCGTGGTGTTCCTGATGCACGATGCCACGCTCGATCGCACCACCAGCGGCCACGGCACCGGCGGCGCGCAGCCCTGGAGCGCGCTGGCGCAGCTCGACGCGGGTGGCTGGCATTCGCGCGCCTACGCGGGCGAGCCGCTGCCCACGCTGGAGAATCTGGCGCGCTTCTGCCTGGCCAACGGCCATCTGCTCAACATCGAGATCAAGCCCACGCCCGGCACCGAGCGCGAGACAGGCGAAGTGGTCGCCCGTGAGGCCGCCCGCCTCTGGAAGGGCGCAGCCGTGCCGCCGCTGCTCACCTCCTTCCAGGTCGAATCGCTCAAGGGCGCCCAGGCGGTGCAGCCCGGGCTGCCGCGCGGCCTGCTGCTCGACAAGCTCTGGGATGGCTGGCTCGAGGCGGCCAGGCAGCTCGGCTGTGTCGCCATCGTCTGCAACCACGCGCTGTGGGACGCCACCGTGGTGGCGCTGGTGCACGAGGCGGGCATGCGCGCGCTGAGCTACACGGTGAACGACGACTGGGCCGCGCAGCGGCTGATCGAGCTCGGCACCGACGGCATCATCACCGACAGGGTCGATCTCTTTCCTCCAGCCGCCTGACGCGGAGATTCTTACCAGTCCTTACGAAATGGCGGCTTCTATGATGCGGCCATGAGTTGGACCCAACGCTTCGCGAGCTTCTGCCTCGCGGCCCTGTTCATCTGCGGCGGTGCGCAGGCGCAACCGGACGCCGGCAACGGAAACAACGCCAACAGCGCCGCCGCGGCCGCCGCAGCCCCTGCCCCCACGATCGCCGAGCTGCGCGCGCAGTTCACCAAGCTCAGCAACGCCGCCGAGACGGACGACGACGCGCGCAAGCTGCTCGCCCAGATCAACGACATCGGCGTGCAGGCCGACAAGTTCGTCGCCGCGCGCACCGGCGATCTGGCCGATCTGAACGCCAAGCTCGGCGAGCTTGGCAATCCGCCCGCCGCCGGCACCACCGAAGACCCCGACATCACCCGCCAGCGTGCGAGCCTGACGAAGGAGCGCAACGCACTGGATGCCGACATCCGCCTCGCGCGCCTGCTGTCGGTCGACGTGCGCCAGCGCGGCACCGAGCTGGTCACGCAGCGGCGGGCGCTGTTCGAGGCGCAGCTCACCGAGCGCGCGGCCTCGCCACTGACCACCGAGTTCTGGAGCGACCTGCGCGAAGCCTGGCCCGACGACCTGGTGCGCCTGAAGGCGATGGTCTCCTCGGTGAACGACGGCCTGGTGGCCGCCACCCAGCCGGAGACCCGCCTTCCGGTGATCGCCGCGCTGGTGGGCGCGCTGCTGCTCACGCTGTTCGGCATCTGGGGCGCCGAGGTGCTGCTCGCCTGGCTGGCGGCGCGCTACCTGCCGGCGGGGCGGCTGCGGCGCTCGGTGCTGGTGATCGGCATCGTCGCCAGCCACGTGCTGCTGGTGGCGGTGGCGGCGCATGGCTTCGTCGAGGTGCTGAAGGAGTTCGCCACCTGGGAACCGCAGGCGCGCAAGGTGCTGCAGTCGGCCGCGCAGCTGCTGGTGTTCATGGCCTTCGTGATCGGGCTGGGCCGCGGGCTGCTGGCCACGCGCCGGCCCTCGTGGCGGCTGCCGCCCATTCCCGACGAGATGGCCAGCCGGCTCGCGCCCCTGCCCTGGATGGTGGCGCTGGTGGCGGTGCTGGCCTGGACGCCGGCCGAGGTCAACGCGCTCATCGACGCCAGCTTCGCCGCCGTGGTGGCCACGCACGTGCTCACCGCGCTGGTGCTGACGGCGCTGGTCGCCTCGGTGCTCTACCTCGTGAAGCCGCTGCGCGCCGACGCGGCCGAAGCCGGCTTGCCCGAGCGGCCGATGTGGGTCGGCCTGCTGGTGGCGCTGATCGGCATGCTGATGATCGCGATCTGGGTGCTGGTGGCGCTGGGCTACGTGGCGCTCGCGAGCTTCCTGGCCTCGCAGCTGGCCTGGAGCGGCATCGTCGCGGCCGCCTTCTACGTGCTCTTCAAGTTCGCGGACGACGTGTTCATGGCCACGGTGTCGTCTCGCGCCGGCTTCGGCCAGCGGCTGCAGAAGAGCTTCAACCTCGCGCCGCAGACGCTGGACCAGGCCGCCACGGTGCTCTCGGCGATCAGCCGGGTGGCGCTCTTCTTCTACATGCTGGTGGCGCTGGCCGCGCCGCTGGGCACGGGGCCGGGCGAGGTGTTCCAGCGCAGCGGCAAGTTCGGCACCGGCGTGAAGGTGGGCGAGTTCCAGCTGGTGCCGGGCGCGATCCTCAGCGCGGTCGCGGTGGCCGTGGTGGGCTTCGTGGTGCTGCGCATCTTCAAGCGCTGGCTCGCGCGCAGCTACCTGCCCAACACCAAGTTCGAGCCGGGCATGCAGAGCTCCATCACCACGCTGCTGGGCTACGTGGGCGGCATCCTGGTGATCGCCTTCTCGCTGTCGGCGCTGGGCATCGGCATCGAGCGCATCGCGTGGGTGGCCAGCGCGCTGTCGGTGGGCATCGGCTTCGGCCTGCAGGCCATCGTGCAGAACTTCATCTCGGGGCTGATCCTGCTGGCCGAGCAGCCGGTGAAGGTGGGCGACTGGGTGGTGCTGGGCACGGCCGAGGGCGACGTGCGGCGCATCAACGTGCGCGCCACCGAGATCCAGCTGGGCGACCGCTCGACGCTGATCGTGCCGAACTCGGAGTTCATCACGAAGACCGTGCGCAACATGACGCTGGCCAACGCCGAGGGCCGGGTGCTGATCCGCCTGCCGATGCCGCTGACCACCGACGCGCAGCGCGTGCGCGAGCTGATCCTCGCGGCCTGCAAGGCGCACGAGGGCGTGCTGGAGACGCCGGCGCCTTCGCTCACGCTGGAGGGCATCGAGAACGGGCTCCTGATCTTCCAGGCCATCGCCTACGTGGCGAGCCCCCGGCTCGCGGGCGGCGTGCGCAGCGACCTGCTGTTCACCATCCTCGACGAACTGAAGAACGCCTCGCTGCCGCTGGCGGTGCCGACGATGGTGATGACGGCACCGCCGCCGGCGCCTGGCGGGGCGGGTTGAAGGCGGGATCGGGAGCGGGATCGGGAGCGGACAGCCGAACGCAGAAGTCGCGAAGGTTTCGCAGAGGTCGCAGAAGAAAACTTTTTTGGTTCTCCTTCTGCGACCTCTGCGTAGTTTTTGTATTCCTTCTGCGTTCGGCTGTCCGCTCCCGCCTCCTTCACTCCAGCGGCAGCGCCGTGGTGAACTTGATCTCGTTGAGGCAAACGCTGGAGCGCACCGCCGACACGCCGGGCATGTGCATCAGCGTGTGCATCAGGAACTGAGAGAGCGACTCGAGGTCGTGCGCGACGACCTTGAGCACGTAGTCGAAGTCGCCCGTCACCGAGTAGCACTCCAGGATCTGCTTCATGTCCGCGATCAGGTCCTGGAACTTGGGTAGCTCGTCGACATGGCCGCGCGCCATGGTCACGTGGATGAAGGCGGTCACGCCCAGCCCGATGTGGCGCGCGTTCAGCCGCGCCGCGTAGCCGTGGATCAGCCCCAGTTCCTCCAGCCGCCGGTGGCGCCGCAGGCACTGGGCGGGCGAGAGATTGGCTGCCTCCGCCAGTTCCAGGTTGGTGGCCCGGCCGTGGGCCTGCAGGTGCTCGAGAATCTTCCGGTCGATCCGGTCGAGTGCGATGTCATGCAATTTCTTCTCCCAATGCACCAGATCGATGCAATTTTATGGCGCAAAGCGGGGTAAGCCCGAGGCTTTCATGCACCTTAATTGTGCAAAGTACGATCTAGACTCCGTGGCGCCCGGACCGCACGACGCGATGTCCAGCCGTTGAATCCCTCGCCGCCGGCACCCGCCGGCGGCTTCAGACGCATCCAAATCCCCACCCGGAGACCCTTTCCCGTGAAAAACGCTTTGCTTCGCACCCCCTTCAGCGCAATGGCCCTGGCCCTCGGCATGCTGGCCGCCGCGCCTTCGTTCGCGGCCGACACCAAGTCGGTGGCCGTGACCGCCATCGTCGAGCACCCGGCGCTGGACGCGGTGCGCGACGGCGTGAAGGCCGAGCTGAAGGCTTCGGGCTACGAGGAAGGCAAGAACCTCAAGTTCACCTACCAGAGCGCGCAGGGCAACGTGGGCACCGCCGCCCAGATCGCCCGCAAGTACGTGGGCGACCAGCCCGATGCGATCGTCGCCATCGCCACGCCGTCGGCGCAGGCCATGGTGGCGGCCACCAAGAGCATTCCGGTGGTGTACTCGGCGGTCACCGACCCGGTGGCGGCCAAGCTGGTGAAGAGCTGGGAGCCCACGGGCACCAACGTGACGGGCGTGTCCGACCTGTCGCCGCTGGAAAAGCACATCGCCCTCATCAAGCAGGTGGTGCCCGCCGCCAAGCGCATCGGCGTGATCTACAGCCCCGGCGAAGCCAACTCGGTGGCCATCGTCGACTCGCTCAAGAAGGCCGCCTCGGCCGCCGGCATGACCGTGGTCGAAGCCGCCGCCGCCCGCACGGTGGACGTGCCCACCGCCGCGCAGAGCCTGGTCGGCAAGGCCGACGTGATCTACACGCCCACCGACAACAACGTGGTCTCGGCCTTCGAGGGCATCGTGAAGGTGGCGCAGCAGGGCAAGCTGCCGGTGGTGGCGGCCGACACCGCCACCGTCGAGCGCGGCGCCGTGGCCGCACTGGGCCTGAACTACACCGACATCGGCCGCCAGACCGGCAAGGTCGTGGTGCGCATCCTCAAGGGCGAGAAGCCCGGCGCCATCGCGTCGCAGACCAGCGCCAACTTCGAGCTGGTGGTGAACCCGGGCGCGGCCAGGCTGCAGGGCGTGACGCTGTCCGACGAGCTGCTGAAGACCGCCAAGGTCGTGAGCACGAAGTAAGAAGCCGAACCCGTCTTCCTCCTTCCCATGTCGCTCATCGCTTCGCTGGGCGCCATCGAGATCGGCCTGATATTCGGGCTGGTCGCGCTGGGCGTCTTCCTGTCGTTCCGCATCATCAACTTCCCCGACCTCACGGTGGACGGCAGCTTCCCGCTGGGCGCTGCCGTGGCCGCGACGCTGATCGTGGCGGGCTGGAATCCGGTCGCCGCCACCGCAGTGGCCTGCGTGGCCGGCGCCGCCTCGGGCTGGGTCACGGCCTGGCTCAATGTCAAGCTCAAGATCATGCAGCTGCTCGCGAGCATCCTGGTGATGATCGCGCTGTACTCCATCAACCTGCGCGTGATGGGCAAGCCCAACGTGGCGCTCATCACCGAACCCACGGTGTTCAGCATGGCCAGCTTCGGCGGCATGCCCGAGCAGTGGGCCAAGCCGCTTCTGCTGCTCCTGATCGTGGTCGTCGCGAAGATCGTGGTCGACATGTTCTTCGCTTCCGAGGCCGGCCTCGCGATGCGCGCCACCGGCGGCAACGCGCGCATGGCGCGGGCGCAGGGCATTTCCACCGACTTCCACACCATGGCCGGCCTGGCGCTGTCGAACGCGCTGGTGGCACTGGCCGGCGCGCTGTTCGCGCAGAGCCAGGGCACGGCCGACATCTCGATGGGCGTGGGCACGATCGTGATCGGCCTGGCCGCGGTGATCATCGGCGAGACGCTGATTCCGGCGCGCAGCATGGTCATCACCACGCTGGCCTGCGTGCTGGGTGCACTGCTCTACCGCTTCTTCATCGCGATGGCGTTGAACACCGACTTCATGGGACTGCAGGCGCAGGACCTGAACCTGGTGACCGCCGTGCTGGTGGCCTTCGCGCTGCTGGTGCCCGCCTACAAGCGCAGGCTGGGTGGCCTGTTCAAGGGGAAGAACTGATGCTGCGCGCCCAACAACTCGAGATGACCTTCAACCCGGGCACGCCGATCGAGAACCGCGTGCTGCGCGGCCTGAGCCTGGAGATTCCCACCGGCCAGTTCGTCACCGTGATCGGCTCGAACGGCGCGGGCAAGTCGACCTTCCTCAATGCGGTGAGCGGCGACCTGATCGTCGACAAGGGCCGCATCGAGATCGACGGCAAGGACGTGACGCGCATGAACGCCTGGCAGCGCTCGGGCATGGTGGCGCGCGTGTTCCAGGACCCGATGGCCGGCACCTGCGAGGCGCTGACCATCGAGGAGAACATGGCGCTGGCCTGGAAGCGCGGCGAGCGCCGGGCCTTCGGCTTCGCGCTCAACCGCAACCTGCGCGAGATGTTCCGCGAGAAGCTGTCGATCCTGAAGCTGGGGCTGGAGAACCGCCTGGCCGACCGCATCGGCCTGCTCTCGGGCGGGCAGCGGCAGGCGGTGAGCCTGCTGATGGCATCGCTCAGGCCCTCGCGCATCCTGCTGCTCGACGAACACACGGCCGCGCTCGACCCCAAGACCGCCGCCTTCGTGCTGGAGCTGACCGCGAAGATCGTCGAGGCCGGCCAGCTCACCGCGATGATGGTGACGCACAGCATGCGCCAGGCGCTGGACTACGGCTCGCGCACGGTGATGCTGCACGAGGGCCAGGTGATCCTCGACGTGGCCGGACCGCAGCGCTCGGGCCTCGACGTGCCCGACCTGCTGCGCATGTTCGAGCAGACCCGCGGCGAGAAGCTGGACGACGACAAGCTGCTGCTGGCCTGATGGCGCCCGACAACGTCATCGTGCGCGGCATGCGCACCGACGACCTCGACGCGGTGCTGGCGATCCAGCTTGCCTGCTACGGCGCTGGCTTCGTGGAAGACGGCGCGCTCATCGCCAGACGGCTCGCCGCCGCGCCGCACACGGGCTGGGTGGTGGAACATGAAGGCGGCGTGCGGGCCTATCTGGCGGGCTATCCGTCGGTGGCCGGCAAGCTGACGCCGCTGCACGGCGAGTTCGAGGTGGCGGCGCAGGCCGATTCGCTCTACCTGCACGACCTGGCGGTGCATCCGGACGCGTCGGGCATGGGGCTGGGGCCCCGGTTGGTGCGCCATGCCTGGGCCCATGCGCTGCATGCCGGCTGGCGGCAGTCGACGCTGGTGTCGGTGCAATCGTCGGTGGGGTTCTGGGAGCGCCAAGGTTATGCGGCCACGCTGCCTCATGGCCCGCAGCAGCAGGCCCGGCTTGCCACCTACCCGGGCGAGTCGGTCTACATGATCCGGCGGCTGCCTGGCTGAGCGGGGGGAAATTTCAGCGGCGCCAGCCGCGCATCGCCAGCCACTGGACCGTGCCGCAGACCACGACCAGCGCGGCGTAGGTCGCCATCGCCCCATCGCGCCCGAACACCACCAGCCCGGCAACCAGCACCCCGACGCCGGCCGCGAAGGTCAGCGCGAACTGCAGCCACCAGCGCGGGACGCCGGCGCGCCCGCCGCCCAGGAAGCGCCCGGCAAAGGCCAGCACCAGCGCCAGGAAAGCCGCGGGTGCTACGAAATTAAGCAGGTGGTTCAGGAGGGCCGGCAGGTCCATCGGAGGAGGTTGCGCACGGGCTGGAACATGTGTCCAGGGTTATGGCTGTCATAGGGAAAGCCATTTGTCCCTCGTCAAGCCCCGTGGGGCTGCTGATTTTATAATCACGGGCATGTCAGTCTGGGCCCTCGGCTTGAACCACACGACCGCGCCGCTCGATCTGCGCGGTCGTTTCGCGTTCGCGCTCGACCAGATCGCCCCCACGCTGCAGAGCCTGCGCAGCTCCTTCGCCTCCGGCCGCCATCCCCAGGTGGAGGCCGCGATCATCTCCACCTGCAATCGCACCGAGATCTACTGCGCCTCGGAGCACGCCGCGCTCGACCACACCTTCGGCTGGCTCGCCCAGAGCGGCGGCGTGGCCCCCGCCCTGCTGCGCTCGCACGCCTACACCCTGCACGACGGCGAAGCCGCCCGCCACGCCTTCCGCGTGGCCAGCGGGCTCGACTCGATGGTGCTGGGCGAGGCCCAGATCCTCGGCCAGATGAAGGACGCCGTGCGCGCCGCCGAGACGGCCGGCGCCCTCGGCAGCACGCTCAACCAGCTGTTCCAGCGCTCCTTCGCGGTGGCCAAGGAAGTGCGCACCGCCACCGAGATCGGCGCCCACTCCATCAGCATGGCCGCCGCCGCGGTGCGGCTGGCCGGCCAGCTCTTCGAGGACCTGCGCAAGACGCGCGTGCTCTTCGTCGGCGCGGGCGAGATGATCGACCTCGCGGCCACGCACTTCGCGGCCAAGGAGCCGAAGGCCATCGCCATCGCCAACCGCACGCTGGAGCGCGGCGAGAAGCTGGCCTCGCGCTTCGGCGGCGAGGCGATGCGCCTTGCCGACCTGCCCTCGCGGCTGGCCGAGTTCGACATCATCGTGAGCTGCACCGCCAGCACGCTGCCGATCATCGGCCTGGGCGCCGTCGAACGTGCGCTCAAGGCTCGCAAGCACCGCCCGATGTTCATGGTCGACCTGGCCGTGCCGCGCGACATCGAGCCCGAGGTGAAGGCGCTGGAAGACATCTATCTCTACACCGTCGACGACCTCGCACAGGTCGTGCAGCAGGGCCAGGCCAACCGCCAGGCCGCCGTGGCGCAGGCCGAGGTGATCATCGACGCCGGCGTGCAGAGCTTCATGCACTGGCTGGGCCAGCGCGGCACGGTGCCGCTGATCCAGCAGCTCAATGCGCAGGCCGACGAGTGGCGCGCCGCCGAGATGGCGCGTGCGCGCAAGCTGCTGGCCAAGGGCGAATCGGTGGAGGCCGTGCTCGAGGCCATGTCTCGCGGCCTCACGCAGAAGATGATGCACGGCGCGATGGCCGAGCTGCACGCGGGCGATGCCGCCTCGCGCGAGCAGACGGCGCAGACGATCTCGCGCCTCTTCCTGCGCAAAGAGCGTTAGCGACGCTCATCGGCGGCCCGGCCTGCATGGCTGCGGCTTTCATGCGCCCTGCCTTCGCACGGCAGCACATCCCCATTTTTTCGAGCCTCCTTCCTCCGTGAAATCCTTTCTCCGCCACCAACTCGAACGCTACGCCCAGCGCCTGGGCGAGCTCGACTTCCTGCTCTCGCGCGAAGACATCATGAGCGACATGGCCCAGTACCGCACCATCTCGCGCGAGCACGCCGAGGTGACGCAGGTCGCGGGCCGCTACGAGCGCTACAGGCAGCGCGAGGCCGACATCGCCGGCGCGAAGGAAATGCTGGACGACCCCGACATGGCCGAGATGGCAAAGGAGGAAATCGCCAGCGGCGAGGCCGAGCTGGTGCAACTGGAGGACGAGCTGCAGCGCCTGCTGCTGCCCAAGGACCCGGACGACGCGCGCAATGCCTTCCTCGAAATCCGTGCGGGCACGGGCGGTGACGAATCGGCCCTCTTCGCGGGCGACCTGCTGCGCATGTACACGCGCTACTGCGACCGCGCCGGCTGGCGCTGCGAGATCGTCAGCGAGAGCGAGAGCGAGCTCGGCGGCTACAAGGAAGTGGTGGTGCGCATCGTGGGCGACGACGTGTTCGGCCACCTGCGCTTCGAATCGGGCGGCCACCGCGTGCAGCGCGTGCCGGCCACCGAGACGCAGGGCCGCATCCACACCAGCGCCTGCACGGTCGCCGTGCTGGCCGAGCCCGACGAGACGGTCGCGGTGCAGATCAACCCGGCCGACCTGCGCATCGACACCTACCGCGCGAGCGGCGCTGGCGGGCAGCACATCAACAAGACCGACTCGGCCGTGCGCATCACGCACATCCCGACCGGCATCGTGGCGGAGTGCCAGGACGACCGCAGCCAGCACCGCAACAAGGCGAAAGCGCTGCAGGTGCTGTCGGCGCGCATCCAGGAGAAGGAGCGCAGCGAGCGCGCCGCCAAGGACGCCGCCATGCGCAAGGGCCTGATCGGCAGCGGCGACCGCTCGGACCGCATCCGCACCTACAACTTCCCGCAGGGCCGGCTCACCGACCATCGCATCAACCTCACGCTCTACAAGCTGCTCGCCATCATGGAAGGCGACCTGGGCGACGTGCTGGGCGCGCTGCGCGCCGCGCGCGAGGCCGAGCAGCTGGCCGAGCTGGAATCGAGCCTGCCGGCATGAGCGCCGTCGAGAACCCGAAGCCGGCCACCGTGGCGCAGGCGCTGGCCGCGTCCATCGCGCTGGGCGTCGACCGGCTCGACGCCCAGCTGCTGCTGCTGCATGCGCTGGGCCGTGCGCCGCACGACCGTGCCTGGCTGCTGGCGCACGACACCGACGCGATGCCCGATACCGCATGGTCTGCGCTGGCTGCGCAGCTCTCGCGCCGCCGGGCCGGAGAGCCTGTCGCCTACCTGCTGGGTGAAAAAGAATTTCATGGCCTCAGCCTGCAGGTCGATGCCCGCGTGCTGGTGCCGCGTCCCGATACGGAAACGCTGGTCGAATGGGCACTGCAGTGCCTCGAAAGCCACGCCGCGCCGCGTGTGCTCGATCTCGGCACCGGCAGTGGAGCGATCGCGCTGGCGCTGCAGCATGCCCGGCCCGACGCGCAGGTCGATGCGGTCGATGCCAGCGCCGATGCGCTGGCCGTCGCCCAGGCCAACGCCTCGCGGCTGGGCCTGCCCGTGCGCTTCGCCCAGGCCGACTGGCTGGACGGCGCCGACGCCGGCTACACGGTCATCGCCAGCAATCCGCCGTACATCGCCGCCGGCGACCCGCACCTGCCCGCCCTGCGCCACGAGCCCTCTTCGGCGCTGGTTTCGGGCACGGACGGCCTCGACGACATCCGCCGCATCGTGCAGGACGCCCCCGCCCACCTCGCCGAGGGCGGCTGGCTGCTGCTCGAACACGGCCACGACCAGGCCCCGGCCGTGCGCGAACTGCTTGCGGCGCGCGGTTTCGCCGAAGTGCAAAGCCGCGACGACCTCGCCGGCATCCAGCGCTGCTCGGGCGGAATCTGGCGCACGGTGAAATAATCCCCCCAGCCTATTTTTCAGGAGTTCCCATGTCCGACGCCCAGCAACGCATCGACGATCTCGTCAAGACCAACGACCTCGTGCTCTTCATGAAGGGCAACGCCAGCTTTCCGATGTGCGGCTTCTCGGGCCGCGCGATCCAGATCCTGAAGGCGGTCGGCGTCGACACCAGGACGCTCAAGACCGTCAACGTCCTCGACGACGACAGCATCCGCCAGGGCATCAAGGAGTACAGCAACTGGCCCACGATCCCGCAGCTGTACGTGAAGGGCGAGTTCATCGGCGGCTCGGACATCATGATGGAGATGTACGAGTCGGGCGAGCTGCAGCAGGTGGTGAACGGGGCCGCAGCCTCCTGAGCCCCCGGGGAACGGTCATGAGCCACGATCACGCGGACCACGGCCATTCCCACGATGACGGCGGCAACGATGCCGCGCCGGCCTGGAAGCACGACGGCGTGCGCGTGATCCCGGCCGACCGGCTCGACACGAACACCGCCCAGACGCCCGGCATGAACCGGGCAGCGGCCATCAACTTCGCCCGCGTGGGCGCGCAGAAGCTCTGGGCCGGCACGGTGACCATCCATGCCGACGCCAGGACCGGCGCCCATCACCACGGGCATCTCGAATCGGTGATCTACGTGGTGCGCGGCCGGGCCCGCATGCGCTGGGGCGAGAAGCTGGAATTCACGGCCGAGGCCGGGCCGGGCGACTTCATCTACGTGCCGCCGTACGTGCCGCACCAGGAAATCAACGCCAGCGCGACCGAGACGCTCGAATGCGTGCTGTGCCGCAGCGACGGCGAAGCGGTGGCGGTGAACCTCGACATCGAGCCCGTGGAGAAGCCCGAATCGGTGCTGTGGGTCGACCCGACCCACCCTCACGGCGGCGTCTGAGCGATTTCCGGTGCCGAGTCATGGCACCATGTTGGCCGTCTTCGACGTGCCACCATGACCCTCACCCAAAGCCTGCTCATCATCGCGCTGCTGATTGCGCTGAGCGCCTTCTTCTCCCTCGCCGAAATCACCCTGGCCGCATCGCGCCGGCTGCGTCTGCGCCAGATGGCCGACGAGGGCGACCCCCGGGCCGAGAAGGTATTGCGGGTACAGGAGCAGCCGGGCCACTACTTCACGGTGGTGCAGATCGGGCTCAACGCGGTGGCCATCCTCGGCGGCGTGGTGGGCGAAGGCTCGCTGAGCCCGTACTTCGCGGTCCTCTTCGAGAAGTGGCTCAGCCCCGAGGCTTCGGCCAGCGCGGCCTTCCTGTGCTCCTTCGTGATCATCATCGCGGTGTTCCTGGTGTTCGCCGACCTGTTCCCCAAGCGGCTGGGCATGAGCAACCCCGAGCGGCTGGCGGTGCGCATGGTCGGGCCGATGCTGCTGCTGATCACCACCTTCAAGCCGCTGGTGTGGTTCTTCACGCGCTGCACCGACCTGCTGTTCAAGCTGCTGGGCATGCCGATGGCACGCGACGACAAGATCACCTCGGCCGACATCCTCGCGATGACCGAGGCCGGCGCGCAGGCGGGCGTGCTCGCGGCGCGCGAGCAGCAGGTGATCGCCAACGTGTTCGAGCTCGACACCCGCCTGGTCAGCAGCGTGATGACCGTGCGCGACAACATCACCTGGTTCCTGCACGACGACCCCGAGACAGTGCTGCGCGCGCGCATCATCGCCGAGCCCTTCTCGGCGTACCCGGTGTGCGACGGCGACATCGACCACGTGCTGGGCTACGTGGACGCCAAGGACATGTTCCAGCGCGTGCTCAGCGGCCAGCCGCTGGCTTTCGACCAGGGACTGCCGCTGCACAAGGCGCTCGTCATTCCCGACCGGCTCTCGCTCACCGAGGTGCTGGAGCAGTTCCAGCAGGCGCACGAGGACTTCGCGATCATCGTCAACGAATACAGCCTGGTGGTGGGCGTGATCACGCTCAACGACGTGATGAGCACGGTGATGGGCGACCTGGTGTCCACGCCCGACGAGG
Organism: Variovorax guangxiensis; assembly: GCF_003952165.1. Taxonomy (GTDB): domain Bacteria; phylum Pseudomonadota; class Gammaproteobacteria; order Burkholderiales; family Burkholderiaceae_C; genus Variovorax; species Variovorax guangxiensis. The sequence goes on along the minus strand of NZ_RXFT01000014.1, from coordinate 52,770 downwards.
AGCAGATCGTGCAGCGCGACGAGAACTCGTGGCTGATCGATGGCGTGACGCCCATCCAGGACGTGCAGCGCGCGCTGCAGATCGACGAGATGCCGCATGCCGAGGAGTACGAGACGCTGGCCGGCTTCCTGATGGTGATGCTGCGCCGCGTTCCGAAGCGCACGGACAACGTGAGCTGGGGCGGCTACACCTTCGAGGTGATGGACGTCGACAGCTACCGCATCGACCAGGTGATGGTCACCAAGGGCTCGGGCACCGCGAAGGCACCTGCGAACTGAGCAGACGGAAGAGGAAGGCGCCAGTCGGAAGGCGTCAGGCCGCCGAGCGGTCCTTGTCCTTTTCCTTCTCGCGTTCCCTGTCGTTGAACACCCAGAACCGCTGGTTGGCGAACACGGCGTTCGGATACGGCGACTTGCCGCGGCTGCCGTTGTAGCGGCCCAGCGTCATGAACAGGTCGCCGTTCTCCCGGTCGAGGTAGTGGCGAAGAATGACGCAACCGAAGCGCAGGTTGGTCTGCATGTGGAAGAGCTTGGCCGGATCGCTGTCGCCGATCACGCGCGTCCAGAACGGCATGACCTGCATGTAGCCGCGCGCCCCCGCGCTCGACACCGCGAACTTGCGGAAATTGCTCTCGACCTGGACCAGCCCCAGCACCAGGCTCACCTCCAGCCCCGAGCGCTTGGCTTCGTACCAGACGGTCTGCAGGAACTCGATGCGCGAGGGCGCATCGGCGATCTTCTTCTTGAGCCGCTCGCTCATCTCTCCGAGCCAGCGCAGGTAGGCCAGCCGGGCCTCGGTGCTCGCGAACTGCGGCACCGGCGGCGCCTTGTTGTGGATGGCCGAACTCAGCGCGGTGCGCACCGAGTCGATCAGCGGCTCCTCGATCTGCGCGCCGGCCATGGCAGCCCGCGGCAACGACAGCACGGTGAGGGCGCCTGCGGTCACGGCGCCGCCCAGGCACTGGCGTCGCGAGAGGCCGCCCTCCAGGCTCATTGGGCGAGCTTGCCGGCGATGAAGTCGGCGATGCCGACCGCGGGCACCTTGGTAGCCGCCGTGTCGCGGCGGTTCTGGTATTCGAGCTGGCCTTCCTTGAGACCGCGGTCCGAGATGACCACGCGGTGCGGCACGCCGATCAGCTCCCAGTCGGCGAACATCGCGCCGGGGCGTTCGCCACGGTCGTCGAGCAGCACGTCCACGCCCTTGGCGAGCAGCTCCTCGTAGAGCGCCTCGGCCGCCGCCTTGACCTCGGGGCTGCGGTCCATGCCGATCGGGCAGACGACCACGGTGAACGGCGCGATGGCGTCAGGCCAGATGATCCCGCGCTCGTCGTGGTTCTGTTCGATGGCGGCGGCCGGCAGGCGGGTGATGCCGATGCCGTAGCAGCCCATCTCGAGGAACTGCGGCTTGCCGCCTTCGTCGAGGTAGGTGGCGTTCATGTCCTTGCTGTACTTGGTGCCGAGCACGAACACATGGCCCACCTCGATGCCGCGCTCGATGGCCAGCACGCCCTTGCCGTCGGGCGAGGCGTCGCCCGCGACCACGTTGCGGATGTCGGCGACGAGGTCGGGCTCGGGCAGGTCGCGGCCCCAGTTGACGCCGGTCATGTGGAAATCGACTTCGTTGGCACCCGTGATCCAGTCGGCCAGGACGGCGGCTTCGCGGTCGGCCACGAGCTTCACGGGCTTCTTGAGGTTCAGCGGGCCCAGGTAGCCGGGCTTGCAGCCGAAGTGGTCTTCGATCTCGGCCAGGGTCGCGAAGCGGAAGCCCTGGTTCAGGCCGGGCAGCTTGCCGACCTTGATCTCGTTCATGTCGTGGTCGCCGCGCAGCAGCAGCAGCCAGACCTGCGAGCCCTTGATGTCGCCGGCCTCGTCGAGGACGTCGGTGGCCAGCACCAGCGACTTGATGGTGGTGGAAAGCGGCACGCCGAGCAGCTCGGCCACGTCGGCGCAGGTGCTCTTGCCGGGGGTCGGGGTCTTCTCGAGCGCCTTGGCGGGCGCCGGGCGCGGGCCAGCCGGGGCCAGCGCCTCGGCCTTTTCCATGTTGGCGGCGTAATCGCTGTCGGGGCAGTAGACGATGGCGTCCTCGCCGGTGGCGGCGATCACCTGGAATTCCTCGCTCAGGTCGCCGCCGATGGCGCCGCTGTCGGCCGCGACGGCGCGGTAGCGCAGGCCGAAACGGTCGAAGATGTTGCGGTAGGCCTGCGCCATGACCTGGTAGCTCGCCTTGGCGGCGTCGAGGTCGCGGTCGAAGCTGTAGGCGTCCTTCATGATGAACTCGCGCCCGCGCATCAGGCCGAAGCGCGGACGGCGCTCGTCGCGGAATTTGGTCTGGATCTGGTAGAAGTTCTTCGGCAGCTGCTTGTAGCTGCGGATCTCCTGGCGGGCGATGTCGGTCACCACCTCTTCGCTGGTCGGCTGGATCACGAAGTCGCGGTCGTGGCGGTCCTTGATGCGCAGCAGCTCGGGGCCCATCTTGTCGAAGCGGCCGGTCTCCTGCCAGAGCTCGGCGGGCTGCACCACGGGCATGGTCATCTCGACGGCACCGGCGCGGTTCATCTCCTCGCGGACGATGGCTTCCACCTTGCGGATCACGCGCAGGCCCATGGGCATGTAGGTGTAGATGCCCGTGCCGAGCTTCTTGATCATGCCGGCCCGCATCATGAGACGGTGGCTCGCCACTTCGGCGTCAGCGGGCGCTTCCTTGAGGGTGGAGACGAAAAAACGGGAAGCTTTCATCGGAATGGTGGCGCTGGATTCGAGGTTCGGAAGTGGGGAACTGCTCCCCCGGAGAGACCCTGAGAGCCTGGCATCGGCAGCTTGCCGAGGGCAACCCGGCATGCATAATCGACTCAGTTCAAAAATTGGGGTTTGATTATGCTCGACCGGGACGGCTTCAGGCCCAACGTCGGCATCATCCTGCTCAACCAGAGAAACCAGGTTTTCTGGGGCAAACGCATACGCACGCACTCCTGGCAGTTTCCGCAGGGCGGCATCGACCGCGGCGAAAGTCCCGAGCAGGCCATGTACCGGGAACTGCACGAGGAAGTGGGACTCCACCCGGAGCATGTGCGCATCGTGGCCCGTACCCGCGACTGGTTGCGCTACGAGGTGCCGGATCGGTTCATTCGCCGTGACGCACGGGGCCACTACAAGGGCCAGAAACAAATCTGGTACTTGCTGCAACTCATCGGCCACGATTGGGATCTCAACCTGCGTGCAACCGACCATCCCGAATTCGACGCCTGGCGCTGGCATGACTACTGGGTGCCGCTCGACGTGGTCGTCGAGTTCAAGCGCGGCGTCTACGAGATGGCGCTCACCGAGCTCGCTCGCTACCTGCCCAGGCAGGATTTCCGCAACCGCTTCCTGCGCAGCAACGTGCGCGCCCGAGAATTCGAGCGCCACTCGCCGGACGCCGGGGCGCCGCCCGGACTCGATCTGCCGCCCGGCGGCAGCTTCGATCCGCATCCCGACATTCCTTCCGCGAGCAATGAACCTCCTGTCCAAGACAACAAGGCACCCCCGCCCCTTCCGACGCAGCGCTGAGCGCGTCCTCCTGCTGGCCTGCTTCGGCATCCTCGCCGGATGCGCCTCGGGCCCCCACGACACCGACAACCCCGACTGGGCACAGGCCGGCCTGCCGCCCCCGCCCAAGCGGTACGAGACGGACAAGGAGTGGGAAGAAACGGCCACCCCGCCCCCGCCGGCCTTCAGCGAAAGCCGCCTGCTGCCGATCGAAATGCCGCCCTACATGAGCCTGAAGTTCGGCGTCGACCCGCAGACGATCACGATCACGGGCGACGGCATCGTCCGCTATGTGGTGGTGGCCCAGAACCGCAGCGGCGGCGCGACCAACGCCTTCTACGAGGGCATCCGCTGCTCCACGGCCGAAATGAAGAGCTACGCGCGCTACAACAACGGCAGCTGGCAGGACGTCGCGAAGCCCGAGTGGAAGAAGCTCGGCGACATGAACTCCAGCTACACGCGCAAGCTGGCCACGCAGGCCCTGTGCCGCGGCAACGCCCCGCGGCCGTCGGTGGGCGACATGGTCCAGAACATCCGCAATCCGGTACGGGAAGTGCAATAGGCGATCCGCGCTGAAAGATGCAGAAACGGGGCCCGCGGGCCCCGTTTCTTGTTTCCAGAGGCATCTCAGCCCGGCATCAACACCATGTTGTCGCGGTGAACCATCTCCGGCTCCGCCACATAGCCCAGCAGGCGTTCGAACTCCGACGAGGGCTTGCGGCACAGCAGGCGCGCCTCCACGCTCGAGTAGTTGGCAAGGCCGCGGGCCAGCTCGACACCGTCGGCGTCGCGCACCGCGATCACGTCGCCGCGCGAGAACTCGCCCGAGACCCCGGTCATGCCGATCGGCAGCAGGCTCTTGCCCTCGGCCCGCACCTTCGCGGCCGCGCCCGCGTCGACCACGACGGAGCCGCGCAGCTGCAAATGGTCGGCCATCCAGCGCTTGCGGGCCTGGTGCTTGGCGGTCTGCGCCACCAGCAGCGTGCCGATGGATTCGCCCTTCGCCAGCCGCAGCAGCGCGTCGGCCTCGCGGCCCCAGGCAATGACCGTGGAGGCGCCCGAGCCGGCCGCGCGCTTGGCCGCGAGGATCTTGGTGATCATGCCGCCCTTGCCGATGCTCGAACCCGCGCCGCCGGCCATCGCCTCGAGCGCCGGGTCGCCGGCGGCGGCCTCGTGCACGAACTTCGCGTCCGGGTCCTTGCGCGGGTCGGCCGTGTACAGGCCCTTCTGGTCGGTGAGGATGACCAGCGCATCGGCCTCGACCAGGTTGGCCACGAGGGCGCCGAGCGTGTCGTTGTCGCCGAACTTGATCTCGTCGTTGACGACCGTGTCGTTCTCGTTGATGACCGGCACCACGCCCAGCTTGAGCAGCGTGACCAGCGTCGATCGGGCATTCAGATAGCGCTCGCGGTCGGCCAGGTCGGCGTGCGTCAGCAGCACCTGGGCGCTGCCGATCTCGTTCTCGCGCAGCTTGGTCTCGTACATCTGGGCCAGGCCCATCTGGCCGACCGCGGCAGCGGCCTGGAGCTCGTTGATCTCATGCGGCCGGGTGCGCCAGCCAAGGCGCTTCATGCCTTCTGCGATCGCGCCGCTCGACACCATCACCACCTCGCGCCCGTCGCGCACCAGCGCGGCCAGTTGCCGGCACCACTCGCCGATGGCGGCCTCGTCGAGACCGCGCCCCTCGTTGGTCACGAGGCTGGAGCCCACCTTGACGACGATTCGGCGGGCATCCCGCAAGGCAGTGGATCCGGAGTTCGACGAGGTCATTTGGCGTGTTACGGTCTTTGGATGCTGCTCGGGTTGCTGTCTTCGGCCCGTCTCGGGCCGGCCGTCAATGCTGCTGCGGCAGGTGCCGCTCAGGAGCCTTCGGGAGGCAGGGGCACGAAGCGCGGATCGACCTCGACCGTCTGGTGCTCGGCCACCTGCTCGGCCTTGACCTGCTGGTAGATGGCCTGCACCAGGTGCTCGCAGCCTTCGCGCGTGAGCGCCGAGATTTCGAACACCGGACCCTTGAAGCGCAGGCGCTTCACGAAGTCCTTGATGCGCGCGGCGCGCTCGTCGGCGGGCACCATGTCCAGCTTGTTCAGCACGAGCCAGCGCGGCTTTTCGTACAGGTCGGCGTCGTATTTCTTGAGTTCGCCCACGATGGCCTTGGCCTGCGCCACGGGGTCAACGCTGTCGTCGAACGGGGCCATGTCGACCACATGCAGCAGCAGGCGCGTGCGCTGCAGGTGCCGCAGGAAGAGATGACCGAGGCCGGCGCCTTCGGATGCGCCTTCGATCAGGCCAGGCAGGTCCGCCACGACGAAGCTCTGCTCGGGACCGACGCGCACCACGCCCAGGTTCGGGTGCAGCGTGGTGAAGGGGTAGTCCGCGATGCGCGGGCGGGCGTTCGAGATGGCGCTGATCAGCGTCGACTTGCCCGCATTCGGCATGCCGAGCAGGCCCACATCGGCCAACACCTTGAGTTCGAGCTTGAGGCTGCGCTTCTCGCCAGGCCAGCCGGGGGTTTTCTGGCGCGGGGCACGGTTGATCGCGCTCTTGAAGCGCATGTTGCCGAAGCCGCCGTCGCCGCCCTTGGCGATGGTGATGACCTCTCCATCTTTCAGCAGTTCGAACAGCACTTCGCCGGTCTCGGCGTCGGAAATGATCGTTCCGACCGGCATCTTGAGCGTGATGTCGTCGCCGGCGGCGCCGAACATGTCGGAGCCCATGCCGTGCTCGCCGCGCTTGGCCTCGTGGCGGCGCGAATAGCGGAAGTCGACCAGGGTGTTGAGGTTGGAATCGGCCACCGCGTACACGTGGCCGCCGCGGCCGCCGTCTCCGCCGTTGGGGCCGCCGAATTCCTTGTACTTCTCATGACGGAACGACACGCAGCCGTTCCCGCCATCGCCCGCGGCGATGTCGATGAAGGCTTCGTCGACGAACTTCATGGGATGTCTAGTTTACAAATGAAGAGGCCCCGGCAATGCGGGGCCTCGGGATGGTCGGGGCTGACTCGGGGCTTAAGCCGCGGGAGTCACGTTGACCGTGTGCTTGTTCAGCGCACCCTTGGTACCGAACGACACGTGGCCGTCGACCAGGGCGAACAGCGTGTGGTCCTTGCCCACGCCGACGTTCACGCCGGGGTGGAACTGGGTACCACGCTGGCGCACGATGATCGAGCCTGCGCTGATCAGTTCGCCGCCGAAAGCCTTCACGCCGAGCATCTTGGGCTTGGAATCGCGCCCGTTTCGCGTTGAGCCGCCGCCTTTTTTCTGTGCCATGGAATCTGCTCCTGTGCCGTGTTAAGCGGCGATCGCGCCGATTTGCAGTTCGGTGAACTGCTGGCGATGGCCTTGACGTTTCTGATAGTGCTTGCGACGGCGCATCTTGAAGATGCGAACCTTGTCGTGCTTGCCGTGCGACAGTACCGTGACCGTCACCGTTGCACCGGACACCAGGGGCGTGCCAACCTTGATCTCAGCGCCGTTGCCGACTGCCAGAACCTGGTCGATCACGATTTCCTGGCCTACGTCCGCAGCAATCTGTTCTACTTTGATTTTCTCGCCGGAAGCAACGCGATACTGCTTGCCACCGGTTTTTATGACCGCGTACATGTAAACCTCTTAGAAATGAGTCTCCACGGCGAATTCCGCAGAGCCCAAGATTATAGCGCGGTTTGCGCCCACTAGCTACTCTTGGGCCGGAGCCCCATCGGCAAGCCGCTTCGGCTCCATATAATTTGCGCCTTCCGGCCCTGCACCTGCCTGGGTCCCCCACATACAACACTCAGCAGCGCCCCGCGCCTTCGCTTTGCCAGTTCCAGCCGCCGACACCTCCCCCACCGCCACCGTGCTGGACCTGATTGCCGGCGACATGGTCGAAGTCGACCGCGTGATCGCCCGCCGCCTCGACACCGGCGTGCCGCTGGTCAGCCAGGTTTCCCGGTACATCATTTCCGCTGGCGGCAAGCGCCTGCGACCGGCGCTCCTGCTGCTGATGTCGGGCGCGCTAGGCTACACCGGGGACCAGCGATTCAATCTGGCGGCCGTTGTGGAGTTCATTCATACGGCAACCCTGCTGCACGACGACGTGGTCGACGAGTCGACCCTGCGGCGCGGACGCGCAACGGCCAACGAATCGTTCGGCAACCCGGCCAGCGTGCTGGTCGGTGACTTCCTCTATTCGCGCGCGTTCCAGATGATGTTGGACGCCAACAACATGCGCGTGATGCAGATCCTGGCCGAAGCCACCAACATCATCGCCGAGGGCGAGGTGCTTCAGCTGATGAACATGCACGATGCGTCGCTGGACGAAGCGGCCTATCTGCGCGTGATCCGCTCGAAGACGGCGAAGCTCTTCGAGGCGAGCACCCGCCTCGCGGCCGTGCTGGCGAATGCCACCCCAGAAATGGAAGAGGCCTGCGCAACCTACGGCCAGGCCCTGGGCACCGCCTTCCAGGTGATCGATGACGTCCTGGACTACACGGGCGACGCCAACGAAACCGGCAAGAATGTCGGCGACGACCTGCGCGAAGGCAAGACCACTCTGCCGCTCATCTTCGCCATGCAGCGAGGCACTCCGGCACAGAGCGCGCTCGTGCGCGCCGCCATCGAGGCCGGCGACACCACCCAGTTGGGCAAGGTCATCGAGATCGTTCAGGAAACCGGGGCCCTGGATGCCTCGCGCGCAGCGGCAGCAGCCGAGGCGCAACGTGCGATTCATGCATTAAAAGATTTCCCGGCCAATTTGCACGCTTCAGGTTTGCTACAATTAGCGGCTCAGTTGCTTGAGCGACGTGCCTGAACACCTCTCCTGAGTTGGCATCTAGGACGACTTCTTCTTTCTTGCAACCATCGGGGTGTAGCTTAGCCTGGTAGAGCGCTACGTTCGGGACGTAGAGGCCGGAGGTTCGAATCCTCTCACCCCGACCAGCCTTTGGCTGGCATTAATGGACAAATGGCCAGCCTGTTGCTGTGTAGCGATTTACAGCACAGGACTGTTCAGCGATGATCGTGAAGCAAATTTTCACATCTTTTTCACTCGCTGAATGGCTGCAGCCGAACTTCCTGTTAAAGAACCTTCGCAAATTGCCCTACCCGGGCTTGCGCGCGCCCTAGTTTCGGCCGGCAAGCTGCCTGCCAGGGCAGCCGAGGACATCTATCAGAAGTCCATCAGCGCTCGCACGAGCTTCATTGCCGAACTGACCGGCTCCGGCGCCGTTTCCGCCGCGGACCTCGCCCACACCCTTTCCACCGCGTTCGGCGCACCGCTGCTCGATCTCGATGCCATCGATCCCCAGCGCCTGCCCAAGGACCTGCTCGACCAGAAGCTGTGCCATGCGTACCGCATCGTCGTGCTCAGCAAGCGCAACAACCGTCTGATTGTTGCGACAGCCGATCCTTCCGATCAGCAGGCCGCGGAAAAGATCAAGTTCGCCTCCCAGATGGGCGTCGACTGGGTCATCGCCGAATACGACAAGCTGTCGCGGATGATCGAAGCCGCCGCCGTCAGCGCGGCCGAGACCATCAACAGCATCGTCGGCAGCGAGTTCGAGTTCGACGACGTCGCGGCCGAGACCGCGAACGAGGGCAATGACCAGGCCATCGCCGAAGTCGAAGACGCGCCGGTCGTGCGCTTCCTTCACAAGATGCTGCTCGACGCCGTCAGCATGCGGGCATCCGATATCCACTTCGAGCCCTACGAGCACAACTACCGCGTCCGCTTCCGGGTCGACGGCGAGTTGCGCGAAGTCGCCAGCCCGCCCACGGTCATCAAGGACAAGCTGGCCTCGCGCATCAAGGTCATTTCCCGGCTCGACATCTCCGAGAAGCGCGTGCCGCAGGACGGCCGCATGAAGCTCAAGATCGGTCCCGACCGCGTGATCGACTTCCGCGTGAGCACGCTGCCCACGCTCTTCGGCGAGAAGATCGTGGTTCGTATCCTCGACCCGAGCAGCGCGCGCCTGGGCATCGACGCCCTGGGTTACGACGCTGACGAAAAGGCGCGGCTGCTGCATGCCATCGGCCGCCCGTACGGGATGGTGCTCGTCACCGGCCCCACCGGCTCGGGCAAGACGGTGTCGCTCTACACCTGCCTGAACCTCCTGAACCAGCCGGGCGTGAACATCGCGACGGCGGAAGACCCGTCGGAAATCAACCTGCCCGGCGTCAACCAGGTCAATGTCAACGAACGCGCGGGCCTGACCTTCGCAGCCGCGCTGCGCGCCTTCCTGCGCCAGGATCCCGACATCATCATGGTCGGCGAAATCCGCGACCTCGAAACCGCCGACATCTCGATCAAGGCAGCCCAGACCGGCCACCTGGTGCTCTCCACGCTGCACACCAACGATGCGCCGACCACGCTCACGCGGATGCGCAACATGGGCATCGCACCGTTCAACATCGCGTCGAGCGTGATCCTGATCACGGCCCAGCGCCTCGCGCGGCGCCTGTGCACCGTCTGCAAGCTGCCGGCCGACATCCCGCGCGAAACGCTGCTCGAGGCAGGTTTCAAGGAAGAAGAGCTGGACGGCTCCTGGAAACCGTACCGCCCCGTCGGCTGCTCCGCCTGCAGCAGCGGCTACAAGGGCCGCGTGGGCATCTACCAGGTGATGCCGATCTCGGAAGCCATCCAGGAAATCATCCTGCGCGACGGCAGCGCGCTCGACATCGCCGCGCAGTCGGAAGCCGAGGGCGTGCGTTCGCTGCGCCAGTCGGGCCTGCGCAAGGTCATGCAGGGCCTCACTTCGCTCGAAGAAGTGGTGGCCTGCACCAACGAATAACGAACACACCGAATACCGGAGATCGAATGGCTACAGTGGCATCCTCCCGCACCCAGCCCACACACAAGGAATTTGTCTTCGAATGGGAAGGCAAGGACCGCAACGGCAAGCTGGTACGCGGCGAACTTCGTGCTGCCGGCGAAAACCAGGTGCAGGCCGCGCTGCGCCGCCAGGGCGTGCTCGCCTCCAAGATCAAGAAGCGCCGCATGCGCTCGGGCAAGGCGATCAAGCCGAAGGACATCGCGATCTTCACGCGCCAGCTGGCGACCATGATGAAGGCCGGCGTGCCGCTGATGCAGTCCTTCGATATCGTCGGGCGCGGCAATGCGAACCCGAGTGTGGCCAAGCTGCTCAACGACATCCGCAGCGACGTGGAAACCGGCAGTTCGCTCTCGTCCGCCTTCCGCAAGTTTCCGAAGTACTTCGACAATCTCTATTGCAACTTGGTGGAGGCAGGCGAAGCGGCCGGTATTCTCGAAGAGTTGCTGGACCGGCTGGCGACCTACATGGAAAAGACCGAGGCGATCAAATCCAAGATCAAGTCGGCCTTGATGTATCCGATCTCAGTGATTGTTGTGGCCTTCGTGGTGATCGCCATCATCATGATCTTCGTGATCCCGGCATTCAAATCGGTGTTCACGTCGTTCGGAGCCGACCTGCCGGCACCGACCCTGATCGTGATCGGCATCAGCGAGTTCTTCGTGTCTTACTGGTGGCTGATCTTCGGCGGCATTGGCGGCGGGCTCTATTTCTTCCTGCAGGCCTGGAAGCGCAATGAGCGCGTACAAAGGACCATGGACCGCCTTCTGCTGAGAATTCCGGTTTTCGGCGTACTGATCGAAAAGTCCTGCGTCGCCCGCTGGACCCGCACTCTGGCCACCATGTTCGCCGCCGGCGTCCCGCTGGTCGAAGCGCTCGACTCCGTGGGCGGCGCCTCCGGCAACACCGTCTACGGCGACGCCACCGCGAAGATCCAGCAGGAAGTCTCCACCGGCACCAGCCTCACGGCCGCCATGACCAACGTCAACCTGTTCCCGTCCATGGTGATCCAGATGACCGCCATCGGTGAGGAATCCGGCTCCATCGACCACATGCTGGGCAAGGCCGCCGACTTCTACGAGTCCGAGGTGGACGACATGGTCGCGGGCCTCTCCAGCCTGATGGAGCCGATCATCATCGTGTTCCTCGGCACCATCATCGGCGGCATCGTGGTTTCGATGTACCTGCCCATCTTCAAGCTCGGCCAGGTCGTTTGATGCTGGTTTCGCGGGAATTCGACACCGTCTTCGCCGGTGTCCTGGGGCTATTGATCGGCAGCTTCATGAACGTCGTCATCTACCGCGTGCCGGTGATGATGTATCGCGAATGGCTTGCCGACGCCGTCGCCAATCTCATGTCGTCGAAGGATGCGCCCTCGCTGTGGTCGCTGGCCTTCGGGCCGAAGGTCGCGGCGCCCGCCGGGCTGGAGGCCTCCGCCGACAAGGCGGCCGAAGTCGTCGAGAAGCAGCCCCCCTTCGACCTGATGCGCCCCGCGTCGCGCTGCGGCGCCTGCGGCCACGAGATCCGCTGGTACGAGAACATCCCCGTGCTGAGCTATGCCGCGCTGCGCGGACGTTGCTCGTCGTGCAAGACCCCGATCAGCCTTCGCTACCCGCTGGTCGAGCTGATCACCGGTGGCCTGTTCGCCCTGTGCGCCTGGCGTTTCGGCATCACGCCGGCCGGGGCGCTTTGGGCGGCATTCGGGGCCTTCCTGATCTGCCAGTTCCTGATCGACTTCGACACCCAGTTCCTGCCCGACTCGCTCAACTACCCGCTGCTCTGGCTCGGCCTGATCGGCGCGGCCATGGGCTGGACCGGCGTTTCGCTGAGCTCGGCCGTCTGGGGTGCGGTGTTCGGCTACCTGAGCCTCTGGCTTGTGTACCATGCCTTTCGCCTGGTCACGGGCAAGGAAGGCATGGGCTATGGAGACTTCAAACTGCTGGCCGCGCTGGGTGCATGGCTCGGAGCGGACTACCTCATCGCGATCATCCTCGTCTCTTCGCTGGTGGGCGCGGTGATCGGCATCTCTTTGCGCATCGCCGGCAAGCTGGCGCACAAGGACATTCCCATCGCCTTCGGCCCCTTCCTGGCCGGCGCGGGCCTCGTCTGCCTCGTGGCGGGCCCCGAAGTCGTGAGGCAGTGGATTCCGTTCGCCTTTCCTCTGGACGCGCTGATGCGCTGACCTCCGCATGGCAGTGCGGCGCATCGGCCTGACGGGCGGCATCGGCAGCGGCAAGAGCACGGTCGCGGGCCTCCTGGTGGCCCAGGGGGCGGTTCTGGTGGACACCGACGCCATCGCTCGATCCATCGCGCTGCCGGGCGGCATCGCGATGCCGGCCCTGGAAGCCGCCTTCGGCCCCGGCGTCATCGACCCGGCTGGCGGCCTGGACCGTGCCGCGATGCGCCAGATCGTGTTCGCGGACGCCGGCGCCAAGGCCCGGCTCGAATCCATTCTTCACCCCCTGATCGGCGCCGAAACCCAGCGCCAGGCCGCGGCAGCCGGCAAGGACGCCGTCGTCGTGTTCGACGTTCCCCTGCTGGTCGAATCCGGCCGCTGGCGCGCGATCGTCGACCGGGTGCTGGTGGTCGACGCCACCGAGGAAACGCAGCTGAAACGCGTCGTCGCACGCTCGGGCTGGGCGCCCGAAGCGGTCAGGGCGGTGATCGCCCAGCAGGCTTCGCGCCGGGCCCGGCGGGCCGCCGCGGACGCCGTCATTTACAACGAGTCCCTGACCCTGGAGGAACTCGCTCAGCAGGTCCGGGGTTTCTGGGAACGGTGGGCTAAGTCAAGCACGCGATAATTTGGGGTTGACGCCGCGACGGCAAAAAGACGGTCACGTCAAACGGCGCATGCCCAAGCGCCCCTCACGATGCTTTTCAATTCGTACCCCTTCATCTTCGTTTTCTTCCCGCTGGTCCTGATCGGCTTCTTCCTGATCGGTGCGCGCAGCCCCCGGTCGGCGGCGGGGTTCCTGGCACTGGCTTCCCTCTTCTTCTACGGGTGGTGGAGCGTCAAGGCGCTGCCGCTCCTGCTGGGGTCGATCTGCGTCAACTACTGGTTCGGGCTGCGGCTCACGCCCTCCCCCAGCCGGGAGGACAAGTACCGCAAGACGCTGCTGATCATCGCGCTGGTGGTCAACCTGGGGGTGCTGGCGGTCTTCAAGTACGCCAACTTCTTCCTCGAGAACGTCGATGCCGGCCTCGCCGCCGCAGGGCTTCCGCAGATCGACCTGGTCCACATCGTCCTGCCGATCGGCATCTCGTTCTACACCTTCACCCAGATCGCCTTCCTGGTCGACTGCTGGCAGGGCAAGGTGCACGAGCGCAGCTTCATCCATTACGTGCTGTTCGTGACCTACTTCCCGCACCTGATCGCGGGCCCCGTGCTGCATCACGCGCAGATGATGCCGCAGTTCAACAGCCCGGCCACCTACAGGATCAACGCCAACAACATCGCGCTGGGCCTGGGCATCTTCGTCTTCGGCCTGGCCAAGAAGATGCTCATCGCCGACCCGCTGGGCCAGTACGCCGACATGATGTTCAAGGGCGTGCACGAAGGCGTGCTGCCCTCGCTGTACACGGCCTGGTTCGGGGTGCTGGCGTACACGCTGCAGATCTACTTCGACTTCTCGGGCTATTCCGACATGGCCGTGGGCCTCTCGCTGTGCGTGGGCGTGCAACTGCCGCTCAACTTCAGGTCGCCGTACAAGTCGACCAACATGATCGAGTTCTGGCGCCGCTGGCACATCTCGCTGTCGACCTTCCTGCGCGACTACCTCTACGTGCCGCTGGGCGGCAACCGAAAGGGTCCGACGCGGCGCTACATCAACCTGTTCCTGACGATGCTGCTGGGCGGCCTGTGGCACGGCGCCGCCTGGACCTTCGTGCTCTGGGGCGCGCTGCACGGCTTCTACCTGATGGTCAACCACTTCTGGAACGCCAAGGTGCGTCGCGGCAAGACCGAAACCACCTGGTATGGCCGCGTGGCCGGCTGGTTCCTCACCTTCCTGTGCGTGATGATCGCCTGGGTGGTCTTCCGCGCCGACAGCATGTCGGCCGCCATCGAGATCTACAAGGGCATGCTGGGCATGCACGGCGCGCCCGTGTCGGCCTTCAGCGAGTTCCGCGTGCCGTTCCGCAAGCCGGAATTCTTCCAGACGATCCTGGTCGGCCTCGTGATCTGCCTGGCGCTGCCGCCCACCATCACGCTCGACCGCTGGATTCCCGCCGTCGCCGGCCTGGCCGGGCGCCCGCGCCTGCAGCGCCTGGCGACCTGGGCCACCGGCCTGGGCTGCGTCTACCTCTTTGGCCTGTGCGTGTCGAAGTTCGGCAGCTACAGCCCCTTCCTCTATTTCCAGTTCTGACGACATGGAAGACACGAAATCTGCCAGGACCTGGCTTCGCATCTTCGCCGCGGGCTACCTGGTGTGCTGCGCCCTGCTGCTGGTCAGCCTCTTCACGCCCATCCCCTACGGCGACCTGACCCGCATCGGGCGCATCTCCGAGCGCGAATTCGGCTGGCACGAGCCGCCGCCGCCCATCCCGGACGCCGACGTCAAGACCTGGCCCATCAACGAATCCGACATCCTGGTGATCGGCGACAGCTTCTCGGTGCGCTACGCATGGCAGTCGAAACTGGTGGGCGCGGGCTACAAGGTCACGACCACGCACTGGGACAACCTGGGCGGCGTGCTCTGCGACGACTTCTCGGGCTGGCTCCAGAAGTCGGGTTTCAAGGGCAAGGTCGTGATCGTCGAGAGCATCGAACGGCTGCTGTACGACCGCATCGAGAAGTCCAAGTCGTGCAAGACCATGAAGCACAGCTTCAAGCCGACGCCACCTCCCTTCGAGAACCCGTCCAGGCCGGCCCCTGGCTTCCAGCTCAACTGGGATGCCCAGTTGCTCAGCGGCTGGTTGACATACCAAAACACCAAGGAGATCCTGGCCTCCGACAGCTGGACCAACACGCCCGATCGCTGGGGCCCGCTGATCGACGCCCGCGTGGTGCCCGAGGGCTGCAAGCAGTTCAGCCATCGCGCCTGCAACAAGCTCCTGATGACCGCCGAGGACCGCGTCAATCCGGCGCTGACAGCCGAGTCCGCGAGCTTCATGAAGCGCTTCGAGAGCACTGCAGCGCCCTACAAGGTGGTGTGGATGGTCGTGCCGAACAAGACCAGCGTGTATTTGCAACAAAACCATGCCGATGCGTTCCGGGCCGCGTTCAACCCGCAAAATATCGGACCGGACCTGTTCGCGCTGGCCGAGCAGAACCGCTTCAAGATGAAGGATCTTTTCCCTGCCAACGAGACCCACGTGTCGACCCGGGGTTACATTCTTTTCGGGCAGCGTATGCTGGAGGCTGTGCGCGAGGTGTTCCCGCCACCGGCCGCCAAGACGCAATGAGCCCGAACCCGACGTGAAAAACCGATACGCGTGATCCTCTACGAGTACCCCTTCAACGAGCGCATCCGCACGTACCTGCGGCTAGAGCACCTGTTTCGCCGCCTCGGCGAGCTGGTGCCGGCCGAATCCCCGCTGTCCCACCACTACGCCCTGGTCACGATCTTCGAGATCATGGACGTCGCCGCGCGCGCCGATCTCAAGGCCGACGTGCTGCGCGACCTGGACAAGCACAAGAACGTCTTCAACAGCTACCGGGGCAATCCGGCCATCGCCGAGACCGTGCTCGACCAGGTCATCGGCCAGCTCGAAGGCAATTTCGCCACCCTCAACGGCGTGGCCGGCAAGGCGGGCCAGGCGCTGACCGAGAACGAGTGGCTCATGAGCATCCGCAGCCGCGCCGGCATTCCGGGCGGCACCTGCGAATTCGACCTGCCCGCCTACTACGCCTGGCAGCACCGCCCGGCCACCAGCCGCCGCGCCGACCTCGAGCGCTGGTCGAACACGCTGTCGCCCCTGGCCTCGTCGATCTACCTGCTGCTCAAGCTGCTGCGCGACGCCGACGTGCCCTACAAGGTGATCGCGGTCAACGGCCAGTTCCAGCAGAACCTGCCCCAGGGCCGCAGCTTCCAGCTGCTGCGCCTGCGCATCGACCCCAAGCTGGGCCTGATCCCCGAAATCAGCGGCAACCGCCTCATGGTCTCGGTGCGCCTGATGCGCCACGACAAGGACGACCGCCTGCACCAGAGCTCGGAAGACGCCCCGTTCGAGCTCACCCTTTGCGCATGACGACCGGGGTGAACAGCAAGGGCGAGCGCATCGTGCGCTGCCCCACCTGCGGCGGCGAGAGCGTCTATGCGCCGAGCAACGCCTACCGGCCCTTCTGCAGCGCGCGCTGCAAAGGCATCGACCTAGGCGCCTGGGCCAGCGAGGAATTCCGCATGCCCGCCGAAGCGCCGCCGGACGATGAGCCTTTCGGCGATCCCAAGATCCAGTAGGTCGGCAGGAAAAGCCGCCTACTTGCCGACGGCGCCTTCATCCAGCAGCGCCGGATCGATGTACGTCGCGAAGCTTCGCGCATAGCGCGGCCGAAGATGGCCGATGTCCTTGTAGGCTGGCGAACCGTCGTCCGGCATGCTGCGGATGCACTCGCCATCCGCGCACAGGCTGGCGAAAGGCTCGATGACCTTGGCGCCATTGGCCTGCGCCACCTGCTTCAGCCGCGCGTTGAACTGCGCCTGGTCCTGCGGCATCGGCGCCTTGAGCTGACCCGACTCCGCCGTCATGCGCCCCAGGCGGCTGCCCTCGATCTGCCGCAGCGGATCGAAATCCATGCCCACCGGATTGCCCAGCACCAGGTAGACCGGCTTGTGCGCCGACAGCCGCTTCAGCACCTCGCCCAGCGACTTGAGCGACTGATCGATGCCGTCGCCGCCGATGAACGGATGCACGGCCTTCCGGTCGTCGACGAAGTAGTTCACCGTCGGGCCGGCACCGGTGAAGTAGCAGCTCCAGCACGCACCCAGCACGACCGAGTCGATCTCGGGCTTGAGCGCCAGGTCGAGCACTGCGGTGCGCCGCTCGTCGCAGCCGGTGTCGGGGCCGCTGAACAGGCCCGGCACCGGCGGGCACGAGCCCTTGGTCGCGAAGTAGATGGTGCGTGCCTTGTCGGGCTGCGTGCGCACCAGCTCGAGCGCGCGCGGCGCGTACTGCTCGACGTGGCTGTCGCCGATCAGCAGCACGTCGTGCTTGCCGTTGCCGGCGCGGTAAACGAACTGGTTGCCCAGCGCGGCCTCCTCGAAGCCGTCGTAGTAGTTGTCCTCGCGGGTCGCGTCGGCCACCGCCTGCAGGGCCGGGCTGTCGTGGCGAGGCATCGGCGTGCCCAGGAAAACAAGAACACCGGCCAGCGCCAGCGCCGCGCCCGCACCCGCCAGCCCGCGCAGGACGGCCTGCGAGAGGTGCAGCTTGACGAAGCGCTCCAGGAAGCGATACGTGGCCCACGCCAGCACGACCGACGCCGCCACCAGCACGATGCGCAGCTGCAGCGGCGGCTCGCCGCCGGTCACGATGCGCGCGTAGGACAGCAGCGGCCAGTGCCAGAGGTACAGCGGGTAGCTGATGAGGCCGATCCACACCATCACCCGGTTCGACAGCAGATACCGGTTGAGCACACCGCCCGGCCCTGCCGCGATGCAGCTCGCCGCGCCCAGCACCGGCAGCAGCGCCCACCAGCCCGGAAACGCCTTGGTGCTGCGCGTCATGAAGAGGCCGAGCACGATCAGCGCGATGCCGACGATCGACTGCAGGTGCTTCTTCCACGCACGGGTGCTCGCGGCGCCTTGTGCAACTGACTGCAGCTGCATGACCGCCAGCAACCCGCCCGCCATCAGTTCCCACGCGCGCGACAGCGGCGAATAGAAAGCCGCCGCGCGGTGCGCCTGCACCGTCAGCACGTTGACGAGGAACGAGATCACGGCCACCGCCAGCACCACGCGCAGCATCGGCCAGCGCCTGCGCCATGCCAGCCCCAGCATCAGCGGCCAGAAGATGTAGAACTGCTCCTCGATGCCCAGCGACCACAGGTGCAGCAGCGGCTTGGTCTCTGCCGAGGCGTCGAAATAGCCGGCCTCGCCCAGGAAGACGAGGTTGGCGAAGAAGGCGGCGCCGCCCGTGGTCTGCTTGCCCAGCTGCGAGAACTCGCCCGGCAGCAGCACATACCAGCCGAAGGCCAGCGTCGCGAGCAGCACCAGCACCAGCGCCGGGAAGATCCGCCGGATGCGCCGCGCGTAGAAGTCGCGGTAGCTGAAGTCGCCTGCCGCCAGGCTCTGCAAAAGGATGGTCGTGATCAGGAAGCCCGAGATCACGAAGAAGATGTCGACCCCGATGAAGCCGCCCGGCAGCAGGCTCGGGAAGGCGTGGTACGCCAGCACCGAGCCGACTGCGATGGCGCGCAGGCCGTCGATGTCCGGGCGGTACTTGGGATGCATGGGCGCTTGCTCTTCTTCGATCTGTCGGTCGGTCGGCTGGCGAAAGGCCGCTCAGCGCGACGGCTGCTGCGCCGGGGCGCTGCGCACGGTCCGGTCGAAGTAGCTCGCCTCTTCGCGCGTGTAGCGCGGACGCAGGTGGTCGGCGTCCTTGTACGCGGGCGCGCCGTCGGGCAGCGTGACCAGGCAATGGGCGCCGTCCTTGCACAGCGCAGCCATCGCATCGATGGGCTGCGCGCCGCTCGCCTCGGCGATGGCGCGCAGCCTGTCGTTGAGCGCCTTCTGGTCGGCCGGCAGCGGCACCGTCGGCGAGGAGGTCATCGCCTCCATGTGCGTGAGGCGGCTGCCTTCGATCAGGCGCTTGGGCGTGAACTCGGGGCCGCCGGGGTTGTCGAGCAGCAGGAAGACCTTCTTGTGCCGCGCCAGCTCGCGCAGCGTGGCTTCCAGCGAGGCCAGCGAACGCTCGATGCCGTCGCCGCCCTGGAACGGATGGACCTTGTTGTCGGGGCCGCGGAAGTAGTACTCCAGCGCCCCGTGGCCGACGAAGTAGCAGTTCCAGCAGCCACCGATGACCACCGAGTCGACCTCCGGGCCCATCGCATAGGCCAGCATCGCGTCGCGGCGCTCGGCGCATCCGATGTTCTTGTCGACCTGCACGCCCGGAACCGCCGGGCATGCGCCCTGGGTCACGAACCAGGCCGACTTGTCGGGCATCGACAGCGTGCGCGACAGCTCCATGATGCGCGGCGCGTACTGCTGCACGTGGCTGTCGCCCACGAAGAGCACGCGCTTGGGGCCGTTTCCGGTCTTGTAGACCAGCTGCTCGCCGATCTGGTCGAGCTTGAAGCCGGCGTAGTAGTCGGCGTCCAGCGTGGCGTTGGCGACGACCTGCAGCCGGTCGCTGTCGTTGCGGGGGCCGGGCACGCCGAAGAAGATCGCGGTGCCCAGTGCGGCGATCAGCACCATGCCGCCGCCCAGCGCCTTGAGGATCCCCGTGCCGGGACGGCTTCTCGTGTAGCGTTCGACGAAGCGGTACGTGGCCCATGCCAGCAGTACGGCGGCCACCATCGCGCCCGCGCGGTAGACCGGCGATGGATGCAGCGGATCGGCCTCCACGATGCGCACGAAGGCCAGCAGCGGCCAGTGCCACAGGTACAGCGGATAGCTGATGAGCCCGATCCACACCATCACCCGGTTCGACAGCAGGTACTTGTTGAGCACGCCGTTCGGCCCCGCGGCGATGCAGCTGACGGCGCCCAGCGTGGGCAGCAGCGCCCACCAGCCCGGGAAGGCCTTGTTGCTGCGGATCATCACCAGCCCGAGCACGATCAGCCCCACGCCCACCACCGACTGCAAATGGCTGCGCCAGGCGCTCGGCGCCGGCGGCTTCAGCCGCATGCAGGCCAGGATGCCGCCCACCATCAGCTCCCAGAAACGGGAAGCCGGCGAGTAGAACGACGCCGCCGGCAGCGGATGCACCGTGGCCACGTTCACGACGAACGAGACCGCCGCCACCGCCAGCACCACGCGCACGATCGGCCAGCCCTTGCGCCAGGCGAGCCCCAGCAGCAGCGGCCAGAAGATGTAGAACTGCTCCTCGATGCCCAGCGACCACAGGTGCAGCAGCGGCTTGGTCTCGGCGGCCGTGTCGAAGTAGCCCGACTCGCCCCAGAACACGAAGTTGGCGACGAAGGCCGCGCCGCCCACGGTCTGCTTGCCGAGCTCGGCGAACTCGTCGGACAGCAGCAGGTACCAGCCCGCGCAGAGCGTGGCGAACAGCACCACGATCAGCGCCGGGAAGATCCGCCGGATGCGCCGCGCATAGAAGTCGCGGTAGCTGAAGTCGCCCGCCGCGAGGCTCTGGAGAATGATGGTCGTGATCAGGAAGCCCGAGATCACGAAGAAGATGTCGACGCCGACGAAACCGCCCATCAGCGCCGTCGGGAACGCGTGGTAGACCAGTACCGAGCCCACGGCGATTGCCCGCAGGCCGTCGATGTCCGGACGGTACTTGGGATGCATCAAGCGATCAGCTGGCCGGCGCGTCGGCAGGCGCGACCACCGGCGGCGCCACGAACGGCAGGCCGCGCTCTTGCGACAGCCACTGCAGCACCGGGAACGCGCCCGGCAGCACCGGCGCCACGTCCAGCGGCAGCTGCTGCCAGGCCATGCGCTGGCCTTCGCGCATCTCGAATTCGCCGCTCCAGGCCGTGACCTTGCACCAGTGCAGGCGCACCAGCGCGTGCGGGTAGTCGTGCTCGGTCACCTTCCAGACCTCAGCGCCGTCGATGGTGATGCCGAGCTCTTCCTGAAGCTCGCGCCGCAGCGCCTGTTCGACCGTCTCGCCCGCCTCGATCTTGCCGCCGGGAAACTCCCAGAAGCCCGCGTAGGCCTTGCCCTCGGGCCGCGTCGAAAGCAGCAGCGCGCCGTCGGACATGCGGATCAGCACGCCGACCGCGACTTCCGTGTGCTTGCGGGTCTGTTCGCTCACGCCTTGCTCCGCCCTGCGTAGTCGCGCGCGAACTGGTAGGCCACGCGGCCGCTGCGCGAGCCGCGCTCCAGCGCCCAAACGAGCGCCTCGGGACGCGCCGCCGCGATGGCGGCCTCGTCCACGCCGAACGACGAGAGCCACTGGCCCACGATCGTCAGGTATTCGTTCTGGCTGAAGGGATAGAAGCTCACCCAGAGGCCGAAGCGCTCCGACAGCGAGATCTTTTCCTCGATCACCTCGCCGGGATGGACTTCGCCGTCCTCGGTGTGGGTGTACGAGAGGTTGTCCTTCATGTACTCGGGCAACAGGTGGCGCCGGTTGCTGGTGGCGTAGATCAGCACGTTGGGCGTCGACGCCGCGATCGAGCCGTCGAGGATCGACTTCAGCGCCTTGTAGCCCGGCTCGCCCTCGTCGAAGCTCAGGTCGTCGCTGAACACGATGAACTTCTCGGGCCGCTGCGACACCACCTCGACGATGTCGGGCAGGTCGGTGAGCTCGGCCTTGTCCACCTCGATCAGGCGCAGCCCTTGCGGCGCGTAGGTCTGCAGGCAGGCGCGAATGAGCGACGACTTGCCCGTGCCGCGAGCGCCCGTCAGCAGCACGTTGTTGGCTGGCTTGCCTTCGACGAACTGCTGCGTGTTGCGCGCGATCTTTTCCTTCTGGACGTCGATTTCCTTCAGCGAATCGAGCGACATCGCCGCCACGTGCTTCACCGGCTCCAGCACGCCGTGGCCCGAGCTGCGGCGGCGGTAGCGCCAGGCGATGGACGCGTTCCAGTCGGCCGGCTCGGCCAGCGGCTGCGGAAGGATCGATTCGATGCGCCCGATGAGCTGTTCGGCTCGCTCGATCAGCCTCTGGAACTGCTCATTCATGACCGGTAATCGGCGTTGATCGTCACGTATTCGTGGCTGAAGTCGCAGGTCCACACCGTCTCGCTGGCATTGCCGCGGCCCAGGCCGATGCGCACGGTGATCTCGCTGCGCTTCATCACGCGCTGGCCGTCTTCCTCGCGGTACGACGGATTGCGCCCGCCCTTGACCGCCACATGCACGTCGTCGAGGAACAGGTCGATGCCGGTCTGGTCGAGGTCGGCGATGCCCGCATAGCCCACGGCCGCCAGGATGCGGCCCAGGTTCGGGTCGCTGGCGTAGAAGGCCGTCTTGACCAGCGGCGAGTGCGCCACGGCGTACGCCACCTGCTTGCACTCGGCAGCGTCGCGGCCGCCTTCGACCTGGACGGTGATGAACTTGGTCGCCCCCTCGCCGTCGCGCACGATGGCCTGCGCCAGCTGGCGCGCCACGTTCTGCATCGCAGCCACCAGCGCCTTGCCCTCGGCCGAGTCGAGCGAGGTGATGGTCGCGTGCGCGGCCTTCTGCGTGGCGATGACCACGAACGAGTCGTTCGTCGAGGTGTCGCCGTCGATGGTCACGCGGTTGAACGAGGCATCGGCCAGCTGCCTGGCCAGCGGCTGGATCAGCGAGGGGTCGATTTTCGCGTCGGTCGCCAGGAAGCCCAGCATGGTCGCCATGTTCGGGCGGATCATGCCGGCGCCCTTGCTGATGCCGGTGATGGTGACGGTGGCGCCGCCGACCTGAACCTGCTGGCTGAACGCCTTGGGGATCGTGTCGGTGGTCATGATGCCCTCGGCCGCGCGCGCCCAGTTGTCCGCCTTGGCATCGGCCAGGGCGGCGGGAAGGCCGGCCTCGATGCGGTCGACGGGCAGCGGCTCCATGATCACGCCGGTGGAGAACGGCAGGATCTGCTCGGGCGAGATCTCCAGCTTGCGCGCCAGCGCGATGCAGGTGGAGCGCGTGCGCATCAGCCCGTCTTCGCCGGTGCCCGCATTGGCATTGCCGGTGTTGATGACCATCGCCCGGATGCCGTGGTTAGCAGCCAGGTGCTCGCGGCAGACCTGCACCGGCGCCGCGCAGAAGCGGTTCTGCGTGAACACGCCGCCGACGGCCGAGCCTTCGTCGATCAGCACGACCGTCAGGTCCTTGCGATTGGCCTTGCGCACGCCCGCCTCGGCCACGCCGATGCGAACGCCGGGCACCGCGAACAAGGCGGCAGGATCAGGGGCAGACAGGTTCACGGGCATGGCACTTATTCCTTCTTGCGTATCAATTTTTCATCGGCACCGACAAGACGCACTTTTCGTCGCCAGGGATACCGCGGAACCGGCCTTGCCGGGCCGCCGGTATCGCCCCCGGCGAGGGGGTTGGCGGCCACACGAAGTGCGGCAAGCCTGGGGAGCATGTCTACTTCAGGTCAGCTTGCCGTGGCACTGCTTGTACTTCTTGCCGCTGCCGCAGGGGCACGGGTCGTTGCGGCCGACGCGGGCGAAGGCGGCAGCCTCCGCGCCGAGCGCGCCCAGCCCGGCGGCCGCGATGCGGCGCTGGTTTTCCTCGTCGACGCGCACCTCGACTTCGCCCGTCTCGGTCGGTGCCGAGTAGGTGATGTTCGAGACGTTCTCGCCGCGGCTTTCCATCGCTTCGGCGGCCTGTTCGAGTTGCTCGCTCGACTGCACGCGCACCGTCATGAGCTGGCGCGTGACCTCGTTCTTGACCGAATCGAGCAACTGGCCGAAGAGCTCGAAGGCTTCGCGCTTGTATTCCTGCTTGGGCTGCTTCTGCGCGTAGCCGCGCAGGTGGATGCCCTGGCGCAGGTAGTCGAGCGAGGCCAGGTGTTCGCGCCAGTGGGTGTCGATGCTCTGCAGCAGCACCATGCGCTCGAACTGGGTGAAGTTCTCCTGGCCGATCAGCGCGACCTTGGCGTCGAAGGTCTCGTTGGCGTTCTTGAGCACCTTCTCGACGATGTCCTCGTCGGCGATGGCCTCGGAAGCCTCGACTTCCTTCTTGAGCGGCATGTCGATGCCCCACTCGTTGAAGAGGCTCTTCTCCAGGCCGTCCAGGTCCCATTGCTCTTCCACCGACTCGGCCGGCACGTACTGGCGCACGAGGTCGGTGAAGCAGCCTTCGCGCAGCGCCGCGATCTGCGCCGTCAGGTCGGCCGCGTCGAGGATGTCGTTGCGCTGCTGGTAGATCACCTTGCGCTGGTCGTTCGACACGTCGTCGTACTCGAGCAGCTGCTTGCGGATGTCGAAGTTGCGCGCCTCGACCTTGCGCTGCGCGCTCTCGATACTGCGCGTGACGATGCCGGCCTCGATGGCCTCGCCGTCGGGCATCTTCAGGCGGTCCATGATCGCCTTCACGCGGTCGCCCGCGAAGATGCGCATCAGCGGATCGTCCAGGCTCAGGTAGAAGCGCGAGGAGCCGGGGTCGCCCTGGCGGCCCGAGCGGCCGCGCAGCTGGTTGTCGATGCGGCGCGACTCGTGGCGTTCGGTGGCGATGATGCGCAGGCCCCCGAGCGACTTCACGAACTCGTGGTCCTTGGTCCACTCGGCGCGGATGTGGGCGATGTCGGCCTGCCTGGCAGCCTCGTCGCGGCCTTCGTCGTTCTCGATGGCCTCGATCATCTTCTCGATGTTGCCGCCAAGCACGATGTCGGTGCCGCGGCCTGCCATGTTGGTCGCGATGGTGATCATCTTCGTGCGGCCGGCCTGCGCCACGATGTCGGCCTCGCGCGCATGCTGCTTGGCGTTGAGCACCTGGTGCGGCAGGCCCGCCTGGGTGAGCAGGCCGTCGATGATCTCGGAGTTCTCGATGGACGAGGTGCCCACCAGCACCGGCTGGCCGCGCTCGTAGCACTCGCGGATGTCCTGGATGGCCGCCTCGTACTTCTCGCGCGTGGTCTTGTAGACGCGGTCGAGCTGGTCCTCGCGCTTGCTCGTGCGGTTCGGCGGGATGATGACGGTCTCGAGGCCGTAGATCTCCTGGAACTCGTAGGCCTCGGTGTCGGCCGTGCCGGTCATGCCGGCGAGCTTGGAATACAGGCGGAAGTAGTTCTGGAAGGTGATGGAGGCCAGCGTCTGGTTCTCGGCCTGGATCTCCACGCCTTCCTTGGCTTCCACGGCCTGGTGCAGGCCGTCGCTCCAGCGGCGCCCGCTCATCAGGCGGCCGGTGAACTCGTCGACGATCACCACTTCGCCCTGCTGCACCACGTAGTGCTGGTCGCGGTGGTAGAGGTGACGGGCGCGCAGCGCCGCGTTCAGGTGGTGCATCAGCGTGATGTTGGCCGGGTCGTAGAGCGACGCGCCCTCGGGCAGCAGCTTGAATTCGCTCAGCAGGCGCTCGGCGTTCTCGTGGCCGTCCTCGGTGAGGAACACCTGGTGCGTCTTCTCGTCGACCGTGAAGTCGCCGGGCACCGTGACGCCCTCGCCGGTGCGCGGGTCGGCTTCGCCTTCCTGCTTCTTGAGCAGCGGCACCACCTTGTTGATGGCCAGATACAGGTCGGTGTGATCTTCGGCCTGGCCGCTGATGATCAGCGGCGTGCGGGCCTCGTCGATCAGGATGGAGTCCACCTCGTCGACGATCGCGTAGTTCAGCCCGCGCTGGACCCGGTCGCCGGGCTCGTAGACCATGTTGTCGCGCAGGTAGTCGAAGCCGTACTCGTTGTTCGTGCCGTAGGTGATGTCGCTGCGGTAGGCCTGCTGCTTCTCCTCGCGCGGCATCTGCGGCAGGTTGATGCCCACCGTCAGGCCGAGGAAGTTGTAGAGGCGGCCCATCCAGGTCGCGTCGCGGTTGGCGAGGTAGTCGTTCACCGTGACCACGTGCACGCCCTTGCCGGACAGCGCGTTCAGGTACACCGGCAGCGTGGCGGTCAGCGTCTTGCCTTCGCCGGTGCGCATTTCGGAGATCTTGCCGTTGTGCAGCGCCATGCCGCCGAGCAGCTGGACGTCGAAGTGGCGCATCTTCATGACGCGCTTGGAACCCTCGCGCACCGTGGCAAAGGCTTCGGGCAGCAGGGCGTCGAGGGTTTCGCCCTTGGCGATGCGGTCCTTGAATTCCTGGGTCTTGGCGCGCAGTGCGTCGTCGCTGAGCTTCTCGAACTCGGGTTCGAGCGCATTGATGCGTTCCACCGTCTTGCGATACTGCTTGAGCAGCCGGTCGTTGCGACTGCCGAAAATCTGGGTCAGGAAGTTGGTTGCCATGGGTGGAGATGGGCGGGCGCCTGATGAGATACGGCAGGCACTTCGACCGGATTCCCTAAGATATGGTGAAAGCAGTTGGGCGCGCTTTCCATGAAAGCAAGCAGCCTTTTTCCGGCGCAATCGCCGGCAAACCGGGCATTTTAGCTGTCTTGTTTCTAACCCCTGGATTACCGATGTATCGCCGACTTCCCCCCGCCATTTCGCTGCAGCAGGCTGCGGAAGGCGCCCCGACGCTGGGCAGCCTAATGGCGCGCGCGCGCGACACCACGGAGCGGCTCAAGGCGGTGGAAGGGCTGATCCCGCCGGCCATGCGCGCGGCCGTGCAGGCCGGTCCGGCCGAGGGCGACGTCTGGTGTCTGCTGGTCAAGGGCAGCGCCGCGGCAGCCAAGCTGCGCCAGCTCTCGCCGATGCTCGTGACCCGGCTCAAGAACCGGGGCTGGGACGTGGCGACGATACGGATCAAGGTGCACACGGGGCGCTGACCGCCTCGGCCTGCCGGTCGTTTTGATTTTTTGTCTGGAAATAGATAATATTTCCAGATGACATTCTTCGCCGCGGCCGCCGACGCCCAACTCCTGCTTCTCGACAAGAACCAGGTCGACGCCCTCCTCTCCCCCGATGAAGTGCTCGGGGCCGTGCGCGAAGCCTTCATGTTGCACAGCGAACGCGAGGGCCGCGTGTTCCCGGTGGTGCGCGAACCTCTCGGCACCGGCGGCGTGTTCGGCATCAAGTCCGGCGACGTGCAGGCCCAGGGGCTGCTCGGCTTCAAGGCCGCCGGCTTCTGGCCGGCCAACCGGCAGCGCGGCGGCGAGCCCCATCAGGCCACCATCATGCTGATCGACCCGGCGACAGGGCGGCCGCTGTGCGTCATCGACGGCAACACGGTGACCACCGCGCGCACCGGCGCGGCCGGCGGGCTGGGCCTGCAGCTGCTCGCACGGCCCGACAGTGAGCGGCTGTGCATCTTCGGCACCGGCGTACAAGCGCGGATCCAGCTCGACTTCGCGCTTCGGCTCATCCCCTCGCTGCGCGAGGCTCTCTATATAACTGCGAGCGGCGAGCGCAATGCCGCCTTCGAAGCGCACTTCGCCGGCCGCTGCGACATTGCACCAGCCACGAACCGCAACGCCGCCGTGGCCGGCAGCGACATCGTGATCACCGCCACGCCGGGCGGCGGCGCGCTGTTCGATCTCGATGCCGTGCAGCCCGGCACGCACCTGAACTGCGTAGGCGCCGACACCCGCGGCAAGCGGGAGCTGCCGGAAGGCCTGCTGGCACGCGCGCGCCTGTTCGTCGACGACCGCACGCAGGTCCGGCAGATCGGCGAAACGCAATGGGCGCCCGACACCGAATGCATGGAGTTGGGCGACCTGCTCAGCGGCAAGGCCGCCTTCGGGCGCGCCCCGAAAGACATCACCGTCTTCGACATGACGGGCCTCGCGCTGCAGGACCTCACCGTCGCACGCCTTCTTCATGCGCGCGCTGCCGAGACCCGAACAGGCACGCGCATCGCCTGGCCCTGGTAGCGCTGCTCGAAAGGCAGGGCGCAATGCCACGCCGCTTGCCTCCCATCTGAAAAGCGTGATTTTTTGTTGCGGACGGAGGAACATTTCGGCCCTTGGGCGCCGACTCCCTACCGGCATTTTTCGTCATCAATGCGCCGCATGACTGTTTTGGCCGTGAGATTCTTCTGAAGAGAAAAATCGAAATCGCGGACTTCTTCTCGCCCAAAAAACAAAAGTCGCAATCCGGAAATAATTCAATCCCGGAGGAATGCCATTAATTGACATCAATGGTCATTGTCCGAGCCAATTTCCAGTCGATACATTCCGCAACCTCGAAGTCTTGGCGGAGCTTGCAACGCACCTCTGCGCGACTTTCATCGTCGAATAAACACAGAGAGGTTGGAATGATTTCACCCGAGCCCTGCGGCTAGCTCGCGCACCGCCACTTGCCTGCCTGAACCGCGCCCGCGCGCAGCCATTGGCAAGGCCGATTTCCCGAAGTTGGGAAATCCATCTTTCGCCCCCGCGAACCGAACGACGCCCGATCCCGGCAAGGGAATCAGGCCGTCTCGTCACGCGCATCGAATCCGCATTTCTTTTTCAGAAGATCGATTTCAAAGAAAAATCCATGAGCAATTCCTACAGAAACACCCGCCGCGGCCACATCGGCTTCAGGCTGTCAGCCGTGACCGCAGTTCTCGCGAGCGGGCTCCAGCTCTCGCCGCTCACAGCAAGTGCATCGACCTACGCTCCGGCCAACTGCAACAGCTCGAGCACGGCAACCATCGGCCGAGTGACCGTCACCGGAACGAACAGCATGCCGGTCGACGGGACCGGTCCCTGGTCCAACATCACCGGCTGCAACTCGAGCGGCAACAACCTGGACGGCGTGACGGTGTACGGCAGCTACTCGCAGGGCACGGGCGACGGGGCCACCGCCATCGGGTTCTCCAGCACCGCCGGCAAATGGGCCACCGCGGCCGGGCTCTCGAGCAACGCCTCGGGAACCGGGAGCGCCGCCTTCGGCTACGACGCACAGGCACAGGGGCTGAACTCGGCCGCGATCGGCGCGGCGTCCAGTGCAGCCGGCCAGGGTGCCGTGGCCCTTGGCAGCGGCGCCTCCGCGAAGTACGACAACTCCGCCGCCATCGGCGCCGGCAGCACCACCGCCGACTCGCTGGCAAACCTGCAGGGTGCGCCCGCCTACACACCGGCCGCGGGAACCGCGGTCACAGCTGCGACGCCGGCCGGCGAGGTGTCGGTGGGCAGCGGCGGCAGTGAGCGCAGGCTCACCAATGTCGCCGCCGGCGGCTCTGCGACCGACGCAGTCAACGTCAGCCAGCTCTCGACCGCCACCGCTTCGCTGTCCACCAGCCTGGACACGGCCAACGGAACCATCGCCAGCCTGTCCACCTCCACCGCCGCCGGCATCGGCAGCCTGTCGACCGGCCTCAATACGGCCAATGGCGCCCTCGCCAGCCTGTCCACGTCCACCGCGGCAAGCATCGGAAGCCTCTCCACCGGCCTGTCCACCGCCAACGGCAACCTTCGCAGCCTGAGCACGTCGGTCAGCACCATCTACAACACGGGTACCAAGTACTTCCACACCAAGTCGACGGCGGGCGACTCGATGGCCAGCGGCGACAGTTCCGTTGCGATCGGCCCGCAATCGGAGGCCAGCGGTTCCAGCTCCCTTGCGGCCGGCACAGGCGCCAAGGCAGCAGCCAACAACGCGTTGGCCGTGGGCTCCTACGCTCTCGCGACAGGCGCGAACGCGATCGCCATCGGCACCGGCGCGCTGGCCACGGGCTCGCAGGCCATCGGCGCGAGTTCGCGCGCAGGCGGAGGCGGCACCGCTCTCGGCGACAACGCCGATGCCGGTGGAACGTCGCTGAGCCAGTCGCCGCGGATCGCCAAGGGCACCGCCATCGGCTTCGGCGCGGTGGTGCAGCAGAGCGAGGGCGTGGCGCTGGGCGCCGGCTCGGTGGCCGCCACCGCTGCCGGCGTGGCCGGATACGTGCCTCGCAACACATCGGCGCAGCAACAGGCCGCCGTCAAGGCCACCGCCAGCACACAGGCAGCCGCTTCGGTCGGCGACGCAGCCAGCGGCCGCTTCCGCCAGATCACCGGCGTGGCGGCCGGCACGGCGGACAGCGACGCGGCGAACGTGGCGCAGCTCAAGGCATCCGAAGCCGCCTCCCGGGCCAGCAGTGCGCAATACACGACCCGCGCCGATGGCTCCGTCGACTACAGCCAGATCGTGCTGGGCAACGGCCAGGCGCCGGGAGGCACGCGCATCTCCAACGTTGCGCCGGGCGTGCAACCCATGGATGCTGTCAACGTGAACCAGCTCAACCAGGTGCGCAGCCAGGTCGCCGACGTGGCGCGCATCGCCTACACGGGCACGGCGATGGCCATGGCCATGTCGGGCACCTACCTGCCCACACTCGCCCCGGGCGAGAAGACCGTGGGCGTCGGGGTGGGCAGCTACAAGGGCTACAGCGCCGTGGCGCTGACCTTCAAGGCGCTTGCCGGCGACGGAGGGATGTCGTGGGGCGCGGGCATTTCGACCAACGGCAAGGAATGGGGCGTGAACGCCGGCGTGGGCTGGAAGTGGAGATAAGGGAAATAAGGGCTCAGGGGAAATAGAGCCGATCAGGGAGCGAGCCGGCAACGAATCGGCAAGCAAGAGGATGGCCCCCATGCCGCGCGGCGTGGGGGCCATTTTTTGTTGAGCAGGCCCGCTATGCGGCGGCCGCGTCCGCGAAGAGCCCGGTCATGAACTGCGTCGACTTCAGCCCGGTGCCAGTCAGCAGCGCCACGGTCGTCTCGGTGCTCCTGATATCGCCGCGCTGCGCCAGCACGTCGATGGCCGCGGCGGCCGATGCGGAAGTCGGCTCCGCGTAAAGGCCGCAGGCCGCGAGCCGGCGCACCGCCGCCGCGATCTGCTCCTCGGTCAGCGCCACGGTCCTGCCGTTCGTCTCGCGCAGGGCCTGCATGATTTCCGCCAGCCGCACCGGCCGCTTGATCGCCGTGCCCTCGGCGATGGTCGGCTGCACGGCGCGCTCCACGAGCGTGTCGACGCCAGCGGTGAAGCTCGCGTCGATCGGCGAACAGTTCAGCGGCTGCGCAACGAAGATGCGCGGCAGCCTCCTGATCTGCCCCGCCGCCAGCAGCTCCTTGAAGCCGATCCAGCAGCCGAGCACGTTGCTGCCCGCGCCGGTCGGAATCACGACGTTGTCCGGCGCCACGAAGCCCAGGTCTTCCCACAGCTCGTAGGCCAGCGTCTTCGTGCCCTGCAGGAAGAACGGATGCCAGTTGTGGCTCGCGTAGAAGATCGATTCCGACTGCCGCACCGCCTCGTGTTCCGACTCCTCGCGCGGCCCCGGCACCAGTTGCACCTCGGCGCCGAAGGCGCGGATCTGCGCCACCTTCGGCGCGGGCGTGTAGCTCGGCGCGAGCACCTTCACGCGCATGCCGGCCGCGGCGCCCGCGGCGGCGATGGCCGCGCCGCCGTTGCCCGAGCTGTCTTCCAGCACCGCATCGACGCCGATCTGGCGCAGGAAGGACATCATCACCGCCGCGCCACGGTCCTTGAAGCTGCAGGTCGGGTTGAACCACTCCAGCTTGAAGTGCGGCTCGAAGTCGCCCCAGCGCTTCTGCACGAGCGGCGTGCAGCCTTCGCCCATGCTCGCGGGCCTGTCGATGGCCACGGGCAGCGCCGCGCGGTAACGCCACAGCGAGCGCGTACGCGAATCGATGTCGTCGCGCCCGATGCCCGGCAGCGGCGTGACCAGCATCGGGTTGCCGTCGTCCGAGCGCCAGCGGCGTTCGGACAGCTCGTGGCGCCGGCCGGTGCGGGGATCGACGTAGCGTGCGCGTTCTGTCATTCGTGGCTCCTGCATCAACAATCTGAACAGAACTGGATAATACATCCAATACTATACTTTTTGTATAAATCAGATTGTTCGTCCAGAGCTGGATACATTCCCCGGTATGAAGAAGAAGCCGAACAAGCAGCTGCTCGACATGCTCAGCAACATCGCCGAGGGCCTGGGCCAGACCTTCGCGCCCTTCTGCGAGGTGGTGGTGCACGACCTGAGCAACCCCAGGAACGCGATCCACGCGATCGAGAACGGCCTGAGCGGCCGAGACGTCGGCGATTCGGTCACCGAACTGGGCCTGGCGCGCATCCGCGACCCGGAGTTCCCGGCGGTGATCGCGAACTACGCCAACACCTTTCCCGACGGGCGCAAGGTCAAGAGCACCTCCATCGGCATCAAGGACGAGAGCGGCGAGTACGTAGCCGCGCTGTGCCTGAACGTCGACCTGACGCTGTTCCAGAGCTTCCAGGGCGCGATCTCGCAGTTCACGCGCATCGACGACAGGGAAGTGCACGAGCACCTCGAAGCCGGCGGCGGCAGCCATTCGGACCGCATCCACGCGCGCATCGACGAGTTCGCCGCCGCGCGCGCGACCACGCCGCGCTCGCTGAAGCCGGCCGACCGCAAGCAGCTGGTGCAGGAGCTGAAGAAGGCCGGCATGCTCGAAGTCCGCCGCGGCGCCGAGATCGCGGCGGCGCACATGGGCGTGTCGCGCGCCACCGTCTACAGCGACGCGAAGTAGCCCTGCCGGGGCTTACTGCGGCTGCAGCCCGATCTCGTGCGCGGCCTTCTGCCAGCGCTCCGCCTCCGAGCGCAGGAAGGCGCGCAGCTCGGCCGGCGTCGATCCCTTCATCTGCACGCCGAGCACCGACAGCCGCTCCTTCACCGACGGATGCTCCAGCGCGGCGACGGCCTCGCGGCGCAGCTTCTCGATCACGTCCAGCGGCGTGGTGGCCGGCGCCACCAGGGCCCACCACTGGTCGATCTCCAGGCCCCTGAGGCCGTTCTCGGCGAGCGCCGGCACGTTCTGCAGGCCGGGCAGGTTCACCCGCTGCGTGCTCGTCACCAGCAGCGGCCGGATGCGGTTGGCGCCCAGCAGGCTGGAGCCGCTGGCCAACGTCGCGAAATGCCCCGCCACCGTGCCCGCCGCCACGTCGGTGAGCGCAGGCGCCGAACCGCGATACGGAACCATGTTGAACGGGATCTTCGTGCGGCTCGCGAGCAGCTCTCCCGCGAGGTGGCTCACCGTGCCCGCGCCGCTGTGCGCGATGGCAGGCGGCGAGCCCTTGGCGGCGGCAGCCGCAGCGGTCTTCAGGAAGGTCTTGAAGTCCTTGCTGTCGTCGCCCATGCCCGCGAAGAACACCAGCGGCGAGGTGCCGATCATGGTCACCGGCGTGAAGTCGCGCAGCAGGTCGTAGGGCAGCTTCGCCGTCACCGCTGGCGCGATGGCGTGCGGGAGCTCGACGATGGCAAGCGTGTAGCCGTCGGGCGCGGCCTTGGCCACGGCGTCGGTGCCGATCATGCCGGCGGCGCCGGGCCGGTTGTCCACGATCACCGGGCTGCCGATGGTCTGGCTCATGCGCTGCGCCATGGCGCGGGCAATGGCGTCGGTGCTGCCGCCGGCCGCCCACGGCACGACGAGCTTCACCGGCTTGTCGGGGTAGGCAGCCCACGCGGGGCTGACAAAAGAGGCGAGCAGGGCTGCAGAGCCGGAGGCCGCGAAGGCCCGGCGATTCATCGTCGGCATGTTGGATTCCTGGAAAGTTAAACCGGGCGGTCGGGCCAGCTCGGATCGCCGGTCGCGTTGGCCGTCAGCATCAGCACCACGTGCGCGTCCGCAGCGATGGAGTTGCTTTCTCGCAGTTGGCGCAGCGCGGCAAGGCCGCCCGCGGCGCACAGTTCGGCGCTCACGCCGGCCGCGGTGAGCACGCGGCGTGCGGCTCGGGCTTCGTCGTCGTTCACCACCACGGCGCCGCCGCCGGTGGCGGTGGCTGCCTGCCACTGCAGGTAGGTGACGGTGGCACCCGCGGTGGAGAACTGCGCCGTGTGGCCCGGGTAGCTGCCGTTGATGGCGCCACCCGCGAACACGCGGGCAAGGCGCGGGAACGGCTCCACCAGCCAGAGCTTCGGCAGGCGCGCGATGCGCCCGGCTGCCAGCAGGTCGCGAAAGCCCGCGTAGATGCCCCACGCGAGGTCGCCGCGCGCCGTGGGGATCACGACGTGGTCGGGCAGGCCGCCCTCGTTCACGCACTCCAGCGCGATCGGCTTGTAGCCCTCGATCGCCAGCGGCGCGCTGCCCAGCGCGGGAAGGCGGTAGTTGGTGAGCGCGAAATAGCCGGGGTGCTGCGAGCGCTCGCGCACGAAGGCCCAGCGGCCGGCGTTGTCGGAGAACACGTAGCGCCGCGCGCCCAGCGCGTCGAGCTGCCGCGCGTAGGTGGCCGGCATGCCCTCGTAGGTCGCGACCTCGCAGCCCAGGCCCGCGGCCCATGCGTAGTGCGCCGCCGAGACGGCCGCGTTGCCGGAAGAGGCCAGCACCAGCGTGTGGGCGTCGAAGTCGAGCGCCTGCGCCACGCCGACCGCGGTCATGCGGTCCTTGTGCGAGCCGGTGGGGTTGCACGACTCGTCCTTGATCGACAGGCGCGACACGCCGAACTGCTGCGCCAGCCCGGGCATGTCCTGCAGCGGCGTCTGCCCCTCGCCCAGCGCGAAGCTGGAGGTGTAGGGCATGGGCATCAGCTCGGCACTGTCAGGCAGGTAGCTGGCGCGCAACGCCACGTGGATGCCCTCGCGCCGGCACGCCGGGCAGCCGTCGTGCGCCAGCGTGACCGGGTAGAGCGCGTCGCAGCGCAGGCACTGCAGGCCGCGCAGGTTCGGGTTGCGCACGGGCTTGGGCGTGCGGTCGCGGACCAGCCCGGGGAGATGGCCCGGGGACGAAGGATGGCTCAGCGGATCCATCGGGGGAGCGGCGAACTTGAAATCCAGAACGGGCGATGTCGTCACGGGGGTCTGCGCTTGATGAAGTTGTGACTAAATCTTATGCAATCGGAAATAAAATTACGCAGCCTCAGATACTCAACCGATAACAGAACTTATCGATGCGATTCGGCGAAATCGAAACGTTCCGGGCACTCATGCGCAGCAGTTCCACGCGCAAGGCCGCCGCGCTGCTGCACGTGACGCAGCCCGCCATCAGCCAGTCGCTCAAGCGCCTGGAGACCCAGGCCGGCATGCTGCTGTTCCAGCGCATCGGCGGGCGGCTGGTGCCCACGCCCGAGGCGCGCGCGCTGTGGGTGGAGGTGGAGCGGGTCTTCATCGGCATGGACGCCATCGAGCACCGGGTGCGCAGCCTGCGCGACTTCGGCGTGAGCCAGCTCGAGCTCAGCTGCTTTCCGGCCTACGGCCTGGGCTTCATGCCGCGCGCGCTGGCGCGGCTGAAGGCGCACCGCGGCGCGAGCCCCTGGCCGCAGGTGTCGCTGCAGGTGCTGAGCTCGAAGGACGTGCGCGACCGCGTGGCCATGGGCATCTCCGACTTCGGGCTGATGGCCGACGAGCTCTCGCTCGAAGGCATCGACCACTCCACCTTCTCGCGCTTTCCCGGCGTGGTGGTGATGCCGCCCAACCACGCGCTGGCCCGCTTCAAGACCATCAAGCCCGAGCAGCTCGCAGAGGCGCCGTTTCTCTCGCTCAACCCCGAAGACCCCTCGCACCAGCGGCTCGAGGCTGCGCTGGCGCCGCACGGCGTGGCGCTGCGCGTGCTGGTGCAGACGCCCTACGCGGCCAGCGTGTGCGAGATGGCGCTGCGCGGCCTGGGCGTGGGGCTGGTCAACCCGATCACCGCGCTCGACTACGCGGAGCGCGGG
This sequence comes from Variovorax guangxiensis, assembly GCF_003952165.1. Lineage (GTDB taxonomy): Bacteria > Pseudomonadota > Gammaproteobacteria > Burkholderiales > Burkholderiaceae_C > Variovorax > Variovorax guangxiensis. The sequence goes on along the minus strand of NZ_RXFT01000014.1, from coordinate 17,264 downwards.
CTGGTGGTGCGCAAATTCTCGGTCGACGTGTACTTCACCTGCCTGCTGGCGCTGCCGGCGGGCAAGGTGCTCTCGGCCACCGCGCGCGACTTCATTTCGCTCATGCGCCAGCAGCTGGCGGAAGACGAGAAGCGCATCCAGCGCCACCTGCGCTAGGGCCGGCTCACTTCCAGCTGAACTCGTGGTTCAGCCCGATCACGAAGCCGCGCACACCCTGCGGCCCGGTGCGCGATGCGCTCACGTCCACGCTGATCAGCGGCGTGATGCTGAAGCGCCCGCCCACGCGCGATGTCCAGGCGTTCGAGGCGCGGTTGCGCTCGGCGATGAGCGACACCGTGTCGTTCAGAGCCCACTCCACGCCGACGCCGCCGCGCGGCGTGCGCGCCCCGGTTCCGGTCGCCCAGTCGGCGCCGACGTTCGCGTGGATCTGCAGGCTGTCCAGCGGCCGCCAGGTGACGGGAACGACGAACTGCCCGCCCGCGCGGCCGCCGCGCTTGAAGTCGAACACAGCGCCCATCGACACGGCTGCGCTGAAAGGTGCGTCGGCCGCCTGTCCGTAGAAATTCCACTTGAGCTGCGGCCCGCCGGTGACCGAATGGACGCCGCCCACCGAGGTTCGGTCGAGGTTCAGGCCCAGTTCCACAGGCCCGACGCGGCAGGCCGGCCCGAAGTGGAAGCCCGTGACGGGCTCGACGCCGGTGCGGCCCCACCAGGTCTCGTACTGGCACTGGCCCGGGTCGAGCGTGCTGGCGTCGTCCACATCGAAATGCCCCGCCGCCTGTGCAACGGGAGCTGCGAGCAGCCCCGCTCCAAGACAGGAGGCCGCGAGCATCCAGCCGCGCGATGGCGGTCGGGTCGTTGTTCTGCTGTGGCTGGTGTTCTTCATCGCTCGCGTCCCGGGGGCCTCGAACCATTCTAGGGACGCGGAAAGCAGGCGCCATGACACGGCACCACGCGGTGAGTACCCTTCAGATCTCGAACTGGGGCTGCAGCTCGCGAATGCGCTTGATGGCTACGCCCGCCGCCGCGGTGCGCGTCTCCACGCCCAGCTTCACGTACACCCGCTCCAGGTGCTTCTTGGCCGTGGCGGGGCTGCTGCCGAGGATCTCGCCGATGTCCTTGTTGGTCTTGCCCTTGACCACCCAGTACAGCACCTCGGCCTCGCGCGCCGTGAGCTTGAGGCTCAGGCTCATGGCCTCGATGACGGCGGTGTCGGACACCTCGCGCATGATGATCATCCACTCGTCGCCGTCGTCGTCGCCGCCGGTCTGCTGGTGCAGCCGCAGCGTGAGGCTGCCGGCCCCCTGCACGATCGACAGCGCCGGCGGCTCGATGCCGCGCTCGCGCGCATCGGGCGTGTGGCTGCGCAGCCATTCGAGCACCGCCGGCGGCGTCTCGGGCGCGCGCGTGTCGCAGTAGCGCAGCAGCAGGTCGCGCGCGAGCGCCGTCTGCCAGATGAGCTTGCCTTCGGGCAGGCGCACCGTGATGCTGGCGTAGCCGAAGGCGTCGAGCGCGTTGCGCGCCTGGCCGGCCTGCCGCGCGTCCTGCCTCGCGCGGCGCGCGCCCTGCAGGTGCACGTTCATGCGCGCCAGCACTTCCTTCGGCTTGATGGGCTTGGTGACGTAGTCGACGCCGCCCGCCTCCAGCGCGGCCACCAGGTGCTCCGTCTCGGTCAGCCCCGTCATGAACACGATGGGAATGTGCGCCGTCGCGGCATCGGCCTTGAGCCGCCGCGCGACCTCGAAGCCGTCGATGCCCGGCATCATCGCGTCGAGCAGCACGATGTCGGGCTTGGCCTGCACCGCGCGCTGCAGGGCCTGTTCGCCGTTGGTGGCGATGAGCACGGTGTAGCCCGATTCGTCGAGCGCATCGTGCAGCACCGCGAGGTTGTCGGGCACGTCGTCGACGATCAGCACGAGGTCGCTGTTGGCGCCCTGCTGTTCGCGCAGGGTCCTGGCGAGCGATGAGGTTTCCATGGCTGCGGATGGCTTCGTGGTCATGCTGCGCTTTCGACGGCCTCGGCCAGCGCGCGGCTCATGACTTCGAACTGGAACTGGCGGGCGAGCGTGCGCTGCGCTTCGGTCCATGCCGCGCACTCGGGCTGCGCGGCGTCGATGTCGTCGAGCTGGTTCATGATGCCCCGGAAGTAGCCCAGGCCGACGGCCTCCTCCAGCGCGCGCAGGCGGGCCAGCGAAGGCGCCAACATCGCGCGCGGCGCGGCGACGGCGGCGGGCTTCGCGGCGGTCTCGGTCCAGCGCAGGCCGAGCCGGCGTTCGAGCCAGTCGAGCAGCTCGGTGTGGCGAACGGGCTTGACGAAGAAATCTTCCGGCGCGATGCCCACGTCGTTGTCCAGCCCCTTGTCGAAGGCGTTGGCCGAGACGATGGCCACGGCAGCCTCGGTCAGGCCCAGCTTGCGCGCGCGGCGGATGGTCTCCCAGCCGTCGATGCCGGGCATCGCGAGGTCGACGAACATCGCGTCGGGCCGGTATCCGGCCGCCACCAGGTCGAGCGCGTCGTGCCCGCTGGCCGCGCTGCGCAGCTCGAAACCCAGCGGCGCGAGCAGATGGCCGAGCAGGTCGCGGTCGGCCTCTTCGTTGTCGACCACCAGCAGGCGCCGGCGTGGCCCCTCGTAGCCGCGCCGCGCGCGCGGAACGGGCAGCGCGCGTCCCGCGCCGGCCGCCGCGTCATGCACGCGCGGCAGGAACAGGCGCACGCAGAACAGCGACCCCACGCCCGGCGTGCTGCTCACCTTCATCTCGCCGCCCATCAGGTCGGTGAGCATCTTGGCGATGGTGAGCCCCAGCCCCGCCCCCGGCGCGGCGGCCCTGCCCGTGGCGTTGCCTCGCGCGAAGGGTTCGAAGATGCGCTCGATGTCCCCGGCCGGCATGCCCGGGCCCGTGTCCTCGATCTCGATGGAGGCGAACTCGCGCGCATAGGCCAGCCGCAGCGTGACCTGCCCCGCGGCCGTGAACTTGATCGCGTTGCCCAGCAGGTTGATGAGGATCTGGCACACGCGCTTCTCGTCGGCGCGCACCACCTCGGGCAGCTGCCCCGCTGCCTCGAAGCGGAACTGCAGGCCCTTCTCGGCCGCCTGCAGCTCGAACATGTCGGCCAGCTCGCGCAGCGTGTCGGCGAAGCGCATCGGCCGCGCGTGCAGCGTGAGCTTGCCGGCCTCGATGTGCGCGATGGCCAGCGTGCCCTCGATGAGCGAGAGCAGGTGCTCCCCGCCGCGCTTGATGACCGCCACCGCCTGTTGCCGGTGTGGCGGCACCGAGTGGTCTTCACCCATGAGCTGCGCGTAGCCCAGGATGCTGTTGAGCGGCGTACGCAGCTCGTGGCTGATGGCGCTGATGTAGCGGCTCTTGGCCTGGTTGGCCTGGTCGGCGGCCCGCTTGGCCTGCTCTGCGATCTCGCGCGCCTCGTCGGCAGCCTGCTTGGCAGCCTGCAGCGCGCGGTCGGTCTCGCGATGCAGTTCGATCTCGCGCATCAGCAGGTGAGTCTGGCGGTTCGATTCCTCCTGCGCCACCTTGCGGCTCTGGTGCGCCAGCACCAGCCACCACGCGACGATGCCCGCGATGACCAGCAATGCCATGTACGCCTTCAGGAAGCCCGAGCGCAGCGACAGCTTCTGCAGCCCCGCCAGCGCGGCCGTCACTTCCGATTCGGAAGCCAGCTCCAGCGCGCCTTCGGCAAAAGCGCGCAGCTCCTGCTGGTAGAGCACGCCGAACACCACCGCCAGCAGCGGCACGATCACCAGCATCAGCAGCAGGAAGTGCCCCAGCCCCGTGTCGAGGTAGCGCCAGCTGCGCCGCGGCAGCAGCCAGCGCAGCACCGCCGACCACTGCGACGACAGGCTCGCGTGCGGCTTGCACAGGTCGCCGCAGCGCGCGTCCAGCGTGCAACACAGCGAGCAGATCGGGCCCTGGTAGGCGGGGCAGTGAGCCATGTCCGGCCCCTCGTACTCGCGCTCGCAGATCACGCAGTGCTGCACCTTCAGGCGCTGGTAGCTGCCCTCGTGCTCGACCCTGGCCCAGCGCACCGCGCCGGCCCCGGATGACGGCACGCCACGCGCCAGGTAGTACTTGCCGCCGGTCGCCCAGGCCAGTAGCGGCGAGGCCACCAGCGCGGTGCCCAGCGCGATCAGCGCCGAAAAAGCCTGCGCCAGCGGCCCGAACACGCCCAGGTGCGCGGTGATCGACAGCCCCGAGGCCAGCGCCATCGCGCCCACGCCCACCGGGTTGATGTCCCACAGGTGCGCGCGCTTGAACTCGATGCCCGGCGGCGACAGGCCCAGCGGCTTGTTGATGACCAGGTCGGCCACCACCGCCATCATCCAGGCGATGGCGATGTTGGCGAACAGGCCCAACACGTCGCCCAGCGCCTCGAACACGTTCATCTCCATCAGCATGAAGGCGATGAGCGCGTTGAACACCACCCACACCACCCGCCCCGGGTGGCTGTGCGCCACGCGCGAGAAGAAGTTGCTCCAGGCCAGCGAGCCCGCATAGGCGTTGGTCACGTTGATCTTGAGCTGCGAGATCACCACGAACAGCGCCGTGGCCGCCACCGCCCAGCCGTAGTGCGGAAACACGTACTCGTAGGCCGCCAGGTACATCTGGTTGGGGTCGACCGCCCGGTCGGCCGGCACCATGTGCGTGAGCGCCAGGTAGGCCAGCAGCGCGCCGCCCAGCATCTTGAGCACACCCAGCACCACCCAGCCCGGGCCGCCGGCCAGCACCCCGGCCCACCAGCGCCGCGCCGTGGCCGCCGTGCGCGCGGGCATGAAGCGCAGGTAGTCGGCCTGCTCACCCATCTGGGTGATGAGCGCGATACCGACCGTGAGGGCTGCGCCAAACAGGTGCAGATCGAAGCCCTTTGTGCCCGAGCGCACGCCGTTGTAGTGCACGATGCCCGCGAACGCACCAGGATCGCGCACAAGCACATACGCGAAGGGCACCACCAGCATCAGCAGCCACAGCGGCTGGGTCCACAGCTGCAGCCGGCTGATGGCCGACACCCCGTGCGTGACCAGCGGAATCACCACCAGCGCGCACACCAGGTAGCCCCAGACCGGAGGGATGCCCAGCGCCAGCTCCAGCGCATAGGCCATCACCGCCGCCTCCAGCGCGAAGAAGATGAAGGTGAAGCTCGCGTAGATCAGCGAGGTGAGCGTGGAGCCGATGTAGCCGAAGCCGGCGCCGCGCGTGAGCAGGTCCATGTCCACGCCGTAGCGCGCCGCGTACACGCTGATCGGCACGCCCGCCAGGAAGATGATGAGCCCCGTCGCCAGGATCGCCCAGAAGGCATTGGCGAAGCCGTACTGCACCAGCAGCGTGGCGCCCACCGCCTCCAGGATCAGGAACGACGCCGCCCCGAACGCCGTGTTGGCCACCCGCCATTCGGACCATTTGCGGAAGCGCTGCGGCGTGTAGCGCAGCGCGTAGTCCTCCAGCGTCTCGCTGGCCACCCAGCTGTTGTAGTCGCGCCGCACCTTGACGATGCGCTGCGGGGCGTCGTCCGAGCTGATGGGGGCGGCTTCAGGGTTCACACCGTTTCGGTGCATCTTCCGTGCCATCCATACGGCTTTTGGCGGACAAGGCACGACTGTTGCAAACAAGCCGGCTTGCCCATAATGGCCGCCTCCTCCCGCCACCCGATGCCGATCCCATGGAACTGACCCCGCGCGAAAAAGACAAGCTGCTGATCTTCACCGCGGCACTCCTGGCCGAACGCCGCAAGGCCCGCGGCCTCAAGCTCAACTACCCCGAAGCCGTCGCCCTGATCTCCGCCGCCGTCATGGAAGGCGCGCGCGACGGCAAGAGCGTCGCCGAACTCATGAGCGAAGGGCGCAGCGTGCTCACCCGCGCCGACGTGATGGACGGCATCGCCGAGATGATTCCCGACATCCAGGTCGAAGCGACCTTCCCCGACGGCACCAAGCTGGTCACCGTCCATCAGCCCATCGTCTGACATTCGAAGAACAAGAGAAAGAACAGAAGGACTTTTCCATGCGCCACAGCACCTCCAAGACCCTTGCCCTGATCGCCCTCCTGCTGCCCTTGGCCGCCAGCGCCCACACCGGCGTCGACGGCGGCATGCACCACGGCTTCGTCACCGGCTTCATGCACCCGCTGACCGGCGCCGACCACCTCGCGGCGATGATCGCGGTCGGCCTGTGGAGCGCGCTGGCCGCGCGCCGCGCCTGGCCCGACCTGCTCTGGGCGCCGCTGGCCTTCGCCGGCATGCTGCTCGCGGGCGCGCTGGCGGGGCTGGCCGGCGTGCAGCTGCCGGCGGTCGAGCCGATGATCGCGGCCTCGCTGCTGGTGCTGGGCCTGCTGGTGGTCACGCGCGTGCGCCTGCCGGCCGTGGCGGCGATGGTGGTGGTGGGCGTGTTCGCTGTCTTCCACGGCGTGGCGCACGGCTACGAACTGGCGAGCGAGCAAGGCGCCGCCCTCACGCTGGCCGGCATGGTCTGCGCGACCGTGCTGCTGCACGCCGCCGGCATCGCAGTCGGCTGGGCGCTGCGCAACGCCAACGCATGGCTGCCGCGCGTGGCCGGCGCCGCCGTCGTCGGCCTGGGCGCAACGCTGCTGGCGCAGGCCATCTGAGGCGGCCGGCATGATCCCCGGAGAACTCTTCACCGACGAGGGTGAGCACACGCTCAACCCCGGCCGCCGCACCCTCACGCTGGTGGTGCAGAACACAGCCGACCGGCCGATCCAGGTCGGCTCGCACTATCACTTCGCCGAGACCAACGGCGCGCTCGGCTTCGACCGCGAGGCCGCGCGCGGCATGCGGCTGAACATTGCTTCGGGCGCCGCGGTGCGCTTCGAGCCGGGCCAGCAGCGCACGGTCGAGCTGGTCGACTTCTCAGGCGATCGCATCGTCTACGGCTTTCGCGGCCTCGTTCAAGGAAAACTCTGATGGCGACCATTTCAAGGCGTGCCTACGCCGAGATCTTCGGCCCCACCGTGGGCGACCGCGTCCGCCTCGCTGACACCGAGCTGGTCATCGAGGTCGAGGCCGACTACACCCTGCGCGCCGGCGGCTACGGCGAAGAGGTGAAGTTCGGCGGCGGCAAGACGATCCGCGACGGCATGGCGCAGTCGCAGCGCACCAGGGCAAAGGGCGCGGTCGACACGGTGCTCACCAACGCGCTCATCCTCGACCACTGGGGCATCGTGAAGGCCGACATCGGCCTGAAGGACGGCCGCATCGCCGCCATCGGCAAGGCCGGCAACCCCGACGTGCAACCGGGCGTGGACATCGTCATCGGACCGGGCACCGAGATCATCAGCTGCGAGGGCAACATCGTCACCGCCGGCGGCATCGACAGCCACATCCACTTCATCTGCCCGCAGCAGATCGAGGAGGCGCTCTCCTCCGGCGTGACCACCATGCTCGGCGGCGGCACCGGCCCCGCCACCGGCACCTTCGCCACCACCTCCACGCCCGGCCCCTGGCACATCGAGCGCATGCTGCAGGCGGCCGACGCCTTCCCGATGAACCTGGGCTTCCTGGGCAAGGGCAATGCCAGCCTGCCGCACGCGCTGCACGAGCAAATCGAGGCCGGCGTCATCGGCCTGAAGCTGCACGAAGACTGGGGCACCACGCCCGCGGCCATCAGCAACTGCATGGACGTGGCCGACGCCACCGACACGCAGGTGGCCATCCACAGCGACACGCTCAACGAATCGGGCTTCGTCGAGAACACCATCGCCGCCGTGGGCGGGCGCGGCATCTGCGCCTTCCACACCGAAGGCGCGGGCGGCGGCCATGCGCCCGACATCCTGCGCGTGGTGGGCGAGGGCAACTTCCTGCCGTCTTCGACCAACCCCACGATGCCCTACACCGTGAACACGCTCGACGAGCACGTTGACATGCTCATGGTGTGCCACCACCTCGATGCCGGCATCGCCGAGGACCTGGCCTTCGCCGAGTCGCGCATCCGCAAGGAAACCATCGCCGCCGAGGACGTGCTGCACGACCTGGGCGCGATCAGCATGTTCAGTTCCGACAGCCAGGCCATGGGCCGCGTCGGCGAGGTGGTCATCCGCACCTGGCAGACCGCGCACAAGATGAAGCTGCAGCGCGGCACCCTGCCCGAGGACAGCAGCCGCAACGACAACTTCCGCGCGAAGCGCTACGTCGCCAAGTACACGATCAACCCGGCCATCGCGCACGGCATCGCGCACGAGGTGGGCTCGCTCGAAGTCGGCAAGTGGGCCGACATCGTGATCTGGAAGCCGGCCTTCTTCGGCGTGAAGCCCTTCACCATCATCAAGGGCGGCAGCATCGCGCTGGCGGCCATGGGCGACCCCAACGCATCGATCCCCACGCCGCAGCCGGTGCACTACCGCCAGATGTTCGGCGCCTACGGCGGATCGCTCGCGAGGAGTTCGCTCACCTTCGTCTCGCAGGCCGGCCTGGCCGCTGGCATCGGCGAGCGCTACGGCCTGAAGAAGCAGCTGAGCGCGGTGAAGAACATCCGCAACGTGCGCAAGAAGGACCTGGTCCACAACGGCTACACGCCGAAGATGGAGATCGACGCGCAGACCTACGCGGTGCGCGCCGACGGCAACCTGCTGACCTGCGAGCCGGCGAAGCTGCTGCCGATGGCACAGCGGTATTTCCTGTTCTGAAGCCCTGGGGAACGCGGCTGCTTGACAGGCTGCGTATCCTCGAAGGTATTCATCCAGCCAACGGGCGCCCAGCGGACGCCCTCTTCGCCTTTTTCGCATCATGCTCACCGCCAACAAACTCATGCCCCAGGGCCGCGGCCTCGCGCCCGTGCTGCTCAAGCGTGCAGCCACCATCGAACTCGACTGGGACGTGCGCCAGAAGAGCCGCTTCGACGCCACCGACTCGCAGGGCCGCCAGATCGGCGTGTTCCTGCCGCGCGGCACGCTCGTGCGTGGCGGCGACGTGCTGGTGGCCGAGGACGGCTCGCTGGTGCGCGTGATCGCGGCGCCGCAGCCGGTGCTTCGCATCACGCACTGCACCGCCCACGGCACGCCCTTCGACCTGACGCGCGCGGCCTACCACCTGGGCAACCGGCACGTGCCCATCGAGCTGAAGCCCGACCACCTGAAGATCGAGCCCGACCACGTGCTGGCCGACATGCTTCGCTCAATGCACCTGATCGTCGTGGCGGTGGAAGAAGCCTTCGAGCCCGAGGGCGGTGCGTATGGATCGCACGAGCATTCGCACAGCCACGACCACGGGCATTCGCACGATCACGGTCACCCGCATGCCCACGGCAGCGGCCCGAAGCCGCTGGTGCTCGCGCCGGAGCTGCTGGACGACCACGATGGCCACGGCCACGATCACGGCCACGGGCATCACGGTCACTCCCACTGACGACGTGTCCGCCCAAAGCCTCCTGCAGCTGATCTGGCTCGCCTCGCCCGCGCTGCCGGTCGGCGGCTTCTCGTACTCCGAGGGCGTCGAGGCCGCCGTCGAATGGGCCGGCATCGACACCGAACCGCGCGCGGCCGAGTGGATCTCCGACCAGCTGCACCTGAGCTTCGCGCGCGGCGACCTCGCCGTCTGCGCGCAGGCCATCGCGGCCTGGAGCGCCGGCGACATGCCGCGCATCCGTGCGCTCAACGATTGGGTGATGGCCACCCGCGAGTCGGCCGAGTTCCTGCTGCAGACCGAGCAGATGGGCCGCTCCTTCGTCGAATGGCTGAAGCTGCACCACGCCGATACGGCGGAAGTCTTCGCCGAGCTGGGTGCGAGCTACCCCGTCGCATTCGCCTTCGCCGCCAGCCGCGCGGGCGCCACGGCGCACGACGGCTGCCTGGCCTTCGCCTTCGGCTGGGCCGAGAACATGGTCGCCGCCGCGGTCAAGGCCGTGCCGCTGGGCCAGAGCGCGGGCCAGCGCATCCTGGGCCGGCTGGCGCAGGAGATTCCCGATGCCGTGACCCGCGCGATGGCCTTGGGCGACAACGAGCGCCAGGCCTTCGCGCCCCTGCTGGCGGTGCTGTCGGCTCGCCACGAAACACAATATTCCCGCCTCTTCCGAAGCTGAACCGAGCACCATCCTCATGACCTCCGCCCTGCACCACATTCCCAACCGCACCAAGAGACTTCCGCCCCTGCGCGTGGGCATCGGCGGCCCGGTCGGCTCCGGCAAGACCACCCTGCTCGAGATGCTCTGCAAGGCGATGCGCGACAAGTACGACCTGATCGCGATCACCAACGACATCTACACCAAGGAAGACCAGCGCCTGCTGACGGTGGCCGGCGCGCTGCCGGCCGAGCGCATCATGGGCGTGGAGACGGGCGGCTGCCCGCACACGGCAATCCGCGAAGACGCCTCGATCAACCTCGAGGCCATCGACCGCATGCTGGAAGACTTTCCGGACGCCGACGTGGTGTTCGTCGAATCGGGCGGCGACAACCTCGCGGCCACCTTCAGCCCCGAGCTGTCGGACCTCACCATCTACGTGATCGACGTGGCGGCCGGCGAGAAGATCCCGCGCAAGGGCGGCCCCGGCATCACCAAGAGCGACCTCTTCGTGATCAACAAGACCGACCTCGCGCCCTACGTGGGCGCCAATCTCGACGTGATGGAGCAGGACACGCAGCGCATGCGCCGCCAGCGGCCCTACGTGATGACGAACCTCAAGACGCTCTCGGGCGTAGCCGAAGTGGTCGCGTTCATCGAGCAGAAGGGCATGCTGGCCGCAGCAGCCTGAGGTCCAAGGGCCCGAGGCATGGCGCCCGCCGCTTCGGCAGCGGTCAGGGCAGCCCGAGATAGATCCGCAGGTCGTCCCTGTGCGTGCCGGCCGATGCCACGGCGGTGCGCAGCCTGGCCTCGCTCACGCCGAACCAGCGGGTCCAGTAGTCGACCTCCTTCAGGTCGGTGACGTCGATGCGTTCGTCGTCTTGCGGAATGCGGATCTCGCTGTCATCGGGCATCGTCGTCTCCTGGGCAATGAGTGAAATGTCTGGGGTTGAACGAAAGAAAGAAGGAAGCAGACGCCGCAGTCTCTTTGCCGCGCACCGCGCGCCAACCGGACAGTTCCGACACGGCGTGCAGGACAACGCCTCTGCCTCGCACCACCCCTACCGCAATGTGCAAAGGGATCGCCGCCGACATGGGCTTGGCCTCCCGGCTGGCGCGGCGCGCATGCATTTTCAAACGCTCCATGATGGAATGAGTGTCCGCATGTTTCATGGAGAACGACGATGGAGCCGAACGCCAGCGGCCCCCTCAGCACCGGCGTACCAGGCCTGAACGATGTGCTGGGAGGAGGCCTGGAACCCAACCGCCTCTACCTGCTGGAAGGCATGCCCGGCGCGGGCAAGACCACCATTGCCCTGCAGTTCCTGCTGGAGGGCGTGAGCGCGGGCGAGTCGGTGCTCTACGTCACGCTGTCGGAAACCGAAACCGAACTGCGCGGCGTGGCCGCCTCGCACGGATGGGATCTCTCGGCGATCCACATCCGCGAGATGCTGCCCACCCAGGATGCGCTGCAGCCCGAAGAGCAATACACCATGTTTCACCCGTCCGAGATGGAGCTCAGCGAGACCACGCTGCGCATCCTCGGCGACGTGGAAACCCTCAAGCCTTCGCGCGTGGTGTTCGATTCGCTCTCCGAACTGCGCCTGCTCTCGGGCAACTCGCTGCGCTACCGGCGCCAGATCCTGGCGCTCAAGCAGTTCTTCGCGGGACGCCAGTGCACCGTGGTGCTTCTCGACGACATGACGGCCACCGAGCACGACCTGCAGGTGCAGAGCATCGCGCACGCGGTGCTGCGGCTGGAGCAGTCCAATTCCGACTACGGCGCGGCTCGCCGCCGCCTGCTGGTTGTGAAGTACCGCGGCCAGTCGTTCCGCGGCGGCTACCACGACTACAAGATCGAGCGCGGCGGCCTGCATGTATTTCCGCGGCTGGTGGCGGCCGAGCATTCGCGCGAAATGACGCTGACCAAGCTGCCCAGCGGCATCGACAAGCTCGACGCACTGCTCGGCGGCGGCCTCGAGAAAGGCACGAGCACGCTCTTCGTCGGCGCTCCGGGCACCGGCAAGTCGTCGCTGGCGGTGCAGTTCGCCATCGCGGCAGCCCAGCGGGGCGAGAGCTCCGCGCTCTTCATCTTCGACGAAAGCATCAATACGCTGCGCACGCGGTGCATGGGGCTGGGCATGGAGATCGAGCCGCACCTTGCATCGGGCCTGATCCGCATCAAGCAGATCGACCCGGCCGAACTCTCGCCCGGCGAGCTGGTGCACGAGATCAGGCTCGCGGTCACGCGGCATTCGGCGGCGGTGGTGGTGATCGACAGCCTCAACGGCTACCTCAACGCGATGCCCGACGAGCGCTTCCTGATCGTGCACCTGCATGAGCTGCTCACCTACCTCGGCCAGTCCGGCGTGGCGACGCTGCTGGTGGGCGCCCAGCACGGGCTCGTCGGCATGCAGATGCAGACACCGGTGGACGCCAGCTACCTCGCCGACGCGGTCGTGCTGCTGCGCTACTTCGAATCCGATGGCGAGGTGCACCAGGCGATCTCGGTGCTCAAGAAGCGCGGTGGCGTGCACGAGCGTTCGATCCGCGCCTTCTCGATGGACCACAACGGGCTCAACGTGGGCGAGCCGTTGCGCCGCTTCAGGGGCATCCTGACGGGGGTGCCCGTACCGATCGACGGCGTGTCGGCCGTTCCACCGTGACGAACACCGACGCCCCCGACGCCTCTCCCCCGCACACGCAACTGCGCGTGCTGCTGCGCACAGCCACGTCGAAGGATGCGGAAATGACCACCGCCGTGCTGAAGCACGCCGGCATCGAATCGCTTGCGTGCCCCTCGCTGCGCGACCTGCTGCAGGAAATTCCGCATGGCGCGGGCGCGCTGCTGGTGTCGGAGGAAATGCTCTCGGGCACCGGCGCGGCGGAACTGGCCGCTGCGGTCTCGGCACAGCCGCCATGGTCCGACCTGCCTGTGCTGATCCTTGCCCGGCAGGGGGCCGACTCGCGTGCAATCGGCGTCGCCATGGACGGCATGGCCAACGTCACCGTGCTGGAGCGGCCCATGCGCGTGGCCTCGCTGGTGAGCGCCTTGCGCAGCGCACTGCGCGCGCGCCTCCGGCAGTACGAACTGCGCCGGATCCTCGACGACCTGGGCGAAGCCGACAAGCGCAAGACCGAGTTCCTCGCCACCCTGGCGCACGAGCTGCGCAACCCGCTCGCGCCATTGAGCACCGCGCTGGCCATCCTCAAGCGCAAGGCCCCCACGCCCGAGGCGGCACTGCCCTACTACGAGCTCATGGGCCGCCAGGTGGAGCACATGGTGCGCCTGGTGAACGACCTGATGGAGGTCTCGCGCATCACCCGCGGCAAGATCGAGCTGCAGCTCGCCGAGCTGACGCTGGCGCAGGTGATCCGCGACGCTGTGGAGCTGAGCCGGCCGTTGATGGAAGCCCGCAAGCACACCCTCGCGCTGAACATGCCCGATGCCTCGCTGGCGGTCGAAGGCGACAGCGTGCGGCTCACGCAGGTGTTCGCCAACCTGCTGAACAACGCCGCCAAGTACACGCCCGAGGGCGGAACCGTCGAGGTGTTCCTCGAGCAGGGGGACCACGGCGATGCCGTGGTGCGCGTGAAGGACAGCGGCACGGGCATTCCCTCAGCCATGCTCGACGCGATCTTCGACATGTTCGTGCAGGTGAGCGACACGGCGCGCGCCGCGCAGGGCGGGCTCGGAATCGGCCTCACGCTGGTGAAGAGCCTGGTGGAGCTGCACGGCGGCTCGGTCGACGCGAGGAGCGCAGGCATCGGCCACGGCAGCGAGTTCGTCGTGTCGCTGCCGCTGCTAGGCCGAGGCGTGAAGGCCGGTACGCGGCCCGGCGTTGACGCGGAGGCCGCCGCCGCGCGGCAACGCATCCTGGTGGTCGACGACAACCGCGACGCGGCGGAATCGCTCGCGGCGCTGCTGGACCTGCTGGGCGCCCAGACGGCCATCGCCTTCGGCGGCATGGAGGCGCTGCGCGCGGCGGAAGACTTCGGCCCGACGCTCGGCATCCTGGACATCGGCATGCCGGGCATGGACGGTTGCGAACTGGCGCACCCGCGTCACCGGCACATGGGGCTGATCGCGCTCACCGGCTGGGGCCAGCCCGGCGACCGGGCCCGCATCGCGCAGGCCGGCTTCGATCATCATCTGCTGAAGCCTGTGAACGAGGATGCGCTCTCGGCCGCGCTGCGCGACCTGGGGCAGCGCCGGCGCAGCTGACGAAACAGCGGCACAGGCGAAGCCGCGCGAAAGCCGCGCTCAGAGCTCGCTGCCGTCGCGCAGCTGCCGCGCCTTGTAGACCAGCCGCACGCTCGCCCTGCGCGGATCGCCGGCCTGCTGCTGCACGTAGATGTCGGTGTCGTTGCTCGCCCATGCGGCGTACGCGCTGCCGGGGTCGCGCGACGCCAGCTCGTTGCCGAAAACGCCCCGGCCCCACTGCACCAGCGCCGCGAAGGCCGCCGAGCCGCCGTCGGGCGTGGACTGGACCGAGGCCACGTACTCGACACGCCGCAGCTCCGAGGCCGCGAAGAAGAAGGTCGGCTCGAACAGCAGGCCGGCCATCTCCACAGGCGCCGCGCGCCACGAGCCGACGAGGCCGCCGCCCAGGCGCTGCGGCCTCGGCACGCGCTCGGCGGCGGGCAGCGCGGCCTGCAGTTCCTCGGCCGACATGCCCAGCCGCACGCCGGGCGGCAGGGCCTGCGCGTGCAGGGCGCCTGCAGCGAGAAGGGTCGCGCTCAGGGTGAACGCACGAAGAAGGATCGAGAAGGAAGGGAAACGCACGTCGGGCATCGGAGGGAAGGAAGGCGGCGGCAGCGTGGGACCGCAAGTATCGCGCCGAGTTCCATCGGCTCTGCGCCAGCATGTCCGCCGTCATCGGCTTTCCGCCGCCGTCAGAACCGCGCTGGTGGCTTCGAAGGCGCGAAGCCAACCGGAGCCGCCGCGAAGGCGGAGTGAGAAGCTGTCGGGCAGCCGACGGTCAGGCTCTGCCTCGCTGCGGCGCGATTTCCCCGAAGAGCCAATCCCGGAACGCCTTGATCTTGCGCTGACGGATCGCTTCCGGGGGATAGACGAGATAGAAGCTGGCATAGGCTTTCAACGCGTGCCTGAAAGGACGCACCAGCCTGCCCGCAGCGAGATCGTCCGCCACCAGCATGGTCCGCCCGAGCGCCACGCCCTCTCCCTGCACCGCCGCTTCGATGGCGAAGGTGTAGGAGTCGAAAGCCAGCCCGCGCTGCGCGTCGACACCCTCGACGCCGGCGCTGGACAGCCAGGCCTTCCAGTCGATCGGGTAGCTGTCGCGGATCAGTGTGTGCCTGCCAAGGTCCTCGGGCGTGCGCAGCGGCTGCGCGCCTTTGAGCAGCCGGGGACTGCACACCGGAAACACCTCCTCGTCGGCCAGGAACTCCGAACTCAGCCCCGGGTACTTTCCGCCGCCATAGCGGATGGCGATGTCGATGCCATCGCCCAGGAAGCTGGTCAGCGTTCCCGTGGTGGAGACCCGCACGTCGATGTCGCCCTGCGCCTTGCGAAACCGGTACAGGCGCGGCACGAGCCACTTGCCAGCGAAGCCATCCGAGGTACTCACATTGAGCGTCAGGTCCGAACGCCTGGCCGTGGCGACGGCGGTGGCCGCCGCCAGCTGGTCGAGCGCCGCCCGGACCGCCTGCGCATAGGACTCACCGACGGCCGTCAGGCGCACCGAGCGCGTTTCGCGCTCGAACAGCCGCAGGTCGAGCTGATCCTCGAGGTTCTTGATCGCCCGGCTCACCGCACCCGGCGTGATGCTGAGCTCTTCGGCCGCCTTGGAAAAGCTCAGGTGCCTGGCCGCCGCATCGAAGCACGGCAGAGGGCTCAGTGGAGGCAGGCGACGTGACATGGGTCGATCATTCGTGAGTTCTGATCACAGATCATTGCCAAATCATGGTTTGTCTGTCCAGAGCCGCGTGACCAGAATTGCTTCACATTTTGTGAACAAACCTCAAAGGAGCGCCATGGCCACCATTCATCCATTCCTCTGGTTCGATACGCAGGCAAGGGAAGCCCGGGATTTCTATGTCTCGGTGTTCAGGAACGCGAAGGCGCTCGACACCGTGGCGCTGACAGACTGGGTTTCCGGCACGCACAGGACGGTCCCTATCGCCACCTTCGACTTCGAACTGGAAGGACTGCGGTTCACGGCCCTCAATGCCGGGCCGCGCGCTCCCTTCAACGAGCGGCTTTCGCTGTACATCGAGACCAAGGACCAGGACGAGACGGATTACTACTGGAACGCGCTGAGCGCGGGCGGCGGCGCGCAGAAAGCCTGCGGCTGGCTGCAGGACAGGTACGGCGTCCACTGGCAGGTCATCCCCGAGATCACGCTGCGCCTGATGGCCGATCCGGACCGCGACAAGGCGGACCGAGTGCGGCAGGCGATGTACGGCATGGGCCGCATCGTCATCGCGGATCTGGAAGCGGCCTACGCGGGCAACGCCTGAGCCATCCATTCGATTCTCGAAGAACAGGAGCACTTCATGTCGGCACTCAAGGGTCAGACGGTGGTCGTTGTCGGGGGCAGTTCCGGCATCGGCCTGGGGGTTGCGGCGGCGGTCCTCGACAAGGGCGCCCACGCGGTGGTGGTTGGCCGGTCCATCGACAAGCTGCGGGCGGCCGGGCAGCGCCTCGGTGGCGGCCCGTGCGTGAGAAGCCTCGCCGTCGACATGGCGGACGAGGCCGGGGTCGCCCGCATGTTCGATGAGATAGGCCCGTTCGATCATCTCGTCTCGACCGCCGGGACGCCGCCGCCGGCCGATCCCATCGGCCGCATCGACATCGAGGCGGTCCACGGTTTCTTGGCGAGCAAGCTCGGCGGGGCGGTCGTGCTCGCGAAGCATGCAGGCCGGACCCTGAGGCCCGGAGGTTCCATGATCTTCACCTCGGGCATCAACAAGGACCGTCCGCCGGTCCCCGGCGGCGCCGTGGTCTCGGCGATCGCGGGATCTTTCAGCTACTTCGCACGCGCCCTCGCGCTCGAACTGGCCCCGACGCGGGTGAACATCGTCTCGCCGGGATGGATCGATACGCCGATGTGGGACGAGATGGTGGGAGCAGCCAAGACGGGCTTCCATGCCGAGATGGCCGCACGCCTGCCGGCCGGAAGGCTTGCGACACCGGCGGACCTCGCGCGCGCCTACCTCTACCTCATGGAGAACGATTTCGCCACGGGCGAGACGATCCACAGCGACGGCGGGCAGCGGCTGATCTAGC
>NZ_RXFT01000013.1 GCF_003952165.1 Variovorax guangxiensis | reverse complement strand
CCTAGTCCATCGACCCGTCGAGCAGCCGCTCGGCTTCCTGCAGATCCGCGGTTTCGAAGCCCTCCGTGTAGTGGGCGAGCACGCCGGCCAGCAGTTCCCTTCCCTCCCGCACGCGCCCGGCTTTTTCCCGGAGGCGAGCCAAGTCCATCGCCACGCGCAGCTCCCACGAGCGTGCCCCTTGCTGCCTGCTGGCAGCCAGCGCTTCGAGCAGCGATTCTTCGGCGCTCGCCATGTCCGGCGGCACGGCACCCGAGAAAGCCCGCGCCTTCACGCGAAGAAGTTCCGGAAGGTTGTAGAGGTCTCCCTTGGCATGCACCAGCGCGAGCGTGTCGTTCATCAGCTCCAGCGCCTCGCCGTTCCTGCCGATGGCGTTCAGGCCTTCGGCGAGCGTGATGTTGAACGAGGTGGTGAGCAACTCGTAGCGTGACGCGCGCAGCTCGATCAGCGACTCCTGGATCGCCTGCACGCCCCTTGCCGCATCCCCGCGCTTCACCGCGAGTTCGCCCTTCACGCCGCGGCCCACTGCCAGGTAGGGCGTCAGGGAATGCGATTCCGCATAGGCGACGAAGCGGTCGATGTCCTGCTCGGCCCGCGCCAGGTCGCCGACCCACATGTAGACCGACACGGCCCATATCAGGGCGATGCACAGCGTGACCGGGTGGTTCAGGTGCCTGGCCTCCTCGACCGCACGCTGGGCGACGACCACGGCCTGCGTGGGATGGCCCTGCAGCCACAGGGTCCTGGCCAGCGCGATGCATGCGCGGTTGTGGAAGTCGAAGCCCGCGTGGATGCTGCTGCGCTGCCGCGACACCGAGGCACCGGCGATCGCGGCCTCCAGGAAGTGCCGCGCGCGGGGCTGGTCGCCCACCAGGTGGTGGCACAGGCCCACCAGCGAATTGGCGGTCGCCTGCGCCGTCGCATCGTCGATGGACGCGGCCACGTCGGCGCAGCGCCTGGCATGGCTGAGCGATTCGACGAAGTCGCCGATGCGCTCGTGGAATATCTGCAGCCGCCCCAGCAGCTCGACCTGGCTGCGGGAATCGCCGAGCTCCTCGGCCACCCGCAGGCTGCGTTCGAGCGCATGGCGCACCTCGTCGCTGTGGCCACGCGTGAACATCTGCGAGAGGCCGACGGCCGCCTGCAGATGCATCTCTGCGGCGCTGCCCGCGGAAGCCGTGCCCAGCCCGGCGAGCGCACGCTTCGACCAGTCGTGGCACTCCGCCAGCAGCGACATCGCCATGAAGGCCGGCACGGCCGCCAGCATCAGGGAAACGCCCAGCTCCCTGGCATCGGCGCGATCGAAGCACCAGGCGAGCGCAGCCCTCACGTTGCCCAGGTCCGCAAGGTCCGACGCGCGGGCGGTGTCGCGCGAGAAGGCGTCGTCCTGCGCGGCCATCTGCTCCAGCCGCTTGCGGAAGTAGATGGCGTGGCGCCGCGCCGCCGAGTCGGCCAGATCGGCGCCGGCCTTCGAATGCGCGTATGCGCGGGTGCTTTCGAGCAGCCGGTACTGGGTCGAGGCGCCGGAGCGCCGGAGGGAGAGCAGCGATTTCTCCGCGAGGCTCGCGACCGCGTCGACCACCTGCGCCTGCGTCAGCTCCTGGTCCGCTGCCACTTCGCGAGCGGCCTCCAGCGAGAAGTGGCCCACGAAGACCGACAGTCGGCACAGCACCAGGCGCTCCGGCATGTCGAGCAGTTCGTAGCTCCAGTCCAGGGTGGCCTGCAGCGTCTGGTGCCGCGGCTGCGCCGTGCGCTGCCCCAGCCACGAAAGCGCCAGGCGCTCGTCGAGCAGCGCGGCCGTCTGCTGAAGCCCGTAGGCGGCAACGCGCCGCGCCGCGAGTTCGATGGCGAGGGCGACGCCATCGAGCTTCCTGCAGATGCTCGCGATGACGGGCGCGTCCTCGTCGTTCAGGTCGGGCATCGCGCCGCTCGCGCCGGCCCGGTCGACGAACAGGCGCGTGGCGGGATACATGAGGATGTCGCGCGCGACGAGCCCGGGCTGGTCGGGCGGGTTGTCCAGCGGATCGAGCAGGTGGATGTGCTCCCCCTGCACCCGCAAAGCCTCGCGGCTGGTGGCAAGAATGTGGATGCGCGGCGCCGCCTGGAAGATGCGCTCGGCCAGCGAGGCGGCCGCCGCGATCACGTGCTCGCAGTTGTCCAGTATCAGCAGCATGCGCCTTTCGCGCAGGTAGGCGATAAGGCTGGGCACCGGGTCGGCGGAGCGCACCGACAGCCCCAGCATCGATGCGATGGCGCTGGGCACCAGGCCGGGGTCCAGCAGCATCGAAAGATCGACGAACACCACGGCCCCGCCGAACTCGCCGAGCATGTCCTGCCCGGTGCGGACCGCGACGCTGGTCTTGCCCACGCCGCCCGAGCCCACGATGGTGACGAACCTCGTGCGGGCCAGCTGGGCCGGGATCGCGGCCAGGTCCTTCGCGCGGCCGACCAGCTCCACCGGCTGCGCGGGAAGGCCGGGCTCGACGGAGCTTGCCTCGGCCTCGGGCTGCACTTCGATTGCAGCCTCCGCCGGCGTGATGCGGGCCACGAAACAGTAGCCGCGGCCGACGACGTTCGACAGGTACCGTGCGCCGTCCTGACCGTCGCCCAGCGCCTGCCTCAGCATCGCGATCT
Source organism: Variovorax guangxiensis (assembly GCF_003952165.1). Lineage (GTDB taxonomy): Bacteria > Pseudomonadota > Gammaproteobacteria > Burkholderiales > Burkholderiaceae_C > Variovorax > Variovorax guangxiensis. The sequence continues at coordinate 180,083 of NZ_RXFT01000013.1, read as the reverse complement.
GGTAGCGCAGGCTGCCGTCCGAAACCACCATGCCGGGCCAGGCCAGCGCCATGAGCTCCCGCTTGCTCACGATGGTGTTGGCATTGGCGACCAGCGCGAGGAGCACATCCATCGCCCGTCCACCCAGATCCACCGGCACCCCCTCGCGCTCCAGCAGCCGCTGCGCGACGCGCAGGGTGAACGGACCGAAGGAGACGGGGCCGGCGGTCTTGAAGGAGTTGTCGTCGCTCATGGAGATGGGGGAACTGCGGCGTGCCGCGCACGCGGCGGATTGCCAGGCCGCACGCGGTCGATCCGATCGGCCCGGCGGACCCGCCGGCCGCCTCGGCAGCGCGGGCGGACGGAGCATAACCGAGGGTCGCGGCGTACCGATTTGTATGACCGTGTGTCGGTCCGCCCCCGAGGTACCTGCGCATGCGATTCAGCCCTTTCTTCACACACGCGGGATACATCCGCCCACTTCAATGGAGGCGTTTCAACTTCACAGAGATGCCTGCATGAACAGCCTCCATCCATCCCTCTCGCGCCGCCACCTCCTGGCCACGTCGCTCGCCTTCGGCGCGGCGTCGGCAGCCACCGGCGCCTTCGCCATGCTGCGACCGTCCGGGGCCTCCGGCCCGGACGACACCTCGGTACGGCCGTTCCGCATCAGCGTCGACCGCGAGGCGCTGGCCGATCTGCGCCGGCGGCTTTCCGCCACGCGGTGGCCGAGCGCCGAGACCGTCGCGGACGACTCGCAGGGCGTGCGGCTCGCCACCTTGCGCTCGCTGGTGCGCCACTGGTCCACCGACTACGACTGGCGCAAGGGCGAGGCGCGGCTCAACGCCATTCCGCAGTTCGTGACCACCATCGACGGCCTCGACATCCAGTTCGCGCACATCCGCTCGCGCCACGCCGACGCGATGCCGCTGGTCATGACGCACGGCTGGCCGGGCTCGATCTTCGAGCTGCTCAAGGTCGTGGGCCCGCTGACCGACCCCACCGCCCACGGTGGCCGCGCGGAGGATGCGTTCCACCTCGTGCTGCCCTCGCTGCCCGGCTTCGGCTTCTCGGGCCAGCCCGAGGCCACGGGCTGGGGCTCCGACCACATCGCGCGCGCCTGGGGTGTGCTGATGGCGCGGCTGGGCTACAGCCAGTTCGTCTCGCAGGGCGGCGACTGCGGCTCGGTCATCTCGCACCGCATGGCGATGCAGAAGGTGCCGGGCCTCATGGCCATCCACGTCAACATGCCGGGCACCGTGCCCGCCGAGATCGCGTCGATCCTCGCGGCGGGCGGCCCCGCGCCCGCCGGGCTGTCGCCCAAGGAGCGCGCGGCCTTCGACAAGCTGGACGCCTTCTACAAAAACAGCTCGGGCTACTCCGCGATGATGGTCACGCGCCCGCAGACGCTGGGCTACGCGCTGGCCGACTCGCCCGTAGGCCAGGCCGCGTGGATCTACGACAAGTTCGCCACCTGGACCTACTCGGGCGGCGTGCCCGAACGGGTGCTGCCGCGCGACGAGATGCTCGACGACATCTCGCTGTACTGGCTGACCAACAGCGCGACCTCGGCCGCGCAGATCTACTGGGAAGACCACTCGAACAACTTCAACGCCGTCGACATCTCGCTGCCGGCCGCCGTGACGGTGTTCCCCGGCGAGATCTACCAGGCGCCGCGCAGCTGGGCCGAGCGCGCGTACCACGACCTGATCTACTGGAACGAGGTCGACACGGGCGGTCATTTCGCCGCGTGGGAACAGCCGGCGCTGTTCAGCCAGGAAGTGCGCGCGGCGTTCAGGTCGCTGCGCTGAGCCAGGTAGAAGCACACGCCGCCGCCCCTGTCATGCGACCACGAGCGGCAGCGTGAGCCGCGCCTCGAGCCCGCCGCAGCGGCGGTTCTGCAGCTGCAGGTCGCCCTGCATCGACCGGGCCAGCCGCCTGGCGATCGCGAGGCCGAGGCCCGAGCCGGCCTTGGCCTCCGAGCCGCCCTGCTGCGCGCGGACCCATGGCGCGAAAACCGCCTCCATCTGTGCCGGCCGGATGCCCGGCCCCGAGTCCACCACGGCCAGCACCAGGCTCGTGGCGTCGACGCGGGCGCTGACCCGCACGTCGCTGCCGTAGCGCAGCGCGTTGTCGATCAGGTTGGCGAGCACGCGGCGCAGCGCGAGCGGGCAGGCCATCACCGGCTGCCCGATGTGGCCGTCGACGGCGATCGCCCGGCCGGACTCGCGGTAGTCGCGCATCAGGCTGCCGAGCAGGCCGTCGGCATCGACGCGCTGCAGCGGCTCGGCCACGCTGCGCTGCAGCCGCGCGCTGGCCACGCTGGCCTCGACCAGCTCGCGCATCTGCGCCAGATCGCGTTCCATGGCTTCGCGCAGCGAGGCGTCTTCCAGCATCTCGCAGCGCAGGCCCATGCGGGTCAGCGGCGTGCGCAGGTCGTGCGCATACGCGGCCTGCACGTCGAGATGCGCCACGTCGCGCTCGGACTGGCGGCGGCGGACGTTGTTGATCGCGCGTGCCAGCCGCACGATGGCGCGCGGGCCGCTTTCGGCGAGCTCGGGCATGCCGGCGCCGCTGCCTTGCTGCTCCAGCGTGCGAGCCAGGCGTGCCGCGCCCGCGCGGTGGTCCATCGCCTCCAGCCAGAGGAAGACGGCGAGCAGCATGAGGCCGACGAGCACCGACACGCACAGGATCCATCGCAGGCTGTCGTCGAGCGGGCAGGTCAGGGGCGACAGCGTCGCGGCATGGACGTTCTGCCCGAGCGTGGCCACCGCGAGCGCGCGCGCCGCGATCAAGGCCAGGCCGTGGGACCGGCGGCCCGGACGCCCTGAACTCGAAACGGCCCCGGCGGGCGCTGCGGATGCGCGCGGCGGATGGAAGGAACTGATGGATGCGCGGGACTTCTTCGTCATTGGTTTTCTCCTGCTGCCGGCGCACGTGCCGGCATGGGAGTGATGACATCACGCGAGGGGTCGCACAGACCATTGCATCAGCGTTTGCCGCCCCCCTACGAAGGTTTGCCCCCGTCATGCGCCGGGGTGCCGCGAGGTCCGTCTCCTTGCGGGGAGTTTCAGGCCCGGCCCAGCGCGCGGCCGATCCAGGTCTCGAGCTCGGCGGCGTCGATCGGCTTCTCGATCAGGCAGAGCGCGGGGCTGGCCTCCACGCGCTCCCGCGTGCGGGCGCTGGCGAAGGCGCTGATGAAGATGACGGGCACGCGCAGGCCTTCGCGCTCCAGGCATTCGACCAGCGCGATGCCGTCCATGGCCGGCATCTGGATGTCGCAGACGAGGCAGCGCGTGCGCGCCGGAACGTCGGAGGCGAGGAAGTCGACGGCCGACTCGAACGCGCGGGCCTCCCATCCGAACGAGCGCACGAGACTGCTCGTCGCGGCACGCACGAAGGGATCGTCGTCGACGATGGAAACGAGTTCGATGGCTGAAGAGGACAAGGAGGAGGACAAGGAGGAAGCCCGTTCTCTACCCCGGGGGTTTCCGGTGAAGGCGCAGGAACATTCCCGCCCCTGCCCAGGATTGCAGGATAGCGGCACCAGCGCGCGGCGCCATCATCCGTAGGTATGGCTTCGCCTCAGCAGGCGCCCTCCACCACACCCAGCGCCTCCATCTTGCGCACCAGCTCGGCGACCGAGCGCACGTTCATCTTGCGCATCGCCTGGCCGCGATGGATCTTGGCCGTGATCTCCGCGATGCCCATGCGATCGGCGATCTGCTTGTTCATCAGGCCGCCGGCCACGTGCTGCACCACCTCGCACTCGCGCGGCGTGAGCGAATCCCAGCAGGCGCGCGCCGCCTGCAGCAGCCGCGCGCTCTCCAGGCGCCGCGCATCGCGCTCCAGCGCGGCGATGACCGCGTCGATCATGTCCTGGTCGCGGAAAGGCTTCGCCAGGAAGTCCACCGCCCCGGCTTTCATCGCCTTCACGGTCATGGCGATGTCGCCGTGGCCGGTCATGAACACGATCGGCATGTGGGGCTCGCCGCGCTCCAGCAGGGCCTGCTGGAAGGCCAGGCCGCTCTGGCCGCGCAGGCGCACGTCCAGCACCAGGCAGGAGGGCCCGCCGGAGCGCGGCGCGGCGAGGAACTCCTCGGTCGTGGCGAAGGCGTGCACCGCCAGGTCGATGGAGCGCAGCAGGCTGCACAGCGCATTGCGAACGAGCTCGTCGTCATCGACGATGAACACGCAGCGAGGAGTTGCCGGAGTCGGATCGGAAGGAAGCATGGACAAAGACGTTGTTGAAGGCTTCGGGCGCGACGGCCCCTTCAGCGGCCGCCGGCGCCCGGAAGCGGCAGGCTGAAGACGGCGCGCATGCCCGTGGGCTTGCGCTGCTGCAGCTCCAGAGTGCCGCCGTGCGCATCGAGGATCGACTTGCAGATCGCCAGCCCCATGCCCATGCCGTTGGACTTGGTGGTGAACAGCGGCTTGAGCAGATGCTGCGCCGCCTCGGGGCCGACGCCCGGTCCGGCGTCTTCCACCACGATGCTCACATGCCCGCCGTCGTGCACGCAGGCCATCGACAGCGGCCGCGGGCCGGGCGGCAGGCCAGCCATCGACTCGGCGCCGTTCATCAGCAGGTTGACTGCCACCTGCTGCAGCTGCACGCGGTCGCCATGCACGGCCAGCGGTGCCTCCAGGCCCTTCGTCTCCAGCGTGACGCCCATGGTGTCGAGCGCGCCGGCGACCAGCGTGGCCGCCTCGCTCAGGGCTTCGCCGAGATCGAAGGCGGCGAACTGCGGCTCCGCGTTGCGCGCCTTGGCGCGAAGGCCCTGGATGATGGTGCGCGCGCGCAGCGCGCTCCTGCTGATGTGCGTGAGCATCTCGCGGGCCTCGCCGATGTCGGGCGGGCTGCGGTCCAGCCAGCGCAGCGCGGCGCTGGCCGAGGTGTCGACCGCGGCGATCGGCTGGCCCACCTCGTGCACGATGGAAGCCACCAGCTCGCCCATCGCCTTCAGGCGGGTCGCGCGCTCGAGCTCGGTGAGCGTGCTGCGCAGCTGCTCCTCGGCCCGCGCGCGCTGCTGGTTCTGGTCGATCAGTTCCTCGTACAGCCGTGCGTTCTCCAGCGCGAAGGCCGCCTGCGAGGCGATCACCTCCAGCACCTCGGCCTTGGCGGGCGTGAACACGTGGGAGGCCAGGTTGTTCTCCAGATAGAGCACGCCCACGAGCATGGCGTGGCGCATCAGCGGCACGCACAGGATCGAGCGCGGACGCCGGCGTCGGATGTAGTCGTCCTGCGCGAGCGAGGCGCTCTCGCGCGCGTCGTCCACCACGATGTGCTGCTGGGTGCGCGCCACCGCCTGGACGATGGAGACAGGCAGTGCCCCTGCATCGAAGGCGACGCCCTCCTGCGCGAGCACGACGGCGCCGTCGCGCACCCGCGCCTGGGCACGAACCTGCCACACCTCCTGCCGGAACAGCGCCAGCGTGCCGGCCTCCGCACCGGCGTTCTCGAGCGCGGTGCGAAGCAGCGTCTCGACCAGCCGCACCGGAACGATCTCGCCGGCCAGCGCCGTGGAGATGCGCAGGACGGCCTGCGCATCGAGCCCCTGCATCCGCCGCGTGTTCGGCGCCGGGTCCTCGATCTCGAAGAGACCCGGGTGCGAAGCCTGCAGCTGGCGCACCTTGGCCGTTGCGCCCCAGCGCTGCCATGCGCCGCGTGCGTGGCGCAGGTTGCCGTGCGCCGACAGGTCGTCGCCGCGTCCGGCATGGAAGGCCGCGGCAAGCTCGGCCGCCAGCGCCTCGACCTGGGTGAAGCCGTGGCGCCGCGCGTGCGACACCGCCCGCGCATAGGCCTCCACGGCAGCGAGCGGATCGCCGTCGATGCGGCACATCTCCGCGCGCACCAGCTGGAAGCGGGCCAGGAAGTTGGCCGGGCAGGCCTGGCTCCAGGCCTGCAGCTGCTTCACGTCACGCTGCAGCGCCGCCTGCTGGGACGCATCGCGCGCGGGAAGCGCGAGCAAGGCCAGCGCGCCGTAGAACGGCAGGTCGCCGCTCTCGGCGAAGGTCCGGCCCGATGAGGCGCAGGCCTCGGCCCGATGGCGCGCCTCGATCGCTTCGGCGAGCCTGCCGCCGAGGAGCGCCGCCTGCAGCCTGTAGACCCAGCAGGCGAAATCGACGAGCGTGGCGGGTTGGCCTTCCCGCGGCGGGCTCGGCTGCTCGTCGGCATCGCCGGCGGTGCCGTCCTGCAGCTGCGCCAGCAGCACCTTCTGGGCCAGCAGCGCCTCGATCACGAGCTGGAAATTCGCGTCGCGTGCAACGGCCAGCCCGCGCTCGACCGTATCCCGCACGTCGCCGAGGTACTCGCCCGCGAAGAGCATTCCCGTCGCCTGGTTGCGCCCGCAGTAGATCGCGAAGGTGTGGTCGCCGCTCGCAACCGCCACGTCGTAGGCGCGCCGGATGTAGTCGCGCGCCGCGCGCGCCGGCTGCGTCCACGGGACCACCATGGTGCCGAAGGTCATGTAGACCCGGCCCCGGTATTGGGCGAGCCCGCGCTCGTCGACCAGGTGCAGCGCGAGCGCGCCGAACTCCCGCGCGGCGGCGTAGTTGCCGTAGCGCACGCCGAAGACCTGCGTCATGCAGACATAGCCGTCCGCCGACGCGTCGGAATGGCCCTGCGCGATGTTGAGGCCGATCATGCGCAAGAGGATCAGGTCGACCAGGTCCTGGTCGGTGTAGAGCGCCGGCGGGATGAGGTCCGCGAAGATGTCGGTGATCGCCCGGCGCAGCGGGTCGGCCACGACGGGCAGCCGGCGCAGCGCCCCGATGCCGTGCTGGTCGATCCATGCCTGCAGCACCGCGTGCTCCCGGTCGACGGCCGCGGCGTCGGGCCGCCTCGGCATGTCGATGCCCGACTTGCGCAGGAAGGCCAGCCCCACGTCCAGCGCGCGGTCGAAGTTGCCGAGCGTGGTGTACAGCGCCGCGCGCAGGCGCGCGAGATCGGCGCCGAAGATGCCGTCTCCCGCGATCTCCTCCAGCGCCGCGAGGCGGGCCTCGGCGGCTTCCAGCGCCCCGGTCATGAACTCGGCCTCGCCGCAGAGCGCGCGCGCATGCAGGCCGTCCTCGCTGGTGTCGTCCTCGCCGAGGAAGGCGAGCGCGGCGCGGAAGAAGCCGAGCGCCGAATGGTGGGCGGTCGCGGCCTTCGCCTGGCGGCCGGCCTCCAGGTTGAGCCGCGCGAAGTCGCGCCGCTCCTGCGGTGCCTCGACGGCCAGGCGTGCAAGGCTGGCCTGCGCGGCGAGCGAGAACACCCGCGCGGGATCGGGCGCCTGCCGCAGCTGGCGCCGCACGATCCGCAGGTGCATGCGCGGCCGCTCCGCCGGCGGGATCGAGCCGTAGGCGGCCTCGCGGATGCGGTCGTGCCAGAAGACCCAGTCCTCGCCGTCGCGCTGGATGCTGCCTGCCTCGCGCGCATCGTCGAGCGCCGCCTGCAGGCGCCTGGCCGCTTCGGTGCCGGGCTGCACGTCCATCGCGAGCGCGAGCGCTTCGCCCGAGCTCCGGTGGCCGAGACAGGCCATCACGCACAGGACGGCCTGCGCCGCCGCGGGCAGTTGCTCGAAACGGCGCGCCATCAGGTCGCCGACGGTGTCGGCACCGGGGTGGGAAGCGAGCTGTTCGAGGCTCCAGCGCCACGAGGCGGTCTCGGCGTCGTAGGCGAGCAGTCCGTCGTCGGCCAGCAGATGGAGAAGGTGCCGGGCGAAGAGCGGATTGCGCTGCGTCTTCCGGCCGATGAGCTCGGCGAGCTCGCCGACGGCGCTCGCGTCCTGCTGCAGCGTGAGCGCGATCATCTCGCGCAAGGCGCTCTCGTCCAGCGGGCCGAGTTCGATGCGCAGGGCCTGCGGCACCTCGGCGAGCCGGCCGGCGCGCAGCGGATGATCGGCATCCACTCCGCTGTCGCGGAAGGTTCCGACGAGCAGCAGCGCGGCATCGTCGTGCTGATGCAGAAGTCGCTCGATCACCTGCAGGGTTTCGACATCGGCCCATTGCAGGTCGTCGAGCAGCATCACGAGCGGACGCGCGGGCACGGCGAAACAGGCGACGAGCCGCGCCATGCCCTGCAGCACGCGCTCGCGCTCGAGCGCGGGGGCCGCCTCCGGAGCGGCGGGCACGGGCTGCCCGGACTGCAGGCCGAGGATGACGCCGAGCGCCGGCAGCAGGCCCGCCAGGGTCCGCTCCACCGGCTTCGCGGCGGCCGCGATGCGGTTGCGCCAGACCGCGAATTCCTCGTTGGCGCAGCCGACCACGTGCCGAAGCAGCGGATCGAGCACCTCCACCAGCAGCGCATACGGCTTGCCGCGGCGCCCTTCCTCGCTCTTGGCCGCGGCCAGCAGCGGTGCGCCCGAGCGCTGCATGCGGGCCACGGCCTCGCGCAGCAGCGTCGACTTGCCGATGCCCGAGGGGCCCGAGACCCAGGCCGCGCGCATGCGGGCGCTGTCCGCGACCTCGCGGTAGAGCGCGAACAGTGCCTGCAGTTCTGCGTCGCGTCCCAGCACGAGGCCCGCGCCGCCGGGCTTGCGCAGGGCCGAATGGGCATCCAGCGCGAACAGGGGAATGCGCCCGTGCTGGCGCAGCAGGGTCTCGCAGCGCCGCAGGTCCGCCAGCACGCCGGCGGCGTCCGTGTACCGGTGTTCGGGCGTCTTCTCCAGCAGCTTCATGACCAGCAGCGAGAGCTGCGGCGGAAGCTGCGGCACCAGCTCTGCGGGCGCGCGGGCGATCCGGCTCGCGTGGGCGTGCACGCGCGCGGCGGCATCGGCGCCCTCGAAGGGAAGCCTGCCGGTCATCAGCTCGTAGAGGATGCAGCCGAGCGCGTAGAGGTCGGCGCGCGCATCCACGCGCAGGTTCATGCGTGCGCCGAGTTCCGGCGCCATGTAGTTGAAGCTGTCCTCATCCCAGGAAAGCTGGTCGTCGCCCGCAGCCTTGCTGTCGGCGTCGCCGATGGCGGCGGCCTGGCCGAAGCCGGTGAGACAGGCCCGCCCGTCCTCGCCGAGCAGCATGCGATCGGGCGTGAGCGCGCGATGCAGCACGCCGGCCTCGTGCATCGCGCCTACGGCGGTGGCGAGGCGCAGCGCGAGCGCGAGGAAGGCGCCCACGTCGGAGCAAGGAGCGCCACCGCGGCGAAGCGGCTCGCCGCCGGGGTCCTTCAGGATCAGCAGGAAGCTCTCGCCATGCGGCACCAGCGCGACCGGCACGGCGGCCCATTCGTCGCGAAGCATGTGGCGCAGCGCGTACTCCCGTTGAAGCAGCGCGGCGGTGGCCGGCGTGGTCTGGCCACGCCCGGCCACGAGCGAAGAAGCCACGCCGTGCGCGCGTGCGCGCTCCAGGCGCGGCGTGCCCGCGCCGAGTTCGCGAAAGTCCCGGTACCGCACCGACGAGGCCCCGTGCTGCGCGACAACGGGGGCGTCCGGCACGGCTGCGTCCGCCTCTTCGGGTCCGCTGAGTTCCTGGTGTTGCTGCATGGATGTGGGCCTCTTGCGGCCGCTCGGGCCGCGGAATGCGTGGGGCGCGGGCACAGCCCGCCATTGCTCGTTTTTCTCTCCCCGTCTTCGGGCGCATTCGTGCGCGGATGCCATTGGAACCTCGCCGGTCGCGAGATTGGCGCTGCGTGCGTTGGCTGGTGTTAGGCGTTGTTAGGCGCGGGCATGCGCCGCCCCGAACCGGGGTGTACCGGCGCTGTTTCGGCCACCCGGCTTGAAAAGTAATGTCACTGCACGCGCCCCGGACACAGAGGCATACAGACCGGGCCGTACTTGCCCCGCATCGCCCATAGATTCAGCGCCGTCGGCACCGGGCCGATCCTGTTTCACCCAAGTCCAAAAGGAAGAATCGTCATGAAGAAGTTCTCTCGCCGTCTCGCCGCGACCCTGATGGCCCATGCACTCGGGCTGGCCGCGCTGGCGCCCCTGCACTCGTTCGCGCAGCCGGCGGATGCCGCGCCGTCCACCAAGCCCACGATCGTTCTCGTGCACGGCGCCTTCGCCGATTCATCGAGCTGGGACGGCGTGGTGCAGCGCCTGCAGGCACGGCACTACGCCGTGATCTCCGCCGCCAATCCGCTGCGCGGGCCTTCGTTCGACGCGGCCTCCGTCGCCAGCGTCGTCGATTCGGTCAAGGGGCCGGTCGTGCTCGTCGGGCATTCGTACGGCGGCTCGGTCATCTCGTCGGCCGCGAACGGCAAGGCGAACGTGAAGGCGCTGGTCTATGTGGCGGCCTTCGCGCCCGAGGCGGGCGAAACGGCGCTCGGCCTCACGGGCAAGTTCCCCGGCAGCACGCTCGGGCCCACGCTGGCACCGGCGGTGCCGCTCGCCGACGGCGGCAAGGATCTCTACATCCAGCAGGACAAGTTTCCCGCGCAGTTCGCGGCCGACGTTCCGCTGGCCAAGGCGCGCCTGATGGCCGTGGGCCAGCGCCCCATCGCCGAGGCGGCGCTGAACGAGGCGGCGCAGGCTCCGGCGTGGAAGTCGGTGCCGTCATGGTTCGTGTACGGCGATCGCGACAAGAACATTCCGCCGGCTGCGCTGGCCTTCATGGCGCAGCGCGCCAACGCGCGCAAGACGGTGGTGGTCAAGGGCGCCTCGCACGTCGTGATGACCTCCCAGCCCGAGGCGGTCACCAGGGTGATCGTCGAGGCGGCCGGGCACTGAGCATCCGCCTGGCGTTTCCGGTCTCGGGGATCTACTGCGGCAGGTCTCCGGCCGGGCGCTCCAGCCACTTCATGGACAGCCGGTCGAGTTCGCCGCTCTTCTTCGCCTCGTCGATGATGGCGTTGACCTTCTGGCGCAACGCGTCCTCGCCCTTGGCCACGCCGATGTAATTGGGGCTCTCCTTCAGCAGCAGCTTGTAGGTGGTGCCCAGCGCCGGGTTGCCGACCATGATGGTGTTTGCGACCGATGCCCCCGTGGCGATCAGCTGCACCTGCCCGGAAACGAAGGCCGAGACGGTGCGGGTGTTGTCGTCGAAGCGGCGGATGTCGGTGCCCGAAGGCGCGACCTTGTTGAGCTCCTGGTCCTCGACCGAGCCGCGCGTGACCGCGATCGACTTGCCGGACAGGTCGGCGAAGCTCCTGATGTTCACGGTCTTCGCGCCGAAGATGGCTTGATAGAACGGCGAGTACGCAGCGGTGAAGTCGATCTGCTTCTCGCGGTCCGGGTTCTTGCCCAGGGTGGCGATGACCAGCGCGGCCTTCTTCTTCTGCAGGGTCGGAATGCGGTTGGCGCTGGTCACGGGGATCAGGTCGACCTCCACGCCGAGCTTCGCGCCGATGTAGTTGGCCATGTCGATGTCCAGGCCATGCATCTTGAAGTCGCGGTCCATCGAGCCGTAGGGCGGGAAATCGGGAGGAACCGCGATCGCGATCTTCCTGTTCTTGAGGATGGTGTCCAGCGCGCTCTGCGCATGAACCGCACCGGTTGCCATGAGGCCGCTGAGCGCCAGCCCCAGAACGAATTGCAATCTGCCGAATTTCATGATGCCTGAACGATGACGAGTGGTTGTGGGTTTGATGTCGAGCGCGCGGCCGGGTCCGGCCGCGCCTGCCCCAAGCCGCACGAACCGTGCCAGTGGTATACAAGACTCATGCACCCGATCAGAACGACAAAGGTGGTGCGCAACCCGCGAAGCAGCCCCGATTCAGGGATCGGAGCCCCACATTGGGGACGCTCCCGCATCCCATGTTCTGGCGATGAAGACATGCGGCAAACCCGTAGGCTCGGGAAGCCACGGGGCGCGTTGTCTTCAGTGAAGCCCCCGGACCCTTTTTCACCAGGCGAACCATGATCGAGACAGAGACGCTGCCCGATGAAGAACTGGGCGCGCAGGCCACCGAGTGGCGTCGGCGGGCGCTGCAAGGCGAGTTGCACGCCCGCGGCATCGCCCATCAACTGGAGGCCGAACTGCGCCGGCGCGCCGGCGTCCACCACCATCCCGACTACGACACGCTGGACCTGCGGTCGCTCGAGCACCGGCAGGGAAAGCGGCCCTGGTGGAAGCCCTGGTGAGCAGGGTTTGCCCGCACGCTGGCCTCCAAGGCTGCAACGCAGCAATCACTTCACCGTCCGCCCTTTCTGCCGCGAAGCCGGCTTCGCAGGTAGACGATCCCGCTGGCCCGCGGCGGCATCGCGCAGACATTCGACGAAGGCCTGCGCCGCCGGCGTAGGCCCGGAGCCGGCGGGCAGGCACACCGACACCTGCACGCGCGGCAGCGGCGCGGCCAGCGGCAGGCGGACCAGCCCGCGGGCGGCGACGGGGTCGTCCGCCAGCGAAGCGGCGGCCAGGGTCAACGCGTCGGCATTGCGAACCAGCGAAAGGCCGAACTGGACCGACTGGCACACCACGATGTTGCGCGGCGCCGCCAGCCCGGCCTGGCCCAACGCCCGCACGCCGTAGGACGGCACGGCCCACAGCGCGTCCTGCAGCCGCTCGATGGTGCGCACGCGCGCCATCGGATGCCCCGCGCGGGCGATGGCGGCCAGCGGGGCTTGCAGCAGCACCTCGCTCGTCAGGCCGTCCTGCACGGCCGCGCCTTCCAGATCGCTGAGCACCGCGAGGTCGTGGCCTGCCCGAAGGCCGGCGGCCTCGGCGCTGGTGATCTCCACCAGTTCCAGCGAAACGCCGGGGCAGCGCGTACGAAAGGCCAGCAATGCCCGCGGCAGCAGCCGCGCCGCCGCGAGCGAGCTGAAGGCGGCGCGCAGGTGGCCGCCGCCGTCGCGCAATTGCGCGATCTCGCTTTCCGTGCGGCGGATCTCGTCGAAGAGCACGGCGGCGCGCCGCAGCAGGACCTGGCCGATCTCCGTGGGAACGATGCCCCTGGCGCTGCGCACCAGCACGGGCGCGCCGATGGATCGCTCCAGCTCGCGGATCGCATAGGTCATGGCCGGCTGCGTCAGCGCGGCATTGCGGGCCGCGGCGCGGATGCCGCCGGCCTCGGCCACGAGACGGAAGATTTCCAGGTGTCGCAGGTTCATCGTGGAGCTCATCGGGGTACGGAGTACACGGGAAGGTGATCGAGAAGTTTGATCGCCGGATGGAGATTTTTGTCTTTTCTTCTATCCCCCGGTCCATTAACTTCGCGCCGACCGACGACTGCCCCCTCCTCCTCCTTCGAACCTTTCGAGCACCAGCATGAAGCAACTGCATCTCCTTGCCGCACTCGCCACGGCCTGCCTGTTCAACCTGAATGCCGTCGCCCAGGGCAACAGCCCGGCGGCACCCTCCGAACTGCAGCAGCGCGGGCTGTCGCTGGCGGACGCCACCGAGGCGCAGGTGATCGCGTGGCGCCGCCACATCCACCAGAACCCCGAGCTCTCGTTCCAGGAGGTGCGCACGGCCGCGTACGTGGCCGAGGCGCTGCGCAAGATGCCGGGCATCCAGGTGCAGACCGGCGTTGCAAGGACAGGCATCAAGGCCGTGCTGCGCGGCGGCAAGCCGGGGCCGGTGGTGGCCCTTCGCGCCGACATGGACGCGCTGCCGGTGGAGGAGCGCAACGACCTTCCCTTCAAGTCGCTCGCCAAGGGCGACTGGCTCGGCAAGGAGGTACCCGTAGCGCACGTCTGCGGCCACGACACGCACGTCGCGATGCTGCTTGGCGCGGCGCAGGCGTTGTCGGAAATGCGTGCCGACCTGCCCGGCACGGTGGTCTTCCTGTTCCAGCCGGCCGAGGAACTGGGCCCGGGGCCGGTGCCGAGCGGTGCCTCGGCGATGGTGCAGGCGGGCGTGCTCGACAACCCGAAGGTCGACGTGGTGATGGGACAGCACATCAACGCCAGCGGCGCGGTGGGCATCGGCTACCGGCGCGGCGCCCTGATGGCCAGCGGCGACATGTTCAAGATCTCGCTGAAGGGCCAGGGCGGCCACGGCTCCTCGCCCTGGACCGCGAAAGACCCGACGCTGGCGGCGGCCGAGATCGTGCTGGCGCTGCAGAACATCGTGAGCCAGCGCATCGATCCGCTCGACGGCCCCACCGTGGTCACCGTGGGCATGCTGCAAAGCGGCAACCGCGCGAACATCCTGCCCGAGACGGCGGAGCTCGCCGGCACGGTGCGCTCGCTGTCGGCCAGGAACCAGAAGGTGGCGCACGAGAACATCCGACTGAAGGCCCAGAAGATCGCGGAGCAGTACGGCCTGACGGCCAAGGTGGACATCGACACCGGCTACGAGGTACTGGTGAGCGACCCCGAGGCGACCCAGACGGTGGTGAAGAGCCTCGAAGCCGCGGCGGGCCCCAACGCGCAGGCCCGCGAGATCGGCCCGCGCATGGCCTCGGAAGACTTCGGCGCCTTCGGAAGGAACCTGCCGGTGGTGTTCTGGAACGTCAACGCATCCCCGTTCGGCGACAAGCCCGGCGCGCCCAATCATTCGCCCGAGTTCGTCATCGACGAGAAGGCCCTGCGCATCGGCGTGCGTGCGCTGGTGGGCAGCACGCTCGGCTACATGGCGGCGCGACCGGGCAAGGATGTGACTGCGTCACGCTGAGCAAGGCGGCTGCGCTCAGGCGCCGAACCACCTGTTCATCGCCTGCTGGAGACCATCCGATGCGCCATCGCTCGCCCAAGCCACATAGCCATCGGGCCTGACCAGCACCGCGGCCGGCGCCGCGACCGCTCCGAGCGCGGGCAGCTCCCACGGGCCGTCGCATCTGCCATTGACCAGCTTGATGCGGCCAGCCCACGGCGAGACATCGAAGCGGCCTGGCGCGCCGAAATCCAGCAGCAGCGGCCGCGCATCCCGCAGCAGCGCGAACACGCGCACGGGGCCATCGGCGGTGAGCACGTCGAGATCCGGCATGCGGCGACCGAGCAACGGGTGTCCCTCGCCCAGGTCGTAGCGGATGGCGAGCCCCGACATCTCCGCCGCGATCCGCCTGCGGGGCTCTTCCATGCCGAGAAGCTCCGACATGATTTCGCGCAAAGCCTCGGTGCGGTCGTCCGTGCGCTGCAGCGCGACCTGCGCCATCGTCGTGCGCAGCACGCGAGCCGCCACCGGATGCCGCTCGGCGTGATAGGTGTCGAGCAGGCCTTCGGGCGAGACGCCCTTGACCACCTGAGCCAGCTTCCAGCCCAGGTTCATCGCGTCCTGCACGCCCGTGTTGAGGCCCTGCCCGCCCACCGGGGAATGCACGTGCGCGGCGTCGCCGGCCAGGAGCACCCGGCCCTTGCGGTAGGCCGCGGCCTGGCGCGACATGTCGGTGAACCTCGAGATCCAGTTCAGGCGCCGGATTCCATAGTCCGTTCCACAGGCCTCGACGAGCAGTTCCTTCAGCTCGTCCAGCGTGGGTTCGCTCGTGGCGCCCGCGGTCTTCTCGGTCACCATCACGCCGACAGGACCTTCCCTGGCGAAGATGATCCTGCCGTCGCGGATCTCGTACTGCTCCCTGCTGAAGGCATGCACGCCCCGCGCGGTGCGGTGCACGCCCAGCGGCGGCTCCTCGGCCATCTCGACCTCGGCAAGGATGCTGCTGGTGGTCGCGTCCCACCCCGGAAACTCGATGCCCGCGGTCTTGCGCACCAGGCTGCGTCCGCCGTCGCAGCCCACCAGGTAGCCCGCGCGCAGCGTCTCGCCGCCGGACAGCTCGATGGTCACGCCCGCATCGTCCTGCACGAAGCCCTTCAGCTCGCGGCCGCGATGGACCGGCACCGCGAGCTCGTCGATCCAGCCCGCGAGGATGCGCTCGATGTGCTTCTGCCTCAGCGCCAGCCCGTAGTTGTGCCGGGTCGGAAAGTCGCTGATGTCCAGGCGCGTGACCGCGAACCCCGTGACCTGCGCCACCTGTCCCTGCGCGAGGAACCGGTCCACGATCCCGCGCTGGTCGAACACCTCCAGCGTGCGTGAACTCAGGCCGCCGGCACGCGAGCCGGCAAGCTCCTGGTCCGGTCGGCGCTCGACGATGGCGACATCGATGCCCGCCAGAGCCAGTTCACCCGCCAGCACCAGGCCCGTCGGGCCCGCTCCGACAATCACTACCGCATGTTCTTCCGTCATCCGTAGATCCATTTGTCTTCATTCGCAGGAGGGATCGCGATGACACCTGTACCTTCGACCTAACGATGGCCTTCGCACAGGGGCATCCGCGCCCGATTCATTGTCCATCGCGGGCGAAAGGAACCGTTGCGCCTCAGCGCCATGCCTACAGGCGCAAGGGCATTGCTCGTGCGGTCGAGAGAAAACCCCCGTTGCTATCATCGACTCATGCAGTCACGGCCACCCCGTGGTGGCGGAGGAAAGCGAGTGCGGCTCAAGCTGAGAACGAAGACGGCACTGCTGATCACGTCACTGGTGCTCGTGCTGGTCGGCGTGACGGGCGGGTGGCAATACCGCAGCCTGTCCAGCGAGTACATCGAACTGATGCGCGAGCAGCAGCAGGCGCTGACCGACAGCGCCGCGGCCGACCTCGACTACAAGCTCGGCATCCATCTGTCGGCCCTGGCGCGCGCGGCCCGCGAACTCGGCGCGCAGGGCTTCGCGGACCCCGCGGCGCAGCAGCGCTTTCTCAGGGACCAGGACCTGCGCACGATGTTCGACAACGCCGCGCTGGCCACGCCCGACGGCGCCATCGTGGCGATCAACCCTCCCGCCGAGCGGCCTTCGAGCATTGCCGACCGCGACTACTTCCGCCGCGTGCGCGACACGGGCCAGCCCACGATCTCGGCGCCCCTTCTCACCAGGAGCGCGCGGCAGCCGGCGGTCATCATGGCCGTGCCCGTGGACGGAACGGACGGCCGCCTCGCCGGCGTGCTGGGCGCGGCGCTGAACCTGCAGCGCGCCAACGTGCTCGGCGATCTCAGCCGCGCCACCGTCGGCCGGGGCGGCCACTACGTGATCGTCACGCGCGGCCCCTCCCCGCAGATCGTCATGCACCCCGATGCGAACCTGCTGCTCAAGCCCGCGAGCGCCCTCGCTTCCGGCGACGGCATCGGCAAGGACGTCGCCACTCATGCATCCATTCCCGCCGCCGGCTGGGAGCTGCGCCTGGTCGTGCCCGCCGCCATCGCCTACGCGCCGCTGGAACAGGTGCGGCGCAACCTGCTGCTGCAGATGCTCTGGCTCGGCCTGGGCTGCGCGCTCCTGGTCTGGGTGGGCACTACATGGGTGATGCGCCCCCTGGAGGCGCTGAGCGGCGCGATCCGCACCCTGCGCCGCTCGCCCGATAGCCAGGTCGGCCTCGATGTCGTCGCCAACGACGAGCGCGGAGACCTCGCGCGCGAGTTCGACGCGCTGATGGCCGAGCTGCGCGAGCAGCGGCTCGAGATGGCCGCGGTCACCGACGCTTCGCCGGTGGGCCTCTTCCGCTGCGACAGCGAAGGCCGCATGACCTACGTGAACGACGAGTACCTGGCGATCCACGGCCTCGCGCGCAAGGATGCGGCGGCGGGCTGGCTCACGCTGGTGCGCGAGGAGATCCGCGAGACGGTTCGCCAGGAGTGGGCGCGCCTTGCCAACTCGGCCACGCCGGTGGCGGTCACGCGCCGGCTCCATCGCAGGGACGGCACCCGCGTGCTGGTTGCGTTGAGGAGCCGGCCGGTGCTCGCGGCGGACGGCCGCGTGCTCGGCCATGTGGGCACGGTGACCGACATCACCGAGCGCACCCGGGCCGAGCAGGCGCTGCGCACGCTGACCGCCATCTTCGACATGACGACCGACTACATCGTCCAGCTGGACGCGAAGGGGCGGCTCATCTACATGAATCCGGCGGCGCGGCTGCGCACGGGCCTGGCGCTCGACGCGCCGATCGAGCAGTTCAGCGTGGCCGACTTCAACCCGCCGGAGACCATGGAAAGGCTCGCCACGGAGATCGTGCCCACCGCCGTGCGCGCGGGCATCTGGGTGGGCGAGTCGATGGTGTGGGACGCCAGGCGCGAGGCGTTCCCGGCGAGCCACATGGTGATCGCGCATCGCGACAAGCACGGCAAGGTGGAGTACTTCTCCGGACTGATGCGCGACATATCCGCGGCCAAGGCCGCGGAACGGGCGCTGCGCGACAGCGAGCATCGCCTGCGCATGGTGACGGACCACCTGCCGGCGCTGATCTCCTACCTCGATCGCGACCTGCGGTTCCGGTTCGTCAACAAGGCCCACCAGGACTGGTTCGGCATCCCCACCGAGCAATTGCTGGGCATGGGCCTGTGGAAGTTCTACGGCGAGGAGGCATGGGCCGAGATGGAGCCGCACCTGCGCGCGGCTCTGGCCGGCAGGCAGGTCACCTACGAGCGCAGGCTGAAGACGCCTGGCGGACGCCGCGACGTCCAGGCCACGGTGGTACCGGAGCGCGACGAGCACGGCGAGGTGATCGGCCTCTACACGCTGGACAGCGACATCACCGCGCACCACGAGGCGGAAGAGGCGCTGCAGGAAAGCGAGGCACGCCTGCGCACCGTGGCCGATGCGCTGCCGATGCGCGTGGCCTACATCGACGCGGAGGAGCGCTACCGGTTCAACAACCTGGCCTACGAGCGCGGCTTCGGGCTCTCGCGCGAGCAGATCCAGGGGCACACCGTGCAGGAGCTGCTGGGCGAGCCCGACTACCTGGCCCTGCAGCCGCACATCCGCGCGGCACTGGCCGGCGAAACCGTCACCTTCCAGAGCGAGGTCGCCAGGAGCGACAGCTACTACTGCTACGAGGCCCAGTACATCCCGCAGCCCGCGGTCAACGACGAGACCATCGTCGGCTTCCATGCCGTGATCACCGACATCACTCGGCAGAAACTCGAGGAGAAGCGCCTCGTGACTCTCGCGCAGGTCGATCCCCTGACCGGCCTCGCCAATCGCTCGGGCTTCGAGGCGCGCCTGGACGAAGCGATGGAGCGCGCCCGGGGTGCCGGCGCGCTGATGGCGCTGATGTACCTGGACATCGACGGATTCAAGAAGATCAACGACCAGTTCGGGCATCAGGTGGGAGACGAGCTGCTGCGCGGCTTCGCGGGCAGGCTGTCGCAGGCGCTGCGCTCCGGTGACGTCCGCGCGCGCCTGGGCGGGGACGAGTTCACGGTGATCATGGAAGGACTGCCCGGCGCGGATGCCGCGATCTCGGTGGCCTCCGGGCTGATCGACGCCATGCAGCAGCCGTTCGATCTGGAGGAGCGCACGATCCTCGTGAGGACGAGCATCGGCGTGGCCTTCTACCAGGGCGGCGACGCGACGGCCGCCGCGCTCGTCAGGCAGGCCGACGAGATGCTCTACCAGGCCAAGGGCGCGGGCCGCAACAACTATCAGGTGGCGTCGCATCCGGTCGGGGGGCATCGGGCCTGAGGTCCCTCCCGTACGGGGCTTTTTCCGCCGGCGTCAACGCATTTCCTGCTGCAGGCTCATCGTCGTCACCGGGCTCTTGACGGGCGCCTCGGACATCAGTTGCTGGAGATCGAACTGGAAGCTGCCCCCGGCGCGCTCGCGTTCCACGGCCAGGTGCAGGAGGGCAATGGTTGCTATCAGCACCGCCATGGCGAACACGAGCCATAGCTCTCCCCGCAAGGGTTGGGGCTGGGATTGCGGCTGTGGCTGCTGGTGGCCTCGTCGACTGCGGCTTCTCATCTCTTGTCCCTCCGGTTGATGACGGCAGGAGTCTGCGTGGCCCCGGGCTCCGGTCGCGTCGGACAAAGCTGGCGCGCCTTGTATTCCGCCTCCGATAGATGGCGGGCGGGCAGCCTTCCGAGGGGTGCACCCGTTGACCGGCGTCAATGCGCAAGCCGTAGCACGAACCTACTATCTGCCGCCATCGGCGTGCGATGGAATACGTGGGGCTGTTGCACCAGACTGGATCAATGTAATAATTTAGTTACAAAATTCACTACCACCCTCCGAAGAAAGCCCTCGCCATGCAACGCCTGCCCCTTCATCCCTCGCTTCGCCTCGTCGCTCGCCTCGCCGCGGGCGCGCTTGTCGCGGCCGGCGCCTCGGCGCATGCCTTCGTGATCGGTGTCAGCGAAGGCGTGAGCTACGACGTGTCCGACGCGCAGGTCACGGCGCGTTTCGAACCGATCGCCGAGGTGCTCTCCAAGGCGTTGAAGCAGCCGGTGACGGTCAAGGTGCTCAATTCGTACAACGGGACGCGCGAGGCGCTGAAGCAGCAGCAGGTCGACCTGGCCTTCGTGCATCCCTCGCACGTGGCGCTCGGCGCCATCAAGGGCGGACAGTACAAGGCCTTCGCCTGGACCACCGGCTACACCGACTACAAGGTTTCGTTCCTGTGCAAGGAGCAGCAGCCGATCTCCGACTGGAAGAGCGTGGCCGGCAAGCAGCTGGTGATGCCCGACGCCGACTCCATCACCTCGGTGATCACGCGCGCCATGCTGCGCGAGCAGGGCCTGCAGGGGCCGGCTACGGTGAAGGTGACGAACACGCGCTTCCAGGAGGCCGTGCCCTTCTATGTGCAGAACGGCTTCGCGGCCTATGGCGCCACCGCGGCTTCGGGCGTGATCAAGACCTGGAAGGACGGCGGCGGCAAGATCTGCGCGGAATCGCGCGCGGTGCCGATCAAGCAATGGCTGGCTTCCAGCAAGCTCGACGCGGCCACGGTGAACACGGCGCGCGACGCATTGCTGGGCCTGGCGCAGACCGACGCCGGCAAGCGCGCGCTGGCGGCATCGAGCTACGTGGGCTTCGTCAAGCCCTCGGCCGATGTCGAGGCTTCGCTGATGAACTGGCTCGGCATCTGATTTGGGGGACGCGCAAGGGCCGACGGCAGGACAAGACCGCACGCGCACGCCCGGCCGCAGGCCCGGGCAGAATCCCGCGCTTGCAGTCTTCTCCCCCAAGGACCCTTTCATGACCGATCTCTCGAGCTTCCCCATCACGAAGAAGTGGCCCGCGCAGCACCCCGAGCGGCTGCAGCTGTACTCGCTGCCCACGCCCAACGGCGTGAAGGTGTCGATCATGCTGGAGGAAACCGGCCTGCCCTACGAGCCGCACCTGGTGAGCTTCGAGACCGGCGACCAGATGTCGCCGGAGTTCCTGTCGCTCAACCCGAACAACAAGATCCCGGCCATCCTCGACCCCGATGGTCCCGGCGGCAAGCCGCTGGCGCTGTTCGAATCGGGCGCGATCCTGATGTACCTGGCCGAGAAGACCGGCAAGTTCATTCCGCAGGACGCCGCCGGCCGCTACGAGACCCTGCAGTGGGTGATGTTCCAGATGGGCGGCATCGGCCCGATGTTCGGCCAGCTCGGCTTCTTCAACAAGTTCGCCGGCAAGGACTATGAAGACAAGCGTCCGCGCGACCGCTACGTGAACGAGTCGAAGCGCCTGCTGGGCGTGCTCGACAAGCGCCTGGCCGGCCGCGCATGGATCATGGGCAGCGACTACACCATCGCCGACATCGCCACCTTCCCGTGGATCCGCAACCTGATCGGCTTCTACGAAGCGGGCGACCTCGTCGGCTTCAAGGACTTCCCGAACGTCGCGCGCGCGCTCGAAGCCTTCGTGGCGCGCCCCGCCGTGGCGGCGGGGCTGGGCATTCCGAAGCGCGGCTGAGCTGGGAGCCCGCGCCCCTTTCGATTGCACTCAGTTGCCGGTGGACAGGTCCATCAGCATGCGCGAGAGCAGATAAAGCCGCGGCACCACGCTCTCGACTTCCGCGTACTCCTCCGGCGTGTGGATGCCGCCGCCCACGATGCCGAAGCCGTCGAGCACCGGCACTCCGACGCCCGCCACCAGGCTCGCATCGGCCGCGCCTCCGCTGCTCTCGATGGTGAGCTTCTTGCCGATCTCGGCGTAGATGCCTTCGGCCATGTTCACCAGCTTGTCGGAAGCGGGCGAGCGCGGCATCGGCGGCAGGCCGCGGATCAGGCGCACGCGCACCTCGGTCTCGGGAATCAGCTTATTCTGCGAGATGCGCACCAGGTCCTTCTCGACGCGGTCGAGTTCCTCCGGCGTGGCGGCGCGCACGTCGCCCTTGGCGCTCGCGGTCGCGGGAATCACGTTGGTCGGGCCGTTGGCGGTGAGCACCGTGAAGTTGACCGTGGTCTTCTTCGCCGCGTCGGCCGTCTTCGACAGCTGCAGCACCTGGTGCGCCACTTCCATCGCCGCGTTGCGGCCGGCCTCGGGCGCCACGCCCGCGTGGGCCGCCAGCCCCTTCACCTCGACGAGCGCGGTGGCCGAGCCCTTGCGCTCGACCACGAGGCCGTCGGCCGGGCGGCCCGGCTCCAGGTTCAGCGCCACGTCGTGCTGCTTCGCCACGCGCTCGATGAGCGCGCTGGTGCCCACGGAGCCGGTCTCCTCGTTGGTGTCGAGCAGGAAGGTGATCTGCCCATAGTCCTTGAAGCCGATCTGCTGCAGGATCTTCAGCGCGTACAGGCCGGCCACCACGCCGCCCTTGTCGTCCATCACGCCGGGGCCGTAGGCGCGGCCGTCCTTGATGTAGAAGGGCTTGGCCGCGGCCGTGCCTTCCTTGAAGACGGTGTCCATGTGCGCCAGGATCAGGATCTTCTTCTTGCCCTGCCCCGTCAGCGTGGCCACCACGTTGGTGCCGGGATGCGGATCGGCCGGAAAGGTCTCGATGCGCGCGCCGAGCTTGCGCAGCTCTTCCACCGCCAGCTCGCGCACCTTGGCCAGGCCCGCCGTGTCGGCCGAACCCGAATCGATGTTGACCATGGTCTCCAGCATCTTGAGCGCGCCGTCCTTGCTCTGGGTGGCCGCGTCGAGCACGCCCTGGTGGGCCTTCTGCGCCATGGCGCTGCCGGCGAAGAGCGCGCATGCGAGCGCGGTGCCCTGGGCGATGGCGAGCATGCGGCGGCGCGCGGGTGCCGGGAACTTCATGGCCGAAGAAGCCGAAGAAGCGGAAGAAGCCGATGCGGGATGGCGCGGGTGAGTCGTCATGTTGTCCGTTCTGTTGAAGGAAGTTCGGGAAAGGCAAGGCGGGCTCGCACCCCCCTTGCCGCCCGCACTCTACAGACAGTTCAGCCGGGAAAGTCTTCCCCGCGCAGCTCGATCGGCTGACCATGCGGCGTGCGGCCCGCCGCGTGCTCCCAGGCATGCCGGTAGCGGGCCAGTTCGTCGCCCGAGCTGGCGCCCTTGCTGGCCACGAGCTTCTCTAGCGCGGCGAGCCAGTGCAGGTAGTAGGTCTGGCCGTTGTCGGGGTCGCCCGCGGCCTGGGCTTCGGAGATCTGCGCGGCCAGCGCCTCGGCCCATTCGGGCCATGTGAAGAGGCCGCGCTCGTGCAGCGCCAGCGTCATCGCGAAGGCCTGGGCCTCCCACGGCGCGCTGAACACGGGCCCGTGCGCATCGCGCGGCATGCCGGGCGCGAGGGGCATGCGTTCGCTGCTCATGCAGCGGCCTCCAGATAGCTTTCCCACGCATCGACCGACACCGAGAGGTTCTGGCGCGGCGCATCTTCGCCCCACAGTTCGGCCTCGTCGAACTCCACCGTGTAGAGCCACTGCGGCTGCTCGCCGAGCCCTTGCGCGTTGGTGTCGGCGAACACGTGCGCGCCGTGTACCTGGACGACGGTGCCGCGCCTGCCCTGCACATAGGCCGGCAGCCGCGTGTGATGCCCGACCTTGCCGAGACGCATGCGCACCTCCTGGCCCGCGGCGAAGCGTGCCGGCGCAGGTGCCGGCCGCTGCGCGGGCGAGCCCTTGGCCAGCACCGCCGGCACGTCGGCCGCGCGCAGCACGCGGGCCACGGGCGCGGCCGGATGGCTCATCTCGCCGCTCGCAATCTCGTCGGGAAAGATCTGGCCGCGCTGCAGCATCAGCTGCTCCAGCGCGCCAAGCCAGATCCGGTAGTAGCTCAGCTCGCTGTAGTCGGGCAGCGTCTCGCGCACGGAGCGGCTCGCATCGATGTTCCAGGAGCCTGTCGCGCCCATGGCCAGCACCAGCGCCAGCGCGCGCGGCTCCCAGGCGGCGTGGAAGAGTTCGCCTTCAGCCTCGGGCACCACCTTGCCGAAGCCAGGCTGGCCGCCCAGGTCGGCCTTCGTCGCGTAGCTCATGCGGCACTCCCTGCTTCGGCCGGCGCACCGGCCAGCCGCGTGCCGATCATCGAATCGCGCGAGACCAGATCGGCGAGTTGCTCTTCGCTCAGGCCCTCGGTGCCGGCGGGCCGCTGGGGGATGACGAGGTAGCGCACCTCGGCGGTCGAGTCCCACACGCGGATGCGCGTGGTCTCGGGCAGGGTCACGCCGAAGTCGGCGAGCACGCCGCGCGGGTCCTTCACCGCGCGGGAACGGTACGGCGCGCTCTTGTACCAGGTGGGCGGCAGGCCCAGCACGGGCCAGGGGTAGCAGCTGCACAGCGTGCAAACCACAATGTGGTGCGTGTCGTCGGTGTTCTCCACCGCCACCATGTGCTCGCCCTGGCGGCCGGTGTAGCCCAGCGAGGCAATCGCCGCGGTGGCGTCGGCCAGCAGCCACTGCCGGAAGGCCGGATCGACCCAGGCCCGCGCCACGACCCTCGCGCCGTTGCGCGGGCCGATGCGGGTCTGGTAGGTGTCGATCAGCACGTCGAGCGCGGCCGGGTCGATGTAGCCCTTCTGCGCGAGCACGCTTTCGAGCGCGCGCACGCGCAGGTCCATCTCGCCGAGTTCGCTGTGTTCGTGATCGTGGCCATGGCCGTGGTGGTGGCCGTGGTGGTGGCCGTGGTCGTGACCGCTGTCGTCGTGGGGGTGGTCGGAGCTCATCCGGGCGATGCTACGCCCGGGCACTTAAAATTCGAAGCCTCCCGCCAGATCCCCCGGAAGCCTTTCGTCCATGACCTCCACGCCCGCCCGCCCCGTCCGCTCCCAGTACGAAGATTTCATGCGCCATGTCGATACCCATGGCGTCTTCAAGAGCGACCGCACGGGCACGGGCACCAGGAGCGTGTTCGGCCACCAGATGCGCTTCGACCTGAACGAGGGCTTCCCGCTGGTGACCACCAAGAAGGTGCACCTGAAGTCCATCATCCAGGAACTGCTGTGGTTCCTCACCGGCTCCAGCAACAACAACTGGCTCAAGGAGCGCGGCGTCACCATCTGGGACGAGTGGGCGCGCGAGGACGGCGACCTCGGTCCCGTTTACGGCGTGCAATGGCGCAGCTGGCCCACCCCCGATGGCGGCCATATCGACCAGATTTCCGAAGTCGTCAAGACGCTGAAGACCAACCCCGACTCGCGCCGCATCATCGTGAGCGCATGGAACGTGGCAGAGCTCTCGAAGATGGCGCTCATGCCCTGCCATGCCTTCTTCCAGTTCTACGTGGCGCCGCCGCAGGCCGAGGGCGAACGCGGAAAGCTCAGCTGCCAGCTCTACCAGCGCAGCGCCGACATCTTCCTGGGCGTGCCCTTCAACATCGCGAGCTATGCGCTGCTCACGCACATGATCGCGCAGCAGTGCGACCTCGATGTGGGCGACTTCATCTGGACCGGCGGCGACTGCCACATCTACAGCAACCACGCCGAACAGGTGGCGTTGCAGCTCAGCCGCACGCCCTACCCCTACCCCACGCTGAACATCAAGCGCAAGCCGGCGTCGATCTTCGACTACCAGTACGAGGACTTCGAAGTGCTCGACTACCGGCATCACGAGGCGATCAAGGCACCTGTGGCGGTATGAGCAAGCCCCGCATCAACATCATCTTCGCCCGCGCCGCCAACGGCGTGATCGGCTTGAACAACACCATTCCCTGGCACATCCCGGAGGACATGGCGCACTTCAAGCAGCAGACCGCAGGCGCGCCGGTGATCATGGGCCGCAAGACCTGGGACTCGCTGCCGCCGCGCTTCCGACCGCTGCCGGGCCGGCGCAACATCGTTGTCACGCGGCAGGCCGACTGGCAGGCCGAGGGTGCGCAGCGCGCGGGCAGCCTGCAGGAGGCGCTCGCTCTTTGCGAACAGCCCGAGGTCGATACCGCCTGGGTCATCGGCGGCGCGCAGATCTACGCAGAGGCCGCGCCGCTCGCGCAGCGCGCTGTGGTGACGGAGGTTGCCCGCGAGTACGAAGGCGACGCATACGCCCCCGAGCTCGATGCCGCCTCCTGGCGCGAGACGCAGCGCGAATCGCATGTCTCGGCCAAGGACGGCCTGGGCTTCAGCTTCGTGACCTACGAGCGCATCGCTGCCGCG
The DNA here is from genome assembly GCF_003952165.1 of Variovorax guangxiensis. Lineage (GTDB taxonomy): Bacteria > Pseudomonadota > Gammaproteobacteria > Burkholderiales > Burkholderiaceae_C > Variovorax > Variovorax guangxiensis. The sequence goes on along the minus strand of NZ_RXFT01000013.1, from coordinate 154,085 downwards.
GCGAACAAATAGACGAACAGGCATGAGCGAAGGCGTTGCGCACCGGCCACTTCCGCCCGGCTTGCGACGCCGCTCGGTGATCGCCGGCGCGGCCCTGCTCGCGGGCCTCGCGCCGATGCGAGTTGTGCAGGCGGCCGAGCCACTGGAGCCCGACGAGGAAGCGCTCTTCATGACCGGCACGGCGCGCCCCACCACCGATGGCCGCATCGAGGTCGACATCCACGCATGGATCTTCGAGCGCGAGAACCGCTGGGGCCTCAACGCGGCCTTTGCGCGCTACCTGGGCCTCAGCCTGAAGAAGCTCTCACCCGCGGCGCGCCTGCGCTTCAACCAGCGCACCGCGCTCTTCCACGCGGAGTCGGAGGAAGGCAAGGTGATCGACGTCGATTTCGAAGGCGGGCGCACGCGCGTGACGATGCCGCCATCGGGCAAGGATGGCCGCTGCAACCTGCGCGTCGTGATCGACACGCCGCGCGCACCGCTGCTGCCGACTTCGCCCTCGCCGCAGGAGTGGGTGCAGTTCCACGGCGTGACCGGTCCGGGCGAGTTGCTGCACCGCTTCAGGGGGCACGCGCTCGTGGTGCCCGAGCAGGGTGTGTCGGTCATCTCGGACATCGACGACACCATCAAGCGCACGCAGGTGCGCGAGCGGCGCGAGATGCTGCTCAACACCTTCGCCCGCCGCTTCGAGGCGGCGCCTCGCATGGCGGGCTGGTATCGCGCACTGGCGAAGGTGCCGGGCACGCGCTTCCACTATCTCTCGGCGAGTCCCATACAGTTGTATCCGGCGCTGTCGGACTTCATCCGCAACGCGGACTTCCCGCAGGGCAGCATGCACCTGCGCGAGAGCACGACGTGGCGCACGCTCATTCCGGGCGACGACGATTCGCGCGCGCACAAGCTCGGCGTGATCGGCCGGCTGCTCGCGGAATTTCCGCAGCGACGCTTCGTGCTGGTGGGCGATTCGGGCGAAGCCGATCCCGAGATCTACGCGCAAACGTTTCGCTCGCATCCTCGGCGCATCGACAGCATCGTGATCCGTGACGTGACGGGCGAAGGCCGCACTTCCGAGCGCTATCGCGCGACCTTCGAAGGCATCGATCCGGTGCGCTGGCACATCGTGATGCCGGACACCGCCGAGTGGCCCGTGCAGGCCATCAACTAGGCATCGACCAGCCTGCGCACCGGTCAGGCCTGCGGCAGGTCGCCGGAAACAAACTGGCACCTTCGTCCCCTTCTCTTTGCGAAAGGAACACTTCGGTACACGCGAGGAAAGGCACGCACGGCACAGGGTTTAGACAACGCTAATTGTTTGTGCGCACAATGTCCGAAACGCCCTCAACCAAAAGGAGACGGCTCATGTCCATGGAATTTCTTCGGGTCATCGCCGAGCAGAAATTGCCATATGTCATCCACACGCCGGCCGACATCGACAGGCTGCGCGTGCTGCGTGCGGCAGAGTTGGTGACAGCATTCATCCCGCCTTCGGAGCGTGCGCCCGACGAGCGCGCGATCCGCCAGCTCGCCCAGGTCGAATCGATCACGGCCAAGGGCATGCTGGCACTCAACAAGGCCACCTCGGCATTCATCGAACTGTAGGAAGACACAGCTGCGTCTTCCCTGCGCGCGAGCCCCGCGGCCGCGCGTCGGCACCCTCCATCGGCTGTTACAAATAGCCCTCTTTTCCGCGTAACCCGGCCGGTTCGCGGCCATCCTCCGCTTCGCCTTTCTTGCTCATCCGCGTGACCGGAGGCGCTTGCTCGCGCGCGTCTGCGTTACCACGCCGGCCTTTTGCGCGTCAATTGCGTGACAAAACGCTCAATTACACGATTTTCTACGGATCGATGGCTTGCTTTCTCGCGCGGTTTTACCCGCTTCATGGGGTACCTACCCAATTCTGGGGATTGTGAGCAGATATCTCGATTTGTATCTTTCGTTCGTCTCAATGCATGCCGGGACTGCAACGGCAACGGGCCGCGCGGGCGCTTCCACAAGGCGCAGCAGCGTCGAAGACACCAACGTGTGTTCTTGTCAATTCAACCTTTTCTGAGAGCGAACAATGTCGAACAGCTTGCAAAAATGGGTGGGACGCAATCGTCCTCCGCGCGTCCAGATCACCTATGACGTCGAGATCGGTGACGCAGTCGAAAAGAAGGAGCTGCCGCTCGTGGTGGGCCTGCTGGCCGACCTGTCGGGCCAGCCCGCGCAGCCGCTGCCCAAGCTCAAGGAGCGCCGCTTCGTCGAGATCGACCGCGACAACTTCGACGGCGTGATGGGCAACATCTCCCCGCGCCTGGACCTCTCGGTGCCCGACACCATGAAGGGCGAAGGCAACCTGAAGATCGAACTGAACTTCAAGGAGTTCGGCGACTTCCATCCCGAAGCCATCGTGAGCCAGGTGCCACGCCTGGCCAAGCTGCTCGAGGCGCGCCAGCAGCTGCGCGACCTGCTGGCCAAGCTCGACGGCAACGACGAACTCGACGGCCTGCTCGAGCGCGTGGTGCAGAACAGCGAAGACCTCAAGACGGTCCAGAGCCAGGCCAAGGCGGAAGCCGACGTGGCACCGGCACAAGCCTCGGCTTCGGCTTCCGCGGAAGCCGCTGCCCAGACCTCCTCCGAAGCCGAAGCACCGGCAGCGTGATCAACCACGCCGGCCGCTGCCCCTCGCGGCGCAGTCCGGCACTTCATGAATGGTGATAGAGATGGCCAACAAATCCAAAGCCGCCGAAGCCGGCAGCGCAGCAGCAACCACCGTCACGACCAGTGACATGAGCCTGCTCGACAAGATCGTCTACGAAGGCAACATGACGACCGAGCCCTCGCAGGGCGCCTATGCGAAGAAGCTGATCGGCCAGCTGGCTTCGCAGATCCTCGACGAAGGCATGAAGACCAGCCCCGACAAGGGCGTGGTCACGCTGATCAACGAGCGCGTCGCCGAGATCGACCGCCTGCTGACCGACCAGCTCAACGCGATCCTGCACGCCCCCGAGTTCCAGGCCCTCGAAGCCTCCTGGCGCGGCCTGCACGACATGGTGTTCGGCACCGAGACCGGCAGCAACCTCAAGCTGCGCCTGCTCAACGTGAGCAAGAAGGACCTGCTGAAGGACCTGGAAGGCGCCGTCGACCACGACACCAGCGTGCTCTTCAAGAAGATCTACGAAGAGGAATACGGCACCTACGGCGGCCATCCCTACTCGCTGCTGATCGGCGACTACTACTTCGGCCGCCATCCGCAGGACATCGCCCTGCTGGAGCGCATCTCCCGCGTGGCCGCCGCCGCGCACGCGCCCTTCATCGCCGCCGCCGCCCCGGCCCTGTTCGACTTCAAGTCTTTCACCGAACTGGGCGTTCCGCGCGACCTGTCCAAGACCTTCGAGAGCGCCGAGCTCGCCTCGTGGCGCGGCTTCCGCGATTCGGAAGATTCGCGCTATGTGTCGCTGGTGCTGCCCAGCTACGCGGCCCGCCTGCCCTACGGCGCCAAGACCATCCCCGTGGAGAACTTCAACTACGAGGAAGACGTGGACGGCACCGACCACGGCAAGTACCTGTGGGCCAACGCGGCCTACCAGCTCGGCCTTCGCATCACGCAGGCGCACTCGCTGTACGGCTGGACCACGGCCATCCGCGGCGTGGAAGGCGGCGGCAAGGTCGACGGCATGGTGGCCCACGCCTACAAGACGGACGAAGGCGACATCGCCCTGAAGCCGCCGACGGAAGTGACCATCACCGACCGCCGCGAGAAGGAACTGAGCGACCTGGGCTTCATCGCCATCGTCAACTCCAAGGGCTCGAACACCGCCGCCTTCTTCGGCGGCCAGACCGTCAACAGGCCCAAGGTGTACGACAAGGACGCGGCCAATGCCAACGCGGCAGTGTCGGCACGCCTGCCCTACATCCTGGCCGCGTCGCGCTTCGCCCACTACCTGAAGGTGATCGTGCGCGACAAGATCGGCAGCTTCCAGACGCAGGCCGACATGCAGAAGCACCTGAACAACTGGGTCGCGAACTACGTGCTGGTGAGCCCCTCGGCGCCGCAGGCCATGAAGGCCAAGTACCCGCTGAGCCAGGCCCGCGTGGACGTGACCGAGGTGCCGGGCAAGCCGGGCTCGTACCGCGCCATCGCCTTCCTGAAGCCGCACTTCCAGCTCGAGGAACTCTCGGCCTCGATCCGCCTGGTGGCCGACCTGCCGGCAGCCGCCGCCTGATCGCACCGCACCGTCTCAATCAACGTCGACATACCGACTGAAAGAAAGAATTCTCGAAAATGCCTATCTACCTCAAGATGCCGGGCGTCACCGGCCAGACCCAGATCGAAGGCCACAAGGACGAAATGGAAGTGCAGAGCTTCCAGTTCGGCGCCGGCCTGGCCGTGACCTCGGGCACCTCCAACCAGGAACGCACCGCGGGCAAGCCCAGCTTCTCCGAGATCACGGTGACGCGCATCAGCGACTCGGCCACGCCCCAGCTGCTGCAGAAGCTCGCCGGCGGCGAGGTGTTCGCGGGCGACACCGTCATCACATTCCCGCGCGAGGACAAGAGCGGCCTGCTGCCCCTGATGGTGGTGACGCTGACCGACGTGATCCTCAGCGGCTTCTCGGTCTCCAGCGGCGGCGACCTGCCTTCCGAAAGCATCTCCCTGAACTACGCGGCCATCAAGGTCGACTACACGAAGCAGAAGGAAGAAGGCGGCCAGGAAGGCGTCGCACCGTTCGGCTGGGACATCTCGAAGAACGTCGCGGTGGCCTGATGAGGCGCCGCTGACCCCGGGCGCCAACCACCGTGTCCGAACTCGTCAAAGGGGGCGTCGCCCCCCTGTTCGACCGGTTGGCGTCCGCGCAGTCCGAGCACGTGCGGGGGGCCGCGCATCTCGAGACGATGGAGTCCGTGCAGGACTCCATCGGCCGTGAGCTGCGCCGGCTCTTCAACACGCGCTCGCCGCTTTCGGCGGATGACTACGCGCAAGGCAGCGGCACCGTCCTGGAGTACGGCATTCCCGACTTTTCCGTGTTCAGCTCGCAGAACGCGGCCGACCTGCAGAGGTTGGCCGCGCTTCTGCGCACGGCCGTTTCGCGCTACGAGCCGCGCCTGTCGGAAGTGAGCGTGCAGGTCAGCCCCGCGCCCAACCGGCACGAAGTGGCGCTGGTGCGCATCGGCGCGCAGGCGCGCGCCGGGCTCGCGCTGCGCCGCGTGGACTTCGAGATGCTCCTGGGCACGCCGGACAGCCTGATGAAAGTCGCCTGACGTGTCCGACATCCAGCACAGCGACCTGCTGCAGTACTACAAGCGCGAGCTGTCCTACCTGCGAGGACAGGGGGCGGACTTCGCCCAGCGCTACCCCAAGGTCGCATCGCGCCTCTCGCTGCACGGCGGCGAATCGCTCGACCCGCACACCGAACGGCTGATCGAGTCGGTGGCCTTCCTGTCTGCGCGCGTTCACCGCGACCTCGACCAGGAATTTCCCGACGTCGCCTACGCCCTGCTCGACAACCTCTGCCCTTCGCTCGTGCAGCCGCTGCCGTCGATGTCGGTGGCGCAGTTCGGCCTCGATCCGGCGCAGGGCAAGGTCACGGCGGGCTTTCGCGTGCCTCGCCACACGATGCTGCACGCGCGCACATCGCCGCACGCGCCGGGGGCTCCGGGGGCTTCCTCCCAGGACTGCCGCTTCCGCACCGCCTGGGACACCCTGCTGTGGCCGCTGCGAATCACGCGTGCCGCCATCGACACCGACGCCGTGCTGCGGCTCGCGCTCGAATGCGAGGAGCAGACCGACTTCTCCGAGCTGGAGATCGACAGCCTGCGCATCCACCTGCAGGGCGACTGGATGACCACCATGCCGCTGTACGACGCGCTGGTGTCCGGGGTGAAGTCGGTGGCCGTCGTTCCCGAAGGCGGCATGGCGCAGATGCTGCCGGCCGATGCCTGGCGCGAGGTCGGCTTCGCCGAGGGAGAAGAAGTTCTGCCGCAGCCCGCCAACGCGCAGCCTGCCTATGGCCTCTTGCAGGAGTACTTCGCGTTCCCGCGCAAGTTCCATTTCTTCGACCTGCATCACCTGCGCTCGCGCCTGGGCGGCGGGCGCCGCTGCGAGATCGCCTTCCAGCTCGACCGCTCCACGCGCGCGCTGCGCTACATCGACGCCGACAACTTCCAGCTCGGCTGCACGCCCATCGTCAACCTGTTCCCGCGCGTGAGCGAGCCGCTGGCGATGGACCAGCGCCACTACGAATACATGCTGGTGCCCGACCGCCAGCGCGACGCGACCACCGAGGTGCATTCCATCGTCTCCGTGGTCGCGTCCGACCCGGACGCCGACAAGCCGGTGAACGTACCCGGCTTCGCCGCGCTGGGCCATGTGGACGGCGCGCCGGGCGCGAAGGACGGCACGGTCTTCTGGTCCGCGCGGCGCGAGCCCTGCCTGCGCCAGAACATTCCGGGCACCGACGTCTTCCTGTCCTTCGTCGACCAGGGCAAGGCCCACACCCGCCCCGCGCAGCCCGTGGTCTACGCGCACCTGCTGTGCACCAACCGGCGCCTGGCCGAGCAGGTGCCCGTGGGCGCGCGCCTGCTGGCCGAGGGCCCGCCGCAGCCGACGCACGTGCGCTGCCTCTACGAGCCCACCGCCCAGCGCGATCCGCCGCTGGGCAGCGAAACGCTCTGGCGGCTGGTGTCGCTGCTCACGCTCAACCACCAGTCGCTGGTCGACGGCTCCACCGGCCGCGAGCAGCTGCGCGAGATGCTGCTGCTGTTCGCCTCCGACAGCCGCCGCGACCATGCGCAGATCCGCGGCATCGAGGGGCTCTCGGCGCGCGGCGTCACGGCGCACGTGGGCACCGAGGCCTGGCGCGGGTACTGCCGGGGCACGCAGGTCACGCTCGAATTCGAGGACGACGCCTTCGTCGGCGGCTCGCCGCTCATGATGTCGGCGGTGCTCGCGCGCTTCTTCGCGATGTACACCTCGGTCAACTCCTTCGTGCGCCTCGCGGTGCGCAGCGGCGAGGAGATCCGCAAGCAATGGCCCCCGATGACGGGCCGGCAGGTGGTGCTGTGATCGTCGAAGAACTCGCCGCCCGCCCGCAGGACTTCAACCTGTTCCAGGCCATCAGCCTGCTGGAGCGCGCCGCGCCCGAGGCTGTGCCAGTGGGCCGCTCGCAGGGCCCGCGCGAACGCGAGGCCGTGCGGCTGCACGCCTTCGTCTCGCTCGCCTTCGAGGCCAGCGACGTGCGAGAAGTCGGCACCGAGGCCGTCACCGGCGAGCCCTACTCGCTCACCACGCCCGCGCTCTCGCTGGCCGGCAGCGGCGGCCCGCTGCCGATGCCCTTCACCGAGATGCTGCTGGAGCGCCGCCAGCAGCGCGACCACGCCACGGGCGACTTCCTCGACATCTTCAACCACCGCTTCCTGGCCTTTCTCTACCGCAGCCGGCGCAAGCACCACGTGGCGCTCAACCCGCAGTCGCCCGCGCGCTCCACACTGGCTTCCACGCTCGACGCCGCCAGTGCGCTGGGCCTGCGCGCCGGCGTGCGCGCGCCCGACGGCTCCGCCCTGTGGCTGCGCCATGCCGGCCTGCTCGGCGGTGCGCCGCGCGGCATGACCGCCCTGCTCGCGCTGCTGCGCGACCGCCTGGGCGTGCAGGTGGACGGCACCCAGTTCCGCGGCCGCTGGCTGGCGCTGGAGCCCGATGCCTCGGCGCGGCTGGACATGCGCACGCCGCTGGGCGGCGGCGCGGTGCTCGGCAAGCGCGTGTGGGACCAGGGCGCGGGCATCCGCCTCGTCTTCGGCAACCTGAGCCAGCAGCGGCTGCGCGAGCTGCTGCCCAAGGGCGCCGACCACGCACTCGCCAAGTGGCTGGTGCGCCGCTTCATCCCGCAGGACCTGAAGGTCGAGATGGAGCTGCGGCTGGCCCCTTCCGAATCGCGCAGCAGCGTGCTCGGCGCATCCAACCCGATGCGCCTGGGCTGGACCTCGTGGGTCGCCGGACCGGCCTTCCGCGGCGCGCTGCCGCCCGTTCAACACACCCTGACCAGCGACGGCGGCGACGCGCCCCACGCCTGATCCGAACACTCCTATGGACATCGACATCCGCACCCTGCTCGGCCGGCTCAACCCGGAATGCAAGCGCGCCATGGAACAGGCCGCCGAGCTGTGCGTGCAGCAGACGCACTACAACGTCGACATCGAGCACCTGCTGATGAAGCTGGTGGACAACGAGGCGCCCGACCTGCGCCTGGTGTTCGGCCGTTTCGGCATCCGGCCCGACACGGTGCAGGCGCAGCTGCAGAAGTCGCTCGACACCTTCAAGCGCGGCAACGGGCGCACGCCCAGCCTCGCGCCCGACTTCGCACCGCTCTTCCAGGAAGCCTGGCTCATGAGCTCGATGCTGCTGGGCCAGCAGCACGTGCGCTCGGGCACGCTGATGCTGGCGCTGCTCGAGGTCGACCGCCTGCGCGGCCGGCTGGTCGATGCCGCGCCCGCGCTGCTGCAGATTCCGCGCGGCTCGCTGCGCGACGAGCTCGCGGGCCTGCTGCAGTCTTCTCCCGAAGATGCGGCGGGTGCCGCGCTGGCCGCCGCGCCGATCGCATCGGCACCCTCCGCACCCGCCGCGAACCAGCCCGCCGCGCCACGGCCGGCGAACGAAGCCGGCGCGATGCAGATGCCCACCGCGCGCCGCGGCAGCTCGGCCACGCCCTCCCTCGACCAGTACACGGTCGACATGACGCAGCTCGCGCGCGACGGCGCCATCGACCCGATCCGCGGCCGCGACGGCGAGATCCGCCAGATCATCGACGTGCTGCTGCGCCGCCGCCAGAACAACCCCATCCTCACCGGCGAGGCCGGCGTGGGCAAGACGGCCGTGGTCGAGGGCTTCGCTCAGCGCGTGGTGCAGGGCGACGTGCCGCCCGCGCTGCGCCAGGTGTCGGTGCGCTCGCTCGACCTCGCGCTGCTGCAGGCCGGCGCCGGCGTGAAGGGCGAGTTCGAGAACCGGCTCAAGTCGGTCATCGCCGAGGTCAAGGCATCGCCGACGCCGGTGATCCTTTTCATCGACGAGGCGCACCAGCTCATCGGCGCGGGCGGCGCCGAGGGCCAGGGCGACGCGGCCAACCTGCTCAAGCCGGCGCTGGCACGCGGCGAGCTGCGCACCATCGCCGCCACCACCTGGGCCGAATACAAGAAATACGTCGAGCGCGATCCGGCGCTGGCGCGGCGCTTCCAGGTCGTGAAGGTGGAAGAGCCCAGCGAGGAAGTCGCCATCGACATGCTGCGCGGCATGGTCGAGACGCTGGAGAAGCACCACGGCGTGGAGATCGTCGACGACGCGGTGCGCGAAGCCGTCAAGCTCTCGCACCGCTACATCACCGGCCGGCAGTTGCCCGACAAGGCCATCAGCGTGCTCGACACCGCCTGCGCGCGCGTGGCCATCGGCCAGAACGGGCTGCCGGCCGAGCTCGAATCGGCCGCGCGCGACATCGCCACCGGCGAGAGCGAGCTGCGCGTGCTGCGCCATGAAGCGGCCACGGGCAGCGACCGCCAGGAAGCCATCGCCACCCTCTCGGCGCGGCTCGACGCGCTGCGCCAGAAACACAAGCGCCTCTCGGACAAGGTCGACGAGGAGAAGCACGCGGTGATGGAGATCGTCGCGCTGCGCCGCAAGATCGCCGAGAGCCTGCGCAGCGACGCACCGCCGGCCGACGAGGAGAACGACCCCGCCCTGCTCACCGCCGCGCTGCGCCGCCTGGAGAAGGGCCTGGAGGCGCTGCAGAACGACGAACCCATGGTGCCCGTCTGCGTGGACGGCACGATGGTGGCGGAGGTCATCTCCGGCTGGACCGGCATCCCGGTCGGCAAGATGATGACCGACGAGCTGCACACGGTCCTCAACCTGAAGGAAAAGCTGGCCGAGCGCGTGGTCGGCCAGGACGACGCGCTCGACGCCATCTCGCGGCGCATCCGCACCTTCCACGCCGACCTGGACGACCCCGGCAAGCCCGTGGGCGTGTTCATGCTGGTGGGCCCGAGCGGCGTGGGCAAGACCGAGACGGCCTTCGCGCTGGCCGACCTGCTGTACGGCGGCGAGCGCAACGTCATCACGGTGAACATGTCGGAGTTCCAGGAAGCGCACACCGTCTCCAGCCTCAAGGGCGCGCCGCCCGGCTACGTGGGCTACGGGCGCGGCGGCGTGCTCACCGAGGCGGTGCGCCGCAGGCCCTACAGCGTGGTGCTACTCGACGAGATGGAGAAGGCGCACCCCGACGTGCTCGAGCTCTTCTTCCAGGTGTTCGACAAGGGCACGATGGAAGACGGCGAAGGCGTGCCGATCGACTTCAAGAACACGCTGATCCTGCTGACCTCCAACGCCGCGCAGGACGTCATCACGCAGGCTTCGCAGGGCGGGCGCCGGCCCGACCCCGAGGAGCTGGTGGAGCGCCTGCGCCCCGAGCTGCTCAAGCAGTTCAGCCCCGCCTTCCTGGGCCGGCTGGCGCTGGTGCCGTACCACCACCTGGGCGACGGGCAGATCCGCGCCATCGTCGCCCTCAAGCTGGGCAAGCTGGCACGGCGCTTCTCGCTGAACCACCACGCCGGCTTCACCTGGGACGAGCAGGTGGAAGACGCCATCACCGCGCGCTGCACCGAGGTGGACAGCGGCGCGCGCAACATCGACCACATCCTCGCGCACGCGGTGCTGCCCGAGCTCTCGCGCCAGGTGCTGGAGCGCATCTCGATGGCCGCGGCCTTCACCGGCGTGCACATGAGCGTGGGCGCGGACGGTGCCTTCGCCTTCGGCTTCGAGCCGTCGACGCTGAGCTGAGCCGGATCGGGACGAACAAGCGATGAACATGCGCGAAGGCTTCACCCAGCACGCCGCTTTCCTGACGGTGAAGACCGCCCTCGGGCCGGACGAGCTGCTGCTCGACGCCTTCCAGGCCACCGAGGGCCTGTCGCAGCTGTTCGCGTGCTCGCTCACCATGCGCTCGCCAAACAGCACGCTGCAGGCCGCCGACCTGATCGGCACCTCGGCCACGGTGGTGCTGCAGCGGCCCGAGAAGGAAAGCCGCTTCTTCAACGGCATCGTCTCGCGCTTCACCTACCTGGGCAGCAATCGCGACTTCGCGACCTACACGCTCGAACTGGTGCCGCGCATGTGGCTGCTCACGCTGGGCCGCGACCGCGTGATCTACCAGAACCTGAGCACGCCCGACATCGTGCAGAAGGTGCTCGGCGACTTCGGCGTGGACTTCAGGCTATCGCTCACCGGCAGCTACGCACCGCGCGAATACTGCGTGCGCTACGACGAGACGGCCTTCGACTTCGTCTCGCGGCTGATGGAAGAGGAAGGTATCTTCTACTTCTTCACCTTCGCGGACGGCGCGCACACGCTGGTGCTGGCCGACAGCAATTCCGCATGCACCACCTGCCCGAATGCGGAGAAGCTGGTCGTGCGCAGCGCCGAGGAAGGTTTCGCGCATGCCCACGCCGTCACGCGCTTCGAATCCGACGCCCGGCTGGTGACCAAGGGCCAGGAGGTCGACGACTACGACTTCCTCACGCCCGACACCAGCCTGCTGAAGAAGCAGGAGGCCGAGACCGGGCGCGGCACCGACTACGAATACCCCTCGCGCGTGGCGATCTCGGCGGGCGAGCCGCGCGCACGCATCCGCGTGGAAGCACACCAGAGCGGCAGCCAGTCGGGCCGCGGCGACAGCCACTGCCACTACCTCACGCCGGGCACCACCTTCACGCTGCAGGACCATCCGCGCGCGGACCTCAACGCGCAGCACATGGTGCACAGCGTGCGGCACCACGCCGACCTGGAGCACTACGGCAACAGCTTCGAGACCCTGCCCCCGGCCATGCCCTTCCGCCCGCCGCGCCTCACCCCACGGCCGGTGGTGGCGGGCAGCCACACGGCGCGGGTGGTGGGCCCCGCGGGCGAGGAGATATGGACCGACCAGCACGGCCGCATCAAGGTGCAGTTTCCGTGGGACCGCCTTGGCAAGAAGGACGAGAAGAGCTCCTGCTGGATCCGCGTATCGCAGATGTGGGCCGGCGAAGGCTGGGGCGCGCTCTTCCTGCCGCGCATCGGGCAGGAAGTGGTCGTGAGCTATGTCGACGGCGACCCCGACCGGCCGCTGGTCTCGGGCAGCGTCTACAACGGCACGCACGCCACGCCGGTCGCCCTGCCGGGCAGCTCGTCGCAAAGCACCATCCGCTCGCGCTCGACCAAGGCCGGCGAAGCCGGCAACGAGATGCGCTTCGAGGACAAGAAGGGCTCCGAGGAGCTCTACATGCACGCGCAGAAAGACATGCGCGTGGAAATCGAGAACGACCTCACCACCACGGTGATGGCCGGCAACGAGCTGCACACCGTCACCAAGGGCAATCGCACCGTCAAGGTCGACACCGGCAACGAGACCCACTCGGTGAAGGGCACGCGCGCGCTCGATGTCACCGGCAACGAGACACACGACAACAAGGCCAATTTCACGCAGACGGTGACGGGCAACTACGAGCTCAAGGTCACGGGCAACCTCGTGATCGACGTGACGGGCACGCTGCTCATCAAGTCGGCGCAGACGCTGGACCTGAAGGCCGGCACCAACCTGGGCGCCAACGCCGGCATGAACTTCGCGGCCGAAGCCGGCGTGGCGCTGTCGGCCAAGGGCGGCGCCACGCTCTCGAACGAGGCGCCTTCCATCAGCAGCAAGGCCTCGGGCATGAACGCCGTCGAAGGCGGCGGCATGGTCACGCTCAAGGGCGGGCTGGTGAAGATCAATTGAGCGGCGCCATGGCACTTCCTTCCTCCCTCCCCGCCAAGGACATCGCCGCGCTGCCGGCCGCGCTTCCCGCCGCCGTGGTGCGCGAGACGCTCGACGATGCCGGCCAGACGGTGGTGCGCGCCTCCTTCGTGGGCGATCTGCCGCACGGGCCGATGCAGGTCTTCTCGGCCCCGGGCAAGCCCGCGTTCGACGCCTCCTACCAGGCCGGCCTGCCGCACGGCGCCATGCGGCTCTTCGACGAGCGCGGCCAGTTGCTGCAGGAAACGCAGCGCCTTGGCGGCGTGGCCGAGGGCATCACGCGCACCTACTACCCCACCGGCAAGCTGATGCAGACGCAGCAGCACGTGCGCGGCGTTCTGCACGGCGAGGCGGTGTCGTATGCCGAATCAGGCGATGTCACCGCGCGCCTGCCCTACGCGGCCGGCCGCCTCGAAGGCGAGGCCAGCTACTTCCACGAAGGCCGCATGCTGCGGCGCGAACGCTACCGCGCCGGGCTGCTCGACGGCGAGGTTGTCGACTACGCGCCGGGCGGCGGCGTGGCGCAGTCGTCCACCTACGTGGCCAACGTGCTACACGGCCCGCTGCGCCGCTTCTGGCCCAACGGTCAGCTGATGGAAGAAGTCGCCTACCGCCAGGGCAAGCCGTACGGCAATGCGCGCCGCTTCGACCAGGCCGGCCGCGAGATCGTGGAAACCGCCGCGTTGCCGGGCTTCATGAAGAGCCTGGAAAAACTCGTGAGGGGGAGCTGAGCCATGGGCATGCACGTCTGCATGGGAGCCACGCTGCAGTGCAGCTTCGGCGCCGCGCCTTCCAGCCTCGTGGTGCTGCCCGCGAGCTGCGTGGTCACCGGCGGCGTGCCGGCGGCCAACATCATGGACAACAAGCCGATCGTCAACATCCTTCCCTTCGGCACCTGCAACAGCATGTCGAACCCGATGGTGGCCGCGGCCACCGCCGCCGCGCTCGGCGCCTTCACGCCCATGCCCTGCATCCCCGTGACGGCCGCCCCATGGGCGCCGGGCTCGCCCACGGTGCTGGTCGGCAACATGCCCGCGCTGCAGGACAGCTCCAAGCTCGCCTGCAACTGGGGCGGCGTGATCCAGGTGGCAGCGCCGGGGCAATTCACCTCCATGGTTCCCTGACACGAACGACGACCAACGAACGGCACGCCCGACCACCCCATGTCCCAATACGTTTTCACGATGAGTTCACGCATGGTCGCCATCACGGCGGCCTGCCTGGTGCTGCTGTGCGTCCTGCTGTTCCTGATGGGCATCGAGATCGGCAAGCTGCTGGCGCCCGCGCCGCTGCCGGTGCCCGCCGCGGTTGCACCGGCGCAGCAGCAACCCCCTTCCGCCGCGCCGGCACCCGCACAGGCACCCGCTCCCGCGGCCTCCACCCAATGACCAAACCGACTCCAAGCATGTCGAACAACGCACGACACCTCACGGGCATGCACAACGCGCTTCGCCGCCTTGCCCTTCCCACACTGCTGGCGCTCGCCGGCCTTTGCACCGGCATCGGCGCGCTCGCGGCGGGCGAAAGGCCCGTGGTGCAGGGCACGCTCAGCGCGCCCGCGACCGCGGTGCCCGCCGCGGCAGCGACGCCCGTCGTCGCTGCGCCTGCGGCTCCTGCGGCACCGGCGGCCACCTTCGCCGTCGAACCGGCCGCCCCCGCCACGCCGCCAGTGCTCGTCAACGGTCTCGTGCGCGTTCCCGACGGCCGGCTGCTCGCGCCCGACATCGCCCGCATCGTGACGCGCGGCGAACTGGTGGTGGCCATGCTCAAGGTCGACACGCCGCCGTTCTTCTTCTTCGACGACAGCGGCCAGTGGACCGGGCTCGAGGTGGGCCTGGCCCAGTCGCTGGCCAAGGAACTGGGCGTGAAGCTGCGCTTCAACCGCGAAGCCGGTACCTTCAACGCGGTGGTGGACCTGCTGGCCAACGGCCAGGCCGACCTGGCCATCAGCAAGCTGTCGCGCACGCTGGCGCGCTCTCAGACCATCGCCTTCAGCGACTCCTACCTCACGCTGAACCACTCGCTGATCCTCAACCGCGTGAAGTTCGCCCAGCTCTCGCGCGGACGGCCGCTGCCGGAGGTCATCCGCAACTTCGACGGCAGCATCGGCGTGATCGCCAAGTCGTCCTTCGCGGACTACGCGCGCACCAACTTCCCGCACGCCAAGGTGCAGGAGTACGCCACCTGGAACGACGTGCTGGTGGCCGTGAACAAGGGAGAGATCGTGAGCGCCTACCGCGACGAGTTCGAGGTCAAGCGCGTGCTCAAGGCCGACCCCACCGTCTCGCTCGTGCTGCGCACCGTGACGCTGAAGGACCTGGAGGACACGCTGGGCATCGGCGTGGCGGTTACCGACACCACGCTGCTGGCCTACGTCAACCAGTTCCTCGCGCAGCGCGCCGAGAAGCTGGACATCCAGAAGGTGCTGCAGGCACTCGACCGCTGAGCCGCACAGGACGCCCGAACCATCATGAATACCTCCAAGATCTACGCCTTCGTCCTCAACCCCTGGGTGGTCATCATCAGCCTGGGCGCCGGTGTCGCCTTCGGCATGCTCGCGCCGCTGCTGGCCACGCCGCTGGCCTTCGTGGGCGACATCTACGTCGACCTGCTGAAGATGATCACGCTGCCCTTCATGGTCTCGGCCGTGATCTTCAGCCTGCAGCGGCTGTTCCGCGACGGTGGCACGGCCAGCCTGCTGGGCCGCGTGGCGCTGGTGTTCCTCGCGTTCTCGGCCTTCGTGGCCATCGCGGGCGCGGCGACGCTGCTCATTCTTCGCCCCGGCGAGAACCTGCCGAGCAGCACCATGCATACCTTCGGCCAGATCGTGGGCGGCGACCTCAGCGCCAGCGACACGGCCATGAACCTGCGCGGCGTGGACGAGGTCAAGAAGACCGCGAGCTTCGCCGACATGCTGGTGAGCCTGGTGCCCGCCAACATCTTCTCGGCGCTTGCCAACGGCGACACGCTGAAGACGCTGGTGTTCGCGCTGCTCTTCGGCCTGGCGGTGGGACACGTGCCCACGCGCATCTCGGACGGCCTCACACAGGCGCTGGAGACCGTCTACCACGCCTGCCAGACGCTGATGCGCTGGCTGAGCTTTCCGCTGCCTGCGGTGCTGTTCTGCATGAGCGCGGCGCAGCTGGGCAAGACCGGCATCGAGCCGCTGAAGGCGATGGGCGCCTTCGTGGTCGCCTTTCTCGTCGTGTCGGCGCTGCTGCTGGCCGTGGCGGCGGTGATCATCTGGAAGCGCTCCAACGGCACGCTGGGCCAGACGCTCAACGCCCTGCGCGGCCCCTTCGCGCTGGCGCTGGCCACGCGCAGCAGCGCGACCTGCATGCCGATCATGATCGAGAGCCTGGTCACGCGGCTGGGCTTCGCGCGCTCGCGCGTGGAACTGCTGGTGCCGCTCACGGTGTCGCTGCTGCGCATAGGGCCGGTCGTGTACTACGTGTGCGCCACGCTCTTCATCGCGCAGATCTACGGGCGCTCGCTCTCGCCGGTGGAGATCGGCATCGTGCTCACCTCCTCGGTGCTCGCCGGCTTCGCCTCTGCCGGCATGACGGGGCTGGTGACGGTGTCGCTGATCGGCATGACCTGCACCTACCTGGGCCTGCCCTTCGAGGCGGCCTTCATCCTGTTCCTGGCGGTGGACCCGGTTTGCGACATGCTGCGCACGCTGGTGCTGGTCATCGGCAACACGGCCGCCGTGGCCGTCGTGTGCCCGCGGCCATTGAAGATCTAGGGAGCGCGCCTTCATGTCACGCATCGGCGTTCTCGGCGGCATGGGCCCATCGGCAACGGTGGACTTCATGGACAAGATCATCCAGCTCACCCCCGCCACGCGCGACCAGGAACACCTGCCGGTGATCGTGGCGAACCTGCCCCATGTGCCCGACCGCTCCAGCGCCATCCTGGGCACGGGCCCCGATCCGCTGGACGCGCTGCTCGCGGGCATCGACGTGCTCAACGACGCCGGCGTGGGCGTGATCGCGATCCCCTGCAACTCGTCGCACCACTGGTACGCGCAGATCGCGGCGCACAGCCGCGCGCCGGTGATCCACATCGCGCAGTCGTGCGTGGCCGCGATCGCGACGGCGCCGCAAGACCGGCCGTTACGGGTGGCGGTGCTCGCCACGCGCGGCGCGCTGGCCTCCGGCTTCTACCAGCATGCACTGCGTGAACGCGGCATCGACTTCCTCGTGCCCGATGCCTCCACCGGCCAGGACCACGTCGACGCCTGCATCCGCGCCGTGAAGGGCGGCGACGTGCAGGCCGGCGCGGCCGCATTCGGGCGCGCCCTGGAGGCGCTGGCCGCCACGGGCGCGACGGCGGTGATCATGGGCTGCACCGAGCTGCCCATCGCAGCGCAGGCCGCTCGTGCCGCGCAGCACACGCCCCTCGCCCTGGTCGACAGCTCGCTGGAACTGGCCCGCGCCACGGTCGCCTTCGCTCTCGACAAGGGATGGAACAAGCCGACATGGGTTTCCTGACGCGCATGTCCCACAGCCTTTTCGCCCTGCTCCTGTGCATGGCGGCGGGCGGCCTCGCAGGCGTGTACCTGCCGGTGGCGGGCGACGTGGCGTATGCGGTGGCGCAGGTCTACCTGTCGATCGTGAGCATGGCTGCCATTCCGCTGCTGGTGGTGGCCACCTTCTTCGGCCTGAGGCAGACCATGGGGCTGCCCTTTCCGGGTCGGCGCATCCTGATGATCGCGGGGCTGGCGCTGCTGCTGGTGACCAGCTGCGCGGCGATCGGACTGGCGCTGGGCTGGGTGAACGCGCCGGGCACGCAGCTCGACGCCGCTTCGCGCGAGCACCTGGGCGAGCTCGTGCAACGCGCCGGCGACGGCGGCGACATCGAGATGCGGCTGCACGAGAGCGGCACGCAGGCCACCCCCATCGAGCGCCCCAGGGCAACGCTCTTGCCCGACAACTTCTTCCGCGTGCTGGCGGAAGGCCGCTCGCTGGGCATCCTCTCGTGCGCGCTGCTCTTCGGGCTCGCCTTCGCGGCGCTGGCGCGCACTCAGCACACGGCGCTCAACCACATGTTCGAGGGCATCTACCGCACACTCGAACTCATCATCGCGCGCGCCAACATCCTGCTGCCGGTGGTGGCCTTCGGCATGTCGGCGCACGTGCTGTCGCAGACCGACGCGGTGACGATCCGCGCCATGAGCGGCTTCCTGCTGCACTTCGTGGTGCTGGTGGCGCTGCTGGGCACTGCGGCCATCGCGGTGATCCACCGGCGCGGCAACCAGCCATTGGCCGAGGTGCTGCAGCACCTGAAGACGCCGATGCTGGTGAGCCTCATGTCGTCGAGCACCACGGCGAGCATTCCGCACACCATCGAGGCGATGAGCGCTCGCCTGGGCTTCAGCCGCGGCATCGTCGAACTGGTGGTGCCCACGGCCTCGGTGTTCCTGCGCGCGGGCTCGGCGCTCTACTACGTGCTGGCGGCGCTGTTCGTCGCCAACCTCTACGACCGCACGCTGGTCCCGGCCGACTTCGCCACCATCGGCATCGGCGCGACCATCGCGGCCTTCGCCTCGGCCGGCAACAACAGCATGACCAACGTGGGCTACGCGGGCATCGTGCTGTCGATGCTGCAGCTGCCCATCGAGGCCGCGCTCGCGCTCTTCCTGGCCATCGACCTGATCTGCGAGGGCCCGCGCAACGTGCTGACGCTGCTGGCCACCTGCGCGCTGATTTCCGTGGTGTCGGCCGGCCTGCCTTCGGAGCGCGTGACGGCGCCGGCCGTCGAGCTCAAGCCCGCCCAGCCGCTGCGCTTCGTGTTCGCGCGCGGGCACGTCGCGCTGCTCGCGGGCTGCAGCGTGCTGGCCTCGGTGCTGATCATGCTGATGGGCATCGCCGTGGGCGTGCGGCAGGCGCAGCCGGCGGCCGTGCACGCCTCACCCGCCACGGCGAACACAGGAATTTCGCGATGAACCGGACCAGGAACCTTCTCAGGCGGATGGCGGCGCTGCTGCTCGTCGTGCAGCTGGCCGCATGCGGCAGCCTCTTTCCCAAGGGCACGCGCGTGAACTGGAACGAACTCACGCTCTCGGCCGCGCCCGGCGCCAACCAGAACAGCCCGGTCGCGGTCGACGTGGTGATGGTGCTCGACGACGCGATGCTCGCGCGCGTCACCGAACTCACGGCCGCCAAGTGGTTCGGCGCACGCGCCGACCTGCAGAAGACCTTTCCGCAGAGCCTGTCGTACCTCTCGTGGGAGCTGGTGCCGGGCCAGACGATTCGCGTGCCCGCCAGCGCCATCGGCTCGCCGCGCGTGGCGGCGGTGCTCGTCTTCGCGAACTACACCACGCCGGGTGCCAACCGCATCCGGGTGGAAGACCTCAAGGGCTCGATCGTGGCCCGCTTCGATGCACAGAGCTTCGACGTGTCGGCCGCGGCACGCTGAACAACCCGGATTCCTTCAAGTGAACAAACAACTTCGATACAGCCGCGCGGGAGAACGCCATGTCTGACCTGCACCGCGCCGCCCCCATCACCGACCGCGTCGAGTGGCATGAAGGCATGCTGCTGTCGCCGCAGCACTTCCAGCAGTTCTCCGCGCGCATGGACACTCTCGTCGCCTGGCAGATGCTGGCCGCCGCGCCTTTCGCCTGGGGCGTGCGTCGCCTGGTGTTCGACCAGGGCCTGCTGCCCGCCGGCCTGCTGCGCGTGCTGGTGCTCGAAGCCATCCTGCCGGACGGCACCGCGGTGCAGTTCTCCGCCGCCGAGGCCGCGCACGGCGCGCTCGAACTCTCGCTTGCGCCCTACGCCGAGCGGCTGGCCAACGAGCCGCTGGACATCTACCTCACCCTGCCCGTCACCACGCCCAACCGGCATCGCGCCGCGACCGTGCGCTTCCGTTCGGTGGCCGGCGCGCCGGTGGAAGATGCGGTGTCAGACGCCGAGCCCGCGAACATCCCGCGCATGCTGCCGCGCCTGGCGCTCAGCGCCGGCGCTGTGCCGCCCGGCACGCACGTGCACCTGCGCCTGGGCCAGGTCTTCAAGGACAACGAGGTGGTGAAGCTGGGCGACGCGCAGCCGCCGCTGCTGGAAGTGGCGCGCGACAACCCGCTGTGGACGGCCGCATCCGCCCTGCTCGGCCAGCTGCGCGGCAAGGCGGCCTTCGTGGCCAAGCAGACGGCCGTGCCCTCCTCGCGCATCGACGACCGCCTCGCCCACCTGGAGCTGAAGGACCGGCTGCGCAGCCTGCTGTCGGGCCTGCCGCATGCGGAGGCAGTGATGCGCACGCCGCACCTGCATCCGCTGCCGATGTACTGGTCGCTCTGTGCGCTGCTCGCCTCGCTGAGCCTGCTGCGCCCGGGCGGCGTGCCGCCGGTGCCGATGGACTACGACCACGCCGACCCCTCGCGCGTGTTCCAGCCGCTGCTGCTGGCGCTGCGTGACGCGGTGTCGGAGGTGAGCCAGGAGTACCGCGAGCACAAGTTCGACTTCCGCCAGGGCGCCTTCGAGACCACGCTGCAGCCGCAGTGGGTGTCGGGCGCGCGCATCGTGGTGGGCCTGCGCGGGCAGTCCGACAAGGACCTGATGGCCTGGATGGACAGCGCCATCGTCGGTTCGCAGTCGGCGTACCCCTCGCTGCGCGAACGCCGCGTGCTGGGCGCGGTGCGCCGCTGCATCGAATCGGCCGACGAACTTGGCCTGCGCCCGGGCTCGGGCTACCTGCTCTACGCGATCCAGACCAACCCGGGGCTGACCGTGCCCGGCGAACTCCTGGTGATCGCCAATGCCAACGAAGGCGCCACCGCGCAGCCTCCGCAGGAAATCGTGCTGTTCATCAAGGATTGACCGGACCATGGCACGCAACCTCCCCGACCTCGCGGTCGACGACCACATCACGAGGCAGTTCCGCGCCTTCTACGACGAGATCGTGAAGGCACGCGACCGCACCGCCGAATCGCGCGAGAGCGACATCGACGCGGTGGCGCAGACGCTGGCGCGCCACCTGGAGAACCTGCTGGAGCTGCAGTCGCTCGAGTCGCGCCGCGAGAGCTCGCGCTTCGAGCTGGAGAACGTGGCCGACGCGCGCTACCTGAAGGCCGCGCTGGCCGACGAGATCCTGCTGCACACGCCGTGGATCGGCCGCGAGCGCTGGACGGGCCACCTGCTGGAGTCGTCGCTCTTTCGCACCAACATCGCGGGCGACCTGGTGTTCAGCCGCATCGAGGAGCTGCTGTCGGGCCGCGAACCCTCCAAGCGAGACATCGCGCGGCTGTACCTCTTCGCGCTGGCACTGGGCTTCCAGGGCAAGTACCGGGGCGCGGGCGAGGAAGCCCGCCTGCTCGGCTACCGCGAGGAGTTGTTCCAGTTCGTCTACCAGCGGCCCGCCGACTTCTCGGGCCGCGACCGCGTGGTGTCGGAGCGGGCCTATGCGAGCACGCTCTCGCACATCGCGCCGCGCAAGCTGCCCACGCTGAGCCGCTGGACGGTGCTGTTCCTGCTGGGCGTGGCCACGCTGCTGGCGGTGTCGGAGCTGCTGTGGCTGTGGCAGTCGTGGCCGGTGCGGCAGGTGCTGCAACCGGGCGCGGTCGACGCATCGGGGGCCTACCTGCGATGAACGACTTGCGTCTCCACAGCATTCACCGGAGCGCGTCGCGATGCTGACCGACCAGCTCTTCCTCATTTCCATCGCGGTGCTCACGCTGGTGGTGCTGCTCGTGCTCGGCATGGTGCTGTACTTCGCGGCGCGGCGCTCGCACGCCAAGCCGTCGAGCGACCCGAAGGTCGCGCGCATCCGCTTCGACTCGCTGCGCAGCTCGTTCCGCCAGGCGGTCGAGCTGATCGAGGGCAACATCGCCTCGCGCGCCGACCGCTACGGCATTCCGTGGATCATGCTGCTCAACGAGGGCGACGACCACCGGCAGCTGCCCATCGAGCAGTCGGGCGTGGCCAGCGCGCTGAGCACCGAGTCGGCTTCGGCCGCGGCCACGCAGGGCATCTCGTGGCACTTCTTCGACCGCGGCGTGGTCATCGACATCCAGGGCGCGTACCTGGGCTCGCCCGATGACGACGATGCCTCCGAGAAGCCGTGGGACGAGTTCCTCGGCATGTGCCGCGCCTACCGGCCGCAGCGGCCCTTCGACTCGGTGGTCATCACCATCCCGGCCGCGCTGCTGCTGGACGACAGCACCGACGGCCGGCTCGAACTCTCCAAGCGCGCCAAGCTCGCGCACCGGCGCCTGTGGCTCGCGCAGAACCGCTTCGCGATGCGCTTCGCGGTGTACGTGCTGGTGACCGGCGCGGAGCAGCTCGAAGGCTTCAGCGCCTTCGCGAGCGCGCTGCCCGAGCCGCTGCGCGCGAGCATGCTGGGCTGGTCTTCGCCCTATGACCTGTCGACCACCTACCAGCCGGCATGGGTCGACGAGGCGGTGGGCACGGTGGTGCGCTCGGTGTCTGACGTGTCGGCCGAGCTCTTCGCCACCGGTACCGAGCCGCAAGGCGCCGGCGCGCAGCTGCTGCTGCCCTCGCGCGTCGAGGCGCTGCGCGGCCAGCTGCAGCTGTACGTCGACGAACTCATGCGCCCCAGCGCTTACCACGAGCCCTTCTTCTTCCGCGGCATCTACCTCACGGGCGACAGCGGCGAGTCGGCGCAGACGGTCGCGGCCATCGATGCCCAGCACGACGCCTACGGCCACAAGGACCTGGAGCCCATCGGCGGCGACCTGATCGCGCAGCTGATGCGCCAGCCGGCCTTCCTGCGCGACCTGTTCGAGAAGAAGATATTCCTGGAGTACGGCCTCACGAGGCCTTCGCGCACGCAGACGCTCACGCGCCCGGTGCTGCACCGTGCGCTGCGCTGGGCGGCGGTGATCTTCCTCGGCGGCTGGGGCATCGGCCTGATGGTCGCGACCTGGCAGCTGCATCGGCACAACGCCACGCTGGTGCCGGCGCTGGCCCAGCTGCAGCACGACGCGCAGTACCGCATGCGCGCGCTGCAGCGCGGCGAGACCATTCCCACCGCGTGGTACCGCAACAAGGCGCTGTCGCTGCTGGCCATGAACGAACGGCTGCGCACCGACGGCACGTACTCCTTCTTCATGCCGGGTTCGTGGCAGCCCTTCGACGACCTGAACGAGCGCGTGATCGAGCGCATCGAGCGCGAATTCGGCGACATCGCGGTGAGCACGCTGCGGCGCGAGCTGATGGCGCGCGTGAGCCAGATCAGTGGCGTGGAGCAGGACGAGGCGACCGGCGAATTCATCGTCGGCGCCAGCTGCGGCCTTCCGCCGAGCTTCAGGACCATCGGCGACGCGCCGCGCAAGAACGGCCTGCTGGTGGAAGACCAGCCCGAGTTCGGCGCGCTGCAGCGCTACCTGGGCTCGGTCGAGCAGCTCGATGCCGCCCTGCAGGCGGTGGAGCGGCTGCGCCAGCCCGCCACCGGCAATGCCGACGACCTGCGCGTGGCCGTGCGCTACGCGCTGGGCGCCGAGCTGCCGGCCGACCTGAGCCGCAACCTGCGCTACTTCCGCCAGGCGGCCGAGGGCAATGCGCTGGCCATTCCGCTGGCGCCCGTGCAGACGGCGCTGCGCTGCGCGCTCGACAAGGGCACGGCGCAGCTCGATGCCCGGCTCTTCGTCAACAACGAGCTGCTGGTGTCGGAGCAGTCGCTGGCGCGGCTGCTGCCCTCGCTCGCGAGCACCGGCACCTTCGCGCGCACCACCGCGAGCTACCGCGAGGTGATCGCCGCCATCAAGGACCAGGAAGACCTGGTCGCATCGGGCAAGGGCGGCTGGATGCGCCAGCCGGTGCTGGTGCTGGGCTCTTCGTATGACCGGACCATCGCGCGCATCGAGCAGAACCGGCTGCTGGGGCTGGAATCGGCCGACGCGGTCAAAAACCGCGCGCAGGACGCCTTCCAGAAATTCCGCGTCGAGTTCAGCCTGCGCTTCGGCGGCGCGCAGCCCGGCCTGGTGTGGCAAGACAAGGACGGCCGCTTCGCGCTGGCGCCCGAGCGCATCGCGCTGCGCGACGCGCTGACCGCACTGCTGGCGCAGCCCTTCATGGCGCCCGCGCGCGATCGCGAGCTGCCCGGCGCGGGAATGCGCACCATGGCCGTGTGGGACCTGCCCCGGCTCGACCAGGCGCTGGCCGTCGGCGACATCCGCAAGCGCTACATGAGCGAGGGCATGCAGGCATTCCCGGCCACGCTGCGCCCCGGCATCGAGGGCGCGCTGAACGCGCACTTCGCGCAGCTGGTGGTCGACCAGGTGGCCGAGGCCGCGAACGGCATGGGCGACGGCGGCCGCTCCATCGACACCCAGGCGACCGCCTACGAGGCCTCGCGCCAGCGCCTCGTGAAGATCCAGGCGCTGCTGTACGAGCTGGGAGCCGGCTCCCGCGCCGAAGACCTTCGCGCGATGATCTCGCGCGACGCGCTGCAGCGCCTGGAGGCCGTGGACGAGGCCTTCAACCAGTCGGAGCTCTACGCCATGCGCGGACGCGACTTCCAGGCCTGGCGCGGCGAGCGCGGGCCGATGCTGGTGGCCTTCGGCGTCTCGGACGTGGGCTCGCTCGCCGCCTACCTGGGCCAGCAGTTCAACCGCACCGAAACGCTGGGCAAGCAGGCCGACAGCTACATCGCGGCACTCGACGGCGTGGGCGCCGGCTCGGTGCTCGCGCAGCGCTGGCAGGCGATCAACCGCGACCTGGAGCGCTACCGCCTGAAGAACCCGAACAGCAGCCTGCTGCTGCTCGAACAGTTCCTGGGCACCACCGGCGCGGAGATCGATCGCGAGACCTGCGGCGCAAAGCTGGCCGGCAAGGCGCCGGCGACGCGCATCGGCGACTACTTCGCCGACCGCCACCAGCAGATCTACAGCGCCCTGCTCGCGCGCTGCCAGGAGCTGCAGTTCGGCGACCAGCAGGAGCTGTGGACGCAGTTCTCCACCCGCTTCAACCGTTCGCTGGCGGGCCGCCATCCGTTCGGCCCGGCGACGGGACGGGCTTTCGAGCTGGCCGACCCGGCCGACGTGAACGACCTGACGCGCGCCTTCGACCCGCTGGCACGCGCGCTGAAGGAGAACCGCGGCGCGGACGCCGGGGTGCGCAATGCAGGCATGCCCGGAGCGGGCGCGCGCCGTTTCACGGAGCAGTTCGCCCGTGCACGCGACTTCCTGCAGCCGCTGTTCCCGAGCGAGGAAGGTGCAGCACCGGGCTATGACCTGAGCGTGGATTTCCGCGCCAACACCACGGCCGAGATCGAGGGCAACAAGATCATCGACTGGTCCTTCGAGGTCGGCGACCAGGTGCTCAGGCTGCGCGACGCGCCGCGCACGCTGCGCTGGGAATACGGCACGCCGGTGGCGCTGGTGCTGCGCATCGCGAAGGACTCTCCGCTGATGGCGCGCGCCGATCCGCAGCAGCACGCGCTGATCACCGACGGCCAGACCGTGAGCTTCCGTTTTGCCGACCCGTGGGCGCTGTTCACGCTGGCGCAGCGGCAGCGCGAAGGCGACCCCGCCCAGCGCCCCGACGGCCGCTCGCAGCTGCTGAAGTTCGAGTTTCCGCTGGTGGCCCAGTCGGCCGGCGACGCCGCGCAGGCACCCGACGGAGGACGCGCACGCGTGTTCCTGCGCATCGCGGCCAGCCCCGCCGGCAAGAAGAACGCCCTGATCTGGCCCGCCGCGTTCCCCGCGCGCGCTCCCGAATGGAACATGCCCTGATGGCCGCCCTGCTTCCCCCCCTGAACGCCGATGCAGACGAAACCACCGGCGGTTTCGCGCCCGACCTCGCGAGCTTTCTCCTGCCGCTGCAAGGCCCCGAAGGCCCCGCCGGCCCTCCGCTGCGCTACGACCCGGTGTGCGCCCGCATCCGCGAGGCGCGCACCGAGGAAGACGCCAGCCTGCCGATGGGCGAATGGACCCGCCCGCTGAAGAAGGCCGACTGGCGTACCGCCGAGATGCTCTGCACCGAGGTCCTGCAGCGCCGCAGCAAGGACTTGCAGATGGCCGCCTGGCTCACCGAGGCCTGGGTGCACCGCCATTCGATCGACGGACTGGCCGCCGGTGCGCGCCTGCTCGAAGGGCTGGCGCGCGAATTCTGGGAAGACGCGCATCCGCGCATCGGCGACGACGGCGACGCCGACATGCGCACCGCCACCTTCGTGTGGGTCAACGACACCATCGCGCACGTGCTGCTGATGCGGGTGCCGCTGCTCGAATGGCCGGATTTCTCGCCGCCCTTCATCACGCTGGGCGACTGGCAGCGCGCGCTGACCAGCGAGTACGGCACGGCAGCTGCCGGCGCCGCGGGCAACGCCAAGGCGAAAGCGAAGGAAGTGGCCGAGGAGCCGAGCGCCCAGACGGTGTCGCGCCAGGACATCCTCGACCGTGCAGCGCGCGACCTGCATGCGCTCGCCGCGCTCGACGACCGCGTCGCCGCGGCCACCGATGCGTGGCAAAGCCTGCAAGCCCTGCTCGACGGGCGGCTGGGCATCGATGCGCCGAGCCTGTCGAAGGTGACGGAGATGCTCGCCCGCATGCGGCAGGCGCTGCGCAGCCTGCTGCAGGGGCGCGATCCGCGCGACAAGGAAGAAGAACCGCTTGCACCGGCCGAAGCTCCCGCCAGATGGATGGCGGGCGAATCAACCCCTCCCGCGATCCCGATGGACGACAACGACATGAGCGACACCCCCCTCTCCCCTGCTCCCGGGTCGCTGCCGCAGGCCGTGGCGAGCGGCCGCATCGGCAACCGCGCCGAGGCCTACCAGCTGCTGGAACTCGCGGCCGCCTACCTGATGCGCGAGGAGCCGCACAGCCCGACGCCCTACCTCGTGAACCGTGCCGTGGCCTGGGGACGCATGCCGCTGCCGCAGTTGATGCAGGAGGTGTTGCGCGAGGACGGCGACCTGAACCGCTACTTCTCGATTCTGGGCATCAGGCCGGAGTGAGCCGGCCGGGTTCTCCACCCGACGCCCCAGCCGGCAATGGCCCTGCGCGAGCCGCTCCTGTTTCGGACAAATGCCTCTCTGAGCGGGATGGCTTCGCTTCATTCATCGACGTTTTATTTTTTGAGGAAATGACATGGCGTTCAATCCAGATCCATTCAAGCAGGCCGAGCTGGAGGTGGCGAACAAGAGCATGGGCTCGCAGATCGCGCACTCCCGCATCTTCCACTCGACACGCAGTGCGTTCTCGAGCGGCGGATCCCGCGCCAGCAAAGGCATCGGAGCCCTCGTGGGCGTGGGGAAACTGTTCCTTACCCTCATACCGGTGCCTGTCGTGGGGTCCGTCGTGGGCGCGGTTGTCGATGCGGTCAACGGAAAGGTCCGGGGCGCGCTTCATGAAGGGCATCTTGGTGCCACCGCCTCGAACGCGGAGGTGGCCAAGTTCGGCATCAAGGAGCTGACCGTCGAGAACCTGGACAGGTACCGCTGGAAGGTGGCCCATGCATTCGAAGAGCTCAACCAGGGAATCGAGGCCTACAACAACAGCGGGCAGACATGCGACGACATGTACCAGTTTGCTCTTCTGTACGAGCAGGTTCAGCGGCGCAAGAAGAGGCTCAACCAGGAATTGGGAAAGTTCAAGAGGGTGATGGACGCGGTGGACGGCTGGATCGCGGACCTGGAGCGCAACCAGGAGACGCTGCTCACGCAGGCCACCAACAAGATCATGGAGAAGACACGCAAAGAGATTGCCGAGATGGGTCTCCTGATTCCCGGCAATCCCGCTCATGACACCAAGATCCTGGAGCACAAGACGAAGCACGTGGGCTGCAAGCTGTGGTGCTATTGCAAGAAGGAAGCGAAATACGACCCCGGTACGAACTGGGAAGCCCTGAAGACCTACGCGGGCACGGTGACCACATTCCTGCAGCCGATTGCCATTTCGTCCATAGCGGTCACGAAGTCCGCCTACACCAGCGACTCCGACAATTCGAAGTTCAACTGAGCCACTCCTGCCCGGGCGCGGGCTCGGCGCCCCCGCCCGGCAGCGGCCCCTCAAACCGCCCCGTGCGCCTCCACATAGAGCGCATACAGCGAATGGCTGCTCGCCATGTAGAGCCGGTTGCGCTTGGGCCCGCCGAACTCCAGGTTCGCGCAGCGCTCGGGCAGGCGGACGAAGCCGATGGGCTTGCCCTGCGGGTTGAAGACCTTCACGCCGTCCATTTCCTCCGACTTGCCAGTGGGCAGGTAGGCCTTCATGCCGCCTCCGACGTCGGTGGGCTCCGAAGCGATGGCGCCGGAGTGGCCCCATCCGCACCAGAGATTGCCGTCGCGGTCGACGCGGAAGCCGTCGAGCGAGCCGGGGCCGTCGGCGTCGATGAGCTTGGTCTTGTTCGAGACGCTCGTGCCGTCCGGTGACACGTCGTAGCTCCAGATGCTGCGGTTGGGCGTTCCCTTCCACTCGACGACGTAGAGTTTCTTCTCGTCGGGCGAGAAGGCGATGCCGTTGGGGTTGACGAGATCGGTGATGACCGCCGTGAGCTTGCCGTCGGTCGCGATGCGGTAGACGTTGGTGGTCGCCTGCTCGGACGGGGCCTTGCTTCCCTCCCATTCGCCGTTGATGCCGAAGGTGGGGTCTGTGAACCAGACGGTGTCGTCCGACTTCACGACGACGTCGTTGGGCGCGTTGAGGCGCTTGCCCTGGTAGCTGTCGGCCAGCACCGTGATGCGGCCATCCTTCTCGGTGCGCACCACGCGCCGCGTGACGGAGTGCTCGCAGGTGACGAGGCGGCCCTGGCGGTCGCGGGTGTTGCCGTTGGCGTAGTTGACGCCGGTCTTGTGCACGCTGAACTTGCCGGTCTTCTCGTCGTACTTCATGAGCCGGTTGTTGGGGATGTCGCTCAGCAGCAGGTAGCCGTGCTCGGGAAAGTACACCGGCCCTTCGGCCCAGCGCATGCCGGAGCCCAGTTGCTCGAGCGTGCTGCTGTAGAGCCGGTACCTGGTGAAGCTCGGGTCGAGGATCAGCACCGCCGGGTCGGGGTAGCGCTGGCTGGGCTTGAAATCGAAGGCCTGTGCGCCCGCGAGCGTGCCGAAGGCTGCGGCGCCGGCGCCCGCGGCTGTCTTGAGGAATCGGCGGCGGCCGTTGTTCGTCTTGTTCTGCATCGGTTGTCTCCTGGTGTTCTTGTCGGTTGTTCCGGGTCGTTCAGTCGGCTACGGCACCGGACTTCTTCACCAGCTCGGCCCAGCGCGGAATCTCCCGGGCCATGTGGTCGCGCAGCTCCTCGGGCGTGCTGCCCACGAGTTCCATCGCGAGCTGCCCGGAGAGCTTGGCCTGCACGTCGGGCTGGTGCAGCGCCTTCACGATCTCTGCGTTGAGGCGCTGAACGATGGGCTTGGGCGTGCCCTTGGGCGCGTACACGGCCTGCCATGACGACATCTCGAAGCCGGGAATGCCCGACTCGATCATGGTCGGAAGGTCGGGCACGAGCGCGATGCGCTTCGCAGTGGTCACGGCCAGCAGCTTGAGCTTGCCGCTCTTGACCAGCGGCAGCGCGGCCGTGACCTGGTCGAACATGAAAGGCACCTGCCCAGCTGCCACGTCGGTCAGCGCGGGAGGCGTGCCCTTGTACGGCACGTGGGTGAGCTTCACGCCGATGAGGTCGGCGAACATCTCGCCGGCAAGGTGCGTCGAGGTGCCGGCACCCGATGAGGCGAAGGTGCGCTTGCTCTCGTCCTTCTTCAGCAGCGCCACGAGGTCGGCCACCGAGTTCACGCCGAGCTGGCTGTTGACGATGAGCACGTTGGGCAGGCGCGCGACCAGCGAGACGGGCTCGAAGTCCTTCATCGGGTCGTACGACAGCTTCTTGTAGAGGCTGGCATTGATGGCGTGCGTGCTGATGGTTCCGCCGAAGAGCGTGTAGCCATCGGGCGGCGCCTTCGCCACGTAGGCGGCGCCGATGCCTCCGGCCTGTCCGGGCTTGTTGTCGACCACCACCGACTGCTTGAGGCTCTCGCCCAGCTTCTGGGCCAGCGTACGGCCCACGATGTCGGTGGAGCCGCCGGGCGTGAATGGCACGACGTAGACGATGGGCTTGGCGGCAGGCCAGTCGGGTGTCTGGGCCGTGGCGGCCAGGGGAACGAGCGCAGCCGAAAGCAGCGCCGCAGTGAAGCGGATGAAACGCATGTCTTGTCTCCTTGGATTTCTGTGATCGATGCGGGCTCAGCGGCCGTTGGCCTGGCGCCAGGCAGCGAAGTCGGTGCGGCTCTGTTCGTCGGTGGGCGGATAGAGGCCGAGGATGGAGCGGCCTTCGAGCACCTTCTCCTGCACGAAGTCCTCGAAGGCGGTCATCTCCGTCGCCTCGGCGGCGATCTCGTCGGCCATGTGGGCCGGGATGACGATCACGCCTTCGGCATCGCCCACGATCACGTCGCCGGGGAAGACGGGCGCGTCGCCGCAGCCGATGGGCACGTTGATGTCGATGGCCTGGTGCAGCGTGAGGTTGGTGGGCGCGCTGGGGCGGTGGTGGTAGGCGGGAAAGCCCAGCTTCGCGATGTCTGGGCTGTCGCGGAAGCCGCCGTCGGTGACCACGCCGGCCACGCCGCGCTTCATGAGCCGCGTGACGAGGATGCCGCCGGCCGATGCGGCGCGCGCGTCCTTGCGGCTGTCGATGACGAGCACCGCGCCCTCGGGGCACTGCTCCACGGCCTTGCGCTGCGGATGGTCGCGGTCGAGGAAGACGCCGATCTGGTTCAGGTCTTCGCGCGCGGGCATGTAGCGCAGCGTGAAGGCTTCGCCGACCATGTTGGGCAGGCCGGCGTTGAGCGGCCGCACGTCCTGGATGAACTGGTGGCGCAGGCCGCGCTTGAACAGGGCCGTGCACAGGGTGGCGGTGCTCACCTTCATGAGCTGCTCGCGGGTGGCGGGATTCACGTGGGGTCTCCGTTGTCTGGAAGTGGGTGGAATCGGATTGGGGTCAGAAGATGTCGGGCTCGGGCACCGGCTTGCCGAAGCTGGTTTCGAGGAAGTCGAAGTCGCAGCCCTCGTCGGCCTGGCGGATGTGGCGGCCGAACATCCAGCCGTAGCCGCGCTCGTAGCGCGGTGGCGGCGGTGTCCACGCGGCCTTGCGGCGGGCAAGTTCGGCATCGTCGATTTCAAGGTGGATGCTGCGCGCGGGCACGTCGACGCTGATGCGGTCGCCGATCTGCACGAGTGCGAGCGGGCCGCCGATGGCTGCCTCGGGCGAGCAGTGCAGCAGGCAGCCGCCGTAGCTGGTGCCGCTCATGCGCGCGTCGGACAGGCGCAGCATGTCCTTCACGCCCTGCTTCAGCAGCTTGGTGGGGATAGGCAGCATGCCCCACTCCGGCATGCCCGCGCCGCGCGGGCCGGCGTTGCGCAGCACGAGGATGTCGTCGCCGGTCACGTCGAGCTCCGGATCGTCCACGGCCTTCTTGAGCGACGGGTAGTCGTCGAACACCAGCGCGCGGCCGGTGTGCTTCAAGAGGTGCGGCGCGCAGGCGCTGGGCTTGATGACCACGCCGTCGGGCGCGAGGTTGCCGCGCAGCACGGCCAGCGCGCCTTCGGCGTAGATGGGGTTGGCAAGCGGCCGGATCACGTCGTCGTCGTAGACCTCGGCGCCTTCGATGTTCTGGCCGATGGTGCGGCCGTTGACGGTGAGCGCCTCGGTGCGCAGGTGGCCGCGGATGCGCTCCAGCATCGCGGGCAGGCCGCCTGCGTAGAAGAAGTCTTCCATCAGGTAGGCATCGCCACTGGGCCGGATGTTGGCGATGACGGGCACGCGGCGGCTGAAGGCGTCGAAGTCGTCGAGGCTCACGGCGTGGCCGGCGCGGCGCGACATGGCGATCAGGTGGATGACGGCGTTGGTGCTGCAGCCCATGGCCATCGCGCAGGCGATGCCGTTTTCGAAGTTGGCGCGCGTGAGCATCTTCGCGGGCGTCAGGTCTTCCCACACCATCTCGACGATGCGGCGGCCGCAGTCGGCGCTCATGCGGATGTGGTTGGCGTCCGCCGCGGGAATGCTCGACGCACCCGGCAGCGTCAGCCCCACGGCTTCGGCGATGCCCATCATGGTGGCGGCCGTGCCCATGGTCATGCAGGTGCCGTGGCTGCGGGCGATGCCGGCTTCCATCTCGGCCCAGGCCTGTTCGCCAAGGCGGCCGGCGCGGCGCTCGTCCCAGTACTTGAACGCGTCGGAGCCGGAGCCCAGCACCTTGCCCTTCCAGTTGCCGCGCAGCATGGGGCCGGCCGGCAGGTAGATGAAGGGAATGCCCATGCTGAGCGCGCCCATGGTGAGGCCGGGCGTGGTCTTGTCGCAGCCGCCCATCAGCACGGCACCGTCGATGGGGTGGCTGCGCAGCAGCTCTTCGGTTTCCATCGCAAGGAAGTTGCGATAGAGCATGGTGGTTGGCTTGACCATGCTCTCGGAAAGCGAGATGGCCGGCAGCTCGAGCGGAAAGCCGCCCGCCTGCAGCACGCCGCGCTTCACGTCTTCCACGCGCTGCCTGAAGTGCGAGTGGCACTGGTTGGCGTCGCTCCAGGTGTTGACGATGGCGATGACGGGCTTGCCCATCCAGTCGGCGTAGCTGTAGCCCATCTGCAGCACGCGCGAGCGATGGCCGAAGGAGCGGAAGTCGTCGGGCGCGAACCAGCGGGCGCTGCGAAGGGATTCGTAGGGGCGTTTCGTCAAGGGGTTGTCTCCATGGGCGCTGCACTGCAGGTGCGGCCTTGCCGGCCCGCGCCGGCGTCTTTCCGAGAATTAAAACACTAGTATATTAGTGCGTCAATGACACAATCGCCGGCGATGAGCGCCTCCCCGAAGATCCGACTTGACCGCACCCGCCTTGCCGCGCCCCAGGTGCTGGAGAAACTGCGCGAAGCCATCCTTGCGCTCGAACTCGTCCCCGGCACCGTGCTGCAGCGGCAGGAGCTGGCCGATCGTTTCGGCGTGAGCCAGACACCCGTGCGCGAGGCGCTGCTCAGGCTCGACGAGGAAGGGCTGGTGAACGTGTATCCGCAGCACGCCACGCTGGTGAGCCGCATCGACATCTCTGCCGCGCGCGAAGCGCACTTCCTTCGCCGCTCCATCGAGCTGGAGCTGGTGCACCAGCTGGCAATCGAAGAATCGCCGGGGCTGGTCGACCAGCTCAAGGGCGTCATCGCCCAGCAGGCATCGCTCGCCAACTCGCAGCGCTACAGCGATTTCGTCAGCGCCGACCGCGCGTTCCATCGCCTGATGTACGAAGCCGGCGGCGTGCTGGGCCTGTGGGACCTGGTGGGCCGCGTCTCGGGCCATGTCGACCGGCTGCGCCGCCTGCACCTGCCGACCGCCGGCAAGACCGAGGCGATCCTGCGCGACCACCGCGCCATCGTGCGGGCCATCGAGGCGAAGGATCCGGACGCCGCCCAGGCCGCGCTGCGCAAGCACCTGTCGGGCACGCTCAGCGCGGTGAACGATATCTGCAAGCAGTATCCCGACTACGTGACCCCTTGAACGGGGCCTCGCCGCGCTTCAGCCCAGCGCGTCGTTCACCTGCTCCCTGAACTCGCTCAGGCTCACCGCCGCGCCGATCTCCCTCGGCAGCGCATCGCGCACCGAGAACACGCCCAGTACCTTCGCGCCCGCCACCAGCGGCAGATGTCGAAAGCCCCGCTCCAGCATCAGCACCACGGCGTCGGACACCAGCGTCTCGGGCGGCACGCAGATCGGGTTGGGTGTCATCACCTCGCGCACCGAGGTGCCGTCGGGGTCCAGCCCCCTGGCGAGCACGCGGGTCATGAGGTCGCGCTCGGTCAATATGCCCAGCAGCGTGTCGGGCAGCTCCATGACGAGCACGCTGCCGCAGTTGGCGCGCGTCATCACGCATGCGGCGTCGCGCACCGTGGCCTGCGGGGCCACGCTGAGCACGTGCTTGCGCGAAATCGATTGGAAAACGGTGCGCTCGGACATGATGCGCCCTCCGTGAGTCGAACCCTGAATGGTGCCGCCGGCCGTTGCTCAGCGCAAGGAGGCGTTGAGCCGTTCCAGCGCCTGGGCGCCGGGGCACAGCTGTTGCGGCCCCAACGCATTGAGCGGCCGGTCGCAGGTGTTGAGTGCGGTGTGCAGGTCGGTGGCCAGCGGGTCGACGTAGAGCAGCCCCGTCACCACCTCGCCCATCTCGTGATGCCGCTGCATGTAGGCCATGGCGGCGAAGCGGTCGCCCGGGTCGTAGTCCGGGTGCAGGCTGCGCAGGCGCAGCAGCGTGCCGTCGTGCTGGCGCACGTCCATCACTTCGCCGGGCTCCATGTCCACGGCGATCTCCTCCCGCCCGCTGATGAAGTCGATGCGGCTCACTGCCTCGTTGTGCTCGCGGATGTAGTCGTAGCTCTTGGTGCTGCCCGGGTGGTTGTTGAAGGCCACGCAGGGGCTGATCACGTCGATGAAGGCCGAGCCTCCATGGCTGATCGCGCCCTTGATGAGCGGCACCAACTGCGCCTTGTTGCCCGAGAAGCCCCGCCCCACGTAGCTCGCGCCGAGTTGCAGCGCCATGGCGACCAGGTCGACCGGGCTGTCGGTGTTGACCACGCCCTTCTTGCTCTTGGAGCCCTGGTCGGCCGTGGCCGAGAACTGGCCCTTGGTGAGGCCGTAGACGCCGTTGTTCTCCACGATGTAGGCCATGCGCACACCTCTGCGCATGGCGTGGGCGAACTGGCCCAGGCCGATGGAAGCGGAGTCGCCGTCGCCCGAGACGCCGAGGTACAGCAGGTCGCGGTTGGCCAGGTTGGCGCCGGTCAGCACGCTGGGCATGCGGCCGTGCACCGTGTTGAAGCCGTGCGATGCGCCGAGAAAATAGTCCGGCGTCTTCGAGCTGCAGCCGATGCCCGAGAGCTTGGCGACGCGATGCGGCTCGATGTCGAGCTCCCAGCAGGCCTCGATGATCGAGGCCGAGATGGAGTCGTGACCGCAGCCCGCGCACAGCGTGGAGATCTTTCCTTCGTAGTCGCGCCGCGTGTAGCCGACCTTGTTGGTGGCCAGCGTCGGGTGCCGCAGCTTCGGCTTGGCGAGGTAAGTCATGCGGCCTCCTTCGCGCCGGTCGTGGTGTTGCCTTGCACGTTCGCCTTGCCGACGTGCGCATCGATCGCCTGCACGATGAAGCGCGCGGTGATGGGCGTTCCGTCGAAGTGCAGCACCCGTACCAGCTTCGCCGGATCGGCATCCAGCTCGTTG
Source organism: Variovorax guangxiensis (assembly GCF_003952165.1). Lineage (GTDB taxonomy): Bacteria > Pseudomonadota > Gammaproteobacteria > Burkholderiales > Burkholderiaceae_C > Variovorax > Variovorax guangxiensis. Next base: position 119,158 of record NZ_RXFT01000013.1, on the reverse strand, counting down.
ACCAGCAGGCTGCGCATCTGCGCATCGCGGTTCTGCTCCACCACGAACACGCGCTCATGCTCGGCCAGGAACTGCAACACGCTGTCGGGAAACGGAAAGGCCCGCAGCCGCATCGCGTCCAGATGGATGCCGCGCCCTTCCAGCTCCTGCAGCGCCTCGTGCATGGACGGGCTGGTGGAGCCGAAATAGATCACGCCGAGCCCGGTCTTCTGGGCAGCAGGCCGCAGCACCGGTTGCGGCACCAGCGTGGCCGCGGTCGCGAACTTCTTCAGCAGCCGCTCCATGTTGTAGATGTAGTCCGGCCCGCGCTCCGAGTAGCGCGCATAGGCATCGCGCGTCGTGCCGCGCGTGAAGTAGCTGCCCTTGGTCGGGTGCGTGCCCGGCAGCGTGCGCCAGGGGATGCCGTCGCCGTCCACGTCCTTGTAGCGGCCGAAGTCGCGGCCCGCCTCCAGCTCCTCGGCGGTCATGACCTTGCCGCGGTCGTAGGCCTTGCTGTCGTCCCACTCGAAGGGCTTGCACAGGCGCTGGTTCATGCCGATGTCGAGGTCGGTCATCACGAACACCGGCGTCTGCAGCCGGTCGGCCAGGTCCAGCGCCGCCGCCGCGTGCTCGAAGCACTCGTGCGGGTCTTCGGGGAAGAGCAGCACATGTTTGGTATCGCCGTGCGACGCATAGGCGCAGCAAAGAATGTCGGCCTGCTGCGTGCGCGTGGGCATGCCGGTCGAAGGCCCGCCGCGCTGCACGTTGATGAGCGTGACCGGAATCTCCGCGAAGTAGGCCAGCCCGATGAACTCCGTCATCAGCGAAATGCCCGGCCCCGAGGTCGCGGTGAAGGCCCGCGCGCCGTTCCATCCGGCACCGACCACCACGCCGATCGATGCGAGCTCGTCCTCGGCCTGCACGATGGCGAAGCGGTGCTGGCCGGTGGATGGATCGACGCGGAACTTGGTGCAGTACTTCTGGAAGGCCTCGGCCACCGATGACGACGGCGTGATCGGATACCACGCGGCCACCGTCGCGCCGCCGTACACGCAACCCAGCGCAGCCGCGCTGTTGCCGTCCACGAAGATCCTGTCACCCACCCGGTCGGCGCGCCGCACCTTCAGCCCCACGGGCTCGCGCAGGTTCTCGCGCGCGAAGTCGCAGCCCAGGTGAAGGGCCTGCACGTTGGAGGCGAGCAGTTTCTCCTTGCCCTTGTACTGCTCGCCGAAGAGCTTCTCGACCACCTCGGGCTCGATGCCCAGCAGGATGGCCAGCGCGCCCACGTAGACGATGTTCTTGAACAGCTGCCGCTGGCGCGGGTCCTGGTAGACGGCGTTGCAGATCTCGGTGAGCGGCATGCCGATCACGCGGATGTCCTCGCGGAACTTCGAAGGCGGCAGCGGCCGCGTGCTGTCGTAGAAGAGATAGCCGCCGGGCGCCAGCTCGGCGATGTCGGCGTCCCAGGTCTGCGGGTTCATCGCCACCATCATGTCGGTGCCGCCGCGCCGGCCCAGGTGTCCCTGCTCGGTCACGCGCACCTCGTACCAGGTCGGCAGGCCCTGGATGTTGCTGGGGAAGATGTTGCGCGGGCTCACCGGCACGCCCATGCGCAGGATGGCCTTGGCGAACAGTTCGTTGGCCGAGGCCGAACCCGAGCCGTTGACGTTGGCGAACTTGATGACGAAGTCGTTGACCGCCTCGATCTGCTTCATGCGGTCTCCTTGCGGCTTTGCTCCGGGGTCTTTTCCTGCCCGGCAAGCGTCATCTTCAGCAGGAACTTCTGCATGTCCCACGCGCCGGTCGGGCAGCGTTCGGCGCACAGGCCGCAGTGCAGGCAGACGTCCTCGTCCTTCACCATCACGCGGCCCGTCTTCAGCCCGCCGGATACGTACAGGTCCTGCGCCAGATTGAGCGCGGGCGCCTTCAGGCGCGAGCGCAACCCCTCTTCATCGGCGTTCTCGACGAAGTTGATGCAGTCCATGGGGCAGATGTCCACGCACGCGTCGCATTCGATGCAGGCGGGCTCGTTGAACACCGTCTGCACGTCGCAGTTCAGGCAGCGCGCGGCTTCCTTGAAGGCGGTGGCGGCGTCGAAGCCCAGTTCCACCTCCACCCGGATGCTGGCCAGCGCCGCCTCGGCCTTGGCCCACGGCACCTTGTAGCGAAGGTCGTTGGAGGTGTCGTTGTCGTAGCTCCACTCATGGATGCCCATCTTCTGCGACACCAGGTTGGTCATCGGCGGCGGGCGGACCTCGATCGGCTCCGCGCGCAGCAGCCTGTCGATGGACACCGCTGCCTCGTGGCCGTGCGCCACGGCGGTGATGATGTTCTTCGGCCCGAAGGCTGCGTCGCCGCCGAAGAACACGTTGGGCACTGTCGACTGGAAAGTGTTCGCGTCCAGCACCGGCAGGCCCCACTTGTCGAAGTCGATGCCGCAGTCGCGCTCGATCCAGGGGAAGGAATTTTCCTGGCCCACCGCCACCAGCACCTCGTCGCATTCGAAGTAGGCCTCGGGCTCGCCCGTGGGCTCCAGCGTGCGGCGGCCCTTGTCGTCGTACACGGCCTTGACGATCTCGAAGCGCATGCCCACGAGCTTGCCTTTGTCGTGCACGAAGGCCTTGGGCACGTGGAAATTGATGATCGGAATGCCCTCGTGCGCGGCGTCCTCCTTCTCCCAGGGCGAAGCCTTCATCTCCTCGAAACCGCTGCGCACGATGACCTTCACGTCGCTGCCGCCGAGGCGCCGCGCCGAGCGGCAGCAGTCCATGGCGGTGTTGCCGCCGCCCAGCACGATCACGCGCCGGCCGATGCTGCTCACATGGCCGAAAGAGACGGAGCTCAGCCAGTCGATGCCGATGTGGATGCTGGCTGCGGCTTCCTTGCGGCCCGGAATGTCCAGGTCGCGCCCGCGTGGCGCACCGCAGCCGACGAAGATCGCGTCCCAGCCCTGCCCCATCAGCGTCTTCATCGAATCGATGCGCTCGCCGCCGCGGAACTCCGCGCCCAGGTCGAGCACGTAGCCCGTCTCCTCGTCGATGATCGACTCGGGCAGGCGAAAGCGCGGTATCTGCGTGCGGATGAAGCCGCCGGGCTTGGCTTCGCCGTCGAACACCGTCACCTCATAGCCCAATGGCGCCAGGTCGCGCGCGACGGTGAGCGAGGCCGGCCCCGCGCCGATGCAAGCGACGCGCTTGCCGTTCTTCGGCACGGGCCTGGGCATGCGCGCGCGCACGTCCTCCTTCATGTCGGCGGCCACGCGCTTGAGTCTGCAGATGGCGACCGGCTCCGGGGCCTCTGTATTGCTTTCTTCCACACGCCCGCGCCTGCAGGCCGGCTCGCAGGGCCTGTCGCAGGTGCGCCCCAGGATGCCGGGGAAGACGTTGGAGACCCAGTTGACCATGTACGCATCGCCGTATCGGCGCTGCGCGATCATGCGTATGTACTCGGGGACGGGAGTGTGCGCCGGGCAGGCGTACTGGCAATCGACGACCTTGTGAAAGTAGGCCGGGTTGGCAATGTTCGTTCGCTGCAACACGTGTCTCCTGGCTGTCGCCCGGAACCCCGCAGGGGCCGACGAGTGGCTGGTGGTGTTTTTTGCGCAGTATGCGCCCCGCCTACGGAAGCGCAAGCTTGGTGGAATCCCGCACCGGGGCCGCTGGCGCTGCGGCCAAAGCATCTGCGCCGGGAGGGCGATTCCCCCATTGCGGTCTTCATGCGCTCACAATGTCCGCCGGTTACTCCACGGGACGACACCATGAGCGTTTTGCACATGTTTCTACCGGTATGCGAGCCGGCGCGCAGCGAGGCGCTGGCTCAGTTGCGGAAGACGCACCACCTGCCCCGCCACCTCGTCAAGGGCATCGCGATAAGGCACCACGCCGGGAGCGAACAGGCCGGCGCGCCCGACGCGCAGCAGGCCCAGCTGCAGGCACAGACACCGCCGCAGGAAGCACAGGCACAGGCCTCGCCGCAATAGCTCCGGCCTCAGCCGGGCCGAAGATCACTGGCTGGCGTTCGGCGTCGCACGCGCCAGCAGCCGGATGTGCTCGAAATCGAGCAGGTCCAGTGCGTGCCGCACGGCCTCGACCAGCGCCGAGTGGCGCGCGTCGGCCGCGAGGCGGTCGGCCCATTCGTGAAGGTCGCTCCAGCGGCCGTCGCGCGCGAGCGTTTCCAGTTCGTCGCGCACCGCCGCGGGCAACGGCTCGATGGCGGGCACCGGCATGCGCCTGGGCTTGTGGACCAGCGCCGGGTTCGGCAGCGGCCTTGCGACCACGGGCACCAGTTCCTTCGGCGCCTCCTTCACGATCACCGAGAAGCGCACGCGCGTGCCCAGGTTGCGGCGGCTCTCCAGCTGCAGCCGCCCGCCCATGTGCTGCACGATGCGCCGGGCGATGGCCAGCCCGAGCCCATGGCCGTTGGAACTGGGCGCACCCTGCTCGAAGGCGCGCATGATGCGCGCCTGCTCTTCCTTCTCGATGCCCACGCCGCTGTCCCACACGTCGAACTCGAGCCGCCATGAATCCTCGCGCGGCCGGGCCTGCACGCGCAGGCCCATCTTGCCGTCGCGCGTGAACTTCGCGGAGTTCGACAGGAGGTTCAGCAGCAGCTGCTGGAAGCGCTTGCTGTCCAGGTACACGGCGGTCGGCAGCGCGCCGAGCACGTCGAGCTCGAAGCGGTTGTGCTGGCGCTGCGCGAGCGTGTCGGCGTACTGCGCGATGTCGTCGATCAGCGCACGCAGGTGCACCGGCTTCGCTTCGAAGGAAAAGGGCAGCAGCTCGCTCCTGGCGTAGTCGAGCAGGTCGTCCACGAGCGCGAGCTGGTAGGCCGCGCTGCGCTCGATGGCCTGCAGCCTCTCGGGCGGCACAGCGTCGTCTTCGTTGAGCCGGCGCACGTTGCCGATGATGGTCGACAGCGGCGCGCGCAGGTCGTGGCTGATGTAGGCCAGCAGCTGCGTCTGCTCGCGCGCCTGCTGGTCGGCCTGCTCCAGCGCCGCGTTCAGCGCGTGCGTCTTGCGCTCCACTTCCTCGCGCAGCCGCTGCTGCTCCTCCGCCTGCCAGTGCGCCAGCGTGCGCTGCGCCGAATGCCGCTGCCGCGACAGGTGCTGCGCCCACGCCGCCAGCGCCACCAGACCGACCAGCATGCCCGGGAAGCCCAGCGCATAGGCGTCGAAGCCGCGGATCATGTGCGCCGGCATCGCCAGCTCGACCAGCCGCAGGCACACGCCGACGGCGACGATGCTCATCACCGGAAACGCCAGCCTCCCGCCCGGCCCCGCGCGGCGCATGTAGATGAAGGTGCTGACGGTCAGCGAAACCACCACCAGCGGCGCGCTCAGCGTGCCCGCCATCGCGAAGGGCGCATAGGGGCCGACGAGCGTGCCCAGCACCACCACGCACTGCGCGAGCGCGAGCACGAAAAGCCATCGCAGCCCGGGTACGCGCACCGGCCCGCGCCGCGACACGGTGTACAGGTACCACATCAGCGAGAGCACGCAGCAGCCCGCGGTGACGCCGGCCGCGCGGTAGCTCCACTCGATGCTGTCGGGCCACAGCGCGAGCCGCGCGTGGCCGCGGTAGGTGCTCTCGTAGAGCGCCACCAGCGCGAAGCCCATGCTCTGCAGCGCCATCGCGAGGTTGCGCGAGATGACCCAAAGCGACAGCGAATACACCGACAGCACCAGCAGCCCGCCGATGAGCAGGCCGTCGATCAGCGCGTGGCTGCTTTCCGACATGCGCCAAGCCTCCGCCGAATACAGCTTCGGCACGAGCTTGACGCTGCTGTCGGTGCGCACGCGCACCAGCACGCGCGCCTGCTCGCCGGGGCGCAGGTCGAGGTCCAGCGTGGGCACGCGGTCACGGTCGCGGCCCGCGCTGGAGCGCGCCGACACGCCCGCCTGCTCGTGCGTCCAGCTGGCCCAGCCGGCGAGTTCGCGGCGGGCGTGGAAGTCGACGAACTGCAGCCAGGTGGCATCGAGCACCAGCCGCAGCGGCTGGATGGTGGCGCTGCCGTTCACCACGGTCAGGCGCAGCCAGAAGGCGGATCTGGAGAAGCCCGGACGCATGCGCGCGGAGTTACCGGGCTGGAAGCCGTCGGGCGAGTCGTCCTGCAGCGCATCGACCTCGTCGAGCGTGAGCTGCGCGCCGGTGTCCTCGAACATTTCGACGCGCGTGTCGAGCAGCACCGGCCAGCGGGTCTCGTCGTCGATGCGCAGCACGTCCGCCCGGGCAGCGGGAAGCGCCATCAGCCAGAGGACGGCGCACAGCAGGAGCGCGCGAGCGCAGTGAATGCCGCGAATGCCGCAAGGGCCCGGGGTGGTCACCGCCTTTGCGCTGCCGCGTCAGGCCGAAGGCACCGACGGCGGCGCGGCTGGCGCGGCGCGCGCCTGGCGGAATGCGGTGGGCGTGCGGCCGAAGCGTTCGCGGAATGCGGTCGAGAAATTGGCGGCACCCGAAAAACCCACTGCCAGAGCCACTTCTTCCACGCTGAGCGCCGAGCCCGCGAGCAGCCGCTGCGCCTCGGCAAGCCGGGCCTCGCGCGCGAACTCGAACACCGTGCGGCCGGTCTGCTCCCTGAACACGCGCGACAGGCGCTTCTCGTGCGTGCCCACGCTGGCCGCCAGCGCGGGCAGCGCCGGCACGTTCGCGAGGTCGGCGCGCACCAGCCGCTCGACCGCCTGCGCGAGCACGCGGTCGGCATGGTCCGCAGCGGGCTCGCCACGGGCGTGCTCCAGCGCGCTCTCGGCCTCTTCGATGCAGGCCTGCGCCTGCTCGCGGCAGCTCGCGAGCGCGAGGTGTACGGCCACGCGCGCCAGCACTTCCGCCGGCTCGAAGGGCTTGAGGATGTAGTCGACGGCGCCTTCGCGCAGGCCGGTGAGGCGCTCTTCCACCGAGCTCGACGAGGTCACGAAGATCACCGGGATGCGCGCCGTCGCGCGATCTGCCTTCAGCAGCCGGCAGGTGGCGTAGCCGTCGGTGGCGCCCATGCGCACGTCCAGCAGCACCAGGTCGGGCTGCAGCGCGGTCGCACGGCGGTAGCCCTCGAGCGCATCGAATGCGAGGCTGATGCGGTGCCCCGCCTCTCGCAGCGTTGCCAGCAACAGCTGCAGCTCTTCGATGTTGTCGTCGATGACGAGGATGTGCGCGCGCCGGGGCGGCGTGGTCGACCAGTAGGACATGGGCGTCGAGCGTAGGAGTGCGTCGCCTAAACGCAGCGTGAATTAGTTCACATTCAGTTCACATTATGTTGCATTAGTAAACAAATGTCATCATTGGCAAAGCTTTTGTCCTGAATCGCAAAAGTGGCCCCTGGGGGGCCGCCGAAGAATCCCGCCCTTTCCGGAGCACCCCGCCGCCTTCGCGGCGCCAGAACGAAAGGTGCCCGGCCACCAGAGCCATCACGAGGGACGGGATGTTCAGGACCCCATCGAATCTGTCGCACGCGCAGGCGCGCCGCGACTTGTCTTCCAACGCCGCGCGACTGCGGCACTGCCTGAGGCGCATCGCCGCGCCTCTCGCGGGGCTGCTCTTCGCCACGGCCGCGCACGCGGTGCCGCAGGTGTCGAGCCTGGTGCATTCGCCGGACATCCTTCCCGCCGGCGGCACGGTGACGAGCACCGTCACCATCGCCGAGACCGACAGCCTGCCGATCGGCGCACCGGGTGCGTCGTTCACGTACACGATTCCCGGCAATTCGATCTACATGGGCACCGGCCCGGTCCCCGTGGGCAGCTGCTCGGCGACCATTTCCGTGGGCACTGCCGGCCCCGGCACGCTGACCTGCTCGGGCATCACGCTCGCGGCGAACCAGCTTCGCGACTTCCAGGTGCTGCTGCGCACGGTCTCGCAGGGCACGCTGACCGTGACCGCCACACCCAGCGGCGGCGGCTCCAGCGAGACGAAGATCATCACCGTGAACCAGGGCGCCGACGTGGCGGTGGCCATCAGCGCGCCGGCCACCGCGCCGAGCGGCTCGACGGTGCCGATCGTCTTCACGCTCACCAACAACGGCCCCGACACCAGCACCGGCTCGACGCTGACCTACCCGATTCCCACGGGCCTGTCGGTGTCGGGCAGCGGCCTGCCTTCGGGCTGTTCGATCACGGGCAGCGAACTGCGCTGCAACGTGCCGGCCACGCCGGCCACCGCCGGCAGCAACAGCCGCACCTACAGCATCAACGCCGTGGTCACCGCGGGCGCGGGCTCCACCATCACGCACCAGCCGGCCGTGGCGGCCGCGGGTTCGGTGGAGGACGGCGTTTCCACCAACAACGGCGCCACCGCCAACACCACCGTGACGGCGGGCTACGTGCTCGCGCTCGCGAAGAGCCACGACGGCGGCCAACTGCTGGTGGGCCAGCGCTTCAACTTCAGGCTGAGCCCGAGCTTCAGCGGCACCTCGCCCACGGGCGTGACGCTGACCGACACCATTCCCGCCAACTTCGCGATCCAGACGCTGCCCAGCCAGCCGGCCGGCTGGAGCTGCTCCGCCAGCGGCCAGACGGTGAGCTGCACGCGCAGCAACATCGGCGGCAGCGGCGGCGCGAACGTGGCGCTCGGCGACATCGTGGTGCCGGTCATCGCGATGACCGCCGGCACCGGCATCGTCAACGAAGCCACCGTGAGCGCGACCGGCCCCATCGCCAACTCGGCCACCGGCAGCGTGCCGGCCGACGTGGCGGTCTCGGCCACCGACTTCCGCGCCGACAAGCGCCGCGGCTGGCCGCAGAACAACGTGCCGCTAGGCCAGGCCTTCGACTACCAGGTCGGCAGCACCAACCTCGGCGGCACCCGCCTGCTCGCGGGCAGCACCATCCAGCTGGTGGACGACCTGCCCGCCGGCGTGCAGATCAACAGCGTCACCCAGCGCGACGGCTACACCTGCACGGTGACCAAGGGCGGCGCCACCGTCGTGCCGACGCCCGCGACCCCGGTGCCCGGCCCCGCCACCGTGACCTGCACGCGCACGCTCGCGGCCGACATCGGCGTGGACACCTCCAACGGCAGCAGCGCGCGCAACGGCGGCTACATCATCGTGAACGCCACCATCCCGTCGCTGCCGGCGGGCGGCCAGATCGTCAACAGCATGTGCGTGAACGTGGCGCTGCCCGCGGCAGCGCCCACGCTCGGCGCCGACCCCGACGCCAACACCGGCAACGACTGCGTGAGCCTGGGCACCGGCGCGAACGACGGCGCCACCGCGGCCGACGTGAAGGTGCTCAAGCGCGTGGTGGGCATCGGCGACAGCGCGGGCAACCGGCAGGTCGCGGGCCAGGACGTCACCTGGCAGATCGAGGTGGTCAACGCCGGCCCCTCCGAGGCGCAGAACGTGGTCGTCACCGACGCCTTCGCCCAGGTGATCGGCGCGGGCGCCGTCACCCAGACGCCCAACGGCGGCACCTTCGCGGGCACCTGCGCGCTGCCGGCCAACGGCAGCGGCTTCGGGCAGGCGTCGCTGTCGAACTGCACGCTGTCGACCCTGCCGGTCTGCCGCGCGAGCACCGACCCCGCCAGCGCCCTGCCGCTGTGCCCCGTCATCCAGGTGGTCGCGAAGCACTACGGCGACGGCGCATCGGCAACCGATCACGGCTTCCAGATCAACAACACCGCCAACGCGCTGGCAACCACGCCGGCCGATCCGAACCTGGCCAACAACGACGGCAGCGCCACCGCCTACCTGCTGGCGCGCGCCGATGTCACGGTCACCAAGTCGGCAAGCCCCGCCACGGTGCCGGTCGGCCAGCTGCTCACCTACACGCTCACGGCACGCAACCAGAGCCTCGCGCAGGGCAACATGAGCCGCGCCTACGACGTGCACGTGGTCGACACGCTGCCGGCCAACCTGATGTTCATCTCGGCCACAGCCTCGGGCGGCGGCAGCTGCAGCACGCAGCCGAACACCACCCAGCCCACGGGCACCGGCACCACCAACAACCAGCTCGAGTGCGCGTGGACCTCGCTCGACCGCAACGTGCAGCAGACCGTCACCGTGCGCGTGCGGCCGCTGTACGTGCTCAACGGCTCCACGGTGACCAACAGCGTGCACGTCTCCACGGCCACGCCGGAGATCAGCACCACCAACAACGACGCCACCGTGCCGGCCACCATCGGTGCGCCGGTGTACGACCTGGTCGTCACCAAGCGCGACGACGTCGACCCGGTGAACGTGGGCGACGACGTGGGCTACACCATCACGGTGTCGAACAACAGCGCCTCGACGGCGGAAGACGTGCGCATGGTCGACACGCTGCCGCTGCCAGGGCCGAGCGGCGAGGCGCCGCCCACGCTGGTGTCGGTGACCGCGCCGGGCGGCACCACCTTCGCGCTGGCCAACGGCGCCGCGATCGGCTCGGCCGGCGGGCAGATTGTCTTCACCATCCCGACGCTGGGCGGCAAGCAAGGTTCGTCAGGGGCGACCGGAGAGCCCGACACGCTGCAGTTCCGCGTGGTGCTGCGCGGCGTTTCGCGCGGCACCTTCCAGAACAACGCCAGGGTCGACTTCTTCGAAGCCGCGCGCAACGCCTTCGACACCGTGCAGGGCAACAACGCGGTGGCCGAGAACACCACCTTCCGCTTCAAGGCCGACGTGCAGGTGGTCTCCAAGGCCGCCGTCGTGGCCGGCACCAACACGCCGCTGGGCACCGTCTCCTCGGCGGTGCCCTTCGACTGGATCGTGCAGCTGCGCAACAACGGCCCCGACAGCGCCGAGACCACCGCCTTCACCGACAACCTGCCCGCACCGCTGGTGCTGGCCGGCACGCCGGTGTTCACCGTGACCGGGGGCAGCTTCACGCCCGCCGCGCCCACCTGCACAGGCATGGCCGGCAACAGCGCCGTGAGCTGCGCCATCGCTTCGATGCCGGCCAACGGCACGGCCACCGTGCGCATTCCGGTGCGCTTCAGCGGCGCGGCGCCGGCCAACGGCACCGTGCTCACCAACCGCGCCCACATCGTCACCACCGGTTCGGGCGACACCAACGGCGGCACCGATCCGGACGGCGGCAACAACTTCAACGACGGCTCCGTGACCGTGCAGAACAGCGCGCTCTCGGGCCGCGTGTATGAAGACCTGAACGGCAACGGCCTGATCGACGGCGGCGAGCCCGCCATCGCCGGCGTGACCATCCGCCTGACCGGCACCGACAGCTCGGGCAATGCGGTCTCGATGACCACCACCACCGACGCGGGCGGCAACTGGGCCTTCACCGTGCCCGCAGGCACCTACAGCGTGACGGAGGACCAGCCCGCCGCATACCTGCCCGGCATCACGCGTGCCGGCACCGTCAGCGGTGCGGGCAGCACGCCCGGCACCGTGCCGCCGGGCACCGGCAACGGCCCGAACGGCTCCAACGCCAACCGCATCGACAACATCGTGCTCGGCACGGGCGGCACCTCCAGCGCCAACAACTTCGGCGAAGTACGTTCTTCCAGCCTGGCCGGCCGCGTCTACCAGGACGCCGACTACAGCGGAGCCTCCAGCGCGGGCGACCCCGGCATCGCCGGCGTGGCCGTCACGCTCACCGGCACCGACATGTTCGGCAACCCGGTATCGCTGACCACCACCACGGCGGCCAGTACCGGCAACTACGCCTTCAACAACCTCACGCCCGGCACCTACGTGCTGACCGAGACGCAGCCCGCGGGCTTCGCCGACGGCAGCGACACGGCCGGCAGCGCCGGCGGCACCGCGGGCAACGACGTGGTGAACGCCATCGCACTGGCTTCCAACGTGAACGGCACCGGCTACAACTTCGGCGAGCTGCTCACCCGCATCACCACGCGCGTGTTCGTCGACGGCAACAACGACGGCGTGCCGCAGGCCGGCGACACCGGCATCCCGAACGTCGAACTGCGCCTGACGGGCACGGACGCCGCGGGCAACCCGGTGAACCTCCTCGCGGTGGCCACCGGCACGCCGGGCGGCTACGAGTTCCGCAACGTGCCTCCCTCGGGCGCGGGCGGCTACACCATCACCGAGACGCAGCCGGCCAACTACGCGCCCGGCAAGGCCAACAACAACGGCCAGCCCGGGGCGCCACAGGGCGGCGGCAACGTCATCGGCGGCGTGACCGTCCCGGGCACCAACGTGCCGCTGACGCAGGGCGAATACTGGTTCGGCGAACTGCTGCCCGGCGGCATCTCCGGCCGCGTCTACTACGACCGCGACGGCAACGGCGCGCAAGGCGCGCCGGCCACCGAGCCGGGCCTGGCGGGCGTGACCATCACGCTCACCGGCACCGACGTCAACGGCCAGGCGGTGTCGCGCACAACCACCACCGACGCCAGCGGCGACTACAGCTTCCCGAACCTCGCACCGGGCAGCTACGCCGTGACCGAGGCGCGCCCCGCGGGCTACCTGCCCGGCATCACGCGCGCCGGCAACGTCAGCGGCGCGGGCAGCACGCCCGGCTCGGTGCCCACCAGCGGCAGCGGCGTGAGCAACGGCCCCAACGGCTCGACCGCGAACGTCATCCAGAACATCGTGCTGGGCGCGGCGGGCGCGGGCTCCACCGGCAACAACTTCTCGGCCGTGAAGCCGGCCAGCCTCTCGGGCTACGTGTACGCCGACGTGGCCCCCTCCAACGGCACCCGCGACACCGGCGAGCCCGGCATCGCCGGCACCACCATCCGCGTGACCGGCACCGACTTCCAGGGCAACCCGGTCGACCGCACGGTGCAGACCGCGGCCGACGGCCACTACCTGGTGGACGCGCTCACGCCCGGCACCTACCAGATCGACGAGACCCAACCCGCCGGCGTGGCCGACGGCCCCGAGTCGCTGGGCACCGTGGGCGGCGCTCCGCGCGGCACCGCCAACCCCGGCGGCACCAACGACCGCTTCGGCGGCCTGGCGCTGGTGTCGGAAGACGCGGGCATCGACTACAACTTCGGCGAACGCGGCGGCCAGATCGCGGGCTGGGTGTACGTCGACACCAACAACGACGGCGTGCGGCAGCCCACCGAGGCCGGCATCCCGGGCGTGACGCTCACGCTCACCGGCCGCTCGGCCAGCGGGCTCGCGGTGAATGCCACGGTGGTCACCGACGCCAGCGGCCGCTACGTCTTCACCGGCCTGCTGCCGGCCGACGCGGCGGGCTACACCATCCGCGAGACGCAGCCCGTGACCTACGCCGACGGCCTGGACGCCGTGGGCACCGTCGAGGGTGCGGCCACCGGCACGCTGGGCAACGACGTCATCGGCGCCATCGCCTACCGCGGCGGCAACGGCGACAACTACAACTTCGGCGAACGCGGCGCATCGCTGGCGGGCACCGTCTACAACGACGCCAACCGCAACGGCAAGCGCGAGCCGCAGGACCTGCCGATCGCGGGCGTGACCCTCGCGCTCACCGGCACCGACGCGGCCGGCCAGCCGGTGACGCGCACCGCCGTCACCGACGCCAACGGCCGCTACGAGCTGCCCGGCCTGCCCCTTCCGGGCAGCGGCGGCTACACCGTCACCGAGACGCAGCCGAGCGGCTACGACGAAGGCATCGCCATCCCCGGCACGCTGGGCGGCACCGCGCAGGGCACGAACCAGATCCGCGTGAACTTCACCGGCCTGGAAGCCAACGGTACCGGCTACGACTTCACCGAGCACAGCAACCAGCCCGCGTCGCTCACCGGCACCGTGTGGTTCGACCTGAACCACAACCGCACCCGCGAATCGGGCGAGGGCCAGGGCGAAGGCTGGACGGTCGAGCTGATGCGCTGCGCCGACGGCGGCAACGCCTGCGCGGAGAACGCGGCCACCGTGCTCTACACCGTGACCACCGGCGCCGACGGCAGCTACCGCTTCGGCGACCTCGTGCCCGGCGAATACCGCGTGCGCTTCCGCTCGCCCGACGGCCGCGTCGTGGGCGGCGTGTGGCCGACCGATGCCGCGCAGAACGGCGCCAACGGCCCCTACCCGACGCCTGCCGCGAGCGACCCGCGCTTCAGCATCAAGGTGCGCGTGAGCGCGGGCGCCAACATCCAGAAGCAGGACCTGCCCTACGACCCGGGCGGTGTGGTGTATGACAGCGTGAGCGGCACGCCCGTGCCCGGCGCGCTGGTGAAGCTGGTCGGCCCGGCGGGCTTCGACCCCTCGCAGCACCTGCTCGACGGACGCGACAGCTACACCACCGGCACCAGCGGCTACTACGACTTCTTCGTGCTGCCGGGCGCGCCGGCCGGCGAGTACCGCCTCGTCATCACGCCGCCGGGGGCCTACCTGCCCTCCTCGATGTACCCGCCCGCGGCCGGCGCGCTGGGCACGCAGTCGTGCGCCGCGCCCGCCAACGGCCCGGCACCCGCACAGACCAAGCCCTGCGTGGTGAGCCCCGGCGCGGCACTGGTGCCGGGCGCGGGCTACTACATGCTGTTCAACATGCCGGGCGGCGGCGGCCAGCACGTGGTGGCCAACAACATCCCGCTCGATCCGTCGGACGCCACGCTCATCGAGCTGCGCAAGACCACCTCGAAGCTCACCGTGAAGAAGGGCGAGCTGCTGCCCTACCGCATCACGGCGCGCAACACGCGCGGCACCACGGTGCCGGGCGTGGCCGTGGTCGACACGCTGCCGCCGGGCTTCCGGTACATCCAGGGCTCGCTCAGCGTGCGCACGCTGCCCGGCGGCGTGGCGCTGCCGGTGGTGCCGCAGGTCAGCGGCCGCCAGGTGATCGTGCCCGGCCAGAACTTCGCGCCCAACGAGACCAAGGAATACCTGATGGTCGCGGGCGTCGGCGTGGGCGTGGGCGAAGGCGAGTTCGTCAACCAGGTCGTCGCCACGCAGGGCGTGGGGGGCAGGACGCTGTCGAACCTGGCCACCGCCAGCGTGCGCGTGGTGCCCGACGCCCTCTTCGACTGCACCGACGTGATCGGCAAGGTCTACGACGACAGGAACGCCAACGGCTACCAGGACGACGGCGAACCGGGCCTGGCCAACGTGCGCATCGCCACCGTCAACGGCGTGCTGGCCACCACCGACGCCGAGGGCCGCTACCACATCGCCTGCGCGGCCATTCCGAAGGAAGGCACCGGCAGCAACCTGGTGCTCAAGCTCGACGAGCGCACCCTGCCCTCGGGCTATCGCACCACCAGCGAGAACCCGGCGGCCGAGCGCGCCACGCGCGGCAAGGTGCTGAAGATCAACTTCGGCGCCACCGTGCACCGCGTGGTGCGCCTCGCGCTGCAGGGCGCGGCCTTCGACGACGGGGCCGCCACGCTGCGCGCCGCCTTCGCGGGCGAACTCGACCGCACGGTCGCCGTGCTGGCCGAGAAGACGTCGATGCTGCGGCTGGCCTACAAGGCCGCGCCTGGCGAGCCCGCCTCGCTGGGCCGCGACCGCACCGACGCGGTGAAGGCCGCTGTGCTCTCGCGCTGGAAGCAGCTCGGCGAGCAGCGCGCCTCGCGCAACGAGCCGCCGCTCTTCAACCTGGACGTCGAGATCGAGCTGGTGCCTGCCGCCGCCTCTTCCGAGGAGGCCAAGCCATGACGCGAGGAAAAGACACCGCCGCCATGACCCGACAACAGACACCGAACCCGATCGAGCGAGCCGACATGAGAAGAAAGAAGAAGGCGCTTCCGAAGCGCATGGCCCTTGCGAGCGCCGTGGCCACCGCCTGCCTCGGCATGGGACTGGCCGCCGCGCAGGAGACCGCGGTGCGCGGCCGCATGCTCGACCACGCCGCGGCCGACCCGCGCGCGGTGGAGATCGACGGCGCACGCCGCCTGCCGCGCAGCAGCGAACGCGAGCTGCCCGCCACCGCGCCGGCGGTCGCCGCGCCCGCCGGCCCCAGCGTGTGCCGCACCCTCACCGCCTTCGGCACCGACGACGCGCCGCTGCGCCTGAGCGTGGACGGCCAGCTGCTGTCGCCCGACGGCAAGCAGCCCGCGGCCGACGGCGCCACCAGCGCCGACCGCCAGCGCTGCGTGGACGTTCAGCTCGAGCGCAACCAGCTGCGCCTGCAGTACGACAACCTTTCGCAGCCGCGCCGCCTGAGCGCCAGCGCCTGGCCCACCACCGTGGTGGCGGGTGACACGGTGCGCTTCGCGGGCTACAGCAACTACCTGCTCTTCACCTCGAAGGCCGAACTGCGCGTGTACACCGCCAACGAGGCGATGCAGCGCCGCCAGGTCACCACCGTGCCGCTGGACGCCGGCCTGCGCGGCGAGTGGCAGGTGCCCGAGGGCCTGCTCGACCGCCTGCCCGAAAGCGCGAGCGGCAAGCTCTACTACCGCGTGCGGGTCTACGACCGCCAGGGCCGCTTCGACGAGACCGACGACCTCTCGCTCACGCTCGTGAAGCGCCACAAGCCCGAGACCGGCATGCCGCCCGACCCGGCACGCGAGCTGCTGCGCGGCTATGGCCAGAACAACATCGCCATCGCCAACATTCCGCTGAGCGCGGGCACCGTCACCGCCAGCGGCGCGGCCATCCGCCCCGGCGAGAGCGTGCGCGCGCTGGGCTTCGCGGTGCCGGTGGACGAGAGCGGGCGCTTCGTGTTCCAGCAGCTGGTGCCGCGCCGCATGCAGACCGGCGAGATCGCCGTCACCGACGTGCAGGGCGCCACGCGCGTCTACCGCCGCGACTTCGACCTGCCCACCAGCGACTGGTTCTTCGTGGGCCAGGCCGACCTCACCGTGGGCAGCAACAGCGTGAGCGGCCCGGCCGCGATCATGACCAACGACAAGAACCGCTACGGCGGCGGCGGCTGGAGCGAAGGCCGCATCGCCGGCTACGCCAAGGGCCAGCTCAACGACCGCTGGACCCTCACGGCCAGCGTCGACACCGAAGAGCGTCCGCTGAAGGAGCTGTTCCGCAACCTCGACCGCAAGGACCCGACCTCCCTCTTCCGCCGCTTCGACCCCGAGGATTCCTGGAGCACCTTCGGCGACGACTCCACCACCGTAGAGGACGCGCCCACCCAGGGCCGCTTCTACCTGCGCGTGGACGACGGCCGCTCGCAGGCGATGTGGGGCAACTTCAAGCTCAACTTCGGCGACACCGAGCTCACCCGCGTGAGCCGCGGCCTCTACGGCTTCCACGGCCGCTACCTCGGCGAGGAGTCGACCTCCTTCGGCGAGGCGCGCCTGAAGGTCGACGCCTATGCGGCCGAGCCCGGCACGCTGGCCGCGCGCGAGGAGTTCCGCGGCACCGGCGGCTCGCTCTATTACCTGCGCAACCAGGACATCACGCGCGGCGCCGAGCGCGTGACGCTGGAGATCCGCGACCGCGACTCCGGCCTGGTGCTCAAGCGCACGCAGCTCGTGCCCACCACCGACTACGAGATCGACTACCTGCAGGGCCGCGTGCTGCTGTCCGCGCCGCTGCCCAGCCTGTCGGACGACGGCTCGCTGGTGCGCGCCGGCGGCTTCACCGGCATGCCGACCTACCTGGTGGTGGACTACGAATACACGCCGCTGGCCACATCGCTCGACACGCTGGCCGTGGGCGGCCGCGTCTCGTGGTGGGCCAACGACAACATCGGCGTGGGTGTCACCGCCTCGCGGCAGGACCAGATCGGCGGCGACCAGCGCCTGGCCGGCGTCGACCTCACCGTCCGCAAGACCGAAAACACCTACCTCAAGGGCGAGTTCGCGCGCAGCCGGGGCCCGGGCACCAGCCAGCTCGACTCGACGGACGGCGGCTTCAGCTTCACAGGCCGCAACGGTTCCCTGACCAACGGATTGGGCAACGGCCCCACCGGCAGCGCCAGCGCATGGCGCCTCGAAGGCCAGGCAGACCTCGGCGACTTCGACATCCGCGGCGGCGGCCGCGTGAGCGCCTACGCGCAGTCGCGCGGCGCCGGCTTCTCGGCGCCGGGACAGTACGCGAGCAACGCCACGCGGCAGGTCGGCGTACAGGCCAGCGTGCCCTTCGGCGAGAAAGCGGAGAACGGCGAGCTGCGCCTGAAGGCCGACCGCCGCGACGAACAGAACGGCTACAACAGCAGCGTGCTCGACGCGCAGTACTCGCTCGCCCTGTCGCCCGAGTGGAAGCTGGGCCTGGGCCTGCGCTACGACGACAAGACCGGCGACGCGCTCATCACCAGCCCTTCCTTGCCGACCACGCAGGCTGTGTCTGGCGAGCGCGCCGACGCGGCCGTGCAGCTCGAATACACCGGCGCCGACCACTGGAGCGCCTACGGCTTCGCGCAGAAGACGCTGCGGCGCACCGGCACGCGGCTGGAGAACGACCGCATCGGCCTGGGCGGGCGCTACCGCGTCAACGACAAGCTCGCGCTGCGCGGCGAGCTCTCCACCGGCGACGGCGGCTTCGCGGGCAAGGCCGGCGTCGACTACCAGTACGACGACCGCTCCAGCGTCTACATGACCTACGTGTCGGACACCGGCCGCACCGACGAGAACCTCATCGGCCGCGGCGGCAGCCTGGTGACCGGCGTGCGCTCGCGCGTGGGCGACGGCCTCACGCTCTTCACCGAGCACCGCCAGGCCACCGGCGCGCAGCCGGGCCTCACGCATGCCTACGGCGTGCAGTACGCACCCGACACGCACTGGACCTTCGGCGTCAACTTCGAGAACGGCTGGATCGGTGCCGAGACGCTAGGCGCCACGCGCCGCCAGGCCGTGGCCTTCACCAGCGGCTATTCGAGCGAGCGCCTGAAGTACAGCGGCGGCCTCGAATACCGCAAGGACCGCACCACCGCCGAGACGCGCACCAGCTGGCTGGTGAAGAACTCCTTCAGCTGGAAGGTGGACGACGACTCGCGCTGGATCGGCAAGTTCAACTGGGCCGACAGCGACAGCACCACCGGCACGCTGGCCGCCGCCAAGTACACCGAAGCCATGCTCGGCTACGCGCTGCGCCCGGCGCTGAACGACCGGCTGAACCTGCTGTTCAAGTACACCTACCTGTACGACCTCTCCTCGCCGGGCCAGGTGGTATCGGGCGGTGTCGATTCCACGCTGGGCACCGTCTCGACCACCGGCATCGACTACCAGCAGCGAAGCCACGTCTTCGCCATCGACGCCACCTGGGACCTCAACGAGCGCTGGACGCTGGGCGGCAAGTACGCCTGGCGCCGCGGCGAGCTGCGCGCGAGCCGCGACAGCTCCGCGCCGTGGTTCAAGAGCTCGGCCGAGCTCGCGGTGCTTCGCGTCGACTGGAAGCTGGTGCGCAACTGGGACTGGATGCTCGAATGGCGCACCCTGCGCGCGAAGGAACTCAAGGACCGCAAGAGCGGCTGGGTCACGGCGGCGTACTACCACGTCAACGAGAACCTGAAGGTCGGCGTCGGCTACAACTTCACCGACTACTCCGACAACCTCACGGACATGAGCTACCGCAGCAAGGGCTGGTTCCTGAACGTGCTGGGCAAGTTCTGAAGAGGCCGGCCATGAGCGAACCCAAGGAGATGCCCTTCAACGTGCCGCTGATCGACATCGCGCAGACGCTGGCGCGCGCGGGCTTCCTCGACGCCCGAGGAGAGCGCTACAGGCTCTGCGAGGAATGGGCCCGCGACTTCCAGGCCGACTTCGAGGCCCGCGCCGCCGCCGGCCGCGAGCCGGGCAGCACCTACCTGCGCGACGTGACCGCCTTCGCGCTGCGCCGGGCCGCCGCTTACGGTTTCGCGGCGCGCAGCGAGGACTACGGCCCTCGGCTGTGCAGCGAGATGCGGCTTGCCGCCGGCGTGCGCTGAAATGAAGAAGACGGATGTTCTCGTGACGTTGATCGGCATGGCGCGCGCCGGCCTGGGCTTCACGCCCACGGACGCGCTCGCCTGCATCAGCGAGCTGATCGAGCGGGAAGACAAGCAGAATCCACTGCACGACGCCAACGTGGAGAGGCTGCTGCGGCTCGGCGCGTGCGTATGGAGCCTGAAACACGGCATGCTGGCGCCGCCCTCCTCCAAGGATCTGCTGCCGCAAGAGCTGAAGCAGCCGGAATAAACGGGCAGGAGCAACGCAGGCGCCCACGACATGGCGCTTGCATTCATTCAATAATTCAAATATTCTCGAATCATGGAAGAATCAAAAGTCGTTCAGTCTCTTGCCGCGCTCGCCCAGCCGCTGCGCCTTCGCGTCTTTCGCGCCCTCGTCGTGGCCGGCCCCGAGGGCCTGACGCCCGGGGCGCTGGTCGAAGCGATGGAAGTGCCGGCCACCAGCCTGTCGTTCCACCTGAAGGAGCTGACCAACTCCGGGCTCATCACGCAGGAGCGCAGCGGCCGCAACCTGGTCTACCGCGCCGCCTTCGAGCAGATGGATGCGCTGCTGGGCTTCCTCACCGAGAACTGCTGTGCGGGCGCCCCCTGCGCGGTGGAAGACAGAACAAAGTCCTGCCACAGCCAAGGAAGCACCCCATGAAGCGATTCCACGTTCACCTTCACGTCGACGACCTGCGCAAGAGCATTGCCTTCTATTCCAGCCTGTTCGCCGCCGAGCCCGCGCGCGTCGAGGCCGACTATGCCAAGTGGATGCTCGAAGACCCGCGCGTGAACTTCGCCATCTCGACCTTCGGCAGCGGCAAGGGCATCGACCACCTGGGCATCCAGGCAGAGGACGAAGGCGAGCTGCGGGAGCTGCGCTCGCGCGCCGAACTGGCTGACCGGTCGCTGCTCGACGAAGGCGAAACCAGCTGCTGCTACGCCCGCAGCGACAAGCACTGGGTGACCGACCCGCAGGGCATCGCCTGGGAGCACTACCGCACGCTCGACACGGTGCCCGTGCACGGCATCGCGCGCGAGCGGTCATCCGCCTGCTGCGTCACCCCTGGCAAGGCCAGCGCCTGCTGCTGAGCCACCAAGCCCCTCCTCGTTTCATGACCGACACCAACACCGCCCCGCTCAACGTGCTCTTTCTGTGCACGCACAACTCCGCGCGCAGCATCCTTGCCGAAGCGCTGCTCAACGACATCGGCGCCGGCCGCTTCAGGGCCTATTCGGCCGGCAGCAGCCCGCGCGCGAACCAGCAGCCCAATCCGATGGCCATCGAAGTGCTGCACAAGGCCGGCATCGACACATCGGGCCTGCGCAGCAAGAGCTGGGACGAGTTCGGGAAGCCGGATGCGCCCCGCATGGACCTCGTCGTCACCGTGTGCGACAACGCCGCGGGCGAGTCCTGTCCCTACTGGCCCGGCCAGCCGGCGACCGCTCACTGGGGCTATGCCGATCCCTCGGCGGTCGAAGGCGACGACGACCGCAAGCGCGAAGCCTTCCGCCAGACGCTGCACGCCATCCGCCGTCGCCTCGAGCTGCTGGTGAACCTGCCGGCGGCCAGCCTCGACAGGATGGCGCTGCAGGCCACCGCCCGCGAACTGGCCGGGTCCTGACGCGCGATGTCGTCCTCCATTGCACCGCCTGGCGCGGACCAGGCCGCCGCGCAGCCTTCCATCGGCGGCTTCGAACGCTACCTCACCGTGTGGGTGGCGCTGTGCATCGTCGCCGGGGTGGCCCTGGGCCAATGGTTCCCCACCGCGTTCCAGGCGGTGGCGCGCCTCGAACTCGCCAAGGTCAACCTTCCGGTGGGCCTGCTCATCTGGGTGATGATCGTGCCGATGCTCCTGAAGATCGACTTCGCAGCGCTCGGGCAGGTCAGGGCGCACTGGCGCGGCATCGGCGTGACGCTGGTGGTCAACTGGATCGTCAAGCCCTTCTCGATGGCGCTGCTGGGCTGGCTCTTCGTGCGCCATGCGTTCGCGACGCTGCTGCCGGCGGACCAGCTCGACAGCTACGTGGCCGGCCTGATCCTGCTCGCGGCGGCGCCCTGCACCGCGATGGTCTTCGTGTGGAGCCAGCTGTGCCGGGGCGACCCGTACTTCACGCTGTCGCAGGTCGCGCTCAACGACGCGCTGATGGTGGTGGGCTTCGCGCCGCTGGTGGCGCTGCTGCTGGGGCTGTCGTCGATCACGGTGCCGTGGGCCACGCTGCTGATCTCGGTGGGCCTGTACATCGTGGTGCCGGTCGCCATCGCGCAGCTGCTGCGCGGGCATCTCCTGAAGAAGGGCCCGTCGCACCTGCAGGCCGTGGGCACGCGGCTGGGCCGCTGGTCCATCGGCGCGCTGCTGCTCACGCTGGTGCTGCTCTTCGCATTCCAGGGCGAGGCGATCATCGCGCAGCCGATGGTGATCGCGCTGCTGGCCGTTCCGATCCTCTGCCAGGTGGTGCTGAACTCGGGGCTGGCCTACCTGCTGAACCGCAAGCTCGGCGTGGCGCATTGCGTCGCGGGACCTTCGGCGCTGATCGGCGCGAGCAACTTCTTCGAGCTCGCGGTGGCGACTGCCATCAGCCTCTTCGGCTTCCAGTCGGGAGCGGCACTGGCCACGGTCGTCGGCGTGCTCATCGAGGTGCCGCTCATGCTGGCCGTCGTGTCGGTCGTGACGCGGTCACGGCGCTGGTACGAGCAGGGGCTGCCGCGCTGAAGCGTACGGGCGGGGCCGGCGGCGGCGGCTTCGCACACCGCGACTTGCGGCGAGTCAACCCGACCGTTGCCGATTCGCCTCTTCTTGCATGTGCCACAGCAGCGCGGGAAAAACCCCGACAAGCGCGCCACGCCCGCTTTGCTACATTTTTCCGTCATGCCCCACAAGACTCCCGTGACACCCGGCAGAACCGCCGCAGAGGCCAGACCCCATGGCCGCTGATCCGCCACCTCGCTCGCCCGCGGCGCTCTCGCCCCTGACGCTGGCCGACGCCGATTTCCGCCTGATGGTGGAAGCGCTCCGGGACCACGCAGTCTTCCTGCTCGATCCGGACGGCGTGATCGTCGACTGCAATCCGGCGGCCCAGGTGCTGTGCGGCTGCGAACGCGGTGGCGCCGTGGGGCAGCACTTCTCGCGCTTCCATCCGCCCGAGGCGCTCGAGACGGGCTTGCCCGCCAGGGATCTGCAGCTGGCGCGCGAGAACGGCCGGGCGCACGGCGAAGGCTGGCTCGTGCGCCATGACGCCACCCGCTTCTGGGCGGAAACCACCCTCACGCGGCTCGACGATGCGAACGGCGCGCTGCGCGGCTTCGCACAGATCACGCGCGACTTCACCGAGCGGCGCCAGCAGGAGGAGCTTCTGCGCGCGAGCGAGGAACGCTTCCGCCTCATGGTCGAGGGCGTGAAGGACTACGCGATCTTCATGCTCGACCCCGACGGCCACGTGGCGAGCTGGAACCTCGGCGCGCAACAGACGAAAGGCTACGCCGCCGAGGAGATCATCGGCCAGCATTTCTCGAAGTTCTACCCGCCGGAAGTCGCGGCGCGCGGCTGGCCGGCGGAAGAGCTCCGCAACGCGCTGCGCGACGGGCGCTTCGAGGACGAAGGCTGGCGGGTGCGCAAGGACGGCAGCCGCTTCTGGGCCAGCGTGGTCATCACCGCGGTCTACGACCGGGCGGGCCGCCACAAGGGCTTCGCCAAGGTCACGCGCGACCTCACCGAGCGGCGCCGCATCACGGCGCTGGAGGACGAGGGCCGGCGCATGACCACGTTCCTGGCCATGCTCGGGCACGAGCTGCGCAACCCGCTCGCGCCGATCTCCAACGCGGTGGAGTTGCTCAAGCGCGAACAGAGCGAGTCGCGGGTGCTGCGCAGCACCCGCGACATCATCGATCGCCAGCTCAAGCAGATGACGCGGCTGATCGACGACCTGCTCGATGTCGGCCGCATCACCAGCGGAAAGATCCAGCTCGAGGCCAAGCCCGTGCGGCTGCGCGAAGCGGTGCAGGACGCGGCCGACGCGGTGCGGGTGCTGGCCGCGCAGAAGGACCAGCAGTTCGACGTGCGGGTCGACGCCGCGGACCCCTGGATCACCGGAGACCGGGCGCGCATCGTGCAGGTGGTGAGCAACCTGCTGCACAACGCCTGCAAGTTCACGCCCGTGGGCGGACAGGTGAGCGTCGCGGTGGGCCTCGGCGCGGTCGATGCCGCCACCGGCCTGCCCGAGGCGGAGATCGCCGTTCGCGACAGCGGCGTGGGCGTGCATCCGCAGGACCTGCAGAGGATCTTCGATCTCTTCGTGCAGGGCGAGCAGGACGCCTCGCACAGCAGCGGCGGGCTCGGCCTTGGCCTGAGCCTGGTGCAGCAGCTGGTGTCGCTGCATGGCGGCCGCGTGAGCGTGTTCTCCAGCGGACGGCCTGGCGAAGGCAGCGAGTTCCTGGTGCAGCTGCCCGCATCGCCGCCGCCCGAGCCGGGCAGCGGTACGCCCCGGTCGGCCGGAGACAGGCTGGTGCTGGTGGTCGACGACAACAAGGACGCGGCCGAAACGCTCTCCCTGCTGGTGGAGGCCCTCGGCTACGCGACCAAGGTGGTCCACGGCGGACTCGCCGCCGTCGAGGCGGCGAAGGAACTGCGGCCCGACGTGATGCTGATCGACATCGGCATGCCCGACCTCGACGGCCACGCCGTGGTTCGGCGGCTGCGCGCCGAGCTGGTCGATCCGCCCACGGCGATCGCCGTGACGGGCTATGGACAGGCCAGCGACCGCGAGACCAGCTACGAGGCCGGCTTCCACAGCCACCTGACCAAGCCGGTGGACGTCGATCGGCTGGCCGACATCCTCATGCACCTGCTGCGGCCGGCGGCGCACCTGAGCGTCTGAAACTTGCGCACGCGCCAGCCGGGCGCGGATCACCGGCGTCAAGCCTGACCCGGGGCCTCCTGCATCGCGGGAGGACTTCGAGAACCCTCCCGCGCATTCACCGCGCCGGCGAGATTCCCGACCATCGCAAGCAACGCGTCGCCGAAGCCGCCGCGTGCCCGCGCATCGGTCCTGGCGCTGGTCGTCACCCGCGGCTGCGCGCTCCAGGCGATGCGGGCACCGCTGGCCTGCAGGGCCCGCACCAGCATCACGTCCTCGCCGCAAGCCAGTGGCTCGAAGCCGCCCGCACGGCGATAGGCATCGGCCGAAACGCCGAGGTTGGCGCCGTGCACGTGCCTGTGTCCGTCGGCATCGACGTAAGCGCGCGAGAAGTGCTCCTGCAGCAGGTGGCCGTCTGTTCCGTGCGCGCTCCAGTCGTCGACGCCGACCGAGCCGCAGACCGCGTCGGCGTTCTCGGCCAGCTGCCTGACCAGCCAGTCCGGCGAGACCTCGGTATCGGCGTCGGTGAACGCGAGCCAGCGGGCTCCGGCATCGACGAAGAGCCCGGCGCCGGTAGCGCGGGCGAGGCCCACGTTGCGGGCCTCGATGGCGATGCGCGCAACGCCGTGACGCTCGGCCACGGCTGCGGTCGCGTCGCTGCAACTGTCGAGCACGACGAGAACCTCCACCGGCTCGCCAGCCAACCCAGGATGGGCCGCCGCGCGCAGGACCGATGCCAGCGACGCGCCGATGCGTTCGCCTTCGTTGTGCGCGGGAATGACGACGCCGATCACCGGATGCCCTCCCGTTCGGCCACCGAGCGGCCATCGCGTGCCCACACCTGCAGCACGAAGTCGTCTTCCTCATGGAACACGAGGCGCGGCAGGCCGAGCGCAGAAAGCGCCGCATGCACTTCGTGCGTGGACAGACTGCGCTGCGCGAAATCCGCGCGCCAGTCGCAGGCGACCAGCGTGCCGTCCGCGTCGAGCGATTCGCCGCAGCATCCGGCCACGCGCCGCATTTCGTCGCGCTCGAGGAAGTAGCCCAGCTCGCTCAGGACGATCAGGTCGAAGCCGCCTGCATCGCGCGGCCACTCCGCGGGCAAGGCGTGCCGCTCCAGGCGTACGTTGGCGAGCGAACCGGTGCGCCTGCGGGCAATCTCCAGCGCATGCGGCGAGAAGTCGCTCGCCAGCACGTGGTCGCAGCGCTGCGACAGCGCCTGCGTGAGTTCACCGGTGCCGCAGCCGGGCTCGTAGGCACGCCCATACCGGGGCCGGGGCAACGCGGCCAGCAGCACCGCGCGCTTGCGGATCTCGTACCAGCGATGGCGCACTGCGTAGGGGTCCTCGCTGCCTGCATAGAGCGCGTCGAAGTAAGACCTGCGCCCGCCGCTCACAGGAACACCACCTCGTAGGGACGCCGCGCCCGCGCGACGGTGGTGGCGCGCAGCACGGGGCCGGCGCCGGTGGATGCATCGCGCCGCAGCTGGCTCGTGAATGCCTGCACCGCGGCGCGCTTGCGCCTCATGGCTTCTTCGTCCAGGTCGATGCGGACCGCGTGCCGCCAGGGCATGCGCGTGTCGCCGGGGTGCGACCAGTGCCAACCCCAGACGGGCACCTCCGCCAGCCTCGCACCGGCAGCAGCGCAGGCGAGCGCGCAGGCCTGGCCCGTGGCTTCGTGATCGGGATGGCCGTCGCGGCGCCAGGTCGTGAACACCACGTCGCGCGGCCGCAGCAGCGATACGAGCCGTGCAGCCAGCGTGCCGCGTACGGCCGCCAGGCCGCCATCGGGCAGGCCCAGCCGCACGGGTTCGACAGGCAGCCCAAGGCGCTCGAGCGCGAGCCGGGATTCGAGCGGGCGCTCCTTCGCCAGCCGCTCGACAGGCCACTCCGTCGAGCCGCCGTGGCTTGCCGCGCCGTCGGTCACCGCGATGACTTCGATCCGCGCGCCGGCATCCGCCAGTTGTGCAAGCAGCCCGCCCACCGAGAGCACTTCGTCGTCGGGATGCGGAGCCACCACCACCGCGCGCGCGTTTCGCGGAACCAGCGTGCGCGCATCGATGCGGGGCAACGCGGCCAGAACCGGCCAGCCGTTCCATTCGGCCTCGGCCGTGCCTTCTCCGCGGATGGCGGGACGGGCTACAGCATCCATGAAGAAGGCTCCTTTCCGACGTCTTGCGCGGCGAGCATGCCCAGGGCGGCGAGATCGCGTTCGGCGTGGCTCTGGCGAAGAAACACCGGCAGGTCGGCCATCGCCCGGGCGAAGGCCCGGTCGCGGCACAGCGGGCCCGCGCCCAGCGCCCTGCCCGCATGGCGCATGACCTCGTTGGCGGCCTGCTCCACGGCAAGGCGGGCGCGCAGGGCGACCTGCCTGGCGTCGTCGCGCGGATGCCGGTCGATCCACGCGGCCGCCTCGCGCAGCAGCGCGGCCGCGGGCGTCAATGCCGCGTCGATGGCGCCTAGATGCGCGAGCCGGTGCGGGTCCGGCGCCTTGCCCATGAGCCCGCGAGCCGCCCGGGCGATGCCCAGGGCGCCGCCGAACCAGCACGCGGCGATGCCCGCACCGCCCTGCCAGAAGCCGGGGCGCCGCGTGTAGTCGCCGGGGCGGCCGATCGCAGTGGCCGCCGCCTGGTCGAAGCGGACGTCCACGCTGGCGCTGTCCGCCATGCCGACCGCGTGCCATCCCTCGTCCGTGACGCGAACCCCGGGCTGGTCCATGGCGACGGCGGCAAGGCAGGGCTCGCCGTCGCGGTTCCAGCAGCTCACGACCGCGTGCGTGACGCTGGCGGCGCCGGAGCACCAGGCCTTGATGCCGCTCAACCGGATGGCCGTGCCTCTTTCCTCCTCGGCGATCACCCGGGCATCCGGCGGCTCGGCACACCAGGTCGCCCATCGCGCTCCTTCGGATGCGGACAGCCCACCACCGAGTTCGGCCTGGATCGCGAGCGCATCCGTATGGCCTTCGAAGAGCTTGACCAGCGAGAGATCGTGGGCCGCCACTTCCGCCAGCACGCGCCAGCGCGCGAGTGTCTGGCCGGCGCCCGGCATGGGCAGCACGTCGAGCCCTGCCTCGACAAGGTGCCTGAGCGCCAGGCGGCTGCCGTGCCGAAGCTGCAGGTGCCGCAAGTCGTCGTCGGAGGGCTGGTCGTACATGGAAATATGAAATGAAGCGAAGGAAGGGAAAGATCAGAAAGGACTTCGTTGGTGCGAAATTAGGCAGGCCGCGCCTCGCGGTTCGTCGGTGGGCTGCGCTCGCACCTGTAGGAGGAACCGCGAGGGCCGGGCTGCCGGAGCATCGTGGGCCATCGTGGGCAAGTAGTC
Source organism: Variovorax guangxiensis (assembly GCF_003952165.1). GTDB lineage: Bacteria > Pseudomonadota > Gammaproteobacteria > Burkholderiales > Burkholderiaceae_C > Variovorax > Variovorax guangxiensis. The sequence continues at coordinate 91,360 of NZ_RXFT01000013.1, read as the reverse complement.
CTACACCCCGACCCGAGCATTCCCGATGAGACGCGCCGCCGATCGGAGGGAGACCAGTGGCCTGGGCTTTGAAGCGAGCGTCGGCGTCTCCCAGATGCGTCGGCAAGGAGAAAGTCATGGCCATGGTCACAAACGTCATCTCGTCCGACCGGGTGGAAGGAACCACCGTCTACAACGCCGCGGGCGAAAAGCTCGGCAGCATCGACGACCTCATGATCGACAAGCTCTCGGGGTAGGTGCGTTACGCCGTGCTCGAGTTCGGCGGCTTCCTCGGCATGGGCAAGGATCGCTATCCCATCCCCTGGAGCATGCTGAAGTACGACACCGCACAGGAAGGCTACGTGGTTCCCCTTCAGAAGGAGACGCTCGAAGGCGCGCCCCGCTACGCGGACAACAGCATTCCCGACTACGACGAAAGCTACACCGCGAGCATCAACAAGTACTACGGCCTCTGAGTCCGGGTGCCCCCCTCGGCAGGTCCTTGAAAGCCCATGTACGCGCACATCCAGCTCGGCGCCCGGAACCTGCCCCTCATGTGCGCCTTCTATGACCAGGTGCTTGCGCACCTCGGGCTCGAGCGGGTGGTGGCACTGGAGAACATCGGACCTGCCGGCCTCTACTGGCGACGGCCGGGGCGGCGCTGGCCGCAGTTCGTGATCAATCGCCCGTTCGATGGCCTGGAAGCCGGCGTCGGCAACGGCACGCAGGTCAGCTTCCTGGCCGATCGACGCGGCACGGTGGACGCGATGTGGGCAGCCGCCCTCGCCCACGGCGGGCACGATGAAGGCGCCCCCAGCCTGCGGGCGCGCTACGCGCCGGACTTCTACGCAGCCTACTGCCGCGACCCAGAGGGAAACAAGCTCTGCTTCGTGCATACGGACGGCTCCTAGCTGCGCGCGCATCCACACGCACAGGGTTGTTGCGCCCCGTTGCCGCGGAAGACCGGGACTGCCAATCACGCACGTCGATCTCCTACGCGGCGCGCACAGCGTGATCGTCAACGTTCCCGAAGGATTCGGAGATTCAGGAAGCGCGTTTCCTTCACCCACCCGACCCTGATGATCGAGAGGACGATATGCAACGTTTCAAGGATCGCGTCGTCATCGTGACCGGCGCAGGCAGCGGCATCGGCGAAGCCACGGCGCGCCGCTTTTCGCAGGAGGGCGCGAGCGTGGTGCTCGCGGGCGACACGCTCGCCAAGCTGCAGCGCGTGGCGCGCGATCTGCCGGAAGAACGCACGCTGGTGAAGGTGGCCGACGTTTCCAGCTTCGGCCAGGTGCAGGCGCTGGTGGACGCAACGGTCGAACGCTTCGGCGCGCTGCACGTGCTTTTCAACAATGCTGGCATCGCGGTCGAAGGCACGGTCACGCAGCCGCCGCTGGAAGACTGGAACAGGATCATGGCCGTCAACGCCGGCGGCGTGTTCCACGGCTGCCGGGCGGCCATGCCGCACCTGGTGCGCAGCAAGGGCTGCATCGTCAACACGGCCTCGGTTTCGGGCTTGGGCGGCGACTGGGCGATGGGCTTCTACAACGCGTCTAAGGGCGCCATCGTCAACTTCACCAAGGCCCTTGCGCTCGACCACGGCAAGGACGGCGTGCGCGTGAACGCGGTGTGCCCCAGCCTCACCTTCACGCCCATGACGCAGGACATGAAGGACGACAGCGCGCTGATGGCGAAGTTCGCCGAACGCATTCCGCTGGGGCGCGGCGCCGATCCTTCGGAGATCGCGGCCGTGGTCGCCTTCCTGGCGAGCGACGACGCGAGCTTCGTCTCGGGCATCGCGATGCCGGTGGACGGCGGGCTGATGGCCTCCAACGGCCAGCCCGACATGGGCTGAGGAGCGGCACGCCATGGCATCAAAGACAGTCGGCGACTTCGTCGTCGAGCGCATGCACGAATGGGGCGTTCGCCGCATCTACGGCTATCCGGGCGATGGCATCAACGGCATCGTGGGCGCGCTCGACCGCGCGGGCGACGCCATCGAGTTCGTGCAGGCCCGCCACGAGGAGCTGGCCGCGTTCATGGCCTGCGCGCACGCCAAGTTCTCGGGCGAGGTGGGCGTGTGTCTCGCGACATCGGGGCCCGGCGCCATCCACCTGCTCAACGGCCTCTACGACGCGAAGCTCGACCACCAGCCGGTGGTGGCGCTGGTCGGCCAGCAGAAGCGCAGCGCGCTGGGCGGCGACTACCAGCAGGAGGTGGACCTCGTCTCGCTCTTCAAGGACGTGGCCCACGAGTTCGTGCAGATGGCCACCAGCGCCGAGCAGGTGCGCCACCTGATCGACCGCGCGATGCGCATCGCGCGCGACCGCCGCACCGTGACCTGCGTGATCTTCCCGAACGACGTGCAGGAGCTTCCCGCCGTGCCGGTGCCGCCGCGCGAGCACGGCACGGTGCACAGCGGCATCGGCACCACGGCGCAGTCGGTGGTGCCGCCGCCCGATGCGCTGCAGTACGCGGCGGACATCCTGAACGCCGGGCGCAAGGTGGCGATCCTCGCCGGCGCGGGTGCGCTGCATGCGGGCGACGAACTCATCGCTGTGGCCGAACGGCTGGGCGCGGGCATTGCCAAGGCACTGCTCGGCAAGGCCGCGGTGCCCGACGATCTTTCCTTCGTGACGGGCGCCATCGGCGTGCTCGGCACGCGGCCCAGCTCGTGGATGATGGAAGAGTGCGACACGCTGCTGATCGTGGGCTCTTCCTTTCCGTATGCAGAGTTCCTGCCTGAAGAGGGACAGGCGCTCTGCGTGCAGATCGACACCGACGCACGCGCGCTGGGCCTGCGCTATCCAGTCGAGCTGGGCCTCGCGGGCGACAGTCGCGCCACGCTGGCGGCCCTGCTGCCGCTGCTTGCTCAGAAGGAGGACACCTCGTGGCGCGAAGCCCTTGAGAGTCAGGTCGCGCACTGGTGGCGTGTGCTCGAGGCGCGCGCCCATGTGCCGGCGTCTTCGGTCAATCCGCAGCGGGTGTTCTGGGAACTCTCGCCACGCCTGCCCGACTTCGCGGTGATCACCTGCGACAGCGGCTCGGCCGCCAACTGGTATGCGCGCGACGTGAAGCTGCGCCGCGGCATGAAGGCCAGCCTCTCCGGCGGGCTGGCGACCATGGGGCCTGCCATTCCGTACGCGATCGCGTCGAAGCACGTTCACCCCGAACGGCCGGTGGTCGCCCTGCTGGGCGACGGCGCAATGCAGATGAACGGGATCAACGGCCTCGTCACCATCGCGCGGCTGTGGCGCGACTGGATCGATCCGCGGCTCGTGGTGATGGTGCTGAACAATCGCGACCTGAATCTCGTGAGCTGGGAGCAGCGCGTGCTGGGCGGCGATCCGAAGTTCGAGGCATCGCAGGAGCTGCCCGACTTTCCCTATGCGAGCTTCGCCCGGATGCTGGGACTGGAAGGCATCCGCGTGGACACGCCCGAAGCCATCGGCGACGCATGGGACGCGGCCTTCGCGGCCGACAGGCCCGTGCTGCTCGAGATGGTGACCGATGCGGCGGTTCCGCCATTGCCGCCGGACGTCTCGCTGGCGCAGACCCGGGCGTACTTCTCCGCGCTGTGGCAGGGCGACCCCGAGGGCATGCGCACGCTGAAGGCGGTAATACGGGAATACTGGGCGAGCTTCAAGGCTGGCCGGGTGGAAAAGACTTCCTCTTGATGTGCGCCCGGCGACCGCTGCGGCGGTCGCCGGGACGTATTTTCAGATGCGTCGGGCTTCGCGGCCCCTTCACGCTTTGGCGCGCAACTGGTCGCGCAAGGCCTTGATCTGGTCGTGGTTGCGCTGGGCCCCCTGGGCCTGACGCTCCACCACGGAGCGCACATCCGCCGGGATCGGCGCCTTCAGCGCCTTGCGGTAGCGGGCCACCGCGGCATCCTCGCCGCGCTCGCACTCCTCCAGCATCGACAGTGCGCTGTCGGCGCCGAGGGACCCCTTCACGTGCACCCAGCCGCGGTGCATTGCGCCGCTCACAGTCCCGCCGTCGTCGACCTTTCCGCCCAGCCGGCGGATCAGCTGCGCCAGTTCCGAGGCAGCCGCGGCGCACTGCGAAGCCCGGTCCTGGAAGACCTGCTTGAGCTGAGTGGAGTTGACTTCGTCGGCGCAGGCCTTGAAGCCGTATTCGCCGTCGCGCGCGTTCTCCAGGAGGTCGTCGAGTACGTCGACCACTTCATCGGATCCAGTGGCGCCGGGGTTGCCGGCGGTTGTGTAGTCAGGCATGGAAAGCTCCTTCAAGTTGAGGCAAAGGCCGAAACAGGCGGCTTGCGCCTGCATTCGACCGACGGACCGGAATGGCCCGCTGCAGTCCATGGTGCGCACGCGCCGCGGGGACGGTGTCGTCCACCCCGCAGGGGCACTGTCAGTCATTTCCCGCCGCGTGCAAGCCGGCGCAGGACAGCCGCCGGCGCAGCCGTCCCGCGTGCCGGCTCGCCGCTCAGCTCACTTCGACGTCGATGCGCCTCGGCTTCGCGTGCTCGGCCTTGGGTATGCGCAGCTTCAGCACGCCCTGCGCGAGCTCGGCGGAAACCTTCTCGGTGTCCAGTTCCTTGCTGAGCGTGAAGACGCGCTGGAAGCGCCCGAGCCCGACCTCCGTGTGGCTGGTCTTCAGACCATCGGGCACGCTGAGGCTCGACTGCGCCTCGATGGTCAGGGTCTCCGCTTCCACATGCAGGTTCAGGTTCTCGCGCGAGACCCCCGGAAGGTCGGCGTAGAGGGTGATACCGGCCGCATCCTCGATCACGTCGACCGGGGGCGTGAGTGCCGCGCTGCCATAGCGCGACGCCTTCTGCCTGGAATCGGTGCTGTCCGGAGCACCGGAAGAACGGGTCTGGATGTCGTTGCTCATGGTGTTCATCTCCTTGGGTTCACTGGACGGCGATGCGGCGCGGCTGGGCCGACGCGCGGCGGCGAACGGTGATGCGCAGCACGCCGTCGCGCAGCTTGGCGTCGACCGCTTCGGGATCCGCATCGTCGGGCAGCGTGAGCATGCGGCGGAACGCTCCCTCGAAGCGCTCGTTGATGTGCACCGCAGCCTTCGCGCCCGCCTCAGGCAGAACGCTCCTGCGCTCCCCGGCGATCGTCAGCAGGCCGCGCTCGAGGTGGACCTCCAGCGTGGCCGGGTCGACGCCGGGCGCAAAGGCATAGATTTCCACCGCCTGCGCGGTCGTGCCGACGTTCAGCGCCGGAAAACCGTTGCTGCCGAAGCCCCGGATGGTGGGGGCCAGATCGAACGCCTGCTGCATGTCCCGCTGCAGGCGATCCATTTCCGCGAGCATGTCGCGGGGAAAGAAAGACCGGTACATGGCTGAACCTCCAAAAAACTGGAACGGACAAAACCTGGAATGGGCCGCAGCCCTTACTGGGGCAGGTGATGCGCACGGGTCGGCTGCGAGGAGCCGTTCGCATAGGGGCGAAGCCGTGCGGTGATGCGCGGCAAACGGTTTCGCCAGCGCGGAGGTCGTGATTCCGGATAGTTGAATTTCGCCAGTTCCTCGCGCCCCTTCTGGGTGACGGCCAGCACTTGCGCGGCCAGGGCGGAACCGGACAGGGACAGCGGATCCGAAGGCGATGGCACCAGGGCGACGACGAGCCCGGCGGCGCGCAACACCCTGACCTGATCGATGTCCTCCGTGCGGTAGAACGTGACAGGCAGGCGAGAGCCGGCGATTTGCTTGAGCAAGTTCATGGTCATTTCGATACCTCCTTTTCGGTCGACCAATTTCCGACGGAGGTGAAGATAGGCGACGTGCCGCGAATTTCAAGAGGGAAATCTTCGGCACCCCGAACCCGCGCGGCGTGCACATGAAAGGCATCGCAGGGCCTTCATGAAGCCGAAGAAAAAAAGCCCGGCCGCAGGGCCGGGCTGAGGTTTACAGCAAGCCTGCGAGGGAGACCGCAGGAAGCCGAAATTTACGACACGACTGCGACTCGCCGCTGTCGGACAGTTCCGACACCAAGCGCGTGCCCGCACGCGTGCAAGGACTGTCAAGGCTGCGCCGGGTGTTCTTCACTGGTCTCGGCTCGCGTCGCGATCAATCCGCCGATATAGCTCTGCGCGCGCAACTGGAAGAGATCCAGCGCGGCTTCCCGTGTGGGGCACTGCGTCAGGACGAGCACGCACCGAGTACGGCGCCCCTGGCGCAATTCGGCCTTTCCGGAAACGGGCCGTCGGGTGCCTGCTGCAGCTCCAGCAAGCGTGTCCATCCTTCCGGCAGATCGATAGCTTTCAGCTCGGTGATTGGCGCAAAAGAATAGGTTCCGCCACAACGACGCTCAAGTTCAGCCCACGGCGCCACTGGGTGAATGGCGACGCTCTACCTCCCCATGACAGAGAAGCTCTCCGCACACCGGAGAGCGCATGAGCGAGCGTCGCGTGCAGCGGCGAGATCGACATCGACTCGTCCGGCCGGCGCTGACGCATTTCCGGATCTTTCCTGCAGGCTTCTTGCGGCAATGGCCGACGTTCGGGCACCGCGGCACCGGCCAATCTCGCTCTCCGCCGCAGGAGAGTTTCACCCCATGGACCACATCTTCGCCCGCTTCGCCAACCGGATCGCCCATATCGCGGGCAGCCCCCTCACCTTCCTGGCCTGTGTGGCTGTGGTGATTGCATGGGCCATCGCCGGACCGTTCTTCGGGTACTCGGAAACGTGGCAACTCCTCATCAATACCGGCACGACCATCGTGACCTTCCTCATGGTGTTCCTGATCCAGAACACCCAGAACCGCGACGGCGTGGCGCTGCAGACCAAGCTCGACGAACTCATTCGCTCCTCCGACGCGCAGAACGAATTCATGGGGATCGAGAAGCTCACCGACCAGGAACTGACGGCTCTGCATGAAAGATGCGAAGCAGCGGCCAGGAAAGGTCATGCCGCGCTCGAGCAGACGCGGGCCGAACGCCGCAGGCGCGGGCACGAGCCCCCCGCAGGAGACTAGAGCAGACCTTCGCTGACGAATGGAAAGAAAAACAGCAGCTGCAGGCGCGTTCCCAGTCCCACTTCAGGCTCATGGTCGTGGATTTCTTCGGTGCCGCTCCCGGTGCTGATCCACTGCAGCCGATCGCCTGGTTCCAGCAGGCGCAGGTGATAGGTACCCGATGCGCGCGCCCCGTCGATCAGCCCGAATATGTCCTTGGCAAGTGCTGGCGAATCGATGATCAGGCCGAGCTCGGTGTTCAGGCGCGAGGAGCGCAGATCCATGTTCATGGAACCGACAAAGCTCCTGCGACGGTCGATCACCAGCAGCTTGGCATGCGAACGTCCCACCGCATTCTTCAGCGACGAGGCCGTGATTCCGGATGCCGCCTTGGCATCGCCCGAGCCGTCCTCATCGTTAGGCACGCCTGTGGTGCGCATCGCAAGCTGCTTGAGCTGGCTCGCGTCGACTTCGTCGATCTCCACCCCCAGCTTGAGCATCGGGACACGGTATCTGGCGTAGGCTGCGCTCGCGAACGGTTCGTCGTTCGACGAGAGCGAATTGGTCAGAAGCGAAATGCGCCGCCCTGCCCGGCGCAGTTCTCCAAACAGCGCGAGACCTCGTTGCCCAGGAATGAAATAGGGAGTGGACAGCGCGATCTCCGACCGGGCGGCACGCATCGCCTCGATCACCTGCGAAGTGACGGTGCTCACGTCGTCGCCCTGCTCGGCACGGCCGCCCACCTTCTCGGGGTTGTCGGCAAACACGTCGACATGCCCATACAGCATCTTGAGCGGCATGGGCCTCGAGAGGTCGCCCGACAGTGGCCTGTAGCCGAGCAGGTCGGGCGAGTCCGGCGGCGGCGTTGGGTAAGCCGCTTCGCCGTCGGCCACCAGCTTGTCGAAGGAATCCCGCAGGGCTTGCGGCGTCTCCTGGCTGACTTCGATCTCATGGAGCGGATAGACGTGCGGGCTGTTCCAGTAGGTGTCGAAGACGGCCTGCATTTTCGGCACCGCGGCTCCCGCGAGCAGCAGATCGAAGTCGAGGAAATTTCCTTCCTTGTCGTGAAAGAAATATTCGTTCGCGATGTTGCGCCCGCCCGCGACCGCGAAGGCACCGTCGGCGATGAACATCTTGTTGTGCATCCGATGGTTCACGCGCGAGAAGTCGAGCAATGAGAACCCCCAGCGCGTCAATGCGAAGGACCTCCCTGCCGGGAACGGGTTGAACAGGCGAACCTGCACATTGGGATATGCCGCCAGCGCGAGCAACATGCCGTCGCTGTCGGCCGTGTACATGTCGTCCACCAGCAGGCGCACCCTCACGCCGCGAAGCGCCGCATCCTTGACGGCCTGCAGCAGCGCGTGCCCCGTGACGTCGTTCTGCAGGAGGTAGTACTGCAGGTCCAGCGAGCTTTGGGCGTGGCGTGCCAAGGCCAGCCGTGCATCCATCGAGTAGGCGCTCAAGGGCAGCGGTCGAAAGGCCGACGACTCTCCTGCAGGAACGCTCTGCGCTGCGATGCGGCCAAGCGCGGTGCCGGTACTGGCCGCGATGGATGTATCGGCCTGCCGACTCTGCGAAGGTGGCGGCAACGACGCACAGCCCTGGAGGAGCAGCATCAGCAGCGCGGCGATCAACAGTGGCGTCCAGCAGGTCTTCTTCATGAAGATGAACGATCGAGTGAAGGCAGTTCCAGGCGAGCTTTGTCGCGAGGGGCTCGTCACGCCGCTTCCGTCGCGGCGCGTATCAACCGCACTTCCTGAAGAAGGTCGGCCACGGCGCCGTCCAGCATCTCCAAGGCGGTGGCATCCACGAGTTCGCCGTCGCGAAAGCGCGAGCCGATGACGGGAATGGCCACGTGCGGTCGCGACAGGGGCCGGGCCAGGGTGGCGGCCAGCGCGTCCCTGACCTGCGCCTGCGCCCGCACGCCGCCGAGCGCCCCGGGCGACGACGTGACGACCAGTGCCGGCTTGCCCTTCAACGGCGAAGCAAAAGCCGGACGCGAAGCCCAGTCGATGGCGTTCTTGAGCACGCCCGGGATGCCGTAGTTGTATTCGGGCGAGCACAGCACCAGGCCGTCGGCCTCTGCGATGGCGGCCTTCAGTGCGGCCACGCCTGCCGGCGGGTTTGCGCCGTCCAGATCGGCGTCGTACAGAGGCACTTCCTCAAGGGTGACCACCTGCAGCGTCACTTCGGCGGGCAGCCGCGCCGCGAGGTGGCGCAACAGCATGGTGCTGTACGAGCCCCGGCGCAGGCTGCCGGAAATGCCGAGAAGGCGAACAGCGGAAGGAACGACATCCAAACGGGAAGCAGTCATCATCAGGATCCCAACAAAATATTGACAAAACCAATTTTATGCACAAAATACAATCCATGCAGAAAATGCAGACAGCCCAGCGAGAACCCACCTTGGTCGACCAGGCCTTGGCGCGGCTGCGGCATGACGTGCTCAGCGGCACCTTCGCGGCCGGCACCAAGCTCAAGGTCGACGATCTGCAGAACGCCTATGGGTTCTCCAGCAGCCCGCTGCGCGAGGCCCTCAGCCGGCTGTCGCAGGAAGGGCTGGTCACCGCCGACGAGCGGCGCGGGTTCCGCGTGGCGCTCCTGTCGGCGGCCGACATGGCCGACATCACGCACATGCGGTTGATGCTCGACGTGCAGGCGCTGCGCGATTCGATCCAGCGCGGCGACGACGCATGGGAAGGCAATGTGGTCGCGGCCTTTCACCGGCTGGAACTGGTGGAGTCGCGTCTGTCCGACGGTCCCGTGATCCTGGACGACACCTGGGCCGATCTGCACCGCGGCTTTCACCTTTCCTTGCTGGCGGCCTGCGCATCGCAGCGCCAGCTTCGCTGGAGCGAGAGCCTGTTCGACCAGGCCGAAAGGTACCGCCGATTCAGCGGACGCTTTCGCAAGACGCTCAAGCGCAAGACCAACGAGCACCGCCGCATCCTCGATGCAGCGCTCAAGCGCGATGCCGATACCGCGTGCGCATTGCTGGAGGAGCACATGCTCGGCACGCTGCGCAACGTCGAGGCCATCCTCAAGGACGGGGTGCCGCCGGTCCCCTGACCCTTCCCCGGATCGCCCCGTTTTCCATAACAACACCGCTTTCGTCGGAGACAAGACAGCATGCTCAAGGTCCTCAGACCCACGCCTTCCCATTTCGGCATCTTCGTGACCGACCTGGAGAAGATGGTCGCCTTCTACACAGAGACCTTCGAGCTGACCGTCACCGACCGTGGCGTGGGAAGGACTTTCAAGAACCAGCTGGTCTTCACCAGCGCGAGCCCCGATCAACACCATCAGCTGGTGCTCGCCTCCGGCCGCCCGGCGGATGCGACCTTCAGCACGGTGATGCAGATCTCCTTCGTGGTGCCCAGCATCCAGCACCTGCGCGACGTCTCGCAGCGGGCCCTGGAACGCGGGGCCACGGACCTGCGCGGCCTCAACCACGGCAACGCGCTATCGATCTACCTGAAGGACCCCGAAGGCAACACGGTCGAGATCTACGTGGACATGCCGTTCTACGTGTCGCAGCCGCACGGCGATCCGCTGGACCTGAGCAAGGACGACGAGACCCTGATGCGCGAGACCGAGGCCATCTGCCGCAGCGACCCGACCTTCATGCCGCTGGAGCAGTGGCAGGCCCAGTTCCAGGCCCGTTCACCTGCCGCGCCATGAGCGCCGGCGCCGTTCAATAACCGCATCCACCCTTCCCATTCCACGGAGATTCCATGAAGCTGCTTTCTTTCCTGCACCAAGGTCGCGAAACCTGGGGCGCCGTCGTCGGCGACGGCGTCGTCGAACTCGCCCAGTCCCGCCCGCACCAGCCCACGCTGCTCGACTACATCGCATCCGGCGACTACCTGCACGCCGCGCAACATGTGGAAGGCCTGCCGGCGGTCGCCAAGCTGGCGGACATCACCTACCTGCCGGTGATCACGCGCCCCGAGAAGATCGTCTGCGCGGTGCGCAACTACATGGATCACCACCAGGAGGTCCTGGCCGCGGGCATGCAGCGCGAGTTGTCGGCAGAGCCGCCCATCTTCCTGCGCGTGTGGCGCTCCCAGACGGCCCACAACCAGCCCATCGTGCGGCCGAACGTGTCCGACTCGCTCGACTGGGAAGGCGAACTCGCCGTCATCATCGGCAAGGGCGGCCGCAACATCGCGGAAGCCGATGCATACGACCACATCGCCGGCTACTCCTGCTACAACGACGGCAGCGTGCGCGAATGGCAGTTCCACGCCAAGCAGATCGCCTCGGGCAAGAACTTCGAGTCGACCGGCGGCTTCGGTCCCTGGATGGTGACGGCCGACGAGATCGCGCCGGGCCGCGAGCTCAAGCTCGAGACGCGGCTGAACGGCCAGGTGGTGCAGTCCAGCCACACGGGGCACATGATCTTCAGCGTGCCCAGGCTCATCAACTATGCCTCCACCATCTTCACGCTCAGCCCGGGCGACGTGATCATCACCGGCACGCCCGCCGGCGTGGGCTGGAGCAAGAAGCCGCCGCAGTACATGAAGCCGGGCGACGTGTGCGAAGTCGAGATCGAGGGCATCGGCGTGCTGCGCAACCCGATCGTCCAGCAGGCCTGAGTACCCCTGCTGCGCGCCGACGCGGTCGGCGCCTCCCCTGCCGCCTGCGGAGCTGATCCCGCCGGCGTTGGCACCGGCACGCCTCCAGGGCCGGCGCCTGCCCTCCGCCTTGCAGGCGGACCCTCATTCAAAACGACGGAGACAACATCATGCAGCGCAGAGACTTTCTCGCCGCAGGCCTGAGCCTGGCCTGCACCATCCCTTCGATCGCGCGGGCCCAGGGCTATCCCGACCGGCCCGTACGCATCCTGCAGGGCTTCGCCGCAGGCGGCAACGCGGACACCATCGCTCGTGTGGTGGGCAACGAAATGACGAAGACCCTGGGCCAGCCCATGGTGGTGGAGGCGCAGACGGGCGCCGGCGGCACGATCGCCTCGGCCGCGGTGGCCCGCGCCAAGCCCGACGGCTACACCCTGCTGCTGGCCACCGGCGGCCATGCAGTGGCCGGCGCGCTCTACAGCAAGCTGAGCTACCAGACCGTCTCGGACTTCGAGATGATCTCCACGATCACCTTCTTCCCCTTCCTGATCGTGGTGCGTGCCGACTCGCCCTATGCCTCGCTGCAGGATCTGCTGAAAGCGGCGCGCGCGCCCGGCGGCAACATCTCCTACGGCACGGCAGGCATCGGCAGCACGCACCACCTGGCGGGCGAGCTGCTGGTCAAGACCGCGGGCGTGCCCATGCTCCATGTGCCGTACCGCGGCGATGCGGCGTCGATCACCGCGATCCTCTCGGGAGAGGTACCCTTCATCATTTCGCCGCCGACGGCCGTCATGGGCAACCTCAAGGCGGGCAAGCTGCGCGCACTGGCCACCACCGGCCCGCGCCGCTGGTCCCAGATGCCGCAACTGCCCACGGTGCAGGAGCAAGGCGTCGCCGGCTATGAAGTCACGTCCTGGGCGGGCCTGATGGCGCCTGCCGGCACACCCCGCCCCATCATCGAACAACTCAACGCCGCCGTGCAGAAGTCGCTGGAATCCGCTCAAGTGCGCGCTCGCCTCGAAGACATCGGCGGCGAAGCGCGCGGCAGCACTCCCGAAGAAATGCGGCAGCTGGTCCAGAACGAGCTGCGCAAGTGGACGACGGTGGTGAACGAAGCCCATATCCCCAAACAGTGAGGTCCCCATGTCCCTGATCCAGATCCGCAAGCGCAGCCTGACCGTCGAGACCGTCTTCCATGAAGGCGGCCCGGTGGTCGACACGCCGCTCAGACTCGCGGCCAGCTGCGCCGTCATCCAGAACCCCTACGCCGGTCGATACGAGCCCGACCTGATGCCCTTCATGGCCGAGTTGCGCTCGCTCGGCACCCTGCTGGCGACGGAACTGGTGGACACGCTGGGCAGGGACAAGGTCGAGGTCTACAGCAAGGCCGCCATCGTCGGCGTGAATGGCGAGATGGAGCATGGCGCGGTCTGGCACGAAGCAGGCGGCTGGGCCATGCGCGCCGTGCTCAACGAGCCCAAGGCGATCGTGCCGGCCGCCAAGGCCGTGGCCGCCACGGGCTATCGCCTGATGGTGCCGCTGCACTACATCCATGCCTGCTACGTGCGCAGCCACTTCAACAGCATGGAGATCGGCATCCAGGACGCGCCGCGGCCCAACGAGATCCTGTTCGCGCTGGTCATGGGCACCGGCGGGCGCGTGCATTCGCGCCTCGGCGGACTGACGACCGAGCAGGTTTCCGTCCATGACGGGCAACGCTGAACCCTTGGACGGACAGGAGCGAACGAGCAATGGCTGAAACGATGAGAGCGATCCAGGTCCGCACACCCGGCGGCCCCGATGCGCTGGAGGCGGTGGAACTCGCGATTCCGGCCTGCGGGCCGGGGCAGGTGCGCGTCAAGGCATCGGCGATCGGCGCGGGCGGACCCGATGTCCTCATTCGCAAGGGCATCTACAAGTGGATGCCTCCGCTTCCCGCCATTCCGGGCAACGAGATGGTCGGCGTGATCGAGGCCGTGGGGGAAGGCGTGGCATCGAGCCTGCTCGGCCGCCGCGTGCTCGTGAGCTCGCGCGAGCTGCCCGAACGCGGGGGTTGCTACGCGGAATACATCAGCGTTCCCGCCGAAGCGCCGTTCCTGCTGCCCGACGAGATCCCGGACGCCGACGCCTGCAGCCTGGGCAACGTGCAGTTGGCACAGGCCCTGCTGCTCGGCGTGCCGGCCGTTCAGCCTCTGCGCGCCATTCTCGTGCCCGGCGCTGCCGGCGGCGTGGCCACGGCTCTCACCCAGCTCGCGGCCTTCCACGGAATCACTGTCATCGGCACGGCCTCGACGCCCGCCAAGCAGGCGCATGCGCTCAAGCATGGCGTCAGCATCCTGGTCGACCCCGATCCCGAAGGCCTTCCCCAGCGCGTGATGGAGGCGACCGATGGCCGGGGCGTCGACCTGGCCTTCGACCACGTCGGCGACCGCCTTCTGGTGGCCTGCATTCGCTCGCTTGCGCCGATGGGAACCGCAGTCTCCTACAACATCGCCGGGGGTCCTCCCTCCAACGATGTGTTCCAGGAACTGCGGGCCCTGCTGACCAAGAGCCTGGCCGTTCGAACCTTCTCGATCCACACCTTCGATGCGGATCGAGAGCAGCGCCGCGGCCTCATGGTCAAGGCCATCGAGCTGATGCGCCAGGGTGCGGTGAAGGCGCCGCCCACGAGCATCTATCGCCTCGGCGAGGCCCGCAAGGTGCATGAGCTCCTGGACGTGGGCGCTACGCTGGGCAAGATCGTTCTGAAGCCCTGAGCGCGTCGCGAGCAGGCCCGAAGCGCTGCGCCAGGGGCCTTCGATGCACGCCCGCCATCGAAGGCCGCTACTTCATCCCGCTGGCCGAAGAGCGGCTTCCAGGTGCTCCGCAAAGGCATTGGCCGCCGGCGAGAGCGCCCGGTCCGCAGGGCAGAACAGCGACACCTCGCGAGTGAGCACGGGGTCTTCGATCCTGCGCATCACCAGCCCGAGCGAAAGCGCCAGCGGCTCGACGTAGTCCGGCGACAGCGTGTAGTAAAGGCCGCTCGCGGCCAGTCCCAGTGCGGTGGTGATGTTGTCGACCACCTGCGGCGCCGGCAGCTTCTCGTTCTCGGACATGTGGCGCGTCATGGTCGCCAGATGAATCTCATGGTCGCGGCCGGCAGTGACCAACTCGAATCGCGGCAGGTCCTTCCAGCGAATGGTGCGGAACTTCGCCAGCCGATGCGTCGGCGCACACCAGATCACCCAAGGGCTCGGATACAGCGGGATGCGCTGCACATCGGGACCGGTCGGGCGGTCGGGCCCTATCGCAAGGTCGACCTGCCGCGTGGCGACCTTGCCGACCAGTTCTTCCACCGGGCAGTCGATCACCCGGACGGTGGTCTTCGGCCGAAGCTGGCGGAACGGAACGAGCATTCTCGGCAGCAGCGTGCTGGCGATCACCAATGGCGCCGCGATGCGCACGAGGCCGGCCGCCTGGTCGCGGATGTCCGATGCCACCAGCTTGGTCGACTCGAGCTGCCGCAGCAGCGCCTGCGCCGACGGGATCAGCGTGCTGCCCGCAGGCGACAGGGTCACCTTGCGCGTGCTCCGCTCGAAGAGCTTGTAGCCCAGCACGGCCTCGAGTTCGATCACGAGCTGGCTGACGGCCGATGAAGACAGGCACAGGTACTCCGATGCGCGGCTGAAGCTGCCGGTGCTGGCGACTGCCACGAAGGCCTGCATCTGGCGAAGCGTGAAATGCATGGAGCGGGTGCGAGGGTGCTGTTCCGATTATCCAGTCGATCTAACGAATCGAGAAGAAAACGTCGTTCCGGGACCGGCCCCGAACGCCCAGAATTCGCGCCGCGCCGCACTGCGGGTAACCCACCGGAGACAACACAACGGGTACACGCGCGGCGCAGTCATCTTGCAGCCTGCCTTCGCCCGCACAGTCCATGAACCAGCTTTCCTCCCTTCCGCCCGGCACTTTCAGCCCCGTGCTCCAGGCACTCGCAGACGCGCTCGGCGCGAACACCGTCCTGGCCGGCGAGCAGTTGCTCGACCGCCATCGCGAGGACTGGAGCGGCACGCCGAGCCACGAGCCTGTCGGCATGGTGCTGCCACGCACGCCCGAAGATGTGGCAACGGTGCTGCGCATCTGCCATCTCCACGGGGCTCCCGTCGTCGTCCAGGGCGGACTCACCGGCCTGGCCGGCGGTGCCAATGTGCAGAAGGGCGAACTGGTGATGTCGATGGCGCGCCTCGACCGCATCGAGCTGCTCGATGCCGCGGGCGGCACCGCCATCGTCCAGGCCGGCGTGACCTTGCAGGCCCTGAAGGAAGCCGCCGAAGCGCATGCGCTCGATTTCCCTCTGGACCTGGGTGCGCGCGGCAGCTGCCAACTGGGCGGCAATGCGGCCACCAACGCCGGCGGCAATCGGGTTCTCCGGTTCGGCATGATGAGGAACCTGATCCTCGGCCTGGAAGTGGCCCTGCCCGACGGCACGCTGCTGACGATGCTGGACCGCGTCATCAAGAACAACGCGGGCTACGACCTCAAGCAACTCTTCATCGGCTCCGAAGGCACGCTGGGCGTGGTCACGCGGCTGTCGCTGGCCCTGGCGCCCCGTCCCGGCTGGACCGGCACGGCGCTGTGCGCCGTCGACGACTTCCAGGCCGCGCTGGCCCTGCTTCGTGCGGCCAAGGCCAGGTTGCCCGGGCTGGCCGCCTTCGAACTGATGTGGCGCGATTTCTTCGATGCCGGCACCGCGGCCATCCACGCCGCGCCGCCTTTCGCCGAGCCGGCACCGCTCTACGTCCTGATCGAATCGTTTGCAGGCTCCAGGGAACAGGGCGAGGCTGCCTTCGAGCACATGCTCGAGCACGCCCTCTCCGAGGGACTGGTGCAGGACGCGGTCATCGCGCAGTCGCAGGCCCAGGCCGAGCAGCTCTGGGCGATCCGCGAAGGCGTCAGCGAACTGCTCTCGCAGTGCAAGCCTTGCGCAGCCTTCGACGTCAGTGTGCCCATCGAGCGCATGGACGCGCTGGTGCAGGACCTGCGCACCCGGCTGGAGGCGTCGTTCCCGACGCAGTCGCACCTCTTCTTCGGCCACCTCGGCGACGGAAACCTGCACCTGATCAGCGGGCCCTTCGAATCGGAGCAGGCGCTCGTCGATGCCGAAGCCGCGGTGTATGCCGCGGTGGGCCGCTTCCACGGAAGCATCTCGGCCGAGCACGGCATCGGCGTGGTGAAGCGGCCCTTTTTGCACCACAGCCGCAGCAGCGCGGAGTTGCAGCTGATGCGCCAGCTCAAGGGCCTGCTCGACCCGAAGGGCATTCTCAACGCGGGCCGCATCTTCGAATCGAGCACACCGGCCGAAGACTAGCCCGCAGGCGCTTCCAGCACGCAGCCAGCAAGGCGGAGGGACCTGCGCGCGACATCGATTCTTCCCTCATCGGCGCAGCCGCGCCGGACTTCGACACATCACTCTGGAGACAAACCATGAAACGACGCAATTTCATCCGCACGGTCGCCGGCTCCGGTGCCGGGCTTCTCGGCCTGGGCGCCGGCCTCGGCATCGCCATGCCAGCCTCGGCGCAAGGTTCCTCGATGGACTTGGCCCGCATCATCACGGGCTTCGCCGCAGGCGGCACTTCCGACGCCGTGTGCCGGCGGCTGGCCGTCCGCCTGACCGGTGACTATGCGAAATCGGTGGTGGTCGAGAACCGCACGGGTGCCGGCGGGCAGATCGCGATCCAGGCCCTGAAAGGCCTGGCGGCCGACGGCAGCTGGATCCTGCAGACCCCCATGTCGATGCTCGGCATCTACCCGCACATCTACAAGCAACTCAGGTACGACGGTCTCAAGGACGTCACGCCAGTGTCCCTGGCCTGCACCTTCGACTTCGGCTTCGCCGTCGGCCCGAGCGTGCCGGACAGCGTCAAGACGGTGCCGCAATTCCTGGCCTGGGCGAAGCAGGACCAGACTCGTGCGGCCTTCGGTTCGCCGGCAGCCGGATCGGTGCCCCATTTCATCGGCGTGCTGCTGGGCCGGTCGGCGAACGTGGACATGCGGCATATCGCCTACCGCGGTACGCAGCCCGCGATCCTCGACATGATCGGCGGCCAGATCCCCGCCGTCTCCGGCCCCGTGGGCGACTTCCTGCCGCATCTGGCCACAGGCAAGTGCCGCATCCTCGCCACCAGCGGCTCGACGCGCACGAAGTTCACGCCGACCGTGGCCACGCTCAGGGAACAGGGACTGAAGGACATGGTCTTCTCCGAGTGGTTCGGCATCTTCCTGCCGCCCGGCGCGGAAGCCGCCGTCGTCACCCGCCTCCACGCCGCACTGAAGCCCGCACTGGCCAGCCAGGACGTGGTCAGCGGGCTGGCCGGGTTCGGCCTGGAGGCCGCGTCCTCGACGCCGGCAGAACTGGCGTCGCGCCTGCGCGAGGATCACGAGCGCTGGGGACAAGTGGTGCGCACCATCGGTTTCACCGCCGATTCCTGAGCCACGCATGGCATGGATCGCCGCGCATGCCGCGCCAACCGTGCGTGTGTGCGCGCCATTTTTCTTTTTCATTGGAGAGGTCACGTGAAGATTCTGGTCGCAGTCAAACGGGTCGTCGATTACAACGTGAAGGTGCGCGTGAAGAGCGACGGCACCGGAGTGGACATTGCCAACGTCAAGATGAGCATGAACCCCTTCGACGAGATCGCCGTTGAAGAAGCGGTTCGGCTGAAGGAAAAGGGCGTGGTCACCGAAGTCATCGCCGTCTCCTGCGGCGACGCCAAGAGCCAGGAAACCCTGCGCACCGCCATGGCCATCGGCGCCGACCGCGGCATCCTGGTGGAAACCGCCGAAGAACTGCAGCCCCTGGCCGTCGCCAAGCTGCTGAAGGCCTTGGTCGACAAGGAACAGCCCCAGCTCATCATCCTCGGCAAGCAGGCCATCGACGACGACGCCAACCAGACCGGCCAGATGCTGGCTGCACTGGCGGACCTGCCCCAGGCCACTTTTGCTTCGAAGGTCGAGGTCGCAGGCGACAAGGCTACCGTGACCCGCGAAGTCGACGGCGGCCTGGAGACCGTGGCGCTGACGCTGCCCGCGGTCATCACCACCGACCTGCGCCTGAACGAGCCGCGCTACGTGACGCTGCCGAACATCATGAAGGCCAAGAAGAAGCAGCTCGACACGGTCAAGCCGGAAGACCTGGGCGTGGACGTGAAGCCGCGCCTGAAGACCCTGAAGGTCGCGGAGCCGCCGAAGCGTGGCGCTGGCATCAAGGTGCCGGACGTCGCCACCCTGGTCGAGAAACTGAAGAACGAAGCGAAGGTGATCTGAACATGACCGCACTTGTTATTGCCGAACACGACCACGCCAGCATCAAGCCGGCCACCCTCAACACCGTGACCGCAGCACTGGCCTGCGGCGGCGACGTCCACGTGCTCGTGGCTGGCGCCAATGCCGCCGAAGCCGCCAAGGCAGCGGCACAGATCGCAGGCGTTTCGAAGGTCATCGCCGCCGACAGCCCGAGCCTCGCTGAAAACCTCGCCGAGAACGTCGCAGCCCAGGTGCTCGCGATCGCCGGCAGCTACAGCCACATCCTGTTCCCCTCGACCGCCAACGGCAAGAACGTCGCTCCGCGCGTGGCCGCCAAGCTGGACGTGGCGCAGATCAGCGACATCACCGCCGTGGTGAGCGCAGACACCTTCGAGCGTCCGATCTACGCCGGCAACGCCATCGCCACCGTGCAGAGCAGCGACGCGACCAAGGTGATCACGGTTCGCACGACAGGCTTCGACGCCGCAGCAGCCACCGGTGGCAGCGCCGCCGTCGAATCGGCAGCAGGCGTGGCAGACAGCGGCAAGAGCAGCTTCGTGGGCCGCGAAGTCACGAAGAGCGAGCGCCCAGAACTGACGGCCGCCAAGATCATCGTCTCGGGCGGACGTGCCCTCGGCAGCGCCGAGAAGTTCACCGAGGTGATGGCACCCCTGGCCGACAAGCTGAACGCCGGCCTCGGCGCCAGCCGCGCGGCGGTGGACGCGGGCTACGCGCCGAACGACTGGCAGGTGGGCCAGACGGGCAAGATCGTCGCGCCGCAGCTGTACATCGCAGCGGGCATCTCGGGCGCGATCCAGCACTTGGCCGGCATGAAGGACTCGAAGGTGATCGTGGCGATCAACAAGGACGAGGAAGCGCCGATCTTCTCGGTGGCCGACTACGGCCTGGTGGCCGACCTGTTCACGGCCGTGCCGGAATTGCTAAACGAACTGTCCTGACGGCCGACGGGATCCACGGACGGACGTTCCTCGAGGGCCAACAAGCGAATGCCGACAACGCAGCGCGGCCGGGCACGCTTCACTCGTCCTGCATCGGCCATCCCGGCAGCCATTGCGAGAGATGCTCCGCAAAGCCTTCCGCCGCCGGGGAGAGGGTTCGCACAGTCGGCCTGTAGAGGCAGACCTCGCGAACCGTCTCCGGGTCCACGACACGGCGCATGACCAGGCCGAGCGGCCGGGCCGTCACGGCCACGTAGGCGGGCGCGAGCGTGGCAGCCAGCCCCTGGGCCGCGATGCCCAGTGCCGTGGAGACGTTGTCCACCACGTCGACCGGCTCGACGCGGGCATCCTGCGGCGCATCCACGTGCATCTGGGCGACGCTTCGCTCGTGGTCGCGTCCCGCCGCCACGAGGGCGTGGCCTCGCAGGTCGGTCCAGCGAAGCTTTTTGCGGCGCGCCAGCGGGTGCGTGGGCGCGCACCACAGCACCCAGCGGCTGTTGAACATCGGCACACGCTGAACGCCTTCGCCCGTGGGTCGATCGGGACCCACGGCCAGATCGACGTCGCCGGCCACCACGGCGTCCACCAGCAGGTCGACCGGCAGGTCCTTCACCCGCACCACCACGCGCGGCCGCCCGGCTTGATAGGCGCGGATAGCGGCCGGCATGGCCGTGCCCGCCAGCACCTGCGGCGCACCCACGCGCACGATGCCTGCGGCGCGATTGCGCACGTCCGCTGCCGCACTGTCGGCCGCCTGCACATGGCGCAGCACCGTCTCGGCCGAGCCCAGAAAGTACTGTCCCGCACTGGACAGTCCAACGCGCCGGGTAGTGCGTTCGAACAACTGGAAGCCCAGCACCGCCTCCAGCTCCGCCACCAGCTGGCTGACCGCCTGCGCCGTCAGGCCCATGCGCTGCGCAGCAGCCGCGAAGCTGCGCTGCTCGGCGACGGAAACGAAGGCTTCGAGCTGGCGCAGGGTGTAGCGGGTGAGGGCCATCCCGCGATTATCAAGCGCTGCTTGATCATTGCCCCGAATCGATTGCTTGTTGGTGGGGGATGTCTTGCGCAAACTCACCCGCCATCAACACGGTCGCCTGCTCTTCTTCACGAGAGGCCGGCCCCAGGAGACAACCCATGACCGATTCAAGAGAGCGCCACCTCGCGCTGGCCCATGAACTCATCGAGGCCGAACGCAGCCGCCGGCCCGTCGAGCATTTCAGCAAACGCCTGCAAGGCATGACCATCGCGGACAGCTACGCCATCCAGCGCGAATGGACTGCGCTCAAGCTGGCAGCGGGCGAGACCATCGTCGGGCGCAAGATCGGCCTGACATCCCGCGCGATGCAGATCTCCTCACAGATCACCGAGCCCGACTACGGCGTGCTGCTGCAGAGCATGGTGATCGACAACGGCACCGAGGTGGAGGCTGCGCGCTTCCTGGTGCCGAGGCTGGAGGTGGAGTTCGCCTTCATCCTCGCCCGGCCGCTGCGCGGGCCCGGCGTGACGCTGTTCGACGTTCTCAACGCCACCGACTACGTGATCCCGGCGCTGGAGCTGATCGATGCGCGCATCGAGCAATTCGACCGCGTGACGAAGGCGCCGCGCAAGGTGCTGGACACCATCGCCGACAACGCCGCCAGCGCAGGCATCGTGATGGGCGGCCGTCCCATGCGGGCCGACCAGGTGGACTGGCGCTGGGCCGGCGCGCTGCTCTTCAAGAACGGCGTCATCGAGGAGTCGGGCCTGGGTGCGGCGGTGCTCAACCACCCGGGCAACGGCGTGGCCTGGCTGGCCAACAAGCTGGCGCTTCATGGCGACGGCCTGGAGGCAGGCCAGATCGTGCTGGGCGGCTCCTTCACCCGGCCGGTGCACTGCGCCGCCGGCGACACCTTCCACGCGGACTACGGTCCGCTCGGCTCCATTTCCCTGAGGTTCGTGTAATGACTTCGACCGTGAACAATTTCAAGACCGCCCTGGCGGCACCCGGCGCGCAGATCGGCCTGTGGCTCGGCCTGGCCGAGCCCTACACCGCGGAACTGTGCGCCACCGGCGGCTTCGACTGGCTGCTGGTGGACGGCGAGCACGGGCCCAACGATCTTCGCTCGATGCTGGCGACGCTGCAGGCGGTGGCGCCCTACCCCGCCCACCCCGTGGTGCGCATTCCGCACGGCGACGCGGCCCTGGTCAAGCAGGTGCTCGAGATCGGCGCCACCACGCTGCTGGTGCCGATGGTGGAAGACGCCGCCCAGGCCACGGCGCTGGTGCAGGCCATGCGCTATCCGCCGCAGGGCATCCGCGGCGTCGGAAGCGGCCTGGCCCGTTCCTCGCGATGGGGCGCGGACGCGCAGTACCTGCACACCGCCAACGACCGCATGTGCCTGCTCGTGCAGGTGGAAACCACGGCAGCCCTGGGCCGCATCGACGAGATCGCGGCGGTGGAAGGCGTGGACGGCGTCTTCATCGGCCCCTCCGACCTGTCCGCCTCGATGGGCCTGCTCGGGCAGCCCGGCCACCCCGAAGTGCGCGCGGCCATCGAGCACGCCTTCACGCGCATCCTCGCCGCGGGCAAGGCGCCGGGCATCCTCGCCGTGGACGAGACCCTGGCACGCCATTACATCGGCCTGGGTGCGCGCTTCGTGGCCGTGGGCGTGGAAGCGACACTGCTGGCCCAGGCCAGCCGCGCGCTGGCCCGGCGCTTCAAGGACGCGCCGGCGCCTTCCGCGACGAACGCATCGGGCTACTGAGCATGAAGTCGGAGCTCGAAGAACTGCGCCGCGCCTTCTCGGGCCGGCTGCTGATCGAGGACGAAGAGAAGGCGCCGTTCCTTACCGACTGGCGCCGCAAGTGGGCTGGCAAGGCCGTGGCCGTCGCGCAGCCCGAGAGCGCGGCCGACGTGGCCGCCGTCGTGCGCTGGTGTGCCGATCACGGCATCGCCGTGGTGCCCCAGGGCGGCAACACGGGGCTGTCGGGTGGCGCCACGCCCGACGCGTCCGGCCGCGCGCTGGTGCTCTCGCTCGCGCGGCTGAACAAGGTGCGCGCGCTCGACACCCTCAACAACACGATCACGGTCGAAGCCGGCGTCACGCTGCAGCAGGTGCAGGAGGCCGCGCTCGAGGCGGGCCGGCTGTTCCCCTTGAGCCTTGCGGCCGAAGGCACCTGCACCATCGGCGGCAACCTGGCCAGCAACGCCGGCGGCGTGCAGGTGCTGCGCTACGGCAATGCGCGCGAGCTGTGCCTCGGACTCGAAGCCGTCACGGCGCGCGGCGAGGTATGGGACGGACTGCGCGGCCTGCGCAAGGACAACACCGGCTACGACTTGCGCGACCTTTTCATCGGCAGCGAAGGCACGCTGGGCGTGATCACCGCCGCCGTGCTCAAGCTCCATCCCCTGCCCGCCGCGCAGGTGGCCGCCTTCGTCGCCGTGCCCGATCCGGCCTCGGCGCTGGCCCTGCTGCAGCTCGCACAGGCACGCCTGGGCGCCGGCCTCACGGCCTTCGAGCTCATGAGCGATGTCTGCATCGCGCTGGTGGAAAAGCATGTCGACAGCGCCCGGCTGCCCCTGGCCGAGCGCTCGCCCTGGTACGTGCTGCTGGAGGTCAGCGACAACGTGGACGAAGCCCACGCCAGTGCCGCCATCGAGGGCCTGCTCGAGGCCGCGCTGGAGCAGGAGCTCGCCACCGATGCCGCCCTTTCGGCCAGCCTGGCGCAGTTCCGGGCGATGTGGGCGCTGCGCGAGGACATTTCCGAATCGCAGGGCGCCGAAGGCCGCACCATCAAGCACGACATCGCGCTGCCGATCTCGCGCATCGCGGAGTTCATCGAGCTCATGGGCGCGGAAATCGCGCGCCGCTGGCCGAACGAGCGCCTGGTCGTCTTCGGCCACCTCGGCGACGGCAACCTGCACTACAACCTTTCGCCCGCCGCCGACCGGCTCGCGCCCGAGCATCGCGCCGCCTTCGAGGCGCTCGAAGAGCCGGTCAACCGCTGCGTGCACGACACCGTCGCGGCCTTGGGCGGTTCGATCTCCGCCGAGCACGGGCTCGGCGTGCTGCGGCGCGACGAATCCGCCCGCCACAAGTCGAGCGTCGACCTGCGGCTGATGCACGCCATCAAGTCCGCGCTCGACCCGCAGGGAATCATGAATCCTGGCAAGTTGCTGCCACCCACCAAGGAGCTTTCCGAATGACCACATCCGCGCTGGACGTGGCGGGCGTCAAGGTCTCGCCCGACCACTACATCGATGGCCGCCGCGTGCCGTCGGCCACCACCTTCGAGCTGTTCAGCCCCATCGACCAGCAGCCCCTGGGCCGCATCGCCGAGGGCCTGGAGGACCACACCGAAGCCGCGCTGCAGGCCGCGCAGCGCGCTTTCCCGGCCTGGAGCGCCATGAGCGCGGCCGAGCGCCTGCCGTATCTGGAGCGCTTCGCCGACGAGATCGGCAAGCGAGCCGACGACTTCTGCCGTCTGGAGAGCACCGACGCAGGCGTGCTGCTCTCGCGCATGCGTCACGGCGTGGTGCCGCGCGCCATGCTCAACATCCGCTGGTTCGCGCAGCACGCGCTGGACCTGCAGAACCGCCCCATCGACACCGAGCAGGCGCACCACATCGTGCGCCACGACCCGGCGGGCGTGGTCGTGATCATCACCCCGTGGAACGCGCCGCTGATGCTCTCCACCTGGAAGCTGGGCCCGGCCCTGGCGGCCGGCAACACCTGCATCCTGAAGCCGCCGGAGTGGGCGCCCCTGACCTGCTCGCTGCTGGCCGACTGCGCCGATGCGGCCGGCCTGCCGCCGGGTGTGTTCAACGTGGTGCAGGGCACCGGCGCCACCACGGGTGCGCGGCTGGTGGGAGACGCGCGCGTCTCGCGGGTGTCCTTCACCGGCAGCGTGCCCACGGCCAAGTCGATCGCGCAGGCCGCGGGCGCCAACCTCGTGCCCTGCAGCCTGGAACTGGGCGGCAAGAGCCCGTTCATCGTGCTGGAGGACGCCGACCTCGAGGGCGCCGCGGCGACGGGTGCGCTCATGTACCGCAATGCCGGCCAGGTGTGCCTGGCGGGCACGCGCTTCCTCGTTCACGAGAAGATCGCCGAGCGCTTCGTGGCGACCATGCGCAGTCATGTGGAGAAGCTGACCGTCGGCGATCCCCGCGACGAGGCCACCGAGGTGGGCCCGATCATCCATCCGCGCCAGCTGGCACGCGTGGAAGGCTTCGTGCAGCGCGCAGTGGCGGCCGGCGCCCGGCTGCTGTGGGGCGGCGAGCGCCACGGCTTCGGCGCGCAGTACTTCCAGCCCACCATGGTCACCGGCGTGAAGCAGGACGACGAGATCGTGCAGAACGAGGTGTTCGGCCCGGTGCTCACGCTGCAGACCTTCGCCAGCGACGAGGAGGCGATCGCGCTGGCCAACGGCACCGACTACGGCCTGGGCGGCGTGTGCTACGGCGAGACCGATCACGCGACCGAGGTGGCCAAGCAGGTGCGCACCGGATTCATCTGGGTCAACAGCTTCGGCATCCGCGACCTGGCCGCGCCCTTCGGAGGCATCAAGCGCTCGGGCGTGGGCCGCGAAGGCGGCGACTGGAGCTTCGAATTCTTCTGCGACGTCAAGGACGTCGTCGTCCCCAAGAAGCCGTTCAAGGCGAGCTTCAGCCACAGATAACAAAGGAGTAGGACATGGGAAAGATCGTCGGCGCGGCCATCGTGTCGCACCACCCCGGCCTGATGCAGTGCGAGGAATTCCGTCGCCTGCAGGGCGCGGGCGAAGACTCGGACCTGATCCCCGGCTACGCCCGGCTGCGCCAGCGCATCGCCGCGGCCACGCCGGATGTGGTGCTGATCTTCGATACACACTGGTTCACCACCGGCTACCACCTGGTGGACGGCGGCGAACGCTATAGCGGCACCTACATCTCCGACGAGATGCCCTGGTACCTGCATGGCGTTCCCTATGACTACCGCGGCCACCCGGGCCTGGCCCAGGCCATCGAGGAGGTTTCGCGTGAACAGGGCGGCTACAACCGCGCCATCCGCCATCCGGACCTGGGCCGCCACTATGCGACGGTGAACCTGGTCAAGCACCTGCGGCTGGACATGACGGACACGCCCGTGGTCACGGCAAGCTCATGCCAGAACTGCGAATGGCCGCAGTTCCTGAAATCGGGCGAAGCCATCGGCGAGGCGATCCGCCGCAGCGGCCTGCGCGTGGTGCTGCTCGCCTCGGGCGCGCTCAGCCACAAGTTCAACGGCATCGACTGGAAGCCCAACCACCCGCGCATCTTCCACGAGACCAACGTCTCCTCGCCCGAGAACATCGAGAGCGACAAGAAGGCGATCGCGCTGATGGCCGAAGGCCGGCACGACCTGATCCTCGAGCGCTGGGACGGGGAGTACCGCCGCAAGCCCTGGGAGGCCTTCGGCGCGCACTACCTGCAGATGCTCGGCGCCATGGGCGGCGCGCAGTGCCGCGCCCGCGGCGAGGCCCTTTCCGCCTACGAGAACGCTCGCGGCACCGGCAACATCCACGTCTGGTTCAACCCCTGAGCGCCAGGTCCGCACCGCAGAACAACGACAACAGAGACATCGCCATGAGCCACCCCAGCGCCGCGGCGGGTGCCGCGCCTTCGCGCGCGGGCACCATCGCCGCCGACTCACCCGCGTTCGAGGACGCGACATACGCCCAGGTCACGCGACGCATCATCCCGTTCCTGTGCCTGTGCTTCGTGATCGCCTTTCTCGATCGCGTGAACGTCAGCTTCGCCAAGCTGCAGATGCTGCAGGACCTGCACTTCAGCGAGACCGTCTACGGCCTCGGCGCAGGCATCTTCTTCATCGCCTACTTCCTGTTCGAGGTGCCGAGCAACCTGATCATGCATCGCGTGGGCGCGCGGCGCTGGATCGCGCGGATCATGATCACCTGGGCGCTGCTGACCGCAGCGATGGCCTTCGTGCAGAGCGCGACGGCCTTCTACGTCGTGCGCTTCCTGCTGGGCGCGGCAGAGGCGGGTTTCTTCCCGGGCATGATCCTGTACCTGACCTACTGGTATCCGGCCCATCGCCGCAGCCGCATCACGGCGCTGTTCATGACGGCCATTCCCATCGCCGGCGTGCTCGGCGGCATGGGTTCGGGCTGGATCCTGCAAGCCATGAACGGCGTGCACGGCATGGCCGGCTGGCAGTGGCTGTTCGTGCTGGAAGGCGTTCCCTCGCTGATCGTGGGCGTCTGCGTGCTGTTCTATCTCGACGACGGCATCTCCGGCGCCCGCTGGCTCACGCCCGCGCAGAAAGCGCTGCTGCAGCAGCGCATCGAGGCCGAAGCTTCGGCGAAGACGCATGTGTCCGTCGGCTCCGCCTTCCGGCATCCGCTGGTCTGGCTGCTGGCGCTGGTGTACTTCGGCAGCTCGATGGGGCAGTACGGCTTCGGCTTCTGGCTGCCCTCCATCATCAAGGCCACCGGCGTGTCGAGCCCGCTGCACATCGGGCTGCTGTCGGCCATTCCCTATGCCTTCGGCATCGTGGCGATGATCCTGGTCGGGCGCCATTCCGACCGCACGGGCGAGCGCCGCTGGCACTACGGCCTGTCGGCGCTGGTGTCCGCCGCCGGGCTGGTCGGTGCCGTGGTGTGGAGCGACAACACGGCCATCGCCATGGTCGCGCTCACCATCGCGAGCATGGGCCTGCAATGCCTGGCCCCGGTGTTCTGGACGCTGCCCACGGGCCTGCTCGGCGGCGTGGCCGCGGCCGCCGGCATCGCGGTCATCAACGCCATCGGCAACCTGGCGGGCTTCGTCAGTCCGTATCTGGTGGGCTGGGTGAAGGACACCACGGGAACCACCGCCGCCGGCATGTACGTGATCGCCGGCTTCCTGCTGCTGGCCGGCGCGCTGGTGGTACTGGGCGTACGGCCCAGTCCGGCGCCGCGCCGCTGAACTTTCCAAATCTTCTCTGCCTTCCCTACACACGAGGCCCCACATGAACTTCGAATTTCCTTTTCAGACCTTGCCCGCGGTGATGCGGGGACCCCGCGTCGAGCGCCGCCGCGTGCTCGTGGGCGGCAGCGCCTTCTGGGGCACGATGGTGGAAGACGGCGCCGACGCGGGCCGCCTGCGGCTGGACGACGGCCGCCTGCTCGACGCCGATGCGCAGACCTATCTTCCGCCGGTGTCGCCCAGCAAGATCATCGCCGTGCACATCAGCTACAGCTCGCGCAGCGTGGAGACGCGCAACAAGCCCAAGCCCACGGAAACGCCGACCTACTTCACCAAGCCGCCCACGTCGCTGAACGGCCACAAGGGCCAGATCCTCAAGCCGGCCGACTGCAAGTACCTCAACTACGAGGGCGAGTACGCCCTGGTGATCGGGCGCACCTGCCGCAACGTGACGCCGGACGAGGCCTGGGACTACATCGAAGGCTTCTGCCCCGCGCTCGACATGGGCCTGCAGGACTTTCGCGACACCGACCAGGGCAGCATGCTGCGCGTGAAGGGCGCCGACACGCTGCTGCCCATCGGGCCGGGCATCGTGCGGGGCGTGAACCTCTTCGAGCAGACGCTGCGCACCCTGGTCAACGGCCGCGTGGTGCAGGAAGCGCACATCGGCGACGAAACCATCTGGGGTCCTCACTACGTGATCGCCGACATCGCGCGCCACATCACGCTCGTGCCCGGCGACGTCATCCTCATGGGCACGCCCTGCCATTCGCGCAGCGTGGATCCGGGCAACGTCGTCGCCTGCGAGATCACCGGCATCGGCCGCATCGAAGGCACGGTCGTGGGCATCGAGGCACCGCGGGCCGCGGCGCTCGGCGTGGGCCACGCGCCCACCGACACCCCCGAGGTTCGGCGCGTGGCGCTCGGCTTCGACGAACGGGTGCCGGAGCACTTCAAGGCCAACCTGCGCGCGGCCAAGGGCACATGATCGACAAGGTCTGCATCGTCGGGGCGGGTGCCATCGGAGGGCTGATCGGCACGCGCCTGGCCGCCTCCGGGCAAGCCGACGTCTGCGCGCTGGCACGAGGAGCCACGCTGCAGGCGCTGCGCAGCGACGGCTGGCAGTTGCAGGCCAGCGACGGCCAGCTGCTGCAGGCCCCTGCCCGCGCGTCCGATCGGCCTGAAGACCTGGGCCCGCAGGACTTGGTCATCGTCGCCGTGAAGGGCCCGGCGCTTGCCGGTCTCGCGCCGACGCTGGGGCCTCTGCTCGGCGAACGCACCATCGTGCTTCCGGCCATGAACGGCGTGCCCTGGTGGTTCTGCCAGGGTGTTCCCGCATTCGCCGGCACGGGGCTGGCCAGCGTCGATCCCGGCGGCCACATCGCGGCATCCATCGGCTTCGAGCGCGTGCTCGGGGCTGTGGTGCATGCGAGCGCCTCCACGCCGCGGCCGGGATTCGTCCAGCACCACATGGGCCAGGGCCTGATCCTGGGCGAGCCCGATGGCCGCTCCAGCGAACGCGCCAGCGCCGTCGCCGCGCTGCTGGCGCGCGCGGGCTTCGACGCCACGCCGAGCGACAACGTGCGCGCGGCCATCTGGTACAAGCTCTGGGGCAACCTCACCATGAACCCCGTCAGCGCGATCACGGGCGCCACGGTCGACCGCATCCTCGCCGATCCCCTGGTGCGCGGATTCTGTTCCGCCGCCATGCAGGAGGCCGCGCTCATCGGCCGGCAGATCGGCTGTCCCATCGACGAAGCGCCCGAAGCGCGCCACGCGGTCACTGCGCGCCTGGGCGCCTTCCGCACGTCCATGCTGCAGGACGCCCAGGCGGGCAGGCCGCTCGAACTCGACGCCATCGTGGGCGCCACCCACGAGATCGGCCAGCGCCTGGGCCTGCCCACTCCGGCCATCGGCGCGCTCCTCGGGCTGGCCCGGCTCTTCGGCCGCGTGCACGGCCTCTACCCTGAATCGCATAGCGCATGACCATGAACCCCTACCGCAACTACATCGGCGGCGACTGGACCGAAGGCCAGGATGCCGCCGACAACATCAACCCGTCCGACACGCGCGACGTGGTCGGCATGTACGCGCGCGCCAACCGGGCCGATGCCGAAGCCGCCATCGCCGCGGCGCACGCCGCCCAGCCGGCATGGGCCGCCACGTCGCCCCAGCAGCGCGCCGACGCGCTCGACCAGGCCGGCAGCGAGATCCACGCCCGCCGCGCGGAGCTGGCCGACCTGCTCGCGCGAGAGGAAGGCAAGGCGCTGCCCGACGCGCTCGGCGAGGTGGTCCGCGCCGCGCAGATCTTCAAGTTCTTCGCCGGCGAGGCGCTGCGTTCGGGCGGAGAGCTGCTGCCGTCGACCCGCGCCGGCATGAGCGTGGAGATCACCCGCGAACCGGTGGGAGTGGTCAGCATCATCACGCCCTGGAATTTCCCGCTGGCCATTCCGGCCTGGAAGATCGCGCCGGCCCTCGCCTACGGCAACGCGGTGGTCTTCAAGCCGGCGGAGCTGGTGCCCGGCAGCGCATGGGCGCTGGCGGAGATCCTGAGCCGCTGCGGCCTGCCCGCGGGCGCCTTCAACCTGATCATGGGCCGTGGCCGGGAGATCGGCGACACCCTGCTGGGCGACCCGCGCGTGAACGCGGTCACCTTCACGGGTTCGGAGTCCACGGGCCGCAAGATCGCGCAGGCTTGCGTCTCGCGCCGCGGGGCCATGCCGAAGTTCCAGCTCGAAATGGGCGGCAAGAACCCGCTGGTGGTGCTCGACGACGCCGACCTGGACGTCGCGGTGTCCTGCGCCATCAACGGGGCCTTCTACTCGACGGGCCAGCGCTGCACCGCTTCTTCTCGCCTGGTGGTCACCGAGCGCATCCACGACCGTTTCGTGGAGGCCATGATCGAGCGCATGCGCGGTCTGACGGTCGGCGATGCGCGCGCGGCCGGCACTGTCATCGGCCCGGTGGTCGACGAGAAGCAGCTGGCGCAGGACCTCGACTACATCCGCATCGGCCGCGAAGAAGGCGCCCGCCTTGCGGCCGGCGGCGAGCCCCTGGCGCACATCGACGGCAAGCCGGGCTTTTACCTGCAGCCCGCCCTGCTCACAGGCACCACGAACACGATGCGCATCAACCGCGAGGAGATCTTCGGCCCGGTGGCCACGGTGATCCGTGTGCGCGATGCCGAAGAGGCGCTCGCCGTGGCCAACGACACGGAGTTCGGTCTTTCCTCCGGCGTGTGCACCACCTCGCTGAAATGGGCCGCACACTTCAAGCGGCACCTTCAGGCGGGCATGGTGATGGTCAATGCGCCGACGGCCGGCGTCGATCCGCACGTGCCCTTCGGCGGTCGCAAGGCTTCGAGCCACGGCCCGCGCGAGCAGGGCCGCTACGCCGCCGAGTTCTACACCACCGTCAAGACTGCATACGTTCAACCCTGAGGAGATCGACCATGGCTTCTTCGCTGTTCGCGTTCCTGCGCACCCCATCGGGGGCCTCCCCCGCACCCGAGGGCGTGGCGCTCAACCGCCGGCGCCTGCTGGCCGCAGGCTGCCTGTGCTGCGCGTTCCCGCTGGCCGGTGCGCAGACCACCGGACCTCTTCCGGCCAAGGCCCAGGCCCACCTGGACGCGGCCCGGCGAGCCGCCGGCGACGATCTGCTCGCGTACATGCGCCTGGGCGACGGCATATCGCCCACGCCCAGCGCGCCGCCGGTGTCGCCGGAAGCGCTGATGGCACTGCCCGCGCCGGCCCCGGGCTGGGCCTTCGACAACCTGTGCTTCGTCGGCAACAAGTGGGTGAGCGCGTGGGGCCTGCCCACCTCGGAAGGCCTGGTCGTGATCGATGCGATGGACAACGACGACGAAGCCCGCACCCTGGTGGCCGCCGGCCTGCGCACACTGGGACAGGACCCGGCCACCATCCGGGCGGTGCTGATCACGCACGGCCATGGCGACCACTACGGCGGCTTCGGTCATCTCAAGTCGATTTCCGGGGCCCGGGCCGCCATGAGCGAGGCGGACTGGACGATGACCGAAACGAAGCTGGAATTCGACCGCCCCGACTGGGGCCGTCCGCCCAGGCGCGACCTGGTGCTCAAGGAAGGCGACACCCTGCGCTGGGGCGATACCCGCATCGACGTGCTGCTCACTCCCGGCCACACGATGGGCACGGTCTCGCTGCTCTTCGACGTGCGCGAAGGCGCGAAACGCCACCGTGCGCTGCTGTGGGGAGGCACCGCATTCAACTTCCAGCGCAGCCCCGACCGCATGCAGAGGCTGCAGGCCTACATCGACCAGACAGAGCGTGTGCGCCGCCTGGTCGAGGCGCAGGGCGTGGACGTGTTCATCTCCAATCACGACCTCTTCGACGAGGCGGTGAAGAAGCTGCAGGCCCGCCAACAGGGCGGCAGCGGCCGCAACCCCTTCGTCATGGGTACGGCCAACGTCGTGCGGGCACTGACGGTCATGAACGAATGCGCGCGGGCCACACAGGTGGTGTGGAGCGCGTAGGCACTCGGTGCGATGCGCCTCGAGCACCCATGAAGTCGTCTCCGGCAATCGAATTGGCAGGTAGCACAGCGCCCGCGGAACGTGGGCAAGGCGCTGCTCAATCGATGGAGGCGCCGGAATCCCGCACGATCGCCTTCCACTTCTCGTGCTCGCGCTGAGCGAACTGCCCGAACTGCTCGGGGGTGCCTCCCACCGGATCGGCACCTTCCCGCACCATCTGCTCCTGCAGCGATGGCAGCACATCGTTCACGGTCTTGTTCACCAGCTGGATGACGGACGCCGGCGTGCCCTTGGGCGCGAAGAAGCCGAACCATGAACCGGCGGAAAAGCCCGGGAAGCCTTTCTCGGCGACCGTCGGAACGCCGGGCAAGGAGCGCGAGGGCCCCTCGCTGGAGACGGCCAGCGCCCGCAGCTTGCCCGCGCGGATGTGCTGGATCACCGACGGCACCGTGGCGAACATGAACTGAAGCCGCCCCGCCAGCAGGTCGTTGAGCACGTTGGCGCCCTTGTAGGGCACATGCACCGTGTCCATGCCGCTGCGCTGGCCCAGCATGTAGCTCGACAGGTGCGACGAAGTGCCGACGCCGGTGGAGCCGTAGGACAGCTTGCCGGGGCGAGCCTTCGCATACTCGATGAGTTGCTCCAGCGTCTTCGCCGGGACGCTGGGGTGCACCACCAGAACGTTGGGCACGTCGGCGATCTGCACGATCGGCACCAGGTCCTTCAGCGGGTCGTAGGGCAAGCTCTTGTAGAGCGTCTGGTTCACGGCCATGGGACCTACCGAGTTGACGATCAGCGTGTAGCCGTCGGGCGCGGCACGCACGGCCATCTCGGTACCGATGTTGCCGCCGGCGCCCGGCTTGTTGTCGATGACGAAGGGCTGGCCGAGCTTCTCCGAGAGCTTCTGCGTCACGGCGCGCGCCAGGATGTCGGTGGTGCCGCCGGCAGTGAACGCCACGATGACCCGCACGGGTTTGGACGGGTAGGTCTGGGCCGTCGCCGCCGTGCAGAAGCTGAACGCCGCGGCGCCCGCCAGCAGCAGTGCGCGCCTTCTCGAGGGATTGGGGATGTTCATCGATGTCTCCATATGTTCTGGTTCGGTCTGGTTCGGTCGGATCGTCAGAGCGCGTAGCTGGGGTCCAGCCGGTCGAGCTTGCGAAGCAGGGCCGGCCACTCCATCACGCCGTAGGGTCGGCGAGTGCCGGGCTGGTACTGGTTCCAGGTGTCCTGCAGCACCTGCGCGGGCACCGGCCGCAAGGGCACGTTGCAGGCCATCGCGCCGAGCTGCGCCCGGCAGGCCAGTTCCAGGCGGTGCATCCAGTTGAACGCCTCGCCGACGGTGCGCCCTACTGTCAGCACACCGTGGTTGCGCAGGATCAGGGCCTCACCCTGGCCGAGGTCCTCGATGAGCGAGGCCTGCTCTTTCGTATCGAGCACGACGCCCTGGTAGTCGTGATAGCCGATCTTCAGGAAGCGCATGGCGGTCTGGGTGATGGGCAACAGGCCGCAATCGAGCGCGGACACCGCCATCGAAGCCCAGCTGTGCGTGTGGATCACGCAGGCCACCTCGGGCCGCGCTTCGTGCACGGCGCTGTGGATCACGTAGCCGGCCTTGTTGACGCCATAGCCCAGCGCGCCGAAATCGGGGCTGTCCAGGATGGTGCCGGCGTGGTCCACCTTGATCAGGCACGAGGCGGTGATCTCCTCGTACATCATGCCGTACGGGTTGATGAGGAACGCTTCCTCGCCCGGCACGCGCATGGAGATGTGGTTGGCCATCATGTCGGCCATGCCGTAGAAGTCGATCAAGCGATAGCAGGCTGCCAGGTCCACCCTCGCCTGCCATTCCGCTTCCGAACAGCGGTCGCGCATCGAGGCGATCCGAACCCTTCCGTCTTGCACAAGCATGAAATGCCATCCTTCCTGAAAATGGCGATATCGTCCGGCGTCGCCCTGGCGAGGTCCAATCGCTAATGGTGCGGACGCCATATCCTTTTTTCATGGACTACAACCTCCGCGACCTCAAATTCTTCGAGACGGTGGCGACCCTGGGCCACGTGAGCCGCGCCGCCGAGCTCCTCGGGCGCAGCCAGCCAGCCATCACCAAGTGCATCCGCCGCCTCGAAGCCGCGGTGGGCGAGCGGCTCATCGAGCGCGACGGCCAGGGCGTGACGCTGACGCCCTCCGGCTTGCTGCTGCTGGAGCGTGCACGGCCGCTGCTGCAGCATGCGAGCCAGGTGCAGCAGGAACTGCGCGACTTCTCGACCGGTGCGATCGGCGACGTGCGCATCGGCAGCGGCCTCAGCACGGCCGCGCACGTGCTGCCGCAGATCTGCGCGCGGCTGCTGCAGCAAAGCGGCGTCCGGCTCCAGGTGCTGCTCGGCACCAACGTGGGCATGCGCCGCGAACTGCGGGAGGGCCGCATCGACCTGCTGATCGGCCTGCTGCCGCCGGACCCCGATCTGCGCACGGTGCCGCTGGCGAACGACATGGTCGGCCCGGCGGTACGTGCAGGCCATCCGCTCGCAGCTCGCGGATCCGTGACCGCCGTTGAATTGATGGCGTGGCTCTGGGCCATGCCGACGCGCGAGATCCCGAGCCGCCAGTGGTGGGACCGCCGCCTGCAGGACCTGCAGTTGGCCGCGCCAGCCATCCAGATGCAGTCCAACTCGCCGGCATTGCTGCTGGGCATCGCCAGGCTCCACGACGTGATCGTGTTCACCTCGCACAGCATGCTGCCCGAAGGACTGGTCGCGCTGCAGGTGCCCGAGCTCGCCATGCCCCGCGAGTTCGGTGTCGCGCTGCGAAGGGAAGGCTACCTTTCACCCGCCGTACGCAGGACGCTGGAGCTGCTGGAGAGCGACGGCCAGGCGCTCTTCCAGTACCAGCCCTGACGCTTTGCGTCAGTCCTTCAGCGGCGAGATGCCCTGCACCGGCCCGATCAGGCGTTCGAACAGGCTCTTGAGGCGCTCCACGCGTGCGCGGTCTTTCATGAAGGCATGAAAGTCCTCGGGGCTGGTGTTGTACTGCTCGATGCCCTTGAAGCCCGGCAGCGGCTGCACGTCCTTGCGGATCGGGAATTGCCGCGGGTTGGAAGCCACGGGCAGCGACAGCGTCCAGCTCATGTAGAGCTTGGCCGCCGCAGGATGCCTGGCGTCCTTGAAGATCGCGCCGGTCTGAGCCCATGTCAGGAAAGGATCGGTCCTGGGCAGCACGAAGCGCAGCGACGACGACTCGACCGGAACGAAGCTGCCGGAGGTTCCCGTGGAGACGGCGTACTTGCCGGCCTCGACGGCGTCGCGCGGCGTCTGCGTGCCGCGCACCCACTGCACGCCGTTGGCCTTCAGCTGATCGATGAAGCCGATGCCGTACTTCTGGATGATCTTGTCGAACACATACAGCACCGCGTCGTCGTCGTTGGGGTACGTGATGATGATGCGGTTCTTGAACTCCGGCTTGAGGAAATCCGCGTAGTCGCGAGGCGCGTTCTCGGCCGAGACGTAGTTCTTGTTGTAGCTGTTGGCGAAGGTCAGCATGAACAGGCCGGTGAAGCGGCCCTGGGGGTCCTTGTAGGCCGGGGGGATCTGCTCCCAGCCGATGGGCTTGTACGCAAGCAGCAGGCCGCGGGCCGCCCAATCGTCGAAGTCATGCAGCGTCTGCAGATGGGCGAGGTCCACCTGCAGGTCCTTGCGCAGCAGTTGCTCCTCGATGCGCGCGTCGTGGTACTTGCTCAGGTCGACGACCAGGTCCAGCTTCATGCCCGGGAACTGGCGCTCGAAGGCGGACTTGATGCCGAACCCCTGCGTCACCTCGTCGCCGCCGGCGTAGACGGTCAGCGTTCCGCCTTCCTTCAGGGCCGCCTGGTAGAGATCGTTCAGGCTCAGGCCGCCACCGTCGCGCTCTGCTGCGGTGGCCGTCGGGGGCGCCACCGCCGGTACCTGCTGGGCCTGGGCCGGGAGGCCGATGGCCCCAGCAGCCAGCACGGCCGCCAGGACAGTCATGGGAAAGGAGCGGAACAGCTTCATGATCGCGTCGGGAAGAATGGAAAGCACCCAGCGTAGGCCCTCCCTTCGACCGAGGATGTGCGCCAACGCACACTTCACGACAGATACCTTCTCCGCGGTACCCGCCAGTTGCAAGGTGGTCGACTTGCTTTCGACTGTCAGGGATCATGCGGCCGTGAGTCGCTGCTGGCATGCGAATGGATCTGCCCGACGCCGCTGTCTCCTCCGCTGCCTAGCACGAGCCCGTCGAACCCCGTATCCGGAAGGCGCCCCGCCTCACAGGGAGGCCGGAGCAGGCCGCATTCCGTAGAAATTGATACTGGCCAAAGGCTTCCTGGCGGCATCCTCGAAGACCATCCACAGGGACATCGAGCGCTTGCAAACATCCGCGGCGGTGGCCTGGGTGACGTGAACGTGGGCCGAGCCGGCCCTGTAGTCGAGCATCCTGCCGGTGCGGTATCGGATGCCGTCATCGGCATTTTGTTTGCGGAACGACGCGGAGTCGTCAGCCCGGAAGCCAGGACGCGCTCACGACAACAACGCCGATGCCGTCCGGTGCTTTTTGCTACCAGCTTTGCCCAGGGCTTTTGCTAAGCTGGCTGGGTCGGTGTACCCGCGGCCCAGGGGCAGCGGTTCAAAAACGGGTATGCCAAAGGGTACGAACCGCCAAACGCACTCAATAACTTAGCGAATTTCATGAAAATAGCGACCTGGAACGTCAACTCCCTCACCGCGCGCCTGCAGCACGTGCTCGACTGGCTCATCGCCAACCCTGTCGACGTGCTGTGCCTGCAGGAGCTGAAGATGACGGACGACAAATTCCCGCTCGACGTGCTCAAGTCGGCCGGCTACGAGGCCGCGGTGTTCGGCCAGAAGACCTACAACGGCGTTGCCATCCTCAGCCTCGCGCCGGTGGGCGACGTGGTGAAGAACATCACCGGTTTCAGCGACGACCAGTCGCGCGTGATCGCGGCCACGGTGGAGACAGCGTCGGGTCCGCTGCGCGTGGTCAACGGTTACTTCGTCAACGGCCAGGCGCCGGGTACGGACAAGTTCGAATACAAGATGAAGTGGCTCGACGCGCTGCGCGACGCGCTGCGGCAGGAACTGGCGGCCAACCCGAACCTCGTGCTGCTGGGCGACTTCAACATCACGCCCGAAGACCGCGACAGCTTCGACCCCGTGGGCCTGAAGGAAACCATCCACCACACGACCGAAGAGCGCAACCACTTCAAGGCGCTGCTCGAGCTCGGCCTGAAGGACAGCTTCCGCATGTTCGAGCAGCCCGAGAAGAGCTACTCGTGGTGGGACTACCGCATGCTGGGCTACCAGAAGAACCGCGGCCTGCGCATCGACCACATCCTGGTGAGCGAGCCGCTGGTGCCGCGCGTGAAAGGCTGCATCATCGACCGCGTGCCGCGCAAGTGGGAAAAACCGAGCGACCATGCCCCGGTGGTGCTCGACCTGGACCTGGGGGCCTAGGCCATGGCCGCGCGCAAACTGGCAGTGGCCGCCGTCGCGCTGATGCTCTCGGCCTGTTCGCTGCTGAAGCCGGCCGACAAGGCGGAGGAAGGCGACAACAAGGGCACCCCGCCCGCTTCCACCGGCGAGACCACGACCGACGGCCGCGAGGTGCCGACCGTGCGGCTCATCACCGCGCAGACGCCCGCGGTGCGCGCCTACCGCAAGATCGGCGCGCGCCATATCTATAGCAAGTACGCGAGCCGCATCTACAAGGGCAAGCTGCCGCCGCTGGTGTATGCGGTGGTGGTGGTCGAGACCGACATCGACGCGACGGGCAAGGTGGTGAACGTCACCTTCAGCCGAACGCCGAGCCATGCGCCGGAGGTGGCGCCGATGATCGCGGAGATGATCAAGGCCGCCTCTCCCCTGCCCAACCCGGGCAAGCTCGGAGGCCACACCTACGTGGACACCTGGCTCTGGGACCGCAGCGACAAGTTCCAGATCGATTCGCTGACGCAGGGGCAGCGCAGCCGCTGAAAGAGCGAAGCGGAAGAATGAAAAAGGCCCTGAAGGGGCCTTTTTCATTCGATGCCGAGTTCCTGGATCTTCCGGGTGATGGTGTTGCGCCCGATGCCCAGTTTCTGCGCCGCCTCGATGCGGCGGCCGCGCGTGTTGGCCAGCGCGGTGAGGATCAGCCTGGACTCGAAGCGACGCGAAAGCACGTCCCACACGTCGGTGCGGCCGGCTGCCAGCAGGGCCTGCGCCTCGGCTTCCAGGCCGCCTTCCCAGCTGCTGGTGGTGCTCGCTGCTGGAGCATGAGTCTCGGCGTGTTCGGAGACGGCATGCGCGGAGGACACCGCCTCGCCGCCGCCCACCGGCAGTGAGGGCACAGGCTGTGCCGCCACGGGCGTCGATGCGACGAACGGCGCGTCGGCCACGGCATGCGCTTCGGCACCGGTGCTGCCCGCCATCATCACTTCGGGCGGCAGGTCCTTCGCCTCGATCAGCTGGGCCGGTGCCATCACCGTCAGCCAGTGGCAGATGTTCTCCAGCTGGCGCACGTTGCCCGGGAAATTGAATGCCGCGAGCTTCGCCAATGCAGCATCAGAGATGCGCTTGGGCTCCACGCCGAGCTGGCGCGCGCTCACCTGCAGGAAGTGGCGCGTGAGCGCGGGCACGTCCTCGCCGCGTTCGCGCAACGCCGGCAGGCGCAGGCGGATCACGTTGAGGCGGTGGAACAAGTCTTCGCGGAAGCCGCCGAGCTTGACGCGCTGCTCCAGGTCCTGGTGGGTCGCCGCGATGACGCGCACGTTGGCCTTCACCGAGTTGTGGCCGCCCACGCGGTAGAAATGGCCGTCGCTCAGCACGCGCAGCAGGCGCGTCTGCAGGTCGAAGGGCATGTCGCCGATTTCGTCGAGGAAGAGCGTGCCGCCCTCGGCCTGCTCGAAGCGGCCGCGGCGCATGGTCTGCGCGCCGGTGAAGGCGCCGCGCTCGTGGCCGAAGAGTTCGCTCTCCAAGAGGTCCTTGGGGATGGCGGCGGTGTTGATGGCCACGAAGGGGCCGTTGGCGCGCGGCGAGTGCTTGTGCAGCGCGCGCGCCACCAGTTCCTTGCCCGAGCCCGATTCGCCGGTGATGAGCACCGTGACGTTGCTCTGCGAAAGACGCCCGATGGCGCGGAACACGTCCTGCATGGCGGGCGCCTGGCCGAGCATCTCTGGCGCAGCGACCATGCGCTCCTCGGCCACTTCCTCGCGCTGGCTTTCGTCGACCGCGCGGCGGATGAGCTCGACCGCGCGCGGCAGGTCGAAGGGCTTGGGCAGGTATTCGAAGGCGCCGCCCTGGAAGGCCGAGACGGCGCTGTCGAGGTCGGAGAAGGCCGTCATGATGATGACGGGCAGGCCCGGGTGCAGGGCCTTGATCTTGTCGAGCAGGTCGAGCCCGGAACCGCCGGGCATGCGGATGTCGCTCACCAGGACCTGGGGCGCGAGCTGGTCGTCGTCGGCGGCCTGCTCGAGTGCCGCCAGAACCTCGCGCGTGTTGGTGAAGCTGCGCGTGGGCAGGTCTTCGCGCAGCAGAGCCTTCTCGAGCACGAAGCGAATCGATTGGTCGTCATCAACTATCCAGATCGGCTTCATGCATCTCCTCTGTTGCCGGTGGCTGCGCTAGGGCAGCGGTATCAATATCTTGAAATCGGTTCGGCCCGGGACGCTGTCGCACTCGATCACGCCGTGATGCTGTTGCACAAAAGTCTGCGCGAGCGTCAATCCCAGCCCGGTCCCGCCTTCCCTGCCCGATACGAGCGGATAGAAGATGCGGTCCTTGATCGTGTCCGGCACACCCGGTCCATTGTCGATTACATGCAATTCCAGTGCCAGTCGATACCACTGCTTGTTGAAGATCACCTGGCGGGCCACCCGCGTCTTGAAAGTGATCTGCGCGTCACCGGCCGCGCGGCGCTCCGCCAGCGCCTGCGCCGCGTTGTGCGCGATGTTCAGCGTGGCCTGGATGAGCTGCTCGCGATCGCCGCGGAACTCGGGAATGGAAACGTCGAAATCGCGCTCGATGTGCAGGTCGCGCGGAAACTCCGCGAGGATGACCGAGCGCACCCGCTCGCAGACTTCGTGGATGTTGACGTCGCCCACCACGTGCGGGCGTCGGTGCGGCGCCAATAGCCGGTCGACCAGCGTCTGCAGCCGGTCGGCCTCGTGGATGATGACCTGGGTGTATTCGACGAGGTCGCGCGATTCGACCTCCATCTGCAGCAGCTGCGCGGCGCCGCGGATGCCGCCCAGCGGGTTCTTGATCTCGTGCGCGAGGTTGCGGATGAGCTCCTTGTTCGCCTGCGCCTGGTCGATGAGCCGCTCCTCCCGGTCCTGCCGCACCTGCTGCTCCAGCGGCGACATTTCGATGATGAGCTCGCCCTTCTTCTCGCCGTGCGCGAGCGAAACCTGCACCGGCATCAGCTCGTGGTTCACGCGGCGCAGGAAGGCTTCGTAGCGCAGCGTGGCGAAGTCGTTGCTGCTCGCGCCGTCGATGGCCGTGCGCAGCACCTGCGGCTCGTGGAAGCACGCGCCGAACTGTGAGCCTTCGAGCGTGCGGCGCGATGTGCCGAGCGCGTCCTCGAGCCCCGCGTTGGCGAACAGTACCGAGCCCTTGCTGTCGACCACCGCGATCAGCGTGGACAGCAGGTCGAAGGACTGGAAGCGCGAATTGGCGCCGGCCGCCTTCTTTCCGAACACCATGACGTCTTACTGAGGCTGCCTGGCGGGCAGCCGGGCGATCTCGCGGCGGATGCCGGCGATGTCGCTCTCGTTGCGCGCCAGCTCGGCCTTCATCTCGGCGACGCGGTCCAGGTATTTCTGGTAATTGCGGCCTTCGCTGCCCTGCTTCTCGGGCTCGCCGTTGTTGTATTCCTTCTGCAGCTCGGCCTGCCGCGCCTCGGCCTTCTTGAGCTCGGCCTCGAGCACCGCGCGCGCCTCGCCGTCACGGGCACGCTGGTCGACGCCTTCCACGCGGGGGCTGCCTGCCGGTGAACGCGCCGCCGAGGAGCCACCGCCCGAAGAGGAAGATGCGGAACCGCCGCCCGAAGCCCTCGTGCCCTGCACCACCGTGACGTTGCCGCCTTCCATCACCTTGCAGCCCTTCTGCTGCGCGATGGTGGAGTTGTTCGTGTATTCGTTGCCGCAGCGCCAGACGCGCTCCTGCGAAAGCGCCGGCAACGCGACCAATGAACCAGCCAGGAAAATGAGGGAAGCAGTCTTCATGTGTATCGGTGGAGAGCGGCGACAAAGGCGCATTTTCGTGCAATTCGACGGCAAAAGTGACCAGATGTTCCACCCAAAAGAAAAAGGACGGCCGAGCCGTCCTTCATGACCCATCAGGCCTGCACCTCCCGGGAGGAAGGCGCATGCAGTCTGGGGCGAACCGATTACAGGGAGTAGTACATGTCGAACTCGACCGGGTGGGTAGCCATGCGGAAGCGCGTGACTTCCTGCATCTTCAGGTCGATGTACGCGTCGATGTAGGCATCGGTGAACACGCCGCCCTTGGTCAGGAACGCACGGTCCTTGTCCAGGTTTTCCAGGGCCTGGTCGAGGCTGTGGCAGACGGTCGGGATCAGCGCGTCTTCTTCCGGCGGCAGGTGGTACAGGTCCTTGCTGGCGGCTTCGCCCGGATGGATCTTGTTTTCCACGCCGTCGAGGCCTGCCATCAGCAGGGCCGCGAAACCGAGGTACGGGTTCATCAGCGGATCGGGGAAGCGCGCTTCGACACGGCGGCCCTTCGGGTTGGCCACGAACGGGATGCGGATCGATGCCGAGCGGTTCTTGGCCGAGTAGGCCAGCTTCACCGGGGCCTCGAAGCCGGGGACCAGGCGCTTGTAGCTGTTGGTGCCGGGGTTCGTGATGGCGTTCAGGGCACGGGCGTGCTTGATGATGCCGCCGATGTAGTGCAGGGCGAAGTCCGAGAGGCCTGCATAGCCGTCGCCGGCGAACAGGTTCTTGCCGTCCTTCCAGACCGACTGGTGCACGTGCATGCCGGAGCCGTTGTCGCCGACGACGGGCTTGGGCATGAAGGTGGCGGTCTTGCCGTAGGCGTGGGCCACGTTGTGGATCACGTACTTCTGCAGCTGGACCCAGTCGGCGCGCTGCACCAGCGTGCTGAACTTGGTGCCGATCTCGAGCTGGCCGGCGTTGGCCACTTCATGGTGATGCACTTCGACCGGGATGCCCAGCGATTCGAGCACCAGGCACATTTCCGAGCGCATGTCCTGGAAGCTGTCGACCGGGGGAACCGGGAAGTAGCCGCCCTTGACCGCGGGACGGTGGCCGCTGTTGCCGTGCTCGAACTCCTTGTCGGTGTTCCACGAGGCTTCTTCGGATTCGATCTTCACGAAGCAGCCCGACATGTCGTTCTTCCAGCGCACGCCGTCGAAGACGAAGAATTCGGGTTCCGGACCGAAGTAGGCGGTGTCGCCCAGGCCCGATGCCTTCATGTACGCCTCGGCGCGCTTGGCGAGCGAGCGCGGATCGCGCTCGTAGGCCTTGCCGTCGGCGGGGTCGATCACGTCGCAGGTCAGGATCATCGTCGTCTCTTCGAAGAACGGATCGATGTTGGCGGTGTTCGGGTCGGGCATGAGCTGCATGTCCGAAGCTTCGATCCCCTTCCAGCCGGCGATGGACGAGCCGTCGAATGCGTGGCCCGAGGTGAATTTGTCTTCGTCGAAAGCCGAGACCGGCACGGTCACGTGCTGCTCTTTGCCGCGGGTATCGGTGAAGCGGAAGTCGACGAACTTGACCTCGTTTTCCTTGACGAGCTTGAGTACATCGGCGACGGTCTTTGCCATCAGTTTCTCCTGAGTTGGATGGTGGTTAGGAATACAGGGACGTGGGATGCAGTTTCTGTGCCATTGTCGCCTCGCCGGATGAGGCTTCGATGGCCGCCATGGAACCCAAATGAAGGCGGAAATTCACTATTTTGGTGCATTGATTTTTATCGCACCAATTCAGGGCCAAGCTTGGCGTCAAAAGTGTGCAGACCTTCGATGAGCTGGGCATAGGCGGCGTCGAGCCGGCCCGCGTCGCCCTTGACGCCCAGTTCGATGTGGCGGCCGTAGGTCGGGTGATCGACGCTGGGCAGGCTGAACACCTTGACGCCGGCATGGGTGGCCTCGATGGCTTCCATGAGGGGGGTCAGCGT
Source organism: Variovorax guangxiensis (assembly GCF_003952165.1). Lineage (GTDB taxonomy): Bacteria > Pseudomonadota > Gammaproteobacteria > Burkholderiales > Burkholderiaceae_C > Variovorax > Variovorax guangxiensis. Next base: position 48,018 of record NZ_RXFT01000013.1, on the reverse strand, counting down.
GGCCTCCATGGCACCGAAAACGATCACGGACTTCTCGGCGACCGCGTTGCTGGCGAACAGGCTGGCGTAGCGCCCGTCGAGCACCGATTCGATCATCGGCCAGGCCATGACGGGAAAGCCCGGCACGAAGTGCACGTCGCCCACGCTGAAGCCCGGAATCTTGTTGTACGGGTTGTAGATGAGCGCGGCCCCCTGTGGAAACACGCCCATGTTGAGCCGGTGCACGTTGTCGGCCCGGTCGGGCTCGTAGGGCACGCCCTGCTCGCGCGCGGTGTCCTGCATGCGCTCGCGGATCAGCAGCTCGGCCTCGGGGTGCAGCGCCAGCGGCACGCCCAGCGCCCTGGCCGCGCACTGGCGGGTGTGGTCGTCGGGCGTGGCGCCGATGCCGCCGGTCGAGAAGACGACGTCGCCCGAGGCGAAGGCGCGCTGCAGCGCCGCCGTGATGCGGGCGGGCTCGTCGCCCACGTATTCGGCCCAGCCCAGCTGCAGGCCGCGCGCTGCGAGCAGCTCGATGACCTTGGACATGTGCTTGTCGGCACGCTTGCCGGAGAGGATCTCGTCGCCGACGACGATGAGACCGAATGCGCGAGTCATGGAGAACCCCATTGGGAAAGAGCTGCCTTGCTGGCTTCATCGGCCTCGATGGCGGGCGTGCCGCCGGCCGCGGATGCTTCCGCCGCCGCGCGCCGGGCGCGCAGCTGCGCGAGCGCGTCGAGGCAGTAGTGGGCGAACCAGAGCGCCGAGAAAGCGAAAACCAGTGTGTAGATCCAGATGGCGATGGGCACAAGCACGAAGAAGGCGGCGGCGAACAGCAGGCCCGACGCCCAGACGATGCTGGGCGCGGCGCCCAGGTAGCCGCACAGCACGCCGATGCACAAGAGCGGCACCCGGTGCGCTCGGATGAGCGCGGCGCGCTCCTCGGGGCTGGCATGCTCGGCCAGCGCGTCGAAGCTCATCACGCGGTAGGTGAGCCAGCCCCAGATCAGCGGCGGCAATATCAGCACCAGCGGAGGAATGAGCCACAGCGGCATCGACACCACCAGCGCGATCACCGCCAGCACGGTGGCGGCCAGCGAGCGCGCCACGCTGCCGAGGAAGGAAGCGCCCTTCTTCTGCTCCAGCCCCGGAAAACGCCGTTCGCCGACCAGCTTCGTCAAAGCGGGAGCCATGAAACCGGCCACGATCAGCAGGCAGACCACCACGATCACCGGCGTGGCGGCGAACACCACGACCAGCGATGCCAGCACGGAAGTGACGTCGCCGGAGAAGAGGCGGCCGAGCCACGACCAGAAGCTCGACAGCAGCGGCCAGGCGTCGAGCGCGCCGCGCGTCCAGACCACGGCCGCGTCCCAGTAGAAGTAGCCCAGCGCCGCGGCCAGCACGATCATGAGCCCCAGCGGCAGCAGCGACAGCACGATCACGCGCGGCAGCATGCAATAGGCGACCGCGCGCCAGAAGGAGTCGAGGAGCAGGCGCATGAGGCAGCGAGGATAACGCCTCGGGCGCGCGGTTCAGGGCCCGGAGCCCCTCAACCGCGACCGACCATTCGCTTCAGTCCCAGCCATTGCTGCGCCCAGAAGCCGCGGCCGTAGTCGCGCACGCGGCCGTCGGCACGGGGCTCCACCTGGTCGCGGATGCCGGTCGGGTCGTAGCGGTTATCGAAGTTGGCGGTGCGAAAGAGCATGTCCCACCAAGGCAGCAGCACGCCGAAGTTGTGGCCGCCGAGGGTGGTGGGGCCGTTCGATTCGTGGCCCAGCCCGATGCTGTGGTGCAGCCGGTGGAAGCGCGGGCTGATCCACAGCCGCTCGCCGATGGCGCCGAAGCTCAGCCGCAGGTTGGCGTGCTGCAGGCTCTCGCTGAGCTGGGTGAAGGCGACGAAGGCGATGAACTGCCCCGGCGCCACGCCGATGAGCTGCGCGACGATGACGATCAGCGCGTCGTGGATGATGTCGTCGAGCAGGTGGTTGCGGTCATCGCTCCACATCGTCATCTGGCGCTGCGAGTGGTGCAGCGAATGCAGGCCCCACCACCAGTTGAACTGGTGCTGGCCGCGGTGGATCCAGTAGCCCACGAAATCGAGCACCACGAGGTAGATGGCGAAGGCCACCCAGGGAATGTCGGTGACGCCCGGCCACACCTCGTCGAGGTGGAAAGTGCCCCACCCCGCCGTGCGCAGCACGCCCATGGCGTCGTCGAAGAAAGGCTGCAGCGTGAAGAACATCGCCAGCCGGAACAGCCCCAGCCGGTGGATCAGCGTGTAGAGCACGTCGATGCGGATCGCGTGGTGGTCGACCACCGGCTCCGCCGAACGCCAGCGCTGCAGCGGCCCGATGATGGCCAGCAGCACCAGGATCTGGATCACGCCCACCAGCAGCCAGCCGGTGGCGTCGAAGGCGTCCTCCGTCCAGCCGCCCAGCCCCACGGCGTAGACCAGCGGCTGCACGGCGGTTTCGAAGAACCAGCCCTGCATGGCGGAAAAGGCGTCTGTCAGCCAGTCGATCACGGTCAGGAAAACTCGTCGTTCAGTCGTTCAGGGATGGGAGGCGATCCAGGCCTTGAAGTCCGGATGCTGGCGCAGCGTGCGGAAGCAGAAACCCTTGGCCTTCAGGCCGACGATCAGCGGCTCGAGGTTGGCCGGCGCCCACGGGTCCTTGCGCGACCAGATGCCCAGGTGCGCGAGCAGGATGTCGCCGGGGCGGATGGTGTCCAGCGCCTGCGTGAGCAGCTTCGCGTTGCTGAATTTCTCGCTCGGCAGCTCGTCGCCGAGAAAGCCGGCGGGCGCCCAGCCCACGTACTTGTAGCCGCAGCCTTCGGCCGCAGCCAGCAGCGCGGGCGAGGTCTTGCCACCCGGCGCGCGGTACAGCGGCAGCGGCTTCTTGCCGGTGACCGCCGCCAGCCGGTCGGAAGCCTTTTTTATGTTGGCGCAGTACTCGGCCGCGCTCCAGGTCGATTCCTTGCCGTTCTGCGGGCCGGCCGAGGGCTTGATGCGGAAGGACGGCGGCACGCCCTTCACGTCGGCGCGCCAGTAGGCGTGGTCGTACGTGTGGGAGCCGAATTCGTTGCCCTCGGCCGCCCTCGCCTTCCACCACGGCGCCCAGTGGTCGTCGAGGCTGTCGCCGTCGGTCTGGGTGCGCTCGGCGGCGGCGAAGAAGGTGACGCGAACGTCCTGCCGCTTGAGCACGTCGGCCACCAGCGGCGCGATGCCCATGTGGCCGGTGTCGAAGGTCAGGTAGACGGGCTTTTCGCAGGCGGGCGGCTCCTGCGCCGCCCAGGCGCCGGGGGACGGCACCGCCGCCAGCGCGACCATGGAAGCCGCGACGGCCAGGCCGGCGCGCCTAGATGCGCCTGGCATGGTCCAGCGTCCACACGCCGTGAGGCGAACGGCCGACGTTGACCTGGCGCACGACCTTGTTGCTGGCCAGGTCGACCACGCTGAGCTTCTTGGCCCAGCGCGACGTCACGTAGAGCGTCTTGCCGTCGGCCGACACGTCCATGCAGTCGGGACCGCCGGGCACCGGGTAGGTGGCGACCACCTTCAGCGTCGCCAGGTCGATGCGGCTGATGCTGTTGGCCACGCGGTTGCTCACGAACACGCTCTTGCCGTCGCCGGCCGAGCGGAAGGCGTGGGCACCCTTGCCGGTGGGGATCTTGCCGACCAGTTTCGGCTCGGCGCCGGCCACGTCGAACACCTGCACGCCGTCGCTGCCGGTGAGGCCCACGAGCAGGGTCTTGTCGTTGTGCACGCCGAAGATGTCGGCCGGCATGGCGCCGGTGGCGGTGCGCCACTTGATGGTCTGGGTGGGCAGGTCGACAGCGATCATCTCGTCGCTGTCCTGCATCGTCACGTAGGCGATGGTGCTGGTGTTGTCGATCCAGATGTGGCTGGGCGTCTTGCCGCTGGCGATGCGCTTGGCCAGCTTCAGGTCCTTGCCGTCCCAGCGGTAGACGTCGACGTGGTTCAGGCGGTTGCCCGCCGTGACGAACCACTTCATGTCGCGCGAGAACTGCAGCTGGTACGGATCGATGATGCCGTAGACCACGCGCTGCACTTCGGCCGTGCGGGGGTTCAGGAAGGTCAGCGAGTCGCCTGCCGAATTGGCCACGATGACCGACTTCTCGTCTGGCGTCATGTAGATGTGGTGCGGCTCCTTGCCGGTGGGAATGCGCTGCTTTTCCGTCCAGTCGACGGGATTGATCACGCTCACGTTCGCGTCCAGCGAGTTGAGCACGAAGATCGGAGGGGGTTCTGGCGCTGCGGCGGCGGTATGGGCCGCGAAGGCCGTCATGCAGGCAAGCAGGAAAGCCGCGAGGCGGCCATTCGGTCGGGCTGGGAGTCGCAAGGGAATGTTCCGGGAGAGAGTTCGGAATGTTAACGGCCGGCCCTTAAGACTGGCTGACCGGGACCGTGCCCTTTTCCCCCGTTTCTCAGCGTTTTCCTCGCGTTTTTCCCTTCTATTTCAACGCCTTGGCGGGTTTGGCCGGCGCACGCAGGCCCGCCACCTCGTCGGCGGTCAGCCAACGCCACTGCCCGGGCGCGAGTTCGGCAGGCAGCGCCAGCTCGCCGATGCGCGAGCGGTGCAGCCCCTCCACCCGGTTGCCGACCGCGGCCAGCATGCGCTTGACCTGGTGGTACTTCCCCTCGGTGAGGGTGAGCCGCAGGTGCAGCGGGCCGTCGGATTCGCAGGCGGCGGCGCGTACCGGCTTCGGATCGTCGTCGAGCACCACGCCGGCCAGCAGTTTCGCAATCTGTGCCTCGTCCACCGGGTGCTTGGCCGTCACCTCGTAGACCTTGGGCACGTGGTGCTTGGGCGAGCCCATCTTGTGGATGAACTGGCCGTCGTCGGTCAGAAGCAGCAGGCCGGTGGTGTCCTGGTCGAGCCGGCCGATGGCCTGCACACCCTGCACCGCGCCCTTGTTGGGCCGCAGCCGCAGCGGTGACGGCAGCAGCGTGTAGATGCTCGGATAGGTCGAGGGCTTCTGCGAGCACTCGGTGCCGGCGGGCTTGTGCAGCATCAGGTAGGCCTTCTCGTGGTACTCCCACGGGGTGCCCTGGACGATGTAGTGGAGTCCTTCGGGTTCCAGGTCAGCGAACGGGTCGTCCACCACTTCGCCGCCGATGCTCACGTGGCCTTGCTGGACCAGCCCCGCGCACACGCGGCGCGTGCCGAAGCCCTGGGTGTAGAGGATGTCTTGCAGATGCATGGGAAAAGAAAAAAGCGGCCGCGCCGCCAGGGCACGACCGCCTTCGAGTTTGCCGCAGGATCAGTACCCTGCCGCCAGGCCCGTGTTGCGGCGGGGGTCGTTGGCGCCGTAGAAGCGGTTGTTGCCCACCGGCTTGCCGCCCAGCGAAGGCGCGCCGACGATGATCGCCGCCAGGTGGTTGGCCGGCTGCGGCACGCCCAGGTTGTGGCCCATGTCGGTCAGGATCTTGCGCGTGTCGGGGCTCAGCGCGTAGGTCTCGACATTGGTGACGTCGGGCAGCCACTGCTGGTGGAAGCGCGGCGCGTCCACGGCCTCCTGCACGTTCATGCCGTAGTCGATGGCATTGATCATGGTCAGCATCACAGCGGTGATGATGCGGCTGCCGCCCGGGGTACCGACCACCATCACCGGCTTGCCGTCCTTGGACACGATGGTCGGGCTCATCGAGCTCAGCGGGCGCTTGCCCGGTTCGATCTTGTTGGCCTCGCCCTGCACCAGGCCGTAGAGGTTGGGCACGCCCACCTTCGAGGTGAAGTCGTCCATCTCGTCGTTCAGCAGCACGCCGGTCTTGGCGGCCGTGACCTTGGCGCCGAACCAGTCGTTCAGCGTGTAGGTCACCGAGACCGCGTTGCCCCACTTGTCGGCGATCGAGTAGTGGGTGGTGTTGCTGCCTTCGTGCGGCGCGACGCCGGGCTTGATGTCCTTGGAGACGCCGGCCTTCTTCGGATCGATGACGGCACGGATCTTCTCGGCGTAGCCCTTGTCGAGCAGGCGCTCGAGCGGGTTCTTCACGAAGTCGGGGTCGCCCAGGTAGCTGTTGCGGTCCACGTAGGCGTGGCGCATGGCTTCGATCTGGTAGTGCACCGCCTGTGCCGAGTGGTAGCCCAGGTCCTTGAGCGGATAGCCCTCGAGGATGTTGAGCATCTCGCAGATGATCACGCCGCCCGAGCTCGGCGGGGGCGCCGACACCACGCGGTAGCCGCGGTAATCGCACTCCACCGGAGCCATTTCGCGCGTCTTGTACTGGTCGAGGTCGGCCTGCGTGATCAGGCCCTTGCCGGCCTGGCTGGAGGCCACGATGGCATTGCCGACCCAGCCCTTGTAGAAGCCGTCGGTGCCCTTGGCGCTGATCTCGCGCAGGGTCCTGGCCAGGTCCTTCTGCACCAGCTTGTCGCCCACCTTGTAGGGCTCGCCCTTGTTCAGGAAGATGGCGGCCGTGGCCGGGTCTTCCTTGAAGTCGGCCGTGGCGGTGGCGAGCAGGTCGATGTCGCCCTGCTGCAGCGCGAAGCCCTTGTCGGCCAGCTGGATCGACGGGGCGAGCAGGTCGCCGCGCTTCATGGTGCCGTACTTCTCGCGCGCGTATTCCATGCCCGAGACGCTGCCCGGCACGCCCACGGCGAGGTGGCCCTTGGTGCTCAGGCCCTTGATGACGTTGCCGTCCTTGTCGAGGTACATGTTGGCCGTGGCGGCCAGAGGTGCCTTCTCGCGGAAGTCGAGGAAGGTCTTGCGGCCGTCGGCCAGCTGCACGGTCATGAAGCCGCCGCCGCCGAGGTTGCCGGCCGCGGGGTAGACCACCGCCAGCGCATAGCCCACGGCCACCGCCGCATCGACCGCGTTGCCGCCGCGCTTGAGCACGTCGACGCCGACCTTGGTGGCCAGGTGCTGGGCGCTCACGACCATGCCGTTCTCGGCCGCGACGGGCGCCACAGAAGCGGCGTTCGACGCGCCGGCCGCGGCCAGCGCGAGCACTGCCGCGACGGCGCCCCTCAGCCTGGGAGTCCAGTGGATTTGTTGCATGTTGAAGTCTCCTCTAGAGCGTGTTGAAGAATCTGATGTGTGTGTCTTGCCGATCGATAGGGTCAGGCCGTCAGCAGCGCCTTGCGGCGCAATGCGTCGAGCGCGATCGCGACCTGCTGGCGCGCGAACTCCCGGACGGCCGCCGGCTCGGTCAGCGGCTTGTCGTCCTTGACGAAGCGCAGCCGGTCGCTGCGCACCTCGGCTTCGAGATGCTCTGCCAGCGCCTCGTGCGAATGGGTGCCGTCGAGCAGCGGCAGCAGGCTGCGTTCGAGCAGCGACACCGTCACGTGCTCGTGCCACTGGTTGCAGGTGCTGGCCGTGACGCTGGCGCCCGCCACCAGGGCCACCGAGCCCCGCACCGCGGAAAGCGCCTGGGGCAGGCTGGAAATCGCATCGGCCGTGAGCACCGGCGAGCGCCTGAAGCGCAAGGCGCCGAGGATCAGCAGCTCCTCGACCATGGCCATCACGGCCGGCTCGACCGCCGCTACGGGCTGTCCCACCAGCCCGGCCACGGCCCCGATGAGCGCTCCGGCGGACATCGAGGCCGGATAGCGCGTGTCGAGCAGATGCGCCACCGCCTTGTGCACCGGCAGCCGCATCGTGACCTTGAGGCCGCGCTGCGCATTGCAGGGCTGCTCGCGCGCGTCGAGCGAGAGCGCGGTGCCGTCCTCGGTCTTGAACATGCCGGCGAGTTCGAGCTGGCGGATGCGCCCGGGCTGCAGCTTGTAGCGGATGTCCCTGGCATGCGACTGCCCCACCAGCAGCGTCTGCCGGAACGTGCGGTTGACCAGGAAGTCGAGGTACTGCTCCATGAGCACCTGGCTGCCGCCGCATTCGCGCAGCAGCGGATCGCGCACCTTCTCGCCGTAGTTCTGCACGAACATCGTCGACGGCTCGGCATCGCAAAGATAGGCAAGGCCACAGGCCTCCGCGCGCGCGACGAACTCCTTGAAATAGCACGGCGCGTTGCAGGGTTCGAGGAACTCGTGCAGCAGGTAGGAGCTGTTGGCGTTGCGCACGATGGGCATCGCCTCTTCGAGCGTCTTCTTGAGCACGCTGTCGGCGCGGGCCGACTGCTCGAGGAAGTCGAGCATGCCGCGGGCATAGGAGAGCTTTTCGTCGGGAGAGTCGCGGGGGCCGCCGCGCAGGATCATCGCGTCGCGCACGATCTCGCGGGCCTTCCAGCCGGGGTACACGTTGTAGCTGACGTAGGCAACGCCGTCCGGTGCGAGGTTCTCGGCGCAGATGCGCAGGATCGCCTCCTGCACCGGGGCCGGCACCCAGCTGTAGACGCCGTGGCAGACGATGTAGTCGAACTGGCCGAACGAGGCATCGATGTCCGCGAGATTGAAAGCCCTGAGCTCGATGTTCGAGAGCCCCGCACGCGCGATGGCCGCCATGCCCTGCGCCACCTGCACGGTCGACAGGTCGACGCCGACCGCGCGCGCCTGGGGATGGCGTGCCGCGAAGGGAATCAGGTTGCCGCCGGCGGCGCAGCCGAGTTCGAGCACGCGGGCCGTTGCGGGAGGAGGAACGTCGAGACCGAAGAGAAAGGCCAGCGCTTCCAGGTGCTCCATCGCCGATTGCGGGAACGGATGCGAGTCATAGGGCACCGTGTCGTAGTAGCTGGTCAACTCGGAGGTCAGGGAATCCGGCACGGGCGTCCTTTTCGGGATCTGGGCAGGCGGGCGAGAGCGGAGATTGCAGTGACTGCAATGTGACAGTGCCTGCCGACTATAGCCTTGCGCCCAGGCAAAAAGAAGCGCGGCTTCACGGGGCCGCACACGGGTGCCGCCTGCAAAAAAAAGCCCAGCACGAGGCTGGGCTTGAAATGCCTATCTGCTTGGCAATGCATCAAGGCCCCCGCTCAGGTTGACCGGCGGGGGACGGTTTACCCGTCAAGGAGAAATCAGAAAAACCGGATGGACATGCCGGACAGTCGTCGAGCCACCAGGCCCGTTTGTGAACAGCTTGTTTTCCATGGGCATAGTTTACTGTATATTTGTACAGTCTTTTCAGCAAGGATGCACGCCATGCCCCCAACCGAAGAAACGCCCGCCCCACCCAACCATGCGCTCAAGGATGCGCTGGCCTGGATCTCGAAGTTCGCGCATGCGTGGAAGGCCATCGAGCCCTCCCCGAAGAGCCTCAGCATCGACGGCTTCATCATCTGGGGGCCCGTGCTCTACGAGAAGCACAAGGGTGAAGATCCGGTCCAGCTGGCGCGGCAGCTGTTCGGCCGCTCCGGCGAATACTTCAAGTATCTCTACCCCGAGCGCGGGCGCAGCTCCAACGATCCGCGGTCTTAGAATGCCCCGATGAATTGGCGCACACTGCTTCCGCTTGCTCTCCTGGTCCTGGCCGGCTGCTCGACCCCACCCAACGAAGTGATGCAAGTCCGCGAAGGCGTGCTGCGCGCCATGACCTATGTCCAGGCCTCCGACTACTGCGATGCGCGCGACAAGACGCCGCGCTGGCTTGGCAGGGCACCCGCGGAGCAGGGTGTGCTGTTCCAGTGCTATTGAACTGAATCCGGGTGACCGCGGCGCCGCGACAATCCCCGGATGACCACCCTCTACCTGCAGATGACCGAAAAGCTCTCCGAGCACTGGAGAGCCAACAACAACGCCTATCCCCAGAAGTTCGTGCTGAGCCCGGCACTGCGCGCCGAATACGTCCATTGCCTGGAGCTCATGACCATTCCGGGCGAGCGGGACATGAGCGCGACGAAACACATGGGCGTGCGCATCGAGATCGACGAAGCTTCGCCCGGCGTCATGGTGGCCGCCGATGGAGCCGAGGTCGCACTGCGGTAGCGGCAGGCTGCAGGCGTCCGCAAGCACGTCTGCTTTCGGGGCTCGCTGCTGAAAACCAGAGAAAGACCCGGCGACTGATCCCCTCTGCCGGGCTAGAAAAGATGCTGCTGCGAACTCGTCAGGGCCGCGAAGCTCTCTCCCATGGGCTGCAGGATGGCATCCGCGATCGGCTGCAGCTGCCGGCTCAGGTAGTGGTCGTAGTCGATCCGGGAGTGGAGGGTCTCCATCGGTTCCGGACCGTTGCGCGTCATGACGTACCGGATCCAGCCGCCGTTCTGGTACTGCCTGGGCCGACGAAGCCGGTCGTTGTGTTCGTCGGCCAGGCGCGCGGCGCGCACCTGCGGCGGCACGTTGACGAGGTAGGCATCCAGGCGATGGCGCAGGCGCTTCCTGTAGACGAGCAGCTCGTCCTGGCCGCCTGACAGCGTCGAGCGCACGTACTCCCTCACGAACTCCTCGTAGGGCTCGCCGCGGAAGATGCGCGAGAGCAGCCCCTCCTGGAACTGCCGCGCCAGCGGGGTCCAGTCGCTGCGAGCCATCTCCAGGCCGCGGTAGATCATTTCCTCCTTGCCCGCGGCGTCCTTGCCCAGGCCGGCATAGCGCTTCTTGCTGCCCACGTCGGAGCCGCGGATGGTGGGCATGAAGAACTTGCTGTAGTGGGTGTCGAACTCGATCTCGAGGAAGTTCTCGAGTCCGTGCGTCTCGCGCAGGGTGCGCGTCCACCAGCCGTTGATGTCCTTCACGAGGCCCGCCGCGACGGCATGCGCCTCCTCGTTGGTGTGGGTGCGCCCGAGCCAGATGAAGATGGAGTCGGTGTCGCCGTAGATGGCCTCGTAGCCCCGGCGTTCCACGAACTCGCGCGTGAGCTTCATCATCTCGTGGCCCCGAAGAGTGATGGCCGACACCAGCTTGGGATTGAAGAAGCGGCACTCCGATGCGCCCAGCACGCCGGCGAACGAGTTCATCAGCAGCTTCAGCGCCTGCGACAGCGGTTCGTTCCCGGCCCGCTTGGCCTCGTCGCGCGCGCGCCAGAGCGTGGTCACGATCTCCGGCAGGCAGTGCTTCGTGCGCGAAAAGGTCGTCCCCTGGGGGCCCTGCACGACCGCGGCCGGGTCGGCGGCGCCGGCACCGGAGCCTTCCACCAGGCCCACGGGATCGACGAGGAAGGTGCGGATGATCGAGGGATAGAGGCTCTTGTAGTCCAGCACCACGACGGAGTCGTAGAACCCCGGCTTCGAGTCCATCACGTAGCCCCCGGGAAAGGCCTTGCTCGGGATCTCGCCCACGTTCGGCGCCACGTAGCCCAGGCGATGCATGCGAGGCAGGTAGTGGTGGCTGAACGCCGCGATGGAGCCGCCGAAGTGGTCGATCTGCAGGCCGGTGGTCTGCGCTCGTTCCAGCACGAACTGCAGCAGCTTCGCCTTCTCGAAGATGCGCAGGACGAGCTCGCAATCACGGATGTTGTAGTGCGCGAGCGCGGGCTTGTCCTCCTGGTAGCGCCGCTCGATCTCGGCCATCTTGTCGTACTCGTCGCCGATGGCCTTGCCTTCGCCGAGCAGCGCCTGCGAGACGCTCTCCAGGCTGAAGGAAGGAAAGCTCCACATCGCGGCCCGCAGTGCCTCGATGCCATCGACGATCACCCGCCCGGCCACTGACGCGAACAGATAGCCCTGCTTGCCCGGATGGGTGCGCCAGTCGATGGCACCTCGCTCCCGTCCCGGAAGCAGTTGCGTCCCGCAGTCGTTGGCCGTCTTCTGCAGCACCCGCAGGTCGAACTGGATGACGCTCCAGCCGACGATGACGTCCGGATCGTTCCTCTCGAACCATTCGTTGAGCTTCTCGATCATGGCCTTGCGGGTCGGGCAATAGACGAGAGAGAAGTCCGCAGGCTCATCCCGCCCGGATGGCTGCTCGCCCAGCATGAAGACCACGCGCTGCGGAAGGCCGTCCAGTGCAATGGAATAGAGCGCTTCGTGCTGGCTGGTTTCGATGTCCAGCGACACCACCTTCAGCGCCGGGCGGAACTCTGGCGCGGGCCTGAGCTTGCCGTCGACGACGTTGGCGCGGCCTGCCCGCCCTCCTTCCACCAGCACGCCGGCGGTAATGAAGCGCTCCATGAGATGGCGGTCGTGCGGACGCACGTCCGCTTCGAGCACAGGAACGCCTTGCGGCTGCAGCGCACGCGCCAACCGGCCCAGTTGCCGGAAGTGCCTCGCATAGACACCGACGACGGGTTCCTGCCCGAAGGTCTTCAGGTCGAGCTCGCGAATCTCCATCCCTGGCATGGCGGCAAGCTGCGCCTCCACTGCCGCGCGGTGCCGGGCGGCGACGAACGCGACGCAGGCCTGGGAGGTCAGGAGCACCTTCACCGGTCCTGCATCCGTGGCCAGCCAGTACTCGATCTCGGTGCCGGCGGGTGCGTCACGCCAGTGGCGGGTGAGGATGAATCCCTTGAGTTCGGTGGACGCCGCGTGAGGCTGAGACATGGGGGTGCGAAGAAAGAAGGGCGGACTCGGTCACGCCCGATTCTTGCGCAGTCATCGCCACGTTCCGCGGAACCTTGGCCGGGGCTGCGCGCCTGCCTCGACCTTTGGCAAAGACTGGATCCGCCGATGTCGGCCGGGCCGCGGCCATCTTGTCATGGCTTTGCGCCCGACCCCGAAGCTTCCGCATGGCTCGATCACCTATCATGCCGCGCCGTCTCTTGGGCATCGGCCCATCGCAACGTACGAAGCAGAGGTCTCTCGAGTGAAAGAAATATCAGAACGGCTGGTCGCAATGATCGGCCAGCCTTTCGACAGCAAGAAGGTTCGCGAGGTACTGGGCTCCTTGGGCGTCAAGAGGGTTTCCGGTCCGGGTGCGTTCTCCTCGAGCGAGGAGATCATCTGGATACCCAAGGCGTCCGTGCGCATCGACATCTACCAGGCGCAAAAACTGAACGGACTGACGGGATCGAACCACCCCGAGGACGAAGCATGGATCGTCGGCTCCGTGGAGCTTCTCGCGCCCGGATCGGACGACAGGATCAAGGCGCCGTTTTCCGGCCCTCTTCCTATGGGCCTCGCCATCGGCTCGACGCCGCAGGATTGCATCGACGCGCACGGCCCACCCGACCTGGACGAGGAGCATGAGCGGCCCGGGTTCTCCGGCAGGGTGCTGGCCTGGCGCAAAGAACACCTGAACCTGGCGATCACGTTCGCCGGCCAGGGGCGCGAGCGCACGATGATCAGCCACACCGTCTGCCTGATCGGCTGCATCGGCGCCTGGCGCCATACCCATCCGGAGGTGTTCGCGCCCTGACCGGCCGAGGCCGCCGGCTGGCCGCGCGCTCGACGTATCCAGCAAGAAGCCCCCAGTCTTGGCAGATACACTTTTTCCGACCAACACCCGGTTTCGCCCGCATGACCGCGCAAGCCCCATCCACCATGCGCACGCTGGAGAGCGTACCGGCGGAGTCCGGCCTGGCCACCCTGAGGGATTTCGGGATGTGCCTTCTGGCCCTGGTCACCCTCGCTCGTTCCGGCAATGCGCAGGACATGCACCGCGAGGCCCTTCTGGTGCTGAAAAGCCTGGTTCCCTTCGACTCGGCATGGTGGGGAGAAGTCTCGCCCGGCTCTGACGGCAGCCCGCCCAGGAACTGGCTGCACGGCAGCATCGGGCTGAGCGCCAGCTTCGCGCAGGAGTGGAATGCGCTCGCCGACGCGGACGAGTTCGCAAGTGCATCCATTGCACACTGCGGCGTGGTGCTGCGCGGCGGCTCGGGCGACGGCAGGCATGCGCCGGGGAGCACGGTCGACACGTTCTGCAAGCGGCACGGCCTCCATCACGCCATGGCGATCACGCTGGAGTTGCCGGCGAGCGGGCTGCTGTTCTTCGTATCGATCTACCGCCGCGGTGCCGACTCGGCTTTCCGCGATGAAGAGGCCGTCATCTTCGGCGAGTTCACGCGCCACCTCGTGCAGCACTGGCGCGATGTGCTCGACGGCCTGCAAGGCGCCGTGCCGGGCCGCGCGTGGAGCGCGTATGCGTTCGCCGATGGCGCAGGCCGCCTGCTCTACCTGGGCGCAAGGCTGGGGCAGGTCCTCCACCGGGCCCATCCCGACTGGCAGGGAACGATGCTGCCTCCCGACATCGCGGACCTGGCCCGCCAGGCGCCGTGCTCCGTCGCGATGGGCCGCTCGGATCGCGTGTCGATCGCGCCCTGCGGTCGCCTGCTCGCGCTGGTGCTCGAAGACCGAAGCCCCGGGGATCCACTCGCCCCGCGCGAACGCCGGGCCGCCACCCTGTACGCCGAGGGCCGCTCCTACAAGGAGATTGCCGAGCGGCTCGATCTGAGCCCCGCGACAGTGCGCACCTACCTGCGCAACGTGTACGCCGCCCTCGGCGTGCGCAACAAGATCGAGCTTCTGTCCGCCCTGGGCTCTGGCACGCGCGAGGCCCCGTAGTTTCCCGCCCCTCCTCATTTGCAGAGGCCTGACCGCGAAGGCCGCTCGCTACGCTGCCGGCTCCAAAGCTCAGCCTGCGAGAGCGGGCACTACACCCAAGGAATTCGCCAATGAGACTCGGCTTCCAAACCATGGCCGCCAGCCTGCGAGCGCGCGGACTCGCAACCGCATGCGGCCTGGCACTGCTTGCCTGCGCCGCCCATTCGCAACCGATGCCGCCCCCGCCCGCGGGCGCGCCGGCTTCTTCCGTTCCCGTCGCGCTCCAGGAAGTGCGCTGGCAGATGCTGAACCCGGGCATCAACGCACTGACCTTCCGCTCGATGGACCGGATCTTCGACACCCGGGAAGTCATCCACCGGCGCGCGACATGGGCCATTCCGCGCAACGACGCGCCGCTGAACTTCCGCTACGAGTTCGCAGGCGCCGCCCGCACTCCGGAGGACTTCCTCGACCGCACCTACACCAACGCCCTTGTGGTCATCAAGGACGGCGCCATCGTCTACGAGAACTACCGCAACCTTTGCGACGACAGCACGCGGTTCATGGGCTGGTCCATGACGAAATCCATCGTCTCCACCCTGGTCGGCATCGCGCTGGAGGAGAAACGCATCGCCTCGATCGAGGATCCGATCGTCAAGTACCTCCCCGAGCTCGCGCGCGGCGCCTACAGGGACGTGTCGATCCGGCAGGTGCTGGAGATGCGGTCCGGAGTGGACTACGAGGAGCGGTACGACTTCCAGAATCCCGGCATCGCGGCGAGCAACCACATGTCGTCGCTCGTGCGAAACACCTCGCGCTTCGCGGATGTCGCCACGACCATCGGGCGTGCGCATCCGCCGGGCAGCCACTTCGCCTACAAGACGATCGACACGGCCGTGCTCGGCTGGCTGGTCGAACGCGTCAGCGGCACCACCTTTGCGGGCTACATGAGCGAGAAACTGTGGGAGCCCCTGGGCGCGGAGAGCAACGGCTTCTTCATCATGGACGGCGGCCCGGGCGTGGGCCGCGAGTTCACCGGGGCGGGATTCAATGCAACCGCGAGGGACTGGGCGCGCCTTGGACTGCTTTTCCTGAACAACGGCCGGGCGAACGGAAAGCAGATCATTCCCGAGAAGTGGGTCAAGGCGGCGACGGCCTCGGTGCCCGGCAGCGACTCGCCGAACGGCGGATACGGCTACCAGTGGTGGACCTTTCCGAGCACCGGCGCGTACTACGCCCTTGGGCTGCAAGGCCAGTACACGTACGTCGAACCGGCCACCCGCACGGTGGTCGTGAAGCTCAGCTACATGCCGCCGGGCCGCGATGAGCCCTATGCCGAAACGCGCGCCTTCCTGCTGGCGGTCTCGGCCTGGAAGCCATCCAGATAGAGGACCGCATAGGGATGAGCGCTGTTTGCGGCAATCACTTCAAATCATCGCGAAACCGCCCGATGCCCCGATCGTCTGGCCAGTGACGAACAACGCGCGATCGGATGCCAGGAACGCGACCAGGCCGGAGACGTCGTCCGGCCTGGACAGCCGTCCGACGCCCTTTGAGATCGGATAGAGATTCACCATCTTCGCGAGCAGTTCGTTGTTCTGCACTGTTGCGTCCGGATGCAGCGGACCGTCCTTGATGCCTTCGTGCGAGACCGCGCCGAGCGCGATCGAATTGACCGTGATGGCATGCCGGCCGTGCTCGCGCGCCAGCGCCTTGGCGAAGCCCGCGATGGCGGCCTTCGCGCCGGAGTACACGGCCATGTTGGCCTCGCCGATCCGGCCGGCCTCCGAGATGATGTTCACGATGCGCCCACGCTTGGCCGCAACCATGCCGGGCAGCACCGCGTGGCAGCAGTGGAAGGTGCCATACACGTTGAGGTTGACGATCTTGGCCCAGTCGGCCACCGGCATGTCGACGAAGGCCGGCGTGCGACCGCCCTTCTCGCGGCGCTCGGGAATGATGCCGGCGTTGTTCACGAGGATCTGCACCGGCGCGTCGAAGTGCCGCGCGGCGGCATCGACCATGGCCTGCACCTGCTCGGCCTGCGTGATGTCGGCGGGCGCTGCCAGCGCCTTGCCGCCCTGCGCCTCGATCTCGCGCGCCACGGCCTGCGCCCGCTCGGGGAACAGGTCGTTGACCACGACGCGCGCGCCTTCGCGTGCGAGTTCGATGCAGATCTGCCGGCCCACGCCCTGGCCGCCGCCGGTCACCAGCGCGACCTGTGAGTCCAAACCGAGTTTCATATGTGTGTTTCCTTGATTGCTTGCTTTGAATGGATGGGGAATGCGGACGGGGCTCAGCGCCCCTGGAACACGGGCTTGCGCTTCTCGACGAAGGCGCGCATGCCTTCCTTGCGGTCCTCGCTGTCCACGAGCATGGCCGCGGCATAGCGCTCGTACTCGAGGCCGCTGTCCAGGTCGGTCTGCATGCCGCGGTTGACGGCCCGCTTGACGAAGCGCACCGCCAGCGGCGGCATCTCGCCGATCTGTTGCGCGAGGGCGATGGCGGCCGGCAGCAGCTCGGCGCCGGGCAGCACCTGCGTGACCAGGCCGTAGTCGAGGGCCTTGGCCGCATCGATCTGCGCGGCCGTGAACATCAGCGCCTTGGCGCGCGCCTCGCCGATCAGCCGCGGCAGCCGCTGCGTGCCGCCCGCTGCGGGAAGCACACCGAGCTTCACTTCGGGAAGGCCCAGCCGTGCATGGTCGGCCGCGAGCCGCAGGTCGCAGCACAGCGCCAGTTCGAGGCCGCCGCCGAGCGCGACGCCGTTGATCGCCGCGAGAGTGGGCTTCTCGAATTCCTCGATGCCGCGGAACAGGTCGTGCGTCGCCTTCTGGGCGACGAAGAAGTCGGTGGCGCAGATCTGGTGGTCGGCGCGCTCCTTGATGTCGGCGCCGGCGCAGAAGGCGCGCTCGCCGGCGCCCGTGAGCACCACCACGCGCACGCGCTGGTCGGCACGCGCCAGTTCGAAGAAGGCGTGGGCGAGGTCGGGCTTCATCGTGCCGCCCAGCGTGTTCATGCGGTCGGGCCGGTTGAGCGTGACGATGGCCACATGCCCTTCGACACGGTAAGTGAGCGTCGAGAGTTCGACTAGGTCGGGACGGTTGTTTTCTTCAGGCATCGTGTTTCCTTGCGAGTTCTTGCGCTGTCATGCCGTGGCGCGGGAGAGCACGTGCGCGATGGCCACCGACCCGAGCCCGATCATGTGGGCCATGCCCCAGCCGGCACCTGCGTGCTGCCGGTCGCCGGCCTCGCCGCGGAGCTGCCGCGTGATCTCCGCGATCTGGCCGATGCCGGTGGGGCCCAGCGGGTGCCCCATGCCGATGAGGCCGCCCGATGCGTTGATCGCGCAGCGCCCGCCGATGCGCGAGTCGCCGCGCAGCAGGTATGCGGCGCCCTCGCCCTGCTCGCACACGCCGATGGCTTCGCTGTAGAGCAGTTCCTCCACCGAGAAGGCGTCGTGGAGCTCCAGCAGGTCCAGCCGGCTTGCGGGAATCGCCGCCTGTTCGAGCGCCGCGCGGGCGCTGGCGCGCACGAGGTCGACCGCCGCGGCGCCGTAGGAGGTCTCGGGTGTTTCGCTGCACGCGGTCGAGGCGCGCACGCGCACGCAGCGGGAAGCGTCCAGGCCCAGACGGCGCAGCGCGCGGCCCGAGACGACGATGACGGCCGCGGCGCCTTCGCCGCGCGGGCAGCATTGCTGCACGGTCAGGTCGCCCGCCACGGCCGGCGAGGCGAGCACCTGTTCGAGGGTGCGCGGCTTGCGGAACTGCGCGAAGGGGTTGCGCGACGCGTTGCCATGGTTCTTCACCGCCACCTGCGCCATGGAGGCCGCGTCCGCACCGCGTTCGCGCAGGTAGGTGCGGGCCATCATCGCGAACTTCACGGCAGGCACGTTGGCCGTCTCGCTCAGCCGGGCGAGGCCTTCCTTGTCGGCCGCGCGCCGGGCGTCGCCGTGCTTGTCCACGCCCACCGCCAGCACCACGTCGCTGACGCCGCGCGCCACCTCCATGCACGCCTGCCGGAAGGCGAACGAGCCCGATGCCGATGCATTCTCGACCTGCGTGACCGCGAGCCCGCTGGAGCCGAGGTGCCGCAGCATCACGCGCCCGGCCGCCATGCCGATGGAGGTGGTGCCCACGTAGGCGCTGTTCACCTGCGGCCAGGCCAGGCCCGCGTCCGCCAGCGCGGCGCGCACCGCGGTCAGGCCCAGGTGCGTGTAGGGCGTCTCGCTCGGGAACTGGTACGCGTGCATGCCGATGCCGGCCACGTACACGCCTTCGTTGTCGTCGATCCAGTTGCTCATCGCGCCGCTCCTTCAGCCGGAACGAAGCGGCAGGCGAAGGTCTCGCCGCCCGGCTGCGCCACCGCGACGGCACGCAACGCCATGCCGACATGCAGGGCCGACTCGTCGGAGCCGGCGATCACGCCCTCCTCGACGAGCCCGTCCTCGATGAGGATGTCGGCGGCGATGCGCGGCACCTCCATGCCGGGCAGCAGTGGCACGTGCAAAGTGACGTACTCCAGCAGCTTGCCGCCGCCGGGACGCGCCACTTTCTCGGCGCCCTGCAGCGGATCGCCGCAGTGGCTGCAGCCGGGCACGTTGGCGGGAAAGACGAGCTTGCGGCACGCCGGACATTGCGCATAGAGGAACTCCAGCGACTCGCCGTCGGGCGCGAGCTGGTAGAGCGTCGGATGCTGTGGCTGCAGGCCACGCAGGTCAGTGGTCATAGAAACGGATTTCCCGGTTGTCGAAAAAAGAGGAGTTGGGGGAGGCGGCGCGCGTGCTACTCCAGCCTGGCGCCGGAGTTCTGCACCACCTCGCGCCAGCGCGTCATCTCGGACCTGACGAATGCGTCGAGCTTCTCGCCGCGCATGCCGCGCATCGGCACGCTGCCGAACTTCTCGGTGGCGGCCAGGACTTCCGGATTCACGATGACTTCCGCCATGGCGTCGGCAAGGCGCTTGACGATAGGCGCGGGCGTCTTCGACGAGACGAACATGGCGCCCCATGCGCTCGACTCGGCGCCGGGGTAGCCCAGTTCGGCGACGGTCGGCAGGTCGGGCGCGCTGCCCAGGCGCGACTTGCCGGTCACGGCCAGCGCCTTGAGCTTGCCCGACTGCACGAAGGGCAGCACCACGGCCGCGTAGTCGAAGGCCAGGTCGAGGTTGCCGGCGATCAGGTCGGTCAACGCGGGGCTGCTGCCCTTGTAGGGCACGTGCGTCATCTTGATGCCCGCGGTCGTCTGGAAGAGCTCCGCCGTCAGGTGCGTGGCCGTGCCCGCGCCCGCCGAGCCGAAGTTGAGCTTGCCGGGGTTCTGTTTGGCGTACGCCACCAGCTCGGGCACCGTCTTGAACGGCTTGTTCGGGTTGATGACCAGGATCAGCGGCGACTCCGACATGCCGTGCACGGGCGTGAAGTCCTTGACCGGGTCGTAGCGCACGTTCTTGTAGAGCGCGAGGTTGGCCGCGTGCGTGCCCTGCGTGCCGTAGATCAGCGTGTAGCCGTCCGCCGGTTGGCGCACCGCGTATTCCACGCCGATGGAGCCGCCGGCACCGGGGCGGTTGTCGACGACCACCTGCTGGCCGAGCTTCTCGCCCAGCTTCAGCGCAAGCAGGCGGGAAGTGTTGTCGGTGATGCCGCCGGGTGGAAACGGCACGACGAAGGTCAGCGGCTTCGAAGGCCAGCCGTCGGCTTCGCCAGCCGCATGCACTGCAGTGGCGAGGAGGAGCGCGCTGCTGGCAGCGACGAGAGCTTTGAGGAAGGTTTTCAAGGGTTGTCTCCGGGTTTTGTGACGCTCTTCAATTGCGTTTTTTCTACGAATAGACGTAGACTACTTCAACCCATCGTTGTTTGACAACCGTGTTTTCTGCCTCCTCCAGGAAATCATTCAACTGAAATCGCCGGTAAATGCATGACTCCCGTAGCTATGATCGATAACTTCTACGACCTATCGGAGGATTCATGCCAACCATCGTCCCTGCAGCCGCCCGCACGATGACCCTGCTCGAAGTCTTTGCGCGCGAAAAACGCGAGCTGTCCAACTCGGACCTGGCCCGCCTCATGGACCTGCCCGAGAGCAGCTGCTCCGACCTGCTGCACACGCTGCACGAACTGGGCTACCTGCTGCGCACCGCGCGCAGCCGGCGCTTCTATCCAACCGCGCGCCTGCTCACCGTTGCCAAGGAAATCTCCGCAAGCGACCCGCTGTACGCCGTGGGTGCCGAGGCCTGCGAGCTGCTGCGCGACCGCACCGGCGAGACCGGCCTGTGCGGCCGGCTGGAGAACGGCGTCGTGAAAGTCATCGCGCTCAGCGAAGGCCGCCACGCGCTTCGCTACATGCAGCACGTGGGCGACAAGCTCGCGCTGCACGTCTCCGCCCTCGGCAAGGCGATCCTCGCGGTCGGCACGCCGGAAGAGGCGGCGCGCCAGCTGCGCCTGAAGCCGCTGCGCGTGCTGGCCTCGGGCACGCTCACCGACCTGTCCGAACTCGAAGCGCAGGTGGAACGTGCGCGCGAACAGGGCTGGATCTGGGTCGAGAACGAAGGCAGCGAAGGGCTGACCGCAGTGGCGGTCGCCGGCCAGATCGGCGGGGAGACGCTGGCCCTTTCGGTGGCCGGGCTCACCCATCGCATGCGAGACCAGCGCGAGCGCTGCCTCGAGGCGCTGCAGGAGGTCAAGGCCATCGTCTTCCGCAAGCAGGCCGCCGAAGGCGCGACGCGCGAGCAGCCGGCGACGGCAGCAGCCTCTTCTTCAACGGCTTCTTCGCCGGCCTCTTCATCTTCCCGCCGCGGCGCCAAGGCCTCGCCTCCCGCAGAGCCTTGAGCGCGGCCCACCTTCATCACCATCAAACAGGAGACAACGTGTACACCCAGACTGCAGAACAAGCCATGCTGCGCGACAGCATCCGCCGCTTCATGAAGAGCGAGGTCGCCCCCATCGTCGCGCGCCACGACCAGGAGAAGACCTTTCCCTTCGAGCTGCTCAAGCCCCTGTCGGAGTTCGGCTACCTGGGCGGAAGGCTGTCGGAAGAAGAAGGCGGCATGGGCCTGGACCAGCTCACCTGGGCGATGCTGATGGAGGAAGCGGGCTATGCCTGGCTTTCGCTGCGCACCATGCTCAACATCACCAACGCGGCCATCAACAAGCTCGCGGCCGAGGCCACGCCCGCGCAGAAGGAGCGCTTCCTCAAGCCGCTGCTGAACAACGAGCGCCGCTGCTTCAGCGCCATCAGCGAGCCGGGCACGGGCTCCAACATCGCGCAGGTGCAGACCCGCGCCGACCTGCAGGGCGACCACTACGTGCTCAACGGCCGCAAGCTGTGGATCACGAACGGCGCCTTCGGCGACTTCGGCATCGTCGTGGCGCGCACCTTCAGCCCAGACTGCCAGGGCCAGCTCTCCACTTTCCTCGTCGAGCGCGACGTGTCGCCTTACGAGATGCGACGCGTCGACACGATGGTGCTGCGCAGCACCGGCACGGCCGAGCTGGGCTTCGACAACGTCAAGGTGCCGCGCGAGAACCTGCTGGGCGAGGAAGGCGGCGCGCTCAAGAAGATGCTGATCGGCCTGGACAGCGCGCGCGTGAACATCGCGATGGGTGCCGTGGGCGCCGCGCAGTCGGCGCTCGACCTCTCCATCGACTACGCGCGCACGCGCACGCAGTTCGGCAAGCCCATCGGCAGCTTCCAGCTGGTGCAGAAGCTGATCGTCGACATGACGATCCGCGTGGAGGCCGCGCGCGCCCTGGGCCTGCGCGCCGCCGCCGCGCTCGACTCGGGCCACGACGCACGCACCGCCGCGTCCATCGCCAAGCTCTACGCCACAGAAGCCGCCCACGAGGTGGCCAGCATGGCGCTGCAGGTACACGGCGGCCTGGGCTACGCCACCGACTACCCGATCGAGCGGATCTTCCGCGACACCCGCGGCGGGACCATTCCGGAAGGCACGACCGAAGTGCAGACGCTGATCGTCGGGCGCGAGATCCTCGGCATCTCGGCCATCGCCTGAACGCCGCGGGAGTCGCACAGCATGACCCATCCGGCCTTCAGCACCGACCTGTCTCGCCTCATCAATCCGCGCGCCATCGCCCTGGTCGGCGCCTCCGAGCGGCCGCAGAGCATCGGCGGGCGCACCCTGAGCAACCTGCTCGACCATTCGCAGATCGACGGCGAGCTCTACCTGGTCAATCCCACCAAGAGCGAGCTGCGCGGCCATCGCTGCTGGCCCAGCATCGCCTCGCTGCCGCAGACGCCCGACGTCGCCGTGATCGCCGTGCCCGCTTCGGGCGTCATCGCGGTGATGGAGGAATGCGCGGCCCGGCGCGTGCCCTTCGCGATCATCCTCACCTCGGGCTTCGGCGAGGCCGGTGCCGAGGGCCAACGCGCCCAGGCCCGGCTCAAGGAGATCGCCGATCAGGCCGGCATGCGCATCTACGGCCCCAACTGCCCGGGCCTCACCAACGTCAACGCCCGCCTGGGCATGACCTTCTCGCCATCGTTCCCGCATGACCTGGTCAAGGGCCCGATCGGCCTGGCCACGCAGGGCGGCGGCCTGGGGCGCAACGTGATGCAGGCGATGGAGCGCGGCATCGGCATCGGCCTGTGGGCCTCCACCGGCAACGAGGTGGACCTGCAGGTGGCCGACTTCATCCACTACATGGCGACCGCGCCGGACATCAAGGTGATCGTGACCTTGCTCGAAGGCATCAAGGACGGCCCGCGCTTCCTGGCCGCGCTCCAGTGCGCGGCGGACAACGGCAAGCCGGTGATCGCGCTGAAGGTCGGCAAGTCGGAGTACGGCCAGCGCGCCGCGCAGTCGCACACAGCTTCGCTGACAGGCTCGGCCGAGGTCAACAGCGCGGTGTTCCGCCAGTACGGCGTGATCGAGGTCGACGACATCGACGAACTGGTCGACACGGCCTGGCTCTTCGCTCGCACCATGCCCGGCGAGCGCGAAGCGATCGGCGTGTACTGCTCCTCGGGCGGCACCACCGCGCTGACCGCCGATGCGGTGGGCACCGCCGGCCTCACGCTGGCCGAGTTCGCGCCCGAGACCACGGAGCTGCTTCGCGGCAAGCTGCCCGACTACGCGGCCATCAACAACCCGGTCGACACCACGGCCGCCGTGCTCAGCGACGCCGACCTCGTCGAGAGCACGCTCGGCGCGGTGGCGGCGGACCCCAACACGGGCTGCGTGGTCACGCCGATCGCGCTGGACTACGGCGAAACCACCATCCGCATGGCGCAGACCATCATCGCCGCGCAGCAGCGTGTGCGCAGCCCCATCGTGCCGATCTGGATGAGCGACCGGCTCGGCGAGGGCTACCGCATGCTGGTGGAAGCCGGCTTCGCGCCGCCGCGCTCGGTCGGCAAGGCGATCGCCGCGATCCGGCGCTGGACCGAATGGGGCCGCTGGCACCGCAGCGCGGCGGGCCGCCCGGCGCGCCGCCTTCCGGCCGCAGTGCCAGCGGCGCAGGACGAGGTGCGCAGCCTCTCGGAACTGCAGGCCAAGGCCCTGCTGGAGAAGGCCGGCATCCCGCTGCTGCCCGTGGCCGTGGCGCGCACGCGTGAAGAAGCGCGCCGTATCGCCGACGGCATGGGCTATCCGGTGGTCGCGAAGATCGCGAGCCCCGACATCCTGCACAAGTCGGACATCGGCGGCGTGCGCGTCGGCATCGCCGACGGCGCGCAGCTGGCGCTGGCATGGGACGACATCATGGCCTCGGCCCGGCATCACAAGCCCGATGCGGCCATCGACGGCCTGCTGATCGAGAAGATGGCGCCGGGCGGCGGCGTGGAGCTGATGGCGGGCGTCACGCGCGATCCGGTGTTCGGGCATGTGATGACATTCGGCCTGGGCGGGGTCTACGTGGAGATCCTGCGCGACGTCACGCGCCGGCTGCTCCCGCTGAGCCCCGAGGATGCCGCTTCGATGGTGCGCGAGATGCGCTGCTTCCCCGTGCTCGACGGCGCGCGCGGCCGCCCCGTGGCCGACGTGCCCGCGCTGGAGCGACTGCTGCTGGGTGTGTCCGAGTTCGTGACGGCGAACGCCGAGCGCATCGAGGAGAT
Organism: Variovorax guangxiensis; assembly: GCF_003952165.1. Lineage (GTDB taxonomy): Bacteria > Pseudomonadota > Gammaproteobacteria > Burkholderiales > Burkholderiaceae_C > Variovorax > Variovorax guangxiensis. The sequence continues at coordinate 23,715 of NZ_RXFT01000013.1, read as the reverse complement.
GGACCTCAACCCGATCTGGGTCGGTGCCCGGGGCGAAGGCGCCCTGCCGCTCGATGCGGTCATCGTCGAGCGAGGGGCAGCGTGAGCGCCGGCGGCCCGCTCGCGGGCGTCACCGTTCTCGACTTCAGCGAACTGCTGCCCGGCCCCTTCTTCACGCAGAACCTCGCGGAGATGGGCGCGCGCGTCATCAAGATCGAGCGCCCGCCCGGCGGCGACAACGCGCGGCGCATGGGGCCGGGCGGCTTCGAGGCGGTCAACCGGGGCAAGCTCAGCCTGCTCGCGGACCTGAAGGACGAGGCGCAGCGCGCCCGCGTGCACGAGCTCGTGGCGCAGGCCGACGTGCTGGTGGAGTCGTACCGCCCCGGCGTGATGGCGCGCCTGGGCCTGGACTACGCGAGCCTTCGCGAGCGCTTCCCGCGCCTGGTGTACGTCTCCCTCAGCGGCTATGGCCAGCAGGGGCCCTGGGCGCAGCTGCCGGGCCACGACATCAACTACCTCGCCGCGTCGGGCGCGCTCGCGGTCTCGGGCGAACCCGGCGGCCCGCCCACGCAGAACTTCGGCCTGCCGGTGGCGGACCTGTGCGGCTCGACGTATGCGCTGTCGTCCACGCTGGCGGCGCTGCTGCAGCGCGAACACACGGGCCAGGGCCAGCACCTGGACGTGGCCCTGGCCGACTGCGTGCTGCACTGGATGAACCCACGCCTGGGCGCCTACCGCGCCGACGGCGCGGACAGCCTCGAGCGCCAGCGCGCGTCCACGCAGCTGAAGCCCGCGTACGGCAGCTTCCGCTGCCGCGACGGGCAGCACCTGAGCGTCGCCGCGCTCGAAGACCATTTCTGGGCGCGGCTTTGCCAGGTGCTCGACATGGGCGACTTCACAGGCGAGGCCTACCGCTCGCTGGGCGCGCGCAAGAAGCAGGCACAGGCCATCAACGACCGCATCGCGCAGCAGCTCGCCACGCGCGATTCGGCCGAAGCCTTCGAGACGATGGCCCGCAACGACCTGCCCGTCGCGCCCGTGGTGTCGCCCGCAGATCTCGCTGCGCTGCCTCAGTTCGCGCAGCGCGGCCTGCTCAACGGCGCCGAGGCGCTGTCGCTGGTGCGCTTTCCGGTGCCACTCGCGGGCGTCGATCCGTCGGCGTTGGGCGACGCGCCCGGCCTCGACAACGCACGGCAGCTGCTGCAGTGAGCCAGCCACCGCTGCCCACACGGCTGACGCGGCTCTTCGGCCTGGCCTATCCGATCCTCGGCGGCGGGCTGATGTGGCTCTCGGACGCGCGCTATGTGGGCGCGCTGACCAACGCAGGCTGCATGGGCTTCATCACACCGCGCTCCTTCGACGGCGAGGCCGCGCTGTACGAGCAGCTGCGGCGTTGCAGCGAGATCACCGGGGGCCGCCCTTTCGGCGTCAACCTCACGCTGTCGGCGCGCCCGCAGGCCAACGCCGGTGTGCGGGCTTCGCTGGAGACCGCGCTCGAACATGGCGTGCGGCACTTCGAGACCGCGGGCTACGCGCCCGATGCGCTGATCCGGGCGATCCACGAAGCCGGCGGCATCGTGATCCACAAGGCATCGAGCGTGCGGCACGCCCTCGCCGCGCAGGCGGCCGGCGCCGATGCGGTCGCACTGGTCGGCATGGAGGAAGGCGGGCACCCCGGCGCCAACGAGCTGCCGACCATGCTGATGGGCGCGCTGGCCACGGCGCGCGGGCAGTTCCACGTTCCGCTGGTGCTTGGCGGCGGCATCGGCCATGGCAGCCAGATCGCCGCCGCGCTCGCGCTCGGTGCCGACGGCGTGCTGATGGGAAGCCGCTTCCTCGTGAGCGACGAGGTGTCTGCCCACGCCGCCTACAAGAACCACCTGCTTGGCTGCGACGAGCACAGCACCGTGCGCCTGCTGCACACGCTGGGCAACACCTGGCGCGTGCTGCGCAACGACACCGCCGCGCAGGTCGACGCCATCGAGCGCGCCGGCGCGGCCGACCACGCCGCCTTCGGCACCCTGCTCGATAGCCGCGTGGCGCGCGACCGCTGCTACGGCGACGGCGACTGGCGCGGCGGCATGCTCTCGCTCGGGCCCGCCATCGGCTTCGCCACGCGCACCGAGCCGCTGGCCGCGATCGTCGAGGAACTCATCCGGCAAACGCGCGCCGCGCTGGCGCACCTGAACGCATCGACCGCACTGCAATGACCAAAGCACTTCCCTTCCTCGATCGACTGGCTCTGCCGCTGATCGTCGCGCCCATGCTGCGAGTCTCGGGCATCGAACTGGTGTCCGCCGCTTGCACCGCAGGCGTGATCGGCGCCTTTCCGACGGCCAACTGCCAGACGCTCGACGAATTCGATGCCTGGCTCACCCGCCTGGACGAAGAAGCCGCCGCCGCACCTGGACGCACGGCGCCCTACTGCCCCAACCTCATCATGCGGCGCGACCCCGCGCGTGTGATGGCCGAGGTAGAGCTCATCGCACGGCACCGCGCGCAGCTCGTGATCACCAGCGTGGGCTCGCCCGCTGCGGTGGTTCCGCGCCTGCACGAAGGCGGCTGCCGGGTGTTCGCCGACGTGGCCTCGCTGCACCATGCGGTGCGCGCCGTCGAGTCGGGTGTCGACGGCCTCGTGCTGCTCACCGCGGGCGCCGGCGGCCACACCGGCTGGGCGAACCCCTTCGCCTTCGTGCGCGCGGTGCGCGGGGTGTTCGACGGCCCCATCGTGCTGGCCGGCGGGCTGTCGGACGGTGTGGCCCTGCGCGCCGCCAGGGAGCTAGGCTGCGACCTCGGCATCATGGGCACCCGCTTCATCGCCACGCAGGAGAGCCTGGCGAGCGACGAATACCGGCAGATGCTGGTCGACAGCTCGATCGACGACGTGCTGCTCACGCGCGGCTTCACCGGCCTGCCCGCCAGTTTCCTGGCGCCCTCGGCACGGCGGCTGGGCATCGACATCTCGACGCTCGACGAAAGCATCTCGGTGGAAGAAGCGAGAAGACGCTACGGCGGCGGCGCCAATGCGGCGCCCAGCCAGCGCTGGACGGACATCTGGAGCGCGGGCCACTCGGTCTCCGGCGTGCGCGCCGTGCCGACGGTCGCCGAGCTGGTGGATGCGCTCGTTCAGGAATACCGCGGCGGCGCGGCCACCGAATCGCGCTCCACGTAGCGCAGCCCGACGCGCGCCTTGCGCTGCGGCAGGCCGTTGTCGGCGATCCGCGTGAGCAGCAGGTCGACCAGGCAGCGCGCGGTCTCGGCCTGGTCGATGTCGAGCACGCTCACCGCGGGGTCGTGCTCGGCCGCGAAGGGCGTGTCGCCGATGGCGACCACCGAGATGTCGCGTGGCACCTGGAGCCCGCGCGCGGCGATGGCGCGCAGTGCGCTGTTGAGCATGTGCGTGCCCTGCACGATCAGCGCGGTCGGCCGGTCGGGTCGCGCAAGCAGCTCCGTGACTTCCGCCTTGACCGAGGCCGTGACGCTGCGCGCCTGCACCAGCAGGTCGGGCACCGGCAGGCCCGCGGCCTGGAACGCGGTGCGAAAGCCCTGCACCCGGCGGCGCACCGGCCGCGTGTCGCCCTGCCAGAGCACGAGGGCGATGTCGCGGTGCCCCAGGCCCAGCAGGTGCTCGACCACGCGCCGCACGCCGCCCGCGTGGTCGATGAGCACGGCGTCGTGGGCGCCGCTGACCTCGCGGTCGAACACGATGGCCGGCATCGGCAGCACGCGCAGCGCCTCCACCAGCGCCGCGTTGCGCTCGTTGCCGGGCGCGAGGATCACGCCGTCCATGCCACGCTGCGTGAACGTTCCCAATGCCTTCGTCTCGCGATCGACGTCGTTGGCGCCGTTGGCCAGCAGCAGCAGGTAGTCGTGGCGCAGGAACTCGTCTTCCAGCGCGCGGAACACCTGCGCATACAGCGGGTTCGAGATGTCGGGCAGCAGGCACCCGACGGTGCGGCTGAGCCTCGAGCGCAGCACGCGCGCCGCGTGGTTGGGCCGGTAGCCCAGCGCCGCAGCCGCCTGGTTGACCTTCTCCTGCGTGGCCGCCGAGGCGCCGACGCCGTTCATCGCGCGCGATGCGCTGCCCAGCGAGACGCCCGCCAGGCGCGCCACGTCGCGCAGATCGATCTTCTGTTTTCCTGCATTCATTCGGATGGAGATTCCCTTGCGAGCAAGGAGACGGGGACTGGGACGGGGTGAATCTTAGGTGACAGCGGGCGAGGGTTTCCACCATTTCGGAAACGTTTCCAAAATCGAACCATGAACGCATTGAAAGACGAAGAAGGAGACGTTCATGCCCTCGCAAGCCATCCAGCCCGAGCAGCAGCTTTTCGCCGAAGCGCTCGGCAACCTCCGCCCCTCCGCGCAACGCCTCGCGCAGCGGCGCATCCTGGTGGTGGGCGCGGGCCAGCGCGACATCGACGACCCCGATCCGCCCGTGGGCAACGGCCGGGCGATCTCGCTGCTGTTCGCGCACGAGGGCGCAACGCTGACCTGCGTCGACATCAATCCCGCCTCGCTGCAGCAGACCTGCGAGCTGGTGCGCGCATCGGGCGCGACGGCCCATGCCGAGGTGGCCGACGTCTCGCAGCCCGAGGCCGCAGCTTCGACGGTGGAGCGCGCGGTGCAGAAGATGGGCGGCCTCGACGGCCTCGTGATGGTGGTGGGCGTGGCCAGCGGGCTCTCGCTGGACAACCAGACCGCCGAGGCCTGGGACCGAGAGCACGCCACCAACGTGCGCTCGTGCATGCTGTTCGGGCAGCAGGCGCTGCGGCACATGGCGCCCGGCGGCTCCATCGTGCTGCTGTCGTCGATCGCGGCGCTGCGCAACTCCAGCTTCAACCCGGCCTACGAGACGACCAAGGCGGCGCAGGTGTCGCTCGCCCGCTCCATCGCGATGGCGGGGCAGGTTAGGGGCGTGCGCTGCAACAGCATCCTGCCCGGCCTGATGGACACGCCCATCGGCCGCGCGGCGACGCGCCGCAGGTCCGACCGCCTCGCGATGCCGCTGCCCTTCGGCCGCCAGGGAACCGGCTGGGAAGTGGCCTATGCGGCCCTTTTCCTGATGTCGCACGAAGCCTCCTACGTGAACGGCCACGCGCTGGTCGTCGATGGCGGCCTGACCGGCGGCATCGCCGCGCCGCGCGCCTCGGCCTGAGCAAGACCATGCAGCCGCTTCAGAGACGCCGATTCCTCCAGGCAGCCGCCTGCACGGTCGCGGCGCCGCACCTGGGCGCCGCGATGGCGGCGCGCGACGATGCCTACCCCAGCCGCCCCACACGCCTGATCGTGGGCTTTCCGGCGGGCGGCTCGGCCGACCAGTCTTCGCGGCGCCTGGCCGAGCAACTGGGCCGCCAGCTGGGCCAGCCGGTGATCGTCGACAACCGTCCGGGCGCCTCCGGAAACATCGCGGCCGCGGCAGCGGCGCGCAGTGCGCCCGACGGCTACACGCTCTTCTACGGCAGCAACGCAACCCACGCGATGAACGTCAGCCTCTATCCGAAGCTGGACTACGACCCGGTGAAGGACTTCGCGCCCATCGCGCTCGAAGGCAAGGTCTACAACGTGCTGTGCGTCAACCCGGCCTTCGAGACGCGCGACCTCAAGAGCTTTCTGGCCATGGCCAGGGCCAAGCCCGAGCGCATCGCCGTCGCCACGCCCGGCAATGCCACCAGCGGCCATCTTTCGCTCGTGCTGCTCAACCGCGCGGCCAAGGTGCAGCTCGCACACATCCCGTACAAGGGCAGCGCTCCAGCGCTCACCGACGTGCTCGGTGGGCAGGTGCCTGCGATCTTCGACAACGTGGCGGGCAACCTCGCCTACATCCGCAGCGAGAAGATCCGCCCGCTGGCCGTCACCTCGCGCGCCCGGCTGCCGCTGCTGCCGCAGGTACCGACCTTCGAGGAACTGGGACTGCCGGACTGCGAGATCGCGGCCTGGGGCGGACTTTGGGCTCCCAGCGGCACGCCGCCGCCCGTCATCGACAGGCTCAACCAGGAAGTGAACCGCGCGCTGCAGACCGCGGCAGTGGCCGATCGCATGCGCGAACTGACCATCGAGCCCCAGGGCGGCACGTCCCAGGCGCTGGCCGACTTCGCGCGCAGCGAAACCCTCCGGTGGCGCGAAGTGATCCGCGCCGCCGCCATCCGACTCGACTGAAAAAGACCATGGCTCGCATCCCCTACTTCGACCTCGCCCAGGCGCCCGCTGAACTCCACGCACTGCTGGGCGGGCGCCCTCCTCTCAACATCTACCGCATGGTGGCTCACGGCGGCGCCACCGCGCAGGGCTTCCTGGCCCTGGGCTCCAGCATCCTGCGGCACGCCTCGCTGCCGGTGTCGCAGCGCGAGCTGGTGATCCTGCGCGTGGGTGCGCTGTGCGGCTCCAGCTACGAGGTGACACAGCACCGCCGCGTGGCTGCGCAGGCCGGCGTGCCAGCCACCCAGGTCGAGGCGGTGCTCGACCATCCGCAAGGCAGCGTCGACAGGGCCCCGTTCAGCGAACTCGAATGCCGCGTGCTCGATTTCACCGACGCCGTGGTGCGCCAGGTCAAGGCGCCGAGCGAGATGTTCGATGCGCTGGCCGCGCAACTGCCGCACCAGCAGCTGATGGAGGTCGTGATGACCATCGGCTACTACATGCTGGTGTGCCGCGTTCTCGAGAACTTCGAGGTCGACCTGGAAGGCAGCGACGTGCTCGCGGGCCACGCCCCGTGGGCCGAGATCCTCAGGCAGAACTGATCCGGGAGACACACATGAGCCTCAACCGACGCCAATTCGCGCTCGCCACCGGCCTGCTTCCGCTTGCGCCGGTGCTGCGCGCCCAGGAGACCTACCCCAGCCGGCCCATCACGCTGGTGGTGCCCTTTTCGGCAGGCAGCGTCGTCGACCTGCAGGCCCGCGTGATCGCGCGCGTGCTCGCCGCGCGACTGGGGCAGCCCATCGTGATCGACAACAAGGTGGGCGTGAGCGGCTCGATCGGCGCGGAGTTCGTCTCGCGCGCGCCGCCTGACGGCTACACGCTGCTGCTGGGCACGCAGGGCACCCAGGGCACCAACAGCGCGCTGTACAAGACGATCCGCTACGACCCGGTGAAGGACTTCGTGGCCATCCACGGACTCTCGGGCAACCCGAACGTGCTGGTGGTGAACCCCAGGCTCGGCGTCGGTTCGGTGAGTGAACTGGTCGAGCTCGCGAAGAAGAACCCGGGCAAGCTCAACTTCGGCTCGGGCGGCAACGGCACCGGCGGGCACCTGTGCCTGGAGCTGCTGCAGACGCGCACCGGCGCGCGCTTCACGCACGTGCCTTACAAGGCGACTTCAGCGGCACTGGTCGACCTCGTCTCGGGCAACGTCGATGCGATGTTCGACTTCCTCCAGACCGCCGCGCCGCACATCCGCGGCGGCAAGCTGCGCGCACTGGCAGTCACGCGCGGACAGCGCATGCCGATGCTGCCGGAGGTGCCGACCATGGCGGAGGCCGGCTACCCAGGCGTCGAGTCGCTGACCTGGGGCGGGTTCTTCGCGCCCGCGAAGACGCCGGAGCACATCGTCAAGCGCCTGTCGGTGGAGACCTCGGAAGCCCTGCGCTCGCAGGAGGTGAAGAACACGCTCGAATCGGCGGGCGGCTTCATCATCGACATGCCGCATGCGGAGTTCCAGGTCTATGTGGCCAAGGAAGCCGCCAAGTGGACGGAAGTCCTTCGCACGGCGGGAGTGACGCTGGAATGACTGCTGCCTCCACACCGCGCACCCTCGCTGCACCCGCCGTGGCCGCCGTCACCGGCGCGGGCAGCGGCATCGGCCGCGCGCTGGCCCTGGCCTGCGCGGGCGAGGGCATGGCCGTGGCGCTCGCCGACGTGGAGGTCGAGGCGCTCGCAGCCACCGAGGCGCTGGTTCGATCGATGGGCGTGCCCACGCTGGCGCAGCGCTGCGACGTGAGTCGCGCCGCAGACGTCGAAGCCTTCGCACAAGCCTGCGACGACCGCTTCGGCGGCGTCGACTGGCTCTTCAACAATGCGGGCGTCGCGGTGCTCGGGCCCGCCTGGGCCGCGACCGATGCGGACTGGCAGTGGGTGCTGGGCGTGAACGTGCTGGGCGTCGCCAACGGCGTGCGCAGCTTCGTTCCGCGCATGCGCGCACGCGGCCGCCCGGCCCATGTGATCAACACGGCGTCGGCCGCCGGGCTCGCGACGCTGGCGGGCTCCGCCGTGTACAGCGCGAGCAAGCACGCGGTGGTCGCCTTCTCGGAATGCCTCGCGCGCGACCTGGAGCAGGCCGGCTCGCCAATCGGCGTGACCGTGGTCTGCCCTTCGCTGCTGCCCACCGGCATTCACGTGTCCCAGCGCAACCGGCCCGAAAACCTCGCCGATACCGTCGCGCCCGCCGCAACCTATGACGAGAGGGTGCGCCAAGGCATGGCGGCATCCCCCATCGACGCGACGGACGTCGCCTCGGCCACGCTGGCGGCCGTGCGCGCGGGGCGCTTCTACGTCATCCCGCACGCCCACACGGGCGCGTCGGTCGAGAAGCGCATGCGCGCGATCCTTTCCGACTTCGGCGCGCAGCACCCCGACGCGGGGTGAGACGGAGCTTTCTTCCTTCCACACGACGGCCCTGCGCTGCCAGGGCCGAGCACTTTCTACAGGAGACTTCGAATGAACACGGATTCCGGCAACACGCTCGCGCAGGTCGCACAGCAACTTCAGGCCCTTCAGCGCCGCGTCGACCAGCTGGAGAGCGTGGAGGCGATCCGCGCCCTTCGTGCGCGCTACCACACGCTGGTCAACGAGGACCAGGGCCCGCGCCTGTACGAACTGTTCGCGCCGGACGCCAGCGTCATCTACAACGGCCGACCCGAGGTCTTCGGCCGCGAGGCCATCCGCACCTTCTTCGAGAACTTCCCCGTGCAGTACGCGCGGCAGTTCATCCACCAGCACGAGGTGAGCGTCGACGGCGACACGGGCACCGGCCAGTCGTACCTGGACGGCCGCCCGGTGCACGGCGGCAAGAGCTTCTACGTGGTGGGCCGCTTCGACGACGCCTACGTGCGCATCGACGGTCGGTGGTACTTCAAGAAGGTGGTGCTCACGGTCCACTACATGATCGAGGCGGCGGAGCACTGGGAGACCCTGCTGCCAATGACGAAGAAGGCGGAGGCCGTATGAGCATCCCTTCACTCTTCGACCTCACCGGGCGCAGCGTGCTGGTCACCGGCGCCGCCAGCGGCCTCGGCCTGGCATACGCCGAGACCATGCTGGAGGCCGGCGCACGCACGCTCATGACCGACATGGATGCGCAGGCGCTGGACACCGAGGTGCAGCGCCTGAAATCGCGCTATCCGCTCGTTGAAGGTGCGACGCTGGACGTGGCCGACGCCACGGCCGTTGACGCGCTGGTGGACAGCATGGCTGCGCGCCACGGCGCCATCGACTGCGTGTTCGCGAACGCGGGCATCAGCGCAGGACGCGGCTTCGTCGTGGAGGCGGGCCAGCTGGAGAACATCGACCTCGCGCACTGGGACAAGGTACTGCGCATCAACCTCGACGGCGTGCTGCACACCGTGCGCGCCGCGGCGCGGCACATGAAGCCGCGCCGGGAGGGACGCATCGTCGTGACCACATCGATCGCGGGCCTGCGCTCCGAGTCGCTCTCGGGCTACGCCTACGTCACCTCGAAGGCGGCGGCGAACAACCTGGTGAGGCAGGCCGCCATGGAGCTGGCACCGCACAACGTGCTGGTGAACGCCATCGCGCCCGGCCCCTTCGCCACCAACATCAACGGCGGGCGCCTGCGCCTTCCCGAATCCGCCGAGCGGATGCGCACCCACATTCCCCTCGGCCGCGTGGCCCAGGCCGACGAGATCAAGGGACTGGCCCTGCTGCTGGCCTCGCCTGCTTCCAGCTACATGACCGGGGCGATCATTCCGGTCGATGGCGGCGCCTCGGCGCGGTAGCGAGGGCGCAGGACTGCTGCTTCGATGCAGGGCTGCCTCGCGCGAGGCATCGCGCCGTATCGCGCCGCATCGCGCCAAGGGGGCGCGCGAACTGGTCGCCGTCCGTGCCGACCGCAGCAGTTCCTGCCGGCGGGCCGGACGATCACCTAAGGCAGAGCGGCGTCGGCCAGGGCGAACATGGTTCGCACGGGCTTCATGAAATGGGGCCGCACGCGAGCGCTCCAGCTCGTCTCGCGGACCGCCAGCCATTCGGCGGAGGCCGTGGTCCGGTCCGAGACGAGGTCGTAGCACGCCAGCGACTCCTGCTCGTCGTCGTTGTTCCAGAAGCGCTGGGCGCGTATGCAGCCCGGCACCGCGGCCAGCGCGGGCAGGTGCTCCTGGTCGTACCAGCGTTGCAGCTCGATGCCCCAGCCGGGTTCGGGTTTCATCTCGACGACGTAGTGAGAGCGCGCCGGCGAGTCCGCGCTGGCACCGGCGATGTCGTGCATCAGCGTCAGGCGGGAGGCCGCCACCCGTGTGCCGGGCCAGACCTTGCCCGCCTCCGTGGCGAGCTCGATCAGGCAGTGCCTCGACAGCGCCGTGCGGCGAGGCAATCCCAGGTAGACGTACGAGAGCTGCAGCGCCTGCGAATGAATATGCCGGACGATGCGGCCACCGATTCCCTTCCAGCAAGGCAAAGTCGCCACTCCCTCGCCGAACCCAGCCGGAGTCGAGAGCGGGCCATGGCATCGCAGGAGTACGACGTCGGTTGGAATCCGGCCAGTTGTTGACATGTGCACCTCGGATGGAACCGTGTGGCGTCGAAGCCGCGGCTCAGGTTGGAAACCGGTACAGGGCCTGGGGGTTATGCACGAGCAACTGCTCCAGATGCCTCGCATCCGGCGCGATACGGCCCAGTGCATCCACGAGCACGCCGTCGTCGGGAATGTGGGTGTGGTTGGGATGCGGCCAGTCGGTGCCCCACACGCAGCGCTCGGGAAAGCGCTCCACCAGGATGCGGGCCAGCGCCTCGCCATGGGCATAGCGCCCGGCCGGCGGTGCATGCGCGTCGACGCGATCGATGCCGCTGACCTTCACGTGGAAACGCGGGTTCTCCAGCAGCTTCAGCAGCGCCTGGAAGTCGGAAGCATCCGGCCCGCGCGTGGCATCCACGCGCCCCATGTGGTCGATCACCACCGGAACCTGGCTGCGCTGCAGCGGCGCGGAGAGTTCGTGGACCAGCTCGCTCTCGAAGTGCACCTGCAAATGCATGCCGACGGCAGCCAGGCGCGGCGTCAGCGCGAGCACCGCCTCGACGCCCGCGGTGGTCGCGATATGCCGCATGAAGTTGAAGCGCACGCCGCGCATGCCCGCTTGCGCCAGGCGCTGGAGTTCGGCATCGGGCACGTCGGCCTCGACCAGGGCGATGCCGAGATAGCGGCCCTGCCCCGCCGCGATGGCGTCCTCGACCACGCGGTTGTCGGTGCCGTGCGTGATCGACTGCACGATCACGCAGCGCTCGATGCCCAGGGCGCGATGCAGCGCGAACAGCGTCTCCTTGGGCGCTTCCAGCGGCGTGGCCGGGCGGCCTGGCGCATAAGGAAAGCGCGCGGTCGGCCCGAAGACGTGCACATGGCTGTCGCAGGCCCCGGGTGGCAGGCGCAGGCTCGGTTGCGAGGGTCGCTCCAGATAGGTCCTCGAGGGAACGCCGGCCTCGGTGGTTGCATCTGTCATGGCGGTGTCTAGTGCGAAATGTTCAGCGCCACGAGGAATCGCGACACCATGTTGTAGGCCGCCGCGGTGGCGACCACTTCGACCACGGCCGAAGGCTCGAAGCGCACGTTCAGGCGGTCCATCAGCTCGGTGGGCACCTTGACATCGCGCGTCATCCTATCGGTCAGCGCCAGCAGCAGAAGCTCATCCTGCGTGAAGACCCCTTCAAAGGCGCCTGCGGGATCGGGCGCGCACAGCGCATCGATCTTCTCCTGCGCGAATCCGGCCTTCAACGCATGCGGCACATGCGCCTCGAACTCGAAGGCCGCCTCGTTGAGCACGGCGACGCGCAGGATGATCATCTCGCGCAGGTCGGCCGGCACCGATGTGCGGTTGCGCACGGCCGTCAGCATCGACTCCCAGCCACTGGCGATGCTCGGGCTGTTGAGCAGCACCTGGTAGAGCAGCGAGATCCGGCCGCGCTCCGAGAGGATGCGGGCCTCGATGCCGGCGAGCTCGGGAACCGTGCCCGGCACCACCAGCGGAACGCGGATGTGGCTCGTGCTCATCATTCAGCCTTGATGTTGCGTGACTTGATCAATGCGGCCCACTTGGCCGTGTCGGCCTTCAGCAGCGCTGCAAGCTCCTGCGGCGTGGATGTCTTCGGCTCGGCGCCACCACGCAGCAGCCGGGCGCTGACATCGGGGTTGGCGATCGCGCTGCGCACGGCCTTGTTCAGCTCCTGCACCACCGCCGGAGACGTCTTCGCCGAGACGAAGAGCGCATACCAGTTGTTCGTGTCCACGGCCTTGATGCCCTGCTCGTCGAAGGTCTTGACCTGCGGCAGCGAAGGATGGCGCTTGCCCGCCGCGATGCCGATCGCCTTGAGCCGGCCGCCCTGCACGTGCGGCATGATCGCCGCGACGTCGGCGAACACGCCCTTGACCTGGCCGCCCATCAGGTCCGTGAAAGCCGGTGCCATGCCTTTGTACGGCACATGCAGGAAGCGTGCGCCGGTGGCTTCCTCGAGCTGAATCAGGGCCAGATGGGGAATGCTGCCGGACCCCGAAGAGGCCATCGGCGTGGACTCCTTGCTGGCCTTGGCCGTCTTCACGAACTCCGCGGCATCCGCTGCAGGGTCCTTCGCGCCGACCACGAGCACTTCCACGTTGTTCGCCACGAGCGAGACCGGCGCGAAGTCGCGCTGGGTGTCGTAGGGCGACTTCTCGACCAGCGACGGATTGATGGCGGCAGCGCCCACGCTGGTGATCCAGATCGTGCTGCCATCCGCTTCGGAGCGCAGGGTTTCCAATGCGCCGAGCGCGCCGTTGGCGCCGGGCTTGTTGTCGACGATGACCGGGCGCTTGAGTTCGCGCCCGAGCTGCTCGGCCAGCGTGCGCGCCACGAAGTCGACCGGGCCGCCCGGGCTGAACGAGGTGACGATGCGGACCGGCTTCCCGCCGGCCTGCGCGAATGCGGCAGATGCCAGCGAAAGCATCGCGGCCGCGGCCAGGACTTGTCTTCTCTTCATCGCTTGTCTCCTTGCTTGCCTTGCGGGCCGCTCAGTCGCAGCGCGCCGTCATGCCGCCGTCCACGACCAGTTCGGTGCCGGTCACGAAGCGGGCTTCGTCGCTGGCGAGGTAGAGCGCCGCGCTCGCCGTGTCGCGGCCGTCGCCCATGAAGCCCAGCGGGATGCGCTTGACGCGCGACGCCAGCAGCGCTTCGATGTCGCCACCGGTGCGCTGCCTGGCCAGGCGTGCCTCGACCATCGGGGTGTGCAGCTGTCCCGGCACCACGGTGTTGACGCGCACGCCGTCGGCCGCATGCTGGACCGCCACCACGCGCGACAGATGGATCACCCCGGCCTTGCTGGCCGCATAGGCCACCTGCGCGCTGCCGGTCCAGCGCAGGCCCGAGGTCGAGGCCACGTTGACGATGGCGCCGCGCTTGCGCTCGATCATGTGCGGCAGCACGTGCTTGCAGGTGAGGAACACGCTCTTGAGATTGACGTCGATCTGCGTGTCCCAGGCCTCTTCGCTGAGCTGCACCGGGCCGCCCGCGGCCGAGCCGCCGACGTTGTTGATCAGGATGTCGGGCGCGCCATAGGTCTCGATGCAGGCCTCGACCATCGCTTGCACGCTCGCGGAACCGGTCACGTCGCAGATGCAGGTGGTGATGGATGCCGCGGCGCTGCCAGCGAGCGACAGGGTCTCGGCCAGGCGCTCGGCGTCGCGGTCGACCGCGAGCACCCTGGCGCCCTCTTCCGCGAGCCGCACGGCCATCGCGCGACCGTTGCCCCAGCCTGCGCCCACGCAGCCCGCGCCGGTCACGATCGCGACCTTCGATTCGAATCTCTTCATCGTTGCTCCTCGAGCCCGGCTTCCCCGGGAAAACCTTGAGTCTGGGCCGAACGCAAGCAAAGTTAAATCGAATGAGGCCTATATCAGATATGTCTTTGCGCTATGGATCTCAAACAGCTCGAGTACTTCGTCGTCGTGGTCGAGAAAGGCAGCTTCAGCCGCGCCGCGGCCGCCCTGAACCTGGCGCAACCGAGCATCAGCCGACAGGTCGCATTGCTTGAACAGGAGCTCGGCCAGCGCCTGCTGGAACGCACCGGCCGCGGCGTCACGCCGACGCAGGCGGGCCATGCGCTGCAAGCCCATGCCCGCGTCATGCTCAACGCAGCCGCGCAGGCCCTGTTCGAGATCAAGGAGATGAGCGACGAACCCGCCGGCAAGGTGGTGGTGGGGCTGCCGAACCGGGTAGCCAGCGGCCTGTGCGTGCCGCTCGTGCGGGAGTTCCGCGAACGGCTGCCCAATGCGATGCTGTCGGTGGTGGAAGGGCTGAGCCTCTCGCTGCGCGAGGGCTTGCTGGCCGGGCGCATCGACGTCGGCGTGCTCTTCGACCCTCCGCCAACGCCGTTGCTGAGCTACGAGCCCCTGATGCGCGAGCGGCTGCTGCTCGTCACGCCAGAAGGCTATCGGCTGCCCGAGCGCGTCTCGCTGGCATCCCTTGCCGATTTCCCGCTGATCCTGCCCGCCGTGCCGAACCCCATCCGAAGCCTGGTCGACGCGGTGATGCTGCCGCGCAAGATCAACCTGAACATCGTGGCCGAAGTGGGTGCCGTGCACACGGCGCTGACGGTGGTCGAGGAGGGAATGGCCTGCTCCATCCTGCCCGAGGGCGCGCTCAATCTCAGCGCGCGCCGCGCGAAGGTGCGGGCAGCCCCCATCGGGCCTCCGGCCATGTGGAACAGCCTGGTGCTGGCAATGCCGACCGCGCGGCCCGCCAGCCGCCTCATCCAGGAGACCGCGAGGCTGCTGCGGGCGCTGGACTTTCGCGCGTATCGGCCGGCGGCGCCGATGCCAGCCGGCGAAGAGTGAATCTCAGAAGTCGATACGGATGCCCGCATCCTTCACTGCCTTGCCGATCTTGGCGAGGTCGTCCGCGATCAGCTGCCTGAACTGCGCCGGGCTGGACTTCACGGGTACGAAGGACAGCTCGGCGAACTTGACCTTCAGTGAAGGCGCATCGACTGCCTTGGCGATCTCGCTGTTGAGCCGGTTCGCGATGTCCGCGGGAAGGTCCGCGGGGCCCCAGATGCCGTACCACGACAGCAGCTCGAAGCCGGGCATGCCCGCCTCGGACAGCGTCGGCACATCCGGCATGGACGGAACACGCACCTTGCTGGTCACCGCGAGCGGACGCAGGCGCCCTCCCTGCACGAAGGGCGCGACGCCGGGCATCGGCGAGATCGCGGCCGAGACGTGGCCGCCGATCACGTCGGTCAGCTGCGGCACGGCGCCCTTGTAGGCAACGATCTCCATCTGCAGGCCCAGTGCGCGGTTGACCATCTCCTCGCTCAGGTGGCTGGTGGTGCCGAGCCCGGAGGTCGCCCAGGTGTACTTGTTCGGATTGGCCTTGGCCAGCCGCACGAACTCGCCCATGGTCTTGGCCGGCACGTCGTTGTTGACGGCGACGATCAGCGGCACGTAGCCGATCTGCCCCACGGGGGTGAAGTCGCGCTGCGCGTCGTAGGTCTTCTTCGCGACGACCAGCGGCAGGTAGGCCTGGCTCGATGCGTTGAACAGCAGCGTGTAGCCGTCGGGCTTGGCTTTCTTCACATGCATCGCCCCCACGAAGCCCGAGGCGCCCGGCGCGTTGTCGATCACGATGGGTTGTCCGAGCTGTCGCTGCAGTTGGTCCGCCACGAGGCGCCCGACGGTGTCGATCGAGCCGCCCGGCGTGTAGGGAATGACCATTCTTATCGGCTTGTTCGGATAGCCCTGCGCATGAGCGAAGGCGCCCACGAGCAGCGCCGCGCCAGCGAGCGCCAGCTTCAGGCCGGAAAGGCTGGATTTCTTGACCATGTTGTCTCCTGGTGTATTGATGTGATTCGAGTGACGCCGCCATGGCTGAGCCGGCCGCCTCGTTGCGCTATGCGCCAGCGCGCGAGCCGTAGACGCGCTGCGCAAACGCTGCGATCGCGTCGGCCATCGCGCGAGGCTGTTCCGGCGCCATCGCGTGACCCGCGTCACGGACCACCTGCACCGTGACCCGGTCGCCCAGGTAGGGCTTCATCACGCCGGGAATCACCACCGCGTCGTGCTCGGCCTGCAGATCGAGGATGGGCACGTGCTGGCCCGCGGAGAAGTAGTCGTCGACCGGCGTCACGCGCCGGGCGTGGCTTTGCGCCTCGTGCGCCTCGGCACTCCAGCCGTCCAGCCAGACGCGCGGGTCATGGCCCGGGGCGAAGAAGGCGCGCCGCAGGCAGTCGATGCGCTGCGCTTCGGACAGGCTCGGGTCGCCTGCGCCGTCGATAGCATCGCGCAGACGGCCGTACGGCTTCTCCTGCGACCCGGGCGGCAGCTTTCCCGCCGATGCGGCTGCCATCACCACGCCGCGCACGAGGTCCGGGCGGTCCGCGGCCAGCGCGCGTGCAGGCTGGCTGCCCCACGCATGGCCGACAACCAAGAGCGGGCCGGTGCGCTCATGGTCCAGCACTGCGGCCACGTCGGCAGCGAAGTCGTGCATGTCCAGCGACTGCATCGGCCCCTGGCTGCGGCCGATGCCGCGCGGCTCCGGACGCAGTACGCGAAAGCCCTCGCGCGCCAGCATGGCCGCGACCTCGTCGTAGTCGCGCCCGGACCGCGCGAGCGAAGGAAGGATGCAGATCGCGGGCCCCTCGCCTTCGTCGGCGTACTCGATGCGGATCTGCGCACCGTCGCGCGCCGAGGGATAGGTGATCAGCTTGCGCGATACGGGGGCATGCGTCGCGGCCTGTGCGGTTGAATCTTTCGTCTCCATGCCTGGAGTCTTTCAGGGGCCGACATCAAGGGTAAGCACATGGCTCCTATAGCAGATATGTTTTTCTGCTATCTAGCCGTGCGATGGCGAAGAAAGTCTGCGGGCCACCGCGTCGCTCCCCGCCGTCTGGGTCTCGTGCGTGGAAATCGAGCGCGCAGGCGCGACGGTTCTCCGCGCTGCATGCCTGCAGGCGCGGACCGTCGATACCGAACGCGCGAAGGCGGTGTCGTACGCTGGCAGCCCCTCAGGCCGTCAGCCCCTGCCGCCCATCGGCCTTGTCGAGCGACCAGATGTTGCGCAGCAGGGCCTGCGCACGCTCGGCGCCGATCACCGGCGCAGCGAGCTCCAGGAATTTGTCGTCGAGCTCCGCGTCCGACAGCGGCAGCTCGGGGTCGCCCTTGCGGTCGGGCTGCAGCCAGGCGTGGCGCTGGCCATCGTTCGTCTCGATCTCGACGCGGGCTGAACGCCGACCCGGGAAGGCCGCATCGATCTCCGGATCGACCACGGCCGTGATGCGCGCCATCATGGCGCGCACGTCGGCATCGGCCAGCCGCTCGGGCGTGTAGGCCGCGAGGCGGACGCTGCCGTGCACCAGCGCGGTCGCCACCACGAAGCGCATGCTGAAGCGGGCCTCGTTCTCGGTGCGCGGATCCTCGTAGCAGGCGATGTCCAGCGCCGGGCCGTAGGTGGCCACGTGGACGCGGCGGATGTCCGCGGCCCGCAGACCGTGCCGGCGCGCCAGCTCCAGGGCCCCGTCGATGGCCGCGAAGGTGTGGCCGCAACCGATGTGGTTCTTGAAGGTCAGCCGCTTGATGTGGAAGTCGCGCCCGAGCGTGTCGCCCACCGCCGACCAGTCGGGGCCATCGCTCATGGCGCGGCCGAAGCCTGCCTCGCCGTCGAGCACGTCGAGCGAACCGGTCACGCCCTGCGCGGCCAGCTGCGCGGCGAGCACGCCGCCCTCGGCGGCCCGGCCCGCATGCAGCGGCTTGGACATCGAATCCATGCGGAAGGCCTGCTGCAGCCCCGCCGCGAAGGTCGCGGCCGTGGCGAGCGCATGGGCGAAGGGCGCGCCGTGCAGCCCGAGGAGGCCGGCGGCGGATGCAGCCGCGCCGAAGGTGCCCACGGTGCCGGTGTTATGCCAGTGGCGATAGTGGGCCCGCCCCATCGTCACGCCGATGCGCGTGGAGACCTCGTAGCCCAGCACCACGCCACGCAGGAAGTCCAGCCCGCTGGCGCCGCGCTCCTGAGCGATGGCGAGCGCCGCCGCCACGGTGGCCGCGCCCGGGTGGTACATGGCGTCGCGGAAGCTGTCGTCCACCTCGGCCGCATGGGCCGCGGTGCCGTTGAGCAGCGCCGCCGCTCGGGCAGGTGCGAGGCGGCCGTCCGGCAGACGCGCACGGCCGCGGCCTAGGTCGTCGGCCAGCAGTGCGCGCAACTGCGGCATCGGTGCGACATCGAGCCCCGGGAACAGCGCGGCATGCCAGTCGATCACCGCGCGCTTGGCGTGGTGAAGCACCTCGTCGTCGAGCCGGGCCTGGCGGAATTCGGTGGCGTAACGGGCGAATGTCTCGGTGGCGTGCATGGGTGTCCGATCGGTTCGAGAAAAGAAAAAAGTTAAGCAGCGGCGAACGCTGCCGGCGCGCCGCTCAGGCCAGCACCACCACCCCATCGGCGGCACGCACGCCCTGCCCCTGGGGCAGCACGAAGACGGGGTTGATCTCGGCCTCGACCAGGCGCTCGCCGAGCTGCGCCGCCATGGCCGAGAAGGCGACGATCGCATCGACCAGCGCTTCGACGTCGGCCTTCGGCCGGCCGCGAAAGCCGTCGAGCAGCGGCCAGGTCTTGAGGTCGCGCGCCATCGACAGCGCCTCGGCGCGGCTCAGCGGTTTCAGACTCTGCACGTCTCGTGCGTCCTGCGCCAGCAGGCGCATGGTGGTGTCCTTGAAGAGCTCGGCCGTCACGCCGCCCATGCCCAGCAAGATGGCCGTGCCCAGCGCATCGCGGTGCATGCCCAGGATGAGCTCAGTGCCGCCCGCGACCATCTCCTGCACCAGGAAGCGCTGCGCATCCGTGCCGGTGCGGCTCTTCACCTCGGCCGCCATGCGGCCGATGCGCTCGCCGATGGTGTCGGCGCCCAGGCCGACGGCGACGCCGCCCACGTCGCTCTTGTGCGTGATCTGCGACGACAGGATCTTGAGCACCACTCGCCCGCCAAGCTCGCGCGCGGCGGCTTCGGCCTCGGCGGGCGACGCGACCACGCGTTCCGCGGCGCAAGGCACGCCGAAACGCGAGAACAGCTGCTTGGCCTGCGCCTCGTCGAGCGAGCCGGATGGCAGGTCGCCGGCCTCGACCAGCGGCGGTGCCTCCTCGTCTTGGGCAGGCGCCACGAAGCGCTGCACGCGCAGCATGCCGGCGAGCGCAGCCGTGCAGCTCTCGGCGGCGGTGAAGGCCGGCACGCCGCGCCGCGTGAGCAGCGCGCCCACTTCAGGCGCATGCGGGCTCACATAGGCCATCACCGGCTTGTCGGAGTTGGGCAGGCATTCCTGGATGGCACCGGCCAGCAGCTCGGGCATTGCGAGGCTGGAGGAGCCGACGATGATCACCAGCGCGTCGTAGCTCGGGCTCGCCAGCAGCGCATTGATGGCACCGCGCAGCAGGTCGGGGCGCAGGCCCGCGAGCGTCACGTCGATGGGGTTTCGGTCGAGCACGGCTTCGCTGCCGGTCTGCAGCGCGCGCAGCGCATCGGCGGTGGCCGCGTCGGGCGCGGGCGTGTCGAAGCCTGCCACGCCCAGGTCGTCGGACACCAGCGTGCCGGCGCCGCCGGTGGAGGTGAGGATCGCGACGCGCGCGCCGCGCAGCTTGCGGCCGGTGCACAGCGCTGCCGGAATGTCGAGCAGGTCGGAGAAGCTCTGCGCGCGGATCACGCCGACCTGCCTGAACAGCGCGTCGTACATGCTGTCGGCGCCGGCCATCGCGCCGGTGTGCGACACGGCGGCCTTCGCGCCGGCTTCCGAGCGGCCGATCTTGAAGGCCACTACCGGCTTGCCCATGCGCGCGGCCTTCAGGCAGGCGGCACGGAAGCTGGCGGGGTTGCGCACGGTCTCGACGTACAGCGCGATCACCCTGGTGGCCGGGTCTTCGGCGAGATGATCGATGAAGTCGGCCAGCTCCAGATCGACCTCGTTGCTGGTGGAGATCAGCTTCGACAGGCCGATGCCGCGCGCCGCGGCGCGCGACAGCAGCGAGCCCAGGATGCCCCCGCTCTGCGAGACCACGCCGATGCCGCCGGCCTGGAACTCGTCCATCTCCAGCGCACCGGACGGCGACAGCACGATGTTGTCGGTGAGGTTGACGAGCCCGATGGTGTTCGGCCCCAGGATGCGCATCGCACCGGCAGCCTCCACCAGCTGCTGCTGGCGACGCGCGCCCTCCTCGCCGGTCTCTGTGTAGCCGCTGGCCAGCACGATGGCGGCGGCGCAGCCGCGCTGCGAGAGCTCCTTCACGGCCAGGTGGGCGCGCTCGGCGCCCAGCAGCACGACTGCGACGTCGGGCACCTCGGGCAGCGAGGCGATGTCGGGATAGCACGGCAGCTCGCCGATGCGCTCGACCTTCGGGTTCACCGGCATGATGCGCCCCGCGAAGCCGTGCTTCTGCAGGTAGGCCACCGGCCGGCCCGTGGTCTTCTTCGGGTCGGCCGAGGCGCCGATGACGGCGACGCTGCGCGGGGAGAGCAGTTTGGCGATGGCTTCGTTCATGGCCTCACTCCTTCGAGGCCGTCTTGGCCAGGAAGGCCTCCACCGACGCGCGGTGCTCGCTGCTGGTGTAGCAGATGCCCTGGGCCTGGCTGCCCTGCGAGAACACGTCGTGCGAGGAGAGCTCGAAGCTCTGGTTGAGGATGGTCTTCGTCAGCGCCAGCGCGGTGGAAGACGCGGACGACAGCTCGCGCGCCCACGCCTGCGCGTCGGCCACAAGAGTCTCCGCGCTGGTCTTGCGATCGACGATGCCCAGCGCGACGGCTTCGTCCACCTTGACTTGGCGGCCGGTGAAGATCAGTTCCTTGGCCTTGGGCAGGCCCACGCGGCGCGGCAGGAAGTACATGCCGCCGCCGTCGGGAATGATGCCGCGCAGCACATAGCTCCAGGTGAAGCTGGCCCACTCGCTGGCGATGACGAAGTCGCATGCCATCGCGGTGTCGGCACCCAGCCCCGAGGCGGCGCCGTTGACGGCCGCGATCACCGGCTTGGGCATGGTGTGCAGCAGGGCCTGCACGTGGTGCACGCGCTGCTGGCGGTGCCAGCCGTTGAAGCCGACCTCCCCCGCCGGCGCGTTCATGCGCTTTTGCATCCCGCTGATGTCGCCGCCCGCGCAGAAGCCCTTGCCCGCTCCGGTGAGCACCATCGCCCGGACGCCCTTGTCGGCGGTCACGCGCTCCAGCACGTCGATGAACTCGGTGCGCATGTCGTCGCTCATGGCGTTGCGCTTGTCGGGGCGGTTGAATGTCACGGTCGCGATGGCGTCCGTCACCTGATAGTCGATGAGGGTGTAGGTCATGTTCTTCTTCCTGGGGGCTGGCCGGTGGCTGCCGTTCAATCGGCCTTGATGCCGTTTTCCTTGATCACGCGCGCCCAGCGTTCTTCCTCGGCCCGCACGTAGGTGTCGAGCTCCGCCGGCGGGCCGGCATTGATGACGAGGCCTTCGTGCTCGATCTTTCGCACGAAGTCGGGCGCGCGCGCCGCCTTGCGGGCCGCGGCGTTGAGCCGGTCGATGACTGCCGCCGGCGTGCCGGCGGGCACGTACAGGCCGTACCAGCTCTCCACCACATAGCCCGGCACGCTGGCGGCGATGGCCGGCACGCCCTTGAACGCGGGTGAAGGCTGCGCCGTGGTCACGCCGAGCGCGCGCAGTTTGCCGCTGTCGACGAAGGTGGACACCGCCGCGGCGGTGGCGAACATCATGTCGACCTGGCCGCCGAGCAGGTCGGTGAGCGCCGGACCGGCGCCGCGGTAGGGAATATGCGAGAGCTTGACCTTCGCGAGGTTGGCGAACATCTCTCCGGCCAGGTGGGCGGAGGTGCCCGCGCCCTGCGACGCGAAGGTCAGCTTGGCCGGATTGGCCTTGGCCGCGGCGACCAGGTCGGCCACCGACTTGTAGGGGCTGTCGGGCCGCACCACCAGCACGTTGGGGCCGCGCCCGATGAGGATGACCGGCGCGAAAGCCTTGTTGCTGCCGTACGGAAGCTTGGGCTGCAGCGCCGGGTTGACGGCATGGGCGAACGAGGCGACCACCACGCTGTAGCCGTCCGGCGCGCTCTTGGCCACGTTGTCGGTGCCGATCAGCGTTCCGGCGCCCGGCTTGTTGTCGACGATCACGGGCTGGCCGAGATCCTTGGACATTTCGACGCCCAAAGTGCGGGCGATGATGTCAGTACCCCCGCCGGGAGCGAACGGCACCACGAAGCGGATGGGCTTGTCGGGGTAGGCGGCGAATGCCGTGCCGAAGGCGAAGAAAGCAGTGAAGCCGAGGAAGAGAAGGAAAAGCGCGCGCATCCTGCGCAAGCCATGAGCAGTCATGATCTGATGTCTCCAGAACCAAGTAGTGAATCCCTGGTGATCGCGGACGTTCTTGGCTACGCCGCAAGTGGGTGCACGGACTTTAGGAGGAAGCACTCCGGTTCGGGGGATGCAATTCCACTGCTTGGAATTTCCCTGCGATGATCCAGGCTCTTCTCTCATCCAGTGCCATGACTGATCAAGCCCGCTTCTTCCTCGATCACAAGCCAGGACGGTCGCCCGCGAACCGCTCGCTGGAGCGGGGCGTGGAGATTCTTCGCGCGTTCCGCCCCGGCTCGGAGCTGCTGGGCAACGGCGAACTGGCCGAGCGCACGGGCCTGTCCAAGGCCACGGTGAGCAGGCTCACGCAAACCCTGGTCGGCAGCGGGATGCTGCAACTCGACAAGGCCGAGCGTGCGTATCGGCTGGCGCCCGCGGTCCTGAGCCTCTCCCATGCGATGCGCACCGCATCGCGCGTGCTGCAGGCAGCGGCTCCGCGCATGCTCGAATTGGCCCGGCAGCGCCATATCAACGTGGGGCTGGCGGCACCCGACCGGGACGAGATGGTCTACCTGGAGTCGATTCGCTACGCCAGGCGCGCCGCGCTTCGCCACGTGGTTTCCGGCCAGCGCGTACCGATGGAGCTCACCTCGCTGGGACGCGCATACCTGGCCTCACTCACGCCGCAGCACCGGACCCAGCTCATGCAGCTTCTTTCAAAACGACGCGTCAAGTGGAAAGGCATCGAGTCCGAGATCAGGAAAGCGTGCACCGACGTCCGCACGCGAGGCTTCTGCGCCGCGGCCTGGCAGCCCGAGGTGGTTGCGCTGGCTACACCGCTGGAGGTGGAAGGCAGCATCTACGTGTTGAATATCAGCCTTTCGACACAGGAGTCGATCGAGGCAATCGCGCAGGACCTCGGACCGTCGCTGCTCGCCCTGGCGCAGGCTGTACGCCACGAGCTCGCGGTGCGAGAGCCCAGGTCTGAGTGAACTGACCATTCGTGGACTGAGCTATCCCGGATCGATTCGGAACAATCGGGAAAGCAGATAGAAACATGGGTGCACAACGGCTGTTTGCGCTGGTCGGAATGACCAATATCTTGAAGACTCCGCCAGATGACACTGGGCTGCCAGCAGACGATTTCCCAATGAAAAAGGGCGTTCACCGACTTCAGTGAACGCCCTCGGGGCTGGGTCTACTGAATGATCAGCTGGAAGCCCGACAAATACTGG
>NZ_RXFT01000012.1 GCF_003952165.1 Variovorax guangxiensis | reverse complement strand
TTCGGCGGTGCGCAGGACGACACCTTGAACGGCGGCTACGGTGCCGACCTGCTGCAAGGCGGCGACGGCAACGACACGCTCAACGGCGAGGCCGGCAACGACACGCTCGACGGCGGCGCAGGCAACGACACGCTCAATGGCGGTGTCGGCAACGACTCCTACCTCTTCGGACGCGGCTCCGGACGCGATACCGTCTACGACTACGACACCACCTCAGGCAACATCGACATTGCTCGGTTCGGGGTAAATGTTTCAGCAGACCAGCTTTGGTTCAGCAGGAGTGGCAGCGATCTCTCGATCGACATCATTGGCACCGACAACCGGCTGACCATCAGTAACTGGTACGCATCGAGCAGTTATCGCATCGAGCAGTTCAAGACAGCGGACGGGAAGACTTTGCTCGACAGCCGAGTGCAAAGTCTTGTAGACGCGATGGCTGCATTCTCACCGCCGGCCGCAGGACAAACAACGTTGCCAAACACCCATCAAAGTGGGTTGAACTCGGTAATCGCCGCAAACTGGCAGTAATCCGCGAACTGCTTGTGAGTGAGTGTTGGGCTGCCTCTGGAGAACCAGAGGCAGCCCAATTTCTATTGAAGGCGAAGCGACAAGACACCGGATCCAACATGCTGAGCGACACGGGACTAGGAAACCATGGCTCAATCAGGACGGAACCATAGCCCCCGCGTCATACGCCTCGCAATACAGGCCCCAATCCTCCACCACCTGCGCCGCACACTCATGCGCAGCATCCAGCAAGTCCCTGCGCCATGATTTCGCCGATGCGCCGAAGTCGATCAGCGCATCGGCGATGGCCGAGCCCTGGCGGCCCGAGCTGCGCAGTTGCGCCCAGGCCATGAGCTGGCCCATCTCGGCGATCACGCCGCGGATGTCGGCGAGGCGCGTGCGGTTCACATCGAGCATCACGCGGTCTTCGCTGGGTTGGAGGCCGCGCAGCACGTACGAAGACTTGCGGCCGACGATGGGATGCAGGAAGGCCATCGACACGGCCTGCATGCGGCGCTGCAGGCCGACCACGCGGTGCGCCTCCGAAGGCCATTCGGGCTGCTTCGTCTTCTTCAGGTGCGGCACGAGCGAGGACGGCAGCGCCTGCTTCAGGTCGAGCAGGAAGTTGGCGTCGGGCGAGCCCTTGCCTTCGATCAGCACGATGTAGCGCTCCACGCCGAGGCTGCCGGTGCCGGCGATGCGGCGGGCCACGTCGAGCACCTTGAAGAAGCCGGGGTTGGGCTGCGAGGCGGCGAAGTTGTCGATGAGCCTGGTGACCCGCTCGCGCTGCGCCTCGGTGGCCTGCAGCGCGTGCTTGCCGTCGCAGCGGATGGAGCGCCTGCGGCCCTTGCGGTCGCTGCGCCGGTCGAGGAACGCGGGGCGGGTGCGTGCCTTGAGGGTGTCGAGCAGGTCCCTGACGAGACCGCCTGCGGTGTCGCGCTCGATCCAGCGGGCCTTGCCCAGCACGAGCGCGCCGGCATAGGCATCGAGGAAGGTCCTGCACAGGGCATCTGCATCGGCGGTGCTCTTGCACAGGCCCTCGCCCGCCACCAGGATGCTGGAGAGGAAGCGCGCCAGCTCCCACGTCACCGGCGCGAGCGCGGCTTCGTCGAAGTCGTTGAGGTCGAAGTAGACGAGCCGGTTGTCGCCCTTGTAGCTGCCGAAGTTCTCCAGGTGCGCGTCGCCGCACAGCCATGCAGTGGGGGCCTTGGAAAAGAGCGCGCCGGCCGGCAGGCGGTCGTAGAACAGGTGGCAGGTGCCGCGCAGGAAGACGAAGGGGCTGGAGCGCAGGTTGGCGTATTTCATCGCCAATCGTTCCGGATCGCGCCCGGCGTTGAAGCTGCGGATGGTCTTGGCGGCGTTGGGCATGCGTTTCGTCTTTCTTCCTCTTGCGCGGGTCGCGAGCGGCGGATTCTGCTGCCGCTCGCCCACTCGAAGCTGACGAAGCTGCGAGGCTGAAGAGGCCGAAGTCAGAGCAGCCCGGCCATCTTCTGCGCCGCCGCCTTCAGCGCATCGATGCGTCCGATCGCGTCGTCCATCGACATGCGCGCCGTGGGCGCATGCACGGCCAGCGCTGCGCGCACCGCGCCGGCCGCATCGCGCACCGGCACGGCCACCGCCACGAGGCCGGCGATGAATTCCTCGCGGTCGCAGGAGTAGCCCTGCTTCGCGATTGCCTCGCACTCGGCGCGCAGCGCGCCTGCCTTGACGATGGTGTTGGGCGTCATGCGCTCCAGCGGCAGTCCGTCGATGAACGCATCGCGCTCCTTTGCCTGCATCTGCGCCAGGAAGAGCTTGCCGCTGGCCGTGCAGTGCAGCGGCACGTGCGAGCCCACGTCGAGCGTCAGGCGCAGAGGCCATTGCGCCTCGACGCGGTCGAGGTAGAGCACCTGCGCGCCGTCGAGGGTGGTGAGGTTGCAGGTCTCGCCGACCTGGCGCACCAGGGCCGACAACACCTCGTGCCGCAGCCCGCGCACCACGCCGTGGTTGAGCGTGTCGAAGGCCAGCCGGCGCAGCGCGGGGCCGACGGTGAACGAGCGCTCGTCCACGTCGCGCGCCAGGAAGCCGGTTGCCAGCAGCTGCGTGCAGATGCGGTGCGCCGTGCCCTTGGGCAGGCCGAGCTGCGCGGCCAGGTCGGCCAGCGTGAGCGCGCGGCCTTCGCTGGCGAGCAGCGCCAGCAGGCGCAGGCTGCGCTCGGCGGAGGAACCGGAGACGCCGGCGGACTCCGCGTCGTCCTGGAGGGGCGCTGCGGCGGGAATCACTGCGGCGGATGCGCGCGCGGAACGTGGCATGCGGATAAACCTTGTGAAGAAAAGAAGTCGGTCCGGAAAGGTATGGCCATGGACGCAGCCTGGCCACGGCGATTGTTCCACTGCCCGGCCCCGCTATCTCCAGGCCCCATTCAGCGCATGCAGTGCGGCAAAAGGCAGGCGGATTCGGCTGGGCTCCCAAAAGAATGTCCGGGAATTTTTTCGTAAACAAATTCGATGAATTTGTGATCAAAAAAAAGGCCGCGCATGGCCTCAAGAACCTGAAATCCCGACCGAAAAGAAAAGCACGGAATTCGCGCCGATCGAAGAGCGCCCAATTCCGACGGCGCTTATTGCGATCCCGCTTTTTCCTACCCTGACACCGGACCCATGAAAAATATCTCGACCCGGAAACTGCTCGCCGGGACTTTCACGATCCTCGCGCTGCTGGTGCTGCTTGTGAGCCTGCTGGCACTGCGTTCGCTGAATGCGGCCGACCACCGGTTCTCCAGCTACGTCGCCGGCATCGCGCACCGCAAGGCGCTGACGGCCGAGATCGGCATCGCCGCCAGCCGGAGGGCCATCGGCGTGCGCGAAATGGTGCTCGTGCAATCGGCGGCGGAGCGCGATCGGGCCAAGGCGATGGCGGTCGACAGCAACGAGAAGCTGCAATCCGCGCTGAAGCAACTCAAGAAAGCGCTCGACACGGAAAGCGATGTGACGCAGCGCGAACTGGCCATCTTCGAAAAGATGGAAAAAACCGAGAGGGAATACCTGCCCATTGCCCTTTCCATCGTCGAACTCGCCGCCGCCGGAAAACGCGAGGAGGCGATCGAAAGAATGAATACCGCGTGCAGGCCGTTGCTCCTGCAGCTGCTGCTCGCCTCGGTCGAATACGCGGACTACAACGCGGAAATATCGCAAAAGGATGTCGAGGCTTCCGCGGCGGCCTATTCAAGGCAACTGACGCTGCTGCTCGCGCTGAGCTGCTTCGCGGTGCTCGCGGCGGTGGCGCTCGGCGTCTTCATTGCGCGCCGTCTCTTCTCGGCGCTGGGCGGCGAGCCAGCCATGCTCAGCGTGGCGGCCCACAGGGTCGCCGACGGCGACCTGAGCGAGATCGACGGCGCGCACGAGGCGCCGCAGGGCAGCGTGCTGGCATCCATGGTCGCCATGCGGCGCCAGCTGGTCGCGCTGATCGGGCAGGTCCGCTCCTGCGCCGACAGCATCGCCGTCGCGAGCGCGGAGATCGCCCAGGGCAACAACGACCTTTCCCGCCGGACGGAGGCCGAGGCCTCCTCCCTTCAGGAAACCGCGGCCTCCATGGAAGAACTCAACGCCGCCGTCAGGCGCAACGCCGCCAGCGCGACCGAAGCCAACAGGCTCGCCCACGGCGCGAGCAGCGTGGCGATGCGCGGCGGCGAAGTCGTGGTGCAGGTCGTGGAGACGATGAAGAGCATCAACGACGGCAGCAAGCGGATCGCGGACATCATCGGCGTGATCGACGGCATCGCGTTCCAGACCAACATCCTTGCGCTGAACGCCGCCGTGGAGGCCGCGCGCGCGGGCGAGAAGGGCCGGGGCTTCGCGGTGGTCGCCTCCGAAGTGCGCAGCCTCGCGGGACGCTCGGCCGACGCCGCGAAGGAGATCAAGGCGCTGATCGGCGCGAGCGTCGATCGCGTCGAGGCCGGCTCGGCGCTGGTCGACCGCGCGGGCGCCACCATGGCGGAGGTCGTCGATTCCATCAGGCGGGTCGCAACCATCGTCGGCGAGATCAGCACGGCCAGCTCCGCGCAAAGCGCCGGTGTCGCGCAGGTCAACGCAGCCGTGACGCAGCTGGACCAGGCCACGCAGCAGAACGCGGCGCTGGTCGAACAGAGCGCGGCCGCGGCACAGAGCATGAACATCCAGGTCGAGCAGCTGATGCAGGCGGTCTCGGCCTTCCGGGTCGGCAAGCCGCATCCCGGCGCCGTTGCCGAGCGCGCCGCCGAGCCGGTGCTTCGGCTCTCGGCGGATAGCGCACTGGCTTAGGAATCGGAAGGCCCGCCCCGCCGCCACCCGGCTCGGCATGCGGGTAAACGTTAAAAACGGAACATTGCGTTCCGAAAATCAATGATCTAGGATCGGTTCGAACAAGGGCGCTCGCCCTTCCAGAACTTCCCCCGGGACCATTGCATGCCTGAAGAAGAGTTCGACTACATCGTCGTCGGCGCGGGCT
This sequence comes from Variovorax guangxiensis, assembly GCF_003952165.1. Lineage (GTDB taxonomy): Bacteria > Pseudomonadota > Gammaproteobacteria > Burkholderiales > Burkholderiaceae_C > Variovorax > Variovorax guangxiensis. Next base: position 216,856 of record NZ_RXFT01000012.1, on the reverse strand, counting down.
CCGCCGGCTGCGTGCTGGCCGGCCGGCTCAGTGAAGACCCAGCCACGCGGGTGCTGCTGCTCGAAGCCGGCCCGGCGGACCGGTCGCTGTGGATCCACCTGCCCATCGGCTACGGCAAGACGATGTGGAGCCCCACCTACAACTGGCGCTTCGAGACCGACCCCGACCCGAACATGAACGGCCGGCGCATCTACTGGCCGCGCGGCAAGACCCTGGGCGGCAGCAGCTCGATCAACGGCCTGATCTACATCCGCGGCCAGCGCCAGGACTACGACCACTGGGCCGCGCTGGGCAACGCCGGCTGGGGCTACGACGAAGTGCTGCCCTACTTCATCAGGTCGGAAGGCAACCAGCGCGGCGGCGACGCCTTCCACGGTGGCGAGGGGCCGCTGAAGGTTTCGGACATCGCGGCGAAGCACGAACTCATCGAAGCCTTCATCGACGGCGCCGTGCAGACCGGCGTGCCGCGCACGAAGGACTTCAACGGCGCCGCGCAGGAAGGCGCCGGCTACTACCAGCTCACCACGCACAAGGGCTGGCGCTGCAGCACGGCCAAGGCCTACCTGACGCCGGCGGTGAAGCGGCGCCCCAACCTGCGCATCGAGACCGAGGCGATGGCCGGGCGGCTGCTGTTCGATGGCAGGCGCGCCACGGGCATCGCCTACCGCCAGCGCGGCGAACTGAAGACCGCACGCTGCCGTGGCGAGGTGCTGCTGTCGGCCGGCTCGCTGCAGTCGCCGCAGCTGCTGCAGCTCTCGGGCATCGGGCCGCGCGCGCTGCTCGATCGCTTCGGCATTCCGGTGGTGCAAGAGCTGCCCGGCGTCGGCGAGAACCTGCAGGACCACCTGCAGATCCGCCTGGGCTACGAATGCACCAAGCCCATCACCACCAACGACCAGCTCAACTCCTGGTTCGGACAGATGGGCATGGGCCTCGAATGGCTGCTGCACCGCACCGGCCCGCTGGCGGTGGGCATCAACCAGGGCGGCTGCTTCATGCGCGCGCTGAAGGATGCCGAGGGCCGGCCGGTGGCGGCCACGCCCGACATCCAGTTCCACGTGGCCACGCTCTCGGCCGACATGGCGGGCGGCAAGGTGCATCCGTATTCGGGCTTCACGATGTCGGTGTGCCAGCTGCGGCCCGAGTCGCGCGGCCACGTGCGCATCCGCTCGCTCGACGCGGCCGAGCCCCCCGAGATGCAGCCCAACTACCTTTCGACCGAACTGGACCGCGCGACCACCGTGGCCGGCGTGAAGGCCGCGCGCGCCATCGCCGATTCGCCCGCGATGCGCCCCTACGTCAAGCGCGAGGTGAAGCCCGGCCCCGGCGCGGCGAGCGACGCCGACCTGCTGGAGTTCTGCCGCAACAACGGCGCCACCATCTTCCACCCCACCGGCACCTGCCGCATGGGCGCCGATGCGCTCGCGGTGGTCGACGCGCGCCTGCGCGTGCACGGCGTGGCGGGGCTGCGCGTGATCGACTGCTCGGCGATGCCGACGCTGGTGTCGGGCAACACCAACGCGCCCGCCGTGATGATGGCCGAGAAGGCCGTCGACCTGATCAGAGAGGACGCGAGAGCGGCAGCCGCCGCGCAGTGAGTTCCCGCATCGAACGAACCCCACGGTCCGCAGAGACCGCCACGACAACCTCATCGGAGACAGACATGAGCGCAAGCGACGAGAAAGCGATTCGCAGGGTGGTGGTTTCGGCCCTGGTGGGCGCCACCATCGAGTGGTACGACTTCTTCCTGTACGGCGTGGTGGCCGGCATCGTGTTCAACAAGCTCTACTTCCCGGGCAGCGACCCGGTGGTGTCGACCCTGCTGGCCTACACGACCTTCGCGGTGGGCTTCGTCACGCGGCCGCTGGGCGGCGTGATCTTCGGCCACTTCGGCGACAAGATCGGCCGCAAGAGCATGCTCATCATCACGCTGATGATCATGGGCGTGGCCACCTTCCTCATCGGACTGGTGCCCACCTACGCGCAGATCGGCATCGCGGCGCCGCTGCTTTTGTTGCTGCTGCGCGTGGCGCAGGGCATCGGGCTGGGTGGCGAATGGGGCGGCGCGGTGCTCATGGCCTACGAATACGCGCCGAAGGAGAAGCGCGGCTTCTACGCCTCGCTGCCGCAGATCGGGCTGGCCATCGGCCTGTGCATGGCCTCGGGCGTGGTGGCGCTGCTGTCGTGGCTGCTGACCGACGAGCAGTTCCTCTCGTGGGGCTGGCGCATCGCCTTCCTGATCTCGGGCGCGATGGTGATGGTGGGCATGTACATCCGCCTGCACGTGAAGGAAACGCCGGAGTTCGCGGCCGTGAAGGCGCGCAACGCCGAGCTGCGCATTCCCTTCATGGACATGCTGCGCCGCTACCCCGGCAACGTGTTGAAGGGCATGGGCGCGCGCTACATCGACGGCGTGTTCTTCAACATCTTCGGCGTGTTCTCCATCAACTACCTCACGAGCACGATCAAGATCAACCGCACCGAGGCGCTGCTGGGCGTGATGGCCGCGGCGGTGGTGATGTGCTTCGCCATTCCCTTCTTCGGGCGCATGTCCGACCGGCTGGGGCGCCCGCGCGTGTACATGTGGGGTTCGCTCATCACGGCCGTGTCGGCGTTCCCGGGCTTCTGGCTCATGACGCACAGCGGCGGCAACGTGCTGCTGGTGTGGCTGTCGATCATCGTGCCCTTCGGCATCCTCTACGCCTCGGTGTACGGACCGGAGGCCGCCCTCTTCTGCGACCTGTTCGACGCGAAGGTGCGCTACACGGGCATCAGCTTCGTCTACCAGTTCTCGGGCATCTTCGCCTCGGGCATCACGCCGATCATCGCGACGGCGCTGCTGAAGTCGGGCGGCGGCGAGCCATGGCAGATCTGCCTGTACGTGCTGTTCGCGGGCGTGGTGTCGGCGGTGTGCGCGTGGATGATCGGGCGCGGTGCCTCGCCTGCGGATGCACCGGCGGCGGTGGCCTCGCGCTGAGGGCCGCGCAAACCTTTCAGAGCGCGCTGCCTATGCCGAGCGCGCGCATCACGGCCGCGGTGCGCGTCTCCACGCCCAGCTTCACGTACACGTGCTGCAGGTGCTTGTGCACCGTGCGCGGACTGATCTGGAGCAGGGCGGCGATCTCGGCGTCGGTCTTGCCGCGCGCCAGCCAGTGCATGACCTCGCCTTCGCGCGGCGTGAGGGCCGGAGTGCGCTTTGGCGGCGAGACGGCGCGCGCGGATACATCCGCGCAGGTCAGCCGGTACAGCAACGCCACCGCGACCACATGCTCCAGCCCCGCGCGGCGATAGTGCTCGGCCTGCATCGAGGCGCGGCGGAACTCTCGCCGGCCCGGCGCCTTCGCGGCGTTGCGCCGGATTGCATGCACGCCGTGATGCCGCACGGGCGACTGCCCGGATTCCAGCTGTTCCAGCAGGCGGAGTGCGCTCGCGCAGTCGCCGCGCGTGAGATGCGTCATGGCATGCCCCTTTCTTCGTGCATACGCATTGCTGCGTATGGCGCCCGTACGCATCGGGACGGAGGATCGCTCTTCGTCCCTCTGCCGCGAGCCCAGTATATGCAGGCAAGAGGCGCGCGAGCCGTCCGCCGGCGAAGGGGAAACACATGGCTATCGACGAAACAAGGCTTAACGCGTTCATGGGTAACTTCGTCCATGACATCGGCGCCGTGATGCACGCCGCAACCATCGTCGTGGGCGACCAGCTCGGCCTGTACAAGGAAATGGCGAAAGGACCGGGCACCGTGGAAGAGCTGGCCAAACGCACCGAGACCGATCCGCGCTACCTGCGCGAGTGGCTCTCGGCACAGGCCGCCAGCGGTTATGTGGAGTACGACCCTAAGAGCGAGCGCTTCTCGCTCACCGAAGAGCAGGCCTTCGCGCTCGCCGAGGAAGGCAGCCCGGCCTTCGTGCCTGGCGCGTTCCAGATCGCCGTGGCGCAGTTCAAGGCCGTACCCAAGATGGTCCAGGCCATGCGCACCGGCCTGGGCATCGGCTGGCACGAGCACGACCCCGCCCTCTTCCACGGCACCGAGCGCTTCTTCAGGCCGGGCTATGCGGCCAACCTTGTGAGCCAGTGGATACCGGCGCTCGAAGGCGTTTCCGCCGCGCTCGAACGCGGCGCGCGCGTGGCCGACGTGGGCTGCGGACACGGCGCCTCCACGCTGCTGATGGCACAGGCCTACCCCGAGTCGAGCTTCGTCGGCTTCGACTACCACGCCCCCTCGATCGAGCGTGCGCGCGAGACGGCGCGCAAGGCAGGCATCGACGATCCGAAGCGCCTGAGCTTCGAGGTCGCGAGCGCGAAGGACTTCCCGGGCAAGGACTACGACCTCGTCGCTTTCTTCGACTGCCTGCACGACATGGGCGACCCGGTGGGCGCGGCGGCGCACGTGCGCGGCAGCCTGAAGCCGCAGGGCACCTGGATGCTGGTGGAGCCCTTCGCCAACGACCGCCTGGAGGACAACATGAACCCGGTGGGGCGCGTGTTCTATTCGGCCTCGAACTTCATCTGCACGCCCGCCTCGCGCTCGCAGGAAGTGGGACTGTGCCTTGGCGCGCAGGCCGGCGAGGCGCGGCTTCGCGACGTGGCTTCCAAGGGCGGCTTCGCGCATTTCCGCCGCGCCAGCGAGACGCCCTTCAACCTGATCTTCGAAGCACGTCCGTGAGGACATCCAAGGAGCTGCCGCCATGTCACGCCAATACATCGACTGCCGCGAATACCCGAGCACCATGAACTGCAGCGTCGCGCTCAGCGCCGACAGCGAGAGCGAGCTGCTCGATGCCGCCGTGCAGCACGCCGTGACCGTTCACGGCCACACCGACACGCCCGAGCTGCGCAAGCAGCTCGCGAGCATGTTCAAGACCGGCACGCCGCCGCTGCAGGCGCCTGCCGCGCAGAAGTTGCCCGCCTGACAGCTGAGCCGGCCGCGGCGGTCGCTGCGCCGCCGGCCGGTCCCTGACTCTTGGCTGACCGATGGCCGGCTGGCCACCGGGTATCGCCGCATCTACACTGCGGCCATGAAGAGAACAGGGGAAGCACAGCGCTGCCTGCAGCCCGTGGTGGAGCTGCGGAAGGAAGTTTCGTCCTACGCCTACTCCGTTCGCGCGCCCCGCTCCAGGGGCGTGATACCTCCCAGCTCGTACCGCAACGGCGGCTTCGCCACGCTGGCCGAATGCCTCGGCGACGTGGCGCGCGCAATGGGTGGCGACTTCTCGCGCATCTACGTGCGGCTCGAGGGCTTGTGCGTCGGCGAGCGCGACATCGTGGAGTTGCGCCGCGACCCCGAGAGGGTCGCCGTCGAACTGAAGGCCGGACTCGAGGCCGAACTGAAGGCGAAGGCCGCCTTCGAGGTCAGGGCCGAGAGCGTGTCCGAGCCCGGCGAAGGCTGATCGCGATAACCAGCCCCATCGCCGCGGCGCCGCAGCCGGCAAGGAACACGCCGCCGTACCCAGCCCTGTCCGCGAGCAGCCCGGCCAGCGGGCCCGTCAGCCCGTAGGCGACGTCCTGGAAGGCGGAGAACCCGCCCAGCGCCGTGCCGCGCAGATGAGGCTGCACCAGATGCACGACCTCTCGCCCCATGGACGGAAAGATCATCGAGCAGCCGAGCCCCGTGAGGAACGCGCCGACAAGGGCAACCACAGGATCGGAAGCGCTCCAGATCAGCGCCTGACCCACCGTCTCTACCGCAAGCGAGCCGATGGCCACAGGCAGTCCGCCCACGCGGTCCGGCAGGTGGCCGAAGAGCACGCGCACCAGCACGAAGCCGCCGCCAAAGGCCGTCAGGCCCAGCCCGGCGTAGCGCCAGTGCTGGTCGAGGAAATGCAGCGTGAAGAACGCGCCGATCGCCGCGAAGCCGATGCCCTGCAGGCACACGATGGTGCCGTGCGGCCAGACCTGGCCGATCACGCGCCAGAACGGCGGCCGCTCGGCGCCCGGATGCGCGGGCACGCCGGCCATGCGCCAGATCGCGAGCATTCCGAGGCAGGGCAGGATCACGCCGACGCTCATCACGCCGGCGTATCCGAAGCGCTGCTGCAGCGCGAGGCCGATCGGCCCGCCGACCGCCAGCGCGCCGTAGATGGCGGCGCCCACCAGCGCCAGCACCTTGCCCGAGCGCACCGGGCCGACGAGCCCGATGCCCCAGCCGATGATGCCGACGCCGACCAGGCTTTCGCCGAGGCCGACCAGCAGCCGGCCCGCCAGCAGGACGAGGTAGGCCGTCCAGGGCGACTGCACCAGCAGGCCGGCGACCAGCGAGACCAGTGCGCCGCTCACGTAGAAGACCAGTCCGCGCGACACCGCGGCCTTGGCCCCGGCGCGGTCGGACTGCGTGCCGGCATGGGCCCGGCTCAGCACGGTGGCGAGAAAGGCAATGCCGACGCCGAGCCCGGCCCACGCGTTGCCCAGCCCGAGCTGCCCCGTCACGAAGATCGGAACGACGGGCAGGGACATGCCGACGCAGAGATAGGAAATGAAGAGGATGACCGTCAGCAGCAGCAGGCGGCCCTGCGCGGGGTCGCGCGTCGATGATGGTGGCGATGACGATGAAGTCGTGGCCCGTGTCGATGGAGAAGTCATGGTGTCGTCCAGGTTCGTGGTGTTCTCCTGGCCGACCGGAGCGCGCATGCGAACGCACCCCGACCGGCAAGGGTCGTGGAGTGCGTTGGTTGACGTCAGACGCTTACGGCCAGTGCGACTGGCACTGCGGACACCGTGGCGTCCGCGTTGGAGTGGTGGCGGTAGTCAGCCGGGCTGCTCGATGCCGCTCGACAGACGAAGGCCGGCCGGTTTCATGCGAGCCGCATCGACAGTTCGACGTCATCGCCGAAGGGCGTGGACATGTAGCCCGAAGCGGGCGAGCGCACATGCGCGAGGTACTCGGGGCAGTAGTCGGCGTTGTCGGCGACGACGAATGCGCCGGGCCTCAGGCGGCTTTCGACCAGCGCGAGGATCTCCGGGTAGAGCGCCTTGGCGCCGTCGAGCAGCAGCAGGTCGATCGACCCGGGCAAGTCGGCTGCGAGCGTGCGCAGCGCGTCTCCCTCGCGAATCTCGACCAGGTCGGCGAGGCCGCCAGCCTCGAGGTTGCGGCGGGCGCGCGCCAACTTGGAGGGCTCGAACTCTGTGGTGACGACGCGGCCGCCGCCGTTGTCGCGCAGGGCGGCGGCGAGGTGCAGCGTCGAGATGCCGAAGGAAGTGCCGAACTCGACGATGTTCCGCGCGCCGCCGCTGCGCGCCAGCATGTAGAGCAGCAGGCCGGTCTCGCGCGAGACGGGCAGCGGAACGTCCTTGAGCCGCGCGTAGAGATCGATGTAACCGGTCTTGCTGCGCATCAGCTTCGAGCGCTCTTCGTCGGACAGGCCGGCGACCGCCGCGCTCATCGCGGGCGATGCCTCGGCGGCCTCGGCGAACAGGCGCTCCAGCAGGGGCGCCAGTGGTTTGTTGGTGAGGGTTGTCACGGGGTTCTTCGTGTCGGAGTGAAGGTTGGCCAATAATATGAAGGAACATTCACATTTCCTATTCGCGTTGCGAACCTCGCCCATGGCCGACCGTCAGAACCCGCCGATCTCCTCCCGAAGAAAGCCCAAGCAGGCCCGCTCCAACGACCTCGTCGCGGCCATCCTCGAGGCAGCCCTTCAGGTTCTGGAGAAGGAAGGCGCGCAGCGCTTCACCACCACGCGCGTGGCCGAGAGGGCCGGCGTCAGCGTCGGGTCGGTGTATCAGTACTTCCCCAACAAGGCGTCGATCCTCTTCCGGCTGCAGAGCGACGAGTGGAAGCAGACGAGCGACATGCTCTGCGGCATCCTCGAAGACGCGCAGCGCCCGCCGCTGGAGCGGCTGCGCATGCTGGTGCACGCCTTCGTGCGGTCGGAGTGCGAGGAAGCCGGAATGCGCGTGGCGCTCAACGACGCCGCCCCGCTCTACCGCGACGCGCCCGAGGCGCACGAGGCACGCGCCGCCGGCGACCGCATCATGCAGGCCTTCATGCGCGAGGCCTTGCCCGACGCCGGCGAAGATACGCGGGCGCTGGCGGCCGACCTGATCACGACCACGTTCAGCTCGGTGGGCAAGCAGTTCTCGGAAAGTCCGCGCACCGACGCGGAGATCAAGATCTATTCGGACGCCATGGCCGACATGTTCTGCGCCTACCTCCAGAGCCTCGGGCACGGGCAGAAGAAGAAGCGCCCTCGCCGACCGGCAGGCCTCTAGCCCTCGCGCCTTTGTCTTTGTATTTCGCGCGAAACACCGCTTACCTCTTGATGCAGTTCAGGGTATGCCTGCGCCACACGGCATTGCGCCCGTAGCGCGCTGGGCCTCAACCGGCGGTGCAGGCGAGCATTGCCCGCACCCGCCTCGGCAGCCATCGGCCCCCGCCTGGGTACCCGCTTCCGGGCATATCGCCCGCCGCAACGCGTACTTACATTTTTGGCTTGCAAATCGAAAACGACGGCATGTGCAGGCGGAGGACAGACTCGCGCCCGCACGCGGGAGCCTGCCCGTTCAGGCGACGAACGAACAAGTTGGGAAGCCATGAACAAGGTTTTTCGGACCCTCTGGAATCAAGCCCGCGGCACCTGGGTCGCCGCACCCGAGACCTCGCGCGGCCATGCGCGCTCGGCGCAACAGCCGGCCGAGGCGATGGCCATTGCCTTCGCGCTCGCCCCTGCCTTCGCTGCGCTGCTGCTGGGTGCCGGCCCGGCGTTGGCGGCGGGCGGCGCGGGCGGCCAGCCCGTCAACGACACCTCGCTGCACGCCGGCTCGGGCGGTGCCGACGGCAGTGGCGGCAGCGGCGGGCTCAACGACACCACGGTGAATGCGAACGGCGGCGCCGGCGGATCGTCGACCGACGCGGGTCCGACGGCCGGCTCCGCAGCCAACATCGGCTCCTTCGCCGGCGCCACCGCCGGCACGGGCGGCGCGGCGGGCGCGGGCAGCAACGTCGTCAGCCCCGGCGTGCTGCAGGGCGACAACGGCGCGGCCGGCCAGTCGCAGACCGGCGACTTCAGCAACGGAAACGGCTACGGCGGCGGCGGCGGCGGCGGCTTCCAGGGCGCGTCCATCGGCAGTGGCGTCACCACCTCTTCCGACAGCTACACGGGCGGCGCTGGCGGCGCGGGCGGCAACGGCTACTGGGCGGCCGGCGGGGGCGGTGCGGGAGGCTACGGCTCCATCCTCATCGGGCCGACCGGCAACTACACCGCCACCGGCAGCTCGACCGGCGGCGCCGGCGGCAAGGGCGGCGACGCCTTCTCGCAAGCCGGTGGCGGCGGCAGCGGCGGCGCCGGCTTCTTCCTGAATGCGACGACCTCGGGCATCGTCTTCACCAACAACGGCGTCGTCGCCGGCGGTGCCGGCGGCGCGGGCGGCTCCGAGCTGCTGCCGGCGCGCGCCAACGCATCGGGCGGCGGCGGCGGCGCGGGCGGCAGCGGCATCACGCTGGCGGGCAGCGCGGTCTCGGTGACCAACACGGGGGCGGTCAGCGGCGGCGCCGGTGGCGCGGGGGGGGCCGGCGGCGGCGGCGCGGGCGGAACCGGCTCACCGGGCGCCGGCGGCGATGGCGGCATCGGCCTGCGTGCGACGGGCGCCAGCACGACGATCACCAACAGCGGCTCCATCACCGGCGGCAACGGCGGCGTCGGCGGCGCCAGCAGCAACGGGGGCGCGAGCGGCGCCAACGGCGCGGGCGGTGTGGGCGTGTCGGGCGCCAACCTCGGCATCGTGCACAGCGGCAGCATTACCGGCGGCATGGGCGGCGACGGCGTCACCCGCGCGGCGGCCGTGGAGTTCACCGGCGGCAGCAACAGCCTGACGCTGAACGCCGGCGCGGCGCTGACGGGCGCCGTGGCCATCGACGGCGGCGCCACCGCCAGCATCGTCGCGGGCGCCGATGGGCTGAGCCTGAGCAGCCCGCTGCTGCTGGGCGGCACCGGCACCATCGACACCAACGGGCACGACATGGGCTGGTCGGGCCCCGTCTCCGGAACCGCCGGCCTGGTGAAGAGCGGCGCGGGCACGCTGACGCTGTCGGGCGCCAACGTCTACACCGGCGCCACCAGCGTCAACGCCGGCACCCTGCGCGCCGGAGCAGCCAATGCGCTCAGCAACGCGAGCGCATTCACGGTCGCGTCGGGCGCCACGCTGGACCTCGCCGGCCAGAGCCAGACCATCGCGTCGATGGCCAATGGCGGCACCGTCTCGCTCGTCGGCTCCGCGCCGGGCACCACGCTCACCGTGACCGGCCCGTGGGTCGGCAACGGCGGCACCTTGCGCCTGGGCACCGCGCTGGGCGACAGCAGCAGCGCGAGCGACCGGCTGGTGCTCAGCGGCGCGACCGCCATCGCCAGCGGCACGACCAATGTGCAGATCACCAACCTCGGCGGACTCGGCGCGCTGACCACCGGCAATGGCATCGAGGTCGTCAGCGCGATCAACGGCGCCACCACCACCGCGCAGACCACGAAGAACGCCTTTGCGCTCGCGGGCGGCCACGTCGATGCCGGCGCCTACGAGTACCGGCTGTACGCCGCCGATGCGAGCGGCGCGGGCGAGAACTGGTACCTGCGCTCCAGCGCCGTGGTCACGCCTCCCGCCAACGGCGGCGGAGGCGGAAGCACCGGCGGCACCGGTAGCGGCGGCGGCACCGGCGGGGGCGTGAGCGTGCCCACCTACCGCACCGAAGTGCCGCTGTACGCCGCGCTGCCCGAGCAGTTCCGCCAGGCCAACCTGTCGATGCTCGGCAGCATGCGCCAGCGCTTCGGCGACGACGGCCCGCCCGGCAGCAACGACGCCGGCCCGGCCATGCAGGACCGGAGCTACCGCCAGGTCTGGGCCCGCATCGTCAGCACCGACCGCACCATCAGCCAGGGCGGCACCGTGAACCCCACGAGCAAGGGACGCCTCACCGGCTTCCAGGCCGGCACCGATCTCTGGGCCGACGCCCACTGGCGCGCCGGCGTCTACCTCGGCGAACTCAACGGCGACATGCGCGTGAACGGCTTCGCGCGCGGCATCGTCAACTACGCGGCCGGCTCCAACGACCTGCGCAGCCAGTACCTGGGCGCCTACGCCACCTGGAAGAACGACAGCGGCCTGTACGTCGACGGCGTGCTGCAGGCCGGGCGCCATCACTACACGGCATCGCCCGCGCTGAGCTATTCCAGCTCCGGCAAGGGCAGCAGCCTGCTGGCCTCCATCGAGGTCGGCCAGTCATTCGCCATCGCGCCGGGCTGGACCATCGAGCCGCAGCTGCAGCTGGTGCACCAGCGCATCAGCCTGGACGACGGCGGCATCGCCGCCGCGCTGGTGCAGCAGCACAGCCACAGCGGCTGGATGGCGCGCGCCGGCGTGCGGGTGAAAGGGGAGATCGCCACCTCCGCCGGCCTGCTGCAGCCCTATGTGCGCTTCAACGTCTACCGCAACGGCAGCGGCACCGACACCGCCCGCTTCATCGGACCCGCGGCCTACACCGATATCGCCACGCGCACCGGCGGCACCAGCACCGAACTGGCGGCGGGCGCCACGCTGCAGCTCACGCAGAACGCGAGCCTGTACGCGGAGCTGGGCAAGCTCTGGGCCTCGGGCGGCGGCGTGCGCACGAAGAGCAGCGGCATCGAGGGCAGCGTGGGCGTGAAGTTCCGCTGGTAATGCACGGACGCGGCGGGGCGCTCAACGCCGCCCGCCGTCGTCCGCGCGAACCATCTCGACGACCGACAGCACCGCCTCGATCACCGCCTCCGGGTCGTCGAACTGGATGTCGTGGCTGGAGTTCGGCAGCGACAGGTGCCTGCCGCGCGAAGACCACTCCGCTTCTTCCATGTGGAGCTGCTGCCAGATGGCCAGCACCTCGCGGCCCTGTGCGGGCGTGATCTTCATTCCCCGGAGCTCGGCCTCGGTGTACGGCGCCATCGCGGTGAGCACCACCAGCGCACGCCTGCCCAGGTCGCGGAAGGCGCCCGCCTCGGCGAGCATGGCATCGGTCGCGTCGCTCTCCGCCATCTGCGTGACCATCGACTTCGGCGCGTAGGCCCGGACCGCCCGCGCATCGCGCTCGCTCTGGTTCGGCGCACGGGGCAGCAGCCTCGGGGCCGCCGCCCTCAGCAGGCCGGTCCACGCGAGCGACACCGCGATGCGCGAACGCAGCGAGCGGGTTTCCGTCATGTAGGCCGCGACGCGCGCCACCTGGTCGGGATGCGACGGGTCCACCAGAACCAGCCCCGCCACCTCGTCGCCGAAGTACCGCGTGAAGGTCGTGGCGAACAGTCCACCCAGCGACTGCCCGACCAGCACGAAAGGCCCGCGCTCGCCCGCTCGCGCCAGAGCCTCGTGAAGATCGCTTGCCACCTGCTTCGCGCTGATCGGCGCACCCGACGGGTCGCTCCACATCAGCCCCGCGCGGCTGTAGGCGCACGCCCGCGTGCGCGCCGCGATGGCCGGCTGCACCGCCGACCAGCTCAACGAGCCATCGACGCTGAGCCCGGCCTCGAACACGACCGTGGGCGAACCGGAGCCCCGGCAGTCGAGCTGGATACGGCGCCCGCCGCCGACATCGACCATCTTTCCCGGCGCGGGGAAGTCCCGCTGCGCCCGGTAGCGGCCGACCTGCTCGTACACCACGCCCGCGAGGACGGCCAGCGCGAGAAGTGCCGTGCTCCAGAAGACGATGCGCATCATCACCAAGGAAGATCTGTTCGACGAAGGCTTCACCGCGGCCATGGTGCCACCGCCAGGCGGCCAAGGCCACCGGCTAATGCTTCGAGCGATCGCCGCGCACCGGCCCCGGCACGAAGGCGTTGGTGCGCGCCATGTAGTCGAGATAGGCGGGGCGGCGCTCGCCGATGTCGCTTTCGAGCATGCGCACACCCGAGACCTTCAGCAGCAACCAGGTCATGAGCAGCGGCGACACGATGCTCCACGCCCCGCCCCACCCCGCGCCGCCGATGGCCATGAGCCAGATGCCCCACCATGTGCAGGCCTCGCCGAAGTAGTTGGGATGCCGCGTGTAGCGCCACAGGCCGCGGTCCATCACCTGGCCACGGTTCGCGGGGTCGGCCTTGAAGCGCGCCATCTGCGCGTCGCCGATGGCTTCGAAGAGGATGCCGAAGAGCGCCAGCGCGCCGCCGACCGCATCGAGCGGACCGAGCGGCCGCGCAGCCGCCATGCCCGGAAGGAAAGGCGCCGACACGATCCAAGCCAGCACCGCCTGCAGCGCGAACACCAGATACAGGCTCCTGAAGCCGAAGTTCGGCTGGTTGCGCGCGCGTATCGCCTGGTATCGGCGGTCTTCGCCATGCCCCCAGTTGCGCCACGTGACGTAGATGCACAGCCGCAGCGCCCAAGCGGTGCCCAATACCGCCATGCACAGTCCGCGCGCGGTCTGCGCGGGCAGCAGCAGGAAGTACACGAGGCCGGCACCCGCAATGAAGACCGACCACATCCGGTCGACGAGGCTCGCGTCGTGCCGTGCGAGGCTCACGGCCCAGGTCGGCAGCGCCAGCGATGCGGTCCACGCCAGGCCCGCAAGAGCGACCACGGTCATGCCGCTGCTCATGCGCGGCACTCGAAGAGATGGCGGTCCACCGGGCGGCGCTTCCGGTGGTCGAAGCAGGAGAACGGCAGCAGCCCCCTCCCGGCCCGGCGGATGGCGAATGCGATGTCCTGCGGCATGTGCGTCTGGTCTTTCCTCTAGGGACACGCGCGGGGGCGTGCATGGACAGGTGTACGCGGCGAATCGGGTTTTGGATGAGCCTCGGCTAAAGTCGGCCACGACCTTACCCACATCCCGAAGACATGCGTGACGTTCTCTACTACTCGTTGATGCTCCTGCTGGGCTTCGCCTGGTACAGGTTCGGGCAGAACCTGCTGCGCAAGGGCAACCGCGACGAGAACGGCGAGCTCACCAAGGGAATCGTGGGCCCCGTGGGCTTCCTGATGGCTGGCGGCATCGCCTGCTACCTCTTCTTCGGCGTGCTGCGCGCGCTGGTCCGGGCAGAGGTGCCATGCATCGGCAAGGGCTGTGCGGGACAGCTCTACACCCTGGCGGCCAATCCCGGCGAATTCTGGGCCAACGTGCTCTTCATGGTGTGGATGGTGCTGGCCCTGGGCTATGCGCTGTACGTGACGCTCAGGATCTGGTTCAGGGTCTAGGGCGCGATTGCCGGTGCGCCATCGGTCGAACGGGTCACCTGCGTGACCTCGCACCGACACCGGCTACGGCGGCAACCCCAGCTGAAAGGGCGGTAACATTTCTGCGTGCTCCGCCGCCCCACCCTGGTCGGACCACCTTGAGAACAACGACAACTCCGGGGTGTCACCGCAAATGGAGCCCCCTGATGTGGAGCATCCTGACCGATCTTTTCGTCGGCATCTTCGATTTCGTTGCCGATGTCTTCCTGTTCCGGCGTCTGCGCCACAAGCGCGGCCACCGTGACCGCAACCTTGCCGAAGACACGCTGGCGGTCGCCCGGTTCGACTTCGTCACCCTCGTTTTCATCGGCCTGGCCTGCGCCGGATTGATGCTGCTCCTGGCACTCGGATTCGGCTTGCCGGCCGGCTGGAGCGTCGGGATCGGTCTCGCCGTCGGCGTCGTGTGGGGAATGTGGCGATATTTCCGGCTGGTTCGCGAGCGATGAGCGGGGCCGGCGCCCGGCTTGAACCAAATATCGTTGGCTCGCTGCGCAACAAAGCCTCAGAATGCGTCGCGCCTATCTGGTCCTCGACAGTGGAGCTCCGACATGAAGAATCGCCTTGCGCTGGTATTGGCCCTGTTGATTGCCGTGCTGTGCACAGCCAATGCCGGAGCACAACCGGCCTTCCCGAGCAGCTTCAAGACCCGGACCGTCACCCTGGCGGATGGCGCGAGCATCTTTGTCCGCTCCGGCGGTGCCGGCCCCGCCGTGGTGCTCATCCACGGGTTCGGCGACACGGGCGACATGTGGGCCCCGCTGGCGCAAGAGCTCGCGAAGACGCACCTGGTGATCGTGCCGGACCTCCGCGGCATGGGGAAATCGTCGAAGGCCACCAGTGGCTACGACAAGAAGTCGCAGGCTGCCGACATACGCGCGGTCGTGACTGCCCTGAAGCAGGACCAGAGCGCCGTCGTCGGGCATGACATCGGCACGATGGTCGCCTATGCATATGCGGCCAGCTACCCCGACAAGGTCGACAAACTCGTCGTGATGGACGCGCCCGTGCCCGGCGTCGCGCCATGGGACCAGATCATCCTGTGGCCCGCGCTGTGGCACTTCAACGCTGGCGGCCGCGATTTCGAGCGACTGGTCGCCGGCAGGGAGCGCATCTATCTCGACCGGTTCTGGAACGAGTTTGCCGGCACGCCTTCGAAGATCGACGAGGCGACGCGGCGGCACTACGCCAGGCTCTATGCTCAGCCGGGCGCGATGCGCGCCGCCTTCGCGCAATTCAACACCATCGCCAGCAACGACGTTGCCGACAACATCGCGTTCTCCAAGACCAGGCTCGCCATGCCGGTGCTCGCCATTGGCGGAGAGAAGTCCTTCGGCGACAACATGGCGATCGTCATGCGCAATGCGGCGACCAATGTGCGCGGAGAAGTCGTGCCGGGTGCAGGACACTGGTTGATGGAAGAGAGTACCGGCGTTACGGTCGGGTTGATCAGCAAATTCCTGGCCGCTTCGCAATAGCGCCGTCTGCGCACCTCTGCTGACGGACGCCGGCTTCAGAGAAGAGACGACACCACCTCGCGGCAGGTGCGGCACATCCTGCGGGGCCTCACGTCGTCGATACGCAGATCCTCGCCGTACTGACGCGGCTGGCCGGCGAGTGGCGGATCAAGGCGCTCGAGAACGTGACGCTGGCGAATCCCCCACGGGGGAAGCGATGCCGCGACCGGCACAGGCTCAGTAAGACCCCGGCGGCGGCGTGTGCCTCATTCGCCGCGACGTGGCCATGCTGATGAAGCGCGCACGCGCAGCGCCGAGCCGGGCACGGCCGGCACCGACGAAACCGCCGATGGCCGACTTCACCGCATCCGCTACCGGCGACTCCCGCGGGTATGAGGGCGACAGGCCGCACTTGCGCATCAGCCGGTTCACCTGGTGGATGCGGGCCACCTCGCGCGTGGCGGCGGTGTAGAAGGTCACGCCGATCGAGATCGACAGGCGATCGCCGGCGCCGGTCCCGCCGACCTCCGAGCGGGTCATGTGGGGCGAGGTGCTGGGGAAGTAGATGGCATCGCCCGGCCGCGCGTCGAACTCCAGCCCCAGCGGCATGAACGCTTCGCTGAAGCGCACCTTCTTCAGCGACTGCGTGACGATGAAATCCTCCACGGCGTCGGCCGGCACGATGCCGCGGTCGCGGTGGTCCCACACGTTGAGGATCTTGTGCCCATGCAGCTGCAGCCAGAAGTTGTTCTCACGGTCGATGTGGAAGGGCGTGACGGAAGGCGGCACCGAGAAGAACACGAAGCCGTTCACCCTGAAGATGTCCGGCTGCTCGCGCTCCACGAGCGCGCGCATGGAGTTCACCACCGACATCAGCAAGGCCTGGTAGCGGGGAACGACTTCGATGTTGTAGAAGGCGCACGACGAGCCCGGCTCCTCCATGCGCTCGAAGAACTCGTCGATGCTGCGCCCGCCCGGCGGCCTGCCCTCGTGCGAGAGCGCCGAGGAGATCGTTCTCTTCGGGTCCATGAACCTGCACTGGTCCACCTTCGAGAGCTCCATGCCGAGCTTCACGAGTTCGGGCACCTGGAACAGCGGATGCTCGTGGAAGTTGTGGTGCATCGGCGTGATGCGCTGGGTCGAGAACCCCTCGGGGTCGTCGGTCCAGACCCGATATGTCGCCGGCCCCGAAGTCCCGACGGAATTCATGCTGGTCAAGCGCATGGCAGCACCTCCGGAACGCTTTCCGGACTCCAGCCCCCGAACGAAGGCGAGGCCGCAGCCCACGAGCAGAAGTAGTACTTTGGAGTTCAATACTGGAGCGGGTTTATGAACACTCCCTGACCACTCCCATGCGCTTTCGCAGGCTTCATCCACAGCCGCAAAAAGGAGGTCCGGTGGTTCTTCGCGCCGTTGCCTGAGCCAGGGCATCGCCATCGAAATCGACGGCTGCGCGCGCGACGGCTCCAGCATCTTCACCAGGTTCGATGCCGCATCGCGAGGCCCTTCCCCCGGGCTGCGCGCCGCCCCCGCCGCGAGCCGGGGCGGCGACGGCACCTGGCTGCGCCGCTCAGGCCGAAGCCGTTTCCCGGTGGTTCGCCACGGCGCGGCGCCCGCGCTTGACGGAGTACATGGCCTCGTCGGCCAGCCGCAGCGCCTGCGCCGCGGAGGTGGTGCGCGGGTCGATGGCGACCACGCCGACGCTCGCGCCGCGGTAGTCGAGCGTGGCGCCCTGCAGCCGCAGTTCGCCCACGGTGCTTTCGCCCAGCCGCTCGGCGAGCGAACGCGCCGCGGCGTTCGGCGCCTGGTCGAAGGCGGGGCCGGCGCCGATCACCACGAACTCGTCGCCGCCGTTGCGCGCCAGCATGTCGCCCGCGCGCAGCGAGGCCAACATGCGGGCGGTCATGGCGACGAGAAACTCGTCGCCGATGTCGTGGCCGTGGGTGTCGTTGATCTTCTTGAAGCCGTCCATGTCGATGAAGCCGACCAGCACGCTGGTGCCGTCGCGCTCGGCCTGCGCCATCAGCCTGCGCAGGCCGTCGACGAGCGTGCGGCGGTTCGGCAGGCCCGTGAGCGCGTCGGTGGACGCGAGGGTGACGACTTCGGCATGGGCCTTCTCCAGCTTCCTGTAGAGCAGCTCGCGCTCCACCTGCTGGCCGATCAGCCGCGCGAACAGCTGCAGCACGGGCTCGGCATGCGGCGCCAGGGGCTGCTGCGTCGAGCTCGCGGCGCACAGGGTGCCGAACAGGTCGCCGCCCTCGGTCTTGACCGGCGTGCTTACGTACGTCTGGATGCCGAGCTCCTTTGCCGCGTCGGAATCGCCCCAGCAGCTGGCGACGTCGCCGGTGTAGGTGCGGCCCTCTTCCATGGCGCGCTTGCAAAGCGTGTCGGCCCAAGGCACGGTGAGGCCCTCTGGAATGCTCAGCTGCCGCACATTGCGCGAGAAGAGGATGTGCTGCTGTCCCTTGTCGAGGTCGATGGTGGTGAGGTAGGTCGACTCCAGCCCGGTCACCGCGCCGAGCATCTCGAGCATCGGACGGGTCAGGTCTTCCAGCGTCCGGGCCGAAGCCACCGAGTCGGAGAGTTGTTCGATCAGAGATTCCATGGCCGGCATTTTGACGGCGAAGCGGCCCCGGCAGCGGTTCCCCCGTCGCCAGGAGGCTTTCGGGCCGCGTGGCGCCCCCGGAATCACGGGTTTATGCTTGCGCCGGCCTCGGGCCGCCCGGCCTCCACAGATCTCGAAACAACAGGAAACTCATGTTTGACCATGTCAAATTCGGCGTGAGCGACTACGCGGCGAGCAAGGCGTTTTTCTTAAGGGCGCTCGAACCGCTCGGCGTCGCCATCGTTTCCGAGGGCGTACCGAGCTACGGCGTCGAACTCGCCTCGAAGAGCAAGGCCTCGCTGTGCCTGTTCCAGACCGAAGAGAAGCCGGCGCACCTTCACCTCGCGTTCAAGGCCGAGACCCGCCAGCAGGTCGACGCGTTTTATCGCGCGGCGCTGGAGGCGGGAGGCAGGGACAACGGACCGCCCGGCCTGCGCCCGCAATACCACGCGAACTACTATGCGGCCTTCGTCATCGGCCCGGACGGGCACAACATCGAGGCGGTCTGCAGCGAGCCAGCGGCCTGACTCCGGGGAGATCGATCAGCGCGTCGCACGCGACCAGGCCTCGTACAGGTCCTCGCCCTCGTCGCGCACCGGCAGCGCGCGCACGGGCATTTCGCGCTGCTCGATGGGCCGCGCGATCTCCAGGTAGCCGCGCTCGGCCGACAGGTCGTGCGGCTCGCCGTCCTCATTGGAGTAGGCGTAGTAGACCTCCTTCACGCCCGCCAGGTACATGGCGGTGAGGCACATCGGGCACGGATAGCCGCTGGCGTACACCACGCTGCCCGACAGGTCGGTGCCGCCCTGCGCCTTGGCGGCGATGCGCACGGCCTGCATCTCGGCATGGGCCGTGGGGTCGCACAGGGCATCGACCTCGTTGACGGCATGGGCCAGCACCTTGCCGTTGCGCACCAGCACGGCGCCGAAGGGCCAGGTCCTGCGCTCGCGCACGTTGCGCATGGCCAGGCGGATGGCGTCGACCATGTATTTCTCTGCGTTGGGTTCGGATTGGAGTTGGGGTTGGGTCATCGCTAGGGGCTCCGGCGGCAGTCAGCTGCCGCGATACGTTGAAAAGAACCAGGGCGCGCACAGCATCGGCACGTGGTAGTGCTGCGCGGCGTCGAAGATGGAGAAGCGAACGGGCACCACGTCCGAGAGCCCATCGGCGGCCTTGAAGTGGTCGCCGACGTGGAAGCGCAGTTCGAAGTGGCCGGTGCGCGCGTCCTTGGCCGCGAGCATGGGCGCGTCGGTGCGGCCGTCGGCGTTGGTGCGGGTGCTGTTCAGGCGCGTGGGCGGAGTGGTCGCCATGTCGTAGAGCTCCACCTGCAGGCCCGCAAGGGGCCTTCCGTTGGTGATGTTGAGCACGTGGGTCGAGATGCCGGTCATGTCGTGTCCTTTCGTGAATCCGGTGAGTTCAGCTGCCGCGCGAATAGGTGTAGCTCCACGGGCCGAACTGGATCGGCAGGTGGATGCGCTCGGCGACGTTGGCTACGCGGATGCGCACCGGCAGCCTGGTCAGGAAGGGCGGCATGGGCAGCACGGCCTTCCTGCTGGCGAAGTAGTCGTCCACGTGCAGCAGCAGCTCGTAGTCGCCGGCCTGGTAGCTGTCGCCGATCAGCAGCGGTTCTTCGGAGCGGCCGTTGCCGTTCATGACGACGCTGCGCAGCGGCCTGTAGCTGCCGCCTTCCAGCCGCGAGAAATCGATGCGCAGGCCGGTGGCGGCCGCGCCGTGGAAGGTGTCCAGCGCATGCACCGTCAGGCGCGGGCTCGCGCCATGCAGCACGATGGGGCCGCTGGCCTGGGCCGGGCCGGCCGGCGCGGCGTTCGGCTGTTGTTGCGCGAGTGCTCCACGTGCGGTCAGCGCCGCGGCACCCAGCGCCAGCCCCGAGAGCGCGAACTGCCTGCGCGCGGGTTGGGATACGACTTGATTCGCCATGCTGTTGTCTCCTGTCGTTGTTGCCTTTTTCGGGCGATGGAAGGCCTCGCCGGTGCATGGGAGTGCACCAGCCGGCGGGAACGGGAACGTGTCGTCGGGAAGAGAGAGGAAAGGCGGCTTCAGCCGTCCAGCAGCGCGTCGATGCGCCCCCGGGTGATGAGCCCGATCTGGTCGAGCGCGGCGCGGTGCTCGGCCTGCGTGCTCGCTTCGGCGCGCGCGCGCATTGCCTCGAAGATCTGCTGCTTGGTGTTGCGGCGCACGGCGATGATGAAGGGGAAGCCGTGGCGCTCGCGGTACGCACGGTTCAGCCGTTGCATCTCGTCCAGCTCTTCGCGGCTGAGCGCGTCGAGCCCGGCGCTGCGCTGCTCGCCGACGGATTCGGTGGTCATCGTGCCGGCCTGGGCTTCGCGGCCGGCCAGCTCGGGGTGGCCGCAGAGGAAGGCGATGCGGCGCTCCAGAGGCGCCTCGCGAACCACGTCGAGCATTGCGGCATGCAGCGCGTCGGTGTCCGCGAAGGGCCTGCGAGCCCACGCGGCCTGCGCGACCCAGGGAGAGTTCTCGAAAGTGGGCCCGACGGCGGCGACGAAGGCGTCGCGGTCCATGGCGTTGAGCGCGGCCAGGTCCAGGCGGGTGGCGGTGAGGGTCATTGGTTGTTCTCTTTCATGACTGCTTGCGATGCGAAGGCACGCAGGCCAGGATCAGCAGGGTGGCGCAGACCTCGACCGCCGCCACCACGTAGAGGCCGGGCGAGAGGCTGCCGGTGGATGTCTTGATGAGCCCCAGCATCCAGGGCGCGCCGAAGCCGGCCAGGTTGGCGATGGAGTTGATCAGCGCCACGCCGCCGGCGGCCGCGGTGCCGGCCAGGAAGCGGTTGGGCATCTGCCAGAACACCGGAATGGCGCTCATGGTGCCGACGATGGCCAGCGTGAGCCCAACAAGCACAGCCAGCGCGCTGTGCCCCAGGAAGAGCGCCACGACCAGCAGCGAGGCAGCGCCCAGCGCGGCGGCCAGGGCGCAGTGCCAGCGCGATTCCTGCTGCCTGTCGGAGTGGAAGCCGTTCCAGATCATGCCGGCCGCGCCGCACAGGTAGGCCACGGCCATGATCCAGCCCACCGTCACCGGGCTGGTGAAGCCCACTTCCTTGACCAGCGTGGGGCCGTAGAAGGTCAAAGAGGAATTGGCCGCGATGATGCAGAAGAAGATCAGGATCAGCAGCCAGATGCGCCCGCTCCTGAGCGAGGCCAGCATGCTGTGCTCGCGCTGGCCCAGCGAGCGGCCGTCGCGCTCGAGGTCTTCATGCACCAGCTGGCGTTCGCGCGCCGTGAGCCATCGGGCCTGCTCGGGCCTGTCGGTCAGGTAGAAGTACGTGACGAAGCCGGCAATGACCGAGGGAATGCCTTCGAGCAGCAGCACCCACTGCCAGCCCGACCAGCCGTTCACGCCGTGCATGCCGGTCATGATGGCGCCGGCCAGCGGCCCGCCGATCACGCCCGCGAAGGCCGAGGCCGACATGAACATGCCGAAGGCCTTGGCCCGCCGGTCATTGGGGAACCAGTAGGTCAGGTACAGGATGATGCCGGGGTAGAAACCCGCCTCGAACACGCCCAGCAGGAAGCGCAGGAAATAGAACATCTCCGGCGTCTTCACGAACATCGTGGCGATGGAGGTCAGGCCCCAGCCGATGGTGATGCGCATGATGGTCTTCTTGGCCCCGATGCGCTGCAGCAGCAGGTTGCTGGGCACCTCGAAGAAGAAGTAGCCCAGGAAGAAGATGCCCGCGCCCAGGCCGTACATCGCCTCGCTCCACTTGAGCTCGTCGAGCATGGTCAGCTTGATGAAGCCGATGTTGACCCGGTCGATCCAGGCCAGCACCCACAGCAGCATCAGGAAGGGAATGAGCCGCCAGATGATCTTGCGGTAGACCCCGTCCAGCTCGGACGGGGTGTCGGAAGGCCGGGCGGGTGCGGCCGCCGTGGTTGTCGATGTCATGCTTTGTCTCCAGGTCCTTGGTGTGGGGCTTCGCGATCGGCTCCATCGCCGAGAAGGAACGCCGCCTGCCGGGGCACTGTAGGCACAATGGTCCCGCCGCGCGCACGGCGCGCGGAATGTGCGGCATAAACCAGAGCGATAGGTCGCGCCCCGCGAGGGTGCGCCATCCGGTCGAACCCCTAGACACATGACGAGAAGCCAGGACCTTGTCGACATCCATCTGCTGCGCGTGCTGGCGGTGCTGGTGGCCGAGCGCAGCGTTTCTCGCGCGGCGGTCCGCATGAACCAGACGCAGCCGGCCGTCAGCGCGGCCCTGCGGCGCCTGCGCGACGCCTTCGGCGATCCGATCCTGGTGCGCGAGCGCGGCGGCATGGTGCCCACCGCCCGCGCGCTGCAGCTGCGCGACAGCGCGCGCGAGGTGCTCGGAGAAATCGACCGCATGCTGGCCGGCCCCGAGCGCTTCGAGCCCGGCTCCAGCACCATGACCTTCACCATCGCCACGCCGGACTACCTGGCCGCGAGCTTCATGGCCGAGGCGGTGGCGCGCTTTCGCGCCGAGGCGCCGCAGGCACGCCTGCTGATCCACCCCCTCACTCCCGGCTACGACTACGAGCGCGCGCTGGCGCAGGGCGAGCTCGACATCGTCATCGGCAACTGGCCGCTGCCGCCGGAGCGCATGCACCTGTCTCTGCTGATCGAGGACGACCTGGTCTGCATGATGAGCCCGACCAATCCGCTGGCCGCGCCGGGCGCGATGACGCTGCAGCGCTACCTGGCGGCCGCCCATGTCGTGCCCACGCCCTTCGCCAAGTCGCACCGCGCGGTCGTCGACAGCCACCTCGCCGGGCTCAGGCAGACCCGCGACGCACGCGTCTTCGTGCCCTACTACGCAATGGCCCCCTACCTCGTGGCCGAGAGCGACCTCGTCTTCACCACCGCGCGCCACTTCGCCGAGCAGTTCACGCGCAGCCTGCCGGTGGTGAACCTGCCCGCGCCCGAAGGATTTCCGCGCATGCGCTTCTACCAGCTGTGGCACGAGCGCTCGCAGCACCAGGGCGCGCATCGCTGGCTGCGCGGGCTGCTGTCGACGGTGGGCAGGCACCTGGCACAGTCGGCGCCCGGTGCGACGAGCGAGCCCGCTGCGGACTAGGTTTCGCCTTCCGCAAAGCCCCGGCACAGCTCCAGCACCATGCCGCGCAGCCATCGGTGCGCGGGATCGCGGTCCATCCGCGGATGCCACATCTGCGAAATGGTGATCTGCTCCGTGTGCATCGGCAGCGGGAACGAGCGCAGCGTGCTCTGCGCCCTCAAGCGTTCGAAGTACGAGGCCGGTACCAAGGCCACGAGATCGGTCGCCGCCGCTATCGACAAGGCAGCACCGAAGCTCGGCACCGTGACCGCGACGTTGCGCGCCAGCCCCATCGCCGCGAGAGCCACGTCCGCCGGCCCTTCCTTGCGGCCGTGGCGCGACATGACCACGTGGTCGCAGGCGGCATAGCGCTCGGGCGTGATCCCGGCCTCGGCCAGCAGCGGGTGGCCTTCGCGCACCGCGGCGATGAAGCGGTCCCGATAGAGCGCCTGGACGCGCACCTCCGGCCCCGCCGAGTCGCCCAGCACGCCGACGTCGAGATCGATCAGTCCTTCGCGCAGCGGGCGCACGTCCTTGTCGGGCTTGGGCGCGAAGCGCAGGCGAACGCCGGGCGCCTCCTTCGCGACACGGGCCACCAGCACATGCGCGAAGGCCTCGATGAAGCCGTCGTTGGCCCGCATGGTGAAGAGGCGCTGCAGCGTGCGCGGGTCCAGGCTCGCGTCGGCGGGTTGCAGGACCGCGTGCGACTCCTGCACCAGGTCTCTCACGCGATCGCGCAGCGCCAGCGCATGCGGCGTGGGCACCATGCCGCGCCCGGCGCGCACCAGGAGCTGGTCGCCTGTGGCCTCCCGCAGCCGCGCCAGCGTGCGGCTCATGGCCGATTCGCTCAGGCTCATGCGCTCGGCGGCCTTCGCCACGTTGCCTTCTGAAAGCAGTGCGTTCAGCGCGGTCAGCAGGTTGAGATCGGCGTCTTGCATGCCCGACGCTAGCACAGGCGCGCGGATCCAGGCAGGCGCCGCATGCAGGAACAACCTGCGCGCCACGCTCTGGGCCGGCGCGTCTTCGCGACCTATTCTGGGCCGACGCAATCGAGCGTCTTCCATCAAGGCCACTCCCATGCTTCTCTCACCTTCACTCCGCTCCAGCACTTCTTCCATCGGGACCGAGGCAGCGAACGATATCGACGGCCTGCCGATGCCCCGGCGCATCGCGGCCGTCGCCGCCATCCTCGGCGCGGCCACCCTGGTGGTGCTCGACGGCGCGATCGCCAACGTGGCGCTGCCGAGCATCTCCCGGCAACTGCAGGCGACGCCTGCCGATGCGGTCTGGATCATCACGGCGTACCAGCTCGCGGTCGTGATGTTCCTGCTGCCTGCTTCCGCCGTCGGCGCGCGACTCGGCTATCACCGAGTGTTCGCCGGCGGCGTCGCGCTGTTCACCGCGGCGTCGGTGCTGTGCGCGCTTTCTCCATCGCTGCCATGGCTGGTCGCCGCGCGATGCCTGCAAGGGCTGGGCGCGGCGGCAGTGATGCCGCTCGGCCTGGCGCTGCTGCGCTTCACCTATCCGCGCCGGCTGCTGGCGAGCGCGATAGGCTGGAACGCACTCGCCATTGCGGGCGCCACGGCGGCGGGGCCTTCCACCGGCGCATTCATTCTCTCGGCGGCGAGCTGGCCGTGGCTCTTCGCGGTGAACCTGCCCATCGGCCTCCTCGTGCTCGCCGCTTGCACGAAGCTGCCGCGCCCCGAGTCGACGAAGGACAGCATCGACCTCTGGAGCATTGCGCTCAACGCGATCATGTTCGCCGCCTTCGTGCTCGGCAGCGACCGGCTGCCGTCGAGCCTGCCGCACGGCGGCGCGCTGCTCGGCGTGGCGATCGCCTCGATGGCCCTGCTGGTGCGCCGCGAGATGGCGAAGAAGGCGCCGCTGGTCCCGCTCGACCTGCTGCGCGTGCACTCGTTCCGCATCTCCGTCATCGCTTCGGTCTGCTGCTTCACCGGCCAGATGGCGAGCTACGTGGCACTGCCCTTCTACATCCAGCACGAACTCGGCCAGAGCACAACTGCCACCGGCCTGCTGATGACGCCCTGGCCATTGGCGGTGATGCTGGCCGCGCCGCTGTCGGCACGCATGGCGCAGCGGGTGCCGACCGCATGGCTCTGCGCGGCGGGAAGCGCGTTTCTCGCAACCGGGCTGGCGCTGTGCGCACTGTGGCCCATACACGGCAACCCGGCCTTGCCGATCGCGCTCTTCACAAGCCTCGCCGGCTTCGGCTTCGGCCTCTTCCAGACGCCCAACAACCAGAACATGCTGCTCTCGGCGCCCAAGGAACGCAGCGGCGCGGCCGGTGGAGCGCAAGGAACCGCGCGGCTCACCGGGCTGACGCTCGGGAGCCTGGCGATGAGCCTGGTGTTCGGGGTACTGCCTTCGCACAGTGCCGTGCACCTGGGGCTCACGATGGCGGCGCTGGCTGCCCTGGCGGGGAGCGTGGTGAGCCTGCTAAGGAGCCCTGCAAGGCCGCGGCTCTCGTGAACAGGAAGCCCTAGGCCGGCAGTTGCAGCAGCGGCAGGTGCCAGCCGCCGTAGATGCCACCCACGCGCAGCGCCACGATCAGCACCACGCCCGCATGGAAGGCCCAGCGCCTGCTCGCTCCCGCGGCCTGGAGCAGCAGATAGGCGGCGATGCCCGCGATGGCGGCAGAACCATAGATGCCGCTGCTCAGCAGCAGCGGAACATGCGCGGTGAACACATCGCGCATCAGGCCGCCGGCTGCACCGGTCATGGTGCCGACCAGTGTCACGATGACCGCCGGCAGCCGCCGCTCTTCGGCGATCTGCGCCCCGGTGATCGCGAAGAGCCCCAGTCCCAGCGCATCGGCCAATGCCAGCGCGTGCTCCGGTATCGGTATGAAGTGCACCCACGCGATGCTCGCCACGGTCGCCGCGAGGATCACGTAGACATGGCGCACGTCACTGATCCAGAACACCGGATGGCGGTTGAGCAGCAGGTCGCGCAGGGTTCCGCCCCCCACCGCGGTGACGGAGGCGATCACCAGCACGCCCAGCCAGTCGAGTCCCGCGCGGCCTGCGGCCAGCACGCCGCTGACCGCGAACACGGCAACGCCGGCGAGATCGAACAGATACAGCAGCATGGCTTCCGCCGATGCGGGTGTCGGCGCCCTGCCTGGCTCTTCTCGCTCGGAATGTTCCATCGGTCGGTGTGAAGAGAAGGTTTGGAAGATCGGTGCCCGGCATTCTGCATGCGAGTGCCGGGCACGTTCCCAAGGACAGGCCGGACCCGCCTTCCAAAGCCCGCTTCCACCCAGAGACTGCGATCTCCGGTGGTCATGTTGACAAATGTGAACTGGCACACATTCGCCGTCCGAAAGCGAATGCGGCCTCCTACTGCAATCCGTAGTATTCATTTTGTTTCACAACTGTCCTACGGAGCTTGCACGTGATGGCCTGCAGACCCTCGTTCCACCGAACGTACGAGCCGCTGAATGCGGTTCGCGGGTCCGCCGCACGAACGCGTGGCCCCGCTGAGCCGAAGGCCACGTCCATGCCGTACACCTAGCCGTTCCCGCGTGTCGCGCCGAAGTTCTCGCGCGAACCGCACGCCCTCTCTCCCGTGACCCGATAGCCGATCGCCGGCACTCCTCGAAGGGGTGCGTGTCGCGTGATGCCTTCGCTCGTCCGGTGATTTCCTGTCTTCCGTCTTGATCCTGCGCCGCGGCGCGGGATGGAGAAGTGCTGCCGCAAGAAGCGCGGCCTCTTTCTTCTCTCTTCACCGGGTTCGAGCAAAAGAAATTCGATCGAGGACGCAAATGGCCGCTCTCTCATCACCGACCGCCTGGCCTGCAGGCACGCACCGGCCCGCCGCCTGGGCGCAGCGCACGCCCGCAGGAAGCCGCGTTCACGGCGCACATGGACCGCATGCCGAGCCCGTGGCCCGGAACTCCACCGCGGCTGCGGAACGCATCGCCGCTCGCAGGGCCTGCGCCTTCGTGTTCATCGCGAACCTGCCGCATCTGGTCGAGGCCTACGGGCAGGACTTCGCGTCCGCCACGAGCCTCGAAGTGCAGCGCCGGCTGTGCGCCAACTTCATCTCGCTGCCCTCGTCCGACATGGCCCGGCTGCGTGACGACTGCTTCCTGCTGTGGGAGAACGAGGCATTCGATTGCGCGGCCCACGGCATGCGCGATCGAGGTGATGCGCCGCATGCCTCCCGCCCCATCGAGACGCTGCTCGCGGTGCTCGGCGCCGAGCCCGTGCGGGCCGGCGGCATCGCCGCGCTGGTGCAGTTGCATGCCGACTGGATCGATGTGCGCTCGCCGCAGCAGCTCGGCGCCTCCGAGATCGAGCTCACTCTGTGGACCGCGCAGCCCTTCCCCGACTCGCGCGAGAGCCGAGCCGACGGCTGGCGCCAGCTTTACCGCGCCGACATGGACGTCGCCGTGCGCGTGAGCGAAGCGCTGCGCGCCGAAGACCTCTCGTTCTCGTGGCAACCGGTGGTGCACCCGGGCAGCGTGGCCACCACTCTCTACCGCGCCGGCCGTGCGCGCATCGCGCCGAGCCACGGCGAAGCGGCCTCGCTCCTGCCCGAAGTCTTCATGCCCTGCCTGCAGCGCCTGGGCCTCACGCGCGCCTTCGACCGCACCGTGATGCGGCGTGCCGTGGCCGCGCTGCGGCTGCAGCCTTCGTCGCATATCGGCGTGAGCATCTCGGCGCAGGGCATCCAGGTCGACCACTGGTGGGCTTCGCTGCTCGCGGTGCTCGACAGGGAGCCCGCGCTGGCCTCGCGGCTCGTGATCGAGATCGCGGACAGCGCCGCGCTGCCCGACCTCGAGGCAGCGCACGACTTCTGCGTGCAGCTGCAGCTGCGCGGCTGCCGCATCGCCATCCGCGACTTCGGCAGCGGCACCGACAACCTCGCGGCCGTGCAGGCCTGCGGGCCCGACATCGTGAAGCTCGACGCTGCTCTGCTGCGCCGCGCGCGCGACAACGAGTTCGGCCGGGAATGCCTGCGCGGAATGCTCGCGATGTGCGCGCACTTCGCGCCGCACGTGGTGGTCGACGGCGTGGAGCGCGACGACGACGTGCACATCGCATCGCACGCCGGCGCGCAATGGCTGCAGGGCTACGGCATCGGCCGCGACGGAGGCAGGCCATGAGCATTCCCGCCGACATGCAGCTGCGCCTCGCGCGCTTGAGCACCGACCTGCTGCAGATGCAGCGCGCCGTGCTGGAACTCATGCAGGAGTGCGGCCCGCAGGACCCAGAGGCCAGCGAGCACGACCTCATCGCCGCCGCGCAGTACCGCGCGCTCGAAGCCGCATTGCACGCGCCCGGGGCGGCTTCGCCATCGCGCAACGAAGCAACCAACGAGGGCGGCGAGCTGCTCGCATGGCCCGGCTTTCCCCAACCCGTGCAACGGGCGATGCGCGCATGAGCTTCAGGCGCTCACACCCGGTTCCCGTCTTTCCCATTTCCCTACGCAGGACTCCCATGCCAATCCAATTTGCCCTGGCCCCCAGCGGCGCGTCGCCCTCCTTCGCCGCGCGCTCTCTTTCCTCGAACGCCGCACGCGCAGCGCTGTGCATGCTGCTCGCCGTCGCGGCCGCGTGCGCCTCTGCCAACAACGTCGGCGAGAACAGCGCCTGGCAGTTCCAGACCTCCGCCGACAAGGCCAACCAGGCGGCGGTGCAGGACATGATCCAGCGCAAGAAGGCCGGCTCCTACGGCGCGGCCAACTACACGACCAACAACTACGTCGGCAAGCAATACAACTGCGACGTCACCTCGACCGCGCAGGGCAACCAGGGCACCAACAGCACCACCGCCAACTCGCCCGGCACCAGCGGCGCGTCGGCCAATTCCACCGGCAACTCGAGCACGGGCGTCGGCGGCACCGGCACGGTGAGCACGGCCCAGGCCAACAGCGGCGCCGTGGGCTCCGCGGTGATCGGCTCCACCACCAGCAACGTGCAGGGCTGGTCGAGTCAGGCCCTGAACTCCAACCAGACCAACACCGGCAGCCAGAGCGCAAGCATCAGCGGCAGCACGGCCTGCGCCTTCGGCGCACTCAACTGACCACCCAACCGACAGGGAAGAAAAAGGAATGACCGCATTCAAGTCGATCCGCGCGTTGCCGCTCGGAAAAAAAGCCGCATCACGCGGACTGGTTGCAGCCGCAGCCGTCATGAGCCTGGCCGGCTGCGTCGTCGCGCCGCAGCAGCAGATGGCGCCGAAGGAAGCGCCCGTGGTGCTCGGCCCCGCCGTGCGCGAGAACGTGACGCCCATGGAGGCGGTGCTCGCCTGCTTCGGAGATCACGTGGCGTCCGCGATGACCGCAACGCAGCGCCCGCCCATCGTCATCACCGTGGGCGACGTGAAGGACTACACCGGCAAGTACAGCATCAACGAAGGCAACGCCATCACGCAGGGCGGCGCGCTCATGGTGTATTCGGCGCTGGGCAAGCTCGGCGGCGCGGTGCAGGTGGCCGAGCGCTTCGACCCGGTGATCGCCGAGCGCGAACTCGGCTATGCCGACCGCCGCCAGCTCGGCGACGGCCGCACCCATCAGCTCGCGGGCCCGAACGGCGGCCAGACGGTGCCATGGCTGCCGTACTTCGGCGGCTCGATCAACAAGTCCGACTACTTCATCGTCGGCGGCATCACCGAGCTCAACTACAACATCAACTCCGGCGGCGCCGAGATCGGCGTGAACCAGGTGGGCGTGAAGGCGCGCACCTTCAGCCAGTCGGTGGGCATCGACCTGCGCATCGTCGACACCAAGACGCTGATGATCGTGAAGACCATCAGCCTGACGAAGCAGTTCAACGGCTACGAAGTCGGCTTCAACGTCTTCCGCTTCTTCGGCAGCAAGCTCTACGACATCGACGTGGGCGCCAAGGGCCAGGAGCCGGTGCAGATGGGCGTGCGCGCGGCGCTCGAGGAAGGCGTGGTGCGCCTGGTGGCCGCCGTGTCCAAGGTCGATCCGAACCCGTGCCTGGGCATGCGCATGACGGGCGAGCTGACCCTCACGCCCGCCGAGCAGATGCGCAAGGTGCCCAACCCGCTGGTCGACGCCTCGGGCGCGCCGGTGCAGCAGGGCGAGGCCGTCAACGCGGCCAGCCAGACGGGCGCGAGCCTCACGGGCTCGAGCCTGCAGATCCCCTTCGAGTTCGGCGCGGCCGCGCTCACCGGCGGCACGCTGAACCTCATCGACCAGATCGCGGCGGCCGCGGCCAAGGCGCCCACCGAGGTGGTGCTGGTCGCGCGCGACACCGAGAACTGGGACGCGGGCAAGCGCGACATGCTGACCGACCAGCGCATCGGCATGGTCACCACCGCACTCGCCTCGCGCGGCCTCGCGCCCGGCGGCATCAGCGTCACATGGCGTCCAGACAAGGCCGACACGTCGATCCACCGCGACGGCCCCGGCCTGCAGGAGATCGCCAAGCTCCGCGTCCAGGGCGCGGGGAGGGGTGGGCCGGCCCGTCCGGTCCGTGAGGAGAACGCAACCGGAGGGAAGTAAGTCACCGAGAGGCACCACGAAGTCTTCATCCCAGGACGACGCGACGTCCGTCATTTCGCTTTTCATCGAACCAGTCTTTTTTTCCAGATTCATCAAAGGAAGAACCATGCAGAAGAACCGCAGCAAGAATTCGCGCGGCCGTGCCAACGGCGCGCCGCTCAGCAGCATCGGCCTTGCCGTGCTGGCCACGCTCGTGGCCGGCGGCGCGCAAGCGGCCGACACGACGGTCTCCACCATTCCCACGGTGGCCGTCAACACCACGGCCTACCAGAGCGTGCAGTCGGTGCAGGACAAGACGCAGCCCGTGACGGCCACGGCCGCCGGCAGCGTCATCGACGTCACCACCGCAGGCCCGCAGACCGGCGGCAGCAACACCGTCACGCAGAACAGCGTGAAGGCCAGCGCCACGGCCAACGCATTCACCAACGCCGTCGACCTGTCGCTCGCGGGCGGCAGCGGCCAGGTGCCGGCCGAAGGCGCGGCCTCGCTGGGCGTGCAGACCAACAGCGGCGTGGTCTCCAGCAGCGCCACCGGCAACACGGTGAAGGTCGACCTCGACGGCTTCTCCGGCGGCGGCGCGGCCAACACCGCCAACACCATCTCGGCGAGCACCACCATCAACAGCGGCTCGTCGACCGTCTCCGGCACGGTGCCGGTGGACTACGCCTCGACCAGCCCCGGCTCGGTGACTCTGAGCTACTCGCCTGCCGGCTCCAGCAGCGCGGCGCACGGCAGCCTGGTCGCGACCTCGGTGCAGCAGGGCACCGGCGGGGCTTCCTCCGCCTCGGCCAGCGGCAACACGGTGACGCTCACGCTGACCGCCGACGGCGAAAACAGCGTTGCCGCCGCACCGGCGCTCGACGGCAACACGGTATCCGCCACGCTCAAGGGCAACACCGCCAACAGCACGATCAGTGTGCAGTCGGGCGGTGCTCCGGCCTTCACCGGCTCGGCCGTCGTCTCCAACCAGCAGGTGAACCAGTCGGCCACGCCGGTCACGCACTCGGCTTCGGCCAACGGCGACAGTGTGACCGCCTCCATCGGCGGCAACGCCGCCGGCGACACCAATACGCTGAAGGGCTCGCTCTCGGTCCAGGGCAACACCATCTCCAGCGCCGCCACGGGCAATGAAGCCCTCGGCGCCACCGCCGGCACGGCCGGCAACCGCATCGTGCTGGCCGACGGCGTGTCGGTCTCAGGCTCGGGCGGCGCGACGGCCAACACCGGCGCCTACAACGGCGGCAGCCTGTCGAGCACGCTCGCGGCCGACCTCGCCGTGTCGAGCAGCCAGGGCAACGTGGGCGTGTCGCTCTCCGCCGCCACGCAGGGTTCGGGCGTCATCGCCGCCGTGCAGTCGGTGGACGGCGGCGCGGTCACCGTAGCGAACAACGCTGCCACCGCCTCGGCCACCGGCAACGCAGCGTCGAACGCGATCCTCAGCGGCAAGGATGCCGCCGCGTTCACCGCGACCGCCGCGCTGGCCAACCAGCAGAGCAACTACAACGGCGGCGTGAGCGCCCTCTCGAGCCTGGGCGTCATCGGCGCGATGACCGGCTCCGAGGATGGCACCAACAACGCCAGCGCCGTCTCGGTCACGGGCAACCGCTCGGCCGCCACCGCCTATGGCAACAACGCCAGCCAGAGCCTCGCGCTCGCGGCCAATGCGCTGCCGCTTTCGGGTTCCGCCGCCGTGCTGTCGGGCGGCAGCCTGCCCGACGGCAACGTCACCGCATCCGGCGCGGCCACCGTGACGAACCTGCAGGGCAACTACTCGGCACCGGTCTCGGCGCAGACGGTGGGTTCCGTCGTCGGCCTGATGGGCGACTCGCGCGGCACCGGCGGCGACACCATCCACGGCAGCAGCTTCACCGTGGGCGGCAACACACAGGAAGCGGTGGCCGTGAGCAACAGCGCCGGCAATGCGCTGTCGCTGACCGGCACCACCGTGGGCTCGGGCGCGGGCGTGGCCAACGTGCAGGTGACCGACGGCGGCTCGCCGGTCGGCGCCCTGCTCGCGGGTTCCACCGCCGCGGCCTACCTCGGCACGCACGCCACCGACAGCACCGTGGCGCTCACCAACAACCTGCAGCGCGCCGTGGCCTACGGCAACTCGGCGGCCAACAGCCTGAACGTGACGGCCAACAGCGCCACCGTGGCTCCCTCCGAGGCGCCCGCCTCGGTCGCAGTGCCCGCAGCCGGCTCGGCCGGTGTCACCGCGGCCTACGGCCTGCTGAGCAACCAGACCGCCGCCGGCGCCGTGAGCGCGGTGGCCGACGGCACGGGCTTCCTGCCCGTGGGCGCGCAGACTGTGCTGATCGAAGGCAACGTCACCCGCAGCAGCGTGTCGAACCAGGGCAACGCCTTCGTCGCCGCCGCCTATGGCAACGACGCGACCAACGCCGCCAAGCTGGCGCTGGGCACCGGAGCCACCGTGGCCGGCGCGGCCTCGGTGGGCAACCTCACCAGCGTGCAGAACGCCGCCGGCTCGGTCGTCACGGCGACCGCCTCGGGCGGCAACGTGGTGAACACGGCCATCGAGGACGACGTGGCCGCATCCACGGTCGCGACTTCGGGCAACCAGCTGCAGGCACTGGCCTACGGCAACCGCGCGAGCGGCAACACCCTCGACGTGTCGGGCAACACGCTGGCCACCGTCAGCGCACAGCCGCGCGCCGTGAGCAACGGCGGCACGGCCATCGCCGATGCGGCCTTCAGCGTGCAGAGCGTGCAGAACGCCTCGGGCAGCCTCACTGCCTCCCTGCGCTCCGAAGACGCCCCGGGCGCGACCGCTTCGCAGATCCGCACCCAGATCGGCGGCGACGTGACGGGCTCCAGCGTGGCATCGAACGGCAACGGCGCCAGCGCGGCCGCAACGGCCAACAGCGCCGCCAACGGCCTGACGCTCGCGGGCAACGGCCTGTCGACCTCCAGCGCGGTGCAGAACGTACAGAACAGCAGCGCTTCGGTGCAGGCACTCGCGGGCCAGGCCGGCACGCCGGGCACGCCTGCGTCGCCTGCCACGCCGTTCACGTACAGCGCTCATGTGCTGGACCCTGATGCCCTTGGCGGCAGCACACTCGGCGGCAACACGACCATCACCAGCGGCACGCTGGGCGTACTTCAGTCGAGCCTGACTTCGCAGGAGATCGCCTACCTGACCTCGAACGGCTGGACGGTCGGCACCGGCGCGAACACCGGCCTGCTCACGGCACCGGCGAGCATCCTGGGCACGGTGACCACCGCCACCTACGACAACCTGCGCAACGCACAGTCGGTCCCGTTCGGCGCCACCATCCCCGGCACGTCGGCCGTCGCCGCCATCCCGAACCAGGGCGGCGTCACGGTCGCGGTGGGCGGCAACGTCACGGGTTCGCAGCTCGCCGTCAACGGCAACAGCAGCAGCGCCGCCGTCACCGGCAACAGCGCCACCAACAGCGCCTCGGTCACCGGCAACACCATCGCCTCGGGCGGTGCCGCGACCACGGCCAGCGCGGGCAGCCTCACGGGCGGCGCGACCGGTGCACAGGCCGACCACACGGTGTCGAACCTGCAGCAGGTCACCGGTGCTGCGACGCTGTCGACCAGCGTCTACGGCACCTACGCCATCGACGCGACGGCCGGCGCGGCCATCTCCGGCTCGACGCTGAGCGTGTCCGACAACAGCCAGCGCGGCAGCGCGGTGGCGAACACGGCCACCAACAGCCTGAGCCTGAGCGGCACCAACGTGTCGAGCACCACGGCCCTGTCGTCGGCGCAGTCGGGCAACGCGGCCGTCTCGGCGGCTTCCGACCTGGAGCTGTACGCACCGGGCGCGGTCTCGGCCTCGTCGGTGGACCTGTCGCGCAACAAGAACGTGTCATTGGGCGTGATCAACGACGTCACCAACACGCTGAGCGTGAAGGCCTCCAACG
This sequence comes from Variovorax guangxiensis, assembly GCF_003952165.1. Lineage (GTDB taxonomy): Bacteria > Pseudomonadota > Gammaproteobacteria > Burkholderiales > Burkholderiaceae_C > Variovorax > Variovorax guangxiensis. Next base: position 182,152 of record NZ_RXFT01000012.1, on the reverse strand, counting down.
CGACGCCGGCCGGCACCACCGCCAACGCGCAGCTGGTGGCCGGCACCGCCACGGGTGACAACGTGCTGAACAACGCGCAGTCGGCCACCACCTCGGTGAGCAGCACCGCGACGACGCGCCTGTACAACCAGGACCAGACGGCTTCGGCCACGACGGGCCTGGCCAACAGCACGGCGACCATCAGCGGCAACAGCACGACCGCCGAAGCCTCGGCCAACCGTGCCGACAACAGCGTGGCGCTCAACGGCGCAGCGGTGCTGGGCGCGAACGCCGGCCTGAACAACACGCAGACCAGCAGCGCGGCCGTGACGGCCAACGCCTCGACCTCGGCCACGTTCAAGCTCGAAGGCACCTCGCCGGCAACGGCCGCGGCGCTGAACAGCAGCATCACCATCGACGGCAACAGCACCACGGCGCTGGCACGCGGCAACGCAGCCAGCAACGCGCTGAACGTGTCGGCAGGCAGCGGCTACGCCGCGGCAGCGCCGGTCGCGGGCAGCTCGGCCGGCGGCGCGATGCAGGCCACGCAGGCCACGGCGGCATTGCTCAACACGCAGGGCAACACGGGTAACGTGACGGCCAGCGCGAGCGGCACGTACCAGGTCGCGCTCAACGGCGTGACCGCCGGCACGGCGCCCGGCATCACGAACGGCACCGCCGCGCTGACGAACAACACCGTCGCCGCGCAGGCCTACGGCAACTCGGCCACCAACGCGGTGACCGTGGCGGCCACGGCAGCCAACCGTCCGACGGTCGCGGTGGGCAACTACCAGACCAACAGCGGCGCCATCACCGCGACCGCCACCGCCGTGAACTACGGCGTGGGCGTGACCGGTGCGGCCGCCGGCAGCACGCTGCGCGCGGCAGGCAACCAGGTGACGGCGACCGCGGTGGGCAACTCCGCCGTGTCGACGATCGCCTCGGCCCGCTGAGCGTCGCCCCCCCTTGCCCCGGCCGGTGCGCTGCGCGCCCTGCCGGGGCTTTTTCCGCCCGCCTCCGGGCCGGGCATTCGCGCGAACCATGTACCTGCATCCCCTCATCACCAACGTGCCGCCGGCGGAGCGAGCGGCGCTCGTCCAGAGCTGCGAGCTGCGCTCATTCAGGCGCAACGAGATCGTGCTGGAGGCCGACACCTGGACCGACCGCATCTATTGCGTGGCCAGCGGGCTGCTGCGTGTCGTCGCCCACGGCAGGGGCAGCGCGCAGGCCAGCGACGTCACCACCGATTTCATCCGCCAGGACGACTTCTTCCTGAGCCCCTCATTCACCGAAGACCGCTACCAGGCCATGCAGACGCTGGTCGCCGCGCTGCCTTCGGCCGTCTACCTGGTGCCCGTGGCCGCCATCCGCCGCATCTGCGGTGCGCACCCCGAAGTGGCCATCGGCCTGCTCGGGCTTGCGATGAAGCGCATGAGCGTCATCCGCAGCCAGCTGCGCCGCATCTCCGCGCTCTCGGCCGAGGACCTGGTGGGGCGTGTGCTGCACCAGCTCACGCTGCTGGCGCCCGCTGGCACTGGCGGCTACGACAAGCGCATCACCCAATCGGTGATCGCCTCTTATTCGGGACTGTCGCGCGAGGTGGTCAACAAGACCATGCGCGACATGGAAAGCCGCGGCCTCGTGCGGCGCGACGAGCACGGCGTGCATGTGCAGCCCGACTTCGCCGCAACCGACTTCGGCGGCCTGCTGCCGCTGGAGCAGAACCTGTCTTCGGTCGAGCCGCGGCAGCACGACCCGATGCTGCCGCCGGAATTCTTCGACCTGCCACGCACGCGGCGCGAAGCCGAACCCGGCAAGGATTGAAAACGTGCGCCCGGCGGCGAATGCGAACGCCGGGCTTTCCTTCAGGCGAAGTCGGTCGTCGCGAAATCGTTGGCGACGTGCACGCCGTCATCGTCGCGGCGCACCAGGCCACGCAGTTCGAAGTCGCGCATGGTCTTGTTGACCACCTCGCGCGACAGTCCCGAATAAGAGGCGATCACCGATTGGGTGATGCGCTTGTCATAGCCTTGCTCGCCCGCGGGCGCGAGCCGCGTGAGCTGCTGCAGCACGCGAAGCACCGAGTCTTCGGCCGTGTGCACGGAGATGCGGTGGAACTGGCCCCGCAGCGTGCTCATGCGCTTCATCGCAAGGCCCAGCAGGCCGAGCGCCACTTCCGGATGTCTCTTGCAGAGGCTGCGCATCTCCCCGACCGGAATCAGGTACACCGACGAAGGCAGTGCGGCAACCAGCGTCTTCTTCGAGCAGTAGCTGTCTTCCTGCATCGACAGATGGAAGAAGAAGTCGTTGGGTCCGATGAACTCCGTGGTCATCTCCGTGTCGCCGCGCTGGTTCAACGAAACCACGCGCAGCAAGCCGCTCGCCACGCAGTAGATCTGGTCGGTCGAATCGCCGGCGGCCAACACGACTTCGTTGCGCTTGTAGGAATGCAGGCGGGTGGACTCGCCGAGCTTGGTGCGCTCCGCCAGCGGCAGACTCGCCATCAGGGGATGTAGGTACATCATCGAATGGTGCTTCCCAAGGCCGCTTCGAGGGAACACACAAACATGGGAGGCCGTGCATCCGATCCGCTCAGGCAGGCTGCGCAAATGTATGCATCACATGCACCGCATGCGCATCGCGACGCAGCAGGCCGCGCTGCTCCATGTCGCGCATGGTCTTGTTTACCACCTCGCGCGACAGGCCCGAGTACGAGGCGATCATCGATTGCGAGATGCGCTTGTCGTAGCCGCCCTCGCGCACGCGCGCCAGTTGCGTGAGCTGGTGCAGCACGCCCCGTTAAACAGTACGGCTCCCGCAGCGGGGGCTTTCCAGGCGCCGGCCGCCTGACCAGCATTCGAACCGATGCGCTGCTGGAGCCTGTTCGGGGACTGCGAGACTCTTTGCACCGGAATGTGATGCGCAGCACATCTGCGCCCCGAAAGCAGGTGCGCGAGGGCAAGGCGATTAATACCATCGACTTCGCTCTCCGGCGCCCCGGACAAGACAACGATCCGCCAGCCGCAGGCCAGTGCAGCCTTCCACCACTTTTCATGATGCAGTCCCTCCACGCCCCAGAGGAAATCGCCGTGCCCATGCACCCAGGCCACTCCGCCCACGCCATGGCGGTGGCCGGCGCCCTGTGCGAACTGTTCACCCAGGCCAGCGAAGTTCAGCTGGCGTTCCTGCTTCGCTCGATCGAGACGGGCGACGCACCGGCCGCGGCCCGCGCCGCGCAGGGCATCCTTGGCGCCATCGCGTCTTCGGCGGCCCGATGCGAACCAGCGTCCGACGCCCCCGCCGCCCCGCTGTCGTCGCGCGAGCTCAAGGTGCTTTGCATGATCGCGGGCGGCTCGACCAACCGCCAGATCGCGGACGCGACCCACCGCTCCATCAACACCATCGAGGCGCAGGTGAAGAGCATGTACCGCAAGCTCGGCGTGCGTTCGCGCACGCAGGCCGTGCGGGAGGCAATGCAGCGAGGACTGCTGATGTGGCGCGACGAGGGCGCGCCGGTCGCCGTGGTTCGCACGCAGAGTTCAGCGCTCTGCTGAGGAGTCTGCAGGCAGCCACGCCCGCTCTCTCGCAACGGCCCTTTCAAGCGGAGGGCAAACAGGCAAGCTATATTGCCCGCTCCCAACCAAAACGAGAGAAGCCGACATGGCAAAAGCCTACTGGGTCAGCGCATACCGCGCCATCAAGAACGCCGACAAGCTCGCGGCATACGCAAAGCTGGCAGCCCCGGCAATCACCGCAGGCGGCGGCCGCTTCCTGGCACGCGGCCTGCCCACGAAGGTCTACGAGTACGGCCTGTCGGAGCGCACCGTTCTGATCGAATTCGACAGCATCGAGCAGGCCACGGCCACGCATGACAGCCCTGAATACCAGGCGGCGCTTGCTGCGCTGGGTGATGGCGCCGAGCGGGATCTGCGGGTTGTCGAGGGACTGTGATCGGCCTCTGAGCTGCTGAAGTCTTGAGGGCGTCGAGTACGCCCTGCAGTCGGACATCGTGCTCGGCCCTCGCTGAGCCTCCACATCCGGCCACCGCCGGGAGACAACCCCATGCAACCGACCGGAACCCTGCGCGGCATCGCCGCAATGCTGCTGGCCTGCGCCTTCTTTGCCTGCATGGACGCCATGCTCAAGACCCTGGCGGGGCACTATCCGCCGCTGCAGGTGATGGCGCTGCGCGGCCTCACCGCCCTGCCCCTGGTGTGCATGTACATCGCCTGGCGGCGCGAGATGGGCGGCGTTTTCAACCGCAAGCTGCGCTGGCGCCTGCATCTTCTGCGCGCCGTGCTGAACATGACGATGCTCGTGCTCTTCGTCCACGGCCTGAAGACCCTGGGCCTGGCAGAGGCCTACACGCTCACCTTCATCGCGCCGTTGCTGATGGTGCTCATCGCGGTGCCGATGCTGGGCGAATCGATACTGCCGCGGCACTGGGTCGCCATCGGGCTGGGCTTCACAGGGGTGGTGATCGCGCTGCGGCCCGAGCAGGGAGCCTTCCTTTCGACGGGTGCGCTGGCGATCCTCGTGGCCGCGGTCTGCTATGCGCTGTCGAACATGCTGGGCCGGCTCATCAGCCGTACCGAGCCGAGCGCCGCGCTGGTCTTCTGGACGACGATCGGCATGGCCGTGGGCGGAGGCCTGCTGTCGGCGCCGCAGTGGGTGCCGATCCAGCCCCAGCACACGTGGGTGCTCGCCGGCCTGGCCATGAGTGGCTTCCTTGGCCAGTTGGCCATCGCCGAGGCCTTCCGCCATGGCCAGGCCGCCGCCATCGCCCCCTTCGAATACAGCGCGCTCGCATGGGCGCTCTTGATCGACTGGCTGTTCTGGCAGACCGCGCCTGACACCTGGACGCTGGGCGGCGGCGCATTGATCATCGCGAGCGGGCTGTGGCTGGCGCGAAGCGAGGCGCCGAAGTCCGCGCGGGAGAATCAGCAGGCAGCCTGAGCCGATAACGTATCAGGGCGCGACGCGACTCAGGAACATGTGCGTGGCGCGCTCGCCCGCCACCTGCCGTTCGCAGCGGTAGCCCAGCGCCGGCAGATCCAGGCCCGCGAACAGTGCCTCGCCCTTGCCAAGCAGTACCGGGCGCACTGCAAGGTGCAGTTCGTCGATCAGCCCGGCCTTCAGGTATTCGCGCACGGTGGCCGCGCCGCCTCCCACGCGCACATCGCGCCCGCCCGCGGCGGCCCGCGCCTGCGCCAGCGCATCGTGGACGCCGCCGGTGACGAAGTGGAAGGTAGTACCGCCCTTCATCGTCAGCGGCGCACGGGGATGGTGGGTCAGCACGAATACGGGCACGTGGTACGGAGGCTCGTCGCCCCACCAGCCCTTCCAGCTTTCGTCGGGCCAGGGGCCGCGCACCGGGCCGAACATGTTGCGCCCGAGGATCCAGGCGCCCATCTCGGCGAAGCCCTGCTCGGCGATCTCGTTGTCGATGCCGGTCTCGCCATTGGCCTCACCCGTCTTCTGCATCTGCTGCCAGACGCGCGTGGGAAAGAACCAGTCCATGAGTTCGGGACCGCGAACACCCAGTGGGTGCTCCAGGCTCTGATCGGGGCCGGCCGCGAAGCCGTCCAGCGAAACACCGAAGCTGCGCACAAGCAATCGGGACATGGGGTCGTCTCCTGCAAAAAGCGGAGCGACAGTTTAGACCTCGCAAGCCGAGAGCAGATTTCCCGGGCGAAGGGGCGAGAGTGAGCACCCTGTCCGCCCTCTGATGGACAACAATCGGCCAGCAACTCAGGACTTCATACCCTCGCACTCGCAGCCATGGCTCACCTACCAATCTCCGCTTCCGATGAAGACCTCATCAAGTTCGCAGACGAATGGGCAAGGCTCCTGGAAGCCGAAGACTACGCGGCAGCCTTCGGATTCACCGCGCAGGAACCATCGATGCAATGGACGCCGGAACTGATCCGGCAGGTCATCAAGTCGTACTGCGAATGCAGCGCCGGCCAGAAGGTCACGCTGAACGGCGAACCCACCGACATCCACCAGCGAAAGGAAGTCACGCGCTGGCAGGATGATGGCCATGGCAGCATCGGCGAGATATGGTACGACCTGAACATCGACGGATATGCCTCCGACCTCACCGCGACCTTCTACATCGAAGAAGGCCCGGATGGGCTGACGGTGCGGTTGAACGACATTCACGTCATGTAGTTTCCGTTCGGCCATCGGCAGCCCCGTACGGCCACCACACAACTCGCTCTTCGCTTTTCATCCACCAATGAACCTGCCGAATTTCGACCGCGACGCGGCGCGCGACCTGATGAAGGAGAAAGCCGGCGCGCCTTTCTCCGCGTTCGATGTGGCCACCCGCGCCCATCACCGCCAGGACAGGCAATTCCATGCGGAGGCAGCCCTGCTCTTCTGCCTTGCAGCTGAAAGAGCCGATGCCGAGCATCGCGCGGATCAGTCCAGGCCCAATCAGGCGATGAACCATCTCGTGCGGGCGGGCATCGCGTTCAACCGCGCAGCGGAGATCGAGACCGCGGAACCATTGCTGCGCCAGGCCATCGCCTTCGATTGGGCCGGAAACGGACTTTCGAACGACAGGCACATGGTCGAGTGGGCCTTCTACCAGCTGCTGCTGAATGCCCGGCAAGAGCCGGAGCGCTTTGCGCAACTGTTCGATGAAGCCGTGTCGCGATGCGCCGAAGTCGACAGGGACTACACGGCGATCCACCCGCATCAGGAAGAACTGCTGGAGATCGCCATCGGCATGGAGCATCGGCCCATCGTCGAACGGCTCGCCACAAAGATCGCGGAACGCCGCCCGGCCAAGAAGGCGACCAAGGAATTGCTGGCGCGGGCCAAGGCACTGCTCGCGAACTCCACCTGATCGATGAAAGGAGTGGGAGACATGGCAGTCAAGCGAATGGACAACATCCTGATCGTTGTCGATGACCTGGAAGCGGTGAAAGCATTCTTCGTCGAACTCGGTCTGGAGCTCGAAGGCCAGACCACGGTCGAAGGGCCTTCCGTCGGCAGCCTCATAGGGCTTGGAGACGTTCGCGCCACCCTCGCGATGCTCCGGACTCCGGATGGGCAAGGAATCGAGCTGGACAAGTTCCACACGCCGGATGCGGTGAGGTTCGGCCCCGTGAATGCGCCGGTGAACACGCTGGGCCTTCGCCGCATCATGTTCGGCGTGGACGACATCGATGCCGTCGTTGACCGGATGCAGGCCCATGGCGCGGAGATCATCGGCCAGATGCAGTACGGGGAGTCGTACCGGCTCGCATATATTCGCGGGCCCGAGGGCATCATCGTCGGGCTTGCCGAGCAGCTCGGGTAAGAACCGGCTCGATCAGCAAGATATGCAACCCTGCGCGCGACCTCTGATAAAAGCACTCACGCATCATCTTCTTCGAGGGCCTAACTCGGCGCAGGACTTCTTGCCTGCAGAAAGCAGGCATTGCATCCGCTCATCCTCCACACCTACCGTATCGAGGTATGGACTCGTCCCCGTCGCACCGTCGGGGTAGGTCACCAGATAGCGGTGGCCCTCCTGAGGGTCGGCGCGAACCGTCATGGCCATGTCTTCGACAACTCTCACTTCCAGGGTCATGGTTCCAGATGCCGAGGGATCGAGGTTCGGCGGAAAGAAGAGTGACTTGGGCCGCAGCCGAAGTTCATTCTTCGAAGGATCGTCCTTCACAAGGATCACAGGGAAGTACGCGAACTCCGCCTTCACGTTCGGGGTGCGAATGGCATCCTTCGCGCTCCTGAAGTTGAACTCGTTTCCATGCGAGATCACTTCCCTGCCTTTGACCAGCCGATGGTTGCTGCGGTACTTGAATGAAGTTTCCAGCGATACAAGTTTCCACTGGCAAGCACCTCCTGCATCGATGGCGAAGCGCGCCTTGTAGGCGTTACCCGAGGCCTCCCTGACGAGCTCGACCTTCTCGAAGTTCAAGGCTCGCATCATGGCAGTGCCGCTTTGCGACTGGCCGCCAACGCCGTAGTGCGTCGCTTCCTTGCATTTCTCAGACGCGTACTGCAGCGTGACGGGCTGGGGCTCCACACCATCCGCAGCCTTCACGATCAGCGTCAGCCAGCGTGCATCCGCGGAGGGGCTTTGCGTGCGGTCTGCCTTTCGATCCAGGTCAGATGCCGATGTGCAGCCCGCCAGGAAAGAACAGATCACGAACAGGGGAATGCCAAGTCTCTTCTTCATGTGTCTCGTGTTGACTTCGTCGAAGCGGCCGGCGATCTTGATGAGCCGGCGCACTCCGGGTTGCCAACACTATAGGGCCGGCAGGCTGACCGGATGCCTGGCCCTCGGGACTTCAGAAGAGCTCAAGGCGCAAGCGTGAGCTTGAAGATCTGGTTGCCGTTCGATGCGCCCACGTAGATGGTCCCGTCGCCGGCAACGGCCACGCCGATCGGGAAGTTGAACGCCAAGGCCGTGCCGCTGCTGTCCCGCAGCGTGCTGATCTCACCCGATGGCGAGACCACGCGCGCGACGCCATCCCATGCCTGGGTCAGGAACACATTGTTGTTCGCGTCGACCGTCACGCCGTAGGAATAGCCGAGCTTGGCCGGCGTAGCGGAGGTGCCGTCGACCACGCCGGCGCCCGCATTGCCGTTGGCGCAATCGCCCAACAGCGTGCTCACCGTGGCGCTGGCCACGTCGATCTTGCGCAGGCAGGGGCTGTCGGTGTCCGTGTCGTACAGCGTGCTGCCATCGCGGCTGATCGCCAGGCCCTGCGGACGAGCCATCTGGGCGGCCGTGCCCACTCCGTCCAGGTAGGCCTGCGTGCCGTCGCCCGCAAGCGTGCTGGTGGTGCCGTCGGCCGCGACCTTGCGCACGCGCTTGTTCTCCGTGTCTGCCACGAACAGGTTGCCCGCGCTGTCCAGCGCAATGCTGGCGGGGTTGTGGAACAGCGGAGTGGCCGGGCTGTCGGCATAGCCGCTCGTGCTGTCGCCAACCCAGGTGCTGAAGGTCGTGGCGTTGGGGGCGATCTTGTTGATGCGGTGCTGGTCGCTCACGTACAGCGTGCCATCGGCTCCAAGCGCCAGGCCATACGGCGTATTCATGGTCGTGCCTGGTGTCACCTCTGTGCCGTTGCCGCTGGCCGTGTCGATTTTGTAGACCGAGCCATTGCCGCCCATGGCCACGTAGAGGTTCGCGCCGCTCGCATCCAGAAGCAGTTGATAGGGATGGTTGTAGCTCACACCCGTGGTCGCCAGCACGTTGGCGACCCATGGCTTGACCGTCAGCGTGGCGGCATGGCTGGTCACGCTGCCGTCTGCGCCCGTCACCCGTACGCGCAGTTGCTGGCCGCTGTCGGCCAGTTGATTCGCGGCAGTGGTGAAGCTGTCTCCAGTGGCCCCGGAGATATCCGTCCAGCTGGTGCCGCCATCGTCGCTGCGCTGCCACTGATAGGCCGTGGCGCGCACGGCTTGCACCTTCAACGTGGCGGACACACCCTGGCCAACAGTGGTATCCGATGGCTGCGTCGTGATGAAAGGTGTGGTGTCTTCCGGTGCGGGCGCAGGCGCCGGTGTTCCCTGCGAAGCGGGCGCGGGCGCGGGGGCCACAGCGAACCCGGGGAACCCGCCGCCTCCTCCCCCGCCACCGCCGCAGGCGGCCAGCAGGAGATTCGTCATGAGCAGCGCGGCAGGTGCACGCCATGCAGGGGAAACGGTACGAGTGGCAATCATGATGGGCCTTCCTTTTTTCAAGTGGAGTGAACGAGAAGGCCTTCACGTTAGGGAACGTAACTCCCGCAATCCAGTGTCGAAGGTCATCGGATTGCGCAGAAAAAAAGATGCTCAGGAGTGCATGGAAGTGTCCGTCGAATCGCGTCGCTTCAACGCTGAAAGGGCCTGCAGCAACCTCTCGGCGGCCACCGGCTTGAGCAGCACCTGCAACCCGGAGTCGCGCATCTGCTGTTGTCGTTGCGGTGCGGTTTCCCCGGTGATCAGCAGCACCTGCAGGCCGGGGCCGAAGCGCGCGCGCAATCGCTGCGCCACAGCCAGTCCGTCGGCACCATCGGCCAGGCGGACATCGCACAGCAGCACTTCGACAGGGGCACTGCCATGTGCGGCGTGCGACAGCACGGCCTCAGCCTCGGCTTCGCCAGCCACTGCATCGATGGTCACGCCATGGGCCTGCAAAAGCCCGGAGACGGCCTGGCGGATCGCGACTTCATCGTCGACGATCAGCACGCGATGCGGCAATGGCAAGGCAGCGCCCTGGCGCGCAGCGGATGGCGCGACACCCAAGGCCGACACCGCAGGAAGCACCAGGCGAAAGCGACTGCCGCGATGCAGGCGCGAACGCACCTGCAGCGGATGTGCCAGCAGGCGCGAGATACGCTGCACGATGGACAGGCCGATGCCCAGCCCTCGCGCCCGGTCGCGTCCCGGATTGCCCACCTGGTAGAACTCGTCGAAGATCCGGCCGAGGTGCTCGTCCGCAATTCCGATGCCGGTGTCGCAGATGTCGATCCACACCACCGGCCCTCGCGCACGGGCGGCCACCACCACGCCGCCGCGCTGCGTGTACTTGAGCGCGTTGTCGACGAGATTGGACAGCAGCCGCTGCAGCAGCTGCGGATCGCTCAGCACCCAGCACGGCGTGGCGCGCAAGCGAAGCTGCAGCTCCTTGTCGGCCGCCTGTGCCGCAAACACATTGTTGAGCGCGAGAAACAGTGGATTGAGCTCCACGGGCCGTATCTGCGGCGCCACCTCGCCGGCATCCAGCCGCGAGATGTCCAGCAGCGTGTCGAGCGAATCGCCGAGCGTTCCGACCGCATCCATCAGCCGCGCAGCGTGATCCCAATCCTCGCTGCCGCGAAGCTTCTTCTCGATGACGGCTCCGAACAGCGCGATGGCATGCATGGGCTGGCGCAGGTCGTGGCTCGCCGCAGCAAGAAAGCGCGTCTTCTCCTCGCTGGCGCGCTGCGTGGCTGCAATCTGGTGGCTCAGTTGCTCAGCCAGCGCCTCTTTCTCGAAGCGCATCGTCAATGAAGCGGTCAGCAACCGGTGATGCTGCAGCGCGAACATGATCATCACGCACATGTACAGCAGACAGCCGCAGGCCAGGAACAGGTGCGTGCTGTCGCCTCGCCAAGCCAGTGCCAGGGTAAGGCTGGCCATGCTGGGCACGATGAAGCGCGGGATGTTGCGCTTGAGAACCGCCAGCGACAGCGCTCCGCCCGCGCAGCCGCCCATCATCATGACGATGACCATGACCCAGAGCCCCAGGTTGCGCCCCGCCGGAACGCACAACCAAGGCGCAAGGCCCCAGACGCAGGAGCGCAGCAGCACATTGCGCGCATTGAAGCGCGCCCAGTACTCGGGGTGCTCCGCCGCATCGGGGCTGCGCTGATAGCGCCTGTAGGCGCGCCGCAGCGTCAGCGCCAGGTGCAGCGCCATCCACAGCAGGACTTGCCAGCGCCACGTGGCCAGGAACAGGCCGATGCCCAGCGATTGCGCCGTGAGGAAGTCCGCAAGATAGGCCGCAGGCGCGTTGGCATGGACCGCGGCCACCTGCTCGCGCAGCACCCGCTGGGCCAGCTCGGGCGGATGCAGGTCATTCATGCAGGCATCGCCACATCGAAGGCCGCATGACGCAAAGAGATCAGCTCACCGAAGGCTGCTGATGAGCTGGGCCCGCGAGCGCATGCCGAACAGCAACAGCAGGGTGGACACATGGTTCTTCACCGTGCCTTCGGTCAGATGCGACAGCTGCGCGATCTCCTTGTTCGACTTGCCGGACAGCACCCAGTCGAGGATCTCGACCTGACGCGCGTTGAGCTGCGGCTGCAACTCGGCTGGTACTGGTGTTGCGCAGATCGAGACCGCAGGCGCAGGCTGCGAGCCCGGCTGGGCGACCAGATCGTTGTCCCTCACATAGCGCAACACCTCGCCCAGATGACCGGTCTTGGGCAGGAAGGCCTGAGCCCCGAGCGCCATCACTCCCTGCATCAGCGCATGGCTGTCCTTGCCCGAAAGCACGACCACGCGCGATGCGGGAAAGGCGCGCCTGAAGCGCACCAGCGTATCCAGGCCCTGAGAATCGGGCAGATCGAGATCGAGCAGCACCAGGAGATGCGACGAGATATGGAACTCGTACAAGCGCAATGCGTCGGCGAGGCTGCGTGCCTCATGCACCGGCACGCTTGCGGTCTCGGCCAGCAGCAGCGCCCGAAGGCCCAGGCGCACCAGCTCGTGGTCGTCGACCACCAGGATGCCCCGCGCCGATATGGCGGCACCGGCCTCGCTACGCGGCGGTGCGGCATGCGAAGACAGTGATGCAGCGTTGGCCATGGTGCGGGCATCTTAGTTCTGATGTTTGCGAAGCTGAAATGACCAAAGTCATGAGGAACAGGGCGCTGTTGCTTGCTGCGGCGGCTGTTCTCTTGCCCTGGCGACGCATGAACTCTGCGGATCTGGCTGGCGATCAAGTTGATCTCCAACGGTTCGATACCAGCTTTCACAGAGGAGAGAAGCGTCAGAAGCATCGCTCTCGCCGACTCCAGATGCCTGACCACGATGCCGGACGTGCTCGCCCTTCCGGAGTTCGGTTGCCTCGCAAATAGGAAGGCATACGCAAGAAGACATATGCCTTCAGAACGCCTCGCTTCAGTAAGCATGGAGCACTCGCCCTGCAGACCTGATGCCTCGCGTGCGGGCCCGTGCTCCATGCCGCCGGATAAAATGCGGGACTGCTTCCCTGGCCAAGCCCCATCGGGCTCTGCGCCGCTGCTCCTCAACCACTTGCCAAACTCCTTGCATCCCACGGACTCGCCGATGAGAAAGGCTCTGCTGCGTCCATCAATCTGGGTAGGCATCAGCATGAGCCTTGCCGCGACGCTCGCCGGCGCAACGGCGGGGGTTCAGGTGGAAAAGATATCGCGAGACATGCCCGCAGGCGTCGCGCTCCCGGGGCCGGATGAAGTTGTCCCTGCAAGCGCCGCAGCCAGTACGCCCGCGGCAGAGGCCGCCTCGCTCGCCGAGCGAAGAATCCGTGCGGTTCGCGCTCAGTGGCCCATCGAGGATGAATCATTGCGTCGCGTGATCATGCACTGGGGCTCCACCGTGGGCGTAGAGGTCCGCTGGGACAGCACTCGCGACTACACCCTCACACCCGAGGTACGCGCCGGACATTTCAGCGGGTCGTTCAAGGATGCGTTGTTTCAGCTCGCGCAGAAGTATCAGATGCTCGATGCGCCGCTGCTGCTCGAGTTTTCGGAGGACGGCACCGTTCTTCGGGTGAGCGATCAGGAAAGGCCGCAGTAGGTCTTGCGCTCCTTTGAAGCGATGCATTGACGGCTCCGCGAGTGCGGCGTCGACATTTCTGCAACTACAGTCGGCCGCCTACGACGCCGAGCTTTCGCCTGCAGAGGGTGCGTGAGTTGCAAAGCTGTCTCAAGCTGAACTGGCGCTCTTCGATACGGCACTTCTCTCGCAAGTCTCCGGCGATTGAGAAAAGTCGCACGCGTGGCCGGAATGGCGATTTGTCGATGCGAGACCTCCCAAGCGATGTTCCCGACGCCTTCTTCGCGAAGCGGGTCGGGCTGCTTGTCGAATCCGGTCAACTTGAATCGCAGGGCGACCTTCGGCGGATGCGATTTGGCGAAGTACGGCGAACATCTGGGTGACGGCAGAATGCGGCCATGAGCTGACATCGCATCCCCACCTCATCTCTTTGCGGCATGGTTGGCTGGGTGTGAAGGCGGCGGCCCCTTCGCGCCCGTTTCGAGCCAAGCTATCTTTCGTTCGATGAAGGTGAGCATCGCCTGCAATTCCAGAGCCCTGCCACGCAACTTGTCGCGCTGCACGGTCAAGGCCTTGAGCATCCGGGCGTGTCCGCTTCCTGAACGCCGCTCCCCGATGAGCAGCTTGATCTCCTGGAGTGAGAGGCCCAGAGCCTGGCCCGCCTGGATGGCCGAGAGCAGGCGCAGGTCGGATTCGGTGAACTCCAGGTAAGGCCGCGACCCGCCGGCGGGCCCGGTACGCGGCGACAGCAGGCCTTCCCGCAGGTAGTGCCTGACGGTCGTCTGCCTCACTCCTGCGCGGCGCGCGAATTCAGTGATCCACATCTGTCGTGTACCCCGTCTTGACTATGCATCCAACTGCATAGTTATAACCTCGGTCATGAACCACCCGACGCCCATTCTTCTCCTCCCCGGTCTGATGAACGACGCCCGAATCTGGAGTCCGCTGACGACCGCCATCGCCGGAGAGCGCACGTTGCATGTCGCTCCTACGCAGCTGCATGACAGCATCGTCGAGTCGGCTCGCGATGCGATAGCGGCCATGCCAGCCGGATCATTCGCGGTCGCAGGGTTTTCGCTGGGTGGGTACGTCGCGCAGGAGGTTTGCCGCCAGGCGGGCGGCCGCATTGCCGGGCTGGGCCTCCTGGACACGGGCGCCCGAGCCGACACCGAGGAAGTGAAGCAGGCACGAGAGAGGATGATCCAAGCCGTGGACGGCGCCGAAGGCGCGGGCACTGCCACCTTCGTTCAGGTCGCTCAAGGGTTTGCCGCGCGAATCGTTCACGCATCGAGGCTGCAGGACCGGGAGTTGTTCCACCTGCTGCTCGACATGGCTTCCAACGTGGGGAGCAAGGGCTTTGTCCGGCAGCAACGGGCCGCAATGAACCGGGACGATACCCGTGACCTGCTGCCTCGCCTGCACGTTCCCGCCGTAGTGGTATGCGGGCGTGAGGACCAAATCACTCCCTTCAGCCTGAGCCAGGAGATGGCATCACTTCTGCCGGACGCCGAGCTTGTGGCAGTGGCCGAGGCGGGTCACATGTCGATCCTAGAGCAGCCTGCAACGGTCGTTGCGGCGCTGGTGCGTTGGCTGCGACGTGTCGACGCTGCAACCGCGCGCCACGGCGAAAGGCCGGCGTCGGCCTGAGAACGGCTGCGTTGGGCCCGTTCACGACAGCGGCGCGACCGGCTACATTCGGCCAACAGCAGCCCTTCAAACCCCAATCAGCATGCGTCCATAACCAGGCGTTCCAGATGACGATGTCACCGCATGACCAGCTCCGACCGCGTAGGGGATATCTACACGAGGTTTGGATTGATGAAGAAGGCCTTGAGACTTGTATCGCGCTCGGACCTGCCGGCGATGCAGCTAGACGCCTGCTCGGAAAGAGCACGTGTGTATGGGTTTTCTGGGCGAGATGTCATCTCGATGCGATGAACGTCTACTACGAATTTCTCGGCAGAGGAACGTACGAGAGCGACGAACCATGGGATCGAGAGGACTATCCGTCGGGGTGGTATGTCGAACAGCAAGCGTATCTCGCCACAATCTGCATGCTGCCAAGTGGCAAAGCCGAGTAGCGATGTCGCGGCGAATTGTGCCGGGTGGCGCGCCGATATAGGTGTGGCAGGATCCGGCCATAAGCCGTCACTCACAACAAGAGCGCTCATAGCGGACATAGACAATCAAGCGAGGTAACATGGGACATCAGAGCACTGTGTACGGGGTAATCGACTGCTTCAAAGGGCGACGTGGCAATGTTGACGCCGACTCGTTGAACCTCGCAGCCGTCGCGGGCCTACCCGAAACCGACGGATGGCCCTTTCTGGTGCGCGACATGTTCTCGGTATCGCAGAGCGATCGAGTAGCTATCGACTACACGTATCGGCTAATCCATTTCGCGGCTTCACTCAAGGAAGTTGAATTTGATTGGCCCGCATGGTTAGACAAGTTTGAGCAACTCCTTGCCCGCATTGATGGAATGGCCGCGAGAGTGCATCTGGACACGGTCTTGGTAGGAAGTCACTCTTATGACTGGGTGCGGGACACCGCCTCAATTGATGCGTGGCCGCCGAAATGGATCTTTCAAGGCGGCATACGTGACTTCGAAATCTAAGCCTCAAGGGGTCTGTCCCAGCGACATACCCCGGCCATAACCGAAAGATCGCATTCATCGACAGAATCCGGCCAAGAGCGGCCCTTCATGAGCGCGATTTGAAGGCTCAGTCGCAGAGTTGCGGTACGCCGCGGTGTACTAGCTGTGCGGGCTCAGAGACCGCCTCTAGGTGGAGGTGGATGTCTTGGTCATCACCGAGAATTCCACTCTCTGGAGGCGACGTGTACGCGGTGATCCGGTAGAACCCATCGGTCAATTGAATCACCTGTTCATCATCGCAGGCGGCGTCCCAGGACATCAGCTCGAACAGGTCTCGAATCTGAAGAATGCCATCACGTACCTCGATGCCCAGTCGAACCTTGTAGTCAGCCTGAACTAGCGCGGTTTCGTCAGGCGGGTCAGTACGCAGATGCAAACGCCATGCACCAGGAGAACCGGTGCAAAACGCGGCGATTCTCGATGAATTGACCAACTCGGCAACATCTGTCGGATTGCTGAACCTGCTGGTGAGAAAGTCCTCGCCTTGCGCGATGCTCGCAGTCGCCCACGGAGAGTGAAGAACGATGCCCATTCCCGAGGTCACGAGGCAGATGGTTTTGGGCAAGGTCTTTGGCATGGCAGTTCGATGATGCTGGCAGGCAAACTACTCTACTCGAACGGCAGCTTCTGGATCTAGCGACCGGCTGCTTCGGGCCCTTTGTACAGGCGACCTGTCCAGCTACATTCGGCCACAACCAGACACTCAGACCAACCGCCTAACTTGAAGGAACGCGATGGGGTATGACCTGAACTTGTGCGCCGTGAGCGATGCGCAGTTGGACCATTTGCGAGCCAACACGTCGCACACGCGCGATTTCCTTGATGGCCGGCGCCCCAAGATGACCTCGACTGAGAAGGTCGGCTCTTGGTTCTCGAAGCGCGAGGTGACGAAGGAGGTCGATGTCGATGTCGAGGTCGGCTGCGCCTGGCCGGAATCGGAGATCGCCTGCACGCATCTTTACTCAAGGGGCGGGCTCTATTTCGTCCTTAACGGAACGACTGCCCAGGTTGAAGGAGTCACGAACTTTCCCAACGTCGGGGGAAGGTACAGGGGAGAGATGCTCGGGCTCGCAGTCGAGCTTGGCGAAGTA
Organism: Variovorax guangxiensis; assembly: GCF_003952165.1. Lineage (GTDB taxonomy): Bacteria > Pseudomonadota > Gammaproteobacteria > Burkholderiales > Burkholderiaceae_C > Variovorax > Variovorax guangxiensis. The sequence continues at coordinate 165,178 of NZ_RXFT01000012.1, read as the reverse complement.
GGGCTTGGACATGCGCACGGGTTTCGGGCGGCGCAGGTAGCCGAGCTCAGAGCAGCATTGCGCGGCTTGGATGTGGTCACAGTCGAGGCACGGGCGCACGCCTACGCCGCTGAGATGGGGAGTGACGAACAAGAACTCGTGCAGGATGCGGTTGCAGACGTCAGGGCCTTGAATGAGTTTCTCGACCGCGCTTGCGGCGCTCACCTCGGCATGATGTGGTTCTGGGCGTAGAGCGCCTTGCGGCCAGTAGCGGACATTTCCAGTCGACGCAGAATTCGACGAGGAGCAGACATTCATGACCGTAAAAGCGTGCGACGTCGAGGAGTTTCAAAAGTATCTGGAGCATTGGAGCGGCGGCGCGGTGTCCCTGAATTCGTACCGCGATGACCACGACCGACTGATTCTGCGCCTCGAACATCCAACTGCGTCTGAGGAACCTGTGGGACTCTCGCTCTTCTACTGCACCTACCTGGCCGGCCCTGTTAGATGGGAGCAGTCTGCCCTGACCATAAAGACGTGCAGTCGGCAGCACGGGGCGCGCGGCTTCGAACTGTCCGATGCGACCGCCGGCTTTGTCGTTCGCTGTGCCAGCGCCAGCCTGTACGGTGAGCCCGAAATCGTGCTGCCTGAGCAACCGTAGACCACCCACTTTCCGCCAGATGCAGTCGCTTTTCAGCAGAGCTCAGTTTCTTGATTCAACAAAGGGGCGGGAAAAATGCAGACTCCGAAGAGTCGGTCGATGTGGGGAAGACTCATCAAACGCCTCAAACTGGCGCTACTTTGGAGCGGGTCAAAGACTGACTGAGCCCGACCAGAAGCCGTCATCCGGCCGTCTGGGCCAAATCGCCACGTAGCGACGTTTGGCCACGGCCATGCAGAATTCGACCACCTTTGCGCTTTAAGCAATAAATCCGCATGACATTGACTAGTTTGCTCGGCAAAAAGCTAAAAGACGAAGAGATTCTTCAACTCATGGAGGACTATCAGGTCGGCGATGTCGTATATGGCTTCGACCGCCTACGCGAGGGCACCGAGGACGAGTACTGGGCCGAAACGAAGATGTCCGGATTTGCGGTCCGATTTGACCAGCACCAAGTGCTGAAGACGGTCTTCTGCTATGCGTCGTCAATTGACGGGTTCACCCCCATCTCAACAAGCGACGTTGGGGTACCCTTTTTTGGTTCTTTTGAGGATGCAGAGGGTGCAGCCAAGGCCGCGGGAGTTCGTCATTCCACTGGGCATGTTGACGATGCTCTCCTGGGCATCAAGTCATCTTGGGTCCGACATGAGCGCCCTGAAGCCTGGGTGCACTACGAGTTCCGTGATGGTGAACTTGCCCTGGTCACGCTTTCATGCCCAAGGCCGTAATTCGGCCAAAACCAGACCTACGCAGGCTGAGGCAAACCGACCATGCTGAGCATCAACAGATACCTGCCAAGGCGTCCGATCGGCCTCGCGCTTCTCCTGCTATGCGCGACACCAGCGTGGTGCATATCGCCTGCGAGGTATTTCATCGAGGCGAGATTCATTCCGGGAACGCTTCATTTTCAAGCAGGTCAAGAAGCGAAAATTGAGAGCGAATCGAAAGATATAAAACAGCCGACCGCAAAACCCAAATGCGTTCTCGATATGTCCGTCCAAGTCACTGCAAGCTCTCGACACGCAGGCACATCCGACGACAGCGAGCACGCCCTCGCACTGGCGCGTGGAGAAGTATTTAAAAGCGCGGTCGAAAAGTCCGGTGTTCAAGGCGCCGCACTTGCGCGAACTTATGTGAGTTTCACCAAAAGCGACTCTGATGTGGACACTGCGGTATTCACCGTAATGTATGCACCATCGAGCCGGTACTCGACCGGCGGTATCGAGATCATTCATGAGCTTGAAGACTGCTGGAGACGCTGACAGGGCTGGGACGTTCTTAGCGGCCGCTTCGGCCCCCAAGCTGCCGCCCAACGCTCCAGCACCCTGTCGACATCAACCGCCCCCAGAAGCAAGCCCCCGAGCCCCCCGCCTGCTCTCCCGAACCAGAACCATCACCCCCGAAATCAGAAAGTACACGGCCCCGACCGCCGCGTACCCCACGATGGTCTGAAGCACTGGCGCACCGCTCCCCTGTTGCGCCACAAAGAACCCACCAGCGAGCGCCGACTGCGCCCCGCTCAGCATCATCACCCACTGCCCTCCGTTGTCCTTGCGGCGACGAATGGCCGTAGCCAGTTGCAGCAGCCCTGCAACGATCGCCCAGATCCCGAAGATCGCCAACGCGATCTGCAGCTTGAACACCAGAGAGCCCGCAACCGCCAGCGTGACGAGTGCGCTGATCCAGATGTTGAGCAATTGCGTGGCATTGGCCTTCGCACCGCCAGTCATCCTCACATCCAGCAGATTCGCAAACGCATCCCATGCGGGGTAGACGATCAGCAGCACGGTCGCCAGTGCGGGCGATTGCTTCGCGACGGTGAAGACCGCCGCGACCCACGCGAACGAGAAGGCGGCACGGACGAGGTAGTACTTGCGCAACCAGGTGGCTCGCTGGGATTCGGTTTTCAAGGGGTCGGACATGATGAGGAATGAAAAGGAGAAAAGATCGCCGTCTATCGAGTGAACGGCACGGACGCACCCATTCTTTTCCCTCCCCGCCGCACGCGGTATCCGTCGGATGACCGACAGAGCCCCGAAAAACTGTGCGATGCTGGGTGCCCGCCGCCGCGATTCCCTTCTGCCCCCATGTCCGACGACACGACGACCATCACCGTTTTCGACGCGGTCCGCGCGCTGGCCTTCATCGGCGACCTGAGCATGGGCCAGCCGACGGACCACTCGCTGCGCACGGCCTGGCTGGCCGGGAAGATCGCCGCCGAGGCCGGGTGCGAGGCGTCGCAGGTCGAGGCCGTGCGGCATGTCGCGCTGTTGCGCTGGTCGGGCTGCACAGCCAATGCGCAGGAGTTCGCGGATTTCCTCGAAGACGATGTACAGGGCCGGCAAGCGCTGCTCGCATCGCGGGCACCCCGCATGCGCCAGCCGCACATCAGCGGGCCGGTGCCCGATGCCGTGCTGGCCATGGCCGACATCCATTGCGAGATTGCCGGCGACATCGCGAACACGTTGGGGCTGAGCCGCGAGACCGAAGCCGCGCTGCGCACGGTGTTCGAGGCTTACGACGGCAGCGGCGTGCCCGGCGTGCTTCAGGGCGAAGACGTTCCGCTTGCGACCTACGTGGTGGCGCTGGCGAGCGATCTGGAAATCTTCGGGCGTCTCTACGGAATCGATGAAGCGCTCACTGTGGCGCGCGGACGTGCGGACAGTCTCTACCCGGCCTTCCTCGTCGATGCGAGCATGCCCTTCGCCCCGGCATGGATGAAGGAGCTGGATTCCCCCGCCGCGCCATGGACCGAGCCCGCGGAGCAGCCCGCATCGATGCTGCGACGCATGGGCCTGGAACTGGTCGGCGATGTGATCGACCTCAAGCTGCCGTGGATGACGGGCTACTCGCGCCGCGTGGCCAGCCTGGCGCGCGATTGCGGCGCACAACTCGGTCTGGACGAGGCCGCATGCCACCGCACGTACAAGGCCGGCCTGATCCACGGCATCGGTCGGGCGGCGGTTCCCAACGCGATCTGGAATGCACCCGAGCCGCTGCCGGCGTCGTCGCTGGAGCGCGTGCGGCTCGTGCCCTACTGGACTTCGCGCGCCGCCGGGCAGATCGACGGTCTCGCAGCCGAAGCGGAGATCGCATCCTTCGCCTTCGAGCGGCGTGACGGCTCGGGCCACTTCCGCGGCCGCTCGGGCTCGGCGATGCCGCTGGAGGGGCAGATCGTCGCCGCGGCCGAGCAGTGGCAATCGCACCGCACCCGACGTCCATGGCGGCCGGAACTCACGCAGGCACAGGCGCTCGACTGCATGAAGGAAGACGCCAAGGCAGGCCGCTTCGATCAGGAAGTCGTCACGGCGCTGCTCGCATGCGTTCAGCCGGGCAGCGTTTCAAAGCCCGTTGTGCCGGCACAGGCCGATGCGTCCCTTTCCCAGCGCGAACTCGAAGTCCTGCGTTGCATCAGCCAGGGCCACAACACGAAGGAAGTGGCCCGTGTGCTGGGCATCAGCCCGAGCACGGTGCGCACTCATGTCGAGCGCGTGTTCCAGAAGCTCGGATGCACGACCCGTGCGGCCGCGACGCTGAAAGCCGCGACCAGGGGACTCATCTAGCAGCAACGGCGGCACGCAACGACCGCAGCGTGCCCTCGGCCGCCTCGATGCGCCGGCGCAGTTCGTCGTTGACGACGCGCACCAGCGCGCTGAGTTCGGAGCGGCTGGAGCAGACCTCCTCCGCATCGTTCACGCGCTGCGGGCAGATGAGCCTTTCGAGGCCGGCGTAGGCGTGCCGCACTTCGTGCAGGCTATCGATGTCATCGCAGGCCTGCAGCGCAAGCGATTCGACGCCGGTGGATTCTTGAGAGTCGGGGAATGAAGAGACACGCGCGGACGCGCGAGCGGATGCAGCCATCGATGGCCTCCAAGAGGTGCGGTTTGTGGAAACCACCGCTCCCGAGTCCAAGCGAGGGCGGCAGCTCGACGGGTTGGACTACCGGGCACCTCTTGCGAGAACCGGCCGGGCTTGCGCCCGCCCGTCGAGCCGCCAAAAAAAGGAGGCACGAATGACGAAGCCGCAGACCCTGCGGGAGTGACTGCGGCTTGCGTCGCAGAGGTGATTCGGGAGTCCAAGCCCGGTCACGCCTTTTGTTGACGTGACGGGGCGCAGTATAGCTACGGAGGTATTCATCACATCGCCCCCAAACCAGCGATGTCCCTACACCCGACGGCCTCATCCCGGAAGCTGGAACAATCCGTCCACCATGGACGGTCTGGATCTCATCAAAACATTTCGCGAAGTCGCCTTCCGGCGCAGCTTTTCCCGCGCGGCGATCTCGCTGGGCATGTCCAAGGCCACCGTGAGCCGCTACGTGGCCGAGCTCGAAGCCCGCAGCGGCGTACGGCTGCTCAACCGCTCGACCCGCTCCCTGAGCCTCACCGACGCCGGGCAGGTGCTGCTGGAACGCAGCACGCAGTTGGTCACGATGGCCGAGAACACGCTCAACGACCTGCAGGCGCATGGCTCGCATCCGCGCGGGCGGCTGCGCATGAGCGCGCCGCACGGATTGATCGCCGGCTGGCTCTCCGACGTGATCGCGGGCTTCATCAAGCTCTACCCCGACGTGTACGTGAGCCTGGTGTTCACCAACGACGACCTCGACCTGATCGAGGAAGGCATCGACATCCACCTGACCGGCGGGCGCATCGACGACATGAACCTGATCGTGCGCCGCCTCGTGCAGTTCGACATGGTGGTGTGCGCGGCGCCTTCCTACTGGGCGCAGCGCGGCATGCCGCAGGTGCCCGAAGACCTGAGCCGCCACGACGTGCTGAGCTTCTCGGCCAAGCAGACGACCAACCTGCCCTTCGAGACCGACGGCGAGCCGTACGAGGTGCCGGTGCACAGCCGCATGGAAGCCAACGATGCCGTCGCGCTGATCGAACTGGCGCTGCGCGGCGTGGGCGTGGCCTACGTGCCGGAGCCGCTGGCGCAGTCGCACCTGGAGCGCGGCGCCCTGGTGCCGGTGCTGCGCGACCACATGCCGCGCGAGCACTGGCTGTACGCAGCCTACTCGCAGCGCCGCCACAACAGCGCCGCGATGCGCGCGATGCTCGACTACCTCGAGCAGTCGATGGACGCGCTCACCGAAGGCCCTGCCCTGCCGCCTCCGATGCCCGTGACGGTGGCACCGCCGCCACCGGTCACATGCGCCCTTTCCAAGGCACAAGGCGCCGCTCGAGCCACCGCATCAGCAGGTCGAAAAGATAGGCCACCACGCCAATGACGACGATGCCCATGATCACGATGTCGGTGCGCAGGAAGTTCGACGCGTTCAGCACCATCTGACCCAGCCCCATGTTGGCCGCCACCATCTCGGCGGCCACCAGCGTGGTCCAGCCGAAGCCGATGGCGATGCGCATGCCCACCAGGATGTCTGGCAGCGCCGAGGGCAGGATCACGTGGCGGATCACCTGCATGTAGCTCGCACCCATCGAGTAAGCCGCGTTGATCTGCTCCTGCGAGGCGCTGCGCATGCCCGAGCGCGCGGCCAGCGCCAGCGGCGCGAAGCAGCTCAGAAAGATCAGCAGCACCTTCGGCAGCTCGTCGATGCCGAACCAGATGATGATGAGCGGCAGGTACGCCAGCGGCGGCAGCGGCCTGTAGAACTCCAGCGGCGGATCGAAGATGCCGCGCCAGAAGCGGCTCATGCCCATCGCGATGCCCACCGGAATGGCCGTGGCGCAGGCCAGCAGGAAGGCCGAGAACACACGGAACATGCTCGCCAGGAAGTGCTGCCACAGCGGCTTGTCGTTGGCCTGGCCGGTGAGGTATTCGTAGAACTGCTGGAACACCGCCTGCGGCGTGGGCAGGAAGAGCGGCTTCACCCAGCCCATGTTCGTGACGAGGAACCACAGCGCCACCAGCGCGATCACCGTGACGATGCTGATCGTCAGGCTGGAGCCCTCGCCCGGCACCTTGAAGGAGCTGGTCTTGAGCTTGGCGCCCGTTGCCGGTGGTGCTGCAGGCGTCGGCGATGCGGCGGGCTTGGAAGGTGTTGGCGTCATGGCGACGGGGGATGCGATCGACACCTCAGGCATGTGCAACCTCGCGATGATGAATGATCGACAAGACTTCTTCACGCATGCGGATGAAATCGGGCTCCGACTTCACCTTGCGCGAATCGCCGTGCGAGAGGTACTGGCGCGAGAACGGCACATCGTCATACACGTGCGAGATGCGCCCCGGGCTCGGGCTCATCACGATCAGCCGGGTGGCGAGGAACAGCGCCTCCTCCACCGAGTGGGTGATGAAGAACACCATCTTGTTCGACTTCGACCAGGCTTGGAGAAGAATCTCCTGCACCTGCTCGCGCGTGAACGCATCGAGCGCGCCCATGGGCTCGTCCATCAGCAGCACGGCCGGGTCGCTCGCCAGTGCGCGCGCAATGCCCACGCGCTGCTGCATGCCGCCGGAGAGCTCGTACACCGCGCGATCGGCGTACTTCTGCAGGCCGACGAGATTCAGCTTCTCTTCGGCAATGCGGTCGCGCTCCGCCTTGCCCATGCCGCCCAGCCGAAGGCCCAGCGCCACGTTGTCGCGCACGTTGAGCCAGGGCATCAGCGCGTGCTTCTGGAACACCACGCCGCGGTCGGCACCGGGGCCGGCCACCGGCTTGCCGTCGAGCAGGATCTCGCCGGTCGAGGGCGGCAGGAAGCCCGCGATGCTGTTGAGCAGCGTCGTCTTGCCGCAGCCCGAGGCGCCGAGCGCGACGACGAAGTCGCCGTCGTGCATGGTGAGGTTCACGGGCGCCAGCGCCTGAAGCGTGCCGCCCTTGACCGCGTAGTTGACCGTCAGGTCGCGAATGTCGAGCGTGGGCATGTGGTGCCGCTCCGGTTCACTTGCCCATGGCCTTTTCGACGTACGCCGTCGTCACGTAGGCGCTGTAGTCGGGCTTCACCTCCTGCACCCGGCCCTGCTCCTTGAGGAACACGGCCGTGTTCGCCATCGCCTTGGCTGCGCCGCCACCCAGCCACGTGGGCGAGACCTGCTCGGCCATGGTCGGGAACGAATAGAGCGCCATCGCCGGGCCCACGTCCTTCGGGTCGGCCTTGGTCCACTTGGCCATGGCTTTTGTCTGCGGCGAATCGGGTGTCCAGCTCTTGCCCGTGGCCTTGTATTCCTCGTTCGCGCGGTTGAGCGCCTTCACGAACGCGACCATGAAAGCCTCGTTGGCGGCTGCCCACCTGGCGTTCACCACGATGCCCTCGAAGGTGGGCGCGCCGCGCTTGCCGATGCTGCCCGACGTGGCGATGGTCTTGCCCGTGCCCTTGATCTTGGAGAGCACCGGATCCCAGATGAAGGTCGCGTCGATGTCGCCGCGCTCCCATGCGGCCGCGATCTCCGGCGGGCGCATGTTCATCACGTTCACGCTCTTGGCATCGACACCGTCCATCTTCATGCCGGCCATCAGCTGGTAGTGCGCGGTCGACACGAAGGGCGTCGCCACCTTCTTGCCGGCCAGGTCCTTCATGCTGTTGATGCCCGACGCGTTGCGGGCAATGAGCGCCTCGGCGTTCGCGATGTCGGCCGAGATCCAGAACAGCTTGATGTCCTGTCCCTGGCTGGCCGCGGCGGTCAGCGGGCTGGAGCCGGTTTCACCCATCTGCACGTCGCCTGAAGCCATCGCGCGGATCACGTCGCCGCCGCCGGAGAACATGCGCCAGTTGATCTTGTAGCCCGTGGCTTTCTCGACCTCGCCGGATTCCATGACCAGGCGCAGTGGGACAAGCATGTCCTGGTGGGCGAAGGTGACTTCCTTGGCCTGCTGGGCGTAAGCCGTGCCGCACAGGGCTGACAGCGTGGCGGCGAGAACGGCGAACTGGAGGGGGAGACGGCGGGACATGGTCATCTGGTTGCTCCGGTGGGTGAATTGAATCTCGCCGGACTTTGCACCCATCGCGAGCAGCCAGGAAGTACCAGCGACTGTGTCGGCATGGAGCCAGTCGGTGAGTGAATACCCTTGTTGTGGTGCGTTCTGCACGGGGGAGGTGCGCTCTGTTTTCTTGTTTTTGGTGAGTTTGCTTCCCGGGGCCGGGTCTCGGCCCGGCGGCCGACCTACTTTTCTTTGCTTCGCCAAAGAAACGTAGGCAAAAGAAAGGCGACCCTACTGTCTGCGTCCCTTCGCTTCGCTACGGGCAACCTGCGGTGCTCGACGTAGCCAGAAGGGAGCGATCCGCGCCATCGCTTTGCTCGGCTTCTGAGCAGCCTTGGACTGGCCTTCGCTTTGCTCGGCCGGGGCTTCAGGTTCAGAGGCTCTCAATAAAGCAGCAGCGCGCGCCTCAAGCAACTTCAACGCCTTCAGTCCGGGCCCTCAATCCCATTCCAAGCCCAGCAGGCGCAAAGCGCCTGCTGGGCACCCGCGGCCGAGCGTAGCGATGGCCCGCGTGTCCCCAATCCCCTCTGGCTGCGCCGAGGAGCGCAGCGTTTCGCGGATCAGGGCTCGCCCTTGTCTGAGCGAAGCGAGTTTGGGCGAGACCCCGCGAAACGCGAGCACCGCAGGTTGCCCCGTAGCGCAGCGAAGGGGTCGCAGACAGTGGGGTCGCCTTTTCTTTGCCTACTTTCTTTTGGCGACGCAAAAGAAAGTAGGTCGCCCGCCGGGGCGAGTCCCGGCCTCGGGAAGCAAACCAACTCAGTGAGTAAACCCGCCAAGAGATCGAACTTCACCCCGAGCCAACGCCAACTCCCCCACAGCCAAAGCCAACGCCCGAATCCCCGCCGGAATCTGAGCAGCCGCAATAGAAGAAAGCCTCAACCGAAAGAACGGACAAGGATAAGGAGGCCGAGCAAAGAACACATCCCCCGCCTCGATCAACACCCCATGGCTTCGAGCCATCAACGCCAACTCAGTCGCATCCACCCAAGTAGGCGCCTGCACCCATATGGAAGCCCCTCCGGAAGGCAGCCGAAACTCGAAATCAGGCAAGTGCTCCCGCAACGCCTGCGCCGCAATGGCCAGCCGCTCCTGCATCGCGTGATTGACGCGCCGTGCATGCGACTCGTGGTGTCCGAGCGAAAGAAACAGCGCATAGGCATGCTGCAGAAAGGCACTCGGATGCCGCACCATCGCATGCCGGATCACCCGCAGCTCCTTGATGAGCGCCCGAGGCGCCACGATGAACCCCAGCCGCAACGCAGGCGAAAGGCTCTTAGAAACAGACCCCACGTAAATCACCCGCCCCGTCTTGTCCAGGCTCTTGAGCGCAGGCATCGGCGTACCTTCATAAAGGTTCTCCGCCTCGTAGTCATCCTCGATGATCACGAAGTCCTGCAGCTCCGCCTTGCGCAACAGCCACTGCCGCCGCTCCAGGCTCAGCGTGGCGGTCGTCGGGCTCTGATGCGAGGGCGTGACGAACAGATAGTCGGCAGCAGGCAGCGCATCGACCACAAGCCCGTCTTCATCCACATCGACCTCCACCCACTTCGGCTGCCGCAATGAAAAGCTATTGCGCGCATGCGGGTGCCCCGGCTCCTCCAGCCCCACGCGGGTCTGTTCGTCGAAGAGCGCCTCGGCCAGCAGGTAGTAAGCGTGCTGCGCGCCCATGGTCACGAGGATCTCTTCCTTCAGCGCGAACACGCCGCGCTTGGGCAGCAGGCGCGTGCGGATCTGCTCGATCAGGTCGGGGACGTCGTCGGTTTCGAAGTCGGGCGTCCAGTGGGGCAGCTGCGAGCGCGCCAGGCTGCGCGCGCAGCATTCGCGGAAGTCTTCGGTGGGGAACAGCTGCGGATCGTAGTTGCCGTAGACGAACGGATACGGGTAGTCGCGCCACCGGTCGGGCTTGGAAAGCGTGGGTTTGTCGACCAGCGAGCGCAGTACACGGCCCGACCAGTCCGGCGGCTGGCTGGCCTGGCCGCTGCGGCCCACAAGCGGTTCGGCGGGCGCCGCGGTGAGAGGGCGCGCGCCGTGCGCCACGAACACGCCGCTGCGCGGGCGCGCCTCCAGAAAGCCTTCGTCGATCAGCTGCAGGTAAGCCGAGGTGACGGTGTTGCGGCTCAGCCCCAGCAGCGCGGCAAGTTCGCGCGACGAGGGCAGCGGCGCGCCGGGCGCCAGGTGTTCTTCGAGGATGGCCTGCACCACGCTGGCGCGCAGGCGGGCCTGCAGGGGCAGCGCCGGCTGGTCGGGCAGCGCGAAGAGCTGCGCCCATTGGGTTGCTCGCGGATTCGGGGGCATGGTGCGCCGCAGTTTAGGGCAGGCATGCCGATCCGTGGCGCATCCGTGGCGTTCTGGCTCGGTCGAATCTCCGCAACTGGCCCTATCGCGCCGGCACCCCGCTGCCTACTCTTGCCTCCATCGAACTCCCCAGCCTCAGTGCAACCGCCATGCCTTCTTCTTCCGCCACGCCCGCAGTGACCACCGACACCCTCGCCGCCTTCAGCGATGCCTGGAACCGCCACGACATCGACGCGCTGATGAGCTTCATGACGCCCGACTGCATCTTCCAGACCGCCGCCGGCCCTGATGCCTGCGGCACGCGCCACGTCGGCACCGATGCGGTGCGCACGGCCTTCGCCGCGGCCTGGGCCACGGTGCCGGACGCGCAATGGAAAAACGGCGTGCACTTCGTGCATGGCGACTTCGGCACATCGCAGTGGACCTTCACCGGCACGGCCGCCGACGGCAGCCGCATCGAGACCGACGGCATCGACGTCTTCACCTTCAAGGACGGAAAGATCCACCTGAAGAACGTGTTCCGCAAGGCGCGGCCCAACCTGCCTGCCGCGAAGTGAACCGTTCTACAGCTCTCTTCTTCGACTGGAGCCTTTCATGACCACGACAAGCACTGCGCGCCGCCTGGACGCCAGCGCGGCCAGCATCGACAGCGCGGCGCTCCAGCATCAGCAGCAGCCCAAGGCACCGTCCCGCCCCTACGACCCGCAGTACGACCCGCTTCTGGCCCCCGACCCCGGCGCCGGCCGCGCCTACGCGCCCACCTGGTGGGTAGCGAGCGCAGGCACGCCGCCGGAGGACGACGGCCCGCTCACGCAGGACATCGATGTCGACGTGGCCGTCATCGGCTCGGGCGCGACCGGAATGTCGACAGCGCTGTACCTCGCGCAGGAGCACGGCATACAGGCCACGGTGCTCGAAGCCAACCAGGCAGCCTGGGGCTGCTCCAGCCGCAGTGGCGGCCAGGGGCAGAACGCGAGCGGCCGGCTCAAGCGCTCGCAATGGATCGAGCGCTGGGGCTTCGACACCGCGAAGAAGCTCGATGCCGAGATCCGCAGCGGCTTCGAGAACTTCCGCCACCTCACCACGCAGATCGATTGCGACGCCTGCGACGGCGGCCATCTCTATCTTGCGCACCGCAAGGAGAAGCTGCCCGTCCTCGACGCCGAGGCGCGGCTGATGCGCGAGAAGTTCGGCTACGCCACCCGCATGATGAGCGCCGATGAAGTGCGGTGCGACTACTGCGATGAGCGCGAGACGGTCGGTGCGCTGTATGAGGCTGAGGGCATCGGCATCCACCCTCTGAAGTTCACCTTCGGCCTGATGCGGCGCGCCCGCGCGCTGGGCGTGAAGGTGCACACATCGAGCCCGGTGCAGGGCTGGCAGACCATCGACGGCGTGCACCACCTGCGCACGCCCGGCGGCGTGGTGCGCGCGCGCCGCGTGGCGGTGTGCACCGGCGGCTACACGGGGCAGGCGCTCAACCCGGCGCTGAAGGACCGGATCATGCCGATCCTGTCGAACTCGGTGGTCACGCGCCCGCTGACCGATGCGGAACTGCAGGCCACCAACTTCCGATCGAAGACCTTTCTGACCGACACGCGCACGCTGCGCTTCTACTACCGGCTGCTCGAAGGCAACAGGCTGCAGATCGGCAGCCGCAGCGCAGTGAGCGGCGCCGATGCCGAGGGCGCGGTGCACCTGAAGCTGCTTACCGACGCCATCGCGCGCAAGTTCCCGCCGCTGGCGGGCATCCGCATCGACTACTCGTGGTGGGGCTGGGTCGACATGAGCCACGACATGATGCCGCGCATCACCCAGCCCGATGCGAGCAAGAGCATCTGGTACGCGGTGGGCTATGGCGGCAACGGCGTGTCGTTCTCGACCTGGGCCGGCAAGCGGCTGGCCGAGCGCGTGGCGGGCAAGGACGCCGGCCGGGAGGTGTTCGAGCTTCCCATCTACCACTCGCAGCTGCCTTTTCCCAACGTGCTGGGCGTGGTGGAGTCGCGCGCCTTCGCGCCGTTCAGGCGCATGGGGCAACGCATGCTCTACAAGTGGTACTGGCTGCGCGACGAGAAATAGGGAAAGAAGAAAGCAAGGAGAAAGGCAGCGCGGCGCACCGCCGTCGCGCATTCCCCGAAGTGGCGCACCGCCTCGCCGCACAACGGGGCAAACCCGCCCCTTCTGGCCCTGCGAGTCGCAGCGGGTTGGCTCTTCGCCGGCATGCACCCAGCGCCTATCTTCGACACAAGGCCTTCGCATCGCACCACTGCGATGAGGCCGAATCCGATTGCCTGTGTCGAACTCTCCGAGGTCCTGTCATGCAGCTTCCCCCTCCCCAGCTTCCCCTGCTCACGCGCCGCACCACCCTGCTCTCCGCAACGCTGCTGGCCGCGAGCAACCTGCTTCCGCTTTACGCCTTCGCGGCCGAAGAACCCAAGCGCGGCGGCACGCTGGTGATCGGCAGCACGCAGACGCCGCGGCACCTGAACGGCGCGGTGCAATCCGGTATCGCCACCGCCATGCCTTCCACGCAGATCTTCGCGAGCCCGCTGCGCTTCGACGACAAGTGGAACCCGCAGCCCTACCTGGCCGAATCGTGGAAGCTGGCCGAGGACGGCAAGTCGCTCACGCTCAAGCTGCGCAAGGACGCGCTCTTCCACGACGGCAAGCCCGTCACCTCGGCCGACGTGGCCTTCTCGATCATGGCCATCAAGGCCAACCATCCGTTCACCACCATGATGGGACCGGTGGAAAAGGTGGACACGCCCGATCCGTACACCGCCGTCATCCGCATGGGCGTGCCGCACCCGGCCATCGTGCTCGCGATGTCGCCCGCACTGTGCCCCATTCTTCCCAAGCACATCTACGGCGACGGGCAGGACCTGAAGAACCATCCGCGCAACACCACCGATGTGGTCGGCTCGGGCCCGTTCCGGGTGACCGAGTTCAAGCCCTCGCAGCGGATCGTGCTGGAGCGCTTCGACAAGTTCTTCCTTTCGGGCAAGCCATACCTCGACAAGGTGATCGTCAACATCACGCCCGACATGGCGAGCCTGGTGCTCGGGCTGGAGCGCGGCGATGTCCAGATGCTGCCCTTCGCCACGCTGCCCACGGACCTTAAGCGCTTCGCGAACGACCCGAGGGTGTCGCTCACGCCCAAGGGCTACGACGGCATCGGCGCGCTCAACTGGCTGGCCTTCAACACCGCGAAGAAGCCGCTTTCCGACGTGCAGGTGCGCAAGGCCATCGCCACGGCGATCGACAAGAACTTCATCGCCAAGGCGCTGATGGGCGGCTTCGCCACCGTCTCCGACGGCCCGCTGGTGGCGAACAGCCCCTTCGCCGTGCCCGACCTGGTGCGCTACCCGCTCGACCTGAAGAAGGCAGGCGAGATGCTCGACGCTGCCGGCTACAAGGCCGGCGCCAACGGCGAGCGCTTCAAGCTCACCATCGACTACCTGCCGGGCGCGGACGACCAGCAGAAGAACGTGGCCGAGTACATCCGGGGCCAGCTCAAGAAGGTAGGCATCACGGTGGAGGTGCGCGCCTCGGCCGACTTCCCGGCCTGGGCCAAGCGGCTGGCCTCGCACGACTTCGACATGTCGATGGACGTGGTCTTCAACTGGGGAGACCCGATCATCGGCGTGCACCGCACCTACCTGTCGACCAACATCAAGCCCATCGTCTGGACCAACACACAGTCTTACGCCAATCCGAAGGTGGACGAGCTGCTGAACACCGCGGGCGGGCTGATCGACCCGACGCAGCGCAAGGCCTACTACGCGACCTTCCAGAAGATCGTGACCGACGAACTGCCCATCGAGTTCATCAACCAGGTGCCGTACCACACCATTGCCAGCAAGAAGGTGGCCAATGTGCCGGTCACCATCTGGGGGCCGCTGTCGCCGCTGGACGAGGTGTACATCAAGTAGGCAGGCGGGCGCGACATCATGGGCACGCTTCGCTACGCCGCCTCGCGTCTGCTCCAGGCCCTGGGCCTGGTGCTCGCCGTGGTGGTTCTCAATTTCGTCCTGGTGCACGCCGCGCCGGGCGACCCGGTGGAAACCATCGCCGGCGCCAGCGGCGGCATGTCGCCCGAGCTGATGGCGCAGCTGCGCACGCAGTACGGGCTCGACCGGTCGCTACCCGTGCAACTGGGCGTGTACCTCGGCAAGGTGGCGCAGGGCGACCTGGGCTACTCGTACTTCTTCAACCTGCCGGTGACCAGCATGATCGCCGAGCGCGTGCCGGCCACGCTGCTGCTGGTGCTCAGCGCGGTGCTGCTGGCCTTCTTCGTGGGCACTGCCCTGGGCGTGCTCTCGTCGCGCAGGCCGAACGGGCTGCTTTCGCAGTTCATCACCGTGCTGTCGCTGGTGGGCTTCGCGGCGCCGGTGTTCTGGCTGGGGATCATGCTGGTGATATTGCTGGCCTCGGTGTTTCCGGTGCTGCCGGTGGCAGGCATGCGCTCCATCGACTCGACGGGCGGCGGCGGCTTCGCCGACATGCTCGACGTGGCGCACCACCTGGTTCTGCCCACGCTCACGCTGAGCCTGGTGTACCTCGCGCAGTACAGCCGGCTGGCGCGCTCGTCGATGCTCGACGTGCTGGGCTCCGACTTCATCCGCACCGCGCGCGCCAAGGGCCTGGCCGACCGCGTGGTGCTCTACAAGCACGCGCTGCGCAACGCGCTGCTGCCGGTGGTGACGGTGCTGGGCCTGCAGTTCGGCAACGTGCTGGCGGGCGCCATCCTGGTGGAAACGGTGTTCAACTGGCCGGGCCTGGGCCGGCTGGCCTTCGAGTCGGTGCTGCGGCGCGACTACCCGACCATCCTCGGCGTGCTGCTGTTCTCCTCCATCGTGGTGGTGGTGATGAACCAGCTCACCGACCTGTGCTACCGCTTCATCGATCCACGGATCAAAGCCTCATGAGCAAGGTGATCGCAATGCCCTCCGTTGCCGCCGCAGCCTCTTCCAGACCCGCCGTGCGCGTCGAGCACCCGGGCGTGGAAGCGATGCGCATGTTCCTGCGCAACCCGGCGGCCATCGCCGGCATGGTGATGCTACTGGCCGTGCTGCTGGTCGCGATCGCGGGGCCGTGGATCTACCCGGCCGACCCGTTCGAGATCAAGGCCGCGCCGCTCACCCCGCCCTTCAGCGAAGACGCCTGGCTCGGCAGCGACTACCTCGGCCGCGACGTGCTCACCGCGCTGATCTACGGCGGGCGCGCCACGCTGCTGGTGGGCGCGGTGGCCGCGCTGCTTTCGGTGCTGATCGGCATCACGCTGGGCGCCTTCGCGGGCTACTACGGCGGCAAGGTCGATGCCGCGCTGATGAAGCTCACCGAGTTCTTCCAGGTGCTGCCGGCGCTGCTCTTCGCGATGGTGGTGGTGACGCTGTTCTCGCCCACGCTGGTGACGGTGACGCTGGCCATCGGCATCGTGAGCTGGACCGGCACCGCGCGGCTCACGCGCGCGGAGTTCATGAAGTACCGGGGGCTGGAGTTCGTGCGCGCGGAGCGGGCCATCGGTGCGCGCGACGCACGCATCATCTGGAAGGTGATCCTGCCGAACGCGCTGCCGCCGCTGGTGGTGTCGGCAACGCTGGCCATCGGCGCGGCGATCCTGTTCGAGGCGGGGCTGTCCTTTCTCGGGCTGGGCGATCCGAACCAGATGAGCTGGGGCCTGATGATCGGCTCGAGCCGGCAGTATGTGCTCTCGTGCTGGTGGGCGGTGGCCTTCCCCGGCGCGGCCATCTTCATCACCGTGCTGGCCGTGAGCCTGATCGGCGACGGCCTGAACGATGCCCTCAACCCCAAGCTGAGGGAAAGATGAAGTCCACCCCCACGCTTGCCCACTTCGTGTGGCCGCCAACCCCCTTGAAGGGGGCAATACCTGCGGCCCGGCAAAGCCGGTTCCGCGGTATTCCCGGAAAAGACGCCACGCCGGGAATGTCCGCAGATTTGCGTGCGAAAGGTATCTCTGCATGACTTCGCCTTCCGATAGCACGCTGCTGCGCGTGCAGGACCTGCACGTGGAGTTCAAGACGCGGCGCGGACAGGCGCTGGTGCTCAACGGCGTCGACTTCGAGATTCGCGCCGGCGAAACGCTGTGCGTGGTCGGCGAGTCGGGCTGCGGCAAGAGCATGACGGCGCTGGCGCTGCTGCGGCTCATTCCGTCGCCGCCGGGGCGCATCCGCGGCGGCCGGGTGCTGTTCCAGGACGAAGACCTGGTGCAGGCCACCGATGCCCGCATGCGCGAGGTGCGCGGCAACCGCATCTCGATGATCTTCCAGGAGCCGATGACATCGCTGAACCCGGTGTTCACCGTGGGCGACCAGATCGGCGAATCGCTGCAGCTGCATGCCGGCATGAACGCGCACGCGGCGCGGCAGCGCGCCATCGAGATGCTGCGGCAGGTGGGCATTCCGGCGCCCGAGCGGCGCGTGGACGAGTACCCGCACCAGCTCTCCGGCGGCATGCGCCAGCGCGTGATGATCGCGATGGCGCTGGCCTGCAGGCCCGACATATTGATCGCCGACGAGCCCACCACCGCGCTCGACGTGACGGTGCAGGCGCAAATCTTCGACCTGCTGCGCGAGCTGCAGCGCGAGAAGGGCACGGCCATCATGCTCATCACGCACGACATGGGCGCGGTGGCCGAGATGGCCGACCGCGTGATGGTGATGTATGCCGGCCGCGTCATCGAGCAGGGCACCACCGAGCAGGTGCTGTCC
Source organism: Variovorax guangxiensis (assembly GCF_003952165.1). Taxonomy (GTDB): domain Bacteria; phylum Pseudomonadota; class Gammaproteobacteria; order Burkholderiales; family Burkholderiaceae_C; genus Variovorax; species Variovorax guangxiensis. Next base: position 147,630 of record NZ_RXFT01000012.1, on the reverse strand, counting down.
GAACCCGGCCATCCCTACACGCGCGGCCTGATCGACTGCCTGCCCGAGCTGGGCAGCAGCACGGCGCAGGACGGCGACGGGCGCGAAGACCTGGCCGAGATCGCCGGCGTGGTGCCCTCGATCTGGGAGCTGGGCACCGGCTGCGCCTTCCGCGAGCGCTGCCCGCGTGCCATGCCGCGCTGCGCCGCCGAGGTGCCGCCGATGTTCGCCGTGCACGGCGAGGTCGCGGCGGGCGTGCCGCACGGCGCCGCCTGCTGGCTGCATGCCGAGGCCCACGCGGCCCAACCCGAAAGAGAGGCCGCATGACGTTCATCGGCAAGACCGACACGCTGCTTTCGGTCGACGACCTGAAGGTGCACTTTCCGCGCGGCAAGGCCGGCTGGGGCCGCACGCCCGAAATGGTGAAAGCGGTGGACGGCGTTTCCTTCGAGGTGCGCCGGGGCAGCACGCTCGCCGTGGTCGGCGAATCGGGCTCGGGCAAGACCACCACCGCGCTGGCGGTGATGCGGCTCGCGCCCGTCACATCGGGCCGCATGCAGCTGGGCGACACCGACCTGGGCGCGCTGCAGGGCGAGGCGCTGCGGCAGGCGCGCACGCGCATGCAGATCATCTTCCAGGACCCGTTCTCCTCGCTCAACCCGCGCGAGCGCGCGGGCGCCGCCGTGCGCGCGCCGCTGGACCTGATGCGGGTGGGCACGCCCGAGGAGCGCACGCGCCGCGTGGCCGAACTCTTCGAGGCGGTGGGGCTGCGGCCGGAGCAGCAGCACCTCTTTCCGCACCAGTTCTCGGGCGGTCAGCGCCAACGCATCAACATCGCGCGGGCGCTGGCCACCAACCCGGAGCTGGTGGTGTGCGACGAGCCGGTGTCGGCGCTGGACATCGCCATCCGCGCGCAGATACTGAACCTGCTGGCCCGGCTGCAGCGCGAACTGGGCCTGACCTACCTCTTCATCTCGCACGACATGGCAGTGGTGGAGCACATCTGCGACGACATCGCAGTGATGTACCTGGGCCAGATCGTCGAGCGCGCGCCGCGCCGCAGCTTCTTCGCGCGGCCGCTGCATCCGTACAGCGTGGCGCTGATGTCGGCCGTGCCCACGGTGAGCGGCGGACGCCGGCGCGCTGCCAACCGCATCAAGCTGAGCGGTGACCCGCCCAGCCCCATCGACCCGCCCAGGGGCTGCCGCTTCGCCGGGCGCTGCCCGGTGGCGGAAGCGGCCTGCGCGGCCGAACTGCCGCCGCTGCGCGAGGTCGCGCCCGATCATTGGGTACGCTGCAGGCGCGTCGACATCGTCGACGGGCTGCCGCGCCCTCCTCTTTCGATTCCGGAATCGCCATGAGCCAACAGACAGCGAACAAAACGACCACCACCGTCTACACCGCCCGCAAGATCATCACGATGAACCCGATGCAGCCGCACGCCACCCACGTGGCGGTGCGCGACGGCCGCGTGCTGGCCGTAGGCGCGCTCGCGGACATGCAGGGCTGGGGCCCGTTCACGCTCGACGAGCGCTTCGCCGGCAAGGTGGTGATGCCCGGCCTTGTCGAAGGCCACTGCCACCTGAAGGAAGGCAGCATGTGGGACTGGACGTACCTCGGCTGGTTTGACCGCCGCGACCCCGAGGGCAAGGTGTGGAGCGGCCTGCGCTCGATGGACGAAGTGGTCTCCCGCCTGTCGGAGGTGGCCGCCAAGATGACGGCCGACGGCGTGCCCGACACCGAACCGCTCGTCGCCTGGGGCTTCGATCCCATCTACTTCGGCGGCGAGCGCATGACGGTGCACCACGTCGACCGGGCCAGCAACACGCGGCCCATCGTCATCGGCCATGCCAACGGCCACCTGATGAACGTCAACAGCGCGATGCTGCGCATTGCCGAGATCACGCGCGACAACGAGGTGGAAGGCGTGGTCAGGTTCGCGGACGGCGCCGATGAAGGCGAGCCCACCGGCGAGTTGCAGGAGCCGGCCGCGATGTTCCTGGTGCTGCGCAAGATCGGCAACGCCGGCCTGCTCGCACCGATGACCGAGGCCGGCGTGCGCTCCTTCGCGCGGCTGGCCTGCCTGCAGGGCGTGACCACCGCGACCGACCTGGTCAACAAGCTCACGCCCGACGACTGCGGCGTGCTGGAGACGGTGACGGCGGACGACGGCTTCGGCGTGCGCATCCTCCCCGCGTTCCAGGCCTTCCACGGCACGCACGGTGCCGCGCAAGGCGCGGAGCATGTGAAGTGGCTGCTGCCGCGCAACACCGACCGGCTGCGCTACGGCCTTGTGAAGATGATGCTCGACGGCTCGATCCAGGGCTTCTCGGCGCGGCTGCGCTGGCCGGGCCATTTCAACGGCGCGCCCAACGGCATCTGGGTGACGGCACCCGCGCAGTACGAGACCGATTTCGAGACCTACCACCGCGCGGGCCTCACCATCCACACGCACACCAACGGCGACGAAGCGAGCGAAGTGGCCATCGACGCCATCGAGCGCGTGCTGGCGCGCGCGCCGCGGCCCGACCACCGCCACACGCTGCAGCACGGCCAGATGATCGATGCACCGCTGTTCCGCCGCATGGCCGCCCTGGGCCTGTGCGCGAACCTGTTCGCCAACCACATCTGGTACTGGGGCGACCAGCACTACGAGATGACCATGGGGCCCGACCGCGCGAACCGCCTCGACGCCTGTGGCAGCGCGCTGGCGGCGGGTGTTCCGCTGGCCATCCACTCCGACGCGCCGGTGACGCCGCTCGGGCCGCTCTTCACCGCCTGGTGCGCCGTCAACCGCATCACGCCCAAGGGCCGGCTGCTGGGCGAGGCCGAGCGCATCACCGTGCCACAGGCGCTGCGCGCCATCACGCTCGGCGCGGCATGGACGCTGAAGCTGGACGGCGAGATCGGCAGCATCGAATGCGGCAAGCGCGCCGACTTCTGCGTGCTGGAAGACGACCCGCTCGAAATGGACCCGATGGCGCTGAAGGACGCCCGCGTGTGGGGCACGGTGCTCTCGGGCCGGGTGTTCGAGGCGCAGAGAGGCCAGGGCGCGTGATGCCGGGAAGGAGGCTTCCGTTCACCGTCATCGGCGGCTTCCTCGGCGCGGGCAAGACCACGCTGCTCAACCGCTGGCTGCGCGAGGCCAAGGGCCTGCGCATGGCGGTGCTGGTGAACGACTTCGGCGCGCTCAATATCGACGCCGGACTGATCGCCGCCACGCATGGCGACACGGTGGCGCTGACCAACGGCTGCGTGTGCTGCCAGATCGGCGACGACCTGGGACGGGCGCTGGTGGACGTGATCGAGGCGAAGGCGCCCTTCGACGCGGTGGTGATCGAGGCCAGCGGAGTTTCGGACCCGTGGCGCATCGCGCAGATCGGCATGGCGGCGCCTGAGCTGAGCCTCGAGGGCGTGATCGTGATGGTGGATGCGAGCGCGGCGGCGCGGCAGTCGACGGACCCGCTGCTGGCCGACACGCTGGCGCGGCAGTTGAAATCGGCCGATCTCGTGGTGCTGAACAAGGCCGACATCGCGGCGCCTGATGCGCTGGTCGCGACGAGGTCATGGGTCGAGGCGAACGCGCCCGGAACGCCGTGCATCGAGACCACGGAAGCGGCGGTGCCGCTGGCGCTGCTGTCGGGGCTGCCGCAGCAGGCCTTGGGCACCGCTCACGCATGCGGCCCCGACTGCGATCACGGCCATCACGCACCCGACCACGGCGCACTGTTCCAGACCTGGAGCGCGCAGCCCGACGCGATGATTCCCGCGGCCGCGCTTCGCGCCTGGCTGCGCGAAATGCCGGCGGGCGTGCTGCGCCTGAAAGGCCTGCTGCGCACCGGTCATGGTGCCGTCGGCGAGGAGTGGTCGGAGGTGCAGTACGCCGGCCGCCACGGCTCGCTGCGCAAGGCGGCACCGCCCTCGGGGCTTGCCCGCGCCGGAGTGGTCGCCATCGGCCTGCATGGCCAGCTGCCTGAAAAGGCACTGAAGGAATTCTTCGTTCGCTGAGCACCGGCCGCGTTGCCCATGTTGCAATTGCACGTTTTCAACGCGCAGTTTCCGACGACATGACCTCTTCCCTGCTGATCCGCCCTCCGGTGCCAGAAGACTACGCGGCATGGAAGCCGCTCTGGGACGGCTACAACGCCTTCTACGGCCGGGAGGGCCCGAGCGCCCTCGCCGACGAGATCACGCAGGCCACCTGGCAGCGCTTCTTCGACGCCTACGAACCCGTGCATGCACTGGTCGCCGAGCGCGACGGGCAACTGGTCGGCCTCACCCACTACCTCTTTCACCGCAGCACCACCCGGCTGGAGCCGACCTGCTACCTGCAGGACCTGTTCACCCTGCCTTCCGAACGCGGCAGGGGCGTCGGCCGCCAACTGATCAGCGGTGTATACGAGCGCGTGAAGCTCGCGGGCGGCCATCGCGTGTACTGGCAGACGCACGTCACCAACACGGCGGGCCGCACGCTCTACGACAAGGTCGCGACGCACGACGGCTTCATCGTGTACGGCACGCTGGTCTGATCCGCGCTCAGTACTTGATCGTCAGACCGGCCTTCACGCCGTTGTTGGCCTTTCCATCCGACTGCACGCCCCCCGAGAACGACACATTGCCGCCGGTGCTCGCGCCCAGCGAATACGTGGGCCGGGGCATGGAGGTGTCGGTGCCGATGTAGGTGCCGCTGCCGTCGGGGCGCTGTATGCCGACGGTGGCGCCGTTGACGGTGGCCGATGTCTCGGTGGGATTGACGTTGGGGGCGACGTAGACGGAGCCCTTCTCGTCGCTGTCTACAGGCAGCTTGATGGGCTCTGCCCTCGCCGCGAAGCCGAGCATGCCCACCAGCGCAGTGGTGGCAAATATCAATCGATGCATTCCGGCGATGTTTGGCGAAGCAGCGGTTGCTGCCCGTAGGACGAAAGGAAATCCGGCGCACGGACCGTGCCGCCGGTTGCCGTCACGAGTTAACTTGTTGTTGACTTGAGTACTTGCGTACTCAAGCTCGAACCTGTGGCAATGGACCCGATCACGCTCTACGATCCATGCACGAAATCGAGCAGGAGAACGTCCCCCATGTCCATCAACGAAGTCGTCATGCCGGAGCAATTGCTGAACGCGCTGGAGGCCCAGAGCCGCACGCCCATCGCGCGCATCGGCGAGGCGCTCATCTCGCTGGGGATGGTCACGCAGGAGCAGCTTCGCGCGGGCCTGGACCGGCAGAAGCTGGACCCGATGGTGCCGCTGGGCGAGACGCTGGTGCGCATGGGCGTGGTGAGCCGGGGCCAGTTGCAGACGGCGCTGGTTCGCAAGATGGGCTATCCGCTGGTCAACCTGCATCTCTATCCGCCGGCGGCCGAGGCGCTGCGCAAGCTGCCGCACGCGGTGGCGCGGCGGCTGCAGGTCATGCCGCTGATGCTGCACGAGGGGCGGCTCATCGTCGCCATCGACGATCCGACCAGCCGGCATTCGGCGCTCGACGAGGTGGAGTTCATCGCGCAGCTGAAGGTCACGCCGGTGGTGGGCCAGTGCCTGGACCTCGACGGCGTGCTGAACGCGGTGTACGAGAAGATCGGCGAGCACACGGGCGCGGCGCCAAACCCCTTCGCGGCCCACTTCGATCCGAGCCAGCCGCTGGACTTCGACGTGGCCGGCACGAGCGAGCTGCTGCAGACGCTGGAGAAGGAAGTCGCCGCGCCGCCGGCGGCAAGCGAGGCGCCCATCGAGCAGTCCGACAACTCGCTGGTGCGCATGATCAACAGCATGATCATCGAGGCGCACCGCGAGGGCGTCTCCGACATCCACATCGAGAGCTACCCGGGCCAGGAAAAGACCCGCATCCGCTTCCGGCGCGACGGCCTGCTCCACACCTACCTGGAGCTGCCGCCGAGCTACCGCAACGCGATCGTCGCGCGCGTGAAGATCATGTGCGACCTCGACATCAGCGAGAAGCGCAACCCGCAGGACGGCAAGATCAACTTCGCGAAGTACTCGCCACAGCACCGCATCGAGCTGCGCGTGGCGACCATTCCCACCAACAACGGCCTCGAAGACGTGGTGATGCGCATCCTGGCGTCGGCCAAGCCCATTCCGATGGACCGGCTGGGCCTGTCGCCCGACAACCTCGCGCAGCTGACGAAGGCGGTCGAGCGCCCCTACGGCATGGTGCTGTGCGTGGGCCCCACGGGCTCGGGCAAGACCACCACGCTGCACTCGGCGCTGATGCACATCAACACGCCCGAGCGCAAGATCTGGACCGCGGAAGACCCGGTGGAAATCACGCAGGCCGGGCTGCGGCAGGTGCAGATCAACCCGCGCATCGACTGGACCTTCGCCAAGGCGCTGCGCGCCTTCGTGCGCGCCGACCCGGACGTGATCATGGTCGGCGAGATCCGCGACGAGGAAACCGCCAAGACCGCCATCGAGGCCTCGCTGACAGGCCATCTGGTGCTCTCGACCCTGCACACCAACAGCGCGCCCGAGACCGTCACCCGCCTGCTGGACATGGGCATGGACCCGTTCAACTTCGCCGACTCGCTGCTGGCCGTGCTCGCCCAGCGGCTGGTGCGCCGCCTGTGCACGCAGTGCACCACCGGCACGCCCGCGAGCCCCGAGGCTGTAGAGGAACTGCTGGACGACTACATGCACGCCTTCGGCCCCGAGCAGCAGCGCGACGCGGCCCAGCGCCAGGCGGTGCTGGCCGGCTGGGTGCAGCGCCATGGCCGCGACGGACGGCTGCACACCTACACCAGCAAGGGCTGCAAGCACTGCGGCGAGACCGGCTTCAAGGGCCGCGTGGGCATCCACGAGCTGATGAGCATGTCGAAGACGCTGCGGCGCCTGGTGCAGACCGGCGCGCGCGCCGAGGAGCTCCAGCAGGCCGCGTTGCAGGAAGGCATGCGCACGCTGCGCCAGGACGGCATCGAGAAGGTGCTGGCCGGGCAGACCAGCATCGAGGAAGTGCGCGCGACCAGCAACGCCTAGGCGGCCAGCCGGCGCTGCCCCGTGTCCCCGCCCGGCGCGGTCACCCGGCGCAGGCGGCGCCTTGCTGCGCCGGGTACTCCATCTCCAGCATCACCCAGTCGCGCCGCGCGTCGCCGTGGCGGCCAGCGATCTCGCACAGCGTGCGGTCGAGCTGCGGCACCGGCTTGAGCGTGGCCGACAGGGGCAGCCGGCGAGCGCCATCACTGACGCCATCGCCGGCGGAGGCGGGCCTGGCCAGCAGCACCAGTCCGCTGCGCAGCCTGACCGGGCCCGAGGCCGACACCGCCTCGACCCGCACGCGCCCGGTGCGCTCCCATGCGTCCACAGCCAGCGCGAGGGACACGTCGTCCGTGCCGTCGCGCACCTCGACGCTCCAGCGCTCGACGCGCCAGAACGCGGCCTTGTTGAGCAGGTAGGCGAAGCGCTTGCCGGCGTCGAGGCCGAAGGGCGTGCTGTCGTGCGCTGGGCTCCACGAGGCCACGCCCAGTTCGGCCGCGAGCGCGGAGGCCTTTTCGCGTCCGCCGATGGCCTCCACCAGCGCCAGCATCGCGGGCACCGACGCGGTGATGCCGGTGGTGGTGGCCACGCTGCGGTCCACCACGTAGCGCCGGTGCGGTACGTGCGTCGAGCCCGCATGGCGCTTCAGCAGCGTGCCACGGTCGTACCAGTGGCCCGCGAAGCGCCGGCCGTCGAGCAGCCCGGCCTGCCCCACCACAAGCGCGCCGGAACACACGCCGATCACCCGCGCGCCCTGCTGCGACTGCCGCCGCAGCCAGGCGGTGATCTCGGGCGCATCGTCCTTGAGCATCGCGGGGACGATCACATAGTCGGCACCCGAGGGATGCGCGCGGTCGAAGCCGGCGAAGTCCTGCGCGCCGTCCACCTGCAGCGCGGGAAACAGGTCGATGCGGCCGGCGCGCGGCGCCACGATGCGCACGTCGGCGATGTCGGCGCGCCCGAGCACCGCGTACGGCAGGAGCAGGTCGGTCATTTCGGTGCCGTCGTTGGACGCGAGCACGGCGATCACCGGCCGACTGCCGCCCGGGCTGCGAGGCTTCATCGCATCGACGAAGGCCTGCTGGTCGCGCTGGAGCGCGGCCGCATCGTCGCGCGGCGGTGGCGGCAGCGGCGCGCCGGAGGAGCAGCCCGCCAGAACGAGCACCGCCATGCCGGCGGCAACCAGCGCGCGTGAAAATGACTCCGTGAACATCGCCGTTCCTCCATGGCTGCAAGCAATGCCCTGAGACTAAGAATGCCCACCCTGCCCCACAAGGACGAAGAAGCCGCTGTTTCTGCCAGCCATGGCGCCGGCGGCGCGGTGGTGCTGCTCGCCTTCGATGGCGTCGAGGCCATCGACATCGCCGGCCCGGCCAGCGTCTTCAGCAAGGCCGAGCAGATGCGCCCCGGCACTTATCGGCTGCACATCGCGTCGCCCGCGGGCGGCAGCGTGCCCACCAACGGCGGCCTGAGCTTCGCGGGCACGCTGGCGCTGCGCGAACTGCCGGCCGCGATCGACACGCTGATCGTGGCCGGCGGCGACGAGCCCTCGGTGCGCTCTGCCATCCTCGAACAGAAGGTGAGCGAATGGATCGCAGAGGTCGCGCCGCGCGTGCGCCGCGTGGGCAGCGTATGCACCGGAGCCTTCGCGCTCGCAGCCGCCGGCCTGCTCGACGGGCGCGAGGCCACCACCCACTGGAGCGCCTGCGACATGCTGCAGCAGCTGCGCCCACGGGTGCGCGTGCAGCGCGAGCGAATCTACGTGCAGGACGGCCCGATGTGGACCTCCGCCGGCGTCACCACCGGCATCGAGCTGGCGCTGGCCCTCGTGGAAGACGACCTGGGCCATGCAGTGTCGATGGACATCGCCCGCACGCTGGCGCTGCCGATGCTGCGCGGCGGCGAGCAGCCGCAGCTGAGCCAGGCACTGGAGGCACAGGCCACGGCCAGCCACCGGCTGCGCGAGCTGGTCGCGTGGATAGGCACGCATCCGCAGGAAGACCTGTCGGTCGAGGCGATGGCAGGGCGCGTGCAGATGAGCCCGCGCAATTTCGCGCGCGCCTTCGCCACCCAGACCGGCTGCACGCCCGCGCGCTTCGTCGAGCAGACCCGCGTGGCCGCCGCCGCGCAACTGCTGCGGCAGACGGGCTGGACGCAGGAGAAGATCGCCAGCCGCAGCGGCTTCCGCTCGGTGGATGCGCTGCAGCGCGCGTTCGCGCGCCAGCACGGGGTGACGCCGCAAGGCTATCGCGACGAGGGCGCCCGCGAGGGCCGCTGAGCAGTCCGATCGCGGCGGCCGCCCTTCGCGTTCCCACTGAAGGGCAGCCCGACGGGCGAAGGCTCATGACCGGCCCCGAAAGGGCCGGATTTACCAGTTCTCGGGGATGGCGGCACTGGAAACAAAAACACACACTCGTGCAGTTTTTTTGTCTGTCTGCCGTTTCAGCGAAGGAGGAACTCATGACCATTCAGCCCAAACACGTATTCAGAAGCCTGCAGGCCGCCGCATTGCTCGCCATCGGAAGCGCCCACGCGGCAGGCTATGTGGCCGGCGCCCCGGGCAACCCGGGGCCCAACCAGCCGGGCTGGACGAGTTCCAGCGGCGGTGCCGCCGCCACGGTCCAGGGTGACGGCGCCACCGCCATCGGCGCGGGCGGCGACGGCAGCAACGGAACCGCCGGCGGAAGCGGCGGCATAGGCGGAGCCGGCGCCAGCGCGAGCGCGAACGGCGCGACGGCCATCGGCGGCGGCGGCACTGCCGGCCAGGGCTTCGCGGGTGGCACGGGCGGCGCCGGCGGCAGCGGCGCGCAGGCCTCGGCCAGCGGGGCCATCGCGGTCGGCGCGGGAGGCCAGGGCGCGGAAGGCTGCTGCGGCTTCCCCGGCACGGCCGGCGGCAGCGGCGCACAGGCATCGGGCACCTCGGCGGTCGCCATCGGCAGCGCATCGGGCACCACCCGGGGCGCGGTGGCATCGGGCAACGGCAGCACGGCGATCGGCGGCGCCTACAACGGTTCCGCCGGCGCGTCGGCGCTGGCCACCGGCGGCGTGGCCATCGGCTCGGGCAGCCAGGTCGCGGCCGGCGCTGCCAACAGCATCGCCATCGGCGCCAACTCGGTCGCCACCGCGGCGAACACGGTTTCCTTCGGCTCGGCGGGCCAGACGCGCACCCTCGTCAACGTGAGCGCGGGCGCGGTGAACGCCACCAGCACCGACGCAGTCAACGGCAGCCAGCTCCACACCGTGCAGCAGACCTCCGACACGGCCCTGGGCCTTGCGCAGAGCTCGGCGCAGTACGGCGCCGGCGGCACCGCGCTGCAGCTCAACGCCAACGGCGGCGCGGGCACCACCATCAACAACGTGGCCGCCGGCCAGGCGAGCAGCGACGCGGCCAACGTCGGCCAGGTGCAGCAGGCGCAGCAGACGGCCATCACCACCGCCAACAACTTCACCGTGCAGCAGGTCAGCGCGCTGCAGTCGCTGATGAACCAGGCCCTGTCCAGCGGCGTGTGCGCGGTGAGCGCAAGCGGCTCGGTGGCCTGCGGCCCGGGCGCGGGCGCCAGCGGCGCGGGCAGCACCTCGATGGGCACCAACGCGCAGGCCAGCGGCGAGAACACCGTGGCCGTCGGCAACGGCGCGCAGGCCAACCATGCGGGCTCGGTCGCCATCGGCGCGGGCGCGAGGGCGCTGGCCGACCCGACCACCGCCGTCGGCAACAACGCCGTGGCCACCGGCAACAACGCCGTCGCGCTGGGCGCCAACACGCTGGCCAGCGGCAACAACGCGGTGGCGCTGGGCCAGGGCTCCGTGGCCGACCGGGACAACACCGTGTCGGTCGGCAACGCAGCCACCAACCAGTTGCGCGGCATCACGAATGTCGCGCCCGGCCTGCTGGCCACCGACGCCGTCAACCTCGGCCAGCTGCAGCAGGCGGTGGCCAACGCGACCAGCCAGGCGAACGCCTTCGCCGCGCAGGGCGTCGCGGCCGCGCTGGCCATGCCGTCGATGCCGACATTGGCTGCGGGGAAGAAATGGATGGGCGCCGCCGTGGGCAACTACGCGGGCGCGTCGGGGGTGGGCGTAGCCTTCGGCTATCAGGTCAGCGACAACCTGAACCTGGGCGTGGGGGTTTCGACCGCGACCAGCAGCGGGAGCGGCAGCCGGATGGCTGCTCGGGTGCAGGCGGGGTATGCGTGGTGAGGCGCGGGTGCAGCATCGGTTGGTCGTGGGCCGGCGGCTTCAGCGAACGACGAATGCCGCATTGGCCAGCACATAGCCGACGGGCGTGAACACGCCGCCTCCCACGTATTGCAGCTCCAGCGAGTCCTGTTGCCCTCCGGAAATCGACCCGGCCGTGCCGAGGGTGGTCGAAGTGCGACGCGTGCCGAGCTGGATGGCCGAGCCCGCCTTGGCGGCGGCCACCTTCAGGCCGTCGGTGCTGCTCGCGACCGCAGTCCAGCTACCGCCGTCGCTGGTCGCGCGCCAGGTCCGGCCGCTGTCGCCGGACTCGTAGAGGCGGCCACCGCTGGTGGCGGCCACGACGTAGCGGCCGTCGGCGGACGTGGCAATGCCTCGCCAATCACGGCTGACGGTCTGCGCTTCCCATGTGGTACCCGAATCGGTGGAGAGCCAGATCGCGCCCGTGTCCACGGTGGCGTACAGGGTGCTGCCGTCCGCCGATGCCGCCACCGACCACCAGAACTGGCCGCTCGCGCGCGCGGCCCAGTTCACGCCATAGTCGGTCGAGACAAACAGCTGGGAGCCATTGGTGGCCGCCACCAGAACCCGGCCATCGGCCGAAGAGGCCACGGCGCGCCAGGCGCGGCTCGATTCACGCGCCGTCCAACTGCCACCGCCATCCGCCGAGGTCCAGATCTGCCCGAGGTAGGCGGTCGCGACCAGGCGCGACCCGTCGGCGGAACTGGCCACCGCGCTCCAGGCCCGGGACGATCCGTCGTTGGTCCAGTTGAGGCCGCCATCGGTCGAGCGGTAAAGCGCACCACCGTTGGATGCAGCGATCAGCGAGAGGCCATCGCTGGAAGAAGCGATCCCACTCCAGGGCTGTCCTATGAGGCGCGGGATCCAGGTCGCACCGGAATCATCCGAGGTGTACAGCTCGCCGCTGGTGGACACTGCCGCCAGGCGGGTGGCATCGGCGGACGAGGCAATGCCGCTCCAGCTGCCGGCGGGCGACACCGGGCGCCAGTCGAAGTCCGTTCCGCCGGGCAGGCCGCGCGTGTCGATGCGCTGCCCCGCGTTCTGCGCGATGGTCCATCCGCCGCTGCCCACCCCCACCACCTTGATCCAATCGCCCACCGTGGGCGCGGGCGGCAGCGTGAGCGTGACGCCGGTGCTCGAATTCGCCTGATAGCCGGTGTTCGACTCGGTCTGGAAACTCGAGGCGGTGACGCTGACCCAGCGCGTGTCGGCCGGCGCGGCCGCGCACACGTAGGCCGTGGCCGTGACCTCCGCGGCGTCGAGCACGCCGTTGGCGTTCAGGTCCAGCCCGGACTGCACTCGTTGACCGCCATAGGCGCAGGTGCCGCCCGGTGCTTCGGCGGCGAATGCGAGCAGGCTGTCGCGGCCATTCGACCCTACAGCACCCGCTGCGCCGGTGGCGCCCGGCGCACCGCCGCAGACGTATGCAGAACTCGTCACCTCCGCATCCTCGAGCACGTCATTTCGGTTCAGGTCCTTGCCGGCCAGCACCTGCGAGCCGCCCTGCGCGCAGTTGCTGCCGGCGGGCTCGGCCCGCATGCGCACCAGCGTGCTGAGGCCATCCGCCCCGGCGGTGGCGTTGCAGATGTACTGGGTGGACGTGACTTCGCTGTCCGCGAGCACGTGATCGTTGTCGGCGTCCAGGCCGGCCTCGACGCGTGCACCGCCCAGGGTGCAGTTGACGCCGACCGCCTCCGGCTTGATGCGCATCAGGACGGTGGATTCGCCGGATGTGCCGCCGGGCGCAGGCGCGGCGGGCTGCTGCGCGGGGGGAACGAAGAATGCCCCGCTGCCCGCACCGCCTCCGCCACCGCCACACGCGGCCAACGCCACAGCGGAAATCAGGCCTGCGGCCAGGCGGGCATTGCGAACGCAGAAGCAGGCAAGTCTGGACGAAGGCATGAGCGGGCGCGGTGAATGTACGAAGGCGCGATTTGGGTTGCACCGGCGAAATGAAACGCAACGTATTGTAAGAAAATGCCGCACAAAGTCACATCTCGACAAACCGGTAGCAGGCGTACAGAGACGTCGGCCGGCATGCCAGGAGCCCGGAACGAGGCGCTCGTTGCAACAGAACCCGCTTTTTGCCGCTGAATGGACAGGTCACGCGCCGCCGCCGGCTGCCCCCCGCCTTCTCGATCAGGGCAGATGCTTGCGCCCTCGCACGCTCTCCCGCGTCGGCCCGAAAGAGCCGAAACGAACCGGCAGGCCGCTCAGCGCCTCTGCGTGCTCCACCCACGCATGCGGCGTGGCGATGAAATGCGGCTCGTAGATCGGCTCGGCGCCTTGCAGCAACTGCGTCAGCGCCTGCTGGTGATCGAGGTCCCGCACGCCGCCCAGGGGCAGCGAAGCGATCCGCCCCGCATCGTCCGTGCGATAGCCCGCGCACCATCGCAAACCTGCCCTCTCGATGGCATCCAGGTGACTCACCGCCAGCCCGTCGAGCGTTCCCACCACATCGAGCGCATAGCGCAGCAGCACCGCATCGGGGTGCCCCCTGCGGAATGCGCCCTGCCAGCCTTCGTCGGCGTTGTGCGGTTCGGCCAGCCGCGCATCGAGCATGCGGTCGTGCGTGGGCAGCGGGCCGGGGCCATGGCGCGTGAGGTAGCTGCGCAGCACGCCCAGATGCTGGACGGCGGCGTCGATGCCGGCATCGTGCAGCACGGCTTCGACGGCGGCGGTCGAGATGGTGCTCCAGGTGGTGTGCGGATGGAAGCCGTGCCATTCGTCGAGCAGCACGCCCTGGGCGCCCTCGAAGATCACGGTGCCGGGCCGTGCGAGGCGTTCGGCGATGCGGTCGATGCTCGCGGGCGGCGATTGCGCCACGCATGGTGCGGCGGCTTCCAGCCAGCGCCGCGCAAGCGTGTCGTCGCGCAGCATGGCGATTTCCTGCGCGGCATCGGCGTGCCGCAGCGCCGGGCTGGCCGCGAACTCGTGCAGAAGCGCGGTGCGCAGCGCTTCGATCTTTTCGAATGCACGTGCAGGATCGCGCAGATCGCCATAGCGCAGCGCTTCATCGGGCGAGGCCAGCGCCTGCCGCGCGGTCTCGCCCACGCCGACGCCGCAGCTGCCGTGCGCGGCCTCGCCCCGTTCCAATTCGCGCAGGCGGCCTGCGGCCTGGTGGAACGGCGTGGTCACGCGGCAGCGCGCGTCGACGAGCAGCCGCCCGAAGGCGTCTTCCACGCCGACCCGGCGCAGCGCGGCTTCCTCCACGCGCAGCGCCGTGGGGTGCACGACCACCGGGCTCGCAAGCACGGTGCCCACGCCCGCATGGAAGCTGCCGGCGCCGAACTGCGAGAAGGTGTGGTGCCGCCCGTCGGCCAGCACGACGTTGTGCCCGGCCTGTGCGCCGCCGTTGAAGCGCACCACGGTGTGGGCGTCCAGCGCGCCGCCGAGGTGGTCGGTGAAGAGCCCCTTGCCGCAGTCCCCGAAGCCGAGGCCCAGCAGCGAGACGTAGTGCGTGCGAGCGTGCGCCGTCACACGGCTGTCAGCCGAACAGCCGCTTCCACCACGACGAGCGCGCACCGCCCGCGGCTGCCGCCACGCTGGGCGGCGCATGACGTGGCGCGCCCGGGTCGAGCAGCGCGGCATAGGCGTCGAGTGCGTGCAGCACGCCGCCCACGCGTTCCTTCTCCATGCCGGTGGCGCTCATAACGCCGGCCAGCGCTTCGAGGCTGGGCACGGCCTTCTCGGTGAGGGCGACGATGCCGGCGGCCACGGCGCAGGCGTCGTCGGGCGAGTCCATGCAGATGACGTGGTCGCCCAGCAGCTCGCGCCAGCGGCCTTCGCAGCGGCGGCGGCGCTGCGCGTCGGGGATAAGGAAGAACAGATGCGTGGTCTCGGCCGCGGCGGCGATGACTTCCTCGATGGGAATGTCCTCGTCGAGCTTCTCGCCGATGAGGCCCTCGATCTGGTGGCGCGAGACGGCCGGATAGGGTAGCTCGTCGCCCGTCACGAACAGGTAGCCGCGCTTCCTGCGCTTGACCCAGCAGTCCATGTCGGTGTGCTGCGCCATCACGTAGAAGGCGAGTTCATAGCTTTCCTCGCCGGTGCCGCCGCCACCGCCTTCCAGGTAGCTCCAGGTGAGCCACTGGTCCATGAGGTCGGCGGTCGATTCGAACTGGCCGACCTGCAGCGGTGCATGGTCGGAGTTGGCGTCGCCGATGGCCATGAACAGGAGCTGCGGGTCCGCCACGCCGCAATCGGTCAGCAGCTTCATGAAGGTGGGCAGCTCGCGGCGCGCGAGGATCTGCGGGATGTCGCCCATGGAGCCGGTCACGTCCAGCGCGAAGGCGATGCCCAGCGAGTTCGGATGGTCGGCGTTGTCGCGCGATTCGCGCACCTTGAGCCCTTGCGGGTTCATCAGCGGATGCGTGGAACGCTGCGTGAAGACTTCCGCGCCCGGTCTCGCGGCGCGGTCGGCGATGAGTGCCGTGTGGGCGGCGTGCGAGTAGTTTCCGTAGCCCATGGGTTCTGCTCCTCTGTGACTGTTGTACGTATGCCTTGCGTCAGGCGCCGGCGTGCGGTGCGAGCGCCGGATCGAAATGGACGAACCGCGGCGCACCGAAAGCTTCGCGCGAAGCCGCCGACAGCGCCTGCTCGATGCCCTGCGCGCCCAGGCGCCCGCAGGCGGCTGCGTCCTCGCTGCATTCGCGCAGCAAGGCGGCGAGAGGCGCGGGTGTGTGGGCACCAAGGCCGGGCTCGCCGGCTGCTGCGCCGTGCAGAACGGCGCGCACGGCCCAGGCCGATTGCATCAGGTCGCGCGTGACGGCCGCGTCGTGCGCCGGCCCGGTGGCCTGCTGCGCGCGCGACCAGCCGATGAGCAGCACGCCATGGTCGCGCGGATGCACGAGCGCATGCGAGGGCGACAGTTCGCGGTGCGTCCAGCCGGCGCCATGAACGAAGGCCAGCACTTCCAGCATGCGGCGCCAGATCCATACGGCGTGGCGCGGGTCGATGCCTTGCGGGTTGGCCTGCCGCACGTCTTGCAGGCTGCCCCAGAAGCCGGTCGGGTGGCGCAACACCAGCGCCTGCCGCGAGCCGTCGCTCATTGCGCTCGCCAGCCCTTCGGCCACGCCGATGGCCAGCGGCTGCGGCAGGCGGCGGGTGAAGTAGGCCGCGCCGGGCACGGAAAGATCCTGCAGGGTTTGCAGCACGGTGAATTCGCGCTGCAGCACGCCGTCTGCCGAACTCTCGCGTGCAAGCTTGAAGGTGACGCGCTCGGGCAGCGCGCCCAGTCGTTCGGCCAGCAGTACATCGCTGTGCTCGCCGGTGGCCAGCGGCGCGAGCACGCGGTAGCGACCGCCGCGCCACGCAAGAACGCGGCCGCCGGGCACGTCGGCATTGGCCCGGCGCCATGCGGCACGGAAGCTCTCGCGCTCGACGATCT
The DNA here is from genome assembly GCF_003952165.1 of Variovorax guangxiensis. GTDB lineage: Bacteria > Pseudomonadota > Gammaproteobacteria > Burkholderiales > Burkholderiaceae_C > Variovorax > Variovorax guangxiensis. The sequence goes on along the minus strand of NZ_RXFT01000012.1, from coordinate 131,066 downwards.
CCTGGCCGCGCACCACGGTGGCACCGCAGTAGCTGCAGTTCACCGTGCGCCAACGGGCGGCGCGCGGCAATGGCGCGGAGCATTGGGGGCAGCTGAGAGCCTGCAGCGACAGCATGGCCCGCGCCCTACTCTTCCCTGGGCGGCGCGGCCGGATCGGGCGAGGCCAGCACGCGGTCGATGCGGCGGCCTTCGAGCGCGACGATCTCGAAGCACCAGCCGGCGCAGTCGATCTGCTCGCCCACCTCCGGCAGGTGGCCCGACACGGCCATCAGCAGGCCGGCCACGGTGTTGTAGAGGCCGCGCTCCTCGTCGGGCAGCTCGCGAATGCCCAGGCGCGCGCGCAGCTCCGACACGGGCATGAGGCCGTCGAGCTCCCAGAGGCCGTCGGCGCGCTGGTGCGCCCAGGCGTCGGTCTGCATGCCGGGCTGCAGCTCGCCGGTGATGGCTTCGAGCAGGTCGCGCGGCGTCATGAGGCCCTGCACCACGCCGTATTCGTCGACCACGAACACGAGCCGGCCGGCGCGGGCGCGGAACTGCTCCAGCAGCTCCATGCCGGTGAGGGTTTCGGGCACGAACACGGCGGGCGACGCCTCCTGGCCCAGCACGCCGGTATGCGCGGGGCCCAGGCGCAGCAGGTGCGCAACGCTGATCACACCGACCACGTCGTCCAGCGAATTGCGGCACACCGGATACCAGGAGTGCACCAGATTGAGCGCGCCCGCGTCGGCCACCTTCTGCAGCGCCTGCTGCACGGTGAAGGAGGCGTCGAGCCATTCGATGTCGGCGCGCGGGATCATCAGCGACGACAGGCGCCTGTCGTCGAGGTGGAACACGTTGCGCACCATCTGGTGCTCGTGCTGCTCGATGACGCCGGCGTCCACGCCCTCTTCGAGGCTGGCGGAGATTTCCTCCTCGGTCACCGAACGCGCCGCGTTGGCGTCGATGCGCAGCACCTTCAGCGTGGTGGCGGTGGCGCCCGCCAGCAGCCACACGAAGGGCTTTGCGCCCTTGGCCAGCCCGCGCATCGGACGCGACACCCAGCGCGCCACCGGCTCGGGATAGAGCTGGCCGATGCGCTTGGGCACCAGCTCGCCGAAGATGATGGTGAAGAAGGTGATGCAGGTGACCACCAGCGCGGTCGACGCGATGCTGGCCGTGCCGCGGCCCATGCCCAGCCCTTCCATCCACACGCCGAGCGGCTCGGCGAAGGCGGCCTCGCCCACGATGCCGCTGAGCATGCCGATGGAGGTGATGCCGATCTGCACCGTCGAGAGGAACTGCGTGGGCGATTCCATCAGCTTCAGCGCGGCCACCGCGCCGGCGTCTCCCGTTTCGGCCAATGCCGCGAGACGTGCGCGCCGGCTGGTGGAAAGGGCCATTTCGGACATTGCGAACAACGCGTTCAGCGTGGTCAGCAAGGCCAGGAGGAAGACATCCATGAACTGAGGGAGAGAATGGGGGAATGGCACTTTACTTTATTGGAGACATGTAAGCGCCAAGGACCGGCAATCCTCGCGTTCTCAGCTTCGCTGCTGACGGGTTTTCAGCGAGCCACCAAGTCCGATACACCGTCGAAATAGAACAGCCAAACATCTCCGAAAGCTGCTCATTCGAGAAGTAACCCGACCGCTTGCAGCGCACGAGCTCCTCAGCATCCTCATCAGACAGAACTCGCGGCTGCCCTCCCCAGCGAACACCTCGCTGATACGCCGCAACCTGACCCGCAATAGCGCGCTCGCGAATCAACCGTCTCTCGAACTGGGCGACCGACCCCAGTATCTGCAGCACCAGCTCACCAATCGCACTCGAGGTGTCTACCGGCTCAGTCAGCGACCGAAACGAACACCCCATCCCCTCAAGACGCTCGAGCAACGACAGCAAATCCTTCAAGCTTCGCGCCAAGCGATCCATCTTCCAGACGACCAGCACGTCACCTCGCTTCATACTGGCCAACGCACGCTGCAATTCAGGCCTAGCCCCTACAGAGCTGGTCTTCTCGGCAAACACTTGCCTCACACCCGCGCGACGCAGTGCATCCCTCTGAAGTCTCGTTTCCTGCTCATTCGTGGACACCCTCGCGTACCCAATCAGCACAACAGCCCCTCCCGACCTCTTGAAACCTTTGTAAGCACTTGTAGACTACCGGAAAGGAGAAACCCCATGGGAGTGCAAGACCGCGATTGGTACTGGAAAGACAGAGCACAGCGCGAACAACTGGACCGAGAGACGACGGAGGCAGAGCCAACTACAAGGCACCAAGACCCAGATGCCATGATCCGTAGAATCAACGCCGGCAGCGCACCCAAGCTATGGGGCGAAAACTGGCACTGGACCATTCAGCTACTGGTGTGGCTCTGCATCGCAGCGCTAATAGCCATCATTTGGCGAATGACGCGGTAACCGGAAACGAATCGCGATCTTTCGATGCCGATACCGGCGGCCCAACCGCAGCACCACGGCGCTACAAACAGGCCTCAGCCTCGACCGCCTTTCAGTGAGAGCGGATCACGATAACCCGGGCCGTCGATCAGCACCTCTGATGCGCTGCCCGCAGGCGCCTGACCACCGCGAGCACCAACAGGAACACGGCCATCAGAGCCGTAACCATCCCGCATAACCAACGGCCGCTCAGGCGAACCAATACCACGCTGCGGCGCGTCGCACGTGATTGCTTTGGCGACAGTGCCCCACCGGAGATAGCCAGCGCAATCCGTCAGCGGTTGCCAACGATAGCCCACAGCCACGAGATCCTCGCTGGTGACCGCCGTCACTACAGACCCCGTCGAGGACACAGCGAACGTGTAAACAGTTCGCCCACCGAGACGCATCATCCCGGTCAGATGCAACCCCTTGCCACCATAGGGCTCAGGGTCAACAGGAGACGCCTGAGCAGAAGCCCCCTCATCGGCCGAAGTGGCGGCTTTCGCCACATCACCCCTGCGAGCAGCATCCGCATCCGTTATACGCTTTATCGCCTCGAAATCAGTCTTTCCATCAGGCTTGATAACAGCGCTTTGGAAGCCCGGAGCATTGTCCTTAGGCTTCGCGCCCTGCGAAAAGAACCACACATTAAACGCGATCGCCACAGCCACCAACGCCCAAGCGGTACGGGTCCACCGCTTCACTCTGACCGACACCGGCGCAACATCCGACGCAGGAGCTTCGATCACCGCATTACCCTGAGTGTGACTGCGATAGAGAGAGAAATAGTGCGGCTCATACTTCCGGACGCTTTCCTGAATCACAGCACCACGGTATCCAGCATGGACCTTGCGAATGTACTCATCGGGTCGACCAAGCACGTCAGCCTTACGCACCTTGATCACCATAGCCATGATCTCAGCGATATCAGGGCAGAGGGCCCTGAATCGCTGCGTGGCCAAAAGCACATCACAGTTGAAATGGCGGTGAAGCTTGTACCACTCGACAACAGCCTTCGACGTACCGAGCTTAGGCATCGGCACATGGCACTCATCGACCAGAAACAAAGGACCCTGCCCGGTCTTTGGATGCTTCCAATCAGACCAATAGCACCACACAGTACCAAAAGGGCGCGAGCCTTCGGCAGGACCCTCTACGTGACCATCATCAAACAGCTCAAACGCACTTCCCTTGCCAGTCGCAGGATCAACACGATCAGCGTCCCACGACCCACGTATAGGCGCGGCAACATAGCGCATCTCGATGAGCTCACGGTAAGCCGGATCAATAGCCGCATAGGCATCGATTTCAAGGGGAAGATTCGTGATCACCTTGCGCCCGAGTTTCAGCGCAGCGAGCACCTGAAAGACGCACGCCTCATAACTCTTCCCCGAGCCGGGGATACCTTCCAGGCCGTTGATCATGATCCGAGCCTCGTAAAAGGAATCAACTGGAGCACGAGACGAATGCCAATCGCCGCAACGATGATCGATATGCACGTACCGGCACCGAGCAATCCGAGAATGTTGATGATCTCAGCAGGCAAACCACCAGCGGCATTCACATAGGGCTGAATACCAGACAGATCTATTCCCTGAACAGCCTTCAGCACGATCTTCATCACCTGTTCAAAAGGCCAGCACGCAGCATCGCGTACCAGATCCCAAACGGCAAGCCAGCACTTTACGAATAACTCGCCAATCCAGACCAAGACCGCAGCGATCTTGGCAAACAGCATCGTGAATGCAGCAGCCACATTAGCCCCCGAAGATAAGCGCGCGTGCAAGCAACAAGGCAGAAAGAATCAAGATGGCTTTCGCCACGTCCCATATCCAGCAAGGCGGAGCAACATCATGCGTACCATACTGAGCCCAGTCAGCTAGATTCAAATTGAGTGGCCACGACGGACACACACCACCATCACCGATATTAGGCATCAGCTGCTTAGCCAGTTGCCCGACCGGAGTGCCCTTCAGCTGATCCTTGTACTGGTCGTAGATGCCTTCCATGCCCTGCGGATACTTGCGCGTATAGAGGTCCGGAACTGGGGGAAGAGGCGTATCTGTCGGCGCCTCATCACTAGGCGGCGGTGGACCACTAGACGTAGTACTACTTACCACATCACCGGCCTGATTTCGCGTGACACTACTAGTCATCTGATTGACCGTAATGGTGTCACCTGCATAGTTGTAGTTGATCACCGTAGTATTCGTGGTAGTCAATGTCTGACCACCGCTACTAGTCTGTGAAGACGTGACACTGGCCGGAGACTGAGCAGGACCGGTCACAGACAGTGGCTCATCAATATCGATCTTGCCACCCTTGTCCACATAGTCGCGGATAGCATCCCAGACATCGTTAGCGTTACCAGGAAGCTTGATAGCCTCTTCCAACTTTTGCTGCGCCTGATTGGTCGTGATAGGACGCCAAGTCACATCAGTAACCTGAGGCTGATCATGACATGTACCGTCCGACCAAACATACTTGCCAGCAGCGCAAGTAGACGCTTGACGGTAGATGCGCCACACCGTGCTAAAGGGATCACCACCCGGAGACTTCGCCTTAACGAGACAGTTGCCAACATCAACACCGGATGTAAAAACCTCACCACTCCAATTCGTGTAGTTCGTATACCCAGCAGAAGTAGATTGAAGAGTCACAGCGCGATCACACGCACCTTGCCGAGTAGGGAACCATGGAGCTGCATTTTGCGGAGAATAGTTATAGCCGTCAGACTGCGGGGACGGGGGAGCACCGGGCACACACTCTTCCCATGCCCCACTATCGGTCATCTGCATCGAGCCACCCATCAGGCGAACGCACGCGGCCTCCGCAAGACGCTTGAAAGCTTCGCCAGCAACATAACCTTGAACACCACCGCGCAGAGCCTTGCCGATGTTCTTTGGCGTGAGCACGCCCTTAAGAGAAGCCTTGTCCGCCGGAATATCGGGCAGCTTGAAAGGAAGATCGAGCAGACGCTCGAAATCCGATTTGCCATCCTTGAGATTCGCAGGCCCTTTGAGCAGATTGTCAAAGTCACTACTACCCGATGGCTTCACTGTCCCCCTTGCAGTACTCGGACCAGTGCGGCCTATCGACAGCCCAGAACCCTTCCCGACCTGCGCAGCATGAACGTCCTGAGCACCGGCCCACGCAAGGGCAAACGCGACCAATGCGCCAACAATCCAGTTCATGGCGCAGCCTTGTAGCCAGCCACGAACGCGAGCGCACCCATGGCCCCAATCAGGAGAATGATCGCCCAGAAAAGGGCCAGGAGTGCGCCCGCGAGCATGGCCGTCAGACCTTGCGGATGATGCGCTTGGCCACGTCCGGGCCCTTCATCGTCAGCGCGATGGCCACGATCACGAGCGCCAGCGCAGCGATAGCGGCAGCCACGCCGGCCAGCGACACACTGTTGAGCACCGTGACGATGGGGTTTTCGCTCGTTTGAGCCAACGCACCCACCGAAGCCGTTGCCAGCGCAGCGACGGCCAGCGCCTTCGAGCCATACTTGCGAGCCATGGTAAAGACCTTCATTTCGATTTCCTTTGCAGTTGAAGTGATGAACGATGCCGAGAAGCCGACATCCGATAAACCTGCACGCAGGACTATCGGCTGATCAGAGCTTGCGAATCATTGCCAGCGCTATAGCAGTACCGAGGCCCAATAGCCAGAACAAGAAGACCGCAGCGAAGCCCCATCCGAAGACGTAGAACAACACCTCAGGCGTGATGCCCATCGCCGTGAAATCCACAGTCTCAAGAAAGGGCAGTGAAGCGATGCTGTCCGTCGGACAAGGATCAGCATCGACAATGCAGACGAGGTAGCGCATCACTCTTCAACAACTACGTCCGAGATATCGTCGAAAAACGCATCACAGAAAGGGCACACGCCGGTCTCGGCAAGGTCAGGAGCGAGATCCTCGTTATGGCTCTGGAACTCCTCAACATCACCGACATACGTGCACATGTAGCACATACAACGCATAACCATCACCTCCAAAGTTTGAACAGAAGGCCAACGAGCCGCGACGCAATCGCGCCAACGACTCGACGGATGAAGTACCGGATCACTTGATCACCGGCACGTTTGCATGCACACGACGGCGTGCACGTTCGATACGCACACGCCTCTCAGCGCGCTCGCCATCGATCCAGATCAGTGCGCAGACCGCGAGGCCTGCAGCGAAGCCGAACAGCGCTTGCATCAGTGATCCCTTTCGCCGTTACCGGCAACGAAATGCGATTGGTGTTCGTCGGTATCCTCGACAGTCCCGAGTACATCGAGGTCCACAATCACCGGTTCGTCGTCCGCGTCGGCGTAGTCATGGAGGAGCTGCACCGCGCGCTCCGCGTCATCGACCACACCGCCGCCAGCTTGTGCAAGTGAACGAACCCATTCGGGCTGGCCGTCGTCCTGCGAGGGCGCCAGGAAGCGCCCCGTTGCCAAGCTTTGGACAATGAGCCGCATGGCAGTTAGGCCGGCGTGGCGGCTTTCTGGCCGGCACGTGTGACAGGCTTGATTTCGAGCAGCACGAGCTTGCTACCGTCCTCCTTGGCGGCTTCCAGCTCGAATACGGCGTCAGCGGTGATGGGCAACGAGCCGCCCAGGTGCGCCCACTTGTCGAACTCGGATGCATCGCCGAGCTTGAAAGGCCGCGTCACGCGACCGATGGACCGGCCTGCGTTGTTTTCCTTCAGATCGACTTCGCAGTGGAACGTGCAGCTGCTGAAGGGCTTGCCGTTGTATTCGCCCTTCGATTCCTTGACGGCGTGGACGATGACTTGCGTGGGAAATTTCATGATGGATGCTCCGAGCCCGAGTTAATGAAGTCCCATCGCGACTGGGCCAGATCGCGGGACTACGAATTGATTGAAGGCTTCGCCGAACGCCTCTTGCAGATCGGCCTTCGAGAAGGACTGGAGCCGCTTCGGCAGCTTCTTGCCGGTCACCAGTTCCAAGAACTGGTCTTCATCGAGATACTGGAAGAGCGTGGCGATGGTGGGCGCGGCGGTTTCCATGGCCCAACGTGCATTGCGCACACATTCGGCCTTAACGCTCATCAGCGCGGCCTTCGGCGTGGTGCTGACACGTTCGGGGAGGGCTATCTCGCCTGCTTCACGCAGGATGGCTGCATGCCATTCGCTGGCACCCGCGAAGAAGTCGGACGGACGCCGCAGGATGTCGCTTTCGAGGTAGCGCAGTTTGTTGCCGTACCGCAGCTCGAAGCGCAGCCAGTCGCTACCGGCTTCTTCGCCAAAGAGCTGATCGCCCTTTTCGTAGATGTTGGTCTCCTTGCCCGCTTCTTTGGAGCCGAGGTAGAGAGAGCGCGAACTGCCCTTGAGCCAGTTGATATCGCGCATCTTCGGGCGCTGGCCGTTAACATCGCAAAGACCGGCCTTGTACTCTTCGCTGACGCGCTCGATGCCGCCTTGGAAGCCTTCGAAGAAATCCAGCGCGAGGTCTGCACGGGTGATCTTGGCATCGAGGTCATCGACGATCTTTGCCATGCGGTCATTCCATCCGTGCTCGGCGAACGTGCAGGCGAGGCCGTACAGGTTCACGTGGATGGTTTCCGCCTGACTGCGCTGACGCGGGCTGTCCGACGATGCGCCGAAGCCGACCCATCCGACCTCCGCACCATTGCGCTGGATCGACCAACGGCGCTTGTAGAAGTCGTGACCCTTGCCGAGGTCTGCCGCGCGGGTGAACTCGAAGCCGAGGGCCATGCAGACGCGGTCCGCAAGGCCTGCGGCTTGTCCGCATGCGTCGCGTTCCGGGTCGGGCAGTTCGTTGATGATGCTCAACAGCTTGTTCAACCGGTAGCCTTCGTCCCAGATGCTGGTGGTCTCTGCGCGCTTGTCCGTGAGAAACGGGGGTGCGTTGCGCAGCTGAACGGTGAAGCGCAGCCAGTCGATATGAACGAGGGCTTTGCTGAACTGGCGTTCCGCCATCAGTCGCAGCTTGACGGTGTTGCCATCCAACACCAATGCGTTCTTAGCCGCGACTCTGGTCATGGCGTCTCCCCTTCGGTCGAATTACTCTCCCCGTGATTACCATCGGGGCGCTTGCCGCACTGCCGCCCGCTCGCTTGCGCGGTGCCCTTCCCCGCAAGCGGGGCCCCTTCCCGCCGCGCGCTCGCAGTCACAGCGCAGCCTGCGCAGTTGCGATCGCAGCGGTCTGCCAGATACAGGCATTGCAAAAGGCAGGCGCCATCGAGGCCGGGCGCGTCCTGCGGACCGGGCTCTGGCCCTTCGGGTTGAGCCACCGGGTACGGTGTCTCAATCGCTTGCGCGACTAACGATCCCTCGCGCTCCAGGTGGATCACACGCCGTTGGCGGGCTACGTCGCTTTGCGCCGCAGCGATGTGCGGGCCATGGCTGCACGCCATGGAACAGCCGCTCGGCAAGGAAGGGGGCGAGGCGAAGGCCCAGGCGCGTAGGGCGAGCTGGGCGGCCGCGTAGGCCGTCATGGAGGTCATGCACGCGGCTCCATGCCGAGCTGGCGACGACGCTCAGCAGCGAGCGCCATCAGCACAGGAGAGCCCGTAGCCTCTTCATCCCTGATGAACGCCATCTGAGCATTCACCCATTCCGGGGAGTCTTCCGCCTGACTGGAATCTCCCCAGTCTGGGGACGCAGGAGCCTGGCTCCTTTCTCCCCAAGCTGGGTACTGGTCCGCAGGCACCGCCATCAAACCAACCCGCCGCGACACGCGAACAGGCGCAGCAACACCGGGAATCGATGCGGCACGAGGATGGTCCGGGCAGATACCGCCAGTGCGAACCTCAAAACCGTGCTTGCGGCAAGACCAGTAGGTGACTTGGTTCAGGCCGTTTTCCTCGCCAGTCATGAACTGGCAGTTACGGCAGCAAGGGCGCGCCTGCGGCGTGACATAGCCGGCCTGCTGATGCTTCGGAATGAGCCTCACAGCCGCCCCTGAACGCCTTCGAGGCGAAGGATGGCGCAACGTGCGCGCTCAGGCTGGACGCCACGACGCGCGAACGCTGCGCAGATAGCAGCGTCATCACGGTATTGAGCGGAGGCCACGACCCCGCCGTTACGGATCGACGCAGGGATAGGAGCGCTGATCGCCACGTGGGCGCGGCGCTTCCATCCGAGCTTTTCGGCGGCGGTCATCGGCACGCCTCATAGGCCTGCTCAAGTGCCAAAACCCGCAGGTCCTGCGCAGTGCCAGCCTTGAGCAAAACAGCCTCTTCAGGCGACCCATCAGCCGCCAGAAAGAACAACTCCAGCAGCAGGCCCTGCACGAACGTCGCATGCGCCAGCTCATCCCAAAGTCGCGCGCTCACGACGACAGCCCCTTAGAACCATAGAGCCCGACTTGCTTCCAGTTGCGATTAGTCAGAGCAAAGCGAGTGAACGACCGCAGCACATCGGCTTCAGAGCAGCCCAGTTCATCAGCAATGCCGGCGATGGTCGCCTTGATCTTCGGATCGTCCGTGAAGTCGATGCGGGCCTTTGCGGCGCGGTGAGCACGGACGCGAGCGGCAGCGTCAGCGTGGATCGGGCGACGGCCGGAGCGCACCTCCCGCACGGACTCGACCAGAGCCGCCAAGCTGCCAATCGAGCCGCTATCGGCGGGAGGTACGCAATCGAGAAGAGAGGTCTGGTGCATGGCGGCTCCTAGTGGCAAAATTGGCTAACCAACTGGTATTGCCAATTTGGCAATCCGTATTGGTAATTTACCAAATCGGCAAATAGGTGTCAACATGTTTTTTGAAGCGCTCGACAAGCTGACAGCAGATCAAGTGCGCCAGCTCGCAGCAGCAGGGATCCCCGCCTCGCGCGTGAGCAACTGGAAGCACCGCAAGCGCCTCCCCACCCGCCCTCAAACGCTTGTGTTCTGCACCGTGCTCGGCCTCAACTTCGACAAGGTGAATCGCGAGATCACCGAGATAGAAGCCGCCGAAGACGCAAAGGACAACAGCCCCATGGCAGCACTACTCAAGACTCTGAGTCCGGCGTGGCACTTTTCTTGATCGGCGACGTGCAGGGCTGCGACGCCCCCTTCCAGCGGCTGCTGCGAAAGATCGACTTCTCCCCCAGCCGCGACACCCTCGTGCTGCTGGGCGACCTGGTGAACCGGGGCCCCGATTCGCTCGCGGTGCTGCGCCACGTGCATGGCTACGGCGCCTCGGCACTGAGCCTGCTGGGCAACCACGACCTGCACCTGCTGGGCGTAGCGCACGGCGCGCGCAAGGCCGGCCGCAAGGACACGCTGGGCGAGCTTCTCGCCGCCGCGGATGCCGAGGCGCTGCTCGACTGGCTGCGCAACCAGCACATGGCGCTGCACATGCGCATAGGCGCCGGCGACCTGCTGATGGTGCATGCGGGCGTGCTGCCGCAATGGACGGTGGGCGACACGCTGGTGCTGGCCTCCGAACTCGAGTCGGTGCTGCGCGGCCCGGCGCTGGGCGAATTCCTGATGTCGATGTACGGCAACGAGCCGGCCCGATGGAGCGACACGCTCACCGGAAGCGCCCGCCTGCGCGCCATCGTCAACGCGCTGACGCGCATGCGCTTCTGCACCGCGGACGGCGTGATGGAGTTCGAGGCGAAAGACAGCGCCGCCACCGCGCCCGAGGGCTACATGCCGTGGTTCGACGTGCCCGGGCGCAAGACGGCCAACGCCACCGTCGCATTCGGCCACTGGTCCACGCTGGGCTGGCTCTCGCGGCCCGACCTGCTGTCCACCGACACCGGCTGCGTCTGGGGCGGCTGCCTCAGCGCGGTACGCATCGGCGCGACGCTGGACGAGCGCGAGCTGATCCAGGTCGAGTGCGAGCAGGCGCAGAAGCCGGGCAAGTAGCCGGCGGCGGAGGAATCAGGAAGAAGGCAGCCGAAACTTGTCGAGCGACATGCGCTGGCCGCCCTTCTCGTCGAAGTTGCCGGGCGCCAGCCAGCGCTCGAAGGCCGTGCGCAGCGCCGGCCACTCGCTGTCGATGATCGAGAACCACGCCGTATCGCGTGTTCGGCCCTTGTAGATCACCGCCTGGCGGAACAGCCCCTCGTACCTGAAGCCCAGCCGCAGCGCCGCGCGCTTCGAGGGCTCGTTGAAGTTGTCGCACTTCCATTCGTAGCGGCGGTACCCCAGCTCGTCGAAGGCGAACTTCATCAGCAGGTACTGCGCCTCGGTGGACATCGGCGTGTTCTTGAGCAGTGGCGAGAAGTTGACGGTGCCCACCTCGATGGCCCCGTTGGCCGGGTCGATGCGCATCAGCGCCAGCGAACCCACGGCGCGGCCGCTTCGCATGTCGACGACGGCGAAGTGCAGCGGATCGCTGCTCTTCGCGATGCGCTCGGCATAGGCCCGCAGGCCGGCCAGATCGGCGGGCCGCTCCACGCCAAGGTAGGTCCAGTCGCGACCATCGGGCGCCTGCGCATAGGCGGCGTACAGATCGTCGGCGTGCTTCGCAACGTCGAGCGGCTCGAGCCTGCAGAAACGGCCCTCGATGACGCGGCGCGGCGGCAGGGCGCGGGGCGTCCATTCGGGAACCTCGGGGCCGATGGACTGGCCGAACTCGTTCTGGCGGGCTGACATGGGTGGAAGCTCTTTCGGTGGATGGTGAACGGCAGGGGCCGGAGAACGCTAAAGTAGCCGCAACGTGGCGCCACGAGAAGTGCCATGCAGAAGCAATTTCATGGTGCCATGCTCCACTTCCCCCTTGCCGCCTCCCCCCTTGCCGCCTTCTTCCTTGCTCGAATCCCCGCTCTCCAGGGAGCGCCGGTCGGGCCCGATGCAGCGCCAGCTGCACGACCGCCTCAAGAACGCCATCCTCGACGGCAGCCTCGCCCCCGGCAGCCGCCTGCCGGGCTCGCGTGCGCTGGCCGAGGCGCTCGGCATCTCGCGCAATACGGTCACCGCCACCTACGAGCATCTGGCGGCCGAAGGCTATGTGCGGCCCGACAGGCAGGGCACACGCGTGGCCGAGCTCTCGTCGCCGACGCCATCGAAGCGTGAGCGTGCTGGCAAGCAGGCCGGCACGCCGGCCACCGCGCAGCGCCTCGCAAGGATCCTGCCGAGCGCTTCACGTGCCGACATGGGCGCGGCGCTGCGTCCCGGGGTGCCCGCGCTGTCGCACTTTCCGCTGGCCGCATGGCGTCGCTCGCTGGAACGTGCGATCCGCGGCGGCGGCTGCGCGGCTCTGGGCTACGGCGACGCGCTGGGCGAGCCGGCGCTGCGCGCTGCCATTGCGCGGCACCTGTCGGTGGCGCGCGGCGTGCGCTGCGAGCCGCGGCAGGTCGTCATCGCCGAAGGCGCGCAGGAAGCCATTTCGCTGTGCGTGCGACTGCTGTCCAACCCCGGCGAGACCGGCTGGGTCGAAGATCCGGGCTACCGCGGCGCGAAAGCCGCCATGCATGCGGGCGACATGCGCATCGTGCCCATGCGCGTCGATGCCGAGGGCCTCTGCGTGAGCGAGCGCGACTGGCGCAAGCACCCGCCGCGGCTGGTCTACACCACGCCGTCGCACCAGTACCCGGCCGGCTCGGTGCTGAGCATCGCGCGCCGGCTGGAACTGATCGCGCAGGCCCGGCGGCACGGCGCGTGGATCGTCGAGGACGACTACGACAGCGAGTTCCGCCACACGGGCGAGCCCATCGTGGCCATGCAGGGGCTGGTGGACGACGCGCCGGTGCTCTACGTCGGCTCCTTCAGCAAGACCATGTTCCCGTCGCTGCGGCTCGGCTTCCTGGTGCTGCCCGAGCGCCTGGTGTCCGCCGTGCAGGCACCGCTGGAGGAGATGCTGCGCGGCGGCCATCGCCACGAGCAGCTCGCCATGGCCGACTTCATCGAGAGCGGCCAGTTCAGCAGGCACCTGGGCCGCATGCGCAGGCTGTACCGCGACCGACAGCAGGCACTGCGGCTCGCGCTCGAAAAGCATTTCGAGGTGCCGCACGAGATCGACGGCGGCCACTGCGGCATGCATCTCACCGTGCGCTTGCCCGGGCGCTTCGACGACCGGAGGATCGCCGCCGAGGCGCTGCGCCAGCGCATCGCGCCCACGCCGCTGTCGGGCTTCGCGATGCGGCCGATGCCATCGGACAACGGGCTGGTGCTGGGCTATGGAAACACGGCGAGCGAGCTCTTCGCGCCGCTGGTCACGCGGCTGTCGCAGCTCGCGCGGGCCTCGGAACCCGGCGGCGTCTAGCCGAGCTTTCCCACCACGTGCTCGCGCCTGAAATTGCGCGGCGTGCTCCCCACCACCTGCCGGAAGCGCCGGTTGAAGTACGCCTCGTCGGCAAAGCCGCACTGGTGCGCGATCTCCCGCACCAGCAGCGAGGTGGACGCGAGCAGCTCCTTCGCGCGCTCGATGCGCCGCTCGGTCACGAGGTCGGTGAAGGTTCGGTCGGTTTCCTTGCGCAGCAGGTTGGCCAGGTAGTTGGGCGAAAGGAATGCGGCCGCCGCGGCGTCGGTCAGCGACAGCGGCTTGTCGAGGTTGTCGCGCACGTAGCGCACCACGCGCTGCAGGGCGTCGCGCTGCGAAGTCTTGCCGTCGTGCTGCAGCGAAAGCCGCATCAGCGCGTTCTCCTGCCGCATGCAGGCCAGGCCGACGATCTGCTGCAGGATGCCGCGCATGGCAGTCTTTGCGCCGAAGCTGCGGCTCGCGTTCAGCGCATGCAGCTCGTCGAGCCAGCCGCGGATGCGCGCGAAGTCGGCCTCGTCGAAGGCGAAGTCGACGTACTCCTGGAACAGGAAGGGCGCGAGGTCGGGATGGCGGGCGAGCGGCACGTCTTCCAGGTCGAGCGCGTCGACGTCGAGCTCGGGCCACAGGAAGCGCTGGTCGAAGTTGACGATGCAGTACAGCGCCTCGGGCGGATGCGGGATCACGTGCACCCGGTAAGGCAGCACGAAGCTCAGGTGGCGCGGCCCGAAGGGGCGCACCTCGCCGCCGATGGACTGCTGCGAGCTGCCCTCGATGCCGACCTGGATCTGGAAATAGGCGTGCCGGTGCGGCAGCGTGAGTTCGTTGCGCGCGCCCTGGAAGCGGATGTCGAAGTCCAGGTGGTCGGCACGCTCGTGCATGCCGTAGGTGCGGACTGACGTGGGGGTGGAGGAGCGCATCGGGGCAGGCGTCTTCGTCTTTCGCCCGTGAGCGTACGCCATCTTGCGCACCGGCGATCCGACCGCACCCGCCGGATCTGGCGAGCGCTCTGTCTTCGGGCTCAGACGACCGCGACTTCGAGCACGCCCACGCCCGCCACGCTGCCGCGCATGCGGTCGCCGCGCTGCACCGCCGCCACGCCGGCCGGCGTGCCGGTGAAGATCAGGTCGCCGGGCTGCAGCGTGAACAGCGTCGAGAGGTAGGCGATGGTGTCGGGCACGTTCCAGATCATGTCGGCGAGGTCGCCCACCTGGCGCTGGGCGCCGTTCACGTCGAGGCGGATTTCGCCGCTGGCCGGATGGCCGGCCCTGGCCACCGGCACCAGCTCGCCGCAGGGCGCGGAGCCGTCGAAGGCCTTGCCGGTGTCCCAGGGACGGCCCATCTTCTTGGCCTCGCCCTGCAGGTCGCGGCGGGTCATGTCCAGGCCGACGGCGTAGCCGTAGACGTGGCCGAGCGCGTCGGCGGCGGCGATGTTCGCGCCGCCGGTCTTCAGCGCGACCACGAGTTCGATCTCGTGGTGCACGTCGTTCGACAGCGGCGGATAGGCGAACTCGCCGCCGTCGGCCACGATGGCGCTGGCCGGCTTCATGAAGAAGAACGGCGGCTCGCGGTCGGGGTTGTGGCCCATCTCGCGGGCGTGCTCGGAGTAGTTGCGGCCCACGCAGAAGATGCGATTGACAGGGAAGCGGACCTGATCGCCCTGGATGGGCAGCGAATGGACGGGTGCGGGGGAAATGGCATAGGAAGTCATGCGACGACTCTAGCCAGCGCAACTCCGCGCCTCGCGCACGCAACTACGCGAGTCTTGGACTCAGCTACGGTCGTGCATTTTTCGTTCAGCCGGCCACGCCGAAGCCGGTGTCGAAGGTGCCCTTCACGTCCAGCGGCTGCCTGATGAGCCCGACCTGCCGGTAGAAGTCGGCCGTCCCCTGCTGGTCGGCGATGACCTGCGCGTCGATGGCCACCCACTTCTGCTGCCTGCGCTCGAACTGCAGCTTCGCCGCCTCGGGCGGGATGCCGATGATGCGCGCCAGCGCGGCCGAGTAGGCATCGACGTTGCGGTACGACCAGAGCTGCGCCTTCACCACGCGCTGCAGAAAGTCCTGCAGCACCGGTCGCTTGGCCGCGATGGCGCTGTCGGTGGCCGCGAGGTAGCTCAGCCCCGGCAGCAGCCCGCGCCCGCTCACGAGCACGCGTGCGTGCTTGCTCACCTCGGCCAGCGCGGTGTAGGGCTCCCAGGTGGCCCAGGCGTCGACCGAGCCCTGCGTGAGCGCGAGCTTGGCGTCCGCCGGCGCCAGGAAGCGCAGGTTCACGTCCTCGGGCCTGAGGCCGGCCGAGGTGATGGCCTTGAGCGTGACGTAATGGCCGATGGAGCCGCGATTGGTCGCGACGCTCTTGCCCTTCAGGTCTGCGGCGGTCTTCAGCGGCGAGTCGGGCCGCACGAGCACGGCCGTGCCGTAGGAGTCGGAACGGTTCGCACCGATGGCCTTCACGCGCGTGCCGGCCGCCAGCGCGAAGATCAGTGGCGCGTCGCCGATAGGGCCCGAATCGACCGCGGCGGCATTGAGCGCCTCCGCCAGCGGCGCGGCGGCCGGGAACTCCGACCACTGGATGTCGTAGCTGAGCCCTTCGAGTCCACCCGCGGCTTCGAGCAATGCTCGCAGCCCGCCCTTCTGGTCGCCGGCTTTCAGCACCGGGCGACCCTGCGCGAATGCCACGCCAGGTAAGGTGACGGCAGCGGCAACGGCCGAACCCTGAACAAGAAACTGACGACGGGAACTGTTGTGGCTCATGCGGATGCGGCTCGTATTTCTGTTCATGCCAGGGGATCGAAGGAAACGTAGTCGGCGAAGCGCACCGGGTCGGTGGTCTTCTTGAGCACGCCCACGCCGCGGAAGTCGCGGGCGTAGAACTCGACCTCGTCGCGCAGGTTGCGACCCAGCGGGTGGTGCTTGTGCGTGAGCGTGCCCAGCAGCGCGCGCAGGTCTTCCACCGCCACGTTCGGCGAATACTTCGAAAAGAGCCTGGCCGACTCGTTCGGGTTCTCGGCCACGTAGTCGGAGGCCTGCGCGATGGCGCGCACCAGCGAGGCGACCGTCGCCTTGTCCTTGCGCACGAACTCGCCGCGCGCGCCGACGATGCAGCAGACCTTGTCCTTGTATTCGCCCGAGAGGTTGCTCGCCACTTCGACGTAGGCGCCCTGGTTGCGCTTCTCGATCAGGTAGATGTTGGGATCGCCGTCGGCAATGGCCTGGATCTCGCCCTTCTTCACTGCGATGTCGAGCAGGTCGGCAGGGTACTGGCGCCAGGTCACGTCCCTGTCGGCGTCGATGCCGTTCTTCGCGAGCAGGATCGAGAAGAAGTTCTTGCCCGGGCTCGCGATGTCCGACACGCCGATGGTCTTGCCCTTCAGGCTCGCGAGATTGGTGACGCCCGCGCTCTTGGCGCCCACCAGCCGCACGCAGCCGCCATGCGAGCTGCCGACGATCTTCACGTCGAAGCCCGATTCGAGCGGCTTGAGCCAGCGGTGGATCATGCCCACCGCGGCGTCGGCCTTGGCGGTGGCCAGCGATTCGAGCAGCTGGTCGGTGGAACCCGTGTAGTTGATGAGGTCGACCTGCAGGCCGTTGCGCTCGAAATAACCGCGCTCCTGCGCCACCACCACGGGCGAAAGGCAGAAGGCCGAGGCGTTCCAGGCGAAGGTGAGCTTGCGGGACTGCTGCGAGAAGGCCTGCGAGGCGATCAGGCCACCCGAGGCGACCACGGCGGCGACGCCGCCTGCGCGCAGCACGCTGCGGCGGGAAAGAGTGGGGGTCATCATGTTCGCGTCAGAGCAGCAGTTCGGGCTCGGCCTCGACCAGGCCTTCGTAGAGGCTGTCGAAGGAATGGATGGCGCCTTCGGGCCCGCCGATCTGGTCGTGCGTGTGGCGCGCGGTGGCTTCGTCGATGGGCTGCGGCTTGCCGGCGGCCTCGGCCAGCAGCTGCGTGTGGCAGGCGTTGTCCAGCGCGATGTACCACCACGCGGCGGCTTCCACCGTGGGCCCCGCCGTGAGGATGCCGTGGTTCTTGAGGATGGCGCCCTTCCTGTCACCCAGCGCCTGGGCGATGCGCTCGCCCTCGCTGGTGTCGACCACCATGCCGGTGAAGTCGTCGAACAGCGCCACGTCGTCGTGGAACACGCAGCTGTCCTGCGTGATGGTGTCGAGCTTGCGGCCCAGCGTCGACCAGGCCTTGCCGTAGGTCGAGTGCGTGTGGGCGGCGGCGACGATCTTCGGGTTGTGCTCGTGGATGGCCGCGTGGATCGCGAAGGCCGCCTTGTTGAGCGGCCTGTCGCCGATCACGGTCTCGCCCTTCGAGTTGACGAGCAGCAGGTCGGAGACCTTGATGCGCGAGAAATGGATGCCCAGGGGATTGACCCAGAAGTGGTCGGTGAGCTCCGGGTCGCGCGCCGTGATGTGGCCGGCCAGCCCCTGCGCGAAACCGAAGCGCGCGAACAGGCGGAAGGCGCCCGCCAGGCGCTCCTGCCGGTGGCGGCGCTCCGCCTGCACGGTGGTGCGCGGCGGCACCGGGTCGAACCAGTACTTCTGCTGCGGGTTCGGGTTGAGCTTCAGCGGCTGCGAGGCCGCGCTGCGGTCGATGGAAAGAACTGCGCTCATGGAATTTCCTGGGTGTCGGTTTTTTGCTCCTTCCCCCTCTGGGGGAAGGTTGGGATGGGGGCTCGACGGCTTCAACGCCATGACGGTGTTCGAGGCCGCTTGCCCCCACCTCCGCCCTCCCCCAGAGGGGGAGGGAGAGATGCGGGGTCAGGCGGCCTTGCGGACCGAGGCCGCGCGCTGCGCCACCAGCTCGCGCGTGCGCGGAATCAGCTCGCGGCCGTAGTCCAGCGCGTCTTCCAGCGGGTCGAAGCCGCGGATCAGGAAGGTGGTCACGCCCAGGTCGTAGTAGTCGAGCAGCGCGTCGGCCACCTGCTCCGGCGTGCCGACCAGCGCGGTGCTGTTGGAGCGCCCGCCGATCTCCTGCGCGACCGCCGTCCACAGCCGCTTGTCGAGCCGTGAGCCCTTCTCCGCCGCAGCCAGCAGGCGCTTGGCGCCTTCGCTCTGCTGGGGCCCGCCGCGGTTGTAGCCCTGCACCACGCGCAACCTTTTGGTCTCGGCCAGGATGTTCTCGGCGCGCGCCCATGCGGCCTCTTCGGTCTGCGCCAGGATCGGGCGGAACGACACCGAGAAGCGCACGCTGCGCCCGTGCTTGGCCGCCTCGGCGCGCACGCGCGCGGTGAGTTCGCGCGCCTGGTCCAGCGATTCGCCCCACAGCGCGTACACGTCGGCGTACTTGCCGGCCACCGGAATGGCGGCTTCGGAGGCGCCGCCGAAGTACACCGGCACGTGCGGCCTGCCGTTGCGCGTCTGCAGCGGCCTCACTTCGGAGAAGGCGTTCTGGAAGCGGTAGTGCGCGCCTTCGTGGTCGAAGGGCTTCTCCGCCGTCCACACCTTGTGCAGCACCTCGAGGTACTCGTCGGTGCGCGCGTAGCGCTGGTCGTGGTCGAGCCAGTCGCCGTCGCGGCGCTGCTCCTCGTCGGAGCCGCCGGAGATGTAGTGCACCGCGAGCCGGCCGCCGCTGAACTGGTCGAGCGAGGCGAACTGCCGCGCGGCCAGCGTGGGCGCGACGAAGCCTGGGCGGTGCGCGAGCATGAAGTGGATGCGCTCGGTGACCGAGGCGGCGTAGGCCACGGTGAGCGTCGCGTCGGGGCTGGTCGAGTGGTGCGGCACGAGAACGCGGTCGAAGCCCGCCGTCTCATGGGCCTGCGCGAAGGCGCGCACGTAGTCGCGGTCGAGCGAGGGGCCCTTGGCCGGATGGATCTCCGAGACCTTCTGGCCCTGGATCATGCCGATGAATTCGACGACGCTGTCTTGTTGCTGTGACTGCTGGCTCATGGTGCTGTCCTTGTCTGTATCTGTTGGCGGGAAATGGTTGTCAGGGTGTCATGCGGCCGGCAGGCGCAGCACGCTCTCGAAGCTGCGGTCCCACAGCGGCTTCACATCGGCCGGGCCGTCGAGCACGCCGATCTTCAGGAAGGTGTCGGCCACGTCCTGGTGGCTGCGCACCACCGCGTCGCTGACGGGGCCCAGGCTGTAGTCGCCGCTGCGGCGGTTGAACAGCTCGACGATGTCGCCCACCGGCACGCGCGTCTCGGCCGACTGGGCGCGGGCGTAGGCGAGGAAATTGCCGTTGATCCACGCGAACGAACGCTGCAGCCGCTGCAGCAGGTCGGCCAGCGCGGCGCGGCGAAGCTGGTCGTCGAGCGCGCGCGGATTGGCGTAGATCGGGAAGTTGCCCGAGAGATAGCCCACGCCGGTCTTGATGACCCGCGCCCCGTACTGGGTGCGCGCGAGCTGGCCGTTGTAGCCGTAGATGGCCCAGGCATCGAGGTCGCCGCGCGCGAAGGCCGAGAGGCCGTCCGAAGGCGTGAGGCTCACGGCCTGGATGTCGTTGAACGTGAGGCCCGCCTCGGCCAGCTGCTTGGCGAGGTAGTAGTGCGAAGTGGTGGCGCGTACGTAGCCCACGCGCTTGCCCTTGAAGTCGGCGATGCTGCGGATCGGCGCGTCCTTGCGCGCCAAGGTGGCCTGGTTGTTCAAGTCCTCGTGCGTGACGGCGACCAGCTTCACGCTGGATTTCTGCCGCGCCGCGAACACCGGCGGAATCTCGCTGCCCGAGCCGAGGTCGAGCGCGTCGCCGTTGATGGCCTCGATGTGCAGCACGCCGTTGTTGAGCTCGCGCCAGTCGATCTTGTACGGCGTGCCGGCCTGGCCCGACGCAGTGAGCAACGGCCGCCACAGGCCCTTGTAGGTGCCCACGCGCAACGTGACGCCAGAGAGGTCGCGTGATGGCGCAGTGGCTTGCGCCCAGCTGCCAGAGCCGGTGGCGGCGAGCGCCGCGGCGGTCTGCAGCAGCCGGCGACGGTCCGGAAGAGAGTCTGATTTCATGCACCCGGACCGTAACCAGGCGCCGCGCGGAAACGAACGCAGAAAAACGAGTTTGCATATGCGGGATGCGTCGTTTTCGCGCGGCGGGCGGGCCGCTACCGTGCGGAAACCATGAGTGCACTTCCCTTGCGCCGCGCCAGCGCCGCGCCCGAACACCCCTCCCCCGCCACCGTCGATGCTTCCGTGCTGGCCCGCCTCACGGCCCAGTTCGCCGCCACCGCCGCCGACCACGACCTGAGCGGCGCCTTCCCTCGCGAGAACTTCGCGGCGCTGCAGGCGCGCGGCCTGATCGGCCTGGTCGCGCCCGCCGAGCACGGCGGCGGCGGCGCCACGCTGGCGACGGCCCGGCGCGTGATCTCGGCGGTGGCGCGCGGCGAGCCGGCCACGGCGCTGATCCTCACGATGACCTACCTGCAGCACCATGCGCTGACGCGCCCGGACAGCCGCTGGCCCGCGCACCTGCGCGAGCGAGTGGCGCGCGATGCGGTGGAGAACGGCGCGCTCATCAACGCGCTGCGCGTGGAGCCGGCGCTGGGCTCGCCCGCGCGCGGCGGCTTGCCGGGCACGGTCGCGCGGCGTGATGGCGACGGCGACGGCGACGGCTGGAAGATCGACGGCCACAAGCTCTATACCACCGGCATCGAAGGCCTGAGCTGGCTCGCCGTGTGGGCGCGCACGGACGAGGCGCAGCCGCGCACCGGCGTGTTCCTGGTGCCGCGCAACGCACCCGGCGTGCGCGTGATCGCGAGCTGGGACCACCTGGGCCTGCGCGCCTCGGGCAGCCACGAAGTCGTCTTCGAGAACGTCGCCATCGATGCCGACCATGCGGTGGACCTGCGCGCGCCGGCCGACTGGGCGCCCGACGCGGGCAGCCAGACCGACATCGACGCCCACGCCACGCAGCAGGCGTGGATGACCGTGCTGCTCGGCAGCCTCTACGACGCGGTGGCGCAAGCCGCGCGCGACTGGCTGGTCGACTTCCTGAACCGGCGCGCGCCTGGCAGCCTCGGCGCGCCGCTGGCCAGTCTGCCGCGCGTGCAGGAGCACGTCGGCGAGATCGAGGCGCTGCTGCGCACCAACCGCGTGCTGCTAGCCGACGCCGCCGCAGCGGTCGACGGCGGCCATGCGCAGCCGGCCACCGACAGCGGCCTGCTCAAGTACACGGTGACGGGCAACGCGATCCGCGTGGTCGAGCTCGCGCTGCAGCTGAGCGGCAACCACGGCCTCTCGCGGCGCAACCCGCTGGAGCGGCACTACCGCGACGTGCTGTGCAGCCGCATCCACACGCCGCAGAACGACGCGATTCTGGTGGCGGCGGGCAAGCGCGCGCTGTTGTCTTCGGGGGCTACGGCATGACGTCTGCACTCTTCTCCAGGTCATCACGGCGTGGCTGGATCAAGCAAGGCGCCGCGCTGTCGCTGACCGCTGCCGGCTCGCTGCGCGCCTTTGCGCAGCCCCAGACCGCGTTGGTGCTCGGCGACCAGGCCGGTGGCCTGCGCTCGCTGTTCGAGGCCTCGCGCGCGCTCGACGGTGCCCCCTTTGCCTACCGCTGGGCCAACTTCCAGGGCGCCGCGCCGCTCTTCGAGGCGCAGCGCAGCTCGGCGGTGGACACCGCCATGGCCGGCGACCTGCCCGTGCTTGCCGCAGCCGTGGGCAAGACGCCGCTGAAGATCGTCGCCACGCGCGTCGGCAAGGCCGAATCGCTGGGCATCGTGGTGCAGCCCGATTCGCCGCTGCGCAGCGTCGCGGACCTGCGCGGCAAGACGGTGATCGTGTCTTCAGCGCGCGGCAGCATCTCGCAGTACCAGCTCTACGGCGCGCTCGAAGAGGCCGGCGTGAAGCGCGAGGAGGTGACGGTGAAGTTCGTGCTGCCCACCGACGCGGCGGCCGCCTTCGCCTCGAAGCAGATCGACGCCTGGGCCATCTTCGACCCCTACTACACCATCGCCCTGCAGCAGGGCGGGCGCATCCTGCGCGACGGGCGCGGCATCAACACCGCGCTGGGCTTCATCACGGCCACCGAGTCTTCGCTGGCCGACCCTGCCAAGCGCGCGGCCATCGTGCAGTTCCTCGACCGGCTCGCGCGCGCGGGCGACTGGGCGCTGGCCAATCCCGAGGCATATGCCCAGGCCTACAGCCAGCTCACGCGGCTGCCCATCGAGTCGTCGCGCATCATCACCGCGCGGGCCTCGGTGGCGGGACGGCCGGTGAGCGAGGCCGACATCGCCGCGCTGCAGACGGTGGCCGACCGCTCGGCGCGGGACGGCATCCTGCCGGTGCGGGTGGACGTGCGCGCAATCACCGACACTGGGGTCTGGAAACGCCCCGCATGACGACAAACTCCCTGACCCCACTTCGCGAATTCGTCGGCGCCTTCGGCAGGCTGCTCGATGGCGCGCCCGACGAGCCGCGCATTCTTTCGGAAGGCGGCGAGCTGCTGCGCAAGCTGGTGTCGCGCGACGACTGGCTGCCGGAAGCCTTCGCACAACCCGACCCCGTGTACTACCGGCAGTTCCTGCTGCACGCCGACAGCACCGAGCGTTTCTCGGTCGTGAGCTTCGTGTGGGGACCGGGGCAGGCCACGCCGGTGCACGACCACACGGTGTGGGGACTGATCGGCATGCTGCGCGGCTCGGAGTACAGCCAGGGCTATGCGCTGGGCGCCGACGGCCACGCGCGCCCGCATGGCGAGGCGGTGCGGCTCGACCCCGGCCAGGTGGAGGCGGTGTCGCCCACCGTCGGTGACCTGCACCGCGTGCACAACGCGCACGCCGACCGGGTCTCGATCAGCATCCACGTGTACGGCGCGAACATCGGCGCCGTGCGGCGGCATACTTACCCGGCGGAGGGCGGCCGCAAGCCCTTCGTCTCCGGTTACTCCAACACGCTGCTGCCCAACCTGTGGGACCGCAGCGCAGAACTCAGAGCCTCGACAGACGCATGACGACGACCACCGCCAACAGCTTTCCCGTTCTTTCCTACGCCGCCGTGCGCGAGCGGCTCATCGCCCGCGACGAGACCGCGCTGCTCGACGTGCGCGAGGAAGACCCGTTCGCGCAGGAGCACCCGCTGTGGGCAGCCAACCTGCCGCTGTCGCGCATCGAGATCGAGGCCTGGCGGCGCATTCCGCGGCGCGACACGCTCATCGTGCTGTACGGCGAACACGCCGGCACCGACCTCGCGCCGCAGGCCGCGCGCACCCTCGCCGCCCTGGGCTACACCAACGTGCACCTGCTCGACGGCGGCCTCGAAGGCTGGCGCAAGGCCGGCGGCGAACTGTTCCGCGACGTGAACGTGCCGAGCAAGTCCTTCGGCGAGCTGGTCGAGCACGAGCGGCACACGCCGTCGCTCTCGGCGCCCGAGGTGAAGGCGCTGATCGACGCGAAGGCCGACGTGGTGGTGCTCGACGCGCGCCGCTTCGACGAATACCAGACGATGAGCATTCCCTCGGCCACGAGCGTGCCGGGCGCGGAGCTGGTGCTGCGCGTGCGTGAGCTGGCGCCCGATCCGGCGACGCGGGTGATCGTGAACTGCGCGGGCCGCACCCGCAGCATCATCGGCACGCAGTCGCTGGTGAATGCGGGCATCCCGAACCCCGTGGCGGCGCTGCGCAACGGCACCATCGGCTGGAAGCTGGCCGGACAGGTGCTCGACCACGGCGCGGACAGGCAGGCCCCGGCGGCCGTGTCCGAAGCCCATCGCGCGCAGGCGCAGGCCGATGCGCGACGCGTGGCCGACAAGGCGGGCGTGCATCGCATCGCGCTGGACGCCCTGCACACACTGGAAGCGCCCGGACGCACCGTCTACCGCTTCGACGTGCGCACGCCCGGGGAATATGCGGCGGGCCACCTGCCCGGCTTCGCCAGCGCGCCCGGCGGGCAGCTGGTGCAGGAAACCGATCACCAGGTGCCGGTGCGCGGTGCGCGCATCGTGCTGGCGGACGACGACGGCGTGCGCGCATCGATGAGTGCGTCATGGCTGGCGCAGATGGGGTGGGAGGTCTATGTGCTCGATACGGTGCCGGCAGCGGCCGACTTCAGCGAGACAACTACTCCCGTGAGCGCATACCCCCCGGTTGCCGTCGCGGTGAGCGAGATCGCACCGGCCGAGCTGGCTGCGCTGCTGAAGCAGCCGGGCACCGCGGTGATCGACGTGACCACCAGCGCCAACTACGTGAAGCGCCACATCCCGGGCGCCTGGTATGCGATCCGCGCGCAGTTGCCGCAGGCGATCGACACGGCCATCCCGCCCTCGTCGCGCTACGTGCTGACCTGCGGCAGCAGCCTGCTCGCCCGCTATGCCGCGGCCGACCTGCGCGCACTGCTCGATGCTCGCGGCCAGCGCGATGCGCAGGTGCTGGTACTGGCCGGCGGCAATGCGGCATGGTTCGCCGCGGGCCTCGACCAGGAGAGCGGCGAAACCCGCCTCGCGACCGCGCGCACCGACCGTTATCGCCGCCCCTATGAAGGCACCGATGCGCCAGCCGAGGCGATGCAGGCTTACCTGGATTGGGAGTACGGCCTTGTCGCGCAGTTGGGTCGCGATGGAACGCACCATTTCAAGGCGATCTGAAGACCTGGCAAGCGCGAAAGCGTTCTGAAAGGAAAGAGACACGCCGGTCACAGTGTGTCGCCCGGGTAAAGGCCGTCATCCGGCGGTACTGGACGACGTTGGAGGTTCACACCGACAACAACTCGTTCCAGGAGCTTTGCCATGAGATTCCCATCTCTTCTTGCAGTGTCCGCCACCGCCGTGCTGGCGGCCACGCTCACCGGCTGCGTGGTCGCGCCGGCCGCCCCCGCCCCCGTGTACGCGGCGCCTCCTGGCGTGGCCTACGTGGCGCCTACGTATGTATCGCCGGGCGTCGGCTTCGTGTGGGCATATCACCCGCGCTATGGCTGGGGCTGGCACCACCCGCAATACGGCTGGCATCGCGGCTGGAGGTGACCGGGCTCGCCCCCGGCTGCGCGCACTTCGTGTCGCTGCGCCCCCTAACGGGGGCGATACCTGAGGCCCGGCAAAGCCGGTTCCTCGGTGTTCTCGAATCAGAAAAAGGGAGCGCCAGTGCCCTGTCGGGCGATCAGCTCGGCTCGGCGCTCTTGAACAGGGCCGGGACCTTGCGCTTGGACTTGATGTTGCTGGAGATGCCGCGTCCGGGCGTCGAGGCCTTGGCGGCGGCTTCCCATGCCGGC
This sequence comes from Variovorax guangxiensis, assembly GCF_003952165.1. GTDB lineage: Bacteria > Pseudomonadota > Gammaproteobacteria > Burkholderiales > Burkholderiaceae_C > Variovorax > Variovorax guangxiensis. The sequence goes on along the minus strand of NZ_RXFT01000012.1, from coordinate 105,345 downwards.
GTCGCGTCGGGCTGGCCGGGCTCGTAGGGCTTGTCGAAGAACGGGTCGCGCGGCGCCGCGGGTGCGCGATGCGGGCGTCCGCCGCCGCCACGACGGGCGTCGGCGTCGCGGCGTTCGCGCGGCTGGTCGAGCACGTCGCGTGCATCGCCCGCCTCGCCTTCCTCGCGCCAGTGGCGGCGTCCGTCGTTGATGCGGCCGCGCGGGCGGTCCTCCTCGAATTCGACGGGCTCGAGTTCGATCTTCTTCTTGATCAGCTTCTCGATGTCGGCCACCAGGCGGGCATCGTTGCCGCCGCTGGCGAAGCTCACTGCCAGGCCCGAGGCGCCGGCGCGGCCGGTGCGGCCGATGCGGTGCACGTAGTCTTCTGCGTTGAACGGAATGTCGAAGTTGAAGACGGCGGGCACGTCCTTGATGTCGAGGCCGCGGGCCGCGACGTCGGTGCACACCAGCAGGTCGACCTCGCCGGCCTTGAAGGCCGCGAGCGACTTCAGGCGCTCGTCCTGGCTCTTGTCGCCGTGCAGGGCCGAGGTGCGAAGGCCATCGCGCTCCAGCGAACGCGCGAGCCGCGCGCAGCCAAGCTTGCTGTTGACGAAGACGAAGGCCTGCGTGATGCCGCGCTGGCGCACGATCTGCCTGAGCGCGCGGCGCTTGTCGTCGTCGGCCACGCTGTAGAAATGCTGCTCGACGGTGGAAGCCGTCTCGTTGGGCCGTGCCACTTCGATGGTGACCGGGTTCTGCAGGTAGCTGCCGGCCAGCCGCTTGATTTCGGGCGAGAAGGTCGCGGAGAACAGCAGCGTGGTGCGCTGCTTGGGCAGGTAGCTCAGGATGCGCTGCAGGTCGGGCAGGAAGCCGATGTCGAGCATGCGGTCGGCCTCGTCGAGCACCACGTACTCGACCTGGTTGAGCACCGCGTTCTTGGCTTCGATGTGATCGAGCAGCCGGCCCGGCGTGGCCACCAGCACTTCGACGCCCTTCTTCAGTTCCAGCGTCTGCGGCTTCATGTCGATGCCGCCGAACACCACCGTGCTGCGCAGGTTGGTGTACTTGGCATACAGCTTGATCTGCTGCGCAACCTGGTCGGCCAGCTCGCGCGTGGGCAGCAGCACCAGGGCCCGGACCGGATGCCGCGCGGGCGAGGTCGAGGCGTTTTCATGCTTGAGCATGCGCTGCAGCAGCGGGAGGGAGAAAGCCGCCGTCTTGCCGGTGCCGGTCTGGGCGGCGCCCATCACGTCCTGGCCCGAGAGCACGACCGGAATGGCCTGCGCCTGGATCGGAGTCATGGTCTCGTAGCCCATTTCGGCCACGGCGCGCGCCAGCGGTTCAGCCAGCAGTAGATTGGAGAAGGAGCTTGTCATTGAGCCCGCTATTGTCGCATTGCCGCAAAAAACGGCAGTGACCGCGCCATGACAACGCCCGCGCCGGCCAAATTGCTATTTATTTCATAGCATTTAAGCCAGCTTCAACGGGCGCTTGCAGCTACCGCAGCTCAGAGGCTGCGTGCATTGAAGGTGTCGCAGGCCTTGATGTCGCCGCTCTGGTAGCCCGTGCCGAACCAGCGCTGGCGCTGGGCGCTGGAGCCATGGGTGAAGCTGTCGGGCACCACCGCGCGGCCCGCGGAGCGCTGCAGCGCATCGTCGCCGATCTTCTGCGCGGCATTCATGGCGGCCTCGATGTCGCCCGGGTCGAGCCACTTCTTCGACTCCTGCGAATGATGGGCCCACACGCCCGCGAAGCAGTCGGCCTGCAGCTCGACGCGCACGCTCATCGCGTTGTTCTGCGTCTGGCTCAGGCGGCTGCGCATGCCGTCGACCTTGGCGGTGATGCCCAGTTCGTCCTGCACGTGATGGCCGACCTCGTGCGCGATGACGTAGGCCTGCGCGAACTCGCCCGGCGCGCCGAGCTGGTTCTTGAGCGTGTCGTAGAAGCCGAGATCGATGTAGACCTTCTGGTCGCCAGGGCAGTAGAACGGACCCATGGCCGACTGCCCTGTGCCGCAGGCCGTGGGCGTCGCGTTGCGGAACAGCACGAGCCGCGGCGGATGGTAGGTGCCGCCGTTCTTGCGGAAGATATCCGTCCAGACAACTTCTGTGTTCTTGAGCACGGTCGAAACGAAGGCCGCCTCGCGGTCGTTCGACGGCGGCCGGGGCGCGGGCCCCTGTTGCTGCTGTTGCACCTGGGCCGGGCCACCGCCGCCGCTGAGCAGGCTCAGCACCGTGAGCGGGTTGATGCCGAAGACCCAGCCGGCGATCAGCGCGACCGCGATGGTCCCGATGCCGATGCCGCGGCCCCCGATGAAGCCGCCTCCGCCTCCTTCACCGCGGCGGTCCTCGACGTTGTCCGATTGTTCGTTGCCTTCCCATCTCATCGCGCTCTCCTTGCCGGCCTTTTGCAGGAGTGATGGCCGGTGACCGCAGGATGGTACTTCGGGTGCGGCGCACCCGTGTAAGCGCTTATGCCGAACCGATCAGGTCTTCGGCAGGGTCACGCCACGCTGGCCCTGGTACTTGCCGCCGCGGTCCTTGTAGCTGGTTTCGCAGACCTCGTCGCTCTCGAAGAACAGCACCTGCGCGCAGCCCTCGCCCGCATAGATCTTGGCGGGCAGCGGCGTGGTGTTGCTGAATTCGAGCGTCACGTAGCCTTCCCATTCGGGCTCGAAGGGGGTCACGTTGACGATGATGCCGCAGCGCGCATAGGTGCTCTTGCCCAGGCAGATGGTCAGCACGTTGCGCGGGATGCGGAAGTATTCGACGGTGCGTGCCAGCGCGAAGCTGTTGGGCGGGATGATGCAGTAGTCGCCGTGCATGTCCACGAAGCTCTTCTCGTCGAAGTTCTTCGGGTCGACCACCGTGCTGTGGATGTTGGTGAAGACTTTGAATTCAGGCGCGCACCGGATGTCGTAGCCGTAGCTCGAGGTGCCGTAGCTGATGATCTTGTGGCCCGAGGCCTCGCGCACCTGGCCGGGCTCGAAAGGCTCGATCATGCCGTGCTGCTCGGCCATGCGCCGGATCCATTTGTCGCTCTTGATAGACATTGAAAAACACCCCAGTCTTCGCGCACTTCGTGTCGCTACGCCAACCCCTCGAGGGGCAACACCAGCGGCCCGGCAAAGCCGGTTCCGCGGTGTTCCTGGAAAGGGTTTCGCCGCGCTCGCTGGGTCGGCGATTGTGGCATGGGCGGGTCCGCCCTCCCGGGCCCTAGCCGGCCTGCGAGATCACCGCGCGCTCGACCAGCCGGTCGTCGCCCAGAACGATCATCGCGAAGAGCATTTCCTCCAGCGAGTTCGCCTGCTTCGTCTTGCGAGCCAGCAGCGGCGTGGCCGCCGGATTCAGCACCAGGAAGTCGGCCTCGCAGCCCGGCTGCAGGTTGCCGACCACGCCGTCGAGCCCCAGGGCGCGCGCGGCGCCGCCGGTGTGGCGCCACCAGAGTTCCGACGGCGCGATGCTCAGGCCGGCCTTGGTCTGGCCCTCACGGCCGACGTAGTAGGCGGCCATCATGGTGTGGAAAGGGCTGAAGCTGGTGCCGCCGCCCACGTCGCTGGCCAGGCCGTAGGGGTAGCCCACGCGGTCGGCCGCGCCGAAGTCGAAGAAGCCGCTGCCCAGGAACAGGTTGCTGGTCGGGCTCACCGCGGCCGCCGTCTTCGTCTCGCGCAGCAGGGCGCGGTCGGCCTCGTCGAGGTAGATGCAGTGGGCGTACACGGCCCGCTCGCGCATCAGGCCGAAGCCTGCATACACGTCGAGGTAGGAGCGCGCCTTCGGGTACAGCTCGCGCACCCAGCTCACCTCGTCGCGGTTCTCCGCCACGTGCGACTGGATCCAGGTGTCGGCGTACTTCGCGGCCAGCTCGCCCGCGCCGCGCATCTGGGCGTCGGTGCTCGCGGGCGCGAAGCGCGGCGTGATGGCGTAGCCCAGCCGGTCGACCTTGTGCCACTTGCGGATCAGCGCCTCGGTGTCGACCAGGCTCTGCTCGGTTTCGTCGCGCACGCCGTCGGGCGAGTGGCGGTCCTGCAGCACCTTGCCGGTGATCAGGCGCATGCCGCGGCGCTGCGCGCCCTCGAAGAGCGCGTCGACCGAGGCCACGTGCGAAGTCGCGAAGGTCTGCGAGGTGGTCACGCCGTTGCGCAGCAGCTCGTCGAGGAAGAACTGCGCCACTTCGTTCGAATGCGCGGGGTCGGCGAACTTGCTCTCCGCGGGAAAGGTGTAGTTCTCGAGCCAGGGCAGCAGGCCCGGCGCCGGCGAGCCGATGATGTCGGTCTGCGGATAGTGGATGTGCATGTCCACGAATCCCGGCGCGAGGATGCGCCCCGGCAGGTGGGTCGTGTGTGCGCCGGGATGGCGGGCCGCGAGGTCGGCATGGCTGCCGGCATCGAGCACGCGCTGGCGGCCGGTGGCGTCGGGGGCGACGACCAGCAGGCCGTCCTCGTCGAAAACGGGCTGGCCGGCGGCGTCGAAGCGCAGGAGGGAGGCGCGGTAGGCTTTTTTCATCGTGGTTGCGGAGGGTAATCCAGCGCCGCCCCACCGCAATTTCCATGGGCGTATGAGTGCTATATGCGCAGCGCACTCGCCGCGGAGCCGCACCTACCTAACGCGGCAGCGCGCGCGACTGGATGTCGAAGGGCACGCCCGCTGGCGATGACTCCGACCGTCACGCCCGCGCTGCTTCGCCAGCGCATCAAGGCTCTGCTGCCTCGCGTTTCTCGCGACGGGCGCCAGCCGGGCTAGCGCCCGACCCGCCCCTGCACGCCCTCGGCCAGCCAGTTCATCGTCAGGATCTGCTCGTCGTTCAGTTGCGCGCCCTTGGCGATCACGACGCGGCCCTCGTTGTCGCGCACGTCCGCCGAAACAGCACGGAACGGCTGCAGCCTGCCCGCCGCGATGTCCTTCTGCCGCGCCAGCACCTCGTCCTGCACGGCCTTCGGTACCTTGGTGCCGAAATCGCCGACGCGGATCATCCCTTCCTTCACGCCGCCCCAGAGGTTGCCGCTCTTCCAGCTGCCGTCGAGCACCGCCTTCGCGCGCTGCGCGTAGTAGCCGCCCCACTGGTGCGTGACCGCGACGACCTGCGCGTCGGGCGCGATCCTGCGCATGTCGGAGTGGTAGGCGATGGCCAGCTTTCCGCGCTCCTGCGCCGCCGCCATCACGGCGGTGGAGCCGGTGTGGAAGGCGACGACGTCGGCGTTCTGGTTGAACAGCGCCATGGCGGCGTCACGCTCCTTGGGCGGATCGAACCATTCGTTGAGCCACACCACGCGCACCTGCGCCGAGGGGTTCACCGAGCGCATGCCCAGCGTGAAGGCGTTGATGCCCTGCAGCACTTCCGGAATCGGAAAGCCCGCGACATAGCCCGCTGTGTTGGTCTTCGTCATGCGTCCGGCCGCGATGCCCGCCAAGTAGCGGCCTTCGTAATAGCGCGCGTTGGCGGTCGCCACGTTGGGCGCGGTCTTGTAGCCGGTGATCGACTCGAACTTCGCGTCGGGGAAGTCCTTCGCGACCTTCATCGTCGGCTCCATGTAGCCGAAGCTCGGCGTGAAGATGAGCTTGTTGCCCTGCTGCGCGAGGTCGCGGATCACGCGCTCCGCATCGGCGCCCTCGGCCACGTTCTCGACGTAGGTGGTCTTGACCCTGGCGCCCAGTGCGGCCTCGACGGCCTTGCGGCCTTCCTCGTGCTGGCGCACCCAGCCGGCGTCGGTGACAGGCGTGACGTAGACGAACCCGATCTTCAGCGGCGCCTGGGCCTGCTGCTGTGGCTGCTGTTGTGAAAAAGCGGGGGATAAAAAGCCGGCGGCCGCCAGCGCCAGAACGGCGCGGCCCGCGAGGTTTTTGTACATGGTGTTCCTCTACATGGCCCCGGAGATGCAAAACCCCGCAACCGGCCGGGACGCCCGATTGCGAGGGGCGGGATTTTAAACGGCGCCGCAGTCCGCGATGCGGCCGGGGCGTTGGCCTACTTCAATGTCAGCGCTTCGCCTCAGGCCCGATGCGCCGGGATGCAGGAGGCTTGCAGCACCGATCGATTCACTATCCAGAAAGAGAGAAAGGAAGGCCAGCCACCATGACCGCATCCACCGTCAACGACTCGCTGACCCCGCTCGACATCTCTCAAGCCGTGCTTGAAGGCGAAGAAAACCCGAACGCGGCACGGCCGCTCACGCCCAAGGAACGTGCCGCACGCGGCCTGCATGCCGAACCGGGCCGCCGCGCGCGCATTCGAGGCATGCTGCGCAGCCCTGCCCTCGCCTGGTGCGGCGCGGCGGCCACGGGGCTGGCGCTGGCGGCGCTCTACGCGCGCCGGACCAACCGCATCTGAACTGAAAGACCTCGGTACGACCTCACGCCGGTGACGCGGCGGAGTCGGCGCCCACGCGGTAGCGCGCCGCGGGAGCGGTGCTGGACAACCGCCCCGACATCGCACGCCGCGCCGTATCGAAGGCCTCCCACTCAGCCAGGTCGGGCAGCGCGGGGATCGTGACCTGCTCGCCCTGGTCGAGCCCCGCCAGGGCGGCGTCGACCATGTCTTGCGCTGTCATGACGATCTCCTTGGGCAGGTGTTCCATCGGCACGCCTGCGATGCCCCAGAACTCGGTAGCCGTCGCGCCTGGCAGCACGGCCTGCACACGCACGCCCTTGTCCTTGAGCTCGTGCTGCAGCGACTGGCTCAACGCGAGGACGAAGGCCTTGCTGCCGCCGTACACGCCGTTGAGCGTCTCCGGCGAGATCGCGACGATGGAGGCGATGTTCACCAGCGTGCCTGCGCCGCGTTCCACGAAGCCGGGCACGGCCGCATAGGTGAGCCGCGTGAGCACGCTCACGTTGAGCGCGATCATCTCTTCCATCTTGTCGACGTCGGAGGCCAGCAGCGGCGCGGCGGCGCCGACGCCGGCGTTGTTCACCAGCATGGTGATGTCGCTGCGGGTGCGCAGCGCGGCCTCGACTGGCGCGATGTCCTTGCGGCTCATCAGGTCGGCGGGAAGAACCTCGATCTTGCGGCCGGTTTCGCGCACCAGCTTCGCTGCCAGCGCCTCAAGGCGTTCGCGGTTGCGCGCGACCAGGATCAGGTCGAAGCCGCGCCGCGCGAGACGGTCCGCGTACACGGCGCCGATGCCGGACGACGCGCCGGTGACGAGGGCCGTGCCCTTGGGGGAATTTGCCGAAGCAGCGGCAGCAGCAGTAGTAGTTGCAGTCATGGAGCTTTCCTTTTTCGCCGCATCGATGTGTGCGGCAGTGGGGAAGTCTCCTCCTGCAAGGCTATGGCGTAAATGTCATATAAGCCACCTTTCAGGACATCTTGCCGCTCAGGCCACGGCCGCCTCCCGGCGCGCCACGCGTCGCACGCTCTGTGGCGGCTGCCCCAGCGTGCGCAGGAAGGCGCGACGCATGCGCTCGGGGTCGCCGAAGCCCGTTTCGCGCGCGACCACGCCGAGCGCGAGGCTGCCTTCGTCGATCAGCGCACGCGCCGCCTCCACGCGCAGGTTCTCCACCGCATGCGCGGGCGACTGGCCTGTCTCCGCCTTGAAGGCACGGCTGAACTGGCGCGGGCTCAGGTGCGCGACCTCGGCCAGTTCCTCCACCGACAGCGTGTCGCGCAGGTTGGCCCGCGCATGCACCAGCGCCTTCTGGATGCGGTCGGACTTGGGCTCCAGCTCCAGCAGCGCGGAGTACTGCGACTGCCCGCCTGCGCGCCGGTGGTAGACAACCAGCTTGCGCGCCGCGAAGCGCGCCGCCTCCACGCCGAGGTCTTCCTCCACCAACGCCAGCACGAGGTCGATGCCCGCCGTCATGCCGGCCGATGTCCACACCGGCCCATCGTTGATGAAGATGCGATCGGGCTGCACCTTCACCGCGGGATGGCGCTTCTGCAGTTCGCCCGCGAAGGACCAGTGCGTGGTCGCCTTGCGGCCGTCGAGCAGCCCCGCATCGGCCAGCCCGAAGGCGCCGGTGCAGATGCTGGCCACTCGGCGCGCATTGCGCAGCCCGGCGCGCAGGAAGCGGCACATCTTCTCGGAGGTGGGCGCGATGAAGAGCGCGCCGCTCAGCACGAGCGTGTCGTACCTCGCCGTGCCGAAGCGCCTGCTGTCCGTGCTCACGCCCGACGAACTGGCCACGAGGCCTCCCTCCTCCGACAGGAGCTCGACCTGGTAGACCGGCTTGCCGGCGTGAATGTTCGCAAGCTCGAACGCGGCGATGGCGGCGAGGTCGAGGATCTGGAAGCCGGGGAAGACGAGCACGCCGATGCGTTTCATGGCGATGTCCTGAAAGGAGGTTTACGAACGATGCAGGACGCGAGACTACGCGACCTGGTCCAACCGCGCAGGCATCAGGGGCTCGCGGCATGCCTTGCCTCGCTGCGATGGCCGCCGCCGCCAATCGGCAAGCGCCATCGCGCATGCGTCGTCCCACAATGGGTGTTCCCCATGACGCAACCGACGACAACCGCAACAACGACCGCCCCTTCCGCCGAGCAGGGCGCCAATCTCCACTGGCAGCGCAACCTCGCCGTCTGCATGTTCGGCTCCTTCACGACCATCATCGCGATGACGCTGCTGCTGCCCTTCCTGCCGCTGTACGTCGAGCAGCTTGGCGTAAAGGACCACGCGGCCATCGTCCAGTGGTCGGGCGCGGCGTACGGCGCCACCTTCCTGAGCGCCGCGCTGGTGGCGCCGCTGTGGGGCCGGCTGGCCGACCGCTACGGGCGCAAGCCGATGCTGATCCGCGCGAGCCTGGGCATGGCGGTTGCAATGGCGCTGATCGGCGTCGCGGGCAATGTGTGGCAGCTGGTGGGCCTTCGGCTGCTGGCGGGGCTGCTGGGCGGCTACGCCTCGGGCTCGATGGTGCTGGTGGCCACCCAGACGCCCAAGGACCGCACGGGCTGGGCGCTGGGCACGATGTCGTCGGCCATCATGGCGGGCAACCTCGTGGGACCGCTGGTCGGTGGCGCGCTGCCGCCGCTGATCGGCATCCGCGCCACCTTCTTCGCGGCGGGCGCGATCATCTTCGTGGCCTTTCTCGCGACGGCCTTCCTGATCCGCGAGGAGCGCAAGGCGCCTGCCGCGCGCAAGCAAGGTAGCGACAACTCCGAGCAAACCGGCTGGGCCGCCGTACCCGACAAGCGCCCACTCGTCGCGATGCTCTTCACCGGCATGCTGCTGATGCTGGCGAACATGTCGATCGAGCCGATCATCACCGTCTACGTCGCCACGCTGGTGGAAGACCCGAACCGCGTGACGATAATGGCCGGCCTCGTGATGTCGGCGGCTGCGCTGGGCAGCATCCTCTCGGCCTCGCGGCTGGGCAAGCTGGCCGATCGCGTGGGTCACTGGAACGTGATCGTCGGCTGCCTCGCGGTGTCGGCGCTGCTGCTGGTGCCGCAGGCTTTCGTCACCTCGGGCTGGCAGCTGGTGGTGCTGCGCTTCCTGATGGGGCTGTCGCTCGGCGGCCTGCTGCCGTGCATCGCGAGCGTGATCCGCCACAACGTGCCCGAGCGCGTGGCCGGCAACATGCTGGGCTACTCGACTTCGGCGCAGTACACGGGCCAGGTGGCGGGGCCGCTGCTCGGCGGCTTCGTGGGCGGGCACATCGGCATGCGCGCCGTGTTCCTCGGCACCTGCGTGCTGATGGCCGCGGGTGCCGCGTGGAACTGGCTGGCGAAGCGGCGCTGATGAAGTGCAGCCGCTTCGCGCTCGCCCTCACTCGCGAATGGTCACGCTGCTATAGGCAGCATCGGCCTTGATCTCCGACTCGGAGAACGGCAGGCGCAGCCACTGTCCGGCGCTGTAGGCCCGCGTGTAGTCGCCGTTGTGCGGCGAGGCCGGGTCGTCCGACAGCGAGAAGCTCAGCAAGGTGTGGGCCTCGACGCCGCCGGCGGGGAACCGCACGATCTGCATGTAGCTGTTGCCGTTGGGGTCGCCGTCCATGGTGTAGCCGCCCTTGTCGAGCGGGTTCTCCGAGCACATGACGGTGAAGTAGCCCTGGGTGTCGCAGCCGCCGTACAGCGGCACCTTGCGGCCGTTGCGCGTCACGAAAAGAGCTTCGCCGCGCGGCGCGTCGAGCGCGTAGCCGCTGGCCTGCACGCGCAGCACGGCCGCGCCGAAGGCCTGGCGCAAGTCGTCGGCGGCCGAGGCCTTGAGGCCGCGTGGCGTGCCGATGGGGTCGTTCGCGCTGAAGGGCACGGCATAGAGCTTGTCGGCAGGCAGGCGCACGACGCGTGCCCAGAACTCGTCCCATACGTGGGCGCCGCGCGCGGAGGCCACGCCGGTGTTGTTCCATGCCTTCAGCACCTCGCAGGCGGGACCGGTATCGACACCGCGCGGCGGCGAGAACGACTCTCCGGTCTGCGCGTCACCCTTCACTTCGATGCGGGGCACGCCGCACACCATCTCCAGCGCGGGGGCCTTGAACAGCTCGGCGGTGTAGGCGCGGCTGTCGAGCGTCGCGCGCTCGACTGCTTGGACCGTCGCGCCCTTGGCCGTGCCCTGCGCGATGAGGTGACCGAGCCGCGTCCGGAAGCTCTGCGCGTCGCTGCCGGTCGGTCCGAAGATGGCCGGGTAGCCCGTGAGCGGCGCCGTCGGGTTGGCGAGCCAGTAGCTGTCGTTCATGTTGGCGACGTAGTCGTCGCGCAGCAGGTTCGGCATGCGCGAGGCGCCAATGGCACCCTTCTGCACCGAATCGGCATCGGTCTGCCAGTCGCAGGCACTGCGCGAGCCGTCGAACACGGGCACGCGCGGCAGCACGGACGCCATCGCCTTGCCGGCCGGCGTGGTGCAGCTTGCCACCTGCTCGGGCGAAACGTTGGGCACTGCGCCGATGTCGCTGTACCAGGCCTTGGCGCTGCCGCGGCCCACGGCCACGGTGTTGACCCAGGGGATCGAAGCTTCTTCGCGCTGAATGGCGATGAGCTCGTCGAGCGACTTCGCCTGCGCCCAGCGCAGCCAGGTGCGGAAGGTGCGGAAGTTGTCGGCGTTGATGTCGCGAATGGCGAAGGCAGCGGACTGATTCCAGGCCAGCGCCGGATTGATTGCGCCCAGGTTCACGAGCGGGCCGTATTCCGAGGCGTAGAGCGTGCGCGTCACCGGCTCGACACGGCCCGAGGCCCGCTTCACCTTCACAGTGATGGCACGGGCCTGCATCTTCACGGGCTTGCCGTCGCGCAGATAGCTGGTGGCGTCGCCGGGCACGAGCGCGAGTTGATACAGGCCGAAGCGCCGCGCCGCCGACACGGTGTGGCTCCACGCGATGTCGTTGTTGAAGCCGATCAGCAGCACCGGCACGCCGAGGAAGGAGGTGCCGCTCGCGTCGAGCTGCCCCGGAATGGTGAGCTGCGCCTGATAGAAGCGGTCAGGCCCGCGCCAGTACCAGTGCGGGTTGCCGAAGAGCAGCGGGCTCGAATCGCCGGTGGCGGCCGTGCCGAAGCCGATCATGTTGCTGCCCACGCCCGCCGTGCCGCCGACCTGGAGCGCCATCGGCTGCGCGTCGCTCGCCCCGGGCGACGACACCCCGGCGCCGGGCGGTGCCGCGTTCGCGATGTTCGAGAGAAAGTTGCTGTAGCCCGCCGCGAGGTTGGTGGCGTACATGCGGCGGAAGATGTCGGTGGCGCTCACCGGCCGCACCCACGCTTCGTTGCGGCAGGCCGCGTGGGCATTGCCCTTGTCCACGGCACCGCTCTTCAGGTCGCGCACGTATCGGTTGTAGCCGGCGGCGAAGCCTTCGACCATGCCCCGGATGGCCGCGGGCTGCGCGCGGTCCATGGCGTCGATCACTTCGTCCGTGATCACGTGGCGATGGAAGAAGTCCGAATCGATGTTCGCGGGCTTGCCGATGGTGCTGCTGGCTGGCGGCTTCGCCTGCGCCCCGAAGAACTCGGAGCGCTCGCCGCGGTAGGTGAGAAAGCCGTCGGCCATGGTGCAAAGGTTGTCCTGGGCCTGTGCGTAGCCGTAGCCATAGCCCGCGCCGGCCCAGTCGCGGGCCTTGATGTGCGGCACGCCCATGGCGGTGCGGCGGATCTCGGCCTGGTAGCCCGCAGAGCGTGCCTCGGGACTGGAGGGCTCCACTCGTGCCGAGGCATCGAACTGAGAAGTCGAAGACCGGCTCGAAATGCCTGAACAGGCCGCAAGGGCCATGGCAACCGGCAAGAGAAAAAGCGGCCGGAGGCCGCCTCTGAGTTTTGGGCGCATGCAGTGTGTTCCTGTTGGATGAGGAGCGCAGCTGCGTAAGCCCTGAGCGTGCGTGGCGCGTTCGCCGCCGATCTTACGGCCAGCGGCAGACGGCGCGCCCCGCACGCGCTTTTTTCATTTTTTCACTGCCCGACAGGATTGCCGGGCGCCGATCACTCGGCGATCGACTTGCTGGTGTAGTTCGCGTCGGCCTTGATCTCCGGTTCGGAGAAAGGCACCTTGAGCCACTTGCCCTCGCTGTAGGCGCGCGTGTAGTCGCCGTTGTGCGCCGAGGCCGGGTCGTCCGAGAGCGAGAAGGTCAGGAAGGTGTGGGCTTCCACGCCGCCGTCGGGGAAACGCACGACCTGCATGTAGCTGTTGCCGTTCGGGTTGCCGTCCATGGCGTAGCCGCCCTTGTCGAGCCGGTTCTCCGAGCAGGCGATGGTGAAGTAGCCCGGCCCGCCGCAGCCGCCGTACAGCGGGATCTTCTTGCCGCCGCGCGTGGCGAACAGGTAGTCGCCGCGTGGGGCATCCACTGCGTAGCCGCTGGCCTGCACGCGTGCCACTGCGGCTCCGAAGGCCTCGCGAAGCTGGGTGCTGGCGGCACTGTTGAGGCCGCGCGGCGTATGGATCGGGTCTGCCGGATCGAAGGGCACGGTGTAGAGCGAAGCTGCGGGAATCTGCGAAGCGCGATTCCAGAACTCGTCCCACAGGTGCGCCCCCTTCGCGCCGGTCACGCCCGTGCCGTCCCATGCCGTGAGCGCGGTACATGCAGCGCCCACATCCACGCTCGGGCCGATGGCCTCGGTGGTCAGCGGGTCCTTGGTCACCGCGATGGGCGTGCCGTCGCACACGATCGGCAGCACGTCGGCCTTGAACAGCTCCGCCGTCAGCACGCGGCTATTGAGCACCATGCGCTTGACGGTGTCGGGCGTCGCGCCCTTCGCGCCGTAGCTGTCGGAGCCGTCGATGCGTCCCTGCGCCAGCACGTTGCCCATGCGGGTGCGGAAACTCACGGGGTCGGAGCCGGCCGGGCCCATGATGGGCGGGAAGCCGGTCATCGGCGCCTTCGGGTTGGCGAGCCAGTAGCTGTCGTTCATGTTCGCCACGTAGTCGTCGCGCAGCAGGCTGGGCATGCGCGATGCGGCGATGGCGCCCTTCTGCGCCGAGTCGGCATCGGTCTGCCAGTCGCAGGCGCTGCGCGAGCCGTCGAAGATCGGCACGCGCGGCAGCACGGCCTGCATCGACGCGCCCGCCGGGGTGGTGCAGTCGGTGACCTGCGCGGGCGACACGTTGGGCACCGCGCCGATGTCGGCGTACCAGGCCTTGGCGCTGCCACGGCCCACGGCGACGGTATTGACCCACGGAATCGCGGTTTCTTCGCGCTGGATAGCGATGAACTCGTCGAGCGACTTCGCTTGGTTCCAGCGCAGCCAGTTGCGGAAGGTGCGGAAGTTCTCGCCGTTGATGTCGCGCATCGCGAGCGCGGTGGTCTGGCTCCAGGCCAGTGCCGAGTTCATCGGGGCCAGGTTGACCATCGGGCCGTATTCGCTCTTGTAGAGCGTGCGCGTGACCTGCGTCATCGCGCCGTCGGTGGCCTTCACCTTCACGGTGATGGTGGAAGGCTGCATCCTCACCGCGGCGCCGTCGCGCATGTAGCTGGTGGTGTCGCCCGCTGCGAGCTTCAGCTGGAAGAAGCCGAAACGCCGCGCAGTCGACACGGTGTGGCTCCACGCGATGTTGTCGTTGAAGCCGATGAGGATCACCGGAATGCCGAGGAACGAGGTGCCGCTGATGTTCAGCTCGCCCGGAATGGTGAGCTGCGCCTGGTAGAAGCGATCGGGCCCGCGCCAGTACCAGTGCGGGTTGCCGAAGAGCAGCGGGCTCGAATCGCCGGTGGCGGCAGTGCCGAAGCCGATCATGTTGCTACCCACGCCCTCATGGCCGCCCACCTGCAGTTCGGGCTCCTCGAGCTTCAGTGCCGCCATCTGCGTCGCCGCCTTCCTGTGGGCGGGACGATGCGCCGACACCTTGGTAGGCGCAACCACGGCAGGCGCCGTCGCGTTGGCGATGTTCGCGAGGAAGTTGCTGTAGCCGCCCGCGAGGTTCGCCGCGTACATGCGGCGGTAGATGTCCTCGGCGGTGATGGGCTGCACCCACGCTTCGTTGCGGCAGGCCGCATGGGCCGTGCCGCCGACCTTCACCTCGCGCACGTAGCGGTTGTAGCCGGCCGCGAAGCCGACGACGAGCTTCTTCAGGTTGTCGGGCTGGGCGTCGATCATCTTCTGCAGCACGTCGGCCGAGATGACATGCCGGTGGAAGAAGTCGGAGTCGATGTTCTTCGGCAGGCCGATGGTGCTGCTGGCCACCAGCTTCGCGTCGGCGCCGAAATACTGCGAGCGCTCGCCGCGGTAGGTGAGGAACGAGTCGGCCATGGTGCACAGGTCGTCCTCCGCCTGCGCGTAGCCGTAGCCATAGCCAACGCCCGGCCAGCTGTCGGCCTTGATGTGCGGCACGCCCATGGACGTGCGGCGGATCTCGGCCTTGTAGGTGGCCTCGGCCGGCGGATTCGTCGGCGTGGATGGCGAGGACGGGAAGAACACGAAGCCGTTGCCTCCGCCACCGCCACCGCAGGCGGTGAGCGCGGCGGCGGCGAGCGCGAGCAACGACGGCGGCACGACGCCGCGACGGATCGAAAGTCTCATGATGTCTCCAGTTGATGCTGATGCTCTCTTGACGGAGCGTCCCGGAGCTTAGGCAGCCTCGCAGCTCGCGGCTTGTACGCAGCCGCTGCGTTGCATGCGATGGCCCCTGCGGCCGATCGCGTCAGTGCAGCGGCGCGTTCTGGCCCCACGCGTGCGAGGCATGCTCATCGGCCGTCACGCGCACCTGGCTGGCCAGGAACGAAGGCGGCAGGCCGAAGTAGCGCTGGAAGGTGCGGCTCATGTGCGCCGCATCGGTGAAGCCGCTGACCAGTGCAACGTCGGTGAGCGAACGCTGCCCGGTGAACTGCTGCACCGTGCGGCGCACCTTGGTCCACAGCGCATAGCGCTTGACCGACACGCCCACCTGCTCGGCGAACAGGTGCGTGAGCCTGTCGGGCGAAAGGCAGGCCACGGCCGCGAGATCGCGCAGCGCGATCTGCCCCGCATGCGCGCGGATGGCCTGCAGCACGCGTTCGATGCGTGGATCGAGCGGCGCCTGCAGCTCGGGGCTCTCGGTGATGGTCTCGACCATCTTCGCGCTGAGCGACTGCAACCGCTCGTTGGGCAACGCGCCGCATTGCGCGGGCCCGAAGTCGTCGCGCAGCGCGCCGAAGCGCCGTGCGTCTATGGGCTGGATGCCATGGCCGCCCATGCGGCGCGCGAGCATGCGGTAGGCGCTGGAAGCGGGGTCGAGGTTGAGCGAAAGCAGCCCGCAGCCGTCGACGTCGAGCCGCCGCGACACGTGCGGCGCGACCAGCGCGGCGGTGCAGTGCACGCGGGTGCCGTCGACCGCCTCGAGCGTGAAGGGATGCCCGCTGACCGACGCCAGCAGCGTGGCCGACGAGCGGGCCGTCAGGCCCGACTGGATGGCCGGTGTGATGTAGAGGAACCTGTCATCCCACAGGTGCAGGAAGTTTTGCGTTGCCATGCCGTATCACTTTTGTTCTTGTCTCCAGCGGCGGATTCTCACGCATCGGCAACCCGGCCGGCTGCACGTGCTGGCGAACGGCCTCCAGCAGCAGCCCGGCAAGGCGGCTCGCGGGCGCCTCCGGCAGGGCCTGCGCACGATAGAGCACGAGCGATATCTGCGGCAGCGCGGGCAGCGCCAGCGTGGAGCGGTCGATGGCCCGCACGTGCGACGGCAGGCCGAATGGCGTGCGCACCGTCAGGCCCAGCCCGGCCGATGCCGCCGCCCACAGCGCGGCGAGGCTGGCGCTGCCGAAGGCACGGCGCCACGGCACGCCGGCCTTGTCGAGCGCGGTGATGACGATCTCGCGCAGCGGACAGGGTGCGTCGAGCATGATGAGCGGCAGCGGCTCCTTGCTCTCGGGCTGGCGTGCGCCCGCGCCGTGTTGCTGCTCGCGCTGCGTCCACCAGGGCGCCTCGACCCGCTCGGGCGTGCGCGGCCCGATCCACAGCAGGGGCAGCCGCGCGACGCGCTCGGCATACGGCGACAGCGGCTGGTCGCCCGCATCCCAGGCCAGCGCGAGGTCGAGCTGGCCGAGTTCGAGCCGCTCGCGCAGTTCGCCGCTGCGCGCCACGCAGGCCTCGATGCGCACCTTGGGATGCGCGCGTGCGAAGCGGCCCAGCACGGCCGGCAGCAGCGTCTCGCCGAAGTCTTCCTGAAGGCCCAGCCGCACCGAGCCCTGCAGGTCGACGCCGCGCATCGCGGCGCTGGCTTCGTCGTTGAGTTCGAGCATGCGGTGGGCATACGCCAGCAAGGTCTCGCCGGCATCGGTGAGCTCCAGCCCCCGGCCCGCCTTGCGGAATAGCGCGGTGCCGGCCTGCGATTCGAGCTTCTTCAGTTGCGCGCTCACGGCGGAGGTGGAGCGCCCCAGCTTGTCGGCCGCACGGGCGAAGCTGCCGAGCGCGATGCCGGTGGAGAAAGTGCGCAGCACGTCTAGATCGAACATCACCTGGCTCATTGCGGTTCCTTCGGGTTTCGTGGCGATCATCCTGTTTTTCAGGACGATTCGCCAATTATTTTCTGATTTTCAAAACCTTCGCCGAGGCGGAAACTGCCCGGCAAGATGACCCATTCGCCCCTTTCCCCCATCCCCTCTTCATTCACGCCGCGCCATCGCTGGAAGGTGCTGGCGGCAGGCGTGGCTGCCAACGCCGCCTTCTCGGTGGCCTTCAGCGGCATCCCGATGACCGCCGTGCTGATGCGCACCGGCTACCAGCTCGACAACGCCACCCTCGGGCTGGTGCTCGGCCTCATGGGGCTGGGCATCGCGGTGAGCGAGCTGCCCTGGGGCCTGCTGACCGACCGCTGGGGCGACCGCCCGGTTCTGCTGGCGGGCCTGGGCAGCACGGCGCTCGCGCTGGTCGCGATGGCGCTGTGGGCCGCGCCGGCCGCGGAGCACATCCCCGGGCTGGGCTGGCTCGGCAGCGGGCTGCTGCTGGTGGGGCTGCTCGGCGGCAGTGTCAACGGCGCCAGCGGCCGCGCGGTGATGACCTGGTTCGACGCCAGCGAGCGCGGCCTCGCGATGAGCATCCGCCAGACGGCCGTGCCGATGGGCGGCGGCATCGGCGCGCTGGTGCTGCCTTACGTCGCGCTGCACTTTGGCTTCGCGGCGCTCTATGGCCTGCTCGCGCTGCTGTGCGCGCTGAGCGCTGCCATGAGTTGGGCGTGGGTGCATGAACCGCCCATCGCGGTGGCCGGCGACACGGCTTTGCCGGCTTCAGCCGCCGCGCCGAAGAGCGGACCGCTGCGCGACGCGCGCGCGTGGCGCATCGTGGCCGGCATCGGCATTCTTTGCGCGCCGCAGTTCGCGGTGCTCTCCTTCGGCACGGTGTTCCTGCACGACTTCGGCCATGCGGGCCTGGCGACCATCACCGCGACGATGGTGTTCGTGCAGGTCGGCGCGATGGTCATGCGCGTATGGAGCGGCCGCTGGACCGACCGCAACAGGAACCGGCCGGCCTACCTGCGCGCCTGCAGCGGGCTCACGGTTCTCCTGTTCGCGGGCCTCGCCGTGCTGGCGCTGGCATCGGGCGCGCACGCGGCCGACTCGGCGGCGCTGCGCATCGCGCTGGTGATGCTGCTGGGCGTGAGCGGCGTGTGCGTGTCGGCATGGCACGGCGTGGCCTACACCGAGCTCGCCACGCTGGCCGGCGCATCGCGTGCCGGCACCGCGCTGGGCATGGCGAACACCAGCGTGTTCCTGGTGTGCTTCGTCACGCCCTTCTCCATTCCGCACCTGCTGGCGCTGCAGGGCTGGCCGATGGTGTGGCTGGCGGCCAGCGCCTGTGCGCTCGTGGCGATGCCGCTGCTGGTGGCTCGGCCCGCCGCCGCCGATCAGAAGCTCGCGAAGACGGCGTTGAGCCGCTCGACGTAGGCGCGCCTGGCGGCCTCGTCGATGAAGCTGCCCTCGAAGCTGTTCGCCGCGAGCTGCCAGGCCTGCTGCACGCTCAGGCCTGTGGCGGCGAAGGTCTCGGTGAAGTTCTGGTTCATGTAGCCGCCGAAGTAGGCCGGGTCGTCCGAGTTGACGGTGGCCACCAGCCCCGCGTCGAGCAGCGCGCCGAGGTTGTGCTTCGACAGGTCGGGGAACACGCAGAGCTTGAGGTTCGACAGCGGGCAGACGGTCAGCGGAATGCGGTCCTTCGCCAGGCGCTTCATCAATTCCGGGTCCTTGGTGCTCTGCACGCCGTGGTCGACGCGTTCGACCTTCAGCACGTCGAGCGCGCTCCAGACGTATTCGGGCGGGCCTTCTTCACCGGCATGCGCGACGAGGTGGAAGCCCAGCTCGCGGCAGCGCGCGAACACGCGGGCGAACTTCTCGGGCGGATGGCCCACCTCGCTCGAATCGAGCCCCACGCCGATGAACTTGTCGCGGTAGGGCAGCGCCTGCTCCAGCGTCTCGAAGGCGTCTTCCTCGCTCAGGTGCCGCAGGAAGCACAGGATGAGCGCGGCGCTCACGCCCAGCTTCGAGCGTGCATCGGTGCACGCGCGGTGCAGGCCGTTGACCACCGTCTCCATCGGCACGCCGCGCGCGGTGTGCGTCTGCGGGTCGAAGAACATTTCGGTGTGCACCACGTTGTCGGCCGCGGCGCGCTCCAGGTAGGCCCAGGCCATGTCGTAGAAGTCCTGCTCCTTGAGCAGCACGCTGGCGCCGGCGTAGTAGATGTCCAGGAAGCTCTGCAGGTTGGTGAAGGCGTAGGCCTTGCGCAGCTCCTCGACGCTGGCGTAGGGAATGGACACGCCGTTGCGCTGCGCGAGCGCGAAGATGAGCTCGGGTTCGAGCGAGCCTTCGATGTGCATGTGCAGCTCCGCCTTGGGCATGGCGCGCAGCAGCGCGGGCAGGCGGTCGGCGGCGATGCGGTCGAAGCTCTTGTCGTAGGTGGGGCGGAAATCGGTCATGGTGGGTGCGAACTGCTGCTGCGTTGTGATCCCGCACAGCATAAGGGCAGCCACCTGCCGGCGCGATGTCTGAAACCGTATAGGTCTCAGTCGATGCTGCGTGCCGAACTGGTGAGCGAGCGTGCGCACAGCAGCAGCGTGGGCGCCAGCTTGCGCACCGCCTCCTCCAGCGTCCAGCGGCTGGTGGGCGCCACCACGTGCACCGAGGCCACCGGCCGCCCCTGCGCGCCCAGCACGGGCGCGGCGATGGTCATGTCGCCGAGAAAGAGCTCCTCGGCATTGGTGGCGAAGCCCTGCTGGCGCGCCTGGCGAAGCTCTTCCAGGATCTCGTCCACGCCGGTGCGGGTGTGCATGGTGTGCGCCACGCGGTCGGAGGCTTCGATGAGCGCGCGCGCCTCATCCTCGGGCAGCGCGCTGAGAAAGGCGCGCCCCGAAGCGGTGCAATACATGGGAATGCGGCTGCCGATGGGCATGTGCACCGGCACGAACTGCGCGCTGACGAAGCGCGCCACATAGACCATGTCCAGCCCGTCGGGCTCGGTGAGGCAGGAGGTCTCGGTCGTCACCTTGGTGAGCTCCGACAGGAACGGGTTGGCCACGTCGATCAGCGAATGGGCCGCAAGGTAGTTGAAGCCGATCTCCATGACCCTGGGCGTGAGCTGGTAACGCCGCGTCTTCGGGTGCTTGCGCACGTAGCCCAGCTTCTCGAGCGTGAAGACCATGCGCTGGGCCGAGCTCTTGGTGATGTCGGTGGCCTCGGCCACGTCGGCCAGCGTCATGGTGCGGCGCCGGGCGCTGAAGGCGCGCAGCACGGCCAGGCCCTTCTCCAGCGACTGGTTGAAAAGCAGGCTCTGGCTGTCTTCGGGGGCTGTGTCGGGGGTGGCGTCCATGGCGGTGGAGTATAGCCACATCCCTCAAGAATATCGAACATCGATATTTATGATTCGACTAGTGGTTTGTATTTATTGTCTAGAGATTCAAAAGAATCGATTATTGGCATGCATGTTGCATCGCGCTGCCCCGCATCACTTTCCTTCGCTGCCTCTTTTTTCTTGTCTCTTTCTTCAACTTCCCTTGCTTCGAGGAGTGCTTCCATGAATCGCATCGTTCGCCGCCTTCATCGCCTGGCCCTGGGTCTTTGCATCGCCGGCGCCGCCTCGCTGGCCGCCGCGCAGGGCGCCGCGCCCACCTACAACGTGGGCGCCACCGCCACCGGCGTGCCCTTCACCTTCCTCGACGTGAAGACCAACAGCATCCAGGGAATGATGGTCGACACCGTCACCGCCGTGGGCAAGGCGGGCGGCTTCGGCGTGAACGTGCAGCAGACGGTGTTCTCGGCGCTGATCCCCTCGCTCACCGCGCGCAAGATCGACATCGTCTCGGCCGCCATGCTGAAGACGCCGGCGCGCCAGGAGGTGGTCGACTTCAGCGACCCGGTGTACTCCTACGGCGAGGGCCTGATCGTCAAGGCCGACGACACCCGCGCATACGTCTCGCTCGACGAGCTCAAGGGCGAGGTGGTGGGCGCGCAGGTCGGCACGGTGTTCCTCGACATGCTCAACAAGAAGGGCATCTTCAAGGAGGTGCGCAGCTACGACTCGGTGGCCGACATGACGCGCGACCTCTCGCTCGGGCGCATCAAGGCGGGCCTCGGCGACCAGCCCATCATGGCCTACCAGATCCGCCAGAACACCTTCCCGGGAGTGAAGCTGGTCGACAGCTACAAGGCAGTGAACGTGGGCGACGTGTGCTTGGTGGTGCGCAAGGGCGACACCGAGACGCTGGCACGCATCAACAAGGCGATCGCGGCGATCAAGGCCGACGGCACCCTGGCGAAGATCGTCCAGAAATGGGGGATCTGATGCACACCCCCAGGCTTCGCGCACTTCGTGTCGCTGCGCCAACCCCCTTGCAGGGGGCAACACCTGCGGCCCGGCAAAGCCGGTTCCGCGGTGTTCCCCGAACGGGCCTGCCTACGTCGGCCGGTCGATTCGGCGGGCTGCGCACCGCGCGACAGGACTGATGTAGATGGCTGCTCCCTCCTTCCTCCAGCACGCGCAGGACTTCCTGCCGATCCTCCTGCAGGGCGCGATCGTCACCGTGCAGGTGACCGTGCTCTCGTTCCTGCTGAGCAGCGTGCTCGGCCTCGGGCTCGCGCTGATGAAGCTCTCGCCGGTGCGCCCGTTGTCGATGGCGGCCACCGCAGTCATCAACGTGATCCGCGGTCTGCCGATCATCGTGCAGCTCTTCTACATCTACTTCGTGCTGCCGGATTTCGGCGTGCAACTCACGGCCTTCCAGGCCGGCGTGATCGGGCTGGGCATCGCCTATTCGGCCTACCAGGCGGAGAACTTCCGCGCCGGCATCGAGGCGGTCGACCCGGGCCAGCGCGAGGCGGCGCAGGCCATGGGCATGCGCTCGGCGCTGATCATGCGGCGGGTGATATTGCCGCAGGCCTTCCGCATCGCGCTGCCGCCCTACGGCAACACGCTGGTGATGATGCTGAAGGACTCCTCGCTGGTCTCGACCATCACCGTGGCCGAGATGACGCGCGCGGGCCAGCTCATCGCCTCGTCCACCTTCCAGAACATGACGGTCTACACGCTGGTCGCCCTGCTCTACCTGCTGATGAGCCTGCCGCTGGTGTACGGCCTGCGCCGGCTCGAGAAGCGCTTCGCCGCCGGGAGGAAGCAGCCATGATCCACGTCGAGGGACTCGAAAAGCGCTTCGGCGCGCACCGCGTGCTGCAGGGCGTGAGCCTGCATGTGGACAAGGGCGAGGTGGTGTGCCTGATCGGCCCGTCGGGCTCGGGCAAGTCGACGGTGCTTCGCTGCATCAACGCGCTGGAGTCGTACGAGGGCGGCGAGATCCGCGCCTTCGGCGAGCGCGTGGACCGCAACGCGCCGAACATCCACCGGCTGCGCAGCCGCATGGGCATGGTGTTCCAGCGCTTCAACCTGTTCCCGCACCGCACGGTGCTGGAGAACGTGATGGAAGGCCCCGTCTACGTGCTGCGCCAGAGCGCGGCGCAGGCGCGCGAGGAAGCGATGGCGCTACTGGCCAAGGTCGGGCTGGCCGAGAAGGCGCAGGCCTGGCCGGCGCAGCTCTCGGGCGGACAGCAGCAGCGCGTGGCGATCGCCCGCGCGCTCGCGATGAAGCCCGAGGCCATGCTGTTCGACGAGCCCACGTCGGCGCTCGACCCCGAGCTGGTCGGCGACGTGCTCGGCGTGATGCGCGCGCTGGCCGACGAGGGCATGACGATGATCGTGGTCACGCACGAGATGGGTTTCGCCCGCGAGGTAGCCGACCGCGTGTGCTTCCTGCACAGCGGCAGCATCGTGGAGGAAGGCCCGTCCGCGCAGGTGCTGGGCGCGCCGCGCCATGCGCGCACGCAGGACTTCCTGCGCCGCGTGCTGCATCCTTCCGGTGCCGCGGCGGCCGCGGAGGTGCGCGGATGAGCGCTGGCGCACTGCCACCCTCCCTTTGGGCCGCCACTGCGCCGCCGGCACCGCCGACGCCGCCGCTGGCCGAGTCGCGCAGGGCCGACGTGCTGATCGTCGGTGGCGGCTTCACGGGCCTCTCGGCCGCGTTGCACCTGGCCGAGGCCGGCGCACAGGTCTGCGTGCTGGAAGCGCACGAGCCCGGCTGGGGCGCCTCTGGGCGCAACGGCGGACAGGTGAACCCGACGCTGAAGCACGACCCCGACGAACTCGTGCGGATCTTCGGCGCCGGGCGTGCCGAGCCGCTGATCGACGCCGTGTCGCGCTCGGCCGACCTGGTGTTCGAATTGATCGCGCGCCACGGCATCGACTGCCAGCCGGTGCGCAACGGCTGGCTGCAGCTTTCCTATTCGCAGAAGGACGTGGCCGGCCTGCACGCGCGCGCCGCGCAATGGGCCAGGCGCGGCGCGAAGACGGAAACGCTGGACCGAGCGGCCGTCGCGGCGCGGCTGGGCACCGACACCTTCGCCGGCGGCTGGCTCGACGGCCGCGCCGGCGGCATCCAGCCGCTGGCCTACACGCGCGGGCTGGTGCGCGCCGCGCAAAGCCTGGGCGCGGCGGTGCACGGCGGCACCGAGGTCACGGCGCTGGAGCGGCGCGGCGCGCACTGGCACGCGAGCACGGCTACGGGCGCGAGTGTCACGGCCGAGCAGGTGCTCATCGCGACCAACGGCTACACCGGCGCGCTGTGGCCGGGGCTGAAGCGCACGGTGCTGGCGGCCAACAGCTTCATCGTGGCCACCGAGCCTCTGAAGGGCGCGGCGGCCGACGCCATCCTGCCGCGCGGCGAAACCGCTTCGACCTCGCAGCGCCTGCTGCTCTATTTCCGCAAGGACGCGCAGGGCCGCCTGCTGATGGGCGGGCGCGGCCATTTCGCCGATCCGGCCGGTCCGGCCGATTTCGCGCACCTGGAGCGCTCGCTGGAGCTGCTGTTCCCGCAGCTCGGGCCGCTGCGCTACGAGTACCGCTGGGCCGGCCGCATCGCCGTCACGCGCGACTTCATGCCGCACGTGCACACGCCCGCGCCGGGCATGACGATCGCGCTGGGCTACAACGGCCGGGGCATCGCGCTGGCCACGAGCATGGGCCGGCACCTGGCGGCGCGGATGCTGGGCGCGGGGGCGGATTTTCCGTACCCGGTGTCGCCGATCCGGCCGATACCGCTGCACGGACTGCAACGCTTCTATATCGCGGGCGGCGTGGCGTGGTACAGCCTGCTGGACCGGCTGGCCTGAAGCACGGGTCGCTGCAGAGTCGCCTAGGCGCGCGCGGCGCCTTGCCAGGGGCGCCGCGCGTGCGTCAAATGGCGGGCATCGACCACAACAGCCCCAGGAGACTCATGCCGATCGACACCCTCGCCACCTGGCACCGGCTCGTCAAGGAACGCGATGTCGCAGGGCTCGACGCCCTGCTCGACGACGCGGCGGTATTCCATTCACCGGTGGTGCACACGCCCCAGGTGGGCAAGCGCATCACGCAGAAATACCTGGCGGCGGCATTCCAGGTCTTCTTCAACGAGAGCTTCCGCTACGTGCGGGAGCTGAAATCGGAGCGCGACGCCGTGCTCGAATTCGCGCTGGAACTCGACGGCATCCAGATCAACGGCGTCGACATGATGAAGTGGAACGACGAAGGGAAGATCACCGAGTTCAAGGTGATGCTGCGCCCGCTGAAGGCCGTGAACCTGATCCACCAGAAGATGGGCGCCCAGCTGCAAGCGCCAAATTCCTAACCCCCTCGCGCGCCCCTCCCCATTCGCAGGACACCGCGGAACCGGCTCCGCCGGGCCGCAGGTGTCGCCCCCGGAAGGGGGTTGGCGAAGCGACACGAAGTGCGCGCAGCCTGGGGGAGAACCTATTCCGCCACTACCTGCAGCGTGCCCTGCTGGCTGTAGGCACGCACGCACATGCGGGTCAGCTGCACCAGGAACTGGAACACGGCCGGCTCGCCCAGGCAGTCGGGCGTGATCGCCATGATGTCCTTGCGCAGTTCCATCAGCCGGTTGCCCGACATCGCCATCTCGGCGGAGGCGCCGTAGTAGTTCCTCCAGAAGTCCTGCAGGAGACCTCGCTTGACCTCGTCGATCACCAGCGTGTAGCCGCGCTCCCAGACCTCCTCCTCCATCGGCAGGCAGTCGACCTGCGGATCCTCCAGGTGGCCGCCCCGAGGCACCAGGCACACGCGCCGCATGGCCACTCTCTCAACTGTTGCTTGCCGCATGTGCATGGCCGGACTCCTGGAATTCGATGGCCGCCGCCGGCACCGTGCCGGGGGGGGCTGGGTGGACAGGGTGGCGGGTGCTTCTTTTCTTCATGGTCGTCGTCCTCAACGAAGCCACAAGGCGTGTGACAGGCTTGGAGTTCTTCATGCCGCCGCGAGCATGCGCAGGCGGCTTGCGTTCGAAAGCGCCAGGCTCTCCGGCTGGTCCCAGCTTCCGTCCGCGTTCAGCGTGGTGGTCAGTGCATAGACGCCGGGCGGGTACGCCAGCTCCAGCGGGTTGCCGATCGCGCCGACGTCGATCACGTCGCCTTCCTCGAAGTCGCCGTAGGCGATGAAGTACTTCGGATGCGGCGAGAAGGTCAGGTTCTGGCCGGTGCGCGCCTGCACCGCGTACACGGTGCTGCCGCCCATGGTCACGCCCACGGCGGCGGCCGACCTGGCCGGAATGGCCGTCGACTGGGCCAGATAGAGGCGCGACTGCTCAGGCCCCTGCGAGGGATTCACGAACCGGTAGGTGCGATTGCAGTCGAGCGTGATCTTGTTGTTGGCGCCGCTCGGCTCGTAGGTTTCGGTGGGGGTGAACTGCACGCCGGGCTGCAGCTCGCCCGTTTCGGCCCAGGCGAAGCCCACATCGACGCTCCACTGGAACTTGACGCGGGAGGTCGGCCCCGGGTTGGAGAACCTGGCGAACCAGGCCAGCGACAGCGCATTCGGCGCCAGTTGCGTCGGGTCGTTCTGGAACACCATGAAGTAGGCCGAGTGGCTTGCATGGTTGTTGACCGTGACGGAATAGATCATTCCCATGACGACTTCCCGAATGAAACAGAGTGGTGGGCGGCAGTACGGGCCACGATGGCACCGTGCTGGACCTCACTCTAGGGAGCGCAGGGGGTGATTTGAATTACAGACGATTACAGAGGTTGCGCTCCGCCACGAATTTCGAAGGGGTAGTTGCCCAGGCGCACGGTACCGCGCCGGCGCTCGACCAAAGGCGGCTCGGCCAGGTGCGCCGGCAGCGCGTTCAGGATCTGGTGCTTGGCGCGGAAGATCTGGATGTTCACGTAGGAAGGCTCCACCCCCAGCATGCGCGACAGCTCGTCGAGCCCGACCCAGCCCTGGCTCTGCGGCGCGATGCCGCGCTGCGCGTCCTTCTGGCGCAGGCGCGCCAGCGTGACCAGCGTGTAGTGGTGAATGCGCTCGCCCAGCGGCACCGACCTACCCTGCGCCACCAGGTTCAGGCTGGTGTGCTCCTCGTTCTGGCTGACCTCGAAGTGCAGGGCCACGCCGGCCGACATCGGCACCGGCATGGGCGTCGATATGGGCGTCTCGGAGGTGAGGTCCAGGTCGTCGCACAGCACGAACTCCCAGGTGCCGGACGAGGTGCGCACCGTGGCGCCGTCGCTCAGCAGCTCGATGCCGTCGATGTGCTCCAGCATCCACTTGCCGTCCTGGAAATACACGTTCGCCTCGGGCTCGTGCTCGTCCGGCAGCAGGTTCTCGCGCAGGTTCAGCTCCACGATGCCGCCGGCTTCGTCGACGCCGGACGGAAAGAGGCAGGTGGCCGGCGGCGAGAGGTCTTCCACGGTCCAGACCGACTCGTCGCCGATGCCCATGCGGACCTCGGCGCCGGCCGGCAGCGCGGTCCAGCGGCCGCTGGGCAGGCGCTGGCCGTTCAGCGTGGTGCCGTTGCGGCTCTGATCGGCGATTTCCCACGCCTGCCGGCTCCAGCGCACCATCGCGTGGACCTGGGACACGTCGGGCGCCTGCAGCACCGTCTGGCAGACCGAGGCGCGCCGGCCGAATGCATGTACCGGCCGCAGCACGGTGGCACGCCGGTCGAGCTTGTTCCTGAAGATGGCCATCGCCGCATTCTCCTACGCGATCTCACACGTACAGCGCCTGCGGATTCAGGTCGCCTTCGCGCAGGGAAGTGTCGCGCCATCCGAGGGCGACCGGCACGCCGTACAGGCGCGGATTGCCAAGCTCCGGCCAGATGTGGCACAGGCCCGGCACCACCACCTTCACCGTGCACAGGGGGAGATCGGGGCGGGTGTGGTCCAGGACGATGGTTTCCAGGCCGAGCGAGGCGGCGATGCCGACGCAGCGGCGGATCTCCCCGGCGATGTCGGACCGGGCGGCGGGGGCCGCCGCAACCGGCGCGGCGCCTGCCGGCAGGAGAAAGGCCGGCGGCCCCTCCTCCCCGGATTCGGCGGCCGGCACCGCGAAGCTCTTGCCGGCCGCGATCAGCTGGCTCATCTCCGTGAGCGCCCGCTCGCATGCCAGCGCCCGGTCGGGGCTGCACCCGAAGCCGACGGCCCAGGCGCCCGTGTCCAGATGACGACCGACGGCGACGACGACCGGAATGCCGAAATCGTGCGTGATGTCGAGCACCCAGCGCTCCCAGCGCGGGCCGCAGGTGCGCTCGATGCGCTGGAGGATCTCCGCAGACAGGCTGTCGAGCCCGACCGCCGGCCTGCGGTGCCGGCCGTACCACCAGATGGCGGCGGCGTCGCGCTCCACCAGTTCGAGAAAGCCCTGGAGGATGGCTTCCTCGCGCGTATTCCCCGCCGCGCAGCCGTTGGAGGTCCAGCCCACGTGGAACTGGCTCTGCGCCGGTGCGTTGGCGAAGCAGAAGGCCAGCGGCAGGTAGCGGGGCTCGTCGGCGGTCAGCGACCAGGCGGGCGTCCACCATGACGCTGCTTCCTGCGGCGCGGCGGACGTGGCCACGGCGTGCGGCGGCTTGTGCGTGTGGAAGCGTTCGCGCTGCCGGTCGCTGAAGAGCGCCAGCGCCTGCGGCTCGATGCAGGGCGCGTCCAGGTCGGCCGCGGGCGCGATCACCCAGGCCTCGTCGCCCTGGAAGAAGGCCGAATGCCGCTCGGCCGCCTCGCAAAGCGCGCTGGCGCGGGACTGCTCCATCGCCATGCCCTTGCCCAGGCACACCTGGGTCAGCACGCCGGGCAGTTCGTCGTCGCCGGCCGGCGGCGTCCTGAAGATCTCGCTGCGGTAGACCGTCAGCGCGCCCTCGGCCTCGGCGTTCAGCGGCACGATGCGCGCGACCGCGCCGGTGAGCGGGCTGACATGGCGCATCAGCCGCTGCACGGTGACCGAGGCCGGCACGGTGCGCCAGCCGCCGTCGTGGCTCGCGGTGGGCAGGCCGGGCGCCAGCACGACGCGCTCGCGCTGCCGGTGCGCCACGAGATTCGGCGTTCCGCAATGCGGGCATTGCGGGCGGACGGCAACGAAATGAGGCTGCGGCGAATCCAGCGTCCGCACCTGGGCGCCATCCGCCTGCGCCACGATGTCGAGCGCGATCGGGAGCAGCTGGCCGAGACGCTCGGCGACGAGCCCTTCGCCGGCACGCACCGGCGCGCCGCTTTCTTCGTTTCCGTGGCGCGATTGCCACCAGGCACGTGCCGGGCGGTTCCGGAGCCAGCGATGCGCGAGGCAGTGCCAGCACGGGCTGGAGGACCTGAAGACCGGGCCGGCCATGGCCTGCTCGCCGGTCGGCTTGACCAGCAGCCAGGGCCGGCCCGCGGCACGCTGCTGCGCGTCGATGACGGCAAGCCGGGGGTCGAGATAGTCGTCGCAGAAGACCAGGGTGAGGCCGGTGCCGGCGGGCAGCGACCGTGCCCAGTGGCCGGGCACATCGCCGCCGACGGCCTTCGACAGCGCGACCGCGTCCACATCGCCGGACAGGGCGGTGCGCACGGGCACCGCCGAATAATCGGGAACCAGCCAGGAATCGGTGTCGCCCTTCGCGACAGACCGGACCAGCCCCTGGCGCGCCAGCGTCTCCAGCGCATGGAGCATCTGCGCGAGCTGCGCGGCGGCTTCCCCGGTACGGCAATAGGCGGCGAGGCTGACGCCTTCGCGAAGCACCCGCTCCAGGGCCATGACGCCGGGCGAGCCCAGCACCAGCAGGTCGTTCTCGCTGGCCAGCAGCAGGCGGTCTTGAAGCACCACCGGCGGCAGGAACCTGTCGTGCCAGCGGAAGACGTCGGAGAAGAAATCGGGCGCCACGGCGCTATTCATCGCCGTGGCGCCCCAGTCCGAGGCGCACCACGCCGTAGGGCGATGCGCCGGTCGTGGCCCGGAATGCCGCTTCGAAGAGCCGGTGCTTTTCCGAGAACTGCCCGTAGATGTGGTCTTCCGAGAGCACCCGCATCGACGGATGCAGGCGCGCGATCTGCGCGGCGTTCTCGAAGCCCGAAACCACCGGCAGCCGCATGCCGCCCACGGCCATCGACTGGGCCGCGAGCACCGGATGCACGTGGTCGAGCACGACGACGCAGGGTGCCGTGCCTTGCGCGAAGCGATCGGCAAGGCTGCGCAGCACGGTCTCCAGCGGAGACTGCGGCAGGTAGGGGCACACGCCCTCCAGCATCACGAGCACCGGCCGGTCGCCCGGCAGGCCGGCGGTGTCGAGCCAGCGCTCGTCGAGCACGGAGCAGGCAATGTCGGCGCCCTCGCCTTCATCGGCGTGCGGTACGTGTTGCGCCCGCAGCCCGATGGCATCGGGCAGGTCGATGTGGAGCCAGCGCGAGCGCGCCACCGAGGCGGCGCCGAGCCGGCTGCGGCGCGTGCACAGCCCCGCGCCCAGCGTGATGCACAGGGCGTCGGGATGATCCGAAAGAAAACCGGCCGCGAAGCGGTCGAAGAGCGCGGCGCGCAGCACGATGCTGCGCACGAAGGCCGGGTCGGCCGCATAGGCCGAGATGTCGAAAGGCAGCGACGCGGCGATGCGCCGTGCCTCGGGATCGGAGAACACCGACGCATCGGCCACGGCGCCGGAATTGGCGCGCGCGGCCAGCGTCAGCAGGAGCGTGGCCGTGGCGCCCTGCAGCGCGGGCGCGCTTGCGGCCGGCTCCTGCCCTGTCGCGGACTCAGCAGGTGAAGGGATAGGGGTCGCCCGTGTTGTTGTACGAGGTCAGCGCGATGGCGCGCATGTTCTCTTCCACCGGTGCCGTCGGGTAGTTCAGGCGGATGGCGTTCTTGATCGCGGTGCCGTCGGCGTTCTTCTGGTTCCATTCGCACTTCGTCGCGTCCCAGGTGAAGGCCGAGTTGGTGGTGAACAGGATCTTGAAGTTGAACGGGTTGTTGTAGCCCAGCCATTGGCTCAGCACGTTCGCCTTGTCGGTCTCGGGGTCGCGGGTCAGCTCGTACTGCAGCTCGGGCGACTGCCATGCGATGGCGATCGCGCGCAGCACCACGCCGCCGAAGGCCAGCAGCGAGCCCTCGTTGCCGCCGGGAATGCCCAGGCCGGTGGGCAGCGCGCCGCCCACGATGCCGGGAGGAATCTCGAAGGCAGCGGAAGAACCCATGAAGTTCGGGAACAGCTGGTAGTAGGCGGCCAGGGCTTCGGTGGCGTTCGAGGCCGGTGCCTGCGGCAGAACGATCACGAAGGAATCGTCGGGGCCGACCCAGCCGGAGGTGAGCATCGGCTTCCATTCGGCGCGCTGGGCCGGATCGGGGCTCTGGAACAGCGACACGTCCAGCTGCGGCCAGGCCGTCGGCAGGCCGAAGTCGCGGTGCAGCATCGGCTGGATGTCCTGCTGGTCGAGCAGTTCGCGGCGGTAGGCGTCGTCCTGCCACGAACGGGCGATGGCGCGCAGGTAGGCCAGGCGGAACTCGAGCAGCGGATCACCGCTTTGGACTTGGAAAGTCATGATTACTTCATCCTTGGTTCAAGAGGAAATCGGCGCGTGCGTCGGCACGCGCGCGGGCAACTCCGGCCGCAGGCCGGCCAGATTCTTCAGGCGCTCGGCAATGTCCGGCGAGGCGGAATCCGCCAATGCCTGCATCGCCGCCAGGGCCTCGTATTCGGTTCTGTGCTTGGCGCCCTCGCGCGCCACCTCGGCCGCCTTCGCGAAGCACGCGGCCACCGTCTCGCGGTCGCCGCCGGCGGCCTGCAGGTAGCGGGCCTTCTGCAGGTGCAGCTCCGAGCGGTAGAGCCCTTCCTTGAGCTCGTCGGTCATGCGCAGGCATTCGTCGATGCGCTCCAGCGCCTCGTCCCAGCGGCCGTTGGCGGCCAGCGTGTCGGCGGCGAAGGCGCGGTAGTAGGTCTGGCAATAGCGGCAGCCCATGGCCCACAGTGCCTGTATCCAGGCATCGGCCGCCGCGATGTTGTCGACGTCGCCTGTGGCCCAGCAGCGGATGATCTCGGCGTAGCCCTGGAACGCCGGCAGGCCGTAGCGCTGCGTGATGCCCAGCAGCTCGCCGGTGCTCACCAGCGCGCGCGCCTTGTCGTTGCGGCCCTGGTGGCCCAGGCTCTGGTAGAGCAGCGCCATGCTCAGCGACGGGATGTGCGACATCTCGCGAGCCCAGCGCACGGCATTGGTGGCGTCGGCGCGCGCGGCGGCGTCGTGGCCCGCGAACCAGCGCACCAGCGCGCGGCCGGTGGTCGCCCACACGCGGGTGTCGAAGCCGAAGTCGGCCGCATGGTGCGCGTGGGCCTCGGGGTTGTAGCGCTCGACGGCGTCGGTGAGCGACTGCTCGGCGCGCTCGAAGTCGCCGTCGGAGTAGTGCGCGAGGCCGAGGTAGGTCTGCGCCGCGACGAACACGCCCTGGTCCTGCTGCTGCACGGCCTGGTCGAGCAGGCGGTTGCTCAGCTGCTGCACCTCGGCGCGGTTGCTCGCCACGTGGTGGAAGGTGATCAGCGTCCACAGGTGCTGCACCTGCTTCTCGCGCGGCACCTCGTCGGACAGCAGTTCCTGCGACAGCGCGATGCGGTCGACCACCTGCGCATGCGCCCAGCCGTACTTGTTCATCATGGCCTGCGTGACGTAGCTGTTCACGTCCAGCCGCGCCTCGCGCTGCGCCTCACCTTCCAGGTGCGCCATCCAGCCGTCGATGTGTTGCGCGTAGGAAATCGTTTCGTCGTTGAGCGAGCGGTGCTGCGTGATGCGCAGCTGGCGCACCGCCAGCGCCACCGCCTGCGCGTGCTCGTCGGCGTCGGCCCAGTGCTGGGCCACGCTGCCGGGCTCGCTAGCCACGTGCTGCGGCTGGCTGTCGATCAGCGTCTGCGCGACGTTGCGGTGCAGCTGCCGGCGCTGCGCGACCAGCATGCTCTCGTAGGCGGTGTCGCGGATCAGCGCGTGGCGGAAGATGAAGCTGCCCGGCTGGCCCGCAGGCGCGACCAGGCCCGCGTCGAGCAGCACGGACATGTCCTTGTCCATCGCCTCGGCGCTCTTGCCCGAGCAGGCGCACAGCAGTTCGGCCTCGAACTGGCGCCCGATGGTGGCGGCGAGCTGCAGCAGGCCCTTGACGGCGCCGAGCCGGTCGAAGCGGCTCACCAGAGAGTCCCGCAGCGTGACCGGAATCGCCGCCGGCTGCGCCGTGTCCTTGAAGACCCAGACGTGGTCCTTCTCGACCAGGTAGGCGTCGAGCATCATGCGCGCCATTTCCTGGATGAACAGCGGCACGCCGTCGGTGCGCTGCACCACGTTGTCGATCACCTGCGGCGCGACGGCGCGCGGCGCCAGCGCCTGCCGCGCCAGCTCGGCGGCCTGCACATCTTCGAGCCGGCGCACCTCGATGCACTCGGCCTGCATGGCCTCGGGCTTCACCCATTCGGGGCGCGCGGTGAGCACCAGCAGCACGCGCCGCTGCGGCAGCTGGGCGATGAGCTGCTCGACGAACTCGATGGTCGTGGGGTCGGCCCAGTGGACGTCCTCCAGAAGCAGCAGCAACGGCGAGGTCTCGGCCATGTGCAGCAGCCACTGCGCGATCGACTGCAGCAGCAGCGCCTTCTGCATCGGCGGCGACATCTGGCTCGGCGCACGGTCGCCCAGCGGCAGCGACAGCCACGCGCAGAAGATCGGCAGCACGGCCTCGCCATCGCAGCCTGCGGCCTGCAGGGCCTCGCGCAGGCGCTCGCGGCGGGCCTCGGGCGAAGCGGCGTCGGGCATGGCGTCGAGCCGCTGGCGCAGCAGCGCGAGGAACGGCGTCAGCGCGTTGTTCTGGTTCTCGGGCTGGCACTGCGCGACGACAGTCTGCAGGCCTTCCTTGGCGACCTGCTCGCGCAGCACGTCGGCCAGGCACGACTTGCCGATGCCCGGCTCGCCGCGAATCCACACCGCGCCGCCCTGCCCTTCGCGGGCCCGGGTCCATGCCGAGCGCAGCTGCTGCAGCTCGGCCTCGCGGCCGATGCACGCCTTGTGCAGCGCCTGCTCGGCGAAGCCGTCGGAGGCCAGCGCCTGCTGCTCGCCACCGAGGCGGTAGGTCTGGATGCCGCCTGACTGGCCCGGCAGCGTGACGGTGCCGGCCTTGTCGAAGCTCGCGTGGCGGCTCAGCAGGCGGTAGCTGCTCTCGCTCGCCAGCAGCGTGCCGGTGTCGGCCACGCCTTCGAGCCGCACCGCGACGTTGACGGCATGGCCCGAGGGGATCTCGCCGGCCGCGACGATCGCCATGCCGGTGTGCATGCCCATGCGGATGCCGAGGTGCACGCCGTGTTCCTGCTCGATGGCGGCGGAGCGCTGGCGGCTCAGGGCGATGAGTTCCATGGCCGTGCGGCCGGCCTGCCGCGCGTCGGTGTCGCTGGCGTGCGGATAGCCGAAGAGCACGATCATCCGGTCGCCCAGCGTGCCCGCCAGCAGGCCGCCGCGGCGCGTGGCGGTCTCGGAGAACAGGGCCAGTTCGTTGCGCTGCAGCAGCTCCAGGTTCTCGATGTCGGAAGGCAGGGCCTCGTCGGCGCTCTCGTCGTCGGCCGCGTCGGGCCACACCGAGACGCTGCAGCACAGCACGGTGAGCTGGCGCTTCTCGGAGAAGCCGCGCGTGGTGATCACGGTCTGCGCGAGCGCTTCGTCCTGCGCCTGCTTGGCCGAACGCAGCACGCCCACGAGGTCGTCCAGCCGCAGGCGTCCGAGTTCGGCCAGCAAGGTGGCGGCGGAATCGCTGCGGTCGGCCGCCTTCTTGCGCAGCGCCTGGCGCAGCACGGAGGCGACCGGGTGGCTGGCGATCTCTGCGGGCAACGGCACCTCCTGCGGGCTGAGCTGCTGGTGAAGGATCTCCGCCGCCGAGGCGCCGCGGATGGCGGGCGCACCGGTGAGGCACTCGATGAACATCAGGCCCCACGCGTACAGGTCGGACTTCACGCCCGGCGGCTCGCCGCGCAGCTGCTCGGGCGCGCTGTAGGCCGGCGTGCCCAGGGCCTCGTCGGTCATCGTGAGCGTGGGGAACTCGTCGCCGCGGTTCGAGGGAATGACGGTGCCGATGCCGAAGTCCAGCACCTTCGCGTGCGGAACGGCGCCGGTGAACGTGACCATCACGTTGTCGGGCTTCAGGTCGCGGTGCACGATGCCCGCGCTGTGCGCGCAGTCGAGTGCGTCGAGCACCTCGGCCATCAGGTGGCCGGTCTCGGTGGCCGTGAGCGCGCCCTTGCGCCGGATCAGGCTGGTGAGCGTTTCTCCGGGCACGTACTCGAAGACGCCGTAGACGCAGGGCCCCTGCTCGCCCTTGTCGAGCAGCTGCACGATGTGCGGATGGTGCAGCGAGGCGCACAGCTTCGTCTCGCGATGGAAGCGCGCCACGCGCTGGCTGCCCACCTGCAGCTTCACGACCTTGATCGCGACCACGGTGCCCGTGCTTCGCTGCAATGCGCGATAGACGATGCCGTAGCCGCCGGCGCCCAGCTCCTCCAGCAACTCGTAACCCGGAATCTCCAGCGGCTCGGGCAAATTCGGCTGCGACGCCGCGTGCGTGGGATTGGTGACTGCGTCCTGCATTTCAGTCTCGTCGTGATGGAGCGTGGATGGTCCTCCGGGACTTGCCTCGGACTGCGTTCCGCCCTGCGACGGCACGCAATAGTGACACTAATTGTTACTTTAGCGGAGGCCGAGAGGTTTCAGGTAGGTAACCCCTTAAAAAAAGAAAACCCGCAACATGTGCGGGTCGTTAGAACTTTTCGGTGTATATGAAGCGCCCGGCGCAGCCCGGGCTCCTTCGCGAACACCGCGGAACCGGCTTTGCCGGGCCGCAGGTGTTGCCCCCGGCAGGGGGTTGGCGCAGCGGGCACGCAGTGTCCGCGCAGCCTGGGGGCGAGCTTTACTTCTTGTCGCCGCCGGGCACCTTGCCTTCCACGCCCTTGACGTAGAAGTTCACGCCCGACAGGAACTTGTCGTCGGCCACCGCGTCCTTGGCGACCACTTCCTTGCCGTCCTGGCCGAGGATCGGGCCCTTCCAGATCACGAAGCTGCCGTCCTTCAGGCCCTTCTTCACTTCCTCGACCTTGGCCTTGGTTTCGGCCGGCACGTCTTCGGCGATGGAGACGAGGTCGATCGCGCCTTCCTTCACACCCCACCAGGCCTGGCCGGTGGTCCACTTGCCGTCCAGGGCTTCCTGGGTGGCCTTGATGTAGTACGGAGCCCAGTTGATGGTGGCCGAGGCCAGGTGGGCCTTGGGACCGTAGGCGGTCATGTCGGAGTCCCAGCCGAAGGCGCGCTTGCCCTTTTCCTGCGCGGTCTTGAGCACGGCCGGCGAGTCGGTGTTCTGGAACAGCACGTCGGCGCCGCCGTTGATGAGGGCGGTGGCGGCTTCGGTTTCCTTCGGCGGGCTGAACCACTCGTTCACCCACACGACCTTGGTCGTGATCTTCGGGTTCACCGACTGCGCGCCCAGCGTGAAGCTGTTGATGTTGCGCAGCACTTCGGGAATAGGCACCGAGCCAACCACGCCCAGCGTGTTGCTCTTGGTCATGGCGCCCGCGATGATGCCGGCCATGTACGCGCCCTCGTACGTGCGGCTGTCGTAGGTGCGCATGTTGTCGGAGGTCTTGTAGCCGGTGGCGTGCTCGAACTTCACGTCCTTGCTGTCGGCCGCGACCTTCAGCATGGGTTCCATGTAGCCGAAGGTGGTGCCGAAGATCAGCTTGTTGCCCTGGCCGACCATGTCGCGGAACACGCGCTCGGCGTCGGCGCCTTCCGGCACGCTCTCGACGAAGGTGGTCTTGATCTTGTCGCCGAATTCCTTCTCGAGCGCCTTGCGGGCGTTGTCGTGCGCGAAGGTCCAGCCGCCGTCGCCAACCGGTCCGACGTATGCGAATGCGATGTTCAGCGGCGCTGCCGGGGCCGGAGCCGCCGCGGCGGGTGCCGGGGCCGGCGCGGGTGCAGCCGCAGGAGCCGCCGCTTCTTCTTTCTTGCCGCAGCCGATCAGGGCCGCCGAAGCGACCGCCGTGAGGGCGGCCAGCTTGAGCAGGGAGCGCTTGTTCAGATCATTCATTGTCGGAAATCCTCAAAAGGACAGGTTGGCGGGAAAACGAAAAACGCGATTATGAGCCGGGGTAGAACGGTTTCCCGATGGAAGCCGGCATGTTGGCGCGGATGAAAGCCGGGTTGCGCGAGATCAGCGCCAGCACCACGATCGGCGCGATGTACTGCAGCATGCTGAGGAACTGCGCCGGCACGTCCACGCCGCTGCTTTGCAGGTGGAAGCCCAGCATCGACACCCCGCCGAACAGGTAGGCGCCCAGCAGCACGCGCACCGGCCGCCAGGTGGCGAAGGTGGTGAGCGCCAGCGCGATCCAGCCGCGGCCGGCCACCATGCCCTCGACCCACAGCGGCGTGTACACGGTCGAGAGATACGCGCCCGCCAGCCCGCACAGCGAGCCGCCCGCGATCACCGCCATGAAGCGGATGCGCCGCACCGGGTAGCCCAGCGCATGCGCCGACTCGGGCGACTCGCCCACCGAGCGCAGCACCAGCCCCGCGCGCGTGCGATAGAGGAACCAGATCAGCCCGAAGGTCAGCACCACCGCGAAATACACCATCGGGTGATGGCGGAACAGCGCCGGCCCGACCAGCGGGATGTCGCCCAGCACCGGAATGGCGTACGAGGCGCTTTCCGGCAGCTTGGCCTGCACGAAGCTGATGCCCGCGAAGGCGGAGAAGCCCACGCCGAACAGGCTCAGCGCGAGGCCGGTCGCGTACTGGTTGGTGTTGAGCCAGATCACCAGCACGCCGAAGAAGGCCGCGAGCAAGGCGCCCGCGGCCATGCCGGCAAGAAAGCCCAGCCAGGGGTTGTGCGTGGTGACGACCGTCGCGAAGCCCGCGATGGCGGCGCACAGCATCATGCCCTCGGCGCCGAGGTTGACGATGCCGGCCTTCTCGTTGATGAGCAGGCCCAGTGCAGCGATGGCGAGCACGGTGCCCGCGCTCAGCGTGGAACCCAAAAGGAGTGCGTAGCTCTCCATGGTCAGTTGCTCCCTTCGGTGGCACGCGTGACCGGTGCAGTAATGGGTGCGGTAATCGGCGTGCTCGCCTGCAGCGAGGCCGTGGTCATGGAAGAGGCGGCCTTCGCGGCCGCCTTGCGCCGGATGCGGTAGGCAATGAGCGTGTCGCAGGCCAGCAGCGTGAACAGCAGCAGCCCCTGGAACACGCCGGTGAGCGACTTGGGCAGCCCCAGGCGCGACTGCGCCAGTTCGCCGCCGATGTAGAACATGCTCATCAGGATGGCCGAGAAGATCATTCCCACCGGATGCAGCCGCCCGACGAAGGCCACGATGATGGCCGCGAAGCCGTAGCCCGCCGGCACGTAGGGAGTGAGCTGGCCCAGCGGCCCGGCCACTTCGAGCGCGCCGGCAAGGCCGGCTGCGGCGCCCGAGGTAAGCAGCGCGACCCACACAGCACGCCGCGCAGAGAAGCCCGCGTAGCGCGAGGCCGCAGGCGCCAGCCCGCCGACCTGCTGCGCGAAGCCCGCGCGCGTGCGGAACAGGAACACCCACAGCGCCCCCGCCCCCACCAGCGCGATCACGAGGCCGATGCTCACGCGCGAGCCCTTGAACAGGCGCGGGATCTGCGTGACCGCCTCGAAGGTCTTGGTCTGCGGGAAGTTGTAGCCGTGCGGGTCCTTCCAGGGTCCGTAGACCATGTAGCCCAGCAGCAGCGTGGCTACGTAGACCAGCATCAGGCTCACCAGGATCTCGTTGGCGTTGCACCTGTCGCGCAGGAAGGCGACGATGCCCGCCCACACCATGCCGCCGACGATGCCCGCCAGCAGAATGGCCACGACGATCCACTGCCCCGTGTTCTTGTCGGCCAAAAGCGCCACGCCGCCCGCCGCGATCGCGCCGAACACGAACTGCCCCTCGGCGCCGATGTTCCACACGTTGGAGCGGAAGCACACCGCCAGCCCCAGCGCGATGATGAGCAGCGGCGTGGCCTTCACCATCAGCTCGCCGATGGCGTAGCCGCTCTTGATGGGCTCGTAGAAGAACACCAGCAGGCCCTTGACCGGGTCCTTGCCCAGCGCCGCGAAAAGCGCCACGCCGATGAGCACGGTGATCAGCAGCGCCAGGATCGGCGAGGCATAGCTCCAGAAGCGGGACAGCTCCGGACGCGGTTCAAGCTTGAGCATGGGCCGCCTCCGAGGTTTTATTGCCTTCGCCCTGCCACAGGCCACTCATCCACTCGCCGATCTGCTGCAGCGTGGCGGCCGCGCGGTCGATGGAAGGCGACAGCCGCCCCTTGGCGATCACATGCAGCCGGTCGCTGATATTGAACAGTTCGTCGAGTTCCTCGCTGATGACCAGCACGGCGCAGCCCGCGTCGCGCAGCGCGAGGATCTCGGCGTGGATCAGCGCGGCCGCGCCCACGTCCACCCCCCAGGTCGGCTGCGAGACGATGAAGAGCTTCGGGTTCGCGTCGATCTCGCGCCCGACGATGAATTTCTGCAGGTTGCCGCCCGAGAGCGAGCGCGCTGCTGCCTTCGGACCTCCTGCCTTGACCTTGAAACGCTCGATGATGGCCTTGGCCTGGCGCTCCAGCGCGCCGGTGCTGATCCACCCGCCCCGGCCCACCGCCTCGCTGCGCGTGAGCAGCAGGTTGTGCGCGAGCCCCAGCGTGGGCACGGCGCCGCGGCCCAGCCGCTCCTCGGGCACGAAGTGCAGGCCCAGCGCGCGTCGCGCCCGGGGGCGCAGCCGCCCTGCCGGCTTGTCGAATACGCGCACCATCGGCGCCTCGGCGCGCACGTCCTCGCCCGAGAGCGCGTAGAGCAGTTCCTTCTGGCCGTTGCCCGAAACGCCCGCGATGCCGACGACCTCGCCCGCGCGCACCTCGAAGGAAATGCCGTCGAGATCGACGCCGAACTGGTCCTCGCGCGCCAGCGACAGCCCGTCGACGCGCAGCGCCACCGCGCCCGCGTGCACCGGCCGGTGCTGCAGCGGCGGCGGCTCGCTGCCGATCATCAGCCGCGACAGCGACTGCGTGCTCTCGTTCTGCGGATTGCACACCCCCGTCACCTTGCCGCCGCGCAGCACGGTGCAGGCGCTGCACAGCTCCTGGATCTCGTGCAGCTTGTGGCTGATGTAGAGGATGCTGCAGCCCTCGGAAGACAGCTTCTTCAGCACCGTGAAGAGCTTGATCACCGCCTGCGGCGTCAGCACAGAGGTCGGCTCGTCGAGGATCAGCAGCCTGGGGTTGGTGAGCAGCGCGCGGATAATCTCCACCCGCTGCATCTCGCCCACCGACAGCGTGTGCACCGGGCGCGAGGGGTCGATGTCCAGGCCGTACTCGCTGGCCTTGGCGGTGATGCTGCGCGTGACCTCGGCCAGCTGCAGCGATTTGTCGAGTCCCAGCCAGACGTTCTCGGCCACGGTGAGCGTGTCGAACAGGCTGAAGTGCTGGAACACCATGCTGATGCCCAGCGCCCTCGCCTGCTGCGGGTTGCGCAGGCTGACGGCCTGGCCGTCG
Organism: Variovorax guangxiensis; assembly: GCF_003952165.1. Classification (GTDB taxonomy): domain Bacteria; phylum Pseudomonadota; class Gammaproteobacteria; order Burkholderiales; family Burkholderiaceae_C; genus Variovorax; species Variovorax guangxiensis. The sequence goes on along the minus strand of NZ_RXFT01000012.1, from coordinate 65,734 downwards.
AACATCACCGTGCCTTCGTCGGGCTTCACCGAGCCGTAGATGATCTTCATCAGGGTCGACTTGCCGGCGCCGTTCTCGCCGAGCACGGCGTGGATTTCGCCGGGCGCGACGCTCAGGGAGATGTCGCTGTTGGCCACCACCGCGGGATACCGCTTGGTGATGTGAGCGAGCTGGAGTCTGGGGGTTGTCATGCCGGGTTTCGTGGATTTGTCTCGTTCAACAGCAACAAAGCGGGAACGGCCATGAGTCTAATGGCGTCCCCGCGACCATCGGCGCCCGACGGCGCTTCGCTCAGCTCACTGCTTCAGTGCCCGCCGATGTAGGCGAACTTGAAGAGGAACACGGCTGCGATGACCCAGACCATCGCATGCACTTCCCGTGCCCGCCCGGTGCACAGCTTCAGCACCGCATAGGTGATGAAGCCGAAGGCCAGGCCGTTGGCGATCGAGTAGGTGAAGGGCATGGCCAGCGCGGTCACCGCCGCCGGGATGACCTCGGTGGTGTCCTCCCAGTCGAGCTCGACCAGGTCGCGCAGCATCAGGCAGCCCACGAAGAGCAGCGCCGGCGCGGTGGCGTAGGCCGGCACTGAGCCCGCCAGCGGCGAGATCATCAGGCAGGCCAGGAAGAGCAGCGCCACCACCACGGCGGTGAGGCCGGTGCGCCCGCCCGCCTGCACGCCGGCCGCGCTCTCCACGTAGGCCGTGGTGCTCGAGGTGCCGAGCAGCGAGCCCGCGAAGATCGCGCCGCTGTCGGCCAGCAGCGCCTTGTTCATGCGCTCCATCTTGCCCGGTACCAGCAGGCCTGCGCGCTTGGCCACGCCCATCAGCGTGCCGGTGGCGTCGAACATCTCGACCAGGAAGAACACCAGCACCACGTTCAGGATGCCGCCCTTGAGCGCGCCCAGGATGTCCAGCTGCATGAAGGTCGGCGCGATGGACGGCGGCGCGTCGAACACGCCGTGGAACTTGTTGCCGCCGAAGAAGAAGGACAGCACCGTCACCGTGATGATCCCGATCAGGATCGCGCCGCGCACCTTGAGCTTGTCCAGCGCCACGATGATGAGGAAGCCCAGCGTCGCCAGGATCACCGGCGCCGAGTGCAGGTCGCCCAGCGTGACGAAGGTGGCGGGCGATGCGGCGACCACGCCGGCGCTCTTCAGTGCGATGAGCGCCAGGAACATGCCGATGCCCACCGTGATCGCCGTTCGCAGCGACTGCGGTATGCCCTGTATGAAGAGCTCCCGCAGCCCGGTGACCGTGACGATCAGGAACAGGCAGCCCGAGATGAAGACCGCGCCCAGCGCCACCTGCCACGTGTAGCCCATGCCCAGCACCACCACGTAGGAGAAGTAGGCGTTCAGGCCCATGCCCGGCGCCATGGCGATCGGGTAGTTGGCGTACAGGCCCATGATGAGCGTGCCCAGCGCCGCGATCAGGCAGGTGGCCACGAAGACCGCGCCCTTGGGCATGCCCGCGTCGCCGAGGATCGACGGGTTCACGAAGATGATGTAGGCCATCGTCAGGAAGGTGGTCAGCCCCGCGATGACTTCGGTGCGCACCGTGGTGTTGTGCGCATCGAGCTTGAACAGGCGTTCAAGCAGACCCGAGCCGCTTGCGCTGCCCACAGCCGCGCGCGGGCGCGCGGACTCGACATGCCCCGGCGCGCGGGGCTCGGCGCCCTTGGGCGCCTGTTCAAACGTACTCATTTCGCTTGTCTCCAGCTGTTGTAGTGGCGGTTTCATCGTTGCCCCGCTCACGACGCCGGCGCGAACGGGGTTTTCTCAGGGATCCGAGGTTTCAGGTGCGGCGGGCGGGCGCGCCGTGGCGCCTGATATGGCGGAAGCCGGAGGCCGCAGCGACGCCGCCACCTCCTTGATGCATTCGCGCAGCCAGCGCGCCGAGCTCGACGAATGGGTGCGTTCGTGCCAGAGCTGGTAGTACATGAGGCGCGGCAGCGCCACCGGGCAGTCGAGGATCTTCAGCGGCAGCCGCGCAGCGAAGCGCTCGCAGTACTGTCGGCCGGTGGTCAGCACCAGTAGGCTGGAGGCGACCATGTCCGGAATGAGCCCGAAGTGCGCGCAGCGCGCCGTGATGTTGCGCTGCCGGCCCAGCTCGTCGAGCATCTGGTCGATGATGCCGCGCCCGCCCGGGTGCATGGGCGTGGGCGCGATGTGCTCGGCCGCCAGCCAGGTCTCCAGGTCCCAGCCGCGGCGCACCGCCGGATGGTCCTTGTTGACCAGCGAGACCACGTCGTCCCCGAAGAGCCGCGCCATGTGCAGGTCTTCCGGCGGCTTGAGCCAGTTGCCGATCACCAGGTCGACCTGGCCGAGCGCCAGGTGCCCGTGGTAGTCCGAGTCGGGCGTGAGCGCGTGGATCTCGATCTGACACAGCGGCGCGTCGCGCTTGACCTGCGCCACCAGCATGGGCAGGAACAGCGGGTCCATGTAGTCGCTGGCCGCGATGCGGAAGGTGGTGGCCGCCGACTGCGGATCGAAGCCGCGCGCATCCGAGAACAGCATCTCCGCCGCGCGCAGGATGCTGGCCGCAGGCTCGATCATGCGCAGCCCCGCGTCGGTCGGCACCATGCCCGAACCGGATCGCACCAGCAGCGGATCGCCCGACAGCTCGCGCAGCCGCTTCAGTGCCGCCGACACCGCCGGCTGGTACATGCCCAGCCGGATGGCCGCCCGAGAGACGCTGCGGTCGGTCAGCACGGTGTGAAGCACCCGGATGAGGTGCAGATCGATCTTGTCGAAAAGAGCCTGGTCTCTCATGGCCGCGTGCCTGGTAGTGAGCAATGCGGATGGTTATACGCCGGAAGAAATCGGGCAGCCGAACGCAGAAGGCAGACAGAAGTTGCGCAGAAGTCGCGAAAGGGACCGAAGACATTTTTTCGGTTTTCCTTCTGCGACCTTCGCGAAACCTTCGCGTCCTCTGCGTTCGGCTGTCCGCTTTCACGGCGGCCATCACCCCTGCACGGCAGTGATCGCACGCAGGATCGACTCGCTCGTGGCCGGCGCCTTCAGCGGCGGATCGACCCTGTGGCCGCCCGCGGCCGAGACCGCGTCGCGGATCGCGAAGAACACCGAGAACGGCAGCAGCAGCGGCGGCTCGCCCACGGCCTTGCTGCGGTGGATCGAGTCCTCGAAGTTCTGGCCCTCGAACAGGCGCACGTTGAACACCGGCGGGCAGTCGTTGGCCGTGGGGATCTTGTAGGTGCTGGGCGCGTGCGTGGTGAGCTTGCCGCTCTGCGGATGCCACACCAGCTCCTCGGTCGTGAGCCAGCCCATGCCCTGGATGAACGCGCCCTCGACCTGGCCGATGTCCACCGCCGGGTTCAGCGACTTGCCCGCGTCGTGCAGGATGTCGGCGCGCAGCAGCTTCCATTCGCCGGTGAGCGTGTCCACGATCACTTCGCTCACCGCCGCGCCGTAGGCGTAGTAGTAGAACGGGCGGCCCTGCATCTTGTCCTTGTCCCAGCTCAGGCCGGGCGTGGCGTAGAAGCCGTCGGACCACAGCTGCCTGCGGTCGAGGTACGCCTCGCCCACCACGGTGCTGAAGGCCAGCGAGCGGCCGTTGACCTCGACCGTGTCGTTGGCGAAGCGCACTTCGCTCGCCTTGCCGCCGTGGCGCTCGGCCGCGCATTCGGCCAGGCGCTCGCGGATCTGGCGCGCCGCGTCCTGCGCGGCCTTGCCGTTCAGGTCGGCGCCGGTCGATGCGGCCGTGGCCGAGGTGTTGGCCACCTTGGTCGTGTCGGTGGCCGTGACGCGCACGCGCTCGAAGCTCACGCCCAGCTCGTGCGCCACCACCTGGGCCACCTTGGTGTTCAGGCCCTGCCCCATCTCGGTGCCGCCATGGTTCACCAGGATCGAGCCGTCGGTGTACACGTGCACCAGCGCGCCGGCCTGGTTGAAGTGCTTCACGTTGAACGAGATGCCGAACTTCAGCGGCGCCAGCGCCAGCCCGCGCTTGAGCACCGGGCTCTTCGCGTTGAAGGCGGCGATGTCCTCGCGCCGCGCACGGTAGTCGCTGCTGGCCTCCAGGTCGGCCACGAGTTCGTGGACGATGTTGTCGGTCACGGTCTGGCGGTACGGCGTGACGTTGTTCTCGGCCTTGCCGTAGAAGTTGATGCGCCGCACGTCGAGCGGATCGCGCTTCAGTTCGCGGGCCACCGAGTCCAGGATGTTCTCGATGGCGATCGCGCCCTGCGGGCCGCCGAAGCCGCGGAAGGCCGTGTTGCTCTGCGTGTTGGTCTTGCCCGAGAAGCCGTGCATGGCCACGTTGGGCAGCCAGTAGGCGTTGTCGAAGTGGCACAGCGCGCGGGTCATCACCGGGCCCGAGAGGTCGGCCGAGTGGCCGGCGCGCGAGACCATGGTGATCTCCGCGCCCAGGATGCGGCCCTCGCCGTCGTAGCCCACTTCGTACTCGTACCAGAAGCAGTGGCGGCGGCCCGTGACCATGAAGTCGTCGTCGCGGTCCAGCCGCAGCTTCACCGGGCGCTGCAGCTGCCGCGCCGCGATGGCGGCCACGCAGGCGAAGAGCGCCGACTGCGATTCCTTGCCGCCGAAGCCGCCGCCCATGCGCCGGCATTCGACGTGCACCTCGTTCGACTGCAGGTGCAGCGCATGCGCCACCAGGTGCTGCATCTCGCTCGGATGCTGCGTGGAGCAGTGGATGTGCAGCGCGCCGCCTTCCTTCGGAATGGCGTAGCTGATCTGGCCTTCCAGGTAGAACTGCTCCTGCCCGCCCACGTCGAAGGTGGCCTTGTGGCGGTGCGGCGCCGCGGCGATGGCGGCGCGCACGGCCGCCTCGTCGCCCTCGTTGGCGGCACCGCCGCTGCGCACGATGTGCATCGGCGGCACCACGTACTGGCCGCGCTCGTGCGCGGCCTGCGGCGTGAGCACCGGCGGCTGCGCCTCGATGGTCAGCGCGTCCTTGGCCTTCGCGGCGGCGCGGCGCGCGGCGTCGCGGGTCTCGGCGATCACCGCGAACACCGGCTGGCCGAGGTAGCGGATCTCGCCGCCGTCGTTCACCGGCAGCAGGATCGGGTCGTCATGGATGATCGAGCCGCAGTCGTTGGTGCCCGGAATGTCGTCAGCCGTGATGACCGCGACCACGCCCGGCATCGCGCGAATGGCGTCCAGCGAGATCGCCGTGACGCGCCCGTTGGCCGCCGGTGAAAGCCCCAGCGCGCAGTGCAGCGTGCCGGCGAGCTCGGGAATGTCGTCGATGTAGGTGGCCTCGCCGGCCACGTGCAGGTGGGCCGACTCGTGCGGGCGGCTGATGCCCACGCGCATGCCGCGCTCGTGCGCCAGCGCCTCGGCGCCCACGTCGATGCGCGCGGCGGTGTTGGCCAGGTAGTCGGCGAAGGCCTCGGCGGGCTGCAGCAGGCGGGCGTCGATGGGTTTGTTCATGTTCAGATTCCTTCCGCCGCCGCGTTGACGGCATGGGGCATCACGCTCCAGACGCTGGTTTCCTCGATCGGCAGCGCGTCCTCGGCGCGCGTTTCGAGCCAGAGGCGCTGGATGAGGTTCTGCGCCACCAGCAGCCGGTAGTCGGCCGATGCGCGCATGTCCGACAGCGGCTTGAAGTCCTGCGCCAGCGCGAGCCTGGCGGTGGCGACGCTGGCCTGCGTCCAGGGCTTGCCGACCAGCGCGGCCTCGGCGTTCGCCGCGCGCTTGACCACGGCGGCCATGCCGCCGAAGGCCAGGCGCACGGCCTTCACCGTGTCGCTGCCCGCCTCGAGCTCGATGGCGAAGCCCGCGCACAGCGCCGAGATGTCGCAGTCGAAGCGCTTGCTGATCTTGTAGGCGCGCACCTGGCGGCGCATCGCGGCGTGCGGAACGGCCAGGCCCTGGACGAACTCGCCCGGCTGCAGCTGGTTCTTCATGTAGTCCAGGTAGAAATCGGGCAGCGGCATGCGGCGCACCACATCGCCTCGGCGCAGTTCGATCTGCGCATCGAGCGACATCAGCACCGGCGGCGAATCGCCGATGGGCGAGCCGTTGGCCACGTTGCCGCCCATGGTGCCGGCATGCCGGATCGGCGGCGAGGCGAAGCGCAGCCACACCTCGGCCAGGCTGGGCACGCGCTCCACCAGCGCCGCGAAGGCGGACTCGAGCGAGGCGCCAGCGCCGATGTAGAGCTCGCCGCCGTTGTCCTTGCGGTCCTCGATGGTCTTCAGCTCGGCCACGTCGCCCACGTAGATGATGTCGCCCAGGTCGCGGAACTGCTTGTTGACCCACAGGCCAACGTCGGTGGAGCCGGCCAGCAGCTGCGCGCGCGGCTTCTGCTCGCGCAGGGCGGCGAGCTGGGCCAGGGTCTTCGGGGCGTGGAAGTGGTCGATGCGCGCGCCCAGCGGGGCGGCGTAGTCGAAGCCCTCGTTCTTCAGCGCGGTGAGCGCGGCGATCACGGGTTGGGTGTCGAGGCGCACGGCGGGCAGGTCGAACATGCGCTGGCCTGCGTCGAGGATGGGGCGGTAGCCGGTGCAGCGGCACAGGTTGCCCGAGAGCTCGTCGGCCAGCTGCTGGCGCGTGGGCTGGGTGCCTTCGGCCTGGTGGTGCTCGTAGCTGGCCCACAGCGACATCACGAAGCCGGGCGTGCAGAAGCCGCACTGGGAGCCATGGCAGTCGACCATCGCCTGCTGCACGGGGTGCAGCGTGTGCACCGGGTGCTTGCCGTTGCTGCCGCTCTGTGTCTTCGGCAGGCACTGCGCCTGCGCCTTGAGGTCTTCGACGGTGAACAGGGCCTTGCCGTGCAGCGTGGGCAGGAACTGGATGCAGGCATTGACGGTCTGCAGGCTCAGGCCGTCGACGGTGCCGGGAGCCTGGGGGTCGGCGGCCAGCTCGCCGATGACGACGGTGCAGGCGCCGCAGTCGCCTTCGTTGCAGCCTTCCTTGGTGCCGGTGCAGCGGGCGTCCTCGCGCAGCCAGTCGAGCACGGAACGGGTCGGATGGACGCCGGTGACGTCGACGATCTTTCCGCGATGGAAGAAGCGGATCGGTTGAATCTTGCTGCTGCTGTCGGTGCTCATGCTTTTGGGGCTCGTGGGCGACCCGTCATGGGTCAGTCATGGACGTTAGCGGCTTGTCCGGCGTCTTGCATACGCAGGTGCCCATAACGCGTATGTGGGGGCCGGTATGCCACGTACGGGGAAACCCTTGCGTGGGGGTTGCAATTCCCGGGCCACTCGGCGATTTTGGGGTGGCCCCGGGCGGGGTTCAGCGCTGCGCGATGGCCACCCAGGCGGTGGCCACCAGCGTCGAGCCCGCCACCGCGAGCAGCCCGCCGACCAGCCACTTGAGCGTGCGCGGCTGCAGCTTGTTGGGCAGGCGGTGATGCAGCCGCGTCACGCCGTAGACCACCGGCATCGCGCAGCCGGCCAGCAGCGCCGAATGCCACGAGAAGTGCCCCGTGGGCACCACGATCACCAGCCGCACCAGCGAGTTGAAGGCGAACATCAGCAAGAGCGCGCGGCGCACCAGCTCGCGGTCCAGCGGCTGGCGGTACATGTGGAACACGATGGGCGGCCCCGAGCTTGAGAAGAGCCCGCCCAGCACGCCCGAAAGCCCGCCGATGACGGCGAAGCTCGCGCGCCCCGACACCACCGGCAGCGGCTTCGCCTGCATCACCAGCAGCACCGCGCAGCCCAGGATCGACACGCCCAGCAGCCCGCGCAACCAGTCGACCGCGCCACCGCTGAGCCAGGTCAGCAGCATCAGGCCGACGATCACGCCCACGGTGCTGCCGTTGAGCGCCGGCTTCATCAGTTGCCAGGGCACCACGCCGGGCCGGGCGCGGAAGTAGGTCCAGGCATTGATCAGGCTCAGCACGGTGGCTGCGTTGGCCGTGTCGCTCACGCTGGCGACGTGCAGCACCGACACCAGCCCGAGCAGGATCAGGCTGAACGCGAAGCCGGTGAGGTTCTGCGCGTAGGTGGCAAGGGCCACGCAGGCCATGAAGACCAGCACGGGGCCGGCCTGGGAAAGAATCGCTTGCACGGGCTGCTCGCTCAGAGTGCGGCGGCAGGCGCGGAACGGGAACGGGAGGCGTGGGGGAAGAAAGCGGGAGACGGAACGGACATTCGGAGGCAATCGGGGGGGCAACTGAAGGCGCGGACAGCAAGGAAAGGCGCCTGCCCAAGAATAACCGCGCCCCCGACCCGGGGCCCGCTCACGGTTTCTCGGAGAAGAGCTCCGTGATGACCTGCCTGAGCCAGCGGTTGCCCGGATCGGCCTCGAAGCGCTTGCTCCAGTGCAGCGACACGGTGAAGTCGCGCAGCGGAAACGGCGGCTCCACGATGGCGTAGCCGCCCTCCTGCGCGAAGCCGCGCGCGATGTTGCGCGGCATCACCACCGCGAGGTCGGTCGCGCGCACGATGGCCGGCAGCACCATGAAATGCTCCGTTGTCAGGCGCAGCCGGTCCTCCAGGTTCAGCAGCTGCAGGATGCGCAGCGTCTCGGCGTGCGTGCGCACCGCCACGTAATCGAGCTCCTGCAGGGCCTCCAGCAGCACCTGCCCGCTGCGCCTGCGCTTCACGAAGGGGTGGTCCTTGCGCAGCAGCACGATGTAGCGGTCCTTCAGCAGCTGGGCGCGCTGGGTGTCCTTCACGCCGGGCAGGAAGCCGAAGGCGAAGTCGACCTTGCCGCTGTCGAGGCCGGCCGCCACGTCGCCCGGCGCCAGCGGCATGGTCTCCAGCCGCACCCCCGGCGACAGCTCGCGCAGCCGCGCCATCAGCGCCGGCAGGAAGCGGCCCTCGCCGATGTCGCTCATGTGGATGCGGAAGGTCTTGCGCGACACCTGGGGCTCGAAGCGGTCAGGCTCGTGCAGCGCCTCTTCCAGCGTGCTCAGCGCCGCCTGCACCGCCACCGCGAGCCGGTCGGCGCGCGGCGTGGGGGCCACGCCGCCGGGGGCGCGGGTGAAGAGCGCGTCCGCCAGCAGCAGCCGCAGCCGCCCCAGCCCGTGGCTGGCCGCCGGCTGCGTGAGGCCCAGGGACTCGGCCGCGCGGCTCACGTTGCGCTCGCGGTAGACCGCGTCGAAGAGCCGCAGCAGGTTGAGATCGAGCGCTTCCATATGCATGCCATTCATATTACTTAGCTCGATCATTTTATTGAGCATGGCGGCGGTGCCACGCACACTGGCGGGCGCTGTCCGGATCGCCCCTCGAAAGGCGCCGGCCGGCGCCCCACGACAAGAAGGAGACGAGACATGGCCCCGATTCGTGCACTCCGCGCGTTCCGCGCGCATGCGGCGCTCGCCGCCCTGCTCTGCACCGCCGTCACCGCCGCCGCACAACAGCCGCCGGCCGAAGAGCCTGGCTGGGCCAAGGGCCGGCCGAAGACCGAAGCGGCCACGCGCATGGCACCGGTGCCCTCCTTCCCCATTCCGACAGCGCCCGACCAGCTACCCACGGCCAAGTTCAAGCTGCCGCCGGGCTTCAAGGTCGAGACCTGGGCCTCCGGCGTGCTCGACGCGCGCGAGCTGCGCCAGGGCGCCAAGGGCACGGTGTTCGTGAGCACGCTCTTCGTGGGCAACAAGGTCTATGCCATCGCCGAGAAGGGCGACCGCAAGCCGAAGACCATCATCGACAAGACCGAGTTCGCCACCGGCATCGAGTTCGACAAGGGCGCGCTCTACCTCGCCACGCACAAGCAGATCCTTCGCTACGACGGCATCGAGGACAAGCTCGACAACCCCGGCGCGCCGGTGGTGCTCAACGACAAGCTGCCCGGCGGGCAGGACCACAGCTGGCGCTACCTGCGCATGCACGAAGGCAAGCTCTACTACGCCGTGGGCGCGCCCTGCAACCTGTGCGAACCCGACGACGCGCATGCGCGCATCTTCCGCATGAACCCCGACGGCAGCGGCATCGAGACCGTGGCGCGCGGCGTGCGCAACACGGTGGGCTTCGACTTCGACCCCAAGACCGGCAACCTCTGGTTCACCGACAACGGCCGCGACTGGCTCAGCGAAGACCTGCCCAACGACGAGCTGAACGTGGTCACCAGGCCCGACCAGCACTTCGGCTACCCGTACTGCCACCAGGGCAACATCCTCGACTCGGAATTCGGCTGGGGCAAGAGCTGCAGCGACTACCAGAAGCCCGCCGCACTGCTCGGCCCGCACGCCGCCGCGCTGGGCCTGACCTTCTACAACGGGAAGATGTTCCCGGCCAGGTACCGCGGCGCCATGTTCATCGCGCGCCACGGCCCGTGGAACCGCACCGTCAAGTACGCCGACATCGCCGTCGCCTGGCCCGACGGCAAGGGTGGAGCGAAGGTGGAGCCCTTCATGACCGGCTTCGTCGAGAACAACAACTACCTCGGCCGCCCGGTCGACTTCCTGGTGCTGAAGGACGGCTCCATGCTCGTGAGCGACGACCACGCCGGCGCCATCTACCGCATCAGCTACGGCGGCCGATGACACCTGCGAGCCTTCTCTTCCGATGCGCGGTGGCAGCAATGACCCTGGCAGCGGCGGCATCGCCGGCCGGTGCGCAGGGCACCAAGGGCAGCGTCTACGCCCAGCGCTACGCCGAGCTGTGCGCCTCGTGCCACGGCGCCAACGGCCGCAGCGACATGGCGGGCACGCCGGTGCTCGCCGGGCAGCATTCGTTCTACGCCATCACGCAGCTCTACCTGTTCCGCGAAGGACGGCGCGACAACCCCGCGATGAGCGCGGTGGCCAGGACCATGAAGGACGAGGACCTGCGCGGCTTCTCGGACTTCATCGCCACCCTGCCCGCCGTGCCCGCGCCGCCGCCGGCCACGCCGCCCGACGCGGCGCGCATGGCACGCGGCCAGTCGCTGGCACAGGAGAACCGCTGCCTGCTGTGCCATGGCGCCGACCTGGCCGGCGGGCAGCAGGTGCCGCGCATCGCGCAGCAGCACGAGGACTACCTGCAGCTGACCCTGCAGGGCTTCCGCACGGGCAAGCGCCCGGGCTACACGCAGGCCATGAGCGAGGCGGTGGGCCGCATGTCGCCTGAAGACCTGGACACCCTTGCCTACTACGTGGCGCGCTTCCCCGGCGCCGCCGCAAAGCCGACTTCTTCGCCCACCAGATAGACGCCATCACCCGACGTGCGGCACCCGCAGGACAAGCGCGGTGCGGGCACGGCTCACCCCGAACCCCGAACAACCCCCTCAACATCGGAGCCGAATCTCTTGGAAGTTTCATTCAGCAAGGAAGTGGAAATGCTGCGCCTCGGCGCGGGCGACACCTTTCACGGCGAGGGCATCCTCGCGATCACCAAGGGCCTGCTGCAGTCGGGCGTGGCGTATGTGGGCGGCTACCAGGGCGCGCCGGTGTCGCACCTGCTCGACGTGATGGTCCAGGGCAAGGCCTACATGGACGAGCTGGGCGTGCACGTCGAGGCCTGCTCCAACGAAGCCTCGGCCGCCGCCATGCTCGGCGCCTCCATCCACTACCCGCTGCGCGGCGCGGTGACGTGGAAGTCGATCGTCGGCACCAACGTGGCGGCGGATGCGCTGTCGAACCTGTCGTCGCCGGGCGTGACCGGCGGCGTGCTCATCGTGGTGGGCGAGGACTACGGCGAAGGCGCCAGCGTGATCCAGGAACGCACGCATGCCTACGCGCTCAAGTCGAGCATGTGCCTGCTCGACCCGAGGCCCGATCTCGGCGTGATGGTGCGCATGGTCGAGGAAGGCTTCCGCCTCTCGGAAAGCTCGAACATGCCCTGCCTGATGGAACTGCGCATCCGCACCTGCCACGTGCGCGGCAGCTTCGAGTGCAAGGACAACGTCGCGCCCACCGTCTCCACGCGCTCGCTGATGGAGGAGCCCGCCGGCTTCGACTACATGCGCCTCGCGCATCCGCCCGTCACCTTCAGGCACGAGAAGCTCAAGGGCGATGCGCGCATCCCGGCCGCGCGCAGCTACATCGCCGAGCACGGCCTCAACGAGCTGATGCCCGGGCGGCGCCATGCCGACCTCGGCATCGTGGTGCAGGGCGGGCTCTACAACGCGCTGATCCGCAGCCTGCAGCAACAGGGCCTGGCCGACGCCTTTGGCGAGACGGACATCCCGATCCTGGTGCTCAACGTGACCTACCCGCTGGTGCCCGGGCAGGTCGCCGACTTCTGCGTGGGCAAACGCGCGGTGCTGGTAGTGGAAGAAGGCCAGCCCGAGTACATCGAGCAGGACATCGCCACGCTGCTGCGCCGGCGCGACATCCAGACGCCGCTGCACGGCAAGGACATGCTGCCCCCGGCGGGCGAGTACGGCGTGGAGGTGCTCTCGGCAGGCATCGGCGCGTTCGCCGCGAAGTACATCGAGCCGGACGAGGCCTCGCACTCGGCGCAGGCCTGGCTGGCAGGCAACCGCGAACGCCGCGAGGCCGTGGCGCGCAGTCTGAGTTCTCCGCTGCCCAACCGGCCGCCGAGCTTCTGCGTCGGCTGCCCGGAGCGGCCGGTGTTCTCCGCGCTCAAGCTGGCGCAGCAGGAGACCGGGCCGGTGCACGTGGCCGCCGACATCGGCTGCCACGCCTTCGGCACCTTCGAGCCTTTCTCGATGGGCCATTCCATCCTCGGCTACGGCATGAGCCTCGCGAGCCGCGCGGGCGTGGCTCCGATGATGAACCGGCGCACCCTGTCGATCATGGGCGACGGCGGCTTCTGGCACAACGGCCTGCTCACCGGCGTGCAGAGCGCGCTCTTCAACGGCGACGATGCGGTGCTGCTGATCTTCAAGAACGGCTACACCTCGGCCACCGGCACGCAGGACATCATCTCCACGCCGGACGACGAGATCAAGGAACGCGCCGAGGACAAGCAGCAGAGCCTGGTCGACAAGAACCAGACCATCGAGGCCACGCTCAAGGGCCTGGGCGTGCAGTGGATGCGCACCGTGACCACCTATGACGTGGAGCGCATGCGCCGCACGCTCACCGAGGCGCTCACCAGCGACTTCGACGGCCTGAAGGTGGTGATCGCCGAGGGCGAATGCCAGCTGGAGCGCCAGCGCCGCATCAAGCCGTGGATCGCCAGCCTGCTGAAGAAGGGCGAGCGCGTGGTGCGCGTGAAGTACGGCGTGGACGAGGACGTGTGCAACGGCGACCACGCCTGCATCCGCCTGTCGGGCTGCCCCACGCTCACGCTGCGCGACAACCCCGATCCGCTGAAGGTGGACCCCGTGGCCACCGTCATCGACGGCTGCGTCGGCTGCGGGCTGTGCGGCGCGAACGCCCATGCGGCCACGCTGTGCCCGAGCTTCTACCGGGCCGAGGTGGTGCAGAACCCGAAGTGGCATGAGCGGCTTCTTCACGGCCTGCGCGGTGCCTTCGTTCGCGCACTGCAACCGGCATGAGGGGCGAGGAAACCATGGAACAGAACCGCCCCATCACATTGCTCGTCTGCGCCCTCGGCGGCGAAGGCGGCGGCGTGCTCACCGAATGGCTGGTCGACACCGCGCGCCATGCCGGCTACGCGGCGCAGAGCACGTCCATTCCCGGCGTGGCGCAGCGCACCGGCGCCACCACCTACTACATCGAAGTGTTCCCCGTGCCGCTCGCGCAGCTCGGCGGGCGCCGCCCGGTGTTCAGCCTGAGCCCCGTGCCGGGCGCGCTGGATGCCATCGTCTCCTCGGAGCTGCTGGAAACCGCGCGCCAGATCGGCAACGGCATGAGCGCGCCGCAGCGCACGCTGGTCATCAGCTCGTCGGCGCGCATCCTCACCACCGCCGAGCGCATGGTGCCCGGCGACGGCCGCGCCGACGCGCAGCGGCTGCTCGACGTGGTGAAGGCCTTCAGCCGCGAGCACCATGTGTTCGACATGAACGCCATCGCGCGCGACAGCGGCACGGTGGTCAGCGCGGTGATGCTCGGCGCCATCGCGGGCAGCGGGCTGTTCCCGTTCCCGCGCGAGGCCTACGAGCACGTCGTTCGCGGCGGCGACACCAGCGCGCCCGAAAAGCTCGGCAGGATGGCCGCCGCCAGCCTGCGCGGCTTCGCCTCGGCCTTCGATGCGGTGAACGCGCCGCGCGCGCAGGCCGCCTTCGTCAGCAGCGTGATGGCCGGCGACACCAACGACGCGCCGCCGCCCGCCGCGGCCCTGCCCTCCGACCTGGCACGGCGCTTTCCGCCGGCCGTGCACGACATGCTCGCGCTGGGCCATGCCCGCGTGCTCGATTACCAGGACGCCGCCTACGCATCGCTCTACGCCGAGCGGCTGGGCCGCCTGCTCGATGCCGAACGCGCCGCCGATCCGGCCGGCGCGCGGGGCTTCGCCATCACCCGCGAGGCCGCGCGCTGGCTCGCACTGTGGATGGCCTTCGACGACATCGTGCGGGTGGCCGCGCTCAAGGGCCGCGCCAGCCGCGCGCAGCGCGTGCGGCGCGAGGTGCGCGCCGGCGAGGAAGACATCGTGAAGGTCTACGACCACTTCAAGCCCGGCGCGGCCGAGTTCGCGGCGCTGCTGCCGCCCTCGCTCTCGCGCCGCGTCACGGCCTGGGACCGGGGCCGCCAGTCTCGCGGCCTTGCGCCCTGGGCGCTGCCGCTGAAGGTGGGCAGCCACTCGGTGCTGGGCATGGCCTCGCTGCGGCTGCTGGCCTCGCTGCGCTGGCTGCGCCGCCTGGGCAGCCGCTTCGCGCAGGAGCAGGCACTCATCGAACGCTGGCTCAAGGCCGTGGAAGCAGGCACGCGCGAGACCTGGGCGCTGGGCCACGAGCTGGCGCTGTGCGGACGGCTCATCAAGGGCTACGGCAGCACCAACGAGCGCGGCAAGCACAACCTGCTGCACGTGATCGACGAACTCGCCGGCCGCAGCACCCTGCCCGCCTCGGCCCGTGCCACGGCCATCGCGGCGGCGCGCGAAGCGGCACTGGCCGACGAGGGCGGCAAGGCGCTCGACGCCACGCTGGCCGCGCACGGCGCCGCGCCACGTCCGGTGCAGGCACAGCCGATCCGCTGGATGAAGCGCCCCCCGTCGGTCAAGGCCTGACCGGACGCTGCGAAATACAAGAAAAGGAGACAAGACCGATGACCCGCCCCGCCCTTCCCTGGCGACGATGCCTGCTGGCACTGGCCGCCGCTGCCATGCTCGCCCCGGCGCATGCCAACACAACATGGCCCGCCAAGCCGATCAAGGTGATCGTCAACTTCCCCGCAGGCGGCGCCGCCGACCAGATCGCGCGCGCCATCTCGCAGCCGCTGCAGGAGTCGCTGAAGCAGCCGGTGGTGATCGAGAACCGCGCCGGCGCCAACGGCAACCTCGGCGGAGAGGCCGTGGCCCGCGCGCCGGCCGACGGCTACACGCTGCTGATGAGCTCTGGCGGCATGGTGTCGGTGAACCCGCACCTGTACTCGCGCATGAGCTTCGACCCCGCGAAGGACCTGGTGCCGGTGGCGGCCGCCGCGCGCGTGCTGGTGTTCCTGGTCACGCGGCCCTCGCTGCCGCCGGCGAACGTGAAGGAGTTCATCTCGTACGTGAAGGCCAACCCGGGCAAGCTGTCGTACGGCTCGCCGGGCAACGGCAGCTCGCCGCACCTCGCGGGCGAGATGTTCAAGACGCAGGCCAACCTGTTCGCGCTGCATGTGCCCTACCGCGGCGCCGCGCCCGCGCTGCAGGACCTGCTGGCCGGCCAGATCGACTACGCCTTCGACCCCGGCATCGCGCTCACGCAGGTGCGCGCGGGCAAGCTGCGGCTGCTGGCCGTCGGCAGCCCGAAGCGCTCGCCGCTCTTTCCCGACGTGCCCACGCTCGACGAGGCCGGGCTGCGCGGCTTCGACGCCGACACCGTGTTCGGCTTCTACGCTCCGGCCGGAACGCCGCCCGAAGTGGTGGCGCAACTCAACGCGCAGATCAACCGCACGCTCGCGCTGCCGGCCGTGCAGGAGCGCATCGCGTCGATCGGCGGCGAGCCGCAGCCCGGCTCGCCGGCTGCGTTCCAGCAGCGCGCGGCGACGGACTTCCAGCGCTTCGGCGCGCTGATCCGCGAGCGCCGGATCGCGGCGGACTGAGCAAGGATGGCCCAACTGCTCAACGTGCAAGACTACCGGCGCCGCGCCCGCAGCGCGCTGCCGCGGCTGGTGTTCGACTACATCGACGGCGGTGCGGAAGACGAGCGCTGCATGCAGCGCAACCGCGACGCGCTCGAAGCGCTGCCGCTGATTCCCGAATGCCTGCGCGACACCAGCAAGGTGGACATCGGCATCGAACTCTTCGGCCGCCGCTGGCGCGCGCCCTTCGGCATCGCGCCCATCGGGCTGGCCGGCCTGGTGCGCCCGCGCGCCGATGCGCAGCTGGCCGCTGCAGCGCAGGCCGCCGGCGTGCCCTTCGTTCTTTCCACCGCCTCCAACACGCGCATCGAGGACGTGCGCAACGCCGCGCCCGATGCCGCGCTTTGGATGCAGCTGTACGTGATGGGCGAGCGCGCCATCGCCGAGCGCATCGTGCGCCGCGCGCGCAATGCAGGCTTCGAGGCGCTGGTGCTCACGGTAGATGTTCCCGTGAGCGGCCTGCGCGAGCGCGACCTGCGCCACGGCTTCCGTGTGCCCATGCGGCTCACGCCCGGCACGCTGCTCGACATGGCGCGGCATCCCGCGTGGCTGCTGCGGCTGGCCGGCGGCGGCATGCCGCAGTTCGCGAACCTGCTTCCCGATGATGAAGACGGCGCACCGGTCTCCGCGCAGACGCAGGCCGCGCTGCTCTCGCGCGCCATGGACCGCACGCTGACCTGGGACAGCCTGGGCTGGCTGCGCAGGCTCTGGGACGGGCCGCTGCTGGTCAAGGGCCTGCTGGGCGCCGAGGACGCGCGCCGCGCACTGCGGCATGGGGCGGACGGCATCGTGGTCTCCAACCACGGAGGCCGCCAGCTCGATGCCGCGCCGGCCACCATCGCCGCGCTGCCGGCCATGCTCGATGCGGTCGGCGGCCGCATTCCGGTGCTGGTGGACAGCGGCATGCGGCGCGGCAGCGACATCGTCAAGGCGCTCGCGCTCGGCGCCAGCGCGGCGCTCGTGGGCCGCGCGCCGGTCTACGGCCTGGCCTGCGGCGGCGAACAGGGCGCGCTCTCGGTGCTGCAGCTGCTCGCGCAGGAAACCGAACGCACGATGACCCTGCTCGGTGCCTCGCGCGTGGGCGAACTCGGGCGCCGGCACGTCGAAATACATGCGCCGCGTTCGCACGCCGAACAGGCTGGGCCCGCACCCGTGCAGGCGCACGGGAAAGCCTCCATTTACCCCGCGCACGCGGCTGCCTAGATTGCGGATTCACTCGTAGAGACACACAACACAACGAAGGAGACCATGAAAGCCAATCGCCAATCCCGTCCGTCCCGTCGCCTGGCCACGAGCCTCGCGGCGGCCACCGCAGCCCTCGCGCTGATCGCCCCGGCCGTGCAGGCGCAGGACAAGCCGGTGCAGCTCAAGCTGTCGAGCTGGGTACCCGCGCAGCACCCGCTCAACCCCGCGCTGCAGGCGTGGGCCGACGACATCAAGAAGGAATCGGGCGGCACCATCACCGCGATCCTCTTCCCCTCGGAGCAGCTGGGCAAGGCATTCGACCACTACGACATGGCGCGCGACGGCATCGCCGACTTCTCGTACGTGAACCCGGGCTACCAGCCGGGCCGCTTCCCGGTGATGGCGGGCGCGTCGCTGCCCTTCCTGTTCGCCAACGGCAAGGAAGGCTCCGCCGCCATCGACGCCTGGTACCGCAACTACGCGGCCAAGGAAATGAAGGACGTGAAGTACTGCTTCGCCTTCGTGCACGACCCCGGCACCTTCCACTCGCGCAAGAAGATCACCGTGCCCGGCGACGTCAAGGGCATGAAGGTGCGCCCGGCCACCAGCACCGTGGGCCAGCTCATCACCTCGCTAGGCGGCACCAACGTGCAGGCCTCGGCCCCCGAGTCGCGCGACATGCTCGAGCGCGGCGTGGCCGACGCCATCACCTTCCCGTGGGGCTCCATCGGCCTCTTCGGCATCGACAAGGTGGTGAAGTACCACATGGACGTGCCGCTTTACGTCACGCCCTTCGTGTGGGTAATGAACAAGGGCAAGTACGACGCCATGTCCGCCGCGCAGAAGAAGGTGATCGACGACCACTGCACCAGCGAATGGGCGCAGAAGGTGGCAGGACCGTGGGCCGACTTCGAGTTTGCGGGGCACGCCAAGATGGCGGCGCTGTCGGGCCACGAGATCTACAAGCTCACGCCCGATCAGCTGGATGCATGGCGCAAGGCGGCGGCACCCGCCGAGGCGCAGTGGGCCGACAGCGTGAAGAAGGCCGGTGAAGATCCGAAGGCCGTCATGGACGCGCTGAAGGCCAGCCTCGCCAAGTACAAATCGGCGCTCTGAGCGATGGCTACACGGTCCGCCAGCTATATGGACCGCGCGATCAACACGATCGAATGGCTCGCCGCCAT
This sequence comes from Variovorax guangxiensis, assembly GCF_003952165.1. GTDB lineage: Bacteria > Pseudomonadota > Gammaproteobacteria > Burkholderiales > Burkholderiaceae_C > Variovorax > Variovorax guangxiensis. The sequence goes on along the minus strand of NZ_RXFT01000012.1, from coordinate 47,352 downwards.
CTTCGTGGGGATCGTCGCGCTCAACATCTTCGTGGCCGTGGTGCTGCGCAAGTTCTTCGACACCTCGATCCCCGACGCCTACGACTTCGGCCGCATGCTGCTGGGCATCCTGATCTTCTGGGGCATCGCGGCCACCAGCTACCGCGGCGGCCACATCACGGTCGACCTGGTGTGGACGGCGGCGGGCCCGCGCATGAAGCGCGCCATCGACGTGTTCGCCACGCTGGTGCTGCTCTTCGTGGTGGCGGTGCAGACCATCATGCTGTTCGACAAGGTGCGCGGCACCTATGTCGACAACGTGCAGACCTACGACCTCAACATCCCGACCTGGCCGTTCTACGCCGTGGCCTGGGCCGGCGACGTGTGCGCCGTGTTGCTGATCGCCATCCGCACCTACAGGCTGATCTTCCATCCGGAGCAGCTCGAGGAAGTCCACGCAGAACAGAAGGCCGACGAATGAGCCCCGATGCAGTCGCAGTGTTGGGCTTCGTCGCCCTTTTCGTCTTGATGCTGTTGCGCGTGCCGGTCGGCATGGCGATGGGCCTGGTGGGCGTGGTGGGCTACAGCTACCTCGTCGGGCCGGGCCCCGCGCTCAAGCTGGTGGGCCAGACCTCCATGCGCACCGTGACCGACTACACCTTCGGCGTGATCCCGATGTTCATGCTGATGGGAGCGCTGGTGTCGGTCTCGGGCGTGAGCCGCGAGCTCTTCAAGGCCGCCAACTCGATGATCGGCCACCTGCGTGGCGGCCTGGGCGTGGCCACCGTGGTGGCATGCGGCGGCTTCGCGGCGATCTGCGGCTCGTCGGTGGCCACGGCCGCCACGTTCTCGGCGGTGGCCTATCCGGAGATGCGCCGCTTCAACTACCCGCAGTCTTTCTCCACCGGCGTGATCGCCGCGGGCGGCACGCTGGGCGCGATCCTGCCTCCATCGACCGTGCTTGCGGTGTACGCCATCCTCACGCAGCAGGACATCGGCAAGCTCTTCATGGCGGGCATCGTGCCCGGCATCCTCGCGATGGCGATGTACGTGCTGACCATCGCGGTCATCGTGAAGACGCGGCCCGGCTGGCTGCCCGGCGGCGAGGTCAAGCCCTGGTCGGAACGCCTCAAGGACCTGAAGAACGTGTGGGCGCCGCTGGTGCTGTTCGTGTTCGTCATCGGCGGCCTGTACGGCGGCTTCTTCACGCCGACCGAGGCGGGCGGCGTGGGCGCGAGCGGCGCCTTCATCCTCGGGCTGGTACGGCGCAAGCTCGACGGGCCGAAGATCCGCGAGGCGCTGCTGTCGGCCACGCGCACGGCGGCGGCGGTGTTCACGGTGCTGATCGGCGCGCTGCTGTTCGGCTACTTCCTCACCATCACGCAGAGCCCGCAGAAGCTCACCGAGTTTCTTACCGGCCTGGGCATCGGCCGCTACGGCGTGCTCGCGCTCATCATGCTCATGTACCTGGTGCTGGGCTGCCTGATGGACGCGATGGCGATGATCATCCTCACGGTGCCGATCATCTACCCGGTGATCGTGCACCTGGGCTTCGACCCGATCTGGTTCGGCGTGATCATCGTGATGACGGTGGAACTCGGCCTGATCCACCCGCCGGTGGGCATGAACGTGTTCGTCATCAAGAGCGTGGTGAAGGACGTGAGCTTCACCACCATCTTCAAGGGCGTGCTGCCGTTCATCGTGACCGACATCGTGCGGCTGGTGATCCTGATCGCGTTCCCCATCATTGCCCTGTGGCTGCCGACGAGAATGGGCTGATGAGCAATACAAGCATCAACGCAACCAAGGAAGTCGTCTACACCGTGCGCGTGGAGTTCGGCGACTGCGACCCCGCCGGCATCGTCTGGTTTCCGAACTTCTTCCGCTGGATCGATGCGGCCTCGCGCCACTTCTTCGCCGAATGCGGCGTGCCGCGCTGGGAGGAAACGACCGAGACGCTGGGCGTGATCGGCACGCCGCTGGTCGACACGCACACGCGCTTCGTGAAGTCCGCGAGCTACGGCGACACGCTGCAGATTGCGGTGCGCATCACCGAGTGGCGCGAGAAGAGCTTCGTGCAGACCTACCGCGTGACGCGCGGGAGCGAGCTGATCCTGGAGTGCGAGGAAGTGCGCATCTTCGGGGCGAAGCGCGAAGGCGGCGGGATCCGGGCCGTGGCGATTCCGCCCTCCATACGGGTGCTCTGCGAATAGCCGCGAAGCCGGCGCCACCTGCCCGGCGCTGGTTTTCACCTACGCCATATTTCTTCTTTCTCTTGCCGCATCACGCGTCCTGAGTCCTTTCGGCAGATATTCACCTCGCCCATGCCTCACAAATAATCACACGCATTACAAAGGCTTGGAGGCGAGCCGTGAACCATGTCTACCGTGTGATCTTCGACCGCCGGCAGAGCCGGTATCGCGTGGTTTCCGAACTGGCGAAGAGCGCCAGCGGTTCCGGAGGGACAGCAGTCAGGGGACGAAGGCGCACCGCGCGCAGGGGCGCCGCTCCTGCGCTCGGGGCCCTCGCGGCTCTGGCCGCACTGGCACTGCATGGCGGCACGGCGCTCGCGGCCTGCACGCCCGCCTCGCCTGTCGACAACGACGTGGTCACCTGCACCGGCGTTCCGATCCTGCTGCCCCCCAACCCGAACAGCTTCCTGAGCAACGCCAACGGTCTTGCCGTCACGGTGCAGTCGGGCGGCATCATGAGCACCCTGCCGGGCGGCACGGCGATGACGCTGGGCGGCAACGGCATCACGCTCAACAACCTGGGCGCCATCGACGCCAACGCAGCGGGCTCCCTCGTGCTCTCGCGGGCCCTCACGATCGGCAACCTGGTCGTGCCCGGCAGCGGCAACGTCACGGTGAACAACCAGGGCATGATCGAAGGCACCTTCGACGGCACCTTCGGCCTGCTGGGCGCGGCGGCCGTCATCGCCACCACCGGGACCACGACTTTCAACAACAGCGGCACGATCGGCATGAGCGCGCTCGGGCTCTTCGATCCGATCAACTCGATCGCCGTCGCCGTGTACGGCGGCGGCAACGTCAACTTCACCAACACCGGAACGATCACCGGCCGCGTGGCCTTCCAGAGCCCCGACAGCGGCGGCAACGCCTTCGTCAACGCTGGCACGATCAACGGCAGCGTCTCGCTGGGCACGACGCTGAGCAACGACACTTTCGTGGCGGTCACGGGCTCGTCGATCAACGGCGGGCTGGTGCCGCTGCCCGGCGTGACCATTCCGACGCCCGCGGTGCCGCCGAGCTTCCTCACCTTCGCCGCCGGGGGTACGGTCGACGCGGGCATAGGGGGCAACGACACGCTGGTGCTGCAGAACACCGTGGCGGGGCCTGGCTCCGGCAGCGGCGGCGCGGGCACGGTCTCGAGCCTGCAGTACCTGAACTTCGAGAACCTCGTCGTCAACAGCGGCACCTGGACGCTCGAGGGCCCCGTGGTGAGCGGCGCGGCCGCGCTCAACGGCGGCACCGCGATCTTCGACGATGCGCTGTCCTTCGGCACCGGAACGCTCACGGCGAACGGTGGTTCCATGCAGGCCTCGGTGGCAGGCCTGACGCTGACGCAGAACATCAGCCTCACGGGCGGCCTGATCGTTCAGGGCGCAAACTCCCTGACGCTGGGCGGCACCGTCACCGGCGCCGGAGGGCTGATCAAGAACGGCAGCGGCACGCTCACGCTGTCGGGGAACAACGACTTCAGCGGCGGGCTGGCCCTCAATGGCGGCGGCCTGACGCTGGGCAACGCGAGTTCGCTCGGCACGGGCCTGTTCCTGGTCGGCGGCCCCGCCACGCTCAACACCGCCTTCACCGGCACGCTGACCAATCAGGTGCAGCTCAACGGCGCGCTGACGCTCAACGGCGCGGGCACGCTGAGCTTGAACGGCAACATCAACGGCGGCGGCAGCCTGACGCTCGCCAGTGGCGACCTGGTGCTGAACGGCGCCAACAACTACAGCGGCGGCACCGTGCTGCAGGCCGGCTCGATAGACCTCGGCTCCGCAACCGCGCTCGGCTCCGGCGCATTGACGGTCGATGGCGCCGCCACGCTGACCGGCAAGAACGGCCTCGCGTTGAGCAACGACATCGTGCTCAACAACACGCTGAACCTGGGCGGCGGCGGAAGCGGCGGTGCGCTGACGCTCAACGGCAAGATCAGCGGCGCGGGCGGGATGAGCCTGGCCGGCGCGCCAGGGCTCACGCTCAACGGTGCCAACGACTTCAGCGGTGGCTTCAACCTGGGGGGCGGCCAGCTCACCGTGGGCAACAACCTCGCGCTGGGCACGGGCGCGGTGACGGTGAGTGGCGCCGGTTCGCTGGCAGCGAATACGCCCGTGGGCCTGACCAACAACTTCAACCTGAATGCGGGGCTGAACGTTGCGAGCAGCAGCGCTCTCTCGCTCAACGGCACCATCGGCGGCCTCGGCGGACTGACGCAGTCGGGGCCGGCCAAGCTCACCTTGGGCGGCGCCAACGGTTTCGCCGGCGGAGTGAACCTGCTGGGCGGCGGACTGGGCGTGGGCACCAACACCTCGCTGGGACTCGGCGCGCTCACGGTCAACGGCGCGGCCACGCTCGATGCCAGCGCGGGTGTGAACCTGGGCAACGCGGTGGCGCTCAACGCGGGCCTGGATGTGGGCGGCAGCAACGACATCGCGCTGGGCGGGCTGGTGTCGGGCGCGGGTGCGCTGTCGTTCAACGGCACCGGCAAGCTGAGCCTGAACGCCGCGAACGCCGGCTTCAGCGGCGGCGTCACGCTGGGCAGCGGCACGCTCGGCGTGGGCAACAACCTCGCGCTGGGCACCGGCGGGCTCGCCGTGACAGGCAACGCGAGCCTCATGGCGAACGTGCCGGGCGTCGTGCTCGGCAACGGCGTAACCCTGGGCAGCGGGACCACGCTGAGCCTGACCGGTGCCAACGCGCTCGCGCTGGGCGGCACCATCACCGGCGCCGGCGCGCTCGCGGTGAACGGTCCCGGCGGCGTCACGCTGGACGGCGCGAGCGACTTCTCGGGCGGCGTTTCACTGGCGGGCGGCACTCTTTCGCTGGGCACCAGCACCTCGCTGGGCAGCGGCACCCTCGGCGTGACGGGCAACGCCGGCCTGCAAAGCACGGCCGGCGCCCTGACGCTGGTCAACGCCGTATCGCTCGGCGCAGGCGCGGGCCTGACGGTGGGCGGCGCCAACGATCTCACGCTGAACGGGCCCATCGGCGGCGGAGGCTCTCTCATCAAGACCGGCGCCGGCACGCTGGTGCTCGGCGGCGCCAACAACTTCGGCGGCGGTGTGACGCTGCAGGCCGGCACGCTCGGCGTGGGCACCGGCACCTCGCTGGGCACGGGCACGCTGACTGTGAGCGGCGCCGCCACGCTGACATCGAGCGCCGACGTCGCGCTGGCGAACGACGTCACGCTCGATGGCGCGCTGAGCGTCACGGGCGCGAAGAACATCGCACTGGGCGGCGTGATCGGTGGCGGCTCCGGCCTCAGCTACAGCGGCACCGGCATCCTGAGCCTTGGCGGCGCGAACGCCTATGCAGGCACCACCACCGTCGCTTCGGGCACGCTGCTGGCCACCAATGCGAGCGGCAGCGCCACGGGCACCGGCGCGGTCACGGTGCTGACCGGCGCCACGCTGGGCGGAACCGGCCGCATCGGCGGCGACGTCACCCTGAACACGGGCGCGAAGCTGGCTCCGGGCGCCGGCACCGCCGGAAGCTTTGGCGTGCTGGCCGTGGGCGGCAATCTTTCGCTCGCCGCCGGCAGCACGCTCGATTTCGATTTCGGCGCGCCTGGCCCCAACTTCAGCACGCCGGGCGCGAGCGACAGCGTGAGCGTGGGCGGCGACCTGTCGCTCGGCGGCACGGTGACGCTGAACGTCGCCAACGCCGGCAGCTTCGGCCCCGGCGTGTACCGGCTCGTCGACTACGGCGGCTCGCTGACGGGCGCCGGCAGCCTTTCGCTCGGCGGCTTGCCGGGCGGCAGCACGGTGCTGCTGCAGAACCTCAGCGCCGACAAGCGCTTCAACCTGCTCAACACCACCGGCCTGACGCTGAATTTCTGGAACGCCGACGGCCTGGCCAGCCCCGTGCAATCCGGCGGCGGCACGGGCACGTGGTCGACCACCAGCCCGGTTTGGACCGACGCGGCCGGTACCGTGACCGTGCCCATGCAGCCGCAGCCGGGCTTCGCCATCTTCGGCGGCGCGCCGGGCACCGTGACCATCGACAAGACCGGTGGCGCGGTGCAGGCGCTGGGCATGCAGTTCACCAGCGGCGGCTATACGCTGGCCGGCGATGCGCTCACGCTGCTGGGCACCGGCGGCGGCAAGGCCGAGATCCGCGTGGGCGACGGCAGCGCGGCCTCTACGGGCTTCGTCGCGACGGTGAACAGCGCCATCGACGGCAGCGCGGGCATCGCCAAGACAGGTGCGGGCACGCTGGTGCTGGGCGGCACCAACACCTACACAGGCGGCACGGCCGTGCAGGGTGGCGTGCTGTCGGTTTCCGCCGATGCCAACCTCGGCGCGGCCGGCGGCGGGCTCGCGCTCGACGGCGGGCGCCTGCAGATCACCGGCACGGGCTTCGCCGGTACGGCACGCGACATCGACATCGGCGCGGCGGGCGGCGGCATCGAGGTCGTCGACGCGGCTCACGACTTCACCGCGAGCGGCACACTGGGCGGCAGCGGCACCCTCGTCAAATCGGGCCAGGGCACGCTGACCCTGGCCGGCACCAACAACCACACGGGTGCCACGGTGGTCGACTCCGGCACGCTGCGGCTCGGCGCGGCCGATCTGCTGAACCCGGCGGCGACGATCGCGCTGGCCGACAAGGCCGGCGCCACACTGGACCTGAACGGCTTCGACCAGACCATCGGCTCGCTCTCGGGCGGGGGCAGCGCGGGCGGCGAACTGAAGCTGGGCAGCGCGACGCTCACCACCGGCGGCAACAACACCAGCACCACGTTCGGCGGCAGCCTGAGCGGCAGCGGCAGCCTCGTGAAGCAGGGCACCGGCACCTTCACCCTCGCCGGCTCGAACAGCTACGGCGGCGCGACGCAGGTGAATGCGGGCACGCTGCAGGCCGGTGCTGCCAACGCCTTCAGCGCGACTTCGGCCCACGGCGTGGCCGCGGGCGCGACGCTCGACCTCGCGGGCTTCAACCAGACCGTCGCGTCGCTGAACAACAGCGGCACGGTTTCGCTGCCGGGCGCGACGGCCGGCACCAGCCTCACCGTGACCGGGCCTTACGTGGGCAACAACGGCGTACTGCGGCTGGGCGCGGTGCTGAACGCGAGCGGCCCGTCCGACCGGCTGGTGCTCGACGGCGCCGGCGCAACGGCCAGCGGCCGCACCACCGTGCAGATCGTCAATCTCGCAGGCCTGGGCGCGCTGACCACGGGCAACGGCATCGAGGTGATCAGCGCCCTCAACGGCGCGACCACCACCGCGCAGACCACCAGGGACGCCTTCACGCTCGCCGGCGGGCACGTGGATGCCGGTGCCTACGAATACCGCCTCTATCCCGCCGATGCGAACGGTGCGGGCGAGAACTGGTACCTGCGCTCGACCACGGGCGCGGGCGGCCCAGGCGTGCCAGGTGCACCGGGCGGGCCGGGCCTGCCGACCTATCGCGCCGAAGTTCCGCTCTATGCCGCCCTGCCCCAGCAGTTGCGCCAGGCCAATGTCGCGATGCTCGGCAACCTGCACCTGCGCGGCGGCGACGAGATGCGGCAGGCCAACGACGCAGGCGGCACAAGGGCCGACGCCGGACGCCGCGCATGGGGCCGCGTGCTGAGCACCGACATCGACGTGCGCCAGCGCGGCACCGTGAGCCCCGAGAGCAAGGGCCGCCTCACCGGCTTCCAGGCCGGCACCGACCTGTGGGCCGATGCGAACTGGCGTGCCGGCATCTACGTCGGCCAGCTCGAGGGCGACGTCGACGTGCGCGGCTTCGCCAGCGGCATCCAGGGCCTGCGCGTGGGCCGCAGCGATCTGCGCAGCCGCTACCTCGGGGTGTACGCCAGTTGGCACAACGATGCCGGCTGGTACACCGACATCGTGCTGCAAGGCGGCCAGCACCGCTACACCGCGCGGCCTCTTGCGAGCATGGGCAGCTCGGGCAAGGGCGACAGCTTCCTGGCTTCGTTGGAAGTGGGCAAGGCCTTCGACATCGGAGGCGGCTGGCGCGTGGAGCCGCAGTTGCAGCTCATCCACCAGCGCCTGAGCATGGACGGCGCGAGCATCTCCGGCGCGTGGATCACGCAGGACACGCACGACGGCCTGATCGCGCGCGCCGGCGTGCGCATCAAGGGCTCCATCGCCACCGGTGCCGGCTTGCTGCAGCCCTACGCGCGCATCAACGTGAACCGCGCATCGAGCGGCACCGACATCGCGCGCCTGACAGGGCCGGCCGGCAGCACCGGCATCGCCAGCGAAACAGGCGGCACCAGCACCGAACTGGCCGGCGGCTTCACCCTCGCACTCGGCGAGCGCACGGCGATCTACGGCGAGCTGGGCAAGCTGTGGGCCACCGGCGGAGACACGCGCATGAAGAGCTCGCTCAACGCCTCGGTGGGCGTGCGGGTGCGCTGGTAGCCCCAGCGTCGGCTTGCAGTCGCGCGAGCAGGCCATCCACGCCCAGGTCGATCAAGTCGAAGACCTCGACAAAATCCTTCTGCCCGCCGTACCACGGATCGGGCACGTCGCCCTCGATGCCGTCGGCGTATTCGGTGAACAGATGGATCTTGCCGGCCGTGCTGGCGGGCGCGAGCCTGCGCAGCGCCGCGCAGTGCTGCGCGGTCATGCCGATGATCAGTTCGAAGCGATCGAAGTCGGACTTGCGAACCTGCCGCGCGCAGTGCGCGTGCATCTCGATGCCGCGCCGCCTGGCCTCGGCCACGGAGCGCGGATCCGGCGGGTTGCCGCACTCTTCATTGGAGATGGCGGCGCTGTCGACTTCGACATCGAAGCCGGCTGCGCGAGCCTTGTGCATCAGGAGAACGTGGGCTGTCGGGGAGCGGCAGATATTCCCCGTGCAGATGAACAAGACTGACGGTGTCTTCATCGAATTGAATGCAGATTGAAAGGTTCGCGTCGAATGCTGCAGGCCAATCGCAACATGGAGGCAATAAGCCCGCGAATCGCATCGTAAAACACCGTCCCGCGGGTTGACGCACCCTGTGATGCGGTGCAACAATCTGGAAATCTTCATTTCGGAGCCCCGTGCGTGGACAGTGCCAGTTGGATCAGTGACAAGACGCGTGCCTCGGCAGGCGTGACACATCCGGCCCTCTAGCGCAGGCTTCCCCCGCGCTGCGTGCCGGTCGTTGCACACAGCGTGACCCGTTTGCCATTCCGGCAAGCGGCTCCCCTCCTCCCGATTCCCGTCGTTCTCGTCACTGACTATTTCAGTCAGCTTGCGTGCGTCCGTGCGCGAGGCCCTTCTGTGCGAAGGAGCCTTGTCATGCGTCACTTCCATCTTCGTCGTCAGCCGCACGAACAGCCGCGTGTTCGTCCGTCGGCGCACGTGCCTGCGCACGCCGCCCCTGCGGCGGCGGAAGCAGCGCCTGCCGTGGATGCCAAGCTCGACCAGGCTGCAGCGCTCTGGACCACGCGCCGCATCCGCAGCTATCTGCTGCTGCAGCCGATCTGCGTGCCCCGCCGCTGATCCGCGCTTCACGCCTTTTCCTTTCGAACAACTCGCAAGCAACCCAGGAGCACACCATGGACCCCGCCTCTTGTTGGCGCCATAGCGCGCCCCCTTCGCCAAGACCTATTCCAACAACGACGCGGCCCGCTGCCGCGCCTCGCAGAGGGTTGAGCCCGGCCGGCTGATCGATGCCGGGGTTCTCCTTCCGCGGGCGCCGGTGGCGGCCGCTCCGAAGGAGAACATCATGAAGAACGTCCTCAAGTCCTTTTTCGAAAGCTTCCTGCGCAGCCGCCACATGCTGCACCACTTCGAACGCTGGCAGACGCTGCTGGGTTCGAAGCCCGTCGGAACCGGCTCCATCAGCATGCCGCCCGACATCGCGAAGGCCCTGAACGCGGCCTCGCGCACCGATGCCGGCGAGATGCTGGTCAAGCTCGGCAGCTCGCCGCGCGGCCTCAGCGAAGGACACGCGCAGGTGCTGCGCAAACGCCTGGGCAGCAACGAGGTGCGTCACGAGCAGCCGCTGCGCTGGTGGCAGCACCTGTGGCAGTGCTACCGCAACCCGTTCAACCTGCTGCTGACAGTGCTGGCGCTGGTCTCCTACGTCACCGAGGACATGAAGGCCACGCTGGTGATCGGCAGCATGGTGGTGCTGTCGACGGTGCTGCGCTTCCTGCAGGAGTCGCGCTCCAACAAGGCAGCCGACCGGCTCAAGGCGATGGTGAGCAACACCTCCACCGTGCTGCGCCCCGCCCCGGGCCACAAGGCGGGCGCGGCCGGCGACGAGGGCTTCGACACCACGCACGCCGGCACGGTGCGCGTCGAGGTGCCGATGCGCGACCTCGTGCCGGGCGAGGTGATCGCGCTTTCGGCCGGCGACATGATTCCGGCCGATTGCCGGCTGATCACGGCCAAGGACCTCTTCATCAGCCAGTCGGCGCTGACGGGCGAGGCGATGCCGGTCGAGAAGTTCGTGGTCGACCGTGGCGACCATGCGGCAGGCGTGCTGGAACGCGAGAACCTGCTCTTCATGGGCACCAACGTGATCAGCGGCACTGCCACCGCGGTGATCGTGCACACCGGCGACCGCACCTTCTTCGGCGCGCTGGCCCAGCGCGTGACGGCCGCCGACCGCGGCACCAGCGCCTTCCAGGCCGGCATCAACCGCGTGAGCTGGGTGCTGATCCGCTTCATGCTGGTGATGGCGCCGCTGGTGCTGGTGATCAACGGCGTGGCCAAGGGCGACTGGTGGGAGGCGGCGCTGTTCGCGCTGTCGATCGCGGTGGGCCTCACGCCAGAGATGCTGCCGATGATCGTGACCGCCACGCTGGCCAAGGGCGCGGTGGTGATGTCGCGCCAGAAGGTGATCGTCAAAAGGCTCGAAGCCATCCACAACTTCGGTGCGATGGACGTGCTGTGCACCGACAAGACCGGCACGCTGACGCAGGACCGCATCGTGCTCGAGCGCCACACCAACGCATGGGGCGAGCGGTCCGACCACGTGCTGCAGCTGGCCTACCTCAACAGCTTCCACCAGACGGGACTGAAGAACCTGCTCGACAAGGCCGTGCTGAGCCACGCCGAGATGCAGCTCGAAACCCGCCTGCAGACCGCCTACCGCAAGATCGACGAGGTGCCCTTTGACTTCTCGCGCCGCCGCATGTCGGTGGTGGTGGCCAACGGCGGCAGCGAGCACCTGCTGATCTGCAAGGGCGCGCTGGAAGAGATCCTCTCGGTGTGCACCTCGGTCGAACGCGGCGCGGAAGTGCTGTCGCTCGACGCCGACGTGCTCGCGCGCATCCACAGCGTGGCCTCGGAGCTCAATGCCCAGGGCCTTCGCGTGGTGGCCGTGGCCAGCCGCTCGCTGAAAGTCGATGAGCAGAAGCCGGCCTACGGCGTGGCTGACGAATCGGGGCTCACGCTGCTGGGCTACGTGGCTTTCCTCGATCCGCCGAAGGAATCGACCGCGCCCGCGCTGCGCGCGCTCGCCGAGCACGGCGTGGCGGTGAAGGTGCTGACGGGCGACAACGAGCTGGTCACGCGCAAGGTCTGCGCCGACGTGGGCCTGGAAGTGGGCCGCATCGTTCTCGGTGCGGAGATCGAGGAGATGGTCGATGCCGACCTGAAGCTGGTCGTCGAGGCGCACCAGGTCTTCGCCAAGCTCACGCCCGCGCACAAGGAACGCATCGTTCACGCGCTGCATGCCAACGGGCACGTGGTGGGCTTCATGGGCGACGGCATCAACGACGCGCCCGCGCTGCGCGCCGCGGACATCGGCATCTCGGTGGACAGCGCGGTGGACGTGGCCAAGGAGTCGGCCGACATCATCCTGCTCGAGAAGAGCCTGATGGTGCTGGAGCAAGGCGTCATCCAGGGCCGCCGCACCTTCGCGAACATGCTCAAGTACATCAAGCTCACCGCGAGCTCGAACTTCGGCAACGTGTTCTCGGTGCTGGTGGCAAGCGCGTTCCTGCCCTTCCTGCCGATGCTGCCGCTGCACCTGCTGGTGCAGAACCTGCTGTACGACGTGTCGCAGATCGCGATCCCGTTCGACAACGTCGACGACGAGTTCCTCAAGAGCCCGCAGCGCTGGAACCCGGCCGACCTGGGCCGCTTCATGGTGTTCTTCGGCCCGCTGAGCTCGGTGTTCGACATCCTCACCTTCACGGTGATGTGGTTCGTCTTCGCCGCCAACTCGGTGGATCACCAGACGCTCTTCCAGTCAGGCTGGTTCGTCGAGGGCCTGCTGTCGCAGACGCTGATCGTGCACCTGATCCGCACCCGCAAGATCCCGTTCCTGCAAAGCCGCGCCGCATGGCCGTTGCTGATCATGGGCGCCGCCATCGCCGCCGTGGGCATCTGGCTGCCGATGGGGCCGCTGTCGCACTACTTCAAGCTGCAGGCGCTGCCGCTGGCGTACTTCCCGTGGCTGGCGGCGATGCTGCTGGGCTACGCGCTGCTGACGCAGGCGGTGAAGGGGTGGTATGCGCGCAGGTACGGGTGGCAGTGACTTCCCGTGGTCGTCCGGGCTGCATGACATGTTCATGACACCGGGCGGCTTCAAACTGCGGCACCAACATCAACAACAAGAGGGAATCCATCGATGCAAGCCATCCACAACATCAACCTGGCTTCGCTGCTCGACACCTTCATCAGCGTGGCCGCTGCGTTCATCCTCGGCTCGGTGATCGGCCTGGAGCGCCAGATACGGCAGCGCACGGCGGGCCTTCGCACCAACACGCTGGTGGCCGTGGGCGCGGCGGTGTTCGTCGACATGGCCTACCGGCTGGACGGCAGCGGGGGCGCGGTGCGCGTGGTGGCCTATGTCGTGTCGGGCATCGGCTTCCTGGGCGCGGGCGCGATCATGAAGGAAGGCGCCAACGTCACGGGGTTGAACACGGCGGCGACGCTGTGGGGGTCGGCGGCGGTGGGCGCTTGCGCGGGCGCGGACCTGCTCGGCGAAGCACTCATTGCGGCGCTGTTCGTGCTGGCCAGCAACACGTTGCTGCGGCCGGTTGTGAACCGCATCAACCGCCAGCCGATCAGCGAGGAGAGCAGCGAAGCGACGTACGTGGTGCGCGTGATCTGCTCGCGCGCGGCGCGGCCCGACGTGCTCGACCATCTGCTGGTGCTGCTGGAGGCCGCGAACTACCCGGTGCGCGACGTCGACCAGCACCCCTTCGGGCCGGCCGACACCGAGATCGGTGCGACGCTCTACGCGACGGCGGTCGAGCCCGAGGAGCTCGACCGCGTCATCGAGGAACTGGAGGCACTCGACGGCGTGCAGCAGGCCTTCTGGAATGCCACCGCCGAAGAGTGAAACTCAAACGCCGAGGATCGAAACCGCCTTGGTGTTCAGGTAGGCCTCGAGCGCCTCGGGGCCGCCTTCCGAGCCGTAGCCCGAATCCTTCACGCCGCCGAAAGGCATTTCCGGCGAGGGCGTTGCCGGCTGGTTGATCCAGAGCATGCCCAGTTCGAGCTTCTGGCTCAGCAGGTGGGCGTTCTTGATCGACTTGGTGAAGGCGTAGCCGGCCAGGCCGAAAGGCAGGCGGTTGGCTTCGGCGATCGCTTCTTCCAGCGTGTCGAAGCCGCGGATGGCGGCGATGGGGCCGAAGGGTTCGTTGTTGAACACGTCGGCGTCCAGCGGCACGTCGGTCAGCACGGTGGGCGCGAAGAAGTTGCCGGCATCGCCGACGCGTTCGCCGCCGGTCGCGACCGTGGCGCCCTTCTTGCGGGCATCTTCCAGCACGTAGGCCATGGCCGTGAGGCGGCGCGCATTGGCCAGCGGGCCGAGGTTGGTGCCTTCGGCAAGGCCGTCGCCGAGCTTCAGGCCTTCGGCGTGCTTGACCAGCAGGCTGGCGAACTCGTTGCGCAGGCTGTTGTGCACCAGGAAGCGGGTCGGCGAGATGCAGACCTGGCCCGCGTTGCGGAACTTGGCGGCACCGGCGGCCTTCACGGCCAGCGCCACGTCGGCGTCTTCGGCGACGATGACCGGGGCATGGCCGCCGAGCTCCATCGTCACGCGCTTCATGTGCTGGCCGGCCAGCGCGGCCAGCTGCTTGCCGACCGGGGTCGAGCCGGTGAAGGTGACCTTGCGGATGATCGGGTGGGCGATCAGGTAGTTCGAGATCTCGGCGGGGTTGCCGAACACCAGGCCAACCACGCCGGGCGGGATGCCCGCGTCGACGAAGGCGCGCAGCAGCGCGGCGGGCGACGCCGGGGTTTCCTCGGGCGCCTTCACCAGGAACGAGCAGCCGGTGGCCAGCGCCGCGCCAAGCTTGCGCACGATCTGGTTGATCGGGAAGTTCCAGGGCGTGAAGGCGGCGACGGGGCCCAGCGGCTCCTTCAGCACCAGCTGCTGCGCGGCCAGGTTGCGCGAGGGCACGATGCGGCCGTAGACGCGGCGGCCTTCGTCGGCGAACCACTCGATGATGTCGGCGGCGGCCATCGTCTCGACCTTGGCCTCGCCCAGCGGTTTGCCCTGCTCCTGCGTGAGCAGCTTGGCGATTTCGAGGGAGCGTTCGCGGATCAGGCCCGCGGCGCGGCGCATGACGGCGGCGCGCTCGTTGGCGGGGGTGTTGCGCCAGGTTTCGAAGCCGCGCTGCGCGGCGGCGAGGGCGCGGTCCAGGTCGGCGATGCTGGCATGCGCCACCTTGCCGATGGCCTTGCCGGTGGCGGGATTCACGACGTCCAGCGTCTTGCCGCCGGTGGCGTCGACCCACTCGTTGTCGATCAGCAGGCGGGTGTCGGTGTAGGTGGCGGTCATGGCGAGCTATTCCTTCAGGACTGGATGATGAAAAGAAGAATGGGGAATTCTGGGTGTGCGGCGCGGCACCCTGGCGGGTGTACATACGGCAACGGCAGCCTGAGGCCGCCGGGGGCATAGGTTAACCCGAGTTCACAAACCTCGCCTGCATGCGGTCTCGGCCTGGGCGGCCGTCGCCTGCCGATCGCTGCGGCGGTCAGGCGCATCGACATGGTGCTCGACGACCAGCGGGCGCCTCGCCCGACTCCTTCAGAGCACCAGCAGCGCGCGGAAGTCGTTGACGTTGGTGTTCGTGGGCCCGGTCACGAACAGGTCGCCGATGGCGTCGAAGTAGCCGTAGGCGTCGTTGCGGTCGAGGTGGTCGGACAGCTTCTTTCCGGCGGCCGTGGCGCGCGCCAGCGTGTCCGGGGTGACGAAGGCACCGGCGTTGTCTTCCACGCCGTCGATGCCATCGGTGTCGGCCGCCAGCGCCCACACCTGCGGCTGGCCCATGAGCGCGCCGGCCAGTCCCATGCAGAACTCGCCGGCCCGCCCGCCCCTGCCCTTGGCCTGGCCCGGCTGGCGGGGACGGATCGTCACGGTGGTCTCGCCGCCCGAAAGAATGACGCAGGGCCGCGCGAAAGGCTCGCCGCGGTGCGGCACGGCGCGTGCGAGCGCGGCATGCACCTTGCCGACTTCGCGCGACTCGCCTTCCATCTCGTCGCTGAGGATGTGCGCCTCGATGCCGGCCTCGCGCGCCGCCCGCGCCGCCGCTTCGAGCGACTGCTGGGGCGTGGCGATCATGTGCGTCTCGTGGCCCTTGAAGACGGCGTCGTCGGGCTTGGGCGTCTCGAGTTCGCCGCTCTCGAGGCGCGCACGCACCGGCGCGGGCACCTCGATACCGTAGCGGTCGAGGATGGCCAGCGCGTCGGCGCAGGTGGTGGCGTCGGGCACGGTCGGGCCGCTGGCGATGACGGCCGGATCGTCGCCGGGCACGTCGCTGATGGTCAGCGTCACCACGCGGGCCGGCGCGCATGCCGCCGCCAGCCGGCCGCCCTTGATGCGCGACAGGTGCTTGCGCACACAGTTCATCTCGCCGATGCCGGCGCCGCTTTCGAGCAGTTGCTTGTTGATACGCTGCTTGTCGGCCAGCGTCAGCCCTTCGGCCGGCAGCACCAGCAGCGACGAGCCGCCACCGGAGATGAGGCACAGCACGAGGTCGTCGGCTGTGAGGCCCTGCGTCAGCGCGAGGATGCGCTCGGCCGCCTGCTGGCCCGCCGCGTCGGGCACGGGGTGCGCGGCCTCGACGATCTCGATGCGCTGCGGCAGCCCTTCCGGGCGCGGCGGAATGTGGTCATAGCGCGTGACGACCAGCCCCGACAGCGGCGCGTCGGCCGGCCACAGGGCCTCCAGTGCGTGCACCATCGAGCCGCCGGCCTTGCCGGCGCCCAGCACCAGCGTCCGGCCCTTGGGTGGCGGCGGCAGGTGGGCGCCCAGCGTGGACAGCGGCAGCGCGCGGTCCACCGCCACGCGGTAGAGATGTTCGAGGAAGGCGCGCGGGGCTTCGCGCGGATCGGGGGCGGGGCCGAAGGCCGGGGTCGATGCGGTCGTCATTGCTGCTTTGTCTCCAATCCGGCGATTGTGCTGCGGACCGCGACCGGCCCCGCTTGCCGCCGGTCAACTTCTGTCTGACTAGTTGGTCTTTGCGCCTGCCTGGAACCAGCGGCCGACCAGGGCCCGCTCTTCGTCGGTGATGCCCGTGGCGTTGTTCATCGGCATGATCTTGGTGACCACCACCTGCTGGTAGATGGCCTGCGCGTGGGCCGCCACCTGCTCGGGCGAATCGACGCGCACGTTCTTCATCTGCACGGCAGGGCCGTGGCACATGAAGCAGCGCTGCTCGAGCACCTTCTGCACGTCCTTGAACTGCACGGCCGGAGCGGCAGCAGCCACCGCGGGCGCGGCGACCGGCTCTGGCTTCATCCACACGATCGTCAGGCCCAGCACCACGATGCCGACCAGCGCATAGGGCAGCGGATTGCCCGCGTTGCCCAGCTTGAAGCGGTGCCGCACCACGAAGAACTGGCGGATGGCCGCGCCGCCGAGCATGATCAGCAGCAGCACGATCCAGTTGTACTTGTGCGTGTAGGCGAAGCTGTAGTGGTTGCTCAGCATCGCGAACAGCACCGGCAGCGTGAAGTAGGTGTTGTGCACGCTGCGCTGCTTGCCGCGCTGGCCGTGCACCGGGTCCACCGGCCTGCCTTCGCGCAGCGCCGCCACGTTCTTGCGCTGGCCGGGAATGATCCAGAAGAACACGTTGCCGCTCATGGTCGTGGCCATCATGGCGCCCACCAGCAGGAAGGCCGCGCGTCCCGCGAACCACTGGCAGGCCAGCCAGGTCGCGAAGGCGATGAAGACGGCGATCAGCACGCCGACGATGGTGTCGCCGTGCTTGCGGCGCCCGAAGATCTGGCAGATGCCGTCGTAGACCATCCAGAACACGACGAAGAAGGCCAGCGCCACGGCAATGGCGGCGCCGGGCTGCCAGTCCATCTTCGACTTGTCGATGAGGTAGGTGCTCGCGTTCCACAGGTACGACATGGTGAACAGCGAGAAACCCGTGATCCAGGTGGAGTAGCTCTCCCAGTAAGACCAGTGCAGGTGGTCCGGCAGCTTCTTGGGCGCCAGCGCGTACTTCTGCATGTTGTAGAAGCCGCCGCCGTGCACGGCCCATTGCTCGCCGCCCACGCCCTTGTCGAGCGATTCCTGGTCCTGCGGCTTCTCGAGGCTGTTGTCCAGCATCACGAAGTAGAAGGAGGCGCCGATCCAGGCGATGGCGGTGATGACGTGGACCCAGCGCAGCAGCAGGTTGGCCCAGTCGAGGTAGTAGCTTTCCATATGCTTCTCTCTCAACCCGATTGGCGCGTGAGGACGCCAGGAAAGGGTTTCAGCCTGCTCACCACCGCGGGCGCTGTAAGCAGAGAAAGTGCCGCGAACGCAGGCTCCATGGGCAGATGGGCCTCGCTCCGCTGCGGCTTGTTGTGGACCGAAAGTGTATACAGTTTTGGCAAGGAAGGGTGCGGTTTTTTGGGGATGCGACCGCCGGGAAAACCCTGTTCAGCCCAGCGATTGCAACAACTGTGCCGCCACCGCCACCGCGATGACCTCGGGCTCCTTGCCCGTGATGCCGGGCACGCCGATCGGGCAGGTGACGCGGGCCAGTTCGTCGGCCGTGAAGCCGCGCGCCTCCAGCCGGTGGCTGAAGGTGGCCCATTTGGTCTTGCTGCCGATCAGGCCGATGTAGGGCAAGTCGTTGCGCTCGCGCAGGCGCTTGAGGCAGGCGATGACGATGTCCAGGTCTTCGGCGTGGCTGAAGCTCATGATGAGCACGCGGCTGCCCGGCGCGAGCGCGGCCACGGCGTCCTGCACGGGCTCGGAATGCTCGGTGTCGATCTGCGCGGGCAGCCCGTCGGGGAAGACGCCGTCGCGGCTGTCGATCCAGCGCACCGAGAACGGCAGCGTCGACAGCAGGCGTGCCAGCGCCGCGCCCACGTGCCCGCCGCCGAAGAGGGCCACCGGCTCGAGCTGAGCGAGCAGGTCCTGCTGCAGCCTCGGCGCATCGGAGGCCGTGATGCGTTCGTAGGAGAGGAACATCACCCCGCCGCAGCACTGCCCCAGGCTGGGTCCGAGCGGATAGCGCTGGATGCCGTCGAAGGGCTTGCGCGTGCCTGCCAGCAGCTCGCGCGCTTCCTTGGTCGCCTGGAACTCCAGCTGCCCGCCGCCGATGGTGGCGGTCAGGCCGCCGGCCCACACGGCCATCCAGGTCCCGGCCTCGCGCGGCGCCGAGCCCTGCGTGGACTCGACGCGCACCAGCACCGCGTCTTCATGGCGCAGGCGCGCCAGCAATTGATCGACCGCACCGCTCATCGTCATCGATACCTTCGGTTGCCGGGCGCGCGACGACTCACGGTATAAACCCGGCCATGAATCGCCAGCTTACGCCTCGCCGCCTCGCACTTGCAGCTTCTGTTGTTTCGGCCCTCTGGCTTGCCGGCTGCGGCTCCACCGGGTCGGTGCCCGGCCAGCTGAGCGGGGCCAGCGGCGATGTCGGGGCCGGGCCGGTGCCGTCCGCATCCAGTGCTTCTTCCGCGCGCGCCTATCGCCGCGATGCCGCGCGCCATGTCTATGAAGCCAACCGCTCGCGCATCTACAAGGGCCAGCTGCCGCCGGTGCTGTACGCGGTCGGCACGCTCGAGGTGAACATCGACGCTGGCGGCAAGGTGCGTTCGATGCACTGGCTGCGCGCGCCCAAGCACGCGCCCGAAGTGATTGCCGAGATCGAGCGCACGGTGCTGAAGGCGTCGCCCTTCCCTCCGGCAACGCGCCTGGGCTCCGTCACGTGGACGGACACCTGGCTGTGGGACGAGAGCGGACGCTTCCAACTCGACACCCTGACCGAAGGCCAGCAACAAGGCGACTGAAGCCCCGGCTCAGGAGCCGCGGTAGGTGGAGTAGCTCCACGGGCTCACGAGCAGCGGCACGTGGTAGTGCTGATCGGTGTGGGCCACGCCGAAGTCCAGCGAGACCTTGTTCAGGAAGTTCGGCTCCGGCAGCTTGACGCCCAGGGCCTTGAAGTAGCCGGCCACGTCGAACACCAGCCGGTAGGTGCCGACCTTCAGCGAGTTGTTGTCGTACAGCGGGCCATCGCTGCGGCCGTCCGAATTCAGCGTGAAGCGCTTCACCAGCGTGGCGGCGTCGCCGTCGGTGGTGTACAGCGCGACCTCCATGCCGGCCGCGGGGCCGCCGTGCATCGTGTCTAGTACGTGAGTGCTAAGGCCCATGGGGCGCTCCTTGAAAGTCCGAAAAGCTCGGATCGGCGGGTGCGGGAAATTCCGGTGGACAAAAGTGTATACAGTTACCGGCTTTGGGTCTATCATGAAAAACATGGAGTCCTCCACCACCCGTTCGATCGTCGATGCCCTCACGAAGGCCATCGTCGAGCACCGGCTTCAGCCCGGCACCAAGCTGGCCGAGCAGAAGCTGGCCGATCACTTCGGCGTCTCGCGCACGCTGGTGCGCCAGGCGCTGTTCCAGCTGTCGCAGAACAAGCTCATCCGGCTGGAGCCCGCGCGCGGCGCCTTCGTGGCCGCGCCCGCGGTCGACGAGGCCAAGCAGGTGTTCGCGGTGCGCCGCATGCTCGAGGCCGAGATGACGCGCGAGTTCGTGCGCACCGTCACCCCGGCCAAGATCAAGGCGCTGAAGGAGCACGTGGCGCTCGAGAAGTCCGCCGTGTCGGGCGAAGACGTCTCCGGCCGCACCGAGCTGCTGGGCGACTTCCACGTGCGCATGGCCGAGCTCATGGGCAACCAGGTGCTGGCGCAGATTCTGGGCGAGCTCATCTCGCGCTGCGCCCTCATCACGCTGATGTACCAGAGCGCCAGCGCGGCCGAGCACTCCAACGACGAGCACGCCGACATCGTGAAGGCACTCGCCGCGCGCGACGAGGAGCGCGCCGTGCGCCTCATGACCGAACACCTCGAGCACGTCGAGGCCAACCTCACCTTCGACCGCAAGGTCCCGACCAACGACATCTCGCTGGCGTTGTCCTGATCCACACAATGACTGTCTACGACTCCACCCTGCCCTATCCGCGCGACCTGATCGGCTACGGCCGCAACCCGCCCCATGCGCAATGGCCGAACGGCGCGCGCGTCGCCGTGCAGTTCGTGCTGAACTACGAGGAAGGCGGCGAGAACGCCACGCTGCACGGCGACGCGGGCTCCGAGCAGTTCCTCTCGGAGATGTTCAACCCGGCGAGCTTCCCCGACCGGCACATCAGCATGGAAGGCATCTACGAGTACGGCTCGCGTGCCGGCGTATGGCGCATCCTGCGCGAGTTCGAGAAGCGCGGGCTGCCGCTCACTGTGTTCGGCGTGGGCATGGCGCTGCAGCGCTATCCCGAACTGACCGCCGCCTTCAAGGAACTGGGCCACGAGATCGCCTGCCACGGCTGGCGCTGGATTCATTACCAGAACATCGACGAGGCCACCGAGCGCGAACACATGCGCCTGGGCATGGAAGCCATCGAGAAGCTCACCGGCGAGCGCGCCGTGGGCTGGTACACCGGCCGCGACAGCCCCCGCACCCGCCGCCTCGTGGCCGACTACGGCGGCTTCGAATACGACAGCGACTACTACGGCGACGACCTGCCCTTCTGGATGAAGGTGCAGAAGACCGACGGCACCGTCGTGCCGCAGCTCATCGTGCCCTACACGCTCGACTGCAACGACATGCGCTTCGCGCTGCCGCAGGGCTACTCGCACGCCGACCCGTTCTTCCAGTACATGAAGGACAGCTTCGACGCGCTCTATGCCGAAGGCGACCCGAACGGCGACGACAGCCCGAAGATGATGAGCATCGGCATGCATTGCCGCCTGCTCGGCCGGCCCGGGCGCATCACCGCGCTGCAGCGCTTCCTCGATCACATCGCCAAGCACGACAAGGTGTGGGTCTGCCGCCGCGTGGACATCGCGCGCCACTGGAAGCAGGCGCATCCCTTTGAAGCCGGAGCCGCATCATGAGCCTCACCATCGCCCAACTCAACGCCGCGGCGCCGGCCGATGCCGTCGCACTGCTCGACGGCATCTACGAGCACTCGCCGTGGATCGCCGAGCGCGCCCTCGCCGCGCGCCCATTCCGCTCGCTCGCGCACCTCAAGCACGCGCTGGTGCAGGCGCTGGCCGCTTCGTCGGCCGATGACCAGATCGGCCTGATCCGCGCCCACCCCGAGCTCGCCGGCAAGGCCATGGTCAGCAAGACGCTGACAGCCGAATCGACCAACGAGCAGAGCAAGGCCGGCCTGACCGACTGCACGCCCGAGGAGTTCGCGAAGATCCAGCAGCTCAACGCCGACTACAACGCCAAGTTCGGCTTTCCCTTCATCCTCGCGGTGCGCGGCCCGCGCGGCACCGGGCTGGCCAAGCGCGAGATCATCGAGACCTTCGCTCGCCGGCTGCACAACCACCCCGACTTCGAACTCGGCGAGGCGCTGCGCAACATCCATCGCATCGCCGAGATCCGCCTGAACGACAAGTTCGCCGCCGACATCACGCTCGGCAACGACGTGTGGGACTGGCAGGAGCAGCTCTCGGTGCACACCGACCCCGGCTATGCCGAGAAGGGCCAGCTCACCGTCACCTACCTGACCGACGCGCACCGCGCCTGCGCCGCGCAGATCAGTGCGCTGATGCGCGACGTGGGCTTCGACTCGGTGCACATCGACGCCGTGGGCAACGTGGTCGGGCGCTACGAAGGCGCCACGCCCGACGCAAAGACCCTGCTGACCGGCTCGCACTACGACACCGTGCGCAACGGCGGCAAGTACGACGGCCGCCTCGGCATCTTCGTGCCGATGGCCTGCGTGCGCGAGCTCAAGCGCCAGAACAGGCGCCTGCCCTTCGCCTTCGAGGTGGTGGGCTTCGCCGAAGAGGAAGGCCAGCGCTACAAGGCGACCTTCCTGGGCTCGGGCGCGCTCATCGGCCACTTCGACCAGCGCTGGCTCGACCAGAAGGACGTCGACGGCATCACCATGCGCGAGGCCATGCAGCACGCGGGACTGAAGCAGGAAGACATTCCGAAGATCCAGCGCGACCCGGCCCGCTACCTCGGCTTCGTCGAGGTGCACATCGAGCAGGGCCCGGTGCTCACCGAGCTCGACCTGCCGCTGGGCATCGTCACCTCCATCAACGGCAGCGTGCGCTACGTGGGCGAGGTGATCGGCATGGCCAGCCACGCCGGCACTACGCCCATGGACCGCCGCCGCGACGCGGCCGCGGCCGTGGCCGAGCTGATCCTCTACACCGAGCAGCGCGCTGCGAAGGACGGCGACTCGGTCGGCACCGTCGGCATGCTCGAAGTGCCCAGCGGTTCCATCAACGTGGTACCGGGGCGCTGCAAGTTCAGCCTCGACCTGCGCGCGCCCAACAACGCGCAGCGCGACGCGCTGGCCAACGACGTGGTCGCGGCGCTGAAGGACATCTGCGAGCGCCGCGGCGTTCGCTACGAGCTCGAGGAAACCATGCGCGCGGCCGCCGCGCCCAGCGCGCCCGCCTGGCAGCAACGCTGGGAAAAGGCTGTCGACGCGCTGGGCATTCCGCTCTTTCGCATGCCCAGCGGCGCCGGCCACGACGCCATGAAGCTGCACGAGGTGATGCCGCAGGCGATGCTGTTCGTGCGCGGCATCAACTCGGGCATCAGCCACAACCCGCTCGAATCGAGCACCAACGACGACATCCAGCTCGCCGTGGAGGCCTTCCAGCTCCTGCTGGACAACCTGGCGACCGAACAAGCCCACTGAAACATAGAAGAAAAGCCATGACCGACTACGCCAAGCTCGACGCCTGGATCGACGCCCACTTCGACGAGGAAGTGAAGTTCCTGCAGCAACTGGTGCAGGTGCCCACCGACACGCCGCCGGGCAACAACGCGCCGCACGCCGAGCGCACCGCCGAGCTGCTGAACGACTTCGGCCTCACGGCCGAGAAGCACGCCGTGCCCGCGCAGGAAGTGAAGGACTACGGCCTCGAATCGATCACCAACCTGATCGTGCGCCGCAAGTACGGCGACGGCGGCCGCACGGTGGCGCTGAACGCGCACGGCGACGTGGTGCCGCCCGGCGAAGGCTGGACGCACGACCCGTACGGCGGCGAGATCGTCGACGGCAGCCTCTACGGCCGCGCCGCCGCCGTGAGCAAGAGCGACTTCGCCAGCTTCACCTTCGCGCTGCGCGCCCTCGAGGCGGTGGCCAAGCCGGCCAAGGGCAGCATCGAGCTGCACTTCACCTACGACGAGGAGTTCGGCGGCATCCTGGGCCCGGGCTGGCTGCTCGAGAAGGGGCTGACCAAGCCCGACCTGATGATCGCGGCCGGCTTCAGCTACGAAGTGGTCACGGCGCACAACGGCTGCCTGCAGATGGAGGTGACGGTGCACGGAAAGATGGCGCACGCCGCCGTGCCCGCCACCGGCATCGACGCGCTGCAGGGCGCCACGAAGATCCTGAACGCGCTCTATGCACAGAACACCCTCTACAAGCAGGTCACGTCGAAGGTCGAGGGCATCACGCACCCCTACCTGAACGTCGGCCGCATCGAGGGCGGCACCAACACCAACGTGGTTCCGGGCAAGGTGGTGTTCAAGCTCGACCGCCGCATGATCCCCGAGGAGAATCCGGTCGAGGTCGAAGCCACCATCCGCAAGGTGATCGCCGACGCGGCCGCCGAGAGCGAAGGCATCACCGTCGAGATCAAGCGCCTGCTGCTGGCCAACTCGATGAAGCCCCTGGCGGGCAACAAGCCGCTGGTCGACGCGATCCAGAAGCATGGCGGCGAGCTGTTCGGCGAGCCGATCAAGGCCATGGGCACCCCGCTCTATACCGACGTGCGCCTGTACGTGGAAGCCGGTATTCCCGGCGTGATCTACGGCGCCGGCCCGCGCACCGTGCTCGAATCGCACGCCAAGCGCAGCGACGAGCGCGTGGTGCTGGAAGACCTGCGCCGCGCGACCAAGGTGATCGCGCGCACGCTCAGCGACCTGCTGGCGTAATCAAACGGGTCGGGCGGGGGCAGCTCAGCCTGCCCTGGCGGGCGCAGGCGCCGAGCGCGCGGCGGCCCACGCCATCACCTCGGGCAGCGGCGCGGGCCGCGCGAGGTGATAGCCCTGCACCAACCCACACCCCAGGTTGCGCAGCACGTCGAGCTCGGCCTGCGTCTCCACGCCCTCGGCCACCACCTGCACGCCCAGCGAGTGGCCGAGCTGCACGATGGCATCCACCAGCACCTCGTTGCTCGGCGAGGACGACAGATCGAGGATGAAGCTGCGGTCGATCTTCACCTGCCGCACATATTCGCTGCGCAGCGAGGCCAGCGACGAGTAACCCACCCCGAAGTCGTCGACCACGATCGCCACGCCCGCGGCCGAGAGCGCGTTCAGCCGGCCGCGCGTGGCGTGGGTGTCGAGCGCCACCTCTTCCGTGATCTCGATCTGCAGCCGCCGCGGCGCGATGCCGCGCAGCTTCAGCATGCCGAGCACGATGTCGTCCACCGCCAGCTGTGCCATTTCGCGCGGCGAGACGTTGACGGCCACCGGCACGGCCGCGAGGCTCGAGCCGGCGGCCTCCATCTGGCGCATGCCCCGGCAGACCTCGTCGACCAGGTGCCGCAGCAGCGGCTCGGCCACACCGGTGCTCGCGGCCGCGTAGATCACGTCCTCCGGGGCGATGTGGCCGTGGCGGGGGTGGTTCCAGCGCATCAGCGCCTCCAGGCTGTGGACCTCGCTGCCGTCGCTGCTCATGATCGGCTGGTACCACACGCCGATGCCGCGCGATTCGATGGCCTGCAGCAGGTCGCGCTCCACGTCGCGGCGCGTGGCCAGGCGCTGGTTGAGCGCGCTGTCGAAGACCTGGTAGCGGTTGCGTCCGGTGCGCTTGGCCTCATGCAGGGCTTCGTCGGCGAAGCTGATCATGTCGGCCACCTCGGCTTCGCCCGAGAGCGAAATGCCGATGCTCACGCCCAGGTGGCCGCCGTAGTGCGCCGTGGCGAAGGAAATGGAGCGGATCAGCGCCTGCGCGATCTCGGGCGGCGCCTGGCGTTCATTGCGCAGGCAGTAGAGCAAGGCGAACTCGTCACCGCCCCAACGGCCGAGCACGGCCTGCATCTCGGCAGTTTCGCGCTGCAGCCAGTGGGCCACGTCCTGCAGGACGCGGTCGCCAACCTTGTGGCCGAAGGCATCGTTCACCGCCTTGAAGCCGTCGAGGTCCAGCAGCAGCACGGCGTGCTGACGGCCGTCGTGCGCTGCGAGGTGCAGGGTGGCCGCGTCGGTGAAGCCTTCGCGGTTGAGCAGGCCGGTGAGCGAATCGTGCGAAGCGCGGAAGGCCAGTTGCTGCGTCGCGTCGAGCGACTGCGCGTGCGCCTTGCGCAGCTGCACCGCCATGGCGGTGGCCTCGTTGCGGATGCGGCTGCTTGCGCGGAAATTCCTGTCGCTGTGCACCGCGCCACGCACGAGCGCCGCCAGGTACAGCAGCACCATCGCCGCCAGGCTCAGGTTGTCGAAGCCGCCCGCATAGGCCAGGCAGCCGGCCACCGACAGCAGCGCCGGCACGATGAAGCTGATAGGCACGAATGCATAAGCGATGCCGTAGGTGACGGCCCCTGCGCAGATGCCGCACACCACCGTCAGGTAGAACACCGCCTGCGGCGAGGAGTACCCGTCGCACAACAGCGGGATGAGCGCCCAAACGCAGCCCGACACCGCCGCCATGGCCGCCGCGACCCGCAGATGCCATTCGACGGAGTGAGCGTCCGGCGAGGTCGCGATGCCGGCTTCGGGCACGATGCCCGGCCACGGCGCGAAAGGCCAGCGGCAGATGTAGCTGCGCACCCCGTTCACCATGAGCGACAGCAGCAGCCAGCACATCCCTTCGAACGCGCGGCCCGCGTTGAGGGCGACCAGCGCCGCGACGCAGCTCAGCACCACGTTGATGGGAATCGCGGCGAGCACGCTGCGGCGCACCGCCACCATCTGGTCGGTGCGCACCATGCGGGACAGCACCTCATCGTCGACGGACGCGAAGAGCTGTGGGGAAGGCGCGCGGGGAATCATGAAAGCGCACAGTTTATAGAGCGCAGGACGTATCGGCGCCCAAGTGGTGCGTGGTGACAACGAACTTTCGTTTAACTTTCATCGGGACGTCATCGCCTCCTCCCAAACTCGCGGCTTTCCCGGAGACGCGCACCTCAGGTACGCGTCGCTTCTTTTTCGGCCTGCCATGTCCAATCTTCCTACTGCCCTCCCCATCCCCTGCCTCCCGCGCGTTCTTCCGCGCGTCCTTCCGTTGCGCCGCACCCTGTTCTCCACGCTCGCCATCGGCACCCTCATGCTCGCCGGCTGCGGTGGAGGAGGCGGCTCCAGCACCCCGGCCCTCTTCCCCACCAGCGCCGGCACGCCCACCGCGGTCGCGCCCGCACCGGCGCCGGCCGCGGCGCCCCCGGCGGCACCCGCCCCGGCCGGCCGCTGGACCGTCGGCGACCTGCACGTCCACACGATGCAGTCGGACGACACCCAGCAGGTCAACACGCTCGACCAGGTGCTGGCCAAGGCCTTCGACCAGTTCGGGCTCGACTGGGCCGCGATTTCGGACCACCTGCGCCTGTTCTCCTACGACAACGACGGGAACAAGCTGACCTCGGCGATCCCGTTCTCGGAAGGCATGGCCAAGTACCAGGTGCCGCGCATCAAGGCGCTGCAGGCCAGCGGCAAGTACGCCGACAAGACCATCTTCGCGGCCTTCGAATGGGACATGCCCTCGCACGACCACGGCAACGTGGGCATCCTGACCGACAACCCGATGTCGGACGCCGCGCTCAAGGCCGTGAGCCAGTTCGAGTACCTCTTCACCAACCGCGATCCGGCGCTCTTCCCGGCCGCCGACGTGGCCGCCTGGGGCCCCAAGGCCGGCACCGGCTACAACACGCACGCCGAGACCATGGGGGCGATCGCCTGGCTCAAGAAGAACTACCCCGACACCAGCTACCTGCAGGTCAACCACCCGTCGCGCAACCCCGGCAAGTACACGATCGCGCAGCTGCGCGAGATGAACGACCTGGCGCCGAACATCGTCTTCTCGCTCGAAGGCATGGTCGGCAACCAGATGGAGCCGAACCGCGGCGGCTACGAGAGTGCCTACACCGACGCCAACCTGCCTTCGCGCACCTACGGCGGCGTGGACTACCTCGTCGCCAAGCTCGGCGGCACCTGGGACGCGCTGCTCTCCGAAGGCCGCCGCATCTGGAACGTGGCCGACTCCGACTACCACTTCACCATCTCGAAGGGCCTGTACAGCAGCGGCTACGCGCCCGGCGAGTACGCCAAGAACCATCTGTTCGGCGACATCAAGGACCCGAAGTCGCTGCTCGCGGCCATGCGCTCGGGCAAGCTCTTCGCGGTGAACGGCGGCCTGATCGACGCGCTCGACTTCAAGGTGCAGGGCACCAAGGGCACGGGCGAGATGGGTTCGGAGCTGGGCGCCAAGTCGGGCGAAGACCTGAAGATCACCATCCGCTTCAAGAGCCCCGAGCGCAACAACTTCGAGTACCAGCTCGGCAGCGGCATCTTCGCCAACGTGAAGCCGGTGGTCGACCACATCGACCTGATCGCGGGCGACGTGACCGGCCCCGAGCTGCCGGGCACGCCGGGCTACTCGCGCGACACCAACCCGTCGACGCGCGTGCTCAAGCGCTTCACGCGCGCCGACTGGAAGCTCGACGCCGACGGCTACTTCGCCGTGAGCTACACGGTGAAGGCCGGCAACAACCAGTACTTCCGCCTGCGCGGCACCAACCTGGGTACCGACGTGCCCAACGAAACGGCCGGCGGCGAGCCGCTGTTCGACGCGCAGACCACGGGCACCGACAACGTGGCCCGCTTCAACGCGATCAACGCGCGCAACTACAGCGACCTCTGGTTCTATTCGAACCCGGTGTTCGTGAAGGTCGCCGCGCAGTAGCCGGGCGGCCGAACGCCGCGCGCCCCGGCTCAATCGCCGGGCATGCGCGGCGGGTTCAGTTCGACGCGCCGGGCGGCCTTGGTGCGCATGCGGATGTTGAGCATTTCCACGATCAGCGAGAACGCCATCGCGAAGTACACATAGCCCTTGGGCACGTGATGGTCGAAGCCCTCGGCCACGAGCACCACGCCCACGACCACCAGGAAGGACAGCGCCAGCATCTTGATGGTCGGATGGGCCGAGACGAAGCGGCCGATCGGGCCGGCGAACAGCATCATCAGCAGCACCGAGGCAATGACCGCGGCGATCATCACGCGCACGTCGTCCACCATGCCGACGGCGGTGATGATGGAGTCGAGCGAGAACACCAGGTCAATGATCATGATCTGGAGGATCACCGAGGCGAAGGTCGCCTTGACGGCGCTCTGCTTGTGCTCATGCTCGCCTTCGAGCGACTGGTGGACCTCGCTCGTGCTCTTCCAGATCAGGAACAGCCCGCCCAGGATGAGGATCAGGTCGCGCCCCGAGATCTCCTGGTTGAACACGGTGAACAGCGGCGCCACCAGGCCGACGATCCAGGCGAGCACCAGCAGCAGCCCGATGCGCATGAACATGGCCATGAAAAGGCCGATGCGCCGCGCGAACTCCCGCTGGGCCAGGGGCAGCTTGTCGACCAGGATCGAGATGAAGATGATGTTGTCGATCCCCAGGACCAGCTCCAGGGCGGTCAGGGTGGCGAAGGCGATCCAGACCTGAGGGTCGGTAAGAAGTTCGAGCATGGAACGACGCGGTTGCAGCACGCGCGGCCGGCGGCCGCTGCGGGCGAGCGCATCTTACGGGTCCCCGCGCGCCTGGCGCCAGCGTCCCCTCGCCTCATGGGCCATTGCATTGCCGGCGATCCCGGCCCGGGCGCTGGCCGATTGCGTGCAAAAATGAGGTTCTCAATCTCATTTCGATGGCTAGTGGAATGAAGGCAGATCGGCGAGCATCCGTGCCCGGAAGTACCGGACAGCGCATCCGTCTTCCGGCATAGCCCCAAGCAGCAACGATG
Source organism: Variovorax guangxiensis (assembly GCF_003952165.1). GTDB lineage: Bacteria > Pseudomonadota > Gammaproteobacteria > Burkholderiales > Burkholderiaceae_C > Variovorax > Variovorax guangxiensis. The sequence continues at coordinate 17,848 of NZ_RXFT01000012.1, read as the reverse complement.
TGGATCGGTGCGGAAACTCAAACCATCGTTGTCGGCCCTGATGCCGTTTTGCCTCGCGATTCGAACATGCACGAAGAACCCGCCCGCGTCATACCAGGGCGGACGAGCCTTGCAGCTGCGAAGTACCTCTGCGACCCCAGGTTGCGCGGGCACTGACGCATGAGGGCGTCACCCAACGGCGCGCGCGGCGTTCGCGCCGCATGCCTCGGCTTGCTGATTTGCGGCGCACTGGGCGCGGCCCATGCGCAGAACACCGTCAAGGCGGTATCAGGCTACGTGCAGCATGGAACCGCGGTCGTCCAGATCGACCTGGCGCAGCCGCTCGATGAGCTGCCCGGCGGATTCGCCATACAGAACCCACCGCGCATCGCGCTCGACTTTCCCGGGGTTGCCAGCGAAGTCGGCCGCGCGGCCGTCGAAGTGAACCAGGCCAACCTGCGTTCGATCAATGTCGTGCAGGCAGGAGAGCGCAGCCGGGTCGTGCTGAACCTGTGGCAGCCCGCTTCATACAAGACCGAGATACAGGGCAGTTCGCTCAAGGTCACACTGCAGTCCGCCGGCGCTGCCGCCTCCCCGACGCAGGCTCGCACGCCCGCAAGCGCCAAGGCAGCGCCCGCCGGCGGCGAGCCCATCACCCTGAACTTCTTCAACGCAGACATCGAGGCGGTGGCCCGCACCATGGCGGTGGTCACCGGCCGCGACGTGGTGATCGACCCGAGGGTGAAGGGCACGATGAACCTCGTCACCGAACGCGCGATCCCTCCGGCCGCGGCCTTCGACCAGTTCGCCCTTGCGCTGCGGCTGCGGGGCTTCGCCCTGGTGGAAGCCGAGGGGCTCTACAAGGTGGTGCCCGAGGCCAGCGCCAAGCTGCAAAGCGGTAGCGTCAACACCTCGATCGGCGCCATCCCGCCGAACGCCGGCAACCAGGTCGTCACGCAGATATTCAGGCTCAACTACGAGTCGCCGAACAACCTGCTGCCGGTGCTGCGTCCACTGATCGCGCCGAACAACAGCATCAACGTGAACCCGGGCACCAACTCGCTCGTGATCACCGACTACGCGGACAACATGCGCCGGCTCGCGCGCGTCATCGCGTCGCTGGATGTTCCAAACGCATCAGACGTCGAGATCATCCAGCTGCGGTACGCACTCGCCGCCGACATCGTGCCGATGCTGCAGCGGCTGATCGACGGCGGCAGCTCGGGTGCATCGGGCGGGCCGGCCATTTCCGGCATGTCGAGCATGCCAGGGTCACCGGATGCGATGCCTGTAGTGAACGCAGCGGACACATCGTTCCGCACCACCCTGATGGCCGATCCGCGCAGCAACTCGGTGCTCGTGCGGGCGGCCAACCCGGCGCGCATGCAGCTCGTGCGCGCGCTGATCGACAAACTCGACCGCGCGCCGGCGGACACCGGCAACGGCGCCGCCGGCAACATCTACGTGGTCTACCTGAAGAATGCGGATGCGGTGCGGCTCGCCGCTACGCTGCGTGCCGCGATGGCGGCGGGCCAGCAGAACGCGTCCCAGGCTGCAGGCGGCGGCTCGCCCCAGCAAGGACAGCAAGCCTCGCCGGTGGGCCTGAACGGCGGCGGCCAGGGCAGCGCTTCGAGCGCCGCCGACGCGCCCCTGAACAACGCGAACCAGCCGTCCACCGGCGGCCAGATCCAGGCCGATCCGTCGACCAACTCGCTGATCATCACCGCGCCCGAGCCGCAATACAGGCAGATGCGCGCGGTGATCGACAGGCTCGACGGCCGGCGCGCGCAGGTGATGATCGAAGCGCTGATCGTCGAGGTGAACGCCAGCAAGGCCGCGAGCTTCGGCGTGCAGTGGCAGAGCGCGCTGGGCCGCAACGCGGTCATCGGCACCAACTCCAGCCTCAACAGGAACAACATCCTCGCGCTCACCCAGGCACTGGCCACACGCAATGCCGCCGGCGTGGCGGGCCAGATCGCGCCGGGGCTGAACATCGGCGTGGGCGGCAGGATCGGCGGCCAGTACGTGCTGGGCGCCATCGCCAACTTCTTCAGCAGCGACGGCGATGCCAACATCCTCTCCACGCCCAACCTGCTGACGCTGGACAACGAGGAGGCCCGTATCGTCATCGGCCAGAACGTGCCCTTCGTCACGGGACAGTACGCGAGCGCGGCCGGCTCGGCCGGCGTCAATCCGTTCACCACCGTGGAACGCAAGGACGTGGGCCTCACGCTGCGCGTGCGCCCGACCATCAACGAGAACGGCACGGTGAAGCTCACCATCTTCCAGGAGGCCTCGACGGTCGACCAGAACACGGTCAACAACCAGAACGGGCCGACCACCAACAAGCGCTCCATCGAGTCGAACGTGCTGGTGGAAGACGGGGGCCTGGTCATGCTCGGGGGCCTGCTTTCCGACACCTACAACAACACCATCGAGAAGGTACCGCTGGCCGCAGACGTGCCGGTGGTGGGAAACCTGTTCAAGAACGAGAACCGGACGCGCACCAAGAGCAACCTGATGATGTTCCTGCGTCCCGCCGTGATGCGCGATGCGGACGCCATCGAGTCCTTCTCCTATGGCCGCTACGACGAGATCCGCAGCATGCAGCAGCGCACGCAGCCGGACACCGGCAACCTCATGCTGCGCGCGGTGGATGCGGCGCCGCTGCTGCCGGCAACACCGCCGGTACCTGCGCAGGGACGAAACGGCAGCACCCGCATGGAAGGCACCGAACTCATCCCTCCACCGCGCGCCGCCACGGACGATCGCAAGCTCGCGCCGAGCCCGTTGCGCGGTGCGCTGCCGCCAACGGCAGACCCTGTGAGTGCGCGCGAGCTGCCGTAGGACGGACGGCAGGGCTGCTGCTTGCCGATCGTCGGCTCAGGAGCCGGATCTGAGCTCGAGCACGTAGCCCTTGCCTCGCACCGTGTGCAGCAGCTTCACGTCGAAGGGCGCATCGACCTTGTTGCGCAGGCGCAGTATGGCCACGTTGATCGCATTGGTGGCGGGATCGAACTCCGTGCCCCAGACTTCGCGGGCGAGCGTTTCGCGCGACATCACGCGCCCCTGATTGCGAAGCAGCGCAAGCAACAGCACGAACTCCATCCTGGTCAGTCCGAGGTCCTTGCCATCGCGGGAGCACGTCGCATCTCGCTCGTTGATTTCCAGATCATCCAGCCAAAGTATCGGCTGAGGACGTGCAACGCTGTTGCGCGCCAATGCCCTGATGCGCGCCAGCAGCTGGGGCATCGTGAAAGGCTTGACCAGATAGTCGCTCGCGCCAAGTTCCAGCCCCGCCAGGCGCAAGGCGACGCTGTCGCGCTCGGTAAGAACAAGCAGCGGCGCATTCGTCTTTCGCCGGATCGATCGCACGGCACTGAGTCCTGCGGCGCCGAGTTGCATGGAGTTCAGCAGAACCAGTGAATAGTCCCGTGCGAGCGCGGGAGTCTCCATCGCATTGGTGCCGCGTGCCGTATCGATCAGCAGCCCCCGCTGTTGCAACGCTTCATTCATCGAATCGCAAAAGCTGGAGCGATGATCGACGAGCAATATCCGGGTGGCATCGATATCTTCGGCGAGCCCCTTAACTCGACCTTTCGAAGCCCCGATGAATGAACCACCCGATTCGTTCTCGAGCGAAAGTTGGGAATCCAGCAGCCGCACAGTTTCTCCTTCCAAGGCGCCAAGATGGAACTACCGTGCCGTTATATGTTTGCTGCAAATCATTGATCTAATTCATTACTTAGGAAGATGACTGGTCCTTTCATCTTCCTGCTTGTGTAGCGTTCGATTTCTTCCTCGTCGAGGGGATCCAGGCTGAGCGCAGCCTGACACGGATCGACTTGACAGTGGAAATATCGTTACCGCATGAAATTCATTCCGGCGCTGTCATCGGCGGCTCTCGAGAGCCCGTTGGGTCGTTCCCTGTGCCACGTGCACATCACCGGGAATATCGAATGAGAAAAGCATCTTCTCTGCCCGCCTTTCAACTCGCCGGAATTCTGATGGTGAGCCTGATCGCAGGCTGTGTCGTTCAACCACCGGCCACGGCAGTGCGCACCGTGGTTCAGCCCGCACACGTCGCCGTCGCCGCGCCACCGGTCGTGAGCGTGTACGTCGATCCGCCGCTGTATCAGCCTCCTGCCATCGCGGTGGCATGGGCTCCGCCGCCGATGCTCGTGGAAGTGCCACCGCCCTCGCCATTCGTGGGCGCCGTGTGGACCGGCGGCTACTGGACATGGCACGGCAACTGGGTGTGGGCCGCGGGCCGCTGGTCTGCGCCTCCACAGCCGGGCTATGCATGGGTGCAACCCTATTACGAGCATCGCGACAACGTGGTGGTCTTCGTCGCCGGCCATTGGTCGCCGCCGGGCGTTGCATTCGTGCCGCCGCCGTTGGGCCTGAGCCTCGCGGTGTCGATCGCGGCGGCCGGCGTGGTGGCGGGGATCGCTCCGATCGGGCCGCCTGGCGTGTTCGTTCCCGCGCCTCCCGGTTCGCGGCCCGGCCTGATCGTGCCCGCGCCGATCGGTACGCCGCCGGCGGTGGTCGTCAGTGCGCCGCCCGTTACCAACGTCGGCATGCGCGTGCAGAACACCACGATCAACAACGTGACGAACAACACGACCGTCAACAACATCACCAACGTCACGAACATCACCAACAACAACCAGACAGTGAAAGTGGTGGCGCCAGCCAGCGCGACTGCGAATGGACGGCCGTTCGAAGCTGCGATACCGGCAAGCGCCCACCTTGCCGCCGCGCTCCCGCCCGTCGTGCATTCGATGGCGCCCGTTCCGGCGAGCCCGAAGCCGATCGCCGCGCTGCCGGCCGACCGCCAGCCGCCACCCGTGGCACGGCCGGCGGAGGCTGTGCGCCCTACGGCTCCGGGCGCTCCTGCCGCACAGCAGACTGCCGCGGTTCGCCCGCCTTCGCAGCCGCCCTCCGCGCCTCGGGCACGCCCCGAGCCGCTCATGTCCGAAGCGCCCGCCAGGAGGCCCGAGGCAGCGATGGCCTCGCCGACACCCGCGCAGGCTCACGCGGAGATGTCCCAGCAACCGAAGCCGGCCGCCGTGGAGCCGCACCGTATGGCGCGCGGGGAAGATCCTCGAATGGCGCATGAAGGGCGTCCGCCAAGACCCGCGCCGGCTCCTGTACCGAGGCCGCGCCCGCCCGCGCCGCCACATGGGCACCCCGAGCATCCCCCGGCTCCCCATGAACGCGGCGCTCCCCCGCACAAGAAAGAGCACGGCCAGTAAGGTCGTCGCACGCCTCACGCCGCCGCATCGGGCGATACCGGCCGCGTAGCGGTGCACCTCACGGGTGCACCGCTGCGCGGCCGCGCCCCGTTCCGAGGCGCCCGGCCCGGTCCGCACCCGACGCCAACGCAAGACCTCAGGGATTACACCGATATATGAGTTCTCCAATGAGCTTGATTGCGCCCATTTTTTGTATACAAATAACGCATCCGAAAAACCGGCGCGAAATTTGCGTCAAAACAGGTCCTGATCCACCCACTCGCACGAGGAAGAAGACCATGAGCACAGTCGTCAGCCAGGCCCCCGCGGGGGCGAGCGAAGCCGGCATTGCGCCGCACGCGGAATCCAACGCCATCATCAAGCCCGGCTACCACCCGCGCCTGACCAACGAAGACCTCGCTCCGCTGAAGAAGCAGACCTGGGGCCAATACAACATCTTTGCCTTCTGGATGTCCGACGTGCACAGCGTGGGCGGCTACATCACCGCGGGCAGCCTGTTCGCGCTGGGCCTGTCGAGCTGGCAGGTGCTGGTGTCCCTGCTGGTGGGCATCGTGATCGTGCAGATCTTCTGCAACCTCGTGGCCAAGCCCAGCCAGGTGACGGGCGTGCCCTACCCCGTGGTGTGCCGCGCGCCCTTCGGCGTGCTGGGCGCGAACATCCCGGCCATCATCCGCGGACTGATCGCGGTGGCCTGGTACGGCGTACAGACCTATCTCGCCTCGGCGGCCTTCATGGTGCTCGCATTGCACATGGCGCCGGGCCTGGCGCCTTACGCCGAGGTCACCAGGTACGGCTTCGCGGGCCTGTCCGCCCTGGGCTGGGTCGCCTTCATGGTCATGTGGGTCCTGCAGGCCTTCGTGTTCTGGCACGGCATGGACGCCATCCGCAAGTTCATCGACTGGGCCGGTCCCGCCGTGTACGTGGTCATGGCCATCCTGTGCGGCTGGCTGGTGTGGAAGGCCGGCTGGAGCAAGATCGACCTGAACCTGGGCGGCATCAAGTTCCAGGGCTGGGACGCGCTGCCCGTGATGCTCTCGGCCATTGCACTCGTGGTGAGCTACTTCAGCGGCCCGATGCTCAACTTCGGCGACTTCTCGCGCTACGGCAAGAGCTTCGAGGCGGTGAAGAAGGGCAACTTCTGGGGCCTGCCGGTGAACTTCGTGTTCTTCTCGCTGCTGACGGTCATCACCACCGCGGCCACGCTGCCGGTGTTCGGCGAGCTCATCACCGACCCGGTGCACACCGTGGGCAAGATCGACAGCACCACCGCCGTGGTGCTGGGCGCGCTGACCTTCATGATCGCCACCATCGGCATCAACATCGTCGCGAACTTCGTCTCGCCCGCGTTCGACTTTTCCAACGTGGCGCCGCAGCACATCAGCTGGCGCACGGGCGGCATGATCGCTGCGGTGGGCTCGGTGTTCCTCACGCCGTGGAACCTCTACAACAGCCCCGAAGTCATCCACTACACGCTCGACGTCCTCGGCTCTTTCATCGGCCCGCTGTTCGGCATCCTCATTGCCGACTACTACATCGTGCGCAGGCAGCGCATCGACGTGGACGCGCTCTACAGCATGAGCCCCAAGGGCGAGTACTGGTACAGCGGCGGCTACAACCCGAAGGCGATCCAGGCGCTGGTGCCTGCGGCCATCGTGCCCATTCTTTGCGTGATGGTGCCGACGCTGCGCGGCGCCGCCAACTATGCGTGGTTCATCGGCATGGGCCTGGGCTTCATCATCTATGCCGTGCTGAACCGCAGCGACAAGACTTGAATCATCGGTTAGTCAGATAGACAGAAAGAAAGGGACCGCGCCGTGCGCATCAAGATCATCAATCCGAACACCACCTGGAGCATGACCGAGAAGATCGGTGCCTGCGCCCGGGCCGTGGCGCAGGCCGGCACCGAGATCGTCGCAGTGAGCCCGGCCATGGGGCCGGTGTCCATCGAAAGCCACTACGACGAGGCTCTGGCCGTTCCGGGCCTGTTGCAGGAAATCGCGGCGGGCGAGCGCGACGGCATCGACGGCTACGTGATCGCCTGCTTCGGCGACCCCGGCCTGAAGGCCGCGCGCGAGCTGGCGCGCGGTCCCGTGGTGGGCATCGCCGAGGCGGCGATGCACCTGGCCAGCATGATCGGCAGCCGCTTCAGCGTGGTGACCACGCTGGGCCGCACCATCGGGCAGGCCTGGCACCTGGCCGAGATCTACGGCATGGAGCGCTTCTGCGCCAACGTGCGCGCCTGCGAGCTGCCGGTGCTCGAACTGGAGGAGCCCGGCTCGCGTGCCCGCGAGCGCATCGTCGACGAGTGCCGCCGCGCGCTCGACGAAGATGGCACCGACTGCATCGTGCTCGGCTGCGCCGGCATGACCGATCTGTGCGAGCACATCGAGGGCGTGCTGGGCGTGCCGGTGATCGACGGCGTGGCCGCCGGCACCAAGCTCATCGAGTCGCTGGTCGCGCTGAAGCTGCGCACCAGCAAGCGCGGAGAGCTCGCAAAGCCCCTGCCGAAGCCCATCATCGGTGCGCTCGAAAGCTTCACACTCTCGCGCTAGGCCACAATCCGCGCATGCCCCGCGCCAGTTCCAAACCTTCCGCTCCCCCCGCTGCCGCCGTTCCGGACGAGAACGGCTCAGCCGTGACCGACAAGAACAGCTCCATCGAGAGCATCGCCAACGACATCGCCACCGCGATCGTCGAGAAGCGGCTGCCGCCCGGCACCTGGCTGCGCGAGGAAGCGCTGGGCCGCGTGTATTCGGTGAGCCGCACCAAGGTGCGCGCCGCCCTGCTGATGCTGTCGAAGGACAAGCTCATCGAGATGATTCCCGACAAGGGCGCCTTCGTGAGCCAGCCCTCGGTGGAGGAGGCTCGCGAGGTCTTCGCCGTGCGGCGCATCCTCGAGAGCGAGGTGGTGCGCCTCTTCATCGCATGTGCCAAGGCGCGTGACTACCAGGCGCTGGAGCAGCACATCAAGTTCGAGCGCACCGCCCTGCGCCAGACAACCACCATGGGCACCGTGCGCGAGAAACTGCTGGGCGATTTCCACGTGGCGCTGGCCGAAGCCACCGGCAACCGTACGCTGGCCGAGCTGGTGCGCGAACTGGTGGCGCGCAGCTCGCTGATCGCGATGCTGTACCACTCGTCGAACGACCCGCATTGCTCGTCGGACGAGCACGCCGAGTTCCTGCGGCTGTGCCGCAAGGGCGACGTGGAAGCCGCCGTGAAGAGCATGACCGAGCACCTGGAGCGCATCGAGGCCAGCCTCGAGCTCGGCACCGAAAAGCCCGACCGGCAGCTCGACCTGGTCAAGGCCCTGCTGGCCTGACCCGGCATGCGGAAGAACCTCGGCCTCGCGCTGCGACAGATGCGGCTGCTGCGCGGCATCAAGCAGACGCACTTCGCGCAGTTGATGGGCGTGAACCAGGCGACGGTGTCGCGCTGGGAGCGCGGGCAGCTCACGCTCTCGCCGGCACAACAAGCCATGGCGCACAGGCTGCTCGCGGCGGCCTGCGACTCGGCGCAGGACGCGGCACTGAAGCGGCTGGTCGAATCGTCCACGCGCAAGGTGCACCTGGTCTGCGACCGCACGCACCGGCTGCTGGCCGCATCGCCTTCGCGGCAGGCCGAATGGCGCGCCGACGCCAGCGAATTCATGGGCCGCTCGCTGATCGGCTACGCCTCGCAGGAGATCCTCGAAGCCGAGGCCACGCTCGACGCTCTGGGCTGGCACGCGGGCGAGCTGTCGTCGCTCGAGATCGCCACGGGGCCGAACACCGACCGCGTCGTGCCGATCCTTCCCGGACGCGTGCTGTGGGAGCGCATCGCGCTGTCCGACGGGCGCGCGGGGCGCATCGTCACCACCGTCGCCTGACCCCGGCAGTGGCAGGGCGGCCCGTGCACCTGTCATATAAATACGGCATTCTGTAGCCCAAAAAGGCTACTTGCTTGTTTTCTTCCGCGCGAGAGCCGCCGACGAACAACCTCCACAGCATGCCCCGGCCCTCCCCGCCCAGCGCCCCGTCGCATCCTGCGATCGCTCCGTTCTTCCAGCCGATCGTGGACCTGCGCCAGGGAACGATCTTCGGTCACGAGGCCCTGATCCGCAGCGGCGCCGGCATCGCCCTTCCCGGCCCCGAGGCGCTGCTCGCACAGGCGGCCGCCGAATCTCGGCTGACGGGCTTCGAGCTGCACTGCATGGAGGCGGTATTCGCCCACTGGGGTCGGCTCGACAAGCCGGGCCGGCTCTTCGTGAACATGAGCGCCGACACCCTGATCGAAGCCATGGACGCCTCCGGCGGCGCCTGCCGGTTCGAACGCATGACGGCAGACCACGGCATCGCGGCGCGCGACGTGACAGTGGAACTCACCGAGCAATCCGCCGCTGCCGATGCAGCAGCGCTGCAGGATGCGGTCAAGGCGCTGCATGCGCTGGGTGCGCGCGTCGCGCTCGACGACTTCGGCCAGGGCCACTCCAACCTGCAGCGCTGGAAGGACCTGCAGCCCGACTTCGTGAAGCTCGACAAGCTGCTGACCCAGGGCATCTGCGACTCCCCGCAGAGCGTGGCGATGGTGCGTGCCATCGTCGCCCTGGGCACCGCGATGGGCAGCGAACTCATCGCTGAAGGCGTGGAAAACACCAAGGACCTGCGCGTGCTGCGAGACCTCGGCATCGCCCACGGCCAGGGCTTCCTGTTCGGCCCGCCGGCGCCGCGGCTGCTGCCGGCGCTGCCCGAGCCCGTATCGGCCGCCATCACCGACAGCCGCATCGCGGTGATGCCGCACGCATCGCAAACCTCGCAGCCCAATGTGCTGCGCAGCCTGTCGATCATCCAGGCGCCCGCACTCCATCCGCTGACGCCGGTCGACGAGGTCGCGGCCGTCTTCCAGAAGCACCCACAGCTGCATGCGCTGGCCGTGGTCGAGGGCGCGACGCCGGTCGCGCTGATCAACCGGCAGTCGTTCATGAACGACTATGCGCGGCTGTATTTTCGCGAGGTGCATGGCCGGCGTCCCTGCCTGGCCTATGGCAGCAGCACGCCCTTGATCGTGGAGCGCGAGGAGAACGTCGAGAGCCTGCTCGGCATCCTGATGTCGGAAGACCAGCGCTACCTGAGCGAAGGCTTCATCGTGACGGAGCAGAAGCGCTATGCGGGGCTGGGCACGGGCGACCAGCTGGTGCGCGCGGTCACCGAGGCGCGCATCGAGGCGGCGCGGCACGCCAACCCGCTGACCTCGCTGCCGGGCAACATCCCCATCAACATCCACATCGCGCGGCTGCTCGACAGCGGCGCCGACTTCTCGGCCTGCTATGCCGACCTGAACAGCTTCAAGGTGTTCAACGACCATTACGGCTACTGGCGCGGCGACGAGATGATCCTGCTGCTCGCGCGGCTGGCGACGCAGCATGCGGATGCGCATCGCGACTTCGTCGGCCACATCGGCGGCGACGACTTCCTGATGCTGTTCCAGAGCCCCGACTGGCACCGGCGCTGCGCCGGGCTGATCGCCGAGTTCAACCGGCAGGCGCCCGGCCTCTACGACGAAGCCGACCGGCAGTCCGGCGGCATCGAGGGCGAGGACCGGCACGGCGTGGTCCGCTTCACGCCATTCGCCACGCTGGCGATAGGCGCGGTGCGCATTCCGCCGGGCATGTTCCGGCACGCCGAGGACGTGGCGAGCGAAGCGGCCATCGCGAAGCACGACGCCAAGCAGGCAGCCTCCGGGCTCACGGTGCGGGAAGCAAGGCCACGCGCCTGAATCGCGCATAACTTATGCGTGGACGGTCCATGCGGCCGCAGCTAGTCTTGCGGCCATGACCATCCTCATCACCGGCAGCGCAGGCCACCTCGGCGAGGCCCTGATGCGCACGCTGCGCGCAAGCTCGCAGGCGGCGCGCGGCATCGACATCGCTTCCTCCGGGTTCACCGACCGCACCGGCTCCATCGTCGACCGCGCCTTCGTGCGCGGCTGCATGAAGGGCGTGCGCACCGTCATCCACGCTGCCACGCTGCACAAGCCGCATGTGGCAACGCACAGCCTGCAGGAGTTCGTCGACACCAACATCACGGGCACGCTGGTGCTGCTCGAAGAGGCTGTCGCCGCGGGTGTCGAGTCGTTCGTGTTCACGAGCACGACCAGCACCTTCGGCTCCGCGCTCACGCCTGCAGAGGGTATGCCGGCTGCGTGGATCACCGAGGACGTGACGCCCGCTCCGAAGAACATCTACGGCGTGACCAAGACATCGGCCGAGAGCCTGTGCGAGCTGTTTCATCGCAAGCAACAGCTGCCAGTGGTGGTGCTCAAGACTTCGCGCTTCTTCCCCGAGGAAGACGACGATGCCGCGGCGCGCAGCCTGCACTCGCTGGACAATGCGCAGGCCAACGAGCTGCTGCATCGCCGCGCCGACATCGAGGACGTAGTGCAGGCGCATCTTCTTGCGGCCCGGCACGCACCGCGCATCGGCTTCGGCCGCTACATCGTCTCGGCCACCACGCCCTTCGCGCGCGACGACCTGCAAATGCTGCGGGAGAACGCCTCCGCCGTGCTGCATCGCCTGTTTCCCGAGGCGGGGGCGCTCTACGCGAAGCAGGGATGGACGCTGCCCCGGCAGCTCGATCGCGTCTACGTGAACGAACTCGCGCGGCGCGACCTCGGATGGCAGCCGCGTCATGACTTCGCTCATGTGCTGCGCAGCCTGCGCGAAGGCCGCGATTTCCGCAGCCAGCTCGCGCGCGAAGTGGGCAGCAAGGGCTATCACGCCGAGGCTTTCGACAACGGCCCCTACCCCGTCGCATAGCAAGAAACGACCGGGGCAAGGCCCCGGACCGGATACGGGTTTTCCTGAATCCGGATTGTTGCATAAGTTGTATACAGTTTGGCGTACACAAACAGGTGTGCGCATGCCGAGCCGTGTCGCCCGCCTCTCCTCGATCAATCCCTCTCTCGCCGCAGCAGGAGAAACACGATGACGGCCGACAGCACCCCCTCAACAGTCCATCCCGTGGATCAGCGGCTGCCCACCGGCAAGCTCGCCGCCCTCGGCCTTCAGCACGTGCTGGTGATGTATGCGGGCGCCGTCGCGGTGCCGCTGATCGTCGGCCGCGCGCTCAAGCTCAGCCCCGACGAAGTTGCACTGCTGATCTCCGCCGACCTGTTCTGCTGCGGCATCGCCACGCTGATCCAGGCGCTGGGCGCCACGCAGTTCTTCGGCATCAAGCTGCCGGTGATGATGGGCGTGACCTTCGCCTCCGTCGCGCCCATGGTGGCCATCGCCAACGCCAACCCCGGCCAGAACGGCGCGCAGCTGCTGTTCGGCGCCATCATCGGCGCGGGCGTGGTGTCGATACTGATCGCGCCGCTGGTCAGCCGCATGCTCCGCTTCTTCCCGCCGGTGGTCACCGGCACCATCATCGCGGTCATCGGCATAAGCCTGATGCGCGTGGGCATCAACTGGATCTTCGGCAACCCCGTGGGCCCGACCGCGCCCGCGCTGGTCGACCCGGTCTATGCGAAGTGGCTCGCCGAGGTGACCTCGCCCGGCAGTTCCATTCCCGCCGTGCCCAAGGGCTTCGCGATCCTGCCGACGGTGCCCAATCCCAAGTACGCGGACCTCTCGGGCTTCGGCGTGGCCGCGCTGGTGCTGGTGTCGATCCTGCTGATCGTGAAGTACGCCAAGGGTTTCGTCGCCAACATCTCGGTGCTGCTGGGCATCGTGATCGGCGCCGTCGTGGCCTCGCTCACCGGCCTCATGACCTACGAGAAGGTGGGCAAGGCCGCGTGGGTCGACATCGTGCTGCCCTTCCACTTCGGCATGCCGCAGTTCGATCCGATCCTGATCCTCACCATGACGCTGATCATGATCGTCGTGATGATCGAATCGACAGGCATGTTCCTCGCACTCGGCGAAATGACCGAGCGCAAGATCAGCCAGAAGGATCTGGCGCGCGGCCTGCGCACCGACGGCCTGGGCACGCTGATCGGCGGCGTCTTCAACACCTTCCCCTACACCAGCTTCTCGCAGAACGTGGGCCTCGTGGCCGTCACCGGCATCAAGAGCCGTTATGTGTGCGTGGCCGGCGGCATCATCCTGATCGTGCTGGGCCTGCTGCCGAAGATGGCGGCGCTGGTCGAATCGCTGCCCACCGTGGTACTCGGCGGCGCGGGCCTCGTGATGTTCGGCATGGTGGCCGCCACCGGCATCCGCATCCTCTCGGGCGTGGACTTCAGGAACAACCGCCACAACGCGATGATCGTCGCGGTCTCGCTGGGCATCGGCATGATTCCGCTGATCGCGCCCAACTTCAAGCAATGGATGCCGCACGCCATCCACTCGCTGATCGAGTCGGGCATTTTGCTGGCGTCGATCGCGGCGGTGCTGCTGAACCTGTTCCTCAACGGCGCGAAGCACGATGAGAGCGCCGTGATCGCCGCGGCGAAGCAGGCCGAAGCCCACTGATCGCCGGCGGCGCTCAGATCATCGCCAGGGGCGTCTTGCGCTTCGGCGGCGGATGCAGGCGATCCAGTTCGGCCAGGGTCACGCCATCGAGCTTCAATTCGGCAGCGGCCAGGTTTTCCTTCAGGTGGGTGCTGCGAACCGCCTTCGGAATCGCAGCCACACCGGGCCGAGCGATCACGGCAGCCAATGCGAGTTGCGCTGCCGTCACGCCCAGTCGCTCGGCCAGTTCCGCCAGCCCATCGTCCTCGGCCAGTGCGCCCTGGTCGATGGGGCTGTAGGCCATCAAGGGCATGCCGCGCTCGCGCTGCCAAGGCAGCAGGCCGAACTCGGGCCCTCGTTCGCCCAGCGACAGGTAGACCTGGTTGGCCGCACAAGCCGGGCCATCGCCACCGGCTGCCTCCTCCAGTTCCTCCATGTCGTCGATGTCGAAGTTGCTCACGCCCCAGTGCGCGATGCGGCCATCGTCGACCAGCGAATGCATCGCCGCCACCGTCTCGCGCAGCGGATGGTTGCCTCGCCAGTGCAGCAGGTAGAGATCGAGCGCGTCGAGCCCGAGCCGCTTCAGGCTGCGTTCGCAGGCATCTCGCGTGCCGCGCCGGCTGGCGTTGTGCGGATAGACCTTACTGACGATGAAGAGCTCTTCGCGCCGCACATCGTTCGCGCGCAGGGCCTCGGCGATGGCCTGGCCCAGCACGGTCTCGGCGCCGCCCTCGCCGTACATCTCGGCGGTGTCGATCAGGCGATAGCCGAGCACGATGGCTTCGCGCACGGCCTTGACCTCGTCGGCGCGGCGCTTCGCGTCTTCGCCCATGCGCCATGTGCCCAGGCCCAGGACCGGCATCTCGCCGCCGGTGGGGAGTTGAAGTGTTCGCATCGCCCCATCCTAAGAGGGATGCGCCCGCTTGTCAGCCAGCCGACAGCGGCAGCCACACGGTCGCGCGCAGGCCGCGCCCGCCCTCCCCGTCGGACAGCTCGATGCGCCCGCCATGCTTCTCCAGCACCGACCTGACGATGGCCAGCCCCAGTCCGCTGCCCGACTGCGTCTGGTCCGGATTGCGGAAGAAGCGGTCGAACACCCGCTCGCGCAGCGCGGGCGGAATGCCCGGGCCCTGGTCCGTCACGCGCAGCACCGCATCCGATGACTCGCGCCCGACGCGCACCGTGACAGTGCCGCCATCGGGGCTGTACTTGATGGCGTTCTCCACCAGGTTGCTCACCATCGAGATCAGGCTCTCCCTCTCGCCGTGCACCGGCACCGGTTCGGGTACTTCAGAGGCGAACTCCAGCGCGATGCCGCGCGCCCGCGCCAGTGCCTCGACGAGCGGAATGCGGTCGCGCACCAGCGCATCGAAGGCCAGCGTCGCGGGCAAGGCGTCCAGCGGCATCTCGTCGCTTCGCATCAGTTGCCGCAGCTGGCCCACCAGCCGTGCCGCGCGGTCGTTGCTTCGCAGCAGGTTGGCCATGAGCTCGCGTTGCCCGGGGTCGGAGGTCCGGGCCTTCAGCGCCTCGACGTTCACGCGCATCGCATCGAGCGGGGTGCGCAGCTCGTTGGCCGCGTCGGCGATCAGGCCGCGCTCGCGCGATGCCCGGTCGCGCACGCTGCGCAGCAGGCCGTTGATGCCGTTCACCAAGGGCTGCAGTTCCTTGTGCGGCGGCTCGAAGGTCAGCGGCGAAAGATCGGCCGGGCCGCGCTCGGCCGTCTCCTTCGTCACCTGCCGCCACGGCCGCAGCGCAAGCATCACCGAGAGCCAGGCCGGGAAGACGACGAACGGCAGGCTGATGGCCAGCGGCAGCAGGTAGTAGCTGCGGTGTTCGATGGTGAAGTTCAGGCGCAGCACGTCGGGCTCGGCCAGCATCACGCGTGTGTCCAGCAGGGGCGAGGTCATCGCGCGGGCGCGCCAGACGCGATCGCCGGCGCGCACCTGCTCCACCCGCCCGGGCATCTGCGTGTGCATGAGCGGCGCACTCGGCGCGGAGTTGTAGATGAGCCGGCCCTGCTGCCACACCTGCAGCACGGGCGCCCGATCCTGATCGGATTTGAAGTCGCTCGAAGTCTCCTGCAGCGCCATGTCGAAGGCCTTGAGCGTCTGCTGCTGACGCGCGGGATCGAAGGCCAGGTTCTGCGCGCAGGCCATGATGCTTTCGAAGACCTTGTCGTAGCGCACCAGCTCGGGCAGGCGGTTCGAGTCATACAGGAAGAGCGCCAGCGTGGCGCACCACAGCAGCCCCGCCACCGCGATCTGCGCGAACAGCAGGCGCCGCACCAGCGAGGGCTGGAGCCACCGTCGGATGCGGCGTGCGACCGCCTTCGCGGCAACGGACAAGAAATTCATGGGTCTCCTGGCGAGCGGTCTCTGCGGAGCGCCTCGCGAGCGCGCGGAGTATCCGGCAGGGCCGCGCGGGCTGCTTCAGAAAGCCTTCATGTAGGAGGCTCAAGGGCTTTCATGCGAGAGTCATCGGGAGCTTTCGCCTTCTAATTATTCGAATTCGAAGTCAGTTCCGTGACACACGATTTCTTCATTTCTATAGGGAAACGCGTCGACACAGCCTTCTTATTTTGTCAAGGCGAACTGGGTGCGAACCCCCTGCGCAGGCCCGTTTCTCGCTTCTAGAATTTTTTCGAAAGCCCGCGTCACGAGCGCCGGTGCCCCCGAACGAAACGAACTTTGAACAGGTTGAGTCAATGCAGAAAAAGCACAGGATTGCAGTCATTCCCGGAGACGGCATCGGCGTCGAGGTCATGCCCGAAGGGCTGCGCGTTCTCGACGCGGTCGGTCGCCGCTTCGGCATCGATTTCTCCTACGACCATTTCGACTGGGGTTCCGACCACTACGTGCGCACCGGCCTGATGATGCCGGCCGACTGGGCCGACAAGATCCAGGGCCACGACGCCATCTACTTCGGCGCCGTGGGCGCGCCCGACAAGGTGCCCGACCACATCGCCGTGTGGGGCCTGCTCATCAAGATCCGCCGCGACTTCGACCAGTACGTCAACCTGCGTCCGGTGCGCCTGATGCCCGGCGTGCCCGGCCCGCTGGCGCACCGCAAGCCCGGCGACATCGACTTCCTGGTGGTGCGCGAGAACACCGAGGGCGAATACACCTCCGTGGGCGGCCGCCTGTTCGAGGGCACGCCGCGCGAGATGGCGATCCAGGAAGCCGTGTTCACCCGCACCGGCGTGGACCGCATCATCGACTACGCGTTCACGCTCGCCAACCGCCGCAAGCGCAAGAGCCTGACGGCCGCAACCAAGTCGAACGGCATCTCCATCACCATGCCCTACTGGGACGAGCGCCTGGCCGAGATCGCCAAGCGCTACCCCGACGTGGCGACGAACAAGTTCCACATCGACATCCTGTGCGCGCACTTCGTGCAGCACCCCGACTGGTTCGACGTGGTCGTGGCCTCCAACCTCTTCGGCGACATCCTGTCCGACCTGGGCCCGGCCTGCACCGGCACCATCGGCATCGCGCCGTCGGCCAACCTCAACCCCGAACGCAAGTTCCCGTCGCTGTTCGAACCGGTGCACGGCTCCGCACCCGACATCGCGGGCAAGGGCATCGCCAACCCGATCGGCCAGATCTGGTCGGCCGCGCTGATGCTCGACCACCTCGGCGGCGACGATCCCGTCTATGCACAGGCTTCGGCCGCCGTGCTCTCCGCCATCGAGACCGTGCTCAGCGAAGGCCCCCGCACCCGCGACATGGGCGGCACCGCGAACACCGTGGACGTGGGCCGCGCCATCGCCGAATGCATCTCGGCAGCATGACGCCCTGCCTCCCCAGTAGCGACCTGAGAGGCTGAGATGGGCCTGTTCCTGCTGAAGCGCACGCTGACGCTGATCGGCACCCTGATCGGCGCCTCGGTCATCGTCTTCCTCGTGCTCGAGATCCTGCCCGGCAACGCCGCGCAGATGCTCATGGGCCCCGACGCCTCCCCCGAGGCCGTGGCCGCCCTGGCCACCAAGCTCGGCCTCGACCAGCCCGCGTGGACGCGCTACTGGCACTGGATCGGCGGCCTGCTCACCGGCAACCTCGGCGACAGCTACGCCTACAGCTCGCCCGTGCTCGACCTCATCCTCGAACGCCTCGCGCTCACCGTGCCCCTGGCCGTGCTCGCCATGGCGCTCACCGTCGTGATCGCCCTGCTCGTGGGCGTG
>NZ_RXFT01000011.1 GCF_003952165.1 Variovorax guangxiensis | reverse complement strand
CTGATCGCAGGGAGCGGCAAGACCAAGCCGGACTCCAAGCCTTCGACTGCTCCTTCCACCACGGTTACTGCCACAGCCAAGTCACCGGCTGCAAGTGCGGCGGCAAGCCCGGCAGCCCCGTCGAGGCCAAAAGTGGTCTCTCCTCCACCACCGCCTGTTCCGTCCGGAATCAGGTCATCGGACTCGGAGCGTTCGAAGGAAGGCGAAGGGAAGGTTCTGGCGCTGATCAATCCGGTGCCGGGGCGGGCTCCGTGGATGCCTATTGCGATTGCGGAAGCGAAGCTCAGACGGGGGGAGGTTGAGCTGACGCTGCAGGACAAGATCAATTACCACGTCGAAATCGACGATGGATTCAAGGCCTTATATGGCAATAGCAACGCGTGGTGTGCCGCTTTTGTGAACTGGTGTCTGATGAAGGCGAAATATCCGATCGAAAACGCCAGCTTTCCAAATCACAAAGTAGCCAAGGCGCGTGCCCACGGATTTTATGAAGTTGACGCACCAAAGGAAGAAACGGGGAAAGAGCCGAGAAAAATCAGAAATCCACTGTTCGTCGAGTTGGCGAAGCCAATTTACGGGGCTATTGCCATGGTTACGTCTAGATCCGGCGCGGGGCAACATGTTGGGTTTGTGTATGCAAAGAATGGATCCAACGGGCTGATCGTGCTTGGAGGAAATCAGTCGCAGCAAATAAACTTCTCATATTTCAATATTTCGCCAGTCGCTCCATATGTCACAAGAAACGATAAAGGAGAAAAAGTTAAGCACAAGGGCAATTCAACTCATCTGAAATATTTTGTTCCGGTTGCTTACCATGAACAGGCCAAGAAGGATCTTCTGAACCCCGGGCTCGATGAACAAGATGCGAATGAAATAAACAAGGAAATGGGAATAGAGATTTTCAAGCCGAAGGCGAAAAATTCAACCCCCACTCTTAGGTAAATATGATTTTTGCAAAAAAGAACTTTTCACGTGAAAAATTGCAAAAGGCTTTTTTCATTTTTGCACTCTCCTTTTCACCTTTTTCTTTTGCCGGATATGCCGGCGGACCTTATGTTGTATGGGTGAATCTCGATCGATCCGTCAATGGAAAGAGAGTTGACAAAATAATTGCCAATTTTGCTACAAGCAAATCGGTAAATTGTGATGGGCAGTGGAAAATGGGTGACTCGCTATTGTATATGGTGGCGCGCCCGTCTTCGATCAGCGACTCTCTGGTTGAGGACGTATTTTTAAGAAATGACAAAATCCAAATGAAGCGCTTGAGTCTCGCCTTGAAGAATCATAGGGATGCTGATTTCCCAAGTCATGAGGGTCTTGATGGTGTCGTCATCTACTCAAATAAGCGCGATGCAAAAATAATGAGCTTCACAAAAGGCAGGAGAAAAATTGAATCCGTGCGAATTGCGTCGCCAGGAGAACTTCCGTCGAAGAAAGACATAGAAGATGCTTTTTGCGCTCTTCTTCCCCCTATTACTCGAGCACCCTGAGGTCAGGGCGCAGGCGTGCTGCTGCGCAAGGATCCGGTGGTCTGGGCGGTTTCGCGGAAGGCCGCGCCGCATCTCAAGCAGCCCGTTCCCTTGGCATTGCTTCCGCAGGGTTCGCTTCTCAGGCGATGGGCGGAAGAGACGCTGACGGCCGCCGGCAAGCGCTGGGTGGTCGTGCAGGAGAGTTCGAGCGTGGAAGTGCTGAGGGCTTCCGTCCTGGCCGGGCTGGCAGTCGGAGTTTTCCAGGAAGCGACGATCAGCGAGGCGGCGGAAATTCGCAGCCTGGGGCCGGAAGATGGCTTTCCTGCGCTGCCCTCTTCCGAGATGTGGCTGGAACGTGCGGATCGCGAGTTGCCACGAGCCGCGAAGTGCCTGTATGAGTTCTTGTTGGAGCAGTTGCCTCCATGGGAGTAGCAGGAGGTGCCAAGGCTTCGGAGCACCGCGCATCTGAGCGGTGCCGGGGCGGCGGTATCTCAGCCGGCAAAGCCTCAGAACCGAATGATCCACTCCCCCCGCAGATACCGATATTGATAGCTCGGCCCCGCGAACGTCGTACTGCGGCTGTACCCCGCACCGAAGCGGAACACGTGCGCGCCTCTCACGGGGCTTTGCAGGCTCACGTCGAGCAGCCTCGTGGGCTGGCTCATGTCGTGGTTGATGGTCTCGTTGCCGAGGCCGGCGATCACGGAGGCGGTCCATCCCTGGAAGCGGTGGCGCCAGCCGATGGCGAACATCGACTCGCTGTAGCTCGTGGGGTTGAAGTAGGCCCTGTCGACGTCGTCGTGGGTGCTCCGGTATGTGCGGTAGCGCGCCTGCAGCGTGAGCCCGAGGTCGAGCGAGGGCTGGTAGATGAGCCGCAGGCGTCCGTGGTCTCGGCGGTTGCCGTCTGAAAAGTACTGCTGCGCGACGAGGCCCACCAGGGTGACGTGGTCGCCCAGGCGCTGGTCGGCCGCGACGCCGACGAAGGTGAAGTCGATGCCCCGGTCGAGCGACTTCGGGGTCTCGACCCAGTCGCGCGTGATGAGAAATTCGACCGCCGTGCTCTTGGTGGGCGATATGCGGTAGCTGCCGTCGAGCGTGAGCAGCGTGTGGCCGCCCTGCTCGAACACGCCGGCTTCCATGGAGCCGCCGTCGGCGGTTCGGGTTTCTATGTCGCGCGCGAGGAAGGTGAGCTTCTGGCCGCTTCTTTTCCAGCTGTCTTGCTTGTATCGGTAGTCGCCGAGCCTGAAGCCGAGAAAACGGTCGGCATTTTCAAAGGCGGGAAAGAATTCGACGGACACGCGGCGCGACTGGAAATGGTCGCTGTCGTTGGTCAGGTAGAACTCGGGGCCGAAGGCCATGGTCTTGGGCTTCTCTTCTTCCTGCGCCTGGCAGGAAGCGGCGGCAAGCAGTGCGAGCGCCGGAACAAGAAGAAAAGAAGCGGTGGCCGAATTTCGTCTCATCGGTTTCATCGATGCCTGGGTCATTTGGTGCCCCAGGACTTGGGCCTTTTGAAGAGTTCGTCCAGATATCCGAGAACGCTGGCCGGCTGAAGAATCAGGCTGTAGAGCAGCACGTAGATGAAGAAGCCCTGGAAATTCTTTCGCACGACGAGCCCGGTTTGCTTGAACATCCGGCGCTCGATGGAAAACATCAGCAGGCTCAATGCGAATGCGGCCGGTATGAGCGCAAGGGTCATCGGGCCGACGATCCAGAAATAGCCGAAGAGCGCGAGTACCAGCCCCGGAATGAATCCGATGGTGTAGGCCAGGTCGAGCCACGGAAAAAGCAGGTTCCAGTAAATGAAGAAGGTCGAAAGCCGCGGCTGCAGAAGAATGCCCGGGTGCTTGGCGAAGGCCTCGGTCATGCCGCGCGCCCAGCGCTGGCGCTGCTTCACCAGTTGGCGGATGCTGGTGGGCACGTTGGTGAAGAGGCAGGCGTCCTCGCTGTGGCCGATGCGGTAGCCGGCTTTCAGCAGGGCCCAGGTGAGCACGATGTCTTCACCCACGCATTCGGGCCAGCCACCGACTTCTTCGAGCGCGTCGCGGTCGTAGAGGGAGAACGCGCCCTGCGCCACCAGCGTGCCCTGGAAGAGCGACTGCACGCGCTTGATGGCCGCGATGCCGTGGAAGTAGTCCCACTCCTGGCAGCGGGTGATCCAGTTGTAGCGCGAGTTGCGCACCAGGATTTTTCCGGCAACGGCGCGCGTATTGGGCGGGTCGGAGTGGTAGCGCTCGACGATGCTGGTGAGCGCGCCCTTGTACAGGAATGAATCGGCATCGACCGTGATGACGATGTCGTGCAGCACTTGCTTGAAGCCGATATTCAGGGCGCGCGCCTTGCCGCCGTTCTGCTTGAGGTCGACAAAAGTGATCCACGGATACCGGGCGCAGGCGCCCTCGACGACGGTGGCAGTGCCGTCCTTGGAGCCGTCGTTGATCACGAGGACCTGCAATTCGCCGGGATAGTTTTGCCGCTCGATGCTGACGAGGGTCTCTTCGATGGAGGCTTCCTCGTTGTACGCGGCAATCAGGATGGATATCGGGGGATAGACGGCGAGCGCGGTATGCGGCGGCCTTTTGTCCAGAAGCAGGCTGATGGCCAGAAATGCATTCATGAACCCCGGAACGATGGCAATGCCATAAACCAGGAAAACGGCCAGCACGATGCCGACATGGGTGGTCAGCTCGGTCAGCCAGGCCTGTGCGGCCCAGATCGAAAAGGCAACCCACGCAACCGAGCCGATCAATGCGATGAAGAACTTGCCCGATACGGGCAGGTAGATCATGGAATGAGGCGTCTTTTGGCTGCTGTCGGTCATATCGCCTTGTGACAATTCCGCGAAATGTAATCTTCCGCGGAGGCGATGAATAGTCTTGTTACCCCGTCACGCCATTTTTGCAACAGTCGCGCATCGGTGCGCGCGAGAGCTATTACGAGGGGTCGTAGCCCGGCGCAGAGCTGATTTCCGTCGGCTTGTAGATCTTGTGCTGGGCAATGCCGCTGCCGGCATCTGTTACCACCAGCAGGCGCCAGAGCGGCTCGCGCTTGGAGCAGTCGCTCTCTTCCTTGCTGAGCTTGAAGCTGGGCACGCCGGGGGCGGTGCCCTTGACGGTCACGCGCAGCAGGGTCTGGCCCTTGGCGTTGGACACTTCGAGGTCGAAGCCCTTGCCGGTCATGTTCTCGGCCTTGTAGCCGTAGCCGGTGAAGTGCTTGACGACGTATTCGAGGGCGGCGGCCTGCACGGCTTCGGGCGTGGCCTTTTCGTCGTCGGCGGCCTTGGCGGCGGCGGAGAGTTTCTGCGGAATGTTGCCGCGCTCCCTCGCGGCCTGCACTTCGGCTTCGCTCGGCACCCAGCCGCGCGGGCCGCGCACGAGCACGGCGAGTTTCTGTTCGGGCTCCCAGCTGGCCACATGCCATTCGTCGTCGTCGCGCACGCGGGTGGACACCTTGGCGTCCTTGTTGCTCTCGACTTCGAGAATGGCGATGCGGTTGGTCTGCACCACGGCGCGAAAGCCGTTGCCGGCGTCGTAGCTGCGCTTGAGCAGCGCGAGCCTGTCTTTTGCACGCTGCAACTGCTGGGCGTTGCGCTCGCCGCCGCCGGCGCGGTGGTGGGCGTCGAGCGATTCAAGGTAGAACCAGCGCCCACTGGCCGACACGTTGACCCATTCGGCCCAGATGGTGGCGATGACGTTGTCGCCGGTGGCCAGCCACGCGTGCTCGAATGGTTTGTCGCGCGCGTCGAACACACCCATCTTGGCGACGATCTCGACCGGCGTGAGCCGTGGGCCCTTGAGCCGCATCTCGTCGATCACAGTGAGTACGCGGGGGTCGACTTCCTTGTCCATTCAGTGGAATTCTGCTGAGTTTGAGGGGGGTGGGGAGTATGCCGCATCGCCCGGCGCCGACGCCCGTGCGCAGGCAATCGTATGGCACGATCAAAGGATGAACGAGCCCTCACGCCGCATACCGTATCGCACCTGGCCTGGGGCGCTGGCGGTGCTCCTCGCGATTGCCGCCTACGTGGGCGGCCTCACTTGGTGGGACCGCCACACGCCGGGCAACCGGCCGCTGCAGCCAGGCGAAACGGTCGAGGCGGGCCAGGCCAGGTTCGTGCCGGCCGAGGGTTGGGAGATGGACGTTTCGCGCTCCAAGGCGGGCCAGTCGCTGATGCTCTTCAAGGGCGGCCACAAGTTCCTGGTGACGACCTTCCCGTGGGCGGGCGGGCCCGATGGCCCTCTCGTGCGCCAGCAGCGGCTGATGGAGCGCGGCCAGCGCCTGCAGATCGACGGCGACGTGTCGGACTTCATCACCTCCTGGGGCCTGCAGGGCAAGACTTTCGCGTACTACGGCTCGAAGCTGGCGGGCCGGTTCTGGCAGGTGGTCGACGTGCGGCGCAAGTCGCTGGTGCAGATCGACTTCTGGGGTTCCAGCGACGGCATGGACGACGCGCTGCAGGAGGCGCGCTCGATGCTCGACTCGATGGACCTGGAGGCTCCGCAATGAACATGCCGGTGTTCGACCAGGGCGACCAAAGCGGCCAGGGCAGCCAGCAGGTGACCGAGGTGGCCGGCTGGCCCGTCGGCACCGACTCCTTCTTCCAGCCCCGGCGCGTGGCCTTCTGGGTGCTGGCGGCGCTGATATTGAACGGGCTGTTCTACACGGTCTACATGTTCTCGCTGGGGGTGCGGGTGGTGCCCGTTACCGCCTTCCTGGGGCTGACGGTGTGGGGCATCTACACGATGCTCTTCGTGCAGGCCTTCCGCACGCTCGACCTGCTGGAGCAGCACCCGACGGAGGCCTACGTGCTGGCCTTCGCATGGGGCGGCATGGGCGCCGTGTACTTCGCGGCGCCGGCCAACGTCGCCATCCAGAGCCTGTGCGCCAAGCTGATTTCGCCGGAGTTCGTCGCCACCTGGGGGCCGGCCATTGCGGGGCCGGTGACGGAAGAGTTTTTGAAGCTCGCGGGCGTCGTCCTGCTGGTGCTGGTGGCGCGCAACCAGTTCCAGACATATCTGTCGGTGCTGATCGTCGGCGCGATGGTGGGGCTGGGCTTCCAGGTGGTCGAGAACCTGAGCTACACGGTCAAGTCGGCGGTGCACTTTCCGCTGGAGAACCAGGTCTATCCGGTGCTTCTGAACCTGTTCACGCGCGGGCTGCTGAGCGGGCTGTGGAGCCACGCGGCCTACACGGCGATCGCGTCTTTCGGCGTCGCGTGGTTCCTGCTGCATCCGCAGCGGCCGATGGTGGCGCGCATCGCGGTCGCGGTGCTGTGCTTCGTGCTCGCGTGGGCGATGCACTTCATCTGGAATTCGCCCTTCCTCGAAGACCTGTTCGACGGCGGCTATGGAGAGATGGCGGTGATGCTGGTCATCAAGGGCCTGCCCGCGATCATCGTCGCGGCCCTCTTCTGGCATGTTGCCGCGCGCGAGAACGGCACCTACCTGCATGCGCTGGCGGCCTGGTTCGTGCCCGAGCGCGACCTGATCCAGGACGACGAATGGGTGCGGCTGGGCGCGCCCATGCAGCGCTACAGGGTGCGCCGCGAAATGGGCTGGACCTACGGCTGGCGCGCAAGACGCCTGAAGACGCACCTGCAGCGCGAGCAGCTGCGGCTGATCCGCAAGGCCGCGACCTACGGCCGCGGACCGCAGACGCTGAAGCACGAGACGGCGGTGAGGCGGCTGCGGGCCAAGCTCGACCCGATCATCGCGGCAGGAATCACGGCAAAGACCTGAGGCGTTGGTTTCTCGCGATGACGGGCAATTCCTGCCCCGAATTGTTAAAAAAGATTGCTAAAGTCGTACGCGTCATGCGACGACAACAACAAGAAATGCTTGGACTGCGCCTGCTGGCGCTGCTGGTGCTCCTCTTGCTGGGCACCGGCTGGAGCTTCCCCGCCAGGGCCGTCACGCTCGTCGAACAGGCTCAGCTCACGCTGACGCTGCATGGCAAACACCCCACGGACCAGCCGCCGCAGCCGCACGCGGTGCAGCTGCCCTACAACTGGGACCAGCGGCAGGGCGCGGTCGATGGCGAGGCGGCTTTCGCGTTCGACGTTCCCGTCAACGATCCGAGCGTGCCGCACGCGCTGTTCGTGCCGCGCATCGGCAACAGCTTCAGGGTGCTGGTCGATGGACGGGAGTTGGCGCGATTCGGCACCTTTCCGCCGGGGCCGTACGACGATGCCTCGTTCACGCCGCAGTACTTCGCGCTGCCGGATTCATCGGCCCCGGTGCGGCGCGTGGAGATCGTCGTCGCCGCGCAGGCCGCACGCCAGGGCGGGCTCTCGCCAGTGGTGGCGGGCACCGAGGCGGAGATCCGGCCGCTGTATGAAGACGCGCTCTTCTGGCAGATCAGCGGCGGGCGCTTCATCGCCATCGTGAGCGGCGTGCTCGGGGCGCTGTCGCTGCTGGTGTGGCTGCGGCAACGCGAGTCGCTGTATCTCTACTACGGCCTGGGCGAGCTGCTCTGGTCGGTGCAGACGGCGCGGGTGCTCTTCACCCATGCGCCGCTGCCGTGGCCCTGGTGGGGCGTGGTGCCGCTGGCGGCCTTCCAGGCGGCGGTGCCGCTGCTGTGCCGCTTCGCGCTGTCGGTGGTGGGCAAGGGCGACTCGCGGCTCGCGCGCTTTCTCGGCCTGCTGGCGCTGCTGTCTCCGGTGACGGCCACGCTGGGCATCACGGTGCCGCTGCTGTGGCTGATGCCGGCGTGGCAGATCCTCTTCTTCCTGTCCGGCCTGGCGATGGTGGTGGTCGTGCTGCGGGTGGCGGTGCGCAGCCCGGTGCTGGAGCACCGCGTGCTGGGCGTGGCGGTGGTGCTGGTGGTGCTGAGCGCCGCGCGCGACAACTGGGTGATGCGCACCTCGCCCGAGGCCTATGCGGTGGTGCCCTGGATCCGCTTCGCGTGGGTGGGCTTCGCCATCTCGCTGGCCTGGGTGATCGCCGAGCGCATGCGCAAGGACGTGCGCGCCGTGGCGCAGATGAACGCATCGCTCGAGGCCGAGCTGGCCGAGCGCAACGCGGCGCTCGAAGCCGTCTTCGCGCGCGAACGCGAAGGCGAGAAGGCACGCGGCGCGCTGGAAGAACGCCAGCGCCTCACGCAGGACCTGCACGACGGCCTCGGCGGCCAGCTGGTCGGCCTGCTGCAGATGGCCCAGCAGCCCGGCGCCGCCATGAACGACGTGGCGCTGCACCTGCGCGACGCGGTCGACCAGCTCAAGCTCACGGTGGACGCCATGCACGGCTGCGAAGGCGATGTGGCCTCCGCGCTCGGCAGCGTGCGCTACCGCCTCGGCCCTCGCCTGCAGGCTGCCGGCATCGAGCTGCGATGGGACGTCGGTTCCCTGCCCACGATGACGGGCTGGACCGCACGCGAATCGCACCAGCTGCAGATGCTGCTGTTCGAAGCCTTCGGAAACCTGATGGCGCATGCGCAGGCGACGCAGGCCGGCCTTGGCGCGAGGCTGCTGGAAGGCTCCGGGGAACGCGCCATCGAGATCGAGCTGCAGGACAACGGCCGCGGCTTCGACACGCAAGCGGCGTTCGCCGGCAAGGGCCTCGCGAACATGCGCACGCGCGCCGCTGCACTGGGAGGCACGCTCACCGTGCGCTCGCAGCCCGGCGAAACCAGCCTGCTGCTGCGCCTGCCGGTCCCGGCGGCATCGACGACGCCGGGCGAGCCCGGGCGGGAAACGGGCCGGCCGCCGCTTCAGCCGGCAAACAGCACGCTGCGATAGGGACTGCGCGCGTCGCTCAGCAGCAGGCGGTTGGTGCGCAGCAGATGCTCCTCGCGCGCATCGGAATACTTCCAGATCAGGCCGCCTGCGATGTAGGCAGCGCTCACCTGCGGCCAGCTGCCGTACGCCTCGCGCACCTGCCTAGCGAGCCCGCCGGCAAAGCCCGCGAACTCCGCGCGCTCGATGTAGCCGAGCTGCACCGCCCAGCGCGACAGGCTGGCCAGGCGCACGGCGTCCCACGCGACCAGGCTGGATATGTCGGCGGGCGAGGCCTTGAAGTGCTTGCGCAACTCGTCCACCCAGCTGCGGCTGCCCGCCATCAACTGGGCCAGGTCCGCCATCGGCTTGCCGCTCTGCGCCGAGAGCTCGCGGTAGTCCAGGCTCTTGCGCGCCTTGATCTGGAAGAACGAGGGGAAGAAGGCGTCCATCGCCATGCGCAGGACCGCTGGCGTTTCCCGCGTTGCCGTGTCGATCGCGGCAACGGCGTTCCACAGGGACCGGTAGGCCGATCGCTGCCCTTCCTCGACGAGCCATCGGGCGGTCTGCTCGAAGCTGGCGCGGTCGTGCACGCTCCACACGTCGGCGATGCCTTCGCGCAGCACGTCGTTGTCCTTGCCGGTGGCCACCGCGTTCACGAAGTCGCCGTTGAAGGCAGACAAGGGCGCGCTGAGCGTGACCAGCCATTGCTCCTGGCCCGAGAGCGCCTCAGCCGCGTCGAAGTGAAGCTTGTCGTTGTCCATCATCGCGTGGCCGAGCGTGTCCATCATCCCCATTGAAACTCCCTGTGTTCGAAGCGCCCATGCATCCGGCGGATGCCAGGCAGGTTGACAAATGGTGGGGCCGCACGCGCGGCGAACTGGCGCCGGATTGGCGTGGCAGGCACGCCGCAGCCCCGAGGAAGGGCAGATGTTAACCAGAACGGACGTCCGGACATCCGATGAATTCGGGCCGTGGCCAGGAAGAGGCACGCCCTTCGTTCCGGGTATCGATTTGACTAAATTTTAGATATATCTAAAATAATTCAGACATACCTCAAGAAGGATCCCCACCATGAGACATTTCCACTTCGGCCATGGCCATCACCACTGCAGCGCCGCCCGCGGCGAGCATGAAGACGGTCTTTCCGGCGGCCGCGGTCATCGCGGCGGACGTGGCGGCGGCGGACGCGTGTTCGGCCATGGCGGCCTGCGCTTCGTGCTGCTGCAACTCATCGCCGACAAGCCTTCGCACGGCTACGAACTCATCAAGGCCATCGAAGAGCGCCTCGGCGGCAGCTACGCGCCCAGCCCCGGCGTGGTCTACCCCACGCTCACGCTGCTCGAGGAGATGGGCTATCTCAGCGTAGACACCGCCGACGGCAGCGGCCGCAAGAGCTACAGCATCACCGGCAGCGGCCGCGAATTCCTCGCGGCCAACCGCGAGATGGCCGACGCCATGATGGCCCGCATGAGCGGCGGCGTCGACGGCGCCGGCCCGCGCGGCGGACGCCCGCCGCAGGTCACGCGCGCCATCGAGAACCTCAAGCTCGCGATGCGCATGCGCCTGACGGGCGCGCCACTGACCGATCAACAGGCGCACGAATTTGCCGCGGTGCTCGACGCCGCGGCCCAGCAGATCGAAAGGATCTGAAGGGCCGAGGGCAACCCGAATCCCAACCAACCCTGTCTCGCAACAGGATTTCCGCAATGACTGACTTCAGTACATCACCAGCGTCCACGGCACCCATCGGGCCGGACCGCACGCCCCGCCGGGTGCGCCACGAGCTGCGCTTCCGCAAGCTCGCGGTGAAGACGGCGCGGCGCGTGACGCCGCACCTGATCCGCGTCACGCTCGCCGGCGACGACCTCGCGGGCTTCTACAGCCCGGGCTTCGACGACCACGTGAAGCTGTTCTTTCCCGACGCCGCCACCGGCAAGCTGAGCCTGCCCACCATGGGCCCCGAAGGCCCGGTGTGGCCCGAAGGCCGCCCCACCATGCGCGACTACACGCCGCGCAACCACGACGCGAAGGCCGGCACGCTCGAGATCGACTTCGCGCTGCACGAGGCCGGTCCGGCCACGCAATGGGCCGAGCAGGCGAAGCCCGGCGACATCCTCGGCGTGGGCGGCCCGCGCGGTTCGTTCATCTTGCCGACCGAATTCGACTGGCACCTGCTGATCGGCGACGACACCGCCCTGCCCGCGATCTCGCGGCGCCTGGCCGAACTGCCCGCCGGCTCGCGCGCGGTGGTGCTGGCGGAAGTCGACAGCGAAGCCGACGAGATCGCGTTCGACACGCAGGCCGAGCTCACCCTGAAATGGGCGCACCGCCGAGGCACCGAGCCCGGCCTGAGCCCCGTGCTTGTCGACACGCTGAAGGCCATGCAGCTGCCTGCCGGCGACTTCCACGCGTGGGTGGGCTGCGAATCGGCCATCGCCAAGGCGCTGCGCGCGCACCTGGTGGGCGAGCGCGGCGCGAACCCGAAATGGACGCGGGCCTCGGGCTACTGGCGCCGCGGTGCGGTGGCCACGCACGATTCGCACGACGAGTGAGTGGGCTTGCTCCTTCCCCGCGTTGGGGGAGGGAGAAATGTCGGGGTCAGTGCGGCACTTCAGCCGGGCCTGAAGCCGCCGCGCTGCGCCTCGGGCTGCGTATCAGCAACAGCAGTGGAATCGCCAGCACCGTGATGATCATCATGATGGCGAAGTCGTCGAGGTAGCCGATCAGCGCACCCTGCCGCGTCACCTCGGCATTGAGCAACGCAAGCCCCGTGGCGGTGTCGGGCGACATCGTCTGCGGCAGGGTCGCGAGCGCCGCGTTGCCCGGCGCCACGGTCGAGGCGATCTGCGCATGCGCCCTGCTCGAGCCTTCGGTCAGCAGCGCCTGCACGATCGAGATGCCCACGCTGCTGCCGATGTTGCGCAGCAGGCTGAAGATGGGCGTGCCCTGGTTGCGCAGCCTCGGCGCCAGCGTGGCGAAGGTGGCGGTGGAAAGCGGCACGAAGGTGAAGCCGATGCCCAGCCCCTGGATGAAGCCCGAGACCACGATGAGCGTGCTGTCCATCTGCAGCGTGAGCCGCGTCATCTGGTAGAGCGAGAAGGCCGTGAGGCCGAAGCCCAGCGCCATGATCGCGCGCACGTCGATGCGCTGCACCAGCCGCCCGACGATGATCATCGCGATCATCGTTCCCACGCCGCGCGGCGCGGTCACCTCGCCGGTGTAGATCACCGGGTAGCCCATCAGCCCCTGCAGGAAGTTGGGCAGCAAGGCCATGGTCGCGAACAGGATCATGCCGACGATGAACGCGAACAGCAGGCCGGTGACGAAGTTGCGGTCCTTCAGCAGGTCGCGGTCGAAGAAGGAGACGCCCTGCACCGTCCAGGTATGGACCACGAAGAAGCAGAAGGCCACCAGCGCGGCCGCGGCCTCGAGCTTGATCTCCCACGACTCGAACCAGTCGAGCTGCTCGCCGCGATCGAGGAAGAGCTGCAGCATGCCGATGGCGATGCTCAGCGTGACGAAGCCGAAGATGTCGAGCCGCTCGCCCTGCGGCCGGCTCTCGGGCAGGTAGCGCGCGATGCCCCAGAAGGCGAAGATGCCCACCGGCAAGTTGATGAAGAACACCCAGCGCCAGTCGAAGTTCTCGGTGAGCCAGCCGCCCAGCAGCGGCCCGAGGATGGGGCCGACCATGATGCCCGCGCCCCAGATGGCCATGGCCTGCCCGACCTTCTCGCGCGGATTGATGTCCAGCAGCACCGCCTGCGAGAGCGGCACCAGCGCCGCGCCGAAGACGCCCTGCAGCAGCCGCGCCGCCACGATGCCCACCAGCGAGGTCGCCAGCCCGCACAGCGCCGAGGCCACGGTGAAGCCGATCACCGAGATGATGAAAACGCGCCTGCGCCCCCAGTGGCCGCACAGCCAGCCGGTGAGCGGCAGCGCGATGGCCGAGGCCACGATGTACGAGGTGAGCACCCAGGTGATCTGGTCCTGCGAGGCCTGCAGGCTGCCCTGCATGTGCGGCAGCGCCACGTTGGCGATGGTGGTGTCCAGCGCCTGCATGATGGTCGCCAGCATGATCGAGATGGTGATCATGCCGCGGTGCGGCACGGTGGTTCCGGGCGCGACGCTCATGACGACTTGCGGCCGGCCGGTGAAGCGATCTCCACGAGGCTGCCATGCACCCGGGCGAGCAGGACCAGCAGCTGGGCGCGCTCGGCCTGCGACAGCACCGACATCACGCGGGCGTTGAGCCCGTCGCTGATGCTCAGGGCGCTGTCGAGCGCCTTCTCTGCGCTGGGCTCCAGATGGATCCTGTTGACGCGGCGGTCGGTGGGGCTGGGCTCGCGGCGTATCCAGCCGGCGGCGGCCATGCGGTCGCACAGGCCGGCCACGGCCATGGGGGTGAGGTCGAGCCGCTGCGCCAGTTCGGCCTGCGAGAGCGGCTCTTCTTCGTCGCCGTGCATCGCCAGCGCGCCCAGCAGCCGGCACTGCGCGCTGGTGAGCCCGATGCGCTCGCGCGCGAGGCGGTCGAACTCCTCGCTGTAGAGCTTGCCCACGCTCTTGACGAGGAAGCCGAAGCGCTGCGTGAAGTCCCTTTTCATAAGGGACTTGATTGTCTACATGTTTATTAGTTGAGCATTAGCAACGAGCGCGTCCGAGGCTCTTGGGAGTCTCTAGAGCCAACCTGCGCGCCTGAACCGGTAGTAGAGATAGCCACAGGTGCTCACGATGAGCCCCAGCGCGATGCCATAGCCGTAGCGGAATTTCAGCTCCGGCATGTTCTCGAAGTTCATGCCCCAGATGCCGGCGAAGGCGGTGCACACCGCGAAGATGCTGGCCCAGGCCGCGAGGCGCTTGGTGACCTCGCCCTCCTCGATGGTGACCATCGACAGGTTCACCTGGATCGCCGTGGCGATGGTGTCGCGCATCGCGTCGATCGACGCGTTGATGCGCGCCAGGTGGTCGCCCACGTCGCGGAAGTATTCCTGCGAGCTCATGCAGATCTGCGGCACGCGCCCGCCGTGCATCTTGCCGGCCGCCTCCACCAGCGGCGCCACCGCGCGCTTGAGCACCATGCTGCGCCGCTTCAGGTCGTAGAGCTGCTTGATCTTGTCGCGCGCCGCGCCGCCCTGGCCGAAGATCTGCTGCTCGATGGACTCGAGCTCCACTTCCAGCGCGTCGATCACCGGGAAGTAGCGGTCGACCACCGCGTCCATCAGCGCGTACAGCACGAAGCCGGCGCCGTGGCGCAGCAACTCCGGCTCGCGCTCGCAGCGCTCGCGCACGCCCAGGAAGCCCTGCTTGCTGCGATTGCGCACCGACAGCACGTAGTTGGCGCCGACGAACACGTCGACCTCGCCCACGTTCATGCAGTGCTCGCCCTCCTCCGAGGGCTCCACCAGGTGCATGACGACGAAGAGCGAGTTGCCGTATTCCTCCATCTTCGGGCGCTGGTGGCCGTGGTGGGCGTCTTCCACCGCGAGAGGATGCAGGCCGAACTCCTTCTGCATCTCGCGCAGTTCCTCGTCGGAGGCATCGCTCAGCGCCACCCAGACGAAGCAGCCGGGCCGGCCGATGTATTCGCTGATGTCCTCGACCGATATGTCGGCGAGCTTGGAGCCGTTTTCGTAGGCGACGCAGTTGATCAGCATCGATGCCCTCGCAGTTCACGTGGTGGAAGCCTTCGATGGTGCCACGGGCCTCCCGCTGCCGCCGGTGGGGCTGTCGCCGGGGCTTCGGCCGGCTCGGCTAGAGTTCGCCATGGTCCGGCCGGCGCGAGACCGGTGAACGCAGTCCAGCGGCGCAGCACAGACGCCGCAACGCACAAGATGGGGAAAAGGGAGGAAGTCGATGAGAAAAAGCTTGTTCGAGGAGTCGCTCAAGTGAAGCGGGACGTTCGCCTTGCGAAGACCCTGCTCGCGGCCGTCATGGTCTCGGTGTCGGCAGCCACCGGCTGGCAGCTCTGGACATCGCGCGAACAGACGCTGGCCGCAGCCGACACCAACAACCTCAATCTCGCCCAGGCGCTGAACATCTACGCCGAAGGCATCTTCACCCAGAGCGACATGCTGCTGCAGGGCGTGACCGAGACGCTGAAGGCCGACGGTCACCCGCACGCGCACCTGCAGCGCGTGCAGTCGCTGGTCGAGCGGCAGAAGCGCCTGCTCGACCCGCTCGACGGCGTCGCCGTCCTCGATGCCAGGGGCGACTGGCTGATCTACTCCAAGGGACAGGTTCCGCCGGGCACCAACAGCGCACATCGGCCCTACTTCGTGCATCACCGCGACACGCGCTCCAACGATGTCCTCATCAGCCCGCCGCTTCGCAACCCGTTCACCGGCGAATGGGGTATCACGGTCAGCCGACGCCTCGAAGACGACAAGGGCCAGTTCGCAGGCGTCGTCGTCATCGGCCTGGGCCTGCAGAACTTCCTGCGCGCATTCGGAACCATCGCCCTGCCCGACACCGGCACCATCGGCCTGAGCACCAACACGGGGCAGATGCTGGTGCTCTACCCCTACCGCGAGAAGTACGTCGGCCTCGACTTCTCGAAGTCGGTCAATTTCCAGCGCCACTTCTCGGGCACTTCGGGTACAGCATCGTTCCGCTCCAGCGTGGATGGAACGAAGCGGCTCTACGCCTTCCGCAAGAGCGACCGCTACCCGGTGCTGACCACCGTGGCGGTGGGCCGCGACCAGGCGCTGCAGGCCTGGAGGCACCAGGCGCTGCTGACGCTCGCCGTCGTCGGCGCCCTGCTGACCGCGGTGGCGGCGGTGGGCTGGAAGCTGATCATCAACATCGGGCGGCGGATCAGGGCCGAGGCTTCGCTGATGGCCGCGCGCGAGGACCTGCTGCAGGCCAACCGCCGGCTGGAGATTTTGGCGACGCAGGACCCGCTCACCGGCCTGGCCAACCGCCGCAGCTTCGACGAAGTGCTGGCGCAGGAATCCCGCCGCGCGGCCAGGGAAGGCACGGCCCTGTCGCTGCTGCTGCTGGACCTGGACTACTTCAAGAGCTTCAACGATGCCTATGGCCACGTCGCCGGCGACCAGTGCCTGAGGGCCGTCGCGATGGCGCTCAGGCGCAGCGTCAGGCGCCCGGGCGACCTGGTCGCGCGCTACGGCGGAGAGGAGCTGGCGATCGTGCTGCCCAGCACCGGCCTGCAGGGCGCCCGCAAGGTCGCGGAACTCATGCTCGAACAGGTGCGCGCGCTCGGCATCACCCACAGCGAGAGCCCGCATGGGCAGGTCACCGTCAGCATCGGCGTGGCGACCCTGCAGGACCCGCAGTCGCACGCGCCGGAGCAGCGGCTCGTCGAGGCGGCGGACGCCGCGCTCTACAAGGCCAAGCAGGGTGGACGCAACTGCTGGGTCAGCCAGGAGGAATGGGTGGCGGGCTGAGCCTCATGCGGCTCTGAAGCAGACGGGCCCGGCGGAATCAGCGCAGCATGCGGCGGGTGGCGCGCTGCCCCAGCCAGCGCGCCAGCTCAACGAGCAGCGGCGTCATCACGGCCCAGCCGGCACCCAGCACCAGCATCGCCCGGCTGGGGTCGGGAAAGTGGCCGGCCCCCATCCGCACCGCGGCCGCGTAAGACAAGGCACCCCCTACGCCGCCGATCACGGCCGAGAGCAGCCAGCGCCCGTGCAGCCAGCGCAGCGGCCCGCGCAGCGTGATCGAGAAGAGCGCCCACAGCCCCAGGATCCACGCGGGCGCCACGCCCGGCCAGGGCCCCGGCGAGGCATAGACCAGCACGCCGCCGCGCGCCATGCCGGTGTCCCATGCCAGGCCCAGCAGCACCGCGCACAGCGCCAGCAGCAGTTCGTCGCGGCGCGCATCGCTGAGCCACAGGTTCAGCAGCACGGCGCCGATGCAGGCCGCCACGCCCCAGCCGGGCGCGCCGCGCGCGGCGCCCAGCACGCACGCGAACCAGGCGGCCTGGAAGACCACGAGGTTGAGAACGGTGGGGCCGTACTGGCGCGTCAGTGTCTTCATGCGGACCGGGCCTGTGCGGCGAAAGCTGCGGCGGTGATCCGGGCACGGCCCTGCGGCGTAGGGAAGTTGCGGGGCCGGCGACGTTCGGCCCGGGCCGCCGCATTTCCGGGAGTCACGATGCCAGCTTCGATCACGCCCGCCCCGATGCGGGAGAGCCGTTCATGACGCCGCCGATCCGCCAATTGGTGCTGGTGCTGGGCGACCAGCTGGACGGCCGGGCCTCGGCCTTCGACGGCTTCGACCCCGCGCGCGACGGCATCTGGATGGCCGAGGTGCGCGAGGAGTCCACGCACGTCGCCTCCAGCCGAATCCGGATCGCCCTGTTCCTGTCCGCCATGCGCCACCATGCGCGGCTGCTGCGCGAGCGCGGCTGGCCGCTGCACTACGTGCGCCTGGACGATCCCGCGAACACCGGCAGCCTGGCCGGCGAACTGGCGCGTACGATCCGGCTGCTGCGGCCCGGACGGCTGGTGATGACCGCGCCGGGCGACTGGCGCGTGCTGCGCGCGCTGCGCCGCGCCGCCGCCGAGGCCGGACTCGCGCTGGAGTTGCGCGACGACCGCCACTTCTTCTGCACCGTGCGCGAGTTCGCCGACCATGCCCGCGGCCGCCGCACCCTGCGCATGGAAAACTTCTACCGGCAGATGCGCCGCCAGCACCGCGTGCTGATGGAGGGCGAAGAAGGAACGCCAGGCTACGGGCCCGCTGGAGGGCGCTGGAATTTCGATGCCGACAACCGCCAGCCCTTCGGCGCCGAGGGTCCGGGCATCGTGCCCGAGCCCGCCCGCTTCGAGCCCGACGCGATCACGCAGGAGGTGCTGGCGCTGGTGGCCCGGGAGTTCGAACGCCATCCGGGCGAGCTCGATGGCTTCGCCTGGCCGGTGACGCGGGAGCAGGCGCTGCTGGCGCTGGAGCGCTTCGTCGACGAGCGGCTGCCCGGCTTCGGCCCCTGGCAGGACGCGATCTGGCCCGGCCAGCCCTGGCTGTGGCACGCCCACCTCTCGGCCGCGATGAACCTCAAGCTGATCGAGCCGCGCGAAGTGGTCGCGCGGGTGGAACGCGCCTGGCAGGAGGGCCGCATTCCGCTGCCGAGCGCCGAAGGGTTCATCCGCCAGGTGCTGGGCTGGCGCGAATATGTGCGCGGCGTCTACTGGACTTCCATGCCCGGCCTCGTGGAGTCGAACGCGCTGGATGCGCGGGCGCCGCTGCCGGCCTTCTACTGGACCGGCGATACGCCGATGGCCTGCCTGTCGGACGCGATCCTGCAGACGCTGCGCCTGGGCTACGCCCACCACATCCAGCGCCTGATGATCACTGGCCTGTTCGCGCTGCTGCTCGGCGTGCGGCCCCGCGAGGTCCACGAGTGGTATCTCGCCATCTACGTCGATGCGGTGGAATGGGTGGAGCTGCCCAACACCGCAGGCATGAGCCAGTACGCCGACGGCGGCGTGATGACGAGCAAGCCCTACATCGCCAGCGGCAAGTACATCGAGCGCATGAGCGGTGGGCAATATTGCGCCCAGTGCCGCTACCGGCCCGGCGTCAGCCAGGGTCCGGAAGCCTGCCCCTTCACGACGCTGTACTGGGACTTCCTGCTCAAGCACCGCGAGCGCTTCGCGAAGCACCAGCGCATCGGCGCGCAGGTGCGCAACCTCTCGCGGCTGTCCGAGCAGCAGGCCGACGCGATCAGGGCGCAGGCAGCCGCACTTCGCGACGCGCTCGAAAAGGCGGGCGGCTACGCACCCTGACACCGCGCTCGGCCGTCTGCCGCCGGCGCCCTCCTCAGGCATCGGCCGCACGCAGCCGGTACAGCCCCACATCGATGCGCCCGGAGCGAAAGCCGGCCTCGCAGTACGACAGGTAGTAGGTCCACAGCCGCTTGAACGCGGCGTCGAAGCCCAGCGGCTCGATCTGCGGCCAGGCCGCCAGGAACCGCCGGCGCCACTCGGCGAGCGTTCGCGCATAGTCCATTCCGAAGCAGTGCGAAGTCTCGATGACGAACCCCGCGCGCCGTGCCTGCTCTTGCAGCACGCTCGGGCTGGGCAGCATGCCGCCCGGGAAGATGCAGTGCTGGATGAAGTCGGCGCCCTGGCGGTAGCTGTCGAAGTGCTCGTCGGCGATGGTGATCGCCTGCAGCACCACGACACCGCCGGGCTCGAGGCGGTCGCGCAGGGTCGCGAAGTAGGCGGGCCAGTAGGTCTCGCCGACGGCTTCGATCATCTCGATGGACACGATGCGGTCGAACCGGCCCTGCACGTCGCGGTAGTCCTGCAGCCTCAGGTCGAGCCGCTCGGCCACGCCCCATGCCTGGCCGCGCTCGCGCGCGAAGGCCAGTTGCTCGGCCGACAGCGTGAGCCCCGTCACGCGCGCCTCGTGCCGGCGGGCCAGGCTCGCCGCCAGCGTTCCCCAGCCGCAGCCGATTTCGAGCACGTTCGCGCCTTGGGGGGTATCGAGCATGCGGTGGATGGCATCGAGGCGGCGCGCCTGGGCGGCCTCGAGAGTGTCGTCGGGCTCGTCGCTGAAGATCGCGCTCGAATACAGCATGCTGTCGTCGAGCCAGTGCCGGTAGAACTCGTTGCCCAGGTCGTAGTGGAAGGAGATGTTGTGCCGGCTGCCGCTGCGGCTGTTCCTGCGCGCCAGGTGCAGCAGCCGGGCCAGCCAGCGCGAAGGGCCGCGGCCCTTGAGCAGCGAGCCCCAGGCGGCTTCGTTGGCCAGGCCGAACTCGAAGAGGGCCAGCAGGTCGGGGCTGTCCCATTCGCCGTCGCGGAAGCTCAGGGCCAGGCCGAGGTCGCCCTGCATGAGCAGCCGCACGATCGGCCGCCAGCTCGAAAGGCGCAGGCTGGCATGCGGGCCGGGCTCGCGGCCGGCCACTTCGATGCTGCGCCCGCCGGGCAGCGTCAGCGCCAGCCGGCCGAAGCGCGTGCGCGCGAGCAGGCGCCGCAGCGGCGAGAAGGACGGCACGGCGTCGAGAACGGGGGCGGAGGGCGTGGTCAGGCTCATGGAGTCTCGCTCGTGGAAACGATGGTGATGTCGCGCTCCGGGGCTGCCGGACGCGGATGCAGTGGCACGCGCTTGATCCACAGGCGCAGTGCCTGCCAGTGGATGGCCGCGACGACCTTGAGGGTCAGCAGCGGATGGGTCAGGAAGACGCGCAGCAGCGCGAGGTCGCTCAGCGCGGTGCGCTGGCCGTCCTGGCGCGCGTTGAGCACGGCGCCGTCGGCATCGTGCACGCTCACGCCGATCGACACCGACTCGCCCGGCGGCGCGATGCGGAAGCGGTAGCGCAGGTCCATGCCGTTGAAGGGCGAGACGTACATCTGCTTGTCGCAGCGCTGGTCGATGACCGGGGCGGCGGCGTCGGCCACCGGGATCAGGTAGCTGTGCCGCTGCCCGAAGGTGTTGTTGACCTCGTAGACCATCGCCTGCAGCTCACCCCCCGGGACGTGGCAGAACCACACGCTGAGCGGATTGAAGACGTGGCCGAGCAGCCTGGGCATGGTCAGCAGCCGGATCGCCCCGCCCGTGGGCAGGCCGGCCTCGCGCAGCCGCGCCTCGACCTGGGCGCGCAGGTCGCGGCCCGAGCCATCGCCGTAGTCGGCGGCGTGGAAGCTGAACAGGTTGAAGCGGTCCACCGAGAACAGGCGCAGCCGGGCGTTCAGCTGCGGCAGCTCGTCGATGTCGACCAGAACGCTGTAGACGCGGTAGGCGAGCCGGTGCCGCCTGGGCCGCAGCCGCTGGTGCATGACGCGCCCGACATAGAGCGCCGAGCCGCCCTGCCCGCTCATGACGAAACGGCCTGTACTGCCTGCATTGCCTGCATCGCCTGGGGCAGGTGGATGCGCCCGGACTCCCGAGGCACGCTCCAGGGCCTGCGGACGCCACCCAGCGCCTCGGCGACCGCCAGGCCGGACTGCAGGCCGTCCTCGTGGAAGCCGGAGCCGAAGTACGCGCCGCAGAACCACGTGCGGCGCTGGCCCTGCAGGTTCCAGAGATGGCGCTGCGCGGCCATGGCGGCGGCATCGAACAGCGGATGGTCGTAGACCTCCGTGCGGATCAGGTGTTCGGGCCGCGGGCCGGCGACCGGGTTCAGCGTCAGGAAGATCGGCTCGGCCCGCGGGCCCTGCGGCAGGTGGGGTTGCAGCCGGTTCATCCAGTAGGTCACCGTCGGGGCGGCGCCGCTGCCGCGCGTTCCGAGGTAGTTCCAGCTCGACCACACGGCGCGGCGCGCCGGCATCAGTGCCGGGTCGCGGTGCAGCACGGCCAGGTTGCGGCTGTAGGGAAATGCGCCCAGCAAGGCTCGCTCGGCACTGGAGGCGTCGGGCAGCAGCGCCAGCGACCGGTCGGCGTGGGTCGCCAGCACGACGTGATCGAAGCGCTCGGGCCACCAGCCGCCGGTGGTGCGGATGCGCACGCCGTCGGGCTCGCGATGCAGTTCGAGCACGGCCTCGTCGAGGTGGACCCGGTCGGCAAAAGGCCGGCTCAGGCGCTGCACGTACTCGCGGCTGCCGCCTGCCACGGTGCGCCAGACCGGCCGGTCGCTGATCTGCAGCAGGCCGTGGTTCTCGCAGAAGCGCACGAAGGCCGCCACCGGATAGCGCCCCACCCGCGCGGCGGGCGCCGACCAGATGGCGGCCGCCATGGGATAGAGATGGTCGTCGCGAAACGCGCGGCCGTAGCCGCGGGCGTCCAGGTAGTCGTCCAGCGCCTGGTCGCCGGCGGCCTGGGCATCGCGCGGCGCCTCGCGGTAGAACCGCAGCAACTCACGCAGCATCGACCAGAACCTCGGGCTCGCCAGGTTTCGCTTCTGCGCGAACAGGCCGCGCAGGTCGGTTCCTGCGTATTCGAGGCGGCCGGCATCGAGGCTGACGGCGAAGGACATGTCGGAGGCCGTGGTCGGCACGCCCAGGTGCCGGAACAAGGCGCTCAGGTTCGGATAGGCGGGCTCGTTGTAGACGATGAAGCCGGTATCCACCGGCACCGTGCCTTCGGGGCCGGGCGCGTCCACCGTGTTGCTGTGCCCGCCGAGGCGCGATTCGCTCTCGAACACCGTCACTTCGTGCCGCTGGGACAGGAGCCAGGCGCAGGAAAGCCCCGAGATGCCGGTGCCGACGACGGCGATGCGCTGGCCCTGCCCCGGCGAGGTAGGTGTCACGAGGACGGTGGGCTGGGCGGACTGGGGGTCGAAGGGCGGCATGGTGCGTATCCAAGTGTTGGAGCTTGTACGCAGGAAACCACCATTTGGACCATGGCGCATTGCGGCGATGATCCGATCGCGGCCGGATTGCGTAAGGGTTAGCATGGCCGCCGTTCCCGACCCATCCACCCAACCTGCGGGCATTCCGGTGCCCCGCGGCCGCCGAGCGCCCAACTTGACTGTTGTTGTGACCGATTTCAAGCAGCCGCGCCGCTCCGACGACCTCTGGGCGCAGGCCCTGGCGGCCGTGGCCGAACGGCAGGACAGGGAGGCGTTCGCGCGGCTTTTCTCGCACTTCGCGCCGCGCGTCAAGCACTACCTGATGCACATCGGCTGCCCGGAACTGCAGGCCGAGGAACTGGCCCAGGAAGCGCTGGTGAGCGTGTGGCGCAAGGCCGCGCTGTTCGACCCGGCGCAGGCCGCCGTCTCGACCTGGATCTTCACCATCGCGCGCAACCTGCGCGTGGACGCGCTGCGGCGGCGCCAGGGCGTGGAGTCGGCCGAGGAAGAGTTCGATTTCGACCTGCTCCAGGCGGACGGCGCCTCGCTCGACGATGGACTGCACGCCTCGCGCCTGAACGAACGCCTGCGCAGCGCCTTTCGGCAGCTGCCGCCCGAGCAGCAGCAGGTGCTGCACCTTTCCTATTTCGAAGACGAACCGCATGCCCGCATCGCGGCCCAGCTGAGCATTCCGCTGGGCACGGTGAAGTCGCGCGTGCGCCTGGCGGTCGCTCAGCTGCGCCGCCTGCTGGAACGCTGATGATGGATATCCGACACCACCCCGACGACGACCTGCTGCTGGCCCGGGCCTCCGGCCAGTTGCCGGCAGGAACGCGGCTGGTACTGGCCAGCCACCTCGAACTGTGCCCGCTGTGCCGCGAGCGCGCGCGCACGCTCGATGCCCTGGGCGGCATCCTGCTCGACGAACTGGAGCCCGTGCCGATGGCCGACGATGCGCTGGCGCGCACCTGGGCAGCGATCGACGCGCTCGAGAGCGCGCCTGCCGGGACCGTGCGGGTGAGCGCGCCGCCGCCGCTGCCGCCCGGCGCGCGCTGGCCACGCGCCCTCGCCCACTGCAGCGCCACGCCATGGCGCTGGATCGGTCCCGGCATGCGCTGGAGCCGCGTGAGCGTGCCCGAGGCGCCGGATGCGAACGTCTTCCTGCTGCGCATCGCGGCCGGCAAGTACCTGCCGCAGCACACGCACCAGGGGCTGGAGCTGACCCAGGTGCTGCACGGCCGCTTCCACGACGGGCGGGCCCTGTTCGGCCCCGGGGATTTCGACGCGGCGGATGGAGAAATCCACCACCAGCCCGTGGTCCAGGACGGCAGCGAATGCATCTGCCTCGCCTCCCTGGACGGCCGGCTGCGCTTCGAAAGCGCTATCGCGCGCGTGCTGGGTTCGCTCGTCGGGATGTGAGGCGGGCAGACACCCAGGCCGCCACGCCGCTCACGAAGCTGCCCCACACCAGGTCCGCGATGGTGATGGCCCAGGGCCAGTCGCGCAGCGTCGCCTGGTTGGTGAGGTCGTAGGTGGCGTAGGCCACCAGCCCGAAGAAGGCGCCCCGCCGCAGCGCCGCGCCCGCGGTTCCTTCGGCCAGCGCCGGCGAGATGGCGAAGACCAGCAGGCCCGCCAGGTAGATGGCATAGAAGAGCACCGCCGCGAGCCAGTCGACGTCGGACGCCATCAGGTCGCCGAGCGCCGGCTTGTACAGGCGCGGGCCCATGAGCGACAGCCATACGGCGTCCAGCACGAGAAAACTCACGAGCGCCCACAGGTAGGCGATGGACAAGGTGCGGGCGGAAGGTTTCATGGTGCGCCAGTAGGAGAAGTCAATCGGTAACTCAGCTGCCGGTCGCCCTTGGTCTGGGCGTCCAGCCCGATCCAGCGCCCGCTGTCGGCGGCATACCAGATGCGGATGCGCTGCTGCGCGGCCTGCAGGCGCCAGCCCCGCGCCCGCACGGGCTGGCCGCGGACCTCGATGTTGGTGTCGGGCAGCGGCTCGAAGCGCACCGGCTCCAGCTTGCCGGTCTGCGGATCGACCAGGCGCTGCTGCTTCGGCAGGCGGGGGTTCCAGTAGGCGAAAGTCATCACGCAGTCGTCCTCGAAGCGGCGCGCGACCTGCTGCCGCGTGCCGTCGTCGTCGGTGTCGGCGCGCAGTTCGCGCAGGCAGTCGCCGGCCCAGCGCTCCCCGGCGTGATGGCGATAGCGGTAGACGGGCACGCCGAGCATGCGCACGACGAAGTCGGCGCGGCTGTCGACGCTGCGCGCCGCCGCGCTGCCGCCGACCACGAAGCGATGCGTGCCGATGGGCTTGCCGTCGAGCGTGGCGGTGAAGTTCCACTCGCCCTCCTCGATCGCGCCTTCCTGCGCCGAGGCCGTGAAGGCCATGCAGGCGGCCATCGCCAGGGCGAGAGCCAGGGCGCGCGCCGGCATCAGCGCTTCTCGAACAGGTAGTGGGCGACCCACCACTGGCCGCCTTCGGCGTAGCCGAACAACTCTTCCACCGAGATGAAGAAAAGGCGCCAGCGCGTCCACCAGATGGGCGCCTCGCTCTCGCCGTAGACGGAAACCAAGAGCGGCATGAGCTCGTCGCGCCGGGCGTCCATGCGCGCCAGCCAGGCGGCAGAGGTCTTCGCATAGTGGCGACCGTTCCAGCGCCATTGGCTCAGCAGGCGCAGGTCGTCCTGGCAGCGCAGGGCGAGGTCGTCGCCGGGCATCATGCCGCCCGAGAAGAAGTAGCGGCTCATCCAGTCGCTCGCGTCGCGCACCTCGAAGGGATATGGCGCCTCGCGGTGCACGAACACGTGCATGAAGAAGCGCCCCTGCGGATTCAGCCAGCGCGCGACGTTCGAGAAGGCGCGCGGCCAGTTGCGCAGGTGCTCGAACATTTCCACCGACACCACGCGGTCGAAGCGCGCGGCCGTCTCGAAGTCGTTGAAGTCGCAGGTGATCACCTCGAGGTTGCCCAGGCCGCGGGCCGCGGCCTCGGCGGTGATGAACATCCGTTGCGAATGCGAGTTGGACACCGCCGTGATGCGCGAGCCCGGAAAGCGCTCGGCCATCCACAGGCTCAGCGAACCCCAGCCGCAGCCTAGTTCGAGGATGCGCTGCCCGTCTGCAAGGCCCGCACGCGCGCAGGTCTCGGCCAGCGCGGCCGCCTCGGCCTGCTCCAGCGTGTCGACCCCTTCGGGCCACCAGCAGCAGCTGTACTTGCGGTGAGGCCCCAGCACGGCGGCGAAGAAGTCGGCGGGCAGTTCGTAGTGCTGCTCGTTGGCCTTCTCGGGCAGCAGGGCCAGCGGGGCGTTTCGCAGTTCGTCGAAGAATGCCTGCGAGTGCCGCGCGACGGCCTCGGGGTTGCCGCTGTCCAGTTCGGCCAGGCGCTGTCGCAGCAGCCGCCGCACGCCGATGCGGACGGCGCCGTCGGGCACCAGACCCTGTTCGACCCAGTGGATGGCGGCGGATGCGCTGGAGGCTCGGGGCATGGCGGGACGTCGGCAGTGGTTGGACCCGTGGTACGCAAGGCCGGGCGCGACGGATCACCGCGCGACGAATTCCGCTTCAGGCCGGCGGCGAACCCGGCGCCGCGCGCAGGCCGGCAATACGCGCATTGAACGTAGAATGCCCGCGGCACTTTCACCCGTGCGCGCAGGCGTCATGCGCCATGCCTCCCATGCCCTCCCCGAACAAGCACTCCAGCCCCTCGCCCGCCGCCGTCCGCGACGCCCGCATTGCCGCGGGCCTCACGCAGACCGAGGCCGCGCAGACGGTCCAGGCCTCGCTGCGCGGATGGCAGCAGTGGGAGGCCGGCGACCGCTCGATGGCGCCGGGCCTCTTCGAGCTGTTCATGCTCAAGACCAGGCAGTGGCCGCTCGAGGGCGGCCACCGGGCCGGCTGAACGGAGCGCCGCGCGGAAAATGCCTAGGAACGTCCCCCACCTGCCCCCCATGCCCCGCGCGCCGGCGGCATGGATCGCAAGCAACTGATTGAAATGACCAAGACAGACCTCTCTGGGCACACGCCGATGATGGCCCAGTACCTGGGCCTGAAAGCCGACCATCCGGACACCCTGCTGTTCTACCGGATGGGCGATTTCTACGAACTCTTCTGGGCCGACGCCGAGAAGGCCGCGCGCCTGCTCGACATCACGCTCACCCAGCGCGGCCAGTCCGCCGGCCAGCCGGTGGTGATGTGCGGCGTGCCCTTCCACTCGGTCGACACCTACCTGGCCCGCCTCATCAAGCTGGGCGAATCGGTCGCCATCTGCGAGCAGGTGGGCGAAGTGGGCGCCGCCAAGGGGCCGGTCGAGCGCAAGGTGGTGCGCGTGGTCACGCCCGGCACGCTGACCGACTCCGAGCTTCTCAACGACAAGGCCGACTCGCTGCTCCTGGCCGTGCATGCGGGCGCGCGCAACTTCTGCGGCCTGGCCTGGCTCAGCGTGACCGGCGCCGAGCTGCGGCTGGCCGAGTGCCCGGCCGACGCGCTCGAAGCCTGGATCGCGCGCATCGGCCCCAGCGAGCTGCTCTACAGCGCCGAAGTCACGCCCGCCTTCGAGCAGCGCCTGAAGGCCGCGCGCGCCGCCACGCCCTTCACGCT
This sequence comes from Variovorax guangxiensis, assembly GCF_003952165.1. Classification (GTDB taxonomy): domain Bacteria; phylum Pseudomonadota; class Gammaproteobacteria; order Burkholderiales; family Burkholderiaceae_C; genus Variovorax; species Variovorax guangxiensis. The sequence goes on along the minus strand of NZ_RXFT01000011.1, from coordinate 195,496 downwards.
TTCGCTGCGCCCGGCGTGGCAGTTCGACGGCGGCCTCGGCGAGCGCAAGCTGGCCGAGCAGATGGGCAGCAACAGCCTCGCGGCCTGGAACGCCGAATCGCTCGCCAACGCGCACGCCGCGGCGGCCGCGCTGCTGGGCTACGCCGAGCACACGCAGGGCCGCGCGCTCTCGCACGTGCAGCGCCTGTCGGTGGAGCGCGACGGCGACCTGATCGAGCTGCCGCCCACCACGCGGCGCAACCTCGAACTGGTGCAGACACTGCGCGGCGAAGATTCGCCCACCATGTTCTCGCTGCTCGACACCTGCATGACCGGCATGGGCAGCCGCCTGCTCAAGCGCTGGCTGCTTTCGCCCCGGCGCGACCGCTCCGAGGCGCAAGGCCGCCTCGAAGCCATCGGCGCGCTGCAGGCCACGGCCCCCGGTGCCACGGCCGCCCCCTGGCGCACGCTGCGCGAGCAGCTCAAGAACACCAGCGACGTGGAACGCATCGCCGCGCGCATCGCGCTGCGCCAGGTGCGCCCGCGCGAACTGCTGGCGCTGCAGCTGGCGCTCGCGAAGGCGGAGCAGCTCGCACCGATGCTGCCCGCGGCGTCCGCCCTGCTCGGCCAGATCGCCGAACGGCTCGCCCCGCCGCCGGGCTGCGCCGCCTTGCTGACCAGCGCCATCAAGCCCGACCCATCCGCGCTGGTGCGCGACGGCGGCGTGATCGCCACTGGCCACGACGCCGAGCTCGACGAGCTGCGCGCCATCAGCGAGAACTGCGACGACTTCCTGCTCAAGCTCGAGATCAGCGAGCGCGAGCGCACCGGCATCGGCAACCTGCGGGTGCAGTTCAACCGCGTGCACGGCTTCTACATCGAGGTGACACAGAGCGCGCTCTCCAAGGTGCCCGACAACTACCGCCGCCGCCAGACGCTGAAGAACGCCGAGCGCTTCATCACGCCCGAGCTGAAGGCCTTCGAGGACAAGGCCCTGAGCGCGCAGGACCGCGCGCTGGCCCGCGAGAAGTGGCTCTACGAGCAACTGCTCGACGCGCTGCAGCCCTCGGTGCCCGCGCTCACGCAGCTGGCGGGCGGCCTCGCCACGCTCGACGCGCTGTGCGCGCTGGCCGAGCGCTCGCACACGCTGCACTGGCGCGCGCCCAGCTTCGTGTCGCACCCGTGCATCGAGATCCAGCAGGGCCGCCACCCGGTGGTGGAAGCACGGCTGGCCGAGAAGTCGTCGGGCGGCTTCATCGCCAACGACACGCAACTGGGGCCGCAGCAGCGCATGCAGGTCATCACCGGCCCCAACATGGGCGGCAAGTCGACGTACATGCGGCAGGTGGCGATCATCGTGCTGCTGGCCTCCATCGGCTCGCACGTGCCGGCGGCCGCCTGCCGGCTCGGGCCCATCGACGCCATCCACACCCGCATCGGCGCGGCGGACGACCTGGCAAACGCGCAGTCGACCTTCATGCTGGAGATGACCGAGGCCGCGCAGATATTGCACAGCGCCACCGCCCAGTCGCTGGTGCTCATGGACGAGATCGGCCGCGGCACCAGCACTTTCGACGGGCTGGCGCTGGCCGCCGGCATCGCGGCCCAGCTGCACGACCGCAGCAAGGCCTTCACGCTGTTCGCCACGCACTATTTCGAGCTGACCGAGTTCCCGGCCACGCACCACGGCGCGGTGAACATGCACGTGAGCGCCACCGAGGCAGGCCGCGACATCGTGTTCCTGCACGAAATGCAGCCCGGCCCGGCCAGCAAGAGCTACGGCATCCAGGTGGCGCGGCTGGCGGGCATGCCCGCGGCGGTGGTCAACCACGCGCGGCAGGCGCTGGAGGCACTTGAATCGCAGCATGCGCAAACTCGTGCACAGGTCGACCTGTTCGCGCCGCCTCCGGTGGCCGAAACACCCATGGCCAGCGCCGTAGAATCCGCGCTGGCCGCGCTCGACCCCGACACGATGAGCCCGCGCGAGGCCCTCGATGCCTTGTATGCCCTTCAGAAACTGAACAAACGTGAACTCGGCGCCGCATGACCCGGCACAGTTCATGCCAGATGAACCTGAACCCATGACTTACTGCGTAGGCATCAAACTCAACGCCGGCCTGGTGTTTCTCTCCGACTCCCGCACCAACGCGGGCGTGGACCACATCAGCACATTCCGCAAGATGATCGTCTACGAGCAGCCGGGCGACCGCGTCATGGTCCTGCTGTCGTCGGGCAACCTGAGCATCTCGCAGTCGGTGCGCGAGATCCTCCAGATCGAGGAACTGCGCGAAACCCGCGAGGACGGCAGCCAGGGCGCCCCCATCACCATCTGGAACGCCAGGAGCATGTTCGATGCCGCACGCGTGCTGGGCTCGGCGGTGCGCCATGTGTACGACCGCGACGCCGAGGCGCTGAAGCACGCGGGGCTCGACTTCAACGTGTCCTTCATCTTCGGCGGGCAGGTCAAGGGCGAGGGCATGCGCCTCTTCCTGGTCTACGCGGCCGGCAACTTCATCGAGGCCACCACCGAGACGCCCTACTTCCAGGTCGGCGAGTCGAAATACGGCAAGCCCGTGCTCGACCGCGTGCTCACGCCCGAGACGCCGCTGGACGAGGCCGCCAAGTGCGCGCTGGTGTCGATGGACTCGACCATGAAGTCGAACCTGTCGGTCGGCCTGCCGCTGGACATGGTGGTCTACGAGGCCAACAAGCTCGAGACCGACCGCGTGATCTGCATCGACGCCGACAACCCCTACTACCGCATGGTGCACAACAGCTGGGGCCAGAAGCTGCGCGAGGTGTTCGACAGCATCGAGGACCCGGTGTGGGACGACAGCCATACCGAGCACCCGCTGAAGATGCCCGCGACGCGCCACAGCCCGCTGCGCAAGATCTCGACCCCCGACGAAAAGCTCATCTGAAATGATGCCCCCCGGCTTGCCACTTCGTGTGCTTCTCCCCCCCCCGAGGGGGAGGCTCGGCCGCCTTGGGGCGGCCCGGCGACGGCCGTGATGCCCCCCGTCGTCTTCTCGCACGGCAACAGCTTTCCCGCGAGCACCTACCGCGTCGTCCTCGACAGCCTGCGCAACCGCGGCTTCGAGGTCGACGCCATCGAGAAATTCGGGCACGACCCGAAGTACCCCGTCACCGACAACTGGCCGCACCTGGTGCAGCAGCTGGCCGACTTCGCCAAGGCGCGCGCCGACCGCGCGGGCGGCCCGGTGTTCCTGATCGGCCATTCGCTCGGCGGCTTCCTGAGCCTGATGTGCGCCGCCCAGCACCCCGAGCTGGCGTGCGGCGTGCTGCTGATCGACTCGCCCATCCTCGGCGGCTGGCGCGCGAACACGCTCAACGTGGTCAAGCGCACGCCGCTCATGAAGAGCGTGTCGCCCGGCGCCATCAGCCGCAAGCGCAAGAACAGCTGGGAGCACCGCGGGGCGGTGTTCGAGCACTTCCGCAGCAAGAAGGCCTTCGCGAAGTGGGACGAGCAGGTGCTGCACGACTACATCGACCACGGCACCTTCGACGCGGATGACGCACGCGCGCTGAGCTTCGACCGCGACGTCGAGACCGCCATCTACAACACCCTGCCCCACAACCTGGGCGCGCTGCTGCGCGCGCACCCGCTCAAGTGCAAGGCGGCCTTCATCGGCGGGCGCCAGTCGGCCGAGATGAAGCGCGTGGGCATGGCGATGACGCAGAAGGTCACCCGCGGCCGCATCGCCATGCTGGACGGCACGCACCTCTTCCCGATGGAAAAGCCGCTGGCCACCGCGGCCGCCATCGAGGCCGCGCTGCGCAACCTGCTCTGAGCCGCCAGCCGGCGGCCCCGTCACGCCTGCGTGACGTGCACTCCCGGCCGGCGCCCCGCATTCCACTTGCCGCCCAGCGCCCGCTCGATCTGCGCGGCCAGCTGCAGCAGCAGCCCGTCGTTGGCCTGAGCCGCCTGCGCCTGGATGCCCAGCGGCAGGCCGTTTTCCTGCGCCGCCATCGGCAGCGAGATGCCCGGCATGCCGCACAGGTTGGCCAGCGGTGTGTACGCGAAGTTCTGCCAGAGGTTGGCGAACCAGTCGTATACCGACGGGTTCGTGCTGGTCGTCAGGTACTCGCTGGTGCCCACCTTGGGCGTGGGCAGCGCGGTGATGGGCGTGAGGATGATGTCCCAGCGCTGGAAGAATTCGCCGAAGGCGCGCGAGGTGGTGTTGAACACCGCCTGCATCTTCGCGCGCTCGGTGTAAGAGGTGTGCAGCCCTGCTTCCCAGATCTTGATGTTGATCGGCTCCAGCAGCTCGGCCGGCGGACGCTCCAGGCCCAGCCGGCGCAGGTGGCCGTCGATGACCTGCGCGAAGTTGCTGATGTAGCAGGTGGTCTGGGCGTCGAAGGCGGCCTTGAAGTCGATCTCGGGCAGCACCCATTCGACGTGATGGCCCAGCCCCTCGAGGAACTTGCCCACCCGCTCCAGCTCGGCCACGAAATGCGGCGTGGCCCTGAAATCGCCCCACTCGTGCGACAGCGCGATGCGCAGCCGCCCCGGATCGCGCTGGATGAGCTCGCTGTACGGCTCGGCCGGTGACCAGAAGGGCATGAACTCGCCGGGCGCGCCGCCACGGCAATGATCGACGAAGGCGGCCGTGTCGCGCACGGTGCGGCTGTGGCAGCCCTGGATCGACACCAGCCCCGAAAGATCCGACAGCCCCGGCGCCAGCGAGAACACGCCGCGCGACACCTTCAGGCCGATGTTGCCGTTCACGCCCGCCGGAATGCGGATGGAGCCGCCGCCGTCGGTGGCGTGCGACAGCGGCAGCACGCCTGCGGCCACGATCGCCGCCGTGCCGGCCGACGAGCCGCAGGTGGTGTATTCGAGGTCCCAGGGGTTGCGCGTGACGTGGAAGGCGTTCTCCGCCGAGCTGCACACGCCGAACTCCGGCGTGGTGCTGCGGCCCATGATGTTGAGGCCCGCCTTGCGCAGCTGCTGCGTGAGGAAGCTGTCGGCCGCCGGGCGGTGGCCCTGCATCATCATCGAGCCGAACTCCTGCAGGCGGCCCTTCAACGTGGGGCCCAGGTCCTTCATCAGATAGGGCAGGCCCGCGAAGACGCCCTCGGGGTTCATGCCGTCCTTCAGCGGATCGGCCACCACGTCGTCGAAGACTTCGACGACCGCGTCGAGCCGCGGATCGAGCCTCGCGATGCCGGCGGCCGCCTGCGCGGCCAGCTCCGCCGCCGTCACGTCACCCTTGCGGACCCGTTCGGCCAGGCCGACTCCGTCGTGGTCGGCCCATTCGCTCCAGCTCATTGCCAGCGTCATTCGCATTGCTCCATTTCTTGTTCATCGAGGAAAGTGCGTCCGATTTTGCCGAGCGTGTCGGCGCGACGCATACTGGCGCGTCCTTGGGTGAGCAGGAACGAAGGACAAACAAGCGACCGCATGACCGACGCCGACACCGCCTGGATCGCCACCACGCTGACCGCCTCGCGCCCGCGCGCGGTGGCCGCGCTGCTGCGCTACTTCCGCGAGCTCGACATGGCCGAGGAAGCCTTCCAGGAAGCCAGCCTGCGCGCCCTGCGCCATTGGCCCGAAAGCGGCCCGCCGCGCGACCCGCTGGCCTGGCTGATCTTCGTCGGGCGCAACGCGGCGCTCGACGAAGTGCGCCGGCGCGGCCAGCACGAGCCGCTGCCGGAGGACGACTCGCTCGTTTCAGACCTGGACGACACCGAGGCCGCCCTCGTCGAACAGCTCGACCAGGCGCACTACCGCGACGACGTGCTGCGCCTGCTCTTCGTCTGCTGCCACCCCGAGCTGCCGCTGACGCAGCAGATCGCACTGGCGCTGCGCGTCGTCTCGGGCCTGTCGGTGCGCGAGATCGCTCGCGCCTTCCTGGTCGGCGAGGCCGCGATGGAGCAGCGCATCACCCGCGCCAAGAAGCGCGTGGCCTCGGCCGGCATTCCCTTCGACACGCCGGGCCGGCGCGAGCGCGACGAGCGGCTGGCGGCCGTGTGCACCACCGTCTACCTGCTCTTCAACGAAGGCTATTCGGCCAGCGGCGGCGAGGAGCATGTGCGCGCCGCACTGTGCGAGGAAGCGATACGCCTTGCGCGGCTGCTGCTCGGCCTGTTCCCCGGCGAGCCCGAGCTGATGGGCCTGCTCGCCCTGCTCCTGCTGCAGCACGCGCGCGCCGATGCGCGTCTCGATGCGGGCGGCATGGTCGTACTGCTCGAGGACCAGGACCGCGCACGCTGGAACCGCGCGCTCATCGACGAAGGGCTGGCGCTGGTCGAAGGCGCACTGCGGCAGCGCAGGCCCGGCCCCTACCAGTTGCAGGCCGCCATCGCCGCCACCCACGCGCAGGCGCCGCGCGCCCGGGACACCGACTGGGCCGAGATCGACCGCCTCTACGCAGCGCTCGAAACACTGCAGCCCTCTCCCGTCGTCACGCTGAACCGCGCGGTGGCAGTGCACAAGCTGCACGGGCCGCAGGTCGCGCTGGCGCTGACCGAGCCGCTGGCCGGCGCGCTGGACGGCTACTTCCACTTCCACGGCCTGCGGGGCGCACTGCTGATGGAGTTGCAGCGCCCCGACGAGGCCCGCGCCGCCTTCGCTCGCGCCCTGGGCATGGCCCGTACCGCCGCGGAGGCCGCGCACATCCGGGCGATGCTCGACCGCCTGGGCAGGCCCGGCTGACCCGATTCCACCCCGCCCGCCACCCACGAAACACGGAAAAGAAAAGGAAGACCATGCTTTATTCCATCCTCATCTACGGCTCCGAATCCGCGGTGGCCGCCTGGGAGCCCGGTGTCGAAGAGGAAATGCTCGAACGCCACACCGACCTGCGCGAGGACCTCCAAGGCCAGGGCCGGCTCGGCACCGTGCTGCGGCTGATGCCCAATGTGGCGACCACGGTGCGCCGCGCGGGCGACATGCATCCGCTGGTCACCGACGGGCCCTTCGCCGAGACGAAGGAGCAGCTCATGGGCATCTACATCGTGGAGTGCGAGTCGGTCGAGGAAGCCACCCACGCAGCGCACCGGCTGGCCTTCGAGGGCGGCGTGTTCGAGATCAGGCCGATCACCTGGTACGACCCAGGTGTGATTGCTGCGCGCATTCCGCAGGTCTGAAGTAAAAAAAACTGCCGGCGTTGTCGGATCGGGCCCCCGCCGCCCGTCCTTGGCTGGAACGCACGCATTTCGCGGGCGGCAAACCAAGGAAAAGACGATGTCGCAGACATTCAAGGACAAATGCGTGGTGGTTCATGGTGGCAGCGGAGCCATCGGTGCGGCGGTGGCCCGCGCCTTCGCGCGTGAAGGCGCCAGGGTGTTCATCACGGGGCGCGACCGCGCCAGGCTCGACGCGGCGGTGCGCTCCATCGAGGCCGGCGGCGGGCATGCCGAGGCTGCCGTGGTCGACGCGCTCGACGAACAGGCCATGGTCCGCCACGCCGCCGAAGTGGCCGGGCGCGCCGGCGGCATCGACATCGCGCTCAATGCCATCGGCATCGTCCACGTGCAGGGCACGCCGCTGGCGGAGCTGCCGCTGGAAGACTTCTTCCTGCCCGTGCAGGCCTACACCCGGAGCTGCTTCCTCACGGCGAAGGCCGTGGCGCCGCACATGGCCAAGCGCGGCGGCGGCGTGATCCTGTCGGTGTCGACGCCGGCCTCGCGCATGCCGGGGCCGGGCTACCTGGGCCATGCGGTGGCCTGCGCGGGCGTGGAGGCGCTGTCGCGCCACATGGCGGGCGAGATGGCGGCCTTCAACATCCGTACCGTGTGCATCCGCTCGCATGCCATTCCCGAGGCGGTGACCGCCGGCTCGCACGCCCGCGAGGTGTTCCGCCCGGCGGCGGAAAGCATGGGGCTCACGGTCGAGCAGATGCTCGCGGCCAAGCCGCCCGGGCTGCTGGTGGAGCGGCTGCCCTCGCTCGACCAGATGGCCGCCACCGCGCTGTTCGCGGCCTCGGAAGGCGCCGGCGCGATGACCGGCGCGGTGCTCAACCTGAGCGGGGGCATCACGCTGGACTGAGGCCGGGCCCGACCGGGCTCCCTAGAATCGCCCGGGTCATTCCCGAACCGAGCCGATTCCGCATGCAGCCCGACTTCCCGCCAGCGCCCGCGCTGGCCGACGCCCTGATCGTCGATCCGTTCTACCTGGCGATCTCCGTCGATTTCGAGGACGACATGCCGGCGCGCAAGGCGGTGCTCGCCGACTACTTCGCCTATTCGCTGGGCGAGGCCGCGCGCACCGGCCGCTACCTCGCCGCCGAAGATGCCCGGCTCGGCGCGGCGGCCTGGCTGCTGCCGCGCGCCGATGCGCTCGACGCGGCCGAGTCGGCGGCAAAGGGCGAATACCTCGCCGCCACGCTGGGCCCGCGCGGCCACGGCAACTACCGCCGCATCGTCGATTTCATGGCCGCGCGCTCGCCGGCCGTGGTGCCGGCGCATGCCTGGTACCTGTCGATCCTCGGCATCTCGCCCTCGGCGCAGGGACGCGGGCTGGGCGCGCAACTGCTGGCGCCGACCCTGGCCGAGGCCGACGCGGCGGGTGTGCCCTGCTTCCTGGAAACCTTCACGCCGCGCAGCGTGGCCTTCTACGAGCGGCTGGGCTTCCGCGGCGAGGCCGAGCACCTGGAGCCGGTCACGAACTCGGCGTACCTGATCATGTGCAGGCCGGCTCGGCAGTAGTCGGCAGCAAACGGGAAAATAGGCAGATACGTTCCACCCGCCGCGCCAGGCCGGCCGAAGATTCCGCCGCATGTCCTCTCTTCCCGCTGAAGCCGCCGAACCCGTCTCGCTGAGCCCCACGCTGATCGTCGAGGACGATCCGGCCACGCAGGAGCGCCTGCGCCATGTGCTGTCTTCCCTCGGCTGCGACGAGAGCCGCATCTCGGTGACCGACAGCGTCGCAGGCGCCCGGCAGCTGCTGGGCGAACGAGGCTACGGCGTGGTGCTGGTGGACATCGGCCTGCCCGACGGCAGCGGGGTGGAGCTCATCGGCTGGCTGCAGGCGCACCACCCGGGCGTACCGGCGGTGGTGATCTCGGCCTGGCGCACCGAGGAGATCATCTTCGCGGCCCTGCGCGCGGGCGCCATCGGCTACCTGCTGAAGGAGCGCGACGACGTCGAGCTGGGCATCGCGCTGCGCAGCATCGAACAGGGCGGCGCGCCCATCGACCCGAGCATCGCGCGCCACATCCTCGCCTGGCTCGCATCGCACCAGCCACCGGCCGACGCGCCCGCGCAGGCGCAGGCCTGCGCAGAGGCACCGGCGGCGCTCACGCGCCGGGAGCTCAAGATACTCGAGCTCGTCTCGCAGGGCCTGAGCAACCGCGACATGGCCGAATCGCTCTCGATCTCCAGACTGACCGTGGAATGCCACACCAAGAACATCTACCGCAAGCTGGCCGTCAGTTCGCGCACCGAGGCCGTCTTCGAAGCGCGACGGCATGGCTTGCTGCGCTGAGCGGCGCGTTCGTCCTGCTTCTTCTCGCGGCCTGCCCGGCCTTCGCTGCCGGAGAAACCGCCGCTCCCGCGCTGCGCGTGGAGGCCGTGCGCGGCACCGGCTGGAACGACACCGCCCCGCCCGCCGAAGGCTGGACGCCCGTCGCCCTGCCCGACAGCTGGGCCAACCGCTGGCCCGGCTTCGACGGCGTCGTCTGGTACCGCCTGACGTGGGAGCAGCCCGAGCAGGCGCGTGAAGCCGGCCTGCTGCTGCACTACCTGAACATGGCCGGCGAGGTCTCGCTCAACGGCACGACGATCTCGCGCGACCAAAGCCTGGTCGAGCCGCTCACGCGCGCCTGGAACACGCCGCGCTACTGGCTGCTGGCGCCGCCGCTGCTGAAGCCAGGCACCAACACCCTGCTGGTGCGCGTCTCGGGGCTGGCGCCCTACCAGGCGGGGCTGGGGCCGGTCGAGATCGGCGAACCGGCTGCGATGCAGTCGCGCTTCGAGCGCGAACGGCTGGTGCGGCACGACCTGCAGGTACTGGGCCTCGCGGTCAGCGCGGCGGTCTCGGCCTTCTTCGCCGCATGGTGGTGGCTGCGCCGGCGCGAGACGGCCTATGGCTGGTTCGCGGCGATGTCGGTGCTGTGGCTGCTCTTCGCCTACAACCAGATCGCGACCAGCCCCTGGCCTTTCGGCTCCAACCATCACTGGCAGGCGCTCAACACCTCGCTGCTGCTGGTGTTCAGCGTCTCCTATCTGTTGTTCGTGCTGCGCTACTGCGGGCGCCGCCTGCCCCGGCTCGAAGGCGCGGCCGCGCTGGTGGCGCTGGCCGGCGTGCTCGACCTGTGGCTGGCGCCCGAGCCGTCGCTGGCGGCGCACAGGGCCATCTGGACGCTGGTGGGCGGCCTCACGGTCATCGTGGTGAACAGCTGCGCCCTGGTGTACGGCTGGCGCCATCGCGGCAGCCCGGTGCGCTCCATCGCGCCCTTCATGGCGATCTCGGCCGTGACGGGCGCGCACGACCTGCTGGTGTTCACGCAGGTGATCGACAGCAACGTCTACTACACCAACATGTCGTCGTACGTGCTGCTGCTGGGCATGGCGCTGACGCAGGCCGCGCGCTTCGCGCAGAGCCTGCGTCGCATCGAGAACTTCAACACCGAGCTGATCGAGGAGGTGAACGCAGCCAAGGCCGAGCTCGCCGCCACGCTGGCCCAGCAGCACGCGCTGGAGCTGGCGCACGCACGCATCGGCGAGCGCGTGAACCTGGTGAGCGACCTGCACGACGGGCTCGGCGGCATGCTGGTGGGCAGCATCGCGACGCTGGAGCGCAAGCCCGAGAACCTCAGCGCGCCGGAGCTGCTCGCCATGCTCAAGCGCCTGCGCGACGACCTGCGGCTGATCATCGACGCCACCGGCCGCGACGACGGGGCCCGCGCGCTCGGCGAGCTGCTGGTGCCGATGCGCCACCGCAGCACGGAGCTGCTCGACGCCAACGGCATCGACTGCCGCTGGCAGGTGTCGGGCATCGAAACGCTGGAATTGCCGCCCTCGCAGAGCCTGGACCTGATGCGCTTCCTGCAAGAGGCGCTGACCAACGTGCTCAAGCACAGCGCGAGCCGCCGCGTGGACGTGACGGTGGCGCGCGCGGGCGCCGAACTCCAGCTCAGCGTGCGCGACGACGGGCGCGGCTTTGCGGTCGATGACCGGACGGCCGGCGCGGGGCTGCGCAGCCTGCGCACGCGGGCCCGCCGCCTTGGCGCCGAGCTGCACCTGCAGTCGCGCCCCGGCGAGACCCGTGTGGCGCTGCGGATGCCGCTCGCCGGCTGAGCCCTCAGAGTTCGAGCACCAGCCGCCCCTCGCAGGCGCGCGAGCAGCAGGCCATCATCTTCGTGTTGGCGTCGCGCTCCACCCGCGTGAGCACCACGTCGCGGTGATCGACCTTGCCGGAGAGCACGCGCACCTCGCAGGAGCCGCACAGCCCCTCCTCGCAATCGCTCTGCACGTCGACGTTGGCGGCGCGCAGCGCGGTCAGCAGGGTCTGGTCGGGCGGCACGGTGAGGACGAGGCCCGAATCCTTCAGCTCGACCTCGAAGGCCTGTTCCTTCGACGGATCGAGCGTGGCCAGCGTGGATTCGAAATGCTCCACGCGCAGCGCGCCCTCGGGCCATGCGGCGCAGCACGCCTCCAGCGCCTGCAGCATGCGCAGCGGGCCGCAGGCGTAGACCTGCGCGCCGGGCACCGGCTGCGTGAGCAGCGCCTGCAAATCGTTGCGCCGGCCTTCGTCGGCAACGTGCAGGTGCAGCCGCTCGCCATGCAGCGCAGCCAGCTCATCGACGAAGGCCATGCTGCGGCGGCTGCGGCCGCTGTAGTGCAGCTCGTAGTCCATGCCCAGCGCCTTGGCGCGCCGCGCCATCGCACTCACCGGCGTGATGCCGATGCCGCCGGCGATGAAGATCGCCTTCTCCAGCGATTCGTCGAGCCTGAAGTGGTTGCGCGGGCCGCGGATACGCAGCCGGTCGCCGGCCTTCACGTTCGCATGCACCCAGGCGGAGCCGCCGCGGCCCTCGGGCTCGTGCAGCACGGCGATTTCGAAGGCGCCCGCGTCGTCGGGGTCGCCGCACAGCGAATACTGGCGCGAGAGTTCGGGCGTGCCGCATTCGACGTCGATGTGCGAGCCGGCCGTCCAGCGCGGCAGCGGCTTGCCATCGGGCGACACCAGGCGCAGCCTGACGACGCCCTCGGCCACCGGCGTCACGCCCTGCACCACCACGGGCCGCGCGATCGCATGCGCCGAGGGCTCGCCGATGCGCACCGGCACGCGCACGTCGCGCAGGCCAGGGTTCGCGCGCTCGGGGTTGGCGGCCGGGTCCCATTCCACCCACAGGTGCTCGGGACCGCGGAACGAGGTGTTCGGCACGTAGGTGAAGCGCTGCTCGGAAAGCCGCATGTGCGGCAGCCGGCGCGTGAACTCCTCCAGGAATATCTGCATCTCCATGCGCGCCAGGTTCTTGCCCATGCACTGGTGCGAGCCGTAGCCGAAGGTGAGATGGTCGCTGGCGTTGTCGCGGCGGATGTCGAACAGGTCGGCATCCGAGAAATGCCCCTCGTCGTGGTTGGCCGACGAGGTGACGATGAGCAGGCGCGAGCCCGCCGGCAGGTCGACGCCGCCGACCTGCGTGTCTTTGGTGACCATGCGGCGCCATGCGGCCACCGAGCCGTTGTGGCGCAGGCACTCCTCCACCGCGTTGGGGATGAGCCCCGGGTCCTCGCACAGCTCGCGCCACACCTGCGGGTGCTGCAGCAGCAGCTTCACCGCGTTGGCGGTGGCGTTGGCCGTGGTCTCGTGCGCGGCGACGATGCCGGCCATCATCATCGAGTGCAGGTACGAGTCGGTCACCACCTCGGGGTGCAGCATCTGCTTGCGGATGCCGTACTGCATCCAGCCGGGCGCGTCGGGGTCCTGGCGCATCTTGGCCAGCACCTTGCCGGCGTACTGCCAGAAATTGCCCACCGCATGCGCCACCGCCACCTGCTCCTCGGGCTTCGGGCGGCCCCAGGTGTTGACGGTGTGCGCGATGGAGTACTTGCGCAGCGTGTCCATGTCTTCCTCGGGCACGCCGAGGAAGTGCAGCGCCACGGTGAGCGGGATCTCCCACAGCATCTGGTCGACGAGGTCGGCGCGGCCGTCGTCGATGAAGCGGTCGACGTACTCGCGCGCCAGCTCGCGCACCATGGGCTCGTGGTGCTTCAGCGCCTCGGGCGTGAAGGGGTCCATCAGCGCTCTGCGGCGCGGCATGTGGGCGGGCTCGTCCTCGTTGACCAGCGTGCGGTTGAGCGCGAAGCCGTAGGAGGCCAGCACCGCGTTGGCTTCCTCGCCCGTGGGCGTGATCTTCTCCAGCGCGATGGAGGGGCTGAAGGTGATGTTGTCGCGGAACACCGCCTTGATGTCCTCGTAGCGCGTGAGCACCCAGTAGCCCAGCTTCGGGCTGTAGAAGATGGGCTCCTGCTCGCGCGCCCAGCGCACGTACTCGGGCGGATCCTGCTGGTAGCCGTCCTCGAAGGGGTCGAAGCCGGCGGCGCGCTGGCTCACCGGGCAGCCGGTGGGCGTTCGCTCGGACGACAGCGGGCCGTGCGCGACGGGGCAGCCGGAAGTGCGCGAGGACGTGGCGGTATCTGGCATGGCGGACAGCTTCAGTCGAGGGTGATCTTCAGGTCGCGGATCAGCTTGTGCCAGCGCTCGGTCTCGCTCCTGAGCAGCGCGGCGTACTGCGCGGGCGTGTTGCCGACCGGCTCCACGCCGAAGTCGACCATGCGCGTGCGCACCGAGGGCTCGTTGATGGCGGCGACGAGCTGACGGTTGAGCGTGGTCACCACATCGGCGGGCGTGGCCGAGGGCACCACCACGCCGACCAGCGCGGCGGCCTCGACGTTCTTGTAGCCGAGCTCGGCGAAGGTGGGCACGTCGGGCAGTTGCGGCAGGCGCGTGGGGTTGGCCACGGCCAGCGCCTTGACCTTGCCGCCCTTGATGAAGCCGGAGCCCGCGGCCAGGTCGACCATCATGGCCGGCAGCTGTCCGCCCACCACGTCGGCCAGCGCGGGCGCCGCGCCGCGGTACGGCACGTGGACCATGAAGAGCTTGGCCTCCACCTTCAGCAGTTCCATCGCCAGGTGGTGCGGGCTGCCCGCGCCGGCCGAGGCGTAGTTGATGCCGCCCGGCTTGGCGCGGGCCTGGGCGATGAAGTCCTTGGCGGAGTTGAAGCCCGAGTTGGCGCCGACGACCAGGATCATCGGGAACTTGCCCATCAGCGTGACGGGCGCCAGGTCCTTGGTGGGGTTGTAGCTCAGCGACTTGTAGAGCGCGGGGTTGAACACCAGCGTGCCGTTGTCGGCCGAGAGCACGGTGTAGCCGTCCGCCGCGGCGCGCACGGTTTCGGAAGCGGCCAGCGCGGTGTTGCCGCCGGGCTTGTTGTCCACCAGCACCGGCTGCCCGACCTGGGTCGAGAGCGTCTGCGCGACCGTGCGCGCCAGGAAGTCGGAGCCGCCGCCGGCCGCGTAGGGAACGATCCAGCGGATCGGCTTGGCCGGAAAGGCCTGCTGTGCGCCTGCGCTGGCGGCGACGGCAGCCAGCGAAAGAACCGCGAGGCAGCGGGCGAAGTGCTTCTTCATGAGGGAGTCTCCGTGAGGGATTTTGTGTATTGCGTAATTATCATACGCAATGCGTAATTCACGGATCGCGGGTTTACCCGGCTCTGCCGGTCGAGCACCTAACATCCAGCCGTCATGAAGCAGCCTCCGGAATCCGATCCCTCCCTCTCCTCCCCAGCGCGCGAACGCCGCCAGCGGGTGCAGTCCGCCGAGACCGGCATGTCCGTGCTCAAGGGGCTGGCGCACCTGGGCGGGCGCAGCAGCCTGACCGCGCTGTCGGCGCACGTCGCCGAGAGCCCGGCCAAGGTGCACCGCTACCTCGCGAGCCTGATGGAAGCGGGCCTGGTGCTGCAGGACGCCGCGTCGCAGCACTACTACCTGGGCACCGAAGCCATCCAGATCGGCCTGGCCGCCATGCGCCAGGCCGACCCGATCCGCGCTGCCGAGCCCTGCCTGATCCGCCTGCGCGAATCGCTGGAGGTGACCTGCTTCGTGGCGGTGATGGGCAACAAGGGCCCGACCATCGTGCGCTTCGAGGAACCGGGCCTGCCGGTCACGGTGAACGTGCGCGCCGGCTCGGTGATGTCGATGCTGTGGTCGGCCACGGGCCGCGCCTTCCTGGGGCTGCTGGATGAATCGCGCGTGCTCGCGCTGGCCGAGCAGGAACTGGGCGAGGCTACGCCGGAGATGCGCTCGCAGCTCGACGCGAAGGACCCGATCGGGGAACTGCGCCGCGAGGTGCGCCAGGCGCGCTGCGCTAGCGTGAAGGACACCTACCTGCGTGGCATCAGCGCCGTGGCGGCGCCGGTGTACGACTATGCGGGGCGGGTCTGCGCCGTGATCACCGCGCTGGGCGCCACGGGCGGCTTCGACCCGTCGATCGACGGGCCCATCGCCGCGGCGGTGCGGCAGGAAGCAAGGGCCGCGAGCGCCCTGCTGGGCGCCGCGGGCTGAAGAATCAAACCAGGATCAGTCGGCCCAGACCACCGTGCCGGTCCACGCCGTGGCCAGCACCAGGATGCCGAAGGCGATGCGGTACCAGGCGAAGGGAATGAAGCTGTGGCTGCTGATGTACTTCAGCAGCCAGCGCACGCAAAGCCATGCGCTGATGAACGAGAACACCAGCCCCACCGCGAAGAGCGGCACGTCGGCCATCGACAGCGCCGCGCGCTCCTTGTAGATGCTGTAGAGGCCCGCGCCGATCAGCGTGGGAATGGCCAGGAAGAACGAGAAGTCGGTCGCTGCTTGGCGCGAGAGGCCCAGCAGCATGCCGCCGATGATGGTCGAGCCGCTGCGGCTGGTGCCGGGGATCATCGCGAAGCACTGCACCAGGCCGACCTTGAGAGCGTCCCACGGCGTCATGTCGTCGACATGCTCGACGCGCACCGATCCGGGCGGCCGCTTCTCGGCCCAGAGGATGATGAAGCCGCCGATGATGAAGGTGCTCGCCACCACGGTCGGGATGAACAGGTGCTCCTTGATGACCTTGCCGAACAGCAGGCCCAGCACCACCGCGGGCAGGAAGCCGATGAAGATGTTCAGCGCCAGGCGCTGGGCCTTGGGTTGGCGCGGCAGCGCGACGACGGTAGAGCGGATCTTCTGCCAGTACACCAGGATCACCGCGAAGATCGCGCCGGTCTGGATGGCAATCTCGAAGACCTTGCCCCGGTTGTCGCCGAAGCCGCCGAGCAGCGAGCCCGCAAGGATCAGGTGGCCCGTCGAAGAGATCGGAAGAAATTCGGTGAGCCCCTCGACGATGCCCATGATGGCGGCCTTGGCCAGCAAAACAATATCCACGCGTACTCCTTTCAAGTGCGGCCATTATCGCGAGGGGGCTGGTCAGCCAGGGCTCAGACTCCCCTGTTCCGGTGATGTTCAGGCACGGCGCGTTGACACACAGTCGAGGGTGTGCGAAGGCATGGGATGCCTAAGGAGCCATTGGTAATGCGAACGTTCACGCCCGGCGACAGACTCGAAGAGCACGCCTCGACTTTCGACGATCACGGCGAAGACCGCCGCAAGAACGCCCTCGACCTGGAACGCGAGCAGAGCGCCTCGATGCGCCGCGTGACCGAGGCCACGGGCGCGTCGGCCCACGAACTGCGGCAGCTGATGCAGCGGCTGCGCGACATCGACCTCTCGGGCTCCAGCGCGGGCATCGTCGCGCAGGGCCACATCGAGGCCGACCGCATGCAGTCGGGCATGGCCGCGCTCGACCTGGGCGACGGCAACGTGGCCGAACAGCGCGGCGACGCGGTGCAGAGCATCGATTTCTGGCTGCTCGAACCGCTGGACCCCGCGCACGACAAGAAGTGGTATGCGCGCTGGAAGTTCTGGAGCTTCATCCTCGGCGCGGCCGGCCCGGAAGCCGCGCTCACCCTGCAGGGGCTGGCGCTGCGCCCCACAGAGCCCGGCGACACGCACGCCGACCTGGTGGCCAAGGCGCGCAAGGTGCTCGAAAGCTGGCGCCGCACCTCCGAGCCGCTCTTCTGGGCAGCGGTCGAATGCTACGTGCGGCAACAGTCGTTCTCGCTCGAAACACAGGCCTACCTGATGCACTGCATCGCGTCGGTTTTCACCGGCGACCCGATGAAGCTGTCGAACGAGCAGAGCGAGCAGCTCGCGGCCGTGCTCGCCGACACCTACTGCGACGCGCTGGGCACCTCGGCGAGCATGCCCTCGGCGGACATCTACCGCCGCCTGTCGCAGGGGCTTGAAGCCACCGACCGGGAGACCGGCCTCGCCCGCAACCTCGGGCGCAGCGACGCGGCGCAGATCGCGATGACCGCGCTGTTCTCGGTGATCGAGTTCTCGCGCCTACGCTGAAGCGCCGCCGCCGGCGCGGCGGCGCAGCGCGCGCACCGCACTGTCGACCGTGGTGAACACCGGCAGCCCGCTGGCCGCCTCGCAGGCATAACGTGCCCGTGCCATGCTGAACTGCGCCAGCGCGATGCGCGTGCAGCCCCGTTCGCGCAGTGCGGCGGCCTGGGCGGCGATGAGCGCATCGTGGCGCTGCGTATCGCCAGCGTTCAATGCATCGAGCGCGCCTTCGGCCAGCGCGGTTTCGAGCGCGACCTCCGAAGGAAACTCCGGCGGCATCGACGCCAGCGTGGGCGCGAAGGTGGCGATGAGGCCGAGCCGGCCCTGCAGCCCCTGCACTGCCTCGTCGATCATGGCCTCGTTGGGCTTGAGCACCGGAATGCCCGCGTGCCGCCGCGCCACCGCCTCGATGCACGGCCCGAAGGCCGAGCAGGTGAAGAGAATGCCCTGCGCGCCGGTGTCGACCGCGTACTGCGCGAGGCGCTGGAAGCGCTCGTGCATGGCGGCGTCGAGCCCCTTGCCCTCGCGCGCCAGGTCGGCCGAGAGGCTGTCGTCGAGCAGGTTCATGCGCACGGCATCGGGCCAGTCGCGCGCGAAGGCTTCGTTGATGGGCGCGACGGAGTGCGAGAGCGCGTGGATCAGGGCGATGCGGGTCATGAGTTCAGGCGACGGCGCTCAGATGCCCTTGGAGGAAGGATTGGCGAAGGCGTCCTTCGTCTCGGCATTCAGCGGGTAGTTGATGTTGATGCCCTTGGGCGGGATCGGCGACATGAACCACTTCGCATAGAGCTTCTCCATCTCGCCCGACTTCATCATGCCCGAGACCACGCGATCGACCAGCGCCTTGAAGGCCGGGTCGTCCTTGCGGAACATCAGCGACTGGTTCTCGGTGCGCAGGCTCTCGCCGGTGATGAGGAAGTCCTTGGGGTTGCGCGCGTTCGCGATCTGGCCGGCCAGCAGGATGTCGTCGAGCACGAAGGCCTGGGCGCGGCCGGTTTCCACCAGCAGGAAGGAGTCGCTGTGGTCCTTGCCCGCGAGATTGGTCACCTCCAGGTTGCGGCCCCGGTCGGCCTCGCGCAGCAGGCGGAACGAGGTGGTGCCGCTGGTGGTGGCCACGGTCTTGCCCTGCAGGTCGGCGATGCCCTTGATACCCGAATCGGCCTTCACCAGCATGCGCACGTTGTAGCGGAAGATGTCCGGCGAGAAGGCCACCAGCTTCTGCCGCTCGACGAGGTTGGTGGTGGAGCCGCATTCGATGTCGACCGTGCCGTTCTGCACCAGCGGAATGCGGTTGGCCGAGGTGACGGCCTGGTACCTGACCTCGACGGCCGGCATCTTCAGCTCGCTCTTTACCGCCTCGACGATGCGGTTGCAGATGTCGAGGCTGTAGCCCACCGGCCTGAGGTTGCCGTCGAGGTAAGAGAAGCCGAAGGACGACTCCCGGTAGCCGAAGGTGATGGCGCCGCTGGCCTTGATCTTGGCGAGCGTGTCGTTCTCCTGCGCCTGCGCGGCGGCGAAGGGCATCAGCGCGGCCGCAAGCACGGCGGCGAAGGAAAACAGCGGACGAAGCTTGGGCATGGAACGCTCCTCGAGGCGATGGTGGAGGGAAGACGAACGGACGGGAAAGTGGTGGCGCTCAGCGCGCCGAAGCCGCTGCCGCGGCACGCGTGACCGCATCGATGGAGGCCGCGAGCCGCGCGGCGATCTCCTGCAGGTCCTGCCGGGTGGCGATGAAGGGCGGCGCCAGCAGCACGTGGTCGCCCTGGCGGCCATCGACCGTGCCGCCGAAGGGGTAGCACAGCAGGCCGCGCGACATGGCGTCCTTCTTGACGGTGGCATTGACCTTCAGTGCCGGATCGAACGGCGCCTTGCTCGCGCGGTCGGCCACCAGCTCGATGCCCCAGAAGAAGCCGCGGCCGCGGATGTCGCCCACGTGCGGATGCGCGCCCAGCGCGTCGGCCAGCATGCGGCCGAAGGCGACGCCATCCTCGCGCACCTTGGCGACCAGGCCGTCGCGGCGGATCACCTGCTGCACCGCGAGCGCGGCGGCGCAGGCCATCGGGTGGCCGAGGTAGGTGTGGCCGTGCTGGAAGAAGCCGCTGCCTTTCGACATCGCCTCGACGATGCGGCGCTGCGCCAGCACGGCGCCCACCGGCTGGTAGCCGCCACCCAGGCCCTTGGCGACAGTCATCAGGTCGGGCACCACGCCCTCCTGCTCGCAGGCGTGCAGCGAACCGGTGCGACCCATGCCGCACATCACCTCGTCGAGGATCAGCAGCACGCCGTACCTGTCGCACACCGCGCGCACCGCCTTGAAGTAGCCCGGCACCGGCGTGAGCACGCCGGCCGTGGCGCCGCCGACCGTTTCGGCGACGAAGGCGATCACGCGGTCGGCGCCCTGCGCGAGGATGGCCGCTTCCAGCTCGGCCGCCAGGCGCAGGCCGTACTGCTCGGCGCTCTCGTCGGCGCGCTGCTCGCGATACGGATAGCAGGGCGAGACATGCGTGGCCGGCACCAGGATGGGCGCGAAGGGTTCGCGGCGCCATGCATTGCCGCCCACGGCCAGCGCGCCCAGCGTGTTGCCGTGGTAGCTCTGTCGGCGCGCGATGAAGTGGGTGCGCTGCGGCTGGCCGATTTCCACGAAGTACTGCCGCGCCATCTTCAGCGCCGACTCCACCGCCTCGGAACCGCCGCTCACCAGGTAGACGTGGCTCATGCCCTCGGGGGCGGAGCCGATCAGCTCGTCCGCCAGTTGCTCGGCCACCTCGCTCGTGAAGAAGCTGGTGTGGGCGTAGGCCAGCTTGTCGATCTGCGCGTGCATCGCGGCCATGACCTCGGGATGCGCGTGGCCCAGCGAGGACACGGCGGCGCCGCCGGAGGCGTCGAGGTACTCGCGGCCCTCGGCGTCGCGAATGAACATGCCGTGGGAGCCCACGGCAACGGGCGGGGTCTGGCGGAGGTGGCGGTGAAAGACGTGCGTCATGGCTCGGTGTTTGGAACTAACGTTTCCGGCGAATTATTGTTTGGAACATTTGTTCCGTCAACTGCTGTGTTTTCCCTGCTCCGGTACATTTGTTCCAACTCAGCCAAGGAGACACACCGTCATGGACGCCAAAGAGCAGATCCGCCAGCGTTTCAACGAACTGAGCCCCGCGCTGCAACAGGTGGCGCGCTACGTACTCGACCACCCGAACGCGGTGGTCACCAGCTCGATGCGCAGCGTCGGCATGCGCTCGCAGAGCACGCCCGCGACGCTCGTGCGTTTCGCGCAACACATGGGCTACGAAGGCTGGCCACAGCTCAAGGAAGCCTTCGCCGCCGGGATGGGCCTGGGCTCCGAGACCTACGGCGGCCGCGCCAAGCAGCTCGTCGGCCGCGCCAGCGACCAGACGCTGACCGGCGAGATGTTCGAAGTGCAGCGCCGCAACCTCGAGGCCACCCACCAGCAAAGCGGCTACGCGCTGCAGAAGGCCTGCGCGCTGATCGAGAAGGCACCCGCCGTGCACGCCGCCGGCTTCAGGGCCTGCTTTCCGATCGCCTTTTCGTTCGTGTACGTGTACCGGCTCTTCCGCGCCAGCGTGCACCTGGTCGACGGCCAGGGCGGCTCGCTGGAGATGCAGCAGCGCGCCTTCGCCAAGGGCGACGCGCTGGTGGTGGCGAGCTTCGCGCCCTATTCGCGCGAGGCGCTGCAGGTGACGCGGGCGGCCAAGGCGGCGGGCTGCCGCATCGTCGCCATCACCGACAGCGTGGCCTCGCCGCTGTCGCTGCTGGCGGAGGAGACGCTGCTCTTCACGATCAACAGTCCCTCCTTCTTCCCCTCGGTCGCGGCCGGGGTGGCGGTGACTGAGGCGCTGGTCGAGCTGCTGGCCAGCCGTGCCGGCAAACCGGTGATCCGGCGCATCGACCAGGCCGAGGCGCAGCTCTTCGAGTCGGGGGCCTACCTCACGGCGCCGGCCATGCGCGGCGGCCAGGGGCCGGCCTGAGTCTGCTTCAGACCAGGGACCGGGTGCGGGTCGGGTTCTTCTGGCTCAGGTAGAGCACCAGCAGATCGCGGTTGGAGTTGATGTGCTCGCGCATGGCGGCCTCGGCGGCGGCGGCTTCCTGCCGGCCCAGCGCCTCGACGATGCGGCAGTGGTCCGCGAACGCCTGCAGGGCCTGCTCGTGCCTGTGCAGCAGCATCGAGGCGTCGCGGTTGTGGGGACGCAGCTTGCTGTCGAAGATGATCGGCAGCTGGCTGGCGCGCTGCACCGCCTCGGCGAGCCAGCGGTTGTCCGCCAGCGCCAGCAGTTTCTGGTGGAAGGCCAGGTCCAGGTCCTGCCAGCGGGCGGCGCGGCCTTCGGACCATTCGCCGGTGTGATGCAGCAGCTCGTGCTGCTCGTCGAGCATGGCGGTCAGCTTCGACAGGGCCGCGCCGTCGAGCCCGACCTCGCCGATCAGCCGGCAGCACATGCCTTCCAGCGTGGCGCGCACGCTGAAGGCGTCGTGCACGTCCTTGGCGTTGAAGCGGCGCACCTGGAAGCCCTTGTTGGGCAGGTAGACCAGCAGCCCCTCGTCCGCCAGCCGTGCCATGGCGCCGCGAACAGGCGTGCGCGACACGCCGAGCTCGTTGGCCAGCGTAATTTCCATCAAATGGGAACCGGGCGCGATCTCGCCATCGAAGATGCGGTCACGCAGGGTTTCGGCCACGGACAACGCTCGCGTCCGTGAAGGATCTGGGGGGGTCATCGAAAGTCGGGAACTGGGGGCGGCCGGAAGCGGGCCGCGCGGATGGTACGGCGGCGTACAAAAGCTTCATATCCCCTGTTTCCGTAAAAATTTTATTTCTGGGCTTTTTCGATGATTACGGAAAAATTCTTAATTTTTGTAAACAGCTTTCTGACCACGAGCGTTAACCCGCCCCCGCCCGGTTGCGCCGCCCGAAACCTGGCCAGTTCTTCTCAGCGTGAGGCTGTCTGCGCGGCGATGTGAATGGCGGCGCGGATGCGCGGATAGGTACCGCAGCGACAAATGTTTCCGCTCATTGCGGAAGAAATGTCGTCATCGCCAGGCTTTGGCGTCTTTTTCAGCAGCGCGCAGGCCGACATCAGCTGACCGCTCTGGCAGTAGCCGCACTGCACCACGTCGACTTCGGCCCAGGCCTGCCGCAGGGCGTCGGCCTCCTTGCCGTTCAGTCCCTCGATGGTGGTCACTTCCCGGCTGCCCACCGCCTCCAGCGGGGTGACGCAGGAGCGCACCGCCTCGCCGTCGAGGTGCACGGTGCAGGCGCCGCAAAGCGCCTTGCCGCAGCCGAACTTGGTGCCGACGAGCCGCATCTCGCCGCGCAGCACCCACAGCAGGGGGGTATCGGGTTCGGCATTGACGGTGACGGCCTTGCCGTTGACGGTGAGCGTGGTGGTCATCGCGTTTTCCTTGCTTGTTTGTCCGGTGTCCTGCCGCTCAGGCGAGCTTCAGCGGCAGGCTGCGCAGCCGCTGCCCGGTGAGCGCGAACACGGCATTCGCCACCGCCGGCGCAATGGGCGGGGTGCCGGGCTCGCCAACGCCACCGGGCGCCTCGCCGCTGGCGGCGATCTCGACCTCGATGGCCGGGCACTCGTTCATGCGCAGCGGCACGTAGTCGTGGAAGTTGCTCTGCTGCACCTGCCCCTTCTCGACCGTGATCTCGCCGCGCAGCGCGGCGGAGAGGCCGTAGACGATGGCGCCTTCCATCTGCTGGCGGATCAGGTTCGGATTGACGGCCACGCCGCAGTCGATGACGCAGACAACACGGTGCACCCGCACCTGCCGGTCCGCCGAGACCGACACCTCCGCCACCTGCGCGACGATGCTGCCGAAGGAACGGTGGATCGCCAGCCCGCGCGCCCTCTTCGCGCCGTCGGGCCCCGGCTCCGGTGGCTGGCCCCAGTTCGACAGCTCGGCCACGCGCCTGAGCACGCGCAGGTGGCGCTCGTCCTTCGCGAGCAGCGCGGCGCGGAACGCCACCGGGTCCTTGCCCGCTGCGGCGGCGCATTCGTCGATGAAGCTCTCGACGAAGAAGGCGTTCTGCGAATGCGCGACCGAGCGCCACACGCCCGTGGGCATGGCCGATTCCACCGGCTCGTGGGCGACACGCGCATTGGGAAATGCGTAGGCCGTATTCCACGCGCCATCGGTGGTGGTGTCCATGAACGAGGGCGCGCCCATGCTCGAGCCGGCCGTCGTGGTCTGCCAGGCAACCAGCGCGCCAGCCGCATCGAAGCCCGCCTTGCATCGCGCGACGTAGGCCGGCCGGTAGAAGTCGTGCGCCATGTCCTCCTCGCGCGACCAGAAGAGCTGCACCGGCGCGCCGCCGGTCTCGCGCGCCAGCGTGGCGGCCTGGGTGACGAAGTCGGTGCTGTAGCGCCGGCCGAAGCCGCCGCCGAGATAGGTCACGTGCAGCTCGACCTTGGCGGCGTCGATGCCGAGTGCCTTGGCCGCCGCGTTGCGCGTGAAGCCCGGCGCCTGCGTCGGCGCCCAGACGGTCGCCTTGCCGTCCTTGAACTGCACCGTGCAGTTCATCGGCTCCATGGTCGCGTGGGCCAGGAAGGGCACGCGGTACTCGGCCTCGATGGTCTTGGCGGATGACCGGAACGCGGCGGCCACGTCGCCGTCGTTCAGTTGCGCGTTGCCGGGCCTGGTGCGCAGCGTCTGCGAGAGCCGCTCGATCATCTCGACGCTCGAAAGGCTGGCGGCCGGGCCGTGGTCCCATTCGATGGCGAGCGCCTTCACGGCGCGCATCGCGTGGTACGGCGTGTCGGCGATCACGGCCACGCCGCCCGGCGTGGCGCCGGTGCCGATGAGCGTGGCACCGACCGGCTCCAGCGCCATCACCTTGCGCACGCCCGGCAGCTTCTGCGCCGCCGTGGCGTCGAAGCTCGCGACGCGGCCGCCGGTGGTCGGGCACATCGCGATGCTCGCGTACAGCAGGCCCGGAGGAAGCACGTCGAGGCCGAAGGTGGCGGAGCCGTCGAGCTTGGCCGCGCCGTCCACGCGCCGCGCGGGCTGGCCGATGAGCTTGAAATCGGCAGGCTTCTTCAGAGCCACCTGCGCCGGCAGCGGCTGCTGCGCGGCCTTCGGGGCCAGTTCGCCGAAAGTGGCGCTCTTGCCGCTGACATGCAGAACGCGCCCGGCTTCGGCGCTGCATTCGGCCACGGGCACCTGCCACAGCGCGGCGGCGGCGCCCAGCAGCATGGTGCGCGCCGATGCGCCGGCCTCGCGCAGCGGCATCCACTGGTCGGTGATGCTCGATGAGCCGCCCGTGCCCGAGAGCCCCGGAATCGAGCGCAGCAGCTTGCCGACCACGTGCTGCGTCGAGCGCTTCACCGCGCCCTCATCGCCGGGCCGGAAAGGCAGCGCGTCGAGGATCGCTGCCTGGTTGTTGTAGATGGCGTCGGGGCCGGCCGTCTCCAGCCGGATCTGCTCGAGCGAGGCGCCCATTTCTTCGGCGAGAAGCATCGACAGCCCGGTGTGCGTGCCCTGCCCCATTTCCGACTGCGACATCATCAGCGTGACCGTGTTGTCGCTGCCCACCTTGACCCAGCCGTTGAGCGCGACCTGCCCTGGGGCGGCCGACAAGGGCTCGGCCGGCACGAGCCGCGACGCGGCCGGCGTGGCCGACCAGCCGACGACGAGGGCGCCGACGGCCCCCACGGTGCCAAGAACGAAATGGCGGCGCTTGAGCTTGGGCATGGTGTGGTTCTCTCTCGTGGGGATCTGCGGGGGACTCAGGCGCCGGCGACGATGCCGCGCCAGAAGGTCTCGAAGCCGGCTTCGCAGTAGCCGGCGCGCCCTTTCCTGCTCTTGGTCTGCGCGACGAAGACCATCGTGGTCTCGGCCATCGCGCCCAGCATCGCGCCGAGGAAGGGCAGCGGCTGGTCGCGTATCAGCCCGTTGCGGATGCACTCCGTCGCCAGCACCTCCAGCCGCAGGAATGGCGCCATGCCCGCCGCCTTGCTTTCATCGCTCACCTGGTCCGACACCTTGAGCTGCGACATCACCTTGAATTTTTCCGGGTTGTCGACGCCCCAGTACACGTAGCGGTCCCAGATGTGGCGGTACTTTGTCTTGGGGTCCGCCTCCTCGGGCCAGTCGGCGAGCATGACCTCGGCGAGCTCGGTCTTCAGCTGGCGGTAGAGATCGTTGACCAGCGCTTCCTTGTTCGCGAAGTAGGTGAAGAGCGTGCCCTCGGCCACGCCTGCCGCGCGCGAAATGGCCGAGGTGGGCGTGCTCCACGCGCCCCGGCTGGCGAACTCGGCAATGGCTGCGTCGAGGATCGCGTTGCGCTTGTCTTCGCTTCTGGGTCTGGCCATGGCTCGCGTCGGATTCTTTTATTGATTGAGTACGTGCTCAATTATAGAAACGCGATCCGGATGCTGGCAACCATGGCGTCTTCCCGTCCGGGGCTCCCAGGCGACGCCGACCGACGACCTCCGCCGCCAGGTGACCGTGCCGCGCAAGTGGGAAACATTGGAGTTGCCACTCTAGGCGCGACGCAGCTCCAGCAGGAACCCCTCCGCCGCGCCATGGGTCAAAAAACTGTCGCGGCGCCTTGTCGCGACAGGAGGTAATGACCATGAAGCAAGTGAAGCATTGGCAAGACCCCGTCAACGCCGCCGCCGGCGCCTGGCTGATCGTCTCGCCCTGGGTCCTGGGCTTTTCGGGCATGACGGCCGCCATGTGGACGATGGTGGCGACCGGCATCGTGCTCGGCGCGGTGGCCCTGGGTGCGACCTTCGTGCCACGGCAGTGGGAAGAATGGACCGAGGTCGCGCTGGCGGCCTGGCTCGCGGTATCGCCCTGGGTGCTCGGCTTCCGCGGCACCGAGACGGCGATGGTCAACGCGGTGCTCGTGGCCGCGGTGATCCTGGTGCTGGCGCTGTGGGTTCTCGTGACCGACAAGGACTACCTGGGTCACACCATGGACCGCCCGGCGCATTGACGACCGCCCGCGCCGATCAGGTGGTATCAGCGCTCGCCGCGCTTACCGCGTGGCAGGCGATGTGGCGGGCTGCGCCTGCGCGGCGCCGTCCATCCACCCGGCCTGCCAGCCACCGCCCATCGCCTGGATCAACGCGATGGCCGTGGTCTGGCGGTTGACCTGCAGCTGCACCAGCGTGCGTCGCGCGCTGAGTGCGGCGGCCTGTGCCGTGACCACGTCGGTGTAGCTGACCTGCCCCGCGCGGTAGCGGTTGAGCAGCTGCTGCTCGGTCTTGTCCGCCGCCGCCGAGGCCTCGCGGCGCAGGCCCTCCTGCTGCGCGAGCGTCGCACTCGCGGTGAGCTGGTCTTCCACCGCCTGGAAGGCCGTGAGCACGGTCTGGCGATATCGCGCCACGCTGGATTCGTAGCCCGCCTTCGCCGAATCGACATTGGCCGCGATCGCGCCTGCGTCGAACACCACCTGCGCAACCGACAGCCCCAGCCCCCACAGCGTGTTGGACGAGCTGAACAGGTCCTTCACGCGGCTGACGTTGCTGCTGCCGACCGACGCCGTGAGGCTGATGTTCGGGAAGTACGCCGCGCGCGCAATGCCGATCTGCGCATTGGCCGCCGCCACCGAGCGCTCGGCCGCCGCGATGTCGGGACGGCGCTGCAGCAGCGTCGAGGGCACGCCCAGCGGCACGCCGGGCACCGTGGGCGTCCATTGCGCGGCGGGCAGGCTGAAGTCGGCCGGCGCCACGCCGATCAGCGCCGCGATGGCGTGCTCGTAGGTGGCGCGCGTGCGCTGCAGGCCCACGCGCTCGGCCTTGGCATTCACCAGCTGCGTCTGCGCCTGCAGCACGTCGGTCTGCGCGGCAATGCCGGCGGCATAGCGATTGCTGGTGATGTCGAAGGCGCGCTGGTAGCCCTGGATGGTCTCGTCGAGCAGCACGATCTCCGCATCGGCCTCGCGCAGCGAGAAATAGTTGGTCGCCAGGTCGCCGATGGCCGAGAGCCGCGCCGCGGCCAGGTCGGCCTCGCTGGCCTGTGCGTTGGCCTGCGCGCTGCTCACCGCCTCGCGCAGCCGGCCCCAGACGTCGGGCGTCCAGCTCGCGCCCAACGATGCCGAGAAGCTGTTCGACGGGCTCGACGTGCTGCTGCCACCCACCGTGCCCGAGCGCCTGCCGCTGCCATCGAGCGACACCGACGGGAACAGCGCCGCGCGCTCGCCGCGCACCAGCGCCTGGGCCTGCGTGTAGTTGGCCACCGCGGCGGCGATGTTCTGGTTCGACACCTGCACGCGGCCGGCCAGGTCGTCGAGCGTGGCGTCGCCGAAGAGCTTCCACCATTTGCCGCGGTCGAGCGCGTCGGCCGGCGCCGCGGGCAGCCAGCCTTCGGCGGCCTTCTGCTCCTTCCAGTTGGCCGACGCGGCGGTGGCCGGCTGCTCGTAGCGCGGGCCGACCGCGCAGCCCGCGAGCATGGCGGCCAGTGCGAGCGCCGAAAACGAAAAGCGGGAGGTGGAAGAAAACAGTGCGTTCATGTCGTTGTCGTTTCTCGCTCAGGCGGGCGTCACACGGCTGAGCGCGTGTTCGTTGGCGCTGCGGCGGCGCAGCTTGTCGAGCAGCAGGTAGACCACCGGCGTCGTCAGCAGGGTCAGCAACTGGCTCGCGATCAGCCCGCCGATGATGGCCACGCCCAGCGGACGGCGCAGTTCGGCCCCCTCGCCGAAGCCGATGGCCAGCGGCAGCGCGCCGAGCGCGGCCGCCATGGTCGTCATCAGGATCGGACGGAAGCGCAGCAGGCACGCCTCGCGCACCGCCTCCAGCGGCGTGAGCCCGCGCGAGCGCTCGGCCTCGAGCGCGAAGTCGATGATCAGGATGGCGTTCTTCTTCACGATGCCGATCAGCAGGAACACGCCGATCAGCGCGATGATGGAAAACTCCATGCGGAACATCAGCAGCGCCAGCACCGCGCCCACGCCCGCCGAAGGCAGCGTCGACAGCACCGTGATCGGATGCACCAGGCTCTCGTACAGGATGCCCAGCACGATGTAGATCACGATCAGCGCCGCCAGGATCAGAATCGCCTGCTGGCCCTGCGACTGCTGCGCGCTCGCCGCCGTGCCCGCAAACGCGCCGCGCACGTTGGTGGGCATGGCGATGTTGGCCTCGGCCTTGGCGATGGCCTCGCGCGCGTCACCCAGGTTGGCGCCCTCGGCGAGGTTGAACGAGATGGTCGTGGCCAGCTCGCCGTCTTCGTGGCTCACCGAGGTGGCCACCGACTGCTCCTCGAACTTCGCGACCGCCGACAGCGGCACGAGCGCGGTGGCCGTGTTGCTCAGCACGTTGCCCGTCGATGCGTTGCGCAGCGCCGCGTTGGCCGACACCGGCACGGTGGCCGCGGTTGCGGCGGACGAGGACGA
The DNA here is from genome assembly GCF_003952165.1 of Variovorax guangxiensis. Classification (GTDB taxonomy): domain Bacteria; phylum Pseudomonadota; class Gammaproteobacteria; order Burkholderiales; family Burkholderiaceae_C; genus Variovorax; species Variovorax guangxiensis. The sequence goes on along the minus strand of NZ_RXFT01000011.1, from coordinate 166,761 downwards.
GGAAGAAGACGACGAACTCGACGAGGAAGAAGACGAAGACCCCGTCGACGTGCTGCTCGCCGCCACCTGCGTGGTCACGGTCTGCCCGCCCACCACCGACGTCCTGGTGGCCGGCACGTAAACGTCGCTCAGCGAGTTCGGGCTGCGCGTGTAGCGCTGCGCCCATTCCATCACCACGTGGTACTGGTTCAGCTCGGTGTAGATGGTCGCCACCTGCCGCTGGCCGAAGGCGTTGTAGAGCGCGTTGTCGATGGCCGTGGATGTCAGGCCCAGGCGCCGCGCGCTGTCGGGGTCGACCTTGGCCACCGTTTCCACGCCGTTCTGGTCCTGGTCGGTGTCGATGTCGGTCAGCACCGGCTGCAGCTTGAGCTCGTCGGCCAGCTTCACGGCCCAGGTGCGCAGGTCTGCGACGTTGTCGCTCTTGAGCGTGTACTGGTAGGTCGAGTTGCTTGCCCGGCCGCCCGAGCGCACGTCCTGCACCGTGCCCAGGAACACGCGCAGGCCTGTCACCTGGTTGAGCTGCGGGCGCAGCCGCGCGATGACCGCGAGGCCGCTGTCCTTGCGCTGGTTCGCCGGCTTCAGGTTGACGAACATGAAGCCGCCCCCTGCCCGGCCCGCGCCGGTGAAGCCCACCACGGTGTCGACCGCCTCGTCCTTGCGGATGATGTCGACCACCTGTCGCAGCTTCTCGCCGAGCGCCTGCGAAGAGATGCTCTGGTCGGCCCGCAGGCCGCCGTTGAGCTGGCCGCTGTCCTGCTGCGGGAAGAAGCCCTTGGGCGCCGCGCTGAACAGGTACACGTTCAGCCCGACCACCGCCACCAGGATCAGCATCACCAGCGCCTTGCTGTCCAGAGCCCAGTCGAGGCTGCTCTCGTAGCGCTTGAGCATCCAGTCGTAGCTGCGCGCGGCGATACGGCCCAGCCTGCCCTGCGGCTTGTTTTTGTCGTGCTCGCCGCCGGGCTTGAGCATCCAGGCGCACATCATCGGCGTGGTGGTCAGCGAGATCACCAGCGAGATCAGCACCGCCGCCGACAGCGTCACCGCGAACTCGCGGAACAGCCGCCCCACCTGCCCGCCCATGAACAGCAGCGGGATGAACACCGCCACCAGCGACACGCTGATCGACAGCACGGTGAAGCCCACCTCCTTCGCGCCCAGCAACGCCGCCTTCATGCGCGTCATGCCCGACTCGATGTGCCGGCTGGTGTTCTCGAGCACCACGATGGCGTCGTCCACCACGAAGCCGGTGGCCACCGTGAGCGCCATCAGGCTCAGGTTGTTGAGGCTGAAGCCCAGCAGGTACATCACCCCGAAGGTGCCCAGCAGCGCCGCCACCGTCGCCACCGCAGGCACGATCGTCGCCCGCACGCTGCGCAGGAACAGGCTCACCACCAGCACCACCAGGATGACGGAAATGACCAGCGTGAGCTCCACCTCGCGCAGCGAGCCGCGGATGGAGTTGGTGCTGTCCGACGCCACCTGCAGCGTCACGTCGGGCGGCAGCTGGGCCTGCAGCTCGGGCAACAGCGCCCGCACACTGTCCACCGTCTCGATGATGTTGGCCGAGGGCTGCCGGGTGATCAGCACGATGATCGCCGGCTCGCCGTTGAAGAGACCCAGCGTGCGCGTGTCCTCCACACCGTCGACCACCTCCGCCACGTCCTGCAGCCGCACCGCCGCGCCGTTGCGCCAGGCGATCACCATCGACGCGTAGTCGCTCGCGCGCAGCGCCGGCGTCTGCGTGTAGATCTGCAGCTTGCGCCCGTCGCCCTGCACCATGCCCTTGGGCCGGTTGGCGTTCGACGCCTGGATGGCGGCGCGCACGTCCTCGGTGCTGATGCCGTAGCGGTTGAGAGCGAACGGCAGCAGCTCGATGCGTACGGCGGGCAGCGAGCCCCCGCCGATCTCCACGTCGCCCACGCCGTCCACCTGCGACAGGCGCTGGCTGACGATGTTCGACACGGCGTCATAGATCTGGCCTGGTGTCTTGGTCTTGGACGTGAGCGCCAGGATGATCACCGGCGACGCCGCCGGGTTGGCCTTGCGGTAGGTCGGGTTGCTGCGCAGCGTGGCGGGCAGGTCGATGCGGCTCGCGTTGATGGCGGCCTGCACCTCGCGGGCCGCGCCGTCGATGTTGCGGCTGAGGTCGAACTGCAGCGTGACGCGGGTCGAGCCGACCGAGCTCGTCGACGTCATTTCGTTGACGCCTGCGATTGTTCCGAGGTGGCGCTCCAGCGGGGTGGCTACGCTGGTGGCCATCGTCTCCGGGCTCGCTCCGGGGATCGAGGCTCTTACCGAGATGACGGGGTAGTCGACCTGCGGGAGGGGGGAGACTGGGAGGACGAAGAAGGCTGCTATGCCGGCCAGGGCTACGCCTATGGTCAGTAGCACTGTGCCTATGGGGCGGCGGACGAAGGGCAGGGATAGATTCATCTCGCTGCTCCTTGTGGGAGCGTGCTGAGGGTTTCTTTCCCGGGGCCGGGTCTCGGCCCGGCGGCCGACCTACTTTTCTTTGCTTCGCCAAAGAAAAGTAGGCAAAAGAAAGGCGACCCCACTGTCTGCGACCCCTTCGCTGCGCTACGGGGCAACCTGCGGTGCTCGCGTTTCGCGGGGTCTCGCCCAAACTCGCTTCGCTCAGACAAGGGCGAGCCCTGATCCGCGAAACGCTGCGCTCCTCGGCGCAGCCAGAGGGGATTGGGGACACGCGGGCCATCGCTGCGCTCGGCTGCGGGTGCCCAGCAGGCGCTTTGCGCCTGCTGGGCTTGGAATGGCGCATTGGGTTCGGCGAGGCCACTGGAACTCGATACCTGGCCGAGCGAAGCGAAGGCCAGTCCAGGCTGTTCAAAAGCCGAGCGAAGCGATGGCGCGGATCGCTCCCTTCTGGCTGTGCCGAGGAGCGCAGGCGCAGGAGGGATAAGGGCCGCAGCTGTTTGAGCGAAGCGAGTTCTGCGGACCCCCTCCTGCGCCGAGCACCGCAGGTTGCCCGTAGCGAAGCGAAGGGACACAGACAGCAGGGTCGCCTTTTCTTTGCCTACTTTCTTTTGGCGAAGCAAAAGAAAGTAGGTCGCCCGCCGGGGCGAGACCCGGCCTCGGGAAGCAAAACTACCAGAGGCAAGCAAAGTCAAACCGCCTCCTCCTCAATCTCAACCCTACGAGCACTCCCCCCACCCAGTCGATCAAACGCCAGATAAATAACAGGCGTAGTGAACAGGGTCAGCAGCTGACTGACGATCAACCCCCCAAAAATCGCCAACCCCAGCGGCCGCCGCAACTCAGCCCCATCACCGAAACTGAACATCAACGGCACAGCAGCAAACAAAGCCGCCAACGTAGTCATCAAGATAGGCCGGAACCGCAGCAAGGCAGCCTGGTGAATCGCCTCCCGAGGAGACTTCCCCTGGGTCCGCTCCGCATCGATCGCAAAGTCGATCATCATGATCGCGTTCTTCTTCACGATGCCGATCAGCAGGATGATCCCGATGATCCCGATCACCCCCAGGTCATTGCCCGTGATCATCAGCGCCAGCAGCGCCCCAACCCCGGCCGAAGGCAGCGTGGACAGGATTGTCAGCGGATGCACGTAACTCTCGTACAGCACCCCCAGCACGATGTACACGCACACCACGGCGGCAAGAATCAGCCACAGCTGGTTAGACAACGATTTCTCGTAAGCCCCTGAAGCCCCGAGGAAGGTCATCGTCACGCTGCTCGGCAGCCCGATTTCCTTCGCCGCCGCGCGAATCGCATCGACCGAAGCCCCGAGCGAAACACCGGGCGCGGTGTCGAAGTTCAGCGTGCTCGCCGGATACTGCGCCACGTGAGTGATCTGCAGCGGCGCCTGCTGCTCGCTGATCTGCGCAATGGCCGACAGCGGCGTCGCGGTGCCCGAACCGGCGATCAGGCTCAGCTGCCCCAGCGTCTGCGGCGTGTTCACCATGCCGGGCTGGGCCTCGAGGATCACGCGGTACTGGTTGGTCTCGGTGAAGATGGTCGAGACGATGCGCTGGCCGAAGGCGCTGTAGAGCGCGTCGTCCACGGTGCTCGCGGTGATCGACAGCCGCGCAGCCGTGTCGCGGTTCACGTTCACGAAAGCCGCCAGACCCTGGGCGCCGGCGTCGCTGCTCACGTTGCGCACCTTGTCCGATTCCTGCAGCTTCGCAACGAGCTTCTTCATCCAGTCGGTGATGGCGGCGCTGTCCACGCCCTCGAGCGACATGCGGTACTCGGTGGGGCCGGTCTCGGCGTCGATGGTGAGGTCCTGCGTGGGCTGCAGGTAGAGCGTGACGCCCGCCACCTGCCGCACGCGCTCGCGCAGGCGGTCCATCACGACCTGCTGGCTGTCGCGGTCCTTCGCGAGGTTGATGAGCATGCTGCCGGTGTGCAGCATGGTGTTGTTGGCGGCATCGACGCCGACAAAAGAACTGAGGTTCTCGACCGCCGGGTCTTCGAGGATGGCCTGCGCCGCCTGCAGCTGCAGCTGCGACATGCGGTCGAACGACACGTCCTGCGCGGCCTGCACGCGGGCCTGGAGCTGGCCGGTGTCCTGGGTGGGGAACAGGCCCTTGGGGATAGTGAGGTACAGCACCACGGTCAGCACCATGGTGAGCAGCGCGACCAGCAGCGTGAGCGCCTGGTGGTCGATCACCCAGTGCAGCGAGCGGTCGTAGCGCACCATCACGCCGCTGAAGAAGCGCTGGGCGCGCGCGCCGAAGCCCTTGTCCGAAACCTGCTTCTTTTCTTCGTGCTTGAGCCAGCGCGCCGACATCATCGGCACCAGCGTGAGGGAGACGACCGCGGAAATCAGGATGGTGATGGCCAGCGTCACCGCGAACTCGCGGAACAGGCGGCCGACCACGTCGCCCATGAAGAGCAGCGGGATCAGCACCGCAATGAGCGACACCGTCAGCGAGATGATGGTGAAGCCGATCTGCGTGGCGCCCTTGAACGCGGCCTGCAGCGGCTTCTCGCCCTCCTCGATGTACCGCGCGATGTTCTCGATCATCACGATCGCGTCGTCCACCACGAAGCCGGTGGCGATGGTCAGCGCCATCAGGCTCAGGTTGTTCAGGCTGTAGCCCAGCAGGTACATCAGCCCGAAGGTGCCGATCAGCGAGATCGGCACCGCGATGCTGGCGATGACGGTGGCGCGCAGGCTGCCCAGGAAGGCGAAGATCACCAGCACCACGAGCACCACGGCCAGCACCAGTTCCATCTCGACGTGCTGCACCGAGGCGCGGATGCCGGCGGTGCGGTCGCTGAGCACCTCGATCTTCAGCCCGGCGGGCAGGCCGGCCTGCAGCTCGGGCAGCTGCTTCTTGATGGCGTCGACGGTGGCGATCACGTTCGCGCCGGGCTGGCGCTGCACGTTCATGATGATCGCGGGCGACAGCTTGCTGGTGCCGTCGGCCTTGTTGCCGGCCCAGGCGGCGAGCTGGTTGTTCTCGGCGCTGCTGACCACCTGCGCCACATCGACCATGCGGATCGGCGCGCCGTTCTTGTACGAGACGATCAGGTTCTTGTAGTCGTCGACCGTCATCAGCTGGTCGTTCGAATTGATCGTGTAGGCGCGCTTCGGTCCGTCGAAGCTGCCCTTGGCGCCGTTGGAGTTGGCCGCCGAGATCGCGGTGCGCAGCGTGTCCAGCCCGATGCCGTTGGCCGCCAGCGCCTGGGTGTTGGCCTGGATGCGCATCGCAGGGCGCTGCCCGCCGCTGAGCGACACCAGCCCCACGCCCGAGACCTGGCTGATCTTCTGAGCGAGCCGGGTGTTGACCAGGTTCTGCACGTCGGTGAGCGGCAGCGTGTCGGAGGTGATTGAGAGCGTGAGCACCGGCGCGTCGGCCGGGTTGACCTTGGCGTACACAGGCGGCGCCGGCAGGTCGGCCGGCAGCAGCGAGCCGCCGGCGTTGATGGCGGCCTGCACCTCCTGCTCGGCCACGTCCAGCGTCTGGCCCAGCGAGAACTGCAGCGTGATGATCGACACGCCCGCGGCGCTGGTCGAGCTCATGCGGTCGAGCCCCGACATCTGGCCGAACTGGCGCTCCAGCGGGGCGGTAACGGTGTTGCTCATCACCTCGGGGCTGGCCCCGGGGTAGAGCGTCTGGACCTGGATGGTCGGGTAGTCGACCTGCGGCAGCGCCGACAGCGGCAGGAAGCGGAACGCCACCAGGCCGGCCAGCACGATGGCGACCATCAGCAGCGAAGTCGCCACCGGCCGGAGGATGAACGGACGTGACGGGCTCAACGTGGGGCCTCCGTGCTGCTGCTACTACTGCTACTGCAAGGACCGCTCGTCATTGGTTGCCGCGCCTGCCCTGCGCGCCTTCGCCGCCGCGGCCTTCGGACATGCGCTGCCAGCGTTCCAGCGCGGCCGGGTCGCCGCGGTCCAGCGCCTCGAGGAAACGCTTGCGGCGTTCGAGCTGCTCGGGGTTGTCCTTGGCGGAGTCGAGCATGCGCTGGCGCTGCTCGGCGGTAGGGAGTCTGGCGGGGGTTGCAGGGGCAGCAGGGGCCGACTCGGCCGAGGGCGCCGGGGATGCGGCCGGGGCTGCAGGGGCTGCAGGGGCTGCAGGGGCCGTGGGGGCAGCAGCAGCCGGAGCGGCTTCACCGCCCCTGGGCGCGCCGGGCCCGCCGGCACCTGCGCCACCACCCTGGCGGCGGCCGCGATGCGTACCGCCTGCCGGTGCCGACGCCGCGCCGGCCGGACGGTCGGCCTGGGTCTGCACCCGCGCGCCGTCCTTCAGGCGGTCGCCGCCTTCGGTCACGACCTGCTCGCCGGCCTTCAGGCCCGACATGATCGCGACGTTGTCCACACTGGATTCGCCGCGCGTCACCGGCCGCTGCGACACGGTGTTGTCCTCGTTCAGCACGTACACGTAGTCGCCGTTGGGGCCGTGGCGCAGCGCGGTGACGGGCACCACCACGGCGCTGCTCACGGTGCGCAGCAGCAGCCGCAGGTTGACGAACTGGTTCGGGAACAGCGCGTTGTCGGCGTTGGTGAAGCGGGCCTTGGCCTTGACGGTGCCGGTGGCGGTGTCGACCAGGTTGTCCAGCGTGGAGAAAGTGCCGTTCGCGAGCCGGCGAGTGCGGGTGCGGTCGAAGGCGGTGGCGTCGAGCTTGGCGCCCTGGGCCAGGCGCTCCTGCACCTCGGGCACGCGGTCCTGCGGGATGGCGAATTCGACGTCGATCGGCGCGATCTGAGTGATGGTGGCGACGCCGTTGGTGGTGCCGGTGGAGATGTAGTTGCCCGCGTCCACCGGCCGCAGGCCGATGCGCCCGCTCACCGGCGCGGTGATGCGGCTCCAGGCGAGATTGAGCTTGGCGGTGTTCTCGTTGGCGCGGTCGATGGCCACCGTGCCTTCGAGCTGCTTGACCAGCGCGGCCTGGGTGTCCACGTCCTGCCGGGCGATCGAGTCCTGGCCCAGCAGGGTCTGGTAGCGCTGCAGCGTGACGCGCGCCGCAGCGAGCTGCGCCTCGTCGCGCTGGCGTGCGCCGGTGGCCTGGCCGAGCGCGTTCTGGAACGGCTGCGGATCGATGGTGGCGAGCACGTCGCCCTTCTTGACCATCTGCCCTTCCTGGAAGAGCACCGCCGTGAGCACGCCCGACACCTGCGGCTGGACGATCACGTTGGCCAGCGGCGTGACGGTGCCCAGCGCCTCGAGCTGCACGGGGATGTCGGCCTGCCGGGCGGTCGCGATGCCGACCGTGCTGGAGGCCGCGCCGCCACCGCCACCACGCCCCCCCGGCCCGCCCGGGCCTCCGGGACCGCCCTGCCGCCCGGCGCCGGGGCCCGCACCAGGGCCGGCAACCGGCATCTTCGAGCGCTGGACCAGATACCAGGCGCCGCCGCCCATCACCGCCAGCAGCAGCAAGGCCAGCAGGCTGCCCATCCAACGGCGTCTGCGTACCGTCGGATGCGTGGGAGACACGGTGGAAGGCAGAGGCTCGGTTGGTTTTTCTTGTTCCATGGACGGTGCGTGCGAAAGGTGCAGAGGTGCGGACCAGCGTAGTACAGCGCGGATGGTAGTCCGGCTCTTTGCTGGGCCGTAAAGCGGCGGTAAAGCTGGCCGGCGCCCCGTCGGAGCCTCCTCGAAGCCTCCCCGAATTGCCGCGAAACCCCGCAATTCGCGCCGCCCGGCTGCAATTGGCGCCGCCTGCGCGCATTCCGTCGCACGGCGATGGCGGGCATGCGGGGCCGCCGGCACAGTCCACCCCATCGATTCCCTTGCGCCGCCTTTTCAGCTTTTCTTCACCTTTCACCTTCAACGGAGTGCCGCCATGCTGATGCAGATCATCCTTCACACGCCCAAGTGGGTGTTCGCCGTCTTCTTCCTGCTGCTGTGGCTCGGCGCCCGGCAGCTGCTGGCCAACCAGGTGAGCCTGACCCGCGTCACGCTGATGCCCGTCGCCATGGGCGGCCTGTCGCTGTACGGCGTGGCCTCGGTCTTCGGCGACTCCTTCGGCGCCCTGCTGGGCTGGGCCGCCGCCGCCGCCGTGATGGCCGCCCTGGTGCTGCAGCGCCCGCTGCACGCCGCCACCCGCTACGACGCGGCCACCCGCCAGTTCGACGTGGCCGGCAGCCCGGTGCCGCTGATGCTCATGATGGGCATCTTCCTGACCAAGTACGTGGTCGGCGCCGCCCTGGCCATGCACCCCGAGCTGCGCCACCAGCCCACCCTCGCACTCGTGGTGCCCGTGCTGTACGGCGCGTTCACCGGTGTGTTCGCGGCCCGCGCCGCGCGCCTGTGGAAGCTGGCCATCCGCACTGACGCTATGGCTGCCGCCGCCCGCGCCGCCTAATATTCCCGGGCCACCACTTCCAGAATAAGAAACGCCGCCATGAACGCGCTCCTGCTGATCCTCAAGGTTTCCGTCACGGTGGTGCTCGTCGCCTCCATCGCCGAGGCCCTGGTGCTTTCGTGGCGCAACGGCTGGCGCAGCTACGACTGGAAGGCCGCCGGCGTCTCGGTGTTCGACTTCCTGGTGCGCGAATACCCCCTGCGCTGGCTGCTGCCCCTGGCCTTCTGGACCGGCGCGATGGACTGGTTCTACGCCCACCGCCTCTTCACCCTGCCGATGGACCACTGGACCGGCTGGGCCGCCTGCTTCATCGGCCAGGAGTTCTGCTACTACTGGTACCACCGCGCCGCGCACCGCGTGCGGTGGTTCTGGTGCACCCATGCCATCCACCATTCGCCGAACCAGCTGAACCTGTCGGCCGCCTACCGCTTCGGCTGGACCGGCCGCCTCACCGGCACCCTGGCCTTCTTCATGCTGGCGCCGCTGCTGGGCATGCCGCCGCGGGTGATCCTGCTGATGCTCACGCTGAACCTGCTGTACCAGTTCTGGATCCACGCGACCTGGATCCCGCGCCTGGGCCCGCTCGAATGGGTGCTCAACACCCCCTCGGCCCACCGCGTGCACCATGCCTCGAACCTGGAATACCTGGACGGCAACTACGGCGGCGTGCTGATCGTGTTCGACCGCCTGTTCGGCACCTACATCCCGGAGCGCGCCGACGTGCCCTGCCGCTACGGCCTCGTCAACCCGGTCACCACGCACAACATCCTGGAGATCGAGTTCGGCCAGTGGCGCGCGCTCTTTCGCGACCTCGCCTCGGCCCGCTCGGTGCGCGCCTTCGTCGGCTACCTCGTGAAGCCGCCCGGCTGGAAGCCCGAGGGCCCAGGCGACACCACCGAGGAGCTGCGCCAGCGCGCGGCCCTGCAGGCGGCGCCGCAGCCTGCCGTGGCGACCACCGATTTCATTCCTGTCCAATACAAGGAGCTGTCATGACTTCCTACGCATCGTCCTCCGATTCCTTCCGCTGCGACGTCGAGCGCATCGCCCGCCGCCGCGCCGGCGCCAAGATGGGCTGGTACATCCACGCCTTCGTCTATGTGCTGGTCAACCTGGGGCTGGTCACCATCTCGGCCGCCAACGGCCGCAGCTGGGCGATGTATCCGCTCATGGGCTGGGGGCTGGGGCTCCTGATCCATGGGGCGGTGGTCTGGTTCATCGCACCGGGCGGCGGCTTCTACGACCGGCTGGTCGAACGCGAGCGCCGCGCGCTGGGGGGCCAGGACCGCGGATGAATTCCACGACGCCGCTGCACCGCTTCCGCGCGGAAAACATCCGGGACATGCTGCGGCATGGCCTGATCACCGCTGTCTTCTGCTGCCTCATCGCCATCGCGATGACCATCACGGGGGGCGAAAACTGGGCCGGCCATCTGGTCTATTCGCTGGCCATCGGGATGATCAGCTGGCTGTTCATCGACACGGGGCGGCTCCTGCTCAGCGGGGCCAGTGAAACCCACTGGCCGAACTGGCCCTGGGGCTTCATGCTGATCGCGCTGGGCGTGGCCATCGGTTTCTTCGTGGGCAATCTCATCGGCGACGCCGTGTTCGGCGCGCCCCGGTACGACTTCCTCGACTTCAAAGGCCACAAGCTGGCGACCGGCGTCACGATCACCATCATCGCGACCGTCGGCATGTGCTTCTTCTTCTACAGCCTCGGCAAGAGCAAGCACATGCAGAGCCAGATCGAGCTGGCGCAGCGCAATGCCACCGAGGCACGGCTGAAGCTGCTGGAGACGCAGCTGGAGCCGCACATGCTCTTCAACACGCTGGCCAACCTGCGCGTGCTGATCACCGTCGACCCGCCGCGCGCCGTGGCCATGCTCGACCGGCTCAACAGCTACCTGCGCATGACGCTCAGCGGCTCGCGCGCGCTCTCGCATCCGCTGTCGGCCGAGTTCGAGCGGCTGGGCGACTACCTGGAGCTGATGTCGGTGCGCATGGGCGACCGGCTGCGCTACACGCTCGACCTGCCGCAGGATCTGCGCGATGCGCCGGTGCCGCCGCTGCTGCTGCAGCCGCTGGTGGAGAACAGCATCCGCCACGGGCTGGAGCCCAAGGTGGAAGGCGGCGAGATCGTCGTGCGTGCGCGCCGGCAAGAAGAAGGCGGCCTGCTGGTGATCGAGGTGAGCGACACCGGCGTGGGCCTCGGCGCGGCGCCGCCGTCGCAGGGCAGCGGCTTCGGGCTGGAGCAGGTGCGCGAGCGGCTGGCCACGGTGTACGGCGAGCGCGGCCGCATGAGCCTGGCGCCCTCGCCTTCGGGCGGCACCCTCGCCACGCTGAGCTTTCCGGCACCCGCCTGAATGCAACACGAAAACAACGACAAGATGACCACTGCATCCCCCACCGCCCTCATCGCCGAGGACGAGCCCCTTCTGGCCCAGGCCCTCAAGGCCGAACTGGCCGCGGCATGGCCCGAACTGCAGATCGTCGCCACCGCGGGCGACGGCCGCAGCGCCGTGCGCGAGGCGTTGCGCTTGCTGCCGCAGGTGCTTTTCTTCGACATCCGCATGCCCGGGCTCGATGGCCTGGGCGCCGCCGCCGAACTGGCCGACTGCTGGCCCGCCGACGAAGCACCCATGCCCCAGCTGGTGTTCGTGACGGCCTACGACGAATACGCCGCCCGCGCCTTCGAGGCGCAGGCCATCGACTACGTGCTCAAGCCGGTGCAGCCCGACCGCCTGCGCAAGACCGTGGGCCGCCTGCAACAGGCGCTGGCCGCGCGGCAGCCGGCGGCCACGCCCGCGCTGGCGGATGCGGCGCTGGAACAGACGCTCGCCCAATGGCGCCAGGTGCTGGGCGCCGCCGGCGCAGGAGTCGCCACGGCTACACCCGCCCCGCTGCGCATGATCGCCGCCAGCGACGCCGGCGGCAGCACCGTGCGCATGGTGCCCATCGACGAAGTGCTTTATTTCGAGGCGGCCGACAAATACCTGCGCGTGCTGACCGCCACGCACGAATACCTGATCCGCACGCCGCTGAAGCAGCTGCTGCCCCAGCTCGACGCCGACACCTTCTGGCAGGTGCACCGGGCGGTGGTGGTGCGCAGTTCGGCCATCGAGTCGGTGCACCGCGACGAGGCCGGCAAGCTGCACCTGATGCTGCGCGGGCGGGCCGAGAAGATTCCGGTCAGCCGGCTCTACGCCCATCTTTTTCGCGCGATGTGAAATCGGCCGGGCGAGCGCCCAAAGAAAAAGGCCGGCCCTTTCGGGGCCGGCCTTTTTCATTCAGTCACGATTGCCGTGGCTTTTTAGCGCCAGTGGCCATGTCCGCGGTAGTAGCCACGACCGTAGTAGCGCGGGCCGTAATAGGCCGGCGGGCCGTAGTAAACGGGGGCCGGACGGTAGTAGACCGGCGGCGGGCGGTAGTAAACCGGGGGCGGCGGCGCGTAGTAGACGGGGGCCGGCGGCACGTAGACCGGGGCCGGGTAGTAGGCCGGGCTGCCAACACCCACGGCCACGCCGGGGACGCCGACGCCGATCGACCAGCTCACATCACTGCGGGCGCTGGCCGAGGTGGCGGCAAACAATGCACCGGCTGCCACGACGCCCGCGGCGGCCCACTTGAAAAAGGTTGAACGTGTGAAGCTCATGATCCTGCTCTCCTTGTTTGGCTGGGCAGTCCGGACCCGGACCGCCCATGTGGTGTATTGAACGCGGCAAATGCAAACGGGGTGCACCGGCCAATGTGAAGAACGTTGCCAAAGGTAACCCATAGGGGGTGCCCCCTAAAATGCCGCGATGACCTCCCCGACCGACAAAAGCGGCACCAAGACGACAGCTGCACCGAGCAATTTCCTGCGCCACGTGATCGAGAACGACCTCGCGCAGGGTGCCTATTCTGGCCGCAAGTGGGGCGGATCGCCCGGCAACGCCGCCCATCACGCGCAGGGCATGGCCGACCCGGCCAAGGTGCGCATGCGCTTTCCGCCCGAGCCCAACGGCTACCTGCACATCGGCCACGCCAAGAGCATCTGGCTCAACTTCGAGCTGGCCAAGGAATACGGCGGCGTGAGCCACCTGCGCTTCGACGACACCAACCCCGAGAAGGAAGACCAGGAATACGTCGATTCCATCCGCGACGCGGTGAAGTGGCTGGGCTACGAAACCTACCTGGCCGACCGCCCCAGCGCCCCCGGCACCCTGCAGCCGCACGAGTACTTTGCGAGCGACTACTTCGACTTCATGTACGAGGCCGCCGAATACCTGATCGGCGCCGGCCTCGCCTACGTGGACGAGCAGACCGCCGATGAAGTGCGGGCGAACCGCGGCGACTTCAACACGCCCGGCACCGACAGCCCCTTCCGCACCCGCACGCCCGAGGAGAACCTCGCGCGCTTCCGTGCCATGCGCGACGGCCAGGTGGCCGATGGCGCCGCCATCCTGCGCGCGAAGATCGACATGGCCAGCACCAACATCAACATGCGCGACCCCGCGCTGTACCGCGTGCGCCGTGCCCACCACCACAACACCGGCGACAAGTGGTGCATCTACCCGATGTACACGTACGCGCACCCCATCGAGGACGCGCTCGAGCAGATCACCCACAGCATCTGCACGCTGGAATTCGAAGACCAGCGCCCCTTCTACGACTGGCTGCTCGACCGCCTCGCCGAAGGCGGCCTCATCGCCAGCCCGCACCCGCGCCAGTACGAGTTCGCTCGCCTGAACGTGACCCACGTGCTCACCAGCAAGCGCAAGCTGCGCCAGCTGGTCGAGGAGAAGTACGTCGACGGCTGGGACGACCCGCGCATGCCCACCATCGCCGGCCTGCGCCGCCGCGGCTACACGCCCGAGGCGCTGCGCCTGTTCTGCGAACGCAGCGGCACCACCAAGTCGGGCGGCTGGATCGACTACGCCAGCCTCGAGGCCGCGCTGCGCGACACCCTCGACCCTGTCGCCCCGCGCGCCATGGCCGTGCTCGACCCGGTCAAGCTGGTCATCACCAACTGGGGCGAACTGATGGGCGGTGACGATGCGCTCGACAACTGCTCGGCCCCCGTGCACCCGCACCACCCCGAGATGGGCCAGCGCGAGTTCAAGCTCGGCCGCGAAGTCTGGATCGAGCGCACCGACTATGAAGAAGTGCAGCCCAAGGGCTTCTTCCGCCTCTTCCCCGGCAACAAGGTGCGGCTGAAGTACGGCCACGTCATCGAATGCACCGGCGGCACCAAGGACGCCAGCGGCAGGCTCGTCGAGGTGCAGGCCACGCTGGTGCCCGACACCAAGAGCGGCACCCCCGGCGCCGACGCGATCAAGGTGAAGGGCAACATCACCTGGGTGGCCGCCGCCGACGCGGTGCAGGCCGAAGTGCGGCTCTACGAGCGCCTGTTCGCCGCGGCGCAGCCGGGCAGCGGCGAGCTGTTGGAAGAGCTGAACAAGAACAGCCTGGAAGTGTGTTCGGCCTTCGTCGAGCCCTCACTGGCCAAGGCCGAGCCGGGCGTCGGCATCCAGTTCGAACGGCACGGCTACTTCGTGCTCGACGCGAAGGCCAGCGCCGCCGCCGGCAAGCCGGTGTTCAACCGCGCGGCCGGGATGCGGGACAGCTGGGGCAAGTAAGCAAGCAGACCCGCAGTTACTCGGGCCGCTTGTAGACCACCCCGATCACCGCGCTGTTCTCGTCGGTGGTGCACACCGCCGAGCGCCCCTGCGGCCCGACCCTCAGGTTGACCGTGTAGACGCCGTCACGCGGCGTCGTGCCCTTGTCGGCGACGATGCTGGCCGGCGGCACCTTCAGTTCGCGCGCGGCCGCTGCCACGCAGTTCTTCACGCTGGCATCGGGCGCGCCGCCCACGCGGATGGCCGTGCTGTTGCATGCCGCCAGCAGCAGGCCGGCCATCGCCACACAGGCGAGTTGGATGGAGCTTCGCATCGTGATCGTCATACCGGATTCCCTGTGTCTCGAATGAACAATCCGATTGGAGCCGTGCCGGCCGCCGGAGGTTGCAGGACGGACCCGGGCTATCCTGTCGGCACATGAATCGTCCGAGCCCTTCTTCTCGTTCATCGCCCTCTTCCTCCCGCCTGATCCGCTTCAACAAGCCCTATGGCGTGCTCAGCCAGTTCACGCCCGAGGGCCGCTGGCGTGGCCTGAAGGAGTTCATCGACATCCCCGGCGTCTACGTCGCAGGCCGGCTCGACGCCGACAGCGAGGGCCTGCTGCTGCTCACCGACGACGGCAGGCTGCAGGCGCGCATCGCCGATCCGCGCTTCAAGATGGAAAAGATCTACTGGGTGCAGGTCGAAGGCGAGCCGACCGAAGCGGCGCTTGCCGCCCTGCGCAATGGCGTGCAGCTCAACGACGGCCCCACCCGCCCGGCGCGCGCCCGGCTGCTCGACCCGCCGCCCGAGGTGTGGGAACGGCAGCCGCCCATCCGCGAGCGCAAGAGCATTCCCACCGCATGGATCGAGCTCGCGATCCGCGAGGGCCGCAACCGCCAGGTGCGACGCATGACCGCGGCCGTGGGGCTGCCGACGCTGCGGCTGATCCGCGCCGCGATCGGCCCTCACACGCTCGAAGGCCTCGCGCCCGGAACCTGGAGCGGATAGCGCCCTCCATCCATCGACTTCCCGACCTTCTCTTCAAATGAAGCAAACGCCCTCCTATTCCCTCACCCATCTCGCCCTCGACCGCCGCAGCGCCGTGCTCGGCACCATCGGCCTGATCGCCGCGATGCACGCCGGCGCCGCGACCAAGTCGACGGCAGCAAAGAAACAGCCCGCGGCAACACCCGGCGTATGGCCACGCGCATCGCAGGTGCCCGGCGGCGTCGCCCGCCTGTCGCTGGGCCCGTCGGCCAGGCGGCCGCAGGCCTTCGCGGGCGACATCCCCCTGCTGGTGGTGGGTGACGCCATCGAATGGACCGCGCTCGTCGGCATTCCGCTCGCGACCGAGCCCGGCGAGGCCAGCATCACCGTGCGCGCCGAAGGCAAGCCCGAACGCCAGATCGCCTACACCGTGGCCCCGAAGCAGTACCGCGAGCAACGCCTCACCGTGGCCCCGCGCACCGTCGACCTCTCGCCCGAGGACGAGGCGCGCTACGTCAAGGAGCGCGACCACCTCACCGGCGTGATGGCCACTCTCACCGACATGCGCCCCGACACCGCCCTGCAGATGCGCGTGCCCGTTCCCGGCCGCCGCTCCAGCTCCTTCGGCCTGCGCCGCGTGTTCAACGGCCAGTCGCGCAATCCGCACAGCGGCATGGACATCGCGGCCGGCACCGGCACGCCGGTGCTCGCGCCCCTGCCCGGCAAGGTGATCGACACGGGAGACTATTTCTTCAACGGCGGCACCGTCTGGCTCGACCATGGCGGCGGCCTGCTGACCATGTACTGCCACCTGAGCCGCATCGACGTGAAGGTTGGCGACGTGATGAAGACCGGCGAACAGCTTGCAGCCGTGGGCGCCACCGGGCGGGTGACGGGGCCGCACCTGCATTGGTCGGTGATGCTGAACCGGGCGATGGTGGATCCGGCGTTGTTCATTGCGGCCTGACATAGACGGAACCGCTCCAACGATGGCCGCCGATCCCGCCTTCACCGAAGCCTGCCTCGCCACATCGATCCGCCCCGGCAGTCGGCGCGACATCCTCGCCCTGCTCAACGAGCGCCTGCACCCGGCCCTGAAGGCGATCGTCGCGGCCGAGGTTTCGTCAGGCAACCGCGTCTGCGATGCGGGCACCGACTGGCCCGACCCCGGCTCGGTGCACGTCACGCTCGACAAGCACTTCGACGCCCGCCACGCCAGCGCCCAGGCCGTCTTCAGCCCCTGCGACGACCCGCACTACTGGCACGCGGACTACAGCACCGCGGACAAGCCGCGGCACCTGCTGATCTGCTGACCGGCTGCCTGACGGACCAGCCTCGTGGCCCGAGGGTCGTGGGCAGCCAAACATTACACTCGGCACCATGCGCCCCTCCGAAGCCCTGTCGCTGCATCGTGATCGCATCCGCGAGATCGCGTTGAGCCATCACGTCAGCAGTGTGCGAGTCTTCGGTTCAGCATTGCGCGGCGAGGACGAGGCCGACAGCGACCTCGATCTGCTGGTGGAGCCCACGGCGCAAACCACGCTCATGGACATCGGGGCCATCAGGCACGAGCTGAAGAGCCTTCTGGGCATGGAAGTAGACGTACTCACGCCCAACGGCCTGCCTCCCAGGTTCCGCGATCAGGTGCTGCGCGAGGCTATGCCGGTATGAGCTGAAGAGATCCGCAACGGGTGGCGGATTACCTGGGCCACATCCTGCAGGCGATCGACAACATCCGCGACTACACGACCGGCGCTACAGCCGACAGTTATCTGGCCGATCGCAAGACCCAGGACGCGGTGGTGCGCAACCTGGAAGTCATCGGCGAAGCCAGCAACAACATCGTGAAGCACCACTCGGAATTCGCGGCCGCCCACACTGCTGTTCCATGGCGCTTCGCCTACGAGATGCGCAACGCGCTTTCCCACGGCTACTTCACCATCGATCACACCCTTGTCTGGCAAACCATCCAGCACGATTTGCCTTCGCTTCGCGAGCAGGTCGTGCGGCTGTTGGAAACCTGAGCCCTTTGCGTCCCCTGGTTGGCGCAGGCACGCCGGGTATCAGATCGGCTTGGTCAGATAAACCGCCTCGCGCCCCACGATCGCACGCTGGGCCGGCATGAAGATCGTGCAGTCGTCGCACAGCGCACGGATCTCCTCGTCGCCGTTGGTCGCGATCAGCTCGCCCTTGGCGAAGGTCTCGAAGCCGATGAGCGGGCGCACGAAGGCGAAGTCGGGCGACTTGATGACGTAGGTCTGCATCAGTTGGAAGCGCCGTTGCGGCTCGGGCGGCGGGGTGGCCGGGTCCTTGTCGACGAGGCCGAAATACGCGAGGAAGTCATAGGTGACGGCGGTGGCGAGATCAGAAGCGGAGCGCAGGAAGTGCTGGCCGCATTCGACCACCATCGCCACGCCCTTGCCGTCGGGGCCGCCGTGGCTGCCGTACTGGATGAGCGGCGTGCCGGAGCCCAGGCCGTCGGGCATCACGAGGTGCACCGCGGGGCGGCCGATGGCCTGCGCGACCCGGGCGTTGCGCTCGAAGCCCGGGTACACCCAGAAGGGCACGACGGGCTGGCTGGTCGAGTGGATGTCGAGGATGTGGTCGGCCGCGTCCACCACCGGTCGCAGGATGCGCGCGCGGCTCAGCTCGGGGCTGTCCTCCTTGCCGTCCAGCCATTCGGGCGACCAGATGCGGTTGAGGTTGTGCACCAACTGCCGGCTGTCGAAGGGCAGCGACTCGTTGAAGGATTCATACGCCGCCACGTTGGCGAAGCTCACGGTGAGCGTGCCGATCTTGGGACGCACGTCGTTGTCGAGCAGGTGCGTGGCCGCCGTCATGCCGCAGATCTCGTTGCCGTGCGTGAGCGCGTTGATCAGCACGTGCGGGCCGGGCTTGCCGGACTCGAAGCGGTGCACGTAGTCGACGCCGACGTTGCCCTTGCGGTAGGCGGACAGGTCGCGGGGGAGGACTTCGAGGGCGGGGGGAGCTTGGGTCATGGGGCGATGGATGATGAAAGCGAAGCAGCCGGCCAGTTTGCTACAGGGCGCGCCTTCGCGCGCGCGGGGCGCCGCAACACCGGCCCGCGCCGCTCAACCTTCATCGCTGGCTCAGCGCACCTGCTGGTAGTCCACCGGCACCCAGGCGTAGCCCTTGCCTTCGGCCCGCACGTGGCCGAGCCCCGGGAACGGCAGGTGCGCGCTGCCGACCAGGTAGCGGCCCTTGGCCGCGTCGGCGTACGCCTTCTTGCGCTCGGCCGCTGCGGGCCTGGAGTCGACGTCGAACGAAATGGTGATCTGCGGCTGCGCGAACTGCACGGCGGCCACGTGCATCAGGTCGCCCCACAGCACCAGCTTCTGGCCCTTGGACTCGACGACATAGATGTTGTGGCCCGGTGTGTGGCCATGGGCGGGCACGGCCCTGATGCCGGGCGCCAGTTCGGTGCCGCCCTTCATGCCCTTGAACTTGCCGGCTTCCACGTAGGGGTTGAGCGAGGCCATCGCGCCCTGGAAGAAGCCCTTCATCTCGGCGGAGGCCTTCTCCAGGTTGGCCTTGTTCAGCCAGAAGTCGGCGTCTTCCTGCCCGGCGTGGATGGTGGCGTTGGGAAAGACCAGCTTGCCGTCCTGCACCAGGCCGCCGACGTGGTCGCCGTGCATGTGGGTGATGAGCACGTCGTCGACCTGGTCGGGCTGGTAGCCCGCCGCCTTGAGGTTGGCCTGCAGGTTGCCGAGCGTCGGGCCGAAGAGGCCGCCGGCGCCGGTGTCGACCAGCACCAGCTTGCTGCCTGTGTTGATGAGGTAGCCGTTCACCGATGTGGGCACGGCGTCCTTCTCGAAGCCGCGGTCGAGCAGCTTGCCGACCTGCGCCTGGGTGGTGTTGGTGAGCAGCTTCTTGGGCTCGAGGTCGAGGGTGCCGTCGAACAGCGCCGTCACCTCGAAGTCGCCGAGCATCATCCGGTAGAAGCCCGGCGCCTGGGTCTTGACCTGCGGCGCGCCGGCCTGCGCCACGGAAGAGAACGAAAGCATCAGCAGGCTGCCGGCCAGTGCGGCGACGCCTTTGCGCAGCCAGCGAGCGGGTGTCGTTGTCATGGGTCTACTCCTCGGCGGTTGTAAGGGGCGCCGAGAATAGCCCAAGCCGCCGCACCTTGCCGCTTACCAGTTGACTTCGCGCTCTGGCGTCGCCGAGATGTGGTGGATCGACAGGTCGGCGCCGTCGTATTCCTCTTCCTGCGACAGCCGCAGTCCGGCCACCGCCTTGAGCGCGCCGTACACCGCCGCGCCAGCCAGCGCGGCCCACGCCACGCCCATCACGGTGCCGATGAGCTGCGCCCACACGTTCACGCCGCCTATGCCGCCCAGCGCCTGCGTGCCGAAGATGCCGGCCGCGATGCCGCCCCAGGTGCCGCACAGGCCGTGCAGCGGCCAGACGCCCAGCACGTCGTCGATCTTCCACTTGTTCTGCGTGAGCGTGAACAGCTTGACGAAGATGCCGCCGGCCACGCCGCCCACCACCAGCGCGCCCAGCGGGTGCATCAGGTCGGAGCCGGCGCACACCGCCACCAGGCCGGCGAGCGGGCCGTTGTAGACGAAGCCCGGGTCGTTCTTGCCCATGGCCAGCGCCACCAGCGTGCCGCCGACCATCGCCATCAGCGAGTTCACGGCCACCAGGCCCGAGATCTTGTCGATGCTCTGCGCGCTCATCACGTTGAAGCCGAACCAGCCCACGCACAGCACCCACGCGCCCAGCGCCAGGAACGGGATGTTCGACGGCGGATGCGCGCTCAGCGAGCCGTCGCCGCGGTAGCGGTTGCGCCGCGCCCCCAGCAGCAGCACCGCCGGCAGCGCCAGCCAGCCGCCCACCGCATGCACCACGACGGAGCCAGCGAAGTCGTGGAACTCGTGGCCCGTCAGCGAGGCGATCCATTCCTGGATGCCGAAGTGCTTGTTCCAGGCGATGCCCTCGAAGAGCGGGTAGACGAAGCCGACGATCACCGCCGTGGCGATGAGCTGCGGCCAGAACTTGGCGCGCTCGGCGATGCCGCCCGAGATGATGGCCGGTATGGCCGCGGCGAAGGTCAGCAGGAAGAAGAACTTCACCAGCTCGTAGCCGCTCTTTGCCGACAGCTCGGTGGCGCTCACGAAGAAATGCGTGCCGTAGGCCACGCCGTAGCCCACCAGGAAATACACGATGGTCGAGACCGAGAAGTCGACCAGGATCTTCACCAGCGCATTGACCTGGTTCTTCTTGCGCACGGTGCCCAGTTCGAGAAAGGCAAAGCCGGCGTGCATGGCCAGGACCATGATGGCGCCGAGAAGGATGAACAGCGCGTCTGCGCCCTGTTTGAGTGCGTCCATTGGAGCTTCTTGCGGATTTTTGGTTTGAATTGGTGCGTCGCACCTGAATCAACCGGCGCGGCGGGCCAATGAAGCAAAAATGGTGCCTGAAAGCTCTCTGATGGTGCGGAATGAACCAATAACGGGCCGGCCACGGCCCGCCGCGCACCGGATCAGGCCGCGCCGATGCCCGTGCGCAGGGCATCGCGATAGCGGCGGCTGCAGGGCACGGTGGTGCCGTCGTGCATGTGCAGCCGGGCGTCGCCGCCGTCCAGCGGCTCGATTTCCTTGATGCGCCCCAGGTTCACTGCATGGCTGCGGTGCACGCGCACGAAGAGCGCCGGGTCGAGCTGGGCCAGGAAGTCGGTCAGCGTGGAGCGCAGCAGGTAGTCGTGGCCGTTGACGTGCAGGCCGACGTAGTTGCCCTCGGCCTGGAGCCAGTCGATGTCTGTGGCGGCGATGAGGAATTCGCGGCGCAGCTTGCGCACCAGGAAGCGTTCGGGGCGGGCTGGCGGCGGCGGGGGTGCGTCGGGCACGGAGGGTTCGAATCCCTCCGGTTCCGCCAAAGCCGGGATCGGGACGGGAGCCGGCGCAGTCACGCCCTCCTCCGGCGCATCCAGCACCCGTGCCTCTCCCTGCAGACGCAGCAGGAACAGCCGGTACGCCCAGATGCCGAACACGATGCTCGCGTACACCCGCACGTCCTTCAGGTACTCGTAGCTCCACTGGCCGGCCCAGTTCCAGAAGTCGTAGCGTTCGCCCGCCATGGCGTAGGCCATCGACCGCAGCCCGAACATGCCTGCCACGTGCACCACGCTGAACACCACGCTCGCCACCAGGTGCCAGGCCAGGAAGCGCAGCAGATGGGCACGCGCCAGCGGCGACAGCCGGCGCTCGACCGCCGCCAGCGCGGGCACCAGCAGCAACAGCACCAGGTGGCTCGACACCTCCCAGGTCGCGACCTCCCAATTGGGCCGGGGCACGGCGCGCGTGCGCACGTCCATGATCGCCACCACGGTGCTGAACGCGGCCTGCAGCGTCATCAGCACGATCCAGAAAGCCACCTCCAGCGGACGGCGGATCGGCGCGTAGCGTTCGTACAGGTTCTTGCGGGGGTCTCCCATGGCCGGGATTCTCCCGAAAACGGGCCCCGGGACGGCTTTTCGGGGCCGGATTTCGTCCCCGCGGGCCACCGCTCGTCACAAAGCGGGGGGCGATCCGTCCCCCGGCCGCGCCGCGCTGGGCCGGCCGGGCCGAGCATGGCGGCCTTCCCGCTTCGAGGAGCCGCCCATGACCGCCGATCCCGTTCCAGCAACTCCGCCCGCCCACCGCCGTCACGACATCGACGCCCTGCGCGCGCTGGCCTTCCTCTTCGTCATCCTCTATCACGTGGGCATGTACTACGTGGCCGACTGGCCCTGGCACCTCAAGAGCCCGCACGCGGCCGAATGGCTGCAATGGCCGATGCGCATCCTGAACCTGTGGCGCATGGACCTGGTCTTCCTGATCTCGGGCGTGTCGCTCGGCTTCCTGAGCCGGGGCCAGGGCACCTGGGGCCTGCTGCGCAGCCGGGGCCTGCGGCTGATGCTGCCGCTGGCCTTCGGCATGGCGGTGATCGTGCCCTACCAGGCCTACGCGCAGGGCGTGGCCAACGGGCTGGTCGCGCCGGGCTTCGGCGCCTTCCTGCTGCGCTACCTGTCGATGGCCCAGCCCTGGCCGAAGCAGGCCTTCGACGGCGCGGAGTTCGGCATCACCTGGAACCACCTCTGGTACCTGCCCTATCTATTTACCTACACGGCGCTGGTCGCTCTGACGCTGCCGCTGTGGAAATCCGCCGCCGGCCAGCGGCTGCGCGGCGCCTTCAACGGCCTGCGCGGCTGGAAGCTGCTGCTGTTGCCGGTGGTGCCGCTGCTGGTCTTCACAATGCTGCTGGCCTCGCGCTTTCCGGCCACGCACAACCTGGTGCGCGACTTCCACCTGCACAGCCTCTACTTCACGATGTTTCTCTACGGCTACTGGATGGGCGTGGACACCGGCGTGTGGAAGGAGCTGGAGCGGCTGCGCCGCGTGTCGCTCGCGCTGGCGGTCGCGGTGATCGCCGCCTTCATCGCGCTGCGCACCGGCATGAAGAGCCCGCCCCCGGGCCTGCTGATGGACACGCTGCGCATGCTCTACCTGTGGCTGGCCGTCGCGACCATCCTCGGCCACGGCCATCGCCACCTGAACCGCCCCTGGCCCTGGCTGCGCTGGGCCAACGAGTCGGTGTACCCGTGGTACGTGCTGCACCAGACGCTGATCATCGCCGGCGTGACCCTGCTGGCCCCGTTCGCGCTCGGCCCGGTCATGGAGCCCGCGCTGCTGGTAGCGCTGACGCTGCTGGGCTGCTGGCTGCTGACGGACGGGCTGATCCGCCGCACCGACCTGCTGCGGCCGCTCTTCGGGCTGAAGCTCAGGCCGCGGGCTGCGCCTTCTTCGGCGGCGCGGAAGCAGGATCTTCGACCGGAACCAGGATTGCGTTCCCCGTCGCCACGAGCTTGAGCGAATCGGCACCCTCGCCCTGCGCATAGAGCTCGGCCGCCGCGAACACCTGCTTGCGCCCGGCCTTCACCACCCGCCCGCGCGCCACGAAGGCGCGCCCGATGGCGGGCGAGACGCAGTTCACCGAAAAATGCGATGCCAGCACGCGCCCCGCCACGGTGGCGGCCGCGTAGCCGCTCACGGTGTCGAGCATCGCGCCGATCATTCCGGCGTGCAGGAAGCCGGCGTACTGGCCCATGTCCTCCTCGCGC
Organism: Variovorax guangxiensis; assembly: GCF_003952165.1. GTDB lineage: Bacteria > Pseudomonadota > Gammaproteobacteria > Burkholderiales > Burkholderiaceae_C > Variovorax > Variovorax guangxiensis. The sequence goes on along the minus strand of NZ_RXFT01000011.1, from coordinate 143,263 downwards.
CAGTTCATGCGCAGTTCGGCTTCGCCGTTGGCAGCGCTGGTCACTTCGAAGCCGGCCCAGCGGTTGAAGGCGGCGGTCTTGTTGATGGCCTGGATGGTGTCGAGCATGGCGGTGTGTCCTTGTCCGGGGTTGGGTGGAAAGACGATGCGGCCACTCTATGAAGCACGCCTCGCATCCGCCGTCGCGCGCGCGACCGGAAACGCCGTGCCGGTTGCATTGGCGACAGCGCCGCCGGCTGCATGAAGTTTTTTTGACGATGCCTTAACCCCGATCGCCGGGGCCGCCCGTATGAGCCTGGGTCATTCATCACCTTAGCTCCAGAGGCATCCCATGAAAGCATCGACTTCCGCCCTCCTCCGCGCCACCGCCGGTGCCGCCGTCCTGCTGGTCCTGAGCCTGAGCGCCCAGGGCCAGGCGACTACACAACCCGCCACGGCAGCCACCGACTCGCGCATCACCCAGGTCAAGGTCTACCCCGGCAGCGCCACCGTGGAGCGCGTGGCGCGCGTCGCGGCCGGCGCGCGCTCGGTCACCTTCGCCTGCCTGCCCGCGGGGCTGGACGTGCAGAGCCTGCAGGTATCGGCCGATGCCTCGGTGCGCATCGGCGAAACCTCGGTGCTCAGCGAGCAGCGCGAGCTCTCGGCACGCTGCTCGACCAGCCCGCTCGACGGCCGCATCCGCGAGCTCGAGGACCAGAAGGCAGCCCTGCAGGCCGAGACCGATGCGCTGGGCATGGTCACCGGCTACCTCAAGGGCCTGGCCGGCGGCAGCGGCGATGCCCCCGGCGCGCGCGCGCCGATGGACGCGCGCAACCTCGCCGCCATGACCGAAGCCATGCGCCGCACCGGGCAGGATTCACTGCTCAAGCAGCACCAGATCCAGCGCAAACAGGCCGAGATCGACCGCCAGCTCAACCCGCTGCTGGCCGAGCGCACCCGCACCCAGGGCAACGGCGGCCAGGTGACGGCCGTGACGGTGACCCTGGCCGCCGGCGCCGATGCCGACGTCAAGCTCAGCTACCAGGTCAACGGCCCCGGCTGGACGCCCACCTACCGCGCGCTGCTCGACACCACCACGCGCAAGGTGCGCATCGAGCGCCAGGCGCTGGTGGCGCAGGCCACGGGCGAGGACTGGCGCGGCGTGAAGCTGGTGCTTTCGACCGGACAGCCGCGCCGCGAAACAACGGGTCGCCTGCCGACGGCATGGCGCATCGGCATCGAGCCGCCGCCGCGCCCGCTGGCCGAGATGGCCTACCCCTCCGCGCCGGCGGCGGCCATGGCGCCGTCGCCCATCATGGCCGGCAAGTCCATGGACAGCCGCGAGCGCCGGACGGAGCCGCTGTTCGACGTGAGCGTGTTCGACAACAGCTTCGCCACCGAATTCTCGGTGCCGCAGGCCATCGACGTGCCCTCCAACGGCCAGCGCGTGACCATGGCGCTGGGCCAGCACGAAGATACGGCCAAGCTCGCCGCGCGCACCAGCCCGCGCGTGGACGCCAGCGCTTTCCTTGTCGCCGAACTCGACCAGCCCGCCGGCGTGTGGCCCGCCGGCCCGATGCAGCTCTACCGCGATGGCGCCTTCGTCGGCAGCGGCCGCTGGAACGCGCCCACCGACGCGCGCCTGACGCTTTCCTTCGGCCGCGACGAACTGGTGCGCGTGCAGGCCGAGCCCGAGCGCGACAACCAGGGCACGGGCGGCTTCGCCGGCTCGCGCGCCGAGCGCAAGGTGCAGCGCGCCTACGTGGTCGAGAACCGCCACCGCACGCCGATCGCGGTGCAGGTGCTGGAAGCCGCTCCGGTCTCGGTCGACGAGAAGGTGCGCGTGGCCTCGGAGTTTTCGCCGCAGCCCGCCGAGCTGGCCTGGAACAAGCAGCCCGGCCTGGCCATGTGGCAGCTCGACCTCGCGGCCGGCCAGACCGCGCGCGTGACGGCCGACTACACCATCGGCTATCCGAAGGACGCGCGACTGCAGATGCGCTGAGCTGCCGCGCGACATCGGTCGGCGTGCTTGGTGCCGTGGCCCGACTTGCCATGCGCCTCGGGCTTGCACGCCACCTCGCAGCTGGCTGGCGCAAGGCTGGCTTCGGGGGCGACTGGTCAGCCTATGGTGCGGACCACGTTCCCCTGCGGGTCCTTGATGGTCGTCTTCTGCACCTTCCAGCGCACGGTGCCAAAACCCCGCACCTCGTAGATGCCGGCGACCGGCTTCAGCGCATGGGCCAGCTCGCGCACCGTGGCGTCGGAAAGCCGCAGCGTGAGTCTGTCGCCCTCCTCCTCGACGCTGTCGGTCTCGCCGTGCGCGAAGACCAGCGCCCGCTCGCGGCTCGCGAAGTGGAAGTCGCGCCCGAAAGGCAGCCGCAGCGGCAGCAGCGCGACCAGTTCGTCGACCTGCCGCGCCCCGAGCGTGATCTCGGTGACCGGCGCGCGCAGCAGCCGCTTGCTCGTCTCCCAGCCCAGCACTTCGGTGAAGAGAAAACCGCTGGACGAGCCCTCGCGCGCCGCGCCCTCCTCCACGCGCCCGCGCACTTCGGCATCGTCGAGCAGCGAAGGCCGCCCGAGGTCGGTCACCCACAGCGGCATCGCCGGCAGCAGCGCATCGAGCAGCCGACGCGTGTCCCAGCGCTTGCCCGCGCGCTCCTCGTCTTCCGTCAGGCCCACGACCTGGATGAAGCTCACGCGGCCGTTGGGCGTGTCGATGGCCGGCAGCTCGGGATCGAACACGAAGCCCATCGAGCGGATCAGCGTCTCGCGCTCCAGCGCGATGGGACCGTTGGCGGTCATCCAGTGGCCGTCGTCGAACACGTTGCCGCTCTTGAACACGTAGCGCGCGAGGTTCTGCAGGAAGTTGATGGCCCACGCGGGCGGCTCGGCCTCGTTGGGCTCGCAGGCGAGGCGGAAGGTGAGCTCGAAGCCGTAGCCGCTGGTTTCGGCGACGTCCGACTCCTTGGTGTAGAGCTCGCTGAGCCCGTAGCTCAGGTAGTGCCAGTGCGGCACCGGCTCCATGCGCTTCCACACGCTCACGCCGTCCAGCGGATCGGGCCCGCCGAGCATCCACTTGATCACCGTGCCGTAGTGCTTCGGCTCCTGGCCGGGGTAGAGGCGCTCCATGGCGGCGGCGATGGCGTCCCAGCCGGGCGAGAGCTCGTCGTCACCATCGTCGTCGTTGCCTCGGTCCTGCGCTGCTTCGGTCATGTCGCTCCTTGCGATGTGGATGCGGCGAGCCTACACCGCGCCCCCTGACGCTCCTCATGCCCCGGCCGTCCTCAGGCAGATGTCAGGCCCGCATGGCATCCTCGTGCGCCGGACAGATAGCTTTTCCCTGGAGAGAACAAATTGAGATGGTTCCATCGGCGGGATGCGCTGGTACTTTCTGCCGCATGCGCCGCAACCACCCTGCTGGCCGCCTCGGGCTGCGGGCAGTCGCAGGATGCGCCCGCATCCGCCCCGACAGCGCCGCCCCAGCCGGGCAGCATCGAGATCACGCAGGCCGACATCGACTGGTTCCGCCGCAGCCACGCCGAGTGGGTCGGCTGCGAATCCGGCGCGCCCGCCATCGTGCCGCCCGACATGACGCTCGAACAGTTCGGCGACGTGCTCGATGGCGGCAGCTCGCCGGTCTTCGACCGATTCGTTAACGTGGCGGCCGCCTTCTTCCTGCACGCGAGCTTCGTGGCCGGCCACTACGCCTTCCAGCCGCCCTTCGAGAAGCGCGCGGCCTTCGACGTGACCGAAGAGCACATCCGCCTGCTGCAGCACGCGAACTGGAGCAGCTTCGTCATCGACTGCAAGCGCCCGTACGGCGACTTCACGCACTTCGAGATCGACATGGCCGACATCCTCGGGCTGCCCATCACCAAGGACGCCAAGGGCTACGCGCAGATCGGCAAGGAGGCCGAGAAGCGCATGAACGCGCTGCACGCCGACGTGCTCCCCACGCTGCAGGCCTACATCCGCTTCGCGCGGCTCAGCCCGGGGCGCTACGTGGTGCCCGGGCGCGGCATCGCGCAGACGCGCGGGCGGCCGCTGTGCAGGCCGGTGTCGGCCACGCGCGTGGCGATGTATCAGCGCGCGCTGCAGGCGGCCGGCCCGCGTTCCGATTCGCGCAGGGTCGCGGCGCTCGACGAGGCGGCGGCCGCGCTGTTCGCGCTCGACTGAGCCGCGGCCGATTCAGCCTTCCGGCGCCGCCTCTGCCTTCGGCTTGCCCTTCTGCTTGCGCGCGGCCTTCTTCGCCGCGCGCTCGGCGTCGGCGCGCTGGCCGTCGGCCAGCCACACGGCGAACTCCCCGGGCGTCTCGAGGGTGATGCGCCCGAGGTTGCCGGCGCGGAACTCGTGCATCACGATCTCGGCGGCCTTCTGCAGGTTGACGCGGCCCTTGCCCAGCAGGGCGCCGCGCTTGCGGCCGATGGTGTCGAGCAGGGCTTCGTCCTTCATGCCGGCCATGGTCTCGGCGTCGAGCTCCACGAGCTTGAATCGCGCGGCCAAGCCGGCGGCGTAGTTAGCCTTGAGGTAGCCGAGCAGTTCCAGCGCCACTTCCTCCTCGTCGAAGGCGTTGCGCCCCACCGCGCCGCTGGCCGCGAGGTTGTAGCCGCTCTTGGGCACGATGATGCGCGGCCACAGCATGCCTGGCGTGTCCCACAGGTAGAAGTCGTCGGCCAGCGTGATGCGCTGTTCGAGCTTGGTGATGCCGGCCTCGTCGCCGGTCTTGGCCTTGCGCCCGCCGGTGAGGGTGTTGATGAGGGTGGATTTGCCCACGTTGGGAATGCCGCAGATCAGCACCCGCATCGGCTTGGCCAGCCCGCCGCGGTTGGGCGAGAGTTCGTGGCAGGCCTTCACGATCTGCTGCGCGGGCGTGGTCTGGCTCGCGTCGAGGGGAATGGCGCGGGTGGCGGGCAGCGCGTTGAAGTGCGCCAGCCAGAGGGCTGTGCGCGCGGGGTCGGCCAGGTCCTGCTTGTTGAGCACCTTCAGCGTGGGCCTGCCGGCCGTGAGCTCGGCCAGCATCGGGTTGGCGCTGGAGCCGGGCAGGCGGGCGTCGAGCAGCTCGATGACCACGTCGATGTCCTTCACCCGTTCGGTGATGGCCTTCTGGGTCGAATACATGTGACCGGGGAACCACTGGATCGCCATCGGTGGGCTCTTCTTTCTTTTCGCGCTGTCTCTGTGAATTCGGGCGGGCGGCAGGGCCGCCGGGGCGCATTGTGAACCGGGAACCTGAACGCAAGCTGGTTGCTACGCTTTCGATAGCTGCGGGCGCTCATTCTGCCTTCGCTTGGGGATTGTTCGCTCCTAGAATCCCTTCGCTGCCGAGGACAGCGATCCGCAGCGATTCCAACAACTCCGAGGGAAATCCACAAATGCTCAAGCGTCTTGCCGCTGCCGCCCTGCTGGCAGCCACCGTCGTGCCCGCGTCCATCACCGTCGCCCATGCCCAGCGGCCCTCCCCGCCGCCCGGCCCGCTCGTCAGCGGCTACCTGTGCTGCAACATGCGCACCTACGGCGACTCGATCAGCGACATCAACTACGACGAGCAGGGCACGAGCATCGTCGCCGTGGGCACCCCGGCGCGCATCACGACGTACGACTTCCGCTGGTTCGGCGTGGAGCTCGCCGGCAAGCAGCAGCGCATCAAGAACGACTACAGCCGCAACATCCCGTTGCCGACCTTCGCGCAGCGCTACGTGGTGACGGCGGACCCGAAGCAGAAGCTGGCGACCTTCCCCGCGCCGGTGCGCGAGGCCATCCTCGCCGGCAAGGTGATGCCCGGCATGACGCGCGAGCAGGTGCTGATGGCCATTGCCTACCCGGTGGCCAGCGAGAACCCGAGCCTCGACGCCCCGGTGTGGCGCTACTGGCGCGACAGCTGGTCGGAGTTCCAGGTGCAGTTCGACGAGAAGGGCCTGGTGAAGACGGTGGTCGGCGACGCAGTGGCGCTGAACCGCGTGTTCATCGCCGCCCCTGCGGCCGCGGCTGCGCAGCCTTAAGTTCTCGCGCATTGCGCGTGTCTTGCACACACGCGCAATCCCTTAGAGTTTTTTGCGCCGCGCGGTCATTCATCGCCCCTATGATTTGAGCGAGTGCGGCGCCCGAGCGTCGGTCGAATCGAAAACCCTTCATGGAGTTGCACACGATGAAACCCGTCTCCGAACTGCTCAAGCGCCATGATTCCGCGGCATGGCGCACCTCCCCCGACACCAGCGTGTTCGACGCGCTCTCCATCCTGGCGCGCTTCGAGGTCGGCGCGCTGATGGTGATGGACGGCGAAAGGCTGGTGGGCTTTCTCTCCGAGCGCGACTACACCCGCAAGGTCGCGCTGCAGGGCAAGAACTCCAAGGAAATGAAGGTGCGCGAGATCATGACGCCCGACGTGATGACCGTGACGCCGCACACCCGCACCCGCGAGTGCATGGCGCTCATGAGCCAGCGCAAGTTCCGCCACCTGCCGGTGGTCGACGGCGACAGGGTGGTCGGCATGATCTCCATCCAGGACCTGATGGACGACATCATCTCGGACCAGGAAGCCACCATCGAGCAGCTGACCACCTACATCCAGAGCTGATTGGGGCCTGCCCGTCGCGCGGGTAGGAACCAGACCTACGGCCCGCCCGGCGCCGCACGGTGCAAAGTGGGCCTTCGTTCATCCATCCAGCGAGGATATTGCATGCAGATACAGGTCAACACGAGCAACGGCATCACCAACAAGGACGCGCTGGAGCGCTGGGCCGACACCGAGATCAAGCAGAACCTGGGCCGTTTCGTCGACGACGTGACGCGCGTCGAGGTGCACCTGAGCGACGAGAACCACGACAAGGCCGGGGGCAGCGACAAGTGCTGCGTGATGGAAGCGCGCCTGGCGCACCACCAGCCGCTGGCGGTGACGCAGCACGCGGCCAGCCTCGACGAGGCTTTCCGTGGCGCCTCCGACAAGCTCAAGCGCCTGATCGAGAACACGCTGGGACGGCTTCACAACCACCGGGACAGGGGTTCGATCCGCACCGACCCGGGCTTCATCGCCGAGTAGCGCCGCTTCCGCGCTTCTTCGGCGCGGGCAAGGGTTCCGCGGCAATGAGCGGCGGGCGATGCCCGCTGGCCATCCACTCGTCGTAGAAGTCGATCTTGCGCTCGACAAGCGACAGCGCCCTCTTCCACTCGGCGATGGTTTCGTTCACGCGCTCGCGGTGAGCGGCGAGCATGTCGCGCCGCTCGCGCAGCGTGGTCTTGCCCTGCAGCGCGAGCGCTGTGTATTCGCGCATCTCGGCGATCGACATGCCGGTGCGGCGCAGCCGCTCCATCAGGTCGAGCCAGCCGACATGCAGCTCGACATAGAGGCGCCGGCCGCCCTCGTCGCGCGCCACGCCGGGCACGAGACCCTGCGTCTCGTACCAGCGGATGGCGTGCACCGTGCGGCCTGTGCGCTTGGCCAGTTCGCCGATGTGGAAGGGAGAGCCCCTCTTGGTGGCTTTCTCAGCCGGCATGGACGACGGCCGGAGGCTGCAGCGCCTCCTGCACCAGCGCGGTGTCGAAGTATTCGGTCAGCTCTTTCACCTTGCCTCCTTCGAGTCGGTAGACATAGCAATAGCGGTTGTTGTAGCGCTTGCCGGCCTTGGTGGGCACGTCGCCGCTGAAGAGAACCACCACCCGGTCACCCTCGGCAATGATGCGCTCGGTCCTGCTCCTGTAGGGTGCGGCGAACTGGGCGAAGAGCGGGTCCAGCAGCTCCTCGCGGATCGCCTTCTTGCCTTGGTAGGTGCGCGACCAGGCGGTGCTGCCTTCGAGCTTCCAGCTCGCGTCGTCGGCGCGGCTCTCGACGAAGGGCCGGCCGTTGCCTTTGTCCAGCTCTTCGTGGATGCGCTGAACGATGGCCTTGTTCTCGATCGTGTTCATGGCTTCATTTCCTTTTTGTTGAATGCACCGGATGCCCGGTGGATTCATTGGAAATGCTCGAGTGCGCTCCAGGTCAAGCGCGCCATGAACACGGTGCCGGGCCGAACCGGTGGTCAGCCCCGCTTGGCGTTCGCCATGCCCTTGGCGACTTCGTTGGCGCCTTGGGCCGCGCCGCTTTGCGGCACCGCCTCGCCTTCGCGGTCGGTCACTTCCGACAGGCGCGCCGCCAGCTGCTCCGGCGTGTCGGCCTCGATGCCCAGCCAGGCGCCCTGCGTCAGCGTGATGTGCGCGGCCTCGAAGGTGCCGGCGCCCGCGCAGAGGACGGTGCGGTTGGGCGCGTCCTGCCCGGCCAGCACCAGCATCGCCGGCACCACCGCCTCGGGGCGGAAGGCTTCGAGCATTTCCTTGGGGAACAGGTCCTCGGTCATGCGGGTGGCCGCCGTGGGCGCCAGGCAGTTCACGCGGATGTCGTTCTTCGCGCCTTCGATGCTCAGCGTCTGCATGAGGCCCACCAGCGCGAGCTTGGCCGCGCCGTAGTTGCTCTGGCCGAAGTTGCCGTACAGGCCCGACGAAGAAGTGGTCATCACGATGCGGCCGTACTTCTGCTCGTTCATCAGCGCCCAGACGGCCTTGGTGCAGTTCACGGCGCCCATCAGGTGCACGTCGACCACCAGCCTGAAGTCGGCCAGGTCCATCTTGGCGAAGCTCTTGTCGCGCAGGATGCCCGCGTTGTTCACGAGGATGTCGACGCGGCCCCAGGCGTCGACCGCCTCCTTGACCATGGCCTGCACCGCCTCGAAGTCGGTCACCGACGCGCCGTTGGCAATCGCCTCGCCACCGGCCGCCTTGATCTCGTCCACCACCGCCTGCGCGGCGCTCACCGAGCCGCCGGAGCCGTCGCGCGCGCCGCCCAGGTCGTTGACCACCACCTTCGCGCCGCGCGCGGCCAGCGCCAGTGCATGCTGGCGGCCCAGGCCGCCGCCCGCGCCGGTCACGATGGCCACGCGGCCCTTGAAATCGAGGTTGCTGCCGTTGCTCATGTCTCTTTGTCGCCTTCCATGGGAGTTGCCGTTGTTCGTTGCCGCGCCGGGCTTGCCTTGCCCGGGCGGCAGCGTGGCGTTTTACCCCAGAAAGCGGCCGCGGGGCAGCTTCGGCGCGGCGAGCCCAGTCGCCAGCGTGTCAGCGGCGCTCAGGCAGCGACCGGAGTTCGGCTGCGTGGCATGCCCAGGCGCGCGGGCGAGACGTACTGCTCGCGGTAGATCTCGAAGGGCATGGTGTCGGCCGCCTCGATGCGCTTCTGCTCCTGGATGGACTCGGCCGTCATCCGCTCGAACTCGGCCTGCTGGGCCGCCGAGAACGGCAGGTCCAGCAGCGTGGCGCGGGTCTGCTCGGAGCGGGCGCGCACGAAGCCGACGAAGGAGTTGGCGTGTTCCTTCTCGATGGCCGCCAGCACGCGGGCCGAGGGCAGGCTGTCGGGGTTGCGCAGCGCGGCGCCGGCGGCGCGCACCGCGTCGGCATGCGCCGTGCCGCTGCCTTGCGCCGCGTCGAGCGCGGCGGCGATGGGCAGGCACTGCCCGACCAGCTCCAGGCCCCAGTCGGCGAGCGTCACCTCGGCGCCGTTGCGCCGCAGCTTCAGGCCCGGCTCGCGGCCGCGCGCGGCGGTGAGATGCTGGTTCTGCGCCAGGTCGGCGATTTCCTGCGGCGTGTCGTCGGGGCTGTCGCTCAGCAGGCAGTGCAGCAGGAACACATCGATGAAGCGCATGGTCTGCGCGTTGATGCCGACGGTCTCGAAGGGGTCGAGGTCCATCAGGCGCACTTCGACGTACTCCACGCCGCGCTCGCGCAGCGCGTGCAGCGGCCGCTCGCCGGGGTTGATCACGCGCTTGGGGCGGATGGTGCCGTAGAACTCGTTCTCGATCTGCAGCAGGCTGGTGCCGAGCTGGTTGTAGTCGCCGCCCAGGTTGCGGATGCCGATGGCCTCGTAGGCCGGCCACGGGCGGGTGAGCGCGTCCTGCAGCGAGGCGGCATAGCCTTCGAGGCTGTTGTAGCTCACGGCCAGTGAGGCCTGCGCGTCGCTCTGGTAGCCCAGCCGGCCCATGCGCAGCGAGGTGCCGTGCGGCATGAACATGCTGCCGTCGCCCAGCGGCTGCAGCTCGTGCGGGCGGCCCGCCACGAAGCTCGAACACAGCGCCGGCGAGGCGCCGAACAGGTACAGCAGCAGGAAGGCGTGGCGGCGGAAGTTGCGGATGAGCGCGAAATACTCTTCGCTCGACACCTCGGGCAGCGACCAGTTGTAGTGGATGCCCGAAATCGTCTGCATGCGGCGGCCATAACGGTGGCTCAGGCCCATGCGGTAGACGCTCTTGGCACGGCCCACGTTCGAGGAGCCGTAGCGGCCGATCGGAATGGTCTCGTCGGTCGGCAGGCCGCAGGGCATGCTCGACACCCAGAGGCGCTCGTCGCCCAGTCCGTCGAGCACGCGGTAGGTGAACTGGTGCACCCGCGTGAGTTCCTCGACGGCCGAGTCGACGTCCGCGTGCACGCCCGTGATGAGTTCGAGCTGCGATTCGCTGAAGTCGGTCGTGATGTGCGGATGCGTGAGCGCGGAGCCCAGTGCCAGCGGATGCGGCGTCAGCGCAAGCTTGCCGTCGGGCAGCGCGCGCAGGCTCTCCTTCTCGATACCGCGTCGCATGCCCTTCAGTCGTGCGGCTGAAAGTGCACCCAACCTCTCCTGCAATCTGTTGCTCATATTGTTATGACCCATCAATCTTCTGAGGGGCTGGAAGGTAGCACGGGCAAGCGGGCACTGCTCGTGCAGGGAATCCCGGGGCTGGTTACCCTGTTGTGCGCTATGTTTTTGATAGCTGTCGGCGTTCCGGACGCGGTTCAGGCCTTGGCCTGGCCTGCCGAGAGGTCGATCTCTTCCGAGCGGTAGACGTGGATCTCCGGTGTGCCCTCCGCCATCGCCGAAAGCGCCTTGGCGAACGCACGAGAGGCGTCCACGCGGAAGTGGGCCTGCAGCGCATCCATGTCGCTCCAGCGCTCCACGAAGGTCAGGCGCAGCGGCTCCTGCGCGTCGGTCGAGACTTCATGCGAGATGCAGCCGGGCTCGGAGCGCGATCGCAGCACGTGCTCGGTGCTGATGGCGAGCATCGCCTGCAGGGTATCGGGCTTGGCCAGTGCGTGGCCGATGACGAGGATCATGTTGCGGCTCCTTCGTGCGAGCGTTGATCTGGTTCAGCCGAGCACCCGCAGCAGGAAGCGGTTCAGGTCGGCGACTTCTTCCATGCACACCGAGTGCGCCATGTCGTATTCGTGCCATTCGACGGCGTAGCCCAGCGCGGAAAGCGCCTCGCGCGTGCGCACGGCGGCCGCGTAGGGCACCACCGGGTCCTGCCGGCCATGGGCGAGGAACACCGGCGTCTCGTGGTTGGCCGCGTGGCGCTCGGCCGCGGTGGTGGCGGCGATCGGCAGGTAGCCCGAGAGGCCGACGACGCCGGCCAGCCGCTCGGTGTGGCGCAGGCCGGTCATCAGCGCCATCGCGCAGCCTTGCGAGAAACCCGCCACCACGATGCGCCCGGCCGCGATGCCCCGGGCCTTCTCGTTGGCAATGACGGCCTCGATGGTCGCCTGCGAGCGGCGCAGGCCGGCTTCGTCTTCCTGTGCCTCGAGGTCGGGCACGACGATGTCGTACCAGGCCGGCATCCGGTAGCCGCCGTTGATGGTCACGGGCATCACGGGCGCGTTGGGGAACACGAAGCGCACCGGCCCCACGGCCGACAGGTCGAGCTCGCCGGCGATTGGAACGAAGTCGTTGCCGTCGGCGCCGAGGCCGTGCATCACGATCACCGTGGCGGTGGGGTTGGGGGCGGTTTCGATCTCGATGGGTGGACGGGACATGGTCGGGCGAAGGTATTCAGGAACGCGGATGCCCGGACCTTAGCGCATCCCGGCGTCGCCCGAGCCGCGGAAACGGCCGGTAGACCGACTTGCACAAGGTTTCGATGTAAAGCCCCGCCGTTACTTCCCCGGGCGGAACTTGGACGATTCCTGCTATTCGGCCTTGATGCCCACGGCCTTCACGATCTGCGCATAGCGCTCGTACTCGGCCGACACCTGCGTCTGGAACTGGCGCTGCGCGTACCCCGTGGCCTCGATGCCCTGCGCCGCCAGTTCGGCACGCGTGGCCGGTGCCTGCACGATCCGCCCGGCCTCCGAGGCGATGGCGTCCAGCACCGGCTGCGGCGTACGCGCCGGCGCGAACAGGCCGAACCACGTGCCCGAACGATAGCCCTTGTAGCTCTCGGCCACCGTCGGCACCTCGGGCAGCAGCGCATGGCGCTTCTCGCCGCTGGTGCCCAGCGCTACCAGCCGGCCGCTGCGGATGTGCGGCAGCGCGGGGCCGACGGCGATGAACATCACGTCGACCTGCCCCGCGATCACGTCCTGCATGCCCAGCGGGCCGCCGCGGTACGGGATGTGTGTGACGTAGATGCCCGCCTTCTGCTTGAGCAGCTCCATGCTCAGCTGCTGCGGACTGCCGTTGCCGGCGGAGGCGTAGTTGATGTGACCGGGCCGGGCCTTGGCCGCGCGCACGAAGTCGGCCACCGTGCGAAAGCCCGTCTTCGGGTTGGCGACCAGCACGAAGTCGATCTGCCCCAGCGACACCACCGGCACCAGGTCGCGCCGCGCGTCGTAGGGCAGGCCGGCCTGGATGTTGGGGAGGATGGTGATGGGCCCGTCGGCGCCCACCAGCAGCGAATAGCCGTCCGGCTGCGCCTTGGCCAGCCCGTCGGCCGCCAGGATGCCCGCCGCGCCCGCGCGGTTGTCCACGACCACCGGCTGCTTCCACTGCTCCGAAAGGCGCTGCCCCAGATAGCGCGCCAGCACGTCGGGCGAGCTGCCGGGCGTGTTCGCCACGGTGATGTGCACGGGCTTCGACGGATAGGCGCCGGCCGCCGGCTGCGCCTGGGCTGCCACCGCCAAGGAAGCAAAGGCTCCCAGCAGCAGCATCGGCTTGAGCAGCTTCGACAGAAAAGGATGGGCACGCAAGGGGGCACGCATGGGAGACTTTCGATCGCAAAAGACAAAGGGCGCGATTCTGTCGCGCCGCGGCCCGCAGGCGAACGACCCATTCGTCAGATGCTTAGGCGCATTCCGGCATATGCGCCCGGGCCGGGTGGAACATCGCCAGGCAGGTCATTTCCGCCAGCCCTACCCTTGCCGCCGCGGGATGCAACACAATGGCGTTTCGCAAGAAGACCTCATGAAGACCCCGACCTCGCACCCGAAGCCCCCGCGCGCCGCCCCGTTCGACAGCGAAACGCTGCTGCGCGAGAACGGCCTGCGCGTGACGCGCGCCGCCCAGACCGTGCTCGAGCTCCTGGAGCACAGCTCGCAACCCCTGACGCACGAGGAAGTGGCAGCCGCCTACACCGCCGCCACCGGCGAGGCGCCCGACCGGGTGACGGTCTACCGCGTGCTCGACCGGCTGGTCGAGGCCGGCCTGTGCGACCGCCGCGTGGGCGCCGACCGCGTCAACCGCTTCTCGCGCCACGTGGAGGCCGAGTCGGGCAACACCTTCGAATGCGACCAGTGCCACAAGGTGCTGGCGCTGCCTTCCGACCCGGAGCTGCCGAAGGTGATGGGCCGGTTGGGGCGAGCGCTGCGCAAGCAGGGCATCGATACGCGCCACACCGCATTGACCCTCCACGGCACCTGCGGCGACTGCGCCAGATAGCGCGCCTCAGACGTTCCAGGACGGGAACGGATCCGGGAAGTTCTGCCACCACGAGGCGCCGAAGCGCATCTCGTCTTCGGTGAGCAGGCAGGCGTCCAGCCGGGCGCGCAGCGCCTCTTCGTCCATGCCGATGCCGATCAGCACCAGCTCCTGGCGGGCATCGCCGGTGGCAGGGTCCCAGTTCTTGCGGATGAGCTCCAGCGCATCCGGATCGGTCGGCCAGTGCTCGCGCGGCACCGCCGCCCACCAGAAGCCCGCCACGCCGTAGCGGCAGGCCCCGCCGGCCTGCGACCACGAACCCGCGCGCGTGGCGCGGCTGGCGAGCCAGAAGAAGCCCTTGGAGCGCACCACGCCCTCCCACTCGCTCTGCACCAGCTTCCAGAAGCGCATCGGGTGAAACGGCAGCCGCGAGCGGTAGACAAAGCTGCGGATGCCGTATTCCTCGCTCTCCGGTACATGCTCGCCGCGCAGCTCGGCCAGCCAGCCGGGCGCCCGCTCGGCCTGCTCGAAGTCGAAGAGGCCGGTGTCGAGCACGCGGTCGAGCGCCACGCGGCCGAACTCCGACACCTCGATGCGCGCACGCGGATTCAGGCTGCGCAATATCGCCATCAGCCGCTCGCGCTCCTCGGGCGTGACGAGGTCGGTCTTGTTGACCACCAGCACGTCGCAGAACTCGATCTGCTCGATCAGCAGGTCGACCACCGTGCGCGCGTCTTCGTCGCCCAGCGACTGCCCGCGCTGGCCCAGGCTGTCGGGCGAGCCGTAGTCGCGCAGGAAGTTGAAGGCGTCGACCACCGTCACCATGGTGTCGAGCCGCGCCACGTCCGACAGGCTCTTGCCGTCCTCCCCGGCGAAGGTGAAGGTCTCGGCCACCGGCAGGGGTTCGGAGATGCCGGTGGACTCGATCACCAGCTGGTCGAAACGCTTTTCCTTCGCCAGGCGCCGCACCTCGACGAGCAGGTCCTCGCGCAACGTGCAGCAGATGCAGCCGTTGCTCATCTCCACCAGCTTCTCGTCAGTGCGCGAGAGCTCGGCGCCGCCGCCGCGCACCAGGGCCGCGTCGATGTTGACCTCGCTCATGTCGTTGACGATGACCGCAACGCGCCGGCCTTCGCGGTTGTGGAGGATGTGGTTCAGCAGCGTGGTCTTGCCGGCGCCGAGGAAGCCGGAGAGAACGGTAACGGGAAGGCGGTCGGCCATGGGGATTGGCTCCATATATGCAACAGAATTGCATTATATGAACCCAATGCAACTGCGTTGCGTTTTCTGCCGCGCCGGGGCCTTCGCCTACCATCGGCGGCATGACCGCCCTTTCCGATTTCTCCGCGTCGCCCTTGCAGCTCGTCTGGCCTTCGCGGGAACATCTCCCCGGCTACATTGCGGCGCTGGAGCGCGGCTGGTCGCCCAACAACCTCCGGCCCGAGGCCGGCCTGGAAGAGCTTGCCCAGATCCGCATCGACCCCGCGCGCTTTCTGGCCAGCCTCGTCGACCCGGAAGCCAAGGGCCCGCCCGTCTCGCTGCCCGATGGCGGCACCGTGCCGCGCCTGCCGGGCTACCGGCGCTGGATGTGGGACGGCGAGTTCTGCGGCAGCATCCAGCTGCGCTGGCAGCCGGGCAGCAACTCCCTGCCCGCCTACTGCCTCGGCCACATCGGCTACGCCGTGGTGCCGTGGAAAAGCGGCAAGGGCTACGCCAAGGCCGCGCTGCGCGCGCTGCTGCCCGAGGCGCGCGCCATGGGCCTCGACCAGGTGGAAATCACGACCGCCCCCGGCAACATCGCCTCGCAGCAGGTTATCCGCGCCAACGGCGGCGTGCTGGTGGAAGAATTCGTCAAGCTGCCCGCACTCGGCGGCACGCCGGAGCTGCGCTTCCGCATCGATGTACGCGGGCTCGCCCCGGCCGCTCAGTAGGCCAGCTTCGGATACCAGTCCGTCCCTCGGCCCTCGGGCGTCATGTCGAGCAGGTTCCAGATCGGCATCGGATCGGGCGCGCCGCGGGGGTCCTGCCCCGGGTCTGAAACTCCGGCGCCCATTTCGCCGGCCCAGAAATGACGGATGGTTCCATCGCTCTCGCGCCGGAACACGTTGAACGCGGGGTTGTCGCCGCTCTCGGGCGTCTCGCCCGCATAGTCGCGGTTGAAGGTGTTGCCCGCCGACGAATACAGCGGCAGGTAGCGCCAGCCGCGCTCGGCGGCAAACGCCGTCATCCGGGCGATGGG
This sequence comes from Variovorax guangxiensis, assembly GCF_003952165.1. Taxonomy (GTDB): domain Bacteria; phylum Pseudomonadota; class Gammaproteobacteria; order Burkholderiales; family Burkholderiaceae_C; genus Variovorax; species Variovorax guangxiensis. The sequence continues at coordinate 127,428 of NZ_RXFT01000011.1, read as the reverse complement.
CGAAGTCGCGATCACCGCGAAAGCCACGCGCTGCAGGATGTCGGGCATCTCGCCGTCGTAGGCGCTCAACAGCGAAGTGCACATCGGGCACGGGCGCTCGCGCTTCGGGCCGAACATCCAGTTGTAGGTGATGAGCGTGCCGTGCCCGCCGAAGAGCCCGGAAAGCCGCACCGGCCCTTCCCTGCCTTCGAAGAGGTAGTCCTGCGGCACCACGCCGCCGGGCGGCAGCTCGCGCCGCTGCTGCGCCACGCGCTCCAGGTGGCGGCGCAGTTCGATCTCCTCGGCCAGGAGCGCCGTGCGGGCCTCGCGGTATTCGGCGCTCTCGTTGGGAAAGCGCACCGGGTTGGCCCTGGCCAGTTCGATGGCGGGCTTGAGCTGTGGCCGGGCCGGGGATGTCTGGGTCGCCATGGATCGCCTCCGGAAGAACAAACGATGAACGAGATTTCCTCACCGCGCGGCCGCCTGCACCTGTCAGCATTTGCCTGCTTCGGCCGCCGTCCCTGGCCTGCTACATCTCGAAAGGCGGAACCTGCCTGCCATCGATGTCGGTGAAACTGTATTCGCGCGCCAGGTCGCCTACGCGCAGCACCTCGCCGCTCCTGTCCATCACCATCGGGTCGCCGGCCAGCGCCGCGATGGCCCGTCCCACGTAGCGCGGCGACTCGGTGCGCGACAGTTCGGGGCGCTGCTGCCAGTGGGCCTCGTCGGTCTTGTGGCCGGCCAGCACGAACTCGGTGCGCATCCAGCCGGGCGACACCGCCACCGAGGCCACGCCGTGCGGCTTCAGGTCCTGCGCCATGCCGAAGGCCAGCCGCGTCATCGATGCCTTGGCCAGGTCGTAGAAGAGGCTGCCGCGCATGTAGTGGCCTCGGTCCCAGAAAGTGGTGGTGACGATCAGGCCCTTCTTCGCCCGCACCATCAGCGGCGCGGCGCAGCGGCTGGCCAGCAGGTGGTTGCGCACGCCGCGGTCGAACATCGAGTCCCAGTTCGACAGCGGGTGTTCCCAGAACGGCGCCTCGAACACGCCGGTGAAGGTCTCGTGGCCGCCCCAGGCGTTGTTCACCAGCAGGTCGATTCGGCCGGCCTCGCGCTCCACGCGGGCGAAGAGCGCGGCCACGTCTTCCTCGCTGGTGTGGTCGCAGCGCACCGCGATGCCGCGCCCGCCCAGGCGCGTGACCTCGTCCGCCGTGTCGTCGATGCTGCCGGGCAGCGCGGCCATGTCCGACAGGGCCATCAGCTGGCCGTAGGTGTCGGCGGGCCGCTCGCGCGTGCTGCGCCCGGTGACGTACACGGTGGCGCCGGCAGCGCCCAGTTCGATCGCGATGCCGCGTCCCGCGCCGCGGCTCGCGCCGGTCACCACCGCCACGCAGTCCTTCAGCGGCCGGCCTGGCGTCTTTTCTTCGTCGTTCATCCTGATGGCTCCTTTGATCCTTTTGCCTGAGAGCGGATGAAGATAGCCAGCGCTCAACCCGCCGTCTTGGAAGAACCCGAAACCGCCTGGTCGAGGAACTCGGTCGGCGTAACGCCGCACAGCGCGCGGAACTCGTTGACCAGATGCGACTGGTCGTAGAAGCCGCCCTCCAGCGCCACCTCGGCCCAGGCCGGCGAGGGCTGCTGCCGCAGCGCGCGCAGGCAGCCGTGCATGCGCGCGAGCCGGCTCCAGGCGCGCGGCGAAAGCCCGACGTGGGCATGGAAGAGCTGCTGCAGGCGCCGCTCTCCGACGCCCACGGCCGCAGCCACCTCGCGCAAAGGGCGCCGCCCACCGGAGTCTGCGATGAGTTGCGCCGCGCGGATGGCGGCAGCGTTGCCCCCGGCATCGTCATCGCGGAGCCTGCGCAGCAGCGCGGCCTGCAGCTGTGCCACACGCGTCGCGTCGTCACGCGCTTCGGTCATGCGTTCGAGCAGTTCCGCGCCTTCGCCACGCCAGAGCTCGTCGAGATGCACCGCCGTGCCGCCAATCTCTCCGGCCGGCAGTCCCAGCAGTGCGGCGGCGGCACCGGGGCGGAGGGTGACGGAAAGGCCCTCCACCTTCCGCCGCATGCGCAACATGACCGGCGTGATCGAGGCGCCGATGGCCTCCACCGCCTGCCCCTGCTCGTCCCCGACGAAAGGCGCATCGCCGAAGTTGAAGATCAGCCGTACAGCGCCGTCAGGCAACACCCGCTCGCGTACCTCGTGGCCGTCGGCAAGGTTCTCGCGGCACAGCATGAGGTGCGAGACATGTCCGCGCAGCGCGGCCGCGACCGGAAACGCGCGCAGCGTGCCGGCGGGTGCACCCGATTCCGGCCCGTGCAGCGGGTCGTCGTCGAGCCGGAGGAAGAGGCGTTCACCCATGGGCCCGATTGTCTGGAAAAACGGCCGTGGCATGTCCGAAAATCGGCTGCTTCGCCTGTCCGGATCGAATGCCTCCCGCCCTGCCCGTTCTCTACTCGTTCCGCCGCTGTCCCTACGCGATGCGCGCCCGCCTCGCGCTGGTCGCCGGCGGCCAGCGGTGCGAGCTGCGTGAGGTGGCGCTGAAGAACAAGCCGGCCGACATGCTCGCGGCCTCTCCCAAGGGGACGGTACCGGTGCTGGTCGCCGAAGACGGCGCGGTGCTGGAGCAGAGCCTGGACGTGATGCTGTGGGCGCTGCGCCGCAGCGATCCACACGGCTGGCTCCAGCCAGAGACCGGCACGCTGCAGGACATGCTCGCGCTGGTCGCCGCCTGCGACGAGGGCTTCAAGCCTCAGCTCGACCGCTACAAGTACCCCGACCGGCATGCGGACGGCGGCGAGCCCGCACGCGAGCGTGGCGCGGCCTTCCTGCGCGATCTCGAAGCCCGGCTCTCGACCTCGGCGAACCTGGCCGGCACCCGCACGACACTGGCCGACGCCGCCCTCATGCCCTTCGTGCGCCAGTTCGCGATGGTTGACGCGGCATGGTTCGGCGCCCAGCCCTGGCCGCGCCTGCAGGCCTGGCTCTCGGGCTGGACCGCATCGGAACTCTTCGAGCGCGCCATGCACAAGTACGAGCCCTGGAAGCCGGGCGAGGCCGGCGTGGTCTTTCCTCCTGCCCAGGCCTAGGCAGCCACCGCCGCCGCCGAGGCCCGCTGGATGCATTCGACGAAATGCTGCGCGGCCGGCGTCAGCAACTGCCCGCGCCGCTTGATGACGCTCACGCTGAGCGTCGGCAGCTCTTCCTCGATCTCCACGCGGCGGATGCCGTGGCGCTTGAAGGTCAGCGTGGCCAGCGGCTCGACGAACAGGCCGACGAGGTCCATCTGCCCGACCAGCGCCAGCGCCACCGTGACCGACTGCCCCTGGATCACCCGCGCCGGCGGCGGCAGCCCCAGCGGCAGCAAGGGCGACACCGCCTCGCGGCCGCTGAAGTGGTCGTCGCCCGGAAGAATCCACTCGGCCTTGTAGAGATCGCGTATCGATCTGCTCGCGCGCAGCGGATGGCGCTCGCGCAGGCCCACCACAAGCTTCACCGGGAAGAGCTCCATCGCCTCGAACTGCGGATCGAGCCGGCCCGGCACCACGTGCGCCACCGCGAAGTCGAGCGAGCCCTCGCGCAGGCGCGCAAGCATCCAGGGCAGCACGGTCTCGCTGAACTGCACGTCTACGGCGGGCAGCCGCGCGTGGAAGTCCTTGAAGGCCACCGGCAGCACGGTGAGCGCGAAGGAGGTGCTGACGGCCAGCGCCACCTTGCCGGTGAGACCGTCGCGGATCTGTGCGATCTCGTCGCGGACGCGCTGCATGTCGGCCAGCAGCAGCCGGGCGCGCGGCGCGAAGGCCTTGCCGAATTCGGTGAGCTGCACGCCCTTGACGCTGCGCTCCACCAGCGGCGCGCCGACCTCGCGCTCCAGCTCGCGCACGATCTTGGTGACAGCCGGCTGCGAGATGCCCAGCACGCGCGCGGCGGCACGGATGCTCAACTGCTCCACCACGGCCACGAAGGCATGCAGCTGGTTGGGTTTCATGAAAACCAAAAGTTATCTTCGAAGCCCAATTATTGTCTTTTCATGACAGCGGCGAATCTCTAGCATCCGGCGCGGCCAGGGCGTAGACCTTCGACCGACATTCCGAAAAGCAAAGCCAACACTGGAGACACATGAGCACCCCAAGCACCCGGCCCGCGCCGTCCTCGTCCCCCGCGCGCCGCCGCCAGACCATCGTGGCCACCACCATCGGCAACGGGCTGGAGTTCTTCGACTTCACCGTCTACGGTTTCCTGGCGCTCGTGATCGGCAAGCTGTTCTTCCCGACCTTCAGTTCCTACGGCCAGCTGCTGCTGACGGTGGCCAGCTTCGGCGTGGGCTTCATCATGCGGCCGCTGGGCGGCATCGTGATCGGCGCATACGCGGACCGCGCGGGCCGCAAGAAGGCCATGACGCTCACCATCTTCCTGATGGCGCTGGGCTGCGCCATGATCGCCTTCACGCCCACCTATGCAGCCATCGGCGTCGCGGCGCCCATCGTCATCGTGCTGGCGCGGCTCATCCAGGGCTTCTCGGCCGGCGGCGAGGTCGGCGCATCGACCACGCTGCTGGTGGAACACGCCACGCCGGCCAACCGCGGCTACATGGCGAGCTGGCAGTTCGCGAGCCAGGGCCTGGGCGTGATGCTCGGCGCCGTCGTGGTGGGTCTGCTGACCTTCACGCTGTCTGCCGAATCGATGCAGAGCTGGGGCTGGCGCATTCCCTTCATCATCGGCATGCTGATCGCGCCGGTGGGCATGTACATCCGCCGCCATCTCGAAGAGTCGCTGCACATCTCGCCGCGGGAGGCCGCCGCGCCGCGCGAGAGCAGCCTGAAGATCGTCTGCACGCAGCACGGCAGGACGGTGCTGGCGGCCATTCTTTCGCTGGTCGGCGGCACCACGGCGGCGTATGTCGTGACCTTCTACATGCCCACGTACGCCGTGCGCGAGCTGGGCTTCACGCCCTCGGTGGCGCTCTTCGGCGCCGCGCTCACCGGCCTCATCTCCTTCGCCTTCGCGCCCTTCGTCGGCAAGCTGTCGGACGTGGTGGGCCGCAAGACGCTGATCGTCTGGAGCCGCGTCGCGCTCGCCCTGCTGATCTATCCCGGCTTCCTGTGGCTGAACGCCTCGCCCACGCCCACGGTGCTGTTCGTGGTGCTCGGCGTGTTCAGCTTCGGCTTGGTCGTCCAGACGGTGCCCGGCATCACGATGCTGCCGGAGATGTTCCCGAAGGCGGTGCGCGCCAGCGGCATGTCGCTGGTGTACAGCGTGGGCGTGGCGCTCTTCGGCGGCTTTGCGCCCTTCATCAGCACCTGGCTGCTCAACGCCACGGGCAGCAAGCTCGCGCCGGCCTGGTACCTGGTGGCGATGACCGTGGTCTCGCTGCTGGGCCTGCTCTGGCTTCGCGACCATACGGGCCGCGACATCGACGCCGCCGGCGCCCATTCGGCATCGGCCTGACCCACGGCCTTCATCACCATTCAAAGCACAGGAGTCCCACCCCATGCAAGCACAACCCACCGCTGCCACGCGCTTCTTCTCGGGCACGTATGTCGAGGCCCGCGCCAAGTTCCTGGAGGCTGCCGCGCAGCGCGGCGCCGCCATCGAATCCTTCGTGATGGAAGCGCACAGGGGCGCGCTCGGCGAAGAGCTGGCCACCGACGTCGCGCTGGTCGGCGCCATCGACGCGAAGAAGGTGCTGCTCGTGAGCTCGGGCACGCACGGCCCCGAAGGCTTCTGCGGCTCGGGCACGCAGATCGCCACGCTCAACGACGCGGACCTGCTCTCGCGGCTGGAGCAGGCCGGCGTCTCGCTGCTGCTGGTGCACGCGGTCAATCCGCACGGCTTCTCGCACCTGCACCGCACGAACGAAGACAACATCGACCTGAACCGCAACCACATCGACTTCAACGCGCCGCTGCCGGTGAATGCCGAGTACGCCGAGGTCGAGCCCCTGGTGCTGCCCGCCACCTGGCCGCCGACGCCCGCCGACGAAGCGGCCGTGGCCGCCTACGTCGAGAAGCACGGCATGCGCGCCTTCCGCGCCGCCGTGACGCGCGGCCAGTACACCTCGCCCGACGGCCTGTTCTACGGCGGCACCGCGCCTTCGTGGAGCAACAGGACCATCCGCAAGATCCTGCGCAAGTACGCCGCCTCGGCCACGCACCTCGGCTGGATCGACGTGCACACCGGTCTGGGCCCCTACGGCCACGGCGAGAAGATCTACCCCGGCCGCAACACGCCCGAGGACCTGGCGCGGGCTCACGACTGGTGGGGCGCCGACGTGTTCGCGCCCTTCGCCGGCGACTCGGCCTCGGCCGACGTGTCGGGCCCTGTGATTTCCACCGCGTACGACGAATGCCCCAACGCGAAGATCGCGCCCATGGGCCTCGAATTCGGCACCCTGCCCGACCTGGAAGTGCTCGACCGCCTGCGCGCCGACACCTGGCTGCGCCGCCACCCCGAGGCGCCGGAAGCGCAGAAGCGCGAGATCCGCACGCGGCTGCGCGACGGCTTCTACTGCGACAACGACGAGTGGAAGGGGATGATCCTCGGGCAGACGCGGGTGGTGCTGCTGCAGACGCTGCAGGGGTTGCGCAAGGCCTGAGGCCGGCCGGTCTTTGTTCAGCCGAAGTTGGGCGCGCGCTTCTCGCGCAACGAGGCGACGCCCTCGCGCACACCGGCCCCCGCGAAGCCCATGAATTCGAGCGCCAGCGAGGCATCGAAGGTCGGGCCGGCCTGGCGCAACCAGTTGTTCAGCGCGTACTTGGTGAAGCGGATCGCGCTCTGGCTGCCGGCCGCGAGCCGCTCGGCCACCTCGTAGGCGCGGGGCAGCAGGTCGGATTCTTCCACCGCGAGCGACACGAGGCCGATGCGCTCGGCTTCCTCGCCGCTCACCGGCTCGCACAGCAGCAGGTGGTACTTGGCCTTGGCCATGCCGCACAGCAGCGGCCAGACGATGGCGGCGTGGTCGCCCGCCGCCACGCCCAGGCGGGTGTGGCCGTCGACGATCTTCGCGTTCTTCGCGGCGATGGAGATGTCGGCCAGCAGCCCCGCCACCAGGCCCGCGCCCACCGCCGGGCCGTGCATGGCGCTCACGATGGGCTTGTCGCAGTTGATGATGTTGTAGACGAGGTCGCGCGCCTCGCGCCACACGCGCTGGCGCACCGCGTCGTCGGTGGTCATGTCCTGCACCATGGCGAGGTCGCCGCCGCCCGAGAAGCCCAGCCCTTCGCCCCGCAGCACCGCGCAGCGCACGCTGTCGTCGGCCGACACGTCGCGCCAGATCTCGGCGAGTTCGCGATGGCCGTCATGGCCCGCCGTGGGCAGCTTGCCGTTGGCCGCCAGCATCCGGATGTCGAGCACCCCGCCGTTCGCGCCGCGGCGCTCGATGGCGAGGGTCTTGTAGCGGGCGGCGTAGTCCATGGCGGGTGTCTCTTTCTTTCGTCTCTTTGGGCTATTTCCTTGCCGCCAGCTCCCGGCAGCGCTGCACGTTCGCGTCGAAGCGCGAGGCCAGCCCGGGCTCGCACTCGTCGGACGGTGCGAGCCGGCACATGCCGACCACAGCGTAGTCCATCACCGCCGCCGTGCACATCGGGTACGCCGCGAGTTCGGGATTGGCCTTGCTCTTGAAGCCCCAGCGCTCCGAGAACTGCACTGTGCGGACCATCGCGCCGTGGAAGAAGCTGCGGTCTTTCGCGGCGATGGCCGCCTCCATGCGGGGCAGTTCCTCGTTCAGGTAGCCGACCGAGTCGAGCGGAAAGCCCGACGGGTCCTGCTGTGCGGTGGCGAAAGAAGCGGCGAGCACGAAGGGCAAGGCCGCAAGGGCGCGCAAAACGGAAGGAGTCGCGCGGCTTTGGGAGGTGCGGTGGAGGTGCATGGCTGCGAATTCTGCAACGTTTTGAAGCATTTCTGAACTCGCCACGATGCGCGGGCGCTACGCTGGCAGGCTTCGCTAGCGGCCTTTCTGCTAGCGGCCTTTCTTCTGCTTGTCGAATTTGCGCCAGTACTGGAATTCGTCCTCGTGCACCTCGAGGTCGATCTCCGAAACGCGCGCCTGCAGCCGCTCCTGCACTTCGGCCACCGCCCGGTTGTAGACCAGCGGCCCGATCTCCTCCAGGAAGAAACCGAGCAGCGCACCCGCCGCGACGTTGCCGATGGGTTCTTCCATGTTCTCGCGGAAATAGCGCTCGATGGAGGTGATGGCCTGCTGGCGGGCTTCCTTCGGTATCTCGATGGTCATGGGCTGTTCCGGAAGTTGGATCGACCGGCCCATTGTGCCGGCGGCCCCCTTCGCTACCATGCGCGCTCACAACAACACACACCGGAGACACCCATGAAGTTGCGTTCCACCGCGCTCGCGGCCGCGGCCCTTGCGCTCGTCGCGGGCTGCACGAACCTCACCCCAACGCTGCCCCAGCGCCAGCTGATGCTGGTGGCGAACGACGAGAAGCAGTCGTGGAACGACGCCGGCGCAGTGATCCTCGGCCCGATGGGGCGCGACACGGTGCAGGTGCTGGACATCGGCACCGATCCGCTGGCGCCCAAGGTGCTCGGCACGCTGCAGCTGGACAACACCATCGCCGGTCCGCCGACCAACCTCGCGATCACGCCCGGCGAGACGCTGGCGCTGGTCGCCAACTCGCTCAACGTGGTCGAGGACAACGGCGCGCGCAAGCAGGTGCCCGACAACCGGCTCTTCGTGATCGACCTGACCACCACGCCGCCCAGGCTGCTCGACACGCTGCAGGTGGGCAGGCAGCCCTCGGGCCTGTCGATCAACCGCGCGGGCGACCTGGCGCTGGTGGCCAACCGCGCCGACAACTCGGTGAGCGTGCTGCGCATCTCGGGCAAGAAGGTGACGCTGGTCGACACCGTGGCCATGGGCGACTCGGTGGCGCACGTGCGCTTCACGCCCGACGGCAAGCGTGCGCTGGCGGCCAAGTTCCCGAGCCACAAGATCGCGCTGCTCGACGTGAACGGCGAGAAGGTCAGCTACAACAAGGTCGACCTCGCCGCAGGCCTGTGGCCCTACAACGTCGACGTGACGCCCGACGGCAAGCTCGCGCTGACCGCCGACAACGGCAACTCGGGCGCCTCCGACGGACAGGTCGACACGGTCAGCGTGATCGACATGGAAGCCGCGCCGCCGCGCGTGGTCGACAAGGTGGTCGTCGGCGACGGCCCCGAGGGCCTGGCCGTGAGCCCGACCGGCAAGCATGCGGTGGCGGTGATCCTGCGCGGCAGCAACGCGGCGAAGAACGCCTACTTCTACAACCGCAACGGCTCGGTGGTGCTGCTGAAGATCGACGGCAAGAAGGTCACGCGCGCCAACGAGGTGGTGGTGCGCGGGCTGCCGGAGGGTGCGGTGTGGAGCGCCGATGGCAGGTATCTGTACGTGGGCAACTTCATCGACCAGGATGTCACGATCCTGCGGCTGGACGGGGATACGCTGGTACCGACGGGGAAGTCCCTTTCGCTGCAGGGCCACCCGGCAGCCATGCGCGGCGCCACGACACACTAACGAGACGAGATCGGGGCTGCCGCGCACAAATGAATCGGCTTTTCTTCGAGCCGTTAATCGAAGACTAAAAATCGAAATATAGGAAGAGGGAATTCATGTTGTTAGCTTCATTGAAACGTCTCTTGACGGTGGCGGTCTGTGTTCTGTCTTGTCTGGGAGGGCTTGCGAATGCAGGCCCCATCGACAACCCCAGCGTTGTCAATACAAGCCTTCCGGGAAATCAGGCCATAGCCGGGCTCTCCAGCCTGGTTGCGAGCGGGAACGGCGAAAAGCTCTTGCACTGGATGGACTATCCCGCCGCGACCGGCTATGTACAACGCATCAGTTCTGCCGGGGTACTTTCGCCGACAAAGATGGCGGTGCCGGTTTATTCATATGGCATCTCCACGGACCGCGTGGGGAACTTCACCGTCACGAGCGCAAACGCGAACATCACGCTCTACGACCGCAACGGGAACATTCGAACAAGCTCATTCAGACCTCATCTCAATGCGAGTGCTGCCCTGACTAGCATGGACGCGGATGGCAATCTCTCGATTTTTTATTCGACCTCCGTCAACCAAACTTCGGCGCTTGCGCTCAGGCGTTTCACGGCTGCGGGCATTCCTCTGGGCAACGAAACCCAGGTCTTGGCTCCCATAGCAAACACCGTGAGCGTCAACACCATGGTCAGTGATGCGGCCGGAAACATCACGGTGTCCTGGATTGTGGTGAACAATTCCTCGAGCAACAACTTGGCGCTCTACATGCAGCGCTTCAACAGTCAAGCGCAGCCGATCACCTCGCCAACGATCATTCCTTCGACGTTGCCAGGGGCACGAGACGGTGGGGTACTCGCCACAAGCCCGCAAGGTTCTTTCGTCATCGCATGGAACTCCACCCAGGACGGACTCACCTGGGATTCCTACGTGCTGCGATTTAATGCGTCGGGCTACGCCGTTGGATCGCCCATCCGGCTGAATCAGACAACGCAGCAGTCAAGTCCTCAGGCCCATGTGAGCATGACCGAAGATGGCAGCTTCGTAGCAACCTGGAGAATGCAGGCGACACCTCCAGCAACGGGATACATCCTCTACGCCAGGCAATTCATGAGCGATGGCACTCCCATCGGCAACGAGTTCCAGGTGGATCCTGGTTTCGCCAACGTGTTCTATGCGAACTCTGCAATCGACAAAGCAGGCAACTTCACCATCGCATGGACAGCAGCGAACCAACCTGTCAGTGACTATGACGTGAAGATGCGGTCGTACAAGCTTGACACCCAGCCTGCGATCACCGCCTTGGCCAATGGCCAGCCAGCGCAAGGGCTTGCCGGCAGCACTGGCAGTTGGAAATACTTCAAGATCACGGTGCCACCCGGCATTGCGCAAATGAACGTCAGCATGACCGGGCCAGCTGGCGGTGATGGAGATATGTACATCCGCTTTGGCGGTCTGCCGAGTGCAACGGCCTGGGACATTCGTCCCTACGTCAATGGCAGCAACGAGATAGCGAACATCAGCAATCCGCCACCTGGTGACTTCTACATCGCGATCTACGGATACATCGGCTATTCCGGCGTCAGCCTGAACGTCAGCTACTGATATCCCGCCGGTACACTCCCGCTCGCATGACAAGACCATCCCGCCCTCTCCGCACCCTCGAACGCGGCATCCTCTGCCTGGTGATCGGCATCGCCGTCCTGCTGGCGCCGCGCTTCCTGCAGGGCACGCGCTGGTTCGAGATGGTGGCGGGGGCCTATCTGGTGGGCTGGTTCGCATTGGTGCTGGGCATCGCGCTGATCGTGGTCGAGCTGGTGAAGCTGGGCAGGAAGCGCGAGTAGGGAAAAATCCGCAGCGCGGCGGGCTGGCGCAGCAGCAGCCAACGGCACGAAGCGGCGCGCCCCGGTGGACGATCATGAACTGCCGTGGGAAGACAGCTCAGCCGCATTCAACGCACAGGACCACGGCAGTTGGTCATCTTGGATCGATGACATCGAACTCGAACTGCACCGGGGCGGAGTCTTCGACGTAGGCGGTGATCAGGTAGTGGCCGGGAGGATCGCCCTCGACCACATCCCAGGACTTCGCAATGGTGCCGTCGTGGATGGTCAAGGTCACGTCCAGCGAAAGAGTCTTGCGGTCCGCCGACATGCCGTAAGGCTGGCCGCCGGTGCCCCATGTCTTCGGGGTTTCCGGCAATGTCATGCGTTCGAGAACGCGGACCTTGCCGGTCTTCCGGTTGAGCTTCAGGATCCAGCCGTAGTTCTGGTTGATCGTCCGGGGGACGGTGTTCGAAGCCTTGAAATCCAGCACGTCGTTGTTCGGCGCCAGCTTGAAGAGGCCGAAGACCGCATCGAGCGGGCACGTCCCATTCGCTATCGGGGCGTTGGCGCAAGCCTTGAACACGGCGGCATTCGATTCGGAAACGGAGCCATGCGACGCGGCGGGGCTCGGGAAGTCGCTGGAACCGCGCGGGGTGGCTCTCGCGGTTTGAGCGCCGGTGTGGGTGCACGCGGCCGCAGTGAAAAGAACGAGAAGGTGGCGAATTTTTTTCATGGCAAATGAGCTCGGCAAATGGGCTCGGCAAACGACCAAGGCCTGCATCATGATCCAGTTGGCCCACAGCGGCATCCGGCGGCGGATTCAAGCGGTCGTTCCACGCCAGGCGACGGACGGCAGCCCCGGACTGGTTGCCGTCAGCCGGTATGGCCTGCTGACATCCGGCGCGGCAGCGGATGCTGTTCATAGGCACGGCCATCGGGCATGCGGACGGCGGCCAGTCGCGGGGCGTGCAAATGGAAGCGTGTCCCGATAACATCGCGGCCACATTTGTTTCCCAAAGAAAAAAATGCCGCCGCTGCCCCCTCGCACCCACCTGAGCCTCGCCCTGGCCATCGCCGTGCCCTTGATGCTTGCATCGTGCGGCGGGGGCGGAGGCGGCGGCTTCTCCTTCACGCCATTTCCTGCGGCCAACGGCGGCGGAGGCGACGCACCGCCTCCTCCTGCACCGCCCCCGGGCGCACCGAAGTTCGCCGTCGGCGGCACCGTCACTGGCCTGGCAGGCAGCGGGCTGGTGCTGCAGAACAACGCGGGCGACGACCTGGCCATAGGCGCCGATGGCAGCTTCAGCTTCGCCACTTCGCTGGACGACGGTGCCGACTACGGCGTGACCGTGAAGACGCAGCCCACGGCGCTGCAGGTCTGCGTTGCGAAACAGGCCTTCGGGACGGTGGCGGGGGCGGCAGTGAACTCGGTGAGGGTCAATTGCTCGGAGGCCGGAGCCGATCGTTTCGGCTTTGCGGCCAACGAGCGATCGAATAATCTGACTGCATACACCGTTTCTGCGGATGGCAGTTTGTCGGCAGCCACTCCCGCTGCGTACTCCCTGGCAGGCACCCCCCAGCACGTGACAGTGCATCCCTCGGGGAAAAAGCTCTACGCCAGCATCTACGTCGGTACCAAAGGCGTCACCCAATACACCATCGATCCCGCCGGCACGCTGTCGCAAGACCTCAATATCACCACCGGCGTCGGCACGAGCCCGGTTTTTGTCGGCGTCGAACCCAAGGGGCGTTTTGCCTACGTGATCGGCGACGGGCAGATCCATCGGCTCAATATCGACGCCACCACCGGCGACCTCGACGGCAGCACGGCCGTGGCCGTGGCCGGCGGCAACAGCCGCAAGCTGGGTTTCGATCCCGACGGGCGATTCGCGTTCGTGCCCAACGGTGCGTCCGTCGAGGTGTTCCGCCTGGACCAGGGCACCGGCGTTCCGATCTCGCCACCCGTGCCGGTCGCGCTGCCGGTCGGCGGCTTCGTCGACGTCGCGGCCGAACCCAGCGGGCGTTTCGCCTACGTGAGCACCGGCAACAACCCCGGCACCCTGCTCGCTTATTCCATCGACCAGACCACGGGCGCGTTGACTTCGATCGGCTCGGTGCCCTCCGGCAACACGCCCTTCGGCATGGCCATCGATCCGACCGGACGCTTCGTGTACGTTGCGAACCGGAACTCCCACGACGTCTCGGCCTACGCCATCAACCCACGAACCGGCGCGCTGACAGCGGTACCGGGCCAACCGTTCTCCGTCGGAGGCAACACGCCCAACTCCGTGACCGTGGATCGCACAGGCCGGTTCGCCTACACGGCGAACCAAGGCGACAACACGATCTCGATCTTCACGATCGACCGGACCACCGGCGCGCTCGCTCTGCAAACCGCGCGACCAGCCGGAGCCAACGGGCCGCAGTTCTTCGCGCTCACGAAGTAGGTAGCGCGGGCTCCGGGTCAGGCCCCGCTAGTTTCGCGAATGGGCCCGCAGCCGCATCTGCAAGGCTCGGAACAGGTCAGATGAGGCGCAACGCAACTGCAATACGCAGTTACGCAGTTACGCAGTTACGCAGTTACGCAGTTACGCAGTTACGCAGTTACGCAGTTGGCGAAGGCCACAGAACGCCCCTCGGTGCAGCAGCGGCCATCCGCCGAAGCTCAACAGCCCCTCACACCAACAACCGGCAGCCGGACCGCGTCAGGCCTTCTTGCCCCGCATCTTGCCGACCAGCTCCACCGCGCCCAGCACGATGGCGCCGGCCACCAGGCCCACGCCGGCATTCACGCCCATGGAGCCCAGCGTGCCGAACACGCCGCCAGTGGCCTTGGCCCAGTCCTCGACTGCATGGCCCAGCGCCGGTACGCCGTGCACCAGGATGCCGCCGCCCACGAGGAACATCGCGGCCGTGCCGGCCACCGACAGCGCCTTCATGAGCCACGGCGCCGCTGCCAGGATGCCCCGGCCCAGGGCCTGGGCGCCCGCGCTCGCGCGCCGGCTCAGGTAGAGGCCCGCGTCGTCCAGCTTCACGATGCCGGCCACCAGGCCGTAGACGCCGATGGTCATGATGAGCGCGATGCCCACCAGCACGCTCAGCTGGGTGGTGAAGGGCTGGCCCTGCACGGTGCCCAGCGTGATGGCGATGATCTCCGCCGAGAGGATGAAGTCGGTGCGCACCGCGCCCTTGATCTTGTCCTTTTCCATCGCGACCACGTCGATCGAGGCATCGGCCATGGCCTTCTCGTGGCGCTGCGTGTCGGTGTCGTGTTCGTCCTTGTGCAGGAACTTGTGCGCCAGTTTTTCCGCGCCTTCGAAACAGAGGAAAGCGCCGCCGATCATCAGCAGCGGCGTCACCAGCCAGGGCAGCCAGGTGCCGATGGCCAGGGCGGCCGGCACGAGGATGGCCTTGTTGACGAAGGAGCCCTTGCACACGGCCCACACCACCGGGATCTCGCGCTCGGCCTTCACGCCGGTGACCTGCTGCGCGTTGAGCGCGAGGTCGTCGCCCAGGACGCCGGCCGTCTTCTTGGCGGCTACTTTGGTGAGGACCGATACGTCGTCGAGAACGGTCGCGATGTCGTCGAGCAGCAGGAGCAGGCTGGAGGCCATGGGCAGGATTCGGGCTGAAAAGGAAGCGGCGAGCTTATCCGCAGCCGGGTTGCGCCCCCGCAATACCCGTACGCCGGCGCCTCCCGGGCCCTCAGAGCGCGCTCAGCGCAATGGCCAGCATGGCCGCGAGCGAGGCGCCGAAGAGCGCCAGGCCGACGCGGCGGCGCCGGTGCGTGAGCATCCACAGCACCACGCCCGAGATCGACAGGAAGATCAGGCTGCCGGCCAGCGTATCGACCAGCAGGATCCAGGGCAGCGGCATGGCGCCGCCCTTGTGCATGTTGGTGAGCGTGGCGACGAAGCCGTTGCGCGTGGTGGTCACGCCCACCGAGCGGTTGCCTTGCCAGTATTCGGCCTGGACGATCTCGTTGGGGCCGCCGAAGTTGAAGATCCAGTGCGCCGGCTGCGTCAGCGCGGGAGCCGTCTTGTCGCTCTTGTCGGCCCATGCGACGGGCTTGGCAGCCTCGACGCGGCTGGAATTCGGCGGGCCGCTCATGCGCAGCGCCTCCTGCAGCCAGCGGCTCATGGCCTCGGGCGTTTCCGGCACCGGATCGGGCAGCGCCAGCTGGGCACGGCTGCGCTCCTGGGCCTGCGGCAGCTTCAGCACGTTGCGATGGTTGAGCCAGATGCCGCTGAAGCCGAACAGCAGCCCCAGCACCGCGCCCCACAGGCCGAACCAGCCGTGGGTGCGGCGGATCCACTGCACGGTGGCCGTGCGGCGCTGGTGCGAGCGCACGCGCGCGGCATGGCCGAGGGAGGAAGAACTGCTGCCGGCGGCGTCCATGTGGCGGTCGCCGGCTCAGGCCACGTTGCGCTTGAGGCGGATTTCCTCGATGCGCACGGTGCCGATGGCGGTGGTCTTGGCGGTCTTCATCTCGCGCTTGAAGCCTGCGAGCTCGTGGAAGCGCATGGCGCGGTCGTTGCGAATGGGCACCCAGATGGTGACCGTGGTGCAGCCCTCTTCCTCCAGGCCTTCGCGGGCGGCGTCCCACAGGGCCACGCCGGCGCCCTTGCCCCAGTGCTCGGGCTTGACGTAGATGGCCCAGATCTCGCCGGTGGTCGGCGGCGTCTTGGGGTCGCGCGAGCGGTCGAAGCCCACGAAGCCGACGACCTCGCTGCCTTGCACCACCACGTGCACCTGGGGTTCGCTGTATTCGATGGCCTCGCGCCACTTGGCTTCGCGCGAGGCCGGGGCCAGCGCGCGCAGTTCTTCCTCGGGAAGGATGCCTTCGTAGGCGGCCTTGACGGAGAGTGCGTGGATTTCTGCGACGGCCTTGGCGTCGCGCAGGGTCGCGGGGCGAACTTCGTAATCTGACATGGATGCGGGAAATCGGATGGAACCGGCTATTGTCGCCGCACCGCTAAACTGCTGGCCGCATACGTCGCAACTACAGGAGAAACCGACATGGCCAAGGGTCAGCAACGCAGCAACAAGGAAGCGAAGAAGCCGAAGAAGGACACCTCGCCGCCCAAGCCTGTGAGCACTGGCGGCATCGAGCCGGTCCGCACCATCACGACCGAAGTGATCCCCCGCGGCAAGCTCAAGAACAAGTGATGAGCGAAGCGCCAGCGCCCGCCCCCAGGCCCCAGCCTCGCAATCCGCTGCACGGGGTCACGCTGGAGGCCATCGTCACGGCGCTGGCCGGCCACTACGGGTGGGAGCGCCTGAGCGAGCTCGTTCCCATCCGCTGCTTCACGCTCGACCCGAGCGTGAGCTCCAGCCTCAAGTTCCTGCGCAAGACGCCGTGGGCGCGCGAGAAGGTCGAGAGCCTGTATCTCTTCATGCTGCGCGAGCAACGCCGCGAGCAGCACCAGCAACAGCAGCAGCAACCATGAAGGTCCGGATCGAGCCTTCGGGCCTCGACTTCGAGACCGACGCCGAAACCACCCTGTTGAAGGCCGCCGAGGCCGCCGGCATCGAGCTGCCGAGCTCGTGCCGCAACGGCACCTGCCGCACCTGCATCTGCCTGCGGCTCGCGGGCGAAACCCGCCACATCATCGAATGGCCAGGCCTGAGCGCCGAAGAAAAGGCCGAGGGCTGGATCCTGCCCTGCGTGGCACAGGCGCTGGGCGACGTCACGCTCGAAGTGCCGGGCGCGCGCTCCCTGTTTGCCGACTAGGCGGCCGGCGGCCTGACCGAAGGCGCCGCCACCACCAGCCGGTCGCGCTGCGCCAGCGACGGAAACAGCTTGAACCAGGTCAGCGCGACCAGCATGGTGCCCACGCCGCCCACTACCACCGAGCCGACCGGCCCCAGCAGCGCCGCCGTGGCGCCCGACTCGAACTCGCCGAGCTGGTTGCTCGCGCCGATGAAGATCGAGTTGACCGCGCTCACCCGCCCGCGCATGGCGTCGGGCGTTTCCAGCTGCACCAGTGTCTGGCGGATCACCACGTTGACCATGTCGGCACCGCCCGAGACCGCCAGCGCGATCAGCGAGACGACGAAGCTCTTCGAAATGCCGAACACCACCATGCACAGCCCGAAGAGCCCGATGGCCAGCAGCAGCGTGCGCCCGATGTGGCGCTCCACCGGCCGGCGCGTGAGCGCGATGGACATCACCAGCGCGCCCACCGCCGGTGCGCTGCGCAGCAGGCCCAGGCCCCAGGGACCGGTGTGCAGGATGTCCTTGGCATAGATCGGCAGCAGCGCCACCGCGCCGCCCAGCAGCACCGCGAACAGGTCGAGCGAGACGGCGCCGAGCACGGGCTTGCGCTTCCAGATGAAATCGACGCCCGCGAACACCGTGGACAGCGTCACCGGCTCGCGCGCGGCCGGCGTGTAGGCATAACGCAGACGCAGCACCAGCGCGCAGGCGACACCGAAGAAGGCCACGCTGGCGCCATACACCACCGCCATGCCCGCCACGAACAGCAGGCCGCCAAGGGCAGGCCCCCCGATGATCGCGCCCTGCATGCCCGCCGAGCTGAAGGCCATCGCGCGAGACAGCATGGTCGGCGGCACCAGCAGCGGCGTCAGCGCCTGCTGCGCCGGCATCTGGAAGGCCCGCACCGCGCCCAGCACCAGAGAAAGGCCCAGCAGCAGGCCGCGCGTGTCGTGCTTCTCGAGCACCGCCAGCAGCAGCACCAGTGCCACCAGCCCCTGCACCGCGAAGCAGGCCGCCACGATGCGCCCGCGATGGTGACGGTCGACGATGTGCCCGGCCAGCAGCGCCAGCAGCAGCGCGGGCACGAACTGGTAGAGGCCGACCAGACCCAGGTCCCAGGCGCTGCCGGTGAGCTCGTACATGTGCCAGCCGATGGCCACCAGCAACATCTGCGAGGCGGCCGTGCCGAAGAGGCGCGCCGTCCACATCTGCATGAAGGGGCGTTCGCGCGTCAGGTCGGAGAAGCTGGGGGGAGAAATCGCTGCGGCCGTCGATGTGGCTTGGGCGTCGGGGGAAGAGGAAGCGGAGGCTTGGGCGGGGCCGGACATTCGTCCGAGGATAGCCGAGGCCGGATGAGCGGGGCGTGAGCCTGGGCAAGGGGCCCGGCGCCCCGCTGTCTACACTCTGCGGCTTCCATGACCGCCCCGCCGCCACTGCAACCCGTTCACGAAGACCCGTACCTGCTGGTACTCGACAAGCCTGCGGGCCTGCTCTGTGTGCCCGGCCGCGGCGAGGACAAGCAGGACTGCCTGAGCGCCCGCGCCATGCGGCAGTGGCCCGACGCGCTGATCGTGCACCGGCTCGACATGGCCACCAGCGGCCTGGTGCTGATGGCGCGCGGCATCGAGATGCAGCGCGCGCTGAGCGCGGCCTTCGCCGACCGCGAGGTGCACAAGCGCTACGAAGCCATCGTCGATGGCGCGATGCCGCTGCGCAAGGAGTGGTCGCTGATCGACGCGCCGCTGATGGCCGACTGGCCGCGCCGCCCGCTGCAGAAGATCGATCCGGAGGGCAAGCCCAGCCTCACGCGATGGAAGGCGCTGTCAGTGCTGCCCGGCGAGCCCGCCGCCACACATGTGCTGCTGGAGCCCCTGACGGGCCGTTCGCATCAGCTGCGCGTGCATCTGCTGTCGATCGGACATCCGATCCTGGGAGATGCGCTGTACGGCGACGCCGCACTGCAGGCGCGTGCGGCGCGCCTGCTGCTGCATGCGAGCGAACTGGGATTCGTGCACCCGGTGACGCAGCAGAGCCTTTTCTTCAACCGGCCGCCTGATTGGACGTGACGGGCTGGGCCCCTGGCTGCTCAGCCGCCCTTCACCACCAGCACGGGCATGTTCGCGTCCTGGAGCACACGCTGCGTCACGCTGCCCAGCAGCAGTTTCTCGATACCGCTGCGGCCGTGCGAGCCCATCACGATCAGGTCTGCCGCGATGGCGATGGCCGTGTCGACGATGCCTTCGTGCACCACGTGGCCATCGATCACGCGTTGGTCGCTGTGAAGGCCTTCCGCCGCGAGCGCCGCCACACCGCGTGCGAGGGCGGCATTGGCACTGGCAGTGGCCGCCGCGAGGTATTCGTTCTGGCCGAGCGCGTAGTCCGCGCCCACGCCGATGAAAGGGTAGTTGTCGATCACGTGGATCAGCGTGATGCGGCTACCGAAGGCCAGCGCGAGGCCGCTGGCCTTGCTGACGGCGAGCATGGAAGTTTCGGAGCCGTCGATCGGAACCAGGATGTGATTGAACATGGCGGGACCTCGCTTTCGTTCGCAGACAGACTCGGCCCATACCGGACCGGGGACCCGAATTTAACCGTTGTTGCGCGGAGCAGGCTGTAGGACTCGTGCCAGCAAGGGCAAGCCCCGAGATCGCCCAGCTTCAGTCCCCCTGGAAACCCTCGGCCCGGCAGGTGATCACCAGCGTGTCGCGCCAGCCCTCGCCGCCCTCTTCGAGCGGCTGGATCGGCGTCGACTCGTGGATCACGCGCGCATCGTCGAGCAGCAGAAGCGTCCACGGCTCGGTCATCGTGAAGCGCTCGCCGCGCCTTCCGTTGGCCTCGAACACGCGCGTCTCTCCGCCCTTGATGCCGTGCCGCCCCACGAGCGCGACAGCCACCAGATCCACGCCATCGCGGTGCGCGCCCTCGGGCGTGGGGCGACCGATGCCGCCCGCGGTGTCGATGCGGAACTGGTGCGCCTCCACGTACCAGCGCTGCGCCGCACCGCGCATCTCGCTGCTGGCCTTCCCGAGCTGCTGCAGCAGCCGCTTCCACACCGGCTGCGCGATGGTGGCGTCGAGCATCGGCGCGAACCAGCGCTGCATGCCGCCATGCAGCGCGTTGTATTCCACCGGCTGCCAGTGCGCGCGATGCGGCACCTGGGCGAGCGTGGCCTGCTCGTCGGCTTCGACGGTGAAGCAGGCATGGCGTCGCGTGCGATAGCGGCCGCCGTCCTTCAGGTAGTCGTCGGGCGGAAGATCGTTCCAGTCGGCATGCAGCGCTTCGAGCTGCGCGACCGGGAGACCGAGCCATTCGGCTACGCCTTGGGGACTCAGCACGGCATAGCCTTGATCGCGCAGCGCGGCGGGCAGCTCGGCCGGCGAAATGAACGGAGGAGTGAAGGCGGCGGTGGTCACTGCGCGCTGACCTTCACGTCCTTCCAGAACGCGACGCGGTCGCGGATCTCTTCGGCTTCGGGCTTCGGATCGGCGTAGTACCAGGCGGCGTCGGTGTTGAGTTCGCCGTTGACCAGCAGCGAGTAGTAGTTCGCTGTGCCCTTCCAGGGGCAGGTGGTCTTGTGATTGCTGAAGGTGACGAAGTCGCGGTTGAGCGAACTCATCGGGAAATAGTGGTTGCCTTCGACGAGGACTGTGTCGTCGCTTTCGGCGATGGTTACGCCGTTCCAGGTTGCTTTCATGGTTTTCGGGGTCTCCGGGGGCGGCCGGGTGCCGCTTTTCGGGGGTTATTGTGCCGCTGCTGGTGGTTTGGCTTTTTTGGTGGTTGTTATCTACCCTGCTGGGGGTTTGTTTTCCGGGGCCGGGTCTCGGCCCGGCGGCCGACCTACTTTTCTTTGCTTCGCCAAAGAAACGTAGGCAAAAGAAAGGCGACCCTACTGTCTGCGTCCCTTCGCTTCGCTACGGGCAACCTGCGGTGCTCGACTCCGGAGGGGGTCCGCAGAACTCGCTCCACTGCGTTGCGCTCAAACAGCTGCGGCCCTGATCCCTCCTACGTCTGCGCTCCTCGGCGCAGCCAGAAGGGATCGACACGCGCCATCGCTGCGCTCGGCTTTTGAACAGCCTTGGACTGGCCTTTGCTTCGCTCGGCCGGGGATGCACGTTAAGGAACCGATCTCTGCAGCACTAAGTGCATGCAAGCCGACCGCCCTATACCAAGCACAGCAGGCGCGAAGCGCCTGCTGTGCCTTGGGGGCCGAGCAACGCGATGGCCCGGGCATCTCCCCTCTGGCTGCGCCGAGGAGCGCAGCGTTTCGCGGATAAGGGCTCGCAGCTGTCTGAGCGAAGCGAGTTCTGCGAGACCCCGCGAAACGCGAGCACCGCAGGTTGCCCCTTCGCAAAGCGAAGGGGTCGCAGACAGTGGGGTCGCCTTTTCTTTGCCTACTTTCTTTTGGCGAAGCAAAAGAAAGTAGGTCGGCCGCCGGGGCGAGTCCCGGCCTCGGGAAGCAAACAACCCAAAGGACTCAAGCAGCCAACCAGTGCACGCTGAACAGCCTCTCAGGATCAGTCCAAACCGCCCCAGGCCGAAACCCAGCCCTCACAGCCAACGCCCGAAGCCCCTCAACAGTGAACTTATGCGAGTACTCCGTATGAATAGTCTCGCCTTCCTCAAACCCGAACACCTGCCCATTCAAAGAAACACTCTGAGCCCGCCGACTCACAAGATGCATCTCGATCCGCTGCCGAGGCGCGTTGTAGAACGCCGCATGCGAGAACCCATCGAGGTCGAAGTCAGCATCCAACTCAGCATTGGCCCGACGCAACAGATTCAGGTTGAACTCCCCCGTAACCCCCTGCGCATCGTTGTAAGCCGCATGCAACCGCCCCGGATCTTTCACCAGATCCACCCCGATCAGCAGCCCGCCTCCGCGCAACATTCGCGCAGCCAGCTGCAGAAAAGCCAGCGCCTCATCGGGCTCGAAGTTCCCGATCGTCGACCCGGGAAAGAATCCAACCCGTCGACCTGAACCAGCCATGGGCGCAGGCAGCACCAGCGGCATCGTGTAGTCGGCCGCGATAGGCTGTACCACCAGCTCCGGATAGTCCGCCTTCAGCCGCTGCGCGGCCGCCTCCAGATACTCCCCCGAGATGTCGATAGGCAGATACCGCTTGGGCGTCTCCAGCGCATCGAGCAGCAGCCGAACCTTGGTCAGCGACCCCGCCCCGAACTCGACGATCTCCGCATTCGGCCCGATCTGCCCCGCAATCTCGCCAGCGCATTCACCAAGAATGCGCAGCTCCGTACGCGTCGGGTAGTACTCGGGCAGTTCGCAGATGCGGTCGAACAGCTGCGAGCCTGCCGCGTCGTAGAAGAACTTCGGAGAGATGCTGCGCGGCGAACGCGCCAGTCCCGCCTGCATCTCGCGGCCGAACTCCGACAGGGGCGCTGCAGTTGCATCGGCCCGCGACGAAGACGAAGCTGCCGGCTTCTGCCGCGCCTTCGCGGGCACGAAGGATGACAGCGAGGACGAGGAAGTTGGATTGCGCATGATCAAAGGTCTTTCGCGAGCCGCAGCCCCGTGAACTGCCAGCGCGCCGCCGGCGGGAAGAAGTTGCGATAGCTGGGCCGCGCATGCCCGGCCGGCGTGGCGACGCTGCCGCCGCGCAGCACCAGTTGCCCCACCATGAACTTGCCGTTGTATTCGGCGGCGATGCCCGGCAGTGGCCTGAAGCCGGGATACGGGTCGTACGACGACCGCGTCCATTGCCAGACATGTCCGGTCATCTGCGAGATGCCGGGCGCATCGTGCGCCGCCTCCCATTCGAACTCGGTCGGCAGCCGCGCGCCGGCCCATTCGGCGTAGGCGGCGGCTTCATAAAAGCTGAGCTGCGACACCGGCGCGTCGGCCTCCATCGGCCGCACGCCGTGCAGGCCGAACACATGCCAGCCACCTCCGGCCTGGGCCGTGGCGGCACCGGCAAAACGCAGCCTCGGATCGTCCTGCGCCAGCCAGTAGGCCGGATGCCGCCAGCCATTGGCCTGCACCGCGGCCCAGCCGTCGGACAGCCACAGGTCGGGCCGCTGGTAGCCGCCGTCGGCGATGAACTGGGCGAAGTCGCCGCAGCTCACCAGTCGGTCGGCAATGGCATAAGGCTGCAGCAGCGCACAGTGGCGCGGCGTCTCGTTGTCGAAGGAGAAGCCGGTGCCGGCGTGCCCCACCTCGGCCACGCCACCGTGCTGCTCGATCCAGCGCATCGCGGGCGGCACCGCGGCAAGGCGAAGCGCGGGGCCGCCGGCGGGCCTGTAGGCGGGCAGCATCGGGTTGCAGGAGAACGCATGCAGGATGTCGGTGAGAAGCAGCTCCTGGTGCTGCTGCTCGTGGTGCAGGCCCAGCGTGACGATGGGCTCGATCACGCTCCAGTCGGGCCCGCCCTCTTCCAGCAGCGCGACCACGGCCTCGTCGACATGGCGGCGGTACTCGTGCACCTCGTCCAGCGACGGCCGCGTGAGCAGGCCGCGCTGCGGGCGCGGATGGCGCGGGCCGAGCGCCTCGTAGTACGAGTTGAAGAGATAGAGAAAGCGCGCGTCGAAGGGCTGGTAGCCGCTGGCGTGCGGCTGCAGCAGCACGCTTTCGAAGAACCAGGTGGTGTGCGCCAGGTGCCACTTGGTGGGGCTGGCATCGGGCATCGACTGGATGCACTGGTCTTCGGCGGACAGCGGGGCGGCAAGCGTCAGGCTGGCTGCGCGCACTTCGCGAAACCTGTCGCGCAGGGCGCCCGCCGCCTGAGTGGTCGGCCGGGAAAGCGTCATGGAGTCTCCAGTCGGGTCAGCCGCAAGTTGTAGCCCATCCGGGTCGCGGCAGCACGTAGGACAAAACGCCGCAGGCCTGCCGCCGCGACTTCGGCAAAGAGCACAAGGGGGAGCCACTGTGGCACAAGACGCCGGGGCGTGCAGGAGGGCTGCGTATCATCCGACGCATGCAAACGACCAACCCATCGGGCAGGCCCAAAGTCGTCATCGTCGGCTGCGGATTCGGCGGACTCGAAGCGGCGCGCAAGCTGCAGAACGCCAATGTCGACGTGACGGTGATCGACAAGACCAACCACCACCTGTTCCAGCCGCTGCTGTACCAGGTGGCGACCGCCGGGCTGGCCGCGCCGTCCATCGCGGCGCCGGTGCGCGGGCTGTTCCGCAAGCAGCAGAACATCACGACGCTGCTGGGCGAGGTGAGCGGCATCGATCCGGCCTCGCGCTCGGTGCAGCTGGCCAACGGCGACCGCGTGCCGTACGACCACCTGATCGTCGCCGCCGGCGCCACGCACAGCTACTTCGGGCACGACGAGTGGTCCACCGTGGCGCCCGGGCTGAAGACGCTGGCCGATGCCTTCGAGATCCGCCGCCGCGTGCTGCTGTCCTTCGAGACCGCCGAGATCACCGCCGACCTGGAACGCCGCCGCGCCCTGCTCACCTTCGTGGTGATCGGTGCCGGCCCCACGGGCGTCGAGATGGCGGGCACGCTGGCCGAGATCGCCAAGCACACGCTCTCGGGCGAGTTCCGCCACATCGATCCGGCCAGCGCGCAGGTGCTGCTGGTCGAAGGCGGCCCGCGCGTGCTGCAGGCCATGCCCGAGTCGCTGAGCCAGAAGGCGCTGGAGCAGTTGCAGAAGCTGGGCGTCGAAGTGCGGCTGAACGCGCGGGTGACCGCCATCGACACCGCCGGGCTCGAAGTGCAGACTGGCGGCGGCGCGGACGGTGCTCCGGTCGACAGCTACCGAATCGATAGCAGCTGCGTGGTGTGGGCGGCCGGCGTGGCGGCTTCGCCGCTGGGCCGCATGCTCGGCGCGGCCACGGGCGTCGAATGCGACCGCGCAGGCCGCATCAAGGTCGAGCCCGACCTGAGCCTCGCGGGCCACCCCGAGATCAGCGTGGTCGGCGACCTCGCCGCCGCCATGAGCCACGCGCCCGGCAAGCCGCCCAGGCCGGTGCCCGGCGTGTCGCCCGGCGCCAAGCAGGCGGGGCGCGCGGCGGCCGCCAACATCCTGCGCCGCATCGCGGGCCAGCCGACGGTGCCGTTCCGTTATGCCGACTACGGCAACCTTGCGACCATCGGCCGCAACTCGGCGGTGGTCGACCTGGGCACGCCTTTCGGCCCGCTGCGCTTCAGCGGCCGGCTCGCATGGCTGTTCTGGCTGTTCGCGCACGCCTACTTCCTGATCGGCTTTCGCAACCGCGTGGTCGTGATGATGGATTGGGCCAGCGCCTACTGGAGCTTCCAGCGCAACGCGCGCGTGGTGGCCGACGTTCAAGGCAAAAGCGAATCCTGAAAACCAGCCACATGCTCTCGCTCTTCATCTGGATCGCGGCGCATGCGGCCGAAGCGCTGTTCTGCCTCTGGGTGCTGCGCTGGGGCGGCGCCGAGCGGCTCGAAGGCACCTTCGCCTCGGGCTTCCTCATCAGCAACTTCGCGCCGCGCTGGAGCGCCGAGGGGCTGAAGATGGCGGCGCTGATCCTGCTGGTGTTCTGCGCCGTCAGCTTCGCCGCGGGCCTGTTCGTGCCGGGGCTGCGTTGCTGGGGCAGCTGCTAGTAGCGCCCTGCCCCCCAAGCCTCAAGTCCCGATCACGCCGCCGTCGTTCTTGGTGATGGCGATGGTCGCCGAGCGCGGCCGGCCCGCGCCGTCGGGCCACTTCGACACGGCGAGCGGGCGGTCGGGATCGCTGCGCTCGTTGGCCGGTTCGCCCGGGTGCTGGATGTTGATGAACAGCGTGCGCAGGTCTGGCGTGGCAGTGAGGCCGGTGATCTCGCAGCCCGCCGGGCCGAGCAGGAAGCGGCGGATCTCGCCCTTGGTCGGGTCGCAGGCCAGCATCTGGTTGTTGGGCAGGTTGGCGTATTCGCCCTTGCCCAGCGTGGAGGTCGACACGTCGGTCTCGATCCACAGCACGCCGCGCGCGTCGACCATCAGGCCGTCGGGGCTGCCGAAGGTGTCGCCCCTGATGTTGCCTTGCGCCTCGTAGCGCGTCTGCTTCGGATCGCCCGCGAGCACGAGGTGGTTCCACGTGAACTTGGTGGCGTCGAGGTCGCCGCTTTCCTTCCAGCGGATGATCTGCCCCATCGTGTTGTTGGAGCGCGGGTTGGCCGCGTCCATGAAGGGCTGGCCGGAGGCGCCGCGGCTGCTGTTGTTGGTGAGCGTGCAGTAGACCTCCTTGGTCAGCGGATCCACCGTGGTCCACTCGGGGCGGTCCATTTTCGTGGCGCCCAGCAGGTCGCTGGCCTGGCGCGCCTTGATGAGCACGTCGCCCTGGGTCGTGAAGCCCTTCTCGGCCACGAGGCCACCCTTGCCTTGCGTGAGCGGCAGCCATTCGCCGGTGCCGTCCACGTCGAAGCGCGCCACGTACAGCGTGCCGTGGTCGAGCAGGTCGCGGTTGGCGGCCGCGCCGCCGGGCTTGACCGCGTCGCGGCTCACGAACTTGTAGATGTATTCGAAGCGCGAGTCCTCGCCCATGTAGACGACGGCGCGGCCGTCGTTGGTGAGCGCGGTGGCTGCGCCCTCGTGCGCGGCGCGGCCCATGGCGGTGCGCTTGCGCGGCGTGGAGGCGGGGTCCTGCGGGTCGATCTCGACCACCCAGCCGTAGCGGTTCGACTCGTTCGGGTGCTTCGACACGTCGAAGCGCGCCTCGTGTTCGTGCCAGCGGTACTTGGCGCCGTTGCCTTTCTTGATGCCCCAGCGCTTCTGGTGGGCGTCGGGCGTATCAGTGCCCTCGAAGTAGTCGGCGAAGTTCTCTTCGCAGGTGAGGTAGGTACCCCACGGCGTGTGGCCGTTGGAGCAATTGTTGAAGGTGCCCAGCACCTGCGTGCCCGAGGGGTCGGCGGCGGTGCGCAGCATCGCGTGGCCGGCGGCGGGGCCGGTGAGCGTCATCGGGGTGAGCGCGGTGATGCGGCGCGCGAAGCGCGATGGCGCGAGCTGGGTCCACTTGCCGGCGCCGTCGCGCTGCAGCTCGATGACCGACACGCCGTGCGCGTTCATCGACTTGCGCACCTTCTCGGGCGTCCAGGTCTTCATGCCGTCGGGGTGAAGCAGGCCATCGTCGACGTATTCGTGGTTCAGCACCAGCAGTCCGCGGTTGGAGCCTTCGATCGGGAAGAAGGCCATGCCGTCGTGATGCATGCCGGCCTGCAGCGCCTGCTCTTCGGCGGTGTTGGAACCGTCGGTCTTGAAGGCGGGCATGGCGCCCGCGATGCCGGTCGGGTCGCCCCAGCGGTAGAGAACCTGGGTGCTGTAGCCCTCGGGCACGACCACGGTGTCGACGGCTGCCATGGGCACGCTCTTGAAGCCGATGGCGCGGCCCAGGCCGCTCACATTGCCGCTGCCGCCAGTGGTGGCGCATCCGGCCAGCGTGCCGGCCGCCAGCGGGCCGAAGAGCCCGGCCACCGCCGCCGCCATGCCGCCGCGCACGAACACGCGCCGGGCCGGGTCGGAAACTTCATGGATCGTGGGGTTGGTGGAGGGATTGGAGTCCTCCATGCGGGCGAAGTCTTTGGCCATGTTGTTGTCGCGGGGGATTGTGGGAACCCGCCATGCTCCGGAGATCCCGTGAATTTGCCGTGACATTGGTAACCTGGGCTCCAGGCACCGGCAGGCTCAGAAAAGGTTTCCCCAATGGCCGCCGCCCCAGTGCGGCCGTGCCTGTTCGTCGCGCTGGTGCTTGCGCCATTCCCATGGCGGCGTCGGCTTCGGGTCGGCCCAGAGGCCGGCGCGGCGCGCCTGAGCGCGCTCCTGGAGCTTGAACAAGCCGCCGCCGCGCTTGGTGGCGAGGCGTTTGTAGTCGTACACCCAGGCCCAGCCCTCGGAGACCATGCGGCTGCCGGCGTCCTCGCCGTTGCAGCTCACGTCGGCCACGGTGCGGCCGTAGCGGTCGGTATCGACCTCGGTGATGAGCGCCTGCTCGCCGAAGCAGATGCCGCCGAGCGCCTGCCTGCTGCGCTGGCCGTAGGGCTGGGCCTTCTCGGGCGCGTCGATGGCTGCGATGCGCACCTTCACGCGCTCGTAGGCGCCGATGCGCCCGCAGCGGGCGGTGAGCGTGTCGCCGTCGCTGATGCCGACGACGAGGCAGTTGCGCGGCGCGGCCTGGGAGAGAAGGGGAAAGGCAAGAAGAGCGAGAGCAAGAAGACTGGAAGGCAGCGCGCGAAAGTGCATGAAAAAGCCGGAAGGACCAGGAGATTGGCAGAATGGCCGGTCCGGTCGAGGCTAAGTGATGCGCACGCCGGAAAAGATCGGGACACAGTTTTTTTCTTTCTTGCGTTCTTCCCTGAACGGCGCTTCGAAGGAGACCCGCACATGCAGGAACCCACCCGGGACGACTGGTTTTTCGCGGCCAACGACGCATGGGACGCCGGCGCGCACAAGAAGGCGCTGTCGCTGTTCCTCAAGGCCGCTGCCGCCGGCGAGACGCACGCGCTCAACAGCGTCGGCTACTTCCTCGACCACGGCATCGGCGTGAAGCAGGACAGCGCCGCCGCCCGACTCTGGTATCGCAAGGCGGCCAAGGCAGGCGACATTGCGGGCTGCGCCAACCTGGCCATCTGCTACCGCGACGAAGGCAATTTCCGCTGGGCCCGCTACTGGTTCGAGCGCGCCTACGCACAGGGCGACGGCGACGCAGCGCTGGAGCTGGGCCGCCTCTTCCTCTGGGAAGGCCCGCACAAGAACCACCGCAAGGTCGTCGACTACCTGACGAAGGCGACGCTGGCGGCTTCGGTTACGCCCGATGGGAAGAAAGAAGCCGGGAGATTGTTGAAGTCGATGGGGCGCAAGGAGTAGCGCGCCCCCGGCTGCAGCTCACTTCCCCGCGTTCTCATCCTCCTGCAGCAGCCGCCACATCACCTTCCCGCTACCGCTCTTGGGCAGCGCGTCGACGAACTGCACCTTGCGCGGGATCTTGTAGACGGCCATGTTCTCGCGGCACCAGTCGATGATCTGCTGCTCGGTGGTGTCCTTGTGGGTGGGGCGCAGCACCACCACGGCCTTGACGGATTCGCCGCGGTAGTCGTCCCTGGTCGAGATCACGCAGGCTTCCTGGATGGCCGGGTGGCGGAACATCAGCAGCTCGACCTCGGCCGGCCACACCTTGAAGCCGCTCGCGTTGATCATGCGTTTCAGGCGGTCGGTGATGAAGAAGTAGCCATCCTCGTCCATGCGGCCCATGTCGCCCGAGCGGAAGAAACGCTTGCCCTCGAATTCGACGAAAGCTGCCGCAGTGGCATCGGGGCGCTTCCAGTAGCCCTGGAACACCTCTGGCCCGTGGATGATGATTTCGCCCGATTCGCCGATGGGCATTTCCTTGAGCGTGTCGGGGTCGACCACGCGGGCGTCGGTGCTCATGAACGGGATGCCCAGGCACTGCTGCTTAGGGTTGTCCAGCGGGTTGGTGTGCGAGGGCGCGGCAGTCTCGGTGAGGCCGTAGCCCTCCTGGTACTTCAGGCCGTACTGCTCGAAGAGGCGCTGCGCCACGGCCTGCGGCATCGCGGCGCCGCCACCGCCGATGTAGGTCATGCTCGACAGGTCGTAGTCCTTGAAGTTGGGGCTGGCCATCAGGTCGATGACCATGGTCGGGATGTTGGTCCAGGCCGTGACCTTCCAGCGCGAGATGAGCCGGCCGGCCACGTCGCGGTCCCAGCGCGGCATGATGATCAGCGTGGCCGCCGCGAGGATGGCGGTGTGCATCATGCTCACCACGCCGGTGATGTGGAACATCGGCACCACGGCCAGCACCACCGTCTCGGAGGTCGAGCCGCCCCACATCTGGCCCGCGACGGCGTTGTGCATCAGGCTGGAATGGTTGTGGATGCAGCCCTTGGGCAGGCCGGTGGTGCCGCTGGTGTAGGGCAGCAGCGCCATGTCGTTGGCGCCCACCACGTGCTCGGGCGGCGGGTGGCCGGCCTCGAGCGCGTCAGTCCAGGCAATGACCTTGCCGCCTTCCAGAGCGGGCAGCGGATGGCGGGTGGTGAGCCACTCCTTCCATGCGGGTGCCGGGGCGTCGTCGCCCGAGGCGTCGGCGTCGAAGGCGTCGGTGAACTGGGTCACGATCATGTGGTCCAGCCGCTGCTCCGGCGGCAGCGCGTTGCTGGCCTTCGCCAGTTCGGGCGCCAGGTCGCCGGTGATGATCGCCACCTTGGCGTCGGGGTCGGTGATGTAGTGCTTGAGCTCCTCGGCCCGGTTCATCGGGTTGACCGGCACCACCACCGCATTGGCGCGCAGGATCGCGAAATGCGCGATCACCAGCTGCGGGCAGTTCTGCATGTCCAGGATCACGCGGTCGCCGCGCTTCACGCCCAGCGCATGCAGCGTGCCGGCCAGCCGGTCGACCTGGGCGGCGAACTCGCGGTAGCTGGTCACCCGGCCGAAGAACACCAGCGCGGGCTTGTCGGGGTAGCGCGCGGCGGAGGTGGCCAGGTTGTGCCAGAGCGAGGTGGCGGGAACGGTGATCGAGTGCGGAAGGCGCTTGGGCCAGAACTTGTAATGCGGGCGTTGTTCCATGGTGGTCACGGGCGGGAGCAGGAGGGGGAAGATGGTTGTCCGCCAGCCTAAGCCGCCACGTCCACCGCTCGCATCGGGGAAGCCCCCGGGGGCGTCGCCTAGGTGACGCCATTTTTTCTCACATGCCCCGGCCCTGCCGGATGCGCTCTGCGACTACAGACAGGCGCCGCCTTCCGCGCGATACCTGCAGGCTCTTCTCCTTTCCCCTCCCATCCACCACCCAAACGAAGGAGCTTCCATGGCAGCAGAAAAGCACGCGAGCGTTCACTGGGAAGGCGCCGGCAAGACCGGCAAGGGCCTGGTCAGCACCGAGACCGGCGCCCTCAAGGACTACCCCTACGGCTTCGCCAGCCGCTTCGAGGACGACAAGCGCGGCACCAACCCCGAGGAGATCGTCGGCGCCGCGCACGCCGCCTGCTTCACGATGGCCTTCGCCTTCGCGCTGGAGCGGGAAGGCCTGGCCGCCACCAAGATCGACACCCGCGCGGCCGTACGGCTGGCCAAGGACGGCGACGGCTTCAAGATCGACCGCATCGCGCTCGAACTCGACGCCAGCGTGCCCAACCTCGACGAGGCGAA
Organism: Variovorax guangxiensis; assembly: GCF_003952165.1. Classification (GTDB taxonomy): domain Bacteria; phylum Pseudomonadota; class Gammaproteobacteria; order Burkholderiales; family Burkholderiaceae_C; genus Variovorax; species Variovorax guangxiensis. Next base: position 96,359 of record NZ_RXFT01000011.1, on the reverse strand, counting down.
GTTCCAGCAGATCGCGGCCGCCGCCAAGGCCGGCTGTCCGCTGTCGAAGGCGCTGGCAAGCGTGCCCGAGATCACGCTGAAGGCCACGCTGGCCGGCTGAGCGGGCTGCCTATGATCGTCTCCTCACAAAAACAGGAGACGGATCATGAACAAGCCCCTGCGGACCGCGCTCGCAGTCCTTTCCCTCGGCCTTGGCGCCACCGCGGCGATGGCCGCCTTCCCCGACAAGCCGATCAAGATCGTCATCGGCTTTCCGGCCGGCGGCCCGCTCGACCAGCATGCGCGCCTGCTGACTGACAAGCTGCAGGCCGTGCTGGGCCAGCCGCTGATCGTCGACTACAAGCCCGGCGCGGGCGGCTCGGTGGGTGCCGACGCGGTCGCCAAGAGCCCGGCCGACGGCTACACGCTGATGCTGGCCAACACCGGCGTGGCGGTGATCAACGGCGCGCTCTACAGCAAGCTGCCCTACAACACGCAGCGCGACTTCGTGCCCATCGCGCGCACCGCCATGCAGCCGCTGGCGCTGCTGGTCACGCCCAGGCTGCCGGTGCAGAACCTGAAGCAGTTCATCGACTACGCCAAGGCGCGGCCCGGCCAGGTCAACTACGGCTCGGCCGGCAACGGCGGCATCAGCCACCTGGTGCCGGAGATGTTCAAGACCGCCACCGGCATCTTCATGGTGCACATCCCCTACCGCGGCAGCGCGCCGGCCTTCACCGACCTGATGGGCGGGCAGGTGCAGTTCATGGCCGAATCGATCCCGCAGGCCGCCAGCTACCACAAGCAGGGCAAGGTGCGCGCCCTGGCCGTGACCAGCCGCGAGCGCAACCCCGCCCTGCCCGACATCCCGACCGTCATCGAATCGGGCGTCAAGGGCTTCGAGGTGGTGGGCTTCTACGGCTTCCTCGCGCCGAAGGACACGCCCAAGGACGTGGTCGCCAAGCTCAGCGACGCCTTCAAGCAGGTGCTCAACAACCCCGAGGTGCGCGAACGAATGGTGAGCCAGGGCGCCGACCCGGCCTTCCTGGGCAGCGACGACTTCGCGCGCTTCCTCGCCACGGAAACCCCGCGCTGGGAGAAGGCGGTGAAGGCCTCCGGCGCGCGGATGGACTGAGCGCCGATGGGCCGGTCGCGCGCCTGCTCCGACGCGCTCCGCCAACCCTCTTGGATATAGTGCCGCACCTTGTCGCACGGAGGTAGGCTTGATCGTCGGCGACAAGGCCAACGCAATCTAACGGGAGGAATCGCGCAATGCTCACACATCAAGACCACACCGGTTTCGGCCGCCGCATGGCAGCCCTGGCCTGCCTCACGGCCATGTCATTCTCGGCCGGTGCCGCCGACAAGGCATCCGCCAACCTCGCGCCCGACCTCGACGTAGCGAAGACGGCGCTCACGGCGTTCGCGCAATGCGATGCGTCGTTTTTCACCTTGCTGGGCCAGAAGCCGCAGCTCTTTGGATCAGGCGTCGAAGTCGCCGCGAACGGCACGGCAGCCGCCCCGACGGTGGCTGACCCGCGGTCGCCGAAAGGACAGCGACAGTCCTTCGCACGGCCGATCGACGTGGCAGGCCTGCGCCTGCTCGCCTGGCGCAACGAGGTGAGCTACGACGCGACAATGGGCGCATTCATCTGGTGGGGATTCGACGTCGAAGGCACACCCGACAACGCCGCGGACGCCCTCAACCGTCTTCTGCAGCCAGCCCAGCGCGTCGTGAAGACAGGCGCCGAATGGGCTCGCGCGGAGAACCGGCGGATCGGCGATCCCATCGACGCATGGCGCCGGGGCGGACAATCCGGATCCGTGACGCAGAAGGGCTCTGTCGAGCGCGTTCTGCTCATCGAAGCCGACGAGGCCCCCGGCCGAACCAAGGTCTCCTGCGCCTTGCAAGGCTCCGTCACGCCACCCTTGCTGGAGCGCGTGCGTCCTGACCTTCCCGCCTCGCTGCAGCAATGAGCCAAGCCGTCATGAGAATCGTCCTGGCCGCCGCGCTGGGAGTGGCCGTCGCGGGCTGCGCGTCTGTGCCCCTCTCCGGCCAAGGCGCATGCAGGGTCGCAAGCAACCTGCCACTGACCGACAACAAAACCGCGTATGTCCAACCGGACAAGGCCTTGGAGCTCTGGACCCGTTGTGTAGACAGCGGACCGCAGACCGCCATCCTGAAAGGCCTGGCGCTGAAGATACGCAGCCAAGTGAGAGGGCAGCTCAAACAATACAGTGAGGCCATTCAGGACCTGGAGGCGTCCCAGCGCCTGGTGCCACCCCGCGAGAGCTGGGACTTCATGAATCTTGCGTCGCTGTACCGAGATGCAGGGCAACCCGAAAAGGCACTCGAGCTGCTGCGCAAGATGCAGGACCAGCGGCTCGGCCTTGCGGGCATGGCGCCGTACTACCACCTGGGCAGGACCTTGAGCGAGCTCAAGCAATGGCCCGAAGCGACCGAAGCCTTCACCGAGGGCCTGAGCTATCAACCGACCTATGCGTGGGCCTACCTATACCGCGCCCTCACATACGACGCTCAGGGCAAGCGCGAATTGGCCAGGAAGGACCTCGAACGCGGCAAGGAATTGCTGGGCACCGAACTCAAACCGGACGATCGTGCGCAGCTGCTCGCCTCGCTGGGGCAATCGCCCTTCGATGCGCTACTTGCTCGGTACGGCTACGACAGCGCGACCTTCGTCGCGAGATAGCCGCCAGCAACCCTTCCTAGATTCCATATGAATATGAACATGAGCACGGCACGCATCGCCATCCTCCTGCTTGCCGCGGTGGCAGGGCAGGCAGCCTTGGCCGCCGACTATGGCGGCTACCGGGGCAAAGGCGGGATGGGCGCCTACAAGATCGAGCCGAACGTCTACGAGTACCACTACGACAAGGGCTTCACCGGGCCCGACGCCGCAGGGTGGGACCCGAACCTGCAATTCGCCTGGTCGCGCCTGGGCGCGGCGATGACCTGCGGCATTCCGTACGACCGCGCGGGCGTCATCGCGGCACTTGTCGGCAAGTACCAGCAGGACGCACTGACGCACGGCATGAACGGCATCGATTTCCATGCGGCGCAGAGCAAGGCCAACCCCAAGTTCTGCACGCCAGAGCGGGTCGAGGAACTCAAGGCCATGATTCCCGCATTCGAGAAAGGTGATTTTCCAAGCAGGTTCTGAAAGCCTGGAGACCGCCAAGCATCTTTTTGGTGCACACGTCTTGCATACCAGTTGGCACAGAAGCTGCTGGTATGCAGGCCTATGGCCATCTCCGCATCCGAAATCAGTGCACGCATCGTCGAGGCGGTGATGGCGCAGAAGCTCGCGCCGGGTTCGCGCCTGGGCGAGCAGCAGTTGGCGATGCTGTTCGACTGCAGCCGCACCATCGTGCGCGAGGCGCTCACGCGGCTGGCGGCGCGCGGCATCGTCACGGTGAGCGCGCGGCGCGGCTGGTTCGTCATCGAGCCTTCGCAGGACGAGGCGCGCGAGGCCTTCGAGGCGCGGCGGGTGATCGAGCTGGGCCTCATCCGCAGCGCGGGCACCGCCGGCAAGATCGAGAAGACCGCCCTGCGCCAACTGAAAGCGCACCTGCAGCGTGAAAAGGCCGCACTGAAAGAGAGCGACGTCGGCAACCGCAGCTTCCTGCTGGGCGATTTCCATGTCTGCCTGGCCGAGTGCCTGGGCAACACGCTGCTGGCCGACACGCTGCGCGACTACACGGCGCGCACCACGCTGATCGCGATGCTCTACCAGTCCACGCACGACGCGGTGCAGTCCTGCGAAGACCACGTGCAGATCGTCGCGGCGCTGGAGCGCGGCGACCACGCCGCCGCCGAGGCGCTGATGGCCGAGCACATCGGCACGGTGCAGTCGGCGCTGCGCGTGCAGGCGCCCACCGATCCGCTGGCGCAGCTGCGCGACGCGCTGGCGCCGCTTCAGAACACGGCCACGCCCAAAGGCAAGGGCCGCAAGCCCGGCGCACCACCCGATTCCGATTCTTCGACTTACCTAGGAGCCCTGCTATGACTTTCTCTGCTTCCAAGCGCCGCATCGCCCTCGCGCTCGCTTCCGCCGCCATGCTGGCCTCGGCCGGCGGCGCCTATGCCCAGAACGCGCTCGACAACGTGCTCAAGGCCAAGACCATCAAGATCGCCGTGCCCACCGACTACCCGCCCTACGGCTCGGTCGACAAGAACATGAAGCCGCAAGGCCTCGACGTGGAGATGGCAGAGCTGATCGCCGCCAAGCTCGGCGTGAAGGTCGAGCTGGTGCCCGTGACCAGCGCCAACCGCATCCCGTACCTGCAGACCAGGAAGGCCGACCTGGTGATCTCCACGCTGGGCAAGAACCCCGAGCGCGAGAAGGTGATCGACTTCTCGTCGGCCTACGCGCCCTTCTTCCAGGCCGTGTACGCCGCCAAGAGCATGAAGCTCACCAGCTTCGCCGACATGGCCGGCAAGACCGTGGCCGTGACGCGCGGCGCGATGGAAGACCAGGAGCTGAACAAGGTGGCGCCGCCGAACGTCGACTACCGCCGCTTCGAGGACAACAACGCGACCATCGCCGCCTTCGTGGCCGGCCAGACGCAGACCATCGCGACCAGCGCCGCCGTGGCCGGCGACATGCTCGCCAAGAACCCGAAGGTCAGCGCCGAGTTCAAGCTGCTGCTGAAGGACAGCCCCTGCTTCGTCGGCGTGGCCAAGGGCGAGACCGCGCTGAAGACCAAGGTCAACGAGATCATCGCGGCCGCCAAGAAGGACGGCACGCTCGACGCCATGTCGAAGAAGTGGCTCGGCAAGGCCGCTGGCGACCTCCCCGTCTGAACAAGCACTCCCCCATGCTTCGCGCACTTCGTGTCGCTGCGCACACCCCCTCGCTGGGGGCAACGCCTGCGGCCCGGCAAAGCCGGTTCCGCGGCGTTCCACGAAGAGAAGGCTGACTTATGAACATCGAGTTTGACTTTGCTGCGGTGCTCTCCGAGTGGCCGCTGCTGCTGCGCGGCGTGGCGTGGACCATCGGCCTGACCGCCGTCGGCACCGTGCTGGGCATGATCGTGGGCACCTTCTGCGCCTGGGCGCGCGCCGACGGCCCGAAGTGGCTGCGCGCCATCGTGGGCACGTACGTGGAGCTGATCCGCAACACGCCCTTCATCGTGCAGCTGTTCTTCATCTTCTTCGGGCTGCCGGCCGCGGGCGTCAAGCTCACGCCGGAGGTGGCCTCGGTGATCGCGATGGTGCTGAACCTGGGCGCCTACTCCACCGAGATCATCCGCGCCGGCATCGAGGCCACGCCCAAGGGGCAGATCGAGGCGGCCGTGAGCCTGGCGCTCAGCAAGTCGCAGGTGTTCCTGCGCGTGGTGCTGCCGCCGGCGCTCAAGAAGGTGTGGCCCGCGATGGTGAGCCAGATCGTCATCGTGATGCTGGGCTCTGCCGTGTGCGGGCAGATCTCCACCGAGGAGCTGAGCTACGCGGCCAACCTCATCCAGAGCCGCAACTTCCGCGCCTTCGAGGCCTTCATCGTCGCCACGCTGATCTACCTGGCGCTGTCGGTGGCGCTGCGGCGGCTGCTCGACTGGGCAGGGCCGAAGTTCTTCTTCGGACGCTGAGCGAACACGGGCACTTTCACCATCATGGCTGACTTTTCACTTTGGGACATCCTGCGCAACCTGCTGCTGGCACTGCGCTGGACTGTCGTGCTCTCGCTCATCGCCTTCATAGGCGGCGGCATCGTGGGTGCGCTGCTGCTCTTTTTGCGGCTGCGCGGCGGCAAGGCGATCGGCCGGGCCGTGGGCCTTTACGTGCAGCTCTTCCAGGGCACGCCGCTGCTGATGCAGCTCTTCCTGGCCTACTTCGGCATCGCGCTCTTCGGCGTGGATGTGTCGGCGTGGACCGCCGCCAGCGTGGCGCTCACGCTCTACACCAGCGCCTTTCTCACCGAGATCTGGCGCGGCTGCGTGGCCTCGATACCGAAGGGCCAGTGGGAGGCCTCGGGCAGCCTCGCGCTGAGCTTCGGCGAGCAGCTGCGCCACGTGATCCTGCCGCAGGCGGTGAAGATCGCCATCGCGCCCACGGTGGGCTTCCTGGTACAGGTCATCAAGGGCACCGCGCTGGCCTCGGTGATCGGCTTCGTCGAACTCACCAAGGCCGGCAGCATGATTTCGAACGCCACCTTCAAGCCCTTCGTGGTGTTCAGCTGCGTGGCCCTGCTTTATTTCGTGCTGTGCTTCCCGGTGAGCCTGTACGCCAAGAACCTCGAGAGGAAATCCCATGGCCGCCGTGCTTGAACCCCAACAACAGCCCGCCACCGTGGCAGGCTCGCCCATCGTGCGCATCACGGCGCTGCGCAAGTCGTACGGCACCAACGAGGTGCTCAAGGGCATCGACCTCGAAGTGAAGCGCGGCGAGGTGATCGCCATCATCGGCAAGAGCGGCTCGGGCAAGAGCACGCTGCTTCGCTGCATCAATGGGCTGGAGGTGTTCCAGGAAGGCTCGCTCACGGTGGACGGCAAACCGTTGCTGCACGAGAGCGCCATGGCCATGCGCGAGCTGCGCCAGCGCGTGGGCATGATCTTCCAGGGCTTCAACCTGTTTCCGCACCTCACGGTCGGCAAGAACGTGATGCTCGCGCCCACGCTGGTGAAGAAGCGCACCAGCCTCGAAGCCGCCTCGCAGGCGCGCAAGCTGCTCGCTCGCGTGGGCCTGGCCGAGAAATTCGATGCCATGCCCGACCAACTCTCCGGCGGCCAGCAGCAGCGCGTGGCCATCGCCCGCGCGCTGGCGATGGAGCCGGCCGTGCTGCTGTGCGACGAGATCACGTCCGCGCTCGACCCCGAGCTGGTGGGCGAGGTGCTGCGCGTGGTGGAATCGCTGGCCGACGAGGGCATGACGCTGCTGATGGTCACGCACGAGATGAGCTTCGCGCGCAAGGTCAGCGACCGCGTGATCTTCATGCACCAGGGCCGCGTGCACGAGATGGGGCCTCCGGCGGAGCTGTTCGGCAATCCGCGGACGGCGGAGCTGAAGCAGTTCCTGTCTTCGCTGCACGACTGAATCGAAACCGGCCGGGTTATCCTCGGCCCATGGCCTGCCTGCGTACCGCGTCCATTATTCGACCCATCCTGAAGACGGTGGGTTAGCGCGCGGCACTTCGAACGACAACAGGTACACGCCATGCAACCCGCTCCACGAGGCGGGTTTTTCGTTTCCTGGGGCATCTTTCTTCCACCCCTCCAGGAGATCGATATGACACCACTCCCCCGCGCCGTGCTCCACATGGTCTGCGGCAAGATCGGCGCCGGCAAGTCCACGCTCACGCGGCAGCTCGCCGAAGCGCCCACCACGGTGCTGATCAGCGAGGACACATGGCTGGCCGCGCTGTACCCCGGCGAGATCCACGAACTGCCCGACTACGTGCGCCGTGCGGGCCGGCTGAAGAAGGCGATGGCGGAGCATGTGGTGGCGCTGCTCGGCGCGGGCGTTTCGGTGGTGCTCGACTTTCCCGCCAACACGGTGGCCAGCCGCCAGTGGATGCGCGGCATCTTCGAGGGCGCCGGCGCGGCGCACGCGCTGCACTTTCTCGACGTGCCCGACGAGGTCTGCAAGGCCCGCCTGCGCGCGCGCAACGCGAGCGGCACGCATCCCTTCGAGACGACGGACGCGCAGTTCGACCTGATCGGCAGCCACTTCGCCGCGCCGTCGCCGGAGGAAGGCTTCGACGTCGTCCGGCATGGCTGAGGTCTCGCACCGCTATGCTCTGCCCTCGATGCAGATCGAACAAGCCAGGCCCGACGAGGCCGCCACAGTCGCCGCCGTGCTGAACGAAGCCGCCCGATGGATTGCCGCCGAGGGCCGGCCGCTGTGGTCGGCTGCCGACGTCGGCCTGGAGCGCGTGCAGCGCGACACCGATGCCGGCGGCTACTTCATCGCCCGCGCAGGCACTGACGTGGCCGGCGTGGTGCGGATCGACCTCGAGGACCCGGGCTTCTGGCCCGAGATGGAAAGCGGCAGCGCGCTCTACGTGCACAAGCTCGCGGTGAGCCGGGCCTGGGCGGGGCATGGCGTTTCGGTGCGGCTGCTGGAGTTCGCGCGCGAACGCGCGGCGCAACTGGGCCGACCTTGGCTGCGGCTCGACTGCGTGGCCGACCGGACGCCGCTGCGCTCGCTGTACGAGCGCTTCGGTTTTTCGCTGCACAGCGAAATCCACAAGGGCGAGCGGGCCTTCGCCCGCTACGAGATGCAGGTACAGGCCATCGGCGCGCCGCCCGGCACCGGGAAACTTCCCGCCTGTGGCAAGCTCGGAGCCCTATGAACCACCGCAACCCGCCCCCCACCTCCCGCCGCCGGGTGCTGCGCGCGCTGCTGGGCGCCACGGCGCTGCAGGCGCCCTTCGCGGCGCTGGCCGGTTTCAACTTCTTCACCAGCGAATACACCGCCAGCCGCGACGAGCTGCAAACGCAGATCGCCAAGCGCTTTCCGGTGGCAGAGCGCTATGCCGAGATCTTCATGGTCGGCCTGCGCGATCCGCAGCTGGGCCTGGATTCGAAGGCCAATCGCGCCGCCATCACCGCCACGCTGACCATCGCGAGCCCGCTGCTGGCGGCTTCGCCGGTGCAGGGCGTGGTGTCGGTCAGCAGCGCCCTGCGGTACGACGCCACGGCGCGCGCGCTGCGGCTTGACCAGCCCAAGGCCGAGCGCCTGGAGCTGCAGGGCATCGAGGGCCGCGACGCGGAGCGGCTGCAGAAGGTGGGCGCGGTGGTCGCGCAGGAGCTGCTGCAGGGGCAGGTGCTGCGCAGCTTCACGGCCGACGAGCTCACCGTGGGGCGCAAGACCTACGAGATCGGCGACATCACCGTGCAGGACAACGGCATCAAGGTACAGCTCAAATGAAATACACCCTCCTGGCCTCGGCGCTGCTCCTGGCCGGCTGCTCGGCCATCATGCCCACGGCCAAGCAGCATTTCGACCTCGAAGCCCATCGCGGCGGACGCGGACTGGCGCCCGAGAACACGCTGGCCGCGTTCTCCAACGCAGTCGACATGGGCGTGACCACGCTGGAGCTGGACATCGGGCTCACGGCCGATGGCGTGGTCGTGATCTCGCACGACACCTCGCTCAACCCCGACCACACGCGCGACGCGAGCGGCGCATGGCTCGCGCCGAAGAGCGGCGCGCCCATCCGCACGCTCACGCTGGCACAGCTGCAGACCTACGACGTGGGGCGCATCAACCCGGCGAGCAACTACGGCAAGCTGTTCGCGCTGCAGGCTCCGCGCGACGGCGAGCGCATTCCCACGCTGGCCTCGCTCTTCGCGCAAGTGCAGGCTCGCGGCGCGGATGCCGCCACGGTGCGCTTCAACATCGAGACCAAGATCGACCCGTCGAAGCCCGACGAAACCGCCGCGCCCGAGCCGATGGTGCGCGCGCTGCTCGCCGAGATCGACAAGGCGAACATGGCCGGCCGCGTGACCATCCAGAGCTTCGACTGGCGCACGCTCACGCTGGTGGGCAAGCTCGCGCCGCAGCTGCCGCGCGCCTATCTCACCACGGCCCGCACGCTGAAGGACAAGCGCTGGACCGACGGCCTCGACGCGGCCAGCTTCGCCTCGGTGCCGCAGATGGTCAGGGCCGCGTCGGCCAATGCGCCGGGGCCGGTGATCTGGTCGCCGGCCTTCGCCGACCTCACGCCCGAGGTCATTCGCGAGGCCCACAAGCTCGGCCTGAAGGTGCTGCCCTGGACGGTGAACCAGCGCGCCGACATGCAGCGGCTGATGGACTGGGGCGCCGACGGCATCATCACCGACTACCCCGACATCCTGCGCGACCTGATGCGCGAACGCGGCCTCTCGCTGCCGCCTCCCGGAAAGAACGCATCGTGAGCGCCGCGCTGCAGCAGCTCGACGCAATCGCCGCGCGCGTCGCGGCCTTGCGCAACAACGAAGGCGGCTCCGTCACCACGCTGTCGGACGAGGCCCGCGCCAGTACCGAACTGCTGGGCGCCCTCCCCCCGCGCTACGGCGAGGTGCTGCTCGGCCTGCTCGACCGGCTGGAGTCGAGCGCGCTCTTCAGCGAGGAAAGCTGCTCCTTCAGCCAGAAGGACCTGCTCGACAACCTGCAGGTGTGGGTCGACAAGGCCCGCGGCCAACTGGTGTCTTGACCTGCGTGCCGATCCGCCGGTTTATCATCCCGCCCCATGCGCACCCTGCTGCTCGCCATCATGATCGTCCTGCTGCCCATCCGCGGCTGGCTGGGCGATGCCATGGCGGTCGAGATGGTGCGGCATTCGCTGCCGGCGGCCATGGAGGCCGCTACCGTGGCCTCAGCAGCAACCGAAGCCCATTGCCACGAGGCGATGGATGCCGATGCAGGCGGCGACATGGCGATGGCCATGTCGTCTGCCCACGGCAGCAGCCATGACGACGGCAGCAGCAACACCAGCCACAACGACCACCAAGGCTGCGGCACCTGCGTCGCCTGCCAGGTCTGCCACACCGTGGCGCTCGGCGGCATGCCTGTTGTCGCCATCGTTCACGGCGCGCCCCAGGCGTCGCCCGCGGCCCACGCGGCACGCTTCGCCAGCGCGGAGCCCGTCCAGGGCCTGAAGCCGCCCATTTCCTGATCTCCCTGCCCGTAGTCCGTCCGCAGTGAGCCCGTTGTTCCGGCTCGCGGCGTCCGTCGTATTGCTCATGGAGATCGAAAGTGAATTCCCTCATTCGCCGGCAGGCTGCCGGCACCCGTGGCCATCGCAGGCGTAGCGAAGCGCGCCCGCCGCGGCTCCCATCCATCGGAACCATCAGGACCGGCGCAGCGCTGGCCGCCGCGCTGGTGCTCGCCGGCTGCGCCAGCCTCTCGCCCGACGGCGGCAGCGCCGACGTGCAGGCGCTGGTGTCGGGCAACCCGCTCATGGCGGGCGCCACCGCCCAGCGCACGCCCGACGAGGCTTCGCAGAAGAGCGTCGATGCGCTGCTGGCCAAACCGCTGGACGTCGAGTCCGCGGTGCGCATCGCGCTCATCAACGGCCCGCGCGTGCAGGACGCCTTCGCGACCCTGCAGCTCAGCGATGCCGACCGCGTGCAGGCCGCGAGCCTGCCGAACCCGGTGCTCTCCTTCAGTCGCCTGGCGCAGGGCAGCGAGCGCGAGTTCGAGCGGATGCTCAGCTTCAACGTGCTGGGCCTCGTCACGCTGCCATGGCAGGCCCGGTGGGCCGGCCAGCGGCACGAGGCCGCCAAGCTGCAGGCCGCGCAGAGCGTGCTGATGCTCGCGGCCGACACGCGCCGCGCCTGGGTTCGCGCAGTGGCCGCACAACAGGGCGTGGCCTATCTGCGTGACGCGAAGGAAACCGCCGAAGCCGGTGCCGAGCTCGCGCACCGCATGGCCCAGGCCGGCAACTGGAGCGCGCTGCAGCGCACGCGCGAACAGCTGCTGCTGGCCGACGCCGCTGCACAGCTTGCGCGCGCCGAGCAGTCCGCAGTCGCCTCGCGCGAGCAGCTCACGCGCCTGATGGGCCTGGGTGGCGAACGCGCCGCGAGCTACACCCTGCCCGACCGTCTGCCGCCGCTGCCGAAGGCCGCGCCGGAGCTCGGCGACGTGCAGGCGCGGGCGCTGCGCGACCGCCTGGACGTGCGCTCGGCACAGGCGCAGAACAACGCTGTGGCCGGCTCGCTCGGCCTCACGCACGCCACCAGCGTCATCAACGCGCTGGAGATCGGCGTGGTGCGCAACACCACCTTCGACAACGACGCCGACCGCACGAAGAAGACCCAGCGCGGCTTCGACCTGGAGCTGCCGATTCCCATCTTCGACTGGGGCCAGTCCCGCAACGGCCGCGCCGAGGCGCAGTACCTGCAGTCGGCGGCCCGCGTGCGCGACGTGGGCGTGCTCGCCGCGAGCGAGGCGCGCGAGGCATGGCAGGGCTGGAACACGGCGTACGCGCTCGCCCGCCGCTACCGCGACGAGGTGCTGCCGCTGCGCAGGAAGGTCAACGAGGAAATGGTGCTGCGCTACAACGGCATGCTCGCCAGCGTGTGGGAACTGCTGGGCGAGACGCGCGCCAGCATGCTCGCGGTGAACGCGGGCATCGAGGCGCAGCGCGATTTCTGGATCGCCGACACCGACCTGCAGCTGGTGCTCACGGGCAGCTCGCCCGGTGGAATGTCCGCGCTGCAGACCGCTTCGGCCACCGAAGCGCCGGCAACGGGAGGGCACTGACATGAACCGCCGCAACTTCTTCGCGGGCGCGGCCACGGCCGTCGCCGCCACGAGCGTGAGCCGCGTGTCGATGGCCGCGCTGCCCGAGCCGGTGTCGCAGGGCTCCACCGCCACCGCACCGCCGCTCTTGCCGCCCAACGGCCGCCCCTACAACCCTGTCGTCACGCTCAACGGCTGGACGCTGCCCTGGCGCATGAACGCCGGGGTCAAGGAATTCCACCTCGTCGCCGAGCCGGTGGTGCGCGAGATGGCGCCGGGCTTCAAGGTCAACATGTGGGGCTACAACGGCCAGTCGCCCGGCCCGACCATCGAGGTGGTCGAGGGCGACCGCGTGCGCATCTTCGTCACCAACAGGCTGCCCGAGCACACCACCGTGCACTGGCACGGCCAGCGCCTGCCCAACGGCATGGACGGCGTGGGCGGCATCACGCAGCCGCACATTCCGCCGGGCAGGACCTTCGTCTACGAGTTCACCGCGCGCCGGCCCGGCACCTTCATGTACCACCCGCACGCCGACGAGATGGTGCAGATGGCGATGGGGATGATGGGCTTCTGGGTGACGCACCCGAAGGAAAGCCATCCGCTGATCGAGCCGGTGCAGCGCGACTTCTGCTTCCTGCTCGGCAGCTTCGACGTGGAGCCCGGCAGCGCCACGCCCAAGGTCAACACCATGACCGACTTCAACATCTGGAGCTTCAACAGCCGCGTGTTCCCGGGCATCGACACGCTCAACGTGCGCAAGGGCGACCGCGTGCGCATCCGCGTGGGCAACCTGACGATGACCAACCACCCGATCCACATCCACGGCCACGAGTTCGAGGTGACCGGCACCGACGGCGGCCCCGTGCCGCGCACCGCGCGCTGGCCCGAGGTGTCGGTGGACGTGGCGGTGGGCCAGATGCGGCAGCTGGAGTTCATCGCCGACGAGGAAGGCGACTGGGCCATGCACTGCCACAAGTCGCACCACGCCATGGGCCCGATGGGCCACGACGTGCCCACCATGATCGGTGTCGACCACAAGGGCGTGGCCGAGAAGATAAAAAAGCTCGTCCCCGACTACATGGTGATGGGCGACAAAGGCATGGCCGACATGGGCGAGATGGAGATGCCCATTCCCGACAACACCGTGCCGATGATGACCGGCACCGGCCCCTTCGGCTCGGCCGAGATGGGCGGCATGTTCACGCTGCTGAAGGTGCGGCGCGACCAGAAACCCGGCGACTACCGCGACCCGGGCTGGTTCAGGCACCCGCCGGGCACCGTCGCGCGCGAGGTGAAGGGCGCGAACGTGCCGCCGGCGACCCGCAAGGAAGCCCCGGCCTCGCCGACGGGCGCCAAGCCCGACGCGACCGTGCGCAAGCCCTCGGGGCATGACGCGCACAACCACTGACCTCTGCTCTTTCGTCCTCCTTTCTCACGGAGCTCACCTCATGAAAAAGACACAACTCAAGTCCATCGTCGCGGGCCTTGCGCTCGCGGCACTCGCCAGCGCCTCGTTCGCGCACGAGGCCCACAACAAACCCAGGCCGAAGGGCGCCGCCGAACTCGCGCCCGAGCAGAAGCCCTGGGGCATCGCCGGCAAGAGCAGCGCGGTGAAGCGCACCATCGACATCGCGATGGCCGACGACATGAGCTTCAAGCCCTCGGTCATCGAGGTGCGCGAGGGCGACACCGTCCGCCTGCGCTTGAAGAACCGCGGCAAGGAGCTGCACGAGCTGGTGCTCGGCACCACCGCCGAGATCGAGGCCCACGCGGCCATGATGAAGAAGTTTCCGGACATGGAGCACGACGATCCATGGATGGTCCACGTGCCCGCCGGCAAGACCGGCAGCATGGTCTGGACCTTCAACCGCGCCGGCGACTTCGACTTCGCCTGCCTCGTGAAGGACCACTACGAGCTCGGCATGGCGGGCCGCGTCCGCGTGCTGCCTGCCGCCATGGGCGGCCACAAATCCTGAAGGAGACCCCATGAAGAGAAGACGCGTGTTGCTGGCGTTGGCTTCCACCGCCATGCCTTTCGCCGCGACCAAAGCGCTGGCCGCCGCGCCGATGGTCGAGATCTGGAAGGACCCGAACTGCGGCTGCTGCCAGGACTGGGTGAAGCATCTCAACAGGAACGGCTTCGCCACCCGTGTGCACGACGAAGGCAACACGGCCGCGCGCAACCGGCTGGGCATTCCGGCCAAGCTAGGCTCCTGCCACACGGGCCTCGTCGGCGGCTACGCCATCGAAGGCCATGTGCCCGCGCGCGAAATGCAGCGGCTGCTGAAGGAAAAGCCCAAGGCCGTCGGCCTTGCGGTGCCCGGCATGCCGGTCGGCTCGCCGGGCATGGACGGCCCGGCCTACGGCGACCAGCGCGATCCCTACGACGTGCTGCTGGTGCTGGCCGATGGCAGCACGCGCGTCTTCCAGAGCTATCGCTGAATCGATCCTCGAACCACCCAGACAAGGAAAGCAAACTCATCATGAAGAAACTGTTCACTGCCCTCTCCGCCACCCTGCTCGCCGCCGCGGCTTTCGCCCAGGCTGCCCTGCCCTCCGTGGAGGGCGAGGTGCGCAAGATCGACCTCGACGCGAAGAAGATCACGCTGAAGCACGGCGACATTCCCAACCTCGAAATGACGGGCATGACGATGGTGTTCCGCGTGAGCGACCCCGCGCTGCTCGGCAAGGTGAAGCCCGGCGACAAGGTGCAGTTCACCGCCGACAAGGTCGACGGCGCGCTCACCGTGCTGTCGATAGCTCCGGCGAACTGAGCCCGGCCCGCAGCGCGGCTTCGAACACCGCGTTCAGCTCGCGCTGCGGGATCTGGCTGCTCGCGTAGGAAACCGTTCCCAGCGTGCGCAGTTCCTGCGCGCTGCGCCGCACGAGCGCCATGGCCGAGCGCGCGATCGAACCACCCACGCTGATGCGCCTGGCGCCGGCCTCGATCAGGCTGAAGGCGCTGGCGCCCGCCTCGTTCAGCCCCATCACGATGTTGAGCGGGCCCGCGATCTCGCGCGCCAGCGTCGACACCAGCGACGGATCGGTGACGCCGGGCACGAACACGCAGTCCGCGCCAGCCTCGATGAAGCGGTTGGCGCGCTGGATCGCGATGCGCAGCGCGCCGTTGCCTGGAAACTGGAACGCGTCGGTGCGCGCATTCAGCACGAAGCTGCCGCCGGCCGCATCGATGGCGGCGCGGGCGGCCGCGATGCGGGCCACGGCCAGTTGCTCGTCGAACAGGCGTCCGTGCGCGGCATCGGTGTCCTCGATATTGCCGCCAGCCGCGCCTGCATCCATCGCCACGCGGACCGTGTCGGCCACATCTTCGGGCGCGTCGCCGTAGCCCGCTTCCAGATCGGCATTGACGGGGATGGAGACCGCTGCGGCGATCTTCCCGACCACTTCCAGCATCTCCTCGCGCCCTACCGCGAGCCGCGAGTCCCTCACGTTGTAGTCGGGCCTGCCCAGCGAGAACGCGATGCCCGCGCTGGTGGTGCCTATCGCCTCGAAGCCCTCCGCCGCGAGCAGCACCGCGCTGCCCGGGTCCCAGGCGTTGGGCATGACGAATCCGCGATTCGCGCGGTGCAGTTCGAGAAAGGCGCGGCCGCGCGCCAGGCGTGTCTTCGGGTCCATTCCAGCTCCGGCTTGATCGATGAAGGCCCGATCGTCGCGGCCGCTGTGGCACGCGTCAAACGCATAATATTTCTTCAACCCATCGATTCTTTGCATGGATTCGCCACATGGACTCGGAAGCCCTCGCCACATTCCTGACGGTCCACCGGCAAGGCGGCGTGTCGGCCGCCGCGACCGCCCTCTCGCGCACGCAGTCGGCCATCAGCCGCCGCCTGGCGCTGCTTGAAGAGGAGCTCGACGCCCCGCTCTTCGAGCGCGTGGGCCGGGGGCTGCGGCTGAGCCAGGCGGGCGAGGCGCTGCTGCCGCATGCGGAGAAGGTCGCTGCAGCGCTGGGCGACGCGGTGGCCGCCGTGCAGGCCGCGAAATCCGACGCGGCGGGAACGGTGCACATCGCCGCCGTCGGCACGCTGGCAAGCTCGGGCCTCGCGGCGGTGCTCGCGAAGCTGCGGACCTCGCTGCCCGGCCTCGACATCCGCCTGCAGACGGCCACCAGCGCCGAGGTCAGCGAGAAGGTGCGCGCGAGCGACGTGGCAGTGGGGCTGCGCTACTACGAAGACCCGTCGCCGGACCTGCTGTGCAAGGTCATCCACAACGAGCAGCTGGTGGTGGCCTGCGCGCCGTCGCATCCGCTGGCGGGCAGGCGTCTGAAGTCGCTGGTGCGGCTCTCGAAGGAGCGGTGGCTGGCCTTTCCGCAGCCGCCCCGGCGCACCGAGCCGCATGCGGAGGCGATCTTTTCGCAGTTCCTCGTGCGGGGCGTGGAGCGCATCGACTGGAGTGCGGTCGACAGCCTCACGGCGCAGAAGCGGCTGGTGGAGGCGGGATTCGGCCTCGCCTTCCTGCAGGCAAGCGGCATCGCGGAAGAAGTCGCGCGGGGCAGCCTCGCGCTGATCCGCATCGACGATCTCGACGTGCGCGTGCCCGTGGCGTGCGTGGTGCGCCGCTCGGCGTTTCTCAGCCGTGCGACGCGCGCCCTGCTCGCCGAGCTGGAACGCGCCGCGTTCTAGTAGAAGCGCGCCGGGTCGAATGGCGCCAGCGGAGTCTCCGGATCGGTGCCCGCGAGCAACTGCGCCGCTAGCCGCCCCGTGCGCGCCGAGCCGCACAGGCCGACATGGCCATGGCCGAAGGCCAGCACGATGTCGGGCGTCGCGGCAGCCGGCCCGATGCAGGGCAAGCCATCGGGCAGGCTCGGGCGATGCCCCAGCCAGTGCTTCACGGTGACCGCCCCCGATGCGGGCCGTACAAGCGAGGGAAACATCGATTGCAGATGCGCGTGCAGGATCTCGGCGCGGCGCCAGTCCGGCGCGGCTTCGAGGCCCGCGATCTCCACCTGCCCGGCCGCGCGCAGGCCGCCGTCCATCCAGTGCGCGATGAGCTTGCCGTCGGCCACCATGGTCGGCGTGCGCGGGCCGGCCTTGGCGTCTTCGACGACCACGTGGTAGCCGCGCTCCGATTCCAGAGGCACCGCCGAGCCGGCCGCCGCCGCCAGCGGGCCCGAGCGGGCACCGGCGCAGATGGCGGCGGCGTCGCAGGCGATCTCGCCGGTATCGGTGAGCACGGCTCGCAGGCGGCCGCCCTCGATGCGGAAACCAGACGCGCGAGCCGCAATGCGCTCGGCGCCCGCGTCGAGCGCATGCCGTGCCAGCTCAGCCACGTAGCGGCCCGGGTCGCGGCAGTGGCCGGCCTCGGGCACGAAGATGCCGAGCGTGTAGCGCGCATCCAGGTCGGGCTCGCGGCGGCGGAGTTCGTCCTGCGGCCATTCCTCCCACTGCACGCCGGTGCGCCGGCGCACGCGCCAGCCCAGCGCGTCGCCGTCGAACTCGGCGCGCGAGCGGTAGGCATGCAGCAGCCCGCGCTGCTCGATGAGCTGGGGCACGCCGGCTTCGGCTGCCAGCCGCGCATGCAGCGCAGGCGCATCGGCCAGCAGCGTGCGAAGCGCGTCGGCCGTGCGCTGCACGCGCGCCTCGGTCCAGCCTGAAGCCAGGTAGCGCAGCAGCCACGGCAAGGCGCGCGGCAGGTAGCGCCAGCGCAGGGCCAGCGGGCCGAGCGGATCGGCCAGCCAGCCCGGCACCTTGCGCCATGCGCCCGGCAGCGCGGGCGGCACCACCGAGTGCGACGAAAGCCAGCCGGCATTGCCGTAGCTGGTGGCGTGCTGGCCGCCCGGCTCGCCGGGCTCCAGCACCGGCACGCGCAGGCCCGCGCGCAGCGCCTCGATGGCGGTGGCGCTGCCGACCGCGCCCGCGCCGATCACCACCACGTGGCGAACCCCGCCGGGGGAAGAGAAACTTCTTGCAACCGTCATGGCCGGCGATGGTAGAGGGTGCGGTCTCATAATCGGCCGCCATGTCAGCACCGTCTTCCTCCCTCCTCTCCCATTCCGCCGGTGCCATCACCGACGTCGCCGGCATCGAGGTCGGCCATTTCACCGAAACCCGCCGTCCCACCGGCTGCACCGTGATCATGGCGCGCGAAGGCGCGGTGGCCGGCGTGGACGTTCGCGGCGCCGCGCCCGGCACGCGCGAGACCGACCTGCTCTCGCCCGGCAACCTCGTGCAGCAGGTGCACGCGGTGATGCTCGCGGGCGGCAGCGCCTGGGGCCTGGCGTCCGCCGAAGGCGCGATGCGCTGGATGGAGGAACGCGGCATCGGCATGGACGTGCGCTTCGGCACCCTGCCCATCGTGCCGGCCGCCGTGCTGTTCGACCTGCCCTTGGGCGACGCGCGCATCCGTCCCGACGCGGCCGCCGGCTATGCGGCCTGCGAAGCCGCCAGCACCGCAGCGCCCGCCGAGGGCAACGTGGGCGCCGGCACCGGCGCGCTGGTGGGCAAGCTCTTCGGCGTGCACCGCGCGATGAAAGGCGGCGTCGGCACCGCATCGGTCAAGGTGGGCGGCGTCACGGTGGGTGCGCTGATTGCCGTGAACTCGCTGGGCGACGTGATCGACCACGACACCGGCCAGCCCGTGGCCGGCGCGCGCACCGAGGACGGCAATGCGCTGCTCGACACCCGCCGCGCGCTGCTGCGCGGCCTGAGCCCCAAGCCGCTGCTCGCGGGCACCAACACCACCATCGGCGTGATCGCCACCGACGCGGTGCTGACCAAGGTGCAGGCCAACCGGCTCGCCACGGTGGCGCACGACGGCCTGGCACGCGCCATCAACCCGGTGCACACCATGAGCGACGGCGACACGCTGTTCGCGCTGGCTACCGGCCGCGTGCCGCTGGAGGGCGACGCCCCCGGCATGACGGTGCTGAGCACCATGGCCGCCGAGGCCGTCGCCATCGCCACGCTGCGCGCGGTGCACGCGGCTCGCACGGTGACGGTGGGCGAGCTGCACATTCCCTGCGCGGCGGATCTCGGCAAGGCGCGCGGCTGACAACGGGAGGCATCACCATGGCGTTCCCCAGAACCCTGAAGCTGATACTGCTGTCGATCCGCGACCTGATCGCTTCGGCGGGGCCGATCGTGTTCATCGTCATCGGGCTGCTGGTCGCGGCCTACTGGTGGCTGCAGCCGCAGCCGCCCAAGCACGTGACGCTGGCCACCGGCCCAACGGGCAGCGCCTACGCCCAGTTCGGCAAGCGCTATGCCGAGGCGCTCAGGCACAACGGCATCGAGGTGGAGCTCAAGGCCACCTCGGGCTCGACCGAGAACCTGCAGCTGCTGCGCACCGGCGGCGCCGACGTGGGCTTCGTGCGCGGGGGCAGCGCCGACCCGAAGGCCGACGAGGAAGCCGGCCTCACCTCGCTGGGCAGCCTCTTCTACGAGCCGATCTGGCTCTTCTACCGCACCGACTCGGCCCAGAAGATCGACCGCAAGACCGCCACGCTGACCTCGCTCGCCCAGTTGCGCGGCCTGCGCGTGAACGTCGACCTGCCCGGCAGCGGGCTGCCGGACATCATGGAGCGCATGCTCAAGGCCAACAGGCTCGGGCCCGACGACCTGCTGCTGTCTAACCTGGAACAGGCCTCGGCCGCCGAGGCGCTGGAAGCCGGCATCCTCGACGCCATCGTGCTGTCTTCCGCGCCGCAGTCGCCGCAGGTGCAGAGGCTGCTGCGCTCCGACTCGATCAAGCTCATGGACTTCGGTCAGGCCGACGCCTACTCGCGGCGCTTTCCCTTCCTCTCGGCCGTGACGCTGCCGCGCGGGATGATCGACCTGTCGAAGGACATGCCGCCGCACGACATGTCGCTGCTCGCGGCCACCACCTCGCTGCTGTCGCGCGACGAGACCCACCCCGCGCTGCGCCAGCTCTTCGCGCAGGCGGCGCAGTCGGTGCACAGCGGCGCCGGCTGGTTCAACCGCGCGCGCGACTTCCCCAACACCCGCACCAGCGAACTGCCGGTGAGCCCCGAGGGCGACCGCGCCATCAACGGCACGCCGCCGGTGTGGCAGCGCTACCTGCCCTTCTGGGCCAGCAACCTCGTGGAGCGCATGTGGCTGGTGCTCGGCGGCCTGCTGGTGCTGATGCTGCCGCTGAGCCGCGTGGTGCCGCCGCTGTACCAGTTCCGCGTGCGCCGGCGCGTGTTCCGCTGGTATGCGCGGCTGCGCGACATCGAGGCGAAGGTCGACGCACAGAAGGGCGAGCAGAAGGAACTGCTCGAAGACCTCGACCAGCTCGACCGCGTGGTCAACAAGGTGGCGGTGCCGCTGTCGTACGCCGACGAGCTCTATGCGCTGCGCAACAACATCTACGCGGTGCGCAAGCGGGTGCTGGCCAGGACACCGCAGGGCGCCGCGACCGAAGTGGCCCCTGAAACCGCCGCGAACGATGCCACCTGACGAGGCCCGGCCCGGGACATTGCGCACGCTGATCGACTTCGCACAGCCGCTCGGCACCGGCGGCCGGCTGCGGCTGGGTTTCGGCGAGCCTTCACGCGTGCTGGTGGCGCGCACCGCCGACGAGGTGCGGCCTGTGCTCGACGCCGTCGAAGCGCTGGCGCGCGAGGGGCGTTGGTGCGTGGGCTATCTGCGCTACGAAGCGGCGGCAGCGTTCGACCGCGCGTTCGCGGTGCATGCGGCGGATGGACCGCTGGCATGGTTCGGCGTGCACGACGAAGCCCTGCCCTGGCCCGAAGCCACGGACAACGAAGCTCCTGCGTCGCTCGACTGGCAGCTCGGTCTCTCTCGGGCGGACTTCGACAGCCGCATGCAGGCCATCCACCGCGCGATCTCCAACGGCGAGCTCTACCAGCTCAACTACACCGCCGCGCTGCACGCCGACTTCCCCGGCGAGCCGCTGGCCCTGTTCATGGCGCTGCGGCAGGCGCAGCCTGACGGCTATGCCGCCTTCATCGACACCGGCGAGGAGCAGCTTCTGTCGGTGTCGCCCGAGCTTTTCTTCGACTGGCAGGGCGAACGCATCCTGACGCGCCCGATGAAGGGCACGGCCCCGCGCGGCGCCACGCCCGCCGAGGACGAGGCTCTGGCCCGACGGCTTCGCACCGTGCCCAAGGAGCGGGCCGAGAACGTGATGATCGTGGACCTGATCCGCAACGACCTCTCGCGCGTGGCCAAGCCCTTCTCGGTGCGCGTGCCACGCCTCTTCCACACCGAGGCGCTGCCTACCGTGTGGCAGATGACGTCGGACGTGGAAGCCCTCGTGCGCGAAGGCACGACGCTGGCCGACGCGTTCGCGGCGCTGTTCCCGTGCGGCTCCATCACCGGCGCGCCCAAGGTGAGCGCGATGCGCATGATCCGCGAGCTGGAGCCCGAGGCGCGCGGCGTTTACTGCGGCGCGGTGGGCGTCGTGCAGCCCGGCGGCCATGCGATCTTCAACGTGCCGATCCGCACCGTGACATTGCGCGGCGCGCAGGCGCGCTGCGGCATCGGCAGCGGCATCACGGCCGATGCCCGGGCCGATGCGGAGTGGGAGGAATGGCGGCACAAGCGGGCCTTTCTGGACCGGGCGGGCCGGGCATCCGGGCCACCGTTCGACCTGCTCGAAACCCTCGCGCTGGTGGATGGCGAAATCCGCGACGCACCGGCCCATCTGGCGCGCATGGCGATCGCAGCCGCGCATTTCGAGCGCCCGTGGAACCAGGCGTCGGCTGCCTTCTGCCTCGACGATCTGAAGGCCCGGCACGCCACGGGCATGTGGCGTGTGCGCCTGCTGCTCGACGCACAAGGCACGCCGCGCGCCGAAGCCTTCGCGATGGAAGCCCCGCCCGCGCGCGTGCGCCTGCAGCTCGCCACGCGCCCTTTCGGCGAGGCCCACAGCGAGTTCACCCGCTTCAAGACCACCCGCCGCGCCCACTACGAAGCCCTCGCGCCCACGGAACCCGGCGCGTTCGACACGCTGCTGTGGAACCGCGACGGCGAGATCACCGAATGCACGCGTGGCAACATCGCCCTGCTGCTGGACAGCCGCTGGGTCACGCCGCCGCTGCGCTGCGGGCTGCTCGGCGGCATCGGCCGCGCCAATCGCCTGCGCAGCGGCCAGCTTGCCGAAGCGGTCGTGCGCGTGGACGATCTGCCCCGCGTGCAGGCCCTCGCCTTCGTCAACAGCCTGCGCGGCTGGATCGATGCCGACTTTGCCCCTTTTCAAAAATAGTTCGACAAAGCGCTTGACTTAGAGCGCGCTCCAATTTCGAGAATCGACGCCATGGAAACCAGCCTGACCATCGCGGAAGTCGCTGAACGAACCGGCCTCACGGCCTACACGCTGCGGTATTACGAGCGCATCGGGCTCATCGCGGCGGTGCCCCGTGCACCGGGCGGTCAGCGGCGCTATGCGAGCGCCGACATGGACTTGCTGGATTTCCTGTTGCGCCTGCGCGAGACCGGCATGTCCATCCAGGGCATGCAGGCCTTCGTCAGGCTTCGAAGCCAGGGGGACGCCAGCGTCGGCGAACGGCGCGAGATGCTCGAACGGCATCTCGCCGAGGTTCAGGCCAAGGTGGCGGCGCTGCAGCAATCCATGCAGGCGCTGTCGCTCAAGATCGACCACTACCGCGAGGTCGAGAACACGCAGAAGCGTCCTCCCAAGTCGGGCAAAGCCCGGAAAGGAAAGACGAGCGATGACGAACACACAGAACCAGGGCCAAAACGACAACCTGCGCTACACGCGTGGCCTGGCCAAGCTCCAGGAGATCGACGGTGAAGGCGGCGTCAAGGTCGTCGAGAGCCTGGCCGGCATCGCGCCGGACTTCGGCCGCCTGCTGATCGAGTTCCCATTCGGCGACATCTACTCGCGCCCCGGTCTCGACCTGCGCTCCCGCGAGATCGCGACGGTGGCCGCGCTCGCCGCCATGGGCAATGCCACACCGCAGCTGAAGGTGCACGTCCAGGCCGCGCTGAACGTCGGCGTGACGCGCGACGAGGTGGTCGAGATCATGATGCAGATGGCGGTGTACGCGGGCTTTCCGGCGGCGCTCAACGGCCTCTTCGCGGCGCGCGACGTGTTCGCGGCGGAGGATGAAAAAAGCGCGCGGCCCCTTGCGGAACCGCGCGCTCTTGCCGAAGCGATCTGAGCCCATTCGAGGAACACCGCGGAACCGGCTTTGCCGGGCCGCAGGTGTTGCCCCCGGAAGGGGGTTGGCGTAGCGACACGAAGTGCGCGCAGCCTGGGGGCGAGCCTTATTTCAGGGCTTTGTAGCGCATGCGCTTGGGCTTGGCGCCCTCTTCGCCCAGGCGCTTCTTCTTGTCGGCTTCGTACTCCTGGTAGTTGCCATCGAAGAAGGTCCACTGGCTGTCGCCTTCGGCCGCGAGGATGTGCGTGGCGATGCGGTCGAGGAACCAGCGGTCGTGGCTGATCACCATGACCGTGCCGGCGAACTCGAGCAGCGCGTCTTCCAGGGCGCGCAGGGTTTCCACGTCGAGGTCGTTCGACGGTTCGTCCAGCAGCAGCACGTTGCCGCCCGCGATCAGCGTCTTGGCCAGGTGCAGGCGGCCGCGTTCACCGCCCGACAGCGTGCCGACCTTCTTCTGCTGGTCGGCGCCGTTGAAGTTGAAGCGGCCCGCGTAGGCGCGGCTGGCCATCTGGAACTTGCCGACGTTGATGATGTCGAGGCCGCCCGAGATGTCTTCCCACACGGTCTTCTGGTCGGCCAGAGCGTCGCGCGCCTGGTCGACGAAGGCCATCTTCACGGTCTGGCCGATGGTGACCTCGCCCGAATCCGGCTTCTCCTTGCCCGCCAGCAGCTTGAACAGCGTCGACTTGCCGGCGCCGTTCGGGCCGATGATGCCGACGATGGCGCCGGCCGGCACGTTGAAGCTCAGGTTGTCGATCAGCATGCGGTCGCCGAAGGACTTGCTGACGTTCTTGAACTCGAACACCTGGCTGCCCAGGCGGTCGGCCACGGGAATGAAGATTTCCTGCGTTTCGTTGCGCTTCTGGTATTCGACGTCGCTCAGCTCCTCGAAGCGGGCCAGGCGCGATTTGCTCTTGGCCTGGCGTGCCTTCGGGTTCTGGCGCGACCACTCGAGTTCCTTCTTCAGGGCCTTGGCATGGGCTTCCTCGCTCTTTTGCTCCTGTGCCAGGCGCTCGCCCTTCTGCTCGAGCCAGGTGCTGTAGTTGCCCTTCCATGGAATGCCGCGGCCGCGGTCCAGTTCGAGGATCCACTCGGCGGCGTTGTCGAGGAAGTAGCGGTCGTGGGTGATGGCCACCACGGTGCCGGGGAAGCGCTGCAGGAACACTTCGAGCCACTCGACCGATTCGGCGTCCAGGTGGTTGGTCGGTTCGTCGAGCAGCAGCATGTCGGGCTTGCTCAGCAGCAGGCGGCACAGCGCCACGCGGCGCTTCTCGCCGCCCGAGAGCACGCCGATCTTGGCGTCCCAGGCCGGCAGGCGCAGCGCGTCGGCGGCGATCTCGAGCTGGTGCTCGGAGTCGGTGCCGGCGGTGGCGATGATGGCTTCGAGCTCGGCCTGCTCGGCCGCAAGCGCGTCGAAGTCGGCGTCTTCGGCTGCGTACAGCTCGTAGACCTCTTCCAGGCGCTTCTTGGCGGCGTTGACGGCGCCCATCGATTCCTCGACCGATTCGCGCACCGTGTGCTCGGGGTTGAGCTTGGGCTCCTGCTCCAGGTACCCGATGGTCAGGCCGGGCATGGGCAGCGCCTCGCCCTCGATTTCCTTGTCGACGCCCGCCATGATCTTGAGCAGCGTGGACTTGCCCGAGCCGTTCAGGCCGAGCACGCCGATCTTGGCGCCGGGGAAGAAGGACAGCGAAATGTCTTTCAAGATCTGCCGTTTGGGCGGCACGGTCTTGCTGACACGGTTCATCGAATAGACGTATTGAGCCATGTGTGGTTTTGTTACCTTGGGTAGCGGGATTCGAGGGAATGCGCGGCCGCCGGAATGCAGCCATTCGGGCGCGGCAAACCACCGATTATCGACTCATGCGACAATAGTCCCCGTTGCCGGGTCCAGTTGCCCGCAACACCGGCTCTCTGCCGGGGACGAAGAAAGGTCCATTTCACCCTTTTGCGAGGGCGGACTTTCCGGCTCCCACCCCTGACCCTCATCTGCCTTGACTGGCTCGGCGTCAACAAGACGCCAAGCGGGCCGATGCCACTGCGCCGTGTATGGCGCTTATTGTTTTCAATGACTTTTGACGAACTGAAGCTGGCTCCCGCCATCTTGAAGGCTGTGCACGAGCACGGTTACGACACCCCCACCCCCATCCAGGCGCAAGCCATCCCCGCCGTCCTCGAGGGCCACGACCTGCTCGGCGGCGCCCAGACCGGCACCGGCAAGACTGCCGCCTTCACGCTGCCGATGCTGCACAAGCTCACCATGAGCCGCAGCGCCACCAACAAGTTCGGCGGCACCGGCATCCGCGCCCTGGTGCTGACACCCACCCGCGAACTCGCCGCGCAGGTCGAGGAATCTGTGCGCACCTACGGCAAGTACCTGCAGCTGAGCTCCACCGTGATCTTCGGCGGCGTCGGCATGAACCCGCAGATCAGCAAGCTCAAGAGCGGCGTCGACATCCTCGTGGCCACCCCCGGCCGCCTGCTCGACCTGCAGCAGCAGGGCATGCTCGACCTGGGCCAGGTCCAGATGCTGATCCTCGACGAAGCCGACCGCATGCTCGACATGGGCTTCATCCACGACGTGAAGAAGGTTCTGGCGCTGGTGCCCAAGGAAAAGCAGAGCCTGCTGTTCTCGGCCACCTTCAGCGACGAGATCCGCGACCTGGCCGCCACCCTGCTGCGCAACCCGCAGAGCATCCAGGTCACGCCGCGCAACACCACGGTGCAGCGCATCACCCAGGTGATCCACCCCGTGGGCCGCGGCAAGAAGAAGGCGCTGCTCGCGCACATCATCAACGAGAACAAGTGGAGCCAGGTGCTGGTCTTCACGCGCACCAAGTTCGGCGCCAACAGCGTGGCCGAATTCCTCACCAAGAACGGCATCGAGGCGATGGCGCTGCACGGCAACAAGAGCCAGAGCGCCCGCACCCAGGCTCTGGCCGGCTTCAAGAGCGGCGAGCTGCGCGCGCTGGTGGCCACCGACATCGCCGCGCGAGGCATCGACATCGACGAGCTGCCGCACGTCGTGAACTACGAGATCCCCAACGTCAGCGAAGACTACGTGCACCGCATCGGCCGCACGGGCCGCGCCGGCTCCAGCGGCGAGGCCGTGAGCTTCGTGTGCCTGGACGAGGAAGGCTTCATGCAGGAGATCGAGCGTTTCACCAAGCAGACGATTCCCGTGCAGGTCATCGAGGGCTTCGGCCCCGAGGAAGGAGAGCGCGCCGAGCCCATCGCCATGGGCCGCCAGACCATCTGGGGCGGCGCCGGCCGTCCGCCGAGCCGCGAAGTCATGCAGGCGGCCGCCAAGGCTGCGCGCACCGAGATGCTGCAGCGCATCCGCGAGAACAAGGCTGGCCAGGGCGGCGGCAACGGCGGTGGCGGTGGCCAGCGCCGTGGCGGCGGCCAGGGTGGCAACGGCCAGGGCCGCAATGCCAATGGCGGCGGCCAGGGTCAAGGACAAGGACAAGGCCAAGGCCAAGGCC
This sequence comes from Variovorax guangxiensis, assembly GCF_003952165.1. GTDB lineage: Bacteria > Pseudomonadota > Gammaproteobacteria > Burkholderiales > Burkholderiaceae_C > Variovorax > Variovorax guangxiensis. The sequence continues at coordinate 69,604 of NZ_RXFT01000011.1, read as the reverse complement.
CGCGCGGCCAGGGTGCGCGTCCGCAACAGCAGCCGCGCAACCCGCAGGGCCCGGCACGCGCTCCGCAGCATCACCATCACGCTCCGCACGAGGAGCGCCAGCCGCGCCATCACGGCAACAGCCACAGCCCGACGCAGGCCAACCAGGTCGCGCACCTGCGCGCCGAATCGGTCGGAGGCGGCGCCGGCCAGCCCGATCCGCTGCGCACCAGCGTCGACCACATGGGCGGCCGCGGTCGCGGCGGCCGCTCGGGCGGCGGTGGCTACGGTGGCGGCGGTGGTGGCCGTCGCTCGGGTGGCGGTGGCGGCTACGGCGGTGGCAACCGCTCCGGCGGCGGCGGTGGCCGTTCGTTCGGCCGCTGAGATCCGCCGGTAGCGCCAGCCTGCTACCGCCAGGAATCGGAAAAGGGCATCCGGCACACCGCCGGGTGCCCTTTTTTCATGGGGTTTTCCTGCGCCGCGGCACAGGGCGGGCGGACGACGACTCAAGACACAATCGTCACGCCATGCAATACATCCCGCCCAACTACGCCACCCTCTTCGTAGCCACCTGCAACCTCCTCAACCTCGCGGCGCCCAACCGCGTGTATTACGAGAACCAGGACGCCTACACCGAGCGCGAGTACGAGCGGAAGATCGATTGGACCGGTGAGCGTTTCCATGCGCTCAATGCCGACGTGCTGGCGGTGCAGGAGGTGTGGGACGAATCGGCGCTGAAGGCCTGCATCGCGCGCAGCGGCCTGCGCTACGACTTCATCTCGGTGCCCGGCGCGGAGAACACGCCGCCGCCCGGCAGCCCCGAGGGTACGCCCGCGCGACCGGGCGCGCAGGGCACGCCGCGCGTGGGCATCGCGACGCGGCTGAAGGTGGACGAGGTCCGCTCCTTCGTCGACTTTCCGCCCGGCTTCGGCGTCGATGTGCCTGGGCTCGGTCCGCACACGCGCTTCGAGCGGCCTCCCCTGCTCGCCACGGTGCGCATGAAGCACGGCCAGCAGGTGCACGTACTTACGGTGCACCTGAAGTCCAAGCGCCCCAAGTTCCTGCAGGACGCGCAGGGCAACCCGCTGGAAGACCGCGACGACCGCAAGGTGGGCGTGATGGCTTCGCTGCGCTCGCTGCTGATGCGCGGCGCCGAGGCCGCCGCCCTGCGCTGCATCGTGATCGACCTGCTGCAGGGCACCAACGTGCCGCTGGTGGTGATGGGCGACTTCAACGACAACCCGCACAGCGTGACCACGCAGCTGGTAGCGGCCACTTCGGAGGTGGCCTACGACAAGGGCGCGCGCGACGTGGCGCTCTTCAACGCCTACGAGATGCAGGGCGAGTCGGCACTCAAGAAGGACGTGGCCTATTCGCACATCCACCAGGGCTACCCGGACGTGCTCGACCAGATCTTCGTGAGCGAGGAATTCGTCGCCACCAGCCGGCACAGCCTGGGCGACGTGCGGCGCGTCGACTACTTCAACGACCACCTGCACGAAGGGCGCGACCGCTCGCGCTCGGACCACGGCTTCGTGCGCGCCCTGCTGCGGCTGCGCACGTAGCCACGATCGGGCTCAGCCCATGCGGCGGCCGGTTTGCCGATCGAACAGGTGCACGTTCTCCGACTCGATGGCGAGCCGCACGATGTCGTCGGGCCCGGCATCGACCCGGCCGTGCACTGCGAGCACCAGCCTGGCCTCGCCGACCTGCACCAGCAGTTCGGTCTCGGCGCCGGTAGGCTCCACGACGACGACCCTGGCTTCCACGCCGTGCGAGCCGCCGCCCAGCGTCATGTCGCCGGGGCGGATGCCGTAGTGCACCGGCTGGCCGTCGGGCACCGCGGTCGCGGCCGGAACCGGCCAGCGCGCACCCTGCGACTCGACCCAGCATTCCCCGCCCGAGCGCCGCACCGTGCCCTCGATGACGTTCATCGACGGCGAACCGATGAACTGCGCGACGAAGAGGTTGTCGGGACGGTCGTACAGCTCCAGCGGCGTGCCGATCTGCTCGATGATGCCGTCGTGCATCACGACGATGCGGTCGGCCATGGTCATGGCCTCGATCTGGTCGTGCGTCACGTAGACGGTGGTGGTCTTCAGCCTCTGGTGCAGCGCCTTGATCTCGGCGCGCATCGCCACGCGCAGCTTGGCGTCGAGGTTCGACAGCGGCTCGTCGAAGAGAAACACCTTCGGGTCGCGCACGATGGCGCGGCCCATGGCCACGCGCTGGCGCTGGCCGCCCGAGAGTTCGCGCGGATAGCGGCCCAGCAGCGCGTCGAGGTTGAGGATCTTCGCGGCCTTGGCCACGCGCTCGTCGGTCACCGACTTGTCGGCGTTGCGCAGCCGCAGGCTGAAGCCCATGTTCTCGCCGACCGTCATGTGCGGATAGAGCGCGTAGCTCTGGAACACCATCGCGATGTCGCGGTCCTTGGACTCGAGGTCGTTGACCACGCGGCCGTCGATGACGATCTCGCCGCCGCTGATGTCCTCCAGGCCCGCGAGCATGCGCAGCAGCGTCGACTTGCCGCAGCCCGAGGGGCCGACCAGCACGACGAACTCGCCGTCGGTGATGTCGAAGCCCAGGCCCTTGATGATCTGGACCTTGCCGAAGGATTTCTGGATATTGCGAAAGGATACGGATGCCATTTTTTCGTTTCCTGCGTGGGCTTTTTCAGCTCTTGACTGCGCCGGCGGTTATTCCGCCGACCATGTAGCGCTTGAATGCGTAATAGATCGCCGCCGGGGGCAGCGCGTAGATCAGGCCGGTGGCCATCAGCAGCTCCCACGGCGAATCGTCGGCCGAGAGGAAGTTGCCCAGCGCCACGGCCAGCGTCACGCTCTTGTCGTTGGACAGCAGCAGGAAGGCGTAGAGGTACTCGTTCCAGGCCAGCAGCAGCGAATACGTGCCCACGGCCACCAGCGAAGGCACCATCAGCGGCAGGTACACGAGGCGGAACAGCTGCAGCGGCGAGGCGCCGTCCATGCGCGCGGCCTCGTCGAGCTCGTAGGGCAGCTTGTCGGAGGCCTGCTTCAGCACCCAGATGCAGTACGGCGAAGCGATGGTCACCATCGCGAGGATCAGCGCCCACTGGCTGTTGAGCAGGCCGTAGTTGCCCATGGTCTTGTACATGGGCACCGCGAGGAAGGCCGCCGGGATGAAGTAGGTGAACAGCGCCATGTTCATCACCGTGCGCCCGCCGCGCACGCGCAGCCGGCTGATGGCGAACGCCGCCGTGGTCGCCACGAAGAGCGTGAGCGCGCCCACCGACAGCGCGATCAGCAGCGAGTTCCACAGCTGCAGCCAGAAGTGGTCGAGGTAGAAGTGCTTCTGCTGGAACACGATGCGGAAGTTGTCCAGCGTCGGACTCTTGGGCCACAAGTGGCCCGATGTCGCGGAGTCCTTCGACGAGATCGCGAACAGCACCATGTGGTAGACCGGGATCAGGGTCCACAGCAGCACGGGGATGCCGATGAGCAGCAGCCGGGCCTCGGTGAGCACGGCTCTTGGTGTCCAGCGCTTCATTTCGAGAGCCTCTTCATCATGAAGTAAACCAGCGGCAGAACGAGCGGCATCGCCACCACGATGGAAGCCATCGACAGGTCGACCTGGTCGAGGCGCAGGTAGCGGATGCCCAGCGTGGCGAGCACGTGCGTGAGGTCGGCGGGGCCGCCGCCGGTCAGCAGGTAGACGCTGTTGAAGTCGCCCAGCGTCCAGATCATCGAGAGGATGAGCGAGGTGATGTAGAGCGTCTTCAACGCCGGCCAGCTCACGAAGCGGAACTTCTGCCACGACGAGGCGCCGTCGACGGAAGCAGCCTCGTACTGCTCGGTGGGAATGGCCAGGCGGCCCGCCACGAGGATGAGCGTCCAGAACGGCAGCGACTTCCAGATGTGCACGATCATCGCGAAGGCCAGCGCCAGCGAGGGATCGTTGAGCCAGTTGGGGCCGTCGGCGCCGGTCAGGCGGAAGATGGTGCTGTTGATCACGCCCCACTCCGGGTTCAGCATGAAGCGGATCGACAGGATCGTGGGAATGGAGGGCATCGCCCACGGGAGGATGAAGATCGCCGAGACGATCTTGATCCACCAGCGCGATGTCACGAAGAAGCCCGAGAGCACGAGTGCCACAAGCATCTTGAGGTTGATCGCCACGACCAGGAAGATGGCCGTGTTGATCACGGAGCGGAAGAAGATCGGGTCTTCGACCAGCTTCACGTAGCTTTGCGGATGGCGGGCGAGCCAGAGGCCGTAGCCCACCGGGTACAGCACGAACACCACGAACACCAGCAGGTAGGGCACGACCATGACCGCGCCCCAGAACTGCCAGCGCGCATGCCGCGCTCCGGGATTGACGACAGGCGCCGAAGTACTCGGCGCGGCGGCGGAGGCAGTTGCGCTGCTCATGGCGTGCTGCTGATGGTGAACGTGCAGACGGGTACCGTGCGTGCGCGGCTTACTGACCCGCCACCGTCTTGATGCGGGCGATCATCTCGTCCACCGCCTTGTCCACCGGCACCTTGTCGGTGACGATGCGGCTCATGGCCTTGGCCCAGACGTTCTCGTTGTTCAGCACGGTGAACTTGTAGTTCTTCGTGAATTCGAAGGTCACGGTGCCGGCGGCGTACTGGTTGTAGACCGAGAGGCGGTGCGGGTCTGCCTTCCAGAAGTCACGCTGCTGCGCGGCCTTGGTCACCGGGAACCAGCGGCCCAGCGAGCCTTCGACGTACGGCGTCAGGTTCTCTTCCTGCATCAGGAACGAGACGAACTCCTTGGCGCGGGCCTTGTTCTTCGCGTCCTTGAACACCACGCCGGTCTTCACGGCCGTGCGGTAGACCATCTTGCTGCCGTCGGGCTTGTTCGGGAAGCCGGCCGTGCGGATACGCTCGGTGTAGTTCTTGCGCGCCTCTTCACGCTGCTCGGGCGTGAGCGATGCGTTGTTCGAGTCGTCGAGCCACTTGGCGGCGATGGAGATGGTCGCGTTGTGCGTCATCACGGTCGTCTTGTTGTGGAACGCGACGTTGTTGTCCGGGTCCTTCCAGCTGGTGGAAGAAGGCGGCGTGCAGCCCTTGACGTAAGGCGTGGTGTAGTCGGTCATGGCGCCGATGAGGCCGGTGCGCACCTTCGGGTCGTCGACCAGCAGCTTGCCGTTGTCGTCCACCAGCTTGACGTTGTAGGCGTCCATGAAGGTCAGGAACGAATAGAACGCGTCGCTCGAGTCCACGCCCATCGGCATGCCGATGCCGAAGTTGCGCTTGCCGCTCTTCTGGCGGCTGGCTGGCTGCACTTTCTCGCACCAGAACGACCAGTAGTCCTTCCAGCCGGTGGGAATGTCGGACTCCTTGAACCCGGCTTCGGCCAGCATGTCGAGCCAGTACTCGATGTGCATGGTCTGCTGCTTGATCGGGAAGGCGTAGTACGCCTTGCTCTTGGTCTGGTCGTTGTAGAGGTAGGTGGTCTCCAGCGTGTTCGGCGCGAAGCGGTCCTTCATGGGCGTGAGCACGCTGCTGATGTCCTCGAGCTTGCCGTCGTAGGCCCACTTGCCCGTGACCTGGAAGTCGTAGACGTCGGCGTAAGCCACGTCAGGTGGGCTGCCCGAGTCGAGCGCGGACACGGTCTTGGGGATCATGTCCTGGATCGGGTACTGCGAGAGTTCGATCTTGACGTTCTTGTTCTTCTCTTCGAACTTCTTGATGGCGGCGAACAGTGCGTCGTCCTCCGCCTTGTAGAAGCCCTTGACCCACCAGACGGTGAGTTTTTCCTGCGCGGCGACGTGGCCTGCCGACAGCAGGCCCATCGCGACCAGCGTCGGCGCGATCAGCGACTTGACGAATTTCATGGACGTTGTCTCCTTCTCTTCTGGGGTGGAATCTGCTCGGCGCGCGAGCGTGGGGGTGAAAGAACCGGAAGTGGACCGTGAGCGCAGCCAGTGCGCCTGGCTGGCTAACTGGCCCTGAGCCTGGGTGGCGGCCTGCTCAGCCGCGGCAGCCGGCGGCGCGAGCCGAGCACGTCCTCGATGTCCTGGCGGGCGCCGTCGATGAGCCGGAGGATCGCGCGTTCCGCGACGTCGGGGTCGTGCGCGATCACCGCGTCGAGCACAGCACGGTGCAGCGGCAGCGAGAGCGTGGGGCCGTCGGGTTTGGTGGTCGATATCTCGAAGCTGGTGCGCAGCAATGCGTTGAGCACCTTGCTCATCTGCGCAATCATCCTGTTGCGCGCGGCCCCCAGCAGGCCGTTGTGAAAGCGCAGGTCGAACGTGACGTAGTCGCCGCCGTTCTCCACGGCTTCCTTCATGCCGGCGTAGGCACGCTCGATCTCGTCGATGTCTTCCGCGGTGGCCCTCTCCGCGGCCAGCCGCACCGCCGCCGGCTCCACCGCGCGGCGCAGGTCCTGCAGGTCGCGCAGGAACTCGGGCGTGAGGCCGGCGCGCGCCTGCCAGGTGATGACGTCGGGGTCGAACCAGTTCCACTTGTCCTTGGGCAGCACGCGCGTGCCGACCTTCGGGCCGGTCACGATCAGGCCCTTGGCCACCAGCGACTTGATGGCCTCCCGCACCACGGTACGGCTCACGCCCAGCTCCTCGCCGAGCACGGGCTCGGACGGGATGGATGCACCGATCGCATAGCGGCCCGACACCACGGCTTCACCGAGGAGTTCGAGCGTGCGACCGTGGATGTTCTTGATCATGCGTGATGTGAAAACTGGTATCCCGTCGCTCGAAAACACTAAGGGTCCGGCGCGTTGTTCGCGCTTATCATATGATGATTGAAACGCTCTATCGGCAGGACAAACCCTGAGGATCGGGCGCAGGTTTCGACAACAAAGAGAGACATCCAATGAGCACCGCCCCCAGGAAGAAACCAGAAGAACTCCGCAGCCAGCAATGGTTCGGCCGGCACGATCGCGACGGCTTCATCTACCGAAGCTGGATGAAGGGCAAGGGCGTTCCGCACGACCAGTTCGACGGCCGCCCGGTCATCGGCATCTGCAACACCTTCAGCGAACTCACGCCCTGCAACTCGCACTTCCGCACGCTCGCGGAGCAGGTGAAGATCGGCGTGTACGAAGCCGGCGGCTTCCCGCTCGAATTCCCGGTGATGTCGCTCGGCGAGACGCTGCTGCGTCCCACCGCGATGCTGTATCGCAACCTCGCGAGCATGGACGTGGAGGAAAGCATCCGCGGCAACCCGCTCGACGGCGTGGTGCTGCTCATGGGCTGCGACAAGACCACCCCCGCGCTCATGATGGGCGCGGCCAGCGTCGACCTGCCGACCATCGGCGTGTCGGGCGGCCCGATGCTCTCGGGCAAGTGGCGCGGGCAGGAGCTCGGCTCGGGCACCGGCGTGTGGCAGATGAGCGAGCAGGTGCGCGCCGGCACGCTCAAGCTGCAGGAATTCTTCGAGGCCGAGAGCTGCATGCACCGCAGCCACGGCCACTGCATGACGATGGGCACCGCGAGCACCATGGCGAGCATGGTCGAGTCGCTCGGCATCGGCCTGCCGGGCAACGCCGCCTACCCTGCTGTGGACGGCCGCCGCAACGTGCTGGCGCGGCAGGCGGGCCGGCGCATCGTCGGCATGGTGCATGAAGACATGAACATGTCGAAGATCCTCACGCGCCAGGCCATCGAGAACGCGATCAAGGTCAACGCGGCCATCGGCGGCTCGACCAACTTCGTGATCCACCTGCTGGCCATCGCGGGACGCATGGGCGTCGAACTCACGCTGGAAGATTTCGACCGCCTCGCCTCCGAGCTGCCCTGCCTGGTGAACCTGCAGCCCTCGGGCCAGTTCCTCATGGAAGACTTCTGCTATGCGGGCGGCCTGCCGGTGGTCATCAAGGAGATCGCCGAGCACCTGCACAAGGACGTGATCACCGCCACCGGCCAGAGCCTGTGGGAGAACGTGAAGGACGCCGAGAATTTCAACCCGCAGGTCATCCGCCCCCTGGCCGAGCCCTTCAAGGACAAGGCCGGCATCTGCGTGCTGCGCGGCAACCTCGCGCCCAACGGCGCCATCATCAAGCCCAGTGCGGCCACGCCGGAGCTGCTGGTGCACAAGGGCCGCGCGGTGGTGTTCGAGAGCGCCGACGACCTGCACAGGCGCATCGACGACGAAAACCTCGACATCGACGAGAACTGCATCATGGTGCTCAAGAACTGCGGGCCCAAGGGTTACCCCGGCATGGCCGAGGCAGGCAACATGCCGCTGCCGCCGAAGGTGCTGCGCAAGGGCATCACCGACATGGTCCGCATCAGCGACGCGCGCATGAGCGGCACGGCTTACGGCACCGTGGTGCTGCACACTGCGCCCGAGGCGGCAGCGGGCGGCCCTCTGGCGCTGGTGCAGGACGGCGACATCGTCGAGCTCGACGTGCCCAACCGCAGGCTGCACCTGCACGTGAGCGACGAAGAGCTCGCGAAGCGCCGCGAGAAATGGGTCGCGCCCAAGGCGCCGCTCGAATCCGGTTACTGGAAGTTGTATGTCGATACGGTGCTGCAGGCCGACCAGGGAGCAGACCTGGCCTTCCTGCGCGGTCGCCGCGGTGCCTTCGTGCCGCGCGACAATCACTAGATGACAAGACTGGTTGCAATCGACTGGGGCACGAGTTCACTGCGCGGCGCGCTGCTTGACGCCAGCGGCAAGGTGCTTGAAGAGCGCAGCGATGCGCGCGGCATTCTCACGGTGCCCGAAGGCGGCTTTCCGGCCGTCTTCGACAAGCTCTTCGGCGACTGGATGCGCCTCGAAGGCGCGCGCTGCCTGATCTCCGGCATGGCCGGCAGCAAGCAGGGCTGGGTGGAGGCACCCTACTGCGCCTGCCCCGCCGGCCGCGTCGAAGTGGGCCGCAAGATCATCGACATCGACGCCGTTGCGGGCGCGCGCATCGCGATCGTGCCGGGCCTGAGCGACGAGCACGCCGGCGTGCCCGACGTGATGCGCGGCGAGGAAGTGCAGATCTTCGGCGCGATGGAGCTCACCGGCCTGAGCGAAGGCGTCTTCGTGCTGCCCGGCACGCACAACAAGTGGGCATCGGTGAAGAAGGGCCGCGTCGCTGGCTTCCGCACCTACATGACGGGCGAGTTCTATGCGCTGCTGAGCCAGCACTCGATCCTCGCGCGCACGCTCGATGCATCGGCGCCGCTCGACGAGGCGGCCTTCCTCGAAGGCGTGACCCGCTCCGAGAACGGACACGGCCTGCTGCACAACGCCTTCGGCACGCGCACCCTCGCGCTGTTCGAGCGCATGCCGAAGGAGGAGCTGTCGAGCTACCTCTCGGGCCTGCTGATCGGCGAGGAGCTGCGCACGCAGGCGCTGCAGGCGTCGGGCGAAGTGATCCTGATCGGCTCGTCCAACCTCACCGAGCGCTACACGCTGGCCCTGCGCGCCACCGGCGTCGCCACGCGCACGCTCGGCGCCGAGGCCACATGGGCCGGACTGCACGCGCTGTCCGGCTTTCTCGATTCCGACAGGACTCCCGCATGACCGCCCCCACTCCCCTCGAAAAATTCGACGCCGCGATGCGCGAGCTGCCGCTGGTGGCCATCCTGCGCGGCCTCACGCCGGCCGAAGCGGCCGACGTCGGTGACGCCATCGTCGAGCCCGGCTTCCGGCTGCTCGAAGTACCGCTGAATTCGCCCCAGCCGCTCGAAAGCATCGCGCTCATGCGCAAGCGCTTTCCCCAGGCGCTGGTCGGCGCCGGCACGGTGCTCGGCGCGCAGCAGGTGCGCGAGGTGCATGCGGCGGGCGGCGAGCTGATCGTCTCGCCCAACTTCAATGCCGAAGTCGTCGTCGAGGCTGTGCGGCTGGGCATGGTGTGCCTGCCCGGCGTGATGACACCGACCGAGGCCTTCGGCGCGCTCGAGGCCGGTGCCACGGGACTCAAGCTGTTCCCGGCCGAACTGGCCTCGCCCGCCGTGGTGAAGGCGTTGCTGGCCGTGCTGCCGGCCGGCACGCCAGTGATGCCCGTGGGCGGCATCTCCCCCACGAACATGGCCGAGTGGCGCGCGGCCGGGGCCGCCGGCTTCGGCATCGGTTCCTCGCTCTACAAGCCGGGCAAGCAGGCCGCGGCGGTGCGCGAGGACGCCCGGAAATTCGTAGCGGCCTGGAAAGGCCTCACGCTCGCCTGACCCCAAGAAGAAACAGGAGACCCCCACCGATGTCCGCCGATGCCCTCTACGCCAGCCCCGCCGTCCGGAAGCTGCGCGAAGACCTCGCCCTCGCCCTGCGCGCCGCCGACCATCACGGACTGTCGGAAGGCGTCTGCAACCACTTCAGCGTGATGCTGCCGGGCACGCAGAACCGCTATCTCATCAACCCCCGCGGCCTGCACTGGAGCGAGATCGGACCCGACGACATCGTGCTCATCGACGTGCACGGCGAGGTGCTGGCGGGCCGCCATCGCGTGGAGCCCACCGCCCTGTTCATCCACGGCGCGGTGCACCGGCTCACCGGGCATGCGGTGGTGCTGCACTGCCACATGCCCTACGCCACGGCGCTCACGATCACGGTCGACCGCGCGCTCGACCCGACCGCGAGCCAGAACGCGATGCGCTACATGAACCGCATCGCCATCGACGCGGAATACAACGGCCTCGCGCTTGACGACGCCGAGGGCGAGCGCATCGCCCGCGCGATGGCCGGCAAGGACGTGGCCTTTCTCGCGAACCACGGCGTGATCGTGGCCGGGGGCACCATCGCCCATGCCTACGACGACCTCTACTACCTGGAGCGCGCCTGCCTGCACCAGGTGATCGCGCAGTCGACCGGACGCCCGCTGGCGCCCGTGGACCCGAAACTGGCCGCCCACGTGGCGGCGCAGATACAGGGCGAGCGCGAGCAGTCCGACCTGTTCTTCGAGGCGCTGCGCCGCCTCCTGCCAGCGCCGCGCGGCTGAACCTTCGGCCGATAGAGCCGATGGCCTACCCGCGGAGGTTTTCCGCGGTGAAAAGTCCATTCACAATTGTGTCTTGCCCGTGCCGCACGTCGTGCGCACGGGTTACAGCTCTTCATCCGATTTCGCTCGAGCCTTACACCAACTTAACAAAGGGCAGCGAGGATGAGGCTTCCAACTCACAACCGGGGGATCAGATGAAAAAGCTCACTTTCGCATTCGGCGCCGCGGCCCTGCTCTCGCTGGCCGCCATCAGCGCACCCGCCCAGGCACAGACTGGCGGCTCGTTCATCCAGGCGCAGGTGTACGTCGTTCCGGCACCGCCGCCGCCGCGCCGCTACTACGCGCCGCCGCCTCCGCCGCGCCACTATTACGGCCCGGGCTACCGCCCTCACCACTACGACCGCCGCTGGGACGATCGCCGCCGCTACGGCCGCCGCGACAACGATGGCGACGGTGTGCCCAACCGCTACGACCGCCGCCCCAACAACCCTTACCGCTACTGATCAGGATGAACGAGACCCGGGCCCCGCGCCCGGGTTTCCCGTTCAGGCTGCCTGGGGCACGCTGGCGTAAGGGGGTGTCGCGCTCGACAGGCCCTGCTTGAGCTGCCGTGAAGTCTCGTCGGCAAGCACCTCGGCCTGGCCTGCTTCGAGGCCGGCCAGCGCCTGGCGCGCCACATCGTCCGGAGATGCCTTGGGCAGGCCCTGGATGTGTGCCGTCATGTCGGTGTCCATGTAGCCCACGTGCAGGCTCGTGACCTGCGTGCCCTGCCCGGCCAGTTCGTTGCGCAGCCCGTTGCTCAGCGACCACGCGGCCGACTTGGTCGCGCTGTAGGTCGCCACGCTCGGGAAGGTGGTCCAGGCCAGCGCCGACAGCACGTTGATCACCCCGCCGCCGCCGTTGGCCGCGAGCACCGGAGCGAAGGCCTGCGTCACCGCCCACAGGCCGAAGAAGTTGGTTTCGAATTCGGCGCGCGCGTTGGCCACCGCATCGGGCGAACCCAGGAAGCTGGAGCCGCGCGAGATGCCCGCGTTGTTGACCAGCACCGTCACGTCGCCGCAGGCACGCACGGCCGCCTCGATCTGCGCGGGCTGCGTCACGTCGAGCGCCACCGGCGTCACGCCGGGCAGGTCGATGCTCCCGGGGTCGCGCGCGGCCCCATAGACTTTGCGCGCACCCGCGGCGAGCGCAGCCTTCGCGAAGGCGAGACCGAGGCCGCGATTGGCGCCGGTGATGAAGACCACGGAGTCCTTGATTTTCATGACGAGTCTTTCGTTGGTTGGTAGATGAATCGATGGCTGGATTTCAGGCTTGGGCCATGCGCCGCAGCAGCCCGCTGGTGGTTCGCGGCCAGCCCACGCGGCCGAACCAGGCGCCTCCCGCGATGGCGGATGCGGTCACGATGCCGTACACCGCCAGCGCCACGCCCTGTGCCGTGAACACGCCGGTGAGCCCGGCGCCCCATTGCAACGCAAGCAGGCCGCCGGCGCCAGCCACTGCCAGGCGCGCGATGTTGCCGAGCATCGGCCACAGCAGCCGGCCCGCGCCCTGCGAGGCGAAGTACAGCACCAGCCCGACGCCGAAGAGGCCGTACATCGGTCCGACCACGCGAAGGTAGTGCGAGCCGGTCTCCAGCATCGCCGGGTCGTTGCCGAACAGCAGCAGCCAAGGGCGCGGGAACAGCGCCGCCGCGAGGCCGATGGTCTCCGTGAGCGTGAAGGCCAGCGCCGCGCCGGCCCAGGTGGCGCGCAATGCCCGCTCGCGCAGCCCGGCCCCCATGCAGGTGCCGACCATCGCCACCAGCGGCGCGCCCAGGCCGAACACCAGCGGCACCAGCAGGTATTCGAGCCGCGATGCCGTGCCGTAGCCAGCCAGCGCGCCCGAGCCGAAATGGCCGGTCAGCGCGGTGGCGATGCCGATGGAAAGATTGGTCGCCACCGTCGACACCGCGCCCACCAGGCCGATGCGCAGGATGTCGCGGAACAGCGGCCAGCGCAGCTTCAGCGCGTCGAGCGTGGGCTTGAGCAGGCTGCGCGGCGAGCGCAGGTAGGCGATGAGCGCGATCGAGCCCAGCAGGTAGTACAGCAGCAGCGCGATCGCACCGCCCGCGATGCCCATGCCCGGCAGCGGCCCGACGCCGAAGATCAAGAGCGGCGACGCCGGAATGAGGAACACCACGCCCACCACCGTCACGTTGGCCGGCACAGACATGTTGCCGGTGCCGCGGATGATGGCGCCGAGCGAGTTGAAGAGCCACACCAGCGTCGCGCCCGCGAAGACCCAGTTGGAATACGTGAGCGCCGCTTCCAGCGCGGCCCCCGTGCCGCCCATCACACCGTAGAGCCAGCGCCCGCCCAAAAGCAGCGCCAGAGTGAAGCAAAGGCCGAAGCCCAGCGCGATGACGACGGCGTGCCACACCAGCGCATTCGCATCGTCGCGGCGGCGCGCGCCGAGCGCACGGGCAATGGACGAGGCGATGCCGCCGCCCATGGCGCCGCTGGAGGTCATCTGCATCAGCATCACGATGGGGAATACCAGCGCCATGCCGGCGAGCGCATCGGTGCCCAGCTTGCCGACGAAGTAGGTCTCGATGAGGCCGACGCAGGCCTGCGCCACCATCACCAGCACATTGGGCGCAGCCAGGCGCAGCAGCGTGGGGACGATGGGAGCCTCGAGCAGGCGGCGCGTGCGCGGATCGAGTTCGGTGGTGCCGTGGGGTGTGGTCATGGCTGGAGCCTTGGCGGGTTCAGGCACGGGCCGCAGCCGGCGTGGCCGGGGAGCCGGACTTCGCAGCCGGGCGGCGGATGGTCATCACGATCAGCGCCGCCACCAGGCAGGCCGCGCCGGCGGTGTAGAGCGCCGGGGTGTAGGTCAGCAGCAGCGTGCGTGCGAAGCCGGCGCCGTACGCAGCCGTGGCGGCTCCCAGCTGGTGCGCGGCGAAAACCCAGCCGAACACCAGGCCGACCTTTGCCGGGCCGAAGGCTGCACCGGCGAGCTTGACGGTCGGCGGCACGGTGGCGATCCAGTCGAGGCCGTAGAACATCGCGAAAATGCCCAGGCCGTAGATGGTGAACTCCGAATGCGGCAGCCAGAAGAGCGACAGCCCGCGCAGGCCGTAGTACCAGAAGAGCAGCTTGCGGTTGTCGTAGCGGTCCGAGAGCCAGCCCGACAGGATCGTGCCGACGAAGTCGAAGGCACCCATCATCGCGAGCACCGATGCTGCCGGCACGGCGCTCATGCCGTAGTCGCCGCACAGCGAGATGAAGTGCGTCTGCACCAGGCCGTTGGTGCTCAGGCCGCAGATGAAGAAGGTGCCGGCCAGCACCCAGAAGGTGCGGTTGGTCGAGACTTCCTTCAGCACGCGGAAGGGCGTTGCGAAGTTCATCGCGGGCGCGGCCACGGCGGGCGCCGCGGGCTGCGTGCCCGGCTTCTCGCCGTAGGGCAGCAGGCCCACGTCGGAGGGCCGGTTGCGCATCAGCAGCAGCGCCAGCAGGCCGATGAGGATGGTGCCGATCACGATCGGCACGATGGCCGAGCGCCAGCCCCAGTGCTCGATCATCCAGGCCGCCAGCGGCAGGAAGGCCAGCTGCCCCGTCGCCGAACTCGCAGTGAGCATGCCCACCACCAGCCCGCGCCGCGCGACGAACCAGCGGTTGGCCACCACTGCGCCGAGCACCAGCGCCGTCATGCCGGTACCCAGGCCCAGCATCAGGCTCCAGAGCACGAAGAGCTGCCAGAGCTGCGAGGCCATGGTGACCAGCGCCATGCCCAGCCCGACGAGCGCGAGGCCGGTGCAGACCACCGCGCGCAGGCCATAGCGCTCCATCAGCACGGCAGCGAACGGCCCCATGAGCCCGAAGAGCGCGAAGCGCAGTGCCAGCGACGAGGAGATCTGCTCGGTGCTCCAGCCGAATTCCTTGCCCAGCGGCTGCAGCATGGCGCCGGGCAGGCCCAGCGCGGCCGACATGGTCAGCATGGTGAGGAAGGTGATGGCGGCGACGATCCAGCCGTAGTGGATGCCGCGGCGCTGCAGCCATGCGGAAACGGAGTTGGCGAACATGGGGCCTCTGCTGTTGGAATTGAATGGGAGGAAAAAAAGGGCGAAACGGGGCCCTCGCGCGCCTGTGCGCACGATTGAGCGAATGGGGTGTGGGTGAAGAAAAGTTGGGGGGTCAGTCGTCGCTGGCGTGCTCTTCCTCGCCGCCCAGCAGTTCCATGGCCTCGTCGATCAGCAGGTGCAGCGCGAGCACGCGCTCCACGCCCAGCAACGCATTCAGCTTCTGCTGCGCGGTCTTCCAGTGCGCCAGCGCTTCGCGCCGCTTGACCTCGCCTTCCTCGGTGAGCTGCACCAGCCGGCTGCGCGCATCGGCACCGGCACCCTGCGCGATCCAGCCCGCGACGATCAGCGGCTGCAGGTTGCGGCTCAGGGTGGAGGCAGTCATCTTGAGCTCGGCCGCCAGGTCGACGGGACGCGAGGGACCGAGCCGCGCGAGGTGCGACAGCAGCGAGTACTGCGTGGTCTTGAGGCCGCTTTGCGAAACCTCGGCGTCGTAGTGCTGCGAGAGGCGTCGCGAAAGCTGTCGCACCTTGAAGCTGGTGCAGCCGCGTGGCTTGGCGGGAGTGTCCATAGGCTATTATTGTATGTGCAACTATTGCATATGCAATCAACACCCCGGCACAAAGCCCCCAGAAGGAACACAGGCATGACACAAGCCACCAGCCAGCTCGACGCATGGATCGCCGAGGAACAGAAGATCACCGGCCGCCTCGAGGCCGGCCCGGGCCCCGGCCTCGCCCGCCCCGACCAGATCGCCGGCAAGACCGGCCTGGAGATCATGCAGGCGATGCTCAACGGCGACATTCCCTACGCCGCCATCGCCAAGACGCTGGACTTCACGATCATCGAGGCACACCTGGGCGTGGCCATCTTCCAGGGCACGCCGCTGCCGCAGCACCTGAACCCGCTGGGCACCATCCACGGCGGCTGGGTCGCGACGATGCTCGATTCGGCCCTGGGCTGCTCGGTCCACACGATGATGCCGCCCGGCCGCGCCTACACCACCGCCGAGCTCGGCGTGAACTACGTGAAGGGCCTCACGCCCAAGGTGCAGCGCGTGCGCGCGGAAGGCAAGGTGATCCACTGCGGCAAACAGCTCGCCACCGCCGAAGCCCGCCTCTACGGCCCCGACGGCACGCTGTACGCGCACGCGACGACCACCTGCCTGGTCTTCGAGGTGCCGCCGGCGCGTTGAAGCAGGTACGCGAAGGATTCGATGCGCGCATCCAGCATATGGTCGATGGGCAGAGTGCAGAAGTCCACGCCGCGTCGCGCATGCCCGGTCAGTGAGCATCCATTCGCTGCGGTTGCCCGGGAGCAAGTGCCTGACCACGATCTCCCGTTTGAAGACACCCCTCTCCAAGCTGGAGGTTAGACGGAACTCGTCCAGTTCCAACGGAAATCAAGCCGTCGGCGGCAGGCTCCTATCACCAACTTCAAGACTGCTGTGAAAACGTTTTTTCTAGCCAAATGGCGGCAGATGCGCGAGCCGATATCATGCGCCCGGCGTGCCAGAGCATCTGGCCAATCCAGGGAGAACAATGTCAATAGACACGAATTCAGTCGGGCGCGCACAGCACTCGGAGCCGATCTTTACGCTCTATGGACGAATCGCAGCAGACTTTCTCGGCAAATTCACCGTGCCAAAAACCAGCCTGCACTTTTCGCTGGTGATCGATGACGCTTACAACGGCATCACAGTGATCGATGGTCAGCCTACTTACGGCAATCTTGGCTTACGCAATGCTCTGCGGATCAGGACCAATATCTATGCAAATAGCCTGCCCACTGATGTGATCGTCAAGATTCCTTTGGATCCACCGAGTGACATGAGCCGACAGACCTTCGCGCTGGAATTGGTCAAGCGTGCGCAGAACTTCGCGAGCTACGTTTCGCCGTATAGCGTCCCTGCCAAAGTGTTCGGTTCTCGTATGAGGCCGGGCGAATACAACAGCAGTTCCTACCTTGCGGCACTACTGAAAAGCGTGATGGGCTACGTGCCTGATGTCAAAGTTGCAGGCTATCAAGCCCCAGGCTGGGAAAACCCAATGCCTCTGCATTTCTTCAAGGGTGAGGCGCTGCGATGAAGCGCCCCTGGCCTTTAGTGATCAACGTCATGGCTTGGGCCCTGGCGGTTCCCGTACTCTCGATAGCAATTGCGTACCTTGGGCGGACTGCTTTTCGTTGGGACGCAGACGAAAAGTTCTTCGTGCTGAATGCGCTCATCATTGCGTGGGCCGCGCTTATTTACTGGTATGTCGTCCCGAGCACCGAGAGCCCGATGCGCCGCATTGGCTACGCGATCATGTTCGTCATCGCCATGGCCATCGTCGGCTCCTTTGCGCTGGCGGTTGCCTTTTTCGCCGTCACATTTCTCTTCGGTGCTTGATCGCTGGGGCAAAACGGCCCGCGGGGACGTTTCGAGACATTCTTCGTGTCGACTCTTGCAGCGCGCATCGGTATCGCTGACGAAACGCGCCTGTCCCTGGTAAGCCAAAAAACCCGAAGCGCTTCAAGTAAGCCTTCAACCTGTAAGTCCAAAGGCGTCGCGATCCAGGGCGGCCAGTGATAATTATTCTCATCCGGCGGCCGCAATACGCGACACCGGCGGCGACATCATCCGCCGCCGGCGCCGGAGCTTTCTAGAACACCCGCTCCTGGAGGATCCTCATGACCGAACAACGCCCGCGCGTCCAAGGCCGCGCCGCACGCGCACTGCTTGGCGCAGGCGCCGCGTGGCTGGCCGCCACCGCCCTGCCCGCGCAGGCCGCGGAAGAACTCACGCTCTACACGACGCGCGAGCCGGCGCTGATCCAGCCTCTCATCTCGGCCTTCAGCGCCCAGAGCAACATCAAGGTCAACACCGTCTTCGTGAAGGACGGCCTGCTGGAGCGCGTCAAGGCCGAAGGCGCCCGATCCCCCGCCGACGTGCTGATGACGGTGGACATCGGCAACCTGATGGACCTCGTCGACGGCGGCGTGACGCAGCCCGTGAAGTCGGCCGCGCTCGAGTCGGCCATTCCGGCCAACCTGCGCGGCGCCGACGGCCAGTGGTTCTCGCTCTCGATGCGCGCACGCGTGCTCTACGCCGACAAGAGCCTGCCGCTCACCAGCTTCCGCTATGAAGACCTGGCCAACCCCAAGTACAAGGGCAAGGTCTGCATCCGCGCCGGCCAGCATCCCTACAACACCGCACTCGTGGCCTCGCTGATCGCGCACGACGGCGAAGCCAAGGCCGAGCAGTGGCTGCGCGGCGTCAAGGCCAACCTGGCGCGCAAGGCCACCGGCGGCGACCGCGACGTGGCGCGCGACATCCTCGGCGGCATCTGCGACGTGGGCCTGGCCAACTCGTACTACGTCGGCCAGATGAAGAGCGCCAAGGAAGGCACCGACGCGCGCAAGTGGGGCGATGCCATCAAGGTGGTGCGCCCGACCTTCGCCAACGCCAAGAGCGGCGGCACGCACGTCAACATCAGCGGCGCGGCGGTCGCGAAGAACGCGCCGCAGCGCGCCAACGCGGTCAAGCTGCTTGAGTTCCTGGTGTCGGAACCGGCCCAGGCCCTCTACGCTCAGGCCAACTACGAGTACCCGGTGCGCAAGGGCGTGGCGCTCGACCCGATCATCGGCCAGTCCATCGGCGAGCTGAAGGTCGACCCGCTGCCGCTGACCGAGATCGCGAAATACCGCAAGCAGGCGAGCGCGCTTGTGGACAAGGTTGGCTTCGACCAGTGACATCGACGAGCGCCGGGCATGCCTGCCGGCGACTGACTGAATGAGTCTCCTGCGGCGCCAGCCGCCGGGCCTGCAAGCCGCCGGCCCGGCCTGGCGCTGCGCGTCGTTCCTGATCGCCATCGGCGTACTCGCGCCGGTGCTCACGCTGGCGTGGCTGGCCTTCGGCTCGGGCCTCGGCCACTGGGGGCCGCTCTTCGCGCACGTGCTGCCGCAGGCGGCGCTCAACACGGCCGTGCTGCTTGCCGGCGTGGGCGCGCTGGTGCTGGTGATCGGCACCGGCTGCGCCTGGCTGGTGACGGCGCACGACTTCCCCGGTCGCGGTACCCTGCACTGGGCCCTGCTGCTGCCGCTGGCGATGCCGACCTACATCGTCGCCTTCGCCTACCTCGACCTGCTGCACCCCATCGGCCCGGTGCAGGGTGCGATCCGCTGGATGCTCGGCTTCGACAGTCCGCGCCAGTTCCGCCTGCCCGACCTGCGCTCGATGCCCGGCGCGATCTTCGTGCTGGGCTTCGTGCTCTATCCATACGTCTACATGACGGCGCGCGCGATGTTCATGACGCAGCCGGCGCATCTGATGGAAGCGGCGCGCATGCTCGGCGAGAGCCGGCGCGGAGCCTTCTTTCGCGTGGCACTGCCGCTGGCACGTCCTGCACTGGCCGTGGGGCTGAGCCTTGCGCTGCTCGAAACGCTCAACGATATCGGCGCTTCCGAGTTCCTGGGCGTGAACACGCTGACGGTGGCGGTCTACACCACCTGGATCACGCGCTCAGACCTCGCGGGCGCCGCACAGATCGCCTGCGCGATGCTGTTCGTGGTGATCGCGCTGGTCTGGCTGGAGCGCAACGGCCGGCGTCACCAGCGCTTCGGCTCGGCGCAGCGAATGCGTGCCGTGCAGCCACGCAGGCTGCACGGAGCCGCGGGCTGGGCCGCGATGGCGGCCGCCTCGCTGCCGGTGCTGATCGGCTTCGTGGCGCCTGCCCTCTACCTGGTCTGGGAGAGCGCCAAGCGGCTGCGCCAGGGCGGCGGCATCTCGCAGGGGCTGGTCGCGAGCCTGGGCAATACGCTGACACTGGCCACGGGCGTCACAGCCGTCGCGGTGGCAGCCGGGCTGGTCGTCGCGTGGGCCGCACGCAGCCAGGGTTCAGGCCCCAGCCGTACTCGCTGGCAGGCGCGCGCGGCGACGCTGGGCTACGCGGTGCCGGGCACGGTGCTGGCCATCGGGCTGCTCACGCCGGCTCTGGCCTTCGATTCGGCGCTGGCCACGGCCTTCGGCCTGCAGGGCCTGCCTCTCATGAGCTGCGGCGTGGTGCTGGTCGTGGCCTGTGCGATCCGCTTTCTTGCCATGCCGGTCGGCGGCATCGAGGCCGGCCTCTCGCGCATTCCGCCCGCCATCGAGCAGGCCTCGCGCCTGCTCGGCGAAACCACCGCCGGCACGCTGCGCCGCGTGCATCTGCCGCTGCTTCGGCCCGCGATGGCAGCCGCCGCGCTGCTGGTGTTCGTCGACGCGATGAAGGAGCTGCCCGCCACGCTGCTGCTGCGGCCCGCCAACTTCGACACCCTGGCCACCTGGCTGTACGCCGAGGCCGCGCGCGGCACCTACGAGGAAGGCGCCATCGCCGCGCTCGCCATCGTGCTGGCCGGCCTGCTGCCCGTGGTGCTGCTGGCGCGCAACCAGCTGGGCGCACCTTCGGCCACACTGGCTCCCGAGAAGACATGACATGAGCTCCCCACTGCACCTCGACGCGATCAGCCTCGCCTACGACACGCCGCGCGGCCTGCACACCGTCGTCGACGGCTTCTCGCTGGCGCTGGATGCGGGCGACATCGCCTGCCTGTTCGGCCCTTCCGGCTGCGGCAAGACGACGGTGCTGCGCGCCATCGCGGGCTTCGAGCCGGTGCGCGCCGGCACGATCCGCCTCGGCGAGGTGCTTCTGTCGTCCGCGCAGAAGCACCTGCCGCCCGAGCAGCGGCGCGTGGGCATGATGTTCCAGGAGTACGCACTGTTCCCGCACCTTTCGGCGGCGAAGAACGTGGCCTTCGGCCTGCGCCGGCTGGGCCGCGCCGAACAACAGTCGCGCGTCGTCGAAATGCTCGCGCTGGTCGGTCTCGCAGATGTGGGCGAGCGCTATCCGCACGAGCTTTCCGGCGGCCAGCAGCAGCGCATCGCGCTGGCCCGCGCGCTCGCACCTTCGCCCGCCCTGCTGCTGCTCGACGAGCCCTTCTCCAACCTCGACGGCGGCACGCGCGAACGGCTGACCGTGGAAGTGCGCGACATCCTGAAGCAGGCGGGGCAGACGGCCATTCTCGTGACACACAACGAGGCCGAGGCGCACGCGATGGCGGACCGCATCGGCGTGATGCACGGCGGGCGCATCACGCACTGGATAGATACGACGGCCGTCGATCCCATCTAGCACAAGGCGCCCGTTTCCCTAATGGGCTTTCCGGGAAAAGGTTGTTCAGGACCGCAAGAATCGCCGCGATCCAGACACAACCGATCCAGAAAACGGAGAGCCCCATGCCCCAGCAATCCCTCACCCTCGTCAGCCACCTGCTTTGCCCGTACGTACAGCGTGCCGCGATCGCGCTGCGCGAGAAGAACGTGCCCTTCGAGCGCGTCGTGATCGACCTTACCAACAAGCCGCAGTGGTTTCTCGACATCTCGCCGCTCGGCAAGGTGCCGCTGCTGAAGGTGCGCAGGCCCGACGGAGGCGAGGCCGTGCTGTTCGAGAGCAACGTGATCTGCGAGTACCTGGAAGAAACCCAGCCCGGCGCTCGCCTGCACCCCGAGGACCCGCTCGCCCGCGCCGAACACCGCGCATGGATGGAGTTCGGCTCGGCCATCCTCGGCGACCTCTGGGGCTACGAGACCACGCAGGACGCGGCGGTGTTCGAACAGAAGCGCCAGGCGCTGCTCGCCAAGTTCCAGCGCGTGGAAGCGGCGCTGGGCCAGGGCCCCTACTTCGCGGGCGGCAGCTTCAGCCTCGTCGACGCGGTCTTCGCGCCGGTGTTCCGCTACTTCGAGGTGTTCGATGCGATCAGCGACTCGCACATCTTCGACGCCCTGCCCAAGGTCGATGCATGGCGCAAGGCGCTGGCCGAACGCCCCAGCGTGCGCAACGCGGTGGCGCCCGAGTACCCGCAGCACCTGATGGAATTCCTCAAGCGCCACCAGGCCCACCTGCTGACACTGGCCGCTTGATCGCCGCGCCGGGAGGCCCACAATAGCGGGCTTCCCTCTCCACGACTACGAACAAGGCACAACGAGATGCGACTCCTCCACACCATGCTGCGCGTCGGCAACCTGCAGCGCTCCATCGACTTCTACACCAAGGTGCTCGGCATGAACCTGCTGCGCACCTCGGAGAACCCCGAGTACAAGTACAGCCTCGCATTCATCGGCTATGGCAACGGCAACCCCGACCAGGCCGAGATCGAACTCACCTACAACTGGGGCACCGAGAGCTACGAACTGGGCACCGCCTACGGCCACATCGCCCTCGGCGTGCCCGACGCCTACGCGGCCTGCGAGAAGATCAAGGCCGCTGGGGGCAACGTGACGCGCGAGGCCGGCCCGGTCAAGGGCGGCACCACCGTGATCGCCTTCGTCACGGACCCCGACGGCTACAAGGTGGAACTGATCCAGCGCGATGAGAACGCCGCCGGCGGCGGCCTGCGCTGAAGGCCCCGGCGCCGGATACGCCATGGCAACCGCGAAGAAGCAAGCCGCCACGGCAACGCGCCATGTCGCGCTGCTGCGCGGCGTGAACGTCAACGGCATCACGATCAAGAGCGCGGACCTGAAGGCGCTATTCGTCGAACTGGGCTTCGGCGCGGTGCGCACGGTGCTCGCCAGCGGCAACGTGCTGTTCGACACCACCGAGAGCGACGCGGCAGCACTTCGCACCCGCATCGAGCAGGCGCTGCGCAAGCGCTTCGGCTACGACGCCTGGATCGTGCTGCTCACGCAGAAGACCGTGGCCGAGATCGCCGCCGCCTACCCCTTCGAGCGCATCGACGAAGAGCGCCATCCGTACATCGTGTTCGGCTCCGACAAGGCGATGCTCGACGAGATCATGGAAAAGGCCGGCACGGTCGATGCCAATACCGATACCGAGCGGCTCGAACGCGGCAAGGGCGTGCTGTACTGGCAATGCCCGCGCGGCGAGAGCCTGGACACGCCGGTGGCCAAGCTGCTCGGCAAGGCCCGCTACAAGTCGAGCACCACGACGCGCAATCTGCGCACGGTGGAGAAGCTGCTGGGCGACTGATCAGCAGCCCAGCAGGTCGGCCAGCTGGTTGATGTCGCGTGCGTGCAGGTGGTTGTCCGGCTTCGGCGAGACATCCTTCGGCCGCGCGAGGCCGAACTCGTGGGGCCGCTCGATGTAGGCCGTCTTCAGGCCGCATGCGCGCGCGGCGGCCAGATCGTCGTGATGCGCGGCGGCCAGCATCACCTGACCCGGCGTCGCGTCGAACACGCCCGCCACGCCGAGATACGTGCGCGGATCGGGCTTGTAGGCTTTGAACACCTCGGCCGAGAGCACGCAGTCCCAGGGCAGGCCGGCACGCTTGGCCATCTCGGTGAGCAGGCCGATGTTGCCGTTCGACAGCGTGCAGACGGTGAACTTCTTCTTCAGCCGCGAGAGTCCTTCGACCGAATCGGGCCAGGCGGGCAGGCGGTGCCAGGCACGGCTCAGGTCGCGCTTGGCGCCGGCCTCGATGCTGTCGGCCAGGCTGAAGTCGTGCAGCACCTGATCGAGCATGCTCAGGTGCAGCTCGTCGAGCAGCGTGAAGCCGCCCTCGCCCGCGGCGATGCGCTCCATCACCGCCTTCATGGCCGGCTGGTAGCCGGCGCGCCACGCCAGCGCGAAGGCCGCGCCGTCCACGCCAGGGAACACGCGCTCGACCTCGGCGGCGATGCCGCTGTGCCAGTCGACCACGGTGCCGAAGACGTCGAACGCGATGACCTTGAGATCGCTCGCGTCGAAATCAGCGCTGCTCATGGCGGCGGCGCTCAGCGCTGCAGTTGGCTCGCGGCGCGTGCCAGCTGCTCGATGCGTGTCCAGTCGCCGTCGCGGATCGCGTCGGTCGGCACGATCCACGAGCCGCCCACGCAGGCCACGTTCGACAGCGCGAGGAACTCGGCCGCGTTGCCGGCGTGGATGCCGCCGGTCGGGCAGAAGGTGACATCGCCGAAGGGGCCCTGCCATGCCTTGAGCATCGGCAGGCCGCCGGCCTGCAGCGCGGGGAAGAACTTCAGCTGCGTGTAGCCGTCTTCCTGCGCCGTCATGATCTCGCTGCCGGTCGCCACGCCGGGCAAGAGCGGCAGGCCGATGTCGTGGCATGCCTTGCCAACCGAGCGCGTGTAGCCCGGGCTCACGCCGAATTTCGCACCGGCCAGCGCCGCGGCCTGCGCGTCGGCGGCGCTGCGGATGGTGCCGGCGCCGGCCACGGCCTCGGGCACGTCCTTGGCGATGGCTTCGATGCACTGCAGCGCCTGCGGTGTGCGCAGCGTCACTTCGAGCATGCGGATGCCGCCGGCCACCAGGGCGCGCGCGAGCGGGATGGCGTCTTTCACATCGTTGAGCACGATCACCGGAATGACCGGTGCATCGCGCATCACGTCGAGGGGGGTGAGTCTTTCAGTCATTTCCTGGCTCCAATTCATTACGTGCGCATCGTCTCAGAGAAGAGGCTGCCCTGGTCATAGCCAGGTGCAGGCGCCTTCCTCGGCGGCCATTGCATTGCGGCGCATGCCGGCGAACAGTTCGCGGCCCAGGCCATGGCCATCGGCGACGCGCTGCGCCTCGGACATCGTCGCGACCTCGCGCGCGGCCCATTCGTCCTCGGGCAGCAGCACGGCGAGCGTACCCGCGACGGCATCGAGGCGGATCAGGTCACCGTCGCGCACCTTGGCGAGCGGCCCGCCGGCGGCGGCCTCGGGCGAAACGTGGATGGCGGCCGGGATCTTGCCCGACGCGCCGCTCATGCGCCCGTCGGTGACCAGCGCCACGCGGAATCCCTTGCCCTGCAGCACCGACAGCGGTGGCGTGAGCTTGTGCAGCTCGGGCATGCCGTTGGCCTGCGGACCCTGCCAGCGCACCACGCAGACCACGTCGCGCTCCAATTCGCCGGCGGTGAACGCCTTCTGCAGCGCGGCCTGCGAATCGAAGACGCGCGCGGGCGCCTCGATGACGTGACGGTCGTCGGGCACCGAGGAAACCTTGATCACGCTGCGGCCCAGGTTGCCGCTCAGCAGTTTGAGGCCGCCGGTGGCGCTGAACGGGCTTTCCACGGTGCGCGTGACCGCTTCGTTCTTCAACGGCGCGGCGGGAGTCCATTGCAGGCGCTTCTGGCCCTGCTCGCCGGCTTCCTCCGCCAGCGACGGAATGTTCGCGAATTCGCGGATGCCGCCCGAGCGCACCGTCAGCACGTCGGCATGCATGAGGCCGGCATCGACCAGTTCGCCGATCACGAAGCCGGGGCCGCCCGAGGCCTGGAACTCGTTCACGTCGGCGCTGCCGTTGGGGTACACGCGGCTCAGCAGCGGCACCACGTCGGAGAGCTTCGAGAAGTCGTCCCAGTCGATCAGGATGCCGGCGGCGCGCGCCACGGCCACCCAGTGGATCAGGTGGTTGGTGGAACCGCCCGTGGCAAGCAGCGCGACCATGGCGTTGACGATGCAGCGCTCGTCGACCATCTCACCGATGGGCGGGCAGTCGAAGGGAACGTCGCCCGCCTTGCCCAGCACCGTGCGCACGGCCTCGCGCGTGAGCGTCTCGCGCATCGCGTCGCCCGGCTGGATGAAGGCCGTGCCGGGCACGTGCAGGCCCATGGCCTCCAGCAGCATCTGGTTGCTGTTGGCGGTGCCGTAGAAGGTGCATGTACCGAGCGTGTGATAGGCCGCCATCTCGGCGTCGAGCAGGCCCTGGCGGCCGACCAGGCCTTGCGCGGCCTGCTCGCGCACCTTCGACTTGGCCCCGTTCGACAGGCCCGAGGGCATCGGCCCGGCCGGCACGAACACGGTGGGCAGGTGACCGAAGTGCAGCGCGCCGATGAGCAGGCCGGGCACGATCTTGTCGCACACGCCGAGCATCAGCGCGGCATCGAACATGTCGTGGGTGAGCGCGACGGCGGTGCTCATGGCGATGAGGTCGCGGCTGAACAGGCTCAGCTCCATGCCGGGCGTGCCCTGCGTCACGCCGTCGCACATGGCGGGCACGCCACCGGCCACCTGGGCGGTGGCGCCGAGGCCGCGGGCCTCGTTCTTGATGATGTCGGGGTAGCCCTGGTACGGCGCGTGGGCCGAGAGCATGTCGTTGTAGGCGGTGACGATGCCGATGTTGGGCGCGCGCTCGGCCACCACGCGGAACTTGTCGTTGGCCGGAATGCCGGCCACGGCATGCGCCACGTTGGCGCAGCCCATGCGGTCGGAGCCGCGGTCGCGGCTGCGGAGTTCTGCAAGGCGGGTGAGGTAGGCGCTGCGCAGCCCCTGGCTGCGCTCGCGGATGCGATCGGTGACATCGCGTACGGTGGGGTTGGTGCTGCTGCTCATGGGGGTCTATGGCTCTTGCTGCTGTCGCCCGGGCGACTCTGGGCCTGGAGGCCCATGGTAACAAGCCGGGTGCGGCAGCCCGATGAAATCCGAGCGCGGGGCAATACGAATTTACCCAGTTGCGCGCTGAAAGAGGCCGCGCACAAAAAAGCCCGGCATGGCCGGGCTTGTTGTTCTTGCGGCGAGGCGGCTGTCAGTCGACCAGCTTGACCTCGACACGGCGCGCCTCGGCGTTGTTGCCCGAGCCGGCCGTCACGGCGGGCTTCTGCAGGTCGACCTTGGCGGCCGGAACGCCCAGGCCCACGAGCACGTCGCGCACCGTCTCAGCCCGCTTCTTCGCGAGCTGCTCGTTGATGGCGGCGTCGCCGGTGGTGTCGTGGAAGCCCGAGACCACCGCCTTGCGGCCACTCTCCACGCCCTTGATGACCGCGGCCAGGGCCTCCGCGGCGCCCGGCGCGAGGTCGGCGCTGCCGGTCGCGAAATAGAAGTTCACCACGCCGTCGACCACGCGGATGCTCGCGCCGTCGGGGATGACCACGGTCACCGTCTCGGTGACTTCGGCCACCTTGGGCGCCGGCTGGGCCGGGGGCGGAGCTGGCATGGTCGTCACCATTGCGGTCACCGCCGGCGGCTTGGCAGCGGCGGTGTTGCCATGGCCCTTGTGCCAGATGGCGATGCCCACCACGAAGAAGATCACCAGGGCGATCAACGCCATGACGAATCCGAGGATGAAGTTCTGCTGGCTGTCGTCGTCGCTCATCGGGGGTCTTGCTCCGTAAGGAAGGGGCCGGTAAATAATGGTGCGGTGAACCATGATCAGGAAATTGTAGGTGGCGGTTCCGGCACTTCCGTGTCGGAGCCGGCGCCGAACCCCGGTCCGCCGGGACTCGACCCCATGCCAGCGCCCCTGCGCGACCCGCAGCCGATGCTCGAGCGCGCCATCGCCGACTGGGGCGGGCACGAGGACCTCTGGCTCTTCGGCTACGGCTCGCTGATCTGGCGGCCCGAGTTCGACTTCGTCGAGCGGCGCCAGGCCTGGGTGCGTGGCTGGCACCGGGCGCTGAAGATGTGGAGCCGCGTGAACCGGGGCAGCGTGCAGACGCCGGGCCTGGTGTTCGGGCTGCTCTCCGGCGGCAGCTGCCGCGGCATGGTGTTCCGCGTGCCGAAGGCCGAGGGGCTCGAAACCCTGCGGCGGCTCTGGCTGCGCGAGATGCCCACCGGCGTGTACGACCCCAGGTGGCTGCGCTGCGGCACGGCCGAGGGCGACGTGCGCGCGCTGGCTTTCACGCTCTCGCGGCGCAGCCCCAACTTCACGGGCGAACTCAGCGACGAGCGCTACCGCCACATCTTCGCCAATGCCGTGGGCCGCTACGGCAGCTCGCTCGACTACGCCCAGCAGACGCTGCTGGAGCTGCGGCGCCATTCGATCCACGACGCCGCGCTGGCCCGGCTGGTGGCGCTGGCCGAGGTGAAGGAGCAGCTGCTGTCGGAGAACGCCGCTGATTGCGATGTGCCGCAGGCTCCGGTATATGTTCCGGGGTCAGCAGACAAGAAGTCTTCCTCCCAACCATCCGGACCCAACAAGGAAAACACATGAACCAAAGTCGTCTCACCGCCATCGGCGCCACCCTCCTCGCGTCGGCCCTGCTGGCCGCCTGCGGCAGCATGGGCGGCAAGCCGAGCTCCGCCGTCGAGCTGGTGCCGACCGCCGCGATCACGCCCAACCCGACGCGCGGCACGGTGACCTTCACCGCCCTCGACCATGGCGTGCGCGTGGCGGGCGAGGTGCGCGGCCTGGTGCCGGGCAGCGAGCACGGCTTCCACATCCACGAAAAGGGCGACTGCGGCGACAACGGCAATGCCTCGGGCGGCCACTTCAACCCGACCGGCGGCACGCACGGCAAGTTCGGCGCGCCGGGCAGCCATGCAGGCGAACTGCCGAGCCTGGTGGCCGACGCCAAGGGCGTGGCCCGCTTCAGCGTGGAAGACCACTCGATCTCGCTCACGCCGGGCGCAGCCAACAGCGTCGTCGGCCGCGCACTGGTGGTGCACCGCGACCCAGACGACTTCACGACGCAGCCCGCGGGCAACTCCGGCCCGCGCATCGCCTGCGCGGTGATCGCGAAGCCCTGATCGTCGAGAGAAAGAGCTAGGCGCCCTCGCGCGCCAGCCACAGCGCCTCGGCCCTCGCCAGGGCCTCGGGCGTGTCGATGTCGGTGACGACGCCCACGTCGTCCACCGCTAGATCGACGACCGAATCGATGGCGCGCATCGCCCGCAGGACGGACGCCGCGCCGGCAGCCCCTTCCAGCGCCGCCAGTTGCGCGCCGCATACGGCGGCGAAGCCCACCGGGTGGCCGCGCTCCCCCTGGTACTGCGGCTGCACGGCATTCACCGCACCGTTCAGAGCGGCCGCCACGGCCTGCAGCGTGCGCGGCTGCACCAGCGGCAGATCGCCCGGCAGGATCAGCCAGCCGGCAGCCCCGGAAGTGGCGCGCACGGCCGCGGCAATCGAATCGCCCATGCCGGGATGCCCCGCGTCTTCCGCATGCCAGGGCAGCCCGCTGGCGCGCACCGCGTCGAGCGTTCGCTCCAGCACCGGCCTGCCGGCCAGCAGCGCCCTGAGCTTGGAGCCGGTGCCGCCGGCCGCGATGAAGCGCTCGCCACGGCCCGAGGCCAGCACGATCACCACCGGGGAATTCGCCTTCTGCGTCGTCATGGGCCGAGTATGTGCGCAACAATCCCGGCATGACTTCCCCTCTTTCCAAAGACGCGCTGGCCGCGCTGCGCAAGAGCTACGAGCGGGCCGAGCTCGACGAGACCCGCAGCGCCGACGATCCGCTCAAGCAGTTCGAGCGCTGGCTCACCGAGGCCGTCGAGGCACAGGTGCCCGAGCCCAACGCGATGACGCTGTGCACCGTGGGCAGCGACCTGCGGCCATCGAGCCGCATCGTGCTCATCAAGGGCTACGACGCGCGCGGCATCGTCTGGTACACCAACTACGAGAGCCGCAAGGGCCGCGAGCTCTCGGGCAACCCCTATGCGTCGCTGCAGTTCCACTGGGTCGAGCTGGAGCGCGTGGTGCGCATCGAGGGCCGGGTGGAGAAAGCCGGCGCCGATGAGAGCGACGCCTACTACGCGAGCCGCCCGCTCGACTCGCGCATCGGCGCCTGGGCCAGCCCGCAGAGCGAAGTGATCAGCGGCCGCGACGTGCTGGTGAAGAACGCAGCCCTCTACGCCGCCAAGCACCTGCTCTCGCCGCCGCGCCCACCGCACTGGGGCGGCTACCGCCTGGTGCCCGACCGCTGGGAGTTCTGGCAGGGCCGCAAGAGCCGCCTGCACGACCGGCTGCGCTACCGGCTCGAGGGCAGCGACTGGATTCGCGAACGCCTCGCCCCCTGACCCCTACTCCTTGAAGGAACATCGCAGAACCGGCTTTGCCGGGCTGCAGGTGTTGCCCCGGAAGCTGAGACCGAATCAAGCCTCGCAACCGACAACCTTGAACTCGACGCGCCGGTCCAGCGCGTCGCTCGCATCGTCGGCGCCCGTACCGACGATGTTCTCGCGGAATCCCATGCCCGATTCGCGCAGCTTCTTCGACAGCGGCGGAGCCTCTCCCACCAACTTCGCCTTCACGCTCGTCGCGCGCTGCAGCGACAGCCGCTCGTTCACCGCCTCCGAACCCGTGCGGCTGGTGTGGCCCGTGACCACCACGCACGAATCGATCTGCGCCGCCTGCCGCGCGATCTGGCGCAGCCACATCGGATAGGCGGCACTGATCTTCGGGTCGGACAGGAAGTCGGTCGAGCCCGGCTTGAACAGGAACTTCACGCTCAGGTTGTTGGTTTCGAGCCCGAGCCTGGCGATGGTGCCGAAGGTCTTCTCGGCATCGGCTGTGCGGCCGAGCTGCGATTGCGTGAGGTACAGGCCGCTGTAGATCCGTAGCTGCTGCCCGTCGGGCCGCTTCGATGCGGCCTCGTAGCGGCTCAGCGCCTCGCTCATGCGGCCGGCCTCGTAGGCGGCGGTGGCTTCCTGCAGCACGGTGGCGGTCGGCAGGCGCTCCAGGTAGAGCGCATCGGCGGCCTGGCCAGGCTGGGTCTCGGCGGTGCGGATGTAGCCCTCGACGCCGCGGTCCTTGCCGTTCACCGGGCTGTCGCGGAAGAAGGCGGTGGGGCGGGTGTCGAGCGAGGTGTCGCTGATGCGCGTTACCGACTGCGCGATCACCACGCCGCTCTTGATCTCGGTGAGCGCCAGGTTCAGCCGGTAGGGCCCGCCCGAGGCGTCCTTGTCGCGCACCAGCGTGCCGTTGAGCACGTACTGCGCATTGCCGATCTCGGTGGCGTTGAAGGGCGAGACGGTGAACTGCTTGAACTGCGCCTGCATGCGCTGGACGATGCGCTGCTCGGCCACGCGCGTCACCTCGGTCTGCTGGCCGCTGGCGCCTTCGAGCAACGGATCGATCACGATGCGGCGCTGCGTAAGCGTCGACTCCACCTTGGCCAGGAAGGCCGGCAGCTTCTGCGTCTGCACCATCAGGTCGTCCACCGCCTGGTTCACGGCCTGGTCGAAGGGCATGGCGTTGCCGGGCACGGGACGGTGCGCGCAGGCGGCGGCGAGCACGGCGGCAGCGCACAGCGCGAACGCGCGCAGCGCCAGGCGGGCACGTTGGGTGGTGGTCGTCATCAGCATTGGTTCCTCAATGTCTTCATGTCCTGGTCCGACAGCGGCTCGCCGACGGCGGCGCGCATGTTGATCTCGGTGCAGCGCTTCGACGGCGCGGGGCGCGGCGCGGCGGCTGCTTCGCGTTGCACGGGTGGTTGCGACGGCGGCGGCGCGACCGGCTGCGGGCGAGCCCTGGCCACCGGCTTCGGTTTCGACGGCCCCTCCTCGGCCCTGTCCGCTTTCTCCGCTTTCTCCGCTTTCTCCGCCTTCGCCTCCGCCGGCTCGCGCGGCACGCCCGCCGAAAGGCACGGCGTGCGGCACGGCTTGGGGGCCTCGGCGGCAGTCTCGGCTGCCTGTGCGGGTCGGCCATGCAGCGCGATCACCGTCGCGACCACCGCCATAGCAAGAAGGGGCGAAGAGCGCGCCGGGTAAATCATCAGCCGGCAAATGTAGGTGCGCGAAGGCCGCGCGCCATCTCGCCAAACGGCCACCCTGCCGAACGGCATAGGCGCGCCCGGCGGCAGCGCTAAGGCGAAAGTGCGCGAGAAATTACCTGAAGAAGTCCGAAGGACTCAGGGCAGCCACTGCGCGCACATCATCACGAGCGTGAGCGTGGCCAGCGCGAGCACCGTCGACACCACGACGCTGGCGGTCACCAGGTCCTCGGCGGTGCGGTAGCGCTGCGAGAAGAGGAACACGTTGGCGCCGATGGGCAGCGCGGCGGCCACCACCATCACCGTGAGCGGAATGCCGCGCACACCCAGCAGCCATCCGATGAGGGCCACCAGCAGCGGATGCAGCAGGTTCTTCACCAGCGCCTGTGTCAGCGCGCTGCGCCAGTGCCGGCCGATGGGCGTGAGCGCGAGCGTGATGCCCACCATCACCAGCGCGATCGGGCCGAAGGCCTGGCCGAGCAGCTGGATCGGCTTGTCGATCGCCTCGGGCATCGCCAGCCCGGTCTGCGCGAACAGCAGGCCCGCGATGATCGGCAGCGGCACCGGGTGGATGATCGCGTTGCGCAGCGCACGCACCACGGTGCGCGCCATCGAGGGGCGGTTCTCGTTGCCGGAGGCGCCGGCCTGCTCGCGCGCCACGGCCAGCTCCAGCACCACCGTGGCGCTGGTCAGCAGCACCAGCGAATGCAGCGAGATCAGCGTGAGCAGCACCACCATGCCCTCCTCACCATAAGCCAGGCCGATCAGCGCGATGCCGATCATCACGGTGTTGCTGTAGGTGTTGGCCAGCGCGATCACCGCCGCCGTGCGGTTGAAGCCGCGCAAGGCCAGCGTGCCCGCGAACAGCAGGCCCGAGGCGATGAAGTAGGCAGCCACCGGCTTCAGGCTGAGCTGCTCGACGTGCACCGTGCTCATCGCGCGGAACAACAGCGCGGGCGCCAGCAGCAGGAAGATGAGGTGAGAAAGATCCTTCACCGCGCCGCCGCCGATCCAGCGCCGCTTGCCGGCCAGGTAGCCCGCGGCGATGAGCACGACCACGGGCACGAGCGAGGAGACGACGATGGAGTTCACCCGGAGAGGATAGCCGAGGGGGGCGGTCGCCTTGCTCCTTCCCCCGCTGGGGGAAGGTTGGGATGGGGGCAGACGGCACTTGCAAAAGCCATGGTTCTGTCAAAGGCCGCTTGCCCCCACCCCTGCCCTCCCCCAAAGGGGGAGGGAGCAAGGCAGCATCAGAACGTCACGCGCAGGCCGACCTTCAGCGTGCGGCCCGGCAGCGGCGCGTTCGGATACACCGTGCTCGTCAGGATCGAGGTCGCGCTGTAGGCCAGCTTGTTCGTGATGTTGTCCATGCGCGCGTACCAGATGAGGTTGGCGCGCTGCACCTTCATGCGGTAGGTGATGGCGGCGTTCCACAGCGTGTAGGCATCGGTCTCGCGTGCGCCTACCGAGGGAACGCGGCGCTGGGCGGCGTTGTAGTCGAAGCCCAAGCGCGCGCCCCACGGGCCGTTGTTGTAGGCCAGCGTGGCGCCCAGGCGCAGTGGCGCGATGCGCGGCAGCGGCTCGCCGGTGTCGAGGTTCCTGGCGCGCACGATGTCGCCGCGCCATTCCAGGTCGAGCGTGCCGGCGTCGTCCATGCGTGCGAAGCCGTCGGAGCCCAGCACGCGCAGGTTGCCGTTGGCCTCGATACCGGTGAAGCGCGCGCGCACGCCGCCGTAGACGTACTCGGCCAGCGTGTCGGCGGCGCCGGGTTCGGCCACGTTGCCCTCCTCGTCGAGGCTGCGCCCCGTCGCGGTCAGGCCGATGTAGTTGCGAAAGCGCGTGACGTAGGCGTTCACGCGGGCCGTGTGGGGGCCCGACTTCCATTGCGCGCCCAGGTCGAAGCCGGTCGACTTTTCCTTTTTCAGGTTCGGATCGCCCACTTCCCAGGCGCCCGTGGCCACGTGCGGGCCGTTGGCCAGCAGCTCGTAGTCCTTGGGCGCGCGCTCGGTGTAGGCGAGGTTCGAGGTCAGCTGCCACTGCGGCGCGAGGTTGACCAGCGCACCGAATGCAGCGCTGTGCGGGTTGAAGGTGCGCTCGCCGATGGCGAAGCGCGTGACTGTCGGATCGTCCGGATAGCCCAGCGAGCGGATGCGGACCTGCTCGGTGCGCGCGCCGAAGCTCAGGCGGCCCCACGAAGTGCCGTACTCCTCGTGCAGGAAGAACGCGTTGGAGCGCGTGCGGCTGTGCGGCGCGAAGGCTTCCTCGCCGTCGGCGGCGAAGCGGTTGGTCTCGCTGCTGAAGCCGACCAGGCCCTCGAAGTTGCCGATCTTCCGGTGGCGCGCCTCGATGCGCAGGTCGTTGCTCATGTTCGAGAAGGTGGTGCCGGGCGTGCCGCCCTCGAACTCGGTGTGGCGATAGTCGGTGTGGCTGAGCTTGGCGTGGATGCTGCTGATGAAGCCGCCCGGGCGCCATTCGCCTTCGAGCGCGTAGCGGTCGGACTTCATGTTGATGGTCACGTCGTCCTCGGCCACGGTGCCGTACTTGCTGCGGTAGCTGCTGACCGAGGCGCCGATGTAGCCCTGGTCGAAGAACAGCGTGCCGCCGAGCGCGCCGCCGTTCGCCTCGTTGGCCGAGTTGCAGATCTTGCGCGCCGTCCAGGGCGAGCCGGGCTTGCTGCACTCGAGGGTGATCGGCACCGAGACGTCCTTCGAGTCGCGGTTGAAGGCGTCGACGTGCAGGGCGAAGCGGTCGTTGCCGCCTTCGAGCACCACGCCGCCGTTCTTCTCCTTGTTGCCGGTGGAATAGCCCAGGTCGGCGCGGCCGCCGAAGCCGTTGATGGGCTCCGAGGGAATGCGGTTGTCGATCACGTTGACCACGCCGCCCACGGCGCTGCCGCCGTACTGCAGCGCCGAAGGGCCGCGCAGCACCTCGATGCGCTCGGTGACCAGCGCATCGACGGGCACGGCATGGTCGTAGCTGAGCGCCGAGGCATCCGGCGCGGCGCCTCCGTTCTGCAGGATGCGGATGCGGTCGCCGTCCTGGCCGCGGATGATCGGTCGGCTGGCGTTGGGGCCGAAGTAGCTGCTGCTCACGCCCGGCACGTTGTCCAGCGTCTCGCCGAGAGTCGATTGGGAGCGCAGCAGCAGCTTGTCGCCGGACAGTGCGGTGGTGGGCGCGATCAGGTCGGTGGCGCCCAGCGGGTTGCCGGTGACGGTGATCTCGCGCAGGCTCGCGGCGTCGGCGGGCTGGGCCGGGGCAGCATCGGATGCCTGCGTCTGGGCCATGCTTGCGAAGGAGGCAAGCGAAAGAACGGCAACGCCGATGGCGTTGCGACGGAAATTGGGGGTCATGAATGGAAACTCGGTGAATCAAGGGACGACCAGCCGCCACCGCGCGCAAGGCGGGTGCAGCAGCAGCCGGCACACAGGAGGATTCAGCGAGAGGAAGGCGGGCCGCGCGCGTCGAAGAGCGCAACCCAGCGGGCGAGAGCCTCGCCCTGCAGGAAAGCGAAGGTGGCCGACGGCAGCAAAACCGGCAGCACCACCAGCGGCACGCCGGGCGCGGCCGAGCCATGGGCGAGCTGGTCGTACAGCCGGCATTCGGCGTCGGTGTGATCGCCGAACAGGCTGGCCAGGTGATGAGCCGTGTGCTTGTGGACGATCTGCGCAGCCTGCGCCGCGGCGGCCGGCAGGCCCGGCACGTGCAGCGATCGGTGCATCAGCCCCAGCGTGCCCGCGAACCACAGCGCGACCGCGAGCACGGCCGCGAGCGCGCGGGTCGAGCGGGGGCGGGACTGTCGGATGGCGAGGTGCACGGGGAAACTGATTCCGGGCCGCTCAGGCCTTGAGGCGGGACGCGAAGGTCTTCTGGAACTTCTCGACCTTCGGGCCCACGACGAACGCGCAGTAGCCCTGGTTCGGGTTGTTCAGGAAGTAGTCCTGGTGATAGGCCTCGGCCGTCGAATAGTTGGCCAGCGGCGCCACCTCGGTCACGACGGGCGAGTGGTAGGTCTTGCTCGCCTCGATCTCGCGGATGACGTCCTGCGCCACCTGCTTCTGGGCATCGTCCGTGTAGTAGATGCCGCTGCGGTACTGGGTGCCGACGTCGTTGCCCTGGCGGTTGAGCGTGGTCGGGTCGTGCACGACGAAGAAGATTTCGAGGATCTCGCGCAGGCTGATCTGCGCCGGGTCGAATTCGAGCTTCACCACCTCGGCATGGCCGGTGCGGCCGGTGCAGACCCGCTCGTAGGTCGGGTTGACGGCCTGGCCATTGCTGTAGCCCGATTCGACGTCGAGCACGCCCTGCACGCGGTCGAAGACCGCCTCGGTGCACCAGAAGCAGCCTCCACCCAGGACGATGGTTTCGGTGGCCGACGATGAAGTGGACATGGTGCTGCTCCGGCGGAGGTTGAAAAGGCGAACCCGATATTGTCGCGGCTTGACGTGACGGATGCCCGTCACTACATTACTAACCCACGAGTCATTAAGAGTATGTCCACGCCCCGCTCCTTCGTCGACAAGATCTGCCCGGTGCGCGCCAAGCGCGAGCGCCGGAAAGAGGCGCGCCCCGGCGAACTGCTGGCGGCCGCACTCGATCTGTTCGTCGAGAAAGGCTTTGCGGCGACACGCTCCGAGGAAGTGGCGGCCCGCGCCGGCGTTTCCAAGGGCACCCTCTTTCTCTACTTCCCGAGCAAGGAAGAGCTCTTCAAGGCCGTG
The DNA here is from genome assembly GCF_003952165.1 of Variovorax guangxiensis. Lineage (GTDB taxonomy): Bacteria > Pseudomonadota > Gammaproteobacteria > Burkholderiales > Burkholderiaceae_C > Variovorax > Variovorax guangxiensis. The sequence goes on along the minus strand of NZ_RXFT01000011.1, from coordinate 33,576 downwards.
GTCATGGAGAACCTCGGCGGTCGTTTCACCGAGTGGAATGCCGAGTTCGAGGCCTTCGAGGGCACCACCGCCGACATGCTGCGCTACTGCATGAACGTGTGGTGGGAGCGCGTCGGCAAGACCCAGGCCTCGGGCCTGACCAAGCTCATGATGAGCGAGGGCGCCAATTTTCCGGCACTCGCGGAGTTCTACCGCGAGCAGGTGGTCCGGCCCGGCCACGAGCTGCTTCGGCGCATCTTCCAGCGGGGCATCGACAGCGGCGAATTCGCGCCCATGGACATCGACCACGCGATCTACTCGGTGGTCGCGCCCATGGTCTTTCTCATGCTCTGGAAGCATTCGGCCATGGTCTGCGTCGACGCAACGGCGGCGCTCGACCCCGAAAAATACGTGGCGACCCAGGCCGAAGTGGTGATCAACGGCCTCAGCGTGCGTCCCGGAAGGCCGACCGAACCGGGGGTGTCATCGGCGGCACCTAAAATTGAAGGTTTGTCCTGAGCCCGTAAGGAAAGCCACGCCATGAACCCCACCCCCACCCTCGAGCGCTTGCGCTTCAACATGATCGAGCAGCAGATCCGTCCCTGGGACGTGCTCGACAACGACATCCTCGAGCTGCTGGCCCGGATCCACCGCGAGGACTACGTCCCCGACGCGCACCGCACCCTCTCGTTCTTCGACATGGAACTGCCGCTGCTCGACGGCTCCGTGCCCGGCGAAATCATGCTGTCGCCCAAGGTCGAGGCCCGCACGCTGCAGGACCTGCACATCAAAAAGCACGAGACCGTGCTCGAGATCGGCACCGGCTCCGGCTTCATGGCCGCCCTGCTGGGCGCCCGCGCCGCGCAGGTGCTATCGCTCGAAATCAACCCCGTGCTGGCCGCCCGCGCCGCCGAGACGCTGCGCCGCAACGGCGTGACCAACGTCGAGGTGCGCCATGCCGACGGCTCCGTGCCCCTGCCCAGCGGCCCCAGCTTCGACGTGATCGTGCTCAGCGGCTCCGTCGCACGCATTCCGCAGAACCTCCTGGGTTCGCTGAAGGTCGGCGGCCGCCTCTCGGCCATCGTGGGTGACGAGCCGATGATGCGCGCCCACTTCGTGACCCGCACCAGCGAGAGCAAGTGGGACACCATCCAGCCCTGGGACACGATGGCGCCGCGCCTGCTGAACTTCCCCGAGCCCTCGCGCTTCGCGTTCTGAGCAGACGGTTGACCGAAGCATGATCGACCAAGTCCGCCCCGCCGACCTCGCCGCCTGGTTCGCGCAGAACGCCGACGCCGCCCCCGTGCTGCTCGACGTGCGCGAGCCCTGGGAGCTGCAGACGGCGAGTGTCGTCCCCCAGGGCTTCACCCTGGTGGCGATTCCGATGAACGAGATCCCCGGGCGGCTGGCCGAGCTGAATGACGGCCAACCCGGACTCCGGATCGCCTGCCTGTGCCACCACGGCGCGCGCAGCCAGCGCGTGGCCGCCTTCCTGCACCAGAACGGCTTTGACCAGCTCGCCAACGTGGCGGGCGGCATCGACGCCTGGTCCTCGCACGACCCCAAGGTCCCGCGCTACTGATTCTTTCCCCCAAGGACGTTCAATGCCCCCCAGGCCCCGGCTTTCGCCTCTTTCCGCAGCGCTCGCTACCACCTTCGCAGCCCTGCTCGCATCGCCGGCCCTGACCCAGGCCCAGACACTGAACGAACTCTACGAATCCGCCCGCGGCTTCGACGCCACCTACCAGGGCGCGCGGGCACAGTACGACGCGAACATCGCGCGCGCCGCGCAGGCCAAGGCCGGCATCCTGCCCAGCGTGGGGCTCACGGCCGGCGTGACGCGCAGCGACCTCGACATCGACACCCTCACGGGCGCCGGCCGGGGCACCTCCGCCTCGCGCGACTTCAACACGCAGAACGTCGGCATCAACGCCACGCAGCCGCTGTACCGGCCCGCCAACTGGGCCACCTACGAGCAGGGCAAGCGCCAAGCCGAGATCGCGCAGGCGGTGCTCACGATCGCCGAGCAGGACCTGATCGTGCGCGTGAGCCAGGCCTATTTCGACGTGCTCGCGAGCCAGGACAGCCTGGCGCTCGTGCGCGCACAGAAAGTGGCCGTGGCCGAGCAGCTGGCTTCGGCCAAGCGCAACTTCGAGGTCGGCACCTCCACCATCACCGACTCGCGCGAGGCCCAGGCCCGCTACGACCTGGTGATCGCGCAGGAAATCGCCGCCGAGAACGACCTGCAGGTGAAGAAGGTGGTGCTCGACCAGCTGGTCGGCCGTCCAGGCAGCGTGCCGGTGCCGCTCGCCGTCCCGGTGGTGCTGCCGACGGCGACGCCCGCCGACATCAACGCCTGGGTCTCGCAGGCCGACGAGGCGCATCCCGCCATCCGGCAGGCCCGCCTGGGCCTCGACGTGGCCGGGCTCGAAGTGGACAAGGCCAAGGCCGGCCACAAGCCCACGCTGGACGCCAACCTGGGCTACAACGTCACGCGCAACCCGACCGGCACCAGCACGAGCACCGTGGGCACGCGCGTCAACGCGGCCACGGTGGGCGTCACCTTCAACCTGCCGCTGTTCGCCGGCTTCGCCACCGAGAACCGCATCAAGGAAACCCTGGCGCTCGAAGACCAGTCGCGCAGCGTGCTCGAAGGCACGCGCCGCAGCGTGGCGCAGGCCACGCGCGCCGCCTACCTAGGGCTCGTCTCGGGTGCCGGCCAGGTGAAGGCGCTGGAAGCCGCCGAGGCGTCGAGCCAGAGCGCGCTCGACGCCAACCGGCTCGGCTACCAGGTGGGCGTGCGCATCAACATCGACGTGCTGAACTCGCAGAGCCAGCTCTACCAGACAAAGCGCGACCTTGCGCAGGCGCGCTACAACGTGCTGCTGGGCAACCTCAAGCTGCGCCAGGCCAACGGCACGCTGACGGTGGACGACATGAACGCGATCAACGCGACGCTGGCCAGCAGCGGCAGCGTGCCGGCCGTGCCGCCGGCCATCGGGCCCGACCGCGGTACGACGACGCCCGCGGTGCCCGTGACGCCGCCGAGCATTCCGGTGGTTCCGCCGGTGCAGACGCCGCAGTTCAATCCGCCCGCGCCGACGATGCCGACGGCACCCGTGCCGCCGGTGATCGTGAATCCACCTGTGCGCTGAGCCGCCGGGCGCGGCTTCAGCTCTTTTCGATCAATCGAGCGTGGGCTCGGCCCGCGCCGGTTCGCCGCCCTCTTCCACCGGCTCGCCCTTCGCCGTCACCGGCTGCGCAGCTTGCGCAATGGCCAGCACCGCGGCAGCCGTGCGCTCGGCCGCCCCACGGTTCGACGAGGAGAACGCCAGCGCGGCCTGGGCCATGGTGGCGCGGCGCTCGGGGTTCTCGACCAGCTTCAAGGCGGCCGTCACGGCCTGCTCCATGCCCTCGACGCGCAGCGATGCGCCGGCAGCCAGCGAAAGCTGCGCCGCCTCGGCGAAATTGAAAGTCGACGGCCCCATGACCACCGGACAGCCGCAGGCCGCCGGCTCGATCAGGTTCTGCCCGCCCAGCGGCTCGAAGCTGCCGCCGAGCAGCGCCACGTCGGCAAGCCCGTAATAAAGCGCCATCTCGCCCAGCGAATCGCCGAGCCAGATCTCGGCCTCGGACGGCTGGCCCGCCGCGCTGCGGCGCGCCACCGCGAAGCCCTCGGCCTCGATCAGCGCCGCCACTTCGTCGAAGCGCTGCGGATGGCGCGGCACGATCATCCATTGCACGTCGTGCACGCGCTTGGAAATCGAGCGGATCGCGCCCTGCTCGGGCGGCACGGGCGAAGTCGCGCCGAAGCGCTTGAGCACTTCGAGCAGCATGCGCTCCTCGCCGTCGCGCGAACTCGCCAGCACCACCATCGGTTTGGGCAGGCGCTCGCGCAGCGAAGCGGCCGCTGTGAGCTGGCGCGCATCGGGCGTGGCATCGAACTTCAGGTTCCCGTAGATGCCGGCGACCTTGGCGCCGAGCGACACCAGCCGGTGGGCATCGGCCTCGGTCTGCGCCCAGACGGCCGTGAGGGCCGAGTACGCGGGCCGCGCCAGCCAGGCAAGGCGCTCGGCGGCGGCCAGCGATTTCTCGTTGAGGCGCGCATTGGCCAGCACCAGCGGAATGCGGCGCTCGGCGCAGGCGGCCGTCATCTCGGGCCAGACCTCGGTTTCCATCAGCACGCCGATGCGTGGCTGGAAGCGGTCCAGGAAGCGCCCGACCGCGCCCGGCGTATCCCAGGGCTGCCAGACCTGCGTGTCGCCCGGCTCGAGCAGCTTGGCGCCCTCCTCCCGGCCGGTGGCGGTGCCGTGCGTGAGCAGGATAGGCACGCCCGGGTACTGCCGGCGCAGCTCGGCGATGAGGATGGCGGCCGCGCGCGTCTCGCCCAGCGAGACCGCGTGCACCCAGCACTGGGCCTGGCCGGTGGTGGCTTCGTCGTAGTAGCCGAAACGCTCCTCCACGGCCACGCCGTAGCCGGGCTCGGCCTGCGCGCGACGCCGCAGCTTGCGGCGCACGAGCGGTTGCACGACGGTGGTGAAGACGCCGTAGAGGCGCAGCAGCAGGGAACGCACAGGCTCGTCGGTTGTGTTCAGTGCGCCGCTTCGCCGACCTTGGCGTCGGGCTTGGCGGTTTTCAGAAGGGCCAGCATTTCGGCCTCGATGCGCTTGAGCGCCGCATCGGTCTGGCCTTCGAAGCGCAGCACCAGCACGGGCGTGGTGTTCGAAGCGCGGATCAGCCCGAAGCCATCGGGCCAGTCGACACGCAGGCCGTCGATGGTCGAGACCTTGGCGGGAGCGGCGAAATTCGCGCTCTTCACGAGCTTGTCGACCACCGAGTGCGGCTCGCCTTCGGCGCAGGCCACGTTCAGTTCGGGCGTGGAGAAGCTCGTGGGCAGCGCGTTGAGCACGGCATTGGCGTCCGGGCTCTTGCTCAGGATCTCCAGCAGGCGGCAGCCCGCATAGGTACCGTCGTCGAAGCCGAACCAGCGCTCCTTGAAGAAGATGTGGCCGCTCATCTCGCCGCCCAGGGGCGAGTCGATTTCCTTCATCTTCGCCTTGATGAGCGAGTGGCCGGTCTTGAAGATCATCGGCTTGCCACCCGCGGCCTCGATGGCCGGCGCCAGGCGCTGCGAGCACTTCACGTCGTAGACGATGGTGCCGCCGGGCACGCGCGAGAGCACGTCCTGTGCAAACAGTTGCATCTGGCGGTCGGGGAAGATGTTCTGGCCGTCCTTGGTGACGATGCCCAGGCGGTCGCCGTCGCCGTCGAAGGCCAGGCCCAGTTCTGCGTCGCCGGTGGCCAGCGCCGCGATCAGGTCCTTCAGGTTCTCGGGCTTGCTCGGGTCGGGGTGGTGGTTGGGGAAGTTGCCGTCGACCTCGCTGAAGAGCTCGGTCACCTCGCAGCCCAGGGCGCGGAAGATGGCCGGGGCCGAGGCGCCGGCGATGCCGTTGCCGGAATCGACCACGATCTTCATCGGGCGCGCCAGCTTGATGTCGCCCGCAATGCGCTTGATGTATGCATCGGTCACGTCGACCTTGCGCACGCTGCCACCCGGGGCGAGCTGGGCAGAGCCGGCTTCCATGGTCCTGCGCAGGGCCTGGATCTCGTCGCCGTAGATCGCGCGGCCGGCCAGCACCATCTTGAAGCCGTTGTAGTCCTTGGGGTTGTGGCTGCCGGTGACCTGGATGCCGCTGGTGCACAGCGTGTGGGCCGCGAAGTACAGCATCGGGGTGGTGACCGCGCCCACGTCGATGACTTCGATGCCGGTGGCCACCAGACCCTTGATCAGCGCCTCGGCCAGCGCCGGGCCGGACAGGCGGCCATCGCGTCCAACGGCCACCGACTTCTCTCCCGCCGCGCGGGCCGCACTGCCGAAGGCCCTGCCGAGCGCTTGCGCTACCTCCGCATCGAGAGTGACCGGCACGACGCCGCGGATGTCATAGGCCTTGAAGATCGACGCGCTGAGCTGCATGGAGAGGCGTTTCCCTGATGGTTTTGCAAACCGGGCATTGTAGGCAAGGGCCCGGCTGGCCACATGTCCGGAAACGGCCAGTTGAAACGAGTCGAAACCGTATCATTTCTCCATGCCTGCCAACCACCATTCCACCGAAGCGCTCGAGAGCGACGCCTGCTACCTGGCGATGAAGACGCATGACGCGCGCTTCGACGGGTCGTTCTTCACCGCGGTGACATCCACCGGCATCTATTGCCGCCCGGTCTGCCGCGTGAAACTGCCGCGGCGCGAGAACTGCCGGTTCTTCCGCCATGCGGCACAGGCCGAGGCCGCGGGCTTCCGTCCCTGCCTGCGCTGCCGGCCCGAATTGGCACCGCGCGCGGCCAGCTGGTCGACCGAAGACGCCTCGCGCATCCTCGCGCTGCAGGCGGCGCGGCTGATCGACGAGCCAGACGCCTGGTCGGAAGACGGCCCCGGCGCCGCGCAGATCGCGGCACGCCTGGGCGTGAGCGACCGCCACCTGCGGCGCATCTTCGAGTCGCAGTTCGGCGTCTCGCCCCTTCAATACCTGCAGACGCGCCGCCTGCTGGCCGCCAAGCAGCTCATCGCCGACACGCGCCTGCCGATGACGCAGGTGGCATTGGCCAGCGGCTTCGCCAGCGTGCGGCGCTTCAACGCGGCCTTCCTGGAGCACTACGGCCTGAATCCGAGCGCGCTGCGACGCGCTGGTGGCGACGCAGATGGCGGCGGCAGCAGCCAGGGCAAGGCCATCGAGGTCCGGCTGGGCTTCCGCCCGCCCTACGACGCCAACGCCATGCTGGGCTTCTTCGCGCGGCGCGCGCTGCGCGGCGTGGAGGTCGTCTCCACGGCCGGCGGCAAGGAGCCCGCCAAGGGCAGCACGCCCGAGTACGTGAAGCTGATCCGCACCCTTCGCATCCAGCAGGGCGGTCAGGCCCACGCCGGATGGCTGCAGCTGCGCTTCGACCTGGAACGCGAGCAGATGCTGCTGTCGGTCAGCGACTCGCTGGCCGCCGTGCTGCCCATCGTCATCAGCCGTGCCCGTGCCCTGTTCGACCTCGACGCGGAACCGATGGCGATCAACGCGGCACTGCACGCGGCCTTTCCGCATGGCGACGGACTGCGCGTGCCCGGCGCGGTCGATGGCTTCGAACTCGCGGTGCGCGCGGTGCTGGGCCAGCAGATCACTGTGGCCGCGGCACGCACGCTGGGCTCGCGGCTGGTCGAGGCCTTCGGCGAGCCGCTGGCCACACCCGTCGAAGGGCTGAACCGGCTCTTTCCAACCCCGGCCGCCATTGCTGCCTCGAGCGGCGACGAGCTGGGCCGCCTCGGCATCGTGCGGCAGCGGCAGACGGCGCTGCACGCCATCGCCCGCGAAGTGGCTGCCGGCAAGCTGGCGCTGCACGCGGGGGCCGACGTGCCTTCCACCATCGCTGCGCTGCAGGAGTTGCCCGGCATCGGCGCCTGGACAGCGCAGTACATCGCGATGCGCGCACTGCGCTGGCCCGACGCCTTTCCGGCCGGCGACGTCGCGCTGCAGAAGGCGCTGGGCGTGACCACCGCGCGCGCCGCCAGCGAAGCCTCGCAGGCGTGGCGGCCGTGGCGCAGCTATGCGGTGCTGCGAGCCTGGCATGCGCCCGGTGCGGCCCCTTCTCCTGTTCCGGCGAACGACGCCGGTTCTCCCCTTGTTGCAACGGCAGGCGTCGCAGCCTGAAGCGTCATGAAGTTCAAGAGCAAAGTCATCTACACCTCGCACATCGACACGCCGCTGGGCGGCATCACGATGGCCGCCACCGACAAGGGCCTGGCCGGCGTCTGGTTCGACCAGCAGCGCCACTGGCCCGACACCAGCGGCTGGGTCGCGAAGGAAGACCACCCCGCGCTGGTCGAGGCGGCCGCGCAGCTGCGCGACTACTTCGCGGGCAAGCGCGAGAGCTTCGACATGAAGCTCGACCTCTCGCACGGCACCGCCTTCCAGCAGAGCGTGTGGCAGCAGCTGCTGGCCATTCCGGCCGGTGCAACCACGAGCTACGGCGCGCTGAGCGTCAACGTGGGCAACCCGGCCGCGGTGCGCGCGGTGGGCGCGGCCGTTGGGCGCAACCCGATCAGCGTGATCGTGCCCTGCCACCGCGTGCTCGGCTCGGACGGCTCGCTGACCGGTTACGCTGGCGGGCTCGAACGCAAGACGGCATTGCTGCAGCTCGAAAAGGCGATCTGAGCAATCCGGGCGCATAGCAAGAGAAAGAAAGAGATCGATCAGAGGACGCATGACCACAACGAAGAACAACATCGCCGCTGCCACTCCCGCCAAGCCCCTCGCACCCACCGCCTGGCTCATCGACCTGGTGCTGCTGGGCGCGCTGTGGGGCGCCTCCTTTCTCTTCATGCGCATCGGCGCCGCCGAGTTCGGCGCTCTGCCGACGGCCGCGGTGCGGGTGGCGATCGCCGCGCTGTTCCTGCTGCCCATCGCGCTGCTGCGCGGGCAGGGGCCGTCGCTGGCGAAGCACTGGAAGGCCAGCCTGCTGGTCGGCGTCTTCAATTCGGGCATGCCGTTCGCGCTCTTCTGCTTCGCGCTGTTGACCATCAACACCGGCCTTGCGGCGGTGCTCAATGCCACAACGCCGATGTTCGGCGCGCTCGTGGCCTGGGCCTGGTTCCGCGAGCGGCCGGCGAACTGGCGGCTGGTCGGACTGGTGATCGGCTTCGCCGGCGTGGCAATGCTCGCCAGCCGCAACGCCGGCCTGCATTCCGGCGCCAGTGGCAACGCCGCGCTCTTCGCGGTGCTGGCCTGCCTGGGCGCGTGCCTGTGCTACGGCATCTCGGCCAGCGCCACGCGGGCCTACCTGGGCGGCGTGCCCGCGCTGACCACGGCCACCGGCAGCCAGATCGGCGCCACCGCATTCCTCGCCCTGCCCGCCATCTGGCTCTGGCCCGCGCAGATGCCCAGCCTGCGCGCGTGGCTCGCGCTGCTGGCACTGGGCATCGCCTGTACCGGTGTGGCCTACATCCTGTTCTTCCGACTGATCGAGCGCGCCGGCCCGGCCCGCGCGCTGACGGTGACCTTCCTGGTGCCGGTGTTCGCGCTGTTCTACGGCGCGGTCTTCCTGGGCGAGAGCATCACGCAGTGGATGCTGATCTGCGCGGTGGTGATCGTCTGCGGCGTGGCGCTTTCGACCGGCATCGTCAAGCCCGGCTGGCCACGCAAGGCCGCGGCCTGAACGGGCATCGCGAGGCGCCTAAACGGCGCCCGCGACCACGTTCACCGAGAGCGCCAGCACCAGCATGTTGAAGGCGAAGGCCAGCACGCTGTGCAGCAGCGTGATGCGCCGCATCTCCTTGGAGGTCGCCTGCACGTCGGACACCTGCGAGGTCATGCCGATCACGTACGAGAAATAGAGAAAGTCGAAGTAGTCCGGCGCGTCGGGCGCATCGCCCTTGCCCGGAAAGTCGAGGCCGCCGTCGGGCGTGCCGTCGCGCTGGTCGATGTAGTAGCGGTGCGCGTAGTGGAAGGCGTAGATCGTGTGCATCGTCAGCCACGAGCCCGCCAGCGCCACCAGGCCCAGCGCGATGTGCGCCGCCCGCTCCAGGCCGCTCAGCCCCTTCACCTGCTGCAGCAGCATGGCGATGGCTACCACGCTCATCGCCACGACCACCAGCATCGACACCAGGATCACCACGTTGGGCTGGTCCAGCGACTGCGCCCGCTCGCGCGTGCGCCTCGCGTCGAAGGTGCTGGCCAGCCACCAGGACAGCACCTGGTACACGCCCACGGCCGCGCACCAGCCGGCCAGCCCGCGCGCCATGCCGCTCATCGCCACCGGCATCAGCGCGGCGACGACGGCGCAGCCCGCGGCCGCACCGTAGAGAAGACGCTGGGGGCCGGTGGTGGTGGAAAGGTGTCTGCGCATGACGGCACTGTAGCGCCCGCCAAGGCGCGCAACGGCCGTCGCGGCGTAGAGGAATTCCTACAACCACTGCGGCATTCCGCGCATCCGCGGGACGGGCGCGCGCCACTACTGTCGTCGCTGCCGTCCAAGGGAGCCCCGCCCGGAGCACGCCAGCGTCACCTGAAGTCACGACAGCGCGCCCGCGGCATTCATTCATTTCCGGTCCTCCGGGGCCATCAAGGATCCGCTTCATGCCGCTCTTCACGCCGCTGCATCGCCGCACTCGTTCCCGCGATCGTTTCCTGCTCTCCAGCCTCATCCACCAGCCCGCGCTGCTCGGTGCCGGCATGCTGCTGGCCGCCGTGCCGGCCTTCGCCGACCCCTCGCCCGCGCTGGACCGCTTCAGCCTCTCGGTCGGCGGCTTCAGCGCCGATCCGAAGCTCAACGCCTCCTTCGGCACGGCCTACGGCGCCCTGCAGACGGGCGACGTCAAGCCCGGCCGCGTCACCATGCCGCGCATCTCGGCCGACCTGCTGCTGGGCGACAGCCAGGGCATCTCCTTCGACTACTACCGCTACAAGCGCGACTATTCGGGCGGCATCGACAGCACCACCTCACTGGGCCCCTTCGGCACGCTCAACACCTTCGGCAACGCCAACATCAGCACCAAGCTCGACTTCGCCAAGCTCTCGTACAAGTGGTGGATCGGCTCGGGCAACACCGTGTTCGGCCTCGGTGCCGGCGCGGCCTACTACCGGGCGACGCTGGGCACCACCGCGCTGGCTTCGGTGAACGGCCAGATCGGCACGCTCAGCGAAAGCTCCAGCGGCAGCACCGTGGCGCCGCTGCTCGAGATCGGCGTGCGCCACGCCATCACGCCCGACCTGCGGCTCTTCGCCGACGCCTCCGGCGTGTGGAAGAGCAGCGGACGCTTCCACGGCAACATCTACAACGCCTCGGCGGGCGTGGAATGGTTCCCCGTGAAGAACATCGGCGTGGTGCTGGCCTATGGCGTGACGAACATCGACCTGACGCGCGAGAACGACTTCGCGGAGTCGCGCCTGAAGGTCAAGCTGCAAGGGCCATCGGCCTTCCTCAAGGCGCGCTTCTAGCAGCCTCTGCGGCCGCCTGCGGGGCGGTAGCCAGTCTTCGCAAGACGCGGCGCGGGATGCGGCCTTAGGCTGCGCGCATTCCCGACGCATCATCGAAGAACGGAGACGAAGAGCATGCCCACAGCCGCCCCCGGCCCTGTGCCGTCGCAGTTCCATTCACGCATCTCGCGCATCGCACTGGGCGACGTGGTCCATCGCAGCGCACGCCGCTTCGGCGCGCGCACCGCGCTGATCGAAGGCGAGCACCGCATCACCTACAGCGAACTCGACGCCGCATCGAACCGCTTCGCGCACCACCTGCTGGGGCTGGGCCTCGCGGGCGGCGACCGCGTGGGCATGCTGTGCAACAACTCGATCCAGATGGTGGTCGCCATGCTGGGCATCCAGAAGGCGGGCCTCGTGTGGGTGCCGATCAACACCGCGCTGGCGGTGGATGCCATCGGCTACATCCTCGGCCATGCCGGAGTGCGCCACATGGTGATCGACACGGCGCTGCACGCGCGGCCCGAATTGCGCGAGCTGCTGGCCGAGAAAGGCGTGGCGCCCATCCTCTGCGTGCTCGACGGCGACGCGCCGTCCGCCGGCGTGCCCACGGTGCCGCAGACCATTGCACAAGGCCCGGCGGCGCTGCCCGAGGTGCCCATCGACAGCACGCAGCTTGCGCTCATCATGTACACCAGCGGCACCACCGGCCGGCAGAAGGGCGTGATGCATTCACACGCCTCGGTGCATTCGGTGCTGCTGAGCAACATGGTCGAATGGGGCAGCAGCCCCGAGCGCGCCGATGTTTGGAGCAGCGTGCTGCCGCTCTTCCACTGCGGCCAGCACACGGTGCTGATGTCGGCGCTGGCGGTGGGCGGCTCGCTGGTGGTGCTGCGCGGCTTCGACCCTGGCGCGGTGCTCGCGGCCATCGAACGGCATCGCATCACGGTGATGGTCGGCCTGCCGATGATGTACGGCGCGCTGCTCGCGCACCCGCAGCGCACCGCGCGGGACATCTCGAGCCTGCGGCTTTGCGTGTACGCGATGGCACCGATGTCGCGCACGCTGCTGCTGCGCCTGCTCGACGAGTTCTGTACCGACTTCGCCCTCGTCTCGGGCCAGACCGAGATGTACCCAGGCGCCACCATCTTCGAGGCGCACGAGCAGCGCAGGCGCTTCGGCTCCTACTGGGGCGTGGGCACGCTGGTGAACGAGGTCGCGGTGATGGGCGACGACGGCGAGCTGCTGGGGCCCGGGCAGGTCGGCGAGATCGTCTTTCGCGGCCCCAACGTGATGCTCGGCTACTACAACGACCCCGAGGCCACGGCGAACGCGCAGCGCTTCGGCTGGCACCACTCGGGCGACCTGGGCAAGCTCGACGCCGATGGGCAGCTGATCTTTCTCGACCGGCTCAAGGACATGGTCAAGTCGGGCGGCGAGAACGTGCCCTCGATCAAGGTCGAGGAGGTGCTGCTGCGGCACCCCGCCGTGCTCAACGCGGCGGTGGTGGGCCTGCCGCACGAGCGCTGGGGCGAGGCCATCACCGCCTTCGTCACGCGCAGGCCCGATGCGCCGGCGGACTTCGACGAGGACGTGCTCACCGCGCACTGCAAGGAGCACCTGGGCGGCTTCGAGGTGCCGAAGAAGATCGTCTTCCTGCCGGCGCTGCCGATGACATCGACCGGCAAGATCCAGAAGTTCGAGCTGCGCCGGGCGCACCACGACCACTACGAGCGCGGCGGCTGATCCGCGCGCTGCAGCAGCGTCGCGCGCACTTCCTTCTTCAGCACCTTGCCCACCCTGGAACGCGGCAGGTCGAGCCACACCTCGATCTGCTTGGGCGCCTTCACGCTGCCGATGCGCGACTTGACGAAGGCCTTGACGTCCTCGACATCCACCTGCCTGCCGTCGTGCAGCTGCAGCACGGCCACCACGCGCTCGCCCCACTTCTCGTCGGGCAGGCCGACCACCGCGCTGTCCTGCACGTCGGGGTGCTGCAGCAGAGCCTGCTCGACCTCCGCCGAATAGACGTTGAAACCGCCGGAGATGATCATGTCCTTGGCGCGGTCGACGATGTAGAGAAAGCCGTCTGCATCGAGGTAGCCGATGTCGCCCGTGTGGTGCCAGCCGTGGCGCGAAGCCTCTTCGGTGGCGCCCGGATTCTTGTAGTAGCCGAGCATCACCAGCGAGCCGCGCACCACGATCTCGCCGCTTTCGCCGGTGGGCAGCAACTTGCCTTCGCCGTTCATTACGGCGACCTGCACCAGCGGCCCCGGCCGGCCGGCCGACGCGAGGCGTTGGCGCGCGACGGTGCCGTCGGCGTTGAAATGCTCGCGCGGCGACATCATCGAGATCATCATCGGCGCCTCGGTCTGGCCGAAGAGCTGGGCCATGACGGGGCCGATCTTCTGCAGCGCCTCTTCGAGCCGTGCGGAAGACATGGGCGCCGCGCCGTACCAGAAGCACTGCAGCGAATCGAGCCGGGTCTGCTCGAGCCGAGGATGCTGCAGCAGCATGTAGATCAGCGTGGGCGGCAGGAAGGTGTGGGTGACGCCATGCGCCTCGACGAGGCCGAGGAACTCGGCCAGATCGGGCCTGGGCATGATGACCACTTGCCCACCCAGGGCCATGATCGGCAGGCAAAGCACGCCGGCCGCGTGCGTGAGTGGCGCGAGCGCGAGGTAGACGGGCCGGCCCTCGAAGGGATAGCCCATCAGCGTCAGCGCGGACATCGCTTCCAGGTTGCGCCCCGAGAGCATCACGCCCTTGGGCTGGCCGGTAGTGCCGCCGGTGCCGGCGATCATCGCGACGTCATCGGGCGGCGCGATGTCGAGCGGCGAATCGTCCAGGCCTTCGAGCCAGTCGTCCATGGAAGGCGCGAAAGGCAGCCGCTGGTCGAGGCACACGAGCGCGCGCAGCTTGGGCAGCTGCGAACGCATCTGCTCGACCATGGGCGCGTAGTTGCCGTGGAAGACCAGGCAGGCGCAGTCGAAGGCGTCGAGCACGAAGGCGTTCTCGCTCGCCTCGTTTCGCGGATTGATCGGGCACCACACGCAGCCCGCGCGCGAGATGCCGAACACCGTGGCGAATGCGGTGGCGTCGTTGCTCGAGAGCACGGCCACCTTGTCTCCGGGCTCGATGCCGGCGCGCTGCAGGCCGCGCGCCACGCGCCAGCTGATGCGCTGCACTTCGCCGTAGCCGAGGTCCTTGCCGGCCATGGTGAGGCACGGCGCGTGGGCGCCCAGCTGGGCGCCCTTGTCGAGATAGTCGACGAGGCGCATGGAAGTCAGCCCATCCGGGTGAGCACGGGCTCCTGCACCAGTCCGAAGCCGCGCAACGCCCCCAGCAGCTCGCGGTGCCCGAAGGCCTGGCAACCCGATGCGAAGCCTGCGCGCCGCGGCGGCTGCTGCAGCAGCGAGGCCGCCGCATAGGCCTGCAGCAGGCCGGTCTGCTTGTAGTTGCAGTTGCCGAAGATCACGCAGTGCACGCGACCCAGCGGCCCGGAGGCATGCACCGAGTCGACGGACTTGTTGATGCGCGGGTTCTCGCGCGGGGGCATGGTGTTCATCACGCCCGAAGCGGTCTGGGCCAGCGCGGCATAGCGGTCGTCGTCGTTCATGCCCTCGGTGGCCTTGAGCGCGGCGGCCACGATCTGCGGCACGCCCTGCATCAGCGCCTTGTTGAAGACCCCGCCGAGCACCTTCACGTTGGCCACGCGCGGATCGCGCCTGAACCACACCGGATGCGAGGTGCCTCCCCAGGGCAGCGCGAGCGCCGCCTCGTGCTGGCCGGGAATGGACAGGTGGTAGAGGCCCGCGTCGGGCTGCCACTCGACGTACTCGTTCTGCTCCAGGTAGAAGGCCTTGGAGGTGGCGGCGTTCACCAGGATGGTCTGGGTGGATGCGATGGTCGGGCTGCCTCCCCAGAACACGGCGATGTCGAGGGTGTCGAGGCCGGGCGTCTCCAGGCAGATCTGCGCCGCGATCTCGCCGGTGGTGTACATGTGGGCGAGGCCCGGCGAGAGCAGCAGCCCCGCGGCGGCAAAGCGCGCGCCGTATTTCTGGTCGAGCGTGATGAGCCAGTCCTGCTCGCCGGTGGTGTCGGTGTAGTGGCAGCCGGCGGCGAGGCAGGCATCGACGACCTCAGGGCCGAAACGGGCGAAGGGGCCGACCGTGTTGAGCACGACCGAGGCGCCGGTGAAGAGCTCGGTGAGCGCCTCGACCGAGTGCGCCACTTCCACCACCTCGTAGCTCGCGGTCTCGATGCCAGGCACGTTGGCCTTCATCGCCGCCTCCACCTTCTGCGCGCTGCGGCCCGCGGCGATGAAGGGGATGTTGTACTCGCGCAGGTATTCGCATACCAGCCGGCCGGTGTAGCCGGAAGCGCCGTAGACGACGACGGGTTTCTTCTTGCTGTTGCTCATGTTGTGTCTCTTTCCTGATCGCTTGCCTGCGTGACTTACATGCCCATGCCGCCATCCACCGCGATGCCGGCACCGGTGATGAACCGGGCCGCGTCGGAGCAGAGGAAGACCACCACGTCGGCCATGTCGCCGACTTCGCCGAGACGGCCCAGCGGCGTCTGGCCGACCACGTCGCCCACGGCCGCCTCGACGCTGGGCGCAAGGCCGGCGGCCACGATGTCATGGGCGAGTTTCATGCCCATCTCGGTGGGCACGAGCCCCGGGTAGATGCAATTCACGCGCACGCCGTAGCCCAGCTTGCCGGACTCCATGGCCGCGACGCGCGTCGCGCGGTCGACGGCAGACTTGGTGGCGGAGTAGCCGGAGATGGCGGGGAATGCGATGGTGGCGGCGACCGACCCGATGTTGACCACCGCCCCGCCCTTGCCCGCGCTGCCGCCGGGACGCATCGCGCGGAACGCGTGCTTCATGCCGAGCAGGGTGCCGGCCACGTTCACGTCGAGCATGCGGCGCAGGTCGTCGCCGTCGACGTCGACCACCAGCGAGGTGATCTCGATGCCTGCGTTGTTGACGAGGATGTCGAAGCCGCCGAGCTCCTTCACCGTGGTCTCGGCGGCCGAGGCCCAGTCGCCGTCCTTCGTGACGTCGAGCGGGACGAAGCCTACCTTGGCCCCGGAGGAAGCGAGCCTGGAGGCGGTTTCCCGCCCCAGGTCGGCGAGCACGTCGCCGATCATCACGGACGCGCCGGCGGTGGCCAGCGTCTCGGCGATGCTCGCGCCGATGCCGCGCGCACCACCCGTCACGAGCGCACGGCGCCCTTTCAAGTCGAACTTGGCCATCACTTGTCTCCTGTGGATATGTTGTGAGATGGAGCGGCCATCCTAGAAATCGACTTTACGACTGTCAAGATTTTTCTAGTCACTCGTCAAGTTTTTCTAGAATGGCATCCGTGGCACGCCGGATGCGGGTTCTCCCGCTTGCGTGCTATGTTCTGCAATCACGAGGAACACAGGGTCGGCATCTACGCGGCCCGGCTTTCAATGACGACACATCAACGGGTAAAGAAACACGCTGAACGAGTGCCCAAGGCGCGGGTCGACAAGTTCTCCGAGCGCCGAGCCGAGCTGGGCGAAGCCGCGCTGACCACACTGGCGGCACTGGGCTATGCGCGTACGAGCCTGCGCGAGATCGCGCAGAACTCCGAGTTCTCGCACGGCGTTCTGCACTACTACTTCAGCGACAAGGTCGACCTGATCATCTGCAGCGTGAAGCAGTACAAGGCCCGCTGCGTCACGCGCTACGACCATGCGGTGGAAAGCGCCACCACCTACGACGAACTGATGGCCGGCTTCCTCAAGAGCCTGGGCGACACGCTCTGCGACGAAGGCCACGTGCACCGCCTCTGGTACGACCTGCGCTCGCAGGCCCTTTTCGAGGAAGCCTTCCGCACCGACGTCGTGCAGATCGACAAGAGCCTGGAAGACATGATCTGGCGCATCATGAGCCGCTTCGCCGAGCTTTCCGGCGAGCAGCCCGGCATGTCGCCATCAGCCACCTATGCGCTGTTCGACGGGCTCTTCCAGCAGGCATTGCTGAAGCACATGTCCGGCGACACGAAGGCCGTCGAGAACATGCAGGCCGATGTGCGCCAGGCCATCATGCGCCTCTTCACCCCTGCGGCAAAGGCCGCGCCCGCGGCCCGCAAGCGCCGCGCCTGAAGCGAAGGGCCGGCCCTACTTCTCGGCGCTCTTCGCGGCGCTCTTCACCGGCGCGAGCGCACGCGCGCCGGCCCACTGCCCGCTCTCGCACAGGTCGCGCACCACGTCGCCGATCAGCGTGCACACCGCGCGCTTGGCGTTCGTGGTCGGCAGGTGCACCGAAACGCACAGCCCCAGCGTGCGATGCATCGAAGGCGAATCGATGCGGTGCGCCACGAGGCGCCCCTCCTGCACCTCGCGCTGCGCAAGTCCGAACGGCATGATCGTCGGCCCCAGCCCTGCCTCCACCGCCGCCTTCAGCGTATAGACGGAGTTGATCTCCGCCGCCACCCGCGCAGCCGGATGGCCCGCCTGCTCCAGCACCGTGTCGACGAGCCATCGCGTGCAGTGCCCGTGGGCATGGGCCGGCCACACCAGCGGCCGCGCGGTGGCCTGCGCGATGCTCACGTCACCAGGCGGCAGCGCATGCGGGCTCTGGGGCGAGTCGAGGAAAACGAAGTCTTCCTCCACCAGCGGAAAGAAGCGGATGTCCTCCTCGGGCATGGTGGGCGAGAACATCGCCACGTCGACCCGGCCGCGCAGCAACTGGTCGGCCATGTTGCCGGTGAGTTCCTCGTTCAGATGCAGCACCACGTCGGGATAGCGCCGCGCAGCAGCGCGCATCAGCGGCAGCGCGCATCAGCGGCAGCGCGATCATCGGCGACACGCTCTGCGGCAGCGCCGCCACCACCGATCCCGCCACGGACTCGGCCGCGACGTGCACCGCGGCCTTCGCGTCGCGCACCTGCTTGGTGATGCCCTGCGCGTATTCGTAGAAGACCTTGCCGGCCTCGGTCATCGCAACGCCGTTGCGGCTGCGCAGAAGCAGTTGCGTGCCGAGTTCGGATTCGAGCTCGGCCATCTGCTTGCTCAGGGCCGACTGCGCGATGAAGAGTTGCTGCGCGGCGCGCGAGAGGCTGCCGCAATCCACGATGGCAACGAAGTACTTGAACTGGCGCAACTCCATCAGGGGGCCTCCGGCCGCTCGCCGCGAGGTGCGGGCAAGGCCGGAAATTCTAGATCGCACACCCGCGCTCAGCCCTGGGACAGGGCGACGACCTTCCCGGGGTTGAAGATGTCATGCGGGTCCAGCGCTTTCTTCACTGCACGCATCAGCGCCACAGTGTGCTCGCCATGCTCCTCGACCAGGTACCTCATCTTGTGCAGCCCCACGCCATGCTCTCCGGTCGAAGTCCCGCCGTGGCGCAGTGCGCGCTGCACCAGCCGATGGCTGAAGGCCTCGGCGGCATCGTTCTGCGCCGCATTTCCCGGGTCCACCAGCACCAGGCAATGGAAGTTGCCGTCGCCGACATGGCCCAGCACCGGCACCAGCAGCCCGTGTTCAGCGACGTCGGCCTGCGTCTCCTCGATGCATTGCGCGAGCGCGGAAAGCGGCACGCAGGCATCCGTGCTCAGGCTGCGGCAGCCTGCCTTCAGCTGCAGGCATGCGAAGTAGGCGTGATGGCGCGGCGTCCACAGGCGCGAGCGTTCCTCGGGCCGCTTCGCCCACTGGAAAGCGCCGCCGCCATGACCGCTCGCGATCTCGCGCACGATGCCCGCCTGCTCGTCGATCTGCGCCTGGCTGCCGCCGAACTCCAGGAACAGTGTCGGATGCTCGTCGAGCGTGGTGCGGCTGTGCGCGTTCACGGCGCGGATGGTCAGTGCGTCCAGCAGTTCGGCGCGCGCCAGCGGCACACCCATCTGGATCGCCTCGATCACGCAGTCGACCACCGCTCGCACCGATGGAAAGTGCACCACAGCGGCAGCGTACGTCTCGGGATGCGGATGCAGCCGCACGGTGACTTCGGTGATCAGCCCCAGCGTGCCCTCGGATCCGCAATACAGCTGCGTGAGGTTGTAGCCCGCCGAACTCTTGCGA
Organism: Variovorax guangxiensis; assembly: GCF_003952165.1. Taxonomy (GTDB): domain Bacteria; phylum Pseudomonadota; class Gammaproteobacteria; order Burkholderiales; family Burkholderiaceae_C; genus Variovorax; species Variovorax guangxiensis. The sequence goes on along the minus strand of NZ_RXFT01000011.1, from coordinate 14,583 downwards.
GCCCGCGAGGCGGTGCGCACGACCTCTGCGTCGGCCGTGACCACCGTGAGGCTCACGAGGTTGTCTCGCATGGTGCCGTAGCGGACGGTGTTGGTGCCCGAAGCCGCCGTCGCGACCATGCCGCCGATGGACGCATCGGCGCCGGGATCGACCGAGAAGAAGAAACCCGTGCCCTGCAGCGCCGCGTTCAACTGCCCCCGCGTGACGCCCGCCTCCACCGTGGCCGTGAGGTCGCCGGGCCTGATCGCAAGCACCTTGTTCATCTGGGAGAAGTCGACGCACACGCCGCCCGCCACGGCCAGCAGATGCCCTTCGACCGACGAGCCCACACCGAAGCCTATGACCGGCACCCGCTCCCTCGCGCAGGCTCGCACCACGAAAGCCGCTTCTTCCGTGCTGCGCACATACACCACCGCATCGGGCGGCCGGGGCGGATAGATCGACTCGTCCGTACCATGCTGCAGCAGCACGCTCTTGCTGGTGGAGAAGCGCTCGGCGAACCTGCTCTCCAGCAGGGCGAGCAGCTCGGGCGATGGCGAACGCCGTGTGTTCGAGCGCACGGGAATGTTCACGATGGAGTCCATGGATGTCTCCTGGCCAGGTATCGATCAGCGCTTCGGCGAGGTGGCGCCCCGCCCGACGAACAGCACCAGCACGGCGCCGATCACCAGCAGCGCCGCGAGCATGTGCAGCCCCGCGTCGGTGCTCTGCGTCGCATCCTTGATGAGCCCGATCAGGTACGGCGCGCTGAAGCCCGAGAGATTGCCGAAGGAGTTGATGAGCGCGATGCCCGCGGCCGCCGCCGCACCGCCGAGGAAGGCCGTGGGCATGCCCCAGAAGACCGGGAAGGTCGACATGATGCCCATCGTCGCCAGCGTGAGCCCGGCCATCGCGAGCGTCACGTCGCCGTGGGAGGCCACGCTCAGCACCAGCCCGATCGCGCCGACCACCGCGCCGGTCGCACTGTGCCAGCGGTACTCGAGCCGGCGGTCCGCACTGCGGGCCATGAAATACATGGCGACCACGCCGAATGTCCATGGAATGGCGCTGAGCAGGCCGATGTCGAGCGCCCCTTTGACACCCGCCGCCTTGATGATGCTGGGCAGCCAGAACGAGATGCCGTACAGCCCAGAGGTGTAGGCGAAGTACACCAGCGCCAGCAGCCACACGCGGCCGTTGCCCAGCACGCCGGCGATGCGCGGCTCAGACTTGCCCGCGGCCTCGGCGGCGATGTCGCGGGCGATGAGTTCGCGCTCGGCCGGCGTGAGCCAGCGCGCGTCCTTCACGCGGTCGTCGAGGTAGCGCCACACGATCAAGCCAAGCGCCACCGTCGGCAGCCCCTGCAGCAGGAACAGCCACTGCCAGCCCGCCCATCCGTTCACGCCGCCCATGCCCTGCAGGATCCAGCCCGAGAACGGCCCGCCGAGAATGCCCGCGAACGGGATCGCCGCGAGGAACAGCGAGGTCGCCTTGCCGCGCCGCGCGGCCGGATACCAGTAGGTGAGGTAAAGAATGATGCCGGGGAAGAAGCCCGCCTCGGCCGCTCCGAGCAGGAAGCGGATCACGTAGAACGACAACGGCGAACCCACGAACATGGTGCCCGCCGAGAGCAGACCCCAGGTGATCATGATGCGCGCGATCCAGCGGCGCGCACCCACGCGGTGCAGCACCACGTTGCTCGGCACCTCGAACAGGAAGTAGCCGATGAAGAAGATGCCCGCGCCCAGCCCGTAGACCGCGTCGCTGAACCGCAGGTCGCCCTGCATCTGCAGCTTGGCGAATCCGACGTTCACGCGGTCGAGGTACGCCACGATGTAGCAGAGGAACAGCAGCGGAATCAGCCGCCATCCGACCTTGCGGTAGACGGCATCGGAGGTGCTGTCGAAGCGGCCCTCGCAGGGCTGCGCGATGGTGCTGGTGCTCATGGGGTGCGTCGCTTTCCTTCGCCTGGTTCGGCTGCAGGCGATGGTCGCGTCCACACCCCGCCTCGCCGTTGCGGGTTTCCACGCAAGATTCATATGGATTGAAGATCGGCGTATCTCGCGTCGAGATGCGCAATGCAGGTGCGTTCACGAAGACGGTGCGCGCCGCGCCGGGACAGTGTTCCAGCAGAAAGTTGTTCCACCAGTCTGTGGAAATCTTTGTGGATAACGCAGGGACAACATCGGCGTTGCCAGCATCCGTGCGGGCCGTCGCCAGAGTGCCTGTATTCGAGGCAACCGCCTCTTGACTTTTTCCGCCGACAGGCTCGGCAAAGACGCGGCGACTTGGATATCTGGAGATTCCGGCGCTCCCGGGAATGCCCGGCGCGCTTTCTGGAGAAAATGGCCCGATCGACGCCTGGGCAAGGGAATCACGATGTCAGCTGACGACTGGTGGAAGTACGGAATCGTCTATCAGGTCTACTCGCGTTCGTTCCAGGACAGCAACGGCGACGGCATCGGAGATATCGACGGCATCCGCGCCCGGCTCGACCATCTGGTCGCACTCGGCGTCGACGCCGTCTGGATATCGCCGATCTATCCCTCGCCGATGGCCGACTTCGGCTACGACATCTCCGACTTCTGCGACATCGATCCGCGCTTCGGCACGCTGGACGACTTCGATGCGCTGGTGCGGGAGGCTCATGCGAAGGGCCTCAGGCTCATCCTGGACTTCGTGCCCAACCACACCTCGGACCGTCATCCATGGTTCGTGCACAGCCGCAGGGCGCGCACCGATGCGCGGCGCGACTGGTACATCTGGCGCGATCCGGCGCCCGACGGCGGGCCGCCCAACAACTGGCTCGGCAATTTCGGCGGCCCGGCGTGGAGCTTCGACGAGGCCACCGGCCAGTATTACGCCCATTCGTTCCTGAAGGAGCAGCCCGATCTCAACTGGCGCAACCCCGAGGTGCGCGCCGCGATGTACGAGGTGCTGCGCTTCTGGCTGCGGCGAGGCGTCGACGGATTCCGCGTCGACGTGCTCTCGCAGATCGTCAAGGACGCGCAGTTCCGCGACAACCCGCCGAACCCCGATTTCGTCGAGGGCCAGGACCCCTTCCTGCGCCTGACGATGCTCTACAACACCGACCTGCCGGAGGTGCAGCCCATCGTGGCCGAGATGCGCCGCGTGGTCGACGAGTTCAGCGACGCGCGCTCGTCGCGCCTGCTGATCGGCGAGCTCTACCTGCCGCTCGCGCGCCTGGTCGCCTACTACGGCCTCAACGCCCGGGGCGTGCTCGAGGGCGTGCAGCTGCCCTTCAACTTCCAGCTGATCGCGACCGAATGGCAGGCCGCGCTCATCGACCGGCTGGTGCGCGACTACGAAGCCGCCCTGCCCCCCGGCGCCACGCCGAACTGGGTGCTGGGCAACCACGACAGGTCGCGCATCGCCAGCCGCGTCGGCCCGCGGATGGCGCGGCTCGCGGCCATGCTGCTGCTCACGCTGCGCGGTACGCCCACGCTCTATTACGGCGACGAGATCGGCATGACGGACGTTCCCATTCCCGCCGACGAAGTCCAGGACCCGTTCGAGAAGAACAAGCCCGGCATGGGCCTGGGCCGCGACCCGGAGAGAACGCCGATGCAGTGGAGCGCAGCCCCGCACGCCGGCTTCACGACGGGCAGCCCCTGGCTGCGCCTCGCATCCGACTGGCGCACGTGCAACGTCGAGGCGCAGTCGCGCGACGCCGGGTCCATGCTGGCGCTCTACCGGCGTCTGATCGCGCTGCGCCGCGCGCAGCCCGCGCTGCACCGGGGCAGCTACGAAGCGCTCGAAGCCGGGAGCGAGGTGCTCGCCTATGCGCGCGAGAGCGACGGGCGGCGGCTGGTGGTTGTTCTGAACTTCGGCGGCACTCCGGCGCCTGTGCAGCCGTCGCTGCTGCCGCGACAGCCGGTCGTGCTGGCATCGACCGATCCCGCGCGCGCCGGATCGATCGAAGAGCCGCTGGTGCTGGCGCCCTGCGAAGGCGTCGTGATCGGCACCGGGCAAGCTTAGTGAATCAGGACGATTTGCCGGTCTGGATCTCGACGTAGCTGCGCGCATGCCAGCGCACGCGCAGAGGCCATTTCGCGTCGGTGACGGTCTCCGAGTTCACGTCCTTGCCGCTGCCGTAGTCGATCTGCCGGTCGGGCCGCTTGTTGATGCCGACCACCAGCACGAGGCGGCTGCCCGCCGCCAGCCTGCAGGCGGTGACGCGCTCGACGGTGAAGGCAAGCAGCTGGCGCTCGCCCGCCCGCAGAAGCCGGCGACGCACGCGATGGCCCGCATAGCTCGCGCGGAAGTCATAGGGATCGAAAAGCAACTGGCATTCGCCGCTTGCCGTCTGCTCGTACAGCGAGACGCTGAAGTCCACGTCCTGCCGCGAGGGCGTGATGTCGAACACGCCGCGCAGGCTGCCGATGATCTCGGTGCCCTCGGGCAGCGGGTCGCCGACGAAGCTGATGCTGTTGCGCGCCGGCAGCTGCTTCATCCGCAGCGCGTCGGGCCAGGGGGTGCGCACGTCGCGCCTGTCGGCCAGGTCGACCGACAGCCGCGCGTTGCCGCCCCCCTCGGCCGGCGCAGGCAGCAGCCGATGCGGTTCGCCGCGCGCGCTGGTGTCGAGATAGAGGCGCAGCGGCGCGCGCTCCGGCGCCTCCAGCAGCGGAGCATGGCGCCACTGGTCCGCCCCCATCACCTGGTAGTTGACGCGATCCGCCAGCAGCGCAGGCTTGTTCGCGCCCTTGAGGATGTGGTCGATCCACTGGTAGCGCAGCTCAGGCAGGTCGACATGCGCAACGGGGTCCGGCGTATAGCCGCGCAGCGTCGTCGCCATGCCGCGCCGGATCGAGCTCGCGTCGTAAGGGCCGAGCAGCAGCGTCGTGTCGGCCTGCGGCCGGTTGCGCAGATGCTCGCGGTGGAAGTGGAGCGCGCCGGCGTCGGCGCCGAAGTAGCCCGCGAAGCTGAGCACCGGGATGTCGATGCGCGCGAACTGATCCGCCGATGGCAGGAACTTCTGCCAGTAGCGGTCGTGGCTCGGGTGCGTCAGCCACGTGCGGATCAGCCTGCTGCGCTTGCCCAGCAGGACGCGGTCGATGTCCCAATAGGGACGATTGCCGCGATACCAGCGAGCATCGAGCGCCTGCCAGACGGCATCCGGGCCGGCGTCGGCATCGCCGTTGGTGCTCGCGTGCAGCGGCTCGGCCAGCGCATGTTCCTGCGCCCATCGGACCATGGCGTTGCGGAAGATCTGTCCGGCCATCGGAAAGTCGATGCCCGGCGCCATCGGCGCGATGGTGGCGATGGCCTTGAGCGCCGCCGGCCTCCTGCGGGCTGCCGCCCAGGCGGCGTAGCCGGAATAGCCCTCGCCGAGCATGACCACGCGTCCGTCGCTCCACGCCTGCCGGGCGATCCAGTCGATGACGGCGGCGGCGTCCTCGCTGTCGCGGACGAAGGGCCACACGGCACCCTTGCCGTCGGGCGTGCGGCCGCGCACGTACGCCGTGATGCCGACATAGCCCCTGGCCGCGCTGCGCCGCGCGTCGTCCTCGGCGGGGTCCAGCGTGAAGCGCAGCAGCGCCGGCAGCGGTCCTTCCGCGCGGCCGGGCCGGACCACGCTGGCATGGACGACACCCCCGCGCACGGGAATCCTGACGTCGGCCTGCGCCACGTAGCGGCTGCCGTTCTGCGCCGCGAACAGCTCGGGCAGCAGCCCGCTGAAGCTGCGGCGCGACTGGTACGACAGCCAGGTCCGCACGAGCGCCAGGGCCTCGGCCTCCGGCAGGCTGCCCTTGGCGCGCCAGAGATCGAAGGCCTGGCGCAGCGGCTCCCTGAACGCCGCCGCCGGAATCTCCAGCCGCGCCATGACGGCCTGGGCCTGCGCGTTGTCCAGCGGCGATACCAGCTCGTCGAAAGAGCGCGCGTAGGCTTCGGCGAAGCCGACGCGCCCCTGCGCCTCGAGCATGCGCGCGCCCGCATAGATGCCGTCGAGAGTCGCGCGCTCGGCCAGCACGTCGAAGGGCTTGCCCTTGCGGCGCTCGCGCAGGGAGCGGCTGCTGTCCTGGGCCGCACGATAGGCGCCGCTGACGATCTGCAGGGCCGTCACGTTGGCCAGGAAGGCGTCCTTGTCCACGTCCTGATACACCGGCAGGATGCGCTCGGCCAGGTCCCGCATCAGGCCCTCGGCCGCGGCATCCTCCGGATCGCGCGGCGGCCGGAAGCCGAAATCCGCCGCCCAGGCCCATGAGGGCAAGGCAGGCAGCGCGACGCCCAGCCGCATGAGGGCGCGGCGCACGCGGCTGACGGTCGACTCTTTGCGTCTCATGGTCGCGGCTCCTCGGGCACGTCGTGCGGCGCCTTGACCAGATGAACCACTTGCGTGAACAGCCGGTCGTGCGCCCCGCCGGCCGAGCCGATGTGAATGATGCCCGTGCGCGTGAGTTTGCCCAAGGCACCGATGATGAGTTCGAGCGTGTCGTCGTCGAACGCGCTGAAGGCCTCGTCCATCACCAGCCAGGGCGGTGCCTGCAGCACCACGCGGGCGAAGCCCAGCCGCAGCTGCTCGTCCATGCTGAGGTCGCTCTCCCAGCGGCCCATCCTGTCCAGCAGCGGTTCGAGGCGCTGCAGGCCCACGCTCTCCAGGGCGGCCACCATCGCTTCCCTCGGATAGGTCGTCGGCTCCATCGCATACGACAGCACCTCGGCCAGCGTGCCGCGCGGAATGTAGGGCGTGCCGCGCGGCATGTAGTGGATGGTCTCGCCGTCCGGCCGGCGCACCGTGCCCGAGCCCCAGGGCCACAGGCCCGCGAGCGCCCGGAACAGAAGCGTCTTCTCGGTACCCGGCGTGCCGAGGATCAGCGCGCACTGGCCGCGGCGCACGACGAGCGCCGGCACGTCCAGCCGGTCGTGGCCGTTCCAGGAGCGGACATCGAGCGCCTCCATCGCGAGCGTCCCGGCTTCGCCCTCCTCGTAGGCGATGCGGCTGCCGCCCGCCTGCGCCTCCAGGTCGGACGCCAGCATCCGGCGCAGGTCGGTCACGCGCAGCAGCGTGGCGCGCCAGTCGGCAATGATGCTGAAGTTGTCGACGAACCAGCGCAGCGACGACTGCGCCTGCGTGAAGGCGGCGGCGGCCATCATCAGGCCGCCGAAGGACACCTTGCCCGAGAAGTACAGCGGCGCTGCCACCAGCGTCGGCGCGATGACGGTGATCCAGCCGAAACCCGCCGTGGCCCAGGTCAGGTTGGTCAGCCCGAGCACCACGCGCGAGGTGGCGCGCAGCACGTCGCCGAAATGCACGGCGACGCGGCGCTTCTCGTCGGCCTCGCCGCCGGCCAGGGAGATGCCGTCGAGATGCTCGTTGATGCGCGTGAGCGAGAAGCGCAGCTCGCCCTCGCGCGCATAGCGCTCGGCGTTGCGCGAGATCAGGCCGTTGCCGACCCAGTAGGTCACCAGCGAGCCGGCCACCGCGTACGCGATCGCTGCCCACAGCATGAAGCCCGGCAGCACGTGGTCCTGGCCGTTGAAGAAGATGCTGAAGTCCTTGGAGAGCACCCACAGCACGCTCGCGAAGCTGCCGAACAGCATGGTGGCCTGCAGCAGGCCCACGCCGAGGTTGACCGACAGGTCGCACAGCTTCAGCGTGTCCTCGTGCATGCGCTGGTCCGGATGGGCGCCCATCGGGCCGCTGGCCTGCAGCCAGAACGCGCGGCGCGGCTGCAGCCACAGCCCCACGAGGTCATTGACCACGGCCTCGCGCAGCCTCAGCTGCAGAGTCTCGCCCAGCCACCGCTGCGCAACGTTCAGGACCAGCAGCGCGCCCGCGATCACGGCGAACACGCCGACCTGCACGATGAACTCGTTCAGGTCGCGGCGCGAAATGGCGTCGTAGAAAGGCTTGTTCCAGCTGTTGAGCTCGATCTGCCCGTAGGCCGTGAGCCCCACGACCACGACGATCGCGCCGATCAGCCCGACCAGCTTCTTCGAGACCGGAGAGCCCCGCAGGGCGCCGATCAGCTCGCCGACCTGGCGGAAGACGCCGACCCTTGCGACGGGCTCGGCGCGGGGGGTCTCTGCCCTCTCGCTCATCGTCAGCGCGGCTCCCCGGAAGCGGCGAGCGCGGCGCGGCGCGCCGACACGCACGAGATGAACGCGGCGTGGCTCCAGGCCAGCTGCTTCGCCGAAGTCTGCTCGCCGCTGCGCTGGTCGAACTGCTCGGACAGATCGCCGCTGGCCGGCGTGTAGGCGCGCACGGTGGCGAGATAGGCGTCGCCGCGCCCGATCCACTGGTCGCGCCGGTGCTCGTCGCCGCCATGCGCCGCCGCGGCGCGGAAGCAGAACTCGGCGGCGCCGAGCGTCGAGAAGTAATACGCGCCACCTGAACAGTACACATCGCCGGCATACCTGCCCATCGCGGCGCCACGGTCCGAGGAGCGGCCATGGTTGATCGGATAGGCCGCGTCGAACAGCGCGTCGAGCCGCGCCAGCGTGGCCTGCATGCACGGATCGGCCGGGCCATGCATGGCCCCGGTGCCGGCGCAGTGGATCGCCGAGAGGATCACCGCGATGTCCAGCGCCTTCGGGCCGGGCCCGCCGTCCGCCAGCACGCGCGAACGGTAGTAGCCATGCGTCGCGTCGCGGTCATCGACCCGATAGCCGTCGAGCAGCCGCAGCACGGCCCGCGATTCTTCACTGCAGTGCAATGCCTGAGCCGTCTCCCCCAGGCCGTCCAGCCATGCCGCGCCTTCGGCCAGTGCCGCTGCCGAGACACGCAACGTGTAGTAGTGATGCCCGCTTTCTTCCTCCCAGATGTCGAACGACGGCTCGCGCCAGTGGCGCAGCGTGAACTCGAGGTCGAAGCGGATCAGCGACGCGACCTCGGCCAGCAGGTCCGCATCCTCGAGATGCCCGCCGGCCACCCAGCGCAGCAGCGCCAGCGCGCGCAGCGGCGGTCCGTCGTGCTGGGGTCGCGCCCAGCGCAGGATGTCCAGCGTGCCGTCGGGGTTCACTCGCGTCTCGGCGACGACCGCGTCGCCGTGGACGCTTGCCAGGTCATGGTCCTCGCGCAGGTACTGCAGCAGCTCGGGGGCCACGCGCGCCCTGCGGTCCGGCACGGCGGCAATCGCCCGGCCGTCGAGTCCGTTCAGGGCAAGGCTGAAGCGGGCGAAGTCGCGCAGATGCCGCAGTGCCTCGGCGCCGATGTGTCCGCCGATGTAAAGCAGCCGCAACGCGTCGATGACGACGGCCGAATCGCGGAACCAATGGAAGAAGTAGTCCGGGTCGGGGTTGTAGTCGCCGAGCACGGGCGAGGCGACGATGGCGCCGGCGACCGGCCGCACGGTCTGCCCGAAGCCCGGGCGATGCTTGACGATCGACACCGGCGAGATGCTCGACAGCATCGCGCCCGCCGAATGGCGCAGCTGCCCTTCGAGCCAGGACTCGAAGCCCGGGTCTTGTCGATTCGCCGCGCCAGGACTCACGACGCGGACGCCCCCAGATGCGGACTGCTGAAGTCCAGCCGCCGCAGCCCGGCCTGCACCTCCGGCGCGCTCATGAACAGCTTCCACAGCAGGCCCGTGCGATGGTTCTCCATCATCACGACGATGGGGCCCTGGTCGATGGCCAGGAAGGTGTCGGCGAACCAGCCACGCGACTCGCAGAACGCATCGATGAAGCCGTAGTCCCGCCAAACGCGCGTGCCGTGCACGTCGAGGAAGTGCCGCAGCACCCGCATCACCTCGACCGGTGCATATGGCAGGCTGGCCAGCGCCGCCGTCGGCGAGATGGTGCCGTTGTCGTTGTTCGGGTCATGCGCGAGGTAGCCGTCGGGGTCGTCGCTGGCGGTCAGGCCCCAGCACGACTCGCCGTAGCCCACGAAGCCCCGGGGGTTGGCGATGCAGTGCGCGCGGTTGACCTGCACGTGGCGGGTGTTGAGGCTCCAGTAGTCGGCGTAGCGGTCCTTCAGGCCATGTGGATCCAGACCGCAGAACGAGTAGTGCGCGAAGAACAGCGGGCCGCCGTTCGGCGGGCCCAGCGGCAGCTCGATGCCGTGGTACGAGTGGCCGTTGAGGAAGTCGGGCCCCGAAGCGAAGCCGCGGTGGTAGACCCGCGGATCGATCGCGTGGCGCGGCGCCGCCGCGGCCATGAAATAGGTGATGAGACACTCGTTCCAGCCGTGCACCTCGTGGTTCATCGCCCAGCCGTGGTTCGGGCTCCAGTGCCAGTACAGCACGTCCCGTCCGCCCTGGGTGAACCAGTCCCACTCGACCTCGTGCCAGAGCATGTCGAAGTCGGCGCGAAGACGGCGCGCCATGGCCGTGTCGTCGTTGAAATACTGGCGCGCGCAGAGCAGGCCCATGCAGAGGAACGAGGTCTCGACCAGGTCGCCCGCGTCGTCCTTCGGGCTCATCGGGATCGTCTCGCCGCTCGCCCCGTCCATGAAGTGCGGGAAGCTGCCGTGATAGCGCCTGGCGCGCAGGAGCGCGTCTCGCATGCGGCCCAGGCGCTCCAGCGCCGCGTCGCGCGAGACCCAGCCGCGCTCCACCGCGACGATCAGCCCCATGATGCCGAAGCCCGTGCCGCCGATCGCGACGCGCTCGTCGGCCAGGTCCTCGCCCGTGGCCGCGACCAGCGTGCGGCGGTCGAGCGCAAGGCCGCTGGCGGCGTCGGCGCCGTCCCAGAAATAGCGGAAGGTCTGCCGCTGCACGGCCTCGATCAAGGCCTCGTCGGGCAGCGCAGCCAGTTCCTTCGGGGTTCTCTCATCCTTCAACACGAACGGATCCTTTCGTCGTTGTCGTCTTCGGTGTGACGTTTGGTTTCACCGAATCATCGACCACACCACATGGCCGATGGCCCTGCCCCGCAGCATGCCATCATTGAGGCCCCTGGGTTCTATTCGAAATCCCTGATGAGCCGCATCGATTCCCTCATGGCCCGGATGACGCTTGCCGAAAAGCTCGGCCAGCTCACGATGACCGCCTCCAGCTACACGGTCACCGGACCGGTGCTCGCGGGAGACTCCACGCAGTCGATCATCGACGGCACCGTCGGCAACCTGCTGAACATGGTCGGGGCCGGCCCCACGCACGAGATGCAGCGGCTGGCCGTCGAGAAGTCGCGGCTGGGCATTCCACTGCTGATCGGCCTGGACATCATCCATGGCCACCGCACGCTCTTCCCGATTCCGCTCGCGGAGGCGGGCGCCTTCGACGACGAACTCTGGGAGCGCACGGCGCGCGAGGCCGCGCGCGAAGGCGCCGCCGACGGCCTGGCGATGACCTTCGCGCCGATGCTCGACGTGTCGCGCGATCCGCGCTGGGGCCGCACCGCCGAAGGCCCGGGCGAAGACCCCTGGCTCAACGCGCGCATCGCGCAGGCAAAGGTTCGCGGTTTCCAGGGCACCGACCTGTCGTCGGCCGAAACACTGGCCGCCTGCGCGAAGCATTTCGTCGCATACGGCGGCGTCAACGCGGGGCGGGAATACGCCGCCGTCGACATATCCGAGCGCACCCTGCACGAAGTGCACCTGCCGGGCTTCGCGGCCGCCGTGCGCGCCGGCGTCGCGACGCTGATGCCGGCCTTCACCGATCTCAACGGCGTGCCGATGACGGCGCACGTCCCCCTGCTGCGCGACTGGCTGCGCGGCGAGATGGGCTTCGAGGGCGTGATCGTCAGCGACTACAACGCGATCGCCGAACTCATCAAGCACGGCGTCGCCGCCGATCTGGTCGATGCCGCGGTGCTGGCGCTGAAGGCCGGTGTCGACATCGACATGATGGCCGACGCGTACCGCAAGGGCCTGCCGGTAGCGCTCGAACAGGGGCGCGTGACCATCGAGGAGATCGACGCGAGCGTGCGACGCGTGCTGCGGCTGAAGGAACAGCTCGGCCTGTTCGACGACCCCTACCGCCGTGGAGCGACACCGGAGTCCGCGCAGGCTGTCGCCGAACGGCGAGCGATAGCGCGCGACGCAGCGCGCAAGGCCATCGTCATGCTCAGGAACGAGCGCGACACCCTGCCCTTGGCTGCTTCGGCGAAGACGCTGTGCGTCATCGGCCCTCTTGCCGACGCGAACACCGAGATGAAAGGCCCGTGGTGGGGCGCCGGCGAACACGAGCCGGCGGTCACCGTGCTGGGCGGCCTTCGCGCCGCGCTGCCGCAGACCGAGATACGCCACGCGCCGGGCGTCGCCATCGAGAGCGACGACGACAGCGGCATCGACGCCGCCGTCGCGCTGTGCGACGGCGCCGAGGCCGTGCTGCTGTGCCTGGGCGAACGCGCCACGATGAGCGGCGAAGCGGCCAGCCGCGCCACGCCCGCTCTCGCCGGCCGGCAGCAGGCCCTGGCCGAAGCGGTGATGGCCCGCGCGAAGAAGCTGGGCATCCCCGTCATCGCGATCCTGTTCTCGGGCCGTCCGCTCGTCGTTCCCTGGCTGGCCGGGCACGCCGATGCACTGCTGGCCGCATGGTTCCTCGGCGTCGAAGCCGGCAATGCGATCGCCGACGTGGTCACGGGCCAGGCAAGCCCCGGCGGCCGCACGCCGATGAGCTGGCCGCGCGCCGTCGGGCAGGTGCCGGTCTTCTTCGGCCAGCGCCCTTCCGGCCGGCCGATGAACCCCGCCGACTACTTCACGAGCAAGTACCAGGACGTCGACAACTCGCCGCTCTATGCCTTCGGCCACGGCCTGAGCTACGGCAAGTTCGGCTATGAGGAATTGCAGGTCGAACAGAAGCGCGTGAGCGAGCAGGACACGCTGAAAATCAGCATCGGGCTGCGCAACACCGGCGCGCGCGAGGCCGAGGAGACGGTCTTCCTGTTCGCCCGCCGCAAGGTGAGCCGGGTCACCCGGCCGCTGCTGGAGCTCAAGGGCTACGCGAAGCTGCGGCTGGCGCCCGGCGAAACCGGCTCCGTGAAACTGGAGTTGCCGGCGGCCGAACTGCGCTATCCCGGTCCGGACCTGCAGCCCCTGTTCGAGGCTGGCGAGGTCGATATCCTCGTCGGGCCGAGCGCCGATGCATCGGGGCTGCTGCGCCAGACCATCGAGCTGTACTGACCCGGGCCCGGTCCGCCTTCACGCCTGCGCCTTCGTGCAGGACTTCACCGCGCGTGCTCGACGGCGCACGGCAGGCCGCCGCGGGGGTGCGGGCCCACGAGCGCGACAGTACGCCCCGGTAACGTAGTGTGTGGGCCGGCGAAGCGCGATACACGCGCATACGCAGTGTGCGGAGACAGGGAAGAAGGCGGCGGACCATCGGCGCGCCCCGGGGCGCGGTCCCGCGTGTCGTGGGCATTTTCTTGTCCAACTGCACAGTCCCCCCATGAACAACCTCCACACGCACCAGCCTTCCAGCACGAATGCGGCGAAGGCATTTCCCCTTTCCCTCAAAGGCGCTACGGCGAAGTTCGCCGGCGCAGGCGTTCTCGCGCTCGCAGCCGCCCTGGCCACCTTCGCGGTCGCTCCCATTGCGGCGAAGGAGACCCGCGCTGCCGCGCCGGACCCGCAGGCATCGCCGATCTACGGCGTCACCCTGCCCAAGGGCTACCGGCAGTGGCAGCTGATCGCGCCCGCCATCGAGGCCGAGCCGCTGAACGAACTGCGCGTCGTGCTCGGCAACACCAAGGCGATCAAGGCCTACGACCAGGGCACGCTGCCCTTTCCCGACGGGACCGTGCTCGTCAAGCTGGCATGGAAACACGTGCAGTCGCCCGAGTTCGCGCCCGCCTCCGTTCCTGGCGCGGCCACCACCGTGCAGGTGATGGTGAAGGACTCGAAGAAATACGCCGCCACCGGCGGCTGGGGCTTCGGCCGCTTCATCGATGGCAAGCCCGCGGACCTGGCACAGCACCAGACCTGCTTCGCCTGCCACCAGTCGCTGGTGAAGAACCACGACTACGTGTTCACGCGGCTCGCTCCCTGAGGGCCCGCAGCGGTCATTTTGAAATTTAGTGTTGGCGAACACGGCCGGGATACAGAGGCATACGCAAACCGGTCGCGAGGTGCCTTCGGAGCCGAACAATCTCTCCATCAGTTCGGAAAAGCACAGCGATCCGGCTGACAAACCCTCCTGCAAACCTTCTTGCCAACAGTCATCACCCAACCGAAAGGATTCATCATGAAAGCTTCCGTCCTCCTCGCCGCCGCAGCCGTCTCTTCGTTGTTCGCCTTGAGCGCGAGCGCCGAGGAATACCAGGGCGTGCTGCAGTTCCATTCCAGCGCGAGCCGCGCCGGCGTCCGGGCCGAGGCCGTCGTCGCCTCGCACAGCGCGGACCCCTATCGCGAAGGCGCCTCGGCGGACGTCGCTCCCGCGCTGCCCACCCTGGCCAAGCGCTCGGACACGCGTGCCGAAGCCGTGGCGGCCGCCCGCGCCGGCAACCTCTATGCGGACGGTGCCGACGCCGGCGTGCCGCAGGCGTTCACCAGCACGCTCGATCGTTCGACGGTGCGCGCGCAGGCCCGCACAACGGCGGCCCACGGCGTGACCGAGGGAACGCTGTAAGCGGCCACCGATGCGCATCGCATCCGCTTCCATCGTTCCCGACGCCGGGAAATCTCGATGATCGCTTCCCGGCAGCAGCCCGCCGCTCGCTTCCCATCGAGGAAGCGCGCGGCGTGGCCGCGCCTGCCCTAGT
>NZ_RXFT01000010.1 GCF_003952165.1 Variovorax guangxiensis | reverse complement strand
TCGAATACTCGGGCGCCAGTGCGTCGAGTGCGTACGGCAGGGGTGGGAGCACATGTTCCATGGTTTTTTCTCGTGGGTTGGTTGTGGGAATGAAGGATTCTAGGAAGTAATTATTGGGGCGACGTCGGACGCGTTCCCGTCGCGCCGCCCGGTGCGACGGTCAGGTCGACTTCACCGTCGGCCAATCGCGCCTTCACTGCATCGCCAGGCGCAAGTTGCTTCGCGCTGACGATCGCATGACCGTCTGTATCGGTCAGCCATGCATAGCCGCGCTGCAAGACCAGTGCCGGATCGAGCAGCCGCATACGAAGAGCCACACGTTCCAGCCGATCTCGCCGCTGCACAACCGCGCGGCCCAGCTTCTGCGGAAAGTCGGCGGCGATCAGGCGCGGTGCCTGCGTGAGGCGCTCCCTTCTGGCCAGCACCGTATAGCGAAGACGCTGCGCATGGTGTGCCAGGCGCAGTTGTTGCCGATTCACGAGGCCCGAAGGCCGGCCAAGGCGCCCCGCAGCCTGGTCCAGACGTTGCCCGAGCACATCGAGGCGTCCGCCCAGCGCCTCGCCCAGCCGCTCCTCGATCAGATCGAGCGCGCCCAGCCACACCTCGCGTGGCGCGCTCACCAACTCCGCCGCGGCAGTCGGCGTGGGTGCGCGCAGGTCGGCGCAGAAGTCGGCGATGGTGAAGTCGGTTTCGTGCCCCACGCCGCTGACCAGCGGCACCGGGCTCTGCACGATGGTGCGCGCCAGCGCCTCGTCGTTGAAGGCCCAGAGGTCCTCGATGGAGCCGCCTCCGCGCACCAGAAGAATCACGTCGACGGCAGGCGTGAGCTCATACAGCGACTGCAGCGCCCGCACCAGTTCACCCGGTGCGTTGACGCCCTGCACAGCCGCGGGGGCCAGTACGACCGGAATGTGTGGAACACGCCTTCGCAGCGCGGTGACCACGTCGTGCAATGCGGCGGCGCCGAGCGAAGTGACGATGCCGATCGAGCGCGGCATGGTCGGCAGCGCCCGCTTGCGCGCAGGATCGAAGAGGCCCTCGGCTTCCAGGCGCGCCTTGCGCTGCAGGAACTGCTCGAACAGGGCCCCCTGCCCAGCCCGGCGCAGGCTTTCGACCACCAGTTGCAGATCGCCGCGCGGCTCGTAGACGGCAAGGCGCCCGCGCACCTCCACCTGGTCGCCATCGCGCGGCGAAAAATCGAGAAGGCCGGCGGCCCGGCGGAACATCGCGCAGCGCAGCTGGCCCGACTCGTCCTTGAGCGCGAAGTAACAATGTCCACTTGAGGCGCGCGAAAAGCCGGAGATCTCGCCACGCACGGACACCGGGTTGAAGCGCGCGTCGAGCGCGTCGGCCACCGCCCGGCACAAGGCGCCGACGGCCCAGACACGCGGCCCCGGCGCGGAATTCTGTTCACGCACGCTCACAAAATGCACGCTCGGCCAGATGCCACTCTTCCACAACAGGCGGCAAGGCCCCGGCCTTGGGCCCCCGAGGCGAGACAGGCGCACGGTTTCTCGTGCAACCCATTGATTTCATTGAAAAAAGTGCTGCTCAAAATTCAGTCGATCCAGCGAAAAGGCCGTCCCATGCGGGTCCGGACACGTTGCGCAGCAGGTTAATCACAAAGTTATCCACAGAATCTGTGCGTCCTTGCTGACACAAAAACAAGGCGCGTGACGATGGTGACCTCAGTGGATAATCGCCGCGCATTTGCAGTCTACGGGCCGGAGGATTTTCTTGTTTTCCATCATAGTTGCCGCGGGTTGGCCGATCTGGCCCTTGCTTGCTTGTTCGATCATTGCGCTCGCGCTGGTTATAGAACGTTTCACGAGTCTCAAGACCGTGAGGGTACTTCCGCCGAAGCTGCTCGACGAAACCATCACCGCGTCGCACGGAGCCATTCCCGGTCCGGATGTCGTGACCAAACTCGAACGCAACTCGATGCTCGGCCAGGTCCTGGCCGCCGGCCTGCGCGCGCTGAACGCCAATCCGCGCTGCACCGAAGACGACCTGCGCGCCGCCATGGAAGCCTCGGGCCGCACCGTCGCCCACAAGCTCGAGCGCTACCTGCCCGCGCTGGCCACCATCGCATCGGCCGCCCCGCTGCTGGGCCTTCTGGGCACCGTGATCGGCATGATCGAGATCTTCGGCTCGCAATCGCCCGGTAGCGGCGCGGTGGGCTCGGGCAACCCAGCGCAGTTGGCGCACGGGATCTCGATCGCGCTCTACAACACCGCCTTCGGCCTGATCGTGGCCATCCCGACACTGATCTTCTGGCGCTACTTCCGCAGCCGGGTCGACGAGTACCTGCTGAACCTCGAACTCTCCGGCGAGCGCTTCGCCCGCCATCTCAACGCACTGCGCAAATGAGCCGCGCCCGCATGCAGTTCCGCCACGGCGCGCGCGACGAGCCGGAGATCAACCTGATCCCGTTCATCGACGTGCTGCTGGTGATCCTGATCTTCCTGATGCTGTCGACCACGTACAGCAAGTTCACCGAGATGCAGTTGCGGCTGCCCACGGCGGACGTCGATGCGCAGCGCGACTATCCGAAGGAAGTGATCGTGGCGGTGTCGGCCGACGGCCGCTATTCGGTCAACAAGAATGCCGTGGCCGACCGCAGCGTGGAAACCGTGACGGCCGCCCTCGCCGCCGCGGCCACCGGGGGCAAGGACAGCGTGGTGATCATCAGCGCCGACGCGACGAGCCCGCACCAGGCCGTGGTGACGGTGATGGAAGCCGCGCGCCGCGCCGGCCTGATGCAGATCACCTTCGCGGCCCAGTCGACGGCGCAAGCCGGGCACTGAGTGCCTTCGGACGGCGGCAGCAACAGCGGCAACCCGGGTTCGCGCCTGCAGGAGGCCTGGCTGCACCGCGGCCTCCTGGCCTGCATGCTGTGGCCGCTGTCGCTCGTCTACGCCGCGCTGTTCGCCGTGCGCGGCTTGTTCTATCGCATGGGATGGCTGCGGACCGAGCGCGTGCGCGTACCTGTGATCGTGGTCGGCAACGTGATCGCTGGCGGCGCGGGCAAGACGCCGGTCGTGATGGCCGTCGTGCGCCACCTGCAGGCGCGGGGCATTCAGGTCGGCGTGGTGTCGCGCGGCTATGGCCGCCGTACCGATGACTGCCGCGAAGTGCTCGGCGACAGCGATCCGCAAGATGTGGGCGACGAGCCGGCACTGATCCACCATGCGACCGGGGTCCCGGTGTTCGTGGCGCGCCAGCGCATCGATGCGGCCCGCGCGCTGCTCGAGCGGCATCCGGCCACGCAGGTCATCGTCAGCGACGACGGGCTTCAGCACCTGGCCTTGGCGCGCGACATCGAGATCTGCGTATTCGACGACCGGGGAATCGGAAACGGCTGGCGGTTGCCTGCCGGCCCGCTGCGCGAAGCCTGGCCGCGCCGTTGCGATCTGGTGCTGCACAGCGGATCGCGGCCGGCCTTCGCGGGCGGCCATACCGCCACGCGGACCCTCGCGAACGATGCCCTGGGCAGCGACGGAAACCGCGTGTCGCTGGCATCCCTCGCAGGCAAGCCCTTGACCGCACTGGCGGCGATCGCTCGGCCCGAAGCCTTCTTCGAAATGCTGCGCGCCCGCGGCCTGACGCTCGCCGACGTCATCGCCCTGCCCGATCACTTCGATTTCGAGAGCTGGCAACGCCCATCCGGCAAGGAGCAGATTCTCGTCTGCACCGAAAAGGACGCCGTCAAGCTGTGGCGCAAGGCGCCCGATGCGCTGGCCGTGCCGCTGGAGTTCGTACCGTCCGCGGAATTCTTCGCCGCACTCGACGCAAAGCTATCATCGCTCGATGGATACCAAGCTGCTTGAACTGCTCGTCTGCCCCGTCACCAAGGGGCCGCTGACCTGGAACCCCGAGAAGCAGGAGCTGTACTCGCGCAGCGCCCGCCTGGCGTATCCGGTGCGCGACGGCATTCCGGTGCTGCTCGAGAACGAGGCACGCACGCTTTCCGACGAAGAGCTCGGGCTGTGAGTTTCACCGTTCTCGTTCCGGCGCGGCTCGCGTCGACACGGCTTCCCAACAAACCCCTGGCCGATATCGCCGGCGTGCCCATGGTGGTGCGCGTGGCGCAGCGCGCCAGCGAGTCGGGCGCTGCACGCGTGGTCGTCGCTGGCGACGATCCATCCATCGTCGAAGCCTGCAAGGCGCATGGCGTCGAGGTTGTGCTCACCCGGCAGGATCACCCCAGCGGCACCGACCGGCTGGCCGAAGCCTGCGAGCAACTGGGCCTGGATGGTGAGGACATCGTCGTCAACGTACAGGGCGATGAGCCGCTGATCGACCCCGCGCTGATCGACGCCGTGGCGTCCACGCTCGCCACGCACGCCGAGGCGGCGATGAGCACCGCCGCCCACGAGATCGACTCGGTCGGCGACTTCATGAATCCCAATGTCGTGAAGGTCGTGCTCGATGCGCAGGGCAACGCGATGTACTTCAGCCGCGCGCCGATCCCTTGGTGGCGCGACGGCTCCGCCAATGGCGCCGCGCCTGCGATGCTGCCTGCCACCCCCGCGGCACTGCGCCACATCGGAATCTACGGCTACCGCGCCGGCTTCGTACGGCGATTTCCTTCGCTGCCCCCTGCGCCCGTCGAGTCGACGGAGGCACTCGAACAGCTGCGCGCGCTGTGGCACGGGCATCGCATCGCGGTGCATGTGAGCCATGTGGCGCCGGGGCCCGGCATCGACACGCCGGAAGACCTGGCGCGCGTGCGCGCCGTCTTCGCGGCGGCCGGCGCCTGAGCCTGCGCGTCTCCACGGCCACCGACAGCGGGATTTCCCGAAGGGCACGCATGCTATCCTCGAAGCAACTCCGCCCAGCCCAGCCATGGGGCCGACGCTCGGCGCGACACAAAATCTAAGAACCGTCCGAGGACACCATGAGACTAATTTTGCTGGGCGCGCCCGGGGCGGGCAAAGGCACGCAAGCGGCCTTCATTTGCCAGAAATACAGCATTCCCCAGATTTCGACCGGCGACATGCTGCGCGCAGCCGTCAAGGCCGGCACGCCGCTCGGGCTGCAGGCCAAGGCCGTCATGGACGCCGGCGCACTGGTCAGCGACGACCTGATCATCAATCTCGTGAAGGAACGCATCGCGCAGCCCGACTGCGCTAGCGGCTTCCTGTTCGACGGCTTCCCCCGCACCATTCCGCAGGCCGACGCCATGAAGGCGGCAGGCGTCAAGCTCGACTACGTGCTCGAGATCGACGTGCCCTTCGGCGACATCATCGAGCGCATGAGCGGCCGCCGCTCGCATCCGGCTTCGGGCCGCACCTACCACGTCAAGTTCAACCCACCCAAGGTGGAAGGCAAGGACGACGTGACTGGCGAGGACCTCATCCAGCGCGAGGACGACAAGGAAGAAACCGTGCGCAAGCGGCTCGACGTATACAGCCAGCAGACGCGTCCGCTGGTCGACTACTACTCCGCCTGGGCCAAGGCCGATCCGGCCGCCGCGCCCAAGTACCGCGCCATCAAGGGCGTGGGCACGGTCGACGAGATCACCCAGCGCGCCTTGGCCGCGCTGAGCAGCTGATCGAAAGATCGACCGATCATCCGACTCGCAGCAAACCGCCCCTCCAGAGGGGCGGTTCTGCTTTCAGCCCAGCAATTCGAGCATCAGGGCGATGCGGGCCTTCACGGGCGTCAGCGAGCCCGCATCGCGAAGCGGATCCCCCGCCTTCGGCAGAATGCGCCCGCTCGAGCAGCGCGTGGCTCGGAGCACCTGGATGCCGGCGTCCCGGGCCTTGAGCGCGGCAGCTTCCAGCGCATGGTGCAAGGTGCCGTTGCCGGTGGCGGCAAGCACCAGTCCGCGCAGAGGATCCGCTCCGCCCGCCTGAAGCAGCGCCTCGATCACAGCACCGCTGGCACCGGCGTGGCTCATCACGATCTCCACGCGTGGCCACTGCACCTCGGTAGCACCGAAGAGCTTCACTACCGGCAGCGTTCCGCCTTGCGGCCACGACCGGACAAGGCGCACCTCGCCCTCCTCCACATAGCCCACGGGGCCCGCATCGCCCGAAGCAAAGGCGTCCAGCCGATAGGTATGGACCTTCTGGATGTCGACGCCGGCATGGATTGCCCCGGCGCACACCACGGTGACTCCGTGTGCACCCCGTGTGGCGGCGACGCTGATCGCATCACGAACGTTCTGCGGACCGTCCGGCGACAGCGCGGTGGCCGGGCGCATCGCGCAGGTCAGCACGACGGGCTTGGACGGCACCAGCACAGAATGCAGGAAGAACGCGGTTTCCTCGATCGTGTCGGTGCCGTGCGTGATCACCACGCCTGCCACATCGGCCTGCGCCAGCCAGTGCGCGCAGCGCCGGGCCAGCTGCTGCCAGATGGCGAAGGACATGTCCTTGCTGTCGACCTGAGCCACCTGCTCGGCCTCCAGCATCACGCCGTCGGGTGCCTCGATGGCACCCAGCAGGTCGGCCACGCCCACCTGCGCGGCGGTGTAGCCGATGTTGTCGCCGCTACTGGCGGCCCGGCCCGCGATGGTGCCGCCGGTGCCCAGAACCACCACGCGGCGCGGCAGTTCGGACGAAGAGGAATTGACCATGGCTTGTCAACTTCTAAAAACTGGTTAAAAATACAGACACTGGATATCCAACCAGTGCCGCAAGGAACCACACATGCAGTTCGCCGTGAAGCTTACAGCCCGCCAGCAGCAGATCCTGGACCTCATCCAGAGCGCCATCGCACGCACCGGTGCGCCACCCACGCGCGCCGAAATCGCCAATGAACTCGGGTTCAAGTCCGCCAACGCCGCCGAAGAGCACCTGCAGGCACTGGCGCGCAAGGGCGTCATCGAGCTGGTCAGCGGCACTTCCCGCGGCATCCGCCTCAAGGGCGACGCGCTGCGCTCGCTCAACGAAACGCGCCACCGCGAGGGTGGACAGTTCTCCCTCTCGCTGCCCGGCATGGCCCAACTGGCGCTGCCGCTCATCGGCCGTGTCGCAGCCGGCTCGCCAATCCTGGCTCAAGAGCACGTCGACCAGACCTTCTACGTCGAAAACACGCTGTTCCAGCGCCAGCCCGACTACCTGCTCAAGGTGCGCGGCATGTCGATGCGCGACGCCGGCATCATGGACGGCGACCTGCTCGCGGTGCAGGCCACCAAGGAAGCACGCAACGGCCAGATCGTTGTCGCGCGCCTGGGCGACGAAGTGACCGTCAAGCGCCTGAAGCGCAACAAACAGGTCATCGAGCTGCACGCCGAGAACCCCGATTACCCGACCATCATCGTGCAGCCCGGCGAGCCTTTCGAAATCGAAGGCCTCGCGGTCGGGCTCATCCGGAACACCATGCTGATGTAGGCCGCTGCGACCTGCTTTCCAGAGCAACAGCACCCCATCCGGCAGCGACAGGTGGCGGGCGTATGGCGAAGAGTCGCCATCACCCTGTCGCGGCCGATTCAAGAAATCCTGCCTGTGTTCAACCTCATACTTTTTTGGAGTTCACATGGGAATCGCCCTCCTCGCCATCGCCGACATCTGGATGCCGCTGCAATCGCTGGCCAATCGCCTGATGACGGCTCGCCGCTCTTCGTCTTCGCACCGCAGGGATCGTCTCGACGCCACCGAGTCCTCGGCAGGGCTGCGCTATGTAGCGGTGCGCCCCGCCTGTACCGCCCGTTCCGGCGGCCCCGCGCCCTCTGAAACGGCCGCGCCGGCGCGCCCGCTGCGCGTGGTCCGCGTGGTCGATGGCAAGGGCCAGCAGCGCAACAACAACCGCGTGCGGATCTCCGGCCGCATGGCCGATGTCTGCGCCGAGCTCGACCGGCTGGCCGCTCTGGAGGCCGCGGAAACCATGGCCACTGCCCCGCGCTCCACGCGCCTGCACTGAGCCGGCGCCGGGCCCGAAACACCCTGCAAGCGGCTGCAGGGCGGGTATCCAAACGTTCGCCGGCGCGACATTCCAATGCTGCGAGGCACAATGGCACGCCATGAACATTGTGATCCTCGACGATTACCAGGACGCCGTACGCAAGCTGCGCTGCGCTTCCAAGCTGGACGCATACGCGGCCAAGGTCTATACCAACACGGTCAAGGGCATTGGGCAGTTGTCGGTCCGACTCAAGGACGCCGACGTGATCGTGCTGATCCGCGAACGCACCCAGATCTCGCGCCAGCTCATCGAGAAGCTCCCGAAGCTCAAGCTCATTTCCCAGACGGGGCGCGTCGCCGGACACATAGACGTCGCGGCCTGCACCGAGCGCGGCGTGGCCGTGGCAGAGGGTTCCGGCTCTCCCCAGGCGCCCGCCGAACTCACCTGGGCGCTCATCATGGCCGCCATGCGCCGGCTGCCGCAGTACATCAGCAACCTCAAGCACGGCGCCTGGCAGCAGTCCGGGCTCAAGTCGGCCTCGATGCCGCCCAATTTCGGTATCGGCTCCGTACTCAAGGGCAAGACTCTGTGCATCTGGGGCTACGGGCGCATCGGCCAGTTGGTGGCGCGCTACGGACAGGCCTTCGGCATGCAGGTCGTGATCTGGGGCCGTGAAGCCAGTTGCGCCAAGGCGCGCTCCGACGGCTTCCAGGTGGCCCAGAACCGCCATGAGTTCTTCGCCGCGGCCGACGTGCTGTCGGTGCACCTGCGGCTCAACGAAGAGACCAACGGCCTCATCACCCTCGAAGACCTCTCGCGCATGAAGCCGACCGCCCTGTTCGTGAACACCTCGCGCGCGGAGCTGGTCGAGGCCGATGCCCTGCTCGCGGCCCTCAACCGCGGCCGCCCGGGGCTCGCGGCCGTCGACGTGTTCGAGAGCGAACCGCCGCTGCAGGGCCACGCGCTGCTGCGCCTCGAGAACTGCATCTGCACGCCGCACATCGGCTACGTCGAGCAGGAAAGCTACGAGAGCTACTTCGGCCAGGCCTTCGACAACGTCGTGAGCTACATCAACGGCAACCCCACGAACATCGTGAATCCCGGCGCGCTGCAGGTCCGTCGGTGAGCCAGCCGGCGCCACGGAGGGCGCTCTGGGCGCTGCTTGCCGGCAATTTCGTGATCGGAACGGGCGTGATGGTCGTGCCCGGCACGCTCAACGAGATCAGCGCCTCGCTCTCGGTCACGGCCGCCACGGCGGGGCAGCTCATCACTGCCGCCGCGGCGGTCATGTGCATAGGCGCACCGTTGCTGGCCGCCGCAGTGGCCGGATGGGACCGCCGCCAGCTTCTCGCCCTCACCCTTCTCTGGTACGCCATCGGCCACGTTCTCTGCGCGCTCATGCCCACCTTCGGCGCCCTGCTGCCGGTGCGCATGCTCACGGTGATCGCGCCCGCAATCTTCACGCCCCAGGCCGCCGCCTGTGCCGGCCTGCTTGTGCCGCCGGAGCATCGCGGGCGGGCCGTGACCTTCGTCTTTCTCGGCTGGTCGATGGCTTCGGTGCTGGGCCTGCCCATCGGCGCGCTGATCGGCGGGCACCTGGGCTGGCGCATGGCTTTTGCGGCGATTGCGGCACTCAGTGTCGCGAGCGCGACATCGGTGTGGCTCACCTTGCCCAACGGCATCCGCCCCGCCGCGCTGACGGCCGCCGCATGGTCGCGCGTGCTGCGCAGCCCGGTGCTGATGGGCATTGTCTCGGTCACGGCGCTGCAGGGCGCGGGCCAGTTCGTGCTGTTCAGCTATTTCGGCCCGATCCTCAAGCAGAGCTTCGGCGCCGACGCCACCACGCTGAGCGTGATGTGGGCGCTGTTCGGTGCCTGCGGGCTGGTCGGCAACATGGTGGTCAGCCGCTTCATCGACCGCGTGGGCGCCGGGCGCATGGTGCTCGTCACCACGGTGCTGATCGCCTCCAGCCTGCTGCTGTGGCCGCTGGCCTCCACGCTGGCGTGGCTGGCGGTGGTGCTCGTTCCCTGGGGACTGGGCTGCTTCGCGACCAACTCGGCGCAGCAGGCCCGCCTGGTGGGCCTGGCGCCCGCGCTGGCGCCGGGCTCGGTGGCGCTCAACAGTTCCGGCATCTACACCGGGCAAGCCGTTGGCGCAGCGCTGGGTGGCTGGCTGCTCGCCAACGATGCGGGCGCATGGATGAGCTGGGTCGGCCTCGGCCTGCTGATGGTCGCCATCTCGCTGAGCGTGGCCATCGACCGCAGCCGTCGTGCGCCCTGAAAGCGCGCCCCCGCGTAAAACCCGTCACGCCCCGCCCGCGCGGGGCTGCAAAATCGAAGACTTCGACAGCGGTGCCGATGCGTACGGCACCTGTGTCGACGCCTGCCCCGCAGGCCCGGATACCACCCAACCAGTGAAAATCTCCAGCAAATGACAGTGAACTACTCCCGAATCGGCGTCGTCGGCGCCGGCGCCATGGGGCGCGGCATCGCGCAGATCGCGGCGCAGGCAGGCAGCGAGGTGCTGCTGCTCGACAGCTTCGCGGGCGCCGCCGAGCGCGGGCGCGAAGCCCTTTGCGCCCAATGGAACAAGCTGCACGAGAAGAACAAGATCGATGCCGCCATGCGCGATGCGTACATCGCCCGCGTGAAGGCTGTCGATTCGATCCAGGCGCTGGCGGGCTGCGACCTGATCGTCGAAGCCATCGTCGAAGACCTGGAAGTCAAGCGCAAGCTCTTCAGCGAGCTCGAAGGCGTGGTGGCGGAGACTGCCACGCTGGTCACCAACACCTCGTCCCTCTCGGTGACGGCCATCGCGGCCGGCCTGAAGCATCCGGCGCGCGTCGCGGGCTTCCACTTCTTCAACCCTGTGCCGTTGATGAAGGTGGTCGAGGTGGTCGCGGGCTTCAAGACCTCGCCCGATGTGTGCAAGCAGCTCGCCGGCTACGCCACGCAGATGGGCCACAGCGCCGTGCAGGCGCAGGACACGCCCGGCTTCATCGTCAACCACGCCGGCCGGGGCTACGGCACCGAGGCGCTGCGCATCGTCGGCGAAGGCGTGGCCGACTTCGCGACCGTCGACCGCATCCTCAAGGACCAGGCCGGCTTCCGCCTCGGCCCCTTCGAGCTGCTGGACCTGACGGCGCTCGACGTGTCGCATCCGGTGATGGAGTCGATCTATCACCAGTACTTCGAGGAGCCGCGCTTCCGCCCCAGCGTGATCACCGCGCAGCGCCTGGCCGCCGGTGCGCTGGGCCGCAAGACCGGCGAAGGCTTCTACCGCTACGACGACGGCGTGATGCAGCAGGTGCCCGAGGCGCCCGCGCCGGTGGTCGAGGGCACGCCTTCGGTGTGGGTGTCGCCGCGCGCGGCACGCCGTGCCGAGCTGCTGCGCCTGGTGAACACGCTGGGTGCGCAGATCGACAGCGGCGCCACCGCCGCGCCGCATTCGCTGATCCTGGTGGCGCCGCTGGGCTTCGACGTAACGACGGTTGCCGCGGTCGAGCGCCTGGACGCCACGCGCACCGTCGGCATCGACATGCTGATCGACGACGCGGTCACCAAGCGCCGCGTGCTCGCCACCAACCCGGCCACGCGCCGCGACATCCGCGATGCAGCGCACGCGCTCTTCGCACGCGACGGCAAGGCCGTGAGCGTGATCCGCGACAGCGGCGGCTTCGTCACGCAGCGCGTGATCGGCACCATCGTCAACATCGCCGCCGACATGTGCCAGCAGCGCGTGTGCACGCCGGCCGACCTCGAGACCGCCGTGCAGCTGGGCCTGGGCTATCCGCGTGGCCCGCTGGCCATGGGCAACCTCTACGGACCGACCAACATGCTCGAGGTGCTGTTCAACCTGCAGACGGTGTATGGCGACCCGCGCTATCGCCCGAGCCCATGGCTGCGCCGCCGCGGCGCGCTGGGCCTGAGCCTGCTGCACGAGGAAGAATGATCACGAAATGAACGAGGAGCACGGAAGCGAGCCATGAGCACCGCAGAACTCAAGAGCACGAGCGAGGGCAGCACCATGGTGCTGACGATCTCCAACCCGAGCCAGCGCAACGCGCTGGGCCCCGACATCTACGCAGCGGGCATCGAGGCGCTCAACGGCGCCGAGAACAGCGCGGAGATCCGCAGCGTGGTCATCGTGGGCGAAGGCTCATGGTTCTGCGCCGGCGGCTCGCTGCAGCGGCTGCTGGCCAACCGGCAGCTCGACCGCTCGGTTCAGGCCGAGAGCATCGAGGGCCTGCACAACTGGATCGACTCGATCCGCACCTTTCCCAAGCCGGTCATCGCCGCCGTCGAGGGCGCGGCTGCCGGCGCGGGCTTCTCGCTCGCGCTGGCCTGCGACTTCGTGGTGTCGGCGCGCGATGCGGTCTTCGCGGCCTCTTACAGCAACGTGGCGCTGTCACCCGACGGTGGCCTGAGCTGGCACCTGGGCCGGCAGCTGCCGCGCCAGCTTGCGAGCGAATGGCTGATGAACGGCGAGCGCATCGAGGCTTCGCGCCTGCATGCGCTGGGCCTCGTCAACGAGCTCACCGAAAGCGGCCAGGCCCTTGCGGGCGCGCTGGCGCTGGCGGGCCGGCTCAATGCCCGCGCACCGAACTCGCTGGCCAGCATCAAGGAGCTGCTGAGCGAGGCCCGGGGCGCCACCCTGGCATCGCAGCTCGCGCAGGAGCGAGACCATTTCGTGCGCAACCTGCACCACGCGAACGCAGGCATCGGCATCGCCGCGTTCCTCGAGAAGAAGCCGCCGCAGTACGAGTAAGCACCCATGTGACGGGCCGGCGCCTGACGGCGTCGCTCCCGTGACACCCACCAGCCTTCCAGTCGCCGAGAGGACAGACCAATGGACGACCCCATTCTTACCATCGAAGAACGTGAAGCGATCAACAGTGGTCGCTGGTTTTCTTCCCTTTCTCCATCGCTGCGGCACGACATCCTCCGATGCGCCTTCGTCAAACGCTACAAGGACGGCGACCTGATCGCTGCCCGCGGCGATCCGCCCGAACACTGGATCGCCTGCGCCAAGGGCGCGGTGCGGGTCAGCTCGACGGCCGTCTCGGGCAAGCAGGTGACGCTGACCTACGTGGAGCCGGGCATCTGGTTCGGCGACGTGGCGATGTTCGACGGGGACCGGCGCACGCACGACACCTACTCGCATGGCGACACCACCATCCTGTGCGTGGCGCGCGCCGACTTCCAGAAGATCCTGGCCTCGCACGTGGAGCTGTACGAGGCGCTGATGCGGCTGCAGGCGCGGCGCATCCGCACGCTCTTCGGGCTGGTGGAAGACCTCAACACCCTGCCGCTGCGCGCACGGCTGGCCAAGCAGCTCATCCATCTGGTGCGCAGCTACGGCGTGCCGAACCTGGAAGACGGCAGCCAGATGCGCATCGGCCTGCAACTGGCGCAGGAAGAACTGGCGCAACTGCTGGGCGCGTCGCGCCAGCGGGTCAACCAGGAACTGAAGACCATGGAGCGCGAGGGCACGATCCGCATCGAGCCGGGCGGCCTCGTGGTGCTCGACCGCTCGGCGCTGATGCGCGTCTCGGAAGCTGAAAGCTAGAACGACAACGACAGGCAGATAGACATACCGACATGAGCCAGGACTTCTCCTCCTTCATCGGCACCCGTGCCGTCTCGCAACAGCACGCCTTCGACGTCGACGCGCTCGCAGCCTGGCTCGGGAAGAACCTCGACGGCTTCAAGGGCCCGCTGACGGTCGAGATGTTCAAGGGCGGCCAGTCGAACCCGACCTACAAGCTGGTCACGCCCACGCAGAGCTACGTGATGCGCGCCAAGCCGGGCCCGGTCGCGAAGCTGCTGCCCTCGGCCCACGCGGTGGAGCGCGAGTACAAGGTGATGAGCGGCCTGGCCGGCACCGATGTGCCCGTGCCGCGCATGTACTGCCTGTGCGAGGACGAGAGCGTCATCGGCCGCGCCTTCTACGTCATGGAGTTCATGCAGGGCCGCGTGCTGTGGGACCAGTCGCTGCCCGGCATGAGCAACGCCGAGCGCGCCGCGCACTACGACGAGATGAACCGCGTGATCGCCGCGCTGCACACGGTCGACTTCGCCGCCCGCGGTCTGGCCGACTACGGCAAGCCCGGCAACTACTTCGAGCGCCAGATCGGCCGCTGGAGCAAGCAGTACAAGGCATCGGCCGACGGCGCGGGCGAGCTCTCGCAGCCCATCGAGGCCATGGAGCGGCTGATCGACTGGCTGCCCGCGCACATGCCCGCAAGCGCGCGCGACGAGAGCAAGGTGTCGATCGTCCATGGCGACTATCGCCTCGACAACGTGATGTTCCATGCCACCGAGCCGCGCATCATCGCGGTGCTCGACTGGGAACTGTCGACGCTCGGCCACCCGCTGGCCGACTTCAGCTACCACTGCATGTCGTGGCACATGCCCCCGACCACCGGGCGCGGCATCGGCGGCGTCGACGTCGCCTCGCTGGGCATTCCCACCGAGAGCGAATACATCCGCCGCTACTGCGAGCGCACCCGCATCAGCACGCCCGAGGCGCTGGCGCCGGACTGGAACTTCTACCAGGCCTACAACCTGTTCCGCATGGCCGCGATCCTGCAAGGCATTGCCAAGCGGGTCGAGGCCGGCACCGCGTCGAGCGAGCAAGCCGTGGCTTCGGCCCGCGGCGCCCGCCCCATGGCCGACATGGCCTGGCAGTTTGCCCAAAAGGCATAAGCCGCCCCACCCCACCAGGAGAGACAAAGATGGACTTCGAATACTCGGCCAAGACCAAGGACCTGCAAAAGCGCGTGCAGGCATTCATGGACGACCACATCTATCCGGCCGAAGCCGAGTACGCCGCCGAGCTGGCCGCGAACACCGCCGCCGGCAAGCGCTGGACGGCGCTCAAGACGGTCGAGAAGCTCAAGGAGAAGGCCAAGGCCCAGGGCCTGTGGAACCTGTTCCTGCCGGTCGACAGCGCCGCCGCCTCGGGCTATGACGGCGCGGGCCTCACCAACCAGGAATACGCCCCGCTGGCCGAGATCATGGGCCGCGTGCCATGGGCCTCGGAAGCCTTCAACTGCTCGGCGCCCGACACCGGCAACATGGAGACCATTGCCCGCTACGGCTCCGAAGAGATCAAGGCCCGCTGGCTCAAGCCACTGCTCGAAGGCCAGATCCGCTCGGCCTTCGCCATGACCGAGCCCGAAGTGGCCTCGAGCGACGCCACCAACATTTCCACGCGCATCGAGCGCCAGGGCGACGAGTACGTCATCAACGGCCACAAGTGGTGGATCTCGGGCGCGGCCGACCCGCGCTGCGCGGTCTTCATCACCATGGGCAAGAGCGACCCCGAGGCGCCGCGCCACTCGCAGCAGAGCATGATCGTGGTGCCGGCCGACGCCAAGGGCATCCGCATCGTGCGCCCGCTGAACGTGATGGGCTATGACGACGCGCCGCACGGCCACGTCGAGATGTACTTCGAGAACGTGCGCGTGCCCGCCAGCAACATACTGCTGGGCGAAGGCCGCGGCTTCGAGATCGCCCAGGGCCGCCTCGGCCCCGGACGCATCCACCACTGCATGCGCCTGATCGGCCTGGCCGAGCGAGCGCTGGAACTGATGTGCAAGCGCGCCTCGTCACGCGTGGCCTTCGGCAAGACCGTCGCCTCGCAGACGGTCACGCAGGAGCGCATCGCCGAAGCCCGTTGCAAGATCGACATGGCCCGCCTGCTCACGCTCAAGGCAGCGTGGCTGATGGACGTGGCCGGCAACAAGGTCGCCAAGAACGAGATCGCGATGATCAAGGTCGTCGCGCCGTCGATGGCCTGCCAGGTGATCGACTGGGCCATGCAGGTCCACGGCGGCGGCGGCATGTGCGACGACTTTCCCCTGGCCGCGGCCTATGCCGGCGCACGCACGCTGCGCTTCGCGGACGGTCCGGACGAAGTGCACCGCAATGCGATCGCCAAGTGGGAACTGGGCAAGTACGCGCCGGGCAAGGCCGACGCCGAAATGCCGGTGACGCGCTTCTGATCTGGCGGTAAAGAACAAAGGGCCGGTGGCGAACGATTCGCCCCGGCCCTTTTCCCTTGGTTGCTTGCGCTCAGAGCTTCTTCTGCAGGAAGACTGCGGTGCCGAATGCCGGATCGAGCTGGTAGCCCGCGAAGCCTTCGCGCTCGTAGGCGCGCAGCGCGGGCGCGTTGCCCGAAAGCACCTCCAGCGTGAGCTTGCACGCGCCGCGGCGACGAGCTTCTTCCTCTACCAGAGAGAACATCTTCTGCGCCACGCGCTGCCCGCGATGGCTGGGCAGCACGACCACGTCGTGCACGTTCACCAGCGGCTTGCAGGCGAAGGTCGAGAAGCCCTCGATGCAGTTGATCAGGCCCACAGGCTGCCCGCCGTCGAAAGCCAGCACGCTGAAGGCCTGGGGACGCGCGGCCAGCGCCGAGGGCAAGCCTGCGAGCACCGCGGGATCGAGCGGTGTGCCGCCGCCGGCCGGGTCACCGGCATAGGCGTCGAGCAGACCGACCAGGGCGGTCGCGTGGGCGGCGTTGCGGTAGTCGGCGATGAAGACTTCGATCGGCTGCGCGCCAGCCGCTGCTGTCATCGCGCAGGCTCCAGCGTGGCCGCGAGGCGCCTGGCGCACGATTCGGCCTGCTTCGCATCGCGAGCCTCGACCATCACCCGAACCAGCGGCTCGGTACCGCTCGCGCGGATCAGCACGCGGCCCGAATCGCCGAGTTCGGCCTCGATGCGCGTGGTTTCGCTGGCCAGCGCCTTGTTGGCCTTCCAGTCCTGGTCGGGCGAGATGCGCACGTTGATCAGCGTCTGCGGGAACAGCGTGACGCCTTCGAGCAGCTGCGCCACCGTCTTGCCGCTGCGCACGCAGGCCTGCAGCACCTGCAGCGCGCTCACGATGCCGTCGCCGGTGGTGTGGCGGTCGAGCGCCAGCAGGTGGCCGGAGCCCTCGCCGCCCAGCAGCCAGCCGCGCTTGTCGAGCTCTTCGAGCACATAGCGGTCGCCGACCTTGGCGCGCACGAATTCGATGCCCTGCCCGCGCAGGGCGACTTCGACGGCCTTGTTGGTCATGAGCGTGCCGACCACCCCCACCGGCTTGTCGCCGCGCGCGATGCGCTCGGACACCATCAGGTAGAGCAGCTCGTCGCCGTTGAACAGGCGCCCGCTCGCGTCGACCAGCTGCAGGCGGTCGGCGTCGCCGTCGAGTGCGATGCCGTAGTCGGCCTTCTGCGCCGTCACCGCGGCGATCAACGCCTCGGGGTGCGTGGCGCCGAAGCCCTTGTTGATGTTCAGCCCGTCGGGCGCGACGCCGATGCTCGTCACTTCCGCGCCCAGCTCGTGGAACACGTTGGGCGCCACCTGGTAGGCCGCGCCATGGGCCGCGTCGACCACCAGCTTCATGTCGCGCAGCGTCAGGTCGTTGGCGAAGGTGCTCTTGCAGAACTCGATGTAGCGGCCGGGCGCGTCGTTGAGGCGGCGGGCCTTGCCAAGGTTGGCGGAATCGACCCAGACCGGGTCTTCCTCCAGCGCGGCCTCGACGGCCAGCTCCCAGGCGTCGTCGAGCTTGGTGCCCTGCGCGCTGAAGAACTTGATGCCGTTGTCCGGATAGGCGTTGTGGCTGGCGCTGATCACCACGCCGAGGCTCGCGCGCTGCGCGCGGGTGAGGTACGCCACGCCGGGCGTCGGCAGCGGGCCGAGCAGCACCACGTCGACACCGGCCGAATTGAAGCCGGATTCGAGCGCGGATTCGAGCATGTAGCCCGAGATGCGCGTGTCCTTGCCGATGAGCACGGTGGGACGCGACTGCGTCTTCTTGAGCACGCGGCCCACGGCGTGCGCTAGGCGCAGGACGAAGTCGGGAGTGATGGGCGCCTTGCCCACGGTGCCACGGATGCCGTCGGTGCCGAAATATTTGCGGGTCATGGTGTGGGTGCCTGTCCTTGTGGTTGTAGTTGTGACTTTTCCTGAGCCTTCATTGCGCGCCATACGGCGAGTGCGGCGACGGTGTCGCGCACGTCGTGCACGCGCACCACGGCCGCGCCACGGTCCGCAGCCAAAACGGCAGCCGCGACGCTGGGCACGATGCGCTCGCCCGCCATCTCGATGCCGGTGACGGCGCCGATCGACGACTTGCGCGACCAGCCAAGCAGCAGCGGATGACCCGCCGCGAGCAGTTCGCGCTGACGCGCGAGCAAGGCGAAGTTCTGCGCCACCGTCTTGCCGAAGCCTACGCCGGGGTCGAGCGTGATGCGCGCAGCGTCGACGCCGAGGTCGTAAAGAAGCTGCGCCTGCTCCCGCAGGAAAGAAAGGACTTCCGGAACTACGTCGCCCGACATGGGCATGGCCTGCATGGTCTGCGGATCGCGGTGCATGTGCATCAGGCAGATGCCGCAGGAAGGATGCGCCGCGACGGCCTCGCGCGCGCCCGGCTGGCGCAGCGCCCAGATGTCGTTGACGATGTCCGCGCCCAGGTCGAGCACGGCACGCATGACCTCGGGCTTGTAGGTGTCGATGGAGATCGGCGCATTGAGCTTCACCGCCTCGCGCACCACCGGCACCACGCGCGCCAGCTCGGCTTCGAGCGGCACCGCCGGGCTGCCGGGGCGGGTCGATTCGCCGCCGATGTCGAGGATGTCTGCGCCCTCCTTCAGCAACTGCTCGCAGTGCCGGAGGGCCGTCTCGGTGGAGGCATGAGCGCCGCCGTCGGAAAAGGAATCGGGCGTGACGTTGACGATGCCCATCACGCGCGGCTGCGCGAGGTCGATGCGGAAGCGGGAGGTCTGCCAGAAAGCGCTGCCGGCCGCCGCGTGCTCGCCATCGAAAACGGGGCCAGAGGCCCCGTTGTGGTTTGACGCCGGATTCGCGCTCACGCTGCGTTGGGCGCCGGGTCGGTCGTCACGGCCGGCGTACCGCCGCTGCCGCCACCGCTGCCCGAGGGCGGAATGCGGGGCGTCCAGTCCTTGGGAGGACGTGGCGCGCGGCCGGCCATGATGTCGTCGAGCTGCTCGGTGTCGATGGTTTCCCATTCGAGCAGCGCCTTGGCCATGGCGTGCATCTTGTCGCTGTTCTCCTCGATCAGGCGGCGCGCCAGGGCGTATTGCTCGTCGATGATGCGGCGGACTTCCGAGTCGACCTTCTCCATGGTCTGCTCACTCATGTTCGTGGTCTTGGTGACCGAGCGGCCCAGGAACACTTCGCCTTCGTTCTCGGCGTAGACCATCGGCCCAAGGGCATCGCTCATGCCGTACTTCATGACCATGTCGCGCGCCAGGTTGGTCGCACGCTCGAAGTCGTTGCTTGCGCCGGTGGTCATCTGGTGCATGAACACTTCCTCGGCGATGCGGCCGCCGAACAGCATGCTGATCTGGTTCAGCATGTACTCGCGGTCGTAGCTGTAGCGGTCCTGCGAGGGCAGGCTCATGGTCACGCCGAGGGCGCGGCCGCGCGGAATGATCGTGACCTTGTGGACCGGGTCGCACTTGGGCAGCAGCTTGCCGATGAGGGCATGGCCGGACTCGTGGTAGGCCGTGTTGCGGCGCTCTTCCTCGGGCATGACCATGCTCTTGCGCTCGGGGCCCATGAAGATCTTGTCCTTGGCCTTCTCGAAGTCCTGCATCTCGACCACGCGCGCGTTGCGGCGGGCGGCCATCAGGGCGGCTTCGTTGCAGAGGTTGGCCAGGTCGGCGCCGGACATGCCGGGCGTGCCGCGGGCGATCACGCTCGGGTTCACGTCCTGGCCCAGCGGAACCTTGCGCATGTGCACGCCGAGGATCTGCTCGCGGCCGCGGATGTCGGGCAGCGTGACGTAGACCTGGCGGTCGAAACGCCCCGGGCGAAGCAGCGCGGCGTCCAGGATGTCGGGGCGGTTGGTGGCAGCCACCACGATCACGCCGAGGTTGGTTTCGAAGCCGTCCATCTCGACCAGCATCTGGTTGAGCGTCTGCTCGCGTTCGTCGTTGCCGCCGCCGAGGCCGGCACCGCGCTGGCGGCCCACCGCGTCGATTTCGTCGATGAAGATGATGCAGGGAGCGTTCTTCTTGGCGTTCTCGAACATGTCGCGGACGCGGGCAGCGCCCACGCCGACGAACATTTCGACGAAGTCGGAACCGGAAATCGAGAAGAAAGGCACCTTGGCCTCGCCGGCGATCGACTTGGCCAGCAGCGTCTTGCCGGTGCCCGGAGGGCCGACCAGCAGCAGGCCTCGAGGAATGCGGCCGCCGAGCTTCTGGAAGCGCTGCGGGTCCTTCAGGAAGTCGACCACTTCACGGACTTCTTCCTTGGCCTCGTCGCAGCCCGCGACGTCGGCGAAGGTGACCGTGTTGTTGTTCTCGTCCATCATGCGGGCCTTGCTCTTGCCGAAGCTGAACGCCCCGCCCTTGCCACCGCCCTGCATCTGTCGCATGAAGTAGATCCACACGCCGATCAGCAGCAGCATCGGCCCCCAGCTGACCAGCAGGGTCATGAGCAGGGAGCTTTCTTCGCGCGGCTTGACGTCGAACTTGACGTTGTGGTCGATCAGGTCGCCCACGAGGCCGCGGTCGAGCACGGTTGCAGTCGTGCGGATCTTGCGGTCGTCGTTCGTGACGGCGACGATCTCGCCGCCTGCGGCGCCTTCAGGAATGACGGCGCTCTTGATCTGGTTGTTGCGGACCTGGTCCAGAAACTCGGAGTAGCTGACTGTCCCCGAGCCGACGCCGCCGCGGGTGTCGAACTGCTTGAAGACAGTGAACAACACCATGGCGATGACGAGCCACACGGCAACTTTGGAAAACCACTGATTGTTCAAACGAAGCTCCAGGCTAAAGCGCGTGACAGGTGAATGAAAAAACGCGCTGTGGGTACGCAATTGCGCCCCATTTTAGGCTTTTCAAGCTACGAAAAGCTGGCATTTCCCTAATGCGGCCATAGCCTGACGTGGGTTTGTGCCGCCGAGGCTGTTGCTCCGGCCGGTATCAAGGCGTATCCACGGCCTTCAGTCCTACCCCGACCAGGAAGGTCTCGGCAGATTTGTCCCGCGACGCCTTGGGTTTGAAGGGTTTCACGACACGGAAATTGGCCTTGAAAAGCTTCACCAGCTCGTCGTAGCCGCTGCCATGGAAAACCTTCGCCACCAGCGCGCCCTCGGGCTTCAGGTGGTTCTGGGCGAAGTCGATGGCGAGCTCGATCAAGTGCGAAACGCGGGCTGCGTCGGCCGAATGGATGCCCGACAGGTTGGGCGCCATGTCCGAAACCACAAGATCGGCCTTGCGCCCGGCCAGCACGCCCAGCAGTTGCTGCAGCAGCTCGTCTTCGCGGAAATCCCCCTGCAGGAAGGTCACGCCCTCGATGGGCTCCATCGGCAGCAGGTCGAGCGAGACGATGGTGCCGTTCAGTTCACCGGCCGCAGCCCCGCCCGGCGACATCCGCCGGCGCAGGTACTGGCTCCATGCGCCCGGAGCGGAGCCGAGGTCCACCACCAGCTGGCCCGGCTTGACCAGGCCGAGGGATTCGTCGATCTCCTTGAGCTTGTAGGCGGCGCGAGCCCGGTAGCCCTCCTTCGTGGCGAGCTTCACGTAGGGGTCGTTGATATGGTCGTGCAGCCACGCCTTGTTGACTTTCTTGCTTTTGGCTTTGGTGCTCATGGGGGTCTTCGTGTACGGGTCGATAATACGGGGATGCCCGCCATTCAACTTACCCCTGCCGAGCGCAAGGTGCATCGCGCCGAAGCTCACCACCTGGATCCGATCGTCATGGTCGGTGGAGACGGGCTCACCCCTGCCGTGAAGAAGGAAGCCGACGCGGCGCTCAAGGCCCACGGCCTGATCAAGATCCGAGTCTTCTCTGACGACCGCCTGGCCCGCGATGCCATGCTGCGCGAACTGGCCGAAGAACTCGACGCTGCCCCCATCCAGCACATCGGCAAGCTGCTCGTGCTGTGGCGCCCCAAGGCCGAGAAGGAGCGCGTGGTCGACGAAGACCGCATGCCCGGCCCACGCGACGTGAAGATCGTCAAGTACAGCAAGCGCGGCGGCCAGCGCCCTGAAATCAAGACCCTGCGCGTGCTCGGCAACCAGCGCCTCACCCCTGGCGGCACCATCAAGCGCGCCAAGGCGAAACGGCCCCTGTCGGTCAAGAAACGCAACCAGGCGGATTGAACTTGGCGCCAGCGCAAGGCGCCCAGCGCCATATCCTCTGCATGAAGTGGGGCACGAAGTACGGCCCCGAATACGTCAACCGGCTCTACGCGATGGTCCGCCGCAACCTCGGCGGCGACTTCAAGTTCGTCTGCCTGACCGACGACGGCAACGGTGTTCGCCCCGAGGTGACCTGCCTGCCGATCCCCCCGCTCAACCTGCACCTGGCTCCGGGCCAGCGCGATGGCGCCTGGAAGAAGCTCACCACCTTCGAGCAAGATCTTCACGGCCTGCGCGGCCCCGCCCTCTTCCTCGACCTCGACGTGGTGGTCGTCGGCAGCCTGGACGCGTTTTTCGAGCAGCCGGGCGAGTTCCTGATCATTCACGACTACGACCGTCCCTGGCGACGCGGGCGCATCACAGGCAACTCGTCGGTCTACCGCTTCGAGCTCGGCGCCCATGCCGACGTGCTGGCCTATTTCCGCGCCAACATGGACAAGGTCCAGGCCGAGTACCGCAACGAGCAGACCTACCTGTCGGACGTGCTCCACAAGCAGGGCAAGCTGTCCTACTGGCCCGACGGCTGGTGCCCCAGCTTCAAGTACCACGGCATCCCGACCTGGCCGACCAACTACTGGGAAGAGCCCTTCGTGCCCGAAGGCGCGCGGATCATGGTGTTCCACGGCGAATGCAACCCGCCCGACGCGCTGGCTGGCCGCCGCAACCGCGCCTTCCGGTTCATCAAGCCGGCGCGCTGGGTCGCGGAATACTGGAAAGAGTAGGAAGCGACAGGCAAAAAGCAAAGGGCGGCCCGGGCCGCCTTTTTTCTTGCTCCGACATCGCTTCAGCCTGCCGTGCGGCCCCCGATGCGCCACAGCACCACGCCGGCGCACAGCCACTGCACGAAGTACATCCCGGTGCCCATGGCGTGCCACAGCTTGAGGTTCTCGCGGGCCACGATGCGCGGCGCCACCGCGTACTGCTGCAACAGCGCCAGCAACAGCGCACCCAGGATGAAGAAGATGGTCGTCATCGCCGGCCCGCTCACGCGCTCGTCGGCCTTGGAGCGGAAATGGATCAGCAGGATCACGCCGCAGGCGATGGCGATCCAGCTCTGCGCCTCGAACAGCTGCGCCGCGAAATTGCCCGCCACCGCCGGGTTGCCCAGCTTCGCGAACAGCATCGGCACGACGAGAAAGCCGATCGTCGTCAGGCTGCCCCACCAGAAGGCAGCCAGCATCAGCGCAATACGGTCTTTCAGGTCCTTCATGCGCGCGGCGATCAGAGGTAGCTGACCGCCACGATCTCGTAGCGCTTCAGGCCGCCGGGCGTCTGCACCTCGGCGGTGTCGCCCTCTTCCTTGCCGATGAGCGCGCGGGCGATCGGGCTGGACACGTTGATCAGGCCCTGCTTCAGGTCGGCCTCGTCCTCGCCCACGATCTGGTACTTGACGGCGTCGCCGCTGTCTTCTTCCTCGAGTTCGACGGTGGAGCCGAACACCACCTTGCCGCCGGCATCGAGTTCGCTGGGGTCGATCACCTGCGAAGCGGAGAGCTTGCCCTCGATCTCCAGGATGCGGCCTTCGATGAAGCCCTGGCGGTCCTTGGCGGATTCGTACTCGGCGTTTTCGCTGATGTCACCCTGCGCGCGCGCTTCGGCGATCGCATTGATGACGGCGGGGCGGTCCACCGACTTGAGCCGGCGCAGTTCTTCGCGCAGCTTCTCCGCGCCGCGCTTGGTGATGGGGATGGTCGCCATATCTAGTTCTCCATAAAGCGAAACCGCCGAACGCTGCCGTTCGGCGGTCGATGGGGGACTGCGCTCAGACGAGCGTCCGTCCTGTCAGCCGGCTCAGGATGGCGAGCGGGCTCGAAGCGGGATTGTATTGCTTGGAAGCGTCCAGGTGGAGGGTCTGCTCGAGCATGTACTGGCCCGCCATCACGGCGTGCGAAGTCTGGTCGGAGAAGCAGACCCACACCGAACCCGGCGGGAACTTCGCGGTTTCCTGCGGCGAGTTCTCCTGATAGGCCATGTCCGACTTCATGCCGTCGTGCAACTGCAGCATGAGGTGGTCGTACTCGCTGCGGAACGACTTGGTCACATGCAGCGCCTGCAGCAGCTTGGCCTGCCAGCGCGAGTAAGGCTTGGCGCGCGGCAGGAAGCGCTTCGCGATGTCCTCGAAGGGTTCGCCCACGCGCCACACGCGCGGCGCGCCGTCGGGATTCACGTTGGTGAAGACGCGCAGGATGCGCTCGCCGTAGTTCGGCCGCGACGGGAATGCATCGACATGCAGGCGCCGGTCGTCGGCGCGCCACGACTGCACCCGCGTCTCGACCTGCGCAGGACGGTAGCTGGTCGGCGCCAGCCGCAGCGCCGGCGCGTAGTGCGGCAGCAACCCGTGGATGAGCTGCGTGGCCTGCGCCCTGAAGCGCCCCACCATCGCGGCAGCCGTCCGCTGTACCGTCTCGTCGCCCACGGCGCCCTTGAGCTTGCCGTTGGCGTCGAGGCTGATGTTGCGCACATCGGGCGACAGCAGGCTGGGCGTGAGCAGGCTGCGCTCTTCGGGCAGCAGCTCGAAACCCAGGCGCGGAAAGTACAGCACCTTGCCCGCCTCCAGCTCCGCGATCCACGCCTCGTTGGGCGTGGCCGCGTTCCAGTCGGTCAGGCCGAGTTCGACGAGCTGCGTTTCCATGATCGCGATGACGCTCAGGCCGCGGCCAGTTGCGCGTGCATTTCCTGCACCGAGATCACGCCGAGCTCGTCCATGAAGCCCATGCCCTCGACCGCGGCTTCGGCGCCGAAGATCGTGGTGAAGGTCGTCACGCGCGCCTGCAGCGCCGAGGTGCGGATCTGGCGCGAGTCGGTGATCGCGTTGCGGCGCTCTTCGACCGTGTTGATGACCAGGGCGATCTCGTTGTTCTTGATCATGTCCACGATGTGCGGGCGGCCTTCCGTCACCTTGTTCACCGTCGCGCACTCGACGCCGGCGGCATTGATGGCGGCGGCCGTGCCCTTGGTCGCGATCAGCTCGAAGCCCAGCTTGGCCAGGCCGCGGGCCACTTCGACCGCGCGCGTCTTGTCGTTGTTCTTCACCGAGATGAAGACCTTGCCCGACTTCGGCAGGTGCGTGCCCGCGCCAAGCTGCGACTTGACGAAGGCTTCGCCGAAGGTCTTGCCCACGCCCATGACTTCGCCGGTCGACTTCATCTCGGGGCCGAGGATGGTGTCCACGCCCGGGAACTTGACGAACGGGAACACGGCTTCCTTCACGCTGAAGTACGGCGGCGTCACTTCCTTCTCGATGCCTTGCGACTTCAGCGACTGGCCGGCCATGCAGCGGGCCGCCACCTTGGCGAGCTGGATGCCGGTGGCCTTGCTCACGTAAGGCACGGTGCGCGAGGCGCGCGGGTTCACTTCGAGCACGTAGATGACGTCCTTGCCGTCCTTCTGCTGGATGGCGAACTGCACGTTCATCAGGCCGACCACATTCAGCGCGGCCGCCATGGCGGCGCTCTGGCGCTTGAGTTCGGCCACCGTTTCGGCGCCCAGGCTGTAGGGCGGCAGCGAGCAGGCGGAGTCACCCGAGTGCACGCCGGCCTGTTCGATGTGTTCCATCACGCCGCCGATGAGAGTCTGGCCCTCGGCGTCGCGCAGGCAGTCGACGTCGCACTCGACGGCGTCGTTCAGGAAGCGGTCGAGCAGCACCGGCGAATCGTTGCTGACCTTGACGGCTTCGCGCATGTAGCGCTCGAGGTCACGCTGCTCGTGCACGATTTCCATCGCGCGGCCGCCCAGCACATAGCTCGGGCGCACCACCAGCGGGTAGCCCAGCTCGGAGGCCTTCTCGAGCGCCTCGGCTTCGGTGCGCGCGGTGGCGTTCGGCGGCTGCAGCAGCTTGAGCTCGTGCAGCAGCTTCTGGAAGCGCTCGCGGTCTTCGGCCGCGTCGATCATGTCGGGCGAGGTGCCGATGATCGGCACGCCGTTGGCCTCCAGGTCGAGCGCGAGCTTCAGCGGCGTCTGGCCGCCGTACTGCACGATCACGCCCAGCGGCTTTTCCTTGTCGACGATCTCGAGCACGTCTTCCAGCGTCAGCGGCTCGAAGTACAGGCGGTCCGAGGTGTCGTAGTCGGTCGACACGGTCTCGGGGTTGCAGTTGACCATGATGGTCTCGTAGCCGTCCTCGCGCATGGCGAGCGCGGCGTGCACGCAGCAGTAGTCGAACTCGATGCCCTGGCCGATGCGGTTGGGACCGCCGCCGAGCACCATGATCTTCTTCTTGTCGCTCGGGTCGGCTTCGCACTCGTCTTCATAGGTCGAGTACATGTAGGCCGTGTTGGTGGCGAACTCGGCCGCGCAGGTGTCCACGCGCTTGTAGACCGGGCGCACGCCCAGGGCGCGACGCTTCTCGCGGATGGCGGTGTCGGTGGTGCGCAGTTGCTTGGCCAGGCGGCGGTCGGAGAAGCCCTTCTGCTTCAGCAGGCGCAGCGTGGCGGCGTCGATGTCATCGAGCGACTTGGTCTCCAGCTCGAGTTCGATCTTCACGATCTCCTCGATCTGCACCAGGAACCACGGGTCGATCTTCGTGAGCGCGAACACTTCATCGACGCTCATGCCCTGGGCGAAGGCATCGCCCACGTACCAGATGCGCTCGGGGCCGGGCTCGCCCAGTTCCTTCTCGAGCACTTCGCGGTCCTGCGTCTTCTCGTTCATGCCGTCGACGCCGACTTCGAGGCCGCGCAGCGCCTTCTGGAACGATTCCTGGAAAGTGCGGCCCATGGCCATCACCTCGCCCACCGACTTCATCTGCGTCGTCAGGCGCGAATCTGCCTGCGGGAACTTCTCGAACGCGAAGCGCGGAATCTTGGTGACCACGTAGTCGATCGAGGGCTCGAACGAGGCCGGCGTGGCACCGCCGGTGATCTCGTTGCGCAGCTCGTCGAGCGTGTAGCCGACGGCCAGCTTGGCCGCGACCTTGGCGATCGGGAAGCCCGTGGCCTTGGAGGCCAGCGCCGACGAACGAGACACGCGCGGGTTCATCTCGATGACGACCATGCGGCCGTCCTTCGGGTTGATGGAGAACTGCACGTTCGAGCCGCCGGTGTCCACGCCGATCTCGCGCAGCACCGCCAGCGAGGCGTTGCGCAGGATCTGGTATTCCTTGTCGCTCAGCGTCTGCGCGGGCGCCACGGTGATCGAGTCGCCGGTGTGCACGCCCATCGGGTCGAGGTTCTCGATGGAGCAGACGATGATGCAGTTGTCGGCCTTGTCGCGCACGACTTCCATCTCGTACTCCTTCCAGCCGAGCAGCGATTCTTCGATCAGCAGCTCGTTGGTCGGCGAGGCTTCGATGCCGCGCTTGCAGATGGTCTCGAACTCTTCCGGGTTGTAGGCGATGCCACCGCCGGTACCGCCGAGCGTGAAGCTGGGGCGGATCACGGTCGGGAAGCCGACGTGCTTCTGCACCGCCCAGGCCTCTTCCATCGAGTGCGCGATGCCGGAACGGGCCGAGCCCAGTCCGATCTTGGTCATCGCGTCCTTGAACTTCAGGCGGTCTTCGGCCTTGTCGATGGCCTCGGGCGTGGCGCCGATCAGCTCGACGGGCCTGTTGGTGGCAGCGCCCGTGTACTTGTCGAGCACGCCGTTGCGCCACAGGTCGAGCGCGCAGTTCAGCGCGGTCTGGCCGCCCATGGTCGGCAGGATCGCGTCGGGGCGCTCCTTGGCGATGATCTTCTCGACCGTCTGCCAGGTGATGGGCTCGATGTAGGTGACGTCGGCCGTGGCCGGGTCGGTCATGATCGTCGCGGGGTTGCTGTTGATCAGGATGACCTTGTAGCCCTCTTCGCGCAGCGCCTTGCAGGCCTGCACGCCGGAGTAGTCGAACTCGCAGGCCTGGCCGATGATGATCGGGCCGGCGCCGATGATGAGGATCGATTTGAGGTCTGTACGCTTGGGCATTTTTAGTTGTCCTTGGTGAATCCGATGCCGCGGCCGCTATAGGCGCCGGGTTTCGGCTCATCCATCAGTTGATGGATCGCGGTGAATACATCGCGAAAGTTCTGGTCGTATTTCTGTTCGAGCGCGTTCAGCCTGCGCTTGAGGTCCGCGTGCTCCGACGCCATGTTTCGCAGCTTCACGAAGGTGCGCATGATTTCGATATTGACTGCCACGGCCCGCGCGCTGCGCAGCACGCTCGACAACATTGCCACGCCCTGTTCAGTGAAGGCCATGGTTGCGTAGCGCGCGCCGCCGTGCCCTTTG
Organism: Variovorax guangxiensis; assembly: GCF_003952165.1. Lineage (GTDB taxonomy): Bacteria > Pseudomonadota > Gammaproteobacteria > Burkholderiales > Burkholderiaceae_C > Variovorax > Variovorax guangxiensis. The sequence continues at coordinate 239,881 of NZ_RXFT01000010.1, read as the reverse complement.
CCTTGCTCATTTGAGATCACGATTTGTGATCTCAAGTTTGCAACATCCTGATTTGAAAGGGAAAAGGCAAAGTCGCCCGGGAACCGGTCGGGGTTGCGGCGCACGGCCTGCATCAGCACGCGGGTTTCGACACCGTACAAGGCAGCAAGATCCTGCGCCAGCATGACTTTCAAGCCACGCAATACGTAGATCTTCTCCTCGGCATCGCGCAAAGCGGCGATGACCGAGGCGTCGAGCGCCGCGGCCGCATCAGCCACGCGTCGTCTCCATCAGCGCGATGAAGCGATCGAACAGGTAGCCGATGTCGTGCGGGCCAGGCGAGGCTTCGGGGTGGCCCTGGAAGCAGAACGCGGGCTTGTCGGTGCGAGCCAGGCCCTGCAGCGTGTTGTCGAACAGGCTGATGTGGGTGGGACGCAGGTTGGCCGGCAGCGACTTCTCGTCGACCGCGAAGCCGTGGTTCTGGCTGGTGATGCTCACGCGGCCGTTGTCGAGGTCCTTCACAGGATGGTTCGCGCCGTGGTGGCCGAACTTCATCTTGAAGGTCTTGGCGCCGGAGGCCAGCGCCATGATCTGGTGGCCCAGGCAGATGCCGAAGGTGGGAATGCCGGTCTCGATCAGCTCCTTGACGGCGCTGATGGCGTAGTCGCAGGGCTCCGGGTCGCCAGGGCCGTTGGCCAGGAAGATGCCGTCCGGCTTCAACTTGAGCACGTCGGCCGCGGGCGTCTGCGCCGGCACCACGGTAATGCGCGCACCGCGCTGGGCGATCATGCGCAGGATGTTCTTCTTGACGCCGTAGTCGAAGGCCACGACGTGGAACTTCGGCGTGATCTGCACGCCGTAGCCCGAGCCCAGCTTCCACTCGGTCTCGGTCCACTCGTAGGTCTGCTTGACCGACACGACCTTGGCGAGGTCGAGGCCCGACATGCTCGGCGCGGCCTTGGCGGAGGCGATGGCCTTGTCGATCAGCGCCTGCGTCACGGTCTCGCCCGCGGCCAGGCCCAGGATGCAGCCGTTCTGGGCGCCGTTGGTGCGCAGGTGGCGGGTGAGCTTGCGGGTGTCGATGTTCGCGATGGCCACGGTGTTGCCCGACACGAGGTACTCGGTCAGCGTGGCGGTCTTGCGGAAGTTGGAGGCGACGAGAGGCAGGTCCTTGATGATCAGGCCCGCGGCATGGATCTTGTCGGCTTCGATGTCCTCGCCGTTGACGCCGTAGTTGCCGATGTGCGGATACGTGAGCGTCACGATCTGCTGGCAGTAGCTCGGGTCGGTGAGGATTTCCTGGTAACCGGTCATGGCGGTGTTGAACACCACTTCACCGGTCGTGGAGCCGGTGGCTCCGATCGAGTTGCCGAGAAAGACCGTGCCGTCTGCGAGCGCCAGGATGGCGGGCGGGAAACTTCCCTTGAGAGACAAAAGCACTGGGTTCTCCGGATGGTTACGGTCGCCCGGAGCCTCAGGCGTATAGCCTGGGGACTGCTGCTTAAGGGGAAGATGGCGTTGTAGGCGGCCGGGCGACGCTGATTTGCGAGTAAGCCCCCGATTGTAGCCCGGACTGGGTGTGTTATTCGGCCAGCAGGGCTGCTCCGCTCGCATGCAGGCAGATCGCGGCGGCCGCGGCCACGTTCAGCGACTCCTCTCCACCCGGCTGCGCGATGCGGATATGGTGCGAGGCCCGGGCTTCCAGCGCCGCCGAAACGCCCTGCCCCTCGTGCCCCATAAGCCAGGCGCAGGGATGCGGCAGATCGGCCTTGTGCAGCCAGTCGCCGCGGTGCGAGCTGGTCGCCACCAGGGGCACTCTCAGGCTGTCGAGCACATCTGGGTCCACACCTTCGATCAGCCGCAGGCCGAAATGCGCCCCCATGCCGGCGCGCAGCACCTTGGGCGCCCACAGCGCGGCCGTGCCCTTGAGCGCGATCACCTGCGCGAAGCCGAATGCGGCGGCGCTGCGCAGGATGGAGCCGGCATTGCCGGCGTCCTGCAGACGGTCGAGCACGACGCTCGGGGCATCGGGCAGCAATTCGGGGCGGGCCGGTACGTCGAGCACGAAGCCCATCGGCGCTGGCGACTCGAGGCCGCTGACGTCGCGCAGCAGGCTGTCCGCGACAACTACGGTTTTGATAGCACCCATCGACCACTCCGCCGGCGCTTTCGGCCAGAACGACTCCGAGAACACGGCAATGGCGGGCTTCACGCTCCGCGCCAGCGCCGCCCGGCACAGATGGTCGCCCTCGAGCCAGATGCGGCCCAGCTTGCGATAGGCGCCCGGATCCTGGGCAAGCTTGCGCAAGTCCTTGAGCAGGGGGTTGTCGCGCGAGCTGATGTGGCTGGCGCCGGTATCGGAAGTCATCGGGCCGGGTTCAGGGAGCAGCGCGAAGCTCGGACCGCGCGACCTCGATGGCACCGATGCCCATCGCCGGCTGCCCATCGGATTCAGCCGGCAGCATCATGTTCAGGACGCCGCCGGTGCGGAGGAGCGCCGCCGCCACCGGGCTGAAGGACTTCCGGTGATGCACGCAGGCACCATGGCGCTGCAGCGCCTCCAGATGCTCCGGCGTGCCGTAGCCCTTGTGGCCCGCAAAGCCGTAGTGCGGGAATTCGACGTGCAGTTGCTCGCACAGCCGGTCGCGGTGCACCTTCGCCAGGATCGACGCGGCGGAAATCGCCTTGACCCGGGCGTCGCCCTTCACGATGGCCTCGGCCAGCACGTCGAGCGTGGGCAGACGGTTGCCGTCGACCAGCACCTTCACCGGCTTGAGCCGCAGCCCCTCGACGGCCCGGCGCATCGCCAGCATGGTCGCCTGCAGGATGTTGTGGGTGTCGATTTCCTCGACGGTAGCCTGCGCGATGGAGCAGCACAGCGCCTTGGCGAGGATCTGGTCGTGCAGGCGTTCGCGCTGCAGCGCGGTCAGCGTCTTGGAGTCCGCGAGACCGCGGATGGGCCGCATGTCGTCGAGGATCACGGCTGCAGCCACCACGGGCCCGGCCAGGGGCCCGCGGCCCGCCTCGTCGACGCCCGCGATCAGGCCGGGTGCGTCCCACACCAGCGGGGCCTGCTCAGCCTTCAAGAACTTTCTGGATCGCATCGGCGCAGAGTGTGGGCGTATCGCGCTGCAATTGCACATGCAGCTCTGAAAATCTTTGTTGCAGCGCCCGGGTCTTTTCAGGCGCGTCCAGCCAGTCGAGCGTGGCCCGGGCCAGCGCCTCGGGGGTGGCGGCCTCCTGCAGCAGCTCGGGCACCACGAAATCGCGGCACAGGATGTTGGGCAATCCCACCCAGGGCTGCAGCTGCTTGCGCCGCATGAGGCGCCACGAAAGCGCGTTCATGTTGTAGGCGATGACCATCGGCCGCTTGAACAGGGCCGCCTCGAGCGTGGCGGTGCCGCTGGCGATCAGCGTGGCGTCGCAGGCGGCCAGCACCGCATGCGACTGGCCGTCGAGCAGCCTGACGCGCCCGGCCATGCCGCTGGCCTGCAGCAAGGCTTCGACTTCGGCGCGAAGGCCCGGAATGATGGGCGCCACGAACTGCAGTTCCGGCCGCGCCTTGTGCATCAGCGCCGCGGCGGCGAAGAAACGGGCGGCCAGGTAGCGGATCTCGGAACGGCGGCTGCCCGGCAGCAGCGCGACGACCGGCGCATCGGGCGCCAGGCCCAGCGCGGCGCGCGCACCAGCCTGGTCGGGCACCATCGGGATCACGTTCGCGACGGGATGGCCCACATAGCTCGCGGCCACGCCCTTCTCCGCCAGCAAGGCGGGTTCGAACGGGAAGATGCACAGCACGTGGTCCGCCGCTGCCCGGATCTTCTCGATGCGCTCCGGCCGCCAGGCCCAGATCGACGGGCAGACGAAGTGCACCGTCTTCATGCCCTGGCTGCGCAGGCCGGCTTCGAGGTCGAGGTTGAAATCGGGTGCGTCGACGCCGATGAAGAGCTGGGGCCGCTCCTGCAGCAGCCGCGCCTTGAGCTGGCGGCGGATGCCGGCAATTTCGGCGTAGTGCCGCAGCACCTCGATGTAGCCACGCACCGCGAGCTTTTCCTGCGGCCACCAGCTCTGGAAGCCGTGGGCCAGCATGCGGGGCCCGCCGATGCCGACGGTCTGGAGGTCGGGCCAGCGCGCCAGCAGCCCGTCGAGCAGCAGGCCGGCGAGCAGGTCGCCGGACGCTTCGCCCGCGACCAGCGCGAAGCGTCGCTGTCCGTCGTTCTGCATGGCCGTCACTTCAGCGCGCGATGCCGCGCGTCGAATTGGCGAGGAAGGATTCCATCAGCGCGACGTCGCCGGCCGCTTCGGGCATTTCGGTCGCCAACGCGGCGATGCCTGCGCGCGCCTCGTCGAGCGTCTTGCCCTGGCGGTACAGCAGGCGATGCATCTGCTTCACCGCGGCGAGCCGCTGCGCGGAGAAATCGCGCCGGCGCAGGCCGACGATGTTGAAGCCGCGCACCGCCAGCGGATTGCCGTCGACCAGCATGAAAGGCGGCACGTCCTGCGTGACCGCGCTCGCGAAGCCGAGCATGGCGTGGGCTCCGATGGAGACGAACTGGTGGATGCCCGTGAGACCGCCGACCGTCACCCAGTCGGCCAGGTGCACATGCCCGGCCAGCGTGGTGTTGTTGGCGAGCGTCGTGTGGTCGTCGACGCGGCAGTCGTGGGCGATGTGCGTGTACGCCATGATCCAGTTGTCGTTGCCGACACGCGTGACGCCCCCCGCCCCCGGCACGCCGAGGTTGAAGGTGCAGAACTCGCGGATCACGTTGCGGTCGCCGATGACGAGCTCGGTAGGCTCGCCGGCGTATTTCTTGTCCTGCGGAATGGCGCCGAGGGACGAAAACTGGAAGATCCTGTTGTCGCGCCCGATGGTGGTGCGGCCCTCGATCACGCAGTGCGCGCCGATGGTGGTGCCCGCGCCTATGCGCACATGCGGGCCGATCACGGTATAGGGCCCGACCGACACCGAGGCGTCGAGCTGTGCCTGGGGGTCGACGACGGCCGTCGAATGAACCTGGGTCATGCCTTGTGAAGAAGCAACTGGCTGCGGCCGGCCATCAGTTGATCTGGCGCATGGCGCACATCAGCGACGCCTCGCAGGCGAGCTCGGTGCCCACCAGGGCCCGGCCCTTGAACTTGGAGATGCCCGCCTTCATGCGCTCGATCTCGACTTCGAGGGTGAGTTGGTCGCCCGGCTCCACCGGACGCTTGAAGCGGGCGCCGTCGATGGCAGCGAAGTAGTAGACGGTGTTGTCGTCCGGCACGATGTCCAGCGAATGGAAGGACAGCAGCGCCGCCGCCTGGGCCATCGCTTCGAGCATCAGCACGCCCGGCATCACAGGGCGGTGCGGGAAGTGGCCGTTGAAGAACGGCTCGTTCATCGTCACGTTCTTCAGCGCCGTGATGCGCTTGCCCTTTTCCATGTCCAGCACGCGGTCCACCAGCAGGAACGGGTAGCGGTGAGGCAGCAGCTTGAGGATTTGATGGATATCGAGCGTCGTCATGATTTTCTGTTCCTGCATCGTCGTCATTTTTTCGAGGGAGCCTTCTCCAGCGCCTTCAGTCGTTCGCGCAGGCTGTGCAACTGCTTGAGCGTTGCCGCATTCTTTTCCCAGTTCGCATTGTCATCGATGGGAAACATGCCGGTGTATTGGCCGGCCTTGTGGATGGACCGGGTGACCACGGTCGCGGCCGACACATGCACGCCGTCGGCGACCGTCAGGTGCCCCAGCACGATGGCGCCGCCACCGAAGGTGCAGCCGGCCCCGATGATGGCGCTCCCGGCCACGCCGACGCAGCCCGCCATGGCCGTGTTCTTGCCGACCCGGACGTTGTGGCCGATCTGGATCAGGTTGTCGAGCTTCACGCCGTCTTCGATGACGGTGTCGTCCAGAGCGCCGCGGTCGATGCAGGTGTTGGCACCGATCTCGACGTCGTTGCCGATGCGCACGGCTCCGAGCTGCTCGATCTTGATCCAGCGCCCCTCGTGTGGAGCGAGCCCGAAGCCGTCGGCGCCGATCACCACGCCGGGATGCAGCAGGCAGCGCTCGCCGATGACGCAGTCCTCGCTGACCGTCACGCGTGACTTCAGCACGGTGCCCGCGCCGATGCGGGCGCCCCGCTCCACCACGCACAGCGCGCCGATGCGCGCCGTGGCGTCGACCAGCGCTTCAGGATGGATCACCGCGCTGGGATGGACGCGGTCGGCCTCCGGGCGCGCATGGTGCGCCTTCCACAGCTGCGTGAGACGGGCGAAGTAGAGGTACGGATCGGGCGTAACGATGTAGGCGCCACGCGCAGCTGCCGCCTCGCGCATGGCGGGCGACACGATCACGCAGGCGGCCTTCGAAGCCGCCAGCTCCTGCTGGTATTTGGGATGGCTCAGGAAGCTGAGCGCATCGGGCTGTGCATTCTGGAGAGGCGCGAGCCGCTCGATGGACAGCGCCGCATCGCCATGAAGCTCGCCCCCGAGGGCGTCAACAATGGCTCCGAGCTGCAGTGACACGCCGGTTCGCGGCGTTACTTGCCGGCCGCGGGCGCAGGAGAAGCGACGGACGCGTTCAGCGCCTTGATCACCTTGTCGGTGATGTCGTGCTTCGGATTGATGTAGATCGCTTCCTGCAGGATGGCGTCGTACTTCTCGGCCTCGGCCACCTGCTTCACCACGCGGTTGGCACGCTCGTAGACCTGCTGGAGCTCTTCGTTCTTGCGCGCGTTCAGGTCTTCCTGGAACTCGCGGCGCTTGCGCTGGAAGTCGCGGTCCTGATCGACCAGGGCGCGCTGGCGGGCAACGCGCTGGGTTTCAGAGAGGGTGGGTGCCTCGCGCTCGAACTTCTCGGAAGCAGCCTTCAGGGCATCGCCCTGCGCGGTCAGGTCTTTCTCGCGCTTCAGGAACTCCGCCTCGAGCTTTGCCTGGGCAGTCTTGGCGGGCTGCGCTTCACGCAGCACGCGGTCCGGATTCACAAAGCCGATGCGAAAAGTTTCCTGCGCCTGTGCCTGGGCAGGTGCCGTGGCAAGTGCGAAAGCGGGAATCAACAACGCGCCGGCCGCGGCGCGGATCAAATGCTTCATTTAGAAAGACGTTCCGATCTGGAATTGGAGGCGCTGAATTCTATCCTTCGGGATATAGCCTGCCGTGAACGGTTGCCCCACTTCCTTCTGGGACTTGATCGGGAAGGCGTAGGCAAGGCGCAGCGGGCCCAGCGGCGAGATCCAGCTGACGCCAAGGCCGACCGAGGCGCGCAGCTTCTTCTCGGCCTTCCATTGCTCGTCGGTCACGCCGGCGGCACGGGTGCCGAAGACGTTGCCGACGTCGAAGAAGCCGTACAGACGCAGGGTGCGGTCGTTGCCGGCGCCGGGGAACGGCGTGCTCAGCTCCGCATTGAAGATCGCCTTCTTCGTACCCCCGATGGCCGCGCCTTCGCTCTGCAGGAACAGCGGCGCATCACGCGGACCCAGCGAGTTCTGCTCGAAGCCGCGCACCGAACCCAGGCCACCCGCGTAGAAGTTCTTGAAGATCGGATAGACCTTGTTGCCGAAGGCTTTGGCGTAGCCGACCTCGCCGTTGATCGAGAAGGTGTACTGCTTGTTGATTGCGAAGAACTGCTGGTACTGGTAGTTCGTCTTGACGTACTTCATGTCGCCGGCGGCACCCACCTCGAGGTTGGCGCGTTGCAGGCGGCCGGTGGTCGGGATCAGCGCGCTGTCGCGGCTGTCGCGGCCCCAGCCGACGCTCAGCGGAATGCCCCAGACGCTCTTCTGGTCGCAGCCGGTCACCAGCAGGCCCGTCGGGTCCTTCTTGCACTGGAAGTAGTTGAGGTACGACGGCGGCGTGTACAGGCCGGAGAAGGCGGTCGAGCTGTTGGGATCGAACGCATAACGCTCGATGCCGACGCCGAAGAAGACGGTGTCGACCTCGCTGAACGGCACACCGAAGCGCACGGATGCGCCCTGGTTCACCAGCTTGTAGTCGCCGTCGGTCGAGGTCTGGTACGGACGCGTCGTGGTGTGGTAGATGCTGAAAGTGCGCGAGATGCCGTCGGCCGTGAAGTACGGGTCGGTAGCCGTCAGCGACAGCGTGCGGTTGTACTTGCTGGTGTTGACCTGCACGCCCAGGAAGTTGCCCGAGCCGAACACGTTCTCCTGCGAGATGCCGAAGGTCAGCGCGACCTTTTCCGCGCTGGAGTAGCCGGCGCCGAGCTGCAGGCTGCCAGTGGGCTTCTCAACCACGCTGACGGTCAGGTCCACCTGGTCCGGCGAGCCGGGCACTTCCTGCGTATCGACGTTCACTTCGGTGAAGAAGCCCAGGCGGTCCACGCGGTCGCGCGAGAGCTTGATCTTGTCGCCGTCGTACCAGGAGGCCTCGTACTGGCGGAACTCGCGACGGATCACCTCGTCGCGGGTCTTGTTGTTGCCGCCGACCGAAACGCGGCGCACGTACACGCGGCGCGAGGGCTCGGCCTGCAGCGTGAGGGCCACGCGGTTGTTGACGCGGTCGATCTCGGGGCGCGCCTGCACGCGCGCAAAGGCGTAGCCGAAGGTGCCGAAGTAGTCGTTGAACGCCTTGGTGGTCTCCGTGACCTGCTCGCCGTTGTAGGGCTCGCCCGGCTTGATGGTGATGAGCGACTTGAACTCGTCGTCGCGGCCGAGGTAGTTGCCATCGAGCTTGACGCTCGACACCACGAACTTCTCGCCTTCGGTGATGTTCACCGTCACCGTCAGGTCCTTGCGGTCCGGGGAGATGGCGACCTGCGTCGAGTCGATGCGGAACTCGAGATAGCCGCGCGTGATGTAGTACGAGCGCAGGGTTTCGAGGTCGGCGTTGAGCTTGGCGCGCGAATACTGGTTCGACTTCGTGTACCAGCTCATGAAGCCGCCGCTGTCCTGGTCGAACAGGCTCAGCAGCGTCGATTCGCTGAAGGCCTTGTTGCCCACCACGCGCACTTCGCGGATGCGGGCCGACTCGCCTTCGGTCACGGTGAAGGTCAGGTTGACGCGGTTGCGCTCGATGGGCGTGACGGTGGTCACGACCTGCGCGTTGTAGAGGCTGCGGCTCACGTACTGGCGCTTGAGCTCCTGCTCCGCACGGTCGGCCAGCGCCTTGTCGTAGGGGCGGCCATCGGCCAGGCCCACTTCGCGCAGCGCCTTCTGCAGCGCGGCCTTGTCGAATTCCTTGGTGCCGACGAAGTCGACATCGGCGATGGTCGGACGCTCTTCCACGATGACCACCAGCACGTTGCCGTTCACGTCGATGCGCACGTCCTTGAACAACCCCAGATCGAACAGCGCGCGAATCGCGGCGGAGCCGCGCTCATCGCTGTAGGTATCGCCCACGCGAAGCGGCAGCGACGCAAAGACCGTACCGGCCTCGACGCGTTGCAGGCCTTCGACGCGGATGTCGCGCACCGTGAAAGGTTCGACTGCCCAGGCGGCCGAAGCCGCAAGCGCACTGGCAACCACCGCGACAACGCTACGCAGGCGAAAGCGACTGAAGTTTTTGTTCATCTGTGAATTGAGCCGGCACGGAAAGGGCCGGCAGAAAGTTAACCAAAGAGCCGCGTGACGTCGTTGAAGAGTGCGACCGACATCATGACCAGCAGCAGGGCCACACCCCCGCGCTGAAGCCGTTCCATCCAGGCGTCAGAGACGCTCTTGCCGGTCAGGCCCTCCCAAAGATAATACATCAGGTGTCCTCCATCGAGGACCGGCAGCGGCATGAGATTGAGCACCCCGAGGCTCACGCTGATGAGCGCCAGGAAGACCAGGTACTGGGTGAAACCGAGGCTTGCGGACTTGCCCGCGTAGTCCGCGATGGTGAGCGGACCACTGAGATTCTTGACCGACGCCTCGCCGATGACCATCTTGCCCATCATGCGCACGGTCAGCGCCGAAACCTCCCAGGTACGCACCACGCCGCGCCAGATGCCGTCGACCACGCCCTGGCGCACGGTCACCATTTCGGGCGGCGCGCCAACATAGGCGCCCACGCGCCCCACCTTGGCGCCGCCCTCTTCCCGCACTTCGGGCTTCACGTCGATGGCGAGCGCCCGGCCGCCGCGCTCGATCTGCCATGCCTGCGTGCGCGGCTGGCCACCGTCGACCGACGCCCGGATCGCCTCGCGCAGCTGCTGCCCGTCGATGATCGGCGTGCCGCCGATGGCGCGCACCACGTCGCCGTTGAGCAGGCCCGCCGCTTCGGCCGCGCTGCCCTTCATGACTTCGCCGATCTCGGGGCGCGTCAGGGGCGCCAGCACGCCGATCTTTCGGAACATCTGCGGATCGGCGTCCTTGGTCTCCATGCGGCTGAGCGGGAGCACCAGCTCGCGCGCGGGCCGACCACCCTCGCCCGCGACCTCGAGCTTCAGGTCGCGACCATCGAGCGCTCCGCGCGTCATGCGCCAGCGCAGGTCCTCGAAGGACTGGACCGGCGTCAGCTCGCCGTCGAACCCAGCCCGGGAGATGTGCTCGCCGCCCTTCAGGCCCGCCAACTCGGCAAGGGAGCCTGCCACCGGCCGCGCCAACGTGGCGACCGGCTCCTGCACGCCGATCCAGTTGACTGCCGTGTAGAGCGCCACCGCCAGCAGCAGATTGGCGATCGGCCCCGCGGCCACGATGGCCGCGCGCGAACGCAGCGGCTGCGTGTTGAAGGCGCGGTGGCGTTCCTCGGGTGCCACGGGGCCTTCACGCTCGTCGAGCATCTTGACGTAGCCGCCGAAGGGAAATGCGCCGATGACGAACTCGGTCTGCTGGCCCGGATGCTGGCGCCTGGGCTGCCAACGGAAAAGCGCCTTGCCGAAGCCGACGGAGAAGCGCTCCACCTTGACGCCGTAGGCCACCGCCACGCGATAGTGGCCGTATTCGTGCACCGCGATCAGGACACCGAGCGCAACCACAAAGGCTATGACAGTAAGCAGCATCGGAGTCCTTGCTTTACGAGGGAGGCGTCAGGCAGCGAATCGCAGCGCCGCGGCATTGGCTGCCGCCCGGGCGCTGGCGTCGATCGCCAGCAGGTCAGCCAGCGATGCCGGCTTGGAGGGGGCGACTCTTTCCAAAGTTTCCATGTTGACCGCATGTATGCAATCGAAACGCAGGCGGCGGTTGAGGAATGCTTCAACTGCGACCTCGTTGGCGGCATTGAGCACAGCCGTCGTGCCGGGCGCGGCGCGCAGCGCGTGCCATGCAAGGCCCAGCCCCGGGAAAAGCGCCGCATCGGGCGATTCGAAGGTCAGCGAGCCCATCTGCCGGAAGTCGAGCCGCGCGGCGCCGCTTTCGATGCGCTCGGGCCAGGCCAGGCCCACCGCGATCGGCACCCGCATGTCGGGCGTGCCGAGCTGGGCGATGACCGACGCATCGGTGAACTGCACCATCGAGTGCACCACGCTCTGCGGATGGATGACCACCTCGATCTGCTCGGGCGAGACGCCGAACAGATGGCGCGCCTCGATCACCTCGAGCGCCTTGTTCATCATCGTGGCCGAATCGACCGAAATCTTGCGGCCCATGACCCAGTTCGGATGGGCGCAGGCCTGCTCGGGCGTCACCGCGCCCAGGGTTTCCGGCGCACGGGTGCGGAACGGGCCTCCCGAGGCGGTCAGGATGATCTTGTCGATGCGCCGCGCCCAGGTGGACGGGTCCTCGGGCAGCGACTGGAAGATGGCGGAATGCTCGCTGTCGATGGGCAGCAGCGTCGCCCCACCCTCGCGCACGGTGCACATGAAGAGTTCGCCGCCGACGACCAGCGCTTCCTTGTTGGCCAGCAGGAGCCGCTTGCCGGCGCGCGCGGCCGCCAAGCATGGCCCCAGGCCAGCGGCACCGACGATGGCAGCCATCACGGAATCGACCTCGTCGTGCGACGCTATCGTTTCGAGAGCATCGCCCCCTATCAGTACGACCGTCTTCAGGCCATTCTGCTTGAGCTTCTCGGCCAGCAGCGCGGCGTGCGGCGCGCTGGCCATCACGGCGAACCTGGGCGTGAACTGGGCGCACTGCGCCAGCATCTCGTCGACCTTGGTGGCCGCGGAAAGCGCGAAAACCTCGAAGCGCTCGGGGTGGCGCGAAATGACGTCGAGCGTGCTCACGCCGACCGAACCGGTCGAGCCGAGCACCGTGACGCGTTGTCTTCTGGGTGAATTCACAGGAAAGCCAGCATCATGGCAATGGGAAGGGCCGGCAAGAGGGCATCCACGCGGTCGAGGACGCCGCCGTGGCCGGGCAGCAGCCTGCTGCTGTCCTTGGCGCCGGCGCTGCGCTTGATGAGAGATTCGACGAGGTCGCCCACGACGCTCATGGCCGCGAGGAACAACGCAGCCAGCAGCAGCAGCCACCAGCCACGCTCGGCGAGACGGGTATACAGGCTGGCCACCGTGGCGCCCGCGGCCTTGTCGGCCCAGACCCAGGCGAAAGCCAGCACCACCACACCGACCATGCCGCCCCACACGCCTTCCCAGCTCTTGCCGGGACTGATCGCCGGAGCGAGCTTGTTGCGGGTGAACTTGAGGCCGAAGGCCCGGCCGGCGAAATAGGCGAATACGTCGGCCACCCACACCAGCACGAGGATCGACAGCAGGAAGTTGATGCCGATCATGCGCGCCTGCACCGCAGCCAGCCACGCTACCCACAGCGCCAGCAGGCCACCGACCAGCCGCAGCCCGCGCGGAATGCGGGGCCAGCCCGGCACTGCCACGCGCAGCAAAGCCGCGCCGCCCAGCACCCAGGCAGCGCTCGCCAGGGTCCACATCACGACCAGGGGCTGCTCCAGCAGCCCGAGCCACCAGGAGAGCCCGCAGAGCACCACCGTCTCGGCACCGAGGAACAGCGACACCCCCTGCCCATAGCCGTTCAGACGCCCCCACTCCCAGGCGGCGGCGCCGATCAGCACCAGCATGACGCAGCCGAAGGGGATATAGCTTGGGTAGAACAGCGCCGGCAGCAGGATCGCGAGGAGCACGATCGCCGTGATGATGCGTTGCTTGAGCATGCGGAGGCTGCCTGGCCGTCAGGCCGCGGCGGTGGAAGAGACTTGCGCCGAGGTCTGTCCGAAACGCCGCTCGCGGCCCTGGAACGCGGCAATGGCCTCGTCCAGCGCTGCCTCGTCGAACTCGGGCCACAGCTTGTCGCTGAAGAAAAGCTCGGCGTAGGCACTCTGCCAGAGCAGGAAGTTGGAGAGACGCTGCTCGCCGCCGGTGCGGATGAACAGGTCGGGGTCGGGCACGTGGGCCAGGGCCATGGCGCGATCGAGGCTGAGCTCGGTGATCGCTTCGCCCTGTGCTGCAAGCTTGGCTGCGGCCTGTGCGATGTCCCAGCGGCCGCCGTAGTTGAAGCAGACGTTGAGCACGAGCCGGGTGTTGTGCGCCGTGGCGGCTTCGGCGTCGAGCAGGCCGTTCACCATCTTGGGCGACAGACCGGCGCGCTCGCCGACGAAATGCAGCCGCACGCCGTCGGCGCTGAGCTTGGGCACCTCGCGAGCAAGCGCACCGACCATCAGTTCCATCAGCCCGGAAACCTCCTCGACGGGACGGTTCCAGTTCTCGGACGAGAACGCGAACACGGTGAGCACACCCACGCCGCGCTCGGCGCAGGCCTTGACGCAGCGGCGCAGCGATTCGACGCCCTGCTTGTGCCCCGCGATGCGGGGAAGAAAGCGCCGCGTCGCCCAGCGGCCGTTGCCGTCCATGACGATGGCAACGTGGTGGGGAATGCGCGGCGCCGACGAGGCCATGGCGGGCCTCAAACGGCCATGATCTCCGCTTCCTTGGCCGCGACCAGGCGGTCGATTTCCGCGATATGGCGGTCGGTGACCTTCTGGATCTCGGCTTCGGCGCGCTTCTGGTCGTCTTCCGACGCCAGCTTTTCCTTGACCAGCTTCTTGACCGCTTCGTTCGCATCACGGCGCAGGTTGCGCGTGGCGATCTTGGCGCTCTCGCCTTCGTTGCGGACGAGCTTGGTCATTTCCTTGCGGCGCTCTTCGCTCATTGCCGGCAGCGGCACGCGGATCAGGTCGCCCATCGAGGCGGGGTTGAGGCCCAGGTCGCTTTCGCGGATGGCCTTCTCGATCTTGGCGCCCATGCCCTTTTCCCAGGGCTGCACGCTGAGCGTGCGCGAATCGAGCACCGACACGTTGGCCACCTGGCTCAGCGGCACCTGCGAGCCGTAGTACTCGACGTGGATCGCGTCGAGCAGCGCCGAGTTGGCGCGGCCGGTACGGATCTTGGTGAGGTTGTTCTGGAATGCGGCGATCGACTGGTTCATCTTCGCGTCGGTCGCACTGCGGATGTCTGCAATGGTCATCTCAAATACTCCTAGGCATGCACCAGCGTGCCTTCGTCCTCGCCCATGACGACGCGCTTGAGCGCGCCATTCTTGAAGATCGAGAACACCTTGATCGGCAGCTTCTGGTCGCGGCACAGCGCGAAGGCCGTGGCGTCCATGATGCCGAGGTTCTTCGCAATCGCCTCGTCGAAGGTCAGCGTGGCGTAGCGGGTCGCGTCGGGGTTGGTCTTGGGGTCGGCGGTATAGACGCCGTCGACCTTGGTCGCCTTGAGCACCAGCTCGGCGCCGATTTCGGCACCGCGCAGCGCGGCGGCCGTGTCGGTGGTGAAGAACGGGTTGCCCGTGCCGGCCGCGAACACCACGACCTTGCCCTCTTCGAGGTACTGCAGCGCCTTGGGGCGCACATAGGGCTCGACCACCTGCTCGATGGCGATGGCGGACATCACGCGGGCCACGAGGCCCTGCTTGTCCATCGCATCGGCCAGGGCCAGCGAGTTCATGACCGTGGCCAGCATGCCCATGTAGTCGGCGGTTGCGCGGTCCATGCCGACGGAGCCGCCCGCTACGCCGCGGAAGATGTTGCCGCCGCCGATCACGACCGCCACCTCGACCCCCATGTTCACGACCTCGGCCACCTCCTGCACCATGCGCACAATGGTCGCACGGTTGATGCCGAAGGCGTCGTCACCCATCAATGCCTCTCCCGACAGCTTCAACAAGATTCGCTTGTGGGCTGGGCGGGCATCAGACATGGGCAATTTCCTTTGGTTGGGTCGGGACGAGTGTAAAACGTGGCGATGAAAAAACGACGGTGCGCGCGAACGCACCGTCGCTGGAGCCGTAAAGGCTTAAGCGGCAGCCTTGGCTGCGGCGACTTGGGCTGCGACTTCAGCGGCGAAGTCGTCAACTTTCTTCTCAATGCCTTCGCCGACCACGTACAGGGTGAAGCCCTTGATCGTGGTGTTGACGGCCTTGAGCATCTGCTCGACGGTCTGCTTGTCGTTCTTCACGAAGGGCTGGTTGTGCAGCGAAACTTCCTTGAGGAACTTCTGCACGCCGCCTTCGATGCGCTTGGCGACGATGTCGGCCGGCTGGGGCTTCTTGCCTTCGGCTTCGGCCGTCTTGCGGTCTTCCTCGGCCTTGCCGGCGGCAACTGCGCGTTCCTTCTCGATCAGCTCGGCGGGCACGTCCGAAGCAGCAACCGACACAGGCTTCATGGCGGCGATGTGCATCGCGACGTCCTTGGCAGCGGTGTCGTCGCCCTCGAACTCCACCATCACGCCGATGCGCGTGCCGTGCAGGTAGGAGGCCAGCTTGCCATTGCCGGCGAAGCGCTTGAAGCGGCGGAACGTCATGTTCTCGCCGATCTTGCCGATCAGGCCCTTGCGCACGTCCTCGAGCGTGGGGCCGAAGCCGTCCTGCTCGTAGGCCAGGGCGCCCAGCGCGGCGATGTCGGCGGGGTTCTTCTCGGCGATCAGCTTGGCGGCGGCATTGACCAGGGCCAGGAAGCTGTCGTTCTTCGAGACGAAGTCGGTTTCGCAGTTGACTTCGATCATCGCGCCGGCGTCACCGCCAACGTATGCGGCCACCACGCCTTCGGCGGTGATGCGGCTCGAGGCCTTGCCAGCCTTGTTGCCGAGCTTGATGCGCAGCAGCTCTTCGGCCTTTTCCATGTTGCCGTCGGCCTCGGTCAGGGCCTTCTTGCATTCCATCATCGGCGCGTCGGTCTTTGCGCGCAGTTCGCCCACCATGCTTGCGGTGATTGCAGCCATTTCGTATCTCCGTGAATTCAAAAATCAGGTTAAAAAAAAGGGGCACCAAAGCCCCTTCTTCAGGCTCGCGGGCGCGCCAATCAGGCCGAGGCGCCCTCTTCGACTTCGACGAATTCGTCATTGCCTTCGGCGATGGCCTTGACCACGTCGCCGGTGGCGCTGTTGCGGCCTTCGATGATCGCATCGGCGATGCCGCGGGCATACAGCGTGACAGCCTTCGACGAGTCGTCGTTGCCGGGGATCACGTAGTCGATGCCTTCGGGCGAGTGGTTGGAGTCCACCACGCCGATCAGCGGAATGCCGAGCTTCTTGGCTTCGGCCACGGCGATCTTGTGGAAGCCCACGTCGATCACGAAGATGGCGTCGGGCAGAGCGGTCATGTCCTGGATGCCGCCGATGTCCTTCTCGAGCTTCTCGATTTCGCGCGTGAAGGTCAGCTGCTCCTTCTTGCTCAGGCTGTCGAGGCCGGCTTCCTGCTGGGCCTTCATGTCCTTCAGACGCTTGATCGAGGTCTTGACGGTCTTGAAGTTGGTCAGCATGCCGCCGAGCCAGCGGGTGTCGACGAAGGGCACGCCGGCGCGGCGGGCTTCCGCCGCCACGATCTCACGGGCCTGGCGCTTCGTGCCGACCATCAGGATCGTGCCGCGGTTGGCGGTGAGTTGCTTGGCGTACTTCATCGCCTCCTGGAACATCGGGAGCGACTTTTCCAGGTTGATGATGTGGATCTTGTTGCGATGGCCGAAGATGTACGGAGCCATCTTGGGGTTCCAGAAGCGGGTTTGGTGACCGAAATGGACGCCTGCTTCCAGCATTTCGCGCATGGTGGTGGACATTGAAATTACTCCAAAGGTTGGGTCTAAAATCCAGCCCGTTTTGCGCTCTTTGAATCGAGTCACAACACCTTGATTGGGCCGGTTTGCGGATGTGTCTGGCTGGATGCAACGGGAGCCGTTGCCCGACCAGCGAAACCCAAAGAGTATAGCACGGCCGTCGCCCCTCCCTCTGAACCCGAGCCGTCCCGGCGGCACCCGCAGCCTTCCATGAACGACCTTCACGCCACCCGTCTCAACCTTCTGGCAGGTGGCACCGATGCACGCACCGAAATGGAGCGCGCCATCGACATCTCCAGGTCCGCGGCCTGCGAGCACGTCTTCACCCGCACGATGTTCGACGAGGCCCTGAACGCCGCCTCCACGTCGGACCCGGCCAGCCGCCTGGCCGGCCTCGCTTTCACCGCCAAAGACCTTTTCGACGTCGAGGGTCAGGCCACGCCCGCCGGCTCCGCCGTCCTGGCGCACGCCCCGGCCGCCAAGGCCGACTCCCCCGCCGTGGCCCGGCTGCGCGCCGCCGGCGGCGTACTGACCGGCCGGACCAACATGACGGAATTCGCCTTTTCAGGCGTTGGCGTCAATCCGCATCATGGAACGCCAGCCAACGCCAGCGACCCCGCGGTACCGCGCATCCCGGGCGGTTCGTCTTCCGGCGCCGCGGTTTCGGTCGCCAGCGGCGCTGCCTTCATCGGACTGGGCTCCGACACCGGCGGCTCGATCCGCATTCCGGCAGCGCTCAACGGCATCGTCGGCTTCAAGAATACGGCCCGGCTGACGCCCACCGCCGGCGCGCTGCCGCTCTCGACCACCCTTGATACCGCCTGCGCCATGACCCGCTCGGTGCGCGACGCCATCACCGCGCACGAGATCCTCGCCGCCCGTCGAGTGACCGCCGGCAACGCCCCGCTCGCCGCCTACAGGCTCGTCGTGGTGAAGAACGTGTTCTTCGACGGCATCGAGCCCGCCGTGACCAACGCCTTCGAACGCTCGCTGAAGACGCTTCGCGCCACCGGCGCCCGCATCGTCGAAATCGACCTGCCCGAGCTCGCCGAGCTGGGCGCCATCAACGCCACCGGCGGCTTCTCCGCCGCCGAGTCGTACGCCTGGCACCGCCTGCTGCTGGAACGCAGCGGCGCGGGCTACGACCCGCGCGTGGCCCAGCGCATCCTGCGCGGCGCCACGATGAAGGCGCACGAATACATCGACCTGATCAACGCCCGCCGCGACTGGATCGCCCGCGTCGAAGCCGTGCTCGCGCCCTTCGACGCCGTGCTGTCGCCGACGGTGCCGATCACCGCGCCGTCCATCGCCAGCGTGGCGCCGGGCGCGGAGCGCGACGAAGAATTCTTCCGCGTCAATGCGCTGCTCCTGCGCAATCCGTCGATCGTCAACATGCTCGACGGCTGCGCCATCTCGCTGCCCTGCCAGGCTCCAGGCGAACTGCCGGTGGGCCTGATGCTGTGGCACGCGGCGCTGCACGACGACGCCGTGCTCGCGGTGGCGCTCCAGACCGAGCGCGCGCTGCAAGAATAACGGCCGACGGCGCCCGTCCCGCGGGCGCCAGCCATCTCTCTCATCCTGAACACTCAATGAAAATCGCGATCGTGGGCGCCGGCATCATCGGCGTCACCACCGCCTGGGAACTGGTTTCCGACGGCCATGAAGTGACCGTCTTCGAGCGCCGCGGCGCCGCCGCCGAGGAAGCCAGCTTCGCCAACGCCGGCGTGGTCGCTCCCGGATACGTCACGCCGTGGGCCGGCCCCGGCATGCGCGGCAAGGTGCTGCGCTCCCTGCTCTCCTCTCACGGTGCCATCAAGCTGCGCTGGCCCCTGGGCTCGCGCGACCTCGGCTGGCTCTCCCGCTGGCAGAAGGCCTGCAAGCTCGACACCTACCTGGCCAACCGCGCCCGCATGCAGCGCCTGGCCTTCTACAGCCGCAACCGGCTGCACGAGGTGACCGAGGCACGCGAACTCAGCTATGAGCGCAGCGACGGCTATCTGGTGCTGCTTCGCTCCAAGCGCGAGAAGAAGCTGGTGCAGCCCGGGCTCGACGTGCTGCGCGCGGCCGGCAGCGTCTTCAAGGAAGTCGACGCCGACGAAGCGCGGCTCATCGAACCCGCCCTGAACCCCGACACCCCGCTGGCAGGCGCCATCCACCTGCCCGAGGACGAAGTGGCCAACTGCCGCCAGTTCGCGCTGCTGCTCAAGTGGGAGGCCGAGTCGTTCGGTGCGCAGTTCCATTTCAACTGCGACATCGCGCCGCTGAGCCGCGCGGCCCCCACCTCGCTGTCGCTGGCGAGCGGCTCCGACCCGGTGCGCTACGACGCCGTCGTGGTCTGCGCCGGACTGGAATCGGCCTCGCTGCTGCGACCGCTGGGCCTGCGCATTCCGATGGCGCCGGTCTACGGCCATTCGGTGAGCGCGCCGATCCGCGAGCCGCTCAATGCGCCGCGCAGCGCGGTGATGGACGAGCGCTTCAAGGTCGCCATCTCCCGGCTGGGCCAACGCGTGCGCGTGGCCGGCAGCGCCGAAATCGGCGGCTCGCTGGACACGATGAACCCTGCCGCGGTGCAGACGCTCTACAAGGTGCTGCACGACTGGTTTCCGGGCGCCGCCACGCTGCAGTCCGGCATCCAGCAATGGAAAGGCGCGCGGCCGATGCTGCCCGACGGCCCGCCGGTGCTGGGCGCGAGCGGCATTCCGGGCGTGTGGCTCAACCTCGGGCATGGGTCGAGCGGCTGGGCGCTCTCGTGTGGCAGCGCGCGCGTGCTGGGCGACCTGATCGCCGGACGCGAGCCGGGCATCGACCTCGAAGGGCTCGGGGTCGAACGGCTCAGTCTTTAGGGCCCCACCGGCGCAAGGCTTCGGGGCTTGCGGGCTTCTCGACGGGAAGCCCCGGCTCGGGCGGAGGCCGCAGCCTGCCGGCGCCCCAGGCCAGCAAGCCGGGGCAGATCAACGCGAAGAAGATCAGGCACAGCACACCGGCGCCCAGCAGCGCCAGCCGCGTCAGGCCGGAGGCACCCTCGGCCGGCAGGTCGAACCAGCGAATCACGCTGATGCCGAAACCGACATTGGCGGCCCAGGCCACATCTCGCAGAGGCACCCATCGCCTGAACTCCGCCAGCAGGAAGACGCCCCACACGAGGCACAACAGGCCCAGCACCCACCCGAATCCCGCGATCCACGCCTTCGTTGCGGCCAGGAACGAAACGAGCGCCGCGAGAAGCAGGACAAGCAGCCAGCCGACGCCTTTGAAGTTCATCCCCCGGATGATAGGGAGGCAAGCAGCAAGCCGGGCCAGCGGCACAATGCGCCGATGCAACGCATCACCTCCGCCACTGCTGCCGGCCTGTTCGACATCGCCGCCACGCGCCGCATCGAGCAGGCAGCGTCGGCCGCCCTGCCCGCCCACACGCTGATGCGACGCGCAGGCCTTGCGGTGGCGAGGCTCGCGATGGCAATCGCGCCGCACGCGCGCACGGTATGGGTGGCTTGCGGGCCGGGCAACAACGGTGGCGACGGGTTCGAGGCTGCCGCCCAGTTGCGGCACCGGGGCTTCTTTCCGGTGGTCACGTCCATCGGCGATGAAGGCATGCTGCCGCCGGACGCCAAGGCATCGCTTCAACGAGCGCGCGATGCCGGCGTGGCCTTCGCATCGACGCCGCCTTCGGACTACGAACTGGCGATCGACGCATTGCTCGGCATCGGCTCGACGCGGCCACCCGAAGGCGCGATGGCCGACTGGCTGGAGAAGATGCACACCAGCGGCCAGCCCGTGCTGTGCGTCGACGTGCCATCGGGCCTGAACGCGGATACCGGCACGCTGGCCCAAGGCGTCAGCCCTGCGCAGGCGTCGACTCGCACCTGCATCACCTTCCTCACGCTGAAGCCCGGCCTGTTCACCGCGCAGGGCCGAGACGCCGCAGGCACCGTCTGGTTCGACGACCTGGGTTGCGGCGCCTTCAAGGACCAGCCCACGGCACGGATCGCAGGAGCACCCGAAGCGCAGCCGCGCAACCACGCCTCGCACAAGGGCAGCTATGGCGACGTCGCGGTGATCGGCGGAGCGTCCGGCATGGCCGGCGCCGCCCTTCTCGCCGGCTCCGCGGCACTGCATGGTGGCGCGGGGCGCGTGTTCGTCGGTCTGCTCGACCCGAGCGCGGCTCCCGTCGACACCGCCCGGCCCGAGCTGATGCTGCGCGATGCCCGGACTCTGGATCTTTCGAGCATTACGGCGGTCTGCGGTTGCGGCGCAGGAGAAGCCGTGGGCGAACTGCTGCCGGGCGTGTTCTCCAGCGCGGCGGCGTTGGTGCTCGATGCCGATGCGCTCAACGCCATCGCTGCCGATGGCGCGCTGCAAGCCCAGCTGGCATCACGCGGAAAAAGCGGCTCGCCCACGGTGATCACACCCCACCCGCTGGAGGCAGCGCGCCTGCTGGGCCGATCAGTCGGTGAAGTTCAGGCCGACAGGCTGGCCGCAGCCCGCGGAGTCGCCGCGCGCTTCGGAGTGGTCGCGGTACTCAAGGGATCCGGCACCGTCGTCGCCAGCCCTGGCGAAGCGCCACCGATCATCAACCTGAGCGGCAACGCCCGCCTCGCAACCGCCGGAACCGGCGACGTGCTGGCCGGAATGATCGGCGCGGCGCTGGCTGCTGGCCGCCCCGCCTTCGAAGCCGCGCGCGAAGCCGTCTGGCAACACGGCCACATCGCAGACACCTGGCCGGCCGACGCGGCCCCGCTCACGGCCGGCACGCTGGCCCGCCGCGCGCCGGCCTGAAAGGCTCTAGCCGCGCCCGACGAAGGGCATCTTCGTCGCCATGATGGTGTGGAACAGCACGTTGGCTTCCAGCGG
This sequence comes from Variovorax guangxiensis, assembly GCF_003952165.1. Lineage (GTDB taxonomy): Bacteria > Pseudomonadota > Gammaproteobacteria > Burkholderiales > Burkholderiaceae_C > Variovorax > Variovorax guangxiensis. The sequence continues at coordinate 218,181 of NZ_RXFT01000010.1, read as the reverse complement.
CAGGTTCGCCATGTAGAGCACCGACTGGCCGACGATCTTCACGTCGATCAGCGGCTCGATGGCCAGTTCGCCATTGGCCTGCGGCACGCCCTTGGCCATGCGCGCGGCCAGCTCGGTCATGGCGTTGCCCACGTCCACCTGCCCCACGGCGATGTCGTACTTGCGGCCATCGAGGGACGCCGTCTTGGTGAGTCCCTCGACCGCGTGCTTCGTCGCGGTGTACGCAGCCGAGTTCGGACGCGGCGCCGTGGCCGAGATGGAGCCGTTGTTGATGATGCGCCCGCCCATCGGCTTCTGCGCCTTCATCGTGCGGAAGGCCTGCTGGATGCAGAAGAACATGCCAGTCAGGTTGATGTCGACCACACCCTGCCACTGCTCGGGCGTCCAGTCCTCGAACGGACCCGGCGGGTTGCCGACGCCGGCGTTGTTGAACAGCAGGTCGACGCGGCCGAAACGCTCGACGGTGGCAGCGAACAGGGCCTGCACCGAGGCCGCGTTCGATACGTCGGTAGGCACCGCGAAGGCGCGCGCGCCGGCGCCCGACTCTTCCGCCACCTGCTCCAGCGGCTCCAGGCGGCGGCCCGCCAGCGCCACGCTCCAGCCGTCGCCCAGCAGCGCCAGCGCGGCGGCGCGGCCGATGCCGGAGCCGGCACCCGTGACGATGGCGATACGGCCCTTGTTGTCTTCAGCGCTCATGCTGTCTGTCTCTTTCTTTTCGGTTGTCGATGGTTCGTTCGATGGCGTGAGGCCCGGTCAGCGGCGCGGCTTGCGCCCCTTGCCCTTCATCTTGCTGGCGGCTTTCTTCACCGCCGACTTGAAGGCCTGCATCGCCGACTGCGCCCCGGCCGTGGCCGAGGTGGGCCGCTCGCCACGCGGCTCGGCCTTGCCGGCTTCCGCCTTGTTGCGCGTGCTGCGCTTGGCCGAGGCCTTCAAGGGCACGCCCGATGATGCCGCACCCTTGTCCTTCATGGCCCGCGTCGTCAGCTCCTCGCCTTCGCGCACGAGGCGGAAGTCGATCTTGCGGCCGTCCAGGTCGACGCGGCTCACCTGCACCCGCACTCGCGTGCCGATGGCATAGCGGATGCCGGTGCGTTCGCCGCGCAGCTCCTGGCGCATCTCGTCGAACTTGAAGTACTCGCCGCCGAGCTCGGTGATGTGCACCAGGCCCTCGACGTACATCGCATCGAGCGTGACAAAGATGCCGAAGGTGGTGGCCGCGGTGACCACGCCGCCGTATTCCTCGCCGAGATGCTCGCGCATGTACTTGCACTTGAGCCAGGCCTCGACGTCGCGGCTGGCTTCGTCGGCGCGGCGCTCGTTGGCGCTGCAGTGCAGGCCCGCGGCCTCCCACGCCATGACTTCCTTGCTGGGCGCGACGGTGGCCTTCTGCGGCTTCGCCGTGGGCGCCTTCACGCGCGAGGCGAGTCGCTTGGCCAGCTTGGCATGCGCCTCACCGGGGGTGGGCAGCATCGGCAGCTGGTAGCGCGTCTTGCCGAGAATCGCCTTGATCACGCGGTGCACCAGCAGGTCCGGATAGCGCCGGATAGGACTGGTGAAGTGCGTGTAGGCCTCGTAGGCCAGGCCGAAGTGGCCGCTGTTGATCGGCGTGTAGATCGCCTGCTGCATCGAGCGCAGCAGCATGGTGTGGATCTGCTGTGCGTCGGGGCGGTCCTTGGTGGCCTCGGCGATCGCCTGGAATTCACCGGGCCTGGGGTCGTCGGTGATGCTCAGGCCGACACCCATGGCCTTCAGGTAGCCGCGCAGAATCTCCTTCTTTTCGGGCGTGGGGCCTTCGTGCACGCGGTACAGGCCCGGGTGCTTGCCCTCGGCGATGAAGTCGGCGCTGCAGACGTTGGCGGCGAGCATCGCTTCTTCGATCAGGCGGTGTGCCTCGTTGCGCGTGCGCGGCACGATCTTTTCGATGCGGCCTGCGTCGTCGCAGATGATCTGCGTCTCGGTGGTCTCGAAGTCGACGGCGCCGCGCTTGCCGCGCTGTTTGAGCAATGCCTTGTATACGTCGGCGAGGTTCAGCAGGTCCTTGACACGGTCCTTGCGCTTCGCGGCCTCGGGCCCGCGCGTGTTGCCGAGGATGGCCGCCACCTCGGTGTACGTGAAGCGCGCGTGGCTGAACATCACGGCCGGATAGAACTGGTAGGCGTAGATCTCGCCGTCGGCGGCGACCAGCATGTCGCACACCATGCACAGGCGCTCGACCTCGGGGTTGAGCGAGCACAGGCCGTTCGAGAGCTTCTCCGGCAGCATCGGAATCACGCGGCGCGGGAAGTAGACGCTGGTGGCGCGGTCGTAGGCGTCGATGTCGATGGGCGAGCCGGTCTGCACATAGGCGCTGACGTCGGCAATGGCCACCAGCAGGCGCCAGCCCTTGCCGCGGCCCACCTTCGCGGGCTCGCAGTAGACGGCATCGTCGAAGTCGCGCGCGTCTTCGCCGTCGATGGTGACGAGCGGGATGTCGGTGAGGTCGACTCGGCCTTTCTTGTCGGCGGGGCGGACCTTCTCGGGCAGCGCCTTGGACGCGGCCAGGCACTCCGCGGAAAACTCATGCGGCACGCCGTACTTGCGCACGGCGATCTCGATCTCCATGCCGGGGTCGTCGATCTCGCCCAGCACCTCTTTCACACGGCCCACGGGCTGGCCGAACAGGGCCGGCGGCTCGGTGAGCTGCACGACGACGACCTGACCCACCTTCGCGGGGCCGGTGGCTCCCTTGGGAATCAGGACGTCCTGGCCGTAGCGCTTGTCTTCCGGTGCAACGAGCCAGATGCCGCCTTCGTGCAGCAGGCGGCCGATGATGGGCTGCTCAGGACGCTCGACGATCTCCACCACGCGCCCTTCGGGGCGGCCACGGCGGTCCTGGCGCACGATGCGCGCCTTGACGCGGTCCTTGTGAAGCACCGCACGCATTTCATTCGGGGGCAGATAGATGTCTGCTTCGCCATCGTCGCGCTGCACGAAGCCGTGCCCGTCGCGATGTCCTTGGACAGTTCCTTCGATTTCATCCAGCAGTCCGCTGGAAGTGACGTTATTTTTGATATGATCTCCTTCTTTCCTGAAATTCAAAACGTAGTTGCTTCTGCAACTACGTGGGCCCAGATGGCGGAATTGGTAGACGCACTAGTTTCAGGTACTAGCGAGTAACATCGTGGAGGTTCGAGTCCTCTTCTGGGCACCAAGTTTAAACAGACCTTTACCAGGTCATTCGATTCAAGCCACCGGTCTCCGGTGGCTTTTTTCATTGCCGATCGAATCCGCATCGAACGGTCGGCGCAACCGGACAGGCAAGAGCCGGACCAGTGCCAAATTTTTTGCGCGCGACCCGTTTTTTTCAGGCCGCCGCGGCAAATTGTGTATACTCGCAGTCTTTGCTGAAAAGCAGAGAAAGCCCAGATGGCGGAATTGGTAGACGCACTAGTTTCAGGTACTAGCGAGTAACATCGTGGAGGTTCGAGTCCTCTTCTGGGCACCAGATCCAAATTGACCCCCGCCAGGTCATCCGAAACAAGCCACCGGTCTCCGGTGGCTTTTTTCATGGTCGATCGGATCCGCATCAAACGGGCAGCGCGATCAGATCGTGGCCCTCTGCCCCCACGATGCGCGCGCGGGTGAACTCACCTACCTTCAGCGTCTTACTGATCTTCTCGGGCGGCAGCAGACGGACCGTGCCGTCGATCTCCGGCGCATCTGCGTACGTGCGCCCCACTCCGCCCTTGCGGCCCATGGCGGGCGCCGAATCGACCAGCACCTGCATCGTCGAGCCGATGCGCCTTTGCAGCTTGGCGATCGACACAGCCTCCGCCACTTCCATGAAGCGCGCACGGCGCGCCTCGCGCTCCGCCTCGGGCAGCATGCCGGGAATGTCGTTGGCGGTGGCGCCTTCGACCGGGCTGTAGGCAAAGCAGCCGGCGCGATCGATCTCGGCCTCGCGGATGAAGTCGAGCAGATGCTCGAACTCCTGCTCCGTCTCGCCAGGGAAGCCCGCGATGAAGGTGCTGCGGATCACGAGCTCGGGACACACCTCGCGCCAACGCGCCAGCCGCTCCAGGTTCTTCTCGCCGCTGGCCGGGCGCTTCATGCGTTTCAGTACATCCGGGTGGCTGTGCTGCAAAGGCACATCGAGATACGGCAGCACCTGCCCGCTCGCCATCAGCGGAATGATCTCGTCCACGCTCGGGTACGGGTACACGTAGTGCAGGCGAACCCACGCGCCATACGGCTCGGCGATTTCACCCAGCGTGCGCACCAGTTCGAGCATGCGCGTCTTGACCGGCTTGCCGTCCCAGAAACCGGTGCGGTACTTCACGTCGACTCCATAGGCCGAGGTGTCCTGGCTGATCACCAGCAGCTCCTTCACGCCACCTTCGAACAGGGCCTTGGCCTCGCTCAGCACATCGCCGACCGGCCGTGACACGAGGTCGCCGCGCATCGAGGGAATGATGCAGAAGGTGCAGCGATGGTTGCAGCCCTCGCTGATCTTCAGATAGGCATAGTGGCGCGGCGTCAGCTTGAGACCCGCGACGCCGAATGTGTTGGGCACGAGATCGATGAATGGGTCGTGCGGCTTCGGCAGATTGGCATGCACCGCATCCATCACCTCCTGCGTGGCATGCGGGCCGGTCACGGCCAGCACGCTCGGGTGCATCTGGCGCACCAGGTTCCCGCCCTGGTCGCCGGTCTTGGCACCAAGACAACCGGTGACGATCACGCGGCCGTTCTCAGCCAGGGCTTCGCCGATGGTGTCCAGACTTTCCTTCACGGCATCGTCGATGAAGCCGCAGGTGTTGACGATCACCAGATCGGCGCCTTCGAAGGTCTTTGCGGTCTGATAACCCTCGGCGCTCAGCTGGGTCAGGATCAATTCGGAATCGGTAAGGGCCTTGGGGCAGCCCAGGCTCACGAAACCGACCTTGGGGGCGGTCGACGTGGCCGTACGTTCGGGGGAGGCAACTTCGCTCATATGCCTCTATTGTCCCAGCTATCGGAGACGGCGGGGCAACCACCGCTTGCGGGCACCCGCTTCAGATCAGGAACGCTTGATGCCAAAGGCCCCCAGCACCTGCTCGGTGTTCTTCTGCATCTGCTCCTGCATCTGCAGGAAGACGTTCTTCGATTGCTCGACGTAGCTGCCCATCAGCCCCTGCAGCATCGGCGACTGCATGGTCATGAAGCGAGCCCACATCTCGGGCGTCAGGCCTTCGGCCTTTTCGGCGAGCTGCGCCTGCACCTCGGTCATGGCCTGGATGTTCTTCTCGAGATATGGCCCCATGTAGCCCTGCATCGCCTGCCCGTAGAAACGGATGATGTTGGCCAGCACCTGTTCGGTGAACATCGGCGCGCCACCCGCCTCCTCTTCAAGGATGATCTGCAGCAGGATGCTGCGCGTGAGGTCGTCACCGGTCTTGGCATCGCGCACCACGAACTGGGCGTTCTGGATGACCAGCTGCTTCACCTCGGTCAGCGTGATGTACGCGGATGTCTCGGTGTCGTAGAGCCTTCGGTTCGGGTACTTCTTGATCACACGCTGTACCGGCTTGACCCCGGACTTCTTGCTCTGCACTGCGGACTCCTTCACATGGACGCCCATGTCGTCGGACGATTCTAGGGAGCGGTTTTGCTGCGCCGCGACAAGGTTTACCCTGACCGGAACGGGCACTTTCCTCAATCCGACGATGTCGCGTACTCCGCGCCGCAGATATGGCAGGCCGCCACCTCCGGCCGCTCTTCGTCGGCCTCGCGAAATCGCAATGGCGTCTTGTGACCGTAGACCACCCAGCAACGCGGGCAGTGCTCCTGCCCGACGGTCGGCAGATAGGCGCGAGCACGCTGCTCGGCACGCTCTTCGGTCAAAGGCATGCCCTGGCGCTGGGCGCGCACCACTTCGCGCGCAGCCATGGTGTCGGTGCGCCCGCTCGCGTAATCGTTGATGCCGTAGACAGCACGCGCAAACTCGATGGGAGCCTGCTTGAGCAATGCGGCCAGGCGCTTGTCGGCATGAGCCCGATCAACCAGTGTTGATCGCGTATTCATCGGATCGCTTATCAAGAAAAATGGAATGTAGTTGCAGAGCGACCAAGGTAGCACAAGAACGTGGCCAAGGCTTTTGCCTGCATCACTACAAGGGACGATATACACACCGGAGAACCCGGTGCATGATCTGTTCGACTGATCCGGTGGTTGGCCGGGCGAAACAGAAATTGGTAGGCGCGATTGGACTCGAACCAACGACCCCCACCATGTCAAGGTGGTGCTCTAACCAGCTGAGCTACGCGCCTAAGGATGTGTCCGAGAAGCAGTTATTGTAGCAGGAGAAATCGCGTTTTTCAGCGGCGACGTGCAGATCGCACACCAATAACTGCAGTGACCAGTCCAAGGACCTGCGTGAGCCTCGCCGCATCGGCGATTTCCACGGTGAACGTCATCCACGCCGTGCCCTTGATCGACTGCGTCTGCACGCCGATCACGTTCATCTTCTCGCGCGCGAACACATCGGAGATGTCGCGCAGCAGTCCCTGGCGGTCGGCCGCTTCGACGGCCACGTCCACCGCATATACAGGTGCATCGGTGCCCTTCTTCGCGACGCCCCACTCCACGTCGATGACGCGCTCGCCATCCTTCGCGGCCATCGTGCGGAAGTTGCTGCAATCGCTGCGATGCACGCTGACGCCATGGCCTCGCGTGACGAAGCCGCGAATCGCATCGGGCGGCGCAGGCTTGCAGCACTTGGCGAGCTGCGTCATCAGCGAAGACACGCCCACCACCAGCACACCGCCCTTGCCCGACTTCTCGCTGCCGCGCGCCTTCTTGATGAGCACGCCATCGTCCGGCCCCTGCGCAGGTTCCGGCGGACGCAGCAGCGTCTCGATGTTGCGCAGCGAGAACTCGTCCTTGCCCACCACTTCGAACAGATGGTCCGCCGACTTGAAGCCGAGCTGCGAGGCCAGGTCTTCGAGGCGCATGGCCGTCTTGCCTTCGCGCTGCAGCAGCTTCTCGACCGCCTCTCGTCCGCGCGCCACGGTCTCGTGGGTGATCTGCGCGTTGAACCATGCACGCACCTTCGCTCGCGCACGGTGGCTGGCCAGATAGCCCAGCTCCGCATTGAGCCAGTCGCGCGAAGGCCCGCCTTCCTTGGCCGCGATGATCTCCACCGTCTGCCCGTTCGACAGCGGTGTATTCAGCGGCACCATCGCGCCATCGACACGCGCCCCGCGGCAGCGATGGCCGAGCGTGGTGTGCACCGTGTAGGCAAAGTCGACCGGCGTCGCGCCCTGCGGGAGCTCGACGATCGCGGCGTCCGGCGTCAGCACATAGATGCGGTCGTCGAAAAGGCCCTGCCCCTGCAGGCCACCCGAGAGATCGCGCTCCCAGGCCAGCAGCTGCCGCAGCACAGCGATCTTCGCGTCGTACTCGCCGCTGGCCCACACGCCCGCGTAGCCCTTGTGGCCCGCTTCCTTGTACGCCCAGTGCGCAGCCACGCCATGCTCGGCGTGGTCGTGCATTTCTTCAGTACGGATCTGGATCTCGATCGGCTTGCCCGCCTTGCCGTCCACCAGCTCGCGCACCACCGTGTGCAGCGACTGGTATCCGTTGGGCTTGGGCCGCGCGATGTAGTCGTCGAATTCCTCGTCGATGGGCTGGAAGTGCGAGTGCACCCAGGCCAGCGCCGCATAGCAGTCCTTCACATCGGGCACCACCACGCGCAGCGCGAGGATGTCGAAGACCTGCGCGAAGTCGAGCGACTTGCCGCGCATCTTCTTCACGATGCTGTAGATGTTCTTGGGTCGCCCCTGCACCACGGCCTTGACGCCCTCGGCCTGCAGCTCGCGCTCCAGCTTCGAGCGCAACTGCTCCACATGCCCTTCGCGCTCGATGCGCTTCTCGTCGAGCAGCCGCGCGATCAGCTTGTAGGTCTCGGGTTCGAGGAAGCGGAACGAGAGATCCTCGATCTCCCACTTCACCTGCCAGATGCCCAGCCGGTTGGCCAATGGCGCGAACACCTGCAGCGACTCGCGCGCCACGCCCTCGGGCGCCGGCTGCTTGCTGGCGGCGGCATGCCGCAGGGTCTGCAGCCGGGAGGCCAGCCGCAGCATCACCACGCGCAGGTCGCGCGAGAACGCCAGCAGCATCTTGCGCACGTTCTCCGTCTGGGCGCCGGCGTTTTCCGCGTGATGTCCCTGCGAAGCGGAGCGGGCCTGCTCCTGCACGCGCACCAGCTTGGTCGTCTCGACCGCCAGCGCCGCGAAGTTGTCGCCGAATACCTTGGCGATCACCTCCTGCGGCCGGTTCAGGTGCTGGCACGAATAGACCAGGTAGCTCGCCGCCTGCATCGCCTCGGAGCCACCCATCTTCGCGACGATGGCGGCAACGGCGTCGGCATGCGCGAGCGTGTTCTCGCCGGTGTCGAGCTTCTCGTCGGCGATCAGCGGCTCGGCGAAGGCACGGGCGCGCGCCAGCATGTTCTCCATCACCGGGGTGCGCTCGGCCGTTGCCGCGGACAGCGGGTAGTCGACCATGACCGCGTCGGACGCGGTCGCCGTCTGGAGACTCGAAGAATCGCGCTTCACGCTTCGCTCACTCAATCGCTCGATCAGTCGAAAAGGAAGTTGGTGACGGCGGCGATCTGCGCGGGGTCGACGAAAGTCGGCGCATGGCCCACGCCCTCGAATTCGACCAGCGTCGCATGCGGACCGCGCTGCGTCATGGCGAGCGCGGTTTCGCGCGACAGCAGATCCGACTCGGCACCGCGCGTGAGCAGCGTGCGCGCCTCGATGGCGTCGTACAGGCTCCACATGATCGCGCCCCCCTGCGCCGCGGCCTCGGGAGTGATGGCACGGAGCGCAACGCCGATGGCCGGGTCGTAGTGAAGAAGCCAGGCCTCCTCGTCGCCGCCCACTGTCGACTCGCGCTTCGCCGAGCCGTCGGCCGTGCGCTGCGAGGCAGGCACCACCATGTGCCGCGACAGCGCCAGCCACTGCTGCGGCGTATGCGGTCCGAAGGTGGTCGACAAAGCCCACATCGCATCGGCCGCCGCCTGCACGCTTTCATAGCTGCCATTCTTTCCGACGTAGGCACCGATGCGCTGCAGCGCGACCGGTTCGATGGTCGGACCGACGTCGTTCGCGACGAAGCGGCGAATGGGTCGCGCCAACGGCAGTTCCTTGTGGCCCGCCAGCACGAAGCCGATCAGGCCGCCCATGCTGGTGCCGAGGTAATCGAGCGTGCCGATCGCCTGCTCGCGCTGCAGCTGCGCGATCAACGCGACCATGTCGGCCGCGTACACCGGCACCTGATAAAGAGAAGGGTCGCGCAGCCAGTCGCTGCGCCCGCGGCCCACCACGTCAGGGCAGACCACGCGAACATCGCCGCCCGCACGCTCCACGATGGCCTGGGCCAGCAGGTCGAAATCGTGCCCCTGTCGGGTCAAGCCATGCACGCAGATCACGACATGCGCGCTGTGCGCGTCGCCCCATTGCCAATAGGCCATGCGGTGGCCGCCCTGGGCGTCATCGCACGCCACGTAATGAAGCGTCGGTTCGGTCATGGAAACGATGGTGTCCTGGTGCGGATAATTGTCTCGTCGCATCCTAATTCATCCGGAGATTGATCTTCATGCTCAAAGGCAAAACCGCGCTTGTCACGGGGTCCACCAGTGGCATTGGCCTCGCCATCGCCAAGTCTCTCGCCCAGCAGGGCGCCAACATCGTGCTCAACGGCTTCGGCGATTCCGCCGCTCCGAAGGCCGAGGTCGAAGCGCTCGGCGTGCGCGCCGAATACCACGGCGCCGACATGAGCAAGCCCGAGCAGATCGAGGACATGATGAAGTTCGCCGCGTCCAAGTTCGGCCGCGTCGACATCCTGGTCAACAACGCCGGCATCCAGCACGTCGCCAAAGTGGAAGACTTCCCCACCGAACGCTGGGACGCGATCATCGCGATCAATCTCACCAGCGCCTTCCACACCACGCGGCTGGCGATCCCGGCGATGCGCGAAGCCAACTGGGGCCGCGTCATCAACATCGCCTCGGCGCACGGGCTGGTGGCGTCGGCGCAGAAGTCGGCCTACGTGGCGGCCAAGCATGGCGTCGTCGGCCTGACCAAGGCGGTCGCGCTGGAAACCGCGACCACGGGCGTCACCGTCAATGCGATCTGCCCCGGCTGGGTGCTGACGGCGCTGGTACAGAAGCAGATCGACGACCGCGCGGCGCGCGAAGGTATCACGGTCGCGCAAGCTCAAAACGATCTGCTGGGCGAAAAGCAGCCTTCGCTGCAGTTCACCACCGTGGAGCAACTGGGCGGCCTGGCGGTCTTCCTCTGCTCGCCGGCCGCCGACCAGGTCCGTGGCCAGGCATGGGCCATGGACGGCGGCTGGACTGCCCAATAAGACTGCCCAGTAGTGGGTAGCCCCGCGGTACGCGCCTCTTTCTTATATGAGCACGGACCGCTCTACTTGAGCTGCACGGAACCCGAGACGGTGACCATCACGGCGGTCTTGCCGGCTTCGACCGGCACCGCCGAATCCGCCGACGAGAACGACTTGGCCTGCACCGCCATCATGCGCGGGCGGATCGGGCCGTTGTCGCTCGCATTCACCGACACCTCGCGCAGCGTGTAGCCGCCGAAGCCGAAGCCCTTGGCCAGCTCATTGGCCTTCTGCTTGAAGTTGTCGATGGCGATGTTCTGTGCCTCGGTCTCGGTCTTGGCCCGCTGCTCGCGGCTCAGGCCGAAGCCCACGTTGCCCACGCTGAGCGTGGTGATGCGCCCTGCCGTCTGGGTGATGCGCGGGAAGTCGCGGCCTTCGAGCACCAGTTCGGTCGAGCCCTGCCAGCCGTTGATCTTGCCGTCCTTGGTGTAGCGCGGCGACAGGCTGAAGTTGCCGGTACGCACGTCGAGCTGGCCTGCCTGCGCGTTCTTCTTCGCTTCGGCCAGCGCGGCGTCGAGCGCGGCCTTCAGCTGCGTCTGCACGGTGGCGGCGTCGGTCGCGTCGCGGGTGGTCACGAGGGTCATGCTCAGCATGTCCTGCTGGACTTCGACCGTGCCCGATGCCGTCAGCTGCAGCACGTTCTGGGGAGCCGGCGTAGCGGCGTTCTGGGCCAGCGCATTGCCGGCGGCGGCCAGGGCGGCGCAGGCCGCGAGCAGTTTGATCTTTTTCTTCATGGCGAAGTACTCCCGTTGTTGGTATGAAAAGACAGGCAGCCGAGCCTGCACCGGCAGGCCGGACGCACCCGCGCAGATCAGCGGCGCTGGCTGCGCGGCGCGAGCGGCAATGCACTTGCCGCGGCCGGCGGCACCGGCACGATGCGCTCGGCCGGCTGCGATTCTGCCGAATTGAGCAAAGCACCCGTCGAAGGCGGGGTCCATTGGCCGCGGACCTGCTGGCGCAGCTCGAACAGCTCAGCGGGAGTCAGGCGCCGACCGGCAATGGCTTCTCCGCGCTTCATTTCCTCACGCTGCGCGGCCCGGTGGGCGGCGACCGCATCGCGGACTTCGCTGCGGCGCGTTTCACCCACCCTGAAGAAGTCGCCAGACACCGCCAGCGAGGGGCCGCAGGCGAAAACGAGGATGAGCGGCAGTGCGGAAAAAGGACGTCTCATTGAGGCGAAAGTCATCGGTAGACGCGACTTTGCCATTGCCGGACTAACGTCGGATGACCAGACCGCGAGCGTCCGCAAGTTTTGTAACTTAGTGTCAAACCATAAGCAAATCCGGCTCAACCGGACCGCAACGCCATCAGAATCGGCCCTGTTACAAATTCGACGTTGTAGAAATGACTCAAGTTCCCGCTCGCACCGACAAGATCGTGATCGTCGACGACGACGCCCGCATCCGCGACCTCCTGCGCCGCTACCTGACGCAGGAAGGCTTCGAAGTGATCGTGGCCGAGGACGGCAAGGCGCTCAACCGCATCCTGTTGCGCGACACGGTCGACCTGATCGTGCTCGACCTGATGATGCCCGGCGAGGACGGCCTGTCTGTCTGCCGCCGCCTGCGTGCCGCCAACGACCGCACGCCGATCATCATGCTCACCGCCAAGGGTGAGGACGTGGACCGCATCGTCGGTCTCGAAGTCGGCGCCGACGACTACCTCGGCAAGCCCTTCAACCCGCGCGAACTGCTGGCCCGCGTGCACGCCGTTCTGCGCCGCCGTCCGCCGCTGGAAGCGCCGGGCGCCCCCTCCACCGAGAACGAAACCGTCACCTTCGGCCCCTTCGCCTTCGACCTCGGCTCACGCACCCTCAAGAAAGACGGCGAAGAACTCTCGCTGACCACCGGCGAGTTCGCCATGCTGAAGGCGCTGGTGCGCCATCCGCGCCAGCCGCTGTCTCGCGAAAAGCTGGCCCAGCTGGCCCGCGGCCGCGAGTTCGAGCCCTTCGACCGCAGCCTGGACGTGCAGATCTCGCGCCTGCGCAAGCTCGTCGAGTCCGACGCCGCTGCGCCCCGCTACATCCAGACCGTCTGGGGCGTGGGCTACGTGTTCGTGCCGGACGGCACGGCCTGACGCCACGTTGAAAGGTGGCCGTCGGCCAACCCCCCGGACCAGGCGCAGCCCAGGAGGACGGCGCGCAGGTCACGATGCCGAGCCCGCTCGAAGCGAGCGCGCAGCGTGACCGCCGCCCCGGCCTCAAGCTGGGCTTCAGCCTTTTCTGGCGCACCTTCTTCCTGCTGGCGCTGCTGCTGATCGGCTGTACGGTCGCCTGGCTGCAGACTTTCCGCTCCCTCGAATACGAGCCGCGCGCCATTCAAACGGCGCACCAGATCGCCTCTCTCGTGAACCTCACGCGGGCGGCGCTGGTGTACTCCGACGCCATCACCCGGGTGTCGCTGATCAAGACGCTGGCCGACCAGGAGGGCGTGCGCATCCTGCCGCGCGAGCCCAACGACCGCTTCCAGCCCTACACCAGCGGCGCGCTCGACCTGCGCGTGACCGAGGAACTCATCGACCAGCTCGGCGAAGGCACCACGGTGGCGAGCCGCGTGAACGACGAGGCCGGCCTGTGGATCGGCTTCACCATCGAGAGCGACACCTACTGGCTGCTGCTCGACCCCACGCGCTTCAGCCGCGTGGGCGGCCGTACCTGGCTGGTGTGGCTGAGCACCGCCATGGCGCTGTCGCTGGCGGGCGCGGCGCTGATCACCCGGCTCATCAACCTGCCGCTCAAGCAGCTGTCGCGCGCGACCATGCAGGTGCGCGAGGGCGAGTACGAGGCGCACCGGCTCGACGAGCGCGCCCGCACCAACGAGATCCGCGCGGTCAACATCGGCTTCAACCGCATGGCCGACCAGCTCGCCAAGATCGAGCAGGACCGCGCCATCATGCTGGCCGGCATCTCGCACGACCTGCGCACGCCGCTGGCCCGGCTGCGGCTGGAAACCGAGATGAGCGTGGCCGACGAGGACGCGCGCGACCACATGGCGGCCGACATCGCCCAGCTCGACGCGATCATCGACAAGTTCCTCGACTACGCCCGCCCCGACCACGTCGACCCCAAGCCGGTGCTGCTGCGCGACGTGGTCGACGCCTGCACCTACGCCGTGCAGGACTACGAGGAGATGAACATCAAGGTCGAGGTGCCGCCCGACCTGCGCGTGATGGGCGACGAGGTCGAGCTCACGCGCGTCATTTCCAACCTGGTCGAGAACGCGCGCCGCTACGGCAAGACGCCTGCCACCGGCGTGGCCGACGTGACGATCCAGGCGCAGGCCAACAACGACGCGGTGCTCATCAAGGTGCGCGACCACGGCGCGGGCGTCGAGCCGGCCCTGCTCGCGCAGCTGACCAAGCCCTTCTTCCGCGGCGACGCGGCGCGCACATCCGCAGCCGGCGCGGGGCTGGGCCTGTCGATCGTGGCGAAGAACATCGAGCGCATGGGCGGCACCTTCGCGCTGACCAGCACACCGGGCCGCGGCCTGGCGGCGCACATCCGGATGCCGCGCGCGATGCCGGCGGGAATGGTCAGGCCGGGCGAGCCTCAGGGCAGCGGCAAGAAGCCAGCCTGAACAACGCCAGTCGCGCCTGCGTCAGCGATGCAGCAGAACGGCCGCGCGAGCTTCCATCGCGCGGCCCTCGCCCACGGGGCCCAGCTTCTCGGCCGTCTTGGCCTTCACATTCACCTGCTCCAGCGCCACGCCCAGCGTGTCGGCGATGCGCTGGCACATGAGCGGAATATGCGGCGCGAGCTTGGGCGCCTGCGCGATCACGGTGCTGTCGACGTTGCCGATCTCCCAGCCCGCGGCACGCACCCGGCGCGCCGCCTCGGCCAGCAGCACCGCCGAATCGGCACCGCGGAACTGGGGATCGGTGTCCGGAAAGTGCCGGCCGATGTCGCCCAGCCCCGCGCCGCCCAGCAGCGCATCGGTGATGGCGTGCAGCAGCACATCAGCGTCCGAATGGCCCAGCAGGCCGGTGGTGTGCGGCACCTCGACGCCGCCGAGGATCAGTTTGCGCCCCGCCACCAGCTGGTGGACGTCCCAGCCCTCGCCGATGCGGATGTTGAAAGGCGCGGCGGTCATGCCAGTTCCTTCCTGCGGCCGAGCAGCACGGCCTCGGCCAGGGCGAAGTCTTCCGGGAAGGTCACCTTGAAGTTCTGGGCGCTGCCGGGCACCAGCAACGGCGAAAGGCCGACGGCCTCGATCGCGCTGGCCTCGTCCGTAACGGCGTCGCCAGCGCGCTCCAGCGCGTCGAGCAGCATGCCGATGCGGAACATCTGCGGCGTCTGCGCCAGCCACTTGTCGGCGCGCGGCAGCGTCTGGGCCACCCGGCTCTCGGCGGTGGACGACTTCAGCGTGTCAGCCAGCCGCTGCGCCAGCAGGCCGCCGACGGCGTCGTGCTCGCAGGCGGCGATCAGCGCCTCGATCTGGCTGGAAGTGACGAGGCAGCGCGCCGCGTCGTGCACCAGCACCCAGTCGTGCGCGCCGGCGCCCTTCTGCCGCAGCGCCATCAGGCCGTTGCGCACCGTGGCCGCGCGGGTCACGCCGCCCACGCGCAGCAGGTATTCGTTCTCCGAGGGAAAGCGCGGCAGCACCGCATCCACGTCCCGGTCGTCCGGCGACACCACCAGCGCCAGCCCGGCGAAGCGCCCCGACATCGCGCGGAAGGCCTCCAGCGTGTGGGCCACCATCGGCAGCCCGGCCAGGCGCCGGTACTGCTTGGGCTGCGTGGACTGCGCATGTCCCGCGCGATGGCCGGAGCCGGCGCATGGGATCAGCACGAAGAGTCGGGAAGAGGACATGAGGGCCCAGCGTCGGCCGTGGCCGACAAGCGGATAAAGGGCCGCCATTCTAGAATTGACCGCTACGCACACCCCTCGCCAGCCGGCGCGGGGTGTTGTGCATTTCCATCAAGCGTTCCATGGACCTCCCCCACCTCACGGCGGGCAAGCGATTCACGCTGCCGCGTCCTCCCTTGTCGGCAGATGCCTTGCTGCTGGCGCAACTGGCCATGCGCGAGAAGGCCGCCGGGCGCGCCACCGCGATGTTCACGGCCGACGCCAACGACGCCCAGCGCCTGATCGACGAGATCGCCTTCTTCGCCCCCGAGCTGCGCTGCGCGCTGTTCCCCGACTGGGAGACGCTGCCCTACGACAGCTTCTCGCCCCACCAGGACCTGATCAGCGAACGCCTGGCCACCCTCTGGCGCATCAGCCAGAAGGAGGCCGACGTGGTGCTGGTGCCCGCCACCACCGCGCTCTACCGGCTGGCGCCGCCGTCCTTCCTGGCCGGCTACACCTTCCACTTCAAGGCCAAGCAGAAGCTGGAGGAGTCGAAGCTCAAGGCTCAGCTCACTCTTGCCGGCTACACCCATGTGACGCAGGTGGTGAGCCCCGGCGAATACGCGGTGCGCGGCGGCCTGATCGACCTGTTCCCCATGGGCTCGCCGGTGCCCTTCCGCGTCGACCTGTTCGACGACGAGATCGACACCATCCGCACCTTCGACCCCGACACCCAGCGCAGCCTCTACCCGGTGCCCGAGGTGCGGCTGCTGCCGGGCCGCGAGTTCCCGATGGACGACGACGCGCGCGGGCGCTTCCGCAGCCGCTGGCGCGAACTGCTCGAAGGCGACCCGACCAAGAGCCGCATCTACAAGGACATGGGCAACGGCGTGGCCACCGCCGGCATCGAGTACTACCTGCCGCTGTTCTTCGACGAGACGGCCACGGTGTTCGACTACCTGGGGCCGGACGCCACCGTGGTGCTGCACGGCGACCTGGAACCCGCCTTCCAGCACTTCTGGCAGGACACCAACGAGCGCTACCGCCTCGTGCGCGGCGACCCCGAGCGCCCCGCCCTGCCGCCCGAGGCGCTGTTCCTGAACGCCGAGCAGTTCTACCAGCGTGCCAAGCCGCACGCGCAGCTGGCCATCCGCGGCGACGTGGACACCGACGCGCCCTACGCCGAGTTCGACCGGTTGCCGCCCTTCGCCGTGGTGCGCGGCGCCGAAGACCCGCTGGTCGGCCTGAAGGCGCACATCGCGAAGACACCGCACCGCGTGCTGCTGATCGCCGAGAGCGAGGGCCGCCGCGAGAGCCTGCTCGACTTCCTGCGCGCCAGCGGCGTGAACCCGCCGGCCTTCGATTCGCTGGCCGAGTTCGAGTCTTCCGGCGACGAGAAGATCGGCATCGCAACCGCCGCGCTGGCCTCGGGCTTCGCGTGGCGCGAACAGGGCATCGACTTCGTCACCGAGACCGAGCTCTTCGCCACAGCGCCCACCACGCGCCGGCGCAACAAGAAGCAGGAGCAGGTCAGCGACGTCGAGGCGCTCATCAAGGACCTGTCGGAGCTCAACGTGGGCGATCCGGTGGTCCACAGTGCGCACGGCATCGGCCGCTACCGCGGCCTGATCCACATGGACCTGGGCCAGGGCAACGGCCCCGACGGCAAGCCGCTGATGCAGGAGATGCTGCACCTGGAGTACGCCGACAAGGCCACGCTCTACGTGCCCGTGAGCCAGCTGCACCAGATCAGCCGCTACACCGGCGTCAGCGCCGACGAGGCACCGCTGCACAAGCTGGGCTCCGGCCAGTGGGAAAAGGCCAAGCGCAAGGCCGCCGAGCAGGTGCGCGACTCGGCCGCCGAGCTGCTGAACATCTATGCTCGCCGCGCGGCACGCGAGGGCCATGCCTTCCGCTACTCGCCAGCCGACTACGAGGTGTTCGCCAACGACTTCGGCTTCCAGGAAACCGCCGACCAGAAGGCGGCCATCCACGCCGTGGTGCAGGACATGATCTCGCCGCAACCCATGGACCGCCTCGTGTGCGGCGACGTGGGCTTCGGCAAGACCGAGGTGGCGCTGCGCGCCGCCTTCATCGCAGTTACCGGCGGCAAGCAGGTGGCATTCCTTGCGCCCACCACGCTGCTGGCCGAGCAGCACTACCAGACACTGGTCGACCGCTTCGCCAAGTGGCCGGTGAAGGTGGCCGAGATGAGCCGCTTCCGCTCGGCCAAGGAAATCACCGCCGCCGCGAAGGGCCTGGCCGACGGGCAGGTCGACATCGTCGTCGGCACGCACAAGCTGCTTTCGCAGTCGGTCAAGTTCAAGAACCTGGGCCTGCTCATCATCGACGAGGAACATCGCTTCGGCGTACGCCACAAGGAGGCGATGAAGGCCATGCGCGCCGAGGTCGACGTGCTCACGCTCACCGCCACGCCGATCCCGCGCACGCTGGGCATGGCGCTCGAAGGGCTGCGCGACCTGAGCGTGATCGCCACCGCGCCGCAGCGGCGCCTGGCCATCAAGACCTTCGTGCGCAACGAGGGCACCGGCGTGATCCGCGAGGCCGTGCTGCGCGAGTTGAAGCGCGGCGGGCAGGTCTACTTCCTGCACAACGAGGTCGAGACCATCGAGAACCGCCGCCAGAAGCTGGAAGAGATACTGCCCGAGGCCCGCATCGCCGTGGCCCACGGCCAGATGCCCGAGCGCGAGCTGGAGCGCGTGATGCGCGACTTCGTGGCGCAGCGCCACAACCTGCTGCTGTGCTCGACCATCATCGAGACCGGCATCGACGTGCCGACCGCCAACACCATCGTGATCAGCCGCGCCGACAAGTTCGGCCTGGCGCAGCTGCACCAGCTGCGCGGGCGCGTCGGCCGCTCGCACCACCAGGCGTACGCCTATCTCATGGTGCCCGACACCGAGGGCCTGACCAAGCAGGCGGCGCAGCGGCTGGACGCCATCCAGCAGATGGAAGAGCTCGGCTCCGGCTTCTACCTCGCCATGCACGACCTGGAGATTCGCGGCACCGGCGAGGTGCTGGGCGAGAACCAGAGCGGCAACATGATGGAAATCGGCTTCCAGCTCTACAACGAGATGCTGAGCGAGGCGGTGCGCGCGCTGAAGGCCGGGCAGGAGCCCGACCTGCTGTCGCCGCTGTCGGTCACGACCGAGATCAACCTGCACGCCCCCGCCCTGCTTCCCGACGACTACTGCGGCGACGTGCACCTGCGGCTGTCGTTCTACAAGAAGCTGGCCACGGCGAAGACGCCCGACCAGATCGACACGCTGCTGGAAGAGATCGTCGACCGCTTCGGCAAGCTGCCGCCGCAGGCGCAGACGCTGATCGACACCCATCGCCTGCGCGTGCTCGCGCGGCCCTATGGCGTGGTGAAGGTCGACGCGGCGCCGGGCATCATCAACATCACCTTCAAGAAGGATCCGCCGGTGGATGGCATGGCCATCATCCAGCTGATCCAGAAGAACAGGCACATCAAGCTCGCCGGCAACGAGAAGCTGCGCATCGAGCGAGAACTGAAAGAACCCAAGGACCGGGCCCAGATGGTGCGCGACGTGCTGCGCAGCCTGGGCCAGCCCACAGTCAAGGAAACCGCCACCGCATGAGCGCTACTGAAATCTCCCCCGGCCTCGTCATCCAGCGCGTGAAGCCGCCGCTGAAGCTCGCCGACTTCAAGCTGATCGCCTTCGACATGGACTCGACGCTGATCAGCATCGAGTGCATCGACGAGATCGCCGATGCCGTCGGCAAGAAGGCGGAGGTGGCCGCGATCACCGAAGCCACCATGCGCGGCGAGATCAAGGACTTCAAGGAGAGCCTGCGCCGCCGCGTGGCGCTGCTCAAGGGCGTGCCGGTCGGGGCGCTGCAGCAGGTGTACGACGAGCGCCTGAAGCTCAACCCCGGCGCGGCCGAACTGGTGTCGGCCTGCAAGGCGGCCGGCCTCAAGGTGCTGCTGGTGTCGGGCGGCTTCACCTTCTTCGCGAACCGGGTGAAGGACCGGCTGGGCATCGACTTCGCTCGCTCCAACCTGCTCGACGAGGCCGACGGCAAGCTCACCGGCGAGGTGGTCACGCAGAGCTGGGGCGACATCTGCGACGGCGCCGAGAAGCGCCGCACGCTGCTGGAGGTGGCCTCGCTCATGGGCATCTCGCCGCAGGAGACCATCGCCGTGGGCGACGGCGCCAACGACCTGCCGATGATGGGCGAGGCCGGCCTTTCGGTTGCGTATCACGCCAAGCCGAAGGTGCGCGAGCAGGCCATGGTGGCCATCAACGAAGGCGGCCTCGACCGCGTGCTGGAAATCCTGAAATGACCGACGCCACCGCGCCTGCTCCATCGGCTCCTCTCTATCGCGCCGATGCGCTCGTCGAGTATGCGGATGCCCTGCTGCAGAAGGCCGGCCTTGCCGCGCCCAAGGCCGCCGTGGTCGCGCGCACGCTGGTCGAAGGCGACCTGCTCGGCCACGACACCCACGGTCTCGCGCTGCTGGCGGGGTACGTCAAGGAGCTTGAATCCGGCGGCATGACGCGCGACGGCGCGCCCGAGGTGCTGTCCGACCGTCCCGCCGCCGTGCTGTGGGACGGCAAGCGCCTGCCCGGCCCGTGGCTCATGGACCAGGGCATGAACCTGCTGGTGCCGCGTGCGCGCGAGCTGGGCACGGCCTCGCTGGTCATCCGCCGCAGCCACCACATCGCCTGCCTGGCCGTCTACATGCTGCGCGCGCTGCAGGAAGACATGCTGATGCTGCTGGCCTGCTCCGACCCCAACGCCGCCAGCGTCGCGCCCTTCGGCGGCACGCAGGCGGTGTTCACACCGAATCCGCTGGCGATGGGCTTTCCGCTGTCGCAGGGCGGCGTGATGGTCGACATCTCGGCCTCCATCACCACCAACGGCATGAGCAACCGCAAGCGCGCGGCCGGCGAGACCTTCGCCGAAGAGTGGCTGATCGACGCCGCCGGCAAGCCCTCGAACGACCCGCAGGTGCTGTTCGACCAGCCGCCCGGCACGCTGCTGCCGGTGGGCGGGCTGAGCCACGGGCACAAGGGCTACGGCATGGCGCTGCTGGTGGAGACGCTCACGGCCGGCCTCGCGGGCCACGGCCGCGCCGATCCGCCCGAGGGCTGGGGCGCAACGGTGCACGTCACGCTGCACGACCTGAACGCCTTCGGCGGTAAGGAAGCCTTCCTGCGCCAGATGGACCACGTGGCCGAACGCTGCCGCGCCAATGCGCCCATCGACCCGGCGAAGCCTGTGCGGCTGCCGGGCGAAGGCGGATTGAAGCGTCGGGAATTGCAGTCGAGGAACGGAGTGCGGCTGCACCCTTCGATCGCGCGCTCGCTGCAGGATGCGGAGCAGCGCCACGGCCTGCGGCTGGCGCAGGCGCTGGCCTGAGCGGGGCTCAGCCTTCTTCGGGCGGTTCGGATTCCGGCGAGCCTGCCGGGCGCGCCTTGCGCTGCGCCGGCTTGGCCAGGATCTCGATGTAGAACTGCTTGCCACCCTCCTTCGCCACGCCGTCGATCAGGCCGGTGATGGCGGAGAGGTGTATGACCTCGGCAGATTCCTTCGAGGCGCCGAAGCGGCAGTCGAAGTCCCAGTAGTCCATGCCCTCGGGCAGTTCGCGGCGCCGCTCGCGCTTGATGTACTTGCGGATCTCGTGCTTGATGGCTTCGAGTAGACGGTCGGGGTGCTTGCCCTCGACCTGAAGCTGGAAGGTTTTTCTCATGGGTGATCCTAACCCGCTGTGTACAGTCGACTCATTCCACGGACAACAGGACAGGTGACGACATGGCGCGCGCGAACGACTGGGCAAGCAAGGTGATGGCATTGATCAACGGCGGCAACCCGACCGCGGCCATCGCTCAGATCAAGGTCGCGCCCTCGGTGAAGGACCTGAAGGCGCTGCAGACGATCATGACGCTGTCGAAGATGAAAGGCCGCTATCCGAACGTGGATGCGGCCATCACGGACAACCTGGACCTGCTCGCGGCGCCCCGGCTGCACCGGTCGCCCTGAGCGTCCAGATTGCTGCACGAAGCCCTGCGGCTTGACCTCACAAATGAGAACCATTCTCGATAATAATCTGGAGAGCAATACCGACGTATTCATTCCAGATGTCCGCCCAACTCTCCTCCATCCTGCTGCTTCGCGCCTTTCAGGACAGTTACCAGGATTTGGTGCGGTTCATCGCGCGCCGCACGGGCAGCACGCATGACGCGCGCGAGTTGGCGCATGACACCTGGCTGCGCCTGGCCGAACGTGCCGAAAGCCCGCAACACGGAGGGGAGACCCCGCCGGAGCCCGCCGCACGCGCCTATGTGTACGCAGTGGCCGAGAACATCGCCATCGACCACCTGCGTCGCCGCCGGCGCGGCATGGAGCGCTTTGCCACGGCATCGCACATCGACGCCGACGACTGCGCCGCACGCGAACATGGCACGCACGACGTCGCCGATCTCTGCGCCCACCGGCAGGCCCTCGATGCCGTCGACGCCGCGCTGAGACAGCTGCCCCAGCGCAGCCGCGACATCTTCCTGGCCGACCGGCTCGAAGGCATCGGCCACGCCGCGCTGGCCGAACGCTACGGCGTCTCCATCAAGACCGTCGAGCGCGAGGTGATGCGCGCACTCGACAGCATCGAAGCCGCGCTGCATCGGTGGCGAGGCGACGCCGTGCCGGTACGCACCGGACGCCGCAGAGCCCTGTCCACGCTGCTCGGCATCGCCGGCCTGGGCATCGGCAGCGCTGTGCTTTGGCAGGCCTGGCGTCAATGGGTGCCGGACTACCAAGGGAGCCTGTCCACCGCCATCGGCCGCATCCGCAGCCAGGCCCTGCCGGACGGCAGCCGCCTCACGCTGGATGCGGACAGCCGCGCCGAAGTGACCTACTACGCGGCACGCCGAACCGTGCGGCTGCTCGCGGGCAGCGTCTTCTTCGACGTGGCGCGCGACGAATCGCGCCCCTTCGTCGTCACCGCGCTGGGCCACGAGATCACCGTGCTCGGCACACGTTTCGAAGCCGCGCTGCAAGACGGCAGTCTGTGCGTGGCGGTCGAATCGGGCCGAGTGCGGGTTCGCAGCGGCGGCGGCGAAGAGCGCATCCTCGGCGCCGGCGACAGCGCGCGCATCGATGCGTCGCGGCGGTTCACCACGGCGCATCCCGGCGAGGCCGCCGCGGTGGCGTCCTGGCGTGAAGGCTGGCTCGACTTCCACTACGTGCCGCTGGGAGAGGTCGTCTCCCGTCTCGCGCGCTACAGCCCGCGCCCGCTGCGCATCGAGCCCGATGCCGCTTCGTTGCCGGTGTTCGGCCGCGTGCAGATCGCGCAGGCCGGAACCTGGCTGCGCCTGCTGCCCGGGAGCCTGCCGGTCCAGGTGCGCGAAGAGCCTGGCAGCCCGCAAGCCATCGTCATCGCGCGCCGTTCGCAGCCCTGACATCGCATTTCTTTTGCAAATCGCGTGAGGGATTTGCGCCGCTCGGTCGTATCAGCCTGCAGAGCCCGGAAAAGTCCGCCCAGCGGACCGTCCGGATTTCCATGGCCCAGAAATGAACCGACCTCATCGCATGCCTTCCCGCACCATCATTCCACGCCGCGCCTCGCGCCACCTGATCTCCGCCGCCGCCCTGGCCTGTGCCGCCCAAGCGGGCCAGAGCGCAATGGCGCAAGGCACCCCGATGCCGCTGGCTCCGCAGGCGAGGCCGGCGGCTTTGGGCGCGGTCATCGGCGTTGCCATCCCTTCCCAGCCGCTGGACCAGGCGCTGAACCAACTGGCCCGCCAGGCCGGACTGCAGCTGCTGGCGCCGCCTGCCTTGCTGAACGGCCTGCGCAGCCAGGCGATACCGGCCGGCCTGGGCGTGGGCGCGGCCACCGCCCAACTGCTGCAAGGCACCGGCCTGGCCGGACAGACAACGAACAACACGCTGGTCATCGAACGCGCTTCGCAGGGCTCCGGCAACACGCTGCCGGCCGTGACGGTCAGCGCCTCGGCGCAGCCCGAGGACGCCATCGGCCCCGTGCCCGGCTATGTGGCCCGGCGCAGCCAGACCGCCACCAAGACCGACACGCCGCTGCTCGAAGTGCCGCAGTCGATCTCGGTCATCGGTCGAGACGAAATGGATGCACGCGGCGCCCAGGACATCATGGAAGCCGTGCGCTACACGCCCGGCGTTGCGGTCGGCAACTGGGGCTTCGATCCCCGGGGCATCGACTGGATCCTGATGCGCGGCTTCGACGCCACATCGGGCATGTCAGGCTACCGCGACGGCCTCGCCATGCCAGCCTACGCCGTGACCGAGACCTACGGGCTCGAGCGCATCGAAGTGCTGCGCGGGCCGGCCTCGGCCGTCTTCGGCCAGGGCGATGCCGGCGGCATCATCAACCGCGTGAGCAAGATGCCGGACAACACGCCGGTGCGCGAAGTCGAGGTGAAGTACGGCAGCTTCCAGCGCAAGCAACTGGCCTTCGATCTGGGTGGCGTCGCCAGCGACACGCTCAGTTACCGCCTGGTGGGCCTCGGCCTGGACACCAATTCGCAGATGCGCTACGGAGATGGCACGCCGTTCGCGAACAAGCGCACCTACCTGGCTCCTTCGCTGCGCTGGCGGCCCACGGCCAAAACCTCGTTCACGCTGCTCGGCGAATTTCTCGACAACAAGGCCAGCGACGACATCTTCAATGTCGTGGACAACGCAGGCCGCAATACCGGCATCATGCGCGGCGACCCGAAGTTCAGCCGCATCAGGAACCGCCAGGAATCGCTGGGCTACCTGTTCGAGCACGAACTGAACGACAGCTGGACGGTGCGCCACAACCTGCGCTACTCCAACGCCCGCGTCGACAAGCACATCCTGCGCCATGCGCTGCGCCCCGACAACTACACGCTCACGCGCAGCGCGCGCTCGTTTCCGGAGTGGTTCAGCCAGTGGAGTTCGGACGCGCAGCTGCAGGGCCGTGTCCGCACCGGGATCGCCGAGCACACGCTGCTGTTCGGCTTCGACGCGACCCGCGTGCGCTACACGTCCAAGGAGTTCTCCGGACCGGCACCCGGCCTCGACTTGCGCAACCCCATCAACCTGGTGCCGGTTCAAGAGCCCACGCTCCCCCGCAGCGACTACACCCAGATCACCCAGCAGCTCGGCTTCTACGCGCAAGACCAGATCAGGATCGATGACCGCTGGGTGCTCACGTTCAGTGGCCGGCAGGATCGTGTGAAGTCCGAAACCACCGACCGAATCAACAACTCCCGCAAAGGCCAGGCCGACAACAAGTTCAGCGGCCGTGCCGGCCTGAGCTATCTGATCGGCAACGGCTGGGCGCCGTATGTCAGCTATGCCACGTCCTTCATGCCGACCAGCGGCGTCGACCTCAACGGCAGCCCGCTGCGGCCGACCAGGGGCAAGCAGGTCGAAGCCGGCATCAAGTATCAGCCCGAAGACTCGCGCACTTCGTTCACAGCGGCCGTTTTCGACTTGCGCAAATCGAACGTGGTCACCTACGACCAGAACACCTTCGAGTCCCGCCAGATCGGCCGCATCCGCTCGCGCGGCCTCGAACTGGAAGCCAAGGCCGAGCTGGCTCGCAACCTGAACTTCATCGCCTCCTATACCGCGCTCGACATGAAGGTGTTGGAGAGCGCCGATACGAGAGAGCTCGGAAAGATGCCGATCCAGGTTCCCAAGCAATCCGCGTCCCTGTGGCTCGAATACACCATGAACAACGGCCTAGGCTTCGGCGGCGGCGTACGCTACATCGGCAAGCGCTGGAACCAGGTGGCCAACACCACCGCCGAAGGCGGCGTGGCTTTGCTGGACGCCACGGTGCACTACACGACCGGCCCGTGGCGCCTGGCGCTGTCGGCGACCAACCTGGCCAACCGCAAATACACCGCTTCGCGCGCATACGATAACTACTACCCCGGCAACGAGCGCACGCTGGTCGCGAGCGCCAGGTACCAGTTCTAGCCAGCGTCCGGCCGGTGGCGCGCAGACCGCGCACACCACCGGCCTTCAGCGTTTCAGAGGGCCTGGCCCAGGCGCTTCACGCCCTCTTCGATCTTCGCCACGTCGGCCGTCGCGAAGCTCAGGCGCAGAGTCGCAACGTCGGGCTTCTCCGCGAAGAACGGCGCGCCGGGCACGAAGGCCACCAGTTTCTCGATGGCGCGCTTGGCCAGTTCGTTCGCGTCGGCCAGCTTGCCGTTGGCGCCCGTCAGGCGGGCCCAGAAGAACAGTCCGCCGTTGGGCTGGGTGAAGCTCACCGCGTCGCCCAGCTCGCGCTTGAGCGCCGCGCCCATGGCCTGCGCGCGCTGGCCGTACACCTCGCGCACATGCGCCAGCGTGGCGGGCATGCGGCCGCTCTTGAGGTACTGCGCGGCCGTGGCCTGCGAGAAGGTGCTGGTGTGGGCGTCGCTGAACTGCTTGCACATGGTGGCCTTGGCCAGCAGCTCGGGCGGCGCGATCATCCAGCCGATGCGCAGGCCGGGGCTCAGCACCTTGCTCAGGCTGCCGCAGTGCGCGAGCAGTTCGCGGCTGCCGGGCACGTCCTTGCTCAGCGACATGATCGAAGGCGGCGGGGCCTCGCCGAAGTAGAGGTCGCCGTAGGGGTCATCCTCGACGATCAGCGTCTGGTACTTCACGGCCAGCTCCAGCACCTTCTTGCGGCGCTCCAGGCTCAGCATGGCGCCGCTGGGGTTGCCGAAGGTGGGAATCAGGTAGACGAACTTGGGCTTGTGCTCGGCGATGAGCTTCTCGAGCTCGTCGGTCTTCACGCCATTGGCGTCGATGGGCGCGCTGATGAGCTGCGCGCCGTAGAGGCGAAAGCACTGGATGGTGGCCAGGAAGGTCGGGCCCTCGACGATGACCTTGTCGCCGGGCGAGATCATGGTCTTGCCCAGCAGGTCCAGCGCCTGCTGGCTGCCGGTGGTGACGATCAGGCCGCTGGGGTCGACGTCGACGCCCTTGGTCTTCATGAAGGAGCTGAGCTGCGTGCGCAGGGGTTCGTAGCCTTCGGTGGCGCCGTATTGCAGCGCGCCGCCGGGTTCCTCGGTGAGTGCCTTCTGGCTCGCCTCCTTGAGGCCTTCGACGTCGAACATGGCGCTGTCGGGGAAGCCGCCCGCGAAGCTGATGATGCCTGGCTTGCCCAGCAGCTTGAAGAGTTCGCGGATGGCGGAGGTCTCGACGTTGTCGAGGCGGGAGGCGAATTGCATGGTCGGTCTCTCTTTCTGGGGTGGCATTGTCGCCAAAGCGCGGGCAATAAAGCTGCGTAAGGCTATCTGCTTTCGACGATATATTGCGGCTGCCGCCCTTGCCGGCCCCTTGCCGGCCCCCTGCCTGCCGCACTTCCGACGCCCATGAAAAAAGACAACATCCCCCTCTTCTTCGCCACCCTGCAGGCGGCCAACCCCGAGCCCGAGACCGAACTGGAGTACAGCACCCCCTTCGAGCTGCTGGCCGCCGTGCTGCTGTCGGCCCAGGCCACCGACGTGGGCGTGAACAAGGCCACCCGCAAGCTCTTTCCGGTGGCGAACACGCCGCAGGCCATCCTCGATCTGGGCGTGGAGGGGCTGGAGGAATACATCAAGACCATCGGCCTGTACCGCAGCAAGGCCAGGCACCTGATCGAGGCCTGCCGCATGCTGGTGGAACAGCACGGAGGCGAGGTGCCGCGCACCCGCGCCGAGCTGGAAGCGCTGCCGGGCGTCGGCCGCAAGACGGCGAACGTGGTGCTGAACGTGGCCTTCGGCGAGGCGACGATTGCGGTCGACACGCACATCTTCCGCGTAGGCAACCGCACCGGGCTGGCTCCGGGCAAGACGCCGCTGGAGGTGGAACTCAAGCTCGAGAAGCGCGTCCCACTGGAGTACCGGCTGCATGCCCACCACTGGCTGATCCTGCATGGCCGCTACATCTGCGTGGCGCGCAAGCCGCGCTGCTGGGAATGCGCGGTGGCCACCTTCTGCTCCTACAGGCCCAAGACGCCCGCGCCCAGATCGGCCTGAGACAAGACAACCACGACGAATGACGAGAAGCAAGACCACAGCGACGACCACCGACCACTCCCGGGCCCTGCTGCGCACCGCCATGCTGGCCGCGCTGCTGCCGGCCGCCGCCTGGGCGCAACAGGGCGGCCAGCAGCTTCCCAACTACATCGCCCAGTACACCGGCCGCTGGTCCGCCGACTGCGCGGACAACTCGGCCGCCGCGCTGCAGGTGCGGCAGGATTCGCTGATCGCCGAGAGCGGCAAGCGCCGCGTGGTCACACGCGAGCCGCAGACGGTCCACAGCCTCTTCGGCAACAGCCCGCCGCCCGCGGGCTTCGACGTGGCGCTGGTGGGCGACACGGGCAAGGCCGGCGCCCTCACCTTCCTGGTCTACCGCAGCTCGCGCGGCCAGTACGCCACCCTCGATGCCGACAAGCCCCTGGCCGGCCAGCTCGGCCCCGAGATGATGAAGCTGCGCTACTGGCGCTGCAACGGCGCCGCCCGCGCGCTGCCGCCTCCGCCCGAGCCTGCCGCCAAGGTACCGCCGCCGCCCACCGGGAGCCCCGCCGCGCTGGCGCAGGGCCCCGCCATGCAGAAGGCCTGGCGCGCCGCGCTGGGCACGCGCGAAAACGAGCGCTGGCTGGTGCGCCGCGAAGGCCCGGCACCCGAACCGCAATGGGTGACGGTCGATGGCACGCGCTACCTGCTGCATGCCTTCTGCAAGCCGCACGACTGCTACGACAACAACGCCATCGCGCTGTACGACCAGGGCTCCGGCCGCATCTACGGCCTGGTGCAGCGCAACGGCGGCAACCGCCTGCTGGGCTCGCCGCCCGCCACGCTCGCGCCGCAGCTCGACAAGCTCTGGCGCGAGCAGTGGCGCAAGTCGAACTGACCGGCCGCTGAAGGGCGGATTCAGGCCAGCTTGAACATCCGCACCGCGTGCACCAGCCCCGCGGCCTGGTCGTTCATCGACTGCGCGGCGGCCGAGGCCTCTTCGACCAGCGCCGCGTTCTGCTGGGTGGTGCGGTCCATCTGCTTGATGGCGTCGTTGACCTGGCCGATGCCGGCCGCCTGCTCCTGGCTGGCCGCCGTGATCTCCGCCATGATGTCCGTCACGCGCCGCACGCTGCCCATGATTTCCTCCATGGTCTTGCCGGCCTCGTTGACCAGGGTGCTGCCAGCCTCCACCTCGCCCACCGAGTCGCCGATCAGCGTCTTGATTTCCTTGGCCGCCGCGGCCGAACGCTGGGCCAGGCTGCGCACCTCCGAGGCCACCACCGCGAAGCCGCGGCCCTGCTCGCCGGCGCGGGCCGCCTCCACGGCGGCGTTCAGCGCGAGGATGTTGGTCTGGAACGAGATGCCGTCGATCACGCCGATGATCTCCACCACCTTCCTCGAGGAGGCGTTGATGGACGCCATCTTCTCCACCACCTGATCGACCACCGCGCCGCCGCGCGAGGCCACCTGCGAGGCCGAGTCGGCGAGCTGGTTGGCCAGCCGCGCGTTGTCGGCGTTCTGCCTGACGGTGCCGGTGAGCTCCTGCATGGCGGCGGCCGTCTGCTCCAGCGAGCTGGCCTGCGCCTCGGTGCGCGACGACAGGTCGCGGTTGCCCGAAGCGATCTGGCCCGAGGCCGAGGCGATGGAATCGGTGCCGTCGCGCACCTGCCCCACCACCTTGGCGAGCTCGTCGTTCATCGAGCGCAGCGCGCGCATCAGCATGCCCGACTCCGAGGCGTCGGCCACCTCGATGCGCGCCGTCAGGTCGCCCGAGGCCACCTGCTGCGCCACGGTCACCGCCTGACCCAGCGGCCGCGTGATGGAGCGGGTCATGCGGTATGCCAGCAGCACCCCGCCGGCCAGCGAAGCGCAGCTGATCCACAGGATCATCCACTTGGCGCGCTGGTACGCCGCCTGGGTCGAGCCGGTGCTTTCGTCGGCGCTTTTCCGCAGCATCGCCTGGAAGGCCGAGACATGCGCCAGCACCTGGTTGAGCAGCGGCATGCATTCCTGCGTCAGCACCTTCACGGCCGCGTCGGTCTGGCGCGAGGTGGCCAGGCCGACAACGTTCTTCGCGATGGGCAGGTACTGCGCCTCGAGCGCGCGCAGCTTCTCGAGCATCCTGCGCTCCTCGGGGGTGGAGGCGTCCGGCGCGGCCATCACGGCGGCGAGGTTCTGCAGGCCGGCGTCGATCTCGCGCTGCGAGCTGCCGACGAGGTCGATGTCGCCCTTCTGCGCCGCCGGATCGGACACCAGCGCCAGGTTGCGCGCCGCGATGGCCCGCTTGCCGATGGCCGACTGCACGTTGTTGAGTTCGTCGAGCTTGCGCTGGCCCACTTCGGTCGCGAAGGCGACGCTCTGCGAGAGGCGCGCCATCTCGCGCAGGCCGATGCCGGTGATGACAAGCTGCAACAGCAGCAACAGTGCAAAACCCAGCCCGAGGCGGGCTCCGATCTTGAGATTCGAGAGATCGAACATGAGGCTTTCTCCAGTGGACTTGTTGTTGAGGGCTGCGCTGCCTCATCGGCAGCGCGGCCGCGCGCCACCCCACCCTCGAAGGGTGGGGAGGGGCAAACCCTCGAATATGGGATCCGATCCGCGCGCGGGATGACTCAGAATCCGCAGCGATGCAACCCGCCCCAATCCCCGGTACGCCCGCTCTGCGCACGCGAAGCCGCCGCCTGCTGGTTCGTCAAGGCCTGCTCGAGAGGCTCGACGGTCCGGACACCCGGCGCTGCGTTGTGCTGCGCGCACCCGCCGGCTTCGGCAAGAGCTCGCTGCTGCTGACTTGGCAGCGCGAGCTGGTCTCGTCGGACGCCGGCATCGCCTGGCTCAGGCTCGCCGATCTTCCCGAGGGCGACCTGCACTTCATGACCGGCCTGATGTCGGCCCTCGCTGGCATCGACACCGCCATTCCCAGGCAGGCCATGGCGCACGCCGTTCCCGATGCGCTCTCGACGGAGCGGCTGGTCATCGCGCTGGTGCGCGGCATCGCGGCGCATGGCCGCAGGGTGGTGCTGATCGTGGACGACGTGCAGTGCGCCCAGAGCGGCAACGTGCTGCACGCGCTGCAGCTGCTCGTCGAATACGCGCCGCCGAACCTGCTGTGCGTGTTCGCCAGCCAGGACGAGCTGCCGATGACGCTGGCGCACTCCCCCGCCTCCAAGACAGTGCTGGAACTGCGCAACGACGACCTGCGCTTCAGCCTGCCGGAATCGATCGACTATCTCGGCATGCGGCTGCCTCACCTCGACGAGCGCGCGGCCGCGACTATCCACCGGTTGACCGAGGGATGGCCGGCCCTGCTGCGGCTGGCCAGCGCCGACGTGCGCCGCCGGCGCGGCGTGCAGTCGCCGCTGCTGCACGGCGTGCCCGACCCGGAGCCTTTCGCGGCCTACTTCCACGCGCACGTCTTCCCTCGCCTGTCGGAAACGCAGCTGCGCCTGCTCACGTGCTGCGCCGCCACCACGCGCTTCAGCGCGCCGCTGTGCGCCGACCTGGCCGGCGACGGCTACACCCCGGCCCTGTGCGCCGAGCTGCTGGAGCCGCTGGTGCGCGAGGGCCTGCTGTCGCTCGTGGTGGAAACGTCCGAGACAGCCACCCACGAGCGCTGGTGGCACATGCATCCGCTGCTGCGCAGCGTGCTGCTGGTGCGCTTCGCGGCCTGGCCCGAAGCTTCGCGCCTGCGGGTGCATGCCACGGCCTGCCACGCCTTCGCGACCCGCGGCATGCACCACCAGGCCGTGCGGCACGCGCTCGCGGCCAACAACCACGAAACGGCAGGCCGGCTGGCCGAGCGCGGCGCGGAGGCGCTCTTCACCCGGGGCAAGATGAGCGAGGTGATCGCGCTGCTGCGCCAGCTCGACGCCCGGACGGTCGGCGACAACGCCAATCTCGGTCTCTGGATTGGCTGGGTCGAGCTGGCCGACTACAGGCTGGACGACTGCGCCCGCAGCATCGAGCGCCTGCGCGCCAGGCCCGGCGCGCTCGACCCGGCCATGCGCTACCGGCTGACGCTGCTGGGCTGCCTGTTCGCCATCCGCAACGACGACGACGACGCCCTCTCCTGGCTGCTGCCCGAGCTGCTGGCCCCGCCGCCCGCGGCCGACGAGTTCGCGGTGGCCGGCAGGCGCAACGTGCTGACCTGGCTGCACCTGCATCGCGGCGAATTCGAGGAGGCGCGCCGAATCCAGCGCGACGAGCCGGCTCCCCGCATCGACGGCGAGCCGGTCGCCGGCACCCTCTTCGGCTCGCTGGTGGGCCAGTGCCTGGTCGGGCTGTCGTACGCCATCGAAGGCCAGATGCACCGGGCGGAGCGCATCTACCGCCAGGTGCTGGACGAGGCGCAGGAGCGCGGCGCGCGCTGCGGCGAGGCGGCGCGGCTCACCGCCCAGCTGCTGGTCGAGGTTCTGTACGAACAGCAGGGCCCGCTGGTAGCGGCGCGCTTCATGCAGGAGCAGCTGGGCACGCACGACGGGCTGATTCCCGACACCACGCTGCGCATGATCATCGTGGCCAACCGCGCGCAGCAGGCCGCCGGCCGCCAGCGCGAGGCGCTCGAGCACCTCGCGCAGGCCGGCTGCTTCCTGCGGCGCTACGGCATGGACCGCGCGCTGGCCTGCGTGCTGCTGGAGCAGCTCGGTGTCCAGCTCGCGAACGGCGACGCCGGCGCCGCGCGCGAATCGCTGCAGGAACTGGAAGCGCTGCACGCCCGGCATCCCGCCGTCGGCCACGGCACGCTGCGGCGCATCGCCGACGTCGTGGAGCGCGCGCGCATCCGCATGGCGATGCACGACGGCGACCAGCCCTCCATGCTGGAAAGAATCGAAAACCTGTCGCGGCACTACGAAAAACTCGGGCAGGTCGGCCTCGTCGCCGCCCTGCAGCTGCAGGCGGCCGAGGTCGAACGCAGGCTGGGCCGCGCCGAGGCGTCCAGGGCGCGCGTGTGCGCGGCCCTGCGCCTGGGCCATCGGCTCGGGCTGCTGCAGACCCTGCTGGGCGCGCACGACAACGTCCTGCCACTGATCCGCACGGCGGCGTCCATCCCCAACCTCGACCCGGTGCTGGGCTTCTTCATCGAGCGCATCGAGGCGCAGGCCCGTTCGCAGCTCGACGCGCGCACCGAGCCTGCGCCGGTGCCGCGCCTGCGCGACGACCGGCGCCTGACGCGGCTGCTCACGCTGCGCGAGGCCGAGATCGCCGAGCTGCTGCTGCAGTCGCTGCCCAACAAGAAGATCGCGCTCACGCTCGGCCTGTCGCTGGACACGGTCAAGTGGCACCTCAAGAACATCTACCTGAAGCTGGACGCCCACGGGCGCAGCGCGGTCGCCGAGCGGATGCGGCGGGAGCTGGCGCGCAACGACGAAGGCAGCGGCGCGGGCGGCAAGTAGCGCGCGGCCGCTGTCCGGTCAGGGTTTTTTATCGAAAACCAGCCAATTGCCGAAGGGCATCTCGCCTGACGGCCAGTCGCCCGCCACCACCGGGCAGCGGATGCCGCGTTGCAGCAGGGTCACGGCGCGCAGCACGCCCGCATGAGTGACCCAGAGCGTGTCACGCGGCCGAGCCAGCCATTCGTCGTGCGCCTCGGCGATGCGCGACATGAAGGCGCGCACGCTCTCGCCGCGGGTGCCGGCGCGCAGATCGGCGAAGTCGGCCGTCCAGGCGTCGAAGTCCTCGCGCGGGATGTCGGCCCAGGGCCGGCCTTCCCACGCGCCGAAATCCATCTCGGCCAGCCGCACGTCGCGCCGGACCGACAGGTCCGGCCGCAGCGCGGCGATGGCTTCGGCCAGCGCGACGCAGCGCCTCAGCGGAGAGCTGCACAGCGTCACGCCCGCCGGCAGCACGGGCGCGATGCGGCCGGCGGCAGCCAGCGTGGCGTCGGCATGGGCTTCGAGGTCCGTCGCCCCGTAGCAGAGGCCGGGTTGGGCCACGACCGGCGCATGGCGCTGGAGCCAGAGCGTGCTCATGCCTTCCAGGCCAGCGCGAGGTAGATGGCGAGTTCGCAGACCTGTTGCGTCGCGCCCAGCCCGTCGCCCGTGAAGCCCTGCAGCCGCCGCACGAAGAGCCGCGCCATCCAGCCCGCCGCGAGCGTGGCCGCGAGCACCGCCGCCGCGACATGAACCGCATCGTGTGCCTGCAGAAGCAACACCACGGCAGGCACCGTCCAGACGATGGCGATGAGCAGCGCGCCCGGGCTGATCGCATCCGCCAGCGGCTTGGCCTTGCTCGCGCCGCTGTCGCCCACATAGGGCAGCCAGCGGATCAGGAACAGCGGCATCAGCCGCGACAGCACATGCGCGCCGACGATGGCGATCGCCGCCGCCTGCAGCCCCCGCCCCGCCAGCGCGGCGAGCAGCGCGAACTTGAGCCCGAGCGCCAGCACCAGCGCCACGGCCCCGAAGGCGCCGATGCGCGAGTCCTTCATGATCTCCAGCGCCCGCTCGCGATTCGCCGAGCCGCCCAGGCCGTCGGCCACGTCGGCCAGCCCGTCTTCATGGAAAGCCCCGGTGAGCATCACCGTGGCGACCGTGCTGATCACCGCAGCGGCCAACGCTCCCGCCGTACCCTGCAAGCCCCAGGCCACGCCCGCGAACACCGCCGCCGCCACCCCGCCCACCAGCCAGCCGATGCCGGGCAGATGAGCAGCACTCGCGCGCAGCATCTGCGGGCTGAAGCCAACCCACTCGGCCAGCGAGCCCGTCACCGGCACCCGGGTGAAAAACTGCAGCGCGAGCAGGAAATGGCGGATGCCGCTCACAGGAATACCTTCGTGCTTCGCACTGCGGTGCGAGCTTGCTTGGGGCGGCCCGGCGCGGCGGTCATGCTTCCTTTCGAGACACGCCGGCCGATTCGAAGCTCGCCATCTCGCGCAGGATGCGGCAGGCGGATTCGAGCAGCGGCCATGCCAGCGCGCCGCCCGAGCCCTCGCCCAGGCGCAGGTCGAGTTGCAGCAGCGGATCGAGCCCCAGCCGCTCCAGCAGCAGCGCATGCCCCGGCTCGGCCGAGCGGTGCGCGGCCACGCAGCGCTGCACCACGTGCGGCTGCAGCGCCTGCGCCACCAGCACCGCGGCGCTGGCGATGTAGCCGTCGACCACGATCACCCGCCGTTCGC
This sequence comes from Variovorax guangxiensis, assembly GCF_003952165.1. Lineage (GTDB taxonomy): Bacteria > Pseudomonadota > Gammaproteobacteria > Burkholderiales > Burkholderiaceae_C > Variovorax > Variovorax guangxiensis. The sequence continues at coordinate 183,866 of NZ_RXFT01000010.1, read as the reverse complement.
TGGCCGCCTGGAGTACCGCGCCCGCCAGTGTCGCCAGCTCGAAGCCGCCGAGTGCCGCGAGCGCTTCCAGCGGTGCCGTCGCGCCGGCGTGCAGCGCGAGCACTTGCCGCAGCACCTCGCGCTTGCGCGCCAGGCCGGCCGCGTCGAGGCCAGTGCCGATGCCGATGCAGGCTTCGATGTCCAGCCCGCCCAGGCGCGACAGCAGCAGCGCGGCCGACGAGCTGTTGCCGATGCCCATCTCGCCGAGCAGCAGCGCGTTGCCCGGCAGCGCGCGCACCACCTCGCGGCCGTTGGCAATCGCCTGCGCGCATTGTTCGGCGCTCATCGCCGGCGCCACCGAAGCGTCGGCCGTGCCGGGGGCGACGCGGCGAGACACCAGACCCGGGCGCGCCTGGAAGTCGCGGCGCACGCCGCAGTCCACCACCGTCAACGCCAGGCCGTGCTGGCGCGCGAGCACGCTCACGGCGGCGCCGCCGGCCAGGAAGTTCTCGACCATCTGCCAGGTCACCTCGCTCGGGTAGGCCGAGACGCCGCGCGCCGCCAGCCCGTGGTCGGCGGCGCAGACCAGCATCTGCGGCGCCTCCAGCACGGGCTTGTCGGTGCCGAGGATGCTGCCGATGCGCAGCGCCAGCGCCTCCAGCCGGCCGAGCGCGCCAAGCGGCTTGGTCTTGTTGTCGAGCGCGGCCTGCAGGCGTGCGGCGAGCGCGGCGTCGGAAATGTCGGGGATCGTGGGAACGAATTCGGTCATGCAATCAGTCCGGCGAGCACGCCGGCGTCGAAGTGGGTGTCGATGAAATCGGCCAGGCCGTCGAAGGTGGATTCCAGCGTGGGCGCCGAGGCGCCGAAGAGCGCGTGCAGCGCGCCCGGGTCCTCGAACAGGCCGTGAAGATAGATGCCGAGCACGTTGCCCCGCGCGTTCTGCCAGGCCAGCCCCTCGGGCATCACAGCCCTGCCGTCGTGCGCGAGTTGCGGGTGCTCGGCGGTCTGGCCGTGATGGATCTCGTAGCCGCCAACCGGCACGCCCGACAGCGCGCTCCAGGCGCCGGTCAGCTCGCCGAAGCCGGCCGTGCGATGCCGCACCGTCTTCTCGCGCTCGAACACCGTCACCAGCGGCAGCAGGCCGAGCCCCGGCGCATTGCCGTCGATGCCATGCGGATCGACCAGCGCCTCGCCCAGCATCTGCAGGCCGCCGCAGATGCCCAGCACTGCGCCGCCGCGTTCGGCATGCGCGGCCACGGCACGGTCCAGCCCCTGCGCGCGCAGCCAGGCCAGGTCGCCGCTGGTGTTCTTGGAGCCGGGCAGCACGATCCAGTCGGCGGCGGCCACGTCGGCCGGCGTGCGCGCCCAGACCAGCCGCACGCCGGGCAAGTTCTTCAGCGCCTGGAATTCATCGAGGTTGCTGATGCGCGGATAGGCGACGACCGCCACCGTGCGCGTGACGGTGCCGCTGGAGCGGCTGCGGTCGTCGAACACGCCGTCTTCCTCGGGCAGGCCGTGCTGCCACCACATCGGCAGCGTCGCCACCGTGGGCACGCCGGTCAGCTCCTGCAACTGCTGGGGCGCCGGCGCGAGCAGCGAGGCATCCCCCCGGAACTTGTTGAGCACGAAGCCGCGCAGCAGCGCCCGGTCGGCCTCGGGCAGCAGCGCCCAGGTGCCGTAGAGGTGGGCGAAGGCGCCGCCGCGGTCGATGTCGGTCGCCAGCAGGCAGCGCGCCTGGGCGTGGCGGGCGATGCGCATGTTGACGATGTCGCTGGCCATCAGGTTGATCTCGGCCGGCGAACCGGCGCCTTCGATCACGACCACGTCGTTCCCGGCGCGCAGCTCGTCGAGCGCCTGCGCGATCTGCGGCCAGACGCGCTCGCTGCGCCCGCGCCAGGGCAAGGCCGAGAGCGCCTCGCTCACCTGCCCCATCAGCACCACCTGGCTGTGGGTGTCGCGCTCGGGCTTGAGCAGCAGCGGGTTCATGCGAACGTCGGGCACCGCATTCGCGGCCAGGGCCTGGAAATACTGGGCGCTGCCGATCTCGCCGCCATCGACCACGCGGGCGTTGTTGCTCATGTTCTGCGCCTTGAAGGGCGCCACCTTCAGGCCCCGGCGGGCATACCAGCGGCACAGCGCGGTGGCCAGCCAGCTCTTGCCGGCGCCGCTGGTGGTGCCCAGGACCATGACGCAGCGCGCCGGCCCGCTATTCGCCTTTGAACTCATCGGCGGATTGTCGTTGAGCGCCGCGGCCGCTCCGCCGGAGTGCGACATCTTTCACATCTGGACGCAGCAAATGCGGGCGGCGAATCCAGGTGGCGCTTTCCCGCGTACCCCCTGGCGTCGCACACTGTCACAACAACACACCCCAGGGAACCATGCCAGCCTTGAACGATTTGGCGCTGACCGTCGAGGAACCCGAGCCGGGCCAGTTCTTCTGGACCCTGCTCGAGGCCCACCACGCCGACGAAGCCTCCGAAACCCTGGACTACCGGGTCTGCCGCAGGGCCGTCCGGCCGCAGGCCAGCTATTCGAACGCCCTGGCCATGGGCGTGCTGGAGCTGCAAAAAATAAGCGCCGCCGAAAGCCCCGCCGGCGAAACCGGCTGAGCCCCCGACGGCGCAAGACCGCCTTGCGGCGTTCAGGCTGTCAATTTCTTTCCCGAGCGATTCAGCGCGCGGCCACCGTGGTCTGCGCGGTGCCGGCCGCAGCCACGGGCGCCGGCACGTCCCAGCCTCCGCCGATGGCGCGGATCAGACCCACGGCCGCCTGGTACTGGGCCGACTTCACCTGCAGCGCCTGGCGGCGGTTGCGCAACTCGCTGCGGCGGGCGTCCAGCAGATCGAGCTGGCTGATGTAGCCGTTGCGGTAGCGCGTGTCCGACAGGCTCGTCGCACGGGCCGCCGAGGTGACGGCCTGCGCCTGCACCACCGACTGCTCCTGCAGCGTGCGGATGGCGGCCAGCTGGTCTTCCACCTCCTGGAAGGCCACCAGCACCTGCGTGCGGTAGCTGGCTAGTGCGCCGTCGAGCTGGGCGTTGGCGCCCTGCACGCCGGCCTCGCGGCGGCCGCCGTCGAAGATCGGCAGCGACAGCAGCGCACCCACGCCCCACGAGCGGGCCGACCACTTGAAGAGGTCGCCGATCTCGGGCGAGGCATAGCCGGCGGCGCCGGTCAGCGAGATGTCGGGGAACCACGCGGCCTGCGCCACGCCGACGCGGGCCTGCGCCGCGAGCACGGCGCTCTGCGCGGCCGACACGTCGGGACGGCGCGTGAGCACCGTGGCCGGCACGCCCGGCGGAATGCTCGGCAGCGTGGTCGACCAGTCGGCGCCGCTCAGGCCGAAGCTGGAGGCCGAATCGCCCACCAGCACCGCGAGCGCATGTTCCACCTGGGCGCGCTGGCGGTCGAGCGCGAGCGCGTCCGACTCGGTGGACGACACCTCGGTCTGCACCCGCGCCACGTCGAGCTCGGCAATGTCGCCGGCCTGCTCGCGGCGCTGCGACAGGCGCAGCGTGTCGCGGTAGGCCTCGACCTGCTCGCGCACCAGCGCGCGCTCCGCATCGAGTGCGCGAAGCTGCAGATAGGTCTGCGCCACCTCGGCCTGCACCGCCAGGCGCGTGCTCTGCAGCAGCGCCTCGCGGCCGGCTGCATCCAGCTTGGCCGCGTTGCTCGCGCCCGAGAGGCGGCCGAACAGGTCGACCTCGTACGAGAAGGTGGCGCCGATGTTGGTCATCGTGGCCGGGCGCGTGCTGGCGGTGGCCTTGTCCAGGCCCGCGCCGCGGTTGGCGCCGGCGCTCAGGCCGATCTGCGGCAGGCGGTCGGCATTGGCGCTGCGCGCCAGCGCACGGGCCTCGGCCAGCCGCGCGGCGGCGGCCTGGATGTTGCCGTTGTTCACGTCGGCCTTCTCGACCAGCGAATTGAGCACCGGGTCGTTGAACGCCAGCCACCAGGCGCCACGCGGCTGTGCCTCGGCGGGCACTGCGCGCGTGAAGCCGGCGGGCGGCGTGGCGCCTTGTTGCTGCTGCTCCTTGCCCTGCTCCTTGAACTGGGCGGTGGTCTGGATCTCGGGCAGGCCCGAGGGCACGGTGGCACAGCCGGCCAGCACCAGGGCGGCCATCAGCGGCAGCAAGGCAGTCCGCAGGGGCTTCACCAAGGGTTGTACTGAGAATTTCATGATCAGCTTTCTTCGTCTCGATCGATCAGTCATGCGAGCCGTGCGAGGGGCGCGGCGACGCAGGCATCGGGTTCAGACCGCCGCCGCCCGAGCCGCCGTGCGATGCAGGCGCCGCGGGATGGCCGGCCGACACGAAGTCCTCGCCATGCGGCACTTCGCCATGCAGCTTCAGCGGCCGGTTGCCCGCGAGGCGGCGCATCAGCACGTAGAACACCGGCGTCAGGAACAGGCCGAAGGCCGTCACGCCGATCATCCCGGCGAACACCGCCACGCCCATCGCCTTGCGCATCTCCGAGCCCGCGCCGGTCGACAGCACGAGGGGCAGCACGCCCATCACGAAGGCCAGCGAGGTCATGAGAATCGGGCGCAGGCGCAGCCGGCTGGCTTCGATGGCCGCCTGCACGGGCGTGCGGCCTGCGAATTCGAGCTCCCGTGCGAACTCCACGATCAGGATCGCGTTCTTCGCACTCAGCCCCACAAGCACTATGAGCCCGATCTGCGTGAAGACGTTGTTGTCGCCCCCCGAGATCCACACGCCGGTCATCGCGGCCAGGATGCCCATCGGCACGATCAGGATGATCGCGATCGGCAGCGTCAGGCTCTCGTACTGCGCGGCCAGCACCAGGAACACCAGCAGGATCGCCAGCGGGAACACCAGGAAGGCGGAGTTGCCGGCCAGGATCTCCTGGTAGGTCAGCTCGGTCCACTCGAAGCTCACGCCCTTGGGCAGCGTCTCGGCGGCGATCTTCACGATCGCGTCCTGCGCCTGGCCCGAGGAGTAACCCGGCGCCGGGCCGCCGTTGATGTCGGCGGCAAGGTAGCCGTTGTAGCGCATGGCGCGCTCAGGCCCGAAGGTCGAGTTCACCTTCATCAGGGCCGACAGCGGCACCATCTCGCCCGAGGTCGAGCGCACCTTCAGCAGGCCGACGTCCTCGGCACGGGCGCGGTAAGGCGCATCGGCCTGGACGCGCACGGAGTACGTGCGGCCGAACTTGTTGAAGTCGTTCGCATACAGGCTGCCGAGGTAGATCTGCATGGTGTCGAAGATGTCCGTCACCGGCACGCCGAGCTGGCGGGCCTTGGTGCGGTCGATGTCGGCATACAGCTGCGGCACGTTGACCTGCCAGCTGGTGAACATGCCGGCCAGCTCGGGCGCCTGCTGTGCCTTGGCCATGAAGGCCTTCACCGCCGCGTCCATCTGGTCGTAGCCCACCGAGCCGCGGTCTTCCAGCTGCAGCTTGAAGCCGCCCGTGGTGCCCAGGCCCGCCACCGGCGGCGGCGGGAACATCACGATGAAAGCGTCCTGGATGCTCGAGAACGCGCCGTTGAGCTGGCCCGCCACCGCGCCGCCGCTCTGGTCGGGGCGCTTGCGCTGGTCGAAGGGCTTGAGCGTGGCGAACACGATGCCCGAGTTGGAGCTGTTGGTGAAGCCGTTGATCGACAGGCCCGGGAAGGCGATGGCGTCTTCCACGTTCGGGTTCTTCTTCATGATCTCGCCCATGCGCTGGATCACCTCGTCGGTGCGGTCCAGCGTCGCGCCGTCGGGCAGTTGCGCAAAACCGATCAGGTACTGCTTGTCCTGCGCCGGCACGAAGCCGCCGGGCACCGCCTTGAACAGGCCGAAGGTCACCGCGATGAGCGCGACGTAGATCCCCAGCATCAGCGCCTTGCGCGAAATCACGCGCTTGACGCCGCCGCTGTAGGCCTCGGAGCCGCGATGGAAGAAGCGGTTGAAGCCGCGGAACAGCCAGCCGAAGACGCGGTCCATGCCGCGCGTCAGCGCGTCCTTGGGCTCGTCGTGGCCGCGCAGCAGCAAGGCGGCGAGCGCGGGCGACAGCGTCAGCGAGTTGATGGCCGAGATCACCGTCGAGATCGCGATGGTCACCGCGAACTGGCGGTAGAACTGGCCCGTGAGCCCGCTGATGAAGGCCAGCGGCACGAACACGGCCACCAGCACCAGCGCGATCGCGATGATCGGGCCCGACACTTCCCGCATGGCGCGGTACGTGGCCTCACGCGGCGTCAGGCCGGCTTCGATGTTCCGCTCGACGTTCTCCACCACGACGATGGCGTCGTCCACCACGATACCGATGGCCAGCACCAGCCCGAACAGGCTCAGCGCGTTGATCGAGAAACCGAGGATGTGCAGCACCGCGAAGGTACCGATCACCGACACCGGCACGGCCAGCAGCGGGATGATGGAGGCGCGCCAGGTCTGCAGGAACAGGATCACGACCAGCACCACCAGCATGATGGCTTCGAGCAGCGTGTGGATCACCGACTCGATGGACGCGCGCACGAACTGCGTCGGGTCGTAGGCGATGCGGTATTCCAGGCCCTCGGGCATGTTCTTGTTGAGCTCTTCCATCGTCTTGCGGACGTTGGCAGAGATGTCGAGCGCGTTGGAGCCCGGCGCCTGGAACACGCCCATGCCGACGGCCGGGTCGTTGTTCAGCAGCGAGCGCAGCGAGTAGTCGGCGGCGCCCATCTCGAGGCGGCCGATGTCGCGAAGACGCGTGACGGCGCCGTCGGTGCCGCTCTTGACGATGATGTCGCCGAACTCTTCCTCGCTCTGCAGGCGGCCCTGCGCGTTGATCGACAGCTGCATGTCCACGCCCGACAGGCCCGGCGAAGCGCCGACCACGCCGGCCGCGGCCTGCACGTTCTGGCCGCGGATGGCGGCCACCACGTCGGAAGCCGACAGGCCGCGCTGCGCGACCTTCTGCGGGTCGAGCCATACGCGCATGGAGTAGTCGCCGCCGCCGAAGATCTGGACCTGGCCCACGCCTTCGATGCGCGCCAGCGGGTCCTTCACGTTCAGCACCGCGTAGTTGCGCAGGTAGTTGATGTCGTAGCGGTTGTTCGGCGAGACGAGGTGGACCACCATCGTCAGGTCAGGCGCGCTCTTGACGGTCGTGATGCCGAGACGGCGCACTTCCTCGGGCAGACGCGGCTCGGCTTGCGAGACGCGGTTCTGCACCAGCTGCTGTGCCTTGTCGGGATCGGTGCCGAGGCGGAAGGTGACGGTGAGCGTCAGCACGCCGTCGGTGGTCGCCTGGCTGCCCATGTAGAGCATGCCTTCGACGCCGTTGATCTGCTCTTCGAGCGGGGTGGCCACTGTTTCAGCGATCACCTTCGGGTTGGCCCCGGGGTACTGGGCACGCACCACCACCGAGGGCGGCGCGACTTCCGGGTACTCCGAGATCGGCAGACCGCGCAACGCGATCAGGCCCGCTATCAGCATCAACAGCGACAGCACGCCGGCAAAGATCGGCCGGTCGATGAAGAATTTTGAGAGATTCATGTTCGTTTACTCCACCGCGTCGTGCGCGGTCCACGCCGCGTGCAAGCACGCAGCATCCAAGTGGCTCCCATTTCAGGAACACCGCGGAACCGGCTTTGCCGGGCCGCTGGTGTTGCCCCCGTGAGGGGGGTGGCGGCTACACGAAGTGAGCAAGCCTGGGGGTGGTTCAAGATTTGGCGGCCTCTGCCACGCGTTCCGGTTGTTGTTGCTTGGGGTCCGCCTTCGCGTCCATCGTCACCTGCTGCGGCGCCACCACCGCACCCGGGCGGATGTGCTGCAGGCCGTTGACGATCACGCGGTCGCCCGCCTTCAGGCCCTTGCTCACGACACGCAGGCCGTTGATGGAGGCCCCGAGCGTCACTTCGCGGTAGACGGCCTTGCTGTCGTCACCCACGACCATCACGAACTTCTTGTTCTGGTCGGTGCCGATGGCGCGTTCGCTCACCAGCAGCGCGGTGTCGTTGCGGGCCTGGCCCATGCGGATGCGGGCGAACTGGCCGGGAATGAGCGCGCCGTCCTTGTTGTCGAACGAGGCACGCACGCGCACGGTGCCGCTACGGGCGTCGACCTGGTTGTCGATCAGCTGCAGCTTGCCGGTGAAAGGCGTGCCGTCCATGCCGGCGGTACCCATCTGCACCGGAATGCTCTCGATCTGGCCGCGGGCGCTGGAGCCGCTGGGCAGCTCCTTCAGCGCACGGGTGATGACCTGTTCGTCGGCATCGAAGCTCGCGTAGATCGGGCTCACCGACACCAGCGTGGTCAGCACCGGAGCGCCCGGACCGGCCGCCACCAGGTTGCCCACCGTCACCTCGATGCGGCCGATGCGGCCCGACACCGGCGCACGCACCTGGGTATAGCCCAGGTTCAGGCGCGCCGACTGCAGCGAGGCCTGGGCCGCGCGCAGGTTGGCTTCGGCTTCGCGGCCGGCGTTCACACGCTCGTCGTACTCGCGCTGGGCGATGGCCTTGTCGTCCCACAGGCGCTTGGCGCGCTCCTGCTCGCTGCGGCTGAAGGACTGGCGGGCCTGCGCGGAAGCCACCTGCGCCTCGGCACGCTCGACCTCGGCCGCATACGGCGCGGGGTCGATGGTGACCAGCAGGTCGCCCTGCTTCACCAGCGCGCCTTCGCGGAAGTGCACCGCCTGCACGGCGCCCGCGACGCGGGAGCGCACGTCGACGCGCTGCACGGCTTCGAGCCGGCCCGAGAACTCGTCCCAGGCGTTGATCTCGCTCGCCGCCACCGTGGCGACCGACACCGGCGTGGCCTGCGGCGCCGCCGGTGCGTTGTTGGCTTCGGCCTTGAAGCTGTACATGCCCACCACCGCCGCGGCCACGGCCAGCAGCGCGGTGAGGCCGGTCACGGCAGGCCAGAGGCCCTTGCGGGCGGCGGAAGACAGCTTTTTCTCATTGTTCGACATGATGTTCAGTCCTTCTCGATGACTTTTGGGATGCAACAAGCCACCCCGGCGCTTTTGGCACCAGGAGGCGGGATTTCAGGGAAAAAGGGGCCCCGGCACGCGGCCGCGCTGGCAGCGTGTCGATCAGGCAGCCGGTGACCGGCGGGAACTAGCTGGGGTGGTTGGCCGTCGCGGGCGGCGGCGTCGTCGCGCTGAAGAACTCACGGAAGTGCTGTTGCACCGCCGCTTCACAGGCTACGCAGCCCGTGTTCTCGGTGTCGTACAGCGCCTTGGGCCAGTTGGCCGCGCTGGGCAGCACGCTGCTCGTGACCTCGATGCCGGCCGCGCGCAGGCGGTTTGCGAAGGTCATTGCCTCGTCGTGCATCGCGTCGTCGGCGCCCACCAGCACCAGCGCGGGCGCCAGTGCCGACAGCCGCAGCGAACCGCTGGGCACCGCGTAGGGGTGCATGGCGTTCGAGGGGCAGCTCAGGTACTTCTCCCAGCCGCTGGCCCAGCGGCATTCGGCCGCGTCGTTGGTGGCGTTGCGCAGCGAGGCGGTGCCGGCGCAGGGGTCGAGCATGGGCGACAGCAGGATCTGGCCCGCGAGCGGCGGATGGGCCCGGTCGCGGGCGATCAGCGCCACGGCCGCCGCCAGGTTGCCGCCGGCTTCCTCGCCGGCCAGATAGACCTGGGAGCCCTTGCCGCCGAGCTTGGTGCGCTGCTTGTAGAGCCATTCGAGGGCCGCATAGCCCACTTCGATGGGCTCCGGGAACGGAGACTGGGGCGCCAGCGGGTAGGCCAGCGAAACAACCACCGCGCCCGCCCCGGCCAGCAGCCGCGCCACGTTGCGGCCGTTGTCCAGGCCGCCGCAGACGAAGGTGCCGCCGTGGAAATGCAGCACCAGCGGCGCTACATCGCCCTTGGCGCGCTGGCCGTACACGCGGGCACCGACCGGTTCGCGGCCGGGAAGCTCGATCGACAGATCGGCTTCCACGCCTTGTGCCGCAGCGCGGGCGGCAGCTTCGGCAGAACGGGACGATGGAACGGGTGACATGGGCGACCTCGGGGATTTGGGCGATGGTTGAAATATAAGTCGGCCGATCTGTCCATAAACAGGGTCGGCCGACCCCACTCTGTTTCCAAACGGACAACAATCAGCACAGCTCAAGGCAACAGGCGGTGCCACAGGAGGGAATTGTCTCCTTGTGTGAGAATCCGCCTCCCCCGGTGTGGGCCGGGTACCCAGAACAGGCATTCGATGGATCAAATCCAGGCCATGCGGATCTTCGTCCGCGTCGTGGAAGCCGGCACCTTCACCCGGGCAGCGGACTCGCTGGCCCTCCCCAAGGGCACGGTCACCAAGCAGATTCAGGCGCTCGAATCGCGCCTGCGCGTGAAGCTGCTCAACCGCACCACGCGCCGCGTCACCGTCACGCCCGACGGCGCGGCCTACTTCGAGCGGGCCGCGCGCCTGCTCAACGACTTCGACGACATGGAAGCCAGCATGACGAATGCGCAGGCCAACCCCACGGGGCGGCTGCGCATCGACGTCGGCACATCGGTGGCGAGGCTGATCATCCTGCCCGCGCTGGCCACCTTCTGCGACCGCTACCCCGACATCCAGGTCGACCTGGGCGTGAGCGACCGCACCGTCGACCTCATCAGCGACAACGTCGACTGCGTGATCCGCGCGGGCGAACTCAGCGACCAGTCGCTGGTGGCCCGGCGCATCGGCACGCTGGATTTCGTCACCGTGGCGTCGCCGGCCTATGTAAAGCGCTACGGCATCCCGCAGCACCCGAACGACATCGAGAAGCGCCATCACGTGGTCAGCTACTTCTCGGGCACCACGCGGCGCGTCTATCCGCACGAGTTCAAGAAGGGCGACGAGGTGATCGAGCTGAACGGCCCCTACCGCGTGGCCGTGAACGAGAGCAACGCGCACATCACGGCGGTGCTCGGCGGCTTCGGCATTTCGCAGTGCATCACCTTCATGGCCGAGCCGCTGCTGGAAAGCGGCGAGCTGGTGCAGATCCTGCCCGACTGGCAGCGCGACCCGCTGCCGATCCACGTGGTGTACCCGCCCAACCGCCACCTGAGCGCGAAGGTGCGCGCCTTCGTGGACTGGGCCGCCGAGCTGTTCGCCAAGAACCCGAGGCTGCAGCGCCGCTGACCGCGGGGATTGCCGCTGCAGGGGGGCCGATCGGGCGGCGATCTGCCTGCAGATCGCCGCGCAGCCCTAAATTCCGGCCGGCAAATGCCGTTAATCACTTCGGCTGCCTGCCGGAAACCCGTCCCGCCCCCTCCACCCGGCATCCGGCCCCGGGAGCCAGCCCGCCCATGCGCGCGCCGGAAAACAGACACACAAGCTCATGGATACAGAACAGTCGAATGCAGCCGAGCACACCAGCGGATTCGGCCGCCGCACGCCGGCGGAGATCGGCGTCCACCTGCGCAACCTCGCCGGCCGCCGCGACAACCTCACCGTGCAATACGCGGGCGGCCATCTGGTGACGCAGCTGCTCGACGTGGACACCCGCGCCCGCGTCTTCATCTTCGACTGGGGCGCCTCGCCCGAGCAGAACCAGGGCCTGCTGGCGGCGCCGCGCTGCCACTTCGAGGCCCAGCAGGACGGCGTGCGCATCGAGTTCTCAATCGCCTCGCCGCGCGAGATCCGCTACGAGGGCATGCCGGCGTTCGAGGCCGACTTTCCGGAAGTGCTCTTCTACCTGCAGCGGCGCGAGTACTTCCGCGTGGACGCGCCGATCGCCGATTCGTACACCTGCTGCGGCACCCTGCCCCAGGGCGAGCCGTTCTCCTTCGAGGTGCAGGACTTGTCGCTGGGCGGCGTAGGCCTGCGCACCCGCGACGAGCGCGTGGCCGCCTTGCCGGTAGGCACTTTCCTCAGGGACTGCGAACTGTCGCTGGGTACGCTCGGGCGCCTCACGCTCGACCTGGAACTGGTGTCGCTGCGCCCCGGCCTGCAGCCCAACGGCACGCCGCGCTACCAGCTGGGCTTCCGCTTCCTGGCGCTGCCGCCGGGCGTGGAAAGCGCGCTGCAGCGCCTCGTTACCCGGCTCGAGATGAAGAGCCGTTCGCTCGTCGGCTGACCCCGCGCGGCCGGGTCAGAACACCGGCTCGCAGCGCACCTCGGTCTTCACCGAGTTGGCGATGAAGCATTCCTCGTGCGCCCGGTGATGCATCTGCCCGATCTGCTCGCGCGTGGGCAAGTTCTCGCCCGAGAAGATCACCTCGGGCCGCAGCGTGACCACCGTCATCGCCATCTTGCCCTCGGCGTTCTTCTCCATCACGCCGACGGCCGCATCGAAATACCGGTCGACCACGAACCTGCGCTTCACCGCCATCGTGAGGAACCACAGCATGTGGCAGTTCGACAGCGAGGCCACGAACATCTCCTCCGGATCGACCGCCGATGCATCCGACATCGGCAGCGGCACCACGTGCGGCGAGGAAGACGCGGCCACTTCGGCACCGCCATCGAAGCGCAGCGAGTGCCGCCTGCTGTAGGTGTTCGCGAGGAAGTCCTGCTCGCCACGCAGCCAGAGGACTTCCGCTGTGTACTGGGCCATGAAGTTCTTCTCCGGCTCGGTTTGCGGGAGTGCGATTCTGCGCCAGCCGCGATTCAGACAAGCGCGATGCGGTAGCGCAGCTTCGTCAGGCTCCCCTGGCTCGGCAGGGTGATGAAGGTCTCGACCAGCTCGCCGCCGTTCGCCACGATCACCTTCTGCGAAGCGAAGTTGTCGGGGCTGGTGGTGATCTCCACGCGCTTGAGGCCCTCTCCGACCGCAAGCTTGAGCATCGCGCCAAGCGCGCGCGTGGCGTAGCCCTTGCGCTGCTTCCAGGGCACGACGTTGTAGCCGATGTGGCCCAGGCAGTAGAGCGGCAAGGCGTCGGTGCCGGGCTGCCAGCGCAGGTCGATGCTGCCGCAGAACTCGCCGTCCCACATCCAGCACCTGTAGCCTGGCAGGCGCCGGACCTTGGAGCCGTCGGGCATGACGATGCGGCCGCCCTTCGCCTCGCGGTCGACCAGGCTCGCAAGGAAGCGGTCGGCGTTCGCCTTGATGGCGGCGCGGTCCTCGGCGCCCGATTCGGGCCGCGTCTCGTCGCGCGCCCAGCCGCGGTTGAGCGCGGAGACGTAGCTTGGCAGATAGGCCTTGGAAGGCCAGACCAGTTCCATCGGACGCGGCTCCACGCCAAGCTTGGCCATGAGCTTTCCTAGGCCCCCATCAGCTTCACGATCAGCGGCACCAGCAGCGCGGTGGCGATGCCGTTGAGCCCCATGGCGAGCGCAGAGAACGCGCCCGCCGTCTCGTTCACCTGGATGGCGCGCGCCGTGCCGATGCCGTGCGCCGCCATGCCGACCGCGAAGCCGCGCACCGCCGGCTCCCTGATGCGCAGCAGGTTCAGCAGGCCGGTGGCCATGATCGCGCCCGAGATACCCGCGACGGCAGCCGCCACAGCCGCCAGCGAGGGCAGCCCGCCTATCTTCTCGGCCACGCCCATCGCGATGGGCATGGTGGCCGACTTGGGCGCGAGCGACATCATCAGCTCGTGTGAACCGCCCAGCACCCAGGCGATGCCCACGGCCGAGACGATGGCTGCGACCGAACCGACGATCAGCGCCACGCCGATGGGCAGCCACAGCCGCCGCAGCCGGTCGATCTGCCCGTAGAGCGGCACGGCCAGCGCCACCGTGGCGGGGCCGATCAGGAAGTGCACGAACTTGGCGCCTTCGAAATACGTGTCGTAGGGCGTGCGCGTGAGCAGCAGCACGGTGACGATCACGATCACCGAGATCAGCACCGGGTTGACCATCGGGTTGCGCCCGCTGCGTGTGTGCAGCCACAGCGCCCCCAGGTACGCCAGCAGCGTGAGCGACAGCCACAGCAGCGGCGACTGGGCCAGGAACACCCAGATTTCGAAGAGCCTGGCGGGCGCGGTCATCTATTGGGCGTCCTTGCCGGTGATGCGGATCATCCAGCGGAAGGTGAGCGCGGTGACCGTCATGGTGAAGGCCGCCCCCACGATGCCGGCGGCGAGAAAAGGCAGCCACTCGCGCCCCACCCGCTCGAAATGCAGCATCACGCCGGTGACGGCCGGAATGAACAGCAGCATCAGGTTGCGCAGCAGATGGCCCGATGTGTCGTTCAGCACCTGCGGAACGCTGCCGCGCACCAGCAGGCCGACGAACAGGAAGACCATGCCGATCAGCGGTCCGGGAATGGGCAGCCCCAGCCACTGCACGAGCAGTTCGCCGGCAAGCTGGCACAGAAAGAGCGTGGTGATGGCGTAGAGCATCTTTTCTTCTGGTCTTCGGTCAGGGTGGGTATGTATGCGTTCAGGCCGCGCTTGTCCAGGCTTCTTTCAGCGCCTGCTGGCTGGCTGGCGGCAGCACGCCCATGCGCACGTGGCCCGGCAGGCCGAAGGAAGTGCAGTCGCGCAGCTTGATGCCCGCCGCGCGCAGCCGCTTCAGCAGAGCTGCGAAATCGTCGGCGCCGGGCTTGGCGACATGGAAGTTGGCGTCGCTCGGCCAGACTTGCCAGCCCATCTCGCTGCACAAGGCCGTCTGCGACGCCTTCCACGCACGCAGGGTGACGAGGCTGTCGCGCAGCCACTGCTGCACACCGGGCTGCGTCCAGGCCGAAAGCATCGCCACGCCATCCGCGCCCACCGGCCACGAGGCTGCAAGGCGCAACAGCGTGCGCACCGCGTCCTGCGCATCAGCCGGTGCGATCGCATAGGCCGCGCGCACGCCCGTCATGCCGAGCGCCTTGTTGGGCGACCACATCTGCCAGACGCGGCCCAGCTGCCGCTGGTTCAGTGCGAGACGGCCTTCCAGCCGCAGAGGCTCGTAGGCGCGGTCGAGCACGCATGGCACGCCTTCAGGCAGGGCATCGACGGTTTCGCCGATGCCCTGCTGCGCCTGGCCCAGCGGCGCAGAGGGATCGCAGCACCAGGCCAGCCAGGGCCGCCGCGCCGCATGCGGTGCGCGCACCACCTGCAACCCGAGCGCCCGAGCGCTCGCGGCGTAGTCGCCGTACGACATGGCCGGCAGCGCTGCCTCGCCATGCCCGTTCCGGTTTTCGAGCGCCACCCAGGTCGTGATGCGCCGGATGAATTCGCTGGCCCCGGCCGCGAGCACGATGCGCCACGCGTCCACGCCGTGCATGGCCGCGAGTTGCTCGCGCAGCGCCGTGTAGGCGGGATCGGGATAACGGGACAGGTCGGCCGCACGCACCAGCTCCATCGCCCCGGGGCTCGGGCCGCATGCGTTGGCGTTGGTGGAGAAGTCGTGCGCGGGCGCGCCGAGCGCATCCGGGCCGCCGTGGGTGAACAGGGAATCGGCGTCGGTCATGGCACGAAGAACAGTAGCGCGGCGGCCAGCAACAGGACGCCGCTCGCCAGCAGCAGCACACCGCGCTGGCCGAGCTGCGCGGCACGGCCGGTATCCGCCGGCGTCGGGGCGGCTCCCTCGGCATTCAGCGCATACACGCCCGGCTTGGCCAGCCGCACGCCGAGCAGCAGGGCCACCGTCGCCATCGGCCAGCCGCTGTTGGGCGACGGCGTGCGGCGGGCTTCTTCAGACAGCCCCGAAGGCCAGCGCCATGCGGCAAGTACGAGTAGTGCCACGGTGATGCGAGCAGGAATCCACGAAAGAACGTCGTCGGCTCGCGCGGCCCATTTGCCGAACCAGGTCCAGTCGCGGCCGTTGCGCTCGCCTCGATAGCCCCACATCGCATCGGCGGTGTTGGCGAAGCGGTAGAGCGCCGCGCCCGGCAGGCCCAGCAGCACGAACCAGAAGACGGGCGCCACCAGCGAATCGTTGAGGTTCTCGGCGAGCGATTCGATGGCGCTCTCGCGCACCTCGCGCTCGCTGAGACGCTCGACGTCACGGCTCACAAGGCGCGCCAGCTGAGCGCGCCCGGCATCGAGCGAAACGCCCAGCGCCGCCTCGACCGCGAGCACCTCGTCGCGCAACATGCGCCAGGCGAAGAGCGGCTTGAGCAGCAGGCCCAGCACCAGCGCCACCGCCCATACGGGCAGATGCAGCACCGCCAGCGTCTGCAGAGCCATCGTGATGCCCCAGACGCACATCGCCCCCACGCACCACACCAGCGCGCCGCAGAAGAACATCGGCAGATCGACCGTCTTGGCCTCATGCATGCGCGGCGCGATGCGCGACCCCGTGCCCAGATAGCGCCCCATCCACACGACCGGATGCAGCGGTGCTGGCGGCTCGCCCAGCCAGCGATCGACGGCCAGCGCTATCCACAGCGCGGCGGCGAAGGCGATGGCGTATTCGGAACTCGGCAAGGGCATGGGAGCCGCCATTCTCGCGAATCAGGCGGCCGCCCTGCCCCGGCGCCATTGCATCGCCGCACCGAACGCCAGAAGCAGCGCGGCGCCCAGCACCATCCAGAGCCGCAGGACGGCGGCTTCGCCGGCCTTGTGCGGCGGTGCATCCGCTGGCGTCTGCTCCAGCTTCAGGCCGAAGACGGGCCGCGGGCCGTCCGGCGCGGGAGCTGGTTCAGAGGCCGCTGCCGGCGCGGGCGCCTGCACGACCACGGGAGTGACGGCCGGCTGCGGCCTGGGCGAAACCGGAGCCGGCGCCAGTTCGGCCTGCACGAAGCGCTGCACACCCGCATTCGGCTCGCGCAGCCCCGTCGCCCGCACCGCCTGCGCATAGGCTTGCGCCAGCTCTCGCCGCGTGGCGGCATCGGGCTTCCAATAATTCAGCCGCACCGCATCGAGCATGCGCTCCAGCGTCTGCGCGAAGGCCGCGCGGTTGTCGCCTTCCAGCCATTCGCGCGTGCCCAGCCGGTACCTGTCGCGCACGTACACGTCGTGCAGCGACTGCCACTGATCCTGCCGCACCGCCTGCGGCGCGGTCACCTGCCAGCCCCAGAGGAACTGCGCGGTCTTCAGCACCTGCAGCGTGCCGCTGTAGCCCTCGGCCTTCTGGGCTTCGATCCACTGCGGGTGCAGGTAGCGCGTCTGCATCTCGCGCGCGATGGCGCCGGCCGCGGTGTCGGTGCGTACCTCGGCGCCGTCGCGCAGGTTCTGCACGTACAGCGCCGGGTCCTTGCCGGTGAGATGCCGCACCGCCTGCGCGATGCCGCCCAGGTACTGGAACGGGTCGTCGTTGGTGAGCACGCCGTACAGGTTGGAGCTGCGCGCCATCAGCGCCGCATCGACCTGCGCGAGATTGCCGGCATACGCGCCCGGACGCGCTGCGCCGTCGAGGCCCTTGCCGTAGGCATGGCCCATGCGGTCCATGTAGAGCTGCGCCATCTGCGCGTCGCCGCCGCCGCGCTGCTGGTTCTTCCACACATCGCTCGCGAGCGCGGCTTCCTCCAGCCCGGCGCCGTAGCTGCCCTGCTCGTTGGAGAACACGCGGGCGGTGGACCAGCGTTGCGCCTCATCCGCCGCCGAACCTTCAGCGCGCAGCTTGCGCGCCATGGCCTCGCTGTTGCGCGCCACGGCATTGCCAGGCTCGCGCAAGGCAGCGACCTGCTGCACCGCCTCGTCGAGCCAGCGCATCACAGCCGGAAACTGGTCGCGGTAGGAGCCCGTGACGCTGACCAGCACGTCGATGCGCGGTCGCTTCAGCTGCGACGCCGGAATGATCTCGATGCCCGCCATGCGCCCGCCCTCGTCCCAGCGCGGCCTCACACCCATGGCATAGAAGGCCTGACTCTCCAGCACGCCCTGGTGTCGCGAGGCCTCGCCGGCCCAGAGGGTGAAGGCGATCTTCTCGGGCGCCTTGCCTGCGTGGGTCTGCGCGTGCTGAGCGATCCATGCGTCCATCGCGGCGACACCCGTTTCCCACGCCGTGCGGGTGGGCACGCGGCTCGGGTCGAAGCCGTAGAGGTTGCGCCCGGTCGGCAGGCTGTCGGGGTTGCGCACCGGGTCGCCGCCGTAGCTGGACTTGAGGTAGCGGCCGTCGAGCGCGGTCAGCAGCCCTTCGATTTCCTCGTTGTGCGCGAGCACGTCGTCGAGCTTGCGGGCACGTGCGGCCAGCTCCAGCAGCTTCTGCCGGTCGGCCGCCGTCTTGCCCATGGCGCTCGCGGCCTGCGCGTCGGCGAGCGCCTGTTCCACCCATCGCGCGGGGCGCGAGCTGGCGACGTTCTTCGCGTCGATCAGGAAGGCTTCGTCGATGTCCTCGCCCAGCGCCTCGACCAACGGCTTGCCGAGTATCTGCAGGATGGTCATGCGCCTGCGCTGCGCGTCGGGCGCCTGCCCGAAGGTCGCGAGGCCCAGCGGCTGCGCGGTCTGCGCGAGTTCGTCGAGGTACGGATGCAGCACCGCGATGAAACCGGCGAAATCGGCGCGGATGCGCGCGGGTGTCCAGCCCAGGTCGCGGTCGTAGCGGTGCTCGGCGAACTCCGCCGCGAGCCGCTTCTCCAGCGCGGTCTTCACGGAGCCGGGCACGAGCGTCTCCCACTCATGCATGCGCTCGTGCATTTCCTGCACGCCGGGGCGGAAGCCCGCCGGCGCGAACATGGGCGTCGAGTGGCTCACCATGGTCGCGCGGCCGCGCCGCTTGGCGGTGGTGGCCTCGCCGAGGTTGTCCATGACGTACGGGTACACGTTGGGCAGGTCGCCGAGCGCGAGCAGCGGATCGTCCTGCACCGACAGCCCGCGCTCCTTGCCCGCCGACCACTCGACCGTGCCGTGCGTGCCCACGTGCAACACCGCGCTGGCGCCGAAGCGCTTGCGCAGCCAGAGGTACGTTGCGAGGTAGCCGTGACTCAGCGGAACGGCCGAACGGTGATAGACCTGCTCGGCCTTGCCCACCACCTGCGTGCCGGGCTCGAAGCGCGGCGGCTGGCGCAGCACGACGACGTTGCCGAAGCGCACGCGCGGGATCACGAAGGCCGGGCCGCCCGCCACGGCGCGCAGCATGGTCGACTTCTCAGGCGCTCCCCAATAGCTTTCGATGCGGCGCTGCGTTTCCTGCGGCAGCGCGCGGAACCATGCGAGGTAGTCCGAAAGCGGCAGCGTGTCGGCCAGATCCTTGTCGAGCAGCGGCTGCAGCTCGTCGCCCTGGCCCGTCGGGTAGTAGGCCCGCATCGTCGCCTGCACCTGCGCGATGAGCGCGTCGGTACCGGGCAGCTCGGCAACGTAGCCGGCCGACTTCATCGCCGCCAGCATGTTGTTGACGCTGCGCGGCACGTTCAGGAACGAGGCGCCGAAGTTGGCCTCGCCCGGCGGGTAGTTGTAGACCAGCATCGCCACGCGCCGCTCGGCCGGTGGCGTGCGTTGCAAGCGCAGCAGCGCGGCGGCTTTGGCGGCCACGGCGTCGATCTGCGCGGGCAGCGGCTGCAGCGTGCCGCTCGCTGCATCGCGGGCGCTCACGAGCATCGGGTCCGTCATGCCCGCGAGCTCGCTGGGACTGTAGTAGGCGGCGATGTCGGTCTGCGCGAGGCCGTCCTTGCTCTTCGCCCATTGCGCGGCGTCCATAGCCAGCGAGGGCAGCGTCTGCAGCACCGGCACGCCGATGCGCTCCAGCTCGGCCTTGCGCTCGTTGGGGCCGAAGACCAGCGAGGCGTTGACGATGGCATCGGCCACGCGACGTTCGCCGTCGTGCGTCATGCGGAAGAACAGGTCCTTCTGCTGGCGCGGGCCGTAGAAGGCGTAGGCGCGCAGGCCGCGGGCTTCCAGCGATGCGATCAGCGCATCGAGCCAGCCGGTGTCGTCGCCCGTCACGGTGGCGCTGTTGATGGCGATGGCGACTGTGCCGCTGCCCGGCAGCCTTTCGACGGCTGCCACTTCCGTTTCAACGCGCGGCCAGCCGGGGTGGTAGATGCCGGCGAGCGGAAGCGGCACGGGATCGGGCAGCCCGTCCAGCCTGCCGGGCTGGCGCAGCGCCTTCATCGACGCGCCCAGGTTGGCCGCGCCCGGAAAGCGCCAGAACTCGCGCAGCCGCTGGGCCCATGCGGCATCGACACCGCGCTCGGCCGCAAGCGGTGCGGCGGCGGTCGTCCGGCCCTTGGTCACCAGCGCGAACTCGCCGACCAGCACGTAGGGCACCGCGCTGCGCGAGATCGCATCGCCGAAACGCGCTGCCGCCGCCTGCGCCACGCTGATGTGCGGCGCGTCGATCACGAGCAGGCCCGCTCCGTCGATCGCGGCGGCCAGTGCCTCGGGCGAGTCCTGCGAAGCCGACAGCACCTGCAAGGGCAGCCCCGCCTCGCGCGCGGCAGCCTGAAGCCGCACCACGCGCGCCGGCGATACCAGCGAGGTGCTGAGCACCACGACACGTGCAGGCCCCTGCTGCTGCGCGTGCGCCGGCTGGAGCAATCCCAACCCGGCAAGAAAGAACCAGACGGAAAGAAGAAGCCGCGTCACTTCCCGCCCGGCCCGGCCAGCTCCGCATCCGCCGGCACGTAGACCATCGTCCCGTCCTTCAGCCGCCAGGCGGTGCCGGCCTTCTCGCCGTCGCCCTGCCCCCTCGCGCCACTGGCCTTGAAGCGCGTGATCTTGCGGCCCTCGCGCGTCACGATCTCCATGTCCGGCTGGCCTTCGTTGCGGATGATCGTCACCTTGTCCTGTGCGAAGGGATTCATCGGGTTGTTGATGACCGCGATCATCAGCATGCCGATCACCACCATGAACACGTCGATCAGGTTGATGGTCGAGAGCACCGGATCGTCGTCGTCGCTGTCCAGGCTGCTCAATATCGAGAACTGGCGCCGGCTCATGAGAGGCGGTCCCGCGCGTCGAGTACCGTCACCAGTTCGCGCATCAGCCAGCGGCGGCGCACGGTGTAGACCACGAAGGTGATCGAGGCCGAGGCCAGCGCCACGATCACGCTCGCGAAGGCCGGCGCCAGGCTCTGCGCCACGCCCTGCGATTCGCCGGAGGCCACGGCCACCAGCGCGGGGCCCATGGGGATCATGGTGGCGATCAGCCCCAGCATCGGCGCCACGCGGCTGCACAGGCGCACGCCTTCGAGCTGCTTGAGCACCACCAGCTCCATCTGCTCCTGGCTCGCCTGCGCGTGGCCCTGCAGCACCAGCGCGCGCGACGGATCGCGGCGGCGCTGCAGGTATTCGACGCCGAACGCGCCAAGGCAGTACACGGCATAGACGAAGGACAGCAGCACGCCCAGCGTCACCGGCCAGAGAAACAAGCGCGCGAGCTCGAAGAGAACGGAGTCGAAGGCCAGCATCAGGTGCGCTCCACGGCGGACGGTTGATCGAAGAGGTCCGAAGGCCGGCCCCAGCCCTCGTCGAACACCAGCGACGCGAGCGGCTCGCGCTTGGCCCAGCGTTCGCGCTGCAGCATCGGCTCTTCGTAGAAATCGGCCACGGGGCCCAGGCACAACAGGGCGATGGGCTCGGCGCCCTCGGGCAGGCCCAGCAGCGCAGCCACTTCGACCGGATCGAAGAGCGACACCCAGCCCATGCCCAGCCCCTCGGCGCGTGCTGCGAGCCAGAGGTTCTGGATCGCGCAGGAGGCCGAGGCCAGGTCCATCTGCGGCAGGGTGCGGCGGCCGAACACATGCTTCTCGCGGCCGTTGGCCAGCGTCACCGCCAGCAGCTCGGCGGCATCGAGCAGGCCCTGCACCTTCAGGCGCATGAACTCGTCCTCGCGTTCGCCGAGGGCGCGAGCCGTCAGCACGCGCTCCTGCTCGACCACGCGATGCAGCTGCTGCCGCAGCGCCTCGCCGCGAATGCGGATGAAGCGCCACGGCTGCATGAAGCCCACGCTGGGCGCGTGGTGCGCCGCGTCGAGCAGCCGGCGCAGCACCTCGGGCTCGACGCGGCCACCCGCGAAGTGGCGCATGTCGCGCCGCTCGTGGATGGCGCGGTACACCGCCCTCGCCTCGCCGGCCTCGAACGCGTGTGCCATGAGCGCCTTCAGTCCTCGATGCCGCGCTGGGCGGGAATGCCGGCCTTGAAGGCGTGCTTGACCAGCGTCATCTCGGTCACCGTGTCGGCCAGCTCGATGATCTCCGGCGGGCAGCGCCGGCCGGTGAGCGCGACGTGCACATGCTTCGGCCGCGCGCGCAGCGTTTCGAGCACGCCTTCGAGCGGCAGCCAGCCGTAGATCAGCGGATAGGTGATCTCGTCGAGCACCACGAGGAAGAACTCGCCCGACAGGATCGCCGCCTTCGCCTTCTCCCAGCCGTCGCGCGCGAGCTGGGCCGAGCGCTCCAGGTCCTGGCTCTTCCAGCTGAAGCCGTCGCCCAGCCCTTCGATGGGAATGCCGATCTGCTCGAACATGCGGTGCTCGCCGAAACGCGCGGTCGGCACCTTCATGAACTGGTAGATCTTCACGGCCTTGCCGCGGCCGTGGGCGCGCAGCGCGAGGCCGAAGGCGGCGGTGCTCTTGCCCTTGCCGTCGCCGGTGTTGACGATGACGATGCCGCGGCGTTCGCCTTCGGGCTTCTCGTAGGGCTTTTCGCTGGGTGGGGTTTCTATTTGCATCTATGCCTTTTCAAGCTGTCTCAAATGCGGACTTGACCGGAACGCAGAAGTCGCAAAGGTTTCGCGAAAGTCGCAAAAGGAATATCCAGAAATTTTGTATTCACTTCTGCGACCTCTGCGAAACCTTCGCGCCCTCTGCGTTCGGCTGTCCGATCCCGCATTTCAATTTCATCTGGGTAACGCAATCCACTGCTCAGCCACGCGGTGCACGCGGATGCGGTGGTCGAAGACCTGCTCCAGCGCGGCATGGGTGGCCGGGTCGTCGCAGCTGCCGTGGTGCACGACGCGGCCCTGGTTCATCACCACCATTTCGTCGGCGGCCAGGGCCATCGGCAGTTCGTGCAGCACGCTGACCACGGTGCGGCCTTCTGCGACGAGGGTGCGCACGATCTGCATCCAGTCGGACTGGTGGGGCGGGTCTAGGTTGGCCAGCGGCTCGTCCATCAGCAGCGCCTCGGCTTCGACGGCGAGCGCGCGCGCCAGCAGCACGCGCTGGCGTTCGCCGCCGGAAAGCTGGCCCAGCGGGCGGTCGCGCCAGTCCCAGGCCTGGGTGCTGCGCAGTGCGCGTTCGACAGCCTCGCGGTCGGCGACGCCGGGCGTGGCGAGCCAGCGCTGGTGAGGCAGGCGGCCGAGCATGGCGACGTCGTAGACCATCAGGTCGTCGGCGCTGCCCTCGCCCGTGCCGCTCTGGCCGAGCCATGAAAGGCGCTGCGCGCGAATGCGCGCCGGCACCTTGCCCAGCGCCTCGCCGAAGAGCCGCACCTCGCCGCGATGCGCAAGAAGCCCCGCCAGCGCCTTGAGCAGCGTCGACTTGCCCGCGCCGTTCGGGCCGACGATGCTGGTCCAGCGCGCGGCCGAGAGCTTCAGGTCGATGCCGTGCAGCACCTCGGTGGAACCGAGCGTGGCGCTCAGCTGGCGCGCCTCGAGCGCGGCGGGAGCGTCGTTGCGGCTCATGCCACGCCGCTCCGCGCGCTGCGCCTGTGCATCAGCCACAGCAGGTAGCTGCCGCCCAGCACGGCCGTGAGCACGCCCACGGGCAGCTCTTGCGGCGCAATCAGCCAGCGCGCGAGCAGGTCGGCCGCCATCAGCAGCAGGCCGCCCATCAGCGCCGACAGCACGATCAGCCGCGCATGCGTGGTCTTGACGGCCGAGCGCACCAGGTGCGGCGCCGCGAGTCCGACGAAGGCGATCAGCCCGGTCTGCGCCACGGCCGCACCAGTGGCCAGCGCCAGCACCACGACCAGCGCCGCGCGCATCGCGCCCAGCGGCAGGCCCAGGCTGCGCGCGGTGGCTTCGCCGAGCGCGAGTCCGTCGAGCACCGGCGCCAGCGCCCAGCCCGCGAGCAGGCAGGCCGCGCCGACCATGGCCATCACCGCGCAGGCGCTCCAGCCGACGAGGCCAGTGCTGCCGAGGATGAAGCCCTGGATGGCCTGGAGGATGTCCGCCGAGGCGATGGTGATGAGGTCTTTGGCCGCGCCAAGCACCACGCCCACGATCACGCCGGCCAGCAGCAGCCGCAGCGTCTGCTGCACGCCGCGCGCCAGCATCAGCGTGAGCATCACGGCCAGCACCGCGCCCAGGAAGGCCGCGCCGGTGAGCCCGAGCCGCATCACCCACTGCGTGCTTGCGGCCGAGCCGCCGAACATCAGCAGCGCCACCGCCACGCCGAGCGAGGCGCCCGAGGCGCTGCCGAGCAGGTACGGATCGGCCAGCGGATTTCGGAAGAGCCCCTGCGCCACCGCTCCCGCCAGCCCCAGCAGCGCACCCGCGAGCCAGGCGCCGAGCGTGCGCGGCAGGCGGATGTCCCACACGATCTGCAGCGCCACCGGGTCGTGGCGCGCGGCGAACAGGCTCTCGAGGCCGGTGCTGCCGATGCCCAGGCCCAGCAGCATCAGCGCCGCGCCCAGCACCAGCAGGCCGGCGCCGAGCAGCAATACGCGGCGCAGATGGGCCGTGTGCCTGACGGCGGCCGCGTTCATCGCTTGCCGCCCTTTTCAACGATGCACTGCGCCATCAGCCGCGCGGCCTCGTCCATGCGCGGACCGGGCCGCACGAGCACGTCGGACTGCTCGGCACTGAATCGGCAGACGCGGCCCTCGCGCACCGCGCGTATGCCGGCCCAGCCGGGCCGCTGCTCCAGCCCCTGCGCGCTGCGCACGCTGACCATGATGAGGTCGGGGTTCGCGCGCACCACGTACTCGGGGTTGAGCTTGGGGAACGGGCCGAGCGACGCCGGCACGATGTTCTTCATCCCGAGCCGGGCAAGCGTCTCGCCGATGAACGACGACTCGCCCGCCGCGTAAGGCGCGCTGTTGACCTCGAAGTACACGCGCATGCCCTTCGCCCCCGCGGGCACCGACTGCGCGGCGGCCGACACGCTGGCGTCGATCACGCGCCACACCTTCGGCGCCTCGTGCGTGCCCAGCACCTGGTCGAGCTTGTCGAGCACGCGGCGCACGTCGGCATGGCTCTTGGGCTCGAGCACCAGCACCTTCATGCCCAGCGCCTCCAGCCGCTGCGTGACGCGCGAGGACTTGGCCAGCAGCACCGCGTCGGGCTTGAGCGCGACGATGGCCTCCACGTTCGGATCGATGCCGCCGCCAAGCTGCGGCAGCGCCTTCACCTGCTCGGGCGAATTGGAGTAACGGTCGACGCCCACGAGCCGGTCGCAGGCGCCGAGCGCGCAGACCGACTCGGTAAGCGAAGGCAGCAGCGTGACGATGCGCTGCGGCGGCTGCGGCAGGCTCACGGAAACGCCGCGCTCGTCGACCACGTCGAGCGCATGCGCGGCCAGCGCGAAAAGAGCGAGGCCGAGCGAAGCCAGCGAGATGCGGATCTTCTTCATGCAGCAGGCGCCTTCAGACTCAGCGGCAATCCGGCCGCCATCAGTGTGACGTGCCCGCAGGCGGCGGCCACGTCCTGGTTGAGCCGGCCGAGCGCGTCGACGAAGGCGCGCGTCTCGCGGCCCATCGGGATCACGCCCAGGCCGATCTCGTTGCCGACCAGCACCACCGGACCCGGCGCATCGCGCAGCGCGACCAGCAGCATCGCGACGTGCGCCGCGGGGGTGCGCGTCACCGGGCGGGCGTCTTCGCTGGGCATCGGCATCAGCAGGTTGGTGAGCCACATCGTGAGGCAGTCGACGACCA
Source organism: Variovorax guangxiensis (assembly GCF_003952165.1). Lineage (GTDB taxonomy): Bacteria > Pseudomonadota > Gammaproteobacteria > Burkholderiales > Burkholderiaceae_C > Variovorax > Variovorax guangxiensis. Next base: position 158,405 of record NZ_RXFT01000010.1, on the reverse strand, counting down.
CCAGCGTCTCGGGCGTGCTCTGCGTGACGATGGCGCGCGCGAGCTCGATCGGCTCCTCGATGGTGCGCATGCCGGGCACACGCTCGGCGCGGTCGGCCTGGTGGCGCACGATGCGCTCCTGCATCTCGTCGTCATAGGCCTGGGCGGTCGCGATCAGCACGGCGCGGCGGGGCCGGGAGCCGGATGCGAGCCAGTCGATGGCGCGCTGCTCGGCGCGGCGCGACTTGCCGCTCTTCTGGCCACCCAGGATGAACTCGTGCACCACGGCTTCAGGCTTGGTCGAATGCGGCATGGCTCTCCAACTCGATGGACATGGTGCCGAAAAGGCGGGCAGTGGCTTGCGGACTGGACGCGAACCACGCATGGAAGTAGCTCGCGCGCACCGGGCCGTGCACGTACAGCGCTTCGCCGGCGCGCGCGCCCACGGCCTGCGGGGCGCCGGGCCGGGCGGTGCGGGCGACCGGCTCCAGCGGCGTTTCGCAGCTCGAATAGTGGAAGGTGTGGCCGCGCAGCACATGGCTGCCCAGCGAGAGCTGCTGCGGCCCGAGGCCCGCGAGCCGCTTCTGCATGATCACGCGGCCGGGCAGCAGGCCCCAGAGGCGGTGGACTTGCTCACCGTCCTGCAGGGCCAGCTCGTCGAACAGCGCCATCATTCCGCCGCACTCGGCCCAGACCGGCTTGCCCGCTGCGGCATGCGCGGCAAGCGATTCACGCATCGCCGTGCAAGCCGACAGCGCCTGCGCGTGCAGCTCCGGATAGCCGCCGGGCAGCCAGACGGCATCGCAGGCCGGCAAGGCATCACCCGCGAGCGGCGAGAAGAAGCTCAGCTTCGCGCCCAGTGCCGTGAGCACGTCGAGGTTCGCGGGGTAGATGAACGAGAAGGCGGCGTCGCGCGCGATGGCGATGGTGCGGCCGGCCAGCAACGGGGCCATGGCTTGCGGCTCGTCGGATGCAGCCTCGAAGCGCACCTGTGGCAGGTTGGCAACCGACATCCGGCCCAGCGGCGTGCCGGCCAGCACGTCGGCGGCCGCGTCCAGCCGGGCCAACGCGTCGCCGAGTTCGGTGGCGGCCACGAGGCCCAGATGACGCTCGGGCAGCGCGAAACGGGAATCGCGCGGCAAGGCACCGAGCCATTGCGAAGGGTCGCGCAACGCTTGCTGAAGCATGGCGCCGTGCCGTTCGCTCGCCACGCGGTTCGCCAGCACGCCGGCCCACGGCAGGCCGTCGCGGAAGCTCTGCAGCCCGTAGGCCAGCGCCCCGAAGGTGCCGGCCATGGCGTGCGCGTCGATCACCGCCAGCACCGGCAGGCCGAAGCGCTGCGCCAGGTCGGCGGCGCTGGGCGTGCCGTCGAAGAGGCCCATCACGCCTTCGACGACCAGCAGGTCGCATTCGGCCGCTGCCGCGTGCAGGCGCGCGCGGCAGTCGGCTTCGCCGGTCATCCAGAGGTCCAGCGAATGCACCGGCGCGCCGGTGGCCAGCGCAAGCCAGTGCGGATCGAGGAAGTCGGGCCCGCACTTGAAGGCGCGCACGCGCCTGCCCTGGCGCGCATGCAGCCGGGCCAGCGCGGCAGCGACCGTGGTCTTTCCCTGCCCCGAGGCCGGGGCGGCCACCAGCACGGCGGCGCACGAGGCCGCCGCGGCACCGGCGGTGCCGCCCGGCTGGGATGCTTGGCTGCTTAGTGAGGCGTCCACTTGAGACCGACGTAGGCGGTACGGCCGGCATTGGCGTACAGCCGCGCGAACTGGTAGTCCTTGTTGCCCACATTGTCGACGCGCGCGACGAGGTTGATGTCGCGCGTGATCTGCGTGGTGGCCGACAGGTTCAGCACGGTGTAGCCGCCGAGCTTCACGCTGTTGGCGGCGTCGTCGTAGCGGCGGCTGGAAGTCTGCACCTCGGCCCCCAGCGTCCAGCCCGCGACGCGCCAGTCGGCGCCCATGGTGGCGTGGCGCTGCGCGCGGCGCGCGAGCAGGTTGTGGGTGGCGAGGTCGCGCGGGTCCTGGAAGTCGAAGGAGCCGCGCAGCGTGACGTCGCCGATGCGGTGGCTGCCCGAGAGCGTGACGCCCTGGTAGCGCGCGCGGGCGGTGCTGGCGTAGCAGCCGAAGGACGAGGCGCAGCCCTTGGCCGAGCCGTCGAACACGATCAGGTTCTGCACACGGTTGGCATACGCCACGATGCCCATCTGCGTCGCGCCCTCGGTGTACTGCAGGCCCAGCTCGAGATTGCGGCTCGATTCGGGCTTGAGCGTGGCCAGGCCGTATTCGCTGAAGCGCTGGTACAGCGTGGGCACGCGGAAGGCGGTGCCGGCCGACGCCGTGAAGCGCAGCGACGGCGTGATGGCGTAGCCGTAGGCCGCGCTGCCGGTGGTCTTGCCGCCGAATTCGCTGTCCTTGTCGTGGCGCACGTGCAGCTGCAGCGAGTGCGGGCCCTTCACGAAGCCGTAGCCCAGCGAGACGGCGTCCTGCGAGCGGTCGCGCGAGAGCAGCTTCGAGGTGGTTGTGGGAGCGTTCTCCAGGGCGTCTTCGCGGCGCTCGAGCGTGGCGGTGACGAGGTGCGGGCCGAAGCGGAATTCGTTCTGGAACAGGTAGCCGCGCAGCCGGGTTTCGGTGCGGTAGAACGAAGGCTGCGTCTTGTAGACCTGCTGCGAGTCGGTCACCTGCAAGCGGGTGCTGTAGACGTCGTTCCACTTTGCCGACCAGCTCAGGCCGGCGGTCTGCAGCGTGTTGCTCGAGATGTCGTTGGCGAACAGGAACGGCAGCCTGGTCCTGTAGGACACCGTGGCGTCGTAGCCGGCTTTGACGTCGCTGGAAAGCAGCGTGGCCTCGATGCGCTGGTCGGGCGTGATCTGGAAGCCCAGCTTCGCGTTGCCCGAGGTGCTGTTGTAGCCGTCGCGGTCGGGGCTGGTGAAGCCGTCCTTGGTCACGTTGCGCTTGCTCACGGGCTGCACGTTGTAGCCCTTGCTCTCTTCATGCGCCACGCCGAAGGAGTAGTCGAAGAGGCCCGACTTGCCGCTCACGCCGCCTTCGATCCTGCGCAGCCCCTTGCTGCCGAAGCCGATGCCGGCGTAGGGCGACACGCCCTCTTCTCCTCGCTTGGTGAAGAGCTGGATCACGCCGCCCACGGCGTCGGAGCCGTAGACCGCGGCGGCCGGGCCGCGCAGCACCTCGATGCGGTCGATCTGCGACAGCGGGATGCCCTCCCAGCCGGCGCCGCCGGTCGATTGCGAGTCGATGCGCACACCATCGAGATAAACGGCTGTGAAGCGCGTCTCGGCGCCGCGGATGAAGAGGCTGGTGGTGTTGCCCACGCCGCCCGAGCGCGAGATCTCGATGCCGGGCACTCGCGAGAGCAGGTCGGCCACGCCGGTCGCGCCGCTGCGCTCGATGGCGTTGCTGTCGACGATGGAGACGTCTCCCACGAGCTCCGACAGCGCCTGAGGCGTGCGGTTGGCCGTGACCACCGTCTCGCGCAGGGTGGAAGCCTCCTGCGCATGGGCCATGCCGCCGAAGGCGGAAACCAGCGCCAGCGGCAGGCAGGCGTGGCGGAAGCGGCGCGCAGGAGCGCGGCCGCGGAAAGAGCAAACACGGGAAATCATGGATCAAGCGAACGAACGTCAATACCCCTGGCCGGCCTCCCCGCCGGCGCCTGGGCGCAATGGCCGCGCATGCGTTCGTCATTCATCTTCGACGCATGCGGCAGCCGCCTTGTTGGCCGGTATCCGGGCTGGCAGAGCGACTCCTTGCCGCCTTCCCAGACGCCTGTTTCAGGGCATCCAGTGGCTTCGATGGAAAGGGGTTGGCGCCTTGCGGCACCGTCTGCTTGACCGTTGCGGGGGCAGCGCAGGCGGCTTCGGCCTTGTTCCGGCAAGAACCGGGGCGTTCACTCCTGCTTCCCGTTGAACTGCGCCGTGCGAACCACGGCGCGAGCACCAACGGCGGTGATTTTATGCGCTGGCCAACGGGGCTTAAGTCGAAAGTTGCGGCACCGCTAACATCGACGGCCATGATGCAGCCCGCCTCGGTCTTCCTGAATCTGCGTTCGGCGCTGCAGCGTCTCTTCGGTGTGTCGGGCTGGCAGTCGATGCTGCTGTGGTCCATCGTGGCGGGGCTGCTGGGGACGCTGGCGACCGAATTCTTCCGCGCGGCGCTGCTGGCCTTCGAGCACCTGGTGCTGGGGCCTGGCGAAGGGCTCGTGGCAATGGCCAGGCAACTGCCATGGTGGGCACGCATCGCCTGCCCCACGCTCGGCGGTCTGGTGGCGGGGCTGCTGCTGGTGCTGGCCAGGCGCGTGGCTTCGCGCAGCGCCACGTCGGACTACATGGAAGCCATCGTCCTCGGCGACGGGCGCATCCCGGTGGCCCAGACGCTGGCGCGCAGCGCGTCGTCGCTGGTGAGCATCGGCACCGGCGGCTCGATCGGGCGCGAGGGCTCGATGGTGCAGTTGGCGGCGCTGGCTTCGTCGCTGCTCGGGAGGGTGTTCCGCTTTCCGGCCGAACGGCTGCGGCTGCTGGTGGCCTGCGGCGCGGCGGCCGGCCTCACTGCAGCCTACAACGCGCCCATCGCGGGCGCCTTCTTCGTCGCGGAGATCGTGCTGGGCTCCATCGCGATGGAGAGCGTGGGGCCGATCATCATCGCCTCGGTGGTCGCCAACGTCGCGATGCGGGCGCTTCCGGGCTACCAGCCGCCTTACAGGATGCCGCCGTTCCCGGAGATCCACGGCACCGAGGTCGTGCTGTTCTGCGTGCTCGGCGTGCTGCTGGGTTTCGCGGCGGTGGGCTTCCTGCGCGCGCTGCAGGGCAGCCGGGCGCTGTTCTCGCGGCTGCCGCTCGCGCTGCCGTGGCGGCTGGCGCTGGGCGGGCTCGTCATGGGCGCGGTGTCGGTGCCGATGCCGGAGGTCTGGGGCAACGGCTACAGCGTGGTCAATTCGGTGCTGCACACGCCGTGGGCATGGACGCTGATCGCGATGGTGCTGCTCGCCAAGGCGGTCGCCACCATGGCAACGGCGGGCTCGGGCGCGGTGGGCGGCGTGTTCACGCCCGCGCTCTTCTTCGGCTGCATGATCGGCGCGCTCTTCGGCCAGGGCGTGCAGGCGCTGTGGCCAGCGGCGAGCTCGGCGCCTTTCGCCTACGCCATCGTCGGCATGGGCGCGTTCCTGGCGGGCGCCACGCAGGCGCCGCTGATGGCGATATTGATGATCTTCGAGATGACGCTGAGCTACCAGGTCATGCTGCCGCTGATGGCCGCGAGCGTCATCGCGTATTTCGTGGCGCGCTCGGCCAACGCGGGCTCGATGTACGAGATCACGCTGCATCGCAACGCACAGCGCGACGACCAGCTGCGCCTGCGCGGGCTGCACATGCGCGACCTGGTGCAGCCGGCGGAAACGGTGGTCGGCCCGCAGGCGGACCGCGAGGCGATGAGCAGGCTCTTTCTGCAGCACCCCGTGAAGTACCTGTACGTGGTGGACGCGGACAACCGCTATCTCGGCGTGGTGCCGCTCTCGTCGCTCGGCACGGCGCCGCAGGAGACGACGGCCGGCGCCCTGCTCTCGCAGGCGATCCTGCCGATCACCGCCGACACCGGGCTGGGCGAGGCGCTGCAGCGTTTCCTCGACCACCTGGGCGAGCGGCTGCCGCTGATAGAGAGCGCCGCCAACCCGGTGCTGCTGGGCGTGGTCGCCAAGAGCGCGCTGCTGGCCACCTACGTGCGGCTGAGCGAAGCCTGAAACACCTGATCGGGGGTTTGATCGGCGGGCGGCAAAGCCGCAGAATCCCGGGCACGCCGGGCGCCGCGTCCGGCCTCGGCGGGACCGCCTCCCCGGGAAACTACAATCGCCAACCATGCCCGCCTCCAGCCCCATCGACCAGATCGCCGAGCGCGTCGAACGACTGCTCGTGCGTCACGAAGAGGTGCAGCGCACCAACGCGCTGCTGCAGGAACAGGTCGATGCGCTCACGCGCGAACGCGACGCCCTGAAGTCGCGGCTCGTCGCGGCCCGCACGCGCCTCGACGCCCTGCTCGAACGGTTGCCGGCTGAACCACCTTCCGAAGATTCCCCCGCATGAAGCAGATTGAAGTACAGATCATGGGACAGAGCTATCTGCTCGGCTGTCCCGACGGCGGCGAGGCGCAGCTGCGCGAAGCCGTCGACCGCGTGGATGCCGCCATGTGCAAGATCCGCGACGCGGGAAAAGTCAAGGCCCGCGACCGCATCGCGGTGCTGGCATCGCTGAACCTGGCATTCGACCTCGCCGCACAGCAGGCCGCCGCCACCGCGGCACCCGCGCCTGCTGCCGCAGCAGCCGATACCACAGAGACCGACCCGAAGGCTGCCCAGCTCATTCAAAGACTCGATCAGGCCCTGGCGGGCGATGGACATTTGCTCTGAGCGGGTTCCGCCGGCAGGGCTGCAGCGGTAAAATCCGAACTGTCTGCGGTGCGCGTTGGGCTTTATATGTCCTTGTTCCAATGCTCTACGGAGCCGGGCTTGGTAAATCGCTCGACGGGTGTGATCATCTCGCGTCAGATGAACCCGAAGTCCTGCTGCCCTCGCCCACCTGAACCCCGGTTCAGGATGCGAGTCCGGCGCCCACTTGCAGACACCTAATTCCGCCACGGCCCCCTGCACAAACTGCTCGGGGCCGTTGCTTTTTGCGATACAGAATTTCCGTGAACGTCTCCAGCCTGCTCGACCCCATCCTCATCGCCGAACTCGCCGCCCTCGGGCTCGGCACCGGTTTTCTCGCAGGCCTGCTGGGCATCGGCGGCGGCATGCTGATGGTGCCGTTCATCACGATCATCATGGGCCACCGCGGCGCGCCGGCCGATCTCTCGGTGAAGATGGCCATCGCGACCTCGATGGCGACCATCATCTTCACCTCGGTGTCGAGCGTGCGCGCGCACCACAAGCGCGGCGCGGTGCGCTGGGACATCGTGCGCCGGCTCGCGCCCGGCATCGTCATCGGCAGCCTGGTGGGCAGCCTGGGCGTGTTCTCGCTGCTCAAGGGAACGGCGCTGGCGATCTTCTTCGCGCTCTTCGTGGGCTTCTCGGCCACGCAGATGTTCCTCGACAAGAAGCCCGCGGCTTCGCGGCAGATGCCGGGCACGGGCGGCCAGCTTGCGGCGGGCGGCGCCATCGGCTTCATCTCGGGCCTGGTGGGCGCCGGCGGCGGCTTCATCAGCGTGCCGTTCATGACGTGGTGCAACATCTCCATCCACAACGCGGTGGCCACCAGCGCGGCGCTGGGCTTTCCGATCGCGGTGGCGAACGTGCTGGGCTATGCGGTGAGCGGACAGTCGGTGCAGGGCCTGCCGGCCGGCTCCTTCGGCTACATCTGGCTGCCCGCGCTGGCGGTGATCGCCCTGTGCAGCGTGCTGACCGCGCCGCTGGGCGCGAAGGCGGCGCACAGCCTGCCGGTGAAGAAGCTCAAGCGCGTGTTCGCGAGCATCCTCTACATGCTGGCCGCCTACATGCTCTGGAAGGGGCTGCACGGCTGACTCCCTTCGGGCGCAAGGCCCTTGCGCGAGAGGTGCGACTCGTTGCCGCCCGCGCGGCACGCGCCGTATAACGGGGCCATGAAAATCCTCATCGCAGTCGACGGCAGCGCCTACACGCAGAAGGCGCTGGCTTATCTGGTTGCCAACCGCGCGATGTTCGTGGACGGCCACGAACTGGTCATCGTGCACGTGTGCACCGGCATCTCGGGCCACGTCACGCGCCACCTCAGCAAGGAGATCGTCTCCGACTACTACGCCGAGGAAAGCGCCAAGGTGATCGACCCCGTGAAGGCGCAGCTCGCGGCACAGGGCATCGCCAACTACACGGTCGATGCGCGCCACGGCCACATCGCCGAGGAGATTCTCAAGTCGGCCGCCGCCGCGCAGGCGGGGCTGATCGTGCTGGGCACGCACGGCCACGGCATCCTGGGCCGAGCGCTGATGGGCTCCGTCGCCACCAAGGTGATCGCCGAGACGAACACCACCGTGCTGCTGGTTCAGTAAGCCGATCCTTCGATCCGTTACTGCATGCGCTGCTGCCGCCACTCGCGTGGCGAGCAGCCGAATCGCTCCCTGAACGCGCGGCTGAAGTGCGCCGCGTCGTTGAATCCCCTGCTGTAGGCGATATCGGCCACGGGGCGGCCCGCGAGGCGCGGCTCCAGCAGGTCGCGGCTGCATGCCTGAAGCCTGCGCTCCCAGATGTACTGCGACGGCGTGAGCGGCTCGCTCCTGAACACGCGATGGATTTGGCTCACCGAGACGCCCAGCCCGGTCGCCAGCGTGCTCACCGAGAGTGACGGATCGGCCAGCTGCTCGTCGATGCGCCGCTTCACGCGCGCGAGGTGGTAAGCCGCCAGATTGCTCAGCGAAGGCGCGCTCGCCGCCGGCAGCGTCTGCAGCCCCGCCACCAGGATGTTCTGCACGCCGTTGGCCACCGCGAGGGCCGAGGCCGGCTGCAGCGTGTCGATGTCCTCGCGCAGCGTGCGGATCATGCCCAGCAGCAGGTGTCCCGCGCCTTCGCGCCCCGACACGGTGGTGGCCGTCAGCGCCTCGGTGTCGCGCAACTCGCTGCGCAGGCGTTCGCCGGGCAGCTTGAGCACGATCTGCTCGAATGATTCGTCGAACAGCAGCTGGTAGGGCCGCGTGCTGTCGTACAGCGCGAAATCGCCGGCCGACAGCACCGCGTCGCGGCCGTCCTGCCGCACCACGCCCTGGCCGCGCGCCTGGATGCTCACGAGGAAGTAGTCGTCGCTGGAATGCGAGATGTGCCCCGGCGTGCGCATCACCTTCTGCGGGCTCGAGGTGACGACCGACACGTCGAGCCCGGGCAACGTGTGCTGGCGGATGCTTCCCTCGAAATCGCCAGGATCGCCCTCGCGCACCGGGTCGCAACCGAGCTGCACGTAGACGTTGCAGATCATGTCGGTCCAGTAGGCGAGCCGCTGGTCGCGCGAAACGGCATCGGTGCTGAGCAGCTGGGTCATCGGATTCCTCGGAAAGCCTGGGCAACGAGCGGATGCAACGCTGGAACAAGAACGCCGCCAAACCGGGTCAAGGCGTTCCGGCGGCGCGAATCTACGCTTCAAGCAACCCGCATGCCACAGCGCAAACCCGGTGACTGCGGACCACGCCTCGTTACTTTCATTGCATCTGGAGAAGCATCATGCCCACCACCGTCCACCCCAAACTGCGCGTTGCCGCAGTGCAGGCCGCCCCCTTGTTCCTCGACCTCGACGGCACCATCGACAAGACCATCGACCTGATGGCGCAGGCCGCGAAACAGGGCGTGAAGCTCATCGCCTTTCCCGAGACCTGGGTGCCCGGCTACCCGTGGTGGATCTGGCTCGATTCGCCGGCCTGGGGCATGCAGTTCGTGCAGCGCTATCACGACAACTCGCTGGTCGTCGGCTCGGCCGAGTTCGAGCGTGTCGCGCAGGCGGCGCGCACACTCGGAATCTGGGTCTCGCTGGGCTACAGCGAGAAGGCCGCGGGCAGCCTCTACATCGCGCAGGCGCTCATCGACGACCAGGGCGAGACGGTGCAGACGCGGCGCAAGCTCAAGCCCACGCACGTCGAGCGCACGGTGTTCGGCGAAGGCGACGGCTCCGACCTCGCCGTGGTCCGCACGCCGCTGGGCAACATCGGATCGCTCTCGTGCTGGGAGCACCTGCAGCCGCTGAGCAAGTATGCGATGTACTCGCAGAACGAGCAGATCCACTGCGGCGCATGGCCGAGCTTCTCGCTGTACCGCGGCGCGGCCTACGCGCTCGGGCCCGAGGTCAACAACGCCGCGAGCCAGGTGTATGCGGCCGAGGGGCAGTGCTTCGTGATCGCGCCCTGCGCCACCGTGTCGAAGGCCATGAGCGAGCTGATGTGCACCGACGCCGGCAAGCAGCAGATGCTGCGCACCGGCGGCGGCTATGCGCGCATCTACGCACCCGACGGCTCGCCACTGGGCACGCCTTTGGCGGAAGACGAGGAAGGCCTGGTCGTCGCCGACATCGACCTCGGCATGATCTCGCTCGCCAAGGCCGCAGCCGACCCCAGCGGCCACTACTCGCGGCCCGATGTCACGCAGCTACTGCTCAACAAGACGCGCCGCGAGCCTGTCGTGGTGCAGCAGGCGACGTCGCCGGAGCCCGAAGTCAGCACGCCAGAGCCGGTCGCGGCCTGAAGCAACGGAGGCACACCATGGAATCCGCCATCGACGAGCACCTGAAGTGCCCCCGCACGCGCCACCGCCGCGTGGAAGACGACTACGTGCCGCCCTACCCCGTGTGGTCGGCCCGCGCACCGGTCGCGGTGAGGCAGGTCGTGATGGGCTACTTCGGCGTGCAGTCGCGCGGCGCCGAAATGCAGGGCCGCGCCTGTGCCGCGCTGATGAAGATCGCGCAAGACTTCGCCCTGCCCGACGGCCCCGGCCATCACGACCTCACGCACTACGTCGACGCGCAAGGCTTCGACAACATGATCGCCATCGCCTACTGGAGCGACCCGGCCGCCTACGCACGGTGGTGCGCGACGCCCGCCGTCGACGCCTGGTGGCGCTCCGACGAGCGGCTCACGGAGGGCCTCGGCTATTTCCGCGAGATCGCCTCGCCGCGTGTCGAGCACTTCGAGACCATGTTCAACACGCCCGACCGCTTCGAGGGCGTGGGCGTGGTAATGGGCGGGGTCAGCGGCGAGCTGCAGGAGCACGGCTACTGGGGTTCGATGCGCGACCGCATTCCGCTGTCGCAGACCGACGCGATGGCGCCTTCGGGCTCGCGCGCGGTGATCGCAGGCGCGCCGGCGCCGGGGCAGCGCGTGCGCATCGCGGGCCACGAGAACGTCGCGATGATCCGCTCCGGCCAGGAATGGACCGACACCACCGGCCAGGAGCGCACGCTCTACCTGCAGGACATGGAACCGGTGCTGCGCGAGGGCATGGACTTCCTGCGCGACCAGGGGCTGGGCATCGGCTGCTACAGCAACCGCTACATGCGCCACCTCGACGCGCAGGGCGCGCCGCTGCAGAAGTCGTTCGGGCTGAGCTACTGGCGCTCGCTGGCCGACATGGAGCGCTGGGCCGAATCGCACCCCACGCACGTCGCGATCTTCGGCAGCTTCATGCGCTACGTGCAGGCGCTGAACTTCCAGTTGCAGCTGCGCGTGTACCACGAGGTGTCGGTGCTCAAGGCCGACGAGCAGAGCTACGAGTACATCAACTGCCACGCGGGCAGCGGGCTGATGAACGGACTCGCGCCCTCGGCCTGACCCGGCTCAGGCCGCGAACAGCCCCTTGTGCTCGGTGCGCAGCAGCGCCTTCTGCACCTTGCCCATGGCGTTGCGCGGCAGCTCGGGCACCACGAAGCAGCGCTTGGGAATCTTGAAGTTGGCGAGCTTCGACTTCAGCTCCGCCACGATGGCGTCACCATCGAGCGCCGCACCCGCCTTGGGAATGACGATGGCCACGCCCACCTCGCCGAAGTCGGGGTGCGGCACGCCGACCACGGCGCTCTCGGCCACGCCCGCCATCTCGTTGATGTAGCCCTCGATCTCGGCGGGGTACACGTTGTAGCCGCCGCTGATGATCAGGTCTTTGCTGCGCCCGACGATGGTGATGTAGCCCCGGCCGTCGATCTTGCCCACGTCGCCGGTCTTGAAGAAGCCGTCGGCGGTGAACTCCTCCTTCGTTTTCTCGGGCATGCGCCAGTAGCCCGCGAACACGTTGGGGCCGCTGACCTCGATGTTGCCGATCTCGTCGGTGGTGCAGTCACGGCCGCTGTCGTCGCGCACGCGCAGCTGCACGCCAGGCAGCGCGAAGCCGACGGTGCCGCCGCGGCGCTCGCCCTGCTCCGGCCGGTAGGGGTTGGAGGTGAGCATGACCGTCTCGCTCATGCCGTAGCGCTCGAGAATGGTGTGGCCGGTGCGCTCGCGCCATTCGTCGAAGGTCTCGATGAGCAGCGGCGCCGAGCCCGCGACGAACAGGCGCATGTTGCGCACCACCTCGCGCGTGAGGCCCGGCTCGGCCAGCAGGCGCACGTACAGCGTGGGTACGCCCATGAACACGGTGGCCTCGGGCAGCTTCTGCACGACGCGCTTCGGGTCGAACTTGGCGAACCACAGGATCTTGCTGCCGTTGAGCAGCGCGCCGTGCAGCGCGACGAACAGGCCGTGCACGTGGAAGATGGGCAGCGCGTGGATCAGCACGTCGCCCTCGGTCCAGCCCCAGTAGTCCTTCAGCACCTCGGCGTTCGACAGCAGGTTGCCGTGCGTGAGCATCGCGCCCTTGCTGCGGCCGGTGGTGCCGCTGGTATAGAGGATGGCGGCCATGTCGTCGGCCTTGCGCTTTGCCGGCACGTGCTGGTCGCTGCACTGGGCGGCCACGTCGAGCAGCGTGCCGGTGCGGTCGTCGTCCAGCGTGAAGACGTGCTTCGTGCCCGCCGCGGTGGCGATGGGCGCGACCCACGACGCGTTGCGGCTGGTGCACACCACCACGGCCGGCTCGGCGTTGCCGATGAAGTATTCGATCTCGGCGCTCTGGTAGGCGGTGTTCAGCGGCAGGAACACATAGCCCGCGCGCAGCGTGGCGAGGTACAGCAGCATGGCCTCGACCGACTTCTCGACCTGCACCGCGATGCGCGCACCCTTCTCCAGCCCGAGGGCGTCGAGCAGGTTGGCGATCATGGCGCTGGCGCGTTCGAGGTCGCGCCAGGAATAGAACAGGCCGCTGTCGGTTTCGACGGCGATGGCGTCGAGGTCGGCGGGAAAGGCCGCGCGCAGGGCGGCGAACAGGTTGGCGTTGGCGGACTTCTTCATTCGGACGATTGCTTGGCTTGGCTTCAGAAATTCGGGGTGCGCTTGGCAAGGAAGGCGGCGATGCCCTCGCGGTGCTCCACGGAATCGGCGTAATCGTAGGCGGTGGCCAGCAGGCCGTGGGCCGAGGGAGCGCCGGCACGCAGCACGGCGAAGGTGGCCTTGTGCAGGCGCGCGGCCTGCGGGGAGAGTGCTGCGATGCGCGCGGCGTGCGACTGGGCGGCGAGCGGCACTTCGTTGTCGGGCAGCACCTGCAGCAGGAAGCCCGCGTCGTACAGGCGCTGCGCGCCATGCACGCCGGCGGCCAGCAGCATGTCGCGCGCGAGCACGTCGCCGATGGCGCCATGCACCAGCGCGGCTTCGCGCGGCGCCATCGGAAAACCGAGCTTGGCGATGGGCGCGCCGAACCTCGCGGAGGCGCCGGCCAGGCGGATGTCGCAGCAGCTCGCGATCTCGATGCCCGCGCCCATGCAGGCGCCCTCGATTTGCGCGACCAGCGGCAGCGGGCAATCGAGCATCGCCTGCAGCGCAGCCCAGACCTCGTTCTCGTGGAACTCGCGCAGGCTGGGCTCGCTGAAGCGGAACGACGGGTACTCGGAAATGTCGCCGCCCGCGCAGAAGGCGCCGCCCTCTCCGCGCACGATCACGCAGCGCAGGGCGCTGTCGCTGTCGCCATCGCTGCGCAGGCCGTCGAACACCGCGCGCAGTTCACGCCACATGGCGCGCGTCATGGCGTTGAGGCGCCCCGCGTTCGACAGCGTGACGATCGCGATGGCGCCGTCGCGGCGCAGGGAGATGGCGCTTCCAGCGGTCATTCGAGCTTGGCGCCCGAGGCCTTCACCACCGCGGCCCAGCGCTTGATCTCGGCATTGACGAAGCTGCCGTAGGCGGTGGTGGTGAGGTTCGGGATCTCGGAACCGTTCTGGGCCCAGATGCCCTTGAGGTCGTCGGTGGCCAGCGACTTCTTCATGTCGTCGATGGCGCGCGTCTGCGTGTCGGCCGGCGTGCCCTTGGGCGCCCACAGGCCGTACCAGGTGGTCACGGTGTACTCGGGCAGGCCCACTTCGGCGGCGCAGGGCACATCGGGGAAGGCGGGATTGCGCTTGGTGCCGGCCACCATCAGCGCCTTGATGCGGCCGCTCTTGATGTGCTGCGCCGAGGAACCCAGGCCGTCGAACATCAGGTCGACGTTGCCCGAGATCAGGTCCGACAGCGCCGGGCCCGCGCCGCGGTACGGAATGTGGGTGATGAAAGTGCCGGTCTGGATCTTGAAGAGCTCGCCCGCCAGGTGGTGCGAGGTGCCCGAGCCGGCCGAGCCGTAGTTGAACTTGCCGGGGTTGCGCTTCACCAGCGCGATGAATTCCTGGATGGTGTTGGCCTGCACCCGCTTCGGGTTGATGACCACCACCTGCGGCACGTTGGCCAGCAGCATCAGCGGCACGAAGTCTTTCTCGATGTCGTAGTCGAGCTTCGGATAGATGGACGGTGCGATCGCATGGTGCACCGCGCCCATGAAGAGTGTGTAGCCGTCGGCCGGCGCCTTGGCGGCGATGCTCGCGCCCAGCGTGCCCCCTGCCCCGCCGCGGTTGTCGATGACCAGCGTCTGGCCCGCGACGCGCGAGAACTGCCCCGACAGCGGCCGAGCGAAGGCATCAGTGCCGCCGCCGGCCGGGAACGGCACGATCATCGTCACGGGCTTCGTCGGCCAGCCCTGCTGGGCCCGCGCGGCGCCGCACAGTACGGCCGCACCGGCGGCGGCCACGCGCAGTACGTCGCGGCGCTGAAAGCTTGGGTTCATTTGTCTCATCTCCTGTGTGTCGTTGTGGATCTTGCCGCCCCGTGCGGCTGCCGGCCTTGGGTGCACCGGCTCCTTGCTCTGCTTCGACTTTCTCTTTTGCGGACTTCAGCCTTTTTTGAAATACAGGCTTTCGACGTCTCCCGATACGGCCACCTTGCCCTCGGCCAGCCAGGTGCGGTGCTTGTCCAGGCGCTTGAGGTCATAGAGGTAGTTGACCATGAGTCCGTAGGACTGCTTCTGTCCCTTGGCCGACGGATCGCCCGCCCAGTTCAGGCGCTCGACGCGCGCGCCGTTGCCCAGGTGGAAGCGCGCCACCGGATCGGCCGGCGTGCCGTCGACCAGCGCGCGGCCAAGGTACTCGGCGGCCGCCTGCATCAGCCACTGGCGCAGCGGCGACTTGGCGTCGAGGCTCGCGGCGCCGTCCACCGCGGCGAGCAGGCGCTCCGCCGTGGGCGGCACCGAGCCGACGAGGCGGCCCAGTTCGGCCTCGCGCTTTTCGTCCAGGCGCGGCAGCAGGTCGCCGGCGTTCTTCGCGAGCCAGGTGCGAAAGCCCGGAATCGGCGAGAGCGTGGCGAAGGTCTTCAGGCGCGGAAGCTCGTCCTGCAGCGTCTCGACCACGCGCTTGATGAGCGAATCGCCGAAGCTCACGCCGCGCAGGCCGTTCTGCGTGTTGCTGATCGAATAGAAGATGGCGGTGGTGGCACGTGCGGCAGGCACCGGCACGGCGGCTTCGTCGAGCAGCGGCGTGATGCCGGCGCTGATGCGGTCGACCAGCGCCACCTCGACGAAGATGAGCGGCTCGTTGGGCAGGCGCGGATGGAAGAAGCCGTAGCAGCGGCGGTCGCTGTCGTCGAGCCGGTTCTTCACGTCGGACCAGCTCTTGATGTCGTGCACCGCTTCGTAGCGAATGAGCTTCTCGATCAGCGAGGCCGGCGAATCCCAGTCGATGCGGCGCAGTTCGAGGAAGGCGACGTCGAACCAGGTGGAGAAGAGCTGTTCGAGCTCGGCATCGAGCGCGAGCAGGCGCTTGTCGGCCTTCAGGCAAGGCAGCAGGTCGGCGCGCAGGTCCACCAGAAAGCGCATGCCCTCGGGCTCGACCGCGAAGCGCTGCAGCAGGCGCATGCGCGGCGACACCAGTGCGCGGCGCAGGCGCAGCTCGGCCTGGCCCTCGTCGGGCGTGCCGACGGCCGCCTGGTGCTGGTCGCGCGCGGTCTTGAGCTTTTGCGCATCGGCGGCGAAATGCTCGCTCATGAGCGCCCAGTAGTCGCGGCGCTCGTCGGGCGTGGCGGCTCGGTAGGCGTCTGCGATGGCATGGGCGCGGCGGCCGCCCTCGACCTCGCTCACGCGCGGGTCGATCACCGCCTGCAGGTCGGCCAGCACGCGGCGCAGCGCACGCGGCGACAGGGCCTCGTCGGCCTTGCGCAGCGTGGCCTGCAGGCGCTCGGCGGTCGGGCGGGCGCTGGGCTTGGGCGCGTTCTTCGATGCGCTCTTCGCCGCGCCTTCGGGCGCTACCGGCACTTTGGACTTCTCGCCAGAACGCAGCCGCGCCTGGAACCATTCGGTCGCACTCATCGGGGCACTCCAATGCTCGTAAGGATCGTCACGACATCACCCTGGACTTCTGCTGGCGCGCGACCTCGCGCAGCGCCTCGCGCTGGCGTGTCAGGTGCGTGCGCATGGCGGCGTCGGCGCCTTCGCTGTCGCGCGCCTTCAGCGCCGCGAACACGGCCAGGTGCTCCGACAGGCTCTGGTCGAGCCGCCCGGGCGCATGCAGCTGCTGCAGGCGCGCGAGCTTGAGGATCTTGCGCAGGTCGCCGATCACCTGCGCCAGCCACTTGTTGTCGGCCAGCTTGATGATCGCCTCGTGGATGATGTGATTGGTGGCGTAGTAGTCGTTGATGCGCTTGGCCCTGGCGTGGCGCACGAGGCGCTCGTGCAGGGCGTCGAGCTCCTGCAGTTCGGCGTCGCTGGCATTGCGGGCCGCCTCGTAGGCGCAGCGGCCTTCGAGCAGCGCGATGACGGGGAAGATTTCGTCGAGATCGCGCTCGGTCACCTCGTTGACGAAGCAGCCGCGCCGCGGCTCATGCCGCAGCAGGCCTTCGGCGGTGAGCACCTTGAGCGCTTCGCGCAGCGGCGTGCGGGAGATCGAGAGCCGCTCGCACAGGGCGATCTCGTCGACGAAGCTGCCGGGGGCCAGGGAGCCGTCGAAGATCTGCTCGCGCAGCGTGGCGGCGACTTCGTCGTGCAGGGAGTTGGGAACCAGGCGCATGGGATCAGGACCGCATAATTTCCTGTAATTACGCGTAATTCTGAGCCCGACATCCGCCCGGCGCAAGTGCCGCGCGTCGAATGTGCGGCGGGTAGTTACCCTTAAGACAAAGGGCCCGAAGGGCCCCTTGGTGAAAGCTCAGGCCCGCGCGGCGCTGGCCGCTTTGCCACCGGTGCGGCCGAACCAGAACCAAAGCGCGATGCCCGCAACGATCATCGGGATGCTCAGCCACTGCCCCTGGCTCAGGTCGAGCGCACGCAGGCCGAGGAAGTCGTCGGGCTCGCGGAAATACTCGGCCACGAAGCGCAGCACGCCGTAGCCGATGAGGAACACCGAGGCCACCTGGCCCTGCTTGCGCTCCTTGCGCGCGTAGAGCCACATCACGACGAAAAGCAGCAGCCCCTCCAGCAGGAACTGGTAGACCTGCGAGGGATGGCGCGGCAGCATCGACCCGCTCTGCGGGAACACCATGCCCCAGGGCAGATCGGGGCTGCTGAAGCGCCCCCACAACTCGCCATTGATGAAGTTGCCCACGCGGCCGGCCGCGAGGCCCGTCGGCACGCAGGGTGAGACGAAGTCCATCACCTGCCAGAACGGCCGCTTGCGCGAGTGCGAGAACCACACCATCGCGCCGATCACGCCGAGCAGACCGCCGTGGAAGCTCATGCCGCCCTGCCACACGTAGAGGATTTCGAGCGGGTGCGTGAGATAGAACTCGGGCTTGTAGAAGAGGCAGTAGCCCAGCCGCCCGCCGACGATGACGCCCATCACGCCGAGGAAAAGAATGTCCTCGATGTCCCGGCGTTGCCACACGCCGGCATCCACCAGCCTGCGGAACGGCTCGTGCCGGAGGCGGCGCGTGCCGAGGAAGTAGAACAGCGCAAACGCGGCCAGGTAGGTCAGGCCGTACCAGTGGATGGCCACCGGCCCGATTTGCAGCGCGATGGGGTCGATATGCGGATACATGAGCATCCGCGGATTGTGCCCCGGCCCGATGTCACGGCCGGGTCGGGGCTATTCGGGCCGGGCTAGCGCCCGAACTTCCACCATACGAGCGCCGCCACCACGGCCGGCACCGCGAAGATCAGCAGGAAGATCGGCAGCTCCTCGGCCACCGAATACCCGGCCTTGATCACGCCCACGGCCATGTTGATGCCCGCGCCGACGAACCACGCCGGAATGAACCACTTGGCCGCGACGGCCAGCGCCGCCGGGGAGCCGTCGCCCAGCAGGCGCCCGGCCAGCAGGAACACCACCAGCAGCACGAAGCCGCCGCCCATCACCATGATCGTGTGCATGTCGTCTTTCCTCCTGGCGGCATCTTGCCCGGTCAACGCGTGGTGTAGCCGCCGTTCGCGAAGATCGTCTGCCCGGTGATCCACCAGCCCTCGGTGACCAGGAAGCGCACGATGGGCGCGATGTCCTCGATGTCGGTCAGGCCCTTCTTCGAGAACTTGCTGAGCGCGGCGGCGCTGCTGTGGTACTCCACGGCCTCCTTGCTCTCCTGGCCGTAGAAGAACGGCGTGTCCATGGGCCCGGGGCCGATGGCGTTGACCGAGATGCCGCGCTCGCCGAACTCCTTCGACGCGGCACGCGTGTAGTGCTCCACGGCCGCCTTCGAACCCGGATAGATCGCATAGAACGGCGTGTAGGCCGCCAGCAGCGAGCTCACCAGCGTGACGATGCTGCCGCCGTCCGCCATCGTGCGGCCGGCCTGCTGGATGAAGAAGAAGGCAGCCTTGGCGTTGGCGTCGAAGCTCTTGTCGTAGTCGGCCTCGGTGACCTCGAGGATCGGCTTCTTGATGACCACGCCGGCCGTGTTGATGGCGATGTCGACCTGGCCGAAGTGCTTCACCGCCTTGTCGAACAGGCCGACGCAGTTCTCGACCACCGAGAGGTCGCCCTGCACCAGCAGCGTGTCGGCGCCCTTCGCCTTGAGCTCGGCGGCGGTCTTCTCCGCATCGGCGCGCGAGGCGTCGCTGTTGTAGTGGATGGCGATGCCCCGGGCGCCGCCGTCGACCAGCTGGTGGCCGATGAGGGCGCCGAGGTTCTTGCCGCCGCCGGCGATGACGGCGACCTTGTTCTTGAGCGTACGTGCGGACATGGATGGACTCCTTGGTTGAAGCGTGGATGTGTGACTGGAGCGGCCAGTCTATTGATCGGCTTCGAACTGATAAATAGGCCATCCGAGGCTAGACTGTTCAGGATTTCACGAACAATTCGTTCTTCTTCCATGGACCGCATCGACCTCCTCCAGGTCTTCGTTCGCGTGGCCGAAACCGGCAGCTTCACGCGCGCCGCCGACCGCCTGGGCCTGCCGCGCGCCAGCGTCTCCACGGCGGTGCAGCAGCTCGAAACCCGCCTCGGCTCGCGCCTGCTGCACCGGACCACGCGCCGCGTCGGCCTCACGCCCGATGGTGAGGTGATGCTGGAGCGCGCCCGTGCGCTGGTGGCCGACATGGAGGACATGGAGCAGCAGTTCCTGCCCGCGCGCGGCCAGGTCAGCGGACGCCTGAAGGTCGACGTGCCCAGCCGTATCGCGCGGCGCCTGATCGCACCGGCGCTGCCGGACTTCTTCGCGCTCCATCCGGCCATCGAGCTCGAACTCGGCTCCAGCGACCGCGCCGTCGATCTCGTGCTCGAAGGCATCGACTGCGCACTGCGCGTCGGCCCGCTGGCCAACAGCAGCCTCGTGGCGCGGCCGCTCGGCCACTTCACACTCATCAACTGCGCGAGCCCCGCCTACCTGGAGCGCCACGGCACGCCGCGCACGCCGGCCGACCTGCCGGAGCACGTGGCCGTCAACTACGCCTCGCCGACCAGCGGCCGGGCCGCGCCATGGGAATGGCTGCGCGACGGCGAGACCTCCACCCTGCGCATGCGCAGCCAGGTGGCGGCGAACAACGCCGAGACCTACATCGCCTGCGCGCTGGCGGGGCTGGGCCTGATCCAGATTCCGGCCTACGACGTGCGCGAGCACCTCGCGGCCGGCGAACTGGTGGAAGTGCTGCCCGACGCGCGCGCCGAGCCGCTGCCCGTGCAGCTGGTGTACCCGCACCGGCGCAACCTGTCGCGGCGCATGCAGGCTTTCGTGGGTTGGCTCGAAACGGTGCTGGCCGATGCGCTCGACAAGCCGGCCCAACCCGCTGGCGGACGCACCCGCAAGGCCCGCTAGGCCTCGTCCCGGCTCGTCGAACCCGCGCCCCGCTCGCGGACGAAGTCGACGAAGCGCGCAAGCGCCGGATTGACGCCCCCCTCGGGCCACACCAGGCTGGTCTCGCAGCCGGGCAGCTCCGGCGGGCTGCGGCGCCGCGCGGCCGGCGCGAACTCCTCGGCGCGACGGTACACCACGCCCGCGCGGCGGAACTGCGTGACGCTCTCGGGCACCCAGGCCACGCCGATGCCGCCAGAGACCAGGTTCACGATCGTCTGCATCTGTATCGCCTCCTGCCCGAGCAGCGGCGTGCGACCGGCCGCGTGGTACAGGTCGAAGATGGCATCGTGCAGCGAAGGCACGATGCGGCGCGGAAAGATCACCAGCGGTTCGGCCAGCACGTCGGCCAGCAGCAGCCGGTCGGTGCGCGCCAGCGGGTGACGCTCGGGCAGCGCCAGCACCAGCGGCTCCTGCGACACGGCGAGGCGCGCCAGCCCTGGAGGCGCCGCGCCGGGCGAGTGCAGCATCAGGCCGGCGTCGATCTCGCCGCGCGCGAAGGCCTCGAGCTGCACGTCGCCGGTGGCCTCGACCAGCTCCAGCGCCACCTCGGGACACAGCACGCGGAATTCGCGCACCCAGGCGGGGAGTTGCTCGAAGCCCACCGTCGAGACGAAGCCGATGCGCACGCGCCCGACCTGCCCCGCCGCCGCGGCACGGGCCCTTGCGGGCAGCGCCGCGGCGCGCGCCAGGAGCTCCCGCACGTCGGGCAGCAGCGCCTCGCCCGCCGGCGTGAGCGCCACGCGCCGGCGGGTGCGGTCGAAGAGCACCACGCCGAGCGTCTTCTCGAGCTGCGCGATGGCCTGCGTGACCGGCGGCTGCGTCATGTGCAGCCGTTGCGCGGCGCGGCCGAAGTGCAGCTCTTCGGCCACGGCGACGAACTGGCGCCAGGCGCGCAGGTCGATGAGGGCTTCATTCATATGCCGAGCATATCAATCTGCAATTGAAAATGGATTGGAAGCAATCAATCAGAAGTCCGATACTTGGACCCCCACCGATCTCCCCACGACAGAAGAGCCACCATGGACACCAAGCCAATCCAGATCAACCGCCGCAGCGCCAACATCGTCGAAGGCAAGAGCCGCGCCCCCAACCGTTCGATGTTCTACGCCATGGGCTACGAGGAAGGCGACTTCAAGAAGCCGATGGTCGGCGTCGCCAACGGCCACAGCACCATCACGCCCTGCAACTCGGGCCTGCAGAAGCTGGCCGACGCGGCCATCGCCGGCATCGAGGAAGCCGGCGGCAACGCGCAGGTGTTCGGCACCCCCACCATCTCCGACGGCATGGCCATGGGCACCGAGGGCATGAAGTACTCGCTGGTGAGCCGCGAAGTCATCTCCGACTGCATCGAGACCTGCGTGGGCGGCCAGTGGATGGACGGCGTGCTGGTGGTCGGCGGCTGCGACAAGAACATGCCCGGCGGCATGATGGGCATGCTGCGCGCCAACGTGCCCGCCATCTACGTCTACGGCGGCACCATCCTCCCCGGCAAGTACAAGGGCCAGGACCTCAACATCGTCAGCGTGTTCGAGGCCGTGGGCCAGAACGCCGCCGGCAACATGAGCGACGAGGACCTGAAGGAAATCGAGAAGCGCGCCATTCCCGGCACCGGCTCGTGCGGCGGCATGTACACCGCCAACACCATGTCGAGCGCCTTCGAGGCGCTGGGCATGTCGCTGCCCTACTCGTCGACCATGGCGAACCCGCATGACGAGAAGCAGAACTCGGCCAAGGAATCGGCCAAGGTGCTGATCGAGGCGATCAAGAAGGACCTGAAGCCGCGCGACATCGTGACCAAGAAGGCCATCGAGAACGCCGTGGCCGTCATCATGGCCACGGGCGGCTCGACCAACGCGGTGCTGCACTTCCTGGCAATCGCGCACGCAGCGGGCGTGGACTGGTCCATCGACGACTTCGAGCGCATGCGCAAGAAGGTCCCGGTGATCTGCGACCTGAAGCCCTCGGGCAAGTACCTCGCGGTCGACCTGCACCAGGCCGGTGGCATTCCGCAGGTGATGAAGGTGCTGCTGAACGCGGGCCTGCTGCACGGCGACTGCATCACCATCAGCGGCCAGACCATCGCCGAGGTGCTGAAGGACGTGCCGGACGTGCCGCGCGCCGACCAGGACGTGATCCGCACCATCGACAACCCGATGTATGAAGAAGGCCATCTCGCCATCCTGAAGGGCAACCTGTCGCCCGAGGGCGCGGTCGCCAAGATCACCGGCCTGAAGAACCCCGTCATCACCGGCCCGGCGCGCGTGTTCGACGACGAGCAGTCGGCGCTCAAGGCGATTCTCGACGGCAAGATCAAGGCCGGCGATGTGATGGTGCTGCGCTACCTCGGCCCCAAGGGCGGCCCGGGCATGCCCGAGATGCTGGCGCCGACCGGCGCGCTGATCGGCGCGGGCCTCGGCGAGAGCGTCGGCCTCATCACCGACGGCCGCTTCTCCGGCGGCACCTGGGGCATGGTGGTGGGCCACGTCGCGCCCGAGGCGGCTGCCGGCGGCACCATCGCCTTCGTGAACGAGGGCGACTCGATCACCATCGACGCACACCAGCTCAAGCTCGAACTGAACGTGCCCGAAGCCGAGATCGCCAAGCGCCGGGAAGGCTGGAAGGCACCGGCTCCGCGCTACACGCGCGGCGTGCAGGCGAAATTCGCGTTCAACGCATCGAGCGCCAGCTCGGGCGCTGTGCTCGACAAGTTCTGAGATCGCTCGCTCAAGCAGCCATCATCCACGCGCCGTAGCCGAAGGCCAGAAAGCCCAGGCCCACGATGGCGAGGATGCTGCGCGACTGGAAATCCATCGCCGGCGGCAGGCTCTGCACCAGAAAGTGCAGGATCGCGCCGGCGCCGATGGTCATGAAGCCGGCGCCGAACTGCTTCATCGGGCTCGGGTCCGGATAGAGGAACACGAGCGCGAAGCCGGCCAGGAAGACCAGGTTGGCGAGCACGGTGCCGCGCGTACGCCAGCGCTTCTGGCCAGGGGTGGGTTCGCGCAACTCCGGCCGCACGTAAGCGCCCTGTTTCTCGCGCGCCTCCCTGCGCGCCATGCCGATGAAGAACAGGCCGAACATCATGGGAAAGGCACCGAAGATGCCGAGCCCCCAGACGCCGCCCCACATGTTCTGGAAATCGGCCACCAGTGCCTGCGCGGGGTCGGCCACGCGGTAGCGCACTTCGACCGGGTCGCCCCATTCCTTGTCCGCAAGGCCGCCGCCAAGGCCCTTGACGCGGCGCTTCTGGCCATCGGGCGTGACGTATTCGACGACCGGCGCGCGCGAGACTGTGACGCGGCCCTTGCTGTCCTTGCTCTGCTCGTCCACGAACTCGACGAGGCTGCCCTGCACACTGGCGGTGCCGGCGATCGACTGGTAGCGGCTCCAACCGAGCGAGGCCGCGCCGTAAATGCCCGCGCAGCCGATGAGCAAGGCGCCCACGCCCACACCCCAGAAGAAGTTCCTGCGCCACCCCACGAGCCCGCCGATGGCCGGGCCGAGCAGCAGCGAAAGCCCGAAGACGATCAGCGCGCGGGTGGTGGCTTCCTCGTCCATGGCACGTCAGCGCGGTGCATGCGGTGCGGGGACTTCGGCAGACGGCGAAGGAAAAGGCTCAGCGGCGCGGGCGCTGCCCGTTGCTGGTCTTCATGCCCATGTTGGTCTTCTGCCGGTCGATGCGCTCCTGCCGGCGCCGGTTTTCACGTTCGACGACCTTGCGCTTGGTATAGCCCGACGAATCGGCCCAGGCCCACCATGCCACGGCCATCGCGAACGGCGACAGCACGATCCACCAGCTCCATGTGGCGACCATGCCGATCTCGAAATACTTGAGGGCCAGAGCAAGCAGGCCCAATCCCAGAAACCACATCGCGAATCCCTCAGGGTTGTATTGGCAACGCTTCCGGCGCCGTGCACGGCGCTACCTACAATCGCGTTGAGTCGAATGTAACTCAGCCCTTAACAATTACACCCCATGAAAAGAGTCTTGCTGCCGGCAGTCCTGGGCCTTGGCCTCACCGCACTCGCCGCGCCCGCCTTCGCCGACCTGGCATTGGCGACCTCGAAGAACTGCATGAGCTGCCACGCGGTCGAGCGCAAGGTGCTCGGCCCCTCGTTCAAGGACGTGGCCGCCAAGTACAAGGACGACAAGGGTGCCGTCGACACCCTCGCCAGCAAGATCATGAAGGGCGGCTCCGGCGTGTGGGGCCCGGTGCCGATGCCGGCGAACAACCAGGTCAGCGAAGCCGACGCGAAGAAGCTCGCGGCCTGGGTGCTGTCGACGAAGTAAGCTCCGGAAAGCTCAGGCCTGCGGATTGATGTCCGCGGGCACCGGCCGGCGCTCGATGCGGTCCTCGAGCTGGCCGATGTGGGCGGCCAGCGTGTTGTCGGTCTGGTCCGAGCGCAGCCGGATCGCCGTCTCGAGCTGCTCCAGCCGCGCCAGGATCGCCGTCTGGCGATCGGCGTTCTGCGCCATGTGCTTGTTCTCCTGCGCCTCCAGGAAGTTGCGCAGCTCGGTGAAGCGCGAAGCTTCCGCCTTGTCGGCCAGGTCGCGCTGGACCTGCATTTCCTTGGTGTGGCGCTTGGCGTCGATCAGCACCGAGCTGTGCAGGTACAGCACATAGACGAGGAAGAAGGCCGCCAGCACTGCGGTCAGCCCCAGCATGATGAGGCCCAGCGGGGCCGAGACGGTCATGAAGCCCAGCCACACGTCGGTGGGCGTGGACAGCGTGCCCCAGTTGAGCGCGGCAAGCGCCACGATCAGCAGCACGACGACAAAAAGAAAAGCGGATCTCACGCCCATTGCAGGCCTCCTTCGGAAAGATCGAACACATCTGGAACCCGCGCGCTTCGAGGCGCGCGGTGATCCAATGGTTTTACCTCAGCAAAGAGCCACGTTCGGCGCAAATGGCCGCACAAACGGCCATGTCCTACAGCACTAATGCACTGCTGGTCAGTTCGTCTGCGACAACTGCTCCAGGATCGCCGGATTCTCGAGCGTGGACGTGTCCTGCGTGATCGCCTCGCCCTTGGCGATGCTGCGCAGCAGGCGGCGCATGATCTTGCCGCTGCGGGTCTTGGGCAGGTTGTCGCCGAAGCGGATGTCCTTGGGCTTGGCGATCGGGCCGATTTCCTTGGCGACCCAGTTGCGCAGCTCGTTGGCGATCTGCTTGGCTTCCTCGCCGGTCGGGCGTGCGCGCTTGAGCACGACGAAGGCGCAGACGGCCTCGCCGGTCACGTCGTCGGGGCGGCCCACCACGGCGGCTTCTGCCACCAGGTCGGTCTTGGCGACCAGCGCCGATTCGATCTCCATCGTGCCGAGGCGGTGGCCCGACACGTTGAGCACGTCGTCGATGCGGCCGGTGATGCGGAAGTAGCCGCGGTCCGCACTGCGCACCGCGCCATCGCCGGCGAGGTAGATCGTGCCGCCCATCTCCTCGGGGAAGTAGCTCTTCTTGAAGCGCTCGGGGTCGTTCCAGATCGTGCGGATCATCGAAGGCCAGGGCCGCTTGATGACCAGCATGCCGCCCGCGCCGTTGGGCAGGTCCTTGCCCGTCTCGTCGACGATGGCGGCCATGATGCCCGGCAGCGGCAGCGTGCACGAGCCCGGCACCAGCGGCGTGGCGCCCGGCAGCGGCGTGATGACGTGGCCGCCGGTCTCGGTCTGCCAGAAGGTGTCGACGATGGGGCAGCGCTCGCCGCCCACGTTGCGGTGGTACCACATCCACGCTTCGGGATTGATCGGCTCGCCGACCGAGCCGAGGATGCGCAGGCTGGTGAGGTCCCAGTTCTTCGGATGCACCTTCTCGTCACCGTCGGCCGCCTTGATGAGCGAGCGGATCGCGGTGGGCGCCGTGTAGAACACCGTCACCTTGTGCTTCTCGATCATCTGCCAGAAGCGGCCCGCGTGCGGGAAGGTGGGGATGCCCTCGAACACCACCTGCGTGGCGCCGGCCGCGAGCGGGCCGTAGGCGACGTAGGTGTGGCCGGTGATCCAGCCGATGTCGGCGGTGCACCAGAACACGTCTTCGGGGCGGATGTCGAAGGTCCAGTCCATCGTGAGCTTCGCCCACAGCAGGTAGCCACCGGTGGCGTGCTGCACGCCCTTGGGCTTGCCGGTGGAGCCCGAGGTATAGAGGATGAAGAGCGGATGCTCGGCGTTGACCGGCACGGGCGCGCATTCGGTGCCCTGCCCCTTCAGCGCCTCGGTGAAGGTGATGTCGCGGCCCTCGACGCGGTTCCACGCGGTGGGCGTGCGCTCGTACACGAACACGGTCTTGATCGACTCGCAGCCGCCCAGCGCGATGCCGTCGTCCACGATGGCCTTCAGCGGCAGTTCCTTGCCGCCGCGCAGCTGGTAGTTGGCCGTGATGACCGCCACCGCGCCCGCGTCGATGATGCGCTCCTGCAGCGCCTTGGCCGAGAAGCCGCCGAACACCACGCTGTGGGTGGCGCCGATGCGCGCGCAGGCCTGCATGGCGACGACGCCCTCGATGGTCATCGGCATGTAGACGATGACGCGGTCGCCCTTCTTTATGCCACGAGCCTTGAGCGCGTTGGCGAACTGGCTCACGCGGGCGAGCAGTTCCTTGTAGGTGACCTTGGTGACGGTGCCGTCGTCGGCTTCGAAGACGATGGCGGTCTTGTTCTCGACCGGGGTGCCGATGTGCCTGTCGAGGCAGTTGGCACTGGCGTTGAGCTCGCCGTCGCCGAACCACTGGTAGAACGGCGCATTCGATTCGTCGAGCGTCTTCGTGAAGGGCTTGGTCCAGTTCAGGTTGTCCTTGGCCAGGCGGGTCCAGAAACCCTCGAAGTCCTGCTCGGCCTCCTTGCACAGGGCCTCGTAGGCGGCCATGCCGGAAATGCGCGCGCCCTGCGTGGCGCGGGCGTCGGGCGGGAAGACGCGGTTCTCGACCAGGACGGATTCAATGTTCTTCGATGCGCTGCTGCTCATGCTCTTTGTCTCCAGGATGGGTGCGGCCGTAATGTCGGCGGACCCACTTACGGGTCACTGACGGATGCCATGTTAGAGCCTGTTCGATGGCCCTCTCGGGGTTATCACGAGTGCGTCACCGGGACGCCCCTAGAATTCCCGGTCCTCCACAACCGCACTGCAGATGTCTGCTCCCGACCCTTTCGACACCCGGAACCAGCCCGTACCACGCCGTGGTTCGCCGCTTCGACCCCTGCCCAAGCTGATCTTCGCGAGCCGCTGGCTGCAGCTGCCGCTGTACCTGGGCCTGATCGTGGCGCAGGCCGTGTACGTGGTGCACTTCCTGGTCGAGCTGCTGCACCTGGTGGAGGCCGCCTTCGGCTCCAAGGACGCGCTGCAGGCGCTGATCACCAGCATCGGCTACAAGACCACGGCGCCCGTGGGTACGCTGAACGAGACGGTCATCATGCTCGTGGTGCTCGCGCTCATCGACGTGGTGATGATCTCCAACCTGCTCATCATGGTGATCGTGGGCGGCTACGAGACCTTCGTGAGCCGCATGGACCTCGAAGGCCACCGCGACCAGCCCGAGTGGCTGAGCCACGTGAACGCCTCGGTGCTCAAGGTGAAGCTGGCCACGGCCATCATCGGCATCAGTTCGATCCACCTGCTGAAGACCTTCATCAACGCCGACAACTACACCGACCGCGTGCTGATCGCGCAGACCGTGATCCACATCGCGTTCCTGTTCTCGGCAATGGCCATCGCCTACACCGACCGGTTGATGGCGCCCGCCCATCCGCCGGCAGACTCGCACTGACCTCTTCTAGCCCCGGCCCTGGCCTGCCTGCGATGCAATGTCCCAGGCGGGCGGGTCCGTGAAGCGCTCGGCAAGAAAGTCGAGCATCGTGCGCAGCGTGGCCGGCATGTGCTTGCGCGAGGCGTAGACCGCGTACATGCCCACCACCTGCGGCTCGAAATCCCCGAAGAGCCGCACCAGTTCGCCGGACTGCAGCAGCTGGCATGTCAGATATGTCGGCAGCATCGCGATGCCGGCCCCTGCCCTCGCCAGGTGCATCAGGCTCGCGGCATCGTTGGTCGACACATTGCCGCCGACGGCCACCGAGACCGGCTCCCCGCTTTCCTTGCGCGTGAAATTCCACAGGCTGCGCCCGAAGTACGAGTGCGTGAGGCAATTGCGCTGCGCCAGCTCTTCCACGCTCGACGGCCTGCCGTGCTCCTTCAGATAGGCCGGTGAAGCACACACCACCGAGCGGCAATTGGTGAGCCGTCGCGCGATCAGGTTCGGGTCGATCTCCGCCGCCACGCGGATCGCGAGATCGATGCGCTCGTCGACCAGATTCACCGCCCGATCCAGCAGCACCAGGTCGACCGCTACGCCCGGATAGACCCGCACGTAGTCGGCCATCGCATCGGCCAACTGGGCCTGCGCGAACGAAGTGCTGGCGGTGATGCGAAGCTGTCCGCGCGGCGCCTCCGCCGGATGCCGCACCGCGGACTGCATGTCGCCCGTGAGCTCCAGCACCTGGCGGCAGCGGGGCAGCAGTTCCTCCCCGGCGGCCGTGAGGCTCAGGCGGCGCGTCGTGCGGTGCAGCAGGCGCGCGCCGGTCCATTGCTCCAGTTCGGCGACATAGCGCGTGACGACCGGGCGGGACATGTCGAGCTTGTCGGCAGCGGCCGAAAGACTGCCCGAATCGACCACGGTGACGAACACGCGCATTGCATTCAATCGATCCATTCGAACGATTTTAGGAATAAACAAGCGCGCAAATCGAGGTATTTTTTTCGAAACCAGAAACCTAAGATTCGCTCCATCCCAACCCGATCTATCGATCCTTCCGATCTTTCACAGGAGTCACCATGAGCCACATCGCCATCATCGGCGCCACCGGACGCGCCGGCAGCCAGCTTCTCGAAGAGGCCCTGCGCCGCGGCCATACCGTCACCGCCATCGCCCGCAAGGCCAGCGCCAAGCTGGCGGGCCGCGCCAACGTGAAGGCCGTCGACCTCGACGTGCTCGACGGCGCTGCGCTGGAGAAGGCCCTGGCCGACCACGACGCCGTGTTCAGCGCCGCGCATTTCGCCACCGTGCCGCCCGCGGCCATCATCGAGCCGACGAAGCGCGCCGGGGTGAAGCGCCTGCTGGTGGTCGGCGGCGCGGGCAGCCTGTTCGCGGCGCCCGGGCTGAAGGTCATCGACACGCCGAACTTCCCCGACGCGTACCGTGCCGAAGCATCGGCCGGCGGCGTATTCCTCGACACGCTGCGCAACGAGAAGGATCTGGACTGGACCTTCCTCTCGCCCTCCGCCGAATTCGTCGAAGGCGAGCGCACCGGCAAGTTCCGCCTGGGCAAGGACGACCTGCTCGTGAGCGCCGAAGGCCGCAGCTGGATCAGCTTCGCGGACTACGCGATCGCGTTCATCGACGAGCTGGAAAAGCCCGCTCATTCCCGCCAGCGCTACACCATTGGGTACTAAAAGCTCGCCCCCAGGCTGCGCGCACTTCGTGTCGCTTCGCCAACCCCCTACCGGGGGCGGGCCGGCCGCTTCGGGCGGCCGTGCGCGGCGGCCCCCACGAAAGACCGGCCCAATGGCGGATCAGCGGCCGGTCATGTTCTCCGGCACCACCCACTGGTCGAACTGCTCGGCCGTCAGGTGGCCCGACGCGATCGCCGCCTCGCGCAGGCTGGTGCCCTCCTTGTGCGCCTTCTTGGCGATGAAGGCGGCCTTGTCGTAGCCGATGTGGGTGTTGAGCGCCGTCACCAGCATCAGCGAACGCTGCACCAGCTCGGTGATGCGCTCGCGGTTGGGCTCGATGCCCACGGCGCAGTGGTCGTTGAAGCTCACCATACCGTCGGCCAGCAGGCGCACGCTCTGCAGGAAGTTGTGCGCAACCATCGGACGGAACACGTTCAGCTCGAAGTTCCCCGAGGCGCCGCCGATGTTGATGGCCACGTCGTTGCCGAACACCTGCGCGGCCAGCATCGTCACGGCCTCGCTCTGCGTCGGGTTGACCTTGCCCGGCATGATCGACGAGCCGGGTTCGTTCTCGGGAATGCTCAGTTCGCCGATGCCGCTGCGCGGGCCGCTGGCGAGCCAGCGCACGTCGTTGGCGATCTTGTTCATGCTGGCGGCCAGCGTCTTCAGCGCGCCGTGCGCATGCACCAGCGCATCGACGCTGGCCATGGCCTCGAACTTGTTGGGCGCGGTCACGAAAGGCAGGCCGGTGAGCTTCGCCAGCTCGGCCGCCACCTGTTCCGCATAGCCCTTGGGCGCATTGAGGCCGGTGCCGACGGCCGTGCCGCCCAGCGCCAGTTCGCACAGGTGCGGCAGCGCGGCGCGCACGTGCGCCTCGCCGTGCGCGAGCTGCGCCACGTAGCCCGAGAACTCCTGGCCCAGCGTGAGCGGCGTGGCGTCCTGCAGGTGGGTGCGGCCGATCTTCACGATGTCGGCGAAGTCCTTGGACTTCTGTTCCAGCGTGCCGCGCAGCTTGGCGATGGCCGGCAGCAGCTTGTGGGTGATGGCCTCGACGGCCGCCACGTGCATCGCCGTGGGGAACACGTCGTTGCTCGACTGGCTGCGGTTCACGTCGTCGTTGGGGTGAACGAGGCGGCCTTCGCCGCGCTCGCCGCCGAGGATCTCGCTGGCGCGGTTGGCCAGCACCTCGTTGACGTTCATGTTGGTCTGCGTGCCCGAGCCGGTCTGCCAGACCACCAGCGGGAACTCGCCCGGGTGCTTGCCGGCGATGACTTCGTCGGCCGCGGCCACGATGGCGTTCGTCTTCTTCTCGTCCTGCAGGCCCAGCGCGTGGTTGACCACGGCGGAAGCGCGCTTGACCTGGGCCAGCGCCTTGATGATCTCGCGCGGCTGCTGCTCGCCGGAGATGTCGAAGTTCTGCAGCGAGCGCTGGGTCTGCGCGCCCCATAGCTTGTCGGCCGGCACGTCGATCGGTCCGAAGGTATCGCGCTCGGCACGGGTCTTGGGGGAAGTCGTCATGAGAAAAAGCTCCGCAGGATCATGAAAAGTCGCGCCGCTTGCCGGCGCCTTCGCAGTATCGCCCCAATGAGAGTGGCTCTCATCTGACGTGGTCATTGCATCGCCTCCGACGGCGCCGCATCGCCTCCAAGGTTGACCGCATCATGTCGAAAAGTTATAATCGATAGCTTCTGACGACCAACAAGTCATGATGATGACGGCGTTGGTCAAGCCTTCACTACTCGCGGATCTCCGAATCCCGTCGCGGTGCAAGGTGCTCCCGCCGGGCGCTGCCCGGCAAACCGACCGGATCTTTCCGGTCCCATTGCCACGTCACGCTCTTCCAGCCGGCGCCCCTCGACCAGGCCCGCCGCGCTGCGAATGAAGCATCCGGCGGGCACTGGCTTCGTCGCCCTGTCGTCTTCAGTGCCTGCCGGCCGTCCATCGATGCGATGGGCCGGGACGTGGCTGCGCCGCTCCTTCGGGACGGCCACCCCACAGTCAACCCTTCACCCAAGGAGAGCCCCGACGTATGGCCAAAGGAATTCTCATCGACCATGTCTTCAAGGTGTTCGGCGACGAGCCCGAACAAGCACTGGAGCTGGTCCGGCAAGGACTTTCGAAGAAGGAGATCCTGGCGCGCACCGGCCAGTCGATCGGCGTGTTCGACGCCACCTTCGAGATCCAGGCCGGAGAAATCTTCGTCATCATGGGCCTCTCGGGCTCGGGCAAGTCGACGCTGGTGCGCCTGCTGAACCGGCTGATCGAGCCGACCGCCGGGCGCATCGTGATCGACGGCGCCGACATCAACGAGCATTCCGACGCGCGGCTTCGCGCACTGCGCCGCAAGGACATCAGCATGGTGTTCCAGTCGTTCGCGCTGATGCCGCACATGACGGTGCGCGAGAACACCGCCTTCGGACTCGAGCTCTCGGGCACCGGCAAGAAGGAGCGCCTCGCGCAGGCCGACAAGGCGCTCGCGCAGGTGGGCCTGGCGGGCTGGGGCGACAGCTACCCCGACGAGCTCTCCGGCGGCATGCAGCAGCGCGTGGGTCTGGCGCGCGCGCTGGCCTCCGATCCGTCGATCCTGCTGATGGACGAGGCCTTCTCGGCGCTCGACCCGATCATCCGCACCGAGATGCAGTCGGAACTGCTGCGCCTGCAGCAGGAGCAGCGCCGCACCATCGTCTTCATCTCGCACGACCTCGACGAGGCGATGCGCATCGGCGACCGCATCGCGATCATGAAGGACGGCCAGGTGATCCAGGTCGGCACGCCCGACGAGATCCTGCGCAGCCCCGCCAACGACTACGTGCGCAGCTTCGTGCGCGGCGTGGACGCGGCGGCCGTGTTCAAGGCCGGCGACATCGCGCGCAAGCAGCTCACCGTGGTCTGCGAGCACCCCGAGCGCGGCGCGCGCGCGGCGCTCAAGCAGCTGGAAGACCAGGACCGCGACTTCGCCTACGTGACCAGCCCGAACAGGCGCTACCTGGGCACCGTGTCGGCCGACACCCTGCGCGCCGCGCTCGACGGTCATTCCGGCCCGCTGGGCCTGCGCCACGCCTTCCTGAACGACCTCGGCACGATCGACGCCGATGCGCCCGTGGCCGGCCTCTTCGGCCAGGTGGCCCAGGCGCCGTGCGCGATGCCGGTGGTGGCGGCCGACGGCCGCTTCTGCGGCGCGATCAGCAAGACGACGCTGCTGAAGTTCCTCGACCGCGACACGCCGCCCATCGACCCGGCACACCAGCCGCAGCAACCCGTGGCCGCCGTTGTCTCAGCCAACGCCGCCTGAACGAACTCGAAGGAACAACAGATGAACGACACCGCACTGCCCTCCGAACTCGCGCCGCTGAACGACGCATCGACCGCGCTCGCGACGCCTACCCCTGCGCCCACGCCGATCGACCCGTGGGAAGCCCTGTTGGCAGCGCCCGACAGCTCCGCAACCAGCGCCTGGCTCGACGCTCCCGCGCCGCTCGATGGCGCCCATCAGCTCGCCGGCAACGCCGATGCCGCCGGCGGCCTGCAGCTGCACCGCCTGTGGGATGGCTCGCTGCCCGTCGAATCCTGGATCAACAGCGGCCTGGGCTGGGTGGTCGAGCACTTCCGCCCCTTCTTCCAGACCGTGCGCCTGCCCATCGACGGCACGCTGAACTGGATCCAGGGCCTGCTCACCGGCCTGCCCACGCTGGCGATGATCGCGCTCATCGGCCTGCTGGCCTGGCAGTTCGCCGGCCGCGCGCTGGCCATCGGCACCACGGTGGCGCTGCTGCTGGTGGCCATGCTGGGCATCTGGCCCGAGGCGATGGTGACGCTGTCGCTGGTGCTGACCTCGCTGGTGTTCTGCATGGCCGTGGGCCTGCCGCTGGGCGTGCTGCTGGCCAGCAGCGACCGCGCGCAGCGCGTGATGCGCCCGGTGCTCGACGCCATGCAGACCACGCCGGCCTTCGTGTACCTGGTGCCGGTCGTGATGCTGTTCGGCATCGGCAACGTGCCGGGCGTGATCGTCACCATCGTCTTCGCGCTGGCGCCGCTGGTGCGCCTGACCAACCTCGGCCTGCGCCAGGTGCGCCCCGACCTGATCGAGGCCGCGCGCGCCTACGGCGCCTCGCCGTGGCAGATGCTGGTGAAGGTGCAGCTGCCGCTGGCCATGCCGTCGATCATGGCGGGCATCAACCAGGCGCTGATGCTGTCGCTGTCGATGGTGGTCATCGCCTCGATGATCGCCGTGGGCGGCCTCGGCCAGATGGTGCTGCGCGGCATCGGCCGGCTCGACATGGGCCTGGCGACCGTGGGCGGCCTGGGCATCGTGCTGCTGGCGATCTCGCTGGACCGCCTGACGCAGGCCATGGGCAAGTCGCGCCGCAGCGCCGGTCGCCGCTGGTGGCACACCGGGCCGGTGGGCCTAGCGCTGCGCCTGCTGCAGCGTGCAGTGGCACCGGCCCGCACCGATGCCGAGCCCGCTCCCGCCCTGTCGGCACAGGTGCGATGAACGAAGGAGCCCGCCACATGAACTTCATCAACCGGAAGACCCGATTCATCGCACGCGGTCTGCTCGCCCTCGCCTTCGTGGCCTCGGGCGTGGCCGCCCAGGCCTCCGCCGACCTGCCCGGCAAGGGCATCAAGGTACAGCCGCTGAAGAGCTCGCTCGCCGAGGAAGCCTTCCAGACGTTGCTGGTGATGCGCGCGCTCGAGAAGCTCGGCTACACCGTGGAGCCCATGAAGGACCTGGAGCCCGCCACCGAGCACCTGGCCATCGCCAACGGCGACGCCACCTTCATGGCCCACCACTGGAGCCTGCTGCACGCCGACTTCTACAAGAACAGCGGCGGCGACGCCAAGCTGTGGCGCAAGGGCGTGTATTCCGAAGGCGCGGTGCAGGGCTACCTGATCGACCGCAAGACGGCCGAGCAGTACGGCATCACGAACATCGCGCAGCTGAAGGACCCGGCCATCGCGAAGCTGTTCGACATCGACGGCGACGGCAAGGCCGACCTCACGGGCTGCAACCCCGGCTGGGGCTGCGAGCTCGCCATCGAGAACCACCTGACGGCCTATCAGCTGCGTGACACAGTCAGCCATCGGCAGGGCAGCTACGCCGCGCTGATGGCCGACACGATCGCGCGATTCAGGCAGGACAAGCCGGTGCTCTACTACACGTGGACGCCGTACTGGGTCAGCGCCGTGCTGCGCCCCGGCAAGGACGTGGTGTGGCTGCAGGTGCCGTTCTCGTCCTCGCAAGGCGACGGCGGCAACGTCGACACGCAGCTGCCCAACGGCAGGAACTACGGCTTCCAGGCCAACGACGAGCGGATCGTCGCCAACCGCGCCTTCGTCGAGAAGAATCCGGCCGCCGCGAAGCTGTTCGAGGTGATGAAGCTGCCGATCGGCGACATCAACGCCCAGAACCTGCGCATGAGCCAGGGCGCCAACTCCCAGCAGGACGTGGAGCGCCATGCCGACGGGTGGATCCGGGCGCACCGGCAGCTCTTCGACGGCTGGGTGGAGCAGGCCCGGGAAGCGGCACGGTAAGCGGGGCAGGCGCGGCGGCTGAGATAATCGGGGGGCGTTTCACATTCCTAAAAAGCCCCCCACCATGACGACCACGATCCAGCAGGCCGACCTGATCGAATCGATCAGCGCCGCGCTGCAGTACATCAGCTACTACCACCCCGCCGACTACATCGCCCACCTGGCCCGCGCCTACGAGCGCGAGCAGAGCCCGGCGGCCAAGGACGCCATCGCGCAGATCCTGACCAACAGCAAGATGAGCGCGACCGGCCAGCGCCCGATCTGCCAGGACACCGGCATCGTCAACGTGTTCCTCAAGGTGGGCATGGACGTGCGCTGGGGCGGCTTCACCGGCAGCCTGGACGACGCCATCAACGAAGGCGTGCGCCGCGGCTACAACCACCCCGACAACACGCTGCGCGCCTCGGTCGTCGCCGACCCGCAGTTCGACCGCAAGAACACCAGGGACAACACGCCCGCGGTGATCTTCACGGAGATCGTGCCGGGCGACAAACTCGAAGTCACCGTGGCCGCCAAGGGCGGCGGCAGCGAGAACAAGAGCAAGCTGGTCATGCTGAACCCCGGTGACAGCGTGGTCGACTGGGTGCTCAAGACCGTGCCCACCATGGGCGCCGGCTGGTGCCCGCCGGGCATGCTGGGCATCGGCATCGGCGGCACGGCCGAGAAGGCGGCGCTGATGGCCAAGGAAAGCCTGATGGACGACCTCGACATGCACGAGCTGCTGGCCAAGAAGAACTCGGGCGCCGAGCTGAGCAAGGTCGAGGCGCTGCGCGTCGAGCTGTACGAGAAGGTGAATGCGCTGGGCATCGGCGCACAGGGCCTGGGCGGCCTGGCCACCGTGCTGGACGTCAAGATCCAGATGTACCCCACGCACGCGGCGAGCAAGCCCGTGGCGATGATCCCCAACTGCGCGGCCACGCGCCACGCGCACTTCACGATGGACGGCAGCGGCCCGGTCTACCTCGAGGCGCCCTCGCTCGACCTTTGGCCCGACGTGAACTGGGCTCCCGACGAGAAGAAGAGCAAGCGCGTCGACCTCGACAAGCTCACTCCCGCCGAAGTGGCGAGCTGGAAGCCGGGCGACACCCTGCTGCTCAACGGCAAGATGCTCACCGGCCGCGACGCCGCGCACAAGCGCATCCAGGGCATGCTGGCCAAGGGCGAGAAGCTGCCGGTGGATTTCACCAACCGCGTCATCTACTACGTCGGCCCGGTCGATCCGGTGAAGGACGAGGCCGTCGGCCCCGCAGGCCCGACCACCGCCACCCGCATGGACGGCTTCACCGAGATGATGCTGGCGCAGACGGGCCTGATCGCCATGATCGGCAAGGCCGAGCGCGGCCCTGTCGCCATCGAGGCCATCAAGAAGCACAAGAGCGCCTACCTCATGGCCGTGGGCGGCGCCGCCTACCTGGTCAGCAAGGCCATCAAGACCGCCAAGGTGGTGGGCTTCGAGGACCTGGGCATGGAAGCCATCTATGAATTCGACGTGGTCGACATGCCCGTGACGGTGGCGGTCGACGCCGGCGGCACCAGCGCGCACATCACCGGCCCGGCCGAGTGGCAGAAGCGCATCGCCACGGGCGAGTTCAAGACCATCATGATGGAAGAAGCCTGAGTTGAGCCCGGTAGGCGTCTTCGACAGCGGTGTCGGCGGGCTCAGCGTGCTGGCCGCGCTGAGGGCCGAGCTGCCGCACGAGAACTTCGTCTACTTCGCCGACACGGCCTATGCGCCCTACGGTGAACGCGGGGACGCCTACGTGATCGAGCGCTCGCGCGCGGTGGTCGAACACCTGCTGCGCGAGCACGGAATCAAGGCGCTGGTGGTGGCTTGCAACACGGCCACCACCGCCGCCATCCACCTGCTTCGGGCCGACCACCCCGACCTGCCGATCGTCGGGCTGGAGCCCGGCCTCAAGCCTGCCGTGGCTTCGAGCCGCACGGGGCACATCTCGGTGCTGGCCACGCGGGGCACCCTGGCCAGCGCCAAGTACGCGAACCTGCGCGCTTCCTTCGCGGGATCGGCCGACGTCCGGCCCGTGCCCTGCGACGGCCTCGTGAAGGCCATCGAGGGCTTCGACTCGGGCGGCATCGCGGCGCTGAGCGAACGCTATATGGCCGAAGCCGGCCCCTTCGGCGACGGGCCCGGCGAAGTCGACACGGTGGTGCTCGGCTGCACCCACTATCCGCTGGTGAAGGAAGAGCTGGGCAAGCATGCGCCGGCGACGCTGCGCTTCATCGACACGGGCGTGCCGGTCGCGCAGCAGACGCGACGCCTGCTCGCATCGGCGGGGCGGCTTGCCGATGGCACCGGCGCCGCTGGCAACCTCCTGCTGCAGAGCAGCGGCGATGTCGCCGTGCTCGAAGCCGCGGCCGCCAGGTGGCTCGGGCTTTCGGCAACCGCCACAGCCTGAACCGAGCCATGCGCCTGCCGCTGCTGCGCCACGCCGCCCTCTTCCTCCTGGGCCTTGCGGCCGCCGGCCTGAGCCACGCAGCCTGCGAAAGCGGCCTTGCCGAGCGCATGCATGCAAAGCTGCACCCCCACCGCCAGCTCGACGAGCGGCTCGCGGCCTGCAAGGTGTGGCCGGCCTTTCCGGGGCGCAGCATCGTGGTGCTGCCGATGCCGCGCGAAACCACCGACCGGGGCGCCAAGGTCTTCGATCTGGAGATCCTGCTGATCCAGCGCCCCGACAACGGCAACACCGACCGCGACACCGTCATCGGCCGGCTGCTGCAGCCCGAGGCGCTCGACGAGGACGCCACCACGTCGATCCAGGACATCCGCATCGACACCTCGCGCTATGTGCTGTCTTCGGAGGCGCGCGCCTTCGGCCTGCGCGTGCGCTACCGGGGCAGCAACGGGCCCGGCAGCCCGCTGGCGAGCGAAACGGTGCGGCTGTACGTGCACCACGGCAAGCAGCTGCGCCAGGTGCTGCAGGAGATCGAGCTCGACCACGACCACGGCGGATGGGATTCGACCTGCACCGGGCACTTCGAGAAGCTGCGCACCATGCTCTCGGTCGGCAAGGGCAGCAGCAACGGCCTTGCCGACCTGCAGCTGTCGCGCACGCTGCTGCAAAGCCGCGCACAGGAGCAGGAAGACCAGAGCTGCGTCGAGAGGTCCCTGCCTCCGAAATTCAACACCATCACGCTGCGCTACGACGGCGAGCGCTTCAAGGTGCCCAAGTCGCTCCAGCAGCAAGTCCCCTGACGGGAACCTGATTCGAGCCCGCTTTTCACCGGGGCGTCACACAAAAGTACCAGCATGCGCGGTTTGTCAAAAAGTATTGCCGCGCACAATGAACCCTCTTCCCCAAGCCCGCATTCCCTTCAAGCCCCTGATGCTCGCCGGTGCGCTCGCGCTGGCACTGAGTGCCTGCGGAGGCGGCGGTGGCGGCTCCGGTCCGATCGGCTTCCTTCCGCCCGCGAGCACCACGCCGCCGGCCACGCAGCCGCCGGCACAACCGCCCGCAGCGCAGCCTGAACCCGACCAGCTCGTCTCCAAGGCGCGATTCACGCCCAATGCAGGAACCACCGAAGGTTCTTCCGACGCATCGACCGCCCTCGCCCTGCCCGGCAACTTCATGATCGTGGCGGACGACGAGTCGAACGTGCTGCGCGTCTACCCGCGCGGCGGCGGCGCCGCGGTGAAGGAATGGAGCTACGAGCTCGAAGGCCCCAAGCTCACCAAGGAGCTCGATCTCGAGGCCGGCACCCGCGTCGGCGACACGCTGTACTTCACCGGCTCCAACAGCAACAAGAAGGACGGCGCCGATGCGGCGGCCGACCGCTCGCACCTGTTCGCGGTCAAGGTCACCGGCACGGGTGCCGACACCGCATTCAGCTATGTCGGCCAGTTCTCGCTGCTCGAAGCGCAGCTCGTCGCCTGGGACTCCGGCAATGCGCACGGCCTCGGCGCCAACCGCTTCGGCTTTGCGGTGTCGGCCGCGGCGGGCATCGTGCCCGAGCGCGTCGACGGCTTCTCCATCGAAGGCATGACCAGCTCGCCGGGCGACACCGCGCTGTGGCTCGGCTTCCGCGCGCCGCAGACGGGCACCACGGTGCGCTCCAAGGCGCTGATCGTGCCGGTGCAGAACTACGCCGCGCTGGTCGCGGGCACCGCCACGCAGGCTACCTTCGGCGCGCCCATCGAGCTCGAACTGGGCGGCCGCGGAATCCGCTCGATCGACAAGGGCACCGACGGCAACTACCTGATCGTCGCCGGCCCCGCGGGTGCCGCAAGCCCGGACGTGGATCGCAACTTTGCGCTCTTCGCGTGGGACGGCAACCCCAACAGCGCGCCGGTCGAGCTGTCGAACAACCTCGATGCACTGGCCAAGGACACCGGCGGCAGCTTCGAATCCGCAGTCGAGGTGCCGGGCCCCGTGAGGCCCGGCACGGAAGTCCAGCTGCTGCTGGACAACGGCGACACCAAGTGGGACGGCAGCACTGCCTCGAAGGACCTGCCTCCCGCCGACCAGAAGTTCGACGGCTTCGTGGTGCGCCTGGGCTCGCCGCTGGTGGACACCACCGCGCCGAAGCTGAAAAAGGCATCGTTGGCCGGCCTCGTGGGCGTGAATCTCGACGCCTCGATCGCGCTGTCGTTCAACGAAGCCGTGCGCCTGGGCTCGGGCAGCATCGTTCTGCACAAGGCCGACGGCAGCGTGGTCGAGACCTTCCACGCCAACAGCCCGACCAGCCGCCTGCAGGTGGCCTTCAACAAGCTGAAGCTGGTGCCGTCGGCACCGCTTGCGGCCAGCAGCGGCTACTACGTCACCATCGACGCCAACGCGATCACCGATCCCGCCGGCAACGCCTTCGCCGGCATCAGCGACGCGACGCAGCTGAGCTTCACCACGACCGACGGCGCCACGGCGCTCGCCGCCGGCGACCTGCTCTTCATGGCCGCCAACGCCGAGGCGCCCGACGCTTACGCCTTCGTGCTGCTGAAGGCGGTGAACGGCGGCACGAAGGTGCTCTTCACCGACCGCGACCGCAAATCGGGCACGAACGAGTTCACCGGCATCACCAACGAGACGGCCTTCTTCTGGACCGCCGACCGCAACCTGCCGGCCGGCACCATCGTGACCATCCAGACCGACGTGACGGGCAATCCGGTCGCGGACAAGGGCTTCACACTCGGGTCGCCGGGCGGCATCGGCAAGTCGGAGACCGTCTATGCCATCGCGGGAGGCAGCATCGCCGGCCTGGGCGACGGCGTGGCCGGGCAAATCACCGCCGTCGGCGACTACCTCGCGACCATCACGCTGGGTGGCAGCGCCGGCACCATTCCCGACGCAGTCACGACGGCCGGCACCGCCTTCAGCTTCACGGCGAGCCCCGCCAACCAGACCAACGCGATCTACACCGGCTCGCTGGACCGTTCGGACCTGGCGGCCTTCGCGGCCCGCGTGAAGAACCCGGCGAACTGGACGGTGCGCTACGCACCGGAAGTCGGCTGGCCGCTGACCAACGGCAGCCTGTTCGGCGACAAGCTGCCCTGATTGCCGGCAGTCAGGAGGAGGCGCGCAGCGCGGCCTGGCGGCCGCGCTGCATGTCGATAGGGAGCAGCAGCAACAGCCCCGCCACGAACAGCACCGTGGTCGAAAGAATCGCGATTCGCTGGTTGCCGCCGGTCATCCAGGTGATGGCGCCGAAGCTCAGCGGTCCGACGATGCTCGCCAGCCGCGTGGCGAAGGTCCAGAGCCCGAAGAACTCGGCGAGCTGCTTCGGCGGCGCCAGGTAGCCAGTCATCGCGCGGCCGGCCGACTGGCTCGATCCCATGGCCAGCCCCGCGATGGTCGCGGCCCACCAGAAGCCGCCCTTGGTGGTGACCAGCGCTGCGATCACGCAGACAGCGATCCACGCGACGAGCGTGCCGGCCAGCGAGACCTTGTGGCCGATGCGGTCCTGCACATAGCCGAAGCCGAAGGCACCGAGTGAAGCCGCGATGTTGAGCACGAAGATCAGCACCATGGTCTCGCTTGCCACGAAGCCGATCACCTG
Organism: Variovorax guangxiensis; assembly: GCF_003952165.1. GTDB lineage: Bacteria > Pseudomonadota > Gammaproteobacteria > Burkholderiales > Burkholderiaceae_C > Variovorax > Variovorax guangxiensis. The sequence continues at coordinate 117,362 of NZ_RXFT01000010.1, read as the reverse complement.
CTCCGCGTAGATGGCGGCAAGCGTGATGGCTACCGCCACGCCGCCCTGGTAGCAGACGGTGCAGGCCAGCAGCCACATGAAGTCGCGATACGCGCGCGCCTGACGGTAGGTGGCGAGCAACTGCTGCCAGGCACCCTGCTCGTTGCCGGCGGCGCGGGGCTGTGCGCGCTCGGGCAGCAGTGCGAAGGTGGCGCATGCGGCGAAGCCATAGATGGCTGCGGTGATCAGCATCGTGACCGGCACGAAGTGCGCCGCCGGCAGCCCCTTGGATTGGGACCACAACACGTAAGCCAGACAGATGCCCAGCGCCAGCATGCCGCCCACATAGCCGAAGGCCCAGCCCCATCCGCTCACCTTGCCCATGCCCTCGGCCGTCGCCAGCTCGGGCAGGAAGGCACCCGTGAGGGACTCGCCGTAGGAATAGAAGGCGTTGGAGACGATGATCAGCGCCATCGCGAGCGCGACGCCGCCGGCGCCGGAGAAGCTGGGCGTGACGGAGAGCGCAGCCGTCGCGAAGACGCAGCCCAGGGTCGCGAGAACCAGCACGCGCTTTTTTGCCGCGCGCATGTCGGCCCATGCGCCGATGGCGGGCATCGTGAGCATCACGATGGCATAGGAGGTACTGAGCGCCGCCGTCCATGCGAAGGCGGCCCATGGTGCGCCTTTGGCGATGCCGCCCACGAAGTAGGCGGCGAACACAGCAGTGATGACGACGGTGGTGTAGCCCGAGTTGGCGAAGTCGTACATCGCCCAGCCGAACACCTCGCGCTTGCGCACGCCCGGCTGCAGCGCGGAGGCGGGGAACAGGGCCATGCGCGGGCTGCGGCGAGCGGTGCCGGGAGCCAGTCAGGCAGTCAGTGCAGGTGGCGCGGACGGCGGCCGCCGCCGTGGCCACCACCGCTGCCCCCGCTGCCCGGTCCACCGGTGCCGCGCGGGCGCTTTCCAATTTCGAGCGAGTTCACGAGCGCGTCGAAACGGTCGCTGAAGAGGCGATCGATTTCGGCGACAACACCACCCAGCTCGGAGCCGTCGAAGTGGCGTTCCATGAGGTTGACGACGTCTTCGACGAGCAGGTCGCGCTGCACCTGCATGATGGCGGCCGGATTGGGGCCGACGAAGAGCATCAGGAAGTCGTCGCGCGACTCCTCTTCGGGGTCGCCCTCTTCCTCGTCGAAGTCGGTGTCGTAGAAGGTGACCTCGATGGCCGCGCCGCGCTCGGAGAGCTCGTTCAGGCCCATGCACATCTCGTCGAGCGCCTGGCGGAAGTCTTCATCGCCGGCCACGGTCCAGCACATCTGGAGCATGTGGTCCTTCTGCTCGTAGCGGATGCCGGGTTCTTCTTCGTAGGAGCTGGTGGCGCCATCGGCCAGCGACTTGGCACCGGCGTATTTCCACAGCGGCTTGAGCGCCTCCTGGATCTGTTCGAAGGTGACGTCCGAACGCAGCGGCACGTCGCCGTGCACATGAATTTCAAATGGAGCGTTATAGCGAGGCATCTGATGCTCCCTTGTAAGTTGGTACCCGGAACGGGGGTCGAACCCGTATGCCCCGATTAAGGAAGCGGCGGATTTTAAGTCCGATGTGTCTACCAATTTCACCATCCGGGCGTCAGGTTGGACATCGACGATAACCCAAACAAAACAAGCCCCGGCAACGTCGGTTGGCGGGGCTTGGCGTTCGGGGTCGAATCTGTTTGAACCGAGAGAGTGGAGGCGCGATCCGGAGTCGAACCGGACTAGACGGATTTGCAATCCGTTGCATAACCGCTTTGCTATCGCGCCACGCAGAAATACGAAATCGAACTAGCGAAAAAAAGGGAAGCTGGAGCTTCCCTTTTTCAAAACTGGAGCGGGAAAAGAGTCTCGAACTCTCGACCTCAACCTTGGCAAGGTTGCGCTCTACCAACTGAGCTATTCCCGCGTTTCGAGCCTTGAAGTATATACCAATTTTTCAAGGTCCCGCAACTTTTGCGATTATTCGATCAGTGTTTGACCGAACCTTCGGAAGCCGGAGCCGGCGTGCGCTGCTTGGCCAATTCGGCCATGGCGGCGGCGGACGCAGCGACCTCTTCATCGGACAGCGGCTCGGGCGATTTCTCGAGAGCGATCTCGAGCACCTTGTCGATCCATTTCACCGGCACGATCTCGAGACCGTTCTTCACGTTCTCGGGAATGTCCTGCAGGTCCTTGGCGTTCTCTTCCGGAATCAGCACGGTCTTGATGCCGCCACGCAAGGCTGCCAGCAGCTTTTCCTTGAGACCGCCGATGGCCGTGACCTCGCCTCGCAGCGTGATCTCGCCCGTCATCGCGACGTCGCTGCGCACCGGGATGCCCGTGAGCGCCGACACGAAGGCCGTCGTCATCGCGGCGCCCGCGCTCGGGCCGTCCTTCGGCGTGGCGCCATCGGGCACGTGGATGTGGATGTCGCGCTTTTCGAACACCTCGTCCTTGATGCCGAGGCGGCGCGAGCGGCTGCGCACCACGGTGCGCGCGGCCTCGACCGACTCCTTCATCACGTCGCCCAGCGAACCGGTGCGGCTGATCACGCCCTTGCCGGGCATGGTGACCGCCTCGATCGTCAGCAGGTCGCCGCCGACTTCGGTCCACGCGAGGCCGACCACCTGGCCGACCTGGTTCTGCTTCTCGGCCAGGCCGAAAGTGAGCTTGCGCACGCCGAGGAAGTCGTTGAGGTTCGCGCCGGTGACCGTGACCTGCGGCGTGAGCTGCTTGAGCAGCAGGCCCTTCACCACCTTGCGGCAGATCTTCGATAGCTCGCGCTCGAGCGAACGAACGCCGGCCTCACGCGTGTAGTAGCGCACGATGTCGCGCACCGCTTCCTCGGTGACGGCGAGCTCGTCGTCCTTCACGCCGTTGTTCTTCATCTGCTTGGGCAGCAGGTACTTGATCGCGATGTTGGTCTTCTCGTCCTCGGTGTAGCCCGAGAGGCGGATGACTTCCATGCGGTCCAGCAGCGCCGGCGGGATGTTCATCGAGTTCGAGGTGGCGACGAACATCACGTCGCTCAGGTCGAAGTCGACTTCCACGTAGTGGTCGCCGAAAGTGTGGTTCTGCTCGGGGTCGAGCACCTCGAGCAGCGCGCTCGACGGGTCGCCGCGGAAGTCCGTGCCCAGCTTGTCGATCTCGTCGAGCAGGAACAGCGGGTTGCGCGTGCCGATCTTGCTCAGGCCCTGCAGCACCTTGCCCGGCAGCGCGCCGATGTAGGTGCGGCGGTGGCCACGGATCTCGGCTTCGTCGCGCATGCCGCCCAGCGCCATTCGGGTGTACTTGCGGCCGGTCGCCTTGGCGATCGACTGCCCCAGCGAGGTCTTGCCCACGCCCGGAGGCCCCACGAGGCACAGGATGGGCGCCTTGACCTTGTCCACGCGCTGCTGCACCGCGAGGTATTCGAGGATTCGGTCCTTGACCTTCTCCAGGCCGTAGTGGTCGGCATTGAGCACCGCCTCGGCGTTGGCCAGGTCGTGCTTGATCTTGGTCTTCTTGCTCCAGGGCAGGCCGACCAGCACGTCGATGTAGTTGCGCACCACCGTGGCCTCAGCCGACATGGGCGACATGAGCTTGAGCTTCTTGAGCTCGCCCTCGGCCTTCTTCAGGCCTTCCTTGGACATCTTCGCGAGCTTGATCTTCTTCTCGATCTCCTCGATGTCCGCGCCCTCTTCGCCTTCGCCGAGCTCCTTCTGGATGGCCTTGACCTGCTCGTTGAGGTAGAAGTCGCGCTGGTTCTTCTCCATCTGGCGCTTCACGCGCCCGCGGATCTTCTTGTCGACGTTGAGGATGTCGACCTCGCGCTCGAGCTGGCCGAACAGGTTCTCCAGGCGCGACTTGACGTCGTCCAGGTCGAGCACGGCCTGCTTGTTGTCTAGCTTGAGCGGCAGGTGGGCGGCGATGGTGTCCGCGAGGCGGCCCGGATCGTCGATGCTCGAGATCGAGGTGAGGATCTCGGGCGGAATCTTCTTGTTCAGCTTGACGTACTGGTCGAACTGCTGCATCACCGCGCGGCGCAGCGCCTCGACCTCGGTGCCCTTCTCGCCGCCTTCGGGCGCCTCCACGGGCGTCACGTTGGCCGAGAAGTGGGTCTCGCCGTCATCGATGCGGTTCACGCGGGCACGTTGCTGGCCCTCGACCAGCACCTTCACCGTGCCGTCGGGCAGCTTGAGCATCTGCAGGATGGTCGAGACGCAGCCGACCTCGAACATGTCCTCGACGGAGGGCTCGTCCTTGGCCGCGGCCTTCTGGGCCACGAGCATGATGCGGCGCTCCGCCTCCATGGCCAGCTCGAGCGCCTTGATGCTCTTGGGGCGACCCACGAACAGCGGAATCACCATGTGGGGAAACACCACGACATCGCGCAGCGGCAGCAGCGGCAGGTCGAGGGCTTCGGGAGGCAAGGGGGTGTGGCCAGACATGCAAATCCTTCGCGTCTTTGGCTTTAAGCCTTTTTCGCCGCTTCGCGGTACACGAGCAGCGGGGGCTTGTTTTCGTCGATGGTCGATTCCTCGACCACCACCTTGTCGACATTGGTCGCGTTCGGCAACTCGAACATGGTGTCGATCAGCGACTGTTCAAGGATCGAGCGCAAACCGCGCGCACCGGTCTTGCGGGCCAGTGCCTTGCGGGCGATGGCCTTGAGTGCCGCCGGACGGATCTCGAGGTCCACGCCTTCCATCTGCAGCAGCTTGGTGAACTGCTTGACCACCGCGTTCTTCGGCTCGGTGAGGATCTGCACCAGCGCGTCCTCGCTGAGTTCGGCGAGCGAGGCGACCACGGGCATGCGGCCCACGAGTTCGGGGATCAGGCCGAATTTGATCAGGTCCTCGGGCTCCACTTCGCGGAACACTTCGGTGAGGCTACGCTGCTGCTTGCTCTTGACTGAAGCGCCGAAGCCAATGCCCGAGGCCTCGGTGCGGTTTTCGATGACCTTCTCCAGGCCCGCGAACGCGCCGCCGCAGATGAACAGGATGTTGGTCGTGTCGATCTGCAGGAAGTCCTGGTTCGGGTGCTTGCGCCCGCCCTGGGGGGGCACGCTGGCCATGGTGCCTTCGATCAGCTTCAGCAGCGCCTGCTGCACGCCCTCTCCCGACACGTCGCGCGTGATGGAAGGGTTGTCGGACTTGCGCGAGATCTTGTCGATTTCGTCGATGTAGACGATGCCGCGCTGCGCGCGCTCCACTTCGTAGTTGCAGCTCTGCAGCAGCTTCTGGATGATGTTCTCGACGTCCTCGCCGACATAGCCGGCCTCGGTCAGCGTGGTGGCGTCGGCCATCACGAAGGGCACGTCGAGCATGCGCGCCAGCGTCTGCGCCAGCAGCGTCTTGCCCGAACCCGTGGGGCCGATCAGCAGGATGTTGCTCTTGCTGAGCTCCACGTCGTCGCCCTTGGCCTTTTCCTTGTGGCGCAGGCGCTTGTAGTGGTTGTAGACGGCCACCGACAGCATGCGCTTGGCCGGCTCCTGGCCGATCACGTAGTTGTCGAGGTTGGCCTTGATCTCCAGCGGCGTCGGCAGGTCGCTGCGCGCCTCGCGCGCTTCCTCACCCGCCGGGAGTTCGTCGCGGATGATCTCGTTGCAAAGGTCGATGCACTCGTCGCAGATGAAGACCGAAGGGCCCGCGATCAGCTTCTTGACCTCGTGCTGGCTCTTGCCGCAGAACGAGCAATAAAGCGTTTTTTCGCTGGAGGAGCCTTTTTTATCGGCCATGGACATTTGCCTCGTTACAGGGTAGGGACAATGATAACTAAACAAAAACGGCGTTTCCCGTGTGGAAAACGCCGTTTCTTGCCATTTGGCGCCCTCGGCGCCGGCGTTCAACCGCGCTTGGCGACGACCTGGTCCACCAGGCCGTAGTCCTTGGCCTCGTCGGCCGTCAGGAAATAGTCTCGTTCGGTGTCGGCCTTGACCTTTTCCAGCGGCTGGCCGGTGCGTTCGGCCAGGATGCGGTTCATCTGGTCCTTGGTGCGCAGGATGTCGCGCGCGTGGATCTCGATGTCGGTCGCCTGGCCGCGTGCGCCGCCGAGCACCTGGTGGATCATGATCTTCGAATTGGGCAGCGAGAAGCGCTTGCCCTTTTCACCCGCCGCCAGCAGGAAGGCGCCCATGCTGGCCGCGAAGCCCAGGCACATGGTCGACACGTCGGGCTTGATGAACTGCATGGTGTCGTAGATCGCCATGCCGGCGCTCACGCTGCCGCCCGGGGAGTTGATGTAGAAGGAAATGTCCTTGTCCGGGTTCTCGCTCTCGAGGAACAGCAGCTGGGCCACCACGAGGTTGGCGGTCTGGTCGTTGACCTCGCCCACCAGGAAAATGATGCGCTCCTTGAGAAGGCGCGAGTAGATGTCGTAAGACCGCTCGCCGCGGCCCGACTGCTCGATGACCATCGGGATCATGCCGAGGGCCTGGGTTTCCTGTGCGCTCATGAATTTGCTCTCCGAGAAATGGGATCGTTCGCTGTGTCTGAACTGTACGCCTGAGTGAAATGGGGCTCGTGCCGCAAAGCACAAGCCCCATCGGCGTAGCGGGCGGCTTGGGAGATCAGCCTTGCTGCTGAGCCATCAGTTCGTCGAACGAGACCGACTTTTCGTTGACCTTGGCCTTGCCCAGCACGAAATCGGTCACGTTGTTCTCGATGACCACGGCTTCGACCTCGGCCAGGCGGTTGTTGTCGCTGAAGTACCAGCGCACCACGTCAGCCGGCTTTTCGTAGCTGGCGGCCAGCTCGTCGATGTGGGCCTTGATCTGCTCGGGCTTGGCCTGCAGGTTGTTGGCACGCACCAGTTCGGCCACCACAAGGCCCAGGCGCACGCGGCGCTCGGCTTGCGGACGGAACACTTCGTCGGGGATCGGAGCCTTGTCGGCGTCCTTGATGCCGCGCTGCTTCAGCTCGGCGCGGGCGCCTTCGACCATGCGGCTGACTTCCGACTGCACGCTGGCGTTGGGCAGGTCGAGCTCGGCGTTGGCCACCAGGGCGTCCATCACGGCGTTCTTGTTGCGCGCCAGCAGGCGGAACTTCACTTCGCGCTCGAGGTTGCGCTTGATGTCGGCGCGCAGGCCTTCGACGGTGGCTTCGGCGATGCCGAGCGACTTGGCCAGTTGCTCGTTGACTTCGGGCAGGTGCGAGGCTTCGATCTTCTTCACGGTGACCAGGAAGTCGGCCTGCTTGCCGGCCACGTCCTTGCCGTGGTAGTCGGCCGGGAACGACAGCGGGAAGGTGCGGCTGTCGCCCGACTTCATGCCGCGCACGGCGTCTTCGAATTCCTTGAGCATCTGGCCTTCGCCGACGACGAACTGGAAGTCTTCGGCCTTGCCGCCCTGGAAGGGCTCGCCGTCGATCTTGCCTTCGAAGTCGACCGTCACGCGGTCACCGTCCTGGGCCACGGCGTCTTGCGCGCGCTGGGCGAAGGTACGGCGCTGCTTGCGCAGGATGTCCAGGGTCTTGTCGATGGCGTCTTCGCCGACTTCGGCCGACAGCTTCTCGACTTCGGCGCCCGACAGGTCGTTGATCTTGACGTCGGGGAACACTTCGAAGACGGCGTCGAAGGCCAGCTGGCCTTCGGGCGACTCTTCCTTTTCGGTGATGCGGGGCTGGCCGGCGACGCGCAGCTTGGCTTCGTTCGCGGCTTGCGAGAAGGCCTCGCCGACCTTGTCGTTCATGACTTCATAGTGCACCGAGTAGCCATAGCGCTGGGCCACGACGTTCATCGGCACCTTGCCGGGACGGAAACCGTCCATCTTGACGGTGCGCGCAAGCTTCTTGAGGCGCGAATCGACTTCGGACTGGATGGTGCCGACCGGCAGGGTCAGCGTGATCTTGCGTTCGAGCTTCTCGAGAGTTTCAACGGTCACGGTCATGATGTCTTCCTGGTAAGGGGGCTGGTGCGCGGGGCCTGCATCGTTCTTTGTCAATACAGATCAAGGACTTACACGCGCTCGCGGGATTTATGCGGAGGCACGTGCGTGCCGCCTGCAAAACTGGGCAACCCGCGATTCTAATCTGGCGGGAAAGCGGGTTTTCACGGGGTCGGAGTGCCGCGCGGCGGCGGTCAGGTTTGGCCAATATTCGGCTCGTAGAGTGACCATCGTCATCCTCCCCTACAGGAACGCACAGGAAAACTCTCATGCTCCAGCGAATGTTCGCCGCCCTCGCCTTTACCCTTGCCATGGCGCTCGGCCTGCCCTCGCTCGCGCAGGCCGGGACCGACGCGACCGCGCCCAAGGATCCCACCATCCAGCAGATCTACGAAGCGGCCAACGGCGGGCGCATGTCCGATGCCGACGCCATGATCGCGAAGGTGCTGAAGGATCATCCCGACAGCGCCAAGGCCCATTTCGTCCACGCCGAACTGCTTGCGGCCGAAGGCAGGCTCGACGGTGCAAGGAGCGAACTGGCGAAGGCGAAGGCGCTGTCACCCGGCCTCGACTTCGCCAAGCCGGAAGCCGTCGAACGACTCACGAACAAGCTCGACCGCCCCGCCCCACAGACGAGAAACACGTCTTCGCGCCTCGACGAGCCCGCCCCGGCGCCGCTGCGAACCGAAAGCAGGACGATTTCCGTGCCGTGGATGCCCATCGCTCTCCTGGGGTTGCTGGTCGTCGGCTATCTCGCTTTCCGCAAACGGGTCGCGCCGCCGGCTGCGCCGGCCCAGCCCTCGTACGGTCCCGCCCCGGGCCCGCAAGGCATGCCGGCGGGCTACGGAAGCTACGGCTCGGGCCCCGGCTGGACGCCCGCGCCGCCGCCCGCGGCTAGCCCCGGCATGGGTCTGGGCTCCGCCCTTGCCACCGGTGCCGCGGTGGGCGTCGGCGCGGTCGTGGCCCAGGAAGCGGTGCGTCACTGGATGCACGACCGCAGCGACAACAGCATGTTCGACAGGGACAGCGGCACGACGACACGCATGGCCGACAGCGGCAACACCGAGATGGGCCGCAGCCTCTGGCCCTCGTCGTCCACGCCCTCGACCTCGCAGGAGCGCGATCGCTTCGTCGATAACGATTTCGGCATCAAGGACACGAGCTCCTGGGACGACGCAAGCAGCAGCGGCGGCGGCAGCTTCGACAGCGATAGCGGCAGCAGCGACAACGACTGGTGAAAAGAAAAAGCCCCGTTCCTTTCGAAACGGGGCTTCATCACTGCTCGATAGATCAGGCTACATAGCAGGGCTGGTGCGCGGGGCCGGACTCGAACCGGCACGTTCTTGCGAACGTCAGGACCTAAACCTGGTGCGTCTACCAATTTCGCCACCCGCGCGATGCCAATCTTTTTTCAGGTGAATGCAAAAGCGGACGGGCTTTTCGCACCACGGATTCCCGTGGGCCAAAGACCATCCGCTTGAAATCGGTCAGCCAGCGATTTTAAACGCTAATCGGGGCCACTTCCGGCTCGCGCTTCACACGGAATGCGGCGGCATACATCGCCGGCAGCGCGAGCAGGGTCAATACCGTTGCCACGATCAGCCCGCCCATGATCGCGACGGCCATCGGCCCCCAGAACACGCTGCGCGACAGCGGGATCATCGCCAGCACCGCCGCGGCCGCGGTCAGCACGATGGGCCGCAGGCGGCGTACCGCCGACTCCACGATCGCGTCCCACGCCGGCACACCCGCCGCGCGGTCGAGCTCGATCTGGTCGATCAGGATCACCGCGTTGCGCTGGATCATGCCCATCAGCGCGATCACGCCCAGCAGCGCGACGAAGCCGAAGGGCCGGTTCAGCACCAGCAGCGCACCCGCCACGCCGGCGATGCCCATCGGGCCGGTAATGAAGACCAGCAGCGAGCGGCTGAAGCTGTGCAACTGCAGCATCAGCAGCGTGAACACCAGGAACAGCATGATCGGCACGCCCGCCACGATGGAGGCCGAGCCCTTGCTGCTTTCCTCCACCGCCCCGGCCACCTCGATGCGGTAGGCGCCCTGCCCGGCCGCGACCCATCCGGCTTCCAGCTCGCGCAGCTTCGGAAGCAGCTGATCGGTCACGGTCGCGCCCTGCAGGCCCTCGACCACGTCGCCCTGCACGGTGATGGCGTAGTCGCGGTTCTCGCGCCACATCACGCCCGGCTCCCAGGTGAACACCGGTTTGGCGATCTGGGTGAGCGGGATCGAGCGGCCCGAGGCCGTCGGGATGTAGGCGTTGCCGATGTCCGAGATGGCCTGGCGCTCGTCGGGCGCCTGGCGCAGCACGATGTCGATCAGCAGGTCGTTCTCGCGGTACTGGCCCACGGTGGTGCCGCTGAACATGGTCTTGGAAGCCTGCGCGATGGCCTGGCTGGTCACGCCGAGCGCGCGCGCCTTGGCCTGGTCGATCTCGAGGCGGATCACTTTCACCGATTCGTTCCAGTTGTCGTTCACGCCGCGCATGTTGGCGTTGTCGCGCAGCACGGCCTTCACCTCGTCCGCATGGCCGCGCAGCAGCGCCGGGTCGGGGCCGATCACGCGGAACTGCACCGGGTACGGCACCGGCGGCCCGTTGGGCAGCAGCTTGACGCGGCCGCGCACCTCGGGGAATTCCTGCGCCAGCACCTGCGGCAGCTTGATGCGCAGGGTCTCGCGCACCTTCAGGTCCTTGGCCAGCACGATCAGCTGCGAGACATTGGTCTGCGGAAACACCTGGTCCAGCGGCAGGTAGAAGCGCGGCACGCCGGAGCCGATCCAGGTGCTGACGGTGCTCACGCCGGCCTCCTGCATCACACGCTTCTCGACGCGCCTGGCCACTTCCTCGTTCGCGGCGAACGAGGTGCCCTCGGGGAACCAGAGGTCGACCAGGATTTCCGGCCGGCTCGAATCCGGGAAGAACTGCTGCTGCACCTTGCCCATGCCGACGATGCCCAGCGCGAAGATCAGCACCGTGGCGCCGATGGTCATCCAGCGGTGCTGCACGCACCAGTTCACCGAGCGGCGGAAGGCGTTGTAGAACGGCGTGTCGAAGAGCTCGTGCGGCGGCGCGTTCGCGTCGTGCGGCTTCACCTTGAGCAGCAGCGTGCCGAGATAGGGCACGAAGTACACCGAGACGATCCACGACAGCACCAGCGCGATCACCGTCACCGCGAAGATGGCGAAGGTGTACTCGCCCGTCACCGACTTGGCGATGCCGATCGGCAGGAAGCCCGCCGCGGTGATGAGCGTGCCCGTGAGCATCGGCTTGGCCGTCACGTCGTAGGCGAAGGTGGCGGCGCGGACCTTGTCGTAGCCCTCCTCCATCTTCCGCACCATCATCTCGACCGCGATGATGGCGTCGTCCACCAGCAGGCCCAGCGCGATGATGAGCGAGCCCAGCGATATCTTGTGCAGCCCGATGCCGAAGTAGTTCATCGCCAGGAAGGTCACGGCCAGCACCAGCGGAATGGTGATGGCCACCACCAGGCCCGGGCGCATGTCGATGTACCAGCCGAAGCGCCCGCCCTTGTGCAGTCCGAGCGAAATGATGCTCACGGCCAGCACGATGGCCACGGCCTCGATCAGCACGCCCACGAACTCGTTCACCGAGCTCGCCACCGCCACCGGCTGGTCCTGCACCTGCGCCAGCTTCACGCCGGCCGGCAGCCGCTGCCCGATGGTCACGGCGGTCGCCTTCAGCGCCTTGCCCAGCGCGATGATGTCGCCGCCCTTGGCCATCGACACGCCCAGGCCGATCACTTCCTTGCCCTGGTGATGCATCTTGACCGAGGGCGGATCAACATAGCCGCGGTGGATGTCGGCGATGTCGCCGAGCTTGAGCTGGTTGCCCGAGCTGCCGCGGATGGGCATCTCGCGCAGCTGGTCGACGCTGGTGAACTGGCCGGCCACGCGCACCTGCACCACGTCGAGCGGCGACTGGATCGTGCCCGCGCTCTCGATGGCGTTCTGCGAGCCGAGCTGCGAGAGCACCGCGTTGAAATCGAGCCCCAGCTGCGCCAGGCGCTTCTGCGATATCTCGATGTAGACCTTCTCGTCCTGCACGCCGAACTGGTCGACCTTGGCCACGTCCTTCACGCGCAGCAGCTGCTGGCGCACGTCGTCGGCCAGCGTCTTGAGCTCGGCATAGCTGAAGCCGTCGCTCTCCAGCGCGTAGATCACGCCGTAGACGTCGCCGAAGTCGTCATTGAAGAACGGCCCCTGCACGCCGGCGGGCAGCGTGGCACGCATGTCGCCGATCTTCTTGCGCACCGTGTACCAGACGTTGGCCACCTCGGTGGACTTCGACGAGTCCTTGATGTTGAAGATGATCTGAGACTCGCCGGGCTTCGAGTAGCTGCGGATCTTGTCGGCGTAGGGCGCCTCCTGCAGCGTGCGCTCGAGCTTGTCGGTGACCTGCTCGGCCACCTGCTGGGCGGTGGCGCCGGGCCAGTAGGTGCGCACCACCATCGCGCGGAAGGTGAAGGGCGGGTCCTCGTCCTGACCGAGCTGGAAGTACGCGAACGCGCCCAGCACCATCAGCACCACCATCAGGTAGCGCGTGAGGGGCGCGTGGTCCAGCGCCCATTTGGAGAGATTGAAGCCGGAGGGCTTGTCGTTGGGGTTCGCCGCGCCGCCGCTCATTTGGCGGCACCCGCTGCGATCTCCTTGTTCGTCGCCGCGACAGCCGTGACGGGCTGCGCTGACTCCTTGGCGCCTGCGTTGGCGGCGGCCGCGGCCGCCTCGCGAGACTGGTAGATGGTGACCTTCTGCCCCGGCGACAGCACATGCACGCCGGCGGCCACGACCATCATGCCGGGCGAGATGCCGCCGGCGATCACGGCTTCATTGCCGTCGGCGGTAGCCACCTGCACGGGCTGCGAGCGCACCGTCATCGTCGACTTGTCGAGCACCCACACCGACGTGCCCTTGCCTTCCTGGCGCAGCGCGCTGGTCGGCAGCTTCATCACCGTGGCGCCCGCGTGCGCCAGCGCCTGGGGACGCGCATAGACCGTGGCGCCCAGAGGGGGCGCGGTAGCGGCGTCGATGGAAACCTTGACCGAGTAGGTGCGCGTGACTGCATCGGCGCTGGCCGCCACCTCTCGCACCTGGCCCTGCAGTTCATTGCCGCCGGACCAGCCACGCACCGTGACGGGCGAGCCGGTCTTGATTAGCGTGGCGCGGTCTTCAGGCACCGCGAACACCACGTCGCGCGCGCCGTCCTGGGCGATGCGCACGACCGGTGTGCCGGCCTGCACGACCTGGCCGGGCTCGGCCTCGATGGCGGTGACGATGCCGGCCACGTCGGCCACCAGCGTCGTGTAGTTGGCCTGGTTGCCCTGCGAGGCCAGTTGCGCCTGCGCCTGCTCGAGCTGGGCCTGCGCGGCCTTCCAGGTGGTTTCGCGGCGCTCCAGCTCGGCGCCGCTGATGAAGTTCTGCGACCGCAGTTCGGTGTAGCGCTTGAGGTCTGCAGCCGCGAGGTCACGATTGGTCAGCGCCGCGGCCTGCTGGGCCCGTGCGGCTTCGGCGGCAAGGCGGTAGTCCTGCGGATCGAGTTGGGCCAGAACCTGCCCGGCCTGCACATGCTGGCCGAGCTCGGCCTGGCGCTTCGTGATCTTGCCCCCCACGCGGAAGCCCAGGCGCGATTCGACGCGAGCTCGCACCTCGGCCGAGAACTCGGGCTGGGCATCGAATTCGCTAGTCCCCACGGTCACGAATTTGACCGCCCGCACCGGGTCTTCGGCCGCGGGCTTTGGAGAGCAGCCGGCCAGCAGCACGGCGGGAAGCAGCAGCCAGGCGGCGCTGCGCACACGGAACGGAGAGACGGTGGAGGCGGTCATGAGACACCCTGGTAGGACGAACCGGGTCATTACTGACCCACTGGTTAGTAATCTAGGGTAAACGTGAACCAGTGTCAATGACCCGTTGGTCACTAGGGCGGCCGGCCGCCGAAAAACTAGGTGCGCTGGCCCATCTCCACGAGACGGTTGTCGGGCAGTTCAAAGTAGTCGGATGCCCGGCCTGCGTTGCGCTGCAGCCAGCCGAAGAGCGCCCGCCGGATCGGGTTCATGCCCGGCAGGTTCTCCTCGCCCACCGAGGCGCGCGAGACGAAGTACGAGGTCTTCATCGAATCGATCGCCAGCGTCTTCTGGTAGGCCAGGATGCGGATGAATTCCGGCACGTCGGGCCGCTCCATGAAGCCGTGGCGCGCCGTGACCATCCAGATGCCCTCCATCAGTTGCTCGGCCTCGATGCGGATGCGCGCGTCGACGCGCGGCGTGTCGCAGGCCAGCACGCGCAGCACGATCACCTGCTCGTGCAGCACCTGGTTGTGCTTGAGGTTGTGCAGCAGCGCATGCGGCACCGCCGTGGCATCGGGGTTCAGGAACACGGCCGTTCCGCTCACCCGGTGCGGCATGTGCTGCGCCAGCGACTCGACGAAGGGCCGCAGCGGCAGGCTCTCGGCCGCGGCAGCCTCCAGCCCCAGCCGGCGCCCCTTCGACCACGTGGTGAAGAGCACCATCACCACGGCCGCCACCGCCAGCGTGAGCCAGCCGCCCTCGGCCACCTTCAGGCTGTTGGCGATCACGAAGGTCAGGTCGACCACCGCGAAGGCCGTCACGCCGATCACCACCGCCACCTTGTTCCAGCGCCACAGGCCCCAGGCCACGATGCCGGCCAGAAGCGTCGTCGTCACCATCGTGATCGACACCGCGATGCCGTATGCCGCCGACAGCGCCCCCGAACTGCGAAAGCCCAGCACCAGCAGCAGCACGCCCACCATCAGCAGCCAGTTGACCGCCGGCACGTAGATCTGCCCGATGGCCGCGCCCGAAGTCTGGATCACCCGCATGCGCGGCAGATAACCCATGCGCATCGCGTGCGCCGTGAGCGAGAAAGCACCCGAAATCACCGCCTGCGAGGCGATCACCGTCGCCATCGCGGCCAGCACCACCATCGGCAGCACGCCCCACGAGGGAAAGAGCCGGAAGAACGGGTTGTCGATGGCCGCCGGGTTCGCCAGCACCAGCGCGCCCTGCCCGAAGTAGTTCAGCACCAGCCCCGGCAGCGCGATGAAGAGCCACGCCAGCCGGATCGGCTTCGCGCCGAAGTGCCCCATGTCGGCATACAGCGCCTCGCCGCCCGTGAAAGCCAGGAACACCGCGCCGAGCACCGCCAGCGACTGCGCCCGGTGCTCGATCAGGAAGCCGAAGGCGCGCCGCGGATCGAGCGCCGCCAGCACCTGCGGCTGCTGCAGCACCTGCCATGCGCCCGCCGCCGCCAGCACGATGAACCACAGCAGCATGACCGGCCCGAAGATCTTGCCCACCGTGCCGGTGCCCTTCTTCTGCACCATGAAAAGCGCGATCAGGATCGCCACCGTGATCGGCAGCACCGCTCGCTGGAGCACCGGCGCCTGCACCTCCAGCCCCTCGACCGCCGACAGCACCGAGATGGCCGGCGTGATCAGGCTGTCGCCGTAGAACATGGCAGCCCCCACCAGGCCCAGCAGCCCGATGACGTTCCACACCCACGGCTTAGTCTTCGGCCCCGCGACGGCGCTGCGCGCGAGCGCCTGCAGAGCGAGGATGCCGCCTTCGCCGTCGTGGTCTGCGCGCAGCACGAACACCACGTACTTCAGCGTGACCACGAACATCAGCCCCCAGAAGATCAGCGAGAGCAGCCCCAGCACCGAATCGGGCGTGAACGGCACGCCGTGCTCGGGGTTCATTGTTTCCTTGAAGGCGTACAGCGGCGAGGTGCCGATGTCGCCGAACACGACGCCCAGCGCCGCCACCATGAGCGCCGGGCCCGTCGGGTGCGCCGCCTCCCCGTACGCAGAAACCTGGGAACCGGAAGCCGGAGCGGATGCTTTCATGAAGCGAGGAGTTCGTAGTGGCGACGCTGCGAGCATAGTGCGGGGGCATTGCGCCGTCGCGGACAATCGTGGCGTGTCCGCCACTCCCCAACATGCCGCGCCGCCTGCGCACTACGAGAACTTCCCCGTAGCCTCGTGGCTGTGCCCGCCGCATCTGCGCCCGCCGATCGCGGCGATCTACCACTTCGCGCGCACCGCCGACGACATCGCCGACGAAGGCAGCGCCTCGCCCGCCGAGCGCCTGGTCGACCTGCGCGCCTATCGCGCAGAACTCGCCTCGGCCGCCCGCGGCGAAGTGCTGCCCGGATCGCGCTGGCCCCAGGTCTTCGGTCCGCTGGCCCACAGCGTCGCCCGCCACGGCCTGCCCGAAGACCTGCTCGCCGACCTGCTGAGCGCCTTCATGCAGGACATCGAGAAAACCCGCGACCGCGGCACCTACGCCGACCGCGCCGAACTGCTCGACTACTGCCGCCGCTCCGCCAACCCCGTCGGGCGCCTGCTGCTGCATCTCTACGGCGTGCACGACGCCGAGGCCCTGGCGCAGAGCGACGCGATCTGCAGCGCGCTGCAACTCATCAACTTCTGGCAGGACCCGAGTGTCGACCTTCCGCGCGGCCGCTTCTACTTTCCGCTGACCGACTGCGACCGGCGCGGCCTCTCGCCCGAGCACTTCAAGGTCTTCGCGCCGCTTTCGCACGCGGAGCCTCCGCAGGAAGCTATCAATCTGATAGCAGTCGTGTCTTATTGGGCGCGCGAACTCATGAACGAGGGCGCGCCGCTCGTGCACCGCCTGCCCGGCCGCGCCGGCTGGGAGCTGCGCCTCGTGGTGCAGGGCGGCCTGCGCATCCTCGACAAGATCCAGGACCTGGGCTTCGACACCTTCACGCAGCGCCCCGCCATCGGCAAGCTCGACGCGCCGGTGCTGCTCTGGAAGGCCGTGCGGATGCGGAGACAATCACGCCCCATGAAAGCAGCGCCTCCCCGATGACCCCCGAGCAATACGTGCAAGACAAGGCCGCCGCCTCGGGCAGCAGTTTCTATTACGCCTTCCTGTTCCTTCCCAAGCCGCGCCGCGCCGCGATCACCGCCTTCTATGCCTTCTGCCGGGAAGTCGACGACGTGGTCGACGAGGTCAGCGACCCCGGCGTGGCCGCCACCAAGCTCGCTTGGTGGCGCACCGAGGTCTCGCAGTCCTTCGCGGGCACGCCGCGCCATCCGGTGATGCAGGCTCTGATGCCGCATGCCGCGGCCTACGGCATCGAGGCACGCCAGCTCAACGAGGTGATCGACGGCTGCCAGATGGACCTCGAACAGACGCGCTACCTCGACTTCCAGGGCCTCTCGCGCTATTGCCACCTCGTGGCCGGCGTGGTCGGCGAGGTCGCTGCCCGCATCTTCGGCCAGACCGACGCCCAGACCACTGCCTACGCCCACAAGCTGGGCCTGGCGCTGCAGCTCACCAACATCCTGCGCGACGTGGGCGAGGACGCCCTGCGCGGCCGCATCTACCTGCCGGTCAACGAACTGCAGAAGTTCGACGTGAAGGCGCACGAGATCCTGAACCGCGTGCACTCCGAGCGTTTCGTCGAACTCATGAAGTTCCAGGCCGCCCGCGCCCACGCCGCCTACGACGAAGCGCTCGCCCTGCTCCCCCTGGCTGACCGCCGCTCGCAGAAGCCCGGCCTGATGATGGCCAGCATCTACCGCACCCTGCTGCGGGAGATCGAACGCGACAATTTCCAGGTGCTGAACCAGCGCGTGAGCCTGACGCCGGTGCGCAAGTTCTGGCTGGCGTGGAAGGTTCAGGCCCTCGGACGAATCTGAGCTTGACCAGGAAGAAGACCGCCGTCATCGGCGCCGGCTGGGCCGGCCTCGCCTGCGCGGTGGAGGCCACGCGGCTCGGCCATGCCGTCACGCTGTTCGAGGCGGCGCACATGCCGGGCGGCCGGGCGCGGCGGGTCGACAACATGCACGGGCTGGCGCTGGACAACGGCCAGCACATCCTGATCGGTGCGTACACCGCCACGCTGCAGCTGATGCGCGACGTCGGCGTCGATGTCGAAGGCGCGCTGCTGCGGCTGCCTCTTTCGCTGCGCTTTGCCGATGGCGGCGGGCTGAAGCTGCCTCGGCTGCCTGCGCCGCTCGACCTGCTGGCGGGCATCTTCATGGCGCGGGGCTGGACGTGGCGCGACAAGTCGTCGTTGCTGCGCACCGCCATCGGCTGGAGGCTTTCGGGCTTTCGCTGTGCCGGCGGCACGACGGTTGCCGATCTGTGCGCCGGGCTCACTCCGCGCGTGATGCAGGAGCTGATCGAACCGCTGTGCGTTTCGGCGCTCAACACGCCCGTTGCGCAGTCGAGCGGTGAAGTCTTCCTGCGCGTGCTGAAGGACGCGCTCTTCAGCGGAAGCGGCGGCGCCGACCTGTTGCTGCCGCGCGCCGACCTGGGCGCGCTGCTGCCCGATGCCGCGATCCGCTGGCTGACACGGCAAGGCGCCACGGTGCGCATCGGCACGCGCGTGCGTGCCATTGCATCCGAAGCCGGGCAGTGGCAGGTCGACGGAGAAGCCTTCGATCAGGTCGTGCTGGCCTGCGCGCCATGGGACGCCGCGCGGCTGGTCCGCGCCTCGGGCCTGCCTGCGGACCGCTGGTGTGAAACCACCGAGGCGCTGCGCTTCGAGGCCATCGCGACAGTCTACGTGCGTGGCGCCAGGCCGCTGGCCGAGCCGATGCTCGCGCTTCGCAGCGATCCGGCCACGGCACCGGCCCAGTTCGCCTTCGACAGGAGCCGGCTCGGCGGCATGCAGGGCGTGCTTGCGATGGTCGTGAGCGCGAACGAGGCGTCGCGCGAGGTGCTGGAAGAACAGGTCATCGCGCAGGCCGCCGCCCAGCTGGGCCAATCGGACCTGCAGCCGGTGCAGACCGTGGTCGAGAAACGCGCCACCTTCGCCTGCACGCCCGGCCTCGTGCGGCCGCACTCGGTCATCGCACCGGGCCTGCAAGCCTGCGGCGACTACATCGAAGGCCCCTACCCCGCCACGCTCGAAGGCGCGGTGCTCAGCGGGCTCGCCGCCGCCAGATCATTGAACTGAATCGACGCCATGACGACCGGACTGCGCTATCTCGACTTCGACTACAGCGAAGACACCGAAGGCCACGGCACCTTCGACGCCATGGCCTCGACCTCGCCCGACAAGACGCCCGAAGTACGGGCCGAAGTCGCCCGCGTACTGGCCTGGGCCGAGGCCGCCTTTCCGGATGCACGCGGCGCCCTCGACGAAGGCGGCCTGTGGGACTACGACCTGCAGGAATCGAGCGAGGACGACCCGCGCTACGACACTATTACCCTGTCGATCAGCGGCACCGCCGACTTCTGCACGGCGCTGCGCGAGCGCTTCGGGCTCGACTGAGAAAAGGCGAGATCAGGCCGCCTTGTTGCGCAGCCGAAGCAGGCTCAGCCCCAGCAGCACGAAGGCCCCGCCCGACACCTTGTTGAAGATGCGCGTGCGACGCGGATCGGAGAGCTGCCTGCGCAACAGGCGCGCCAGCAGCACATAGAACGAGTGGGCGACCACCGAGGCAGCGGCGAAGGTGCCGGTCAGCACCGCGAACTGCGTGAGGATGGGCGCGTCCTGCGTCAGGAACTGCGGGAACAGAGCCGAGAAGAAAAGGATGCCCTTGGGATTGGTCAGCGCGACCGTCATCCCGTGGCCGAAGAGGCGCCAGCTCGAACGCGGAGCGCCGGCGGACGGACCGCCCTGCACGTCGGCGAACACGCTGCCCTGGCTGCGCCATTGCTTGATGCCCAGGTAGATCAGGTAGGCCGCACCGGCCAGCTTCAGCACCATGAAGGCATGGGCCGAGGTGGAGAGCACCACGCCCAACCCCGCCATCGCGGCGGCCGACACCATGAAAAGCCCGGCGGCGTTGCCCAGCGAACTGATCATTGCCCGTCGCGGGCCGACGCTCATCGAGTTCGAGACCGCGAGCAGCACGGCCGGCCCGGGTGTGAAGACGACGAGCAGCGTGACGCCGCAAAACAGAAGCCAGTTGGAGAGATGCACTTCGGGGTTCCTGTTCGGCGCAAGGCCGCGGAGGTTTGGGACAACAGCCCGGAAACTATAGTCAGCCCCGCGCGCGGCTGCAGACGCCGCGCCAATACCCCTCTACCCCCATCCCGAAAGACGGACTCCCATGGTCACCTGCTACCTGCGCTACATCGTCGACGCCTACAAGCTCAAGGAATTCGAGCACTACGGCAAGCTCTGGATCCCGCTGGTCGAGAAGTT
This sequence comes from Variovorax guangxiensis, assembly GCF_003952165.1. Classification (GTDB taxonomy): domain Bacteria; phylum Pseudomonadota; class Gammaproteobacteria; order Burkholderiales; family Burkholderiaceae_C; genus Variovorax; species Variovorax guangxiensis. Next base: position 97,325 of record NZ_RXFT01000010.1, on the reverse strand, counting down.
CGGCGGCAAGCACCACGGCTACTTCCTGCCCTCGGAGGGCACGAACAACGTGGCGCTCGCGATGTTCACCTTCCCGAGCCTGGCCGCCTATGAGAAGTACCGCGCCGACTCGATGCAGGACCCGGAATGCCAGGCCGCATTCAAGTACGCGGAGGAAACCCGCTGCATCGTGAGCTACGAGCGCAGCTTCTTCAGACCAGTCTTCGCCTGACGCCTCAGCCGCCCAGTGCCATGCACAACGCGTGCAGGTTGGGCACGATCAGCTGCGGCCGCGCACCGTGCACCCAGGGCCGCTCGTCGCGCACCAGCCAGGCGGCCTGCATGCCGGCGTTGAGCGCGCCGACCACGTCCAGCTCGGCATCGTCGCCCACGTGCAGCACGTCCCTGGGCAGCAGGCCGACCGACGCGGCCGCGGCGCGGAAGATCGGCGCGTGCGGCTTGCCGCTGCCGAAGGCGCGCGCGTTGAAGGCGGTGCGGAACCAGCGGCCCACGCCGGTCTTCTGGATGTCGGCGTTGCCGTTGGAGATGGCCACCAGCGGATAGCGCTCGCTGAGCCACTTCAGCGCCGGAAGCGCGTCGTCGTAGAGCGTCACGCGCTGGCGCTCGGCAAAGAAGGCGTCGAAGGCCGGGTCGGCCAGCGCCGGGTCTTCGCCCGCGCGGGTGAGCGCGGTGCGTATCGACTCGCGGCGCAGCGCGCTCAGGTCATGCGCGAGATCCGAACGCTCCTTGGCGGTGGCTTCGCGCAGCTCGCGCAGGATGCCCGGCGTCATCAGCAGGCTGGCCGTCTTGGGCGCCTCGCGCAGCAGCCACGCATGCAGCACGGCCTCGGCGCGTTCGATGGTCGGCCAGATCGGCCAGAGGGTGTCGTCGAGGTCCAGCGAGATCGCCGAAATACGCTTGAGATCGAGAGGCGCGGCGCCCGCGGGCGCCGGGGAAGCGGAAGTCATGCCCGAGAATATCGCATGCCTTCGACTCACGAGAACGCTCCCCCGAGTACCCCGCGCACCGCAGTGCTCTGGTGCAACCTCGGCTCACCTGATGCCCCCACAGCAGCAGCCGTGCGCCCCTACCTCGCCGATTTCCTGGGCGACCCCCGCGTGGTCGAGATCCCGAAGCTGCTCTGGGCGCCGATCCTGCACGGCATCATCCTTCGCACGCGCCCGGCCAAGTCGGCCGCCAAGTACGCGAGCATCTGGATGCGCGAAGGCTCGCCGCTGAAAGTGTGGACGCAGAAGCAGGCCACGCTGCTGGCCGGCTGGCTAGGCGAGCGCGGCCACCACGTGGGGGTGCGCGACGCGATGCGCTACGCCAGCCCCTCCATCGCCTCCCGGCTCGACGCGCTGCAGGCCGAAGGCGCCACCCGCGTGCTGGTGCTGCAGGCCTACCCCCAGTATTCGGGCACCACCACCGCGAGCGTGATCGACGCGGTGAACGCGTGGAGCCGCAAGCAGCGCCGCGTGCCCGAGTTCCGCTTCGTCAACGACTACCACGACGACCCGGCCTACATCGAGGCGCTCGCGCAGAGCATCGAGAAGCACTGGAAAACCGAAGGCCGCGGCGAGGTGCTGCTGATGAGCTTCCACGGCATTCCCGCGCGCAACATCGCGCTGGGCGATCCGTACCAGGCGCAGTGCACCGAAACCGCGCGCCTGCTCGCAACGCGGCTGGGCCTTTCGAGTGCCCAGTACCGCGTGACCTTCCAGTCGCGCTTCGGCAAGGCCAAATGGCTGGAACCCTACACCGAGCCCACGCTGCGCGAACTCGGCGCCTCCGGCGTGAAGCGCGTCGACGTGGTCTGCCCGGGCTTCCCGGCCGACTGCCTCGAGACGCTCGAAGAAATCGCCATGGAAGGCCGCGAAGCCTTCCTGCACGCGGGCGGCGAAGCCTTCAGCTACATCCCCTGCCTGAACGACAGCCCGGCATGGATCACCGCGCTCGCGGGCATCGCCGAGCGCAACCTGGCGGGCTGGCCTACGCAAGGAGCGCACGCCAAGTGAGAGGGCATCCGAACGGAACCGATCGGCTTCGCGCCCGGTGCCTGGCAGGCCCGCTTGCGCTGCTACCCCTGCTCACCTGCGCGGCAGCAAATATCGACGTACCCAAGGGCGTATGGGAAGGCACGCTCGGCACCAAGGCCATCGTGGCCTGCTTCAACGCCGAGTTCCCGAGCGGCAGCTACTTCTACAAGCAGTACAAGAAGGCGATCCCGCTGAGCCGCGTCGAGAAAGACAGCTTCTGGCATGAAGCCGGCGACACCGGCCTGTGGTCGCTCGACCCCGCCAAGGGCAACACGCTGAGCGGCACCTGGAAGAGCGTGAAGGGTGCGCCCGTGACGCTGCCGATCCGGCTCGACCTGTCCGACGCCACGGGTGGCGACAAGGCCTGCGGCAGCGACGGCTATGCGGGCCTGCTCGAAGCACCGCCGAAGATCGAGACCGGGAAGAAAGAAGAATTCGCGCCCGGCCGCAGCTTCCGCCGCCTGCGCTTCGCCGGCCAGGAAACCATCGAACTCTCCGGCCCCGAGCCCACGCTGGCAGCCATCAACCGCGAGCTGCGCCGCGACTTCGACACCAGCAAGGACACGATCAAGGAGTACTTCGACAAGCGCCGCGAGTTCCTCGGGCGGGTCGGCGTACCGGCGGAAGACGAGAACACCGCCGATCCGTCCTACTGGAGCTCGCAGTGGCTCAGCATCCGCAACTACACCTGGGCGGCCGGCATGGGCCGCAACGGGATCTCCTGGTTCCATCGCACCTGGGACCTGCAGACGGGCAGGCAGGTCGACCCATGGTCCTGGTTCGGCCTGCGCTCGCTGTCGAAGTCGCGTCCGGCCGAGGGACGGCTATCCGGCACCGGAGGCGGCTCGATGACGCCGAAGCTGCGCCGCTTCCTGTTCCGCTACGCGGGCATCGACGCGTCGAAGGCCGAGGACAACTGCCGGCCCAACTACGAAGAAGGCGCCTACTACGACCTGACGCTGGAAGCCAAGGGCATGCGCTTCGCCCAGCCCGCCTACGGCAACGGCTGCGAGATCGAGATCGAAGTGCCCTACGCCGAGCTCGGCCCGGTGCTCACGCCCGCGGGCAAGGCGGCGGTACGGCGCATCCTCGAATCGGCAAATTGATCCTGGCTCAGGCTGCCGGCCTGCGTGCCAGCAGCGCCTGGATCGCAGCCTCCATCTCGGCGTACTCCCCTTCGCCGAAATGCTGCCGCATCACCTGCCCGCTGCTGTCGGCCAGGTAGAACGCGGGCCAGTACTGGTTGCTGTAGGCCCGCCAGGTGGCGAATCCGTTGTCCTGCGCCACCGGGTAGCGGATGTTGAAGCGCTCGATCGCGTCCTGCACGTTGCGCGTGAGCTTCTCGTAGGCGAACTCGGGCGAATGCACGCCCACCACGGTGAAGCCCCGGTCCTTGTACGTCTCGTACCAGCGCACCACGTGCGGCAGCGTGCGAATGCAGTTGATGCAGGAATAAGTCCAGAAGTCGACCAGCACCACCTTGCCGGACAGCCCCTTCATGGTGAGCGGCTCGGAGTTGAGCCACTTGTCGATACCAGTGAATTCGGGGGCCTTGCCGTAGTCGCGCAGCCCCGGCGAGGCGGCCAGCGCGCTGTGTGCCGGCCAGGCGCCACCCGCGGCTGCCGCCAGGGCGGAGGCACCTGCGGCGAGCCCCGAGAACGCCCTTCTGGACATCATGTTCATGATCGCAAACCTCGCTCGTGTGTCAGACCGACAGCGGTCAGGCGCGATTGTTCGCGGCGCACGCGCTGCGTGCGCATGTGTCACGGCAATTTGAACTTTGTCCCGGCGGCGTGATGGGCCGCCCAGGTCAGAACTTGCCCAGGTAGTCCATCTTGCCGATGGGCATGCCCTTGTGGCGCAGCACGTCGTAGGCCGTGGTCACGTGGAAGAAGAAATTGGGCACTGCGAACTGCAACAGGTAGCGCTGCGCCGTGAAGGTCGCCTCGCCTTCGCGGGTCTTGATGGTCACCGGGCGGTCTTCGTGGCCGTCGATCAGCGCGCGGTCGACCGTTGCCAGGAAGTCCTGCGTCTTCGCGATGCGCGCGACCAGGTCGTCCCAGGTCTTTTCCTCGTCGGGGAAGCTAGGCGCGGTGACGCCGGCGATGCGGGCCGTGCCGAGCTTGGAGGCATCGCTGGCGCGCTGGATCTGGCCGACCAGCGTGAGCATGTCGGGCGCGAGGCGTGCATCGACCAGCTCGGCCGGGTCGATGCCGTTGGCCTTCGCATGCGCGAGGCTCTTGTCGAGGATATGGGTGAGCTGGCCGAGTCCGCGCGTGAAGACGGGCACGGACAGGTCGTACATCGAGAGCGCCATGGTGTTCGAGGCCTGTGGTCGGCCTTGTGGTTGAGGTGGGCGGCGATTGTCACGCCGCCGCTGCCTCAGCGGCCGGCGGCGCGGATAAACCCCTCGATGGGATCAAGTTGTTCCGGCACGTTCAGCGCGGGCGCGTGACCGCAGGCAGGAACTTCGATCACCCGCAGCCGGCCGGCCGCGCCGGGACCGCGCCGCTTCATCTCCTCGACCACGCCGGGCACCACCAGGTCGGACTCGGCTCCGCGCAGGCAAAGCACCGGCACTTCGATGGCGTCGTAGTGCGGCCAGATCAGGTAGTCGTTGTCGTGCGCGCTGAACTGCCGGACCATGGCCGGGTCGTAGTGCGGCGTCACACGGCCGTCGGGCAGCCGGCGCGTGGAGGTCTCGGTCAGCCGGCGCCATTGCGCGTCGCTGAGCCAGCCGTAGGGCTTGTAGACGGTGCGGAAGAAGGCTTCGAGTTCGGCCACCGTGTCGAAGGCCGGTGGCTCGCCCGCATAGGCGCGGATGCGCTCGATGGCCGGCTGCGCCAGTTCGGGTGCGTTGTCGTTGAGCACCAGGCTCGCGATGCGCGCCTTCATGCGCGGCTCGAACAGGCCCGAGGCGCAGACGGTGCCGATGGCCCCGCCCATCGAAGTGCCGACCCAGTGCACGCGCCCCAGCCGCAGTTCGTCGCACAGCGCATTGGCGATGCGCGCGTAGAACGAGAGCTTGTATTCCTCGTCCGGCAGCGGGCTCCACTGGCTCAGGCCGCGGCCGATGGTGTCGGGGCAGATCACGCGGAAGCCGCGCAAGGCGAAGTGCTGCGCCAGTTCGTCCATGTCGCGCCCTGTGCGCGCAAGGCCATGCCAGGCGATGACCACGGGCGCCTCGGGCGAGCCCCATTCGAGCCAATGGATCTCGCGGCCGGCGAGCTGCGCGTAGCGGGAAAGCGGAATCAGATTGTTGTTGTCGCTCATCGCGCAGCCCTTGCACGCAGTTTTCCGACGATGCCAGTCGGGAAGTAATAGACGGACAGCACGAACAGCACGCCCAGCCACAGCAGCCAGCGGTCGGGCGACAGCAGCGCGGCCAGCCATGGCAGGCCGCTGGCGGCCTCGTTGCCGATGCGCAGCAGGTCCTGCAGATAACTCTGCGCCACCACGAACAGCACCGCGCCGATGGCCGCGCCGTAGATGGTGCCCATGCCGCCGATCACCACGATCAGCAGCACGTCGATCATGATCTCGAAGCTCAGCGAGGTATCCGGCCCGTTGTAGCGCAGCCAGATCGCCAGCATCGCGCCAGCCAGCGTGGCGAAGAGCGCCGACAGCACGGCGGCCGTGGTGCGGTAGACCACCACGCGGTAGCCGATGGCTTCGGCGCGGAACTCGTTCTCGCGGATGGCCTGCAGCACGCGGCCGAAGGGCGAGTTCACGATGCGCAGCAGCGCCAGCACCAGCACCACCGCCGCCACGAACAGCAGGTAGTAGCAAAGCAGCCTGCCGTCGAGCGAAACGCCGAGGAAAGGCTCTTCCGCGAACTCGAAGCTCGGCGAGATCAGCTCGGGCAGCTTGAAGGTCAGGCCATCCTCGCCGCCGGTGAAGTCGGAAAGCTGCGAAGCCAGCGTCTGGAAGGCCGAAGCCACGGCCAGCGTGATCATCGCGAAGAAGATCGCGCGCACCCGCAGCGAGAAAAGGCCGATGGCGAACGACAGCACCAGCGAGATCGCCAGCGACGCGCCCAGCCCGACCAGCACCGCGCCCCAGTTCGGCCCGAGCCGCGAGGCCGAGATGGCGATGCCGTAGGCCCCGATGCCGAAGAACATGGTGTGCGCGAAGCTCACGATGCCGGTGTAGCCCAGCAGCAGATCGAAGCTGGCCACCAGCACCACGAACACCAGGATCTTGGCCGCGACACTCAGCGCCTTCACGCCGGGGAAGATGAATGGCGCGAAGGCCAGCGCGATGAACACCGCCAGCAGCAGCACGGCGAGCAGCCGGCTGCGGGGCATGTCGTTGGAGAGGAGTCGTTTCAGGAACATTTTTTCTTCCTCCTCTTCTTCAGCGGTTCGCCACCGGATACACGCCCTGCGGGCGCCACAGCAGCACGGCCACCATCAGGAAGATGCTCGCGAACTGCGTGAGCGTGGGCAGCAGGAAGCCCACGTAGTTGGTCATCAGCCCCACCAGCAGCGCGCCGATGAGCGCCCCACCCGTCGAGCCCAGCCCGCCGATGATGATGACGATGAAGATCAGCACATTGACCTGCGCGCCCATCTGCGGCACCAGGTTCTGCTGGAAGAGGCCCCACATCACGCCGCCCAGGCCGGCCAGCGCGCTGCCGACCACGAACACGCCGACGAAGAGCCGCCCGATGCGGTAGCCCAGCGACTCGACCATTTCACGGTCCTGCACGCCCGCGCGGATGAGCAGGCCGATCTTGGTGCGCCCCAGTGTCCATGCGAGCACGCCGAACACGACAACGCCCACGGCCACCGCGAGCAGGCGGTACTTGCTGATGGCCGCGTCGCCCACCAGCAGCGAGCCGCGCAGCGCCTCGGGCAGCGGCAGCGGAATCTGCGCCGGGCCCCAGATCACCTTGATGAGTTCCTCGCCGATGATCATGCCGCCCATCGTGATGAGGATCTGCTTCAGGTGCTGGCCGTACACCGGCCGCACGATGAAGCGCTCGAAGGCCAGCCCCACGGCGCCGGCCACGGCCATCGCGACCAGCATCGCCGGGAACACCGCGACGAGGTTGCGCCACAGCTCGCCCGAGCCGGTCCAGTCGCCCATGAGGCCGAGCACGCTGCTGGCCACGAAGGCGCCCAGCGCGATGAACACGCCATGGCCGAAGTTCAGCACGTCCATGAGGCCGAACACCAGCGTGAGGCCCGAGGCGATGATGAAGATGATCATGCCCATCGCCAGCCCCGCCACGGTGAGCGTGAGCCAGGTCGAGAAGGAGCCGGTGAGCGGCAACGCGGCGAGCGCCAGCACCGGGGCCAGGAGCAGCGGGCGCCAGTCGAAGTCGAGGGCTTTCATTGCTGCGCCTCCTCTTGCCCCCTCTCCCGATTGCGGGAGAGGGTTGGGGTGAGGGCCGACGGCGACGAGACGAGGTCATGGCCGTTGCACAGGCCGCCTGCCCTCACCCTAGCCCTCTCCCGCACGCGGGAGAGGGAACAAGACACGGAAATCGTCATAGCGCGAGGCCCAAGAGAGATTGCTGAAGTTGCGCGTCGGCGGAGAACTCCGCCATGGAGCCGGCGTGCACCACCCGGCCGTTGTCCATCACCGCGACGGTGTCGCCCAGCCGCTGGGCGAAGTTGATGTTCTGCTCCACCAGCAGGATCGTCACGCCGCTGCGCTTGAGCTCGGCGAAGGCGTCGATCATGTTGTTGATCATCACGGGCGCGAGGCCCTTGCTGGGCTCGTCGATGATGAGAAGCTCGCGCGGCTCCACGATGGCGCGCGAGACGGCCAGCATCTGCTTCTGCCCGCCCGAGAGCTTGCCCGCCGGGTGGTTCCAGAACTTCTCGACCGCGGGAAAGAGCTTGAAGATCCACTTCAGCCGCGCGTCGTCGATCTGCTGCGCGTTCTTGGCGCCGCGCGCGGCCAGCAGCATGTTCTCCTTCACCGTGAGGTCGGAGAAGATGCCCATGTTCTCGGGCACGTAGGCGATGCCCAGGCCGGCGATCTGCGGCGTGTGCTGCGTGGTGATTTCTTTCTCGCCGAAGCGCACCCTGCCCTGCGACGCATGCCACAGGCCCATGATGGTGCGCAGCGTGGTCGTCTTGCCAGCGCCGTTGCGGCCCAGCAGCATGGTGAGCTGGCCGCGCGGCACGGCGAGGTCGACGCCGTGCAGGATGTGATACGCCCCGATGTGCGTGTGCACGCCCTCGAGGGTCAGCAGATTGTTGGTGCTCATGCGGCCTCCTTCGCGACGCCCAGGTAGGCCTCCTGCACCACCGGCGAGGCGATCACCTCGGCGGGTTCGCCATCGGCCACCAGCGTGCCGTTGTGCAGCACGATGATGCGGTCCGCGAGCTCGCGCACCACGTCCATCTTGTGCTCGACCAGCAGGATGGTCTTGCTCTTGTCCTTCTTGAGCTTGCGGATCAGGTCGAGGATGACGGGCGCCTCGGCCGCGTTCATGCCGGCCGTGGGCTCGTCGAACATGAAGACCTTGGGCTCCAGCGCCATCAGCAGCGCCACCTCCAGCTTTCGCTGGTCGCCGTGCGGCAGGCTCGCCACCGTGGCGTGCTCGCGCGACTTGAGCGCGACGTCGGCCAGGATCTGGTCGGCGCGCTCGGTCAGCGCCTTGTGGTCGCTCCAGATGCTCCACAGGTTGAGACCGCGCCGGTGCGCGCCCTCGCGCGTGGCCTGCACCGAGAGGCGCACGTTCTCCAGCACCGTGAGGTTGGGAAACAGGTTGGTGAGCTGAAAGGCCCGCCCCAGCCCCGCGTGCGTGCGCGCGGAGGGGGACAGGCCCGACAACGAATGCCCGTCGAGCGACACGGTGCCCGCGCTCGCCTTGAGCTGGCCCGAGATCAGGTTGAAGTAGGTGGTCTTGCCCGCGCCGTTGGGGCCGACGATGGCCGTCAGCGTGCCCGGCGCGAAGGCGCAGCTCACGCTGTTGACGGCCACGTGCCCGCCGAAGCGGATGGTCAGATCTCGGGTCTCAAGCATCGTCGTTGGTCATTGCGAATCGAAAGAGGGAAGAAAAGCCGAGCGGCCTCAACAGGTGCCGACTACGTAGTAGTTGGGACCGGTCTGCTTCAGCGTGGTCGTCACGTAGATGTTCCACAGGCCCATGGACTGGTTGGAGCCATAGGCATAAGTGAAGCCGTACAGGGCATAGGCGCGCCCGGCAATGGTGTGCGTGTAGTTGCTGGCGGTATAGCAGGTGCCGCCGCTGCCGCCGCCGGTGGTGGTGCCGGTCGCGGCCGACGACATGGCGCCCTCCACATTGCTCGCGTTCAGCGCGGCCACGGTCCAGCTGTAGGAGGTCGAGGCGGCCAGGCCGGTGTCGGTGTAGCTGGTGGCGGCCACCGGCGAGGCGTTGACCTTGCTGCCGCCGCGGTACACGTTGTAGCCGCTGGCGCCGCTCACGGCGTTCCAGGCGATCACCATGCTGCTGGCGGTGGCGCCCGATGTGCCCACGCCGGTGGGCGCCGGCAGGCCGCTGCCGCCCGAGGAACCGGTGACGCGGTCGATCATGGCCTTCATCGCGGCCATCTGCGGGCCCGACTTCTTCGCGTAGTTGGCGTTGTCGTAGCCCCACCAGTCCCAGCAGCTGTTGGTGGCGGCGGTGCTGGTCTGCGGATAGATCAGCACGATGTTGTTGGTGTCGGCCCAGCGGTTGTAGCCGGTCTTGCGCACGTACTGGTCGCTCACGTCGGTGTAGTTCTGCTTGCAGCCGTGCAGCACCAGGTGCACGCGGCACGAGGCGGTGGTGCAGGCCTGCGGCACGTAGATCCAGCCGGTGGCCGCCATGCCGTGGCCGCTGATGAACTCCGACTGGTTGAACTCGGTGAAGGTGCCGCCCAGCGTGCCGTTGTTGCGCGGGTTCAGCGGGCCGTACAGCTGCGTGAGGATCTCGCCCGCGAGGTCGAAGCCGCAGTTGTTGATGTAGGGGGCTGCGGTGGTGCTGCAGGCGCTGCCGTAGTCGTCGGTGACCATCGCGTGGCCCGCGCCGATGTTGTTCTTGTAGACCACGTTGGCCGAGGGCACGAAGCTCTGGTAGTAGGTCTTGAGGTCGTCCATCACCGCCTGCTTGACGGTGTTGTCCGAGGTGCCCGAGAACATGTAGACCTTGGAATTGCTCATGTTCGACACCGGGTCGATCGCACCGCTGGAAGCCCAGCTGTTGGTGGTGCTCACCAGCGACGCCACCGGGATGCTGGTGCTGTGCGTCATGCAGCGCCCCGTGGCGTTGAGCACCGAACCCTCGGCGCAGTAGTACGGACCGCCCGCCACCACGCCCGCGCCACGCTTGAAGGTGGCCGAGTACGCCACGTGGAGTTGCACCGCCATGAAGCCGCCGGCCGACAGGCCCGACACGCTCACCTCCGCCGGGTTGGCGCCGAGCGCCGGAAGCGGCACCGCCGCCTGAGCGGCATGCGCCGCCACCGTCATCGCCGCGGCCGCGGCGAGTCCCTTCCAGTTCTTCCATTTCATCGCTGGCATCGCTGTCTCCTTCTGTTGTGGGTATCGAACGCTTGCTTTGCTGACTGACGAATCGAATCGGCCGTGGGAACTTCACGCCGCCGCGAAGAAAAAGGCGCAGGCTGGCGCTTCGCCCGGCGGCCATCCGGGGCGAAAACGGGGCGGCGCTCCTCGGGCGCCGCGCGGGTCAGGGGCAGTTGTCTACGCTGTCGTCTTCAGCGCTTGTTCTTGATGGGGATGTCCATCTCTTCAGGCTTGATCTCGTGGACCAGCTCCGGCACGCCCCAGGCGAACGCCGGGTCGACCTTGATCTTGAAGTGGTACATCGACTGCATCGCCTGGTGGTCTTCCTTGCGGAAGGTCATCTTGCCCTTGGGCGTGTCGAAGCTCATGCCTTCCATGGTGCTGATGAGCTTGTTGGTGCTGGTGTCGCCGTTGGTCTTCTTTAGCGCCGTCACCACGGCCATCGCGGCGGAGAAGCCGCCGGCAGTGAAGAAGTCCGGCGGCGTCTTGAATTCCTTGTAGTGGGCCGACACCATCGCCTCGTTCACCGGGTTCTTCGGAATGCCGAAGTAGTAATAGGCCGCGCCTTCCATGCCCGGCAGCGCCTTGTAGGCGGCCATGGCCGGCAGAATGTTGCCGCCCGTGGCGATCTCGATGCCGTAGCGCTTGAGGTCGAGGTCGACGATCTTGAACGGGTTGCCCGCGCCGGCCCAGACGATCCAGATGATCTTGCGGCCCGGCTGGTCCTTCAGCTTGTCGATCAGGCGCTGCGCGCCGGCGGTGAAGTCGGTGGTGGCGGGCGGCAGGTATTCCTCGTGGACCAGCTTGGCCTTCTTGAGCGCCGAGCCGAAGGCCTTCACGCCGTCGCGGCCGAAGGCGTTGTCCTGCGCCAGCGTGGCCACGGTCACTCCGGGCTTGTCGACGGCCACGGCGTTGGAGATCGCGTCCTGGCTCGAATTGCGGCCGGTACGGAAGATGTACTTGTTCCACTTGTCGCCGGTGATCGAGTCGGCAACGGCGGGCTCGACCAGCAGGATCTTCTTGTATTCCTCGGCCACCGGCAGCATGGCCAGCGCCACGCCCGATGCCGTCGGGCCGATGGCCAGCGCTGCCTTGTCGTCCGAGTAGGCGGCCGCCAGCAGCGACTTGCCCAGGTCCGGCTTGCCCTGGTCGTCCTTCTCGATGACCACCAGCTTCTTGCCGTTGACCATCATCGTGCCGCCGGTGGCGTAGTTCAGGCCCATCATCAGGCCGGTCTGCGTCTGCTTGCCGTAGGCTTCCAGCGCGCCGGTCTTGCTGTAGATATGGGCGATGCGGATTTCATTGGACTGCGCCCAGGCGGGAGCGGCGGCCGAGGCGCAGGCGGCGAGCGCGGCCAGGGCGACGAGGTGGCGACGGTTCATTCTTTGTCTCCTGAAAAAGGTGACTGAATATTGCACAGTTCGTGCCACCCGCTAAGCCATTGATAACAAACGTTTCTTCACTCGGGAGGAACGCCTTCCGGCTGAATTCAGAACACTTGCGATGTCTGAATTTCAGTCGGCTGTCTGGTTTTCAGTCAGGGTTTTCGCGGAGGCCTTGCGCTCGGCGATCCACTGTTCGAACTGGCGCTCGGCCTGCTGCCGGAACTCGTTGCGCGCATGGTTGCAGGCCGCATGCGCGAGCCGCCGGTGCTTCGACGAGCGCACGCCGCCGAAGGTCGAGTCCACCAGATGCTCGATGGTGGCCGACTCCGGCCGGCCCGCGGGCTCGCCGAAGTCCATGGGCAGCCCGCACCAATGGCAGTTCGGCCCGAAGGTGGAACGCAGCGCCTTGACGCTCACAGGTTCGCGTACTCCAGGATCTCCTGGCCCATCAGCGTGCAGTCGTTGCCCGACACGAAATAGATGAGCCGCATCCGGTACTCGCCCTTGTAGACACTGCCCCAGACCTCGAGCACCTTGAACTGCTGCTTCTTGTTGGCCGGGTTGCGGATCGGCGGCAGTTCCTTCACGTCGGGTCTGATGCGGATGCGGTCGTCCTCGCCGAAATGGAAGGTCAGCAGCTTCTTGGCGCGGGAGACGGCTTCGCCGGAGCATTGGGGTGCGGCGTTGGCCAAGCCGGCCGCGGCGCAGAGGGCAAGACAGGCGGCTGTGCGGGCAAGAGCCTTCTTCATCGGTTTTGGCGTCAAGGTTGTGTGCTGGGGCGGGAGTATCGCTCGTGCTCAATGTTCCGGCCCTGCAGGCTCGACCCAATAGAGCTGCTTGTGCCCACGTGCCTCGTAGACCCGCTGGTAGTAATCGGCAATCCGACGACTCTCGTATTCGCGCATCAGGATGCGATTGCCGTTGTCGTCCAGCCGGAAAAGCCGGAAAGCCTGAAGAGGCTTCGTGAAAGCCGGAGACTTCGCCCTCAGCAGTTCCACCATATGCGTATCGACGTGCGTCTCGAAGGCTCTCAACTCCAGAAAATCCAGCACGGCTTCGATCTCAAGCGATTCCAGATAGATGTTGAACCAGTCGACGGTCATATGGCGCTCGAGGGTGATCTTGTGCCCCCACGGTAGCTCGAAGAACCATAGCTCCACCGGTCCCGGCGCATCCCAGTCGGCGGGATGGTCCGAATGCCTTTCGCCAAATCGCCCGATGAATTCCGCATGCGGCATCTCGACAGATATCAGGCGCTCACAAATCTCTATGTCCGCGCGGCTTATCTTGCGCATGGCAGACAGCGGATTCACGTCGACTGCTCCTGGCTCGTCATCCGCTCATACAAGGTCGCCCGCGAAATACCGAGCAACCGCGCCGTCGCCAGCTTGTTGCCACCGGTCGACGCCAGCGCCGCCGCAATCGCCTTGCGCTCCAGTTCGGCCACCTGCTGGGACAGCGGGCGCAGCAGCGCGGCCTGCTCGTCGGCGTCGTGGCTGCTCTGCAGGGTGGCGGGCAGTTCGATCTGTTCCAGGCCGGCTTCGCGCAGGATGCGTTCGAGCTGCACGGCATCGATGCGCTGCGAATCGCTTCGCATCGTCACCTGCTCCAGCACGTTGCGCAGCTCGCGGATGTTGCCGCGCCAGTGCTGGCCGGCGAGCAGCGCGAGCGCGTCGGGCGTGAGCTCGGGCGGCGCTTCGCCGCTGCGCAGCGCCATGTCTTCTCCCAGCGCTTCGACGAGCGCGGGAATGTCGGCACGCCGCTCGCGCAGCGGGGGCACGCGCAGCGGGAGCACGTTGAGGCGGTAGTACAGGTCTTCGCGGAACTGGCCGCGCCGCACGAGTTCGGGCAGGTCGCGCGAGGTGGCGGCGATCACGCGGGCGTCGAAGGGCACGAGCTTGTTGGAGCCCAGCGGCTCGATCTCGCCCTCCTGCAGCGCGCGCAGCAGCTTGGCCTGCAGGCCCAGCGGCATGTCGCCGATTTCGTCGAGGAACAGGCTGCCGCCGTCGGCCAGCTTGAACTTGCCTTCGCGGCCCTTGCGGTCGGCGCCGGTGAAGGCGCCGGGGGCGAAGCCGAAGAATTCGGCTTCGAGCAGCGTGTCGGGCACCGCCGCGATGTTCACGCTGACGAACTGGCCCTTGGCCCGCGCGGACGAGGCATGAATGGCATGCGCCAGCAGCTCCTTGCCGGTGCCGGTCTCGCCCAGCAGCAGCACCGGGCTCGTCGACTGCGCCGCGCGCCGCGCATGGCGCTTCACCTCCACCGCCGCCGGGCTGCTGCCGATGAAGCTCGCGAAGGTGTACTTGGAGCGCCGCTGTCCGTCGACCGAGTGCTGGTAGAGCGGGTTGTTGCGCTGGCTCGCGAGCTCGCGGCGGGCATCGTCGAGGTCGCGCTGCAGCAGCGCGAACTTGCTGATGAGCGGCTGCAGCGTGGTCTCGGGCTGGTCGAACAGCACGATGCCGATCGCACCGATGACCTTGCCCATGCCGCCCTCCGCGCCCTCGCGCTCTTCGCGCAGCGGAATGCGGCTGACGACGAAGGTGCCGGCCTTGTTGGTCAGCAGGTCGACCAGGATGGGCTCGCCGGTTTCGAGCACGCGCCGCATCTGGGTATTGGGAATCACGTCCTCCACCATGTGGCCCATGAACTCGTCGATGGACGAGAAGCCCAGCGCGGGCAGGAAGCGCCGGTAGCCCTCGTTCACCCACACGATGCGCCCGGTGCTGTCGACCAGGAACATGCCCTGGCTGATGCTCGAAAACAAATGAAACATCGAGCGCGCGGCGAGCGCGAGAATGCCCTCGGCATCGAGAGGCAGCGAGGGTGTTGCGGTGGAGGCTGCTGGCATGGCGGGATCGTAGCGCGGGCCGGATCCGCACCTTAAGTCTTAAGGATTCGCTTCGGTCAGAACGAGCCGGCAAAGACCTTCAGGAAGCCTTAAGTTAATCAATCGTTTGATTTCGTGCATGGTGTAATGCCGGTCATGAACGCGAGAGATCCGATCACCCAGGCACCTCGCCGCGCACCGCGCGCAGACGGTGCCGAGGCACGCCACCGGCTGCTCCACACTGCCCTGCGGCTGTTCGCGCAGAAGGGCTTCGCCAAGACTTCCACGCGCGAGATCGCCCGCGAGGCCGAGGTCAACATCTCGGCCATCAGCTACTACTTCGGCGACAAGGAAGGGCTCTACGCGGCCACCTTCAGCGAGCCGATGGGCGGCGACTCCAGCGACCTCGTCGCCGCCTGCAACGTCCCCGGCCAACCGCTCGAAGCCACGCTGCGCATGTGCATGGTGTCGATGATCGATCCGCTCAAGCAGGGCGAGATCGTGCGGCAGTGCATCCAGCTGCACATGCGCGAGATGCTGGAGCCCACGAGCCGCTGGGCCGAGGAGCTGGAGCGCGACATCAAGGGCCCGCACCGTGCCATCGCCGAGCTGCTGTGCCGCCACCTGAAGGTGGATCGGCCCGACGACGACATCCACCGCCTGACATTCGCGATCACCGGGCTGTCGATGCAGCTCTACGTGAGCCAGGATTTCATCGAGGCCATCCGCCCTTCGCTGCTGCGCACGCCGCGCGCCATCGACGCCTGGGCCGACCGCCTCACGGGCTATGCGCTGGCGCTGGTCGAGGCCGAGGCAGCGCGCCGCCGTGCCGAGAGAAAGCAGAAGAAACAATGAGAAAACTCCGATTCAAACTGACGGCCGCCGTGTGCCTCGGCATCGGCCTCTCCGGTTGCTCGCTCACGCGCCCGCCCGCGCAGGTCGAGGCGCCCGTGCCCACGCAATGGCACGCCCCCCTGCCCCATGGCGGCTCGCTGGCCTCGTTGGCGAACTGGTGGAGCCAGCTCGACGATCCGTTGCTGGTCGAACTCATCGCCGCCGCCGAGGCCGCGAGCCCGAACGTCGCGAGCGCCGCCGCGCGCGTGGCCGAGGCGCGCTTCACGCGCGTGCAGGCCGGCGCGGCGCTGCTGCCCAGCCTGGACGGCACCGCGTCGGCAAGCCGCGGGCCGGTGGGGCTTTCGAGCGGCGGCTCGGGCACGAGCAACGGTGGCGGTAGCAGCAGCAGCAGTCTTTCGTCCAGCACGCCGATCACCACGCTGCAGGCCGGCCTGCAATCGAAATGGGAGATCGACCTGTTCGGCCGCCTGCGCGCCGACCGCGACGCCGCCGAGGCCAAGCAGAGCAGCGCCAACGCCAAGTGGCACGACGCCCGCGTGGCGGTGGCGGCCGAGACGGCCAACGCCTATTTCGCCGAGCGCGCATGCCAGCAGCAGCTGCGCGTGTCCGAATCGGATGCACGCTCGCGCGCCGAGACCTCGCGGCTCACCGACTTGTCCGCCAAGGCCGGCTTCACCGCGCCCGCCGATGCGGCGCTCGCCCGCGCCAGCGCTTCCGACGCCTCGGGCCGGCTCACGCAGCAGCGCGCCCAGTGCGCGGTGCAGCGCAAGGGGCTGGTCTCGCTCAGCGGCATCGACGAAACCACGCTCGAGCAGAAGCTCGCGGCCGCGCCGGCACAGCGCCCGCTGCCCGCCGTGGGCAGCATCGCCAGCGTGCCGGCCGAGGCGATCTCGCAGCGCCCCGACGTGTACGCGGCCGAGCTGGGCGTGGCATCGGCCAGCGCCGACGTGGGCTCGGCCGAGGCGGAGCGCTATCCCAAGCTCACGGTGTCGGGCTCGATCGGCCGCTCGCAGTACCGCGTGAGCGGCGTGCACCAGTCGCTCGAAACCTGGACGGTGGGGCCGATCTCGCTGACCGTGCCGCTGCTCGACGGCGGCTCTCGCAAGGCCAACGCCGATGCAGCCAAGGCGCGCTATGCCGAGGCCGTGTCGCTCTACCGCGCCAATGTGCGGCAGGCGGTGCGCGAGGTCGAGGAGGCGCTGGTCAACCTCGACGCCACCAACGCCCGCACCACCGACGCGGACGCCGCGGTGAAGAACTACCAGGCCTCCTTCGATGCCACGCAGGCACGCTACAGCAGCGGCCTCGCGAGCCTGTTCGAGCTGGAGGATTCGCGCCGCACGCTGTTCGCGGCGCAGACCGCGCGCGTGTCGCTGCAGCGCGAGCGCACCGAGGCATGGGTGGCGCTGTACCGCTCGATGGGCGGCGGCTGGAATCGACAGACAGCCCCGAGCCCCTCTTCCGAATCGTCCTCAATGACCGCATCCCCGGCCGCCAAGGTCGCGACGTCGCCATGAAAACAATGAAGCGTTCCACTCTCGCCATTGCGCTGATCGCGCTGGTCGTCGCCATCGCGGCGATCTTCTTCATGATGGGCGGAAAGCCCTCGGACAAGGCCGGCGATCACGCCGCGGCTGCCAAGGGCAAGGACGGCGCCGCGTCGCCCAGGCCCGCGCTGACCGTCACCGTGGCCAGGCCCGAAGCCACCGAGCTGATGCTCACGCTCGCGGCCAACGGCAACGTGGCCGCGTGGCAGGAGGCCGTGGTCGGCTCCGAGTCCAACGGCCTGAAGCTGGCCGAGGTGCGCGTGAACGTGGGCGATACGGTGAAGAAGGGCCAGGTGCTCGCGGTGTTCTCGCCCGAGACGGTGCAGGCCGACATCGCGCAGGCGCGCGCCTCGCTGGCCGAGGCCCGCGCCACCGCAGCCGCCGCCGCCGGCAACGCCGCGCGCGCGCGCACGCTGCAGGCCACGGGCGCGCTGAGCCAGCAGCAGATCAACCAGTACCAGACCACCGAGCAGACCGCCAGGGCGCGCGTGGAGGCGGCCGAGGCCGTGCTGGCCGCGCAGCAGGTACGCGGGCGCAACACGCAGGTGCTGGCGCCCGACGACGGCGTGATCTCGGCGCGCACGGCCACCGTGGGCAGCGTGGTCGCGGCAGGCACCGAGCTGTTCCGGCTGATCCGCCAGGGCCGCCTCGAATGGCGCGCCGAGGTGACCTCGGCCGAGCTCAGCCGCGTCTCGGTCGGCACCACCGCCTTCGTGGTCAGCGCCAGCGGCGCGCAGGTGCGCGGCAAGGTGCGCAGCATCGCGCCCACGGTCGATCCGCAGACGCGCGCGGCGCTGGTGTATGTCGACCTGCCCAACGTGCAGCAGAACACCGGCGTCAAGGCCGGCATGTTCGCGCGCGGCGACTTCGAACTCGGCCGCAGCACGGCACCGACGGTGCCGCAGGCCGCCGTGGTGCCGCGCGACGGCTTCAACAACGTGTTCATCCTGAAGCCCGACAACAAGGTGGCGCAGATGAAGGTGCAGATCGGCCGGCGGCTGAACGACCGCATCGAGATCACCAGCGCGCTGCCCGAGGGCGCCCAGGTGGTGGTGCAGGGCGCGGGCTTCCTCAACGACGGCGACCTGGTGCGCGTGGTCGATGCGCCCTCGCCTCCTTCATCCGCCGCGGCCCAGCCCGCCAGGCCGGCGGCATCCGACGCTGCGGCGAAGTAAGCAATGCAAAGGACACGCCCATGAACGTTTCCGCCTGGTCCATACGCAACCCGATTCCGGCGGTGATGCTGTTCGTGCTGCTCACCTTCGGTGGGCTGCTGTCGTTCAACGCGATGAAGGTGCAGAACTTTCCGGACATCGACCTGCCGACCGTGACGGTCTCGGCCTCGCTGCCCGGCGCCGCGCCTTCGCAGCTGGAGACCGACGTCGCGCGCAAGCTCGAGAACTCCATCGCCACGGTGCAGGGCCTCAAGCACATCACGACCAAGGTGCAGGACGGCGCCGCCACGCTGATCGTCGAGTTCCGTCTCGAGAAGCCGGTGCAGGAGGCCGTGGACGACGTGCGCTCCGCGGTGCAGCGCGTGCGCGCCGACCTGCCGGCCGACGTGCGCGACCCTGTGGTCACCAAGCTCGACTTCGCGGCGCAGCCGGTGCTGGCCTTCACCATCGCCTCTTCGGCCATGGACGCCGAGGCGCTGAGCTGGTACGTCGACAACGACGTCACCAAGAAGCTGCTCGCGCTGCCCGGCGTGGGCGCGGTGAACCGCGTGGGTGGCGTCACGCGCCAGGTGCACATCGATCTCGACCCGTCCAGGCTGCAGGCGCTGGGCGCCTCGGCGGCCGACATCTCTCGCCAGCTGCGCCAGGTGCAGACCGAGAGCGCGGGCGGCCGCTTCGACCTGGGCGGCAGCGAGCAGCCGGTGCGCACCATGGCCACGGTGAAGTCGGCCGACCAGCTCGCCGACATGCAGATCGTGCTGAGCGACGGCCGCCGCATCCGCCTGGACCAGGTGGCGCGCGTGAGCGACACCATCGCCGAGCCGCGCGCAGCGGCCCTGCTCAACGGCAAGCCGGTGGTCGGCTTCGAAGTGGCCCGCAGCCGCGGCGCCAGCGAAGTCGAGGTGGGCCACGCGGTGATGAAGGCGCTGGCCGACATGCGCGCCGCGCGCCCCGACATCGAGCTGACCGAAGCCTTCAACTTCGTCGATCCGGTGGAAGAGGAATACAACGGCTCGCTGCACCTGCTGTACGAGGGCGCCATCCTCGCGGTGGTGGTGGTGTGGCTCTTCCTGCGCGACTGGCGCGCCACCTTCGTCTCGGCCATCGCGCTGCCGATGTCGGTGATTCCGGCCTTCATCGGCATGCACCTGCTGGGCTTCTCGGTGAACGTGATCTCGCTGCTGGCGCTGTCGCTGGTGGTCGGCATATTGGTGGACGACGCCATCGTGGAGGTCGAGAACATCGTGCGCCACCTGCGCATGGGCAAGACGCCCTACCAGGCGGCGATGGAGGCGGCCGACGAGATCGGGCTGGCGGTGATCGCCACCACCTTCACGCTGATCGCGGTGTTCCTGCCCACCGCCTTCATGAGCGGCGTGGCCGGCAAGTTCTTCAAGCAGTTCGGCTGGACGGCATCGCTGGCGGTGTTCGCCTCGCTGGTGGTCGCGCGGGTGCTCACGCCGATGATGGCGGCCTACATGCTCAAGCCGGTGATCGGCGCCGAGAAGGAGCCGGGCTGGCTGCGCTGGTACATGCGCGCGGTGGAGTGGAGCACGCACAACCGCTTCAAGACGATGGTGCTCGCCACCCTCTTCTTCTTCGGCTCGCTGGCGATGATCCCGCTGCTCAAGACGGGCTTCATTCCGCCCGACGACAACTCGCAGACGCAGATCTACCTGTCGCTGCCGCCTGGCTCCACGCTGGCGCAGACAACGGCCGCGGCGGAAGAAACGCGCAACCGCGTGATGAAGATCCGGCACGTGAAGAGCGTCTACACCACGGTGGCCGGCGGCAGCGCGGGCGGCGACCCGTTCGCGAACTTCGGCACGCCCGAGACGCGCAAGGCCACGCTCACCATCAAGCTCGACCCGCGCGGCGACCGGCCGCGCAAGCAGGTGATCGAGAACGAGATCCGAGCGGCGCTCGAAACCCTGCCCGGCGTGCGCAGCACTGTGGGCCTGGGCGGCTCGGGCGAGAAGTACATCCTGGCGCTCACGGGCGAGGACCCGGTGGCGCTGTCGAGCGCGGCCAGCGCGGTCGAGAAGGACCTGCGCACCATCCCCGGCCTGGGCAACATCACCTCCACCGCGAGCCTGATCCGCCCCGAGATCGCCGTACGACCCGACTTCGCGCGCGCCGCCGACCTGGGCGTGACCAGCGCCGCCATCGCCGAGACGCTGCGCGTGGCCACGCTGGGCGACTACGACCAGTCGCTGGCCAAGCTCAACCTCGCGCAGCGGCAGGTGCCCATCGTGGTGAAGCTGGAAGACTCGGCCCGCAAGGACATCGACCTGCTCGGGCGCCTGTCGGTGCCGGGCACGCGTGGGCCGGTCATGCTGAACCAGGTGGCCTCGCTGAGCATGGAAGGTGGCCCGGCCGTCATCGACCGCTACGACCGCTCGCGCAACGTGAACTTCGAGATCGAGCTCTCCGGCGTCGGCCTGGGCGACGCGAAGGACGCGGTGCAGAAGCTGCCCTCGATCCAGAAACTGCCGCCGGGAGTGCGCATCGCCGAAGTGGGCGACGCCGAAGTCATGACCGAACTCTTCGCGAGCTTCGGCCTGGCCATGCTCACCGGCGTGCTGTGCATCTACATCGTGCTGGTGCTGCTGTTCAAGGACTTCCTGCACCCGGTGACCATCCTGTGCGCGCTGCCGCTCGCGCTGGGCGGCGCCTTCGTGGGCCTGCTGATCGGGCAGAAGGCGCTGTCGATGCCCTCGCTGATCGGCCTGATCATGCTGATGGGCATCGCGACGAAGAACTCCATTCTTCTGGTGGAATACGCCATCGTGGCGCGCCGCGACCACGGCATGAACCGCTGGGACGCCCTGCGCGACGCCTGCCACAAGCGCGCCCGCCCCATCATCATGACGACGCTGGCCATGGGCGCGGGCATGCTGCCCATCGCGGTCGGCTTCGGCGCGGCCGACTCCAGCTTCCGCTCGCCGATGGCGATGGCGGTGATCGGCGGCCTCATCACCTCCACCGTGCTGAGCCTGCTGGTGGTGCCGGCAGTCTTCACCTACATCGACGACATCGAGCACTGGATCAAGCGCACCGTGCGCAAGTTGCGCGGTCAGCCGGCGGACCCGCACATCGACGACGATCTGGTCGAAACGCCCGCGCCTGGGCGGTAAGCAAAACCTTCCGGCACAAACAAAAAAGCTGCGGCAAATGCCGCAGCTTTTTTTTGGCCCGACCCCGGACGGGGCCCGGGAAGGATCAGGCGTCCATCTGCGCCAGCTTCGCCAGCTTGCGTTCGCTCATGCGCTTTGCCAGGCGCGGGAGGATGAGCACGGCCACCACGATGACGATCAGCACGATCGACATCGGGCGCTGGAAGAACACCGCCGCGCTGCCCTCGCCGATCGACATGGCGTTGCGCAGCTGCGCTTCGGCCAGCGGGCCGAGGATCATGCCGACAACCACCGGAGCGGTCGGGAAGTCGAAGCGGCGCATCACCACGCCCAGGATGCCGATGGCGTACAGCAGGAACAGGTCGAAAGCGCTCTGGCGCATGCCGTAGGCACCCACCGTCGCGAAGATCAGGATGCCGGCGTAGAGCTGGGGCTTCGGAATCTTCAGCAGCTTGACCCACAGGCCCACCATCGGCAGGTTCAGCACCAGCAGCATCACGTTGCCGATGTAGAGCGACGCGATCAGCGCCCACACCAGCGCGGCCGAGGTGGTGAAGAGCTGCGGCCCCGGCTGGATGCCGTAGTTCTGGAACGCGCCCAGCAGGATGGCGGTGGTGTTCGAGGTGGGAATGCCCAGCGTGAGCAGCGGGATCAGCGCGGCCGTCACCGTGGCGTTGTTGGCGGCCTCGGGGCCGGCCACGCCTTCGATGGCGCCGGAGGTGCCGAATTCGGCCTTGGCTTCCGCGTCCTTGGCCAGCTTCTTCTCGGTGGCGTAGCTCAGGAAGGTCGGGATCTCCGTGCCGCCGGCCGGAATGCAGCCGAAGGGCGTGCCGATGGCGGTGCCGCGCAGCCAGGCAGGAATGGAGCGCTTCCAGTCGCGCTTGGTCATGTGCACGCGGCTGAGCTTGTTCTGGCCCTCGACCACGCGGCCTTCGTACAGCACGGCGTACAGCACCTCGGCCACGGCGAACAGGCCCACGGCCACCAGCACGATCTCGATGCCGTCGAGCAACTCGGGGATGCCGCCGGTGTAGCGGCCCTGGCCCGAGATCTGGTCGAGGCCGATGCAGCCTGCCGCGAGGCCGACGAACAGCGCCGTCATGCCGCGCAGCGTGCTCTTGCCGAGCACCGCGCTCACGGTGGTGAAGGCCAGCAGCATCAGCAGGAAGTATTCCGGCGGGCCGAGCTTGACGGCGAAGTCGGCCACGAAGGGCGCGAACAGCGTGACGACGACGGTGGCGATGGTGCCGGCCACGAAGGAGCCGATGGCCGCCGTGGCGAGCGCCGCGCCTGCCCGGCCGCTCTTGGCCATCTTGTTGCCCTCCATCGCCGTCACCATGCTTGCGGTTTCGCCGGGTGTGTTCAGCAGGATGGAGGTGGTCGAGCCGCCGTACATGGCGCCGTAGTAGATGCCCGAGAAGAAGATCATCGAGGCCGTGATGTCGACCTTGCCGGTGATCGGCAGCAGCATGGCCACCGCCACGGCCGGGCCGATGCCGGGCAGCACGCCGACGGCCGTACCCAGGGCGCAGCCGACCAGGCACCAGAGGAGATTGACGGGGGTGATGGCGGCTGCGAAGCCGGCCATGAGGGCGTTGAAGATTTCCATGTCAAATCCACCCGGTGTTGGTGAGGCCAGGCAGGTTGATGGCCAGGAATTGCGTGAACATCCAGAACACGGGAGCGGAGATCACGGCGCCGGTGACCAGGTCGATGAGCCAGGTCCGCGGCGAATTGACACCGGCCTGCCCGCTCGCGCGGCGCAGCCCCTGCACGGCCAGCAGGTAGCACAGCGTGCAGCTCAGGATGAAGCCCAGCGTGGTGATGAGCGCCGCATTGAGCAGCAGCCCCGCCGACACCCAGATGAAGCCGGGCCAGTAGGCATGCTCGGCGCCCGAGGGTGCATCGAGCTCGCGGAAGCCGCCGGTGCGCGCCTCCCAGAGGATCCAGGCGCCGCACAGCGTGAGCACCACGGACACCAGCCAGGGCAGGAAATTGGGGCCGACGCCGCCGTAGCCGGCGTCGGAAGAAATGCCGATGGCGCCGAAGGCCAGCGCCACGCCGGTCAGCAGCACGCCGGCGCCGACCAGGGTTTGCGGCCACGTGGCCGCGGGTTGCGGCGGGGCCGAGGAGTCTGGAGTTGTCATTTTTTCTCCCGGGAATGTGGAGCTGGATTTGAAAACGGCACGCTGTCGTCTCTTGCGAGGACAGCGCGCCGTGGGGCGGGCCAGTAGCAGTGCAAGCGCCGCGGGGTCAGACCATGCCGGACTTCGTCATGATGGCCCGCAGGCTCGCGAAGTCGTCGTCGACGAACTTGGCGAAGGCATCGCCCGAGAGCACGGCCGGGGTCCAGTCGTTCTTCTTGAGCGATTCGGCCCACGAGGAGCTCTTCATGGCGGCCAGCACCATGTCGGTCAGTGCCTTGCGCTGCTCGGCCGAGATGCCGGGGGCGCCGTAGACGCCGCGCCAGTTGCCGATTTCCACGTCGATGCCCTGCTCCTTCAGCGTGGGCACGTTCACGCCCGGCAGGCGCTGGGCCGAGGTGACGGCGATGGGCTTCATCTTGCCGGCGGCGATGTATTCGGCGAACTCGCTGTAGCCGCTGCCGCCGACGGTGACGTTGCCGCCCAGGATGGCGGCGGTGGCCTCACCGCCCCCGCGGAAGGCGACGTAGTTGATCTTGGATGGGTCGGCGCCGACCTTCTGCGCGATCATGGCCGCGGCGATGTGCTCGGTGGAGCCGCGCGAACCGCCGCCCCACTTGACGCTGCCCGGGTCCTTCTTGAGCTGCTCGACCACGTCCTTCATGGTCTTGAACGGCGAGTTGGCCGGCAGCACGAACACGTTGTATTCGGTGGTCAGGCGCGCGATGGGCGTGGCCTGCGACAGGTTGACCGGCGGCTTGCCGGTGATGATGCCGCCCAGCATGACCGAGCCCATGACCATCAGCGCGTTGGCGTCGCCCTTGGAGCCGTTGACGAACTGGGCCAGGCCCAGCGCGCCGGCGGCGCCGCCCTTGTTGTCGTAGGTGACGGTGTCGGCCACCTTGGCGTCGGTCAGCGCCTTGCCCAGGGCACGGCCGGTGGTGTCCCAGCCGCCGCCCGGGTTGGCCGGGATCATCATCTTGACGTTGGCGGCCGCGCGAGCCGACAGTGGCAGGGCTCCGACGGCGGCCATGGCGGCCAGTGACTTCAGAAAGGTGTCGCGACGCATGCTGGGGTCTCCTGATTGGAAGGAACTTGAAAGGAAGCTGACTTTTAGCTGAGCGCTATCATGCGCCGCCCCGCTGTCAGTTGGCTGTCCGCCAGACTGGGGAAAACACCAAAGTACGCCCTCCCGACGCCAACGTATGAAGCTGCTGCTGGTCGAAGACGACCCCACGATGCAAATCACCCTGCAGCGCACCCTGGGACGCCGCCGCATCGACGTGCGCGTGTGCGGCGACGGCGCCGAGGCCGTCACGCAGTGGCGCGCCATCGAGCCCGACGTGGTCGCCCTCGACCTGAGCCTGCCCAACCTCGACGGCCTGCAGGTGCTGGCCCAGGCCCGCGCCGAGGGCCTGCGCACGCCGGTGCTGCTGCTGACGGCGCGCGGCACGGTGGGCGACCGCATCGTCGGCCTGAACGCCGGCGCCGACGACTACCTGCCCAAGCCCTTCGACCTCGACGAGTTGGAAGCCCGCATCCGCGCGCTGCGCCGGCGCAGCCACGGCGTTGCCGGACAGGACGCGGGGCTGAACCCGCAGGAGATCGGTGGGCTGCGTTTCGAGCCCGACAACGGCGCCATCTACAACCGCGCCGAGCTGCTCGAGCTCACCCCGCGCGAACTGGCCCTGCTGAAGGCGCTGATGATGAAGCCCGGCCACGCCGTGACCAAGGAGCGCCTCTTCGAGCTGGTGTTTCCGGGCGAGACCGACGTGCAGTACGAGGCCATCGAGGTGGTGGTGTACCGGCTGCGCAAGAAGCTGGTGGGCACCGGCGCCGTGCTGATGACGATGCGCGGCCTGGGCTACCTGCTGCGACCCGAGGCATGACCCGCATCTCCTCGCTTCGCGCGCGGCTGCTGCTCGGCATCCTCGCGCCGGTGGCGGTGTTCATCGTGATCAACAGCGTGAGCCTGTACCGTCAGAGCCTGGCGGCCGCCACCACGGCCTACGACCGCACGCTGCTGGCGTCGGCCAAGACCATCGGCGAGCAGCTCGACGTGGAGGGCTACGACGACATGGCGCGGCTGCGCGCCATCGTGCCGTACTCCGCGCTGGAGGCCTTCGAGGCCGACAACCGCAGCCGGCTCTTCTACCGGGTCTCGGCGCTCGACGGCGAGATGATCTCGGGCTTTGCCGAGCTGCCCTTCTGGCACGGCCGCATTCCGGACCGGGGCGCGTATTCGGCGCTGGTCGACTTCTACGACGCGCAGTTCCGCAACCAGCCGGTGCGCGTGGCGGTGCTGCTGCAGCCGGTGGCCAGCGCCACCGGCCGCGGCATGGCCGTGGTGCAGGTGGCCGAGACGCTGGAGCTGCGCGAAACGCTGGTGCGCAAGCTGCTCATCGACACGCTGTGGCGCCAGCTGCTGCTGATGGGTGTGATCGCGCTGGTCACGGTGTTCGTGGTGCAGCGCGCCACGCGGCCGGTTCGCGAGCTGGGCGAAGCCATCGAGCGGCGCCAGGCCGACGACCTCTCGCCCATCGACGCGCCCGACGCGCCGCGCGAATTGCGCCCGCTGATCGATGCCACCACCCAGGTCATGGGCCGGCTGCAGCGGCTGCTGGACCACCAGAAGCGCTTCGTGCGCGACAGCGCCCACCAGCTGCGAACGCCGCTGGCGGTGCTCAAGGCGCAGGTGCAGTCCGCCCAGCGCGGCGATGTGGCGCCCGGGCAGGCGCTGGACGAGATCAGCGGCACCGTCGACCGCGCGACCATGCTGGCCAACCAGATGCTGTCGCTCGCCAAGGTGGAACAACTGCGGCAGCAGCCGGAATCGGTGACGCTGGACTTCGGCGAGGTGGCGCGCAACATCGCGCTCGACCTCTCGCCGCTGGTGGCCGACAAGGCGCTCGACTTCGAGCTCGCCATCGACGAGCCCGTGCCGGTGCGCGCCCACCAGTGGATGCTGCAGGAGCTCACGCGCAACCTGCTGCACAACGCGATCAAGCAGAGCCCGCCGGGCGCCGCGCTGTCGGTGGCGGTGCGCCCCGAAGGCGCCGACGCGGTGCTGGTGGTGCGAGACGGCGGCCCCGGCATCTCGCCCGAGCTGCGCCAGCGCCTCTTCGCGCCCTTCGCGGCGGGCAGCACCTCCAGCGGATCGGGGCTGGGGCTGGCGATCTGCCGCGAGATCGTGCTGGCGCTGGGCGGGCGCATCAGCCTGGACAACCGCACCGACCCCGACGGCAGCGGACGGGTCGTCGGGCTGGACGCCGTCGTGCACCTTCCGCTCGCGTCGCCGCAGAAGGCGCTGTCGCGGCAAAATGCCTGACCTCCACTCCTCGACTTTCATGGACCGTCTGCGCATCGACAAATGGCTCTGGGCCGCCCGCTTCTTCAAGACGCGCTCGCTGGCCGCGGAGGAAATCGGCAAGAACCGCGTGCAGGTGAACGGAGACATCGCCAAGGCCTCGCGCGAAGTGAAGGCGGGCGACACCGTCGCCATGCGAATGGGCCCGCTGACACGGACGGTGACGGTGCGCGGCCTCAGCGGCCAGCGCGGGCCGGCGCCGGTGGCGCAGCAGCTCTATGAAGAAACAGCCGAGAGCCTGGCGGCGCAGGCCGCCTTTCGCGAGATGCGCCGCGCGGGCATCGAGCCGGCCCTGGCCATCGAACAGGGCCGCCCCACCAAGCGCGACCGGCGCGAGCTCGACGGCGCGGTGCGCCAGCATGCCGAATGGGACAACCGCTGGAGCGCATCGCTGCCCGCGGACGACGAGGAGTCCTGACCGATCGCTTACGCTGTGGGCTTCGTTGTTCTTCACCACGGAGTCCCGCTACATGGCCAGCTTCAAGAAATACCGCGTAGGCGGCAAGTTCAAGCTCTCCCACATCGACCCCGACGACACGCCCTTCTGCGAGGGCGACGAGAACGCGCAGCGCACCGAGCTCGATGCCCTCGCCGTGGAACTCGACGAACTGCAGGACCTGCTGAACGCCGAGGGCAAGCGCAAGCTGCTGCTGGTGCTGCAGGGTATGGACACCAGCGGCAAGGACGGCACCGTGCGCTGGGTGTTCTCGCGCACCTCGCCGCTGGGCGTGCGCGTGACGGCCTTCAAGGCGCCCACCGTGGACGAACGAGCGCGCGACTACCTCTGGCGCTGCCACGCGGTGGTGCCGCGCACCGGCGAAATCATGGTGTGGAACCGCAGCCACTACGAAGACGTGCTGGTGCCCGTGGTCGAGGGATGGATCGACAAGGCCGAGGCGAAGCGCCGCTACGCGCAGATCAACGACTTCGAACGCCTGCTCACCGAAACCGGCACGGTGGTGGTCAAGTGCATGCTGCACATCGACAAGGACGAGCAGCGCGAGCGCCTGCAGGCGCGCATCGACACGCCCGGCAAGCAATGGAAGTTCAGCATGGACGACCTGGAGGTTCGCACCAAGTGGAGCGCCTACCAGCAGGCCTACCAGAACGCGCTGGTCGCCACCTCGACCGATCACGCGCCGTGGCACGTGGTGCCCGCCAACAGCAAGCGTCACCGCAACGTGATGATCGCGCAGCTGCTGGTGAAGACGATGCGGCAGATGAAGCTCAAGCCGCCGCCGCCGGATCCTGCCCTTAAGGGAATGATCGTCAAGTAGGAAGAAAAACGGGCCCGCATCGCGGGCCCGTTTCTTCATCAAGCCGCAGGATTTCAGGACCGGCGCATTGCCGCCTGCGCCAGCACGCGGCACTTGCCGAACTCGCAGCGCACCGCCCAGGTTCCGCCGTTGTCGCAAGGCACGTTGTAGGTTTCGTAGCCGGGACCCTTGGCCGTGAGCTCGGCGCGCGGCTGCAGGTTGCAGCGGCCGGCCTTGGCCAGCGTTTCGACGTTGTAGGTGTCGACGCCGGTGCGGCGCGGCTTGACGATCACGCCCGGGTCGAAGGTGTTGCCGTAGAAGGTGTCGCGCACGTTCGGGTCGAGGTTGCGGTAGCCGCGCTTGGCCATGCAATGCACGATGGCGATCTGCTGGTGCTCGGCGATCAGCTCCGAACTGGGGCGGCCGTTCCAGTCGATGATGGCCGCGGTGATGCCGGTGTACGACGCCGCGGCGACGATGCCCTGCCCGTGCACGGTGATCAGGCCCAGGCCCAGCGCGCCCCACATGGCGTCGCCGGTTTCGCTGCGTGCGGTGATGCGGTTGGCGGCGGTGCGGCACTCGGCCACGTCGTTGTCGTAGCGCACCTTGTCCACGCCTTCCATGGCCACCATCGGCACATAGGAGGTGCCCCTGCCCGTTCCGGGTTCGGTGGGGGTGGTCGGAGCGCTGGCGCAACCGGCCAGGGCCACGGCGGCAAACGCAATGCTCAGCAACAGCTTCATGCAATCCCTCGTCTTCTTCGCGATAGTTGCGCGGATTTAACCATACATATAGTTACTCTTGAATCTTCTTGTCGTGAATGCACGACGGCCGACCCCATGGAAGCGGCATGCGACGATGCTTGGCACAGGCACCTCCCACAAATGACGATCCAGACTCCCGGCAAGCTCCTTCTCCCTTTCCTCACCGGCTGCGTGATGGCCATTCACTCCCTTTGTGCCGCGGCGCAGACGCCTGCCGACCTGGCCCGCAGGAACGCCTGCATGGCCTGCCACGGCCTGGTGCACAAGCAGGTCGGCCCGGGTTTCGCGCAGATCGCCGAGCGCTATCGAGGCGACGCCGAGGCGGCCGCCCGGCTGGCCGGAAAGATCCGCGACGGCAGCGTGGGCACCTGGGGCCGCGTGATCATGCCCAGGCAGCCCCAGGTCTCGCAGGCCGATGCGCAGTTGCTGTCGCAGTGGATCCTGTCGCAGCCCACACCGCGCTGAGGCCCATCGGGGGGTGCGGCCTCGCCCGATCGGTAACAAAGTGAGAAAATAGGTTACATAAACCTCCACGCCGGCTTCGGCCGCGGCACTTTCCAGCATCCCTTGAACTACCGCCCCGCACCCTTCTTCGCCAACGTGGTGCTCGTTCTCTCGATCGCACTGCTGGGCATCATCGGCGCCTACCTGGTCGGGGCAACCGGCGTGCGGCAGACCGACGCGCTGCTGCACATGACGCACGCCGACTGGCAGGTCGAGGACGCGTCGGGCTACACCGCGCCGCCCCTCAGGCAGGACGGCAGTGCCCTGCCGCACGACTGGAAGAAGGTCGAGCTGCCGCTGGCCCTGCCCATCGCGCTTTTGAGCCAGGCCGAAAACACTTCCACCAGCACCACCCGCACCACCTGGATCAGGCTCGGCACCCGCGGCCTGCCGGCCAGTTCCGGCCCGCTGGCGCTGTACGGCGCGCGCATCAAGACCGACGGCACCATCGCCGTCTATGCCGACGGCCACCTCGTCCACCGCGCGCAGCAGTCGGGCCCGCTGTGGAACAGCACCCGCACGCCGCTGTGGGTGCCGCTCGACGACCACGGCGCCGCCGGCAACGCCCCGCCCGCCGAGATCCTCCTGCGCCTGGAGCACACGCGCAGCGCCCAGGTGGCGCTATCCTCGCTGTGGATCGGCCCGGTCGACGCGCTCAGGGGCCGCCACGGCATGCGCCAGTGGCTGCAGCAGGAACTGCCCGCGATGCTGGGCGCGGCCTTCATGGCGGTGGGCGTGTTCGCCCTCTTCGTCTGGTTCAGGCGCCGCGACGAGACCGGCTACCTGCTCTTCTTCAATCTCTCGGCCACTTCCTTCATGCGGGGGCTGCACTTCTACGTGAGCCTGCCGGTGCTCAACGACTGGTTCGCGTGGCTGACCGTCAACTCGCTCTTCTGGCTGGTGATGGTCGTGCACTTCTTCCTGCGCCAGCTGCATGGGCGGCAGCTCGTGTGGCTCACCCGCGGCGTGGTCGCGACGACGGCGGCCATCGGCATCGTCACGATCCCCGGCCTCGCCATCGTGCAGAACACGCCGCAGGTCACGCCGCTGATCTACGCGGTGGCCGCGATGATGGGCACCGCCGTGTGCCTCGTGGGCGGCGTCAGCGCATGGCGCCGCTCCAACGAGGGCCGGCTGGTGGCGGTCGGCATCGGCATCTGCGTGCTGCTCGGCGTGACCGACTGGCTGCTGCAGAACAACTTCATCAGCCCCGAAGGCTGGTATCTCGGCGCTTACACCAACGCCGTCACCTTCAGCGTGTTCGGCGTGCTGATGTACCGCCGCTACGTGCACGCCATCGGCGAAGTAGAGGAGCTCAACGCGAGCCTCGCGCACCGCCTGCAGGCGCGCGAGGCCGAGCTCGAACTCAGCCACCGCCGCCTGCGCGAAGTCGAGCGCCTGCAGACCATCAGCGACGAGCGCCAGCGGCTGATGCAGGACATGCACGACGGGCTGGGCTCCTCTCTGATCAGCGCCATCCGCTCGGTCGAGGGCGGCGGCATGAGCGACGACAGGGTCTCGCAGATCCTCAAGAGCTGCCTGGACGACCTGAAGCTCACGCTCGATTCGCTGGAGCCCATCGAGGCCGACCTGCTCCTGCTGCTGGCCACCCTGCGCTACCGGCTCGAACCACGCCTCGAAGGCACCGGGGTCTCGCTGCGCTGGGAAGTGCAGGAACTGCCCGCGCTGGAGTGGCTGGACCCGTCGAGCGCGCTGCACATCCTGCGCATCGTGCAGGAGAGCATCTCGAACATCCTTCGCCACACGCGCGCGACAGAGATCCGCGTCGGAACCTCGCTCGACGGCGCGGGCGTGCGCGTGACCATCGAGGACAACGGACAGGGCTTCGACGTCGACAAGGCCATGGCCTCGTCATCGGGCCGGGGCCTGCAGAACCAGCGCCGGCGCGCTCGCTCGATCCACGGCACCGTGAGCTGGGAAGCGCTCTCGACGGGAACGCGCTTCGTGCTGTGGCTGCCGCTGCGGCGGCAGGCTCAGGCGGCCTGACGGACGGCAGCGACTTCCGCGCGCGAGACGATCCCGCGCAGATCCGCTCCGGCGGCCAGAGTGCCCATCACTCCAGCGTGCCGACCACCAAGGCGCGATTCGATGAAGCGCTGCACGGTCGCGCCATCGCTGTGCTTGCACATCTCGCTCGCCTGCAGCGCGAGCGCCATGCGCGTCACGAGCGCGCGGGCGTTGCCTTCGTCGATCGCACCCGCAGCAAGGTCGTCACGCAGGCTCGCGATGAACTTCGCGTGCGCCGCATTGCCCGCCGCTTCCGGCACCGAGACCTCGTCGAGGAAGACTTCGAGCGAGCCCTTCTCGCGTCCGAGCGCACGCACCACGTCCATGCACATCATGTTCGTCGTGCCTTCCCAGATCGAGTTGAGCGGCGCTTCGCGATAGAGGCGCGCGATGGGGTTCTCCATGATGAAGCCGTTGCCGCCATGGACCTGCAGCGCCTCGTAGACGAAGTACGTTGCGCGTTGGCAGTTCCAGTACTTCACCACCGGCGTCGCCACGCGCGCCAGAAGCCGCTCGCGCTCATTCGTCGCCATGCCGTCGGTGGCGCGCGCCACGCGCATCGCCGAGAGCATCGCGGCTTCGCTTTCGAGCGCGAGGTCCGCCAGCACATTGGTCTGCATGGGCAGGTCGGCCATGCGGCGGCCGAAGCCGTCGCGCGTCGATGCGTGGCCGATCGCCAGCGTCAGCGCCTGCCGCATCAGGCCGGCCGAGCCGACCGCGAAGTCCAGCCGCGTCAGGTGCGCGTGCGAGAGGATCTCGCGGATGCCGCGGCCCTCCTCGCCCACCAGCATCGCCCAGGTCCTGTTGAACTCGACCTCGCTCGATGCGTTGGAGCGGTTGCCGCACTTGTCCTTCAGGCGCTGCACCGCGACGCGGTTGGCGCTGCCGTCGGGCAAGAAGCGCGGCACGAAGAGGCAGCTCACGCCCGACTTCGTCTGGGCGAGCGTGTAGAAGCCGTCGGAGGTGGGCACCGAGAAGAACCACTTGTGGCCGGTGACGCTGTAGACCTGCACGCCGTTCTTCTCGGTTCCGACGAAGGTGGCGGTGGTCTGCGTCTGGCGCAGGTCGGAGCCGCCCTGCTTCTCGGTCATGGCGTAGCCGATCACCGCGCCCGTTTTCTGAGAAAGCGGAACGCGGCGCGGGTCGTACTTGCCGGAGAGCGTCTTCTCTCTCCACTGCGCGAACTCCGGCCTGCCTTCGAAGCCGGCGCACGCGGCGTACGCCATGCCGGTGGGGCAGCCGGTGCCGTTCTCGACCTGGTTCCACAGGTAGCTGAGCACGGCCCGCGCGAAGTGGCCCGAGCCTTCGCTGGTGGTCCACGCAAGGCCGGGCACGCCATGCGCGAAGGCCAGGCTCATGAGCTGGTGCCATGCGGGATGGAACTCGACCCAGTCGAGGCGGTTGCCGAAGCGGTCGTGCGTGCGCAACTGCGGGTTGTGCTCGTTGGCCAGTCGCGCGAGGTCCTGCACCTGCTCGTCGCCTGCGAGTGCACCGACGGCCGTCGCATGCGGAATGCTCCACGGTGCATGACGCTCGACGAGCTCCCGTAGCGCCACGTCGCCGGTGAATGCGTTGTGGCCGATGCATGGCTCGGCCTGGTTGAATACCTTGTGCGTTTCGACGCCCGTTTCGACGCCATTGGCGAGCGAAAACTGGAACGCCAGTTCGGTGCTCTCGAGAGGCATGTTCATGAAGGTCTCCAATGAGTGGCGGCAAGGTGGCTGCGCCGCGGAGCATGGTGAATCATTCCTCGCCGTTCGTGAACCTGATCTTTCCCGGGGCCCTTTCGTGAGCCGCCGAATGGCACAGCCTTTGCTTGACCGGGACGCCGAGGCCGGAGGCTTCCCGCTTCCACCAAGATCGCGCTGTAATCACCGGAACAAGGCGGCCTTGCTCACCATTCAGGTGCCATCGATCGGCTGGACGACGCTGGATGGATGCGTGGCAATCGCCGATGCAAACGGAGGTTTTCGTTGGCCAAGCTGGACCCTCTGAACACGTCGCGCTACTGGCATGCGCCCGGCCTGCCGGGCATGGACATGCTGCACGCGGACTTCACCACGCACGAGTACGCGCCTCACGTGCACCACTCCTTCGTGATCGCCGTCACCGAAGTCGGCGGCGCGGAGTTCAAGAGCCGCGGCCGCACCGGCGCGGCACACCAGCAGGCGCTGCTGGTCTTCAACCCGGCCGAGCCGCACTCGGGGCGCATGGGCGGCAGCCCGCGCTGGCGCTACCGCTCCTTCTACCTGGCCGACCCGGGCATCCGGCACCTGATGACGACGCTGGGCATGGACCAGGCCCGCTACTTCGACTCGAACGTCTATTGCGACGAGGAACTGATCGGCTGCTTCCTCGAACTGCATCGCGCCTTCGATGAGGACGGCGGCCAGTGCGATCCGCTGCGGCAGCAGGAGCTCTTCGTGCACACCTTCGGCACGCTCTTCCAGCGGCATGCGCAGCAGGGGCACCGCGTGCTGCCGGTGCCCGCCGACACCAGCGTGCTCGCGCCTGTGCTGGAGTTGCTGCGCGACGCCTTCGCCGAACGGCTGACGCTGGAAGCAATGGCCGAGGCCGCGGACCTCACGCCCTTCCAGCTGATCGGTGCGTTCAACCGCGCGATCGGCCTGACGCCGCACATGTACCTCACGCAGCTGCGGCTCAGGGCGGCGATCAGCCATCTCACCGCGGGCAGGCCGCTCATCGAGGCCGCCGTGGCGAGCGGCTTCTACGACCAGAGCGCCCTCACCCGGCATTTCAAGCGCACCTTCGGGATGACGCCGCTCCAGTACGTCCGCGCACGGATCAACTGACGCGCCGGCGCTCTTTCCGGGCGCTTCTTTCCGCATCTTTTTTTCTCGCCGGCTCTCGCGGAATGCACCGCGCAGGGCCGGCTTTGCCGCGTGCGCGCCGCAATAGAAACCTTCTTCTGAATTCGGCCGAATCTCTTTTTGCCGCAATCACCCGGCGCCGCAATTTTTACCAATACGGCCTTCTGCACGCTGTCTATCGTGCAACCAAATGGCCTCGGCTATTGCGAAGTAATCAGTTGGTTTTCAATGGCGTTTAACAAACAGGTGCCCCATGCAAAACGTTGATCGCGGTATTACTGGCTCTTCCCTCGCAGGCTCCGCAATCCTGCTCGAAATCGGTGCGGAGTACGGAGTCATCGAATTTCTCCAGAATTCGGAGGTCGTGGACGCCGCGGCGGCGTCGCGATCCTGCGGAATAAAGGAGTCGGTGATCTCCGCCTATCTCGACTCCCTGAGCAAGGCGGGAATCATCGAAGTGCTGAGCCCCACGGCTCCTGCCACCTACAAGGTCGGCAGCAACTTCGAGGAGCTGATCAACGAGGTCGGCTACCTCTCGTGGGCACTGCGCGCCTGCGCGCCCCTGATCAACAACGCGAAGGAGTTCTCGGAGCACAACGAGGAGGCGCAGGCCAAGTACCCGCGCAGCGGCGGGCTGGTGGCGCGCACCTCGAAGTGGATGGGCGAGAAGTCCTTCTATCCGCAGCCCGAGAACGCCATCGTCGCGATGGCACCAAGGAAAATCGTGGATCTTGGATCGGGCTCCGGCGGCTTCCTGATCCGCATGCTGCGCAAGATCCCGGGCTCCACCGGCGTGGGCATCGACCTGAGCGCGTCGGCCACCGAGCAGGCCGTGAACGCGGCCTCCGACGCCGGCATGAGCGACCGGCTCCAGTTCGTGACGGCCCCCATCCAGGTGCTGGTGGAAGACGCGTCGCTGATCAAGGACGCCGACATCATCCACGCGGGCTTCGTGATGCACGACCTTCTTCCGGCGGAAGAGGAAACGCTCGACGCATTGCTGCGCGCCTGCTGCACCCACGCGATCAAGGGCACGCTGATCATCGTCGACGCAATTCCGGTGGCCCAGTCGAATTGGGAAAAGCCGTTCGCCGCGGCATTCAACCACCTGCACAACCATTTCATGTCCAGAAGGCTCCTGAGCGAGGAGGAATGGACTGAAAAGCTTTTCCGCGCGGGATTCTCGAACGTGCGGATCGAGGTACTCGACCACCCTGGAGGGCGCATGTTGATGGCAAGCAAGTAAGCACACCACCGTTAATCGAATTCTCCCCTTGGCATTTTTTTCAACCCACTGTGATTAGGAGCAAGAAATGAGCGTAACCATTTCCGATCTGGTTGATAGAGTCAAAAGTCACCGGTGCTATTCACACCCGATTTTCAAGAATTGGGCAAGGGTGGAACCGGAACCACCCGTCGTCGGTGCCCTGTTCCACCAGATCCAGAGCTTCTGCGCCTCGACGCGTCCGGGCTGGAGCTTTCCCGACGCGCTGAAGAAGCACGGCCTGCACAAGCAGAGCGAGCTGCTCGAGGAGATCGTCGAGAGCGAATCGGGCCACGGCCCCGAACTCGCGACGATGGCGGGCTTCATCGTCAACCAGTCGGCCGAGGCGCCGGTGTTCGCCGACCTCTACAACCAGGAGAAGGTCGAGGCGAAGCTCAAGGCCTTCTCCGACCAGCTGCTCGGCTCCCTGCCCGGCTACGACATGGAGACCGGCCTGACCACGCAGGTGCGCAAGGCCATCGGCGTTTTCGATCACCGCAAGCTGACGGACATCGAGAACACCTACCGCAACCTGGGCACCACGCTGGCGCTCGAGATGATCTCCAACCAGCAGCTGATTCCGGGCGAGAAGTACTGCCTGGTCGACAGCGGCATCTACAACGCCGACCTGGAGAAGCCCGAGATGCACTACCTGCTGGAACACTGGGGCGAAGTCGGCGCCGAACAGCATCACGAGCAGAACGCGCGCACCGCGGTCGAGCTGGCGCTGAAGACGGAATACGCCCACCTCGTCATCGAAGGCGCGGACGACTTCCTCGACTCGCTGACCGGCCTGTGGGACGTGCTGGACGCGGCGCTGCTGCAATCCGGCGTCGCGACGCAGAAGAAGGTCGCCTACGTCTGACGGCACGAGCGGCCGAGCCTCCACGGGAACGCCAGATGGTCGCCTATCTGATCGGCCGGATGTCCATCGTGAATCCGGACCAGTACAACCAATACAAGCAACTCACGCCCGGCATCGTCGAGAAGTTCGGCGGCAGGTTCCTGACGCGGGGAGGCGAGCGCATGCACCTGGAAGGCGCTCACGACGACAGGCGAGTGGTTCTCGTGGAGTTCAAGACCGCGGACGCGGCGAGGAAGTTCTACGAGTCGCCCGAATACACCCACGCAAGAGGGTTGCGAAAGGACGCCGCGGTCGACATGCAGCTCATGGTGATCGAGGGGTTCGAGGAGCCGCCGGCCTAGCCGGGCAGATCTTCGGCACCACGTCCTCTTCCTGAAGATTCATTCACAACAAATCGCCCGATACGACCGATGGAGACTCGGTCGTGTCATACCGAACATGACGACAACCATTGCCCTGCCGGCTGCTTCGAAGAGCAGCTTCTTCTCATTCGTCGCGCTACTACTGGGCGCGGCGGCGTTGGCGCTGGGCGGCGTTTTCCTGCGCCACAGCGAGCTACCGCCGACCGCGAGCGCCGTCTACCGGGTTGCGCTGGCAATCCCGATCTTCTTCCTGCTCGACATGCTCGCGGCGAGGTCCGAGCCGGTACCCGCGGGGGCACAGCAAGCCGGCCAGCAACCCACGCCGCGCATTCCCTTCAAGCTCATCCTCGTTGGCTTCATCTTCTCGGGCAACCTCGCGCTGTATCACTGGTCGATGACGCTGACCACGCTGGCCAACTCCAACCTGCTCGCGAATCTCGCTCCCATCTTCGTGGTGCTCGGCTCCAACATCTTTCTCGGAAAGAGGTTCAAGCGGGGCTTCCTGTTCGGCATGCTGTTCGCGCTGACCGGCGCGTTCATCCTCATAGGCCACCGGCTCGACTTCGGCTCGAACTACATGGCCGGCAACCTGCTCGGCCTGCTGACCGCCGTGTTCTACGGCTCCTACCTGCTGGCGGTGAGCCTCGTGCGCTCGAACTACCGGACCATGACCGTCATGGCCTGGAGCAGCGTGGGCACGTTCATCATCCTTTTGCCGATCACGCTGCTGCGCGGCGAGTCGCTGGTGCCGCACACGATGCATGGCGTGCTGATGCTGGTGGCGCTGGCGGTGGTGTCGCACGTGGGCGGCCAGGGCCTCATCGCCTATGCGCTGGCCAAGCTGCCGGCGGCCATGTCGTCGATCACCCTGCTGATACAGCCCGTCATCGCGACCGTGTTCGGCGCGTACCTGTTCCACGAGTACCTGAGCGCCACCGAATTCGTCGGGGCCGTGGTCATCCTGGCCGGCATCGTGACGGCCAGGCGTTTCTCCTGAGCAAGAAGCAACCCGCAAGAAATCAAGCATCCCGCACAACCCGAGGAATTCATGTCTCCGTATCTCTGCCACATCGAACCCGAGCGCTTCGAATTCGAGGCCGACGTCATCGCGCGCCGGCCGAATGCCGTGCTTCTCGACAAGTCCTACTTCTATCCGGGCGGCGGCGGGCAGCTGGCGGATCGCGGCACGCT
Source organism: Variovorax guangxiensis (assembly GCF_003952165.1). Classification (GTDB taxonomy): domain Bacteria; phylum Pseudomonadota; class Gammaproteobacteria; order Burkholderiales; family Burkholderiaceae_C; genus Variovorax; species Variovorax guangxiensis. The sequence continues at coordinate 59,318 of NZ_RXFT01000010.1, read as the reverse complement.
GCATTGGAACGGCAGCCAGCTCAGGATCGACCGCATCGAGATGGAGGGCAGGAACGCCTGGCACTACTTCGACGAGGCGGACATCGGCAAGGTGCCGGGCGACAAGGTCATCGCCAGCGTCGACCAGGATTTCCGCTCGATGATGTGCCAGCTGCACACCGGCCTGCACATCCTGAACGCCCTCGTCTACCAGCGCTTCGAAGGCTCCCTGGTCACCGGCGTGCAGATGGCGGCCGACGGCACGGCCCGCATCGACTTCGACCTGCCCACGGTCGACAACAACGAGCTGCGCAGGCTCGAGCCCGAGCTCAACAGCCTGATCTCCGAGGGGCTGCAGGTGAACGCTGTGTATCTCGATTCGGCCGCGCTCGCGCGCGAGCCCGGCGTGCTGCGCAGCCGCTCGGTCGCGCCGCCGGCCCAGGACGACGGCACCACGCGCATCATCGAGATCGTGGGCCTCGACCGGCAGGCCTGCGGCGGCACCCATCTTTCGAAGACTTCGCAGTCGGCGCCGCTGCGCATCATGAAGATCGAGAACAAGGGGCAGCACAACCGGAGGATCCGGATCGGACTGGTCAAGTAGACCGATCCAGCACACCGAGGAAGGCAAGACATGACGGTCGAAGCGGCTCTTCCACGTCCCTTGCCCGAGGGCTTCCTGCCTTCCGGCTGCAGCTACGCGCAGCAGGACTGGCCCGTGCTCGCGCGGCAGTGGTTTCCGCTCGTGCGCGCCGACGATCCGCTTGCGAAGCCGAGACAGGTCGTGCTGCTGAACCTGCGGCTCGCCGTCTACCGCATGCCCGACGGCATGCGCATCGGCCGCGACATGTGCCCGCACCGCGGGCTGCCGCTGAGCAGCGGGCGCATCGAGGGAGAAGAGCTGGTCTGCGCCTACCACGGCCTGCGCTTCGGCTCCGATGGGCAATGCCGGCTGGTGCCGGAGAAGCTCGCGCCCAAGACGGCGGATTGCTTCAGGATCACGGCGTTTCCGGCGGTCGAGCGGCATGGTCTTATCTGGACCTGCCTGATTCCCGAGGACGAGACCTGGATGCCTTCCATTCCCTCTTCGGAGGGGACATCACCGCTGGATGGCGCGGTATCGATCTTCAAACTTTCAATCGAACCTCTGAGCGATTCACAGAAGGAGCTCGCGCTTAACGAGCTGCACAGACTTCTCAAGGAGATGGCCTTCGGCGGAATGCCGAACAGCCTTCTCTCCTCTGGGACCTGAATTTTCTCCGCCAGAAATTTTCGCCAATATCACGGCGACTCTCCCTGTCATGCTTGACCTCAAAGCGAGGCCAACACATGACGCAATCATTCCGCCAGGCAAGCACTGAAGTCCTGCCGCTATGCGGCTCGCAGCCCGATGTCCGTCCGGTGGAGCTGCTTCTATACCTGCGCCGCCTGCTGCTGTACCTAGCGTCCTCTTGCAGGCATTGACAAGGCGGCCTTCCACAGTTCGAAGCAGCTCCGCACTCGTTCACCCGAACTCGAAAAAAAACCAGATGACAGTCTTCTCCACCGAGTCTTTCGCGGACCACGAACAGGTCGTTTTCATATCCGATGACCGGGTCGGGCTCCGGGCCATCATCGCCGTCCACAGCACCAAGCTCGGCCCCGCGCTGGGCGGCTGCCGGATGTATCCGTACGCCGACGAGGCTTCCGCCCTGCGCGACGTGCTCCGGCTCTCGCGCGGCATGACCTTCAAGGCCGCTGCCGCGGGGCTGGGCCTGGGCGGCGGCAAGTCGGTGATCCTCGGCGATCCGCGCAAGAGCAAGACGCCCGACCTGCTGCGGGCGATGGGCGTGGCGGTCAACCGCCTGGGCGGGCGCTACATCACGGCCGAAGATGTCGGCACCACGGTCGACGACTTCGCCTGGGTACGGCAGAGCACTCGGCATGTGGTCGGCCTGCCGGAGGCACTGGGCGGCACGGGCGACCCGTCGCCGACCACGGCGCTGGGGGTCTACCACGGCATTGTGGCCGGCGTCGCGCACCGGCTGGGCCGCGACCTGTGCGGGCTGACGGTGGCCGTGCAGGGCCTGGGCAACGTCGGCTGGAGCCTGTGCCGGCTGCTCGCCGAGGCAGGAGCGCACCTGGTGGTGTGCGACATCGATCCGGTACTCGCGGGGAAGGCCGCAGCCGAGTTCGGCGCCAAGATCGTCGAGCCCGACGCGATCTACGCCGTGCAGGCCGATGTGTTCGCTCCCTGCGCGATGGGCGCCGTCGTCAACGACAAGACACTGCCGCAGATGCGCTTTCGCGTGATCGCGGGCGGCGCGAACAACCAGCTCGCGCGCGACGAGCACGGCCGGCAGTTGCGCGAGAGGGAGATCCTCTACGCGCCGGATTTCGTCATCAACGCGGGCGGCCTGATCCGCGTGGCGTCGGAGCACGAAGGCTTCAACCGCGCGAAGGTCGATTCGCAGGTGGAAGGCATCGGTGCCACGCTGCGCCGCATCTTCGAGCTGGCCGACCGCGAGGGTACGCCGACCCAGTCGGCCGCGATGCGGCTCGTGCAGGAGCGGCTGGGCGGCAGCGGCAAGCCGGGCGGCACCGCCACAAGCACCGGCAACACCAACGAGCGGCCCCTTGCCGAGCGCGTCGCATGAACACCATCGACATCCTGCGCGCCCTGGTGGCATTCGACACGACTTCGCATCGTTCAAACCTCGAGCTGATCCACTGGATCGCCGACTACCTCGCGGGGCACGGCGTGAAGGTGCAGCTCGTGCACAGCGAAGACAGGCGCAAGGCCAACCTGCTGGCCAGCATCGGCCCCGACACCGCCGGCGGCATGGTGCTCTCGGGGCACAGCGACGTGGTGCCCGTGACCGGCCAGAACTGGAGCGCCAGCCCCTTCACGCTGGTCGAGCGCAACGGGCGCCTGCACGGGCGCGGCGCGGCGGACATGAAGGGCTTCATCGCCGCGTGCCTGTCGGCCGTGCCCTCGTGGCGGCGGCAGCCGCTGCGCCGGCCGATCCACCTGGCCTTTTCCTATGACGAGGAGATCGGCTGCCTGGGCGTTCCGCAGTTGGTGGAGCGACTGAAGGCACAGGTGGAAGAACCCGCGCTGGCCATCGTCGGCGAGCCGACCGAGATGCGCGTCGGCGTGCGGCATCGCGGCTTCTTCGGGCACCGTGCGCTCTTCACCGGGCTGCCCGCGCATTCGAGCGACCCGTCGCTGGGCGCCAGCGCGATCGAGCCCGCCGCCTACCTCGTCACCCGGCTCGCCGGGCTTCGGCGCAGCCTTGCGGGGCGCGGCGGCGAGGCCACCATCAACATCGGCCAGATCAACGGCGGCACCGCGATCAACATCGTGCCGGGCTGCTGCGAGGTGCTGTGGGAGTTCCGGCCGCAGGACGAGGCCACGGCCCGGCTCGTGCGCGACGCGGTCCGCGATGCGCTGGCCGACCTCCCCGCCGGCGTGACGGTGGAAGCCAGCCAGGTCGCCGGCGTGCCGGCGCTTTCGGCGCGCGACAACGACACGGCCGTCTCCGTGGCACGCGAACTCGGCGCGCTCTGGCCCGAGGCGGAACTGCCCTTCGGCACCGAGGCCGGCTTCTTCCAGCAGGTCGGCATCTCGACGGTGGTCTGCGGCCCCGGCTCCATCGCGCAGGCGCACCAGCCCGACGAATGGATCGCCGCAAGCCAGCTGCAGGCGGCCGACCGCTTCATGCAATCGGCCGGCGCTTGGGCCCTTTCCAGGTCCGCCACCCGTTCAACGACTCCAACTCTCAAGACAGCATGAAAAACATTGACGCTGCCACGCTGGCGGACGCCACGAGCAACCTCGCTCCCCTTTCCTCTTCCCACGAAGTTCCCGTGCAGGCCGCACGAACACAGGATGCGACGCGCCGCACAATCCTCGCCGCCGTCATCGGCAACACGCTGGAGTGGTTCGACTTCGCGGTCTACGGCTTCTTCGCGCTCACGATCTCGCGCCTCTTCTTTCCCACAGGCGACGAGACCTCCTCGCTGCTGCTGACAGTAGCGACCTTCGGCGTGGGTTTCGTGATGCGGCCGGTCGGCGCGGTGGTCCTGGGCGCGCTCGGCGACTCGCGCGGGCGCAAGGCGGCGCTGTCCACCACGATCATGCTGATGGCGCTGGGCACGGCCATGATCGGCTTCGCGCCGACGTATGCCGACGCGGGCCTCTGGGCGCCCGCCTGGATCGTGCTGGCGCGGCTGATACAGGGCTTCTCCGCCGGCGGCGAGGTCGGCGGCGCGACGGCCTTCCTGGTCGAGCACGCGCCCAAGGGCCGACGAGGCTACTTCGCGAGCTGGCAGCAGGCGAGCCAGGCCGGCGCGCTGCTGCTGGGTTCGGTCTTCGGCGCGACGCTGACCGATGTGCTCACGCCGGAGCAGCTCCAGGCGTGGGGGTGGCGAGTGCCCTTCCTGTTCGGGTTGATCATCGGGCCGGTGGGCTGGTACATCCGCACCCGCACCCAGGAGCCCGAGAGCTTCCGGCAGGCCAGGGCGGCGGGCCAGCAGGCTTCGCCCCTCAGGCAGGCGCTGGGGTCCTATCGCAGGGAAATCATCGCCGGCTTCGGCGTGACCATCGTGTGGACGGTGTGCACGTATTTCTTCCTGGTCTACATGCCGACGTATGCGGTGCGCACGCTGAAGCTGCCGCAGAGCGTGTCGCTGTGGGCCAATGGCGCGGGGCTGATGGTGCTGGTGGTGCTGGCGCCCTTCTTCGGCGCGCTGTCGGATCGCATCGGGCGCAGGCCGCTGCTGATCGGCTTCGCCACCGCGATCCTGGTGCTGGCCTATCCAGCGCTGTGGCTTCTCACGGCCGTGCCCAACCCGTCGACGCTGACCATCGTGCTGCTGGTCTTCGCGGTGCTGATCGCCGGCTTCACCGGCCCCGCGCCCGCTGCCATGGCCGAGCTCTATCCGCCGCAGGTGCGGTCCACGGGTCTTTCCATTGCCTACAACTTCGCTGTCACGATCTTCGGGGGCTTCGCGCCCTTCATTGCAACGGCGCTGATCGCGCGGACGGGGAATCCGCTCGCTCCCGCCTGGTACGTGGTGTTCGCGGCGGCGGCCAGCCTCGTCGCGCTGCTGGCGGCCGGCTCGGCCTTGCGCAACAGGGACTGACCGACAACAACGCAACCGACCGCTCTCCCGAAAAAAGAAAACACCGCATGCCAGACCTGAAAGACACCCTGAACCTGCTGAAGACACCGTTCCCGATGAAGGGCGACCTGCCGAAGCGCGAGCCCGCACTGGTCGAGCGCTGGGCGCAGCAGCGCATCTACGGGCGGATGCGCGAAACGGCCGCCGGGCGCCCGCCGTTCGTGCTGCACGACGGCCCGCCGTACGCGAACGGCGACATCCATATCGGGCACGCGGTGAACAAGGTGCTCAAGGACATGGTCTTCAAGAGCCGCTTCTTCGACGGCTTCGACTCGCAATGGATTCCGGGCTGGGATTGCCACGGCATGCCCATCGAGCACCGCATCGAGCAGATGAACGGCCGGGGCCTGCCGACCGAGCAGGTGCAAAAGCTGTGCCGCGACTACGCCATGCAGCAGACGCTGAGCCAGAAGAAGGACTTCCTGCGCCTGGGCCTGCTCGGCGACTGGGACCGGGCCTTTCGCACCATGGACTTCGAGACCGAGGCCAACGAGATCCGCTTTCTCGATCGCATCCGCCAGCGCGGCCTGCTGTTTCGCGGCCAGAAGCCGGTGAACTGGTGCGTCGATTGCCAGTCGGCGCTGGCGGAAGCCGAGCTCGAATACGCGTCCAAGCGCTCGACGACGGCGTATGTGGGCATGCGGGCGATGGATGCGGCCGACTTGGCGTTGCGCTTCAAATGCGCCGTTGCTCCCGGCAAGCAGGTCCGCATCGTGATCTGGACCACGACGCCTTGGACGCTGCCCGGCAACGCCGCCGTGGGCCTGGCCGCCGAAGCCAGCTACGGCCTGTACGACACGCCCGACGGCATGCTGGTGCTTGCGGCGGAAAGCGGTGCGAAGCTGCTGGACGCCTTCGGAATCGAGCATGAGCTGCGCGCGGTCGCACCCGGCATGGAGCTCGTCGGAACGATGCTGAAGCATCCGCTGCAGGACATCGCGGTGCCCATGGTGGCCGCCGATTTCGTCTCGCTGGACACCGGCACCGGCCTCGTCCATCTCGCGCCGGCGCATGGCGCGGAAGACTTCGAGCTGTGCCGCGGCCTGGGCATCGCCGGCGACAACGTGATCGACGGCGGCGGCCGCTTCGTGCCCGGCCTGCCGGTGATCGGCGGCATGGCGCTGGAGCAAGGCAGCAAGGCGATCCTCGAGATGCTGAAGGCCGATGGCTCGCTTCTCAGGCAGGAGCGCATCGAGCACTCGTATCCCCACTGCTGGCGGCACAAGACGCCGATCCTGTTCCGCTCGACCACGCAATGGTTCATCGGCATGGACCGACTCGCGACCGGTGGCGAACACACGCTGCGCGAGACCGCGCGCGAGGCGATCCGCGACGTCCCCTTCTACCCGGCATCGGGCCGCTCACGCATGGAAGCGATGATCGACGGCAGGCCCGACTGGTGCATCTCGCGCCAGCGCGCATGGGGCGTGCCTCTCGCCTTCTTCGTGCGGCGCAGCGACAACTCGCTGCACCCCGAGACCGCGCGCCTCACCGAGGAAGTGGCGCGGCGCGTGGAGCGCGAAGGAATTTCCGCCTGGGCAAGGCTGAGCCCCGCGGACTTGGGCGTGGATGAGTCGGAGTACGAGAAGCTGTCGGACACCCTCGACGTGTGGTTCGACTCCGGCTCGATCCATGCCACCGTCTACAGGAACGCGCAGCGCCCCGATGCGCACGCCTATCCGGCGGACCTGTATCTCGAAGGCTCCGACCAGCATCGCGGCTGGTTCGGCTCCTCGCTCATGACGGGCTGCGCGGCGGACGCACGCGCGCCCTTCAAGGCGGTGCTGACGCACGGCTTCGCCGTCGACGGAAACGGCAGGAAGATGAGCAAGTCGCTGGGCAACACCGTCAGCCCGCAGGAAGTGGCGAGCACGCGGGGCGCGGAGATCATCCGGCTGTGGGTCGCCAGCACCGACTACTCGACGGAGATCTCGGTGTCGGAGGAAATCCTGGACCGCGTCGTCGAGATGTACCGGCGCATCCGCAACACGATCCGCTTCCTGCTGCTGAACGTCTCGGACTTCGACGCGGGCGCCGACGCGGTGGCCGCAAGCGATCTGGCAAGCGTCGACCGCTACGCGCTGGTGCGTTGCCGCGAACTGGTCGAGCAATGTCGCCAGAGCTACCGCGAGTACGACTTCGTCTCGGTGACTCGGCTCATCCACGGCTACTGCGCGGACGAGCTGGGCGGCTTCTATCTCGACGTGCTGAAGGACCGGCTGTACGCGAGCGCGCGCGACAGCCACGAAAGGCGCTCCGCACAGACTGCGCTGCACGCCATCGTGAAGAACCTCCTGCTGCTCGCAGCACCGATCCTCAGCTTCACCGCGGAAGAAGCGTGGATGGTGCTATTTGAAGCGGAGAAGAATGATGGCAGCGTGTTCCTCCACACCTGGGATGAAGCCACGCCGCCCATCATGGACGACGACCCGGATGTCGCCGGGTTCTGGCGGCATGCGAGGCAGCTGCGCCCTGCCGTGATGAAGGCGATCGAGGATCTGCGCTCGACGGGTGACATCGGTCGCTCCATCGAGGCGAACATCGTGATCGAGGCGCCCGAGGAAGTCGTCGAGTCGCTCGCGCTGCTGGATTCGGAGCTGGCTTCGATCTTCATGGTCGCCGACGTGGTGCTGAGGGTCGGCAGCAAGGTCGACGTGAGGGTCAGGCAGACCTCGTTCCTGCGCTGCAGGAGGTGCTGGCGGCACGACGCCACCGTGGTGGACGAAGAAGGCGAGCAAGGAATGCTCTGCGAGCGGTGCCGGACAGTGCTCGCCGGACTTCCCGAACTGCACGGCGCCTGATGGCTCCGTCGCCGGATGGAGCCGGCAAAGAAAAAACCCCTGTAGCTGGAGAGCTACAGGGGTCGCATCTTGGCGGAACCGGAGGGATTCGAACCCTCGATGAGGCTCTACACCCCATACTCCCTTAGCAGGGGAGCACCTTCGGCCACTCGGTCACAGTTCCTGAAAGAAGCTGAGATTATGCCACTACTTAGGTGCCCGGCTGATCCAGATCGAAGGCTTTGTGCAGTGCGCGCACTGCCAATTCCATATATTTTTCGTCGATCACGACCGAAGTCTTGATTTCGCTCGTCGAGATCATCTGGATGTTGATACCTTCTTCGGCCAGCACGCGGAACATCTTGCTCGCCACGCCCACGTGGCTGCGCATGCCGATGCCCACGATGCTGACCTTGCAGATCTTGGTGTCGCCGACCACTTCGGTCGCGCCCAGCGAGGGCATCACCTTCGACTGCAGCAGGTCGATCGTCTTCGCGTACTCGTTGCGGTGCACGGTGAAGCTGAAGTCGGTCTTTCCGTCCTTGCTGAGGTTCTGGATGATCACGTCGACTTCGATGTTGGCGTCGGCCACCGCACCGAGGATGTGATACGCGATGCCCGGCTTGTCGGGCACGCCGAGCACCGAGATCTTGGCTTCGTCGCGGTTGAATGCGATGCCGGATACGACGGCTTGTTCCATGTTTTCGTCTTCCTCGAAAGTGATCAGCGTGCCGGACTTGGCCTCTTCATTGATGTCGATGTCCCACGGCGTGAAGCTCGAGAGCACACGCAGCGGCACCTTGTACTTGCCGGCGAATTCCACCGAGCGGATCTGCAGCACCTTGGAGCCCAGGCTCGCCATTTCGAGCATTTCCTCGAAGCTCACGGTCGTCAGGCGGCGCGCATCGGGCTCGACGCGCGGGTCGGTCGTGTAGACGCCGTCCACGTCGGTGTAGATCAGGCACTCGTTGGCCTTCATCGCCGCTGCAATGGCCACGGCCGAGGTGTCGCTGCCGCCGCGGCCCAGCGTGGTGATGTTGCCGTCGTCGTCCACGCCCTGGAAGCCGGTGATGACCACCACCCTGCCGGCATTGAGGTCGGACATGACGCGCTCGCTGTCGATGCTCTCGATGCGGGCCTTGGTGTAGGAGTTGTCGGTGCGCACCGAAACCTGCCAGCCCGCGTAGCTCACGGACTCGACGCCCTCGGCCTGCAGCGCGATGGCCAGCAGTGCCGACGAAGCCTGCTCGCCTGTGGAGGCCAGCATGTCGAGCTCGCGGTTGTGGGCCACGCCGGGTTTGCTGGGCGCCAGTTCCTTGGCCAGGCCGAGCAGGCGGTTGGTCTCGCCGCTCATGGCACTCGGAACCACGATCATCTGGTGGCCTGCGCGCGCCCACTTGGCGACACGCTTGGCGACATTCTTGATGCGCTCGGTCGAGCCCATCGACGTACCGCCGTATTTGTGAACGATCAATGCCATGGGTGAAATCAGAGAAAAGGAAAGGGCCGCTTGATGGGCGGCGCCCTGCAAGCGGTCAGAGCGAAGTCTTCGGCGAGGGCGCAACATTGTACCAATGCAGCAAGTCACCCCTGCGTTCGACGAAACCGGCCGCCACCTTGAGGTGGATGCGATGGCCACGCGTGGTGCAGGCGCGGACCTGGTCGAGCAGCTGGTCGAGCTGCGCCGCGCTCGGCGCACAGCCGTGCGAGCGCACCAGCCAGTGGCGCAGCGCGTTGGCCTGCCGAGCGCGCGACAGCGCCTGCAGCGCGGCGATGCGCGGCGGGCTGCCGACGCTTTCCAGGTCCTGTGCCGCCAGCTCGTTCAGCAGTTGCTGAGCCTGCGCGGCGTGGCTCACACTGCGCGCGAAGGTGGAGCGGAACTGCGGAAAAGCCTGCTCCAGCGCGGGCAGCAGCACGGAGCGGATCCTGTTGCGGGTGTAGCGCGCGTCCTCGTTGGTCGGGTCCTCGATCCACGGCAGCTCGCGGCCGGCCAGCCATTCGCGAACCTCTGCGCCCGCCACCGCGAGCAGCGGACGGTAGATGTCGAGCCCGTTGCGCTGCGCATGCGCCGGCATGGCCGCCAGCCCCGGCAGCCCCGCGCCGCGCGACAGCGCCAGCAGCAGGGTCTCGGCCTGGTCGTCGGCGTGGTGCCCCAGCACGACGGACCTGATCGCTCCCCTGGCCTCGTCCGCACGCGCCATCTCGGCGAATGCCGCGTAGCGGGCCCGGCGGGCTGCGTCTTCGGGGCTTTCGCCCTGCGCATGCCGCGCATCGACGCGATGGACGACCAGGGGCACGCCCAGTCGCTCGCAGATCGCGCGGCAATGCCGCTCGAAGCCATCGGCTGCCGCCTGCAGCCCGTGATGCACATGGAAGGCGACCACCTGTCCCGGCCAGCGCGCAGCGCAGGCGGCCAGCAAGGCGGTCGAATCGGCGCCGCCGCTGAACCCCACTGCCAGCGGCCATTGCGCCGGCTCGAACGCGGCGATGGCGCGTTCGAAAGCGGAGTTCATGACGGCGCCTGTGAGTTACCTGCCGCTGCTGTCGGCCTTGGTGTCGTTGAAGCGGCCGTAGCTCTGCAGGCGCTCGTAGCGGCGCTCCAGCAGTTCCTTCGGCTTGAGGTCGCTGACCTGGCGGAAGGCGTCGTTGAGGGCACGCTTGAGGAAGGCAGCCATCTGGCGATGGTCGCGGTGCGCGCCGCCCACGGGCTCGTTCACGATCTTGTCGACCAGGCCCAGCGCCTTGAGGCGGTGCGCGGTAATGCCCAGCGCGTCGGCGGCTTCCTGAGCCTTCTCGCCCGTCTTCCAGAGGATGGAAGCGCAGCCCTCGGGGCTGATCACGGAATAAATGGAGTACTGCAGCATCAACAACTGGTCGCCGACCGAGATCGCCAGCGCGCCGCCGGAGCCGCCCTCGCCGATGATGGTGACGATGATCGGCACCTCGAGCTGCGCCATCTCGAAGATGTTGCGGCCGATGGCCTCCGACTGGCCGCGCTCCTCGGCGTCGATGCCGGGGTATGCGCCGGGGGTGTCCACGAAGGTGAAGACCGGCAGCTTGAACTTCTCGGCCGTCTTCATCAGGCGCAGCGCCTTGCGGTAGCCCTCGGGCTTGCTCATGCCGAAGTTGCGCGCGGTGCGCTCCTTCGTGTCGCGGCCCTTCTGGTGGCCGATGACCATGCAAGGCACGCCGTTGAAGCGGGCCAGGCCGCCCACGATCGACAGGTCGTCCGAGAAATGGCGGTCGCCGTGCAGTTCGACGAAGTCGGTGAAGATCTCGTTGACGTAGTCCAGCGTGTACGGGCGCTCCGGATGCCGTGCGATCTTGGTGATCTGCCAGGGCGTCAGGTCGCTGTAGATGTCCTTGGTGAGCTGCTGGCTCTTCTTGCCGAGCTGATCGATCTCTTCAGAAATGTCGACCGCGGATTCGGTCTGCACATAGCGCAATTCTTCGATCTTTGTTTCGAGCTCGGCAATCGGCTGCTCGAAGTCGAGGAAGGTTCGTTTCGCCAACGTCTTCTCCTGTTTATTTCAATTTGCTGCCCGCATCCACCGCACCATCCATTCCAGGAACACCAAGGAACCGGCTTCGCCGGGCCTTAGGTGTTGCCCCCTTGAGGGGGTTGGCGAAGCGACACGAAGTGCGCGCAGCCTGGGGGTGTTGCTAATACGTTACTGGAGCGGGATCCAGCGATCGCCAAATATACCAAGTCGCCACGCTGCAATAAGGCGCCCAGGCCACGGCGACATCGCGGGCATCGCTGCGGCTGACCGGGTCGCCCGAGAAGTAGTTGACGCTGATGCCGTTGAGCAGCCCCAGGTCGTCCACGGGCAGCACGTTCGGGCGCATGAGGTGGAAGATGAGGAACATCTCGGCCGTCCATCGGCCGATGCCGCGGATGGCCACGAGTTCCTCGATGATCTGCTCGTCCTCCATGTCCTTCCATGCATCGACGTGCACCAGGCCCGAGTCGAAATGCAGCGCCAGGTCGACGAGATACTCGATCTTGCGTGCCGAGAGCCCCGCGCCGCGCATGTCGTCGACCTTGAGCTTGAGCACGTTGGCCGGCGTCAGCTTGCGCGGCAGCGCGGCGAACTTGTCCCAGACCGACTGCGCGGCCTTGACCGAGATCTGCTGGCCGACCACGCTGCGCGCGAGCGTGGTGAACGCATCGCCGCGCGACTCCAGGCAGGCGTCGCCGAACTTCGGGATCAGCCGCTTCATCACGCGGTCCTTGCGCGAGAGGTGCTTGCACGCCTCCTCCCAATAGTCCGGCGTGTATATCTTGACGCTGGGCTTCCTGGGGGCGGGCATGGGATTCGTCGTTCCGTTCACTGCGCAGCCGCCCAGGTCGTGCCCGTGGGCGAATCCTTGAGCACGATGCCCTGCTCGAGGAGTTCCTGGCGGATGCGGTCGGCTTCGGCGAAGTTCTTCGCGGCCTTGGCGGCGGCGCGGGCGTCGATCTTCGCCTGGATGGTGGCGTCGTCGAGCGTGCTGCCGGCCTGCAGGAAGGCCCGCGGATCGCCCTGCAGGATGCCCAGCGAAGCCGCCAGCGCCTTCAGCAGCCCGGCGGTTTCGGGGGATTTGGTACGGTTCACCTCACCGGCCAGCTCGAACAGCACGGCGATGGCCTCCGGCGTGCCGAAGTCCTCGTCCATGGCGGCCTTGAAGCGCGCGGCATGGGGCTGCGCCCAGTCGATGGCCACCTCGGCCGGCACGACCAGGTCGAGGGCGGTGTACAGGCGCTTCAGCGAATTGCGCGCGTCGTCCAGATGCGCGTCGCTGTAGTTGAGCGCGCTGCGGTAATGCGTGCGCACCAGGAAGAAACGCAGGGTCTCGGCGTCGTACTTCTGCAGCACCTCGCGGATGGTGAAGAAGTTGCCCAGGCTCTTGGACATCTTCTCGTTGTCCACGCGCACGAAGCCGTTGTGCACCCAGAAGCGCGACAGCGGCTTGCCGTTGGCACCCTCGCTCTGCGCGATCTCGTTCTCGTGGTGCGGGAACTGCAGGTCGGCACCGCCGCCGTGGATGTCGAAGGTTTCGCCGAGGGTGGCGCAGCTCATGGCCGAGCATTCGATGTGCCAGCCCGGGCGGCCGGTGCCATAGGCGCTTTCCCATTTCGCGTCGGCGGGCTCGGTCGGCTTGGCGGCCTTCCAGAGCACGAAGTCGAGCGGGTCCTGCTTGCCATCGAGCACGGCAACGCGTTCGCCCGCATGCAGTTCGTCGAGCGACTTGCCGGAGAGCTTGCCGTAGCCCGGGAACTTGCGCACCGCATAGTTCACGTCGCCGTTGTCGGAGCGGTAGGCCAGGCCCTTCTGCTCGAGCTTCTCGATGATGCCGAGCATCTGCGGCACGTATTCGGTGGCGCGCGGCTCGACGGTGGGCGGCTCGATGCCGAGCGCGCCGATGTCCTCGTGCATGGCCGCGATCACTTCGTCGGTCAGCTCGCGAATGGTGATGCCGCGCTGCACCGAGCGGGCGATGATCTTGTCGTCGATGTCGGTGATGTTGCGCACGTAGGTCACGGCGTAGTCGCTGGCGCGCAGCCAGCGCTGCACCACGTCGAACGCCATCATCATGCGGGCGTGACCGATATGGCAGAAGTCGTAGACCGTCATGCCGCAGACGTACATGCGCACCTGTCCCGGTTGCAATGGGGAGAATTCCTCCAATTCACGCGACAGCGTGTTGTAGATGCGCAGACTCATGAGATTCGGAAAACGTCATTTCGCGCGCGTGCGGCACGGGCGAAAGACGGTGTTTTTCAGGGGTGACTGGGACTGTGTTCGCGAGGGGGTCGACATGGCCCCTCGGTTACAATCCGGTCAAGTATAAACGGCCGCCATCGGGTGGCGTCCGGGTGTTCCCCAAGCCCGCGCCCCCGAGTTCGTTCCCCGCATCTCCCCCAAATCCGTCGAGGCTTCATGAAGCACTCCGCTTTCTCCAGACTCTCCATTGCCTTCGCACTGCTGTTCAGCCTCTGGGGCTCCGCGGCGCATGCGAACGAATACGACGACGTGAACGCGCTGCTGCGCCAGGGCAAGTCGAACGAGGCGCTCGCCAAGGCCGACACCTACATCGCCGGCAAGCCACGCGACCCGCAGATGCGCTTCCTGCGCGGCGTGATCCTCACCGAGCAGAACAAGCAGGCCGAGGCCATCATCGCCTTCACCCAGCTCACGCAGGACTTTCCCGAGCTCTCCGAGCCCTACAACAACCTCGCCGCGCTCTACGCGTCGCAAAGCAAGTTCGACCAGGCGCGCGCCGCGCTCGAACAGGCCATCAAGCTCAACCCGAACTACGCCACGGCCCACGAGAACCTCGGTGACGTGTACGCCCGCCTCGCGGCGCAGGAATACGTGCGCGCCCAGCAGTTCGCCAGCACCAACCCCAGCGTCGCGCCCAAGCTCGCGCTGATCCGCCAGATCTTCACCTCGAAGACCGAAGCCGAGGCGGCCGCCCTGCCCGCCGCACCTGTGGTCATCCGCAAGCCGGTCGGCCGCGCCAGCAAATAATCTGTCGCCGCTATCGCGGCACCGCCATGGTGTCGACGGCGCGGCACCGTTCCTCCATCCGCACACGGAGCCTCATTTGACGATCAACTCCTTCTCCCGTTTCAGCCGCCGCGGCGCCCTAGTGCTGGCCGCCGCATTCGCGTTCGCCGCCGGCGCCCATGCGCAAGCGGCCACGCCGCGCGTCAAGCTCGCCACGTCGGCGGGCGACATCGTGGTCGAGCTCGACGAGGCAAAGGCACCCAAGACGGTCGAGAACTTCCTGCAGTACGTCAAGGACAAGCACTACGACGGCACGGTATTCCACCGCGTGATCGACGGCTTCATGATCCAGGGCGGCGGCTTCACGGCCGACCTGCAGCAAAAGCCTACGCGCGCGCCCATTCCGCTGGAAGCGAGCAACGGCCTGAAGAACGACAAGTACACGATCGCCATGGCCCGCACCGGCAACCCCAATTCGGCGACCTCGCAGTTCTTCATCAACGTGAAGAACAACGACTCGCTCAACGCGCCCAACCCCGACGGCTACGGCTACACCGTGTTCGGCAAGGTCGTCGCCGGCACCGACGTGGTCGACAAGATCCGCGCGGTGGCCACCGGCAACAAGAACGGCATGCAGAACGTGCCGCTCGAGGCCGTCACCATCAAGTCCGCCACCGTCGTGGCGAAGTAATCGGATCGGTTTTCGAATCGGTTTTTCCCTTCCCAAGCAGGAGCCCAATCATGAGCAACCCCCAAGTCGAACTGCACATCAAGAACCTCGGCGTGATCACGCTCGAACTCGACGCCGCCAAGGCGCCGAAGTCGGTCGAGAACTTCGTCGCGTACGTGAAGAAGGGCCACTACGACAACACGGTGTTCCACCGCGTCATCCCCGGCTTCATGGTGCAAGGCGGGGGCTTCGAACCCGGCATGAAGCAAAAGCCCACCGACGCCGAGATCCAGAACGAAGCCAACAACGGCCTGAAGAACGACACCTACACCGTGGCCATGGCCCGCACCAGCGCGCCCCACTCGGCCACCGCCCAGTTCTTCATCAACGTGGCCGACAACGGCTTCCTGAACCACACCGCTCCCTCGGCCCAGGGCTGGGGCTATGCCGTGTTCGGCAAGGTCATCGCCGGCACCGACGTGGTCGACAAGATCAAGGCCGTGAAGACCGGCCGCAAGGGCTTCCATGACGACGTGCCGCTCGAGGACGTCGTGATCGAAAAGGCCGTCGTCACCGCGGAATGACCCGCAACCGGCGCAACGCACTCGCGGCAGCGACAGCGACAGCAGCATGAGCACGGCGGCGAACCCAGCTTTCCCGGAGCTGGTAGCGCCGCCCGCGTGGCGCACGGTCGACCTCATCTCCGACCTGCACCTGCAGGCCGGCGAGCCCGCCACCTTCGAGGCCTGGCAGGGCTATCTGCAGACCACGCCGGCGGACGCGCTCATCATCCTGGGCGACCTGTTCGAGGTATGGGTGGGCGACGATTCCGCCACGCAGCCAGGCTTCGAGGCCCAGTGCGCCGAACTCCTGCGCCGAACCGCACAGCGCATGCCCGTGTTCTTCATGCACGGCAACCGCGACTTCCTCGTCGGCCCCGCGTTCGCCGCGCAATGCGGGCTCACGTTGCTCGACGACCCGACCGTGCTGGTGCTGCACGGCCAGCGCTGGCTGCTGAGCCACGGCGACATCCTTTGCCTCGAGGACACCGAGTACCTGAAATTCCGCGCGCAGGTGCGCACGCCCGAATGGCAGGCCGCGTTCCTCGCCCGGCCGCTTGAAGAGCGCCGCGCGCTCGCGCGCTCCATGCGCGTGCAGAGCGAAGACCGCAAGCGCAATCCGTCGATGGTCTGGGCAGATGTCGATACGCCGGCCGCGCGCGACTGGCTGCGGCAGGCCAACGCCCACGCGCTGGTGCACGGCCACACGCACCGCCCGGCCGACCACGACCTGGGCAGCGGCCTGCGCCGCATCGTGCTGAGCGACTGGGACGCCGCCGCGCACCCGCCGCGCGCGCAGTTGCTGTGCCTCTCGGCTGCCGGCGCGCAGCGCGTCGACCTGCGCTAGCCGCGCCGCCGCCAGCAATGTTCAAGTGGCTGCGCCGCCTGCGCGCCCTGCCCCCGATCCCCGAAGCCGCGTGGCAGGCCACGCTCCGGCGCTACGCCTTCCTCGGCGCGCTGCCCGAAGCCGATCGGCAGCGGCTGCGCTCGCTCACCGCCGGGTTCCTGCGCGACAAGGAATTCCACGGCGCCAAGGGCTTCACCATCACCAACGAGGTGGCGCTGGCCATCGCGGCACAGGCCGTGCTGCCGGTGCTGCACCTCAAGGGCGGACTGAACTGGTACGACGATTTCGTCGGCATCGTCGTGCACCGCTCCGAGGTGGTGGCGCGGCGCAAGGTGATCGACGAGGCGCAGGTGGTGCACGAGTACGGCGAAGTCGTGGCCGGCGAGGCCATGGAGCGCGGCCCCGTCATGCTGAGCTGGGACGACGTGCTGGCCAGCAGCATCACCAGCGAGCGCGGCTACAACGTGGTGATCCACGAGTTCGCCCACAAGATCGACATGCGCAGCGGCGACGCCAACGGCTGCCCGCCCCTGCCGCCGGGCTTCGCCGGCCAGCGCAGTTCGCGCGCGGCGCGCCAGGCGTGGCTGGCCGTCCTGCAGCCCGCGTACGACCACTTCCGCGAGCAGACCATCAAGGCCGAGCGCTTCGGCACTGAAGCGCCGTGGCTCGATGCCTACGGCGCCACCTCGATCAGCGAGTTCTTCGCGGTGGCCTGCGAGGCCTACTTCGTGAACCGCCCGAACTTCGCGCGCGACTTCCCTGGAGTGCTCGCGATCTTCGATGAATTCTTTCTGCCTAAAAGGCCCTGAACGCACGTCCAGCCTCAGTTATCAGCTATCTATTTGATAGCAATTCAACCCTTAACATCGACGGGTTATCAACTCGTCCAAAAAGGCACACAACATGAGGGATTGGTTCTATCAGCTCACGGGCAAGGCGTGGATCGCGCTGGTGTTCGGCATCGGCATCCTGGGCTGGGCAGCGTATGCACAGGTCAAGGCCAGCTCGGACACGCACGGCACCGCCGTCGAAGACCTGGTCGCGAAGAGCGGCACGATCGTCAGCGGCAGCGAAGTCACCGAAACAACCAAGCGCCGCCGCGGCGGCAGCAGCACGCGCCGCTACTTCGTGCTCGACGCCAGGCTGGCCGACGGCAACACCGAGAAGTGGCGCGTCGATTACGCGGTCGGCCGCAGCAAGCTGGAGCCGCTGATCGACGAAGCCGTCGAAGTGCGCGTCGATCCCTCGGACAACAACCTGGTCTACGAAGTGAAGCTCAAGGGCAAGCCCGTGGTGTCGCTGGCCGACGTTCAGAAGATCATGGAGGTCAAGGACAAGGCCGCGGCATCGAGCGCCACCGACAAGGGCACGCTGATCGTCGGCGCCCTCGCCCTGCTGCTGGGCATCGGCGGGCTGCTGATCCGCCGCAAGATCCGCGACGGCTATCTGGCCGAGCAGGCTGCGGCAGTGCAGACGCCAGCCATCGGCGAGAAGGTCTGAACCCGGGCTGCAAGGCTCTTGCGCAACTGCACCAAAGAAGAAGGCGCCCCGCGGGGCGCCTTCTTCGTGGCCGGAAAGGCCGCTTGCTCCCTACTTGCGCAGCAGCGCCTTCAGCGCGTTCTGCAGGCGCCGTGCGCTGGCGGCGTCGTGCGCCGCGGCGAGCACCTTGCCGGCATCCTGGCCCCAGGTCTGGGCGGGCGCCGGGTCGCCGCGCTTCGTCAGCAGCTTGAGCTGCAGGGCACGGCGCGCTTCGAGTTGCTCGGCGGGCGTCGGCACTTCGGCGGCCATTTCGAGGCGCAGCAGCGCTTCGGCGGCGTCGTTCGCGGCAGCCGAGGGCGCGGAGCCGATGGCTTGCGACCAGCCGCTGCGCACTGCCGGCGTGACCGCGCGGCCCAGCTCCTGGATGCTCGGCAGACGGCTGGCGTCGCGCTGCTCCCAGGCGCCCAGCACCTGCGTCAGGGCTTCGCCGTGCGCCTGCGCAGCAAGCTTGCGCAACGCCATGTCGGCGCGTTCGAGTGCCTCGCGTTGCGCGCGGAAGGCTGCATCACCCAGGCGCGGTCCGCGATCTTCGCGCGGCGGGCGGTCGCCGAAACGGCCGCCGGGCGCGCCACGGTCGCCACCACGAGGGGCTCCACGGTCACCGCGATCGCCGCCACGATCACCACCAGGACGCCCCGGGCCCCCGGCACCGGGGCGGCCGCCATCGCGACGGTCGCCGAAGCGGCCGCCGGCACCGCCGCGCGCGGCAGGTGCCGGCTCGGCCTTCTTGCTGCTCGGGCGGTCGTCGCCGCGCATCGCCACGACGGGCTTGGGCGCGGCCTTCGGCGCTGCGGCCGGCGCTTCGACGGCTGCGGCTTCGCCGGCGTCGTGCGCCGCGCCATCGGTGCGGGCCGAAGCGTCGGCGCCGTCGGCGGGTGCAACGAGGTCAGCCGAAGCCGCAGAAGCTGCGGCCTCGGCGGGCGTGCCGGGCGATGCTTCCGCGTCGCTCGGGCTCGGCGCCTGTTCGGCGCTTTCGCTGAATTCGGCGGCCGCCTGCCCCGGCGCCACGACTTCGGTCGCGCCGACCGACGGACCGTCGGCCTTGGGCGCGGGCGGCGGCGCCTCGCCACGCAGCGCGCCTTCGAGGCGAGCGATGGCGGCGCGGATCTTCTGCGCATCGCCGCCGGCATTGGCCGCGTCGAGCGCCTTGGACGCCTCCAGCACGTTGCGGTCGTGCTCGTTCATCGCAGCCGAGGCCTTTTCACGCTCGGCGGTCTTGCGGTTGAAGGCTTCGTCGATGGGGGCACGGAAGGCGTCCCACAGCTTCTGCTCCTGGCGGCGGTCGAGCGGCACGGTCTGCGCCTCGGCCTGCCAGCGCTGCTGCAGCGCCTTGACGGCGTCGATGCGCAGCACCGGCTGCGCGCCGAGTTCGGTCGCCTCGGCGATCATGGCCTGGCGGCGTTCGATGCTGGCCTTCTGCGCGGTCTCGAACGGTGCACGGGCGGCGCCGAAGGCTTCGTTCCACAGCGGCTGGAGTTCGGCGAACACCTTCTCGCCCACGTGGCCGGCATCGCGCCAGCGGTCAGCGAACTGGTGCAGCGCGCGGTTGTGTGCCTTCAGGTCGGTGGCGCCGGCGTGCTGGGCCGCCCAGGCCTTGACCTCCTCGATCAGCGCGACGCGCAGCGCGCGGTGCTCGGCCGCGTCGGCGCGGACCTTCTCGAGCCAGGCCTCGACCACCTTGTGGGCTTCGTTGCAGGCTTCGTCGAAGCGCTTCCACAGCGCGTGGTTCGGCACGCCGCCCTGGTCGGCCTGCTTCCACTGGTCGCGCAGCGAGCGCAGCGTTTCCTGCATCTTGCGGCCGCCGAGGGCCTGGCCTTCAGGGCGCTTGAGCAGGCCCTCGGCCTTGGCGACCAGGTCTTCGCGCACCTTGTCGGCGCTCCAGCGCTGCCAGCCTTCGAGTTCGCCGGCGGCGACCAGCGCGGCATGCACGCGGGCTTCGAGCGGTGCGTCGACCAGCTTGCCGTGCTCCTTGAGCACGGCGCGCAGCGCGGCGGCCGCGCCGGCGCTGGCCTTGCCGTGGCCTTCGGCAGTTTCCTGCTCGAGCTTGGCGAGCGCGGCCTGCACGGCTTCCTGGGCGGCGGCGCGCACGGCCGGGTCGACCTTGGGCGCAGCCGGGCGAGCGGGAGCAGCGGGCTTGGGCGCCACGACTTCACCGCGCGCGGCGCGCAGCTCGTCGGCCCACACGGGCACAGGCGGCAGCGGCGCGGCGGCATCCGCGGCGGCGGCAACGGCCTGGGCCAGCGCGCTGTGGAAGGCGTCGGACACCACCAGCAGTTGCGACCTGGACGATTCGAGCTGCGGCGCGAACTTGGCGTCGAGGCTGTTCCAGTTGGCATCGGCCACGATCTCGGCAGCCTGCTGCTGCCAGTGCGTGACATCGGCGCGCAGCGATTCCTCGGCGACCTGGGCGTCCTGCC
This sequence comes from Variovorax guangxiensis, assembly GCF_003952165.1. Lineage (GTDB taxonomy): Bacteria > Pseudomonadota > Gammaproteobacteria > Burkholderiales > Burkholderiaceae_C > Variovorax > Variovorax guangxiensis. The sequence continues at coordinate 38,866 of NZ_RXFT01000010.1, read as the reverse complement.
AGCCCTTGGTGGACAGCACCTCGAAGCGCTGCGCCAGCAGCACTGCGGCTTCGCGATGCACCTGCGCACGGTGCTGCAGGTCTTCGATGCCCTTGACGCGCTCCGACAGCTTGAGCTTCAGGCCGGCCAGCGGCTCGCGCGACAGCGGAGCCCCGGCCTTGGCGGCATCGCGCTGCCAGGCGAGCGCGTCGGCGATGTTGAGCTTGGACTGGGCGAGCAGCGCTTGCGCCTTCTGGGCCCATTCGGCGGCGATCGCCTCCTGGCCCTTGGCGCGCTTGAGCTCGTCGAGCTTTTCGCGCAGCAGGCGCGCGGCGCCCTTGTCACGCCCGCTCAGCTCCTTGAAGACTTCCTGCATCTGCTCGGGCGCGGGGTTGCCCGCGAGCCAGTCGCGGATGCGCGCGGCGCGCTCGCCGGAGGTCGGCGCGGTGAAGGCGCCGCCGGTCAGCGTGTCGAGGGCCTGAATGTCGTGTGGCTTGGAAGGAGTAGAGGTCACTGCGCGAAATCGTTGTCTTGGTAGAGAAAGCGAAGGCGCCGGCAAAGGCCGGCGCACATCGACATTTTCACCCACTTGCGGCCGGCCACTGAATTCCGTCGTGAAACGGAGGTGCTCGGCGGGGTCGTGGGCGGGGAAGCTGGCGGACTACATATATAGCAAGCCTTGGGAAAAAACCAAGTCGGCGCGACGGATCGGGCCGCCGCGCCGTGCCTGTTCAGCCCTACTTCATGGTCAGGCTGAGCTCGGCGCCCGGCTTCCAGTCGCTGCCGCTGGCGCTGGTGCGCACCGCGCCCAGGAAGAGCCGCTCGCTCGGCAGCTTCTTCGCAAGCAGGTAGTCGCGCACCGCCGCGCCGCGCTCCACGGCGAGCTGGCGCATCGACTCCTCGTCGACGGGCACGCTGGCGAACAGCAGCTTTTCCATGTCCTGCAGCGGCAGGTCCTTCGCCAGGCCGACGATGTTGCGCGGCTTCGTGATATCGGCGCGCTTGTACACGGCGGTCAGCAGCTCGGGGTATTCGGCGTCGGTGACGGGCGGCACGTCGGTGCCGGTCTGGCCGCCGCGCACCGCGACGCGGCGCTTCTCCGCATAGGCAAGCTGGCGCACCCGCTGGCGCTGGTACGCATCGCGCTCCTTCTCGAGGCTGGAGGTGCCCACCACCGTCATCTGCAGCGTGGGCCGGTCGGTCAGCGCCTTGGCGACCTTGTCCAGGCTTTCCCTGGCGGATGCGCTCAATTCGGAACTGCCGGGTTCGAAGGTGATGGCGCTCGATTCGCCGCTGCCGCCGCCCAGGCCGCCCGTGAGCAGGCTGAACGGCGCCGTCACCGCCTTCACGACCAGGTTGACCACGGCCTTCCAGATCAGCGGGCCGACGCTGAACTGCGGGTCGTTGAGCGAGCCGCTGAGCGGCAGGTCGACGTCGATCACGCCGTTGCGGTCGGCCAGCAGCGCCACGGCCAGTTTCACCGGCAGGCTGTTGGTGGACCCCGCCACCTCGTCGCCGAACTGCAGCTGGTTGAGCACCAGCTTGTTGGTGGCGGTGAGCTGGCCATCGGGCGCGACCTTGTAGTTGACGTCCATGCTCATCTTGCCGCGCTCGATGCCGTGGCCGGCGTAGCGCACCGAGTACGGCGACAGCGGCGCCAGGTCGAGGTCGCGCATCCTGGCGGTGATGTCGAGTTCGAGCGGCTTGGCCAGCGGGTTGAGCTTGCCGGTGATTTCCAGCGCCGCGGTCTGCTGCGCCTTGCCGCGCAGCTCGAGGTCGGCGAGCGCGGGCCGGCCGCTCTCGCCCTTGGGCGGGTTCGACGAGAACGAGCTGAGCTTGCCGGTCAGCTCGCTCAGGTCGGCCGAGTAGTTGGGCTTGACGAACAGGTCGGTGAAGTCGATCTTGCCGTTGACCAGGCTCATCGGGCCGAAGTTGATGACCGGCGCCGGCCCCGAATCGGCTGGGGCCGCCGGCGCGGCAGCGGTTGCCGCCGCCGCCGGCTTGGCGGGTTCGGGAGCCGCGCCGACCATTTCCTCGGCCGACATCGGCCTGCCGCCGGCGGCCTTCGGCGCCGAGGCCTTGGCTGCCGTGGTGGTGGTCGTGCCGCCCGGGCCCTTGCGGGTGCTGGCCTCGCCAGCTGCCGCTGCGGCAGCGGCCGCTTCGGCCTCGCCCTTCTTGGTCAGGCTCAGCAGGTTCAGCCGGCCGGTGGGGTCGACGATCACGCGGGCAAAGAAGTCGGTCAGCGTGGTTTCGCGCACATCCACGTTCGGCGGCGCGTTGGGCGCGAGGCTGACCTGCAGGCCGCGCAGGCTCAGCGTCTTCCAGCTCAGCAGCTGGTTGTTGTTGCGGTCGAAGCCGGGCGACTGGGTCAGCGAGACGCTGTTGGCGCGGAAGTCGTCCAGCGCGGTGTCGCCGGCCAGCTTGACGCTCATGCCCCCCGGCGACGTCGCGTAGCGCACCGTGCCGCGATAGCTCGCGAAGGCGCGGCGGATGTCGACATTGAGGGAATCGGCGTAATAGGCCTTGAAGGCGTGCGCGGGGAAGGACGCGATCTCCACCCTGCCCTCGGCCGCCAGCGGCTTGAGCACGATGTTGCCCTTGTAGTCGAAGCGGCCGGGGTCGGAACGCCCGGAACCGATGCGGCCCGAAACCTCCAGCGGCGAAGTCGTATTGGTTTCGGGCGCGAGCTTCTGGGCGTGCAGCTTGAAGGCCGTGACCTCGACCGTCACCGGCGTTGCGCCTGCCTTGTCTGAATAAGAGAGCGCGCCGTTGTCGACCGCCAGCGTGCCGACGGTCAGCGCCCAGGGCTTGGTGTTGGCACCGGGCTGCGGCGTTTCGGCGGCCGCGGGCTTGGGTGCGGCGACCTTGGCCTCCGCCTCCTTCGTGCTGCCGCCGGCGGGCGTCTTGAGCCAGCGCTCGAACATCCAGCGCTTCTCGCTGTCGCGCTCCACGCGGATCTTGGGGTTGGTCGCGGTGAACGAAGCCACGTTCAGCGTGTGCTTCGTCATGTCGGCCTCGGCGTCGACCAACTCGAAGCGCCCGACACTGGCCAGCGCGGTCTTGCCCTGGGTCAGCGCCAGGCCGTCGGCAGCAACGCGGCGCGCCTTGAACTTCAGGTCGGGCTGGGCCCAGGCGATGTCGATCTGGCCGCTGAGCTTGCCGTCGAGCGTGGGCTCGAGGCTCTGTGCCAGATAGGGGGCGGCCAGCGACAGCGGCAGCGCGTCGACCTCGGTCTGCACGTCGGCCACCTTGTCGGTGGCGCTGCCCTTGAACTTGAGCGAGGCGCCGCCGACGGCAGTGCTGCCGCTGAACTCGGCCGGCTTCTCCATCGGCCAGGTGACGCCCGCGACGTCGATGCCGAGGTCGGTCAGGTCGACGGCTGCGGCGGGGTTGACGGTTTCGTCGCGCCAGCCGATGCGGCCGCCGTTCAGGGCCACCTTGTCCACCTGCACCTTCAGCGCCGGCTTCGGCGCGGGCTTGCCTGCCGCCGGCGCGCTAGCCGCCGCGGCGGGCGGCGGGGCGACCTTCTCCGCCGCACCGGTCGCCGGGTCGGTCGCGAGCAGGTTGAGCCTGCCGGCCGCGTCGCGGGCCACGGCGAGCTGAGGGTTGGCCAGGGCCACCTCGCTCAGATGGAACACCGACTCCAGCGGACGCACGTCGGCCAGCCCCAGCTTGAGCGACTCGAAGGCCAGCAGGTCGCGCCCGCGCGCGTCGGCGACCTTGGTGGTGTGGGCCTCGACCGTGCCGGTGATCTTCAGCCCGGTAGTGGCGGCCTGCTCGAAGCCGATCTTCAGGTCGGCGTCCAGGCTGCCCGCCTGCAGCTTCACCGGCAGGCCGCCCGGGATGTAGCCGAGGTACGGCACCAGGTCGAGCCCCTTGAACTGCACGTGGGCGTCGGTCTTGCGGCTGTCGGCGAAGGGCGTGGTGAAGGCGGCCGAGTCGAACTTGCTGCCGTTGAGCGCGAAGGCGAGCTTGGGCTCGGTGTTGATGTCGCGCTTGGAGTCGAGGTTGCTCAGGAAAGGCACCTTGAGCACGAAGTCGCGCAGCTCGTGCTTGCGCTTGACGGTCTGGTCGTCGAAGTCGACCGAGCCGCCATTGATCGCGATGTTGTAGATGGCGAAGCGCGCGGGCTTGGCGTTCGGGTCGGGCGGCGGGCCGGCCGCGAGCCTGGCCAGGATGTCGTCGATGTCGTACTTGCCGTCGGCCAGGTGGGTGAGCAGGACGGCCGGGCCGTCGATGGTGACGGCGTCGATCACCGGCGCGAGGCGGAAGATCGACTGCAGCTCGGCGTCGGCATAGATGCGGTTGACCGCCACCTGCGGCTTGCTGCCATCGGCGGTGGCAATGCGCAGGTCGTCCAGCGTGAGTTCGAGGGTCCAGGGCTTGAAGTCGATCTTGCCGACGGTGACCTGGCGGCCGAGCTTCTCGCTCGCGATCTTCTGGAGCTGGCTCTTCGCGATCGGCGGCACTGCCAGCCAGGCGATGACCCAGATGGCCAGCAACGCAAGCAACGCGACGATCCCACGCCGCACCCATTTGTTCTGTTTGATCGAAGCTACGTCCATCGCTGGAGTGTGCCGCAAACATGCGCCGACGCTAGGTACGCAGAAAGGACGCAGGCCTCGTCCCGGAAGAATTACCGAAGAAAGGTCTTCATCGGTTCTCCCAGATGAAGAAAGCCCGGTGAGTCGACGGAATGTCTAGTCACCGGGCTTGATGGCGGGCCCAAAACCCATGCCATCGATTCGCGCGACGGGAAGTCAATGGTTCCCGCCGTGCTGGCAGCAAGAGATTGCCACCGTGGCTCCTCGACCGCCGAACCCTCGGACTTGCACCTCGGGTTTCCCGGGCCTCGGAAGAACGCCTGAAAAGCCAGGCCCGTCCAGATTAGGCGTCGCTCCCTCCGATTGCAAACGTGTTTTACAAAGGGATTTCCCCTAAGCCGAAACGCCTCGGTGAGAGCCATTTTTTAAACAACTATTAGCATAAGAAAACAAATACTTATACTTGACCGGGTATTTAGCCACGCTAGAATCCGCGCTGCCCTGACTGCCCGACGCAGAGGGGCCACCTGAATCCGCTGCCGAATTCCCCCGGCTTGATCAGGCCGCCGCGCTCCCAACCAACCCCACACTCCTTGCGCGGAGCCTGATTCGTACCAATCCAAGCGCCGCTGCCTTCATCCCTCGCCTTCGATGGCGTTGCGAATCGGGTGCCGCACAGAAAGGAAGAGCGATGAACAAGGCGTTTGATGTCACGGCCCGCGGGCTACGGACTTTCCTGTCCGACGTGGCAGACGGCTTTTTTGAAATCACCCACAACGGGTTTGCACTGGTCGGTCTGGCCATCGTGTTCGCGGCCCTCGCCCTGGTGGCGCGGCCCGACCTGCGCAAGACCGGCGAAGAGGAACTGATGGGCTGGCTGCAGTCGCGCAAGCCCGCGCCCGAAGCCACCGACCTCGAGCCGACCGCCATCGAGCGCACCACGGCCGCGAGCCCCGCCGACCTGCCCAAGCAGCAGGCGGCCGTGGCCTACTGGCTGAGCAAGAAGTACCGCGTGGCCGCCGAGCCGCTGAGCGTGCTGGTGGCCGAGGCCTACGGCATCGGCAAGCGCACGAAGATCGACCCGACCCTGATCCTCGCGATCATGGCCGTCGAATCCAGCTTCAATCCCTTCGCCCAGAGCCAGGTCGGCGCCCAGGGCCTGATGCAGGTCATGACCCGCGTGCACGGCGACAAGTACGAAAGCGCGGGCGGCACGCTCACCGCGTTCGACCCCGTGACCAACATGCGCGTCGGCGTGAAGGTGCTGCAGGAATGCATCGCCCGCGCCGGCTCCCTCGAAGGCGGCCTGCGCTACTACGTGGGCGCGGCCAACCTCGAGGACGACGGCGGCTACGCCGCCAAGGTGATGGCCGAGCACGAGCGCCTGCTGCAGGTCGCCAACGGCCGCGCGCCGTCGACGATCACGCCGACCGTGCGTCCGCAGCCGATCCCGGTGGCGGCGCCTCCCGCCAAGCGCGAGGAAGGCAGCGAGCCGGCGAAGGTGGCCCTGCTCTCCTCCGTTTCCTGAAGGAGTTTTCGCCGCGCGGGTACAGCCTCCTGAGCTACACTCGCCCGGTACGCGACTGGCGATAGGCGCAGCACTCTGCAAGGTGCCCCGCGCTGACGTGGAATACCACTGGGAAGCGTACCGCCTGGTCACACAGGCGTTCAGCCGTTCGCCTGGGCAGCCCTTGTTTGGTTGAAGAACAAGGACCTCGTCTTCAAAGGACTGCCATGTACCAACGCAATATCCTGGTCGAACAGACCGACCCCGAAATCTGGGCCGCGATTCAAGCCGAGAACGCACGCCAGGAACACCACATCGAGCTGATCGCCAGCGAGAACTACGCCTCCCCGGCCGTCATGGCCGCACAGGGCTCGCAGCTCACCAATAAATACGCCGAAGGCTACCCGGGCAAGCGCTACTACGGCGGTTGCGAGCACGTCGACGTGGCCGAGCAGCTGGCCATCGACCGCGTCAAGCAGATCTTCGGCGCCGACGCCGCCAATGTGCAGCCGCACTGCGGCGCCTCGGCCAACGAAGCCGTGATGCTCGCCTTCCTGAAGCCCGGCGACACCATCATGGGCATGAGCCTGGCCGAAGGCGGCCACCTGACCCACGGCATGCCGCTGAACATGAGCGGCAAGTGGTTCAACGTGGTGAGCTACGGCCTGAACGACAAGGAAGAGATCGACTACGACGCGATGGAGCGCAAGGCGCATGAGCACATGCCCAAGCTGATCATCGCGGGCGCCTCGGCCTACTCGCTGCGCATCGATTTCGAGCGCTTCGCCAAGGTGGCCAAGGACGTCGGCGCGATCTTCATGGTCGACATCGCCCACTACGCCGGCCTCGTGGCCGCGGGCGTGTACCCCAACCCGGTGCCGCACGCCGACATCGTCACCTCCACCACCCACAAGAGCCTGCGCGGCCCGCGCGGCGGCATCATCCTGATGAAGTCGCAGCACGAGAAGGCCATCAACAGCGCGATCTTCCCGGGCCTCCAAGGCGGCCCGCTGATGCACGTGATCGCCGCCAAGGCCGTCGCGTTCAAGGAAGCCATGTCGCCCGAGTTCAAGGCCTACCAGCAGCAGGTGGTCAAGAACGCCCAGATCGTGGCCGAGACCCTCACCCAGCGCGGCCTGCGCATCGTGAGCGGACGCACCGAAAGCCACGTGATGCTGGTCGACCTGCGCGCCAAGGGCATCACCGGCAAGGAAGCCGAAGCCGTGCTGGGCAGCGCCCACATGACGATCAACAAGAACGCGATCCCCAACGACCCGGAAAAGCCGATGGTCACCAGCGGCGTGCGCATCGGCACCCCCGCCATGACCACCCGCGGCTTCAAGGACGAAGAGGCCCGCATCACCGCCAACCTGGTTGCCGACGTGCTCGAGAACCCGCGCGACGCGGCGAACATCGAAGCCGTGCGCGCCAAGGTTCACGCCCTGACCAGCCGGTTCCCGGTCTACCGCTGATCTGTTGTCGGCCCGTAGAAAGAAGAAAGAAGTCCTGGCCGCATGAAATGCCCGTTTTGCGGCCATCTTGAAACGCAGGTCGTCGAGACCCGCGTTTCGGAAGACGCCGACTTCGTCCGCAGGCGCCGCCAGTGCAGCGCCTGCGACAAGCGCTTCACCACCTACGAGCGGCCCGACGTCAACTTTCCCGTGGTCGTGAAGAAGGACGGCAGTCGCGCCGACTTCGACTCGACCAAGGTGCGCGCCTCCATGATGCTGGCGCTGCGCAAGCGCCCCGTGAGCATCGAGCAGATCGACAACGCGCTGCTGCGCATCGAGCAGAAGCTGCTGGCCAGCGGCCTGCGAGAGATCGACTCGACCAAGGTCGGCGAGCTCGTCATGCGCGAACTCAAGAAGCTCGACAAGGTCGCCTACGTTCGCTTCGCCTCGGTGTACCGCAGCTTCGAGGACGTGGACGAGTTCCGGCAGCTGCTGCGCGACATCTGATCGGCGCTGCCGCCCTTCCCCGGCCGGCCCTCAGCGGGTCCAACAGAGCTGAACCAGCGAATCCGCGACGCTCGTGCGTCCTCCGGCCAGCTTGACTCCTTGATGGTTCACCGTGAGCGTGCCGCACTCGTCTGCGGCTGAAGCGCCCTGAGGTACGGCCTTCAGGGTGTAGCTGCTCTCGCTCCTGTCGACATAGCCGATGTCGTAGCTGGCCGAGCCGGACGACGGCGACTGCTTCAGCCCGGCCGGCAACGCAACGCTGGTGGGCGGATATCTGCCGTTGGCCGTCAGGTAGCGCTCGTTCCATTGCGCCGCCTGCAGCAGTTGCTGCTTCGCATCTGCACGCTTGGCCCGCAGCACATAACGCGTATAGCTGGGATATGCAATGGCGGCGAGGATACCGATCACCGCCGTCACGATCATGAGTTCGATCAGCGTGAAGCCGCGCGAACGAGTTTGCCGGCTGGCTTGTGCTCCGGGATGGTTGTCCATGGTTTCCGTTTCAGTTGCTCGAGATCAGGCTGCGCCAGCCGAAGCGGCGCACGTTGTCCGGCCGGGTGACTGACTTGCAGTCGCCCGCGGCATTGCAGATCACGTCGGTGCCCTTCTGCCGGTTCTGGGGTTGCAGGACGAGGTCGCCTCGGCCGGAGCGGTTTCGGAACCCCGCGTAGGCGCCCACCGCGCCGGCCGTGGTGTACGAAATGCCCGCCGGCGCGGAGCCGCTGAAGAAGTCGATCAGCAGCGACCACCCGTCGTCGCCCGTTCCCGCCGTGCAGTCGACAGAGTTGCTGCTCGATCCGGGGATGGTTGTCGAGAACAGGCCGATGCCGCTGCCCAAGGCTTGGCCTGGATAGACGACGCGCTCGCCCGCCGTCGGCAGCTTCAGATACCAGCCGCGCCGGGCCTGCGAACCGCCGAAGCTCACCCCGTTGCGGGAGACGGTGCGCAATTCGGTATCGCCTTCGTGGACGGGGGTATCCCCGATGGTCTGCGCCACCAGGTCGGTGGAGGCCGCGGTGCCGGAGCTTCCGTTGGCCGGGTCACGGATGCCGTAAAGGTATTGGTCCGCAGTGGAGCTTTCGTCGCCCGAGGCGAACAGCCGTCCGGTGCCGAACACCACCATGTAGCCTCCTCGGGGATGCCCGACCACGAGGGGCGCTGCCGTGATCGGCTGGCTGGCGCCTGCCGCGAACAACGGCTTGTCGTCGAGGCCGGAGGCAGACTCCGAACCGGCCGCGCGGCGCTTGTCGAAGGGCCCCATGGTGGCTTTCCACCGGCGGCTGTCGGTGCTGCTGAGGTCGAACTTCCAGAGGTTGCCGAGCAGGTCGCCAGCGTAGACGAGGTCGATCTTGCCGTCGCCGTCGTGGTCCACCGGACGTGGCGCGGACAGGCCGTTGCCCGTGTTTTTCGCCTGCGCGGCCGGGGCGGGAATCTTGAGGATCTCCTTGTCGCCATCGAGATACTGGATCCACAGCACCGCCTTCTCGCTCTTGCTGTTGTAGCCGTTGCCCAGGATCAGGGCCTTTCGGTCGTTGCTCAACCGGGCGACCTGCAGCGCCCGCCCCGAGAAGGAATCGAGCGCGGGCTGCTGGAACTGATGGCCCAGGTCGTCGTCCGCAAGCGCGGTCGTGTCGATCAGCGCGACGCTGGCGGCCTTGCGCTCGTCGACGCTCTCGGGCCTGGTGACGTCGAGCACGAAGTAGCCCTTGCCACCCGCGCCCAGCGTGCCCACCAGCAAAGATTTCCAGTTCGCCGCCTTCTGCTCGTCGGTCGTCTTGGCCGAGGATGTCGGCCCCATGTAGATGTCGGCGACGAAGGCACTGCCGTCGACGTAGTACCGGTGGGTGTAGCCGCCTTCGCTGAGCCGCTTGAGATTCGGTGCCGCCGCTGTGCCGTAGAGGCCTTCGGGCACGTAGGCGAACGCCTCCTTGCCGGTGCTCGCGTTGAACGCATGCAGCATGCCGTCGTTGGCGCCGACATAGAGCATCGGCGCGCGGGAGATGGCAGCGAACGCCGCATAGGCCTCGCCGGTGAAGCCGCTCTTGGGCTGTCCCTCGTACCAGACGCTGGAGCCCACGATGTCGCCGAGCACATGGCCGCGCTTGCGGAACTGGCGGCCGGCGCCCTCGTTGCTGCGATCGCCGCGCAGGAAGTCGAGCACGGCCCGGCCGAGGGCGGTGCTCTCGGTGTCGGTGTCGGTGCTGGCCTTGAGCGCGGCCCTCTGCGCGTCGCTCAAGTCGGCCCACCTGAACGGCACGCCCGCGCCGGTGGTCGCTGCGCGGCCCGCAGACGCAGCCGTGGTGCCGGAGAAGCTGAGCACAACGCGGTCCCGGTCGTGTGCGCCAGTGCTTGCCATGCGGGTATCGAGCAGGTCGCGCGCCGACCAGTCGGCTTTGGCAGCGAGCTTGCCGTCGGTGCCGAACTTCGTGGCGCTGAGTCTGCCGGACCAGTCGGCCGTGTCGTAGCCGGCCTGATAGACGGAAGTGCCTGTCGAGACTCGGGAAGCGCTGGCGGAAATGGAGGTCAGCGGGGTGCCGGTGTTGACCAGGACCTGTCCAAGGATGGATTTGAAGGCACTGCTCAGCGCTTTGGCATTGGAAGCCGGCGTGAATGTGCCACGGCTGTTCAGGGCGGCATGCCAGAGGTCCATGCGTGCATTGCCTCTGAATGGATCCTGCCATTGGATCGAGCCATCGACAACGCCGGCATAGTCTCCGCTGTAGGTGGGGTTCAATGCGGTCGTCGAGATTTTCGGTCGCGACCACCAGTCGCCCGCAGCGCCGAATCCGATGAAGTGGGTCGTCAGGTGCTGCCAGGTGGCCGGATCATTCTTGGGGTTCCAGTACTCGGGAACCTTGGCGCGCCCCACTGTCACGTCGCCCGGCTCGGCAATGATCTTCCTCAGGTTGTTCGGCACGCCTGGCTGCAGGTCGCGGGCCCAGTACTCGAAGGTCAAGTCGGCGAGCGTCGGACGCTTCATACTCCCGAAGCTGTCGGCATAGGGTGCGCGCGGCGCGTAGAGGGCACCGTCGGGCAGCCAGCGGTGCAAGCCATCTTCGTTGGTGACGATGGGCATGAAGCTCTCCAATCCCGACGGCGGCGAATAGTCGCCATCCGTCATGAAGATGTGGAACGACCTGCGGCAACCCGATTGCGAGGCTCCGGCCACACCCGGATCATCCGAGAAGGGGCTGTGCTGGCCAGTGGTCTGCATGTACTCGCCCGCACGGGCCATCATTTCGTGAAGAGGCGTGCCTCCCGTCGCCTGGATGGCGTTGACCCAGGCCATGAAATTGGCGCGGTGCGTCCGGTCCAGCGAACGCATCAGGTTTGCGTTGACGCGTCCGCCGATCCTGCAAGGAAGCGCGGCGCTTCTGAATGCAGCGCAGTTGCGATCGCTGCGATCGTCGTTCAGCGCCTGCCAGGCGAGGCGGATGCGGTGATCGGGAATATTGGCCTCCGAGAAGTTCTCCCTGAGAGCAGCCTGCAGGGCAGCCATGCCGCTGCCGTACATGCTTCCGGAGTTGTCGACGGAAACGATCACGTTCGGCGCCGGCTCCGCGACCGCGGAATTTCGCGGCACCTGCGCCAGCGGATACTGCGCGGCGTGCACGACGGTCTGTGCCAACACCAGGCTGGACACGACGGCGCGTCCTGGCAGCTTCCTGATCCTCATCTCTTTCTCTCCCAATATTCAGTTCACCCCGGAGACCGGGTCCGGATCGAAGGACACCTGCAACTCGACCTTCGTCGCATCCCCTTTGCCGTTGCCGCTGCGCGCTCCCGTGGCAGTCGCCGTGATGCGATACAGCGGGTATTTGCTGTTCCGTCGGTCGATCACCTCGATCCAGTACCTGGCGCCGTCCAGCGCCGGGCTGCCGGCCTTGGGCGCTCCGGTGAACTCGCCGTATCTGGCGGACTTGGCCTTGTAGGCATCGCCGCGCCAGAAGCGGTAGGCCTCGCTGCCGTCGGCGGCGGCGACCGAATCGGGTTCGGAGAAATAGCAGATGCCCCGCTCGCAGCTGTTGGGGCCGGCGTTCATGTAGGCGGTGACCCAGCCCGTATCCCGGTCGGGAAAGACGCGGCCGTCTTCTGCCTTGCGGCAGCGCGCCGTGGCGAGTGCCGAACACGCCACGTAGGTCTTGCTCGCGGAATCGAAGGCCAGTTGCCGGATGTCGCGCTCCGCATCCAGCAGCGCTGCCTCGGCAGCCTCGAAGGCGCGCTGGTATTCGCGCTGGTTACCCGCCATCGACTCGAGAAGCACCGCGGTGCGCGCCCCGCCGATCAGCAGCAGGGCCGAAAGCAGCAGCATGATCATCACGATGAACAGCGTGAAGCCATGCTGCGCCGGCAGTTTGCTGGCCAGCCTGTGGGCGGGACCTGTCGCCTTCGCCGTGCTCACAACGCCCCCAGGTCGTTTCGCAGCGAGAACACTGCCGTATAGACACGCCGCAGCTTGCCGTCGCCGCTCGTCTTCGAGACCCCGTCGCAGTCGACGTAGCTGCCTGCAGGGTTGCTCCTCGAGGTGCCCGCGAGCTGCAGGCAGATGCGTACCGTCCGGACGTCGCGAAAGCCCTCATCGACGTCGTCGGCCTTCACGTAGCGCACCACCTGCCGGCTTCCGGACATGGCGCTGACCCCGTACATGACGTCGAAACGCTCCACGCCGTCGATGACCGGCTGCGGAATCGCGTTGCCGCTTCCCTGGCACCTGAGCGTGTAGTTCGACACATAGAACTCGCTGGTGATGAGCCGCGCGTTGCCCTGCGCTTCGGGGGCGGTACGGTCGTATTCGCCGCCCGAAGACCGCCCTGGCTCCTGACCCAGGCAGTCCTTGAAATAGTCGGGGTTCGGCGCGTAGCCCAGCTTCAGCTTGTCGTTGCCGGAGCCGCTCTCGGACTCCACGCCCTTGATCGCGAAGAAGGCGGGCTCGTCTGTCAGGTTGGTGTCCCGGCCGGCGCTGGTGTCGAAGTAGTAGAGCGGCTCGGTGGGATCGATGGGGATGTAGCCGGCCTGCCGTATCTGCTGGCCCAGCAGCCTGAAAGCCAGCGCCGAGGACTGGTTGAGCGTGTTGACGTCGTCGCCGGTCATGGCGGTACTGCGCGTGCCGAGCATGGCCGCGATGGCGGCCAGCACGATCAGCATGCCGACGACCAGCGCGACGAGGAACTCGACCAGCGTGAAGCCGGATGGCGTTCGGCGCTTCATGGCTGCGGCACCGCGACGGCGACTTCGAGGCAGGCCTTGCCCGTGGGGCACTTCCAGTCCGGGTCGGGTGCGATCGGGTCGAGCACTGCCGGCTCGTCCCAGGCGACATGCAAGAACAACATGCCGCCCGCCGTCGCGCTGGCCTTCACGTCGGCCACCCCGCCGGGCAAGGCAGCAGCTACCGCGCGCTTCCAGCCCCAGATATCGTGCGCCGCCAGTTCGGCGGCATTGCATGCAGCCCTGGCTCCCTCGCAGGACGGCTTGGGGCCGCTGGCTGCTGCGGCCGACCAGTCTGTCACGTACTTGCTGGGCGTCGTCGCCGCTGCTGCGGGATTGGCGCGGATGCGATCGGCCATGTCGCCGGCGAGTTGCATCGCGAGGTTCTGGTTGCTCGCGCCGACGCTGTCGACCAGCACGCGAACCTGGAAGCCGGCCAGCGCCAGCAGGCCCAGCGATAACACGAGCAGCGCGACGAGCGCCTCGATCATCGAGAAGCCCCGCTGCACCTGCCCCACCCGGCGAACGCGAAGGCGCTTCATGAGCATGCGCCGTCCGCCTTCACCAGCCGCATGCGCCCTCCGAGCGAAAGGCATACCGCGACGATCTTGGATGAATCCGCGCTGTCGGCCGGACGAAGGCGAAAACGGCCCCCGCCGGTCGAGTAGCCCATGGGGTCGAACGACATGGCGCCAGCCGCGCCCTTCTCGATGGAGACACGGCTGTCGGGGTCCTGGCGCTTGAGGATTTCGGCGGCGTCGCCGCTTCCGACCAGCGTCTCCCAGCCGCAGCTCCAGTCCCGGCCCTGGCACCCCGTGCGCTGCTGCATGGTCACCTTCACCCCTCGGCGAGCCGCCTCGGCGCGGGCATCGGCGATGCTTGCCATCAGCGCCTTGGCCATGACTTCGACCCGGTACCGTTCGACGAGGCCGTTGAAACTCGGCAGCGCCAATCCCAGCATCACGGCCATCAGTACGATCACGACCATCATCTCGATGAGCGTGAAGCCTCGTTCGGACGCGCAGAATCCGTTGTTGTCCATATCGTGCCGCCCGCCGCCTTGCACTTGTGTGCCGGACGGGCGTTCCTCCCTGATTTCGATGGGCGCGAATTCTATTTATCCGATTTACCGCTGGCCGGCCAATAACGCCAATTGCGCGACAGGCGGTCAAAACAAATGGATTGGCGGCGAATTGTTTTCGATGGATTTCGAATTGACATTTGCAAGGCAATTGATTTAACAAAAGAATGACAAAAGAAAATCCGAATTTCATGATTCAGGCCCTGGATCTCGCGCGCCAGGCCGGCCCGGAAACCGATCCGAACCCCCGCGTCGGCTGCGTGCTGGTGGCCTCCGACGGCACGGTGATCGGGCAGGGCCATACCCAGCAGGTCGGTGGTCCGCATGCGGAGGTGATGGCTCTGCGCGATGCGGCGGCGCGGGGCAATTCGGTCGTTGGCGCGACGGCCTGGGTCACGCTGGAGCCCTGCTCCCACCACGGCCGCACCGGCCCGTGCTGCGATGCGCTGGTGGCGGCCGGCGTGGGCCGGGTGGTAGCGGCGATGGCCGACCCCAATCCGCTGGTCGCCGGCCAAGGCTTCGAGCGGCTGCGCGCCGCCGGGGTCGAAGTCGAGGTCGGACCCGGCGCCGACGACGCACGGGAGCTCAACCTCGGCTTCTTCAGCCGCATGGTCCGCAAGACGCCGTGGGTGCGGCTCAAGGTCGCGGCCTCGCTCGATGGCAAGACCGGCCTGCGCAACGGCGTGAGCCAGTGGATCACGTCCGAGCCCGCACGCGCCGACGGCCACGCCTGGCGGGCGCGCGCGAGCGCGGTGCTGACCGGCGTGGGCACCGTGATCGAGGACGACCCCAGGCTCGACGTTCGCCTCGTGCAGACCACGCGGCAGCCGCGCGTGGTGGTGGTCGACAGCCAGCTCCAGACCCCCCCGGGCGCGAAGCTCTTCATGCCCGGCCGCCCAGTCTGGATCTACGCGGCGGTGCAGGATGAACGGAAAGCCGCCGCCCTCGAGGCGCGCGGCGCCACGGTCACCTGCCTGCCCAATGCGCAAGGCAAGGTCGACCTGGTGGCGATGCTGAAGGATCTTGCCCGCCGCGAGGTCAATGAATTGCACGTCGAGTCCGGCCACAAGCTCAATGGCTCGCTGCTTCGCGAAGGCCTGGTCGACGAATTGCTGGTCTATCTGGCGCCGAAATTGATCGGCGACGGACTGGATATCGCCTCCGGCATTCACGCC
Source organism: Variovorax guangxiensis (assembly GCF_003952165.1). Lineage (GTDB taxonomy): Bacteria > Pseudomonadota > Gammaproteobacteria > Burkholderiales > Burkholderiaceae_C > Variovorax > Variovorax guangxiensis. Next base: position 23,417 of record NZ_RXFT01000010.1, on the reverse strand, counting down.
GGCGGCCCGCTGACTGAATTGGCGGGCGCCCTGCCCCTCGAATTCCGAAACTTCGAGCAGATCGGCCCCGACCTGCGCATCGTCGCCAGGATCGCCGGACGGGATACCTTCTAGCCCGGCCGCCGCGTAGCCCCTTCGTTCTCTGCGAAAATGCCGGGATGTTCACCGGAATCATCACCGGCGTGGGGCGCATCGCCGCCATCCACGACCTCGGCACCACCTCCTCCCATGGCAAGAGACTCAGCATCGAGGTGCCCGCGGGCTACCTCGACGACGTCGGTCTCGGCGACAGCATCGCGCTCAATGGCGCCTGCATGACGGTCACCACGCTCGCTCCCGAGCGCCAGCAGTTCACCATCGACATCTCCGCCGAATCCCTCGACAAGACCGCCGGCCTGACCGACGAAGGCAGCCGCATCAACCTCGAGAAGGCCCTGCGCGCGAGCGACCGCCTCGGCGGCCACATCGTGTCGGGCCACGTGGACGGCATCGGCAGCGTCAGCCGGTTCGAGCCGGTCGGCGAAAGCTGGGAACTGCGCGTGGTCGCGCCCGCCGTGCTGGCCCGCTTCCTCGCCTACAAGGGCTCGATCACCATCAACGGCGTGAGCCTCACGGTCAACAGCGTGAGCGACATCGCCGACGGCGCGGAGATCAGCATCAACCTGATCCCGCACACCGTCGAGAACACTTCCCTCGGCGGCCTGAAGGCCGGCTCGAAGGTCAACCTCGAAATCGACACCGTGGCGCGCTACGTGGAGCGCATGCTTCAAGCCGGCATGCTCACGACCACACCCAAGGACACTTCCAGATGAACGCCTCCGTCACGCCGATCGGCGCCGCCCCCAGCGCCGCGCGCGCACCAGCCCCGATCTCGTCGGTCGAGGAGATCGTGGCCGAGCTCGCCGCCGGCCGCATGGTGATCCTGGTCGACGAGGAAGACCGCGAGAACGAAGGCGACATCGTCATCGCGGCCGACCACATCACGCCCGAGGCGATCAACTTCATGGCCCGCCATGCGCGCGGCCTGATCTGCCTGACGCTCTCGCGCGAGATGTGCGAGCGGCTGCAGCTGCCGCCGATGGTGCAGCGCAACGGCGCCAAGCATTCCACCGCCTTCACCGTCTCCATCGAGGCGGCCGAGGGCGTGACCACCGGCATCTCGGCTGCCGACCGCGCGCGCACCGTGCAGGCCGCCGTGGCACCCAACGCCGTGGCCGCCGACCTGGTGCAGCCCGGCCACATCTTCCCGCTGCAGGCTGTGGACGGCGGCGTGCTGATGCGCGCCGGCCATACCGAAGCCGGCTGCGACCTCGCCGCGATGGCCGGCTGCTCGCCCGCCTCGGTGATCTGCGAGGTGATGAACGAGGACGGCACCATGGCCCGCCTGCCCGACCTGCAGGTGTTCGCTGCGGAGCACGGCCTGAAGATCGGCACCATCGCCGCGCTCATCGAGCACCGCAGCCGCGTCGAGTCGCTGGTCGAGAAAGTCGGCTGCCGCGAGATCCAGACCGCCTGGGGCAGCTTCACCGCCCACGCGTTCGTCGACAAGCCCAGCCGCGGCGTGCACCTGGCGCTGGTGCGCGGCAAGTGGGCGCCCGAAGAGACCGTGTCCGTGCGCGTGCACGAGCCGCTGTCGGTGCTCGACGCGCTCGAAATCAATCGCTCGCTGCACTCCTGGAGCCTGGACGCCAGCCTCTCGCACATCGCGAACGAGGACAAGGGCGTGGCCGTGCTGCTGAACTGCGGCGAAACCGCGAGCGAGCTGCTCGCGCAGTTCGACGGCACCGCGCGCCCCGCGCAGGCGCCCGAGCGCGGCCGCATGGACCTGCGCAGCTACGGCATCGGCGCGCAAATCCTGCGCGAATGCGGCGTGCACAAGATGAACCTGCTGGGTACGCCACGGCGCATGCCCAGCATGGCAGCAGGCTACGGCCTCGAGATCGCCGGCTACCTCACGAAAGACTGAAACCATGCAAGGTGCAAACAAGGGAGCGGAATCGAAGCCGCTGAACGGAAAGGGCCTGCGCATCGGCATCGTGCAGGCGCGCTTCAACGCCGACATCACCGACGCGCTGGCCTCGGCCTGCCTCTCGGAGCTCGAGGCGCTGGGCGTGGCCGCCAGCGACATCCACCATGTGCAGGTGCCGGGGGCACTCGAAGTGCCCGTGGCGCTGCAGGCGCTCGCCGAGCGCGGCGGCTACCACGCGCTGGTGGCGCTGGGCTGCATCATCCGCGGCGAGACCTATCACTTCGAACTCGTGGCCAACGAATCGGGCGCCAGCGTGAGCCGCGTGGCCCTCGACTACCGCCTGCCCATCGCCAACGCGATCCTCACCACCGAAAACCTCGAGCAGGCCGTCGCCCGCCAGACCGACAAGGGCCGCGACGCTGCCCGCGTGGCTGTCGAGATGGCGCAACTGCTGGCCACCCTTTCATGACCGAAGACAGCTCCAAGTCCCTCAAGGCCCTGAAGGCCACCGGCGAAAAGCCCAAACAGTCGCGCGTAGGCCTCACCAGCACCGGCGCGCGCAAGGCCTCGGCCAAGTCGAACCGCACCCGTGCGCGCGAGTTCGCGCTGCAGGCGCTCTACCAGCACCTGGTGGGCCGCAACGACCCGACCGACATCGACCACTTCACGCGCGACCTCGCCGGCTTCCACAAGGCCGACGCGCTGCACTACGACGCGCTGCTGCACGGCTCCATCGAAGGCGCCGAGCAGCTCGACGCGCTGATCCGCCCGCTGCTGGACCGCAAGTTCGAGGAAATCTCGCCCATCGAGCACGCCGTGATGTGGATCGGCGTCTACGAGTTCCAGAACTGCCCCGACGTGCCCTGGCGCGTGGTGCTCAACGAGTGCATCGAGCTTGCCAAGGAATTCGGCGGCACCGACGGCCACAAGTACGTGAACGCCGTGCTCAACGGCCTGGCGCCGCAGCTTCGCCCGCTCGAGGTCGAAGCCGACCGGGCTTCGGGAAAAGCAAGGGCATGAGCGGCAACGCTCGGCCGACCGAGGGCGCATGGCGCCGCAGCCAGGGGGTGCGATGAGAATTTCCACGCGCGCGCAGCGCATCGAGCCCTTCTACGTGATGGAAGTGGCCAAGGCAGCGGGCGTGCTGGCCCGCGAGGTCGCCCACACCGACCGGCCGATGATCTTCCTGAACATCGGCGAGCCCGACTTCAGCGCCCCGCCGCTGGTGCAGGAAGCCGCCGCCCGCGCGGTGCGTGCCGGCGCCACGCAGTACACGCAGGCCACCGGCCTCGATCACCTGCGCGAGCGCATCAGCGCCTGGTACCGCCAGCGCTTCAACGTCGACGTGCCGGCGCGCCGCATCGTCGTCACCGCCGGTGCCTCGGCCGCGCTGCAGCTGGCCTGCCTGGCGCTGATCGAATCGGGCGACGAGATCCTGATGCCCGATCCGAGCTATCCGTGCAACCGCCACTTCGTGAGCGCTGCCGAGGGCAAGGCGGTGCTGATTCCGACCACGGCCAAGGAGCGCTTCCAGCTCACCGCCGCCAAGGTCGAGGCCGCATGGACGGACAAGACACGCGGCGTGCTGCTGGCATCGCCCTCGAACCCGACCGGTACCTCGATTGCGCCCGACGAGCTGCGCCGCATCCATGAAGCGGTGTCCAAGCGCGGCGGCATCACGCTGATCGACGAGATCTACCTCGGCCTCTCGTACGACGATGCCTTTGGGCAGACCGCGCTGGCCATCGACGAGAACGTCATCAGCATCAACAGCTTCAGCAAGTACTTCAACATGACCGGCTGGCGCCTCGGCTGGCTTGTGGTGCCCGAGGCGCTGGTGCCGGTGGTCGAGCGGCTGGCGCAGAACCTCTTCATCTGCGCGAGCACGGTGTCGCAGTACGCGGCGCTCGCCTGCTTCGAGGACGAGAGCATCGCCGAGTACGAGCGCCGCCGCGCCGAATTCAAGGCGCGCCGCGACTGGTTCATTCCGCAGCTGAACGCGCTGGGCCTGAACGTGCCCGTGGTGCCCGACGGTGCCTTCTACGCCTGGGCGGACTGCACCGCCTTCGCCGAGAAGCTCGGCATCTCGGGCAGCTGGGACTTCGCCTTCGAGACCATGAAGCGCGCGCACGTGGCCGTCACGCCCGGTCGCGACTTCGGCACCGCCGAGACCGCGAAGTTCGTCCGCTTCTCCACCGCCAGCTCGATGGCGCACCTGCAGGAGTCCATCGAGCGCCTGCGGGCGATGGCCGAGAACAAGGACCGATGAGCTACGCGTTCCCGATCCGCGTCTACTGGGAAGACACCGACGCCGGCGGCATCGTGTTCTACGCCAACTACCTGAAGTTCATGGAGCGCGGCCGCACCGAGTGGCTGCGTTCGCTGGGCGTGGAGCAGCGCAAGCTGCGCGAGGAAACGGGCGGCCAGTTCGTGGTGAGCGAAACCCGGCTCAAATACCATCGGCCCTCGCGGCTGGACGACGAGCTGCTCGTGACTGCCGATCTCGAACAATTGGGCACGGCGTCGTTGATAATCGGACAGCGCGTGCTATCGAAAACAGAGCAAGAGCGAACCGGGGCCCCGGCACCCGTCTTGCTGTGCGAGGGCACGATCCGCATCGGATGGGTGGACGCCGCCACGCTGCGGCCCGCACGCATCCCGAAACAGGTGACGGGAACCCTGGAGCGCTACAGCGGCTCCATGACTCAAACTTTCAAGCCATGAACCAAGACCTTTCCATCATCAATCTCCTGCTCCATGCGAGCTTCGTGGTGCAACTGGTGGTGGCGCTGCTCGTGATCGTCTCGATCGCCAGCTGGGCCGCGATCATCCGCAAGTACTTCGCGCTGCGTCGCATGCGCGCCCTCAACGAGGACTTCGAGCGCGAGTTCTGGTCGGGCACCAGCCTCAACGAGCTGTTCGCCTCCGCCGCTCAGAACGCCAAGTTCGCCGGCCCCATGGAACGCATCTTCGCTTCCGGCATGCGCGAGTACCAGAAGCTGCGCGAGCGCCATGTCACCGATGCCGGCACCCTGCTCGACGGCGCCCGCCGCGCGATGCGCGCGAGCTTCCAGCGCGAGCTGGATGCGGCCGAGCAGAACCTCTCCTTCCTGGCCACCGTCGGCTCCGTCTCTCCGTACGTCGGCCTGTTCGGTACGGTCTGGGGCATCATGCACGCCTTCACCGGCCTGGCCGCCCTGGCGCAGGTGACGCTGGCCACCGTGGCCCCCGGCATCGCCGAGGCGCTGGTTGCCACGGCCATCGGCCTGTTCGCCGCCATCCCGGCGGTCGTGGGCTACAACCGCTTCGCCCGCGAGATCGACAAGATCGCCATCGCCCTCGAGACCTACATCGAGGAGTTTTCCAACATCCTGCAGCGCAACCTGTCGGCCAACCCGGCTGCCGGCGGCGCGGGCTCCTCGGTGGCTCCGGCCAACCGCTGAACGGAGGCGCAGCGCATGCCCGCCGTTTCATCCCGGGGCCGCGGCCGCCGGACGATCAACGAGATCAACATGGTCCCGTTCATCGACGTGATGCTGGTGCTGCTGATCATCTTCATGGTCACCGCGCCGCTCATCACGCCGAGCGTGATCAACCTGCCCTCGGTCGACCGCGCCAGCAAGCAGCCCGACAAGCCCATCGAGATCGTCATCAAGAGCGAGGACGAAGTGCAGATCAAGAAGGACCCGTCCACCGGCACGGGCGGCACCTCGATTCCCATGACCCAGATCGGCTCGGCCGCGAAACAGGCGCAGGGCGGCGACGACCAGCGCCCGGTGGTCATCAGCGCCGACAAGTCCGTGAAGTACGAGACCGTCGTGAAGGCGATGAACCAGCTCAAGCGCAGCGGCATCGAGCGCGTGGGCCTGTCCGTCACGACCACGGGCGGCAAGTAAGGCATGTCGCTCGCACTGGATCGCCCCGAGTTCGCACCGCCGCCGCAGCGCGGCACCGGGCGTGCACTGGTACTGGCGCTCATTGCCCACGGGCTGCTGATCGCGGCGCTGACGTGGGGCGTGCGCTGGCGCAGCGACGCCGACGAGGGCGCCGTGGACGCGGAGCTGTGGTCGTCCACGGTGCAGCAGGCGGCGCCTCGCCTGCAGGCGCCGCCGGCGCCCACCCCGGTTCCCGCGCCGCCGCCGCCCGCCCCTGCTCCGCCGCCGCCTCCGGCAGCGAAGGCGCCAGAGCCCGCTCCCGCGCCCAAGGCCCCTGACATCGCGCTCGAGCGCGAGAAGAAGCTCAAGGAACAGAAGGAGCAGCAGGAGCGCGAACTCGAGCGCCAGCAACAGCAGAAGAAGAAAGAGCTGGAAGCCAGGCAGCGCGCCGAGGAAGAGGCCGAGCGCAAGAAGGAACAGCAGAAGAAGCTGGCCGAACAGAAGAAGCAGCAGGAAGCCGAAGCCAAGCAGGCGGAGCAGAAGAAGGCCGAGGCCGCCGCGAAGCAGGCAGCCGCCGACCGCGCCGCCGCGCTCAAGCGCATGCAGGGCCTTGCGAACGCCACCGGCAGCGACGATTCGCGCGGCACGGCCCAGCGTACGTCCGGTCCTTCCAGCGGCTATGCCGGCCGCATCGCAGCCGCGGTGCGCCCGAACATCACCTTCCCGGATGCCGACACCGTGAACGGCAACCCGGCGGCGGAGTTCGAGGTGAGCCTGGCACCCGACGGCACCATCGTCGGCGTGAAGCTCAGCAAGTCGAGCGGCCTGCCGGGCTGGGACGACGCCGCAGAGCGCGGCCTGCGCAAGACCGACAAGCTGCCTCGCGACACCGACGGGCGCATCTTCCCGTCGCTGATCGTCACGCTGCGGCCCAAGCGCTGATTTGCAGCCTGCGCCTAACGCGCAGCTAAGAAAACGGGCCCTTTCCGGGTGACTTTCACGTCACCCGGAACTCGATAATCAGGGCTCATGACCCCCAACGGCCGCATCCGCTACGGCAGCAGTCCCCTGCTCGCCAGCCCCACTCCCGTGTGGCGCAGCAAGTTCATCGTGGCCAGCGTCGCCTTCGGCTTCCTGCTGCTGGCCGGGCGCGCAGCCTACGTCCAGATCTTCGCCAACGACTTCTTCCAGCACCAGGGCGAAGTACGCTACCAGCGCACGCTGGAGCTTCCGGCCAACCGCGGCCGCATCCTCGACCGGCACGGCCTGATCCTGGCCTCCGACATCCCCGCCCCCAGCATCTGGGCCATTCCCGAGGACATCGAGCGCGACGACCCTGCCACGCTGGAAAAGCTCAAGCAAGCAGCCAAGCTGCTCGGCATGCCGCAGAAGGACTTCGACAAGAAGCTGGAGGACGAGGACAAGAGCTTCGTCTGGATCAAGCGCCAGGTCGACGAGCCCATCGCGAAGCAGGTGGCCGCGCTCAACATCAAGGGCGTCTACCTGCGCCGCGACTACCGCCGCCAGTACCCCGAGGGCGAGGCGGCGGCGCATCTGGCGGGCTTCACCAACGTGGAAGACGTGGGCCAGGAGGGCATCGAGCTCGCCTTCGACCACGACCTGGCCGGCAAGGCCGGCTCGCGCCACGTGCTGAAGGACCGGCTGGGCCACATCATCGAGGACACGGAAGACCAGGTGCCTCCCACGCCAGGCCACGACATCCAGCTGAGCATCGACGACCAGGTGCAGTTCGTCGCCTACGAGAAGATCCGCGACGCCGTGGTCGCCAACAAGGCACGCGCCGGCAGCGTGGTGGTGGTCGACGCGCAGACCGGCGAGCTGCTGGCCATGGCCAACTACCCGAGCTACGACCCCAACGACCGCCGCAACCTCACCGGCGAGCAGCTGCGCAACCGCGCGATGACCGACGTGTTCGAGCCGGGCTCGACGATGAAGCCCATCACCATCGCCACCGCGCTGCAGTTGGGCCGCGTCACGCCCAAGACCATCATCGACACCAACCCGGGGCGCATCACCGTCTCTGGCGCGACCATCCACGACGACGAGAACTTCGGCGTGCTCACGGTCGAAGGCGTGATCCAGAAGTCGAGCAACGTCGGCGCCACCAAGATCTCGCAGCGCATGTCGGCGCAGGAGATGTGGAACTCGCTCACCGCCGTGGGCCTGGGCCAGAAGCCGCAGACGCCCTTTCCCGGCGCGGTCACGGGCAGGCTGCGGCCGTGGAAGTCGTGGCGCCCCATCGAGCAGGCCACCATGTCGTACGGCTACGGCCTGTCGGCGTCGCTCTTCCAGATCGCGCATGCCTACACGGCCTTCGCGCACGACGGCGAGGTGATCCCCATCAGCCTGCTGAAGAACCACGGCGAGGAACCGCCCGGCGTGCAGGTGTTCTCGCCGCTGGTGGCCAGCGAGGTGCGACAGATGATGCACATGGCCGCCGCGCCCGGCGGCACCGCGCCGCTGGCCCAGACGGTGGGCTACTCGGTGGGCGGCAAGACCGGCACCGCGCACAAGCAGGTCGGCAAGGGCTACGCGAGCAACAAGTACCGCGCCTGGTACACGGGCATGTCGCCCATCGACAAGCCGCGCATCATCGTCGCGGTGATGGTCGACGAGCCCAGCGCCGGCAAGTACTTCGGCGGCCTCGTGGCCGCGCCGGTGTTCAGCCAGGTGGTGCAGCAGACGCTGCGCATCATGAACGTGGTGCCCGACCTCGCCGTGGCCTCGATGGCGCACTGAGGCCGCAAGGCCGGGCCGGGGCTCAGCGCAGCACGGCGAGGCGCTTCACGTCGAGCTCGACCTTGCTGCCGATCAGGTCCTTGTCGAATTCGCCGGTGAGCTCCACGCGCACCTTGTCGTCGATCTTCACGCCCGGCGGGAAATGCTTGGCGTCGATCTCCACCTTGATGCGGCCGGTTTCGTCGGCGAAGGTGTAGTGCTCGCCGCCGTCGTGCGACACGATGAAGCCACGCAGCGTGGCGTACTGGTCGTCCTTGCCGGTGTCGATCAGCTGCTTGATGGTCATGGTCGGCACTGTGCTCGGGCCGGCGTAGGGCGTGCCCGCGGCCGCGTTCTGCGGGGTCGTGCTCGGGCCGGTGTATTGAGCCGAAGCAGCAAAAGGCAATGCCAGGGCAAACGCGAGGACGAGGGACGATTTCTTCATGCGGAGTTCCTCCTGAACTTCTTGGTTGAAAGACGGCAGGAATCCTAGCCAGCAGCCCAAAGAGCCCACGCCCGCCGGGCACTTGCCGTGGCGCAGGAAGAAATCAGTCGTAGACGATCAGCGCCTTGCCGGCCTCGGCCTGCGCGGTCCAGCTGGCCAGCGCCGCGTCGGTCGGGAAGAACTTGGCGCGGTCGCCCAGCTGCAGCTCGACCTGCGCGCCCGCGCGCGCCATCGACAGCCGCACCGGCAGGCCCTGTATCAGGTCGCCCACCTCGGTCTGCTCGGTGCGCGGCGGAAAGTCTTTCAGCAGGCGCGCGATGTCGGGCGCCTTGCCGTTGACCGCCACGCGCAGGAACTTGCCGAAGCGGCAGCGCGCCGAGGCCAGGTCCCACACCTGCTGCACCTGGAAACGGGCCTCGAAGCCGCCGCGCGCGGGCTGCAGCCGGCCGCTGACGATGACGAGCTCGTCGTCCTTCAGCGTGTTGCGGTTGGCGTTGATGAGCGCCTCGTCGGCCGTGGCCTCGATGGAATCGGACTTGTCGTCGAGCTTGAAGATCGCCAGCCGGCCCCGCTGGCCGTTGATGACGCGGAAGTCGCTCACGATGCCGGCGATGACCTGCTGGTCGCGGCTGTCGAGCAGGTCGGTGATCTCGCGCTTGCAGAAGCGCCGCACCTCGTGCGAGACCTCGTCGAACAGGTGGCCCGAGAGATAGAAGCCGATGGCGGTCTTTTCGAGCGTCAGGCGCTCCTTCACGCCCCAGGGCGTGGCGTCGACGAGGTCGGGCTCGGCGGTGGCGGATCCGTGGTCGCAGTCGCCGAAGATGTCGGCCTGCGAGGCGTTGGCCGCCGTGGCATTGGCGAATTCGAAGGCGCGGTCGAGCGAGGCGACCAGCGCCGCGCGGTTCTGCTGGATGGCGTCGAAGGCGCCGGCCTTGATCAGCGCTTCCACCGTGCGCTTGTTGATGCGCTGGCGGTCGATGCGCACGCAGAAGTCGTACAGGCTCTTGAAGGGCCCGCCCTCCTCGCGCGCGCGCACCACGGCCTCGACCGCGAGCTGGCCCGTGCCCTTCACGGCGCCCAGGCCGTAGCGGATCACCTTGTTGGTGACCGGCTCGAAGCGGTAGTTGCCGCGGTTCACGTCCGGCGGCTCGAAGGTGATGCCGAAGTTCTTCTGGGCGTCCTCGAACAGCAGCTTGAGCTTGTCCGTGTCGTCCATTTCCACGGTCATATTGGCGCAGAAGAACTCGGCCGTGTAGTGGACCTTGAGCCAGCCCGTGTGGTACGCCAGCAGCGAGTAGGCGGCGGCGTGCGACTTGTTGAAGCCGTAGCCCGCGAACTTCTCCATCAGGTCGAAGATCTCGTCGGCCTTGTCCTGCTCGATGCCGTGGGTGGCAAGGGCACCGGCGCGGAATTTCTCGCGGTGCTCGGCCATCTCCTCGAGCTTTTTCTTGCCCATCGCGCGGCGCAGCAGGTCGGCGCCGCCGAGCGAGTAGCCGCCCAGGATCTGCGCGGTCTGCATCACCTGCTCCTGGTAGACCATGATCCCGTAGGTCTCGGAGAGCATCTCGGCCACGGCCGGGTGCGGGTACTCCACGTCCTCGCGGCCGTGCTTTCGCGCCACGAAGCTGGGAATCAGGTCCATCGGGCCCGGGCGGTACAGCGCGTTCAGCGCGATCAGGTCTTCCAGGCGGGTCGGTCGCGCGTCCTTCAGCATGCCCTGCATGCCGCGGCTTTCAAACTGGAACACGGCTTCGGTCTTGCCGTCTGAAAAGAGCCGGTAGGTCGCGCCGTCGTTCAGCGGGATGTTCTCGAACGCGAAGTTCTCCTGGCCCTTGTGGCGCTTCATGATGAACTCGCGCGCGATCTCCAGGATCGTGAGCGTGGCCAGGCCCAGGAAGTCGAACTTCACAAGGCCGATGGCCTCCACGTCGTCCTTGTCGTACTGGCTCACGGCCGATTCGCTGCCGGGCTGCTGGTAGAGCGGGCAGAAGTCGGTGAGCTTGCCCGGCGCGATGAGCACGCCGCCGGCGTGCATGCCGATGTTGCGGGTCATGCCTTCGAGCTTCTGCGCGAGCTCGACCAGCATCTTCACTTCTTCTTCCTTCTCGATGCGCTCCGCGAGCTGCGGCTCCATCTCGATGGCGTAGTTGTTCTTGTCGCCCTCGATCTTCTTCTCGGGCGGGTACTGCAGCGTGACCGACATGCCCGGCTTGTTCGGAATCAGCTTGCTGATGCCGTCGCAGAACATGTAGCTCATGTCGAGCACCCGGCCCACGTCGCGGATGGCCGCGCGCGCGGCCATGGTGCCGAAGGTGGCGATCTGGCTCACGGCGTTGCGGCCGTACTTGTCCTTCACGTAGTCGATCACGCGGTCGCGGTTGCCCTGGCAGAAGTCGATGTCGAAGTCGGGCATCGAGACGCGCTCGGGGTTCAGGAAGCGTTCGAACAGCAGCTTGTATTCGAGCGGGTCGAGGTCGGTGATCTTCAGCGCGTAGGCCACCAGCGAGCCGGCACCCGAGCCCCGGCCGGGGCCCACCGGGCAGCCATTGTTCTTGGCCCACTGGATGAAGTCGCCCACGATCAGGAAGTAGCCCGGGAACCCCATCTTCAGGATGGTGTTGATCTCGAACTCCAGCCGCTCCACGTAGCGCGGACGCTCGGCGTCGCGCCTGGCCTCGTCGGGGTAGAGGTGCTTCAGGCGCAGCTCCAGGCCGTAGAACGATTCCTGGCGGAAGAAGTCGTCGATGGGCATGCGCACGCCCTCGGCGATGAAAGGCGTCGGAAAGTCCGGCAGCTGCGGCTTGCCCAGCACCAGCGTCAGGTTGCAGCGCTTGGCGATCTCGACCGTGTTGGCCAGCGCGCTGGGCACGTCGGCGAAGAGCGCCTGCATCTCGGCGCTCGACTTGAAATACTGCTCCTCGGTGAAGCGGCGCACCCGGCGAGGGTTGCCCAGGATTTCGCCTTCGGAGATGCACACGCGCGCCTCGTGCGCCTCGTAGTCCTCGCGGGTGGCGAACTGCACCGGGTGCGTGGCGACCACCGGCAGGTGCAGCCGGGCCGCCAGCTGCACGGCGGCAACGACGTGCGGCTCGTCCTCGGGCCGGCCCGCGCGCTGCAGCTCGATATAGAAGCGGTGCGGGAAGATGCCCGCCAGCTGCAGCGCAAGCTCGGCCGCGCGCTCGCCCTGCCCCTGCAGCAGCGGCTGCCCCAGCGGCCCGGCCTGCGCGCCCGACAGCGCGATCAGCCCGCCCGAGAGCTCCTGCAGCCACTCGAGCTTGCAGGCCGCCTGCGACTGGCCCCGGCCCACGTTCTGCGTCCATGCCCGCGCGAGCAGCTCCGACAGATTGAGGTAGCCCTCCATGTTCTGCACCAGCAGCACGATGCGGGTGAGAGCGCCGGGCTCCTTGCCCAGCCCGTCCACGAAGGCTTCGGCGCCGACGATGGGCTTGACGCCCTTGCCCCGCCCCTGCTTGTAGAACTTGACGGCCCCGAACAGGTTGTTCAGGTCGGTGATGGCCAGTGCGGGCTGCTTGTCGGCAGCGGCGGCCTTGACGACGTCGTCGATTCGGTTGGTGCCGTCGACGACGGAGAACTCGGTGTGCAGGCGCAGGTGAACAAACATGCTTCCATTGTAGAAAGCGGGCCCTCCACGATGTGGGTTGGCAATCCCTGAATCACCCCGGCAGAGGCCCTGTACCCGGGCGATATTCCGCCGGCACCTAAAATCCCGCCCCGTGCAAGAGATTTTGAATATCGCGGCCTACAAGTTCGTGGCCATAGACGACAGCCCCGCGCTGCGTGAAGACCTGCGTGCCCGCACCCAGGCCCTGGGGCTGATGGGCACCATCCTGCTGGCACCCGAAGGTATCAACATGTTCCTGGCCGGGACGGCCGAGGGCGTGCGGGCTTTCCTGGCCCATCTGCGCGCCGACGCCCGTTTCGCCGACCTGGAGGCCAAGGAAAGCTGGTCGGCCGCGCAGCCCTTCCGGCGCATGCTGGTGAAGCTCAAGCGCGAGATCATCCGCATGGACCACCCCGCCATCCAGCCCGAGGCCGGCCGGGCGCCCGGCGTGGACGCCGCCACGCTCAAGCGCTGGCTCGACCAGGGCCATGACGACCAGGGCCGCGAGATCGCCCTGCTGGACACCCGAAACGCCTTCGAGGTCGACTACGGCAGCTTCGAAGGCGCCATCGACTGGCGCATCGGCAAGTTCACCGAATTCCCGCCCGCCCTGCGCGCGCACCGCGACGAGTTCAAGGGCAAGACGGTGGTGAGCTTCTGCACCGGCGGCATCCGCTGCGAGAAGGCGGCCATCCTGATGCACGAGGAAGGCGTGGAGAACGTGCTGCAGCTCGAAGGCGGCATCCTCAAGTACTTCGAGGAAGTCGGCGGCGCGCACTACAAGGGCGACTGCTTCGTCTTCGACGGCCGCGAGGCCCTGGCGCCCGACCTGAGCGCGCGTTCGGCACGCGCCAGCGCCCGCGCCTCGGAAGACCCCGACCTCGCCATCAAGCAGTAACGGCAACAACGACGACAACGAGACGCGGCAGGCCCCATGCGCATCCTCCTGGTGGAAGACGAACTGGACATGGCCTCCTGGCTGGTCCGCGCGCTCACCCAAAGCGGCTTCGTGCCCGACCACGCACCCGACGCCCGCACGGCCGAGGCCTTCATGGCCGGCACCGAGTACGACGCGGTGGTACTCGACCTGCGCCTGCCCGACAAGCACGGCCTGAGCGTGCTGGCCGACATGCGCGCGGCGGACGACCGCACGCCGGTGCTGATCCTCACCGCGCAGGGTGCTCTGCAGGACCGGGTGCGCGGCCTGAACCTGGGCGCCGACGACTTCCTCACCAAGCCCTTCGAGCTGGAAGAGCTGGAGGCGCGGCTCTCGGCGCTGGTGCGGCGCAGCCGCGGCAAGCAGCACCCACGCCTGCAGTGCGCCTCGCTCTCCTACGACAGCCAGAGCCGCGCCTTCACGCTGCGCGGCACGCTGCTGTCGCTCACGCCGCGCGAGCAGGCCGCGCTCACCGCCTTGCTGCTGCGCAGCGGCTCGCCGGTGGGCAAGTCGCAGCTCTTCGCCAAGGTGTTCACCAACGACAGCACCGCCGGCCCCGATGCCATCGAGGTGGTGCTGCACCGGCTGCGGCGCAAGCTGGCCGACAGCGACGTGCGCATCGTCACCGTGCGCGGCCTGGGCTACATGCTGGAGAGCATTGCCGATGGAACCTCAGCCTCAGCCCGCAGCGACCTCCCCGGCGACGGCGGCTGAGCAGCAGCAACAGCAGCCGTCACCGCGGCCGCAGCGCTTCGGCATCCGCGCGCGCCTGCTCGCGCTGCTGCTGCCGGGCCTGGTGGTGCTGCTGGCGCTGGACAGCTGGAGCGACTACCGCGCGCTGACCGACTCGCTGGTCGTCGCCTACGACCAGAGCCTGCTGGAGCCCGTGCAGGCGCTGGCCAACGGCATCGTGGTGGCCAGCGACGGCAGCGTGCGCGTGCAGGAGCCCTTCTCGATCCAGGCGATGTTCGAGTCCACGAGGCTGCGCTACAAGTACCTGCACGTCGGAGTGCAGCGCATTCCCAAGGGCGGGACGCTGGATGTGAACTCGCCCGAGACCACGCTCATGGGCGTGCCCGGCCTGCCCCGCCCCGCGCACCGCCCGCCCGACGGCACGCCGGTGTTCTACGACGCGGTCTACCAGCAGCACCCGGTGCGCGTGGCCGCGCTGCGCCAGACGGTGTACGACAACGTCCATCCCGGCGAGGCCTACAGCGTGCTCATACAGGCGGCCGAGGGCACGGGCCCGCGCACCGAGGCGCAGGCCGAGACGCTGCGCCAGGAGTTCCTGCGCGACACACGCATGGTGGTGGTGATGGCGCTGCTGGTGTGGCTGGGCGTGGCCTGGACGCTGCGCCCGCTGGAACGCCTGCGCCGCTCGCTGCGCGAGCGCCCGCGCGACGACCTCACGCCGCTGGACGCCAGCGGCGTGCCGCATGAAGTGGCGCCGCTGGTCGACGCGGTCAACCACCACATCGCGGGCCACCGGCGCATGGTGGCGGAGCAGTCGCAGTTCCTGGCCGACGCCTCGCACCAGCTGCGCACGCCGCTGAGCATCCTGTCGATCCAGGCCGGCTACGCAGTGCGCGAGACCGATCCGGCGCGCATGCGCGAATCGCTGCAGGCCATCGTCGTGCAGCTCGCGCGCACCCGCCGCCTGAGCGAGCAGCTGCTGGCGCTGGCCCATGCCACCGCGGGCGACGAAGCCGCGCCGGCAGGGGCTGCAGTGGCCGACCTCAACGCCATCGCGCGCGGCGTGGTGCTGCAATACCTGCCGCTGGCGCGCGAGAACGACCAGGACCTGGGCTGGGTCGACGCGCGCGGCGACATCGGCACGGACGATGCGGAAGGCAGCGATGAATCGAGCGACGACGACGAGGACGACACGCCCGTGCTTCCCGTCGCAGCCAATGCTGCGGAGTTGCACGAGGTGCTTGCCAACCTCGTGCACAACGCCATCAAGTACACGCCGCGCGGCGGCAACATCACCGTGACCGTGCGGCGCGATGCCACGCATGCGCTGGCCGAGGTGTGCGACAGCGGACCGGGCATCGCGCCCGAGCGGCGCGAGAGCGTGTTCGAGCGCTTCAACCGCGACAGCGCCACGGGCACCGCAGCGGCACAAGGCGCGGGCCTCGGCCTCACCATCGCGCGCGGCTATGCGCGGCGCAATGGCGGCGAGATCGAACTCTCGAATGCCGACACGCCCGAGCGTCCCAACGGCGGCGGATTGCGCGCAACGCTGAGGCTGCCGCTGCACGCTGCGTGAGCCGCATCCGCGCTCGTTTTTGCAAGGGTTTCACCGGATAGGCCGGTACGTGATTACACGTATTTTGCGGCCCGCAAGGCCGCGAGAGCCCCTGCCGAAAGGGGATTGAAAGTCTCGATTCCTAGACTGCGCTCCTTCCAGACGAAGGAGACTTATGCAGCACCAGCTCGGTGAAGATCCGGCCTCGCACGCGCCCCGGCCCGCTTCGAAATTCAAGAAAGACTACTACGGCGGCGCGCTGCTAATCGTCGTCGGCCTGGCCGCCGTGTATGCCGGCGTCGGCTACCGCGTCGGCGAGCTGGCGCACATGGGCCCGGGCTTCTTCCCCGTCGCGCTCGGCGCGCTGCTGGCACTCACGGGGCTGCTCATCGCGGTCTCCGCGCGCGGCGAAAAATCGGCGGAAGGCGCGAGCGAGGAAGCGGCCTCGCACGGGCACCCGGGCGGCATGCCCGACCTGCGTGGCGGCATCTGCATCATCCTCGGCATCCTCGCCTTCCTGCTCTTCGGCGAATACGGCGGCCTGCTGCCGGCGACCTTCGCGATCGTGTTCATCTCGGCGCTCGGCGACCGCGACAACACGCTGACCGAGGCGCTGCTGCTGTCGCTCGCGATGTGCTTCATCGCGGTGGTCGTTTTCTGGTGGGCGCTGAAGCTTCAGCTGCCCCTGTTCCAGTGGGGAGGCTGAAGCCATGATCGGTCAATCGCTCCACGACCTCTGGTACGGCTTCGGCGTCGCCTTCCAGGGCTCGAACCTGCTGTGGTCCTTCTTCGGCGTGCTGGTGGGCAACCTGATCGGCGTGCTGCCGGGCATGGGTGCGCTGCAGGCCATCTCGATCCTGCTGCCGCTCACCTACGTGATGCATCCGGTGCCCGCCATCCTGATGCTGGCCGGCATCTTCTACGGCTCGCAGTACGGCGGCGCCATCGGCGCCATCCTGATGAACATGCCCTCGCACCCGCCGCATGCGGTGACCTGTCTGGACGGATACCCGATGACCAGGCAGGGCAAGGGAGGCGTGGCACTCGGGGTGACGATGATCGCCTCGTTCTTCGCGGCCTCGGTCGGCATCATCGTGATGATCTTCGCTTCGCCGCTGCTGGTGCAGATCGCTTTCAAGTTCGGCCCGACCGAGATCTTCTCGATCATGCTGCTGGGCCTGCTGGCCGGCTCCACCATGTCGCGCGGCTCGCCGCTCAAGGGCGTGGCCATGACGCTGTTCGGCCTGCTGTGCGGCGTGGTCGGCACCGACGTGAACAGCGGCAGCTTCCGCTTCGCCTTCGGCCTGCCCGAACTGAGCGACGGCCTGGAGCTGGTGGCGATCTCGATGGGCCTGTTCGGCGTGGCCGACTTCCTGCTCAACGTGAACCGCATGAAGGCCATCGGCGACACCGGCACGCTCAAGCTCAGCGACATGCGCCCGAGCCGCGAAGAACTCAAGCGCGCCTTCCCCGCGATGATCCGCGGCACGCTGGTGGGCACGGTGTTCGGCGCGATGCCCGGCACGGGCCCGACCATCACCACCTTCATCGCCTACGCGCTGGAACGCAAGGTGTCGAAGACGCCGAACAGGTTCGGCACCGGCATGATCGAGGGCGTGGCCGGCCCGGAGGCCTCGGCGCACTCGAAGACGCAGGTCGACTTCATCCCCACGATGAGCCTTGGCATTCCGGGCGACGCGGTGATGGCGCTGATCCTGGGCGCGCTGCTGATCCAGGGCATCCAGCCCGGCCCGCAGCTCATCACCGAGCATCCGGACATCTTCTGGGGCCTGATCGCCTCGTTCTGGATCGGCAACGTGATCCTCGTGATCCTGAACGTGCCGATGATCGGCGTGTGGGTGAAGCTGCTGAAGGTGCCCTACAAGTACCTGTTCCCGGCCGCGATGTTCTTCATTGCCACCGGCGTGTACAGCACGCAGAACAGCCTCTTCCAGATCTGGGAGGTGCTGGTGTTCGGCATCGTCGGCGCTGTGCTGATGACGCTGGAGTTCTCGGTCGCGCCGATCCTGCTGGGCTTCGTGCTCGGGCCGATGGTGGAGGAGAACTTCCGCCGCGCCCTGCTGCTCTCGCGCGGCGACATGTCGGTGTTCGTGACGCGGCCGATCAGCGCCACCTTCATCGGCCTGTGCACGCTGCTGCTGCTGGGCGTGAGCTACTCCGCATGGCGCGGCCGCGGCAGCCGCAAGGCCGTGCTCGAGCTGCCGAAGACGCCCGAGGGCGCACCGCCTGCGGAGAGCCTGACGATCGGCGGCAAATAGCCGGCCCCGACCGCCTCGGCAAGAAGACGAAAGGCCCGCATCGCGGGCCTTTCGTCTTCTTGCCGTTACCGCCGCATGCTGGAGGCTCAGACCGGCGTGGTGCCCGTGTCGGGCTCGCGCACGCCGAAGGGCTTTCCGGGCAGCGGGATGAACTCGGTCTCGCCGGGCACGTGGCCCATGCGCTGCGCCGCCCAGTCGGCGCCGGCTTCGAGGATGCGCTCGCGGCGGCTGGAGACGAAGTTCCAGGTGATGTAGCGCGGGCCGTCGAGCGGCTCGCCGCCGATCACCACGAGGCGCACGGCGGCATCGGCCGTGAGCACGCCGCCTTGCCCGTTCGGCAGCACGGCCATGGTGTGGACCGCGACCGGCTCGCCGTTCACCGCGAGGTCGGCATCGACCGCGTAGACGGCCAGCTCGGGCGCCAGCGGGGGCAGCTCGAAGCGTCCGCCCGCGGGCAGCGCGATGTCGAGGTACACGGTCTGCGAATGCGTCTTCACCGGCGAGCGCGCGCCGAAGGCCTCGCCCACCAGCACGCGCACCGCCGCGCCCTGCTCCACCAACTCGGGAATCGCGTCGGCAGGCGTGTGCTCGAAGCTGGGCTCGATTTCCTCATGCGCCTGCGGCAGCGCGGCCCACAGCTGCAGGCCGTGGTTCACGTAGGTGTCGGCCTTCAGGCGCTCGGGCTTGCGCTCGGAGTGCACGATGCCGCGGCCGGCGGTCATCCAGTTGATGGCGCCGGGCAGGATCTCCTGCACGCTGCCCAGGCTGTCGCGATGCATCATCGCGCCCTTGAAGAGATAGGTGACCGTGGACAGCCCGATGTGCGGATGCGGCCGCACGTCGTGCTCGCTGCCCGGCTGCTCGGTGGCCGGACCGAAATGGTCGAAGAACACGAAAGGCCCGACCGAGCGCTGCTGCGCCGCGGGCAGCAGGCGCCTGACCTGGAAGCCGCCTCCGAGGTCCTTGTCGTGCGGCTTGAGCAGTCGGGTTTCGGGGGCGTTGTCGGTCATCGTGGGTTCTCCTTGGGGTCCGGTTACTTGCGGGATCTTGCCACTTCACCCACGCGCTCGCCGAATGCGCGGGCCGTGTCGAAATCGCCCTTGGACATCTCGGCGGGACTGGCATCCGACGGCGACTGCGTCAGCAGGCCGCCGTAACCGCCCACGTAGTTCATCGCGTCGCGCGTGGCGGCCTTGCTGTTGCTCGGCAGGATGCCCATGCTGACCCAGATGCCGCTGTGCTGCATCGCGAGCGTCCACAGGTAGGTCATGGTCGTGACCTTGTCGCCGTTCATGGTGGCGCTGTTGGTGAAGCCGGCGAAGAGCTTGTCCTTCCAGCCCTGCGTGTACCAGACCTTCGAAGAGGCGTCGGCGAACTTCTTGAACTGCCAGCTCACGCCGCCCATGTAGGTCGGCGAGCCGAAGATGATCGCGTCGGCCGCGGCCAGCAGCTCCCAGCCGCCCTCGGGCAGGTTGCCGTCCGCGTCGATGGCCAGCAGCTGCGCGCCCGCGCCGTCCGCCACGGCCTGCGCCACGCGCTGCGTGTGGCCGTAGCCGGAATGGAAGACGACGACGATGTTTGCCATTTTTGGAACTCCTGAATGAAAAAGGAAGGGAGGTGGTCTCTTCGCGGAACACCGAGGAACCGGCTCTGCCGGGCCTCAGGTGTTGCCCCCGGCGAGGGGGGCGGCGAAGCGACACGAAGTGCGCGAAGCCTGGGGGAGAGCTTACTTTCTGTCGATGCTGAAGCGGCCGGGGCCGAAGGCGGCCAGAGCCAACAGGCCGCCGGCGATCGCGATGTTCTTGTTGAAGTTGATCTGCTGCATCATTTTCATGGCCTCGGGCGCCGACCAGTACTTGTGGAAGAACAGCGCAGTCGCCACGGTGAAGATCGCCATCACGATCGCGGTCCAGCGGGTCTTGAAGCCCAGCAGCAGCGCGATGCCCAGGCCCAGCTCCACGATGATCGCGATCGCCGCCGCCACCTCGGGCATCGGCAGGCCTGCGGAAGTGATGTAGCCGACGGTACCGCCGAAGCCCATCAGCTTGCCGATGCCGGCGGGAATGAACAGGTAGGCGATAAGGATGCGGCCGACGAGGGCCAGAGTGTCTTGTGCGGGATTCGGTGCGGTGTTTGCGGTTGCCATGGTTGAAAGCTCCTCGGTTTGGTTGGATCGGATAGAGAGAGAAATGAAAAAAGCCGGGCGGCCAGCGCCCGGCAAGGGGGAGAAAGATCAGGCGGCCAGGTCGAACACCAGCACTTCGGCGTCCTTGCCCGCGCCCAGCGTCACCTGCGATTCGCCTTCGAGCATCGCGGCATCGCCACCGGAGAGCTTCTGGCCGTTCACCTCGAGCTCGCCGCGCACCAGGTGCACATAGCTCTTGCGCTTCGGGTCGAGCGCGAGGCTGGCCTTTTCGTCGCCGTCGAAGAGGCCGGCGTACAGGCTCGCGTCGGCGTTCACCTTCACCGAGCCTTCGCTGCCCTCGGGCGAAGCCACCAGGCGCAGCTTGCCTCGCTTCTCGGCGTCGCTGAATTTCTTCTGCTCGTAGCCGGGCTCGACGCCGCGCTCCTTCGGCAGGATCCAGATCTGCAGGAAGTGCGTGGTCTGGTCGGCCTTGTGGTTGAACTCGCTGTGCATCACGCCGCGGCCCGCGCTCATGCGCTGGACGTCGCCGGGAGGAATGCTCTCCACGTTGCCCATGCTGTCCTTGTGCGCCAGCTCGCCCGAAAGCACGTAGCTGATGATCTCCATGTCCTTGTGGCCGTGGGTGCCGAAGCCGGCGCCCGCCGCCACGCGGTCTTCGTTGATCACGCGCAGGTTGCCGAAGCCCATGTGGGCCGGGTCGTAGTAGTTGGCAAAGGAAAAGCTATGGAACGAGCGCAGCCAGCCGTGATCGGCGTAACCGCGTTCCTGGGATTTACGGACTTGCAACATGGTCGGACTCCTTCTGCCCTGCCCCGTCGGGGTGCTCGGGCTTCTTCGTATGCCGCGCCGGATGCGCAGCGGATGTGAAGAATTTTGGGCCGCCGCCCCCTTCGGAAAGGCGCCGCGGTTTGATGGCACCATTCAAATATTTTGATCAATGGAGCCGCCATGCCCAGCCCCAGAGACGTGCTGACCCCCGACTCCCTCGCCATGCTCCAGACCGTGGCCGCCACCGGCAGCTTTGCCGCCGCCGCCCGGGCGCTGAACCTGGTGCCCAGCGCCCTGAGCTACCGGGTGCGCCAGATCGAGGACGCGCTCGACGTGCTGCTGTTCGACCGCAGCGCCCGCCAGGCCCGCCTGACCGAAGCCGGCGCCGAGCTGCTGCGCGAGGCCGAGCGGCTGCTGGGCGAGATCGACGCGGTGGCCAATCGCGTCAAGCGCGTGGCCACCGGCTGGGAGCCGATGCTGACCATCGCGGTCGACAGCGTGATCGCGCGCGACCCGCTGCTCGACCTGGCAACCGCCTTCTTCGCGCTGGAGCCGCCCACGCGGCTGAAGCTGCGCGACGAGACGCTGATGGGCACCATCGAGGCGCTGACCACCGGCGAGGCCGACCTCGCCATCGGCGCGGTGCTCGACGCCGCGAGCCTGGCCTTCACCACCACCGGCATCCGAAGCCGGCCGATCGGCGAGCTGAGCTTCGTCTACGCGGTGGCGCCGCACCATCCGCTGGCGCGCGCCACGCAGCCGCTGAGCGACGCGGTGATGCGGCAGCACCGGGCGGTGGCGGCGGCCGACTCGGCCCGCCAGGCGCCGGGCCTCACGGTGCACCTCGTGGGTGGGCAGGACGTGCTCACCGTGCCGAGCATGCAGGCCAAGATCGCGGCGCAGTTGCACGGGCTGGGCGGCGGCTTCCTGCCCGAGCCGATGGCGCGGCCGTACATCGAAGCGGGGCATCTGGTCGAGCTGAAGACGGAGCGCAAGCCGCCGCTGGGCTCGCTGCACTGTGCGTGGCGGGTGCGCAGCGCCGGCAAGCCGGGGCGCGCGCTCGAATGGTGGCTGGCGCAGTTCGAGCACGAGGGCACGCGGCGCGCGCTGCTCGAACGGCACAGGGGCCGGTAGAACTCGATGGAGGAGCCGATCAGTATTGCCGAGGATCGCTCGCCGCCGCTAAGGGTGTGCCCTCAGGCGGAGCGCCTGCCGGACCGATGTAGAGTGCAGACACATCCATCCGCATTCCATCCAGAAGAAGAGAGTCCGTCATGAGCACTCGCGCAACTGCAAAGAAGCCGGCCAAGGCTGCCGCCGACCGTCACCGAACCCCAGCCGGCCCGGGCCAGCCGCGCTCCCCCCGCCATTTCGCCGTTGTCGGCGCCGGCATTGCCGGGGTGGCCTGCGCGAGAACGCTGGTGCAGGCCGGCCACAAGGTCACGCTGTTCGAACGCAGCGACGCCGCCGGCGGGCGCATGGCGAGCGTGGACACCGCCTTCGGCCGCTTCGACAGCGGCGCCCAGTATTTCACCGTGCGCGATCCGCGCTTTGCCCTGGCGCTGGAGAACGCCCCCGGCGTGTGCAAGCGCTGGAGCGCCAACCTCGTGCGCGTGCTCGACGCGCACGGCCGCGTGGCCGAGGCCGCGCTGCCTTCCCTCGAGCCGCACTGGGTGGCCCAGCCCGGCATGGATTCGCTGGTGACCCGCTGGGCCGCGCCGCTGGGCGAGAGCCTGGTCACCGGCACGCGCGTCACGCAGATCGAGCCCGATGCGCTCGATGCGAAGCGCTGGCAGCTGCGCACCTCCGGCACCGACGACTCGCAGCATGTGTATTCGGGCTTCGACGCCGTGCTGCTGGCCGTGCCGCCGGCCGGCGCCCGCGCCCTGCTGGGCGACGGCGGCAAGCTGTCGGCCACGCTGGCCCGCAGGATCGAACCCGTGACCATCGCGCCCTGCTGGACGCTGATGATCGCCTACCCCCAGGCGAACCAGCCCGACATGTCGCACCTCGGTCCGCAGTGGAACGCGGCGCGCAGCACGCACCACCGCGTGGCCTGGCTGGCGCGCGAATCGTCCAAGCCCGGACGCGAGCCCATCGAACGCTGGACGCTGCAGGCCAGCGCGGCCTGGTCGCAGGAGCACCTGCGCGACGCGCCCTCGCGCGTCGAGGCCAAGCTGCTGCGCGCCTTCGCCGAGATCACCGGCATCCATGCCACGCCCGCGCACGCCCAAGCCATCTGCTGGAATGAAGCGCAGACGCAGGTGCCCGTGGGCACCACCCACCTGTGGGACGCCAAGGCCCGCATCGGCATCGCGGGCGACTGGTGCACCGGCCACCGCGTGGAAGACGCCTTCCTCTCGGGCCTGTCGCTCGCGCTGGACGTGCT
>NZ_RXFT01000001.1 GCF_003952165.1 Variovorax guangxiensis | reverse complement strand
AGAACTTCGGCTGATCCCGCGTTCTGCCGAAAACGAAAAAGCCGACCATGGGTCGGCTTTTTTTTTGGCTTTTTGCTGGCTATGGACGGCCGGTGCTCATCGTTTGCCGGCCGCGAACAACTCGCCGCCGAGCTTCGCGCCCTTCTTGATGTTCTTCTTGGCGAACCACCCCTGGTTCATCTCGAGCACGTAGCGCACCGGCTCCTGCGAGCAATGCGTGTTCTCGGTCATGGGCTGCATGTCCGCGAGGTTGACGATGCGGCCGTCGTCGGCAACGAAGGCGGCGGTCAGCGGCAGGATCGTGTTGCGCATCCAGAAGCACTGCGTGGCGGGCTGCTCGAACACGAAGATCATGCCCTCGGCCTGCGGCATTTCCTTGCGGAACATCAGGCCGATTTCACGTTGCAGAGGGGTTTGCGCGACCTGCGCGTCGATCTTGTACAGCCCGATCGACAGCTGCGTGCGCGACAGATCGGTCTGGGGTTGCTGCTGGGCATGCGCCGGCATCATGAACGACGCGGATGCAAGGAGCGGGGGGAGCAGGGCGGCGAGGCGCTTGAGCATCGGACGACTCTTTCAGGGCGGGGCCAGGGCCCGGCCTGGATTGAAAAATACCAATAAAAATGCCCGCTGATGCGGGCATTGCCGGTGAGCGTGGAAGCTTACACCTTCTTGGCGGCGGCCGTGTGGGCCTTGGCCACGTGGCGAACCTTGTGCTTCTTGGCTGCGTGCTTCTTGGCCGAAGCGTGCTTGGCAGCCTTGGCGGCGGGAGCGGGAGCAGCCGGAGCGGGTTCGGCTTGTTGAGCGAAAGCGCCGACTGCGAAGAGACCGGCGACCAGGGCTGCGAGCAGCTTGTTCATGAACATATCCTTTGAAATTCGTTGATCTGGATTGCCCTCCCTGCGGAAGGTAGACATTCAACGGAGGCCACTGCACCCGGTTGACAGCAACGAGGGAGCCTCGGGCGAAAAAAAAGCGCTCCGAAGAGCGCTTCTTTTGCGGGGCAGGCCGAATTACTTCGGGGTGCCGCCTTGGGTCGACTTGCGCTTGACGCTGCCGTCCTTGTTGCGACGACGCTGGTCGCGGGTTTCGGCACGCTTCTCGCCAGAGGCAGCAGCCTTGTCGGCACCGATGGCGCCGCCTTCGGGGGTCTTGGCTTCGTCGCCAGCCGGGGCCTTGACCTGGCCAGCGGGCTTGGCAGCCTTCTTGGCTTCGGCGCGTTGCTGCGACTTGCTGTTGGTGGCGTTGCCTTGCTCGGGCGTCGTACCGGCCGGGTTCTGGGCGTAGGCGCCAGCGGCGAACAGGCCGGCGATCATGACTGCGAGAATTTTGCTCATTGATGATTCCTCTATCGAGAATTGGTTGGAAACGCCTCCCGGCGAGCAGAAGGTCAGCCACTAACGACGCCGTCGGGCCGCCGGTTGACAAACGCTTGCTGATGGGTTGCGTCTAAAATGTACAGCGATTTGTTCGCCGGCTGTACAGCTGAATACGCGCCGTGTCTGAATTCGCTGACAGTTGTCAAAAGTACGTCAATCCCGGAGCCGTCCCCTCTCATGACCAGTTATCAGCACATCAAAGTCCCGACCGAAGGCCAGAAGATCACGGTCAACGCCGACAACTCCCTCAATGTGCCTGACCAACCGATCATCCCCTTCATCGAGGGCGACGGTACCGGACTGGATATCACCCCGGTGATGCTGAAAGTGGTGGACGCCGCCGTGGCCAAGGCCTACGGCGGCAAGAAGAAGATCCACTGGATGGAGGTCTACGCCGGCGAGAAGTCGACCAAGGTCTACGGCCCCGACGTCTGGCTTCCCGAGGAAACGCTGCACGCCGTGCGCGACTACGTTGTTTCCATCAAGGGCCCGCTGACCACGCCCGTCGGCGGCGGCATCCGCTCCCTGAACGTCGCGCTGCGGCAGGAGCTCGACCTCTACGTCTGCCTGCGCCCCATCCAGTACTTCGAGGGCGTTCCCAGCCCGGTGCGCGAGCCGCACAAGACCAACATGGTGATCTTTCGCGAGAACTCGGAAGACATCTACGCCGGCATCGAGTTCGAGGCCGAAAGCGAGAAGGCGAAGAAGCTCATTAAGTTCCTGCAGGACGAGATGGGCGTCAAGAAGATCCGCTTCCCGAACACCTCTGGCATCGGCGTCAAGCCCGTATCGCGGGAAGGCACCGAGCGCCTCGTGCGCAAGGCGCTGCAGTACGCAATCGACAACGACAAGCCCAGCGTCACCCTGGTTCACAAGGGCAACATCATGAAGTTCACCGAAGGTGGCTTCCGTGACTGGGGCTACGGCCTCGCGGCCAAGGAGTTCGGTGCCGAACTGATCGACGGCGGCCCGTGGATGAAGTTCAAGAACCCGAAGACGGGCAAGGAGATCACCGTCAAGGACAGCATCGCCGATGCATTCCTGCAGCAGATCCTGCTGCGTCCCGCCGAATACAGCGTGATCGCCACGCTCAACCTCAACGGCGACTACGTGTCCGACGCCCTGGCCGCGCAGGTCGGCGGCATCGGCATCGCCCCGGGCGCGAACCTGAGCGACACCGTCGCCATGTTCGAGGCCACCCACGGCACGGCCCCCAAGTACGCTGGCAAGGACTATGTGAACCCCGGCTCCGAGATCCTCTCGGCCGAGATGATGCTGCGTCACATGGGCTGGAAGGAGGCCGCCGACCTGATCATCAGCTCGATGGAAAAATCCATCGCCAGCAAGAAGGTCACCTACGACTTCGCCCGCCTGATGGACGGCGCTACGCAGGTGAGCTGCTCGGGCTTCGGCCAGGTGATGATCGACAACATGTAATTGCTGCGCTTCGACGTCCATGGCGGCGTTGCGGTAAACGAGGAGCCCTTGAACTTTCCGGAAGGAATTCAAGGGCTTTTTGCTGCTTCTTCAGTCAATTGCTGCGGACTTTTTTGCCTAAAACTCCTGCCTGGGGCACCGTTGCGGAAATACTGTCGCAACGGCCGCAAACCCCTTGAATTGTCGGATACGCGCCACCACGTTTTTTTCGCTCGGCACGGCGCTGGCACGCTCTATAGAATGATTTTCATGGCAACGAGAATTCCAAAAACTCCCAGCGCTCCACCGGCCCAGAAACCGGCTGGGGACGACGGGGATTCGGTCGTCCTGGAGCGCCGGCCGCAGAAAACCGCGCCGCCCCAGATGTACCAGGTGGTGATGCTGAACGACGACTACACGCCCATGGAGTTCGTGATCGTCGTGCTCCAGGAATATTTCAGCAAGGATCGCGAAACCGCGACCCAGATCATGCTCAAGATCCACCTCGATGGCCGGGGCGTCTGTGGGGTCTATTCCCGCGACATGGCGGCCACCAAGGTCAACCAGGTAATGGAAGCCGCCCAGCAGGCGGGGCATCCACTCCAGTGCGTCAGTGAACCTGTTGCATGAACCAGTTGAATTGCGCAAGCTCCAACCCATCTGAGAACTTATTTACAGCAAGGCAAAAGGAAATCACATGATTGCCCAGGAACTGGAAGTCAGCTTGCACATGGCCTTCGTAGAGGCCCGGCAGCAACGCCACGAGTTCATCACCGTGGAACATCTGCTGCTCGCTTTGCTGGACAACCCGAGCGCCGCGGAAGTTCTGCGCGCCTGCTCGGCCAACGTCGACGACCTGCGGGCGTCGCTCACCAACTTCATCAAGGACAACACGCCCCAGGTGGCGGGTACCGACGATGTCGACACCCAGCCCACCCTGGGTTTCCAGCGCGTGATCCAGCGCGCCATCATGCATGTGCAGTCCACCGGCAACGGCAAGAAGGAAGTCACCGGCGCCAACGTGCTGGTCGCGATCTTCGGCGAGAAGGACTCGCACGCCGTGTACTACCTGCACCAGCAGGGCGTCACCCGCCTCGACGTGGTCAACTTCATCGCCCACGGCATCAAGAAGAGCGATCCGCCGGAAGCCGTCAAGGGCAGCGGCGAAGCTCCCTCGGGCGAAGGTGAAGAGGGCGGCGGCGAGCGCAACGAGAAGGCTTCGCCGCTCGAGCAGTTCACCCAGAACCTCAACCAGATGGCCAAGGACGGCAAGATCGATCCGCTGATCGGCCGCGAGTACGAGGTCGAGCGCGTCATCCAGATCCTGTGCCGCCGGCGCAAGAACAACCCGCTGCTGGTGGGCGAAGCCGGCGTGGGCAAGACCGCCATCGCCGAGGGCCTCGCATGGCGCATCACGCAGGGCGACGTGCCGGAGATCCTGGCCGAGTCGAACGTGTTCTCGCTCGACATGGGCGCGTTGCTGGCCGGCACCAAGTACCGCGGCGATTTCGAGCAGCGCCTGAAGGGCGTGCTCAAGTCGCTCAAGGACAAGCCGAACGCCATCCTCTTCATCGACGAGATCCACACCCTGATCGGTGCGGGCGCAGCCTCGGGTGGCACGCTCGACGCGTCGAACCTGCTCAAGCCGGCGCTTTCCAGCGGTCAGCTCAAGTGCATCGGCGCGACCACCTTCACCGAATACCGCGGCATCTTCGAGAAGGACGCGGCCCTGTCGCGCCGTTTCCAGAAGGTCGACGTGGTCGAGCCGTCGGTGCAGGAAACCGTCGACATCCTGAAGGGCCTGAAGTCGCGCTTCGAGGAGCACCATGGCGTGAAGTACGCCGTGGCGGCTCTGCAGGCCGCGGCCGAGCTCAGCGCGAAGTACATCAATGACCGTCACCTGCCCGACAAGGCGATCGACGTCATCGACGAAGCCGGCGCCGCCCAGCGCATCCTGCCGCCGAGCAAGCGCAAGAAGACCATCAGCAAGACCGAGGTCGAGGAAATCGTCGCGAAGATCGCGCGCATTCCCCCGGCCAACGTCAGCAACGACGACCGCAGCAAGCTGCAGACCATCGAGCGCGACCTCAAGAGCGTGGTGTTCGGCCAGGACAAGGCGCTCGAAGTGCTCGCCTCGGCGGTCAAGATGGCTCGCTCTGGCCTGGGCAAGGGCGACAAGCCGATCGGCTCGTTCCTGTTCTCCGGTCCCACCGGTGTGGGCAAGACCGAAGCCGCGAAGCAACTCGCCTACATCATGGGTATCGAGCTGATCCGCTTCGACATGTCGGAATACATGGAGCGCCATGCGGTGAGCCGCCTGATCGGCGCGCCTCCGGGCTACGTCGGTTTCGACCAGGGCGGCCTGCTGACCGAGGCCATCACGAAGAAGCCGCACGCGGTGCTGCTGCTCGACGAAATCGAGAAGGCGCACCCGGACATCTTCAACGTGCTGCTGCAGGTCATGGACCATGGCACGCTGACCGACAACAACGGGCGCAAGGCCGACTTCCGCAACGTCATCATCATCATGACGACGAACGCGGGCGCCGAGACCATGAACAAGGCGACGATCGGCTTCACCAACCCGAGGCAGGCCGGCGACGAAATGGGCGACATCAAGCGCCTGTTCTCGCCCGAGTTCCGCAACCGGCTGGACGCCATCGTCAACTTCAAGGCGCTCGACGAACAGGTCATCCTGCGCGTGGTCGACAAGTTCCTGCTGCAGCTGGAGACCCAGCTCGGCGAGAAGAAGGTGGAAGTCACCTTCAGCGACAAGTTGCGCAAGCACCTGGCGAAGAAGGGCTTCGATCCGCTGATGGGCGCACGCCCGATGCAGCGCCTGATCCAGGACACGATCCGCCGTGCGCTGGCCGACGAGCTGCTGTTCGGACGCCTGACCGACGGTGGCCGCCTCGAAGTCGACCTCGACGACAAGGACGAAGTGCTGCTCGACATCCAGCCCCTTCCGAAGAAGGAAGGCAAGCAGAAACCCGAAGCAGAGGAAGCAGCGGCAGGCTGAATGAGCCCGTAGCGGTTTCTGCAATGAAGTCAAAGGCCGGTAGCATCGCTACCGGCCTTTTTCTTTGCGGCCACGCATATCGAACCGCGCACCAGCACCAACCGTTTTTCCGCCTTGATCCTCCCCGAACTCAGCCACGAATGGAAAACCGGCCTCTCCCTGGCATGGAGCGGCTACATCGCGGTGTTGTCGGTCTGGATCGTGATGCAGAAGCGCGCGCCGGTCTCGACGATGAGCTGGATCCTCTCGCTGGCGCTGCTGCCGTTCGCGGGCTTCGTCGTCTACTACTTCCTCGGGCCGCAGCGGCTGAAGAAGCAGCGCCTGAAGCGCCTGCGCAGCCGCGCCAGTGCCTTCGCCCAGGCCGACGTGGCGCGGCTGCGCGACGCGGCGCGCGACGCTCCTCCAGCGCTGCAACAGATGGCCAAGCTGGGCACCGCGACCTGCGGCCTGCCGGTGTCCAGCGCGCTCGATGTCGAACTGCTCTCCGGCGGCGCGCGCACCTTCGACGCGATCTTCGACGCCGTGCGCGCCGCGCGGAACCACATCCACCTCGAGTACTACATCTTCGAGCCCGACCGCATCGGCACCGCGCTGCGCGACCTTCTGATCGAACGCGCGAAGGAGGGCGTGACGGTGCGCCTGCTGATCGACGCGCTGGGCTCCAAGCGCATAGGCCGCAAGTTCATGGCGCCGATGCTCGACGCGGGCGTCAAGGTGGCGCTGTTCCACGACACCAAGATCGGACGCCGCCTGCGCCCTGTGACCAACTACCGCACCCACCGCAAGATCGTGGTGTGCGACGGCCGCGTGGGCTTCACCGGCGGCGTGAACATCACCGACGAGGAAGACAAGCGCACCAACCCCGACGCGTATCACGACGTGCACCTGCGCGTCGAAGGCAGCGCGGTGCGCTGGCTGCAGACCACCTTCCTCGAAGACTGGACCTACGCCACAGGCGAAGATCCGCGCGGCATGGACGACGCGCTGAACGCCATGCTGCCGCAGCTGGAGGCCGGCGACATCCCGGTGCAGATCGTCACCAGCGGCCCCGACAGCCCGATGGAAGCCATCCACCGCATGCACGTCGAGGCCATCCATTCGGCCACGCACCGCGCCTGGCTCACCACGCCGTACTTCGTGCCCGGCGAGCCCGCGCTGATGGCGCTCACGAGCGCCGCGCTGCGCGGTGTCGACGTGCGCCTGCTGGTGCCGCGGCGCAGCGACTCGGCCGTCGTGAGCGCCGCCGCGCGTTCGTACTTCGACGAGCTGATCGCCGCCGGCGTGAAGGTCTGGGAGTACAAGGCGCGCATGCTCCATTCCAAGACCCTGGTGGTGGACGACCATTGCGCGATGATCGGCACCGCCAATTTCGACAACCGCAGCTTCCGCCTCAACTTCGAGGTCTGCGCGGTGGTCTACGGCCCCGAGCTGACCCGCCCGCTGGCGGCGCAGTTCGAGACCGACCTGCACAGCTCCGGCGCGGTGCGCGCCAACCGGCGCCAGGGTTTCTGGCGCCGCCTCGGCGACGCGATCGCACGCCTGTTTTCACCCTTGCTCTGAATGAACCACACCTTTCTCTGGCACGACTACGAAACCTTCGGCGCGGTGCCGCGCCGCGACCGTCCCTCGCAGTTCGCGGCCATCCGCACGGACGCCGAGCTCAACGAAGTCGGCGAGCCGCTGATGATCTACTGCAAGCCCGCGCCGGACTACCTGCCCAGCCCCGAGGCCTGCCTCATCACCGGCATCACGCCGCAGCTGTGCCTGGAGCGCGGCATTCCCGAGCATGAGTTCGCCGCCCGAATCGAGAAGGCGTTCTCGCAGCCCGGCACCATCGGCGTGGGCTACAACACCATCCGCTTCGACGACGAGGTCACGCGCTTCCTGTTCTGGCGCAACCTGATCGACCCGTACGCGCGCGAATGGCAGAACGAATGCGGCCGCTGGGACCTGCTGGACGTGGTGCGCCTCACTTATGCGCTGCGCCCAGAGGGCATCGAGTGGCCGAAGAAGGAGGACGGCAAGCCCAGCTTCAAGCTCGAAGACCTGGCACGCGCCAACGGCCTGCTGCACGAATCGGCGCACGATGCGCTGTCGGACGTGCGCGCCACCATCGCGCTGGCGCGCCTCATCCGCAGCAAGCAGCCCAAGCTGTTCGACTTCGCCTTCGGCCTGCACAGGAAGGACCGCGTCGCCACCGAGCTGGGCCTGCCCGCGACGCGCGAGACCGCCAAGCCCTTCCTGCACGTCTCGGGCATGTTCCCGGTCGAGCGCGGCTGCCTTGCAGTGATGTGGCCGCTGGCCAGCCACCCCACCAACAAGAACGAACTGCTGGCCTGGGACCTGGCCCACGACCCCAGCGAGCTGCGCGACATCGACGTCGAGACGCTGCGGCTGCGCCTCTTCACCCGCACGGCCGACCTGCCCGAGGGCGTGGTGCGCCTGCCGATCAAGGGCGTGCACCTCAACAAGTCGCCGATGGTGGTCGGCAACCTGCGCACGCTCGCGGCGCCCATGGCCGAGCGCTGGGGCGTCGATCTCGAAGCGGCGATGCGCCACGCGGCCATTGCGCGCGACCTGCCCGACATGAGCGCGATCTGGTCGCAGGTCTACGCCCGGCCCAGGGAGGCCACGCCCGATGTCGACGAAGACCTGTACGGCGGCTTCGTCGGCAACGCCGACCGGCGGCGCCTGAACCAGCTGCGCGGCTTGTCGCCAGAGGAGCTGGCCAAGGATCGCACGGGCTTCGACGATGGCCGTCTGGAAGAAATCCTCTTCCGCTATCGCGCGCGCAACTGGCCGCAGCTGCTGAACGAGGACGAGACCGAGCGCTGGGAATCGCTGCGTGTCGCGAAGCTCTTCAAGGGCGAGGGCGGGGCGCGCACCATCGAGATGCTGTTCAGCGAAGTCGACGCGCTCTCCGAGAACGCCGATGAGCGTGGAGAAGAGATCCTCGGCGCGCTCTACGAATACGCCGAGGCCATCGCGCCCGAGGCCTGAGCAACGCAACCGAGCGCCCAGCCCATGAGCCTGACGATCAACGCCGAACTGTCGAAGGGGCTCGAAAGCTACGGGCTCTTCCTGTCCGACGGCTGCCTTCTGCCGACGCCGTTCCGCTTCGAGACTCCGGTGCGCATCTGGCACTCGGCCCAGCTGCATGCGAGTTGCTCCGTGGGTGCGTATACGAGCATCTCGCCCGGCGCGCTGCTCGTCGACGTGCGCATGGGGCGCTATTGCTCCATCGGCGACGGCGTGCAGACCCTGTCGGACCATCCGGCCGACTGGTTCACCACGCACATGCTGGCCTATGCGCCGAATTTCCCCGAGCCGTACCGCCACCAGTCGGTCGGCCAGTTTCCGTCGCACTCGCCGGTGACCATCGGCAACGACGTGTGGATCGGCTCGCGCGTCAGCCTCAAGAGCGGCATCGCCATCGGCGACGGCGCGGTGATCGGCGCGGGCGCGGTGGTGACGCGCGACGTGGCGCCCTTCACCGTGGTGGGCGGCGTGCCTGCCAAGGTGATCCGCCAGCGCTTTCCCGACACACTGGTCGAGCGCATCCGCGCCTGCCCCTGGTGGGACTGGGACCTGCGCACTCTGGCGCTGGACTGGCAGCGCCCCGAAGCCGCCCAGTCGATGCTGGAGGAGGCCGTTGCCGAAAACCGCCTTTCGCGCTGGAATCCCGGCTGGCGGCTGCTCGACCGCGGCCAGCCGCCCGCCGAGGGCCAGCCCGCGCCGCTGGTCTTTCTGCCGGGCTGAACAACGACGATGCAAGGAGGTGCGCGCATGACAACCAGAAGAGCGACCCTGTCTGCTGTCCGCGTCGCGCTTGCGGCCGCCCTGGCGCTGGCCGGCTGCGGCACCTTGCCGCCCCCGGGGGCCGGCGGCGCAAGGGCCTGCGGGAGCGGCTTCGAGACCTTCGAGCGCGACACCCTGTTTTTCGGCCGTGCCATTCCCTCGGGCGGCCAGGTGTCGGACGCCGAGTGGACCGCCTTCCTCGACGGCACCGTGACACCCGCGTTCCCGCAGGGCCTGACGGTGATCGATGCGGCGGGCCAGTGGCGAGGCGTGTCGGGCGAAGTGGTGCGCGAGCGCTCCAAGCTGGTCGTGCTGCTGCATGCGCGCAGCGAGAAGGACGACGCCGCCATCGCCGCCATCATCGGCGCGTACCGCCAGAGGTTCGCGCAGGAAGCCGTGCTGCAGGAGAGGCAGGCTGTCTGTGTCCGTTTCTGAGGCCTTGCCGCGCGATCGCAACGTCGTCCGCCGCCTGAGCGCGGCCGACGCCGAGGCCTATCGCGCCGTGATGCTCGACGCCTACGCCAGGCACCCCAGCGCCTTCACCTCCACGGTGGAGGAGCGTGCCGCCTTGCCGCTGAGCTGGTGGATGGAGCGCCTCGGGGCCGCAGATGGTGCGAGCGGCGACAGCGTGGTCTACGGCGCATTCGACGACAGCGGCGCGCTGGTCGGCGCGGCTGGCCTGAGCTTCGAGACGCGCGAGCGAGCCAGCCACAAGGCCACGCTGTTCGGCATGTCGGTGAAGGCCTCTGCGCGACGCGTGGGCTTCGGCCGCCGGCTGGTGCTGGCCTTGCTCGACCACGCGCGGGCGCGCGCCGGCCTGCGGGTGGTGCAGCTCACCGTCACCGAAGGCAACGAAGCCGCGCAGAAACTCTACGAGGACTGCGGCTTCCGCAGCTTCGGCGTCGAGCCGATGGCCATTGCGCTCGGTGGTGCCTTGCTTGGAAAGGTGCACATGTGGTGCGACCTCGGCGAGGGCCGGGCCTGACCCTTGGAGCTTGTCAGGCCGATGGCGCGGGTTCCGCGTCCGCCGCAGGCAGCCCGCTCAGGTTCTCGGACCACGCCAGCGCCGAGCGGCACCATATCCGGCGGCGCGGGGCCAGCAGTGCGCGCTGCGCCAGCGGGCCGATGCGAAGCGTGTAGCTGGGAGGCGTGTCGCTGTCGGCACTGGCCCAGACCGGCGTACCGCAGTTCTCGCAGAAGCTCTGCCGGCGCAGCACGCCGCTGTCGGCCGTCTTCACGTAGCCGCGGGGCTTGCCGCTCAGCAGCCTGAAGCCGGCGGCGGGCACCGTCACCGACACGCGATACGCCGTGCCCGAGAGCACCTGGCAGTCGGTGCAGTTGCACAGCCCGACCTTCTCGGGATCGACCTCGGCTTCGTAGCTGATCCGGCCGCAATGGCAGGCGCCCTGTACTTTCATCATGCGAACTGGCTCCTTCGAGGGAAAGACCGCCATCCTAGGAACGCAGGCTGCCGTACGCAATGCCGGCTGCCGCCAATCCCCGGCGCGAGCGGCCCACGGCGCGCCCACGTATGCTCGCCCGCATGGACGCCAATTCCGCCGCGCTGGCCGACTTCGCCACGCGCCACCGCAAGCTCTTCGTGCTCACCGGCGCAGGCTGCAGCACCGAATCGGGCATTCCCGACTACCGCGACCTCGACGGCGAGTGGAAGCGCCCGTCGCCCGTCACCTACCAGGCCTTCATGGGCGAGCAATCCACGCGCAAGCGCTACTGGGCGCGCAGCCTGATCGGCTGGCCGACCATGGCGGGCGCACGGCCCGGCGCCGCGCACCGCGCGCTGGCGAAGCTGGGCGACGCGGGGCGCGTCGGCCTGCTGCTCACGCAGAACGTCGACGGCCTGCACGATGCGGCCGGCAGCCGCGGCACCGTCGACCTGCACGGGCGTATCGACACCGTGCGCTGCATGGGCTGCGAGCGGCGCACGCCGCGCTCCGAACTGCAGCTCGAACTGCGGCGGCGCAACCCGCGCTGGGCCGAGCTGGAAGCCCGCGCCGCACCCGACGGCGACGCCGACCTCGAAGGCCGCGATTTCTCCACTTTCGACGTGCCCGCCTGCCCGCACTGCGGTGGCCTGCTCAAGCCCGACGTGGTGTTCTTCGGAGAGAGCGTGCCGAAGGAGCGCGTCGCAGCCGCCTTCGCCGCGCTGGAGGAGGCCGATGCGGTGCTCGTGGCTGGCTCTTCGCTGATGGTCTATTCGGGCTTCCGCTTCGTGCAGGCGGCCGCCGCGGCAGGCAAGCCGGTGGCGGCCGTGAACCTGGGGCGCACGCGGGCCGATGCGCTGCTTTCGCTGAAGGTCGAGCAGCCTGTCGGCGAGGCGCTGACGACGCTCGCGCGGCAGCTGGCCTAGCTCCGGCCGGGCGTCCCGGTCAGCGAGCGGACGAAGGCATCCACCGCCGAGGTGTATGCGCCGGGCTGCCCCAGTTCGTCGTTGATCTGCGCGTGCGAAAGATCTTCCGGCACCACCTCCGCACGGCCACCCGTTGCCCCGATGCGTGCCGCGAACTGCCGCGCCTGCGTGCACGAGCCGTCGCGGCGCTGCGTGGAGCACACCAGCAGCATCGGCGGCGCGCCAGGTGCGAGCGCGTCGGAGGGCGATACGCTGCGCCAGAAGGCGGGGTCGCTGCCGAACACGCGGTCGTAGAAGGGCATGTGCCGGCGCTGCATCAGCGCGGCCGTGTCCAGCGCCGCGCTGTCGAGCGCCACAGTGCCGAGCCAGGGGCGGGCGCCTTGCTGCCGCGCGATGGAAGGCGATGCGCTGAGCAGCGCGACGAGGTGCGCGCCAGCCGAATGGCCCATGAGCACGAAGCGGCCGGCGTCGCCACCCCACGACGGTGCATTCGCCTGCGCGGTGGCGACGGCACGCGCCACGTCCTGCGCCTGCTGCATCACGTCGACCTGCGGCACGAAGCGATAGCCCACCGAAACCAGGATGAGACCCTGCTCGCGCACCCAGTGCTCGACCTTCCGGTCGACCACCGATGCGGCGGCCTTGTCGCCAAGCATCCAGGCGCCGCCGTGGACCATCACGAGCACCGGCGCGCCGTGCTGCACCTTTGGCGGCAGGTAGACGTCCATGCGCTGGCGTGCATCGGGGCCGTAGGGCTGGTCGGCCAGCAGCCGCACGCCGGGTAGCGAGATCGGCGAACCGGACGGCTGCGCCGCCGCGGGAAAGAACGCCGCCATGCACAGCCAGGCTGCGCAGATCTGCAGCAGACGCGTCATGACAAGGCTCCCGGTGGACCGAAAAGGGTCGATATCTTCGCGCGCCACCCCTTGGCTCGCCGCAGGTCGCGGCCCAGGTTCGCCCATTCGTGGAAGGCAATACGCAGCGGGTTGTGGGTGAGCAGCGGCGTGGTCAGGCCATAGCGCAGCTGCACGCCGTCTCTTTCCTGCGCGAAGGTGCCGAACATCCGGTCGAACACGATCAGCACGCCGCCGTAGTTGCGGTCGAGGTATTCCGGGTTCGACGCGTGATGCACCTTGTGGTGCGTCGGCGTGTTCAGCACCCATTCGAGCGGCCCAAGGCGCGGCATCCACGGCGCGTGCAGCCAGAACTGGTAGAGCAGGTTGGCGGCCAGCGTGGCCACCACCGCCAGCGGCGGAAACCCCAGCCACACGAGCGGCGCGAAGAACAGGGCGGTGCCGGTGAGCTTGCCCGTCCAGCCCAGGCGCAGTGCGGCGGCCAGCGTGAGTTCGTTGGGCGAGTGGTGTACCGCGTGCGTGGCCCAGAACCAGCGCACCCGGTGCGCCGCGCGGTGATACCAGTAGTAGCAGAACTCCTGCCCCACGAAGAGCAGTGCGAAGGCCGCTGGCGTCGACAGCGAAATGGTGTCGACCCGGTTCGCATGCGCCCATGCCAGCACCGGCGCGGCAATCGACAGGCCCAGCGCGTCGACCGCGCGCCGGCCCACCGCGTCGGCCAGCGAGGCGCCG
The DNA here is from genome assembly GCF_003952165.1 of Variovorax guangxiensis. Lineage (GTDB taxonomy): Bacteria > Pseudomonadota > Gammaproteobacteria > Burkholderiales > Burkholderiaceae_C > Variovorax > Variovorax guangxiensis. Next base: position 1,170,160 of record NZ_RXFT01000001.1, on the reverse strand, counting down.
TAGGCACGCCAGTCGTAGGCCCGGCGCCGCACGAAGCTCTGGACCAGGCCTTCCAGCGTGGCCGCGGCCAGCACGAAGACAAGCAGGCCGGTCAGCCAGGCCGTGGCGCCGGGGCCCATGGATTCACGGATCGCATCGAAGGACATGGTGCTATCTCTGCCGCGTGCCGCGTTGCTGGGTCATGGCATAGGCCTCTATCTGCTGGATCGTCACGCTGCCCGCACGGGCGCTGTCGATGGCGTCGAAGTTGCGGTAGACCCACGGCATCTTGCCACGGGCTTCGTCGCGGGTGAGGCGGCCGTCGACGTCGATGTCCGCGGCGCCGAAGCGCTTGTGCAGCTCGGTGCGCATCTGCGTGGCATGGCCTGCATCGGGCGTCCGGGCGCAGGCGGCGAAGGACGCCGTTGCCAGCGCCAGCAGGAGGGCGTGACTGGTCTTCATGGTTTCTCTCCCCCCCGGCATCAACGGCAGGGAATGACCGCGCCGGCCGCGCTGTAGCAGGTGGCGCTGTGCGTCAGGCCGCTGCCGCTGCTGTAGCTGGTGCTGCTCTGCACGCTGTTGCCGGTGACGGCGCTCGTGGCGGTGGAGCTGCGGGTCTGGGTCAGGTTGCCCGATGCGTCGCGGCTCGCGCTGCCGCTGCTGGTCACGCTGCCGCGTGCGCCGGTCGCCGCGAAGCCGCTGCGGTGGCTGGCCGAACCGTCGGGGTTGACGGAGGTCGTGCCCGCACGCGCGGCGTAGCCTCCGTAGGGTCCGCGCACCGCCCGCATGTTCGTGGCGGTGGTGCCGCCCGCAGAGTTGGGCCGCACCACATGCCGGCTGGCCGCGCCGGCATCGGAGGCCGCGCTGGCCGCCAGCATCGCGCCGGCCAGCATGGCGGAGGTGGACAGGGAAAGAACGCGCTTCATGTTCGGAACTCCTCGCAGTACCGGCCCCGCACCTCGCGAGGCCATGGCGGCGACTGTGGCCGCGAGATGTGAGCCAGCCATGGCGCGGGCAGGTGCGTTCATGACAATCCGTGAGCGCTTCTCCGGATCGTGTCATCGTTTGTCATGATTTCCCGCGCGACCGGGCAGCGCGGCCGCCGTTACGATCCGCCGCATGACCGAAGCGCTGGCCCGTATCCTGATTGCCGACGACGAGGCCGACCTGCGCGCGCTGCTGCAGCGCTACCTGGGCGACCAGGGCTATGCCGTGCGTACCGTCGAGAGCGCACAGCCGCTCGACAAGCTGCTCGCGCGCGAGCGTTTCGACGTGCTGGTGCTCGACATCATGATGCCGGGCGAGGACGGCCTGGCCGTGTGCCGACGGCTGCGCGCCCAGGGCGAGACCATTCCCATCCTCATGCTCACCGCGCGCGGCGACCCGGTCGACCGCATCGTCGGCCTCGAGATGGGCGCCGACGACTACTTGCCCAAGCCTTTCAACCCGCGCGAACTTCTGGCGCGCATCCAGGCGCTGGTGCGCCGCCAGCGCATGCTGGGCGCGCACGCCGGGCCCGTGCCCGCGCAGGAAAGCGTGCGCTTCGGCATGTTCACGCTGCACCTCGGAGAGCGGCGCCTCGAACGCGAATCGGACGGCATGAAGGAAAACATTCCGCTGACCACCGGCGAATTCGCCCTGCTGCAGGCGCTGGCGCTCAACGCCAACCGGCCGCTGGGCCGCGAGCGCCTGATCGAGATGGCCCACGGCCGTGACCATGAAGCGACCGACCGCAGCATCGACGTGCAGGTGATGCGGCTGCGCAAGCTGATCGAGGCCGACTCCGCGCAGCCGCGCCACATCCGCACCGTCTGGGGCGTGGGCTACCTGTTCGTGCCATGAGAGGCGCGCCATGAAGTTCCTTCCCCACAGCCTGTTCGGACGCAATGCGCTGCTGATCGTCCTGCTGATCGTGCTGGGCCAGCTCGGCGGCGCGCTGCTGCTTCGGGAGATGGTGCTCAAGCCCCGCCTGGACCAGATCGCCGAAAGCGTGGCGCGCAATGTGGGCGCGATCCGCTCCGGCCTGCTGGCGCTGCCGCCCGCGCAGCGGCCGGCCTTCGTCGAGGGCTTCAATCGCCAGGCGCTGGCTGGCCGGGCCGATCGCGCAAGGCGGGCGAGCGAGGCGGGTGAGGTGGGTGAGGGCCCGCGCCCGATGCTCACGCCGCTGGAGCGCAGCTTCGTGCGCTCGGTGTCGGCGCGTATCGCCAGCCTCGGTGTCGAGGCCGTCTGGCGCCGCGAGGAGGACGGCGGCCTCGCCCTGCGGCTGACGCTCGACGGCAGCGAGCACTGGATCGTGATGCCGGGCGTGCTGCCGGCGCGCGAGTTCACGGGGGCGCTGGTGGCGGTGTCGATAGGCAGTGCGCTGCTCGCCCTGGCGGGAGCGCTGTGGTTCCAGCGCCGGCTCAACAGGCCGCTGGTGCGCGTGGTGCAGGCCGCGCAGACGCTGGCTGGGGGCCGCGAGCCCCCGCCGCTGCCCGAAGACGGCCCGACCGAGGTGGCGACCGTGAGCCGCAGCTTCAATCAACTGGTGAGCAGCCTGCGCCAGACCGAACGCGAGCGCGCCCTGATGCTGGCCGGCATCTCCCACGACCTTCGCACACCGCTCACCAAGCTGCGCCTGGGGGTGGAAATACTGCGCGAGCGCATGGAGCCTGAACTCGTGAGCAGCATGACGCGCAGCGTGGAGGAAATGGACGCCATCGTGGGCCAGTTTCTCGACTTTGCGCGAAGCGAGGGGGACGAGAGGCCGGTAGCGACGTCGCTCGACGACATGGCTCGCTCGCTGGCGGCAGCCTGCGCCGACCATGGCCGCCCGGTGGCGCTGCAGTTGGGCGGCGTGCCCGCGCTCGCGTTGCGCCCGCAAGCCATGCGGCGCGCCATCGACAACCTGATCGAGAACGCCTGGCGGCACGGCAGGCCGCCGGTCACGCTGTCGACCAGGGTGGATGGAAAAGAGGTGATCGTCGAGGTCATCGACCGTGGCGATGGCATCGATCCCCGCGAGGCCGACGAGCTCAGGCAGGCATTCCGTCGCGGTCAGGCTGACCGCAGCGGCGTGGCCGGCGCGGGTCTCGGCCTGGCGATCGTGCAGCGCGTCGCGCAGGCACACGGCGGGTGGCTCGAGCTCGAGACGCCGCCCGGTGCGGGCCTGCATGCACGGCTGCGCTTGCCGATGCAGATCGTGCCGGGCGGCACGTAGCCTTCGGACTCAGCCCTGGCGCTTCGGCGCCATCCAGCTCGTCGAGGCGCCCCGGCCCGGAAGGTGCAGGCTGGCCGTGGCGGCCGGCGTCTCGGCCAGCAGGCGGCCCTTGCGGAACACCTTGAGCCGCGCGGCGCGCAGGCGTATCGCCTCGACCGGGTCGCGCGCCTGCAGCAGCACGAAGCTCGCGTCGCGGCCGGCCTCGAGGCCGTAGTTCTCCAGGTGCATCACACGCGCCGCGTTGGTCGTCACCGCCTCGAAGCACTGGCGGATGCCGTCCTGGCTCGTCATCTGCGCCACGTGCAGGCCCATGTGCGCCACTTCGAGCATGTCGCCCGAGCCCATGCCGTACCAGGGGTCCATCACGCAGTCGTGGCCGAAGGCGACGTTCACGCCGGCCGCCATGAGTTCGGGCACCCGCGTCATGCCGCGGCGCTTGGGGTAGGTGTCGTGGCGGCCCTGCAGAGTGATGTTGATGAGCGGGTTGGACACCACCGACACGCCGCTCTGCGCGATCAGCGGCAGCAGCTTGCTCACGTAGTAGTTGTCCATCGAGTGCATCGAGGTGCAGTGCGAGCCGGTCACGCGGCCCTGCAGCGCGAGGCGCTGGGTTTCGAAGGCCAGCGTCTCGATGTGGCGCGAAAGCGGGTCGTCCGACTCGTCGCAGTGCATGTCGACCAGCTTGCCGCGCGCCGCGGCGATCTCGCACAGCAGCTTCACGCTCGCCGCTCCCTCGGCCATGGTGCGCTCGAAATGCGGAATGCCGCCGACCACGTCCACGCCCTTGTCGAGCGCGCGCTCCAGGTTCTCGACGCCGCCGGGCGAGCGCAGCACGCCGTCCTGCGGAAAGGCGACCAGCTGCAGGTCGAGATACGGCGCCACCTTGCGCTTGACCTCCAGCAGCGCATCGACTGCCAGCAGGCTGGGGTCGCTGGTGTCCACGTGCGAGCGCACGGCCAGCAATCCCTTGGCCACCGCCCAGTCGCAGTACGCCAGTGCGCGCTCGATCAGCGCGTCTGCCGTCAGCAGCGGCTTGAGTTCGCCCCATAGCGCGATGCCCTCGAGCAGAGTGCCGCTCTGGTTGACGCGCGGCAGGCCGTAGCTCAGCGTGGCGTCCATGTGGAAATGAGGGTCGACGAAGTGGGGCGCGAGCAGCAGGCCCTGCGCGTCGAGCGTTTCGTGTGCCGGCGCATCCAGGCCCTGAGTGATTTCGGCGATGCGTCCGCCCTGCACGGCGACCGACATGCCGGTGCGGCCGTCGGGGAGGGTGGCGTTGGTGATGAGGAGGTCGAGCATCGTGGGGGCCTTTTCCTGTTCCTCGCGAGGCTATCGGAGAGCCCAGCGGTTGTTCCGGTTGTGGATGTAGATGTACACGTTGTCGCTGCGGTCGCGGGCGACGCCGGCACGGCCCCAGGGGAATGCCGCCGGGTTGCGGGAAACGCCCATGGAGGCCAGCCAGCGCTCGTGGAAGCGATAGCGCTGGTCTACGCTGCCGTAGAAGTCGGCTTCCTCGAGCTTGCGCAGGGCGGGCGTCGTGAGAGTCAGGGAGCAGCTGACCAACAGCAGTTCTTCGAAGCGCAGCATGAGCTGCACGGCCATGTCGCCGGATGTCGTGGTTGCGCGTGCGAAGACGCAGTCGACGAGCCGGCCTTCGACAAGCACGGCCTGGGCCGTCCGTGCGAAAGAGTCTGGCAGGCTGTCGGCGCGGGTGTCGGTACAGGCAACGACGCCGGCCGCCGAGAGACAGCCGTTCGTCGTGTCCAGATGGAGTGCCGTGTTCACCTCACCGCCCGGATGCCAGCGTCTCAGCGCGTGTTCTGCGCCCGGTACCGGTACTGCCCTGGCGCAGGCCCGACCTCGATGGTCACGCGGCGCAGCTTCTCGTCGTGCCCCGAATCGGCCTTTGCCGTGACGACGATGCCGCGTGGCGTGGCGCGGCAGGTGAGGTCGGACAGCGAGATTTCCGCGTGGTCGTTGTCGAGTTCTGCAATTGCCACCGTGTGCTCGACGCGCAGGCTGCCGTTGGCATCGCGCGTCATCCATTGCACGTAGAGGAAGGACTGGGCGTACTGCTCGGCGTGCACCACCCGGTAGGTGCCCTGGTGGTCCTTGCCCCAGGTGCCGCACATCTGCACCCAGGTCACGGCGTCGGCTGTGCTGAAGGCCTCGTAGCCGTAGTTCATGCCCAGTGCGCGCGCGACGTTCGTGCCGCCCAGCGCCAGCAGCGCCGCGAGCAGGGCGCCTCGAGCGATGGTGGCGGTCCTGGTGGTCATCAGCGTTCCCCCTTGCGGTACGGTTTCATCAGCGCCTGCGGGTAGCTTGCCTTGCGTGCCACCAGCACCAGCGCCAGGATCGACAGCAGGTAGGGCAGCATCAGGTAGATCTGGTAGGGCAGCACGGCGTCGCCGGATTGTTGCAGTCGCAGCTGGAGCGCATCGAAGAAGGCGAACAGCAGCGCGCCCAGCAGGGCCTTGCCCGGGCGCCACGAGGCGAACACCACCAGCGCCACGCAGATCCAGCCGCGCCCGTTCACCATGTTGAAGAAGAAGGCGTTGAAGGCCGACAGCGTGAGGAAGGAGCCGGCCATGCCCATCAGCGCCGAGCCCGCGACGATGGCGCCGGTGCGCGTGGCCGCGACCGAGACGCCCTGGCTTTCGGCTGCCTGCGGGTTCTCGCCGGCCATGCGCAGCGCCAGGCCCAGCGGCGTGCGGTACAGCACCCAGCCCACCACCGGCACCAGCAGCAGCGCGAACAGGGTGAGCGCGGTCTGTGCGTTCAGGATCGGGATGGGCAGCCAGTCCATCGGCGAGAAGGGCGTGATGGTGGGCGGCGTGTTCACCTTCGGAAAGCTCACGCGGTAGCCGAAGTAGCTCAGCGCGGTCGCCAGCAGCGTGATGCCCAGCCCCGAGACGTGCTGCGATAGCGCCAGCCCCACGGTCAGGAAGGCGTGCAGCAGCCCGAACACCATGCCCGCGAGCGCGGCCACGCCCACGCCCACCCACAGCGGTGCGCTGGCATACACCGCGAGCCAGCCGGTGAAGGCGCCCGCGACCATGATCCCCTCGATGCCGAGGTTGAGCACGCCCGCGCGCTCGCACAGCAGCACGCCGAGCGTGCCGAGGATGAGCGGCGTGGCGATGCGCAGCACCGCGACCCAGAAGGCGGCGTTGGAAAGAATGTCGAGGAGGTCGCTCATTTCGACATCCTCACCCGGTACTGCGTGAGCAGCGTCGCCACCAGCACCGCGATCAGCGAGGCCGCGACGATCACGTCGGCGATGTAGGTCGGAACGCCCACCGCGCGGCTCATGGTGTCGGCGCCGACCAGCACGCCCGCCACGAACACGGCGGCTGCGATCACGCCCAGCGGATGCAGCCCCGCCAGCATCGCGATGACGATGCCGGTGTAGCCGTAGCCCGGCGACATGTCGAGCGTGACGTAGCTGGTGCGGCCCGCCACCTCTATGGCGCCCGCCAGCCCGGCCAGCGCACCCGAGAGCAGCGCCACCATCACCACCGTGCGCGTCACCGGCACCCCCGCGAAGGCGGCGGCGCGCGCGTTCGCGCCCACGGCTCGGATGTCGAAGCCCAGCACCGTGTACTTGAAGACCGCCCAGACCATCACCGCCAGCGACACCGCCCACAGCAGGCCGGTGTGCACCCGCGTCTGCGCGACGAGCTTGCCGAGCTCCAGGTCGGACTGCAGCGACACGCTCTGCGGCCAGCCCATGGCGGTCGGGTCTTTCATCGGCCCGTCGAGCAGCGCCGACACGCCCAGCAGCACGATGAAGTTGATCAAGAGCGTGGTCACCACCTCGTCCACGCCCAGCCGGTTCTTCATGAGCGCCGGGCCCAGCAGCATCAGTGCGCCGGCGATGGCGGCGGCCAGCATCATCAAGGGAAACAGCAGCCACGGCGACAGCTCGAAGCCGGTGCCGCCGTGCATGCCGCCCACGGCGACGGCAGCCAGCGCGCCCGCGTAGAGCTGCCCCTCGGCGCCGATGTTGAAGAGCCGCGCCTTGAAGGCGACCGTGACCGCCAGCCCGGTGAGGATCAGCGGAATAGCCCGCGTCAGCGTCTCGCTCCACGCGAACACCGAGCCGAAGCCGCCCTGCAGCAGCAGCGCGTAGGTGCGGCCGACCGGCGCGCCGGCCCACAGCACCAGCAGCGCGCTGATCGCCATCGTGAAGACGATCGCGCCAATGGGGGCGAGCACCAGCGCCGTGCGCGAGGTTTCGTGGCGTCGTTCGAGCCGCATCATGACGAGGCTCCTTTCGCACCGGCCATGGCCAGCCCGATGGCCTCGCGCGTCCAGGCCGAGGCGGGACGAGCTTCGCCCAACTGGCCGCCGTGCATCACAGCCACACGGTCGCCCAGCGCGAGCACTTCGTCGAGGTCGTCGGAAATCACCAGCACGGCGGCGCCCGCGTCTCGCGCAGCGATCAGCTGCTGCTGCACGTACGCGACGGCGCCGATGTCCAGGCCCCAGGTGGGCTGGTGCGCGACGATCAGGCGCGGGGCTCGGTTGGGGTGCTTCCTGTCGGCCTTGTCCTGGCCGGCATCGGGCTCGGGTTGTTCGGGCGCCAGCAGGGCGCGTCCAAGAATCAGTTTCTGCATGTTCCCGCCCGAGAGCGAGCGGGCCGGCGCCATCAGGCCGGCACCGCGCACGTCGAAGGCCTTTTCGATGCGCCGCGCATGGAGGCGGGCGGCGGCGCGTTTCACGATCCACGACCAGCGCGAGAACACGGGGCTGCGCAGCCGCTCCGACACCGCGTTCTCCCACACCGGCAGGTCGCCGACCACGCCGACCGCATGGCGGTCTTCGGGGATGCGTGCGACGCCGCGCTGCACCAGCCGGGCGGGCGAGGGCGGCAGCGCGCGGCCCATCAGCTGCGCCGTGCCCGAGGTCGCGCGGCGCGTGCCGCAAAGCAGCTCGGCCAGCGCGACCTGTCCGTTGCCCGAGACGCCGGCGATGGCGGTGATCTCTCCGGCGCGCAGCGTCAGCGACACCTCGCGCAGCCGGTCGCGTCCGTCGCCCTTGACGGAGGCCGCGGTGCTCACGTGGTCGAGCACGCAGACGGCATCGCCCACCGATTTCGCGGGCCGTCGCTGCGGCGCTTCGACCGCGTGCCCGACCATCCACAGCGCGAGCTGCGCCTGCGTGGTGTCGGCCGTGCGTGCCTCGGCCACCAGCTTGCCGCCGCGCAGCACGGCGATACGGTGCGACACGCGCAGCACCTCGTCGAGCTTGTGGCTGATGAAGATCACCGACAACCCTTGCGCCACCATCTGCGCGAGCGTGGCGAAAAGCGCCTCGCTCTCCTGCGGCGTGAGCACGGCGGTGGGCTCGTCGAGGATGAGGATGCGCGCTCCGCGGTACAGCGCCTTCAGGATCTCCACGCGCTGGCGCTCGCCGACCGAGAGGCTGCCCACCAGCGCGTCGGGCTGCACCGGCAGGCCGAAGCGCCTCGCCACGTCGAGCAGCCGCTCGCGCGCGGCGGCGCGGCGCGACACCGGGCGCCACAGCGGCTCGGTGCCCATCATCACGTTGTCGAGCACGCTCAGGTTGTCGGCCAGCGTGAAGTGCTGGTGCACCATGCCCACGCCGGCCGCCAGCGCTGCCTTGGGGTTGCCCGGCGGCAGCGGCGCGCCGAAGACCTCGATGCCGCCCTCTTCGGCGACGTAGTGGCCGAAAAGAATGGACATCAGCGTGGATTTGCCCGCGCCGTTCTCGCCGAGCAGCGCGAGCACTTCGCCGGACTTCAGGTCGAGCGAGACCGCGTCGTTGGCGACGAGGCTGCCGAAGCGCTTGGTGATGCCCTGCAGGCGCAGGACGGTGGCACTTGCTCCCCCCGCCGGAGGGAGCGGCGACGCAGGTGCCGTCACTTCCACGCGGCCAGGAAGGCCAGCATGACCTTGGCGGAGTTGTCCGCCGCGATGCCCATGAAGGTGCCCATCTCGTTCTCGCCGTCGCCGCCGCCCGCGAGGTCGCTGAGCGAGCGGAAGGCGATGAAGGGCACGCCGTTGCTGTAGGCGACCATGCCCACGGCGGCGGTCTCCATGTCGAGCACGTTGGCCTGGAAGGTCTTGTAGGTGTATTCGCGGTAGGCCTTGTTGTCCATGAAGGCCTGGCCCGAGACGCCATTGCCGCCCACCACCAGCTGCGGCTTGCGCGGCAGGCACTTGCCTGCGCTGCAGTTGGCCAGATCGACGTTGCGGATGCTGCGCGCCACTTCCAGCATCTTCGGGTCGGCCTCGAACCAGAACTTGCGCTGGATCTCGGGGTGCGCCGCCGAACGAACCTCTACCGGGCGCGGGAACATCATGCCGAAGTTGGGCAGCGTGGCGTCGGTGATGAAGGGTGGCGCGCTGTACTTGCCGGGCGCGGTTTCGCGCGCCATCAGCACCTCGAGGTACTGGCCCCATTGCGCCGGCACGGTGACGTCGCCCACGTGCAGCGACGGGTTCACGCCACCGGCGATGCCGCTGAACACGATGTTGGTCACGCGAAAGCGGTTGAGCACCAGCTGCGTGTTCATCGTGGCGTTGGTCATGCTGATGCCCGAGAGGAACAGCACGACCGGCTTGCCTTCCAGCGTGCCGGTGGTGAACTCCACCCCGTTCACACTGTGCTTCGCCGGCCCCTGCAGGCGTGTGAGCAGCAGTTTCAGCTCCGGCTCGAAGGCCGACAGCACCGCGATGCGCGGCGTGTCGTCGAGCCGGGTGCTGCTGTTGATGGCGACGGCGCCGCCCTTGTAGACACCCACGCAGCCGGTCAGCGAAATACCGAGTACCGCGGCGGCAAGAACGCCTCTGACTGTTCGGGGAACACCGCGGAACCGGCTTTGCCGGGCCGCAGGTGTTGCCCCCTGCAAGGGGGTAGGAGAAGCGACACGAAGTGCGCGGAGCCTGGGGGTGTACTTCATTTTGCGGTGGACTTCGGCTGCGAGTCGTCCACTTTCACGGTGAACTTGCCCGAGAGGATGTCAGCCTGCTTGGCCTTCACCTTCGCGACGATGTCGGCCGGAACCTTCTTCTCGAAGGTGCCCAGCGGCGCGAGTTCGGAGCCCTTGTATTTCATCTGCGCGTAAACGCCGTAGTCCTCGGCGGCGAACTTGCCTTCCTTCACGAGCTTGATCGCTCGGTCGGCGGCCGGCTCGAAGTTCCACAGGGCCGATGCCACCACCGTGTCGGGGTACTGGCTCTGGGTGTCGATCACGTTGCCGATGGCGAGCTTGCCCTTTTCCTTGGCGGCATCCGAGACTCCGAAACGCTCCGCGTACATCACGTCGGCACCCTTGTCGATCATGGCGAAGGCCGCTTCCTTGGCCTTCGGCGGGTCGAACCAGCTGTTGATGAAGCTCACGCTGAATTCCACCTTCGGGTTCGTCTCCTTCGCGCCGGCCATGAAGGCGTTCATCAGGCGGTTGACCTCGGGAATGGGGAAGCCGCCGACCATGCCGATGCGGTTGCTCTTGGTCATGCCGCCGGCCACCATGCCGCTGAGGTAGGCGGGCTCCTGGATGTAGTTGTCGAACACGCTGAAGTTGGGCGCCTGCGGCTTGAGCGACGAACCCATCAGGAAGGCGACCTTGGGGAAGTCCTTCGCCACCTTGCGCGCCGCGGCCTCCACGCCGAACACCTCGCCCAGGATCAACTGGTTGCCACCGGTGGCGTACTCGCGCATCACGCGCTCGTAGTCGGCGTTGCTCACGTTCTCGGTGGCCTTGTACTCGATCTCCCCGCGCGCCTCGGCCGCCTTCAGCGCCTTGTGGATGCGGCCCACCCATTGCTGCTCGAAGGGCACGGTGTACACCGCCGCCACCTTCAGCTTGGCCTGCGCGAGCGCGAGGCCCGGGGCGCCAACCGCGGCAAGCGCTGCGGCAACGGCGACGGAACGGATGATCAATTGACGGCGTGCGGTCACGGTACTTCTCCTCGAGGTATGGAAATCTTCTTGTGGGGCCGCCTCACCGGCAGCCCGCGGCCACCGGACGATGGCGTGTGCGCTGGAGGGCGGGGTTACTTGGTGCCGAAGATGCGGTCGCCGGCGTCACCGAGGCCAGGGAGGATGTACCCATGGCTGTTGAGCTCGCGGTCGATCGCGGCGGTGTAGATCGCCACGTCCGGGTGCGCCTTCTGCATCGTCGCCACGCCCTCGGGGCAGGTCAGCAGGCAGACGAACTTGATCGACTTGGGGTTGAGCTCCTTCAGCCGCTCGACCGCCGCCACGGCCGAGTTGCCGGTGGCCAGCATCGGGTCGACCACGATCACGTCGCGGTTCTCCATCTCGCCGGGCATCTTGAAGTAGTACTCCACGGCCGTCAGCGTCTTGGGGTCGCGGTACAGGCCGATATGGCCGACGCGCGCGCCGGGCACCACGGTGAGCATGCCGTCCAGGATGCCCGTGCCGGCGCGCAGGATGGACACCAGCACCAGTTTCTTGCCGTCGATGACCTTGGCCTGCATCGTTTCGAGCGGGGTCTCGACCTCGATGTCCTGCATCGGCATGTCGCGCGTGACCTCATAGGCCATCAGCATGCTGATTTCGTTCAGCAGCCGGCGGAAGCTGTTGGTGGACGCATCCTTGCGGCGCATCAGCGTGAGCTTGTGCTGGATGAGGGGGTGGTCGAGGAGGTGGACGTTGCTGCTCATTGGAGTTCTTTGTGGCGTTGCTGAAAGACAGGGAACCCGAGAGTCTAAAAGACGGTGCCGTCGCTCTCGATCAGCAGGGGCGGAGCACCGTCACGCAAGCGCTGTGCCAGCGCGCGGCCCGCCGCCCAGGTGCCGCCTTCGAGCACGCAGGCCAGCGGAAGCTCCTCCTCGGTGCGGTCGAGCACCTTGCGTACGCGCGGCGCCACCTCGTCGAGCAGCGCCACGGTGAGCGCGCGCCATTCGACGATGAATTCGTCGCCCACCTTCCAGGTGCGGGAGAGGAAGGTCGGGTCCTTCGGCACGATCACGCCGCTGTCGATCAGCAGGCCGCCGTTGCGGTACTCGGGCAAGGCGGTGAGCGCGTCGAGATGGCGCACCTTCACGCCGGCCCACTCGAAGGGTTCGAGCAGCGAGTACGTGAGCCACTGCGAGAGCTTGTGAAAGGGCATCCAGCCATTGGTGAGGCCGGGGCCGCGCACGGCGCTGTGGCGCCAGCAGTCGCCGAGCGCCAACGCCGGGTCGCCCGAGCCGATGCCGCCCGGACTGTCGCTGCCGTCGGCCGCGATGCTGTCGACCGCGTTGGCCGCCGGCCAGATGCGCGAGAGCGTCTCCAGCAGCAGCGAAAGGATCTGGTGCGCCGTGATCTCGGCGGTGGGTGGCGTGGCCGCGCCGAAAGGCGCCACCAGTGCATCGAACATGCCGGCGGGCCGGCCTTCGTCGCCGAAGGTCTCGGGCTGCTCGCTCATCGCCTCGCCCAGCCGGCGCAGCAGCACAGCGCGGCCCGCGAGGCCGACCAGCGGATTGACCTCGCTCACCTGGAAGGCGTCGCCCAGCCGCTCGGTGACCAGGCCGCGCAGGCCGGCCGCATCGACCTGGAAAGGCCGGTCGGGGTCGGACGAGAAGAGGCCGCTCGTGAACGCGTGGAAGCTCGCCACGCCCAGCCCCTCGGAGCGCGTGAAGCGCTGGCCGGTGGCCGATTCGGTGTAGTGCCAGCCGGCGCCGGCACCGGCGTCGAGCAGCACGCTCACCAGCACCAGGTCGATGTGCGCGCTGGCGCGCTGGCGTGCGTCGACCTTGCCGAGCAGCCTGTCGAGTTCCTCGACCCGGTTCACGCCACCGGCCTCGAAGTGGCGCCAGCGGCTGTGGTACGGGATGGTGTCCCACGGATAGCGCTCGCGCGTGACCTCGGCCACGGTGCGCGCCGCGTCCTCGAGCGCGTCGTCGCCGCCGATGCGGAACCACTGCGATTCGCCGCGCCGCGCGCGCGCCAGCAGGGCGTTCGCGCGCTGGCGGATGGCCGCGGTGGTGCGCAGCAGCGTGGCCGCGCCCGACGGGTGGGCGGTGTCGGCGTTGAATTCGATGGACGGATCGACCTCGCCCGCGCCGCCGGGCGGCAGGCTGCCGGAGCCGTCGACCGGCAGGTTGGGGTCGTCGTTGCTGCTGTTGCTGTTCTTGCTCATTCGCTCAATCCCCGGCCCTTGGCCTTCTTGAGTTCCTCGGCGTCCGGCACCGGGCCGGGCGTGAAATAGCCCGCCGCCATCTTGGCGTCCATCTCGACGCGGGCGTCCGCGGGAATCAGTTCATCGGGAATGTTCACGCGCTCGCCGATCTCTATGCCCGAGCCGGTGATCGCGTCGAACTTCAGGTTGCTCATCGACACCAGCCGATGGATCTTCCTGATGCCGAGCCAGTGGAAGACGTCGGGCATCAGCTCCTGGAAGCGCATGTCCTGCACGCCGGCCACGCACTCGGTGCGCGCGAAATACTGGTCGGCCGTGTCGCCGCCCACCTGGCGCTTGCGCGCGTTGTAGACCAGGAACTTGGTCACCTCGCCCAGCGCCCGGCCTTCCTTGCGCGAGTAGGCGATGAGGCCGACGCCGCCGCGCTGCGCGCCCTGGATGCACTCCTCGATGGCGTGCGTGAGGTAAGGCCGGCAGGTGCAGATGTCGGAGCCGAACACGTCCGAGCCGTTGCACTCGTCGTGGATGCGCGCGGTGAGCTCGACCTCGGGGTTGGCCAGGTCGCGCGGGTTGCCGAAGATGTAGAGCGTCTGCCCGCCGATGGGTGGCAGGAACACCTCGAGGTCGGAGCGCGTGACCAGCTCGGGGTACATGCCGCCGGTCTCCTCGAAGAGCGTGCGGCGCAGGTCGGTCTCGGAGCAGCCGAAGCGGCGCGCCACCTCGGGCAGGTACCACACGGGCTCGATGGCGGCCTTGGTCACCATCGCGGCGCCGCCTGCGGTGAGGAACTTGCCGTCGGCCTTGAGGCGGCCCTTCTGCAGCGCCTCGATCACCTCCGGCAGGATCACGTGCGCCTTGGTGATCGCGATGGTCGGGCGGATGTCGTAGCCCGCCGCCAGTTCGGTGGCGAACACCTCGGCCACCTGCGCGCCCCACGGGTCCAGCGACACGATGCGCCCCGGCTCGCTCCATTGCGGATAGGGGCCGATCGTGTCGGTGGGCGCGGTGTTGGTCAGGTCGGCCTTGTGCTCGCGCTTGAGCGCGCCGGCCGCCACCGCGAGCGCCCGGTAGACGCTGTAGGAGCCGCTGTGCGTGCCGATCACGTTGCGGTGCGCCCGCTTGGTGGTGGTGCCGACCACCGGCCCCCGCTCGGCTGCCGTGGCTGCGCCCCAGCGGATGGGCAGCGCGCCGAAGCCGCCGGCGTGCGAGGTCAGCCGGATGTGGCCGGTCGACGTGGAGGGGTGCAGCGGGGGGAGGGGCATCGCGCCGGTGGCGCCGCCGGGGACGGAAGGGATCGTTGTGCTGTCAGCAGACATTGGTGGCCCTCAAAAAATGCAATGTACCGATCAGGCGTGCGGCTTGCAAGCAACGGGCCACGCGCGAGCCGCGGCGCGAATGGGGAACAATGCGCGGGGACGGCGGATGGACCGGATGCGATGGAGGAAAGAACGATGCGTGTGCTTCCCTGTGTATTTCTCGCCCTGGGCCTGCTCGGCCTGAGCGGTTGTGACAAGGCCAAGGAGGGTTTCTCCGAAGGCTTCGATACCGCCTTCAGGGCCAGTTTCCGGGAGAGCTTCATCGGCAGCTGCGTCAAGAGCGCGGGCGAGCGCGGGAACAAGTCGGAGGAAGAGCGCAGGAAGCTGTGCACCTGCGCGGCCGACAGCGTCATGAAGGACACCTCCGTGGCCGACCTGCAGGACCAGGAAAAGGTCGGGGCGCGAATCGGCCCGATCATCCAGCAGTGCCTGAAGCAACCCTGAAGCAGCCCCTGCCGGCGCCGCCGGCCCCGGCACAATCGGCCGGAACTTTTTCGACAAGGCTGTAACCAGCCAGCCCGATGGAACGAAACACCGTAGGCAGCAGGAAGAACCCCGGCGACGTGGAAGCGGCGCTGCGCGGCCTGTTCCTCCGCGGCCTCGACGGCGACGCGAAGGCCTACCGCGACTTCCTGCTGCAGCTCAGCGCGCATTTGCGCGCCTTTCTGGGCAAGCGCCTCTTTGGCTGGCCCGATGAAGTGGAAGACCTCGTCCAGGAATGCCTGCTCGCCATGCACAACCAGCGCCATACCTACCAGAGCGACCAGCCGCTGACGGCCTGGGTGCACGCCATCGCGCGCTACAAGATGATCGATCTGCTGCGCGCCAAGTCGGCCCGCGAAGATTTGCATGAGCCGCTGGACGACGACCTGGCCGTGTTCGCCGAATCCGCCGAGGAGGCCAGCGACGCCAAGCGCGACCTGGGTGGCCTGCTCGAGACCCTGCCCGAGCGCCAGCGCCTGCCCATCGTGCACGTCAAGATCGAGGGCCGCTCGGTGGCCGAGACCGCGAGCCTGACCGGCATGTCGGAATCGGCCGTCAAGGTCGGCATCCACCGGGGGCTGAAGGCGCTGGCCGCCCGCTTCGGACATGGCTGGGGGGCTGCGGCATGAAGACCGACGACCTCGTCTCGATGCTGGCCAACGGCGAGGTGGCCGTCTCGCGCCGGCGCGCCAGTTCGCGCATCTGGCTGGCGGTGCTGCTGGGGCTTCCGTTCTCGTTCGCGATCCTGCTCGCCGGCTACGGCGTGCGGCACGACATCGTGCAGGCCATGTTCTGGCCGATGTTCTGGGTCAAGGTGCTGTTTCCGCTGTGCATCGCGGCCGCCGGCTTCGTGGCCGCCGAACGGCTCGCGCGGCCGGGCGTGAAGCCCCGGCATGCCTGGATGGGCGCGGTGCTGCCGGTGCTCGGGGTGTGGCTTCTGGCGGCGATTGCCTGGTTCACCATGCCGGCCGACGATCGCATGCCGGCGCTGATGGGACAGTCGTGGCGCATCTGCGCGGCGAGCATCGGGCTGATGGCGCTGCCGGTGTTCGCGGCCGCCCTTGTCGCGCTCAAGGGCATGGCGCCCACGCGGCCCGCGCTGGCGGGCGCGGCGGCCGGCGCGCTGGCAGGTGGCGTGGGAGCCTCGGTCTATGCGCTGCACTGCATGGAACTGACCGCGCCGTTCCTCGCCGTGTGGTACGTGAGCGGGATCGCGGTGCCCGTGCTGGTGGGGGCGCTGCTGGGGCCGCGCCTGCTGCGCTGGTAGGCAGCAGTCAGGCGGGCCGGTTCCTGGGCTCTCAGCGCTTCTTGCTGCCGAAGATCCCGCCCAGCACGCCGCGCAGGATCTCCTTGCCCACCGAGGTGCCCATGGTGCGCACCGCCGACTTGGCCATGGTCTGCACCAGCCCGTCGTGCTTGGCGCCGCGCGGGCCGGTGGTGCCGAAGAGCATGTCGTTGAGCATGCCGCCCATGCCCGAACCCGAGGATTCGGCGGGGCCCTTGGCGGCGCCCGGCGCGGCAGGGGCAGGGGCGTCCGGCGCGCTTTCGGCACGGCCCTTTAGCTTTTCGTAGGCCGATTCGCGGTCCACTGACTTCTCGTAGATCCCCGCGACCAGCGAGCCGTCGATCAGCGCCTTGCGCTGCTCGGGCGTGATCGGGCCGAGCTGGCTGGCCGGCGGCAGCACGAACACGCGCTCGGTCACGCTGGGGCGGCCCTTTTCGTCGAGCAGGCTCACCAGCGCCTCGCCGACCGCGAGTTCGGTGATGGCGGTCTCGATGTCCAGGCCCGGCTTCTGGCGCATGGTGCTGGCGGCCGCCTTCACGGCCTTCTGGTCGCGCGGGGTGAAGGCGCGCAGCGCGTGCTGCACGCGGTTGCCGAGCTGGGCCAGCACGGTGTCGGGAATGTCCAGCGGGTTCTGCGTAACGAAATACACGCCCACGCCCTTGGAGCGCACCAGCCGCACGACCAGTTCGATCCGTTCCACCAGTGCCTTGGGCGCCTCGTTGAACAGCAGGTGGGCCTCGTCGAAGAAGAAGGCCAGCTTGGGCTGCTCGGGGTCGCCGACCTCGGGCAGCTGCTCGAAGAGCTCCGACAGCATCCACAGCAGGAAGGTGGCGTACAGCCGCGGCGAATTCATGAGCTTGTCGGCCGCGAGCACGTTGACCACGCCCTTGCCGCCCACGGTCTGCATGAAGTCGGCGATGTTGAGCATCGGCTCGCCGAAGAATTTGTCGCCGCCCTGGGTCTCGATCTGCAGCAGCCCGCGCTGGATGGCGCCCACGCTGGCGGCGCTGATGTTGCCGTACCGGGTGGTGAACTGGCTCGCGTTCTCGCCCACGTACTGCAGCATCGCGCGCAGGTCCTTCAGGTCGAGCAGCAGCAGGCCGTTGTCGTCGGCGATCTTGAACACCAGGTTCAGTACGCCGGCCTGCGTTTCGTTCACGTCGAGCATGCGGCCCAGCAGCAGCGGGCCCATGTCGGAGACCGTGGCGCGCACCGGGTGGCCCTGTTCGCCGAACACGTCCCAGAGCGTGACAGGGCAGGCGGCGGGCTCGGGCAGCTCGATGCCGCGTTCCTTCAGCGTGGCGGCCAGCTTGTCGCCGATGCTGCCCTTCTGGCTGATGCCGGTCAGGTCGCCCTTGACGTCGGCCATGAACACCGGCACACCGATGGAGGAAAGCTTCTGCGCGATGGTCTGCAGCGTGACGGTCTTGCCGGTGCCGGTGGCGCCGGTGATGAGGCCATGGCGGTTGGCCAGGCCGGGCAGGAGGTTGCACTCGATGGTGTCGTGCCGTGCGATCAGAAGAGGGTCGGCCATGGGGCGCTCCGTCGTATGGGAAGCGGGCAGTCTAATCAACCGGCACTCCTATAATCCACGGCCCGCACGGTGGTTCAGGAAAAAGTTTTAGGAGGTTTTTTTGTCATCGACTGCCCAGCCCCCCATTCCCGCCAACGGCGACGCCTCCGAACAGTCGCCGATCGAAAAAGAGCTGGCCGTGCTGCTCGTGAACGCGCTGAATCTCGAGGTCGCTCCCGAGGACATCGTGCCGACCGAACCGCTGTACGGCGAAGGTCTCGGCCTCGACTCCATCGACATCCTCGAAGTGGCGCTCGAAGTCTCGCGCCGCTACGGCTTCCAGCTGCGTTCCGACGACGAACGCAACCAGCAGATCTTCCAGTCGCTGCGCACGCTCGCGGCTCACGTCGCCCAGCATCGCGTAGCCACCTGATCCCATGTCCCGATGGCGAATAGCGCTCCTGCTGGTGGTGGGGGTCGCATATGCCGGCCTCTCCCACTGGATGACGCTGTTCCACGCGACCCAGCCGTGGGCGGTGGTCGTGCTGCTCGGTCCGCTGTGGCTCGCAGCCATGGGCCTGGCCGGCAGCTGGTTCGGCCGCTGGGGCGTCGCCATTGCTGCTGCAGTGGGCATCGGCGGCTTCTCGCTCGTCTTCCTCGGCGAGGCGGGCGACCCCAACCGGCTGTACGTGATGCAGCACGTGGCCATCAACGGCGCGCTGTGCGGCTGGTTCGGCTCCACGCTGCGCGGCAAGGGACTGCCCCTGATCACGCAGTTCGCGCAGCGCGTGCATCCGCTGCGCGGCCACATGCTTTCCTACACCACGCAGCTCACGCGCATCTGGACCGGCTTCTTCGCCGTGATGGTGCTGGCCTCGGTCATCATCTACCTGACACGGCCGTTCTCCGACTGGTCGCTGTTCGCCAACGTGCTGTCGCCGGTGATGGTGACGCTGCTCTTCGTGGGCGAGCACCTGGTGCGCTACCGGCTGCATCCCGAATTCGAACGCACGCGCCTCGTGGACGCGGTGCGCGCGTTCTATGGCACGTCGTCGGTTGACAGCAGCCCCGGCGGCCAATGAAACAGGCCTCGACACAGGCCCCGCCCGCGTGACGACAGACGACAACCGATTCCTGCCACTGCTCGCGAACCGCGACCCCGACGCACCCCTCGCATGGCGCGCGGGCGTTCCCGTGAGCGCGCGCCAGTTCCTGGCCGACGTGGCCCGCTTCGCTCCCACGCTCCCCGCGGAGGGCGATGCCGTCAATCTCTGCGGCGACCGCTATGCCTTCGCGGTGAGCCTCGGCGCGGCGCTGGTGCGCGGCCGTGCGAGCATGCTGCCGCCCGACGCGCGGCCCGACACGATCTCGCGGCTGCTCGAATCGCACGGCTCGCCGCTTTTCGCGCACACCGACGCCTCGCACATTCAGACGCCGGGTATCGAGTGCCTGCTGCTCGAAGGACTGGCCGGCCCCGCGGATGATGCTCCCGTGGACGTGCCGCGCATCGACGCGGGCATGCACGCCGCGAGCCTGCTGACTTCGGGCTCCACCGGCGTCCCCCAGCCGCACGCCAAGACCTGGCGCACGCTGGTGGGCGACGTGGCCGTGGCCGTCAAGCGCCTGTGCCGGGTGCTGGAGCGCCCGACGCTCGAAGGCCTGACCCTGGTCGCCACGGTGCCGGTGCAGCACAGCTATGGCCTGGAGTCGTCGGTGCTGCTGGCGATGCTGGGCGGCGCGGCCTTCGAGAGCGGCCGGCCATTCTTCCCGGCCGACGTCGCGAAGACGCTGGCCTCGGTGCCGCGCCCGCGCGCGCTGGTGACCACGCCGTTCCACCTCAAGACGCTGCTGCTCTCGGGCATCGAGCTGCCGCCGGTCGACCTGATCCTGTCGGCCACCGCGCCGCTGTCCCCGCAGCTCGCGCAGCAGGCCGAGCAGGCGATGGGCGGCGTGCTGCTCGAAATCTACGGCAGCACCGAGTCGGGCCAGGTCGCCACGCGCCGCACCACCGACAACGAGATCTGGGAAACCTTCGGCGAGATCCGCGTGCATGCCGAGCCCTCGGCCGACGGCGGGCCCGAGCGCTTCATCTTCAGCGGCGACTTCATGCCCGAGCCCACGCCCATGGCCGACGTGCTCGAGCTGCTGGACGAGCGCCGCTTCCGGCTCTTCGGCCGCGCCAATGACCTGATCCACGTGGCGGGCCGGCGCAGTTCGCTCGCGCACCTGAATTTCCACCTCAACAGCATCCCCGGCGTGGACGACGGCGCCTTCTGGCTGCCCGACGAGGTGGCCGACGGCGTGGTGCGGCCGGTGGCCTTCGTGGTCGCGCCCACGCTGTCGGCGGGCGAGATCATCGCCGCGCTGCGCCAGCGGCTGGAGGCGGTTTTCGTGCCGCGCCGCGTGGTGCAGGTGAAGTCCTTCCCGCGCGAGGGCACGGGCAAGCTCACAGTGCGGGCACTGCGCGAATTCGCGCTGGCGCAGCTCGCGGAAGACGATACGCCGGTGCAGATGGCCCATGCGGTGCCGGCCGATCACCCCGTGTTCGCCGGCCATTTTCCGGGCCAGCCGCTGCTGCCCGGCGCGCTGGTGCTGGCCGAGGTGATGGAGGCCATCCGCCGCGTGCCGGCGCTGGTCACTCGGCTGGGCGGGCATCCCACGCTGGCCGCGGCCAAGTTCCTCGCGCCCGTGCGGCCCGGCGCCGTGCTCTCCATCGAACTGAATCCTGAGGCCGGCGCCTCGCGCGGCGTGCGATTCGACGTTCGCTGCGACGGCGTGGTGGCTGTCACCGGCCGCTGGACCGGCGTGCAAGAGTCGGGCTGATGAAGCACACCGACGTCGAGAGGCGCGCCCTGGACGAGGCTTCCCGCACCGGCCAGGCGGAACCCAAGGGGGAGCGTGGCGAGGGCGGCGACTGGGCACGCGCGCCGGAGCGCAGCAACATGCTCGCGCTGCGCTTCATCGTGATGATGGCGCTGGTGTTCGGCCGGCACATCACGCGGCTGCTGCTGCCGCCCATTGCCCTGTACTTCCTGCTGTTCGCACCGGCGCAGCGCCGGCACATCAAGCGCTACCTGTTCCGCGCCATCGGGCCGCAGGCGGGTTGGGTCGACGGCTTCCGGCTGCTGCATGCCTTCGCCTCGACGGTGCTCGACCGCGTGTATTTCCTGCGCGGGCGCATGGACCTGTTCCAGGTGAAGATCCGGGGCAACGAGCCGCTCGACCTCGAGATGGCGAACGGGCGGGGCGCCTTCCTGCTCGGCGCCCACGTCGGCAGCTTCGAGGCGCTGGGCGCCTGCAAGCAGCAGACGCACCAGCGCCACTTGCGCGTCGCGATGCTGATGTACCCGGACAACGCGCGGCGCATCACGGGCATCCTCAACGCCATCGCGGTGCCCGAGCTGCGCCCCCACGTCATCGCGCTGGGCCGGCCGCATTCGATGCTGGAGCTTCGCGACTGGCTCGACAGCGGCGGCATGGGCGGCATGCTGGCCGACCGCACGCTGCCCGGCGGCGAGGAGCAGCCCGCGCACCAGCGCGGCAACAACATCGTGCTGCCTTTCCTCGGGCAGCCTGCCGTCTTCAACGACGGTCCCTTCCGCCTGGCCGCGCTGCTGCGCCGCAAGGTGTTCTTCATGGCGGGTCTGTACGGCGGCGGCGCGCGCTACGATGTCCGGTTCGATCCGCTGGCCGATTTCGGCGAGCGGGCCGCCAGCCCGGCGGAGCGCGAGCAGCGCATCCGCGCGGCGGTCGAAGCCTACGTGGCACGCCTGGAGGCGATGTGCCGTGCGTACCCCTACAACTGGTTCAATTTCCATGATTTCTGGCTCGAAGATGCGGCTTGACCGGCTCTGCAGGGCATTCGTGCTCGCGCTGGCCTTCTGCGCCGTGCCGGCCTGGGCGGCCTTCGACCTGCCCGAACTGATGACGCTGCTGGCCAAACAGAAGAGCGGGGAGGCCCGCTTCACCGAGCAGCGCTTCGTGCACGGCCTCGAAGGCCCGCTGGACGCCAGCGGCACGCTGAGCTTCGACGCGCCCGACAAGCTGGTGCGCCGCACGCTGTCGCCGCGCGTCGAGACGATGGCGGTCGAAGGCAACACGCTCACGCTCTCGCGCGGCGGTCGCAACCGCACGCTCGCGCTCGACAGCATGCCCGAGCTGCTCGGCCTGGTCGAAGCGATGCGCGGCACGCTGACGGGCGACGGCGCCACGCTGCAACGCTACTTCCGCAGCACCGTGTCGGGCTCCGCCGCCAAGTGGACGCTCGACCTCGCGCCGCTGGACAGCCGCCTTGCCGCGCAGGTGCGCAGCATGCGCATCAGCGGCCGCGCGAGCGACGTGCTGGGGCTCGAGATGGAATTCGTCGGCGGCGACCGCTCGGTCATGAACATCACGCCGGGCGCCGCCGGCCCCGGGCCGGCTCCAGCGCCGGCCGGCGCTCCCGGACGCACCACGCCGTGATGCAGCCGGGGCAGCTGCAGCAGGCGGGCGGTCCGCCGGCCTGGAGGCGCAGGGCGGCCGTGCTGCTGGCATGGCTGCTGGTGCTGCTGTGCGGCGTGGTGGTCATCGCGCGCACGCAGATCGGCGCCGATCTCTCGGCCTTCCTGCCCAAGAGCCCCGACGTGCGCCAGCGCGTGCTGATCGAGCAGCTGCAAAGCGGCGTTGCCTCGCGCACGCTGATGCTGGGCATCGAAGGCGGCAGCACGGCGCAGCGGGCCACCGTGTCGCGCGCGGTTGCGAAGGAAATGCGCGAGAGCAAGCTCTTCGAGCTGGTGCAGAACGGCGACGTGAGCGACTGGAGCGACAGCGGCACCTGGGTGTTCCAGCACCGCTACCAGCTCTCGCCGGGCATGAATCCGGGGCATTTCACGGTCGAGGGCCTGCGCGACGCGATCAACGAGACTCTGTCGATGCTGGGCACGCCGGCCGGCAACGTGATCAAGCCCTTCCTCGACCGCGACCCGACCGGCGAGACGCAGCGCATCGCCATGGAGCTGGTGCCGGCCAGCTCGCCGCGCAGCGAGGACGGCGTGTGGATGTCGCGCACCGCGCCGCGCGCGCTGATGATCGCCACCACGCGCGCCGCCGGCAGCGACCTCGACGCGCAGGCCGTCGCCATCGCCCGCGTGCACTCGGCCTACGAGGCCGCGACGCGCGGCATGGGCGCCGAGGCTCCCAAGCTGCTGCTGAGCGGCCCGCCGGTGTTCTCGGTGATGAGCCGCGACAAGATCAAGACCGAGGCGATCCATCTCGCCGTGGTGGGCGGCATCGTCATGGGCGGGCTGCTGCTTCTGGCTTTCGCCTCGCCGCGCGCGCTGGTGATCGCCTTCCTGCCGGTGGCCACCGGCGTGGTGATCGGCACCGCGAGCGTGAGCCTGGTGTTCGGCTCCGTGCACGGCCTTACGCTGGGCTTCGGCAGCACCCTGATCGGCGAGACGGTCGACTACGCCATCTACTACCTGATCCAGGCGCGCCAGGTCGGCGCGGGCGCGGTGGCCGGTACCGGCTGGCAGCGCTGGCGCGACCTGAACTGGCCCACCGTGCGGCTGGGGCTGCTGACCTCGGTGTGCGGCTTCGCGGCGCTGGTGTTCTCGGGCTTCCCGGGGCTGGCGCAACTGGGCGTGTTCTCCATCGCCGGGCTCGTCTCGGCCGCGCTGGCCACGCGCTACGTGCTGCCGGTGCTGGCACCCGATGGCGCCACCGGCATGGGCATGCGCCGCTACATGGCGCAGCTGGCAGGCGCGCTGGTACGCGGCCTGCCGCGCCTGCGCTGGCCGCTGGCAGCGCTGGGCGTGGCGGCGCTGGCGCTGGTGCTGTGGCAGGGCGGCCACCTGTGGCGCGCCGACCTCGGCGCCATGAGCCCGGTGCCCAAGGCTTCCCAGCAGCTCGACGAAATGCTGCGCAACGACATCGGCGCCAGCGACGGCGGCGTGCTGGTGGTCGCCTTCGGCGACGACGAGCAGGCCGCGCTGCGCCACACCGAGGCGGCCGCCGCGAAGCTGGATGCATTGGTCGACAGCGGCGAACTGGTCGGCTACGAGACCGTCACCCGCGTGCTGCCGAGCATGGAGGTGCAGCTCGCGCGCATCGCGGGCCTGCCCGATGCCGCGACCCTGCGCGCCAATCTGGCCGAGGCCACCAAGGGCCTGCCGCTGCCGGCCTCGCGGCTCGAGCCCTTCCTGGCCGACATCGAGGCCGCGCGCAAGCTGCCGCCGGTGCAGCGCGCCGAACTGGCCGAGGGGCCGCTGGGGCCGGTCCTGAACACGCTGATGTACCAGCGCCCTGGCGGCGGCTGGGGCACGCTGGTGGTGCTGCACCCCGGCGCGAAGTTCGACCAGGGCCGCCTCGAAGCGGCGCTGGCGGGTCTGCCCGAAGTGCAGGTGGTCGACGTGGGGCGCGAGCTGGCCAGCCTGTACCAGCGCTACCTGCACGAGGCCTT
Source organism: Variovorax guangxiensis (assembly GCF_003952165.1). Taxonomy (GTDB): domain Bacteria; phylum Pseudomonadota; class Gammaproteobacteria; order Burkholderiales; family Burkholderiaceae_C; genus Variovorax; species Variovorax guangxiensis. The sequence goes on along the minus strand of NZ_RXFT01000001.1, from coordinate 1,145,832 downwards.
CGTGCAGGTGCTGCTCGGCGCGCTGGCGGTGGTGGTGCTGCTCGGCATCTACCTGCGCTCGTGGCGCCGGCTGCTGGCCGTGTGTCAGCCGCTGCTGTTCGCAGTGGTGCTCACGCTCGGAGGCATGGCGGTGCTGCAGGCGGCGCTGGGCATCCTGCACCTGGTGGGGCTGCTGCTGATCGTGGCGGTGGGCTCGAACTACGCGCTCTTCTTCGACCAGCTGCGCACGACCGGCAGGGCCGACGAAGACACGCTGGCCTCGCTGATGCTGGCCAACCTGACGACCGTGGTGTCCTTCGGGCTGATCGCGATCTCCGACATTCCGGCGCTGTCGTCCATCGGCCGGGTGGTCGCGCCGGGGGCGCTGCTGGCGCTGCTGCTGTCGGCGGCTTTCGCGCGGCGAGTGGGGCCTTCGAAGGCTTCGCGCGGCGCATGAGGGGAAAATCCGGCGCCATGTCTTCCGCTCCCGCGTCCACCAACGAATCCTGGCCCTGGCCGCCGGCCATCCGCGCCAGCGCGGCCTGGCACGTGGCAGCCATCGGCGCGGGCGTGCTGGTGCCGGGCGCCTTGCCGTGGGCCGTGGGCGCAATCGTGCTGAACCACGCGCTGATCACCGGCGCGGGCCTCACGCCGCGCAGCAGCCTGCTGGGCCCGAACGTCACCCGGCTGCCCGAGGCGGCCGCGGCGCGGCGCGAAGTCGCCATCACCATCGACGACGGCCCCGAGCCCGAGGTCACGCCACGCGTGCTCGACCTGCTCGATGCGCACGGCCAGCGCGCCACCTTCTTCTGCATCGCCGAGCGGGTGCTGGCGCAGCCGGCGCTGGCGCGCGAGATCGTCGCGCGTGGCCACAGCATCCAGAACCACACGGCGCGGCACCGGCACAACTTCTCGTTTCTCGGGCCGCGCGGTTTCGCCGCCGAGATCGCGCGGGCGCAGGACATCCTCGCCGAGGTCACCGGCCAGCGCCCGACCTGTTTCCGCGCGCCGGCCGGCCTGCGCAACCCGTTCCTGGAACCCGTGCTGCACCGCCTCGGCCTCTCGCTCGTGAGCTGGACGCGGCGCGGCTTCGACACCCGCGAGGGCGACGCCGCCAAGGTGATGGCGCGCCTGAGCCGCAACCTGCAGGCGCGCGACATCCTGTTGCTGCATGACGGCAACGCCGCGCGCACCGCTGCGGGACAACCTGTTTTGCTGGAGGTATTGCCCTTGTTGCTCGAACGCCTGCGCGCCGATGGACTGCGCTCCGTGACCCTGCCGGAAGGGCTGAAACCATGAACGCCGCGATGTCGCCTTCGCTTTCGACCGAGGTCGCGTGGCGCGAGCTGCACGAGGCCGCCACCATTCCGTACAAGAAGGGTGGCAACTTCGCCTGGCACTTCGCGCGCGGGAAGCTGGGACGCGACCCGGTGTTCCGCGGGCTCCTCGAACGCCGGCTCTTCGGCGCGCAGCACCAGCGCGTGGTCGACATCGGCTGCGGCCAGGGCCTTTTCGCGAGCCTGCTGGCCTCGATGAGCGCGATGCAGAAGCAGGGCCGATGGCCCTCGTCGTGGGACGCCACGCCGCACGGCGCGGACTACACCGGCATCGAGCTCATGCCCAAGGACGTGGCGCGCGCCGAGGCCTCCATCGGCCACCTGGAGCCCACGCCCCGGCTGGTCTGCGCCGACATGTGCAAGGCCGATCTGCCCGAGTGCGACCTCGTCGTGATCCTCGACGTGCTGCACTACGTCAACCTCGAAGCGCAGGAGGGCGTGCTGCTGCGCGTGCGCGACGCACTGCGCCGTGGCGGCAACCCGCACGCGCGGCTGCTGCTGCGCGTGGGCGATGCGTCCAGCCGGCGCGGCTTCGCCATCAGCCAGTGGGTGGACCGCACGGTCACGCGCATCCGCGGCCACAAGGTCTCGCCGACCTGGGGCCGTCCGCTGGCCGAGTGGACGGCTGTGCTGGACCGCCTGGGCTTCCGAGTGCAGAGCATTCCGATGAGCGAAGGCACTCCCTTCGCCAACGTGCTGCTGGTGGCCGACCTGGAGCCGGCCGCTTGACCGCGCCACAGACGCTCGACCGCGCGGGCATCGCCCTGCGCATTCCGCACAGCGGCAGCATGTGCCTGCTGGAGCGGCTCGAAGGCTGGGACACCGAATCCATCCGCTGTACCACCACCACCCACGCGCTGGCAGACAACCCTCTGCGCACCGAAAGCGGGCTGCTGGCGCCGAACGCCATCGAATACGCCGCGCAGGCCATGGCCCTGCATGGCTGCCTGCTGGCAGAGGAGGGCAGCGCGCCGTCGGCCGGCTTTCTCGCGAGCGCGCGCAACGTGAGGCTGGCGGTGGCGCGGCTGGACGACGTGGCCGGCGCCCTGCAAGTCGGGGCCCGGCGCCTGTCGGGCGACGACCGGCAAATCCTCTATGAATTCACGGTGGCGGCCGAGGACGGCCGCATGCTGGCCGAAGGCCGCGCCGTGGTGGTCCTGAACACGCCGCTCGCCGCGGCAGCACAAGAAAGCACGCCGTCTCCATGAGCCTCGAAGGAAAACGCGCACTGATCACGGGCGCCAGCGGCGCGCTCGGTGCCGCCATGGCCGAGCGCCTGGCGCGCGACGGCGCCACGGTGCTGCTGCACGCCAATTCGCGGCCCGAGGCGGTCGAGCAGCTGGCGGCATCGATCACGGCTTCGGGCGGCAAGGCCGAATGCCACGTCTTCGACCTGTGCAGCGACGAGGCTTCGGCAGCCGCCTGCGCGCGCATCCTCGAAGGCGGGCCGGTGCAGATCCTCGTCAACAACGCGGGCGTGCACGACGACGCCGTGCTGCCCGGCATGCGCGCCGACCAGTGGCACAAGGTGATCGACGTGTCGCTCAACGGCTTCTTCCGCGTCACGCAGCCGCTGCTGCTGCCGATGATGCGCACGCGCTGGGGGCGCATCCTGAACATCTCGTCGGTGGCGGCCATCGCGGGCAACAGGGGGCAGGTCAACTACGCCGCGGCCAAGGGTGCGCTGAACAGCGCGACCAAGGCGCTGTCGCTCGAAGTGGCCTCGCGCGGCGTGACGGTGAACGCCATCGCGCCGGGGATCATCTCGTCGCCGATGGCCGATGCGGTGTTCGACCCCGCCGTCATCAACCAGATGGTGCCGGTGAAGCGCGCCGGGACGCCGCAGGAAGTGGCGGCGCTGGCCTCGTTCCTCGCGAGCGAGGATGCGGGCTACATCACGGGGCAGGTGATCTCGATCAACGGCGGAATGATCTGAGGGACCCTGCTCCGGAACACGGCGGCGGCTACTGCGGCGTGATGTCTCCGGTCGCCTTCCACCTGGCGATCCGCGTCATGTGGTACTGCAGGTAGAAGATGGCGAAGAAGAAGGTCATGGCTGCGGAGAGCCTGAGTCCGATCGGTTCGACATTGTTGTAGTGCTCGATCATCGAGCGCCTCATCGAGTAGCACCCGCAATAGAAGAGCACGTACGACAGGATCTGCAGCAGCAGGTCACGCCCCTGGTTGCCCGAGGAGTCGGAGGCGCTGTCCATCAGGCCCCCGATGACCGCCAGGATCATGTAGCCGATCAGGTACAGGGTCGCATTGGATCGAGGATCGATCTTGCGCACCCAGGTCGACTGGATGAAGGGCCAGACGAGGGCAAAGATGCCGAAGCTCAGCACCGTGAACAACAGGACCAGCGCCCAATGCAGCCTGGGCGGCAGGTCCTGTTGCGGGACCACGGTCTGCTTTCCGTAGGAGGACGGCGGCGCGGCGTAGCCCGGCACCGCGGGCACCTGCTGCGGCGGCAAGGGAGGTGGCGAGACGGCGGCAGGCGCACCGGGCTGCGTCGCCCGATCGCCGAACATCTGCAGGGCCGTCTGCCATTCGGCCATGCCCTCGCGCCAGACCATGTCCGTGGCGGCGATGTTGCCCCGGGCATAGAGCGCCCTGGCCTCGCTCTCTTCGTAGGGGCCGAAGGCCTGGCCGTTCCGGTTGACGTGGATGTGCAAGGCGAATCTCCCTCTTTCTGTTCTTGTGGGATGCAGGGTCTGCCCGAGCGCGCGCAGCCTCGACCGACCGGGCGAAGGCTCAAAGGGGCAGCGTGTCGAAGGCCGCGTAGGCCGTGGCCAGCCACGACTTCACCCGCTGGCGCTCCAGCAGGCCCAGCGCATGCGGGCCGTCGCGGTCGTTCACGGCCTTCCAGAAGCTGGTGTTCTGCGCGTCGATCTTGCGCATGCTCGCGTCGTGCAGGCGCGGCAGGGCGATCACGCGGGCGCCGTTCGCGGTGGCCTTCGATAGCGACTGCGAGCCCAGCAGCATGCCGAAGTCGCTGCCGCGTCCGTAGTTCTGCACCACGATGTAGTTGGGGCGGTTGCCGAAGGTGTCGATCAGCGTGCCGAGCAGGTCGGTCGAGTCCTTGCCGTCGTCCAGCACGTGCCAGAAGTTGACGGTGACGCCGATTTCGGCGAACACGTCGAAGAGGTCCGATTCCTTGATCCAGCGCGCCAGCGGCGCCAGCGTCTGCGCCGCGAGGTCGACGATCACGCTCTGCTGCGGATTGGTCTCGAAGCCGTTGACGACCGTGTCCAGGCCCTCGAAGCTGTCGACCACCACCGGCGAGGCGAAGCCTTCGTAGAAGCGGGTGAAGGAGCTGTGCGAGCGGTCGGTGTCGAAGCCGGTGAAGGGCCGGCTGTGGTCGATGAAGTACTGGGCCAGCACCCGCGCGGTGACCGACTTGCCTACACCGCCTTTTTCGCCGCCGATGAAGTTGATGGAGCTCATGAGTTGCTGCTGCCTCGCATGGGTTGAGGAAGAGAGGGGGAGGGCCGGGCCATTCTAGGGGGCGGTTTTCTGCTTCGGCTTGCCACCCGCGGCCATCGCGTAACGGCGTGCAGCAAGAGACGCGCCCGCCCGGCTCATTTGGGCACGAGCGTGAACAGGGGCATGACCACCCCCATCACCCAGTTCTGCCCGAAGTCGAGCGCAGCCCGGCGGTATTTCTCGTCCGCCTGTGCAGCCATGAGGTCGAGGCGCGCCACCACCTTCGACAGTTCGCGGTCGGCCACGAGATTGCGGCCGCGGTCGCTGATCTCGGTGGCCAGCAGCAGTGGCTGGCCGTCGGGGCCGGTCTTGGAGGAGATCAGCCACAGCGAGATCTCGAAGTTGCGCGCGGCCCGGAAGCTGTTCTCGGCGTTGACGCCGTCGAGCATGGTCTGGTCCCAGGTGTCGCCGTTGGCCTGCTTGAGCATGGTGGCCCAGCCGTAGACCAGCGCCGCGACGCGGTCGCCCTGGTAGCCCTGCGGCGTGGTGTCGAAGGCCATGCGGATGGCGTCGATGCCGCTGGCGCCCTTGAGTTCGGGCAGTGGCGGGCCCTTGAGCACGGCATCCCAGGCGCGCTGGATGGCTTCGTCCATGCTGGCGGCCGACTTGCGCCATTCGCGTGGGTTGCGCTTGTAGAGCGTGCTCTGCACCCGCCGCACCGACTGCAGGTTGTCGCGCAGCGAGAGATTGGCGATGCGGTTGGCGCCGGACTGCAGCCACTCCTGGTTGGTGTAGGGCTCGGCACGCTCGGTGTCGCGCATCGACGAACAGCCGGCCATGCCGACCAGGGCGGCGAGCAGAACGGCAAGCCGGGTGGCCATGCGCGCCGGGCGGCGGGCCCATCGTGCGGCGAGGGGTGAAACCGGGGAATCGTGCATGCCCTGACGTTATCATCCACGGCTGGGGCGGCGGCCTGCTGCAAGCTGCGGGCCCGTGCAATTTTCCTTACAAATCAATACCTTGGCTCTACAGCCAAGGCAGGCCGACAAGTCGTGCGTCTTAATTCCATCAAGCTATCGGGCTTCAAGTCGTTCGCCGAACCCACCAACTTCATGCTGCCGGGCCAACTGGTGGGCGTCGTCGGGCCCAACGGCTGCGGCAAGTCGAACATCATGGATGCGGTGCGCTGGGTGCTCGGCGAATCGCGCGCCTCGGAGCTTCGCGGCGAGTCGATGCAGGACGTGATCTTCAACGGCACGACGACCCGCAAGCAGGCCAGCCGTTCGAGCGTGGAACTGGTGTTCGACAACGCCGACCACCGCGCCGGCGGCCAGTGGAACCAGTTCAGCGAGATCGCGGTGCGCCGGGTGCTGACCCGCGACGGCACCAGCAGCTACTACATCAACAACCAGCCGGTGCGCCGCCGCGACGTGCAGGACGTGTTCCTGGGCACCGGCCTCGGCCCGCGCGCCTACGCCATCATCGGGCAGGGCACGATCAGCCGGATCATCGAATCCAAGCCCGAGGAGCTGCGCCTCTTCCTCGAGGAGGCCGCCGGCGTCTCCAAGTACAAGGAGCGCCGCCGCGAAACCGAGAACCGCCTGGGCGACACGCGCGAGAACCTCACGCGAGTGGAAGACATTCTTCGCGAACTCAACGCCAACCTCGAAAAGCTCGAGAAGCAGGCCGAGGTGGCCGCCCGCTACAACGCGCTGCAGGGCGATGCCACGAAGAAGCAGCATCAGCTGTGGTTCCTCAAGCGCAGCGAGAGCAATGCCGACCAGGCGAAGATCAAGGCCGATTCCGAGCGTGCCATCAACGACCTCGAATCGCGCACGGCCGACCTGCGCCACATCGAGGCCGAGCTCGAAACCGTACGCCAGGCCCACTACGGCGCCGGCGACCAGGTCAACCAGGCGCAAGGCAAGCTCTACGAGGCCAGCGCCGAAGTCGGCCGGCTCGAAGGCGAGATCCGCTTCGTGGTCGAGGGCCGCCAGCGCGTCGAGCAGCGCCTCGTCCAGTTGCGCGAGCAGATGGGCCAATGGGGCCGCCGCCGCGAGGAAGCCGAAGCCGAGATCGAGACCCTGGCCGGCGCGGGCGTCGATGCCGAGGAGCAGGCCATCATGCTGGCCGCACAGCTCGAGGAGCACGATGCGCGCATGCCCGAGCTCGAAGAAGCTGTGCAGCGCGCGCAGGACGAAGCCAACGCCCAGCGCACGACCGTGTCGCAGGTGCAGCAGCAGATCCAGGTGCTGGCCGCCGACCAGCGCAACATCGAGGAACAGAGCCGCCAGCTCATGCAGCGCAGCGAACGCCTGCGCGCCGACCAGAACGCACTGGCCGCGCCCGACGAGGCCCGCCTGCTCGACATGCAGGAGCAGTACGCGATGGCGCAGGAGGCGGCGAGCGAATCCGATGCGCGCCTGCAGGAGCTGCTCGAAGCCGTGCCGCAGCTTGACGACGACCGCCGTACGAAGCAACAGGCCGTCAACACCGAGGGCGCCCGCCACGCCGAGTTCTCGGCCCGCCTGGAGGCGCTGCGCGCGCTGCAGGAAAAGGTCAAGACCGACGGCAAGCTGGCCCCCTGGCTCGCCAAGCACGGCCTCGAAGGCCTGCAGGGCCTGTGGAGCCGCATCCACATCGAGCAGGGCTGGGAGAACGCGCTCGAGGCCGCGCTGCGCGAGCGCCTGGGAGCGCTCGAGGTCAGCCGGCTGGAGATGGTCCGCGCCTTCGGCAACGATGCGCCGCCTGCCAAGCTGGCCTTCTACAGCCCGCCGGCCGCAGGCGTGCCCGAGGGTTCGGCAACGCTGCCGCGCCTGTCGAGCCTGCTGCGGCTGAACGATGCCGGTCAGCAGGCGCTGCTGAACGACTGGCTGCACGGCTGCTACACCGCCGCGAGCTTCGAGGAGGCGCTGGCCCAGCGCGGCTCGCTGCAGCCGGGCGAGGTCATCTACGTGCAGAGCGGCCATGCCGTCTCCGCGCACAGCGTCAACTTCTACGCACCCGATTCCGAGCAGGCTGGCCTGCTGGCGCGCCAGCAGGAAATGGAAAACCTTGAGCGCCAGCTGCGCGCCCAGACGCTCATCACCGAGGAAGCGCGCACCGCGCTGGTCCGTGCCGAAGCCGCCTATGCCGACGCCGCCTCGCGCCTCGTCACGGCCCGGCGTGAAGCGGCCGAAACCCAGTCGCGCGCGCACGAGCTGCAGGTCGAGACGCTGCGCATGACGCAGCTGGCCGAGCAGACCCGTGCCCGCAGCCAGCAGCTGTCCGCCGACATCGGCGAAGTCGACGCACAACTCGAGGAACTGCAGGAACGGCGCATCGCCGCCGAGGGCCGCTTCGAGGAACTCGACATGCAGCTGGCCGATGCCCAGGAGCGCCACGCCGAGCTCGACGAACGCGTGATCGAGGCCAACCGTGCGCTGGCCGCAAGCCGCGAGCAGCACCGCAGTCTCGAACGCCAGGCGCAGGAAGCCACCTTCTCGCAGCGCACGCTCGAAGCCCGCCGCGCCGAACTCAACCGCTCCATCGAGACCGCCGCGCAGCAGACCGTGGCGCTGACCGACGAGGACGAGCGCGCCCGCGCGGAGCTGGGCCGCCTGTCCGATGCGGCCGCGCAGGCCGGCCTGCAGGATGCGCTCGCGCTCAAGCTCGAACGCGAGACTGCGCTGGGCGCGGCGCGCAGCCAGTACGACGACCTCACGCTCAAGCTGCGCGCGAGCGACGAGCGACGCCTGCAGCTCGAGCGCGAGCTCGACCCGCTGCGCCAGCGCATCACCGAGTTCCAGCTCAAGGAGCAGGCAGCGCGCCTGGGCGTCGAGCAGTACCAGCAGCTTCTGGACGACGCCGGCGCCGACCTCGAGGCGATCGAGAAGTCGATCGAGACCGACAAGGTGCGGCTCACCGGCCTGCAAGGCGAGATCGACCGCCTCAACCGCGAGGTGGCGGCGCTCGGCGCGGTGAACCTGGCAGCCCTGGACGAACTCGCCATTGCCAGCGAGCGCAAGACCTTCCTCGACGCGCAGTCGGCCGACCTGAACGAAGCCATCGGCACGCTGGAAGACGCCATCCGCAAGATCGACGCCGAGACGCGCGACCTGCTTGGCGGCACCTTCAAGATCGTCAACGAACACTTCAGCCGCATGTTCCCGGAGCTCTTCGGCGGCGGCAACGCCAAGCTCATGATGACCGGCGACGAAATTCTCGACTCCGGCGTGCAGGTGATGGCGCAGCCTCCCGGCAAGAAGAACCAGACCATCCACCTGCTGTCGGGCGGCGAGAAGGCGCTCACGGCCATCGCGCTCGTGTTCGCCATCTTCCAGCTGAACCCGGCGCCTTTCTGCCTGCTCGACGAAGTGGACGCGCCGCTGGACGACGCCAACACCGAGCGCTATGCCAAACTCGTCTCCGCCATGAGCCGCGAAACCCAGTTCCTCTTCATCAGCCACAACAAGATCGCCATGGAAATGGCCGAACAGCTGATCGGCGTGACGATGCAGGAGCAGGGCGTGTCGCGCATCGTGGCTGTCGACATGGAGTCGGCGGTCTCGATGGTCGAAGCCGCATAGGCCGGGCGGCAACGATCCATGAGCAATCTCACACTCGCCCTGGCAATCTTCGGCGGCCTCGTTCTCGCGGCCGTTGTCGGCTACGAGGCCATGATGTCGCGCCGCAACGCGCCCCGCCAACCCGATGCAGTCGACGTTGCGCTCGACGAGGCCGAGCGCGCGCTGGCCGCTGGCGATGACGGCGTGGAGCCGGTGCTGCACGCCGATCCGAACAAGGTGCAGGGCTCCGACCGGCATGAGCCGCTGTTCGACCCCGATCTTCCTGCGCCCAGCGGCGTGCCCGCGCCCGCGGCCGAGCGCCGCGGCGGGCTCGATCCGCTGATCGACGTGATCGCGCCGATCTCGCTCGATGGCCTGGCCTCGGGCGACGCCGCCATCGCCGCCATGCCGCCCACGCGCCGCGCGGGCAGCAAGCCGGTGGCCATCGAGGGCCTGAACGAACACACCGGCCAGTGGGAGCCGCCCGTGCCCGGCCAGCGCTACAGCGCCTTCCAGGTCGGCGTGCAGCTGGCCAACCGCACCGGGGCGCTCAACGAGATCGAGTACTCCGAGTTCGTGGTCAAGGCCCAGGCCTTTGCCGATGCCGTCAACGGCGCGCCCGAGTTTCCCGAGATGCTCGACGAGGTGGCGCGCGCCCGCGAGCTCGACCAGTTCGCCAGCGCGCACGATGCGCAGCTGGGCTTCGTGCTGCGCGCGCTGCATGCGGCCTGGAGCCCGGGCTACGTGCAGCAAAACGCCGCGCGCCTCGGTTTCGTGGCCGGCATCATCCCGGGCCGCATGGTGCTGCCGACCAGCGAGGCAGGCCTGCCGCCGATCCTCGGGCTGGCCTTCGACACCCAGGCCGCGCTGGCCGACGATCCGGCCCAGTCGGCCATCCGCGAACTCAGCCTGAGCCTGGACGTGCCGCAGGTCGACCGTGCCGAGGAACCCTTCCGCCGCATGCGCGAAGCCGCCGCCACGCTGGCACGCGAGATGGACGGCGTGGTCACCGACAGCGACGGCCAGCTGCTGCGCGACGAGACCATGGACGTGATCGGCGCCGACTTAGAACAGCTCTACGACACGCTCGACGGGCGCGACCTTGCGGCGGGCTCTCCGCTGGCGCGGCGGCTCTTCAGCTAATACTCCAGTGCCAAATCTTGACCTTTTTGGGCAGCCAGAGCGCGATGTAAATGAGCGCGACTTAAGGCGCATCGACGAACTTCGCGCGAGTCTGCGCGCTCATTGGCACAGTTACCATGTGTTGGACAGACCAACGGTTTCCGACGCGGAATATGACTCGTTGTTTCGCGAGTTGCAGGCATTAGAGAGCATCTATCCAGAGTCAGTTTCACCAGATTCTCCGACGCAACGTGTGGGTGGGCAGGTGCTTGAGGGCTTTGAAAAAGTCCTGCATCGAGTTCCCATGTTGTCGATTCATACCGAGACAGACAATAGTGCTGCTGGTGCTCTTGCCTTTGATGGTCGCGTAAGGCGGGAACTTGGTCTGCCAACTGACGCTCCGCCTGTCGAGTATGTGTGCGAGTTGAAGTTTGACGGACTCGCCATAAATCTTCGGTACGAAGACGGTGTACTTGTGCAGGCTGCCACGCGAGGTGACGGTGAAGTTGGGGAGGATGTAACGCAGAACATCCGCACACTTAAACAGATCCCCTTGCGCCTTCACGGAACTGCGCCACCAGTGGTGGAGGTGCGCGGTGAGGTCTACATGCGTCGTGACCAATTTGACGCGCTGAACGAGCGACAACGTCTGAAAATCGCTGCCGGTCAGAAGAACGAGAAAATGTTCGTGAATCCGCGCAATGCTGCGGCTGGTGCTGTGCGTCAGTTGGACCCTGCGATAGCAGCTAGTCGGTCATTGAGCTTCTTTGCGTATGGCCTCGGCGAGGTTAGTCCGCCTGAAGAGGGCGGTCCGATTTGCACCACTCAATTTGATTGGCTTCAGCAGTTCCATGCTTGGGGTTTTCCCGTGGCTGCGCAGACACGACTCGCCAATGGCGCCAACGAACTAGTTGCTTTTCATGAGGTCATGGGTCTACAGCGCGATGAGCTGCCATACGAGATTGATGGAGTTGTATACAAAGTCAATAGCGTGGAGCTTCAGCGCCAATTGGGCTTTGTTTCGCGCGAGCCGCGTTGGGCAGTAGCGCATAAATATCCGGCGCAGGAACAGCCAACTCAGGTGTTGGCGATCGAGGTCCAAGTTGGGCGCACGGGAAAGCTCACGCCGGTCGCAAAGTTGGCTCCTGTCTTTGTCGGTGGCGTGACTGTGACGAATGCGACTTTGCACAACGAAGACGAGGCTCGACGCAAGGATGTGCGGGTAGGAGACACGGTGATTGTGCGGCGTGCGGGTGACGTGATTCCAGAAATTGTGGGGGTACGTTTTCCAAGCTATAGGCATCCGAAGCGCGCGCGTCACAAACGGCACCAACCCAATCGGCGACAGCAATTCAAGCGGCCTGTGCCTAAGCGAGAACCTGTCAAATGGAGACTATCCATCAGGAAGCGCGGCCCGGTCTTCACCATGCCGCACAAGTGCCCCGTGTGCGGCTCGGAAGCCGTGCGCGAGGAGGGGGAAGTCGATTACCGCTGCACCGGCGGCCTGTTCTGCGCGGCGCAGCGCAAGGAGGCCATCCTGCACTTTGCGGCGCGCCGCGCCGTGGACGTCGACGGGCTGGGCGACAAGCTGGTCGAACAGCTCGTGGATTCGAACCTGATCCGCACCTTGCCCGACCTCTACAAGCTGGGTTTCACCACGCTGGCGGGACTGGATCGAATGGCGGAGAAGTCGGCGAAGAACCTCGTCGATGCCCTCGAAGCCTCGAAGAAGACCACGCTGCCGCGCTTCCTGTTCGGACTGGGCATCCGGCATGTGGGCGAATCCACCGCGAAGGACCTGGCCAAGCATTTCGGCAAGCTGGATTCGATCATGGACGCGACCGAAGAACAGCTGCTCGAGGTGAACGACGTCGGCCCGGTGGTCGCGCAGAGCCTGCGCACCTTCTTCGACCAGCCGCACAACCGCGAGGTGGTCGAGCAACTGCGCGCCTGCGGACTGACCTGGGAAGAGGGCGAGCCGGCCGCCAGGGCGCCGAAGCCGCTGGCGGGACTGACCTTCGTCATCACCGGCACCCTTCCTACGCTGAGCCGCGACGAAGCGAAGGATAAATTGGAGGCGGCCGGCGCGAAGGTGTCCGGTTCGGTCAGCAAGAAGACCCACTACCTGGTGGCCGGCGAAGAGGCCGGGAGCAAGCTCGAGAAGGCGCGCGAAGCCGGCGTGGAGATCATCGACGAGGCGCGTATGCTGGAGATCCTCGCCAACGGCGTTCCGGCGGCCTGAACGGGGCGCAGTCGGCAAAGGCGGCCACCGGCCCTCTTTACCGGCCGTTACGCGACTTCATCGGAGCGCAGTCAACAGGGTCTACAACCTGGCGTTGAAAGCTAATTGAAGGCCACAAGGAGAGTCCCTCATGAAAAAAATTCGAGTTCTCGGTGCCCTTGCTGCAGCCGGCGGCGTCGTGCTGCTGTCGGGTTGCGTGGGCGTGCCCGCCGATCCCTACTACGGCGGGGGCTATTCGTCGGGGCCTTACTACAGCGAGCCCGCGCCTGTGGTGGTGCCGGCACCGGTCTACATCAACGGCGGGGCCTACTACGAGCGGCGTCCGCGCTACTACGACAGGCCTTACTACGACCGTCCGGGCTATCCGGCACGCCCGCCGGTCTGGGGTGGCGGTGGCCGGCCGGTAGCTCCGCCGGTGGTGGTGCCGCCCCGGCCGCCGATCGCTGGTGGCGGTCCGGGTTCGATCCCCACACCACCGCGTGGCAACGCGCGACTGTGGACTTCTCCCGACTCCAAGACTCAGACCCCTCCCTGATTCCCCGTCGGGAGTGGAGAACCGGAGCCATCGCGATAATCCCGCCATGGCCATCCGCGAAATCCTGAAAATGGGCGACCCCCGGCTGCTGCGCATCGCGCAGCCGGTCGCCGCCTTCGATACCGACGAGCTGCACATGCTGGTGCGCGACATGTTCGAGACCATGCATGCTGTCAATGGCGCCGGCCTTGCCGCGCCGCAGATCGGCGTCGACCAGCAGCTAGTGATCTTCGGCACCGACGTCGTGAATCCGCGCTATCCCGATGCGCCACCGGTGCCGCGCACCGTGCTGCTGAACCCCATCATCACGCCGCTGAACGGCGAGGAAGAGGAGGGCTGGGAAGGGTGCCTGTCGGTGCCGGGCCTGCGCGGCGTGGTGCCGCGCTTCGCCAACATCCGCTACTCCGGGTTCGACCCGTATGGCGATCCGATCGAGCGGGTCGCCACCGGTTTTCATGCGCGCGTGGTGCAGCATGAAGTCGACCATCTCCTGGGCAAGCTCTACCCGATGCGGGTGCGCGACTTCTCGCGCTTCGGCTACACCGAGGTGCTGTTCCCGGGCCTCGATGCTGCCGACGACGATTGAGCCGGATCGGCTCAGTTGTACTTGCTGCTCAGTGCGAAGCGGCCGCCACCCATGAAAGCGAGGCCGAGGGCCGCGGCCAGGAACATGCCCTGCAGTTCGAGCGCCCAGCCGCCTTGCTTGCCGAGTGCGCCCAGTTCCTTCGTATGGACCAGCGCGATCGCCACCACCATGTTGATGGCCACGATCCAGGCCGCAGGCCGCGTGTAGAGGCCGACGATCAGCAGCACCGGCGCCACCACTTCCCCGACGTAGACCAGGTAGGCCAATGCGCCCGGCAGCCCGTGCTGGGCCAGCATGCCGGAGATGAAGCCGACGCCGCCTTGGAGCTTGGCGATGCCATGCAGCAGGATCAGCACGCCAAGCGAAACGCGCAGGATGAACTTGCCGGTGTCGTCGGATTTGACCATTGTGTGGATTCCCATTAAGTGGTTGTTGAAGGGCCGTATGGTAGTGAACCCTGGGCCTGTCGATCCAGCCTTGTGCGGCGCATATGCATTCAACCCGGAGTTCTTTGGCAGAGTCCGGCGTCGGCCCGTACACTGCCTTTTGCTTACCGTTGTTGAGGAGAACACCAATGATGAACAAACGATTCCGCCCGGCACTGCTCGCAGGCGCCTGCATCGCCGCCATGGCCTTCGCTGCTCCGGCCTTTGCCGGCAAGACGCTCGACGCGGTCAAGCAGCGCGGCACCGTCAAGTGCGGCGTGACCAACGGCGTGGCCGGCTTCTCGGCGCCCGACACGCAGGGCAACTGGTCGGGGCTGGATGTCGACACCTGCCGCGCCATCGCGGCGGCCGTGCTCGGCGACGGCAAGAAGGTCGACTTCGTGCCGCTCAACTCGCAGCAGCGCTTCTCGGCCCTGCAGGCCGGCGAGATCGACATCCTCGCTCGCAACACCACCTGGACGCTCACGCGTGACGCCTCGCTGGGCTTCAACTTCACCACCATCACCTACTACGACGGCCAGGGCTTCCTGGTGCCGAAGAAGCTGAAGGTGACGAGCGCCAGGCAGCTGAAGAACGCCACCATCTGCACCCAGTCGGGCACCACCAACGAAAAGAACGTGTCGGACTACTTCCGCGCGCAGGGCATTCCCGTCAAGACGGTGGTGTTCGAGAGCTTCGAGGCCTCGTTCAAGGCCTTCTTCTCGGGCCGCTGCCAGGCCTTCACGACGGACGCCTCGGCGCTGGCCGGCCTGCGCAACAAGGAAGCGACCAACCCCGACGACTACGTCATCCTGCCCGAGCTGATCTCCAAGGAGCCGCTGGCGCCGCTGGTGCGTCGAGGCGACGACGAGTGGTTCGCCATCGCCAAGTGGGTGCCGAACGCGCTCATCGAGGCGGAGGAGTTCGGCATCACCCAGGCCAACGCCGACGAGCTCAAGGCCAGCAGCAAGGACCCGGCACAGCAGCGTCTGCTGGGCAGCGGTGAAGACCTCGGCAAGCTGCTGGGCCTGGACAAGGACTGGTCCTTCCGCGCCATCAAGGCCGTGGGCAACTACGGCGAGATCTTCGAGCGCAACGTCGGGCCCAAGTCGGTGCTGAAGCTGCCGCGCGGCTCCAACAACCTGTGGAGCAAGGGCGGCCTGATCTACGCACCCCCCGTTCGATGAACGACCGGGCCTCGCGCCGCGGGGTCTGGCTGGCCTGGGCCGTCCAGGCCCTGCTGGTGCTGGCCGTGGTGGCCGGCGCCGTCTGGGTGGTGCACCACGCGCTCGAAGTGCTGCGTGCCCGCGGCGTGCGCTCGGGCTTCGACTTCCTGACCGAGCCCACGGGCTTTTCCATCAGCGAAGGCTGGCTCGACTTCGATGCCAGCCAGCCGTTCTGGCGCGCCTTCCTCGCGGGGCTGATCAACACGGTGCGCGCGGCGGTGCCGGCGGCCATCTTCTCGGTGGTGCTGGGCACGCTGATCGGCATCGGCCGGCTGGCCCCGCATGTGCTGCTGCGCGGCATCTGTACCGCGTATGTCGAGCTGGTGCGAAACGTGCCGCTCTTGGTGCAACTGCTGATGCTGGCTTTCGCGATGGCCAACCTGCTGCCCGATCCGACGGAGCCCGTGCGGCTGCTACCGGGCGTCTGGCTGAGCAAGGGCGGCCTCAGCGTGCCGTGGCCGATGATGGGCGAGGGCGGCCTGCATTTCGAGCTTCCAGAGCGCGGTGATTTCGGCGTGAGCGGTGGCGCGGCGCTGAGCCCGGAGTACGTGACCATCGTGGTCGGCCTGAGCCTCTATTCGGCCGCCTTCGTGGCCGAGATCGTGCGCGCGGGCATCCTGTCGGTGCCCCAGGGGCAGGTGCTGGCGGGGCAGGCGCTGGGGCTGTCGCCGGTGCAGCAGCTGCGCATCGTCGTGCTGCCGCAGGCCCTGCGGGTGATCGTGCCTTCGCTCACCAACCAGATCCTGAGCCTCACCAAGAACTCGTCGCTGGCGGTGGCGGTGGGCTATCCGGAGCTGGTGTCGGTGGCCAACACCACCATCGGCACGAACGGCCGGGCCTTCGAGTGCATCGCGATCATCATGGCGGTCTACCTGCTGCTGTCGCTGGTGATCTCCTTGGGCATGAACCGCTACAACGCGCGCGTCGCATTGCGGGGCTGGCGATGAGGAATGCCGTGCAGGAGCCCATCGCATGGCGCAGCGAACTCTGGGGTTCGCCGCTGCGCGCGGTTGCGACGCTGCTGCTGGTGGCGCTCTTCGCCTGGATCGGCTTCCACATCGTCGAATGGGGCATCGTGCACGCGGTGTTCCGGCCCGATGCCGAGGCTTGCCGCGCCGTGCAGCACGGCGCCTGCTGGGGCGTGGTGGCCGAGAAGTGGCGGCCGATGCTGTTCGGGCGCTTTCCGTACGAGGAGCAATGGCGCCCGGCCATCGCCGTGGTCGTGCTGTCGGCGGTGACGATGCTCAGCGCCTGGCCACGCAGCTGGCGCTGGTGGCTGGTGCCGTTGTGGATCGTCGCGCTGCTGCTCTTCGTGCTGCTGATGCGCGGCGGCTCGCTGGGCCTGAGTTCGGTGCCGACCAGCCGATGGGGTGGCCTGCCGCTGACCATCGGGCTCGCCGTGGTGGGGCTGGCGCTGGCGTTTCCGCTGGCGCTGCTGCTGGCGCTGGGGCGGCGCTCCGGCTGGCCGGTGGTGCGCACGCTGAGCGCGAGCTACATCGAGCTGGTGCGCGGCGTGCCGCTGATCTCGGTGTTGTTCATGGCCTCGTTCCTGCTGCCGCTGCTGTGGCCGGCCGGGTGGCAGCCCGACGTGCTGGTGCGTGTGCTCGCGGGCCTGGCGCTCTTCGTGGCCGCGTACCTTGCGGAGATCATCCGCGGCGGCCTGCAGGCGGTGCCGCGCGGGCAGACCGAAGTGGCGATGGCGCTGGGCTTCGGCCGCTGGCCGGTGCAGCGCGACATCGTGCTGCCGCAGGCGCTGCGGCTCGTCGTGCCCGCGCTGACCAACAACGTGGTCGGTACGCTGAAGGACACTTCGCTGGTCACCGTGGTCGGGCTCTTCGAGCTCACGGGTGCGCTGGGGCTGGCGCTGGGCGGCGACCCGACCTGGCGGCCGTTCTACCTCGAGGGCTATCTCTTCATCGCGGCGGTCTACTGGTTGCTGTGTTTCGGGCTCTCGCGCTACAGCGTGTGGCTCGAAAAGCGGCTGTCGGCCGCGCCCTGACCGGTGGCGCCGCCGGCTCCTGTACACTCCGGGGCTTCATGTCGAGCCAACGCTTCCCCTTCGCATCCTTCGCAGCCCCCATGGGCCGCATGATGCCGCCTGCCTCCGCGCAGGCGATGGTCGTTGCCCGAATGATTACCACCATTACCACCGCGGCCACCTGAGCACGCGCAGGTGGCCGTTCCGGCAGCCACCTGGTGTATCGCTCTCTCCCCGAACGAATGAACCCAGCTCTGGCAGCTGGGTTTTGTTTTTTCGTCAGGAGTTGTCCATGTACCGCGATCCCGTTGAATCCCTAGAGCCCTTGCACCACCGCCAGGCGGCCATTCGTACCCTGCGCGTGGGAATGATCGGCATCGGCACCGTGGGCTCGGGCACCTTCCGCGTGCTGGCGCGCAACCGGGCCGACATCGCCGCGCGGGCGGGCCGGTCCATCGAGCTGGTGATGGTCGCCGCGCGCAACCTGGAGCGAGCGGCCGGCATCGTGGGAGACAGCGTCGCATTGACGGCCGACCCGATGCAGGTCGCAACGCATCCCGACGTCGACGTGGTGGTCGAAGTGGCCGGCGGCACCGGCCCGGCGCGCGACTGGGTGCTGGCCGCCATCGCGCACGGCAAGCACGTGGTCACGGCCAACAAGGCGCTGCTGGCCGTGCACGGCACCGAAATCTTCGCCGCCGCGCGCGAGAAGGGCGTGATCGTGGCCTACGAGGGCGCCGTGGCCGTCAGCATCCCCATCATCAAGGCGCTGCGCGAAGGCCTTGCCGCCAACCGCATCGAATGGGTGGCCGGCATCATCAACGGCACCACCAACTTCATCCTGAGCAAGATGCGCGACGAGGGCCTGGACTTCGCCGCCGCACTCGCGCAGGCCCAGGCGCTGGGCTATGCCGAGGCCGACCCCAGCTTCGACATCGAGGGCATCGACGCGGCCCACAAGCTGACCCTGCTGGCGGCCAACGCCTTCGGCATGCCGCTTCGCTTTGCCGACGCACAGGTGGAGGGCATCACCGCGCTGCAGGGCATGGATGTGGCCTGCGCCGAGCAGCTGGGCTACCGCATCAAGCTGCTCGGCGTCGCGCGCCGGCAGGCGGCCGGCGTCGAGTTGCGCGTGCAGCCGGTGCTCGTGCCGGCTGCGCACCTGATGGCGCAGGTGAATGGCTCGATGAACGCCGTCATGGTGAAGAGCGACGCAGCCGGCCTCACGATGTATTACGGCGCGGGCGCCGGCTCGGAGCAGACGGCTTCCGCCGTGATCGCCGACCTGGTCGACGTGGCGCGTCTCGATGGCGTCCATGCCGCTCAGCACGTGCCACACCTTGGCGTCCATGCGCATGCGACCAACGCGCTGGCCGTGCTGCCGCGCGCAGCCGTCCACACATCGCACTACCTGCGCGTGCCGGTGCATGCGGTCAATCAGATTCAGGCAATCGCTGCCAGCCTCGCCGAGCAGAAAGTGCCGGTGCGCCAGGTCGCGCTGGCGGCCGAGCGGCCCGGCATGAGCCCGCAGGTGCTGGTGCTGACCGGGCAGGTGGAGCAGGGCACGCTCGACCTGGCCGTGCATGCGCTGCAGGCGCGCTCCGAGGTGGCGGCCCCGGTCACGACCCTGCGCGTGGAGTCGCTGGAAGGCTGAGCGGGCTCAGCTCGGCATAGCCGGTGAGCGGATCGTGCGTTCGCGCGAACCGCCAGTCGGGCAATACGGCGACGAGGATCTCGGCCGTGGTCCGCACGACGCACCCCGGCGCCGCATGCCCGCCGGAGACACGGCCCTCGGCATCCGACACGCTGATGTGCAGATGCGATCCGTCCGGCGACAGGCTGCCCGCCAGCGTGAGGATTTCCAGGTCGCCCTCGATGCGGGCCGGCGTCGGCGCACCCGCGAACCGGATGCTCGCGCCGCTCAGGCTGCCGATGCCCGAGACGACGAAGGCCGCATCGCTCCCGCTTCGGCCCAGCGCCGAATCGAGCGAAGCGCGCAGGTCGTCGCCCGGGCTCAGCCGCAGCACCAGCGTCCGCATGCGGCTTCAGTTTCCTGAGAGCGCACCGTCCACGACCTGCTGCGCCTCCTCGAGGATGCGCGCGAGATGCTCCTCGCCCTTGAAGCTCTCGCCATAGATCTTGTAGATGTTCTCCGTGCCCGAGGGCCGCGCGGCGAACCAGCCGTTCGCGGTCACGACCTTCACGCCGCCGATGGCCGCGCCGTTGCCCGGCGCATGGCTCAGCACCTCGACGATCCTGTCGCCTGCCAGCTCGGTGGAGCGAATCTGCTGCGGCGACAGGCTCGACAGCCGCTTCTTCTGCTCGACCGTGGCCGGCGCGTCAACCCGGTTCGACACCGGCCTGCCCAGCGCCTGCGTCAGCTCGGCATAGCGCTCGCCGGGGTCGCGCCCGGTGCGCGCGGCGATCTCGGCCGACAGCAGGGCTGGCACCATGCCGTCCTTGTCGGTGGTCCACACCGAGCCGTCCTTGCGCAGGAAGGTCGCGCCCGCGCTCTCCTCGCCGCCAAAGGCCAGCGAAGCGTCGACCAACCCGTCGACGAACCACTTGAAGCCCACCGGCACCTCGTGCAGCCTTCGCCCGAGCCGGGTGGCGACGCGGTCGATCATCTGGCTGCTCACCACCGTCTTGCCGATGGCCGCCTGCGCGGGCCAGTTCGGGCGGTGCGTGTAGAGGTAGTCGATCATCACCGCGAGGTAGCTGTTGGGCTGCATCAGCCCGGTGCTGCCGGCGACGACGCCGTGGCGGTCGTGGTCGGTGTCGCAGGCGAAGGCGATGCCGAAGCGGTCCTTCAGCTCGATCAGCTTGTGCATCGCGTCGGGCGACGACGGGTCCATGCGGATGCGGCCGTCCCAGTCGAGCGACATGAAGCGGAAGGTCGGGTCGACCTCGCGGCTGAGCACGTTCAGGCGCTTGAGCTTGTAGCGCTCGGCGATGGCCGGCCAGTAGCGCACGCCGGCGCCGCCAAGCGGGTCGACCCCCAGGTCGATGTTCACGTCGCGGATGGCATCCATGTCGAGCACCTGGGCCAGGTCCTCGACGTAGGTGTTCAGGTAGTCGTGGCGGTGCGTGGTCGAAGCGCGCAGCGCCTGCGCGAGCGGCATGCGCTTCACGCCTTCGAGGCCGTTCGCCAGCATTTTGTTGGCGGCTGCCTCGACGGCCGAGGTGATGTCGGTGCCGGCTGGCCCGCCGTTGGGCGGGTTGTACTTGAAGCCGCCGCTCTCGGGCGGATTGTGCGAGGGCGTAATGACGATGCCGTCGGCCAGCCCCGAGGTGCGGCCGCGGTTGTAGACCAGGATCGCGTGCGAGACGGCCGGCGTCGGCGTGTACTCGTCGTCCTTCGAGATCATCAGTTCCACGCCGTTGGCCGCCAGTACCTCGACTGCGCTGCCGAAGGCCGGAGTGGAGAGCGCATGCGTATCGATGCCGAGGAAGAGGGGGCCGTCGATGCCTTGCTGCCTGCGGTAGTCGCAGATGGCCTGGCTGATTGCGAGCACGTGCCATTCGTTGAAGGCATCGTCGAAAGAGGAGCCCCGGTGGCCCGAGGTGCCGAAGGCCACGCGCTGCGAAGGCACCGACGGGTCGGGCCGGCCGGTGTAGTAGGCCGAGACGAGTCGCGGCACGTCGACCAGCAGTTCGATGGGGGCGGGCTTGCCCGCGAGAGGGTTGCTTGCTTGGCTCATGTGGACGGGAAGTCGAAGTTGATGAGATCCGAGATGCGCTCGACGGTGATGTCGGCGGGTGCGTGGGCCGCGTTGGCCCCGGCGTCGAGCGCATAGTGCCCTTGCCGCACGAAGACGGTTGTAAGACGCGGTCCCCAGATGGCTTTCATGGCCGAGAGGATGCGCAGCTTGTCGTCGATCATCACGTAGTGCCGCGCGGGGTGGTGCTGCTCGACGGCGTCGAGCATCTCCTCCTTGTGCACGTAGATCAGCACGCGGCCCTCGGTGGCCTCCCACAGGCCCGAGCGCTGCACCTTGCGCGGCTGCAGGACCACGTCGCCGTCCGAGAGGATCACCGTGGGGCCGTGGCGGCGCAGGTGCTTCAGCGCTTCTAGCGCGCCGGGGTAGAGCCTGTCGGCGAAGGGGTAGTCGACCACGAACCCGGACATCCGCAGCAGCTGCGGGTCGCTCATGCCGCTGCGGCCCGCGCCGGCGCGAAAGAGCTGCAGCGCGCCGAGGTAGTCGACGTAGCCGAGTTCGTCGCGCAGCTTCTCGAAGCCCGTCCAGTAGCGGCTGGCGAGCTCGGCGCCGAAAGCCTCGTCGAGGCGGGCATGGAGATCGGCGATGAAGCGGTCGTTGTCGAGCAGGGTGTTGTCGACGTCGATCAGGAAGACCGTGGCAGGGGTTTGTGTCATGGGTTCGTGCCCGAGGGGCCTTGACTGCAATGGGCTGCGCGCGTTGCTTTCAGCATACCCCTCGAATGCGACGCCGGGCCGCGCCCCCGTGATTTAGTTGATGCATCGAGGCCCGCTGGCTTAACCTGTGCCACAGGGCCGCCCCCGGAGTTGAATAAGCTTCCGCACAGCATGAAGAACGACGAAGGAGCAAGAAAGATGCGCATCCACGCGAACGGTCGACACCTGCCCGGCATGGCTGCCCTGGGCCTCTGCCTCGCCCTGGCCGCCTGCCAGGCGCCCCCCGCCGACCGGCCCCTGACTTCGGAAGTGCCCGAACCCCCGAGCTTCGTCACGCCGCCCGAGACCTGTCAGGCGGCCTCCGTGCGCTTCGGACTGGGGCTGCGCATCACCCAGCAGCTGCTGGAGGAAATGCGCCAGCGCGCCGGCGCCCGCATGGCGCGCAGCGTGCTCGCGACCGAGCCGGCCGACCCGGCGCAGGACATGATGCGGCTCAACGTGCAGGTCGAGCCCACCGGCCGGGTGGTCGGCGCGTACTGCGGCTAGCGGACTTCGCCGGACCACGCCACCGTGATGTATACGAAGGTGTTGTGGTGCAAACACGTACCGGTAACAAATCTTCGCGGCAAAGGGTGGATCAGTCCCAATTGGGAGAACAATAGCCCGCGACTTCCGGAGCTCCAGTCTTTTGTCGAACCAGCAACCCACAGTCTCGTTGCCGTCGTACTACGACGGATCGGCCCGCCTCCCGCCGGATGAGGTGCTGCGCCCGCTGATGGCGGACTGGGCCCGGGCCGGCAAGCGGCTGGCCGCGGTCTGCTACATCGATGTCGACCGCTTCGCCGAGCTGAATTCG
The DNA here is from genome assembly GCF_003952165.1 of Variovorax guangxiensis. Classification (GTDB taxonomy): domain Bacteria; phylum Pseudomonadota; class Gammaproteobacteria; order Burkholderiales; family Burkholderiaceae_C; genus Variovorax; species Variovorax guangxiensis. The sequence goes on along the minus strand of NZ_RXFT01000001.1, from coordinate 1,123,198 downwards.
CGCCTGGGCATGGTCGCGGGCAATGCGGCCCTGGAGGAAGTGGCCCGCCGTATCAAGGCCGAGCTGCCGCGCGAAAGCGTGATGGCGCGCGTTGGCGGCGACGAGTTCGCGGCCCTGTTCGCCGGCCTCGGAACCTCCCAGTGCGCGCAGGTGCTGGAACGCATCCAGGCAGTGCTCGCCGAGCCCTGGGACTGGCGCGGCCAGTCGGCCAGCATCGACGCGAGCATCGGCGCCATGCTGCTCGACAGCAATGGCCCGCCCCCCGAGACGGCGCTGCGCCAGGCGCAGCACGCGGCCTTCTTCGCCAAGCGCGCGGCCGACGGCAAGGTCCACTACTTCGACGCCCCGCAGGCACGCGCCGACGAGCAGGTGGTGCGCGAGCGCCAGCGCATCCAGGAAGGGCTGCTGCAGGGCGAGTTCTTCCTTGTCTACCAGCCCAAGGTCGACATGCTGCGCGGCGTGGTGGTCGGCGTCGAGGCGCTGATCCGCTGGCAGCACCCAGAGCGCGGCCTGATGCCGCCCTCGCAGTTCGTGCCGCTGATCGAAGACGACGCGCTGGTCGAGCAGGTCGGCGACTGGGCCATCGCCACTGCGCTGTGGCAGGCGCACCAGTGGCGCCTCGCGGGCCTGCAGATCTCGGTGAGCGTGAACGTGGCGCCGCGCCACATGATGCGCTGGGACTTCGTCGAGCGCCTGGCACGGCACCTCGCGCAGTTTCCGAAGCAGGGCGAGGGCATGCTCGAACTCGAGATCCTCGAGACCACGGCCATCAGCCAGTTCGCGAACGTCGCCTTGTTCGTCGAAGCTTGCAAGCTGCTCGGCGTGGGCGTCACCATCGACGACTTCGGCACCGGGTACTCGTCGCTGACCTACCTGCGCCAGCTGCCGGTGTCGACGGTGAAGATCGACCAGTCCTTCGTGCGCGGCATGCTCGACAACAGCCAGGACCGGGCCATCGTGCAGGGCATCATCGCGCTGCTTCACGCGCTGGGCCTCACGGCCGTCGCCGAGGGCGTCGAGACGGTGAAGCAGGGCGAGGCGCTGCTGGCCATGGGCTGCACGCTGGGACAGGGCTTCGGCATCAGCAAGCCGATGGCGGCCAAGGACGTGGCGCCGTGGGTGGCCCAGTACGAGCGCGCCCCGCTGTGGGGCCGCGACGGGTGGCCCACTTTGGGCCTCCCGGATCAGAGCAGCGGCGTGTAGGGCGAGGTCATCGGGTTCAGCGTGGTGCCGCTTCCGGTGCCGTAGCCAGGCACGCCGATGCTGCTGGAGCCGCCGAACACATAGCGCAGGTAGACGCTGCCGGTGAACTGCCGGTAGTTCTGCGCATTGTTGAAGCCCAGCGCCCCGCCCAGGAACATCTTCGGCGCCAGCTGGTACTCCACCACCGCGGCCAGGTTGTAGGCCAGGCCGGTCTTGGAGCTGCTGGCGTAGGTGTTGTTGTAGGCCGAGCTGCTCAGCCCCAGCGCCAGCGCCTGGTAGGCGGCGCTCGATGCGGCCGCGTTGCGCGACGGGTCCGTCGGGAAGTAGGGCGACGACTTCTGGGTGAACGACTGCACGCCCAGCGAGGCGTTCAGGCGCCACGAGAGCCTGTCGCTGCGCCCGCTCCAGTCGACCGGGAAGGCCACGCTCACGAAGCTCTGCGGGCTGAAGTAGCCGCCTTGCCCGAAGGTGTAGTAGCTCAGGTTCTTCTGGTAGCCCATCAGGCCGATGTTCATGCCCAGCGTGAGCTTGGAGTTCGGGCTGTTCAGCAGGTGCAGGTAGGCGCCGCCACCGGTTTCCACGCGCGAATTGCTCTGCACGTTCCTGCCGGTGATGCCGTGCGCGGCGAGGTAGCTGTACACGCCGTAGGTGCCGTCGTCATAGCCGATGTCGCCGCGAACGCCGGTGGCGACCACGCCGCCCCAGCGCTCGTTGGTGCGCTCGTCCTTGGCGCCCGCGAACGACAGCACGCTGTCGGTCACGGCGCGGCGGGAGATGTCGGCCTTGTAGTTCCACGAGTCGCCGATGCTGCCCTTGAAGGTCACGTTGCCGACCACGTTGGTGGTGGGAAAGCCCAACGGCGTGGTGCCGATGCCGGCATCGATGTTCTTGCCCTCGTAGCCCACGTTGAGCCCGACGCCGGCCGCATTCTGCTGGCCGGCCGAGGCGCCGCTGCGCAGCGCGTTCAGTGCGGCGCTGGGGCCGCCGCCGAAGCGGCTGCCGGTGGCGTAGTCGCTCGCGGGCGTGCCGGCATCGAGCACGGTGGGCGTCACGCCCACGACGATCTTGCCTTCACCCGCCGGGAAGCGCGCCTGTATCGGCAGCTGGAAGTCCGACAGCCGGCTCAGCCCCGCCTCGCCGGCGCGGTTGCGGTACACCGTGCCCGCCGTGAGGCTCACGGCGCGCTGCGATTCGAGCTCCTGCAGCTCGGCGGCCACCGAGCTCGCCGCGGGCGCGCTGCGCGGCGGCGCATTCCAGCCGGTGTCCGCGCGCGGCGTGTTGGCCTGCGCATACGCGGCATTCGCCTGCGGATAGCCGGGAGCCGGATAGCCGCCGGGCTGCTGCGCCGGCGGAATGTAGACCGGCGCGACCTGCTGCGTGCCGGGCACCGGGTACTGGGGTAACGGCTGCTGCATCGGCTGCGCGATGTACGCGGAGGCCTGCGGCACATTGTTCGGGTTCGCGGCGGCATTGCGTGCCGTGCGCGTCGACGACGACTTGGCCGCCGTCGTGCGGCCCTTGGCGTTCGACGCCGGAGCGCCCGGGTTCCAGGGCAGCGCGCCAGGCGGATAGGCATTCGGTGCCGCAGCCGCGGGATAGGCCGGATACGCCTGGTTCGCCGCCGGATAGGCCTGCGCGACCGGGTAACCCGCCGGCACCGGCAATGCCTGATAGGACGCCGGTTGCATGCGCGCCTGAGCGAATGGATTGCCGTTGGCCGCCGGATAGCTGGCCGGCACGGCCGCGCTCGGCGCGCCGCCCGTCATGCCCGCGAAGGGATTGGCCGGCGGCAACGGCGAGGCCGCCATGCCGCCGGGCGCGAAGCCGCCCGATGCCACCTGCCGCTCGGCCTCGACCGCCGCGCGCAGGTACTGCTCGGCCTTGCGGCTCTCGCCCGCGTTGCGGTAGACGCGCCCGGCCGCCGCGAGCACGCGCGACTGGTCGGGGGCCTGCTTGAGCGCGGCCATCACGTAGTTCTCGGCCGAGCTGTGGTCGCGCTGCGCGCTGGCGCTGGCCGCGGCGGAGAGCAGGGTGTCGAGATCGGTCGGGTTGCGCTGAAGCACGCGCTGGTAGAGCGCGAGCGCCTGGCCTTCGTCGCGCGCCGCCGAGTACAGGCGTGCCAGCGCGGCCAGCGCCTGCGGATCTTCCGGGCGCTCGGCGAGCACTGGTGCCATCGCGTTGTAGGCGGCTTCCAGGTTGCCGGCCTCGCGCAGCGAATCCGTCTGGCGCAGCGCGAAGGCGATGCGCAGGTTGTCGAAGTCGGCGCGCTGGCTGGCCGTCATGTTGGTGGTGGCCAGCTGGCGCAGCACGGCCGACAGCTCGATGTCCTGCCTGGTCTTGAGCAGCACCGAGGCGTACAGCAGCCGGTCGCCGGTGCTCGGCGTGGGCGAGCGCGCCAGCAGCTGGCGGCTCATGGCCAGGGCGCGCGGCGCGTCGCCGATCTCGGCATAGGCGCCCGCGAGCTGGCCCCAGAGCTCGGCTGGCATGTCGGCGCTGAGCGCCGACTCTGCCTGCGCGAGCACGCCGCGTGCGGCATCCACCTGGCCCTGGCGAGCCAGCGCCAGCGCGCGTGCCGCCTGCTGCTGCGCCCAGAGGCGGCGCTGCAGTGCCGCCATGTCGCGCGTGCGCGAGCCGGCGGGAATGCGTTCGAGGTACTGGATGCCCGCTGCCGCGTCGCCGGTCTCGGAGGCGAGCAGGGCGCTGGCGTAGAGCGCGTCGGGCATGTCGGGCTGCGACATCAGCAGGCCCTCCATCACGCCGCGCGCTTCGGACACCATGCCGCGCTTGCGGTAGAGATTGGCGAGGTCAAGCCGCACCCAGGGGCTGTCGGGCGCGGCGAGCATCGCGTCTTCCAGCGTGCGCTGCGCGCCGGCCGTATCGCCCGCATCGGCCTGCTGGCGGGCGCGGTTGCGCGCCTGCTCGACCTGGATGTCGCGCAGTCCGCCCAGCTGCGTGGCCTGCTCGGGCGTGAGGCGGCGCGACAGGGCCAGCGCCTCGTCGGGGCGGCCAGTCTGGCCGTAGACAGAGATCAGTCCGCGCAGCGCCTGCGTGTTCTGCGGACGGCTTTCGAGCACGCGCTTGTAGCCCTGCTCGGCCTGCGCGTAGTCGCCCGCGGCGGCGCGCAGGTCGGCCAGCGCGTTCTGGCCTACCGGCTCGCGCGGATCGATGCACACCGCGCGCTCGTAGAGCGACTGCGCGCCGCGCAGGTCGTTCTTGCCCTGGGCGGCCCGGGCCTGTCCGACCAGCACCCAGTAGCTGGCGCTCTGCAGCGCCGAATTCCATTTGCTGCCGCCGCCGCGCACCGCGCGCTCCAGCAGCTCCTGCGCCTCGGCGAAACGCTCCTGGCGCAGGCGCACCAGGCCCAGTCCGCCCAGCGCCTCGGTGTCGTCGGCCTTGGTGCGAAGCGCCTGCTGGAAGCGCTGCTCGGCGGTGCTCGCGTCGCCGCGGTCCAGCGCCTTGAAGCCTTCGCCCACCGGAACGCCGGGCGAGCTGGTGGCCGCGGCCTTGGCGGTGGTGAGGCTTTCCAGCCGCGCGGCCACGGCTGCGTCGGTCTGGTTGTTGCTCAGGTATTCCTGGTAGAGCGGAACATCGGGCTGGCGGGCGTCGAGCCAGATCAGCGCCTGCCGCCACGCGGCGCGCGCGGCGCTGGCAACGGCGGGCTGTCGGGTCAGCTCGACCAGCTCACGGATACCGGCGCGGCGCGTCGATTCGCTGTATGTCTTCTGCTGCGCCAGCGCGAGCTTGTAGCTGGTGTTTTCCGGGTGATCCTTCACCAGCTGTTCGAGCCCCCGGCGGCCTTCGTCGGCGCCCTGGGGCGTGCTGGCCAGCACCTGGTAGTACTCGAGTGCCAGCGCCTCGGGCGGCGGGCGGTTGTCGAACTGGCTGCGGTACAGCTCCACTGCCTCGGCGGCACGGCCGGCACGCGCGGCGGCGCGGGCGCGCTGCAGCGTGCTTTGCGCGCCGGCGGGCTGCTGCGACTGCTGCTGCAGGCGCGCGAGGCGGCTGTCGTTCGGATTCGCGGTGCGCAGGCGGGCGATCCAGCCGCGCGCGGCCTCGGAGTTGCCGCGCGAGAGCTCGACCTGCGCCATGCCGTACATCGCGTCGGTCGACTGGGGCTGCACGCTCAGCAGCTTCTTCCAGCTTTCCTCGGCGAGATCGGCACGGCCCTGGGCCTGCCAGTAGTTGCCTTGCTCGATCAGCGCGGCGCTGGCGTCTGCCTGCGCGTGAGCGGGGTTGGCGGCGCACAGCGCGACGAGCATGCCGAGGCAGGCCGTCCATTGACGGGATTGCGGAGAGAGCGAAAAAGGGCTCGGGAAAGGACGCGAGCCGGGGGCGACGCCGAGCGAGCGCCGGGGCTTCAGGCCGGTCGATTGGGACGGCATAGCGTTCTCCATGAGGTTTGCAGCTGGCCGTTGCGGCCGAATTCATAGCGGCCGTCGAGCCACGCCTGTCCGAAAAGCAACAGGCACTGTTCGTAGTACGGCAAGGGCGCCACGGGTGGCGTCGTTGCGTTGGGTGCGGGAGGCGCCGCGCGGCCGCCGGGCACGCGGGCGACCTGGTCGGACAGGGCGTCGGCGGCGTCCAGCGCCTTGAGGTAGGGCAGCATTGCGCCCGAGAAGCCCAGCGGCGCCATGCCGCGGACCTGGCCGGTGACGGTGTCGACGTACTCGGGCACCGCGTGGTTCTCGGCGAGTGCCTGGCGCGGGCCGCGCAGGCTCAGCAGCAGCATCTTGCGCGCCGGGTCGCGCTCGGAAAGCATGCCCGCCCAGAGGTAGACGCGGATGGCGTCATAGCTGCCGGTGACGCCCTTCTGTGGATCGGCAACGAAAGAGCGCGAATCCTGCGACCAGGCGCACCAGTCGGGCGCGAAGCCCTTGGGCGTGACGGCGCCGAACATGCGCAGCGTGTTGTCGATGACCTCGTTCCACGGGCCGGCCGCGTCGGCCTGCTGGAAGTAGCGCAGCAGCTGCAGCGGCGCATAGCTCGGGTTGAGGCGCCACAGCGGCCCGCTCGCCACCGACTTGGGCCAGGGCAACAGCATGCGCCCGAGGCCCGGCACGTTGATGATCTCCTCGCGCACCGCCAGCGCCAGCACCTCGCGGCCGAGCGTGCGATAGGCGGCATCGTTCCAGAGGCGGCCGGCTTCCATCAGCGAATAGGCGATCCACAGGTCGGCGTCCGAGGCGGCGTTGGCGTCGAGCACGCCCCATCCGCCGCTGGGCTTGCGGCCCCATTGCCAGGCCGGCAGCTGCCTGGCGAGGCTGCCGCCTGCGAGGTTGGCCTCGGTCCACGCCAGCACGCGAGAGAAGGTGGCGCGGTCGTTGTGGACCAGCGCGAAGAACATGCCGTACGACTGGCCCTCGGAGGTCGACTGCTGCTGCGGCGTGTTGAAGTCGATCACCCGGCCGTCGGGCTGTATGTGGCGCGCGGCGAAGGCGGCCCAGTCGGTGGCGGGGTGGCAGGCCGGTGCGGCTGCTGGAGCAGCGGCAGGCGCCGGGGGCGCGGCGGTGGGCGCTGCAGCGGCCAGCCGGGGCAGCGCCAGCGCCAGCCCGGCCGCGCCCAGCAGGGCACGCCGGCTCGCAAGCCGCTCGGGTGGGGGCGCCGTGTTCGAGCGTCGCATGAGTTCCTTACTTCCCCTTGGCCTTCACCGACAGCCGGCGGCGCGCGCGCAGCTGCAGGCCCGCGTACGACACGGCCGCGCCCAGCAGCGCCAGCACGATCACCAGCCCGGCCAGCATCAGCGGGCTGCGCGAGAGGTGCCACTGCACCCAGGCGACGGGCGGCAGGCGGCCGACGTAATACGTGTCCTGGCCCAGCACGCTGTTGACCTGCGTGTCGCGCACGATGGTCATGCTGCCCTGCACGCTCTTGAGCAGCTCGGGCGTCATCAGCGCGTTGAGCAGCGCGTCCTTCGACTCGCTGTTGGTGATGGCGGCGACCACGCTGCGGCCGCTTTGCAGCGGCGACTGGAAGCCGGCCAGCACCGCGTCGCGGCCGTCGGCGCTCACCGAGATCTGCATCGAGCCCGGCAGGTCCTCGCGGGTGCGTGCGCCGATCACGAAGTCGATGGCGTTGTCGATCCAGCTGTTGAGCTTCAGCTCGGGCGCGGTGCCGTTGCGCTTGAGCGGCATCCGGTCGGCCCATTGGGTGAACAGCGGCTGGTTCTGCAGGTTGCCAATGACCAGCAGGTCCTTGTCGGCCCACTGCGGCGCCTCGCCCGAGCGGCCCACCTTCACGCGCAGCGCGGGGTAGCCGGTGGAGCGGCCGATCTGGCCGAGCAGGCCGAGGAACATTTCGGTGTCGCTGCTGCTGGGCTGGTCGGGCAGGATGACGGCGGTGTCCGACAGGTCGGCCATGCGCGAGAACGGGAAGCCGCCGTTGGCGTAGGCGGCCAGCTCGGGCATCGCGATGAAGTGCGGGAAGCCCGACACGTCGATCTTCGAAGTCGGGTCGATCGAGCCGCGCACGTTGTCCAGCTGCGGCACGCAGCGCCCGCCCACCGGCTCGAAGTAGTAGTGCAGGCGAAGCTGGCTGCGCGGGCCCATGGCCAGCGGCGGCAGGATGATTTCCTTGCGTTCGGCCAGCGTGCCGTCGGGCATCAGCTTCACCGCCAGCGGGTTCCACCAGCGGTCGCCGGCCGGGTTGGCCGAGCGCAGCGGCAGGCCGCCCACGAAGTTCTCGTTGACGTTGACGTTCAGCGTCGACTGGTCGGGCCGCACGCGCGGCGTGTAGCGGTACTCCAGGTCGAGCGGAATGCCGCGGCTGCGCCAGGTGAAGAGGTCGGGCGGCAGCTGCAGGTTCACGCGGACCACGTCGGGGTTGTAGCCCGACACCGAGAGGTCGGCCGCCGTGGCGAGTTCGCCCAGCTGCAGCGGACGGTCGCTCGGCACCCAGCGCGGCGCGTCGTAGGGCTTGCGCGCGGGCGGCTCCTGGAAGGCGGTGATCGATGCGGTCGCGCCCGCGAAGGCCTTGGCGTTGAGCGCCAGCGCGGCGGCGGCGGTGCGCAGGTCGGCGGGCGTGCTGCCCATCACCAGCAGCAGCTTGCCGTTGGCGTCGCGCGGGTTGTCGACGATCGCCAGGCCCGGTCCGCGGATGGCCGGCAGCGTGAGGCCCGGAATGCTCGAATCGGGCGTGACGAACACCACCGCGTGGCCAGTGGGCAGGTCGCCGCCGGACACCGGAAAGGTAGCGCCGCGGTAATCTGCCAGCGCGCCGAACCACGACGACACCACGCCCGCGGCCTCCAGCACCGGGCCCGAGGCGGCGGTGCCGAACACGAAGGGAATGCGCGCGCGGCGCACGTCGCGGCGGTCGAAGAAGGGCTGCGGCAGGGCGGCCAGGTCGTTGACCAGCTTCAGCGGCGCCACCGTCAGCTTCAGCGTGCTGGTGGCGTCGATACGCGCCCACAGGCTGGTGTGCGCCGGGTCCTCGCACTCGCGGGTGTAGTGGCCGATGAGCTCGACGTTGATGCGGTTGAACTCGGTGATCAGGCGCCGGTCGATCGGGATGTCGGCCGTCTGCGGCCGGCCCGCGCCCGCGGTGGGCACCGGCAGCGTGGCCACCAGCACGTCGTTCACCGTGACCTTCAGGTGCGAGAGCTCCGGGATCAGCGAGGGCGAGTAGGCGTAGTTCAGCCTGAACGAGGCGGCGGTCACCAGCTCGTCGGCGCGCACGTTGAACGGGATGCCCACCGTGCCGCTGATGCCGCGCAGCTGAACCGCGTAGTCGATGCCGAGTTGCGTGAGGTTGAGTTCGCGCACCGCGCCGCCGGCAGGTGCCGCGGCAGCAATGGGAGCCGGCGCCGCCTGCGGGGCGGCAGCGGCGGCCGCAGCCTGGGGCTCGGCCGGCCGGGGCTGGGCGAAGGCCGTGCCGGCGGCGGCGAGGGCCACGGCGAGGGCCACGGCGCGGGAGACGAACGGGGACGAAGCCACGCTGACGGGATGCTCGGCGCGGCGATGCGCGCGCTGGTTGGGCGTCACGTGGGTCGTCACGTGGATTCCTTCGCTTTGACGGGACGCAGCCGCGAGGCGGCTGCACGGTAATAATGGCTGAACATGTCTCGGAAACCGGTGCCGCTGATGCTGATGATGTGGCCGAGCACGCGGTGGATCGGCACGCGCGGGTGGTTGCCCCAGCGCGCGGCCCAGATGTCGGCGCGGGCGGTGGTGCACTGCACCAGCGCGCGTTCCTGCGCGAAGCTCATCGGCACGAAGCTCAGGCCCAGGCGCTTGCCGCTGCTGAAGCGCACGGTGGAGGCGAAGCGCGATTCCTGGTCGTTGCGGTACAGCGCCACCTCTACCGGCGTTTCGAGGTCCAGCTTCAGGTCCTGCGGGAGCTCGAGGCCCAGGCCGCCGCTGGAGAAATCGAAGGTGTTGCAGCGCAGGGAGCGGCCATCGGCGAAGTACAGCGTGGCCGGCAGGTTGAGTTCGACGCGGTGCGATCCGCGCAGCTGGCGCGACTCGTTGGCCGCGGCCACGCAGGCGCCCAGGATCATCAGGTTGTAGACCGTCCAGGCGAGATTCAGCCACACGGTGGCGATGTGCTGAGAGTCGACCCAGGTCAGCCGCCACACACCCAGGCACACGCCCACGAAGTTCAGCGCGAGCAGCACCAGGCTGGCCTTGGCGATGGTGCTGTCGAAATACTCTTCCTGGATCAGGCCGCCCTTGGCCGTCACGTTGAAGCTGCCCAGCTTGGGGTTGATGAGCGCCACCAGCGTCGGGCGGAAGATGTACCAGGCCAGCACCGCCTCGTAGACCTCGTTCCACAGCAGGTAGCGGAATCGCCCCTGTATCCGGCTGTTGGTCAGGTTGGCGTGCAGGATGTGCGGCAGCGCGAAGGCGAAGATCATCGAGGCCGAGGCGTGGATCACGCTCGCGCCGAAGTACAGGTAGGCCAGCGGCGCCGTCAGGTAGATGAGCCGCGGCAGCCCGTACAGGAAGTGCAGCATCGCGTTCACGTAGCACAGGCGCTGCGCCCAGTGCAGCCCGCGGCCGAACAGCGGGTTGTCGATGCGGAAGATCTGCGCCATGCCGCGCGCCCAGCGGATGCGCTGGCCCACGTGGCCCGAGAGGCTTTCGGTCGCCAGGCCCGCGGCCTGCGGCAGCGCGAGGTAGGCGGTGTTGTAGCCCAGGCGGTGCATCTTCAGCGCGGTGTGGGCGTCTTCGGTTACGGTCTCGACCGCGATGCCGCCCACTTCTTCCACGATGGTCCGGCGCAGCACCGCGCAGGAGCCGCAGAAGAAGGTGGCGTTCCAGAGGTCGTTGCCGTCCTGGATCAGGCCGTAGAAAAGCTCGCCCTCGTTGGGCACCGTGCCGAAGGTGTCGAGGTTGCGCTCGAAGGGGTCGGCCGAGAAGAAGTAGTGGGGCAGCTGGACCATGCCCAGCTTGGGGTCGCGTCCGAACCAGCCCATGGCGATCTGCATGAACGAGCGCGTGGGGATGTGGTCGCAGTCGAAGATCGCGACGAATTCGCCGGTGGTGTTCTTCAGCGCGGCGTTGATGTTGCCGGCCTTGGCATGGCGGTTGTTGTCGCGCGTGACGTGGGTCACGCCGACCTGTTCGCAGAACACGCGGAATTCCTCGCGCCGGCCGTCGTCGAGCACGAAGATCTTGATCTTGTCGCGCGGCCAGTCGATCAGCTGCGCGGCCAGCACCGTGGAGCGAACCACCGACAGCGATTCGTTGTAGGTCGGAATGAACAGGTCGATGGTGGGCCACTCGGCCGGGTCCTCCGGCAGCGGCACCGGCTTGCGCTCGAGCGGCCAGGCGGTCTGCACGTAGCCCAGCAGCAGCACCACGAAGGCATAGAGCTCGGCCATCAGCAGTCCCACGCCCAGCACCAGGTCGAGCGGGTTGTCCATGAACATGGTCTCGGTCACCCGCCAGTAGGTGTAGCGAGAGGACACCACCACCGACAGGAAGATCAGAACCAGGCTGGCGAAGCGCCCGCGGAAGCGGTTGGTGACGAGCGCCGCCACGAAGATGCCCACGGACAGCACGATCTGCTGCTCGAAGGTCATCGGCGCGATGATCAGCGCGGGCAGCATCGTGAGCGCCACGATCCAGCCGAGGATGCGCACCGGCAGCAGCTTCAGGATGGCCGGCGCCGGACGGGGCTCCGGCTGGGCCGGCGCGGCGGACTGGGCGTGTTTCATCGGTTCGTTTCCGTGGTCCGCAGGGTCGGGAAGGACGCCGCCTGGCGCGCGGTGTCGAGGCGTTCGAGCAGGCGCTCGGCGCAGGCGTCGATGTCCTGCGTCGCCTGGCTCATGGGCGCGTAGCGCTGCACCGGCGCGGCCGAGGCCAGCGCCTCTGGCACCGCCTGGTCCAGGTGCAGCATGCCCAGCAGCTCGGGGCGCAGCCGCTGGCGCAGAAGTTCGAAGACATCGTGGTTGAGCCTCTTGCCCGGGTCGATCTGGTTCACCACGTAGCCGGTGCCGAGGTAGCCGCCGCGTGGGCGGGCGTACTTGTCGAGCATGCGCTCGACGATGGGCAGCGTGGCGAAGGAGCCCGCATCGGCCAGCACCGCGACCACGCCGAAGCTGGCCGCGCGCAGCGCCTGCTGCAGGTAGACCGAGGGGCCGGGCGGTGTGTCGAGCACCACCAGCGTGCCGGCGGGCAGGCCGAAGCGTTCCAGCGTGTCGCCGAGCCAGCCGGGCGACCGGGCCAGCTGCTGCTCGAACGCTATCTGGCGTTCGTCGTCGACGTCGCCGAAGGGCAGCAGCATCACGCCGCCGTGCGCGGGACGGATGGCGCGGGTCCACGGCATCAGGCCGGTGGCAGCCTCGACCAGGCCGCTGTCACAGGCCTGCGGCTCGTTGGCGATGTGGAAACGCAGCGCGTTCTGCGGATCGAGATCGATGGCCAGCACCTGCCTGCCGCGCTGCGCGAGCGCGGTGCAGAGGTTGGCGGCAATCGTCGTCTTGCCTACGCCGCCCTTGGAGGAGATTACGGGGATGACAACCATCGTCACGTCGGCCTTCGCCAGCGTGACATGGGACCCTGAGCCACGGCGGCCTTCTGCGGCGCCGCCAGACGTGCGAAAAGTTGCTCGAGCGGTGTCGCAGCGGAACCCGGGCCGGAGGCGATGGCGGCCGGAGCCAGTGCGGGCTCGGGTGCGAAGACCGGGACCGCGGCCGGTGCATGGGCAGCTGGAGCGGCGACCAACGGTGCGGGCGAGGGCGCGTGCAGGGGGGGTGCCGCGCCGACCGGAACTGGAGCGGGCGCCAGTGCGGGCGCAGCGATCGGGGCGGCAGCCGTGACCGCCGGCGGATGGGTGATCTTCTCGCCCGACAGCAGTGGCCACACGCGCGGCGCCTCGGCGTCGGGCGGCGCGAATTCCTTGTAGCCGTTGCCGTTGCCGCCGAACTTGCCGAACAGGCCGGCGATGTCCTCGGGCATGTGTTCCTCGGTGCTCATGCGCCTGCCCTCGACAGGCGGAGGTCGATGCGCGGCCCGGCCTGGACCTCGGGCTGCAACGCTTGCACGCGCAGCGTGGAGGGCATGTGCTGCGCCTCGAACCAGGTCTGGTAGGCACCTTCGAAGAAACCGACGCTCCAATCGGTCGATCCGGGCCCGAAGGCGGCGGCCACTGGGCTGCAGGCGTGGGTGATGGCGACGCCGTCAGCTTCCTCGTTCAGCACGGCGAAGCCCCAGTCGATGCCGTCCCAGCGGGCGTTGAACTGGTCCTGCAACTCCTCGAGCGTGCGGCAGCGGGGGATCGGCAGGGCCTGCGCGAGACGCTGGCCGATGCGAAAGAAAAGCTGCCTCAGATCTTCCGGAGGCAACCCGGCGCTCAACTCGGCGGCCATGCCGCGGTTGAATTCCAGCCATTGGGCGCTGCAGGATTTCTTTTCGTAATAGTCAATAAACGTCGCACCAGTTTCCATGCCGAGGCATTCTCTTGGATCAGTTAACTATTGACAATGAATGTGAACTAATTAGTACGAAAGAACTGAATTTGAGCTGGCCAACTGTCTGAATTCGGGGACGAGCTCGAACCGCGACCTTCGTCGGGTCGAGTTCCATACGTCGCGCGGGCGCGATCGGATTCAAATTTCTGGTGAAGTGCGCTTTCGTCCCCGCCGTCATCGGAGACAGGTGCGGACGACGCTGCCGTGCGCCCGCGTCGCGACTCGGCCCGGGGTCAGTCCGAGAGGGCTTCGCCCGCGTGCTGGAACATGGTGCGGCGGCCGTGCTTTACCGCGTACATGGCGGCATCGGCCTGCCGCAGGGCCTCCTCGGCGGAGGTGGTGCGCGGATCGACCGCCACCACGCCGACGCTGGCGCCCGCGTAGTCGATGGTCAGGTTCCTGAGCCGCAGTTCGCCCTTGGTGTTTTCCGCCAGCCGGTCGCCCAGCGCCATCGCGCCGGTACGCGGCGATTCGCCGAGGCCGGGGCCCAGGCCGATCACCACGAACTCGTCGGAGCCGAAGCGCGCCAGCATGTCGCTCGCGCGCACGCAGTTCGACAGCTGCTTCGCCATGGCCGCCAGGAACTCGTCGCCGACCGCGTGGCCGTGCGCGTCGTTGATCTTCTTGAAGTCGTCCATGTCGATGAAGCCGACCAGCACGCTCTGGGCGCTGCGCGCGCCCTGCGCCAGCATGCGCTGCAGCGCGTCGACCAGGGCGCGGCGGTTCGGCAGGCCGGTAAGTACGTCGGTCGCTGCATTGGCCGAGAGTTCGATGCCGGCCTTGTCGAGCCTGGCGACCATCTGCTCGCGGTCCACCTGCTGGGCGATCAGCTTTGCGAACAGGCGAAGTACCGGTTCGGCGATGGCCGGCAGGGGCATCTGCCGGGCGCTGGCGGCGCACAGCGCGCCATGCAGGCCGCCGCCGTCGAGCCTGACGGGTGCGCTCGCGCAGGTCTGGATGCCCAGTTCGCGGGCCGCATCGGCATCGCCCCAGCAGCCGCCGGCATCGTCGGCGTAGATGCGGTCTTCTTCCAGCGCATGGCGACACAGCGTGTCGCCCCAGGGAACGTAGGCGCCTTCGGGAATGGTCAGCTCGCCCGCGTTGTGGGCGAAGAGGATGTGCTGGCGGGCCTTGTCGGGCTCGATGACCGTGAGATAGGCCGATTCAAGGCCGGTTGCCGCCTCGAGCATTTCGAGCATCGGGCGCGCGAGGTCTTCCAGCGTCGTGGCCGAGGAGACGGTTTCGGATAGCTGTTCGATCAGGAATTCCATGGCCGACATTCTGAGGGCTCCCGGGGTGTCAGGAGGCCAGTGCTTCCATCAATTCTGTTTCGATGGCCAGTTGCGTCTTCTGGCCCTGTAGTTCGGGGCCGCTGATCAGGAAGGTGTCTTCCACCCGCTCGCCCAGCGTCGTGACCTTGGCGAGCTGCAGGTTCAGGTGATGGCGCGCCAGCACCCGCGCCACCGAATACAGCAGGCCCGCGCGGTCGCTGGCCGAGATGCTGAGCAGCCAGCGCTGCGCCTTGTCGTCCGGCAGCAGGCTGATGCGCGGCTTGATCGGAAAGCTGCGCACCCGGCGCGACACCCGGCCCATGCTGGGCGGCGGCAGCGCGCCGGCCTCGGTGAGCGTTTGCGCCAGGCCCGACTCGACCATGCTGATCAGGTCGCGGTAGTGGTCCGGCAGGAAGGTGGTCACCACCTGGAAGGTGTCGAGCGCGTAGCCGTTGCTCGTGGTGTGCACCTTGGCGTCCAGGATGCTGAAGGATGCCTGGTCGAAGTAGCCGCAGATGCGCGCAAACAGGTCGGGCTGGTCGGGCGTGTACACGACCACCTGCAGGCCTTCGCCCACCGGGGACAGGCGCGCCCTGACGATGGGCGCTGCCTTGGGGTCGGCCGGCACGTTCGGCGGCGGCACGAAGCGCGAGAGCTGCTTGGCGTGCCAGGCGATCTCGCCAGCGTCGTGGCGCATGAAATAGCCGACGTCGAGCGTGTCCCACAGGGCCTTGTGCGCCTCGAAGCGCTGGGCGTGCAGGGCGAGCTGCACCAGGGCCTCGCGCTTGCGCGACTCGACCTCGGCGTCCGGGTCGGGCATGCGGCCGCCCAGTGCACGCAGGGTGTAGCGGTACAGGTCTTCCAGCAGCTTGCCCTTCCAGGCGTTCCACACGCGCGGCGAGGTGCCGCGGATGTCGGCCACCGTCAGCAGGTAGAGCGCGGTCAGGTAGCGCTCGTTGCCCACGCGTTTGGCGAAGGCGCCGATCACCTCCGGATCGCTCAGGTCCTGCTTCTGGGCGACCTGGCTCATCACCAGGTGTTCGGCCACGAGGAATTCGATGAGCTTCGCGTCCTCGCGGGCGATGCCGTGCTGCTTGCAGAAGCGCTGCACGTCGCGCGCGCCCAGCGTGGAGTGGTCGCCGCCGCGGCCCTTGGCGATGTCGTGGAAGAGGGCGGCCACGTACAGGATCCAGGGCTTGTCCCAGCCGGCCGCCAGCTGCGAGCAGAACGGGTACTCGTGCGCGTGCTCGGCGATGAAGAAGCGCCGCACGTTGCGCAGCACCATCAGGATGTGCTGGTCCACCGTGTAGACGTGGAACAGGTCGTGCTGCATCTGCCCCACGATGCTGCGGAACACCCGCAGGTAGCGCCCCAGCACCGAGGTCTGGTTCATCAGCCTGAAGGCGTGCGTGATGCCGTAGGGCTGCAGCACGATCCGCATGAAGGTCTGGTGGTTGACCGGGTCGTTGCGGAACTTGCTGTCCATCACGTGGCGCGCGTTGTAGAGAGCGCGCAGCGTGCGCGCCGACAGGCCCTTCACGCCGATGGTCTTCTGGTAGAGCAGGAAGGTCTCGAGCACCGCGTGCGGCTCGCGCTCGTAGAGGTCGTCACTGGCGATCTCGATCAGGCCGGCGCGTTCGTAGAAGCGCTCGTTGATCGGCGTGTGCTGCTCGTCGCTGGGCTGCAGCCGCTCGGAGATGTTGAGCAGCAGGATCTGGTTGAGCTGCGACACCGCCTTGGCGGCCCAGTAGTAGCGCCGCATGAGCGCCTCGCTGGACTTGCGCTGGGACTCGCTCTCGTAGCCGAAGCTGGCGGCCACGGCGGTCTGCAGGTCGAACACCAGGCGGTCCTCGCGCCGGTTGGCGATCACGTGCAGCCGTGCGCGGATCAGCGAAAGCAGTGCCTCGTTGCGCTTGATCTGCTGCGCCTCGAAGGACGTGGCCAGGCCGTTCTTGGCCAGGTCGTCCCAGCGGCTGCCGTAGCCGGCGGCCTTGGTCATCCAGAGGATGGTCTGCAGGTCGCGCAGGCCGCCCGGCGATTCCTTGCAGTTGGGCTCCAGCGCGTAGGGCGTGTTGTCGAACTTCTGGTGGCGGTGCCGCATTTCCTGCGACTTGGCCACGAAGAAGGCCTGCGGGTCGATGGCGCGCGAGAAGCGGCGGCGGAAGGCGGTGAAGAGCTTCTTGTTGCCGGCGATCAGGCGCGCCTCGAGCAGCGAGGTCTGCACGGTGACGTCCTTCTCGGCCTCCGCCAGGCATTCTTCGACAGTGCGCACGCTGGAGCCGATCTCCAGGCCGGCGTCCCAGCACTGGCCGATGAACGCCTCGATGCGGGCCGGCTCGATGCCGCCGGCCTCGCCCTCGGGCGGCAGCAGCAGCAGCACGTCGACGTCGGAATACGGAAACAGCTCCCCGCGCCCGAAGCCGCCCACGGCCGCCAGCGTGAGCGAGTCGCCGAAGCCGGCGTCGCGCCACAGGGTGCACAGCGTTTCGTCGGCCAGCGCCGAGAGCTGGCGCAGCACCGTGTGGACGCTGCGGGTCGGGGCGCGCGCGAAGCGCAGGGTGTCGAACAGAGCGAGCTTTTTCGCGCGATAGGCTTCGCGCAGCGTCGCCACGTCGATGTTGGCTGCTTCGATCACGGCGAGGGGGTGCGTCTGCGCGTCAGGTCTTGGTGGCGGTGACGAAGGAGGGCAGCGGCGGGCTTCCGGCCGACAGCGTCAGCACCTCGTAGCCGGTCTCGGTGACGAGCACGGTGTGCTCCCACTGCGCCGACAGCGAGTGGTCGCGCGTGACGATGGTCCAGCCGTCGTACTGGCCGCCCTTGAAGTCTTCCTTCACGTCGCGCTTGCCGGCGTTGATCATCGGCTCGATGGTGAAGATCATGCCGGGCTTGAGTTCTTCCATGGTGCCCGGGCGGCCGTAGTGCAGCACCTGGGGTTCCTCGTGGAAGCGCTGGCCCACGCCGTGGCCGCAGAACTCGCGCACCACCGAGAAACCCTGGCCCTCGGCGAACTTCTGGATCGCATGGCCCACGTCGCCCAGGTGCGCGCCAGGGCGCACCTGCAGGATGCCGTGCCACATGGCCTCGAAGGTGATCTGGCACAGGCGCTTGGCCGCGATGGAGGCGTCGCCGATCACGTACATGCGGCTGTTGTCGCCGAACCAGCCGTCCTTGATGACGGTGACGTCGACATTCATGATGTCGCCCTTCTTCAGGGGCTTGTCGTTCGGGATGCCATGGCACACCACGTGGTTCACCGAGGTGCACAGCGACTTCGGGAACGGGACGCTGCTCGCGCCCATGTAGCCCACCGTGGCGGAGGTGGTGCCCTGCTTGACCATGTACTCGGCAGCCAGCCGGTCGACATCGTTGGTCGTGATGCCGGGCTTGATGAGGGGAGTGAGGTAGTCCAGCACCTCGGAGGCCAGGCGGCATGCGACCCGCATGGCTTCGATGCCTGCAGCGTCTTTGTAGTTAATGCTCATGGCCGAATTATCCCATTGGCCCGGCTAAAATCCCGGGTTAACGCGGATGACCCCAGTCAGCGGCCATCCGCCTCGATTCCTTGATTTCCCAACGCGGCCCCCGAGGCCCCATCGACCGTGACGCAGCCCGCACCTCAAGCCCTTCCTGTCGTAACCATGTTCGAGGGCGGCAGCGCGCTCAGCGACTTCCGCGCACGCCAGCTCCTGCCGAAGCTGCAATCCATCGAACCGCGCATCGAGGGCATCTCGGCCCGTTTCGTGCACCTCGTGGTGACAGACGCGGCGCTCGGCCAGGCCGACCGCGAGCGTTTCGCCGCGCTGCTGACCTACGGCGACCCCTTCGAGGCGCCGGCCAAGGCGGGCACCAGCGTGGTGGTCACGCCGCGCCTGGGTACCGTGTCGCCCTGGGCCTCCAAGGCCACCGACATCGCCCACAACTGCGGGCTGGCCCTGCGGCGCGTCGAGCGCGTCACCCAGTACCACCTGAAGCTGAAGGCCCCGCTGATCGGCAAGGCCCCCGTGCTCGACGGCGACCAGCTGGCGGCCGTGGCCGTCCCGCTGCACGACCGCATGACCGAATCGGTGCTGGCCACGGTCGAGCAGGCCGCCAGCCTCTTCAGCGAGCTGCCGGCCCAGCCGATGGCGCAGGTCGACGTGCAGGGCGGCGGCCGCGCCGCGCTGGTGGCGGCCAACACCGGCTTCGGCCTGGCGCTGGCCGAGGACGAGATCGACTACCTGGTCGACGCCTTCACCCGCCTGGGCCGCAACCCCAGCGACGTCGAGCTCATGATGTTCGCGCAGGCCAACAGCGAGCACTGCCGCCACAAGATCTTCAACGCCAACTTCACCATCGACGGACAGGCCCAGCCGCAGAGCCTGTTCTCGATGATCCGCAACACCGAGAAGCTGAACCCGCAGCACACGGTGGTGGCCTACGCCGACAACGCCTCGATCATGGAAGGCACAGCCATCGAGCGCTTCGTGCCCGCCAGCGGCTCGCAGAGCTATCAAAAAGATAGCGCCCTGAGCCATGTGCTGATGAAGGTCGAGACGCACAACCACCCCACGGCCATCTCGCCGTTCCCGGGTGCCTCGACCGGCGCGGGCGGCGAGATCCGCGACGAGGGCGCCACCGGCCGTGGTTCCAGGCCCAAGGCCGGCCTGACCGGCTTCACCGTCTCGAAGCTCTGGCCGGAAGAGGGCAGCTACGGCAAGCCCGAGCACATCGCCAGCCCGCTGCAGATCATGACCGAGGGCCCGCTGGGCGGCGCCGCGTTCAACAACGAGTTCGGCCGTCCCAACCTGCTGGGCTACTTCCGCGAGTACGAGCAGACCGTGGCGAGCGACGTCGACACCGTGCAGCGCGGCTATCACAAGCCCATCATGATCGCGGGCGGCCTGGGCAGCATCGAAGCGACGCAGACCAAGAAGATCCAGTTCCCCGCCGGCTCGCTGCTGATCCAGCTCGGCGGCCCCGGCATGCGCATCGGCATGGGCGGCAGCGCCGCCAGCTCGATGGCCACCGGCGCCAACGCGGCCGAGCTCGACTTCGACTCGGTGCAGCGCGGCAACCCCGAGATCGAGCGACGCGCGCAGGAGGTCATCAACCACTGCTGGCAGCAGGGCGCGGCCAACCCCATCCTCGCGATCCACGACGTGGGCGCGGGCGGCCTGAGCAACGCCTTCCCCGAGCTGACCAACGACGCCGGCCGCGGCGCGCGCTTCGACTTGCGCGCCGTACCGCTGGAAGAGTCGGGCATGGCGCCCAAGGAAATCTGGTGCAACGAAAGCCAGGAGCGCTACGTGTTGGCCATCGCGCCGGAATCGCTCGAGCAGTTCAAGGCCTTCTGCGAACGCGAGCGCTGCCCGTTCTCGGTGGTCGGCGTGGCGACGGAAGAGCGCCAACTGCTGGTGGCCGACGAAGGTGCCGAAGTGCAGCCGGTCGACATGCCCATGGACGTGCTGCTCGGCAAGCCGCCGAAGATGCACCGCGACGTGAAGACCGTGGCGCGCAGCTTCAAGCCGCTCGACCTCACCGGCGTCGATCTGCAGAAGGCGGCCATCGACGTGCTCTCGCACCCGACGGTGGCTTCCAAGCGCTTCCTCGTCACCATCGGCGACCGCACCGTGGGCGGCATGAGCCATCGCGACCAGATGGTCGGCCCCTGGCAGGTGCCGGTGGCCGACTGCGCCGTGACGCTGGCCGACTACAAGGGCTTTGCCGGCGAAGCCATGAGCATGGGCGAGCGCACGCCGCTGGCCGCGCTCGACGCGCCGGCCTCCGGCCGCATGGCGGTGGCCGAGGCCATCACCAACCTGCTGGCCGCGCCCATCGAACTCTCGCGCGTGAAGCTCTCGGCCAACTGGATGGCCGCCTGCGGCGAGCCCGGCGAGGACGCCGCCCTGTACGAGACCGTCAAGGCCGTCGGCATGGAACTGTGCCCGGCACTGGGCGTGTCGATCCCGGTCGGCAAAGATTCCCTGTCGATGCGCACGCAGTGGAAGGACGGCGGCGAAGCGAAGAAGGTCACCTCGCCCGTGAGCCTGATCGTCAGCGCCTTCGCCACGCTGCCCGACGTGCGCGGCACGCTCACGCCGCAGCTCGACGCCGAAGAGGCCGACACCACCCTCGTGCTGATCGACCTGGGCCAGGGCAAGCACCGCATGGCCGGCAGCATCCTCGCGCAGACACTCGACCAGAGCGGCGACACGGTGCCCGACCTCGACGACCCGGCGCAGCTTGTCGCGCTCGTCAACGCCGTGAACGCGCTGCGCGCCGACGGCAAGATCCTCGCGATGCACGACCGCAGCGACGGCGGCCTGTTCGCCACCGCCTGCGAGATGGCCTTTGCCGGCCACGTCGGCGTGGCGCTCAACGTCGACATGCTCGTTACCGAAGGCGACGGCATCTCCGACAGCCGCATGGAGACCGGCGACGCCAAGAACTGGGCGCAGCAGGTCAGCGCGCGCCGCGAGGAACTCACGCTCAAGGCGCTGTTCAACGAGGAGCTGGGCATGGTGCTGCAGGTGCGCACCGCCGAGCGCAACGACGTCATGCAGGTGCTGCGCGCCCACGGCCTGAGCACCCACAGCCACTTCGTCGGCAAGACCCGTCCGGCCAGCTCCACCATGGACGCGGGCAAGGGCAAGATCGAAGTCTGGCGTGACGCCAAGTCCGTGTTCAGCGCGAGCCTGCACGACCTGCAGCAGGTGTGGGACTCGGTCAGCTGGAAGATCGCCCGCGAGCGCGACAACCCCGCCTGCGCCGATGCCGAACACGCCGCGGCCGGCGATCCGGCCGACCCGGGCATGCACGTGTTCCTGCCGAACGCGCAACAACCCGTTGCCCCGGCCATCCTGCAGTCGCGCCCCAAGGTCGCGATCCTGCGCGAGCAGGGCGTCAACTCGCACGTCGAGATGGCCTACGCCTTCACCGAGGCCGGCTTCGAAGCCTTCGACGTGCACATGACCGACCTGCAGACGGGCAGGGCGGACCTCGCCGACTTCAAGGGCGTGGTCGCCTGCGGCGGCTTCAGCTACGGCGACACGCTGGGCGCCGGCATCGGCTGGGCCCGCAGCATCACCTTCAACCCGAAGCTGGCCGAGCAGTTCAAGACCTTCTTCGGCCGCGCCGACACCTTCGGCCTGGGCGTGTGCAACGGCTGCCAGATGTTCGCCGAGCTGGCCGACATCATCCCGGGCGCCGAGGCCTGGCCGCGTTTCACCACCAACCAGAGCGAGCGCTTCGAGGCGCGGCTGTCGATGGTCGAGGTGCTCGAATCGCCCAGCATCTTCTTCGCGGGCATGGCCGGCAGCCGCCTGCCGATCGCGGTGGCGCACGGCGAGGGCTACGCCAACTTCAAGTACCGCGGCGACGCCGACAAGGCGATCGCTGCGATGCGCTTCGTCGACAACCACGGCAAGCCCACCGAGCAGTACCCGTTCAACCCCAACGGCAGCGCCGGCGGCCTGACCTCCGTGACCACGCCGGACGGCCGCTTCACCGCAGTGATGCCGCATCCGGAGCGCGTGTTCCGCAACATCCAGATGAGCTGGACCTCGGGCGACAAGAGCGAGCTGAGTCCCTGGATGCAGATCTGGCGCAACGCGCGCCGCTGGGTGGGCTGAACCGATGCTCGACCTCGATCACCCGCAAAGCCGGCGCGTGCTGGAAGCGGCGCGGATCGAGGACCTGATTCGCAGGCAGCTGGTCGCCTGGCGCGAGGATGATGCGGCGTCGTCGGCAGCTCGCGCCGCAATCCTGGGAACCCTGCTGCCGCAGCTCGAAGCGCTCAACGCCAAGCACTTCGGCGCGTCGAAGAATATCTACCGCACGCTCGAGGCACTGGGGCGCGCAGTGCAGGGCGCCGACGCGGAGAAGGCCTGGCAGGCTTTCACGGCGCTCGATGGCCCGGGTGAGAACTTCGGCACCTGGGCCATCTGAAAAGAGAACTGGAAGAACGAGAAGAACTGCAATAAAAAAGCGGCTCGAAGGCCGCTTTTCCTTTGCCAGGATCGATTACTCGACCTTTGCCTTGGCGCGCAGGTCTTCCTGGTACTTCTGCAGGCGCTGCTGCTGCAGCTGCTGCGTGATCTGCGGCTTCACTTCTTCCAGCTTCGGCAGCTGTGCCTGGCGGATGTCGTCGACGCGGATGATGTGCCAGCCGAACTGGGTCTTGATCGGGGCGGGGGTGGTCTCGCCCTTCTTGAGCTTGATCATCGCCTCGGAGAACTCGGGCACGAAGCTCGCGGGGTTGGCCCAGTCGAGGTCGCCGCCGTTGGCGCCCGAACCCGGGTCCTTGCTCTGCTTCTTGGCGATGTCCTCGAACTTCGCGCCCTTCTTCAGGTCGGCCATGATCTTCTTGGCCTGGTCTTCGGTCTCGACCAGGATGTGGCGGGCCTTGTATTCCTTGCCGCCGTTGGCTGCGACGAACTTGTCGTACTCGGCCTTCACGTCGGCGTCCGAGACCGGGTTGGTCTTGCGGTAGTTCTCGAAGAGCGCGCGGATCAGGATGGCCTGGCGGGCGAGTTCGAGCTGATTCTTGTAGTCCTCGGTGGCGTCGAGGCCCTGCTTCTGGGCTTCCTGCATGAACACTTCGCGCGCCACGATTTCCTCGCGCAGCTGGCCTTGCATCTCGGGCGTCACCGGGCGGCCGGCGGCTGCCAGCTGCTGGGCCAGGACGTCCATGCGGGCCTTGGGCACCGGCTTGCCGTTCACGATGGCTGCGTTCTGCGCCAGGGCCGCCATGGGGATGGCACCGAGCAGCGCTGCGGCCGCGACGGCCTGCAAGATTTGTTTTTTCATGGAATGAATGGTCGAGCTGGGAAGGAAATGCGCGTGTAGGAGTTGCGCGGTAATGAAAGCAGGGGATTGAGGGAAGAAAGGGAGAAAGCAGCTGCCGGTGCGGGCGCGGCGTGCGAGCGATGCGTTGGACGACTGACTCAGAGCACCTCGATGGCGATGGCGTGCAGACCCTGTGCGATGAAAACGTGGAGGGCATCATACACAAGCCGATGCCGCGCCACGCGGGGCTTCCCCTCGAACAGGGGGGAGGCGATGCGTACCCTGAAATGGGTGCCCCGGCCCTCGGCGTTGGCACCGGCGTGCCCCGCGTGGGCGGCGCTTTCGTCGATCACCTCGAGCGCGGTCGGCGCAAGCGCCTTGCGCAGCGCCGCCTCGAGTTCGGCCGTGGTGGGAAGGGGGGCGGCCGTGCTCGTCATGCCGCGGGCTTGTCTTCTTCGTTCTTCAGGTGCGGCGCGATGTACAGGCCCTGCGCCACCAGGAAGACGATGGGGAACACGTAGCCCCAGAGCTTGAAGTTGACCCAGGCCTCGGTCGTGAAGTACGCCGCCACGTAGCCGTTGATGACGGCCATGAAGACGCAGTAGCCGATCCACGCCACGTTGAGCCGGCCCCAGATGCGGTCGGGCAGCTCCAGCTGCGAGCCCAGCAGCATCTTCAGGAAGTTCTTCTTCAGCGCCCACAGCGCCACCGCGAGCGCCAGCGCCATGGCGCCATAGAGCACCGTCGGCTTCCACTTGATGAAGCGATCGTCGTGCAGCGCCAGCGTGAGCGTGCCGAACAGCAGGATCAGCACCAGCGTGGCTTTCTGCATTGCCTGCAGCTTGCGCTCGGTGGCGTAGATGATCGCCATCTGCACCACCGTGGCGGCCATGAGCACGCCGGTGGCGGTGTAGATGTTGCCCATCTTGTAGGCAATGAAGAAGAGCAGGATCGGGAAGAAGTCGAGGATCAGTTTCATCGAGCGGATTGCCTGTTTCTTTTCTCTTATTTCTTCTGGAAGTCGAGCGACGCCGAGTTCATGCAGTAGCGCAGGCCGGTTTCGGTCGGGCCGTCGGGGAACACGTGGCCCAGGTGGGCGCCGCAATTGGCGCAGACATTCTCGGTGCGCACCATGCCGTGCGAGCGGTCGATGATGTTGCGGATGGCGCCCGGCACGGCTTCCTGCGAGAAGCTGGGCCAGCCGCAGCCGGCGTCGAACTTGGTCGCCGACTCGAAGAGCTTGGCGCCGCAGCAGATGCAGTGGTAGGTGCCGTCTTCCCAGTGCGCCTCGTACTTGCCGGTGAAGGGGCGTTCGGTGGCCGCGTGGCGCGTCACCTCGAAGGCCGCGGGCTCGGCGCCTTTTTCAGCGAGCAGGGCTTTCCATTCGGCGTCGGTTTTCTGTACGGGAGTGGTCATGATGAGCAGCTGATTTCGATCGTGGAGGCCCAGTCGGGCGGGAACCCGGCATACGCGTCGGCGCCGGGATGTTCTTCAAATGGGGTCTGCAGCAGAGCCAGCAAGACTGCCACACCCGAGTGGTCCTTTTGCTGACTCGCTTCGATGGCCTGCTGTCCAAGGTGGTTCCGCAGCACGAACTTCGGGTTGGAGCGGCGCATCAGTTCCGCGGCCCGGGCCCTGTCGGCGGCGGCATGGCGCTGCGAAAACGATAGCAGCCAGGCGTCGAAGCCCGGGCGATCGAGGAAGAGGTCGCGCACCGGCTCCACGTTGCCGTCGGCCACGTAGTTGGAGAGCCGGCGCCAGAAGATGGTGTAGTCGACCTTGCCGGCGGCCAGCAGCTTGAGCACGCCTTCGATCAGCGCGCGGTCGCCCTCGGCTGCTTCAGGAAGGCCCAGTTTGGCGCGCATGCGGGCCTCGAAATCGTTCGGGAACACCGTCTTGTAAGACTCCAGGGCAGCCACGGCCACTTCCTGGTCGCCGATCAGCGGCAGGAGCGCCTGCGCCAGGCAGAAGAGGTTCCAGTAGGCGACGTTGGGCTGCTGGTTGAAGGCGTAGCGCCCGCTGGTGTCGCTGTGGTTGCAGATGTGGCGCGGGTCGAAGCCGTCGAGGAACTGGAACGGGCCGTAGTCGATGGTG
Organism: Variovorax guangxiensis; assembly: GCF_003952165.1. Taxonomy (GTDB): domain Bacteria; phylum Pseudomonadota; class Gammaproteobacteria; order Burkholderiales; family Burkholderiaceae_C; genus Variovorax; species Variovorax guangxiensis. The sequence goes on along the minus strand of NZ_RXFT01000001.1, from coordinate 1,097,953 downwards.
AGCCCGAGGATGCTCATGTTGTCGGTGTTCATCACCCCGTGGCAGAAGCCCACGGCCTGCCATTGGGCGAGCAGGGCGGCGGTGCGCTCGCTCACGGCTTCGAGGAAGGCGGCGTAGGCGTTGCCGTTGAAGCGCTCGGTGGTGCGGCAGGCGGGGTAATAGCGGTCGATGACGTAATCGGCCAGGGCGCGCAGTTCGTCGTTGCGCTGGTTGGCCGCGAAATGCTCGAAGTGGCCGAAGCGCACGAAGCTGGGCGCCACGCGGGTGACGACGGCGGCGCTTTCGATCTCCTCACGGTACACGGGGGCATCGGAGCCGGTCACGCACAGCGCCCGGGTGGTCGGGATGCCCAGGCCGTGCATGGCCTCGCTGCAGAGGAATTCGCGGATGCTCGAGCGCAGCACCGCGCGGCCGTCGCCGCCGCGCGAATAGGGCGTGCGCCCGGCGCCCTTGAGCTGCACTTCGAGACCACCTTCGGTCTCGCCGAGCATGATGGCGCGCCCGTCGCCGAGCTGCCCGGCCCACACGCCGAACTGGTGGCCGCTGTAGACGGTGGCGAAGGGGCGGGTGCCTGTAACGGGCAGGCTGCCGGTGAGGGCCGCCAGCGTGGCGCCGGATTCGTGCCAGCCGGCCGGCAGCCCGAGCTGGCGGGCGACGGTTTCGCTGCGGCCTACCCAATAGGGATCGGGCTGGGGCGTGGGGCGCAGTTCGGTGAGGAAGGCCGGTCCAAGGGCGGCGAAACCCGGTTTCCAGCGCAAGCCCAGGTCCGCGGCCTCGGTGTCTTCAGCAAGCAAGCTCATGCCCGGATTGTCCGGCACCGCGCGTAACCCCTGGCCGGGCGGGCCATCGGGGGCCGGCCGGTGTCAGGCCGCGAGGGCGGCGGGGGTGTCCCAGAGGCGGGCCCGGTACTGCGCCGGCGGCACGCCGAACCAGCGCTTGCAGGCGCGGAAGAAGTTGCTGGTATCGACGAAGCCCAGCATGTCGGCCACGTCGGTCAGCGTGTGGCGGTCTTCGGCCAGGTACTGCTTGGCCAGCTCGCGGCGGGTGCGGTCGAGCAGCGACTGGAAGGACACCGACTCCTCCTGCAGCCGCCGCTGCAGCGTGCGCTCGGCCAGCCCGAGGCCGGAGGCCACGTCCTGCCGGCGCGGTTCGCCGTGCTGCAGGCGGCGCGCGATCTCGGCGCACACCAGCGTGCTGGTGGTGGTCTGGCCCAGCAGATCGAGCTGATCGTCCAGCAGATGCTCCTGCATCTCGCCCAGCGTTTCGTGGAAGGTGGGCAGCGGCGTGGCCATGTCGGCGGCCGACAGCAGCAGGCGGTTGGCCTCGGCGTTGAACCGGATCTCGCAGCCGAAGGCCTCGCGGTGCAGGCGGTCGTCGGCCGGGGCGGGGTAGACGAACTCCATCGCCAGCGGCTGCAGCTCGCGCCGCGTGAGCCATTGGCACTGCATGAGCACGGTCAGCAGGGCGTATTCGACGCGCTGGCGCGGAATGGGCAGGCTGCCGCCGGTGTGTCGCATCACCATCCAGCAGCCGCGCGGATCGGGGTGCAGAGAGAAGGCGGTGGCGTCCGAAATAACGGCCATGTAGCGCGTGAGCCGCACCAGCGCCGATTCGAGGCTGGAGCTGCACGACATCGCATGCCCCACCGTGCCCAGCTTGCTGTGTGTGGAAGCCAGGTCTCGGTGCAGGCCCAGCGTGGGCCGGCCGGCGCGGGCCACCGCGAGCTGCCAGAGCACCGAGATCTCATCGACCGGGATGCGCGCGTTCTGCCGGTGCAGCGAGTCGGGGTCGAAGCCGGCTTCGCACAGCAGCGAGGGCACATCCAGTCCTTCGGCCTCGAACATCGACAGGACGCCCTCGAGCCACGCGGCCGAGCTGGTGCGCAGCTCCGGCTGCGGCATGCAGCCCGCCCGGCGCGGGGTACCGCGTTGGCGCAGTGGCGTGGAGGCTCCTGAAGTCATTCGTTTGGCTTTGTTGCGATAGCGATGAAAACCGTGCCGGTTTCTAGAATTTTTTTACGCGTTCGGCGGCCCCGGAGTATGGGCGCGGCGCGTCAGACCAGGAATTCCGATTAACCCGGTGTGGAGACAAGAAACATGGAGACAGAGACGAACGCACGCGACCGGCAGGGTCCGGCGGCGGTAAAGAAGACGGCAACGGCCAGGGCCGTCGCCCTGGTGATGGCCGCGGCCGCCCTGGCGGCTCTTTCGGCCTGCGGCGGTGGCGGCTCCGGCTCGTCCGGCTTCGCCTTCCTTCCGGGCCCGCCGCCCGCACCGGCTCCGGCGCCGGCCCCGCCCGCGGCGGATGGCCCCATGGTCCGCCAGACCGTTGCCGGCAAGGTCGAGGGCGTGGACGACAGCGCCAGGACCGGCACCTGGTTCTGGAAAGGCATTCCGTTCGCCAAGCCGCCAGTCGGCGCACTGCGCTGGCGCGCGCCTGCGGCGCCCGAGCCCTGGAGCGGCATCCGCCCGGCCACCAGGTTCGGCAACGCCTGCCTGCAGATCGGCCGCATCTTCAGCCCGGGCGCCAACAACACCTACGACGAGACCATCGGCACCATGCTGGGCAAGCCCTCGGGCAGCGAGGATTGCCTGTTCGTCAACATCTGGCGCCCGGCCACGGAAGAGAAGAACTTGCCGGTGCTGCTCTTCATTCACGGCGGCAGCAACATCTCGGGCTACACGGCAGACCCGCTGTACGACGGCGCGGCGCTGGCCAAGGCCGCCAATGCGGTGGTCATCACCGCCAGCTACCGGCTGGGCATCCTGGGCTTCCTGAACGTGCCGCAGCTGCGTCCGGGCGGCAGCGAGGGCGACGATTCGGGCAACTTCGCGCTGCTCGACAACATGGCGGCGCTGCGCTTCATCCGCGACAACGTCGCCAGCTTCGGGGGCGACCCGGGCAACGTCACGCTCTCGGGCGAATCGGCAGGCGCCACCAACCTGCTGTCGGTGATGACCTCGCCGATGGCCAAGGGCCTCTTCCACAAGGCCTTCGAGATGAGCGGCGGCATCTCGCTGGCGAGCAACCTGCCGCCGGGCACGCTGCCTTCGCTGTCGCCGGCCTCGGTCTCGCTGGCTCAGGGCGAGGCCATCCTCGAGAAGCTGCTCGTCGCCGACGGCACTGCCGCCGACGCGACGGCTGCCAAGGCGTACATCGCCACCCGCACGCCCGCGCAGATTGCCGACTATCTGCGTTCGCAGGACGGTGGAAAGATGCTGACCACCGTCGTCGGGGTGCAGGGGGCTATCGGCCCCATTCCCGACGGCACGGTGATCCCGACCGACCCCATCGGCGCCATCGCCGCCGACCAGTACGCGAAGGTGCCGATGCTCTCGGGCAACACGCGCGACGAGGGCAAGCTCTTCGCGTCGCTGCTGGGCACCATCGGCTTCCCGAAGCCGGGGTGGATCGTCAACGACGCCCAGCGCTTCTCGATGATGTTCAGCTTCGACCCCGATGCGGCGCCCACGCTCAAGGTGGAAGACATCATCGACCCGTTCTACCTTCCGGTAGACAAGGCCGGCACCGGCTACGACGCGGCCACCGCGCTCATCACCAAGGGCCTGTTCGAAGCCAACCGCGACAACCTGCTCGACACGATGAAGACGCGCCAGTCGAACATCTGGCACTACCGCCTCGACTGGGCCCAGGAAGCCTCTCCCTGGAACGACGTCTACGGCGCGGCTCACGCCTTCGACCTGCCTTTCGTGTTCGGCAATTTCGGTCCTTCGGTGCTGTCGAACGTGATCCGCGGCAAGGCCAACGAAAAGGGGAGGCTGGCGCTGTCGAACGCGGTCATGGCCAGCGTGGGCGCCTTCATGCGAACGGGCGACCCGAACACGCCCGAACTTGGTGCAACCTGGGCGCCCTGGCCCTCGCAGCTGCTGCTCGACGCCACTCCCACGGCCACCAAGATCACGCTCATGCAATGAGCCGCTTCGTTCAATCGTGCAGTGCGGGTTTGTGTCATTGTGCAAATGGCCGAAGCTTGCGTGAATGCGTTGTTCCCGAGCTTTGAAGAAGTCATTTCACATAGGAGTCTGTAGATGCTGGGTTTGATGCAAGACCAACCGCTTCTGATCTCGTCGCTGATCGAGTTCGCCGAGCGCCACAACGGCGACGGCGAGATCGTCTCGCGCCGTGTCGAAGGCGATATCCACCGCTGCACGTGGCGCGACATCGCATCGCGCGCCAAGCAGGTGGCCAACGCGCTGGATGGCGAGCAGCTGCTGTTCAGCGACCGCATCGCCACCCTGGCCTGGAACGGCTATCGCCACCTGGAGCTGTACTACGGCGTGAGCGGCAGCGGCCGCGTGCTGCACACCATCAACCCGCGGCTGCACCCCGACCAGATCGCGTGGATCGCCAACCATGCCGAAGACCAGATCCTGTGCTTCGACCTCACGTTCCTGCCGCTGGTGCAGGCGGTGCATGCGCGGTGTCCCACGATCCGGAAATGGGTTGCACTGTGTGATGCCGACAAGCTCCCGGCCGACAGCGGCGTGCCCAACCTCGTGAGCTACGAAAGCTGGATGGGCTCCCAGCCCACCGACTACGAATGGCCCAGCTTCGACGAGAACTCCGCCTCGAGCATGTGCTACACGAGCGGCACCACGGGCAACCCGAAGGCCGCGCTCTACAGCCATCGCTCGACGATGCTGCATGCATATGCCGCTGCACTGCCCGACGTGATGCGCCTGTCGGCGCGCGACTCGGTGCTGCCGGTGGTACCGATGTTCCACGTCAACGCGTGGGGCATTCCGTACTCGGCGGCGCTGGTGGGCTGCAAGCTGGTGTTCCCCGGCCCGGCGCTCGACGGCAAGTCTGTCTACGACCTCATCGAGGCCGAGGGCGTGACCTTCGCCGCCGGCGTGCCCACCGTGTGGCAGATGCTGCTGGGCCACATGCAGGCGGGCGGCCTGAAGTTCAGCAAGCTCAACCGCACGGTGATCGGCGGCTCGGCCTGCCCGCCGGCCATGATCAAGGCGTTCCAGGACATCTACAACGTGGAGGTGCTTCACGCCTGGGGCATGACCGAGATGAGCCCACTGGGCACGCTGTGCACGCTCAAGAACAAGCACCTGTCGCTGCCGGCCGACGCGCAGCTGCAGATCCGCATGAAGCAGGGCCGCGCCATCTTCGGCGTCGACATGAAGATCGTCGACGGCGACGGCAAGGAGCTGCCCTGGGACGGCAAGGCCTACGGCGACCTGCTGGTCAAGGGCCCGTGGATCGTCAAGGAGTACTTCAAGGGAGAGGGCGGCGATCCGCTCATTCCAGATGAACGCAACCGCGGCTGGTTCCCCACGGGCGACGTGGCCACCATCGATGCCGAGGGCTACCTGCAGATCACCGACCGCAGCAAGGACGTGATCAAGTCCGGCGGCGAGTGGATCAGCTCCATCGACATCGAGAACATCGCCGTCGCGCACCCGGGCGTGGCCATGGCCGCGTGCATCGGCGTGTTCCACCCGAAGTGGGACGAGCGGCCGATCATCGCCGTCGTGAAGAAGCCCAACGCGGAGGTCACGCGCGAGGAGCTGCTGAAGTTCTACGAGGGCAAGACCGCCAAGTGGCAGATCCCCGACGACGTGGTGTTCGTCGAGGCCATCCCGCTGGGCGCCACCGGCAAGATCCTCAAGACGAAGCTGCGGGAGCTGCTCAAGGACTACAAGCTGCCCACGGCATGACCGCCGGGCCCGCCGCGAGCGCCGCGCTGTCGCATACGCGATAGCAAGGCGGCCCCGGCGGCCCTGCTTGCGGGCAATCCCTGTGCGGCGAAAAAAAGGCCGCTTGTACGCTGGCGGTCCGCCTTTCACACCGGAGACTCTTCATGCAATTTGCCATCAAGTCTGTAGCTGCCTGTGCAATGTTGGTGAGCGCTGCCGCGGCGTTCGCCCAGAAGGGCGAGACCGTCAAGATCGCCTGGCTCGACCCGCTGTCGGGCCTGATGGCGGCGGTGGGCACCAATCAGCTGAAGACCACGCAGTTCCTTGCTGAAGAGCTCAACAAGAAGAATCAGTCGGGCGTGAAGTTCGAGATCATCGCGATCGACAACAAGCTCAGCACGCAGGAGACCACCGCGGCCCTGCGTTCCGCGCAGGACCAGGGCGCGCGCTACATCATGCAGGGCAACGGCTCCGGCCCCGCGCTCGCGATCATCGACGCCATCGAGAAGAACAACGCGCGCAACCCGGGCAAGGAGCTGCTGTACATGAACTACGCGGCGGTCGACCCCGACCTGACCAACAGCAAGTGCAGCTACTGGCACTTCCGGCTCGACGCCGACACGTCGATGAAGATGGAGGCGCTGACCACCTGGATGAAGGACCAGCCCGACATCAAGAAGGTCTACATCCTCGGGCAGAACTACGCGCACGGCGTGCAGGTGTCGAAGTACGCCAAGGAAGACCTGAAGGTGAAGCGCCCCGACATCCAGATCGTGGGCGACGACCTGCATCCGCTGGCGCAGGTGCGCGACTTCTCTCCCTACATCGCGAAGATCAAGGCATCGGGCGCAGACACCGTCATCACCGGCAACTGGGGCTCCGACCTCTCGCTGCTCATCAAGGCAGCCAACGACTCGGGCCTGAACGTCAAGTTCCTGACCTACTACGCGCCGGGCGCGGGCACGCCCACGGCGATGGGCGCCACCTCGGAAGGCAAGGTCTACACCGTGGCCTATGCCCACTACAACATGGGCGGCGAGATCCAGCAGCTGCTCGCGGGCTACAAGAAGCGCATGAACGACGACCTCACCCAGTCGTCGATTTATCACGTGTTCGCGCTGCTCGATGCCGCCTTCGTCAAGACCAGGTCGACCGACCCGGTGAAGGTGGCGGCGGCCCTGGAGGGCATGAAGATCAAGAGCTTCAACGGCGAGGTCGAGATGCGCAAGTCCGACCACCAGTTGCAGCAGGGCCTCTACATCGCGAGGTGGGAGAAGGCGAGCGCGAAGTACCCGTACGACGCGGAGAACACCGGCTACACCAATGTTCCCGTGAAGTACTTCGAATCGTACGTGGCGAGCACGCCCACGTCGTGCCAGATGAAGCGCCCCTAGGCGTCTTTGTGAACGCGTTTCCTACCCATCGGTAGCAGCTGTCTACCGGCGGGTAGCAAATTGGAGAAACGCGGTGTCGCATGCGCGATAGAAACGGGCCTTTGCGGCACCCCTCTTACGGGCATTCCCTGAGGGGAGGGGCTGCAAACGCTTGTACTCTCGTGCGGCGTTTTGAATCGGTTTGACCAGGAGATATAGATTGAAGTTCGCTCTGAAAATCGCCGCCGCAGCCGTCATTGCTGCCACCGCCACCGGTGCCTTTGCCCAGAAGGGTGAAACCGTCAAGATCGCATGGCTCGATCCGCTGTCGGGCCTCATGGCCGCGGTCGGAACCAACCAGCTCAAGACCTTCCAGTTCTTCGCCGAGGAGTTCAACAAGAAGAACGCGGCGGGCGTGAAGTTCGAGATCATCGGCATCGACAACAAGCTCAGCCCGCAGGAGACCACCAGCGCGCTGCGCTCGGCTCTCGACCAGGGCGCGCGCTACATCGTGCAGGGCAACGGCTCCGGCCCGGCGCTCGCCATCATCGACGCGCTCGAGAAGAACAACGCGCGCAACCCGGGCAAGGAGGCGCTCTATCTGAACTACGCCGCCGTCGACCCCGATCTGACCAACAGCAAGTGCAGCTACTGGCAGTACCGCTTCGACGCCGACACGTCGATGAAGATGGAGGCGCTGACCACCTACATGAAGGACCAGCCGGAGATCAAGAAGGTCTACATCATCGGCCAGAACTATTCGCACGGCCAGCAGGTCTCCAAGTTCGCGAAGGAAGACCTCAAGCACAAGCGTCCCGACATCCAGATCGTGGGCGACGACCTGCATCCGCTGGCCCAGGTGCGCGACTTCGCGCCGTACATCGCCAAGATCAAGGCCTCGGGCGCCGACACCGTCATCACCGGCAACTGGGGCTCCGACCTGGCGCTGCTGATCAAGGCGGCCAACGATGCGGGCCTGAACGTCAAGTTCTACACCTACTACGCCGTGACCACCGGCACGCCGACCGCCATGGGCGCGGCTTCGGACGGCAAGGTCTACCAGGTCGGCTACGCCCACTACAACATGGGCGGCGACATGCAGAAGTACGCCGACGACTTCAAGAAGAAGTTCAACGACGACCTCTACACCACCGACATCTACACGGTGTTCCAGGCGCTCACCGAGGCCTTCGTGAAGACCAAGTCGACCGACCCGGTGAAGGTCGCGGCCGCGATGGAAGGCCTGAAGTTCAAGAGCTTCAACGGCGACATCGAGCTGCGCAAGACCGACCACCAGGCGCAGCAGGGCCTGTACATCACCCGCTGGGAGAAGGCCACCGCCAAGTACCCCTACAGCCCCGAGAACACCGGCTACACGCTGGTGCCGGTGAAGTTCTACGACGCCTACGTGGCGAGCACGCCCACCTCCTGCCAGATGAAGCGTCCCTCCTGATTCCGGGAACACGCCAACGCGGTCGAGGCCCGACTTCAACACTCGGGCCTTTTTCTTTTTCAACTGACACGAAAGACCGATGAACGTCGAATTCTTCGTCATCTCGCTGCTCAACGGCGTGAGCTACGGCCTGCTGTTGTTCATGCTGAGCTCAGGCCTCACGCTGATCTTCAGCATGATGGGCGTGCTCAACTTCGCGCACGCGAGCTTCTACATGCTGGGCGCCTACTTCGCCTACACGCTGTCGGGCATCGTCGGCTTCTGGCCGGCGCTGGTCATCGCGCCGGTGCTGGTGTTCGCGCTGGGTGCCGCCTTCGAGCGCTACTGCCTGCGCCGCGTCCACAAGTTCGGCCATGTTCCCGAGCTGCTGGTGACCTTCGGTCTTTCGTACCTGATCCTCGAAGTCGTGCAGCTGGTGTGGGGCCGCTCCACGGTGCCGTACGGCCTGCCGTCGGCGCTGCAGGGGCCGCTTTTCACGCTCTACGGCACGCAGTTCCCCAAGTCGCGCTCGTTCATCATGCTGGTGGCGGTGCTGATGCTGGTGTCGGTGTGGCTGCTGCTCACGCGCACGCGCATCGGCCTGGTGATCCAGGCGGCGCTGAAGCACCCCGAGATGGTCGAGGCGCTGGGCCACAACGTGCCGCGCGTCTTCATGCTGGTGTTCGGCGGCGGCGCCGCGCTGGCGGGGCTGGCCGGCGTGGTCGGCGGCAACACCTACGTCACCGAGCCGGCCATGGCCGCGTCGGTGGGTTCCATCATCTTCGTGGTGGTGGTGGTCGGCGGCATGGGCTCGCTGGCCGGTGCCTTCCTGGCCTCGCTGATCATCGGCGTGGTGCAGACCTTCGCCGTGGCCATGGACCAGTCGCTCGCCACCGGCCTGCAGGCCTTCGGCGTGGCGGTGACCGACCAGACCTTCGGCTACGAGCTGCTCAGGCTGACGATCTCGCAGGTCGCGCCGATCCTTCCGTACCTCTTCCTGGTGCTGATCCTCATCTTCAGGCCCAAGGGTCTTCTCGGAACGCGGGAGGACTGACGCGATGAACACCGCAACGACAACCGCTTCGACCTCCACGCCAGTGCGCTACTACCGGTTCAAGCCGCTGAACATCGGCCGCATCCTGATCTGGTCCTTCTTCGCGCTGCTGCTGATCGTGGCGCCGATGATCTTCACCAGCAGCCTGGCGCTGACCATGCTGTCGCAGATCGGCTATCTCATCATCATCTGCCTGAGCTACAACATGCTGCTGGGGCAGGGTGGCATGCTCAGCTTCGGGCATGCGGTGTACGTGGGCATGGGCTCGTTCATCGCCATCCACGCCATGAACCTGGCCGGCGCGGGCAAGCTGCCGGTTCCGCTGGTGCTCATTCCGCTCGTGGGCGGGCTGGGCGGCATGTTCTTCGCCGCGCTCTTCGGCTACGTGTCGACCAAGAAGTCGGGCACCACCTTCGCGATGATCACGCTGGGCCTGGGCGAACTGGTGGCAGCCATGGCGCTGATGTTCCCCAGCTTCTTCGGCGGCGAGGGCGGCATCACCACCAACCGCGTGTACGGCGCCTCGTTCTTCGGGCTCAACTTCGGTCCGCAGAACCAGGTGTACTACCTGATCGCCGTCTACTGCTTCATCTGCACCGGGCTGATGTTCGCCTTCACCGGCACGCCGCTCGGGCGCATGCTGAACGCGGTGCGCGACAACCCGGAGCGCGTGGAGTTCATCGGCTACAACACGCAGCGCGTGCGCTACTACGCCTTCATCATCGCTGGCTTCTTCGCCGGTATCGGCGGCGGGCTGGCGGCCATCAACTTCGAGATCGTGAACGCGGCCGACAGCCTCAACGGGCTGCGCTCGGGCAGCTACCTGCTGTTCACCTTCCTCGGCGGCGCGACCTTCTTCTTCGGGCCCATCATCGGTGCGGCGCTGCTGGTGTTCGCGCTGGTGCTGCTGTCGGAGCTCAGCAAGGCCTGGCTGCTGTACGTGGGCCTGGTGTTCCTGCTGATGGTGATGTTCGCGCCCGGCGGCGTGGCCAGCCTGATCATGATGAACGTGCGCGTGGCGCTGTTCGGCAAGTTCAAGCGCTTCTACCTGCTGTACGTGGGCCTTCTCGTCGGCGCGGCCATCATGCTCGCGGGTGCGGCGGCCATCGTCGAGATGATCTATCACATGCAGCTCAACGCGGCGCTCGGGCCGGTGGTGCCGTTCGCCGGCCTGCAGCTCGACACATCCTCGGCCATGGCCTGGGTGGTCGCCGTGGTCCTGTTCGCTGTCGGCCTGGGCGTGTTCGAAGTGGTGCGCCGGCGCTTCGCGAAGGTCTGGGGCCATGCGCAGGAAGAAATCGAAGCCGAGATCAAGCGGCGGGAGACGGCATGACCTATTCACTCGAACTCAAGAACCTGCGCAAGAGCTTCGGCAAGACCGACATCATCCGAGGCGTCGACCTGGCCGTGAAGGCCGGCGAGCGCATCGCCATCATCGGACCGAACGGCGCGGGCAAGTCGACGCTCTTCAACCTGATCAGCGGGCGGCTTGCGCCCAGCAGCGGCGAGGTGCTGCTCAACGGCACGCGCATCGACGGCATGAAGCCGTACGAGATCAACCGCATGGGACTGTCGCGCAGCTTCCAGATCACCAACATCTTCCCGAAGCTCACCGTCTTCGAGAACCTGCGCTGCGGCGTGCTGTGGAGCCTGGGCTACAAGTACACCTTCCTGCGCTTTCTCTCGAACCTCGACGACGCCAACGAGCGCACGGAAGAACTCATCCGCCAGATCGGCCTGGAGAAGAAGCGCGACGTGCACGCGGTGAACCTCACCTACGCCGAGCAGCGCGCGCTGGAGATCGGCGTGACCATCGCGGGCGGCGCCAGCGTGATCCTGCTGGACGAACCCACGGCCGGCATGAGCAAGACGGAGACTTCGCACTTCATCTCGCTCATCAAGCACGTCACCGTCGGCAAGACGCTGCTGACGGTGGAGCACGACATGGGCGTGGTCTTCGGGCTGGCCGACAAGATCGCGGTGGTGGTGTATGGCGAGGTGATCGCCTTCGACACGCCGGCTGCCGTCCGCGCCAATGCACGCGTGCAGGAGGCTTACCTGGGCTCCGCCGTCGCCGATGCACAAGGGGCTGGACACTGAAATGCTGAAGCTTCAAGACATCCACGCCTACTACGGCAAGAGCCATGTGCTGCATGGTGTTTCCTTCGACGTGAACCCGGGCGAGATCGTCGCGCTGCTGGGCCGCAACGGCTCGGGCCGCTCGACCACCGCCAAGGCCATCATGGGCCTGGTGCATGCCGAGGGCGGCCTGCACTGGAAGGGCCAGGACATCCTGCGCCGAAAGGCCTACGAGATCGCGCACTGCGGCATCGGCTACGTGCCTGAGAACCGCGACATCTTCCCCAAGCTCACGGTGCACCAGAACCTGCTGCTGGGGCAGAAGGGCTCGGGCAAGGGCAGCCGGTGGTCGTTCGACGACATGTACGGCATGTTCCCGCGCCTGAAGGAGCGCCAGCACACCGAGGCGGGCGTGCTCTCGGGCGGCGAGCAGCAGATGCTCACGCTGTGCCGCACGCTGATGGGCGACCCCGACCTGATCATCATCGACGAGCCCACCGAGGGCCTCGCGCCCAAGATCGTGGAGCTGGTGGGGCAGTACCTGCGCACGCTCAAGGACAAGGGCATCTCGGTGCTGCTGATCGAGCAGAAGCTCACCATCGCGATGGAAATCTCCGACCGTGCGCTCGTCATGGGCCACGGCAGCATCGTCTTCGACGGCACCCCCGCCGGCCTGCGCGCCGACGCCACCACCCGCAAGGAGTGGCTGGAGGTCTAGGCCGCTGGATGCGGATTTCCGGACGCAGAGGGCGCGAAGGTTTCGCGAAGGACGCGAAAGCAAGTCAGAAAAAATGATCTGCTTTCCCTTTCGCGTCCTTTGCGAAATCCTCGCGTCTTCTGCGTTCGGTACCCGTTCCCGCATCCACGGCCCTTGTCTCTACAGCGACTGCGTGCCATTGTTGGGCCGCGCGAAACGCCTAGAATCCCCCGAAAAAGAACACTCGTGCTTTTTCTTCTTTTTCTTCTCACACCAAGGAACGCAGCATGACGGCTGAATACAAAGTGCTCGGCGATATCGCCGTGATCACCATGACCAATCCTCCGGTCAACGGTCTCGGTTTCTCGACGCGCATCGGCATCACCGACGGCCTGTCCAAGGCCAATGCCGACGACGCCGTCAAGGCCATCGTCATCACCGGCGCCGGCAAGGCGTTCTCGGGCGGCGCGGACATCAAGGAGTTCGGCACGCCCAAGGCGCTGCAGGAGCCCAACCTGCTGAGCGTGATCCTTGCGCTCGAAGCTTCTCCCAAGCCCATCGTCGCTGCCATCCACTCGGTGTGCATGGGCGGCGGCCTCGAACTGGCCCTGGGCTGCCACTACCGCGTGGCCGCTCCCGGCACCAACGTCGCGCTGCCCGAAGTCAAGCTGGGCCTGATCCCCGGCGCGGGCGGCACGCAGCGCCTGCCGCGCGTTCTGGGCGTGGAGACGGCCCTGAACATGATCGTCAGCGGCGAACCGGTCAAGAGCGAGCTGCTCGCGTCGGTGCCCGGCCAGAAGCTGTTCGACAAGCTGGCCGCCTCGGCCGAATCGGTGTTCGACGAGGCCGTGGCCTTCGCCAAGAGCGTGGCCGGCAAGACGGGCGATGAGCTGCCCCTGGTGCGCAACCTGCCGTGCAAGCACCCGCAGGGCGATGCTTACTTCCAGTTCGCGAAGAACATGGTCGGCGGCATGTCGAAGAACTACCCCGCGCCGCTGCAGTGCGTCGATGCCGTGCAGGCCGCCACCAAGATGAAGTTCGACGCCGGCATGGCCGAAGAGCGCCGCATCTTCACCTCGCTGATGTTCACGCCCGAGTCGCTGGCGTTGCGCCACCTGTTCATGGCCGAGCGCGCCGCGAGCAAGATCCCCGACGTGCCGGAAGACACGCCCAAGCGCGAGATCAAGTCGGTCGGCGTGATCGGCGCCGGCACCATGGGCGGCGGCATCTCGATGAACTTCCTGAACGCGGGCATTCCCGTGACCATCCTCGAGATGAAGCAGGAAGCGCTCGACCGCGGCATCGCAACCATCCGCAAGAACTACGAAGCCCAGGTCAAGAAGGGCAAGCTCAAGCAGGACAAGTACGAGCAGCGCATGGCGCTGCTGAGCACCACGCTCAGCTACGACGAGCTGAAGGACGCCGACCTCATCATCGAGGCCGTGTTCGAGGAAATCGGCGTGAAGGAAAAAGTGTTCAAGGAACTCGACCGCGTCGCCAAGAAGGGCGCGATCCTGGCATCGAACACCTCCACGCTCGACGTCGACAAGATCGCGTCGTTCACCGAGCGTCCGCAGGACGTGGTCGGCATGCACTTCTTCAGCCCCGCCAACGTGATGAAGCTGCTGGAAGTGGTGCGCGGCAAGGCCACCGCCAAGGACGTGCTGGCCACGGTCATGGCCATTGGCAAGAAGATCAAGAAGACGGCCGTGGTCTCGGGCGTTTGCGACGGCTTCATCGGCAACCGCATGATCGAGCAGTACAGCCGCCAGGCCGGCTTCCTGCTGGACGAAGGCGCCACGCCACAGCAGGTGGACAAGGCCATCGAGAAGTTCGGCTTCGCCATGGGCCCGTTCCGCATGGGCGACCTGGCCGGCAACGACATCGGCTGGGCCATCCGCAAGCGCCGCGCCGTCGAGCGCGCCGACATGAAGTACAGCCGCACGGCCGACAAGCTCTGCGAACTGGGCCGCTTCGGCCAGAAGACCGGGGCAGGGTGGTACGACTACCAGGCCGGCAAGCGCGACGCCATCCCGTCGGAGCTGGTCAACAAGATGATCGAGGACCACCGCAAGGAGCTGGGCATCACGCCGCGCAAGATCTCCGACGAGGAAATCGTGCAGCGGCTGGTGTATGCGCTGGTGAATGAAGGCGCGCACATCCTGGAAGACGGCATCGCCTCCAAGTCGGGCGACATCGACATGGTGTACCTGACCGGCTACGGCTTCCCGATCTACCGCGGCGGCCCGATGCACTACGCCTCGCAGGTCGGCCTGTACAACGTGGCCGAGACGATGAAGCGCTTCGCCAAGAACCCGCGCGACGACGCCGAGTTCTGGCAGCCCGCGCCGCTGATCCAGAAGCTGGTGGCAGAAGGCAAGTCCTTCGGCTGATGACGACGCGCAGAACCTGAGCCGGGACCAAGACCGCCAATGTTGAAACGCATCTTCCTCGGGCTGCTGCTGGCAGTTGTGCTGCTCGCGGCCGCCGTGGCGGTCAAGACCTGGACCACGCCGTCGCGCCAGCTGGCGGTGGCGCCCGCGCCCAAGCTGGACATCGACCTGCAGGCGGCCGCCAGGCGGCTGTCCACGGCGATCACGTTCCGCACGGTATCGGGCCTCGACGACCCGGCCGCCAACGCGGCCGAGTTCGACAAGCTGCATGCCTACCTCGAGCAGCAGTTCCCGAAGGTGCACGCCACCCTGAAGAAGGAAGTGGTGGGCAACAAGGCGCTGCTCTACACCTGGGCCGGCACCGACCCGCAGGCCAAGCCCGTCGCGCTGATGGCGCACCAGGACATGGTGCCCATCGCGCCCGGTACCGAGAAGGCGTGGACGGTCGATCCCTTCTCCGGCGAGATCAAGGACGGCTTCATCTGGGGCCGCGGCACGCTCGACAACAAGAGCAACCTGTTCGCTCAGATGGAAGCCATCGAGCTGCTCATCGGCAGCGGCTTCAAGCCGAGGCAGACGGTCTACCTCGTGATGGGCGACGACGAGGAGGTGAGCGGCCTGCGCGGCGCGCTGCCCATCGCCGAACTGCTCAAGTCGCGCAACGTGCGCCTCGACTGGGTGCTCGACGAGGGCCTGCTGGTGCTCGACGGCGTGCTGCCGGGCCTGAAGCAGCCAGCGGCGCTCATCGGCCTGGCGGAGAAGGGCTACGCCACCTTCTTTCTCTCGCTCGACACCGCGCCCGGCCATTCGTCGATGCCGCCGCAGCACAGCGCCATCGGCAGCATGAGCGCGGCGCTGGCGCGGCTCGAAGCCAACCAGATGCCCGGCGGCATCAAGGGCGTGGCCGGCCAGATGTTCGGCGCGCTCGCGCCCGAGATGAGCGGCGTCAACCGCGTGATGCTCTCCAACCTGTGGCTCACCGAGCCGCTGGTGCGCGGCATCCTCGAGAAGAGCCCGAGCAGCAACGCCATGCTGCGCACCACCACCGCGCTGACCATCGTTCGCGCAGGCAACAAGGACAACGTGCTGCCCGGCCGCGCCGAGGCTGCCGTCAACTTCCGCATCCTGCCGGGCGACACCATCGCCAGCACCGAGGCGCACCTGCGCAAGGCGCTGGGCAACGACGACATCAAGATCAAGGCCTACCCGGGCAACTCCGAGCCGTCACCGGTGTCGTCGACCGACAGCACCGGCTACCGCGCGATCGAACAGGCCGTGCGCCAGAGCTTTCCCGATGCGGTGGTGGCCCCGGGCCTCATGACCGCGGCCACCGACTCGCGCCACTTCAGCATCGTGAGCGACGCCGTCTTCCGCTTCTCGCCGTTTCGCATGAAGAACGAAGACCTCGCGCGCTTCCACGGCAACAACGAACGCCTGGCCATCTCGAATTACGGCGAGATGATCGGCTTCTACCGCCAGCTCCTGAGCAACGCCAACGCTGCTCCGGCGCAATGACGACAACCGCTACAGCAATCTCTTTTCCCTTCCATCTGCTTCAAAGGACCTCACCATGACCAGCGCCGTCATCGTTTCCACTGCCCGCACGCCGCTCGCGAAGAGCTGGAAGGGTGCCTTCAACATGACGCACGGCGCCACGCTGGGCGGCCACGCGGTGCAGCACGCCGTGCAGCGCGCCGGCATCGACCCCGCATCGGTCGACGACGTCATCATGGGCTGTGCCACGCCCGAAGGCGCCACCGGCTCCAACATCGCGCGCCAGATCGCGCTGCGCGCCGGCCTGCCGATCACCACCTCGGGCATGACCATCAACCGCTTCTGCTCCTCGGGCCTGCAGACCATCGCCACCGCGGCCCAGCGCATCATCGCGGGCGAAGGCGAGGTCTACGTGGCCGGCGGCGTCGAGAGCATCTCGTGCGTGCAGAACGAAGCCAACAAGCACATGCTGGCCGACCCGTGGCTGGTGAAGAACAAGCCCGAGATCTACTGGAACATGCTGCAGACGGCCGAGCAGGTCGCCAAGCGCTACAACATCGGCCGCGACGCCATGGACGAATACGGCGCGCAGAGCCAGCAGCGCGCCACCGCCGCGCTGGAAGCCGGCAAGTTCAAGGATGAAATCGCCCCCATCACCGTGCTGGCCGGCGTAGCCGACCCCGTGATGGGCCTGCGTACCAAGGAAGTCACCGTCGAGAACGACGAAGGCATCCGCCCAGGCACCACCAAGGAAGGCATCAGCGGCATCCGCCCGGCGTTGCCCGGCGGCCTGATCTCGGCCGGCAACGCCAGCCAGTTCTCCGACGGCGCCGGCGCCTGCGTGGTGGTCGACGAGAAGTACGCGCAGCAGAAGGGCCTGAAGCCCATGGGCCGCTTCCTCGGCTTCGCAGTGGCCGGCTGCGAACCCGACGAGATGGGCATCGGCCCCGTCTTCGCCATTCCGAAGGTGCTCAAGCGCCTGGGCCTCACGGTGAACGACATCGACCTGTGGGAGCTGAACGAAGCCTTCGCCGTGCAGGTCATCTACTGCCGCGACAAGCTGGGCATTCCGGCCGACCGCCTGAACGTGAACGGCGGCGCCATCGCCGTGGGACACCCCTATGGCGTGAGCGGCCAGCGCCTGACGGGCCACGCGCTCATCGAAGGCAAGCGCCGCGGCGCGAAGAAGGTCGTGGTCACGATGTGCATCGGCGGCGGCATGGGCGCCGCGGGCGTGTTCGAGGTGCTCTGAGCTTCCACCTGAGCCGCTGAATTCGGACTTCCGAACGCAGAGGTCGCGAAGGTTACGCAGAAGTCGCAGAAGAGAAACCAGAATTTGATTGGTTTTTCTCTGCGACTTCTGCGTATTTCCCGTACCTCTTTTGCGTTCGGCTGTCCGATCCCGACCCCCTGGAGAATTTCATGAGCCTTCGTCCCACCCTCGACTTCCTGCTCTACGACTGGCTCGACGCCGAATCCCTCAACCAGCGCGAGCGCTTCGCCGACCATTCGCGCGAGACCTTCGACGCCGTGCTCGACACCTGCGAGCGCATCGCGCGCGAGAAGTACGCGCCGTTCAACCGCACGGTCGATACGCAGGAGCCGCATTTCGACGGCGAGAAGGTCGTGCTGCCGCAGGCCACGCACGATGCGCACAAGGCCTTCGTCGAGTCGGGAATGATGAGCGCGGCACAGGACTACGACATCGGCGGCATGCAGCTGCCCTACACGCTGCAGGCCGCGGCCAACAGCTTCTTCGCGATGGCCTCGGTGAGCATCGGCTCGAACATGCTCACCAGCGGCAACGCCAACCTGCTGATGGTGCATGGCACCGAGATGCAGAAGGAGGTCTTCGCCAAGAACGAGTTCTCGGGCCGCTGGGCGGGCACCATGTGCCTGTCGGAGCCGCAGGCCGGTTCGTCGCTGAGCGACGTGGCCACGCGCGCGGTGCCTGATGGCGACGACTTCCAGAACGATCCGCTGGGTCCGCGCTACCGCCTCACGGGCAACAAGATGTGGATCTCGGCGGGCGACCACGAGCTGACCGAGAACATCGTGCACATCGTGCTGGCGAAGATTCCCGACGAGAACGGCAGGCTGGTGCCCGGCACGAGGGGCATATCGCTCTTCATCGTGCCCAAGCGCATGGTCGATACCCAGGGCAATCTCACGGGCCAGCGCAACGACGTGGCGCTCGCGGGCCTCAACCACAAGCTGGGCTGGCGCGGCACCACCAACACGCTGCTGAACTTCGGCGAGGGCAGGTACCCGGTCGACGGCAAGGCCGGCGCGGTGGGTTACCTGGTCGGCGAGCCCGGCAAGGGCCTGCACTGCATGTTCCACATGATGAACGAGGCGCGCATCGGCGTTGGCACGGCGGCCACCATGCTCGGCATGGCCGGCTACCACGCCTCGCTCGAATACGCGAAGAGCCGCCCGCAGGGCCGGCTGGTGAAGAAGCCCGAAGCCGCCGGCACGGCGGTCGCCAAGGATTCGGCCGCGCCACAGGTGCGCATCATCGAGCACGCCGACGTACGCCGCATGCTGCTGGCCCAGAAGGCGTACTGCGAGGGCGCGCTGGCGCTGGAGCTGTACTGCGCCCGCCTTGTCGACGAGCAGAAGACCGGCGACGCGCAGGCCGCCGACGACGCGCGGCTGCTGCTGGAGGTGCTCACGCCCATCGCCAAGAGCTGGCCCAGCGAGTGGTGCCTGGAGGCGAATTCGCTGGCCATCCAGGTGCACGGCGGCTACGGCTACACGCGCGACTTTCCGGTGGAGCAGTACTGGCGCGACAACCGCCTGAACATGATCCACGAGGGCACCCACGGCATCCAGGCGGCCGACCTGCTCGGCCGCAAGGTGCTGATGGAGAAGGGCCGCGGCCTGCAGCTGCTGGCCGCGCGCATGACCGACACCATCGGCCGCGCGGCCAAGGTGCCGGCACTGGCTGGTCACGCCAAGGCGCTGGGCGCCGCGCTGCAGCGCATCGGCAGCGCCACCGAGGCCGCCTGGTCCACCAGCGACCCGGCCGACGCGCTGGCCAATGCGGTGCCGTACATGCAGGCCTTCGGCCACACGGTGCTGGCCTGGATCTGGCTCGACGTCGCGGGCAAGGCCCTGCAAACCGACGAGGAAAAGGCGAGGGCGGTAACAGCTGGCAAGATCGGCGCCACGGACTATTTCTTCCACTACGAGCTGCCGAAAATCGGCGCATGGCTCAACGTGGTCGAAACCCGTGATCCGACCTGTACAGCTTTGCCCGAGGACGCCTTCTGATGGCCACCACCGATTCGCCGAACCCCACCCCCAGCAGCAACACCCCCGCCGCCAAGCCGCCGAAGCCGCATGCGCGGCTGGAGAAATGGATCTGGATCCTGATCTACGGCGGCCTGTTCGTCGTGATCCTGGGCATCGCCACCGGCCGCGCCGACGCTGCGCTGGGCTGGTCCATCTCCGTGCCCGGCGGCATCGTGGCACTGGTCGGCTTCGTGCTGATCTACGTGCGCTCGCGCCTTCCCAACACCCCTTCAAGCAAGTAACGAGACCCGCCATGCTCAAACACATCGTGATGTGGAAGTTCAAGGAGCACGCCGAGGGCGCCGACAAGGCGACCAACCTGCTCAAGGCCAAGGCGCTGCTCGACGCCTGCGCGAAACTGTCGCCCGGCACGCTGCGCTTCGAGGTTGCCATCGCCCAGCCCCGGCTGGAAGCCACCTATGACCTGGTCCTGTACTCGGAATTCACCGACGCCGCCGCGCTCGCGGCCTATGCGGACCATCCGCAGCACGTGGCCCTGAAGCCATTCATCGGCGCGGTAAGAGAAGCCCGCCAGTGCATGGACTACGAGATCTGATCTGAACTGAACCAACCCGAACCCCGGAGACATCCAGCCATGACCGCACGCACCGTCCAGAAACTCTTCGACCTCACCGGCAAGACCGCCCTCGTCACCGGCGGCTCGCGCGGCCTGGGCCTGCAGATGGCCCACGCGCTGGGCGAGGCCGGCGCGAAGATCATGCTGAGTTCGCGCAAGGCCGACGATCTGGAGCAGGCGGCCGCCGAGCTGCAGGCCGCCGGCATCGACGCGCGCTGGATCGCCGCCGACTGCTCGAAGGAGGAAGACACCCGCCGCCTGGCCGACGAGACCCTGCAGCGCATGGGCGCGGTCGACATCCTCGTGAACAACGCGGGCGCCAGCTGGGGTTCTCCGGCCGAGAGCCACCCGGTCGAGGCCTGGGACAAGGTGATGAACCTCAACGTGCGGGGCTACTTCATCCTGTCGCAGCAGATCGCCAACGGCTACATGATTCCGAAGAAATCGGGCCGGATCATCAACATCGCCTCCATCGCGGGCCTCAACGGCAACCCGCCCGAGATGCAGACGCTGGCCTACAACACCTCCAAGACCGCGGTCATCGGCTTCACCCGCACGCTGGCTGCCGAATGGGGCAAGTACAACATCAACGTGAACGCCATCTGCCCCGGCTTCTTCATGACGAAGATGGCCGCCGGCCTCATCAAGTCGCTGGGCGAGGAGAAGATGGCCGCGCAGGCGCCTCTGGGCCGCCTGGGCGACGAGGAAGACCTGAAGGGCCTGACGCTGCTGTTCGCGAGCGACGCCGGCAAGCACGTCACCGGCCAGTGGCTGGCGGTGGACGGCGGCGTGAGCGTGGTGCTCGGCGCAGCATAAGAACCGAAATGACAACCCCTGAATCCGACGACATCAATTTCCGCTCGTACACGAGCCGCATCCCGTTCGCGCGCCACCTGGGCTTCGAGTTGACGAAGTTCGAGAACGGCGAATCGGAGATCCTCTACACCGCCAAGCCCGAGCACTTGAACACCTTCGACGTGACGCACGGCGGCGCCTGCATGACGCTGCTGGACATCACCATGGCCGCTGCCGCGCGCAGCATCGCGCCCGAGATGGGCGTGGTCACCATCGAGATGAAGACCAGCTTCATGCAGCCCTCGGTCGGCCCGCTGCACGCGCGCGGCACGCTCATTCACAGGACGGCGACGCTGGCTTTCACCGAGGCCAGAATCTACGACGAGCAGGAGCGCGTGTGCGCCCACGCCACCGGTACCTTCAAGTACGTGAAGCGCCGGCTGCCGACCGGCCCGGCCAGCGCCAACGAGATGCGCCCGCCCTCGACCGACTGACCCGACCCTATTTCTCCCCCGGAGCCTTCCATGCCCACCAACAAGCAGATCCACCTCGACAACCGCCCCGAGGGCGAGGCCGTCGCCAGCAACTTCAAGCTCGTCACGGCCCAGACCCCCGACCTCAAGGACAACCAGGTCCTGGTGCGCCACCACTACATGAGCCTCGACCCGTACATGCGCGGGCGCATGAACGACTCCAAGAGCTACGCGCAGCCGCAGCCGCTGGGCCAGACGATGCAGGGCGGCACGGTCGGTGAAGTGGTGGAAAGCAAGCACCCCAAGTACGCCGTGGGCGACAAGGTGGTGGGCTTCGGCGGCTGGCAGGAATACAGCGTGGTCGATGCCTCGCAGCCCGGCGCGCTGAAGAAGGTCGACACCACGCACGTGCCGCTGTCGCACTACCTCGGCGCCGTCGGCATGCCGGGCGTGACCGCCTGGTACGGGCTGGTGAAGATCATCGCGCCCAAGGCCGGCGAAACGCTGGTCGTCACAGCCGCCAGCGGCGCGGTGGGCAGTGCCTTCGGCGCGCTGGCCAAGGCGCGCGGCTGCCGCGTGGTCGGCATCGCGGGTGGCGCCGACAAGTGCAGGTACGTGACGGACGAGCTGGGCTTCGACGCCTGCATCGACTACCGCCAGCACCCCGACCTCAAGTCGATGAGCGCGGCGCTCAAGGAAGCCTGCCCGGACGGCATCGACGGCTACTTCGAGAACGTCGGCGGCTACATCTTCGACGCGGTGCTGCTGCGCGCCAACGCCTTCGCCCGCGTGGCCCTGTGCGGGATGATCGCGGGCTACGACGGCCAGCCGCTGCCGCTGGCCAACCCGGCACTGATCCTCATAAACCGCATGAAGATCGAAGGCTTCATCGTCAGCGAGCACATGGAAGTGTGGCCCGAGGCGCTGGCCGAGCTGGGCACGCTGGTGGCCACTGGCAAGCTCAAGCCGCGCGAGTCGATCGCGCAGGGCATCGAATCTGCGCCCGAGGCATTCCTGGGCTTGCTCAAGGGCAAGAACTTCGGCAAGCAACTGGTTAAGCTGATCTGATGCATCAATGAGCTGAACGCACGGCAAGGAGGCCGGCCATGCGCGCCGCGCCGGGCCGCCCCAAGCCAGCGCGCACCGCAGTGCAGAGCACGGAGGTATTCGAATGGACTCGACGCACGAGGTCTTCAACCAGCCCACGCCGCTGGTGGACTACAACCTCTTCGACACCAACCGGCCCCTGCGCGATGCGCTGAAGTTCAACGCGCCCGCGCTGCAGACCGCGCAGCTGCACGAACTGGGCGCAACCCTCGGCTCGGCCGGCATGCAGGCGCATGCACGGCTCGCCAACATCCACACGCCCGAGCTGCACACGCACGACCGCTTCGGGCGGCGCATCGACGAGGTGGAGTTCCATCCGAGCTATCACGCGCTGATGGGCGCCGCGGTGGGCGCCGGGCTGCACGGCACGCCGTGGACCGGCGCATCGGCCTCGCCGCACGTGCTGCGCGCGGCTGGCTTCATGCTCTTCACCGAGCTGGAGCCGTCGATTCTCTGCCCCGTCTCCATGACCTACGCCGTTGCACCCGCGCTGCGCGGCAACGCGGCGGTGCATGCCGACTGGGCGCCGAAGCTCGGCAGCCTCTGGTACGACCCGGCGCTCAAGCCCTTCAGCGACAAGCCCGGCGTGACCATGGGCATGGGCATGACCGAGAAGCAGGGCGGCTCCGACGTGCGGGCCAACACCACCCAGGCCGTGCGCGACGGCACCGGCGACGCCTGGGGCGAGCGCTACGCCATCACCGGCCACAAGTGGTTCTTCTCGGCGCCGATGTGCGACGCCTTCCTGGTGCTGGCCCAGGCGCCCGCCGGGCTTTCGTGCTTCTTCCTGCCGCGCGTGCTGCCGGACGGCTTGCGCAACGCGATCCGCATCCAGCGGCTGAAGGACAAGCTGGGCAACAAGGCCAACGCGAGCTCCGAGGTGGAGTTCCATGGCGCCATCGCATGGCTCGTGGGCGAGGAGGGGCGCGGCATTCCGCAGATCCTCGAGATGGGCACGATGACGCGGCTCGACTGCGCGCTGGGCACCAGCGGGCTGATGCGCCAGTCGCTGGCCATCGCGCTCAACCACGCGACGCAGCGCATGGCCTTCGGCAAGGCGCTGATCGACCAGCCGCTGATGAAGAACGTGCTGGCCGACCTCGCACTGGAGAGCGAGGCCGCCACCGCGCTCGCCATCCGCCTCGCGAGGGCCTTCGACAACCAGTCCGACGAGCACGAACGCCTGATGGCCCGGCTGCTCACGCCGGTCGCCAAGTTCTGGATCTGCAAGCGCGGCAGCGCCTTCGCGCAGGAAGCCATGGAATGCCTGGGCGGCAACGGCTACGTGGAGGAGGGCGGCGAAGGCATCATGGCCCGCATCTACCGCGAGATGCCGCTCAACTCCATCTGGGAAGGCGCGGGCAACATCATGGCGCTCGACCTGCTGCGCGGCCTGCGCAAGGGCGACGCGGTGGCCACGCTGGCGAAGGAACTCGCACCTGCGCGCGGACATCACGCCGCGCTCGACCGGCTGGCCGATGCGCTGCCGGCGCGCATCGAGGCGATGGCTTCGGAAGCCGAGGCCCGCCGTCTCGCGCAGGACGTGGCGCTGGCCGTGCAGGCCGCGCTGCTGGTGCAGACGGCGCCGGCTGCAGTGGCCGGCGCGTTCTGCGCATCGCGCCTGGCCGGCGACTGGGGCAATGCCTTCGGGACGCTGGGCGCAGGCACCGATTTCGACGCCATCATCCAGCGCGCACAGCCGCGCTGAAGCAACACGAACGACAACCCACGGGAAACACCATGGCCGACCTGATCCTCCATCACTACCTCACCTCGCCGTTCTCGGAGAAGGTGCGCCTCATCCTCGGCGCCAAGAAGCTGCCGTGGAAGTCGGTCTTCATCCCGCCGATCATGCCCAAGCCCGACGTGGAGGTGCTCACCGGCGGCTACCGCAAGACGCCGTTCCTGCAGATCGGCGCCGACATCTATTGCGACAGCGCGCTCATCGCCGACGTGCTCGAGCATCTGCGGCCCGAACCCACGCTCTATCCGGAGCCTGAAAAAGGCATGTCGCGCATCCTCGCGCAGTGGGCCGACACCACGCTCTTCTGGGCCGCCATGGCCTGGAACCTGCAGCCCAGGGGCGCGGCGGAAGTGTTTGCCAAGGCGCCGCCCGAAGCCGCGAAGGCCTTCGGCGAGGACCGCGGCAAGATGAGCGCGGGCAACATGACCCGCCTGCGCCCGGCCGACGCCACCAGCGCCTACAAGTCGTACCTGCGCCGCCTGTCGGACATGCTCGACGAGAAGCCCTACCTGCTCGGCGAGGTGCCCAGCATCGCCGACTTCTCCGCCTACCACCCGCTGTGGTACACGCGGCGCATAGAGTCGGTCCGCACCATCCTCGACCTCACGCCCGCGGTGATCGACTGGATGGACCGC
This sequence comes from Variovorax guangxiensis, assembly GCF_003952165.1. GTDB lineage: Bacteria > Pseudomonadota > Gammaproteobacteria > Burkholderiales > Burkholderiaceae_C > Variovorax > Variovorax guangxiensis. The sequence goes on along the minus strand of NZ_RXFT01000001.1, from coordinate 1,073,131 downwards.
ATGGCCGCCATCGGCCACGACGTGCCCGAGAAGTTCTCGAGCGAGGAAGCCATCGCGGTGGCGAAGGCCTCGACGCCGAATTCACTGCTGACCGACAGCACTTTCCAGGACGACCACGGCATCCCGCTGGGCACCGCAGTCACCATCCGCGCCGAGAGCTTCGGCCTCGAAGAGACGCCCGGCACGCTGGTCGCCGCCACGCGCACGCACTACACGCTGGAGCGCAGCAGCGAGCGCGTGGGCACGGTGCATGTGCACTTTCCGCGGATCGGGTATGTGCTGAAGAAGGCCGAGGGCTGACTCGCGTCACGCGAACGACAGCCGTTCTCCGCTTGAAGCGGTCCAATAGACGGCACAGAGTCAACCAAAGGAAAGCACCCAATGATTCAGGACTTCAAGGGCAAGACCGCCGTTCTCACCGGCGCGGGTTCGGGCTTCGGCCTGGAGTGCGCGCGTATCGGCGCCGCCCGCGGCATGAACCTCGTGCTGGTCGACGTGCAGCAGGATGCGCTCGACAAGGCCCAGGCCGAGATGGAAGCGGCCGGCGTGCAGGTGCTGGCGCGCAAGGTCGATGTGTCGGACGCGGCGCAGATGGAGGCATTGGCCGCTGCCGTGAAGGAGCGCTTCGGTGCGCCGCACTTCGTCTTCAACAACGCGGGCGTGGGCGCCGGCGGCCTGGTGTGGGAGAACACCGTGGCCGACTGGGAATGGGTGCTGGGCGTGGACCTGTGGGGCGTGATCCATGGCGTACGCCTGTTCGTGCCGATGATGCTGGAGGCTGCGGCCAAGGACCCGTCCTACCGCGGCCACGTGACCAACACGGCCAGCATGGCCGGCCTGCTCACGCCGCCCAACATGGGCATCTACAACGCCGCGAAAGCCGCGGTGGTGAGCCTTACCGAGACGATGTACCAGGACCTGAACCTCGTCACCGACCAGATCGGCGCGAGCCTGCTGTGCCCGTACTTCGTGCCCACCGGCATCACCAGCAGCGAGCGCAACCGTCCGAACGCGCCGAAGGAAAGCGAGCTCACCAAGAGCCAGCTGATCGGCCAGGCGATGAGCAACAAGGCTGTGAGCAGCGGCAAGATCACGGCTGCCGAAGTGGCCGCCAAGGTGTTCGAAGCCATCAGCGACAACCAGTTCTACGTGTTCAGCCATCCGAAGGCGCTGGGCAACGTGCGCAGCCGCATGGAGAACATCGTCTCCATCACCAATCCGGCCGACCCGTTCCTGGAGCGGCCCGAAATCGGCCAGAAGCTGCGCGAGCAGTTGCGTTCGGCCTGAGCCGGGGCGTTCAGCCGGCCTGCAGTTCGGCCACGAGCGCTTCGACACGGGCAAGCGCTCTGGCGATGGAGCGGTCGAGCAGGTCGCCGTGGTCTTCAGCGTGCTCGATCGCCACGCTGTGCACTTCGTTGAGCCCCAGCAGCGCCAGCGGGCTCGCGATGCCCGGCGTGAGCAGGTCCATCTGCGCCTGGAATCCGCCCGGCCCGTAGCCGCTGCTGCCGCACGAGGTGAGCAGCACCGTGCGGCGGTGTCGCTCGGCCAGCAACGGCACGTACGGGTTCTCGCGGTCGCGGTCGCGGTCGCGGTCGAAGTCGAAGTCGAAGTCGAAGGTCGAGCCGATGCGCACGATGTTGTCGATCCACGACTTCAGCGGCGCGGGCATTCCGAAGTTGTACATGGGCGCGCCGATCACCAGCACGTCGGCGCGGCGGAGCTCGTCGATCAGTGCGTCGCTTTCGGCGAGCACCGCGTGCATCCACGGCTCACGCTGCCCGGCCGGCGTATAGCCCGAGGCGATCCACTCGCCCGTGACGTTGCCGGGCGGCGTGGCGCCGATGTCGCGGTAGATCACTTCGTCGTCGGGCCGTGCTGCCCGCCAGGTCGTCACGAAGTGATGGCTGAGGCGGCGCGAATGCGAGCCGTGGACATGCGTGCCCGAACGGCCGGGGCGGGCGCTGGCGTCGATGTGGAGCAGTGTGGTCATGGTGCGGTCCTCTTTGACATGAAGGGTTGGATGAAGAGAATTCAGCTGTTTGCCTGGCATGGAGAGAAATTTATCGATGCAATGCCAAGGCGACAAACGACGATTTCTTTGCGTTGCTGAAAAATAAATTCATCCATGGCCAACCTTCGCCAACTCCCTCCGCTGGCGGCGCTGCGCGCCTTCGAAGCCGCGGCGCGGCATTGCAGCGCCAAGCTCGCGGCCAACGAGCTCTCGGTGACGCCCACGGCCATCAGCCACCAGGTGCGCCAACTGGAGGATTCGCTGGGCGTGGCGCTCTTCATCCGCCAGCCGAGGCAACTGGTGCTCACGCCGCAAGGCAGGGAACTGCAGGCGGTGCTCGGCGAATCGTTCAACGCGATGGCGAATGCCGTTGCACGGCTGCGAGCGCCACCTGAGCGCATGGCCATCACGCTGTCGACCACCCCGGCGGTCGCGGCGCGATGGCTGCTGCCGCGCGTGAGCACGCTGCGCGCGCTGCATCCTCGGCTCGACCTGCGCATTCACGCGTCGCACGACGCGGTGGCGCTCGATGGCGTCACGGCCGACCTCGCGATCCGCTACGGACGCGGGCAGTGGCCGGGCATGGTGTCTGAAAAGCTGTTCGACAACGTCTTCGCGCCCGCGTGCAGCCCCGCGCTCAAGCTGCGCCGGCCCGACGAACTGGCGCGGCACACGCTGCTGCACTTCACGGTGCCCGGCAGCAAGAGCCAGCCCGGCACATGGGCCGCGTGGCAGCAGGAAGCGCAGGTGCCGGGCCTCGACGTATCGGCGGGGCCGGTGTTCTCCGACGAGACGCACACGGTGTGGGCCGCGCTGCAGGGGCAGGGCGTCGCGCTGATGAGCCTGGCGCTGATCGCGGACGAACTGCGCGCGGGCAATCTCGTGCAGCCCTTCGGCCCGGAACTGCCGGGGTTGCCGTTCCATCTCGTCTGCCCCCAGGCCCGGCGCGACGAACCCGCCGTGGCGGCGGTGTTCGAGTGGGTGAGGGAGCTTCAGCCGCCCGGCGCGAATAGCTGACTTCGCGTGCAATGACTTTCGACACTGGTGGCGGCCGGTCCGGGCTTCTAGAGTCCGCGCGAGGATCGGGCGGTGCCTTGCGGTGTACCGGTTGTTAACTATTACGCAGGCCGTCGAGCTTTGTTCGCCGGGCCTCTTCTCACGCGCGAGGTTCGCGCAGTAATCCCTTAGCCCGGCCGGATCCTTTCCTTAACCTTCGGACACTTTCTTTGATGAAGGTCAGAAAAGGTTGCCCCGAAGCAGCCGGCCTTCTTCAGCGGACCCCATGCATATACGCGAGATATCGCGAAGAGGAGGACAGTCATGCGAACCCCGTTCCTGCGCGAAGGCAGCCCGGACGAACCAACCTCGGTGCCCGGGCGCGGCGCGGCGCTCAGGGCGCTGCTGCCGGTCGTGATGTGCTTCGCCGCCGCAGTGGGGTTCGTGCTGATGGCGCTGTTCGTCCAGAACATCGTGGCGGCATCGGTGTTCACCACGGCCGCCATCGTGTTCCTTGGGATCGGGCTGATCCTCGGACTGAGCATGTGGGTCTTTCCGGGCCTGCCGCGCTAGATGCCCGGGCGGGAAGAAAGCATGGCCGGCAAGCCTGGCACGGCTCCCATCCTTCGCATCGGCAGCTGGCGCCTGACCTTCATCGGCGCTGCGATCGGGCTGCTGATCGTGCTGGCCGTGCTCATGAAATGGATTGTCGAACTGCAGGTCGAGGCCGCGCAGGAGCGGCGCCTGAGCGAAGCCGTCGCGCGCGAGGCCGCGGCACGCTGCCATGAGAGGACGCCGCTTCAGGCGGTCAGGGAATGCCTGGCCGAGCTTGCCGCCGGCGCTGCCGCTCGTCCGCAGGAGCGCTGAGCGAAGCCGGTCAGTCGTCGCTGATCCACTGGCCGGAAGCCGGGTGCACGACGGCGGGTTTGCCGCCCAGCATGAGCGACTCCTCGTCGGGTTGCGCCCGGTTCTGTGCGGCCACGTCGAACTCGATCCGCAGCGCCTTCGCCACGAAGGCGTCCTCGATCGGCAGCTCCCAGGTCAGGAAGACCAGGTTGCAATCCGTGCCCTCCGCGAAGTCGGCCGCGTCGAAGCCGCTGCTGCCGCGCCGGATCACGGCATGAGGCTGGCCGGTGTCGAAGATCGCCACCGTGCCTCGCCTCAGCGGAATGCGCCGGTCCGCGAAGGGGAAGTGCAGGTCCAGTCCCTTGTCCTCGCTCATGAAGAGATTGCAGAACGCCGCGAAGCCGTACCGGGTGCCGTCGTGGTGGTACGTCGCACCGCGGCAGGCCATCAGGGCGATGTCGCTGGAGGCCAGCACCCCGGGCAGGCTCTGCGCCTGCGCCCAGTCGGACGCGGCCTGGACGCAGAGCCGGTAGTCCGGCCAGCGCGCGCGGGCCCGTGCGAGGGGCAGGGGCTCCACGTCTCCGAGCTCCAGCGCGAGTTGCGAGGAAATCTCCCGGTCCCAGTCGGCGAGCAGGCGAGCGGGAGGCATGGGCACGTCCACCATGCCGGTCAGCACCACCTCGCTCACGCTGCGGCTGCGGAGGCGGTCGCCGCCGCTGTGGAAGAAGGAGATCAGCGCCTGGTTCATCGGTGGGCAGTGTAGTAAGCACGTCGCGCCTGTCGCCTTGACTGTCAATGACGGGATCATCCGGTTCCCCCGGAGGACGCCATGAGGAAAATCCGCGTTGTTGGCGCTCAGAAAATACCCTTAGGAATATTTGAGTACCAAAGAGTTAACATTTGGAGCAACATCAAGCACACGAGGAGGCAGCACCCCATGGAGACATATCCGACCCTGAGGCAGGCCACAGGCGTGGCCCGCACCCTGAGCAAGCACTCGTCCTGCACCATGGTGGTCTACCGCGTGACGGAGGAAAAGTTCGTGACCGCGCATCCGTCCGACACGGTCAACGGAACCATCGAGGCCGTCTACCGTGATGGCTATGTGGTGCCGACGCTGCTGAGCAAGACGCGCTGAGACAAAGCCGGACACCAGTTCGAGTTGCAGGCCTCCTTCGGGAGGCCTTTCTTCATTTCACGACGACGCGGGCACCGCCTGCATCAGCAGCGTCAGTGCCTTGCGCAGGCTCGGGACCGACGAGCTTTCGCCCTTGTCGAAACCCAGGCGCACCACGACGAGGTCGTGCGAGGGAACGATCAGCACCACCTGCCCGCCGGCGCCGAGCATGTAGTAGGCCGAGGTCGGCACCGGCCATGTGCTCGTTCCGTTGAGCCAGAAGAAGCCGCCGTAGATCGGGCGCTTGTCGGCCGCCCAGGTCGGCGCGAGCGTGCTCACGAACTTGACGTAGCCCTCGGGCAGGATGCGCTCGCCGTTCCACACGCCGTCCTGCAGGTACAGGTTGGCCAGGCGCGACCAGTCGCGTGCCGACATGAAGTCGTAGCCCTGTCCCATGAAGTTGCCGTAGGGGTCGGTCTCCAGCGTCATCGTGCGGATGCCGATCTTGTCGAACAGGTTTCTCTGCGGGAACGACAGGTATTCCTCGCCGCGTTTTTCCACGGCCAGCCGGATCAGGTAGTTCGCCAGCACCGGGTCGGTGTTGCGATAGCGGCCGATGGTGTTGGGCGGCCATTGCTGTGGCCGCGTGGCGGCGTAGTTGAAGATGTTGATGCGGCCCGTGTAGAAGTAGACGTGGTCGGGGTAGGTGCCGTTGGGGTCGAAGTCCGGGTCGTCGGGCGCCTTGATGCGCAGGCCGCTCGACATGTGGAGGATGTCGGAGATCCTGATTTCCTTGCGCTTGTCGTCCGCACCTTGCCATTCCGGAATGGGCGCGCGCTGGTCGAGCTGGTATTCGCCCTGTTTCATCAGCACGCCCATCATGGTCGCGGTCACGCTCTTGCCCATCGACCACGACTCCAGCGGCGTGCCCGGGCCGATGCCGTTCATGTAGCGCTCGCCGACGATGCGCCCCTTGTGCGTGACAACGAAAGCCGCCGTGTAGGCCTCGGGCAGCTCGAAGGCCGCGTCGACCGCCTGGCTCACCTTCGCGGTGTCGATGCCGGGCGGAGTGCCGCCAGGCATGACGTCGCCCATGGGCCATGCCTGGGTCGACGCGTCGGGCAGGGCGCTCTTGACCGCCACCGGCGTGAAGAACACGTCGTCCCTGCCCGGCGGCAGCGTGATGCAGCCCTGCGAGCCGTAGTAGCGGGCCGTCAGCGTCGGGCCGTTGGGAATGGTGATGCGGACTTCCTTCTTCGCGCGGTCGACCACCGGCGTGCCGACCTTCTTGCGCTGCGCGTAAGGGCCGGTGAAGTAGCCCACGCTCTCGGCCGCGACGGCGGGGTCGAGCCCGGTGATGAAGGCCGCCGAGCACATCGCCTTGGCGTAGCCCGAGGTGTTGTGCTCCAGCGGATCGCCCGGCGGCGGCACGTACGGCGTGTTGAGTTCGTAGCTCCTGGCGCGTGCGATGAGGGCTTCGCGCGCCGGCAGTTCGGGTGTGTTCGTGGCGGGCGGCGTGGTTCCGCCGGTGCCCAGTCCTATGCCTATTCCTCCACCTCCGCCGCCGCCCCCACCGCCGCCTCCGCATGAGGCCAAAACCATTACAAGAAGCGCGCCTGTCGCAATGGCAACGGGCACGCCGGCAAACCTCTTCATAGGGGGCTCCTCGCTTGGTTGTTGCCGGAGTCTGCGCGAAACCGGTAACAGACTGCAAGCCCGGTCTTCAGATTCCGCTCAGGCTGCGGGGGCCTGCGATGCAATCCACTCCCACACGGCGCGTAACGCCGGCTCGTCGTCCCTGCCGTTCGCAACGGCAAGAAAGTAGCTGCCCGTGTCCAGCGCAGGCCCGAAGGGCTGCACCAGCGCGCCGCTGCGGAGTTCCTCGGCCGAGAGCGTGAGGCTCAGCAACGCCACGCCATGCCCGGCGAGCGCGGCCAGCATGGCGTGCGTCTCGTCGGAGAACGACAGGCCCGATGCCTTCATCGCGCGCCCCCTCGGCGGCGCGATGCCGGCTTCGCGGAACCAGCGCGGCCACACGGCTGGGGCGAGCGCCTGCGGCTGCCAGTCGCAGTGGATCAGCCGGTGCTTCGGCAGATCGGCCGCGTCCTTCAGGCCGAGCATCGGGCTGCACAGCGGCGCGTAGCGCTCGGGCATCAGTTCGCGCGACACCAGCCCCGGCCAGTTGCCGTTGCCGGAGCGCACCGCGATGTCCGCCTCGCCGCGCGCCAGGTCGACCAGCGTGTCGCTCGCATGCAGCCGCAGTTCCACACCGGGGCAGGCCTTGCGGAAGGCATCCATGCGCGGCAGCACCCAGCGCGCGGCGAAGGCGGTGTTGGTGCTCAGGGTCACGGCCTGCGAGGCGGAAGGGCGGCGCAGCCTGTCGACACCGGCCTCCAGCAGGTCGAAGCCTGTGCGCAGGTCGTCGAAGAGGCGCTGGCCAGCAGGCGTCAGCGCAAGCTGGCGCGTGAGGCGGCGAAAAAGCGGCTGGCCCAGCGTGTCTTCGAGCGCGCGCACCTGGTGGCTGATGGCCGAAGGCGTCACCGAGAGCTCCTGCGCAGCCCGCTGGAAGCTCAGGTGTGCGGCCGCGGCCTCGAAGGCGCGCAGCGAGAGCAACGCAGGCAGACGGCGCGGCGTGCGGACAGGTGAGCCAATCTCGTTCATCGGTGGAGAAATGATCGTTTGTGAAGCTGGCTCCTGAAACCTAGATTCAAGGCCTGCGCTCCATTCTGGCAGCGCGAAACGAAAGAAGGAAACTCATCCATGACGAACGCGACCATGAACATCCTCCACATCGACGCCAGCGCCAGGCCGGGCCGTTCCGACACCGACCTGCACGGCTCGCACACCCGCCGCCTTTCCGCGCGCTTCGTCGAACGCTGGCTCGAGGCGCGGCCCGGCGACCGCGTCGATTACCTCGACGTGGGCCAGCAGCCGCCCGCGCACGTCAGCGGCCGCTGGATCCACGCGGCCTTCACGCCGCCCGCCGCGCGCGAGCCCTGGATGGCGCAGGTGCTCGCCGAGAGCGACCGGCTGGTCGACCAGCTCGTCGCGGCCGACCTGATCGTGGTGGGCCTTCCCATGTACAACTTCAGCGCGCCCGCGCAGTTCAAGGCGTGGATCGACAACATCGTGCGCGTGGGCCGCACCTTCGGATTCGACCGCTCGCGCGGCGCGGTGCCGTACTGGCCGATGCTGGCGGACGCGGGCAAGCGCGTGGTGCTGCTGGGCGCGCGCGGCGACCACGGCTACGACGCGGGCGGGCGCATCGCGCATCTCAACCACACCGAGAACAGCGTGCGCTCGGCCCTGGGCTACATCGGCATCACGGAGGTATACGAGGCAGCGGTGGAGTCCGACGAGTTCGGCGGCGAGCAGCTCGCCCAGTCGATCCGGCGCGCGGAGCAACGGGTGGACGCTCTGGTGGATGCGCTGCTGCAACCTGCTGACACCACGCTGTCAGCAGCCACCGCCTAGGATTTTTCGCTTCACTTCCGGAGCGAAAGAAAAATGACGATCGACGACCCCTGGCTGGAGCGTTTCCCCCGTCCGCCTACCGCCGAACTCTTCAGCCAGCGCGTGCTGGATTTCGACAGAGCCAAGGGCTCGATCCGCCTGAGCTTCGTCGCCACCGACGCCTTCCTCAACCCCGCGGGCGCGGTGCAGGGCGGCATCCTGGTCGCGATGCTCGACGACACGATGGGGCCGGCGCTGTGGGTGCTGAACGGCGAGGAGACCTGCTCGGTCACCATCGACCTCAGCGTGTCCTTCCTGGCCGCCGCGAGGCCCGGCCTGCTGTACGGCGAGGGCCGCGTGGTGCAGAAAGGCAGGACGATTGCGTTCCTGGAAGCACAGCTGAGCGAGGCCGACGGCCGCATCGTGGCGCGTTCCACGGCCAGCGCGCGCATCGTGAAGGGCTGATCCCGCTCAGTCCGCCAGTTGCTTGCGGAAGCCGACCGACAGCCGGTTCCAGCTGTTGATGGCGTTGATCGCCATCGTCAGGTTGACACGTTCCGCCTCGCTGAAATGAGCGGCCAGCGCTTCGTAGGCCTCGTCGGGCGCGTGGGTGAGCGACACCTGCGTCAGCGCTTCGGTCCAGGCCAGCGCTGCGCGCTCGCGCCCGGTGAAGAGCGGCGTTTCGTGCCACACGCACAGGGTGGCCAGGCGGCGTTCGGTTTCGCCGGCCTTGCGCAGGTCGGCCGAGTGCAGGTCGATGCAGTAGGCGCAGCCGTTGATCTGCGAAGCGCGCAGCTTGACCAGGTCGAGCAGCTTCGGCTCCAGGCCGAGTTTGCCGATGGCCGCTTCGAAGCCGATCATGGCCTTGAGCGCGTCGGGAGAAGCCTTGTAGAAGTCGAGGCGGGATTGCATGGCGCGGGTTCCTTCAATGGGTTGAGTGATTCAATGCAGCCTCGATGCTAGGAGCGAGGGGCGTCGCCGCAGGCGGCCAATCCGGGGCATTCGCAGGAGACCAATCCCATGGAGTTGCACGTCGTCATCGAAGGCGACAAGGACCTGGCCGGCCAGCTGTACCGGCAGTTGAAGGAGGCCATTCGCAGCGGCCGGCTTGCGGCGGGCGAGAAGCTGCCGCCGTCGCGCCTCTTCGCCCAGCAGTTGGGGCTGTCGCGCAAGACGGTGTCGGAGGCCTACGCCCGCCTGAGCTTCGAAAAGCTGCTCACGGGCCGCGTCGGCAGCGGCACCTTCGTGGCGCTGGACGCCGCGCGCAAGCCGGGCGCGGCAGCCACGCGAGCGCTGGCCGGGGGCGCCATGGTCGAGCACTGGCGCGGCATGAGCACACCGCTGCGGCACCCCGCGCCGGCTGGCAGCGCGCGCTACGAATACATCGGCGGTGCGCCGGCGCGCGATCTTTTTCCGCACGCGGACTGGCGCCGCTGCATGCTGCATGCGCTGCGGCAGGGCGCCCGCTCGCGCGGGCTGTACGGCGAGGCCGAGGGCCTGCCGGAGCTGCGCGACGCCATCGCGCGGCACGCGAGTTTTTCCAGGGGCGTGCGCTGCGTCGCGGCCGACATCCTCGTGACCAACGGCGCGCAGCAGGCGCTGGACCTGGTCGCGCGGGTGCTGGTCGAGCCGGGGAGCACGGTCGCGATGGAGGAGCCGGGCTATCCGCCGGCACGGCTGCTGCTGGCCGGGCAGGGCGCGAAGGTGGTGGGCATACCGGTCGACGGCGAAGGGCTGGTGGTTGAGCGCATTCCCGACGGAACGCGGCTGATCTACGTGACGCCCGCGCACCAGTTCCCGCTGGGCATGCCGATGAGCGAGGCGCGCCGCAAGGCACTGCTGAAGCGGGCCGACGAACTGGGCGCCATCGTCATCGAGGACGACTACGACAGCGAATTCCGCTACGAGGGCCGCCCGGCCGACTCGCTGCACGGCATGGATGCCAACGGCCGCGTGGTCTTCGTCGGCACCTTCTCGAAGACGCTGGCGCCCGATCTGCGGCTGGGCTACCTGCTCGCGCCGCCCGACGTGCTGGAGGCAGCCGCCACGGCCAAATACCTGAGCGACTGCCACACCGCGACGCCGGCGCAGTCGGCACTGGCGAAGTTCATCGCCGACGGTGACCTCAACAGGCACATCCGGCGCTGCCACGCAGCCTATGCACAGCGACGCGAGCGCATCGTGCGGCGCTTCGCGGAAGATCTTTCGCCGTGGTTCGAGCTGGTGCCGATCTCGGCCGGAATCCACATGGCGGCGCTGTGCAGGCCCGGAAAAGGGGACCGGATCGACATGGACCAGCTGGTGCGGCTGGCGCGCCGGGTCGACGTGGGGCTGTATCCGCTGGCGCCGTTCTTCCATTTCTCGCCCCCTCGGGCGGGGCTGATGCTGGGGTTCGGCGCCATCGGCGAGGCCGACATCGACCCGTCGCTGGACCGGGTACGAGACGTGCTGTTGCAAATGGAATAAATCCGGCGGCGCCCGCGCCGCGTAAACCCGGTATCTTCCGCCGCAACCCGAACCCACCGATACTCAGAGACGGGAAACATTCGCGCCGCCGGCAACGTACCGGCCCCGAGCAAGTTCAATGAATCAAACAGGTCCCTCGAAATTCCGGTTCGGATTGCACACACGCCTGAGCCTGGGCGTGGCGGCGGTGGTCCTGCTGGCCACCTTCGCGATCGCCACCTTCGCCCTGCACCTTGTCAAGAGCAGCATGCGCGCCTCGATCGCGTCCGAGGAGTTCGCCCGGGTGGACGCCATCGCCGACGCGATCGACCAGAAATTCGGCAGCCGCCGCATCCTGCTGCAGACCTTCAGCGGCAGCGTCGAGGCCCAGGACTTCCAGGGCACGGCGGCGCTTCAGACCTTCGTGGAGAAGCATCCCTCGCTGCGCCAGGCCTTCGACAACGTCGCCTTCCTCGACATGGACGGCAACCTCGTGGCCAACCTCAACGGCGCGCAGGCGATCGGCAAGGTGAACGTCAAGGACAGGCCCTATTTCCAGCAGACGGTCGCCTCCAGGACGGGCCTGGTGTCCGAGCCCTACCGCAACCGGCTCAACGGACTGGCGCAGGTGGCCATCACCGAGCCCGTGTTCGACAGCACCGGGCAGGTGCGCTTCGTGATCTCCGGCGCCATCAACCTGAAGGACCGCAGCGTGCTGGGCACGCTCGCCGACGTGAAGTTCGGCAAGACCGGCTACCTGTTCGTGACCACGGTGGACGGCATCGTGGTCGACCACCCGAACGCCTCGCGCATCCTGAATCACGTCCAGCCCAACGGCAGCGGCGGCGACGCCCAGATCCTCCGCGCGATGGCCGGCTTCCAGGGCTCCAGCGAAGGCGTTAACGAGGCCGGGGTGCCCAGCCTCTACGCCTTCGACCGCATGGTGCAGGCGAACTGGATCGTCGGGGCGATGTATCCGCGCAGCGAGGCCTTCGCGAGCATCAACGCCATCGAGCGCGGTGCCTGGATCGGCGCGCTCGCGCTCGCGCTGTGCGCCGGCGCGCTGACGCTGGCCGTGGTGCGCCGGCAGCTCACCCCGCTGGCGGAACTGCACCGTCACATGCAGTCCACCCAGCAGGCGCCCTCCGGGGGGGACGAAGGGACGCCCGTGGCGCAGCGGCGCTACGCCGCCGACGAGATCGGCGACCTCTCGCGCACCTTCGACGAGCTGATGGAGCAGCGGCGCGCCATCGAGCGCAGCCTGGCCCACAGCGAGGCGCAGGTCCGCATCATTGCCGACAGCATTCCGGCGATGGTGTCGCACGTCGACGCGTCGCTGCGCTACACCTTCGTCAATGCACACGTGCGGGCGCTGCACCGCGGCAACGGGCCGCTCGTCGGCCGCCTGATGCCCGACGTGCGCGGCCCGGCCGACTTCGCGGTCGTGGAGCCGCACTTCATGCGCGCGCTGGCCGGCGAGACCGTGATCCTCGAGAAATCGGGCGACCCGGCGCTGGGCATCGGCGAGCGCACCTTCAAGGCGCACTACATCCCCGACCTCGACGCCCAGGGCAGGGTGTGCGGCGTGTTCTCGATGACCTTCGACATCACCGAGGAGGTCAATATCCGCCGCGCGCTGAGCGAACAGGAAACCCGCCTGCGCGACGTGACCGACAGCATCCCGGCGCTGGTCGGCTACTTCGACCGCCAGCAGAACTGCCATTTCGCGAACATCCGCGCGCGGCAGATGGCCGGCCTGGGCGAGAAGTCGGCGCTGCAGGGCACCACGCTGCGCTCGGCCCTGGGCAGGACGATCTATTCCCAGCTCAAACCGTACCTTCCGGTCATGTTCTCGGGCAAGAAGGTGCGCTTTCCGGTGCGCGCGCCGCTGCACGGCCGCCAGGGCTATTTCCAGGTCAACCTGATTCCCGACAAGAACCTGCGCGGCGAAGTGGTGGGCTTCTACCTGATGTCCTTCAACATCACGGCGCTGAAGGAAGCAGAGCTGCGCCAGGCCGAGAGCGAGCTGCGGCTGCGCGCCATCACCGACAACATGCCGGCGCTCATCACCTACATCGACCGCGAGGAGAAGATCACCTTCGCCAACGCCACCAGCCGCGAGTGGCTCGGGCTCGATCCGGCACAGGTGCTGGGGCGCCACGTGCAGGAGGTGTCGGGCCGCGAGGTGTACGTGTCGCGCCAGCCGATGCTCGCGCGCGCGCTGGCGGGTGAGCGGGTGGAGTTCGAGGCGCGCATGCAGCGCGCCGGCAGCGAGCGCATCACGCAGGTCATCTACGTGCCCGACGTGCGCGCCGACGGCGTGACGCACGGCATCTTCTCGCTGGCGCTGGACATCACGGCGCTGAAGGTGGTGGAGCACAAGCTCATCGAGCTGGCGCGGCTGGACACGCTCACCGGCCTGCCCAACCGGCTGGCCTTCAACGAGTACCTGCCCGACGCGGTGCTGCGCAGCCAGCTCACCGGCCATGCGATGGCCCTGATGTTCCTCGACATCGACCACTTCAAGGCCATCAACGACACCATGGGCCACGCGGTGGGTGACGCCGTGCTTTCCGAATACGCGCGGCGGCTGCAAGGCTGCGTGCGCGGCACCGACATGGTCGCGCGGCTGGCCGGCGACGAATTCGTGCTGGTGCTGGAGGGGCTGGGCACGCCGGAGGCGGCCGCCATCGTCGCGGAGAAGATCGTGGACCGCGTCCACACGCCGCCCTTCGTGGTGGACGGCCAGCGCGTCGACGTGACGACCAGCATCGGCATCGCCTTCCACCGCGCGAGCGGCTCGTCGGCCACGGCCGAGGAGCTGCTGGCTCGCGCGGACGTCGCGCTCTACAACGCCAAGGCGGCGGGGCGCGACAGGTTCGCGTTCTTCATGCAGTCCGGCGGCTCGCACAGCGGCTCGCCGACGCGGCTGGAGCACTGAGCGGCGTTTCTGTTCCTCGGCTCGAGTGCTGGAAGACTCAGGCCCGGGCCGAAGCGCAGTCGGCCAGCGCGTCGCGCGGCTCGCGCCTGTCGAGCGCGCGGCTCCACAGCGCGATGGCCAGGCCCACCAGCGTGAGCAGCGCGGCCACCCAGCCCAGCGCGCGCAGGCCGGGGCCATGGTCGATCACCACGCCGCCGACCCAGGCACCAAGTGCGTTGCCGAGATTGAAGGCCGCGATGTTCAGGCTCGAAGCCAGGTTCTGACCGGCGCCCGAAGCCTTCTCCAGCACCCGCAGCTGCATCGGCGCCACGGTGGCGAAGGAGGCCACGCCCAGCAGTCCGACGAACACCACTGCGGTGAAAGGCGTGCCGATGGTGAACTGCATTGCGCCGAGCACCACCGCCAGCGCCACCAGCGTGCCGAACACGGCGGCCATCGGCGCCCGGTCGGCCAGCTTGCCGCCTAGCAGGTTGCCGACCGCGAGGCCGCCCCCGAACACCAGCAGGATGGGCGACACGGCCGATTCCGACAGGCCCGTGACCTGGGTGAGCAGCGGCTGGATGTAGGTGTAGACCACGAACACGCCGGCAAAGCCGAGCACTGTCATCGCCAGGCCGAGCAGCACCTGCGGACGCGCAAGCACGCCCAGCTCCTCGCGCAGCGGCGCGGCCTTGGCCTCTTCCTTGACGCGGGGAACGAACACCGAGAGCACCGCGAAGGCCAGCACGCCGATCGCCGTCACGGCCCAGAAGGTAGAGCGCCAGCCGAAATGCAGCCCCAGCCATGCACCGGCGGGCACGCCGAGCAGCGTGGCGGCAGTCAGGCCGGTGAACATGATCGCGATGGCCGAGGCGCGGCGTTCTGGCGCCACCAGCCCGGTGGCGACCACCGAGCCGACGCCGAAGAAGGTGCCGTGCGCCAGCGAGGTGACCACGCGCGCGGCCATCAGCATTTCGTAGTTGGGCGCAAGGGCACAGGCGAGGTTGCCGAGCGTGAAGATCGCCATCAGCGCGAGCAGCACCGTCTTGCGCGGCAGCTTGCGGGTGGCGATGGTGAGTACGGGAGCGCCGACCGCGACCCCGAGGGCGTAGCCCGAGATCAGCAGGCCGGCGGCCGTGATGGAGACGTGAAGATCCGTCGAGACCTGCATCAGCAGGCCCATGATTACGAACTCGGTGGTGCCTATTCCGAAGGCACCGGCGGTGAGGGCAAGTAGAGCGATTGGCATGATGCCCTGTACTGTGATGACGAATGCCATCGATGACTAGAATGCCACGGCTACATAGACTTGTGACTTGAAATCACAGAAATGAGGAAGAGCCATGCCGCGCATCGAGGTCAACCGCTCCGGCGAAATGGAAGCCTTCGTGCAGGTGGTGGAGTCGGGCGGCTTCTCGTCCGCCGCGCGCCTGCTGGGCATGACGCCTTCGGCCGTGAGCAAGCTGGTGGCGCGGCTGGAGCTGCGCCTGGGCATCCAGCTCGTGCACCGTTCGACGCGCAAGCTGCAGCTCACGCCCGAGGGCACGGAGTTCTACGAGCGCAGCCTGCGCGTGCTGGCCGACATGGACGAGGCCGAGCGCTGCGCCGCGGCCGGCGCCGCGCCTCGCGGGCGGGTGAGCATCAACGCCAGCGTCTCGTTCGGCCACCACAAGCTGGTGCCTCTGGTGCCACGCTTGCTGGAGATGCACCCGCAGATCACGCTCGACATCGCGCTGACCGACCGCATCGTCGACCTGATGGACGAGCGCGCAGACATCGCGATCCGCTGGGGCCAGCTGCCGGCGTCGGACCTTGTCGCGCGCAGGCTGGGTGAAACCAGCCAGGCCATCGTCGCCGCACCTGACTACCTCGCCAAGTACGGCACGCCGCGCACGCCGCAGGAGCTGCAGGCGCACAACCGCCTTGGCTGGAGCTACCGGCGCAACACGCCCGACTGGCCGCTGCGCGTGGACGGCCGCATGCAGTGGCTGCCCGTTGCCGGCCCGGTGCGCGCGGGCGATGGCGAAACGCTGCGCCAGCTGGCCATCGCCGGGGCGGGTGTGGCGCGGCTGTCGCTGTATCACATACAGCACGACATCGACGCTGGCCGGCTGGTGCCGCTGCTGGAGGAATTCAATCCGGCCGAAGTGGAGCCGATCCACGCGGTCTACATCGGCAAGGCCGGCACGCTGCCCGCGCGGGTGCGGGCGGTGCTCGACTTCCTGGTGGCCTGCTCGGGCGTGGGAGGCGGGCGCTACACGATCAAGCGCACGGCGCCGACGCCGGGAAACTCGGCCGTCACCTGATCGCCGCGCCGGCAGGGCAGCACGCCCACCCATGAGCCCGTGGTGACGACGGTGCCGGCCGTCGCCGTCCGCCCGTTGCGCGTGATGTGGCGCAGCCAGATCGGCAGCAGCCACGCCGGGTCGGCCAGCGGGTGCGTGCCTTCGCGCACCACCACTTCGGCATTGCCGATCTTCGTCTCGCAGCGCTGCGAGGCCCAGTCGACGGCGGCGAAAGGCTTCCACTCGCCGAGCACGAGCGCGCCGTGCACCTGCGAGTCGGCCAGGCGCAACAGGGCGGGCGTGGAGGGGAGGTCCTGCCAGCGTGCGTCGACGATTTCCACTGAAACCGCCATGGCGTCGATCAGCGCTGCCGAGTTTTCGTGGTCGAGCGTCGCAGCTCGCGCGGGCGTCACGTCCTGGCCGAGCCGCAGGGCGATCTCGGCCTCGATGCCGGGCGTGTGGAAGACGAGGTCGCTGAAATCCGCCGGGCTCTGCCGCACGCCTTCAGGCGGCAGCGGCGCATGCGTGAGCGTCGCGCTTCGCGAGCCGCCGCCCGACTTCCATGCGCGGGGCACCGGCTGGCTCTCGAACCAGCCGAGCGCCGCCGCAACGGCGTCCTGCACTTCATAGGCCTGTGCCGCGGTTTCGAGTGTGTCGAGCCAGGGCGTGGCGTCGAGGGTGCGGTTGCCGCGGCGCGCGGCCACGAGTGCGTCGGTGAGGGCGGTCTGGGATGAATTCATCTTCCGGATCTTCTCAGCAAAGCAGGCCCTTCAGGTCTCGACGTGAACGTTCCCGTCCTTCACCACCTTCGCCCACTTGGCAATCTCCGTGCTGATGAACTGCCTGAACTTGTCCTGCGAGCCGCCGCCGTCCTCCGCGCCGTAGGTGTCCAGCCGCTCCTGCACGTCGGGCATCGCCAGCACGGTGTTCACGTCGCGGTTCACCTTCTGCGCGATGGAGGCAGGCAGCTTGCCCGGGCCGGCGAGGCCGTACCAGGTGGTGGCCTCGAAGCCCTGGAAGCCTTGCTCCTGCATGGTCGGCACGTTGGGGTGGCCCTTGGCGCGCTTGGTGCGCGTCTGCGCCACGGCGAGCACGCGGCCGTTCTTCACGTGCGGCGTGGCGGCCGTCATGGTCTCGAAGCTGTACTGGATCTGCCCGCCCATCAGGTCGGCCAGCAGCGGGCCGCTGCCCTTGTAGGGCACGTGCAGCGCATCGACGCCGCCCTGCAGCTTGAACATTTCCAGCGCCAGGTGCTGCGCCGAGCCGGCGCCGGCCGAGCCGAAGCTCAGCGTGCCGGGCGCGGCCTTGCAGGCGGCGACGATGTCCTTCACCGAGAGCGCCTTCTGCGCCGGGTTGGCGATCAGCAGGTTGGGCGTGACGCCCACCAGCACGATGGGCACGAAGTCGCGCTCCACGTTGTAGCGCAGCTTGGGCTGCAGGCTGGGCGCGAGCGCGTGGCTGTTGATGTGGGCCATCAGCAGCGTGCTGCCGTCGCTGGGCTGCTGCGCCACGTAGTCGGCCGCGAGCACGCCGGCCACGCCGCCCTTGTTCTCGACGATCACCTGCTGGCCCCACATCGTTGTGAGCTTCTGCGCGACCACGCGGGCCAGCGCGTCGGTGCCGCCGCCGGGCGGAAAGCCGACAACGATGCGCACCGGCCCCGTGGGCCACTCCTGCGCGAAGAGCCGGGGCACGCCCAGCGTGGCGGCCGCGGCGCCCGCAGCCTGGATCAACGAACGTCTCTGCATCTTCCTTGTCTCCGTCGTGGGTGGGAATCCGATGCGCGCCGGCAGTGGCGCTGCGAGCCTGTGAGCCTGTTGTCTAGGCGGCTTTCTGCAGCGCGGCCGGTGCCGTGTGGCTCGAGAAGTGGTCCATGGCGGCCTGCACGCCGCTGCCTGCCAGCTTGATGCCCGCGAGCTTCATGCCCATCTCGACACCGGCGACCATGGCCACCAGCGTCAGGTCGTTGCTGTCGCCCAGGTGGCCCATGCGGAACATGCGGCCCTTGAGCTTGCCCAGGCCGGTGCCCAGCGAGAGATCGAAGCGCTGGTGGATCAGCCGGCGCAGCGCGTCGGCGTCCACGCCCTCTGGCGTGATCACGCCGGTGAGCACGGGCGAGTACACGGCCGGGTCGGCGCACTGGACCGGCAGGCCCCAGGCGTTGACGGCGGCGCGCACGCCGGCGGCCCAGCGCTGGTGGCGCGCGAACACGTTGTCCAGGCCTTCGCCGAGGATCATGTCCAGCGACTCCGAGAGGCCGTAGAGCAGGTTGGTGTTGGGCGTGTAGGGCCAGTAGCCGTCCTTGTTCATCTCGACGATCTCGTCCCAGGCCCAGAAGGCCTTGGGCAGCTTCGCGTGCTTCGCGGCTTCGAGCGCGCGCGGCGACAGCGCGTTGAAACTGATGCCTGGCGGCAGCATCAGGCCCTTCTGCGAGCCGCTGACGCACACGTCCACGCCCCATTCGTCATGGCGGTAGTCGGCGCTGGCAAGGCCCGAGATGCTGTCGACCATCAGCAGGGCGGGGTGGCCCGCGGCGTCGATGGCCTTGCGCACCGAGGCGATGTCGGAGGTGACGCCGGTGGAGGTCTCGTTGTGCACCACGCACACGGCCTTGATCTTCTTCTCGGTGTCCTTGCGCAGGCGGGCCTCGATGAGATCGGCCTGCACGCCGCGGCGCCAGCTCGGCGCGTTTGGCAGTTGCGCGTCGGTGCCTTGCCAGGCGAGGAACTCGGTGGACAGGCCCAGGCGCGTGGCCATCTTCTGCCACAGCGAGGCGAAGTGGCCGGTCTCGTACATGAGCACGTGGTCGCCCGGGCTCAGCGTGTTGGCGAGCGCGGCCTCCCAGGCGCCGGTGCCCGAGGCAGGGTAGATCGCGACCGGGTGCTTCGTCTTGAAGATCTGCCGGATGCCGCCCAGCACCTTCAGCCCGAGCGTGCCGAATTCGGGCCCGCGATGGTCGATGGTGGGCAGGCTCATGGCCCGCAGGATGCGGTCGGGCACGGGGCTCGGACCGGGAATCTGGAGAAAGTGGCGGCCGGTGGGATGGATGTCGAGTTGCAGCATGAACGCTCCTTTCGCGTTCAGTTTTGCATTCAAAATTCATTTTTGCTTGATGGTTTACCCGTATCTGCCAAGGTTGTGGGTCCTGTTTTTTGCATTCAAAATGCATTCAAGGGATAAAACCATGACCGCCGAAATCATCGAAATCTCCAGGCTCGCGCTGCACGACCAGGTGGCCGCGCGCCTGCGCACCATGCTGGTCGAAGGGCTCATCGCACCCGGCGCCAAGCTCAACGAACGCGAGCTGTGCCTGCAGCTGAACGTGTCGCGCACGCCGCTGCGCGAAGCCATCAAGCTGCTCGCGGCCGAAGGGCTGGTCGACCTGCTGCCCAACCGGGGCGCTGTGGCGGTGAAGCTCACCGAGGCCGACGTGCTCGACACCTTCGAGGTGCTCGCCATGCTCGAAGGCATGTCGGGCGAGCTCGCCGCACGGCGCATCACCGACGAAGAGCTTGCCGAGGTGCGCGCGCTGCACTACGAGATGCTGGCCTGCTTTGCGCGGCGCGATCTCTCGGGCTACTACAGGCTCAATGCGCGTATCCACACCGCGATCAACGAGGCGGCGGCGAACCCGGTGCTGTCGAACACCTACCGCTCCATCAACGCCCGCGTGCAGTCGCTGCGCTTTCGCACCAACCAGAACGAGGCGAAGTGGAAGCATGCGGTCGAGGAGCACGAGCAGATGATCGACGCGCTCTCCAAGCGCGACGCCGAGGCCATGCGCAAGGTGCTCGTGTCGCACGTGCTGCGCAAGCGCGACACGGTGCTGGAGCTGCTGCGTGCCGGCGAGATCTATCCACCGGCCAAATCAGCCAAGTAAAGCGGCCGAGTAAATCGGCCAAGTCCGTCAAAGCGACCTGATCACCATGCGCATCGACCCCGCCAGCCACATGCAGCCAGCCGGAACTGTTCTTCCGCCCAACGAAGCCTGCGAGCTGCTGGCGCGCCGCCTGCGCGCCGAGACGCAGGGCGAGGTGCTGTTCGACGACGCCTCGCGCGGGCGCTACGCCACCGACGCGTCGATCTACCAGATCACGCCCGTCGGCGCTTTCGTCCCCACGAACGAGCGCGATATCGCCACCGCCATCGACATCGCCCGTGACCTGAAGGTGCCGGTGCTCGCGCGCGGCGGCGGCACCAGCCAGTGCGGGCAGACCACCGGCGCGGCGCTGGTGATCGACAACAGCAAGCATTTCCGCCGCGTGCTCGACGTGAACGTGGAGGCGGGCACGGCCACGGTCGAGCCCGGCCTGGTGCTCGATCACCTCAACGCGCAGCTGAAGCCCCACGGGCTCTGGTACCCGGTGGACGTGTCGACCAGCGCGCAGGCCACGCTGGGCGGCATGGCGGGCAACAACTCCTGCGGCTCGCGCTCCATCGCCTACGGGAACATGGTGCACAACGTGCTGGGCGCGAGCGCGTGGCTGTCGAACGGCGAGCTCGTCGACTTCGGCACCGTGGGTTCGCTGGGCGTGCGCGCGGCGGGCATCGCGCAGTTCGTGCGCAGCCTCGCGCGGCAGCACCGCGAGGCGATGGCAGAGAACTGGCCCAAGGTCATGCGGCGCGTGGCGGGCTACAACCTCGACATCTTCGACAACCAGAGCGAGCGGCCCTACACGGCCGACGGCAGCGTGAACCTGGCGCACCTGCTGATCGGCTCCGAAGGCACGCTGGCGTACACCCGCAGCCTGACGCTCAAGCTCGCGCCGCTGCCGCGCGCCAAGGTGCTGGGAATCGTCAACTTCCCGACCTTCCATGCCGCGATGGACTCGGCCCAGCACATCGTGAAGCTCGGGCCCACGGCGGTGGAGCTGGTCGACCGCACGATGATCGAGCTGAGCCTGGCCAACCCGGCCTTCAAGCCGACGGTCGAGACCGCGCTGATCGGCAAGCCGGCAGCCATCCTGCTGGTGGAGTTCTCGGGCTCCGACAAGGCTTCGCTGCTGCCGCAGCTGAAGCAGCTCGTCGAGCTGATGGGCGACCTCGGCCTGCCCGGCAGCGTGGTCGAGATGCCCGACGAGGCGCGGCAGAAGAACCTCTGGGAGGTGCGCAAGGCCGGCCTCAACATCATGATGAGTCTCAAGGGCGACGGAAAGCCCGTGAGCTTCATCGAGGACTGCGCCGTGCCGCTGGAGCACCTGGCCGAGTACACCGACGCGCTGACCGAGGTGTTCGCGAAGCATGGCAGCCGCGGCACCTGGTACGCGCATGCCTCGGTCGGCACGCTGCACGTGCGGCCGATCCTCGACATGCGCACCGACGGCGCCGCGAAGATGCGCGCCATCGCCGAGGAGGCGAGCGAGCTGGTGCGCAAGTACAAGGGCGCGTTCAGCGGCGAGCACGGCGACGGGCTGTGCCGCGGCGAGTGGATCGAATGGCAGTTCGGCCCGGCCATCAACGAGGCCTTCCGCGCGATCAAGCGCAAGCTCGACCCGATCGACCTTTTCAACCCCGGCAAGATCATCGACCCGCCGCGCATGGACGACGGCGCGCTGTTCCGCTTCGCGCCGCCCACCGCGCCCAAGCCCTATCGCCGCATCGAACTCAAGCCCGTGCTCGACTGGTCGGCCTGGAACGTCGACGCCGACCCCGTGACCGAGGTGACCACCGCGCCCGGCACCGGCGGCGACAGCACCGGCGGCCTGGCCAAGGCTGTGGAGATGTGCAACAACAACGGCCACTGCCGCAAGTTCGACGCCGGCACCATGTGCCCCAGCTACCGCGTGACGCGCGACGAGCAGCACCTCACGCGCGGACGCGCCAACACGCTGCGGCTGGCGCTGTCGGGCCAGCTCGGCCTCGACGCCTTCACCAGCGAGGCCATGCACGAGACCATGGACCTGTGCGTGGGCTGCAAGGGCTGCAAGCGCGATTGCCCGACCGGCGTGGACATGGCGAAGATGAAGGTCGAGTTCCTCGACCACTACAAGAAGCGCCACGGCCACACGCTGAAGGACAAGCTCGTGGCGAACCTGCCCGACTACGCCCACAAGGCCAGCCGCTTTCCCTGGCTGCTGAACCTGCGCAACAGCGTGCCCGGCGCCGCATGGCTGGGCGAGAAGCTGCTGGGCTTCTCGGCGAAGCGCTCGCTGCCCGAATGGCGCGGCGACACCTTCTGGCGTGCGCGTGCCAACGAGCCGGGCCTGTTCGTCGAACGCGAGGTGGCGCTGTCGATCGCGCGGCGCGGCGGCAAGGCGGCGGTGCTCTTCGTCGACACCTTCAACGGCACCTTCGAGAGCGAGAACGCGTTCGCGGCCGCGCGCGTGCTGCAGGCGGCGGGCTATGTGCTGTACACGGTCGAGAAGAGCGGCGGGCATCACTGCTGCGGACGCACCTTCCTGGCCAGCGGCATGGTCGACGAGGCCAAGAGCAAGGCCGAGGCGCTGATCGACGCGCTGCTGCCGCTGGCGCGCGCGGGCGTGCCCATCGTCGGACTCGAGCCTTCGTGCCTGCTCACGCTGCGCGACGAGGCGCTGGTGATGGGCTTCGGCGAGAAGGCCGAGCTGGTTGCCAAGCATGCGCTGCTGTTCGAGGAATTCATCGCCCGCGAGCTCAAGCAAGGCCGCTTCGAGCTGCCGCTGAAGCCGGCCGAAGCGCCCATCCTGCTGCACGGCCACTGCCACCAGAAGGCCTTCGGCGCGGTGAGCCCGGTGATGGAGGTGCTCAAGCTCATTCCCGGCGCACAGGCCGAGCTCATCGAAAGCTCCTGCTGCGGCATGGCCGGCAGCTTCGGCTACGAGGCCAGCCATTTCGAGGTGTCGATGAAGATGGCCGAGGCCAGCCTGCTGCCCGCCATCCGCGCGAAGCCGGGTGCCATCGTGGTGGCCGACGGCACCAGCTGCCGCCACCAGATCGGCGACGGCGCGCAGCGCGAGGCGGTGCACGTGGCGGTGCTGCTGGAGCGGCACCTGCTGCATACAGACCCGGTGGCCGAAGCGGGTTGAGCGGCCGGCGCCTGCAGGCTCGCGGCGGCTGCCGCAGAATAGGCCCGCCTGCCGCCCGCCACGCCAATGCCGACGACGCTCGCTTCTCCATCCCCCATCTCCGCCCAGCCCACGCTGCGGCTTGCCTTCGCGCTGTCGATGGGCGCGGCTGTGTCGCTCGGCATCACGCGCTTCGCCTACGCGCTGCTGCTGCCGCCCATGCGCGCGGACTTGGGCTGGAGCTATGCGCTGGCTGGGGGCATGAACACGGCCAACGCGGTCGGCTACCTGATAGGCGCGCTGGGCACGCCGGCGCTGATGCGGCGCTTCGGCGCGACCCGGCTTCTCGTATTCGGCGCGGTGCTGGCCAGCGTGTTCATGGCGGGCAGCGGCTTCGTCACCGATGCGTCGGCCTTGCTGCTGCAACGGCTGCTGGCGGGCGTGGCCAGCGCCTGGGTGTTCGTGGCGGGCGGGCTGCTCGCGGCCCGGCTCAGCGATGCGGGCTCCGCGCGCGGAGGTCTGCTGCTGGGCATCTACTACGGTGGCACCGGCTTCGGCATCCTGCTGTCGGCCTTGCTCGTGCCGCAGGTGCTGCGCGCGGCGGCCGACATGCCTCACGGATGGGCTTGGGCGTGGTGGGCGCTGGCGGTTGCGAGCGCGGCCGCCACCTGCCTGCTGGCCTGGGCGGGGCGTGCGATGCCGGAACAACAGTCTGCTGCGCCCGCGGCGCCCGCCGCCGCGGCGGGCTCGGCACCGCCCGTCGCGCTGCATCGCTTCGGCTGGGCGCTTGCCGGCTATGCCCTGTTCGGCATGGGCTATATCGGCTACATGACCTTCGTGATCGCGCTGCTGCGCGAGCAGGGCGCCAGCGCAGGCTTCGTCACGCTGTTCTATGCCTTGCTGGGCATCGCATGCGTGGCGTCTTCCAGGCTGTGGGCAGGGCTGCTCGACCGGTATCACGGCGGGCAGCCGCAGGCACTGCTCAACGGGCTTCTGGGCGTGGCGACGCTGCTGCCGGTGCTGAGCTCGTCGGCGCCGGTGGCGCTGATCTCGGGCGTGCTCTTCGGCGCGGTGTTCCTGTCGGTGGTGGCCTCGACCACCGCGCTGGTGCGCCACAACCTGCCGCCTTCGCGCTGGGCGCAGGGCATCAGCGCCTTCACCATCATCTTCGCGCTGGGGCAGATCGTCGGGCCGACGGTCACGGGCTGGATCTCGGACGGTCCGGGCGGGCTGGCGCGCGGGCTCGTGGCTTCGGCAACGGCCCTGTGGCTCGGCGCGGTGCTTGCGTCGCGCCAGCATTCGCTGCAAAGGGAGACATCGCGATGAGCGGCTTTGCCTTGTTCGAGACTTCCATCGGCATGTGCGCGCTGGCATGGGGCCCGCACGGGCTGGTCGGCGTGCAGCTGCCCGCCGACAACGGAGAGCCCGCCACGCGTGCGCGCATGCGGCAGCGATTTCCTGATCTGCAGGAAGGCCCACCGAACGAAATGGCGCAGCATGCCGTCGAGGCCATCCAGGGCCTTCTGCGCGGCGTGCACGACGACCTGAGCCACATCGAGCTGGACATGAGCGGCGTCTCCGAATTCCACCAGCGGATCTACGCGATCGCGCGGCGCATTCCACCGGGCCAGACCCGCACCTACGGCGAGATTGCCGAGGAGCTGGGCGACAAGGGCCTGTCGCGTGCCGTGGGCCAGGCCATGGGCCACAACCCCTTCGCGCCCGTGGTGCCGTGCCATCGCGTGCTGGCGGCGGGCAACAAGCCGGGCGGTTTCTCGGCCGGCGGCGGCGCGCTGACCAAGCTGCGCATGCTCGACATCGAGGATGCGCGGCCGAACGGAATGGCGTCGCTTTTCTAGGCAGCAGGCACCGGCAGCCGGTGCAGCGTCGCGATGCGCGACGCGAAGATGATCGCCGCCTGCAGCCCGAATCCCGCGAGCGCCAGCAGCAGGCAGGCCGGCTCGCCCCATGCGGCGCCGACCATGCCGCCCAGCGCCGCGCCTATAGGCCGGGCGCCGGCGTTGATCGTGAGGAACACGGCCGACACCCGGCCCAGCATCGTGGCTGCCGTCACGCTCTGGCGCAGCGTGGTCGAGGTGATGACCCAGACCATCGGCCCCGCGCCGAACAGGAAGAACGAGAGCGCCGCCAGCGTCGCGGTCGGCACAACGAGCGTGGCCGCCATTGCTGCTGCAGCCAACACCGCGACCGAGGGGCCAACCTGTATCGCGCGGCCGAAGGGCAGGCGCGCCACCACGCGAGGAGTCAGCAGCGCTCCGACGACCATGCCCGCGCCGTACATCGCCAGCGTGAAGCCCACCGCCTGCGCGCCGAGGCCGAGCACGCGCACGGCGTAGGGCACGTAGCCCGCCTGCAGCACGAACCACGAGATGTTGAAGACCGCGCCGGTCAGCAGCATCGGGCGCAGCATCTCGTGTTGCCAGACGAAGCGCGCGCCGTCGCGTACTTCGAGCAGCGGATGCCGGCTGGCGCAAGGGGCACGCGGTGCCTCGGCGAGGCGCAGCAGCAGGGCCACGGCAGCCGCCGAAAGCACTGCTGCCAGCACGAACGCGGCCGACGCGCCGGCCCAGGCCACGAGGGCACCCGCGAGCGCAGGTCCGGCGGTGAAGGCCGCGCTGCGCGCCAGTTCGAGCCGCCCGTTGGCCGTTGCCAGTGCGTCCCTCGGCACGAGCGCCGGCACCAGCGCGGGTGCCGCGACGCTGAAACCCACGGTGCCGACCGCGCCCAGAAATCCCAGCACCGCCAGCCAGCCGATGCTCAGCTTCGACGCGAACACCATCGCCAGCAGCACGAGAAGCGACACCGCCCGCAGCCCCTCGGCCCAGACCATCAGCCGCCGCCGCGACATGCGATCCGCGAGCAGGCCCATGGGCATCGAGACCAGCAGGAAGGGCAGAGTCTGCACGGCCGCGAGAAAGCCGATCTCGCCAGGCCCCGCGCCTAGCGCGAGCACCGCCACCAGCGGCACCGCCGCGAGGCTCAGCTGTTCGGCGGACTGCGCGGCGAGGTTGGACCAGGCGAGGTTTTGAAATGCGTGGGGGAGGGGCGTTGTTCGAGTCATACCCTCATCGTGCTGGCGGCGGGCCTTCGCGGCTGGCCGTTTCCGGACGCGCGAGCGTCAACGCCGTGGCTTCTTCGCAGCTGGCTCGGAAGCTGGCGAGACAACCTCCATCACGAAATCGATGAAGGCCCGGACCTTCGCGGCTGGCAAGTGGCGCGACGGATAGAGCGCGTAGAGCGGGAGCCGCTCGTCAGGCCAGTCTGGAAACAGATCGACCAGCTCGCCCCGGTCGAGCTGCGGCTGGATGCCCACCGCCTTGATCTGCGCGACGCAGATGCCGGCGAGAACGGTTTCGAGCACCGTGCCTGGATCGGTGAGCAGCAGCCTTCCGGTGGTCGGCACCTTCAGGAGCTTGCGCCCGCGCTGGAACTCCCAGGCGTAGGGTTGACCGGTGACCGGGTTGCGCACCTGCAGGCAGGCATGGCCGGCAAGGTCCGACGGCTTCGCGGGGCGCCCGTGCTGCGCGAGGTAGGCCGGCGTTGCGGCGGTGACCACGCGCGAATCCATCAGCTTGCGGGCCACCAGCGACGACGACGGCGGCTCGCCGAAGCGCACCGCGATGTCGAAGCCTTCGGCGACGAGATCGCCGAGCTGGTCGCGTGCGATCAGCTCCAGCGTGAGGTCGGGATGGCGCGCGAGAAAGCGCGGCAGGTGCCGCGCCAGCAGCAGGCGCGAGGTGAATGCGTCGGTGTTCACGCGCAGGCGCCCGCGCACCGCGCCGGACGCACCCGAGGCGATCGTCACCGCGTCCTCGATGCCGAGCACCAGCGGATTGATGTTGGCGTAGAGCTGCCGGCCTTCGTCCGTGAGGCTCAGTGAGCGGGTGGTGCGGTCGAACAGCCGTATGCCGATGCGGCCTTCGAGCCGGGCGATGGCGCGGCTCACGCCCGAAGGAGTCAGGCCGAGCGCGTTGGCGGCGCTGGCGAAGCTGCCGCCTTCGACCACGGCGGCCAGCACGCCGACGTTGGAGAGGAGGCGTCCGTCGAGAGTCATCTTCTTATTCGTGATCAGGTGTCATGAATGATATGCAATGAGGTCGCTTTACTCAAGGATCGGTTCTTCCTACGATCGTGCCGTCGCATGCGTCAGCCAATCAATCGATCAAGTGAAGAAAAGGAAATCCCATGTACGCAATCACCGGAATCACCGGACAGGTCGGCGGCGCCGTCGCGCGTGCCTTGCTGGCAGAGGGCCAGCGCGTTCGCGCGGTCGTGCGCGACGAAGGCAAGGGCCTTGTCTGGGCCGGGCTCGGCTGCGAAGTGGCCGTCGCCGAGATGAACGATGCCGCCGCACTGGCGCGCGCCTTCGCCGGCACGACCGGCGTCTTCGTGCTGCCGCCGCCGAACTTCGACCCCGAGCCGGGCTTTCCCGAGGTCAGGGCCGAGAACGCGGCGATACGCGAGGCGCTGGAAACCGCGCGGCCGCCGCGCGTGGTGTGCCTGTCGACCGTCGGTGCGCAGGCCGCGCAGCCCAATCTGCTGAGCCAGCGCACATTGCTGGAAGAGGCGCTGCGCACGCTGCCCTTCGCCGTCACCTTCCTGCGGCCCGCGTGGTTCCTGGAGAACCTGCGCTGGGACATCGCGCAGGCCCGCGAGCAGGGCCTGCTTTCCAGCTACCTGCAGCCGCTCGACCGTGCTGTGCCGATGGTGGCGACGGCCGACGTGGGCCGCGTCGCCGCCGAACTGCTGCTGCACGAGGGCGAACTGCCGCGTGTGGTCGAGCTCGAAGGGCCCCAGCGGCTGACGCAGCACGACATTGCCGCCGCGCTCACGCAGGTGCTGGGCCGTCCGGTGCACGCCGAAGCGGTGCCGCGCGAGAACTGGGGCGCGATCTTCCGCGCTCAGGGCATGCGCGACCCGGTGCCGCGCATCCAGATGCTCGATGGCTTCAATGAGGGATGGATCCGCTTCGAGAGCAACGATGCGAGCGTGCGCAAGGGCAGGGTGGGCGTGGCGGAGGTGATCCGCTCTCTTGCCGGCTAGGCAGCCTGCCGCGCCTGCATCTCTTCGAACCACTCGGCCACATAGCCCGCTTCCGGCGCAGCATCGGGCGCGAGGCCGTAGTAGTAGCGCTCCAGCGTCATGCGCAGCGTGGGCAGCGGCGACTCCAGGCGGCCCGAGGCGAGGTCGTGCGACACCAGCGATGTCGGCGCCAGCGCGATGCCCAGTCCGTCGACCGCCGCCTGCAGCACGAAGTGCAGGTGGTCGAACTGCAGCCGGCCCGCCGGGCGGGCGCGGGGGGCGCCGACCTGCTTCTTCCAGGCGTCCCAGTCGTCCTTGCGCGTGCGGGCCGAAAGCAGCACGTGCGAGGCGAGGGCGCGCAGGTCCGGCAGCGGGTGGGTCTTGAAGAGCGCAGGGGCCCCGACCACCAGCACTTCATCTTCGAGAAATGGCCGCACCTCCATCGACGAGGGCCAGCCTTCCAGGCCCCGGCGCACCGCGATGTCGAAGCTGCCGATGGCCTCCTCGGGCATGACGGTGCTGGTGACGACCTGCGGCTCGATCTCCGGAAAGCGCTCGACGAAGGAGGGCAGGCGCGGAATGAGCCAGCGCACCGCGAAGGAGGGCCGCACGTTGATGCGCACGGCGCGCGCCGGTCCCTGCGACTGCAGCGCCCGCGCGGCGGCGTTGATCTGCGCGAGCGCCGGCTGCACCTCGGCGAAGAACTGCTGGCCCTCGGCCGTGAGAGCCACCTGCCGGATGCGCCGCTCGAAGAGCGCGATGCCCAGGAACTCCTCGAGGCTCTTGATCTGCCGGCTCACGGCGCTGTGCGTGACGTGCAGTTCGAGCGCCGCGCGCGTGAAGCTGAGGTGGCGTGCCGCGGCGGCGAAGGCGCGCACGGCGTTCAGGGGAGGCTCTCGAAGCGGCATACGTGCGATTTTCTCACGCATGACGGTCGTTAATGTCGTTTGTCGGCAAGGCGGTTGCCGTCGCACCATCGAGGCTCGATGTCACGCTCTGCACCCGCTCCCCAGACTTCCCCAACCGACCTGAATTCCCGCCATGCGGCGATGGCCCTCGGCCTCTCGCTGCCGGCCGACGTGGTGCTCTACCTGCTGCTGCCGATGTACGCCAGAGAGTTCGGCGTGACGCTGGCCGAGGCCGGCATGCTGCTCGCGGCCAACCGGCTGGTGCGCATCGCCGGTTACGGCTTCGTCGCCCGCTTCTATGCCCGCAACGGCGACCGGCTGACCTGCACCATCGCGGTGGTGGCTGCTGCTGCGTGTGGCCTGGGCTACGCCACGCTCTCGGGCTTCTGGGCGCTGCTGCCGCTGCGGCTGATGTGGGGCCTGTGCTTCGCGGCGCTGAACCTGTCGACGCAGGCGCTGGCCACGGCCGATCCGGTGGGCGCCGCGCGGCGCAACGGGCGTTCTCGCGCCTTCATCGCGATGGGGCCGGTGCTCGCGCTGCCTCTGGGGGCGCTGCTGGCGCAGTGGACAGGGCCGCGCGCGATCTTCGGCGTCCTTGCGGTTTTCTCGCTGCTGGCGTGCTTCGTCACGCGGCGGTTGCCGGCGGCGCCGCATCCAGTGGCCAGGCCGGTGAAGCGCTTCAAGCTGCCCAACAGCCTCGACGGCTGGTCGTTCATGGAAGGGCTGGCGCTCGACGGGCTCTTCATCGTCGGTCTCTCCTACCTGGGCAAGGACCTGCTGCCGGGCGGCGCCGTGATCGTGGCCGGCGTGCTGATGGCGCTGCGCTATCTCGCGGAGATCCTGCTGAGCCCGGTCGGCGGGCGCATGGCCGAGCATTTCGGCGCCGAGCGCCTGCTGGTGAGCCTGTCGCTGGTCACCGCCATCGCGCTCGTGGGCTTCGGCCTCGGCTGGCTGTGGAGCTGCGCGGCGCTGATCGTGGTGCTGCGCGCCTTGCAACTGCCGCTGTTGCCGCCCATCGTGGCGCGACGCACGCCGGGGCCGGAGCGCGTGCAGGCGCTGGCGGCGCGCTCGGTGTGGCGCGACATCGGCGCCGGTGCCGGGCCGCTGATCGCAGGGCTGCTGCTGCCGGTCGCCTCGCCGCCCTGGATCTACGGCGTGGCCGCCTTGCTGCTTGCGCTCGCGGCGCTGGCCTGCGGCTGGGGCGCGTCGACACAATCGACCAACATCCAGCAAGGAAGTGCATGACGACCTCTCACACCATCGGAACCGTCTCCCAGCTCGAAGCACTTTTCGGGGTGCCCGGCGACGCCTCACTCAAGAAGGAGGTGCCGTACCTGCACCCGAACTACCAGGCGCTGATCGCCGCTTCGCCCTTCGCGGTGCTCGCCACCATCGGCCCGGGCGGGCTCGATGCCTCTCCGCGCGGCGACCCGCCGGGGTTCGTCGTGGTACAGGACGAGAAGACGCTGCTGATGCCCGAGCGGCGCGGCAACAACCGCATCGACAGCCTGCGCAACATCGTGGCCGACCCGCGCGTGGCGCTGCTTTTCCTGATCCCGGGCGTGGGCGAGACGCTGCGGGTGAACGGCAGGGCGCAGATCTCGGTCGAGCCGGCGCTGCTGGAGCGCTTCGCCATGGAAGGCAAGCTGCCGCAATGCGTGATCCGCGTGACGGTGGAGACGGTGTTCTTCCAGTGCGCGCGGGCGATCCAGCGTTCGAGGCTGTGGGCGCCGCTGCCGCCGGATGCAAAGCGAGAGGTGCCGACGCCGGGCGCGATCCTGTCGGCGCTGACCGAATCCGCCTTCGACGGGGAAGCCTACGACCGGGAACTGCCGGCGCGGCAGCGGGCGACGCTCTACTGAGCCGGCGCCATGACGAGAAAAGCCCGCGGAAGCGGGCTCTTTCCTGCGGTCCGTGGACCGATGGGGCGGATCAGCGCACCCAGTGGCAGACGCGGTGGTGATGGCGCGCGTCCCACTTGCACACCTTGTGCTTCTTGGGATGGTGGTACGGCGCGGCGGAGGCGGCCGGTGCCAGCAGGGCGAGGCCTGCGAAAGCGAGGATGCTGGAGAGGATGAAATGCTTGGTCTTCATGGCGTTCTTTCTAGGCAATGACATCGATGGACGGGAAATGCGTCGCTGAATGGGCGCCCTTGCAAAACGGCTGTGGGCAACATTCAGATGACGTTTGTGCCGCGCAGTGCGTGAAAAACCTCGCCAATCGCGGCACATGGAATGGGCCTGGATGCCCCTGATCGGGCCCGCCGGCTTCAAGACTGTTGCTGCTGGGCCCTCATGATCTGGTGGCGCCGCCAGTAGTGGCCGACGACGCCCTTGAAGTTCTCTTTCTGCTTGCCGAGGCCCGATAGCTTCACCTTGGTGGTGCGCGCGCCCAGCATGCCCTTGTCGTGGTGGGTGACGATGAGGGTGTCGCCGAAGCTGCCGTCCTTGTAGGTCAGGCTCTTGACCTCGTCCCACGAAATGGTGGAACCGCCGTCCGCGCTGGGGTGCATGCCCTCGTAGCTGATGTCGACGCGCTCGCCGTTCTTCAGCGCGAAGCCCACCGGCGGGAAGTGGCGCAGCACCACTGCGCGTTCTTCCTCCGTCGCCGGCTCGTAGCGGTAGGCCAGGCTCAGCTCGTGGTTCTGCACGAAGCGCTGCTCGTACTCGCTCCACAGGCGCTGCTCGATGGCGCCGGCGGTCTCGATCTCGTCGGCCCACGAGGCCTGCGGCGCGGTCGCGACGATGCCGCCGTAGGCGCTCTCGGGCACGTGGTGGCCGACGTTGCGCATGCGCTCCAGCAGCGGCGGGTGGCTGTCGTAGGGGTGCGGCACGCCGGCCGTCTTCATCGCCTCGATGAATGCTTCGGAGTTGGCGTAGGGCGGCAGGCCGTCGGCGACGAAGCGGGCGATGCCGAGCGCGCCGTCGTGCTCGCGGTCCTGCTCGAAGAGCTTCTGCTCCACGTCGTTGCGGTAGCTCGCGTAGGCCGAGATCTTGATGAGCGACTGCACGATCGCGTGCGGCGCCGTGAGGCCGGCGGCCACGCGGTCGGCCCTGTACTCGCGCTCGCGGCTGTCGCGGGCCAGCGCGAAGGCGAAGATCATGCGGTACAGCCGCAGCAGGTAGTGCGCCACGATGGTGAGGCCGCCGCTTCGCATCTTCCAGGTGTACTGGTCGAACTGCAGCAGCTTGGGGCCCAGCGCCGCGCTGCTGCGGGTGTCGCCGCCGCCCAGGTGGGCGAGCTCGTGCGCGAGCACCGCGTCGGCCTCGGTCTGGTCGAGCACGCGCAAGAGCGGCAGGCTGACGAAGAGCGTGCGCCCATGCAGGGTGCGGCCCTTGACTTCGCAGGGAGCCTCGGTCACGAAGAAGTTGGTGTCGATGCCGGCCACGATCTGGTCGGGCGGTGCCGTCTTCACGCGGCCGGCGAGTTGGCGGATGCGATCCCACAGGCGTGGCGCGTCGGCCTGCGAGACCAGCTCGCCCTCGATCTCGTTGCCCGAGGGCAGCTTCTTGAAGAGCGTGTAGATCGCATAGAACACTGCCGCGCCTGCCGCGATGCCCGCCAGCGCGATGAGCTTGACGTAGTAGCTGTGCCAGAAATACGCGGTGAGCCAGAACGACAGCCACACCAGCATCGCGCTCTGCAGCACGACCTCGACCGCGCTCGATACTGTCATGAGCCGCCAGCCCGCGACGAAACTGGCGTAGCGCAGGCCCCGGTTGGCAAAAGCCAGCGCGCCCAACACGAGCGCCGCGGCGAGCAGCGCGGCACCGAGCACGATGGTCCAGATGGCGGCGCGGTCGGCCCAGTGGAACTGCCACTGCATCGAATAAGGGCTGCACACCTTGTCGTGGAAGTTCCTGTCTTCGGGCGCGGTCGCGTCGCAGGCCTTGGAGAGCTGGTGGCTGCGGTAGAAGCCGGTGGCTTCGGCCTTTTCGGCGGGCGTGAGGCGGCTGTCGTTGGCGATGCGCTTCTCTATCGCCTGCAGGAACTCGGCGTCCTGCGAGCGCAGCGCGTATTCGGTGAAAGCGAGCGTCGCCGCCGGAATGGCGAAAAGCGACACGAGGGTGAGAACGAACACGCGCAAGAGGTCGGCGTGAACCGTGCGGGCGAGGGCCATGGGCGATCTTCTCCTGGATGACGAATGCTGCGAGTTGTTATGGACTGTCCGGGAAGCCGACAGCGTAGCGGGCACGGCGCATGCAGTGAAGCCGGGTGCTGCGTCAAGCGCGACAGGGCACCACCTGCCGCCGAATATGGTTATCTCCTTTGTTTCGTTCCGCGCGCGATGGCGCGGGTATAGCCTCTGCGTTCGCTTGCAGAGGAACCGTTTCGAGGAGTCACGTCGCATGAGCGTTGGGTCCAATGGACAGATGCTGGCCGCCAACCTGCCTTCGGTGGAGGCCGAGCTCAACTACCTGAAGGCGGGCCAGGGCCGGCCCGTGAGCTACACATTCGAGCCTCCGTCCGGCACGCCCTGGGTGATCGGCGAACTGGAAGCGCGCCGCGTGACCATCCGCGACGGCCGCCCGCTGGTGGCGCTGAACGAGCTGACGCTCGACCGCAGCGGCTTCACGCAGATCTCGCACCGCAGCGTGCTCGCCGATTTCTCGCAGGATGCCGCGATCCGCGACATCTACTACCGCGAGGCCGAGGCGCTGCTGCGCGACGTGACAGGCGCCGAGAAGATCGTCGTGTTCGACCACACGCTGCGCGACAGCGCGCAGGGCTCGCGCCGCACGGCCGAGCTGCGCGAGCCGGTGCGCCGCGTGCACAACGACCAGACCTTCGTCTCCGCGCCGCGTCGCGTGCGCGACCACCTGCCGCCGGAAGAGGCCGAGGAGCGGCTGAAGAACCGCTTCGCGATCGTCAACCTGTGGCGCCCGCTGGCCACGGTGGAGCGCCTGCCGCTGGCACTGTGCGACGCGCGTTCCATCTCGCCGAACGACCTCGTGCCCAGCGACCTCGTCTATCCCGACAAGGTTGGCGAGACCTGGTCCTTTACCTGGAATCCGGAGCACCGCTGGTACTGGTTCCCGAGGCTTCGGCCCGACGAGGCGCTGCTGCTGAAGATCTACGACTCGCTCGAGCAGGGCGTGGCGCGCTACACCGCGCACACCGCCTTCGAGAACCCGACGGGCTCGCAGGAGGCGCCGCCGCGGCGCAGCATCGAGTTGCGCGCGCTGGTGTTCTGGCCCGCGGGCAAGTCGCCGCAGGGCAAGTAGTAAGACGAAACAGCTCATCCGCGCGCAGTTCTACAGCGCCGCGCCCGCGCGATTCTTCGGCAGGAATTAGCAAGGACGTGAGCAAGGGCAGGGCGCCCGACGGGCTCAGACCCCACGCCAGCAGCGATTGCCGTGCTTCGCGACAATCGCTGCAATGCGTTCTTCCCCCTTCTTCAAGATGGCCCTGCTGCTGGGCCTGCTCTCGGCCATCGGGCCATTCGCCATCGACATGTACCTGCCGGCGCTGCCCGCCATCGGACAGAGCCTGCACGCCGACATCGGCGCGGTGCAGATGAGCCTCACGGCCTTCTTCCTTTCACTCGGCGCGGGGCAGCTGCTCTACGGGCCGATCTCCGACATGGTGGGCCGCAAGCCGCCGCTGTACGCAGGGCTGTTGCTGTTCGCACTCGCCAGCATCGGCTGCGCGCTGGCGACCGACATCCAGACGCTGATCGTGCTGCGCTTCATCCAGGGCCTGGGCGCCGCGGCCGGCATGGCGATTCCGCGCGCGGTGGTGCGCGACCTGCACACGGGCACCGATGCGGCGCGGCTGATGTCGCTGCTGATGCTGGTGTTCAGCGTGTCGCCGATCCTCGCGCCGCTGGCGGGCAGCGCGGTCATCGGTTTTTCCGGCTGGCGCGGCGTGTTCTGGGCCGTGACCGTCGCCGCCGTGGCGGGCCTGGCCATGATGGTGAAGCTGCTCGACGAAACGCGTCCGGCCTCGGAGCGCGTCGAAAGCAGCCTCGGCAGCGCGCTCTCGGCCTACTGGCTGCTGCTGCGCGACACGCACTACCTCGGGCTGGTGTTCATCGGCAGCTTCGCGATGGCGGGCTTCTTTACCTACCTCGCGAACTCCTCGTTCGTGATGATCGACCACTACGGCCTCTCGCCCGCGCTCTACAGCGTGGCCTTCGGCGTGAACGCTGCCGCCTTCATCGGCGCCTCGCAGTTCACCGGCACGCTGGGCGAGCGCTACGGGCTGGTCAATCTCGTCAAGTTCGGCGTGGTGTGCTGCGGCGCCGCGATGATCGCGATGTTCGCCTACTTCGCGATGGGCGGCGACAGCATCTGGGTGCTCATCGTCCTGTACTTCATTGCCTCGGGCTTCATGGGCCTGGTGATCCCGACCACCGGCGTGCTCGCGCTCGAGATGCACGGCGCCATCGCGGGCACGGCCTCGGCGCTGCTGGGCACGCTGCAGATGCTCACCGGCGCGCTGGCCATGGCGGTGGTGGGCCTCTTCACCGACGGCAGGCCGCTGCCGATGGTGGCCGGCATGGCCGGCGGCGCGCTCATCGCGCTGGTGCTGACCTGGCTCACGCTGGGCGGCGTGCGCTCGGAGCCCACGGGCAAGGCAGCCAAGACAGGAAGGACACAGCAAGCCTGATGAACACGGTACGCGCAGGCGCCGCGCTCCCGGCCGCCGAAGACAACAACAATGGCGACAACCGCGGCGGCAACGCGGGGCCCCGGCCCGTCGACGGGCTGTCCCAGCCGGAGCGCGGCTGGGCGATGCTGGTCATCATCCTCGGGCTGATCGTGGCGGTGCTCGACGGCACCATCGTCAACCTGGCGCTGCCGGGCATCGCGCGCGAGCTCAACGCCAGCCCTTCGCAATCGATCTGGGTGGTCAACGCCTACCAGATCGCCACGCTGGTGATGCTGCTGCCGCTGGCCTCGCTGGGCGATCTCGTGGGCTACCGGCGCGTGTACCTCGTCGGCATGGCGGTGTTCACGCTGTCTTCGCTGGCTGCCACTTTTGCCAACTCGCTGGGCACGCTGATCGCGGCGCGCGCGTTCCAGGGCCTGGGCGCGGCCGGCATCATGAGCGTGAACGCGGCGCTGGTACGGCTCACGTACCCTTCGTCGCAGCTGGGCAAGGGCATGGCGATCAATTCGCTGGTGGTGGCCACTTCTTCAGTGGCGGGGCCTTCGGTGGCAGCGGCCATCCTGTCGGTGGCTTCCTGGCCATGGCTCTTCGCCATCAACGTGCCGCTGGGCCTCGTCACCTTCGCGCTGGGCATGAAGGCGCTGCCTTTCAACCGCGTGCCGCCGGCGGCGGGGCTGCGCTTCTCGCCGGTGGACGTGGCGCTCAACGTGCTGATGTTCTCGCTGGTGTTCCTGGGCGTGGACCGGCTGGGCGTGCGCGAGGGAGGGGCGCAGGGCGCGGGCGGCTCGCAGGCATCGGCCTGGGGCATCCTGCTGGCCGGCCTGGTGGTCGGCTTCGTCTACCTGCGGCGCCAGCGCAAGGAGGCCTTGCCGCTCTTTCCCATCGACCTGCTGCGCATTCCGGTGTTCGCGCTGTCGATGGGTACCTCGGTGGCGGCGTTCTGCGCGCAGATGCTGGCCTACATCTCGCTGCCTTTCCTGCTGCTGGAGGTGTACGGGCGCAGCCATATCGAGGCGGGCCTGTTGATCACGGCCTGGCCGCTGGCCATCGTGGTGATGGCGCCCATCGCGGGCAAGCTGATCGGGCGCTACCCCGACGGGCTGCTCGGCGGCATCGGCCTGGGCCTGCTGGCCATCGGGCTGGGGCTGCTGGCGGCGCTGCCAGCGCATCCGGGCAATGCCGACATCGCCTGGCGCATGGCGTTGTGCGGACTGGGCTTCGGGCTGTTCCAGTCGCCGAACAACCACACCATCGTGAGCTCGCCGCCGGCGCACCGCAGTGGTGCAGCCAGCGGCATGCTGGGCACGGCCCGGCTGACCGGGCAGACGCTGGGCGCCGTGGTGCTGGCGGGCGTCTTCAGCTTCTGGAGCCCGCATGGCGGGCACGGGCCGGTGGTGGCGTTGGTTCTGGCTGCCAGTTTTGCCGCGGTGGCGGCGGTTTTCAGCAGCCTGCGGCTCAAGACGACAAGCCACGGCGGCTGAATGAGTTAGGGTACTCACCCATGACGGAAGTACCTGAAACCGTGGTTTGCCCGGGTTGCGATGCGGTCTACGGCCGCACGCCCCTGCGCCCGCGCGACGTGGCGCGCTGCCCGCGCTGCGGCACCGAGCTCGACCGGCACCCGGGCGAGCAGGAGCGCCGAATCCTCCCTCTGACGGTGGCCTGCCTCATCATGTTCGCCATCGCGAACCTGTTTCCCATCGTCGAGATCGAGCTGCAGGGCCTGCGCAGCCAGACCACGCTGGCCGGCGCGGTGGTGGCACTGAGCGCCGAAGGCATGTCGGTGGTGGCGCTGCTGGTGCTGGCCACGACCATCCTCTTTCCCTTCCTGCAGCTTTGCATCCTGGCGTACCTGCTGGTTCCGCTGAGCCGCGAGCACCGGCCCGTGGGCTTCGCACTGCTGGTGCGGGCGATGCAGTCGCTGCGGCCCTGGGGAATGATCGAGGTGTTCCTGCTCGGCGTTCTCGTGGCCATCGTCAAGCTTTCGAGCATGGCGACCGTGGTGCCGGGGCCGGCGCTGTGGGCCTTCATGGCGCTCACGGTGATGCTGACGGCGGTGCTGTCCTTCGACCCGGGTGCGTTCTGGAGAATGGCGTTCAGGCCGAAGGGCGAGGAACCCGGTGAAGAAGAGAAGGGTGGAGCATCGGCATGAAGAAGCTGCAGGGCCACCTCCGGCAGCGCCTCGGCAGCCTCGCGGCTTACGGCGAGCATTACCACCACGAACATGAGGCGGATGCGAAGGTTCCCACCGCCGCCTCGATGGGCTACATGGCCTGCCGCCATTGCGGCGCCGTCTGGAAAGACGCCGAGGAGGGCGACGCCTGCGGCCGCTGCGGCACGCACCTGCATACGCGCAAGCCGCAGAGCCTGAAGCTCACCTGGGCCTTCCTGATCGCGGCCTGCATGATGTACATCCCGGCCAACTTGCTGCCGGTGATGATCACGCGCACGCTGTTCGGCACGCAGAACGACACCATCCTGAGCGGGGTGATCTATTTCTGGGTGTCCGGCGCCTACGGGCTGGCCGCCATCGTCTTCATCGCGAGCTTCCTGGTGCCGCTGTTCAAGCTGGCGGTGCTGCTGCTGCTCGTGGTGCTGGCTCAGCGCGGCAGCACCTGGCGGCGGCGCGAGCGGGCGAAGCTCTATCACATCATCGAGATCATCGGCCGGTGGTCGATGCTCGACGTGTTCGTGGTGTCGCTGCTGACGGGGCTGGTGCAGATCCAGGGCTTCGCGGTCATCACCGCGGGCGTGGGCATCGCGGCCTTCGGCTCGGTGGTGGTCCTGACCATGCTGGCCTCGCTGAGCTTCGACCCGAAGCTCACCTGGGATAGCAGGGAAGACCAGGCCATCCTGCAGGACCACGAAGAAGGCGCACAGCGCGAGCAACGTCTGCAGGGACATGAAAACAGGGACGAGAAACCAGCATGAGTGAAGAAGACCGACCCCAGGACAAACCGGAGCCATCCGGCCAGCCCCCGCTGCCGAAGCCACGCGTGGTGCGCCGCCGCGAATGGCTGCCGTCGCTGATCTGGCTGATTCCCATCGTGGCCGCGCTGGTGGGCATCACGCTGGTGGCGCGCATCATCATGGAGCGTGGCCCGGAGGTGGTGCTGACCTTCAAGACCGCCGAGGGCCTGGAGGCCGGCAAGACCGCCGTGAAGTACAAGGACGTGCAGATCGGCCTGGTCACCAGCCTGCGCCTGGCGCGCGACCGCTCTCATGTGCGCGTGCTGGTGCAGTTCAACAAGGACGCGCAGAGCTTCACCGCCTCCGACTCGCGTTTCTGGGTGGTGCGCCCGCGGCTGGACACTTCGGGCATCTCGGGGCTCAACACGCTGCTGTCGGGCGCCTACATCGGCGCCGACGCGGGCGTGTCGCAGGAAACGGCGGGCGAGTTCACCGGGCTGGAGACGCCGCCCACCGTCACGCGCGACGACTCGGGCAAGCAGTTCCTGCTGCGCGCCAACGACGTGGGTTCGCTCGACGTGGGCTCGCCCGTGTACTTCCGCCGCATCAAGGTCGGGCAGGTGGCGGCCTACGAGCTCGACGGCGACGGGCGCGGCGTGACGCTGCGCGTCTTCATCAATGCGCCGTACGACAAGTTCGTGGGCATGAACACGCGCTTCTGGCAAGCCAGCGGCATCGACGCGCAGCTCAGCGCCAGCGGCTTCACGCTGCGCACGCAGTCGCTGGCGACCATCCTGCTCGGAGGCATCGCCTTCCAGGCGCCCGACGACGCGATGGGACCGGTGGCCAAGGAGAACGCCTCCTTCACGCTGGCGCAGGACGAGACCACGGCCATGAAGGAGCCCGACGGGCCCTCGCAGACCCTGCTGATGTACTTCAACCAGTCGCTGCGCGGCCTGACGCCGGGTGCGCCGGTGGACTTCCGCGGCGTGGTGATCGGCGAGGTGAAGTCAATCGGCGTGGAGTTCGACCGCGCCGAGCGCGAGTTCCGCATGCCGGTGCTGGTGCAGGTCTACCCCGACCGCCTGCGCCGCCGCGCGGGCGAGAGCGGCACCGAGTCGCGCTCCACCCAGCAGGAGCGGCTGCGCTTCCTGGCGGAGAAGGGCCTGCGCGCCCAACTGCGCAACGGCAACCTGCTGACCGGGCAGGTCTACGTGGCGCTCGACTTCTTCCCGAAGGCGCCGCCGGCGAAGATCGACCTGGCGAAGAACCCGATCGAACTGCCTACCGTGCCCAACAGCCTCGACGAGATCCAGTCGCAGGTACAGGAGATCGCGACCAAGCTCAACAAGGTGCCCTACGAGCAGATCGCGGGCGACCTGCGCACCACGCTCGCTTCGCTCAACAAGACGCTCACGGCCGCCGAGCAGACGGTGAAGCGCATCAACAACGATGTCACGCCCGAGCTGGCCGCGGCCATGAAGGACGTGCGCAAGACCGTGAACACGGCCGAACGCACGCTGGCCGACGACTCGCCGCTGCAGCAGGACATGCGCCAGACGCTGCAGGAGCTCACGCGCGCCGCCGGCTCGGTGCGCGTGCTGACCGACTACCTCGAGCGCCATCCCGAATCGCTGCTGCGCGGCAAACCGGACGACAACAAGAAATGAAGAAGAACCACTTTTCATTCGTGGCCGTGGCAGCGGCGGCCGCAGCGCTGGCGGCGCTCGCGGGCTGCGCGAGCAAGCCCGACAGCTACTACACGCTGGCAAGCCCGGTGGCCGCGGCCGATGCCGCGCCTTCGACGCTCGGCAGCGCCGCGCCGCTCTACATCGAGCTCGCGCCCGTGGCCGTGCCCGAGCGCTTCGCACGGCCGCAGATGGTCGTGCGCCAGCCCAACGGCAGCGTGCAGGTCGAGGTGCTGGAGCAGCACCGCTGGGCCTCGTCCTTCGAGAACGAGCTGCGAGACGCGCTGGCCAGCGGCATCGCCGGCCGGCTCGGCGCGCTCGACGTGACCAAGGGCGGCCGTCAGAGTTCGCAGCCGGTGTGGCGCATCGCGGTGCAGCTGCGGCAGTTCGACGCGGTCGAGGGCGGCCGCGTGGACGCGAATTTCAGCTGGACGCTGCGGCGCTCGGACGAGGCGCGCACCGTGGTCTGCCAGTTGAGCCTCGGCGAGGCGGTGGGCAGCGGAATGGACGCGGTGGCGCAGGGGGCACAGCGCGTGACCTCGGCGGCGGCCGCCGCGATGGCGCGCAGCGTGAGCGCGGCGCGGGCGAATCCGTCGGCGACCGCCTGCGCGACCTGACCCTGAGTGTTTTCTCCCTCCCCCTCTGGGGAGGGCGGGGGTGGGGGCACGGCGGCGCCGGATGAAGCATGGCGTATGGTTGGGGGCAGCCCCCATCCCGGCCTTCCCCCAGAGGGGGAAGGAGCAGGACCGGAATCCGACAAGAAGGAGACCCCATGGCACAGATCGGCAAGGCGCCCTGCGACGAGACGCTGATTCTTCATGGCCTTCATGGCTCCCGCGCGGGAGAGGGCGAGGGGAGCGACTGTCCTGAAGCCGCCAGGCCATGGGTGCTGGCCGCGGCCATCGTGGGCTCGAGCATGGCCTTCATCGACGGCACGGTGGTCAACGTGGCGCTGCCGGCCATCCAGTCCGACCTGCGCGCAACAGCCTTCCAGGCGCAATGGGTGGTCGAGTCGTATGCCTTGCTGCTGGCGGCGCTGCTGCTGGTGGGCGGGGCGCTGGGCGATCACTACGGCCGGCGGCGCATCTTCGCGATCGGCGTCGGCATCTTCGCGCTGTCGTCGGTGGCGTGCGCGCTCGCGGGCAACGTGCAGCAACTCATCGCGGCGCGGGCGGTGCAGGGCGTCGGCGGCGCGCTGCTGGTGCCGGGCAGCCTGGCGCTCATCAGCGCGGCCTATCCGGAGAAGGAGCGCGGCAAGGCCATCGGCACATGGTCGGGCTTCAGCGGCATCACGGCGGCGGTGGGGCCTGTGCTGGGCGGCTTCCTGGTCGATCATTTCTCGTGGACCTGGGCCTTCCTCATCAATGTGCCGATGGCGCTGCTGGTGCTGTGGATCGTGTGGCGCCACGTCCCCGAGAGCCGCGGCGCTTCCGCCAGCGGCGGGCTCGACCTGTGGGGCGCGCTGCTGGCGACGGCCGGGCTCGGCGGCATCGTCTACGCCTTCATCGAGGCGCCGACGCAGGGCTGGGGTTCGGCGGCGGTGCTTGCGGCGCTGGCCATCGGCGTGCTGGGCAGCGTGGCCTTCTTCGTCGCCGAGCGCAAGGCGCGCACGCCGATGCTGCCGCTGGAGCTGCTGCGCATCGGCAACTTCAGCGGCGCCAACCTGCTGACGCTGCTGCTCTACGCGGCGCTGGGCGGCGGGCTGTATTTCTTTCCGCTCAACCTGATCCAGGTGCAGGGCTACTCGGCCACGGTGGCGGGGGCGGCGCTGCTGCCGTTCATCTTCATCATGTTCGCGCTCTCGGGGTGGGCCGGGCAGCTGGTCGACCGCTTCGGGCCGCGCATGCCGCTGGTGATCGGGCCGGCGATTGCCGCCGTGGGTTTCGCGCTGTTCGCGCTGCCGGGCGTGGGCGCGAGCTACTGGAGCGGCTTCCTGCCGGCCGTGGTGGTGCTGGGCTTCGGCATGACGGTGACGGTGGCGCCGCTGACGACCACGGTGATGAACGCGGTCGGCGCAGACCTGGCGGGCGTGGCCTCTGGCGTGAACAACGCGGTGTCGCGCGCGGCTGCGGTGCTGGCGATCGCGGTGTTCGGCGCGCTCATGGCCTGGGCCTTCGACACCGCGTTGGCCGGGCATCTGCGCGAGATGGGCGCGACGGCGCAACTGACGGCATTTCTCGAAGGCGAGCGCAGCAAGCTGGCGGGCGCGGCGATCCCTCCGGGCGCGGACGCGGCCACTGCGGCAGCCGTGAAGCGCGCGGTGGCCGAATCCTTCGTCGCGGGCTTTCGCTGGGTGATGCTGTCGAGCGCGGCGCTGGCCGTGCTCAGCGCATTGAGCGCGTGGCTGATGATCCGGAGCACTCCACCGGCGGCAGGAGGCACGGACGGCAAGAAGTGAAAGGGCACGACCGATGCGGGAAGAGAGCGAGCAACAGCAGCACTTCGATGTACTGATCGTCGGCGCCGGCCTCTCGGGCATCGGTGCCGGCTACCACCTGCAGAAGCACTGCCCGGGCCGCAGCTACGCGATCCTCGAAGGGCGCGAGCGCAGCGGCGGCACCTGGGACCTGTTCCGTTATCCGGGCGTGCGTTCGGACTCCGACATGTACACGCTGGGCTATTCGTTCCGGCCGTGGACGCAGGCGAAGTCCATCGCGGACGGGCCGTCGATCCTGAACTACCTGCGCGAGACGGCGGCGCAGCACGGCATCGACCGCAGGATCCGCTTCAACCACCGCGTGGTGCGAGCCTCGTGGTCGACGCCGGAGGCCTGCTGGAGCGTGGACGTGGAGCGCGGCCCCGAGCAGCTTCCGCTGCGCCTGCGCTGCAACTTTCTCTTCCTGTGCAGCGGCTACTACAGGTACGACGCGGGCTACACGCCCGACTTCGCGGGCATCGGCAACTACACGGGCTGCATCGTCCATCCGCAGCACTGGCCCCAGGACCTGGACTACGGCGGCAAGCGCGTGGTCGTCATCGGCAGCGGCGCGACCGCGATGACGCTGGTGCCCGCGATGGCGAAGACGGCTGGCCACGTGACTCTGCTGCAGCGCTCGCCTACCTACGTCGTCGCGCGCCCGGCGCAGGACCCGATCGCGCGAAGGCTGCGCGGCATCTTCCCGGCCGGGCTGGCCTACGGCCTCACGCGCTGGAAGAACGTGCTGCTGTCGATGTACTTCTTCCGCCTCGCCCGGCGCAAGCCCGACTACGCGAAGAAGATGATCCTCGGCGGCGTACGGCAGGCGCTCGGCCCCGGCTACGACATCGCCACGCATTTCACGCCGCGCTACAACCCGTGGGACCAGCGCCTTTGCCTGGTTTCCGACGGCGACCTGTTCGCGGCCATCAGGGCAGGGCGCGCTTCGATGGTCACCGACCACGTCGACACCTTCACGCCGGGCGGCATCAGGCTGAAGTCGGGCAGGGAGCTGGAGGCCGACGTGGTGGTCACCGCCACCGGGCTGGAGCTGCTGGTGCTCGGTGGCGTGCAGCTCGAGGTGGACGGCCGTCGCGTGGAACCGGCCGCGACCTTCAGCTACAAGGGAATGATGTACAGCGACGTGCCCAACCTGGCCTCGTCGTTCGGCTACACCAACGCCTCGTGGACGCTCAGGAGCGACCTGACCTGCGCGTATGTCTGCCGGGTGCTCAACCACATGGAGAAGCAAGGCTGGAGGCAATGCACGCCGCGCAACACAGACCCGGCGCTGGCGCCCGAGCCCTGGCTCGACTTCTCTTCGGGCTATGTGCGGCGCGCGGTGGACAGGTTTCCGAAGCAGGGCTCGCGCGCGCCGTGGCGCGTGTACCAGAACTACGCGCGCGATCTGGTGAGCCTGCGCTTCGGTTCGGTGGACGACGGGGTGATGGAGTTCACGAATCGGCGTGCTGGTTAGCTATTGCCGGAGTTCGAGGAAAACGAACTTGGAATTCATATGGCGTCGTGCGCCAGCTGACATCACACCGTCGGCCGTGGGCTGCCCTTC
Organism: Variovorax guangxiensis; assembly: GCF_003952165.1. GTDB lineage: Bacteria > Pseudomonadota > Gammaproteobacteria > Burkholderiales > Burkholderiaceae_C > Variovorax > Variovorax guangxiensis. Next base: position 1,028,927 of record NZ_RXFT01000001.1, on the reverse strand, counting down.
CTCGAACTTGCGAGACTCAAACGAATGGCGTGTAGGGCTGTTGAGGCTGCACGTAGATTCTTTTTTCGTAGACGGTGGGAACTTTGGTTCCGCCTTCGATCGTTTTCTCGATGTGCGCGACGCTGCCCATATAGATCGCCGCACGGCTGAACAGGTGGGCTTTCCATCCATCCGGGTGTATCACGGTGATGTGGAAGTAGTCCTGCCCCCTGAAAGTCTGACGTTGGTGGAAGCCCAGTTCCACTGTGACCTTGAGCCTGTCGCTCAATACGGCAACGGCCAATTCGTGCAGTTCGACTGCGTGCCCATTGGCAATTTCTCTGTCCGCCCATGTATTCAGCATGGCGGTTATCTGCTGGTAGCTGGCATCGCCCAGGGTGTTGTATGTGTCCTCATACCAATCGCCATGTTTTGCCCTGAGTCCATCGATGTTGTCCCAGTTTTCTGCAAACACAATGCCCATTTAGCCCTCCAGTTCGATTGATTGCGTTACTGAAATGGATGTACCCGACTTCTTCCGGATGCGTGCCCGGGGGTAGGGGGCTGCCAGCAACCTGACCCCTTTCTGGCTTTCCGGAGAACTGAAGTCGGTGCACTGTGGCGTCCATTCGGGCACCAATCAATTTCGCACCATTACAGGCTCGGGCTGGCCGGCGCAGGGCGCGTGGCCCGTCTGTCCGGACCACGACGAGCGCCTTGCCCTCGAAAGATCGCTCGCCTGTCAGGGGCGAACCAACCGGGCGCGGCCCTTGTCAGGGCGTCGCTGCTGGGGCGCTAGAGGGCGAGAGCAGCGTGTCGAGCTCGATCCACAACGCATCGCATTGCCCAGCCCTGAACGCAGCTGCCCTGAAGGTCGGGTGCTCGCCGTGGTACGTGTCCCACAGCGCGCGCTGGCCGTCGGCCACGCAGGCGCGCACGTTGGCCAGCCGGTCGGCGGCCTTTACCAGCAGCGCGAGTTCCTCGTCGCCTTTCACCTCGGCCAGCGCCGCATAGGTCCTGGCCTTGCGCTCCTTGCGGTTGGCGCCGGGCGCATCGGTCAGCAGCGCGACGCAGGAAGCGACCAGGTCGCCGAAGCGCGAGCGCACGTCCGCCACCGTCGCTGCCGTGTCCTCGACCACGTCGTGCAGGTAGCCGACGACGCGCGCCTTGTCGCCGTAGGGCTGGAGCAGGGCGGCGACGGCGTCGAGGTGGTGCACGTACGGATGGGTGCCGTATTTCTGGTCGCCATGCATTTCGACGGCGTAAGCGCGAGCGGCGTCGGGTGTCTGCGAGGTTATGGTCATGCTGCGTCCTGTAGATTTTTCCATTCTGCCTTCGTGGCGGCGCACGGTCCTGGCGCTTGCGGCGGCATGATGCTCGCGGCCAGTCTTTCTTCCCGAACAGAAGTTTTTTCATGACCACGGTTTTCGTCAGCCATCCGCCAGCCAAGCTGGCCAACTACTTCGGCGACCGCGCCACCGCCGCCCTTCGGGCCATCGCGCAGGTTCGCCTCAATCCCAGCGACGCCGAACTTTCGTCGCGCGAGCTCGCCGATCTGGCGCAGGACTGCGACGCGATCATTTCCTACCGCCAGACGGTGGGCGACGAGGCGCTGTTCGCGGCGCTGCCACAGCTCAAGGCCTTCGTGCGCTGCGCCATCGACATCCGCAACATCGACGTGGCTTCCGCCAGCCGGCATGGCGTGCTGGTGACGCAGGCGAGCGCAGGGTTCATCACCTCGGTGTCGGAATGGGTCGTAGGCACGATGATCGATCTGGGCCGGGGCATCAGTGCCTCCGCCGCGAGCTACCACGCGGGCCGCCTGCCGCCGCCCGCGATGGGGCGCGAACTGCGCGGCAGCACGCTGGGCGTGATCGGCTACGGGCAGATCAGCCGGTACCTCTGCGATGTCGCGCTGGCGCTGAACATGCGCATCGTCGTGCACGACCCGTACACGGCGACCGATCGGGCGGAGTTCGAGCAGGTTAGCTTCGAGGCGCTGCTGGCGCAATCGGACTTCGTGGTCTGCCTCGCGCCCGCCACCGAGGCGACCGAGAACATGATGAATGCCCGGGCGTTCGCCGCGATGCAGCCCCACGCCTTCTTCATCAATGCCTCGCGCGGAAACCTGGTGGATGAGCGTGCGCTGCTCGCGGCGCTGGACGCGGGCGTGATCGCTGGATGCGCGCTCGACGTGGGCCGCGCACCCGACCAGATGCCTTCGCCGGACGTGGCGGCGCATCCGCGCGTGATCGCCACGCCCCACATCGGCGGGCTCACGCCGCCGGCGGTGGAGCACCAGGCGATGGAAACCGTGTCGCAACTCGCGGAGATCTTCCAGGGCAGGGCGCCGAAGGGCGCGGTCAATGCGGCCGAGGCCTATCGCTGGCGGAAGGCCTTCGGGGCAGGCGCCTCGAGAGCCGGGCCCATGGGAACTTCCCGCTGACAGGCGTCGCACGGGTTGACAGGGGGCCTGCGACGCCTGGATACTGAACTATCAGGTTCATCGTCAGAAGCGAAGGAGTCCCATGCAGAAGATCGTTCCCTGTCTCTGGTTCGACACCAACGGAGAAGAGGCGCTGAAGTTCTACAGCAGCATTTTTCCGAACTCGCGCGTGACCGACACGCTGCTGTGGGGCGACGCCAACCCCAGCCGCAAGGGCTCGCTGCTCACCGCGACCTTCGAGCTCGACGGGCAGGAATTCATGATTCTCAACGGCGGCCCGGAGTACAAGTTCAACCCGGCCATCTCGATGTTCGTGCCGTGCGAGACGCAGGCCGATGTCGACTACTACTGGGACAGGCTGCTCGAAGGCGGTGGCCAGCCGGTGCAGTGCGGCTGGCTCACCGACCGCTACGGCGTTTCGTGGCAGGTCGCGCCCAAGGCCATGATCCGCATGTTCCAGGACAAGGACGCGGCCAAGGCCAACCGCGCGATGCAGGCCATGATGAAGATGGTCAAGCTCGACCTCGCACAGGTGCAGCGGGCCTTCGACGGCAAGTAGCCGGCGCCGGCTACACCAGCCGGTGGATCGACTTCTTGCGCCACACCAGCTGGTAGTAGGCAGTCTGCAGCAGCAGCATCGCCCCGAAGGTCACGGGGTAGGCCACCCAGACCCCATCGAGCCCGATGCGGTGGCTCATGACCCAGGCCACCGGCACCTCCACGCCGAGAATGCAGAAGATCGAGATCAGCGTGGGCACCAGCACCGAGCCGCTGGCGCGCATGATCCCCGACAGCGCCGAAGCCATGCCGAAGACCACCAGGCTCCACAGCATGATGTGCAGCAGCGTCTGCGCGATCTCGATGACCGGCGCGCTGGTGATGAAGAAGCCCATCAGCGGCCGCGAGAACAGGTAGCCCAGCAGCACCAGGCCGCCGGTCAGCACCAGGTTCATGAGCAGCGCCGTCTTCGCGATGGCGCCGAGCCGGTTGGCCCGGCCCGCGCCGATGGCCTGCGCGCCGAGGATCGACGCGGTGATCGCGATCGAGATCGCGGGGAACTGCACGTAGGCCACCACCTGGTTCACCGCGCCGTAGGCGGCCGTGGCGTTCGAGCCGAAGCCGTTGACCATCGACAGCAGCACCACCTCGGCCAGCGCCACCACGATCATCTGCACCCCCGTGGGTACCCCGATGCGCAGCACGGCCTTCAGCAGGTGCGGCTGGATGCGCAGGTTGCGCATGAATTCCGCGTCTGGCGCGAGCGGGCTCTTGCGCTGGCGCAGGCGAAAGCCCAGCCAGGTGGTCGCCACGGCGAACGACAGCACCGACGCCCACGCGCCGCTGGCCACGCCGAGCTGCGGCAGGCCGCCCCAGCCGCGGATGAGCGCGGGCGTGACCACCAGGCCGATCAGCGTGGAAATCAGCAGCGTGAGCAGCGGCGTGACGGTGTCGCCCACGCCGCGCAGCATCGCGGTGGCCAGCAGGAAGATGAACACGCCGGGCATCGCGATCAGCATGATGCGGGCATAGCGCGTGGAGTCGGCCAGCACGTCGGGGGGCGTGCCCAGCGCGGCCAGCATCGGCGTGGTGAACGCGCCTCCGAACACGGCGATCACCAGCCCCATCAGCACGCCGACGGTGAGCGTGGTGCCGGCCACGGCCTTGGCCTTGGCGACGTCGCGCGCACCCCATGCCTGGCCGATGAGCACCGAGGCGCCGGCCCCCAGGCCGATGATGAAGGCGATGAAGAAGAACATCACCGGAAAGAAGCTCGACACCGCCGCGAGCGCGCCCACGCCGAGCATCTGCCCCACGTACACGTTGTTGAGCGTGCCGGAGAGCGACTGGAGGATGTTGCTGAGCAACATCGGCGCGAGGAAGAAGAGAAAGACCTTCCACAGCGGGCGCGGCGCGTTGACGGGCGACACAGGCACGCCCTGCAGGCCGCTCTGGCCGGCACCGGGGCTATTGCTGCTGCCGGTGCCGGTCGTCTCGGTTGTCGTTCTCATCGATGGTTCCAGCCGGCGGCCGCGAGTTTCTGCAGATGGGCGCGCACGTCGGTGGGCCAGGGGTCGATCAGGGTGGCGAAGCGTTGCTCCTCGCCGGCGAAGAGCGCGCGGGTGGCTTCCTCGAAGCCGGGCAGGTTGCCCGCGATCGCGGTCATGAAGCGGTAGGCGGCTTCCTGCGCTGCGCGCACGGTGTCGCGCTCGGCGTTCACGCGGCGCGCGTCTTCGACCAGCTTGCGCAGCGCGACCGAGGCGCCGCCGGGCTGGCGGCCGAGCCAGTCCCAGTGGCGCGGCAGCAGCGTGACTTCGCGAGCGACCACGCCGAGCTTGGGGCGGCCCACGCCGCGCGGGGCATCGTCGCGATGCGGCTCGGCCTCGGGGTAGCGCAGTTCGGGCGGAAGCTCGCGCATGTCGAGGTCGAGCTGGGCGCCGGTCTGGTCATCGAACACGAGATACGGGCCGGGGTCGTCGCGGCGGCTCAGCTGTTCGAGCACTTCGGTCTTGCTGCCGTGTGCCACGCGCTGGAAGCCGAAGAACACGGTCAGGGTGGTTGTCGGGGTGTCGGAAGACATTCGGATGTTTGTTTGTTCCTGGGGGGTACCAAGCGAAACGAGGTGCGTAATCTACTCGCTGCCGCGCTTCGGTGCGCGCCATCTCGTCGCCATGTGTCGCGCATGCGCTCAGGGTGTGTTGTAGCCGTTCGCGCCGAAGCATTGAAGCTCTTCCTGCCATAGCGAAAGAAGCTTCTCGAGCTCGGCCTTGCGATCGAAACCGGGGTCCTTGCGCTCCCTGACGCGGTCGACCACCTCGAAGCTGAAATGTTCGGCGCCATGCGCGATCCAGTCCTGGCCGAGCGCCTTGCTGCGATGGGAGCGCATGTTCAGTTCGAAGCGCGCGCGGTTCATCGCGCCATCGACATCGAGGCTGCCGGCCACGTAGACGCGGCCGCTGAGCTTGTTGCGGATCGCGTAGACGCCGGCCGGGCGCGGGTTTTCCTTGTATTGCCGGATCAGGGCGCGGCGGCTTTCCGTGGACAGGTTCATGCCCCAAATATTACCCGGATTAAATTAGAACGGCAATACATCCGGGTAAAAATGGAGTTCAGCTTTCCCTGAACCGCCGCCAGCCGCGAGCCATGCGCCTGTTCAGTGCCCGCACAAGGCGCCAGGGACGGCTCTGCCGGACGAGGTCGAGCACGCGATCCTTCCAGGCTTTCCAACGCGGATACCAGTGGGCGAACCACGGAATTCGCATCAACGGTCCTTCGACCAGCTGGAAGATCCGCGCCACGATGGCGGTGCCCACCAGCTTGGCCAGCACCAGCACCGTGAGGGCGGTCGCCGCATGGCCACGGCTGAAGAGAAAGAGCGCCAGCACCTTCACCGGCAGCAGCAACAGCACCGGCAAGAAGAAGGCCAGGAGCGCACCCCACGGCGGCAGCCGGCGCAGCCGTTCCTCGAGCGCGGCCCAGAGGGGGAGGCGGGACAGCCGCGCAGCAAGGGCCGCGAGCGGCTCCCAACCCCACTCCTCGAAGAGCAGCAGCGCAACGATGAGCGCGGTGCCGATGGCGCGGAGCAGGGCACGCAGTACGCGCAGCACGCGCGCAAGGAATGTCATTGCGCGAGGGTAAGGCACGCAAGGGGCCGCGGGCCGCTTCGCGATCAGCCGGCGATCAGCGAGGCGGTCCGGAAGGGCCGGATGTCAGCCGAAATGCTTCTTCGGCGCCCGGGAAACGGGGAAGAAAGGGCCCTGCTGGGTAGAGCGAGGCTATGGCAAAAGACATGTCGAGCAGCGCTTCAAGAGGGCAGCGGGCTGGTATTACATGCGCCGCCCAAAGGGAGAATTACTACTTTTGCTTGACTCGAGTAGTCAATCGCAACAAGATGCAACCAAAGTAATCAAAAAAGCTGAAGATAAAAATCTGAGTAGAAATGAATTAACTTTTGGAAACGAACAAGATGGACTAGTTGTCACAAAGGGGCTGAAATGGAAAGCGATCTCGACGTTTCATTGACAGATTCAAGCAACTCCGCTAGGAAATACACCAACCCTGGCCAGTTCGGCGGACTACTTTCACCGTCCGCGGATACCCTCCCTTGGCCCGACTTCCTGACCGGGCAACAGACCAAGCCGGTGCGCGTCCTGCTGGTGGACGACGACCCCTTCGTGCGCCGCGTCATCGCGCAGGAATTGCTGGGCGATCTGCGCATCCAGCTCGAAGGGCAGGCAGGCACGCTGCGCGAAGGACGGCGGCTGCTGATGCAGCACGAGTTCGACGTGCTCATGGTCGACATCCGCCTCGGGGACGGCAGCGGATTCGAGCTGATCGAGGAGGCCAAGCGCCATCGCAGCGCGGCCGAGATCATCGTCATTTCCGCCCTCGAGGACGAGCCTCAGGTGCTGCATGCCTTCGAGCTCGGCGCCTCCGGCTACCTGGTCAAGAACGCGTGGTTCCAGAGCTATGCGCAGGCCGTGCTGCAGGTGGTCAATGGCGGTGCCGCCATCACCCCGCGGCTGGCCCGCCGGCTGCTCGTGCACCTCGATCACAAGCGCTCCAACGTGAACCCGGTGCGCCCGCCGGACAGCAAGGCGACGTTATCCGCCAGGGAGCGCGAAGTGTTGCGACTTGTAGCGACGGGCTACGTAACCGAAGAGATCGCTTTGCAGCTAACCATCAGTGCCCAGACGGTTAACGCGCACGTCAAGAACATCTACCGCAAGCTGCATGCGCACACCCGCGCGCAGGCCGTGAGCTTCGCCTCCCATCGGGGACTTCTCTAGGCCATGCCATGCTCGCGCCGCAGGTCCTTCAGCTTCCGCATCTTCTGGAAGACCAGTTCGTGTGGTTGTCGATCGGCTCGTGGTGCGTACTGCTCGTCTGGCTGCGCCAGCACGTCTCGCGACGCCGGCTGCTGGCATGGGCCGCGCTCGCGGGCGCGCTGCACCTGACGCCGGTCGCAGCGCAGGCCATCAGGGCAGGCTCCGCTGTCACCGTCATGGCCAGCGACATGCCGTTCGCCTTCTGGGCCCTGCAGGCGGCCAACCTGCTGGTGCTGGGAATGATCCTGGGCATCTGGTACGTCTCGCAGCGTCGGGCCGCGCGCTTTCGCCAGGCCCAGGCGGTGATGGCCGAGCGCCGCCGCATCGCCAACGACCTGCACGACGGCGTCGGTTCCCGGCTCGTGGCGCTGCTGGCCAGCCAGGACCCGAAATCGGGCGGCCCCGGCAGCCTCTCGATGGCGCTGCAGGCCTGCCTGCTCGAACTGCAGATGACGGTGGACGACCTCGACGACCAGGGCGACAGCACCGTCGTCGAGCGGCTGGGCCACCTGCGTTACCGCCTGCGCCCCGCGTTCGAGCGCATGGGCGTCGCCTTCGAATGGAACATCTCGGCCGAGACTGAAAGCTTCCCGATGCCGGCGGAGACCGCGTCGCAGGTCTGCCGCGTGGCGCAGGAGGCTTTGTCGAATGCCTTGCGCCACTCCCGCGCGACCCGCGTCGAGCTGCGCGTCGCGCCGCAGGAGCAGGGCCGGGCGATGGTGCTCGAGGTGAGCGACAACGGCAGGGGGCTGGGCCCGGCCGGGAGCGCGCCGGCCGGGGACGCGGGCCCCTGCGGCAGTCTGGGCAAGGGGCTGCGCAGCATGCATTCGCGCGCCGAGGCGATCGGTGCCGAGCTCGACATCGGCCCCGTCGCGCCGCACGGCCTGTGCGTGCGCCTCGTGGTGCCGTGCGCAGCCGAGGCAAAGCAGGAATCCGAAAGCAAGCTGTAACACGCCCGCCGGCTTGCCCGGGGCGGATGCCGTCCCCGCCTATGGCAAACTCCCGCGCTTTGCCAGGGACGCGCTCAAGACATGCAGAAAATCATTCGCCAGCTCGCCGTCGAGATCAAGGTCGGCGAGAACCAGGTGAAGGCCGCCGTCGAACTGCTCGACGGAGGCGCCACGGTTCCATTCATCGCCCGCTACCGCAAGGAAGCCACCGATGGCCTCGACGACACCCAGCTGCGCGAGATTGAAGCCCGCCTTTCCTACCTGCGCGAACTCGAGGACCGCCGCGTGGCCGTGCTCAAGGCCATCGACGAGCAGGGCAAGCTGACGCCCGAGCTGCGCGCCGCCATCGAGCTGGCGCCCACCAAGCAGGAACTCGAAGACCTCTACCTGCCGTTCAAGCAGAAGCGCCGCACCAAGGGCCAGATCGCCCGCGAATTCGGCATCGAGCCGCTGGCCGACAAGCTGCTGGCCGACCCCACGCTCGATCCCGCCGTGGAAGCCAAGGCCTTCCTGCAACCCGCCACCATGCTGGACGACGGCAAGCCGGGCCCCGATTTCTCCACCGTGCCGCTCGTGCTCGACGGCGTGCGCGACATCCTTTCCGAGCGCTGGGCCGAGGACGCCGTGCTGGTGCAGAGCCTGCGCGAATGGCTCTGGAACGAGGGCCTGCTGCGCTCCAGCCTCATGGCCGGCAAGGACGAGAACAACGCCGACGTCGCCAAGTTCCGCGACTACTTCGAGTACGACGAGCCCATCGGCCGCGTGCCTTCGCACCGCGCGCTGGCCGTGTTCCGCGGCCGCGCGCTCGAGATCCTCGACGCCAAGCTGGTGCTGCCGGTGGAGCCCGAGCCGGGCAAGCCCAGCATCGCCGAAGGCCGCATCGCGCTGCACCTGGGCTGGAGCCATTCGGGCCGTCCGGCCGACGACCTGATCCGCAAGTGCGTGGCCTGGACCTGGCGCGTGAAGCTCGCGCTTTCCACCGAGCGCGACCTGTTCACCCGCCTGCGCGAAGACGCCGAGAAGGTCGCCATCAAGGTGTTCGCCGACAACCTGCGCGACCTGCTGCTGGCTGCCCCCGCCGGCCCGCGCGTGGTGATGGGCCTGGACCCCGGCATCCGCACCGGTGTGAAGGTGGCCGTGGTCGATTCCACCGGCAAGCTGGTCGAGACCGCCACCGTGTTCCCGCACGAGCCGCGCAAGGACTGGGAAGGCTCCCTGCACACGCTGGGCAAGCTGTGCGCCAAGCACGGCGTGAACCTGATCGCCATCGGCAACGGCACCGCCAGCCGCGAGACCGACAAGCTGGCCGCCGACCTCATCAAGCTGCTGGCCAAGATGGCCGCGCAGGCCGGCGCGCCCGAACTCAAGGTCGACAAGGTGGTGGTGAGCGAGGCCGGCGCCTCGGTTTACTCCGCCAGCGAGTTCGCCTCGCAGGAGATGCCCGACGTGGACGTGAGCCTGCGCGGCGCCGCCTCCATCGCGCGCCGCCTGCAGGATCCGCTGGCCGAACTCGTGAAGATCGACCCCAAGAGCATCGGCGTGGGCCAGTACCAGCACGACGTGAATCAGAGCGAGCTCGCCCGCACCCTGCAGGCCGTGGTCGAAGACTGCGTGAACTCGGTGGGCGTCGACCTGAACACCGCCAGCGTGCCGCTGCTCAGCCGCGTGTCGGGCCTGTCTGCCAGCGTGGCGAAGGCGGTGGTGCGCTGGCGCGAAGCCAACGGCGCCTTCTCCACCCGCAAGCAGCTGCTGGACGTGACCGGCTTCGGCCCCAAGGCCTTCGAGCAGAGCGCGGGCTTCCTGCGCATCCGCGGCGGCGCCGACCCGCTGGACATCACCGGCGTGCACCCTGAAACCTATCCGCTGGTCGAGCAGATCATCGTCAAGACCGGCAAGCCCATCGCCGAGCTGATGGGCCGCGCCGACATGCTCAAGACGCTGAAGCCTGAGCTCTTCGCCAACGAGAAGTTCGGCGTCATCACCGTCAAGGACATTCTGGGCGAACTCGAGAAGCCCGGCCGCGACCCGCGCCCCGACTTCAAGGTGGCGCGCTTCAACGACGGCGTGGAAGACATCGCCGACCTGAAGGAAGGCATGGTGCTCGAAGGTACCGTGAGCAACGTGGCCCAGTTCGGCGCCTTCGTCGACCTCGGCGTGCACCAGGACGGACTGGTCCACGTGAGCCAGCTGAGCCACAAGTTCGTGAACGACGCGCGCGAGGTCGTGAAGACCGGCGACATCGTCAAGGTCAAGGTGATGGAGGTGGACGTGGCCCGCAAACGCATCGGCCTGTCGATGAAGCTCGATGCCGCCCCCGCGCGCCGCGACGGCCCGCGCGACAACCGCTTCGAAGGGGCTGGACGCGGCCAGCAGCAGCACGGCCGCCGCGACAGCTCGCCGCAGCCGGCGGGGCAGATGGCCAATGCCTTCGCCAAGCTGCAGGGGCTTCGCAAGTAAAAAGGCTGGTCGCAGCGTCGGAATTTGATGCTGTGACTCGGCGCACGGTCGCTAACCAGTCCAAAAACAGTCTGATGGAGCAGCCGGAATGAAATCGTGGTTCGCGCAAGACGCGAAGGGGCACTTCGACGAAATTCCTGAGGCCTGTCTGGCCGATGGGGCGCAGGTGCCTGTCGGGACTGGCGACGCGGTAGCCATGCTGGTGCAGGCTGCGGAATTGCAAGCGATGACCAAGCCCTCGCTTAAGGACCTGCTGCTCTCGGCCGATGCCCGCACCAAATTTCTCGCTCCCGCGAGACATGCTGCGCATGCGCGCCGCGCGATGCGGGTTCTCGAAGCGGGTCAGACATGAAAGCCCTGCGCATCTACGCCGGCCCCGCGGCCCGCAAGCACATCGCGCAGCACGGCCTGCGCCCACAGGACGTGCGCACCATCCCCGGCGCGGCGGGCGGGCCGAAAGGGCTGATCCTCGGGCCGCTCGACCGCTTCATCTTCGGCCGCTGGCTGCCGCAGTCGAGCCAGCAGGTGCACCTGGTGGGCGCGTCGATCGGCGCGTGGCGGCTGTCGACGGCTTGCCTGGCGAACCCCGATGCCGCCTTCGAGCGTTTCGAGCACGACTATGTGCACCAGCAGTTCGAGGTGCCGCCGGGGCAGAAGAAGCTCAGCCCGCGCCAGCTCAGCGAGCGCTTCGCCGAGAGCCTCGAATCGTTCTATGGGGGTCGCATCGCCGAGGTGCTGGGCCATCCGCGCTACCGGCTGCACGTGGTGACATCGCGCGGCCGTCACATCCTCGGGCGCGAGGGCAGGGCGCGCACGCCGGTGGGTTACCTGGGCGCCTTCGCCACCAACAGCCTTCACCGCAAGAGCCTGGGCGCGTGGCTGGAGCGCTGCGTGTTCTCCACGCCCGGCGCGGCATTGCCGTTTGCCACGCGCGACTTCCGTACGCGCCAGCACGCGCTGAGCGAGGCCAACTTCAACATGGTGCTGCAGGCCTCGTGCTCCATTCCGTTCCTGCTGGCGGCGGTGCACGACATTCCCGGCGCGCCGCGCGGCGCCTACTGGGACGGAGGCATTACCGACTACCACCTGCACCTGGACTACCAGCCGGCCGACGAGGGCATCGTGCTGTATCCGCATTTCCAGCAGGCGGTGGTGCCGGGCTGGCTCGACAAGGGCCTGCGCTGGCGCCACAAGGCCAGCGGTTTTCTCGACCGCATGGTGGTGCTCGCGCCCGACCCGGAATGGGTGCGCACGCTGCCCAACGGCAAGCTGCCCGACCGCAAGGACTTCATCCACTTCGCGAACGACGCGCAGGCGCGCATCGCGGCATGGGGCCGCGCCACGCGCGAGGCGCGGCGGCTGTCGGACGAGTTCGAGGGCTGGCTTCAGCGCGACGGCGTGCCCGAGCTGCTGCCGCTCTGACCTGCTGGCGCTGCCAGTGCCAGGGGCGCCGCGCAGTCGAGGATGTTCACTTCCACCGCATCGCCGACCTTGAGTTCGGCGGCCGCGGGCCAGCGTCCGGTGCCGATCGAGCGCGTGTGCACGCCGCCGTTGCGGTAGCGCACGACGGCGTAAGGGGCTGCGGCACCGCCATCTGCACCGCAATCGCGATCGGCCGTGGCGGCCAGCTCGCCCATCTTCCCGATGCTGACGACCTGCGCGGCCCGCCAGCCGGCCGAACGGTCGAAGGAGTGCGCATCGAAGGCCGAGCAGCCGCCCAGCATCAGCGCACAAAGGAGAGCCGAGCGCATCACGGCACCGGCCTTGTCGCTGCGATCGCCGCCGTGGCCTGGATCTCGACGCGGTACTCGGAGTCGATCAGCTTCGCGCCCACCGTGGCGCGCGCCGGCGTGTGGCCGGCGGGCACCCATTCGTCCCACACCGAGTTCATCGCGGCGTAGTCGCCCACGGTGCGCAGGTAGATCGTCACGCTCACCAGGTCCTGCTTGGTCGCCCCCTGTGTGGCGAGCAGGCGGTCGATGTGGCGCAGGATCTCGCGCATCTGCCCGGTGATGTCCAGCGAGGGGTTCTCGGCCACCTGGCCCGAGAGGTACAGCAGGCGCGCGGCGCCCAGGTCGACGGTGACCATCTCGCTGAAGCGGGGGCCCATGTCGTGGCGGATGATGTTCATGGCGATGCGGGAGAGATGGAAGAAGACGAGACGATGGCAGCTTGGGGTGCATTCCACCAGCCACCGCCCAGCGCCTGGAAGAGGGCGGCCGCGTCGGTCAGCCGCAGCGCGCGGGCCTGAACCAGATTCAGCAGCGCCTGCTGCTGGGCCTGCTGCGCGATGCGCAGCGAGAGCGCGCTGGCATCGCCCAGCCGCACCTGCGCCTGCGTGCGCGCCAGGCTCTGCGAAGCCGCGCGCTCGGCCTTCACCGCCGCCTGCAGCGCGCGGGTGTCGGCGTCGATGGCTTCGAGCGTGTTCGCCACGTCCTGGAAGGCTGCAAGCACCGTCGCACGGTACTGCGCAGCCGCCTGGTCGAACGATGCGCGCGCGGCGGCCTCGCGATGCTTCAGCGCGCCGCCGTCGAAAATGGGCTGCGTCACGCTCGCGGCCACGGTCCAGAAGAGCGAGGAAGCCTTGAACAGGTCCGACAGCTTGTAGGCCGACGAGCCGTACGAGTTCACGCCCAGCGTCACGTTCGGCAGCCGTGCCGCGACCGCCACGCCGATGGCGGCGCTCGCCGACTTCAGCTGCGCCTCGGCCGCGCGAACGTCGGGGCGGTGCTCGACCAGGCTGGAAGGCAGGGTAAGAGGCAATTCCGTCGGCAGCTGCAGCGCATCGAGATCAAAGCGCGCCTCCACGCCCTGGCTCGGGAAGCGGCCGGCCAGCGTGGCCAGCAGGTTGCGCTGCTGCGCCAGCTGCCGGTCGAGCGGCGGCAGCGTCGCTTCGGTGGCGGCCAGTGCGGCCTCCTGCGCATCGACGTCGGCCGGCGCCGCCTGGCCCAGCGCCAGCTGCCTGCGATAGGCCTGCAGCACTTCCTTCTGGCCCGCGATGATCTTCAGCGTGGCGGCCTGCTGCGCGCGCAAAGAGGCTTCAGTGATCGCGGTGGTCACCACGTTGCTGCTGAGCGTGAGCTTCGCGGCCAGGCTCTCGAAGCGCTGCACCTCGGTTTCCGCCTTCGCGCCTTCCACCTGCCTGCGGGTGCCGCCGAACACGTCGGGCGTGTACGACACCGTCACCTGCGCAGTGTGCAGCGTGTACAGGCTCGCGTTGGACGACACCGGGCTCGCCACCGCGCTGGCCACGCGCTGCCGCGTGGGCGAGTAGCCCAGCGCCACGCTGGGCCAGAAGGCGGCACGGTCGGCAGCTTCGTTCTCCTGCGCCGCGCGCAGGGCGGCGTCTGCCGCCTCGATGGTCGGGTTGCCGGCAAGGCTCTGCGTGACCAGCGCGTTCAACGGCTCGCTGCGGAAGGCCTGCCACCACTGGGCCGGCACGTCGAGCTCGGGCGACAGGCGCGCCAGCGGCACGCCTTCGGCTTCCTTGCTCGCGGGTGGTGAGGAGGTATATCGCTCGGGCAGGTTCAGCTGCGGGCGGGCGTAGTCGGGGCCGACCGCGCAGCCGGCCAGCAGCATCGCCGCAATGCCGGCCGCCACGGGCGTCGCCAGGTTTGTCTTCTTTGTCTTCACTGGTTGTTCCGCTTTCCTAGCGATCGCGCCGCGAGCGCGTGCCCCAGCCCTTGCGTTCGAACACGCGCTCCATCGCGAAATACAGCGTGGGCAGGATGAAGAGCGTCAGCAGCGTAGACACCACCAGCCCGCCGACCACCACGGTCGCCAGGCCGCGCTGCACGTCGGTGCCCACGCCTGTGGCAAGCGCGGCGGGCAGCATGCCGACCGACGCCACCGTGGCCGTCATCAGCACCGGCCGCAGCCGCTCGGTCGCGCCTTCGAGCACCGAGGCCTGCAGCGCCAGCCCTTCGCCGCGCACGCGGCGGAAGTTGGCGACCATGATGATCCCGTTCTGGATCGACACGCCGAAGAGCGCGATGAAGCCCACGGCCGTCGCCACATTGAGCGTTTCACCGGCCGCGTGCACCGCGATCAGCCCGCCCAGCGTGGCCATGGGCACCACGCCGAGGATCAGCGCCACCTGCCGGATCTTTCCGAACTGGAAGAACAGCAGCACCGCCATGATGCTCACCACGATCGCCAGCGACACGCCCAGCCGCGCCTGCGCGCGCTGCTGGTTCTCGAACTGGCCGGCCCACTGCAGGCGGAATTTCGCCGGGTCGAACTTCACTTCCTTCGCGATGCGATCGCGCGCCTCGTCGAGGTAGGAGGCGAGATCGCGGTCGCGGTTGTCCACGCGCACCGTGATCTGGCGCTCGTTCATCTCGTGCGAGATCGTGCTTTCGCCGGTCTGAAGGCGGATGTCGGCCACCTGCGCGAGTGGCACCTTCGCGCCGCTTGAGCTGTTGAGCAGCAGCGCGCCGATGGCCTCGGTGTTGCCCTTGGCGCTCCTGGGCATCTTCACCGACACGTTGTAGGTGCGGTTGCCCGAGTACACGGTGATGACGGGCGCGCCGCCGATGCCGGTCTGGATCAGGTTGGCCACGTCGCTCGCGTTCACGCCGAAGCGCGCCGCCGCTTCCCGGTTGAACTGGATCACCACCTGCGGAATCGGCGGCTCCTGGAAGAGCGATGCCGACGCCGTGCCGCGCACGGTCTGCAGCAAGTCGACAATCTGGTTGCCGATGCGCCGGCTTTCCTTCAGGTCGTCGCCGTAGATGCGCAGCACCAGCGGGCTGTGCGCACCGCCCACGGCGTCGTTCACCCCGTCGATGATCGGCTGGCTGATACCCACGTCGAAGCCCGGCATGCGCGCGAAGCGCTCGGTCAGGGTGCGCACGAAGTCGGCCTTCCTCACCCCGGCCGGCCACTCGCCGTACGGCTTGAGGCCTACCGGCACCTCCATGTGCGAGGGCGTCCACGGGTCGGTGCCGTCGTCGTTGCGGCCGAGCTGCGTCACCACGTAGGAGACCTCGGGGTACTCGAGCAGCACGTGCCGCAGCTCGGTCGCCATCTCGCTGGCCTTGTCCAGCGACAGGCCCGAGGGCAGCTGCACCTGCAGCCAAAGCGCCCCTTCGTCGATGTCGGGCAGGAACTCCCGCCCTGCGGTGGAGCCCAGCACCACCACCGCGGCCAGCGCCGCCACGCTCAGCCCGTAGGCGATGGCCGGCACCTCCAGCAGCCGCGCCAGCACCCGCCGGTACGCGCCCGTGAGCCACACCAGCGGCTTGTTGACGAAGGGCTTGCTCGGCTTGCGCAGCGCCACGTAGGCCAGGCTGGGAATGAGCGTGAGCGCGCAGAGCAGCGCGCCCACCAGCGCGTAGCCGACCGTGAACGCCATCGGCTTGAACAGCTTGCCCTCGGCCCGCTCGAAGGCGAAGAGCGGGAAGTAGGCCGTGATGATGATCAGCGTGGCGAAGAAAATCGGCCCCGACACATGGCTCACCGTCTCGAGGATGTTGCCCTCGGTGAGCGTGGCGTGTGGCTCCTCTTCGCGGCGCCGCAGGATGGCCTCCATCACCACGATGGCGCCGTCCACGATGATGCCGAAGTCGATCGCACCCAGCGAGAACAGGTTGGCCGGCATGCGGGTGAAGTGCATCACGATGAACACCGTCACCAGCGACATCGGAATGGCCACCGCCGCCACCACCGCGCTGCGCGGGCTGCCCAGGAAAAGAATGAGCACGAAGCACACCAGCGCCATGCCTTCGAGCACCGTGTGCGTCACCTTGTCGACCGTGAGCTTCACCAGGTCGTCGCGGTCGATGTAGGGCACGATCTTCACGCCCATGGGCGCGAGTTCTGCCTGCAGCTCGTCGATCTTCCTGTGCACGCCTTCCAGCACGCGCGAGGGGTTCTCGTACTTGAGCATCAGCACGATGCCCTCGATGGTGTCCGGGTTGGTGTCCTTGCCCAGGATGCCGCCGCGCTCCTGGTGGCCGAACTGCAGCCGCCCCAGGTCGCGCACCAGCACCGGCGAGCCGCTGCTCTGCGCCACCACCACCGAGCCCAGGTCGTCCAGCGTGCGGATCTGGCCGATGCCGCGCACCACGTAGCTCTGGTCGCCGCGCGCGATGCGCCCGCCGCCGGCGTTGGCGCTGTTGTTGTTGATGGCCGTGACCACGTCGTTGAGCACCAGACCGTATTTCTGCAGGCGCGCCGGGTCCAGCTCCAGCTGGAACTCGCGGGTGAAGCCGCCGAAGTTGTTGATGTCGACCACGCCGGCTACCTGCTTGAGCGCGGGAATCACCTTCCAGCGCTGCAGCTCCGAGAGCTCCATCAGGTTCTTTGTGTCCGACTCCAGCGTGTAGCGGTAGATCTCGCCGGCCGGCCCCGCCACCGGCCCCAGCCCGGGCTGCGCGCCCGAGGGCAGGCTGACCTGGCCGATGCGCTCGGTCACGCGCTGGCGGGCGAAGTAGTCGTCGGTGCCGTCCTTGAAGGTCAGGGTGATCAGCGAGAGGCCGAAGGTGCTGCTGGAGCGGATCGAGGCCAGCCCCGGCGTGTTGCTCAGCGCGCGCTCCAGCGGCGTGGTGATCTGCTGCTCGATCTCCTCGGCGGCCAGGCCGTTGACCTGCGTGGTCACCTGCACGTTCACGTCGCCGAGGTCGGGGTAGGCCTCCACCGTCATCTGCGTCCATGACCACGCGCCGAAGAGCACGAGCGCCACCGACATCGCCCAGGCCAGGTGCCTGCGGCGGAAGAACTGGGTGATGACGAGATTAATCATTCAGCAGCACACCGCCACGGACCACCACGCGCTCGCCCGCGGCCAGGCCGCTGCGGATGCGGACCTTGTCGCCGTCTTCCCGGCCCAGCTCCACCGTGCGGCGCACGAAGGTCCAGGGCTCGGCCTCGACGAAGACGCTCACGCTGTCGTTGTTCATCAGCAGCGCCGATGCCGGCACCTGCGGCTGCGCGCCCTGTGGCACGCCCAGCACCGCCGTCGCGTACATGTTGGGCTTGAAGATGCCTTCGGGGTTGGCGAACGCGATGCGCGCGCGGGCGCGGCGCGTGTCGGCGTCGAGCACCGCGCTCACGAAGGCGACCTTGCCGGTGAAGCTGCGGCCCGGGTAGGCGGCCAGCGTGACCACCACGTTCTGCCCGGGCGCGACCGTGCCCACGACACTCTCGGGCACGTTGACCGTGACCCAGACCGAATCGAGGTTCGACACCGTCATCAGCGCCGCGTTGGCGTCGTTCAGGTTCGCGCCGGCGGCCGCGTTCAGCGCGGTGATCGTGCCTGGCGCGGGCGCGACGATCTTCAGCACCGGGCCGGCCTGGGCTCCGCTGCCTTCCGCGCCGAGGCTGCGCAGACGTGCCTCGCTGCGCTGCAGTTCAGCCTTCTGCTGGGCGACGGCGCTCTGGGCCGCTTCCACGTCCTTCACGGCGTTGGAGCCGGCCTCGTTCACGCCGCGTGCACGCACCAGTGCGCGCTGCGCGAGGTCGAGTGCGTCGCGGGCCTTCTGCGCGTCGGCCAGGGCCTGCGCGAGGTCGGGCGAACTCATCGTCGCAAGTACCTGGCCGCGCTTGACGATATCGCCCAGGCGCACCTTGAGTTCGAGCAGCCTGCCGGTCAGCGGCGGGAGGATGTTGACGGTATTGGCCGGGTTGGCCTCCACCGTGGCGGGCAGGCTCACCTCGTGCGGCAGCGTGTCCTGGCCGACCGTGGCAACGAGCAGCCGGTCGCGCAGCGGCGAACCGGCAGGTACGCTCAGGCGGTTGCCCTGGCGCACGAGCATCGGCGCGGGAGCGGCGGCCACCGTGGTGGCGGCATGGGCGGTGCCGTGGAAGGAGTCGACGAAGGAGTCGAGGTATAGGGCCGCGCAGGTCATCACGCCGAAGACGATGCGCGCGGGAGTGATCTGGTAGAGGGATTTCTTCTTCATCGCGATACGGATCTCGCGGGACGGGCGCGCCGTGCACGGGACGCCTTCCCATGCCCTCGATCCGCTCCCGTCTCCTGCCGGGGAGCGTAAGAAAAGGCGCCTGAAGAAGCTCCCAAGAAATCCTGAAGTTCTCTTAAGGATCGGACCGGTGGCCGGAAGTCAGGAACGCGCGGCATGATCCGCGCCATGAGAATTCTGCTGATCGAAGACGACCGCAAGGCCGCCCGGCTGCTGGCCCGGGGGCTGCAGGAAGAGGGCTTCGTGGTCGACGTGGTGCACACCGCGGAGGAGGGCGACGAAGAGGCTTTCGTCGTCGCCTACGACCTGATCGTGCTCGACTGGATGCTGCCCGGAAAGGACGGCCTCACCCTGTGCCGCGACCTGCGCCAGCGCGGCTGCAAGACGCCCGTGCTCATGCTCACCGCCCGCGATGCGCTGAGCGACCGCGTGGCTGGCCTCAACACCGGCGCCGACGACTACCTCACCAAGCCCTTCGCCTTCGACGAACTGCTGGCACGCGTGCGTGCGCTGTTGCGCCGCTCCGAACTCGTGCGCCCGACGGTGCTTTCGCTGGCCGACCTCAGCCTCGATCCGATGAGCCAGCGCGTGCTGCGCGGCGGCATGGTTCTGGAGCTGACCCACAAGGAGTTCGCGATCCTGCAGATCCTGCTGCGCCACGCCGGCGAGGTGGTCAGCCGCTCGCGCCTGGCCGAGCAGGTGTGGAAGGACGACCTGATCGCCATCGACAACCTGATCGACGTGCACATCAGCAACCTGCGCCGCAAGGTCGACGCGCCGCCGGCCGCGCCGCTGATCCAGACCGTGCGCGGGCGAGGCTTCAGGCTGGCGCTGGCGGACGACGGCGCAGGTGGCGGCGGAAGCGTCGCGCATGCTTAGCTTCCGCAAGCGGCTGGCGCTGGCGCATGTCAGCGTGATCGTGGTGGTGATGGCGGTCGCCGCCCTCGGCTCGTACCTGGTGTTCTCGCGCAACGTGCACCGCGAGCTCGACGCCGCGCTGCTGGCGCTGGCCGAGACCGAGATGGGCATGCTGCTGTCGGCCGGCGAGAGTGACACCGTCATCGTCCACGAGGCGCCACCCGGCCCCGGCGCGCCCTCGTTCGTGCGGCTCGACCGGCTGGTGCAGATCGTCGATGCCGACGGCCGCGTGCTCGCGCGCAGCAGCAACCTCGGCGAGGCGCAGCTGCCCATTCCGGCCGCGCTGCGCGAGCGGCTCGCGGCGGGCGAGACCGTGTTCGAGACGCTCGACGGCTACGGCGAAGAGCCTACGCGAATGGTCTCGGTGCCCGTGCCGGGCCGCGCCTCGCTGCTCGCGGTGCAGGTGGCGGGCTCGCTGGACGACGTGAACCGCACCGTTGCCATGGCCAGCGCGCTGTTCATCATCCTCGGCGGTGCGCTGCTGCTGGCGCTGGGCGCGGCCGGCGCGCTCATCACCCGGCGCGCCTTCGGCGCCATCGACGACGTGGTGCGGCAGGCCCACCGCATCGGCGACGCGAACCTCGGCGAGAGGCTGCCGCACCCCGGCACGCGCGACGAGATCGGACGGCTGGTCGACACGCTCAACGACATGCTGGCGCGCATCGAGCAGGGCATGGAGGCGCAGCGGCGCTTCACGGCCGACGCCTCCCACGAGCTGCGCTCGCCGCTGTCGCGCCTGCGCACGGAGCTGGAACTGGCTCTGCGCAGGCCGCGCGAACCGGCCGCGTACGTGGAGACGCTGCGTTCGTCGCTGGAAGAAGTCGAGTCGCTCACGCTGCTCGTCGAGGAACTGCTGGTGCTGGCCCGGCTCGACGCCGGCCAGGAACGCGATGCGGTGGAAACGGTGTCGCTGAACCAGCTCGCCGAGGAAACATTGAGGCGGCTGGAGCCGCTGGCGCGCGAGCGCCGCCTTGCCCTGTCGCTGGAACCTGCACTGCCAGTGGCTGCGCGAGTCGCCCGTGGCGCGGCCAGCCTTGCACTTGCCAACCTGCTCGACAACGCCCTGAAGTTCTCGCCGCCAGGCACCACCGTGCGCATGAGCCTGCGCGCGGATGCGGAGGCGAACGAGGCCGTCATCACCGTGGCCGACAGCGGCCCCGGCATTCGCGGTGACGAAATGCCGCACCTGTTCGAACGCTTCTACCGCGGCGCCACGGCGCGCTCTGACGAGAAGACGCCGGGCCTGGGCCTCGGGCTGGCGCTTTCGCAGGCGGTGGTGCACGCGCATGGCGGGCGGATCGAGGCAGCGAACGAGAGCGGGGGCGGGGCGCGGTTCGACATGAGGTTGCCGCTGGCGGTGCCGGGCAAACCCTGACCGGGCACGCGGATGGCGCTTCGAGAATGACCCGGTCCATTCCCGAAACGACGCAACGAAAGGGTCCCCGCCGCCATGTCCCAAGCCACGCTGTCCCGCCGCCGGTTCACGCTCGCCACCGCCGCCGCAAGCCTCGCCTTGCCGTCCTTCGCGCAGACCGCATGGCCCACCAAGCCGATCCGCGTGATCGTGCCCTACACGCCCGGCGGCTTCACCGACCAGATGGCGCGGCTGGTGCAGATCGGGCTGCAGACGAAGCTGGGGCAGCCGGTGCTGGTCGACAACAAGCCGGGCGCCAACAGCCTGATCGGCGTCGATGCGATCGCGAAGGCGGCGCCGGACGGCACGACCTTCGGCGTGGTCATCGCGGCCTATGCGGCCAACACCACGCTGTACCCCAAGCTGCCCTATGACCCGCGCAAGGACCTGACGGGCGTTTCGCTGATGGGCGTGTCGCCGCTGCTGGCCGCGGTGAACATGGATGCACCTTTCAAGACGGCGCGCGAGCTCATCGACTATGCGCGCGCCAATCCGGGCAAGGTGAGCTTCGGCTCCTCGGGCAACGGCTCGGCCGCGCACCTGACCACGGAGCTGTGGAAGTCGCTGACGCAGACCTACATGATCCACATCCCGTACCGCGGCGCGGTGCCGGCGCTGACGGACCTGATGGGCGGGCAGATCCAGCTTTTCTTCGACGCGCCCACGGGCCTCATCAACCAGGCCAAGGCCGGCAAGGTGCGGCTGATCGGCGTGGCGGGCGACAAGCGGCTGGCGGCGGCACCCGATGTGCCGACCTTCATCGAGCAGGGTTTCGCGGGCTTCACCGGCAGCACCTGGGCCGGCATGCTGGCGCCGGCGGGCACGCCGCGCGACATCGTCAGGCGCATGTCGCAGGAGGTGGCGAACATCATCAGGAGCGACGACACGCGCGCCAAGCTGGATGCGATGGGCACCATTCCCGCGGGCAGTACGCCGGAGGAATTCGATGCGTTCATTACCGCTGAAACGGCGAAATGGGGAAAGGTGATCCGCACCGCGGGCGTGAAAGCCGAATAACAAGCGCAGCAGCGCTTTCAAGGTAATTCAGTCGTTCAAGACAGGTTCCGAGGTCCGGAAGGTCATTCGGATGGCGCTGCACGGATAGTGCGGCCCATTGCAGGGCAATCGAGAATTTCACTGCCTCAAAAGAAGGCACGGGTCCATCCACGCTGATTCGGAAAGAAGAGGCGGCGGCGGTGGGTTTGTGAAATCCAAATCGATACCCTGGAGACAAATCTTGAACAAGACGAAGATTTCCGGCTTTCATGGAGCAACACGGTGGTCGGGGCGGCTGCTTCGGCCATTTCTCCTCGCAATGGCCTGCGGCGCGTTCATTTCATCGGCACACGCGGCCAACGACATTTCCGGCACGCTCATCAGGACCTGCTCCAACCAGTTGAACGGCTCGCGATATGCCGATGCGATGCTGGACGATTTCCGCGGCACCCGCTTTCCTTCGCCCAGGACGGGCGGCTTCACGGTCACTTCCGTCGAGCAGGTCTGGCTCGCATTGCCGGCCTATTGCCTCATCAAGGGAACGATCCAGCCGACTTCTCCGGGCGGTGTCGATCCGGCGGTGAAGGACCCGAGCTACCGCGTGTCCGACATCAATTTCCAGATCTATGTCCCGTCGCAATGGAACGGCAAATTCGTGCAGCTCGGCGGCGGAGGTTTTGCCTGGAAGACCGACGTGGTCGCCAACGGCATCCAGACCAATCTGCAGTATTCGCCCTCGCTGCAGGGAATTGCGCTGTCGAATTACGCGGTGATCCTCGCCGATGCGGGCGTCGGCGATTCGGGCAAATCCTTCGACCCCGAATTCGTGCAGGCCGGCAGGAAGCTCAGCGACGTCGCGAAGCAGGAAATGGTGAAGAACTTCGGCCAGGACTCCATCAAGAAATCGCTGGACGTCGGGCTCTATCTATTGAAGAAGCTCACGGGCAGCAAGCCGACCGACACCTATTTCATAGGCATTTCCACCGGCGGCCGGCAGGCGTTGAAGGCCATGGCGAACTGGCCCGACGCCTACGACGGCATCGTCGCCGGGGCACCGCCCGTGGACGAGACCAACCTGCTCAAGACGATCGAGGTGCCGGCGGTGGTCAACGACTGGGTGGTCAACTGGGCCGGCGCCTCGGCAATGATCACCAGCCTCTTCGGCCAGCAGGTGTCGCAGCAGACCCTGAGCGACGGGCTGGGCGCGGTCTCGCGGCACCTGGCGGACGTGGCCGTCGAGTCCGGCGCGGACTACGACGGCTACAACAGGCTGCTCGACGAACTCGCGCCCGTCTGGAACGTGCAGCCTGCCGAACTGCTTGCGTTCTTCGATGCGGCCGCAAGCCAGAAGAAGGCGGGCGGAAAGGGCAAGAAGATCATCATCTACCAGGGCACCTCGGACTTTCTGGTGCCCTGCACCCAGGCCGGCGAGTTCGTCAGCAAGCTGGCGGCCTTGCCCTCGGGCGGCAAGGTGACGGCAAGCGACATCAAGGGCTCGGTGCGTGCCTATTTCATCGAGGACTACAGCCACGGCTTCTACAACACCAACTCGCTGCTCAGGCGGGTGGGGCTGACGCCGCTGCAACTGGCCTGGAATGCCGTTGCGGATCTCGACAACTGGGTGCATGACGACCAGGCCCGCTATGGCGCGCCATCGCTTGCGAGGAACGCGACGGGCGAGATTCCGGCGAACCAGTCGCTGGGCGCGTGGAAGTGCATCGCGACACCCTGAGGCCGGGAGCGCCTCCGGGCGCCCGGGATCAGGGTGCCAGCACCAGCACCTTGAACTGGCTCGGCACGATCCGCATGCCGACGATGTTGCAGCGGTTCTGCACCGACAGGCTCGTCATGCGCGTGCACGGCGTGCCCTTCAGCAGCACGGTGAATGCGCCGGTGATGTGGCGCGAGGGCCCCATCACCGTCTGCGACACCACGCCCATCAGCACCCCGGCGTTGTCGCCGTTGGTGATGGGCGTGACGGTCGCCAGGTTGTGCGCGGGAGTGCCGCCGTAGAGGATGTTCCAGGCGTTGGGGATGGCGGTCGGCCCCAGCGCGAAGTTGGGGTAGGGAATCGGCAGCGCCGGCGGCGTCTTGCAGACGTCGGGGAAGGCGAGGTCGACGCCCATCATCTGTGCATTGGCGAACATGGCAACGGCTCCTTCGTTCGGGGTCAACCCATGTGGATCTGCTCGGCATCGACCTTGACCAGCCCCTTGCTGGTGAGCAGCGTGTTGTTCGAATGCAGGCGCAGGGTCTGCTCGGCCTGGATGTCGAGCTGGCCGGCACGCACCTGTTCCACTTCCTCGGTCAGGCGGAAGCTCGAGCGGGTGAGCAGGTTGAGGCGCTCCAGCACCACTTCGCAGGCGCGCCCGACGAAGCGCGACACCAGCACGTTGAAGCGGACGCGGGCGCCCTGGTAATCCATCTCGCCGATCTCGCAATGGGCCTGCCGGGCCTGCGCGCGCCACTCGGGCGACTGCATGGCGATCGAGGTGTCCGACTCCAGCGCCATGGGGCCGGCGCTGCGCGCGCGGATGCCGCCCGAGCGCGACAGCAGCGTCAGGTCGCCGTCCACGGCCAGCGTCGACTGCCTCGGGTCGGCCTGGGCGACCACCGCGATGACGAAGCTCTCGCCCTGGCGGGTGGAGGTGATCAGCACCGTGTCGCCCGGCGCGGGCAGCAGCAGGCAGCTGGCGACGCGGCGGCAGCGCAGCGATCCCTGGCCGTCGTCGAGGCCGACCTCGAACCAGGGATCGCCATCGCTGGCGATCACCGTGGCGGTCCGCGTGCCGGAGTCCGCGCGGGCCGCGTTGGAAGGGCGTTGCATCAGCGGATCCAGCACGCCCTGCGTTGCATGGTGTGCGGCGGCGACCGTGTCGCCGGCTGTGTTCCGGGTGGAGTTCATCGGTTGTCTTTCTTGGGGCGCCGGCCATGGATGTCGCGGTCCAGGCGGGATGCGCGCTCGGGTTGGTCCAGCGCCACCTTCTCGGCTTCGTGCAGCGCGGAGTCACGGTCCAGCGTACCCACGCGGGTGCTGAACCTGGCGCCGTCCAGGTCGGCGCGATGGAATACGGTGCGCAGGAAGGCGGCATCGCGGAAATCGGCCTGTACCAGAAGGGCGTAGGAGAAGTCGGCGTAGTCCAGCCGGCTGCCGGCGAACGAGGTCTGCCCGCAGTGCGCGCGATGGAAGACGCCTTGCTCGAGCCGCGCCTGCGAGAAGTCCGCGCCGTCGAGATGGGCGTCGATCCAGATGCTGTTCTGGAAGTGGCCGAGCCGTGCATCGGCGCCGCGCAGGTCGGCCTCGGGAAACAGGCACTGCATGGCCTGCGCCCCTGCCAGCACCGCGTTGCGCAGGTCGGCGCCCTTGAAGTTGCACTGCGTGAGGCGTGCATCGCGAAAGCGGCACGCCGTCAGCACCGCATCGATGAACTGGCAGAGATGGAACTGCTGGCCGGAGAAGTCCTGCCCCGCAAGATCCGCCTCGCTGAAGATCGCGTTCGTGAAGCTGGCTCCGGCATAGCGCGTGCCCGTCAGCGTTGCGCGGAAGAAGATGGTCGACGAGAAGGCCACCTCGTTGAAGGACGCTCCAGTCAGGTCGCACTCGGAGAACACGGCCTTTTCGAGGCTGGCACGGTCCAGGCAGGCGTCGTGCAGCTTGCTCTGGTGGAAGTTCGCCTGGTCCATGAAGGCCTCTTCCAGCCGGATGCCCGAAAGGGTGCAGCCGCTGAACACCGAATGCGGCATGGAGGCCGAATCCAGCACCGCGTCCTGCAGGCTGCACTCGTGGAAGGCGGCTCGCGTCAGTTCCGCCGCCGGCAGCTGCGCCTGGTCGAAGCGGCACTTCTCGAAGATGGATTCGCCCAGCTGCGCGGCATCGGCCCGAACACCCCTGAAGCTGCATTCGCTGAACACGCCGCCGCGCAGGTCGATGCCCCTCAGATCCATGTCGCTGAAGTCCTTCTCGCGGATCGGCTCACCGTTGCGGACCTGGGCTGCCAGCGTCTCGGCGTTCACGCTCTGCCCGCCTCGGGGCGCCGGGGCAGTGTCTTCATCTGGTCGATGTGGGCGCCCAGGGTGAGCGTGCCCGGGCTGATGAAAACCTGGGCGACATCGGCCCGGAACAGGTTGGCCTCGCCAAGATCGGCATCGACCAGGCAGGCCTTCTGGAGGTTGGCATTCATGAGATTGGCGAGCCGCAGGGAGGCACGCGTGAAATCGGCGCGGATGAAGAGGCTGTCGGGCGCAGCCGCCGCGCGCAGGTCCGCGCCCTTGAGCGACGCGGAGGAAAAATCGCAGGTGTCGAGCGTGGCCCGCCTGAAGTTCGCGCCATCGAGCGGCAGCTCGCGCAAGGTGCAGTGCACCAGCGTGGCATCTTCGAAGTCGGCCTCGCGAAGATCGGTGGTGCCGACGAAGCTCGTGGTCTTGAGGAGGGCACGCCGGAAGCGCGTGCCCTTGTGCAGCGGGGTGTGGGCCCAGCTGCAGGCTTCGACGGTGGCGCCGGAAAAATCCACCGACTCGAATTCGGCCTGTACGAACAGCACCTTTTCCAGGCGCGCCTCGCCGAAGTCGCAGCGCGTCAGGCGGCAGTGTTCGGCCATGCTCAGGTAGCTCAGGTCGGCGCGCCGCAGGCTGCAATCGGCCAGCTCGATTCCCTGCAGCAGCAGATGGCTCCAAGTCGCTTCGTCGAGGCAGCAGCGGTCGAGGCGCAGCTTTTCCATCTGCGTGCGCTCGAAGCGGGCCTTTGCGAAGTTGGTGTTCTCGCAGCGGGCGAGGCTGAGGTTGGCGCGCTCGAGGTTGCAGCCTGTCAGCGAGGCCTGGCGCAGGTCGGCGCGCACCAGCACCGATTGGCTCAGGTCGGCGCCGTCCAGGCGGGTGCCCTGGAGGCTGGCGCCTTCGAGCAGGGTCTGGTGCATGCGGGCGCCCCGCAGATCGAGGCCCGAGAGGTCGCAGCCCGTCAGGTCCATGGCGGACAGATCGCGGTCCGCGGCCATGGCGGCGAGCACGCGTTCGCGCGCCTGCGCATTCTGTTCGGCGGCCATCGGATCGGCGGCCGCCTGGTGGTGGGCCCCCATGCGGTACAGCGCCAGCATGTCCTTCTGGCCCCGCTGTCCGAGGGCCTGCAGCTCGGAGTGCTCGGCGGCGCTCATGGCCGGGGTGTCCGTGGCCGCGGCGATGCCGCCCAGCCCCTTGAGGATGGTTTCGGCCTCGAATTTCGGCGGGCCCTTGAGCTGCGCGTTCCGGCTTTCTTCGATGATCCGACTGCTGTCGAAGCCCGCCTTGCGCGATTCGGATGCGTTCTCCAGGGCCGCCTTCGCGACTTCCTGCCTGGCTTCCTCCAGCTTGCGTTCCTGCTCGCGCTGGTAGGCGCGCGTCTTCTCGATGAACTCGGGCAGTTCGGCCAGCGTGGGCATCTTGTCGAAAGGCTTCGGCAGCGGGCGTTCCCGGAAATGGCGCGGCTTGTGGCCGGCCTCCAGGCCGCGCGCCGTCAGTTCGGCGCGCAGGCGCTCGCCCTTGTCCTTGATGTTCCTTGCCAGGATCGATTCGCGCGCGTCGATCTGGTCCAGCCAGGGGCCGATGGCCGAGGCCGGCAGCAGTTCCTCGTCGAGGAACGCATGGATCGCGCCTTTTTCGAGGTTGCAGCGGTTCTCGAAGACTTTTCCGTAGTGGGAGAGGGGGCGCGGCGGGCTGTCCGCCGACTCCATCGCCGGCATGACGTGCGTGATGTCCGCGGCATCGTCCTCGGCGATGAGCGTCTCGCCGTGAAAGATCAGCATGACCTGCTCCACGTGCGGGAAGAACCAGGCCGTGGTCAGCCGCAGCGGCACCTCTTCCAGCGCAAGCGGCTGCGCAGACTTGCGTGCGACGAAGCCGCGTGCGCGCAGGTCCGGAAGCCGCCCGCGCAGCACCGCGTGCTCCGGGTGCATGTTCCAGATCTCATAGGGCGCGGCCGCGGGGATGGACAGTTCGTCGTTCCAGCGTTGTTCGGCAGCCGCGGCGTTGAAGAATTGCCAGTCCATGTCGCGCGCGAAGCCGGGGTAGAGCGTCTCGCGCCACTGGTCGCCGTAGTCCGTTCCGAGCAGCTTCATGCGCTCGGGCAGGTCGACGTCCATCGCACCCGGGCAGGCAGGGGCCGGACGCCGGTCGGGGCGGTCCATGCCATGGCCCGGGCGTTCGACGTTGGGAAGCCGCTGCACAAGCAGGCCGTTGACCATCTCGGGGGCGTAGCCGATGCCCGCGGGGTTGGCGGCGAAGCCCGGGCCGCCGAATGCGTGCTGCCAGTCCAGACGCATGGTGTCGAAAGCCTGCGGCTCGGTGGCGCGGCCATCCAGCCAGTAGCGGTCGCCCGAAACGAGGAACTGGCGCCGCAAGGCGCCTACGCTCACCTCGACCGCGCAGCGCGTCTTGTCCTGCTGGTGGCAGGTGTAGGCCTGGCCGCTCACCAGGAACTCGGGCCGCAGCTTGGGAATGCCGAGATCGATCGCGGACTGGTTTCCCACTTCGGCGGAAACGGTCTTCCAGAGCTCCGTCTCCGGCAGCAGCACGCCCCCTTCGCCGAGGGTGTGCATGCCGATCACGGTGATCGCGAGGCGCTGGCTTTGCTGGCTTTGCCCGCGCAGGAAGGGCCGCGTCAGGACGCTCAGGCGCAGGGGTTTGATGGTCTTCACGGCTGGATCAGCGCCTTGCGCCGCGGATCACCAGCGGGGTGCGCGCGCGGTCGATGGCCAGCCGTGACGGGTCCTGCGGGTCCTGCAGCAGATGAATGTCGGGCCGGCCCGCGGAAAAGTGGGCCAACAGATCTTCGTCGATGAGCGTGCGCAAGGTGGTCTGCTGCTCGACGCCGGCGGCATCGGTGTAGGCGATGCCCAACTGCACGGCCGTCAGGCGCTGTCCGACCGGGCCGCGCCGGGAATAACCGCTGGGCGAGCGCAGCACGGAAACCGCAACGCCCTGCAGCGGGCGGCCGTCGGCCTGCAGCTGCTGCCACAGCCGGCCTTCCTCGGCGTAGGCACGATGGCTCATCAGCGACACCGCCAGCACGACCCCGGCAAGCGCGATCACGCCCAGGCTGACGACGCCGAACACACCCCACAGAACGATCTCGAGCACGCTTTCCACGCCTCAGAGCAGGACCTTCAGCGCCTGGATGCCCGCGCGCAGGCCGCCCGTCCTGATCTCCGTGCCCACGAGCTGGATGAGCGCACCGGCGTCGCCCAGCGACATGGCCTTGTTCTTCCACTCCGCGCCCACGGCCTCCAGCTTCACGCCGATGGCCTGCGCCTGCACGCCCATGGCCATCGAACGCACGGCCAGCACGCCCAGCGAAATGCCCGACACGTCCATGTTCAGGCCGGTGCCACCCAGGCGGAACCACCTCCAGTCGCTGCTCTTGGAGTAGTTGTTGGTATAGGTGGCGGAGTTGTTGGTGTAGTTGACCGTCAGGTTGTTGTACGTGTTCGACGTCGTGTTGTAGACGTTGGTGTTGATGACGTGCTGCGTCGTGTTGTGGATGTGGTTGGTCGTGTTGAAGGTCACGTCCGGCGAGGTGTGCACCGTGGGGCCGGTAACTGTGGTGGTCGACGGCCCGTTGACCAGCACGTCGTTGGACGTGTTGATGGTGTCGTTTCGGCCGTCGCTGACGAAGCGGATTTCCTTGCCGTCGATGGTGCCGTGGAAGCCGCCGGTGATGGCCAGCTCGACGCCGCCGGTGATGGTGTCGTTCAGCCCGCCGCTGAGCATGCGCGTCTTGCCGCCAGAGATGGTCTGGTTCACGCCGCCGGTCACGGTCTCGGTGAAGCCACCGGTCACGCTGCGGGTGTCGCCGCCGGTGATGGTCTCCTTGGCGCCGGCGGTGATGTCGCGCGTCTCGCCGTCCTGGTAGGTGGCCGATTCGTGGCCCTTGATGAGGGTGGTGCGGGTGCCGTCGGTGGTGTGGGTTTCGTCCGCTTCCACTTCGACGTCGAGGTTGCGCTCGGCGTGCAGCAGGATCTGCTCGGCCCCCGTGCGGTCCTCGAAGCGCAGCATGTTGGCCTGGTTGGCCGCGCCGCCGGTGCTGGAGCGCGTGAGGATGCCGCTGGCCGTGGCGTTGGCGGGCAGCTCCCACGGCGGCATCTGGTCGCTGTTGTAGACGCGGCCGGTGACGATGGGGCGGTCGGGCTCGCCGCCGATGAAATCGACGATCACTTCCTGGCCCACGCGCGGCATGTGCATGGTGCCGTAGTTGGCGCCGGCCCAACTGCTGGACACGCGCACCCAGCAGGAGCTGTTCTCGTTCGACTGGCCGTAGCGGTCCCAGCGGAACTGCAGCTTCACGCGGCCGAAGCGGTCGGTCCAGATTTCCTCAGGGCCGACCACCGTGGCGGTCTGCGGGCCGTTGGTGCGCGGGCGCGGCGTCTTGCGCGCGGGGCGGTAGGCCACGGAGGAGGGCAGCACGGTGAAGTCGAACTCGCACACCGATTCGCTGCTGCCGCCGGTGGAGTACTCGGGCTCCTGCAGGTCGTAGCGCGTCTCGGTGACGAGGTATTCGCGGTTGTCCGACTCGCGCGGGCAATGCGTCATCTGGAACAGGTAACCCGGTGCCATGCCCACCACGTTGGTGTGGCCTGAGGCCAGCTCGTGCGCGCACTGCAGCTCCTGCAGGCGGATCTTGGCGTAGGCGTCGCCCTGCTGGTGCTCCGTGTAGCCGCCGAGCCATTCGTAGACCTCGTAGGTCGAATGCTCGTGAGGCTTCGGGTCTTGCTGCACGCTCTGCAGCGACGCGCGGGACTTCCTGAAGTCGAAGTCGTCGAGCATCACGCGGCCGGAGGTAATCTGCTCCGTCACGCGCCACTGGTCGATGCAGGGCTCCAGCGCATTGACCACGCGGTCGCGCGGACGGTAGGCGATGCTGGCATGGCCGGGCAGCGGCTGGTAGCTGCCCGAATCGTCGGCCAGCACCAGCAGGTGCGAGCCGTTGCTGTGCTCGAAGTGATAGGCGATGCCTTCGTGCTCCATGAGACGGCTCACGAAGGCGAAGTCGCTCTCCTGGTACTGCACGCAGTATTCCCAGGCGGGATAGCTGCCGGTGAGGCGCTTCTCGAACTGGAAGCCGTACTTGCCCAGCACTTCGTCGAGCACCTCGGGCACGCTCTTGTTCTGGAAGATGCGGCAGTCGGTGGTGCGCGTGAGGTACCACAGCCATGGCTGCACCAGCGCGCGGTAGATGTAGTGGCGGCCGGTTTCGTTGGCGCGGCCCACGAGCTCGAAGCGCACCACGGTGCCGTTGAGAAAGCGCGGTGCGCCTTCGTCGGCCAGCTCCAGCGTGAGCGAAGTGCCGAGCAACTGCTTCAGGTCGAGGCTGAAGCTGCTGCTGACCATGTCCACCTCGAACTCGAAAAGTTGAGAGAGGCCCTCCCGTCCCCGCATCGAGCGGAACTTGAGCTGTTCGGTGCTCAGGACGGTGTGGACTTGGACTGTGCGCTGCATTCGGAACTTCCCTGACCCTTGGGTTTCTGCGGCTGAGAAACCTTCGGTGACAGTCTAGAAATCCCTTATGTCACATAAATGACGTGAGGGGCGCAGAGAGCGTCTTTTCCCTCTGAAAACGCCTCGAAAACGGTCACTGAAACAATGTGTAGAAGAAGCCCTTACAGGCCTCTTACGCGAGCCTTACATGGAGGCTTCGAGCATCGCCTTGTAATCTTCGCGCGTGGCCAGCCGGGGGTTGGTCTTGTGGCAATGGTCGGCCATGGCGCCATCGATGATCTGCTCGAACATCGCGGGCGTCACGCCCACTTCGGCCAAGCCCCTGGGCAGGCCCAGGCGCGCGTTCATGTCGCGGATGGCATCGCCGAGATCGCCGGCCGAATCGAGGTGCATGGCCTGCGCCATGCGCTGCAGGCGCTGTTCCTTGCGCACCGACTCGGCGCCTGAATTGAAATGGATCACCGCGGGCAGGAAGAGGGCGTTGAGCGTGCCGTGATGCAGTCGTGGATCGACGCCGCCCAGGCTGTGGCTCAGCGAGTGCACGCAGCCCAGTCCCTTCTGGAACGCCATCGCGCCCTGCATCGACGCGCTCATGAGGTTCAGGCGCGCCTCGCGGTCGCTGCCGTCTTTTGTCGCGCGCTCGATGTGGCCCCATGCGCGCTCGAGGCCGTCGAGGCCGATGCCGTCGGCCGGCGGATTGAACGCGGCCGACATGAAGGTTTCCATGCAGTGCGCGATCGCGTCCATGCCGGTGGCGGCCGTGAGCTTCGGCGGCAGGCCCAGCGTGAGCTCCGGGTCGCAGATGGCGGCCTTGGGCATCAGGAACCAGCTGTGGAAACCGAGCTTGCGGTGGTCGTCGACGATGACGATCGCGCCGCGCGCCACTTCGCTGCCGGTGCCGCTGGTGGTGGGCACCGCGATCAGCGGCACCACGCGCTCGGTGATGCGCGGCGAGCCGCCTTCGATGGTTGCGTAGGTCTTGAGCGGGCCTTCGTGCGTGGCCGCGATGGCGACGCCCTTGGCGCAGTCGATGGCGGAGCCGCCGCCCACGGCGATCAGGCCGTCGCAGCGGCCGCTGCGGTAGAGCTCCACGGCCGCGCGCACGGCCGCTTCGGTGGGGTTGGAGGGCGTCTGGTCGAAGACCGAGACCTCGAGGTCGGCGATGGCGTCGAGCGCCTTCTGCAGCACGCCGGCCGCGCGCACGCCGGCGTCGGTCACGATCAGCGGGCGGTTGATGCCGATGCGCGCGCATTCGCTGGACAGCAGCTTGATCGCGCCGAATTCGAACTGGATCTGGGTGAGGTATTGGATGAGGGCCATGGATGTGGGGATGTCCCGGTAGGCACGGGGCAGTACGATTGCCAACCAGCCAAATCTAACAAGAGCGAACCGTCTTGCACACGAAAGAAACCCTTGCCGCTGTCGCGCCCGGAACACCGGCGGGCACGCGGCTCACGCCGAAGATGGCCAGCGTCGTCGAACGCATGGCCCGCGCAGGCCACCCGCCGCTGGACAAGCAGACCCCCGAGGAGGCCAAGGCCTCCTACGAAAAGGGCGCCGGCGTGCTCGAAGTGCCGAAGCCCGAGCTGGCGCGCGTCGAAGACTTCACCATCGCGGCGCGCGACGGGTATGCGATTCCCGCGCGGCTGTACGCACCATCGTCAGCGGTGCTGCCGGTGCTGATCTATTTCCACGGCGGCGGCTTCACGGTCGGCAACATCCGCACGCACGACACGCTGTGCCGCGTGCTGAGCGCGAAGAGCGGCTGCGTGGTGATCTCCGTGGACTACCGGCTCGCGCCCGCGCACAAGTTCCCGACCGCGTCGAACGACGCTTGGGATGCCTTCCAGTTCATCGCGAAGGAGGGCACGGGCCTGGGCCTCGATCCGTCCAGACTGGCCGTGGGCGGCGACAGTGCCGGCGGCACGCTCGCGGCCGTGTGCGCCATCCTCGCGCGCGACGCGGGCCTGCCGCTCTTGCTGCAGATGCTGATCTACCCCGGCACCACCGCGCACCAGGACACAGCCTCGCACCTGCGCCATGTCGAGGGCCCGCTGCTGACCAAGGCCATGATCGACTTCTTCTTCGCGCAGTACGTCAACACCCCGGCCGACCGCGACGACTGGCGCTTTGCGCCGCTCTTGGCCGACGACGTCGACGGCGTGGCGCCGGCCTGGATCGGCCTGGCCGAATGCGACCCCGTGGTGGACGAAGGCATTGCCTACGCCGACAAGCTGCGCGCGGCGGGCGTGCCGGTCGACCTGGAGATCTACCGCGGCGTGATCCACGAATTCATCAAGATGGGCCGGGCGATTCCGGAGGCGCTGCAGGCGCAGGACGACGCGGCCCGGGCAATCAAAGAGGCACTACTGGCACCATGAGCAACACGACGACAGCTACCGAACGCAAGGACTTCCGCTTCTTCCACCGCCTGCGCGTACGCTGGGCCGAAGTCGACATGCAGAAGATCGTCTTCAACGCGCACTACCTGATGTACTTCGACACCGCCATCGCCGACTACTGGCGCGCGCTGGCGCTGCCGTACGAGGAGTCGATGCACGCGATGGGCGGCGACCTGTACGTGCGCAAGGCGACGGTCGATTTCCGCGCTTCGGCGCGCATCGACGACGTGCTCGACGTTGGCATGCGCTGCGTGCGCATCGGCAACTCGTCGATCGTGTTCGAAGGCGGGCTGTTCCGGCAGGACCAGTTCCTGGTCGGCTGCGAGCTGGTCTATGTGTTCGCCGACCCGGCGACGCAGACGTCGAAGCCGGTGCCGCCGGCGCTGCGCGAAGTGCTGCTGGGCTACGAGGCTGGCGAGGCCATGCGCACCATCGAGACGGGCGACTGGGCCACGCTCGGCGAAGGCGCCGGCGCTTTGCGGCGCGCGGTGTTCATCGAGGAGCAGAACATTCCCGAATCGCTGGAGTGGGACGAGCAGGACGCCGTGGTGCTGCATGCGGTCGCGCGCAACCGGCTCGGGCAGGTCATCGCCACGGCCCGGCTGCTGCCGGCCGAGAACGGCATCTCGCACATCGGCCGCGTGGCCGTGCATCGCAATCTGCGCAGCGGCGGCCATGGCGCCGCGGTGATGCAGGTGCTGGAGGAGGCTGCCAGGGAGCGCGGCGCCAGCGTGGTCGCACTGAACGCGCAACGCAGCGCCGAGCGCTTCTATGCGCGACTGGGCTATGTGCCGCATGGAGACGGCTTCGAGGAGGCCGGCATTCCGCACATCGAGATGCGCCGGCCTCTTCGGTCCTCTTCTTCCTCTCAGTAACGGCTCGGCGGATCGGGCACATAGCCCGGGTCCGAGCCGGGGAAGGGCGACGGCCCCGCGGGACGCGGCCAGCGCGGAGGGGGCGGCACCGGGATCACGCCTGCGGCGACGAGGTTCTCGCGGCTGTCGTAGCGGATGCGGACCACCTCGTCGGGCGACGACTGCGCGCGCTCGAAGGTCGTCTTGCCAACGTACGAGGTTTCGCGGCGGCCGTGTGCGGTGCCGAGGCTCGGGCTGGGCGCGGATTGGCGGGCCAGGCTGCCGGAAGATTCGGCGGCCGCAGCGGGAGCGGCGTTGTCGGCTGCGCCTGCCTTGGCCCGCGCGTCGCCCTGGTACGACGACGATTCGCCGCGGCGCTCGCGCTCGGGGCCGTATCCGCCGTATTCATCGCGGCGCGGGAACGGCGTGAGCGGCGCAGGCGGCGGTTCGGGCATGCGCTCGCGGAACATCGCGACGCCGATCACGCCCACGTCGTCCGGCCGGCCGGTGCGGCTGGCGTAAGAGTTGCCGGCCGCGGCGAACTCGAAGGCGGCGATCTGCGAATCGCTCTTGCGCCAGCCGGTGATGTCGCTGCGCTCGCGGGCGCCGAAGACGTAGCCGTTCTGCCCGACGCCAGCGGTTTCGCCCGTGACCACGTTGACGCCGTCGACGGACATCACGGCCATGATGCGCTCGCCCATCGCGTTGCGCGCCCGGATGGCGTAGCGCGCGCCGGGGCGGCCGGCCACCCAGTATTCGCCCCGATGGCGGTAGATCGGCAGTTCGGCGCCGCTGCCGCGGTCGACCACGCTGATCTGCATCAGCGAGCCGATGCGGCTGGACGGCGTGGAGGGAACGTAGGGCCGTTCCGAGGTCTGCGCGCAGGCCGGGAACGACGAGGCCACGGCGCTCAGGGCCAGGGCGGTGGAAAAGAGTCTGCGCTTCATGGTGTTTCCTTGCCGGAGTTGATCGGTGCCGGCTTCTACGGCTCGGCAACGGCAACGGGGTTAGGAGACGCGCAAAAAAATGGCGCCGTCGATTTTCGACAGCGCCAAACACCCGCTTTGAGGGCGTTGGGGGTTTAAAGGGTGCGCAGGCTCAGATGTCTTCGAGCAGCGGGTAGGGCAGCGGCTCGACCGTGAGCGCCGGGCCGTCGGCCGCGCCGGCGCGCAGGCCACCGGCCTCGAGCGCGGCGATCTGCATGGAGATCAGCGCGGACCAGCCGCCATCGGGCGCCGGCGCGGCCTGCGCCACGGTGCCCACCGGCTGCCCGGCGTCGCCGGCGGCGAACACTTCCTGCCCCACGGCCACCGGCGCATCGGCCTGGACGAGGTAGGTGCGCCGCTTCAGCGTGCCGCGGAACTGGCTTCGCGCGACCACTTCCTGGCCTGGATAGCAGCCCTTCTTGAAGTTCACGCCGCCCACGGATTCGTAATTGATCATCTGCGGCACGAAGGCGTCGATGACGGGCGTGGTCAGCGTCACGATGCCGCTGCGCACCTCGCTCCATTGCCACAGGTTGTCGTCCAGAGCCGGGCCCGTGGGCGCGGCATGCCCGGCCGGAGCGATCCAGAGCGCGCGAGGCACGCCGTCGGCCGGGTAGAGCGACACGGCGCTGACTTCGTCGCCGACAGCCGTGCGCTTGCCGGGCGGGGCCGCCGCGTCGAGCCCGTTGGCGGTAAGGGCGGTGCCGGCCAGGCCGTACAGCGCGTACTGCTCGGTGGCGTCGCTCAGCTTGGCCTTGGCGCGCAGCACATACATCGACAGGCGCTTGAGCGTGGCGGCAAGGATGTCGCGGCTGCACACCAGCAGGATCAGTTCCGGTTGCGGCTTGATGCCGATGAAACTCGCGATCACACGGCCCTTGGCGGTGCACAGCGCGGCCAGGCGGGCGTCGGAGGCTCCGAGCAGGGAGAAGTCCTGTGTGAGCTGGCCGTGGAGGAAGCTGGCGGCGTCCGGACCTTCGGCACGGATCACGCCGAGATGGGAGAGGGCGGTCACCCCATTGAGAACGACAGTGGTCATCGCTGAATTATCATGGCCGGGCCTGTTCCTTCGAGGCGGCAGGGGCTCCAGCCCTTCGGTTCGCAAGGGCACCGTTTTTTGATTGCCTCCGGCTTTTTCCCCGTCATCCCCACATCGGACTCGTGCGCAGTTTCTTCCTCACGCTCTTCCTGCTCGCCGCCCTGGCCGTGCTTGCGCTCGGCGGCGCCGGCCTTTGGTGGGTGCATCAGCCGCTCAAGCTGCCTGCGCCCAGCGTCGACCTGTCGGTCGAACCCGGCACCACGCCGCGCGGCATTGCCCAGGCGGTGGCCGACACGGGCGTCGACGTGCAGCCGCAACTGCTCTACCTGTGGTTCCGCATCTCTGGGCAAGACCGCCAGATGCGCGCCGGCAGCTACGAACTGGAGCGTGGCGTCACGCCCAAGCTGCTGCTCAACATTCTGGTGCGCGGCGAGGAAGCCACCCGCAGCGTGGTGCTGGTGGAAGGCTGGAACATCCGCCAGGTGCGCGCCGCGCTGGCCAAGGCCGATCAGCTCAAGCCCGAGAGCGTGGGCATGACCGACGAGGCGCTCATGGCCAAGCTGGGCAAGCCCGGCCTGCACCCGGAAGGACGCTTCTTCCCGGACACATATACCTACTCGAAGGGCTCGACCGACATCGCCCTGCTGCAGCGCGCGATGCGCGCCATGGACAAGAAGCTGGAAGCTGCCTGGGCCGCCCGAGCCTCCGACTTGCCGCTGAAAT
Organism: Variovorax guangxiensis; assembly: GCF_003952165.1. Classification (GTDB taxonomy): domain Bacteria; phylum Pseudomonadota; class Gammaproteobacteria; order Burkholderiales; family Burkholderiaceae_C; genus Variovorax; species Variovorax guangxiensis. The sequence continues at coordinate 991,553 of NZ_RXFT01000001.1, read as the reverse complement.
CGGCCGATGAGGCGCTGATTCTGGCCAGCATTGTCGAAAAGGAGACAGGCAAGGCCAACGACCGCGCGGAAATCGCGGCCGTGTTCTCCAACCGCCTGCGCATCGGCATGCCGCTGCAGACCGACCCGACCGTCATCTACGGCATGGGCACCGCCTTCGACGGCAACCTGCGCAAGAAAGACCTCCAGACCGACACGCCCTGGAACACCTACACGCGCGGCGGCCTGCCGCCCACGCCGATTTCCATGCCCGGCAAGGCGGCGCTGCTGGCGGCGGTGCAGCCGGCGCAAAGCAAATCGCTGTATTTCGTGTCTCGCGGCGACGGCACCAGCCAGTTCAGCAGTTCGCTCGACGATCACAACCGCGCGGTCAACCGCTACCAGCGCGGCGGCGACACCAAACCGAAGGCAACGACCCAATGAGTGACCAAGGCTTGTTTCTGACGCTGGAAGGCATCGACGGCGCGGGCAAGTCGAGCCATCTCGACGCGCTGGAGGCGCTGTTCAAGGCGCAGGGCCGCACGGTCGTGCGCACGCGCGAGCCCGGCGGCACGCCATTGGCCGAAACGCTGCGCGGGCTGGTCCTCGAGAAGCCGATGGATCCGCTGACCGAATCGCTGCTGGTGTTCGCAGCCCGGCGCGACCACATCGCCCAGGTCATCGGCCCGGCACTGGCGCGCGGCGATGTGGTGCTTTGCGACCGGTTCACCGATGCCACCTTCGCCTATCAGGGCGGGGGGCGCGGTTTCGACAACGCCGTGTTGTCGACTCTCGAGCAATGGGTCCAGGGGCAGGCGGGCGGCACGAAGCTGTTGCAGCCACGGATCACGCTGTGGTTCGACCTCGCTCCCGAGATCGCCGCACAGCGGCTGGCCGGTGCTCGCGTGCCCGACAAGTTCGAGGCGCAACCGGTCGAGTTCTTCCGCCGCGTTGCCCAGGGCTATGCGGAACGCGCAAGCGCCGACGCGCAGCGCTTCGTGCGCATCGACGCCAGCCAGACGCGCGAGCAGGTCTGGCTGCAGATCGAGTCCGCGCTGAGGGCGCATGGCGTGCTGGCCGGAGGTCGCGCCGGATGAGCGCCGAGGCACTGTCTCCCTGGCTGCGCCGGCCGCTGACCGAACTGCTGCGCCAGCGCGGCCACGCCTGGCTGCTGCAGGGCCCGTCGGGCATCGGCCAGTACGAGCTGGCGCTGGCACTGGCGTCCGCCTGGCTGTGCGAGCAGCCGACGGAGGAGGGCACCGCCTGCGGCAATTGCCCGAGCTGCCACGCCATCGAGGTGCGCACGCATGCCGACCTCTGCGTGCTGATGCCGGAGGTCGCGATGCAGGAGCTCGGCTGGCCGCTCGACGAAAAGGCGCAGGCGGACATCGACGACAAGAAGCGCAAGCCCAGCCGCGAGATCCGCGTGGAGGCGATGCGCGACGCGGTCGGCTTCGCCCAGCGCACCAGCGCGCGCGGCCGCGGCAAGGTGGTGCTGGTGTATCCGGCCGAGCGCATGAACACGATCACGGCCAATGCGCTGCTGAAGACGCTGGAGGAGCCCGTGGGCGACGTGCGCTTCGTGCTCGCCAGCGAGGCCGCGTGGCAGCTGCTGCCGACCATCCGCAGCCGCTGCCTGGGTTTCACGCTGCCATGGCCCGCAACCGCCGAGGCCGAGGCCTGGCTCGCCGCGCAGGACGTGCCCGCCGCCGACGCGGCCGCCTTGCTGCGCGCCGCCGGTGGCCGGCCCAGCGATGCACTGAAGCTCGCGCGCTCGGGACAGTCGCCCAAGGCCTGGGCACTGCTGCCCAAGGCCATGGTGCGCGGCGACGTCGGCGCGCTGGCCGATCACGCGCCCGCGCAGGCTGTCGGCGCGCTGCAGAAGCTCTGCCATGACCTGATGGCCGTCGGCAACGGCGCCGCACCCCGTTTCTTCGAGGCCGCCGATCTGCCCGCTGCACCGCCCCGACTGGCGCTCGCGCGCTGGTCGAAGTCGCTCGCAAGCGCCGCGAGAACCGCGGAGCACCCGTTCAACGCCGGCCTCATGCTCGAAGCGCTTGTGAGCGAAGCGCGAACCACCCTAAACTCTGCCGCTCGTCGCCGACCATGAACCAACCTGCCGCATCCGCTGCACCCGCAGCATCCTCTACACCCGCCCGGCCGAGCGTCATCCAGCTCGCCATCAAGGAAAAGGGCGCGCTGTACGCGGCCTACATCCCGCTGTTCGCCGAGGGCGGCATCTTCATTCCGACCACGCGCGAATACCGGCTCGGCGACGACGTCTACGTGCTGCTGACGCTGCCCGAAGACCCGCAGCGCTACCCGGTGGCCGGCAAGGTCGCCTGGATCACGCCGCCGCGCGCCGCCGGCAACCGGGCGCCGGGCGTGGGTATCCGTTTTCCTTCCGACGAGAAGTCGCGCCAGCTGAAGGCGCGCATCGAGGCGGCACTCGGCGGCTCGATGGCCTCCGATCGCCCCACGCAAACCATCTGAGTTTTCCGCCCCGTCCTCGTGACGCGGAACTCGGTCGACGGCGCCTGCCTCCCATACGAAACCCGGCAGTCCGGGCCAGACAAGGGGGTGCGCCTCGCATCCCACCATTTCCGATGTTCACAGACTCCCACTGCCACCTCAGCTTTCCCGAATTCGCGGGCCAGATGCCGCAGATCCGCGCCGCCATGGCCGCGGCGCAGGTCGACCGGGCGCTTTGCATCTGCACCAAGCTCGAGGAATTCGACGAAGTGCAGGCCTTGGCCGCCAGCTACGACAACTTCTGGGCCAGCGTGGGCGTGCACCCCGACAACGAGGACATCGCCGAGCCCTCGATCGAAGATCTGGTTCGGCTTTCGCAGCGGCCGCGCGTGGTCGCCATCGGCGAGACCGGCCTCGACTACTACCAGATGGAAGAGCGCAAGGGCGGCCGCAGCATTTCCGACCTGGAATGGCAGCGCGACCGCTTCCGTGTGCACATCCGCGCTGCCCAGCAGACGCGCAAGCCGCTGATCATCCACACCCGCGAAGCCTCGGCGGACACGCTGGCGATCCTGAAGGAAGAGGGTGAAGACGGCTCGCCCGGCGCTGCCGGCGGCGTGTTCCATTGCTTCACCGAGACCGCCGAGGTGGCCCGCGCCGCGCTCGACCTGGGCTTCTACATCTCGTTCTCCGGCATCCTGACCTTCAAGAAAGCGCAGGACCTGCGTGACGTGGCCGCCTTCGTGCCGCTGGACCGCATGCTGATCGAGACCGACAGCCCGTACCTCGCGCCGGTTCCGTACCGCGGCAAGACCAACAACCCGTCTTACGTGCCCTATGTGGCGCAGCAGATCGCCGAACTCAGGCAGATGCCCGTAGAGGCCATCGCCAAGGCCACGAGCGACAATTTCGAAGCATTGTTCAGGGAAGTCAAATCATGAAAAACTACTTCAAGAAATCCATCTATCTTGTTGTCATTGTTGCATCTTTTGCAGCGAACGCTGGTTCGTTCGAAGACTTCTTCCGCGCCGTTCGCGGCGACAACGCCAGCGGCGTCAGCAACCTGATCCAGCGCGGCTTCGACCCCAACACGCGCGACGAGCACGGCCAGACCGGCTTGCTGATCGCGCTGCGCGAGCCCTCGCCGAAGGTGATCAAGGTGCTGATCGAAGCGCCGCAGACCGATGTGGACATCGCCAGCCCGAAGGACGAAACCCCGCTGATGCTCGCTGCGATCAAGGGCCAGCAGGACGTGGTCGCCCAATTGCTCAAGCGCGACGCTGCCGTCAACAAGACCGGATGGACGCCGCTGCACTACGCGGCCACCAGCGGGCAGATCGCGATCATGAAGACGCTGCTCGAGAACTTCGCCTTCATCGACGCGCAATCGCCCAACGGCACCACGCCGCTGATGATGGCCGCCATGTACGGCTCCAACGATGCCGTGAAGCTGCTGCTTGAAGAGGGCGCCGACACAACCATGAAGAACCAGCTGGGCATGACCGCCGTCGACTTCGCCAACAAGGCGAACCGCTCGGAAGCCGCCTCGATGATCGCCGCGGCCGCCAATGCGAAAGCCAGCGCGGCCAAGGCCGTTCCCAAGGACGGCAAGTGGTGAGCTTTCGTTCTTCTTCGGCGCGGCTGCTGCTGAGTCGTGCAGTGGATGCCGCTGCCTGCGGCGATGGCCGGTTGGACTAGCTCCCTGCGCGGTATAATTTTCACACAATGTGCGTTATGTTAAATAATGCGCGCGGGAGGCAACCAGGAGTTCTGCCCCATTGCCGGCAAGCTACCCTGTAGAGCCTACGCGCCGTAGGCCCTCATGAAGACCCGAACAGCCTCTTGCAGAAGAGCCTTGTTTTCCCGGGTATCCGGCATGTCGAGCTTCAGCATCCCGCGGATGTGGCCGGAGCCCAGGAACATCGACAGGAACAGGTCCGCTGCCTGGAGCGGATTCCGCACCTTCAGCGTGCCCGCCGAGCTGGCAAGAAGCAGATATGCAGCCAGCTCGTCCATCACACGCTCCGGCCCCTCCTTGTACAGCGCGCGACAGACTTCCGGTTGCGCCCCCGCGACGCCATAGACGGCGCGCAACGCGCCCAGGGCGTCCCCGCGCGCCAGCGCGAGAAACCGCTCCCCAATCACCAGCAGCACCTTCTCCGGCTGGTTCGGGTCCAGCGCCCCGGCCCCGGGGAAGCCAGCCATCACGGCTACTGTCCTGTCGCGCACGACCGCCTCGAACAACCCCTCCTTGGAGCCGAAGTTGCTGTACACGGTCATCTTGGAGACGCCCGCGTCGGCAGCGATGGCATCCACGCTGGCGCGCTCCAGACCATGGCACTGGGTGGCGGCTGGGAGCCCAGCGAGAGCCGCGCGGTCGCAAATCGATAGCCGCACTTGGCCGGCCTCGCCTCATTCGCACGCGCCATGCGCTTGAAGCTGACGAAATCGGTCCGCTAGACCTTCCTGGACCAAGCGCTGCACCAGCCTTTGGCGTTGACTTGCTTGCCGGCAAACAGTGCGCAGTTGCCTTGCGCATCCGTCGGCTTGGATTGCCAAAGCGCACAGCCGTTGCACAGCTGCGCGTTGTCATGCTTCGGGAACTTCTTCACGTCGGCCTTCGCCGAGTCGGCTACATAACTCAAGGCCACGGCCTGCGGGTCTTTTTCATCGAGCCGAGCCTGTGCGAAAGAGCCGGTGGCGGTAACGGCCGCCCCTGCTGCGGCAAGCGTGAGCATGAAAGTTCTGCGGTTGGACTTCATCGTGAGTCTTTCGTTGTGTGCGAGATGGTTTCCAGGCCGTTCGGCGAAGAATTCCGTTCATTCAAGCCCGCCAGCACGAGGACACCAGTTGCCAGCAGCGTTGCGATGCAGAACCCCAGGATTTGCAGGGTTGCGTTCAAGGTGATGTTCATGGGGCGACCTCGTGATGGTTTTTCGGGAACGGCCTGCGGTCATTCTTGAGCGGCCGCCTGCGCGCGGCTTTGCGCAGGATCAACTGCGCGAAAGCCGTGCGGCCCGGGTGCAACATCGACCGGCCCCACTTCGTAGAGCAATTGCCCGTGGATGGCTGCCAGTGACAACGCCTGCGTCAGCACCGCGGCAAGGCTGGGCGCACAGAGCCGGGGCAACTGCTCGAAGGTGGCCCAGCGGAACGCGTCCATCTCGGGACGCCGCCGTCCATGGCGGTCGGTGTAGAAGCTGGAACACACGCAGCTCTTCGCCTCGAAGGGCCGCACCAGCGCCGCGAAGAGCCGGAGATCCTTGCCCTTGCGATAGGGGAAGAGTCCCAGTTCCCGCAGTTGCTCCGGTGACAGGCGGAGACCGCACTCCTCGCCCGCCTCGCGCGCAGCCGCTTGCGCGCCCTCCTCCTGCCCTTCGGCGGCACCCTTGGGAATGTCCCAGTAGCGGCTGTCGCTCGCGTGGCACAGCAGCAACTGCCCTGCCATGTCAAACACCAGAACGCCGCAGCTGCTCGTCTTTTCCATCGCGAAAGCCTCAGGGCACAGGCGCGGCCGCCTCGCCTGCGTGCCGCGCCACCGGAGCGCGCGCGGCACTGCGCGGGAGGATCGGCACATAGCTTCGAGCCGAGCCACGCACGACGAGCAGCGCAACCGTGTCGCTCTCCGCGACGGAGCGGATCACCGTGTCGAAGTCCGCCAGGCTGGCCACCTCCACGTCGTTGACCGCGATCAGCATGTCGCCGTATCGCAGCCCCGCCATCTGGGCCGAACCGGAGACCGATTGCACATACAGCCCCGGGGACGGCAGGCTGATGCCCAGCACACCCTTGCGCTCGATGAGTTCGAGCCCGAAGCGCGTTTCCTGCTGCGCGGCGGCGCGCGCGGCCGTACGGGGCGAGACATCGGGCGGGTTCTCGACCACGCCCACCTGCACCGTCAACGGCGCCTTGTGGCGCCAGATCTTCAGCGCGATCCGGCTGCCCGCGCGGGCAGCGGCCACGCGATTCTGTATGTCGGCGTAGCTCATCGCGGTGTCGCCTCCGGCGGCCAGCACCACGTCGCCGCTGCGAAGCCCCGCCTGCGCGGCCGGGCTGTCCGGGTCGACCCGCACGATCAGCGCTCCCTGAGTGGAGGCAAGGCCGAAGGCCGGCGCCAGCTCGGCCGTCAGGGGCTGGGTGCGGGCGCCGATGTGCCCTCGCCTCACGTGCCCGGTCGCGCGGAGTTCATCCGCGACACGCATCGCGGTATCGATGGGCAGGCTGAACGACATGCCGAAATATCCGCCGCCGGGCGAATAGATCATCGAGTTCATTCCCACCACCTCGCCCCGTTCGTCGAACAGCGGCCCGCCCGAGTTGCCTGGGTTGAGCGCCACGTCACTCTGGATCAGCGGCACGCCGCTTCCTCCAGGCATGTAGCGCGGATTGGCGCTCACCACGCCGGCGGTCACGCTGCGCTCGAAGCCGAACGGCGCGCCCATGGCGGCAACGCGCTCGCCGGGGCACAGCTCGCCGCCGCGGCGCGGAACGACGACCGGCAGGCCTGAAGCCGCGACCTTCAGCAGCGCGACATCGCTGAGGCGGTCCACTCCTGCCACCTCGGCATCGAAGCGGCGCTGGTCGGCGGTGACGATGGAGATCGCCCGGGCGCCGGTCACCGCATGGGCGCTGGTCAGGATGTATCCGTCGCTGCCGATGATGAAGCCCGAGGCGAAGCCACGCGCCCACGCCCTATCCCATGGCATGGAGGGGCGCACGTCGCCGATGGCGGGCCGGTCGCCGCTGCCTTGCGTGACCATGATGCTCACCACCGCGGGCGACTGCCGCGCGGCGGCGGCCGCGAAGTCGACGGCCTGCGATACCGGCTGACTACGTTCCATGCAGGAGCGCGCCTGCGGCCAGGCGTTCGTTCCGCCCGCGAGCGCGAATGCGCCGAGGGCCAGTGCGGCCACGCCTTGCGCGAAGGCGGTGGTTTTCATCAGCGCACCAGCAGTACCGGCACCGTGCACGCGGCCAGGACCTTGTTGGCCACCGAGCCCAGCACCAGGTTCGTCAGGGCACCGTGGCCCCTCGAGCCCATGATCACCAGGTCGAACTTCCCCTTCTGCGCAAACGCGGCGATCTCCTCGGCAGGATGTCCGATGCGGTGTTCGAAGCGCGCCTCGATGCCGTTCCTGGCAAGCAGGCCGCGCACAGGTTCGAGAACCATCCGCGCATCGTCCTCGTAGTAGCCGTGCACGATCTCCGGTCCCGCGAAAGCCGCGGCGCGATGCGGCACGGGCAGTACCACGTGGAAGACGGTGAAGTCGTGGCCCGCGCCCGACCATTCCTTGTGCGCGGCCAGGTAGGACAGCATGCGGTCCGTGTAGTCGCTGCCGTCGACGGCAAGCAGGATTTTCATGATGGTTCCTTCAGCCGGGGAGCTTCCCCGATGCAAGGATGGTCGCCGCGCGCACCGCACCGGCCCTTGATGCAGCGCAAGGCATCGGGCCCGCCCGCTGCCTACATTGGGTTTCCATGAACGCAGCAGAGGCAAGCATGAACAACGTCCTGGTGATCGTCTATTCCTACACGGGCACTTCCCGCCGCGTCGCGGAGCTGCTGTGCAGCCAGCAGAACTGGCAGCTCGCGAACATCACCGAGACGCGGCCTCGCGCGGGCGGCCTGGGCAGCCTGCGCTGCGTGATCGACTCCCTGCTGCGCCGCGAGCCCGCCATCCGCTACGACGGGCCGCCGCCGGGCGACTTCGACGCAGTGGTGCTGGTGTCGCCGATCTGGATGCTGCAGCTCGCCGGCCCCATGCGCAGCTTCGTCGCACGCCAGCGCGCCCGGCTTCCCGACGCCGCCGTGCTCTCGGTGATGGGCGGACAGGGAGCACCGAACGCGGCCGCCGAGATCGCAAAGATTCTCGGCCGCGCGCCGATCCTGAGTTCCTCGGTCACGATGCGCGAGGTGGACGACGGCAGCTGCGCGGCGCGGCTGCAGGCCTTCGGCAACGCCGTGCGCGAAGCGGAGGGCCCACAGGCCGTGGTGCGCCCCGTGACGCTGTCGCCGCAATCGAGCTGAAGCCCGGCGCCGGATCGACGTGAACACGCCTTCCATTCGCGCGAATGCGCTGCCGCGCGCCGCCCGGCTCGCCTGGGCGCTTGCGGCCAGCACCACGTTGCTGTGCGCCTGCGCGGCGCCGATATCCGCGCCCATGCCTGCGCCTGAGACGGCGTCTCCGGCTCCCGCCGCCCCGGCACGCGCCGAAGCGGCGGCAGGTACGGGCGACTTCTCGTCGCTGGTCGCCAGCCGCAGCAGGTCGGTGGTCGACATCAGCACCCTGCGCATCGGGCGCGACCTGAACCCGGAAGACATCGAACTCGAGATCGCACCCGAGCACGATTTCGCCGACCGCCTGGCCTGGCCCCTGCCCGCGAGCGCGCGCATCAGTCAGATCCGCGACCTCGCTTCGGGCCTGATCATCCGCAGCGACGGCCTGATCCTCACCAGCGCGCACGTCGTCACCAACATCGACGAAGTGCAGGTCCGGCTGGACGACGGCCGCCGCTTCACGGCGCGCGTGGCCGGCGTGGACCGGCGCACCGACGTCGCGCTGCTGAAGATCGATGCGACCGGCCTGCCGGTGGCCGTCATCGGCGATTCCTCGGCGCTCGCGCCCGGCGACTGGGTGGCCGCGATCAGCTCGCCCTTCGGCTTCCATGGCAGCGTGACGGCCGGCGTGGTGAGCGCGGTCGGGCGCGTCATGGCGGGCGCGGGCGAGATTCCGTTCATCCAGACCGACGTCGCGATCAACCCGGGCAGCTCGGGCAGCCCCCTGTTCAACAGCCGCGCTGAAGTGGTGGGCATCAACTCGATGATCTACAGCGGCAGCGGCGGGTACATGGGCCTGTCCTTCGCCGTGCCGATCAACCTTTCGATGCGCATCGCAGGCGAACTGCAGGAGCATGGCAGCGTGCGCCGGGCCTACCTGGGCGCCGAGTTCCAGGAAATGACACCAGCGCTGGCGCAGTCCTTCGGGCTGCCGGCCGCGACCGGTGCCCTGGTGGTCCGCGTCGAGCCCGGCAGTCCGGCGCAAGCGGCCGGCCTCGCGCAGGGCGACGCCCTGCTAGCGCTCGACGGAAAGCCCGTCGAGCGCTTCGCCGACCTTCCGCAACGGATCACCCAGCGCCCGCCCGGCAGCCGGGTACAGCTGGAGGTGTGGCGGCACGGCGCGCCTCAGGTACTGCGGGCGACGCTGGCCGTACAGCCGGCCGCCGCCGGCACATCCTTCACGGCCGCGCCCCTCGAATGGAACGACGGCCTGGGCCTGAGCGTGGGAGAGATCTCATCCGCCCAGCGGTTGCAGCTGAACATCGACAGCGGCCTGATGGTGCGCGAGGCCGGCGGCCTCGCCCGCAGCGAAGGCATCCGCGCGGGCGACGTGGTCGTGGCGGTGAACACGACGAAGCTCTATCGCGTCGAGGACCTCGGGCAGGCCCTCGCCCGCATACCGGCCGGAAACACGGTCGCGTTGCTGGTCATGCGCGACCGCCGGCTCGCCTACGTGGCGGTGCGCATTCCAGCCTCGCGCCGAGGCCGCTCATGACCACCTGCGACCGCCGAAGCGGGGGATGCAGAGAGTTCATCCGCAGTTCATCCATCTCAATCAAGGACAAACGACCATGAAACACCTCGATGCCACCGACCGCCGCGCCCTGCACCGGCAGCTCGAGTCGATGAAGCGGCAGGTTCTCGACGAACTCCGCGCCTCGGCCCCCAGTGCCGAACTCCTGTCCGCCGGGGACGCGCGCGATGTGACGACCCATGCCGACGAAGCCGAAGCGGAGCGTGCGGCCGACGTGCGCCTGGCCGAAATCGAGATCGACCGCAACAGGCTCGATGAGATCGACCAGGCGCTCGCACGCCTGTCGGACGGCCGCTACGGCGTCTGCGCGGACTGCCGCGCCGAGATCTCGCGTGCCCGGCTGTTCGCGCAGCCCACGGCCATCCGCTGCGCCGCCTGCCAGTCGGTGGTCGAGGCGCACCGGCGCCGTTGAAAGCCAGCGGCAGGCCGCGTCGATTGGAGCCCTTCAGCCTCGAGGCTCTTCACTGGTGGCCGCCAGCGCGGCGGACCTTGGCTGCCTTCTTCGCCTTTCGGCCCTTGGCCTTGCGCCCGGACGACGGCTTCGCATCCTTGACTTGCTGGCGATTCGCGCGGTGCAGCAGCGTCTTCTCGACATTGCCGGTCGCTGCCTCGTCACGCGCGTAGCTCACGACCCGATACACCGAACGATCGGCCGCGCCGCTGCCCATGTTGCAGATTACGGTGTCGCTGCCGCCCTCGCTCACGAACTCGGGCGCCTCCTGCTCGAGCCAGTCGTGGTTCTCGATGGTTGTTTCGATCCGGCATTCGCCTGGCACCACGATGCCCAGCCTGTGCAGGAAATCGCGCGGCCGTCCCAGGTATGCCCGGAACTCGGCGGGCGTGCATTGCCAGAAGTGCGCGTTGAAGGGTTCGTCCCGGATCACCTTGGACCGGGCGGAGAAATCGACGATCTTGGCTGGCATGTTCGGCTCCGATGGATTGAAAGGGGTTGAAGGGACAAGGCGTCCAAAGCGTAAGAGCGCCGCTTCGGCAAGACCTTGACGCCGCGCAAGGGCAAGCGGCGCGCGAGGCAGCAGACTTCGGCGCGCGACACCCGTAAGCCCCGCCGTCTTCACGGAAGGACCTGAAGTGACCCGCGAGCACAACGAATTCGACCGCTTGCTCCACGCCGTCTGGGGCCGGCTCGGCGGCGGCATGTCGCCGGCGGCGCTCATGCTGGCGTGGTCCGACTGGGCCATCCATTTCGCGACACAGCCCGGACGCGGTGCCGGACTGGCGCTGCACCAGGCCCTGCCCTGCGCCGATCCGCGGGCGCATGACCCGCGGCTGACAGCGGACGACTGGGCGGCCTGGCCCTTCTGCGTGTACCGCGACGCCTTCGAGGCAGCCGGGCGGCGGCTGCTAGAACTGGTCCGCGACGTTCCCGGCGTGGACCGGCACCACGGGCAGCTTGTCGCCTTCACCATGCGGCAATGGCTCGAGATGGTTTCGCCCGCCAACTTCCCCGCGACCAATCCGCAGGTTCTGAAGAAGACCGCAGCCACTGGCGGCATGAACCTGCTTACCGGTGCCGCCCAGGGAGCGGAGGCCATCTTCCGCGGCGCCATCGGTGCGCCTGCGGTCGGCGCCGAGGCTTTCAGGCCCGGGCACGAGGTGGCGCTCACGCCGGGCAAGGTCATCATGCGCAACGAGCTCGTCGAGCTCATCCAGTACGCGCCTTCGACGCCGACGGTGCATGCCGAGCCGGTGCTGGTCATCAGCGCCTGGATCATGAAGTACTACGTGCTGGATCTCTCCCCGCACAACTCGCTGATCCGCTACCTGGTCGGCCAGGGCCACACGGTGTTCGCCGTTTCCTGGAAGAACCCCGGCGCCTGCGACGCCGGCTTCGGCATGGACGACTACCTGCGGCTGGGCATCCGCGCCAGCCTCGACGCCGTCGAGGCCGTGCTGCCCGGGCGCCGCGTGCATGCGGTCGGCTACTGCCTCGGCGGCACGCTGATGGCCATCGCGGCGGCGGCGATGGCGCGCGACCGTGACGACCGCCTCGCCTCGCTCTCGCTGCTGGCCGCGCAGACCGACTTCACCGAGCCCGGAGAGATCGGACTGTTCATCGACGAAAGCCAGCTCGCCTTCCTCGAGGACATCATGGCGTACCAGGGCTTCCTGGGCGCGGCCCAGATGGCGGCGGCCTTCCAATCGTTGCGGCCCGGCGAGCTGGTCTGGGCACCGCTGGTGCGGACCTGGCTGCTCGGCGAGCGCCCCGCGCTGAACGACCTGATGGCATGGAACGCGGACGGCACGCGCATGCCCTATCGCATGCACGCCGATTACCTGCGCAGCCTCTTCCTCGACAACGCACTGGCCGAGGGCCACTACCTCGTCGACGGACGGCCGGTTTCGCTGGGCGACATCGACGTGCCGGTGTTCCTGCTCGGCACGCGGACGGACCATGTGGCGCCCTGGCGCTCCGTCTACAAGTTCAGCCTGCTGTGCGACGCTGACGTGAGCTTCGTGCTCACCGAAGGCGGCCACAACGCAGGCATCGTGAGCGAGCCCGGGCATGCGCACCGCGGCTACCGCATGTTGCGCCGGCGCAGGCATGGCGCGTACGTCGCGCCCGACGAGTTCCTCGACGCGTCGAGCGAAGTCGAGGGGTCGTGGTGGCCCGCGTTCCAGCAATGGCTCGCGGCGCATTCGGGGCCCAGGCGCCGCCCGCCCGCGATGGGCGCGCCGCGGCGTGGGCTGGCTCCGCTTTGCGAAGCGCCCGGCACCTACGTGCTGATGCGCTGAGCGGGAAGCGGGAAAAGGCAGGAAAGGTGGAGAGCCGGCCCTACAGCGCCGGCCCCAGCCCGATGGGCGCGGGAACGATGTTGACGATGCGCGTGAAGAGCGCGTTGTATTCGAGATCGGGCACGTGCCCTGTCATCGGGTCGCGGTTCTGCGAGAAGGCGTCGTCCAGGTCGCGCCAGTCGTCCTCGGTCAGCACCCGCTCGGCCAGCGGCAGGATCTCTCGCTCCTCCAGCGCCATGTGGTCGAGATAGAAATCGACGTACTCGCCGACGGTTTTCTCGAATTCCTCGCGCCGCGGCTCGCCCAGCATCTCGAAGGCGAGCAGCGCGTGCTCCACGTTGCGAATCCGGCGTTCGCCCTTGGCATGGTCGCTGTCGAGCCTGTCCAGCAGCTCGCGCGAGATCGGCGTGCGGGCACGCAGCCTGGGAAACAGCAGCTCCGTCTCCTTGCGGTGGTGGCGCTTCTCGGGGAATTCGTCCACGTAGAAGAGCATGGCCCTGAGCGTCGCGAAGTCGGGCAGCGTGCCCTTCCTGCGGTGCTGTTCGAGCAGCATGACGATGGACCGGAGCATGGCGGCGAGCGCGGCGTGCTCCTGGCGGATGATGCGGACGGTGGCGTGGGGCATGAGAGTCTTCCTGTGCATGCCCCGAGGGTCGCGCTTTCGCCGCGCGCGGGCTTGTTCCAGATCAAGGCCGCTCCTGCCGGGGAGCTGAGCGTTTGATCGATATCAAGCCGTCCGAGGCGCCCGTCCGGATACTGGTCCGACTCTTTCAACCCTCCGGAGTCGAGCCATGTACCAACGCATTCTTGTTCCCATCGACGGCAGTTCCACTTCCAGCCGCGGGCTGGACGAGGCCATCCAATTGGCCAGGCTCTCCGGCGGACGCCTGCGCCTGGCGCACGTGATCGACGAACTCTCGTTCGCGCTGGCCATGGATGCCTACGCTGGCTATGCCGGCAACTGGCTGGAGGAGCTGCGCGCCAACGCGCAGAAGCTGCTCGCTGACGGGTGCGCCAGAGCCGCCAAGGACGGCGTCGAGGCCGACAGCGTGCTGCTCGACAGCTTCAAGGGCAGCGTCCACGACCAGGTCATCGCCGCCGCGCAGGCGTGGAAGGCGGAGCTGATCGTCATCGGCACCCATGGCCGCCGTGGGCTCGGCCGCTGGGTCATGGGCAGCAGCGCGGAGCACATCCTGCGCATGGCGCCCGTTCCGGTGCTGCTGGTCCGCGCGCCCGAGAGCGCGAAGACCGAGCACGAACGCTTCACGCTGCCCAGCGGAGAGCTTGCCAGCCAGTGAGGATTCAGCAGCGCTCGAAGCCCGCCGAGCGCCACCGCGCCCGCAGCTGCTCGATGTCGACGGTGGCTTCGGTCGATACCTCGATGGCGGCCCTGCGCTCGTCCGCATCCAGCGGTTCGTGCGTGGCCAGCTGGCGCTCCAGCACGGCCAGCCCGGCTTCCGATGCATCCGTGCCCGTCGCGTCGCGCTCGGCCACACGGCGGCGCAGCGTGGCCGGCGTGGCGCTGCAGTCCAGTATCGAGAAAGGCACGCGCAGCTCCGTGGCCAGTGCCTCGAAGCCTTGCCGCTCGGCGCGCCGCAGGAAGGCCGCATCCACGATCACCGGGTAGCCCGCCAGCAGGGCATCGCGGGCGCAGGCGCGCAGCTTCTCGAAGGTCCGGCGGGTCGCCTCCGCGCCGTAGATGTCCAGGCCGGCGGCGGCGGAGCGCTCCAGCGGAGCAAGGCCGAACAGGCGCTTGCGCTCCACGTCGGAGCGCACGCGCACGGCGCCGGCGGCGCACAGCAGCTGCAGGGCGACACTGGACTTTCCGGAGCCCGAGAGGCCGTGCGCGATCATCAGCCGCGCTCCCTGCGCGCCCTCTTCCGGCTGCGCCAGCAGCCGCCGCGCGCTTGCCAGGTAGTCCGGCCCCTTCTTCTTCCCGTCACGATCGCCCGGTGCCATGCCCGAGGCCATGGCGCGCACCAGGGCCCTGTAGACCTCGTAGAAGCGCAGCACCTGCAGCCCCGCGTAGTCGCCGCTGTGCTGCAGCCAGCCATCGAGGAAGCGGAACGCGAACTCGCCATGGCCGTGCGCCTTCAGGTCCATGGTGAGGAAGGCGACGTCGCTCATGACGTCGATCCAGCGCAGGGCCGGATCGAACTCGATGCAGTCGAAGGGCGTGAGCGCGCCGTCGACCAGCACGACGTTGGCCAGGTGCAGGTCGCCATGGCATTCGCGCACGGCACCGGCCTGCTGGCGGGCGATCCAGGCCATGCGCAGTGCCTGCCCCTGCTCCTCGATCCACGCGCCGATCCCGGCGAGCGAGGCTGCACGGTCGGCCTCGCCCTCCTGCAGCTGGGCACGCAGGGAGGCCAGAACATCGTTCGCCGCGCGGACGACTGCGTCGGGCGCGCCGAAGCAGGAAACCGGCGCCGCGCGCTGCGCCTCTCCATGCAGGCCGGCCAGCCGCTTCGCGAAGCCGTCGAGCAGCCGGGGCTCCAGCGCGTTCGACACCAGCAGATTGCGCAGCAGCGCGGATTCGGCAAAGCGCCGCATGCGCACCACGTGGTCGATCGGCGTGCCTCCACCGCCGATGCGGGGCGACTCCCGCGTGCCGCAGACCGGCGCCACGTCGATGTAGAGCGTCGGTGCGAAGCGCCGGTTCAGGCGCAGCTCTTCCTCGCAGAAGTGCCTGCGCGACTCGACGCTGCCGAAGTCGAGGAACGGCAGCCGCACCGGCTTCTTGAGCTTCAAGGCCTGCGTCGGAGTCAGCAGCACCCAGGAGATGTGCGTTTCGACCAGCGCCACGGGTTGCCCGGTCTCTTGCTGCAGCTGCGCGCGCAAGGCGTCGATCAGTGTGGTGTCCATGGTGCGGGTTCGGGTCGAAGCCCGAGATGAATGACGGGAATGCAGGCGCCGCAAGCGACGCAGGCACCCGCAGCGCTCAGTGCGCCATCAGCACGGGCACGGTCATCTGCGCCAGTATCTGCCGCGTCACGCCGCCCAGTATCCGCTCGCGCAAGCGCGAATGGCTGTAGGCGCCCATCACGAGAAGGTCGGCGCCGAGGTCGGACACCCGCGAAAGCAGCGCGTCCGCAATGCCGATCTCGGTCACCTCCGACTCGGCGCGCGCCTGCACGCCGTGGCGCAGCAGGAACTGGATCATGTCGTGCGTCAACAGGCGCTGCGCGTCGTCCCCGTCGCGCGGGTGGCGCAGCGACAGCAGCGTGACGCGCACCCCGCGCAGGGCGGGCAGCGACGCGTGGAGGGCCACGGCCGCCTCGCGCGAGCCGTCCCAGGCCACCACGATGTTCTTCGGCACGCCGGAGAACTCGCCGGCCGAAGGAACCACGAGCACCGGCCGGCCGACTTCCATCAGCACATGCTCGGCAAGCCCGTGCACCGTGGTGTCCCGCCTGGCCGACTCGTCGCTCTGCCCCACCACGACGAGGTCGCTCGCATGGCCGTACCGGACCACTGCGTCCTCCGTGACGCCATCGACCAGCTGCACCTCGTACGACAGCGGCCCCGAGGCGGCGATGTCCTGCCTGAACTCGCGCGCGATGGCCTCGGCGCGGCGGCGCAGGTAGTCGGCCGATTCGGCGATGTAGTCGGTCATGCCGGTGGCGATGGCGTCCGCAGGGATGATGCCGTCGTACAGGCCGGTGGGAATCAGCCCTGTCAGATGACTCTCGTGCGCACGCGCCCACCGGGCCGCCAAAGCCGCGCGCACCGGGCTGCGGCCGGATCGGTCCAGGTGGACGAGGATGGTTCTGAAATTCATGTCTGCCCCGCAAGGTGGCGCGCCGAATCCCGGCGCGGGAACTGGAGGAAATACCGCAGAGGCACGGGCCTCGGGTGAATGTTCGTGCGTCCTGCGCGACCGGGTGTTGATGGCGATCAAGCCAGCGCCGTTTCAGCGCTTCAGCACACACTTCTCGTACAGGCGAGGCGCCAGCCCCTCGGGGTCGTAGCGGCGCTTCAGCGCGTCGTAGGCTTCCATGCCGTAGGCGCGGTCGAACTCCTCACGCGTGAAGAAGCTGTCGGAGTAGAGCGACTTGATGCCACCCAGGCGCACTACCTCCTGCTCGACCAGCCGGTTGAAGTGCCCCGCTTCGTGCGTCTCCCGGCTCTCGACCACGTCCCAGAAGCCGAAGTTGACGTACAGCGTGCCCGCGTCGAGCGGGTACAGCACGAAGCCCGCGCCGGGGTCCGGCACGTGCACCGGGCAGATCCAGACGGGAAGGATGCCGATCTCCCGCCCGAGGAACTCCAGGAAAGTGCGCGCGGAGCCGATCGGGATGTCGACGTCCTGGATGACGGATTCCACGTGCATCCCCCGCAGCGCGGCCATGCGCCTCGTCACGCCCCAGCGGGCATTCATGCGCATCAGCCGCGTGTAGGTGCGGGAGTTGAGATGGCTGCGGCCGAGCATGCGGCGCACCAGCGGGTGCTGCGCCGCGAAATTGCGCGAGCACCAGAACCAGTCGGTGTCCCAGCGCCACAGGTAGTCGCGCACGGCGAGATGGTCGACCGGCATCTCCAGCAGCGAACGGTAGTAGATGCGCTCGAATTCGTAGTTGCTCGTCCACGGCGCGTCGCGCTCGAAGCGCGCGACGTTCAGCACCATCGACCGGGGGCCGAACACCACGGCGTCGACGAAGTCGGCATCGCCCTCGGCCGCCTCGGCCAGCGCCGCGAAGAATTCAGCCGGATGCTGGTACGCGACGTGTTCCACCCGCACGAAGGGCTGCACCGGCTGGGTGCGCAGCACCAGCCGCAGCGCGTAGCCCAGCGAGCCGTACGAGTTCGGAAAGCCGAAGAACAGGTCGCGGTGCTCGTTGCCGGGCGTGCAGTGGACGATGCGGCCGTCCGGCAGCAGCACGTCGAGCTCCAGCATCGTGTGGTGAACCAGCCCCTGGCGCATCGACGTGGCCTCGATGCCCACGCCCGCCATCGCTCCGCCCGCGGTGATGGTCTTGAGCTGCGGCACCACCGCCGGCATCACGCCGTGCCGCAGCGTGGCGTCCACCAGCGTCTCGTAGGTCGCCATGCCCTCGACCTCGACCGTGCCGCGCGACGCGTCGACCTCGATGACATGATCGAACTCGCCGAGATCGATTCTTCGCCGGGGGCCGGCCTCGCGGTCGCGGAACAGATTCGAGGTGCGCTTCGCCAGCGCGATCGGCGCCCCCGGGCCCGCGCCGCCTTCGCGCATGGCGTCCAGCAGGCGGCCTTTGCGCGCCTCGTGGGCCAGCGCCTCGGTGCCGGGGTTCATTGCCCGGGCTCGTACAGATGCGCACGGTCCATCGGGTAGCTGCGCGGCGTCACGTTGCCCTTGCTGAAGACGACCTGGAACAGGTGCGTGTAGCCCGCGGCTGACCGGAACATCTCGGCGCAGCCGACCAGGTAAGTGCGCCAGACGCGCCGGAAGCGCTCGTCGAATCGCCGAGGATCGAGGCGCTGTATCGCTGGCCAGTGCTCATCGAAGCGCCGGGCCCAGGCATCGAGGGTCGGCGCGTAGTGCCGGCGGAGGTTCTCGATGTCCAGCACCTCCAGGCCGTTGCGCTCCATCTCCACGATCACGTCGGCGAGGCTGGGAATCCAGCCGCCCGGGAACACGTGCTTGCGGATAAAGAGCTCCGTCTCGAAGCGGCCCACGTGGCCGATGAAGTGCAGGATGCCGAGCCCGCCGGGCTTCAGGAACTCCGCATGGGCCCTTACCACCTCGGGCAGCTGGTCGCGCCCCGCATGCTCCAGGGTGCCGATGGAGACGACCTTGTCGTACTGCTCGTCGACGTCGCGAAAGTCGGCCTCGCGCACCTGCAGCGAGGCTTCGAGCCCGCGCCGCTCGATCTCGTCGCGCAGCCACTCGACCTGCTCCGTGGTGGTGTTGAGCCCGACGCCCGTGGCGCCGATCTTCTCCTGGGCGCGGAACATGAAGCCGCCGAAGCCGCAGCCGATGTCGATGAAGCGGTCTTCGGGGCCCAGCAGGATCTTGCGGCAGACGTGGTCGATCTTGTGGCGCTGCGCCTCCTCGAGGCTGCGCGTACCTTCGGGCCAGTAGCCGCAGGTGTACATCATGAGCGGATCGTCGAGCCACAGGCGGTAGAAGCCCGTGCCCAGCCCGTAGTGCGCACGGGCGTTGGCCTTCGCGTGGGCGGGGTCGCGGTTGGAGTGCCGCAGCTCGTGCAGGCTGTTCTCGATGCCGTTGAGCGCGCCGGCCCGGTGGTCGAAGCCAGCCGCCATGCCAGCCGCCAGCGCCGCGCCGAAATCGCCCTCCACATCCACTTCCTGGTCGAAATAGGCCTCCATCAGTCCGATGTGGCCGCGCGTCGCGGTGGCGAACAGGGCGGCCTCGGTGTGGAAGACGACGGTGAAGGCCGGCTCGCCCTCGCCGGCGCGGTGGCGGCTGCCATCGGGCATCGCGACGGCGAAGCAGGCCGCGGACCGCCGCCCCAGGTCGTCGAGCATGTTGCGCAGGGGCTGCGACAGCGTCATGGGAGCGCCCGGTTCCGCTTTGGCCTAGCCGTCCAGCGGCACGCCGCCGCCGAACCTGCAGATCCACTGGTCGGTGAGTTCGCGCTGCACGGCACCGAAGGAGCGCTGCAAGTCGGCCATCAGCTCCAGTTGCCTCAACTGCGCCTGCAGCGCGCTCCCCGCAATCGCGATCTGCCAGTTCATGATGGCCTGGAGGTAGCTGCCGTCAGGCGGCACCGGCTGCGTCTGGATGAGGGGGAAAGGTTCCGCGGGCATGAGAAATGTCTCCAAGAGTCTTCGGTCCATCCTAGGTACATGCCGCGGGCGCAGGTTGACGCACATCAAGCCGCGTGCGGCTCCCGGCTCCCTTCAGGCCGGCACGCCGCGCATCGCGCTTCGCAGGCGCGCCGCGGCCTGGCCGACCTGGGCTTCCGCGGCCTGCCATCGATCGGAGTCGGCGGCGTCCATCTCGGCCACCTTCTCCTCCACCGCCTGCACGGCCTGCCGCAGCGCGAGGATCTGCCGCTCCAGGCCCGCGCGGGCTTCGCCGCCCTCGCCGTGCGCCAGCTGGCGCTCCAGCCGCGCGATGGTCCGGCGTGCCCTGTCGGCGTCCTGCTGTGCCTGCTCGACGATCGCGCTCTGCGTGCGGGTGACGGGGGCATGCACGAACGCGGGCTGCAACGCCAGCGCCTGGCGATCGGCGTCGGGCAGCAGCAGGCGGCCGCCGCGCACCGCGAGCTGCGATGCCGGCACGGCGACCAGATGCCGCGAGCCCGAGGGGAAGGTTCCCATCTCGACGATCAGGAAGGTCACGCGCCTGTCGGTGCCGACGATCAGGTCCAGCGCCTTGCCGATCCGTTCGCCCGACACGTCGTACACGGCGCGCCCGAGGATGCTCTGCTTCGCGCTCCATCCCGGGATCAGCTGCCCGGTTTCGGTCAGCGTCGCACCCGTGCGCGTGGCTCCGGCCACCTGCGCGGCCGCGATGCCCGCGAGCGCGGACACCAGCCCCAGGGCGGCGAGACGGCGCAGCATCTTCACGGAACCGCTCCCGCTCAACCGGCCTTCATGGGCGCCGCCATGCCCTCGTGCATCGAGAAATACCGGCGGGCCAGGGCGACGAGCTCGTTGGTGCTCATGCGCTCCGCCGTCTCCCAGCCGACGATCTGCCCCGCCACTTCGGGCCGGTGCTTCTCGACGTAGTGACGAAAGTCGGCCTGCGCCATGCGGGAGCCGGTGACGAGCACCTGCGTGATCCCCTTCAGGGCATTGCAGACTTCGCCGAAGAACTCGTGTTCGCTGCGAACGCTGCTGCCGTGCTGGCGGGTGTAGCGCGCGTGCTCCCTGACCTGCCGCGCAAGGACCTGCGAAGCATCGAACTGGAAGACTTGCGCGGCGTGGTGATCGACCCAGGCGACGGCGTGGAAAAGCGACATGGCGGAGATCCGTACGAAGAAAAATAAAAAAGAATGAGAACGGGAAAGGCGCGGCAAGGCCTTTCGGGGCGCTACGCCTCGATGAGCACCTTCAGCGCATGCGTCTCGGCAGCGCGCGCGAAGGTGTCGTAGGCATCGATGACCTGGTCCAGCCGGAACCGGTGCGTGATCAGCCGGGCCGGGTCCACCTTGCGGGACTGCACCGTCTTCAGCAGCATGGGCGTCGAAACGGTGTCGACCAGCCGCGTGGTGATCGCGATGTTCTGCGACCACAGGCGCTCCAGGTGAAGGTCGGCCGCATGCCCGTGCACGCCGATGTTCGCGATGGTGCCGCCGGGCGCCACGATGTCCTGGCACAGCACGAAGGTGGCCGGTATGCCCACGGCCTCGATGGATACGTCCACACCGCGCCCGCCGGTCAGCGCGAGCACCGCCTCGGCCGCGTTGCCGCCGGTGCTGTTGATCGTGTGCGTGGCGCCGAAGCGGCGCGCGACCTCCAGCCTGCCCTCGTCCAGGTCGATGAGGATGATCTGCGAGGGCGAGTAGAACTGGGCCGTAAGCAGCGTGGCCAGCCCGATCGGGCCCGCCCCGACGATGGCCACCGTGCTGCCGGGCGCCACCTTGCCGTTGAGCACGCCGCATTCGAAGCCGGTGGGCAGGATGTCGCTGAGCATCACCAGCGCTTCCTCGTCCACGCCGGCCGGCACCGGGTAGAGGCTGGTGTCGGCGTGCGGGATGCGCACGTACTCGGCCTGCGTGCCATCGATGGTGTTGCCCAGGATCCAGCCGCCGGTGGCGCAGTGCGAATACATGCCGCGGCGGCAGTTCTCGCACTTGCCGCACGACGAGATGCACGAGATCAGCACATGGTCGCCGGGGTGGAACGCGGTCACGCCGGTGCCCACGGTCTCGACCACGCCCACGCCCTCGTGGCCGAGGATGCGACCCGGCGTGCAGCTGGGCACGTCGCCCTTGAGGATGTGCAGGTCGGTGCCGCAGATGGTGGTCTTGAGGATCCGGACGATGGCGTCGCCCGGCGCCTGGATTTCCGGCTTGGGACGGTCTTCGAGCGACTTCAGGCCGGGGCCCTGGTATACGAGTGCTTTCATGCCCCCGCACGTTATGCCCCCGGTGGCGCGGCCGGCTTGATCCAGCGCAAGGAACTCCGGCGCTCGCGCCTTGACGCGGCCCGGCGGCCGGAGAGACTGCGTGCATGAACCTCCCCAGCCCTTCGGCCGCGATCGTCGGACTCGCCGTGGCCCTGGGCATCGGCCTCGTGATCGGCATCGAGCGCGAGCGCCGCAAGGGCGACGGCGAGCGCCGCGCGGCTGCGGGACTGCGCACCTTCGCCATCGTGGCGCTGGCGGGTGCCATCGCGCAGATCCTGCCCGTCGCGTCGCTGGTGCCCATCGGTGGCGCGCTCGTCGCCGCGCTGGCCGCGGTGTCGCACTGGAAGAGCCGTTCGCCGGACCCCGGCATGACCACCGAGATCGCCCTTTTCGCGACCTACCTGATCGGCGTGCTGTGCGTTCTCCAGCCGGGGCTGGGCGCAGCCTGCGGGATGGGCCTGGCGCTGCTGCTCGCGGCGCGCCGGAGGCTGCACCTGTTCGCCACGCAGCTGCTGAGCGAGCAGGAACTGCACGACGGCGTCCTGCTGGCGGCGCTCGCCCTGATCGCGCTGCCGCTCATACCCTCGCGGCCCATCGAGATGCTCGGCGGCATCAACCCCCGGCCGCTGGCCTCGATGGTGCTGCTGATCATGGCGATGCAGGCCGCCGGACAGGCGGCGGTGCGATGGCTCGGCGTGCGCGGTGGCCTGCTGGGTGCCGGCTTCGCGTCGGGCTTCGCCTCCAGCACCGCCACGGTGGCCTCGTTCGGCCATCGCGCGCGCGAGCAGCCGCTGCACACGGGCCTTCTGGCGGGCGCCGCGGCACTGTCGGCCGTCGCCACCTGGGTCCTGGCGCTCGCGATGGCCGGCGCACTCTCCCCGCAGGCGGGCGCCGCCCTGCTGCCCGTGGCGCTTGCCGGTGCGGCGGGTGCCGTGGCCGTCGGCCTGCTGCCGCTGCTGACTTCACGCGACGCGGTGGCGGTCGAGCCGCCCGCCACGCAGCGCAGTGCCTTGCGTCCGCGCGAAGCGCTCGCCGTCGCGCTCGCCCTGGCGCTCGTCGCGCTGATGGTGGGCTCGGCGCAGCGGCACTTCGGCGAGGCCGGCCTGCAGGTCGGCATCGCGCTCGCGGCGCTGGTCGATGCGCATGCCCCCGTGGCCTCGCTCGCATCGCTGCACGCGGCCGGCACATTGCAGACCGACCATTTCATCCGGGGCGTGCTGGTGGCCGTCGGAACCAACACGCTCACGCGCTGCGCGGTTGCCCTGGGCGCCGGCGGCAAGGCCTATGCGCTGCGCGTGGGTGCGGCGCTCGTGGCCAGCCTGGGCTGCGCGTGCATCGCGGCCATCTGGCTGCGGAGCTGATCTCCATCAGGTGTGGATCAGGCCGGGCTCAGGCCGAGGCCACCGGCGCCGTACACCCGCTGCACGCCGGCCGCACGGGGGCTTCCAGCACCGAGCCTCGCAGCGGGTTGGGCCTGTAGGTGGCCAGGCCCTTGAGCCCCAGCCGCCAGGCCTGCATGTAGAGATCCTTGAAGTCCTCGTACGGGCAGTCCTCGGGCACATTGACCGTCTTGGAGATGGCCGCGTCGACGTAGGGCGCCACCGCAGCCACCATCTCCACGTGCGCCGCGGGGCTCATCTCCAGCGCTGTGACGAAGGCAGGACCGAGCGCCGCCCGCGGGCCCCTGTACAGCCGGTACAGCCTCAGCGCGTGGTCCTCGACTTCGTACTCACGCGCTCCGCCGTCCGGCAGCCGTTTGCGCCGCGCGAAGGTCCAGGCGAAGGCCGGCTCGATGCCGTTGCTCACGTTGTCCGAGAAGGCCAGGCTGATGGTGCCCGTGGGCGCGATCGACAGCAGATGCGAGTTGCGCATGCCCCAGGCGCGGATGCGCGTCTTCATCGGCTCGGGCAGCCGTGACGCGAAGCTGCCCCGCCCGAGGTACTGGCCGGCATCGAACAGAGGGAATGCTCCGCGCTCCCGGGCCAGCGCGCACGAAGCGGCATAGGCCGCGTCGCGCAGCAGCCGCGCGATGCGCAGGGCGGCGGCGCGGCCCGGTGGCGCGTCGTAGCGCAGGTTGAGCATGACCAGCGCGTCCCCCAGGCCGGTGAAGCCCAGGCCGATGCGCCGCTTCAGCATCGCCTCGCGGCCCTGGCGCCCGAGCGGCCAGGCGGTGATGTCCAGCACGTTGTCGAGCATGCGCACCGCCAGCCCGGCGAGGCGGGAGAAGGCTTCCTCGTCGAAGCGCGCGGCGGGCTCGAAGGGGTCCTTCACGAGGCGCGTCAGGTCGATCGACCCCAGGCAGCAGCTGCCGTAGGGCGGCAGGGGCTGCTCGCCGCACGGGTTCGTGGCGTCGAGCGTCTCGCAGCCGGAGAGGTTGTTGTCGGCGTTGATGCGGTCCAGGAAGAGCGCGCCGGGCTCTCCGTGCGCATAGGCCGATCGCATGATGCGGTCCCACAGCGCCCGCGCCGGCCGGCGGGCATATACCCACAGTCCGTCGTCGCGCCGGTGCTGTTGTTCGCTGCGGATGCGGGGGCCGGGTTCGGCCCGATGCACCAGCTCGACCTCCCTGTCGTCGAGCACGGCCAGCATGAAGGCATCGGTCAGCCCCACCGACAGGTTGAAGTTGCTCAGTTCGCCGTCGTCCTTCGCTCCCACGAAGGCCTCGATGTCGGGATGGTCGCAGCGCAGCACGCCCATCTGCGCGCCCCGCCGCGCCCCGGCCGACTCCAACGTGCGACAGGAGCAGTCGAAGACGCGCATGAACGGCACCGGCCCCGAGGCGCTGGAACGGGTGCCGGCCACCCAGGCCCCGTGCGGGCGGATGCGCGAGAAGTCGTAGCCGACACCGCCGCCCATGCGCATGGTCTCGGCAGCCTCCGCCAGCGCGACATAGATGCCCGGATAGCCCTCGTCGTCGCCGGTGATCGAGTCGCCCACGGGCTGAACGAAGCAGTTGATCAGGGTGGCCGTCAGCGCCGTGCCCGCCGCCGACTGGATGCGCCCCGCGGGCACGAAGCCGTCGCGCAATGCCTGCAGGAAGCGCGCCTCCCAGGCTTCGCGCTCGCCGGCTTTCTCGGCCTGTGCCAGGGCCCGCGCCACCCGGCGGTGGATGTCGTCGATGCCGTGCTCGCCGTCCTGCGCGTACTTCTCCATCAGCACGTCGCGGCAGATCGGCTGGACGGGCAGTTCGGGGAGTCTCGGGCTGTCGACGGTGAAGCTTGTCATGGCCATCGGCGGAAGGTCGGGCACCCATGATGGGTGCGCGCCCCGCCGCGGCCTTGATCCATCGCAAGGCCGTGGCCGCTTCGAACTCCTAGAGTGAATCGGACCCCGCACACACGGACACATCCACTCAGAGGAGAAGCAAACCCATGCCACGTCACTACCGGCTCGCCGACATCACGGTCCGGATTCCCTTCGGGACCAGGGAGCAGGGGCGCATCGCCTTGCTCCAGGCCGCGGGCATTCCCGTGGATGCGGGCGGCGAGCTCGCACGGGGCTTCCTGCACGAGCGGGCGCCCTTGAGGTTCGGCGCCGATTCGATCTGCCGCTGGTTCGACACCGACGGCACCGACCTCATGCCGGTCATGCCGTCCATGGCGGCCGCCGACCACTCATCCGCCGCGCGCGCAATCTGACCATGAGCACGCTTCGTTCGATCCTCGTCCATCTCGACGGCACGGACCGCGCCGAGGTGCGCCTGCGTCTGGCGCACCGCCTCGCGGCCCTGCACGAGTCGGCCTTGACCGCGCTCTTCGCGGTGTCGCCGTCCGTGCTGGCGGTGCTGCCGATGATCGGCGGCCTGCCTCCCATGCCGATGGCCGGAGACATAGACCCCGACCACCGCGCCCACGCCGCAGCGGTGTTCGAGCGCCTGCTGCAGGACCACGCCAGCCGCAGCGACTGGCGCGAGCTGCGCGGCGAGCCCGTCGTCGAGAGCTTCGTGCAGCATGCGCTGACCAGCGATCTCATGGTGCTCGGGCAGCGCGATCCGCGCGACAAGGCCGGCTTCGACGTGCCGGCCGATTTCGTCGAGGCGGTGGTGCTCGCCAGCGGCAAGCCGGCGCTGGTCGTGCCGTTCGCGGGCAGGGTGTCGCCGAACCCCGCAAAGGTGCTGGTCGCGTGGCGCGGCGCGCGCGAGTCGGCCCGCGCGCTGGAGACCGCCCTGCCCCTGCTGCGCTCGGCGCAGGAGGTCCACCTGGTGGCCGCGATGAGCGCCGCGGATCCCGCCCACGGCACGACGATGTCGAGGCTGCGCGACTACCTTCGCCTGCACGGCGTCAGGCAGACGCGGGAGCACAAGGCGCCCGCCGAAGACAGGCACGCCGGCGAGGCGTTGCTGTCGCTGGCACAAGAGACCGGCGCCGGCCTGATCGTCATGGGCGCCTATGGCCACAGCCCTGCGCGCGAACTCGTGCTCGGGGGCGCCACGCGCACGGTGCTGGAATGGGCCGCCGTTCCGGTCTGGATGGCGCACTGAAGAGCCGCCCCACGTGCCCCCACCTGCCCCCACCTGCCCTCACCCGCCGGAGCTGCTCATCCGGCTTCCTTCCACATCCAGGCCAGGGATTCGGGCGCCTGCTCTTCCGGCACCTCGAAGCTGATCGCCGGACGCGCCGCGATGCCGCAGTCGTCCACCAGGATTTCTACACGGTAGGAGCGCCGGTCTCCACCCTGCGCGCCCGCGCCGCCTTCCGAGCCGCACGATGCGGCATCGCGCAGCGCCTGCCCGATGCGTTGTCTCGCGACCGCGTCGCAGCCGTCGAGGCTGAAGCTGCGGGGCCGCGAAAGCCCGGGCGTCCAGGCAAGGCCGCCGTCCCGCGCGATGCGCACGGCCCGGATGCTGTCCAGCGGCGGCAGCTCGATCATGGCGTTGCGATCCGGCTGCCCCACGCCGTCGCGGCGAACGCCTCGACGAAGCGCTGCAGCTCGTCGCGCGGCAGCCTGTCGATGCCGGCAGCGCGCGCACGGCCGGCGCCGCCGAACCGGCTGCACAGCGCGTGGGCGCCGTCCGGGCGTGCCTGCGGAGCGCGGACGCTGACGACATAGTCTTCGCCGCGCGCCGCGAGCACCGCATGTGCGAGCTCCGGCTCGCTGCTGGCCAGCTCGTTGGCCAGGCAGCCCTGCACGCGGCGGCTCCACGGGGCATCCGGCAGCACGCGCACGCTGCCGCCGGCGCCCTGCCAGATCGGCGCGGTGCCCACGGCCTGGCGGAGGTCGGCGTGGCGCAGCGCATCGATTTCGTCGACGATGCTCTCGTGCGCCAGCATGTCGCGCGGGTCGCGGTAGCGCACCATCAACGCGTACAGCAGGCGCGGGGCGATGCACACGTCCTGCTCATGCTCGCCGTAGGCGTTGTAGTTGATCAGCATGCCCAGCCGCCGCAGCCCCGCGCAATCGCCGGGCTCGAAGCCGCCGCCGAGCGCCAGCCTGTCGGCCACGGCGGCCATGTTGTCGCCATGGATCCCGACCAGCGCCCAGGCGCGGAAGGCACCGCCCAGGTGGCGATCGACGAGCAGGCTGGTGCAGACCGCGCTCGCCTCGTCGATGTGCGCCTCGAGATGCGGGTGCTGCGGCACCTCGCCCGCGGCATGGTGGTCGAAGTAGCGCACGTGCGCGCCCTCGTCGAGCAGGCGCAGGAGACCGGCACGGTTGCGCAGCATCGAGATGTCGAACACATTGACTTCGTCGCCGGTCCCTGCCGGGACGCCCTGCAGCAGCGCGATGTCGCGCTTGAGGCCCGTCACCAGCCGGACCGCGCCGGGCCTGTGCAGCCGCCACTGCACGGCCGCGCAAAGACCGTCGGCGTCGCCGTTGCAGACATCGAACCTCGTTGCCATCGCGCAGCCCTGCCTGCGCGCCTCAGGCGGGAATGCGCCAGGAGCCGTCGCTCTGGCGGCATGCGCTGCCGCCGATGCCGTCGGGGCGGCCGCCCACCGTCACTTCGAGCCGGAATTCGCGGCAGCGGACGCCGCCGCGGTCGAAACTGCGCGTGGGCGTGAAGACGAAGCTGTCGCCGGTATCGCGATTGCGCCAGGCCGAAGACTCGCCGTTCGAAAGGGTCTCGAGCGCGCTCGCCGCACGGCGGCGGTCGCCGTCGTCCATCGACCTTGCCGCCACGCTGCCGGGCGCGGAAGCCGCGAGCGAGCCGGTGAGCATGGCGCCGCCCGGCGCGCCCGGCGGAAGGCCGCCGCAGGCTGCCACGAGGACGGCGGCCACGATGGAAACCGAAACTGCCGCAACGGGCTTCATCCGCAACTCCTCGGCGTCGGTGCTTTCGAGTGCGTTCAGGCGTATGAACGCAGCCGGCGCGAAAAATCCGCCAGTGGCGCGATGCCGCTCGCCTCGGCGCGCTGGCACCAGTCCTGCAACTGCCTGGCGAGTTGCTCGCCCGTGGCGGTGGAACGGCTCCACAGTGCGGTCAGCTCGCCGCGCATCGAATACATCGTAGCCAGCGGCTGCGAGGCCTTCAACGCCTGCATCACCTGCCGCTGCCGCGAAGGCCCGAGCAGGCCCTGGTCCTTGCCGAGCCAGGGCTTGACGGCCTTCAGCGCGCGCGCGGCCTCCGGCGAAATGCCGCGCAGTCGGCCGAGTTCGGCCACGCAGGCTTTCTTCAGCGAGCGCGTGTAGTTCGACAGCACGTCGTAGTGGCAGCGGATGATCGCCTGCACCGTGGCCAGGTCGACGTTCGCCTTGGGCGCGACCAGCCGCGGTGTGGGCGCCACATGCTTCACGCGGGCCAGGCCCAGCGCCTGCAGCGTGCGGATGTAAAGCCAGCCGATGTCGAACTCGAACCACTTGCTCGACAGCTTCGCCGAGGCCGGAAAGGCATGGTGGTTGTTGTGCAGTTCCTCCCCGCCGATCAGGATGCCGACCGGAAAGATGTTCGTGCTGGCGTCGCGGGCCGGCCAGTTGCGGTAGCCCCAGTAGTGGCCGATGCCGTTGACCACGCCGGCCGCCCAGAACGGAATCCACGCGATCTGCACGAGCAGCACCAGCGCGCCCGGCACGGCGCCGAAGAGCGCCATGTCCACGAGGCCCATGAGCACGATGCCCAGGATCTTGTGCTTCGAGTAGAGATGCCGCTCCAGCCAGTCGTCGGGCGTGCCGTGGCCGTAGCGTTCCAGGGTCTCGGTGTGCCGCGCCTCGCGCATGTAATAGAACACCCCTCCCCACAGCACGCGGTTGAGCCCGTGCACCTGCGGGCTGTGCGGGTCTTCGGGGGTCTCGCACTTCGCGTGATGCTTGCGGTGCACCGCGGCCCACTCGCGGGTCACCATGCCGGTGGTCAGCCAGAGCCAGAAGCGGAAGAAGTGGCTCGCCGCGGGGTGCAACTCGAGCGCGC
Source organism: Variovorax guangxiensis (assembly GCF_003952165.1). GTDB lineage: Bacteria > Pseudomonadota > Gammaproteobacteria > Burkholderiales > Burkholderiaceae_C > Variovorax > Variovorax guangxiensis. The sequence goes on along the minus strand of NZ_RXFT01000001.1, from coordinate 962,391 downwards.
GGTGCGCCTGGTGGCGGTGCAGGAAGATGGTGACGGACGCGATGGTGACGTGCGTGAGCGCGAGCGCGGCCAGCAGCACGCCCCACCACGGAAGATCCAGGACGCCGGAGTAAAGCAGGGATTGCATTCATACCTCTTGAACAGTGCCGGCGATTCTGCGGACCGCCGCGGCGCGGACCTTGATGCAGGTCAACACCCGCCGCCCGGTTTTGCGGCCTGCGAGACCACCCGCCGGAACTTGCCGCTGCGCCCGCACTTCGTGCTCTCGCCCGCGCGGCACTGGATGCGCACGCCCCTCGCTCCCTGTGCTTCGAGGAACGCCGCGAGAGCCTCGCGGGCCTTGTGCAGGGTCCGCTGCGCCTTCTCTCCCACTGCACGGGTTTTCAGCAGCAGGTCGCGCGGCCCCTGCTGCACCAGCTGGAAGTCGAACAGGCCGGCCTCCTCCTCGAGCACCGTGCTCACCGCCAGCGGCACCACCTGCACCGCCGGCATGCCGGCGCCGCCGGGCAGGCACAGCGTGTCGTCGTCGCGGCCGTGCACCTCGATGGCCGGCAGGTGCGATCCGCATCCGCAGGGCTCGGCCAGCAGCCTGACCCGGTCGCCAAGGTCGTAGCGGATCAGCGGCTGCAGGTGGTTGGCCAGGTTGGTCAGCAGGGTCGTGCTTCCTGCGTGGCCGGACGGCACCGCCCGGCCGTGCGCGTCGACCGGCTCCAGGATGGCCCAGTCGCTGTTCAGGTGCAGCACGCCCCGCGAGCATTCGAAGGCCAGCGACAGGAACTCCGACGCGCCGTAGCTGTTGGCCACCGGGCAGGCGAACGCCTCCCTCAGGAAGACGCGGCCTGCCTCGGAAAGCGTTTCGCCGCCGGTCCAGATCTCGCGCGGCGAGGCCTTCAGCCGGCCGGCCTCCCGCTCCTGCGCGAGCACGATGGCGGCGCTGGGATAGGTGGCCACCACCGTGGGGCCGAACGCATCGATCTCGGCGCACAGCCTTTCCAGCGGCTGCAGGAAGGACATGCCGCGCAGGCGCGGCGCAAGGCCGGGCTGCAGGCGGCGCAGCCGCTCGACCGATACGGTGCTCGCGAAATGCCCGCCGGTCGCGCCCACGAAGGCGATGCGCTCGGTCAGGCTCCATGGGTCGAACAGCCGGTCGAGGGGCCGTAGCAGCGGCCGGCGCAGCGCCTCCAGCGCGTCGTACACGGCCATCGCGCGCGCGTCCTGCACGAAGATCGCGGGCTCGCCCGTGCTGCCCGAGCTTTCCCATGCCGTGTAGGGCCCGAGGCAGTCGGCCGCGATGTTCGCCGGCTCGGCGACGAAGCGGCGCAGTGCCGGCAGCGAGAGCACCGGGTCGCAGACCCAGTCGGCGAACTCGTGCATCAGTTCCGCCTTGCGGGACACCGGCAACTCTTCCAGCCGCACCGTGGCCGGATCGCAGCCGGCCAGCAGGCGCCGGTACCGCGGCGAATGGGCCGCCGCGGCGGCGACCAGTTCCGCCAGCCTCTGCGAGCGCAGCGCGGCGAGCGCTCCCGCGCCCGCGTTCGTGGCCATCGAGACCTCGGCCGCGATCACGTACGCCTGCCACGGATCAAATATCGGCGGCATCGGGCACGGCTCCGGGCGAACGGGTATCCATGGCGAATTCCTCGGCCACGGAGCTTGCGCCCTTGCCGGCGCGACGGGTTGACGTGCATCAAGCCGGCGGGCCGTTGCACCTTGCACGATGGCGTGCCCCGCCACTCATGCCGCCTTCAACGCAATGAGCATCCGCCACCTGGACCGCCTGCTGTCGCCGGCCTCCGTCGCCGTGTTCGGCGCTTCCAACCGGCCCGCCAGCGTCGGCGCCACGGTGTGGCGCAACCTGCGCGCCGGCGGCTTCAAGGGCGCGGTGCACGGGGTGAACCCGAAACATGGCTCGCTGGACGGCGTGCCCGTCTTCCCCGACGCGGCGCACCTGCCCGCCGCGCCCGACCTGGCGCTGATCTGCACGCCCCCGGCCACCGTGGCGCCGCTGGTCGCCGAGCTGGGCGCGCTGGGCACCCGCGCGGCGGTGATCATCACGGCCGGCCTGGACCCGAGGCAGAAACAGGCCGCGCTGGATGCGGCCCGCCCCTTCACCCTGCGGCTGCTGGGCCCCAACTGCCTGGGTCTGCTGAGCCCCCACATCGGCCTGAACGCCAGCTTCGCTCACACCGACGCGCTGGCGGGCGACGTGGCCTTCGTCTCGCAGTCGGGCGCACTGGTCACGGCCGTGCTCGACTGGACGCGCAGCCGCGGCGTGGGCCTGTCGCACCTGGTCTCGCTGGGCGAGCACTGCGACGTCGACTTCGGCGACCTGCTCGACCACCTCGCCAGCGATGCGCGCACGCGATCGATCCTGCTGTACGTGGAGTCCATCGAATCGCCGCGCAAGTTCATGTCGGCCGCGCGCGCGGCGGCCCGCAACAAGCCGGTGATCGTGCTGAAGGCCGGACGTGCCGGCCACGGAATTGCCGCCGCTGCCTCGCACACGGGGGCGTTGGCGGGCTCCGACGCGGTCTACGACGCCGCGCTGCGGCGCGCCGGAATGCTGCGCGTCGACACGCTGCAGGAGCTCTTCGTCGCCGCGGAAACCCTGTCGCGCTTCCGGGGCAACGGCGACGGCAGGCTCACGGTCATGACCAATGGCGGAGGCGCCGGCGTGATGGCGGCCGACGCGGCCGCGCGCGAGGGCGTGGCGCTGGCCGACCCCGGCTGCGCGCTGCTCGCCCGCCTCGACGCGCTGCTTCCGGCGAACTGGTCGCGCGCCAACCCCATCGACATCATCGGCGACGCTCCGGCCGAACGCTACGCCGAGACGCTCGGCGCGCTGCTGGCCGACGCGTCGGCCGGCGCGGTGCTCTTCATGCATGCGCCCACAGCCATCGTGCGCAGCGAGGACATCGCGCGCGCCTGCCTGCCGCTGGTGCGCGGCCACGCCTCGCGCGTGATGAGCGCCTGGCTCGGCGACGATGCGGTGGCCCAGGCGCGCAGGCTCTTCGAGGATGCCGGCGTGGCCGACTACGCCACGCCCGAAGAGGCGGTGCACGCCTTCGCGATGCTGCAGACCTACAGGCGCAACCAGGAGATCCTGATGGAGACGCCGGGCGCCGGCAACGGCGCCGTGCCGGACGCCGCCGCGGTGCGCGCCACGCTGGGCTCGGCGCTGGCCGAGCAGCGCGAATGGCTCGGCGAACAGGAGGCCAAGTCGCTCCTGCGGGCCTACGGCATCGAGACGGTGCCCACCGTCGCCGTCGCGCCGACGGCCGGGGCGGCCGTCGAGGCTGCCAAGGGGCTGGGATACCCGGTGGCGCTGAAGATCCTCTCGCGCGACATCACGCACAAGTCGGACGTCGGCGGCGTGCGGCTGGGCCTGTGCGACGAAGCCGCGCTGCGCGTCGCGGCTGGCGAGATGCTCGAGGCGGTGAGGAACGCCAGGCCGCTGGCGCGGATCGACGGCTTCACCGTGCAGCACTCGGTGCATCGCCCGCATGCGCAGGAGATCATCGTCGGCGCCAGCGTCGACCCGGTCTTCGGCCCGGTGATCCTGTTCGGCCATGGCGGCACGGCCGTCGAGGTCGCAGGCGACACGGCCGTCGCGCTGCCGCCGCTGAACCGCGCGCTCGCCGCGGAACTGGTGTCGCGCACGCGCGTGTCGCGCCTGCTGGCGGGCTATCGCGACCATCCGCCGGCCCGGCTCGATGCGCTGCACGACGTGCTCGTCGCGGTCTCGCGGATGCTGGCCGACCTGCCGCAGCTGGCGGAGCTGGACATCAACCCGCTGTGGGTCGACGAGAACGGGGCGCTGGCGCTCGACGCGCGCATGCGGGTGTCGCGCATGCCGGCGCACGGCACCGGGCGCTTCGCGATACTGCCCTACCCCGACCAGTGGGTGCGCACGCAGACATGGAACGGGCGCGATATCGTGGTCAGGCCGATCAGGCCCGAGGACGAGCCGCAGCACCGGAGCTTCCTGGAGTCGCTGGACGCGGAGGACATGCGCATGCGGTTCTTCTCGGTGCGCAAGGAAATGGCCCGCAGCGAACTCGCGCGGCTGACCCAGATCGACTACGACCGGGAGATGGCCTTCATCGCCGAGGACATCGATGCGCAGGGCCATGCCCGCACGCTGGGCGTGGCCCGCACGGTGAGCGACCCCGACAACGTCGAGGCCGAGTTCGCCATCGTCGTGCGCTCCGAGCTCAAGGGCCAGGGCCTGGGCGCGATCCTGTTCGACCGGCTGATCGAGCACGCGCGCAGCCGCGGCACGGCACGGCTGGTGGGCGTCGTGCTGCGCGAGAACGCCCGCATGCTGAAGCTCGCGGCCGCGATGGGCTTCAAGGCCGATCCGGCGGAGCCGCCCTCGTCGGGCCTGCGCCGGATGGTGCTGCAGCTGAGGGCTTGAGCAGGCTGGTCGCGCTCGGCGGCGTGAAGCCATAGAAGCGGTCGTTCAGGTAGCGGGCGACTTCCATGATGTCCTGGTCGCGCCAGCCCAGCGAGGAGGCCTGCTGCCAGCGCCGCACCTGCTCTTCGAGGCTGTCCCAGTCGTTGACCAGCTTCCTGCCGCGCCAGTGCATCTTCTCGTTGTGGCAGGCGACGCAGTTGGTGTTGTAGAGCAGCTCGCCCCGGGACTGGGCCCAGGCGGGGCCGCCGAACAGCCCCGGACCGGCCGCCAGCGCGAGCGCAACGGCCGGCATGGTCCGGGCGGCCGCGCGGCGGGCTTCGGACAGGAAGGGAATCCGGCGCATGGGGCTCTCCTTTTCGATCGTGGACGATGGATCGCATCGTCTCGCGGCGACCGCCGTTGCGCTTGATCCAGCGCAACGGAACTCCGGCGGCGAGCGCCTAGATTGAAGCTCCCCCAACCCACTCATGGAGCAAAGCGCATGAACACCGCACTGTCCCGCCTGGACCGCATCGAAAACCTCTTTCCCGACATGATGCGCCGCTGGGCGCGTCCCCTGCAGCTGATCGACGGGGCCGACCTGCCGGCCGACATCCGGCTCGACATCGACGAGAACGACAAGGAATACCTCGTCACCGCCGAGATTCCCGGCGCCAAGAAGGAGGATGTGCGCGTCTCCATCGACGGCAGCTACGTCTCCATCTCGGCCGAAGTCAGGAAGGACGAGGAAAAGAAGCAAGGCCGCTCCATCGTCCGCGAGACCTATCGCGGCAGCATGTCGCGCGGCTTCTCGCTGGCCAGCGAAGTCGACGACAAGACCGCCGTGGCGAAGCTCGAGGACGGCGTGCTGCACCTCACGCTGCCCAAGCGCGAAGGCTCGGCCCGCACCACGCTGAAGATCCAGTAGCCGTCGCGCGACCGGCGCCGCCGGCAGCGGGCTCCCCGCGAGGGCCGCCCGGCTTTCGAAGAAGCAAGGAGCCCGCATGCTGAGCGCCTACATCACCCACGCAGACTGCGCGCGCCACGACATGGGCGCGGGCCATCCGGAAAGCCCCGAGCGGCTTTCCGCCATCCACGACCGTCTGCTGATCGCGGGCCTGCTCGACTACATGGCCCCGTACGACGCCCCGCTTGCCACGCAAGCCCAGTTGGCGCGCGCCCACACGATGTCGCATGTGCGCGAACTCGTCGCGATGGCACCCGCCGAGGGACATCGCTTCGTCGACCCCGACACCCTGATGAACCCGCACACCCTGCAGGCCGCGCTGCGCGCCGCCGGGGCCGCGGTGCTGGCCACCGACCTTGTGCTGGCCGGCGAGGCGCCCACCGCCTTCTGCAACGTGCGCCCGCCGGGCCATCACGCCACGCGTGACGCGGCCATGGGCTTCTGCTTCTTCAACAACGTGGCGGTAGGCATCCGCCACGCGCTGGACGTTCACGGCCTGAAGCGCGTGGCCCTGATCGACTTCGACGTGCACCACGGCAACGGCAGCGCAGACATCTTCCGCGACGACGAACGCGTGCTCATGTGCTCGATCTTCGAGAAGGGCATCTACCCTTTCGCGGGCGAGGACGACAGCGGCCCGCGGATGGTGAACATCGGGCTGCCCTCGCGCTCGGGCGGCGACGCGTTCAGGGCGGCAGTCACCGGGCACTGGCTGCCGGCGCTCGAAGCCTTCGCGCCGCAGCTCGTGTATGTCTCGGCGGGCTTCGACGGGCACAGGGAGGACGACATGGGCAACCTCGGCCTGGTGGAAAACGACTACGCCTGGGTCACCCGGCAGCTCATGGAGGTGGCGCTGCGCCATTGCGGCGGGCGCGTGATCTCGTGCCTCGAAGGCGGCTATGCGCTGAGCGCCCTCGCCCGCAGCGCCGCGGCGCATGTCAAGGTACTGATAGGCGCCGACTGAGCCCGGTGGCGCGGACTCAAGGCCGGGCGCCCGCGCGCCCGACACACCGGTTCAGTGCCCGCTCGGACCGTGCGCGCCGATGCCGGTTTCCGAACGCACCTGCTGCGCCAGGAAGCCGCCCCGGTCGACCTGCGCACGCGCGCTGCGGTCGAGCACCGAGAACAGCCAGATGCCCACGAAGGCGATGCTCATCGAGAACAGGCACGGCGAGGTGTACGGGAACAGCGAGGAACCGGCCGGGTTGCCGAAGGTGGCCTCCCACACCGAGGGCGACACCACCGTGAGAGCCACGGAGGACACCAGCCCGAGGAAGCCGCCGATCACCGCCCCGCGCGTGGTGCAGCCCTTCCAGAGCACCGACATGAAGAGCACCGGGAAGTTGGCCGAGGCTGCGATGGCGAAGGCCAGCGACACCATGAAGGCGATGTTCTGCTTCTCGAAAACGATGCCCAGCAGTACCGCGAGCGCGCCGAGCGCGAGCGTGGTGATCCTGGACACCCGCAGCTCGGCCGCGCTGCCCGCGTCGCCCTTCCTGATGACGGTGGCGTACAGGTCGTGCGAGACGGCCGAGGCGCCCGAGAGCGTGAGGCCCGCCACCACGGCCAGGATCGTGGCAAAGGCCACGGCCGAGATGAAGCCGAGGAACACGTTGCCGCCCACTGCGCTCGCCAGGTGGATCGCCGCCATGTTGCCGCCGCCCCTGAGCAGGCCCTTGGCGTCGAGGAAGTCCGGATTCGTCAGCACGAAGGTGATGGCGCCGAAGCCGATGATGAAGGTCAGCAGGTAGAAGTAGCCGATCCATCCGGTCGCCCACATGACCGACTTGCGCGCTTCCTTCGCGCTGGGCACGGTGAAGAAGCGCATCAGGATGTGCGGCAGCCCGGCCGTGCCGAACATGAGCGCCATGCCGAAGGAGATGGCGGAGATCGGGTCCTTCACGAAATTGCCCGGCCCCATGATCGACTGGCCGATGCTCGCGGCCACCTCGGCGGTCTTGCCGTCCTTCAGCGCCAGGTCGGTCTTGACCTTGACTGCGCCCGCGAACATCGCCTCGGGGCTGAAGCCGAAGTGCCAGAGCACAGAGATCGCCATGAAGCTCGCGCCGCCCAGCAGCAGGCCGGCCTTGATGATCTGCACCCAGGTCGTGGCCGTCATGCCGCCGAAGAGCACGTACACCATCATCAGCGAGCCGACGATGACCACCGCCACCCAGTACTCGAGGCCGAAAAGCAGCTTGATCAGCTGCCCCGCGCCCACCATCTGCGCGATCAGGTAGAACGCGACCACCACGAGCGTGCCGGAGGCCGCGAAGATGCGCACCGGCGTCTGCGCGAAGCGAAAGGCCGCCACGTCGGCGAAGGTGAACTTGCCGAGGTTGCGCAGCCGCTCCGCCATCAGGAAGGTGATGACCGGCCAGCCCACGAGGAAGCCGATGGAGTAGATCAGCCCGTCGTAGCCCGAAGCCATCACCGCCGCCGAGATGCCGAGGAACGACGCCGCCGACATGTAGTCGCCGGCGATGGCGAGCCCGTTCTGGAAACCCGTGATGCCGCCGCCGGCCGTGTAGAAGTCGGACGCCGAGCGGGTGCGCGCCGCAGCCCACTTGGTGATGAAGAGGGTCGCCACCACGAAGAGGCCGAACATGCCGATGGCGGTCCAGTTGGTGGCCTGCTTCTGCAGCTGGCCCATGTCGGCGCCGGCCGCGAGAGCCGCCGCACCGAGGGCCGACAGTGCACAGAAAACCGCTGCGGATCGCGCACGCAGGATGGTCGAGGAACGCAGGCTCATGGCTTGTTCCCCTTCACGGCCTTGACCACCGCATCGGAGAGCGCGTCGAACTCGGCGTTCGCACGGCGCACGTAGTAGGCGGTGATCGCCACGGTGAACACGATCACGCCGAAGCCGAGCGGCATGCCCAGGGTCATGACGCCGTCGCCGATGCGCCGCGCCAGGAATTCCTTGTCGAAGGCCACCAACAGCACGAAGCCGTAGTACGCGGCGAGCATCAGCACCGCGAGTGTCCAGCCGAAGCGGTCGCGCCGGCGCTTGAGTTGCTGGTACTTGGGGTGGGCGGCGATGCGCGCGGCCAGGTCGTCTTCCATGGAGTCTCCTTGTTTGCGATGGGCGGATTAGGAACGCACGCACCGGCGCGAGGCTTGCGCTGGCGCAAGCTTTTCCCGTCGTGCGCCGGCAAGATCTCGCAACCTTCAGAAGGACACGAGACATGAACGCTCCCGATCCGCAGCCCCGCCTGCCCACCTATGCGCCGCCACAGGCGCTCTCCCGCACCGCCCACGTCGCAGGCCGCGCCGCCTACGACGCGCTGGTGGCCGAGGCGGAAGCCGACCACGAGAGCTACTGGGCGCGCCTGGCGCGCGAGTTCGTCGGCTGGAAGACGCCTTTCACCAGGACGCTGGACAGCAGCGACGCACCGCACTACAGGTGGTTCGAGGACGGCACGCTCAACGTCTCATGGAACTGCCTGGACCGCCAGGTGGCCGCTGGCCGGGGCGACAAGGTGGCGATCGTCTTCGAGTCGGACGACGGGCAGGTCACGCGCACCACCTATGCGCAGCTGCTGGCGCAGACCTGCCGCATGGCCAATGCACTGAAGTCGCTCGGCGTGCGCAAGGGCGACCGCGTGGTCATCTACATGCCGATGTCGGTCGAGGGCGTCGTGGCGATGCAGGCCTGCGCGCGGCTGGGCGCGGTGCATTCCGTGGTGTTCGGCGGCTTCTCCGCGCATGCGCTGCGCGACCGCGTCGCCGACACCGGCGCCACGGTGGTCGTCACCGCCGACCAGCAGGTCCGCGGGGGCAAGCGACTGCCGCTGAAGGCGCTGGTCGACGAGGCGCTCGCGCTCGGCGGCTGCGAGGCGGTGCGCTCGGTCGTCGTCCATCGGCGCACGGGCGAGCCCATCGAGTGGACAGCGCGCGACGTGTGGATGCACGAGATCACGCAGGCCCAGGGCGACAGCTGCGAGCCCGAATGGGTCGGCGCCGAGCACCCGCTGTTCCTGCTCTACACCTCGGGCTCCACCGGCAAGCCCAAGGGCGTGCAGCACTGCAGCGGCGGCTATCTGCTGCACGCGGCGCTCACCACCAAGTGGACCTTCGACATGCACGACGACGACGTGTTCTGGTGCACGGCGGACATCGGCTGGGTCACGGGCCACACCTACATCGCCTATGGGCCGCTGGCCATCGGTGCGACGCAGGTGGTGTTCGAGGGCGTGCCCACCTACCCCGACGCGGGACGCTTCTGGCAGATGATCGAGCGGCACCGCGTCACGGTGTTCTACACGGCGCCCACCGCCATCCGGTCGCTGATCAAGGCGGCCGAGGGCAACCCGGCCGTGCACCCCGATCGCCATGACCTCGGCAGCCTGCGCGTGCTGGGCTCGGTGGGCGAGCCGATCAATCCGGCCGCCTGGGAGTGGTATCGCCAGCACGTGGGCGGCGGCCGCTGCCCGGTGCTCGACACCTGGTGGCAGACCGAGACAGGCGGCCACATGATCACGCCGCTGCCCGGCGCCACCGATCTCGTGCCGGGGTCCTGCACCCTGCCCTTCCCTGGCATCGCGGCGGCCATCGTCGACGAGACCGGCAACGACGTGCCCGACGGCGAGAGCGGCCTGCTCGTCATCAAGAAGCCATGGCCGAGCATGATCCGCGCGGTGTGGGGCGACGACGCGCGCTACCGCTCGAGCTACTTTCCGCCGGAGCTGCGCGGCTATTACCTGGCGGGCGACGGCGCCGCGCGCGACAGGCTCACGCGCTACTTCACCATCGGAGGTCGCATCGACGACGTGCTCAACGTCAGCGGGCACCGCATGGGCACGATGGAAATCGAATCGGCGCTCGTGGCATGCACCGCGCTGGTGGCCGAGGCCGCAGTGGTCGGCCGGCCCGACGAGACCACGGGCGAGGCGATCTGCGCGTTCGTGGTGCTCAAGCAGCCGCGCCCTGCGGGCAAGGAAGGAGACCGCCTGGCCGCCGAATTGCGCGCATGGATCGGCAAGGAGATCGGCCCCATCGCCAAGCCCAGGGAGATCCGCTTCGCCGACAATCTGCCCAAGACGCGTAGCGGCAAGATCATGCGCCGCCTGCTGCGCTCGGTCGCCAGGGGAGAGGCGATCGCACAGGACGTGTCGACGCTGGAGAACCCGGCGATCCTCGATCAGCTGACCGAGACGCACTGAGCCAACCGGTTATCCGCCCGCCGGGCGCCGCTGCACGGCAAGCGCATCCACCGGGATGCGCAGGTACGCGACGCCGTTGTCGTCGGCAGGCGGGAGCCGGCCGCCGCGCACGTTCACCTGGATCGACGGCAGGATCAGCGTGGGCACGTCCAGCGTCGCGTCGCGCGCGGTTCGCATCGCCACGAACTCGTCGGCGCCGATGCCGTCGCGCACGTGGATGTTGTGGGCACGCTGCTGCGCCACCGTGGTCTGCCAGCTGGCCTGCCTCGATGGCGGCGGATAGTCGTGGCAGACGTACATGGCGGTGTCGGGCGGCAGCTCCAGCAGCCTGCGCATCGACTCGTAGAGCTGGCGGGCGTCGCCGCCGGGGAAGTCGGCGCGTGCGCTGCCGAGGTCGGGCATGAAGAGCGTGTCGCCGACGAAGACGGCGCCATCGACCAGGTAGGCCATGTCCGCGGGCGTATGGCCAGGCACCAGCAAGGCGGTGGCTTCCACTTCGCCGATGCTGAAGACTTCGCCGTCCCTGAACAGGTGGTCGAACTGGCTTCCGTCGGGCAGGAAGGCGCGCTCGAAGTTGAAGAGCTTGCCGAAGGTCGACTGGACCACGCGGATGTTCTCGCCGATGGCGATCTTTCCGCCTGCATGCTGCTGCACGTGGCGCGCGCCGGACAGGTGGTCGGCATGCGCGTGCGTCTCCAGGATCCAGTCGAGCTGCAGCGCGTGCTCGCGCAGGTAGGCCAGCAGCCTGTCGGCCGAGGCGGTGCCGGTGTGGCCCGACCTGAAGTCGTAGTCGAGCACCGGATCGATGACCGCAGCGTGCCTGCCCGCGTGCTCCCACACCACATAGGACACCGTGCCCGTGGCGGGATCGAAAAAGCCCTGGATCGTGGTGCGTGAGGTCATGGCGGTTCCCGAGACAAACAATATATATTTAAATATAATATTGAAATCGAAAACGTCAACCCGTCCCGTGAAGAAATCCTCCCTCGCCATCGATCCCCAAATGCTGCGCGGTGCCGCTGGCAAGGCGGTCACGGCACTCAAGCTGCTGGCCAATGAAGACCGGCTGCTGCTGCTGTGCCAGCTCTCGCAGGGCGAGATGTGCGTCAGCGACCTCGAGGAAACGCTCGGCATCCACCAGCCCACGCTGTCGCAGCAACTGGGCGTGCTGCGCAACGAAGGCGTGGTCGACACCCGCCGCGAAGGCAAGAACATCTTCTACAGCGTGACCGACCCGGCGCTCATGGAGATCCTCCGCGTGCTCTATCGCCTCTACTGCCCCCCGGAGAAATGATGTCCATCGACTGGAACCACTTCACGCCCCTCGCCTCGCTGGCAGGAGGCGCGCTCATCGGCATCGCCGCAGCAATGTTCGTGCTGCTCAACGGACGCATCGCGGGCATCAGCGGCGTGCTCGGGGGCCTGCTGAGGCCCTCGAAGGGCGACATCGGCTGGCGCGCCGCCTTCTTGCTTGGGCTCGTGGGCGCGCCGTCGCTCTACCTGCTCTTCGCGGTACTGCCCCGCCCGCAGATCGATGCCGGCTACGGCACGCTGGTGCTGGCCGGCCTGCTCGTCGGCCTGGGCACGCGCTACGGCTCCGGCTGCACCAGCGGCCACGGTGTCTGCGGCCTCTCCCGCCTGTCGCCGCGCTCGTTCGTGGCGACCATATCGTTCATGGGCGCGGGCTTCGCCACGGTGTTCGTGGTGCGCCATCTGCTCGGCATCTGAGGAGAACGCCATGATCGCCCTCGCCTCGCTGCTCTCCGGACTCGTCTTCGGGCTCGGCCTCATCGTCTCGGGCATGGCCAATCCGGCCAAGGTGCTCGGCTTCCTGGATCTCGCCGGCCACTGGGACCCGTCCCTGGCCTTCGTCATGGCGGGCGCCATCGCCGTCGGGTCGGTCGCGTTCCTGGCGGCAAGGCGGCGCAGCATGTCCCTGCTGGGCGCGGCGATGCGCCTGCCGTCCTCACGCGAGATCGACCGGCGCCTGGTCGTCGGCAGCGTGGTCGTCGGCGTGGGCTGGGGCATCGCGGGTCTCTGCCCCGGCCCGGGCCTCGTCGCGCTGGGCATGGGCGAAGCCAAGGCCCTTGTCTTCGTGCTCGCGATGCTCGCGGGCATGGGCATCTTCGAACTCGTCGAGCGCCGCGGTCGACAGTCCTGACGCTACCCGGCGGTCGCCTGCTCGCCCACGGCCGCATGCACCAGCAGCACGGGAACACTGGAGCCGCGCACGATCCGCTCCGTGCTGCTTCCGAGCAGCAGCTGCCCGAGGCCGCGCCGGCCTCGGGTGCCGGCAATGATCAGGTCGGCATGCCAGCCACGCGCCTCGTCCGCGACGAGGCTGGCCACGGTGCCGTCCGTTTCGTTGTAGAGCACGGTGTCGACCTCGACCCCGGCCGAACGGACTCGCTCGGCGCTGCGGGCGAGCATGCGCGAGGCTTCTTCGCGCAGCTGCTGCGACCTGTCGTGGGCATAGCCGGCACGCGAAACCGAGAGATCGTCGATGGCGTGGAGCAGCCGCACCCGGCTTCTCATCGGCCTGGCGAGGCGGATCGCTTCCTCGATGCCCTGGGCCGATGCCGGGCTGCCGTCTATGGGAACGAGTATTCGTCGGTACACGGGATGGCTCCTTGCCGGGCAAGGCTGCGTCTGCAACATCGATGCCTGCCCGCTCTTCACGCATCCATTCTGGGCATCCGCGCGGCCTCCGGATTGACGTGCATCAATCGCGGATCATGCCGTCCACCACCTGGATGATGCGGTCGCAGCGCCCGGCCAGCTCGGGGTTGTGCGTGACGAAGAGCACCGCCATGCCGCGCTCGCGGTTGGCTTTTCTCAGAAGCTCGAAGACGGCGTCCGCCGACCTGGTGTCGAGGTTGCCCGTGGGCTCGTCCGCGAGCAGCAGCGGCGGGTCCATCGCCAGCGAGCGGGCCACGGCCACGCGCTGCTGCTGGCCGCCGCTGAGCTGGGTGACCATGCTGTCGCGCCATTTCGCCAGGCCCACGCTCTCCAGCAGCGCGGCCGCGCGCTGCGCCATGTCGTCCCTGGAGAAGCCGGCATCACCGAGCATGGGCATCGCCACGTTCTCCAGCGCGGTGAAGCCGGCAAGCAGGTTGTGGTACTGGAAGATGAAGCCGATGTTGTGCCCGCGCAGCCGCGTGAGCGAACGCTCGTCGAGCAGGCGCGTCTCTTCGCCGCAGATGCGCAGCGAACCGCTGGTGGGCCGGTCGAGCAGCCCGACGATGTTCAGCAGCGTGCTCTTGCCCGAACCCGACGGCCCCATGACGGCGCAGAACTCGCCACGCGCCAGCGTGAGGTCGATGCCGTGCAGCACCTGCGTCTCGTTCGGCAGCCCGAGGTTGAAGGCCTTGTGCACGTCGCGCAGGCTGACGACAGGCTCAGCCACGGATCGCCACCACCGGGTCGAGACGCGCCGCTCGCAGCGCCGGCGCGAACGCCGCCACCAGCCCTGTCAGCGTGGCCAGCAGCAGCGAAGCCACGAAAAGACCCGGCTCGATGGCCAGCGGAAAGAGCGGCGTGCCGTCGGGGTTGAGTGCATAGCGCTGCCACAGCAGCAGCGCCACCAAGCCCATGCCCGCACCGCCCAGGGAACCGAGCAGCCCCAGAAGCCCGCCCTGCAGCAGGAAGACCCGCAGCACCTGGCCGCGCGAGATGCCCATCGCGCGCAGGATGCCGATCTCCCGCGACTTCTGCACGACCGAAACCACCAGCACGCTCGCGATGCCGAAGGCCACCGACAGGCCGACGAAGAAGCGGATGGTGGTGTTCGAAGTCTTCTGCGCCTGCACCGCCGTGAAGAACTGCGCGTTGGTGGCGATCCAGCTGTCGGCCTCCACGCCGGTGCCCGCGGTGATGCGCTGCGCGATCACGTCGGCGGCGTAGATGTCCCTCACCTTCACTTCGAGGCTGGAGACGCCGCCCACGAGGCCCAGCAGGCTCTGTGCCGTGCGCAGTGCCACGAAGGTGGTGCGCTGGTTGGCGGGCTTGCTGCCGAGGTCGAAGAGGCCGGTCACCATGAGCGTCTGGTTGCCGCCGCTGGCCGACGACACCCGCAGCTTGTCGCCGATGCCCACGCCCAGGTCGCTCGCCAGGTCGGTGCCGATCAGGATGTCGCCCGGCGTGAGGCGCGTGCTGCCACGCACGATCTTCTCGGGCAATGCCACGATGAGGAAGTACTGCGCCGGATCGATGCCGTTGACAGAGACGGCACGGCTCGCCTCGCCCCGGATCGCGAGCGCGGAGCCGCTCGCCGTGGGCGAGACGACCTCCACGCCCGGCATGGCGCGTACCTGCGCCGCGACCGACTGCCACTGGTCGATCGACTTGAGCCTTTGCAGCGGCGCCTGCACCACGGCGTCTTCCAGCGCGTCCGCCGCCCCGAGCGCGCGCGCCACCTCCTTCGGCGGCAGCAGCTGGATGTGCGACTGCGCCGTGAGCACGCGGCGGATGAAGTTGGATTGCAGTCCGGTGAGCAGCGCCGACATGAACACGATCACCGCCACCCCGATCGCGATGCCGGCCACGATGAAAAGCGTCTGCATCCGCCCCTCGCGCAGGAAGCGGATCGCCACGATCCATTCGAAGGGCAGCCAGCGGCTCTTCATGGCTTCATGGCTTCAAGGCCTCACGGCGACGGCGGGCGCAGGTCCGCAGGCGAGACGGCCGTGGCGCGCAGACGGGAGCCGTCCCCGATGCCGGGCGTCTTCGCCGGCAGCACCAGGTCGCCCGGCCGCAGCCCGTCGAGCACCTCGGCGAAGCCATTGCCGCGAAGCCCCAGGCGCACCGGCTGGCGCCGCGCATGGCGGCCCTCGACCTTCAGCACCCAGGCGGCGGCAAGGTCCGCGTCGCGCAGCGCATCGGACGCCACCAGCACCGCCTGTTGCCGCTGCGCGACCTGGATGTCGACCGACACCGTCATGTCCTGGCGCAGGTAGGTCGGCGGCTGCGCGACGTCGAGCTTGACCTCGACCGAGCCGCGCTGCACGTCCACGCCCGGATTGATGTAGACCAGCTCGGCCACCATCCGCTGGCCGGGATAGGCATCGGCCGAGGCGATGGCCTTCTGGCCCGGCGCGAGCATCTGGAGGTTCTTCTCGTCGATCTGCACCACCAGCTGCGTCTTGCCGGCCGGCGACAGCACCATCAGCGCCTTGCCGGGCTGCACCACGTCCCCGCGCTCCACCGCGCGGTCGATCAGCGTGCCCTCCACCGGCGCGGCGACGGTCGCATAGACCAGGCGGGAGCGCGCCACGGCCGCGCCCGCCACCGCCTGCGCCAGTGCGGTCTCGGCCATCGCATGGTCGCTGCCGCCGTCGCTCGCGCTCTCGAGCTGCCTGCGGCTCGCGCGCAGCTGCGATTCGGCGAGATCCACCGCCTTGCGCAGGTCGTCCAGCGCGGCCTGCCCGACGAAGCCCTGGCGGAACAGATCGGTGTTGCGGCGCAGCTGCGCACGCGCGTTGTCCAGGTTGACCTCGGCCTGGCGCACGGCCTGCGCCGCCACCGGCGCCTGCACCTCGCGCAGCTGCCTCAGCCGTGCCCTCGCCTGCGACACGGCCGCCTCGGCCTGCGCGAGCGCGGCCGACCATTCCGCGCTCTCGAGCTCGATCAGCACCTGCCCCGCGCGCACGTGCTGGCCCTCCGCCACGGGCACGGTCTTCACGACACCCGTGACCTGCACGCCGATGTTCACGCGATGCGGCGCCTCCACGTGTCCGCTGGCAACCACCGACTGCACGAAGTCGCGCCGCACCACCATCGTCGCGTCGACGCTCGGCCCCAGCAGAAACTGCGAACCCAGCCACGCACCGGCCGCGATCACGGCCACGGCGGCAAGCGCAATGGCGATGCGGGGCCTCACGGCCCTCCACAGCCGCGCGGGCCACGCGGGGCGCGGCGGCTCAGGCGGCAGCTGCGACATCTTCGTGCGCCGACCCGGGGCCGGACTCCCTCTCCTGCACGCCGTGCACCACCAGGCGCACGGGAACTGCGCCGGCTGCCTGCACGGCTTGCCCGAGGCCCTCGCGCCGTCCGCTCGTGCCGATCACGATCAGCCCGGCCTCCCAGGCCCTGGCCTGCTCGACGACGATGTCCGCGACGCACGCCGTCCGCGCGGTGAAGAGCAGCGTCTGCGCCGGGATGCCGGCCGCTTCGGCCCGCGCCCGTCCCAGCTGCAGGATCTGCGCGCCGGCCCGCTCCATCCACGGGATCAGGTCCGCGCCGGCAGGCCTGCCGCCGCCGTCGTCGTATCTCGCGGCCTCCACGACGTGCACGAGCCGCAACGCGCAGTTGTCGCGCACCGCGAGGCGGATGGCTTCGTCGAGTCCTCGCAGCGAGGCGATGCTGCTGTCCAGCGGAACGAGGATTCGGGGAGACATGGCGGCGTCCGGTCGTGTTCGGTAGATGGCGGTTCGGCTTCAGTCTCCATGCGCGCGCGCCGGGCGGCTTGACACACATCAAGCCGCCGCCACCGCCGTGGCGATGTTGATGTGGCGCAAGCCCGGCCCGGGCGGGCGACGGAAGAATCTGGCTGCCCGTCGCGCCGGGGCCGGCGGCGGGCATTCGTTGAAAGCGGCCCGAGGAGAAACCCATGTCCGTCTACAAGCACGTGCTGGTTCCGCTGGATGGCAGCCCCACGGCCGACTGCGGCCTGCAGGAAGCCATCCGCCTGGCCGGCGAACTCGGAAGCAGGCTGCGCCTGCTCCACGTGGTCGACGACTTCCCGATGCTGATGGAGATGTCGAGCGTCTCCAGCTTCGAGACCGGCCTGCAGAAGGCGCGCGAATACGGCGAATCGATCCTCGCGCGCGCACAGGCCAGGGCGACGGCCGCCGGGGTCGGGGCCGAGACCGTGCTGCGCGAAGTCACGCAGGAGCGGATCGCCGAGGTCGTGACCGAAGAGGCCGCGAAGGCCGCCTGCGACCTGATCGTGATGGGAACCCACGGCCGGCGCGGCCTCAGCCGGCTGGCGCTCGGCAGCGACGCCGACCGCGTGGCGCGCAGCAGCCCCGTGCCCGTATTGCTGGTGCGCGCGAAGATGACGCCGGGCTGAAGGCGCCTTCTCAAGACATCTCCACGACAACAACCCACAGGAAGAAGCATGACCTCCGACACACTGCGCAACCTGCTGGCGTCCGCGGCCCTCGCCGCCGGCGCCTGCGCATTCGCCGCCGACTACACAGCGCCCGGACAGCTCAGCCCGCCGGAGAGCGCGATGCAGAAAGCGGGTGACGCGACGCGCGCGGAAGCCGGCCGGGCCGCGCGCGACGCGGAAAAGGCCGCCCGCCAGGCCATGAATGCCGCCAAGTCCGCCGCCGACAAGAGCAAGGCCACCGCCGGCAAGGTATCGAGGGCCCTGGCCGAGGGCATTCGCCAGGCCGCGCGAAAGGCGGCCGAAGCGGCAACGCGACTGGAAGAAAAGACCGCGACATCGGCGGCCAAGGCGGTCGACGAAGGCAAGGACGCCGCGCGCGCGGCCCAGGAAGAAAGCAGCAAGGCTGCCCAGGCATCCAGGGAGGCCCTCGCCCGGGCGGAAGAATCGGTGAACCGGTCCGCGCAGGCCGGCAAGGAAGAAGCCGAGAAGGCCGCGCAGGCCACGCGCGAAGCGCTCGGCAAGGCTGAAGAAGCCATGCGCTCGGCCGCCAAGGCAGTCGCCGACGCCTCGGCGCGCACGCTCGAAGCGGCGAAGCGCAAGGCCCGTCCCGCGGGCACCGAAGGAAAGTGACGCCCGTGCCCGATCGCCGGAGAGAACGACCATGAACCCCGACATCCAACTCAGGCACGACGTCTTCGCCCAGCTCAACTGGGACCCCGCCGTCAACGGCTGCGACGTCGACGTGAGCGTCAAGGACGGCGTCGTTACCTTGCGCGGCCAGGTGGCCGACGAGGCCCGGCGCGCCGCCGTGGAACGGGCCGCGCGCCGCACCGAAGGACTGACGACGCTGCTTAACAGGCTCATCGTGCTGCCGCCGCGGCAGACGGCGCCGGAGTCCGGCCCGGCCGGCGCGCATCCGGCCTGAACACAGGGCCGAGCCTCGCACCGGCGGCTCCGCGAGGCAACGAAGGCGCCGTGTCAGTGCGCCATCAGCAGGGGGACGCCCGAGCGCATCAGCACTTCGCGGGTCACGCCGCCCAGCAACTGCTGCTGCACGCGGGCATGGCCGTAGCCTCCCATCACGAGCAGATCGCTGGCGAGCACCTCGGCGCGGTCGAGCAGCGCTTCGGCTATGCGCAGCGGCGTCACCATGCGCTCCACGCTGGCCTGGATGCCGTGGCGCAGCAGCCAGCCGCTCAGGTCCTCGGGGTCGGGCGCCTGCGGCGAGGCTGCGGCGGGCTCCCTGCGCAAGGACAGCAGCGTGACATGCGTGGCACTGCGCAGCAGCGGCATCGCGCCGCGCAGCGACATGGCTGCTTCCCTGCTGCCGTCCCAGGCCACGAGGATCCTGTCGAGGTCCGCAGAGGCGCAGCGCACCGCACTCGGAACGATGAGAACCGGCCGCCCCGCATTCAGCATGACGTCCTCGGGCAGCCGATTCGCCGCCTCGCACACTGCCGCGGCCTCGTCGGCCTGCCCGACGACGATCAGGTCGCTGGCCCGGCCATGGTGGACCACGGCCTGCACCGGATCGCCGTCCACCAGCCGTGCATCGCTGGAGGACGCAGCAGGACGTATCCGGCTGTGGAACACATGCGCGACGGTTTCGGCCCGCCTGCGCAGGTGCAGCGAGGCCTCGGCGATCGTGCGGTCCAGATCTCCTGAACCACGCGGAGCCGGGCCTGTTCCGGCCGGGGCCCAGGTGGGCACGATGCCCATCAGATGGCTCCCGTGCAGCCTTGCGAGCCGCGCCGCCAGGCGGGTGCGGACCTCGCAGCACTCGGTGTGGTCGAGGTGCACCGAGATGGTCGAAAGCATCATGCCTGCCGCCTTGCCGTGGCGGCCTTGCGGCCGGCGTTCATCCGGTGCGCTGAAGGCGCGCAGGCCAGGGCACCGTGCAGCGTGTGCAGGGCCTCGCTCACCACGGCCTTTCGCGAGGGCTGGGCCTGCGCGGCCTCGTGGGTGGCCGCAGGCACATGCGCGGAGAGATTCGGTCCCTGGCGCCGCAGCACCTGCATCGGCGCCATGGCCAGCGCGGGCCAGTCCTCGGCGCGCATGACCGCATCCGTCTCGGCGCGGGTCAGCGCGATGCAGTCCTGCAGCACCCGCGATCCGATCGTCTCGAACATCGAAAGCGCGTGCAGCCAGATGCCGTACTGGGCCTTGCACAGCGCCAGCGGGAAGGTGAATTCGGTGCTCATGGCGTGTACTCCTGGCCCGAAGGGCCTGAAACGAATGCTGGCGCGGCGCGGCCTTGCCGGGTTTGCGCGGGATCAAGGCAACACAAAGCCGCGCTTCCTGTATCGGTTGTTACGGGTTTGACCGACATCAACCCGATGCGCGCCCACGTGCCCATACTGGAGCGTCGATCCATTCCCCGGGAACTTCGACATGGCCTCTTCTTCCACCGAACCGCCAGCTCCGGACGACTTCGCGCTGCTCGACGCCTGGTGGCGCGCCGCCAACTACCTGTCGGTGGGCCAGATCTACCTCATGGACAACCCGCTGCTGCGCGAGAAGCTCGCGCTCCAGCACATCAAGCCGCGCCTGCTGGGGCACTGGGGCACGACGCCCGGCCTCAACTTCGTCTACGCGCACATGAACCGCGCCATCAACGCGCGGGATCTCGACGCGATCTTCATCGCGGGCCCCGGCCACGGAGGCCCGGGCGTGGTCGCCAACACATGGCTCGAAGGCAGCTACAGCGAGGTCTATCCGGAGGTCGGGCGGGACGCCGCGGGCCTGCGGCGGCTGTTCACCCAGTTCTCCTTTCCGGGCGGCATTCCGAGCCACGCGGCCCCCGAGACGCCGGGCTCCATCCACGAAGGCGGCGAACTCGGCTATTCGCTGCTGCATGCCTACGGCGCCGTGTTCGACAACCCCTCGCTGCTCGCCTGCTGCGTGGTGGGCGACGGCGAGGCCGAGACCGGCGCGCTGGCGGCGAGCTGGCACTCCAACAAGTTCCTGAACCCCGAGCGCGACGGCGCGGTGCTGCCGGTGCTGCATCTCAACGGCTACAAGATCGCCGGCCCGACCGTGCTGGCGCGCATCGGCGAGGACGAGCTGACGCAGCTGCTGCGCGGCTACGGCCACGAACCGTACTTCGTGGTGGGCGACGAGCCCGCCGACATGCACAGGCAGATGGCGGCGGCGCTCGACACGGCGCTGGACGGCATCCGCGCCATTCAGGCCAATGCCCGCGCCAACGGCTTCCGCGTGCGCCCCCGCTGGCCGATGATCGTGCTGCGCTCCCCCAAGGGCTGGACCGGACCGCGCCACGTGGACGGCGTGCAGATCGAGGGCACCTTCCGTGCGCACCAGGTGCCGCTCACCGACTTCTCGGCCAAGCCGCAGCACATCGAACTGCTGGAGCACTGGCTGCTGAGCTATCGTCCGGAAGAGCTTTTCGACGCCGACGGCGCGCTCCGCCCCGAGATCGCCGCGATCGCACCCAGGGGCAATCGCCGCATGAGCGCCAATCCGCACGCCAACGGCGGGCTGCTGCTGAAGGACCTGGCGCTGCCGCCCTTTCGCGCGCACGCGGTGCCCGTGGCGGCGCCGGGCGCGACCGACGCCGAAGCCACGCGCGTCGCTGGCACCTTCCTGCGCGAGGTCATGCGCGCCAGCGAACGGGAGCGCAACTTCCGCGTGATGGGGCCGGACGAGACTGCGTCGAACCGGCTCTCGGCCCTGTTCGAGGTGACCGGGCGGACCACGACCGCGCAGGTGTGGCCGGGCGACGAGAACCTCTCGCCCGACGGCCGGGTGATGGAGGTGCTGAGCGAGCACCTTTGCCAGGGCTGGCTCGAGGGCTACCTGCTGACCGGGCGGCACGGCTTCTTCTCTTGCTACGAGGCCTTCATCCACATCGTCGACTCGATGTTCAACCAGCACGCCAAGTGGCTCAAGGTGACGCGCGGCATCGACTGGCGCCGGCCGATCGCCTCGCTGAACTACCTGCTCACGAGCCACGTCTGGCGCCAGGACCACAACGGCTTCAGCCACCAGGACCCGGGCTTCCTCGACCACGTGGCCAGCAAGAAGGCGGAAGTGGTGCGCGTGTACCTGCCGCCCGACGCCAACACCCTGCTGTCGGTGGTCGACCACTGCCTGCGCAGCCGCGACTACGTGAACGTCATCGTGGCCGGCAAGCAGCCCGCGCCCCAGTGGCTGGACATCGAGTCGGCGGCCCGCCACTGCACCACCGGCCTGGGCATCTGGGAATGGGCGAGCAACGACGAAGGCGGCGCGCCCGACGTGGTGATGGCCTGCGCCGGCGACGTGCCGACGCTGGAGACGATGGCGGCGGTCGACCTGCTGCGCGAGAAGCTGCCGTCACTGAAGGTGCGCGTGGTGAACGTGGTCGACCTGATGGCGCTGCAGTCTCCGGACGCCCACCCGCACGGGCTGCCCGATGCGGACTTCGACGCCATCTTCACCATCGACCGGCCCGTGATCTTCGCGTTCCACGGATACCCGGCGCTGATCCACCGGCTGATCTACAAGCGGCGCAACCATCCCGGCTTCCACGTGCACGGCTACTGCGAGGAAGGCACCACCACCACGCCCTTCGACATGACGGTGCTCAACCGGCTGGACCGCTTCCACCTCGCCGCCGACGCGATCGCCCGCGTGCCGGGCCTGTGCGACAGCGCTGGCCACGTGCAGCAGCACCTGCGCGACAGACTGCTGGAGCACCGGGCCTACATCACCCGCCACGGCAAGGACATGCCGGAGATCGAGGACTGGCGCTGGACCCGATAGCCCCGGAGCCGGATGCGCCCTCCGGCTACCACTGATAGCCGGCCTGCACCCGCCCCCCGACCTGCGCGCCGGAGCCGGTGGCGACGGAGAGCCCGCCGCCCACCTGCCAGTTGCTGTCGAGCTGGTACGCGAAGCCCACCCCCAGCGCGCTCTGGCCCGCATAGTGGGCCGCCGCGGCGCCGACCCAGCGGCGGCCGGCCTGCAGCATCGGCACCGACGGCATGGCCATGGCCTGCGCGACGCCGCGCGCCGCGAACTCGCGCACCGCCTGCACCTGGGCGCCGAGCTGCGCGCTCGTGCGCTCCAGCTGCGAGAGGTTGACCGCGTCGGTGGGCAGGGTGCCGGGCGCGACGTTGACAATCTGGCGCGGCGCCGCCGCGCTGCCCACGCTCACCGTGGAAGGACGGTCCGCCACCGAGCCCTGCCCCAGCGCGACCGACTCCGGCGCCACGGCCCGGGCGTTCGCGCCCAGCGCCACGGCGTTGACTCCGCTGGCCAGCGAGGCCGCGCCGATGGCCGTGGTCGGGTCGGCCAGGGCCCGCGCGCCGTCGCCGATCGCCAGCGAGCCCGCGTGGAGCGCCTGTGCATCGCGGCCGATGGCCTGGGCGCCGTCGCCCTGCGCCGAGGCGCCGATGCCCACCGCCACGGCCCCCATGCCGCTGGCACTGGCCGCCGCCTGCCCGGGCACCGAGCAGCGCAGCGCCCCGCCGTTCACGGTGCACACGCCGAGCTGGCCGTTCACCACCGCCTGCAGCTGCACCGACTGCGCCTGGATCTGCGTCGTGTGCGTCTGCAGTTGCTGGGTCATGTCGATCACCTGCGCGCCCTGCGTCGTCGCCAGGGTCAGCGCCTGCTCGGCGGTGGTGCGCACGCCGTACAGCTGCGCGCCGTTGACCGCGTCGCTCGATGTGGCGCTGACCTCGCCGGCGACGACGCCGCCGATGCGCCCGGCATTGAGGATGCCTGCGCCCCGGTTGTCGATGCCGCCCAGCGTGACCAGCCGCCCGCCCACCTCGGCGGCGCCCCCCACGGACAGCGTGCCGGCATCGACCTGGCCGCTGGCCTCGATGCCCGCGACATTGGTCAGCGTGCGCTGGTTGCCCGTGGAGCCGAAGGACACCACGTTGCTGCGGCCGCCGTCGCTGCTCTGGGCGCCGATGGCCACCGAGTTCTGGCCGCTGGCCCATGCGTTGCGGCCCAGCGCCATCGCTCCGGCTGCGTTGGCGAAGCTGGCGTAGCCCAGCGCCATGGCGCCGTCGCCGTACGCGCGCGATGCCGAGCCAAGCGCCATGCTGGCGAACCCGCCGGCGTCGCTGTCGGCGCCGACGGCGAGGCTGCGCTCCTCGCGGGCCTTGCTGTTCACGCCCAGGGCGCTGGCACGCGCGCCGATCGCCTCGCTGTCGTTGCCTACCGCGACGGCGCGCTCCCCGCTGGCCGCGCTGTCCGCGCCGACGGAGACCGCCTCCACGGCCGAGGCCGCACTGCGGTAGCCGAGGGCCACCGAGGATTCGCCGCTGGCCTTGGCCACGTTGCCCACCGCCAGCGCCGAACCGGCGCTGGCCTCGGTGAAGGAGCCGATCGCGGTGGCCGAGTTCGCGCTCGCGTTGCTGCTCAGGCCCATGGCGGTCGCGCCGTTGCCGGCGGCCTGGGCACGAATGCCGTAGGCCGACGCATTGCCGCCATAGGCCGTGGCCGAGCGCCCGATGGCCGTGTTGCCCGAACTCAGGTCGATGCCGGCCTGCGACTCGGCGCCGCCGGCGATGTTGCTCTGGCAGTCGGCCTGTACCACGTCGCGCGCACTGCTGAAGCCGGAATAGGCGCCCTCGTCGCGGCTGCTGTAGAGCGTTCCGCCCGGACACAGGTTGGGGTTGAGCACCTGGGCCTGCGCGGCGGGCACGGCGCAAAGACTCAGGGCGCACAGAAGCTGCGCGGTGGGCGACAGGCGCGTTGATGGTCGGGTCGTCATGGTGTGTTCTCCTCGCTCGTGCGGCTCTGGAGGCCGCCCCGCCGATGCTGCAGGCGCTGCATGCCCGGCCCGTACCATGCTTTGTGGTAGCCTGCGGCGCCCTTGCCGGCCCCCTCCTTTGCCCGGCCCCAGATCGCGACCCGCGTGCCATGCCCTCACGGACACCACCCTCCGATCCCGACGCTCACCCCACCCGCCCCACCGGCGGAACCGAGCCGCTGTCGCTGCTGCGCCTGGCCCGCACCACCGGCAGCGAACGCTTCCAGCACGAGCTGCTGCGCCGCCTGCTGAACGAGTTCCGCGCCGACCACGGCGCCATCAACACCTGGCATCCGCGCAGCTTCGTCTCCTCGGTGGGCATCGGCTATGACCTGGCCGCGATGAGCGAGCAGTGGAACCGGATCAACGGCGCCGAGCTCGACTTCATCACCTTCGCCATGCGCGCGCAGCCCGAGCAGGCCGCGTTCGCCAACGACGACGATCCGCGCTGGAAGCGGACGCCGCCCGCCTGGCGCGAGTTCCTCTCGAGCCACGGCATCGTCCACCAGATGGGCGTGGCGATTCCCTTCGAGGGCAGCGAGACCTTCGTGCACCTGTATCTCAACCGCGGGCCCGGCTCGCCTGCGCACACCGAGCGCGATGCGCGCGCGCTGACCGCGCTCACGCCGCAGATCCGCGAATCGCTGCTGGTGAACCGCCTGTACGCGCATGCCCGGCAGGGCCTGGACGAGGAAGCGCAGCCGCTGGCCCTCACCGACGCTGACGGCTGGGTGCTGTTCGCCAACCGCGCCTTCTGCGCCGCATGGCCGGCGCTCTCGGCCCTGGCGGGCGCGACCTCTCCGCGCCTGCCGCGGGCATGGCTGTCCGGCCATCGGACGGCGTTGCGGCAGCTGGAGGCCGGCGGATGGTCGATCGAGGTCGGCCAGGACGAAAGCGGCCTGCGCGTCGCCCTGCACCGCCGCCCGGCGCGCGACGGCATCGCCGCGCTGACCCCGAGGCAGGCCGAGATCGCGCGGCTGTACTGCATGGGGCATTCCGGCAAGGACATCGGGCTTCGCCTCGGCCTGTCTCCGGCCACGGTGCGGGTGCACCTGCGCAACGCCTACAGCCGCGCGGGCGTGGGCAGCCGGGCGGCGCTTCGGGCCTGGCTGGGCCTCTGAGGCGGGAGGCCCGCGCGGGCCGGGGAACGCGACGGATACCGCAGCGGATACGGCCTGCGGGCACCGTGCAGCGTGCCCTGGTACCCTGGTATGGGATGCCTCGGCACAGCGTGCGTGCTACGCTCAGCCCAGACCGGAACACCCAGGAAATTCGTGCTGTATTTCCTCGCCAGCGCATGAAAAACACACCCCACATCGCGGTTCTCGACGACGAACCCGACATCACCGAGCTGCTGGCCGGCTACCTGCAGGGGCATGGCTTCCGCGTCAGCCAGGTGCATGAGGGGCGGGCTCTCACGGCGCTGATGGAAACCGACCCCGCCGACCTCGTGCTGCTCGACCTCGGACTGCCCGGCGAAGACGGATTCACCATCGCCCGCCGCATGCGCGAGAGCTGGCGCTGCGGCCTCATCATCGTCACCGGGCGCGGCGACGCGGTCGACAAGGTGGTGGGCCTGGAGGTGGGAGCGGACGACTACGTCACCAAGCCTTTCGACCTGCGCGAGCTGGTGGCCCGCGTGAAGGCCGTGCTCAGGCGGCTGGCGCCTGCCACGCCGGCACCGGTGGCCAATCAGCCGGCGTCTGCCGGCAAGCTGCGCTTTGCAGGCTGGCAACTGGACACAGGCTCGCGCAGCCTTCGCAATCCGCAGGGCGAGAGCGTCGTGCTGACCGGCGGCGAGTTCGACCTGCTGCACGTCTTCACCCTGCATCCAGGTCGCGTGCTTTCGCGCGACTTCCTGCTGGAGCAGACACGCGGACGCGAAGCCACGCCCTTCGACCGCACGATCGACGTGCAGGTCGGCCGGCTGCGCAAGAAGATAGAGACGGACGCGGACGATCCGCAGCTCATCAGGTCGGTGCGAGGCGCGGGCTACATGCTGGTGCCGCCGGTGTCCCATGGCTGACACTTCGGACAGCCCCCCTGTGCTGCCCGAGGCGCCCGGCGCGCCCATCCGGCGCCTGCCCTCGGGCATCGACGAAAGCAGCGTCTTCCGTTCGCTCTTCGTGGCCTATCCCGATTCGCTGCTGCTCGTGGACCAGTCCGGCAGCATCATGCTCGCCAACCCCTCGGCGGCCGCGCTGCTGGGCTATGCGCAAGACGAGCTGCTCGGGCTGAACGTCGAGGAGCTGGTGCCCGACAGCATCCGCCCGCGCCACGCCTCGTACCGCGAGGCCTACGGTCGTGCTCCGCGCCCTCGCCCCATGGGCACGCACATGGAACTGGCGGCCAAGCGCAAGGACGGCAGCGAGGTGATGGTCGAGATCGCGCTCAGCCCGCTGCAGAGCCATGGCCTGCCCTTCGTCGTTGCCGCCATCCGCGACATCGGCGCCTATCCGCGCGTGAAGCAGGCGCTGCAGCGCGCCCGCTACAGCGAGCACCTGGCCCAGCTCGGGCGGCTGGCGGTCGATACGCGAGACCTGCAGGCGGTGCTGCAGCACGTGCCGGAGATCATCACCCGGGCACTGGAGGTCGAGGTGGCGATGGTCTGGCTGCTCGACAGCAACCGCCTCGAGTTCCGCGTGGCCAGCGGTGTCGGGCTGGTACCGGGCGAGGAGATCGGCGCGCACGTCGCCAACCGCCCGGACACTCCGCCGGGCTTCGTCTTCTCGCAGGGCCGGCCCGTCGTGGTGCCCGACTACGCCGACGAAGCGCGCTTTCGCGTGCCCGCGGCCTACATCGACGCCGGCCTGGTCAGCGCGCTCGCCGTGCCGCTGTCGGACCGGGGGCGCGTGATCGGCATGCTGTCGGTACGCTCCAGGGAGTCCAGGCGCTTCGGGGACGAGGAGGTGCGCTTTCTCGAGTCGCTGTCCAGCCTGCTCGCCACCAGCCTGCAGCGCGTGCAGACGGAAGAGGCGCTCAACCATGCGCAGCGGCTCGAGAGCGTCGGCCAGCTCACGGGCGGCATCGCGCACGACTTCAACAACCTGCTGACCGTCATCCAGGGCAACCTGCAGGTCCTCGAGGAACTGCCGGAACTGGCGCACAGCAGCCACGGACAGCGGCTGCTGGCTGCCGCCGCCCGGGCATCGCGGCGCGGTGCGGAACTCACCGGCAAGCTGCTGGCTTTCTCGCGGCGGCAGGTGCTGCAGCCCGCCGCCGTGGACACGCATGCGCTGTTGCACTCGCTGGCCGACATGCTGCGCCGGACGCTGGACCAGCGCATCCGCATCGAGATCGACACGGTGCCCGGCCATCCGCTGGTCATGGCCGATCCGGGCCAGCTGGAGTCGGCATTGCTCAACATCGCGATCAATGCGCGCGACGCCATGCCCGAGGGTGGCACGCTGCGCTTTCGCACCGGCATCTGCGACGCGCTGCCGACGGACCTGCGCAACGAGCAAAACAATCCCGGCAGCGACGGCACCACGCATTTCGTCGCGATCGCCATCACCGACAGCGGCACAGGCATGCCCGACGACGTGAAGGAGCGCGCCTTCGAGCCTTTCTTCACCACGAAGGAAGCCGGGCGCGGCACGGGCCTGGGCCTGAGCACGGTGTACGGCTTCGTCAACCAGTCGCGCGGCGCCGTGTCGATCGACAGCAAGGTGGGCCAGGGCACCACGGTCACGCTCTACCTGCCGCGGCAGCAGGAGCCGGAGGAAGAAGAGCCGGACGCACCCGTCGCCATGGAAGAGCTTCCGGGCAGCGAAGCACTCCCCGCCGGACTGCGGGTGATGCTGGTCGAGGACGACGCTGAAGTCCGCAAGGTGGTCGAAGCCTTCCTGGCCGCGCTGGGCTGCGAAGTGGTATCGGCCACCACCGCCGACCAGGCCCTGTCCGTCCTCGATGCGGGAGCAGGCCCCTTCGACCTGCTGCTGAGCGATATCGCGCTGGGCGCGGGCATGCGCGGCACGCGGCTGGCGGCGGAAGTGCAGCAGCGCTTTCCGCAGATGGCGGTGCTGCTGATGTCGGGGTTCTCCTCGGAGCTGCTGGACGCCGATCGCGAGGTTCCGCAAAGCTGGGAGCTGCTGCGCAAGCCTTATTCGCGCGCCGAGCTTGCGCGCGCCATGGCGAAGGTGCTGGCCGGGCACATCTGACGCCCGGTCGCGGCGCTCTTCCTACTGCAGCATGGTCGGCGCGGGCGCGAGGCAGCGCTGCACGAAAGCACTGAGTGCGCCCACGTCGGGGATCTGCACGTCGCGGCGCCCCTTCGTCGCGAAGCCGATCACGTTGTCCCTCGCCAGCCGCGACAGCGCGCGGCTCACGCTCTCGAGCGTCATGCCCAGGTAGTTTCCTATCTCGGCGCGCGTCATGCGCAGCGTGATCTCGTCGCCGCGCATTCCGCGCTCGGCCAGGGTCTGCGCCCAGTAGCGCAGGAAATCGGCCACGCGGGCATCGGCCGGCAGCGTGCACACGGACATCAGCGAATCGCGGTCATGGGCGATCTCGCGGCTCATCGCGGCGTGCAGCAATTGGAGGAGCTCGGGCTGCACGGCGCAGGTCGCAAGCAGCGCCTCGTAGGAAACGACCCAGATCTCGCCGGTGTCCATGGCCACCGCGTCACAGGCATAGCGTCCGCCGGCGATGCCGTCGAAGCCCAGCCAGTCGCCGCGGAACTTCAGGCCCACCACCTGCTCGCGCCCGTCGGCCGAGAGGTTCACGATCTTGAAGAAGCCCGAATTCAGGATGTAGAGGTTGCCGAAGCGCTCGCCCGCCTGGTAGATCGTGTCGCCCGTGTGCACCACGCGCCGCTGCGGCTTGAGCTGCTCGCCCAGCAGTTTCAGCGTGTCCATGGTGCTGCGGCCCGCGCACTCCCGGCTGCCGGCGGGCAGGGTCAGGCTCGGGGAAAACTGCGCGGTGTTCGTGGGGGTGGTGTTGAGCATCGAGACTCCTTGGTGGTCTGTCGCGTTTCGATGAATCGATGCTAGGGAGCCATCGAAAATGCAATACCAATGGCTCGAATCCCGGCGTGACACTTGGTCAATGCAATGTGTCCGGCGTGTAACAGCGGCACGGGTCGAGGCCTCTGTCACACCGAAGCGGTCCGATGCCTTGACCTGTATCAAATGCGGCCCAGCCCGCATGCCTAACCTTGGCGAGTCACACACGACCCTTGCCATGCCCCCTACCAACATCGTCCGCAGTCCGGAGGTCGAGCCGCAGCTCTCTCCGCTGAGCGTGGCCAGCCTGCTGTCCCGCGCGCGCATCCTGCAGCGCGCCGCGCTCGGCGGGACCACCCGCCCGCTGCTGCGCGGCAAGAACCTGGGCCTTCTCTGCGAGGCACCGCCCGACGAAGCGCAGGCGCTGTTCCGCCGCGCCGCGGAAGAGCTCGGCGCGCACGTGGCCGTGATGCGCTCGAGCCTCTCCGCCGAGAGTTCCCCCCAGGAAGTGCAGCACACCGCCCGCATGCTCGGCCGGCTCTACGAAGCGGTGGAATGCCAGGGGCTGGACCCCGTGCTCGTGCAGCGCATTGCGGAACACGCCGGCATTCCGGTCTTCGAGGGCGCCGCGATGAAGGCCCATCCCGCCGACCGGCTCGCCGAATTGCTCGGGGACACGACCCCCCAGGCCGACAACCGCCGCTTCGTCCTCCAGGCGATGCTGCTTGAAGCCATCGGCTGAACGCCGCGGCGCCCGCCGCACCTGCGCTTGATCCAGCGCAATACGCGCTCCTCCACCCCTTCCTACAGTGGATTCCACGGCCGCCACGGCAGCGCCAGGACGACCGGTTCCGATCCATCCACAGCAAGGAATTCCTCATGAAGACCGATACCCAATTGCGCAACGACATCCAGGCCGAGCTGACCTGGGCCCCCGACGTCAAGTCCTCCGACATCGGCGTGATCGTCAAGGACGGCGTGGTCACGCTCACCGGCCATCTCTCCAGCTACGCCGAGAAGTACGCGGTCGAGCGCGCCGCGCAGCGCGTCTACGGCGTGAAGGCGCTGGCGATCGAACTCACGGTGAAGCTGCCTTTCGACAATCAGCGCACCGACGCCGACATCGCCCTGGCGGCCGAGCGCGCGCTCGAATGGAACGTGCTCGTGCCCGACGGCAAGATCCACCCGATGGTGGAGAAGGGCTGGCTCAGCCTGAACGGCGAGGTCGAATGGGACTACCAGCGCAACGCCGCCGAAGTCGCCGTGCGCGACCTGATGGGCGTGACCGGCGTGTCGAACCTCGTGAAGGTCAAGCCCAGGGTGAGCCCCGCCGACGTGGAAAAGAAGATCCACGAGGCGCTCTCGCGCCAGGCCGACCGCGAGGCCCGCAAGCTCTCCATCTCGGTGGACGGCTCGCACGTCACGCTGCGCGGCACCGTCCACTCCTGGACCGAGCGCGACGCGGTGCAAGGCGCCGCATGGGCCACGCCGGGCGTCACGGTGGTGGTGAACGACCTGCTCGTGGACGCCTGAGATGCGCGTCGCGCTCGTCACCGGCGGGACCTCGGGCATCGGCGCGGCCACGGCCGAGGCACTGCAGGCGGCGGGCTACCGCGTGGCGGTGAACTTCGCGAACCGCGCGGAGGCCGCGCAGGCCTTCGCCGCGCGCACCGGCATCCCGGCCTTCTGCTGGAACGTGGCGGATCACGCCGCCTGCCAGACCGGCGTCGCGCACGTGGAGTCCGAACTCGGCCCCATCGACGTGCTGGTCAACAACGCCGGCATCACCCGCGACACGATGCTGCACAAGATGAGCCTGGAGCAGTGGCGCGAGGTGCTCGACGTGAACCTGGGCGGCTGCTTCAGCATGTGCCGCGCCGTCATCGGCGGCATGCGCGAGCGCCGCTTCGGCCGCATCGTGAACATGGGTTCGGTCAACGGCCTGTCCGGGCAGGCGGGCCAGGTGAACTACGCGGCCACGAAGGCCGGGCTCGTGGGCTTCACCAAGTCGCTCGCGCTGGAAGGCGCCTCGCGCAACATCACCGCCAACGTGGTGGCACCAGGCTACACCGACACCCCCATGGTGGAGGCGGTCGCACCCGAGACGATGGCGAGGATTCTGTCGGACATTCCGGCCGGCCGCCTCGCCACGCCCGCCGAGATCGCGCGCGGCGTGGTGTTCCTCGTCGCGGACGAGTCGGCGTTCATCAACGGCATCACGCTGTCGATCAACGGCGGCAAATACATGGCCTGAGGCGGCGACGCCCCTGCCTTCATCCTTTTTTGGCGAGCCCGCCATGCACACCACGTCCCAGGCACGCTCCTTCGACTGCGCCGAGCGGCTCGCGCCGACCATGCGCGCCATGGTGCTGAACGCGGCCCTGCTGCCGCTGGAACTCGAGCGGCGCAACATTCCGCAGCCCGGCCCGGGCGAACTGCGGCTGCGCGTGCTGGCATGCGCGGTCTGCCGTACCGACCTGCACGTGGTCGACGGCGAGTTGCCGCTGCCCGTGCTGCCCATCGTGCCGGGGCACGAGATCGTGGGCGTGGTCGAGGCCCTCGGGGCGGGCGTCGAGGGCCACCGCGTCGGCGACCGCGTGGGCGTGCCGTGGCTGGGCCACAGCTGCGGCTGCTGCGCCTTCTGCGTCGATGGCCACGAGAACCTCTGCGACGCACCGCGCTTCACCGGCTATCACCGCGACGGCGGCTTCGCGAGCCATGTGATCGCCGAAGCGGCGTTCTGCCTGCCGCTTCCCATGCCCGAAACCGACGCGGCCCGCATCGCTCCCCTGCTCTGTGCGGGCCTGATCGGCTGGCGCAGCCTCAAGGCCGCCGGCGACGGCGCGCGCCGGCTGGGCATCTTCGGCTTCGGCGCTGCAGCGCACCTCGTGGCGCAGGCCGCAGTCGCGCAGGGCCGCCAGGTCTATGCATTCACGCGGCCCGCGGACAAGGCGACGCAGGCCTTCGCGCGCAGCCTCGGCGCCGCCTGGGCCGGCGGCTCCAACGAAGTGCCGGCCGAAGCCCTGGACGCGGCCATCATCTTCGCGCCCGCCGGCGAGCTGGTGCCGGCGGCGCTGCGCGTCGTGCGCAAGGGCGGCCGGGTGGTCTGCGGCGGCATCCACATGAGCGACATTCCCGCCTTCCCGTACCGGCTGCTGTGGGAGGAACGCAGCGTCGTCTCGGTGGCGAACCTCACTCGCGCGGACGCCCGTGAATTCCTCGATTTCGCGCAGGCGCACCCGCTGCAGGTTCACGTCAGGACCTACCCGCTCGCGCAGGCCAACGAAGCATTGGCCGATCTGCGCGCGGGCCGCATCGAGGGTGCCGCGGTGCTCGTGCCCTGAGCGTGAGGCACAAGGCGGGGCTGCGGTTCAGAGCTCCCGCGACTCGCGGTACTCGGGCACCGTGCACGGCCAGCCGTGGCGCTCCTCGATGGCCAGCCGCAGCGCGTCGGCGGCCACCGGCTCCCCGTGGGTCACGAACACCTGCCGCGGCGCACGCTGGCCATCGAGCCAGGCGAGCAGTTCGTCGTGGTCGGCATGGGCGGACAGCGTCTCCAGGTTGGCGACCTCCGCGCGCACGGGCACGTAGGCACCATGGATCTTGACCGCGTCGGTGCCCGCCACCATGGCGGCGCCGCGCGTGCCGGCCGCCTGGAAGCCCGCGAAGAGGATGGTGTTGCGAGCGTCGGGCGCGTAGGCCTTCAGGTGGTGCAGCACCCGCCCGCCGGTGGCCATGCCGCTGGCGGACACGATGATCGACGGGAAGCCCAGCGTGTTCAGCCGTATCGACTCCTCGATCGTGTTGACGACGATGGTCTTCCCCAGCATCGTCGCGCACTGCTGCGCGCTCAGCCGGTGCTCGTCGCAGTGCTTCCTGTAGATGCGCGTGGCGTCGGTCGCCATCGGGCTGTTCAGGTACACCGGCATGTCCGGAATGCGGTGCGCCTCCTTGAGCAGATGGATGCAGTGCAGCAGCGTCTGCGCCCGGCCGACGGCGAAGGCCGGGATCACCACGATGCCGCCGCGCGCGGCCGTGCGGTTGATCACGCCCGCGAGTTCGGTGAGCGTGTCGGCCACGGGATGCCTGCGGCCTCCGTAGGTGGACTCCACCACCACGTAGTCCGCGGGGCTGGCGGCCTCGGGCGGACGCATCAGCAGGTCCTCGCTGCGCCCCAGGTCGCCCGAGAAAAGAATGCTCGAACCGTCCCAGCCGATCCGCAGGCTGCCGGCGCCGAGTATGTGGCCGGCCCTGGACATGTGCCAGGACCAGCCGGGCCATGGCGAACACTCCTGGCCGAAGGGAACCGCCTCGAAGCGACCGAGGGCCGTGCGCGCCTCCTGCTCGGTGTACAGCGGCAGCGCGGGCTTGTGCTTCGAGTGGCCGTGGCGGTTGGCATAGTCGGCGTCCTCTTCCTGCAGGCGGCCCGAGTCCGGCAGCAGCAGCTCGCAGAGCTCCAGGGTGGCCGTGGTGCAGTAGACGACGCCCTTGAAGCCGAGCCGTACCAGCCGCGGAACGAAGCCGCTGTGGTCGATGTGAGCATGCGTCAGCACCACCGCGTCGATGCTGGCGGGATCGACCGGCAGCACGTCCCAGTTGCGAAGGCGCAGCTGCTTGAGCCCCTGGAAGAGCCCGCAGTCGACCAACAGCCGCCGGCCCGCATGGCTCAGCAGGTACTTCGAGCCGGTGACGGTGCCCGTGCCGCCGAGGAAGTCGATGCGCATGGAAGCCTCAGTGGGACATCAGCACCGGCAGCGTCATCCACTGCAGCATGGACAGCGTGGCGCCGCCCAGCACCCACTCGCGCGCCCTGCTGTGGCCGTAGCAGCCCATCACCAGCAGGTCGGAACTCAGGTCGGAGGCGAGCGACAGCAGCTTGTTGCCGACGTCTTCCTCCTTGTCGCCACCGGGGTGCAGGCGAATGTTGCCGACGCCCTGCATCCGCAGGTAGGCCTGCAGGCTCTGCAGAGATTCGTTCGCGCCTTCGCCGTACGCGACAACGTCCACGCGATCGGCCTTGCGCAGCCATGGCAGCGCGGAACTCACGGCACGCGCGGATTCGCGCGTCTCCTTCCAGGCCACCAGCACGTTGCGGCCGATCGGGCCGATGGGCCCGGCGTAAGGCAGCACCAGCGCCGGCCGGCCGCTTTGCACCAGCACGCTGGGCAGGAAGTCACCGGGGAGTTCGCCGTCCATCGGGTCGTTGCGGTCGCGCTGCCCGAGGATCAGCAGGTCGGCGTACAGGGCACGCCGGCCGAAGCCCCATGGGCCGTCGCTCTGCGCCTCGGTCCAATGCAGGCGCGGCGAGCCCGCACCATGCTCCATGAAGGTGGCGTGCATCCTGTCGCGTGCGTCCTTGTCGATCTCCTGCATGATCGCGACCGCCTCCGCGGCGGCCTCGATGGAGAACGGATAGCGCATCAGCGCGGAAAGCGTGCACGGTTGGGCCGTCACTTCGGCATCGAAAGTCTCGGCGAGCTGGCGGGCCAGCCTGATGCGCTCCACCGTGCGGGCCGAGCCGTCGAGGTGAAGCAGGATGGATTTCGGGGTCTGCATGAAGGCTCTCCTGAACAGGCGGTTTGCGATGGAAGCGACCTTAGGCCTGCCGGCCACGCGAGGGCTTGCGCTGCGTCAAGCGGCGGCGCCACCCAGCGCCTCGTGGATCGACTTGATCCACCTCAACCCCCGCGCGGGAGGCAGCGCGCAAGATTTCCTTTCATCATCCAAAGGAGATTTCGCATGCCTTTCCTGACAAAGAATGTCGGAGTCCTCGACCGCGCGCTGCGCATCGGCGCGGGCCTGCTGCTGATCGCCCTGGCGGTCAGGGGAACCGTCGGGTTCTGGGGCTACATCGGCGTGGTGCCGCTGCTGACGGGCGTGGTGGGCAACTGCCCGGCCTACACCCTGTTCGGCATCAGCACCTGCCCGCGCGACGGACGCTGAGATCCGGATGCGCGTCCACCGAACGACGGAGGGTCGGATGTCGATCCATCTTCTGCTGCTCATCGTGCTGTGCGCCGTATTCGGCGGCACCGTCCTGTGGCTCGTGTTCGAGCTGCTCATCAAGTGGCTCACGCTGGACTGAGCGTCCCCGGGGCCGTCCGATGTGCATGAACCTGCTGCGCAGGCTCGCCGATGCGCGGCTGCCTTGTGTCGAAGCCGATCCCGCGATGATCGACCGGTTGCGCGTGCTCGAAGCCGCCGGCCAGATCGAGGTGATGATTCCCTCTGCCCGCCCGGGCGCCGGCGCCGGCCCGCCTCAGGGCGCGGCCACCGTGACCGGCATCACGCCCCGGGGATGGAGGACACTCGCCGCCGATGCGCCCCCGGGGGAAGCCCCCTGCTTCATCGGCACCAGGCGTCGATCTGGCGGATGAGGTCCGACCACACCGCGTGCGCGGCCACCGCCGCCAGCAGCACGCCGGCCAGCCGTGCGCCCCAGGCCTGGCGGGCACCGTCGCCGGCCAGGCGCAGCCAGACCCAGGGGCCGATCAGCAGCGAGAGGCCGCTTCCGATGGCGAACAACGCCATCAGCAGCGCGCCC
Source organism: Variovorax guangxiensis (assembly GCF_003952165.1). GTDB lineage: Bacteria > Pseudomonadota > Gammaproteobacteria > Burkholderiales > Burkholderiaceae_C > Variovorax > Variovorax guangxiensis. The sequence continues at coordinate 926,496 of NZ_RXFT01000001.1, read as the reverse complement.
TGCAAAGGACCGTTGCCTAGCCCGGCCAGCATCAGCGCCGAATAGAGCAGCCCGCAGGGCAGCGCCACCCAGAGCAGCCCGGCGGCTAGCACGCCCAGCCCCGTGCCGCCCGCGTGTGGGCGAAGGCGCGATTCCAGCGAACGGCCGATGCGCCGCGCCCACAGCGGCTGTCGCCCCGTGACGGCCAGCATCGCGCCCCAGGCGAACACGAAGACGTGCAGCAACACCCACAGCGGCCGCAGTGCGGCGACCTGCGCGCTGGCCAGCGCCAGGCTGTCGACGCTGGCGGCAGCGAGGGCACCCGCCGCCGCGTAGCTCGCGATGCGGCCCAGATGGAAGGCACCGGGCGCGGTGAGCGCCGGCATGGTGCCCTGCCCTGCGGCCGGGAGCGGCACGATCCGTATCACCGCCGAAGAGGCGGCGCCGCACATCGCCACGCAGTGCGGCCCGCCGGCAAGGCCCATGAGCAGTGCGGCACCGGCGAGCGCGAGTTGCATGTTCAGACCACGCGGGAGAAACGCGTGCGGTTGGAGCGACAGTACCGGTCGAACACCATCGCGACCGCGCGCACGAGGAACCAGCCCTGCTCGGTCACCACGAGGTCGTGGTCGCTCAGGCGCACCAGGCCGCTGGCGACCAGTGTCCCGAGCGCGGCGAACTCGGTGGCGAAGTAGCGGCGGAAGTCGACCGCGAAGGCTTCGCCCATGGCATCGAAATCGACCCGCCCCCGGCACATCAGCGCCATGATCACCTCGCGGCGCAGTTGGTCGTCGCGCGACAGCGCGAGGCCGCGCACCACCGGCAGGCGTCCCTGGTCGAGCAGGTCGCGGTACTCGTCCAGGCTCTTGGCGTTTTGGCTGTAGGTGGCGCCCACGCGCCCGATGCCCGATACGCCGAGCGCGATCAGGTCGCCCTCGGGCCTGGTGCCGTAGCCCTGGAAGTCGCGATGCAGCCGCCCTTCCCGCTTCGCGACGGCGAGCGGATCGTCGGGCAGCGCGAAGTGGTCCATGCCGATGTAGACATAGCCCGCACCGGTGAGCTTCGTGATGGCGTCCGCCAGCATGCGCACGCGCGCCGAGGCGTCCGGCAACTCGTCGGCGCAAATGCGCCGCTGCGGCTTGAAGCGCTCCGGCAGATGCGCATAGGCGTAAAGCGCGATGCGGTCGGGCCGCAACTCGCAGACCTGCGCGAGCGTGCGCCCGAAGGAGGCGTCGTTCTGGCGCGGAAGGCCGTAGATCAGGTCCACGTTGATCGATTCGAAGCCCAGCGAGCGCGCGTCGTCCATCAGCGCGAAGACCTGCGATGCGGGCTGGATGCGGTGCACGGCCTGCTGCACGGCCGGGTCGAAGTCCTGCACGCCGAAGCTCAGGCGGTTGAAGCCCAGCGCCGCGAGGTTGGCGAGCCTTTGCCTGTCGACCGTGCGCGGATCGATCTCGATGGAGCGCTCGCCACCGGGCACGAAGGCGAAGGACCGGTGCAGCAGTTCCATGAGCTCGCCGAGCTCCGCGTCATCGAGGAATGTCGGGGAACCGCCGCCCAGGTGCAGCTGGGCCACGGTGGCATTGCGGCCGAGCTGCGCGACCTGCAACTCGACTTCGCGCGCCAGGTACGACAGATACTGCCGGCCCCATTCGCGGTGCCGGGTGACGATCTTGTTGCAGGCGCAGTAGTAGCACAGCGACTCGCAGAACGGGATGTGGACGTACAGCGACAGCGGCGACGCCCCGGAGCCGGCCTCGCGGCGATGCCGCAGCGCCTGCACGTAGTCGTCGGCACCGAAGGCCTCGACGAAGCGATCTGCAGTGGGGTACGAGGTGTAGCGCGGCCCGGGCACGTCGAACTGCCGCAGCAGGTCGAGCGGCAGTGGTGCGTGCACGGGCTCGGGGGCGAGAGCGATGGAAGTCATGGGGAGGTAGTGCCTGCTGGCGCATCGGGTTGTCCAGGCATGGCCGGTCCGGCGAGCAGCACCGTGCAGGCGCTGGACGCCGCCGCCATCAGCCAGAAGACGAAGAAAGCACCGGTATAGATGCCCTGGCGCGACATGCGCAGCGCGTCGGCGCCGCAGAAGGTGTTGATGGGATCGACCAGCGCGAACACCAGCACCTCCATGCCGCAGGCCACGAGGAAGGACGGCCACAGGATGCCGGCGACCAGCCGCATCGCGTTCATGGCGCGGCCTTCCGGCCCACGGAGGGCACGTCTTCCGCGGGCGTCATCGCGTGGTTGCGGCCGGTCAGCGCGGGAAGGTGCTTCTTCGCGGCCAGGGCCTTGTTGATCTCGACGCCTTCGCGGTAGTAGTCCGGCGACACCAGCGCGTCGGGGCTCCGCCAGGCCAGCCAGAAGGTCACGAAGCTCGCGATCATCACGGCCACCGGGCCACCGATCACCATCCAGAGCAACGGATGGCGCCACCAGGGCTTGTCCGCCCCGGCGGCGAGCGCGTTCATCGTCGAATCGGTTGCTGCGTTCATTCCAGACCTTTCAGCGCGGCACCAGGAAGGCCGCTTTCTCGGAAACCTGCGCCCCGCCGCCCTCCTCGCGGATGCTGAAGTGCACCGTGTGCGAGCCGGGCGTCGCGGAGCCGTAGGGCACCTGCAGCCGCACGGCGACCCAGCGCGACTGGGCGGCATCGACGCTCACCGGCTGCTCGGGCGACACGCTCAGGCCCTGCAGCCCGCTGGCCGAGATGAGGTAGTGCCGCGGCTGCTCGGTGGCGTTCATGATCTGCAGCCGGTAGACGTTCTCGAGCTTTCCGCCCTCGGCGATGCGCGCCAGCGAAGCGCGGTCGCGCACCACGTCGACCTTCAGCGGCGTGCGCACCACCAGGCTGGCCAGCAGGCCGGCCACCAGCAGCGCCAGGATCGCCGTGTAGACCAGCACGCGCGGACGCAGCACCCGGCGCAGCAGCTGCCGGCGCGACCAGCCGGCGTCCATGCCGTTCTGCGTGTCGTAGCGGATCAGCCCCGGCGCGTAGGCCATCTTCTGCATGACCGTATCGCAGGCGTCCGCGCAGAGACCGCAGCCGATGCACTCGTACTGCAGGCCCTTTCGGATGTCGATGCCGGTGGGGCACACCTGCACGCACAGGCCGCAGTCGATGCAGTCGCCCAGCGCCATCGTGCGCGGATCGGGCCCCTTGCGGCGCGGCGCGCGCGGCTCGCCGCGCCCGGGGTCGTAGGTGACGATCAGGGTGTCGCGGTCGAACATCGCGCTCTGGAAGCGCGCGTAGGGGCACATGTACTTGCAGACCTGCTCGCGCATGAAGCCTGCGTTGCCATACGTCGCGAAGCCGTAGAAGAACACCCAGAAGACTTCCCACGAGCCCATCTGCGTCTGCAGAAAGGCCAGGCCGAGCTCGCGGATGGGCGTGAAGTAGCCCACGAAGGTGAAGCCGGTCCACATCGCGATGCCGATCCACACGATGTGCTTGAACCACTTCTTCACCAGCTTCTCGAGCGACATCGGCTCGGCGTCCAGCCGCATGCGCGCGACGCGGTTGCCTTCGATCTTCTGCTCCACCCACATGAAGATCTCGGTGTAGACAGTCTGCGGACAGGCATAGCCGCACCACAGCCGACCCGCCACGGCGGTGAAGAGAAAAAGCGAGAGCGCGCTGATGACCAGCAGGCCAGAGAGGTAGATCAGGTCCTGCGGGTACAGCACCAGCCCGAAGATGTAGAAGCGCCGCGCCGCGAGGTCGAACAGCACCATCTGCCGCCCGCCCCACTCCACCCAAGGCATGCCGTAGAACACCAGCTGGGTGAGAAAGACCATGGCCCAGCGCCAGCGCGCGAACATGCCGCGCACGGTGCGGGGGTAGATCTTCTTCGTGGCCTCGTAGAGGCCGACCTCCTCGCCGCTGCCCAGGTTCGCGCTGCTGCTCGCGTTCGCTATGGGAATGATCTTCCGGGTCATGGCGGGCTGCCGACGTCAGGGCGTGGCCGCGGCCGTGCTGTTGGAGAGGCCCCAGACATACGACGCCACCATCCGGATCTGCGCCTCGGTGAGGCGGCCTTCCTGCGCGGGCATCTCGTTGTGCTTGCCCGAATTGATCATCTGGACGATGGCTTCCTCGCCGTAGCCGTGCAGCCAGATCCTGTCGCTGAGATTGGGCGCGCCCAGCGCCTGGTTGCCGACGCCGCCGATGCCGTGGCAGGCGGCGCAGGCCGTGAACTTCGACTTCCCGAGGCCGGCGCGCACCGAGTCGTGCGGCTCTCCCGACAGGCTCAGAACGTAGTTGGCGACGTTCTTCACGTCGTCGGGCGTGCCGACGGCGGTGGCCATGGGCGGCATCACGCCCACGCGGCCCTTGGTGATGGTCTCGACGATCTTCTCGGGCGTGCCGCCATGCAGCCAGTCCTTGTCCGTGAGGTTGGGAAAGCCCTTGCTGCCGCGCGCGTCGGAACCGTGGCACTGCGCGCAGTTGCCCATGAAGAGCCGCTCGCCGATGGCTCGGGCTTGCGGGTCCCTGGAGACGTCCTCGACCGGCATGGCGGCGTACTTCGCGTAGACGGGCGCGAGCTCCTGCGTGGCCCTGGCGACTTCCGCGTCGTACTCGCCGCGCGAGGTCCAGTCGTATTGGCCGTGAAAGCTCCCGAGTCCTGGGAAGACGGCGAGGTAGCCCAGCCCGAAGACGATGGTCAGCACGAAGAGGCCCACCCACCACATGGGCAGCGGATTGTTGGCCTCGCGCAGGTCCTCGTCCCAGACGTGGCCGGTGGTGTTGTCGGCACTGGACGCGACGCGCTTGCGGGCGGTGAGCCACAGCAGGATCACGCAGCCGAGGATGCTCAGCAGCGAGACGACTGCCACGTAGTCCGACCAGAAACGGTGGATGAAATCGCTCATCGTGCTTCTCCCTTCAGTCCTGCTCGAAGGGCAGGCGTGCGGCTTCCTGGAAACCGGGCGCGTTGCGGCGCGAATACGCCCAGATCACGATGCCGATGAAGAGCGCGAAGCACACGACGGTGGCGGCGACGCGCAAGGTGGTGAGGTCGATCATGTTTGTGTCCTTTGCCGCCTTGCCTACTTCAGCGCCAGGCCCAGCGACTGCAGGTAGGCCACCGTGGCCTCCATCTCGGTCTTGCCGCGGACTTCTTCCGTGGCACCGGCGATCTCGGCGTCCGTGTAGGGCACGCCGACGCGGCGCAGCGCGCGCATGTGGGCCGGCAGCGCCTCGGCGTCGACCGGCGTCTTCTCCAGCCAGGTGTAGGCCGGCATGTTCGACTCGGGCACCACGTCGCGCGGGTTGTTCAGGTGGATGCGGTGCCACTCGTCGCTGTACTTGCCGCCAACGCGGTGCAGGTCGGGGCCGGTGCGCTTGCTGCCCCACTGGAAGGGGTGGTCGTAGACGAACTCGCCCGCCACCGAGTAGTGGCCGTAGCGCAGCGTCTCCGAGCGGAAGGGCCGGATCATCTGCGAGTGGCAGTTGTAGCAACCCTCGCGCAGGTAGACGTCGCGCCCGGCCAGCTGCAGCGGCGTGAGCGGCTTGACGCCCTGCACCGCCTCGGTGGTCGACTTCTGGAAGAACAGCGGCACGATCTCGACGAGGCCGCCGACGGCCACCACCACGAGGATCAGCACGATCATCAGCAGGTTGTTGGTTTCGATCTTCTCGTGCGTGAAGCCGCCGGAGCTGGAAGCCGGGCTGGAGTTGTTCTGGTTCATCGTGCGTCCTCAGGCATGGGCCATGGCGGGGGGCGGGATCTCGGCGCGCACCGCGCGCCCGGAGATGACGGTCATCCAGACGTTCCAGGCCATCAGCAGCATCCCGCTGAGGTAGAGCACGCCGCCGATCACGCGCACCAGGTAGAACGGGAAGGTGGCCTTCACGCTCTCCACGAAGGTGTAGGTAAGCGTGCCGTCGGAGTTGATGGCGCGCCACATCAGGCCCTGCATCACGCCGGCGATCCACATGGCCGCGATGTACAGCACGATGCCGATGGTGGCGATCCAGAAGTGCGCCTCGATGGCCTTGGTGCTGTACATGGCGGTGCGGCCGTACATGCGCGGGATCAGGTAGTAGAGCGAGCCCATGGTGATGAAGCCCACCCAGCCGAGCGCGCCGGAATGCACGTGGCCCACGGTCCAGTCGGTGTAGTGGCTCAGGGCGTTGACGGTCTTGATGGACATCATCGGCCCCTCGAAGGTCGACATGCCGTAGAACGACAGCGCCACGATCAGGAAGCGCAGGATCGGGTCGGTGCGCAGCTTGTGCCAGGCGCCCGAGAGCGTCATCACGCCGTTGATCATGCCGCCCCAGCTCGGCGCCAGCAGGATCAGCGAGAACACCATGCCCAGCGACTGCGTCCAGTCGGGCAGCGCGGTGTAGTGCAGGTGGTGCGGGCCCGCCCACATGTAGGTGAAGATCAGCGCCCAGAAGTGCACGATCGACAGCCGGTACGAATACACCGGCCGGCCCGCCTGCTTGGGGATGTAGTAGTACATCATCCCGAGGAAGCCGGCCGTGAGGAAGAAGCCGACGGCGTTGTGGCCGTACCACCACTGCACCATCGCGTCCTGCACGCCGGCGTAGGCCGAGTAGCTCTTCATCCAGCCAGCCGGGATCTCGGCGCTGTTGACGATGTGCAGCAGCGCCACCGCGATGATGAAGGCGCCGAAGAACCAGTTCGCCACATAGATGTGGCGCACGCGGCGCATGCCGATGGTGCCGAAGAACACGACGGCGTAGGCCACCCAGACCACGGCGATCAGCAGGTCGATGGGCCACTCCAGCTCGGCGTATTCCTTGCCGCTGGTGTAGCCCATCGGCAGGCTGATGGCAGCCGCCACGATCACCGCCTGCCAGCCCCAGAACACGAAAGACGCGAGCCTGGGTGCGAACAGGCGCACCTGGCAGGTGCGCTGGACCACGTGGAAGCTGGTCGCCATCAGCGCGCAGCCGCCGAACGCGAAGATGACCGCGTTGGTGTGCAGCGGCCGCAGGCGCCCATAGCTGAGCCACGGAATGCCGAGATTGAGTTCGGGCCACGTCAGCTGGGAGGCGATGACCACGCCCACCAGCATGCCGACCACGCCCCAGACCACGGACATGAGCGCGAATTGCCGCACGACCGTGTCGTCGTATTCCGCGGCGGGTGGATTCGGTGGTTGCATCGTGGTGCCCTTGATTGAGTTGCGGGCAGTTTCCGTGGGCACGCTGCCCTGCGGCTTGATGCAGATCAATCGCCGTGCAGGATGCGCTCGCCCTCGGCGTCGACGTCGTCGAACTGGCCGCGCTCGATGGACCACCACAGGCCGCCGAGGATCGCGAGGACCAGCGCCACGGACAAGGGAACGAGAAGGAAGAGGATGTCCATCAGTGCGACTCTTTCGCGCCGGACGCGAGCCGCGTCGCATTCAGAACCACCACGAGCGAACTCGCGGCCATGCCGAGGCCGGCAAGCCAAGCAGGCAGCCCGCCGGCGATGGCCAGCGGCACGCACAGCGCGTTGTAGCCCGCCGCCCACAGGAGGTTCTGGCGCACCACGCGCAGTGTCCTGCGCGCCTGCGCGATGGCCTGGGGGATGGTTGCGAGCCTGTTGCCCAGCACGACGAAGTCGGCATGCGCGCGCGATAGCGGCACGCTGCGGCCGAAGGCGAACGAGGCGTTCGCGCGCGCCAGCGACGGGCCGTCGTTGAGGCCGTCGCCCACCATCGCGATCTGCCGGCCCTCGGCCTGCAGCCGCCACAGCACCTCAAGCTTGTCCTCGGGCGTACAGCCGCCCTGCGAGAAGTCGATGCCGCAACGCGCGCCGATCTCCCTCGCGGCCGAATCCCTGTCGCCCGACAGCAGCCGCACCGTGAGGCCCTGCTCGCGCAGCGACGCCACGGCAGCCGCGGCATCGGCGCGCAATTCCTCGACCAGCACGAAGCTGGCGAGCCACCCCTGCTCGTCCGCGAGATGGACCTGCGCCGCATCGACTTCCAGCGGCGCCACGCTGCAGAAGGCTGGCGAGCCGAGGCGCACGCGACGGCGCGTTCCGGCGGCCGCGCGCACGCGCCGCATCCGGCCCTCGATGCCCTGGCCCGCAGTCTCAGCCACCTTGTCCGCTGCCCAGCCGGGCGCACAACGGAATTGCGCATTCCACGCATTCACCAGCGCCTGCGACACGGGATGCAGCGACTGCGCGCCGAGCGCGGCGGCCATCTCCAGCGCATCGCCGGGCCGCATGCCCTGGCAGCAGTAGATGCGCTCCAGGCGCGGTATGTCGCCGGTCAGGGTTCCGGTCTTGTCGAACACGACGGTATCGACCGACGCGAGCGCTTCCAGGGCCTGGAGATTGGATGTCATCACCCCGCCGCGTGCCAGCGCGCCGGCACTGGCGAGCATGGCGGCCGGCGTCGCGAGCGAGAGCGCGCACGGGCAGGTCACGATGAGCACCGCGACCGCCACCATCAGCGCCCTGCCCGGGTCCGTGGGCCACCAGAGCGCTGCGGCCACGGCCGCCGACACCAGCACCGCGGCGAGGAAGGGGCGCGCCACGCGGTCCGCCAGCAGTGCCAGGCGCGGCTTGCGTGAGGCGGCGCTTTCCATCAGCCGGACGATCTGCGCGAAGCGCGTGCCCTCGCCCACCGATTCGATGCGCACCCGCACCGGCGCCGACAGGTTGTGGCTGCCGGCGAGCACGCGGTCGCCGCAGGGGCGAGGCACGGGTCGGGACTCGCCGGTCAGCAAGGCCTCGTCGGCACTGGTGTCGCCTTCGATCACCACGCCGTCGGCCGCAAAGGCCTCCCCCGGCCGCACCCGCACCACGTCTCCCACGGCGAGCCGGCGCACGGCCACCCGCTTCCAGCTGCCATCGGCGGCGAGCCGGTCGACACCGTCGGGCAGCCGGTTCATCAGCGCGTCGAGCGAGCCGGCGGTGCGTTCGCGCAGGCGCGCCTCGAGCCAGCGGCCCGTGAGCAGGAAGAAGACGAACATCGTCAGCGAGTCGAAGTACACCTCGTGGCCGAGCGGCCCCGTGGCATCGAAGGTGGCCGCGGTGCTGACCGCGAAGGTCGCGAGCACGCCGAAGGCCACGGGAAGATCCATGCCGATGCGCCCCATGCGCAGGTCGCGCCAGGCGCTGCGGAAGAAAGGTCCGCAGGAGAAGAGCACCACGGGCAGAGTCAGCACCCAGGAAGCCCAGCGCAGCAGCTGCGCGGAATCGGCGTTCATGTCGCCGGGCCGCGCGACGTAGGCCGGATAGGCGTACATCATCACCTGCATCATGCAGAAGCCCGACACGAGCCAGCGCCACAGGGCCAGCCGCGATTCGCGCCGGCGCAGTTCCCTGACGGAGCGGTCGCTGCCCGGCAGCAGCCGGTAGCCGGCTTTCGCGCTGGCCTCGAACCAGTGCGAAGGCCGGGTCTGCGCGGGCGACCAGACCACGCGCGCACGCCGGCTGGCCGCATTGACCTGCGCCTCGATCACGCCCGGCACCTGGCGCAGCGCGGCCTCGACCGTGAAGGCGCAGGCCGCGCAGTGCATGCCCTCGACCACGACCTGCGACTCCCAGCAGCCAGCGCCGGCGGCACCCAACTCGCGGCCGAAGGCGGGCCATTCGGCCGGATCGTCCAGAAGCTGCCAGGCCTGGTCGCCGTCCGCGGCGGGAAAGACGGGGATCGCGGCGCGATCGGGGGCGAGCGTGGCATTCATCGGGCGAGCCTAAGAGGCGGGCCGCGCGAGCCGTTTGATATGGATCAAGCCGTAGGTTGCGGGCGCGCCTAAGCTCTGCCGCAAATCACGCGGAGCCCTTCATGTTCAAACGCATCCTCGTCGCCACCGACGGCACCGCCCTTTCGAAGAAGGCCGTCGACAGCGCCATCGCGCTTGCGGTGCAGAACGACTCGGACCTGGTCGCCCTGACCGTCGTCCCCCGTTACCCGAAGAGCTATTTCGAAGGCTCGATGACCTTCTCGGCAGAAGACGTCGGCCGCATCGAGAAGCAATGGGCGGAGAAGGCGCAGGCCATGCTCGACAAGGTGCGCGACCGCGCGCGGGAGCGCGGCGTGCGGGTAAAGACGGCGCAGGCCAGCTCGGACCTGGTCGCCGAATCGATCATCGCCGCGGCGAAGAAGCACAGGAGCGACCTGATCGTGATGGCCTCGCACGGACGCAAGGGCCTCAAGCGCCTCTTGCTGGGAAGCGAGACGCAGCAAGTCCTGGTTCGATCGTCGCTGCCGGTTCTGGTGCTGCGGTAGTGGGCTCGACCGAACACGCTACTTCAGCACCGCGCCGCCTCGCGCAAGGTATTGCGCCGAAAGGCGCGCGAACTGGCCGCCGTCCGTACCGATCGAGGTCTGGCTGCCCGCACCGGCGCTGAAGACGATCCCGACAGTGTGCATGTCGCCGTACTCCTGGGTGTTGGTCAGCATGTAGTCGACGTGGTTGTCGCGATAGTGCTGGTCGGTGCCGCCGGGCGTGTCGGAAGGCACGCCCATTGGCGTCTGCCACCACAGGATGGGCAGATCGTTGCCCAGGGCCGCGCGGTAATCCGAATACTGCTTCTGCGAATCATGGAAGCTGGGGCTGGTCTTGTTGCTTGCGTCCCAGTAGAACGGAGCGCTTCCGTTCTGGCATTCCGGAGGCGGCGATGCAGCTTCGCGGCAGCCCGCGTCGCGATCGCTGGTCTGGGCGACGATGAAGTCCGCCTGGTTCGCACCGACGGTCCGCATCATCGCGGCGATCTCGGCGGGCGTGCCATTCCAGAAGGCGGGCGGGAACCCGATCAGTGCCTTGGGTGCGACCTTGCGGCCCATCTGCACGAAGCACTGGCCCAGGCCAGCCACGGTATCGGGCAGCGTGCTGCATTCGGGCTGCCCCTTCACGGAAGCGGCCATCTTCGTCAGGTCGCGGCCGGGCGCCTGCGACGCGGCGAAGCCCCAGAAGTCCGGCTCCACGTTGACGAGGGCAGGCTTGCCCCATTCCGCGATGCGCTGGTACATCAGGCGGACCTGGCCCCAGTACTTGTTCATGAAGGTCGCGTCGCTGATGCCGCTGAGATTGCCTTCGCCGTTCGCCGTCATCTGGTAGAGCGTGAACATGGGCACCGCACCATAGGCATCGGCAGCCTGCGCAGTGAAGGTGACGTAGGCCCCATCGGGGCTGTTCCACGTCGGCCAGGCGCCCGAGCCGACTCCCACCAGGTAGCGCTCCACGATGTCGGGGTGGATGTCCTGGCTCTTCATGTCGTCGATGGAGGTCGCTCCCAGTCCAACCAGCACTCGCGAGGGTTTGCCCAGCTTGCTGGCCAGGGCGACGGTGGCCGGCACGGGCGCGGTGCCACCGCTCGTGCCGCCGGTGCCGCCCTGGGTGCCGCCGCCGGAGGTGTTGCCGGCCACCTGTCCACCGTTGTTCTGCCCGCCGGTGCCGGCCTGGCCCGTCGGGCTGCCGAACAACGGAATGCCGGCCCCGCCACCGCTACCGCTGCCACCTCCTCCGCCACAGCCGAAGAGCAGCAGCGAGGCCAGCAGCGCGGAAACGGATCGTCGAGAAAGAATGCCCATGGAAAAGTCCGAAAGGTGAGAGGAAACAAATACCGGCGTGCCCGTGCAGGCACACACCGGTTCGGGTTCAGGGTTGTCCGGGCAGCGCGGCTGCCCGATGGCGCTCAGCGGGCGAGGTTCGCGATGAAGGCCGCGTCCTGCGCGCCGCTGTAGATGCGGAAGTCCTGCATGCGGCCCTTGAAGTACGGGTCGCCGCCGTATTGGGAGCGGCCCAGCCAGGTCTGCGTCGTGCGGCCCAGCTGGAAGGGATTGATCCAGATGCCGTCCGCGGTCGCGACCTGCGTGCCGTCCACGTAGAGCATGCCCACGGTGCCTGAAAGCGTGACCGCCACATGCACCCAGCGCTGCGTGGGCAGCACGTCGGTCGTCACGGACTCCTCGTTCCAGAACTGGTTGCGCGAGCCCGAAAAACGCAGCTTGCCGTTGCCGTCGCGAGGAATCAGCGAGATGTAGGCCACGTCGTTGGAGCCGAAGTCGAAGATGCGCGTATTGACCACCGAGGCATCCCAGTAGACCCACACCGCCGCCGTGAAATCGCCCAGGGCCGACACGGCCCCGTCGGGCAACTGGACGTGGCCGCTGCGACCATCGAGTTGCACGGCGCTTCCGCCGTTGCGCCCTTCGCCCCAGCTCGTACCGCCCTTCAACTGCGCGTTCAGGCCGCGGCCGCTGGCGTCGTTGGCATTGCCGTTGAGCGGCAGGTGCAGCCACAGCTCGCCGGGAACCGCCACGCGCAAGGTATCCGCACCGGTGATCTCGCCGGCGTCGGTCACCGCATCGATGCGGTAGTACCAGGTGCCCTCGTCGGCATCGTCGGTGTAGGTGCGTGGATCGGTGACGGGCGCAAGGGTCGTGAACGGACCGTTCGGTGAAGCAGCCCTCTGCACGAGGTATTGGGAAGCGCCCGCCGTGCCCCACCAGGACAGCTGCACCTTTGCGTTGTTCAGGAATGCGCTCAGGCCGCTGGGCTTTGCGGCAGGGACCGGATCGCGCGCATAGAGCAGCGTGCCGATGCCCGGCTGGTCGCCGCCGTCGACGCGCTCGGGCCGGATCTTGTCGAGCATCGCCTTGGTCCAGGGTGCCGAGAGTCCCTTGCGGCTCACATAGTGGCTGTAGATGAGGTCCCAGTTGGGCCGCAGGCTGTTCGTGCCCGCAGCAGCGGTCGCCGGTCCGAAGACGCCGTTGTAGGGAGCGAACGGCATCGTGAACAGGGCATTGCCGTTCGCATCCGCGAGGTTCGTCTTGGCCACGTACTCGGCGCCGGCCAGCAGCCGGTTGTTCCAGTAGCCGAAGAGGTCCTCGCCCTGGTTCCAGGCCATCTGGCACAGCATCCCGGCCAGCGAGATGCCGAGGGTCGAGTGGCCCTGGTCGCGATGGCTCTCCTGCCATTGCCCGAGGTAACCAGGGTGCACGAAGTAGACGCTGCCGGCACTCGTACCGTTGCCGCGGCCGCTCTTGTAATAGTTGCTAGCCTCGGCGACCAGGTCGGGCCGGTCGCAGAACACGCCGATCGCGTAGACGGCGCAGATGTTGGCCAGGTCCCAGTTGGCCCAGTAGTGGGTGACCTTTCTGGTCTCCGTGCCGTTGTGGTTGACAAGAAAGTCATGGGCCTTCGGGTAGAACACGTTCATCAGCATGGTCTGGAAGCGGGCAACGTCTTCCTTCGCCCAGCCGGAGTAGGTCCGCATCAGTTCCGCGGCGTTGGCCCACTGGTTGCCGTAAAGGCCCGAGGCCAGGTAGACGTTCGAATTGCCGCCCAACTCGGTCAAGGTCGACGACCATGCATTGAGGAACTCCACCGCCTTCTTCGCGTAGCTCTCGTCGTTCGAAATCTTCCAGCGCAGCGCGTAATGAAGGGCGCGCACCATGTCGCCGACCATCTGCCCGTAGTTCTCGCCATCGACGCCGCGCGTCACCAGCGCCAGGGGGCGCGGCTTCGCATCGAGGCCGGTGGTGTTCGCCCTGAGCATCATGTTCAAGCCGCCCACCCATGGCTCCGCCTTGGCGGCCAGCTTGTCGCGGATGCGCTGCAGATCGTCTTCCGTAACGAGCAGGCCGGGGTGCACGATCTTGTGCACTGTGGGCTCGGGGGTCGTCGGCTCGAGTGCAGGGCTATCGGGGGTAGTGGGGGAATCGACACCGGCGACCGCAGCAGATGTCTGCTGCGCGGCCGCCCCACCTATGGGCGAGAAACTGCTGCCCCCGCTTCCTCCACCGCAAGCCGTCGTGCCCAGGGCGATTGCACTCGCGGTGCCGATGAAGAAGGTGCGGCGATCCAGCAGGCCGGCGTCTTTGTCGTCGTTCGTGGGATGGGTCATTTATCGGAATGTGTAAATAAATGCTTCTGCAAAGTGCATGCCATTCGCTTCGATGGGTAGACGAAATGAAATCGGTAAAACCGATGGATGCATTGAGCGCGTTGCGAGAGACACGCAGTGGCAAGAAGTGACATTCGTTGTCACATGAGACGCCGGCGAAACGACATTGAATGTCACTGCCTCCGGCCATGCCGGCACCGCATCGACCGCGCGACACGGCAAGCCCGATCAGTGTGACCTGTAAAGAGGCGGCAACGAGCGTTGAATTGCCTCTGAAAATGAGCGGCTGAATTTCATTTTCGGAATGACCGGAAGCACTGCAACTTGCTTGCGTTCATTCCATCTCGAAGACGCAGTGATGCCGATGCTTTCGCTGGATGCGAAATGGTCTTCGTCCGGGTCGCTGTCGAGCCCGGTTTTCCGCCGCCGACCGCCTCATGTTTCGCAGGCGGCACGGCTATCTCGCTGCGACCCCGCCTCGTCGTCGCCGGGCATCGCCGGGGCGGGCTCGCGCAGCTTGCTTCTCGCTAGCCGGCGCCTCGCACCGCCGACACGGCAGCACGCAAGGCGAGCAGGTAGCTGTCCAGGCCGAAGCCGCAGATCTGGCCCTTCACGATGTCCGCGAACACCGAGTGATGCCGGAACTCCTCGCGCGCATGGATGTTCGACATGTGCAGTTCGACCACCGGCACCGTGAGGATTGCCAGCGCGTCCCTGATGCCGTAGCTGTAATGCGTCCATGCGCCGGCGTTGATCAGGACCGCATCGACGCCATCGACGAAGCCCTGGTGGATGCGCTCGCACATGGCGCTTTCGCTGTTGGTCTGGAAGCTCTCGACCTCCGCGCTCAGCTCCTTGCCCAGCGCCTGCAGCTTCGCGTCGATCTCGGCGAGCGTCGTGTTGCCGTATTGCTTCGGATCGCGCTTGCCGAACATGTTGTGGTTGATGCCGTGGAGCATGAGGATCTTCATCGGGTCTCTCCTTCTTGTCGCGGCCTCAGACCAGCGGGATGGTCATGCGCTCGATGACTGCACGGGTGTCGGGCCGCACGCCGCGCCACCACAGGAAGGCTTCGGCCGCCTGCTCGACCAGCATGCCCACGCCGTCGGCGAGCTTGGGGACACCGGCGTTCTGGGCCAGCCGCAGGAATGGCGTCAGGCCCTTGCCGTACGCCAGTTCGTAGGCGAGCCTGGCGTTCTGGAAGGTCTGCGCCGGCACAGGTGGCAGCTCGGCCTTGAGGCTGGCCGAGGTGCCGTTGATGACGATGTCGAAGCGCTCCCTAGCCAGGTCTGCATAGGCGCAGGCGCGCACGGGGCCATGCCCTGCGAACTGCTCGGCGAGGTCGACCGCCTTCGGCAAGGTCCTGTTCGCGAGCACCAGTTCGGCCGGCTCTTGCGCGAGGAAGGGCAACAGGGCTCCGCGCACCGCACCGCCCGAACCGAGCACCAGCATGCGCGCGCCCTTGAGAGAGAAACCCAGGTTGCTCTGGATGTCCCTGGTCAAACCCACGCCATCGAAGTTGTCGGCAAGGATGCGGTCGCCTTCGAACTTGAGCGCGTTGGTGGCACCGGCCAGTTCGGCACGCTCCAGCCGTTCGGTCGCCAGGGCCAGCGCCTGCAGCTTGAATGGCGCCGTCACGTTCAGGCCGAGCCCGCCCGCCTTGCGAAACGCGTGCACGTCGTCCGCGAAGCGCTCGAGCGAGCCTTCGATGGCGCCGTATTCGATGTCCTGGCCGGTCGCTCGCGCAAAGCTGCCGTGGATCAGCGGCGACTTGGTGTGGCCGATGGGATTGCCGATGACGGCGTAGCGGTCTGTCATGCTGCCCTCCTCCTCATGCGCTGTAGAGGACGCCGTCGGCCTGCATCTCGGCGATCTGGGCGGCGTCGTAGCCCAGGCTCGCGGCGATCTCGGCGTTGTGCTCGCCGAGCTCCGGCGCCACCTGCGTGATCGAGGTGTCGCAGCCCGACATGCGGAAGGGCAGATTGGGCAAGCGGATGTTGCCCAGCACCGGGTGCTCCTGCTCCACCACCATGCCGCGCGCCTGGATCTGCGGGTCGGCCAGCACTTCGTCGATGCGCTGCACCTTGGCACAGGGCACGTCGATGCCGTCCAGCATCTTCAGTATCTCGGCCACGGGTCGCTGTGCCACCCAAGGGCGGACCACTTCGAGGATTTCCAGGCGGTTTGCGTTGCGCCCGGCCGCTGCGTGCAGGCGCGTGTCGCCTCCGAAACCCGCCGGTCCGCCGTTCTGCTCGACGAGCGCGGCGAAGCGCTTCCATGCATCGTCGACCTGCGCGGCGATGACCAGGTCGCCGTCCTGTGCGCGGAACACGCCGTACAGGGTCGAATTGGGCATGTCGTGGCCGGTCTGCACCGGTACCTCCTTGCCGCCCGAGAGCGTGTAGCACTGCACCGCGTATTCGTGCATCGACACCAGCGTGTCGTACAGCGCCATGTCGATGTGCTGTCCGCGGCCCGACTTCACGCGGCCCAGCAGCGCGGCGTTGATCGCCGCCACGGCGTGGATGCCGGTGTACATGTCGCCGAGCGATATACGCAGCAGAGGCGGCGCCTCGCCGGGATTGCCCACCATCTGCATGATGCCGCTCTTGGCTTCAGCAATCAGGCCGAAGCCGGCGCGGTGCGAGTCCGGTCCGGTATGGCCGTATGCGGAGATCGAGCAGTAGACGAGGCCCGGGTTGGTCTCGGCCAGTTCCGCGTAGCCCAGGCCCAGCTTGTCCAGCGCGCCGGGGCGGTAGTTCTCGACGAACACGTCGGCGCTGTCGACCAGCTTCTTCATCAGCGCGCGGCCACGCGGGTCCTTGGTGTTGACCGACAGGCCCTTCTTGCCCATGTTCTGCTGCAGGAAGTAGCCGCTGTGGTCGCCGACGAACCAGGCGTGCTGCCGGCCGGCATCGCCGGAGCCGGGGCGCTCCACCTTGATGACTTCGGCGCCCAGCGCGGCCAGGCAGCGGCCCACATAGGGACCGGCAAGAAAATGGCTGTAGTCGATGACGCGGATTCCCGCCAGGGGCAATGCCTGCCGTGCCGCCGCGTTCATGCCGGCCTCCTGGGCACCATCACGCGATGCTCGCCCTTCTGCACGACTTCGTCGCGCTGGTTGATCAGTTCGGACGGCAGCACCAGGATGCCCCAGCCAGGCTTGCTCTTCGATTCGCGCTTGGACTCGACGCGGAACCTCACCCGCACCGTGTCGCCGAGCTTGATGGGCGCCACGAAGCTCCATTCCCAGCCCAGCGACATGCCGGGCATGAAGCGCATGTCGCTCCTTGTCTTGAGGCCGTCTGCGATCGAGAGGCCGAACAGGCCGTGGGCCACACGGGTGCCGAAAGGCGTGGTGCGGGCGTAGGCCTCGTCGGTGTGCACGGGCGTGTGGTCGCCCGTGAGGTCGGCGTAGGCCATCACGCGGGCTTCCGTCACTTCGTACGGCGGGCTGATGCATTCCTCGCCGACGACGGCGTCGTCCCAGTACTTGTCTTCGATGGTGAGTGTGTTCATGTCGGGGTCTCGGGTACGGACAGGGTTCAGGCGCGGGGATCGATCGCCAGCGCCTTGGCCACGGCGCCGGGGCTGGCCTGGATGAATTCGACGGCCAGGCCATCGGGCAGGCGCAGCCAGTTGCGGCCCTGGGGCATCTCGGTGACGCCGAAGGCCTTTGCGGCGGCCAGTGCGGCCTCGAGGTCTTCGCACATCACGCCGAGGTGGCCCAGCCGACCTTCGGGGCCGTCGTGATCGGGCCTGGCCATGAACTGCATGCCCCCGAGCGTCCAGTACTGGATGGGCTCTTCGACGGTGCCCTGCACTTCCCGCATGGTCATGCCGCACACGTCGTGGAAGAACTTGATATGCCAATGGATGTCGCGCACCCAGATGGCGACGTGCTCGACGTAGGCTTTCGGTATGGCCCGGGTGTTCATTTCGCCTCCATGCGCCGTTCGATGCCCTTGATCGCTGCGACCAGCGTCTGGTTGACGGGCGTCGGCATGCCGTATTTGCGGCCCACGCGCACCACGGCGCCGTTGATGAAGTCGATCTCGGTGATCGAGCCCTTCTCCAGGCTCTGCAGCATCGAGGTCTTGAATTCGTAGGGCAGGCCCTCGGCAGCCATCAGCCAGGCGTCGCGCGGCGCCTTGATCGACAGCTTCGCCCCGCTGGCCTCGGCAACCGCCATCGCTTCGGCCACCGCGGCGATGGCCGTGGCTTCGATCTCCGGCACCGCGTAGAGGCTTCCGTAGACCTGGCCGGTGATGCCGCTCAGTGCACCGGTCGCGACGTTGATCAGGAGCTTGTCCCACATCGCGCCGAGGATGTTGCCGCTGACCTCGCAAGGCAGCTCGGCGCGCTCGAACTCCGCGGCGATCGCCCTGGCGCGTTCGCTGACGCGGCCGTCGATCTCGCCGATCACCGTGCGCTTGCCCTGCGTGCCGGCAATGACATGACCCGGAGCGAGCATCACGCCGCCGACGTAGGTCTTGCCGGCGAGCACATGCCCGGCCCCCACCACTTCCGAGAGGATTTCCTCATGCCCCATGCCGTTCTGCAGCGACATCACGGCCGTGTCGGGCCCCACGATGTTTCGTGCCCCTTCGATGGCTGCACGCGTGTGGAAGGACTTGACCAGCACGACGATGAGGTCCGGGGCCTCGAGCCTCGTGCTGTCGAGCGCCGCGCGGACCCGGACGGTGCGCTCCGAATCGCCGACCTTCATGCGCAGCCCGTCGCGATTGATCGCATCGACGTGGGCCTGGAAGGGGTCGATCAGTGTGACATCGGACCCCGCTGCCGCAAGGGTCCCGCCGATGGCGCAACCCAGTGCGCCGGCGCCGAGAAAGTAGATCTTCATGTGAGCCTTCGTTCGGAATGACCCCGAAGATAGGTTCCAAGGATCATGCTGCCCATGGCATGGCTGCAATGATCTACATTCCAATTTGAAATGGAGACCCGGTTTGGACACTGACGACGACATCGAAGGCGACGCGTCCCTTCCCAGCATCAAGCTGCTGCGCCTGTTCGAGCTGCTCTACAGCACGAACAGCGTGACGCGGGCCGGCGAGGCGATGGGCCAGAGCCAGCCGACCGTGAGCAACTGGCTCGGACGACTGCGCCGGCAGCTGGGCGACGAGCTTTTCGTTCGCACCACCACCGGCATGCAGCCGACCCCGCGCGCGCAGGAGCTGATCGTGCCGGTGCGGGAAGCCCTGGCCGCACTGCGCCGAGTGGCCGCGCCCGCCGAAGCCTTCGATCCGTCGGTTGCGACACGGCGCTTTCGCATCTGCATGACGGATGCCAGCCACATCACCCTGCTGCCGCGCCTGCTCGCGCATGTGCGCGCGGTCGCGCCCGGCGTTCGCCTGGAGGCCGCGCGAATCGACGAGCAAACCGGACAGGCGCTGCAATCCGGCGAGGCGGACCTCGCGATCGGCCTTGTGCCCCAGCTCGAATCGGGGTTCTACCAGCAGGTTCTCTACCCTCAGGACTGGGTGTGCCTCGTGAACGCGCGTCACCCTCGCATCGGCCTCAAGGGATTGGGCCTGCGCGAATACAAGGCCGAGGCCCATATCGGCATCGTTGGGGGCACTGGTGCCTTGCTGCTGGAGGCTGCACTGCAGCGACAAAAGATCGGGCGGCGCGTCCTGCTGGAGTTGCCGGGGTTCCTTGGCCTTGCGGCTGTCGTGTCCACGACCGACCTGATCGCAACCGTGCCGCGTCATATCGGCGAGACGCTCGCCAGTTCAAGTGGGAGCGCCTTGAAGGTCCACGGTTGTCCGGTGCGAGTGCCGCCGTTCACCGTCAAACAGCACTGGCACGTCCGCTACCACCAGGATCCTGCCAGCCGCTGGCTGCGCACGCTGTGCGAGGAACTGTTCTCGCACAAGCCCTTGAGGGCCAAGCCGCCGGGATAGTTGCCCGCACGGTGCCTGGAGGTCCCGAGTCAGCGGAATGCGCCCTCGGGAACCAGTGCCGCCCAGGGCATTGCGCTGAATGTCTCGCTCAGCTGCAGCCGGTCCGTGGCGGAAACGACCTCTCCTGTCAGCAGGTTTCGCATGGGCCCCGCGTCGAGGCCGTCCGGCAGACGGATCGTCGTGCCGTTCCATTTCGCCGATTCCGGCAGCGTCGGTCTTGCGGCATCGCCTGAAAATGACGCGAACAGCCGGCCAGCCAGGACCAGCACCGCCTGCTCGCCATGCCGCCGCGCGAATGCGACTACATGCCGCGCCAGTGGCCCCTCGACAGTCAGCGGTTCGTAGCTGCCTTCTCCAAACAGCAGCGGCTGCGCCCGTCGCAGGGTCAGAAGCCGCCAGATGAACCAGAGCTTCGCCCGCCCATCGTGCGGCGACGCGGCCATCGCGCGGACCCGGCGGGCAAGGCCGTCCTCGCCGGCCATTCCGTCCAGTTCGTCGAGCAGCCGCTGGCGCAGCGCATAGTCCACCGGCCGCCGGTTGTCCGGATCCACGAGGCTCAGCGCAATCAGCTCGCTGCCCTGATAGAGATCGGGCACGCCCGGCGAGGCGTACTTCAGCAGCATCAGCGTGAGACTGTTCCACGCACCGATCGTCGCCAGCCGGTCCGACAGCTGCCGGATGTCCCGCAGGCACTCGCCCTCCTCCCCGTTGCCGGCCGGAGCCAATATCTCGTGCACGAAATGTTCCAGCGCCGATTCGTACTCCTCGTCGGGCTGCGTCCAGCGCGTGCTCAGCTTGGCTTCGCGCGCGGCCTTTCGCATGTACTGGCAGATGCGCTGGGTGTAGTCCGGCAGCGCATCCGCGTCGAGCCCGCCCGGTGGCAGCGTGCCCAGCAGCGTCTGGTAGAGCAGGTATTCATCGGCACGCGACGGCGATTCGCCGCCCGGCAGATTCGCGCGCGTGCCGCGGCACTTGCCGTGCCAGCGTGCCAGCGCGCGCATCCACTCGTCGGGAATTTCCGAGAGCACGTCGATCCGGTTGCGGACGTCCTCCGCGCGCTTGTTGTCGTGCGTCGATGTTGCGAGCATGGTGTGCGGCCAGTGAAGTGCGCGATCGGCGGAAAGCGCGTGGAACTGCCCGACCTCGATACCGAAAAGATCCGGCTCGCCGCCCACCTCGTTGAGCGAGCTCAGCGGAAAGTAGCGATAGAACGCCGTGTCTTCCACGCCCTTGGCCGCCACCGGCGCACTGAACTGCTGGAAACGCATCGCGAAGCGGCGCACCCGTTCGGCGAGCGCGGGGTGGGCTGCAGTGGATGGCTCGCCACGCAGCGCCCTACTCAGCGCTCCACTCAGCGCCCCACTCAGCGCTCCACGCACGAACTCGAACACCGACAGATCGGCCTCGCCGCTGCGCCGAGCGGCTTCGGCCACGGCCTCGTCGATGAAGCGTCCGTCCTGCCCGGACGGCTCGCCGACGATGTAGGTGCGATAGACAGTCATGCAGGCGCAAACGCCAGACAAGGCCCGGCGCAGCGCATTGAGCGTGTAGTCGCGCGTGCCTCGGTCCGCCCGGGCGATGCGAAGCAGTTCGCCGGACAGCACATTGAGCTCCGACGACAACGCATTGCGCATCACCTCGCGCCGGCCTTCGCGGCAGATCGAGGCGAAGTCTTCCGCCACGCCTGTGAAGCGCTGCCAGGCGTGCAGCATGCGATCCCTGCCGGCCGTGTCGACCAGCACGCCGTTGGCCACGTTCGCGAACCGGTAGCCGGTGGTGCCATGCACATGCCAGCTGTGGGGAACTTCCTCGTGCGCCGCGGCGATCTTCTCGGCAACCACGTAGAGCGGCCGCGCGGGCCGGCCCTGCGTGTCGTGCGTCGGCAGCGCCAGTCCGGCGCGGCGCGCATAGCCTTCCTGGAGCTTGCGGAAGTAGTCCGCGGGGTCGTAGAGCCCGTCCGGATGGTCGATGCGCAGGCCGTCCACCACGCCCGAAGCCGCCAGATCCAGCGCGAACGACTGCGTGGCCTCGAACACCTCGTCGCGTTCCATGCGCACGCCGGCAAGATCGTT
The DNA here is from genome assembly GCF_003952165.1 of Variovorax guangxiensis. GTDB lineage: Bacteria > Pseudomonadota > Gammaproteobacteria > Burkholderiales > Burkholderiaceae_C > Variovorax > Variovorax guangxiensis. The sequence continues at coordinate 904,692 of NZ_RXFT01000001.1, read as the reverse complement.
GATGTCGAAGAAGCGCCGGTAGTTGATCTCGTCGGCCGCCACCCGCCAGTGCGCGAGCCGATACGCCTGCGCCTCGATCAGCCGGTGCAGCGCATCGCGGGCTTGCGCCGAGGCCAGATTGAAATCCGCCACTGCTGCAGCGAGCGCATGGGCCACCATGGGCTCGCTGCGCGCCAGCTCCGCGAGGCGGGCCTTGAAGAGCTCCTTGTCGCGAACTCGCTCGGCCTGCTCGTGCGGCGATGCCAGCTCGCGCCCGGGAAGGCGACCGAAGGCCGTGGAAAGGCTCGCCAGCCGGTGCGCCGCATCCGCATCGCCCAGCCGCTCGAGCGCGCGTTCCAGCACCACCGGATAAGTCTCGGGCGCCAGCGGAAAGCGATGCTCGAAATAGCGGACGGCGAAGCCGCCCGCCGCTTCCTCGAAGCGCAAGACCAGCTCGCCGCCGTCCAGCGTCTCGCCGTAGTGCCCGCCCAGCACCGGCAGCAGCACCTTGCCGGCCAGCTCGGGGTTCAGCGGCTGCCAGTCGATGTCGAAGTGCTGGGCGAAAAGCGAGGCCGGGCCGTTTTCCAGCACGTCCATCCACCATGCGTTGTCGGCGCCGAACACGCCCATGTGGTTGGGCACCATGTCCAGAAGCTGCCCGAGGCCGTTGGCCTTCAGCGCGGCGACGAAGCGCGCGAAGCCTTCGGCGCCGCCCAGTTCGGGGTTGATCTCCGCATGCGCGACCACGTCGTAGCCGTGCGTGCTGCCCGGGCGGGCGCGCTGTATCGGCGAGCAATAGACATGGCTCACGCCCAGCTTCGCGAGGTACGGCAGCACGCGGATCGCGTCGTCGAAGCCGAAGTCCTTGTGGAACTGCAATCTGTAGGTGGCGCGTGGAATGCGCGCCCGCAGGCCGGCTGGCGCTTCATTCCGAGGCTGTCGTGGCCTTTCCTCGCGCAGCAGGCGCGCCAGGCCGTGCATCCGATCGCTCTGCGCCAGCGCCGCGACCGGCTGCGCCAGCTTGCGGCGCCAGTTGGGGTGTTCGTCGACAGTGCCCGGCATGTTGGCCTGCTCGACAGTGCCGGCCACGTCTTCCAGCTGCACCATCATCAGCGCCGACGGCGTGCGGGCCAGGAAGGCATGCGCCGCCTCCACCAGGCGCTGCGAAGGCATCGCAAGGCCGGCCGCCTCCGCCATTTCCTCGCGCGACAGCAGGCCCGCATGCTGCAGCGACTGCATCAGCTCGACGCGCTCGCGCATGCGGTCCGCCAGCTGCTTGTCGAAGATCGCCGGATCGGGAAACAGGCTCAGCGCCAGCCGCTCGCGCAGATCGGCGGCCGTCCACCAGCCCGCGAAGGTTGCCAGGTCGTGCGTGCTGATCGCGACCAGCGCGCCCGGCGGGTAATCGGCAGGGGCCTTGAAGCCGCCGCCCTGCCGCTGTTCGAAATAGAGCAGCCGGTACGAGAGCACGTCCGCGCGCGCGAGTCCTTCGCGCACCGCGTCCTCGACGGTGCCGAGATCCTCGCCCACCACCATGCAGCGCTGCCGGTGGCTTTCGATCGCAACGATGGCGAGCATCTCCTCCAGCGGGTAGTAGACGTACGCGCCCTCGGCCGCGCCGCACCCCGGTGGAATCCAGAACAGCCGCATCAGTCCCATCGCATGGTCGATGCGCAGGGCGCCCGCGCCGCGCATGCTGGCGCGCAGCGTCTCGATGAAGAAGCGATAGCCGTCGGTGCGCAGGCCGCCGGGCCTCAGCGGCGGCAGCCCCCAGCGCTGGCCGGCCGGGTTGAACTCGTCCGGTGGCGCGCCGATGCTGGCGTTCTCGGCAAAGCCATGCTGGAAGGACCAGGCATCGGAGCCCGCGCGATCGACGGATACCGCCAGGTCCGTGTAGAGGCCCACGCCCATGCCGAGTACGCGGCAGCGCGCCGCGACGTGCGAGAGCTGCCGGTCGGCCACCCATTGCAGGTACTGGTGAAAGCGCACCCTCCCCGCATGCACCCGTGCAAACGCAGCGACTTCGGCGGATTCCGGGTCGCGCCATGCGGCCGGCCATGAATGCCAGTCTCCCGAACCGTTGTCGGTGGAAAGGAAGTGAGCGCGCAAGGTCTCGAACACGGCATGCCGCCGCAAGGCTTCGCCGCGCCGGGCGACGAAGTCAAGGAAGGCCCTGCCCGCTTCATCGGGCTCGCCTTCAGGCGGCAGGTGGCGCTCGCAGAAATGCGCGAACAGCAGCTCCAGCACCTCGAACTTCGCCGCGGCCACGCCGGCGTAGTCGACCAGCGGCGCGGCGCGCAGCATGGCCAGGCGCTGCTGGAAATCCGGCGAGCCGACCTTTTCCCGCGCGGCCGCGCAGTCCGGGAAGCCATCGACCGCCTCGACGTCGATGCAGAGCACGTTGAGTTGCTGCCGCGACGACGGGCTGTACGGGCTGGCATGTTCCGGCGTGCCCGCGAACAGCGCATGCAGCGGATTGAGTCCGATGAGATCGGCGCCCTGCCCCGCCACTCGCACGGCCAGGTCCTCCAGATCGCCGAAATCGCCGATGCCCCAGTTGCGCGGCGAGCGCAGGCCGTAGAGCTGCACGGCCACGCCCCACACGCGGCCTGCGTCCTGCACGGCCGGCGGGCGGTAGCAATGGCCCGGCGTGGCCAGCACCAGCGTCTCGCCGGGCAGGCCTTCGACGCGCAGCCGATAGTAGCCGGCTTCGAGCGCGACAGGCATCTGCAGGATGCGCTCGCCAGGCGTCGCTTCTTCGGCACCCACGTCGCCCTCGCCTTCCAGCACGGTCCCGCACTCGTCGCTGATCTGCCAGCGCACGCGCCTCATCGAAGGCGCAATCCGCAGCCGCACCGGCCATCCGGTCGCCGGTACCTGTACGACCACAACCGGCGGCAGCGACCCGGCATGATCCGCCTGCCGTGCTGCTTCGAGCGCGGGGCCGGCTTCCGCCACATCGCCGAGCCGCACGCCGAACTCGGCCAGCAGCGCGATCAGGCTGCGCGCGCCAACTTCTCGGCGCCGTCCGAATGCGTCGAAATAGCCGGTGGCGATGCCGTGGTGCCCGCACAGGCGCGCGAGTTCATCGGTGACGGCGATCGGCGGCGGGCTTGCTTCATACGACACCCGGCGGATCCTCCAGCATCACGTGCACGGCGCCGCGCTCCAGGCGCATCGCGACCTCTTGGACGGCAGCGCCTTCGCTGTGGATCGTCTTGCCGGGCGGCGCAGCCAAGCCCGCCACGGGCCCATCGCCGAAGTGCGCCAGCAGGTGCAGCCGAGTGCCGGGCGCTCCGAGATCCCACGCCACCTGCAGCGTACCGTTCTCGCAGCGGTAGACGCCTGCGGCGCTCATGCCCGCAAGCCGGGGCACGATCAGCCGATGCCGAATCTCCAGCAGTTGCCGCACCTCGCACAGCCGCTCGAAGTGCGCGCGCGTGCCGCGCTCCCGCCAGCGCAGCTTCGAGGCGAGAAAAGTGGATTCGGCGTTCGGATCGGGAATGCGCGCTCGCGCCGCTTCGTCGGCGAATGCCGCGAAGCCGCCGAACTCGGAGCGCCGCCCCTCGGCAACGGCGCTCGCAAGCTCCGGGCCGAAGTCGCAGAAGTACAGGAACGGCGTCGAAGCCGCGAATTCGTCGCCCATGAAGAACATCGGCACATGCGGCGACAGCAGCAGGCAGGCCATCGCGGCGCGCACCAGCACCGGGTCGCCGAGCGCGTGGATGCGTTCGCCGAAGGCGCGGTTGCCCACCTGGTCGTGCGTCTGCAGGAACGAGACGAAGGCCTGCTGCGGCAGCCGCGTGCTCGGTTCGCCCCGGCGCTCGCCGTGCCGGAAGGCCGAGGGCTGCCCCTGGTAGACGAAGCCTTCCGCCAGCGCGCAGGCGAAGCTGGAGACCGGGTCGCCTGCATAGTCGGCGTAGTAGCCGTCGCGTTCGCCGGTGGCCAGCACGTGCGCGGCATGGTGGAGGTCGTCGTTCCACTGCGCGGTGCCCGCCACCGGAATGCCCCGGCCGTCGCGCATCAGCATCGAGGCCTGGTTGGCGTCGTTCTCCAGCACCAGGTGCACGTGGCGGCCCCGGGCCGGCCCGTCGTCGAGCGCCTGGCGGATCTCCTGCACGATGTGCGGCCGCGTCTCGTCGTGGATGGCGTGGATCGCGTCCATGCGCAGGCCGTCGAAGCGGAATTCCTCGATCCAGTAGCAGGCGTTGTGGATGAAGAAGTCGCGCACCGTGCGCGATGCCGGCCCGTCGAAGTTGATGGCCGGGCCCCAGGGCGTCTGGTGCCCCTGGTTGAAGAACTCGGGGCAGCAGGCGTGCAGGTAGTTGCCTTCCGGGCCGAAGTGGTTGTAGACCACATCGAGCAGCACCATCAGGCCCATCGAGTGCGCCGCGTCGATCAGTGCCTTGAGATCGTCGGGCGTGCCGTACGAGGCATCGGGCGCGAATGGCAGCACGCCGTCGTAGCCCCAGTTGCGGCGCCCCGGAAAGTCGGCGAGCGGCATCAGCTCGATGGCGGTGATGCCGAGCTCGGCGAGCTCCTCCAGCCGCTGCCGCGCGGCCCGGAACGTGCCTTCGTCGGTGAAGGTGCCCACGTGCAGTTCGTAGACAACCGCTTCCTCCCACGCGCGGCCGCGCCATGCATCGTCGGTCCATTCGAAGCGGCGCGGGTCGATCACCACGCTCGGGCCGTGCACGTCCTCGGGGTTGAAGCGCGAGGCCGGGTCGGGCACGCGGGTGCCGTCGGGCAGGCGGAAGCCGTAGCTGTCGCCCTGGCCTGCCTTCGGCACCGTCAGCCGGTGCCAGCCGTGGGCGTCGCGCTCCATGGGCAGCGTGACGGCGGCGCAACCGCTTGCCGCGGCGCGGTGCTCCAGCACCACGGCCTCGGCCGAAGGTGCCCAGAGGGCGAAATCCACGCCCTGCGCCTGCGCGGTGGCGCCGAAGGGCATGGTGTGTGCGTGGGTGCTCATCGGATCCTCTTTGCCCTGGTGCGGTGCTGTTTCGTGGTCATGGCCGCACGTCCGGCCGGCTCAGCACCACGAGCGAGCGGCATTGCAGCGGATAGGCGGGCTCGCTCCATGCAGGCGCATGCGCGGCCGCGTCCTCGGTGGTCAGCGGAGGCGCGGTGTTCGCGGTGTCGACCAGCAACCGCCATGCGCCATGCGGCGCCGCCGGCAGCGTGAAGGCGATCTCGTCGTGGTGGGCGTTGAACAGCACGATGAAGTCGTCGTCGAGCTGCGCCTCGCCGCGCGGGCCCCGGTCGACGATGCCGCCGCCGGGGATGTACATCGCGATGCAGCGCGCGTTGGCGTCGTTCCAGTCCTCGGGGCGCATCTCGGCGCCGTCGGGCCTGAGCCAGTGCACGTCTGTCACTGTCTCCACCTCCGCCGGCCGGCCCGCGAAGAAGGTGCGGCGCCGGAACGAGGGGTGCGCGCGGCGCAGCGCGACCATCCGTTCGACGAAGGTCACGAGCGCGAGCCGCTCGGGCGTGGGCGTCCAGTCGAGCCAGCCGAGTTCGTTGTCCTGGCAATAGACGTTGTTGTTGCCCTGCTGCGTGTGGCCGCGTTCGTCGCCCGCCAGCAGCATCGGCACACCCTGCGACAGCAGCAGCGTGGCCAGCAGGTTGCGCTTCTGGCGCTCGCGCAGGGCCAGCACTTCCGCATCGTCGGTCGGCCCCTCGGCGCCGCAGTTCCACGAGACGTTGTTGCTGCTGCCGTCGCGGTTGTCCTCGCCGTTGGCCTCGTTGTGCTTGTCGTTGTACGAGACCAGGTCGTGCAGCGTGAAGCCGTCGTGCGCGGTCACGAAGTTGATGCTGGCGGTGGGCTGCTTGCCCGACCAGCCATAGAGATCTTCCGAGCCGGTGATGCGCCGGGCCAGCTCGCCGAGCAGGCCGCCGTCGCCTTTCCAGAATCCGCGCAGGCCGTCGCGGTAGCGGTCGTTCCATTCGGCCCAGCCGGGCGGGAAGTTGCCCACCTGGTAGCCGCCGTGCCCCAGGTCCCAAGGCTCGGCGATGAGCTTCACGCGGTTGAGCGTCGGGTCTTGCCCGATGGCATCGAAGAAGCCCCCGAGGTTCTCCACCTTGCCCGACTCGCGCGCCAGCGCCGAGGCCAGGTCGAAGCGAAAGCCGTCGACGTGCATTTCCTCCGCCCAGTAGCGCAGCGAATCCATCACCAGCTGCAGCGCGTGCGGATGCTCCAGGTTGACGGTGTTGCCGCAGCCGGTGAAGTCGTCGTAGTAACGGCGGTTGTCGCCGTTGACGATGTAGTAGGAGGCGTTGTCCACGCCGCGCATCGAGAGCGTGGGCCCGAGCTGGTTGCCTTCGCAGGTGTGGTTGTAGACCACGTCGAGGATCACCTCGATGCCCGCCGAGTGCAGCGTCTTCACCATGGTCTTGAACTCCTTCACCTTGCCCGAGGCGCTGTAGCGCATCTCGGGCGCGAAGAAGGCCAGCGTGTTGTAGCCCCAGTAGTTGCGCAGGCCGCGCTCGGACAGGTGGCGGTCGTTGAGGAAGCCGTGCACCGGCAGCAGCTCGACGGTGGTCACGCCCAGCCGCTTGAGGTAGTCGACCACCGGCGCGCAGCCCAGTGCCGCGTAGGTGCCGCGCAGCGCGGGCGGCACGTCGGGGTGGGTCATGGTGAAGCCGCGCACGTGCATCTCGCAGATCACCATGTCCTGCCAGGGGATCATGGGCCGGCGGTCGTCACCCCAGGTGAAGGCCGTTTCGAGCACGCGGCCCTTGGGCATGAGCGGCGCGCTGTCGCGGCGGTCGAACGACAGGTCTTCGCGCTTGCTGCCTACCGTGTAGCCGTAGAGCGCGTCGCCCCAGCGCAGCTCGCCCACCAGGTCCTTCGCATAGGGGTCGAGCACCAGCTTGTGGGCGTTGAAGCGGTGGCCCTCCTCCGGCTTGTAGGGGCCGTGCACCCGGTAGCCGTAGGCCTGGCCGGGGCGCGCCTCGGGCAGGTAGCAGTGCCACACGCCATCAGTGCGGTCGCGCAGCGGAATGCGCTGCAGCTCCTGGCGGCCGCGATCGTCGAAAAGGCACAGCTCGACCTTCTCGGCGTGCTGCGAGAAGAGAGCGAAGTTGACGCCCTCCCCGTCCCAGGTGGCGCCGCGCGGGTAAGGCCGCCCGGGCCAGACGGCGGTGATGGAGGGGGTAGCGGCGTTCCTGGATGTCATCCGATGGCAGTAGGTTGAAGGGCTGTGCCGCGTTCAGCGCGGCGGGCGGTCGTTGTCGTGGCGCGGGTACAGACCTGTGCCGCCGACGACGGTCGGGGGTGGCGGAGGCGGCGGTGGCGCGGGCATGGCAGGCGGCACCCTGCCGTCCCTGGCCTCCTTCGGCCACCAGCGTTCGATGCAGGATTTCGCCCAGTCCTTGCCCGCCAGGCCGAAGGCCAGGGCCAGCGCGAAGACCGCGCCCGCGAGGATCACCAGGAAGCTCTCGCGCACGATGTCTCCGCCCACCTTGACCTGGTCGAGCGCGATCAGGATCACGAAAGCCATCACCGCGTACTGCGCGGCCTTGGCGAAGAGCGCGGCGTCCTGCATCTTCACGCCCCGGAAATAGCTGGCCACCGCGTCGCCCACGAAGCGCGCGAAGTACGAGCCGAAGGCCAGCACCAGCAGCGCCACGAACACGTTCGGCACGAACCAGACGATGCGCCCCAGCAGGTCCGCGATGTAGCTCAGCCCCATGCCGTTGAAGGCGATGAGCAGCGAGGCGAGGATCACCAGCCAGTACGCGAGCACGCCGAACAGGCTGCTGGTGTCGCCCGCCAGGCCGCCCTGGCGCAGGAAGTTGTCGAGGCCGGCGCGCTCGGTCAGCACGTTGAAGTTGATGGCGCGCAGCGCCTTCGTCACCGCGAAGCGCACCGCCTTGGCCACGAGCCAGCCGACGAGCACGACCACCAGCGCGACCAGCAGCCGGGGAATGAAGGCGCCGACCTGATAAAGAATGGCGCGTAGCGGCTCCAGGTGAATGCCGAAGTTTTCCATGGTGGAGTTCCCTTGATTTCGCCAGGTTGGCCCGGGTTCAGCCGCGCCCCGGCCGCACCAGCGCGAGCACGCCGTGCAGCGGTACCTGTACCCAGTCGAGGCGGTTGCCGAGTTCGTAGCGCAGCTCGTAGAGCGCCTTCTCCAGCTCGAAGAGAGCAAGAAGCTCGCCATCGAGCGCGAGGCCGTAGCCGGCAAGGAAGGCGTCACGCGTGGCCTGCTCCCAGGCGATGGCCGGGCCGGCGAGGCGCTCGGCCTCCTGCGGGCTCTGGGCCACGCGGCGCAGCGCCGACCAGCGCGCATAGTTGAAGGAACGCAGCATGCCCGCCACGTCGCGCAGCGGCGAACCCTTCATGCGGCGCTCGTCGAAGCTGCGCGCGGGCTCGCCCTCGAAGTCGATGATGACGAAGTCGTTGTCCTTCACCAGCACCTGGCCGAGGTGGTAGTCGCCGTGGTAGCGGCTGCTGATGCCGCCGCCTTCCGCGGGGCGCTTCGCCTCGATGCTGGCGCGCAGCGCCGCGCCGGCGTCCAGCAGCGTGCGTGCATCGGCCTGCGCGGCCGGTGGCAGCAGCTCGAAGCGCTCGCGCAGCAGCTCCAGCGTGGCGGCCGCGTCGGCCGTGGCCCGTGTCTTGAAGCCGGTGGCATCGGCGGCCGTGAGCGGCTCGGGGTCGAAGGCCGCCGCGCCGGTGCGGGCGGCCAGCGCCTCGTGCAGCTCGGCGGTGCGCCGGCCCAGGGTGGCCATCAGCGCGAGGAAGCCGCCGTGCACCTCCGCCACCTCCGGCGCGTCGCCGTCCGACGTGGCCACGTCGCGCAGGAAGCGCTCCAGGTAGCCGAGCGTGTAGTCCCAGCCGTCGCCCTGGTTGGCCACGTAGCGCTGCACCATCGCGAGCGTCATCGTGCGACCGTCGGCGGCCATGTATTCGAGTGCGCCCAGCACCGGCACGCAGTTGGGGTAGTGCGCCACCTCGGTGAGGAAGCGGCCCATCTCCAGCTCGGGGTTGATGCCCTCGCGCACGTGGCGGTAGCCCTTGAGGAAGAGCGTCTCGCCCAGCGTCACCACCGTGTTGCTGCTCACCCCGCTGGGCCGGCCGAAGGGCAGCGCGTCGATGTCCGCCATGGTCTCGGCGAAGGCGGCCGTGGGCTTGAAGACCAGCCGGCCGTTCGCGGTCGGCAGCTCGGCTGCGCTGCGGATGGCGCGCACCAGTTCGCGGCAGAAGGCCTCGTCGTAGAAGGCATCGCCCATGAGCCCGACCTGCGCCTGCTGGCGCACCTTGGCGAGCGCGGCCTGCGCCACGCCGGCCATGCGCTCCTCGTCGCGTTCTTCCCACGCCAGCGCGAGCGGCATGAAATAGGTGGCGCCACCGGGCGGGCCGTCGAGTTCGAGCAGCGGCAGCATCCAGCTCAGGCCGTTCGCCTCCCACACGGCGTGGTCGGCCAGCCGCGCGCGCTGGATGGTCGTGCCCTTGGAGGCGTACCAGCGCTGGATCTCGATGTGGCGCGGCAGCGTCTCCAGCTCGAACTGGTTGCGCATGCGCTCCGACATGCCGATGCGCCACGGCATCACGCGGTCGCGGAAGAAGCTGGTCCAGCCGTCGAAGAGCACCAGGGTGGGCCATTCCTGCAGCGCCACGCCCTCCTGGTGCCAGCTGGGCGCATCGGCCTCGGCGGTCAGCTTGAACCAGTAGAAGCCGTACGAGGCCAGCGTGAGCAGGTACGGCAGCTCGCCGATGGGCGGAAAAGGCGAGCGCCCCAGCATCTCGATGGGCACGAAGCCCTTGAACTCCGACAGGTCCAGCTCCACCGGCTGTGCCGCGCGCGAGAGGTTGAACACGGTCAGGATCACGTCGCTGTCGTACTCGCTCAGGTACGCGAGGATCTTGCGGTTGCCGGGCTTGAGAAAGCGCCGGCGGCCCCGGCCGAAGGCGTGGCTGGTCTTGCGCACCGCGAGCATGCGCTTGGTCCAGTTCAGCAGCGAGCTGCTGTCGCGCGCCTGCGTCTCCACGTTGAGCGCCTCGTAGCCATACAGCGGGTCCATGATCGGCTGCAGGTACAGGCGCTGCGGGTCGGCGCGCGAGAAGCCGGCGTTGCGGTCGGGGTTCCATTGCATCGGCGTGCGCACGCCGTTGCGGTCGCCCACGAACACGTTGTCGCCCATGCCGATCTCGTCGCCGTAGTAGATGATGGGCGAGCCCGGCATCGACAGCAGCATGCCGTTCATGAGCTTCACGCGGTCCAGGTCGTTCTCCATCAGCGGCGCCAGGCGCCGGCGGATGCCCAGGTTGATGCGCGCGCGCATGTCGGCCGCGTACATGGTGTACATGTAGTCGCGCTCCTTGCTGGTGACCATCTCCAGCGTGAGCTCGTCGTGGTTGCGCAGGAAGATGGCCCACTGGCAGCCCTCGGGAATATCGGGCGTCTGCGCCATGATCTCGACGATCGGGTGCCGGTCTTCCTGCGCGATGGCCATGTACATGCGCGGCATCAGCGGGAAGTGGTAGGCCATGTGGCACTCGTCGCCATCGCCGAAGTACTCGCGCACATCCTCGGGCCACATGTTGGCCTCGGCCAGGAGAAAGCGGTTCTTGTACTGCGCGTCGATGGCCGCGCGCAGCCGCTTGATGACCGCGTGCGTCTCCGGCAGGTTCTCGTTGCTGGTGCCGTCGCGCTCCACAAGGTAGGGAATGGCGTCGAGCCGGAAGCCGTCCACGCCCATGTCGAGCCAGAAGCGCATGGTCCTGAAGATGGCCTCCATCACCGCCGGGTTGTCGAAGTTCAGGTCGGGCTGGTGGCTGAAGAAGCGGTGCCAGTAGTACTGCTTAGCCACCGGATCCCAGGTCCAGTTGGAGGTCTCGGTGTCGGTGAAGATGATCCGCGTGCCCTGGTAGATCTGGTCGGTGTCGCTCCACACGTAGAAATTGCGCTCGGGCGAGCCCGGCGGCGCGAGCCGCGCGGCCTTGAACCACGGGTGGTCGCTGGAGGTGTGGTTGATGACCAGCTCCGTGATCACCCGCAGGCCGCGCTTGTGGGCCTCGGCCAGCATCTCGCGGAAGTCGTCCAGCGTGCCGTACTGCGGGTGCACGTCCTCATACTCGGAGATGTCGTAGCCGTCGTCGCGCAGCGGCGAGGGATAGAAGGGCATCAGCCAGATGGTGTTGACGCCCAGTTCCTTCACGTAGTCGAGCTTGGCGGTGACGCCCTTGAAGTCGCCCATGCCGTCGTTGTTGGAGTCGAAGAAGGCCTTGACGTTGAGCTGGTAGATCACCGCGTCGCGGTACCACAGCGGGTCGTCGCTGTTGTCGATCTCGACGGTCTCGAGCGCGATGTGGGAGACGGGTGCGTTCATGTGCGGGCGGCCTCACAGGAAGTAGTCGAAGTCGCGCTCGTCGCCATGGCGCCTGCGGACCACGAAGATGTGGGCGGGCACGCTGCGCGGATCGAGCCGCACGTAGTGCCAGTCGCCCTGCCAGAGAAATCGCTGCCCGCTGAGCAGGTCGTGCATCTGGAAGGCGCGCGAGGGCGGGTTCACGCCCACGCTGGCTGGCTCCAGGCCCACCCAGCCTTCCTGCACGTTGTGCGGATCGAGGTTGACCACGGTCACCACCACGTTGGCGCCGTCGGCCGAGCTCTTGGCATAAGCCATCAGCTGCGGGTTGTCGATATGCAGGAAGCGCAGCGTGCGGTCCCACTGCAGCGCCGGGTTCTCGCGGCGGATGCGGTTCACCCGCGCGATGAAGGGCGCCAGGCTCGCGGGGTCGTCGTGGTTCCAGTGGCGCAGCTGGTACTTCTCGGAATCCAGGTATTCCTCGCTGCCCGGGCTGCGCGGCAGGTGCTCGCGAAGCTCGTAGGCCGGCCCGTAGATGCCGTAGTTGGCCGCCAGCGTGGCGGCCAGCACCAGCCGCGACATGAACACGGCCGGCTCGCCGGTCTGCAGCTGCTCGTGCAGGATGTCGGGCGTGTTGGGCCACACGTTGGGCCGGAAGTAGTCGATGCCTGGCTCGGTCGAGAGCTCCGTGAAGTACTCCTGCAGCTCCTGCTTCGTGGTGCGCCAGGTGAAGTAGGTGTACGACTGCGAGAAGCCCAGCTTCGCGAGCCTGTGCATCACCTTCGGCCGCGTGAAGGCCTCGGCCAGGAAGATCGCATCGGGGTGCTCGCGCTTGACCTCGCCGATGGCCCATTCCCAGAACGGGAAGGCCTTGGTGTGCGGGTTGTCCACGCGGAAGATGCGCACGCCCTGCCCCGTCCAGTGATCGATCACGCTCTTGAGCTCGGCCCACAGCGCGCGCCAGCCCTCGCACTCGAAGTTGAAGGGATAGATGTCCTGGTACTTCTTCGGCGGGTTCTCGGCGTACTGCACCGTGCCGTCGGGCCGCCAGCGGAACCAGTCGGGGTGCGCCTTGACGTAGGGGTGGTCGGGCGCGCACTGGAAGGCGATGTCGAGTGCGATCTCCAGCCCGTGCTCCGCCGCGCGCGCCAGCAGGCGCCGGAAGTCTTCCTCGGTGCCGAGCGCCGGCAGGATCGACTTGTGCCCGCCCTCCTCCGCGCCGATGGCCCATGGGCTGCCCACGTCGCCGGGACCGGCTTCCAGGGAGTTGTTGGGCCCCTTGCGCTGGATGCGGCCGATGGGATGGATCGGAGGGAAGTACAGCACGTCGAAGCCCATCTCGGCGATGGCCGGCAGGCGCGCCTCCACGTCCCTGAAAGTGCCATGCACGCCGGGCTCGGTGCCGGCCGAGCGCGGAAAGAGCTCGTACCAGGTGCTGAAGCGCGCCCGCTCCCGCTCCGCCACCAGCGGCAGTTCCGCCGCGTGGCGCACCGCGTGGCGGCGATCGGGGTGGCGCCGCGCCAGCGCGGCGTATTCCTCGTCGAGCGCCAGCGCCTTCAAGGCGGCGATGTCCGCGCCGGGGTTGGCTGCCGTCGCGTCGAGCTCCGTGGCCCAGCGCTGCAGCGCGGTGCGATCCTCTCCATGGGCCCGGGCGGCGGCCGCGGCGATTTCCAGCGCGCCGACCTGCGCTGCAACGCGCACGTCGGCCAGGTCCACGCGTCGCGTCATCTCGTGGCGCCACGAATCGAAGGGATCGACCCAGGCCACGGCGGTGTAGACATAGCGGCCCGCCGACGGCGGCGAGAAGCTGGCCTCCCACACGTCGTTGCCCAGCGGCTTCATCGGCACCTCGCGGAATTCGGCCTGCTCCTGCGCGCGCCAGCACAGCTGCACGCGCAGCACGTCGTGGCCGTCGGTGAAGCAATGGGCGCGCACCGTCACGCGCTCGCCGGCCACGCACTTGGTGGCGAAGCGGCCGTTGTCGATGGAGGGAAGCACCGCGTCGATGACCGCGCGGATGTCGCCGTGTGCCGCGTCCGCCTCGGGGGCGCTGCCCGCCGCGGCATGCCTGGTCGAGAAAATGTTCTTCATGAGGGCTGGTGCTCCAGGATCAGCGTGGACAGCGGCGGCAAGGTGAGGCACACCGACTGCCTGCGTCCGTGGGAACCCACGGGCGCCGCCTCGACGCCCCCGAAATTGCCCCAGCCCGAGCCGCCGAACTCGGTGGCGTCGGTGTTGATCACCTCGCACCAGCGCCCGCCCAGTGGCACGCCGAGCATGTAGTTGGTGCGCGGCACCGGGGTCATGTTGCTCACCGCGAGCAGCGGCGGGCTGCCGTCGCCGGCCTTGCGCAGGAAGGCGAAGATGCTCAGGTCGGCCTCGTCGGCGGCCAGCCATTCGAAGCCGGCGGACGAGAAGTCGAGCCGGTGCAGCGCGGGCGAGGCGCGGTAGACGCGATTGAGCTGCGACACGAGGCGCTGCAGGCCCGCGTGGCCTTCGAGCCCGCTCACCCACCATTCGAGCTCGCCGTCGTGCGTCCACTCGCGGCGCTGGCCGAATTCGCCGCCCATGAACAGCAGCTTCTTGCCCGGGTGCGCCCACATGAAGCCGTACAGCGCGCGCAGGTTGGCGAACTGCTGCCAGTTGTCGCCGGGCATCTTTCCCAGCAGCGAGCCCTTGCCGTGCACCACCTCGTCGTGCGAGAACGGCAGCACGAAGTTCTCGTGGAAGGCATACACCAGCGAGAAGGTCAGCTTGTGGTGGTGGTACTTGCGGTGCACCGGCTCTTCCTTCATGTAGGCGAGCGTGTCGTGCATCCAGCCCATGTTCCATTTCTCGCCGAAGCCCAGGCCGTCCATGTCGGTGGGGCGCGAAACGCGCGGCCAGGCGGTCGACTCCTCGGCCACGGTGAGCGTGTCGGGATGCTCGCGGTAGACGGCGCGGTTCAATGTCTGCAGGAAATCGATGGCCTCCAGGTTCTCGCGCCCGCCGTGGCGGTTGGGCACCCAGCCGCCGTGGCCGCGCGCGTAGTCGAGGTAGAGCATCGACGCCACCGCATCCACCCGCAGGCCGTCGATGTGATACAGATCGAGCCAGAAAAGGCCGGACGACACGAGAAAGCTGCGTACCTCCGGCCGGCCGTAGTTGAAGATGCTCGAGTTCCACTCCGGGTGGAAGCCCTGGCGCGGATCGGCATGCTCGTACAGGTGCGTGCCGTCGAAGTACGCGAGCCCGTGCTCGTCGGTGGGGAAATGCGAAGGCACCCAGTCGAGCAGCACGCCGATGCCCTGCTGGTGCAGGTGGTCCACGACGTACATGAAGTCCTGCGGCGAGCCGAAGCGCGCGGTGGGCGCGAAATAGCCGGTGGTCTGGTAGCCCCAGGAGCCGTAGAACGGATGCTCGGTCACCGGCATCAGCTCGACGTGCGTGAAGCCCATCTCGAGCGCATAGGCCGCGAGCCGGTGCGCGATCTCGCGGTAGCCGAGAAAGTGGCCGTCTTCGCGGCGCCATGAGCCCAGGTGCACCTCGTAGACCGACATCGGCGCATCGAGCGCGTTGCGCCGGCCGCGGTCGGCCATCCACCCGGCATCGCCCCAATGGTACGAAAGCTCGCAGATGCGCGAGGCCGTGGCGGGAGGCAGTTCGGCGGCGAAGGCGACCGGGTCGGCCTTGTCGACCGTGTAGCCGCCGTGGCGCGAGCGGATGCGGTACTTGTAGGTCTGGCCGATCGCGGCATTCGGGACGTGCCCGCTCCAGATGCCCGTGCCGTCCGGGTCGGGCCGCAAAAGGTCGGCGTCGCCGGACCAGTAGTTCCAGTCGCCGACCACCGACACGGTCTCCGCGTTCGGCGCCCAGACCGCGAACCTTGCGCCGCCGCCCTTCTCGTCGGGGTGGCAGCCCAGCAGGTCGTACAGCCGGGAATGGGTTCCCTCGCGGAAAAGGTAGGCGTCTTGCCCGCTCTGGCGTTGTTCGTTCGACGGCACCGGCGCTCCTTCGTTGAAGACCAGCGGAACGGCGCATCGAGGACCGACCTCGGTTGTTGTTGCCCGTTCACGCCTGACCCGGCTCAATTTGCGAGCGCCGGCAGGATCGTGGTTACGGCCTGCGCCGACTCGCCTTGTCGGAGAGCTGCCCGTATCGGCGGAAGCCGGAACCAAAGTCGGGCAGGCAGGACCAGGCCTACATCCGCGAAAGACGACGGTTGTTAAAAATGAGTGCCCCAAGCCACCATGGAAGCCATGACCGACCTCGATGCCTCCGCGCTCGCGCTGATCGACAACTGCTCGCAAGCCTCGCTGGCACTTCTGGAACGCAATCTCACTTCTCACGGCATCCTGGCGGCCGCCCGCACCGAGGCCGCCGTTGCGCGGCGCTACACGCGCATCTTCGGGCGCGACGCCGCGATCTGCGTGATGGCGATGTGCGGCAGCGGCGTGCCCGCGCTGGAACAGGGCGCGGTGGCGAGCCTCGAGGCGCTCGCGGCGCAGCAGGCGGCCAACGGGCAGATCCCCAAGTACGTGGACCCGGAGGGCCGCGATGCCGATTTCTGGTACCTGGGCTGCATCGACGCCACGCTGTGGTGGCTGATTGCCGTGGACCACGTGCGCCGCCACGGGCAGGTCGGCCCTTCTCGTTGGACAGAGGAAGTTGCCCGCGCGCTCGGCTGGCTGCTGGCACAGGAGCACCAGCACTTCCGACTGCTGCAGCAGAACGAGGCCAGCGACTGGGCGGACATCATGCCGCGCTCGGGCTATGTGCTCTACACCAACGCGCTGTGGTACGAGGTCAAGCGCCGCTTCGCGCTGGACCACGCGGAGGCGACGCACTACCACTTCAACCACCTGTTCAATCCGTTCCAGCGCGATCTGCCCGAATACCACCGGGCGCGGCTGCTGCAGCACTACGCGCGCCGCGGCCGGCGCGACCCCGGGCTGTACCTGAGCTTCGTCAACCTGGCGGTGGTCGGCGACGAGGGCGACGTGTTCGGCAACGTGCTCGCCATGCAGTGCGAACTGGCCGATTCAGCCATGGCGCGCCGCATCGTCGACACCATCGACCGGGCGCATGCCGGCGAGCCCTGGCCGGTGCGCGTGGTGTTGCACCCGCTGCCGCGGCAGCACCCGCTGTGGAGGGCCTACATGGGCCGCCACCGGCAGAACATCGTGCACCAGTACCACAACGGCGGCATCTGGCCCTTCGTCGGCGGCTTCTGGGTGATGGCGCTCGCGAAGCTGGGAGAGCACGGCATGGCCTGGGCCGAACTCGCGAAGCTGGCGCGGGCCAATGCGCTGGACGACTGGCGCTTCACCGAGTGGTTTCACGGCCGCACGCTGGCGCCCATGGGCATGGCAGGGCAGAGCTGGAACGCGGCGACCTTCCTGCTTGCGCGGCGGGCGTTGCTGAATGGCGAAGGGGCCTGGTGAACAGACCCGGCCTCATACGGAGGCGACTGGCGTTTCCAGCGCGGATGCGGCCCCCTCTTGCCCATCGCTGGCCGGCGCCCAGCGTTCGAGCAGCAGGTAGAGCGCCAGCCCGCCGGCCAGCGGCACCAGGTAGTACAGCGCCCGGTACGCCAGCACGGCTCCCATCAGCGCGCCCTGCTTCACCGTGCCCGAAAGCAAGGCGAGATACACCGCTTCCAGCACGCCCAGGCCGGCCGGTATGGGCGTGAGCACGCCGACGATGGACGCCGCGAGCAGCACGCCCAGCGTGATGGCGTAAGGCACCTTCTGCCCCAGCAGCAGGTACATGGCAGCGCCCATCAGCGCCCAGTTGGCGGCAGACAGCGCCAGCTGCATCGACGCGATGCGCGCCCCCGGCAGACGGATGTGCCTGCCCCTGACCACCCATTCGCGCTTGCGCGAGACCGCGCATGCCATCACGTAGCCCAGCGCCAGCATGATCATCGCCACGCCCAGCGCCTGCAGCGCGCCCTGCCCGATGTGCGCCTGCCGCGGCGGCTCGATGACGCCGGCCGCGAACAGGCCCCCGGCCAGCAGCCCATACCCCAGCCAGTTGGTCGCGAGGCTCAGGCCGACGATCTGCGCCACGGTGGCATCGTCGAGCCCGGCGCGGGCATAGAGGCGCGCACGCATCCCCACGCCTCCGACCAGCGAGCCGAGATTGAGGTTGAACGCATAGCTCGTGACCGCGATGGCCCATGTACGCCAGGCCGGCAACCGGTGCCGCAGATGGCGCCTGCCGATCAGGTCGAAGCAGCCGTAGAGCGCATGGCTGGCAGTGGCGAGCCCGAGCACCGCGAGCAGCAGCCACGGCGAATACCGGTGCAGCGCGTGCCAGGCACCGGCCCAATCGATCTTGTGGATGTGGGACAGCAGCAGGCCAAGCACTGCGACGCCGACCAGCGGCAGCACCCATCGACGGCAACGCTGCCACCGTGTCGAGCCGGTGGCAGGCCGGGGGCTCATCGCGTCCGCCGGGTCAGCGAGAGTCGCGGTCGGTGCCGTGCTCATCGGCGGACCTGTCGGCCTTCTCGGCCTTCTCGGCCTTCTCGGCCTTCTCGGGCGTCTTGTGTTCGGCTTCGCCCTTGTCGTGCAGCTTCCTGTTGGTCACTTCCTTCATCAACTGCTCGCCCTCGACGTCGCGGCCGTCGCTGGGAACGGACTCTTCGTTCGCGAGTTCGGGTTCCTCACGCGGGGATTGCCTGGCGGGGTTCGGCTTGTTCGACATGGATGGCTCCTCGGGCTCTGTGCATGCGCCGAGTTTTGGGCGCGGGCGGCCGGCGCGCCGCCATCCGCGAACGACGGCGGGTGCAGGACATTTGCCATAGGCCGGGGCTGCGCGAAATGGGGAGGCCGATGTCGGCATAGGCCGACATGGCTGCGCGCCGTCTGTCCTCAAGGTGCATGTGGCGTGCGATCTAGGCTCGTATCGAAGACGAAGAACACACCACCCGCTACCGCTGCAGGAACCCCAGCCCAGTGACGACAGACATCAGCACGCCCCCAGTCCCCGCCGGCGTACCCGGCAACAGTGCGCCTTCCGCGGCATCGACACCGCACCGATGGCTTTTCATCCGTGCCGGCGGTCTCGACCAGGTGGTCTTTCGCAGCGGCGCGGACATTGCGCACATCGCCGAGCTCGACCAGAAACTGTGGGTCGCGCTCGCCTGCCCCACGCGTGGCATCGACTTCGATGCGCGCACGCTCGATCTGATCGACAGCGACGGCGATGGCCGCGTGCGCCCGCCCGAAGTGATCGCGGCATGCCAGTGGGCCTGCGAGCGGCTGCGCAGCGCCGATGCGCTGCTCGCGGGCGGCGGAACGCTGTCGCTGGACGATCTCGACGACAACAGCGCGGCAGGCGCCGACCTTGCCAGGGAAGGCCGGCGCATCCTCGACCTGCTCGGCAAGAAGGACTCGAACACGCTCACGCTCGCCGACATTTCGGACCGCAGCGAATGGCTGGCGGCCATGCGTTTCAACGGCGACGGCGTGGTCACGCCCGACACCGCCTCCGACGACGCGCTGCGCTCGACCATCGAGGAAGCGATGCGCACCCACGGCAGCACGCCCGATCGCCACGAGAAGAAACCCGGCCTCGACCGGGCGCGCGCCCAAGCCTTCATGGCCGAAGCGAAAGCCATGCGCAACTGGTACGCGCACGGCGACAGCAGCGACGAGGTGCTGCTGCCGCTGGGCGATCGCACGCTTGCCGCCACCGAGGCCCTGCGCGTGGTCGCGGCCAAGATCGACGACTTCTTCGCTCGCTGCCGGGTCGCGGCCTATGACGTGCAGGCGGTGGCGGCGCTCAATCCTTCGCCGCAGGCCTATGACGCGCTCTCGGGCCACACGCTGGACGTGGGCGCGCAGCCCATCGCCGAGCTGCCGCTCGCGCCGGTCACGCCCAGCCGCTCGCTGCCGTTGCGCGGCACGAGCCTGAACCCGGCCTGGGTCGATGCGATGGCCGCGTTCGCGCGCGACGCGGTGGCACCGCTGCTGGGCGAGCGCGATGCGCTGGAAGAAGAGCAATGGCAATCGCTTCGCAGCCGGCTTGCGCCGTGCGAGGCATGGATCGCGGCGCGGCCGGCCAATGCGCTGGCCGCACTGTCGCGCAAGCGCATCGACGCGCTGCTCCAGACGCAGGAGGCCTTGTTCTCGCTCATCGCCGAGGACGAGGCGGCGGAGCTTCACAACCGGCTGCTGGTCGACCTGGAGAAGCTGCTGCGCCTGCAGCGCGACCTGCTGGTGCTGCTGCACAACTTCGTGTCGTTCAAGGCCTTCTATCGGCGCGAAGGCGCCATCTTCCAGGCAGGCACGCTGTATCTCGACGGGCGCAGCTGCGAGCTCACCGTGCAGGTGCAGGACACCGCCCGGCACGCGACGCTGGCGGGACTGGCGAAGACCTGCCTCGCGTACTGCGACTGCACTCGCCAGGGGCAGAAGATGAGCATCGTCGCCGCCTTCACCGCGGGCGACGTCGACTTTCTCTTCGTGGGGCGCAACGGCGTGTTCTACGACCGCCAGGGCCGCGACTGGGACGCCACCATCACCAAGCTGATCGAGAACCCGACCAGCGTCGCGCAGGCCTTCTTCGCGCCGTACAAGAAGTTCGTCCGCATGATCGAGGAACAGGTGGCCAAGCGGGCAGCGGCGAGCGAAGCCGGGTCGCAGGGCGCGCTGCAGTCGCTGGCCGGCCGGGTGGCCACGGCGGATCAGGCGGCGGGCGCGGACGCCGCTTCAAAGGCCCCTGCCAAGCCCGGCGTGCCAACGGCGGGCAGCCACATCGACGTGGGTACCGTGGCGGCGATCGGGGTGGCGCTGGGCAGCATCAGTGCGGTGCTGGTCGGCATCTTCGGCAAGTTCATCGACCTGGGGCAGTGGATTCCGGTGGCGCTGGCCGGCATCGTGATCGCGATCTCGGGGCCCAGCATGCTGATCGCCTGGCTGAAGCTGCGCCAGCGCAGCCTGGGGCCGATCCTCGATGCGAGCGGGTGGGCCATCAACGGCCGCATGAAGGTGAGCGTGCGGCTCGGGGGGATGCTGTCGCAGACGGCGCGCGTGCCGCCGGGGGCCAAGCGCATCGCACCCGATCCGTACCGTGAACGGCATGGCCTGGCGGGCGCGCTGGCGGCCGCCTGCATCGTCGGCGCGGTGGCGCTGCTGGCCTGGCGCATGGACTGGCTCGACGACCGGCTGCCGCCACGGCTGCAGCACGATCAGGCGGCGGTGACGGCGCCCGGCGCCTGAGCGGCTGCGACGACGCTCCCAAGCCTCCTGGCGGGAGCCCCGGCCGGGGTGTTGCTTCTTTACACCCAGCCAATCGGCCGGCAGTAGTCCAAAGCATTCACATTCATACTCTTGCGCAGGACAATTGAAAGCAGATCGCAACTGGCGATCTGTGCCGTCGAACCCTCTTTGAACCGCAGTTTCGGGAATATCGCTCGAATCCATGGAACATCGGCTGGACTGGACCCTTGCTGCCTGCGCCCGGATTCTCCGGCCGGTGGTCAGGCTCGCGCTCGCCATGGGGGTGAAGCATCCGCACCTCGAGGAACTGCTGCGCGACCTGCTGATCGAGGAAGCCCAGCGCAGCTGGCGCAACCAGGGGGTGGCCAACCCGAACCTGAGCCAGCTTTCGGTGACGACCGGGCTCAACCGCAAGGCGGTGACTGCCAAGGTCAGGGCAACCACTGATCCCCTGCCCCACACCGAGCTGTCGGCTGCAGCCAAGACTTTCACGTTGTGGTTGCAGATGCTTACTAAAGATGACACTTACCGGCGCCTGCCCATCACGGCGGGCCACGACGCGCCCTCCTTCGAGGCCGTCGCGCGCATGAGCAGCCGCGGCAACGTGCATCACCGCACCATCCTCGACGAACTGGTGCGCCTGAACATGGTGAGCGAGGACGAGGACAAGGGCGTGGTCGAGCTCACGACGGACGGCTTCGTGCCGGTGGAAGACCTGCAGTCGATGCTGGCCTTCCTGGGCGACAACGGGCGGGACCACCTGCTGGCGGCCGTCGCCAACACGCTGGGCGAGGAGCCCAGGATGCTGGAACGCGCGGTGTACGCGCGCGGGCTCACGCTTGCGGAATGCGAGCAGATCCAGCGGCTCGTGCGCGAGCGCTGGACGGCGCTGCATCACGAGCTGGCACAGGAAATGTCACGGGCGGTCGACGAGGCCCCCGGCGGTGCGAAGGGACGTATCCGCGTCGGCATCTACACCTACTACGAGGACGAGCGGACCGAGCGCACGCCAGCGCCGCCGCCGCCGGAAGAAAGAGGGCCCAAGCCATGAGCACGATGAAGACGCCTCGAAGGCTCCTGCTCGGACTCCTGTCCGCCGGTTTCCTGGCGCTGCTGCTTTCGTGCGGCGGGGGTGGAGGCGGTGGAGGCAGCGGCGGCTCCATCGCTGGCTTCGGCGTCGGCACGGGTAGCGCGCCCGCGGCGACTGCAAGCGGTGGCGACTCCACCGGAACCGGAACCGGAACCGGAACCGGAACCGGAACCGGAACGGGTTCGGGTTCGGGGACCGGGTCAGGAACCGGTGCCGCAGGGGATTCCGGCGGCACGGGCGGCACAGGAAGCACCAGTGGCGACACCGGCGCAGGCACGAGCACCGCCGGCAACAGCAACACCGACGGCTCCGGCGTGGGCTCGGGCGGCACCGGCGTGACGGCGGATGCCGCCGGCATCGGTGCTGCGGACGGCCTGGGCAGCATCATCCTCAATGGCCTGCGCTACGACACCGACAGCGCGACCTTCACCATCGAGGACGCGACCGGACTGCAGATCGGCATGAGCGCGCGGGTCGCGGGCAAGGTCGACGACAACTTCACGAGCGGCATCGCCAACCAGGTGGTCTCCGCGGCCGAGTTGCGGGGCGCGGTCTCGAACATCGATGTTCCTGCCGGCACCTTCGTCGTGATGGGCATCGGCGTCAGCATCGACTCGGCCACGGTCTGGGGCGACGCGAACGGCCTGGCCGACGTCAAGGCGGGCAGCATCATCCAGGTGTGGGGCCTGCCGGGCGCGCCGGGCACGCTGCGGGCCACGCGCATCCAGGTATCGCCCACGGTGGCCGACCCGCTTGCCACGGGCGCGGTGCAGAGCCTCGACAAGGCGCACAAGACCTTCATGCTCGGCCAGCTGACGGTCAACTACGGCACGGCCGTCTTCGCGGGGCTGGATGAATCGTCGCTCGCCAATGGCGTCGTCGTTCGCGCCCGGGGCACCACTGCGCCGGTCGGCGGAGTGCTCACGGCCACGAAAGTCCAGGGCTGGTACGCCATTCCGACGAGCGACGGCGTGGCGGTCCAGCTCGCGGGCGTCATCACCGACTTCGTCTCGCGCGGCTCGTTCGGGGTGCTGGGCACTCCCGTCGACGCGACCAGCGCGCAGATCACAGGCGGCCCCGTGGGCTCGCTCGGCAACGGCGTGAAGGTCGAAGCCGACGGATTCATGTCGGGCGGCGTGCTGGTGGCGAAGAAGCTGCGCATCCGCAACGTGCCGGGCACGGGCGGACCGGCCTCCTTCACGCTGATCGGCGCCATCGGCGCATATCGCTCCCCTGCGGACTTCAGGGTGCGCGGCCAGCCGGTGGATGCCGATGCGGCCGTTTTCGAGAACGGAACCAAGTCCGACCTGCGCAACGGCCGGAAGGTCACGGTCGTGGGCGACCGGGTGGTCGACGGCGTGCTGACTGCTCAGCACGTGACGTTCTCGCCCTGAAAACGAGAAATCCTTCACAAAACTAATTCTCGACAAGGTCGAGCGGCAGGAGTACAACGAAATGACTAAAGTGAAAAAATCACATTTAAAGTGTCGAAGTCCTACCGCCCGCTTGACGACCCAAGATCGTGTTACCCCGGCATTCCGCCCGCGGTAACGCTGTTACACGTCAGAGGCGGCATCCAGGATCGGCGCTGCGATGCGGGCATCCGTCCGCAGGTCCTTCCCATTGCTCGATGTGCACCAACGACGGTGCAGACGGGAGCATGTATGCCGCTCAATCTCCTCCTCCGGCTTCTGCACGAGAAGTTTCCGGTCACGCTCACCGCTGAACCCGACATCAGGCACGCCTCGGTCCTGATGGCCACCGGGCTGGTCGAAGCCGAATTCCATCTCGATCACTTCGGATACCAGCAGTACGAGAGCGCCGTGGTGTTCGACATCACGGAGGAAGGGCATGCGGAAATCGCCAGCCTGAAGGCCGGCGCCGCCGCCAGCGCGCTCGAGGACCAGAAATGGCCCGTGATGCCCCTGGACTACCTGCGCAAGATCGGGAATTCGGTCTTCCCGCTGCGCATCGACGATCCGACGGAGATCAATTCGGTGGCGGTGCTGAACGCTGCGGGCATGGTGGAAGCAACCCTGCCCCCGCCCTGCCGGACCAGGCAGAGCCCGCAGAAATTCAGGCAGGCGGTCGTGCTGCGGGTCACGCCGCTGGGCCGTACCGCGCTGGTCGAGCGCCGGGCCTGAAACCCGGAACCCGGTCGCGCCTTTCGCACTGAACAGGTACCCGCAAATAGCGCGCTTCCTGGCAGCCGGCCCGCTCGCCCTCCTCTGCCGCCACCTCGAAACGCCCCGGCCAGAGACCAATGCAACTGAATGCAACAAGAGTCACAAACTGGCGATAGACCTCGGACCCCATTGTTTTCGACTACCAAAGTAGTAATGTGAAACCTTCACATACATCCCTTTCAGGTACGAGGAGTGAATTCCAAAATGACACCGTGCCGCTTCGCCAGCAGCAGCCGCCTTGCGGCCCGCACCGCGTGATGTACCTCCTGCCGGAAATCGTCTTCCATGCTGGCCCACACCACTGCCACCCCCGACGCCGGCATCAGCGTCGCCGCGGATGCGCTCATGGTCTCGCGCATGCGGCTGGTGCTCTCGGTCTCGGCGCTGCTGGCGGTGGTGGTTGATGCCGGGGACCATCGGAACCATGTCGACGGCGCCGTCTGGCTGGCCTTCTGCGGCTACGTGCTGCACAGCCTGCTGGTGTATGCATGCACGCGGATGGGCCGCCCGTACTTCCAGGGCAAGGTCATCCACTGGTCCGACGTACTCTGGTTCACGCTCATCATCTTCGTGACCGACGGGGTACAGAGCCTCTTCTTCCTCTTCTATTTCTTCGCGATCCTCACCTCCGCCTTCCGCTGGGGCTTCGAGGAAGGCGCCCGCGTCACGGTGGCGTCGGTCGCCTCCTTTGCCGCCTGCGGCCTCGCCACCAGCACCGGCAACGACGCGCCCCAGTTGCTGATGCGCAGCACCTTCCTGCTGGCGCTCGGCCACATGATCGTGCACTGGGGCGGCTCCAAGCTGGGCCTGCAGCGCCGCCTGGCCCTGCTGGGCGACGTCAGCCAGCTCTCCAACCCGCGCTTCGGCGCCGGCCGCACCATCGCCCGCACCATGGAACGCACGCTGGCCTTCTTCCGGGCCAGCCACTGCATCCTGCTGACGCGCGACACCGCCACCGGCAACTGGGTCCTGCGCACACTGCGCAAGAACGACGCCTGCGAGCACGTCAGCGTCGAGACCATCGGCCGCATCGCCGAATCCCCGCTCATGGCCCTGCCGGCCGACCAGACCGTGCTCAGCAACCGCCTGCCCTGGCCGTTGAACCGGCTGTATGCCCAGAGCCACGTCTTCGAGGCTGGTGCCGCAGATGGCTGGCGCGTCGAGGACGAAGAAGGCGCCCGGCGCTGCGAGGCCATCACCGCAATGCTGGAGGCCCGGGCCTTCATCAGCGCTCCGCTGCCCATGCGGCTGGGCGAAGGCCGCGTCTTCGTGTCCTCGCGCGACGGACTCTTCAACAAGTCCGACGCCCTCTTCCTCACGCACCTTATGGAGCAGATCTTCCCGATCATCGAAACCATCGAGGTGCTGGACCGCATGGCCTCCGAGGCAGCCACCGCGGAGCGTCTGAAGTTCGCGCTCAACCTGCACGACACGGCCGTGCAGCCCTACATCGGTCTGCGCATGGGCCTGTGCGCCCTGCGCAAGAAGGCCACCGCCGACAACCCGCTGAGCGACGACCTGGAAAAGCTCGCGAGCGTGGCCGACGGCGTCATCGCCGACCTGCGCCGCTATGCCGGCGAAGTCAGGCAAGGCAGCAACAGCAGCCCCGGTGGCCTCGTGCTGCCGCAGTTGCACCGCCAGGCCGCGCGGATCAAGGGCCTCTACGGCATCGACATCGCCGTCGACGTCGACGGCCCGCTGCACCTGGACGACCGGATGACCGCGGAGGTGCTGCAGATGGTCGGCGAAGGCCTCAACAACATCTGCAAGCACACCCAGGCGCGCCACGGCAGCGTGCGCCTGGCCTGCCGCAACGGCCGGCTGCACGTGCGCATCGAGAACGAGGCCGACGGCGAGGAGAGCTTCACCCGCTTCAGGCCCCACTCCATCACCGAACGCGCAGCCGCCCTCGGCGGGCGCGCGCAGGTCCGCCAGTGCGACAGCGGCGGCACCGCCGTGCTGGTGGAAATCCCGATCTGAGCAACAACGACGAATCCCGGCAGCAAGCCGCTGCACCTGCCAAGAGACAAACCAGAGCCGAATCAAGGAGCCCACCATGCAACCAGCTGCCACCCATCCCATCGGCGTCCTGCTCGTGGACGACCACCAGACCATGCTGTGGGGCCTGTCCAGGCTGATCGACGGGGAGCATCCGCGCATGAAGGTGGTCGGCACCGCCTGCTGCTGCGAGGACGCGGTGGCCACGTCGGAAAGCCTCGCGCCCGACGTCATCGTGCTCGACCTGGACCTCGACGGCCACAGTGCCCTCGACATCCTGCCGAGGCTGGTGTCGAACGACGTCTCGCGCGTCATGGTGCTCACGGGAGAACGCGAACAGCGCACGCTCGACCTGGCGGTGCTGCAAGGCGCACGCGGCGTGATGCGCAAGGACGCGCCGGCGCAACAGGTGATCGACGCCATCGAGCGCGTGCACAACGGCGAGCTCTGCATCGACGCCCAGTCCATCGGCCGCGTCTTCTACGAGCTGACCTCGGTGAAGAAGCAGCAGCCCAAGGCCGATCCCGAAGCCGCCAGGCAGGCCAGCCTGACGCACAAGGAGCGGGAAATCATCCACACCGTCGTGAGCGGCAGCGGCGCCTCGAACAAGGCCCTGGCCGCGAAGCTCTTCGTCACCGAGCACACGCTGCGCAACCACCTCACCTCGATCTACCAGAAGCTTGGCGTGAGCAACCGCCTCGAGCTCTACATCTACGCGGTCAAGCACCAGCTCGACGCCGCCCCGCACTGAAGAAGAGAAAAAAGCTCGAAGCCCTGCGCGCCGTCTCCGGCGCGCAGGGCTTTTTTTGATCGGAAGGCCGAAAGCGCTCAGGTCCCGTTGAGCATCGGCATGATCATCCGGATGATGCGGATCGCCGCCGGCGTCAGGATCACCAGCGAGATGCACGGGAAGATGCACAGCACCAGCGGCAGCAGCATCTTGGTGGGCACCTTCGCCGCCAGTTCCTCGGCGCGCACATGGCGCTTGTGGCGCAGGTCCTCGGAGAACACCCGCAGCGATTCACCGATGCTGGTGCCGAAGCGGTCCGCCTGCGTCAGCATGGTCGCGAAGGTCCCGATCTCCTCCACGCCCGTGCGCAGCGCCAGGTTGCGCAGCGACTTCTCGCGCGTGGCGCCGGCGCGCATCTCCAGGTTGGTCCAGTGCAGTTCCTGCGCCAGCGCCGCGCTCTTGACCTGGATTTCCTCCGTGACCTTGACCAGCCCGGCATCCAGCCCGAGGCCGGCTTCGACGCACACCAGCATCAGGTCGGCGGCATCCGGAAAATTCTCGAAGATCTCCCGGCGGCGCGAGCGGATCATCAGGCGCAGCACCAGGTTGGGCAGGTAGCAGCCGGCCAGCGCCGCCACCGCGAGCCACAGCAGCATCACCGTGCTGTCTTCGGCGGCCCCCGTCGCCCTCAGTCCGACGTACGCCAGCGCGGCAAGGCCCAGCGGCAGCAGCGTCTTCGTGCCGAAATACACGAGGTAGGCGTCCGGATGGCGGATGCCCGCGTTCAGGAAGCGCACGCGCAGCGGCGACAGCTCGGCATCGCTGGTCGGTGATGAAAGCTGCGCGAACGGCCCGACGATCTTGACGGCCTTCTCGGTCCAGGCCGACTTGCCCGCTGGCATCGCCACTGCCTGCAGGCGCTGCTCGGTGCGCGTCGGCGACAGCCATACGGCCATTCCGATGATCGCCAGCGACACGGCCACGAAGACGAGGATGGGAAACAGCATGGTCATGGCTCTTCTCCTTCAGACGCGGATCTTCACGATCTTCCACAGCAGCACGATGCCCACGAGCATCAGCCCCAGCATGTACTTGAGCACCATCTGCCCGATCGGGTCGGTCCACAGCGGCGACATGAATTCGGGGTTGAACACGTTCATGAGCGCGGCGAGTGCGAACGGCATCAGCCCGAGGATCCAGGCCGACAGCCGTCCTTCCGAGGACAGCACCCGCACCCGCGCGAGCAGCTTGAGCCGTTCGCGGATCAGCCGGCTGAGGTTGCCCAGCACTTCCGTCAGGTTGCCGCCCGAATCGCGCTGGATCAGCACCGACACCACGAAGTAGCGCAGGTCGGTCAGCGGCACACGCTCGCTGAGGTTGGTCAGGGCCTGCTGCAGCGAGACGCCGAAGTTCACCTCGTCGGCGACCATGCGGAACTCGCTGGCGATCGGATCAGCCATTTCGTCTCCGATCATCTGCACGCCGCTGGCGAAGGAATGCCCGGCACGCAACGCACGCGTCACCAGGTCCAGCGCCTCGGGCAGCTGCTTTTCCATGCGTGTCAGCCGGCGGCTGCGCTGGCGCTGCAGGTAGAGCAACGGCAGTACCGCCAGGCAGCCTCCCGCCACCAGCGCCACCAGGAGCGACTGGTGCACCATCACCATCACGGCAAAGAAGCCGAGCACGCCCAGCACGCAGGAAATCAGCAGGAAGCTGGAAACCGTCCAGTCCAGCCCGGCCTGCAGGATGAAGCGGTCCAGCCGGTGCGCCCGCGGCAGCGTGAGCAGCAGGCGCTGCATCCACGGCACCTCGCTGAGCATGCGCTCCTTGGCAAGGTGGGCCTGCGGCGTGCGGTCGACCGCGGCCGAGAACGCCTGCAGCCTCTTCTCGATCTTGCGTGCCTCGGGCCCCTTGTAGGAGCGCCACAGCATGTAGAGCCCCTCGAGCATGAGCAGCACGGTCACGAACACCAGCACGGTGACGGTGATGAGGGTGTTGCCCCCCAGATTGTTGAGCATGATGGCCTCCTGTTCCTTGCCTGGTCAGGTCATTCGTAGTGCTTGCTCGGGTCGAACATCGTGTCCGGCAGCTCCACGCCGTAGGCATGCAGCCGCTCCGCGAACTTCGGCCTGACGCCCGTCGCATGGAAGTGCCCGCGCACCTGGCCGTCGGGCCCCATGCCGGTCTGGTGGAAGCTGAAGATCTCCTGCATCGTGACCACCTCGCCTTCCATGCCGGTGATCTCCTGGATGCTCGTGACCTTGCGCCGCCCGTCCACCAGCCGCAGCACCTGCACGATCACGGTGATGGCCGATGCGATCTGCTGGCGCACCGTGCGGTGCGGCAGGTTCAGGTTGGCCATGCCGATCATGTTCTCCAGCCGCGCCAGCGCGTCGCGCGGCGTGTTGGCGTGGATGGTGGTGAGCGAGCCCTCGTGGCCGGTGTTCATGGCCTGCAGCATGTCGACCGCCTCGGCGCCGCGCACCTCGCCGATCACGATGCGGTCGGGCCGCATGCGCAGCGCGTTGCGCACCAGCGCGCGCTGCGTGATCTCGCCCTTGCCCTCGATGTTCATCGGCCGCGTCTCCATGCGCGCCACGTGCGGCTGCTGCAGCTGGAGCTCGGCCGCGTCCTCGATGGTGATGATGCGTTCGCTCGGCGGAATGAAGCCCGAGAGGATGTTCAGCAGCGTGGTCTTGCCGGCGCCCGTGCCGCCCGAGATCAGCATGTTGACCTTGGCCTGCGCCAGCCCCTCGAGCATCTTCGCCATCTGCGGCGTCAGCGTCTTGAGCTCGTCCACCAGGTTCTCCATGCGCAGCGGAATCTTCGCGAAACGCCGGATCGACATCATCGGCCCATCCAGCGCCACCGGCGCGATCACCGCGTTCACCCGAGAGCCGTCGGGCAGCCGCGCATCGACCATCGGGCTCGACTCGTCGATGCGCCGCCCCACCAGCGAGACGATCTTGTCGATGATGCGCAGCAGGTGCTTCTCGTCGGTGAAGCTCACGTTGGTCAGCTCCAGCCGGCCCCGGCGCTCCACGTAGATCTTCTCGTGCGAGTTGACCAGGATGTCCGAGACCGACGGGTCGGCCATCAGCAGCTCGATCGGCCCGAAGCCCAGCATCTCGTGCTGGATGTCGCGGATCAGCGTGCGCCGCTCGATGTCGTTGAGCGCCTCGGGCTCCTCCTGCAGCAGCCGCGTGGTCATGGTCGAGATTTCCTGGCGCAGCACGTCGGGCTTCAGGGTCTCGAGCGCCGCGAGGTCGAAGCGCTCCAGCAGCTTCAGGTGCATGCGCTCCTTCAGCAACTTGTAGGCATCCGAGGCAAAGGGCGACACCGCCTGTTCGGCGGAGTGCCCCACCGGCCGCGCGGTGGCACCTGCATCGGTTTCGACGGCACTGAGCTGTTCTCTGAATGACATGGGGACCTGCCTTGCTGTTGATTGAAATGACTGGCTGCCGGGCTCCGATCGGGCGCCGATCAAGCGCGGCGGAAGAGCCGCCCGATGAAGCCGGGCTCCGCCTCCTGCCGGGGGCTGAGCGTGTGCGCGATGTCCGCCAGCTTTCTTGCGAGTGCGCTGCCTCGCGCCATCTCCGCCAGCGGCACGCCGCGGTTGATGGATGCATCCACGTCCTTGCCGCCGTCGGGCACCACCGTGAGCGTCGCGCCCACCAGCGAGCGCCGCATGTCCGACAGGCCGATCTCCCCGCCGCCGGCGCTGCGGTTCACCAGCAGCTCGACCTTGCCGGGCTGGTAGCCCAGCGACTTGAAGACATGCATCAGCCGCGTCACGTTGCGGATGTGCGGCAAGCTGGGCTGCAGCACCGGAAAGATGCGGTCGGCGCGGTCCAGCACGCGGATTGCGAGCGTGTCGATGCGCGGGCCCAGGTCGAACAGCACGAAGTCGTACATGCCCTGCGCGACGTGCAGGATCGCGTCGACGTGGTCGGCCTTCACGTCCATCGCGCGCGAGATGTCCTCCGGCGCCGGCAGGATGCTGAAAGTCGGCGACACCTTCGCCACGCTCGCCGCGAGCAGCGAGGCGTCGAGCCGGCCGATGTCGCGGGCCACGTCCGCCATCGTCGAGGTGGGCCGCAGGTCGCTCACATACGACAGCGCGTCGCCGAACTGCAGGTTCAGGTCCACCAGCAGCACCGAGCGCTCCTTCGAGAGCTGGTGCGCGATGTTGGTGGCCAAAAAGGTCGCCCCGCTGCCGCCCTTGCAGGGCATGAAGGCCACCACCTGACCCGGCGCGCGCGCCTGCGTGCCGGCCATCTTCTGCGCGATGCGC
The DNA here is from genome assembly GCF_003952165.1 of Variovorax guangxiensis. Taxonomy (GTDB): domain Bacteria; phylum Pseudomonadota; class Gammaproteobacteria; order Burkholderiales; family Burkholderiaceae_C; genus Variovorax; species Variovorax guangxiensis. The sequence continues at coordinate 873,896 of NZ_RXFT01000001.1, read as the reverse complement.
TCCACGGCCGCCTCCAGCGCGGCGGTGTCGGCCGGCGACGGCAGCACCTCGCGCACGCCCGCGCGCATCGCGTGGATAAGGAACTCGGGCGTCTGCATCGCGCACAGCAGCACCACCGAGATCGCCGGGTGCTGCAGCGTGAGCTTTTCCACCAGGTTGAGCTCCTGCGGGTCGCAGCACATGCCGTCGACCAGCAGCAACTCGGGGGCTGCCTTCTCGACGACCCACTGCATCCGGCTCTTGCCGCCTTCGAAGAGCGACACGATGTGCGAGCGCGCCTCCAGCACCTTGCGCATGTCCTGCAGGTGGTTGGCATTGGGGGAAATGATGGAGATCTTCATGGTCGTGTCCGTTGCGTTGGATTGCTGGATGGCTAGGAACAGATCGAGGCGCTGTTCGGGTCCTTGCGCATGACCTCGCGCGGCAGGTAGGTGGAAAAGCCCGGCATCGGAATCAGCGGTGCGGTCGCGTATGCGATGGGCGAGATCCACTGGTAGTTGAGCCCGGTGATGCTCACCGTCACGCCTTCGCAGGTCGCGGCCGTGCAGCCCGAGGGCGACCACGCCACCGACACGGTGCTGATCTGCGGCAGCAGCGCCTTCATGCGCGCAAGCACCAGGGCCTGCTGGGCCGTGTCGTCGCACACCACCGCGTAGCGGGCGCCGGCGCGCGTGGCCTCCTGGGCGGCGTTCCAGGTGAAAAGCATGCGCGCGAAGTCCACGATGCCCAGCGTGAACATGAGGAAGATGATCAGGCCCAGGGCGAACTCGACCGTCGTGGCCCCGCGGTTGCGGCGGGAGGTGCTTCTTCTCATGATGGCGCCCTCATGCTGGCGGTGATGTCGCTGAAGGCGATGTTGCCGTTCGCATCCGCGAAGACGACGCCCATCACCGAAGGGAACATCGAATGAAAGGTGTAGCCGCTGACCCGGATCGTCACCGTGGTGATGATCGGCGCCGCGCCCGCCGACTGCCAGGTGCAGCAGGTGCCGGCCGGCACGTTCGACAGGCTCAGTCCGCGCGCCAGCGGCGAACCCGTACCGGCCGTGTTTCCGTACACCACCAGGTTGCGCGCCTCGGTGATCTTCGTGCCCGGTGTCTGCACCGACATGTAGCGCACCGCGTCGCGCGTCGACTTGACCACCGCGTTGTACTCGTACATCGCGCGGCCGAACTCTGTGGTGATGAAGGTCAGCAACAGCAGCAGCGGAATGATCAGCGCGAGTTCGACAAGCGCTACGCCCTGCTGTGCACGACGAGACGGCTTCATGGCGTGCCTCCTCTTCCTATCTCACCAGGACCGGAACCAGCGGCCCGGCCGATCCGCCCGCCAGCCCGCTGGTGGTGCAGGGGCTGCCGGCGGCGCCGGCGTTGCCGAGGAATTCCAGCTGCACGTCGGTCATCGGAATGCTCAGCGGCTGAAGCATCAGCATGCAGAGGTAGTCGATCACGTGGTTGCCACCATCGATGACCGGTACCGTCACGAAGCGGCGGTCGAGGCCGTACTGCATGTGGCCGCCGGCGACATTGCCGGGGTTGGCCAGCTTCTGGAAGCTGTTGAGCGACAGCCCGGTGATCGCTTCGCAGCTGTTCGCGCCCTTCACCTTGGTGCCGGTGTCGGCGCACGACGCGAAGGCGGCGCGCTTCGTCAGGTAGTTCTGACCAGTCCCTGAGCCCGGGGATGGGCCGTTGTAGGCGTTGAACTGCGCGGGCCAGTTGAGCGAGGTATAGGCGTAGCCGGTGTAGTCGGGCCGCGCCGTACTCGGGTCGCTGGTGTTCTTGTAGATGCCGAAGCGCTGGTTCCACACATCGGCCACCGAAGTCTGCACGCCCGGCGTGCCGACCGTGTCGCCCACCTTGGCACCGCAACGGCCGTTGAGTTCGGCTTCGGTTTCCGAAGCACTGTTGCTGCCGTCGAGATTGGCCCACCCGATCTGCCCGCCCGTGGCGGCGTTCTGCGCCATGATGAGCGTCACCCACTCGCCGACCACGAAGCCATAGTTCGGAGCCACGCCGCCGGTCTTGGGCTTCGCCGCGACCGGGATGGGGCATGCGCTCTGTGCGCTGGCCCGGGTGGCGACGGCGCTCGCCGTGACGCTGCGGGTGGCCGGATTATTGGCGGTGTCGCCCGAGAAGGCGCCCATCGCCTTCATGAGCCAGATGTTGATGTTGGGCTGCGTATGCGCGCACTGGGCGTAGCGTGCCAGGGCGGGCGTCGTGGTGACGGCGTAGGACGCGTCGCGGAAGCTGATGTCGGCCGCGACGATCTGGCCCTGGCCGCTCCAGGTACTCGATTGCATGTTCACGCGGTTGACGTTGCCGGCGGTCTGGCCAGCGCTCACCGCCCGGGTGATCGCTGTGCTCTGCCCGTCTAGTTCGCGCGCGGCGGACAGGGCACAACTGTCGACCGCGGTCTGCAATTCGGTTTTGACGATGAACAAGTGACCAAAGTCCAGGGCGATGCCCATGAACCCCATCAGGAACAGGAGCATGAGCGCGGCTGTGACGATCATCGCGCCACGCTGGCGGCGATGTGTGCGGTTGGCTTTCATGATCGTTTTCCTGCCGTTCTGTCGTTGGAGAAGATCGCGTGAGAAGTCAGCTGGAATTGCGAAGGAAAGCAGGCTCGAGGAAGAAGACCTGCCTCCCTTCGCAACAGATCGCTCAGGTGCAAGTCGGGGACGTCAGGCACGTGGTGACACGAGCAACGAAGTTCGTGAAGCCGCCGTTGTTGGCGGTAAGCAGTTGCAGCGCAACGACCAGTGCAATGGAGACGACAGCGATGATCAGCGCGTACTCCACCACCTGGGCACCGCTCTCGTCTTTCAGGAATGTCTTGAACATAGTCATGACCTCGGTTCGTTGTGAAGAAAGAGTTGCGTGGAAGCGGATGAAAGGATGGAGCGAAGCGGGCTTCAAAGCCCGCTCCCCCTCCCCGATCACTGCTTAGACGCAGGGCCCCGGCCCGTTCAGGCAGGTATTGACGCGAGCAATGAAGTTCGTGAAGGTTGCCCCTGTGGTGAGCGCCCTCAGGGCGATGACCAGCGCGATGGAAACGACCGCGATGATCAGCGCGTACTCGACGACTTGTGCCCCTTCTTCCTCGAGCATGAAGCCGCGAGTCGATTGGCCGATGGCCTGGAGAAAGTTTTTCATGGTTCTTTCCTTTCAAGGTTTGAACAGTCGGAAATCAGGTTTGAAAACAATGAGGTAATAGAGAAGAAAGTTCGTTGCGATTCGTGGCGCTCTCCTTTCCATGCAAAGACTGGTGTGGAACGAATCCGCGAAACGCGGCCTGTCATTTCCCCGAGCCGCCGCCGCTCTGGTTGCCGATGCCGCCACCGATGTTGATGACGTTGACTGCCGGAGGCGGCGACTTGTACGACTCGTGGTACTGGTTCATCGCCTCGCGCGCCGCGCGACCGTCCATGCCGGCGGCGGGGTCGTTCGTCTTCCCGGCCTCGGGGTTGATCGTCATCTTCCTTTTCGCGTCGCGCACCGCGTCGCCGAAGCGCGCGTCGTAGTTGGGCGTGACGTGCGAGCAGCTGGCGCCGAGGAGGCACACGAGCGCGACGGTGGTCGTTCTGATGATGAACATGGCGGTGCTCCTCACTTGGGTTCGCTGTCGGGGGCGGCCGGGGCCGGGGTGGAGCTCTCGAGGGCTCCGTTGAGATAGACCTCCGCGCGGCTGGGAACGACGTGGTTGTCCGTCGGCACCCTCGGCGACTCGGCCAGCGGACGCACCAGGCGAGGCGTGATGACGAACATCAGCTCGGTCTGCTCGTTCTGGAACTCGGTGCTGCGGAAGAGCGCGCCCATCACCGGCACCTCGCCCAGCCCCGGAAAGCGCTTGATCGACTCCGTCACGTTGGCCTTGATGAGGCCGGCGATGACGAAGCTCTGTCCGTCGTTGAGCTGCACGGTGGTGTCGGCGCGCCGCACCGTGAGCGAAGGCAGCACGGCGGTGACGCCGCCGACCGTCGTGAACGGCGAGCCGGTCTGCGACAGGTCGGACACCTCGGACACCATCTTCAGGTTGACCCGGTTGCCATTCAGCACCGTGGGCGTGAACTTGACCCCGATGCCGAACTCCTTCTCTTCCAGCGTGATGTTCGTCCCGCTGCCACCAGCAGCGCTTTGCGAAACCGGAATGAAGATCTTGCCGCCCGACAGGAAGCTGGCCTGCTGGCCGCTGATGGCCATGATGTTCGGCTCCGCGAGGATGCGCACCAGCCCGTCGTCCTTCTGGCCGTCGACGGTCAGCGTGCCGCGGCCGATGCGCAGCGCCTGCACGAGGCCGCCGCCGCCGCTGAGGAAATTCGAGACCAGCGAGGAGGTGTTCAACCCGCTGCTGCTCGTGCGCGAAACGTTGAGGCCGGCGCCCAGCCTGTCGAGCAGCGTCTTGCTGACCTCGGCGATCTTCACTTCCAGCATCACCTGCTGCGGCGTCGCCACGCGAAGCAGGTTCACCACCTTCTTGCCGTCGGCGCCGTAGGCCGAGGCCAGGCTCATCACGTCGTCGAGCTTGAGCGCGTCGCTGATCTCGCCGGTGAGCACGATGGACTTCTCGGCGCTGCGCACCTGGATGCGGCGCTCCTCGGGCATCAGCTCGGCCAGCTTGGACTGCAGGGCCATCGGGTCGATGGTGACGATGACGTCCTTGATGTAGCAGGTGCCATCGGCGCTTTGCAGCACCACGTTCATCGAGCCCGCCTGGCGGCCCCGGAAGAACAGGTCGGTCGGGCTCAGCAGCGTCACGTCGACGTCCGCGACGCCGTCGCTGGTGTTCGCGTTGGCCGCGGGTGCCGCGACGGGCTGCATGCCGGCGGGCACTGCAGCCGCGGCGGCCGCCGGTACAGGTGCGCGGCTCGGCGGCTGGCCGCTGACCACGATGCGCACCACGCGCGCCTTCAGCGGTATGACCACCGACTTGCCCAGCACGGCCTGGGTCGGCTGGTCGTCGGGAATGATGGCGGTGCATCGGCGGCTGCCGTTGGCAGCGGCAGAGGCACTGCTGCTGCCTGCCGCCGCGGCTTGCGTGGTGGCGGTGGCTGCGGCGGGCATGGCGCCCGCGGCCGAGGCGGTTGCCGCGACCTCGGCGCCCATGGCGGGAGACGCCACTGTCGCGAAGGCCGCCAGCAGGCTGGCGAGTGTTGTGGGGATATGGCGCACTTGGTGTTCCTCCTGTCGAATGTCGAACCGGTTCAGAAACAGGTCAGCGAGCTGCCCGCGTGCTGGATGATTTCCACGCACTGGGAAGCCGGCGTCGCGGCGGGGCCCGGGCGATGGGCGCGCGGGCGGGCCGGTGCCGGAGCAGGCGCGGTCGCCGCGACCTGCACGAGTTCCTTGGCGCCGAAGAGCTGGCCCTTGGTGATGCCGTCAGTGGCCACCGTGGTCTTGTCCATCTGGTTGCGAAGCACCAAGGACAGGGTGCCCACGCTGCGGGCCAGGTCGAGCTTCTCGGAGTCTTCCAGCGAGAGCTCCAGCGTCACGGCGCTCACCACCTTCGGCTTGGTGTCGTCGCGGTTGGCTTCCTGCGCCACCGCCAGCACCAGCACCTTCTCGAGCACGGTCTTGCTGATCTGCAGCGCCTCTTCGCCGCGCCCCTTGTCCTGCTGGGCGTTGACCATCACGTCGACGTAGTTGCCCGGCAGCGCGAAGCCCGCCACGCCCACCACGTCGTTGACGCGCACCGTCATCGCCCGCTTGCCGCTGGCGATCACCGCCGAGAGCCCGCCCTGCGTGCCCACCGGCGCCAGCTTGCCTTCGATGACCGCTTCGCCGCGCAGCACGCCGACCTTCACCACGCGCTCGTCCAGCGCCTTGATGTCGCTGAACGCGCCGTTCGGCACCGAGCCGCTGGGCCAGTCGATCGTCGTGAGCATCTGCGGGTTGACGCGGCTGCCCAGCTCGATGTCGACCGCCGCCACCACGACCTTGTTGGACGCGATGCCGCCCTGTTTGGAGATCCACCCCGCCGCATAGACGGCGGCCGCCAGCCCCGTCAGCAGGGCCAGAAGGATCAGCCCGATCGCCTTGATGTTCTTCATGTGAACCTCCGTCGCAGATGAGATGAGATGAAAGGGAAAGTGAAGGGGCTAGACGTAGCCCAGCTGGTGCGCGAGCACTTCGACGACCGTGCCCGCCGCGATGCAGATGCCGTAGGGCAGCCTTCCGATGGACTGGCTGGCGCCGATGCGTCCCGAGGGACGGATGCCGACCATGCCCGACAGCATCACGCCCTGTGCCGCGTCCTTGACGTTGGTCAGCATGCGCACCACGCGGCGCTGGTGGATCGCGAAGACCATGGCCGCCGCGCCGCCGGCAATGAAGGTGAAAAGCACCGCCATCAGCGCCTGCTCAGGCCCGATGAAGGCGCCGGCCATGGCCATCAGCTTCACGTCGCCGGCGCCCATCACTCCGATCACGTAGAACGGCACCATCGCCGCGAAGCCCACGCCCAGCCCGCCGAATGCGCTTGCGGCCCCCACGGCGGGGGTGCGCGCGGCCAGCGTTCCGTAGACCAGCGCGAAGAGCGCGCCGCCGAAGGTCAGCCAGTTGGGGATGCGGTAGGAGCGCCAGTCGCTGACGGCGGCCGTGGCCAGCAGCGCCAGCAGCACGAGCATGCGAAGGTCGGTGGCCAGCATCGCCAGCAGTTCGAGAACGGCGTCGAGTTCCTGCATGTCGGTCTCCACGGGTTCAGGCAGTGCGCCGGATGGCGAGCAGCAGGAGCAGGCACACGACCATCACCAGCGCTCCGATGAGCGCGAACTCCATGAACGACATGCCGGCGTCTTCGCGCAGCAGGTTCATGAAGGTCGTCGGCAGCAGTGCGAGCAGTTCCATGCGTATCCCCTGGTTGTTGTGACCGGCCTGGACCGCCTCTTGCCCGGCTTGGGCTTCGGCGTTCGGCCATGGGGATGAATGTAGAAATCGGCCCGCTTTCGCACATGAGCAAAGCGCCCTTTTGTGGGGGAGTCAAAACCCCCGGCCGCGCGCCCCCGGAAGCAGGACAAAGCGCCCGGGTGCGGCGTGACAACGGACAGATGGCCGAACGGAGCGTCTGACGGCCCTGCTGCCGCCGCCCGGCGCGACCGCGGTAGCGTGCTGCGCGGAGGCCGTCGCGAGCGTGAACAAGGGGAATACCCGAGGCACCGCCGCAGATTCGATTACTTCGGTTGCATCTGGTTTCTAGCGGCCTCGATGCCTCCTCGAATACCGCGATTCCGCTTGCGTCCATCGTGCGGCGGAAGCGTCTTTCCGTCTTGCCGCAAAGGATCGGGGCCATGCCTTTCGCCATAGCCTCGCACTACCCAGCACAGGGCATTTTTCATTACTTCCCCGACGCAGAAACTGCACTCCGGTCGTCACGCAAGCCACTCCACACAGCGTCACAGACCGTCAGCTGATGGCCGGGTGGTCCGGCGATCGGGTTTGTTCCACATCACTCGAGGAAGCATCATGAAGAAGACTCTCATCGCCATCGCCGTGGTCCTGGTCGGCAGCGTCGCTTCGGCAACTGTCGGCAGCACCGCGGTCGCCGCAACCTCCACCACGACCGGCTCCTCCAGCTCCGCCGGGTCGACCGCCGCCAGTTCCGGCACGGGCAGCGCGCTGAGCTACAACTCGGCCACGTCGAGCTCGGCAGCCAACGCCAACGCTTCGGGCAGCGCGTTCGCGGTGCCGGGCTTCGCGGTGGGCGGCGCATCGGCTGGCGGCTCGGCAACGAGCACCGGCCGCGTGACCAGCATGGCCGTGACGACCGGCAACGGCCTGGCCACCGGCGGCGCCAACGCTTCAGCCAACGCGACCTCGGCGGGCAACGCCAACTACTCTGCGGGCGGCGCCACGCACGTCAGCGGCAGCGCTGGCGGCGCAGCCTCCTCCACCACCAACAACACGGCGGCGACGGCCGCCGGCCCCGGCGGCGGCATCGCCCTGGTGACCCGTACCTCGACCACGACCTCCGGCTACAACGCCTCGTCCGGCGCTATCAACGGGCCCATCAACGGCACGAGCACCTCGGCCACGGCAGGCTCCACCGGCGGCTCCTTCGGCGTCACCAACTTCGCATGGGGCAACGCCGGCGGCTTCACCAACGGTGGCGGCACCGGCGGCACGGCGGGCGCGAGCTCGACCGCATCGGCTCCCTGAACCCTGCCTTGCGCAAACCGGTTGCTGAACCTGGAAATGGGGAGAGCGGCAGGAAACGCCCTCTCCCCGGTCCTCAAAGGAGTCGAAAAAATGAAGAAGCTGCTTTTTCTTTCACTGCTGACTTTCTCCGCGGTGGCCATCGCCCAACAGACCAACACCAACACGGGTGCGAACAACGGGTCGTCGAGTTCGGCCACGACCTCGGCCCAGGGCAACAGCCAGTCGGTGACGTTTTCGAGCCCGGCGAGCGTGACCACCCAGTCGACGATGACCAGCAACCAGAACGTCAACAACACCGGTGCGACGACGAACACCGTCGACTACCGCGGCAGCTACACGATCAAGAACGTGCCGTCGGTCAATGGCCCCAACCTGACGACGAGCAACGACACCTGCATGGGCAGCAGCAGCGCCAGCGCGAACGGGCCTGGCGTGGGCCTGAGCTTCGGCACCACCTGGACGGACGAGCACTGCAAGCGCCTGAAGATGAGCCGCGAGCTCTGGAACAAGGGCATGAAGGCAGCGTCGCTGGCCATGGACTGCATGGACCCGGCGGCCATGGCCGCGCTGGAGATGACCGGCACCAAGTGCCCACAGTCGATGACGGCGGAAGAGCGCGTGTCGGCCTACGGACCGCAGGCATCGGCAAGCGGCGCTGCCGCCTCGCCGCCTCGCGCGGTGGCTGCAGCGGCCCCGCTGCAGCCGCCCCTCGCGCCCATCGCGCAAGCCTCGCCTGCCCCGCAGCAGCAGGCCGCGGCAGCCTCCGAAGACACGGGCGTGGTCACGATGCCCGTCGTCAGCGCCACGGTGACGCCGATCGAACCGGGCGAAGTCGCCTCCATCCGGGCCGCGTCGCGCATGCTGGACCAGCGCTCCGACGACATCGCGACCGCACCGCGCTCGGCCCCGGCCGCGCAATGACCGCACGGAGCGCCAAATGACCAGGACCGTATTCCTGCTCTGGCTGGCGGCCTGCTGCGCTGCCACCACGGCGGCGGCAGCGGCCGTGCAGCAGCCGCTGCGCGTCGAGCGGATGAACATGGGCAGCGGCCTGCAGAACGCGCGCGGCACCGAGAACGCGCTGCCGGTCGGCGCCCTCGGCGTGTGGCACGTGCCGCAGTACCTGCCGGGCTACCCCACGGCCGCGACCATCTGGCCGCGCGTGATCGTCATCCAGTGCACGGAAGACCTGTGCGCGGGCTACACGATCACGCCCGAGCTGGGGCGCGGCGAATATCTTTTCTTCGTGCCGGCAAACAAGTAGCCGGCGAGCATGTTCACTGCGTGCCGTCTTTTCCAAGGCCGGCGCGCAGCGATTGCGCGGTGGCATCCGCCGCGTCGATTCGCCGTTGCAGCTCCTCGTTGACCACACCCACCAGCGCCGCGAGTTCGGCCCGGCTCGGATAGACCTCCTGCGTGTCACCCACCCCTTGCTGGACGATGAGCTTTTCGAGGCACGCATACGCACGCTGCATCGATTGAAGGCCGCCGATGTCGTCGCACAGCTGCAGTGCGAGCAGTTCGGCGCTCTGTGAGGCGGAAGATTTGGAAGTGGAAGAGACGGGTGCGGATACAGCCATGAGTGGGCTCCAAGGGTTTCGGTTTGCTGAAACCGACGCACCCGAGTCCAGGCGGGGGCGGCAGCTCGACGGGTTGGACTACCGGGAAACCACTTGCGTGAAACCGGCCGGGCTCGCGCCCGCCCGTCGAGCCGCCAAAACTGGAAGCACGAACGACGAAGCCGCAGACCCTGCGGGGTGACTGCGGCTTGCGTCGCAGCGGTTTCAACGGGAGTCCAATCCCGATCACGCCTCTTTTTGACGTGACCGGCGCAGTATAGCCACGCCAAAACGGGGCGGCGGCTCGACGAGTTGGCCTACCGGGCAACCACTGTGGAAACCGGCCGGGCTTGCGCCCGCACGTCGAGCCGCCAAAACTGGAAGACAGCCTCAGGGAATGCTTCGCGCCACCACGCCCAGATCGCGCCATGCCTCGGGATGGCAGCTGAAGATCAGTATCTGGTGCCGCTGCGCCGCGTCGTACAGCACCCGCTTCATCTGCCGCAGGCGCTCCTCGTCGGTGTTGACCAGCGCGTCGTCGAGGATCAGTAGCGTCGGCTTGTTCGCTTCCTTCAGCAGGTCCGCGTAGGCCAGCCGGGCGACCACGCCCATCTGCTCGCGCGCGCCCACGCTGAGCTCTTCGAACTCGCCGCTCTGGGCGCCGCGCAGGCCCTGGCGCGTGATGCGGCCGGGCGAGAGATCATCGCCGACCTCGATCTGCGCGCCGGGGAAAAGAATCTGCAGATAGTGGTCGAGATGCTTCTGCAGCGGCGCGCGCAGGCGCCGCGCCAGTGCGGAGCGCTTTTCGCGCAGCAGCTTGAGCAGATGGTCGAGCGCCCTCGCCCGGCGTTCGAGTTCGGCGCAGCGGCGCGTGGCGTGTTCGAGTTCGCGCTGCTTTTCCGAGGCGGCTTCTTCCTGGCCGAGGGCGCCCTTGGTTTCCAGTTCGACTTCGAGCCGGGTGATCTCGGTGGCGCGCTGGCTGTGCGCGGCCTCGGCCTGCCTTGCGCTGCGCTCCAGCCGCTCCACGTCCTGCGCGAGCACGGGCAGGTTGACGGTCTGCAGGCGCTGGGCCAGTTCTGAGAGCTTGTCCTGCATGGCTGACTGCTGCGCCAGCGCGTCGGTCAGTGCGCCGCCGGCTTCGGTCTTTCTGCCGGCGCGTGCGGGGTCGTTGAGGGTGGCCTTGACGGCGGCGAGTTCGTCTTCGGCGGCCTTCACCTGTTCGCGTGCGTTGCCGGCCGCGACCTTGGCGTCGTTGAGGGCGGCGGAGGCTGCCTCCAATGCGGCGCGCGCAGCGGCTTCTTCTGACTCAGCCGACGGCACGGCCATGCCTGCAGCCGGCGCTGACGGCATGGCCTGCAGCACCTGCCGGGCTTCCGCGAGGCGGGCTTCGCGCGTCGCAACGTCGGCGGCGAGCGCGCCGAGTCCCTTGGGGGCCAGCGCTGCGAGCACGGCTTCGGCGGCACCGGCCTCGCCCTTGCGTAGAACCTGCTGCCGCGCACGCTCTTCGACCGCCGCCACGCTTTCGGCGCGCAGGCCCTGCAGCAGCGCCGCAAGCTGGTCCCGCGCGCGGTCGCGCTCGATGGCGATGCTTTCGAGGTCCGCGCCGCCCGGCAGCACGCTGATGCGGCCCACGCCTTCGATCTCGATGTCGGTGCGGGCGATGACGGTCTGGCGCTGCGAGCCCGTCAGCTCAGTTCCTGCGACGCGGACCTTGGCGCCGGGCTGCAGTTCGAACTCCAGGGCCGTGGCCACCGCGTCGAGCCTGGCCTGAGCAGTGCGAAGCGCGTCCGCGCACTGCCGCAGCCGCTTGAGTTCGCCTTCGGGCACCGCAAGCGCCTGTGCCTCGGCCTGCAGCCGGGTGACTTTCTCCTGCTCGGCCTTTGCCTTCTCGTGGCTTTGCGAGAGCGCGGCAAGTTGCTCGGCCAGGCTTTCGACGGTTTTCTCCTGTGCGATGCGTGAGGCAGCTTGTCGCGCCAGGCGCAGGTTCTCGCGAGCTTCGGCATCGGCCTTCGTGGCGGACGCATGGCGCGGCTCCCACGCCTGCAGTTCGCCAAGCGCCTTGGCCAGGACTTCCTGCGTCTTCCGCAGGTTCGTCTCCCGCTGGGCGAGAGAGCCTTCCTCGCGTTCCATCGCCTGCAGCTGGGTGCGCCATGAATTCACCTGCGCGGCGATCTGCCTGAGCGCGGCTTCCTGGGCGGTCTTCTTCTCGTCCAGGCCCCGGGCTTCGTCGAGCCGCTGCTGCGCGACGACGAGTTGCTCACGCAATGCGGCCCACGGCCGCGCAGCTTCGTCGCGCTGGTGGTCGCGCCGCAGATTGGAGAGGCGGTCGACGCCTGATTGATACGACTCGATGTCGGCGTGCAGCCGCTCGAGTTCGGCTTCGAGTTCCGTGCGCAGCTTGAGCGCGTCGGCGTAAGCGCCACGCGGTGTTCCGGCGGCGGGCGTCAGCAGTTCGTTGCGCTCGACCTCCACCGCCTTCAGCACCGCATCGCCGTTGCTGGAGGCCAGTTCGCCCAGCGATTCGCCGAGCGCGTTGCGCAGATGGTCGCTGGCAAAGCCCACCGCGCTGGCGATGTCGTGCGAGGTGCCCTGCTTGATCCACAGCAGCCCCGGAATGCCCATGTGCTCGGGCGTGCTGGCGCCCTTGCCCGGAAAGCGGAAGCCGAGCAGCGCCGCGAGATGGTCTTCGGCCACGGCGCCATCCATGGCCCTGCCGTCGATAACCAGTTCGCAGCGCTTCTTGCCCAGGAAGGCCTTGGTGAGCCGGTAGCGCTTGTCGTCGAGCTCGAAATCGACTTCGACCATGGGCGTCGCCGAGCTTTCGCCCCAGGGCCGCAGATGCTCGACCGCGCTGGAGCGATGCCGCTCGAAGAAAGCAGCGCGAATGGCCTCGGCGACGGTCGATTTGCCCGATTCGTTGGGCGCGGCGAAAAGATTGAGCCCGTCCGTCAGCCCGTCGATTTCGAGCGGCGCGCGGAAGAGCTTGAAGTTCTCGATGCGAAGGCGCTGCAGCTTCATGCGGCGGCTCCCGGCTGCGTACCGAGGATGCGCGCGAGCGTGAGCAGCGCGTCGCGCGCCAGCTCGGCATCGGTGCCGCCCTGCTGCTCGCGCAGCGCCTGCAGCGCCTCGCCAACGAAGCCGTCGGCGTGCAGTGCCTGTATGTCGTCTTCGGTCGGCTCCAGCCGCAGCGCTTCACCTTCCCACACCAGCGCGCGGGCGCGGGCGCGCGCGGCATCGAGGGCTGCGTTCAGCCGGTTGTGGCCGGCAAGGTCGCAGCTGCCCTGGGCGCGCAGCTGCAGCACGTCGCCGCTGCCGATCTGCTCGAGCTTGCGCACCAGCTCGTCGATGTCGGAGGGCACGGCGAGCCGGGGTTCCCATTGCTGCCAGTCGAACTGACCGGTGCGGATGGTTTCGACCACGGGCGGCGCGCCGGCACCGGCGATGCCGACCAGCAGCGCCTGGCCGGAGTCGTTGGCCCTGAATCGGTCGGTTTCGGGCGTGCCGGCGTACCAGGTGCGCTCGTCGATCTGCCGCGTGCCATGCCAGTCGCCGAGCGCGAGGTAGTCGAGCCCGGCCTGCGCCGCGCGGCCGGCGGCGATGGGGTTGGTCGAGTCGATGTCTTCCGAGAGGATGCCCTGCACGCTGCCGTGCGCGAGGCCGATGCGGGGGAGGCTTTCATCCTCCGGCTCGGCGGCCGCGAACCACTCGGTGAGGTCGCCATAGGTGTGGCGCTGCGTGAGCGGCGCGGGCAGCAGCGTGAACTTGCCGGCCACGGTGTGCGGCCTGGGTTCCAGGCAGCAGACGACGTTCGGCGCGATGGCGCCCAGCCGCTGCGCGCGGCTCCAAACGGATTCGCTCAGCGCCGAATCGTGGTTGCCCGGAATCAGCAGCCACGGTCCGGCAAAGCCCTGCATGGCGTTGAACATGCGGCGGATGGTCTTGTCCGAGACAGTCTGCAGGTCGAACACATCGCCCGCGACCAGCACGGCGTCGACCTTGCGTTCGCTGGCGATGGCGGCGAGCCGCTCGACGGCCTTGAAGCGCGCCTCGAAGAGCGCCGAGGCGTCGTCGGGCTCGAACTGGGAAAACACGCGGCCGATCTGCCAGTCCGCGGTGTGTAGCAAAGAAATCATGCGTCGTGGCCCTCCCTTTGCCTGTCGCGTCTGCATCGTCCGGGTCGGTCCCGAACAGCGAGCATCTTAGAGGGCGCGCACGATCGTCTGCGGTGACGACACCGTGCGGGGCGGACGGATCAGATCAGGCCTGGGAGTCGGCCCCGGCCGAGCACTCCTGCAGCAGCGCGGCCGACTGGGTGACCTGCTCGGCGATCTGCTCGCGCAGCGGCCGCCACTCGAGGCTGAAGGGGGCAAGGAGCAGCCACTGCATGGTCAGAGCCAGCGCGATGCCGAGAATGACGAACATCCAGTGCACGAGTTCCATCGCCGCCCCTTTTCAAGAATCAGCGGGAGTCTGATCACTTCGCAGGCATCGCGATATCGCCAATTCGGGGGATGCCGTTCGCCAGAGATCGCCCACCGCCTCCGGCCGGACGACTCGCTTCAGCTCACTTCGCCGGCAGGTACTGGCGCGGATCGACAGCGTTGCCGCGGTAGCGGATCTCGAAGTGCAGGCGCGCGCGCGTGCCGTCGGAGCTGCCGATCTCGGCGAGCTTCTGGCCCTGCTTCACCTGCTGGCCCTGCTTGACCTGCACGGCGCGCAGGTTGGTGTAGACCGACATATATGAACCGCCGTGGTCGACCATCACCACGCTGCCGTAGCCGCGCAGCGTTTCGGTCACCGCCACCTTGCCCGCTCCGATGGACGCCACCGGGTCGCCGAGGCTGCCGCCGATGTCCACGCCCTTGCTGCTGGTGCCGTTGAAGCCCGCGATCACCGGGCCCTGCGAGGGCCAGGTCCAGTCGCTGCGGCGGGATGCGGGCGGCGCGACCGGTTCCGGTGCCGAGGCTCGCGGCGGCCGGGGGCGCTCCGCGCGTTCAGGCCGCTCGGGGCGCTCGGGCCGTTCGCGGCTCGGCGGCGGCTCCGACGAGCCGGCGCCGCCCGGAGGGACCACGCGCAGCACCTGCCCCGCTTCGAGCTTGTCGGGGTCCTGGAGATTGTTCCAGCGCGCGATGTCGCCGGGCGAGCGCCCTGCCCTCGACGCGATGCGATAGAGCGTGTCGCCCGGCTGGACGACGTATTCGCCCGGCCCCGCCACTGGCGCCTTGGGAGACGTGGAGCATGCCGCCACCACCAATGCCGCGGCGAGCACAGCGCCCGCGCGCCAGTTCCTTCCTGTCACAACCACCACCGGATTCCTTCCTGCACAACCTGGATTGCGCGCTGCCGGGTGCCCCCGGAACCGCGCTCGAAGAATGCGCGAAGGCTAACAGCAGTCGCGAGCCGCTCCGGTGGCTTCGGGGCCTTTTCGCTGCGGGCCGCTCATTCGACAGCGGGTCCTGGCAACGGTGGCGAATTGCCTGAAAAGCCAATTTGGGAAAGCGGTTCCGGTGCCGTGGAACTACACCGGGTAATGGGATGTCGCGGAATTCATTGCAATCCTTGCAAGCCGGATCCTCCGGCCTCACCCAATTCCCAATGCCTTTTTCAATTTTCAGGTTTTGTTTGAATATCTTTTATACGGTTACAGCCTCTGCCAATTAAAAACAGTCGGCACCGGGAGGATGTTTCATTTTTCGACGACTTTTCCGGTGCGGTTTCCGCATGGTTCGCCGGCCCGCCGGGAGGCATCGTCCGGACCACCCCTGATGCGCCCGCCGCGGCGCCTCGGCCCCTCCTTCCCCCTGAATCTCCCCTTGAGTACCTTGCTTCTACCGGGCTTCCCCGATGCCCGGAGAGCATCGTCCGGCACCCTTTTCACCGCGAACGGCGCATCAGTTACCCAGTCCGGGACGATTCGGGTAGTACGCTTTAGAAATAACTTTATCCAGTTGTAACTTAAGCCTTAAGTCCCCACATCGGCAGTTGCAAACACCCTAGGATGAAGACACGAAAAAAGCGCGGACCATCTCCTGCTCTTTCAATTAGGCGAATGGATTTTCCATTCGCCTGATTGCTTTCGCCGTATTTCTTTTGGGATATTTACGTGGAAATTCAAACTGTTTCGCAGACGATGCAAGGCGCTCCGGAGCTCTCTCTGGAAGACCTGTTCGTGCCGCGATCCAATTCGAACGGCCTCACCGGCCGCCACGCTGGATCGGCGACGCTCTCCCCAAGCCTCGCGCGCGACTGGACACGCTGGCTCGCCGCCAGCGGCCAGCTGCCCGACACGCCCTTCGTGGCCGCATGGCTGCTGCTGCAGTCGCGCTGGCTCGGAAGCCCGCAGGCCGTGCATGGGCCCATCGCCGTCGAGGTCGACGCAGCCAGGGCTGCAAGCGCCTGGCTCGCCGAACTGGACGGCATCCGCCGCTCGTTCCCAACGGAAGACGCCGACGCCCCCGTGCGCCTGCGCCTCGACGCAGCCACCGCCTCGCTTCACATGGATGCGGCCGCGAGCCTGATGGACCCGGCGGCGATGGACCAGCTGCTCGCAGCCCTCGCCGACACAGCCCATGACCTGATCGAGCGCCCGGACGCAGCCCTGAGCGACATCCGCACCCAGCCTCAAGCCGACCGAGCCGATCAGCTCGAAGGCTGGAACACCGCCCTGACCCCTGTGGACCCGGCCCTGACCGTGCCCGCGATGTTCGCCCGTCAGGCAGCGGCATCCCCCGACGCCATCGCCATCGCCCAGGGCGACGCACGCATGAGCTACGGCGAACTCGACCGCAGTTCCAGCGACCTCGCCCGGCATCTGCAAAGCCTCGGCGTCCAGGCAGGCGACAGCGTGGGCATGCTGCTCGACCGCTCGATGCCGGCCATCGTCGCCCAGCTCGCCATCCTCAAGGCCGGCGGCGCCTACGTGCCCGTGCCCACGGACTACCCGGCCGAGCGCATCGCCTACATGCTTGCCGAGGCCGGTGCGCACCGCGTGCTCGCGACGCGGGAGCACCGCCACCTGGTCCCCCCTCATCACGACGTTTTTCTGGTCGACGAGCAGCAAGACAAGCAAAACCGGAGTTCATGGAATCCGCCGGCCATCGATGCCGAGTCGGTGGCCTATGTCATGTACACCTCGGGCTCCACGGGCACGCCCAAGGGCATCGAGATCTGCCATCGCTCGATCCTTCGGCTGGTGGTGGGCGTGGACTACGTCGACCTCGCCCCGGGCCTCGCGATGCTGCACGCGGCACCGCTGGGCTTCGACGCGGCCACGCTCGAGATCTGGGGACCGCTGCTCAATGGAGGCTGCTGCGTCATCCATGACGAGCGCGTGCCCACCGGCGCGGGCCTGGCCCGCACCATCGAGCGCCACGGCGTGCACACGGCCTGGCTCACGGCCGCGCTCTTCAATGCGGTGATCGACGACGGCCCGGCGCACCTCGCCGGCCTGCGCCACCTGTTCACCGGCGGCGAGGCGCTCTCGGTGCCGCACGTGCGGCGCGCCCTCGCCGCACTGCCGCAGCTCACGCTGAGCAACGGCTACGGCCCCACCGAGTGCACCACCTTCGCAGCCACGCACCGCATCGCCGCGCCATTGCCCGAGGGTCTGCGCTCCATTCCGCTCGGCCGTCCGATCAAGGACACCGTGCTGCGCGTGCTGAGCCCATCAATGGCGCTGCTGCCGACAGGCTTCGTGGGCGAGCTCTGCATCGGCGGCCACGGGCTGGCGCGCGGCTACCTTCGGCAGCCCGCGCTCAGCGCCGAGCGCTTCGTGCCCGATCCCTTCGGCGCCCCTGGCGAGCGGCTCTACCGCACCGGCGACCTCGCGCGCTGGCTGCCCGGCGGCACCATCGAATTCATCGGCCGCCGCGACGGCCAGGTGAAGATCCACGGCCACCGCATCGAGACCGGCGAAGTCGAGGCAGCGATCCTCGCGCACCCGGCCATCCAGTCGTGCGCCGTGGTCGCCCGGCCCGACGAAAGCGGGCAGCTGCGCCTTGTCGCCTACCTGGTTTCGCGCTCTGCGCAAGAGCGGCTTTCGTGGGACGCCCTGCGCGCCCACCTCACCGAGCGCCTGCCGGCGGCGATGGTGCCCTCGGCGCAGGTGTGGCTCGCCCAGTTGCCCGTCACCCCCAACGGCAAGCTCGACCGCAAGGCGCTGCCCGATCCGGCCGGCGAACGCCCCGAGCTTGCCCAGCCTTTCGAGGAAGCGCGCGACGCCGTCGAGCAGCGCGTGTGCGATGCCTTCGCGCGCGCACTGCGCATCGCGAAGGTCGGACGCAACGACAACTTCTTCGAGCTCGGCGGCGATTCGCTGCTCGTGCTGCAGGTGCTGGCCGACCTGCGGCAGGACTCGGCGGTGCCGCTGTCGGCCAATCTTTTCTTCCGCAACCCCACGCCAAAAGCGATTGGTGCGCGGATGCAGCCGGCGAGCGATCAGCCCGCCACGGCCGCTGCGGCCGGTTCCAAGGATCGACCGACCGCAGCGGCCCCCCATCCTGAAGACGCCGTGGCGCTGATCGCCACCGCCGGGCGCTTTCCCGGCGCGGCCGACGTGGAGCAGTTCTGGGACAACCTCGTCGCCGGCCGCGACACGATCAGCTTCTTCGACGACGCCTCGCTCGACGCCGGCATCTCCGAAGCGCTGCGCAGCGACCCGGCCTACGTGCGCGCCCGCGGCGTGATCGACGGCATCGAGGACTTCGACGCCGCCTTCTTCGGCATCGGCCCGAAGGAAGCGCAGCTCATGGACCCGCAGCAGCGCGTGTTCCTCGAGATCTGCTGGGAGGCGCTGGAGCGCGCCGGCTACGTGCCCGACGCGGCGCCGGGCCCGGTGGGCGTGTACGCCGGCATGTACAACGCCACCTACTTCCAGCGCCACGTGAGCACGCGGCCCGACCTGGTGGAGCCGGTGGGCGAGTTCCAGGTGATGCTGGCCAACGAGAAGGACTACATCACCACGCGGGTGGCGAACCGGCTCAACCTCACGGGCCCGGCCGTCAGCGTGCACACCGCCTGCTCGACCTCGCTGGTGGCGGTGGCCCATGCCTTCCACGCGCTGCGCACGGGCCAGTGCTACATGGCGCTGGCCGGCGGCGCATCGGTCACCTGCCCGCCGCGCAGCGGCTATCTCTACAACGAGGGCTCGATGCTCTCGCCCGACGGCCACACGCGCAGCTTCGACGCGCAGGCCCGGGGCACCGTCTTCAGCGACGGCGCGGCCGTGGTACTGCTCAAGCGGCTGGCCGATGCGCAGGCCGACGGCGACACCATCTACGCCGTGCTGCGCAGCGCCTGCGTGAACAACGACGGCGGCGCCAAGGCCAGCTTCACCGCGCCCAGCGTCGATGGCCAGGCGGCCGTCATCCGCGCAGCGCTGGCGGCCGCCGACGTGGACGCGCGCAGCATCTCCTACGTGGAAGCGCACGGCACCGCCACGCCGATGGGCGACCCGGTGGAAGTGGAGGCGCTGGCCTGCGCCTATGCCGAGCACACCGACGCGCTGGGCTTTTGCACGCTCGGTTCGCTCAAGAGCAACGTGGGCCACATGGTCACGGCGGCGGGCGCGGCGGGCCTCATCAAGACGGCGCTGGCGCTGCACCATGAGCAGATTCCGCCGACGGTGCATTTCAGCGCGCCGAACCCGGCGATCGACTTCGCGCGCACGCCCTTCCACGTCACCGCGAGCCTGCAGGAATGGCCGCGCACGCAACAGCCGCGCCGCGCGGGTGTCAGCTCCTTCGGCGTGGGCGGTACCAACGCTCACGTCATCGTCGAGGAAGCGCCGCCGCGCCCGGCCTCCCCACCGGCCGTGGGCGACCAGGTGCTGCTGCTCTCGGCACGCTCCGAAACCGCGCTCGGCGTGGCCGCCGGCCAGCTCGCCGCGCATCTCGAAGCCCGGCCCGAGCTGTCGCTCGCCGACGTGGCCCACACCCTCGCGGTAGGCCGCAAGGCCCACGCCTTCCGCCGCGCGGTCGTGGCCGGCAGCACTGCCGAAGCGGTGGCGGCGCTGCGCGATGCCGCCGCGCCAGGCGGCACCAGCGGCCGCGCCGCCCAGCGCGCGCAGCATCTCGTGCTGATGTTTCCCGGACAGGGCGCGCAGTACGCGGGCATGGGCCGCAACCTCCATGCGAACGACCCGGTGTTCGCCGCGGCCTTCGACGACTGCATGGCCGCCTTCGCCGGCGCGACCGATTTCGACCTGCGCGAGCGCATGTTCTGCGACGACCCGCAGGCGCTGGCACCTACCGCCGCCACGCAGCCGGCGATCTTCACGCTCGAATACGCGCTGGCCCGCCGGCTCCTGGCACTGGGCGCACGGCCGCATGCACTGATCGGCCACAGCGTCGGCGAATTCGTCGCGGCCGTGATCGCCGGCGTGATGCGGCTCGAGGACGCCGCGCGGCTGGTCGCCCGCCGCGGCGCGCTCATGCAGGCGCAGCCCGCGGGCGCGATGCTGTCGGTGCGCATGGGCGCGGCCGATCTCGCCGGCCGCCTCGGCCCGAATCTCTCGCTCGCCGCCGAGAACGGCCCCACCGCCTGCGTCGCCGCCGGCCCCTTCGAGGACATTGCCGCGCTGCAGGCCGCGCTGGAAGCCGACGGCATTCCCAGCCGCGCGCTGCAGACCTCGCACGCCTTCCACTCGGCCATGATGGACCCGGCCGTCGCGCCCTTCGAGGCGCTGGTGGCCAAGGTGGCGCTGCGCGCGCCGCAGATTCCGATCTTCTCGACCCTTACTGGCCAGCCGCTCGGGGACGCCGATGCCACCAGCCCGGCCTACTGGGCCCGGCACCTGCGCGGCACCGTGCGCTTCTCGCCGGCGGTGCGCAGCGCGATGGCGCAGGTGCAGAACCCGCTTTTCGTGGAGGCCGGCCCGCGCAGCACGCTCGCCACGCTGGTTCGCCAGCACGGCGCCGGCGCGGGCAGCGTCGTGCCGTTGCTGCACATGGAGCCCGGCGGCGATGCCGGCGAGGCCCGCACCCTGCGCCTCGCGCTCGCGCGCCTGTGGACATGCGGCGCCGAGGTCGAACTCTCGCGCCTGACCGCCCGTGCCGGCGCGCAGCGCGTGCGCCTGCCCACCACGCCTTTCGAGCGCAAGCGCTGCTGGGTCGACATCGCCCCAGCCGCCGCTTCTTCCGTGACCCCATCTGTCGCGGCTGCGCCCGTCGCCGCCGCCGTCGTCGTCCCACCCATTGCCCTGGAGCCGATCGTGACCGCTGCTACGCCCTCGCCTCTTCCTCCACCAAACGCGTCGCCCATCGACACGCGCCTGCGCGCCCTGTTCGAGGACATCTCCGGCCTCGACATGGCGCAGGCCGAGGGTCAGGCGCCCTTCGGCGAGCTCGGCCTGGACTCGCTCACGCTGACGCAGGCGGCCACGCAGATCAAGAAGCACTTCAAGGTCGCCGTCAGCTTCCGCCAGCTGATGGAGAACTACCGCAGCTTCGACGCGCTTTCCGCCTTCCTGCGCGAGAGCCTGCCGCCCGAAGCGGCGCCCGCGCCGGTTGTAGCTGCATCGGTGGCTGCGCCAGTCGAAAGCGCGGTCTCCGTATCGCGGGCAATGCCGCAGCCGCAGCCCGTGCCGATGCCGGTCTACATGCCGGTGCAAGGCAGCGTCGCCATGGGCGAGACCCAGTTGCCGCAGCTGATTTCGCAACAGATGGAATTGATGCGGCAGCAGCTCGCGCTGCTGTCTGGGGCGGTTCCAGCCGCGCCGCTGGTGACGCTGCAGCCCGTGATGTCCGCTCAGGCCGCGCCCGCAGCCGCGGCCCCGGGAACGTCGGCCGCCCCCGTCGCAACCACCGAAGAACCCGCCCAACCCGTTCGCTACGACGTGAGCAAGGCCTTCGGCGCCATCGCCCGCATCCACACCCAGCGCACCGCCGAGCCCAGCGGCCGGCAGAAGGCGCGGCTGGCGGCCTTCATCCGCCGCTACGTGGATCGCACGCGCAATAGCAAGGAGTTCACCGAGGCCAACCGGGCGCACATGGCCGATCCGCGCGTGGTCAACGGCTTCAGGCCGATCACGAAGGAGATCACCTACCAGATCGTCATCGAGCGCTCCAAGGGCTCGAAGATGTGGGACCTCGACGGCAACGAATACGTCGACGCGCTCAACGGCTTCGGCATGAACATGTTCGGCTGGCAGCCCGACTTCGTGCTCGACGCGGTGCGCCGCCAGCTCGACGCGGGCTACGAGATCGGCCCGCAGCATCCGCTGGCCGCCGAGGTGACGGCGCTGGTGTGCGAGCTCACCGGCAACGATCGCGCGGGCCTGTGCAACACCGGCTCCGAGGCCGTGATGGCGGCG
The DNA here is from genome assembly GCF_003952165.1 of Variovorax guangxiensis. Lineage (GTDB taxonomy): Bacteria > Pseudomonadota > Gammaproteobacteria > Burkholderiales > Burkholderiaceae_C > Variovorax > Variovorax guangxiensis. The sequence goes on along the minus strand of NZ_RXFT01000001.1, from coordinate 851,874 downwards.
CTGCGCATCGCGCGCACCGTCACCGGCCGCAGCACGGTGGTGGTGTTCACCGGCTCCTACCACGGCACCTTCGACGAGGTGCTGGTGCGCGCCGGCAAGGGCGGCAAGGGGCTCTCGGCCGCGCCGGGCGTGATGAGCGGCATGTTCGGCGACATCCGCGTGCTCGACTACGGCACGCCCGAGGCGCTGGAATTCATCCGCGAGAACGCGGGCGACCTGGCCGCCGTGGTGGCCGAGCCGGTGCAGAGCCGCCGGCCCGACTTCCAGCCGCGCGAGTTCCTGCACGAGCTGCGCGAGATCACCGCGAAGAACGGCTGCTGCCTGATCTTCGACGAGGTCATCACGGGTTTCCGCACCGCGCTGGGCGGCGCGCAGGAGTTCTTCGGCGTGCGCGCCGACCTGGCCACCTACGGCAAGGTGATCGGCGGCGGCTTCCCGGTCGGCGTGATCGCCGGCAAGCGCGAGTTCATGGACGCGCTCGACGGAGGCGCCTGGCAGTACGGCGACGACTCCATTCCCGGCGTGGGCGTGACCTACTTCGCGGGCACCTTCGTGCGCCATCCGCTCGCGCTCGCGGCTGCCAAGGCATCGCTCCTGCATTTGAAGGAAGCTGGGCCCGCGCTGCAGTCGGGGCTCAACACGAGCACCGCCGCCATGGCCGCGGAGCTCACGGGCTGGTGCAGGGAGGTGGGCGCGCCGGTGGAGATTCGGCACTTCGCGTCGCTGTGGCGCGTGAGCTGGCTCGAAGACCATCCGCTGCAGGACCTGCTGTTCGCCATGATGCGCAGCCGCGGGGTCCACATCCTGGACAACTTCCCGTGCTTCCTCACCAGCGCGCACAGCGCCGAGGACATCGCCTTCATCCAGCGCGCCTTCAAGGAATCGGTCGCGGAGATGCAGGAGTCCGGTTTCCTGCCGCGCCGCGCCGTCCCCATCGCCGCCTTCGACCGCCACAAGCCGGCCGAGGAAGGCTCCGTGCTGGCCCGCGACATCGACGGCCAGCCGTTCTGGTACGTGCCCGATGCGGCCGCCGCCAGCCAGCAACACGTCAACGGAAAGGTCGCAGCATGAACGCCGTTCTCAAGCCCGCCGCGAGCGGCGCCGTGGAATGCATCATCCCCACCACGGAATCGCAGCGCGAGGTCTGGCTCGGCGCGTCGCTGAGCCCAGAGGCCTCGATGGCCTACAACGAATCGGTGGTGCTGCGCCTGCGCGGCGAGCTCGACCGCCCGGCGCTCTCGCGCTCCATGGCCCGGCTGCTGGAACGCCACCAGGCCCTGCGCTCCACGATCTCGCCCGACGGCACCTGCATGCTGGTGAGCCACGCGGGCGGCAGCCCGATGACCGAGCACGACCTGGCCGGACTGGAGCCCGAGGCCCGCGCGCTGGCATTGAGCGATGCGCACGACGAGGCCGTGTGCACGCCCTTCTCGCTGGGGCACGGTCCGCTCTTCCGCGCCGCGCTCTACCGCCTCGGCGAGACCGATCACGAGCTGGTGATGTCGGCGCACCACGTGGTGTGCGACGGCTGGTCGTGGGCCGTCATCACCGAACAGCTGGGCCATCTCTACGCCGAGGAAACCGGCACCGGGCTGAAGCTGAAGGCCGCGCCGCTCTTCTCCGACTTTGCCGCCGAGGAAGCCGCCGCCGCCGCGCACCCCGACATGCAGGCGCACATCGACTACTGGCTCGGCCGCTTCCCCGGCAGCCCGCTGCCGGTGCTCGACCTTCCGATGGACCGCCCGCGTCCGGCCGCGCGCACCTTCAACTCGCGCCGCGCCGAGCGGCTGCTCGACAGGCGGCTGGTCGCCGCCGTGCGCTCGGCCAGCACCAAGGCCGGCATCAGCCTCTTCACCGGCCTGCTCAGCGGCTTCGTGGCGACGCTGCACCGCCTCACGGGGCAGGACGACATCGTGGTCGGCATTCCGGCTTCGGGCCAGCTCGCGCACGACATGCCGGGCCTGGTCGGCCATTGCGTGAACCTGCTGCCGCTGCGCATCGCCGCGCACGCCGGCATGCGCTTCGACGCGCTGATGGACGAGTGCAGCACCGCCGTGCTCGACGCCTTCGACCACCAGGCGCTCACCTATGGCGCGCTGCTGGGCCAGCTCTCGCTGGAGCGCGACCCGAGCCGACTGCCGCTGGTGAGCGTGGCCTTCAACGTCGACCCCGACGTGGCCAGCAGCGCGCAGGCGTTCACCACGCTGGACGTGGTGCAGGACACCATCGCCCGCCGCTACGAGAACTTCGAGCTCTTCGCCAACCTGCGCCCGCACGAGGGCGGCCTGATGGTCGAGGCCCAGTACAACACCGACCTCTTCGACGAGGTGAGCGTGCAGCGCTGGCTCGACATGTTCGAGTGCGTGCTGCAGTCGGCCTCGCACAGGCCCGACGAGACCGTCGGCCGGCTGGAGGTGCTGTCGGCCGACGCCGCGCGCGACCTGATCGCGCTGCAGCCGGCACGCGTTCCGCTGGTCGGCGCGCCGCTGGCGCATGCGGGCTTCCTCGCGCGCGTGCCGATGCAGCCCGACAGCCCCGCGGTGCGCGACGGCGCCAGGAGCTGCAGCTACGGCGAGCTCGACGCGCTGTCCAACCGGCTCGCACGCGCCCTGCGCGCACGTGGCGTGGGCCGCGGCCAGCGCGTGGGCCTGTGCCTGGAGCGCAGCCTGGAAATGGTGGTCGCGATGCTGGGCGTGCTCAAGGCGGGCGCCTCCTACGTGCCGCTGGACACCGCCTTCCCGCAGGCCCGCCTCGACCACTACGCCACCGACGCCAGCCTCAGCCTGATGCTGACCTCGTCGGACATCGCGGTCGCGCCGCGCGACTGGCGCGCCGACGCGGGCGCGCGCATCTTCGAGATCGACCGCGACAACTGGCGCCAGCTCTCCGGCGAGCCGCTGCCGCCGAGCGCGAACGACCCCGGCCCCGAAGACGCCTCCTACATCATCTACACCTCGGGCTCGACCGGGCTGCCCAAGGGCGTCATCGCCCATCACCGCGGCGTGGCGCACCTGCTGCAGTGGATGCAGCGCGAATCCAGCGTCGGGCCGCACGACCGCATCGCGGCGGTCACCACCCTGTCCTTCGACATGGCCGTGCCCGACCTGCTGCTGCCGCTGGCGGCGGGCGCTGAGCTGGTGATGGTCAAGCGCGAGGTCGCGATGGACGGCACGCGGCTGTCGCGCACGCTCGACGAGGAGCAGATCACCCTGCTGCAGGCCACGCCCGGCATGTGGCAGCTGCTGCTCGATGCCCAGTGGGCCGGCGGTGCGCCGGGCTTCCGTGGCTGGACCGGCGGCGAGGCACTGCGCCCGAGCATGGCGCTGGCGCTGTGCGAACGCATGGAAGGACTGTGGAACGGCTACGGGCCGACCGAGACCACCGTGTATTCCACCGCCTGGCATGTGCGCCCCGAGGAGATCGCCTCGCGCGGCGTCTCCATCGGCAGGCCGGTGGACAACACCGAGATCTGGATCCTCGACGCCGACCTGCAGCCCTGCCCCATCGGCGTGCCCGGCGAGATCTGCATCGCGGGCGAAGGCGTGTCGCTGGGCTACCTCGACCGCCCCGAGCTGACCGCCGAGCGCTTCGTCACGGTGCGCATCTTCGGCACGCCCAAGAAGGTGTACCGCTCCGGCGACCGCGGCCGCTGGCGCAACGACGGCCTGCTCGACCACCTCGGCCGGCTCGACTTCCAGGTGAAGGTGCGCGGCTACCGCATCGAGCCCGGCGAGATCGAGGTGCGCTGCTGCGAGGTCGAGGGCGTCTCGCGCGCGGTAGTGATCGCCCGCGAGGACAACCCCGGTGACGTGCGGCTGGTGGCCTACCTCGCGCTAAAGCAGGGTGCGGGCTTCGACCTCGAGACGCTGATGGTGCACCTGCGCAAGCACCTGCCGGCCTTCATGCTGCCGCAGCACGTGGTGACGATGGATGTGCTGCCCAAGCTGGCCAACGGGAAGATCGACCGCGTCTCGCTGCCGGCTCCGCAGGCGGTGCCGCGAGACGAGGTGCGCCGCGGCGCCGGCCCGTGCAACGAGCACGAGCGCAAGGTGCTCGCGCTGATGGAGAAGGTGCTGAGCCTGCCCGGGCTGGACATGCACGACGACTTCTTCACCATGGGCGGCCATTCGCTGCTGGCCGCGCGGCTCACCACGCTGCTGAGCCGCGAGTTCCAGGTGACGGTGCCGTTGCGCACCCTGTTCGAGTCCCCCACGGCCGGGAAGCTGGCGGCGTCCATCCAGGCGCTGCAGGGCGCGGGCGTGGGGCTGCAGGCGCCCATCGGCCGCAGCATCGGGCGCACCACCGCGCCGCTGACGATGGCACAGGAGCGCATCCGCTTCATGGAGCAGCTGCACCCCGGCCGTTCGGTCTACAACGCGCCCTCTGCGCAGCGGCTCACCGGGCAGCTCGACGCGGCACGCTTCGAGAACGTGTGGCGCGAGATCATCCGCCGCCAGCCCTCGCTGCGCACCCACATCGGCATCGACGCGGGAAGCGGCAGGCCGGTGCAGGTGATTTCGGAGTCAGCGGAATTCACGCTGCCGCTGGTGGACCTGCGCGGCCTGCCCGCCGACCAGCGGGAGGCCGAACTGGCCGAGCGCATGCAGGAGCTGGCGGACCGGCCCATCGACATCCACAGCGCGCCGATGATGCATGCGACGCTGTTCCAGCTCGACGACAACGAGCACGTCTTCCTTTTCGTTCCGCACCATCTGATCTGGGACGGCTGGTCCTTCGACCTGATGCAGCGCGAGCTTTCGGCCCTGTACGACGCGGCCGAGCGCGGCCGACCGCACAACCTGCCCGCGCTCTCCACCACCCAGGGGGACTACGCGGAGTGGCTGGAGAAGTGGCTGGCCGGGCCTGCCTGCGAGGAGCAGCTCGCCTTCTGGCGCGGCCGCCTCGAAGGCGCGAAGGCCGTGCGCCCGCCGGTGACCGACATGCCCCGGCGCGCCGGCAAGAGCGGCCAGGGCGGCGCGCACTGGATCCACATCGACCTGCAGAGCACGCAGCGGCTGCGCGAGATCGCGCGCGACATGGACGTGACGCTGAGCATGCTGACCTTCGGCGTGTACGCGCTGACCATGGCCCAGGTGACCGGCAACGACGCCATCGTCATCGCCAACCCGGTGCGTGGGCGCCAGCAGGCCGAGACCGAAGACGTGATGGGCTTCTTCAACAACGTGCTGCCGGTTTCGCTCACCATCGACCGCTCGCTCGCGCTGCCGGCCTTCATGCGCTACGTGAAGCAGGAGCTGCTGTCGATGATGAACAACCAGCAGGTGCCCTTCGAGCGCCTGATGGCCGAGCCGGGCTACGCGGGGCAGATCAAGACCTCCGGGCCCTACCAGTCGATGTTCTCGTTCCAGGACGCCCGCGAGCGCGCCCGCTCGGTCGGCAGCCTGCAGACCCGCCAGGTGCACGTGATGCAGCACGGCGCCACCGACGACATCGGCGTGTGGCTGATGGACAAGCCGCACGGCCTGGAAGGCGCGCTGATCTACAACGCCGACGTCTACCTGCGCGAGACCGGCGCCCAGCTGCGCGAGCGCTATCTCGAAGTGCTGCGCCGCGTGGCCGAGGAACCCGGCGCCACGCTGGAGCGGATCACCGACCCCGAGATGTCGACCAGCGCCGCCTACCTGCGCAAGATGGCGGCGGCCGACCCGGGCAAGGCTGCCGCCGCTAACGGTACCGTCGACGGCAACGGCGGCGCGGCCAGGGCGAAGCAGATCCAGCTCGAGCCCGAGCAGGCACAGCTCGCCCGCATCTGGGCCGAGGTGATCGGCATCGACGTGGCCGACATCCGCGCTGGCGACAACTTCTTCGACCTCGGCGGCGACTCGCTTCTGGTGCTGCGCGCCGTGCAGCAGGCGGCCCTGACGCTGGGCCACCGCGTGGAGCCGCGCCGCTACCTGTTCGAAAACCTCGGGCAGATCGCCTCGTCGCCGCGCGTCGCGGCCGGGGGCGTGCCGTCGGACCTCGCCGAGCTCGCCGCCGGCACGGCCGCGCACGCGCAGCAGCATCAGCAGCAGCGCGGCGGACTGCTCGGCGCCCTCGGCGGCTGGCTGCGCAAGGGGTGATGAGCATGGCCGGCCATTCCCCCCAGCCGCTTTCCATCGACGTGCCGCTGTGCCTGTACGTCGACCTGGACAGGTTCGCGGGCCTTCCGTCGGAGCAGGTTCTCTCCGACGAGGAACGCGAGCGCGCCGAGAGCTTCCGCTCGCCGGTGGACCGCCAGCGCTACGTGGCCTCGCACCTCGCGCTGCGGCAGGCGCTGAGCGAGTACACCGGCCTGCAGCACGCCGAGCTGCACCTGTCGAAGGGCTCCTTCGGCAAACCGTCGCTCACCGGCCATGCGCGCACGCAGTTCTCGCTGAGCCACAGCCAGGGGCTGGCGCTGATCGCCATCGGCGGGCGCGGCCCGCTGGGCGCCGACATCGAGCTGCTGCGCCCGGTGCCCGACGCGGCGGTGCTCGCGGCCGAGCATTTCACCCGCCGCGAGCAGGAAGCGCTGGCCGCCCTGCCCGCGCAGGAACGCGACCGCGCCTTCCTGACCTGCTGGACCCGCAAGGAAGCCTGCCTGAAGGCCATCGGCGTGGGGCTGCTGGTGTCGTCGCAGAGTTTCGAAGTGGGCCTGGAGCCCGACTGCCGCAGCGTGGAGCTTGCGGTGGCGGGCCGCATCCTCTGGCTGCTGCTGGGCCCGGCGCCCGAGCGGATGGACTGCGTGGGCTCCATCGCCGAATGGCGGCAGACGGAGGCGCGCGCCGGCAACGCCAGCCACTCGGGCCGCCTGCTGGAGGCGCACGCATGAGCCACCTGAAGCCGATCATGTTCGGGCCGGCCTCGCGGCAGCTCTTCGGCGTGTTCCATCCCGCCGAGGAAGACAGCGTCGGCGGCAACACCGCCGTGCTGCTGTGCCCGCCCTTCGGGCAGGAGGGCCTGCGCACCCACCGCTTCTTCAAGGTGCTGGCCGAGCGGCTCTCGCGCTCGGGCATTGCCACGCTGCGCTTCGACTTCTACGGCTCTGGCGATTCTCCGGGCGAGGAAGTCGAGGGCGAGCTCGACGGCTGGCGCCGCGACCTCTGCTCGGCGCACGAAGAGCTGCGGCGGCGCGCGCCCGGCGCTTCCATCGTGTGGATCGGCGCGCGGCTCGGCGCCACCGTGGCGGTGCTGGCGGCGCGCGGCGGGCGCTGCGACCCCGTGCGGCTGGTGCTGTGGGAGCCGGTGATCGACGGGCGCAGCTATGCGCGGCTGCTGCGCGAGCAGCACGTGGCCGCCATCGACACCACCTTCTGCATTCCCGACCTGGCGTGGCGCCGAAGCCTGCTGCAGGAGCCCGAGGCGATGCCCGAGGAGGCGCTGGGCACCCTGCTCTCGCCCGCGCTGCGCGCGCAGCTGGCGGCGCTGGTGCCCGAGTCGCTGCCGCTCACCGCGCTGCACGACACGCTGGTGCTCGCCGGCCCCGACGACGAGCGCACCGCCCAGTGGGCGGCCGACCAGCAGTCGCGCCACATGCCGGTGCGCCTCGCGTACTTCAGCCACCAGCTCGACTGGACCTCCGACCCCTATCCCAACAGCGCGATGGTCCCGGCCGATGCGCTCAACCGCCTGCAGGGTGCTCTTCATGAATGACCCGACCACGACGCTTCCGGGCGCCATCGCCCAGGCCCCGCTGCAGTTCGGGCCCGGCGACGCGCTGATGGGCATGCTCACGCTGCCGGCGCGGCCGGCGCGCGGCGGCACCGCCTGCCTCATGTTCAACATGGGCGCCAACCACCGGGTGGGGCCGCGCCGCATCAACGTGAAGCTGGCGCACCTGCTGGCCGCGCGCGGCGTGGGCAGCCTGCGCTTCGACCTGGGCGGCATCGGCGACAGCGACGCGCTGGCCACCTCGCCCGACCTGCATGTGCGCGCGGTGCACAGCCTGAAGGCGGCTATGGACGCCGCGCAGCGCACGCTGGGCGTGAACCAGTTCGTGATCGTGGGCATGTGCTCGGGCGTGGAGCACGCCATGTCGGCCGCTCTGGCCGACCGGCGCGTGGTGGCGCTGTCGCTGTTCGACGGATTCGCCTTTCCCGAGCTGCGCGCGCGGCTGGAGCGCAACCTGCGCCGCGCGCTGGCCGCGCCCGCGCACCCGTCCTTTCCGGGCAAGGCCAGGCGCTGGCTGCAGCGGCACTTTCTGCGCAGCCACTCGGCCACGCCCCTGCCGGGCTTCTTCGCTGAAAGGCGCGCGCCCGAGGCCAACGCGATCTGGTTCGGCGCCGCGCTGCAGCGCCTTGCCGAGCGCAACGTGGCGATGCAGCTGCTGTATTCGGGCTCGCTGCACGTGTGCGACCGCGGCCGCGACCAGCTCGGCGCCTTCGCCCGCAAGCCCTTCGCGCAGGGGCTGCAGTACGAGTTCCTCGGTGAGGTCGATCACACCGTGTGCACCGCGAGAGGCCAGCAGCTCTTCCTGCGCAGCGTGGGCGACTGGGTCGCCGAGCGCTGCCTGGCCGGCGGCACCGAGCGGCGCAGCCAGGGCAGCAGCCGGGCACCTGCCAGCCCCGAACCGGCCATGACCACCTGGGCCGCGCTCTGACAGAGCTCCACGCCGAACCATTCATTCACGCCTTGCACCACCCGCCACAACCAGCCGTCAAGGAGATCACCATGCAACGCCACGATCCAGCGACACAAGCACGCGGAACGCAACCGTCCGCGGTCCTGGCCCGGACGCCAGCGCAGGCACGGCTGCGATGGTTCGGGCTGGCCATGCTGGTCTCGATCTGCCTGGTGATGCTCGCGGGCTGCGCTCCGGGATTCGGCTCGGTGGCACCGCTGGGCTTCACCCGCGCCAACGGCGACAGCACGGCCTCGGGCAGCACCGGACAGATCATCCCGATCACGCCCGACCTGATCCGCACGCAGATCGCGCAGCGGCCCAAGGGCGTGCCCGAGAACATCAAGCGCCTGTTCACCGCGGCCCCGGTCTACACCATCGGGCCGGGCGACGTGGTGGGCATCATCGTGTACGACCACCCCGAGCTGCTGCCGAACGCCGGCGCGGTGATCGCGCAGCAGTCGGACCCGACGGGCGTGACCGTGGCGCCCGGCTTCATCGTCGACGCCAAGGGCGAGATCTTCTTTCCGTACATCGGGCGCACCAAGGTGCAGGGCCTGACCGAGAGCGGCGCGTCGGAGCTGATCGCGCAGCGCATCAAGTCCTTCATCAAGGACCCGCAGGTGACGGTGCGCATCCAGTCCTTCCGCAGCCAGCGCGCCTACGTGCAGGGCGAGGTGCGCACACCGGGCCTGCAGATCTTCACCGACGTGCCGATGACGCTGTCGGAGGCCATCAGCCGCGCCGGCAGCTTCACCCAGGCCGGCGACCGCGCGAACGTCACGCTCACGCGCGGCGGAGTCTCGACGGTCATCAACCTGCCGATGCTCCAGGCGATGGGCGCCGACCCCAACAGCATTCCGCTGCGCAACGGCGACATCGTGAATGTCGGCACCCGCGAGGACAGCCGCGTCTACGTGATGGGCGAGGTGCGCGCGCCGTCGGCGCTGCAGATGCGCAACAACGGCCGGCTGAGCCTGAACGAGGCGCTCGGCGATGCAGGCGGGCCCGACCTCGCGACCTCCGACCCCGGCCAGATCTACGTGGTGCGCAACTCGCCCGACAACCTGGACGTGCAGCAGGTCTTCAACCTCAACGCGAAGAACCCGGTGGCGCTCGCGCTGGCCGACCGCTTCGAGCTGCAGCCGCGCGACGTGGTGTACGTCGACCGCGTGCCCCTGGTGAGCTGGAGCCGCGTGTTCAGCCTGATCCTGCCGGCCGCCCAGGTCGTCAACCTCGCCCGCGACACGGCCCGCCGCTAGGCGCCTCGCCCGTCCGGACAGCAACAACGCCAACGCAAAAGGTGAACCCCATGAACGCGCACTGGCAACCGTCACTTCCCGCGCCCGCGGGCACCCCAGTGACGGTGCTCGAAACCACGGCCTGGCCCCGCGAGTCCCGCTTCCACGAGTACTTCGACATCCTCGTGGACAACCGCTGGCTGATCGCCGGCATCACGGCGCTGGCGCTGCTGGCGGGCGTGGGCTACGCGCTCTTCGGCACCCGCGTGTACGAGGCCAACATCCTGATCCAGGTGGAAGACCCCGACCGCTCGGGCGGCAACTTTCCGGGCGATGCCAACGGAGGCGGCGGCATCAGCGTGAAGACGCCGACCGCAGGCGAGACCGAGATCCTGCGCTCGCGCATGGTGCTGGGCCAGGCGATGGAGAACACCCGCCTCTACATCGGCGCGAAGCCGCTCTACATACCCGTGGTGGGTGAGTTCCTGGCGCGGCATTCGAGCCGGCTTTCCACGCCGGGCGTGTTCGGCTGGGGCAACTATGTCTCGGGCACCGAGCAGATCGCCGTCGCGCAGATGGACGTGCCGCCCGCCCTGGAGGGCAAGAAGTTCACGCTGGTCGCGGGCACCGAGGGCAACTACACCCTGACCAGCCCCGAGCTCGAGTCGCCGCTGCACGGCACCGCCGGCACGCCGCTGGACGCCACCGTGCCCGGCGGCAACCTGCACCTGCTGGTGGGCTCCTTCGAGGCCCGCCCCGGCGGGGCCTTCGAGCTGGTGCGCTACTCGAAGCAGCTCACGCTCCTGGGCCTGCAGCGCGACCTGCGCGTGGTCGAGAAAGGCAAGCAGTCGGGCGTGATGGACATCAGCCTGCAGGCCGAGAACCGCAACCAGCTCGCCGGCGTGCTCAACGAGATCGCGGGCCTGTACGTGCGCCAGAACATCGAGCAGAAGACGGTGCAGGCCGAGCGCGCCCTGGCCTTCCTGGGCACCGAGCTGCCCAAGTTCAAGCAGCAGCTGGAGCAGTCCGAGGACGCCTACAACCAGTACCGCAACCAGAACGGCACCATCAGCCTGGACGACGAGGCCCGCAACGCGCTGACGCAGAACGTCGACCTGCAGGCCAAGCTCTTCGACGCCAAGCAGAAGCGCCTGGACCTGGTGGGCCGCTTCACCGCCCAGCACCCGATGGTGCAGACGCTCGACGCGCAGATCGCCTCGCTCAAGAAGGAGCTGGGTTCGGTGGACGGCCGCATCCGCCGCATGCCCATGCTGCAGCAGAACGCGGTGCGCATGCAGCGCGACATCAAGGTCAACACCGAGCTCTACGCGACGCTGCTCAACAGCTCGCTGCAGATGCGGCTGGCCAAGGAAGGCAAGGTGGCCAACGTGCGCGTGCTCGACCAGGCGCTGGTGGCCGAGAAGCCGGTGCGGCCCAAGCCGGTCATCGTGGTCGCGCTGGCGCTGGCCGGCGGCCTCTTCGCCGGTGGCGCGGCGGCGCTGGCGCGCAAGAACCTGAAGCGCTCCATCGAGAGTCCGGACCACATCGAGGCCATCACCGGGTTGAACGTGTACAGCAGCATCCCGCTGAGCACGCAGCAGCGCGTGCTCGACCGCGCGGTGCGCAAGGGCAAGCCCGGCGTCAAGGTGCTGGCGGCGCTGCACGTGGAAGACCCGGCGCTCGAAGGCCTGCGCAGGCTGCGCACGGCGCTCAAGTTCGTGATGGTGGGCGCGCCCAACAACCGCATCCTGATTTCCAGCGCCACGGCCGGCGCGGGCAAGACCTTCGTGTCGTCGAACTTCGCCACGCTGCTGGCGGTGTCGGGCAAGCGGGTGCTGCTGATCGACGGCGACCTGCGCCGCGGCACCCTGACCGAGGACTTCGGCCTGCAGCGCCGCGACGGCCTGGCCGACGTCATCAACGGCGAGGTGCCTCTGGAGCAGGCCATCCACCACCAGGTGCTGCCCTACCTGGATGTGATGTCCGCCGGCACGCCGCACCCGGACCCGGCCGGCCTGATGACCAGCGACACCTTCGCGCATGCGCTGGCGCTGCTGTCGGCACGCTACGACGTGGTGGTGATCGACGCGCCCCCGGCCCTGCTGGCCTCCGAGACCGCCGCCATGGCGCCGAGCATGGGCACCGTGCTGCTGGTGGCGCGCGCCGACAACAGCGAGATGGGCGAGCTGCTCGAAAGCAGCAAGCGGCTGGCCCACGTGGGCGCGGCCTTCCACGGGGTGGTGTTCAACGCGGTCGACACCACGCAGCGCCGCAACCGCAGCTACAGCTACGGCTACTACGGCTATGCCCCCACGACCACCGCCGCCGCTCCCGCGCCCCGGCGCGATCCCGCCTACCAACTGGACACGGCCGACACCGTGATGCCCAGGCGCATCGAACCGGAGCACGCCGAATCATGAACACGCTCAGATCCACCTCCTCCACCGGGCACGGGCCCGGCAATCCGGGCGTCGGCACCGCGGCCGCCAACACGGCGCCCTACATGCCGCTGGGCGGCGCGCCCTGGCTGCGCCGCGCCAAGCGCATGGCCGACATCCTGATGGCCGGCTCCTTCTTCCTCTTCTTCGGCTGGGCCTATGCGCTCGTATGGCTCGGCGTGCTCTACACCTCCGGAGGCCCGGCCATCTACATGCAGCCGCGCTACGGCAAGGGCGGGCGCGTCTTCAAGTTCTACAAGTTCCGCTCGATGGTGGCCGACGCCGACGCGGTGCTGGCGCGCCACCTGCGCCAGAACGAGGCCGCGCGGCGCGAATGGGCCGTCTACCAGAAGCTGCAGAACGACCCGCGCATCACTCGCTTCGGCGCCTTCCTGCGCAAGTACAGCATCGACGAGTTCCCGCAGTTCTGGAACGTGCTCAAGGGCGACATGAGCATGGTCGGCCCCCGCCCCTGCATGTTCGCGCAGAAGGACCTGTACGGCGACTACTGGGACCACTACTGCGCCGTGCGCCCTGGCATCACCGGCCTGTGGCAGATCAGCGGGCGCAACGAGATCAGCTACCGCCGCCGCGCCGCGATGGACGCGGAGTACGTCGCGCACCTGTCGCTGTGGCGGGACTTCGTGATCCTGCTGAAGACCTTCGGGGTGGTGACGGGGGCGCGCGGGTCGCGCTGACCGGCTTCGATTCCCTACCGAAAGAACATATGCGGATATTTGTTGCGGGACACCGTGGAATGGTCGGCCAGGCCCTGGCGGGCCAGCTGCGCGAGCTCGGCCACGAGGTGGTTTGCCGCCAGCGCTGCGAGCTCGATCTTCTGGACCAGCGAGCCGTAGGCCGCTTCTTCTCGGAAGAGCAGATCGACCAGGTCTACCTGGCGGCTGCCAAGGTCGGCGGCATCCATGCCAACACGAGCTATCCGGCGCAATTCATCTACGAGAACCTCATGATCGCGGCGAACGTGACGCATCAGGCGTTTCTTGCAGGCATCAGGCGGATTCTCTTTCTCGGTTCGAGCTGCATCTACCCGCGCCTGGCAGGACAACCCATACACGAGGAATACCTGCTCGACGGCAGGCTGGAGCCGACCAACGAGCCCTACGCGATCGCCAAGATCGCCGGGCTCAAGCTGTGCGAGAGCTACAACCGGCAGTACGGGGAAAGCCACGGCGTCGACTACCGCAGCGTGATGCCGACCAACCTGTACGGGCCGGGCGACAACTATCACCCCGAGAACAGCCACGTCGTGCCGGCGCTGATCCGCCGCTTTCATCAGGCGAAGCTGGACGATGCGCCGAGCGTGCAGATCTGGGGCAGCGGCCGGGTACGCCGCGAGTTCCTCTACGTCGACGACATGGCGCAAGGGTGCATCGCCGTGATGAACCTGCCCCGCGCGGCCTACGAGCTGCAGACGGACCCGATGCGCAGCCACATCAACCTCGGCACCGGCGAGGACGTGTCGATCTCGGAGCTTGCGGAACTGATCCGCGACGTCGTCGGCTACCGCGGAGACATCCGCTACGACCCGGCGAAGCCCGAGGGCACGCCGCGCAAGTTGCTGGACGTGTCCCGCGCGGCAGCCATCGGCTGGAAGGCCCGCGTGCCGCTTGCCGAGGGTTTGCGCCGTACCTATTCCGCCTATCAGGCATCCACCCGCCTCACCGAGGAGATCGAACATGTCTAAGCGCGCTCTGATCACCGGCATCACCGGCCAGGACGGCTCCTATCTTGCCGAGTTGCTGATCGAAAAAGGCTACGAGGTGCACGGCATCAAGCGGCGGTCCTCCCAGTTCAACACGGGACGCATCGACCATCTCTACTCGGACGTCCATTCGAAGGCGCAGCGACATCTGCACCTGCACCACGGCGACCTGTCCGACGGCAGCAACCTCACCCGGATCATGCAGGAGGTGCAGCCCGACGAGGTCTACAACCTGGGGGCGCAGAGCCATGTGGCCGTCAGCTTCGAAAGTCCCGAGTACACGGCCGACATCAATGGCCTGGGCGCGTTGCGCCTGCTCGAGGCCATCCGGCTCCTGGGCCTTCAATCGAAGACACGTTTCTACCAGGCCAGCACGAGCGAACTCTACGGACAGGTGCAGGAGTCCCGCCAGAGCGAAGCGACTCCCTTCTACCCGCGCAGCCCCTACGGTGCGGCGAAGCTCTTCGCCTACTGGATTACCAAGAACTACCGCGAGGCCTACGGCTTCTACGCCTGCAACGGAATCCTGTTCAACCACGAGAGTCCGCGCCGAGGAGAGACTTTCGTGACCCGCAAGGTCACGCGGGGCCTGGCGAACGTGGCGCAGGGCCTCGAACAGTGCCTCTTCCTCGGCAACATGAACGCATTGCGCGACTGGGGCCATGCCAAGGACTACGTACGGATGCAGTGGCTGATGCTGCAGCAGCCCACGGCCGTCGACTACGTGATCGCGACCGGAGCGCAATACAGCATCCGCGACTTCGTGACCCGCGCCGCGCGGCAACTCGGCATCTCGCTGGTCTTCGAGGGCGAAGGCATCGACGAGGTGGCGATCGCCGCCGATGTCACCGGCGAAGACGCACCTGCGGTCTGCCCGGGCGATGTGTTGGTCCGCGTCGATCCGCGCTACTTCCGCCCCTCGGAAGTCGACACACTGTGCGGCAATCCCTCGAAGGCAGCGGATGAACTCGGCTGGGTACCGGAGATATCCCTCGATCAGATGATCGCCGAGATGGTGGCCAGCGATCTCGAACTGGCCAAGCGCCAGGCGCTGCTGCAGCGTCACGGCTATCACACGCCGCAGAGCATCGAGGCCTGAAAGCGGCACGAGCGGCTTCCATCCCCACACAGCAGGCCCGCCATGCGCCCCCTCGCCTTCTGGTCCGGCATCGTCTGCGCCGCGCTGTGCGGCCTGGTCGATCCGGTCTGGGGCTACGCGGCGGTGTTCGTGCTGTCGCTGGTGCAGATCGCGATGCTGGGATCGGCCGGCGGCAGCGTGTTCCTGCTGATCCACTACGCGGCCATCCTGACCTACTTCTCTATCGCGCCGGCGATGCAGATATCGCACGACATCGACTTCTGGGACGCGGGCGTGATGCGCGCCGATTCGCACACGCAGGCGCTGATGCTCTTGCTGCTCTACATGGCGGGCGTGGAGGCCGCGCGGCTGGGGGAGCGCGATGCGCCCGCCGACGCGATGGCGCGGCGCGACGGCCGCATGGCCGAGCTCGCCAACGCCCAGTTGCTGCTGCTGGGCTGCGCGGTGTTCGCCTTCGCCGCGCTGCTGGTGAAGCCGGAGCTCAACTTCGTGGCGCGTGGGGTCGCGGGCCTGGGCAGCGAGGACAACAACCTCGCCATCGACTTCATCTTCTATTCCACGCTGCCCAAGCTGGTGGTGCTGATGTGCTTCGTGGCGCTGGCCATCCAGGCGTTGCGCCGCCGCACGCTGTGGTCGTGGGGCGTGGCGGGCATCGCCTTCGGGCTGGCGGCGATCGCGGCCAACCCGGTGAACACGGCCCGGCAAGTCCTGCTGATCGGGCTGCTGCCGCTGCTCGTCCATGCGCTGGCGCGCAGCCGGCGCTGGCTGCTCGCGGGCCTGATCTTCGGCTCCATCGCGGGGCTGGGGCCGGTGCTGAACCTGATCTCGCGCGGCAGCATCTGGGGCGAGGAGCTGCGGACCTTTCCCTTCAGCCAGGACTTCGACGCGATGTTCGTCGTCGCGGGCATCCTGGAGCGCGCGCCAATTCCGGACCTGGGCTGGGGCCGCTACCTGCTGTCGGCCTTCTCGTTCTTCCTGCCGCGCAGCCTGAAGATGTTTCCCGACTTCGACCCGCTGGGCTGGTCGGCCATCCTCGGCAACTTCTCGCAGGCCAATCTCTCGCTGCCGCCCTTCACGACGGCGTATTTCGACTTCGGCCTGGCAGGGCCGGCGCTATTCGGCTTCGCGGTATCGGCCGCCTTCCGGGCGGTGGACCGCGCCGTCCAGGCCGGGCGGCCGGTGTCGGGTTCCTACCTGGCGGCGCTGGTGCTGCTGGCCGCCTACGTGCCGTTCATGCGCGGCCCGATCCTCGGCTGGGGGCCGTTCGCGGCCTCGGGAGTGATCGCCGCATTCATCGCGGGCTCTCTGAGCTCCCGCACCCGCCGCGCGATGACGCGCGTGGTGCGGCGCCGCCTGCCGAGCGCATGAAGGAAGAAGAAAGAAAGAAAGAAGCACCCATGGCCGCCTATCTCTACTACGACACCGTGCGCCTCAACAAGGCGGCCGGCGGCGTGCTCAACGTGTCGCAGGTGCTGCTGCGCCACATGCGGCTTTCGCCCGACGACCGCGTTGTGCCGGTGAGCGAACGGCATCCGCGCCTCTTCGCTCTGGCGCAGCGTCTGAAGATCAGCCGCTTCGTGCTCGACACACTGCTCTACAACTTCCACCGGCTGCGCGCGCTGATCACCGGCGAGCAGCTGTTCTCGATGTTCCCCAACTACTACCTGCCGCTCACTCTGCTGGGGCGGCATCGCGACTCGGTGGTGATCGTGCACGACCTGCAGTACAAGGCCTATCCGCAGTACTTCGGGCGCCTCAAGCGGCTCTTCCTCGACTGGAATCTCTGGCGCGCGGCGCGCAGCGCGGCCGACGTGGTCTTCATCAGCCGCAGCAGCCAGCGCGACTTCGAACGCCACTTCGGCCGCGGCGCGCGTTCCAGCGTCATCTTCAACCCGGTGGACGCGCCGCGAGTCGCCCCGGCCGCCGTCGCGGCGCCCGGCGCGCGCTATCTGATCGCGGCCTACCACTACTACCCGCACAAGAACTTCGCCGGCATCCTCGCGCTCTTCGAGCGCATGAAGGCTGCCGGGCTGGTCGACTACCTCGACATCACCGGCAACGGTGCGGCGGAAGTGCAGCGCATGGTGTCGGCGATGCCGCCCGAGGTGCGCGAGTGCGTTCGGCACCGCGGCCTGGTGCCGCGCGACGAGCTGCTGCGGCTGTATCAGGGCGCCACCGCCTTCATCTCGCTCTCGACCTTCGAGGGTTTCAACCTCTCGGCGGCGGAGGCGGCGACGCTGGGAGTGCCGCTGCTGCTGTCGGACATTCCGGTGCACCGCGAGCTGTTCGCGGAATACGCCTTCTTCGCGGGCAGCGACGGCGACGATCCGGAGCAGATCGCGCAGTACCTGGCGCACCACGAGCACGCCCGCCCGGCGTGGGTGCACGCCGGCACCTGCGCACCCGCCAACGTCGCGAGGCGCTACCTGATGCTCAAGCGCGGCACGCTGTCGCTCGCGGGAGCCGTGCCATGACCGCATGCCTGCCGCCCGTCGTGCGATTGATCGCGAAGCTGCTGCTGGCGGTGGCGGTGGCGGTGGCGCTGGCGGCCCATGCCCAGCCCGCATCGGCGCCGACGCCGGGCTTCGGCGTGATGGTTCATTACCTGCCCGACAAGCAATCGATCGGCGAGATCAGGCGCTTCGACGTGGAAGCCTTCGCTGCCACGCTGGCGGAGATGCGCGTCTCGCACCTGATCCTGACGCTGGGGCAGAACAGCGGCCAGTACATCGCGCCCAATGCGGCGCTGGAGGTGCTCTGCCCGGCCAGCGCCGCAAACCGCCCGCCGCGCGACCTGCCGCTGGAGATCGGCCGGGCCCTGCGCAGCCGGGGCATCGCGCTGATCCTGTACCTGCCGTTCCGTGCGCCGCAGGCCGACCGCGCGCTCATGGATTGCCTGGGCGACGTGTCGGAGCAGGAGCCGCCGCCGGCCCGTTTCATCGCGGCGTGGTCCAGCGTGATCCGCGACTGGTCGCAGCGCTATGGCGCGCTGGCCAGCGGCTGGTGGTTCGACGGCACCTACAACACCAAGGGCATCACGCCCGCCGGCTGGGACATGCTGTGCAGCGCCGCGCGCGCGGGCGCCACCAACCGCTGGCTGGCCTTCAACGCGGGCGAAGGCGCGGAGCGCTTCAGCGCGAAGTCGGCCCCCTGCCAGAACCTGATGGCCGGCGAATACATGCAGCCGCCGCCGCACCTGACCGGCCCGCCCTCGGAACTCGTCCTGCACGTGCTGACGCCGCTGACCGCCTCATGGGGCCGCGACGCGCCGGCGCGATTCACGGCCGCGCAGCTTCGTGCCTGGATCGCCGACGCATCAGCCGCGCGCGGCCTCTTCACGCTGGACATGCCCATCGACGCAGCCGGCCGCTTCGTTCCCGGGCACGTCGCGCTCATCAAGAGCGTCACGGCGGCGAGCAAGCCCTGAATCAGAGAAACGCTGTCACACCTGCCTCAACCCAACCCGATCACCATGAACCCGCCCCTGCCCTTCATCGTCGTGGAAGACCGCCAGAACAAGACCCTCGCGCTGTGCCGCGAATCGGCGGAGCTGGCCGGCGAGCCGCTGCTCGTGCTCTCGGACACCGACGCGGGTCCGGCCTACGAGCGCTTCTGCCGCTCCTACGTGCACCTGTCGAGCAACACGCCGGAGTTCGAGAAGATCTGCTTCCGGCGCTACTTCCTGCTTGCGCGCTTTCTGGAATCCAACCCCGAAGTGCGCGATTTCGTGCTGATCGACAGCGACGTGCTGCTTTTCCAGGGCGCGGGGCAGCACATCAGGCGGCTGGTGGGCAGGGCCGATTTCTCGGGTTCCAGCATGCAGTCGGCCGACGGCTGGACCCCCTGCCAGATCTCGCCGCACGTGAGCTACTGGACATCGAGCGGACTGCGCCGCTTCGTGGCCTGCGTGCTCGACACCTACGCCACGCCCTCGGGGCGCCGGAAGCTGCGCGAGATCTCGGCGCGCTTCGCCGCCCGGGGCGTGCGCGGCGGAGTGTCGGACATGACGCTGCTCTACCTCTGGGCGCACGCCACCGGCAACGACGAGCCCATCAACCGGGTGCTCGAGGGCACGGTGGTCGACCACAACATCAACGGCATGCACAACCTGCATCGCGGGGAGTTCAAGGTGCTGGGCGGCGCCAAGCGCATCGCCTACCGCGAGGGCAAGGCCTGGCTGACCAGCGCCTCGGGCGAGCTCACTCGCGTGGTGGCGCTGCACTTCCAGGGCAGCGCCAAGATGGCCATGCCCTACGCCCTGCGCGGCCACATGCTCACCGTGGCGGCCGTGACCTATGGGCTGCAGATCGCCCGTCGCGCGAAGAACAACGCCTTTCGCGCGGGCGCCTTCGCGCGCCGGCTGTTCGACACGCGCCGCGTGCACCGCGTGCCGGCCGGCAAATGAGCACCAGCGAGCCGACGCCATGAAGCACTTCAGCCTGCCACTACCGCTGCCCGGGGCGCGCATGGCATGGCTGTCGGGCCTGGGCGCGCTCGCTTCGCGGCTGTACGTGTACCTGTCGGGCTTCCTGGCCATCTTCCTGATGGCTGCGAGCGTTCCGCCCGCGCGCTTCGGCGAGTACTCGGTCTACCAATCGGTGCTGGAGGTGGCGCTGGTGGTGGCCACGCTGGGCAGCTCGCTGCTGTTCTCGCGCAACGCGGCCTCGGCGCCGCCGGGCGTGACGCGCGGCGACGTGGTGCGCACGCTGTCCATCGGCCTGCCGCTGGCTACCGTGCTCGCGACGGTGATCCTCACGGTGCAGCGCCTGCCGGTGGGCGACGCGCCCTTCGCCATCCTGGTGGTCACGCTGGCGGTGTTCGCATTCAACAGCCTGCGCCTTTCCTTCAGCCGGGGCCTCGGCCACGCGGGGCTGCTGAACCTGGAGGCCGGCATCCGCGCGACCATCCTGGTCGCGGGCGTGGGCGTTTGCGCCGCGGTGCGCTTCGACCTGGGCGTGGCGCACCTGCTGCTCATCAACCTGATCGCAGTCGTGGTGGTGTGCCTGGCAGTGGGCCTGCCGGCCAACGGCGAGGCGCCGCCGGTGGGGCGCGCGGCGCTCGGGCTGGCCTCGCAGGCCGGGGCGACGGTGTATTCGCTGCTCATGTTCCTGCTTCGCAAGTCGGACCTGCTGATCGTGGCCTCTTTCATGCCGCTGAGCTACGTGGGCGCCTTCAAGCTCGCCTTCCTGCTCGCCGAGGCGCCCTCGCAGTTCGTGCAGGCCTTCCTGGTCACAAAAACACCCGCGATGCTGGAGACCGAGGCCGGCAACTTCACGGCCGCGAAGCTGCGGCTCGCGCGGCACTCCTTCCTGCTGGGGTGCGGGCTCTTCGTCGGGCTGGCCGCGCTCATCTCGGTGGCCGCGCCGCTGCTCAAGCTGGGCAACGAGGCGCGCACCATCTTCCTTTGCATCGCGCCCTACTTCCTTCTGCGCACCTACACGATCCACCACGAGATGGTGCTGTCGCTGAAGACCTCGATGGGCTCGCTCGGCCAGTGGGCGCTGCTGGAGGTGGCGCTGCGGCTGGCGTCGTACGTGGTGGTGGCCTCGCTCTTTCCCGGCAAGCCGCACTACGTTTTCTTCATCGCCTGCCTGAGCGACTTCGCGCTGTACGAGACGCGCATGCGCCTGCACTTTGGCTTCTTTCCCATCGCGCGCCTGCTGGCGCGGAGGCAGGCATCGTGAAGATCCTCCTCTACTCGATGAACTTCGCGCCCGAGCTGGCCGGCATCGGCAAGTACTCGGGCGAGATGGCCGAGTGGCTGCAGGCGCGCGGGCACGAGGTGCGGGTGATCGCGTCGCCGCCCTTCTTTCCGCAGTGGTCGGTGTTCGAGGGGTACTCGGCCTGGATGTACCGCAGGTCCGACTGGAACGGCGTGAAGGTATGGCGCGCGCCCACCTGGGTGCCCTCGCAGCCGCGCGCGCTGGGGCGCATCGGGCACCTGCTGTCGTTCACGCTGTCGAGCGTTCCGCTGCTGCTGGCGCAGCTGTTCTGGCGTCCTGACGTGGTGTTCGTGGTCGAGCCGCCCCTGTCCTGCGCGCCGGCCGCGCTGTGCCTGGCCAAGCTGATGCGCGCAAGCTCGTGGCTGCACATCCAGGACTACGAGGTGGACGCCGCCTTCGGCCTGGGCTGGCTGCGCGGCGAGCGGGTGCGGCGCTTCGCGCTGGCCGCCGAGCGCTGGCTGATGCGCAGGTTCGACCGGGTCTCGACCATTTCGACCGCGATGCGCGCCAAGGCGCTGGAAAAGGGCGTGGATGAATCGCGGCTGGTGCTGTTCCCGAACTGGGTCGACGTGGAGGCCATCCGGCCCCTCGAGCGGCCGGCGCTGGTCTCGGGTGCTTCCGCGCAGGGCTACCGGGCCGAACTGGGCATTCCGGCCGATGCGGTCGTGGTGCTCTATGCCGGCAGCCTCGGCAGCAAGCAGGGCATCGAGCTGCTGGCCGAGGCGGCGCGGCTGCTGGTGTGCTCGCACGACATCCACTTCGTGTTCTGCGGCAACGGGCCGAGCCGCCCGTCGCTGATGAACGCCTGCGTGCGGCTGGTCAACGTGCACTTCCTCGACCTGCAGCCCACCGAGCGCTTCAACGAGCTGCTGGGCATGGCCGACATCCATGTGCTGCCCCAGCGCGCCGATGCCGCCGACCTGGTCATGCCTTCGAAGCTGGGCGGCATGCTGGCGAGCGGCCGCGCGGTGATCGTGACCGCGCATGCCGGCACCGCGCTCAGCGAGGCGGTGTGGGGCCGCGGCGTGGTGGTCGAGCCCGGCGACGCCGCCGCGCTGGCCGACGCCATCGAGCAGCTTTCCATGTCGCCCGCCACGCGCGAGCTGATGGGATCGATCGGCCGGCGCTTCGCCGAGGCCGAGCTCGACCGCAACGTGATCCTGCAGCGCCTCGAAGAGCAGCTGCAGCGCTGCGTCACCGCCTGACGCGACGACCGGCCCGCCCCAAGGAACACCACCATGCCCGCACCCAGGATCCTCGTGACAGGCGGCGCAGGCTTCATCGGCAGCCACACCTGCGTGGCGCTGATCGCGGCGGGCTACCAGCCGGTGGTGCTCGACACGCTGGTCAACAGCGACGCGCGCTCGCTGAAGCGGGTGGCGTGCATCACCGGCGTAGAGCCCGTGCTGGTGCGCGCCGACGTGCGCGACGGCGCCGCGCTCGACCGCACCTTTGCCGCGCACGGCGTGCAGGCGGTGGTGCACCTTGCGGGACTGAAGGCGGTCGGCGAATCGGTGGCCGATCCGCTGGGCTACTACGACGTCAACCTGGCCGGCAGCCTGGTGCTGGCGCGTGCCATGGATCGTGCGGGCGTGCGCACGCTGGTGTTCTCGTCGTCGGCCACGGTGTACGGCGACTCGCAGCCCTCGCCCATCGCCGAGGCCGCGCCGCATGGGCCGGTAAACCCCTACGGCCGCACCAAGTCGATGGTGGAGAGCATGCTGGCCGACCTCTCGCACGCCGATGCGCGCTGGGGCATCGCCTGCCTGCGCTATTTCAACCCGGTGGGCGCGCACGAGAGCGGCCTGCTCGGCGAACTGCCCAACGGCCCGCCCAACAACCTGATGCCCTACATCTCGCAGGTCGCGGCCGGCGAGCGCGAGTGCCTGGTGGTGCACGGCGCCGACTACGACACCGCCGACGGCACCGGCGTGCGCGACTACGTGCACGTGATGGACGTGGCCGAGGGCCACGTGGCGGCGCTGCACCGCGCGGCGCGACGACCCGGCATCCTCATGGCCAACCTGGGCACCGGCCACGGCGCATCGGTGCTGGAGGTGGTCTCGGCCTTCGAGCGCGCGAGCGGCCGGCGCATCGCGCTGCGCATCGGGCCGCGCCGCCCGGGCGACGCACCCGCCTACTGGGCCGATGTGCGCAGCGCGTGGCGCACGCTCGGCTGGCGCGCGCGCCGCGACCTCGACCAGATGTGCGCCGACAGCTGGCGCTGGCAGTGCGCCAGCCCGCACGGATTCGACGACCCGGTGCCCACCCTGGTGCCCGGCGCCGTGCTGTTCCAGAACAAAGACAGAGCCATCAACATCCACTCCAACCGGGGGCACACCCATGTCTGAACAAGCTACACCCCCATCCGTCGAGCTGGGCGCCGGCCAATCGGGCTATCCGCCAGGGGTCTGCGCGCCGGCCACGCCGCTGTGGCCCGGTTTCCTGACCGGGCAGGAAGACGCGCCGGTGCGCGTGCTGCTCGTGGACGACGACGAGTTCATGCGCCGCGTGATCGCGCAGGAGCTGCTGTCGGACCTGCGCATACAGCTCGAAGGCCAGGCCGGCAGCCTGCGCGACGGCCGGCGGCTGGTGGCCACGCACGAGTTCGACGTGCTGATGGTCGACCTGCGTCTGGGTGACGGCTCCGGCTTCGACCTGATCCAGGAAGCGCGCGAGCACCGCCGCTCGGCCGAGATCATCGTCATCACCGTGCTGGAGGACGAGGCGCACGTGCTGCACGCGCTGGAACTGGGCGCCACCGGCTACCTCTTGAAGGACGCCTGGCTGCAGAGCTTCGCGCAGGCGGTGCTGCAGGTGGTCAACGGCGGCGCGGCCATCACGCCGCGGCTGGCACGCCGGTTGCTCTCGCGGCTGAGCCACCGGCCGATGGGCGCGCTGCCACCGGCTGCGCAACCCCTGCCGCGCGAGACGACGCTGACGGCGCGCGAGTGCGAGGTTTTGCGCTTCGTCGCGCGCGGGCACGTCACGGAGGAGATCGGAAACAGGCTGGGCATCTCGGGGCAGACCGTCAACGCCCACATCAAGAACATCTACAAGAAATTGCACGTCCATTCGCGCGCACAGGCCGTGAGCTATGCCGCGTATTCCGGGCTGATCTGAAGCGGCCCTTTCCTCTCTTCTTCATCAACCTGCACGCAACTCCAACGCTGGCGACCGATCATGAAAACCGCTCCCTCCATCCATCCCGTGGTCCTGTGCGGCGGCAGCGGCACG
This sequence comes from Variovorax guangxiensis, assembly GCF_003952165.1. Taxonomy (GTDB): domain Bacteria; phylum Pseudomonadota; class Gammaproteobacteria; order Burkholderiales; family Burkholderiaceae_C; genus Variovorax; species Variovorax guangxiensis. The sequence continues at coordinate 827,811 of NZ_RXFT01000001.1, read as the reverse complement.
CGGCTGTGGCCGCTGTCGCGCAAGGCCCTGCCCAAGCAGTTCGCGCCGCTGGTCGGCGGCAAGAGCCTGCTGCAGCTCACGCTGGAGCGGCTGGCTCTGCTGAACGCCGACATCACCTGCGTGACCTCGGAAGACCACCGCTTCCTGGTGAGGGAAACGGTGGAGAACGCCGGTGTCACGGGCCGGCAGATCCTGGAGCCGGTGGCGCGCAACACCGCTGCAGCGATGGCATCGGCCGCGCTGATGGCCGAGCCTGACGACCTGCTGCTGTTCGCGCCTTCGGACCACCATATCCCCGACGCCGCCCTCTTCGCCCGCACCGTGCATGCCGGCGTCGATGCGGCGCTGGCGGGCCGGATCGTCACCTTCGGCGTGGTGCCCAGTTTCCCGAGCACGGCCTACGGCTACATCGAGGCCGGCGAGCCGCTGGCCGGCGGGCACAGCCAGGCGGTGGCGCGCTTCGTCGAGAAACCGACGGCAGCGGTGGCCGAAATGCTGATCCTGAACGGCGGCTACAGCTGGAACGCGGGCATCTTCCTCGTGCAGGCGCGCACGCTGACCGCCGCGCTGCGCGAGCACGCAGGCGACATCCTGCAGGCCTGCGAGAGCGCCGCGGCCAACGCGACCCGCGACGGCAGCTTCGTGCGGCTGGACCGCGCGGCCTTCGAGCAATGCCGCGCCGACAGCATCGACTACGCGGTGCTCGAGAAGCATCGCCAGATCGCGGTCGTGAAGTTCGAGGGGCTGTGGAGCGACGTGGGCAGCTGGAACGCGGTCGCCAGCCTGCACCCGGCCGACGATGCCGGCAACCGCCTCAGCGGCAAGGCCAGCGCGCTGAACTCGCGCAACACCTTCGTGCACGCGCCGCACCGGCCGGTGGTGGCGCTGGGCACGCAGGACCTGATCATCGTGGACACGCCCGACGCCGTGCTCGTGGCCGGCGCGGGCTGCGCCGAGCAGGTGGCGGAGGTGGTGCGCAAGCTCTCGCTGGAAGGCTGCGCCGAAGCCACCGAGCACCGCCGCGTGGTGCGGCCATGGGGCGCCTACGACAGCATCGACCTGGGCGAGCGCTTCCAGGTCAAGCGCCTCACGGTCAAGCCCGGCGCCAGGCTCTCGCTGCAGATGCACCACCACCGCTCCGAGCACTGGGTGGTGGTGAAGGGCACGGCGCGCGCCACCTGCGACGGCAAGGTCAGCCTGGTGCACGAGAACGAGTCGATCTACCTGCCCTCCGGCGCGGTCCACCGGCTGGAGAACCCCGGCAAGACGGTGCTCGAAGTGATCGAGGTGCAGACCGGCGGCTACCTGGGCGAAGACGACATCGTGCGTTTCGACGACACCTACGGGCGCTGCGCGGCGCAGGCGACCACAGCAACAACGGACCTCATCGCGGCAGATACGGCGTGATGTTCCTCAGAGCGTTGGCCACGTAGGCCTCCTTCTCGCCCACTGGCGCCACGTAGTGCAGCGCCGCCTCGGCGGCCTCGATGCCCTCGGTGCGCGCGATGACCCAGCCGGCCAGGTAAGGCGAAGCGAAGCAGCCGCCCGCGGTGGCGACGTTGCCGCGCGCGAAGAAGGGCTGGTTCAGCACTTCCACGCCGGCTTCCTGCACCCAGGGCTTGGTCGTCAGGTCGGTGCAGGCCGGAACGCCTTCGACAAGGCCGAGCTTGGCCAGGACGAGCGTGCCCGAGCATTGCGCCGCGATCAGTTGCCGCTGCGGATCGAGCGACAGGCGCCCCATCAGCTCCGGGCTGGCGACCACCTCGCGCGTCTTCACACCGCTGCCGACGACCACCGCGTCGGCGGAGCGCGCATCTTCCAGCAGCGACTGCGCGCGGATGGTCACGCCGTTCATCGACGTGACCTCCTGCGTCGGGCAGCAGATGCTCACGCGCCAGTCCGGCTTCTTGATGCGGTTGAGCACGCCCAGCGCGATGAGCGAGTCGAGTTCGTTGAAGCCGTCGAAGGTGAGGATGGCGATGTGCATGGCGTCCTGTATTGGTGTGATCGTGGGCGAATGAAGCCATCGTAGGAGAGGCGATCAATACAATCAAAGAATTGTCATGGATACATCGAGCTCACGATGGCCGAAGCGCGCTACAAGCAACTGGTCGACGAACTTGCCGCCGAAATCCGCGACGGCCGCCTGCCGCCCGGCACCCGCCTGCCCACGCACCGCAAGCTGGCCGAGCGCCACGGGCTGGCGCTGGTCACCGCGTCGCGCGTCTACGCCGAGCTGGAGGCCATGGGCCTGGTCAGCGGCGAGGTCGGCCGAGGCACCTTCGTGCGCGAAGCATCGCTGCGCGTGGGCCCCGGCGCCGAGCAGCGCGCCCTGCCGGCGGACCTGGTCGACCTGAACTTCAACTACCCTGCCTTGCCCGGACAGGCCGAGCTGCTGCGCGGCGCACTGCGCCAGCTCGCGGCCGGCGGCGAACTCGACGCCATGTTGCGCTACGCACCCCACGGCGGACGGATGCATGAGCGCGCCTGCTTCGCCCGACACCTCGCCTCGCGAGGGCTGACAGTGGAGCCATCTAACGTGCTGATCGTCGACGGCGCGCAGCATGGACTGGCCGTGACCGCAATGGCCCTGCTGCAACCCGGCGACGTGGTCGCGGTGGACGCCCTCACCTACCCCGGCTTCAAGGTATTGGCCGAGGCGCACAAACTGGAACTGGCGCCCCTGCCCGCTGCCGGCCAGGGGCCCGACCTCGACGTGCTGGAGCGCCTGTGCGCGCGGCGGCGTGTGCGGGCCGTCTACGCCATGCCGACCATGCACAACCCGCTGGGCTGGGTGATGGGCACGAGCCGCCGCAAGCGCCTCGTTGCCATCGCGCGGCGGCACGGGCTGCTCATCATCGAGGACGCGGCCTATGCCTTCCTGGCCGACGATCCGCCTGCGCCACTGGCTGCGCTGGCGCCCGAGACGACGGTGTATGTCTCTGGTCTTTCCAAGAACGTCGCGACCGGGCTGCGCGTGGGTTTCGTCGCCGCGCCCGATGCGTGGGTGCCGAAGCTCGAACGTGCGATCCGGGCCACGACGTGGTGTACACCGGGCGTGACCACCGCCATCGCGTGCTCATGGCTGGAAGACGGCACGGTCGAGCGGCTCGAATCGCAGAAGCGGCAGGACGCGTCTGCGCGGCAAGCCATCGTCGGCGAAGTGCTTGCCGGGATGGGATGCATTCGGCATCCGTCGTCGTACTTCGCGTGGCTACCGTTGCCGGAGGAGACGCGGGCCGACCTCGTTGCCGCGGCGCTGATGCGTGAAGGCGTTTCGGTCTCCACGGCCGAGCCATTCGCTACGTCGAAGCATGTGCCGCATGCACTGCGGCTGGCGTTGGGGTCGGTTGGATTGGACGGTTTGCGCAGTGCATTGCGGACTGTGCGGCGGGTGGTCGAGGAGCAGTCGTACTGAACGAGCGCTCAGGAAACGGCGACGCCGCCCAGTGCCTCCCGGATGCATGAGGCGATCTCTTGTTCGCTTCGTCCACCCCGCAACACGATGCCCGGACCGAAGGCGAAATGGGGAACCGACCGGACACCCGCCACGGCAGCTCTCCTCGCCGCCTCTTCGACTCGCCCGTGCCAGGCACGGTCGACAGCGATCGCCCTTGCCTCCATCCGATCGAATCCGTGATCCACGGCGATGGCCGCAAGCACATCGGCATTGCCGATGTTCTTTGCGCCCAGAAAGTACGCCTGCGTGATGGCGACTGCCAACCGATGCTGGGGCAAGCCTCGCTCCCCGGCGGCAAGGATCAACGCATGGGCTGCCTGCGTGGGAAAGGCCCAGGGCTGGCGACGCAGGTCGAGTTCGAGTCCCGAGGATCGCGCTTCGGACTCGACACGTGAAAACGCAATTGCCGGATCGGTGATGCCGTGGCGCGAGCGCAGCAGATCGGGAATGTAGGTTCCTGACGCAGGCGCATCGGGCATCAGCAGCACCGGATGGTGGCGGATGTCCGCCGCAAGGCCGGCAAAGCCCTGTGCAAGTACCTTGTCGAGCCGGTACTGGCCGACGATGCACCAGGGGCAGGTGATCTCGGTATAGAGGTCTATTCGCAGCATGTACGTCTGGCCTTCCTCGTTCATGCCGGCTGAAGTGGCGGCAGGATCGATTCGGGGCGGTCGCGTTTCGTGGCGAGGCTCCAGATCTCCTCTGCGATGTCGTCGGGATCGAGCACCGGCAACCTTGGATCGAGCTTCGCTCCCGAGCCGGTCATCGCACGCAGCCCCGTCGAACGATCGATGACCGCGCCGATGCTCACCGTACCCGCGTAGACGCCCTTCGGGACCAATTCCGCATTGAGGGTGAGGACGTAGTTGCGCGCGGCAGCCATCACGGGGCCGACGCCGCTCATGCCGGGAATGGCAACCACACCGGCCAGGCCTCCGACGACGATCATCGCGCCGTCTCCCCGGGCCAGCATGCCCGGCAGTACGGCGTGCGATACCTCGATGGGCGAGAGCATGAAGATCGAGGCCATGGCCTGCAGCTTCGCCGCATCGAGTTCGACCGCGGGTACGAAGTTGGCGTCGGAAGGCGCGGGAGCGTAGACGGCGACGTCCACGCTCGAGAACCGCTCCTCGATGGATCGGACCAGCGCGGGAATTCCGTCGATCTTCGTGAGGTCGGCCGGAAACGCTGCGGCCTCGATATCTGCCCGGGCGAGTTCGGCGACGAATGCCTCCAGCGGCTCGGCGCGCCGCGCGACGAGGGCGATCCGATAACCTTCGCGACCGAAACGCTTGGCCAGGGAGGTGCCGAGGCCGGAGCCTGCGCCGAAGATTGCGAGGGTTTTCTTTGCAGTCATCTGGTATTCCTTCAGGTGGTATGTTTCGATGACCAGATGATTGAGATTGACCGTCACAATGACAAGAACGCAGATGTTTGAGGCCTAGTCACATGCATATGCCTGCCCCACCCGACGAGCCCGGTACGAACGAGCACTGCCGGAAGGTGAACCAGATGCTCGGCCGAATGGGCGACAAGTGGACCATCCTCGCGATCACGATGCTCGAACAGAAGCCGCGTCGGTTCAATGAACTCAAGCGGCTGATCGGCGGGATATCGCAGCAGATGCTGACGCGAACGCTCAAGGCCCTGGAGCGCGACGGCATGGTGACGCGAACGGTTCATCCCACCGTGCCTCCCCAGGTCGAATACGCGCTGACCGAACTGGGTCACTCGCTCGCGTCGCCTCTCATGAACCTGGCCACATGGGTGCTGGACCATCTGGGCCAGATCGAATTGCACCGGGCCTCGCACGACGAGCGGGCAATGCCTGCGGCGTCGAACTCCACCGTGTATCGCCGGCGTTAGATGCCGGAAAAGCCCGCGGCGCCACGCCTCACCAGCCGTGAAAACGGCTCCAGGTCGTCAGCGATCCGTCTTCCGACAACGCCTGATATTCCGGAAACTGCGCCCCCGTCGCACAGGCATGGTTCGGCAGGATGCGCAGCCGCGTGCCCACGGGAAAGCGCACCGCAATGTCCGCATCCGCCTCGCCCTCCCGCGAAAGAATGCCGTGCTCCTGATTCGCACCAATGAGCACATGGCCATCGAGCACCCGTCCCTGCGCATCGCACACCTGCCCGTACCCGAAGTCCCGCTTCTGCTTCTGCGTCCCCCGGTCGCGGCTCATCGCCATCCAGCCTGCGTCGACGATGGCCCAGCCCTTGTCGGCCTGGTGGCCGATCACGGTGGTGAGCACGCTCAGGGCGATGTCGTCCTCGGTGCACACGCCGATGTTGCGCATCACCAGGTCGAAGAAGACGTACACGCCGGCCCGCACTTCGGTCACGCCGTCCAGCGCATCCGCAGCCAGGGCGGTGGGCGTGGAACCCACGCTGACCACCGGGCACGGCAGGCCCGCATCGCGCAGCCGCTGCGCGGCGCGCACGCAGCCTGAGCGTTCCTGCTCGGCCATCACCTTCAGGGCCTCGGGCGTATCCAACTCGTAGCTGGAGCCCGCGTGGGTCAGCACACCGCCGAGGCGCATGCCACCTTCGTGCAGCACGCGGCCGACTTCGAGCAGCGCGTCTTCCTCCGGCTTGATGCCGCTGCGGTGGCCGTCGGTATCGACTTCGACCAGCACATCGAAGGCCTCGCCGTTCGCGCGGCCGAACTCGGCAATCGCCCTGGCCGAGGCCACGCTGTCGGTGAGGATGCCCAGCGCGCAGCCGCGCCGGCGCAGTTCCAGCGCATGCGGCAGCCGGTGCGGCGCCATGCCGACGGCATAAAGGATGTCGGTGAAGCCTGCGGCGAAGAACTGTTCGGCCTCCTTCAGCGTGGAGACGGTGATGCCCTGCGCTCCCGCCTCGCGCTGGGCTTTGGCGACCTCGATGCACTTGCTGGTCTTCACATGCGGTCGGAAGCGCACGCCAAGTTCGTTCATGTGCTGCTGCATGCGTTCGATGTTGCGCCGCATGCGCGTGCGTTCGATGAGAGCCGCGGGCGTGTCGATGGTGGCGAGGGTGTTCATTCTGGAACTCGTCATTTCTTTTCGAAGGATTGCAGCCAGGGCAGCGCCGGTGCGAGCGTCGGCGCCTGAAGCTCGGGCGACGGCGCTCCTTGCGGCAGTGCAAGGCCGACCCGGTTGTGCCAGTAAGTGCGCAGGCCCACTACCGAAGTGCCGAACATGTCGTAGCCCGAGCCGGCGACGAAGGCCGCGTCATGCGCCTCCACCCCAAGCCGTTCGAGCGCCACGCGGTACGGGCGCGGATCGGGCTTGTAGAACCCGGCCTCCTCCGAGGTGACGACCGCGTCCCAATCGATGCCCAGCCGCGCCGCCGCGCGGTGGCCCAGGCGCCTGGAGCAGTTGGTGACCACGGCGAGGCGGCAGTGCGGCTTGAGCGCCAGCAGCAACTCGCGCGCGCCGCTCCACACGGGCAGCGTGTCCCATTGCGCTTCGAGCGCGTCGGTGGCGGAGCCGGGCATGCCGGTATTGCGGGCAGCCTCCTTCACGAGCTGTTCGTAGGGCACGTAGGCGCCGCAGCCGTAGGTGAGCCGCAGGTACTCGGCGCGCCAGGTGCGGCCTTTCTCCTCGGAGCCGGCGGCGGCGTTCCAGACGGTCCAGGAGTCGAGCAGCGCGGTGAGCAGGTCAAAGAGCACTGCGCGCGGATAGGCATTGGAGGATTGCATGGACTGCGACTGTACGTTTCGAGGCCATGCCTGTGCTTCAATGCGGAGTCATCAATCGTTAAGCACAAGTTAATGACGACGATCCAGATCGAGGACCTGCAGCTCGCTGCCGCCCTGCTGCGCGAGCCGTCTCTGAGCGCGGCGGCGCGGGCGCTGGACGTTACGCCGCCGGCCCTTTCGATGCGGCTGCGCAAGCTGGAGGCTGCGCTGGGACTGTCGCTGGCGACCCGCACCGCGCGCAAGCTGAGCCTCACGCCCGAGGGCGAGCGCTTCGCGCGCGAGGCGGCCGCGCTGCTCGGGCAGATCGAGGGGCTGCGCGAATCGATGCAGCGCGACGACCGGCGCCTCACCGGCACGCTGCGCATCGCCGCGCCCTTCGGCTACGGCCGCCAATACATCGCGCCCATGCTCGCGCGCTTCGCCAGGCTGCACCCGGGGCTGGGCGTGCAGCTCGACCTGCGCGAGACCCCGTGGCCCGACCGGCACGACGCCGACGCGGTGATCCACATCGGCACGGTGCGCGATTCGTCGTGGGTAGCGCGCACGCTGAGCGCCAACGAGCGCTGGCTGTGCGCCAGCCCCGCCTACCTGCGCCAGCGCGGCGTGCCCCGCGTGCCGCGCGACATTCCTGCACATGACTGCATCTGCATCCGCGAGAACGACGAGGACGTGACGCTGTGGCACCTGCGCCCCGCGGGCCGGGCGGCGGCCGCCAAGGGCAGGCGCGAGACCCTGCGCATTTCCCCCGCGTACGTCACCAACGACGGCGGCGTGGCGCGCCAGTGGGCCGAACAGGGGCTGGGCCTGGTGCTGCGCTCCGAATGGGACGCGGCCGATGCCGTGGCGCGCGGCACGCTGGTGCGCGTGCTGGACGACTGGCAGTTCGACAGCGCGCCGGTCACGCTGCTGGTGCCGACGCGCAAGGGGCGCACGGCGCGGGTGCAGGCCGTCGTCGAGTTCCTCGCCGAGAGCTTCGGCAGCAGCGCCGCCAAGGGAAAGTAGCTGCGCGCATATCCATAGCCGCATTCCTTCGTTGGCCGCGCCGCCATGGTCCGCCAACACTCGCAGCTTCGTATTTCCGGATAAGAAGCCTGCGATGACCCTTGCTCTCGATCATTTGCCGCCCTCGCGCCGCAGCGTGCTGCAAGGAGGCGCCGCACGGCCCGCCAAAGAGCAATCGCGGGCACAGCCGCGGCGTCCGGCCGCCCCCGCAGGCATCTGGAGCACGGGCCTGCTCGCCTCTGCCGCATGGGTCGCGCTGGGCCTGCTCACGCTGCTTTGGCCGAACAAGGAAGCCGGCTTCAGCGACTGGGCCTTCACGCAGGAGTTCGGCATCGCGACGCTGGTGGTCGCCGTGCTGCTGCTGGCGATCGCGCTGCTGGGCGGCCGCACCGGGCGGCTGGTCCGCACGCTGCGGCCTGCCGGGCAATGGCTCGTCGCGCTGGCCGCGGGCCTCGCGCTGTGGGAGGTGTCCACCGCCAAGCTCGGCGTGCTGCCCTCGCCCTTCTTCGCGCCGCCGCAGAGCCTGATCGACGTGGTGCACGAGGACTGGCAGCGCCTGGGCCTGTCGACCTTGCATTCGCTGCGGTTGCTGGCCAACGGTTTCGTGCTGGGCGCGCTGGTGGGCTTCGGCACCGGCGTGGCCGTGGGCTGGTCGCGCATCGCGGGGTACTGGGTGCATCCGCTGCTGCGCTTCCTCGGGCCGGTGCCCGCGTCGGCGCTGCTGCCGCTGGCCTTCTTCTTCGCGCCTTCGAGCTATTCGGCGGCGGTTTTCCTCGTGGGCCTGGCCACCTTCTTCCCGGTGGCGGTGCTCACCTGGTCGGGCGTGGCCTCGGTGCACAAGAGCTACTACGACGTGGCGCGCACGCTGGGTGCTTCTGAACGTTTCCTGGTGCTGCGCGTGGCGATCCCGGCGGCGCTGCCGCAGGTGTTCGTGGGCCTCTTCATGGGTCTGGGAGCGTCGTTCTCCGTGCTCATCACCGCCGAGATGATGGGCGTGAAGGCCGGGCTTGGCTGGTATCTGCAATGGGCCCAGGGCTGGGCCGCCTACGCCAACATGTACGCGGCGCTGCTCGTGATGGCGGCGCTGTGCTCGGGCCTCATCACGCTGCTGTTCAAGGTTCGCGACCGCGTGCTGTCGTGGCAGAAGGGAACCGTGAAATGGTGACCGAGACGACCCCGAACGCGGTGCTTCCGCCCGCCCCTGCACCAACCACGGGCGCCGGGGCCCATATCGGCATACGCGGCGTCAGCCACTGGTTCGAAGTGTCCGGCGGCGTGCTGCAGGTGCTCGACGGCATCGACCTGCAGGTACGCCCCGGCGAGTTCGTCGCGCTGCTGGGGCCCAGCGGCTGCGGCAAGTCGACGCTTCTGCGGCTGGTGGCCGGCCTCGAGCCCGCGACCACCGGCGCCATCACGCAGAACGGCGAGCCGATCTCGCGGCCCGATCCGTCGCGCATCGTCGTCTTCCAGGACCCGACGCTCTACCCCTGGCGCAGCGTGTGGGACAACGTGGCGCTGGGCCTGCAGGCACGCGGCGTGCTGAAGGAGCAGCGCGCCCGCGTCGACGAGGCGCTCAAGCTCGTGGGCCTGACCGAATTCGCGAAAGCCTTTCCGCACCATCTTTCCGGCGGCATGGCGCAGCGCGTGGCGCTGGCGCGAGCGCTCGTCAACGATCCGCAGCTGCTGGTGCTCGACGAACCGCTGGGCAAGCTCGATTCGCTCACGCGCATCGCGATGCAGAGCGAGCTGGTCAATCTCTGGCAGCGGGCCGGCTTCTCTGCGCTGCTGGTGACGCACGACGTGGAAGAGGCGCTGTTCCTCGCCAACCGCGTGATCGTGCTGAGCGACCGGCCCGCGCGCATCGCGGCGGAGCTGGTGGTCGAGCTGCCCTACCCGCGCCATCGCGGCGATCCGAAGCTGGCCGAGTTGCGACACGAGGCGCTCAGGCACCTGGGGCTCGATGCGACGTGGTGAGTCGAGAAGATGAGCGGTCCGCCTCCCGAGGCCGGCTGGCTCAATCTGCTGATCGGCCTGCTGCAGGGCGCGCAGCTCTGGCTTCTTTGCCTGCTCGATGCACTGGGGCTGTCCGGGCAATCGCACGGGCAGCCGGCATGGCCGTGGGCGCAACGGCTATCCGGCGAAAACCTGCTGATCGACCTCGGACAGGCCCGGCAACTCGGCCTCACGCTGGTGGTGCTTGCCGTGGCGCTGCTTGTCCTGCTGGTCGCGCTGCTCTGGCGCCGGCGCCGCATATGGCTTGCCACCGGAGCCGCGCTGCTGGCGGCATTGGCGCCATGGCCGGAGGCCAGCGTGGTGCTTGTACCTGCGTACCCAACCAGCTTCCACGCATCGCCCACCGGCTTCACCGCCGGCAGCATCGAGCGCGGCCGCACGCTGTACGCGGCACAGTGCGCCGCCTGCCACGGAACCAATGGCCGGGGCCACGGGCCGCTGGCCTCGGCGCAGGCTGTGTGGCCTCCAGACCTGGGCGGTCCGCTGCTGTGGCGGCGCGCCGATGGCGACCTGCTGTGGCATGTGATGAACGGCATGCGCGACCGCCGTGGTGCGCAGACCATGCCCGGCTTCGGCACCGCGCTGAGCGACGCGGACGCATGGGCGCTGATCGATTTCATGAAAGCCCAGGGCGCCGGCGAGAGCCTGCGCGCGGCCGGTCTCTGGGCCCAGCCCATAGCGCCGCCGGATGTGACGGTGCAATGCGGCGACAAGCCACCGCGCAGCCTTTCGAGCTGGCGCGGCCAGCGCTTGCGCATCATCGCGTCGGAGCTTGGCCGCCAGGCATCGCCGCTACCCGACGATCCGCGCCTCGTGACCATGCTGCTCGCGCCTCAGTCCACGGAGGTGGCGCCGCAGTCCGCCGACTGCATCGCCACCTCGCCCGCCGCGTGGGCGGCCTTCTCGCTCGTCGCCGCGACAACGCAACTGGCGGGCACGCAGTTCATCGTGGACCGCGACGGCTGGCTGCGCGCACGCGGCGAACCCGGCAAGAGCGCGTGGAGCGACGACGATCTTCTTTGCCGCAGCGAGCAGCAGCCTTACGCGAAACCCGGCGAACGCCCGCTGCCGCCCGACGGCCTCGGCGCCCTCATCGCGCGCATGGACGCCGAGCCCGTGCGCTTCGTCAAGGGCGGGTACGTCCACTGACACCTGTGTCCGCAACGGGACTACGATGTTCTTCCGGGCCCCTTGCTATCAATCGATCGATCAGTCCATCCCCTCAACCCCGAAGGAGACAGCCCATGTCCAGCCACGTCTACAAAACGCTAGAACTCACCGGTTCCTCGCCCACCGGCATCGAAGATGCGGTGCGGACCGCCATCGCGAAGGCGCACGAGACGGTGCGCAACATCCAGTGGTTCAACGTCACCGAGACGCGCGGTCATGTGGTCGACGGAAAGGTGGCGCACTGGCAGGTGACGTTGAAGATCGGGTTCACGCTGGAGTGAGCCCGCTCCGGCCGGCGGGAGCGGCTAGCGCATGTACCCCAGGTCGCGCACGTCGGACCGCACGGCCGACCGGTCCACCCCCTGCATCGGCAGGCTCACCAGCAGTTCAAGCCGGCGGCGCAGCGAGAACAGCATCTGCACCGCGTCGTGCACGACCCTGTCGGGGTCGCGGCCGTCGAGCACGTCGGGGTAGGCCCACAGCGCCGCATCGGGCTGGCCGGGCCATGAGGGCTGGCGCGGCTCGGTGGATTCGTCGAGCGTGATGACGAAGTCCGCGGCGTGGGCATTGGCGCGCGCGAGCTCGTCCCAGCCGCGCGGTTGCCGTTTCGGCAAGGGAATGCTCGCGCTCTTGAGCGCGGCGATGGCGGCGGGATGGAATTCGCGGGCGACCTGCCCGGGCTGGCCGCAGGAAGATACCGAGAACCGCTTCGGGTCCAGGTGCATGAGGCACGCTTCTGCCAGGATGCTGCGCAATGAATTTCGTCGCGAGACGAAGATCACGCCGATACGTTTTTGCATGGAACCCTGACTATAGCCCTGCGTTCTTAACCCGTCCTGACCATTCGCCGAGCAGTGCCGCCATGCTGCACAGCAGCGTCCGAACGGTGCAGACTCGGGGGCATGGACAAGCATTTCCTGACACCGCTTTTCGCGCCCGCCTCCATCGTCGCCTTCGTCGGCAATGCCGACGGCCCCGGCGGACAGACGCCGGCAGGCCACACGCTGCGCGAGGCCTTCCGCGCGCAGCGCTTCGACGGAACGCTGCGCTTCCTGGACGTGCGCACCAAGGGCACGCTCGAAGAACTGGCGCAGACCCATGCCGACCTCGCGCTCATCGCCCTGGCACCTGGCGACGTGGCGGCCGCGCTCGAGATCGCGGGGCGCATCGGCTGCAAGGCGGCGGTGGTTCTCTCGAGCGGCATCGGCGCCGAGCAGGCGTCGCAGTGGCGCAAGATCGCGCGCCGCGAGGGCGTGCACCTGCTGGGGCCGAACTCGCTGGGCTTCCAGCGGCCGCTGCTGCATCTCAACGCCAGCGTGGCCGGTCCGCTGGCCGGCAGCGGGCCGCTCGCGCTGGTGGCGCAATCGGGTGCGCTGACGGCCTCGATGCTCGACTGGGCGCGGCAGAACGGCGTGGGCTTTTCCAGCGTGGTGTCGCTGGGCCCGCACACCTCGGTCGACATTCCGCAGGTGCTCGACTTCCTCGCCAACGACCAGGCCACGCACAGCATCATCATCTACCTCGAAGGCATTGCCGACGCGCGACGCTTCATGAGCGCGCTGCGCTCGGCCTCGCATGCCAAGCCGGTGGTGGTGCTCAAGGCCGGGCGCAAGCCGGCGGGCAACGAGGCCGCGCAGACGCACAGCGCGGCCATCGTTGGCAGCGACGACGTGTTCGATGCCGCGCTGCGCCGTGCGGGCGCGGTGCGCGTGCGCTCCTTCGTCGAGCTGTTCTCGGCCGCCAAGTGCCTGGCCTCGCGCTACCGCCCCGTCGGCAAGCGGCTGGCGGTGGTCACCAACGGAGGCGGGCCGGGCGTGCTGGCGGCCGACTGGATCAACGAGATCGGGCTCGACCTCGGCAAGCTCTCCGCCGCCTCGCAGAGGGTGCTGCAGCCGACCCTGCCCCCGCTCGCCTCGCTGGCCGACTTGATCGACCTCTCGGAAGAGGCGCTGCCCGCGCACTACCGCGCAGCCATCGATGCGGCCTCGTCCGACAGCCAGGTCGACGGCGTGCTCGCCATCTTCTCGCCCAAGGCCGGCATCGACGCGGCAGCCACGGCGAAGGCGCTTGCCGACATTCCAAGGCCGATGAACAAGCCGCTGCTGGCCTGCTGGATGGGCGATTCCTCCGTGGGCAAGGCGCGCTCGGTGCTGGCCGAGGCGACCATCCCGAGCTTTCGCACGCCCGAGGCTGCCGTGGGCGCCTTCGGCAACATCGCGGCCTTCTACCAGAACCAGCAGCTGCTGCAGCAGACGCCGCCGCCGCTGTCGGCGCTGGCCAAGCCCGACATCGAGGGCGCGCGGCTGCTCATCGAGAGCGTGCTGGCCGAGCGGCGCCATGTGCTCACGGAGATGGAGTCGAAGTCGCTGCTGTCGTCCTTCCACATCCCGATCACGCGCACGCTGCTCGCGCGCAGCCCCAGCGAGGCGATGATGATCGCGACGCAACTGGGCTTTCCGGTGGCGCTGAAGATCGATTCGCCCGACATCCCGCACAAGTCCGACGTGGAAGGCGTGGCGCTCAACGTGCTCAACGGCACCGGCGCGCGCGACACCTACGTCGAGATGATGGAGCGCGTGGCCCGCCTCGCGCCCGAGGCGCGCATCAACGGCGTGACGGTACAGAAGATGGTGCGCGCCCGGCGCGGGCGCGAGATCTACGTGGGCATGGTCACCGACGAGCCCTTCGGCCCCGTCATCGTGTTCGGCGCGGGCGGCACCATGATCGAGCTGCTGAACGACCGCGCGATGGAGCTGCCGCCGCTCAACCAGTTTCTTGCGCGCCGCCTCATCGAGCGCTCGCGCGTGGCCGAGACGCTGGGCGAATGGCGCGGCGCCCATGCGGTGGACATGGAAGCGCTCGAAGACCTGCTGCTGCGCGTGTCGGAAATGGTGTGCGAGCTGCCCGAGCTGCGCGAGATGGACATCAACCCCATCATCGTGGACGAGAACGGCGCCATCTCGGTCGACGCGCGCATCGTGGTGGGCAGCAGCTCGCAGGCGGTGGCGGCCCACGTGGGCAACGCGGTCAACGGCTACCAGCACCTGGCCATCATGCCGTACCCCGCGCGCTACCGGCGCGAATGGCCGCTGGCGGGCACGGGCGGCGGCACCTACATCGTGCGGCCGGTGCATCCCAACGACGCGCAGATGCTGCAGGCGCTGGTGCAGGGCCTGTCGCCCGAGAGCCGCTGGTTCCGCTTCGTCTCGCGCTTCCACGAGCTGCCGCCGACCATGCTCTCTCGCTTCACGCTGATCGACTACGACCGCGAGATGGCGCTGGTGGCAGTGATCATGGAGCGCAGCGTGTCGCCCGACGGCACCGTGCTGGAGAGCGAGCGCATCGTGGGCGTGTCGCGCTACGTGACCAACCCCGACCAGACCAGCTGCGAGTTCTCGCTGGTGGTGGCCGACGAGTTCAGCGGCAAGGGCATCGGCTCGCGGCTGATGGAAAGCATCATCGACGTGGCCCGAGACAAGGGCCTCGCCGAGATGGACGGGCTGGTGCTGGCCAACAACCCCGACATGCTGAAGCTGGTGCGCCGGCTGGGCTTCACGGTGAAGCCCTTCCCGGAAGACCCGGACTTCAAGCTCGTGACCTACATGCTGTAGCCATGGACGCCCGTCGTAAGCTCGGCGGGTCGCATTCCTGGTTTTGCCTTTCATGATCCGAACGCTCCTGCGTCACGTCGGCCGCATTCTGCTGTCGCTCATCGTGCTTTCGACCTGCCTCTGGGCCTGCCTCGCGCTCTGGTACCAGTTTCCCGGGCCGGCCGCCGTGAAGATCGGCGCGGGCGTACTCTGGGCCGCCTTCGGCCTCGCGGCCATCGCGCTGGCATGGCGCAGGCGGGCGGCGCGCGCCCTGCTCTCCTATGCGACCGGCTTCGCGCTGCTGCTGGTCTGGTGGAGCACCATCCTGCCGTCGCAGAACCGCGTGTGGGCCGACGATGTGTCGCGCCAGCTGCGCTCGCACATCGACGGCAGCGTGGTCACGCTGGACAACGTGCGCAACTTCGAGTGGCGCAGCGACACCGACTACACCCAGCGCTGGGAAACGCGCGAGTACGACCTCGACCGGCTGCGCACGGTCGATGTGTCGCTCTCCTACTGGAGCGGCCCCGCCATCGCGCACACGCTGGTGTCCTTCGGCTTCGACGATGGCCGGTTCCTCACCTTCTCCATCGAGATACGCAAGGAGCGCGGCGAGGCCTTCTCGTCCGTCGGCGGCTTCTTCAGGCAGTTCGAGAACAGCCTGATCGCGGCCGACGAGCACGACATCCTGCGCGTGCGCACCAACGTGCGCGGCGAGGACGTCTACATGTACCGCGTGAGCCTGCCCCGGGCCGAGATGCGCTCGCTCTTCCTCGCCTACCTCGGCGAAGGCGCCGCGCTGGCGCGCGAGCCCAGCTTCTACAACACGCTCACCGCGAACTGCACGACCATCGTTTACGCGCTGGCCAGGCGCATCGTGCCCGGCCTGCCGATGGACTGGCGGCTGCTGGCCTCGGGCTACCTACCCGACTACCTCTTCGACGTGGGCGGCCTCGCGCCCGGCTACAGCATGGAAGCGCTACGCGCGGCGGGCCGCATCACCGACCGCGCCCTCGCCGCGGACAAGACTCCGGCCGCGAACTTCTCGCAGGCGATCCGGCAAGGCCTGCCGGGCACGACGGCCAATGCGGGAGCGGCGCAATGAAAGGCGCATTCCGCCTTGTCGCCTCCCTGCCCGCGCTCGCGTGCGCCGCCGTGCTGCTGGCCGGCTGCGCGGGCGTGACGGTCGGCTCGATCTCCCCGGCCGAATACCTCGCCCAGCGCAGGGGCGACGTGCTCACCACCGGCAGGCTCAGCACCTCCGCGCAGGAAGTGCTTCGGGTGATCGGCTCCGACGCCGACATCTGCCGCAAGGACGGCCAGGCATGCCGCAATGCACTGGCCGACTCCTCGGGGCTGAGCGATGAACAGCGCCTTTCCGCGCTGTCCGAAGTCTGGCTGCAGGTAGCGCTCGCGGCGGAGAAAGGCGGCGGCGCCGCCGATGCCACTGCCATCGAGGCCTGGTTCGAAACCGCGCGCCACGCCTACGCCTACCTGTTCTTCACCGCCCGCAAGCCGCGCGACCGCGCCTTCGAGGACCGGCAGACGCAGGTGCGCGACTACTACAACTACGCGGTGCAGCAGGCCATCACCGGCCTGTACCGGGACATCCAGCGCACGGGCTCGCGCAGCGGCGCGCAGCCCGAGATGCCGAAGGTGGGCGACTGGCGCATCGAGACCGACGTCTCGGGCCTGCGCCTGCCCTCCGACACGCCACTGCCCGACGAGCTGATTCCCGCCGCCTCGCTGACCTTCTCGGGCCTGCGCAATACCTACCGGCGCGACGGCTTCGGGGCGGAGCTGGTAGCCGCGAGCAACAAGCGCACGGACGACGAAGCGCCAAGGCAGCAAGCCGATCCCGTGGAGAAGCAGAAGCCGCGTCCGCCCTACCGCGAGATGCCCTTCCCCGCCGTCACCGCGCTGCTGCTCTTCGACGGCGCCAGCCTCGGCGAGGTTCTGGGCACGCGCACGCTGCGCATCGCCGCCTACGACCCGTACCGCACCGCCAACGTGCGGCTCGCCGGTCAGGAAGTGCCGCTGGCCGCCAACTTCACCTCCGGCTACGGCCTGTGGCTCGCGCGCTCCGACTTCGCGCTGCAGGCCCTGCGCAGCCTCTTCGGCGGCCGCGAAGGCCTCACGCAGCCACGCATCTACCTGATGCAGCCCTACGACCCGAACCGCCGCACGGTCATCATGCTGCACGGGCTGGCCAGCAGCCCCGAGGCATGGATCAACGTGGCCAACGAGGTGCTGGGCGACGAGACGCTGCGCCGCCGCTACCAGATCTGGCAGGTCTACTACCCCACCAATGCGCCGCTGCCGATCAACAACTTCGCGATCCGCGAAGCCGTCACGCAGACGCTCGAGCACTTCGACCCGACGGGCAAGGCCGTGGCCTCGAACGACATCACGCTGATCGGCCACAGCATGGGCGGCGTGCTGTCGCGTCTCATGGTGTCGTCGTCGGAAGACAAGCTCTGGGAGGCGCTGCTCGCGAGCTATCCGATGCAGGGCGCGCAGCAGCAACGCATGGAGGAAAAGCTCGCGCCCTACCTGCGCTTCGAGCCGCTGCCGCAGGTGAGCGACGCGATCTTCATCGCCTCGCCGCACCGCGGCACCGACTTCGCCAACAACCGCATCTCGCGCTGGGTGGCCAACCTCATCACGCTGCCGGTGGCGATGCTCGGGCAGCTGGGCGACATCTCGCGCGAGTTGATCCGCATCGCGCCCGCGCGGCAGGACCAGGGCACGCTGCGCATACCCAACAGCATCGACAACCTGAGCGACCGCGATCCCTTCGTGCGGCTGTCGTCAGGCCTGCCGATGAACCCGCGCGTGCGCTTCCACTCGATCATCGGCAACGACACGCCCGGCGTGGCGCAGGCGCTCTCCAGCGACGGCATCGTGCCCTACGCCAGCGCGCACCTCGACGGCGCGGCCTCCGAGCTGGTGATTCCGTCGGCGCACAGCGTGCAGGAGAACCCGCTGGCGATCCTGGAGATACGGCGCATCCTCAGGGAGCAGCTGCGGCCCGAGGCTGCGCGCTAGGCGACTGCCTTCTTGCCAGCTACTTGTTTCCCGAGCGCTGCTGCGCCCGCACGCGCCCAAGGAACTCGCCGAAGAGCGCCTTCTTACCCGGAAAGCGCTCCTTGCCCTCGGCGAAGATGGCCTCCGCCGCCGCCAGCTCGCCCAGCCGCATGAGGCATTCGCCCTTCGAGAAGAAGGCGGCCTCTCCGTCGGGGTTCACCTGCAGCGACTGCTCGAAGTCGTCGAGCGCCTCCTGGAAATTGCCGAGCTCCATGCGCGTGAAGGCCCGGTTGTCGATGGCCTCGAAGAAGAGCGGAAAGAGTTCCACGGCCGCGTCGTACTCTGCAATGCCCTCCTCCTTGCGACCCTGCTCGCAGAGCTCGTTCCCGCGCAGGTAGTGCGCGTTGGCCTGGCGCACGATCTCCTGGCCGTCCTGGCCCATCAGCGCCAGATACCTCGGGAAGTCGGTGAGCTTCAGGTACTCGGCGAAGCCGACCAGATCGTCCTCGGCGGGCTGCCGGTTGCCGATGAGCTCGCTGCCCTGGCTCACGCCGTCGGCGTCGATGGGCGAATGCCATATCAGCACCTCGGCGTGCTTCAGCGATTCCAGGGTGGGCTTCTCGTCCAGCTGCTGGTAACTCAGGCAGTGGGCCACCGATGTTCCGTCGGGCCACGGATCGACTTCGAGAACCCAGACGGCCCGCCAGGCGTTTGCGTTCCTGTAGGCGAGCACGTCGCCCTTCTTCAATGTCGATGTCGATGTCGCTGCGGCGCCCTTCGCCGGCGGTTCGGGTGGAGGCGCCGAGCCCGTGAGGCGTGCGGCGAGACGCTGGAGGAATCTGGGCAGCATGGTGTCGGGTGTCCGTGCGGAGATTGGATGTGCGATGGCAGGCAACAGCGTGCCACTTTAGCCGCAGTGCTTTGGCCCGATCCGTACATTGACCTTCGGAAGCTTGCCTGCGAGCGACTGGGGTTCGCTGCTGCTGTGGGCCATCCGCCGGCGCAAGACACCCGCGGCATCCAGTCGGCCCCCCGGCATCGTCGGCTCGCTCGCCGAAGCGTGCAGCCGGCCCCCGAGAGCCCGGACAGCGTGCTCATCCGCGGGCGGCGCTATATGTGTTCTCGGACGAAGTCACCGGTTTCCTGCTCGGCGCATCCACCGCGCGATGCTGAAGAAAAAAACGGGCCCGAAGGCCCGCACAAAAGCCGTCCATCGAATCTGCGAAAAAGCCAATCCGACTCCGACTCACCTCGAACTCAACTCCAGGGGACTTCTGCTCCTTCTTCCTCTGTCCTTCGGGAGGGATTCTGCGGAGCATCGCGCGAGTTGCTTGCGCCGATTTCCTATATCGATATCCGCTCGCCGCATGCCGGGCGGGCAGCGCCGCTCACCACGAATGCGGCAGCAGGCTCAACATGGCGGCCGCATGCAGGCGCCGAAGCACCCGCGCTGGCACGTAGCCATGAGGCGCGCGGCGAGCCAGCGCATGCGGCGAAGCCGGCGGAATGCGCCAGACCTTCGCGGTGAGGGCCAGGACATGGCGCGCCTGGGCGGCCGGAGAAACGTAGTGCGTGCGCAGTTGCATGGCTGTCAATGAATCGAACGAATGCTTGCGCCGATTCTGCAAAGCGCACCCGCCTTTGCCAAAGACGGATTCCAAGTTACCTGATGCGATCCGTGATGAGCGAATGGCCGGTTTGGCAACTCAGGCGAAGTCCGTCGAAGGCTTCTCCCAGAGGTTCACGCCGCCTTCCACCGCGTACTTGTCGATCTCGGCCAGCTCCTCCGCGCTCAGCGGCGCGTGCGAGAGCGCCGCCACGTTGTCGACGATCTGCTCCGGCCGGCTCGCACCGATCAGCGCCGAGCTCACGCGCGGATCGCGCAGCGTCCAGGTCAGTGCAAGCTGGGCCAGCGACTGGCCGCGGCGGCGCGCGATCTTGTTGAGCTCGCGGGCACGCTCAATGTTGGCGTCCGACAGGTGCTCCTGCTTCAGCGAGCCGCCGCCGGGCCGGTTGATGCGGGAGTCGGCCGGAATGCCGCTCAAGTACTTGTCGGTCAGGAGGCCCTGCGCCAGTGGCGTGAAGGCGATGACGCCGGCGCCGAGCTCATCGGTGGCATTCAGAAGGTCCTTCTCGATCCAGCGGTTGAACAGGTTGTAGGCCGGCTGGTGGATCAGCAGCGGCACCTTCCACTCGCGCAGCAGCGCGGCGATCTCGCGCGTCTTGCCGGCGGAGTAAGAAGAAATGCCGATATACAGCGCCTTGCCCTGCTGCACGGCCTGGGCCAGCGCGGAGGCCGTTTCTTCGAGCGGCGTCTCGGGGTCGAAGCGGTGCGAATAGAAGATGTCGACGTAGTCCAGGCCCAGGCGCTGCAGGCTCTGGTCGAGGCTCGCGAGCACGTATTTGCGCGAGCCGCCGCCCTTGCCGTAGGGACCGGGCCACATGTCCCAGCCGGCCTTGCTGGAGATGATGAGCTCGTCGCGGTAGGGCTTGAAGTCTTCGCGCAGCAGGCGGCCGAAGTTGGTCTCTGCGCTGCCGTAGGGCGGGCCGTAGTTGTTGGCGAGGTCGAAGTGGTTGATGCCCAGGTCGAAGGCGGTGCGCAGCAGCTGGCGCTGGGTGGCGATGGAGGTGGTGTCCCCGAAGTTGTGCCAGAGCCCGAGCGAAATGGCCGGCAGCACGAGCCCGCTGCGGCCGACGCGGCGGTAGGGAATGGCGTCGTAGCGCTTGGGGTCGGCGTGGTAGGTCATGGGGGTTTTGTCCTGATAGTGGAGAAACAAGGAAAACGGGGAGGAAGAGCCTTCAAGGATGCACCCCACATGCATCGCGCGGCAAGAATTTCCACGCGGTTGTCGCACTTATTCCTCGCCGCCGCTGCATGCGCGGCATTCTTCGTTGGCCGGGGAGTGCGAACTCGGGCTCTCCCATCGGGAGCTCAGGCAGCGATCGCTGCCTGAGCACAGACCGCGCCCTACTTCGGAGCAGCCTCGCCGGCCGCCACCGCCCGGTTCTCCACCAGCCCTTCCCGGGGCAGCAGCAAGGCCAGCGCGATCACGCCCAGGCTCACGACCAGCATCATCACGAAGGTCAGGTGCAGCGATCCGCCCAGCGCGAGGCGGATGGCCGAATCGCCCGCGACGGAGCCGTGCATGCCCTGCAGCAGCATGCGCAGCTGCTCGTCGGAGAACATCGGCCGGCCGTCGCCGTGCGTGAGCCCGAAGTTGAAGACTGCGCCGAAGAAGGCCGCGCCCAGCGCGCTGCCGAGGTTGCGCGAGAACACGTTCGATGCGGTGGCGACGCCGCGCTGCGCAAGGTCGACGCCCTCCTGGATGAGAATGAGCGAGCTCAGGCTCATCACGCCCATGCCGAGGCCGATGATGAAAGAGCCGACCGCGGCAAGCACAGGCGAACTGCCGGCACCCAGCAGCACGAACGTCGAGGCACCTACGGGAATCAGCGCCGCGCCCGTCACCACCATGCGCCAGAGGCCGATGCGGTGGAAGGTGCGCGAGGTCAGCGTCGCGCCGATGGGCCAGCCCAGCATCACCATCGTGAGCGTGAGGCCGGCCGTGACCGAGGAGCGCTCCAGCACCACCTGCACGTACATCGGCAGGAAGGTGGTGATGCCGATCAGCACCATGCCCGCGAGCATGGCCGAGCCGTTGACGATGGCGATCATCCGCGCGCCCCACAGGCGCAGCGACACCATCGGGTCGGCCGCGCGGCGCTCCTGCGCGATGAAGAGCACCAGCGTGAAGGCGAAGAGCCCGGCCCATGCCAGCGCAACGCCCGAATTGCCCACGCCGAATTCGGTGAGCGCGATCATCAGCGCCGCGATGCCGACGGTGAAGAGCACCGCGCCCACGATGTCGATGGACGAGCGCCGCACCGTGGGCGCCTCGTGCAGGAAAAACCAGAAACCGGCGGCAGCCGCCAGCCCGATGGGCACGTTGACCCAGAAGATCCACGCCCACGAGAGCTTCTGCACGATGAGCGCGCCGATCATCGGCCCGACCACCGCCGACACCGCCCACACGCTCGCGAGCCAGCCCTGCACCTTGCCGCGCTCGCGCACCGGATAGAGGTCGCCGACGATCGTGAGCGCCACCGGCTGGATCGCGCCCGCGCCGATGCCCTGTATGAGCCGGAAGCAGATCATGGCCGGCATCGACCACGAGAAGCCCGCCAGCACCGAACCGATGACGAAGACGGCGATGCCCACGAACATGATGGGCTTGCGGCCGTAGAGGTCGGAGAGCTTGCCGAACACCACCGTCATCGCGGTCTGCGCCAGCAGGAAGGAGGCGAACACCCAGCTGTAGAGATGCAGACCGCCCAGCTCGGAGGCGATCTGCGGCATCACGGTGGAGACGATGGTGGCTTCTATGGCCACCATCGCCATGGAGGCCATGATGGAGGCGATGACCAGTGGGCGGCTTGTTGTTCTGTGGGTCGTGGAGGTCATGAGCCGTGCATGCTATAGACGGCATGAGCCCCTGTCGCTGGCTCGGGCTCTCGGGCATCCGGGCCGTGCGCGCTCAACCCGCGTTCAACCCGCGTTCAACCCGCGTTCAGCGCCGAAGTGCCGTCGTAGATGTAGCGGCGCGACCAGGGCAGCGTCTTCGCCGGCCGGCCGGCCTTGCGCCCCACGATCTGGTAGATCGCCACGTCGTCGTTCTCGAAGGCATAGGCGCAGCCCGCGAGATACACGCGCCAGATGCGGAACTTCTCCTCGTCGACCAGCGCGTGCGCCTGCTCGCTGTTCGCCTCGTAGGCGTCGCTCCAGCAGCGCAGCGTCTGCGCGTAGTGGCGGCGCAGGTTCTCCACGTCGAAGGCTTCGAGCCCGCCCTGCTGCATGGCCTGCAGCGCGAGGCTGATGTGCGGCAGTTCGCCGTTGGGGAATACGTAGCGGTCGATGAAGTCGCCGCCGCCGTAGGACACGCCGCCGCCTTCCGGGTCGGACGAGGTGATGCCGTGGTTCATCACCACGCCGTCGTCGGCCAGCAGCTGCTGCACGCGCCTGAAGTATTCGGGCAGGTTCTTGCGGCCCACGTGCTCGAACATGCCCACGCTGGTGATGCGGTCGAACTGGCCGGTCACGTCGCGGTAGTCCTGCAGGCGGATCTCGATGCGGTCCTCCAGGCCCGCGGCCTTCACGCGCTCGGTCGCGAGGTCGAACTGGTTCTGCGACAGCGTCACGCCCACGCAGCGCGCGCCGAACTTCTGCGCCGCGCGAATCACCAGTGCGCCCCAGCCGCAGCCGATGTCCAGCAGGGTCTGGCCCGGCTTGAGCTCGATCTTGGTGAGGATGTGGTCGATCTTCTTGAGCTGCGCGGTGGCGAGGTCTTCGTCGCCGTTCTCGAAGTAGGCGCACGAATACACCATGTTCGGATCGAGCCAGAGCTTGTAGAACTCGTTCGAGACGTCGTAGTGGTATTGAACGGACTTCTTGTCCGAGGACTTGGTGTGCGTGAAGTAGCGCGCCATGTTCTGCAGCGCGCCGCCGGGCTTGTCGACCGAGGTCCGGGCGAGGCCGTAGGCGATGTCGATCACGTCGCTGAGCTTGCCCTCGATGTCGATCTTGCTCTTGACGTAGGCCTCGCCCAGGTTGTCGAGGGTGGGCTGCAGCATCAGCGACAGCGCGGCCGGCGACTTCACGTGCAGCGTGACGGCGGGTCCGCTGAAGGTGCCGAAGTCGAAGGACTGGCCATCCCACAGGGTGAGCCGCGCCGGCAGGTTGGCGCGCTCGCGGACCGCGGCGCTCCACTGCGCCAGCTTCTTTTCCCAAAGCATGCATTTCTCCGTGTTGTTGAGTTCTCCCGCCCGGGCGGGTCGTCGCTGCAGCGCGCCAGAAGATAGCGAAGTTCGGAGAAGCCTGCATGGCCGCGACGACGCAAGAAATCGCGGCAAGTGCTACAAGGCGCCGCTGGTCCTGGCGGGAACGGGTGCCTCGCTCGCCTCGATGAAGATTCGCCTGATCATCGGGAACCGCGCACGCGCCTGCTTCTCGATGGCCGCGATGGCATCGGCCGCTTCGCCGGTGGGCGTGTCGTCCTTGAAGTTGACATCGACGATCACGAGCACCTCGTCGGGGCCGATGTACATCGAGAGGATGTGCCCCACCTCCTCCACGCATTCCTGCTCCATGGCCATCGCGCGGATGGCGCGGGCGGTCTCGGGGCGGATGCCCTCGCCGATCAGCAGCCCGCGCGCCTGCGCGACCAGCACCACCGCCACGCCCGCCAGCAGCAAGCCGATGATCACCGAGGCCACGCCGTCGAGCTGCGGCATGTTCAGCGCATGGCTCAGGTAGATGCCGAGCGCGGCCACCGCCAGGCCCACCAGCGCGGCGGAATCTTCCGCGAGCACGGTGTAGGTGGTCGGGTCCTTGCTGCGGTCCAGCGCCTGCCAGAAGGGCAATCCGCGTGCCTGCGCGCGGAACTGCCTGAGCGCGATGAGGAAGCTCGTGCCCTCGAAGAGCGCCGCCGCGGCGAGCACGACGTAGTTCCAGGTGGGATCGCGCATCGGCTCAGGCTGCCGGATGTGCTGCATGCCCTCGTAGAACGACACGCCGCCACCCAGGCCGAAGATCAGCACCGCGACGATCAGGCTCCAGAAGTAGAGCTCCTTGCCGTGCCCGAACGGATGCTCGGGCGTCGCGGGCCTCTTGCTCAGGTGCAGGCCCACCAGCAGCAGCACGCCGTTGAAGGTGTCGACCGCCGAGTGCACGCCCTCCGACAGCATCGCCGAGCTGCCGGTGATGCCCGCGACGATGAACTTGGTGGCCGCGATCGCCACGTTGGCGCCGATGGCGCCGTAGATGGCGATCTTCGATTCAGCCACGCGGCGCAGCTCCGCGTGCCGGCAGGTTCACGCAGCCTCCATGGAAGCGGCGCCCATCGCGTCGTTGCCCGCCTCGCCCAGCCAGCGGCGCTTGTCGCGCAACGGCGGCGCGCCGAACATGCGCCCGTACTCGCGCGCGAACTGCGACGTGCTCTCGTAGCCCACGCTGTGCGCGGCGCTCGCCACGTCGGCGCCCGCGATCAGCATCTGCCGGCGCGCCTCCTGCAGCCGCAGCTGCTTCTGGTACTGCAGCGGGCTCATCGCGGTCACCGCCTTGAAGTGGTGGTGGAACGACGACACGCTCATGTGCACCGCGCGCGCCATGTCTTCCACCCGCAGCGACTGGGCGTAGTTCATGCGCAGCGCGCTGATGGCCTTGGTGATGCGCTGCGTGTGGCTGTCCTGCAGGGCGATCTGCCGCAGCCGGGCGCCCTCGCCGTTGACCAGCAGGCGGTACATGATCTCGCGCTTGATCAGCGGCGCCACGATGGGCACGTCCTCCGGCGTGTCGAGCAGCCGCAGCAGGCGCAGCACCGGCTCCAGCACCGGCATGGCGATGCGGTTGACATACATGCCGCGCGAAGCCGGCGCATTGGCCTTGGCCGGCAGCTTCTCGTCGCCGATGAGGTCGCCGATCTCGTCGATGGCCAGTTCGAGCCGCACGCCCAGGTAGGGCTCGTCCTCGCTCTTCACGCACACCTGGCCGCACACGGGCAGGTCGACGGAGGTCACGAGGTAGTGCATCGGGTCGTACACGTAGATGTCGTCGCCCACGATGATGCGCTTGGAGCCCTGCGCGATCAGCCCCAGCGCGGGGGACGCGAAGCCGTGCTTGGGCCCTTCGGGCTTGCGGATGCAGAACACCTGCAGGCCGGGTACGGCGGTGACGACGGTGCCTTCCTGCCCCTGCGTGATGTGCTCGATGAGCGCCACGAGCTGCTTGCGGGCTTCTTCGAGTTCGGGGTCGAGCGGCATCGGCTGGGCGATGGCGGCGGCGATTTCGGGTGTTTCGTCGGACATGTTTCTGGAGCCTTGTCGCGATGGGGAGCCGCGGGAACGACCGGACGGCCCCTGGAGGAATGAGCGAGCGGAAGCTTAGCGCTCCTCCCGCCGCTTCGCACGCCCCGCGCGGGAGGTCTGGAGAATCAGGCAAATACTTTGCAGGAACGCGCTCGCTGCGGGGCAGAAGGCGGCAGGATACTTTTTCCGGCGGATCCCGTTCCCCCCTCCCGCATTCCCCTTCTGCCTGCAAAGGAACCTCTCCATGCAATACCGCAAATTCGGCCGCACCGGCCTTTTCGTTTCCGAGCTGTGCCTGGGCACCATGACCTTCGGCGGCTCCTCCGGCATCTGGGGCCAGATCGGCAACCTGCAGCAGTCCGAGGCCGAAGGGCTGATCGGCCGCTCGCTGGACGCCGGCATCAACTTCATCGACACGGCCGACGTGTATTCGGAAGGCCAGTCGGAAGTCATCACCGGCCAGGCGCTGAAGAACCTCAAGGTGCCGCGCGACAGCTTCGTGCTGGCCACCAAGGTGCTGGGCGAGACCGGCAGCAAGGGCGTCAACTCGGCCGGCGCCTCGCGCTTCCACATCATGGACGGCGTGAAGGCCAGCCTGCGGCGCCTGCAGCTCGACCACATCGACCTCTACCAGATCCACGGCTTCGACCCGGTCACGCCCATCGAGGAGACCGTGCACGCGCTCGACAACCTGGTGCGCCAGGGCCACGTGCGCTACGTGGGCGTGTCGAACTGGGCCGCCTGGCAGATCGCCAAGGCCCTGGGCATCGCCGAGCGCGACCGGCTGGCACGCTTCGAATCGCTGCAGGCCTACTACACCATCGCCGGGCGCGACCTGGAGCGCGAGTTGGTGCCGCTGCTGCGCAGCGAGAACGTCGGCCTGATGGTGTGGAGCCCGCTCGCGGGCGGCCTGCTCAGCGGCAAGTACGGCCGCAACACCGAGGCAGAGAAAGGCAGCCGCCGCACCAGCTTCGACTTTCCGCCGGTGAACGTCGAACGCGCCTACGACTGCATCGACGTGATGCGCGGGCTGGCCGAGTCGCGCGGCGTGTCGGTGGCGCAGATCGCGCTGGCGTGGCTGCTGCACCAGCAGGTGGTGACCAGCGTGATCATCGGCGCCAAGCGCGTCGGGCAACTGGACGACAACATCGCCGCCACCGCCATCAAGCTCACGGCCGACGAACTTGCCACGCTGGACAAGGTGAGCGCGCTGCCGGCCGAGTACCCCGGCTGGATGCTGGAGCGCCAGGGCGGCGTGCGCGGCAAGCGGCTTGCGGAGTCAGGCCTGCGCGGCTGAGGTCTCCTCGGGCGATGCGGCTCGGCGCGCGGCATGTGCCGCCGTCGCCCTCAGCGCGCGCAGGTCGATGTGGCGGGCCGCGCTGGATGCGTCGGGCTTCTCCAGGTGCGGCACGATGCCGAGCAAGGGCGCACCGAGCCGCGCGCGCAGCGTCTGCAGATTGGCCTGCGGCGCGAGCATCGACGGATCGACCATGCTCGCCACCCAGCCCGCCAGCACCAGCCCGCGCGCGCGGATCGCCTCGGCGCTCAGCAGCGCGTGGTTGAGGCAGCCCAGCCGCAGCCCCACCACCAGGATCACAGGCAGATTCAGAGCCACGGCCAGGTCGGCGCTGTCGAGGTCGTCGCCGAAGGGCACGCAGAAGCCGCCCACGCCCTCGACCACCACCGCGTCGGCGCGGGCCGAGAGCTCTTCGAAGGCCGACAGAAGCGGTTGCAGCGTGATGCTCACGCCCTCCTGCCTTGCCGCGAGATGCGGCGACATCGGTGCGCGCAGCAGATAGGGGCAGCGCAGCTCCAGCGGTGCATCGACGTTGCCGGCGGCATGCAACTGCTCCACGTCCTCGTTGCGCCAGGCGCCGTCGACATTTTCGAGGCCAGCCGCCACCGGCTTCATGCCGACCGCGCGCAGGCCCGATCCGGCCAGCAGGCTCAGCATGGCGCTGCTGACGAGCGTCTTGCCGATGCCGGTGTCGGTGCCGGTGACGAACCAGCGGCGCTGCTGTGTCATGCCGCCTCCTTCAGCTGCTGGCTTGCAAGGGCCTCGCCCAGTGCATCGACCAGCCGCGCGACATCGGCCTCCGTGTGGCTGGCCGACAGCGCAATACGCAGCCGCGCCGTGCCGGCCGGCACCGTCGGCGGGCGGATCGCCCCGACGCGCAGGCCGCGCGCATCGAGTTGCGCCATGGTCAGCATCGCGCGCGCGTTGTCGCCCACGATCAGCGGCTGGATCGCGGTGGGCGAATCGGGCAGCCACGCACTGCCGTCCGCCGGCAGCACAGCCTCCAGCCCCAGGCGAAGCTGGGCGATGCGCTCCTTCAGTTGCGCACGGCGCTGCGCGCCCTCCTCGCCCTCGATCAGCGCCAGGCTCGCAAGCAGCGCGTGCGCGACGGCCGGCGGCGCCGCCGTGGTGAAGATGTACGGCCGCGCGCGCTGCACCAGGTAGTCGATGACCGTGCGATGCGCCGCCACGAAGGCCCCCGACACGCCCGCCGCCTTGCCCAGCGTGCCGACCAGCACCAGCCGCTGCGAATGCAGGCCCAGTGCCTCGGGCACGCCGCGCCCGGTATCGCCGAGCACGCCGAAGCCGTGCGCGTCGTCGATCACCAGCCAAGCATCGTGCCTCTCGGCCAGCGCGAGCAGCGCGGCCACCGGCGCGATGTTGCCGTCCATGCTGAACACCGCGTCGCTCACGATGAGCTTCACCGGCGCGTCGCAGGCGGCGAGCTGCGCGTCGAGCGCCGCCACGTCGCAGTGCGCGTAGCGCTCCACGCGCGCCTTGGCCAGCCGCGCCCCGTCGATCAGCGAGGCATGGTTGAGCGACTCCGAGAAGATGACGGCATCCGCCCCGCCGAGCGCCGACAGCACCGCGAGGTTGGCCATGTAGCCGGTGCAGAAGAACAGGCTGCGCGCCTCCGGGATGAAGGGCGACATCCAGCCGGCGAGTGTTTCCTCGAGCTGGGCGTGCGCGCGCGAGTGCCCGAGGATCAGGTGCGAGCCGCCGCTGCCCGTGCCGTACAGCGCGGCGCCTTCGGCCCATGCCTTCGCCAGCGCGGGATGGGCCGCGAGCCCGAGGTAGTCGTTGCTGCTGAAGCAGAGCATGGTGCGCGCTGCGCTGCTGCCGGCCAGCGTCAGCGTCTGCAGCGGCGCGCAGGCGGTTTCGGCGATCTGCCTGCGGCGGCGCAGCGACTGGGCGTCGAGCGCGTCGATCTCGCCCTGCAGGCGGTCAAGCAAGCGCGACATTGCGGGCTCCTTCCTTTTTCGGGTTCGTGGCCAGCACGGCATCCAGCGTGGCGAGCGTGCCGTCGACCAGCAGGTCGATCTCGCCGTCGCCGATGGCGTAGGGCGGCATCAGGTACACGGTGTTGCCGATGGGCCGCATCAGCAGCCCCTGCGCGCGCGCCGCGAGGTGGAAGCGCTCCGCGAAGCGGGCACCGGGCTCGCGCACGTCGAAGGCGGTGATCATCCCGCGCTGCCGCAGATGGTCGACCGCGCGGCCTTCGAGTCCGCCGCTCAACCGCTGCAGCAGGCGCTGCGCCCTGCCCCGGTTGCGCCGCAAGGCGTCCTCGGCCTCGAACAGGTCCAGCGTCGCCAGCGCCGCGCGGCAAGCCAGCGCATTGCCGGTGTAGGAATGCGAATGCAGGAAGCTGCGCGCCGCGTCGTCGTCGATGAAGGCGTCGTGGATGGCGTCGCGCGCCATCACCAGCGCCAGCGGCAGGTAGCCGCCGCTGATGCCCTTCGAGAGGCAGAGGAAGTCGGGCCAGATGCCTGCCTGCTCGCAGGCGAAGAAGCTGCCGGTGCGCCCGCAGCCCACCGCGATCTCGTCGGCGATGAGGTGCACGCCATGCCGGTCGCAAAGCGCGCGCACGCGGCGCAGGTATTCGGGGTCGTGCATCGCCATGCCGGTGGCGCATTGCACCAGTGGCTCGACGATCACGGCGGCGATGGTGTCGTGCTGTTCGGCCAGCAGCGCTTCGAGTTCGGCGGCGGCGCGGCTGGCGACATCGGCCGCGCTCTCGCCCGCAGCGGCATTGCGCGCGTCGGGCGAGGCCACCAGATGCGCGTTCGCGAGCAATGGCGCATAGGCGTCGCGGAACACAGGCACGTCGGTCACGTGCAGCGCGCCCAGCGTTTCGCCGTGGTAGCCGTGCTTCAGCGCGACGAAGCGCCGCTTGCCGCCGCGGCCAGCATTGCGCCAGAAATGAAAGCTCATCTTCAGCGCGATCTCCACTGCCGAGGCGCCATCGGACGCATAGAAGCAATGCCCGAGCGTGCCACCCGTGAGCGCGGAGAGCCGCTGCGCCAACTCCACCGCGGGCGCATGGGTGCAGCCGGCGAGCATCACGTGCGAAAGCGTGTCGAGTTGCTGCTTCAGCGCGGCGTTGATTGCCGGATGCGCGTGCCCGAACAGGTTGACCCACCACGAGCTGGTGGCGTCCATGTAGCGCCGGCCTTCCTGGTCGATGAGCCACACGCCCTCGCCGCGGGCGATGGGCAGCGGCGGCACCGCTTCGAGCCGGATGCTCTGCGTGCACGGATGCCACACATGTCGCCGGCTGCGCTGTTGCAGGTCGGCGTTGGAAGATGAGGAAAAAGCAGTTGTCGGAGGCACCCGCGCAGTCCTTTCGTGAGGGCAAGGCGCGGGATCGTATCGACGCGTTCAGGGGGCGGCAAACCGCTCTCAAGCGTGTGAAATGAAGGCCGGTTCAGCGACGTTCCACAGCGTAGCGCCCGCGTTCGGAGCAACGTCGTGGAACAAGCCGGCTTCTTGCCTTCTCGGCCGCATGGCCGGAAAGCGCAAGTTGTCCGGCTGACGCCAGAAACAGGTCACGAATGTCCGGTTCTCGGGACTCGGCGGCGAAGCGCGCGAATTTCGGACATTCATCGTGGCCGGTTTCAGCAGTCCTCGCGGACCGCCTGACTCAGCCCGAACTCTTGTTCACCAGCCTGCCGATGTAATCGCGCAGCGAGATCGTCCCGCGCACCGGCTTGCTGGCCGGTTCGTAATGCTGGTCCATCGTGGCGCGCGTCATCGCGGCATAAGACTTCGCAGCGGCGTCCGAGAAGCCCAGCTTCCCGAAGGCCTGCTCCAGCTGTTCGCGCGGCGTCTCCACCACTTCGACCGGCTTTCCGAGCGCCTCGGAGAAAGCCCGCGCCACGTCGCCTGGCGAATAGCGCTCGGGCCCTTCGACGTGGTGCGGCCCCGACGATTCGGCCGGGCCCAGCATCAGCTTCGCGGCGTACTGGCCGAGGTCGTGCGGCGCCACCATGGGCAGCGTGAAGTCGGCGGGGAACATGCTGTGGACCTTGCCTTCCTTGCGCGCGGTTTCCAGCGCGGTGTCCCAGTTGCTCATGTAGTACGCGGCGCGCAGCGCGCTGAACGGCACCGGGCCCGCGGCGAGCGCCTGTTCCAGGTCGTACAGCACGCTGAGGTCGCCGATGCCTTCGCCCGGCTGCGCGCCGTAGGCCGATTCGGCGACGATCTTCTCGAGCTTGCAGCCTTCGAGCGCCGAAACGATGGCGCGCACACTCCTGTGCTCCTCGGCCACCGTGTCCGAAGACGGCGGCGCGGGCGGATTCAGCACGAACACGCGCTTTCCGCCCCTGAACACTTGGTGCAGTGCGTGGGTGTCGAACACGTCGACCTGCGCCACGTGCGCGCCCTTGGTACGAAGCGCCTCGGCCTTGTGCGCGTCGCGCGTGACCACCGTGACCGGCTCGCTGCGTTCGAGCAGGGCTTGCGCCAGCGCCGAGCCGACGTGGCCGGTCGCTCCCAGGATGATGTGCATCGTCAGCCTCCGCGTTCCGTTCAGCCGCGCTTCTCGGCGTTGCGCTTGCGCGTGGCGGCGGCCTTCTTCGCGGAGGCCGATCGCTCGGCCGCGGTGCGGTGCGCCGCGGCCGCACCGCCGAGCTTTCCGCCCTTGCGCGAAGGCCCGTGGTTCTCGGCCTTGCCGCGGCCACCACCGCTCTTCTTGCCACCGCCGGTCTCGGCGTTCACCGTGGCCCACGCGCGGCGCTCCGCCTCGCCCTTGCCGACGCCGCGATGCTCGTAGCCCTTCTCTATGTGCTCGGCCTGCCGCTTCTGCTTGTCCGTGTAGGACGACTTGTCGCCTCTTGGCATGTGGTGCTCCTGCTCCTGCAGTTGGTTGAGGAGCTTTCATGCTGGGCGCGGCATGTGCGCCGTGGGTAAGAAGACGGTCATGCCGGGCGTCGGCGTTGTCCGGCGTTGCTGATTGCCCACTCGGGCCTGACCAGGAAGCCGGCTTGCCCTCCGGGGACGACGCGCGGGGTCGGCCCATTCCCACATGCATGCCTCGCGGGACGCAGCAGAAAGACCATGACGAGCAGTTTTTCAACCCGTTCTTTCGAAGGAGTTCCGTCCCCATGACATCCCCCAAACAGACCCCGCACCAGAATCCCGACGCCGTCACCGCCGACGAGCACGACAGCTTGCCCACGCAGCACAACAAGGCCGGCAACCAGCCGGCCACCCCGAAGAACGAGCCGCGGCGCACGCCCGAGAGCCGCAGCGACCGCGAGAGCCACGTGGGCGGCAGCAATCAGCTGCAGGCCCGCCGCGGAGGTGCGCGATGACCACCGCGGCACTGAACACGAGCGACGCCATGGATCGCTGCATCGCGGCGTGCAATGACTGCGCGCTGGCGTGCAATCGCTGCGCGGCCGCCTGCCTGGCTGAAGGCAGGAGCGGCATGGCGCGTTGCATCGCGCTGGACATCGACTGCGCCGCGGCTTGCGCCTTCGCCGCTGCCGTGATGGCGCGCGGCGGCGAGAACATCGTTGTCACATGCGGCATGTGCGCCGAGATCTGCCAGCGCTGTGCCGCCGAATGCGGCAGCCATGACATGGACCACTGCCAGCGCTGCGCCGAAGCCTGCCGGCAGTGCGAGACCGAATGCCGGAGCATGGCGGCGGCCGCCTGAGCAGCCAGGGCGGCATGCGCGGCCGACGGATTTCCGTGCGCGACGCGCAAGCCGGGCTGCGCACGCTCTCCAGAGCGACCGACGCGTGCCGCGAATGCCCCATCGGGCAGTACGCGACGCAGTCGGTGTTCGGCGAAGGCCCGGTACGGCCGGTGCTGATGGTGGTCGGCGAGCAGCCCGGCGACAAGGAAGACCTTGCCGGCCGCCCCTTCGTCGGCCCGGCCGGCAGGCTCTTCGACCGGGCGGTGGCGCAACTCGGCTGGTCGCGCGAGAAGCTGTACGTGACCAACGCCGTCAAGCACTTCAAGTACGAGTGGCGCGGCAAGCGGCGGATGCACAAGACGCCGGGGCAGCGCGAAGCCGAGGCCTGCCATCACTGGCTGGAAAGCGAACTGGAGCTGGTGCGGCCCCACGCCATCGTGGCGCTGGGCGCCGTGGCGGCCCGATCGCTGCTCGGGCGCCCGGTGGCCGTGACCAGGTTGCGCGGCCGGTGGCTTGAAGACCCGGCGGGCCGGCGCGTGCTGGTCACGCTGCATCCCTCGGCGCTGCTGCGTGGCGACCCTGCGCAGCGCGAATCGGCGTGGGAAGCGTGGATCAGCGACCTGTCGGCGGCAGCCCCGCTGTTCGCGCCGCGGAAGAACGAGAAGAAGGAGAAGGCGCGGGAGAAGTCCGGACACGATGAGCCCGCGTACGCAGGGTGATGGAGTAGCGCAGCGCCTCGGTCGGCGCGATCGCGTGCTGCCATGCCCATCGCGCCGGCCCGCGCAGCAGGTACACGGAGCGCGGCTCGATCAGGAATTCGAGCGTGGCCGGCCCCGACGCCGCCGCGCCCGGCACGTAGGGCCTGAACTGCATCACGGCGTCATTGTTCAGCGAAATGCCGACGATGTCCTCGAAATCGGGCACGTCGCGATGCCAGCCCAACGGCGTGCCGGGGCGGTATTCGGCGATCAGCATGTGCGTGAGCTCTTCGGGCGCGATGCCGGCCCAGGCCGCGGCCTTGTCGCGAAGTGGATGCAACTCCGGAGGCAGCGGTGCGCCGGGCTTCAGGCGGTTGGTGTCGAAGTCGTAGCTGCCGCCGAAGCTCGTGCCCCTGCGGCGGGCGGTGTATTCCTTGTAGCGCATCTCCTTGAGCGGAAAGGCCTGCACGATGGCCAGCAGGCCGGCCTCCTCCTCGCGCGACAGGAATCCGTTCTCGTAGCGAAGCCCTTCGATGGCAGCCACCGGCGCCTCGCCGAACAGGTCGGGCTGTCCGGCGTGTTCGAGGCGTCGGGCGGCGCGCGTCATCTCAGGCCGCCTGCCAGACGCGGACCCAGTCGACTTCCATGGTCGCGTTCGTGCCGGCGCCCAAGGGGCCGTAGCCGCTGGAAGGAATATTGCCTGCCCAGCCGTGGTCCTTGATCTCGCAGGTGAGCTTGATGTATTGGTTGCTCAGCGACACCCCCTCCTTGATGGTGGCGTAGGGTGTCGCCGCGCCGTCGAGGTAGAACTCGTAGCCCTCCGGGGTCCACAGCAGGCCCACGGTGTGCCATTCGGAAAACGACTGGCCTGCCGGCAGCTGCTGCTGGCCGGTGTTGCGGCTGATGGTCTTGCCTGTCTCGTAGCCGTTCCAGTGCACTGCGCTCGAGAACTGGTTGTTGATCTTCCCCGCGTCATTCTCCGAGAACTCCCGGTGCTCGATGATGTCCACCTCCACGCCGGCGGCGGGATCGGGCGGCGTGGCCGCCTTGTTCGCATTGGACATCAGCCAGAACGCGCTCCACTGCCCCGGCTTCGATGCGAAGCGCACGCGTGCCTCGATGTAGCCGAAGCGGAATTCGTAGAGCCGGGCCGTGCGCAGGAAACCGGTGTGATGGGTGCCGGCCGAAGGGTCGGTGTAGGTCGAGATCTTCAGGACGCTGTCCGCCACCGTGGCGGCTTCGGGTGTCTGGACCGCATTGGCGCGCACGCCGGTGACCGCGGCCCATTTGGCGGGGTCGAGCGCGCTGCCTTCGAACTCGTCGTGCCACGCGAGCCGATAGTCCCTGGCCGACTCCGGCACCAGCGCGACTTCGAATTTGCGGCTCGATCTGGCTTCGCCGCCGGCGGTACGGACGATGATTTCCGCGTCCTTTGCCGAATCGGGCACGAAAACCGAAATCTGGTTCGGAGAATCGACGCTGAGCCTGGTCGCAACGACCTCTCCAAAACAAACCGAAGCACTCGAGTCGAATTCGGCGCCACTGATGACAATTACCTTGCCTCGCTTTTCCAGGCCCGGAGAAAAGGAATGGATGACCGGGCTTTTTGCCAGGGCCGGCATTGCGGCCGCTGGCGGTGCGGCGGAAGACTCGGGCGAAATCGGACCCGCAGGATTTGCCGAGGCAGGCAGCAGGGCTGCGAGATTGGAGGTGCTGGCCGCTCCACTGCCTCCATCACCACCACCGCCGCAAGCGCCCATGACCGAGGTGCCCAGGAGCGCCGTGGCTGCCTGCGCACCCTTTTGCAGGAATTGCCTGCGCGATTTTTCAGGAATGGCTGATTGTTCGATCAGGCGATCTGATTGCATGGAATTTCCTCCTCATTGAATTCGGTTTTTAATTCTAGATTCGCCTAAAAGTTTACAATTCAGTCCAGCAATTGAATTGGTTTCTCCTCTGAGATGTTTTTCAATTGAGAGCGCGCCAGGCCCCAATAGTTTGCAATTGCGCCCGCCCGAAGGCGGTTTCCGCCGGCCGGCCCCCATCGCATCAGTCCTTCACCATTCGCACGTCCCACCAGCGCGGCAGCAGCTCACGGATCTCGGCGCGTGCGAAGCGGTCGTCCAGCAGGTGCAGCACGCCCTGGTCTTCCTCGGTACGAATGACGCGGCCAGCGGCCTGCACCACTTTCTGCAGGCCGGGGTAGAGGTACGTGTACTCGTAGCCCTTGCCGAAGCGCGCCTGCATGCGCTCGCGCGTGATCTCGTTGAGCTCGTTGTATTGGGGTAGGCCCAGGCTGGCCACGAAGGCGCCGATCAGGCGGCTGCCCGGCAGGTCGATGCCCTCACCGAAAGCACCGCCCAGCACCGCGAAGCCGACGCCCTGCCCACCCTCTTCGAATCGCGCCACGAAGCCCTGGCGTTCGGCCTCTCGCATGCCGCGCGTCTGGGTCCACACCGGAACGCCGGGGTGCCGCAGCGAGAAGGCGGCGCAGGCCTTCTCCAGGTAGTCGAAGCTGCTGAAGAAGGCCAGGTAGTTGCCCGGCAGGCGCTCGAACTGGGCGCCGATGATGTCGGCCACGTTGCGCAGCGAGCCCGCGCGGTCTCGAAAGCGCGTCGACAAGTGCATCGCCACCTCGACGCGCAGCTGCCTGCTGTGGAATGGCGAGGCCACGTCCAGCAGCGCGGCGTCCTCGGGCATGCCGAGGGCGTCGCGGTAGAACCCGAAGGGCGACAGCGTGCCCGAGAAGCAGGTGACCGAAGCCGCTTCCGCGAAGCGGCTCTGCAGGAAAGGCGCCGGCACCAGGTTGCGGATGGCCAGGCGGCGCGCCTGCTGCGTGGCCCCCAGCGTGCGCTCGAACACCGAGTGGTCGCCGAAGGCTTCGGCCAGCCGCGCGAAGTGCAGCGCGTCGAAGAAGAAGCGCTGCAGCGGCCCCTGCGAGGCCTCGGGCGTGGCCGCGAAGTGCTCGGCCATGGCGGTGTTGGCGGCCTGCAGGGTACGCAGGAAGCGCTCCGGGATCTCGTCGGCGGTTTCGTAGCCGGCCTGCTGCGACTGCTGCACCGTGTCCCACTCGCGGAACACCCGCGCGAGCGGGCCGCGCAGCACGGCGGGGGCTGCGCGGTGGGCCTCCTCGAGCGCGCCGCCGTCGAGCTCGGCCGTGTACATGCCGCGCGCGCGTTCGAGCAGGTTGTGGGCTTCGTCGACCAGCACCGCGGCACGCCAGTCGTCTTCGCGCATGGTGGCGTAGAGAAAGGCGCTGCTGTCGAAGTAGTAGTTGTAGTCGCCGACGACGGCATCGGCCCAGTGCGCCATCTCCTGGGCCAGGAAATAGGGGCAGACCTCGTGCGCGAGGCCGATGTCGCGCAGCGCTTCGCGGTCCAGCCACGCCATCTGTGCGGCCTGCTCGCGCGCGGCGGGCAGGCGGTCGTAGAAGCCCCGGGCGAGCGGGCATGCGTCGCCGTGGCAGGCACGGTCGGGGTACTCGCAGACCTTCTCGCGCGCCGCGAGCTCGAGCACGCGCAGCCTGCCCTGCCCCCGGCCCTTGTCGAGCACGCGCAGCGCATCGAGCGCCACGGGCCTGCCCGAGGTCTTGGCCGTGAGAAAGAACAGCTTGTCGATCCTGCGGGCCGCACGGGCCTTCAGCAACGGGAAGATGGTGGCCAGCGTCTTGCCGATGCCGGTGGGCGCCTGCGCCATGAGGCAGCGCCCGCCCGCAGCGGCGCGGTAGACGGCCTCCGCAAGTTCGCGCTGCCCGGCGCGGAAGCTGCCGTACGGGAATTCCAGCCCGGCCAGCGCGCCGTCGAGCGCGGCACGGTGAGCCGCCTCGCTCGCGGCCCAGGCGGCGTAGCGGCCGCACAGCAGCTCGAAATGCTCGCGCAGGGCCTCTCGGGTGTGCTGCTCCTCCAGCACGGTCTCGTCGCCCGTGGCGAGGTCGAGGTAGACCAGCGCCACCACCATCGCGTCGTGGCCGTCGCGCTCGCACAGCATCCAGCCGTAGGTGCGGACCTGCGCCCAGTGCAGCGCGCGGTGGTTGCCGCGGATGGCGTCGAAGTCGCCCCGGAAGGTCTTGATCTCCTCGACCCTGGCCCGGTGGAATTCGTAGCCGTCGGCACGGCCGCGCACGTGAACCGCACCGCAGATGGCTTCGAGCGCGACCTCGCACTCGTATTCGCCGCCGCGCCGGTGCTGAACCAGCGCATGCCCGGCCATGCCTTCGAGCGCGCTGGGCGCGGGCACGAAGCGCAGGTCGAGGTCGCCCGCCTTCGCGCCGAAGGCGCACAGGGCCTTGACCGACACTACGTGCCTGGCAACGGCGGGAGCCGCGTCTTGCGGCTTGAAGGGTTCGGAGCCCATCTGGCGTTTACTGTATGAAATAACAGTATAACGAGGCACTCCACCCTGCACGCCCTGCCTTGGTGCCCTGTCGGGATGTTTTCCGACAGGGTCATGCGCTTTTATCGGCCAGACTTCACAAGTTTTGCTTACAAATAGCACCGATGACGAAAACCCCCACCGCGATCGACCCCGACGATTTCGAGCGACTGCTGAGCCGCAACATCAAGCTCCCCGTGATCGGCGGTGTATTCGGCGCCGTGGTGTTCGTCGGGCTGATCCTGTTCCTGCTGTCGACCATCGGCTGGGTCGAGCACACCGACCGCGTCACCCGCGCCGCCAGCGAACTTCAGCGCCAGAGCATCGACATGGAAACCGGCATGCGCGGCTTCCTGATCACCAACGACGAGAGCTTCCTGGAGCCCTACCAGAACGCCCTGCCCCGCGTGAAGGCCGATACGGCGATGCTTCGCGAGCTCGTGGCGGACAACCGCCAGCAGGTGGAGCGCGTCGACCGCATCGCAGCCATCCAGGCCAGCTGGAACGACTACGCCTCCGACCTGATCTCGGCGCACCGCAACGGCCAGGACACCCAGATGCAGGTGCGCCTGGGCCGGGGCAAGCGGCTGACCGACAGCATGCGCGCCGAGTTCACCGCGTTCATGGAAACCGAGCAGGCCCTGCGCTTCCAGCGCAACAACGAG
Source organism: Variovorax guangxiensis (assembly GCF_003952165.1). Classification (GTDB taxonomy): domain Bacteria; phylum Pseudomonadota; class Gammaproteobacteria; order Burkholderiales; family Burkholderiaceae_C; genus Variovorax; species Variovorax guangxiensis. The sequence continues at coordinate 789,330 of NZ_RXFT01000001.1, read as the reverse complement.
GCAAACCGCACCGCCTGGTGGGTGGTCGGCCTGTTCCTGCTGTTCACGCTGGGCTTCACGGGGCTGGTGGCCTACTTCGGACGCAGGCAGCTGGTGCGGCTGTCCGACAGCTACGACGTGGTGCTGCAGGAACAGGCGGGCCATAACGACCGGCTGGCGCACGAGGCCTGGCTGCGCGGCGCGCAGACCGAACTGGTGGGCGACCTGGTGGGCGAGCTCAGCGCGCCGGACATGGGCCGCAAGATCCTGTCCTTCTTCTCGCGCCACCTGGGCGCCTCGGTGGGCGCCATCTACGTGCGCGAGCGCCACGGCCCGCTGCGCCGGGCGGCGAGCTACGGTTTCTCGAGCGCCGCGGAGGCCATGCCGCAGGTCTTCTCACCCACAGAAAGCCTGGTCGGCCAAGCCGCCGCCGAGAACCGGCGCATGCTGATCGACCCGATCGACGCCGAATACCTGAGAGTCAACTCCGGCCTGGGCGAGATGGCGCCGAAGGCGGTGCTGCTGGTGCCGGTGGCCAGCAGCGGCATGGTCAACGGCGTGGTCGAGCTCGGACTGCCTGGCGCGCTGGACGAGCGCGGCAGCCAGCTGGTCGAGATGGTGTCCGACGACATCGGCACCTCGCTGGCGGCGGCGCGCTACCGCGAGCAGTTGCAGGAGGTGCTGGCCGAGACCCAGCAGCTCAACGAGGAGTTGCAGGTGCAGCAGGAAGAGCTGCGCACCGCCAACGAGGAACTGGAAGAACAGTCGCGCGCGCTGCGCGCCTCGCAGGCCATGCTGGAGAACCAGCAGGCCGAGCTGGAGCAGACCAACAGCCAGCTTTCGGAGCGCACCGAGGCGCTCGACCAGCGCAACACCGCGCTGCGCCGCGTGCAGCGCGACCTGGAAGACCGCGCCGACGAACTGCAGCGCGCCAGCCGCTACAAGTCGGAATTCCTCGCCAACATGTCCCACGAGCTGCGCACGCCGCTCAACAGCGCGCTCATCCTCGCCAAGCTGCTGGGCGACAACCCGCAGGGCAACCTGACCAGCGAGCAGGTGAAGTTCGCGGAGTCCATCTATTCGTCGGGCAACGACCTGCTGGTGCTGATCAACGACATCCTCGACATCGCGAAGGTCGAGGCCGGCAAGCTCGAGGTGGTGACCGAGGACGTGCCCCTGGCCCGGCTGGCCCACAGCCTGGAGAGCACCTTCGGCCCGCTGGCCATGCAGAAGAACCTGAAATTCAGGCTCGAACTGCGGCCCGATGCACCGGTCTCGCTGCTCACCGACCGGCAGCGGGTGGAGCAGATCCTGAAGAACCTGCTGTCGAACGCGATCAAGTTCACCGACAGCGGCGAGGTGAAGCTGGTGATCTCGCCGGCGGCGGGCGGCGGCGCGGCCTTCGCGGTGTCCGACTCGGGCATCGGCATCGATCCGCAGCAGCACGAGCTGATCTTCGAAGCGTTCCGCCAGGCCGACGGCACCACCAGCCGGCGCTACGGCGGGACCGGGCTGGGCCTGTCGATCTCGCGCGACCTCACGCAGCTGCTGGGCGGCACGCTCACCGTCGACAGCACGCCGGGCCAGGGCAGCACCTTCGTGCTCGAACTGCCGGCCAGGGCGCCGCAGGCTTCGCCGGACTACCAGCAGCAGCAGAAGCCGCCGGCCGTCTACACGCCCCGCTCCGCGCACTCGCCTGCCGCCCACGCGCAGCCCACGCTGGCGCCCAACCCTCCCGCGCCGGTGCCTGCGCCGCAGTTCGCCGACGACCGCAGCCTGCCGCGCGACCAGGTGCGCCGCGTGCTGGTGATCGAGGACGAGCCGCAGTTCGCGCACATCCTCTACGACCTGGCGCACGAGCTGGGCTACCGCTGCCTGGTGGCGCATGGCGCGGCCGACGGTTTCGAGCTGGCCTCGCAGTTCCTGCCCGACGCGATCCTGCTGGACATGCGCCTGCCCGATAGCACCGGCCTCGACCTGCTGCAGCGGCTGAAGGATTCGCCGCACACCCGGCACATCCCGATCCACGTGGTCTCGGCCGCCGAAAGCGCGCAGGGCGCGGCGCTGCAGATGGGCGCCGTCGGCTATGCGCTGAAACCGGCCACCCGCGACGAGCTGATGAAGGTGTTCGGGAGGCTGGAAGAGAAGCTCACGCAGAAGGTCAAGGTCGTGCTGCTGGTGGAAGACGACGAACTCCAGCGCGAGAGCGTCATCAGGCTGATCGGCGACGACGACATCGAGATCGTCGCCGTCGGCTCCGGCGAGGAGGCGCTGGAGCTGCTGCGCACCCGCGTGTTCGACTGCATGATCACCGACCTGAAGCTGCCCGACATGCAGGGCAGCGAGCTGCTCAAGGCCATGGCGGCGGAGGAGATCGTGTCGTTCCCGCCCGTCATCGTCTACACCGGGCGCAACCTCACGCGCGACGAAGAGACCGAGCTGCAGCGCTACTCGCGCTCGATCATCATCAAGGGCGCCCGCTCGCCGGAACGCCTGCTCGACGAGGTGACGCTCTTCCTGCACAAGGTGGAGGCCGAGCTTTCGAGCGAGCGCCAGGGCATGCTGAAGACGGCACGCGGGCGCGACCGCATCTTCGAGGGCCGCACCCTCCTGCTGGTGGACGACGACGTGCGCAACATCTTCGCGCTGACCAGTGCGCTGGAGCAGCGCGGCGCCATCGTCGAGATCGGCCGCAACGGCCGCGAGGCGCTCGAAAAGCTCGACCAGGTCAGCGAGATCGACCTGGTGCTGATGGACGTGATGATGCCGGAGATGGATGGCCTGGAAGCCACACGGCGCCTGCGCGGCGACCCGCGCTTCGCCCATATGCCGGTGATCGCCATCACCGCCAAGGCCACCAAGGACGACCGCGAGCAATGCCTGGCCGCCGGCGCCAACGACTACCTCGCCAAGCCGGTGGACCTGGAGCGCCTGTTCTCGCTGCTGCGCGTCTGGCTGCCGAAGATGGAGCGGCTGTGACCACGAGCCCGCGCAATCCGAAGAGCGGCAACGGCGCGGCGCCGCTGCCGCCGCTGAGCGACACCGAGATCGAGCTGCGGCTGCTGATGGAGGCGATCTACCTCAAGTACAGCTACGACTTCCGCAACTACACGGTGGCCTCGCAGAAGCGCCGCGTGCTGCACGCGCTCGACCAGCTCGGGCTGCCGAGCATCTCGGCGCTGCAGGAGCGGGTGCTGCGCGATGCGGCCCTCTTCGGCCGGCTTCTGCAGTTCCTGACGATCCCGGTCAGCGAGATGTTCCGCGACCCGTCGTACTTCCTGGCCCTGCGCCAGCACGTGGTGCCTATCCTGCACACCTACCCTTCCGTCAAGGTATGGGTGGCGGGCTGCAGCACGGGCGAGGAAGTGTTCTCGCTGGCCATCCTGCTGCGCGAGGAAGGCCTGCTCGCGCGCACGCAGATCTACGCCACCGACATCAATCCGGCTTCGCTCGAGAAGGCCAGGCAGGGCATCTTCCCGCTGGAGGCCATCCGCGGCTACACCACCAACTACCAGCGCGCGGGCGGGCGCAGCGAGTTCTCCGACTACTACACCGCCGCCTACGAGGCCGCGCGCTTCGACCCCTCGCTGTGCGCCGACGTGATCTTCGCCGACCACAGCCTGGCGACCGACAGCGTGTTCGCCGAGACGCAGCTGGTGTCGTGCCGCAACGTGCTGATCTATTTCAACCGCGAGCTGCAGGACCGGGCGCTGGGCCTGTTCCACGAGTCGCTGTCGCACCGCGGCTTTCTGGGACTGGGCTCGAAGGAGAGCATCGACTTCTCGGGCTACGCCGACCGCTTCGACGCGCATGCGCGCGCCGAGCGCATCTACCGCAAGAAAGCCGCATGACGGGCCAGATGAAACGCCAGCTGCGCTTCCCCATCCGCAAGCGCGTGGACGCCGTGGTGCTTGGCGCCTCGGCCGGCGGCATCGACGCGCTGTGCGTCCTGCTCGAAGACCTGCCGGCCGTCTGGCGCCTGCCGATGGCGGTGGTGCTGCACCTGCCCGAGGAGCACGAGAGCCGCCTGGCCGAGATCTTCGCGCAGCGCCTGCCGATTCCCGTGCACGAGGCCAACGACAAGATGCCGGTTTCGGCCGGCAGCCTGTACTTCGCGCCGCCGGGCTATCACCTGTCGATCGAGCGCGAGCGCACCTTCTCGCTGAGCTGCGAGCCGCCGGTGCTGTTCTCGCGCCCGTCCATCGACCTGCTGATGGGCTCGGCCGCCGATGCCTACGGCCCCGCCCTCGCCGGCTTCCTCCTGACCGGCGCGAACGACGACGGCGCGCAAGGCCTGCACCGCATCCACCTGGCCGGCGGGCTCACCGCCGTGCAGGAACCCGGGGAAGCCCAGACTCCCACCATGCCCCAGGCCGCCATCGCGCGCCATATCCCCGACTACGTGCTGCCCCTGCGCGAACTGCGCAACCTGCTGCTCCAACTGGAAGCCGTCCATGAACATTGACATCGAAAGCAAGCTGCTGCTCGTGGACGACCTGCCCGAAAACCTGCTGGCGCTGGAGGCGCTGATCCGCGCGCCCGGCCGCATCGCCTACCGCGCCGGTTCGGCCGACGCCGCGCTGGCGCTGCTGCTGGAGCACGAATTCGCGCTCGCCATCGTCGACGTGCAGATGCCCGGCATGAACGGCTTCGAGCTGGCCGAGCTGATGCGCGGCACCGAGCGCACGCGGCACATCCCCATCATCTTCGTGAGCGCCGCGGGTCGCGAGCTGAACTACGCCTTCCAGGGCTACGAGAGCGGCGCGGTCGACTTCCTGCACAAGCCGCTGGACCCGCACGCGGTGGTCAGCAAGGTGAACGTGTTCGTCGACCTCTACCAGCACCGCAAGGCGCTGCGCCACGAAATGGATTCGCTCGCTGCCGCCCACAAAAAGCAGGAAGAACTGGTGCAGCAGTTGCAGCAGACGCAGCACGACCTGGAGCGCGCGGTGCGCATGCGCGACGATTTCATGTCGATGGTGTCGCACGAGCTGCGCACGCCGCTGAACACCCTCTACCTCGAGGCGCAGCTGCGGCGGCTGCATCTGGCGAAGGGCAATCTCGCCAGCTTCTCGCCCGAGCGCCTGCCCGCGATGATCGAGCGCGACCAGCGGCAGATCCGCAACATGGTGCGGCTGATCGACGACATGCTCGACGTCACGCGCATGCGGCGCGACGCGCTGTCCATCAAGCCCCAGCCGACCGATCTGGCGGCGCTCGCGCACGCGGTGGTGGAAAACCTGCGCCAGCAGGCCGAAGCCGCGGGCGCGGCCATCACGCTCTCGGCGCCGGCCGAACTGCGCGGCGCATGGGACGAGTTCCGCATCGAGCAGGTGCTGACCAACCTGCTGACCAACGCGCTGCGCTACGGCGGCGGCAAGCCGGTCGAGATGGTCGTTCAGCAGCTGGGCAACACGGCCCAGGTGAGCGTGCGCGACCAGGGCATCGGCATCGCGCCCGAGGACCAGGCCCGCATCTTCGAGCAGTTCGAGCGCACCGACGACAGCCGCAAGCACGCGGCCGGACTGGGCCTCGGGCTCTTCATCACCCGCAAGATCGTGGACCTGCACGGCGGGCGCATCGGCGTGGAAAGCGCGCCGGGCGAAGGGTCGCGTTTCACGGTCGAGCTGCCGCTGCAGGCGCCCGCCATACTTCCCAATCAATCTGACGCCCAACCTGACGGAAAGAAGAACCCCCAGTGAACGTGCTGATCGTCGACGACAACCAGGCCTCGGCCGACCTGCTGCAGGAGCTGCTGAGCCTGCACGACCACACCGCGCAATGCACCTACACGGCACGCCAGGCGCTGGACGCGGCCGCCGCCGGGAGCTTCGACGCGGCGCTGATCGACCTCAGCCTGCCCGACCTGCCCGGCGCCGAGGTGGCGCGGCGGCTGCGCGAGAGCACCGGCGAAGGCACGCCGAAGCTGCTGGTCGCCATCTCGGGCTTCTCCGCGCAGGACGCGGGCGGCCGCTCGGCCGAGGGGCTCTTCGACCATCACCTGCAGAAGCCGGTCGACATCGAGAAGCTGGGGCAAATCCTGGCATCGGCTGGCTAGGCGCGATCGGTCTTCCCCGCTGCACCTTTCTTGCTCTTGCGGGGGCTGCGCATGGCTTCGTAGCGATACACGCGGAAGCCGTCGCGCTGCATGAAGCTGACCGGCTCCCAGCCGCGCGCCAATGCGCAGTCGGTGATCTGCGCCATCTGCACGCCGAGGTAGTCCTGCAGGCTGTCGGCCACCGCGAGCTCGAACTTCTTGAGATCGCGGTCCAGCGACTCCACCGCCGCGACGGCGGCATCGACGCTGGTGAAGGGCCGCACATGGGTCACGCACTTGTTGCGCGCGGGGGCGTGTGCCTGCTCAGGCGGGTCGGCGCTGAAGTTGACGCTGGCGCCGCCCTCCATGCCGTTGAGGCCGCCGATGGCGCTCATGCTGGCCATGCTGCTCATTGCTGTGTTCATGTCATGAACCCCATGTCGCGCGGGTAGCTGATGCCGCTCGGCGCGGTGATGTTGTTGAAATTCTTCAGGTTCGGCAGGATGCCGTTGAGGCCTTGATCAGGCACGCCGAACCACTTGGCCAGCGTCGCCGCGTACTGGTCGACCGAAGTGGTGGGCAGCAGCCGGCCCTGGCCGACGTGCCACTGGTCGTCGTCGGCCGATGTGTTGCCCACGCTCACCGGCGGCGGCGTGCCGTAGAAGGCCTTGCCTTTCACCGCGCCGCCCACCACGAAGTGATGGCTGCCCCAGCCGTGGTCGGAACCGTTGCCGTTGCTCGAGAGCGTGCGGCCGAAGTCGGAGGCGGTGAAGGCGGTCACCTTGTCGGAGACGCCGAGAGTTTCCATCTGCCGCTGGAAGGCGGTCATGGCCTCGGACAGACGCTGCATCAACGGCCCCTGTTTGGTGTCGAGGTCGTCGTGCAGGTCGTAGCCACCCATGGAGACGAAGAACACCTGGCGTTTCACGCCCAGCGAGGTGCGCCCACGGATCAGGCGCGCCACCATCTTGAACTGGTCTGCCAGATTGTTGCCGGTCGGGAAGTTGCCGTTCAGGTCGTTGGCCTGAATGGCGGCGGTGATCTTGCCTTCGGCCTCGACGGCGCGCAGCGTGACCTTGTTGTATTCGTTCTCCAGCGTGTGGCTGCGCCCCTGCTGCGCCAGCTGCTGCATGGCCGCCTTGACGGCCGACGAGCCGTAGACGCTGCCGGTGGCCGGGCTCACGCTGTTGATGCGCACCGCACCGCCCGTGCCGACCTGGTACTGCAGCGCCTCGTCGCCCGAGAGGAAAACCGCGTTGCCCGCCACCGAGATGCAGGTGAACAGCGATGCGTTGCGCTGCCCGCTCAGCATCAGGTCGCCGAGGTTGCCGCCCCAGCCGATGGTCGAGCCCTCGGGCGACGACGACTGCCAGATCGACTGCTGGTCGTTGTGCGAGAACAGCTTGGGCGGGATCGGGAAGTCCCTGCGGTTCGTGCCGTTGAACTGTGCGCGCGTGAGCGGCTTGACGAGCGGGCCTACGTTGAGCTGCACGGCCATCTTGCCTTCGTCGAACAGCGTGGTGAGCCTGGTCATTGCCGGGTTCAGCGCGTACTTGCGGCCGTTGGCGAGCGAGACGGCGGGCTTGAGTTCGGTGGCCGCGAGCGCCGCGTCGGAAGGCAGCGCGATGGCGCCACGGATGGCGCTGTACTTGGCGTAGCTGTCCGTGTCGTAGTTGACGAGCGTGTTGGCGTAGTCGTTGCCGCCGAAGAGGAAGACGCAGACCAGCGCCTTGTAGTCGTCGCCCGGCGCGGCCTGGGCGGCGGCCTCGCCCATGGCGGCGAGGTTGAGCGCGAACGGCAGCGCGGTGCCGGTCATCGCGAGTTGGCCCGAGCGGCGCAGGAAGGCGCGGCGCGTGTGGCGGGCAGGATCGATCAGGTGCATGTTCGGTTCGCTCCGGCTTCTTTCTTCTTCATTTCTGCACGAGGTATTCGGGCGAGCCCATCACCAGCAGCACGCCGGCGCAGATGAGGTCGAGCCTTCGGGCGTCGGTGGAGGGGTTCGCCAGCGGCGCCTTGCTCAGGGCGTCGGTGATCAGCGCGACCGTGGCGGCCGAGAGCTGGTTGCCGGTGAGCAGCAGGTTGAGCCGGCGCACCAGCGCGGCGGGGTCGTTCACCAGCGCCTTCTCGGCCGTATAGGTGGCGATCACGTCCTTGTTGTCGAAGCCGTTCTGCAGCCTGCCTTGCAGGAAGTTGAGATAGCCGCCCACGCTGGTCTCGTTGACCAGCTGGAACTCGGGCGCGACCATCTTGTTGCTGGCGATGGCGGTCGAGGGCGGCACGTAGCCGGGCCGGAAGAAATTGAACACCGAGGGCGAGCGCAGCGGGCACTGGCCCAGGCTCGAACTGGGGTCGGAGGTATTGCCGATGTTCCAGTTGTCCGATGTGCAGCCGATGCCGAAGGTACGGCCCCATTGCACGAACCGCAGCATGGGCTCGCGCAGGTGGCCGAAGTTCGGATCGGAAAGGCCCGCGGGACCGCGCGCCTCGTCGTCGAGCAGCACTGCGGCGAACACGCTCTTCATGTCGCCGCGCACGCCCGCGCCGTTGTTGGCGAAGATGTCGGCCACGCGCTTCACGTAGGCGGGGCTCGGGTTGCTCGTGACCAGCCGCTGGATCAGCTGCCGGCCGATGAAAGGCCCGACGTTCGGATGGTTGAAGAGCGTGTCGAGCGCGATCTTCAGCGCCGCCGGACCGTCCGTGCCCGCAGGCACCGTGGCGCCCAGGAAGCGCGCCTCCAGCATCGAGTGGTTGGAGGCCTTGTAGGCCATGGGACGCGTGGTCCACGCGTTGGTCTCGATGGTGTAGCTGGCTCCGGGCGGAGTGAAGGCGTTGCGCTCGGACGAGCGGATGTCGAGGTCGTAGCCGGTGAAGACGCGCGCCAGATTGGTCACGTCGTTCTGCACGTAGGTCTCGATGGGCTGGCCGTCGGCGCCGGTCCTCACCGTGCCGTCGCCCTCGAGCTGGTAGAGGCCGATGGTCATGAGCTGCATGACCTCGCGCGCGTAGTTCTCGTCGGGCTGGCGGCCGGAGTTGTCTTCCTTCCTGTTGCCGCGGGTGTTGAGATAGAAGCCCATTGCGGGGTTGAGCGTCACGTCTTCCAGCAGCTGGCGGAAGTTGCCCGTGACGCCGTTGGCGAGCATGTCCCAGTACTGGGCCATCATGGCCGTGGGCCAGCTCGAGCCGATCTCCGTGCCCGAGACCACGAAGATCTCGCTGAGCGCCAGTGCCATGCGCTTGCGCACCGGGTCGGCGGCCGTCATGAGCTGGCGCCAGATCATGGCGTCGGTCTCGACGTCTGCGTACTCCTTGCTGTTGACCCACTCCCAGGCCGAAGGCTGTCGCGCCGCGCTGAGCTGCTCGCTGAGCCACGGCAGGTAGCCTTTGGCGCGCACGGCGGCGATCTCGTCGTCGGAAGCCGAGAACTGGGCCTGCAGCAGGAAGCGCGCGGCTTCGGCGTCGTTCTGCGCCTGGGGGTAGTGATACGGACCGGTGTCGGGCGTGGTGCCCGGGTTGGCGCCGGGCGTGCCGCCGCCGATCGGGAAGCCAAGGCCCCCGGCGCCGCTCCCACCCCCTCCTCCGCCGCCGCCGCATGCGGCCAGCGCCGCCGAAATGGAAAACGCGGCTGCCGCCTTCAGCGAGCGGGAGCCGTCGGGCGCCGCCTCGTTTTCATGGGTGGCCGCCGTCTCCGCGACGTACACCACCTCGTCGGCCGGTCTTGTGTGCTCGGCCTCCAGCTGTTCCAACATGATCCTCGCTCCTGCGGCGTATCGACGCCTGTTGGAGCGTTAAAGGCAAGCGGCATGCCCTCCAAAAAACAGCAACGCAAGTGTCCAGGACGGGCCAAGTCACCACAAAAATGTGTGCTGATGTGACTTTTTAGTCACTCCTTGAAACAAAATTGGCATGCCAGAGGGCATGCCAATGCTTCAGAAAACATTCAGGTGACAGTGTCAGTCGCGCTCGTCGTCCCAGTCGTTCGGCGGGCGGTAGGGATAGCCGGGCCCGTAGTAGATGCGGCCGGGCGGCGGCGTGTAGATGGGTGCCGGGCGGTAGTACACCGGAGGAGGCGGCGGCCGGTAGTAGACCGGCGGCGGCGGCGCGTAGTAGATGGGTGCCGGATAGCTGTAGACCGGTGGCGGCGCGTAGTACGGCGCCGGGTAGCCGCCGGCCACGTAGCCGGGGGTGCCGATCTGCACCGACCAGCTTCCGCGCGCGTTCGCGGCTCCCGCCGCCAGCAGCGCGCCGGCGATGACGGCACCGATGGCCGCCAGCTTGAAAACAGAAGATCGAGATTTGAAGTTCACAGTGGCTCCAGGCCTGGGGCGGACAGCGCCCGAGTGGATACGCAACGCCCGACGCGTGCTCGCGGTGCACCCGATTGCATGCGGGCATGGTAGCCAAACGTCACCGCTGCGGGCGGTGCGCGGCCGCATCAGCGCGCAATTTCGCGCCGCGACAGCATCACGTCGCCGCTGCTCGTGTTGAAGGCGATGGTCGGCGCACTGAAATCGCTGAGCGGCGCGCCCAGGCCGATCTCTCCACGGCCGTGCAGCACGCACTCCTCGCGCCGCAAGGCGATCTCGGTGCTGGGGCCGTCGTTGCCGTGGAAACGCACCCAGGTGCCGTAGGTGCTGACGTCGATCAGCACGCAGCTGCCCTGGCGCAACTCGATGCGTGCATGCAGGCGCGAGACGCGCGGGTCGTTGACGACGAACTGGGCGTCGTCGACGCGGCCGAGGTGGATCGGCAGCTCCTCCGTGCGGAACATCGAGCGCACGTCGAGCCATGCGAGTTCGATCTGGCCGAACGAGGAATCGGGCATGCGCAGCGGGGCCAGCGCCGCGGGCACGGTGAGGAACGAGGTCACGTCCTCCTGCCAGTCGATCCGGTGGACGACCGACATCTCGCTGCGCCCGCGGATGTTGATGAGGCCGAGGTCGCGGTGCTGCACCGAACCTTCGCGCAACTGGGAGATGACCGCGGCAGTCACCCAGATCTGGCCTGGGCCGGCCAGGTCGCTCAGACGCGAGGCGAGGTTGACGGCATCGCCGTAGCAATCGCCCTCGACTTCCACCACCTCACCGCTGGCCACGCCGATCTGCAATGCCATGCGCAGGGGCGCGGGCCACGCGAGCAGCCGCTTCTGGTGATAGCGCTGCAGCTCGATGACCGCATGCGTGGCCGCGGCACCGCTGGTGAAGATGGCGAACACGCCGTCGCCGAGCGACTTCACCACGCGGCCGCCGTGCGCCTGGCACACGCCGCCGATCCATTGCGTCAGACGGGTCACTGTCTCCGTGGCCCGCGCATTTCCCATGGCCTCGAAGACCCTCGTGCTCCCCGTCAAGTCCGCGAATACGACTGTGGAATTGACACCCATACTTTTTGCTCTTCTCGATTTCTACCGATGGTTGTAATTGCCCGGGGCCCTTCGCACTTCCATGTCCATGCGGCCGGCGCTGCGTACGCGCGCCCGCTCACACACGGAATATGCAGCTTGCGTGCCCCTTTTGTTGTCTTCCCGGGTATACGCCGCTGCCGACAGGGCGAATGCAGACAGAGTCATTCATCGGCTTGTAGTACTTTGGAAAACAAAATTCAATGACTAGTGAAAACGATAAGTAAAGCGTGTTGTTTGCAAACAAGAAACAACGTTTCAGATCTTGTGGAATGGTTAACTCAGGCTTAAGGTAGCGGCCGTTCTCGGTTCCGGCAACACACTTCCCGTCCCATGCTCTTTCGCCGTCTTCTCCGTCTGCTGAACGTACCCGGCTCCGGATCCCGTCAAGCGACGGAGAACCAGTTGGGGCGCATCCGTACCGCGATGCTGTCGGCGCTCCAGGGCCATGGCGGTCATTCCGTGCAGCGCGTCAGCCAGCGCGTGCGCTTTGCCGCCGACGTCGAAGCTCTCTGGTACCTGCGGCAGGACGTGATGATCGCGCTGAGCGCCATCGACGGAGAAACCGCCGCGCGCCGCCAGATGAAAGCCATCAACAGCATGTTCAAGGGCGGATTGCCCGGCTCGATGGGGCCGCGCGCGCATCAACGCTTCACCAAAAACAACTGAAACTGCAACGGCCCCTCGGGGCCGTTCTGATTTTTAACGTTCTATTTCTCTTTGTGTCCGGATCAATGGGCGTGATGATGGTCATGTCCATGGTGGTCGTCATGACCATGTGCATGCCTGTGGCCCCAAACGAGAAAAATATCACGCCCTTCCGCAGCCATCGACACCTTCGCACCCACGGGCAATAACACCTTCGTCTGCACGTGCCCGAACGGCAGGCCCGCGAGCACGGGCACCTTGAGCGTTGCGCGCAGCCGGTCGATCACGGTGTTGAGGCCGAATCCGCGGTCGTAGCCCGGCACCGGCCGGATGCCGGTGAACTGCCCGAACACGATGGCACGCTGGCGCGCCAGCACGCCGGCCATCTTCAGCTGGTCGAGCATGCGTTCGACGCGGTACGGGTGCTCGTTCACGTCTTCGATGAAGAGCACGCCCTTCTCCACCATCGGGAAGTACGGCGTGCCGAGCAGGCTGGTCAGCACGCACAGATTGCCGCCCCACAACGTGGCGTCCTGCACGGGCTTGAACTTCAGATCGACATCGCGCGCCGGCATGCGCCAGCCCGTGCCTTCGCCCTGCCCTGTGAGCAGGTCGTCGAAGCAGGCTTCCATGATGTCGTCGGGACCGGCCTCTGCACCGAAGTCCTCGCCGACGGCGGGGCCCGACCAGGTCACCGCGCCGGTCTTGGCCAGCAGCGCGTTCTGCAGCGCGGTGAAGTCGCTGCAGCCGACGAACTCCGTGCCCTTCTCGATCGCCTTCGTGAGCGCCTTGTACGGAACCGCATCGAGGATGCGCGTGAGCCCGTAGCCGCCGCGTGCTATGAGCGCCACGTCCGCGCCGCTGGCCGCGGCACGCGAGATCGCGGCGAGCCGCGTGGCATCGTCGCCCGCGAAGCGCTGGTGCACCGACAGCGCCGCGTCGTCGACTTCGACTTCATGACCCAGCGCTCTGAGCCGCTTCACGCCGCGCCGGAAAGCGGCTTTGTCCCGGACCGCGCTGGAGGGAGAGTAGATATAGATGTGTTTGGTCACGCGTTCGAGTATCCCATTGCGTTTCGCACTTGCAGAACGACCGTTCGGGCCTGCTCCGGCGTCGGCCCCGAGGAAGTGGCAAGAGGCCCCAGTGCGCGCAGCGCTGCTTCGTATCCCCGGTCGGGAAAAGGCGCGCGCCATGCGTCCTTGATGTGCTCGTGCCCATCCGGCGCGACCAGTGCCGCCGCGAACCGACCGGGCGCTGCCGCCTGCAGCAGCACGGCGAGTTCGGAAGCGGCCTCGCTATGCACGAGCGCCACCGACTCGACTCCCACCCGCGCCATCCATTCGAGCAGCACGTGGCGATGCCATTGCAGGCTATGCGCCGCCTCGCGCTTGGGCTTGTCGCTCCTGCCGAAGCCGATCAGGTCGGGCACCAGCGTGCGCAGCCCCGGCAGGCCCACGAGATGCCTGAAGAAGTAGCCCCATTCGCCGGGACCGTGCAGGCAAAGGCAACAGGCCGCATCCTCCGCACCTTCATCGACGTAGTGCATGCGCCAGCCCTGCAAGCTCGGCAGGTCCTGCACGTAATGCGGCGCGAAGTCATAGCCGACCAAGGCCTCGAACCGCTCGGGCGATGTGCGCAGTGCGTCGTCGCGCAAGGGCTCGGCAGTCGCGCGCGCAGCGTTCCGGCGCCGCTGGAAAAAAGCCTGCAAGACCGCGCTGCACTCCTGCGCCAGCACACCGCCCTGCACCACCGTGCGATGGTTAAGCCGTGGCTCCGCGAAGAGATCGAGCACCGAGCCGGCCGCACCGGTCTTCGGATCGGACGCGCCGTACACCACGCGCGCGAGGCGCGAATGCAGCATCGCCCCCGAACACATCGCGCACGGTTCGAGCGTGACGAACAGCTCGCAGCCGTCGAGCCGGTAGTTGCCGAGCGCGAGGGCTCCCGCACGCAGCGCGTTGATCTCGGCATGCGCACTCGGATCGTTCTGCGCGACCGGCGTGTTGCGCCCCGTCGCGACCAGGCGGCCGTCCTTCACCAGCACCGCGCCCACCGGCACCTCGCCCGCTTCGGCGGCAAGCCGCGCCTCGGCGAGCGCGAGCGCCATCCAGTGCGCGTCGTCGTGCACGTCCGGCAAGGGAGTCGCCTCAGTTGTCATCGGGCATCTGGCGTGTCTTGACCGCGGCGTCCAGCGCCTCCTTGACCTGCTGCTGCACCTGCTGCGGATTCATTCGCGCATCGCCCGCGGCGGGTGCCGCAACCCCAGGCACGGACGGTTGTGCGGAAGAGGCCATGCTGCTCATCTGCTTCTTCGCGACCAGCCCGACGATCGCCAGCACGAGCACGAGGCCGATCAGGCCCAGTCCGCGCATCTCAGCCGCCCTCCGCCACGGGAGCCTCGGCGGCCATGCCCAGGCGGCCCATCCACACGGCGAGCGCCCGCTCGTCCGGCGTGCCAGCGCTGTAGACCGCGTGCATCGCGGCATGCGATTCGCGGCGGTGCTGGTTGAGCTTGATCTTGCATTGCAGGGCAGTCACGCGCAGCTCGAAGCCCACGATGCCGGCCAGCATCTTGAGCTGGAACTCCTCGCCCAGGTCGCGCCACTGCTGCGCGTAGGCGGGCTCGTGGTCGTGAATGAGCTTCTTGAGCAGCGCGTCCTTGTCGGCGGGCTCCTCGATCAGCCGTGCCTCGACGGTGCAATGCACCGCCAGGTAGTTCCAGGTCGGCACGCGGGCCAGGTCGGGGTAGACGGAGGGAGAGAGGTACGAATGCGGCCCGAGAAAGGTGGCCACCGCCCGGGACCTGGCCTGCAGGTAGCGCCAGTGCGGATTCGGCTTGGCGCAATGGCCCCACAGCACCAGTTCGTCGCCCGCGCGCTGCTCGGCGACCAGCGGCAGGTGCGTGACGTACGGCAGCCCGTCGTCGTCGTTCGAGATCAGGCTCGCGAAGGGATGCGAGCGCATCAGCTCCAGCGCGATGGCCGGGTCCTTCGCATTGAACTGCGGGGGCATGTACATGGGGCGGTTTCCTCGTGGCGCCTCGTGGCGAGGCCCCATTCTCCCCGAGCCGCCTACTTTGCGCGCGGTGTCTCCAGCAGCTTCGCCATCGCGGTGTAGCCGCGCGCCTTCGCCAGCTGCAGCGGCGTGTTGCCCTGGCGGTCCGTCAGCCTGATGTCGGCGCCGGCGTCGACCAGCGCGGACAGCGTCCGCTGGTGGCGCGGGCCGCCGTCGCCGAGCACGATGGATTCGATCACCGCCGTCCAGTGCAGGTTGTTGACGTGGTCCAGCGGCGCGCCGGCTGCAATAAGCCTGCGCACCACCTCATCGTGCCCGAGATGCGCGGCCGCGATGAGCGCCGTGCCGTCGTACCGGCTCGTGGTCTGCCCGGCCTTGGCGCCGAGCGAGAGCAGCACCGAGAGCGTCGCGGCATCGTCGGCCACCGCGGCGATGGTGACGGCGTCGTAGCGGTCGTCTTCGAGCAGGTCGAGGTCGGCGCCGGCCTTGGCCAGCAGCTTGATCGCCTCGCGCTGGCGGGCGAAGGTGGCAACGTGCAGCGGCGTGCGCCCGCGCGTGTCGCGTGCATTGAGATTCGCCCCCGAGGCGATCAGCGCCTTCAGCTTCTGCGCATCGCCATGCCAGGCGGCCTGGTGCAGCCCGTCGAAGGCCAGCACCTCGGCCGCCAGCGGCGGCACCTGGGCGAGCGCACCGAGCGGCACGCCCAGCCCGAGCGCGACCGCCAGCAGGCCCGGCCAGATACCGCGCGCCATCATCAGAGGGAACCCTTGACCTTCTCGAGCGCCGCGTTGGCGCACTGGTCGTCGAGATGGCCGCCGGGCGCGCCGCCCACGCCGACCGCGCCGATCACTTCATTGCCCGACTTGACCGGCACGCCGCCGCCCAGCAGCAGGAAGCCCGGCAGGTACACCAGGTTGGCGGCGCCCGGGTTCTTCTGCGCGCCTTCCATCATGGACTGCGTGGGGCTCTTGGCCGAAGCCGAAGTCCAGGCCTTGCGCTCGCTCGACGCCAGCGTGTGCGGGCCGGCGTTGTCGGCGCGCTGCACGGCACGCACGGTGCCGGCGCGGTCGACCACGGTGGCGGCCACGTTGTAGCCGTTGGCGGCGCAGGCGGCCACGGCTTCGGCGGCGATCTGGTTGGCCAGGGCGAGCGAGATGTTCTTCTCGGTGCGCACGGCCGGCGCGGGCGCCTGGGCCTGGGCCTGCACTTGGGCGACTGAGGCTGCGAGCAGGACGGCGACGCCGCCGAGGCGGATGATGGATTGCATTGTTCGTTATCTCCAGTGGATTCGGGTTGTTGCGCCGGCTGTTGCCGACGGCTGCGCCACTGTAGAAAACGCCGCCCGCGCGTGCCATTCGTACGGCTACGCCCGGCGCTCCGTAGTTCTACGGAGCGCCCTCCCCGTCCACCAGCACCGCATAGCGCCGGATCAGCTGCGCCAGCGAATCGCAGCCGAGCTTGGCGAACAGGTTGGCGCGGTGCGTCTCGACCGTGCGCGGCGACAGCGCGAGCGTGCGCGCGATCTCCTTGTTGGTGAGCCCCTGCACGATGAAGGTCAGCACCTCGCGCTCGCGCTCCGACAGCTGCGCCACCCGCTCGCGCGCGGCGTTGTCGGCCTGCGAACGCTCGCGCGAGCGCACGTGCTGGCGCACCGCCTGCTGCAATGCCTCGAGCAGCTGCTCATCGTCCACCGGCTTTTCGAGGAACTCGGCCGCGCCGGCCTTGAAGGCGCGGCGGCACATCTCGACCGTGCCGTGGCCCGTCAGCATGATCACCGGCTGGTCCACGCCCTGCGCCACCAGCCGGTCGAGCACGGTGAGCCCGCTGATGCCGGGCATGCGCACGTCCAGCACGATGGCGCCGACGCTCGCACGGTCGAACCCGTCGATGAAAGCCTGCGGATCGGCCCAGGCCTGCACGCGCAGCCCGACCGTGCCGATCAGCAGCGAGAGGCCGTCGCGCACCGCCTGGTCGTCGTCGATCAGGTGGACCAGCGGGGACTGCGGCGGATGGGTGTTCGAGGTGTTCACGGCGATGGTGCGACGAGTGGCAGCAGCAGCGTGAAACGCGCGCCGCGCGGCGAGACGTTGGCGGCGCTCAGGCTGCCGCCCATGCCGCCGGCCAGCGTCTCGCTGAGGCTAAGGCCGAGGCCCAGCCCGCCCTCGCGTGTGCTGAAGAAAGGTTCGAAGAGGCGCGGCAGGGCTTCGGGGGCGATGCCGCGTCCGTTGTCCGTCACGGTCAGCACGCCCTCCTGCCCATTGCGGCCGACGGACACCACGAGGCGCCGCTCGGCCGCCGGCACGAGCTCCAGCGCCTGCAGCGCGTTCATCAGCAGGTTGTGCACGATCTGTTCCAGCGCCACCGCCTCGGCCTGCACGCGCACCGGCGCCTGGGCCGTGGCATCGAACTGCGCGGCGACGTCGTGCTTCGCGAACTCGGGCGCCAGCAGGTGCATGGCGCTGCGCACCACCTCCTGCAGCACCAGTGGCCTGGTATCGCCGCCGGCCTCGGGCCGCTCTATCACGCGGCGCAGGCGCCCCACCACGCCGGCCGCGCGCCGGGCCTGCTCGACGGCCTGCCCCATGGCGTCGCGTGCGGTGGCCAGGTCGGGCGGCTCTTCGTCGAGCAACCGGCGGGCGGCCTGGGCGTTGGCGAGCACCGCCGTCAGCGGCTGGTTGAGTTCGTGCGCGAGGCCTGCGGACAGTTCTCCGAGCGCATTGAGCCGCGCGACCTGACCGAGCCGCAGCAGCTCCTCGGCCCGCCGCCGCGCCACGCGCTGGCGCTGCGCGGCCCACAGGCCTGCCACCAACACCGCCATCGCCAGGGCCCAGCCGGCGATGGCACGCCATGGCAGCTCTCCCCATCCCACCTGCCGCTCGGCCACCAGATCGAAGGGCTGGCTCGGCGAGGCCAGCGCCTTGCTCAGGGCGAAACGCCATCCGCTCTCCGGGCTCGCGGACAGGGCGCCGGGTTGCAGCACCAGTTGCTGGCCGTCGCGCTGCAGGCTCAACCGTACCGGGCTGCGCTGCGGATTCATCGGCCAGTCGCGCCACGGCACGGAGCCTGCAAGGTCGATGTCGAGCGCATAGCTGAAGGGCGTGGCGCCGATCACCAGCGTGTAGCGGCCACGGGCCAGATCGAGCGTGGCCAGATCGGCGCGCTGAAGGCTGCGCGAACGCGCCTCGGCGGCTTCCAGTGCGCCGGCGCGGGCGCTGTCGGGCCACGGCTGGTCGCGGTCGCGCCGCTGCACGCGCAGGATCGATGAATAGACGGAAGGCAGGCGCTGCTCGGGATGTTCCGCGCCCGTACTGGGCTCCAGCAGCGCGAGCGTAGCCAGCACGGCGTCGTACTGCACCATCTGCTGGCTCATGAGGCGGTGCGCGATGCGCACGTCGGTCTCGAAGTCCTGCTGCATCTGCGCGAGCTCGGCGCGTGCGATCCACACAGCGCCCACGGCGGTAAGGGCAAGCCATGCCAGCCACCAACCACCTTGCGCGCGCAACCACTGTTTCATGGCGCGGATTGTGCCCGGCGCGGCGAAGCCATTCGCCTGGCCGAAAATGCGGAACCAGCCATGGCCGACGTACAGGACTCCCTCTTTCCCGATCTTCCGCGCCCCGAGGACGCTCCTTCGGCCGCGCCGCCGCCCGCCGAGCCAGCCGCGAAGAAGAAGCCGCGCGCCGCCACGGTCGAGCCCGCGCCCAGCGATCCGGAACTGGTCGAGCTGGCGGCTGCGCTGCCGCCCAACCTGCGCCTCGGCACCTCATCGTGGAGCTACCCCGGCTGGGCCAACCTGGTCTGGGACGGCGAATACGCCGAGACAGTGCTCTCGAAGAACGGTCTCTCGGCGCTCGCGAAGCATCCGCTGTTCCGCACCGTGAGCGTGGACCGCAACTTCTACCGCGCCCTCACCGCCAGCCAGTACGCACGCTACGCGGGCATGGTGCCCGACGACTTCCGCTTCATGGTGAAGGCGCCGAGCCTGGTGACCGACGCGACGGTGCGCGACGAAAGCGGCCGCGGCATGCAGGCCAACCCGGTGTTCCTCAGCAGCGAGATCGCGCGGCAGGAATTCGTGCTGCCCGCGCTCGAAGGGCTGGGCCATCGCATCGGCGTGCTGGTGTTCCAGCTGAGCCCGATTCCGGGGCACATCCTGGCCGACCAGCCCGCGCTGCTGGCGCGCATCGCGGCGATGCTCGAATCGCTGCCCGACATCTCGTCGACCGCGCCGGACGCCGTGATCGCCGTCGAAGTGCGCGACCCGCAACTGCTGAACCCCGCCTTCGCCGAAATGCTGCGCAGCGTGGGCGCCACCTTCTGCATGGGCCTGCACGCGAAGATGCCGCCGATCGAGGACCAGCTTCCGATGCTGCGTGCCATGTGGCCCGGTCCGCTGGTGTGCCGCTGGAACCTGCACCGGCGCCACGGCCGTTTCGGGTACGAAGACGCCGAAAAGCTCTACGGCCCCTTCGACAAGATCGTCGACCCGGATCCGGAAACGCGCGCCGCGCTCGCCAAGGTGATTGCCGGCACCACCCGCGCGGGCCAGAACGCCTTCGTCACCGTGAGCAACAACGCCGAAGGCTGCGCGCCGCTGACGATCGCGCAGCTGGCGCGGGACATCCTGGCCATCGCGCCGCGCTAGCCGATGTTGTGCTTCGCGGCGACCGTCATCTCCACCTCGACGGTCGCGTTCTTCGGCAGCGCGTAGACGCCGACCGCCGTGCGCACGTGCACGCCGGCCTCGCCGAAAACGCGGTGCAGCAGGTCGGAAGCGGCGTCGGCCACCTCGCTGTGCTGCGTGAAATCGGCCGTGCACTGCACGAACACGCCGACGCGCAGGACCTTCTCCACCGCCTCGAGCGAGCCGAGCGCGCGCCGCAGCAGCGCGAGGCTGCGCAATGCGCAGATCTGTGCGCCCTCGCGCGCCTTGTCGAGCGACACCGCATCGCCCACGCGACCGGTGACAACCACCGTGGTACCCACGCGCGGCACCTGGCCGCTCAGGTAGATCGTGCGGCCGTCGCGCACCAGCGGCACGTAATGGCCACCGGCAATGATCTCGCCGTCGAAGCTGTGGCCCAGCTCGGCGGCAATCTGGTCTGCGATCTGGTCCCGGGTCATTTCTGCTGTCATGTCGATTCCGTGAAAGGGAGTGCCATTGTCATCAGCGCGTGCGAGACGAAACAGATACAGAAGGCGTCGATGCGAGGCAGAACAGAGCGCAGGGCTCCATCTTTTCAGGCCGCATCGGGCCAACGGCCCAGCACTTCGTGCACGCCCTCGCCCACATGGCTGTCGATCAGCACCAAAGAGCCAGCCGACCACCGGACCGGTGCTTCGAGCGCATGCCTCTCGAGCTTGCGCCGTGCGTAGGCCAGCGTCATGTGCGGCGTGAAAGAGCGCGCGGGCTTCAGGCCCGCATCGGCGAGCGCCTCGCCCAGGCGCTGCCTGAAGGCCTTGAGCGCGGAGGTGCCCTCCTCGTCGTCGGAGCACAGCGCGAGCGCGCCCTTGGCGAAGCTCATCGCCTTCTCGAAGACGATGTCGAACGCGGGAGGCGGCACCGAGGCGGCTGCCTTCGTGACCAACGAGACTTTGTCGGCCGGCACCTCTGCGTACTCGCCCAGATCGAAGAGCGTGACGTGCAGGCGATGCGCCGCTACCAATGTTCCTTTCAGTGCGTGCTGCGAATTCATGCGCTCGCCCAGCGCGGCGATCGAAGCGGCATCCTGCGGGCCCGGAAGAATTGCGAAGAAGAGAGAGTGCTCCGGCGCCGGAGCCTTGCTGCTGCGCGCTTTGCTCCGAGGGCGTGGCAAGGGTTTGGGCGGAGGCTCGATACCGGGAAGAAGAAGCTGATCTGACATGCCTCGATCATCGCCCATGGCATGCGCCCTTCATCTGCTCTTCAGCAAGCGACAAGCACTCCTTCAGGCTGCGTTTCGAGAATCGTCTCACGCTGGTGGCACTGCGGCAGTCGATGCACGGAAGCCACCTGTCGATCGATCTCAATCAACCATCCATCCAGGAACTTCATCTTGACGAAAACGCAAGCCTGCACCGTCCTCGCAGCAGCCATTCTGCTAGGTACCGTCTCCATGACTGCGAGCGCCGCCGGCCAGAACCAGGACTCCGGCATCTATGTAGGCGGCGCCATCGGCCGTTCGAGCTACAGCCTCTCGTCCTCCAACCGCGTGCCCGTGCCATGGGGCGGCGAGAAGAGCAGCAAGAGCGCAACGGCCTACAAGCTGTACGGCGGGTATCGCTTCACCGAAACCTTTGGCGTCGAAGCCGGCTATGCACGCCTTGGCCGCGTGAGCCAGTGGAGTTCGAACGGCGCCTATTCACGACTGCAGTCCGGCACCGGCCAGGTCTTCTACGCGGCCGCCACCGCCCGGCTGCCGCTGGGCGAATCCTTCGCGCTCAACGGGCGCCTGGGCATCGCGCGCGGGCGCGTCTCCGGCGACAACAACTGGGTGCTGCCCAACCAGCGCATCTCGGGCAGCTCGACCGGCATGATGGCCGGCTTCGGCGCCGAGTACCGCATGACGCAGAACCTGTCGGTCGCCGCGGACTACGACTACTTCGGCAAGCTGTCGAAGCAGGCGAAGGGCGGGATCTTTACGGTGGGTTTGAAGGCGAGCTTCTGAAAGTCCGCTTCTTCCGAGGCCTGATCGACGCGGCCCTGCATCAGCGCAGCCGCGTTGCGTCGTTCGTCACTCCCACTCGATCGTCGCCGGCGGCTTGCTCGACACGTCGTAGGTCACGCGATTGATGCCGCGCACCTCGTTGATGATGCGGCCCGACACCTTCTTCAGCAGCGCGTACGGCAGCTCGGCCCAGTCGGCGGTCATGAAATCGCTGGTCTGCACGGCGCGCAGTGCGACCACGTAGTCGTAGGTGCGGCCGTCGCCCATCACGCCCACGCTCTTGACGGGCAGGAATACGGTGAAGGCCTGGCTGGTGAGGTCGTACCAGGTCTTGCCGGTGGCTTCGTCGGTGAAGTTGCGCAGCTCCTCGATGAAGATCGCGTCGGCGCGGCGCAGCAGGTCGGCGTATTCCTTCTTCACTTCGCCGAGGATGCGCACGCCCAGGCCGGGACCGGGGAACGGGTGGCGATACACCATTTCGGGCGGCAGGCCGAGGGCCACGCCCAGTTCGCGCACTTCGTCCTTGAACAGGTCGCGCAGCGGCTCCAGCAGCTTGAGACCGAGCTGTTCGGGCAGGCCGCCCACGTTGTGGTGGCTCTTGATGGTGACGGCCTTCTTGCTCTTGGCGCCGCCCGACTCGATGACGTCGGGGTAGATGGTGCCCTGCGCCAGGAAGGTCGCGCCCTTGTGTCCACCACCGCCCGCCTTGAGCTTCGCGGCTTCCTGCTTGAACACGGTGACGAACTCGCCGCCGATGATCTTGCGCTTGGCTTCCGGGTCGCTCACGCCCGCGAGCTTGCCGAGGAAGAGATCGCTGGCGTCGACGCGGATCACCTTCGCGTGCAGCTTGCCCTCGAACATCTCCATGACCATGTCGCCCTCGTTCAGCCGCAGCAGGCCGTGGTCGACGAACACGCAGGTCAGCTGGTCGCCGATGGCGCGGTGGATGAGCGCGGCGGCCACGCTCGAATCGACACCGCCCGAGAGGCCCAGGATGACTTCTTCATCGCCCACCTGCTCGCGGATCTTCTCGACGGCTTCGGCGATGTGGTCGCGCATGACCCAGTCGGGCTTGGCGCCGCAGATGCCGAGCACGAAGCGATCGATGATCGCCTTGCCCTGCACGGTGTGCGTCACTTCGGGGTGAAACTGCAGCGCGTAGTAACGGCGCGCCTCGTCGGCCATGCCGGCGATGGGGCAGCTGTCGGTACTGGCCATGAGCTTGAAGCCCGGCGGCAGTTCGGTGACCTTGTCACCGTGGCTCATCCACACGTTGAGCATGCCGTGGCCCTCGGGCGTGGTGAAGTCGGCGATGTCCTTCAGCAGCGCGGTGTGGCCGTGGGCGCGCACCGCCGCGAAGCCGAACTCGCGCTTGTGGCCGCCCTCGACCTTGCCGCCGAGCTGGTGCGCCATGGTCTGCATGCCGTAGCAGATGCCGAGCACGGGCACGCCCAGGTCGAACACGGCCTGCGGGGCCTTGTCGGTGGTTTCCTCGTACACGCTGGCGTGGCTGCCGGAGAGGATCACGCCCTTGAGGTGGCCGTCGGCGGCGTACTCGCGCACCCATTCGTCGGTGACGTCGCAGGGATGCACTTCGCTCAGCACATGGGCTTCGCGCACGCGGCGTGCGATGAGCTGCGTGACCTGCGAGCCGAAGTCGAGGATGAGGATCTTGTCGTGTTGCATGGGCGTTGGGACTCAGAGCGTTGAAATGTCGAGCAGCTTCACTCCCGCCTGGGGTGCAGCCTGGATGAGTTGCTCGTCGAAGGTGGCGAGCGGGAGATTGAGCGATTTGGCGAGCCACAGATAGCCCGCGTCGTAGAGCGAGATGCCGGCGTCGATGGCCACGGCGAGCACGGCCTTGTGCTGGGCCGGCGCGAGCTCGTGCAGTTCGACCCGGTGGCGGATGGCGTCGAGCACGCTCCACAGTCCTTCCACGGCGGACGACGGAATGCGGCCGCTGCGCACGCCATTGGCGAGGATGTTGGCGCACTCCCATTGCCAGGCGTTGGGCGCCTGCGGCTCGACCTCGTCGCGGCGGATGGCGGCGTAGAGCCTGCGGGTGTGCTTGCTGGCCATGTCTGGCAAGAGCCATGCGGCGGTGACCGAGGCGTCCATGACGAAGGCCGTCATTGCTGGCGCCCTTCGTCGAGCAGGGCACGCGGCTGCGGCCCGGGCTGGATGGTGGCGTGGAGCGCGTCGATCTGGCCGAGCTCGCGCTCGATCTGCTCGTCGGTGATGACCGGCTTGCGGCGCACCGGCAACATGCGCACGACTTCCTTGCCGTGGCGGGTGATGCGAACCTCCTCGCCCTTTTCGACGGAGTCGATCAGGGCGGAGAAGTTGTTCTTGGCTTCGGCGATGCCGATGGATTGCATTTGGGCCAGAAAATTTGAATCTGGCCCAAATTTTAACCCCAGTCTGGCCTGACTTTCAAGGTCTGGCCAGATTGTGGTCAATCAGCGCGGTAGTTCGGCGCTTCCTTCGTGATCTGCACGTCGTGAACGTGGCTCTCACGAATGCCGGCCGTGGTGATTTCGACGAACTCGGCCTTGTTCTGCATGTCCTCGATGGTCGCGCAGCCACAGTAGCCCATGCTGGCGCGCACGCCGCCGGCCATCTGGTAGACGATCGAGACGATCGAGCCCTTGTAGGGCACGCGGCCTTCGATGCCTTCGGGCACCAGCTTGTCGGTGTTGGGGTTGCCGGTGGTCGATTCCTGGAAGTACCGGTCGGCACTGCCCTGCTGCATCGCGCCGATGGAGCCCATGCCGCGGTAGCTCTTGTAGCTGCGGCCCTGGTACAGCACGATTTCGCCCGGAGCCTCTTCGGTGCCGGCGAACATGCTGCCCATCATGACAGTGCTGGCGCCGGCTGCGATGGCCTTGGCGATGTCGCCCGAGTAGCGCACGCCGCCGTCGGAGATCAGCGGAATGCCCGTGCCCTGCAGTGCGGTGGCGACGCTGTCGACCGCCATGATCTGCGGTACGCCCACGCCGGCCACGATGCGGGTGGTGCAGATGGAGCCGGGGCCGATGCCGACCTTGACCGCGTCGGCGCCGGCATCGGCCAGCGCGCGGGCGGCGTCGCCGGTGGCGATGTTGCCGCCGATCACGTCGACCTGCGGATAGTTCTTCTTGACCCAGCGCACGCGCTCGATCACGCCGGCGCTGTGGCCATGAGCGGTGTCGACCACGATGGCGTCGACACCGGCCTTCACCAGCGCCTCGACGCGCTCCTCGGTGCCGTCACCCACGCCGACCGCGGCGCCCACGCGCAGGCGGCCGTTGGCGTCGCGCGCGGCGTTGGGGAAGCTGGTCTGCTTGGTGATGTCCTTGACGGTGATGAGGCCCTTGAGCTCCCAGTCGCCGTTGATGACGAGCAGGCGCTCGAGCTTGTGCTTGTTCAGCAGCGCCTTGGCCTCGGCAAGCGTAGTGCCGTCGGGCACGGTAATGAGCTTCTCGCGGCGCGTCATGATCTCGCTGACGGGCACGTCGTAGCGGCTCTCGAAGCGAAGGTCGCGGCCGGTGACGATGCCGACCACCTTGCCGGCGTCGACCACCGGGAAGCCCGAGATGCCGAGCTGGTCGGACAAGGCCATCACCTGGCGCACCGAGTGCGTCGGCGTGATCACGACCGGATCGCGCAGCACGCCCGACTCGTAGCGCTTCACCCGGGCCACTTCTGCGGCCTGCTGCTGCGCGGTGAGGTTCTTGTGCACGATCCCGATGCCGCCTTCCTGCGCGATGGCGATCGCGAGGCGGGCTTCGGTCACGGTGTCCATGGCCGCGGAAACGAGCGGCAGGTTCAACGTGATGTTGCGGGAGAACTTGGTGGCGAGGGAGGTGTCCTTGGGCAGGACCTGGGAGAAGGCTGGCACCAACAACACGTCGTCGAAGGTCAGCGCTTTGCCGAGAAGGCGCATGGGTGAGGCTCCAAAAGAAGGATTGTAACGAGGCCGCCAATGGGTTTGCCGGCGCGGGCGATTGACGAACGTTGCAAAACCACCCTATCCGGATGTTGCAAAAAGTAAGGCCCGGCTAAACTTCAGGGATGAAATTCGTGCACTGGCTGGTACTGGGATGTGTCGTTGCGCTGCCGATGTCGGCAAGCGCCCAATGGCAATGGCTCGACAAGAACGGCAAGAAGGTCTTCAGCGACCAGGCCCCGCCGCCCGACGTGCCCGAGAAGAACATCCTGCGCCGCGTGGGCCCGCCGCCCGCGGCGCGCTCCACCGCCAACCCGAACGTCGACGCGCCACCGGCCGCGGAAGGCACCGCCGAAGCCCCCGCTGCCGCGCCGAAGGCCGCCGCAGCGCCGAAGCCCACCGGCGTGGACAAGGAACTCGAGGAAAAGACCAAGAAAGCCGAAGCCGAGCAGAAGGCCAAGCAGGCCGCCGAAGAAGCCAAGGTGGCCAAGGCCAAGGCCGACAACTGCGCCCTCGCCCGCCAGAGCAAGGCCACGGTCGACAGCGGCATCCGCCTCGCGCGGGTCAACGCCAAGGGCGAGCGCGAGATCATGGATGACAACGCCCGCGCCGCCGAGCAGAAGCGCATCCAGGACGTGATCAACAGCGACTGCAAGTAAGCCGCGGTCACACGATCAATAACCGGCCTTGCCGCCCTTGCGGCGATTCGCGAACAGGCCGGTGCCCCGCGCACCCTGGCGCTGGAAGCGCTCCCGGCGCGCCACTTTCGGATCGACCGTGAGCGGCCGGCACAGCTCGACGCGATCGCCGTCCTTGAGCGTCTGGTCCCAGTCCACGGCCTTGCCCCAGATACCGGGCGTCATGGCGTGGCGCCAATCGAGATCCGGAAAGCGCTGCGAGAGGTCGCTGGCCTTCGCGGCATCGGCCAGTGTCGCCTCGGAAGGAAGATGCAGCACCTGCTCGAACACCTCGCGGGGCGCGGGCGAGCAGCTCAGTGTGACCTCGATGGTCATCGTCGCGCTCAGGACGAGCCGTAGACCTGCTCGGCGCGCTTGACGAAGGCCTCGACCAGGCTGGACGCGATGGTGTCGAACACGGGGCCCACGAGCGCCTGCAGGGCGAAGTTGCTGAAGCCGTAGCTCAGGTGCAGCTCTACGCGGCAGGCCCGCTCGCCCTGCTCGCCCACGGGCGTGAACTTCCATTTGCCGTCGAGGTTGGAGAACGGGCCGTCGACCAGCTTCAGCTGCACCTCACGCCCCGGAACATGAGTGTTGCGGGTGGTGAAGCTCTGGTGCAGGCCGGCGAATGCGAGACCGACTTCGGCCGTCATGCCGGCCTCGTCTTCCTCGATGACGCGCGACTTGTCGCACCACGGAAGAAACTGCGGATACTTGGCCACATCGGTGACGAGCGCATACATCTCTTCGGCGCTGTACCAGATGAGGACGGACTTGTTGACTGTTTTCATAGAATCGGCACAGCGTGCGCGACGGATTGTATTGAAGCCATGCAGCCCCCATATTTCCGAGTCATGGCCACCAAAAAACAAGATACCTCCTCCTCCCGCATCGCAGACAACAAGAAGGCTGCGTACAACTATTTCTTCGAAGAGCGCTTCGAGGCCGGCATGGTCCTGGAAGGCTGGGAAGTCAAATCGCTGCGTGAAGGCAAGGTGCAGCTGACCGACGGCTACGTCGTGATCCGCAACGGCGAGCTCTTCGTGCTGGGCTGCCAGATCAACCCGCTCAAGAGCGCCTCCACTCACGTCAACCCGGACTCGGTGCGCACCAAGAAGCTGCTGCTCAAGAAGGACGAGATTCGCCGCCTGATCGGCAAGGTCGAACAAAAGGGCTACACGCTGGTGCCGCTCAATTTGCACTGGAAGGCCGGCAAGGTGAAGTGCGAGATCGCGCTGGCCAAGGGCAAGGCCGAGCACGACAAGCGCGACACCATCAAGGACCGCGAAGGCAAGCGCGAGGTCGAGCGCGCAATGAAGAGCCGCAACCGCTGAACTTTTTTTGCAAGGCGGCGGAATAAAAGCCCGGCCGCGGGCGTTTGTGCGGATGTCACCGGAACGCCGGTGTCGCCAACACAAGGAGTTCTCCATGTCGCCTTTCCGAGCATCTTCGGCCGTTCTGCTCAGCGCCGTTCTCGCGGTCCCCGCCTTCGCCCAGCCCAAGCCCGCCGACGGCGCGCTCGTCGGGCCGAACGGCATGACGCTCTACACGTTCGACAAGGACACGGCCGGCAACGGCAAGTCGGTCTGCAACGGCGCTTGCGCCACCAACTGGCCGCCCTTCATGGCGGCCGATGGCGACAAGCCCAGCGGCGACTTCAGCATCGTCACGCGCGACGATGGCAAGAAGCAATGGGCCGCCAAGGGCTGGCCCCTGTACTACTGGGCCAAGGACACGAAGCCTGGCGACAAGACCGGTGACGGCGTCAACGGCACCTGGAAGACCGCCAGGCCCTGACCAGCCAGCCACCCCATGGACGCCCGCCTGCTCGTAGAGCACATCCCGAGCCTGCGCCGCTACGCGCGAGCGCTCACGGGCAATGCCTGGGCGGCCGACGACCTGGTGCAGGACACGCTGGAGCGCGCCTGCGGCAAGTGGCGACTGTGGGTGGTGGGCAGCGACCTGCGCGCCTGGCTCTTCACCGTCATGCACAACATCTTCGCGAGCCAGGTGCGGCGCACGCCGCCGCCCCACGCTGTGGTGCCGCTCGACGACGTGGCGCACGAGGTGCAGGGCCTCGCCGATCCCGGCCGCGACCAGGGCACGGGCCTGGACCTGCAGCGCTGCCTGATGCAACTGCCCGAGGAGCAGCGTGCCGTGCTGCTGCTGGTGACGCTCGAAGACCTGTCGTACGCCCAGGTCGCCAAGGTGCTCGGCGTTCCCGTCGGCACGGTGATGTCGCGCCTCTCGCGCGCCCGCGTCCGGCTGCAGGAGCTGATGGATGGCGCATCGGCCCCGGCACGCCCGGGCCTGCGCCGTCTCAAGTGAACGACCCCACCGCAGCAAGACCATGAACCGCCCCGCCCCGCCCCCTACCGAAGACGAACTGCATGCCTGGGTCGACGGCCAGTTGGCCCCCGATCGCCGCGAGGCGGTCGAGGCTGCGATGGCGCGCGATCCCGCCGTGGCCGCCAAGGTCGCGGCGTGGCATTCGCAGCGCGATGCGCTGCGCCGGCTGCACCGCGAGCTGCTCGATACGCCCATTCCCACGCCGCTGATGGGCGCGCTCGATCGCAACCCAGGCGGCTCCTGGATGCGCTGGGGTGGCCTGGCTGCCGGCCTGCTGGTGGCCTTCGCCGCCGGCTGGATCGGGAATGCGCAATGGGCCCGGTGGTCCGCGCCGCACGCAGGCGCGCAGCTGGCCCGAGCGCCGGCCCTGCGCGAATTCGTGCACGACGCCTCGGTGGCCCATGCCGTCTATGCGCCCGAAAAACGGCACCCCGTCGAAGTGGCCGCGTCCGAGCAGCAGCATCTGGTGCAGTGGCTCTCCAGGCGCCTCGACCGGCCGCTGAAGGTGCCCGATCTCTCCAGCCAGGGCTACACGCTGGTCGGCGGCCGCCTGCTGCCCGGCGAGACCGGCGCGCGCGCGCAGTTCATGTTCGAGGATGCCGCCGGCGAGCGCGTGACGCTTTACGTCGGCACCCTCGACGCGCGTGCCGCCGGCGGCCCCGCCGGCAACGAAACCGCCTTCCGCTTCGCCTCCGAGGGCCCCGTGCCGAGCTTCTACTGGGTGGACCAGGGCTTCGGCTACGCCATCGCCGGCAAGCTGCCGCGCGACCTTTTGCTCAAACTTGCGACGCTGGCCTACCGCGATCTGTCTTGATGACCGCATAAACTGCCGGCTCGCGCATCCCCCTCGTCCGGTGCTTCGCCACCGGCCCTGGTTTTCGCGATTTTTCAACCGAAGGAGAAACTGCATGAAATTGCTCAGCGCCTCGATCCTCGCGGCGGCCCTGCTTGCCGGCTGCGGCAGCATGTCCAACAAGACCGCAAGCGCACCCGACACGCCCACCCGCACCGCCGACGGCGTGCTGGTCGGGCCGAACGGAATGACGCTGTACACCTTCACCAAGGACACCGCCGGTGCCGGTACCTCCGCCTGCAACGGCCAATGCGCCGCCAACTGGCCTCCGCTGGGCGTGGCCGACACCGCAAAGCCCATCGGTGGCTACACCATCATCATTCGCGAAGACGGCAAGCGCCAGTGGGCCTACAAGGGCTGGCCGCTGTACTACTGGGCCAAGGACGCCAAGCCAGGCGACAAGACCGGCGACGGCTTCGCGAACGGCGCCTGGAAGATCGCCCGTCCCTGATCGACATCAGGCTCGACTTGCAAACGCCGGCTCCCGCCGGCGTTTTTCTTGCCGGTTCCCCCCGTACGGGGCCGGCGCCGCACACGGCAGAATCCCCGCATGACTCCCGACGCCAACCTGGACGCGTTCCGCGCCCTGCTGAACCAGGGCCTGATCAGCGATGCGCAGCACGACGCCGTGCTCGCCCACCCCGAGACCGCCGCACTCCCTGCGCTGCCGAGCCCGGCCCATGCACTGGCATGGATGCGCGTGCGCGGCCTTGTCACCGAGGCAGAACAGCACGCCGCGGTCGACCGTATCGACGAGGACGCCCCGCACTGGGACGACGCCACGGACACAGCCATCGACGCCGACGACCTCTTCGAACTCGCGGAACAGGGAATCACGCACGAAGCCATCGAATCACTCTGCAAGGACTCCCTGATCGACGCCGAGACGCGCAACATGGCGCTGATCGAAACGCCCGTCGTGGGCACCGTGCCCGCCTCCCCCATCGCCACGCTGGCCTGGCTGGCCACGGAAGGTCCGCTCGAAAGAGAGCGCTTCGACGCCCTGCGTGCCCAGGTCGCGGCCGAGCCGGCCTTTGCCACGGCCGTCGAGCGCGTGCGCATCGTGGCCGGCGCGCAGGCACTCATCGAGGCGGACGAGCAGGCCGTGAAGGCATGGCAAGCGCGCCAGAAACGCACCAGCCGCATCGGCGCGCTGAAGTTCGCCGTGGCGGTGGCGGTGATCGGCGGCGGGATCGGCTGGTATGCCTTCGCTCCGGCCAGCGTGCCCGCCTGCGATGCCGCGTCCACCCGAAAGACGCTCGACAGCCTCATGCGCCGCGTGAGCATGGACGTGCGCATGCGCCGCCTCGATCCCGACGCGGGAGCCGTGATCGAAACGCCCACCGTCGGCGGCATGCGCGAGGTCGGCTACCGCAAGCCGGAGCGCATCCGCGGCTGCACCGCGGTCATGACTCAGGGCGACAGCAGGGAGCCGATGGCCTACACCATCGGCCCCACCGAACCGAAGGGCGACGACATGGTGGTGCGAGGCGCGGATGTGGCCGTCGTCGAGGCCCGCTTCGGGAATCTCGACGCCGACGGCCGGCCGCTCTACAACGCCGAGCCCATCGGCCGCGAGGCGATGGAGAAGGCTTTCCGCGAAGGCGCGGCGCCGCTCGGCTCCGCGCGGACGGCCTCGGCCGCGCGCATGCGCCCGCGCACCGACTCCGGCCTCGTGCGCAAGGACCCCAACCGTTCGCGGGCAATTGCCGAGATCGAGCCCACCGGCCCCTGCCGAAAGCTGGAGGACGGCACGGGCCATGCCTGCCCGCTGGTCGTCGAATACAACGACAGCCTGATGAGCGCTCTTTCCGGCAGCGACAGCTCCCTGCCGGTCAAGGGTGAATTCACCTTCGTGGAAGACGACAACGGCGGCTGGCGCGTGGGCGACGATTTCGCCCAGACCTTCATGCGCAAGGTGCTCGAGGCGCGCATGGGCAGCATCGGCGTACCGAATCCCAGCCTGCGGCAGTAGCGAAAAAAGTCAGTGCGCGCCCGGCACCGCGGTGTCGGCAACGGCGGTGCGCCGTCCGCGCAGCGCCAGGAGCTCGTTGAACACAAGGGCGCCGATCACCAGCGCGCCCCCGGCCAGCACGCTTGGCGCGGGTTGTTCGCCTGCACCGATCCAGGCCAGCGCGATGCCGAAGATCACTTCCAGCAAGGCCAGCAGCGCGACCTCGGGCGCCTTCAGCACCTGGGCGCACAGCACCGAGAGCACGCACGGAATGGCGAGCTGGAACACGCCCAGGAAAGCCAGCAGCCCGAGATCGTGCGCGCCGGCCCGGAACGGCCATGCCAACGGGAGCGTGAAGAGCGCCGTGATCACCGCGCCGATGAGCACTGCCGGCACCAGGTCGATCTTGTGGCCCTTGGCCTGAGCGTGCTGAACCACGGTCCAGTTCGCCGCGCCCGCCAGCGGTACGCACAGCGCGAGCAGCGTGCCGGCCAGCGACCCGCCACCGCCTGCCATCAGCTGCGTGCCATACATCCAGCCGATGCCCGCCCCCGCGACCACGATGGCCAGCCAGGTGCGCGCCGGCAGCCGGTGCCCGATGAAGAAGCGCGCCGCCAGCGCGGTGAACAGCGGCCCGAGCGACATGGTGACCAGCACGCTGGCCGTCGAAGCCAGCGTGAGCGCGACCATGAAAGCCGTGAACATCACGGCCCAGCACACGCCGGAGATCCAGATCTCGCGCCCGCCGCGGCGCAATTGGGAGAACACGGCGCGTCCGCGCCAAAGCGGCAGGATCACCAGCAGCGCCAGCGTCGTGAAGAGGCTGCGCCAGAAGGTGATCTCGAAGCTGTGCGCCTGCGTCAGATGCCGCGTGACGACGCCCGCCGTGCCCCACATCAGGGTCACGACGACCATCAGCCAGACGGCGCCGCCGTGCGTCAGGCGCATGGAGAGAGAGAAGAAAAAGAACAGTGCCTTGCGAGCGGCCGTTCGATCTCAGCCCTGCATCAGGTCGCGGCTGGCGCGCTTGCGCTCGTGCTCCTTCAGGAAGCGCTTGCGCAGGCGCACGCTCTTGGGCGTGATCTCGACCAGCTCGTCGTCCTCGATGAATTCCACGCCGTATTCGAGCGTGAGTTCGATCGGGGGCGTGATCTTGACCGCGTCTTCCTTGCCAGAGACGCGGAAGTTCGTCAGCTGCTTGGTGCGCGTGGCGTTCACCACCAGGTCGTTGTCGCGGCTGTGGATGCCGACGATCATGCCTTCGTACACCGGGTCGTTCGCCTTCACGAACATGCGGCCGCGGTCGTCCAGCTTGCCCAGCGCGTAGGTGAAGATTTCACCGTCGTCCATCGAGATCAGCACGCCGTTCTTGCGGCCGCCGATGTCGCCCTTGTGCGGCTCGTAGCTGTCGAAGATGTTGCTGATGAGGCCCGAGCCGCGCGTGAGGTTCAGGAATTCGTTCGTGAAGCCGATCAGGCCGCGCGCCGGAATGCGGTATTCGAGGCGCACGCGGCCGCGGCCGTCCGGTTCCATGTTGACCAGTTCGCCCTTGCGCTCGCCCAGTGCCTGCATCACGCCGCCCTGGTGGCCTTCCTCGATGTCGGCCGTCACCAGCTCGATCGGCTCATGGCGCTCGCCGTCGATTTCGCGGAACACCACGCGCGGCTTGGACACGGCCATTTCGTAGCCTTCGCGGCGCATGTTCTCCAGCAGGATGGTCAGGTGCAGTTCGCCGCGGCCCATCACTTCGAACACGCCCTCTTCGCTGGTCTCGTTCACGCGCAGAGCGACGTTGTGCTGCAGTTCCTTCTGCAGGCGGTCCCAGATCTGGCGGCTGGTGACGTACTTGCCTTCGCGGCCGGCCAGCGGGCTGGTGTTGACGCAGAAGTTCATCGTCAGCGTCGGCTCGTCGACCTTCAGCATCGGCAGAGGAGCCGGGTTGGCCGGGTCGGTGACGGTCACGCCGATGCCGATGTCGGCAATGCCGTTGATCAGCACAATCTCGCCCGGGCCGGCTTCGGTGGCCTGCACGCGGTCCAGGCCCTGGAAGGTCAGCACCTGGTTCACGCGGCCCTTGATGGTCTTGCCATCGGGGCCTTCCATGACCAGCACGTCCATCATGGGCTTGAGCGTGCCCTGGCTGATGCGGCCCACGCCAATGCGGCCGACGAAGGTGGAGAAGTCGAGCGCCGAGATCTGCAGCTGCAGCGGCGCGGCCGGGTCGCCCTTCTGCGAGGGCACGTGCTTCAGGATGGTGTCGAACAGGGCCGACATGTCGGGGCCCCACTGCTCGCCCTGCGCGCCTTCTTCCAGCGAGGACCAGCCGTTGATGCCCGAGGCGTACACCACCGGGAAGTCGAGCTGCTCGTCGGTCGCGCCGAGCTTGTCGAACAGATCGAAGGCGGCGTTGACCACCTTGTCGGGGTTGGCGCCCGGCTTGTCGACCTTGTTCACCACCACGATGGGCTTCAGGCCCAGCGCCAGCGCCTTCTTGGTCACGAAGCGGGTCTGCGGCATCGGGCCTTCCTGGGCGTCGATGAGCAGCAGCACGCCGTCGACCATCGAGAGAGCGCGCTCCACCTCGCCGCCGAAGTCCGCGTGGCCGGGGGTGTCGACGATGTTGATGTGGGTGCCCTTCCAGCTCACGGCGCAGTTCTTGGCCAGGATGGTGATGCCGCGTTCCTTTTCGATCGCGTTGTTGTCCATCACGGTGTCGACCACTTTTTCGTGCTCGGCGAAGGTGCCCGACTGGCGCAGCAACTGGTCGACCATCGTGGTCTTGCCATGGTCAACGTGGGCAATGATGGCGATATTGCGGATTTGCTTGGTACTCATGGTGTCGCTTCGGTCTGTTGTGCGTTCAAAAGAATTTGCTGGATTTCGATGGGGTTCAGCAAGCGCCCCGGAATCAGTTCGCCGGCCTTGACGTGGGCCGTGCCGAGGAAGGCCGGCGGCTGGGCGCCGAAGACGGCCACCTCGTCCGCATCGGCCCAGCCCCCCCGGCGGCGCAGGCCCGAAAGAAAGCGTGCCGCATCTTCCGTGCCCAGCGTGACGCGGCTGTGGCCGCCCACGAGCGATTCGGCCGGCAGGAGCTGCGCGAGGCGCTCCTCCTCGTCCATGGCCTCCAGCGCCTCGATGGTGACGCACTGGGCCTCGGCGAAGCCGCCGGTCGCGACGCGCCGCAGCGAGCTCAGGTGCGCGCCGCAGCCGAGCGCTTCGCCGATGTCTTCGCCGAGCGTGCGGATGTAGGTGCCCTTGCTGACGGACGCGAGGATGCGGATGGTGTCGGCGTCGATCGCCCGGATCCCGAGCTTGTGGATGACCACGTCGCGCGGCGCGCGTTCGACCTCCACGCCTTCGCGGGCGTACTCGTACAGCGCCTTGCCGTCTTTCTTGAGCGCGCTATGCATCGGCGGCACCTGGCGGATCGGACCGGTGAACTGCGTCTCGACGCGTGCCAGGTCCTCAGGGGTGACATGGACCGGGCGCCGGGAAACAACCTCGCCCTCGGCATCGCCGGTGGACGTCTTCACGCCAAGGCGTGCCGTGGCCACGTAGGTCTTGTCGGCGTCCAGGTGCAGCTGGCTGAACTTGGTGGCGGCGCCGAAGCACAGCGGCAGTACGCCGGTGGCCAGCGGGTCGAGCGTGCCGGTATGGCCCGCCTTCTCGGCGCGCAGCAGCCACTTGGCTTTCTGCAAGGCCTGGTTGCTGGAGAAACCCAGCGGCTTGTCGAGCAGCAACACCCCATGCACAGGGCGCCGCTGCACCCTTGTGCGTGGCGCGTTCATGGCTAGTCGTCTTTCGAGCGCGAAGCGACGGCTTGTGCGATGAGCGCGTTCATGTCGGCCGCACGCTCGGTGGTGCGGTCGAACACGAAGTGCAGCGTCGGCACGGTGTGGATATGCAGGCGCTTGAACAAGCCGTTGCGCAGGAAGCCTGCGGCCTGGTTCAGAGCCTCGGTCGTTTCGGCCACGTCGCCCGTGAGCAGGCTGAAGAACACCTTCGCATGCGCGTAGTCGGGCGTGACCTCGACGGCCTGGAGCGTGACCATGCCCACGCGCGGGTCCTTCAACTCGCGCGCGATCAACTCCGTCAGATCGCGCTGGATCTGATCGGCGACCTTGAAGGCGCGGTTGGGAGCGGCTGCTTTTTTCTTAGGCATTCGATAAATCACTAGCGTCGCGAGATCGGGCTCAGTGCAAGGCGCGCCGGCGCAGACAGTACTTCAGTACGGCAAGACGGCTGCAACGCGGCAATGAGCCCGATATCGCGGCGCGCTTTACAGCGTGCGAGCGATCTCCTTGATCTCGAAGAACTCGAGCTGATCGCCCTCTTTGATGTCGTTGAAGTTCTTGAGCTTGATACCGCACTCGAAGCCTTCGCGGACTTCGCGCACGTCGTCCTTCATGCGCTTGAGCGAGTCGATCTCGCCGGTGTAGATCACCACGTTGTCGCGCAGCAGGCGGAAATGCGCACTGCGGTTGACAGAACCCGAGGTGATGTACGAACCCGCGACCGTACCGATCTTCGAGGCAACGAACACCGTGCGGATTTCGGCCGAGCCGATGATTTCCTCGCGGCGCTCCGGCGCCAGCATGCCCGACATTGCGACCTTGATCTCGTCCACGGCGTCGTAAATGATGCTGTAGTAGTTCAGCTGCACGCCGTTGCTCTCGGCCAGCTTGCGCGCACCGGCGTCGGCGCGCACGTTGAAGCCGATCACGACCGCCTTCGAGGCGATGGCGAGGTTGATGTCGCTTTCGCTGATGCCGCCAACGCCGGCGTAGACCACCTGCACCTTGACCTCGTCCGTCGCCAGCTTGAGCAGCGACTGCGACAGCGCTTCCTGCGAGCCCTGCACGTCAGCCTTGATGATGATGCGCAGCGTCTGCACTTCGCCCGCCGACAGGTCGGTGAACATGTTCTGCAGGTTCGCGGCCTGGGCCTTCGCCAGCTTGGTGTTGCGGAACTTGCCGGCACGGTAGGTGGCGATTTCGCGCGCACGGCGCTCGTCGCCCATCACCATGAACTCGTCGCCGGCCTGCGGCACTTCGGTCAGGCCCTGGATCTCGACCGGGATCGACGGGCCCGCGGACTTGGTTGGCTTGCCGTCCTCGTCCAGCATGGCGCGCACGCGGCCGTAGGTCGAGCCGGCCAGCACCACGTCGCCGGTCTTCAGCGTGCCGGACTGCACCAGCACGGTGGCGACCGGGCCGCGGCCCTTGTCGAGCTGCGCTTCGATGACCAGGCCCTTGGCGGCGGCATCCACCGGCGCCTTGAGTTCCAGCACTTCGGCCTGCAGCAGGACCTGCTCGAGCAGGTCGTCGATGCCCTGGCCGGTCTTGGCCGACACGCCGACGAACGGAACGTCGCCGCCGTACTCCTCGGGCACGACTTCCTCGGCCACCAGTTCCTGCTTCACGCGGTCCAGGTTGGCATCGGGCTTGTCGATCTTGTTGATCGCGACCACGATCGGCACACCAGCAGCCTTCGCGTGCTTGATGGCTTCCTTGGTCTGGGGCATGACGCCGTCGTCGGCCGCCACCACCAGGATCACGATGTCGGTGGCCTGCGCGCCGCGGGCACGCATGGCCGTGAAGGCCTCGTGACCCGGGGTGTCCAGGAACGACACCATGCCACGCTCGGTTTCCACGTGGTAGGCGCCGATGTGCTGCGTGATGCCGCCGGCTTCGCCCGCGGCGACCTTGGCGCGGCGGATGTAGTCCAGCAGCGAGGTCTTGCCGTGGTCGACGTGACCCATGACGGTCACGACCGGAGCGCGCGGCAGCGGCTCGGCGATCTGCGCCGACACGTCCTCGTCGGTGAAGGCTTCGGGGTCGTCCAGCGCGGCGACCACCGCGTTGTGGCCCATTTCCTCCACCAGGATCATGGCGGTGTCCTGGTCGAGCGACTGGTTGATGGTCGCCATCTGGCCCAGCTTCATCAGCTGCTTGATGACTTCCTGCGCCTTGACGGCCATCTTGTGCGCCAGTTCGGCCACGGTGATGGTTTCGGGCACGTGCACTTCGAGCACGCGTGCCTCGACCGGTGCGGCCGGCACGTGCTGCTCTTCATGGCCTCCGCGGTCGTTGCCACGGCGGCCGCGCGGGCCACCGCGCCAGTTGCTGCGGCCCACGCCACCGCTGGCGTCGCCGCGGGTCTTGATTTCCTTCTTCTTGGCCGGATCGCCAGCCCAGCTCGACGAGAGCTTCGCGGACTTGACTTCCTTGCCGCTGCCGGGCGCGGCGGGAGCCGCTGCAGCGCCGGGAGCCGCGGGCGCACCAGCGCG
Source organism: Variovorax guangxiensis (assembly GCF_003952165.1). Classification (GTDB taxonomy): domain Bacteria; phylum Pseudomonadota; class Gammaproteobacteria; order Burkholderiales; family Burkholderiaceae_C; genus Variovorax; species Variovorax guangxiensis. The sequence continues at coordinate 751,556 of NZ_RXFT01000001.1, read as the reverse complement.
CGCTGCCGGAGCGGTCGGCTTGTGCAGCGTGCCCTTGACACCACCAGCCTTCTCGGCCTGCGGCTTCTCGGGCGCCTTGTGCGGCACCAGCACGCGGGCAGGCGCGTTCATCATGGCGCGGATGGCCTCGGCCTCGGCCAGGGCCTTGCGGCGGCGCTCGTCCAGATCGCGGGCGCGCGCAGCTTCTTCCTCGGCGCGGGCCTTGGATTCGGCGGCGGCCTTGGCCTTCGCGTCTTCCTTGGCCTGGGCGGCCTTCTGCTCGGCTGCTGCCTTTTCGGCAGCAGCAGCATCGGCGGCAGCATTGACCGCGGCAGCCGCAGGCGCAGGGGCAGCGACCGGCTTGGCGGCGGCAGCAGCAGCCGCGGCCGCAGCGGCAGCCTTCTTCTCGGCTGCTTCGGCGGCGGCGCGCGCAGCTTCCTGCTCGGCTTTTTCAGCCTTCTCGGCCTGCTCGCGTTCGCGTGCCTCGGCCTCCTCGCGCTGGCGGCGCTTCTCGGCCAGTTCTTCTTCCTGGCGGCGGATCAGTTCGGCCTGGCGGCGTGCCTCTTCCTCGCGGCGGGCCAGTTCGGCCTCGTCGATGCGAGGGGCCGCGGGAGCCGCAGCGGGCGCCTCGACGGCGGCAGGCGCCGTCTCGGAGGCGGCGGCCAGGTGGCCGTCGTCGCGCTGGATGAAGGTGCGCTTCTTGCGCACCTCGACCTGGATGGTGCGGGCGCGACCGGTGGAGTCGGCCTGCTTGATCTCGCTGGTCGACTTCTTGGTCAGCGTGATCTTCTTGCGCTCGGGCTCGACAGTGCCGTGGCTGGCCTTCAGGTGGCCGAGCAGGCGCTGCTTGTCGGCCTCGGTGAGGGCGTCGGCGGCGGAAGCCTTGGGCACGCCTGCGCTCTTGAGCTGGTCAAGCAAGGTTTCGGGAGTCTTCTTGAGCTCGTTCGCGAACTCGGCGACAGTGGTACTGGACATATTGGTTTCGTGCCTCCATGACCGTCACTCTTGGCCGGCGAACCAGTGTTCGCGGGCCTTCAAGATGAGGGCTTTGGCGTCATCGGCGCTCTGGCCGGTGATCTCGGTGAGTTCATCGACCGCGAGGTCGGCAAGGTCGTCACGGGTGTTCACGCCCGCTTCGTGCAGCTTGGGAATCAGCTCGGGGCTCAGGCCTTCGAGGTCGCGCAGGTCCTGCGACACCGCGGACTGCGACTCGACGCCCTCTTCCTTGGCGATCTCCATGGTCAGCAGCGCATCCTTGGCACGCGCGCGCAGCTCGTTGATGGTGTCTTCGTCGAAGGCCTCGATCTCCAGCATCTCGGAGATCGGCACATAGGCCACTTCCTCGAGGCTGTTGAAGCCTTCCGAGATGAGGATGTCGGCGATCTCCTCGTCGACGTCGAGCTTCTCCATGAAGAGCTTGCGGCTGGCGTCGGTTTCGCTCGCCTGCTTCTGGGCCGACTCGTTGGCGTCCATGATGTTGATCTTCCAGCCGGTGAGGTCGGAAGCCAGGCGCACGTTCTGGCCGCCGCGGCCGATGGCGATGGCGAGGTTCTCCTCGTCGACCACCACGTCCATGGCGTGCTTCTCTTCGTCGACCACGATCGACGACACGTTGGCCGGAGCCAGCGCACCGATCACGAACTGGGCCGGGTCTTCGCTCCACAGGACGATGTCCACGCGCTCGCCGGCCAGTTCGTTGGTCACGGCGTTGACGCGGGTGCCGCGCACGCCGACGCAGGTGCCGATCGGGTCGACGCGCTTGTCGTGCGAGAGCACGGCGATCTTGGCGCGCGAGCCCGGGTCGCGGGCGCAGCTCTTGATTTCGAGCAGGCCCTGCTCAATCTCGGGCACTTCCTGGCGGAACAGCTCGATCATGAACTCGGGCGCCGAGCGCGACAGGATGATCGGCGCGCCGCGCAGCGTCAGGTCGACCTCCATGATCATGGCGCGCACGCGGTCGCCGTTGCGCAGGTTCTCCTTGGCGATCATTTCGCTGCGGCGCAGACGGCCTTCGACGCGGCCGGCCTCGACGATGATGTCGCCCTTGTCCAGGCGCTTGACGGTGCCCACGAAGATCTTGTCGCCGCGCGACATGAAGTCGTTGAGCAGCATTTCGCGCTCGGCGTCACGGATCTTCTGCAGGATGACCTGCTTGGCGGCCATGGCGCCGATGCGGCCGATGGGCACCGAGTCGACGGCCTCCTCGATGTACTCGCCGACCTCGATGTCGGGCATTTCTTCCTTGGCTTCGAACAGCAGGATTTCCTGGTCGGGCAGCTGCAGGCCGGCCTCGTCGGGCACGACGTGCCAGCGGCGGAAGGTTTCGTAGTCGCCGCTGTCGCGATCGACCGAGACGCGGATGTCCACATCGCCCTGATGGAGCTTCTTGGTGGCCTGCGCCAGCGCGGACTCGACCGCGCCGAAGACGACGTCACGCTCGACGTTCTTCTCGCGCGAGATCGCATCCACCAACATCAACATTTCGCGATTCATGCCACCACTCCTCTGGTCAGTCCGGAACCTGCGTTCCGTCGTCAATATCCGAAAAACCCGGCTGGGTTCTGGCCTTGCGGCCCTTGAAATCCACAATTGGCGCGAGCCGCGCCTCGCGCAGCTCGTCCAGCGCGAAGCCGAGCGCCTGCAGCGTTGCGGGCGCGCGCTTCTTGCTCACTTTTTGACCCGGCTTGGGCTCGGGCGCATCGCTCCAGACGATCTGCCAGCCCGGGGCGCCGGCGCCCTCTACCTGTGCGGCCCGCTCCAGCGTGCCGCGAAACTTCTTGCGGTTGGCCGCCACCTGGCCGGCCGCGGCGGCGCCCATCGGCGCCTTGAGCGTGATGTCGATCACCTCGCCCACGAATCGCTCGAAATCCTGCTCATTGCGAAGCGGACGGTCAATACCCGGCGAGGACACTTCGAGCCGCTTGTAGTCAACGCCGTCGACCTCGAGCGCGAATTGCAGCTGGCGGGTGACCTTCTCGCAGTCCTCGACCGTGACGAAAGGTTCCGGCAGCCCTGCGGCCACAGCTTCGGAGGTGGGGGCTTTCCAGGGCAAATCAATCGTCACGCGCAGCAATCCCCCGGCCGAACGTTCGATCTCGACCAGGTCGTAGCCGAGGCCGGCCACGGTTTGTTCCACTACTTGCTGCAATGCCACGTGTTCGAAAGTGCCTTTTTAAATGCCCGGCCCTGCCATCCGCCCGCCACGGATGCCAGATAGCCATGAATGAAAGCCCGGAATGGATGGACCAAAAAAAACGGGCGGTTGGTACCCGCCCGTTTGGTCGTGAGCCTCGAATTATATGCTATTTGCGCAATTAATGAAGGGCTTCCAAGCGCCCTGACACGCTATTGCGGGGTCCCCACGGCCGCGCGACGCGATTTGAACCAGACGAAGGCGAACAGCACCGCCCCGAGCGCCAACGCAGCCGCCGCAACCAGCAAGGGCAATTGGAACGACCCGGTCCGCTGCGCCAGCGGCGCGGCGAACAGCGGCCCGACGATCTGCCCCACCCCGTACGAGGCCGTCGCATAGCCGATCAGCCCCGCCGCCGCGTTGCCGCGCAGCCGGCGCGCATCCCGCATCGCAAAAAGAGTGATGGCGGTGAACGGCATGCCCAGCAGCAGGCTGCCCAGAGCGAACCCAGGAATGCTGGGCCACGCCACCGAAAGCACCACGCCCAGCGCCTGCAGCGCATAGGCCACGGCCAGCAGCAGCCGGTTGTCCCAGTGCGTCGGCGCACGGGCACCGATCAGCGCCCCCGGAATGATGGCCGCCCCGAACAGCGGCCAGAAGAAATCCGGCCAGGACGACCCCGGCAGCGCCTGCCGGGCGATCACCGGCAGGAAAGTGGCCGTGATGATGTAGCCGAAGCCCGCCAGCCCGTAGAGCACGACCAGCCAGATCGCGTCGCTGCGGTCGTCCGGCCCGGCAATGCGGGCCGCCGCAGCCGGCGCCGGAGCCGCCGCACCGCCGGCCGGCGCAATTTCGCCGTCGTCGAACACCCGCCAGATCAGGGCGATCAGCACCACCGCGAGGATGCCCAGCCCGATCCAGCCCGCGTCCGAGCCCCACCGCCCCAGCGCACCGCCCAGCAGCCCGGTCATGGCGATGCCTATCCCCGGCCCCGTATAGATCACTCCGGCCAGCGTCGGCGCATTCGTCTCCGCCAGCCGGCGCAGCCCCCAGCCCGAGGCGAAGACGAAGACCCAGGCGCTCATCACGCCCGCCGCCGTGCGCAACACGCCCCAACTCGCGAAGCTGTGCAGCAGCCCCATGCCCACCAGCAGCGCGGCCGTGGCCAGCAGGCCGCCGCGCACCATGCTCGATGCCTTGATGCCGATAGCCGCGCAGCTCACGGCGCCGAGGAAGTAGCCCAGGTAGTTGAGCGACGCCAGCACCCCGCCGGCAGCCAGTTCGAGCTTTCCTTCGTGCAGCATGATGGGCAGCATGGGCGTGAAGGCGAAGCGCCCCAGGCCCATCGCCACCGCGAGGGTGACCATGCAGGCAAGCGCCGCGCGCCATGCACCGCGCCGGTCGCGTCCGATTTCCGACATTCTTCTTGCAGTCTCCGTCTTATTCCAGCAGCGCGGCGGCCACCAGCTTCTTCGTATAGGGGTGCTCGGGCGCGTCCAGCACCTGTTCGACCCGCCCGGTTTCGAGGATGGCGCCGTCCTTCATCACGATGACGTTGTGCGCCATCGCACGGATCACCTCCACGTCGTGCGTGATCAGCAGGTAGCTCAACCCCCGCTCACGCTGCAGCCGCTGCAGCAGGCCCAGCACCTGCTTCTGGATCGTGACGTCGAGCGCGCTCGTGGGCTCGTCGAGCACCAGGAGTTGCGGATCGACGATCAGCGCCCGGGCGATCGCCAGCCGCTGCCGCTGCCCGCCCGAGAACTCGTGCGGATAGCGATCAAGCAGCGCCGGAAACTGCGCCTCCGTCAGGCCGACGTCGGCCAGCGCGGCCAGCGCACGCGCGCGGCGCGCCTCGACACCCAGCGCCGGCGCATGCACCCGCAGCCCTTCGCCCACGATCTGCTCCACCGTCATGCGCGGAGAAAGCGAGGAGAACGGATCCTGGAACACCACCTGCATCACCCGGCGCAACGCCAGGTCGGAGGCCCGGTCCACCGCCCAGCCTTTGCCGGCGACCGTGAGCGCGCCCTTGTGCTTCAGCAATCCCAGCGCTGCCAGCGCCAGTGTCGATTTGCCCGAGCCCGACTCGCCGACCACGCCCAGCGTCTCGCCGGGCGCGATGCGGAAATCGGCGCCCTGCACCGCCACGAATTCGCCCTTGCCGAACCAGCCGGCAAAACCCGGTTTCGGCACCGGATAGCTCACGCGCAGCGCCTTCGCCTCGATCAGCGGTGCCGTGCCGGCGTTCACGGCCACGGCTGCCACGTCACGCTCGGGATGGCTGTCGATCAGCTTGCGCGTGTAGGGATGCTGCGGCGCCTCGAACACCGAGGCCACCGGGCCATGCTCGACGATGCGGCCGCCTTCCATGACCACCACGCGATCGGCGAAGCGGCGCACCAGGTTCAGGTCGTGCGTGATGAGCAGCACCGCCATGCCGTGCTTGCGCTGGAGGTCGGCGAGCAGGTCGAGGATCTGCGCGCGCACGGTCACGTCGAGTGCGGTGGTCGGCTCGTCGGCCAGCAGCAGGCGCGGCTTGCAGGCGAGCGCCATGGCGATCATCGCGCGCTGGCGCTGGCCTCCCGAGAGCTGGTGCGGGAACGCCCTGGCCCGCCGCGCCGGCTCGGGAATGCCCGTATCGGCCAGCAACTGGACCGCCGCCGCCTGCGCCTCCCGTTTCGAGAGGCCCTCGTGCAGCTCGAGCACCTCGGCGATCTGGTCGCCCACGGTGTAGAGCGCGTTCAGCGCGGTCATCGGCTCCTGGAAGATCATGGCGATCTCCTTGCCGCGGATGCCGCGCAGTTGACGCTCGGGGATCGACAACAGGTCGCGCGGCGCCTGCTGTTTCTGCTCCTTCTGCCCGTTGCCGAAGAGTCGGGCGCTGCCCGAAAGCTCTGCGTTCTGCACCAACCGCAGCAGCGACAGTGCGGTGACGGTCTTGCCCGAGCCGGATTCGCCGACGAGCGCGAGCTTCTCGCCCGCGGCCATCCGGAAGTCGATGCCGTGCACCACCTCCTTGCCGCCGAAGGCGATGCGAAGGCCATCCACTTCGAGAAGAGGCTGCCGATTGCCGGCGGATTGTTGTGCGTCGCTGCTCATCACTTGTCGGCCTTCCGGGGATCGAGAGCGTCGCGCAGGGCGTCGCCCATGAAGGTCAGCAGCATGAGCGTGACGACCAGCACAACGAAGGTCGACAGCGAAATCCACCAGGCATCGATGTTGCCCTTGCCCTGGCTCAGCAACTCGCCCAGCGACGGCGTACCGGGCGGCACGCCGAGCCCGAGGAAGTCGAGCGAAGTCAGCGCAAGGATCGCCGCGCTCATGCGAAACGGAAGGAAGGTAACGACCGGCACCATGCTGTTGGGAAGGATGTGGCGCCACATGATCTGCAGGTTGCCCACGCCGAGCGCCCTCGCCGCGCGCACGTAGTCCATCTGTCGGTTGCGCAGGAACTCGGCACGAACGTAGTCGGACAGCCCCATCCAGCCGAACAGGCTCAGCAAAATCAGCAGCAGCGCCACGCTGGGCGTGAAGATCGCGCTGAAAATGATCAGCAGGTACAGCTCCGGCATCGCGCTCCATATCTCGATCAGTCGCTGGAAGGTCAAATCGGTCTTGCCGCCGAAGAAGCCCTGTACCGCGCCGGTCGCAACGCCCAGCACCACGCCGATCACCGTGAGCGCCAGCGCGAACAGCACGCTCACGCGGAAACCGTAGATCAGCTGCGCCAGCAGGTCACGCCCCCGCTCGTCCGTGCCGAGCAGGTTTTCGCCCGAGGGCGCCGCGGGGTTCGGCGGCTTCGAGAAGTAGTTGAGCGTGCTGGGACCGTAGCGGTTGGGCGCGTAGATCGCCCAGTTGCCGCCCTGCGTGATGCGCTGCTCGATGAATGGATCGAGGTAGTCGGTCGGCGTCTCGAAATCGCCGCCGAAGGTTTTCTCGGAATAGTCGCGCAGTACAGGGAAATAGGTCTGACCCTCGTAGCGCACTATGAGCGGCTTGTCGGTGGACAGCACGTCGGCGAAAAGGCTCAGCACCACAAGCGCCGAGAAGATCACCAGGCTCCAGAACCCGAGCGGATTGCGGCGAAAGCGGCGCCAGGCGCGGCGCCCCGGGCTCACCGACACCACGGCGGGCGCTTCGTTCTTCTTGTCAGTCAAACTTCACCCTCGGATCGACCCAGACGTAGCAGAGATCGGAGATGAGCTTGGTCACCAGTCCGATCAGCGTGAACAGATAGAGCGTGCCCAGGAACACCGGGTAGTCGCGCCGCAGAACGCTCTCGTAGCTCAGAAGGCCCATGCCGTCGAGCGAGAACAGCGTCTCGATCAGGAGCGCACCCGCAAAGAAGGCGCCGATGAACGCCGCCGGGAAGCCAGTGATGATCGGAATCAGCGCATTGCGCAGCACGTGCTTCCACAGGACCTGGCGCTCGGCCAGCCCCTTTGCGCGCGCCGTCAGCACGTACTGCTTGCGGATTTCCTCCAGGAAGGAATTCTTGGTGAGCATCGCGGTGATCGCGAAGCTGCCGAGCACCATCGCCGTGACCGGCAGCGTGATATGCCACAGGTAATCGACGATTCGCGCGCCCCAGCTCAGCGACTCCCAGTTCGGCGAGGTCAGCCCGCGCAACGGGAACCACTGGAGCTGGCCTCCGAAGATCACCAGCAGCGCCACGCCCAGCACGAAGCCCGGAATGGCATAGCCGACCAGCACCAGAAGCGTGGTCAGGAAGTCGAAGCGCGAACCGGCGCGCACCGCCTTTGCCACGCCGAGCGGCACCGCTATGAGGTAGCTGATGAAGAAGGTCCAGAGCCCGAGGCTGATGGAGACTGGCAGCTTCTCCTTGATGAGCTGCCATACGTCCTTGCTCTGGAAGAAGCTCTTGCCCAGGTCGAAGCTGGCGAACTGCTTGAGCATCTGCCAGAAACGCTCCGGCGCCGGTTTGTCGAAGCCATAGAGCGCCTTGATTTCCGCCACCTGCCTGGCATCGAGGGCGCGCCCGGCGGGACCGCCGGAGATGCGGTTCTCCTTGTTCGTCAGCTGCGACAGCAGTTGCTCGGCGGGGCCGCCCGGAACGAACTGGACAATGATGAAATTGATCAGCAGCACCCCGAACAGCGTCGGAATGATCAGCAGAAGGCGTCTGAGGAGGTAGGCGGCCATGCGGTCTGGTCTGCTCGTGTCTCGGTTTGCTTATGGGTTGCTGGTCCGTCCGCCCGGCTACTTCGCGGCGGGGTCGATCCACCACATCGTCAGCATCGCCGAGCCGGCGAGCAGGCGCTGCGGCAGCGGGGCCTCCGGCCGGCGCAGCTTGCGCTTGTGGGCAATGAAATACTGCTTGCCGTAGTACATCGGGATCACGTAGTTCTGGTGGAGCAAGTAACGGTCCAGCAAGCGCGCGCCAGCGGCAAGCGACTTGCGGTCGGGGGAGTTGACGATCACCTCCAGGATCTCATCGATCACCGGATCGCTGATGCCGCCAAGGTTTTGGCTGCCCTTCTCGTTGGCCGACTTGGAGCCGAAGTCGTCGAAGAGCTCGTTGCCCGGGCTCGACGAGCCACCGGCGATGTTGATGGCCATGTCGAACTCGAGGTCGTCCTGCTTCTTCTTCAGCAGGCTCGGATCGCGAAGGCGGTAGTCGAGCGTGATCCCGAGCTTGGCGAGGTTGCGCGCGTAAGGCGCGAGCACCACGCCCGAGCTTCGATCCGCGATGTCGAAGTTGATGACGAAGGGCGTGCCGTCCTTGTCGCGCAGGGCGCCGTTCCTGTAGGTCCAGCCCGCCTCCCGCAGCAGTTCCTGCGCGCGCACGAGGTTGCGGCGCAGGCCCTCGGCCGTGTCTCCGCTTGCGGCCGGGCGCGGCAGCTCGCCCCTGGTGTTGTCGATGTAGCGCTGCCTGTTTTTCAGGTGATCCATGAGCGCCTGCTCTTCCGGAGTGACCTCGGGCTGCGCCATCAGGTCGTCGCTGTTCTGGAAGTAGCTCGTGGTGCGCGCCCGGCGCCCATAGAACAGATGCTGGTTGAGCCAGTCGAAGTCGAAGGCCAGCGCGAGTGCCTGACGCACGCGCATGTCCTGGAAGCGGGGCTGCCGCAGGTTGGGCACCAAGCCCTGCATGCCGGTGAAGCGGCGGTGCGAGATCTCTTCCTTGATCAGCTCGCCGGAGTCGAAGCGGCGACCCTTGTAGCGACGCACCCAGGCGATGATCGAGCCCTCTTCCATCGCATCGAGCGAGCCGGCCTTGAGCGACTCTTCCTCGCCGAGCTTGTCCTTGAAGTACTGGTAGGACACCGAGCCGAAATTAAACATGCCCTTGCGCACCGGCAGATCGGCGGCCCAGTAGTCCGTCCGCCGGCGGTACGAGATGTACTTGCCGAAATCGACCTTGTCCACCACGTAGGGCCCGCTGGCGATCGGCGGCTCGCTCACGATCTGGTCGAAGGGCTTGCCCTTGCCCCAGGCGCTGGAGAACACCGGCAACTGGCCGATGATCATGTGCAACTCGGAGTTCTGGCGCTTGAAATCGAAGCGGATCGTGCGCTCCCCGACCACCACGGCGTCCTTGATGTCCACCCAGTAGGAGCGGAAGGTCGGGCCGGCCTGCTTGCTCATCAGGGTGTCGAAGGAGTACTTCACGTCCTTCGCGAGCACCGGGGAACCGTCGGAGAATTTCGCTTTCGGGTTCAGGCGGAAGGTGACGCTCAGGCGGTCCGGCGCCAGCTGAACGTCCTCGGCGAGCAGGCCGTAGTTGGAGAAGGGTTCATCCTCGCTGGGCGTCATCAGCGAGTCGAAGACCAGGCCGTACTCGGAAAACACGAAACCGTTGGAGCTGTAGCCCATGCCCACCGGCGGCACACCCCTGAGCGTGAACGGATTGAGCTTGTCGAAGCTCCCGCTGGACGACAGGACCAGGTCGCCGCCCTTGGGGGCGTCGGGGTTCACGTAGTCGAAATTCTTGAAGGACGCCGGGTACTTGGGCTCGTAACCCATGCCCAGACCGTGTGCCGCCCACGAGGTGGACGCCAAGAGAGCCATCGTCAGAAGCAGCCAACCTCGCATGCGAGAATTCTGCCCAAGATTTTCACAAGGCAACCCCATGGGCTTTCTTTCGGGCAAGAAACTGCTGATCACCGGTGTACTGAGCAATCGCTCCATTGCTTATGGCATTGCCAAGGCCTGTCACGACCAGGGCGCGGAGCTCGCCTTCAGCTACGTCGGCGAGCGATTCAAGGACCGTATCACCGAATATGCCGCAGACTTCGGCTCGAAGCTGATTTTCGACTGCGACGTGAGCGACGACGCCCAGATCGACAAGCTCTTCGCCGACCTCGCCCAAACCTGGCCCAAGTTCGACGGCTTCGTGCACAGCATCGGCTTCGCGCCGCGCGAATCCATCGCGGGCGACTTCCTCGACGGGCTCTCGCGCGAGGGCTTCAAGGTCGCGCACGACATCAGCGCCTACAGTTTCCCGGCCATGGCCAAGGCGGCCCTGCCCTACCTCAACGACAAGTCGGCCCTGCTCACGCTGACCTACCTGGGTGCCGAGCGCGCGCTGCCCAACTACAACACCATGGGCTTGGCCAAGGCTTCGCTCGAAGCCTCGGTGCGCTACACGGCCGCCTCGCTGGGCCCGAAGGGCATGCGCGTCAACGGCATCAGCGCGGGCCCGATCAAGACGCTGGCGGCCAGCGGCATCAAGGGCTTCGGCAAGATGCTGGCGGCCGTGGCCGACGCATCGCCGATCCGGCGCAACGTGACCATCGAGGAAGTGGGCAACGTCGCCGCCTTCCTGCTGAGCGACCTGGCCAGCGGCGTGACCGCCGAGATCACCTACGTGGACGGCGGCTTCAGCAACGTGGTCGGCGGCATGGCCGAGTAGCCCGCCCAACGCCCACAAAGACGGGCCGCGCAAGCGGCCTTGCTTTTTTTGCTCTCTATTTCATAGCATCGTGTTGAACCGCCGTTCCCTGCTGCTCGCCGCTTTCGGCCTGGCCATCGCGCCGGCCGCGCTCGCGCGCGAGCCCGCGCCGCCGCTGATGTTGGCCGAGACCTACCGCCGGGACATGTCGCTGGCGGACTACTGGGTCAGCGAGAAGTACGACGGCGTACGCGCCTTCTGGGACGGCAGGCAGCTCTGGACGCGCGGCGGCGAACGCATCGTCGCCCCGGCATGGTTCACCACTCCACTGCCGAAGCAGCCGCTCGACGGCGAGCTCTGGGCCGGCCGGGGCCGGTTCGCGCACGCGGTGTCGACCGCACGCAACCAGACGCCTAACGACATCGCCTGGCACGAGATGCGCTACATGGTCTTCGACCTGCCTGCGCAGCCCGGCGACTTCACGACGCGGCTGGCTGCCCTGCGCAAGTTGCTGCCGATCACTGACGCACCGTGGGTCGTGCCCGTGCCACAGGAGCGCGCCACCACGCACGAAGCCCTGCAGGCGCTGCTCGACAAGACGGTGAAGATGGGCGGCGAAGGCCTGATGCTCCACCGCGGGGCTTCGCTCTACAAGGGCGAACGTGGCAACGACCTGCTCAAGGTCAAGCCCTACGAGGACGCCGAAGCCCGAGTGATCGAGCACCTGCCCGGCAAGGGCAGGCACAGCACCCGGCTGGGCGCGCTGGTGGTCGAGACGCCCGAAGGCAAACGCTTCAGGCTCGGCACCGGCCTGACCGATGCCGAGCGAGAGAACCCGCCCGCCATCGGCACCTGGGTGACCTACCGCTACAACGGCCTGACCGCCAAGGGCCTGCCCCGCTTCGCACGCTTCATGCGGGTGCGCGAAGGCTGATTGGCCGGCTGCTGGGCTGGCCAATCAGCCCTGATCAGCCCTCTCGCCCCTTACCTGGATTCCTTGACGCAGTCCGCGTAGTAGCGCTTCTTGCCCGTCTCGTCGACGCGCGCCACCAGGCCGTGGATGTCGGTCTCGAAGCCCGGGCACTGCGTGTTGAACTCGCGCGAGAACTTGAGGTAGTCGACGATCTTCTTGTTGAACACCTCGCCCGGGATCAGCAGCGGAATGCCCGGCGGATACGGCGTGATCAGGCTGGTGGTGATGCGGCCCTCGAGGTCGTCGATCTCCACGCGCTCGGTCTTGCGGTGGGCGATGTGGGCGAAGGCATCGCTGGGCTTCATGGCCGGCGTCAGGTCGCTCAGGTACATCTCGGTCGTGAGGCGGGCCACGTCGTAGCGCGCGTACAGCTGGTGGATGTGCTGGCACAGGTCGCGCAGGCCCAGGCGTTCGTAGCCGGGGTGCTGCTGGCAGAACTCCGGCATGATGCGCCACATCGGCTGGTTGCGCGCGTAGTCGTCCTTGAACTGCTGCAGCGCAGTCAGCAGCGTGTTCCAGCGGCCCTTGGTGATGCCGATGGTGAACATGATGAAGAAGCTGTAGAGGCCGGTCTTCTCGACGATCACGCCGTGCTCGGCGAGGAACTTGGTCACGACGCTGGCCGGGATACCGGTCTCGGCAAAGTTGCCTTCGAGGTCCAGGCCCGGCGTGACGATGGTCGACTTGATCGGGTCGAGCATGTTGAAGCCGTCGGCCAGTTCGCCGAAGCCGTGCCAGTTGCGCGACGAGTTCTTGCCCTTGCCGGTCTTCTGCTGGCCGTTCTTCTCGCCGTGCATGATCCAGTCTTCGGCACGGCCGATGCCCTCTTCGACGAGCTTCTCGGGGCCCCAGACCTTGAACCACCACTCGTCCTTGCCGAACTCCTCCTCGACCTTGCGCATGGCGCGGCGGAAGTCCAGCGCCTCGAGGATGCTCTCTTCCACCAGCGCGGTACCGCCGGGCGGCTCCATCATGGCGGCGGCCACGTCGCAGCTCGCGATGATCGCGTACTGCGGGCTGGTCGACGAGTGCATCAGATAGGCCTCGTTGAAGAGGTCGCGGTCGAGCTGGCGGTTCTGCGAGTCCTGCACCAGCACATGGCTGGCCTGGCTGATGCCGGCCAGCAGCTTGTGGGTGGACTGCGTGGCGAACACCAGCGACTCCTTCGGACGCACCCGGCGCTTGCCCATCGCGTGGTAGGCGCCATAGAACGGGTGGAAGGCCGCGTGCGGCAGCCATGCCTCGTCGAAGTGCAGCGTGTCGACGTAGCCGTCGAGCATGTTCTTGATGGTTTCGGTGTTGTAGATGACGCCGTCGTAGGTCGACTGCGTGAGCGTCATCACGCGCGGCTTGACCTTGTCGGCGTCCACGTCGGCCAGGAGGGGGTTGGCCTTGATCTTGGCCTTGATGGCGCTCTGCTCGAACTCGCTCTTGGGAATGGGGCCGATGATGCCGAAGTGGTTGCGCGTGGGCTTCATGAACACCGGAATCGCGCCGGTCATGATGATCGCGTGCAGGATCGACTTGTGGCAGTTGCGGTCGACCACCACCACATCGCCCGGCGCCACCGTGTGGTGCCACACCATCTTGTTGCTGGTGCTGGTGCCGTTGGTCACGAAGAAGCAGTGGTCGGCGTTGAAGATGCGCGCCGCGTTGCGCTCGCTGGCCGCCACAGGGCCCGTGTGGTCGAGCAGCTGGCCCAGCTCTTCCACGGCGTTGCAGACGTCGGCGCGCAGCATGTTCTCGCCGAAGAACTGGTGGAACATCTGGCCCACGGGGCTTTTCAAGAAGGCCACGCCGCCCGAATGGCCCGGGCAGTGCCACGAGTAGGAGCCGTCTTCGGCGTAGTCGATCAGCGCCTTGAAGAACGGCGGCTGCACGCTCTCGAGGTAGCTCTTGGCCTCGCGGATGATGTGGCGCGCCACGAACTCGGGGGTGTCCTCGAACATGTGGATGAAGCCATGCAGCTCGCGCAGGATGTCGTTGGGCAGGTGCCGCGAGGTCTTGGTCTCGCCGTAGATGTAGATCGGCACGTCGGCGTTCTTGCGCCGCACTTCGCCGATGAAGGTGCGCAGGTTCAGCACGGCCGGGTCGAGGTCGGGGCCGATGGTGAACTCCTCGTCGTCGATCGACAGGATGAAGGCGCTGGCGCGGCTTTGCTGCTGGGCGAACTGGCTCAGGTCGCCGTAGCTGGTGACGCCCAGCACCTCGAAACCTTCCGTCTCGATGGCCTGCGCGAGAGCGCGGATGCCGAGGCCCGAAGTGTTTTCGGAGCGGAAGTCCTCGTCGATGATGACGATGGGAAAGCGGAATTTCATGAGCGGGGCTCCGGACGGTCAGGCTGGAAAGGACACACAGGGCAATGTAGCGAGGCGCGAAGTGTACGGAATTCGGATGACGGATCCGGTCAGCTTCGCGCAAGACATCCGGTGCCGTCGGACAAGACCGGTTTTTCCCTTTGCTGCCCAGTATCCCTACGTAGGACAAGCGCTTGGATCGGATGCCTCAGAATGGCGCGCATCGAACAAGCAAAAAACGAGGAGTCGACATGGCAAATTCCACTGTCTGGTGGCTGATCGCGGGGGCGGCCATCGTGCTCGAGCTGCTCTCGGGCACCGTCTATCTCCTGCTGCTGGCGGCGGGCTTCGCGGCTGCGGCGATCTCCGCGCACCTGGGCTTCGGCACCGTCACTCAGCTGATCGTGGCGGCCGTCATCGGCGTGGGGGCTGTACTGGTCTGGTACACGATCCAGCGCAGGCGCCCCCCTGCCCCTCCCACCGAAGCCAACCGCGACGTGAACCTCGACATCGGCGAGAGCGTGCAGGTCGATGCCTGGAACGCCGACGGCACGGCGACTGTGCGCTACCGGGGCGCTCAGTGGACGGTGGTCCAGCGTGCGGGGCGTACGCCTTCCACCGGCGAGCATCGCGTGGTCGAGGTGGTCGGCAGCCGGCTGGTGGTCGACAAGGTTTAGTCAGTCAGTCCGTACATAGAAAAAGGAAGCGCACCATGGAATTTTCGGTACCCCTCATCATCCTGGTCATCGCGATCATCTTCATCAGCCAGTCGGTCAAGTTCGTGCCGCAGCAGAACGCCTGGATCCGCGAGCGGCTGGGCAAGTACCACGGCACGATGACGCCCGGCCCCAACTTCCTGATCCCGTTCATCGACCGGGTGGCCTACAAGCACAGCCTGAAGGAAATCCCGCTCGACGTGCCCAGCCAGATCTGCATCACGCGCGACAACACGCAGCTGCAGGTCGACGGCATCCTGTACTTCCAGGTGACCGACCCGATGCGTGCCAGCTATGGCTCGTCGAACTACATCGTGGCCGTCACGCAGCTCGCCCAGACCTCGCTGCGCAGCGTGATCGGCAAGCTGGAACTCGACAAGACCTTCGAGGAACGCGACGTCATCAACGCCCAGGTGGTGGCGGCGATCGACGAGGCGGCGCTGAACTGGGGTGTGAAGGTGCTGCGTTACGAGATCAAGGACCTGACGCCACCCAAGGAGATCCTGCAGGCGATGCAGCGCCAGATCACGGCCGAGCGCGAGAAGCGCGCGCTGATCGCAGCATCCGAAGGCCGCCGCCAGGAGCAGATCAATATCGCCACCGGCGAGCGCGAGGCCTTCATCGCCCGCTCCGAGGGCGAGAAGCAGGCGCAGATCAACAACGCCCAGGGTGAGGCAGCGGCCATCACGGCGGTGGCAACGGCGACGGCGGATGCCATCGAGCGGGTGGCGGCCGCCATCCGCCAGCCGGGCGGCGAACAGGCCGTGCAGCTCAAGGTGGCCGAGCGCGCTGTCGACGCCTACGGCAAGGTCGCGGCCGACTCCAAGACCACGCTGATCGTGCCGAGCAACATGACCGAGACCGCCTCGCTCATCGCTTCGGCGATGCGGATGGTGCAGGCCGGCAAGTCTTCGGCGCAAGGTCAGGCGAATCAGGGCTGATCTGACTGCTACAATCGTGGGCTTCGGAGCGGTGGATGAGCGGTTTAAGTCGCACGCCTGGAAAGCGTGTGAGGGTTAATAGCCCTCCGCGGGTTCGAATCCCGCCTGCTCCGCCAGAGAAACAAGAAGCCCAGGTTGCCCAAAGCACCTGGGCTTTTTTTGTTTTTGCCATCCGGGTCGCGCCCTCGGCTTGAAAGGCAATGCGTTGCTTTGCAACAACCAGCCATGGCCTCCCGAGCCCCTCGTCTGGCAGTACGATCCAAAGGTTCTACTTCCAAGCCCCCTAAGGAACTCCGATGGCCGGAAAACCCAAAAACCCGCCGCGCGGCACCACAACGCTGGACCACACCCTCGAGAAGAGCGAGCAGGTGGCCGCCGAAGTGCAGCGGGCATCGGACAACCTCGCCGTGGTGAACACGGTGCTCGAGCAGGAGCTGCCCGAGGAAGTGCAGGTCGGCGAGGTGGCGCAGGCCATCGAGCACACCAGCCAGCTGGAGGAAAAGCTGGCCCAGTCTGCCGAGAAGCTCGCCGAGGTGAATGCGGCCCTGAGCGAGGAAATCGAGAAACGGCTCGAGGTGACGGCCGAGCGCGACGAAAGCCAGGCGCTGGCCGAGAAGCTCAAGGCGAAGATCCGCGCCGAGGGTTCGGACTGACGGGGCGGCGCACCGCGTCCATATCCTTTCTCCTACGCGTGGGCAGCGTCAGGCACGCTACGCTATTCGTTCTCAAAGCGAAACCACGGCATGGCCCTCATCACGTTCCTCGTCGAGGACAACAAGACCATCAGGGACAACCTGGTCCCGGCACTCGAGGATTTGGTCAATGGCCGTGTGGTCGGCTTCGCCGAGACCGAGAGCGACGCCCTCGCCTGGCTCGCTGCGCATCCCGACGACTGGCAACTGCTCATCGTCGACCTGTTCCTGAAGGAAGGTTCCGGCCTCGGCGTGCTCGGCGGCTGCAAGGAGCGCAAGCCCAGCCAGCGGGTCGTGGTCCTCAGCAACTACGTGACGGCCGACATCCGGGCCCGCTGCACCGCCTTGGGCGCCGACGCGGTGTTCGACAAGTCGCGGGACCTCGACGCCTTCATCGAATACTGCAACGCCAACCGTCCGTCTGGCCTGGCGCCGCTCTGACGCCACTCTGATCCACAGCCCCCGCAAACGGAGCGGGAATGAAAAAGGGCCCGAAGGCCCTTTTCTCTTTTCGGCTGGAGCGAATCAACGCACCACGGCGATCTGGGTACGCGCACCACCCTTGTAGGTGTACAGCGTCAGGGCGCCGTTCTTGATGTCGCCCTTCTCGTCGAAGGCGATCGGGCCGGTCACGCCCTTGTACTGGACCTTGCCGACTTCGGGCAGGTACTTGGCGGGGTCGGACGAACCGGCCTTCACCATGGCTTCGGCCAGCACGTTGACCGCGTCGTACACGTACGGTGCATAGATCTGCACGTCCACGCCGTTCTTGGTCTTGAACTTGGCCTTGAAGTCTTCCAGGGGCTGCTTGAAGTCGCCGTCGACGCCGCCGGCTTCAGCGCACACCACCATGTCTTCGCCGATGGCATCGCCAGCCAGCTTCGGCAGTTCGCCGGTGCACAGGCCGTCGCCGCCCATGAACTTGACGTTCAGGCCGAGTTGCTTGACCTGCTTGAGCATCGGGCCGCCCACGGCGTCCATGCCGCCGAAGAACAGGACGTCGGGCTTGGCAGCCTTCAGCTTGGTCAGGATGGCGTTGAAGTCGGTCGACTTGTCGGTGGTGAACTCGTGGCCCACGATGGTGGCGCCAGCTGCCTTGGCCGACTTCTCGAATTCTTCTGCGACGCCCTGGCCGTAGGCGGTGCGGTCGTCGATCACGGCGATGTTCTTGCCCTTGAGCGTTTCGACGGCGTACTTGCCCAGCGTGCCGCCGAGCTGCGTGTCGTCAGCCACGACGCGGAAAGTGGTCTTGAAGCCCTGGCGGGTGTACTTCGGGTTGGTTGCCGAAGGCGAGATCTGCGGAATGCCAGCGTCGCTGTACAGCTTGGAGGCGGGGATGGTGGTGCCGGAGTTCAGGTGACCGACAACGCCATTGACCTTTTCGTCCACGAGCTTCTGGGCGACGGCCGTGCCCTGCTTCGGGTCGCCAGCATCGTCTTCGGGAACCAGTTCGAACTTGGCGACCTTGTCACCGATCTTGATGCCCTTTGCATTCAGGTCTTCGATGGCCATCTTGGCGCCGAACTCGTTGTCCTTGCCGAGGTGGGCGATGGGACCGCTGGTAGGTGCCACGTGACCGATCTTGACGACCAGGGTGTCTCCGGCAGGTGCGGGTGCAGGCGCAGCAGCCGGGGCCGCGGCCGTTGGCGCGGGCGCTGCCGCAGGGGCAGCGGCTTCTTCCTTCTTGCCGCAAGCCACAAGCGTGATTGCAGCCAGTGCGACCGCAGTCCATTTCAATTGCATGGGAACCTCCAGAACTTGGATGAAAAGAATAAAAACACCGGTCGTGCGATCCGGGCGCGCAGACCTCGCAAGTTTCGCGCCGCAGACCAGCGGCACCCTCACGCCCTTCCGACCTGCGGCGCAGTTTAGCCCAGTATTCAGGCCCCGGAAGCTGGCGTAGACCCGGTGTTTTCGCTGAGTTCCGCGGCCATTGCCTCGATCACGAGCGCACGCAGAACAGCCTCGATTTCATTGCGCAGACGCGGCACCATCGCATCGAGTTGATGCTGAACGGCAGCTGACACGGTGTCGCTCAAACGCTCTTCCAGAGACAGGTCGACGCGCTGCAGGACGCGATGCAGCAGTTGCTCTTCGAGGCTGACGATTTCTGCCTGCGATAGCTGTGCCGCAGGCGGCAATGCCATCGAGTTCGCGGGGTCGGGCTGGGGCACCGGCTCGGGCTGCGGCTCGGGACTCGCGGGCTCCGCGGGAATGTCGAGCACCGTCGTCAGTGTGGGAACGAACCGGGGCGGCGTGCGCAGCGTGCTGGCCATGTCAGGAACTCTTTGCGAAGTCGTGCGGCTGGATGGTGTAGCCGCGATCGGCATAGTGGCGCCAGCGCGACCGGCCGACCTGCCGGTCGTTGGCCTCGTCGCTCACGATGTCGATCATGCGTTCGTAGCGCTCGAAGCCCGCAGGCACTTCGAGGCCCAGGTTCACCAGCATCTCGCGGTGCGGCAGCGAGGCCGCGTCGGCGCCTTGCGACGACAGCACCACGGCTGAGCGCGCGACCACGTGGACCGGCGCATCGTCGCGGCAGTGCGCGACGAAGTCCACCGGCGACAGCTGCCAGAGCGCCGCATCGACCACATCGAGCGAGCGCGCATCGCCCACCACCACCACGCGCAGGCCGCGCGTGTTCACGGCCTTGCGAACCAGCCGGCAGGCGTAGTTCAGCTTGTCGCGCGCGTTGTAGTGAAAGCCGATCTCGGTCACTTCTCGGTCCGGGTCTTTCCAGCGGGAGCCGCGGCGGCCTTGCCGGCCTTCTTGCCGGACTTCGCCTTGGCACCGTCGGCCTTGCCCGCTGCGTCGGCGCTGCCCGCGCGGCCCATGAGGTAGGACACCAGCAGCCCCACCGGCCGGCCGGTCGAGCCCTTGGCCGCCCCGCTCTTCCAGGCCGTGCCGGCGATGTCTAGGTGCGCCCATGCGAAGTCGCTCGTGAAGCGCTGCAGGAACTTGGCGGCGGTGATGGCGCCACCCGCACGGCCGGCGATGTTGGCCACGTCGGCGAAGTTGCTCTTCAGGCCCTCGGCGTAGTCGTCGTCCAGCGGCATGCGCCAGCAGCGGTCCTGCGAAGCTTCGCCGGCGGCTTCGAGCGCGGCTGCCAGCGTGTCGTCGCTGGCGAACAGGCCGCTGCGCACGCCGCCCAGGGCGATCACGCAGGCGCCCGTCAGCGTGGCGATGTCGATCACGGCGGCGGGCTCGAAGCGCTTGGCGTAGGTCAGCGCGTCGCACAGGATGAGCCGGCCCTCGGCGTCGGTGTTGAGCACTTCGATGGTCTGGCCGCTCATGCTGGTCACCACGTCGCCCGGCTTCACGGCACGGCCGTCGTTCATGTTCTCGCACGAGGGAATGAGGCCGACCACGTTGATGGCGGGCTGGATGTCGCCCAGCGCGCGGAAGGTGCCGAGCACGCTGGCCGCGCCGCACATGTCGAACTTCATCTCGTCCATTTCGGCCGCCGGCTTGAGCGAGACGCCCCCGGTGTCGAAGGTGATTCCCTTGCCGACCAGCACCACGGGTGCCTGGCTCCTGGGCGCGCCGTGGTAGCGCAGCACGATGAAGCGCAGCGGCTGCGCCGAGCCCTGCGCCACGGCAGCGAAGGAGCCCATGCCGAGCTTCTCGACTTCCTTCGGCCCCAGCACCTCGCACTTGATGTTCGGCAGCTTCGCCAACTCCTTTGCTGCCTCGCCCAGCAGCGTGGGCGTGGCGTGGTTGGCGGGGCGGTTGCCCCATTCCTTGGCCAGTTCGATGCCCCGGACGGTGGCCCGGGCTTCGTCGTAGGCGGCGGAGACCGCCCCGGCGTCGGCCACGCCGATGGTCAGCTGGCGGATGCTGCGGGGTTCGGCCTTCGACTTGGTGGTGGTGTAGACATAGCTGGCGTCGGCCGCCGCGGTGACGGCTGCGGCCACCGCCGCGCCATCGGCGGGCTGCGCGAAGGCTAGGGTCACGCGCTTGGGAGCCTGCGCCTTGGCGGCACTGATTGCCGCCGCGACCCCGCTGCGCACCGAGGCGGGCTTGCCGTCACCGATGGCGGCGAGCACCACGCGGCCCGCGACCACGTCTTCAGAACGGTAGAGGCCGAGCAGCTTGCCGGCCTTGTCGGGCAGGTCGCCGGCCTTGCGGGCGCTGGCGGCGAGCACGGAAAGCGGGTCTTTGGAAGTGATGGGAGCGCTGCCGACGAGCACGATCAGGACATCGGATTTCTCGGCTGCGGCCTGGGCGACGGTGAGGGTCTTGAGTTGAAAGTCCATAATCCTTTTTTTCCTCGAACGATGTTATTCCATTCTTCCCTACGCAAGGAGCTGTCCCGCAGCTTCGGAGCGACCCTCGTGGTACTGGTCACCATCGTGATGACCATGATGCTCATCCGCACCCTCGGGCTCGCGTCCAAGGGCAGTGTGAATCCGCAGGAGGTGTTCCTGGTGATGGCCTACACGGTGCTCGGCTACATGCCGACCATCCTGAGCCTGAGCCTGTTCATCGCCATCGTCGGCACCCTGTCGCGCATGTACCGCGACAGCGAAATGGTCATCTGGCTCTCCAGCGGACAGGGCATGGCCGACTTCGTCAAGCCGCTGTTCCGCTTCGCCTGGCCGGTGCTGATCCTGATCGCCGTGATGGCGCTGGTGGGCTGGCCCTGGGCCAATTCGCAGACCATCGGCATGCGCAAGCAGTACGAGCAGCGCAGCGACATCGAGCGCGTGGCGCCGGGTGAATTCCGCGAATCCGCCGGCCGGGTGCGCGTGTTCTTCATCGACAAGGAGACGCCCGACAACTCCAGGGCCACCAACGTCTTCATCTGGTCGATCGAGCGCAACATGCAGATCACGACCTCGGCGCGCAGCGGCAGCATCGAGAACATCGGCGATTCGCGCTACCTGCTGCTCAACAACGGCCAGCGGCTCGAGCAGCCGATGACCGCCACCGGCCTGAAGATCAGCGAATTCAAGACCTACGGCACGCGTGCCGGCGGAAGCTCCGGCCTCACGGGAGACGCGACACCTCCGCGCGCGCGCACCACGCTGTCGCTGCTGACCGACGCGAGCGATGCGAGCCGCGGCGAGCTGGCCTGGCGCATCGGCATGCTGCTGGCGGCCGTCAACTTCGTGTTGCTGGCGCTGAACGTCTCCAGCGGCAATCCGCGCGTGGGCCGCAGCGGCAACCTCCTGCTCGCGCTCTTCGCCTTCGTCGTCTACTACAACATGCTCAACCTGGGCCAGAGCTGGATCAGCTCGGGCAAGTTCGGCATGGGTGGCTTCATGCTGCTGCTGCACGGCGGCGTGCTGCTGATCAACCTGGCATGGCTCGGCGCCCGCCAGAACAACTGGGGGCGCCGGATCAGGAGGAGCCCGTCCGCCACCCCGGCCATGCCGCCTTCCGCTCCCAGGATCGAACCCACGTGAAAACGATAAGACGCCTGATCTACGTCGAGGTGCTGAAGGCCGTCGCGTTCGTGACGCTCGGCTTCCTGAGCCTCTTCTTCTTCTTCGACTTCGTCGACGAACTCCAGTCCATCGGCAAGCCGGACAGCCTGAACTACGGGCCCGCGCAGGCGCTCGTCTACGTGGCCCTGCTGGTCCCGAGCCATCTCTACGAACTGCTGCCGATCACGGTGCTGATCGGCTCGATCTTCGTGATGGCCCGGCTGGCGCAGAGTTCCGAATACACCATCCTGCGCACCAGCGGGCTGGGTCCCTGGCGTGCGCTGCGCACGCTGCTGCTGATGGGCATCGGCTTCGTGGTGCTGACTTTCGCCATCGGCGACTACGTCGCGCCGCTGTCCGAGCGCACCGGCCAGCTGCTGAAGGCCAAGTACCAGGGCACCTACTCGCTGGCCGGCAACACCGGCGCCTGGCTCAAGGAGAAGCGCGACAACGTCTCCTACGCGGTGAACGTGCTGGCCATCGACCGCAAGGGCGCGCTGAAGAGCCCGCGCATCTTCGAGTTCGACGAGAACGGCTACATCAAGACACAGATCACCGCGGCCTCGGCCGCCATCGGCAACGACGGCCACTGGATGCTCACCGGCGTGGAAGAGCAGAAATACGACACGCGCAGCTCGGCCGAGCAGGCGCACATCGTCACCACCAAGATCCCGCAGCTGAACTGGCCGACCTCGCTGACCGGCGAGATGGTGTCGGTGGCGCTGCTGCGGCCCGACCGGATGAGCACGATCGACCTGTTCGACTACATCCGCCATCTCGACGCCAACGGCCAGACCGCGCAGCGCTACGAGATCGAGTTCTGGCGCAAGGTGTTCTATCCGCTGTCGTGCCTGGTGATGGTGGTGCTCGCCCTGCCCTTCGCCTACCTGCACTTCCGCCAGTCGGGCATCACGACCTACGTGTTCGGCGGCGTGATGATCGGCATCAGCTTCTTCCTGCTGAACAACGTGTTCGGCTACCTGGGCAACCTCAGCAACTGGTCGCCATGGCTCACTGCGGCGGCGCCGGGGCTGATCTACTCGGTGATGTCGCTCACGGCCTTCAGCTGGCTGGTGCTGCGACGATGACCACAGCCCAGGGCATCCGGCGGGGCATCGTCCTGCTGGCGCATGGCTCGCGCGACGAGCGCTGGCGCCAGCCCATCGAGGCCGTCGCCCAGCGGGTGCGCGCCGACGATCCCGACGCCCGCGTGGCCTGCGCCTACATGGAGCTGGCCACGCCCGACCTGCCCACCGCAGTCGAGACGCTGATCGGCGGCGGCGCCACCGCCATCCGGGTGGTTCCGCTCTTCCTCGGCATGGGCAAGCACGCGCGCGAAGACCTGCCGCTGCAGGTCGAGGCGCTGCGCCGGCGCTGGCCCGCCGTGGGCTTCTCGCTGGCCCGAATCGTGGGCGAAGAGCCCGAACTGGTCGATCTCCTGGCCCGGATTGCGGTCAAATCATGAACATTCGGCAATTTCGATAGATTCCGAAGGCATAATGAATTCCGCAATAAGACGGAATTTGATATGAATCTGCATCAGTTCAAGTTTGTTCAGGAAGCCGTGCGGCGCAACCTGAACCTCACCGAGGCGGCCAAGGCACTGCACACCTCGCAGCCCGGGGTCTCCAAGGCCATCATCGAACTCGAGGAAGAACTGGGCGTCGAGATCTTCGCGCGCCACGGCAAGCGGCTGAAGCGCGTCACCGAACCCGGCCAGCACGTCATCGCCAGCATCGAACTGATCATGCGCGAGGTGGGCAACCTCAAGCGCATCGGCGAGCAGTTCAGCGCACAGGACAGCGGCACGCTTTCCATCGCCACCACCCACACCCAGGCGCGCTACGTGCTGCCGGTGCCCGTGGCCAACCTGCGCGAGGCCTACCCCAAGGTCAACGTCAGCCTGCACCAGGGCTCGCCCGACCAGGTGGCGCGCATGGTGATCGACGAGATCGCCGAGATCGGCATCGCCACCGAGTCGCTCGACGGCTACGCCGAGCTGGTGACCCTGCCCTGCTACGAATGGCAGCACGTGCTGGTGCTGCCCAAGGACCACCCGCTGGCCTCCAAGGAGCGCGTCTCGCTCGAAGACCTGGCGAGCGAGCCGATCATCACCTACCACCCCTCGTTCACCGGCCGCACCCGCATCGACCACGCCTTCGCGCAGAAGAAGCTCACCCCGCGCATCGCACTCGAGGCCATCGACTCCGACGTGATCAAGACCTACGTGCGCCTCGGGCTGGGCGTTGGCATCGTGGCCGAGATGGCGGTGCGCGACGAGTCGAACGCCGACCTCGTGGTGCGCCCGATGGGCCATGTGTTCGGCCAGAATATCGCGCGGGTCGCGTTCAAGCGCAGTGCGTACCTGCGCAACTTCGTGTTCAAGTTCGCCGAGCTGCTCTCCGACCGACTCGACCGCAACCTGATCGCGAAGGCCTTGAGTGGCCACCAACAAGACTACGAACTGTAAACAGGATCACCCCCAGGCTTCGCGCACTTCGTGTCGCTTCGCCAACCCCCTTGCAAGGGGCAACACCTGCGGCCCGGCAAAGCCGGTTCCGGGGTGTTCCTGGAAGGGGCCGCGACGAGCAAGTGGCATGTGGAACAACAGTTGAAGAAATCACGAACATCATGAGCACGTCCCCACGCACGCCCGACATCGTCACCAAGCTGCCGGCCGTCGGCACAACCATCTTCACCGTGATGTCGGCGCTGGCCGCGGAGAAGAACGCGGTCAATCTGGGCCAAGGCTTCCCGGACTTCCACTGCGATCCGAAGCTGCTCGAAGACGTGACGGCCGCCATGGCCGCGGGCCACAACCAGTACCCACCGATGCCAGGCATTCCGGCGCTGCGCGATGCCATCGCCGCCAAGATCTCGGCGCAGTACGGCCACGACTACAGCGCGGCCACGGAAATCACCGTCACCGCTGGCGCCACGCAGGCGATCATCACGGCCATCCTCGCGGTGGTGCGGCCGGGCGACGAGGTGATCGTGCTCGAGCCCTGCTACGACAGCTACGTGCCCAACATCGAGCTGGCCGGCGGCAGCGTGGTGCGCGTGCCGCTGGTGCCCGGCACCTTCCGCCCCGACTTCGACAGGATCGCCGCCGCGCTCACGCCGCGCACGCGCGCCATCATCATCAACACGCCGCACAACCCGAGCGCCACGGTGTGGACCGAGGCCGAGATGCGCCGGCTCGAGGAACTGCTCGCGCCCACCGACGTGTTCGTGATCAGCGACGAGGTCTACGAGCACATGGTGTTCGACGGCGCCCGCCACGAGAGCGTGGCGCGCTTTCCGGGGCTGGCTGCGCGCAGCTTCATCGTCAGCAGCTTCGGCAAGACCTATCACGTCACGGGCTGGAAGGTCGGCTACGTGGCCGCGCCAGCCCCGCTCATGGCGGAGTTCCGCAAGGTGCACCAGTTCAACGTGTTCACCGTGAACACGCCGATGCAGCATGCGCTGGCGCAGTACATGGCCGAGCCGAAGCCTTACCTGGAGCTGCCGGCCTTCTACCAGCGCAAGCGCGACCTGTTCGCCGCCGGCCTGGCCGAGAAGACCCGCTTCAGGCTGCTGCGCAGCGAAGGCAGTTACTTCCAGTGCGTGGACATCTCGGCGGTGAGCGACCTCTCGGAGGCCGAGTTCTGCCTGTGGCTCACGCGCGAGATCGGCGTGGCCGCCATTCCGCTGTCGGCTTTCTACGGCAATGGCTTCGACCAGCGCGTGGTGCGCTTCTGCTTCGCCAAGAAGGACGAAACGCTGCTCGCGGCGCTGGAGCGCCTCGCGCGCCTCTGACGCGGCGGCGTTGCCCGGACGACGCTGCCCGAATGAAGAACAACCCGGTTGCGATCCTGAGGCTCGTTTTCGGTGCGGTCGGCCTCGTGCTGTGCGCCGTCGCCTGGCTGCTGCACCACAACACGGCAACCTTCATCGCCTCGGCCAGCCGCACGCAGGGCGAGGTGATGCGGCTGCTCCACGTCGAAAGCTCGAAGCGCAACGAGTCGGGCACCTGGAAGCCGCTGGTGCGCTTCAAGGCACCGTCGGGCGAGATCATCGAGTTCGCGCCGTCGAGCAGCAGCAGCCCGCCGGCCTACGAGGTCGGCGAAACGGTCGATGTGTTCTTCGACCCGAACGACCCGCAGGACGCCATGCTCGACGGCTTCTTTTCGCTGTGGGGCGGCGCGGCCATCACGGGCGGCCTGGGCCTTGTTTTCCTGCTGGTGGCGGCGGGGCTTCTGTTCATGCCTGCGAGCACGCCGGCAAAGCGCCGACGCCCACGGTAGGACGTTGCCTGACCACCGGAGGGGCTACCCTCCGGCCCTCCGCGCGATTCGATGGGGCCAGCATGAAGACTCATCGCAACAACGCCCTGGAGAGAAAACATGTCGCTCTCATTCATTCTGCTGATCATCCTGATCCTGCTGCTGATCGGCGCCCTGCCAAGCTGGGGCTACAGCCGCTCCTGGGGCTACGGACCCAGCGGCGGCCTTGGCCTGGTCGTGCTGATCGTGGTGATCCTCGTGCTCATGGGACGCATATAGCCTTTGCGGCCAACGCGTCACGTTACTGAGGGAACCAAGGGAAAGCCCGCGCAAGCGGGCTTTTCTTCGTGCCATCAGGCCTGCAGCTGCGCCCAGGCCTTGTCCAGCCGCTTCACGCTCACCGGCTGCGGCGTGCGCAGCTCCTGCGCGAAGAAGCTCACGCGCAGCTCTTCCAGCAGCCAGCGGAATTCGAGCATGCGCTCGTCCACCACCCCCTTGCGCTCTGCGACCAGGCGCCAGTAGCGCTGATCCTGCGGCTTCAGCTCGGCGAGCTTGCTCGCGTCGCGTGCGGGATCGGCGCGCAGCTTGTCCAGCCGCAGCACGATGGCCTTCAGGTAGCGCGCGAAGTGCTGCAGCTGCGTCCAGGGCGCGTCGGAGATGAAGCGCTTGCCGACAAGGCGCTGCAGCTGCTGCGCGGCGTCCTGCACGGCTTCAGGCTGGATCTTCGTGTCCTTGATCTTGCGCACGGCAGCCGCGTACTCGACGAGGACGGTGCCGGCCAGCCGGGCTACCTCGTTGGCGATCAGCGTGAGCCGGCCGCGGCCCTCCTCCAGCCGGCGCTTGAACGCGAATTCGTCGGTCGGCAGCGGCTCCTGCAGGAAGGCGCGATCGATCGCCACGTCGATGATCTGCGCGCGCAGTTCTTCCGACGTGCCCAGCGGCATGTAGGCCACCGACATCTTCTGCAGGTCGGGGATGTTCTTTTCCAGGTACTTGAGCGCATCCTTGAGCTGCAGCGCGAACAGGCGGCGCAGGCCGGCGCGATGCCTGGCGGCCGCCACGGCCGGTTCGTCGAACACTTCGATGGTTACCGCGTCGCCCTCGTCGCGCAGCGCCGGGAAGCCGATCAGCGACTGCGAGCCGCGGCGCACTTCCATCAGTTCAGGCAGCTCACCGAAAGTCCAGGCCGTGTAACGCTGGCCGGCGGGCAGCGCGGCGGGGGCCTCGGCCGCCTTCGAGGGAGGTGTCTTCGACCGGTCGTCCGGCGCGGCGGCGGCTGCCTTCTTCTGCGGCGACGCCTTGACGTTCAACCCCGCCAGCGCCTGGAAGGCACCGCGCGCCTGCGCGCCCAGCTCCGCCTTCAACGCGCCGAGGTTGCGCCCCATGCCCAGCTGCCGGCCGTGCTCGTCGACCACGCGCAGGTTCATGAACAGGTGCGGCGCCAGCATGTCGAGCTTGAAGTCGGCGCGCTTGACGTCGATGCTGGTCATGTCGCGCACGCGCTTGAGCAGCACGTCGGTCAGCGAGCCGGTGCCGAACACTTCGGGCGCCGACAGTTCTTCAGCCAGCTTCGAGGCCGACTCGGGCAGCGGCACCAGCCGCGAGCGCGGGCGCTGCGGCAGGCTCTTGAGCAGCGCCTGGATCTTGTCCTTGAGCATGCCGGTCACCAGCCACTCGCAACGCTCCTCGCTCACCTGGTTGAGCACGAAGAGCGGCACGCTGACGGTGAGGCCGTCCTTCGCGTCGCCGGGCTCGTGCAGGTAGCTCGCGGCGCAATCGACGCCGCCCAGCCGCAGCGTAGGCGGGAATGATTGCGTGGTGATACCCGCCGCCTGGTGGCGCATGAGCTCGTCGCGCGTCAGGTACAGCAGGCGCGGCTGGTCCTTGGAAGCCTGGCGGTACCAGTTCTCGAAGCTGGCGCCGCCGGCCACGTCGGCGGGCAGCTGCGCGTCGTAGAAGGCGAAGATCAGCTCGTCGTCGACCAGCACGTCCTGCCGGCGCGACTTGTGCTCCAGCCCCTCGACCTCGCGCACCAGCTTGCGGTTGGCCTGCAGGAACGGGAACCTGGTTTCCCACTGGCCGCCCACCAGCGCCTCGCGGATGAAGATCTCGCGCGCGGCAACGGGGTCGACCCGCGTGAAGTCCACGCGCCGGCCGCTGTACACCACCAGGCCATAGAGCGTCGCGCGCTCCAGCGCCGACACCTGCGCGCCCTTCTTCTCCCAGTGCGGATCGAGCAGCTGCTTCTTCAGCAGGTGTCCGGCCACCTGTTCGAGCCACTGCGGCTCGATGTTGGCGATGCCGCGGCCGAAGAGCCGCGTGGTCTCGACCAGTTCGGCCGCGACGATCCAGCGCCCGGGCTTCTTCTTCAGGTGAGCGCCGGGGTGCTTGTGGAACTTGATGCCCCGCGCGCCGAGGTAGGCCTCGTCGTCCTCCAGCTTCCAGCCGATGTTGCCCAGCAGGCCCGACAGCATCGACATGTGCAGCGCCTCGTAGCCGGCAGGCTGAGAATTGATGCGCCACTTGTGCTCGGTGACCACCGTGAGCAGCTGCGAATGGATGTCGCGCCACTCGCGCACGCGGCGGATGTTGATGAAGTTCTGGCGCAGCAGCTGCTCGTACTGGCGATTGCTCAGCTTGTGGGTGTCTCCATGGCCGCCGCGCGCGTCGGCGATCCACTTCCACAGCCGCAGGTAGCCGCTGAACTCGCTCTTCTCGTCGTCGAACTTCGCATGCGCCTGGTCGGCCTGCTGCTGCGCGTCCATCGGGCGGTCGCGCACGTCCTGCACGCTCAGGGCCGACGCGATGACGAGCACTTCTTCCAGCGCACCGCGCGAGCGGGCCTCCAGGATCATGCGGCCCACGCGCGGGTCGAGCGGCAGCTTCGACAGCTCCGCGCCGGTCGGCGTGAGTTCGTTGGCGTCGTCGACCGCGCCCAGTTCGTTGAGCAGCTGGTAGCCGTCGGCGATGGCGCGCGGCGACGGCGCCTCCAGGAACGGGAAGCGCGCCACGTCGCCCAGGCGCAGCGACTTCATGCGCAGGATCACGCCTGCGAGCGAGGAGCGCAGGATCTCGGGGTCGGTGAAGCGCGGACGGCTCTCGAAATCCTTCTCGTCGTACAGGCGAATGCAGATGCCGTTCGCCACCCGGCCGCAGCGGCCCGCGCGCTGGTTGGCGGCCGCCTGGCTGATCGGCTCGACCAGCAACTGCTCGACCTTGCTGCGGAAGCTGTAGCGCTTGACGCGCGCGGTGCCGGTGTCGATCACGTAGCGGATGCCCGGCACGGTGAGCGAAGTCTCGGCCACGTTGGTGGCCAGCACGATGCGCCGGCCGGTGTGGCCGTCGAAGATGCGGTCCTGCTCCGGCCCCGAGAGCCGCGCGAACAGCGGCAGCACTTCGGCGCTGCGCAGCAGCGGCTGGTGGCTCAAGTGGCGGCGCAGGTGGTCGGCCGCCTCGCGGATCTCGCGCTCACCTGGCAGGAAGACGAGGATGTCGCCCGCGTTGTGCGGATCGCGCCAGAGCTCGTCGACCGCGTCGGCGATGGCGTCGTTCAGGTCGTGTTCGCGCGATTCCTCGAAGGGGCGGTAGCGCTGCTCCACCGGATAGGTGCGGCCCGAGACGAAGATGGTGGGCGCCGGCCCCTTCGCCGAGGCGAAGTGCTGGGCAAAGCGATCTGCATCGATGGTGGCCGAGGTGACGATCACCTTCAGGTCGGGCCGGCGCGGCAGGATCTCGCGCAGGTAGCCCAGCAGGAAGTCGATGTTCAGCGAGCGCTCGTGGGCCTCGTCGATGATGAGCGTGTCGTAGGCCTTCAGCAGCGGATCGGTCTGCGTCTCGGCCAGCAGGATGCCGTCGGTCATCAGCTTGACGGAGGCGTCGCGCGAGAGGCGGTCCTGGAAGCGCACCTTGAAGCCGACCACGTCGCCCAGCGGCGTCTTCAGCTCCTCGGCGATGCGCTTGGCCACCGAGCTCGCGGCGATGCGGCGCGGCTGTGTGTGGCCGATGAGCCGGCCCTTGCCGGGCTCGGCGTTGATCTTGCCGCGGCCCAGCGCGAGGGCGATCTTGGGCAACTGCGTGGTCTTGCCCGAGCCCGTCTCGCCGCAGACGATCACGACCTGGTGCGCCGAGATGGCGTCCATGATCTCGTCGCGCCTGCTGGAGACAGGAAGCGATTCGGGGAATTCGATGCGAAGGGGTGTGGTGGTCGTCAAGGGAAAACAGTCGTCGGGCCGGCGCGGCAGGCAAACCGTCGATTATCGGCGCGCACCACCGTTGTTGCACGGCATCCACAGCGCGCGGTTCGATTGCAACACGATCCGTAAATAGTCTTTACTCAATTGCAAACCGCCACTACGATCGCGTCCATGTCCTACCGCCTTGCCCTCACCACCTTGCGCCGTCGCTGCGCAAGCCGTGCGCCCCGTGCGCACGGAAGGGTCAAGTTGCCTCGCCCGGCCTGAAGCCCGCGCCATCGACACGGTCGGCGCGCTTCGCAGACCGAAGCGCCGCAACCGACACCCACAGCGTCACGCCCGCCGACTCCTTCATGGTGAAGGGGCGGCCGCATTCCTGTTCCCGTCAGATATCCAAGAAGAAAAACATGTCCAAAGACATCCGTACCCAACTGCATGCCGAGCTCGCCGAGCGCACTCGCCACCTGCAGACCGTCGCCGAAGCACTGAAGACCGAGCTCTTCGGCATCGACGACATCATCGATCGCGTGATCGATTCGCTTCGCGCCTGGTATGTGCTGCCGCAGCTCATCAGCCGCCCCGTCATCGTCTGCCTCTGGGGCCTCACCGGCACCGGCAAGACGCAGCTGGTGCGCAGGCTCGCGCAGCACCTGGGCTTCTACGACCGCTTCATCGAAGTGCAGATGGACGGTTTCAGCCATGGCTCGGGCCATCACAGCCGCGGCTCCATCTCGGCCATGCTGGCCGAGTCGGGCATCGCCGAGGGCATGCCCGGCATCCTGGTGCTGGACGAGTTCCAGCGCTTCCGCACGGTCGACAACGGCGGCAACGACGCCAAGGTAGAGCGCTACCAGGACGTGT
Organism: Variovorax guangxiensis; assembly: GCF_003952165.1. Classification (GTDB taxonomy): domain Bacteria; phylum Pseudomonadota; class Gammaproteobacteria; order Burkholderiales; family Burkholderiaceae_C; genus Variovorax; species Variovorax guangxiensis. The sequence goes on along the minus strand of NZ_RXFT01000001.1, from coordinate 720,222 downwards.
GGGCGCTGCTGTCCGACGGCCGCCTGCCGCCCGCGCTTTCGATGCTCGGCGAGATCGAGTCGTCGCTGGCCTACACCGAATACACGCAGGACCGCGACGGCACCGACAAGAAGAAGTACGACAAGAAGCGCAAGCTGCACCTGTCGCCCTGGGAGGCGCGCGAGGTGAAGCGCTGCCTGAAGCTGTCGGAAACGCTGCTGCAGATCATGGCCTGGAAGCCCGCCGAGGTGCACGCGCGCCTGCGCGCCTTCCGCGACACGCAGCAGAGCTGGGAGACCGACTACAGCAAGCTGCTGGTGTTCGTCTCGGGCAACCTCGACGAGATGTACGCCGAGACGGCCCAGCGTGTCGAAGACTGCGACACCGACGCCGACATCTTCCACGCCCTGACGAAGAAGCTCTCCGTCATCGACGTGAAGAAGGCGCTGGCCGAGCGCTTCCGACCCGAGCAGATCGCCCGCCTCGGCAACAACCACGTGATCTACCCCTCGTTCAACCGCGCGACCTACGTGCGCCTGATCCTGTCGATCTGCGACCGCTACGTGGCCGAGATCCAGGAGAGCTCCGGCGTGCGCTTCGTGCTCGATGCGAGCGTGTACGAGCAGATCTACGCCAACGCGGTGTTCCCGGCGCAGGGCACGCGGCCGCTGTTCTCGTCGATCCACGCGATCCTGAGCGCCACGCTGGTCAACGCCGCGCTGTGGGCGCTGGAGCAAGGCGCCAACGGCAGCGAGCCGGTATGGCTCTCGCTGGACGCGGGCGTGTCGGCCATCTCGGCGAAGTACCGCAAGGCGCGCCGCCAGTTTCCGGTGGCACTGGAGCTGAACCGCCTCAAGCAGCGTTCGAGCGAGGACTTCCGCGCCCTGCTCGCGGTGCACGAGGCCGGCCACGGCGTGGCGTACGGCCTGCTCTTCGGCCGCGCGCCGCAGGAGATCAAGATCAACGTGGCCTCGTTCGAGGGCGGCTACAACAGCTACGAGCAGCGCAAGGCCTGGTCGAAGGAGAACCTGCGCGACCGCATCTGCGTGAGCCTGGCCGGCCGCGCCGCCGAGCAGCTGGTGTTCGGCGAGCAGGCCTGCACTTCGGGCGCCACGCAGGACTTCATGCAGGCGACCGCCAATGCGGCGCAGTACGTGCGCCACTTCGCCTTCGGCACGCGGCTGAGCCGCACCGACGTCGCGAACGACCCGGGCGACAACGTCAACACCGATATCGCGGCCACCAACCCCGAGATCGAAGCGCTGCTGGCGCAGGAGCACGAGCGCGCGCTGGCGCTGCTGGAGGCCCACACGCCGGCGCTGATGACGGTGGTCGATGCGCTGCTGCGCGACGGCTCCATCGCGCCGGCAGCGCTGGCGGCAATGCTGGGGCTGCCCGATCCGGGCTCGGGCGAGGCCCACGCGGCCACGGACGCCTACGCGGCGCTGCTGGCGGGCTTCCGTGCCCGGCACGGGGGACTGCCGCTGCCGCCGCCTCCCGCGCCTCGCGCAGGCGGCGGCTCGGTCCCCGCCAGCGCGGCCCGCGTGCTGCGCGCGATCGCCTGATTCGCCTGACCCGGCCCGGGTCGGGCCGAGTCGGCCGAGTCAGGCAAATGCCCCTTCATGAATGCACAATCACGCCCCATGTCCACCGTCTTCAATTTCACCTTCGTGCCCTGGTTCCGCTCGGTCGCGCCCTACATTCACACGCACCGCGGTAAGACTTTCGTGGTCGGGCTCGCGGGCGAGGCGATCGCGGCGGGCAAGCTGCAGAACATCGCGCAGGACCTGGCGCTGATCCAGAGCATGGGCGTGAAGATCGTGCTGGTGCACGGCTTCCGTCCGCAGGTCAACGAGCAGCTGGCGGCCAAGGGGCACGAGGCGAAGTACTCGCACGGCATCCGCATCACCGATGAAGTGGCGCTCGACTCCGCGCAGGAAGCCGCCGGCCAGCTGCGCTACGAGATCGAGGCCGCCTTCAGCCAGGGCCTGCCCAACACGCCGATGGCGGGCTCGACGGTGCGGGTGATCTCGGGCAACTTCATCACCGCGCGGCCGGTGGGCGTGGTCGACGGGGTGGACTTCAAGCATTCGGGCCTGGTGCGCAAGGTGGACGCCGCCGGCATCCGCCGCACGCTCGACTTCGGCGCCATGGTGCTCATGTCGCCCTTCGGCTTCTCGCCCACGGGCGAGGCCTTCAACCTGACGATGGAAGAAGTCGCCACCAGCGTGGCCATTTCGCTGCAGGCCGACAAGCTGATCTTCCTGACCGAGATTCCCGGCATCCGCATCGACAGCGAGCTGCCCGAGAGCGAGGACAACCCCATCGACACCGAGCTGCCGCTGGACGCCGCCGAGAAGCTGCTGGCCTCGCTGCCGCCGCCGCAGAAGCCCACCGACACCGCCTTCTACCTGCAGCACTGCGTGAAGGCCTGCAAGGCCGGCGTGGAGCGCAACCACATCCTGCCCTTCGCGCTGGACGGCTCGCTGCTGCTGGAGGTGTACGTGCACGACGGCGTGGGCACCATGGTGATCGACGAGAAGCTCGAGAGCCTGCGCGAGGCCTCGGTGGACGACATCGGCGGCATCCTGCAGCTGATCGAGCCCTTCGAGCGCGACGGCACGCTGGTCAAGCGCGACCGCACCGAGATCGAGCGCGACATCCACCAGTACACGGTGGTCGAGCACGACGGCGTGATCTTCGGCTGCGCGGCGCTCTATCCCTATCCCGAGGCGCGCACGGCCGAGATGGCGGCGCTCACGGTGTCGCCGCAATCGCAGTCGCAGGGCGACGGCGAGCGCATCCTCAAGCACATCGAGCACCGCGCCAAGGCCATCGGCCTGGAGAGCATCTTCGTGCTCACCACGCGCACCATGCACTGGTTCCTCAAGCGCGGCTTCCAGCAGGTCAACCCCGACTGGCTGCCCGAAGCCCGCAAGCGCAAGTACAACTGGGACCGCAAGAGCCAGGTGCTGGTCAAGAAGATCTAGCCCCGGCCGCCAAAACTCAACAAGGAGACTGCCCCGATGACGCTCGCCACCGCCCTGCTCTTCGCCATCGTGGCCTTCGCCGCCATCGCCACGCCCGGGCCCACGGTGCTGCTGGCGCTCAGCAACGGCTCGCGCCATGGCGTGCGCCGCGCGCTGCCGGGGATGCTCGGGGCGGTGCTGTCCGATTTCGTGCTCGTCGGCGCGGTGGCGCTGGGCCTGGGCGCCCTGCTGGCCGCGTCGGAGTTCTGGTTCTCGATGCTGAAATGGGTGGGCGCCATCTACCTGGCCTGGCTGGGCCTGCGCATGCTGCGCTCCAGGGGCGGCTTCCACCTGCCGGCCGCCGATGCGCCCCCCTCGGCCACGGCGGGCGAGAGCCGGCGCATCTTCTTCAAGTCGTTCCTGGTGGCAGTGACCAACCCCAAGGGTTACATCTTCTGCTCGGCGCTGCTGCCGCAGTTCATCGACCCGTCGGCGGCCCAGGCGCCGCAGTACATCGTCATCGCGCTGATCTTCGCGGGCCTGGACATGGCGGTGATGCTGGCCTATGCCTTCGTCGGCGCCCGGGCGATCCGGCTTCTGACCGTGTCGGCCACGCGCTGGATCGACCGCGCCTGCGGCGGCATGCTGCTGGCCCTGGCCGGCTCGCTGGCCTTCTACCGGCGCAGCGCAGCCTGAGCCTTGCTGCCGGCCGCCGCGAGTAGCCGCTTCGCCGGGAGCGGTAACACCTGTCACCGATAATCCCGGCCATGAATCCCCTGCTTTCCCGGTTGCAACCCTACCCCTTCGAGCGGCTGAAGCAGCTGTTCGCGGGCGTCACGCCCAACCCCGAGTTCACGGCCATCAGCCTGGGCATCGGCGAACCCAAGCACGCCACGCCGGGCTTCATCAAGGACGCGCTGAGCGCCAGCCTCGGCGCGCTGGCCGCCTACCCCGCCACCGCCGGCGACCTGAAGCTGCGCACCGCCTTCACCGACTGGCTCAAGACCCGCTACAGCCTCACCCTCGACCCGGCCACGCAGGTGCTGCCGGTCAACGGCTCGCGCGAGGCGCTGTTCTCGCTGGCCCAGACGGTGGTCGACCCGACGGCCTCGCCGCAGCCGGCGGTGATGTCGCCGAATCCGTTCTATCAAATTTATGAAGGCGCGGCCCTGCTGGCCGGCGCCGAGCCGTACTACGTGCCCAGCGTGCCGGAGCGCAATTTCGCGGTCGACTGGGACAGCGTGCCCGAGGAGATCTGGGCGCGCACCCAACTGGTGTTCGTCTGCTCGCCAGGCAACCCCACGGGCGCGGTGATGGCGCTGGACGAGTGGAAGAAGCTCTTCGCGCTCTCCGACCGCCACGGCTTCGTGATCGCGGCCGACGAGTGCTACAGCGAGATCTACTTCCGCGACGAGCCCCCGCTCAGCGGCCTCGAGGCCTCGGTCAAGCTCGGCCGGCCCGACTTCCGCAACCTGATCGCGCTGACCTCGCTGTCCAAGCGCAGCAACGTGCCCGGCCTGCGCAGCGGCTTCGTGGCGGGCGACGCGGCCATCATCAAGAAATTCCTGCTCTACCGCACCTACCACGGCAGCGCCATGAGCGGCACCGTGGCCGCCGCCAGCATCGCGGCCTGGGGCGACGAGTCGCACGTGGTCGACAACCGCGCCCAGTACCGCGCCAAGTTCGCAGCCGTCACCCCGCTGCTGGAGCCGGTGCTCGACGTGCGCCTGCCCGACGCCAGTTTCTACCTGTGGGCCGGCGTGCCCGAAGTGTGGGCTGGCGACGACGAAGCCTTCGCCCGGGCGCTTTACGCTCAATACAATGTGACGGTTCTGCCGGGGAGCTATCTGGCGCGCCAGACCACCTACGGCGCGCACAGCGTCAACCCCGGCCGGGGCCGCATCCGCATGGCGCTTGTGGCCGAAACGGCCGAATGCGTGGAGGCCGCACAGCGCATCGTGCGCTTCTGCAAGGAAGCCCGCCGCTGATCCGCCTCTCCTGGCCCCTGCTCCCATTTTTCACCCGAGACCCTCCATGACCCAGCAACTGCAACAAATCATCGACGCCGCGTGGGAAGACCGCGCCAACATCTCGGTCGCCTCGTCGCCGGCCGAAGTGCGCGACGCCGTCGAGCACGTCATCACCGAACTCAACAACGGCAAGCTGCGCGTGGCCACCCGCGAAGGCGTGGGCAAGTGGACCGTGCACCAGTGGGTCAAGAAGGCCGTGCTGCTGTCGTTCCGCCTGAAGGACAACGAGCAGATGCAGTCCGGCTCGCTCGGCTTCTACGACAAGGTGCCCACCAAGTTCTCGCACCTGTCGGCCAACGAGCTGAAGGACTCCGGCGTGCGCATCGTGCCGCCGGCCGTGGCCCGCCGCGGCAGCTTCATCGCCAAGGGCGCGATCCTGATGCCCTCGTACGTGAACATCGGCGCCTACGTGGGCGAAGGCTCCATGGTCGACACCTGGGCCACCGTGGGCTCGTGCGCGCAGGTCGGCGCCAACGTGCACCTGTCCGGCGGCGTGGGCCTGGGCGGCGTGCTGGAGCCGCTGCAGGCCAACCCGACCATCATCGAGGACAACTGCTTCATCGGCGCGCGCTCCGAAGTCGTGGAGGGCGTGATCGTCGAAGAGAACTCCGTGCTGGGCATGGGCGTGTACATCGGCCAGAGCACCCCGATCTTCAACCGCGACACCGGCGAGATCTCGTACGGCCGCGTGCCCAGCGGCAGCGTGGTCATCAGCGGCAACCTGCCCAAGAAGACCAAGTCGGGCCAGGACTACAGCACCTACGCCGCGATCATCGTGAAGACGGTCGACGCGCAGACGCGCTCGAAGACCAGCCTGAACGACCTGCTGCGCGACTAAACCAGGCACACCCCCATGCTGCGCGCACTTCGTGTCGCTTCGCACACCCCCTTGCAGGGGGCAACGCCAGCGGCCCGGCAAAGCCGGTTCCGCGGCGTTCCCCGCGAAGACCACGGCCCGCACGCAGCCCACGAATGATTCAAACAGCACCCGAGGAGAGAGACCGATGAACATGATGGAACGGCTTCTTCGTCTGATGGCCGAACGCAAGGCCTCCGACATCTATCTCTCGGCCCACTCGCCGGTGCTGATCCGCATCAACGGCATCTGCCTGCCGGTCAACGCGCAGGTGCTGCCGCCCACGGCGCCGCTGGCGCTGCTGTCCGAGGTGGTGCCCGCCGGGCGCATCCAGGAGCTGGAGAGCACGGGCGAGCTGAACATGGCGGTGCACATCGAGGGCGCCGGCAACTACCGCATCAGCGCCATGCGCCAGCGCGGCACCTACGCGGTGGTGGTGCGGCACATCGCCTCCACCATTCCCAGCTTCGACGAGCTGAACCTGCCCGACATCCTGAAGACGCTCATCATGGAAAAGCGCGGGCTGATCCTGATGGTCGGCGCCACTGGCGCGGGCAAGACCACCACGCTGGCCTCGATGCTGGACTACCGCAACGAGCACGCCAGCGGCCACATCCTCACGGTCGAGGAGCCGATCGAGTTCACCTACACCAACAAGAAGTCGGTGGTGAACCAGCGCGACGTGGGCAGCGACACCACCTCGCTGCAGACGGCGCTGAAGAACGCGCTGCGCCAGGCGCCCGACGTAATCCAGATCGGCGAGATCCGCGACCGCGACACCATGTCCGCCGCCATCGCCTACGCGCAGTCGGGCCACCTCTGCGTGGCCACGCTGCATGCCAACAACAGCTACCGCGCGCTGAACCGTATCCTGAGCTTCTACCCCGTCGAGGTGCGCCCCACGCTGCTGGGCGACCTGGGCGGCGCGCTGCGCGCCATCGTGTCGCAGCGCCTGCTGCGCACGCCGACCGGCGGCCGCGTGCCGGCGCTCGAAGTCATGCTCAACACCGCGCTGGTGGCCGAGCTGATCGAGAAGGGCGACTTCTCCGGCGTGAAGGAGGCGATGGAAAAGTCGATGGCCGAAGGCTCGCAGACCTTCGAGGAAGACATCGCCCGACTCATCGTCGAAGAGCGCATCACCCGCGAAGAGGGCCTGTCGCAGGCCGACTCGCCCACCAACCTCATGTGGCGCCTGCAGAACCGCGCGGCGCCCAAGCAGCAGGTCGACGACCGCCACCTGACGGACCAGGTCGACGAACCCACTTTCACCGACATCACGCTAGACGTGAAGTTCTGAACCCAGCCTTTTCCCGATGTCCCGTACGCTCCAGCTAGCCGAACAACTCATCTCGCGCCCTTCCGTCACCCCCGACGACGCGGGCTGCCAGCAGATCCTCGGCGAGCGGCTGGCGCGGCTGGGCTTCACTCTGGAGACCATCGAGAGCGGCCCGGCCGACTTCCGGGTGACCAACCTGTGGGCGGTGCGCCGTCCCGCGAACGCCCAGGCCGCCACGAAGACGCTGGTGTTCGCCGGCCACACCGACGTGGTGCCCACCGGTCCCGTCGAGCAGTGGACCAGCCACCCCTTCACGCCCACGCACCGCGACGGCAAGCTCTACGGCCGCGGCGCCTGCGACATGAAGACCTCGGTCGCGGCCTTCGTGACCTCCATCGAAGACTTCTTGCAGGCCGTGCCCGAGCCGCGTCTCACGCTGGCCCTGCTGCTCACCAGCGACGAGGAAGGCCCCGGCGTCGACGGCACCGTCGTGGTCTGCAACGCGCTGGCCGCGCGCGGCGAGACCATCGACTACTGCATCGTCGGCGAGCCCACGGCCGTGGAGCGCTGCGGCGACATGATCAAGAACGGCCGCCGCGGCACCATGAGCGGCAAGCTCACGGTCAGGGGCGTGCAGGGCCACATCGCCTATCCGCACCTGGCGAAGAACCCGGTGCATGCGGTCGCGCCCGCGCTGGCCGAGCTGGTGGCCATCAACGCCGCCGGCGGCTGGGACGCGGCGAGCAACCCGTACTTCCAGCCGACCAGCTGGCAGATCAGCAACTTCCACGCAGGCACCGGCGCGAGCAACGTGATCCCGGGCAGCGCGGTGATCGACTTCAACTTCCGCTTCTCGACCGAATCCACGCCCGAGTCGCTGCAGCAGCGCGTGCACGCCGTGCTCGATGCGCACCAGGTCGACTACACCCTGGCCTGGACCATCGGCGGCCAGCCCTTCCTGACCACGCCGGGTGAGCTGGTGGAGGCGGTGCAGGGCGCCATCCGCGAAGAAACGGGCATCGAGACCGAGCTTTCGACCAGCGGCGGCACCAGCGACGCGCGCTTCATCGCCAAGATCTGCAGGCAGGTGGTCGAACTGGGCCCGGTGAACGCCAGCATCCACAAGATCGACGAGCACATCGAAGTGGCCGAGATCGAGACGCTGAAGAACATCTACCTGCGCGCCCTGAAGCGGCTGGACGCCGCGCTCGCCGGATGAGCACCGTCATCGAACTCATCGAGTCGGGCGCGAAGCGGCTGGAAGAAGCCGGCGTCGCCTTCGGCCACGGAACCGCCAACGCCTTCGACGAAGCCGCCTGGCTGGTGCTGTGGCGCCTGAAGCTGCCGCTGGACGACCTCGACGGCGTGGCCGACAGGCCCGTGTCGCCCGTCGACGCGGGCAAGGCGGCAGCGCTCATCGACGAGCGCATTTCCACGCGCAAGCCCGCCGCCTACCTCACGAAGGAAGCCTGGCTGCAGGGCGTGCCCTTCTACGTGGACGAGCGCGCCATCGTGCCGCGCAGCTTCATCGCCGAGCTGATCGCCGACGGAACCATCGACTACTGGCTGGGCGAACACACGCAGCGCGTGCTCGACCTGTGCACCGGCAACGGCTCCCTTGCCGTGCTGGCCGCGCTCACCTACCCGGAAGTGACGGTGGACGCGGGCGACCTGTCGGTGCAGGCGCTCGAAGTGGCGGCCATCAACGTCACCCGCCACGAGCTGGACTCGCGCGTGAGGCTGGTCGAATCCGACGGATTGAAGAACCTGCCCGGCCCCTACGACCTGGTGCTGTGCAACCCGCCCTACGTGAACAGCGCCAGCATGGCCGCCCTGCCCGCCGAATATCGCGCCGAGCCCGAGCTGGCGCTGGCCGGCGGCACCGACGGCATGGATTTCGTGCGGCAGCTGTTCGCCGACGCGCCCTCGCGCATGAGCGAGCGCGCAGTGCTGGTGCTGGAGATCGGCAACGAGCGCGAATACTTCGAGGCGGCATTCCCGCAGCTCGAAGTCTTCTGGCTCGAAACCTCGGCGGGCGAAGACCAGGTTTTGCTGGTGGCACGGGATGCGCTGCTGAAATCGGACGGCCGGACGCAGGAATAAAACAGAAACCACGCAGAAATCGCAGAAGAGCCGAATATTCGGTTTTTCTTCTGCGACTTCTGCGGAACCTTCGCGACCTCTGCGTTCTGACCCCGCATTCGCGAATGCCTATAGCCCCCACGGGATAATCCCCCGTCAGGCTCCTATTCATGATCACTCTCAAGAACGTCATTCTTCGCCGCAGCGCCAAGGTCCTGCTCGACGGCGCCACGGTCACCCTCAACCCCGGCGAGAAGGTCGGGCTGGTGGGCCGCAACGGCGCCGGCAAGTCGACCCTTTTCGCCCTGCTCAACGGCACGCTGCACGAAGACGGCGGCGATTTCTCCATTCCCAAGCAGTGGCGCATGGCCCAGGTGGCGCAGAACATGCCCGAGACCGAGGAGTCGGCCACCGACTTCGTGGTGGGCGGCGACACCCGCCTGACCGAGCTGCGCGAGCAGCTGGCCGCCATCGAGGCCGCCTACGCCGAGAACCCCGACGACGCCGACATCGGCATGGAGCTTGCCCACGCCTACACCGACCTGGCCGACGCCGGCGAGCACGACGCCGTGCCGCGCGCGCAGGCGCTCATCCTGGGCCTGGGCTTCAAGACGCACGAGCTCGACGCGCCGGTCAACAGCTTCTCCGGCGGCTGGCGCATGCGCCTGCAACTGGCCCGCGCGCTGATGTGCCCGAGCGACCTGCTGCTGCTGGACGAACCCACCAACCACCTGGACCTGGACGCGCTGGTGTGGCTCGAAGCCTGGCTGCAGAAGTACCCGGGCACCATGATCGTCATCAGCCACGACCGCGAGTTCCTCGACGCCGTGACCGACGTCACCCTGCACATCGCCAACGCCCAGCTCACGCGCTACGGCGGCAACTACAGCAAGTTCGAGGATATGCGCGCGCTGCAGATGGAGCAGCAGCAGCAGGCCTTCGCCAAGCAGCAGGAAAAGATCGCCCACCTGCAGAAGTTCATCGACCGCTTCAAGGCCAAGGCCAGCAAGGCCAAGCAGGCGCAGAGCCGGGTCAAGGCGCTGGAGCGCATGGAACGCGTGGCGCCGCTCCTGGCCGAAGCCGACTTCAGCTTCGAGTTCAAGGAGCCGGGCAACATCCCGAACCCGATGCTGTCGATCAGCAATGCGAGCTTCGGCTACGTCGTGGAAGACGCCGAGCCCAAGACCATCCTGCGCGGCGTCAACCGCTCGGTGCTGGCGGGCCAGCGCATCGGCATCCTGGGCGCCAACGGCCAGGGCAAGTCGACGCTGGTGAAGACCATCGCGCGCGAGATGGGTGCGCTGGCGGGCCAGGTCACCGAGGGCAAGGGCCTGAACATCGGCTACTTCGCGCAGCAGGAACTCGACGTGCTGCACCCCGGGAGCAACCCGCTGGAGCACATGGTGCGCCTGGCGCGCGAGCTCGGCGGCAACGCCAGGGAGCCCTCGGGCGAACAGGCGCTGCGCGGCTACCTGGGCAGCTTCAATTTCAGCGGCGACATGGTCAAGCAGCCCGTGGGCACCATGAGCGGCGGCGAAAAGGCCCGCCTCGTGCTCGCGATGATGGTGTGGCAGCGCCCCAACCTGCTGCTGCTCGATGAGCCGACGAACCACCTGGACCTCGCCACCCGCGAGGCGCTGGCCGTGGCGCTCAACGAATTCGAGGGCACGCTGATGCTGGTAAGCCACGACCGCGCGCTTCTGCGCTCGGTGTGCGACGAGTTCTGGCTGGTGGGCCGCGGCGTGGTCGGCGACTTCGAAGGCGACCTCGACGACTACCAGCGCTACCTGCTCGACGAGTCCAAGCGCCTGCGCGAGGAAGCCAAGGTGGCGGTGCGCGAGGCCGAAGCCGCCGCGGCACCGGCCGCCGCAGCCACGCCCGCGCCCCAGCAGCGCAAGCAGGATGCCCAGGATCGCCAGCAGCGCAGCGACCAGGCCAAACCGATCAAGCGCGAAATCGCCCAGATCGACGAGCGCCTGGCCAAGGCCGCCACCGAGCGTGCGGAGCTCGAAGCGCGGCTGGCCCAGCCGCTGCCCGCCGGCGAGATCGCCGAAGCCGGCAAGCGGCTGAAGGCGCTCAACGACGAAATCGGCCGCCTCGAGGAGCGCTGGCTGGCCCTTTCGGACCAGCTGGAAGCCCTGGCGGCCTGAACCGAAAGGCCACGCAGGCAGGAAGAAGGAAGGGAGCCACCGGATGCCGTCAGCCATCGAACTGGCCCGGGGCGATGAGAAGCTCATCGCCGCCGTCCACCGCAGCCGCCGCCTCATCAGCCGCAAGGCGCTGATGGCGGCAGCGGCCAGCGCGGTTCCCCTGCCAGGCCTGGACTGGATGGCCGACGCCGCGTTGCTCTCGCGGCTGGTGCCGCAGATCAGCGCCGAGTTCGGCCTTTCGGTCACGCAGGTCGAGAAGCTCGCGCCGCACCAGCGCGAGCGCATCCAGAAGGCCGCGACCACGGTGGGCGCGCTGCTGGTCGGCAGGCTGGTCACGCGCGACCTGCTGCTGCGCCTCGCCAGGCACGCGGGCGTGCGCCTCACGGCCAAGCAGGCGACCAAGTACGTGCCCATCGCCGGGCAGGTGGTGTCGGCCGCGCTCGGCTACGCGGCGCTGCGCGCCCTCGGCGAACAGCACATCAAGGACTGCGTCCGGGTCAGTACCACCCTCGCTCTCGCGCCGCCCGAACCGCACGCGAGCGCCTGAGCGCCTCGCCATCGAAGAGCACCTGCGCCGCCCACGCCGCGCAGACCAGCCCGAAGCAGCCGCCGCCCGCAAAGGCCGGGCGCGCCGCGATCAGCCCGAAGGCAAGCCCCGCGAGGGACAGCAGCGCCAGCAGCACGCAAAGCGTGCGGTCGAGCCACAGGCCCGACGGCCATAGTTGACGGCGCATCGCGCGCTCATCGCTATGGCTGCTTTTTCTTCTCGGGCTGGCGGAAAGCCTCAGGCCCGGGCTTGAGCGCTTCCTCCTTCACCCGCTGCTCGTAGGCGGCCACCAGCGCGACATAGTGGCGCGACATCACGTCGGCCACCCGGCCCAGCCCGATCTTGGAGACCGTCGGCTGGGGAATTCCCGTTCTCTCTTCGATCTGCTTCTGCGTGAGGCCCATGGCCCTCAACGCCAGAACCAACTCCCGTGGCTTCATTCTTTCCTCCCTTTTTTTACTATTCTAGAGTTTGAGAAGAATATTCGTTTGGGCTTAAATCCCCACTCGATGGACAGCATTGCCAAACGCGCCCTTGCCGCGCGCAAATTCGCCAAGATGACGCAGAAGCAGGCCGAAGCGGTCTCGGGCGTCAAGCAATCCAGCATTTCCAAGATCGAACGAGGCGACGTCACCCGCTCCATGAGCGTGCTGGCCCTGGCGCGCGCCTACCGTGCCGATCCGAACTGGCTGGACACCGGCGACGGCCCCGCCCCGTGGGACGAAGACCAGCTCCGCCAGGCCCGCGACCGGGTCAGCGAACCGCTCGGCCCCTATCGGGTGACGCACACGCCGCCGTCCATTCCCAGCTTCAACCCGCGCACGCCAGGCACGGTGCCGCTCATCTCCTGGGCCGACGCAGCCAACTGGGACAGCCACGAGATCTCGCAGCAGCCGCACGCCGAGCGCTGGATTCCCTGCATCGCCCACCACAGCCTCCAGAGCTATGCGCTGCGCGTTCGCGGCGACAGCATGACCTCCACCAGCGGCCTGCTGAAGAGCTACCCGCCAGGCTCCATCGTCTTCGTCGATACCGCGCTGAGAAAGCCCGACGACGGCGAACGCGTCATCGCGAAGCTCGATGACAGCGACGAGGTCACCTTCAAGGTGTTCAAGCAGGACGACGGCCGCCGCTGGCTGCTGCCGCTGAACCCGAAGCACGAGCCGGTACGCACGTCCTTCACCGTGCTGGGCACCGTTGTCGGCAAGTGGGAAGACGAAGACTGAGCGAGGACCGATCGCGAGCGCGATTGACGCGTCCGGCAAAGAATGAGCCGGAAATTAGCGTGGAACAGGATTCCGTCGAGGTCAGGTTGCGTGCAGGTTCGGAAGCGATATTCATGGCTCTCCCTGTGGCCTGCATCCTCTGATCCTCCCTCCTCCAGCAGGTCACCTTCGAGCCCGCCTTCGTGCGGGCTTTTTTTTGTCTGGATGTTGCTCGCCCCCAGGCTGCGCGGCACTGCGTGCCGCTTCGCCAACCCCCTACCGGGGGCAACACCTGAGGCCCGGCGAAGCCGGTTCCTCGGTGTTTCTGGCATTGGGCCGTCGTTGATTTGATGCCAGCGCCTTGGGGTGGTGCGTTTGGCGCCTTGCCCGTACATTTCGCGCCGTGCAGATCCTGTTTCGTCGCAACGGCCTCGCAACGCGGGGCGACGGCTACGAGACTTCGGGAAAGTCAGGCAGCCCGGGCGTTCCGGGTGTACAACCGCTGCCCCATGCAATATCAAGAAAACAATGCGTTGGAGGATCACCCCGGTTCGTCGTTGCGCGCTGCGCCTGCGCGCTCGCGGCCGGGGTGGCCCGTTCAGGGTGCCGTGCTCGGCGTCGTCCTGCTGCTGGTGGGCGGCTGCGCGGTCGGGCCGGATTTCAGGACGCCCGATCTTCCCGCCGCCGCCAGCGGTGCCGACTACACCCCCGCGCCGATGCCGGCGCGCACCGCGAAGTCCGACGTGCCGGCCGGACAGGCCCAGGAACTGCTGCCGGGCCGTGACATCCCGGCCCAGTGGTGGGAGGTGTTCCGCTCCCAGCAGCTCGACCGGCTGATCCGCGCCTCGCTCGAACAGAGCCCTACGCTGGCGTCCGCGCAGGCCGCGCTGCGGCAGGCCGAAGCCACCTATGACGCGAAGTCGGGCAACCTGCTGTGGCCGCAGGTCACGGCACAACTGGGCGCGCAGCGCGAGCGGGCCTCCGAGGTCAGCACGCAGGTGCCGGGCGGCCAGCTGCTCACGCTGTACAACGCCTCGGTCAACGTCAGCTACAACCTCGACGTGTTCGGCGGCTCGCGCCGGCAGATCGAGGGCGCGCAGGCCGCCGTGGAAGCGCAGCGCTACCAGGTCGAGGCGACCTACCTCACGCTCACGTCGAACCTCGTCACCACCGCGATCCGCGAAGCCGCGCTGCGCGGCCAGCTGCAGGCCACGCGCGAGGTGCTGCAGGCACAGCGCGAGCAACTGGGCGTGATCGAAAAGCAGTTCGATACCGGCGCGATCCCGAAGTCGATCGTGCTGCAGCAGCGCACGCAGGTCGCGCAGACGCAGGCGGCGATCCCGCCGCTGGAGAAGTCGCTCGCGCAGACGCGCCACCAGCTCGCGGTGTTCGCGGGCCGCCTGCCGTCAGAGCAGGGCCTGCCCGAATTCGATCTCGCCAGCCTCTCGCTGCCGCAGGAGCTGCCGCTGTCGCTGCCCTCCGAGCTCGCGCGCCAGCGGCCCGACGTGCGCGCCAGCGAGGCGCAGCTGCACCAGGCCAGCGCGGCGGTCGGCGTGGCCACGGCGAACCTCTATCCGCAGATACAGCTGAGCGCCAGCTACGGCAACACCTCCCTGCGCGCACGCGACCTGTTCACCGGGCCGACCACACTGTGGAACATCGGCGCCGGGCTCACGCAGCCGATCTTCAACGGCGGCGCCCTGCGCGCGCAGCAGCGCGCCGCCGTCGCGGCCTACGACTCGGCGGCGGCGCAATACCGCAACACCGTGCTCGGCGCCTTCCAGAACGTGGCCGATGCACTGCGCGCGCTCGAACTCGACGCCGCCGCGCTGCAGACCCAGGCCACGGCCGAATCGCTCGCCAGGCAATCGCTCGACCTGTCGACCGCGCAGTTTCGCGCCGGCGCGGTGAGCTACGTGACGCTGCTGACCGCGCAGCAGGCCTGGCTGCAGACGCACACCGCGCTGGTGCAGGCGCAGGCCGCGCGCTATGCCGACACGGCCGCCCTCTTCCAGGCGCTGGGGGGCGGCTGGTGGAACCGCGGTGCGCTCGCCAATGCGGCCATCGCGCCCGGACAGCCGGCGCAACCGGCGCAACCGGCGCAATCGGCTCAGCAGGCTTCCCAGGCAGCAGCGCCGCAGAACTGAGCGGCCCCGAACACTCCAAAAACTCCAAGAAAAGCCAATTTATGACCCGAAGAATGATCATCATGATCGGCTGCGTACTGCTGCTGGTCGCCGTGCTCGCGTTCGGCAAGTTCATGCAGATCCGCGCGCTGATCGCCGCCGTGCCCAAGCCGGCGCCGCAGACGGTGTCGACGGCCGAGGTGCAGAAGCTGCAGTGGCAGTCGCAGTTCACCGCGGTCGGCACGCTGAATCCGGTGCGCGGCGCCGACCTGAGCACCGAAGTGGCCGGGCTGGTGCGCACGGTGCATTTCAAGTCGGGGCAGGACGTGAAGGCCGGCACCCTGCTGGTCGAGCTCAACGCCGATTCCGACATCGCCCTGCTGCACTCGGCCGAAGCCGCCGCAGCGCAGGCCGCCACCGTGCTCAAGCGCGACCAGGCGCAGCTCGCGGTGCAGGCGGTGAGCCAGGCGCAGATCGACGCCGACACCAACGACCTGAAGGCCAAGCGCGCACAGGTCGAGCAGCAGGCCGCGGTGGTTGCGAAGAAATCGATCCGCGCGCCCTTCTCGGGCCGCCTGGGCATCACCACGCTGAACCCCGGCCAGTACGTGAACGCGGGCGACAAGCTCGTCACGCTGCAGACGCTGGACCCGATCTACGTCGACTTCGCCCTGCCCCAGCAGCAGCTCGCGGGGCTGGCGGTGGGCCAGGTGGTGAACCTGACGGTGGACACCTTTCCGGGCCAGGCCTTCAGCGGCAAGATCAACGCGATCAGCCCGAAGGTGGACGCCGCCACGCGCAACGTGCAGGTGGAGGCCACCGTCTCCAACCCGAAGCAGCAGCTGCTGCCCGGCATGTTCGCCAACGTGAAGATCGACGTGGGCAGCGTGCAGGAGCAGCTCACGCTGCCGTCCACCGCCGTGACCTACAACCCGTACGGCTCGACCGTGTACGTGGTGAAGGAGGCCGAGCCGCCGAAGGCAGGATCCGCTGGCGCCGCGGGTGCTCCCGCCCAGCCCGCCAATCCGCCGGGCGCGAAGCAGCTCGTCGCGCAGCAGGTCTTCATCGAGACCGGTCCGACGCGCGGCGACCAGATCGCCATCGTCAAGGGCCTCACGGCCGGCCAGGTGGTGGTGAGCAGCGGCCAGAACAAGCTGAAGAACGGCACGCCGGTGGTGGTGGACAACAGCGTCCAGCCCGCCAACAACCCGGCGCCGACGCCGCAGGAAAAGTGAGGTCGCCCGCATGAACTTCACGGACATCTTCATCCGCCGGCCGGTGCTGGCGATGGTGGTGAGCATGCTGATCGTGGTGCTCGGGCTGCGCGCGCTGGCCGGGCTGCCGGTCAACCAGTACCCGAAGACCGAGAACGGCGTGGTCACCATCGCCACCGCCTACTACGGCGCGGACGCGGCCACGGTCGCGGGCTTCATCACGCAGCCGCTGGAGGCCGCCGTGTCGCAGGCGCAGGGCATCGACTACCTGTCGTCGTCCAGCAGCCTTGGCGTGTCGACCATCACCGCCACGCTGCGGCTGAACTACGACTCCAACCGCGCGCTGACCGAGATCAACACGCAGGTCAATTCGGTGCGCAACCAGCTGCCGCCGCAGGCGCAGCAGCCGGTGCTGACGGTGGCCACGGGCCAGACCACCGACGCCATGTACATCGGCTTCTACAGCGACACGCTGCCCAACAACAACGTCACCGACTTCCTGGTGCGCGTGGTGCAGCCCAAGCTCAACGCCATTCCGGGCGTGCAGACCGCCGAGATCCTGGGCGCGCGCACCTTCGCGCTGCGGGCCTGGCTCGACGCGCAGAAGATGGCCGCCTACGGCGTGACCGCCACCGACGTGAGCGCCGCGCTGGCCGCCAACAACTACCTCGCGGCCGTCGGCCAGAGCAAGGGCCAGATGGTGAGCGTGCCTCTGACGGCCGGCACCTCGCTGCACAGCGTGGACGAGTTCAAGCAGCTGTCGGTGAAGAGCGCCAACGGCGCGATCGTGCGCCTGCAGGACGTGGCCAACGTGACCCTGGGCTCGGAGAACTACGACTTCAACGTGGCCTTCAACGGCGTGCGCTCGGTGTTCATCGGCATCAAGGTCGCGCCGGAGGCCAACATCCTCGACGTGGCCAAGCAGGTGCGCACGGTGTTCCCCGACATCCAGTCCCAGTTGCCCACGGGCCTGACGGGCAAGATCGTCTACGACTCGACCGACTTCATCAACACGTCCATCAGCGAAGTGATCAAGACGCTGGTGGAAGCGCTGGTCATCGTGACGGTGGTGATCTACCTGTTCCTGGGCAGCCTGCGCGCGGTGGTGGTGCCGGTGATCGCGATGCCGCTGTCGCTGATCGGCACCTTCTTCATCATGCTGGCGCTGGGCTACTCGATCAACCTGCTCACGCTGCTGGCGCTGGTGCTGGCCATCGGCCTGGTGGTGGACGACGCGATCATCGTGGTGGAGAACGTCGACCGGCACATGCGAGAGGGCAAGTCGCCCATGCAGGCCTCGCTGCTCGCGGCGCGCGAACTGGGCGGTCCCATCCTTGCCATGACGGTGGTGCTGGTGGCGGTGTACGTGCCCATCGGCTTCCAGGGTGGACTGACCGGCTCGCTCTTCACCGAGTTCGCCTTCACGCTGGCCGGCTCGGTGGTGGTGTCGGGCATCGTGGCGCTCACGCTGTCGCCGATGATGTGCTCGCGCTTCTTCAAGCCCGAGCAGGACAGCGGCAAGTTCGCGATGAAGATCGAGCACGTCTTCGAGCGCGTGCACCACCGCTACCAGCTGATATTGCGCGGCGTGCTCAAGACCTGGCCGGTGATGATCGTCATGGGCGCGATCCTGGTGGCGCTGCTGTTCGTGATGTTCAAGATGTCGAAGTCGGAGCTCGCGCCCGAGGAAGACCAGGGCATCGTGCTGTCGCAGGTGGTGGGCGCGCCCACGGCCACCATCAACCAGATGCAGACGTATGCGGACCAGATCTTCAAGATCGCGCACGACACGCCCGAGTACGCGCAGCTCTTCCAGCTGACCGGCGTGCCCAGCACCAACGCGGGCATCGCGGGCGTGCTGCTCAAGCCCTGGGACGAGCGCACGCGCAGCGCGCACGACATCCAGACCGACCTGCAGAAGCGCTGGAACGGCATTGCCGGCGCGAAGGTGGTGGCCTTCCAGTTCCCGGCGCTGCCGGGCGCCTCGGGCCTGCCGGTGCAGTTCGTCATCAAGACGACCGAGCCCTTCGAGAACCTGAATGCCCTCGCCCAGCAGATCATGGACAAGGCGCGCGCCGACGGAAAGTTCTACTACATCGACGCCGACCTGAAGATCGACCTGCCGCAGGCCTCCGTGGTGGTCGACCGCGACAAGATCGCCACGCTGGGCATCACGCAGCAGGACGTGGGCAACGCGATGGGCGCGGCGCTGGGCGGTGCCTACGTCAACTACTTCTCCATCTCGGGCCGCTCGTACAAGGTGATCCCGCAGGTGCAGCAGGTCGACCGGCTGAACCCGTCGGACGTGCTGAACTTCTACATCAAGACGCCCAGCGGCGTGGTGCCGGCCAGCACGGTGGCGAGCCTGAAGTACAGCGTGCAGCCGGAGACGGTGAACCACTTCCAGCAGCTCAATTCCGTGACCATCCAGGGCGTGCCCAGCGGCACGCAGGGCGAGACGCTGGAGTACCTGCGCGGCCTGGTGCAGCAGATGGCGCCCAGCGGCTACACGGTGGATTACTCGGGCCAGTCGCGACAGTTCGTGCAGGAGTCGGGCAACTTCGCCATCACCTTCGTGTTCGCGCTGATCATCGTGTTCCTGGCGCTGGCGGCGCAGTTCGAGAGCTTCCGCGACCCGGTGGTGATCCTGGTGTCGGTGCCGCTGGCGCTCTTCGGCGCGATGATCTTCATCTTCTGGGGCTTCGCCTCGATGAACATCTACACGCAGGTCGGCCTGGTGACGCTGATGGGCCTCATCAGCAAGCACGGCATCCTGATCGTCGAGGTGGCCAACCGCCTGCAGAAGCAGGGCCTGAGCAAGCTCGACGCCATCGTGGAAGCCGCCGGCACCCGACTGCGCCCCATCCTGATGACGACCGCCGCCATGGTCTTCGGCGTGCTGCCGCTGGTGATCGCCTCGGGCGCCGGCGCCGCGGGCCGCAAGGCGATGGGCATCGTGATCTTCAGCGGGCTTTCCATCGGCACGCTGTTCACGCTCTTCGTGGTGCCGGCGATGTACCTGTTCATCGCGGCGCGGCATGAGAAGGAAGAAAGCGCCGGCGAGGAACCGACAGCAGGAGGCGCCACGCCGCCGGCAACACTTCCGGGCAGCGTGGCGCCCGAGGCCTGAGCGGCTCGGCAGTTCGGCCCGGCGACGATGCGAAGCGCCAGAGGCCGAGCCTCAAGACAAGAAACCCGCCATGCCCCCACGGCGGGTTTTTTCTTGTCCTGGACAGGGTCCTTGATACTACGGCCCCATGAGCACCGACGACGACCACGATCCGATGCGCGAACGCCGGGAAGCGATGACGACCTGGGAGCGCAACCTGCGGCAGCCGCCTCCGGAGCGCCGCCTGGCCCTGTGGCTGGCGGTGGCCGTGATCGTGGTGTTCGCGTTCTACCTGGCGGCCGAGTGGCTACTGTCGCAACACCCTAGCCGTCCCTCCGCGTTGCCCTCTGCATCCGCGCCGCCTTCCGCGAACAGCCGGCCTGCACCGTCGTTGCCATCCTATGCGCCGCAGGAAAACCGAACTGCGCCAGACACGTTCGAAGTCACGAAGTGCCTCACGCCTTCAGGAAAGGCCGCGTACTCCGACGGCCCGTGTCCCGAAGGCTCGCGCGCCACCACCGTTCGCCTGCGGCGCGACGTGAACATCGCCGACGGAATGAGCCTGCAGGAGCGCGAGGCATCGAGGCGGAGCAACGCAGTCATCGCAGAGCAGCAGCGCGAACACGAGCGCCAGGTGGCGCAGAACGTCGATCGCGGAATGAATGAAGAATGCAGCGGGCTCGCCGAACGCATCATGTGGCTGGACGCGCTAGGGAGGCAGCCGCAAGGCATGTACACGCAGGATTGGCAGCGCGCCGAACGGCATCGCACGCGGGACAGGCAGTTCAGGCTGGGGTGCCCTCAACAGCGGCCCTGAAGATCGGCATCGGCGAGGATGCTTCGGAGTCCTTCTGCGTCCACCCGCCAAGAAAAAATCCTCGCGTGCACAAGGCAGGCGAGGATTTCGAAGAAGGCTTGGTAGGACGTACTGGATTCGAACCAGTGACCAACGGATTAAAAGTCCGCTGCTCTACCAACTGAGCTAACGTCCCGGAGCCGTTTTTCTGTTTTTGCTGGAGTGACATCCAGCAAAGCCAAAGATTATAGCGTGAGCTTGGACGCTATTTTGTCCAAGACCCAACCTGCCGCACATTGGCCGAAAGTCGCGGTCACGCTGACCACCGATCCGTAGCCATGGCAGTTGAGCGTGCCGTCGCCGCTTTCGATGGCGCACGAGGCGTCCGGCGGAGCCACGCTTTCGCGGCTGAAGACGCAGGCGATGCCGATCTTGCGGCCCTCGCGCGGGGCGCCATGCTCCTTGCGCAGGCGCTGGCGCAGTTGGGCCAGCAGCGGGTCGTGCGTGACGAGCGACAGGTCTTCGATGTCCACCTTGTGCGCCTGCCGCTTGCCGCCCGCCGCGCCCACGGTGACGAAGGCGGCGCGCGAAGCACGCGCCCAGGCCGCCATCGCCACCTTGGCCTTCACCTGGTCGCAGGCGTCGATGACGGCCGTTGCCGGCCCGTTCGCAGCCTGCGCGGCCTCGAGCAGCGAAAGCCAGTTGCCGGGCTCGACGAAATCGTCGATGGCCTGCACCTTGCACTCGGGGTTGATCTGGGCGATGCGCTCGCGCATCGCCTCGACCTTGGCCTGCCCGACGGTCGCGTCGAGGGCATGGATCTGGCGGTTGATGTTCGACTCCGACACGTGGTCGAGGTCGATCATGGTCAGGTGCCCCACTCCGCTGCGCGCCAGGGCCTCGACCGCCCACGAGCCCACGCCGCCGATGCCGACGACCAGCACGTGCGCATCGCGGATGCGCGCTGCGCCGGACACGCCGTAGAGCCGCTCGAGCCCGCCGAAGCGGCGCGCAAAGTCAGGCGCCGCGGTGTCTGTGACGACGTCCGCGGCGGCTGTGGGAGGAGTGAGAGATGCGGTAGCGATGATCGCGCTCAAGCGGAATGCTCCGCCCGCATCAGCGCAGGCGCGAGAGACGCTCGCGGCCGGCCTGCGCGGCTTCGGATTGCGGATAGGCCTTGGTCAGGTCTTCCAGCGTACGGCGCGCGGCGCGCGTGTCCTTCAGCTCGATCTGGCAGTTCGCGATCGACAGCACGGCCTCGGGAGCTTTGGCATGGTCGGGCGCGAGCGAGAGCATGGAGCGGAAGTTCGCGATGGCCTCGTTGTAGTTGCGCGTGGCGTACTGCGCATTGCCCAGCCAGAACAGCGCCGAGGCGTTGTAGCCGCTCTGAGGGTAGCGCTTGACGAATTCGGCGAACGCGGTCTGCGCCTGCGCGAACTGGCCTGAGCGGAAGACGCCGAGGGCAGCCTCGAAGTCGGCCTTCTCCTTGGGATCGGCGGTGAATTCGCGGCCGTCCACCGACACCTTAGAGGGCTCGCTCTGCTTGAGCTTGTCGTCGATGGTGGTCTGGCGCGACTGCATTTCGCTCAGCGTGCGCGTGAGCTGCTCGTTCTGGCCGGTCATGCGGGCCAGGTCGCCGCGCATCTGCTCGATCTGGTTCTGCAGGTCGAGCAGGCTGCGACGCAACTGGCCGTTCTCGTCGGTGAGCCGCTGGTCGGTCTGCTGGCGCATGGCCTCGACGCGCTGGCGCAGGTCGAGGATGGCGCGGCGAGCCTCGTCATCCTCGAACAGCGCGGCCTGCGAGGCCGCCGAGACGCAGAGCAAGGCGGCGGCCAGCGCCGCGCCTCGCAGTAGGGCGCGTGGCATCACCGGGTGTAGCGGATTTCGGCGCGGCGGTTCTGCGCCCAGACTTCCTCACCCGAGCCGGTCACAGCCGGCTTTTCCTTGCCGAAGCTCACGGCTTCGATCTGGTTGTCGTTCACGCCCAGCAGGGTCAGTGCGCGGCGCACGGCTTCGGAACGCTTCTGGCCGAGGGCCAGGTTGTACTCGCGGCCGCCGCGCTCGTCGGTGTGGCCTTCGATCGAGATGCGGCGCTGCGGGTTGGCCTTGAGGAAGCGGGCATGGCCGTCGATCAGCGACTGGAACTCGGGCTTGACCGTGTAGCTGTCGTAGTCGAAATAGACGATGCGCTCGACGCCCACCGGACCTTGCGCGGTGCCCGCGGTCGGGTCGATGGTGACAGGTGCCACGGTGCTGGCGCCCTGCTGGCCGCCAGCCGTGCCCGAGCGGTCGGTCACCGGCGTTTCGTTGAGCTTGGTGCCCGACGAGCAACCGGCGATGAGAGCCACGATGGCCAGCGAATAGAGCGTACGTTTCAACATTTTTTCAAACTCCTCAAATAAACCTTGGTCATTGCTTTTGGAACGGACCCCAGTCCGGTTCCCTGATGTCTCCCGCCTGTCCCGCCAGTCGTGCCTTTATTTTTCCATCGAGCGTGGTCGTCATCAGGGCTTCGCGGCCCTGGAGCTGGGTGGCGTAGACGATCAGCTTGCTGTTCGGAGCAAAACTCGGACTTTCGTCCGCGGAGGTGTCGGTGATCGCGCTGACGTTGCCGGTTGCCAACTCCATCACATGGAGTTTGAAGGCGCCGCCCACTCGCGAGATGTAGGCCAACCACCGGCCATCGCCGCTGACAGATGGAGAGATGTTGTAGGTGCCGCTGAAGGTCACCCGCGTGGGGCTGCCGCCGCCGGCGCTCATCTTGTAGATCTGGGGAGCGCCGCCGCGGTCGCTCACGAAATAGATCGTGCTGCCGTCGGCCGAGTACACCGGCTCGGTGTCGATGCTGGAGCTCTGGGTCAGGCGGCGCGGTTCGCCGCCGCTGGCGGGAATGGAGAAAAGCTGCGAACCGCCGTCGCGGCTGAGCGTGACGGCCAGCGAGTTGCCGTCGGGTGCCCAGGCCGGGGCGCTGTTGGAGCCCTTGAAGTTGGCAAGCAGGCGGCGCTGGCCGGTGGCCACGTTGTGCACGTACACGACGGGCTTGCGCGACTCGAAGGACACGTACGCGAGCTGCTGGCCATTGGACGACCAGCACGGCGAGATGATCGGCTCGGGGCTGGCGAGCGCGGCCTGCGCGTTCTCGCCGTCGGCGTCGGCCACCCACAGCGAGTAGCGGCTGCCGCCCTTGGTGACGTAGGCGATGCGGGTCGAGAAGATGCCCTTTTCGCCGGTCAGCTTCTCGTAAACGTAGTCGGCGATGCGATGCGATGCCAGCCGCAGGTCGCCCTGGGGAACGGTGTAGCTCTGGCCGCCGAGGTCCTGACCCTTCACCACGTCCCACAGGCGGAAGCGCACGTCGAAGCGGCCGTCGGCCAGACGGGTGACGCTGCCCGCCACGAGCGAATCAGCGGTGCGCTGGCGCCACAGCGAAAGATCGGGGCGCGATGCCTCGTCGAGGGCCTGCCCCGAGGCATCGACGCCGCGGAACTGGCCGCTGCGTTCCAGGTCGGCCTGGACGATGTCGGAGATCTTCTGCGGGGAGGATTCCTGCCCCTTGAATGGAACGAGCGCGATCGGCAGCTGCGTGAGCCCCACACCGGAAACCTCGACCCGGAACTGGGCCAGAGCGGGAATCATGGGGGTGGCAGCGAGAGCCGCGATGACGGTGCGGCGTGCAAATAGCGATGAAGAAGGAGTTGGAATTTGGGCTGGCAACGGCTTGTTCATGCGGTTCGGAGAGGTTTCGGGGTGAAAAAGTTCTCCCCGGCTTCAACGGCCGACATGTTACACACTGGCCGGGGCCTGCCGTCACAAAACGTTTATCCGTCGATCCGGTCCTACAGACGGGGCAGCACCGGGCCTGCAAAGGCCCGCCCCGTAAAATCCGCCGCCATGCAAGCATCCCCCGGCGCCGAGAACGCGCGCCCTCCCCTGATGCGCCGCCTGGCGCGACTCATGACCTGGTTTGGCGGCTCCCGTCAATGGTGGGCCCTCGGACTGATCGGGGCACTGCTCGCCGCCGTCACCGAACCGCTGATGGCCGCCCTGCTCAAGCCGCTGCTCGACCGCGGCTTCACGCGCGGCCAGATGCCCCTGTGGTTCGTGCCCGCCGCCGTGCTGCTGCTGTTCGCGGTGCGCGGCATCGCTCAGTTCATTTCGCAGTACGCGCTCTCGCGCATCGCCAACGAGGGCATGCAGAAGCTGCGGCGGGTGCTGTTCGAGCGGCTGCTCGGCGCCGAGCTCGCGCTTTTCGCCCGTCAGTCGGCCAGCGCGCTTTCGAACACGGTCGTCTATGAAGTGCAGACCGGTGCGATGCTGCTGGTGCAGGCGCTGCTCGGGCTCACGCGCGACGGTTTCACGCTGATTGCGCTGCTGGGCTATCTGGTCTACCTGAACTGGAAGCTCACGCTCATCGTCGCCTTCCTGGTGCCCAGCATCTCCTGGATCATGAAGGTGTTTTCCAAGCGGCTCTACCGCCTGACGCAGCAGGGCCAGCAGGCCACCGACGAGCTGGCCTACGTGGTCGAGGAAAACGTGCTCGCCCACCGCGTGGTGCGGCTGCACGGCGCCGAAGGCGCACAGGGCCGCCGCTTCGAGCAGCTCAGCCAGCGCCTGAACCGGCTGGCCGTGAAGTCGACCATCGCCCAGGCGGCCACCACGCCGCTCACGCAGATGATGGCCTCGCTCGCGCTCTCGGTGGTGGTGATGATCGCGCTGTGGCAAAGCGGCAAGCAGGGATTCACCGTGGGCGGCTTCGTGGCCTACATCACGGCCATGCTGATGCTGATCGCGCCGATCCGCCGCCTTGCCGAAGTGGCCGGCCCGATCACGCGCGGCCTCGCTGCTCTGGAGCGCGGGCTGATCCTCATCGACGAAGTGGCGCCAGAGTCGCAAGGCAGCTTCAGCCTCGAACATGCCCAGGGCCGCATCGAGCTGCGCGACGTGCGGGTCAGCTACCGCGGCGACGACGAGCAGCGCGCGCTCGACGGCGTGAGCCTGACCATCGAGCCCGGCCAGGTGGTGGCCTTCGTGGGCCCCTCGGGTTCGGGCAAGACCACGCTGGTCAACCTGCTGCCGCGCTTCGTGCAGCCCAGCGGCGGCCAGGTGCTGCTCGATGGCCACGACACCAGCGAATGGCAGCTCAAGAGCCTGCGCGCCCAGTTCGCGATGGTGAGCCAGGACGTGGTGATGCTCAACGACACGCTGGCAGCCAACGTGGCGCTTGGCGCCGAGATCGACCGCGAGCGCGTGCAGCAATGCATAGCAGCGGCCAACCTGAGCTCGCACGTCGAGAACCTGCCCCAGGGCATCGACACCGTGCTGGGCCATAACGCCACGCAGCTCTCCGGAGGCCAGCGCCAGCGCCTGGCTATCGCCCGCGCCCTCTACAAGAATGCGCCCGTGCTGCTGCTCGACGAGGCGACGTCTGCCCTCGACACCGAATCCGAGCGCCTGGTGCAGGACGCCCTGCAGCGCCTGATGCAGAACCGCACCACGCTGATCGTGGCGCACCGCCTTTCGACCATCCAGCACGCCGACCGGATCATCGTGATGGAGCAAGGCCGCATCGCCGAGCAAGGCAGCCACGAACAGCTCATGGCGCTCGACG
Organism: Variovorax guangxiensis; assembly: GCF_003952165.1. Classification (GTDB taxonomy): domain Bacteria; phylum Pseudomonadota; class Gammaproteobacteria; order Burkholderiales; family Burkholderiaceae_C; genus Variovorax; species Variovorax guangxiensis. The sequence goes on along the minus strand of NZ_RXFT01000001.1, from coordinate 694,275 downwards.
GGCTGTATGCGCGGCTGCAGACGCTGGCCGTGCGAAGCGCACCGCCGGGGCAGGATCCGACGCTCTGATCCTGCCCGGTCAGAGCAGCACGATGTCGTACTGCCCCTGCCCGATCGCCGGCTCGGCCTGCAGCGAGATCGGCTTGCCGATGAAGTCGCTCAGGCCCGCCAGGTGCTGGCTTTCCTCGTCGAGGAAGAGCTCGATCACCTGCGGCGACGAGACGATGCGGAACTCGCGCGGCGTGAACTGACGCGCCTCGCGCAAGATTTCACGCATCACGTCGTAGGCCACGCTGCGCGCGGTCTTCACGATGCCCTGCCCGCCGCAGGCGATGCAGGGTTCGCACAGCATGTGCGCCAGCGATTCGCGCGTGCGCTTGCGCGTCATCTCCACCAGCCCCAGCTGCGAGAAGCCGCCCGCCGTGGTCTTCACGCGGTCGCGCGCGAGCTGCTTGCGGAACTCCGCCAGCACCTGCTCGCGGTGGTCGTCGCGGCCCATGTCGATGAAGTCGACGATGATGATCCCGCCCAGGTTGCGCAGCCGCAGCTGCCGCGCGATGGCCTGAGCAGCCTCGAGGTTGGTCTTGAAGATGGTGTCGTCGAAGTTGCGCGCGCCGACGAAGCCGCCGGTGTTCACGTCCACCGTGGTCAGGGCCTCGGTCTGGTCGACCACCAGATAGCCGCCCGACTTCAGGTCGACCCGCCGGCCCAGCGCCTTGGCGATTTCCTCGTCGACCGAGTACAGGTCGAAGATCGGGCGCTCGCCCTTGTAGTGCTGCAGCTTGCCCGCTGCCTTGGGCATGTATTCGAGACCGAACTTCAAAAGCAGCTCGAACTGCTCGCGCGAGTCGATGCGGATGGTCTGCGTCTCCTCGCCCGTCATGTCGCGCAGCACGCGCTGAAGCAGGCTCAGGTCCTGGTGCAGCAGCGACATCGGCGGCATGCGCATCGAGGCTTCGCGGATGCGCGACCAGGTCTTGCGCAGGTAAGCGATGTCTTCGGCAAGCTCCGCGTCGCTGGAGTCTTCGCCGTTGGTGCGCAGGATGAAGCCGCCCGTGTTGGCCGGCACCACGCCGCCGCTGTCGGCCGCGGCAGCCGCCTCGATGAGCGCCAGCATGCGGGTGCGCAGCGACTCGCGCTGCTCGGCCGGGATCTTCTGCGACACGCCGATGTGGTTGTCCTGCGGCAGGAACACCAGCAGCCGCCCGGCGATGCTGATCTGCGTGGAAAGCCGGGCGCCCTTGGTGCCGATGGGATCCTTGATGACCTGCACCAGCAGCGACTGGCCTTCGAACACCTGCTTCTCGATGGGCACCATCGGTCCGCCGTTGCGGTGGTCGCGCTCGGGTGCCGGGGCGCTGGGGCGCGAACCCGGCGTGAACGGCGCGACGATGTCGGCGACATGCAGGAAGGCAGTGCGCTCCAGGCCGATGTCGATGAAGGCCGACTGCATGCCCGGCAGCACGCGCGACACCTTGCCCAGGTAGATGTTGCCGACCAGCCCGCGCTCCAGCGTGCGCTCGACGTGCAGTTCCTGCACCGCACCGTGCTCGATCAGCGCCACGCGGGTCTCCTGCGGAGACCAGTTGATCAATATGTCTTGACTCATAGGTTCGCCCCCCAGGCTGCGCGCACTTCGTGTCGCTTCGCCCACCCCCCTGCAGGGGGGCGCCGCCAGCGGCCCGGCGAAGCCGGTTCCGCGGCGGCCCTGAAAAAGAATGCGGTCTTGAGTGTCATGGCGTATTCACTTGAGCATCCCCGCCTGCCGCAAGAGTTGTGCGGTCTCGAACATGGGGAGGCCCATGATGCCCGAATAGGACCCGCTGATGTGCTCGACGAACGCCGCCGCCGCGCCCTGGATGGCGTACGCGCCGGCCTTGCCCAACGGCTCGCCGCTTTCGGCGTAGCGGGCGATCTGCGGCTTCGTGATGTCGGCGAAGCGCACGCGCGACACGCTGAGCGCGGCATGGCTCTTTCTGCCGTGATGCAGCGCCACGGCGGTCAGCACGCGGTGGGTGGTGCCCGAGAGCATCCGCAGCATGCGAGCGGCGTCCTTTTCGTCCTCCGGCTTGCCGAGGATGGTGCGGCCGAGCGCGACCGTGGTGTCGGCGCAAAGCACCGGCGCGTCGGGCAGGCCGCGCCTGCGCATCCGGGCCACGGCGGCGTCGAGCTTCAGGCCGGTGACGCGCTGCACGTAGGTGGCCGGGGCTTCGTTGGGCAGCACGGCTTCCAGCGATTCGGCATCCTCGTCGGCATCGGCCAGCAGCAGTTCGTGGCGCACTCCGAGCTGGCCGAGCAACTGGGCGCGGCGCGGGCTCTGCGAGGCGAGGTAGATGAAATCGGGCAAGGTTCAAGTCTCCCGTGGACTCGGCGGATCGCCGGCCACCGTGTGGTTCCAGGCCAGCCCGTGCGGCAGGCCCGGAGGTCCGAAAAGAAAATGAAGGACGCGGCGACGCGCCGGCGATTTCGCGCGCGACGAGGCATGCAGCAGCAAGGGGCGCATCAGCAAGACATCGCCTTGCGCTGCGGTGCAGACGGTTTCTCCATGGGCGGCTCGCAGCGCCTGCGCTTCCTCGCCATCGAGCCGACCGGCGCGGTGGCTGCCCGGCACGACGCGCAGCGGTCCTGCGTCGGCGCCGCAGTCGTCCAGATGCACCCGCACGGCAAGCAGCGACTGCAGGACGTCGATCGGAGGCTGTACGTAGGGCTCGCCCTCCTTGATGACGGCGGCCATACCGGCGCCCGAGGCCGGGATCGACATGTCCTGGTGCAGCGCGACCAGCCAGTTGCTGCCGGGCGTCTTGTCGAAGAGCGTGCATTGCACGGCTACCGACCGGGCATCGAGCAGGCCCATGCCGCACAGCCGCGCTTTCAGGCGAACCGCGATGTCGCCGCAAAGCGGATGGACCAGCAGGTTGCGGCTGCCCGCCGCCTGCCCCAGCCGGTCGTCGAGCGACCGCGCGGCGGCGTCCAGGAGTTCGGCCGGCAGCAGCGCCGGCACCAGCGCATGGCCCCTTTCGTCGAGCAACGCGACGTGCCCGGCGGCGTTCGTCATTCGCGGTGGTAGGGATGGCCCGCGTTGACCGACCACGCACGGTACAACTGCTCGACCAGCAGCACGCGTGCCATCGCGTGCGGCAGCGTGAGGTCGGACAGCCGGATGCGTTCGTGCGCCGCGGCCTTGAAGGCCGGGTCGAGCCCGTCGGGCCCGCCGATGACCAAGGCTACGTCATCGCCCTCGCCCTGCCAGGTCTGCAGGCGCGCGGCGAGCGCCTTGGTGGTCAGCGCCGTACCTCGCTCGTCGAGCACCACGATGCGCATTCCGCGCGCAATGGCGCCTTCGATGCGCTCGCGCTCGGCGGCGTAGAGGGTTTCCAGCGTCTTTGAACCGCGCGGCTCGGTCTTGACCGCGCGCAGTTCGAGCTTGAGCTCGGGCGGAAAGCGCTTGGCATAGTCGTCCCAGGCAGTCTGTGCCCAGTCGGGCATGCGCTGCCCGACGGCGACCACCAGCAGCTTCATGCGCGGCGGGCTGGCGCCTTCCTGGCGGCCGTGGTCTTCTTTGCCGCCGGCTTCTTGGCGGCGGGCTTGCCCACGACCTTGACCGGCACGCGCGCGGTGGTGGTTGCGGCCTTCTTGGCGGGAGCCTTCTTCGCAGCCGTCTTCTTGGCCGGGGCCTTCGCGGCCTTGGCTTCCTGCTCGGCCGCGCGGATCGCGGTCTTGGCGGCGCTCGAACGGCGCAGCGTCGGGGCCTTGGCGGCGGCCTTCTTCTCTTCGGCGCCGGCCTTGGAGGCGGTGGCTACCGCGGGCTTGGTGCCGCCGAGCTTGGCGCGCACCGGCTTGTCGCCCCAGATCTCTTCCAGGTGGTAGTACTGGCGGATGGCGGGCTGCATGATGTGCGCGACGGCCGAACCGCAGTCCACGATGATCCACTCGCCGTTGTCCTCACCCTCCACGCGCGGCTTGGCGAAGCCGGCCTCGCGTACCGCGTCGCGCACGCTGGCGGCCAGCGCCTTGGTCTGGCGGTTGGAGGTGCCCGAGGCAACGATCACACGCTCGAACAGTGGCGAGAGATGCTCGGTGTCGAATACCTGGATGTCCTGCGCCTTGACGTCTTCGAGGCCATCGATGATGGCTCGCTGGAGTTTCTGGGTGTCTTTCTTTGCGGCGGCTTCAGTGGTCATCAGGCAGTGCGGTAGAGGTGGTGTTGGTCAATATAGCGTGCAACCGTGGGCGGAACCAGCGAGGAAATGTCCACGCCGAGCGCCGCGCGCCGCCGGATCTCGGTGGCGCTGATGTCCATGGGAGGCAGTTCGAGCGCCTCGAAACGCGCGCCAGCAGGAAGGCCGGGCAGTGATTTCGGATCAAAACGGGCAGTGTTACCCGTCGATAGTGCGCGATACGCTACAGAAACAATAGCAATGCCGAGTATATCCTGCCAGCCGTGCCAGGTCGGCAGCGCGCTGGCCTGGTCGGCTCCCATGATCAGCACCAGCTGGGCACCGGGCTGCTCGCGCTGCAGTTCGTGCAGGGTGTCGAGCGTGTAGGTGGGGCCGTCGCGCAGCACCTCGCGGCTGTCGACGACGATGGTGCCCTTCAGGTCGCCGAAGGCCAGCCGGGTCATGGCGAGCCGGTCTCCCTTCGGCGTGAGCGCCCTGCTCTTGTGCCAGGCCTGGCCGGTGGGAATCACATGCAGCTCGTCGAGATCGAGCTGCGCCATCGCGGCTTCGGCAAGGGCCACGTGGGCGTTGTGCGGTGGATCGAACGCGCCGCCAAACAAGCCGATGCGGCGTTGCGCCTTACCGCGAGGAGAGTTCACAACCAATCTCGCCGCACGATGAAGTCGCTGTAGAGCGCGGCTTCGGGGCTGCCCGGCTCGGGCTGCTGCTGGTAGGCCCAGCTCGCCAGCGGCGGCATCGACAGCAGGATCGATTCCGTGCGCCCGCCCGATTGCAGGCCGAAGTGCGTGCCGCGGTCCCACACGAGGTTGAATTCCACGTACCGGCCACGCCGGTAGAGCTGGAAGTTGCGCTCACGCTCCGTGTACGGCGTGGCGCGGCGGCGCTCGACGATGGGCAGGTAGGCCGTCAGGAAGCTGTCGCCCACCGAGCGGATCATCGCGAAGCCGTTCTCGAAGCCGCCTTCGGAGAAATCGTCGAAGAAGATGCCGCCGACGCCGCGCTGCTCGTTGCGGTGCTTGAGGAAGAAATATTCGTCGCACCAGGTCTTGAAGCGCGGGTACTTGTCGTCGCCGAACGCGGCGAGCGAATCGCGGCACACGGTGTGGAAGTGCACCGCGTCTTCCTCGAAGCCGTAGCAGGGCGTTAGGTCCATGCCGCCGCCGAACCAGCAGACCGGTTCCTTGCCCTCGGGGAGCGCGGCGAGCATGCGCACGTTCATGTGGACGATCGGCACGTACGGATTGCGCGGATGGAACACCAGCGACACGCCCATCGCCTCGAAAGGCGCGCCGGTCAGCTCAGGACGGTTCTGCGTGGCCGAGGGCGGCAGCTTCGGCCCGCGCACCTGCGAAAAGCCGCAGCCCGCGCGCTCGAAGAGCTCGCCGCCTTCGAGGATGCAGGTCAGGCCGTTGCCCTGCAGCGGCTCGCCGGGCGCCTTCTGCCAGGCATCGCGCACGCAGGTGCCGCCGTCGGCCTTCTCGACAGCCGCGATGATCGACTGCTGCAGCCCGCGCAGGTACTCGCCGACCGCCGCCGGATTGGCCTGCTGCATCAGCTGCCGTGGGGGTTGCGTGCGTGCACCGCGCGGAAGCCGATGTCCTTGCGGTACTGGGCGCCATCGAAGCTGACGCGCGCCGCGACCTCGTAGGCCCGCTGCTGCGCCTGCTTCACGCTGTCGGCCAGAACGGTCACGCACAGCACCCGGCCGCCGCTGGTCTTGAGCTCGCCGTTGTCGAGCGTGGTGCCCGCGTGGAATACCACCGCATCGGGCGCCTCGGCCGGAATGCCGGTGATGCGGTCGCCCTTGCGCGGCGACAGCGGATAGCCGTGCGCGGCCATGACCACGCCCATCGCCACGCGGCGGTCCCACTGCAGCTCGACCTGGTCGAGCGTGCCGTCGGTGGCGTGCCAGAAGACTTCGAACAGGTCGGACTTGAGCCGCATCATGATCGGCTGCGTCTCGGGGTCGCCCATGCGGCAGTTGAATTCGAGCGTCTTCGGATGGCCGGCCGCGTCGATCATGAGGCCGGCGTACAGGAAGCCGGTGTACGGGATGCCGTCCTTTTCCATGCCGCGGATGGTCGGCAGGATGATCTCGCGCATGGCGCGCGCATGCACCTCGGCCGTGACCACCGGCGCGGGCGAATACGCGCCCATGCCGCCGGTGTTGGGGCCTTCGTCGTTGTCCAGCAGGCGCTTGTGGTCCTGGCTGGTGGCCAGCGCGGTCACGTTCTTGCCGTCGCACAGCACGATGAAGCTGGCTTCCTCGCCCTGCAGGAATTCCTCGATGACGACGCGCGCGCCGCCTTCGTTGTGGGACACGCCGAACTTGTTGTCGACCAGCATGAAGTCGACGGCCTCGTGCGCTTCCTCGGCCGTCATGGCCACCACCACGCCCTTGCCGGCTGCCAGGCCGTCGGCCTTGACGACGATGGGAGCGCCCTTGGCGTCGATGTAGGCGTGCGCGGCAGCGGCGTCGGTGAAGGCCTCGTACTCGGCCGTCGGGATCTTGTGGCGCTTCATGAAGGCCTTGGAGAAGGCCTTCGAGCTTTCGAGCTGCGCGGCTGCCTGGGTCGGGCCGAAGATGCGCAGGCCATGCGCGCGGAACTCGTCGACCACGCCGGCCGCCAGCGGCGCCTCGGGACCGACCACCGTCAGCGCGATCTTTTCCTTGATGGCCCACTCGCGCAGCGCGGCGGGCTCGGTGATGTCGATGCAGTCGTAGCGCTCGTCGCTGGCGGTGCCGCCATTGCCCGGCGCCACGTACACGCGGCTCACCCGTGCGGCCTGCGCCAGGCGCCATGCCAGAGCGTGTTCGCGGCCCCCTCCCCCAATTACCAGTACCTTCATTCGCGGGCCTTCATTTCTCGCTGTGATTCAACAAACATTCATTCGACGACGGCAGCTCACTCGGACAGCGAGGCGTTGTGATAGACGTCCTGCACGTCGTCCAGGTCCTCGAGCACGTCGAGCAGCTTCTGCATTCTTGCGGCGTCCTCGCCGGTCACTTCGACCGTGTTCTCGGCGCGCATGGTGACTTCGGCGGCGTCGGGCTTCAGGCCGGCGGCTTCGAGTGCGTTCTTCACGGCCTCGAATTCGGCCACGGAAGTGATCACCTCGATGGCGCCATCGTCGTCCGTGACGACGTCTTCCGCGCCCGCCTCGAGGGCCGCTTCCATCACCTTGTCCTCGCTGGTGCCGGGCGCGAAGATGATCTGGCCGCAGTGCTTGAACTGGAAGGCCACCGAGCCTTCGGTGCCCATGTTGCCGCCGTGCTTGGAGAAGGCGTGGCGCACTTCGGCCACGGTGCGCACGCGGTTGTCGGTCATGGTGTCGACGATGATTGCGGCGCCGCCGATGCCGTACCCTTCGTAACGAATTTCTTCGTAATTGACGCCTTCGAGGTTGCCCGTGGCCTTGTCGATGTTGCGCTTGATGGTGTCGATGGGCAGGTTGACGGCCTTGGCCTTTTCAACCGCCAGCCGCAGCCGGGGGTTGGCGCCCAGATCGGCGCCGCCGGCGCGGGCGGCCACCGTGATTTCGCGGATCGCGCGGGTCCAGAGCTTGCCCCGCTTCTCGTCCTGGCGGCCCTTCCGGTGCTGAATATTCGCCCACTTGCTATGTCCGGCCATGGCTTTCTATCTCGCTGTCCTGTGTTTCTGTGTCAATCCGAGCAGCCCCGAGTTTACTGTCCGGCGCACACAACGCCGGCCCTGGAGGCCGGAATTCGGGTCAATGCTTTTGGTGATAATTGTTCGATGACGCCATCGCCTTCCGTCGGGCCCGGGAATCCCGACACCCCGTCGCACGCCACCTTGCCGCAGCGCCACGAGACCCATCTGCGCGTCGAGCGCCTGTCGCTGCCGGCCAGCCTGGCGCTGGCGACCGACGGCAAGGCCCCCTTCGCCGCGCTCGGCTACGGCACGCCGCACGGCGTGGCCTGGATGCCGACGGTCAACGCGCGCGTGCTCTCCGACAGCGGCGCCATGGCCGACGTGTGGCACGCGGGCGGTGCGCAGATCAAGTCTGGCACCACCGGCATCGCGCGCTGGCGCACCGACGGCCACTGGCTGCTCGGCGCCATCGACCTCGACGAATCCGCCGAGAAGCAGGGCCTGGCCGAACTCGCGCACCGCGCCTACCGCGATCTTTTCAAGACGCTGGACCAGGCCGGCACGCCGCACCTGCAGCGCATCTGGAACTACCTGCCACAGATCAACGCCGACGGCGGCGGCCTGGAGCGCTACCGCCAGTTCAACCTGGGCCGCCAGGAAGCTTTCCTCGAAGCCGGCCGCGCAGCCTTCGAAGGCGCGCCGGCCGCCTGCGCGCTGGGCATCCACCAGGGTGCGCTGTCGATCCGCTTCCTGGCCGGCCAGCAGGCGCCGCTGCCGGTCGAGAATCCGCGGCAGGTTTCGGCCTACCGCTATCCCGAAACCTACGGCCCCCGCTCTCCGACCTTCTCCCGCGCCGCGCTGGCTGACACCGGCGACGGCAACCTCGCCCTCTTCATCTCCGGCACCGCGAGCATCGTCGGCCACGAGACCGTGCACCATGGCGACGTGCAAGAGCAGACGCGCGAGACCTTGCGCAACCTGCAGGCCGTCATCACAGCCGCGAACGAGCGCTGCAGCGCGACCTTCTCGCTGGCCGGGCTCGACTGCGTGGTCTACGTGCGGCACCCTTCCGACACCGCCACGGTGCGCGCCGTCATCGAGGAAGCGCTGGGCGCCGACGCGCCGATGGCTCGCCACGCCGTTTACCTCGAGGCGGACATCTGCCGCAGCGACCTGCTGGTCGAGATCGAGGCCCACGCCGTCGCCGCGGGGCAGCTGCGGGCCTGACCGGCTGTTGCTCGGCCGTTCCGTCCTTCCGTCCGATTGACCGATTCAATGAACCGCGTGCTGAGATTTCTCACGTCGATTCCGCTCGCGGTGATGCTCTATGCGCTGCTGCTGTTTCTCGGCCTGATTTCGCTGGTCTGGAACATCTTCGCCATGCTCATCCATCCGGTGATGCCGGCGGCGCCCGCCCGTGCCCTGGGCCGCATGACCATCGCCTTCGCCTACCGCATGTTCTGGTGGCTGGCCTCGGTGACCGGCATGATGCGCATCGACGCCAGCTGCCTCGACCCGATGAGCAAGGAGCCCGGCGTGATCTTCGTGGCCAACCACCCAACCATGCTCGACGCGCTGCTACTGGTGGCGCGGCTGCCGCGCAGCGCCTGCATCATGAAGGCCGACCTGATGGGCAACATCTTCCTGGGCGCGGGCGCCCGGCTGGCGCGCTACATCAGCAACAAGTCGGCACGCACCATGGTGCGGCTGGCGGTGAACGACCTGCGCAACGGCGGCCAGCTGGTGATCTTCCCCGAGGGCACCCGCACGGTGACGCCGCCGCTCAACCCGTTCCGCCCGGGCACCACGCTGATTGCCAAGCTGGCGCAGGCGCCGATCCAGACGGTGTTCATCGATACCGACTCGCCCTACCTCGCCAAGGGCTGGCCGCTATGGCGCGTGCCGCCGCTGCCCATCGTCTTCAGGCTGCGGCTTGGCAAGCGCTTTGCGCCCACGCAGGACAGCGACGTGCTGCAGGCCGAGCTCGAACAATACTTCCGACAAAACATGGAGCAGCGCGCCACCGACGCGTCCCCCGAATGCCAGACGCCTCGCGCACACACCTTGTCCTGATTCCCAGCTACAACACCGGCGAGCGCCTGTTCTCCACGGTCGCCGCCGCGCGCGCGCAATGGAACCCAGTGTGGGTGGTGGTCGACGGCAGCGACGACGGCACCGGCGAGCGCCTGCAACAGATGGCCGAGGGCGACCCGGGACTGCGCGTGTGGGTGCTGCCGCAGAACGAGGGCAAGGGCTCCGCCGTGCTGCACGGCCTGCGCGCCGCGAAGGAAGCCGGCTTCACCCACGCGCTGACGATGGACTCCGACGGCCAGCATCCGGCCGACCTGGTCCCCGCCTTCATGCAAGCCTCGCTGGCTCGCCCCGAAACCATGGTGCTCGGCCGCCCGGTGTTCGACGCCAGCGCGCCGCTGCTGCGCGTGCGCGGCCGGCGCGTGTCGAACGGGTGGACGCAGCTCGAAACGCTGTTCGCGGGCGTCGGCGACTCGCTCTACGGCTTTCGCGTGTATCCGGTGGCCGACCTGATCGCGGTGATGGCGCGCCAGCCCTGGATGCGCCGCTTCGACTTCGACACCGAGGCCGTCGTGCGGCTGGCCTGGCGCGGCGTGAAGCCGGTCAACATCGACGCGCCGGTGAAATACCTGACCGCCGAGGAAGGCGGCGTCTCGCACTTCCGCTATGGCCGCGACAACGTGCTGCTCACCTGGATGCACACGCGGCTTATGGTCGAGTTCGTGCTGCGCCTGCCCCTGCTGCTGCTGCGCAAGCTGGCGAAGAAGCCGCCGTTCCAGGACTGATGTCTTCTTCCCTCTCCCTCTGGGAGAGGGTCAGGGTGAGGGCACTGTGCAGCCGATGAAGCGCGGCCTCGACTTGGAGGCCGATGCCCTCACCCCAACCCTCTCCCAGAGGGAGAGGGAGCAAATGCGCTACGAAGCCACTGCCGCCCCGCCCAGCGCCTTGTAGAGCGTCATCGTCGCGTTGAGCTGGTTCAGCCGGTTCTGCGCCAGCGACACCTCGGCCGCGCGGCGCCTGTCCTTCGCGTCGAGCACCGGCTGCAGCGCGGTCGCCCCCGCGCGGTAGCGCACTTCCGACAGGCGCTCGGCGCGCTGCGCCTCCTGCAGCGCCAGCACCAGGCTATCGCTTTCGGCACGCAGCTGCGTGCGTGACGACAGCGCGTTCTCTACCTCCGACAGCGCCGTGTACAGCGACTGCCTGAAGCCCGCCACCGCCTCTTCGTACTGCGTCTGCGACACGGCCACCGTCAGCCGCGCGGTATTCCATTGCAGGAACGGCAGCGTCAGCCCGGCGCCCAGTGTGCCGACGGGGTTCTTCAGCAGTTCGCCGAGCGCGGTGCTCGACGTGCCCAGCGTGCCCGTCAGGCTCAGCGTGGGATAGAAGCCGGTGCGCGTGGCGTCTACGTTGGCCAGCGCACTGCGCAGGCGCTGCTCTGCGGCGCGGAGGTCTGGGCGGCGGCCCAGCAGGCTCGCGGGCACGCCGGCATCGATGGAGGGCAATGCGATGTCGGGCAGTTGCGCCGGCTCGGCGGCCATCGGCTCCGGCGGCTGGTCGAACAGGATCGCCAGCGCGTTGCGTGCCTCCACGCGCTGCTGCAGCAGTTGAGTGTGGGCGGCTTCCTGCGTCGCGAGGTTCTGGCCAGCCTGCGCCACGTCCAGCCCTGACACGGCCCCCGCCGCGTATTTGACCCGCGCCAGCGCGAGGATGCGCCGGCCGTCTTCCATGCCCGCTTCGCTCAGCGCGATGCGCTGGTTCAGGTAGCCGGTCTGCCAATAGAGCCCCGCCACGGTGCCGATCAATGACAGCGCAGTCGCCTGCCGGTCGGACTCGGTGGCCTTCAGCTCCCAGTCGGCGGCGCTACGCAGCGCTGAGAGCCGGCCCCACAGGTCGATCTCGTAGCTCAGCGCCACCGACGAGTTCGACGCCGAGCCGGCCACGCCGCCGCGCTTGAGGTCGTAGCTGCGGCTGGTGCTGGCCTGCCCGATCACGCCCGGCGTGAGATTCGTGTTCGTGAGCCCGGCTTGCAGCTGCGCGCGCTGCACGCGGATGCCGGCCACTGCCAGGTTGTTGTTGGTGCGCAGTGCGTTGTCGATCAGCCGGTCGAGCTGCGGATCATCGAAGGCCCTCCACCAGTGGGCGGACAGCGCCACCGCGGACCCGGTGGTCGCGGGCGAAGCCGACTGCTGCCAGCGCTGCGGAATGTCGAACGGCCGCTGGGCGCGCTGCTCCGGCTGGAACAGTGTGCAGCCGCCCAGGGCGAGCACCGCGATGGCCACCGAGGCCAGTGAAAGGACATGCGCCTTACTCACGAGCCAGCGCCTCGATGGGGTCCAGCCGCGCCGCGTTGCGCGCCGGCAGGTAGCCGAACAGCACGCCGATCAGCGATGCACAGAGAAACGCCGAAACCACGGCGCCGATTGAAAAGATCATCTGCCATTGCTTGACGAGAAGCGAGAACAGGAAGCTGATGCCGTACGAGAGCGTCACGCCGATCAGGCCACCCACCAGGCACACCAGCACCGCCTCGGTCAGGAACTGCTGCAGCACGTCGCTCTGGCGCGCGCCCACGGCCATGCGGATGCCGATCTCGCGCGTGCGCTCGGTCACCGACACCAGCATGATGTTCATCACGCCGATGCCGCCCACCACCAGCGAGATCACCGCGATGAGCGACAGCAGCAGCGTCAGCGACTGGCTGGTGCGTTCCGCCGTCTTGACGATGCTGTCCATGTTGAAGGTGAAGAAATCCTTTGTGCCGTGGCGCAGCGTGAGCAGCTTGACGATGCTGTCCTCGGCCGCCTTGGTGGGCTGGTCGTCGCGGATGCGCACCGTGATGTTGTCGAAATGCTGCTGCCCGAAGAGCCGGCTCGCGCCCGTGCTGTAGGGCAGCCAGAGGTTGAGCGACTTGTTGCCGTCGCCGAACACCGTCTTCTTCTCCTGCGCCACGCCGATCACCGTGCATGGCAGGCTGCCTACGAGGATGATCTTGCCCACCGGCTCGGTTCCGTCGGGAAACAGCTTGCGCCGCGTGTTCTGGTCGATAACAACCACCTGCGACTGGTGGCGCACGTCGGAGGCGGTGAAGGCCGCGCCGCTGGCCATCTGCATGTCGCGCACGCGAAAGAAACTGTCGCTCACGCCGTTGACCGTGCCGTTGATGTCCACGCTGCGGTAGCGCAGCCGCAGGCTGCGCGAGGTCACGGGCGTCACGCTGTGAACGTAGGGCTGCGCCGCGATGGCGTCGAGGTCGGGAGGTATCAGCGTGCGGATGCTCGACGCCTTGTCGTCGCCGAAGTCGCGGCCCGGGTACACATCGAGCGTGTTGGTGCCGATGGCGCGGATGTCCGACAGCACGTAGCGCTTGGCGCCCTCTCCTATCGCCACGATCGACACCACCGAAGTGATGCCGATGATGATGCCCAGCATGGTGAGCGCCGTGCGCATGCGGTGCGCCATCATCGAGCGCCAGGCCATGCGGAAGGCTTCCGCGAAGCGGGCCCAGCCGGTGTTGAAGCGGGCGATGCCCAGCCCGGGCTTCGTCATCGCAGCCGGAGGTTCGCCTTCGGCCTGCGAAGCCTCCTGCGCCGGGGCCGCCACGGTCGGCACACTCGGCACGTTCGGCCTGTCGCCTACGATCACGCCGTCGGCGATCTCGATGATGCGCTCGGTGCAGCTCGCCACCTGCATGTCGTGCGTCACGATGATGATCGTGTGGCCCTGCGCGTGCAGCTCGCGCAGGATGCCGATCACCTCCTGACCGCTGCGGCTGTCGAGCGCGCCGGTCGGCTCGTCGGCCAGGATCACCTGCCCGCCGTTCATGAGCGCGCGCGCGATGCTCACGCGCTGCTGCTGCCCGCCCGAGAGCTGGCTCGGCCGGTGCTCGGTGCGGTCGCCCAGGCCCAGCCGAGCGAGCAGCTGGCGCGCACGCGAGTCGCGCGCCTGGCCGTCGGTGCCGGCGTACACGGCGGGCACCTCGACGTTGCCGGTGGCCGTCAGGTGCTGCATCAGGTGATAGCGCTGGAAGATGAAGCCGAAGTGCTCGCGCCGCAGTTCGGCCAGCGCGTCGCTGTCGAGCGCCCCCACGTCCTGGCCGGAAACGGTGTAGGAGCCCGTGCTCGGCCGGTCGAGGCAGCCCAGGATGTTCATCAGCGTCGACTTGCCCGAACCCGAGGCGCCGACGATGGCCAGCATTTCGCCGCTGCCGACGTCGAGGTTCACGTCCTTCAGCACCTGCACTTCCTGCTCGCCCGAGGGAAAGCTGCGGCCGATGCCGCGCAGGCTGAGCAGCGGCTGCGTCATTGAGGCTTGCCCCGTCCGCCGCCGTTGTCGGCGGTCTCGCCGCGCTCGGGTACCGCCGAAGCGTCGCCGGTGATGACGCTGTCGCCCTCCTTCAGGCCTTCGAGCACCTGCGCCTGGAAGTTGTTGGAGATGCCGACGCGCACCTTGCGCGTCTCCACGGTCTGATCGGGCTTGAGCACGCGCACCTCCTGACGGCCTTCCTTGTCGCGCGCGCCCAGTGCGGTCAACGGCACCGTCAGCGCCTGTTTCGCTTCGCCCAGCAGGATCGCGACCTGCGCCGTCATGTCCACGCGCAGCGTGCGGTCGGGGTTGGGCACGTCGAACAGCGCGTTGAAGAACACGGCGTTGTTGATCTTCTCGGGCGACGGCTGCACCGCGCGCAAGGTGCCGTGGTAGCGCTTGTCGGGGTCGCCGAGGATGGTGAAGTACACCGGCTGCCCCGGCTTCACGCGCACCACGTCGGCTTCCGACACCTGCGCCTTCACGGTCATGGTCGACAAGTCGGCCAGCTTCATCAGCGTGGGCACCTGGAAGGCGGCGACCACGGTCTGGCCTTCGAGCGTGTTGATGGAAACCACGTCGCCGTCGATGGGCGCGACGATGCGCGTGTAAGAGAGGTTCTGCTGCGCCGAGGCGACAGCCAGCTTCTGCTGGCGGATCTGCGCTTCGAGCGATACCGCGTCTGCACGCAGCGCACGCAGTTCAGCGTCGGCGCTCTCCATGTCCTGCCTGGCGGCGGCGTCCTGCGCGAGCATTTCCTGCTGCCGGGTCCAGGTGAGCTGCGCCTGCTTGACGCGCACTTCCTTCGCGAGCTTCTGCGCCTGCAGGTTGTCGAGCCTGGCCTGCTCCTGCGCCAGGGTGTTCTGCGAGATGACGGGGTCGATCTCTGCGAGCCAGTCGCCCTTCTTCACCGTCTGCCCGAGCACTACCTTCAGCGACTTGAGCTGGCCGCTCACCTGAGCACCCACCTCCACCTGCTTGAGCGCCTGCAGCACGCCGGTGGCGAGCACCGCGTTCTCGAGATCGGTGCGCTGCACCGTGGCGGTGAGGTATTCGCTTTTTTTCGCCGGCCGCAGCCATGAAGAGGCGATGACGACCAGCACGATGAAAACGGCAATGCCGATCAGGTATTTGCGCGATCGCCGGGGTGGGTTATTGGGCATGCGGAAGGAATGGATGAAAGGCTCCGGGGCGGGCCGCTTTTCCTTCAAGAAGAATTCGGCGCCGGAAAGGAAGTTCCGGAGAAGCTCCACGGTTTTCGCACGATCCTAGCCGCGTTTGCTGAAGGACTTTTAAAGACCCGCGCAGTGCATTGACACCATCCTCTTACAAGGGAACGCACTGCGGCTCACACCCCGGCCGGATCGTGACTTTAGGCACTGTGTGCACGCGAATTGCCCTCCTACATTGGCAATTGGGTAGCGCACTGAAAGCCGCCCGCCACAGCAGATGCCAATGGGCCCGCGAATATCTTTTTTCGCGGCCGGGGCATCACTTTTCCGACGTATTCAACTGAGGGAAACGACCATGAAATTCAAACAGTCGAACACGCTGCTGCGCAATGCAGCCCTGGCCGGTGCAATTGCGACGCTGCTGGCTTTCAGCGGTATTGCGGGCGCGGCCCATACCCCGCAGGACAGCGACATGCTGCGGACGACGGGCGTCGTCGCCAGCGTCGGCGCGCCCACGTCGAAGACGAAGGTGGAAGAGGTTTCGGCCCAGCAGGACTTGCTGAGCTTCGTCGCACCTGCCGCCAAGACCGAAACGGCTCAGCCCATGAACACCGCGATGGTCAACAGCTGCTCGGCCCGCTGGTACTGGCGCAGCCTGCTGGAAGAAATGGCTTGCGGCTTCTCGGGCCAGGGCTGGTTCAACTGAGGCGAATCCGCCTCGCTGTCTTCGAGAACGCAAAAACGCCGCCCGTCGGGCGGCGTTTTCTTTGCGCGACCGTCTCAGCGCGCGCGACGCGAGCGAACCAGCAGCGTGATCAGCATCAGCGAGAGAACCACGAACGCGATGAACGACCAGTTCGCCAGCGTCAGGCCGAAGAGCGACCAGTCGACTTTCGAGCAGTCGCCGCCGCCGCGGAAGATCATCGGCAGAGCGCGCTTCAGAGGGAAGGTCTCGATCATCCCGTAGAGGTCGCGCCCGCAGGTGACGACTTCGGGCGGATACCACTGCAGCCAGCTCTGCGAGGCCGCCGTGTAGGCGCCGCCGAAAGCGGCCAGCAGCGCCAGCACGCCGCTCACCACACGCAGGCCCACGTTGCGGAACACGCCGGCCAGTCCGGTGAACAGCGCCACCAGCACCAGCGCGTACCGCTGCACGATGCACATGGGACAGGGTTCGAGCCCGACCACGTGCTGCAGGTAGAGCCCGAAGGCCAGCATCAGGACACAGGCCAGGCAGATCAGCCCGAACGCGCGGCGCGGCGCGCCGAAGTACCAATCGATCAAGGAGATACCCAATCTTCTTCTACGAACACTCTGGCCTTGCGCGGATTGGCGACGACGGTGTCGCCCTCCTTCAAGCCCAGATCGCGGAACTGTTGCGCAGGGAGTTGCGCTTCGATGATGGTTCCGGAGCCCGGATTATCTGGATTCGATTCCGTGGGCTCAAGTTCCAGCCGCGCGATGGGCCCGACGACGATCGCGCGCGACAGCGTGGCGACGATGCCCGAGGCGCCGTTCACGTAGGGTGTCACGTCGATGTCATGCGGGCGCACATAAGCACGCGCCTTGGCGTCGCGCGCGCCGCTGTGCTCGGGAGATTCGAGGCGCATGCCGTCGAGTTGCACCGCGCCGTTGTCGGCACGGCCGTGGAACAGGTTCACGTCGCCCAGGAAGCCGTAGACGAAGGGGCTGGCGGGCTGGTCCCACACTTCCTGCGGCGAGCCGACCTGTTCGATCTGCCCCTTGTTGATGACCACCACGCGGTCGGCCACCTCGAGCGCCTCTTCCTGGTCGTGCGTGACGAAGATGGAGGTGACATGCAGTTCGTCGTGCAGCCGGCGCAGCCAGCGGCGCAGTTCCTTGCGCACCTTGGCGTCGAGCGCGCCGAAGGGTTCGTCGAGCAGCAGCACCTTGGGCTCCACCGCCAGCGCGCGGGCCAGCGCGATGCGCTGGCGCTGGCCGCCGGAGAGCTGCGAGGGATAGCGGTCGGCCAGCCAGTCGAGCTGCACCAGCTTGAGCAGGTCGGTCACCTTCTGCCTGATCTGCGCGTCGCTCGGGCGCTCCTTGCGCGGCTTCACGCGCAGGCCGAAGGCCACGTTCTCGAACACCGTCATGTGGCGGAACAGCGCGTAATGCTGGAACACGAAGCCCACCTGCCGCTCGCGCACGTGCACGTCGGTGGTGTCCTCGCCCGAGAAAAGAATGCTGCCGGTGTCGGCCGTCTCCAGCCCCGCGATGATGCGCAGCAGCGTGGTCTTGCCGCAGCCCGAGGGGCCGAGCAGCGCGACCAGCTCGCCCGAATCGACGTCGAGGCTCACGTCGCGCAGCGCGCGGAAGTCGCCGAACTGCTTGCTGATGTTGCGGATTTCGATGCTCATGATTTCTTCTCTCTCACTCTCTCTCAGGCCGCGGTGGCTTCAGGGGGGCGTTCCGGGGGCAGCTCGGCAATGGCCTTCATCTCGCGCTCGTGGCGCCATTCGATCACCGACTTGATCACCAACGTGACCAGCGCCAGGATCGCCAGCAGCGAGGCCACGGCGAAGGCGGCCACCGACTGGTATTCGTTGTAGAGCACTTCCACATGCAGCGGCATGGTGTTGGTCTGGCCGCGGATGTGGCCGGACACCACCGACACCGCGCCGAACTCGCCCATGGCGCGCGCGTTGCACAAAATGACGCCGTACAGCAGGCCCCACTTGATGTTGGGCAGCGTCACGCGCCAGAAGGTCTGCCAGCCGGTCGCGCCGAGCACGATGGCGGCCTGCTCCTCGTCGGTGCCCTGCGCCTGCATCAGCGGCACGAGCTCGCGCGCGATGAACGGGAAGGTCACGAACACGGTCGCCAGCACGATGCCGGGCACGGCGAAGATGATCTTGATGTCGTGCTCGGCCAGCCACGGGCCCAGCCAGCCCTGTGCGCCGAACACCAGCACGTAGATCAGGCCCGCCACCACCGGCGACACCGCGAACGGCAGGTCGACCAGCGTGGTCAGCAGCGCCTTGCCGCGGAACTCGAACTTGGCGATAGCCCAGGCGCCGGCCACGCCGAACACCAGGTTCATCGGCACCGCGATGGCGGCCGTGATCAGCGTGAGACGGATGGCGCTCCAGGCATCGGGTTCCTTCAGCGCTTCGAGGTAGGCGGTGACGCCCTTGCGCAGCGCCTCGGTCGCCACGGCGGCCAGCGGCAGCACGAGGAACAGGAACATGAACCCGAGCGCGAGGCCGATCAGCAGCCAGCGCACCCAGGCGGCTTCGGTGGTGCCGGCCTGAGCACGGCGAACGACTTTGGTTGGTGCGCTCATGTCAGGCCCCTCCGCGACGGCGCTGCCATGCCTGCAGGCCGTTGATGACCAGCAGCAGCACGAAGGAAATGACGAGCATCACCAGCGCGACCGCGGTGGCGCCCGCGTAGTCGTACTGCTCCAGCTTGCCGATGATGATGAGCGGCGTGATCTCCGAGATCATCGGCATGTTGCCGGCGATGAAGATCACCGAGCCGTACTCGCCGATGGCGCGGGCGAAGGCCATGGCAAAGCCCGTCAGCAGCGCAGGCGCGATCGACGGGAAGATCACCTTGGTGAAGGTCTGCAGACGCGTCGCGCCCAGCGAGGTGGCGGCTTCTTCCAGTTCCTTCTCGGCGTCTTCCAGCACCGGCTGCACCGTGCGCACCACGAAGGGCAGCCCGATGAAGATCAGCGCGATCACCACGCCCGCCGGCGTGAAAGCCAGCTTGATGCCGTGCGGCTCCAGCAGCTGGCCGATCCAGCCGTTGCCCGCGAGCAGCGCGGTCAGCGAAATGCCGGCCACGGCCGTGGGCAGCGCGAAAGGCAGATCGACCAGCGCGTCGACGATGCGCTTGCCCGGAAACTTGTAGCGCACCAGCACCCAGGCCACCAGCAGGCCGAACACAGCGTTCACGATGGCGGCCAGCAGCGATGCGCCGAAGGTCAGCCGGTAGGAAGCCATCACGCGCGGCGCGGTCACAGCCACCCAGAACTGCTCCCAGCTCAGCGTGAAGGTCTTGAAGACCAGCGCCGACAGCGGGATCAGCACGATCAGGCTCAGATAGAGAATCGAAAAGCCCAGCGTGATGTGGAAACCGGGCAGCACGCGCTTGGCGCCGCCTGCCCGGTTGGCACGAGAAAAAGGCGCTCCCGCCGACGGGAGCGCCGAAGTAACAGCGCCGCTCATTTACCTGCCGCCAGGGGTGTACAGCTTGTCGAACTGGCCGCCGTCGTTGAAGTGCACCTTCTGCGCTTCACCGAGGCTGCCGAAGAGTTCCTGCACCGTGAAGAGCTGCAGCGGCTTGAAGGTCGCGGCGTATTTCTTGAGCACCGTCTGCGAACGCGGGCGCAGCGCGTGCTTGGCGGCGATTTCCTGCGCTTCTTCGGAATACAGCCAGTCGAGGTAGGCCTTGGCGAGCTCGCCCGTGCCCTTCTTCTTGACGGTGCGCTCGACCACGGCCACCGGGTTCTCGGCCACGATGCTGATCGACGGATAGACCGAGTCGACCTTACCGGTGCCGAATTCGCGGTCGATGGAGACCACTTCCGATTCGAAGGTGATCAGTGCGTCGCCGATGTTGCGCTGCAGGAAGGCGGTGGTCGCGTCGCGCCCGCCGCGTGCCAGCACCGGCACGTTCTTGAAGAGCTTGCCCACGAACTCGGCGGCCTGGGCGTCGGTGCCGCCCTTCTTCTTGATGTAGCCCCAGGCGGCCAGGTAGGCGTAGCGGCCGTTGCCGCCGGTCTTGGGGTTGACGATCACGACCTGCACGCCGGGCTTGACCAGGTCGTCCCAGTCCTTGATGCCCTTGGGGTTGCCGTTGCGCACCAGGAACAGCATGGTCGACGTGGTCGGCGATGCGTTCTCGGGGAACTTCTTGTTCCAGTCCTTCGCGACCACGCCGGCGTTGGCGAGGAAATCGATGTCGGTGGAGGTGTTCATCGTCACCACGTCGGCGTCGAGGCCGTCGGCCACCGCGCGGGCCTGCGCGCTGGAGCCGCCGTGCGACTGGTCGATCTTCACGTCCTTGCCGGTGGCCTTCTTGTAGTGCGCCACGAAGGCCGCGTTGTAGTCCTTGTAGAACTCGCGCGCCACGTCGTAGGAGGCGTTCAGCAGCGAGGTGCCCTGTGCGAAGGCGGTGCTGCCGGCGAGTGCGGAGGACGCCAGCGCGAGCACGGCGACGAAGGTCTTGATTCTGGAAGTCATGTAGTTGCGAGGTTCTCTGAAAATTCACGGCCCGCCGACCATGCGGCGGGCTCGTCGGTCAGCGACTGGAGCAAGGCAAGGCCCAGCGGCCAGTCCCCGTGCCCCGAATCGATGTTGATGTGGCCCGCATTCTGCATCCGGACGAACTCGCTGCCCCAGGCGCGCGAATATGCGCCCGCCAAGCGGATCGGACAGTACGGATCGTTGCTGCTGGCCACCACGATGCTGCGGTACGGCAGCGCGGCATAAGGCACGGGCGCGAAATCGGAGAGCACGGCGCGGCGTTCGGGGTCGGCCGGCGCCACCATCAGCGCGCCGCGGATGCGGGCAGCCGCCTCGGGCGGCAGGTGCGCCGTGGCGATGCAGCCCAGGCTGTGCGCGGCGATCACCACCGGGCCGGGGCTGTCGAGCACCAGCCTGGCCAGCGTGCTCACCCAGGCTTCGCGCTTGGGCGAGGCCCAGTCGTCCTGCACCACGCGCGCTGCGCCCGGAATGCGCTCTTCCCACAGGCTCTGCCAATGGCCGGGCCCGGAGTCGCGCCAACCGGGCACGATGACGACACGAGTTTGCATGACCGAGCTGCCCTGCCCGCTTGCTTACTTGTTCGGCTGCGGCGTGATGCGCAGGTACGGGCGCACGGCCTTGAAGCCCTTGGGGAAGCGCTCGGCGAGCTCGGCCGGGTCTTGAATGGCCGGGATGATGACCACGTCGTCGCCGTCCTTCCAGTTCACCGGCGTGGCGACCTTGTGGCTGTCGGTGAGCTGCAGCGAGTCGATCACGCGCAGGATCTCGTCGAAGTTGCGGCCGGTGGACGCCGGGTAGGTGATGGTCGTGCGGACGATCTTCTTCGGGTCGATGATGAACACGCTGCGCACGGTGGCCGTGGCCGAGGCGTTCGGGTGGATCAGGTCGTACAGGTCGGCCACCTTGCGGTCTGCGTCCGCGATGATGGGGAAGTTGACCGTGGTGTTCTGCGTGTCGTTGATGTCCCCGATCCACTCCTTGTGCCTGGTGGCCGGGTCCACGCTCAGCGCGATGGGCTTCACGCCGCGCTTGGCGAATTCGCCCGACAGCGCCGCGGTCTTGCCGAGTTCGGTGGTGCACACGGGCGTGAAGTCGGCGGGGTGCGAGAAGAACACGACCCACGAATCGCCGGCCCACTGGTAGAAGTCGATGGGGCCTTCGCTGGAATCCTGGGTGAAATTGGGGGCGGTGTCGCCTAGACGCAGAGTAGCCATGATCGCTCCTGGATGGGGATGGGAGTCCCGGATTGTGCGAACCCTTGCTTCAATGCCAAACGAATATCTGCTTGTTTGGATATGACGTTTTCCGCATAACGAGGGCAACCCGGCCCCAGATCGGCCGGGCGCTAGAACATCCGCATGTCTGCGCTCTGCAGGTGTTCCATCAGGAAATCGATCAGCTTGCGCACCGCCGGCACCAGCGCCCGCCGCGCCGGAAACACCATGTGCGCCACCACCGGCGGCGGCCCCCAGCCCGGCAGCAGCCGTACCAGACGGCCGGCTTCCACGTCGGCACGGCACATGTAGTCGGGCAGCATGGTCGCGCCGATGCCGCCCAGCGCGCCGAACTGCAGCGTGGCGAGGTCGTCGGCCACATAGAGGGGCGTATGCGAATGGACGAGGCTCTCGCCGTTCGGGCCTTCCAGCCGCCAGTCGCTGCGCCCTTCCCCGTTGACCGACATGGCCGCCGTGGGCAGCTTCCCCAGGTCGGCCACCGTCTGCACCGGCCCGTGTCGCGCCAGCAGCCCCGGGCTCGCCACCAGCACGCCCCGGCTGTAGCCGAAGGTCTTGGCCACCAGCACCGTGCTGTCCTCGATGGCCGGCCGCACGCGCAGCGCGATGTCGATGCCCTCCTCGATCAGGTCCACCGGCCGGTTGATCACCTTCATGTCGATGCGCACCGCAGGGTAGCGCTCCATGAACACCGGCATCAGCTGCGCCAGGCCGCTGTGCGCGATAGTGACCGGGCAGCTCAGCCGCACCAGCCCGCTGGGCTCGGTCTGCACCTGCGCCACCGCCTCGGCCGCCGCCTGCGCCGCGTCGCGCATCGCGGAAGCGTGCCGCAGGTAGATCTCGCCGGCCGGCGTGAGCGACAGCCGCCGGGTGCTGCGCTGCATCAGCTGCACGCCGAGGCGCTCTTCCAGCTCCGCCACCCGCCGCGAGAGCCGCGACTTGGGAATGCCCAAGGCCCGGCTGGCGGCCGCGAAGCCGCCGCGTTCGGCCACTTCGGCAAAGAAAACCATGTCGTTGAGGTCCTGCATGGCGGCCATTGTCCTGCAATCAGAACGATCTATGCAATTTTTGGCTACTTATCGGCAACTCGACCCAAAAATAGAATTACGCCATCGCCGGCCGATTTTGAGTGCCGACAGCCAACACAGAAAGTGATTGATTGAAATGAAGCTGCTCCACATCGACTCCAGCATCCTCGGCACCAACTCGACCTCGCGCCTGCTCTCGGCCGAGATCGTGACCGCATGGCGCGCCGCCCACCCCGACACCACCGTGGAGTACCTCGACCTGTCCGTCGACGCCCCCCCGCACTTCAGCGCCGACGCGCTGGGCATCAAGGTCGGCGTGCAGGCCCAGCCCACCGAAGCCCAGGCGCGTGAAAACGCCCTGTCCGAAAAGCTCGTGAGCCAGTTCCTGGCTTCGGACGTGGTCGTCATCGGCACGCCGTTCTACAACTTCTCGATCCCGACGCAGCTCAAGGCGTGGATCGACCGCCTCGGTCAGGTCGGCCGCACCTTCAAGTACACCGACAAGGGCCCCGTGGGCCTGGCCGGCGGCAAGACCATCATCGTGGCCTCCAGCCGCGGCGGCGTCTACTCGACCAGCGAAGGCGGCCAGGCCATGGAACACCAGGAGAGCTACCTCAAGGCAGTCTTCGGGTTCTTCGGCATCACCGACGTGCGCATCGTGCGCGCCGAGGGCGTGGCGATGGGCGACGAAGCCCGCAACAGCGCCCTGGCGGCTGCCCGCGCCGACATCCTGGTGGCGACGGCAGAAGCCGCGAACCAGAAGAGCGTCGCGCAGGCTGCCTGAGCACGTTCAGCCTCGCACCATGAAAAAACCGCCCGATGGGCGGTTTTTTCGTTCCGGCCTGCGCGGAATCTCAGGCCGAGTGGCTCTTCACCCAGGCCACGTACTTGTCCATCCAGCCCTGCAGGAACTTCTTCGAGCCCTCGTTGCCGATGTGGCCCTTGTCGTCGAACAGGTCGTCCTTGGCCTGCAGGAACACTTCGGGGGCGCCAAGCGTGGGCACGTCGAGGTAGGCCAGGATGTTGCGCAGATGCTGCTGCGCCAGCGCGGTGCCGATGGCGCCGACCGAGATGCCGACCACGCCGGCCGGCTTGCCTGCCCAGGCGCTCTGGCCGTAGGGGCGCGAGGCGTGGTCGATGGCGTTCTTCAGCACGCCGGGAATGGAGCGGTTGTACTCGGGCGTGACGAACAGCAGGCCGTCGGCCGCCGCGATCTCGGTCTTCAGGCGCTTCACCGAAGCGGCTTGGTTGGCGTCGTCGTCCTGGTTGTACAGCGGCAGGTCGTCGATGCGCAGGCTTTCGAAAGTGAAGTCCGAGGGCGCGAGCTGCGCCAGCGCGAGGGCCAGCTTGTGGTTGAACGAATCCTTGCGCAGGCTGCCGACGATGACGGCGATGCGGGTCTGTGCCATGGGTGAAGCTCCTTTGATGAGGGGGTCGGAAATGACGAACGCGATTATGCGAAGCGCCCAAGACCTTATCCGGAAAAGTTCATGCATTTACACCGTGGCACCCGATCGCTGCCTCGCGATCGATGCGCTCGGGGCATGTCGAACCTGCCCTGCGCCCAGGCCTGCCGGACGATGCCATCGCGCATCATGTGCCGGACCGCCCGCGCGTGTTCCACCTCTTGCCATTTGCCCGCCGCCGACAGCCAGGGAAGGCGCCCGCTCGAAGCAGGCTGCGGCGATCCCGGGCATCATCGCGGCCGGTCTTTTTTCCTCTGTCGAATACAGGAGCGAAACGCGATGAGATTTCTGGTGGTGGGTGCCGGCGCACTCGGTGGTTATTTCGGCGGCCGTCTGCTGGAGGCGGGACGCGACGTCACCTTCCTGCTGCGCCCGCGCCGCGCGGCCCAGCTCGCCAAGACCGGGCTGGTGGTGCAGAGCCCCTTCGGCAACCTGCAGTTGCCATCTCCGAAGCATGTGCTGGCCGACGGCATCGACGGCCCCTACGACGTGATCGTGGTCGGCAGCAAGGCCTACGACCTCGGCTCGACCATGGACTCCTTCGCGCCAGCCGTGGGCCCGAACACCGTGATCCTCCCGCTGCTCAACGGCATGAGCCACATCGACAGGCTTGCCGAGCGATTCGGCAGCGAGCGCGTGCTGGGCGGACTGTGCATGATCTCCGCCACCCTCGACGACGAAGGCCGCGTGCTGCATCTCAACGACATGCACGGCCTGAGCTTCGGCGAACGCGCGGGCGGCCGCTCGGCGCGGGTCGACGCCATCGCGGCGCAGTTCGCCGGCGCGAAGTTCGATGCCACCGCCAGCGAGAACATCTCGCAGGACATGTGGGAGAAGTGGGTCTTCATCGCCTCGGCCGCCGGCCTCACCAGCCTGATGCACGCCTCCATCGGCGACATCGTGGCCGCCGGCGGGCAGGACGTGGCGTTGTCGATCTTCGACGAGTGCTGCGCCATCGCCGCCCACAATGGTTTCGCGCCGCGTCCCGCCGCCGCGCAGCGCGGCCGAACCATCATCACGGCCGCCGGCTCGCCGATGACGGCCTCGATGTACAAGGACATGGCGCGCGGCGCGGCCGTGGAAGCCGATCACATCGTCGGCGACCTGCTGAGCCGCGCAGCGCCCGGCAACGCCACGGTGCCCACCGTGCTGCGCACCGCCTACGTGCACCTCAAGGCCTACGAGGCGCGACGCGCACGCGAGGCTGCCGCGGCTGTCTGAGGATCCGATGAAAGACGCGCTCGCCTTCCTGCACACGGCACAGGTCCACGTGCCGACATTCGAGCGGCTGGCGCGCGAGAACGCTCCCGCGCTGCGTGTGCGGCACGTGGTGCGCGAAGAGCTGCTGGCTGACGCGCGCGTCACCGGCGTCGACGACGCCGACCTCATCGCCCGCGTCAACGAGGCGATGCGCGAAGCCGCCGCGGGCGGCGCAAAGGTCGTGGTGTGCACCTGCTCGACCATCGGCGCCATCGCGGAACGCACGCCCTCCGGCGATGCATTCAGAGCCCTGCGCATCGACCGGGCCATGGCCGACAAGGCCGTTCGCACCGGGCCTCGCGTGCTGATCGCCGCAGCGCTCGAAAGCACGCTGGCGCCTACGAAGGCCCTGATTCTTTCCGCCGCACAGAACGCTGGAATCGCCGTCCAGCCGGCCCTGCTGTTCGTCGAGGACGCATGGCCGCATTTCGAAGCCGGAGCCCACGCGCGCTACATCGAGACACTGGCTGGCGCGATCCGTGCGGCGGCAATCGAGGCCGACGTCGTCGTGCTGGCCCAGGCCTCGATGGCCCCCGTGGCCGATACGCTCGCCGACCTGGGCATCGACGTGCTCAGCAGTCCCGTGCCCGGCACCGCCCACGCGGTGACACTGGCCCTGTCGCTCAGTCCGACTTGAGGATCGTCTCGCCCTTCAGCATCCCCATGTCGCGGATGTTGAAGCGGTGGCGCTTCCAGCCTTCCCAGGTGCGGCGCATGTTGCCGATGGAGATCAGGTAGTACAGCACCTTGAACATGCCGACCGGGCCGCGCATCGGCGTGCCGCGGTAGATGTCGCCGGCCAGCAGCGTCATCAGCCCTTCCTTCACGCGGAACGGGTTGCCCGGATGCATGAACATGTCGCGGATGGTCGGGTTGGTCACGCGGTAGATGAACCACGAGTACTCGCGCGGGCCCTTGCGCATCATGGCTTCGAAGCCCTTGCGTACAGCGGCCAGCTGGGCCGGCTTGTCGAGCGCTGTCGCCACCAGTTCGGCGCCGTCGAAGGCGCTGTGCATCGCGAGGTACACGCCCGAGGAGAACATCGGGTCGATGAACGTGAAGGCATCGCCCAGCATCAGGTAGCGCTCGCCCGTGGCGTGCGTGCTGGAGTACGAGAAGTTGCCGGTGGCATGCACCGCGTCGTCGACCAGCGTGGCGTTCTTCAGGCGGTCCACCAGCACCGGGCAGGTGGCGATGGTGTCGTAGAAGAACTCCTTGAGCGGCTTGTCGCGCGTCTTCAGGTAGTACGGCCAGCAGACCGCGCCCACGCTGGTGGTGCCGTCGGCCAGCGGAATGAACCAGAACCAGCCGTGCGGAAACCAGCAGATGCTGATGTTGCCTTCCTTCTTGCCCTCCAGCCGCTCGGCGTTGGTGAAGTGGCCGAAGAGCGCGGTGCTGTTGTGGTCGGGGTTCTTCTGCTTGCAGCGGAATTTGTTGGCCAGCAGCGTGTCGCGGCCGGTGGCATCGACCACGAAGCGGGCGCGCCAGCTGCGGCGCGCGCCGTCGTCCATCTCGGCCTGGACCGTCGCGCCCTCGGCGTCGAAGGCCACGTCGCGCACCTTGCAGCCTTCGATGGCCTGCGCGCCGCAGGTGGCGGCGTTGCGGAACAGAAGCTCGTCCAGCTCCGAGCGGCGGACCTGCCAGGCCGAGTCGAGCGACTTGTCCAGGCCCTCGCCGAATTCCACATAGCTGCGGTGCTCGTGCTCGGGCGAGACGAACTCGATGCCGAACTTCGGCATGCCGATCTTCTCGACCTGGTCGCGCACGCCGAGCTTGTCGAACAGCTCCACGTTCGCGGGCAGCAGCGATTCGCCGATGTGAAAGCGCGGGTGGTGCGCCTTCTCAAGCAGCACCACCTTGCGGCCCTGCCGTGCCAGCAGCGTGGCGATGGTCGATCCGGCGGGACCGCCGCCGACGACCAGCACGTCGCAGGATTCGTCGGCGGCCCGGGGCGCGGGAGAAGAAGCTTGGGACAGGGACATGCGAAGGCAGGCAACGTTGTTAACAATCGCAAGCATAGCGCGGCGGCCTGCGAAGACCGCAAAGCCTGCTAAGCGGCTCGCCGGCTGGCGCCGCACACTGGGGCAATGCGCCTCCTCCATCTTCTGCGCCCCTTCTGCCTCGCCGCCGCATGCCTGTCGGCGGTGTTCGCCCATGCCGCCGGCTTCAGCACCATCGATATACCTGCCGACCGCGAAGGCCCGGCCATGCAGGGCGCCGTATGGACACCGTGCGCCGCACCCGCGGGCGAGATCAAGCTGGGCCGCAACACGATCCAGGGCGTGCGGGACTGTCCGCTCCCGCCGGGCAACGCCCGGCTGCCGTTCATCGTGATCTCGCACGGCTACGGCGGCTCCTTCCTCGGCCATCACGACACGGCGCAGGCGCTCGCCGACGCGGGCTTCATCGTCGCGGCCATCAGCCATTCGCAAGACAACTTCCAGCTCCGTGGCGGCCCGGACGACAGGATCGTCGCGCTGGCGACGCGAACCACCGACATCAAGCGGCTGATCGACCACATGCTCCAGAAGTGGCCCGCGCACGGCAGGATCGCGGCCGACCGGATCGGCTTCTACGGATTTTCGAGGGGCGGCTACACGGGCCTCGTGCTCGCGGGAGCGCGGCCGGACTTCGAACGGCTGCCGCCGCTGCCCTCATCACCGTGCGCAACGCAGCCCGACGGCAAGGCGTGCGAATGGGTGAAACAGGGCTTCCAGGAACTGCTGGCCACGCCGCTGACGCACGACACCCGCATCAAGGCGGCCGTGATCGCCGACCCGCTCGGCATGCTCTTCGACGCCCGGGGCCTGAAGAACGTGAAGATCCCGATCGAGCTCTGGGCGTCGACCTACGGCGGCGACGGCGTCACGCCCGAGAGCGTGGCAGCCGTTCGCGGCAACCTGCCTGTGGCGCCCGAATGGCATGTGGCCGACAAGGCCGAACACTTCGGTTTTCTCGCACCGTGCTCGCAAGCACAGCTCGACGCCAGGATCGAGATCTGCCGCGACGCGCCCGGCTTCGACCGAATCGCCTTCCACAAGGCATTCAACGCCGAGGTAGCGGCCTTCTTCAGCCGCCACCTCGGGCCAACGCACTGACCTTCACTGACCAGGCTTCAGCCCGCGCGCCGCTGCGACGCGAGCCGCCGCACCACCGCCACCAGCCGGTCGATCTCGTCGAAGGTGTTGTAGAAGGCCAGCGAGGGCCGCACCGTGGTTTCCACGCCGAAGCGGCGCAGGATGGGCTGCGCGCAATGGTGGCCGGTGCGCACCGCGATGCCCTCCTCGTTCAGCGCCTGCCCCACCTCCTCGGTGGTGTAGCCGACGAGCACGAAGGACATCACGCTGGCCTTGTCGGCAGCCGTGCCGATCAGCCGCACGCCCGGAATCGCGCCGAGCTGCGCCATACCGTACACCAGCAGGTCATGCTCGTAGCGCGCGATGTTCTCGATGCCGATCTTGTTGACGTAGTCGATGGCGGCGCCCAGTCCCACGGCGTCGGCGATGTTGCCGGTGCCGGCCTCGAACTTGTTCGGGATCGGCTGGAACACCGTCTTCTCGAAGGTCACGTCGGCAATCATGTTGCCGCCGCCCTGCCACGGGGGCATGTCTTCGAGCACCTCGCGCCTGCCCCACACCACGCCGATGCCCGTCGGGCCGAACACCTTGTGGCCGGAGAAGACGAAGAAGTCGGCGCCGATGTCCTGCACGTCCACGCGCATGTGCGAGACCGACTGCGCGCCGTCCAACAGCGCCTTCGCGCCAGCGCGGTGCGCCAGCTCGACGATCTCCTTCACCGGCACCACCGTGCCCAGCGCGTTCGAGACCTGCGTGACGGCGACGATCTTCGTGCGGTCGTTCAGCAGCTTGCGGTATTCGTCGAGCAGCACCTGCCCCGAGTCGTCCACCGGAATCACGCGCAGCTTCGCGCCCTTGGCGGTGGCAAGCTGCTGCCACGGCACGATGTTGGCGTGGTGCTCCAGGTTCGACACGACGATCTCGTCGCCCTCGCCCACGTGCTGGCCGCCCCAGCTCTTTGCCACGAGGTTGATGGCCTCGGTGGTGCCGCGCACGAAGATCACCTCTTCGACCTCGGGCGCATTGATGAACCTGCGCACGCGCTCGCGGGCGCCTTCGTAGGCGTCGGTCGCGCGCGCGGCCAGCTCGTGCGCCGCGCGGTGGATGTTCGAGTTCTCGTGCTCGTAGAAGTACGAGATGCGGTCGATGACCGACTGAGGCTTGTGCGTGGTGGCCGCGTTGTCGAACCACACCAGCTGCTTGCCGTTCACCCGCTCCTGCAGGATCGGGAAGTCGCGCCGCACGGCGTGGATGTCGAAGAGCGGATGCCGCCCGCTGCCGGCCAGAGGCACGGCGGCGGGGCCACGCGGATCGGGCTTGGCGGGCGTGACGAAGCCGCTGGGCAGGCGCACCGCGTCGACGAAGTAGAACTGGGGTTCACTCCCTCTCCCCTCTGGGGAGAGGGTTGGGGTGAGGGGCAGCCCCGCACCTTGCGTCGTCCGCTGGCCCTCACTCCAGCCCTCTCCCGCAAGCGGGAGAGGGGGCGAGACCACGGGGGTCGCGCCGGCCGGGGGATGCCCGTAGCCGTTGTCCAGAAAGTAGAACGACGAAGCCGCGGCTTGCTGTGCCACTGCCCCATTCAGCTGTGGCACGCCCTGCACCATGCCACCCGAGCGCGGCTCGAACGCCGGCGCCACCGAGAGCACGCTGTCCGGCACGCCATTGCCCGCCACCGCGTGCGGCACCAGCGCCGGTGCGCGGTTCGCGAGCGAAGGCACCTGCGTCGGCGATGCCGGCACCAGGTTGGCGCCCGGGATCTGCCCCTGCGGAATCGGCGTGCCCGGCACGCTGGGCCCGAAGCCGGCAGGGCTCGCCAGCGGTGAACCCGCGGGCGCGACGTTGGCCGGAAACTGCGCTCCCGGCACCAGCCCGTTCGCCACGCCGGGCACCGAGTCGGGCGGCGTGCCCGGCAGTGCGGAGAACATGGCGCTGGCCATGCGCGCGAGAACCGCCGGGTCGAACGGCGCCTCGCCCGGGATCGATGGAATGCTGCTCACAGCGGCTTACTTGTAGGTGTCGGCGTAGTCGTGGTACTTGCCGATCTCGACATCGTCGAGCACCGCCAGTGCGTCGGTCGTCAGCACCGCAAGCGAGCAGTACAGCGAGATCAGGTACGACGCGATCGCGTGGTTGTTGATGCCCATGAAGCGCACCGACAGGCCCGGCCCCTGCTCGCCCGACAGCCCCGGCTGGAAGAGGCCCACCACGCCCTGGCGCTTGTCACCCACGCGCAGCAGCAGGATCTTGCTCTTGCCATCGGCCACTGGCACCTTGTTCGACGGAATCAGCGGAATGCCGCGCCAGGTGATGAACTGCGAGCCGAAGAGGCTCACCGTGGGCGGCGGCGTTCCGCGGCGCGTGGCCTCGCGGCCGAAGGCGGCAATGGCCAGCGGGTGCGTGAGGAAGAAGGCCGGCTCCTTCCACACCTTGGCCAGCAGCTCGTCGAGATCGTCGGGCGTGGGCGCGCCGGTCAGCGGGAAGATGCGCTGCTCTTCGCTCACCTGCGCCAGCAGGCCGTAGTCGGGGTTGTTGATGAGCTCGCTCTCCTGGTTCTCCTTGATCGTCTCGATCGTCAGGCGCAGCTGTTCCTTGATCTGGTCGTGCGGGCTGCTGTAGAGGTCGGAGATGCGGGTGTGCACGTCGAGCACGGTGCTCACGGCGTTCAGGTAGTGCTCGCGCGGGCTCTCTTCGTAGTCGACGAAGGTGCGCGGCAGCTGGTTTTCTTCCTCGCGCGACGTGCAGGTGACCTTGATCGCCTCCGGGTTCTTGACCTTGTTGACGCGGTAGATGCCCGCCTCCACCGGAACCCACTGCAGCAGGTGCGTCAGCCAGCGCGGGCTGATGGTCTCGAGTTGGGGGACTGTCTTGGTGGCATTGGCCAGCTGTCTTGCGGCGTTGTCGCCAAGGGCGGTGGTACCACCAACTGTTGCGCTCATGGATCAGGCTTTCGTGGTTGAGAAAAAAGTGGCCACCAGTGTCCGGCGGCCACGGGTTTTCCCTCAACAGGCTATAGCCGCCAAGTTGATCCTTCGCGCGAGGCGAGATTGTTCGAGCTGCTCGCAGCGCATGAGCAGGCCGACCATGTTGATGCCCAGCGCGGTAGCCAGCTTCTGCGCGGTGACGATCGATGGAATGACACGGCCGCGCTCGATTTCCCCAACGTAGGAGCGGTTCAGATCGGAACGCTCAGCCAGTTCCTCCTGCGACCAGCCCCTGTCCTCGCGCAGCTGACGGATGGTCACGCCGAAGTCTTCGACGAACGCCTTCATACGCCACCTGCCTTCGGTGCGTTCTGCAGGCTGGCCTGCGTGACGCTCGCGCCCGGCGGCACGTCGTCGGTGATCCACACGTTGCCGCCGATGACGGCGCCCTTGCCGAGCGTCACGCGCCCGAGGATGGTCGCGCCGGCGTAGATGACCACGTCGTCCTCCACCACCGGATGGCGCGGCAGGCCCTTCTGCAGGTTGCCCTCGGTATCTGTCGGGAAGCGCTTGGCGCCGAGCGTGACCGCCTGGTAGAGCCGCACGCGCTTGCCGATGACGGCCGTCTCGCCGATCACGACACCCGTGCCGTGGTCGATGAAGAAGCCCGCGTCGATCTTCGCGCCCGGATGGATGTCGATGCCCGTCTGCGCATGCGCCAGCTCGGCCACGATGCGCGCCAGCAGCGGCAGCCCGAGCTTGTAGAGCTCGTGCGCGAGGCGGTGGTGGATCATCGCGAGCACGCCGGGATAGCACAGAAGCACCTCGTCGACGCTGCGCGCGGCCGGATCGCCCTGGTAGGCGGCGAGCACGTCGCTGTCGAGCAGGCTGCGCAGGCCCGGCAGTGCATTCGCGAAGCGGCGCACGGCCTCGGTGGCGATATCGTCGATTTCGCTGGCAGGGCGCGGCTCGTGGCGCGCATTGAAGTTCAGCTCCAGCCGCGCCTGAACCAGCAGCGCCTGCAGGGCCGAGTCGAGTGTGTGGCCGACGTAGAAGTCCTCGCTCTCGTGGCGCAGGTCCGGCGGGCCGAGCCGCATCGGAAAGAGCGCGCCCTTGAGCGACTCGACGATCTGCGCGAGCGCATCGCGCGACGGAAACTCGCGCGCGCCGGGCTCGCGCGAGCGCCGCTGCGAATCGCGCCACTCGTCGCGCACGCCATGCAGTGCGCGCACGATGTCGCTCACCTCGAAATGGGCCATCTGTAGTTCCTCCCGGAGAAATGTCGTGTGGGGTGCGGTCTCAGTCCTGCACCCACGGCAGCTTGTGGAAGCGCCAGCCGTCGGAGCCGCCGCGATGCTGCTGCGCATCGATCTCGCCCTCGAAGCCTTCGAGCACGTTGAAGACGTTCGTGAAGCCGGCCCTTGCCGCAGCCTCGGCCGCCAACGCGGAACGCTTTCCGCTGCGGCACAGCAGCAGCACGACGGCTTCCTTGCCGCCGTCCTTCGCGAGCCTGGCTTCGAGCTCGCGCACGAAGCGCGGATTGCGCGTGAGCGCCGTGCCGGTGGCCCAGGCCACGTGCTGGCTGCCGGGCACGTGGCCGACGAACTTGCGCTCTTCGCCGGAACGCACGTCGACCAGCACGGCCTGGCCCTTCTGCACCAGGTCCCAGGCCACCGGCGGCCTGACGCCTCCGGCATAGGGCAGATTGCTCTCGGCGGCCGAGGCGCGCGCCTGTTCGAGTGCTTCGGGCAAGGCGATGACTTCTTCTTCAACTTCCACTGACATGCTGTGAGGCTCCTGTTGTGCGTTGGATACGCCTTGGTGGCGATAACCACCACTTTAGGAGCCGGGCGCCGAAGCTCAAACAACTGAAAAGTCGATTTCTAACAACCAGCCGTTGTAAAGGATCGATTCAGGCGCGATCAGGCGACGGCTCGTGCAGCTTCGGCCGCACGCACGGCCGGGGCCGTCAGGTCCACGCTCTTT
Source organism: Variovorax guangxiensis (assembly GCF_003952165.1). GTDB lineage: Bacteria > Pseudomonadota > Gammaproteobacteria > Burkholderiales > Burkholderiaceae_C > Variovorax > Variovorax guangxiensis. The sequence continues at coordinate 660,775 of NZ_RXFT01000001.1, read as the reverse complement.
GCACCGTCCACGCCATACGGCACGTCGCCCGCGATGGTCACGCGGCGCACCACGCGGTGCTGGTCGCCGTAGTCGTTGATCGCGTAGTGCTGCGTGGCACGGTTGTCCCAGATGGCGACGTCGCCCTGGGTCCAGCGCCAGCGCACCGTGTTCTCCAGCCGGTGCACATGGCTCTGGAGCACGTTCAGCAGATGGCCGGAATCGTGCGTGGAATGTCCGGCCAGCCGCTTCACGAAGTGGCCGAGCACGAGGCTGCGTTCGCCGGTCTCGGGGTGAACGCGCACAACCGGATGCTCGGCCTCGAGCAGGCGGCGAGTGAAGACATCGCGGTAGCGCTTCGTGCCCTCCTCGTCCAGATCAGCCGGTGAGCGCGTGGCGGCGTAGTCGTAGTCGTTGCCGTGGATGGCGCGCAGCCGGTCGGCCAGCGCCTTCAGATCGTCGGGCAGGCTCTCGTAGGCCGCCACCGTGTTGGCCCAGACCGTGTCGCCGCCATAGGCCGGGATCACCACCGCTCGCAGGATCGACACCTGCGGATAGGCGACCTCGAAGGTCACGTCGGTGTGCCACGAATTGGCGCGGCCGCCGTGGCGCGAGTCGAGCTCGAGCAGCCGCGTGCCGTCCCGGGAAGGCACGGTGGGATGCGGCACCAGTTCGCCCCACAGGCGGCCGAAGGCCTCCTGCTGGGCGTCGTCGAGGTGCTGCTGGCCACGGAAGAAGAGCACCTTGTGCTTCAGAAGTGCGGCCTTGATGGCGCCGAACACCTCGGGCTGGAGCAAGCCCGACAGACGCACTCCGCGCACCTCGGCGCCGATGTGCCCAGCCTGGCGGACGATGTCGAGTTCGTGGTGGTGCGCGGCTTGCGCGGGAATCGTGGAAGAAAGAATGGCGCTCATCGGAGGTCCTTTTTTCGGGGGATCCGGAAGATTCTGCGAGGCGCCTGGTGGGGGTGGAAGGAAGCTGTTTGCAGTTTCTAATGCGCTGTGCGACTAAGAGGGCCGCCGATGGAGGACTGGCAAAAGAAAACCCGCCGTGGCGGGTTTTCGGGGGAAGCCATGCTTCAGTCGATGCGTCAGGGCTTGTCGCGCTGAACTCGCGCCCAATTCAAGCGACGCTCTGCTTCGCTGGCGGAGAGCTGTCCCTCCGCCACCAGCCTCTTGAGCCTTCGCTCGTCTGCGCGGTTCAGTGCGTCTTTCAGGAGGGCCATCTTGCGTGTCCGGCAAGAGCTGCATTCGTAGAAGCTCGTGGACCCCGTGACAATATCCGCCTTTCGGTCGTACTCCGCCGTGCCGATTCGCCCAGTAGGCTCGATGCCCATGGCGAGCACCCGTCCATTCTTGAACGTAACGAGTGCCTCGCCCTCGCATCCCGTGGCGTCCACCACTTGTTCAGGGTCGTAGCCTTTCCACGAAACTCTACGCATGTGCCGCAAGGCATAGCGAACATCCTCCTCCGTCAATACGACGTCGTCGCAGTTCAGGAAGTCCTTGTTCTCCCAGGCGATGTTCCGGTGCGAAGGATCCGTAATCTCCACTTTCTGCACATAAGCAATCGGGTATCGCTTGTCGGCGGCATCCGCTGAAACTCCCGCGGCGAGGAGCAGCGCCGCTGCGGTCATCAAGTTGATGGTCTTTTTCATAGTGTGTTGGTGCGATCAGCCCACTGCAGTGGGCCGTCAGAAAAACCGAGTTGACAGGCCCTCAGGGCTTGTCTCGCTCAGCCTTGCTCCTCTTCAGCCGGACTTCCGCCTCACCGGGAGGAATCCTGCCTTCCGCCTCAAGTCGCTTGAGCCGTCGCTCGTCCGCGCGATGCAGAGCATCTTTTAGAAGCGCCATCTTGCGTTGCCTGCACGGGTCGCATTCGTAGAAGCTCGGTGGACTCGCTGTGGGCTTCATCTTTGCGTCGAATTCCCCGGTACTGATTCGGCCTGTCGGCTCGATGCCCATCGCAAGGATCTTTCCGTTCTTGAACGTGACGAGCGTTTTTCCTTCACACCCTGTGGTATCCGTATTTTCCGGGTCGTAGGATTTCCACGAAATTCTGCGCATGTGCCGCAAGGCGTAGAAAACATCCTCTTCTGTCAGAACAACGTCGTTGCAGTCCAGAAAGTCTTTGTTCTCCCACGCGCTTCGATGCGAAGGGTGCGTGATTTCCACCTTCTGCACATAAGTGACCGGATAGCGCCCGTCGGCAGCGTGTACCGAGAATGCGGTTGCCGCCACGGCTAGCGCAGCGACGGTTATTGAGTTCTTGGTCCTGGTCATGGTCATGGTTTGGGGGTGGACAGAGTCCAGTTCGCGCCTTGCGCCTCCGTCAGATTCTTCCTGCTGACAACGGGATGGCGAAATACCTCATCCGCAGCGATCTGCATCGACCCCTGGAGTGCGTTGACAAGCCACGAGAGGGATTGATTCTGAGCCGCGGTCGGCGTTTCAAATATGCCGTACTTGCCTCGTATCTTGTCGAGTGACCATGTTGCTTCTTCACCGAGCGCTTTGAACCCCGGGGGCAATTTGGCTCTTCCGACCAGTTCGATCCCTATAGCCTCCATATTGCTCGGATATCGATCGGCAGGCGCCTTGAGCATCTCAATGCGATGCATCTCGGCTGCGCTCACCTTCGCAGGGAAATCTCGCGGCTTGCACTTTTGGATAGCCAGGCACCTCGCCTGCAACGGCCCCACATGATTCGTCCGCTGATAAATGGCAGCCGTCTGATAGATCGTCCCATCCTTGTCGATGAGAAAGTGCGCCCCGTTCGCCTTCGGCCGCTTGTAGCTGTTCAACGAAGACGCCGAAGTATCGGCATCCGTCTGATGCACAACAATCCCCGTAGTCGCCCCTGCCCTCTTCCCTCTCTCGATCTGCGGACTTCGGGCATGCCTCACCCGCGCGTGGCTGATCATTCCATGTTCGTCAAGCTCAACGAGCATGCGGTTCCTCCCTGAATATCTTTGATTGGTTAACGACTCTTCACGAGGCGTTTCCATGCATCGAAAAACGACACCGACCGCACCTCGCGGCGCGCATGCTATGGCGATGCCTTCAAAGAAAATTCAGGTCACTGAAAGATCATGATGAATTCAGAAATTCAGCACGATCGATCAATCCACGCTCGGTAAACCGCTGAAAACACAAACCCCACAAACGAAAAAACCGGCGCCAATCGGCGCCGGGTCGTCGCAGATGCCCGAGGGTCCGTCAGAGCTTCGCGATCGAAACCTCGGTGGACTTCACGAGGGCAACCACGTCAGAGCCCACCTTCAGCTGCAGCTCGTCGACCGAGCGCGTGGTGATGACCGAGGTGACGATGCCCCAGGCGGTTTCGACGTCGACTTCGGAGACGACGTCGCCGCGGATGATTTCGCGGACCTTGCCCTTGAACTGGTTGCGGACGTTGATGGCTTGGATGGACATGATGGGTTCTCTTTCAGGTTGATGAGGGAATTCGTTGAGGAAAAGCACGGCGGACTGGCGGCGCTCAGACGATCTCGGCCACGTCGTCGAACGCCAGCCTCGGCCCGCGCTCGAAGGTGCCCGCGTGGTCGGCCACGCCGAGGTTGACGAGGAAGTTCGCGCGATAGCGGCCATCGGGGAAGAAGGCCTTGTCGACCAGGTCGGCGTTGAAGCCCGACTGGGGCCCCGCATCGAGCCCGAGCGCTCGCGCGGCCAGGATCAGGTAGGCGCCCTGCAGGCTGCTGTTGCGGAAGGCCGTGGCCTGCGCGGCCTCGGCGCTCTTCTCGAAGAGCGGCTTGGCGTCGTAGGCCGGGAACTGGCTGGGCAGGTGCTCGTAGAAGCGCGTGTCCTGCGCCACGATCACCGTCACGCCGGCGGCCAGCGTCTGGGCGGTATTGCCCGCCGACACGGCCGGCTTCAGCTTCGCCTTGGCCTCCTCGCTTCGCACGAACACGTAGCGTGCCGGTTGGGCGTTGAAGGCGGTCGGGCCCCACTTGAGGAGGTCGTACAGCTTGTGGATGAGCTCGTCGGTCACGGCCACGGGCTTGAACGCGTGCACAGTGCGGGCCTTGCGGAACAGCTGGTCCAGCGCGGCTTCGGGGATGGCTTGCAGAGTGGTCATTGCTTCAAATGAAATGTTCTTCAGTTCGACGCCGCGGCGAGTGCCTGGTCGAGGTCGGCGATCAGGTCGTCGATGTGCTCGATGCCCACCGACAGGCGCACCGTGTCCTCGGTCACGCCGGCCCTGGCCAGCTCCTCGGGCGAGAGCTGCCGGTGCGTGGTCGATGCGGGGTGCGTGGCCAGCGAGCGCACGTCGCCGATGTTGACCAGGCGCGTGAAGAGCTTCAGCGCGTCGAGGAACTTCGCGCCGCCCTCGCGCCCCGAGCCGATGCCGAAGGTCAGCACGCCGCTCGCCTTGCCGCCGAGGTACTTCTTCGCCAGCGCATGGTCGGGGTGGTCTTCGAGCGCCGCGTAGTTGACCCACTTCACCGCCTTGTGCGTCTTCAGGTGCTGCGCCACGCGCAGCGCGTTGTCGCTGATGCGGTCCACGCGCAGCGCCAGCGTCTCGATGCCCTGCAGGATCAGGAAGGCGTTGAACGGCGAGATGGCCGCGCCCGTGTTGCGCAGCGGCACCACGCGCGCGCGGCCGATATAGGCGGCCGGGCCCAGCGCGTCGGTGTAGACCACGCCGTGGTAGCTCACGTCGGGCTCGTTCAGGCGCTTGAAGCGCTGCTTGTGCTCCGCCCACGGGAACTTGCCCGAGTCGACGATGGCACCGCCGATGCTGGTGCCGTGGCCGCCCAGGTACTTGGTGAGCGAGTGCACCACGATGTCGGCGCCGTGCTCGATGGGCCGGCTCAGGTACGGCGAGGGCACCGTGTTGTCGACGATCAGCGGCACGCCGTTGCGGTGCGCGATCTCGGCGATGGCCGCGATGTCCGTCACGTTGCCCGCCGGGTTGCCCAGCGATTCGACGAACACTGCCTTGGTCCGCTCGTCGAACAGTTTCTCGAAGCTCGACGGATCGCGGTGGTCCGCGAAGCGCGTGGTGATGCCGAACTGCGGCAGCGTGTGGGCGAACAGGTTGTAGGTGCCGCCATACAGCGCGGTGCTGCTGACGATGTTGTCGCCGGCCTCGGCGATGGTCTGGATCGCGTAGGTCACAGCCGCCTGCCCCGAGGCCAGCGCGAGCGCGGCAATGCCGCCTTCGAGCGCCGCCACGCGCTGCTCCAGCACGTCCTGCGTCGGGTTGTTGATGCGGGTGTAGATGTTGCCCGGCACCTTCAGGTCGAACAGGTCGGCGCCGTGCTGGGCGCTGTCGAAGGCGTAGGCCACCGTCTGGTAGATGGGCGGCGCCACGGCGCGGGTGGTCGGATCGGGCGAGTAGCCGGCGTGGACCGACAGGGTTTCGAATTTCCAGTTCTGCGACATGCGGAATACCTTTCGGGGTTGAAGGAAAGAACGGGCTGACGGGTTCATCCAGGAATACCGCGGAACCGGCTCTGCCGGGCCGCTGGTATTGCCCCCGGCGAGGGGGTTGGCGGCCACACGAAGTGGGCAAGCCTGGGGGTGGACATCAAATCGCCCAGCGCAATGCGTGCGCGGGCGTGGCGAGCCAGCTGGCGTCGGTGCTCTCGGCTTCGGTCTCTCCGGACTTCTGCAGCACCCTGTCGAGGATTCGTTTTTCGATCGCGGCGAAGGCCGGGTCGCCCTGCGAGCGCGGACGGGCCAGCGCGATGTTCTCGTCGAGCGCGATGCGCCCGTCCTCGATCAGGATCACGCGGTCGGCCAGCGCAACGGCTTCCTGCACGTCGTGCGTCACCAGCAGCGCGGTGAAGCGGTGGCGCTGCCACAGGTTCTCGATGAGGCGGTGCATCTCGATGCGCGTCAACGCGTCGAGCGCGCCCAGCGGCTCGTCGAGCAGCAGCAGCCGCGGGTGGTGCACCAGCGCGCGCGCCAAGGCCACGCGCTGGCGCTGGCCGCCCGACAGGCGCGCCGGCCATTCGTTCTCGCGATCGGCCAGGCCGACCTGCGCCAGCACTTCCTTGCCGCGCGCCTTGGCGTCGTTCGGCAGCCCCAGCGTCACGTTGTCGAGCACGCGGCGCCACGGCAGGAGGCGCGCCTCCTGGAACATGATGCGCGTGTCGTCGTGCAGGCCGTTCACGGCCTTGCCGTCGGTGTAGAGGCTGCCGGAGCTCGGCTCCTCCAGGCCCGCGACGAGCCGCAGCAGCGTGCTCTTTCCGCAGCCGCTGCGCCCGACGATGGCGATGAACTGGCCCGGCTCGATGGCGAGGCGCGTGTTGCGCAGCACCTCGCGCGCGCCATATCGCTTGTGCAGGTTGCGCGCCTCGAGGCGCACGCCGCCCGCAACGCCTTCGTGCGAACGAGCCAGGGGTTGGATGTCTTTCAGTACGGCACTCATGGTTTGTTCAGGCTCCGGGCTTGAATAGCGCCACGTTCGGCGCGTCGATCGTTCGGTGAAGCAGTCTTTCGGCGAGGACGGCGGCACGAGGAGTGATGGGGGCTGACGACTGCGTCATTCCCTGCCCTCACTTCGCCTTCTTCTGGTAGCCGGGGTGCCAGCGCAGCCACCATTGCTCCAGACCGCGCGCGAACAGGTCGGCCAGCTTGCCGAGCAGCGCGTACAGCAGGATGCCCACCAGCACGATGTCGGTCTGCAGGAACTCGCGGGCGTTCATCGTGAGGTAGCCGATGCCGGCCTGCGCCGAGATCGTCTCGGCCACGATCAAAATCACCCACATCAGGCCCAGCGAGAAGCGCAGCCCCACGAGGATCGACGAAAGCGCGCCCGGCAGGATCACCTCGCGGTACAGCTGCCAGCGCGACAGGCCGTAGGTGCGCCCCATCTCGATGAGTTGCGGATCGACGTTGCGGATGCCGTGGAAGGTGTTCAGGTAGATCGGGAAGAACACCGACACCGAGATGAGAAAGAGCTTGGCCGACTCGTCGATCCCGAACCACAGGATCACCAGCGGAATCAGCGCCAGCGCCGGGATGTTGCGCACCATCTGGATGGTGGAGTCGAGCAGCGTCTCGAAGAACTTCACCGAACCCGTGAGCAGCCCCAGCACCAGCCCCGCGCCGCCGCCGATGGCCAGTCCCGCGAGCGCCCGGCCCGCGCTGACCTTCACGTGCGTCCACAGCTCGCCGGAGACCGTGAGGTTCCACGCTGCCTTCACCACGTCGACCGGCGCCGGCAGCACCCGCGTGCTGAGCCAGCCCAGCGACGAGGCGATCTGCCAGAAGACGATGAGCCCCACCGGCACCAGCCACGGCACCAGCCGCTTCGCGACGCTGGCGGCGAAGGCCTTGAATGCGTTGTTGCCAGCGTTCTCCGCCGGCACCACCGCCGGCAGTTCCTGAACCTGTTCGGTCATGGCAGTCCTTCAACTTTGGGAGACGAGGCGCGAAGGCGCATCGAGATTGGCGACGACTTCGCCGAAAGGGCCGCTCAGCGAGCCACCCGCCAGCCGTGTCTTCGCCTTGCGCGAGAGCAGCGGGAACACCAGCTCGGCGAAGCGGTAGGCCTCTTCGAGATGCGGGTAGCCCGACAGGATGAACTTGTCCAGGCCCAGCGCCGCGTATTCCTCGATGCGCGCCGCAACCGTCTTCGCATCGCCCACCAGCGCCGTGCCGGCACCGCCGCGCACCAGGCCCACGCCGGCCCAGAGGTTCGGCGCGATTTCCAGCTCGGCGCGGGTGCGCTTGGCGCCGCCCGCGTGCAGCGCGGCCATGCGGCGTTGTCCTTCCGAATCCATGCGCGCGAAGGCGGCCTGCGCGCGGATCACGGTCTCGTCGTCCACGCGGCTGATGAGCTCCTCGGCGGCCTTCCAGGCGGCGTCTTCCGTCTCGCGCACGATCACATGCAGGCGGATGCCGAACTCGACCCGCCGGCCCTTGCGCTCGGCGCGCGCCCGCACGTCGGCGATCTTCTTCGCGACCTCGGCGGGCGGCTCGCCCCAGGTGAGGTAGGCATCGACCTGCTCCGCCGCAAGCTCGTGCGCAGCCGCCGAAGAGCCGCCGAACCACACTTGCGGATACGGCTTCTGCACCGGCGGGTAGAGCAGCTTCGCGCCCTTCACGCTCAGGTGCCTGCCCTCGTAGTCGAAGGCCTGCCCGTCGTGGCTGCGCGCGATGATCTCGCGCCAGATGCGGATGAACTCGGCCGACTGCTCGTAGCGCGAGGCATGGTCCAGGTACACGCCGTCGCCTTCGAGCTCGGCCTGGTCGCCGCCCGTCACGAGGTTGACGAGCAGGCGCCCGCCCGAGAGCCTGTCGAAGGTCGCTGCCATGCGGGCCGCGAGGCTGGGCTGGTGCAGCCCCGGACGCACCGCCACCAGGAACTTGAGCTTCTTCGTCGCGCCGATCAGGCTGGAGGCGATGACCCACGGGTCTTCGCAGGAGCGGCCCGTCGGTATCAGCACGCCCTCGTAGCCGAGGTTGTCGGCCGCGCCGGCGATCTGCTGCAGGTAGGCCAGGTCGATCGGGCGCGCGCCCTCGCTGGTGCCGAGGTAGCGGGCGTCGCCGTGCGTGGGGAGGAACCAGAAGATCTGCATCACGCGACTCCCGCGCCGGCCGCTTCGAGCACGTTGATCCTCTTCGGGATCAGCTTCAGCTCGAAGAAGGTGTCGGCGATCTTCTGCTGCTCGGCCAGGATGGCCTTGGTGATGGGCGTGGTGCCGTACGCCGAACGGTTTACCGACAGTTCGGCCACAGGCTTGGGCAGGCCCCAGAGAGCGGCGAGCTCGCCGGCCAGCTCGCCCTTGTTCGAGGCGCCCCATGCGTCCACCTTGTTGAGCTCCTCGATCGCGATGGACAGCACGTCGGCGTTCTTCGCCACGTAGTCCAGCGACGAGAAGTAGTAGGCGCGGTTGCCGACTACGCCCGTGGCGTCGGCCAGCACGCGCGCGTCGAGCGACTTTTCGGCGGCGGCCAGGAACGGGTCCCAGATCACCCAGGCATCGACCGAGCCCTTCTCGAAGGCCGCGCGCGCGTCGGCCGGCGGCAGGTAGACCAGGTTCAGGTCGGCGTAGGAGAGGCCGTGCTTCTCGAACAGCTTGACGATGAAGTAGTGGACGTTCGAGCCCTTGTTGAGCGCGATCTTCTTGCCCTTCAGTTCGGTCACCGTCTTGATGGCCGAGCCCTTGGGCACCAGCACCGCTTCGGACTGCGGACGCTGCACGGTCGCGCCCACGTAGGCCAGCGGCGCGCCGGCGGCCTGCGCGAAGATGGGTGGCGCCTCACCCACGTCGCCGAAGTCGATGGAGCCGACGTTCAGCGCCTCGAGCTGTACGGGACCGGCGGTGAACTCGGTCCACTTCACGCTCACGCCCAGCGGCGCGAGGCGCTTCTCGAGCGTGCCGCGGCCCTTGAGCAGCGTGAGGTAGCCCTTCTGGTGGCCGATGCGGAACTGGCGCGCGGACGACTGCGCCAGCGCGCCGAACGAAGGCAGCGCAATGGCGGCGGCAACGCCCTGCAGCAGGCGGCGGCGGGGGGCGGAGATCAGTGTCATGAGAAGGCTTTCGACTGTGTTGGCCGCGCGCTCAGGCAGCGGCGATGAAGCTCACGATCAGCGCGACGGCGCTGACGACGATCACGCTCGCGGCCAGGTCGCCCAGCGCATGCCACAGGGAGCGCGGGGTCGTGTCGAGCACGGAGTCTTCGGTGGCAACGGGAGTCATGCGTGGGTTCCTTGGTGTTGCGAAACGAAAGGCAAAGGCTGTCCCGCACCGCGCACAGGCGGTGTTCAAAAAGGGAAGCGGGATGACCGGAGGAAGAGTTCCGGAAAAGCCGGGCTCGCGCTGGCGCGCGGCCCGTGCTTTCAGACGCTACATCGCACGCGCGAGAACGGCACCGGCTCGAAGCCGTGCGTCGCCGGCAGCTTCAGGCCCTCGGTGGCCAGTACCTCGACGGCCTCGTTGAGTCGTTCGGCCAGGTCGTTGTGCACCTGGTAGGCGTTCTCGGGCGTCAGCGCGATCTGCGATTCGCTGGCGTAAACGCCCGGAAGGATGTGGCGCGCCGACAGCGACTGCAGCACGGGCCGCAGCGCGTAGTCGAGCGCGAGCATGTGGTGCGGGCTCCCGCCAGTGGCCAGCGGCAGCACCGTCTTGCCCTTGAGCGCGTTCTGCGAAAGCAGGTCGAGAAAAACCTTGAGCAGGCCGCTGTAGGCCGCCTTGTAGACCGGCGTGGCCACCACGATCACGCGGGCCGCCGCCACCTGGGCGATGGCGCGCTCGATGGCCGGATGGTTCCACTCGGCCAGCAGCAGCGCCTGCGCCGGCAGTTCGCGAACGGCGAGCCGCTCGATCCGCGCATGGCGCCGGGCCAGCCGCTCGCCCACCGCATCGAGCAAGGCGGTGGAACGGGACGGGGCCGTCGGGCTACCGGCAATCAGGAGAACGGACACGGAAAACCTCAGTTCGATGAAAAAAAGCGCGAATTCGCGGGGGCCGCCGCGCACGGCCGCCCGAAGCGGCCGGCCCGCCCCCGGCAGGGGGGGTGGGCGAAGCGACACGAAGTGCGCGCAGCCTTGGGGGGTTACTTTTGTTTCGCTGTGTAGATCTGGTCGAAGGAGCCGCCGTCGGCGAAGTGCTCCTTGTCGGCCTTCGCCCAGCCGCCGAAGGCCTGGTCGATGGTCACCAGCGTGAGCTTGGGGAACTGCTTGTCGTACTTGGCCTTGGCCTTCTCGGAGGTCGGGCGGTAGAAGTTGCGGCCCGCGATGTCCTGGCCTTCGTCGGAGTACAGGTACTTCAGGTACTCCTCGGCGACGGCGCGCGTGCCCTTCTTGTCGACGACCTTGTCGACCACCGACACGCTGGGCTCGGCCAGGATGGAGATCGACGGCACGACGATCTCGAACTTCTCGGGGCCGAATTCCTTCAGCGCCAGGAAGGCTTCGTTCTCCCAGGCCAGCAGCACGTCGCCCACGCCGCGCTGCACGAAGGTGATGGTCGCGCCGCGCGCGCCGGTGTCGAGCACGGGCACGTTCTTGAACAGGTTGCCGATGTATTCCTTGGCCTTCGCGTCGCCGCCGTACTTGCGCTTGGCGAACTCCCACGCAGCCAGGTAGTTCCAGCGGGCGCCGCCCGAGGTCTTGGGGTTCGGGGTGATCACCTGCACGCCGGGCTTGACCAGGTCGTCCCAGTCCTTCAGGCCCTTGAGGTTGCCCTTCTTCACCAGGAACACGATGGTCGAGGTGTAGGGCGCGGAGTTGTGCGGCAGGCGCTTCTGCCAGTCGGCCTTGACCAGGCCGCCGTGCGAAACCAGCGCGTCGATGTCGCCGCCGAGCGCCAGCGTGGCCACGTCGGCATCGATGCCGTCGATGATCGAGCGGGCCTGCTTGCCCGAGCCGCCGTGCGACTGCTTGACCGTCACGTCCTGGCCGGTCTTGGCCTTCCAGTACTTGGCGAAGGCCTGGTTGTAGTCCACGTAGAGCTCGCGTGTCGGGTCGTACGACACGTTCAGCAGCGTCACGGGGCCCTTGGCCGCCGCGGCGCCCTGCGCGAACGTCGGCAACGCCGACAGGGCCATGGCACCGGCCACGCCGGCACCCAGGGAAAGCTTGATAAAGTCGCGGCGAAGGCTCATGGTGTCTTGCTCTGAAAAGGCATATCGATGAAGCTGCGTATTCTCAATACGACATATAGAAACTGGAACGACCAAGTTTTCAGTTCTAAATAGCCAAATCAACTAAGCAGCCCTTTCCCGCTTTTTCCCCGTATCCCCACTTTTCCCGTTCAAAAGGCAACAGAAATGGCACGCATGGTTCAGTGCATCAAGCTCGGCAAAGAAGCCGAAGGTCTCGACTTCCCGCCCTACCCCGGCGAGTTGGGCAAGCGGATCTGGGAAAGCGTCAGCAAGGAAGCCTGGGCTGCCTGGCTGAAGCAGCAGACCATGCTGGTCAACGAAAACCGCCTGAACCTTGCCGATCTGCGCGCCCGCCAGTACCTGGCGCGGCAGATGGAAAAGCACTTCTTCGGCGAAGGCGCCGACGTGGCCCAGGGCTACGTTCCCCCATCGGCCCCCTGACGGTCACTCCCGCGATTGCCGCCCACCTCTTCTTCGGGAAACACCGCAGAACCGGCTTCGTCGGGCTGCAGGTGTTGCCCCCTCGAAGGGGGTGGGCGAAGCGACACGAAGTGCGCGAAGCCTGGGGGTGAGCCTGTTACCTGGCGCGCCGACGGCGTTCCCCGGAGCGAACGCTTCGACGACATCTATCACACCGAAACCGGCGCACTGGCTCAGTCGCGCCATGTCTTCCTCGGCGGCTGCGGCCTGCCCGAGGCCTGGGGCGGACAGCCCCAATGGCGGATTCTCGAAACCGGCTTCGGCCTGGGCCTCAATTTCCTGACAACCTGGCAGGCGTGGCGCGCCGATCCGGCACGGCCTCGGCTGCTGCACTTCGTCTCGGTCGAGGCCCATCCGGTCTCGGCCGGCGATCTGGTGCGCGCGGCCGGGGCGTACCCCGAACTCGCACCCCTTGCTGGTGAACTGGCCGCGCAGTGGAACGGCCTGTTGCCCGGCTTCCATCGGCTGGCCTTCGACGAGGGCCGCGTGCTGCTCACCCTGTGCGTCGGCGACGTGCAGCCGATGCTGCGCGCACAGCGCTTCGAGGCCGACAGCATCTTCCTGGACGGCTTCAGCCCGCAGCAGAACCCGGAAATGTGGTCCGCAGACACGCTCAAGGCCGTGTCGCGCTTCGCCCGCCAGGGCACACGCATCGCCACCTGGACCATCGCCCGGGCGATCCGCGATGCGCTCGCGCAGCAAGGCTTCGCCGTCGAGAAGCGACCCGGCCTGCCGCCCAAGCGCGACTGCCTGCGCGGCACCTTCGCCCCCGCCTGGACCGTGCGCCGCCGCGAACCCGCGCCGGAGCGCGTCGAGGCGCCGGGCCGCTGTGCCGTCATCGGGGCTGGCCTCGCGGGCGCGGCCGTGGCGGCCAGCCTTGCGCGGCGCGGCTGGCAGGTGACGGTGCTCGACGCGGCCGACTGGCCCGCCTCCGGCGCCTCGGGGCTGCCGGTGGGCATGCTCGCGCCGCATGTATCGCCCGACGACGCCCTGCTCTCGCGGCTCACACGTGCCGGCATCCGTGCGACCTGGATCGAACTGACACGGCTGCTCGAAGAAGGCCGGGACTGGCGCGCCAGCGGCGTGCTGGAGCGCCGGCCCGATGGCGATGTCCGCGTGCCCGCCGGCTGGAGCAGCCAGGGGCCGAACGAATCGTGGCCCGCCAGTGCTGATCAGCTGGCAGCGGCAGGCTTGCCCGCAGGTGTTCCCGCGATCTGGCATGCCCGCGCAGCCTGGGTGAAGCCGCAACGTTTGATCGCCGCCTGGCTGCGCCAGCCGGGCGTCGAGTTCCGTGGCGGTTGCCGGGTGGCGCGGCTGGAGCGCCGTGAAGGCGGCTGGCAGCTGTTCGACGCGGCGGGCGAGCTGCTGACCGAAGCAGATCGCGTCGTCATCTGCGCCGGCTTCGAATCGGGCCGCTTCGCTCCCGCACTCCCCCTGCAGCCAGTACGCGGACAGGTCGCCTGGGGCCCGGTGCCCGACGACAGCGCTCTGCTGCCCGCCACGCCAGTCAATGGCGACGGCCATCTGATCGCCCACGTCCCCGGCGACCACGGCGAGGCCCCGATGTGGCTCGCTGGCGCCACCTTCGATCGCGACAGCACCAGCCTCGAGCCAGCCGAGGCGGACAGCGCCGCGAACCGCGAGCGCCTCGCGCGCCTGCACCCGGCCGCCGCCGGGGCGCTGATCGATGGCGAGAGCCACACATGGGTCGGCGTTCGATGCGCTTCCGGCGACCGGCGTCCCCTTGCAGGCCCTGTCGATGCCGGCCTCTGGGCCTGCACAGCCCTGGGTTCGCGCGGCCTGAGCTTCGCGGCCCTGTGCGCCGAACTGCTAGCCGCGCAATGGCACGCCGAGCCACTGCCCCTGCCGGCCACGCTGGCCAAGGCGCTCGGCACGCAGCGGCTCTGAATCAGCCCGCCGCGCTCGACGCGCGGTACGCCATCAACAGCGCCATGCAGATCACCAGCACCAGGAAGTATTTGCGCAGCGCCCGCTCGCTCAGCCGCGTTGCGAGCCGCGCCCCTGCGGCCGTGCCGATCCACAGCCCCAGCACGACGCACCCCAGCAAGACCCAGGGCAGCCCGTTCGCCACGCTCGCGTAGACGAACACCGCCGGCAGCGCGAGCGGCAAGGCATTCACCGCCAGGCTTACGGCCTGCGCCCGATGCTGCGAGTAGTGAAGCGCCACCGCCAGCAGCGCGGTCATGGCCAACCCGCCGCCGATGCCGAGCAGGCCCGACGATGCGCCCGCGACAACGCCCACCGCCGCCAGAGCCACGGCCGTGCCGCGCGGCTCCAGCGCCAGTTCCACGACGCCATCGGCCCTCGCGGGCGACTTCAGCACGACCAGCGTCGCCAGCACAAGCAGGTAGCCGACGAACATCCAGCGCAGCGCCGCATCGGCCACGCGATGCGCCCCTTGCGCGCCCAGCCAGGCGCCGGCCAGGAAGCCGAGCGAAATCCAGGTCACCGTGCGCCACGACGCGCCGTGCCCCGAGACCCGGTAGCGCAGAAAGCCCGCAAGGCTGGTCGGCACCAGTTGCGCCGCGAGCGACACGGCCTGCGCCTCGTGCTGGCCCAGCCCGGGCATCAATGCCAGCGCGGGCACCAGCGCCCCGCCGGGGCTCACACCCAGCAGGCCGCCCATGGCGCCCGAGAAGACGCCGATCGCCAGCCCGCCGAGCACCTGGACGAGGCCAAACGCTTCAGGCACCGCTTGCCTACCCGGCGCTCTGCACCGAGGGCGCCAGCATATGGTCGATGCGGCTGTCCCCGTAGGTGCGCAGCACCTCGGAAATCACCACTTTGTAGCCGTCGAGCCAGTTCGCCTGCGCGGCCTTCGCCTGCTTGTGGACGGGGTGGCCGATCAGCGCCTGCAGGCTGTCGAGCGAATCCCAGTAGTAGACGTTCGACACGAGCCCGTTGCCCGGGTTTTCCCACGTCTCCTCGCCCAGGTAGCCGGGCAGCGACCTGGCGGCTGCGGCGATGGTCTGGTCGAGGCGGTGGAACTCGTCGTCGAACTGCTTCTTGGCGAAGATGAAGGTGGCGCAGTACATGGCGGGCCGGAATCTCCTGGGTGGCGCAACGGATGTGCGAGCCGGACGGTCGAATGGACGGGCGCCGATTCTGCGGCATCGACGCCCGTGCGTTCCACACTTTTGCCGCGCGAAGGCACGAGAATGCGGCGCATGGCCATCCAGTACGACATCAGGCACACCACCGTCTACCGCTACAGCAAGCCGGTCAGCTTCGGCCTGCACCGGGTGATGTTCCGCCCGCGCGACAGCCACGACCTGCGCGTGCTGGCCACCGACCTGCAGGTGAGCCCGGAGGCGAACACGCGCCTCATCCAGGACCCGTACTCCAACTCCGTCGCGCTGGTGCAGCCGCTGGGCGAAGCCACCGAGCTGCGCATCGTGTGCTCCTTCACCATCGAGCACGTGCCGCCGTCGCAGCGCGACCTGTTCACGCTCGATCCGTCCGCGGAATTCCTGCCCTTCGCCTACTCGGTGCAGGAGCGGCTCGACCTGGAGCACTACCTGCGCCCGCACCACGACGACGACGAGCAAGGTACGCTGATCCGCTGGGCCCACCAGTTCCTGCAGGCCGACAAGCCCAACAGCACGCGCGAGGTGCTCACGCGCATGAACGCGCACATCGGCCGGAGCTTCGAATACAAGGCGCGCGACGAGGAAGGCACGCAGACGCCGCTGGAAACGCTGGCGCTGGGCAGCGGCAGCTGCCGCGACTATGCGCTGCTGATGATGGAAGCCACGCGCCGCCTGGGTATCGCCACCCGCTTCGTCTCTGGCTACCTCTACGACGCGGCACTCGACACCGCCGCGCGGGCGCAGGGCGAGCCCGACTCGATGACCGGCGCCGGCACCACGCACGCCTGGCTGCAGGCCTACCTGCCGGGCGTGGGCTGGCTCGCCTTCGACCCCACCAACAACCTCATGGGCAGCGGCCAGCTGATCCGTGTCGGCGTGGCACGCGACCCTTCGCTGGCGGCGCCGATCTCGGGCAGCTGGTTCGGCGACCCCGAGGCCTACGAGGGGCTCGAGGCCACGGTGGTCGTCACGCGCCGCGAAGGCTGAGCGCCGCGGCAGCGGTGCTCAACCGCGCGCCGCCAGCTTCGCTTCAAGTTCGGCGATGCGCGCCCTCGCCTCGTCGCCTTCCGGAATCGGCCGGCCGCTGTCGCGCCACTGAACCGCGCTCTTGAAGCCTTCGGCCTCCGCCTGGCGCCTGAACCACATGCCCTCGGGGTTGTGGCGCGTGATGCCGTCGAACACGGTGGCGAACATCTGGCTCTGCTCCAGCCCCATCGAATGCCAGACTTGGTTGACGACCAGCTTGTGCATCATGAGATGCGAGCTCGGCACGCCCGCGATGCGCTGCGCGAGCTGCATCGTGGCCTCCTCGAGCCGCTCGGCCGGCACCGAGAGATTGGCCAGCCCCCATTCGGCTGCCTGCGTGCCGGTGATGGTGTCGCCGGTGAACATGAGCTGCTTGGCGCGCATGGCGCCGAGGCGGTAGGTCCACATCGCGGTGGTCGGGCAGCCCCACACGCGCGTGGGCATGTAGCCGATGCGCGCATCGTCGGCCATGGTCAGCAGGTCGCAGCACAGCGCGATGTCGCTGCCGCCGGCCACCGCGTAGCCGTGCACCTTGGCGATGGTGGGCTTGCGGCTGCGCCACAGGGCCATGAAGTCGTCGGTGTTGCGCTTCATGGCGGCGTAGTCGAGCATCGGGTCCCAGGGCGTCTTCTCCTGCCGGCAGGGGTGGTCGCCCTGCTCACCTTCGCCCTGTCGGCCATGGCCTTCGGCGTAGTCGCCGAGGTCGTAGCCGGCGCAGAAGGCACGGCCCGCGCCCTCGACCACGATCACGTGCACCTCGTCGTCGGCCTCGGCCCATTCGACCGCGCGGCGTATCTCGGCGGGCGTGGTCTCGCCGATGGCGTTGAGCTTGTCGGGCCGGTTGAGCACGAGGCGCGCGATGCGCGGGTGCCGCGGATCCTTGTCGATCAGGACGGTTTCGAAGGCTGGCATGGCGGGCTGTCTCCTTGTGTTGAGGGTCGGTCGCGCTGCTTTTTTAGCATCGACCGCCTCGCACGCCCAGACCCGGAAAAAGCCTTCAGCCCGCTGTTGCCCCACCCAGCTGGAAGCGGAACACAGCGCCCTTGTCGGCCTGCTGCACCAGCCGGATGTCGCTGCCGTGCAGCTGCAGGATGCGCTTGACGATCACCAGCCCCAGTCCGCCGCTGCTCGCCGTGCCGTCGGCGCGCGAGCCGCTCATGAACACCGGGCGCGTGAAGATCGCCTTCTGCAGCTCGCCCGGAATGCCCGGCCCCGTGTCGCTCACCTGCACCGTCACGCCGCCGTTCTCGGCGCGCAGCTGCACCACGATCTCGCCGCCCTCGGGCGTGTGGCGGATGGCGTTGTCCAGCAGGTTGGTCAGCACGCGCTCGATCATGCCGAGGTCGGCCGACACCACCGGCAGGCCGGGCGCGATGTCGGGCTTCAGGCGCTGATGCCTGGCTTCCGCCGCCAGCTCGAACTTCTGGAACACGTCCTGCACCAGGTCGGCGAGCGCGAAGCTTTCCTTCTCGGGCTTGACCACGCCATATTCGAGCCGCGCCAGCTCGAAGGCTTCCTGCGCCAGCCGGCCGACCTTGCGGCTCTGGCCGAGAGCAATTTCCAGATAGCGCCGCCGCTCGGCTTCGTCGAGCGTGCCGGCCTTGAGAAGCAGCGTTTCCAGATAGCCGTGCAGCGAGGTGAGCGGCGTGCGCAGGTCGTGCGAGATGTTGGCGAAGAGCTCGCGGCGCTGCTGGTCCTGCAGCGTCAGCTCGCGCCACTGCTCGGCAATGCGCCGCGTCATCTGCGAGAAGGCCTGGCCCAGCTGGGCGATCTCGTCGCTGCCGCGCGAAAGCCGCTCCAGCGTAGGCGCTTCGCCTTCGAGCGACGCGATGCCTTCGGTCTCGAAGCGCTTCACCGCCGCCGTGAGTTCGCGCAGCGGCCGCGTGATGAGCCGGAACGCGGCCAGCCCCGCCAGCAGGCCGAGCAGAGACACCAGTCCCATCGTCCAAAGCGTCGTGCGCAGCACGTTGTCGGCCGCCACGTTGGCGACCAGCGCGTCGTGGTCCTCGCCCTGCAGCACCACGTAGACGTAGCCCGCGTCGCGCCCGCCCATCTGCAGCGGCGCGGCGCTGAACACCTTGGTGCCGCTCGGGCTGCGCGGATCGTCCCCCGCGATGGGCAGCGGCGCACCCGAGAGCAGCTTGCGGACCGGCCCCAGGTCGACCCTGTCGCGCTTCAGGTGCCCCGGCGGCGCGGCCTGCGCCTCGATGCGGCCGTCCAGCCCGAGCAGATAGACCTCCACGCTGGGGTTGACGGCCATCAGCTTGTCGAACAGGTCCTTCACCGCCGCCTGGTCGAGCCCTCCGGGCTTCATGAGTTCGGAGTTTTCGGCGATGTGCGCCGCCAGCCCGAGCGAGAGGCGCTGCACCACTTCCTGCTCGTGCATGCCGTTGGAGCGAACCTGCAGCCACACCGACGCGCCGCAGCACACCAGCAGCAGCACCGCGAACACGGCCGAGAGCCGCCGCGAGAGCGTGGCCCAGGCCATCGTCATGCGGCCTCCTCCGCGCTGCCGGTGGCCGATAGCTTGTAGCCGCGCCCCCACACGGTGAGGATGCGCTTCGGCTGCGTGGGGTCGGCCTCCACCTTGGTTCGCAGCCGGTTGATGTGGGTGTTGACGGTGTGCTCGTAGCCGTCGTGCTGGTAGCCCCAGACCTGGTTGAGCAGGTCGAGCCGCGAGAACACCTTGCCGGGGTTGCGCGCGAAGAAGTACAGCAGGTCGAACTCGCGCGGCGTGAGCTCCACCGGCTTGCCGTCCACCCGCACCTCGCGCGCCAGCGGCTCGATGTCGAGGTTGCCCAGCGTGAGGCTGCCCGAGTCCATGCGTGCGTTGCGCGCCATCGCGTCGGTGCGCCGCAGCAGCGCCTTCACGCGCGCCACCAGCTCCAGCACCGAGAAGGGCTTGGCCAGGTAGTCGTCGGCCCCCAGCTCCAGGCCGAGGATGCGATGCACCTCGCTCGAGCGGGCGCTGATGATGATGATCGGCGTGTATCGCGCCATCGCGCGGGCTCGGCGGCAGATCTCGAGGCCGTCGATGCCGGGCAGCATCAGGTCGAGCACCAGCGCGTCCCAGTTGCCCCGCTCCAGCTCGCGAAGGCCGGCGTGGCCGTCGGCGGCATGCTCGATGGCGTAGCCCTCGTCGCGCAGGTGCATGCGCAGCAGTTCGGCAATGTGGGCGTCGTCCTCGACGATCAGCACGCGCTTGGGATTGTCCATGGTGGCGCCATTGTCCCGCCATCCGGCCGGCGGAGTTATCACGATTAATTGAACTTTGCGTGATGAATCGGCCATGGGGTGCGCCGAACAATCCGCCCCATGAACAGCACGACAGCCACCGCCCCCATCCCCGCCACGGCCGAGGCCGGGCCGGTCCACCCGCTGTGGATGCGCATCTCGCACTGGCTCAACGCGCTGGCCGTGGTGATCCTGGTGACCAGCGGCTGGCGCATCTACGACGCCTCGCCCTTCTTCCCCTTCACCATCCCGACCGTGGTCACGCTCGGCGGCTGGCTCGGCGGCGCCCTGCAATGGCACTTTGCGGCGATGTGGCTGCTGGTGGCCAACGGCCTGGTCTACCTGTTCATGAACATCGCCACCGGCAGGCTGGCCACGAAGTTCTTTCCGCTGACGCCGCGCGGCGTGCTGCACGACGCACTGGCCGCGCTCAAGGGCAGGCTCTCGCACGCCGACCCGCGCCACTACAACAGCGTGCAGAAGCTGGCCTACCTGTTCGTGATGCTCGACCTGATCGTGATCGTGCTCTCGGGCCTGGTGCTGTGGAAGTCGGTGCAGTTCCCGGTGCTGCGCGAGCTGATGGGCGGCTACGAGTCGGCGCGCCGCGTGCACTTCTTCGGCATGGCCGCGATCGTCGCCTTCGTCGTCGTGCACCTCGTGATGGTGGCCCTGGTGCCCCGCACGCTCCTCACCATGATCCGCGGCCGCGCCGCCAAAGCCCGATGAAGATATTCAAAGCCCCCACCCTGAGCGGCATCGACGGCGACGCCGTGCTGCGCGAAGCCCGCACGCTGATCGCGAAGAAGCTCGACGAGCCCTCGCGCCGCGTCTTCCTGCGCCGCTCGCTGACCCTCGGCGGCCTTTCGCTGCTCACCGGCTGCAGCATCAGCGACAACGCGCAGGTGGAGGCCGCGCTCACGAAGATCTCCCGCTTCAACGACAAGGTGCAGGGCCTGATCTTCAGCCCCACGCAGCTCGCGCCGACCTACACGGAGGCCGAGATCACCCGCCCCTTCCCCTTCAACGCCTACTACGGCGAGGACGAGGTGCGCGAAGTCGACGAGGCCAGCTACAGGCTGGAAGTGACCGGCATGGTCGCCGACAGGCACGCCTGGACGCTGGCCGAACTGCGCGCCATGCCGCAGCAGGAGCAGATCACGCGGCATATCTGCGTGGAGGGCTGGAGCGCCATCGGCCGATGGGGCGGCGTGCGCTTCGCCGACTTCCTGCGCCACATCGGCGCCGACCTCACGGCCAAGTACGTCGGCTTCAAGTGCGCCGACGACTACTACACCAGCATCGACATGCCGACCGCGCTGCACCCGCAGACGCTGCTGGCGCTGAGCTACGACGGCCAGCCGCTGCCGCCGAAGTACGGCTTTCCGATGAAGCTGCGCATGCCGACCAAGCTTGGCTACAAGAACCCCAAGCACATCAAGGCGATGTTCGTCACCAACACCTATTCCGGTGGCTACTGGGAAGACCAGGGCTACAACTGGTTCGGAGGGAGCTGAGGGGCCGACAGCCACTCGACTGCCGAAGAAAGCGAAAGGCGGAGTTCCACCGGGACCGAGCCGACATTGAAGACCCAACCTCAACTCACTCAGGAAGACGCCAAATGAACAAGCTCACCGCAACCCTTCTCGCCACCTGCATGGCCTTCGCCGGCGCCTCGGCCTTTGCCGCCGACGAAATGGCGAAGGACGGCATGGCCAAGGACTCGATGTCCAAGGACGGCATGAAGAAGGATTCGATGGCCAAGGACTCCATGTCCAAGGATGCGATGAAGAAGGACGCGATGAAGAAGGACTCGATGGCGAAGGACTCCATGTCCAAGGACGGCATGAAGAAGGACGCCATGGGCAAGGACGAAATGAAGAAGTAGGCGCCCCACCGCGCTGCCGCCCCACAGCGCTACCGCATCACCATTGACGCCGGGGCGATTCGGCGTCAATGTCACCTCCCTCAAGGAATCCGCACCATGAAGAAATCCTTCGCACTCACCGCCGGCACGCTGGCTGCCGCAGTCCTCGTCTGGCAGGCGGCGCCCTCCTTCGCAGAAACCGCCCGCCGCGTGCCCGCGCCCACCGCCGACCTCGTCCCGGCACCGGGCACGAAGACCGAAACCGCCGTGTTCGCCGGCGGCTGCTTCTGGGGCGTTCAGGGCGTGTTCCAGCGCGTCAAGGGCGTGAGCAACGCCGTGTCAGGCTATGCCGGCGGCGATGCGAAGACGGCGCGCTACGACGAAGTCGGCTCGGGCCGCACGGGGCATGCCGAGTCGGTGCGCATCACCTACGACCCGCAGCAGGTCAGCTACGGCAAGCTGCTGCAGATCTACTTCTCGGTGGCGCACGACCCCACCGAGCTCAACCGCCAGGGGCCGGACACCGGCACCCAATACCGCTCCACCGTGTTCGCCGAGAACGCCGAGCAGGCCCGCATTGCCAACGCCTACATCGCGCAGCTCAACCAGGCGAAGACCTTCGGCAAGCCGCTGGCCACCACGGTCGAGCTGTCGAAGCCCTTCTACGCGGCCGAGGACTACCACCAGGACTACCTGACGCTGCACCCGAGCCAGCCCTACATCGCGATCAACGACATGCCGAAGATCGACGACCTGAAGAAGCTCTTCCCCGAAAGCTACAAGGCCACGCCTTCACTGGTGAAGGCGGCCAAGGCAGGCTGAGCGGGCGCCAGGTCATTCCTTGTATTCGCCGCGGCGCGCGGCCCGGTTGGCGCTGGTGCGCTCCACCAGCGCCCGCTGTGCAGTCGCCACATTGGCCGCATCGCCCTTCCATGCATCGAGCGCTGGCTGCTGCACCGCGCGGGAGAACGAGAAGGTCAGCGCCCATGGCAGGCGCGATTTGTAGCGGCGATTCATTTCGTTGAGCCGCGCCGACGCCAGCTGCGCAGGCTGGCCGCCCGAGAGAAAAGCCACGCCGGGCACCACGGCCGGCACGGTGCGCAGTAGGCACTGCACAGTCGCCTCTGCCACTGCCTCGACGGAATCCTGCACGGCAGCCTTCAGCCCCGGCAGCACCATGTTGGGCTTCAGCAGCATGCCTTCGAGCAGGACGCCCTGTGCGCGCAATTCAACGAAGGTGCGGTGCAGAACCTCCTCGGTGACCTCTGCGCAGCGCGCGAGCGAATGGTCGCCGTCCATCAGCACCTCGGGCTCGACGATGGGCACCAGCCCGGCCTCCTGGCACAAGGCGGCATAGCGTGCCAGTGCATGTGCGTTGACACGTATGCAGGCGCGGCTCGGCAGGCCGTCGCCGATGGCGATCACGCCGCGCCACTTGGCGAAGCGCGCGCCCATCGTGGCGTATTCGGCAAGGCGCTCGCGCAGGCCATCGAGCCCTTCGGTGACGGTCTCGCCGGGGTGCCCGGCCAGCGGCTTGGCGCCCGTGTCGACCTTGATGCCGGGAATGATGCCGGCGTCGGCCAGCGCCTTCGCAAAGGGCTGGCCCGCGTTGGTCTTCTGCCGGATCGTCTCGTCGAAAAGGATCGCGCCAGAGATGCTGTCAGCCAGGCCCGGCGCGGTG
Organism: Variovorax guangxiensis; assembly: GCF_003952165.1. Classification (GTDB taxonomy): domain Bacteria; phylum Pseudomonadota; class Gammaproteobacteria; order Burkholderiales; family Burkholderiaceae_C; genus Variovorax; species Variovorax guangxiensis. Next base: position 637,819 of record NZ_RXFT01000001.1, on the reverse strand, counting down.
ACGATCAGCTCGCGCCAGTCGCGCCTCGCGGCTTCGGTCTGCGGTATGCCGAGCGCGGCGAAGCGCTTGTTGCAGGTGGCGTTGCTCTCGTCCATCGCGAGCAGGCCCTTGTCGTCCGCGACGAGCGCGCAGGCGGTGTCGATCAGTGTTCGTTCGGTCATGCGGGGCACCTCTCTGGCGGGCATGGTACGCCCGTGCCGCTCACTCGTTAACACCGCGAACCTGATCGCTGGCCGACTTGGCGCTCCTGCCTGTGCGGCCCGCCGGGTCTTTATCAAGCCGACGCTGGCCGGCAGTAATCTGCGCGCGGTCGGGACGGAAAGGAAACTGAATGGAACGTGGGTCACGAGAGTGCGATGCGCGCGGCGCCGGAAGGCCATCGATGCGAGCGGTCCTGGCGCTGGCTGCGTCCTTGTTCGCCACGCCTTTCGCGTTCGCCGAATTAGGCGGCGCGCCCACGCTGGCGCCGGGCCAGCGGATCGACATGGTGTCGCGCAAGGCGGCCGCTGCCGAAGCGACCGGTGCCGCAGCCAAGACGGAATCCGCCACCGGCTGGAGCACACGGGAGACCACGTCCGACGATGGCCTGGTCCAGCGCGAGTACCTGACGGCCGACGGCACGGTGTTCGCCGTCGCGTGGCGCGGCCCGCGCCGGCCGGAACTCTCGGTGCTGCTGGGCACGCGCTACGCCAGGCAGATGGCCGACAACGCCCGGGCGCAGCGCCAGCTTGGCAGGGGCTCCCACGCCACGACCTCGCAGCACGACGAGGACTTCGCGGCCCATGCCTCGTCGCACCAGCGGCTGTCGGCCGGCGTCGCCTGGCTGCCGCGGATGCTGCCTGATGGAGTCGACCCCGACTCGCTGGCCATTGCGCAAGGCTCCTGATCGTTTCAACTCATCTTCGCCCTTCGTGCCCATGGACTCACGACAAGCAGGCGACCGGCGCCCAGCCGGTGCCATGAACCTCCTTCGCGCCGTGGCTTGTGCCGCGAGCCTGCTGGGCCTTGCTGCCTGCGGTGGCGGCGGCGGAGGCGGTGGTGGTGCATTGCCGATCGGGCTCTTGCCCACTTCGACGCCGGCCGCGGGCATCTCCGCGCCGGCGCCTGCTCCGGCGCCCAGTACTCCCCCCGCCACCGCCGCGTCGAGTTCGCAGAATTCGATGCCGCTCACCGTGTCCAACGGCACCGATTCGAGCGGCGTCAACCTGCCGCAGGTGAGCATCAGGCTCTGCGCACCGGGAACCGGCACCTGCCAGACCATCGACAACGTGCTGGTCGACACCGGCTCCACCGGCATCCGCATCGCGGCCGACGCCCTGAACTCGGCGATGAAGTCGGCCCTGCCCCAGGAAGCCGTGAACGGAGCGCCGCTGAACGCCTGCGCCCAGTTCCTCGACGGCTACACATGGGGAACGATGCGTGTCGCCGACGTCACGCTCGGGCCGAAGTCCGCCAGCGCGCAGCCGCTGCAGATCGTGGGCGATCCGAACTCCGGCAACGTGCCCGCCGCATGCTCGGACAACAACACGCTGCAGCCCGAGAACACTCCGGACAAACTCGGTACGAACGGCATCATCGGCGTCGCCGCGGTTCTCCAGGACTGCGGCGCGGCATGCGCGCAGCGCGTCATCCCGGCCACCTACTACACCTGCGCCGCCGGCGCGTCGTGCCAGGGGACCACGGTTCCGCTCGCGATGCAGGCCCAGAACGTGGTCGCCAATTTCGCGCAGGACAACAACGGCGTCGTGCTCGGCCTGCCGGCGATCTCATCGGCCGGCCAAGGCGTGACCGTCGGCACGCTCTACTTCGGCGTGGCGACGCAAGGCAACAACGCCATGAGCGGAGCGACGGTGCTGAAGACCGACTCGCGCACGCTCAGCTTTTCGGTCAGCTACAAGAACACCAGCTTTCCCGACAGCTTCCTGGACAGCGGGTCGAACTTCTTCTTTCTCAACGATTCCACGATCGCCCAGTGCGCGAGCAATGGCACGTTCAAGGGCTTCTACTGCCCTGCGAGCACACTGGCCCTCAGCGCCAGCTTCACGGCTGCGACGGGCCCGGCGCTGAGCCAGAGCTTCGCGATCGCGAGCGCGCAATCGCTCTTCACCGGCAATCCGGGCGTCGTGGCGGTCGACAACATCGCCGCCGCGAGTTCGGGCACCAGCGCGATCGACTTCGGCCTTCCGTTCTTCTACGGCAGGCTGGTCGCGGTGCTCAATGAAGGCCAATCCGCGCTGGGCCAGCAAGGGCCGTTCACCGCGCTGGCGATGCCCTGACGAAACAGGACCTAGATCACGTTCTTCTCGAGCAAGGGCCTGTTCTCGAGAATCCGCGCGAAGGACACCGGCGACAGATCGAGGCTGCGGTACTCGCCGAAGCGGATCAACTCCGCCACGCCGCGCCCCGCCGCCGGGCACTGCTGCAGGCCATGGCCCGAGAAGCCGTTGGCGAAGTAGAGGTTGTCGCAGTCGGGGTGCTGGCCGAGGATGGCGTTGTGGTCGAACACGTTCATCTCGTAGTAGCCGGCCCAGGCGCCGGTCATGCGGATGGCCTCGAAAGCGGGCACGCGCTCGGCCAGCGAGGGCCAGATGAAGCTGTCGAAGGCTTCGTACTCGACCTCGAGCGGCGCGTCGTTGTGGTCCTGGTCTTCCGGCGGCGCGAAGCCGCAGATGAACTGGCGGCCCTCGGGGCGCAGCCAGATGCCGGAGGTGTCGATCACCAGCGGGCAGCCGGGCAGCGTCTCGGGGCACGAGAAGCTGAACACGCTGCGGCGGCGGCCGCGCACCGGCAGGTCGATGCCGGCCCATTGCGCCACTTTCGCGGCCCAGGCGCCGGCGGCGTTGACGACGACGTCGGCTTCCAGCGTCTCGCCGCTGTCGAGCTGCACGCCGGTCACGGTGCGGCCGTTGCGGCGCAGCCCCGTCGCATGCGCCTGCACGTAGCGCACGCCCTGCGAAACCGCCTTCCTGCGGAAAGCCTGCAGCAGGCTGTAGCCGTCGTACCAGCCCTCGCCCGAGAGGCCGAGGGAGGCGAGTTCCACGCCTTCCGTCGAAATCCACGGAAAGCGCGCCTTCAGTTCGTCAGGCGTGAGCAGCGCCACGTCCACTGCATGCGCCTTCTGCATGGCGTGGTTCTCGCGCAGCACCTCGGCGCCGGCCTGCGAGGCCAGGTACAGGTAGCCGGGCTCGACGAGGCCGATGTCGGGCACCTCGTCGCCCACGCGCAGGGTCTCGCCGAGATTGCGGAAGAAGTCGATGCCGTAGAGCGACATCCGGATGTTGATGGCGGTGGAGAACTGCTGGCGGATCGAGCTGGCCGACAGCGCCGACGACGCCTGCTTGTACGAGAAGTCGCGCTCGACCACCGTGACCTCGAAGCGCTCGCCGTCGGGGTCGCGGGTCAGGAAGTAGGCGATGGCGGAGCCGATGGCCCCGCCGCCGATGATCACCACACGGCGCATGACTTGCCTTTCTTTGTTGCCCGGCGCACGCACGCAGAATAGCGCCGATGAGAAAAGACATTCCCAACCTCGGCGCGCTGCAGGCCTTCGAGGCTTCTGCGCGGCTGGGCAGCTTCACCCGCGCGGCGAGCGAACTGGCGCTCACGCAGAGCGCCGTCGGCCGGCAGGTGGCCATGCTGGAGCAGCGCCTTGGCGTGCCACTGTTCTCGCGCGTGCGGCGCCGCCTCACGCTTACCGACACGGGGCGCGAATACGCGGCGCGCATCCGCCGCCACCTCGACCAGATCCGCCGCGACACGCTGGAGATCAGCGCCGGCCACGAGATGGGCTTCGTGCTGGAGCTTGCAGTGGTGCCCACCTTCGCCACGCAGTGGCTCATACCGCGCCTGCCGGAGTTCAGCCGGCTGCATCCGAACATCACGGTGAACCTGTCGGCGCGCTCGCAGCCTTTTTCATTCCAGGAAAACGCCTACGACGCGGCCATCTACTTCGGCGACCAGTTCTGGCCCAACACGCGCGGCGGGCTGATCTTTTCCGAGGGCGAGATGGTGCCCATCTGCAGCCCCGCCTTCCGCGACGCGCACGGGCCGTGGGACGAAGCCGGTTTCGAGCGCTGCCGCCACGTGCACCTGAGCACGCGCGCCCATGCATGGCGCGACTGGTATGCGCAGCAGGGCTGGGAGTACACGGTGCATGCCTCGCGCGGGCCGCGCTACGAGCTCTTCACCATGGTGGTGGCGGCCACGGCCGCCGGCATGGGCGTGGGCCTGGCGCCGCGCATCCTGATCGAGCACGAGCTGCGCACGGGCGAACTCGTGATTCCGGTCGACCGGCACCTCGACGTGCCCCAGGGCTACTACTTCGCGTACCCCGAAGGCCGGCCGGCCTCCGGGGCGCTGGAAGACTTCAAGCGCTGGGTGCTCGGGCTGACGCCCGGCTAGAAAAGGACGCTAGACCGGGTTCGGGTTGCGTTCGAGAAATCCCTGCTGGTGCCAGTAGGGATAGGCCCGCGTCGTCGCGCTGGCCGCGTCGAGCTCGGCAACCTGTTCGGGCGTGAGGTTCCAGCCCACCGCGCCGAGGTTCTGCCGCAGCTGCGCCTCGTCGCGCGCGCCGACCACCACGCTGGACACCGTCGGGCGCTGCAGCAGCCAGTTGAGCGCCACCTGCGGCACCGTCTTGCCGACTTCGGCGCCGATCTTTTCCAGCGCATCGACCACGCGGTACAGCAGCTCGTCGGGCACCGGCGGACCCATGTCGGCCGTCACGTGCAGCCGGCTGTTGGCGGGCAGCGGCTGGCCGCGGCGGATCTTGCCCGTGAGCCGGCCCCAGCCCAGCGGGCTCCACACCACGGCGCCGATGCCCTGGTCGATGCCCAGCGGCATCAGCTCCCATTCGTAGTCGCGGCCGACCAGCGAGTAGTAGGCCTGGTTCGCGACATAGCGCGCGAGGCCGTGGCGCTCCGACACGGCCAGCGACTTCATCAGGTGCCAGCCCGAGAAGTTCGACACGCCGATGTAGCGCAGCTTGCCCGCGCGCACCAGGTCGTCGAGCGTGGAGAGCGTCTCTTCCACCGGAGTGCTCGCGTCGAAGCCGTGCAACTGGAACAGGTCGATGTAGTCGGTGCCCAGCCGCTTGAGCGAACCGTCGACGGCCTGCACCAGATGGTGACGCGAAGAGCCCACGTCGTTAGGCCCCTCGCCGCTGCGGAAGGTGGCCTTGGTCGAGATCAACAGCCTGTCGCGCGGCCGCCCCTTGATCGCCTCGCCGAGCACCGACTCGGCCGCACCGGACGAATAGATGTCGGCGCTGTCGAACATGTTCACGCCGGCTTCGAGACAGATGTCGATGAGCTTGCGCGCCTCGGCCACGTCGGTGCTTCCCCATGCACTGAAGAACTCGCCCTTGCCCCCGAAGGTGCCGGTGCCAAAACTCAGTACGGGGACCTTGAGGCCGGATTTGCCCAGATGACGGTATTCCAAAGTGGTGCTCCTTGGTGCTTGCGGATTCGGGATGAAGAAAGGTGGCCGACAGACCGGTCGGACTGCCGCGCGGCCATTGTTGGTTGGCGCGTTCAACCCTGCGGACGAATGGGCTTTGCGCAGCGGGTCACAAGTGGTTGACGAAGTCATCAACCAGTTCACTTTTTAAGCCTTTAGCATGCGCCGCGAGGTCGTGGCCTCGCGCTCATCCGACGCGCGAGAGCCGGCTTCTGCAGAGCCGATAACCAACAAATCTTCAGGGAGGAAAACCCATGCTTGTCGAAATCGACGAACACGGAATGATCAGTCACGCGCGCGTGCGGCATGCGCGCAGTCCGCAGATCGAACGAGGAAAACGCACCGCAGCCATCACCGGCATCGTCGTGCACCAGACCGACGCCGATACGCTGGAGTCATCGCTGAACAGCTACAGGAACCCCAAGGCCAATGGAGCGCACTTTCTCATCGACAAGGATGGGACGATCTATCAGACGGCTGCGATTTATCAGAGGACGAATCATGTGGGGCCGTTGAAGGCGAGGTGTCTGATAACAGGCAAATGCACCCCGCGGGACTTTCCGGCAAAGGCTGGAGCCACAGCGATTCATCGCATTGAAATGCGCAAGGCACCGCATGAGCGCTATCCAGGCAACATGGAAGCCATCGGAATCGAGATGGTTGGCAGAGCCAGGTTGCCGCCGGGCTTCAAGGATCCGGATGTCCGAGCCAACCGCCCTCTCGAAAAGCTGCGCGCAGAATTCGGCATCTTCCCCACACCGTCCGCAGCACAGAATCAATCGCTCGCGTGGCTTGTCAGCGTGCTTGAGAGTTCCATGCAGATTGCGCCGGGCGAAGTCTTTCCACATTCCGACGTCAGTTGGAAGAATCCGACAGAGGCGCAGGGTGCGAATTGGAATCTGAAGGTACCAACACCATGAGCAACGCCAGCATTCTTGGCATCGCAGCCCTTGTTGCGGCCACAACGGCATTTGCTGCTCACGCAGCCGACAGGCGATATCCGCTTGCCGACGTGGTGAAGATAGAAATCACCGAGCCTTCAATACGGTCCGCATGGGAAAACAAGAACTTTCTTGACTGCGACGACGTGGTCCTGACCGAGGAAGATGTTCGCCATGCACTCCGGCATATGCGCAAGGTCTCGGAGAAATCCTATTTCGACGAGTACGCGGAACGAACCGGATGCCTTGGCGGTGCGCGCGTCACGTTCAAGAACGGCAAAGCTATTGCGATCGGCATCGAGCCGACGGGACGCATCAATACCTTCGAACTCAACGCCAAGCTCAAACCCACGCCCGGCCCGGAAACCTACTATGAATGCGATCCTTGCAGGGCTCGAAAGATGGAGCTCCTGAAGGACGCGCTGAATCGGGCAGACGAACGGCGACTCAAGAAACTTGAAGCGGAAGGGAAAATTCCGCCGGGCGAAGCGGAACGTCGCCTGAAGACATTGAGGGCGAGCCGCTGACCCTTGTTCTCCACCCAACCCGCTTCGGCGGGTTTTCTTTCGCCCCACTCTCCCAATCAACCGCCCGTCGGCTGGCTACCATCGCCCGATGCGAATCTCCCTCGAAAGCCCCGCCCAGCCCGACGTCATCCAGCTCATCGACGACCTCGACGCCTACCAGAAGCCGCTCTACCCGCCCGAGTGCCACTACGGCATCGACATCGCGGCGCTGTCAGTGCCGAACGTGCTGTTCGCAGTCGCCCGCGATGGCGAGGGCACGGCCATCGGCTGCGGTGCCATCGTCATGGAGCCGGAGTTCGGCGAGCTCAAGCGCATGTATGTGCGCCCCGAGAACCGGGGGCAAGGTATCGCGGCGAAAGTGCTGCGCTTCCTTGAAGGCGAAGCGATGGCGCGTGGCTGCGCGATGTTCAGGCTGGAAACGGGCGTGAGCCAGCCGGAGGCGCTGTCGTTCTATGCGCGCTCGGGCTACGCGCGGCGCGGGCCGTTCGGGAGCTACCCGGATGACCCGCTGAGCGTGTTCATGCAAAAGGAAATCGCAAGCTGAGAGGCTGCCGTCTCCGTCGCCGATGAATCCGGTCAGCGCCTGATCTGCACAAGGCCGCGCTGCGCTCAGCCTGCCTCCGGCCTCGCCAAAGCCGCACGCATCGCGCGGGTCGCGCTGTCGGCAGCTTCGATGCGACGGCTCATTTCCTCATTGATCAGACGCACCAAGGAGCCGAGTTCGGTGCGCGTGGGACCAAGTTGTTCTGTATCGCCCACCTCCAGCGGCGCGATGAGCTTTTCGAGGCATGCATAGGCGCAGAGCACTTCGCGAAGACTGTCGGTGTCGTCGCAGGCTTGAAGAGCGAGGGCTTCGGCAGCGTCGAAGCGGGTTGATGCGGATGGCGTACGCGAGCGAGTAGAAGCAGCCATGAATGGCCTCCGGTGAAAACGCAGAGATGCTTCGAGACGCCAATCCCGAGCACGCCGAGATTTCGACGTGCGGGGCGCAGTTTATCGCCCGGATGAAGAACTCATCGAAGCGAACTCAAAGCCGCATTCCGAGCCAGATTACCGTCTCGGTCGAGGCCGCAACAACCGGGCTCAGCAACTTCGTCCACACATGGCCCGCACGCACATGCGACGCCGACTGGTCGTGATGCAACTGCTCCTCCTCGACGATTTGCGAGATGACATGGACGGCCGTTTCGTCCTTGCCAGCCAGTTCGCGCAATTGCGTCTTCAGGTGTCCCAGCACCACGCGCTCGACAGCCACTGTGGTCGCAGCGATGGCATGGCGACCCAGCAGCCCGGTGAGCAGACCCAGTACCCATCCGCCGATGCCGCACAACCAATAGCTGCGGCAACTGCGCAATCCCCGTCTCTGCAGTTCTGCCCAGAACAGAGCCCGGTGTCTTTCCTCGTGGGACTTGAACTCACGCAACTCCGGTACGAGCGAGGGTGCGGTCCATTGCGCCACGAAGATCTGCGCCCTGTAGATGTTGACCGCGCCTTGCTCGCCCGCATGGTCGACCTTGAGGATCCGTCCGCCCAGCGTCGAACCCCGGTCCGGTTGCTTCCCGTCATTCATTGCAGATCCCTCATTTGCCGAGGATTTTGACGAGTCGGGCCTTCAGCCGGCGCAAATCAGCGACATCAGGGAAAATACCTAGAGACCACGCCGTCACCGGCCCGGGCGTTCCCTCCACGAGGGAAACGGTGCGCCTCTACACCTCCCGAATCCCCTTCATCCCTGGCCCGCTACTTGCAGCAACGATCAAAAATGACAGAAAATTTTCTTCTCTGACTTATATTTGTAAACCGGTTTTCAAAAAACGCACACTTTCGGGCGCATTGCACCCTCCATGAGCACCACTTTCGACTCCCCAGGCACCACCGTGGCCCAGCGCATCGCGCAGGCCTTGCCACGGCTGTCGCGCTCGCACCGGCAGGTGGCCGACTACGTGCTGGAGCATCCGCTGCAGGTCGCCACACTGCCCATCGATGAGCTGGCAGCGGTGGTGGGCGTGTCGGTGGCCACGGCCAACCGCTTTGCGCGGGCGCTGGATTTCGACGGCTACGCCACCTTCCGGGCCGAGCTCGTGCGCGGCTTCGAGCCGCTGGTGGCGCCGGTCGAGCGGCTGCGCGGCAACCTGGAGCGGCCGACCACGGTGGCCGAGGTGTTCGCCACCGCGCTCGACGAGAGCCGCCGCAACATCGACGCGACGCGCCAGACGCTGGACTACGCCGCCTGCGAAGCCGCGGTGGAACGCATCGGCAAGGCGCGCTCGGTCTATATCGGCGGCTTCGGCGCGAGCGCGTGGCTCGCGGGGCTGCTGCAGCACGGGCTGGACGGCAGCTGCAGCGACGTGCGCATGCTCTCCAGCGTGAGCGGCGTCACGCATGCGGCGCGCACGCTGATGCACGCGGGGCCGCAGGACGTGTTCATCGGCCTGACCTTTCCGCGCTACCTGACGGACACCATTTCGCTCGCGCAGATCGCGCGCGGCCAGGGCTGCGCCGTCATCGCCCTCACCGACCGGCCCAGCTCGCCGCTGGCGCCGCTGGCCGACGTGGCGCTGTTCTGCCAGACCGAAACCAGCTACCGCCCGAACTGCGAGACCAGCGTGCTCGCGCTGATCGAGGCGCTGACCAGCGCGGTGTCGCTGCGCGCGCCCGACCCTGTGCAGTCGGCCGGCCGCATCCTGCAGGCTGTGCGCCCCTGGCTGCATGGCGCCAACGGCCTGCAGCGCATCAGCGGAACCGCCGCGGCAGCACCCCAGACACCCGATGCCCCCGCCCCCAGCGGCGCGGGCAGCAAGAAGAAGAAAGCTTCCCGATGACCCAGACCCATGTGCCCGTGATCGCCATCCATGGCGGCGCCGGCACCATCAGCGCCGCAACGACGAGCGCGGAACAGGCGCAGGCCTATCACGATGCTCTGAAGAACATCGTGGCCGCCGCACAGGCGATGCTGCTCAAGGGCGCCTCCGCGCTCGATGCCGCCTGCCTCGCGGTGGAGCTGCTCGAGGAGTGTCCGCTCTTCAACGCCGGCCACGGCGCGGTGTTCACGCACGACGAAACCCACGAGCTCGACGCAGCCGTGATGGACGGCACCACGCTCGCCGCCGGCGCGATCGCGGGCGTGTGCCACATCCGCCGCCCGGTGCGCGCCGCGCGCGCCGTGCTCGAAGACGGCGCCCATGTGCTGCTGGCCGGTGCCGGCGCCGAGACATTCGCGCGCGAACGCGGGCTGGAGATGGTCGAGCCTTCGTTCTTCTCCACCGAGGCGCGCCGCCAGCAGCTCTACCGCGTGCGCGGCACGGGCCGCGTGGTGACGGACCATGAAGGCGCGACGATGGCGGCGGCTGCAGCAGCAACTCCGTCCCCGCTCGACGAGGACAAGAAGTTCGGCACAGTCGGCGCGGTCGCGCTCGACATGCACGGCCACCTGGCCGCCGCCACCTCCACCGGCGGCATGACCAACAAGCGCGTCGGCCGCATCGGCGATTCGCCGCTCATCGGGGCCGGCACCTACGCCGACGACCGCACGGCCGCCGTGTCGTGCACCGGCAGCGGCGAGATGTTCATCCGCGTCGCCGCCGCCTACGACGTGTGCGCGCGCATGGCCTACGGCGGCGCGACGCTCGAAGCCGCCACGCACGCCGTGGTGCAGCAGTCGCTGCCGGCCGTCGGCGGCTCCGGCGGGCTGATCGCCGTGGACCGCCACGGCAACCTGAGCCTGGCCTTCAACAGCGAAGGCATGTACCGCGGCCACGCGCGCGGCAACGAAGCGCCCCTCACGGCCATCTTCGCCTGACGCCGTACGCGCTCGCAGCCCCCTCTTTTCCTCGCACTCCCATGTCCACCCCTTCCCTCGCCCTGCCGGACGGCCGCGTTCTCGCCGTCGACGACCTCACCGTTCGCTTCTCGACTTCCGAGCGCACGGTCGATGCCGTCAAGAAGCTGTCCTTCCATGTCGACCACGGCGAAACGCTTGCGGTGGTGGGCGAATCGGGTTCGGGCAAGTCGGTGACCTCGCTCGCGCTGATGCGCCTGGTGGAGCACGGCGGCGGCCGCATCCTGAACGGCAGCATGATGTTCCGCCGCCGCAACGGCGAGGTGCTCGACCTGGCGCAGGCGCGCGACAGCGCCATGCGCAACATCCGCGGCGCGGACATCGCGATGATCTTCCAGGAGCCGATGACATCGCTGAACCCGGTGTTCACCGCCGGCGACCAGATCGCCGAGGCCATCCGCATCCACCAGGGCAAGAGCGATGCGGCCGCGCGCGCCGAAGCCCTGCGCATGCTGGAGCTGGTGCGCATTCCCGAGGCGCGCAACGTGCTCGACCGCTTCCCGCACCAGCTCTCGGGCGGCATGCGCCAACGCGTGATGATCGCCATGGCGCTGTCGTGCAAGCCGCAGCTGCTGATCGCCGACGAACCGACCACCGCGCTGGACGTGACCATCCAGGCGCAGATCCTCCAGCTCATCCGCGAACTGCAGAAGGAGATGCACATGGGCGTGCTCTTCATCACGCACGACATGGGCGTGGTGGCCGAGATCGCCGACCGCGTGCTGGTGATGTTCCGCGGCGACAAGGTGGAAGAAGGCGTCTCCGACGACGTGTTCGCAGCGCCTCGGCACCCCTACACCCGCGCGCTGCTGTCGGCCGTGCCGAAACTGGGCGCGATGCAGGGCACCGACCTGCCGGCCAAGTTCGAACTGCTGCGCACCGAGGCCAGCGCCGACACCGCGGCGTCCGGCCAAGTCACGCCGCAGGACACCGTGCGCGCCGACGCCGGCCCGATCCTGCGCGTGCGCGACCTCGTCACGCGCTTCGACGTGCGCAGCGGCCTCTTCGGCCGCGTGAAGCGCCGCGTGCATGCGGTGGAGAAGATCAGCTTCGACCTGTACCCCGGCGAAACGCTGGCGCTGGTGGGCGAATCGGGCTGCGGCAAGTCAACCACCGGCCGCTCGCTGCTGCGCCTGGTCGAGAGCCAGAGCGGCGCGATCGAGTTCGGCGGCAAGAACATCCGCGAGCTGCCCACGCGCGAGCTGCAGGCGCTTCGCCGCAACATCCAGTTCATCTTCCAGGACCCGTTCGCCTCGCTCGATCCGCGCGTGACGGTGGGCTTCTCGATCATGGAGCCGCTGCTCATCCACAACATCGCCAAGGGCGCCGAGGCGCAGCAGCGCGTCGACTGGCTGCTGCAGAAGGTGGGCCTGCCGCCCGAGGCTGCGCAGCGCTATCCGCACGAGTTCTCGGGCGGCCAGCGCCAGCGCATTGCCATCGCGCGGGCACTGGCGCTCAACCCCAAGGTGGTGGTGGCCGACGAATCGGTGTCGGCGCTGGACGTGTCCATCCAGGCGCAGATCGTCAACCTGATGCTCGACCTGCAGCGCGAGCTGGGCGTGGCCTTCCTCTTCATCTCGCACGACATGGCGGTGGTGGAGCGCATCAGCCACCGGGTGGCCGTGATGTACCTGGGCCAGATCGTCGAGATCGGCCCGCGCCGCGCGGTGTTCGAGGCGCCGCAGCACCCCTACACGCGCAAGCTGATGGCCGCGGTGCCGGTGGCCGACCCGTCGCGCCGCCACAAGCCGCGCGCGCTGCTCGAAGGCGAGATTCCCAGCCCGATCCGCGCCGTGGGCGACGAGCCCGTGGTGCCGCCGCTGGTGCAGGTCGCGCCGGGTCACTTCGTCGCGCAGCACGCCATCGGCGGTGCGTTCTGAACGGTCAATCAATTTTTTCAACCCGCAGGCCCTCCTGCTTTTTTCCTCGAACCGACTGGAGTTCTTCCATGACGCAACAAGCTTCCTCCTCCCTGCGATGGGCATCCGCACTGCTGGGCCTGGCCGCGCTGGCCGCCTCGGGCACGGCACTGGCCGCGAAAGACGTGGTGCTGTCCATCGGCTACCAGCCGGAAACGCTGGACCCGTACAACACCAACACCACCATCACCACGGCCGTGACCAAGACCTTCTATGAAGGCCTGTTCCAGTTCGACAAGGACCTGAAGGTGCAGAACGTGCTCGCCGAGGGCTACGAGGTGTCGAAGGACGGCCTGGTCTACACGATCAAGCTGCGCACCGGCGTGAAGTTCCACGACGGCACCGACTTCAACGCCGACGCGGTGAAGTTCACGCTCGACCGCGTGCTGAACCAGGACAACAAGCTGCTGCGCTACAACCAGTTCAACCGCGTGAGCAAGGTCGAGGTGGTCAACCCGAGCACCGTGCGCATCACGCTGAAGGAGCCTTTCGGCCCCTTCATCAACTCGCTGGCCCACGCATCGGCCGCCATGATCTCGCCCACCGCGCTGAAGAAGTGGGGCAACAAGGACATCGCCTTCCACCCCGTGGGCACGGGCCCCTTCGAGTTCGTCGAGTGGAAGCAGACCGAGGCCGTCAAGGCCAAGAAGTTCGACGGCTACTGGAAGAAGGGCTACCCGAAGGTCGACAACATCTCGTGGAAGCCGGTGCTAGAGAACAACACGCGCGCCGCGATGCTGCAGACCGGCGAGGCCGACTTCGCATTCCCCATTCCCTATGAGCAGGCCGAGCTGCTGAAGAAGAGCGACAAGCTCGAAGTGGTGGCAACGCCCTCGATCATCACGCGCTTCCTGGCATTCAACATGCTGCAGAAGCCCTACGACAACCCGAAGGTGCGCGAGGCCATCGGCTACGCCATCAACAAGGAGGCGCTGGCCAAGGTGGCGTTCGGCGGCTATGCCTTCCCGGCGCAGGGCGTGCTGCCACAGGGCGTGAAGTACGCCGAGAAGATGGCTCCCATTCCCTACGACCTGAAGAAGGCCAAGGAGCTGATGAAGGAAGCCGGCTACCCCGACGGCTTCGAGTCGGTGCTGTGGAGCGCCTACAACAACACGACCTCGCAGAAGACGATCCAGTTCGTGCAGCAGCAGCTCGCGCAGATCGGCATCAAGCTGCAGGTGCAGGCGCTCGAAGTGGGCCAGCGCACCGAGCAGGTGGATGCATGGCCCGATCCGAAGACGGCCAAGGTCCGCATGTACTACACCGGCTGGTCGTCGTCGACCGGCGAGGCCGACTGGGGCCTGCGCCCGCTGTTCGCCTCGGAAGCCTGGGCTCCGAAGCTGAACAACATGTCGTTCTACAAGAGCGAGGTGGTCGACAGCTCGCTGGCCAAGGCGCTGGTGACCACCGACGAGAAGGAACGCGCCGCGCTGTACAAGACCGCGCAGGAAGAGATCCGCAAGGACCTGCCGCGCGTGCCGATGATCACCGAGCAGAACCTGTCGGCGCACGCCAAGCGTCTGTCGGGCGTGTTCGTGATGCCTGACGGCAACATCAACATCGACGCCATCGCCGTGTCGAACTAAGTACTCCCCCAGGCTTCGCGCACTTCGTGTCGCTTCGCCAACCCCCTCGCCGGGGGCAACACCTGCGGCCCGGCAAAGCCGGTTCCGCGGTGTTCCCCGGATGAGGGTGACTGTTTTCTGATGCCATGCTGAATTACTTCCTCAAACGACTGTTGGGCCTGATCCCCACGCTGCTCATCGTGGCGGTGCTGGTGTTCCTGTTCGTCCACATGCTGCCCGGCGATCCGGCGCGTCTCGCCGCCGGCCAGGACGCCGACGAGCAGACCGTGGCCATGGTCCGCGCGGAGCTCGGGCTGGACAAGCCGCTGCCGCAGCAGTTCGTGAACTTCTTCACCCACATGCTGCAGGGCGACTTCGGCACCTCCATCCGCACGCGGCGGCCGGTGGCTACCGAGATCGGCGAGCGCTTCTTCCCGACGGTGATGCTGACCATCACCAGCATGGTGTGGGCGGTGATCTTCGGCATGGCCATCGGCATCGTCTCGGCCGTGTACCGCAACAAGTGGCCCGACCGGCTGGGCATGACGCTCGCGGTTTCGGGCATCTCCTTTCCCGCATTCGCGCTCGGCATGCTGCTGATGCAGATCTTCTCGGTCCAGCTCGGATGGCTGCCCACGGTGGGCGCCAGCAGCTGGAAGCACTACATCCTGCCCTCCATCACCCTGGGCGCGGCCGTGGCGGCCGTGATGGCGCGCTTCACGCGGGCCTCCTTCGTCGAGGTGATCCAGGAGGACTTCGTGCGCACCGCGCGCGCCAAGGGCGTGCGCGAGCGCGCAGTGATCATCAAGCACTGCCTGCGCAACGCGCTCATTCCGGTGGTGACGATGATGGGCCTGCAGTTCGGCTTCCTGCTGGGCGGCTCCATTCTTGTGGAGGCGGTGTTCAACTGGCCCGGCCTCGGCCGCCTGCTGGTCGACGCGGTGCAGATGCGCGACTACCCCGTGATCCAGACGCTGGTGCTGCTGTTCTCGCTCGAATTCATCCTGATCAACCTGGTGGTGGATGTGCTCTATGGCTACATCAACCCGACTATTCGATACAAGTGAGCAAGCAGCCATGACGCAACAAGCTTCCGGCGTGCCTGCCGAAACCATTCCATCTCCTGCAGTGACTGCCGTGCAGACCGCCGGCAAGGTCCGCACCCCCTGGGGCGAATGCTGGCGCCGCTTCAAGAAGCAGCCCGTGGGCATCGTCGCGGCGGCCTTCGTGCTGCTCTTGGTGTTCGTCGCGGTGTTCGCGCCGTGGATCGTGCCCTTCGATCCGGAGAACTTCTTCGACTACGACATGCTGAACACCGGCCCTTCGGCCGCGCACTGGTTCGGCGTCGACCCGCTGGGCCGCGACATCTTCAGCCGCATCCTGATGGGCGCGCGCATCTCGCTGATGGCGGGCTTCCTGTCGGTGGTGCTGGGCGGCATCGTCGGCACGGCCTTCGGCCTGCTGGCGGGCTACTACGAAGGCTGGTGGGACCGCATCGTGATGCGCATCTCGGACGTGCTCTTCGCCTTCCCCGGCATCCTGCTGGCGCTGGGCGTGGTGGCCATCCTGGGCAGCAGCATGACCAACGTGGTGGTGGCTGTGTCGGTGTTCAGCGTGCCGGCCTTCGCGCGCCTCGTGCGCGGCAACACGCTGGTGCTGAAGCAGCAGACCTACATCGAGGCCGAGCGCAGCATCGGCGCCTCGGACTGGACCATCATCGTGCGGCACATCCTGCCGGGCACCATCTCATCGATCGTGGTGTATTTCTCGATGCGCGTGGGCACCTCGATCATCACGGCCGCCAGCCTCTCGTTCCTGGGCATGGGCGCGCAGCCGCCGACGCCCGAATGGGGCGCGATGCTCAGCGAGGCCCGCGCCGACATGGTGACCTCGCCGCACGTGGCGCTCTTCCCCAGCCTGGCCATCTTCTTCACCGTGCTCGCCTTCAACCTGCTGGGCGATGCACTGCGCGACGCGCTCGATCCGAAGATCGACCGCCAGTAAATCCGGTTTTCCTTCTTCATGTCTTCCAGCAAGCAGCAGGCCTCCCTCCCCTTCATCGGCAGCCTGCTCCAGGGCGAACGCAACGCCATCACCGACGTCGCAGGCGTCACCGTCGGCCACCGCACGCTGGCCGACGGCCCCGTGCAGACGGGCGTGACCGTCATCCGTCCGCACGCGGGCGATCTCTTCCGCGACAAGGTGCCGGCCGCCGTGGCGGTGCTCAACGGCTTCGGCAAGAGTGTCGGGCTGATGCAGGTCGAAGAACTGGGCGTGCTCGAAACGCCCATCGCGCTGACGAACACCTTCTCGGTCGGCGCGGTGGCGGCGGCGCAGATCCGCCGCTGCGTGGCCGACAACCCCGAATGCGGACGCACGCTGCCCACGGTCAATCCGCTGGTGTTCGAGTGCAACGACGGCTTTCTCAACGACATCCAGCGCATGGCCGTGAGCGAGGCCGACTACCTGCACGCGCTGGCCGGCGCCACCCCTAACTTCGAGCAGGGCTCGGTCGGCGCGGGGCGCGGCATGTCGAGTTTCCAGCTCAAGGGCGGCATCGGCAGCGCATCGCGGCGGGTGTCGGCGCGCGAGGGCCTGTGCCACACGGTCGGCGCGCTGGTGCTGGCGAACTACGGGCGCCAGCCGCAGCTGCTGCTGGCCGGCCACGCCGTGGGCGAACGGCTCGCCGCGCTGCAGGCCGAACGCAGCCTGCCGGCGGTGAACGAGGCCGAGAAGGGCTCGATCATCATCGTGGTGGCCACCGACGCGCCGCTGGACGCGCGCCAGCTGCGCCGCCTCGCGCTGCGCGCCGGTGCCGGGCTGGCCCGCACGGGCTCGGTCTTCGGGCACGGCAGCGGCGACATCGTGCTGGCCTTCTCCACCGCCTACACCGTGCCCGACAGCGTCGAGCGGCCGATGCCCGCCGTGGCGATGCTGCACGACGGTTTGCTCGACGGCCTGTTCCAGGCCGCGGCCGACAGCACCGAGCAGGCGATCATCCATGCCCTGTGGCGCGCCACCGCCGTCACCGGCCGCGACGGCAACCACCGCGCCTCGCTGGCCGACGTGCTGCCCGCCTCCACCCTCTTCTCAAACCACGCCTGAGCGCGAGCCTTCACCCATGAAAGTCCTGATCTCCACCGACATCGAAGGCGTCGCCGGCGTCTATCACTCCGAGCAGGTGCGCGCGGGCAACCCCGAATACGAGCGCGCGCGGCTGCTGATGACGCACGAGGCCAACGCCGCCATCGCCGGCGCCTTCGACGCGGGCGCGACCGAGGTGCTGGTGAACGATTCGCACGGCGGCTTCCGCAACATGCCGCCGGATTTGCTCGACGCGCGCGCCCGCGTGATCCAGGGCAAGCCGCGCTACCTGAGCATGGTGGCGGGCGTGGAAGAAGGCGGCGTGGACGCCGTCTGCATGGTCGGCTACCACTCGCGCGCGCAGGGGCGCGGCATTCTCGCGCACACCATCAACAGCTTCGCGTTCGCGGGCATCTCGCTCGGCGGCGAGGAACTGGGCGAGGCCGGGCTCTACGGCGCGCTGGCCGGCGAATACGGCGTGCCGGTGGTGATGGCCAGCGGCGACGACGTGTTCATCGCCGAGAACCGCCCGCTCTTCCCGCACGCCACCTTCGTCGAGACGAAGAAGGCCACGGGCTGCACCAGCGGCGTGTCGCTCTCGCCCGAGCAGTCGCGCCGGGCGATCCGTGCGGGCGTGGAAGAAGCATTGGCGGCCCGCGCGAATGCCAAGCCGCTCGTCTTCGAAGGGCCGCAGACGGTGACGCTGCGCGCCCAGACCTCCGCGCTGGCCGACCTGTTCTGCCAGTGGCCGAGCTTCGAGCGCGTGGACGGCGTCACCCTGCGCTTCACCGCGCCGACGGTGGAGGCGGCCGTGCGCATGCTGAACTGCTGCTCGGCGATGTCGTCGATGCTGCGCTGAGGCGCGACGACCCCATCCAAACAACTCAGGCCGACGCGGCCTTGAGCGCCAGCAGGCTGTCGCGCAGCGCCTGCATCAGCGGCGACCACGATGAGCCCGGGCGCGAAAGCAGCACAACCGCGCGCGGCACGCGAAGTGCCGGCACTGGCAGCACCGCGAAGCGGCTGTCGTCGGCATGCCGCATGAAAGAGCGCGGCACCAGCGTGACCAGATCGGTCGCGGCCAGCACCGACAGGTTCAGCTCGGACGCGAACGGCACTTCCATCACGACCCGGGGCGCAGCGAGGTTGTTGCGCGCGAAGATGTCGGTGATCGCCTTGAAGGCGGCCGACGTGGCCGGGCCCGAGATCCATCCGTAGGCCGTGACATCGGCCAGCGAGACGCGCGAGCGCTGCGTCAGCGGATGGCCGGTTCGCACCAGCGGCAGCATCGGGTCGTTGTCGACCTTGGTGCGCTCGGCATCCAGCGGCTGGCCCTCGTAGGCGGGCACCAGCGCCAGGTCGAGCTCGCCTTCGCGCACGAGTGTGGCCAGCGTGTCGGAGCGGTCGACGCGCAGGCGCACCCGCAGCCCCGGGCGTTGGTTCAGCAGCGTGCCCAACGCAGCGGCGACGCGGTTGCCCGAGGTGGTGTCGGTCACGCCCACGCGCAGCAGCCCGGCCTGCTGCGCCCGCATCTCGTTGGCCAGCAACACGGTGTCGGCGTAGTCGGCCTGCAGGCGCCGCACCTGTTCGGCGACCCGCTGCCCGGCCGAAGTCAGCACCATGCCGCGCGCGCTGCGCTCGAACAGCTGCAGCCCGAACTCGCCCTCGACCCGGCGCACGGCCTTGGTCAAGGCGGGCTGGGTCACGCCCTGCTCGTCGGCCGCGGCGGAAAGCAGGCCGGTCTTGGCCACGGCGAGGAAATACTGGACATCGCGCATCGACAGGGACATTCCCCGAGTTTATGACTCAGTGATGACTTGGGAATGAGTCTGGGAGACATCGGCACTTAGATTCCGAAAACGCCAATCCCGGAGCCCATCGCCGTGCCCTCACCCTCCTCCTCTCCCAACATCGTGCTCATCGTCGCCGACAACCTCGGCTGGGGCGAGCTGGGCTGCTACGGCGGCGGCGCGCTGCGCGGCGCACCCACGCCGAACATCGACGCCCTCGCAAAGCAGGGCCTGCTGCTGCAGAACTTCAATGTGGAGAGCGACTGCGTGCCGACCCGCTCCGCGCTGATGAGCGGGCGCCACCCGATCCGCACCGGCTGCCTGCAGTCGGTGCCGCCGGGCCTTCCGCAGGGGCTGACGCGGCGCGAGATCACGCTGGCCCAGCTGCTCTCTGCCCGGGGCTATGCCACCGCGCACTACGGCAAGTGGCACCTGGGCGACGTGCCGGGGCGCTTTCCGTCGGACCGAGGCTTCGACGAGTGGTACGGCATTCCGCGCACCACGGACGAGAGCCAGTTCACCTCGACGGTGGGCTTCGACCCCAGCGTGGTGGAGCTGCCCTGGATCATGCGCGGCCGCAGCGGCGAGCCCTCGGAAGGCGTGAAGGTGTACGACCTGGAGGCGCGGCGGCAGATCGACGCCGACCTGGTCGACATGTCCATCGGCTTCATGCGGCGCCAGCGCGAGGCCGGCAAGCCCTTCTTTCTCTATCTGCCGCTGGTGCACCTGCATTTCCCCACGCTGCCGCACGCCGAGTTCGCCGGCCGCACGGGCGCGGGCGACTTCGCCGATTCGATGGTGGAGATGGACCACCGCGTGGGCCAGGTGGTGCGCGCGCTCGACGAACTGGGCGCGGCCGAAGACACGCTTTTGATCTTCTGCAGCGACAACGGCCCCGAGTTCCGCGCCCCCTACCGGGGCACGGCCGGCCCCTGGAGCGGCACCTATCACACCGCCATGGAAGGCAGCCTGCGGGTGCCCTTCATCGCGCGCTGGCCGGGCCGCATCGCAACCGGCCGGGTGAGCAACGAGATCGTGCACGTGACCGACCTCTTCACCACCCTGGCGGGCGTGGCCGGTGCCGAGCTGCCGCAGGACAGGCCTATCGACGGCGTGGACCAACTGCCCTTCCTGCTGGGCGAGCAGGAGAAGTCGGCCCGCGAGGGCTTTCCCTTCTACATAAAGAACGAGTTGCGGGCAGTGAAATGGCGCGACTGGAAGCTGCACTTCTACTGGGAGCCCGAGGTCAACGAAGGCAAGGGCAAGCTGGAGTCGCCTTACCTCTTCAACACCACCCGCGACCCGAAGGAGACGACCGACGTGCTGGTCTACAACACCTGGGTGCTGGGGCCGGTGCTCAAGCTGGTGAAGGCGTTCCAGGACAGCTTCGCGCGGCATCCGAACACGCCGCCCGGCCAGCTTGACGACTAACCTGATGAACAGCGAGCTCCCATGAACAAGATGCCTTCCGTCTCCCGTCGTCATGCAATGGCCGCCCTGGGTGGCGCCGTCGCGCTCGCGGCCTCTCCCCGCCTCTTTGCCCAAGGTGCCCGCCCGCTGACCTGGCTGGTCGGCCAGCCGGCCGGCGGCAGCGTGGACATCCTGACCCGCCTCGTGGCGCGCCACGTCGAGCAGGCGCTCGGCCAGCCGGTGGTAGTCGACAACCGGCCCGGCGCCGCGGGCGCCATCGCTCTGCAGGCGGCCGCACGGGCACCGCATGACGGGCTGACGGTCGTCACCATTCCCGGGCCGATCCTGACCAGCATGCCCGTGCCCCGGATCGGCAAGGAACTGACCGGCGTGGCCACGCTGGCCAAGGGGCCGATGGTGCTGGTGGGCACCACGGCCAGCCCGATGCCGCCCACGCTGGCCGCGCTGCTCGCCGCCGGCAAGGACCCGAAGGCCTTCAGCTTCGCATCGTCCGGCAACGGAACCAGCCAGCACCTGGCCGGCGAGCTGATGAACCAGATCGCCGGCACGCGGATCGTCCACGTGCCCTACAAGGGCGGCAGCCAGGCCGTCACCGATGTGGTCGGCGGGCAGGTGCAACTGGGCATGCTCGGCATCACGCCGGTGCTGCCGCACATCAAGTCGGGCAAGCTGCATGCGTACGGCGTGACCACTGCCACGCGCTCGCCTGCGCTGCCCGATGTGCCCACGCTGCGCGAAGCCGGCCTGCCCGGTTTCGACGCGGACCAGTGGTTCGTGGTGGCCGCGCCCGCGGGCGTGCCGGCCGAGCGGGTGCGCGCGCTCAACGCGGCGATTGCGCAGGCGCTGCAGAAGCCCGAGGTGCAGTCGGGCTACGCGGCCGCGGGCGTGACGCCGGCTCCCGCCACGGCGGAGCAGACCACGGCCTTCGTGGTGCAGGAACTCCAGCGCTGGCAGACGCTGGCGAAGAAGGCCGATCTGCCGCTGGATTGAGCGGATGACGGCCGGCGCTGCCCGGCCCTCCGTCTTTCCGCCACCGGGCAGGCGCGTGCCCGGAAACGCCTTGCCGGACTCTTCGCTCCGGCTGCCTCGCCTTATCCGGAATAAGCATCAAACCGTCCGGAAACCCGCATGGATACTGGCGAATAAGCTTATCCGCATAAAGCGCGAACCAAAAAATAGTTTGGTTCCATAAGGAGCACTTGGACAATCGCGCCTTCTTGCTGGGGTACCCGCTACGCGCGCGGCACCGCACTTCCCTCAAGACAAACGCACGATGTACCAATACACAGAATTCGACCGCCAGTTCGTCCACCAGCGGGCTGCCCAATTCCGCGACCAGCTCGAGCGCTGGCAGAAGGGCAAGCTCGCCGAAGACGAGTTCCGCCCCCTGCGCCTGCAAAACGGCTGGTACGTGCAGCGCTACGCGCCGATGCTGCGCGTGGCCGTGCCCTACGGCGAACTGTCGAGCCGCCAGCTGCGCGTGCTGGCCCGCATCGCCCGCGAATACGACGAGCCCGAGGCGGAGGTCTACAAGAAGGCCATCGAGACGCAGGGCCTGCTCGGCAGCCACAAGCTGCCCACCCATTACGCCCACTTCACGACCCGCCAGAACGTCCAGTACAACTGGATTCCGCTGGCCAAGTCGGCCGACGTGATGGACTTGCTGGCTTCGGTCGACATGCACGGCATCCAGACCAGCGGCAACTGCATCCGCAACATCACGAGCGACGAGCGCGCCGGCATCGCCGTCGACGAGGTGGCCGATCCGCGTCCGTTCGCGGAAATCATGCGCCAGTGGAGCACGCTGCACCCCGAGTTCGCGTTCCTGCCGCGCAAGTTCAAGATCGCCATCACCGGCGCCACCGAGGACCGCGCCGCCACCGGCTGGCACGACGTGGGCCTGCACGTGGTGAAGAACGAAGCCGGCGAGATCGGTTTCCGCGTGCAGGTGGGCGGCGGCATGGGCCGCACGCCCATCGTGGGCACGGTGCTGCGCGAGTTCCTGCCGTGGCAGCAGATCATGAACTACCTCGAGGCCGTGATCCGCGTCTACAACCGCTACGGCCGGCGCGACAACATCTACAAGGCTCGCATCAAGATCCTGGTGAAGGCCGAGGGGCAGCGCTACATCGACGATGTCGAGGCCGAGTACAAGCAGATCCTCGAGCACGACGGCGCGCCGCACACCATCACGCAGGAAGAGTACGACCGCGTGGCCGCATCCTTCGTGCCGCCCGCGCTCGCCACCCGCGTGCTGCAGAGCGCCGAGAAGACCGACGCCGAGCTGCGCCACCACGCCGCCGACGACGTGCAGTTCGCCCGCTGGCTGGCGCGCAACGTGGCGCCGCACAAGAACCCGGCCCTGCGCGCCGTGACGCTGTCGTTCAAGCGCCTGAAGCAGGCGCCCGGCGACGCCTCGGCCGACCAGCTCGACACCATCGCCGAGCTCGCCGACCGCTTCTCGGCCGGCGAAGCCCGCGTGACGCACGACCAGAACGTGCTGCTGCCCTGGGTGCATGCCGAAGACCTGCACGCGCTGTGGATCGCAGCCCGCGCCGCCGGCTTCGCCAGCGCCAACGTGCACCTGCTGACGGACATGATCGCCTGCCCCGGCGGCGACTTCTGCGCGCTGGCCAATGCGCGCTCCATTCCGGTGGCCGAAGCCATCACCGAGCGCTACCAGGACCTCGACGAGCTCGACGACCTGGGCGAGATCGACCTGCACATCAGCGGCTGCATCAACTCGTGCGGCCACCACCACAGCGGCCACATCGGCATCCTCGGCGTCGACAAGGACGGCAAGGAGTGGTACCAGGTCACCCTCGGCGGCTCCGATGGCTCCGCGCTCAGCGGCACACCGCAGGCCGGCAAGGTGGTCGGCCCCTCGTTCTCGGCGGCAGAAGTGCCCGGCGTGATCGAGGCCGTGCTCAACACCTACCGCGACACCCGCGAAAGCGGCGAGAACTTCATCGACACGCTGCGCCGCGTCGGCCACGACGCGTTCAAGGCCGCCGCCAACGGTGCACGTTTCAAGGTGGAGGAAGCAGCATGAAGAAGACCCTGAACATTCTCTCGGCGGAAGAGCACGTCGACGACGGCGACCCGAAGGTGCTGCAGCTGGCCAACGACGCCGACCCGCTCGCCATCGAGGAGTGCCTGGCCGACATCGAGCGCATCGACCTGCACTTTCCGAAGTTCACCGACGGCCGCGCCTACAGCCAGGCCTTCCTGCTGCGCCGCCGCCTGGGCTTCACCGGCGACATCCGCGCCACCGGCGACGTGCTGATCGACCAGCTCGTGCAGATGGAGCGCACCGGCTTCTCCAGCGCCGTGCTCAAGGAAGGCGTGGACGCCACCGACGCGCAGCGCCAGTTCGACCGCTTCGCTTCCTTCTACCAGGGCGACGCGGTGAAGACCGCGCCGCACTTCGCGGCCGGCAACTGAGAGCGCAGGAAAGCACCGCACATGAGCATCGACATCGAACGCATCAACGCCGAACTCGGCCGCAACGCGCAGGGCCTGGTGGACTGGGCACTCGGCCTGGGCCAGCCGGCCATCGTCACCACCAACTTCCGGCCCTTCGAGGCGGTGATCCTGCACCTGGTCACGCAGGTGAAGCGCGACGTGCCGGTGGTGTGGATGGACAACGGCTACAACACCGAAGCCACCTACCGCTTCGCCGACGAAGTGACGAAGCAGCTGGGTCTGGACCTGCACATCTACCTGCCGCGCCGCTCGCGCGCCCATCGCGAGGCGGTGGAAGGCCCGACGCCCGCGCTGGACGACCCGCGCCACGCCGCATTCACCGAAGAGGTGAAGCTGGAGCCCTTCGCGCGCGCCCTGCGTGAGACGGCGCCGAAGGTGTGGTTCACCGCGCTGCGCGCCACCGACACGGCCGTGCGCGCGCAGATGGACCCGGTCAGCATCAACCCCGACGGGCTGATCAAGGTCGCGCCGCTGCTGCACTGGTCTTCCAAGGACCTGCACGAGTACTGCGTGAAGCACGGCCTGCCCAACAACTTCGACTACGTCGACCCGACCAAGGGCGAAGACAACCGCGAGTGCGGACTGCATCTCGCGCACTGAGCCCCTGCACCGCACCGACCTACCGCATTCAGCCCCATCTCCGATGAACGCACGTACCGAAACCGAACTGCTGCTGCCGCCGGCGCACCTGTCCAACACGCACCTCGACGCGCTGGAGGAAGAAACCATCTTCATCCTGCGCGAAGTGGCGGCCGCCTTCGAGCGCCCCACCCTGCTGTTCTCGGGCGGCAAGGACTCGCTGGTGCTGCTGAAGTGCGCGGAGAAGGCTTTCGGCGTCGGCCGCATTCCCTACCCGCTGCTGATGATCGACACCGGCCACAACTTCCCCGAGGTCACGGAGTACCGCGACCGCCGCGCGAAGGAACTGGGCGCAGAACTCATCGTGCGCAGCGTCGAAGACTCGATGAAGCGCGGCACCGTGCGCCTTGCGCACCCGGGCGAGTCGCGCAACGCGCACCAGTCGGTGACGCTGCTGGAAGCGATTGAAGAATTCCGCTTCGATGCGCTGATCGGCGGCGCCCGTCGCGACGAGGAAAAAGCGCGCGCCAAGGAGCGCATCTTTTCGCACCGCGACAGCTTCGGCCAATGGCAGCCCAAGGACCAGCGCCCCGAGCTGTGGACGCTGTTCAACACCCGGCTGGCCCCGGGCGAGCACTTCCGCGTGTTCCCGATCTCGAACTGGACCGAACTCGACGTGTGGCAGTACATCGCCCGCGAGGAAGTCGGCCTGCCCTCGATCTACTACACGCACAAGCGCGAAGTGGTGGAGCGCCGCGGCCTGCTGGTGCCGGTGACCGGGCTGACCCCCGCTCGCGACGGCGAGACGGTGCAGGTGCGCGACGTGCGCTTCCGCACCGTGGGCGACATCACCACCACCTGCCCGGTGGAAAGCCTGGCGGCCGACGCGAGCGACGTGGTGCTCGAGACGCTGTCGGTCGACGTGAGCGAGCGCGGCGCCACCCGCATGGACGACATGACTTCGGAAGCTTCCATGGAGAAGCGCAAGAAAGACGGGTACTTCTGACCCACCCCCAGGCTTCGCGCACTTCGTGTCGCTACGCCCACCCCCTCGAAGGGGGCAACACCAGCGGCCCGGCAGAGCCGGTTCCGCGGTGTTCCACGAATTGGAGAATCACTCAATGAACGCTGCTGTCATTTCAAACGCCTCGCCCGCCGAAGTCCACGGCGACACCGGCACCGCCCTGCGCTTCATCACCTGCGGCTCCGTCGACGACGGCAAGAGCACGCTCATCGGCCGACTGCTGGTCGACAGCAAGACCGTGCTGCAGGACCAGCTGGCCGGCGTGCAGCGCGGCGGCGAGACGGACCTGGCCCTGCTGACAGACGGCCTTTCGGCCGAGCGCGAACAAGGCATCACCATCGACGTGGCGTACCGCTACTTCTCGACCGCCAGGCGCAAGTTCATCATCGGCGACGCGCCGGGCCATGAGCAGTACACGCGCAACATGGTCACGGCCGCATCGGCCGCCGACGCCGCGGTGGTGCTGGTCGACGCGACCAAGCTGGCCTGGGCCGCCGAGGTGGAAGACGGCACCGTGGTCAAGCGCGAGCTGCTGCCGCAGACGCGCCGCCACACGCTGCTGTGCCACCTGCTGCGCGTGCAGTCGATCGTGTTCGCCATCAACAAGCTGGACGCCATCGGTGATGCCGGCCTGGCCTTCGAGCGCATCTCGACCGCGCTGAACGCCTTTGCCGAAGCGGCCGGCGTGAAAGTCGCGGCCATCGTGCCGATCTCCGCGCTCAAGGGCTGGAACGTGGCGACGCGCCATGCCGACTGGGTCGGCTACGAAGGCCCCAGCCTGCTCGAGCTGCTCGAAGACCTGCCGGTGACGGCGCAGGACGAAGCCGTGCCCTTCGCCTTCCCGGTGCAGTGGGTCGAGAAGTTCTCGTCGTCGGCCGACACCTCGCAGGGCCGCCGCGTGTTCTGGGGCCGCGTCGCCTCGGGCCACGTGGAGCCGGGCCAGCGCGTGACCGTGCTGCCGAGCAACCAGACCGCCACCGTCGCCCAAGTGCTGAGCCACACGCGCCAGCCGAAGGCGGTGCATGCGGGCCACAGCGCCGGCATCGTGCTGGACCGCGAGGTCGACGTGTCGCGTGGCGACTGGCTGCTGGCGCCCGGCGCCTTCGAGCCGGTGCGCGAGATCACCGCCACCGTCGCCTGGCTCGACGACGAGCCGCTGGTCGCGGGACGCGTCTACTGGGCGCTGCAGGGCCACCGCTGGGTGAAGGCCAAGGTCGCGCGCATCGTCGATCGCGTGAACATCACCACGCTCGAATCGGAGCCCGCGACGCAGATCGAGGCCAACGCCATCGGCGACGTGGTGCTGGCGCTGCAGCAGCCGCTGGCGGTGCTGCCCTTCACGCAATCGCGCGCCCTGGGCTCGCTGGTGCTGGTCGATACGGCCTCCCACAAGACCGCCGCTGCCGTGCTCGTGCAGCCCTCCGCCGCAAAGGCCTAAAATCCCGGGTTTTCCCCGACCTCACCACTGACGCCAGAAAACAAATGACCCACGTCGTCTCCGAAGCCTGCATCCGTTGCAAATACACCGACTGCGTGGACGTTTGCCCCGTCGACTGCTTCCGCGAAGGTCCCAACATGCTGGTGATCGACCCGGACGAGTGCATCGACTGCGCGGTGTGCATCCCCGAGTGCCCGGTCAACGCGATCTACGCCGAGGAAGACCTGCCGGCCAACCAGATCGCCTTCATCAAGATCAACGCCGAGCTGGCCCAGGCCGACGGCTGGAAGAGCATCACCAAGCGCAAGCCCGCCCTGCCCGACGCCGAGGAGTGGAAGGACAAGACGGACAAGATCGGGGAGCTGGTGCGCTGAACCAGCCCGCCGCCCCTGCCGTTTCCCCGATCGAGACCGACGCGCTGATCGTCGGCGCCGGCCCCGTGGGGCTGTTCCAGGCCTTCCAGCTGGGCCTGCTCGAAATCTCCTGCCACGTGGTCGATGCACTGCCCGCCGCCGGCGGCCAGTGCGTGGCGCTGTATGGCGACAAGCCCATCTACGACATCCCCGGCACGCCCGTGACCAGCGGGCGCGACCTGGCGCAGTCGCTGCTGCAGCAGGTGGCGCCCTTCAAGCCGCAATTCCATTTCGGCGAACAGGTTTCCACCCTGGCGCGCGAGGCCGACGGGCGGCTGCTTCTCACCACTTCGGCGGGCAAATCATTCCTCGCCAAAACGGTGTTCATCGCGGCCGGTGTCGGCGCCTTCGTGCCCAAGCGCATCGCGGTCGAAGGCATCGCGCAATTCGAGGGCTCCTCGCTCTTCTATCACCCCGATTCGCTGGACCGCTTCGCCGGGCAGACGGTGGTGGTCAACGGTGGCGACGACATCGCGCTCGAAACCGCCATCGCGCTCACCGCCATCGCCAAGCAGGTCACGCTGGTGCACCGGCGCGACGGCTTCCAGGCCGAGGAAGCCACCGTTTCGGCCATGCGCGCCCTCGTGGCCGCGAGCAAGATGGCCTTCCAGGTCGGCCAGCCCACGGCCTTCGACGGCAAGCAGCTCCAGATCACCACGCCCGACGCGACCACGCTCGACCTGCCGCTGGACGCGCTGGTCGCCTGCCTGGGCATCTCGCCGCGCCTCGGCCCCATCGCCGACTGGGGGCTGGAGCTGGAGCGCAAGCAGGTGCCGGTGGACACAGAGAAGTACGAAACCCGCGAACGCGGCGTGTTCGCGGTGGGCGACATCAACACCTACCCGGGCAAGAAGAAGCTCATCGTCTGCGGCTTCCATGAAGCCACGCTGGCCGCCTGGGGTGCCACGGCCATCGTGTTCCCCGGCAAGGCCGTTCCGCTGCAGTACACGACCACCAGCACCCGCCTGCACGAGCTGCTGGGCGTGGCCGGCTCCCGCTAGTTCCTGGCGGCACCGGGCAGCAGCGCCCGGTATTCGCCGATGAAGCTGCCGATGGCGGCCACGTAGCTGTCGATGTCCGCATCGGTCAGCGGCAGCGACAGCACGACGAAGCCGCGCGGCGAGGTGTAGATGCCCTCGCTCAGCAGGTGGAAGAAGAGCAGCTGTCGCAGCCGGGCGTCGACCGGTGCCAGGTCGTCGGTGCTGCGCACCTCGCCGCCCACGAAATGCGCATTCATCAGCGAGCCGATGCCGGTGAACTGCATCGCGACGCCCTCGCTTGCGCACAGTGCGTTCAGCCGCTGCCGCATCGCATCGCCACGCGCTGCCAGTGCGCCCGCGGCCTCCGGCGTGAACAGCTTCGTGAGCCCCGCATGGCCCGCTGCCATCGTCAGCACGTTGTTGTTGAAGGTGCCCGAATGGGCCAGCGGCCCGGTGCGCGGATCGAACAGCGCCATCACGTCGGCACGTCCGCCGAAAGCGCCGAACGACATGCCACCGCCGATGTACTTGCCCAGCGTGGTCAGGTCGGAGCGGATGCCCAGCTTGTTCGCCAGCCCATGCGGCGCGAGGCGCGAAGTCATCACCTCATCGAAGATCAGCAGCGCGCCGACGCGGGTGGCCGATTCGCGCAGCGCCTGCAGGAACTCCAGCCGGCCCGGAATGCATCCGCTCGCGCCCTGCATCGGCTCCAGGAGGATGGCGGCGATCTCGGGGCCGTGTTTTTCGATCTGCTCGCGCGCGGTCTGCTCGTCGTTGTAGGGCAGCACCAGGAAGTCGAAAGGCACGGTCGTCGGCAGCGGCTTGGCGCCGAAGCCCAGCACGCCACCGTGATAGCCGCCCGAAAACACGACGAGCTTGCGGCGGCCGGTGAAGTGCAGCGCAGCCGTCAGCGCCATCAGGTTCGCCTCGGTGCCGGAATTGGTGAAGCGAAGCTGCTCGATCTGCGCAAAGCGCTCGCAGATGAGCCTGGCGAGCCGACCTTCGAGCAGGTTGTGGCCTGTGAGGTTGATGCCGCTGTTCATCGCCTCGACGACGGCCTCCCGGATCTCTGGCGCCGAATGGCCGTAGACGCCGGCCGTGTACTCGGCGATGAAGTCGGCATAGCGGTGACCGTCGGCGTCCCACAGCGTCGCGCCCTCGCCTTTCGCGATGGTCAGCGGGAACGGCGCATAGAACAGCACCGAACGGCTGTTGGCGCCTGGCATGTAGCGCGCCTGCTCCTCGAACTGGCGCAGGCTGGCGGGATTGCTTTCGGTGAAGCGCAGGTGCGCTGCTGCGAGGGCCTGGTCGATGTCGGCGTGCGCCATGGCGATGTCCTTCGTAGGTTGTGCGCCCGTCGCATGCAGCGCGATTTATTGTTCGATGCTCAATTTATTTTGTTTATACAGTCAACCTGACTGCCGCACAATGGCTGCAACCATGACGAAGCAATCGCCCCCCAAGCCACCGAAACCCCGCACTGCCGGCCGCCCCTCCGGCGGCGGTGGCCTGACGAAGCAGCGCATCGCCGAGGAGGCGCTCGCGCAGATCGACGAATTCGGCCTGGGCGCCTTCAGCATGCGCGAGGTGGCGGCCCGGCTCGACGTCTACCCGGCCACGGTGCACTGGCACGTGAGCACGCGCGAGGCACTGCTGGCCGAAGTGGCGGCGCTGGTCATGGCCGAGGTCGCGCCGCCACCCGGCAAGCTCGTCTGGAAGGACTGGATCGCCGAACTCTTCCGCCGCTGCCGTGCCGCCGTGCGGCGCCATCCGAACGTGGCGCAGCTGCTGGGGGCGCAGCTGGTGTCCAACGGCAGCCTGCCGATGGAGCTGGTCGAAGGCATCCTCGCCACGCTGGCCGACGCCGGCTTCGAAGACGAAGCGCTGCTGGAGGCCTACAACTGCGTGGTCGCCGCGATGCTGGGCTTCCTGACGATGGAGTTCTCGCCCCTGCCCGCCGACAACACCCAGGCCTGGGCCGAGGAGCTGCGCGAACGCGTGCACACGATCCGCCCGCTCGACCACCCGGTGCTCACGCGCAACCTCGCGCAGCTGGCCAACAAGGCCTTCATCCTGCGCTGGGACAACGGCACGACGGTGCCGCTGGACAGCAGCTTCGAGCGCCATATCCAGATCACCATCGACGGGCTCGAAGCCTTCGCGCGCCGGATCAGAGCCCGCTAGCAGCCGCGCCTTCGGCCGGCGCGTCGCGCCCGATGCGCAGCAGCGCGTCCTTCAGCCACAGCACGCCGGCGTCGGAGTTGGAGCGCCGGTTCCAGCACACCACCGAGCGGTAGCCCTGCAGCTCGAAGGGCAGCGGATGCACCGCGAGCAGATGCCTGAAGCGCTCGGCCACGCGCAGCGGCATCACGGCGACATGGTCGGTCTGCGCCAGCAGGTCGACGATCTGGCCGAAGCTGGTCATGGCCACGCTCATGGTGCGCGTGCGGCCCAGCCGCGCCAGCACCTGGTCGATGAGATCGTCGAGTGCCGAACTGCCGTAGCCCAGGAAAACGTGCGGCGCATCGCAGAAGTCGTCGAGCGTGGCTTGCTGCGTCATCGTCGGATGGCCCAGCCGCACCGCGACCACGTAGCGGTCCTCGTACAGCAGTTCCGATTCGCAGTCGCTCGGCGGCTGCAGCCGCGGCAGCACGGCGATGTCGAAGTCGCCCTTGCGCAGCCGCTCGGTCAGCGTGAGGAAGGAGCTGGTCTCCCAGTAGATGCGCACGCGCGAGCCGCAGGCCACCAGCTCGTTGGCCAGCCTCGGCAGCAGCAGGTGGCTCGCGTAGTCGCCGCCCGAGATGCGGAAGATGCGCTGCGACCCGGCAGGGTCGAAGCCCTCGCCGGGCTCGAGCATCGCCGACAGGTCGGCCAGCACGCGCTCTACCTGCCCGGCCAGGGCCTGCGCGCGGGCGGTGGGCTCCACGCCGTGCGCGGTGCGGGTGAAGAGCGGATCGCCGAAGGTATCGCGCAGCCGGTTGAGCGAGGCGCTCACCGCAGGCTGGCTCAGGAAGAGCCGGGTCGCCGCGCGCGACACGCTGCGCTCGCGCATCAGCGCGTCGAAGGTCCGCAGCATGCCGACGTCGAGGCTGCGGATATCACGTTGGGCCATATCTCATATCAAAAGCTTCGAATTGCCCATGGGGCAGGCTGTCCGTATCGTCGAGCGCACAAGTACATCACGACTGGAGACACGATGAATCGGTTCAGACCCTCGCCGCCCGGCGAGGCCACACGCCGCCGCGCGCTCGGCACCCTCGGCGCGGGCCTCACGGCACTCGCCCTGCCAGCCTTCGCGCAGACGCCGCACTTTCCGAGCCGCGTAGTGCGCATCATCCCCTTCGGCTCCGGGGGCGGCCCGATGGACACCATCGCCCGCGTCTACGCCGAAAAGCTCAAGGCCCGCTGGAACCAGCCGGTGATCGTCGAGGCCAAACCGGGCGCGAGCGGCACCATCGCCGCCGACACCGTCGCCAAGGCCCCGCCCGACGGCTACACCGTGCTGCTGACGCTGCCGCTCACGCACATCAACAACGTGGTGCTGCAGCCGAAGCTGCCCTACGACCCGGTGAAGGACTTCGAGCCGCTGTCGCAGCTGGCCACCGGCGGGCCGATGCTGATCGCGCGCGCCTCGGCGCCGTTCTCGAACGTGCGCGAGTTCGTGGCCTATGCCAAGGCGCATCCCGGCATCTCCTACGGCACCTGGGGCAACGGCTCCAACGCGCATCTGTTCGGCGAGCTGCTGGCGCGACAGAACAAGCTCGATCTTGTGCATGTGCCCTACAAGGCCGAGGCCGCGGCGCACAACGACATGTTCGGCGAGGCGCTGGGCGTGGCCTGGGCCAATCCGGCGACCGCGCGCGGCCTCGCGCAGGCCGGGCGCATCAAGGTCCTGGGCATCACCGGGCGCCAGCGCGTGCGCTCGATGCCCGACGTGCCGACCTTCACCGAACAGGGCTTTCCCGGCTTCGACCTCGACAGCTGGATCGGCGTGTATGCCCCCGCGAAGACGCCGCAGCCCGTGCTCGACGAATGGTCGAGCGCGCTGCGCGAGATCACGAAGATGCCCGATATCCAGGAGCGCCTGGCGGGCTTCGGATTCGAGCCGCTGGGCAGCACGCCCGCCGAGTTCAGGGCCAGCTACAAGGCCGACTTTCCCCGTGTCGCGGACCTGATCAAGGCCGCAGGAGTCACTCCCGAATGAGCACCGTCGCATCCGCATCCCCTGCTGACGAATGGCAGCCGATCGCCTTCGATACCGGCACCGCCTACGGCCGCAAGCCGCCCAGCCACAAGCCAGAGCTGACCGAGGTCGGCGCCGGCACGCCCATGGGCGAGCTGCTGCGCCGCTACTGGCACCCGATCGGCCTTGCCGCCGACGCCACCGACACGCCACGCCAAGTGCGCGTGCTGGGCGAGGACCTGATCCTGTTCCGCGACAGGAAGGGCCGAGCGGGCCTCGTGCACTGGCGCTGCGCGCACCGAGGCGCCTCGCTCTACTACGGGCGCGTCGAGGAAGAAGGCATCCGCTGCTGCTACCACGGCTGGATGTTCGACGTGCAGGGCCACTGCGTCGACCAGCCCTGCGAGCCCGACGGCGGCGCGCGCAGCCGGGGCCGCGTGCGCCAGCCCTGGTATCCGGTGCAGGAACAGTACGGGCTGATCTGGGCCTACCTCGGCCCGGCCGAGAAAAAGCCGGTGCTGCCGCGCTACGACTGCCTGGAGACGCTGGATGAGGGCGAGACGCTGGAAGCCGACGGCAACAGCATCGGCGGCGGCGGGCCGCAGATCATTCCGTGCAACTGGCTGCAGCATTACGAGAACGTGGCCGATCCCTTCCACGTGCCGGTGCTGCACGGCAGCTTCAGCGGCACGCAGTTCGTGGCACTGATGGGCCAGATGCCCGACGTGACCTTCGAGAGCACCGACACCGGCGTGAAGATCATCTCGATACGCAAGCTGGAGGACGGCAGCGTCTTCCGCCGCGTGGCGGGCCCGGTGCTGCCCACGCTGCGCGTGGTGCCCAACCCGCGCGTGGCGGCCTACGGCCGGGTGGAGTCCATCGGCTGGGTGCTGCCCATCGACGACCACAGCTTCCGCATCTACACCGTGGGCCGCGTGAAGACGCCTGGCGACCTGGCCCGCGTGCGCTCGCGCCTGAACGGCAAGCTGTGGGAAGAGCTGACCGAGGCCGAGCACCGCGCCTTCCCGGGCGACTACGAGGCGCAGGTGAGCCAGGGCGCGATCACCGCGCATTCGGAAGAGCACCTGGCCACCTCCGACCGCGGCATCGTGATGCTGCGCCGGCTGCTGCAGCGCCAGCTCGATGCGGTGCGCGAGGGGCGCGATCCGGCGGGCGTGAGCTTCGACCCGGCAGCGCCGCCCGTGCATTTCGACGCCGGCAACTTCATCGTGAGCGAATGAGCGCAGCGGCGTCCATCGCGGGCCAGCCCATCGCCGTGCGGGTGACGCGCAAGACGGTCGAGGCCGAGGACGTGGCCAGCTTCAGGCTGGTTTCGGCTAGCGGCGCGCCACTGCCGGGCTTCGCGCCAGGCGCGCACATCGACGTGGCGCTGCCCGGCGGGCTGGTGCGCCAGTATTCGCTGTGCAACCTGCCAGGGCAAGACGAGCACTACGAGATCGGTGTGCTGCGCGACGCCGCCTCGCGCGGCGGCTCGCTCGCGATGCACGATGCGGTGCATGAAGGCGCTGTGCTGAACATCAGCCCGCCGCGCAACCACTTTCCGCTGGATGAAAACGCCGCGCACAGCCTGCTGCTCGCGGGCGGTATCGGCGTGACCCCGCTGCTGTCGATGGCCGCGCGGCTGGCCTCGCTGAGAGCGGATTTCGCGCTGCACTGCTGCAGCCGAACCGCCGCTCGGGCGCCCTACCGGCGTCGGCTGGAAGGCAGCGCTTTCGCCGACAGGGTGTTCTTCCACCATGACGACGGACCACCGGCGCAACGGCTGGACCTGGCCGCGACCATCGGCCGTCCGGCGCCCGGCAGGCACATCTACGTGTGCGGTCCGCAGGGCTTCCTCGATGCGGTGCGAGCCATGGCACGCGACCTGCAATGGCCGGACGCCCAGGTGCACTTCGAATACTTCTCGGGCGCGATGCAGCCGGCAGGCGAACAAGGCGAGTTCGAAGTCGAGCTGCGCAGCTCGGGCCGCGTGGTGCGCGTGCCGGCCTCGCTCAGCGTGGTGGACGCGCTGGCAGCCGAGGGCGTCGACATCCCGGTGTCCTGCGCGCAGGGCGTGTGCGGCACCTGCCTCACGCGCGTGCTGCGGGGCGAGATCGAGCACCGCGACCTCTATCTCACGCCCGAGGAGCAGGCCGCCAATGACCAGTTCCTGCCCTGCTGCTCGCGGGCCCGTTCAGCCCGGCTGATGCTCGATCTGTAGCAGCTCGTACAGCGTCATCCGCGTCTGCCGCCCGCGCAGCTCCGCGAGCTCTTCGATGCGGCGCGTGGCGAGCCGGCCGCCCAACCCCTCGAAGGTGGCCTCGGAGATCAGCGTGCGCGTGCCCAGCTCCTTGTTGGCGCTCTCGATGCGGCTCGCCGCATTGATCGCGTCGCCGATGGCGGTGTACGACAGGCGGTTGCTCGAGCCGAGCACACCCGCGATCACGTGGCCGGTGTGGATGCCCACGCGCGTGCGGAACTCCTGCAGGCCCTCGGCGCGCCACTTCTCGTTGAGCGCGTTCATCTCGGCATGCAGCTCGATCGCCGCCAGGCAGGCGCGGTACTCAGCGTCTTCGAGTTCGGTGGGTGCGCCCCACAGCACCATGATGCCGTCGCCCATGAACTTGTCGATCACGCCGCCGTGACGCGCGAAGATGCCGGCGGCGAGATTGAAGTACTCGGTGAGCTGGCGCACGAGCACCTCGGCCGGCATCGACTCCGAGATGCTGGTGAAGCCCTCCACGTCGGTGAACATCGCGGTGATGCGCTTCGGCGAGCCGCTCGGCCCCAGCGCATGCCCTTCCGCGACGAGTTGCCGGATGATGTCCACCGGCACGAACTTGCTGAAGGCCTTGAGGCTGCGCGCGGATTCGTCCAGCGCCTGGTTGAGGTGCTGCACCTCGAGCACCCGGCTCGGCTCGATCGGCAGGTCGTCGAGTTCCAGCCGCCCGATGCGGCGCGCGACGCGCGAGAGGTTCTCGATGGGCCCGGTCACCAGCTTCGACAACCGCAGCGAAATGATGAGCGCCAGCGCCAGGAAGCTGACCGTCAGCGCCAGCGACCAGAGCACCGAGCGCTGCAGGCCACCGAGCAGCAGCTCCTCGGGCTCCCAGCTCACGAGCTGCCACCGGGTGTGCGGCAGGTGCGAGGTCTGCACGAGGTAGCGACTGCCTTCGTGCTCGATGGAGAAGGCCTGGTCGTCGGCCCCGCCTGCCGTGCTGACCGAGAGCATGTGCGCATGGATGGCGCCGAGCACGCCGCTGTCGGGCGACTCCAGCTCGCGCACCGGATCGGGATGGTCGCTGCGCGCGATCACGTGGTGGTCCGAACTCATCAGGGCGCTCTCGCCATGGCCCTGCGCACCGAAGGCGCCCACGAGCCTGGCCAGATGCCCCAGCGACACGTTGGCATCGACCACGAGTCCCCGCCTGTGCCCTTCGTCGTCGGCGCGCGCCGAAGGCCGCGCGTGCCCGACGGCCAGCTCCTGCGAGTCGCTCATCATGAATGGCTGGGTCCACACCGGTCCTTTCGCCTTCATGGCCTCCAGGTACCAGGTGCGCTTCTCGGGATCGAAGTCGCTGCGGTAGGCCGAGATCGATGTTGTCGCAAAACGCTGCTTCGCGTCGCCGCCGTCCCGGTCCGGCGAGTCCTTGTAGTGCCAGGTCTCGGTACTGAATCCGTCGGCGCGCAGCACCTGGCGGATGGCCGGCACCGGGTAGCGCACCGCCATCAGCACGTGGCCATGGTCGGTGGCCACGTTGATGCTGTCGATTTCCGGCGTCTGCTCCAGCAGCGTCCAGAGCATCTCGGCGGTCTGCTCGCCGTCCTCCCCGCACACATGGACGCTGGGCGAATCGGCGATCGCACGGATCGCCGCCTCGGTCTTCGCGAGGAAGGCGAGCACGCTGTCCTCGACCCGGTCGTGGTTGATCTTGTGCGCGGCGGTGCCGAGCCTCGACACCAGCCTCTCGGCGGCCCAGTAGCCGAAGGCCACCAGGAGCAGCGACTGCACCAGCGCCACCGCGCAGATGATGGTCCCCACGTCGACCCTGAACCGCCTGAGGCGGGTGCCCTTGAAATCCTCATCGACCATGCAAGCTCCTCTTCATTTCTTGTTTCTGCACGCTTATCGGCATGCGCTCCCGTTTCTTCTGCCGTCGTTTTCCTCGGCGGTCGATTCTCGCGCCGCGCACCCGCATGCCGAGGGTTTTCCCTGCCCGCAAAGGCATGCCTGGCGCCGCGGCTTCCCGGCCCCGCATAAAATCGGCTCCGCGCCACGGGTTTGCCGCGGCGTACTTGCTAGGGGTGTTGGGCGGCTTGCCGTCCGGCTGAGAAAGTCCCTTTGAACCTGATTGAGGTAATCCTCGCGCAGGGAAGCTGGTCCGGTGGCCTCTCGCGCCTTCTCGCGTGAAAGCCGCGCCACTGGGGCCTCGCCCACCTGCCAAACCTTTTGCACTGGAGCAAACGGATGGCACACGACGACAAGAACAACGATGCCGCTGGCGTCTCGAACGAGGCGCTGACGCCCCTGCCCGCCTCGCGGCGCGTGTTCGGCTGGCACGACCATGCCTCGCTCTGGTTCAGCCTCGGCGTGGGCCTGCTTGTGATGCAGATCGGCGCCTACCTGGTGCCGGCCGTGGGCACGCGCGACGCGGCGATCGCCATCGTGCTCGGCTCCTGCATCGGCGCGGGCCTGCTGGCCTGGACCGCGCGGCTGGGCTGCCAGAGCGGCCTGGCGAGCGCCGGCCTCATGCACGCCACCTACGGCAGTGCCTTCGCGCGGCTGCCGGTGCTGCTCAACATCGTGCAGCTGGTGGGCTGGACCACCTTCGAACTCGTGGTGATGCGCGAAGGCACGCAGGCCATCGGCCAGACGGTGGTGGGGCCGGCGCTGGGCAGCTTCTGGGGCGGCGTGCTGACGACGTTGCTGTGGGGCGCGGTGCTGCTGGCGCTGCTCGCTGGCTCGATGGTGAAGCTGGTGCGGCGCTTCGTGAGCCGGTTCGGGCTGCCGCTGGTGGTGCTGTCGCTGCTGTGGCTCACGTGGCAATTCGCGGCGCAACTGCAGGCCAAGGGACTGGACGCCTTCTGGGCGCGCCCCGGCGACGGCACGATGGGCATGTTCAGTGCGCTCGACCTGGTGATCGCGATGCCGGTGTCGTGGCTGCCGCTGGTGGCGGACTATGCGCGGCACGGCAAGCGCAGTTCCGGCGGCCTCGGCGGCGCATTCGGCGGCACCTGGATCGGCTATGCGGTCGCGAACGTCTGGTGCTACGCGCTGGGCGTGATGGTGGTGAGCGTGGCCGAACCGGGCACGGGCCTCGTCACCGCGCTGCTGCTGGCCCAGGGCGGCCTGGTGGCGCTGGGCCTCATCCTCATCGACGAGCTCGACAACGCGTACGGCGATGTCTACTCCGGCTCGGTCTCCACGCACAGCCTGCTGCCGCGCTGGAGCGTCAAGCGCTGGGGCCTGCTGCTGGCTTCGCTGTGCATCGCGCTGGCGCTGGTGCTGCCGATGCACACGCTGGAGCCCTTCCTGCTGCTGCTGAGTTCGGTGTTCGTGCCGCTGTATGGGGTGATCATCGGCCGGCTGGGCAGCGGCGAGGCGGTATCGCCGCAAGGCGCGCGGCGCAAGATCGACTTCGGCGCGGCACTGATCTGGATCGCGGGCATCGCCGCGTATCACGCGCTTGCCAAGTGGGCGCCGCAGTTCGGCTCCGCGCTGCCGACACTGGCCGCGACTTTCGCGCTGGCCTGGCTCAGCCGGCCTTCAACGGCAGCCGGTGCGTCGGCACTGGCGCAAAGCCGTGGTTGAGCGGGCCATGACCCGCGCCGATCTTCACGTCTGCACCTGCAGCCATCGCGCCGAGGATGTAGGCGCGCGCCCTCTCGACCGCCTCGGGCAGCGTCGCGCCCAGCGCAAGGTGCGCAGCAATGGCGGACGACAGCGTGCACCCGGTGCCGTGCAGGTTGCGGCTTTCGATGCGGCCGGAGGCCAGTCGCTTGCGTTCGCTATCGGCCTGCAGCAGCACATCGACCACTTCGTTGCCCGGCAGATGGCCGCCCTTGAGCAGCACGGCCTTCGCGCCGAGCGCCAGCAGTTCGTCGGCCGCGCCGTCGAGCGCATCCACGCCGTCGATGGCATGGCCGATCAGCAGGGCCGCCTCGTCGAGATTGGGCGTGACGACCACGGCGCGCGGGAACAGCTCGCGCACCAGCACCTGCACCGTCTCGGCCTCGATCAGGCGATCGCCGCTCGTTGCGACCATCACGGGATCGAGCACCACGTTCTTCAGCTGGTAGCGGTCGATGGCCCAGGCCACCACTTCGACCACCTCGGGCGCATGCAGCATGCCGAGCTTGACGGCATCGACGCCGATGTCTTCGACCACGGCCTGGATCTGCGCCTTGAGGAAATCGGGCGGCACGCCGTGGATACCCGAGACGCCCAGCGTGTTCTGCGCGGTGAGCGCGGTGATGGCCGTCATGCCATAGCAGCCCAGGGCGGCGAAGGTCTTGAGATCGGCCTGGATGCCGGCGCCGCCACCGCTGTCGGAACCGGCGATGGAAAGCACGCGTGCGTAGTGCTGAGTGGGCTCTTGGGTCATGCCGAAAATTATCGGCGACGCGAAGGAGCCCTGGCATGAGCCTTCCTTTCGACTCGGTCGCCATCCTCGGCGCAGGCCTCATGGGCCGGCTGATGGCGGTGGCGCTGGCGCATGCCGGGTGCAAGGTCGATGTGTTCGAGGCCGGCAGCGCCGAGGCCGAAGGCGCGGCCGCGCGCGTGGCCGCGGCGATGCTGGCGCCGCTGGCCGAATCGGCCGTCGCACCGGTGTCTGTCGTGCGCATGGGGCAGCACGCGCTCGCGCGCTGGCCGGAGCTGCTCGCGCCGCTGGCACAGCCCGTGTTCTTCCAGCGCGAAGGCACGCTGGTGCTCTGGCACCGGCAGGACGCGGCCGAAGCAACGCGGCTCGCCCGCGTGCTCGCGAACACCGGTGCGCAGGTGCCCGAGCTGGCGCCGATGCAATCCGTCGACGCCCGCGCGATCGCCACGCTGGAGCCCTCGCTGGGCCAGCGCTTCGCTCAGGGCCTGTTCCTTCCGGGCGAAGGCCAGCTCGACAACCGCGCGCTGCTGGCCTCGCTGCTCGCCACGCTCGAGAGCAGCCCTCTCGTCACGCTGCACTGGCAATCGCCGCGTACGCCTTCGGACTTCTCGCCCGGCACGACAGGCCAGCCCGACTGGGTGATCGACTGCCGCGGCCTCGGCGCCCGTCCGCAGTGGAATGCTCTTCGCGGTGTGCGCGGCGAGGTCATCCGCGTGCATGCGCCCGAGGTGAGCCTGAAGCGACCGACGCGCCTCGTGCATCCGCGCTACCCGCTCTACATCGCGCCCAAGCCGGGCAACCTGTTCGTGATCGGCGCGACCGAGATCGAGTCGGACGACATGTCGCCCGCCAGCGTGCGCTCCACGCTCGAACTGCTGAGTGCCGCGTATGCGGTGCACAGCGGCTTCGCCGAGGCGCGCATCGTCGAGATCGCGACACAATGCCGGCCCACGCTGCCCGACAACCTCCCTGCCCTGCGCCTGCCGCAACCGCGCGTGCTGCAGATCAACGGCTTGTACCGCCACGGTTTCATGATCGCGCCCGCGATGCTCGACGCGGCGATGGAGGTGCTGACGCAGGGCCACTCGCCCCTTGCGAAAAGCTTCGGCATGGAGACCCGAGACACATGACGATGAACATCCTGATCAACGACAAGCCCTTCACCCTGCCCGACCAGGCGATGCTGACCGACGCGCTGGCCGCGCTGGAGGCCACGCCGCCTTTCGCGGTGGCCGTGAACCGCGAATTCGTGCCGCGCTCGGCCTACGCCACGCGCGCGCTGAAACCCGAAGACCGCGTCGAAGTGATCCGCCCCGTGACGGGCGGCTGATTGATGGAGACAACAGAAATGACGACCCCGAACGACCCCCTGGTGCTTTACGGCGAGACCTTCCACAGCCGCCTGCTGCTGGGCACCGCGCGCTACCCCTCGCCTGACCTGCTCGAAGCCGCCGTGAAGCGCGCGAAGCCCGCAATGCTCACTGCCTCGCTGCGCCGGCAGACGGCCAGCCAGGGCTCGGGCAACAGCGAGCTCGGCAACGGCTTCTGGGAGCTGCTGCGCAAGCTCGCGGTGCCGGTGCTGCCCAACACCGCTGGCTGCCACAGCATTCAGGAGGTGATCGCCACCGCGCAGATGGCGCGCGAGCTGTTCGACACCTCGTGGATCAAGCTGGAGCTGATCGGCGACGACTACACGCTGCAGCCCGACACGCTGAACCTGGTCGACGCGGCCTCGCAGTTGATCCGCGAGGGCTTCAAGGTGCTGCCCTACTGCACCGAGGACCTCGTGCTGTGCCAGCGCCTGGTCGACGTCGGCTGCCAGGCGGTGATGCCCTGGGCCGCGCCCATCGGCACCGGCCGCGGACCGGTCAACCCCTACGCGCTGCAGGTGCTGCGCGACCGGCTCAAGGTGCCGATGCTGGTGGACGCTGGACTGGGCCTGCCTTCGCACGCCTGCCAGGTGATGGAGTGGGGATACGACGGGGTGCTGCTGAACACGGCCGTCGCGCTGGCGCAGGACCCGGTCGCAATGGCCGGCGCCTTCGCCGACGCGGTGCAGGCCGGGCGCAGCGCGCATCGCGCCGGCGCCATGGCCGCGCAGGAGGCCGCGCAACCCAGCACGCCCGTGCTCGGCACGCCTTTCTGGCACCACGAATCATGAGCACCACATTCGACTCCGGCGCCATCGCGCAGGCCATCGTCGCTGCGCACGGATTGCGCTTCGGCGCGATCACGTCGGCGCCGGTGAGCGCGCCCGACTTCTCTTCCGACGATCCGGTGTATCGCGGCGCCAAGCGCGCGTGTTCCGCGCTCGGCTTCATCGAGATCGACGCCGAATGCCTGGCCCTCGCATGGACCGCGCAGACACAGCGCCTGAGCAGCTTCGATGCTGCGTTGTGGCCCGACGCGCCGGAGGACTTCGGCATGCGCCCCTTTCCGCCCACCGCGCGCGACGACGCATTTCCGCCCTGCCCAGAACGGCTCGGCCTCTATGCCGTGCTGCCCGATGCGCAGTGGGTCGACCGCATGGCGCGCGCGGGTGTGCCGACGGTGCAGCTGCGATTCAAGTCGGACGACAGCGCGGCCATCGAGCGCGAAGTTCAAGCGGCCGTCGAGGCGGTGCGAGGTACCGGCGCGCTGCTCTTCATCAATGACCACTGGCGGGTTGCCATCGCGGCCGGTGCCTATGGCATCCACCTCGGCCAGGAGGATCTCGACGCGCTCTCGCCAGACGAACTGGCGCAACTTCGCGCCTCCGGCCTGCGTCTTGGCGTCAGCACGCACGGCTATGCGGAGATGGTGCGCGCCGACAAGGTGAGCCCGAGCTACATCGCCATGGGCGCCGTGTACCCGACCACGCTCAAGAAGATGGCGACCGCGCCGCAGGGCGTGGCGCGGCTGGGCGCCTATGCGCGGCTGCTGCGCGGCTATCCGCAGGTCGGCATCGGCGGCATCGATGCGGTGCGGATGCCGGAGGTGCTTGCGACCGGTGTGGGTTCCATCGCCGTGGTGCGTGCGCTTGTCGCGGCCGACGACCCGGAAGCCACGGCCGCGGAATGGATCGCGGCCATCGATGCCGCTGCGGGCAAATGAACAGAATGAAAAAGACAGAGCTTCCCTTCGATTCTTCCGGCCGGCATCGGCTGTCTCCCGTCTCGCACGCGCTGGCAGCCATGCTCTTTGCGGCGGCATGTTCAGCGCATGCGCAGCAGCAATCCGCGCTGCCGGAGATCACCGTCAGCGAAGGCACGGCCGCGCCGCAGGCCGACGTGAGCGGCTTCGGCGACGTGCCGCTGCGCGAGCTGCCGATCTCGGCCACGGTGATCGACAGCAAGCAGCTGCAGGCCAGCGGCGCGCGACGGCTCGCCGACCTCACGCAGTTCGACGCTTCCGTCACCGACGCCTACAACTCGGCGGGCTACTGGGACTACCTCACGGTGCGCGGCTTCGTGCTCGACAACCGCTTCAACTACCGGCGCGAGGGCCTGCCGATCAGCGCCGAGACTTCGATTCCGCTCGACAACAAGGAGCGCGTCGAAATACTGCGCGGCACCAGCGGCATACAGGCCGGCACCAGCGCGCCGGGCGGGCTGGTCAACTACGTCGTGAAGCGGCCCACCGAACAGGACCTGCGCACGGTGCGC
Source organism: Variovorax guangxiensis (assembly GCF_003952165.1). Lineage (GTDB taxonomy): Bacteria > Pseudomonadota > Gammaproteobacteria > Burkholderiales > Burkholderiaceae_C > Variovorax > Variovorax guangxiensis. Next base: position 594,918 of record NZ_RXFT01000001.1, on the reverse strand, counting down.
ATCGAAACTTCCAGCCGGGGCAGCCTGCTGGGCGCCATCGACCTCGGCGGGCGCTTCGGCGAGAACAGGCAGTTCGGCTACCGCATCAACGTGGCGAGCGAAAACCTCAAGCCGCTCACGCACAACCTCGACGGCAACCGCAACCTGTTCTCGCTCGCAGCCGACTGGCGCATCACGCGCGACTCGGTGCTGGAGTTCGAGATCGAGCAAAGCCGCAAGACGCAGCCCAGCCAGAACGGCTACAGCCTGCTGGGCAGCGTGCTGCCGGCGCCGGTGGATCCGCGCATCAACCTCAACAACCAGCCGTGGTCGCAGCCCTCGGTGTTCAAGGCGCTGACGGGCACGCTGCGCTTCAGCCAGGCGCTGAACGCCGACTGGCGCTGGAGCGCGCAGATCGGCCAGCAGCGGCTGAAGAGCGACGACCGACTGGCCTATGCCTTCGGCTGCGGCGCCGAAGGCAACTACGACCGCTACTGCTCCGATGGCACCTTCGACTTCTACGACTTCCGCAGCGACAACGAGCGCCGCACGCTGACGGCCGGCAGCATCAACCTGAAGGGCAACGTGACGACGGGCAGCGTGAGGCACGAACTCGGCTTCGGGCTGATGCAGAGCCGCGTGCGCAACCGCTTCGACAACCAGGCCTACAACTATGCGGGCACCGGCAACATCTGGGGCACGGCCGTCGTGCCACCGGCGCCGGACGCCACCACGCCTCAGACCAACCGGGACGAGCGCTCGACCGAGTTCTCGGTGCAGGACGCGATCCGCTGGAACGAGCGCTTCACCACCTGGCTCGGCGCGCGCCATACGCGGCTCGACCGCAGCAGCATCGGCAACGACGGCTCGAATCCGACCGGCTACAAGCAGGACGTGACCACGCCATGGATAGCGGCGAGCTACGCTTTCCAGCCGGGGCTGCTGGCCTATGCGAGCTGGGGGCGGGGAGTCGAGTCGCAGGTGGTGCCGAACAGGATCTCGCAGTACAGCAACGCGGGGCAGGCCCTGCCCGCGCTGCGCTCGCGTCAGTGGGAGCTTGGCCTCAAGGGCGGCAACGACGCCTTCAACTGGCAGCTCGCATGGTTCGACATCTCGCGGCCGCTGACCAACATGGACCTGTGCAGCGGCTTGTGCGAGGTGCGCAACGACGGCAAGGCGGTGCATCGTGGTCTCGAAGCGGGTGCGCAGTGGAACCAGGGGCCCTGGCGCATCGGTGGCAGCGTGACGCTGATCGATGCGAAGCGGCGCGGGAGCACGGCCAATCCGGCGCTCAACGGCGAGTCGCCCACGAACGTGCCCAAGCAGGTGCTGCGCGCGCAGACCGCCTACCGCTTCGCATCGGTGCCGGGCCTCGAGGTTGCGGGACAGCTCTCGTACGAAGGCCGCCGCAACGTGCTGCCTGATGGCTCGATCACGCTGCCCTCGTGGACGCGCGTCGATGCCGTGCTGCGCTACGACACTAAGCTGCGCGGCGCGAACGCGAGCTGGACGCTGTCGGTCGACAACCTGTTCGATCGCCGCTACTGGAAGGAATCGCCCTACCAGTTCGGGCATGTCTACCTGTTCCCTGGCGCGCCGCGCACGCTGCGTCTGGGGCTGAGCGTTGCACTTTGAACGCGTTGCCGAAAGTCATGAAAAATGACGCTATAATCTAAGGCTTGTTCCTCGATAGCTCAGTCGGTAGAGCGCCGGACTGTTAATCCGTAGGTCCCTGGTTCGAGCCCAGGTCGAGGAGCCACCACAAAGCCGCAAGGCCTCTGGATGCCCCGCTACCCACAAGGTAGCGGGGCATTTCATTTGAAGTGGTGCGCGGTGTTTCTTGCAGGCAGTCGTCGCATCGATGCAAAAAATGCAGTCGAAGCGCCGAGATCGGCAAATCCATTGCATATAATTTAAGGCTTGTTCCTCGATAGCTCAGTCGGTAGAGCGCCGGACTGTTAATCCGTAGGTCCCTGGTTCGAGCCCAGGTCGAGGAGCCACCATCAAGCCGCAAGGCTCTCTGAAGAGCCCGCTGTCTTTACGGACAGCGGGCTTTTTCTTTGGTTGCTCCGCTGGCCCATGTGAGCAAAGTCGGCTAAGTGCCCCTCGCATGAAAGGCGCACACTCGCGCGCATGGAAAGCAGCCGCCGCATCGAGCAGGACTACCGCGCCCGCGTCGCGCGCGCCGTCGCGGCCATCGTTGCCGATCCGATGGCCGAGCACCGGCTCGAAGACCTCGCGCGGCTCGCGCACTTCTCGCCCTTCCACTTCCACCGCGTCTATGCGAGCGTGGCCGGAGAAACCGTGGCGGCCACAGTGCGGCGCGTACGACTGGCGCTCGCCACCCGGCTGCTGGAAGCCGGCGACCAGAGCATCACGCAGGTCGCGCTGGCCGTGGGCTACGAAAGCCCGCAGGCCTTCACGCGCGCCTTCGGCCAGTTCACCGGACAGTCGCCGCGCGCATTCCAGCAGAAGATGGTGCGGGCGATTCTCGATGTCGATGCGTTGCCGCAACCCGATGACGGCGTCGCCGCGCCAGCCGTGCGCATCGTCGAATACCCGACGCGACGGCTGCATGCGCTGCGGCACCAGGGGCCGTTCTCGACCATCCCTCACACTCATCGGCGGTTGCGCCAGCACGCCGGCACGGCCCGCATCACGGACCGCTGGGGAGCGTCTTTCGACGAGCCGGAGGGCAGCATCTGCTTCAGGTACTACGCCGCCGTCGACTCTCCCGATGCCTGGCCGGAAGTCCCCGAAGTCGAGATGCTCGACATTCCCGGCGGCTGCTACGCGGCGCATCGCCTCGCGGGCCCGTACTCGCAGATCAACGCTGCCGTGCGCGCCCTCTACATCCGCTGGCTACCCGCCAGCGGCTACGAGCCCGACGACCGGCCAACACTGGAGCACTACCTGAACTCGCCGCGGCAGGTCTCGCAGGCCGAGTTGCGCACCGACCTGCTGATTCCCATCCGCCGCACAGGCACGCCGTGAAACCGGCTAGCGCAGTTGGAACGCGATGAGCCCATGCCCGCCGTGCTTAACGGCAGTACACGCGGGGCCATTGCTTGATGGGCTCGTGGTGCATCCCTACACTCGTGCGCATGGCCCGTTCGTTCCACTCCCGCAAGCACGCTGCGCTCGAAGCAGCGCGTACCGGTGCCGTGGCGACGATGGCGGCCTACCGACGCACCTGCGCACTTTCCTGAGCCCGGCGGTCCGCTACCCTTCCTTCTGATGCGCGAACCATTGACCGCCGGGCACCCGCCGCGCGGCCGCGTCGCCGTTCATTTCCTTCGTTCCTGACGGCGCCGCACTCAACTGGAGTGCTTCATGCTTGCCACCATTCACGGGGAGCGCACGCTCACCGAACTCGACTTCGTCCGCCTCGGCAAACTGGCGGATCACCAGCTCCCACCGGCACTCACCGAACTGCTCGACGCGGCGGACGTGCTGCCATCGCGCGAAGTCCCGCCGGACCTCGTGACGATGAATTCCCAGGTCGAGATCGAGGACCCGGCTACGGGCCAGCGCCAGCAGATCACGCTGTGCTATCCCGGCGACTCGCAGCCGGGCGCTGGCTTCGTATCGGTGCTGTCGCCCGTCGGCATCGGCCTGCTGGGGGTGAAGACCGGGGCGCTCGCCTGCTGGCGCATGCCCAACGGCATCGAGCGCTCTGCGCGTGTGACCGCAGTGCTCTTCCAGCCCGAGGCCAGCGGCGACTACACGCGCTGAGGCAGGCCGTTTCTTTCAGTGCTTGATCACCGCGCTGGTCCGGTCCTTGGCGCTGTCGATGGTCGCGCTCACCGAGTTCGTGTTGACTGCCAGGGCCACCAGGATGGAGCCGACGAAAGCCGGGTCGGCCGCTGCGCTGAAGTTCGAAGCTCCCGCAATGGCCAGGGCCTGTTGCACCTGCTGGCGGGTCAGTTCCGCGGCTGCTTCTCCAACGATGTTCTTCTTGGTCGCCATCTGAAACTCCTGGAAGTGAAGGCCCGAATGTAACTTTCGGGACAGCGCATCCCGCGGCTTTTCCCTCCTGAGCCATTGGTATGGAAGCTCTCGTTGTTTCACGGTGTTCCTGAAAGTTTCCAGAGTAATAGAATCGCCGCGCCCCACCCGCCCGTCCCCCAAGCGCAGTGCGCCTGCCCGACGTCGCGGCCGGGCGATCGAGGACAGGGGCTGCCGCGGCCCGCACCTCCCACACTTCGGACTCCGGCCGATAACCCGCCGCCCGCGCGGTGGAAAACACACGGCCGGGCGCGCGTGAATGCACATGACTTTCGGCACTGGCGTGCCTGAATCTCGGGTCGTATCGTCGCGCGGTCGCCGGCGGCGCGTCGAATCGGGAGGTCATACAGGCCAGGGCAGATCCATCTTCGATCTTGACAAGTGACGTCCGCAACGGGCGCCGCATTCTTTTCACTTGACAGATCGGGACATGGCTTTTTCTAAACTTTCTCTCGCAAGCGCACTCGCCGGCCTGCTGGCCCTTTCGGGTTGCCAGACCATGGACATGCAAATGGGCAGCCAGTCGGCCAAGACCGTGGCCACCGGCAGCGCCGCCGGCGCCGCGACCTCCGGCGAAAGCAGCCAGCTCGAGCGCTGCGATTCGCCGCTGGGCACGGTCTCGCTGATCGAGAACGTGAACGCGGGCTGGTACACCATCCTCACCGGCGAGTACAAGCTGCCTCCCACGGCCAACCTGCTGCGCCTGCTGGTGCAGCAGTCGAACTGCTTCGTGGTGGTCGAGCGCAGCGCAGCCGGCATGAACGCGATGACGCGCGAGCGCGCGCTGATGCAGTCGGGCGAAATGCGCGGCGGCAGCAACTTCGGCCGCGGCCAGATGGTCGCTTCCGACTACGGCCTGTCGCCCGAGATCGTGTTCAGCAACAGCGATGCCGGCGGCCTGGGCGGCGCGCTCGGCGGCCTGGTGGGCGGCGGCCGCGGCCGCGCCATCGCCAGCCTCGGCGCGAGCCTGCAGACCAAGGAAGCCAGCGCCCTCCTGACGCTGATCGACAACCGTTCGGGCGTGCAGGTCGCGGCCGCCGAAGGCAGCGCCTCCAAGACCGACTTCGCGGGCTTCGCCGGCCTGGGCGGCCTCTCCGCCGCCGGCGGCATCGGCGGCTACACCCGCACGCCGCAGGGCAAGGTGATCGCGGCCGCCTTCATGGACGCCTTCAACCAGATGGTCCGCTCGCTGCGCAACTACAAGGCGCAGACGGTGCGCGGCCAGGGCCTGGGCGGCGGCGGTCGTCTGGGCGTGGACGGCGGTGCCGCTCCCTCGCAGACCTCGGCACCGGGCGCCGCGCCGGCAACCCGCCGCCGCAAGTAAGAAGGCAGCAACCCGCCGGCCGACCCGCCTCGCTCAGAGGTAGCGCGTCTCGGCCGGCGCCTCGAACCAGTTGTTGTTGCGCCCGTCCATGTACCGGACGGGCGCCGTCGACAGTTCCTCCAGCGTCACGTCGTCCAGGCAGTTCACCGCGACGCTCACATAGGCGCCACCGATTTCGGGCACGTTGCCGCGCCCGAACGAACGCACGCCGCAGCTCCTGCAGAACAGCCACTCGGTGCTGTGCGAGTTGAACTGGTACAGCGACAGGTCCTCCTCCCCCGAAAGCAGCGTGAAGGCATCCGGCTTCACGATCGCGCCCCATGCGCGGGTCTTGGTGCAGATCGAGCAGTTGCACTTGCCCGTGCCTTCGGCGAGATCGATCAGGGCCTGGAAGCGGACCTTGCCGCAATGGCAGCTGCCGTTGTACGTCTTCTTCATGGGTCTTCGTCCTGTTTTCCGCGGTGCGGAGGTGGTTGAGAGAAGAACCGAGGCTACGACCCATTGCGGACAGATTCTGTCCTCGATCAAAGGCATGATGCGCGCATGCTTTCCGCCACCGCACGCCTGATCCGGCTTCTTTCCCTGTTCCAGGCGCAACGCTCCTGGACGGGCGCCGACCTCGCCGCCCGGCTCGAGATCACCGAGCGCACCCTGCGCCGCGACGTCGACCGCCTGCGCAGCCTGGGGTACACAGTCGATTCCACCTCGGGCGTGGCCGGCGGCTACCGGCTCGGCGCTGGCACCGCGATGCCGCCGCTGCTGCTCGAGGACGAGGAAGCCATCGCCGTCGCGCTCGGCCTGGGCAACCCGGTGGGCGCCTCGGGCGACATCGAGAACGCCTCGATGCGCGCGCTGGCCAAGCTCGAACAGCTGATGCCGCCGCGCCTGCGCCGCCGGCTCGACAGCGTCCGCTCATCGGTGGTGCCGGTGATGCACGACAAGTCGCCCGTGCGCCTGAAGGCCGTGTCCTTCCTCGCCGAAGCCTGCACCGACCGGCTCGAGCTGCGCTTCGGCTACCGCGACCACCACGACGCCCTCACCGAGCGCACGGCGCAGCCGCATCGCGTGGTGCAGACGGGCCGGCGCTGGTACCTGCTGGCGTGGGACGTGGCGCGCGAGGACTGGCGCACCTTCCGCCTCGACCGCATCGTCGAGCCCGAGCCCACCGGCGAGCGCTTCACGCCGCGCCGGCTGCCCCATGGCGACGTGGCCGCCTACATGGAGCACGCGCTGAAGGTATCGCCCTACCTGCACCATGCGCAGGTCGTGGTGCATGCACCCGTCGAGGCGCTGGAGCCCTATCTCGGCTGGGTCGGCGGCACGCCGCAGGCTGTCGGCGACGGTTCCACCCGCATCGCCACCGCGGCCAATTCGCTCGATGCGCTGGCCGTGTGGCTGGGCTGCCTGCCGCACGATTTCGAGGTCGAGTCGCCTCTGGAGCTGGTCGCGCACCTCGCGCTCGTGGCCGGGCGGCTGGCCAGGGCGGCAACCGGCAAGACATCCCATAGGCCACCGAAAGCGGTAGGCCGCCTCCCCCGTATATAGGATGGGCAGCGAGCGGGCAGCCCCCTACCCTTTGCGGCATCAGCAACCCAGGTCTTTTCCTCCATGCGCCTTGTCACCACGCCATGCATGAGCGCATGCAGCTTCTTTCCGGGCCCGGTCCACGCATGACTGCGGAAACACAGGTCGCCCTCGTCGAAGACGACACCGGCATGCGCGAGCGCATCTCGCGCGTGGTCGACGCAGACCCGTCCCTCAGCCTGGCCTACAGCGCCTCCAACGCCAGCGACATCCTGCGCTGGCTGGTCGACAACCCGATCGACGTGCTGCTGGTGGACCTCGGCCTGCCCGACCGCCCCGGGCTGCAGGTGATCAGCCAGTGCCGCAACATGCAGCCGGCATGCGCGGTGATGGTGCTTTCGATCTTCGGCGACGAGGCCAACATGGTCCAGGCCTTCGAGGCCGGCGCCAGCGGCTACCTGCTGAAGGACGGCACCGAGGCCGACCTCGCCACCCACATCCGCCACCTGCGCGCCGGCGGCTCGCCGATGTCGCCGGTCATCGCGCGCAAGCTGCTGCGCCGCTGGCAGGCGCACTCGGGCGGCGCGCCCAGGGAACAGGCCGCGGCCAAGGCGGCAGGCACGCCGACGGTCGTGCCCGAGCGCCTGTCGCCGCGCGAGTTCGAGGTGCTCGACCTGGTCTCTCGTGGTTTCACCTATGTCGAAGTCGGTGTGCAGATGGGAGTCTCGGCCTCGACTGTCCAAACCCATATCCGCAATATCTACGGCAAGCTGGATGTGCACAACAAATCGGAAGCTGTGTTCGAGGCCCGCAACCTCGGCTGGCTTCCCTAGCGTGACCGCCGGCGGCCTCTGCCGCCTGCTGCTCGCCGCCTTGTGCCTGTGGCTCGCCCTGGCGTCGGCGGCCTCCCATGCCGACGCAGCGGAATCGCCCGACGCTTTCGACGTTCCCTCGGCCGAGGCGGTGCTCGAACCCGACGGCCTGCCGGCGCAGCAGCGACGCGTGGAGATTCCCTTCCGCTGGGACCATGAATTCCCCGGGCGCGGCGGCAAGGCCACCTACCGCATCGAACTGCCCGCTTCCGCGGTGCCGGCCGGCAAGCCCGCCGCGCTGCTGCTCTCGGGCGCGGGCAACCAGGTGGCGATCTCGTTCAACGACGCGCTGGTGGCAAGCTACGGCACGCTGGGCTTGCCGAGCTACGACGCATCCAAGAGCAACCTGCTGGTGCCGGTGCCGGCCGTGCTGCACCAGGCAGGCCAGCCACAGTCGCTGGTGGTGCGCACCACCATCCAGCGCCAGCGCGGCGCGGGGCTGGCCAGCATCGACTACGGCCCCGAGGCGTCGCTGGCAACGGTCTACCGCGCCCGGCAGAACTGGCGCAACACCTCGGCCATCGTCTATGCCGTCAGCCTGCTGCTGATGGGCGGCATCGCCGGCGGGCTATGGCTGCGCCAGCGCGACGCGCTCTACGGCTGCTTCGCGCTGGCCGCGCTCTCGGGCGTGGCGCGCAACCTCGACCGCGTATGGCCCGACGTGGCCATTCCCTGGCCGCTGTGGGGCGCCATCGTGGCGGTCTGCTACGCCTGCCACATCGGGCTGATCGCGCGCTTCGTGCTGTTGGTGCTGGAGCGCAATCCGCCGTGGCTGGTGCGCTCGATCTACACGGCGCTCGCGCTGTCGGTCACGCTGGCCTGCGCCTCCTTCGCCTTCGCGCAGCCGCTGCTGTGGACCGGCGGCCTCGTCATCCTGCAATGCATCAGCATCATCTGCCTGCCCTACGTGGTGTACGGGGCGCTGGTGGACCGCCGCCGTATCGCGGGCGTGCTGATGGCCGCGGGCACGCTGGCCATCCTGGCCGGCGCGCACGACCTGCTGCTGGTGCGCATGGGCCTCTTCGGCGGCGCCTACTACACGCTGACGGCGCACGCGATGTTCTTCTTCGTGATGATCCTGGCCGGCCTGGTGGTCGAGCGCTACAGCCGCACCGTAGCCGACTACCGCGCGCTCAACGCCAACCTCGCAGCCCGCGTGGCCGAGCGCGAAGAGCAGTTGCGCAGCGCCTTCGACACCATGCGCCAGCAGCAGCAGGAACAGGCCGTGCTGCTGGAGCGCCAGCGCATCATGCGGGAGATCCACGACGGCGTCGGCTCGCAGCTGGTCGGCCTCCTCAACGTGGTGACGCAGGCCAAACCGGACCGCACGGTGATCGAGGAACACGTGAAGCTCGCGCTCGACGAGATGCGCATGGCCGTCGATTCGCTGCAGCCCACGCACGACGACCTGGCCACCGTGCTGGCCACGCTGCGCTACCGCCTGCAGCCGCGGCTCGACGCCGCCGGCATCGAGCTGGTGTGGGACGTGGAAGTGATCCCGCAGCTGGAGCCTTTCGCCGCACAGGCGGCCCTGCAGCTGCAACGCATCCTGCTCGAAGCCTTCACCAACGTGCTCAAGCACGCGGGCGCCACGCGCATCGTGATGCACGCGAGCTGGCACGGGGAAGAGACGCCTGCGCTGGTGCGCATCATGCTCACCGACAACGGGCGCGGCCTGCCTTCGGCGCCGGCCAATGGCGGGAGAACCGGCCACGGCATCGCCAACATGCGGGCGCGCGCCCAGTCCATCGGCGCGCGGCTGCAGATCGAGACGGCGGACCCGGCCGCCGGCGGCACGCGCATGCAGCTCGACTGGCCCTGCTCGCCCGCCTGAGGCGCCGCGCAGCCGTTCAGCGCAGGGCAAAGGCCAGCGTCACCGCACCCAGCGCCAGCAGCCCGAGGCCGGCGATGAAGACCATCTCGCCCCAGGCCTCCAGCCGCGCGCCCGACCTGCGCGAACGCATCGAGATGAAAGACAGCAACGCGCTGGCCAGGAAGACCAGCGCGTCCACTGCGAGCAGGCGGTCGATCAGAAGCCGCATGTCGTCGCGCGGCCCCAGGTGCCCGATGGACATCACCGTCATGCACACGCCGATCATGGTCGCAGACGTGGGCAGGATGTGAGCCGAGAGGCTCTGGGCGGGCGACGTCATGCCTGCGGGGCGAACTCAACCGATACGCACCGGCACGAAGATCTTGTCTTCGCCGCGCTGGATCAAGAGCGCCACCGACTTATTGCTGGCCTTGGTCACCACCTCGCGCACCTGCTCCACGCTCTGCGCCGGCGTGCCGTTGATGGCCAGCAGCACGTCGCCCGCCTGCACCCCGGCCTGCGCCGAGGGGCCGGCCGCGTCTTCGATCAGCAGGCCGTTGTCGACGGAGGCTTCGCGCTTTTCCTGCGGCTGCAACGGGCGCAGCGCCAGGCCCAGCTTGCCCTGTCCCACGTCGGCATCGGCCTTGGCGACCTTCGCGGGCTTGTCGCTCGCATCGCCGAGCTTGGCCTGCAGCTCCTGGCGTTCGCCCTGGCGCCACACTTCGAGCGTGACCTTCTTGCCGGGCGCCTGCTGGCCGATCACCGCGGGCAGGTCGCCCGAGGACACGATGGGCTGGCCGTCGACCTTGCGGATCACATCGCCCGCCTTCAGGCCGGCCTTGTCGCCGGGGCCGCCCTTCTCGATGTTCGAGACCAGCGCGCCTTCGGGCTTGTCGAGCTTGAACGAATCGGCGAAGGCCTGGTTCACCTCCTGCACCGCGATGCCAAGGCGTGCGTGCTGCGCCTTGCCGGTGGCGACGATCTGGTCCTTCACCTGGATCGCCACGTCAATCGGGATCGCGAACGACACGCCCTGGTAGCCGCCGCTGCGGCTGTAGATCTGCGAGTTGATGCCGACCACCTCGCCGCGCGTGTTGAGCAGCGGACCGCCGGAATTGCCGGGGTTCACCGCCACGTCGGTCTGGATGAAGGGCACGTAGCTGTCGTCGGGCAGCGAGCGGCCCTTGGCGCTCACCACGCCGGCCGTGACGGTGTTCTCGAAGCCGAAGGGCGAGCCGATGGCCAGCACCCATTCGCCGACCTTCAGATCCTTGGTGTTGCCCAGCGCGAGCACGGGCAGGTTCTTCGCGTCGATCTTGAGCACCGCGATGTCGGTCTTGGCGTCGGCGCCCAGCACCTTCGCGCGGTACTCGCGGCGGTCGGTGAGCTTGACGGTGACTTCCTTCGCGTCCTTCACCACGTGGGCGTTGGTGATGATGATGCCGCTGGGGTCGACGATGAAGCCCGACCCCTGCGCGCGCACCGGCACTTCGCGCTGCTGTTGCTGGCCGCGCGGATTCATCTGGCCCTGGAAGCGGCGAAAGAACTGGAACATCGGATCGTCCGGATCGATGCCCTGGATCTCGGCGGCTGCCTCGTCGTCGGAGGCCTTCATGGTGCCGGTCACGCTGATGTTGACCACGGCCGGGCCGTCGCGCGAAGTGATCGTCGAGAAGTCGGGCAGCGTGACCATGGCCGCGGGCGCGGTGGCGACGGCATTGGTGGTCGGCGCGCCCACGGCGCGGGCGCTGGTGTAGGCGCCGGCGCCGACGGCACCGATCACGCCGGCGCTTGCCAGCGCGATGGCCAGGGCACGGGGCGAAGTCAGACGTGAGTTCATTTGTCGGTTCCTTTCAAGGCGTATGGACGCAAAACGATGAAAGGAATGTCGCGGGTCTGACTTAAGCGCCGCTTAAACGGCGCGGCCGGGGCTCAGCTCCAGTTCAGGAGCGCGCGGGAAAGCGCACCAGCACGCGCAGCCCGCCGAGGCTGGGCGACTGCTCCAGCGCCACCGTGGCCCCGTGCAGGTCGGCAATCGACTTGACGATGGCCAGCCCAAGGCCGCTGCCGGGCGCCTGGGATTCGCCGGAGCGATAGAACCGGTCGAGCACCCGCTCGCGCTCCTCCGGCGGCAGGCCTGGCCCGCTGTCGTCCACGGTGAGTTCGGCCGTATCGCCCTTGCGCGCGATGCCGATGTCGACGCGGCCTTCCACCGGCGTGTACTTGATCGCGTTCTCCAGCAGGTTGCGCAGCAGCATCCGAAGCGCCTCGGACTGTCCATGCACCACCGCCTTGTCGGCATGGGCGATGCCGATGTCGATGCCGCGCGCCTGTGCGGCCGCCACGGCGTCGGACACCGCGAGCCGGGCCACCTCGGCCAGGTCCACCGGCTCGGGCTTCGCGCCGGCCGCCATGCTGGCTTCATGCCGGGCCAGCGCAAGCATTTGCTCGACCAGACGCGTCGCCCGGTCAATGCCCGCCACCAGCCTGCTCACCGCCAACTCGCGCGAGGCATCGTCAGGCGCGCGCTGCAGGCCCTGCACCTGCAGCTTGAGCGCGGCCAGCGGCGAGCGCAGCTCGTGCGCGGCATCGGCGACGAAGTGCTTCTGCGCGTCGAAGGCATGGCGTACGCGGTCGAAGAGCAGGTTCAGTTCCTGCACCAGCGGGCGCACCTCCTCGGGCAGGTTCTCCTCGCTCACCGGGGAGAGATCGTCGGCCTGGCGCGAGGCCACCTGCTTGCGCACCCGCGCCACCGGCGCGAGCGACTGGCTCACCACCCACCACACGACCAGCATCAGCAGCGGCGCCATCAGCGCCACCGGCGCGATGGTGCGCAGGGCCAGCGTGCCGGCCATGTGGCGCCGCGCGGCCATGTCCTGCGCCACCTGGATCACCAGCCCGCGCGTCTGCATCGAGAACACGCGGTAGGTGGTGCCGCGCGCGTTCACGTCGGCGAAGCCCAGCACCGCGAGCTGCGGCAGCGCGGCCTGCTCGGCGGATTCGAAGATGCGCGTGCCATCGGCCGTCCACACCTGCACGACGAAATCGAAGTTCTGCTCGGCGGCGCCCAGCCCGCCCACCGCAGCGCTCGGCGGCAGGCCGGCGCGCAGCGACAGCGCCATCTGCTGCATGTGATAGTCGAAGATATCGTCGGCCTCGGCCAGCACCGTGCGGTAGGCCACCAGTGCCTGCGCCCCCGCCGCCAGCACGATGGCTGCGAGCAGGAACCACAGCAGCCGCGCGCGCAGCGAGCCTGTCAGCGAACCAATGACTCTGCTCATACACGCCCCCTTCGCGGGACGACACGGAACCGGCTTTGCCGGGCCGTAGGCGTCGCCCCCGGAAGGGGGTTGGCGAAGCGACACGAAGTGCGCGAAGCCTGGGGGTGAGTCATAGTTTCGGCACCATGTAGCCGACGCCGCGCACGTTGCGGATCAGCTCCGCGCCGAGCTTCTTGCGCAGGCCGTGCACGTAGACCTCGACGGCGTTGCTGCTGATCTCGTCCTTCCAGCTGTAGAGCTTCTCTTCGAGCTGGGCGCGCGACAGCACCATGCCGGGCCGGGCCAGCAGGGGCTCCAGCACGGCCCATTCACGCGCCGACAGCACCACGGGCTGGCCGGCCACAGTGACCTCGCGCGTGGCCGGGTTGATGCTCACACCCATGTGCTCGTACACCGGTTCCGCACGCCCCGCCGCGCGGCGCAGCAGGGCCCGGATCCGCGCCAGCAGCTCGTCGAGGTCGTAGGGCTTGAGCACGTAGTCGTCGGCGCCGGCATCCAGGCCTTCGATGCGCTGCTGCACCGAGTCGCGCGCCGTGGCGATCAGCACCGGCATGCGCTGCTTGCGCGCGCGCAGGTTGCGCAGCACCTCAAGCCCGTCGCGCCTGGGCACGCCGAGGTCGAGCATCACGAGGTCGTATTGCTGGGTGCGCAGGGCCGATTCGGCGGCCTCGCCGTCTTTCACCCAGTCCACTGCGTATTGCTCGGCGCGCAGCAGGTCGAGCACCGCTTCGCCGATCATCACGTCGTCTTCGAGGAGTAGGAGTCGCATGGTTGTGTCCGTTTCGGGGATTCGAGGCGCGGGCCGCTGCCAAAGTTCAGATCAGAGAAGCGAACGGACTTCCCGTGCGGCCTCGAACAGCAGCGGCAGCATCTCGCGCTGCAGCGTCTCTTCCTGGTAGCGCGTGCCCGAGAGCACCACGTTGAGCGCGGCCACCGTATGGCCCTGCATGTCGCGCAGCGGCACGGCCAGCGCCTGCACGCCCAGCTCGTGCTCTTCGCTGGCGAAACAGTAGTCGTCCTTGCGCGCGCGGGCGATCAGCTGACGCAGGCCGCGCGCCTGCGTCACCGTGCGCGGCGTGAGCCGTGCGAGATGCCGGCCCTTGAGCCACTGCGTGAACTGCGCCGGCGCCATCGCCGCGAGCAGCACGCGCCCGGTGGAAGTGGCATGCGCGGGCAGCCGCGCCCCCAGGTGCAGGCCATAGGCCAGCACGCGCGTCGGCGTGCCGTAGCTGCCGCTGCGCGCGACGATGACCACCTCTTCCCCGTCGAGCACCACGGCCGAGAACGACTCGCCGGTCTGCGCCGCGAGCCGGTTCAGCGTGGGCTGCAGCGCCCGCGGCAATCGGGAAGACGCGAGATAGCTGCCCGAGAAGCGCAGCACCTTCGGCGCCATCCAGAAATAGCTGCCGTCGGTTTCCAGGTAGCCCAGGTGGGCCAGCGTCAGCAAATGGCGGCGGGCTGCTGCGCGCGTGAGGCCGGCACGTTCGGCGGCCAGGGTGGCGTTCAGGCGCTGGCGCTCGGTGTCGAAGCTTTCGAGCACGGCCATGCCCTTGGCGATGCCCTCGATGAAGTCGGCCTTGGCGATGCTCATTCTTCGGTCGATGGAGGATGGGGTTCGTCGTCTGTGGAAGTGTTGCGCGATGATCGCGCACGCATTCGCATGATCGCACACAGCCGCGCGCACGGCCTCCCTGGAAGGCCCCGTGCCCCCTACGCTTCGTGAAACCCTCTCGGAGACACGAACATGCGCACCCAGGTCGCCATCATCGGAGCCGGACCCGCCGGCCTTCTGCTCGGACAGCTTCTGCACAAGGCAGGCATCGACAACGTCATTGTCGAACGCCAGAGCGGCGACTACGTGCTCGGCCGCATCCGCGCCGGCGTGCTCGAACAGGTCACGATGGACCTGCTGGCGCGTGCGGGCGTCGACGCCCGCGCCAAGGCCGAGGGACTGCCGCACGAGGGCATCGAGCTGCTCTTCAAGGGTGCGCGCCACCGCATCGACATGCACGGCCTCACGGGCGGCAAGCAGGTGACGGTGTACGGCCAGACCGAAGTGACGCGCGACCTGATGGAAGCGCGCGCGGCCGAAGGGCTCGCCACCATCTACAGCGCGGCCAACGTGAGCCTACACGACTTCCAGTCGGGCAAGCCCCGCGTGCGCTACGAAAAGGATGGCCAGACGCACGAGATCGAATGCGACTTCATCGCCGGCTGCGACGGCTACCACGGCGTGAGCCGCGCCAGCGTGCCGGCCGATGCGATCCAGACCTACGAAAAGATCTACCCCTTCGGCTGGCTCGGCGTGCTGGCCGACGTGCCGCCCGTGTCGCACGAACTCATCTACGCCAACACCGAGCGCGGCTTCGCGCTGTGCAGCATGCGCAGCGCCACGCGCAGCCGCTACTACGTGCAGGTGCCCACCGAGGAGCGGGTGGAGAACTGGAGCGACGAGGCTTTCTGGAACGAGCTTCGCGCACGCCTCGACCCCGAAGCGCGCGAGCGACTGGTGACCGGGCCTTCGCTGGAGAAGAGCATTGCACCGCTGCGCAGCTTCGTCGCCGAGCCGATGCGCTTCGGCTCGCTGTTCCTGGCGGGCGACGCGGCGCACATCGTGCCGCCGACGGGCGCCAAGGGGCTGAACCTCGCCACGGCCGACGTCGGGTATCTCTCGCGCGCATTCGAAATCTTCTACGGCGAGAAGTCGGCCTCGGCGCTCGACCGCTATTCCGACCTGTGCCTGCGCCGCGTATGGAAGGCCGAGCGCTTCTCGTGGTGGTTCACCTCGTTGATGCACCGTTTTCCGGAGACGGGCGCCTTCGGCCAGAAGATCCAGGAAGCCGAGCTCGACTACCTGGTGCATTCGGCCGCCGCCTCCACCGCGCTGGCGGAGAACTACGTCGGGCTGCCGCTCGAAGACTTCTAGGCCGCAGACGGAACCGGGCGACCTTCCAGCGCGGCCTTCATGGCAGCGCCGCCCTGCTCCATCATCGGCCCGATGTAGGCCGCCATCGCATCGGGCAGCACGTCGGTGATCCAGACGAAGCGCGAGCGGCCTTCGCCTTCCTCGAAAACCTGCGCCGTCGCATGGTGATGCCTCGCCTGCCCGCCGGTGACGGTGTAGGCCAGCCGACGATGGGCCTCGTCGATGCCCACCAGCAGTTCGCGCGCGACGAGGCCGTTGGCGAAGGTCAGGATGCGCGCGCCCTCCTCATCGATCGTGCAGGCCGTGAGAAAGCCCGGCGCGAGCCGCGTGTGCACTGCATCGAAGTGGCGCAGCGCGTCCCAGACCTGCGCCGCGCTCGCCTCGACGATGAATTCCTTGTAGACCGTGGCCATGGCGTGGAACCTCTCTTCAGGGGCAGACCGCTTCGACGTTGTTGCCGTCGGGGTCGATCAGGAAGGCAGCGTAATAGGTCGGGCTGTAGTCCGGCCTGGGGCCCGCGCCACCGTTGTCGGTGCCGCCGGCTTTCAGGCCGGCCTTGTGGAAGGCGGCCACGGCCTCGTGGTTCGGTGCACGGAATGCGATGTGAGTGCCCGGCCCCTTCGCGCCCTTGGCGGCGTAGAGCCACAGCGCGGGTTCGTCGGCCGGGCCGATGCCGGCGTAGCTGTCGTCGTGCGGGCCCGGAACATGGCCCAGCGGCGCGAGCGCTGCTTCGTAGAAGCGGCGGCTCGCGGCGAGGTCTTTGACTTTCAGTCCGATGTGGTCGTACATGATGGCTTCCTACTCGATGGGTTGATCAGGAGTCCATCATCGAAGAGCGCCGCGATGCGATCTTGGAGAATCTTGCGGTCGCCTTTCGCCGCCTTGCGGAAGCCGCCCGGCGACACGCCCGCTGCGCGATGGAAGGTGCGCACGAAGTTGCTGAGGTCGGCAAAGCCCACGTCCAGCGCGACCTCGGTCACGGGCCGGCTGTCGTCGTCGGCCAGCAGGCGCGCGGCATGCCGCAGGCGCGAGCGCACGAGGTACTGGTGCGGCGTGACGCCCAGCACCTGCGAGAAGAGCCGCAGGAAGTGGAAGGAGCTCAGGCCGGCTTCGGCAGCGGCGCCGTCGAGGCCGATGTCGTGCTGCAGGTTGGCGTCGATCCACATCGCGGCATCGACCGCGCGGCGGCGGTCGCGAGAGATGGCCGGGGACGGCAACTTTGGCTTCGCTCGCCCCGAGACGACCTCGACGAAGCGGCTCGCGAACCACATGCCCAGTTCGTCCAGCCCCACGTCGCTCTGTCCGTCGGCAGCGGCCTGGGCCAGCTCGCCGATGACCACGAGCTCGGCCAGCGGCGGCACACCGCCGGTGCGCCAGGTCTTGCGGTCACCGCCGATCAGGTCTACGAAGCCCGGCGAGAGATGAAAGGCCAGGCACTCGTCGCCGCAGAGATGGTGGTCGTGCGTGCAGACGTACTCGTCGCCCGGACAGCCGACCAGCACCGAGCCGGCGACCAGCTCATAGGCATTTCCGCGCGTGCGATAGCCGAAGCTGCCCCTTCGCACGTACGAGACGGAATGGCCTTCGTGCAGCTCGGTGAAGGGCTGCGCGTCGGGCCCCGCGTCGCAGCGGTAGCTGGCGATGCGGATCGCATCGGTCCGGACCTCGGTGGTGACAAGCATGGCCGGTGCCTTTCTGCCCCACGAAAACGATTGCTCAATCGACCGTTTGCATCGCCTGCCAGACACGCGCAGGGCTCAGCGGCATGTGCAGCCGCGGCGCGCGCGTAGCGAAGCCGTTGCGCGCGAAGGCGTCGGCCACCGCATTCACGATGGCCGGCGTGGCGCCGATGGTGCCCAGCTCGCCCACGCCCTTCACGCCCAGCGGGTTGTTCTTGCAGGGCGTCGACTCGTCCATCTCCATGTTGAACATGGTGTCGACGATGTCGGCGCGCGGGGCGGCGTAGTCCATCAGGCTGCCGGTGACGGGCTGGCCGGTCTCGTGGTCGTACACCACCTGCTCGTACAGCGCCTGGCCGATGCCCTGCACCGCACCGCCTTCGAGCTGGCCGCGCACGATCATCGGATTGATGACGCGGCCCACGTCGTTGACCGAGCTGTAGGCCACCACGCTGATCTCGCCGGTGGGCGGATCGATCTCGATCTCGCAGATGTGGCAGCCGTTGGGCCAGGTGGGGCCGGCCACGGTGCTGGTGGAGTCGACGAAGATCTCGCGCCCCGGTTGCTTCGCCGCGAGCGTGAAGAGGTCGAGTTCGAGGTCGGTGCCGGCCACGTTGAAGACGCCTCGGCTGTAGACGATGTCGTCGAGCGCCGCCTCGAACTCCTGCGCGGCCAGTTCGCGAGCCTTGTCGATGGTGCGCTCGGCGCCGATGCGCACGGCCGAGCCGCCGGTGAAGAGAGAGCGCGAGCCGGCGCTGCCGAAGCCGTCGCCGCGGTCGGTGTCGCCCAGCACCACGCGCACTTTCTCGATGGGCACGCCGAAGGCATCCACGGCGAGCTGGGCCAGCGAGGTGGCAATGCCCTGCCCCATGGCGTTGACGGCCGAGAAAACCTCGATCACGCCGTCGGCCTGCACCGAGACGGTGACGCGCTCCTCGAACACGTTGCCGCCGGTCCATTCGAGGAAAGTGGCGATGCCCAGGCCGCGGTGCTTGCCACGGCCGGCCGACTCGGCGGCGCGGCTCTCGAAACCCTGCCAGTCGGCAAGCGTGAGCGCCTGGTCCATCACCGACTCGAAGTTGCCCGTGTCGTAGGTCTGCGCCATCGGGTTCTTGTACGGCATCTGCTCGGGGCGGATGAAGTTGCGCCGGCGCAGCACGATGCGGTCGATGCCGGTCTGGCGCGCGGCCTCGTCCATGAGCCGTTCGATGGTGAAGATGGCTTCGGGGCGGCCCGCGCCGCGGTAGGCGCCAGTGGGAGCGGTGTTGGTGAGCACCGCCTTGAAATGGAAGTCGATGGTCTGGATGTCGTAGACGCTGGTCTGCACCCAGGGGCCGATCAGCAGCTGGATTGCGACGCCGGTGCCGGTCGCGTAGGCGCCGACGTTGGCCAGCGTCTTGATGCGCAGCGCGAGGATCTTGCCATCGGCGTCGAGTGCCATCTCGGCGCGCGCCTCGATGTCGCGGCCGTGCGCGCTGGAGAGGAACTCCTCGCTGCGGTCGGCCACCCACTTCACCGGCCGGTCCACCTGGAGCGCCGCATAGGCGACGGCGATGTCCTCCGGGTAGGCGCCGGTCTTCATGCCGAAGCCGCCGCCGACATCTCCTACCACCACGCGCACCTTTTCCTTGGGCAGGCCGATGGCGGCGCAGATGGAATCGCGCACGCCGGAGGGCATCTGGGTGCTCATGCGGATCGTGAGGCGGCCGGTTTCGGCGTCGCGCGCCGCGAGCACCGAGCGCGGCTCGATCGTCAGGGCGACCACGCGCTGGTTGTTCACGTCGAGCGCGACCACGTGGCTGGCCTTGGCGAAGGCGGCCGTGGCAGCCTCGCTGCTGCCGTGGCGCATTTCGGCGGAGATGTTGCCGGTGGCCTCCTCGCACAGCAGCGGCGCGCCTTCCGCGGTGGCACTGGCGAGGTCGACCACCATGGGCAGGTCTTCGTAGTCGACCACGATGGCTTCGGCGGCGTCGCGCGCCTGCTGCACGGTGTCGGCCACCACGGCCGCCACCACTTCGCCGACGAAACGGGTGCGCTCGTGGGCGATGGCTCGGCGCGGGGGGCTGGCGCTGTCGCTGCCGTCGGCGCGCTTGAAGCCGGCGGCACCAGGAAGAGGTTTGACGCCGGCCTCCACCATCTCGGCGCCGGTGATCACTCGCAGCACGCCGGGCATGGCGGCGGCGGCGCTGGTGTCGATGGACAGGATGCGCGCGTGCGGGTAAGAGGATCGAAGGAAGACGAGGTGCGCCTGCTCGGGGAGCGTGACGTCGTCGGTGTAGCGGCCGGCGCCCGACAGAAGGCTTTCATCTTCCAGGCGGCGCACTGCCTGGCCGCTGCCGAAGCGGGTGGGATTGGGTTCAGTGGTCAACGTTGTCCTCTTGTACTTATCCCCGGCGTGCGCTCGGGCCTGCCTGATCTGTTCGTGGGTGCTGCGGATGCAAGCTGTGCACTATAGGGTTTCCGGCGGGTCTTGTGGTGCCGTGGCGTGTGGGCCGAACGCTGGTGGCGATATCGGCGACCAGCGATTTTCGCCCACTGGATTGGTGTTTGCGAAGCCGTGTATACCTATGCCCATGCGACAACTTCCCTGGCTGGAACCTGGAGATGCCCTGCCCGACCCCGCCTCGGCCTGGGGCGTGGCCGACCCGGTGCCCGGCCTGCTGGCCGCCGGAGGTGCTCTCGACGTCGATACTCTGATGCAGGCGTACGGCAACTGTGTCTTTCCCTGGTTCAGCGAGGACCAGCCGATCCTGTGGTGGAGCCCCGACCCACGCATGGTGCTGCAGGTGGACGAGTTCAGGCTGCACCGCTCTCTGCGCAAGACCCTGGCGCGCTTCGTGGAAACGCCCGGCTGCGAGGTGCGCATCGACCACGGTTTCGAGGCCGTCATCAGGGCCTGCTCGGCCTCGCCGCGGGTGGGCCAGTCGGGCACCTGGATCGTGCCGGACATGGTGGCGGCCTATACGGATTTGCACCGCGCGGGCCACGCCCACAGCGTCGAGACCTGGATCGATGGCGAACTGGCGGGCGGCCTCTACTGCGTTTCGCTGGGCCGCGCGGTGTTCGGCGAGTCGATGTTCACCCGCCGGCCGGACGCATCGAAGATCGCGCTGGCCGCGCTGGTGTCGCTATGCCGCCACTTCGGCGTGCGGATGATCGACTGCCAGCAGAACACCGCCCACCTCGCGAGCCTCGGCGCACGCGAAATGGCGCGCAAGCGCTTCGTCGCGCACGTGGCAGGGGCACGGCAGCAAGAGGGCCCACGGTGGCGATTCGAGCCCGTATACTGGTCCGAACTCCTTTCAGCGCGACCTCCTTCCCTGACGTGACGCACCTCAAGGACCTCCCGCTTCACACACTGCAGTTCTACGCGACTGCGCCCTACCCGTGCAGCTACCTGCCGGACCGGCAAGCCCGCTCGCAAGTGGCCACGCCCAGCCACCTGATCCACAACGACGCCTATTCGGACCTGGTGCTCAGCGGCTTCCGGCGCAGCGGCATGTTCACCTACCGGCCGTACTGCGATGGTTGCCGGGCCTGCATTCCGCTGCGCGTGCTGGCCAATGCCTTCCATCCCAACCGCAGCCAGCGCCGGGCGCTGAAGCAGCACGCAAACCTGCAGGCCCGCGTGCTCAAGCTGTGCTTCATGCCGGAGCACTACCAGCTCTACCTGCGCTACCAGAACGGCCGCCACGCAGGCGGCGGCATGGACCACGACAGCATCGACCAGTACACCCAGTTCCTGCTCCAGAGCCGCGTCAACTCGCGGCTGGTGGAATTCCGCGAGACCCAGCCCGACGGCAGCGCGGGAGCGCTCAGGATGGTGTCGATCCTCGATGTGCTCAACGACGGCATCTCGGCCGTCTACACCTTCTACGAGCCCGATTCGAGCGCCGGCTACGGCACCTACAGCGTGCTATGGCAGATCGAGCAGGCCCGCAAGCTCGGGCTGCCGCACGTCTACCTGGGCTACTGGATCGAGCACAGCCCCAAGATGAACTACAAGGCGCGCTTCTCCCCTCATGAAGTGTTGTTGGATGGCCGCTGGCAGCCGCCAAGTGATTTCACAAGGTAAAATGGCGCTCGGTCATCACCGCAGAGCGCCATGAGAAAAAACCAATCCGACATTCCCGCCGTTCCCGTGATCCAGGTGATCGAGCGCATGTTTGCGCTGATCGACGTCCTGGCATCGCGCGAGGACGCCATTTCGCTGAAGGAGATCAGCGAAAAGACGGGGCTCCACCCGTCGACCACGCACCGCATCCTCAACGACCTGGCAGTCGGCCGTTTCGTCGACCGCCCCGAGGCCGGGAGCTACCGGCTCGGCATGCGCCTGCTGGAGCTGGGCAACCTGGTCAAGGGCCGGCTCAACGTGCGCGACGCGGCCTTGGGCCCGATGCGCGAGCTGCACAAGCTGACGCAGCAGCCCGTCAACCTCAGCATGCGCCAGGGCGACGAGATCGTGTACATCGAGCGCTCCTACAGCGAGCGCTCGGGCATGCAGGTGGTGCGTGCCATCGGCGGCCGCGCCGCGCTGCACCTGACTTCGACCGGCAAGCTGTTCCTGGCGGCCGATGACCCGCAACGGGTGCGCAGCTACGCCACCCGCACCGGCCTGGCGGGCCACACGCGCAACAGCATCACCCAGCTGCCGGCGCTGGAGCGCGAGTTGTCGAAGGCGCGCCAATACGGCATTGCCCGCGACAACGAAGAACTGGAGTTGGGTGTGCGTTGCATGGCCGCAGGCATCTACGACGACCAGGGCAAGCTGGTGGCGGGGCTGTCGATCTCCGCGCCGGCCGACCGGCTGGACGAGGGCTGGCTGCCCAAGCTGCAGGCGACGGCAAACGAAATCTCGGGTGCGCTGGGGTTCAAGGAAGGCATGCCGGCAACGCCGTCACCCTCGGGGGGGTCTGCACCATCGGCCAGCGTCTGACAAGCGGGCCAAACAGCCACCCCCAAGCAAAACAGGCCCCGAGAGGGCCTGTTTTTCGTTGGAGGTGGAGGGCCGGGGACTTGCCCGATCGGCTGATCAGCCAGCCACCTGGTAAGCAGCATTGCGCGACGAAGCCGCCGGCGAGCCCACCGAGTGCGTGGCTTCAACCCAGCGGCGGACGCGCTCCGCATCGGCGATACGGCTGAACTTGCCGGCCGAATCCAGGAACACCATGATCAGCTTGCGGCCCGCCACCCGCGCCTGCATCACGAGGCACTGGCCGGCTTCGGAGATGTAGCCGGTCTTCTGCACGCCGATTTCCCAGTCGGGGCTCTTCACGAGGCGGTTGGTGGTGTTGAACTGCAGCACTCGGTTGCCGACTTCGACCTGGTATTCAGGCGAGGTGGACAGCGAACGCACCGTGGCATCGGCATAGGCGGCATTGACCAGCAGCGCCAGGTCTTGCGCGCTCGACTGGTTGCGGCTCGAGAGGCCGGTCGGTTCCACGTAGCGCGTGTCCTTCATGCCGAGCATCTTGGCCTTGGCATTCATGATGCTCACGAAGGTCGTCAGGCCGCCCGGGTAGGTGCGGCCCAGCGCGTGCGCGGCGCGGTTTTCGCTCGACATCAGCGCCAGGTGCAGCAGTTCGCCGCGCGAGAGCGTGGTGCCTACCGTCAGGCGCGAGCTGCTGCGCTTCTCGGTGTCGACGTCGTCCTGGGTGATGGTGATGAGTTCGTCGTTCGGCAGATGGGCCTCGCTGATGAGCAGGCCGGTCATGAGCTTGGTAAGCGAAGCGATCGGCAGCACGGCATGGTCGTTCTTGCTGAACAGCACTTCGTGGGTGTCCTGGTCGATGACCAGGGCGACGCTCGACTTCAGGTCGAGCGCATCTTCGGTTCCATGCAGCCCGGCCATCTGGCCGAAGGACTGGCGCGCGGGCGCCTCGACGACGCGAACCACCGAGCGGCGCTGCACGGCCACCACGGTCTTGCCGTTCTTCTTGTGGATGGTGGCGACGACGTTGCGGCCGCCGCGAACCACCTTCTCGGCACGTTCGGCCTTTTCGGCACGGCCGCCGCGCTTGGCGACAGTGGCGGTCTTGGAGGAAGCGGCGTTGCGCTTGACTTCGACCGGCACCGGCCCCTTCGCCTTCTTGGAGGCGACGGCGGTCTTGGCGGCGGCGGGCTTTTCCTTCTTCGCGGCCTGGGCGCCAGGCAGCAAAAACGCCGTGGCGCAGAGCGCGACGGCGATGGCTTTGAAAGCGGGCAGGAACCGCTGGCTGGAAACTCGGCGTAGGCGGGCTTCAGGCATTAAAAAATCTCCAGCGGCAAAAACGAGGACCGCAGTGTATCGAAATCAAAAAAGACACGCAATATCAGTTACTTGCATCCTCTTCTTCATTCGAATATCAAGGATCGCCCGAAAACCTAACCTTGTGCCGCAACTCTCTCAGCTTGGCTCTGTAACTTGTTGAGCGCACTCAAATAAGCCTTAGCCGAAGCGACAACGATGTCCGGATCTGCACCCACACCGTTGACCACCCGCCCTGCGTTTTGTAACCGGACTGTAACTTCTCCCTGGCTTTCCGTCGAGCCGCTGATGGCATTTACAGAGTAAAGAACCATTTCGGCACCGCTCTTGACGTGCGACTCGATGGCCTTCAGGGAAGCATCAACCGGGCCATTTCCGTCGGATTCGCCGGTGACTTCCTTGCCCTGGACGGTGAACACGATTTTCGCCTGGGGGCGCTCGCCGGTTTCGCTGTGCTGGGAGAGAGAGACGAAAGCAAACTGCTCACCAACGTTCGACACCTCTTCGGCGCTGACGAGCGCAAGAATGTCCTCGTCGAAAATCTCCGACTTCCGGTCGGCCAGCTCCTTGAAGCGCAGGAAGGCGGCGTTGATCTCGCCCTCGCTGTCCATGGCCACGCCCAGCTCCTGCAGGCGCTGCTTGAAGGCGTTGCGACCGCTGAGCTTGCCCAGGACGATCTTGTTGGCCGTCCAGCCCACGTCCTCGGCGCGCATGATTTCGTAGGTGTCGCGCGCCTTGAGCACACCGTCCTGGTGGATACCCGAAGCGTGCGCGAAGGCATTGGCTCCCACCACCGCCTTGTTGGGCTGCACCACGAAACCGGTGGTCTGGCTGACCATGCGGCTCGCGGCCACGATGTGTTGCGTGTCGATGCGCAGGTCGAGACCGAAGTAGTCCTTGCGGGTCTTCACAGCCATCACGACCTCTTCGAGCGAGCAATTGCCCGCGCGCTCGCCCAGGCCGTTGATGGTGCACTCCACCTGGCGCGCGCCGCCGATCTTCACGCCGGCCAGCGAGTTCGCCACGGCCATGCCCAGGTCGTTGTGGCAGTGCACCGACCAGATCGCCTTGTCGCTGTTGGGAATGCGCTCGCGCAGCATCTTGATGAAGTTGCCGTAGAGCTCGGGGATGGCGTAGCCGACGGTGTCGGGCACGTTGATGGTGGTAGCGCCCTCGTTGATCACGGTCTCGAGCACGCGGCACAGGAAGTCGGGGTCGCTGCGATAGCCGTCTTCCGGGCTGAACTCCACGTCGCCGATCTGGTTGCGCGCGAAGCGCACGGCCAGCCTGGCCTGCTCATGGACTTCCTCGGGCGACATGCGCAGCTTCTTTTCCATGTGAAGCGGCGAAGTTGCGATGAAGGTGTGGATCCGCCCCCGGGCGGCGCCCTTCAGGGCCTCGGCCGCGCGCCCGATGTCGCGGTCGTTGGCGCGCGAGAGACCGCACACCGTCGAATCCTTGATCGCGTTGGCGATCGCCTTCACCGCCTCGAAGTCGCCGTTCGAGCTGGCCGGGAAGCCGGCCTCGATGACGTCGACCTTCAGCCGCTCCAGCAGCTTGGCGATGCGCATCTTCTCGTCGCGCGTCATCGAGGCGCCCGGCGATTGCTCGCCGTCGCGCAGGGTGGTGTCGAAAATGATCAGCTGGTCGGTCATCGTGGTTCTCCTTCGTACGCGCCCTTCCTGCGCGTCCGGACCGGACCAGCGCTTCAGCGTCAGGCGACTTCAACCACCGATTGTGCGCTGTGCGCGCCCCGGGCACGCGCACGTTGCACGCCCGAGACGATCGCCTTCAGCGAGGCCGTGACCACGTTCGCGTCCACGCCGACGCCGAAGAGCGTCTGGTTGCCATCCACGCGCAGCTCCAGGTAGGCCACCGACTTGGCGTCGGCACCCGCGCCGATGGCGTGCTGGTGGTAGTCCATCACGCGCACGGAATGGCCAGTGGCCTGGCTCAGCGCCTGGGTGAAGGCGTCGATGGGGCCGTTGCCGCGGCCTTCGATGGCGCGGACTTCACCGTCCCAATGCACGTCGGCGTGAATTGCCACGGCGGCGTCGGCGCCCTCGCTCTTCTCCTCGATCAGGCGGTGCCGCAGCGATTGCGCGGTCTCGATGCCATATTCGCGCACGAACAGCTGCCAGAGGTCGGCGGCGGTGAGCTCCTTGCCGGCCACGTCCATCACGCGCTGCACCGACTGCATGAATTCCATCTGCAGGCGGCGCGGCATCTCGATGCCGTATTCGCTCTCGAGCAGGTAGGCCATGCCGCCCTTGCCCGACTGGCTGTTCACGCGGATCACGGCCTCGTAGCTGCGGCCCACGTCCTTCGGGTCGATGGGGAGGTACGGAATCTCCCAGATGTCGCCGTCCTTGCGTGCCGCGAAGGCCTTCTTGATCGCATCCTGGTGCGAGCCCGAGAACGAGGTGTAGACCAGGTCGCCCACGTACGGATGGCGCGGGTGCACCGGGATCTGGTTGCAGTGCTCGACCGTCGCGCGGATCTCGTCGATGTTCGAGAAGTCGAGCTCCGGCGAGACGCCCTGGGTGTAGAGGTTGAGCGCGACGTTCACCAGGTCGAGGTTGCCCGTGCGCTCGCCGTTGCCGAAAAGGCAGCCTTCGATGCGCTCGGCGCCGGCCATCAAGGCCAGTTCGCCGGCCGCCGTACCGGTGCCGCGGTCATTGTGCGGATGCACGCACAGCACGATGGAGTCGCGGCGAGCGAGGTTGCGGTGCATCCACTCGATCATGTCGGCGAAGATGTTCGGCGTGGAGTGCTCGACCGTGGTGGGCAGGTTGACGATGCACTTGCGCTCGGGCGTCGGTGCCCAGACTTCGGTGACGGCATCGACTACGCGCTTGGAGAAGTGGACGTCGGTGCCCGAGAACATTTCGGGCGAGTACTGGAAGGTCCACTTCGTGTTCGGCTGCCTGGCGGCGAACTCGTTGAACATGCGGGCGTGGCTGCTGGCGAGCTCGACGATCTGGTCTTCGTCCATGCCGAGCACCACGCGGCGCATCACGGGCGCGACGGCGTTGTAGAGGTGCACGATGGCGCGCGGGGCGCCCTGCAGCGCTTCGAAGGTGCGAGCGATGAGGTGGTCGCGCGCCTGCGTCAGCACCTGGATCGTCACGTCGTCGGGAATGCGGTCTTCCTCGATGAGCTTGCGCACGAAATCGAACTCGATCTGCGAAGCAGAGGGAAAGCCGACTTCGATCTCCTTGAAGCCGATGGCCACGAGGGTTTCGAACATGCGCATCTTGCGCGCGATGTCCATGGGCTCGACCAGGGCCTGGTTGCCATCACGCAGATCGGTCGACAGCCAGATCGGCGCCTTGGTCAGCACGGCATCGGGCCAGGTACGGTCCTTGAGGCCGATCGGGGCGAATGCGCGATATTTGCTTTGAGGTTGCTTGAGCATGTCGATTTCTCTTAGATGGTTGGTAATCGACCAGCAACCCCAAAAAACAAACGGCCCGTTGCTGGTGCGAACGGGCCGTGGTGAGGGATTTGCGCGTGCGCTACCGTCTCCGCCCGCGAGGGAGGTCTAGTAGGGCCAGCAGCGAAATCTTGTTCATGAGGGTGACGAATGTAGCACAAGCCACACTCAGTTATGCAAGCCCCGTTCGTCGGGCTCCTCGGTCGACGTGCTGATCACGCTGGCCTGCTGGCCCTTGGCCTTGCGCCATGCATAGACCACGTAGCCGCTCAGGCCATAGACGACGAACAGGCCGAACAGCACTGTCGGCGGATGGATGTTGATGACGGCAATGCCCAGCGCGATCAGCACGATCACCGCGAACGGCACGCTCTTCTTCATCTGGATGTCCTTGAAGCTGTAGAACGGCGCGTTGGTGACCATCGTGAGGCCCGCGTACAGCGTGAACGCGAAAGTCACCCATGTGATCTGCGTCCACGAGAGATACAGCACCTCGCCCCCCCGCTTGCCCCACTCGTTCACCAGCCAGATGAAGCCCGCCACTAGCGCCGCGGCCGCGGGCGACGGCAGCCCCTGGAACCAGCGCTTGTCGACCACGCCGGTGTTGACGTTGAAGCGCGCGAGCCGCAGCGCCGCGCAGGCGCAGTACACGAAGGCCGCGATCCAGCCCCAGCGGCCCAGTCCCTTGAGCGACCACTCGTAGGCGATGAGCGCCGGCGCCGCGCCGAAGGACACCATGTCGGACAGCGAATCCATCTGCTCGCCGAACGCGCTCTGCGTGTTGGTCATGCGCGCGACGCGGCCATCGAGGCTATCGAGGATCATCGCCGCGAACACGCCGAGCGCCGCGAGGTCGAAGCGCGCATTCATGGCCATCACGACCGAATAGAAGCCGCCGAAAAGCGCCGCCAGCGTGAACAGGTTCGGCAGGATGTAGATGCCCTTGCGCCGCTTGCGCGGCGGCACATCGTCGGGGAGCGTGTCGTCATGCATTGAATTCGCCTCCATCCCTCGTGGGCACTGCGCTGACAGCTATCCATTCGATAGCATCTTGATCTTTGAATCGCATGGTTCGCAGTGTAGTTCAGGGGCCGCGCCGCCCCTCGTCAAACAAAAGGGCCACCGCAACGGGTGGCCCTCGGGAAACGGGCGCCGAAGCGCCCTCCTGGCTCGCAGATCAGTTGCGGGTCTGGTCGACCAGCTTGTTCTTCTTGATCCAGGGCATCATCGCGCGGAGCTTTTCGCCGACGACTTCGATCTGGTGCTCTGCATTCAGGCGGCGGCGGCTGATCAGCGTGGGAGCGCCGGCGGCGTTTTCCAGCACGAAGCTCTTGGCGTACTCGCCGGTCTGGATGTCCTTCAGCACCTGCTTCATGACCTTCTTGGTCTCTTCCGTCACGACGCGCGGGCCGGTGACGTACTCGCCGTACTCGGCGTTGTTCGAGATCGAGTAGTTCATGTTGGCGATGCCGCCTTCGTAGATCAGGTCGACGATCAGCTTCAGCTCGTGCAGGCACTCGAAGTACGCCATTTCAGGGGCGTAGCCGGCTTCCACCAGCGTTTCGAAGCCGGCCTTGATCAGTTCGACCGTGCCGCCGCACAGGACCGCTTGTTCGCCGAACAGGTCGGTCTCGGTTTCTTCGCGGAAGTTGGTTTCGATGATGCCGGCCTTGCCGCCGCCGTTGGCGGTGGCGTAGCTCAGCGCGAGGTCACGCGCCTTGCCGGTCTTGTCCTGGTGCACCGCCACGAGGTGGGGCACGCCGCCACCCTGGGTGTAGGTGCTGCGCACGGTGTGGCCAGGGGCCTTGGGAGCGACCATCCACACGTCGAGGTCGGCGCGCGGCTGAACGAAGCCGTAGTGCACGTTGAAGCCGTGCGCGAACACCAGCGAAGCGCCTTCCTTGATGTTGGGGGCGACGTCGTTCTTGTAGACGTTGGCGATCTGCTCGTCGGGCAGCAGGATCATCACGACGTCGGCGGCCTTCACGGCGTCGGCGACTTCGGCGACCTTCAGGCCGGCCTTCTCGACCTTGGGCCACGAGGCGCCACCCTTGCGCAGGCCGACCACGACCTTGACGCCGCTGTCGTTCAGGTTCTGTGCGTGCGCATGGCCTTGCGAGCCGTAGCCGATGATTGCAACCGTCTTGCCCTTGATGAGGCTCAGGTCAGCGTCCTTGTCGTAGTAAACCTTCATTTCAATCTCTCCTAAAAAATCTCGAGCATCCGTACGGATGCACTTCACTCAAAGGCCGGACGAATTCCGGTCCTTCATCTGCTGGTTGATGGACACGAGGCTGTCGTGGATGCGGAACAGCACGATGAGCAGTTCGCTGTAGATGCGTACGCCGATGGTGCCGAAGATCAGGACTGTGAAGGCCGGCAGGTACTGCCGCTGGAACAGCGCGGCCACCGCCAGCACGACCACGCCCAGCAGTCCGAGGAAGTAGAGCACCCGGACGATCGCCGGGGTCACCATCCTGTCGAAACCGAGCAGACCTCGCATCACTCTTGCCTCATGTGTGGATGAACGTATGAACTGAGGGCGCCTTCACCCTCCTACACGCGCAGGATGCGCTCGCCGCGGCCGATGCCGCTGGCACCGGTACGGACAGTCTCGAGGATAGCGCTACGCTCGATCGCTTCCAGGAAAGCGTCGTTCTTGCCGTGGTCGCCGGTGAGTTCGATGGTGTAGCTCTTGTCGGTCACGTCGATGATGCGGCCGCGGAAGATCTCCGCCATGCGCATCATCTCCTCGCGCTCCTTGCCGACCGCGCGCACCTTCACCATCATGAGCTCGCGTTCGGTGTAGGCGCCTTCGGTGAGGTCGACGACCTTCACCACTTCGATCAGGCGGTTCAGGTGCTTGGTGATCTGCTCGATCACGTCGTCCGAGCCGGTGGTGACGATGGTCATGCGCGAGAGGCTCGAGTCCTCCGTGGGCGCCACCGTGAGCGATTCGATGTTGTAGCCGCGGGCCGAGAACAGGCCCACCACGCGGGAAAGAGCACCCGGCTCGTTTTCCAGCAGCACTGCGATGATGTGTTTCATGTTTGCGTGACTCCTCTTTTCGCCGCCCTCCCCCGTGCACGGTAATGCGCGGGCTTGGCGGGCAATAGATTCGTCAGTAGTTAAGAGTTGAGCGAATGTCCGTTCCGTCGATCGGTCAAAGATCTTCGGAACCCAGCAGCATCTCGGTGATGCCCATGCCGGCCTTCACCATCGGGAACACGTTCTCGGTCGGGTCGGTGCGGAAGTCCATGAACACCGTGCGGTCCTTGAGCTTGCGCGCCTCGCGCAGCGCCGGCTCCACGTCTTGTGGACGCTCGATCAGCATGCCGACGTGGCCATAGGCCTCGGCGAGCTTCACGAAGTTGGGCAGCGCATCCATGTAGCTGTGGCTGTAGCGGCCGGAGTATTCGATCTCCTGCCACTGGCGAACCATGCCCAGGTAGCGGTTGTTGAGCGAGCAGATCTTGATCGGCGTGTTGTACTGCAGGCAGGTGGAGAGTTCCTGGATGCACATCTGCACCGAGCCTTCGCCGGTGATGGTGAACACTTCCGAATCGGGCTTGGCGAGCTTGATCCCCATGGCGTAGGGAATGCCCACGCCCATGGTGCCCAGGCCGCCGGAATTGATCCAGCGGCGCGGCTCGTCGAAGCGGTAGTACTGGGCGGCCCACATCTGGTGCTGGCCGACGTCCGACGTGATGTACGTGTCGGTGTCCTTGGTCATGTTCCAGAGGGTCTCGACCACGTACTGCGGCTTGATCACGTCCTTGTTGCCGCGGTCGTACTTCAGGCAGTCGCGCGAACGCCAGGACTCGATGGTCTTCCACCAGTCGGCCAGGGCGCCTGCATCGGGCTTGGCTGTGCTCTCACGGATCATCGAGATCAGCTCGGTGAGCACGTCCTTCACGTCGCCGACGATCGGGATGTCTACCTTCACGCGCTTGGAGATGCTCGACGGGTCGATGTCGACGTGGATGATCTTGCGTTCGTTCTGCGCGAAGTGCTTGGGATTGCCGATCACGCGGTCGTCGAAGCGCGCGCCCACCGCCAGCAGCACGTCGCAGTTCTGCATCGCGTTGTTGGCCTCGATGGTGCCGTGCATGCCCAGCATGCCCAGGAACTTGCGGTCGCTCGCCGGATAGGCACCCAGGCCCATCAGCGTATTGGTGACCGGATAGCCCAGCATGTCGACCAGTGTGCGCAGCTCGTTGCAGGCATTGCCCAGCAGCACGCCGCCGCCGGTGTAGATGTAGGGGCGCTTGGCGGCCAGCAGCAACTGCAGCGCCTTGCGGATCTGACCGCCGTGGCCCTTGCGCACCGGGTTGTACGAGCGCATCTCGACCTTGTCGGGATAGCCAGCGTACGGGATCTTCTTGAACGAGACGTCCTTGGGCACGTCCACCACCACGGGGCCCGGACGGCCGCTGCGTGCGATGTGGAAGGCCTTCTTCATCGTCATGGCCAGATCCTTGGGATCCTTGACGAGGAAGTTGTGCTTGACGATGGGACGGGTGATGCCGACCGTATCGCATTCCTGGAATGCGTCGAGGCCGATGGCCGCCGTCGGCACCTGGCCCGAGATGATCACCATCGGGATCGAGTCCATGTACGCCGTCGCGATGCCGGTGACCGCGTTGGTCAGGCCGGGACCGGAAGTGACCAGCGCCACGCCGACTTCGCCGGTGGCACGGGCATAGCCGTCGGCCGCATGGACGGCGGCCTGCTCGTGGCGCACCAGCACGTGCTGGATGGTGTCCTGCTTGTAGAACGCGTCGTAGATGTAGAGAACCGCGCCGCCTGGGTAGCCCCAGACGTATTGGACGCCTTCGGCCTGCAGTGCCTTGACCAGCACTTCGGCGCCCATGAGTTCCTGAGTCGAGTTGCCGGCGCCAGCGGACGCAGCGGCTGCGGAGACGATTTCCGCCTTGGAGATTTCCATGATCAACCTTTGTTTATTTCGGGAACGAAATACCTTGGGTGCCCCTTGCCAACCCTTGTGAGGTCGCGCCAGGACTTGAGGCCAAAGCCATGAGCGGACTGATGTTCCGCCGGACCGTGACCCGTTTGCCTTTTGACTTGCGACCCGGATTATGACATTTCCGGGCGTTCATATTCGCTTCAGCTGCCTTGTAAAGCTACAAAGGCATAATCCGCGGCGATAAACGTAGCGATCGCTAGACCCCATTCCCACGCGGCGCGCCCTGCGCGCCCCCTCTCGCTTGGCCACTGAACAAGAACTCTCCGACTTCCTGAAAAGCGTCGAACGGCGCGCTTTCAAGCGCTCGGTCTATCACGTGCGGGATGAAGAAGCAGCCCTCGATATCGTGCAGGACAGCATGATGAAGCTGGCCCAGCACTACGGGGACAAGCCCGCGGCCGAACTGCCGATGCTGTTCCAGCGCATCCTGTCGAACTGCACGCTCGACTGGTTCCGCCGCCAGAAAACCAGGCGCGCCCTGTTCTCCAACCTCAGCGATTTCGATTCGGTCGACGAAGACGGAGATTTCGACCTGCTGGAGAACTTCGTCTCGCCGGCCGACTCTAGGGAGTCGGAGAGCGCCGAAGACACGACCCGCCGTGCCCAGATCTTCCAGGAAATCGAGGAGCAGATCGCAGCATTGCCGGGCCGTCAACGCGAGGCTTTCCTGATGCGTTACTGGGAGGAAATGGACGTCGCAGAGACGGCCGCCGCGATGGGCTGCTCCGAGGGCAGCGTCAAAACCCATTGCTCGCGAGCCGTCCACGCTCTGAGCAAGGCGCTCAAGGCCAAGGGAATATCGCTATGAACACTAAGGTTCCAACCTCAACCAACACCGTCGCCGAAGACCAGTTCGGCAAGCGTCTTGCCGCCCGCCTTTCGGCCGGCAACGGCGAATTGCCGCACGACATCAGCGAGCGGCTGCGCGTGGCGCGCGCGCAGGCCGTTGCGGCGCGCAAGCAGGCCCCGCAATTGAGGGCCGCGCCTGTGGTGGTTCAGTCGGGCCATACGCTGACCATGGGCGGCAGCTGGTGGACCCGCATCGGTTCCGTGGTGCCGCTGATCGCACTCGTCGCAGGCCTGATCACCATCAGCGTGATGCAGGACGACGACCGCGCCAGCGAGCTGGCCGAAGTGGATTCCGCGCTGCTGACGGGCGATCTCCCTCCGGCCGCCTATACCGACCCCGGTTTTGCCCAATTTCTCAAGGCCGAAAACGCCTCCGACTGAACCTTCATCGATCGAATGCGACGCCGTTCCACTTCCAGCGCGAACAGCCCCCGCCCGTTGCGCCCGCTTCCGGCGGGCGCAGTCGTTTGGGCAGGGGCGTTTGTTGTCGCGGCCTTCAGCCTGACGATTGCCTGCGCCCAGCCTCACTCCGAGGCGGCCTCGAAAGCGGCTGGAAGCTCCGCGCCGGCCTCCAGTCCCAAGGCGGTCTCCACGACCAAGCCGCTCTGGAGCGAGCTCACGGCCGAGCAACAGCAGGCGCTCAAACCCCTGGGTACCCACTGGAACACGTTGAACATCGGACAGAAGCGGAAGTGGCTGGCGCTTTCGCGCAACTTCGGGAGCATGTCCGCGGACGACCAGTCCACCCTGCATAGCCGCATGATCGAATGGGCCGCCCTGAGCAACCAGCAGCGCGCCCAGGCCCGCCTGAACTTCGCCGAGGTCAAGCGCATTCCGGCTGACGAGCGCAAGGTCAAGTGGGAGCAGTATCAAGCCTTGAGCGAAGAAGAAAAGCGCAAGCTCGCCGAGCGCGCTCCGCCCAAGCCACGCGGCGCCGCCATTCCCGTGCGGCCGGTGTCGTCCCAGAAGCTCGTGCCCGTACCCGCCATCACCCCAGGCGGGCAGCACACACCGCGCATCCTGCTGGCCCCGCCGCCCGCGCCTGCCGCCACGCCGGCCACGACCGTGCTGGTGTCGTCACCGCCCGAGCGTGCACCTGCCCCCGCGGCGGCGACGCCAGCGGTTTCCGTGGTGCCGGCAGCCCCTGCCCCGTCGCCCAGCTCGGCGACTCCGCCGGTCCCCGCCGAAGCCCAGGTGCCGGCGCCGTCGTCGGCAGCAGAGCAGCCGCCTTCCTCCTCGGCCCCCTGACCGCAAGGCTTCGATGGTTTCCAGCTCTTCCGAAGCCTCAGGCTCCGACCAGCCCGCCTCCTCCACCCCTCCCGCAGCCAGCGCTCCTGTTTCCGTAGTGCCCGGCCTCTGGCGCCGCATGGCCTGCTGGCTGTACGAGGGCATGCTGCTGTTCGCGGTGGTGTTCGTCTCGGGCTGGCTCTTCAGCACCCTCGGCCAGATGCGCGACGCCATGGATTCGCGGCGCCATCTGCTGCAGGCTTTCCTTTTCGTAGTATTCGGCGTGTACTTCGTCTGGTTCTGGACCAAGGGCCAGACCCTCGCCATGAAAACCTGGAACATCCGCATCGTCGACATGCTCGGCCGGCCTGTGAGCCAGCGCCGCGCGCTCGCGCGCTATCTGCTGAGCTGGGTCTGGTTCCTGCCGCCGCTGGCCGCCATCGCGCCCTTCAAGCTGTCGGGCGGCAAATCGACCGTGCTGATCTTCGGCTGGGTGGCCGTCTGGGCCGTGCTGGCACGCTTTCACCCCGACCGCCAGTTCTGGCACGACGCCTGGGCCGGTACACGGCTCATCACCTCCAAACCGATGAGCCGCCGATGAGTGCCGTGCCGAAGCTTCCCGATCCCGCCGTCAACCCGCAGAAGGCCCGCAAGGGCTTCGAGCGCGTCTGGCATGCCACGCTGATCTCGCTGCACGGCCTGCGCGCCGGCTGGAGCGAGCCCGCATTCCGCCAGGAAGCCATCCTGTCGATCATCATGATCCCGGCCGCCTTCTGGCTCGGGCGGAGCTGGGTCGAGGTCGCACTGCTCGCAGGCAGCGCCATCCTCGTGATGATCGTCGAGCTGCTCAATACGGCCGTGGAAGCCGCCATCGACCGCATCGGGCCCGAGTGGCACGACCTCTCCAAGCGCGCCAAGGACATGGGCAGCGCCGCCGTGCTGCTGTCGCTCACGCTGTGCGGGGGCATCTGGGCCGCGGCACTGTGGCAGCGCTTCATGTCATGAGACGGCCCACCGCCTGCGGCATGATGGCGGGATGACTCCTGAATTTTCGATCTGTGTGTACTGTGGCTCGCGCCCCGGCGAGCGTCCCGAATTCACCCAAGCCGCACAGGCGGTCGGCCAATGGATCGGCCAGCATCGCGGTCAGCTTGTCTACGGCGGTGGCCGAACCGGCCTGATGGGCACCGTGGCCGAGGCCACCCGCCAGTCCGGCGGCCGCGTCGTCGGCATCATCCCCAAGGCGCTGGTCGACAAGGAACTGGCCAACCCCCTGTGCGACGAGCTTCATGTGGTCAACACCATGCATGAGCGCAAGGCCATGATGGGAGAGCGCGCCGACGCTTTCATCGCCCTGGCGGGCGGCATCGGCACCTTCGAGGAGCTGTTCGAGATCTGGACCTGGCGCCAGCTCGGCTACCACGACAAGCCCACCGGCATCCTCAACACCGCCGGCTACTACGACGGCCTGCTGAGCTTCCTGGCGCACAGCGTGCGCGAGGGCTTCATGGGCGACTGGCAGATGGACCTGATCCGCACAGGCACCGACGTGCCCGAACTGCTCACCGCACTGCGCGCCGAGGTGCCGCTGCACCCGCGCGAAGACCGCCTCTCGGAAAACCTCTGACCCTCAGGCAACCCCGGAAAAGCCATTCCAGAACACCGAGGAACCGGCTCCGCCGGGCCTCAGGTGTTGCCCCCGGAAGGGGGTTGGCGCAGCGACACGAAGTGCGCGCAGCCTGGGGCGAACCAATCAGACAGCGTTCTCGTTTTCCTCGCCGGTACGGATGCGCACGATGCGCTCCACGCCAGTCACGAAGATCTTCCCGTCGCCGATCTTGCCGGTGCGCGCGGAACTGACGATGGCCTCGATGCAGCGCTCCACGTCGGCCTCGTTGACGACCACTTCGACCTTCATCTTGGGCAGGAAATCGACCACGTATTCGGCGCCTCGGTAGAGCTCGGTATGCCCCTTCTGGCGGCCGAAGCCCTTGACTTCGGTCACGGTCAGGCCGGTGACGCCCACTTCGGCCAAGGCCTCGCGCACGTCCTCGAGCTTGAAGGGTTTGACGATGGCGGTGATCTGCTTCATGGTTTTTGCGCTCCGGCGGTTTCGTTGAATTTGCTGGTGATAGGGTAACGCCAATCCTTGCCGAAGCTTCGATGGGTGACCCGGATGCCTACCGGCGCCTGGCGCCGCTTGTATTCGTTGATCTTGATCAGCCGCGCGACCCGCTCGACCACCGCGCGCTCGTAGCCGGCCGAAATGATCTCGTCGATGCCCTCGTCGTCCTGCATGTAGCGTGCCAGGATTCCGTCGAGGATGTCGTAGGGCGGGAGGCTGTCCTGGTCGGTCTGGTCGGGCCGCAGCTCGGCGCTGGGAGGACGCGTGATGATCCGCTCGGGGATCGGCTCGCTGCCCGTGCCGTACGGGTCGTGGGCGTTGCGCCAGCGCGCCAGCGCGAACACCGTGGTCTTGAGCAGGTCCTTGATGACCGCGAAGCCCCCTGCCATGTCGCCGTACAGCGTGCAGTAGCCGGTGGCCATCTCGCTCTTGTTGCCGGTGGTGAGCACGATGGAGCCGAACTTGTTCGACAGCCCCATCAGAAGCGTCCCGCGGATGCGGGCCTGAATGTTCTCCTCGGCCGTGTCCTCGGGCAGGCCCTTGAATTCCTCCGCCAGCGCGCCCTTGAAGGACTCGAAGGTGTGCCTGATCGAAATCTCGTCGTAGCGCACGCCCAGCCGGCCAGCCATGTCGCGCGCGTCGATCCAGCTGATGTCGGCGGTATAGGGCGAAGGCATCATCACCGCGCGGACCTTGTCCTTGCCCAGCGCATCGACCGCGATCGCGAGCACCAGGGCGGAATCGATGCCGCCCGAAAGCCCCAGGATGGCGCCCGGAAAGCCGTTCTTGCCGATGTAGTCGCGCACGCCGAGCACCAGGGCGTCCCAGAGCTGGGCTTCGGCATCGCGTGGCGGCGCCACGGCAGCAGGGTCGGCCACGAAGCCCACGCCGCCCTGCGGCTTGCGCTCCAACTGCGCGAAAACCAGCTTCTCCCGGAAGCTCTCGGCCTGCATCGCGGTGGAGCCGTCGGCCTGCAGCGCGAAGGAGGCACCGTCAAACACCACCTCGTCCTGCCCGCCAACAAGATGCGCATAGACCAGCGGCAGCCCCACCGCGCGTGCCCGGTCGGCCATGCGCGCGACGCGCTCGCCCTCCTTGCCCACGTGGTACGGCGAGGCGTTGATCACCGCCACCACCTCCGCACCACTTTCGCGCGCCAGCTCGGCCGGCTGGTCGAACCAGGCGTCCTCGCAGATCAGCAGTCCGACCGAGACACCCTCCACCTCGAACACGCAGGTGCCCTGCCCCGGCGTGAAGTAGCGGCGCTCGTCGAACACCTGGTAGTTGGGCAGCTCGCGCTTGGCGTAGGTTTCGAGGATGCGGCCTTCCTTGATGACGCTGGCGGCGTTGTGGCGCATCTGCACTGCCACCGAGCGGCTGCGCAGGCTGCCGCCGGTCGGATGCCCCACCACCACGACCATGTCTTTGAGGTCGGCCAGAGCGGCGGCGATGCCTTTCACGGCATCATCACAGGCTTCGGTGAATGCGGGGCGCAGGAACAGGTCCTCCGCCGCGTAGCCGGCAATCGAGAGTTCGGGCGTCAGCAGGAGGCGCGCACCCTGGGCATGGGCATCGCGTGCGGCATCGACGATCTTTTTCGCGTTGCCGGCGAGGTCGCCCACCACAAAATTGAGTTGCGCGATGGCGAGCTTGAGCGTCATACAGAAGGAAGAAAAAGGCTTGGACGATTATGTCATTCGGGTTCTGCCGTCTCCGTCGGAGGTGAGCCCGCAAGCGTGGAACGCGCTGCTTGCCACCCAGGCCGAGCCGTCGCCCTTCATGCGCCACGAATACCTCACGGCCCTGAACGACAGCCGAAGCGCGACGCCCGACAGCGGCTGGCTGCCGCAGTTCGTCACGCTGTGGCAGGGCGAGCAGCTGCAGGCCGCGTGCCCGCTCTACGTCAAGGACCACTCCTACGGCGAATACGTCTTCGACTGGGCCTGGGCCAACGCCTACGAGCAGCACGGGCTCGCCTACTACCCGAAGGCGGTGGTGGCGGTGCCGTTCACGCCCGTGCCCGGGGCACGGCTGCTGGCGCGCGATGCCGAAAGCCGCACATTGCTGGTGCAAGGGCTCATTGCGCTGTGCAAGCAACTCGAGCTGTCGTCGCTGCACCTGCTGTTCGGCGCCGATGCGGACATCGCCGCCTGCACCGAAGCGGGCCTGATGCTGCGCAACACGGTGCAGTTCCACTGGACGAACGCGCACTACGCCGACTTCGACGCCTTCCTCGCGAGCCTCTCCCACGACAAGCGCAAGAAGATCCGCCAGGAGCGCCGCAAGGTGGCGGACGCCGGCGTGAGCTTCCGCTGGTCGCGCGGCGCTGACATCTGCAAGGCCGACTGGGACTTCTTCTACCGCTGCTACGAACGCACCTACCGCGAGCATGGCAACCCGCCCTACCTCACGCGCGACTTCTTCCGGCGCATGGCGGACACGATGCCCGAGGCGTGGCTGCTCTTCATCGCCGAGCGCAACGGCAAGCCGATGGCGAGCAGCCTGATCGCGCTCTCGACGGATACCGACAGGCCGCTGGTTGCCTACGGCCGCTACTGGGGCGCGCTGGAGCGCGTCGACTGCCTGCACTTCGAGGCCTGCTACTACCAGCCGCTGGCCTGGTGCATCGAGCACGGCGTGCAGCGCTTCGAGGGCGGCGCCCAGGGCGAGCACAAGATGGCGCGCGCCCTGATGCCGGTGAAGACCACCAGCGCCCACTGGCTGGCGCATCCGTCCTTCGCCGACGCGGTGGAGCGCTTTCTCGAACGCGAGGGGGCGGGCATCGAGAACTACATGGACCACCTGGGCGAGCGCAGCCCCTTCAAGTCAGCCTGAGTGCCATGGCGCGCTGCTATAAAAGCGCCCGCCATCCACAACAACTCAGAGAGAAATCGATGCCATTCCTGGGACTGGGCCTGCACGTCCTCATCGCACTGTTCTTCGCCGTGCATGCCATGCGCCACGGCAAGCAGATGTACTGGCTGCTCATCCTCTTCAGCTTTCCGCTGCTGGGCAGCATCGTGTACTTCGTGGTCGAGTACCTGCCCGCCTCGCGTATGCAGCGCACCGCGGGCAAGGTGGCGAACGCGGCCATCGGCTTCATCGACCCCGAGCGCGAGTACCGCGCGGCCGCCGAGGCCTACGACCTCGCTCCCACCGCCCAGAACAAGCTGCGCCTCGCCAGGGCCGCGCTCGACAGGGGCCAGGCCGCCGACGCCGTCGGCCACTACCGCGATGCGCTGAAGGGCCCGCTGGCCTCCGACCCGGAACTGCAGTTCGGCCTGGCAAGCGCCCTGCTCGCCGCAGGCGGCGCCACCGCCGGGCGCGACGCCTTGCAGGCCCTGCATACGCTGCGCTCCACGCGCGACGACTACCGCAAGGACGAAGTGGCGGTACTGACCGCACGCGCCCTCGCCGCCGACAGCCAGCAGGCGGAAGCCCGCCAGGCCTTCGAGGACGCGCTCGGCCGCTACAACACCGTCGAGGCCCGCGCCCGCTACATCGCGTGGCTCGCGCAGCAAGGTGACACCGCCGGCGCGCAGCGCCAGTGGGACGAGCTCCAGCAGGCCGCGCGCCACTGGAACTCGCACGCACGCTCGGTCAACCGCGAGTGGATGCGGCTGGCCGGCGACGCCGTCCGGGGCTGAGGCTTCTCTCTGTCCAAGGGCATAGCGCCCTTGTCCGTTTGGCACATCGACGGCGTGCCGGGCCTCTCCTAGCATCGGCTTCGAGGAGATCCCCGCATGCCGACATCCACACGCCGAGCAATTACGGCACTCTGCTTCATTGCCGCCGCACCGCTGGCAACGGCCGCCAGCTTCGACTGCGCCAAGGCCGGCAACGCCACCGAGAAGGCGATCTGCGCAGACCCCGGCCTCTCGCGCCAGGACGAGGCGATGGCCGCGCTCTACAAGCGGCAGGTCGAGATGCCCGATGCGGGCCAGTGGTCCACCCTATTGAAAC
This sequence comes from Variovorax guangxiensis, assembly GCF_003952165.1. Classification (GTDB taxonomy): domain Bacteria; phylum Pseudomonadota; class Gammaproteobacteria; order Burkholderiales; family Burkholderiaceae_C; genus Variovorax; species Variovorax guangxiensis. Next base: position 554,678 of record NZ_RXFT01000001.1, on the reverse strand, counting down.
GCGACCAGCGCGACTGGATCGTCGTTCGCAAACGCGAATGCAAGGGCAACGCCGAGTGCCTGAAGCAGGACTACGAGCGGCGCATCAGCTACCTCGGCCACCCTCTTCTGCAGTGGATGGGCCGCTACGTGGAGGGCCGATGCCCCAAGGACGGCCGCTTCCTCGACGTGACGCCGGAGGTCGGCGGCACGCTGAGCATCGATCTGTACATCTGCCCCGATTCGCGCGGGAACATGCTGCTGCAGGGAAAGAACGTGCTCGACGGGCAGCGGCGCCTCGTGGTGCGCGAGGCCGGCGGCTGCACCCGCACGCTGCGGTTCGACGCCGACCGCGTCACCGTATCGGACGGACCGGGCTGCGCACCTGCGCTGGCCGGCAGCTTCGTGCGCGACCCGCGGCGCTCGCCCTTCCTGAACGAATAGGCGAGCTTGCCGCTTTCACTTTCAGTTTCTTACTTCTTGTAGTTGGCCACGCCGTCCAGGATTTCCTTCCTGGCCGAGTCGATGCCTTCCCAGCCCAGCACCTTGACCCACTTGCCTGCTTCCAGGTCCTTGTAGTGCTCGAAGAAGTGGCTGATGGCCTTCAGGCGCATCGGATTCACGTCGTCCACCGACTTCCAGTGGCTGTAGATGGGCAGCACCTTGTCGGTGGGCACGGCCAGTACCTTGCCGTCTACGCCGGCTTCGTCTTCCATCATCAGGATGCCCAGGGGGCGGCAGGGCACCACCACGCCCGGCAGCAGCGGGTACGGGGCGATCACCAGCACGTCGACCGGGTCGCCGTCGCCCGACAGGGTCTGCGGCACGTAGCCGTAGTTGGCGGGGTAGTACATGGCCGTCGTCATGAAGCGGTCGACGAAGATGGCGCCCGATTCCTTGTCCACTTCGTACTTGATCGGATCGGCGTTCATCGGGATTTCGATCACGACGTTGAAGGCATCGGGCAGGTTCTTGCCGGGGGAAACTTTGTCGAAGGACATGACGTTTTTCGAGTAGTTGAAAAGTATGAGAGAGACGGGGACAAACCCTGAGTTTACTTTCCGTGTCACCGGCCGGTCGCACACGCATCTGTTTTTGCCTGTAAATTGCAACCGTTGGCCAATCGGCTCCGCACCCCCGGTGCAGCGAGCTTCGAGGAAGCAACGCGGCGGAAATCACGGTCCCGTACGCGTTGCACGCAGAGGGCCCGTGCTGTCCGTCTCCACTAGTCACAACGAACGAATGGAGAAGCAAAGCATGATCGGCAACACCCCCCTGATACTGGCCATCGTCTGCGGTCTCGTCGCCGTGGCCTACGGTTTCTGGGCCCGAAGTTGGATTCTCTCGAAGGACGCGGGCAACGCCCGTATGCAGGAGATCGCGGCGGCCATCCAGGCCGGCGCCTCCGCCTATCTCGCCAAGCAGTACAGCACCATCGCCATCGTCGGCATCGTGCTCGCGATCCTGATTGCCGTCTTCCTCGACCTCACCACCGCCGTCGGCTTCATCGTGGGCGCGGTGCTCTCCGGTGCCTGCGGCTTCATCGGCATGAACGTGTCGGTGCGCGCCAACGTGCGCACCGCGCAGGCGGCCACGCACGGCATCGGCCCGGCGCTCGACGTCGCCTTCCGCGGAGGCGCCATCACCGGCATGCTGGTGGTGGGGCTGGGCCTGCTGGGCGTGTCGGCCTTCTACTGGGTGCTGATCGGCAGCGGCACGCCGGCCGCGGGGCACAGCCTCTCGGCGGTGCTCAATCCGCTGATCGGCTTCGCGTTCGGCTCCTCGCTGATCTCGATCTTCGCGCGGCTGGGCGGCGGCATCTTCACCAAGGGTGCCGACGTCGGCGCCGACCTGGTGGGCAAGGTGGAAGCCGGCATTCCCGAGGACGATCCGCGCAACCCGGCCGTGATCGCCGACAACGTGGGCGACAACGTCGGCGACTGCGCCGGCATGGCGGCCGACCTGTTCGAGACCTACGCCGTAACGCTCATCGCCACCATGGTGCTGGGCGCGCTGATGGTCGCGGCGGCGCCCACCAACGCAGTGCTGTACCCGCTCGCGCTGGGCGGGGTGTCGATCATCGCGTCGATCATCGGCTGCTTCTTCGTGAAGGCCTCGCCGGGCATGGTCAACGTGATGCCGGCGCTCTACAAGGGGCTGGCCGTGTCGGGCATCCTGTCGCTGATCGCGTTCTGGTTCGTCACCAGCTGGCTTATTCCCGACAACGCCATCGCCGCCAGCGGCAGCCAGCTCAAGCTGTTCGGCGCCTGCTTCGTCGGCCTGGCACTCACGGCCGCGCTGGTGTGGATCACTGAGTTCTACACCGGCACGCAGTACAAGCCCGTGCAGCACATCGCACAGGCTTCGACCACCGGCCATGGCACCAACATCATCGCGGGCCTGGGCGTGTCGATGCGCTCCACCGCCTGGCCGGTGATCTTCGTGTGCATCGCGATCCTGGCCGCGTACTCGCTGGCGGGCCTCTACGGCATCGCGGTGGCCGCAACGTCGATGCTGAGCATGGCCGGCATCGTGGTGGCACTCGACGCCTACGGCCCCATCACCGACAACGCCGGCGGCATCGCCGAGATGAGCGAACTGCCCGACAGCGTGCGCGCCGTGACCGACCCGCTCGACGCGGTCGGCAACACCACCAAGGCGGTGACAAAGGGCTACGCCATCGGCTCGGCGGGCCTGGCCTCGCTGGTGCTCTTCGCCGACTACACGCACAAGCTGGAAAGCTTCGGCCAGGCGATCAGCTTCAATCTGAGCGACCCGATGGTGATCGTCGGCCTCTTCATCGGCGGCCTGATTCCCTACCTGTTCGGCGCGATGGCCATGGAGGCCGTGGGCCGCGCGGCCGGCGCGGTGGTGGAGGAAGTGCGGCGCCAGTTCCGCGACATCGCCGGCATCATGGAAGGCACCGGCAAGCCCGAGTACGGCAAGGCCGTGGGCATGCTGACCGGCGCGGCCATCAAGGAAATGATGATCCCGTCGCTGCTGCCGGTGCTGGTGCCGATCATCGTCGGCCTGGTGCTCGGGCCGAAGGCGCTGGGCGGCCTGCTGATGGGCACCATCGTCACCGGCCTGTTCGTCGCCATCAGCATGTGCACGGGCGGCGGCGCCTGGGACAACGCCAAGAAGTACATCGAGGACGGCCACTTCGGCGGCAAGGGCAGCGAGACGCACAAGGCCGCCGTCACCGGCGACACCGTGGGCGACCCCTACAAGGACACCGCCGGCCCGGCCGTGAACCCGCTGATCAAGATCATCAACATCGTGGCGCTGCTCATCGTGCCGCTGGTGGTGAAGTTCCATGCGGGCGATGCGGCTGCGGCAGCTCCGGCGAAGGTGGAGACTCCGCCCGCCGCCACGGCACCGGCAGCCATGGCACCGTCGACGCCTGCAGCGGTGGTCGCATCGGGCGCTGTATCGGCCGCCGAAGCCGCCGCTGTGAAGGTGGAGAACGGTGTCGTGAAGTTCTACTTCGCGAGCGCCAGCTCCGAAGTGGCGCCGAACGCCAAGGAGGCCCTGGCCGACGTCATCAAGGCCGTGCAGAGCGGCAGCACCGTGCTCGTGAGCGGCTACCACGACGCCAGCGGCGACCCGGCCAAGAACGCCGAGCTGGCCAAGCAGCGCGCGATGGCGGTGAGCGATGCGCTCAAGGCCGCTGGCGCGCCCGAAGACAAGATCGAGCTGGCGAAGCCGGTGCAGTCGCAGGCCGACGGCCCGCCTGCCGAGGCCCGCCGCGTCGAAGTCAAAGTAAAGTCCTGAGAATGCCCACGCCCGAACGACTCGAATCATTCATCGCCGCCGTCGAAGGCGGCGCGCATGCCAAGGCCATCGAGGACTACTACACCGAAGATGCCACCATGCGAGAGAACCAGGCCGAGCCCCGGCGCGGGCGCAGCACGCTGGTGGCGCAGGAAACCGCCGTGCTCGATCGCACCGAGTCGGTGGCCTCCACCTGCGTGCGGCCGGTGCTGGTGAACGGCGACCACGTGGCGATCCACTGGATCTTCGAGTTCACGTTCAAGGGCGGCGGCAGGATGCGCATGGAAGAGATCGCCTGGCAGCGCTGGGAGGGCGACCGCATCGCAGAGGAGCAGTTCTTCTACGACCCCGCGCAACGAAAGCCGGGCTGACCAGCGCCTTTCTCGCGCGCCCCACCGCCATGGCGCTGCTGGTAGCCTCCTAGCCCCATGCGATACCTCCACGCCCTGTTCGCCGGCACCTGGGCCATTGCCCGGGCCGAGCTGGCGATCGTGCGGCGCTTTCCACGCATCCTGCTGGCCGTGGTGGCGGTCGGCGTGGTGCCGGCGATCTATGCGCTGATCTATCTGTCGAGCGTGTGGGACCCGGCCGGCCATACGGCCGACCTGCCCGCCGCCATCGTCAACCAGGACCAGGGCGTGACCTACATGTCGCGCACGGTCAACGTCGGCGACGAGCTCACGCAGACCCTGCTCGACAAGCGCGCCTTCGGCTTTCGCACGATGACCGACACCGAAGCCGCGCGCGCCGAGGTACGGCGCGGCACGCTGGCCTTCGCGCTGCTGATCCCGCCCGACTTCAGCGCCAACGCGGTGCCCGGCACGCAGCGTGGCGCGGGGCAGATCGTGGTCTACACCTCCGAGGGCAACAACTACAGCTCGGCCGGCCTGGCGCGGCGCTTCGCGGGCGAGCTGGGTCACCAGGTCAACGAGATGCTCAACGAGCAGCGCTGGGGGCTGGTGCTGAGCGCGGCCTCCGGCTCGCAGGCGCGGCTCGACAAGCTCAAGCAGGCCCTGCTGGAGCTGCGCGACGGCAGCCAGACGCTGGCCAGCGGCGCGGCCCAGTACAGCGCGGCGGCTCAGCAGCTGAGCAGCGGGTTCAAGCAGGTCAACGGCGGCATCCGCACCATCGAGTCGAAGCTGCCGGCCGACGCCGACCTGCGCGCGCTCAAGGCCGGCTCGCAGCAGCTTGCGTCGGGCCAGCGCGAACTCGGCAGCGGGCTCGCGCAGATCGGCGACGGGCTGGAGCAGCTGGAAGGCGGCGCCGGCCAGCTCGGCGACGGCGCGCGCAAACTGCAGAAGGACACGGCCGACATCCCCTTCGTGGGCGATCGCATCGCCAAGGGCGCGGGCGAGCTCGCCACCGGCGCCGACAAGCTGCGCGGCGGCATCGAACAGGCGCAGGCGGCCATGACCAAGGCGCAGGACGGCAACCACAAGCTCGCAACCGGCGCAACGGCCCTCGACGGCGGCGTGGTCAAGCTCACAGACGGCATGACGGCGCTTGCGGCCGGCATCCACACCATGTCCGGCAAGCTGCCGCCCGACCGGAAGCTCGACGAATTCGTGCAGGGCGGCGCGCAGCTCGCCCAGGGCGCGGAGCGCCTGTCGACCGGCGTGCGCACCATCGAGGCCGCCCTGCCCGCCTCGATCACCCGCATCCAGGGCAGCGCCTCGGGGCTGGCCGACTCGGTCGAGCCCAAGGTCGAAGTGGTGGCGCCGGTGGCCAACAACGGCAGCGCCTTCGTGCCCAACATGGTGTCGGTGGCGCTGTGGATCGGCGCGGTGATGGCGGGCTACCTGTTCAACATCCGCATCGTGCTGTCGGAGCACAGCCACTACCCGAAGCTCGCGAAGACGCTTGGCAAGATCACCATGCCGGCGCTGGTCGTGCTGCTGCAGGTGGCGCTGGTGCTGGCCACGCTGGTGGGCGTGCTGCGGGTGCAGGCCCCCGACGTTCCGGCCCTGGCGTTGACGATGGCGCTGGCCTCGCTGGTGTTCCTGGTGGTGCTGTTCGCGATCCTGCACGTGTTCGGCGACTTCGGCCGCATCCTCACCGTGCTGCTGCTGACGCTGCAGCTGTCGGCCGGCGGCGGCGTGCTGCCGGTGGAGCTTTCGGCCGGCTTCTTCCGCGACGTGCACGGCTGGCTGCCCTTCAGCTGGGTGGTGCAGGCCTTCCGCGCCGTGATGTTCGGTGCCTTCGACAACGGCTGGGCGCATGCCTGCGGCGCGGTGCTGCTGTCGGGCGCGGTGGCCGTCGGGCTGATGGCCATCTTCGGCAAGTGGAACGAAGTGCTGCCGGCGGACTACAAGCCGACGATCCAGGTCTAGGCAGGGCTATGTGACATCAATGATGTAACATTCAGCCCGTCACATGAGCACCTCAACCGTCACCGATGCCGCCCGGGAACTCTCCGTCGAGGAGCTGGCAGCGCGCACCGGCGTGACGGTGCGCAACATCCGCGCCTACACCACCGCCGGCCTGCTGCCGCCGCCCAGGCTGCGCGGCCGCCTCGGCCTGTACGGCGACGAGCATGCGCAACGCCTCGCGGTGATCCGCGAACTGCGCGACCAGGGCTTCGGCATAGAAGCCATCCGCCGCATCTTCGGCCGCGCGCCGGCCTCGGCCTGGCGCGACCTGGTGGCCGTGGCCCGCTCCGTCTCGGGCAGCCTCTTCGCGGAGGAAACGCCGGTGGTGGTCTCGGCCGATGCGCTGGCCGCCAAATGGAAGGGCCAGATGACACCCGCCCTGCTCGCCCGCGCCACCAAGGCCGGCCTCATGCGCGAGCTGCCCGACGGCCAGGTGCAGATGCTCAGCCCCGCGCTCGGCCAGATCGCCGAGCAGCTCGCCGCACTCGGCCTGCCGCTGGAGGCTGCGATCAGCATGCAGGAAACCATGGTCCGCACGCTGCGCACCGTGGCGCGCCACTGGCTGCGCGCGCTGGCGGACAACCTGCTGAGCGACGACGCCATCGAGGCCGGGCGAACTGCCCAGTTGCTCGAACAGGCCCGAGGGCTCGCCACCGGCGCGGTGCAGGCCGCGTTCCCCGTGATCCTTCAGCAGGAACTCGACGTCCTGCTGCGCAAGACCACCTGAAACGATGACGACACGAACCTGCCACGCCGCAAGCCCCATCAAGCTGAGCCTGTTTCCGGCATTGCTCGTGCTGTGCGGCGCCGCTTTCGCACAGACCGGCGAAGACACCCTTTCCCTGAGCTTCGACGCAGCCCGCGCCCGCATGCTCGACCGCTCCGACAAGCTGGCCGCGGCGCGCGCGGCCGTCGACGCCAAGGAACTGCAGAGCCAGGGCCTCAAGAGACTGGGCGGCCCGTCGATCAGCGTCTCCGGGCTGGCCTATGCCTACAACGCGAACCTGAACCTCGACCTCGATCCGCTCAACCAGCGGCTTGGGCAACTCGGCTCCTCGCTGCCGACTTCCATCCAGAGCGTGATCGCGCGCGTGCCGATTCCGCAGCTGCCCAACAGCTACACGCTCAACCGCCACGACACCGGCGCCAACGCGTCGATCTCGGCCGTGTGGCCGCTCTACGTGGGCGGCGCGACCGACGCGGTGCGCGGCTTCGTCTCGGCCCAGACGCGCGAGGCGCAGGCCGACGCCGAACAAGCCGGCCACGAGGTCGACACCCTGCTCGTGCAGCGCTACTTCGGCGCGCAGCTCGCCCGTCGCGCTGCCGCCCTGCGCCTGCAGGCCGAGCGCACCATCGCGCAGCACGACTCGGCGGCGCAGAAGATGCTGGCGGCCGGCGTGATCTCGCGCGTCGAGCGGCTGCAGGCCAGCGCCGCGTACGAAGAAGCCCGCCGCAACGCACGCAAGGCCGAGAACGACGCGGCGCTCGCCTCGGTGGCGCTGGCGCGCACGGTGCGCGCCGACGGCAGCGTGGCGCCGCAGACGCCGCTCTTTCTCATCAGCACGCCGATCGAGCCGCTGAACTACTTCATCGATTCGGCGCTCACGCGGCACCCGGGCCTGGACAAGGTCGCGGCCAGGAAATCGCAGGCCGAGCAGCTGCACGAAGGCGAAGAGGCGCTGCGCCGCCCGCAGGTGATCGCCTTCGGCACGCGCGAGCTCAAGAGCGGAAATGCCGACTGGGTGGCCGGCGTCGGCGTGCGCTGGACGCTTTACGACTCGGTCGACCGCGACAAGCTCTCGGCCGCCTCGCTCAAGCAGGTCGAGCAGGCCGAGCGCACCGATGCGCAGGCGCGCAGCGACATCTCGCTGCTGGTCGAGCGCAACTGGCGCGCGCTGGAGAACGCGCGGCGCCAGTACCTGGAGATGAAGGCCTCGGTCGAGTTGGCCCAGGAGGTCGTGAAGCTGCGCACCGCTGGCCTGCGCGAAGGCACGAGCACCACGCTCGACCTGATCGACGCAGAGACCAACCAGGCCAAGGTGCTGACCGAACGCGCGCAGGCCGCCAACGACTACGTGCAGGCGCTCGCGCAACTGCTCGAGAGCGCGGGGCTTTCCGAGAAGTTTTCCGACTACATCGCGCGTGCAGACGTAAAGGTGAATTGATGATGAGCGCCAAGACCCGAAAACTGATCGCGATATTCGCCGCCCTGCTCGTGCTGGTGCTGCTCGCCTGGGGCTTCTGGCGCGCCTCGCGCCCGGCGCCCGAGGTATTCCAGGGCCAGATGGAGGCGCGCGAGACCGACGTCGCCGGCAAGGTGACGGCGCGCATCGCCGAGGTGCCAGTGAAGGAAGGCGACCGCATCCAGGCCGGCACGGTGCTGGTGCGCATGGACAGCCCCGAGGTGCGCGCCAAGCTCGCACAGGCCACCGCCGCCGAGCAGGCCGCGCAGGCCGTCGCCGAGAAGGCGCAGAACGGCGCCCGCCCGCAGGAGGTGGAAATGGCGCGCATGCAGTGGCAGCGCGCCGAAACCGCGGCCCAGCTCGCGCAGACCTCGTTCCGCCGCGTCGACGGACTGGCGCGCGAGGGCCTGGTGGCCGACCAGAAGCGCGACGAAGCAGAAGCCAACTGGAAGGCCTCGCGCGACGCCGCCATCGCGGCCAAGGCGCAATACGACATGGCCCGCACGGGCGCCCGCCCCGAGGACAAGGCCGCGGCCAGCGCACAGGCCCGCCAGGTCGCGGGCGTGGTGGCCGAGGCCGAAGCCGCCAAGGCCGAGACCGAGCTGCGCAGCCCGGTCGGCGGCGAAGTGGCCAAGGTGCTGGCGAAGGTCGGAGAGCTCTCGCCGCAGGGCGTGGCGGTGGTCACGGTGGTCGACCTGAGCGACCAGTGGGTGGTGCTGAACGTGCGCGAGGACCGGCTCTCCCGCTTCGCGCTCGGCAACGAGTTCGACGCCCACCTGCCCGCGCTGCCCGAAGGCAAGCGCACCGCCCGCTTCAAGGTCTACTACAGCGCCGTGCTGCCCGACTTCGCGACGTGGCGAGCCACGCGCGGCGGCACCGGCTTCGACGTGCGCACATTCGAGGTCCGGGCACGTCCGCTCAAGCCAATCGAAGGCGCGCGGCCCGGCATGAGCGTGCTGGTGGACTGAGTCCGTTCGCGATGAGCCTCCGCGGCTTCTCCACCGCCAGCGCAAGGCGCGAATTCGCGCTGCTGCGCACGCGACCGTGGGACCTCGCGATGATCTCGTGGGTGCCGCTGCTGGCGGTGTTCCTGATCTGGTGGATCTTCTCGGCCGGCCTGCCCGAGCGGCTGCCGATCGGCGTGCTCGACCAGGACCACTCCTCGTTCTCGCGGCAGGTGGTGCGCTTTCTCGATGCCACGCCCGGCCTGCGCGTGGCGCAGCGCTACAGCGACGAAGCCGAGATGGCGCGCGCGCTCACAAGCGGCGACGTCGACGCGGCGGTGCAACTGCCGCGCGAGCTGAGCCGCGACGTGAAGCAGGGCCGCGTCGGGCAGATCGTGCTGCTGCACAACGCGCAGCTCGGCACGCATTCGAGCCTGATCCAGCGCGACGTGCGCACCGCTGTGGGCACCGTCTCGGGCGGGGTCGAGCTCACGGTGCGCAGCAAGCGCGGCGAGTCGATGAAGGCGGCGCGCGTGAGCATGGAGCCGATCAAGGCGAGCATGGTGGCGCTCTTCAACACGTCGACCGACTACGAGCAGTTCCTCGGGGCCGCGCTGATTCCGGCGCTGCTGCACATCCTCGCGATGACGGCCGGAGCCTGGGCGGTGGGCCGCGAGCTGCGCGACCGCAGCATCGGCGAATGGCTGGGCGCCTCTCCCCGCTGGCACGAGGCGCTGGCCGCGCTGGCGGGCAAGCTGGCGCTGGCGTTCGCGAGCCTGTCGGTGGTGGCGCTGGCGGCGATGCTGTGGATCACCGCGGGCCGGGGCTGGCATCCGGCCGGCTCGCTCGGGTGGACACTCTTTGCGCTGCTGGTTTTCCTGGCGCTGTCGATCGCACTGGGAGCTTTCGTGGCGGCACTCACGCGCTCGCTGCGCACCGCCCTGTCGGCCACGGGTTTCATCACGGCGCCGGCCTTCGCGTTCGGCGGTGTCGGCTTTCCGCTGGTCGCGATGCCGCTGCTGGCGCAGGCCTGGGCCAAGCTGCTGCCCTACACGCACTACATCCGCGTGCAGATGGAGCAACTGCAGATGGGCGCGCCGGTGGCGTACTCGGTGGCCACGCCGCTGTGGATGGTGGTGGGCACGGGCGTGCTGATGGCCGCATGCGCCGGAGCGCTGGTGAAGGCGGCCAAGGCGCCCGCAAGCTGGGGAGGACGCTGATGGCTGACGAAGCCCTCCGCTTCGGCTCCGCATGGCGCGAGACCGCGCTCGCGGTGCTGCGCGACAAAGGTGTGCTGCTGATCATGCTGCTCGCGCCCGTCATCTACGGTTTCTTCTATCCGTGGCCCTACGGCACGCAGGCGGTGACGCGTGTGCCGGTGGCGGTGGTCGACCAGGACCACACCGGCCTCTCGCGGCAGATCGCGCGCTTTGCGCTGGCCAATCCGAGGCTGGACGTGCGCATGGTCACGGGCGACGTGGGCGAGGCGCAGCAGGCGCTGTGGCGCGGCGAGATCGAGGGCTATGCGCTGCTGCCGGCCGACCTCAAGCGCAACGTGCTGCGCGGGACCTCGGCGGTGGTCACCATCGAGGGCAACGGCGCCTATGCGCTGCTGAACAAGGCGGTGCTGTACGGCTTCTCGGAGGCCGTGGGAACGGTCTCGGCCGGGGTGGAGATCCGCAAGCTGCAGGCCGGCGGCCAGAGCGCGGTGCAGGCGGCACGCAGCCGCAGTCCGCTCAACACACAGCTGGTCGCGCTGTTCAACCCCACCGAAGGCTACGGCAGCTACGTGGTGCCGGCGGTCGCCTTGCTGATATTGCAGCAGACGCTGCTCATGGGCGTGGCGATGCTGGCCGGCACCTGGGCCGAGGCCGGGCGGCTGCGCGCGTCGATGGGCGCCTGGCTGGGGCGGCTGGGGGCGCTCTCGGGCTTCGGCTTCCTGAGCGGGATCTTCTACTTCGGCTGGGTGTTCTTCCTCCAGGACTACCCGCGCGGCGGCAATCCCCTGGGGGCGCTGGTGCTGCTGGCGTTCTATGTGCCGGCGATCTGCACGGTGGGGCTGCTGCTGGGCTGCTGGTTCCGTGATCGCGAGCGGGCCCTGCAAGTGCTGCTGTTCACCGCGCTGCCGATGGCATTTCTCTCGGGGTTCTCGTGGACCGTGGAGGCTCTGCCGGAGCCGCTGCAGGCTCTGCGCTGGCTCTTTCCGAGCACGGCGGGCATCCAGGCCTCGCTGCGGCTCAACCAGATGGGCGCGCCGCCGCATGACGTGCTGCCCTATCTGGGCGCGCTGCTGTCGCTGACGCTGGCGGGGCTGCTGGTGCTCCGCCTCGTGGCCACGGTGCCGGCGAAGCCGACCTAGCGCCGGCTCTCTGCGGCCACGGCGCGCACCAGCCGCGTGGCGGGCTCCACCAGCTCGCGCAGGTCGCCTGCGCGGTTCTGCTCGATGGCCTGCAGCACCAGTTCGTTGATGCCCCCCACCACCGTCATCGCCATCTGGTTCGTGAGATGCACGGCGGGGCCTTCCGCATCGCCGTTGCCGCTGCTGTTGATGGCGGCCTGGATGAAATTGGCGATTTCATCGTTCACCCTGCGGCGCACCGCGAGACCGGGAAGACCGAGCCCGAGGATCTCGACGAAGAGCGTGCGCAGCAGTACCGGGTCCTGGGCGAGATAGTCGAAATACGCCGTCATGGCGTGCTCGACCTGCGCATGCCAGGGCTGCGCCGGATCGAAGGCCTCGCTCACTGCCTGCAGCGCGAGCCGGCTGGCGGCTTCATAGAGCGCGATCAGGCATTCGGTCTTGGTGCTGAAGTGCTCGTAGAAAGTGCGGCGCGACACCGCGGCCTCGCGCACGATGTCGGCGATGGTGGTCTCGGCATAGCCCTTGGCCGCCACGGCATGGGCCATGCCCTGCAACAGGCGCGCGTAGTGCTCGCTTCCGGGGCCGTCGCCAGACTTGGAGGGCGATGCTTTTTCGATGGTTTCGCTCATGGACGACACATTTTCCTACGCACGGGTACTTGACAGTACCAATTCACAATTGCAACATGGCAGCATGCGGTACGCAGATGTACCAGCATTCCAGCTCCACGCAATCAGTGCTTTTTCCGAGGCTTGTTCTCATGACCGATCTTGTCGTACGCCGCCTTCTGATCGACCTGCAACCGCCCTTCGCCCGCGACTGGTGCGGTGGCGACGCATTCTCGACCGCCTTCTTCAACGCCCTGTCGATGAGCTTTCCCTTCGGCGAGCAGTTCTTCATCGACGCGGTGCGCGATGCCGTCGCCACGCTGCCGCCCGAGGTCCAGGAGCAGCACAAAGCCGACGTGCGCGGCTTCATCGGGCAGGAAGCCACGCATCGGCGCATCCATTCGCTCTTCAACAACCATCTCGAGAAGCAGGGGCTGGTCGACCGCTGGACCGCCCGCGCCAGCAAGCGCATGGAGCTGATGGAAGGCGCCGATCCGCGCCACGCGCTGGCTGTGACTGCGGCCACCGAGCATTTCACGGCCATGTTCGCCGAGTGGCTGCTGGCGCACCCCGCCGTCCTCGACGGTGCCGAACCCCGGCTGCGCACCATGTGGCTGTGGCACAGCGCCGAGGAACTCGAACACAAGAGCGTGGCCTTCGACATCTACAGGGCCGCGGGCGGCTCCGACGAATGGCGCACGCGCTGGTTCCGCCGCGTCACGATGATGTTTTTGGGCGACCTGATGCGCCAGACCATCGACAACCTGCGCCAGGAAAAGCAGCTGTGGAAATGGTCGACCTGGAAAAGCGCCGCGCGCATCCTGCTGAGCCGTGATGGCCTGCTGCGCGGCAATCTCGCCGGCTGGCGCAGCTACCTGCGCCCGGATTTCCATCCGATGCAGCAGGACAGCAGCCTTTCGACGCGCTGGCTCGCGGACAACCGGGCGCAGTACACGCCGGTGGGCGCGGCACCCGAGGCGGCGGCGGCGCGCTGACGGCGCCGGACCGCGCCCAATCGCTCAGAAGAAGGTGGCGCGGGTCGTCGTGTTGCCAGCGGCCTGCTGGTGCTCGGGGCGCATCTGCAGGTCGTGCAGGGTGTCGAAGTCGGACGGGGCATCCGGCACGCGCATCACCACTTCCAGTTCGTGCATCGACGCGACCCAGCGGCCGGCCGGGGAGTCGGCCGGCTCGTCGTTGGCGAACACGCCGTCGCGGATGTAGAGGGTCTCGCCTTCCGGGCGCTCGGCGTGCAGTTCGACCAGGCGGGCGATCGAGAAGTTGTACGTCACGAGCTTCTCGCGCGTCTTGCGGTCCTTGCCGCCGCAGTTGAACGAGCCTTCGGCGGCGATGACGATGCAGGAGCCGTCCACGCCGCCGTCCATCTCGATCTCGTTGCCCGAGCGCCAGATGGCGTTGGGCAGGCGCACGCGCACCTTGTCTATGACCAGGTCGCGCTGCTTGTTGAGGCTGCCCAGGGGGGGCACCAGCGAGCGCAGCTGGCGCAGGCGCTCGGCGAAGGTGTCGTCCATCAGGAATTCGACGTGGTGCGTGGCGCTGCCGGAGGAGCGCTTGACCACCTGCATGATCACGTGACGCGACTTAGCCATGGCGGAACCCTTCTGGAAAGGTCGAATTCCATGTCCCGCATTGGGTGTGGACAGCGTGGCAGCAATTCATTGGAAATCAGCTACTAGTAGAACCTTTGATTACATGCAATTACATGCATCATTTGTGTCCAACTGTATAGCGATTACCGGGAATGTGGAAGGCCAATCCGTGACTTATGCACGAGGAAATGTCTCCAAAATGCCTCTCCGATGTGGTAGCAGCCAGCCCGCCCCAGAGGCAGGACGCCCTTACTCCAGGGCTTCGTCGAGCGCTTTGCAGGAAGGCGCGCAGACGGTCTGCGACTTGCCCAGCACCTGACGGGTGCGCAGTTGCGAGCGCACGCGGTGCTTGCCGCACATGAAGCACGACATGGTCGCCCCGCTGAAGGAGGCCGAGGCGCGAAACGGCGACCCCGGCGCCTTCGACTTGTAGCGCAGGCCATCCGCCACCACTGCCGTCTTCACTTCACCCTTCGCCATGCATTTGATCCTTGCTGTTCGGTTCTGCACGGCGCATCGCGCGTGCAATGGCTTCCCGGGCGCTGATTTCGGCCGCCAGGGAAGCGTCCAACGCCGAGCGGCAAAGCCCGGCGTGCTGGTAGTTGAGGTTCTCGTACACCTCTGCCGCGGCCGGATACGCATCGAGCAGGCGACCGAGTTCGGCGCCCTGCCCTATGTCCTCGAACTCGTGCACGAGGTGTTCGACCACGGAGCGGTACTGCTCTGCACCCACGGGTACAGGGCTGTGCTCGAGCTTTTCCAGCAGTTGCGCCAAAACATGGGTCACCGCCAGATCGGCCTTGGAAGACGGATTATCGGTCGTGTTCATGATCGGCATCTGGGGGCAGCATACGCCTATGCAAGTGGCTGCTCGTACAGGGTTGTCTCCGGCTGGCCGGCAGTTTCGTCCTTTGCGGCCTTCTGCTGAGCCGCCTGCATCCGCTGAAGCAGGCTGTGAAGCATTTCGGTGGACAGCCCGTGGATCACCAGCCGGTGCCCCGCCCGCAGGGTCGACAGCGGCACCAGCGGGTGCTTGTTGTTGACCAGGATCAGGTGCTCCGGAGCGTTCAGGATCGTCGCCGCGTAGATGCCGATGGTCTCGTCCAGTTGCAGGGAATTGGCCGCGCGCCAGAAATCGTTGTCCGTGAGCATCAGCTGATACAGCGGCGTGAAAAGCTCGATGGCGCTTTGCAGGTCCAGAAAGTTGAGCCTGCCCTGCGGCATGTCCTCCAGCCGCAGCCCTGGCTCCCTGATCATCGAGAAATCGACCTTTTCCGCCTTGCACAGCGCCAGCCCCCTCTCGCGCAGCGCTGTGTTCAGCCTGATCACGAAGTTGAAGAGGTTCAGGTCGTGCTTCAGGAACATCTCGTCCTTCAGCGCGTCGATGTCGGCCGGCTCCAGCGGATTGGTGGCCACGGGCGCCGGCGAATTGCGCCCGATGAAGGCCAGGATCTGCGAGCCCAGGTGAAAGTGCCGCAGGATCAGCCAGTTGGCTTCCGGCGACACGAAGCGCTTCAGCCCCCAGGCCAGCAGCCGGTGCAGCAGGATCGAATGCGACCAGTTGCGCGGCACGAACACCTTCGCGATCTGGATCAGGATGATCGTCAGCCGCGCGATCGGCCGCAGGAACGGCAGCAGGTACTGCCGCGAGCCCGAACTCGAATCGGCCAGCCAGGCCGACTTGACGTCGTCCGGCAGCGGCGTGCTCTGGTCGAGGTACAGCGCCAGCCATGGGCTGGGGTCGCGCTCGTCGTGGGCTTGTTTCAGGAATTCAGGCGTTCGATCCATGGGGCATCCGCTGCGTGATGTGTTGGAACTGCATCAGGTACAGCGCGGCCGTGTGGCGCGCCGTCTCGACGATCTGGCTGGCGGCGCGCGGCTGCCCTTCCACCGCCATCACCATCTCCACCGCCGTGAGCCAGCGGCTGAGGTGGTTCTCGTCGTTGTGGCCGTGGTACTCCAGGAAGCGGAAGGCATCCGGCGGCAGCTTCAGGCTCGCCTTGAGCAGCGGCAGCAGCGCCGGCACGATGCGCTGGCCCGTGCCCTCGATGATGTAGATCGCGCCCAGCAGCCCGATCGGGTCGCGCGTGGCGGCCAGGCTGTGCAGGTAGGCGTTGAGCGCCTCGCCGCCGGGGTTGCGGCGCAGCTCCTCGATGTTCTCGACCGTACCACCGGCCTTTCGGTAGTCGCTGAAGAGGATGTTGAAGTCGTTCTGCTCCTCGCCCGCATGCACGCCGATCAGCGAGGCCAGCATCTGGTAGGGCTCGCTCAGAGAGGCTGCGCCTTCGCGCATCCACTTGCTGCCCTCGCGCACCTGGGGCACCCACTGCTCCATCCAGTTCAGGTAGTCGGGCACGGCAAAGCGGCGCTCGCGGATCTGGCGGATGAGCGGCGTGCGCCACACGCGCGAACGGTAGTCGTGCCAGATGGCGGCCAGCTCGGTCAGCAGTGCGCCCAGCCCTTCGGGCGCGGCGGCGGGGTCGTGCGGGGGCGCGATCAGGAGGTCGTCATCCGGCACGGCCGCGGCGCGTGGCGCCACCGCGGCGGGCGCCGCATCGACGGCCTCTACTTCCCACAGCATGTACGCCGCCATGAAGCGCCCGGACTCCGGCACGTAGCAGAAGATCTGCTCGCCCGGTTTCAGCGCCTTGGTGTGCAGGAATTCGGCCAGCATCACGAGGATCGACGCCGCCCCTGTGTTGCCGCGCCACGCGAGGTTGCTCCACCAGCGTTCGCGCGGGATCGACAGGTCGGCCTTGGCCATCAGGTCCTCGACCACCGGGATGAACTTCTCCGACGAGTAATGGCACAGGAAGTGGTCGACCCGCTTCGGATCGACCCAGCCGTCGCGTACCAGCCCCGCGTACTCGTGGATGCCGATGTCGAACAGGTGCGGCAGCAGCCGGATGTCCTGCCTCAGCGACAGCGCACCCGCCGCCTCGGCCTCGGCCCAGGAGCCGAAGTCCAGATGGCCGCGCGCCCGATCCTCGGTCAGCCCCAGCTGCATGCAGACCGGGTAATCGCCCGAAAAGGCGCGCTGGTGCACCCACTTCAGCTTAAGCCGCAGGCCCGGCGAGCCGGCCAGGGCCGATGCGCTGTCGGACAGGAGCAGGGCTCCTGCTCCATCGGACAGCATCCAGCGCAGGAAGTGCGAGTCGAAGTCGGTCTCGTAGCCGCGCGCCGCGAAGCGCGAACGCTTGAAAAGGCGCGACGGCATCTCGCTGGCCACCGCCATCGCCGAGCGGTGCGCGCCCAGCTCGATGCCCTGCGCGGCCGTCTGGATCGCCGACACGCCAGCGGCGCAGATGCCGTGCACCGAATGCGTCTCCATCGGCTGCGCCGCCAGTTCGCCCTGGATCATGTTGGCGAAGCCCGGCATCAGCGCATCGCCGCCCGAGGAGCCGCTGGCCAGCAGCGACACCCGCGAGAGCTCCGCGCCGCCGCGCTGCAGGCAGTCGCGGATCGCGCCGGCCGCCATCTGCGCGTTGGTATGCCGGGTCATGCCCTCGGCGTCGATGGCGTAGTGCCGCGTGAGGATGCCGTTCTCCGCCAGGATGCGCCGCTTGATGCGCTCCGACATGCGGTTGAGCGGCGCGATGTACGCGTCCATGTGATCGTTGGAAACGGGCTCGCCCGGCATGAAATAGCCGGCGCTTTCGAGGTACACGCGTTGGAATGAGACAGGCATGGTTCAGAGAGTTGATGAATCGCGGGGCATCAGCGGGCGGCTGCGAAAACGCGGCCACACGGCCCCCAGCACGAAAACGCGCACCATGTACGGCACCAGCCCGCCCTCGTTGAGCACGGGGTCCACCTGCGCGCGGTAGCGCGTGCGATGCAGGCGGGTGAGCTCGGACCAGTGGGCATGCGGGTTCTCGTGGTGTGCGGTGTGCAGGCCGATGTTGAACAGCAACGGGTTCACCAGCCCTTCGAAATTGCGCGCGTAGTTCAGGCGGCTACCCGCGGTATCGCGCGGTGCCCCCGACGTCTCCCTCCGCACGGGTTTGCGGCCGTCGGCGTGCGCGTGCTGCAGGTAGTTGGTGGCCAAGAGCCAATGCAGGCCGTGCAGCTGCGGCACGATGACGAAGAGCAGCGCCTTGCGCCAGTCGATCGCCAGCAGCACCGCCCAGCTCGCCAGCCACACCGCGTACTGCGCCATGCAGTAGCGCCAGGCGCCACGCCGGTGGCGCCGCAGCCGGGCCAGCCATGCGAAGAAAAGCGGCATCAGCACCCAGACGGCCTGGAACGGGTGCAGCAGGTAGCCCCACAGGTGATTGGTGTCGCCGCCGAAGCGGTAGGTGCGCGCCACGTCCTTCGGGCCATGGCGATGGCGGTGGTGGTTGGCCACATGCGCGGGCCAGAACACGAAGGTCGGATGGCCCTGCAGCAGCGTGATCCAGAAATCCATCAACCGGTTCATGCGCCGGCTGCGCCACATGCGCAGGTGCACGTGGTTGTGGTGGATCACGCCCACACCCAGCGTCAGGAAGAGCATCAGCCCGTACAGCACCACGTCGAAGCCACGGACCCACTGCCACACCGCCAGCGCGGGCAAGGCGGCGAGATAGGCGAGGCTCTGCCAGTCGCGCCAGTGGCGCAATCTCGGCACGCGGCGGCTCACCTCAGGCCGTGGTCGCGCCATGCTTCTTGCGGAAAGCCTGCAGAACCGGTTCGGCCGCATCGGCCGCCACGCGCGTGCCGAACAGCCGGTCCATGAAGGTGAACTGGAAGCCGTAGTTGCCGTTGTGCACCGCGTGGTGCAGGTGGTGCCGGCGGCTCGCCGCGAACCAGTGGCTGTACGAGACGCCGGTGAAGAAGTCGTAGTTCGAATGCCCGACGCAGTTGAAGAACAGGCTGAACACCGGCACCGCCGCCAGCGACCAGAAGCTGAAGTCGTGCACCACCATCGGCAGCAGGATCACGTTGCCCAGCATCAGCGCCTCGACCGGGTGGAAGCTGTAGGTCGACCAGGGCGTGGTCACGAACGAGCGGTGGTGCGGCCCATGGAAGCGCCGCAGCCAGCGCGTGTGCAGCAGCCTGTGGTTGATCCAGAAATGCACGTCGTTCCAGATCGCGAGCACGACGATTTCCACCGCGATCTGCCGCCATCCCGCATCGGGATCGAGCCGCGCCCAGCCCAGCTGCAGCAGCCCCCACGGAAACACCATGCCCAGCCCGAAGATCAGCACCGACAGGCCCGACTGCGTCAGCTCGCGCCGCAGCTGTCCCGGCTGCAGCGGCCGCGGATCGAGCACCCGCCCGATGCCCAGCGCCGGCAGCACGCGCGTCGTCAGCAGCCAGGTGGCGGCGCCGAAGCAGAGATAGATGCCGCCGAAGAAAAGCAGGCCCCACAGCATGACCTGCGGGGCGGACAACGAGGTGAAGGTCTGCGCCATCCCCCGAGGCTACAACAGCATTTCGGGAACGATCGGCGCGATGAGCATGTTGTAGAAGCGCTTGAAGAAGCCGGACTCCGGCTCCGTGGTCAGGATCATCTCCTTCTCGCCGTCATTGGTGAGCCACTCCAGCGTGCCGGTGTCCTTGGCCAGCCGCAGCCGGTAGGAGTTCTGCAGCTTGCTGATGTTGATCACGCGCAGCATCTCGCGCGCCAGTTGCGGGCTGTCGACCACCACGCCCATCTCGGTGTTCTGGCTGGCCGAGCGCGGGTCGAGGTTCATCGAGCCGATGAAGATGCGCCTCTTGTCTATGGCGGCGGTCTTCGCATGCAGCCGTCCGAGCGACTTGCCGAACATGCCGAAACGCTCGCCCGCGGTGGTGCGCTGCGGGCTCAGTTCGTACAGGTCGGCGCCGCTTTTCAACAGCTTCTCGCGGTAGCGCGCGTAGCCGGTGTGCACCAGCGGCTCGTCGTTGGCAGCCAGCGAGTTGGTCAGCAGCGTGAGCTTGACCTTGCGCCGGGCCAGATCCTGGAATGCCTCCATGCCGCGCTCGCCCGGTACGAGGTAGGGCGAGGTCAGGTCGACCTCCGTCCTGGCATCCATCAACAGGCCCCAGACCTGCATCGTGACGCTGGTGGAGATGGCCTCCTCGGCGGTCATCGTCTTCGGCTTGGTGGGCGGATCGGCGACCGCGCGGGCCTCGCCCCACAGCAGCCCCATGCGCCCGGCGTCGAGCTCCTCGGAAATAGGGCCGTAGCCGAGGATGTCCGACGGCGGCAGCACCACCTTCGGCGGCGGCGCGGCCATGCCCACCCAGCTGTCGAAATCGGCGCCGGTGGGCTTGCGGCCGCCCTCGCCCGTCACGATGTCGGCGATGGGCCAGACCTGCTCGCTGTTCCAGTAGGCGTCGAAGATCGACTCGAGCTGCGGCACCACCTTGCCGACCACCAGCGCGTCCATGTCGATGAAGTTCTGCGCCTCGTTCAGCACGAAATACTCCTCGGAGATATTGCGCCCGCCCACCACCGCCATCACGCCGTCGGCGATGAAGAGCTTGTTGTGCATGCGGTGGTTGAGCCGCGAAATCTCCCACGGCGAGGCCGCGAAGCGCGACAGGAAGCCGTTGCGCCCGCAGCAGAACGGGTTGAACAGGCGCACGTCCACGTTGGGCGTCTCCGACAGCGCCAGCAGCAGCTGCTGGCTCTTCACGGTGTACAGGTCGTCCACCAGCACCCGCACCTTCACGCCGCGCATCGCCGCCTCGCGCAGCGTGCGCAGCAGCAGGCGGCCGACCGGATCGTTCTCGAGCTGGTAGTACTGCACCACCAGCGAACGCTGGGCCCGCTGGGCAAGCTGGATGCGCGCGTCGAGCGAATACACGCCCAGCGGCATCAGCCGGAAGCCGGAATGCTCGTCGGGGGGCGTGGAAGCAGCAGCAATCCTGGCGAGCGTGGTCGAGGGGTCGGCGGACGCGGCGAATTCGGCGGGCCGTTCGCGCGCGGGGGGCAGCGAGCCGCAGGCGCCGAGCGCCGCAATCAGGACACCCGCGAGCGCCATGCGCAGAAATGATGGGAGCCAGGCGTTCATGATCGTCTTTCCATGAGTTCGTGTTCTTGTGGTTTTCTGTCCTTGTGTTCCTGCAGTACGCCGGCCGGTCCGCACCGGTTTCAAGGCGCTTTTCGCCTCCATTCCGGGAAGGCTCCGGCCTAGAATTCGATCCACACCGCTGCGGAGTTACATCATGGCCCGTTCACTCCCCCACCGCATCGCCTGCCTCGCCTTTTTTGCGGCTCTTACGAATACCACCTGGGCCGCCCTCGACATCGGCGACCCGGTTCCCAAGTTCACCGCCAACGCCGCCCTCGGCGGCAAGACCTTCCGCTACTCGCTGGCCGAAGCGCTGGCCAAGGGCCCGGTGGTGGTGTATTTCTTCCCTGCGGCCGACTCCAGCGACTGCTCCATCGAAGCCCACGCCTTCGCCGAGGCCATCGACCAGTTCACCGCGCTGGGCGCCAGCGTCATCGGCGTTTCGGCCGACGACATAGGTACCCTGTCGAAGTTTTCGGTCAAGTCATGCCAGAGCCGCTTCCCGGTCGCCTCCGACGAAGGAAAGACCGTGATCCAGGGCTTCGACGCCCTGATGCAGACCCGCCCCGACTTCGCCAACCGCCTGTCGTACGTGATCGCGCCGAACGGCAAGGTCGCCTACTACTACCAGAACCTGAATCCGGACAAGCATGTGGAGCGGATGCTGAATGCGGTGAAGGCGCTGCCGAGGACGAGCGCGGCCAAGTAGCGCCCGGGGTCTGAGCCCCGCCGGGCCACGGGGTTTGGAGTGCTTCGCGCAAAATCCAGCCCCATGCAGCTCAACTACATCGCCAACGCGGACGTCCCGTCCTCCTCCGGCCGCACCCTGCCGGTCATCGACCCCTCCGACGGCCAGCCCTTCGACGAAATCCAGCGCAGCAATGCTGCCGACATCGACTCCGCCGTACGCGCCGCGCGCGACTGCTTCGATGGCGTTTGGCACAAGGTCAGCGCCGCCGACCGCGGCCGCCTGCTCTTCAAGCTCTCGCAGAAGATCGCCGAGCACGTCGACGAGCTCGCGCTGATCGAGCAGCGCGACTGCGGCAAGCCCGTCAAGCAGGCACGCGCCGACGCGGTGGCGCTGGTGCGCTACTTCGAGTTCTATGCCGGCGCCTGCGACAAGCTGCACGGCGAGACCATCCCCTACCAGGACGGCTACAGCGTCTTCACCTGGCGCGAGCCGCACGGCGTAACGGGCCACATCATTCCCTGGAACTACCCGATGCAGATCTTCGGGCGCAGCGTGGGCGGCGCACTGGCGGCGGGCAACGTGTGCGTGGTGAAGCCGGCGGAAGACGCCTGCCTCTCGCTGATCCGCGTGGCGCAGCTGGCGGCCGAGGTCGGGTTCCCGGCCGGCGCGCTCAACATCGTGACGGGCTACGGCCACGAGGTGGGCGACGCGCTCGCGCGGCACGCGGGCATCGACCACATCAGCTTCACCGGCAGCCCGAAGATCGGCACGCTGATCCAGCAGGTGGCGGCGGAGCGGCATTGCCCCGTGACGCTGGAACTGGGCGGCAAGAGCCCGCAGATCATCTTCGCGGACGCCGACCTGGACGCGGCCATTCCGGTGGTCATCAACGCCATCGTGCAGAACGCCGGCCAGACCTGCTCGGCCGGCTCGCGGGTGCTGATCCAGCGCGACATCTACGAGCCGCTCCTGGAGCGCCTGGGCCACGCCTTCGAGGCGCTGCGCGTCGGCCCGGCGGCCATGGACCTCGACGTGGGCCCGCTGATCCGCCAGACGCAGCAGCAGCGCGTGTGGGACTTTTTGAGCGACGCGCAGCACGCCGGCATCCCGATGGTGGCGCAGGGCATCGTGGTCGAGGAAGCGCCCGAAACCGGCTTCTACCAGGCCCCCACCCTGCTGCGCGACGTGCCGGTGAACCACCGTCTCGCACAGGAAGAAGTGTTCGGCCCGGTGCTGGCCGCGATGCAGTTCGCCGACGAGGACGAGGCTGTCGCACTGGCCAACGCAACGCATTTCGGCCTGGTCGCCGGCGTATGGACGACCGACGGCGCGCGCCAGTTCCGCATGGCCAAGCGCGTGAAGAGCGGCCAGGTGTTCATCAACAACTACGGCGCCGGCGGCGGCGTCGAACTGCCCTTTGGCGGCGTGAAGTCGTCGGGCTATGGCCGCGAGAAGGGCTTCGAGGCGCTGTACGGATTCACCACTCTGAAGACCGTCGCCGTCAAGCACGGCTAAGGGCCTTGGTTGGCGCGCCGCGCGGGCGGGTGCGTCAGCCCAGCGCTGTGTCGAGCAGCATCATGAGCACGAAGCCGATCATCAGCCCGCTGGTGGCGAAGGCTTCGTGCCCCTTGCGGTGCGACTCGGGAATGATCTCGTGGCTGATCACGAAGAGCATCGCGCCCGCCGCGAAGCCCAGCCCCCAGGGCAGAAGCATCGCCGAGTGGCCGACCACGGCCGCGCCCAGCACGGCACCCAGCGGCTCGACCATCCCGGAGAGCATGCCGATCAGCACGGCGAACCCACGGCTGTAGCCCGCGGCCAGCAACGCCACCGCGACGACCAGCCCCTCGGGCACGTCCTGGATCGCGATACCGGTGGCCAGCGCATCGGCGCGCAGCCCGTTGTTGGCGGCATATCCCACGCCGATGGCCAGGCCCTCGGGCACGTTGTGCAGCGCGATCGCGAAGACGAAGAGCCAGGTGCGGCGCAGCTGCTTGGCGGCATTGCCTTCGCGGCCCTTGATGAAATGCTCGTGCGGCAGCACGCGGTCCATCAGCATCAGCGCGATGCCGCCCAGCAGGATGGCGCAGCCGATCACCCCGCCCGCCGCCCAGCTTCCGCCGCCGAAGGTGCCCGCGTTCTTCGCGGCCTCCAGGCCCGGGATGATCAGCGAGAAGGCGCTGGCCGCCAGCATCACGCCGGCGCCGAAACCGAAGAGGGTGTCCTGCAGCCGCTCGGGCAGCTTCTGCGAGAACAGCACCGGCAGCGTGCCGAGCGCGGTCGCCAGCGCCGCGACCGAGCCGCCAAGCAAGGCGTTCCACACCAGCGGGTCGGATCGCACGAACTGCCAGAACTGCAAGGCGCCGATCAGCACGCCGGCCGCGACGATGGCGAAGCCGATCCGTTCGCGCATCGGCCTGGCGGGCCTCGACTGCCTGCCTTGCGCGATGGCGCCCTGTCGCGGCTCGTTCATGGGTTGCTCCTCAACCGCCGGTAGCGGCAGCGTGGCGCCGGGCCACTTCGGCCCAGTTCACGACGTTGTAGAAGGCCGCGATGTACTCGGGGCGGCGGTTCTGGTACTTGAGGTAGTAGGCGTGCTCCCACACGTCGAGCCCGAGGATCGGCGTGTTGCCCGAACCGATGCCGCGCATCAGCGGGCTGTCCTGGTTGCCGCTGCTTTCCACCGCGAGCTTGCCGCCGACACCGACGCAGAGCCACGCCCAGCCGCTGCCGAAGCGCGTGAGGGCGGCCTTGGTGAATGCGTCCTTGAAGGCATCGAAGCCGCCCAGGTCGGCGTCGATGGCCTTGGCAAGCGCTCCGGTGGGTACCCCGCCGCCGCCCTGGCCGACGGGCGCCATCACGGTCCAGAACAGGGTGTGGTTGGCGTGCCCGCCGCCGTTGTTGCGCACCGGCGCGCGCAGCGCTTCGGGCAATTGCTCGACACCGGCGATGAGCTCTTCGACCGGCGTTCCCTCGTGCGGCGTGTCTTTCAACGCCGCGTTGAGGTTGTTCACATAGGTCTGGTGGTGCTTGCCGTGGTGGATTTCCATCGTCAGCGCGTCGATGTGGGGTTCGAGCGCGTCGAAGGCATAGGACAAGGCTGGCAGGGTGTACGGCACGGTCGGGAAGCTCCTTGGTTGAAAGAGCCCTTTGCGTTGTCGACATGTGCGTACTCAGGCGCCCAAATGATAGGAATTCTCATTGTCTACGTCAAGACATAGAGATATCGAATGACGCAAACCCGCCAATCCCGGAAGCTTTCGGCAACGATCGATACACTGCCCTACGGCATGTTTTCCGGGAGATCTCCAACGATGAAGCTCGCACGATCCATCTTTCTTCCCCTCGCATTGCTCCTTGGCTGCGCCCTCGCCGCCGCGCAGAACGGCGCCACGCCGCCCACCGGCGACTACATCTACGAGGGCGGCAGCGGCTCGCTGCGCATCAAGCCCAACGGCCACTTCGACATCACCACCATCGGCGCCAACGTCCACACCTGCGCGCTCGACGGCACCATCGCGCGGGGCAAGGCCAAGCTCGACGACACGGGGTGCGTGGTGAACTTCGCGGCCAATGCCGACAAGCTGCAGGTCACAACCAATGGCTCGGACGAGTGCCGCGGCTACTGCGGCATGCGCGCCGTCTTCGAAGGCACCTACATCCGCCCTGCCCCCTACTGCACCGACAAGGCCGTGAGCAGCACGCGCAAAACCTTCAAGCGGCAGTACGACGCCAAGGACTACGCCGCCGCGCA
The DNA here is from genome assembly GCF_003952165.1 of Variovorax guangxiensis. Lineage (GTDB taxonomy): Bacteria > Pseudomonadota > Gammaproteobacteria > Burkholderiales > Burkholderiaceae_C > Variovorax > Variovorax guangxiensis. The sequence continues at coordinate 529,425 of NZ_RXFT01000001.1, read as the reverse complement.
GACCACCCTCGCGCCCGTTCTCTCGGACTGCGACAGGACACTCGACTGGATCACCAAGGCCTGGCTGCGCAACGACCTCGCGCTCACGCAGTACAAGCTCGACGACCGCGCCGCCTGCCTCAAGACGCTGCAGCCGCTGGCCGAGGACGCCGCCCGCACCGACGACGGCATCAAGGAAAACTACCCACCGGCCGACGCCGACATCTACCTGCCCGTGGTCCGCGCCACGCGCACGAACCTGAAGCTCTGCCGCGGATAGCGCCGGGCTGGTCAGGCGAGGGCGGCTCCGGGACCGCCGCGCACGGTTTTCGTTTTTTCATCCACCACAACAAGACGGAGACGACACCATGAGATTCCTGAAGCGCAAGCTGCGCGCCGCAGTGCTCGGCCTGGGCCTGGCCATTCCCCTGCTTGCGGCGGCGCAGCAACTGCCCACGGCCACGCCCGAGCAGGTCGGCCTCTCCAGCGAGCGCCTGCAGATGCTCGGCAAGGTCCTCAAGGCCGACGTGGCGGCCGGCAAGATCCCGGGCGCGGTGCTGCTGGTGGCCCGCCAGGGCAAGGTGGCGTGGTTCGAGCCGGTCGGCAAGCTCGACAGCGCCGCCGGCACGCCGATGCCGCGCGACGGCATCTTCCGCATCTATTCGATGAGCAAGCCCATCACCACGGTGGCCGCGATGATGCTGGTGGAGGACGGCCGCCTGAAGCTCGACGACCCGATCTCAACCTACCTGCCCGAATTCGCGAGCATGACGGTGGGCGTCGAGAAGCCCGGCGCCGACGGCAAGCCGGTGCTCGAGACCGTGCCCGCGCGCCGACCGATCACCGTGCACGACCTGATGCGCCACACCTCGGGCCTGACCTACGGTTTCTTCGGCCCTGGCCTCGTGAAGCAGGCCTACAACGCCGCCAACCTGGGCGCTGGCGACCCCACGCTGGCCGAGTTCTCCCAGCGCCTGGCGAAGCTGCCGCTGGCCTACCAGCCGGGCACGACCTGGGACTACAGCCAGTCGACCGACATCCTCGGCCGGGTGATCGAGGTGGTCTCGGGCCAGTCGCTCTACCAGTTCGAGAAGGCCCGGCTATTCGATCCGCTGGGCATGAAGGACACCACCTATTACGTGCCCGAGCCGGCCCGCCAGTCACGCATCGCCGAGCCGCTGCCCAACGACCGCAGCTTCGGCGTGGGCGCCGAATTCAACGACCCGCGTATCGTGCGCAAGTACGAATCGGGCGGCGGCGGGTTGGTGTCGACCGCGAACGACTACGCCCGCTTCCTGCAGATGCTGATCAATGGCGGCTCGCTCGACGGCAGGCACTATCTTGGCCCGCGCACCATCGCCCTGATGACCGCCGACCACTCCAACGCGGGATCCGGCATCGTGCCCGGCCCGCTCTACCTGCCGGGTCCTGGCTACGGCTTCGGCCTGGGCTTCGCGGTGCGCCGCAACGACGGCGAGGCGCCCTACCCCTCGGCGGGCGGTGAATACAACTGGGGCGGCGCGGGCGGCACCTACATGTGGGTCGACCCGAAGAACGAGATGTTCGTGGTGCTGATGCTGCAGTCGCCGAAATTCAGGACACATTACAGAACATTGACCCGGGACATGATTTATGCGGCCGTGATCAAGTAGCCTGTGTTCCGCAGGCCCTTGGGGCCTGGCGCAAAATCGGGCCCCACCTCACGAAGCCATGAAGAACAGCAGCAGCACCGTCATTCCGATCTCCAGCATCGGCCGAGCACGCCCTGCGGTGGCCGTGCCGGAGGTCGCCGTGCCCGCCACCGGCATGCTGCTCGACCGGCTGGGCCGGCCCCTGACCGACCTGCGCATCAGCGTGACCGACCGCTGCAATTTCCGTTGCAGCTACTGCATGCCCAAGGACGTGTTCGACAAGGACTACAAGTACCTGCCGCACAGCGCCCTGCTGAGCTTCGAGGAAATCACCCGGCTGGCCCGCCTCTTTGCCGCGCACGGCACGCGCAAGATCCGGCTGACCGGCGGCGAGCCGCTGCTGCGAAAGAACATCGAGGGCCTGGTGGAGCAGCTCGCCGAGATCCGCACGCCCGCGGGCGAGCCGCTGGCGCTGACCCTGACCACCAACGGCTCTCTGCTCGCGCGCAAGGCCGCCGGCCTGCGCGCCGCCGGCCTGCAGCGCGTGACCGTGAGCCTGGACAGCCTCGACGACGCGGTGTTCCGCCAGATGAACGATGTCGACTTCCCGGTGGCCGACGTGCTCGCGGGCATCGACGCGGCGCTGGCCGCGGGCCTGGGCCCGGTCAAGGTCAACATGGTGGTCAAGCGCGGCACCAACGAGCAGGAGATCCTGCCGATGGCGCGCTACTTCCGTACTCATCACGCCGGCAAGGTGGTGCTGCGCTTCATCGAGTACATGGACGTTGGCGCCACCAATGGCTGGCGCATGGACGAGGTACTGCCGTCGGCCGACGTCGTCACGCGCATCCATTCCGAATTCCCGCTCGTACCGCTGGGCGCCACCACGCCCGGCGAGACCGCCAAGCGCTGGGCCTATGCCGACGGCGGCGGCGAGATCGGCGTCATCAGCAGCGTCACCCAGGCCTTCTGTCACGACTGCAGCCGCGCGCGTCTCTCCACCGAAGGCAAGCTGTACCTGTGCCTCTTCGCGAGCGCCGGCCACGACCTGCGCCCGCTGCTGCGCGGCAACGCCAGCGACGAAGACATCGCTTCGGCCATCGGCCACATCTGGCAGGGCCGCGCCGACCGCTACTCCGAGCTGCGCGCCCTGCGCGGCCCCGATGGCGACAACGGCAACGGCGACGCCGGCTCCAAGGGCCCGCGCCGCGTCGAGATGAGCTACATCGGCGGATGAGGCAGGCGCCCGCCATGCCCGCGCACGCCAGCATCGCGTCCGCCGACATCACGGGTCTGCTGCTGGCCGGCGGCCGCGGCTCGCGCATGGGCGGCGTCGACAAGGGGCTGCAGCCTTTCAACGGCGAGCCGCTGGCGCTGCATGCGATGCGGCGGCTGGCGCCGCAGGTCGGCACGCTCATGGTCAATGCCAACCGCAATCTCGCCGAGTACGAAGCCTTCGGCGCGCCGGTTTGGCCCGACAGCCTCGCGGACTACCCTGGCCCGCTGGCGGGCTTCCTGACCGGGCTGGAGCACTGCGCCACGCCCTGGCTGCTGACGGTGCCCTGCGACACGCCCCTCTTCCCGCCGGACCTCGCCGCCCGCCTCGCCGAAGCGGCGGCGGCCAGCCAGGCCGACATCGCCCTGGTGGTGGCGCCCGAGCCCGCCGATGGCGGCGGCACGGTGGAACTGCGCCCCCAGCCCGTCTTCTGCCTGCTGCGCGCCAGCCTTCGCGAAAGCCTGCTTCGCTACACCGCCGCCGGCGGCCGCAAGGTCCACGCCTGGATCGCGCAGCACCGCGCCGTGCAAGTGCCCTTCGACCGGCCCGGTGACGCGCCCGACGCGTTCTTCAACGCCAACACCCTGGCCGAACTGCACGCCCTCGAAAACCGATGAGATGAGCCGCATCGCAGAACTCGCTTCCGCCCTCGCGGGCCATGACGACGCCGACCTGAGCGTCGAGGCCGTCCACGCCTTTCTTTCCCAGCTGATGGCCACGGCCGTCGTCACCGGGCGCGAGAGCGTCTCGCTCTCTGAAGCGCTCGGCCGCGTGCTGGCCGAGGACATCGTCTCGCCCGTCAGCGTGCCTCCGCACGACAACTCCGCCATGGACGGCTACGCCTTCGACGGCGCCGTGCTGCCCGACAAGGCGCCCAGCGACGCATCCATCACGCTGCGCGTGGTGGGCACGGCGCTCGCCGGAGCCGCATGGCGCGGCGCGCTGGGGCCCGGCGATGCGGTGCGCATCATGACCGGCGCGATGATGCCGACGGGCCTCGACACCGTCATTCCGCAGGAGTTCTGCAAGGTCGATGGCGATCGCGTCTGCTTCCCCGCCCGGGTGCTGCGCCGCGGCGACAACCGCCGGTTCGCCGGAGAAGACCTCATGAAGGGCCAGCCCGCGCTGCGCAAGGGCGAGCGCCTTTCGCCCGCCGCGCTGGGCATGGTCGCGAGCCTGGGCCTGCCGGGCGTACCCGCGCTGCGGCGGCTGCGGGTGGCCTGCTTCTCGACCGGCGACGAAATCCTGAGCCTGGGCGACGCGCCGCGCGAGGGCGCCGTGTACGACAGCAACCGCTACACCGTGATCGGCCTGCTCACGCGGCTGGGCTGCGAGGTGCTCGACCTCGGCCTCGTGCGCGACGACCCGGCCACGCTCGCCGCCACGCTGCGGCGCGCAGCGCGCGAGGCCGACGCCATCGTCACCAGCGGCGGCGTGAGCGCGGGCGCGGCCGACCACACGCGCGCCGTGATGCAGCAGCTGGGCGACATGGCATTCTGGCGCGTGGCGATGCGGCCGGGCCGGCCGCTGGCGGTGGGACTGATTCCCACGGAGGAAAGCGCATCGAAGCCGCCGGCCGTGCTGTTCGGGCTGCCGGGCAATCCGGTGGCAGTGATGGTGACCTTCCTGGCCTTCGTGCGGCCTGCGCTGCTGCGCATGATGGGCTGCCACGAAGCGGCAGCCGCGCCGCCGCCGCTGCTGCGCGCGCGCAGCACGGGCTCGATCCGAAAGAAGCCGGGCCGCACCGAATATCAACGCGGTTTCGTGAAGGCCGTGCCCGGCGCGCTGCCCGAGGTGTGCGTGGCGGCCAACCAGGGTTCGGGCGTGCTGAGTTCGATGCTGGAGGCCAACGGGCTCGTGGTGCTGCGCCACGACCAAGGCAGCGTAGCGCCCGGCGAGGAAGTCGACGTGATGATGTTCGACGGAGTGATCTAACCGCCGGAGAGCGGGCCCGGGGTCAGATCCGCCCCAGCGCCTTGTCCACGCCCTTGTTGGCCAGCATGTCCGCGCGCTCGTTGCCCGGATCGCCCGAGTGGCCCTTGACCCAGCGCCACTCGATCTGGTGGCCGCCTTCGTTCACCAGCGCGTCGAGCCGCTTCCAGAGCTCGACGTTCTTCACCGGCTCCTTGCTCGCGGTGACCCAGCCCTTGGCCTTCCAGCCGCGGATCCATTCGGTGATGCCCTTGCGCACGTATTGGCTGTCGAGGTAGAGCAGCACCTTGCAGGGCCGCTTGAGCGCGGCCAGGCCTTCGATGACGGCGGTCAGCTCCATGCGGTTGTTGGTGGTGTTGAGTTCGCCGCCGAACAGGTCCTTCTCGCTGGTGCCGGACTTGAGCCACGCGCCCCAGCCGCCGGGCCCGGGATTACCCTTGCATGCGCCATCGGTATAGATCACGACTTCGTTCAAGCTGACGTTTCCTTCTTCTTCATTCGATTCCAATCGATCTTCATTTCTTCCAATTCTTGCCTGGCCCGTCGCGATGCACCTTGCCGGCGATGGGCACCGGCGCCGTGGCGCGGGCACCGGCGCGGCGCCAGTCGGCGCTCAGCAGGCGCATGCCGCGCACCCGCTTCACCGCGACCAGGAAGTAGGCCGCGCCGAAGATCGGCCACCAGCGCTCGCCGACGGAGTCCACCCAGCGCAGGCGCTCCAGCCACGCCTCGCTGCGCACCGCCGGCCGGTAGATGCCGAAGCGACCCGACTCCACCTCGAAGCTCAGCAGGCGCAGCCAGTCGCGCATGCGCCAGTAGCCGATGAACTCGCCGCCCTCGGGCAGGTAGAGATCGCCGATGCCCAGCCTGCGGTAGACATGTGCGCGGCGCTGCCGCATGCCCCAGAGGCTGGTCGGATTGAGCCCGCAGATGACCACGCGGCCCTCGGGCACCAGCACCCGCTCGACCTCGCGCAGCGTGGCGTGCGGGTCGGGGCTCAGCTCGAGCGCGTGCGGCAGCACCACCAGGTCGAGGCTGTTGGCCGCGAAAGGCAAGGCAGCGAAGTCCGTGAGCAGCGTCGCCTTGCCGCCGCGGGCCGGGTCGTCGAGAGCCAGCCAGCGGTGCGGCATGCGGTTGGCGCGCAGGCCATCGACCTCGGCGGCGCCCAGCTGGAGCGCGTGATAGCCGAATACATCGGCCACCGCCTGATCGAACTGGGCCTGCTCCCAAGCCAGCAGGTACCGCCCCGGGGGGGTCGCGAACCAATCCTGCAAACCTATAATTTGACCGCTCATGACCCTTGTTCCGCTGCCCGCTTTCGCCGACAACTACATCTGGATGCTGCACGACGGGTCCCACGCCATCGTGGTGGATCCGGGCGATGCCCAACCGGTGTTCGACGCGCTGGCGCGCGACAAGCTGCGGCTGGCCGCGATTCTAGTCACGCACCACCATCCCGATCACACGGGCGGCGTGGCCGCATTGCATGCAGCCACCGGGGCAAAGGTATGGGGCCCCGCGCGCGAGCGCATTCCCGAGCCCTTCGCGCCGCTGGCGCAAGGCGACATTGCCGATGCCCTCGGGCTGCGCTTCGAGGTCATCGACGTGCCGGGCCATACAGCCGGGCACATCGCCTACTTCCTGCCCGCCGGGCAGGCCTCGCGCGAAGACGCGCCGCTGCTCTTCTGCGGCGACACGCTCTTCTCCGGCGGCTGCGGGCGCCTCTTCGAGGGCACGCCCTCGCAGATGCTGGCCTCGCTCGACGCGCTCGCCGCCTTGCCCGGCGACACGCGCGTGTGCTGCGCCCACGAGTACACACTTTCTAACCTGCGTTTCGCGCAGGCGGTGGAACCGGCCAACGCCGAGCTGACTCACTACAACGCGCGCTGCGAGAGCCTGCGCGCGAAGGGGCAGCCCACGCTGCCGTCGCAACTGGCGGTCGAACGCCAGGTCAACCCCTTTCTTCGCAGCCGCGAAGCCACTGTCCTTAGAGCGGTGCGTGCCCACGCCGAGCTGGCTGCCGATGCAGCCGAGGCCGACGTGTTCGCGGCACTGCGCCAATGGAAAAACGACTTCCGATGAAACTGATCGCTGCCACCTGCCTTGCAGGTTCACTGGTGCTCGCCGGCTGCGCGAACACGAACGACAACAGCACCTCTTCCTCCTCCTCTTCCCCCTCCTCGTCGGCGCGTGCCGGCGGCACCGGCTCCAAGGTCGCCGGCAGCGCGGCCCCCGTCTATCCGCGCGACGCGCTCTCCCCGCTGACCAGCGGCCAGGCCCATTCACAGAGCGTCGTCACGCTCGCACCGCCGGTCGACATGTGGGACCGCATCCGCCGCGGCTTCAAGATGCCGGACCTCGACAACGACCTCGTGCGCGACCGCGAGCAGTGGTATGCCAGCAGGCCCGACTACATCCAGCGCATGACGGAGCGCTCGAACAAGTACATCTTCCACATCGTCGAGGAGCTCGAGCGCCGCAACATGCCGACCGAGCTGGCGCTGCTGCCCTATATCGAGAGCGCGTTCAACCCGCAGGCCATCTCCAGCGCCCGCGCCGCGGGCATGTGGCAGTTCATGCCGGCCACCGGCAACGACTTCGACCTGAAGCAGAACATCTTCCGCGACGACCGCCGCGACGTGGTGGCCTCCACCCGCGCAGCGCTCGACTACCTGCAGAAGCTCTACGGCATGTTCGGCGACTGGCAGCTCGCGCTGGCCGCCTACAACTGGGGTGAAGGCAGCGTGAGCCGCGCCATCGCCAAGAACCAGCGCCTGGGCCTGCCCACCACCTACAGCGACCTCACCATGCCCGCCGAGACGCGCATGTACGTGCCCAAGCTGCAGGCGGTGAAGAACATCGTGGCGAATCCGCAGGCCTTCAACACCGAGCTGCCGCTGATCGCCAACCACCCCTACTTCCAGACCGTCACGCTCACGCGCGACCTCGACGTCGAGCTCGCCGCCAAGCTGGCCGACGTGCGGCTCGAAGACTTCCGCGCGTTGAACCCCGCAGCCCACAAGCCGGTGCTGATCGCCGCCGGCACGCCGCAGATCCTGCTGCCCTGGGACAACGCCGCCGTGTTCCAGCGCAACTTCGACGCCTACTCGCAAGGCCAGTACGCCAGCTGGACCGCCTGGGTCGTGCCCAACACCATGACGGTGGCCGACGCCGCCCAGCGCTCGGGCATGAGCGAGAACGACCTGCGCTCCATCAACAACATCCCGCCGCGGATGCTCATCAAGGCCGGCTCGACGCTGATCGTGCCGCGCGGCGCCCGTGTGAAGGAAGACGTGGCGGCGGTGGTCGCCGATGGCGGCCACCTGAGCTTCCAGCCCGAGATCGTCACGCGCCGCACGACGGTAAAGGCCGGACGCGCCGACAACGTCGCGAGCATCGCGCGCCGCTACAACCTCAAGCCCGCCAGCGTGGCCGAGTGGAACGACGTGAAGCCGAACCACGCGTTCAAGCGCGGCTACAGCGTGGTGGTGTACCTGCCCGTTCGCGCAACGGTGGCTGCCCGCGCCGGCACCGGCATCCGCGCAACCTCGCATGCAGCAGCGCCCGCCCCGGCCCGCCGCGGCGGCGCGCCTTCCAAGTCTGCAGCCCCGCGTGGCGCCGGCAGCGTGGTCAAGGTGCCTGCGAGCAGCAAGCAGCAGGTCGTGCGCGAGAAGCGCGGCGGCACGCCCTCCAAGAAGAAGCGCTGAGAAGCAGGCTGACGGAGGCTCAGTGGGCCTTTGCGGCCTGCTGTGCCCTGCGTCGCACGATAGCCTCCATCGCGGCGACCCCGATCATGATGGCGGTGGTGAGCGTTCCCACCACCAGCACCGTCAGGTGCGAGGCGAACACCGCGAGCACCGCCAGGAAGCCCAGCCCGAAGAGATGCGACTGCGGCAGGAAGCCGCGCACCACGCGCTTGAAGAGCGCATTGCCGAACAGGTAGATCGCCGGGCCGCCGATCAGCGCGCCCAGGTACTTGAGCTCGGCGTGGTGCGAGCCCTCGCCGATCGTCAGCTCGTCCGCCACGGCGCACACGATGATGCCGGCCACCAGGATCACGTGCGTGTAGTGGAACTTCGCGCCGATGGCGCCCGGGTCCTGCGCATGCTCGATGACGTGCGTGGCTTCCCTGGCGCTGGTGTCGAAGTACATCCACCACATCGCCAGGCTGCCCGCGAAGCCCACGAGCAGCGCGAACAGGTCGACGCCATGCCATTCGACGTGGTGCCCGAAGGCGATGCCGGTGGCCAGCACCGACTCGCCCAGCGCGACGATCACGAAGAGCTGGCAGCGCTCGGCGAGGTGGCCGCCGTCGATGGTCCAGTCGCTGGTCAGCGAACGGCCCAGGCCCGGAAAGCGCAGGCCGATCATCGGAGCGATGTACTCGCACAGCACTCCGCCGAACCACAACGCAAGGCGCGCCTGCCCTTCGGCGAAGCCGCCGGCGATCCAGAACACGCCGGCCACGCAGTTCCAGGCCAGCAGGCGGCGGAAGTTGGGCGTGAGCGGATCGTTCGGGCCGATGGCGATCAGCATGCAGAAGGTGCGCCCCGCCTGGATGCCCACGAAGCACAGCGCGAACACCAGTCCGCGCTCGGAGAAGGCGCCTGGCAGCGCCGAGGCCATCACCATCGCCAGCAGCATGATCGCGAAGAGCACGCCGCGGATGCGCAGCGTGCCAGGGTTGAACCAGTTGGTGGTCCAGGCCGTGTACTGCCAGCCCAGCCAGACGGCGAACCACATGACCAGCGTCTGCAGCGCCCCCATCAGCGTGAGGTGGTCGAGCAGGTAGTGGGAAAGCTGCGTGACGGAGAAGGCGTAGACCAGGTCGAAGAACAGCTCTTCGTTGGAGACCCGTGCCGCCTCGCTGCGCGAGCGCAGGGTCGTGGCCCGCTTGTGGTTGTTGTCGTGGCTCATTGTTCGTTTACCCCCATGAATCGTTGCGGCGCCCTGAGGCTGCCGCGCGCGATCATCGCACGGGGCCGAACTAGAGCTTCTCGGTCTCGCCCGTCTTCGGCTGCCACTTCATCAGGCGCCTTTCGATGACCCCGACGATCCCGTCCAGCGCCAGCGCGAAGGCCGTGAGCACCACGATGCCGGCGAACACGGTGTTGACGTCGAAGGTGCCCTCGGCCTGCAGGATCAGGTAGCCCACGCCGCGCGCCGAGCCCAGGTACTCGCCCACTACCGCGCCCACGAAGGCCAGCCCCACCGAGGTGTGCAGGCTGGAGAACACCCAGCTGGTCGCGCTCGGCAGGTACACGGTGCGCAGCAGTTGCCGCTGGTTGGCGCCCAGCATCTTCGCGTTGGCCAGCACCACCGGGCTCACCTCGCGCACGCCCTGGTAGACGTTGAAGAACACGATGAAGAACACCAGCGTCACCGCCAGCGCCACCTTGCTCCAGATGCCAAGGCCGAACCACAGCGCGAAGATGGGCGCGAGGATCAAGCGCGGCATCGAGTTGGCGGCCTTGATGTACGGATCGAGAATCAGGCTCGCCGTGGGCGCGAGCGCCAGCCACAGCCCGCAGGCCAGCCCGAGCACGGTGCCGATGCCGAAGGCCAGCACCGTCTCCAGCAGCGTGGTGCCCAGGTGCTGGTAGATGTCGGCGTTGCCCTTCAGTCCTTCGGGAAAGAGTGCGTTGGCCGGAACCTCGAACGGCAGGAACCAGCTCCAGATGCGCCCCGCAACCTGGATAGGCTCGCCGAGGAAGAAGGCGATCTGCTGATTGCGCGAGGCGACATGCCACGCCACCAGGATCAGCGCCAGCAACGCCAGCTGCCAGAAGCGCGCATTGCGTTCGTTCAGACCGGGCCGTGCCATCACGCGGCCTTCCTGAGCTGCTGCGCATAGCCCTTGAGCACCTCGTCGCGCAGCACCTCCCAGATCTGGGTGTGCAGCTCGACGAAGCGCGGCTGCGTTCGCACCTCCGCCACGTCGCGCGGACGCGGAAGATCGATGGCGAATTCGCCGATGGGATGCGTGGCCGGGCCGGCCGACAGCACCACCACGCGATCGCTCATCGCGATGGCCTCGTCGAGGTCGTGTGTGATGAAGAGCACCGCCTTCTTCTTCGCGCTCCAGAGCTCGAGCACCTCGTTCTCCATGAGTTGGCGCGTCTGGATGTCGAGCGCGCTGAAGGGCTCGTCCATGAGGATGATGTCGGGGTCGAGCACCAGCGTCTGCGCCAGCGCCACGCGCTTGCGCATGCCGCCGGAGAGCTGGTGCGGGTATCGGTCGCCGAAGCCCGAGAGGCCCACGCGCGAGAGCCATGCCCCGGCCTGCTCGCGCGCCTGCGCCTCGGGCACGCCGCGGTATTGCAGGCCCACCATCACGTTGTCGATGGCGCTGCGCCATGGCATCAGCGCCTCCGACTGGAACATGTAGCCCGCGCGCGCGTTGATGCCCGAGAGCGTCTGGCCGAAGACTTTCACCGTGCCCGAGGAAGGCTGCAGCAGCCCGGCGCCCACGTTCAGCAGCGTCGACTTGCCGCAGCCCGTGGGACCGACCACCGAGACGAACTCCCCGGCCTTCACGCGCAGCGTGGTGTCGGCTACCGCCGTGTAGCGCTGGTCAGGATCGTCCTTCGACAGAAAGGTGCAGCTGATGGAGAGGAGTTCGAGTGCGTGTTCGGACATGGCAGAAAAAACCCGGCCTGAGCCGGGTCGCGGGACATGCGGGGGTCAGGCTTTGAACCTGTCCTTGGCGCGCCTTGCAAAATCGTTGGTGTAGGTCCTGGCGAGGTCGATCTTGTCGGCCTTCACGGTGGTGTCGAAGCTGGCGATCGCGTTCAGCGCGGTCTTGGGGCCGTCGGTGGGCACGAGGCCGTCGGTGGCGATCGACTCGCGCACCTTGTCGAAAGAAGCCAGGTACAGCGCGCGATCACCGAGCAGGTAGGTCTCGGGCACCGTCTTGATGATGTCGCCCGGCCCTGCCGTCTGCAGCCACTTGAGCCCATGCACGATCGCGTTCGCCAGCGCCTGGCAGGTGTTGGGATTCTTCTGGACGAAGTCGGACGACGCATAGAGGCAGGCCGCCGGCATCGTGCCGCCGAACACCTGCTGCGTGCCCTTGAGCGTGCGCGTGTCGCTGATGATCTTCACGTCGCCCTTCTGCTCGAGCATGGTCATCACCGGGTCGGTGTTGCTGATGGCGTCGATCTGGCCCGAGCGCAGCGCGGTGAGCGCGCCGGCCGCCACGCCCACGCCGATGTAGCTCACGTCGCTGGCCTTGAGCCCGCCGCGCGACAGCACGAGGTTGGCCACCATGTTGGTCGACGAGCCCGGTGCCGAGACGCCGATCTTCTTCCCCTTGAGATCCTGGATGCCGGTGTAGCCGGCCATGTTCTTGGTCGACACGCCCACCGCGATCTGCGGTGCGCGCCCCTGCAGCACGAAGGCCTGGAAGAACTGGTTCTTGGCCTGCAGGTTGATGGTGTGCTCGTAGGCGCCCGAGCACACGTCGGCCGATCCGCCCACCACTGCCTGCAGCGCGCGCGCGCCGCCGGCGAAATCGGAAATCTCAACGTCGAGCCCTTCGGCCTTGAAGTAGCCGAGCTGCTCGGAGATGGTGAGCGGCAGATAGTAGAACGCCGCCTTGCCACCCACCGCGATGGAGATCTTCGTCTTCTCCAGTTTGGCCTGCTGCGCAAAGACACGCGGCAACGCGATGGTTGCGGCGGCGATGGCGGAAGCAGAAATGAGGGTACGGCGATGAAGCATGAAAACTGGCCTGGAACTGTTGCCTGAAGCTGTTGCCTGAAGCTGTTGCCTGAACTGTTGCTTCTGGGCTCTGTGATTCGTAAGAAACTGAATCGAGCTTAGGGGCCGCAACAGGCAACTGCATCGGGGTCATCCCGTGCGGGTTTCCACGTAAGCATGAAGGCCTCGCAGAGAAGCCTTCGCCGAGGCTTCAGCGAGCCAAAAAAAGTATCGCGATATTGACCAGAAACGCGAGCGCCCAGACAGCGCTGCGCAGGCTTCCGATGCCCCTGATGTAGAGCGCGAGATAGATCACGCGCAGCACCACGTAGGCCATCGCGAGCATGTCGAGGCGCGCCTGCGCCGCGCCGAGCTGGTGCGCGATGATCACCGCGCCGATGAAGAACGGCAGGCCCTCGAAGCTGTTGGCCTGCGCGCTGTTGGCGCGAGCGCGCCAGCCGCTCTGCTTCGCGGCCCATTCGCGCGGATGCTGGTTGTCGCGCGGTGCAAAGCTGCCGGCCTTGGCGATCCATGCCGCGACATACGGCAACACGCAAGCGACGAGCACGCACCAGTAGGCGACCGTGAGCAGCGAGAAAGTCATGTGCGGTTGCCCTACCTGCGATCCACCAGCGCGTGCGCGATGGTGCCGAGATCGACGTACTCGAGCTCGCTGCCGGCCGGCACGCCGCGCGCGAGGCGCGTCACCTTCAGGCCGCGCTGCTTCAGCCCTTCACCGATCACATGCGCGGTGGCCTCGCCTTCGGCCGTGAAGTTGGTGGCGAGGATGACCTCGCTCACCGTGCCGTCGCGCGCGCGGTCGAAGAGTTTCTGCAGCCCGATGTCCTTCGGCCCGACGCCGTCGAGCGGACTGAGCTTGCCCATCAGCACGAAGTAATAGCCGCGGAAGGCGCCGGTGCGTTCGAGCGCGGCCTGGTCGGCCGGCGTCTCGACCACGCAGAGCTTCGTCGGGTCGCGCCGCGTGTCGAGGCAGACACTGCAGATCGGCGCTTCCGTGAAGGTGTTGCAGCGCTCGCAATGCCGCACCTGTCCCGCTGCCTGCTGCAGGGCGCGCGCGAGCAGTTGCGCTCCGTCGCGGTCGTGCTGCAGCAGGTGGAACGCCATGCGCGAGGCCGACTTGACGCCGACACCGGGCAGGCGGCGCAGCGCTTCGACCAAGGCGTCGAGCGAACTGGCGTCTGCCATCTATTCCGGCCGCCGGCTCAGAACGGCAGCTTCATGCCGGGGGGAAGACCGGGCATGCCGGCCGTGAGCTTGCCCATCTTCTGCTCGCTGGTTTCCTCCGCCTTGCGCACGGCGGCGTTGAAGGCGGCGGCCACGAGGTCTTCGAGCATGTCCTTGTCGTCCGCCAGCAGGCTGGGGTCGATGGTGATGCGCTTGACGTCGTGCTTGCAGGTCATGACGACCTTGACGAGGCCTGCGCCGGATTCGCCTTCGACCTCGATGGTGGCCAGTTCTTCCTGTGCCTTCTTGAGGTTGTCCTGCATTGCCTGCGCCTGCTTCATGAGGCCGGCCAGTTGTCCTTTGTTGAACATCGTTGGTCCTGATCTGTCGGGTTGGAAAGTGGGTGAAGGATACGGGAGACGCGAGTTCAGGCCGGCTTGAGCGTGCCGGGGACGATCTTCGCGTCGAAATCGCGCATCAGCGCCTGGACCTCGGGGTCGCTCATGATGGCTTCCTCGGCCAGGCGCTGGCGCTCGTCGGCCGCCTGCTTGTTGCGGCGCGCGGGGCTGTCGATCACGCCGCCGACCTCGATGGCGAGCTTGACGTTGTGGCCGGCGCCGTTCAGCGCCGCGGTGAGCTTCTCGCGGGCGGACGGCTGGTTGAGCGTTTCGCGCTCGATGCGCAGCAGCCACTGGTCGGTGTCGCGGCCGACAAGCTGCGACTGCAGGGCGAGCTCTCGCGCCAGCGCGGTGATGGCCTCGGCAGCGACCAGCTGGGTGACAGTGGCGTACCAGAAGTCGCCGTCCTCGCTGGTTGGAATCGGCGTGAAAGCGCTGCGCGGTTCGTCGGGGCGCGGGGTGTCGCGGGCGCTCGGAGGCGGCTGCACTCGGATAGGCACGCCGACGACCTTGGCGGGAGCATCGCCGTTGGCGCCGCCGGAACGAGGCTCGGCCTGCCGGGGCTCGTCGACCACTGCGAGGCGGTGGCCTGCGGGAACCGGAGTGGCGGCCTGGACCGCAGGTGCCGGGACCGGGGCCTGCACGGCCGCCGCGGGCGCTTCGACTGGCGGGCGAGCCACTGGGGCGGGAGCCTGAGCAGGCGGAACCGCACGCACCGGAGCCTGCGTCGCCGCGGCCTCGGCTTCATTCAGAGTTTTTTTTTCCGGGGTAGCCGTCGATGCGGCCGCGCTGGAAGGCTTGAAGGCCAGCAGCCGCAGCAGCACCATGGTCAGCGCGGCGTACTCGTCGGGAGCCAGCCCCAGCTCGCCACGCCCGTGCAGGCACAGGCTGTAGAGCAGCTGGGTTTCGTCTGCGGGCATCAGCGCGGCGAGGCGCGCAGTGTCGGCCGCGTCGGGGTCGGTGGCGGCGTCGGCCGCTTCAGCGCGCGAGGGCACGGCCTGCAGCACCGCCATGGCCTGCAGCACGGCCGTCATTTCTTCCAGCGTGGAGGCGGCGGACATGCCGTCGACGCGCAATGCCTCGGAAGTTTCGACCACCGTCTTGCCGTCGCCCTGAGCCAACGCCTCGATCAGGCGGAACACGTGGCCGCGATCGACGCTGCCGAGCATCTGGCGCACGCCGGCTTCCACCAGCTCGCCGTTGCCGAACGCGATGGCCTGGTCGGTGAGCGAGAGCGCATCTCGCATCGAGCCGCGCGCCGCGCGCGCCAGCAGGCGCAGCGCCTGCGGCTCGGCCGGCACGCTTTCGGTCTGCAGCACGGCGGTGAGGTGCTCGAGCACCGTCTCGGGCGCCATCGGCCGCAGGTTGAACTGCAGGCAGCGCGAAAGCACCGTCACCGGCACCTTCTGCGGATCGGTCGTGGCCAGCACGAACTTGAGGTACTCGGGCGGCTCCTCGAGCGTCTTGAGCATCGCGTTGAACGCGGTGTTCGTGAGCATGTGCACTTCGTCGATCATGAAGACCTTGAAGCGCCCCTGCACCGGCTTGTAGACCGCCTGTTCGAGCAGCGACTGCACCTCGTCCACGCCCCGGTTGGAGGCCGCGTCGAGCTCGGTGTAGTCGACGAAGCGCCCCGCATCGATGTCGCGGCAGGCCTGGCAGACGCCGCACGGCGTGGCCGTGATGCCGCCCTGCCCGTCCGGCCCCTGGCAGTTCAACGACTTCGCCAGAATCCGCGAAACCGTGGTCTTGCCGACACCCCGGGTGCCGGTGAAGAGATAGGCGTGGTGCAGGCGCTGCGTCGTCAGCGCGTTCTCGAGCGCCTGAACCACATGCCCCTGGCCGACCATCTCACCGAAGGTTTTCGGACGGAACTTGCGGGCGAGCACGAGATAAGACATTGCGGGCATTCTAAAAGGCGCGGAGCCCCCATCCCGATACTGGGGCAGGGCTTTCGTGGGACACCGAGGAACCGGCTTTGCCGGGCCTCCTGTGTCGCCCCCAGCAGGGGGTTGGCGAAGCGACACGAAGTGCGCGCAGCCTGGGGGGTTACAATACGCCCTGACGGGCCTCCCTGCATGGTGAAGTGGCCAACCGGGTCAGGTGGGGAACCAAGCAGCCCTAACTGCGTAGTCAGTGCCAGGGGTAAGGCTCGTCAACCTCTTCAGCGGTTTCGTTTCATTCCATGCGAAATGAAACGAGGCCCGCACAAACAATCTCCAGCGAAAAAGTTTCAGCGATGCCAGGCCCTCAAAGGCCGAGCCGCTGGATCGCGCCGCGCGCCGCCATCGCGCCGCTGGCCATCGATGCCGTCAGCAGATAGCCACCGGTAGGCGCTTCCCAATCGAGCATTTCCCCAGCCGCGAACACGCCCGGCAGCGCCTTCGACATGAGCTGGGCATCCAGCGCGTCGAAGCGCACGCCACCTGCCGTGCTGATGGCCTCGTCGATCGGCCGCGCCGCCACGAGCTTCAGCGGCACTGCCTTGATGGTCGCCGCAAGCTGCTGCGGGTCGTGCATCGCCTCGCGGCTCAGCGCCTCGTGCAGCACGCCGGCCTTGATGCCCTCCAGACCGAGCCTGCTCTTGAGGTGGCTGCTGAGCGAACGCGCACCGCGCGGATGCTTGACGGCAGCCAGCACCTGCTCGGCACTGCGATCGGGCAACAGGTCGAGCAGCAGCGTGGCGCTCCCTTTTTCGGCGATCTCGTCGCGCAGCAGGGCCGAGGCCGCATAGATCAGGCTGCCCTCGATGCCGGTGGCAGTCGCGACGAATTCGCCCTTGCGCGCGAACTGCCGGCCGTGGCTGTCGGTGAACGAGATCGCGACCGACTTGAATGGCTGGCCTGCGAAGCGGCTGGAGAAATGCTCGCTCCAGCCCGAGCCATCGAAGCCGCAGTTGGCCGGCTCGAGCGGAGCCACGTCCACGCCCTTCGCCTGCAACCATGGCACCCATGCACCGTCAGACCCGAGCCGCGCCCAGCTCGCTCCACCCAGCGCCAGCACGACGGCATCGGCGCTGGCAATGACTTCGCCGGCCGGTGTGGTGAATCGCAGCGACGCCGGATCGAAAGCCCCCTCTCCCACCCACCGATGCCGCATGTGGAACTGCACGCCAGCCGCGCGCAGCCGATGCAGCCACGCACGCAGCAGCGGCGCGGCCTTCATGTCGGTCGGAAACACGCGCCCCGAAGTGCCTACGAAAGTCTCGATGCCCAGGCCGCTCGCCCATTCACGCACCTGCTGCGGCCCGAACTGCGCGAGCATCGGCTCCAGTTGCGCACGGCGCTCGCCGAATCGGCTCACGAACGCGTCGAAAGGCTCGGAGTGCGTGAGGTTCAGTCCACCACGGCCGGCCAGCAAAAACTTGCGGCCCACCGAGGGCATCGCGTCGTAGACGTGCACTTGCGCGCCGGACGCGCTCAGTATTTCAGCCGCCATCAGGCCGGCGGGTCCGCCGCCGATGACGGCGACGGTCGGGGAAACAGTCATTCGAGATTCACCAGTTCGCCCTGCCCGGTGAGGAACGCGACACGCACGGTGGCACCGGGATAGGCATGTTGCACTGCCGCGCGATAGCGCTGCATCTGTGCGATCAGCGCGGCGTCCCGTTCGGGGCGTGCCGCGGATTTGTAGTCGAGCACCCACCAGACACCGCTGCCGCGCTCGCGCACCAGCCGGTCGATGCGCAGGGTCTCGCCTTCGTGCACCAGCGTGACCTCATTGCCATGCCAGTCGACCTTGCGATCGTCCCACACCCAGGCACCCTCGCCCGCGCGGATGCGGTGGGCGAGCGCCGCGGCGCCGCGCGCCTGCTGCGCATCGAGCAGGAATTCGCGGGCGGCGGCTCGTACATGGGCGGCCGCCAGTGGCTCGCCCGGCACGGCCCATTCGAGCAGCCGGTGCATGGCCTGCCCGAAGGCGGCGGCGCGCGCGTCGACCGTGGTGGTGACAGCCTTTTTCGCGGACGGCTGCTCGGCAGGCTCCGGCGCCTGCGGCATGCGCTTCATTGCAAAGCTGCCCGACCCGGTTTCGGTCGGCAGCGCGACCAGCGGCTCGTCGGCCTCGGTGGGCTCGCACAGCGGCTGCAGGCGCGACCACCAGCTGCCTTCGTTGGCGCGTGCCGGCTTCACCGACGAGAGCACCAGCCGCTCGCGCGCCCGCGTGACGGCGACGTAGAGGCCGTTGAGCTCCTCGCGATGGCGCGCGCGCTGCTCTTCCTCGAGCAGCGTGACGGCGCACGCCGGCGGCGTCTTCTCGCTCGCGAGAAAGATGAAGCGCGTCGGTGCGCTGTCGCTGCCCTTCCACTCGACCAGCACGCCCATGGTCTGGGCGCGCGGCGGCGGAGCGTCGCAGTCGAGCATGAGCACGGTGTCGGCCTCCAGGCCCTTGGCGCCGTGCACGGTCAGCAGCTGCACGGCCTCGGGCGCGGTCACGGTCGGCGCCCGCACGCCGCCTGCGCGCAACGCACGCACCAGCGCATAGGGCGTTGCGAAACGTGCGCCATCGATGTCCAGCGAGGCCGACAGCACGCCGCGCAGGTTGGCCAGCGCGCCCTGCCGCATCGCGGCCGGCACGGCGGCGCCGAACTTCGCGAGCAGGTCGCCATCGTGGAAGATCGCGTCGAGTGCGTCGTGGGGAGGCAGCGTCATCAGCCAGCGCTGCCACCGCTTGAGCTGGAGGCCCGCCTCGACGAGCACCGGCGGCAGGCTCTCGTCCTTCTGGATCAGCGAGAACCAGCTCACGGGGCCGCGCTCGCGCTGGCGCAGCGCGAGCTGCACCAGGGCCTCGTCGCCGATGCCGAACACCGGCGACTTGAGCGCCCTGGCCAGAGACAGATCGTGCGCGGGCGATACCAGCGCGTCGATCAGCGCGACCACGTCCTGCACCTCGGGTGCGTCGTACAGATCG
The DNA here is from genome assembly GCF_003952165.1 of Variovorax guangxiensis. GTDB lineage: Bacteria > Pseudomonadota > Gammaproteobacteria > Burkholderiales > Burkholderiaceae_C > Variovorax > Variovorax guangxiensis. The sequence continues at coordinate 510,415 of NZ_RXFT01000001.1, read as the reverse complement.
TTCTTCTCGGGCTGCTGCACGGGAATGTGGCGCTGGCGCAGCGCCTCCTGCATGGCCGAGAGCCGGCTGCGCCTGCGCGCCAGCACCATGATGCGGCTGGGCTGCGTGCCATCGGCGATGCGCTGCGCCACCCAGCGTGCGGCCTGCTCGCATTCCTTCTGCAGCAGCTGCTCCTCGGGCAGCACGCGCGGGGTGATGAGGCTGTCGCGCCAATGCAGCATGCCGTCGTCGGCGGGAGCGGCTTCGGATGCGTCGCCGCCGACCGCGTCGCGGTCGATGGCCGGAAGGCACAGCAGCTCGCCGTCGTCGCGGCGCTCGGTGGTGTGGGCGCGATAACCGTCGAACTCGCCGGCCTCCTGCGCCGCCAGCATTGCCGCGTTGACCAGCCCGACCACCGACTGCGCGTTGCGGTGCGTGTGGTCGCAGTTCAGCAGCTCGCCGTCGAGCCCCTCGCGCACGAACTTCTTCGCGGCGATGAACACCTGCGGCTCGGCGCGGCGGAAGCGGTAGATGCTCTGCTTCGGATCGCCCACGATGAACACCCGCGGCGCGCGGCCCTGCGCGCCGGTGTAGGCGCTGAGCCAGCCGTAGAGCGCCTGCCACTGCAGCGGGTTGGTGTCCTGGAATTCGTCGATCAGCAGGTGCGCGATGCGCGCGTCGAGCCGCTCCTGCACCCAGCCCGAGAGGGCCGACTGGCCGAGCAGCAGCTGGGCAGCCTGCTCGACGTCGTTCATGTCGACCCAGCCGTGGGCTCGCTTCACGTCGGCGAAGGCGGCTATCAGCAGGCGCGTGAGGCGCGTCATGCGCTGCTGGTAGAGCCAGGCGGCGTGCTGGGCCTGCGCGGCGCACAGCACCTGCAGCTCGGCCTCGGCCTCCTGCGCGGCGGGGAATTTCTGCAGGTTCTTGTTGAGACGGTCTTCCGTCGCCACGAAGAAGTTCTTGCGCAGATGGGCAAGGGCGGCCACCAGCGCATCGCCGGCCGGCTCGCCAGTGCCGAACACGTCGATGATGGCTTCGGCGGCCTTCTGCGGCGTCTTGTTGCTCTCGCGGCCCAGCGCCGCGGCGCGGTCGAGCCAGCGGCGGCGGACCTGTTCGCCGCGCAGGGCCTCGGTCGGCTCGTCCAATCCTTCGAGCGCCGGGTACATCGCGCTGAAGTGCTGTACGGCGTTCTCCGCATCGGCCAGCGAGAACTCGACGCGCTTCGACAATGCCTCGCCCAGCGCCTTGGCCGTCTGCGAGCGGCCGTGCGTGGCGACGACGGCGTAATAGTCGGCCAGCGCCTGCCTGTCGGCGGTCACGGCCTCGAAGAAGGGACGCCACGTTCGGCTGCGTGCCTCGGCGTCGTCTTCGAGCAGCTCGTAGTTCGACGGCAGGCCCAGCTCGCGCAGCACCGCGAGCGGCGCATTGCGCAGAAGGCCCGCGAACCAGGCGTGGAAGGTGCGGAACTGCACCGGCCGGCCGCCTTCGAGCAGGCGCCGGTAGAGGCCCTTGAGGCGCGGCACCGCAGCCGATGCCGCCGCCGGCGCCATGCCGCGCATCACCAGCTGGGCGACCAGCTCTTCCTGCGGGCGTTCGGCGAAGTCCTCCAGCCACTGGTCGAGGCGCTCGCGCATCTCGCCGGCCGCCTTCTTCGTGAAGGTGATGGCCAGAATCTCGTGCGGCTCGCAGGCGGCATCGCCCTCCTCGAGCAGCGCGCGCAGGATGCGCGAAACCAGCATCCAGGTCTTGCCCGCGCCGGCGCATGCCTCCACCGCCACCGATCGGCGCGGATCGCAGGCGACCGTGTAGAAGGCCTCGCGCGCGACGTGCCGGCCGTTGTGTTCGTAGGCTGCGCCGTTCATTGCGTGTCGCCTCCGGTGGCTTCGACGCCCGGCGGCGGTGCGGCCTCGTCCCAGAAGTCCTTGCGGCACAGGCCGCGCGCGGCGCAGTAGTCGCAGACGGCGCCCTCGCCCAGCGGCGGCAGTGCCGCGCCCTGCCCGATGCGCCTGAAGTCCTCGATGATGCCGGCCACCAGCGCATCGCGCGCCTCGACCACGGCAGGCTGCTCGACGGTCTGCGTGCCGGCGGCCTTCTCGCCCACGTTCACGTAGGCCGCGCGCAGCGTGTCGTCGGCCACCAGCGCGGCGTAGAAGGCCAGCTGGGTATCTTCGGTGGGGTCCTTCACGCGCTCCTTGCTGACGGTGGCGGACTCGGTCTTGTAGTCGATCACGAAGGCCTGGCCGTCGGGCATGCGGTCGATGCGGTCGAGCCGGCCGATCAGGCGCAGGTCGCCCAGCGCCTGCTCCTTCCAGGGCTCGGATTCGGCGAAGACGGCGCCGGCCGCCTCATGCCCCGTGAGCCAGGCCAGGTAGCCGTCGCGCACGGCGGGCCATGCGGCGGCGAAAGGCAGGAACTCCGAATCCGAGAGCCCGAGTTCCTGCGTCGAGCGGCGGGCCGCCTCTTCGATGAGGTCGATGCGCTCCCGCGAATCCTGCGTCGGCGCCTCGGCCAGCGCCTCGTGAAAGTGGCCGAGCACGGCATGCAGCCAGTTGCCGAAGTCGCGTTTGTCAACTTCTGCATCGAGCTCGTCGGCGCTGCGCAGGCCCAGCTGGCGCAATGCGAAGAAGCGATAGGGACAGCGGCGCAGGTCCTCGTACACGCTGGTGGAGATGTTCTGCAGCGGCAGGAGCGCGCCGGAGGGCGTCGGGTATCCGGTCGGCCTGAGGGCCACCTCGCGTGGCGTACGCGGGTCGGCCGAGGGCTGCAGCGCGTGGTCGAGCTGCAGGGCCTGCACCAGCGGGCTGGGCCGCACGGGCTCGCCGCTGGCGTCGGAATGGCGCCAGATCAGCTCGCACGAGGGGTTGTGCAGGGCCGCGGCCCAGGCCGCGCGCTGGGCGGCTTCGAGCGCTTCGCGCGAAGGCAGGCCCAGTTCGAGGCGCTGGGCGGCGCTCCAGTTGCCGGGAGGCTCGGGCGATGCGGGCAGGCGGCGGTCGTCGCAGCCCGGCACGACCACGGCGCCGAAAGAGCGGCCCAGCAGCTGGTAGAGCGGCAGCACGACGACTCGCGGGGCCTGGTCGCCTGCGGGTGGTACGAAGCTCGCGTCCTCCAGAACGTCGCGGACCCAGGCGGTGAACTCGGCCAGGGTGTGGCGGCCGCCGGGGAATTCGTCCTCGTCGTCGCCATGGGCGCCCGCGTCGAGCCACAGCGCGCCGATCACCTTGCCGCCGGCCAGGTCTTCCTCGAGCAGGCTCCATTGGCCGCTGGCTTCCAGCAGCTCGCGCAGCGCGCGCAGCCATTCGGCCAGCGGGCGCGCGCGGGCCATGGGCGCACGGCGGGCCTCGATGGCCTCGGTGAAGACGAGCAGCGCGGTGTCTTTCGACTTCTCGCTGCGGGCCATCAAGGCGCACCAGGTCGACCAGTCGCGCATGGCCTCCTTGCGCAGGCGGGCCTCGAGCGAATGGACGATCGGCGAATCTCCATCGACACTGCTCTTGAGCCATTCGAGCACCTGGTCGCTGGTGGCGTCGTGGGCGCAGGCGCGCAACGCGCTCATCAGCGTGGCGGCGGCGCGGGTGGTCGAGAGCTTCCAGCCGGTTTCGTCGTGCGTGATGACGCCCTGCGCGCTCAGCTGGGCGCTGATGCGGCGGGTGAGCGCGCGGTCGGTCGCCACCAGCGCGACGGGAGCGCGGCCTTCGGCGAGATGGCGCAGCACGCAGGCGGCGGCAAGCTCGGCCTCATCCTCGGGGTCGAGAGCGACGTGGGAGGCGCAGATCCGGGTGGCTTCGCCCGAAGGCACGAGCGAAAGATGAAGGGCGCGGTCGCCCCAGAGCTTGCACAGCGACTGCGTGAGCGGATCGGACTGGAAGCCTTCCAGAACGATCAGCGCATCGACCTGGGCGCGCGTGGATTCGCGCTGCAGTACGTCGGTGGCGTAGCCAGAAGTGGAGGTCCACGCGACGGCGATGCGGATCAGCGCGCTTTCGATGCGGAACCACTCCGACTCGCTGCCTGCATCGGCCACGCTCGCGGCACGCTGCGCCCACTCGCCTCCCCGCTCTTCGGGCGTCACTGCAGCCGCAAGAGGACCGAGTTGATAGGCGAGCTCGACGACGCGGCCGGCCAGGGCGAAGCGCTCGGCATGGAAGCCCGCCTGCGACAGCAGCGCCTGGGCAGTGACCAGATCGCGCGCCATGTCGTGGGCGATGTCGTAGCCCGTGGGCACGAAGCCGCCAGCGCTTCGGGCCCAGTTGTGGGTGGTTTCGAAGCGCGGCACGAAGCCGGGGCTGCCGCAGCGCGCCCACATGGCGCGCGCCACGCCCATCAGCTGCGCATAGGGCACCAGCACCACGGTGCGGGCGGCGTGCAACTGGCGTTCAGCGAGCGCGCGGACGATCCGCGCGACGATGCCGTCGGCTGGATCGCACCACAGGGCCTGCACGGGGTGGCCTTCGTTCATTGGTTCCATCGAGGGGTTGGAGAGCGCATCGCGCAAGGGCTTTGGCTATCGCCGCCATAGCGTCTCCGCGCGGAACGCCACCCCTTGGTTTCTGTCACAATGACCAGCACTTTAGCTGCACCGAAACTCTCTGCGCACAAGGATTCACACATGGCCAGCGAACTCATCAAACACATCTCCGATTCCTCCTTCGAGGCCGACGTGCTCAAGTCCAGCCAGCCCGTTCTGGTCGACTACTGGGCCGAATGGTGCGGCCCCTGCAAGATGATCGCCCCCATCCTGGACGAAGTGTCGGCTGCATATGAAGGCAAGCTGCAGATCGCCAAGCTGAACGTGGACGAGAACCGCGACATCCCCGCCAAGTTCGGCATCCGCGGCATCCCCACCCTGATGCTGTTCAAGGACGGCCAGTTGGCCGCCACCAAGGTCGGCGCGATGAGCAAGGCTCAACTCACGGCCTTCATCGACCAGCAACTCGCCTGAGCGACATTTCAACCGGCCAGCGCGCAATGCGTTGGCCGGCTCGTTTTTCCTGTCATAATCTCCTTCAGTTCACCGGTCCTTCTGCATAGAGGCAACCGGTTCGAGTTCCCCGGTTGGTGAAGCACTTCTCGCTTCACGTTCAACCTCCCCCCGTTTCCAGTTCGATTACCCCGCGAGGGGTCATTCCATGCACTTAAACGAACTCAAGGCACTCCACGTGTCTGAAGTCCTCAAGCAGGCTGAAGCGCTTGAGATCGAAAACGTCGGCCGCATGCGCAAGCAGGAGCTGATGTTCGCGATCATCAAGAAGCGCGCCAAGGCCGGCGAACAGGTCTTCGCCGATGGCGTGCTCGAAATACTGCCCGACGGCTTCGGCTTCCTGCGCAGCCCCGACACCAGCTTCACGGCCAGCACGGACGACATCTACATCTCGCCCAGCCAGGTGCGCCGCTTCAACCTGCACACCGGCGACATGATCGAAGGCGAGGTGCGCACGCCCAAGGACGGCGAGCGCTATTTCGCGCTGACCAAGCTCGACAAGGTCAACAACGGCCCGCCGGAGCAGAACAAGCACAAGGTGATGTTCGAAAACCTGACGCCGCTGTTCCCCAAGGAGCAGATGAAGCTCGAGCGCGACGGCATCAAGGGCGACGAGAACATCACGGGCCGCATCATCGACATCATCGCCCCCATCGGCAAAGGCCAGCGCGCCCTGCTCGTGGCGCCGCCCAAGAGCGGCAAGACGGTGATGATGCAGCACATCGCCCACGCCATCAGCGCCAACTACCCCGACGTCCACATGATGGTGCTGCTCGTCGACGAGCGCCCTGAAGAAGTGACCGAAATGCAGCGCACGGTGAAGGGCGAGGTCATTGCCTCGACCTTCGACGAGCCTGCCGCGCGCCACGTGCATGTGGCTGAAATGGTGATCGAGCGCGCCAAGCGCCTGGTCGAGCTCAAGAAGGACGTGGTGATCCTGCTCGACTCCATCACCCGCCTCGCCCGCGCCTACAACAACGTCGTGCCCTCGTCGGGCAAGGTGCTGACCGGCGGTGTCGACTCCAACGCGCTGCAGCGCCCCAAGCGCTTCCTGGGCGCCGCGCGCAACGTCGAGGAAGGCGGCTCGCTGACCATCATCGGCACCGCGCTGATCGACACCGGCAGCCGCATGGACGAAGTGATCTTCGAAGAGTTCAAGGGCACCGGCAACTCCGAAATCCACCTCGACCGCCGCCTGTACGAAAAGCGCGTGTTCCCCTCGATCCAGCTCAACCGCAGCGGCACCCGTCGCGAAGAACTGCTGCTGGCCCCTGAGATCCTGCAGAAGACCCGCATCCTGCGCCAGCTCATGTACAACATGGACGAGATCGAGTCGATGGAGCTGATGCTCAAGAACATGAAGGCGACGAAGACCAATGTCGAGTTCTTCGACATGATGCGTCGCGGCGGGTAGCTGTTGCTTGCCCCCAGGCTGCGCGCACTTCGTGTCGCTACGCCTACCCCCTACCGGGGGCGGTGCCTACTGACCGGCAAAGCCGGATCAGTGGCACCCCACGAATGAATGCCCGCCTTGTGCGGGCATTTTTCATGTGCGAATCGCTCGGCCCTCCAAGGCGCTTTGGCGGCCGAGGTCGAGCAGCTCCATCAGTGCGACAGCCTGATCGGGTGGTACCGGATTGGGTCCGTGACCCAGGATGGCATCGCGAACCGCGGCGTAGTAGTCGACGTAGTTGCCGGCCCGCGTGGGAATGCTCCGCTTGGTGAAGATCCCACCGGGTCCGGCCAGCGAAAGCTGTCCGTCCAGCGGATCGTCGCCCCACCCTACGGCGGGCGGCCGCTGTCCGGCGCGCAGCGCGTCTTCCTGGGTATCGACGCCATGCTTGACGTAGCTTCCGAGCGTGCCGTGGACGATGTAGCGCGGCGCCGCATGAGCCGCCAGCGACGTCGAATGAAGCACCACGCGCAGCGGTGCGTGCGGCCCGGACTCGTATCGCAGCACGGCATGGAAGTAGTCCTCGACCACGGCGCCGTCGCGCAGCACGGCAGTGTCGAGCTGGATCGTGTCGGGACGGCCGAAAAGCTGCACCGCCTGATCGACCAGATGGGAGCCCAGGTCGACCCAGAGGCCGGAGCCGGGCACTGCCTGTTCGCGCCAGCGCTCCTTCACTTCGGGACGGAAGCGGTCGAAATGGGACTCCAGGTACACGGGGCGGCCCAGTTCGCCGGACGCAAGGACATCCTTGAGAGTCAGGTAATCGGAGTCGAAGCGACGGTTCTGGTAGACCGCGAGAAGCCGATCGTTGCGCTTTGACAACAGCTCGAGCTCCCTCGCCTCGACCACGTCGAGTGTGAAGGGCTTGTCGACCACCACGTGCTTGCCGGCCTCCAGCGCCGCCTTGGCGACCGGATGGTGCTGGGCGTTGGGCGTGGCGACCACGATCAGGTCGATGTCCGAACGGGCCACGAGGGCGGCCACGTCCGGCACCACCGCCACGCCGGGCCAGTCGGCATGTACCTTGTGGGGCTGCGAACTGGCCACGGCTGCCAGTTCCAGCCCCGGAACGGCCGAAAGAACGGGCGCGTGGAAGGCCTGGCCGGCAAATCCGTAGCCGACGAGGCCCGCGCGCAAGGGTGTGGAAGTCATTGGGGAGCCTTCGGTTTGCTCGAAAATGGGGCAGTATGCGATAATCGCTGGCTTCGCGAAAAGTGCGGTCAGGCAGCTTCGCCTGGCTCCTCGGGTTTCCTCCGAGGCAGCGCGCCACTCTAGGCACGCTGGTGGCTCTCGCATCGACCGCGCATTGATTCCAAAAGCGCAAAAGGAAACACCATGGCAAAAGAAGGCATCCACCCGAATTACCGCGAAGTCCTGTTCGTCGACATGTCGAACGGCTTCAAGTTCGTGACCCGTTCGTGCGCGAACACCAAGGAAATGGGCACGACCGACGACGGTCGCGAACTGCCGCTGTTCAAGCTCGACACCACGAGCGAATCGCACCCGTTCTACACCGGCACGCAGAAGTCGGTCGACAACATGGGCGGCCGCGTCGAGAAGTTCCGCAACCGCTTCGGCAAGACCACCGGCGCCGCCTCGAAGTAAGGTACGCGCTTTTGCGTCGAGGGCAGCCCGGTTTACCGCGCTGCCCTTTTTCTTTCCCAATCCTGCCTCTTCCCGCCACTTGAACCAGCCCACCCCCGCGATCGTTGCCCAGAGCGCCGTGCGCCGGCTGCCGCGCATCGCATTGCTGCTGCTCTGTGCGGCTTACTTGCTGCCGGGGCTGGTCGGCCGGGGCCCCTGGAAGAGCGCGGACATCACGGCCTTCGGCTACATGGCCGAGCTGGCCCGCAGCACCGAGGGCATCGCGCGCTGGTTCGATCCGATGCTGCTGGGCCTGCGACCGGAAACACCAGCGCTGATTCCGTACTGGATCGGCGCCCTGGCCATCAAGATCGCCCCCGCATGGATCAACCCGGACCTGGCCGTTCGCGTCGCGTTCGCATTCCTGCTCTGGGGCACCTTCACGGCCACCTGGTACGCCGTCTATTACCTGGCCCGCACCGCGCGCGCCCAGCCCGTGGCCTTTGCCTTCGGCGGCGAGGCCCGGCCTACCGATTACGCGCGCGCCATCGCCGACGGCGGCCTGCTGGCACTGATCGCCTGCCTCGGCCTCGCCCAACTCGGCCACGAAACCACGCCCGCGCTGGCCCAACTCTTCTTCGCCTCGCATCTTTTCTATGGCGTGGCCGCGCTGCCCTATCGCCGCAACGGCCCGGTGATCGCATTGGCGGTCGGCACCATCGGCATCACGTTGAGCGGTGCACCCACGGTCGGGCTCGCACTGGCCATCGGCAGCGTGCTCTACGTCGCCTACGAACGCCGGCTCGCCGCGCAATCCGCCAGCGAAGACTTCGTCGACGACGAAAGCAGCGGCCCCGGCTACACGCGGGCTGCGCTGTTCACGATGATCGGCATCACCGCGCTGGCGGCGGTGCTGGTGTTCAGCCTGAAGCTGCCGACCTGGAAGATCACCGTGATCGGCAACACCCTGCTGGGCGACGTGCGCAGCCAGGCCAAGCTGCTGGTCTGGTTCACCTGGCCGGTCTGGCCGCTGGCCATCTGGACGCTCTGGCGCTGGCGGCGACAGCTCACGGCGCGCCATGTCGCCCTGCCTTTCTGGTTCGCGCTGGTGCCGCTGGCCGCCACCTGGAGCACCGACTACTCCGACCGTTCGCTGCTGCTGGCCCTGCCCGCCTTCGCCACGCTCGCGGCATTCGCCCTGCCCACCTTCCGGCGCAGCGCCTCGGCGCTGATCGACTGGTTCAACGTGCTGTTCTTCAGCGGTCTCGCCGTACTGGGCTGGATCTACTGGATCGCCATGCAGACGGGCGTGCCGCCCAAGCCCGCAGCCAGCGTCGCGCGACTGGTGCCTGGCTTCGTGCCCGAGTTCTCGCCCATTGCCGTGGTCCTCGCCGTGGCAGCGACCATTGCCTGGTGCTGGCTGGTGCGCTGGCGCACGGGACGGCACCGCGCCGCCCTCTGGAAGACGCTGGTGCTGCCGGCCGGCGGCACGGCCCTGTGCTGGATGCTGCTGATGACCCTGTGGCTGCCGCCGATCGACTATGCGCGCAGCTACGTCCCGCAGATCCGCGCCGTAGCCGAACGCGTGGGCCAGCCGCGCTGCATCGCGGAACTGGCACTGAGCCGTCCGCACATTGCGGCACTGCGCCATCACGGCAACTTCAACGTGCAGCCGCTGCTGCTGGGCACCGACTGCCCGTGGCTGCTGGTCAGCCCTGACACGATCGAGCGCCTGCACACCATCATTCCGTTCGACCAGTGGCGCTTCGCCGGCACGCTGCGCCGACCGAGCAGCGCCGCTGACGACCTCCTGCTCTACCAGAAGATCACGCCGCAGTGAGGAGCGAGCGGGCTCTGATCGCGCGGCACGCGGGCACGGTACTCGTCGGCCAATTGGCCGTGATGGCCTTCGGCGTGACCGACACCATCATCGCGGGCCGCTACTCCGAGCACGCGTTGGCTGCGCTGTCGGTCGGCGCCGCGGTCTTCGTGAGCGTCTACGTGTCGCTGATGGGCGTTCTGCAGGCGCTTTTGCCGGTCTGGGCCGAGCTGCACGGCGGCGGGCGCGGCAGCGAGATGGGGCGTTCTGTGCGGCAATCGCTGTACCTTGCGGCCATCGCCATCGTGGTCGGCATGACGATCCTGCTGCTGCCGGGCTCGGTCCTGCAGTGGACCCAGGTGCCCGCGGAGATGCGCGGCGAGGTCGAGGCCTACCTTGCCGTGCTGGCTTTCGCCTTGGCGCCCGCCCTGCTCTTCCGCCTGTTCAGCACGCTGAACCAGAGCCTGGGCAGGCCCCAGCTCGTGACGTGGCTGCAACTGGGCTCGCTGCTGGTGAAGCTGCCCCTGTCGATCTGGTTCACCTTCGGCGGCGCGGGCCTGCCGGCCATGGGCCTCGTGGGCTGCGGCTGGGCCACGCTGTGCGTGAACTGGACCATGCTCGGCTGCGCCATCTGGCTGCTGCGCAAGCAGCCTTTCTATGCCGACTACGGACTCTGGAAGCGCATCGAGGCGCCCGACTGGCAGCAGATCCGCAAGTTCGCCCGGCTCGGCGTGCCGGGCGGGCTGGCGGTGCTGGTCGAAGTCACGTCGTTCACGCTGATGGCCCTCTTCATCGCCCGCCTCGGCACCGCCGCTGCGGCCTCGCACCAGATCGCATCGAACCTGCTGGCCGTGGCCTACATGACGCCGCTGTCCCTGGGCATCGCGACCAGCGCCCGCGTGAGTTTCTGGCTCGGTGCCGGTGACGCAGCCAAGGCGCGGCACGCCTGTCGCCTGGGCTTCGAGCTGACGGCCCTGTGCGCGCTCTTCTATGCCGCGGCCATGGCCTTGCTGCGCGACCAGCTCGCCAATGTGTACTCCGACAACCCCGCCGTGATCGCGATGGCGGGCGCGCTGCTGCTGGCGGTGGCTGCATACCACGTCGCCGACGCGGTACAGACCTTCTGCGTGTTCGTGCTGCGCTGCTACCGGGTCACGCTGGCGCCGCTGGTCATCTACTGCACGATGCTGTGGGGAGTGGGCCTGGGTGGCAGCTATCTGCTCGCATACCGCGGCCTTGGGCCTTGGGCAGCCATGCAGTCGCCCCTGGCGTTCTGGATCATGAGCGCCGCGGCTCTGGCCCTGACCGCCCTGCTGTTCGGCGTGCTGCTGCGCTGGACGATGGGTCAGCGCGCAAGATAAAGAGACTAAGGAGACGAGGCCCGAAGGCCTACTTCGCCATCACGCGTGCTTCCCGCACACGTGCCGCCGGGAACACCAGCGCAAAGCGGGAGCCCTTGCCCACCGTACTTTCGATGCGCAGCTCCGCGCCGTGCCGCTGGGCGATGTGCTTGACGATCGCCAGCCCCAGCCCGGTGCCGCCGGTTTCGCGGGAGCGGCTGCGGTCGATGCGATAGAAGCGCTCGGTCAGCCGCGGGATGTGCTCCGCGGCAATGCCTGGGCCGGTGTCTTTCACGGCGTATTCGCCGCGCCCGTCGGGCAGCACCTTCCAGCTCACAGCCACCTCGCCGCCGCCGGGCGTGTAGCGGATGGCGTTGCTCAGCAGGTTCGACATCGCGCTCTGCAGTTCGGTCGGCGCGCCCGACACTTCCGACTCGGCATCCACGACGAACGACAACTGGTGCCCCTTGGGCGTCAGCCGTTCCGACAGTCCGCGCCCCTCGTCCTCGCACTGCGCGAACAGCGCGCGGATGCGGATCCACTGGCTGCCGGACGGCGGCGCGCTGCCTTCGAGGCGCGACAGCGTCAGCAGGTCGTTCACCAGCGTCTCCATGCGATGCGACTGCTGCCCCATCAGCGACAGATAGCGCGCGCGCTCGTCCGCATCGAGTGGCAGGTTCTGCAGGGTCTCGACGAAGCCCGCCAGCACCGTCAGCGGCGTGCGGATCTCGTGCGACACGTTCGCCACGAAATCGCGGCGCATCGCCTCGGCCTGCTCGAGCGCGGTGATGTCGCGCGTGAGCAGCATGCGGCGATTGCCGGCATAGGGGTGCACCTGCACGGAGAGCCTGACCGGATGGCTGCGCTGGTGCCCATGCCCCAGCCCCGGGCCGTCGATGACGACGTCGCGGCTGTAGTTCCAGGACGCGAGGTATGCGACGAAAGCGGGATCGCGCACCAGATTCGCCAGATGCTGCGCCAGGTCGCGCTCGGCATCGATTCCGAACTGGCTGGCCGCCGTCTGGTTGCACCATTCGATGCGGCCCTGCTCGTCGAGCAGCACCACGCCGTTGGGCGATGCCTGGATGGCTGCGAGGAACTCCTGCAGGCGGTCTTCGGCCTGCCGGGTCTGCTGCTCGCGGTCGCGCAGCAGCTTGCGGATGCGCTCGGCGAGTTCGCCCCAGACACCCGGCCAGCGAGACGGCAGGCCGGCGGCGTCGTTGCGCAGGATGCGCAGCAGCCGATCGGCGCGCCATGCATCCAGCGCCAGCCAGAGCACGGAACCAAGCCACGCCCCCAGCCAGCCGAACTTCCAGCCAAAAATGGCAACAGCGCCCGCTCCTACTGCAAGGGACGCTATTAAAAAAGTAGCAATGCGGAAAGGCATGGCGGGCGATTATCCGCGCCCGCGGCCAAAGGAAGCCACGGCGCTCAAACCGTGACTTGGGCGGTCAGGCGATAGCCCGCTCCGCGGACGGTCTCGACCATCGGCGCCGCCGCGCCCAGCGATTCACGCAGGCGCTTGACGTGCACGTCGACCGTGCGCTCCTCGATGTAGACGTGGTCGCCCCACACCTTGTCGAGCAGCTGCGCGCGGCTGTGCACGCGCTCGGCATGCTGCATCAGGTAGGCCAGCAGCTTGAACTCGGTCGGGCCGACCTTCAGCGCGCCACCCTGCCAGGTCACGCGATGGGTGGAGGTGTCGAGGGCCAGCTCACCGATCTCGACGCGCTCCGTGACCACTTCCGGCGCCCGGCGGCGCAGCACGGCGCGGATGCGGGCCAGCATCTCCTGGGTGGAGAACGGCTTGGTGATGTAGTCGTCGGCACCGGCATCGAGGCCGGCGACCTTGTCGGGTTCGTCGCCGCGCGCGGTCAGCATCAGGATCGGGATGGCCTTGGTGCGCGGGTCCTTGCGCCACTGGCGCGCGAGCTGCAGGCCGCTCTGGCCGGGCAGCATCCAGTCGAGCAGGATCAGATCCGGCAGGAAGGCGTCGATCTCTCGCTGGGCCGCGGCGCCATCTTCCGACCAGATCGGCTCGAAGCCGTTGTGGCGCAGGTTGACGGCGATCAGCTCGGCGATCGAGGACTCGTCTTCGACGATCAGGACTCGGGGTTTCTTCATGCTTTCTTGGGAGTCTTGCCGCAGCCGTTACTGCAGCGCGGACTCGATTTCCTGCATCGAAGTGTGCCGCACATCGGCACCCTTGACGATGTAGATGATGAATTCGGCGATGTTCTTCGCGTGGTCGCCGATGCGTTCGATGGCCTTGGCCAGGAACAGCAGGTCCAGGCTGGCCGAGATGGTGCGCGGGTCTTCCATCATGTAGGTGACCAGCTTGCGCACGAAACCGTCGAACTCCTTGTCGATCAGGTCGTCGTCCTTCAAGATCGACAGCGCCGCGGCGGTGTCGAGACGGGCGAAGGCGTCGAGCGCCTTGCGCAGCAGGCCCGCGGCGAGGTCGGCGGCGATGCGCAGCTCGGTCGTGGGCAGCTGGCGGGCGGCGCCGCTCTCGATGATCGACTTGACCATGCGCGCGATCTTGTTGGCTTCGTCGCCCACGCGCTCGAGGTTGGCGGTGGTCTTGCTGATGGCGATCAGCAGGCGCAGGTCGCGTGCGGTCGGCTGGCGGCGCGCGATGATGGACGACAGCTCGCGGTCGATGTCGATCTCCATCGCATTGACGCGGTGCTCGGTTTCCATCACACGGTTGGCCGCTTCGGAGTCGAACTGCAACAGCGCGTACACGGCCTGGTTGATCTGCGACTCGACCATGCCGCCGAGTTCCATCACGCGCGACGAAACGCCGTTGAGCTCGCTGTCGAACTGGCTGGAGAGGTGTTTCTCGGTCATGTTGTTGTCTCCTTTGACTTCAACCGAAACGGCCGGTGATGTAGTCCTCGGTCTCCTTGCGCTGCGGCTTGAAGAACATCTGTTCGGTAGCGCCGAACTCGATCAGGTCGCCGAGGTACATGTAGGCGGTGTAGTCGCTGCAGCGGGCGGCCTGCTGCATGTTGTGCGTCACGATGACCACCGTGTATTCGTTCTTGAGCTCGGCGATCAGCTCCTCGATCTTCGCGGTCGAGATCGGGTCGAGCGCCGAGCAGGGCTCGTCGAGCAGCAGCACTTCGGGCTTGATCGCGATGCCGCGTGCGATGCACAGGCGCTGCTGCTGGCCGCCGGAGAGGCCCGAGCCGCTTTGCTGCAGCTTGTCGCGCACTTCGGTCCACAGCGCGGCCTTCTTCAGCGCCCATTCGACGCGGTCGTCCATCTCGCTGGCCGAAAGGTTCTCGAACAGCTTCACGCCGAAAGCGATGTTGTCGTAGATCGACATCGGGAACGGCGTGGGCTTCTGGAACACCATGCCGACCTTGGCGCGGATCAGCGCCACGTCCTGCTTCGAGGTCAGCAGGTTCTCGCCGTCGAGGGCGATGGTGCCTTCGGCGCGCTGCTCCGGATAGAGCTCGAACATGCGGTTGAAGGTACGCAGCAGGGTCGACTTGCCGCAGCCCGACGGGCCGATGAAGGCCGTGACCTTGTTCTCGGGGATTTCGAGATTGATGCCCTTGAGCGCGTGGAACTTGCCGTAGTAGAAGTTCAGGTCCTTGACCGAGATCTTCGAGCGCGACGGTTGTGCGACGGTGTTTGGCATGTTGTTGACTTCTTCCGGATTCAATGTTTGTTGCGCGTCAGTACCCGCGCCAGGATGTTGAGGGCGAGCACGGCAATCGTGATCAGGAACACGCCGGCCCATGCCAGCTGTTGCCAGTTCTCGTAGGGGCTCATCGCGAACTTGAAGATCGTGACCGGCAGGCTGGCCATCGGCTGGCTCACGTCGGCGGTCCAGAACTGGTTGTTCAGCGCGGTGAAGAGCAGCGGCGCGGTTTCACCGGCGATACGCGCCACGGCCAGCAGCACACCGGTGACCACACCGGCGCGGGCGGCGCGCAGCGTGATGTTGGTGATGACGCGCCACTTCGGCGTGCCCAGCGCATAGGCAGCTTCGCGCAGGCCCGGCGGCACCAGCTGCAGCATGTTCTCGGTGGTGCGAATCACCACCGGGATCACGATCAGCGCCAGCGCGATGGCCCCGGCCAGACCCGAGAAGGTCTTGAAGTAGGCCACCACCACGGCATAGACGAACAGGCCGATCACGATCGACGGCGCGGACAGCAGGATGTCGTTGACGAAGCGCGTGACCGAAGAGAGCAGTCCCTTGGGGTTGTACTCGGCCAAATAGATGCCGGCCATGATGCCGATCGGCGTGCCCACGAAGGTGGCCAGCATCACCATCACGAAGGAGCCGAAGATCGCGTTCGCGATACCGCCCGCCTCGTTCGGCGGCGGCGTCATCTGCGTGAACGTGGCGATGGCCAGGCCGCCCACGCCCTGGCGCAGCGTCTCCCAGAGGATCCAGATCAGCCAGAACACGCCGAAGGCCATCGCGGCGAGCGACAGCGTGAGCGCGATCTTGTTGACGCGGTTGCGCGCGGCAAACCTGGCCTGGCGCGTTTCGGCCAGCGCCTTGGCCACGAGAAGGTTCTGGGCGGTGCTCACGACTTGGTTCCTTCGCTCTTCTTCATCTTGGCCAGCAGCATCTTGGAGAGCGACAGCACGACGAAGGTGATGAAGAACAGCACGAGGCCGAGGTACATCAGCGCAGCCTGGTGCAGGCCCGCGCCGGCTTCGGCGAATTCGTTGGCGAGTGCCGAGGTGATGCTGTTCGCAGCCTCGAACACGGAAAGGGAGTTGAGCTGGTTCATGTTGCCGATCACGAACGTGACCGCCATCGTTTCACCCAGCGCCCGGCCGAGGCCGAGCATGATGCCGCCGATGACGCCGGCCTTGGTATAGGGCAGCACCACCTTGGAGACGACTTCCCACGTGGTGGAGCCGAGGCCGTAGGCCGACTCCTTCAGCAGCGGCGGCGTCACCTCGAACACGTCGCGCATCACCGAGGCGATGAACGGGATGATCATGATCGCGAGGATGATGCCGGCCGACAGGATGCCGATGCCCACGGGCGGGCCCGACACCAGCGCGCCGAGATACGGCACGTCGGAGAGCAGCTTCTGCAGCGGCTGCTGCACCCAGGTCGACAGGATCGGCCCGAACACCAGCAGGCCCCACATGCCGTACACGATGGAGGGCACCGCAGCCAGCAGCTCGATGGCCGTACCCAGCGGGCGCTTGAGCCAGCTGGGCGAAAGTTCGGTGAGGAAGAGCGCGATGCCGAAGCTCACCGGCACTGCGATCACCAGCGCGATGATCGAGGTGGCCAGCGTGCCGTAGATCATGACCAGGCCGCCGTACTCGTCCTTGACCGGGTCCCACACGCTGCTCGTGAGGAAGCCGAGGCCGTACTTCGAGATGGCGGGCCAGGCGCCGGCAACCAGGGACAGCAGGATGCCGATGAGCATCGCCAGCGTCAGCAAGGCGGCGCCCTTGGCGGCCCAGCCGAACAGCCGGTCGGCCATGGGGCCGGAACGCGGCGCCTTCACAGGCGGCGGAGGTGCGGTGGCACGACCGCGCTCGGCCGCGAGGTCGAGAGAGGTGGTGGCGGCGGGAAAGGTGGATGACACGGGTCGCTCCGGCAAAGACGAAAGCGGCGCGTCCTCGAGCGAAGAGTTGCTCATGGGCGCGCCGTCCTGGACTGTTGGGTGGGTTTACTTGAACGCGACGGCCTTGCCCGACGAGTCCTTCACCTCACCCCATGCCTTGGCGATGGTGGCCTTCACGGCTTCGGGCATCGGCACGTAGTCGAGCTCGTCGGCCGTCTTGTCGCCGCTCTTGTAGGCCCAGTCGAAGAACTTGAGCACAGTGGTCGCGTTGGCGGGCTTGTCCTGCACCTTGTGCATCAGGATGAAGGTGGCACCGGTGATGGGCCATGCGTCCTTGCCAGCCTGGTTGGTCAGCACCTGGTAGAAGCTCTTGTTCCATTCAGCGCCGGCGGCGGCGGCCTTGAATGCCGAGTCGTCGGGCGACACGAAGGTGCCGGCGGCGTTCTGCATCTGGGCGTACGTCATCTTGTTCTGCTTGACGTAGGCATATTCGACGTAGCCGATCGAGTTCGGCAGGCGGTTCACGAAAGCGGCGACGCCTTCATTGCCCTTGCCACCCGCGCCGGTAGGCCAGTTCACGGCCGTGCCTTCGCCGACCTTGGTCTTCCACTCGGCGTTGACCTTGCTCAGGTAGTTGGTGAACAGGAAGCTGGTACCCGAACCGTCGGCGCGGCGAACCGGGGCGATGGCGGCGTCGGGGAGGTTCAGCGAACCGTTCAGCGCCTTGATGGCGGGGTCGTTCCACTTGGTGATCTTGCCCAGGTAAATGTCGCCCAGGACCTGGCCGTTGAGCTTCAGCTCGCCGGGCTTCACGCCCTGGATGTTGACCACGGGAATCACGCCGCCGATGACGGTGGGGAACTGCATCAGGCCCTTGGCCTGGAGTTCGTCGTCCTTCAGGGGAGCATCCGAAGCGCCGAAATCGACGGTCTTGGCTTCGATCTGCTTGATGCCGGCACCCGAGCCGACCGACTGGTAGTTGATCTTGACGCCGGTGGCCTTGTTGAAGTCGGAAGCCCACTTGGCGTACAGCGGCGCCGGGAAGCTGGCGCCGGCACCGGTCACGTCTTGCGCGAGGGCGGGAATGGAGAACACCGCGGCCACGAGACCGGCTGTTGCAAATTTGAACGTCGTTTTCATGAAGCTTCCTTTTAGAAGTAAGAAGTAGTCCCTTTCCGGGCTTGGGACGGACTCTAGAAAGCTTCTGTGACATCAATATGACACCCCTCTACCGAGGGAAAATGCCTTTGTTTCGCCGGTCTTGCATGTGACGCTGTCACATAACCGTCATGCGAGCCCCCTAGCCTTCCGGAACTCGCCATCGCGCGATCAGAAGGCGGCACGCCCTGTCACGGCGCTACGATCAAACACAAAGACACCGCCCTCCTTTTCAGAATCACATGCAAAACGGCACCCGCCTCGCAGCAGTCGACCTGGGGTCGAACAGTTTCCGGCTCGAAATCGGACAGGTCGACCACGGCCAGATCCACCGCACCGAATATCTCAAGGAGACGGTGCGCCAGGGCAACGGCCTGGACAGTGCCCGCAATCTCACGACCGAAGCCATGCAGCGCGGCTGGGACGCCCTCGCCCGCTTCGGCGAGCGCCTGGCAGGCTTCAAGCGCTCGCAGGTCCGGGCCGTGGCCACGCAAACGCTGCGGGAGGCGCGCAACCGCGAAGAATTCCTGCTGCGCGCGCGCACCATTCTGGGGTTCGGCATCGACGTGATCCCTGGACGGGAAGAAGCCCGCCTCATCTATCAGGGCGTGGCGCACATGCTGCCGCACAACGATGCATCCGACCGCGAGCGTCGGCTGGTGGTCGACATCGGGGGGCGCTCCACCGAAATGATCATCGGCCGCGCCCTGGAGGCCGACCGCATGGAGTCGTACCGCGTCGGCAGCGTCGCCTGGTCGATG
The DNA here is from genome assembly GCF_003952165.1 of Variovorax guangxiensis. Lineage (GTDB taxonomy): Bacteria > Pseudomonadota > Gammaproteobacteria > Burkholderiales > Burkholderiaceae_C > Variovorax > Variovorax guangxiensis. The sequence goes on along the minus strand of NZ_RXFT01000001.1, from coordinate 491,782 downwards.
AAGCACTTCGGTGAAGGTCTTTTCACCCAGGCCGCCTTCCGCGCCGCCGAAGTCGCGGCCAAGGCCGTGCTCGACGACGCGCTCGGCAGCTACACGCGTGACCAGTGGGACGTGGCCTATGGCGCCTCGGGCACCATCGGTGCGGTCGGCGATGTGCTGGCCGCGGCGGGCGGCGAGCCTGGCCTGGTCACTCGCGAGGGCCTCGACTGGCTGCTCGATCGCCTGCTCAAGGCCGGCAGCGCCGACAAGCTGCGCATCGATGGCATGCGCGAAGACCGCAAGGCCGTGATCGGCGGCGGCCTGAGCGTGCTGCGTGCCGTGTTCGATCTCCTGTCCATCGACGAAATGAAGGTCGCCCAGGGTGCGCTGCGCCACGGCGTGCTCTATGAGCTGCTCGAGCGCGACGAGAGCGTCGCCGACATGCGCACCACCACCGTCGCGCGGCTGGCCAGCCGGTTCGCGGTCGATCCGGAGCAGGCTCGCCGTGTCGGCGACACCGCCGCGGCCCTCTTCGTGCAGCTCTCGCCCGCCGCGCGCGGCGGCAGCACCACCAACCGGGCTGGCCGCGCGCTTCGCAAGCTCGGGTGGGCCGCACATCTGCACGAGATCGGCACGCTGGTGTCCCACAGCGATTACCACAAGCATGGCGCCTACATCCTCGACAACACCGACGCACCCGGCTTTGCGGTCAACGAACTGCATGCGCTGGGCCAGCTGGTGCTGGGCCAGCGAGGCAAGCTTCGCAAGCTCGAGGCGTCGCTGGACGATGAAACCTTCGTGATGCAGTTGCTGTCGCTGCGGCTCGCGGTGATCCTGTGCCACGCACGGCGCGATCCCGACCCGCAGGCGCTCCACCTGGCAGCACTGGGCGCACGGGCCTTCGCCATCGCCTGCGCTCCGGACTGGGCCGAGGCCTATCCGCAATCGGCGCACCTGCTGCGCGAGGAAGTGCTGGCCTGGCAGAAGACCAGCAACTGGCGGGTCGAGCTCAGCGGCTGCTGAGCACTCCCGACTGCCGGGCTTTCTCGCTCCCGATCAGAGCAACTCGGGCGATTGCACCGTCACCACGACGGTCTGCACGTCGCCGTCGCGCTCGCGCGTGCGAATCCACCACAGCGCGCCCTTGCGCACCGGGCAGCTGTCCTGCTTCAGCCCCAGCAACAGCGAGATCGCCTGCCCCACCGATGGCTGGTGGCCGATCATCAGCACCACAGATTTGCCATTGGGCCAGCCGGCCGCGCCGAGCAGCGCCTCGGCGGTGGTGTCCGGAGCGAGTTCCGAGCGCAGCTTGTATTTGCGGCCCAGCGCCAGCGCGGTCTGTTCGCAGCGCCGCGCCGGGCTGCAGATGATGCGCGTACCGTCGGGCAACTGGCGGTCCAGCCATGCCGCCATCCGCTTGGCCTGCTTTTCGCCGCGCGCGGTGAGCGAGCGCTGCATGTCGTCGCAACCCTCGGTCCAGTCCTCGGCTTCGGCATGACGCCAGAAGATCAAGTCCATGGTCATCGTCTTTCGATCTTCAGTTGCTGGATGCATCTCTGAGATGCCCTCGTGATGCGTAGCGGTTCATGAGCGCCGCCTGCGCGCCATGGGCTTCGACGACGGGCGACGAGCCTGCTTCGCCCGAATGCGTATCGTGGTCGACGCGCGTGTACGTGCCGTCGGCGCCCAGGTCCCAGGCGTCGCGGCCGTCGTGCAGATAGGCCACCAGGCATTCGTCGATCAGCCGCTGGCGCAGCCCGGGGTCCGTCACGGGCCATGCGAGCTCGACGCGCCGCATCATGTTGCGGTTCATCCAGTCGGCACTCGACAGGTACAGCGACTCGTCCTCCCCGTTGCGGAAGTAGAAGACCCGCGAATGCTCCAGGAAGCGGCCGATGACCGAGCGCACCCGGATGTTGTCGGTGACGCCCGGCACCTGCGCCGGCAGCGTGCACGCTCCGCGCACGATCAGGTCGATCTTCACCCCCTTCTGGCCGGTGCGAACCAGCGAGGCGATGATTTCGTCGTCGGTCAGCGCATTCATCTTGGCGACGATGCGGGTCGGCTGGCCAGCTGCGGCTGCCAGGCCCAACGCATCGATCTGGGCGATGACGTTCTTGTGCAGGTCGAATGGCGCCAGCCACATGCGGTTGAGCTTCGGCAAGCGGCTCTGGCTCGCCAGATGCACGAAGACGGCTTCCATGTCGGCCGTCAGCAGCGGATCGGCCGTGAGGTGGCTGATGTCGGTGTAGAGCCTGGCCGTGCGCGGGTTGTAGTTGCCCGTCGAAAGATGGCCGTAGCGGCGCATCTGCTTGCCCTCGCGCCGCGTCACCAGCAGCATCTTGGCGTGGGTCTTGAGGCCGACCACGCCATACACCACCTGCGCACCGATCGACTCGAGCATCTCGGCCCAGTTGATGTTGGCCTCCTCATCGAAGCGGGCCTTCAACTCCACGACCACCGTGACTTCCTTGCCGCGACGAACGGCCTCACGCAGCAGGTCCATCATTTCCGAGTCGGCGCCCGTGCGGTAGATGGTCTGCTTGATCGCCAGCACCTGCGGGTCTTGCACTGCCTCGCGCAGGAATGCCAGCACCCCGTCGAAGCTCTCGAAAGGTTGATGGATCAGGACATCGCCTCGCTGCAACTGCTCGAAGAACGACTGGCCGGACGACAAGGTGACGGGGTACGAGGCGCGATACGGCGGAAACCGCAGTTGCGGTTCGTCGAGCAGGTCAGCCAGCTGCGTGAGCCGGGCCAGGTTCACAGGGCCGTGTACCCGGTACAGCGCCTCTGGCGGCAGATTGAACTGCGCCAGAAGGAAGCTCGCGAGCGATTCGGCACAGCTTGCCGAAACTTCGAGGCGAACGGCCTGCCCGTAGTGCCGGTGCTGCAGCCCCTGGCGCAGCGCGGTACGCAGGTTCTTGACGTCTTCCTCGTCCACGGCAAGGTCGGAATGCCGCGTGACACGGAACTGCGAGAAGTCGCCCACCTCGCGCCCCGGGAACATGCCGCTCAGATGTGCACGCACCACGCTGGAAAGCGCCACGAAAAGCGTCTTGCCCTCCGAAACCTTGGCCGGCATCCTGATCAGCCGCGGCAGCACGCGAGGCAGCTTGACGATCTGGATCGGGTTTTCACGCCCGAAAGCATCCTTGCCACCCAGCCTGACGATGAAGTTGAGCGACTTGTTCGCCACCTGCGGGAACGGGTGGGCCGGATCGAGGCCGACCGGAATCAGCAGAGGGCGCACCTCGCGCTCGAAATACTCGCTGACCCATTTGCGCTGCGCCGGATTGCGCTCACCGTGGGAAATGATGCGGATGCCGTGCGTCGCGAAGGTCGGCATCAACTCGTCGTTGTAAAGCGCGTACTGGCGCGCCACCAGCTTGTGGGCCGCTTCGGCCAGACGCTGGAACGACTCGACCGTGTAAGTGCCCTTGTGGTCGCCGGCGCTGCCTGCAATCAGGTGAGGCGCGGCACGGACTTCGAAGAACTCGTCGAGATTCGACGACACGATGCACAGATATCGCAGCCGCTCGATCAGCGGCACTTCCTTGCGATGCGCCCAGTCGAGCACGCGCTCGTTGAACGAAAGAATGCTGTGGTCGCGGTCCAGCAACGTGAACGCGGGCGCCGCAACGTCAGGGGACGGGTTTGCGGGAGCGGGAGACATGGACACTGATTCTGAGGCAGGCGACACAGGAGGGAACACAGGCTGAAATATGACAGTGTCAGCCTCTCTTGTGACAGTTCCATGACTATTCCGTGACGCGTCGAGGCCAGCGGTTTGCTGGCCGAGGGCACCAGGGGGAGAAGCGAGCGGCCCGGTTCCGGGCCGGTCGGCCGCCGGCTTCATGCGCCCAGGAAGTGCTTGCGGTAACGCGCCGGCAGGTCGTCGATGCGCATCAGCATCGGCAGGTCGGCCGCGTTGAAATCGGGATCCCAGGCCGGCGCGCCGAGGACCTTCGCGCCCAGGCGCAGGTAGCCCTTGATGAGCGCCGGGGGCTCCACGTCGAGCGTGCTGTCGAGGCGTTCGACCGGCAGCGGCAGACGGGGCTGCACCTGATATTGGATCGGCGCCATGTGCTTGGCCGAAACCTGGCGCCAGATGCTGGCAGCGGCGTCACCGTTCGTGACACCGTTATGTGACATCGGGATGCTCGCACAGCCGATCATCGTGTCGAGCTTGTTGCGGTGCATGAAGCCGGCCAGGGCACCCCAGAGCGCGAGGATCACGCCGCCCTGGCGATGGTCGGGGTGCACGCAGCTGCGGCCCAGTTCCACCATGCGCTCGCGCAGGTCGCGCAGGCGGGTGAGGTCGAATTCAGTATCGCTGTAGGTGCTGCCGACCCGGCGGGCCTGGGCGGGCGTGAGCACGCGGTAGGTGCCGATGACTTGCTGGGTCAGTTCGTCGCGCACCAGAAGGTGTTCGCAGAAGTCATCGAACAGGTCGATGTCGTGACCGGCGACCGGAGAGGAAACCCTGGCGCCCATTTCACCGACGAACACGTCGTAGCGCAGGCGCTGGGCAGCACGCACGTCGTCGACATGGCGGGCCCAGCCAACGGTGATACCTTGTTTGGATTCGACGGCCTGCGGCAGGATGACTGCGGGGGCCTGAGGCACCGACGTACGGGCCGCAGCGGCAGGAGCACCAGCCGCAGGGGCGGGCCACAAGGCCGCGCGAAGCCCGATCTGCGAAAGCGGAAACGTCGGGTTGGGCAGTTCTTTCATGGGGAGACCCTTTCTGCCGAGGGAGTCTCCGCACCTGCGATGAAGCGGGCATGTCAGGAAAATTGCAGGCGCGTGACGCTGTTACAGCCCAACGCCGCCTGCAGAACGACTGCAACCCACAGGGCCAGCTTCGTCGTCTAATGCGATGGATTCGCGAAACGGAGTTCCACACATGGCCACAACCGCCGCCAACGGCACCGACAGCAGCCGCCTCCATCAAACCTTCCCCGTCCTCAGTGACACGGAGATTGCGCGCATCGCGCGCTTCGGCACCGTGCAGCAGTTCGCCCGCGGCGCCAGGCTGTTCACCGCAGGCGAAACAGGCCCCGGCATGTTCGTGCTGCTGAAAGGCGTCGTGGCTGTCACGCAACGCGACGGGCTCGGTCATGTGGTGCCGATCGTGCGGCAAGGACCGGGAGAGTTCCTGGCCGAAGTCGGCCAGTTGAGCGGCCGTCCTGCCCTCGTCGATGGCCATGTCGACGAGGATGTGGAGGCGCTGCTGGTGTCCCCCGCGCAGCTGCGCGCGCTGCTGGTCGCCGAAGCCGACCTTGGCGAGCGCATCACCCGCGCGCTGATTCTTCGGCGCGTGGCGCTGATCGAATCGGGCGCCAGCGGGCCCGTCCTGATCGGCCAGCCGCAGTCGCCCGACATGGCCCGGCTCGAGAACTTCCTGCGCCGCAACGGCTATCCATATCACCTGGTCGACGCTGCCCAGGACCCCGACGCCGCCGCCCTGCTCGCCCAGTACGGAACCTGCAGGCTGCTGGCGGTATGCCCGGACGGCTCGGTGCTGGTCAACCCGAGCGACGATGCGCTGGCGCGCTGCCTCGGCATGGTCGATACGGCGGAGCGCAACGAGCTGTACGACGTGGCCGTCGTCGGCGCCGGCCCTGCCGGGCTGGCGACCGCGGTATACGCGGCTTCCGAAGGCCTGCGCGTGATCGTGCTCGACTGCCGGGCATTCGGCGGCCAGGCCGGTGCCAGTGCGCGCATCGAGAACTACCTCGGCTTTCCCACCGGTATCTCGGGGCAGGCGCTGGCGGGCCGAGCGTTCGTCCAGGCACAGAAATTCGGCGTCGAGATGCTGATTCCGGCCAAGGTGGCGTCGCTGGACTGCTCGCGAGAAAACGCGCTCGAGAGCCTGGCAGTCACGCTGGCGGACGGCCGCACGATCCATGCGCGCACGGTGGTCATCGCCAGCGGCGCGCGCTACCGCCGGCCCGACGTTCCGCGGCTTGCAGAATTCGAGGGCCGCGGCGTCTGGTACTGGGCCTCTGCCATCGAAGCAAAGATCTGCGCGCAGCAAGAAGTGGCGCTGGTCGGCGGCGGCAACTCGGCCGGACAGGCCGCGGTGTTCCTGTCGCGCCATGCGGCCAAGGTGAACGTGCTGGTGCGCGGGCCATCGCTCGCCGCCAGCATGTCGCGCTACCTGATCGACCGCATCGAGGCCACGCCCAATATCTCGCTGCAGCCGCACACCGAGCTCGTTCGCCTTCATGGCGGCTCCAACGAAGGCCTCACCGGCGCGACATGGCGCTGTCATACCTCCGGCAACGAACACGACTGCGCGGCGCGCAACATCTTCCTCTTCGTCGGCGCGGAGCCGGAAACCTCATGGCTCGAAGGCTGTGGCGTGGCAGTCGACAAGCATGGCTTCGTGCTCACCGGCGATGCCGCCAGCCGCGGCTTTCCGGCCCGGCCGTCCGCGGCGCTCGAATCGAGCGTGCCGGGTGTGTTCGCCGTGGGCGACGTGCGCTCGGGCTCGGTCAAGCGCGTGGGCGGCGCCATCGGCGAAGGCGCGGCTGCCGTCGCGCTGATTCACCAGCACCTGTCGCAGGCCTCGGCCGTGGCCTGAACAGCGCATCAGCTCAAACCAGAAGGAGTCCGAAGTTGCCAATCAAACCTTGTGACCACGTGCCCGCCGAGATCGCACAGCCCCACGCCCAGCAACAGCGCGGCTGCGAAGACTGCCTGAAGACCGGGGACACCTGGGTTCACTTGCGCTTGTGCGTGCATTGCGGGCACATCGGCTGCTGCGATTCGTCGAAGAACCGTCATGCGACGCGGCACTCGCACGCCGAAGGTCACCCCGTCATCCGGTCGCTCGAGCCCGGTGAAAGCTGGATGTGGTGCAACGTGCACGAGAAGCAAGTCGGTTGATATTTCCCCGAATTTCACCAACCAGACTGCGAATTCCCGCGCCGGCACGCGTTTGAATTCGCACGTATATGCTGCCGGGCTCGCATCAAACACATCCCATCAACGGAGTGCCAGACAACATGCCCGCATCGCCCATCGAGGTCTATTCATGGCCAACGCCGAACGGCCACAAGATTCACATCATGCTGGAGGAGTGCGGGCTGCCCTACCACGCGCACCCCGTGAACATCGGCAAGGGTGACCAGTTCGCGCCCGACTTCCTTCAGATCAGCCCCAACAACAAGATCCCGGCCATCACCGACCCCGATGGTCCGGACGGCAAGCCGATTTCGCTCTTCGAATCGGGCGCCATCCTCGTGTACCTCGCGGGCAAGACAGGCAAGTTCCTGCCCACCGGCGACCGCGAGCGCTACGACGTGCTGCAGTGGCTGATGTTCCAGATGGGTGGCGTCGGCCCCATGCTCGGCCAGGCGCACCACTTCCGCCTGTACGCGCCCGAGAAGATCGCCTACGCCATCGACCGCTACAGCAACGAAGCCAAGCGCCTCTACGGCGTGATCGACAAGCAGCTGTCGAAGAACAGGTTCATCGCAGGCAAGAGCTATTCGATCGCCGACATCGCCATCTTCCCGTGGCTGCGCAGCTGGGAAAATCAGGGCATCACCCTCACCGACTTCCCCCATCTGAAGGACTGGTTCGACGGCATCGCCGCCCGCCCGGCCGTACAGCGCGGCGTGAAAGTGCTTGCCGATCTGCGCCAGCCGATCACTGGCGACAAGGAGCGGGAGATTCTTTTCGGCAAGACCCAGTACGAGAAACGCTGAGGCCCTTTTATCCGGGCTAGAATAGAAGGCTTGTCGGGGTGTAGCGCAGCCTGGTAGCGCATCTGGTTTGGGACCAGAGGGTCGAAGGTTCGAATCCTTTCGCCCCGACCACAGAAATCGAAAAGCACACAGTCGTTCACCGGCTGTGTGCTTTTTTCGTTTGGCATCGAGGACTCGCCATGTAGCCGCCCCGCGCCGCGATCAGGACGCGGAACTCGGTAGAATCCGCCGCTGCCGCTTGAGAGCAATCGCACTCAAGTCATTGATTTTCCAGGCATCTCTTCAGCCTGGAATCTGCCCGTAGCTCAGTTGGATAGAGCACCTGCCTTCTAAGCAGGTTGTCGGGGGTTCGATCCCCTCCGGGCAGGCCAAAATCTCACATCACAGCGTCTTACCAAGCATCAGAACCCGCACGTTTCCCCAGCGTAGCGGGTTTTTCTTTGCCTTAAGCTGTGTCACCGCATAGCATCCCATGTCGGTACTTTGCCGGTACTTTTGGAGGTACCTGCGGAGAGCCCTGACTGAGATACCTACACCCGAGGATGGAAATGCCGCTGACAGATACGTTCGTGAAACAGGTGAAGCACAAAGGCGCGGCGATCGGCGAGCGCTACGCTGATGGCGGCGGCATGTACCTGCGAGTCAAGGCGCCCGGCAAGTACTGGCGGATGGATTACCGCTTCAACGGGAAAGCCAAAACATTGGCCCTGGGCGTCTACCCGGCGGTGTCCCTTGCGAAGGCACGGCAGCGACGCGACAAGGCGCGAGAGCTGCTGGCGGAAGGCACAGACCCCAGTGTCGCCAAGCGCACGGAAAAACTCACGAATGCAGCCGAGGCGGCGAATACCTTCGAGGCGGTGGCGCGAGAATTTCATGCCAACAAGGCCAGCGGCTGGAGCGCCAGCTATGCCGAGCGTTGGCTGCGCATCATGGAAAAGGATCTGTTCCCCTACCTTGGGAAGCATCCGATTGCATCGATCAAGGCCAGGGACCTGCTGCATGCGCTCAAGCGGGTAGAGGATCGCGGTGTCATTGAGACGGCCCACACCCTGCGCCAGTGCGCCGGCCAGGTGTTTCGGTTCGCAGTCCAGACCAGTCGATGCGAGAGCAACCCAGCACCCGATCTGCACGGCGCGCTGCGGCCGGTCGTCACCCAGAGCATGGCCGCCGTGTTGGAGCCCAAGAAGGTGGGCGAGCTGATGCGTGCCATCAACGGGTACGCCGGGCAGCCGATCACGCGCGCCGCCCTCCTCCTCTCCGCTCTGCTCTTCCAGCGCCCAGGCAACATTCGCGCGATGGAATGGGCATGGGTCGACTTGGACCATTCGATGCTCACAATCCCCGCGCGGGACATGAAGCGCAAGCTGCAAGAAAAGTTGAACGGCCGGCCGCATTTCGTGCCGCTCGCCGCGCAAGCGCTTGAAGCTTTAGGGCAGGTGCGGCCCCTCACTGGCCACGGCCGCTACGTGTTTCCGAGCATCCGCACCGGCGAGCGCCCAATGAGCGAGAACACGGTGAATGCAGCACTGCGCCGGCTGGGCTTCACCACGGACGAGATGACCGCTCATGGCTTTCGAGCCATGGCTCGTACCGTCATGGCGGAACAGTTGCACGGCATCGAAGCGGATGTGATCGAGGCCCAACTGGCCCACGGGAAGAGCGGCCCGCTTGGCGCTGCATACGATCGTGCCGAATTTATGGACAAGCGCAAAGCCATGATGCAACGCTGGGCCGACTATCTCGACAAGCTGGCCGCGGGCGCCGAGATCATCCAGTTCAAGGCGGCATGACGATCTAGACTTGGTGCTGTCTAAGCTGCTACTTGGAGGTCGTAGCTGTAGCTCATGGCCATCAAGCAGGCTTCGCGTTTGGGGAAGCGATAGCAGGGGTAGTCGCGGAAGCCGCCGGTCGGCTGTGGGCGTTGCACCGTTCCCGAAAATTTGGGAGCGGCTACGCCGAGCACATCCGGTATCTTCCAATGATGCCTCTCCAGACACTCAAACGCGCCATGCTTCAAGGCGATCGCGACCTGTTCGACACGTTGCGAGCCGCCCACTGGCCCACGATCTGCTCTCAGATGTGCAGCGAAGCGCCGACCAGGGAATTGGCGGACCTGCTCCGCAGTCGCTGGACCGAGTACGGTGGTCGCATCCGCGTTGACACCGGCGACGATGCACTGCTGGTGCGCGCGCTGCGCGCTTGGCTGCCAATGTACCGCGGGCCCGAGATGACGCTGCTCAGAGGCGAGAGCATCGAACGCTATCAAGCCGGGCGTCTCGGCTTCTGCTGGACCCCCAATCGCGAGACCGCAGAGATGTTCGCTTCCGGGCTACAAGCGGACTATCCGGGCGGAGGGTGTCTGCTGCAGTGCCTTGCCCCTCCCGACGCCATCCTCGCCGCTCCCGATGCGCACAGCCGCTGGCTCGGCGAGGAGGAGTACGTGCTGGACCCAACCAAGCTAGGCGACGTGGAAGTCGTCACCCGCTACCCACGGCCGCAGCGTAGGTGAAACGCCAGCCCACGGACTCAGCACTCCAGGTCTGTCAGTCGACCTGATCGTCGTCGACGGGCTTCTTCCACCCGTCCGGCATCGGGTACTGGGAGAAGACCAAACCGGGATGCGGCGGCGCGCTCGGCGCCCAGCAGGTACTGCCGAGCGGCCCGGCAACAGCGAAGGCGCTGGGTTGATAGTGGCTCGCCACCACGCGGTCGTACCAGGCGCGCTGGTCAGGGGTCAGGTCAGAAACCATGATGTTCCTTAGTTGTGGAGCGATCATTGTTCCGACCGGCTCAGTGGCAACGGACCCCGTTTTTCCCAAATCGACGTTGCTTGCCCACCGTTGCGCCACCTCGCGAACTTCAGCATGTTTCAGCATCCCGGGGGTCGGGAAACCTCAACATGCCTCAACAACAGCGGTGTAGAGCGATGGGAATGCCCGCAGCCCACGCCGCAGGCCCTACGGCGGACATCAGCCTCAGGAGATTGACGTACCCAAGATCGCTCGGGCTGGCGACACGCTTGGGCTGCGGATCGCTCTTGGAGGCGGGCAGCAGCCCACAACGACGAAGCTCAGCCGGCAACCTCCTCCGTCTTGGCTGCCACCGCTTTTTTCTTGCCCTTTCGAGATGGGTCTAGGTCCACCACGTTCATCCAGAGTCGGTCCCAGAAGCTCAGGAGCTTGATATCCCCGTGATGCCCGAAGGCTTCCGACAATTCGTTCTCGCATTGCCTAACGAGACAACGAAGAGCCGCAGGTTCTTGAGCCTCGAGATGTAGGTAAGCAGCTTTGAACTTGTTGAGCGTGTCGCCAGGAATCAACTTACCGGCCAACGTGATGTCTGCATGCAGGCGCTTGAAGTCCCTAGCAAGTTCTGAGTGCTTTCTGGCCTTTGCACCTGGGCCATAGCAAAGCGTCAGCGAACTGACGATCGCAACGATCCCTGCCGGAATCCATCCGAAACGGACATTGCCCAGGATCTGCGAGAAAGCGGCCGCACCACCAAGCACGCCGACGCACTGCGCGAAGCGGTCGATTCCATCAAGAAAGCGCTCTCGTTTCTGGTGGTAGAGCGCAGACACCATGATGTCCCAATGCAGCGCCCAAGCCTCAGGTGAGTAGCCTGAGGACCCTTGTGTTTCTTGAGTCACTTCACTTCTTGCTAGGAGGAGGAGGCGGCGGCGGTCGCGTCCGCTGAATCGTGGTGTCGCTCTTGCGCTCCCCATAGCTTTCCTGCGAAGGATTTCCCGGAGGGCGTGAAGGAGGGGGCGGTGGTGGAGAAGGAGGTTTAGTGGCCATTCCACAAGTCTACAACTTGCAACAATCAAGCTTCCAATGACAGCTCACCTCTTGCTGAGCGGAGGCGCACGACACTATCTCTATCTCGATGGGCCACCGGCGGCGTCCACCATCTCTATCACCCGCGCCCGCCCTACCGCCCGAACGCGAACAAGACCCCACCGCTGGCCATCGCCAGCATTCGCAGTTCACGGAGGGTGAGATCGGCGCAGAGGTCCCCGATCTCCAGCTTGGCACCGCCTCCCGGCAGATGGGTTACCGAGATCGCACGGTCCTCCGCAGCCTCGAGCACCGGCTCGAACACGCCAGGCATCACCCGACGCAAGCGGCCGTCCTCGATCATCCGTTTCACGTGGTCGTCGACGATGGAATAGGGCAGGCCTAGCGTTTCCATCAGGACTTGGCGCGTCGCCACCTTGTTGGCCTCGGCCAAGTCGAGGATGGTCCGATAGATCAGCGCTCCGTTGCCGCGGCGAACAAGAGGCTTGCTGCTGGCCTGCGCGGGCCCGGTGATCTGAAGCGGCTGTGCAACGGTGGTCACGATCATTCCTGGATATTGCTCAGTGCGGTGGTGCGCAGGACGATGCGCCATTTGCTCGGTGCCGTCAAAGGACATTGGGATGCTGCTCATTGGATACAGGCTTTCCTGGCGCTGGCATGGCGCGTGAAATCGCCAACTCCCGATCGCCTTGCAGCCCCAGTCCTCAAACGGTGGTAACCGCCTTGGAAACCTCAGTCCTGGAAACCATGGATACCGGCGCGGATACCCGAGCGCCTGCATACCGTCGGCGGGCGCTCACCGAGCCCCAGGCCTGTCGATGGCCTTACGAAGGGCTACACACCTTCGACGTTTCAGCGCGAATCTCCGTCAGGATGGCCCTCACCTCACGGTCGTAGACCTGAAAGCCGATGTTCGCGATCAGCCGGCCGACGTTGATGGAGCCATCCTCCGAGAAGTTGCCGCGGCGGTGTTCCGCGATCATCCTGGCGATGCCGGAGCGAATTGCGTCGTGACGCTCGAAAGCTGCCCCCTTCAGAGAGAGCGGGAGGCCTTGGTCGCTGGTCGGCTGCGAAGGGTCGTTAGTCATGGTGTGATCCTTGAAAGCACCCGGAATGAGGACGGCGGGCCGGGTGAAATCCCGCCATCGTTGTGTGAGAACGACTCAGGCAGTGACGCCCAGCAACCGCTTGATGTCGGAGACAGGCCAGGCAAGCCGGCCACCGACGCGCAGCGGCTTTACCGGGCCACCCTTGCACGCCCAGAGCTGCAGGGTGGCAGTGGACCGGCTGAGGTGGTGGGCCGCCTCCGAAGTCGGGATGGCCGAGCGGGTCTCCTGCTCCAGGGGAACGATGGTCTTTGCAGTCATGGTGCGGGCCTTCGAATGCTTGAATAAGGCTTGTCATTCTTCGAATTGCCAGCGTTTCCCAAATCTCTACTGGGGGCGACGCATCTTTGCCCCATGCTCCTACATGGAGCACACGTCGGCCCTGCTACCTCTGTTGTCTGATTCATCGAATAGACTGCGCCCATGCCAACTTTCGCCATTGTCCCAACCACGGACCCATCGGTCGCCGCGGTAGATCAAGCCGTTCGCGGGCTTGGCATACCTGCCTATCGCCTTCCGCGCGGAGAGTGGCTGGTCAAATTTGAGGGCACTAGCGCCCAGCTGGCGGAGAAGGTCGGGATCACCACCGCCGTCGAGCCGCGCCCACCTGCAGCGCCCATGGGCATAGTGATGCACTTCAGCACCTACTGGGGACATGCCCCGAAGGATGCCTGGGAGTGGATCGACCTGAATCAGAAATGACCGCGCCGCGCAGCCGAGCCCAGACCAATACGGAACCCGATCGGTACGGGACCCCGATGGGTGGTGGCCACACCCAGGGCGGCCACGACTTCACCCTTCAGGCCGTCATGGACCTCAAGCAGTCCGTCGGCGAGCTGAAGGAAGCCGGCAGAAACAACCAAGCGACGCTGACTGCAATCGAACAGCGCATCGGCAAGATTGGCGATCGAGTCGATGAAAGCCTCGGGAAACTGGAGTCGCGCCTGGAAGGACGGCTGAAAGGCCTCGAAGATCAAGCCCAGCAGGTCAAGATCACGATTCATTCGACCAAGGCCGTCCTCTATGTAATTGGGGCAATTGCCCTAGCTGTGCTCGGCGGCCTCGGTTGGCTGGGGAAAGAGGTCTGGGACGTGACCAAGCCACTCATCCTCGAGAAGCTCCGCGACAACGGGAATCAGGTGCAGGCCGCACCAGCCCCTCCAGCACCGCCGCCAGCTGCTGCGCCGGCCAACAGGCGCCCCTGATACAGTCCGGCCATGGTCAAAGACCCGAAGAACTTCACCGGTGAGGACGTGCCAGCGCTGCTCAAGCGCGAGGACGACCGTCGCCGAGAGATCGAGGATTGGAAGGGCATGCTTCTGTCCTGGTGGGGCTTGCTCTGCCTCGTGATTCTGGCTTTCCTGATTCTTTCGCTCTTAGCGGACCTCTTCCGCTGAATCAGGCGACTACCCGGCCGGCCGGAGCACCGCAAAGCCTCCAGCCGGATGGGAGACCACTCTCCCACCCATCTGTCGCGCGACGTCGCCCGCCTTGATGCGGTTGCGAAAAGGCTGAGTGCCGTCGAGGATCGCCCCGCGCCCGTTGTCTGTAGGTTCCACCCGGGAGGTCGCCGCGAGCGCACTGGGAACCGCTGCAGCAGAAGCACGGGTTTCACCAGCAGCAAAATTGACGACCGTCGGCGAAGTCACGAACTTTGCCGCAGCCCTGCCAACCGTTGGCACAGCAATGACCTTGGCAATTGAGGCTGGGTTGCCCGTACCGATGGCCTTGGCAAACTCGTACCACCAGGCACCGAGCCCCACCTGGCGCGCCGTACCGCTCGGGTTGGCGAACACCGAGGCCCCTTCGCGCCGCACGGCAGCCATGCGGCCCATTTGGTTGACGCGCTGCTGCAGGCCAGGGAAGCCGCTAGTGTTGAACAAGGCGCTGCGCGCGGCGGGGCTTATCGCCGCCAGGTTCGTCAAAAACGTCTCACTCGAGAACTGGCTGCCCAATTCGTCCTGGGCGCTGTTCTTGGCCCGGCCGAGCCGCTGCAGCACTGCCGCGGCTACCTCCTGCCTGTTTTCCGCCGGCATCGACTTCATCAGCCGGCGAATCTGCGTGCCGCCGCTGGCGAGGTTGCTGGTGGCCGCTTGGAAAATGTGCTCCGGCGCGTCCTTGTTGATGATGCTGGAGATCTGCTCCATGCGCTCATTGGCCAGTCGCGTGAAGGTGTTCGCGCGATTCCAGGCCTGCTCTGCCTGCGGACCTGCGGCCCTTGCGGCATTGCCCAGGTCCTCGCTCAACGCGGCGTAGACCGGCGCCCATTTGTTTCGACCGATGGGTGACAGCATGTTCGTCTCACTCATCGTGCGACCGACCAAGCTGCGCAGTTGCTTGACCGCCTGGTACGGCAGCGCGGCGGCATCGAGGTTTGGCGGTGCCGGGTTCATCAAGCTGCTGCGCGAGCCAGGAGGCGCTGCCTTGGCCAGTGCGGTCTCAAGGTCCGACACGAGAGACTTTTCCAGCGCGGACAGCTGGCCGTTCACGAACCACTTCGAGATCTCTGGCGCGCCGTCAATGCCTGCATTCAGTTGCTTCATCGCCGCCAGTGTGTTGCCCACCGTGGTTGGTGCATCAGGGGCGACGAAGCGGTCCAGTGTGTTGTACAGGCGTTGCTGGGTATCGCGCACGTTGTCCCGAAAAGTAGCCACACCACGGGCGATGGCCTCACCGGCGTTGGTGGGGTTGGCGCCGGGCGCGAGCTGCGCGCTGAGGTCCTGCACGCTCTCCTGCAGGGCCTTGGCCTGCCGCTCGGCCTTGGCAACCATGATTCCGTGGCTGCCCACGACATTGGTCAGGCCGGTCTCCGCGCCTTGCAACGCGCGGCTCTGGGTGGCCTGGCCAAGGGTTGGCGTCGTGCCCGCAGCCTCCTTGAAGGTGGCAATGTTGTCGGCGACGCGCTGCCGGCCGGCCTCGCCGCCACGCAGCACGCCGCGGACACCGGCCTGGGCAGCAAAAGGTACCGCCGTAGGCGCAAGCGCCCCGGCGATGCCAGCAACACCCTGCGCCACAGCGCCGCCGCCGCTTTCGCGCGTGATCCCTGCCGCGCCGGCACCGGTGGCGCCGCTTACGGCCTGCATACCGGGGGCGGCGGCCAGCGCAGACCCCAGCGCCTTCGTGATGGGACCCGCAGCGGCATTCGCCACTGCCTGCCCAGCGCCGATGCCAGTGAGCGCGGTGGCCGCGCCGGTCGCGGCATCCTGCACCACGCGCTCGAGCTTGCCCTCGGGTTGGGCCACACCAGCCTGGTTCATGAGATTGCCCGCAGCGCTGGCCACCCGCTGGAACCGAAATCCCTTTTCCTTCTGCCCGGTCACCAGCTCCGAAGTCGTCGGGGCTCGCGCGTCGGTGTAGGCATCAAGGCCGGCGTTCACAAGCCCGGTTGCGGCGTCCGACACCATCCCGGGCAGCGACAGCACGCCTTGCACCGCGGCCCGGCCCGCCAAGCCGGCTTGATGGCCCAACTCGCCGAGCACCGTGCGCTCGGGCTTGGGAGGCTCGACGGCAGCCACCGGCTCATCGTCGACCAGCGGCGCCGAGGCCCATGCGGGTTGTCCGGCAGGCGCGGGGGGAGCGGCGAGAGCGCTATTTGGCACGGGCGACAGCGGCGTGACAGCGGCGGAGCCGGAATTTACCGTCATCGCAGGCGCCGCAGAGCCGGCGAGTGCTGCGGGCACGACCGGCGCGGCGGTGTGCTCGTCCTCGACGAGCGGTGCATTTTCCCAATCGGCCATTACTGCTTCCTCCGCTTGTTGCCGTTCGGGTCGAGGAACACGGTCCCCGATGGAAGGCGATGAAAGTCGGCGTCAGATGCGATCTGCGCCGGGGGTTGGATCGGTTGCGCCCCTGGCGGGGCGGCAGCGGCTCCCTGCGGCACATCTGCCCCGCCCTGCCTGAGCGGGCTCGTCGGAATCTTGTAGCCCGACTCCTTGTAGACGGTGGCCATGTCGTCGTTCATGGCCTGGTAGTTCGTGATGAACTGCCCCAGCTTCTTCCTCGCTGTTGCTGCATCGTCGGTCACTGCAGGGATGAACGGCATCAGGCGTGGGGTCTCCGATGCGGTCACTGCTGCGCCAGCGCGGTCGTGCACCAGCATGCTGCCGATGTTCGCAATGGCAGCGCGCGTGTCGACGCCCTTGGGATCAAGCCGGTTGAGAAGGCCATTGGGGGCGTACCCCTTGGCGCCAGTTGCAGCCGTGTCCCCCGCCAAGCCGCCGGCCGTCTGCCCATTGAGCAGGGCCAGGGCATTCTGAGCCGTGCGAAGGTTGGACTGGTTCGTAATGAAGCCCTGCGCGGCGCTAGATGGCAGGGCCTTGCCGGTCTCTTCCTCGCCCTTGAGCCCTCGGCCCTTCACCGCGGCGAGAGACGCCGCAGCAACCTTGCGCTCTTCCGGCGTGCCTGTGAGCAGCAACTCCTGCAGCCTGGCTTCACGCGCTTCGGCGGCTAGCTTCGGTACGGCGGCGGCAGCCGCACGGTCGTCGCGATTCGCATCGAGCATGACCCTCTTGCTTTCGAGCGCGAGACGCTGCTGGTTGATGCCAAGCTCCTGTTGCTGGCGCAGATCCACCATGCGGGCTCGGGCATCGTTACCACGTTCGGCGAGTTGCGCGCGCTGGGTGTCGCCGGCCTCCTTCACCGTCAACTGCGCCATCCGTGCGCGCGCATCGATCGGTGCCATGGCAGCAGCCACAGCTGCATCGTTCACCTGGGTGCCACGGCGCGGCGACCACGTCGTGCGCGCCAGAGCGTTGCCGAGATTGGCCTGCTCGTTGAATTGCGCGCGGCGATCGGCTTCCGAGGCGGCGTTGTCGATGACGGCCAGCCCGGGCGTCGGTGCATTGGGATCGCGCCAAGTCTGCTTGTCCTTTTCGAAGGCAACATCCCGGCTCAACTGCGCGAGTCGTTCGGCAGCGGATACCCCACCAGACACCCCACCCACGGAGCCCGCAGGCTGGTAGGACTCGGGCACAGCGGCCGTCGGGGCCGGTGCGGAGGCCGGAGCTGGCGTTTCGACTGCCATCGCGTTGTCGACACGTCGAACCTGTGCTTGCTCAGCTGAAGCAGCCACGGGTGCAGGCGCCGGCGCAGCGACTTGCGCAAGTCTTTCGTCGCGTCGGTAGGGAATCTCTGCGACGTAGGGCCTGGGCCCGGCCGGCAAAGGCTTCATTTCCGGCTCGGGTGGCGCGGGCATCGCGCCCCCTGCAGCATCAGACGTCGTGGCCATCGTCTGCCGGGGCGTCAGGGCCGCGAGCTGGACACCGGGGTCGTTCATGAGGACTTGCTTGCGGGGGTCCTCGATCTCGCCACCATCCGCATAGCCCACGATGCTCTGTACCGGTCGTGCCGCGAGGGTGGCAGCGGCCGACCCAGCAGGCGGCGCGGCACTGGCCGAACCAGAGATGCGCGCCCGCCCGGATTGCAGGTCCGCAGTACGCGACATCGCGCCAGCGTTGAAGGCCGCGTTGCGATTGGCATAGTCCAGCGGTGCCGGGGCTGCTGCCGGAGGAGGAGGAGGAGGCGCTACAGCGGGCACCGCCGGCGGCGTGGCAGCACCAGCAGCCGGCAGCGCAGACATCGGCGGTGCAACCGGCTTCGGCGCGATCGGCGTTACTGCTGCAGGTGTCCCGAGTACTGGTGCCTGCGCCGGCGGCGGAGGTGCCCGAAAGGCGTCCACCGTGCTGACGGTACCGCCGGGCGCCAGGCCGTTGATGGTGACGCCGCCGGTCACGTTGCCGCCCGAGTACGAATTGCCGACTCGCGTCACGGCGCCGGGCTGCTGATCGATCAGCCCGCCGTCAGCACGCGCCAGCCGCCCCATCTTCTGGGCGGCCTTGTTGGTCGGGGTATGCGTCGCGTCGACCAGCGCCTGCAAGTTGTGTTTGCCGACGGCGGCGGTGGTGTCGGCCGGCAGCATGAATTCGTCCTTCGAGGCCCAGATGGGCACCGAGTCGCTGGTCGGCGTGCCGGGCCCGTGGATCGCACCGCCGTGCTCCATGGCCTTCGCCTTGGCATGCGATCGCGGCATGGTGCCAAGGATCAGGGCGGCGCCGGTGCGCGGCGTGCGCTGCTCGGCGGGAGATCGCGTTGCGTTCATGAGTTTCCTCGGTTGGTTGAAATCAGGCCTGGCCGATGGCCGGGCGGTGTTGGGAAAAAGGCTCGGCTTCGATGACCTCGGCGTCAGCGAGCCCATCGCGGGTGGTCGCACAGAGCTTGGCCAACGCGCGCAGCGCGGCCCGCTCCAGCCGTTTGGCCTCGGTGACACGGCGCGAGGCCTCGACAGACCGCGTCAGCGCGCCGGAGGTGACGGGCATGACGGCGGCCTTGTAGGCCTGCTCCGCGAGGCGTTTCTCGGCGCCGAGGGCGCGCCGGCGAGCGTGGGCCGTGCTCCAACGCAGCGCGGCGGTGGTGATGTCGATCGACTCGCGCGGCGTCACAGGCGCTCCCTGGCGTCTCGCTCGACCGCTGCTTTGCGATCCAGGCGCGCGCGGCGGCAATCGCGACACCCGTCCAGCCCGAGCAGCGCGCGCAACAGGTCGCGCCCGACGGCCAATGCGTCCGGTCGCCGGCGCCATAGCCGACGAGGCTTGACATGCGGGGCTGATGCGACGTGTCCGCGCGGCTGGCCAACCGATAGACAACCGTTGCACACCGGTTCGACAACCGTTAGAAAACGGCTACCTCGTCTGAGTGCCGCACCCTCCCTGGTCGACGAAGTAGTAGCCCAGGGCGACTGGTTTGTAGTCCTGGCGCACGGGTTGAAAGGGGGTTCTGGCGTCAGCGAAGGGGGGGTTAAGAACCCCCCTTGACCTTCCCCAAAGGCTTTCGGGAAGCCTTCACCGAACCCTTCACTCAAGCCTTCACCCAAGTGGGGCTTTGGTGCTTCAGTCATGGTCGACTCCCAAGTCGAGCTGCGCCGCCGGCGCGGCCAGGCGAGCACCTGGCGCCACCTGATCGCGAACCGCACGCGGAGGGCGCGACTCAGCGTTGCGCGGCGTGACCACCACTCGAGACTCTTCGATCTCTGCCTGAAACTCAGCCGACAGGTCTAGGGTCGCGTCGATGTACCAGGCCTCGATGTTGATGTCGCACTGGTCGAAGCTCTTGTTCTCCCACATCCACTCATGTACTTGCTTGATGCGCTCGTGCAGCACGCGCAGCCGGCGGGCCAGCTTGTTGATCGTGCGCAGGTTCTCCGCCTCCGAAGCGGACAGCTGCGGCACGAGCCCCAGCTTCTCGGCCGCGAGGCGCAACTGCAGCGGGTGCACCTCTACGACGTCGTCGCCGTTGTCGTATGGATCGGTCGCCTCAAGCCGAAGTGAACCGTTCGCCATCAACTCGATCTTCAGCGCCGGCATCTCTTCGGCCCAGCCTGTGGTGATTCCGGTCATCATGCTGGCACCTCGGTCAATACAGTTTGGGTACATGGCTTCTCTAGATAGCTGTACCGATTCGGCATAAGGGAAACCCAAAAAAGGGCGCGAGATAGATACCGTTTCGGCAAAATGCCCCGCTTCAATTTGCCGTTTCGGTATCTATGGAGGGCGGGCAATTTGCCGAATCGGTACAAGGCTTCGCGTTCTTGTACGAGCCCCGCGGAAAGGCTTGCTCGGCCATTTCCATCTCCGGCGCCCAGTCCAGCGGCCACCAGGTGCACGCGAACCAAGCACTCCGATTCGGCCGTTGGCCCATGCGGGTCTCGACCACCAGAGCCTCGGACAAAAGCAGTTCCGCCTTCGCGCGCTGCAGCGTGTGCGGCCCCCGCCATCCGCGCTCCTCGGACATAAACGTCCAGCCCGCGAGCAGCTTGCCGTTGTTGTCGCCCTTGTACTGACTGGCGACGTCCCATAGCAGCGCTCGAGCAGAGGAGCCCAAGGCCTTGTAGACCGCGCTCTCCATCACCGAGACCGGCACAAGGATGAAGCGCCCGGCGTCGCGCCGGTCCTTCTTGTACTTGGAGGCCATGCATCACGCCGCCCCTTCCGGCTCGCTGATGAGCGTGTAGCGGGCCATGCGGGCATGCGAGTAGCCGTCGGCCGCGTAGCCGTCGAACAGGTCCGTGGTGATCTCGTAGCCTAGGCGATGCCGTAACGCATGGATGCGGGCGCTGACCTGGTAGCAGCCCAGGGCGCGGAGGTCATCCGTTGTCTTCGGGCCGCGGCGAAGGGCCGCGATGATCCGGCGCTGTTGGGCTTCCGTGCGCGTGCTCTCCTCGCTAAACTTCAGGCTCGACTGCGTTTTCTTGAGGACCCCGACGGCTGCAACCGGCGGGGTTTTCTTCTTGGACGTCATTGCGGGGCACCTCCCGCACGCTTCGCGATAAAGGCCTCGACCTCGGAAGCGTTCCACACGGTGACGGAATCACCGAGCTTGAACGGCTTCGGGAATTTGCCCTCGCGGACCCAGCGCCAGATGGTTTGAGGGCTGACCGGCAGCATCCCGGCTTTGCCCTTGGTCGTCGCAAGATCCGCGACTCGGATAATCCTCTGTGACATTCGTACCTCGTTGAACCGCCATGGCACGGCACGGCGTGAGGTGAATGTCCGAAACTTCAGGCCCTGAAAATAGGGTCAATTCACTGAGAGAACTAGAGGACGGGCAACCCGAAAATCCCTCAAAACCCGCGTCAACACTAGGTTCCGAAGGGGTAAGACAACTAGCGACGTGGGCCGGTCCGCAAGTCGTCTGGACGCAGCATTGAGGCTATAGCATCTGCTCGGGCTTTCGAAACGCTCCGCTCTGTTTGAAGCCAGTTCGATACCTCTTCGTTGGTCGGGGCGGTGGTTGGATCATCCCTATCGTAAAGAGCCCACCAACGCCGCGCGGCAGCATCGAGATGGCCGAGCGCAGCGGTGGTATGGCTGCCCCAGGGCCAGTAAGACGACACCGAATCGCCCGGCGCTAACGGTTTCACTGCCGGCACAACCGCGTCTTTCTTGTCCCATGCGGCGATGAGGCGCACATCCGATGCCATGAGGCCGCCCTTGCCGAGCAGATAACTCAACGAGACAGGTGCATCCAAGGAATAGATCGGCAGCGGCGTGATGCCAGCTTCCTCGTCTTGTACCTTGGTGAACAAATGGAAGTCGGCCTCGAACAGATCAGTCCAGGTGCCTTTGGCTAGGTAGATTTCTCCATTGAACAACTCATAGCTGTCTCCATCGTCGCTGTCTTCAATCGGGTCATATGAATGGCTGCCGTCCTCGGCCCACTTCTTGAAGGGGCGGTGCGACTCTTCGATAAAGAGGATGGGCCGGACCTTGTCGCACAAAATCGCCGCACGAAGGTCGTCTTCCGCGCAAGCGCCACTCGATAGCAACGTGGACATCCGGACAATTTTCCGGTTCGATTGGTCGGTCATCGCACACCCCTTCAGGCGCCCTTCATGGGGAGCCTCGGCAGGCGGGTGAAGGAATCCCACTCTTCGGCCCGTCGACCTAGCCGAGGCAAAACCGTGGCGCCCGTCGACGCCGCAATGAATGGTGCCACGCCGCGGCCGAATTGCCCCACCAGATGGATAGCGCTCCGAGCCGGAAGTGACGCCAATCGGTCAATGCGCGCGGCTGCGGCGCTTGCTCTCCTCCAGCGCCACCTGCCCAGCGCTGACCGAGTAGTCTTGCGTCGAAAGCAGCATCCAAAGGGCACGCGCAAGCTTGTCGCCGCGTCGCTCGGCCAGCTTCGCAGCCATCTGGCATGCCAGCCGCCGGCGATCCTCACGCAGCCACCCTGGAATGAGCATGCTGGGATCCTCGGGCCCTTCGGCAGCACGCATCGCAGCGAGCTGCGGCCCGCGCTCATGCTCAAGCAGCGGGATGCGCCAATTGAAGAGGTTGTGCCACTCGTGACGGATCGTCTCGCCCCGCGTACTGGCATACCCCGTCGGGTGCCAGCCGCCGCGTTCCTTGGGGAAGGTGCCGCGGTACCCAGCGGCCGCGAGCTGTGCGGCCGAGCCCGAGATGAGAGTGTCTTCGCTGCCCGCGCGGACGTGGCAATCGGCGGCCTCAGCGTTGGCAACGAGGCGCATCAGCGCCGCGAGGCTGGCAGGGGCCACCACCGTTGCACTCGCTGTCCTTGATGGCGCGATCTGGGCTTTAGCCATGGTCGGCCTCACCTTCGAACGGAATCGCGTCGCTGTAGATCTTCGTGTGTGCATCGTCCATCGAGATCCCGTCGTCGCACAAGTAGCTCATGAGGACCGAATTCAGCTCCTTGATGCGACAGCCCAGCATGCGCAGCACGGCCGGCGACGGAGCCGCCTGAAGGTCCTGCGCCATCTGCTGATTGTCCGCAAGCTGGATCAGCATGTCGGCCAACGGGTCGATGTTGAAGGTGCATTCACGCGCCATGCAGGCGGCTTTTTCACCACCCTTTGAAAATTGCGTCTTCGAGGTCACAAGCGCCAGCGTGGCGCCCGACGCGGACGGTACTGCCTTAGACATGTGCCACCGCCTTCCGCTTTGCCGTGGGCTTACCGCCCATGCTCTCGATGAATGCTGCATTGGCAGTCTTCATGTCGTCGACCAGGCTAGCGGCGCACTGCTCGTATCCGCGGATGTCACGGGTCAGAGTTGGTCTGAAATTCCAGGACTTCACCGCGTCAGCCAGCACACCGGCCATTGCGTCGAGGAAACCTACGGCAGCCCCGCAGCGGTTCGGTTCACGGCCCTTGTTGGTGTTGGCCAGCACATCAGCAGCCTCTTGCAAGGCATTTCGAACAACGGCGGTTGCACCGTCCTCGTCAAAGTCCCCCTTCGAGGCAGCGTGTAGCAGTTCCCACGCTGCTTTGATGCCCGTCAGCGATCCTTCGAAGTACTCCTCATCCGGAACATCAAACAGGTTTGCGTCGGCAAAGTCCGTGGCATGCGTCATGAAGCTAACACCGGCGTAGAGACGGGTGCGCTCATTCATGGTCGACCTCCTTGCCAGCGCAAGCGAAGTGGGGACCGAAGTTCCAGCGATCAGCGTCGCCGACGACATTCGTTCCCGAATGACCATCCGTGATCGCGCCAATGCCGGCGAGGATGGCGTCCACCGCATCGATGGCAGCGTTGCGCGACTCGCGTTCACTGCCCGAATATGCAAGGACCTTCCTCGCAGTATCTGCCCGAAGGGCGACCGTCTGCAACACCAATCGCAACTGCGAGGCGTTGAGGGATTGTTTGGAATTCGCCTCCCGAGTGGCGTTGCGGGTCGACGACGTGGGGGTGTTTCGCCCCGCTACGGTTGTCGTTTGAGTAGACTTCTGGGTAGCCATGATGTGCGTGTCCTCCAAGACGTGATGCACGTTGTGGTTAGGCCGGTCGGGTGTTCCACCACCTCTCCGGCCGCCTGGATTGCCTCGGTCACCAACTGCAGTTTGAAAAAGCAGTTGGCGCGCCCCGAGACGCGGCGGTCCGACAACCTCCGGTGTTCCACCACCATCGGCTGCCGCCATCAGTGCCTCAGATCAGCCAGCGAAAATCTTCGTCGGCTGATCTGAGGCACAGCGGTTAGTCCTTCGGCGATGGCTCCTTCGCGCGATCAATCGTCTTGCTCAACCAGGCAGCGCCGAGCCTGCGCAGCTTCTCCCAACGCGCGGGGGTTAGCCGTATCGTTCCGGTCACCGCTTTCTGATCGGCTGGCAATGCAGGCCGACCACGACCTCGTACCAGTTCTTCTCGCTCTTGCTTCGTCATAGCATTAAGTGTGACTCTTTTATTCCTTCAGTGCAATGAATAAAGGTAACTCTTTTATTGGGACAAACCCGCTCATAAGCAGTCGGATGTGACCCGCTCTCGAATGACCGCGGGCCGCCAACGAAGAGAGGTGCACGGCCCCTGCCTTGCTTACGCTGACGGCTACGTTCGTCTGAGCCGATTCACAAGCCGACCGACTGCTGCGATCTCTGCAACGTGTTGCGCGTCTTGGTCGATGTAGTAGGTGCGCCCGATCTTGAGCGGCGGCGGAATGACCCGCCCCTCACGGCCCCAAAGTCGTAAAGTGCGCTCAGCTGGAGGAGGATCAAAATGTAGCGCTGCCCAGGCGGTGAGGCGAATCTTCGGCTTCATTCCCCACAGCCCACCGTTTCGACGCGGGGATGCCGGTGCTGCACGCAGGCGACACTAATGAAAGGACTGACATGGAGGCATTGCTCGATGAGCTACGAACGCTCGAGAAGCGTGCGAACGCCCTGCTCGCATTGGATGTAGACGTGGAGAACAAGCTGGTTGAAGAAGACCGCGGAAAAGCCGAATACAAGGCGCTGAAGGACGGTATCGCAGCGAGGCTGAAGGAATTCGAGCGCAGACCTCCAGCGGGCGCCGAAGACTGGGTGATCTCAACCTTCGCCGCAGCACTCAGGGCGGCACACATCGGCATGCGTGCCCCCACAAACGCTAGCCCCTGGAACAGTAGTTGGCGCAGTTCTGTCCACGAACTGGCCGACGAGCTGAGCTACTACGCCGCTACGCTGGCAAAGGGGCTCAGTGTCCAGACCGGTCGCGTTTGAAGCGCGGGCAGTGAAGGTGCTTTTTGAAAAAGCACCTTTGCAAGGCTCCAGAGCGGAGACACCTTTGGAAAGCACCCCTCGGAGTACCCATCTATTTGAGAGGTGATCGCGACGCCTTCTTGGCCGGCGCGTCAAGCCTGCGATCGAGCCAAGCCTTACCGGCGGAGATTGCCTGCGCGCTTGTTCGATGTCGACCAATGCTGAGCGCGTCACGTACTGTGCCTCCCGGCGCAATGGCCTTGCATATCCAACCTTCCGCAGCGCCCCAGAACGACGCGTACCAACGAACGTGCAGCGTCCAGCCGCGGTGCTCATGCGTGACAACAGACGAGGAGCGGAGGGAGGGAATCGCCATCGCAAAAGCTTACAGCGCTGCCCGGCATGCCGTTGTCACCTCAATCCTCCTTTTTCGGCCGCCTCAGCTTTCGCTTGCTCAGGTGCTCGAGCAGCCCTTCGACGTTGGGCTGCGTGCGAGGGTCGAACGCGGCGGGTCCAGCACTCGGACCGATCCGTCCGCTCAGCACCCATTCCGCGTGCGAGCGCACCACCAGTGGCTTTCCATTGGGCTTCTCGTTCACGACCATGCCGAAGGCGCGCAGGAAACGCTTTTGCGCAGCGGGCGACTTCAAGGGATCACAGATCTCCGCGATCTCGGCATCTGTGAGGAATAGCGGCAACGTCATGCGCCGGAGTATGACGCCGATGAGGAGGCAGATTTCAGACCTACCCTTCCTCCTCGCCACTACGTAGCGGGGTCATCGAAATCTCGGCATGCCGCGGCGAAAGCGTGTAGCGCGGCAGCAGCCTTTTCCATGCGACTCAGCATCCCCGCGTCGATCTCGACCGTGGTCCACCGGTGCGCGCAGACGGCGCAGCCGCGAAGGCGCGTGATCTTCGCGTCACCGGTCCGCGTGTGCAAGACACGTTGCTCAGAGCTGCTACAGGATGGACATTTCATGGCACCAGGATCATGTCAGCGCGGCAGCGGCATCACCAGACAGCCAGCCTCTCGTCGCAGCGGCCTCAGGGATACTCGAGTGGACTATGCCCAAGAAAGAACGCTCCCCCATCGTCTTCCTCAAGCCAATGTTCTTGGCACGCGCCGACGCTGCGGCATTTCTGACCATTGGCGAGAGCACGCTCGACGAGCTGGTGGCCAGGGGTCTGGCACCAAAGCCGCGCAAGATCAGTGCCGGGCGCGTGGCATGGCTGGTCGAAGATCTGGAAGCCTGGGGACGCAACCGGCCGGAGTCCGACCTGCTGCCGCCTGTAAACAGCGGATATGGCCGTCGCGGCAAAGGCGATGCCTAGTTCGGGGTCGACTCCGGATCCTCGCCTTCAATCCATCGGTTGTAGGCCTCCGGGTTGATGTAGAGATTGCCGTCCGGTCCTTTGCGGCACTGCACGCCGTCTGTCCAGATCCGTTTGCGTCGGCGGGCGTGCACGGCATTGGGCGTGTCGCCGGTGACTTCGCAGTGCTTGGCCAGCTTGACCCAACGGTAGCCTGACTCGCCCACATTCAGCACCTCTGCCTTATTGCGTGAAAGCCGCTCAGGCGCGCGTATCGCCACTTGGTCGCCGCGCCTCATCTCCTCGACGGAGCGCAGCAGGGCTGCGGCGAACAGCTCGATCTCATTGCCCTTGGCTCTTGGCATTCGAAGGCTCCTTCGCGCAGAGGTATCCGGATTGGGTGGCGGGCCGCTCCCCTGGTCAGCCAGGTAAGCGACGTGGCAACGGTGCAATAGTCCAGCCGTTTGACAGCTACTGTAGAGCGCACATCACTTGCAATCACTCGGCAGCGCGGCTGTGGAGCGGTGAGGCACGGGCACGCGGGCGCAGAACATCCATTTTTGCCGAGCGATTGCTGCTTGCCATGGCTACTAGCAATTGGGCGCACGGACAGAAAACGGAGATTCTGGAAGTTGTTACCAGAATACTTAGCAACTATTAGCCACTTGGGCAAAAACCACGGGAAATTCGCCTCGCTCCCCAGCACCGCCAGCGCGAGGGTAGTGCCGCTCTGGTGCGGCACGCGAGCGAGGTGACTGCCACCGGCCATGCCGAGCAGGCCGCCCAGGACCCTGTATCCATGCGGGTTCCGAGACGATTCAGGTCCGATAGCAGGCCACCTTCGGCCCGACCGGTGGTTCCGTCGCCGCCCGCCTCGGCCAGCAGCACGTATCCAGCATCCATGAGGGTTTGCGGACGATCCGGGGCGTTTCGGTCACCAGATCCACGCCCGCCTGTCACGATGAATCGTCAGTGCTGGGCGTGCTGATCGGCATGGGACGCTGCCACAGTACATCGCTCCCGAAGTTCCTGCAGCCCCATCAGGACGTCACTTAGGGGTGCTCGCGCCCTTAGGAAAACTCCGGCTGTGGTGTCCCACTCTGCGACTAGGCGCTGCGCCTTGCTTATTGCCAAGGCGGTGAGCCTGCGAAGATCGAAGGCGAGCCGGACTACTTCGACATCAGGCAACTCATGAATCGGAATTGCTTTGGCTGCGTCATAGACGTCTGCAAATGGAGGGCCAGAAGAAAACCCCGTGCGTCGCGAATGCTCATCGATCTGGGCTTTCAGCAGTGAACTACGGGACTCGATCTCCAGCTCAAGAAGCCGAGCCAAGTGACCGATCACCTCGATGAGCGCACGTCGCTTGTTTCGCTCGACAGTCGCAGCGTGAGTCCGTGTCGCCCTGATTTGGCCCACCGCGATCGCACCTGCTACCGCGAGCGCCACGACGGCGCCCCATGCTTGAACCCACGATGCGCACTCGCCTCTCGTTAGCCCCATGCTGACGAGCATGCAGGTTTGCCCAATCTCGTATGCCATTCCCGCCTCCATAGCCTGGGAGCAGGAGTATCGCTGGCCTCCCTCGTCCAAGTCGAACTGCGCCTGCAGCGTGCGGATGATGCGCGCGATGTCGGCGCGATGGGTGTCCCGGTCGCTGACCACGGGCACGGTCCAACTGGGCCCGTCGTCGCCGCTGAGGCCGGTACCGACAACACCGCCTCGGTGCACGTCCGCCTCCTGGCCGCGAAGACGGCTGCTGAAGCGTCGTCAACCCGCGCACGTCTGCATCGGCCAGTCGCCTCGGAATTGCCCAGGCTTTAACCGCATGGGATGGCATGAAAGCCTCAGGCTTTTGAGGCTTGCCATGTCTGCCAAGCCTCGGCTTCTGGCGCGTCGTGTTCCTCTGGTGCTGCATCGTCTACCAGCGGCACGCAAGATCCACCACGACAGCGACAGAAACACGACGCTCCCCCGTAATCGTCAGCGGCCTTTCGCGCGGAGCGCGAAAAATTTTCCAAACCGGGGGTTTTGGGCGCGTTTTTTGGACCGCCTGCTCTTTTTTTCTCTTTTTGCCCCTGTTTTTGCCTGAAAAGCACCGAGGGCAGAAATGCAGGAAATCACCCGAATACCTCCCCCTACCCCACAGCAGCTGTGAAGCGGAAGAAGTAGGCATCACCACCCTTGCGGGTTCGTCGATGTGCTGGCCGTTGTTCCCCTCCAGCATCCCCCGGCTTCGACGTGCATACCAGCCGACCAGATCGCATGCGGAACTGCCCCGGTGCCTTGCGGCGGCGTCTGATTGAGCGGTTTCCTTCCGAGCGGCCCCACGTGCGGCCCCTGCTGTCGCGCGGAGTGCGGTCTGGAAACGAAAGAGCCCTTGCTGCTGCGTTCCCCGTACCGGCCAGGGCGCCCCGAAGGGCAGGAAACGCATGAGCAAGGGCTCTTTGAAAGTGGTGCCTGACGACTGGCCGGTACGCTGGCGATGCTGATAATACATACAGCCTTGATGGATGTACAGTAGTTGCCCATGCTCATGCGCACGCCAGTGACCGTCTGGCCATGCTGGTGAATTGGGCACAGGATCTCTGCAGCAGGTAGGACGCTTCGCGATTTGTCGGTACTTTTGCCGGTATCTTCAAAAATCAAACTCGAAGAACTGAGCATCCATACGGCATTCAGCCTGAATTTCGATCCCCTCCGGGGGCCAATCGCGTCTCTAACTGTTGCGTTTTTCTCTAACGGCGAGGCCCCAAACAAGGTAATTGATGCGGACGACCAGGCACTGCCTGATCGTCTGCCTCGGATGGGCCTTACCAGAGCACCTTCACACCTACGCTGGCGTTGACGCCGCTGCTGTTGCGCGCATCGCCACTCATGTCCCACAGCTTGCCCAGCTCGCCGTATAGGCTGGTGCTGCGGCTCAGTTGCCAGGAAGTTCCCAGCGCCAGCTCGCCGCTGCTGCCACCCGTGCGCGTGCCGATGTCGGCGAAGCCAGCCGGACCGATGAAGCGCGCCACATCGGTGCCGCCGCCCGAGTGGTAGAGGTTCAGCCGCGCATAGGGCTGAAGCAGGCCCGCGCTGGTGTCGATCTCGCCCTTGACCCGCACGCCGGCGCGCACAAGCCAGCCGTCGTGGCTGTCCTGACCAATCAGCGCACCGACGATGCCGGTGTCGTCCAGGTTCACGCGCTGGTGCACCAACTGCAGCTGTGGTTCGATGGTCCAGCCGGCAGCGATGCCGAAGGACTGGCCTACTTCGACGGAGGCCAGCAGGCTGCTGCCCTTGCCACCGCTGCCCAGGCCCAGCACCGGCGATGCCGTGTAGCGGTGGCGGCCGCCCTGCAGCACACCGTCGATGTAGAGGCCGCTGTCGTTCTTCCAGGTGCCGTAGACGCCGAAGTATTGATTCTTGAGGTCGTTGATGCCGACGCCGAGATCGAGCAGGCCGCTGGCGAAACCGTTGACGCGCATGTCACCGTCGAGCTGACCGACATAGACGCCGGCGCGCCAGTGGGTATCGGCCCAGAGGTCGGTGCCGGCCTGGACGCCGGTGAGGCGGCCCCTGCTGGTAGGGCTCACGGTACCGGTCTGGCTGGTGGTGCGGTCGGTGCTGATGAGTCGGCCCCACGCCTGGCGGTAGCTCTGGCCGGCGACGGCAGGGCCTGCGTCGTTGGCGGCGGGGCGGACGTTATCCCCCATGCGCATGTGCAGGCTGCCGAGCATCGACAGGTTGGCCTGGCGGAACTGCTCGGGCAGCGCGGCGTACAGCGGCACTTCGGTGCGGTAGGTGGGCACGCTCACGCCCCCGCCGGTGCTGCCGCCGCTACCGGTGCCGCCGGTGCTTCCGCCTCCGCCGCCGTTGGCGGGAGGCGTGACCACGGCGCTGGAGCGCAGGTACCAGTTCTCGCCCGCGCCGCTCGCATCGGCGGCATACAGCCGGTACTCGTAGGCGCCGGCATCGACGTGGCCGCCCGCCAGCGCAAAGGCGTTCTTCGTGGTCTGCGCGGTGGTGGTGGCGCCGTTGATCGCGCTGACGACCTCGATGCCATTGCCGGTGGTCAGCGCGCCGAGTCCGCCGAGGTTGGTGATCTGCACGTTGGTCGTGCCGCTGGCGATGGCGGTCGCGCCGCTGAGCACCAGCCGGTCGCTCGCGCTGCTGCTGTCGCCCAGCGCGGTGCCCAGGCGCAAGGTGCCGCCGTTGCCGGCCCACGGGCCCGTCACGGTCAGCGTGGTGCCCGGCGCGGAGCCGACGAGCGAGACGGTGCCGCCGTTGGCCATCGAGGCGATGGTCTGGTCGTGGCCATTCAGATCCAGCGTACCGCCGGCGGTCACCGTGTAGTTGCTGGCGCTGCTGAGCGCGCTCGCCGCCCCGGCACGCAAAGTGCCTGCTGCCACGTTGGTGGCGCCGGTGTAGATGTTGGCGCCCGTGAGCGTGGTGGTGCCGCTGCCGATGTGGTTGACGTTCGTACTGCCCTCGATCGGCGTGGCGAAATCGTAGGCGCTGGCGTTGTGGTTGAAGTTCACCACCGCCGTGCCCGCGCCGCCGAGGATGCGCGCGGCGCGCACCGTCCCCGGCGCAGCGGGGGCGTCGCCCACGGCTGCACCGATGTTCAGCGTGGCCGAGCCCGAAGCGTTCTGTCCCATGCCGATATTGCCGGCGCCGCTTCTCGCCGAGACAGCGCCGCCCTCTGAAACCGTGAGGATCGCTTCGCCTTCCAATCCCAAGGAGATATTGCCCCCAGTGGTCAGCATCGACGAGCCCGCGCCCTTCACGACGCCCGTAGTGACACCCCCGGCACCTCTGCCCAGAAAAAGTCCCGAGACTCCCTGGATGATGCCGCCATCCGACACCTCGACAGTGCCGTTGTAGTGGGTGAGGTTCGCCCCGAAAACGATCGAATTCTTGCCATTGACCAGCACGTGCGAGGTGCCGCCCGTGAAGGCCCCGCCCGACCCGCCAAGTTGCACGCTGGAACTATTGAGCCGGCCGCCATCCAGCACGCGGATATTGCTCAGTCCGGCGCCCGAATTGGTACCGGAGACGGTCACCAGCGAGCCGCTGCCTTGAATCGTGAGGTTGCCGGTCGTTCCCGCTGCATCGCCTATCAAGAGGATATTGGCGATCCCAGTCGGCGGCGCCATGACGCCGCCATCCAGCACATCCAGCGACGAGCCCGCGTTCGATCCGATCGTGACGGTTCCGCCGCCGAGCGTCAGCTTTGAGCCAGCTCCCGTCACCACGATGCGCGAGTTGTCGCCTGTCGCGTTGACAAGGCGCGTGGCGCCGGTCGTGAGCGACCCGCCACCCTGTATACGCAGTTCGCCCCCGTTGACCGTGACATTGCCGCCCCCATTCGAGGTGACCCCGGATAGAACCAGCGCGCCGTCACCGTTCTTGACGAGTCCCGCCGTACCGGTGACCGCGCC
This sequence comes from Variovorax guangxiensis, assembly GCF_003952165.1. Lineage (GTDB taxonomy): Bacteria > Pseudomonadota > Gammaproteobacteria > Burkholderiales > Burkholderiaceae_C > Variovorax > Variovorax guangxiensis. Next base: position 459,973 of record NZ_RXFT01000001.1, on the reverse strand, counting down.
TTGAAAAACAAGTGAGGCGCCCGCCGCCACGTCGAACGGCTGGCCACTGGCCGTGATCACATGGCCGTCAGGAACAACCGTCACGTTCTTCGTGATTGTCAGAAGCGGCTGGGTGTATGCGAAGTCGGCGGTCAGGGTGATCGTGGAACTCGCATCCGGACTGGCGTTGGCTCCCGCGACGGCGCTGACCAGTTCGGCCTCGCTGCCTGCAGTGAAGGTTGCCGCCTGCGCCGCTGCGCTCACGAACAGCGCGGCGCTGGCAAGCACGGTGCCGACGCGTACCGCGCTTCGCGAGTTCCCCGCGCCGCCATGTGACGCTCGCACGTTTTCAGCTGCAGCCACGTAGGCGCCCAACGCCGCGTTCCACACCGTTCTGTAACAAAAATTCATCCAATCATCCTCGTTGTAAAACCAATTTCTCCCAATGAAGAGTGCTCGGCTGCCGCTCTCTTGTATTACTTTTCATATTACATATGAAACAAAATGCAATGAGGTGGTACTGCTGTTTCCGGGAGGGCAGGTTGGTTTTTCCACTTGACAAGGACGCAGCGTCTGGGAGCGCCCAAGCTGCGACAGCGCACCTCGGGGACGAAGGGACCCATCAGGCAGTCGAGATCCGACGGATGCGTCAAGCTGATTTGCTGGCCTCGACGCCACCACCCTGCATGTCCGGGCTCGCCACTCAAGGCATTTGCACTTCAGATGCTTCCAGGCAGACGGCTCTGACCGCATGTTGAAGACTGAGCACAACCCGCAGCTTTCGCGCAACGGCACTCGATCCCGGTCGAGCAAAGGATGCCGAGCCCAAGGCGATCGGAGCCCTGGCCAGCGCCTGTTGCGGGTTGATCATCAGCGCCGCAACATGCTGTCACTTTTTGGCCTCCCAATAATGAAAACAAAAGGGCTACACTGCACCCGGGCAGCCAATCTCTCCCTCTACCCTCCTCCTATGGCTGCTCATTTAGCCCGCTTCGGCGGGTTTTCTTTTTGATGCGACGGGCTCGCGGCGCCAGCGCCCTGAGCGCTATTGGTCGACCGAAGCCCACCCGGAGCCATCAAGCGCCCTCTCCTGCAGCCACGAACCGCCGCTCCCGCATCCATTTCGTCATGACCCACTTGTCCCCCCGGGTCACCGCCGCGCTCGCATGCAGAGACCGCGCATCGACGCGGCCGCGGTCGTCGCAATATTCGAAGTAGCAGGCATTCCCGCGAATCGGCGATACCGCGAGGCCGAGCTGCGGAAAGACGGTCTGGCCGCCTTCGGGCACGTCGTCGAGATAGGTCACCAGCGTGCTCACGCGCTGGCCGCTTCGCGCGACGGATTCGCGATTGGCGGCGTTGGTGGGTGCCAGGTAGTCGTAATGAGGCTCGCTGCCGGCGCCGGTCGGATAGTGCAGCACCTGCAGTCCCTCGCCGTTTTCCAGCGGAAGGTTCATCAGCGCCGAGAGCCGCCGGTCGAGACGGGCGACCAGGTCGTTCTCGCCCGGACGGAAGAACATGCCCCAGCTTGCGCGCTTGTCGCTCACCACGTCGCGGCCGCTCATCGGGTCGACCAGGGTGGAGGGCTTCAGCCGCGGTCGCGCCATCTCGATGACGGCCTTGCACTCCTCGGCGTCGACCACGTTGCCCAGCACGGCAAAGACCGGATCTTCGCCGCGCGAATGCACGACGATCTCGCGATCGGCGGCCAGTATCCGAGTGCCCGGCGCGAGCCGCGCCACCGGCCTGGACGACGCTTCGTCCGGAAGTTCGACGGCGCCGTCCGGCATCGCCCCGCCCTGCCGCCGCGCATCGACAAACGCCGCGACGATGGCGTGCGCGGCCCGCTCGCTCATTCCCTGCTTCAGCATCGTGGCCAACACCGCCTGCGGCGCAAGACCCGCATCCAGGTTGTGCGTGAGCCAGCGGCCCAGATCGGGCGAGAAGCGGACGATGGTGCTCATGGGAACCCGTGTGTTCGCCGTACCGCGCCTCAGACCGGCCCCATCTGTGCGACCCAGCCCCTGTCGTCGCGCCGGAAGCCCTGGCGCAGCTGCAGCGGGCCACCCGCGCCGTTCATGATGCGCGTGATCATCGGAAACACGCGCTGCGCGTCGGCGTTGCGCATCCACGGCGCCGTATCGACCTGGTAGGTGTAGCTGACCACCGCCAGTGGATGCCGTGCGTCGGAGGCGTCGACCTTGACGTCGACGATCTTCTCGCGCCTGAGATGCGCCACGCAGAAGTCGCTGGCGTGTTCGGTGCCATGGCTCGCGTGTGGATGCGGCTTGTAGAACTGGCGGCCGGCTTCGGTCAGATCGAATCGCTTGATCGCACCGTCGGGATTTTCCTTGCTCTTCGGTGCAGCGACGATGGTGCTCTGCACCAGCCCCAGTTGTTCCATCACCGGAAACTGGACCGCGTGGCGCGCACCGGAGCCGGCTTCGGCTTCGGTCAGGTCGATCGGCCAGTCGAACATGGCAAGGCAGATGTCGCCGCGCCGGGCGAGGTAGTCATCCAGCGGGGCGGCGAGATTCTCGGCGGTGGGCGCATTGGCGTCACGGCCGGCACTGCACGCGGCCAGTGCACAGATGACGGCGAGGCCCGCCAGGGTCTTGAGCGAATTCAGGATGCGCAGGCTCGGTTCGATGAAACGGAGATTCATGGGATTTCTGGTTGGCTTTCTTGAATGTCAGCGGCGAATCGCCGGCTCAGTGCTCGTCGAGTTCGTCGGCAACCCAGCCGTGGCGCGTCAGGTGTACGCCGAGGCGCACCTGCATCGTTCCCTCGCGCTGGATGGCACGCGCCAGCAGCGGGAAGGCTTGCAGCACTTCGGGCGTCGAGGCCCACGGCTCGGGCGCGATGCGGTAGGTGAACAGCAGCGAGGTCGCGGTGCGGCCATCGCGCGTTTGCGGCGGATCCCAGCCGATCAGACGATCCAGGCTCAGGGTGGCCACGCAGAAGTCGGCCGGGTGCGTGATCGTCTGCGTCGTCGTGCGTATCACCACGGGCACCTGCAGGTAGTACTTGCGCCCCGCCTCGGTCAGCGCGTATTCGCGGGCCGGGGGCTGAGCGGCGACGACATCCTTGCCGCTTACCAATCCCAGCTTCTCCAGCACCGGCATCTGCTGCGCATCGGGCTCGTGCGATCCGGCAGCCACGGTGATCGGCCAGGCGTACTTGGCCAGGCACACATGGCCGCGCTGCGCGAGGTAGTCGTTGGCTGTCGCGGTGAAGTTGTCTCGGCTCGGAAAGCGCGCCTCTTCGTTGTCGCAACCGGCCAGGAAGACCGCGAGCAGCATCGCCAGCAGGACCTGGATGCCGCCGAGGCGGCGCATCGCTCGACGATCGGCCTTCATTTCGTGCACCTGTCGGCGGCCGATGCCCTGGCGGACGGCTGATAGCCATCGCTCAGCGTGCCCAGGAAGCAGACCAGGTCGGCGATCTGCTGCTGCGTCATCGCCGGGGCGGAGCCAGGCTGGCGCGGGCGCGTGCCGCTGGCAAGGGTCTTTTCGCCGCCCTCGCCGGTGCCCAGCGGCACTTCCTCGTCGAGGCTGCCGTGCTGCGATTGCGGCAGGTCGTTGTACTTGTCGAGCGTCGCACCCGGCGCGTGCGTGGGCTGCAGCGCCCAGGCCGGGTTGGCCTGCGGCGCGCCGCTGCCGTCGTTGATGGCGGGATACCAGTACTCCGGGTTTGTGTCCCGCGTGTTGTAGAAATTGACGACCTGCTCCAGCGAGTGGAACACGCCGTTGTGGAAGAAAACGCCTCGCGACGCCACGTTGCGCAGTACCGGCACCTTGAACATGCCGCAGTAAGGGTTCGCCGTATCCGGCGTGGCGGGCATGTGGTCGGTGCGGAAGGGGCCGCACAGTCCCATGTCGAAGTACTTCGGATCGTCGTTGGCCGGAATGGGATCCGGGTTGTTGGGAATCGACCTGTCGTTGCGCGGTGCACCCAGGGCCTGGTAGGTGAAGTCCGTCATCAGGCCCGTGTTGCCGTTGAAGTTGGCGCCGGTGTAGTGGCAGCCCGAACAATTGGCGACGGCGCTGCTGTGGAACAGCACTTCGCCACGCCGCTCGGCCGGCGTCAGCGTGCCGCCGGCCTTGTTGAAGACATACAGGTCGTACTTGCTGCTGTACGGGTGGAAGCTCAGGTCTTCCGTCTCGAGCGCCTGTATCGCGGCGCCCAGGGCGTTGAAGGCTGCATCGGTGTCGTTGAACACATCGGCACCGAAAGCCTGCTTGAACAAGCCCGCATAGGTGCTGGCCTGAACCACCTTCACGACAGCTTCCTTCGAGGTGTTGTTCATCTCGACCGGGTTGAGCAGCGGCATGCCGGCCTGTATCGCCAGTGTTGCCGCACGGCCGTCCCACATGAGGCCGCCGCCCGGCGAGCTGGATGTCACTCCGTCGGGGTTGGGTGCGTCGTCGCTGTAGGGCGGCGTCGCCGAGCTGTAGCGCAGCGAAGGCACGGCACGTGCGCCGATTTTTGTGACGTCGGAGCCCAGCTGCACTGAAATGCTGTTCGGCGGGCCATAGGCGTATTGCGGGTCGTGGCAGCTTGCGCACGACATGTTCCGGCCACCCGACAGGTTCTTGTCGAAAAAGGCCAGTTGCCCCACCTGGGCCGCCGGGCTCAGTGCAGCCGCGCGCGGGACGGTGTTGCCCGCCATCGCCGCGCCCTTGTCATCACAGGCCACGAGACACCACAGCGCAACCGAGAGCGCCATGGCGAGCGGGACCACTTTTTCCATTGCCGGATTCATCATTCGCTGTTGTTCCCCAAGAGCGGCAAGTCGCGCCGGACCTGCTCACCTTGCGGGATTCGAGGAGCCTGCGGGACGGCGGAAGAAACCTCTTCCAACCGTCCCCCCGGGCTTGCTGCCGCAATCCGGCTACCTGGTTGCCCAGACGTTGTTCTGGCTCGTATCAGGACCGACCTGAGGAGTGATCTGGCCTTCCAGCTTGCCTGTGACGGGGTCCTGCACACCTACGATGTCGTTCGCGTACAGCTTCTGGGTGTAGTTGGCCGGGATCACGTAGGCATGGTTGATCGGCCGCACCGAGTCGAAGTGCGTGTCCGCGCTGCCCTGGTATTCCGGCAATGCAAGGATGTTGGCCGTGATGAACGCTTCCGTGTATTTGGTGCGGTTCAGGTACGACGCATCCACGGCCGGGTCGGCGATCTGGAACATGTCCTGCAGGGTGCGCAGGAACGAGAAGTGGCTGTACGAGTCGCTGTCCGCCACCTGCTTCTTCGCCGTGCCGACGTCCTGCTGGTTGGTCATGATGCCGAAGATCGAGTTGCCGTGGCCGAAGTTGCCCCCCGCATAGTTGGGCGGCGGCGTGGTGGCCGTCGCCTTGCCGCTTGCATCCACGGTCACCGGCGCCGCGCCCGAGTTCGGGCCACCCGCGTTCCAGCCGCAGCAGGAGCCATTGCTGCCGCCTTCGCCTTCGTCGTACATCACGACGATCGCGACGCGCTTCTGCGGGTTCTTCCACAGCGCCGAACTCCGGATCTTGTTGATCACCATGCCCAGGTAGATGTCGGCGCGCGTGGTGCCGGCGGCCTGGCCGTCGTTGTTGGTGTTCGCGCAGCTGGTGTCCTTGCCAACGCCATGCATGTCGTCGCACTGGTCCGGAACGATGAAGTTGATGTTGCCCACGTCACCGACGTCCAGGTCCTTGCCGAACTGGTCGTAGATCCAGCCTTTCGGAACCGGGTAGATCGACGAATTGAGCCAGTCCGCTTCCTGGTACTGCGTGCCGAAGATGGTGCGGTTGTTGGCCACGAAATCGGGCAGGCTGCGCGCGCCCTGGAAGGCGATCGAGGGACCGTGCTTGACCTTGTAGAGGCCGCCTTGCGCGGGGAAACTGGGCGAGCCGACCAGGGTTGGCGGTGCCGAGCCGTCGAGGTTGGTGGCGCCCTTGAGCTTGCTGGAGTCGTAGGTGGCGGTGACGGAGTTGTCCAGGATGCTGTCGGCGCGCACGTCCTGGCCGGGGTTCATCGACTCGCTGTAGGTGCGGATGGTGAGGCCCGCCTTGGACATCGCCGTGAACAGATTGCTGCCCGGGACGTTGTGCACGGTGCCCCCGGTCGGGTGGTCGCCGCAGGTCGTGTCCGCCGGGACGTACTGGGAGCGAGCTTGTGGGGTCGCCGGCGGGAGTGCGCCCTGCATGGGCATGACCTGGCCGTCGGAGGCCGTTCCGCCGGCGAATGCAACGTCCTTGATGTCGTAGGGGGCGGCGGCGCCACAGCCGAACCAGTTGTCGTCGTGGATGCCGAAGTCGTCGCCGCCGCCCAGCGCGGTGTAGTTGGGCTCGGACGGATTGCCGGTCGAGTAGTACGTCTTGAGCTGGTTGTAGTTGTTCAGGATGTAGTTGATGTTCGCCGCGCGCGGATTGCCGACGATCACGTCGGTCGACTTGTTCTCCTCGACGATGATGAAGATGTTGTCGTAGGCCGGAACGCCTTCCACATTGAAGGCCGCCTGCTGCGCCTGCGCGAAGGTGATGGGCGCCTGCTTCTGCGAGGGCAACGTGGGAGTGGCCTGGCTGCCGTCCCTGTTGGTGAGCGTCACGCCCGACAGGCCGACGAGGCGCGGGTCGCCGCCCGCGACGGCCAGGTTGTCGGGGAACAGGTCCTTGCGGTCGAGCTTGGCCGTCGCGTAGGTGTAGCGGTTGGTCAGCTGGTTGTCCTCATACAGCGCCGCGTACTGGGTGGCGCCGCTCAGCGTGTTGACGTCCGCCAGCGGATCGGTGAAAGCGGCCGTACCGAGGTTGAAGGCCGGCCCGTTGAGACGGGCGACGAGGTTGGCCTTCTCGGCCGCGTAGCTGCTGCCGTTGGCTTCCACGAGGCGCTGGGCCTCGCTCGACATCGGGCTGATGACGATCTTGTCCGTGCCCTGGTCGGCGACCTGGGCAGCCGAAGCGCGCAGGATCAGGTGGCTGCCCGCGGCCGCGCCGGTCGCGGTGTTGATCGCGGAGGCGCCGATGTCGGCCACCAGCTGCCCGGTCTGGGTGGTCGTCAGCGTGAACTTGCCGCTCGCGTCGGTGACGGTCGAGGCTTCGCCGCTGTCGAGCACGCCGTTGCCGTTGGCATCGACGAAGACCGTTGCCTTCTGGTAGTAGCCGGCCTTGAGCGTCGGATTGCCCGTGCTGCTGCCCGGCACATAGCCGCTGGCCGCGACCACGCCGCTGAAGGTCGTGGGAGTGGCGCCCGTCGTGCTGGTGGGCGGGGTGGCGATCGGGAAGAAGCCGCTGCTTCCGCCGCCACCTCCTCCGCAGGCGGCGAGCACGCAGGCCGCGACCGTCGTCAAGGACGAAAGCAGGATTTTCTTGTCGAATATCGTCATATCGTGGGGCAGTGAGTTATTGATGGTTTTGAGCAAGCTGCGAGAGAAAACTTGGGAGATGCTGCTTTCCCATTAAGAAAGCGCGGATCAGGGAGGAATGTAGAAATGGCCGGTGACATTTATGTGTCAATTTCCGCCAGTGCACCGCCAATACCTCGAAAAACAGATCAATCGAATTCCCGCTCAAATAAACCTGACCACAGACTGACTTCAGAATTAGAAGAAAATTAGCAATACCCGTTGAAAGAGTTTTGAAAGCAAACCCCGGCGACAACAGCCCGGGCGTCCGTGACGGCGCTCCGTGCGAGCCCAAGTCGACGAGGCACGGCGCCCAGCGGCCGGACACATCGATGCAATTCCGGCAAATCGACGTCCCATTGAAATTTCCAGGCCACCCGGAAAATTGATTGCCTTGTTTATCGATGCAATGAGGAAGGAATACCTGCATTTTTCGCGGCAATAAATTCACGAGAACATCATATTCAATGCATAGAGTCTGCGCTTTCCGAAGTTGCCGGCAATTTCAGAAAAGAATTTGATGCACTACGAATTTAAATACCATGAAAAAGCAGACTCTTTCCAATGAAGAAAAAATCGACTTGGCTCAATTGGCTTCCGTTCCGGAGAACAGGCGCCGGGAATTGCTGAAGCTGATGCTGGCGGGCTCGGTCACGGGACTCGCGGTCGCGCTGCCCGGGTGCGGCGGCGGCAGTGGCGCCGGTGCCGGGGCGTTCCCGGTGGCAGGGACGAACGGGCCTTCGACAGCCGGATCGCCCACCGGCGCGCCGCCGCCGGCGAGCCAGGGCGTCACTGCCCAAAAGATTTCGAGCTTCACGATCTCGGTGCTTCCCGATACCCAGTTCTATCCGCGCTATGCATCGGAAAAGATGGGCGAGCTCTACCAGAAGCTTTACTCGGGCATCGACCCGAAATACGACAACCCCTTCAAGACCCAGACGCAGTGGATTGCCCAGAACGCCAGGCTGCTGAAGATGCCGTTCACCATGCATCTGGGCGATATCGTCGATCAGTCGTGGTACTACACATCGGAAGGCTCGTCGCCCTGGAGCGCCTCCACCGATCTCGTGGGCAACGGCCAGATCGGCAACGGACAGGTCACGAAGGAATGGGAACTCGCGAGCCAGGCGATGCAGGTGCTGGAGGCGGCCAGGTGCCCTTACTCCATCTGCGCGGGCAACCACGACGTGGGAGCCATCGATTCCGACATGCAGTGGGGTCCCGACTGGGGCGTGGGGGTCACCGGTTTCGCCAACAACGACGGCTACCAGGACGGAGGCAGCCACCGCGTCGGCCTGTTCGAGCCCTACCTGCAGGTGTTTCCCCCGGAGCGCGCGAAGCGGCAGGCCACCTTCGGAGGAAGGCACTCATCGGGCTTTCACGAGTACCACGTCTTCGAAGCCGAGGGAAACAGGTTCCTGGTGCTGTCGATGTCGTGGCGGGCGTCGGACGACGCGATCGGCTGGGCCAACCAGGTCATCCAGTCCAACAAGACGACCCCGGTCATCCTCGTCAATCACCAGCTGGTCGGCATCGGCAGCGACGGCAAGACCGCCGCGGACACCGCCTACTCGAACTACATGTGGGACAAGCTGATCAAGGACAACGACCAGATCTTCATGGCCGTCAGCGGCCACTACCACGGCTCGTGCACCAGCACGAAGAAGAACTCCCGCGGCAACGACGTGCACCTGATGGTGGTGGACTACCAGATGGCCTACATGGGCGGCAACGGCCTCATGCGCATGTTCGAGTTCGACCTGACCAACAGGAAGATCATCGCCAGCTCGTTCTCCCCGTGGGTGCCCCTGAAGCCAGCCGCAACGCTCAACGAGTTCGACGCCGCATGGCTATCGGATTCGAACCAGTCCTTCGCGCTGGACATGGACTTCGTCAAGAGATTCGCCTCCTTCAATCCGGATTTCTCGGTGCCCGACGGTTCGTCGGACAGCAGCCTGACGGACGTGGCGAAGAAGCTCATCCTGACGAACTACAGCCAGCCCCCGCAGAAGGCGGCCGCGCTTCCTTCCGGCCCCGACGACTATCCGAAGGTCGACAACACGCTCGCCCACTGGCGCTTCTTCAATGCGGCGGCGGCCGAGGGAGATCTCTTTCCCTATCAGCCTGGGCAGCAGATCCAGGACGTTTCCCCGGGAGGCAAGAACCCCGTCTCGGTGAACACGTGGGCGGGGCAGTCCGGCGACCTGGTCTGGTCGAAGAGCCATCACCCGCTGTCGGCCGCGCCCGGCAGCCTGCGCTTCCTGAACGCCACCAAGACCAGGTTCTCCTACTTCACGACCGACGCGAATTCGGCACTGAACGTGGAGACCTTCGCCAAGGGCTACACCATCGAAGCGTTCGTGTACATCGACGCCGGCTTCGACGCGACGAAGAATGGATGGATGGGCATCCTGTATCGCCTGGGGGCACGCTCGAACCTGCCCGGCTTCGCCTCGGACGATGGCGACTGCGCCCTGATGTTCGCCTTCTCGAACCTGATGGAATTCCAATGGGAGGTCGCTCCCGTGAACCAGGCAACCAACCTCACCTGCTGGTCGGGCGGCGTATCGGCCGGCCAATGGCTGCACGTTGCCATCGTCAACGATCCCGCGGCTTCGTATGCGACCACCATGTACGTGGAGGGAGCGCCCGTGCTGCGCAACAACACGAACATGCAGGGCATCCAGTACGTCGCCCCGACGCAGCAACTCGCCATCGGCTGCGGGCAATGGGCCGGGAACATGTCCACGGGCTTCCTTGGAAGCATCGGCGAAATCCGCATCGTCGGCGTGCCCCTGACTTCCGACAAGTGGCTGACGGCCCGGGCGAGCTGAGCTGAAACGAGGAGACCGGCGACGACGGGCCCGTCGCCGCCGGTCCTTTCCCGCCCTCCCAATTTCTCCCCAGGTCGCGCCTTAGGCTGGGCTTCTTCAACGTCGAGGGAAGCCGCCCCGAATGCGATACCCCACCCGGAAACTCACCACTGCCACCCTCGTCGCCCTGTCGTGCGTACCCGGCGCCTTCTTCAGCCACTGCGGCCATGGAGAGCCGGGGCCGGGCTTCGGCCTTCGCTGACCCGAAAAAACGAACGGCCTTTCCGGCAGGACACCGAATTTGCTCGACGCACTACGGGCCTTGTGGGCCGCACTGGTTGCCATCGGCCACTTGCTGGCCTGGCTGCTGACGCTGCTGTCCTGAGCGTGGAGGCTCAGCCGCCCGAAGGCTGCTGCGGCTCCCCCAGCGACAACATCAGCCGATTCGCCCAGTTGAAGAACGCCGCGCCATGCACGACATCGGCAATCGCGAGGTCGTCCAGCCCCTGTGCCCGCAGCTGTGCCACATGCTCCGCCCCGAACGCCGAGGGCGTGGACGACAGCGCGACCGAAGCCGCCACGATCGCGTTCCAGCGCTCGCCCAGGTCGGCCTTCACGCCTTCGTCGAGCAGCCTCTGCACGTCCTGCGTGCGCTGCGAGAAATGCGAGGCGAAGCGCGCGTGCACCGACGCGCAGTAGATGCAGCCGTTGTAGCGCGAAGCCGCCGCGGCCGAGAGCTCGCGCTCGGCGCGCGGCAGGCCGGCTTCGGGGTTGTAGAAGATGTCCTTGTCGGTGCGCGTGCGCGCCCCGAGGATGTCCGGGTCGCGCGCCAGCAGGCGGAAGTACGGCGACTTGGCGCGCGCTGCATCGACCAGGCCTTCGAAATGCCGCGCTGTCAGTTCGGCCTCGGGCAAAGGCTCCAGCCAGGGCAGCCACTCGAGCTGCGCCTGCGTGAAGGCGTTCGGATGGCGGTTCTCGGGGTGGCTCAGCACGGATTCGGCGCTCATGGCTGTGTTTCTCGCTGTCTTTCTCTGCTCAATCGACAAGGGTGACGGGCCGCTGTGCCAGTGCCCGCAGGCCGGCGACGACGCGGATCTGGAAAGCAAGGAAAGCCACGAGCTGCGACAGCGTCACGGCCTCGGTGCCGGTCCATCCCGCATCAAGCAGCGATTGCAGCGCCGCGGCGCTCGCGTCGCGCGGATGGAAGACGAGCAGGTGCGCATGCGCCAGCGCGGCGGAGAGCTTCTCGCCCAGCACTGCGCGCCCGGCTTCGCTCACCTCGTATGAAGGCCCGCTTGCATCCTCCGCGCTGAGCGGCCCCGGGGGATAGCGGCCATAGGGTCCATCGGGGCCTTGCGCGGCGCCTCGCCGCGTTTCGATGGCGATCGCATCCGCCACGCCGGCGCGAGCGCCTTGTCCCGCCAGCGCATCGGCATAGAAGCGCGCCACGTCGGCCTGCCCGTGCAGCCCCGTGACGAAGGCCGCGACGGCGAACCTGTCCGCGGTCCCGAAATTCCCGAACACGGGCGACGCCGGCGCAAACAGCGCGAGATAGCTCTGCTGCGCATGGGTGCGTGACTGTTCACGATGCGCACGGATGCGATCGAGATGGCTGCCGGGCTCGATGCCGACGAGTCGGTCGATGACATCGGGCACCACGGGTGCGATGGGAGAAGCGACGATGGCGTTCATGACAAAAAAGGGGAAAAAAGAGCGCACCTAGAGAAGCGCAAGCGATCGCAGGTCGGACGCGCTCGCTCCGCTCGTCCAGCCAAGGGCAGGCGCGACTGCGGTGGCGGTCAGTTCGATGGAGCGCAGGATCGCCTCGTGCGGCGGATCGACGGAGTGCACCTGGCACACGAGATCGGTCACGCGCGCGAGCGTGCTGTCGGCACGCAGCGAGGCGATCACGTCGTCGGGCGAGCCGACGTGCACGTCGTAGGCGGCAATCAGCTCTTCGAGCGGCGCATCGGGCCCGGCCCGACCGGCGAGGCCGGCCTGCCCTGAAGCGGCGAAGCGCGCGGCCGAGCGGCGCAGGCCGATGTCGGCCAGGCGCAGCGCTTCCTTGCGCGTATCCGCCACGAAGACGCTTCGTGAACCCACGATGCGCGGCGTGCGGCCCGCCGGCAATGCGGCCAGATAGGCATCGACGATCGGGTTCTGGATCTCGGCGAGCGATGCATGCGGCGCATGCTCCGGGCGAGGCTGCGTGCGCGAAAGCATCAATCCGTCGCCGGCCTCCCCTGCCCGCGTACCGCCGCTCACCGAGAACGTGGCCTGCCAGATGCGCCCGAGCAGCTGCTCGCCCGAGGGGTACAGCGCGTCGCCGCCCGCCAGCGGCCGGCCAGCCCAGGCCGAGCGCACCGCGGCCAGCTGCTTCGCGAAGATGGCCGAGCGGTCGTTGCCGTCCAGCCCGAAGGCAGCGAAGGACTCTGGCGTGCCGCCGGTTCCCACACCCACCTCGAGCCGGCCGCCCGAGAGAAGGTCGAGCACGATCGCGTCTTCGGCGACGCGCACGGCGTTCTCCAGCGGCAGCGTGACGATGCCGGTGCCCAGGCGGATGCGCCGCGTGCGCGACGCCACGTAGGCCAGGAAGACGAATGGCGACGGCAGGCCGCCCTCGTGCTCGTGGAAGTGATGCTGCGCCACCCAGGCCGAATCGAAGCCCGCGGCCTCGGCGTGGGCGATCTGCGCCGCGACGAAGCGGTAGCGTTCCGCGGCTGGCACGTCGTCGAGCAGGCGGCTGAAGAAGCCGAGACGAAGCGGGCGCGGTGGTTTGTGGGGAAGGCCGGACATCCGGAAGAGAAGGCTGCGTTGTGACTGGCCTTCGAGTCTTGCGCGGGATGCCGCCCGAGGGAAATCCGGTTATCGCGCTTGCTTATGCGCTTTGCGCGTATCGCCCGTTCATTCGGCCGTTCATTCGGTCGTTGGCCGGTCTGCGGCGGTGCAGACGCGGTTGCGCCCATTCATCTTGGCCGCGTACAGCGCCCTGTCCGCAGCCTGGATCAGTTCCTTCGGCGGCTGCCGGGTGCCGGCAGGGCTCAACGCATCCACCCCGGCGCTCAACGTGACGAAGCCGTCCGGCGCACCGGCGTGCACGATCTCCAGGTCGCGCACCGCACTGCGGATCTTTTCCGCGAGCACCGCCGCGGCCGCCACGTCGGTATTCGGCAGCAGCACGGCGAGTTCCTCCCCGCCGTAGCGGGCGGCGAGGTCACCCGGGCGCCGGGCCGCGAGGTTCGAGATGGTGCGGCCGATCGTCTGCAGGCACTCGTCTCCGGCCGTGTGGCCGTAGATGTCGTTGTACTGCTTGAAGCAGTCCACATCGAGCAGGATCAGCGCCAGCGTGCTCGCGTCGCGCATGGCGCGGCTGAATTCGGTGTCGAGCGTCACGTCGAACTGCCGGCGGTTCGCCAGGCCGGTGAGGCCGTCTTCCATGGCGAGCGTGTTCAGCGTCTTGTTGAGCTTTTCCAGCGCGTCGCGCGCGCCCCGCAGCTCGGCCTCGGTCTTGTTCTGCAGCTCCATCTGCCTGACCAGCCGCCAGCCCACGAAGCCCACGATCAAGACCAGCAGGACGACACCGCCTGTGTGCCAGAGCGTTTCGCTCCACCATTCGGCCAGGATCTCGTCCTTGGAGAGAGCCGCCCCGACGAAGAGCGGATAGTTGGAAAGGCGCCTGAAGCTGTTCAGCCGCGTGACGCCGTCCTGCGCCGACTTGATCTCGGCCGTTCCGACCGGCCCCAGGGTCCTGTAGGCGCGGTAGAGCGAGGTGTCCAGCATGTTTCGTCCGACCATCTCGGGGCTGAACGGGCGGCGGGTCATCATGGTGCCGGTGTCGAGGATGAGCGCGACGGCGCCGGCCTGGCCGATGTCCAGGCTGTCATAGAACCTGGTGAAGAACTCGACGTCGATGGTCGCGAGCGCCACGCCGCCGAAGCTGCCGTCGGGGTTGTCGATGCGCCGTGAGACGGGCACGAGCAGCTTGCCGTTGGTGCGGCTCTTCACCGGTATGCCGATGTGCGGTCCGCGGTCCTCGTGGTCGCGATGGAAGATGAAGTATTCGCGCTCGGCGTTGTTCAGGTTCTGCGGCTGCACCTTCCGCGAGTTCACGACCCAGTTGCCCTCCTTGTCGTAGACGTGGATCGCGTCGAGCTGCGGGAGCTCGGCCACCCGCATCGCGAGCACCTTGTGGAGCCTCTCGAGGGCCGCGGGCCCGGTGCCGTCGTACTCGACGCGCTCGACGACGCCGATCAGGGCGGTGTCGGTCTCCTTGATCGTGTCGTCCGCCTGCTGCGCCATTGCACGAGCCAGGTTCGCCGTGGCAACGCTCATCTGCTTGAGCTGGACCGTGCGCGACTGCCAGCTGTTCCAGCAGTCGAGCGCGACAAGGGCGAGACAGACGACGGCGACGAAGGCCGTGGTCCGGAAGATGATGGAAGGTCGACGAAACAAGATCTGCTTTCGAGGCAACGATGTCTGAAGCGCCTCGCCGACTTTGACACATCTGCGGCCGGATATGCAGCAACCCGGTGCGGCCGCCTGCTGCCGGCCCCGAAGGAGGGCCCGGCCGGCTCAGACCGGCCGAACGTCGAAGAACGCCTCGTCCGTGTCGCCCAGGTCGCGAAAGCCCGCCGTGCGCGCCGCGTCGTAGGCCTTGGCCCATCGCTTGGCCAGGGCGATCTCCGCCTTCGAAAGATCGCTCTCGCTCGATTCGCTCGCGTTCTGGAACGCCCGCAGCGCCTCGACCACGTCGCCGCCGAGCTGCCGGTCGATCTCGCGCCTGAAGCGCTGCTGCGCCACCTTCACCGCATCGGCCGCCGGGTGCGAATAGTCGGCAAGCCTCACGGTGTACGCGACCCGCTCCTCGACTTCGACGTCCTCGAAGCGGAACGGCTCCTCGGGCTGCGCGCGCGAAAACGAGGGCTCCGGCAACAGCACCGGCGCATGCGGCTGTGGCTGTGGCTGCGACAAGGCAACCGGAAAGGCTGAGGCCGCTGCTGCGGCAGCACCCCGCGGAAAGAAAAGCTCGAACTGGTTCATGGTTCATCGCCCCGGCGCGCAGGTACGCGCCGATCCGGGCTCGTGGCCAAAGACTGGATGAATATACAGTCTTTGGCCACTGTTAACCAGCCTGCGAAGGCTCGGCGTTGCCGATCGTCCGACGACTCAACGGCGGTCGTGAATCATTCGCCACATGTTGCATCCGCTCGGACACGCGGGCGCCACCGGGCCAGGGTTCGCCTGTGCGGCCACGACGGATGATGCGAGGAGGGAAAGATCGGCAGGATCGCTGCCCGGCGTAGGAGTGCCGCCGATGACGAGTGCAGTCACGCTGACCGCCACCACTTTTGTAACCATCAACATGATCGTCTCCAGCAGTTGGTCACCAATTCAAGATAGACCTGCCGAAGACAAAAATCGCGGGGATTTACCCTCGCCGGCACCCGGCGCCCGGCACCCTACTCGCCGGAAGTCTGTCTCGCCCCGTTGCGCGATGCACGGGGCGGCTCCGCCGCCTCCCCTGCCTCGACATAGTTGAGCTCGATCGGATGAACGATTGACGCCGCCGGCTCGCCGTCGAAGCGCACCAGCAGATATTCGCCGCTGGCACCGGTGATGGCTCCGAACCGTCCCCGAAGCTCGACCCTGCCGCCACGCCGTGCGGGCACCCTGAAGCGCATCCGGATGTATGGGAGGCCCACGCGGAAATACTCGACCATGCGAAATCCCTGACTTTGTTTGTAATCGTTCGATCAAGGTCGCCGCAGCCCGCTCGACAAGAGCGGAAGACGCAACGCCGTTGACCGTTCGACTCAATCTCGTCGGAGGCGTGTCGGTCGCGTGTCAGTCGAAATCGCTCGCAGCTGACAGCCGCCGGGCATTCGGCGGGTGTGCCGACGCCGCTCAGCGGATGCCGCCGAAGGCGTTTTCCTGTTCCGCGGCGATGGTGTCGTCGACCTCCTCCCGAGGTCCGACATTCAGGTCTTCCGAGAGCCCCTTCAGGACGACGTAGCCCGCCTGCAGCGCCTCGGCGTAGGTGTGGAAACCCTTGGCCGCCTCCATCAGCGGCTCGAACTCCATGGAGTTGTCGAAGGACTCCAGCAGCACCCAGAAGTAGTGGCCCTCGTCGTGTTGGTCGACGGTCAGGGCGATGGAGATAAGTTGGCCAGCCATGCCGCGCATGGTGGCGCGCTCGAATGACAGGCCCAAGAAGTAAACATGAACGTTCGGCTTCGTGTTCGACTGCTCGAAAACACTACATCCTTTCGTCCGGAAGGCCTTCACGCGGCGGCGGGGGATCGGCGATGCTCAGGGCATGCCGATCGCAAATTCACGTTCACCAGCGCGCTCCGGATGGCGCGTCGCCGCGCTGATCTACACGGTCGCCGGCGTCGTCTGCATTCTGGGCTGCGCCGTCGCCCCCGACAGCGACGTGAGCCTTTTGATCGCCATCGCGGGCGGGCTGCCTTGGTCGCTGAGCCTGCTGACGCTGGGCCTGTCGCCCGGGGTGGCCGACACGGCGCTGCTGATGCTCGCCGCGAGCTGGTCGGTGAACGCCGCGCTGCTGTGGTGGCTGGCGCTGCGGCGGCCCGGGCGGCACGGGCCCTCGCATCCGGCCTGACCCGGCCTGGTCGGTCCGGGCGAATCGGTGCGATCATCTCGCCCCGGAACACCGGGCGCCCGGTGCCTGTCCCACAACAAGAACCGAGACAAAGGCTTTTCCCCGATGCCCCAAGCCCTGCAGCAAGTCAACACGCCGCTGATCGGCGTTCCCGGCGGCCGCCATCTCCTCGACACCCCCGCCCTGCTGATCGACCTGCCCGCGATGACGCGCAACATCGAACGCATGGCCTCCTTCGCCAGGTCGCGCGGCGTGAACCTGCGCCCGCACGTGAAGACGCACAAGTCGGTCGAGATCGCGCGCCGCCAGGTGGCGGCCGGCGCCATCGGCGTGAGCTGCGTCACGCTGGGCGAGGCGGAAGTGATGGTCCAGGGCGGCATTCCGGGGGTGCTCATCACCTCGCCGGCGGTCACGCCGAGCAAGATCGCGCGGCTCATCAGGCTGGCGCAGCAGGCGCGCCCGGGCGACGTGATGGTGGTGGTCGACAACCCGCAGAACCTCGCCGAGCTGGCGCGCGCCGCGAGCGAACTCACCCATCCGCTGGACGTGCTGGTGGACTACGGCGCGGGCTACAACCGCACCGGCGCCGCCACGCAGGCCAAGGTGCTCGAGCTGGCCGCACTGGCCGCCGCCGAGCCGCGCCTGCGGCTGCGCGGGCTGCAGGCCTATGCGGGCAACCTGCAGCACATCGTGGCGCGCGAGGAGCGCAGCGCGGCGGCCGCCGGCCTGCGCGAGACCGTGGCGGGCATCGTCGCGGCGGCGCGGCGCCAGGGCCTGAACTTCGACATCGTCACCGGCGCGGGCACCGGCACGCACGACCTCGATTCGCAGGAAAACGCCTTCACCGAGCTGCAGGCCGGCTCGTACGTGTTCATGGACGCCGAGTACAGCCGCGTGCTGGCCGACGGCGACCAGCCCTCGCCCTTCGAGACATCGCTCTTCGTGCAGACGGCGGTGGTAAGCACCAATGCGGCCGACTGGGTGACGGTGGACGGCGGCACCAAGTGCTTCTCCACCGACAGCGGCGTGCCGCTGGTGGCCAAGGGCGCCGACGCCGCGAGCCGCTACGCCTTCTTCGGCGACGAGCACGGCAAGCTGATGCCGCCAGCGGGCTCGCAAGGTTCGCAGGCGCAAAGACCGGCATTGGGCTCGCGTGTGGAGTTCGTCACCCCGCACTGCGATCCGACGGTGAACCTGCACGATGCGTATCACGTGGTCGAGGGCGGTACGCTGGTCGCGATCTGGCCGGTGGACGCGCGCGGCAGGCGATAGCGGCATAAGGAAACTCGAAAAGCGTATTTCACAAGCGTCGTGCCGCGGGGGACAGTCGAGCGCTGTCCCTCTTCTCCCGGGCGTGCCTTTCGGGGCCGCCCCGCCCCATGGAATCCATCCAAGCAACGACGCGCCCCGCGGCGCAAGCGCCAGGCGCTCAGGCGCCGTCCTTCCAGCAGCTTGCCGCCCGCTTTCGTCCTGTCTTCCAGCGCATCGCCGAGCGCTCCACCCAGCGCGAGACCGATCGCGAGCTCGCCTACGAGCCCGTGGCCTGGCTCAACGCCGAGCGCTTCGGCGCGCTGCGCGTGCCCATCGAGCACGGCGGCCTGGGCGGATCGGTGGAGCAGCTCTACGACCTGCTGATCGAGCTCGGCGAGGCCGACTCCAACCTGCCGCAGATCCTGCGCGCGCACTTCGGCTTCATCGAACGGCTCTTCGCCGAGATCGACCCCGCGCTGCACGGCCCGTGGATGCGGCTGGCGGCCGAGGGCGTGATCTTCGGCAACGCCACCACCGAGCTCGGCGAGGGCCCGCTCGGCGAGCTGCGGACCACGCTGCGGCGCGACGGCGATGCCTGGCGGCTAGACGGCGACAAGTTCTACAGCACCGGCACGCTGTACGCCGACTGGATCTCGGTCTCGGCCCGGCGCCTGAACGACGACGGCAGCAGCGACCGCGTGATCGCGCTCGTGCCCGCCGAGGCGCAGGGCGTGGAGCGCGTGGACGACTGGCGCGGCTTCGGCCAGCGGCTGAGCGCATCGGGCACCACGCGCTTTCGCAACGTGCGCGTGAAGCCCGAGAACGTGCTGCTGTACGTGCGCGACCAGCCCACGCCGCTGACCGCGCATTTCCAGCTCACGCACCTGGCCACGCTGGCTGGCATCGCGCGCGCCATCGTGCGCGACGCGGTGGCCTTCGTGCAGCCGCGCAAGCGCATCTACAGCCATGGCAGCGGCGACACGCCGCGTGAAGACCCGCTGGTGCAGCAGGTCGTCGGCCAGCTCGCGAGCACGGCCTTCATCGCTGCATCGACCGTGCAGGCCGTGGCACGCGGCCTGGGCGAGGTCGACCGCTTCCGCCAGCGCGGCGAGGCCGTGCCCGAGAGCCTGCTGTTCGAGGTGGAACTGAACACCGCCAAGGCGCAGGCCGGCATCGTCGATGCGGTGCTGCAGGCGGGCACGCGTCTCTTCGACGTGGGCGGCGCTTCGGCGCTGCAGGAAGACCGGCGGCTCGACCGGCACTGGCGCAACGCGCGCACGCTCGCCTCGCACAACCCGACCATCTACAAGGGGCGCGTGGTGGGCAACCACCTGCTCAACGGGGCGAGGCCGACTTTCTACTGGGCGGTGGGGAGCGCTTAAAGTCTCGGGTTCTCCAACGGACCCGTTTGCTTCATGCGCCGCCTGCTGCCAGCCTTTCTCCTATTGCTCATCGTCAGCTGCGCAACGCCGCAAGCCGGCGTGCAGCGTCTCAACGATGGTGTCTTCAGGGCTGCGAGCCAGCAGGAAGCGGAGGCCTATTGCCGTATCGACGGGAACCCGATCCGGTTCCTGACACAGGCCGACGCACCGACCACGCCGGGCAGCGGCGTGCTCTTCAGGTGCGACTGAAGAAGGATCGAGGGAATTGAAGGCTCTGCGGCGTCTTCAGACGCGCGGGAGCGCCGCAAGGAAGGTGGACACGACGATCGCCGCGGCCCGGTCGAGCTGCAGGATGTCCGCGACGTCGAAGGCGTGCGGCGCCGTGCGTCCACTCGAGCCGAGCGGCTTGCGGATCTCGACAAGGACTTCGGCCGCCAGTTCGCGGTCGCTGCGCGGCCGGCCGTCGGGGTGCATCACCCATTCATCGACTTGATCGAACGGAATGCTTCGGAAGACTCCCACGATGGGGACGTACTTGTAGCGATCCTCGCCCACCAGGATGGGCACGCTGAGGTTACAGAAAAACGTGGTCGTCGACATGCAGGATCGCCGTCGCTAGGCAAAGCGTTCAATTGTTAATGAGTGAGCTGTCTGGAGCCATCCTCCGCAGGAGCTATCAGCGGAGGAGACGTGACCTTCTGCACACAAATTGTCTCCATCCGCATGGTTTTGCCCCATAAAACAACCACTTTATTCTTACATAAAGATACACCGAGTGGGATTTTTGATGTTTTCGGCTGTTCCGGCCCGAATTGAAGGGTCGGCCGAACAGAAGGCGCAGATGTAACCGCGCCCGCGCAAGACGGGGGATGCGAGGGTGCGCGAAGAACGGCGTTGGCGGGCTGGGGAATACCCGCCCGGCCGTTCACCCGGCAGCGATGGATTTCTTGCGGGGCGCCCCGCCGGCCGTCAACCCGGCGCGCTGAAGCGCGGCGCGCGCCGCTCGATGTTGGCCTTCACGGCCTCGACCTGGTTCGGGCTGCCGATCAGCGCCTTCTGCTCCACCGACTCGGCCAGCAGCAGTTCGGCCGCGCTCTGCGAGAGCGATGCGTTCAGCAGCCGCTTGCCCGCGCGGATCGCGTCCGGGCTCTTGCCGGCAATCTCGTGCGCCATCTGCAGCGCCTCGGCCAGCGGGTCGGCGCTGACCCGGGTGGCGAAGCCCAGGCGCAGCGCCTCCTCGCCCGAGAAGATACGGCCGGTGAAGGTGAGTTCGCGCACCACGTCGCTGCGCGCGAGTTCGCGCATCAGCACCATGCCGGCCATGTCGGGCACCAGGCCCCATTTGATCTCCATCACCGAGAGCTTGGTGTCGGGCGCGACGATGCGGATGTCGGCCCCCAGCGCCACCTGCAGTCCGCCGCCGAAGGCCACGCCGTGCACTGCGGCAATCACCGGCACCGGCACCTCGCGCCAGACCATCGCGACCTGCTGCGCGGCATTCGAGATGCCATGCGTGCGCACCACCAGGTCGGCGCCGGCGGCGCCCTCGCCCAGCACGCCGGCGCCCGCGTCCTGCTGCTGCATGCGTTCGAACGAAGCCATGTCGAGCCCCGCGCAGAAGGCCTTGCCGCGGCCCGAGATCACGACCGCGCGCACCGCCTTGTCTTCACGCAGCGCCTCGCCGGCCTCGATGAGCGCATCGAACATCGCAGGATCGAGCGCGTTCATCTTGTCGGCGCGCGAAAGATGCAGTTCGACCACGCCGTCGGCGTGGCGGGTGCGTTCGATGCGATCGGTCATTCGATGTCTCCTGGGCGGTTGCCGCACCAGTATCGCCGGGCACGGGCTCAGGCGATGATGGCGCCTGTCGCCAACACAACACCGCCAACATCTCCGCCATGCCCCTGGACCGCCGCCACTTTCTCATTCAATCGGGTTCGGCCGCCGCCGTGGTCGCGCTGTTCGGACAGGGCTGCGCCTCGCCGTCCACGCCCACAGCCATGGGCTCCGGTGAGGTGCTCGGCTTCACCGGCGTGCCAGCCTCCCTGCGCGACGGCATCGTGGTGCCCCCCGAATACGAATGGCAGCTGCTCTACCCCTGGGGCTCGCCCACCGGCGTCGCGAACCGCATGCCGAGCTTCGCGCCCGACGCGAGCAACAGCGCCGACGACCAGGCCGTGCAGGCCGGCATGCACCACGACGGCATGCACTTCTTCGCGCTCGATGCGAGCGGCGAGCGCGGCCTGCTGGTGATGAACCACGAGTACACCGACGAGCAGCTGCTGCACACCGACGGCGTGAAGGAGTGGACCGCCGGAAAGGTCCGCAAGTCGCTGCATGCCATGGGCGTCTCGGTGATCGAGATCCGGCGCACCGACAAGGGCTGGCAGCAGGCGCTGCCCTCGCCCTTCGCACGACGCGTGCACGGCAGCACGCCGATGCGCATTGCAGGCCCCGCCGCAGGCACGCCTTTGATGCGCACCACGGCCAATCCGGCGGGCGACGCGGTCTTCGGCACCTTCGCCAACTGCGCGATGGGCGTCACGCCGTGGGGCACCTACCTGACCTGCGAGGAGAACTTCCACGGCTACTTCGGCGGCCCGAAGGACGCGGCCCGCAACGCGACGCCGGCCCAGCGCCGCTACGGCACGGTGGCCGGCTCGCAGTGGGTCGAGTACTGGCGCTTCGACGAGCGCTTCGACGTGAGCCGCCATCCGAACGAGCCGCACCGCTTCGGCTGGGTGGTCGAGATCGACCCGTTCGACCCCACGGCCACGCCCGTCAAGCGCACCGCGCTGGGCCGCAAGCGCCAGGAAAGCGCCACCTGCACCGTCGCGAAGGACGGCCGCCTGGTGGTCTACATGGGCGACGACTCGCGCTTCGAATACATCTACAAGTTCATCAGCCGCGACAAGGTGCGCCCCGGCACCGACGCTGCCGCGCGAGCGGCCAACCGGCACCTGCTCGACGAAGGCACGCTCTATGCCGCGCGCTACGACGCCGGCGGCCGCGGCCAGTGGCTCGAGCTCACGCACGGACGCGACGGCCTGGACGCGGCCAACGGCTTCGCCGACCAGGCGGAGGTGCTGATCCACGCGCGGCTGGCCGGCGACCATGTCGGCGCCACGAAGATGGACCGCCCCGAATGGATCGCCATCCATCCGCAAAGCGGCGAGGTCTACGTCACGCTCACCAACAACAGCCAGCGCGGCGACGCCGGCAAGCCCGCTCCCGATGCGGCCAACCCGCGCGCCAACAACCTCTTCGGCGGCATCCTGCGCTGGCGCGAGGACGCGGGCGATGCCGCCGCCACGGGCTTCGCCTGGGACCACTTCGCGCTGGCGGGCGACCCCGCGCAACCCGGCAGCGGCGCGCGCTACCCCTCGGCCGGCGCCGACGCCTTCGGCGCCCCCGATGGCCTGCACTTCGACCGCGGCGGCCTGCTCTGGATCCAGACCGACATGAGCGGCCAGGTGATCGGCAAGCCGCCCTACACCGCGCTGGGCAACAACCAGATGCTGTGCGCCGACCCTGCCTCGGGCCGCATCAAGCGCTTCCTGACCGGACCCAACGGCTGCGAGATCACAGGCTGCGTGGTCACGCCCGACCGCCGCACGCTGTTCGTCAACATCCAGCATCCAGGCGAGGCGCGCGACGACGGCGACACAAAACCCAACAGCGCCTGGCCCGACGGCACCACGCCGGGCAGCGCCCGGCCGCGCTCGGCGACGCTGGCGATACGGCGGCGCGATGGCGGTATCGTCGGCACCTGAGACAAGCACCAGCAGAGAAAAGGGAAACCCACCATGAGCATCCGCATCGTCCGCCTCGGCACTCCCCGCGCTCCCGGCGAAGGCTTGCGCGTCGGCACCGTGCGCCGTCCGCCGCGCGGCGTTCCGAAGACCGAGTTCGCTTCGCAGGACTGGTACGACGTGTGGTATCCCAACCTCGCGCCCTCCGTCGAGGCGATGAAGCAGGCACAGGAAGCCCAGAAAGAGGAATCGCCCGCGCAGTGGAACGCCTTCGTGCGCAAGTTCAAGTCCGAGATGGCCGAGCCCGATGCGAGCCGCAGCCTCGACCTGCTGGCCGCGCTGTCGCACGGCGCGTCGCTCTCGGTGGGCTGCTACTGCGAGGAGGAGTCGCGATGCCACCGCTCGGTGCTGCGCAGCCTGCTCGCGGAGCGCGGCGCGAAGATCGTCGACTGATTCCGCTCAGACCATCGGTGCGCCGACGAAAACCGGCAGCCGCTCTGCCTGCGCGGAGTACGCAGCCAGCACAGGGAAGCCGGTCGGCGAAATCGCATCGGGCGTCAGCAACTGCGTGAACGCCCAGGCCACGGCCGTCGAGACGCCGGCCTGGGTCATCGTCTCTTCGCTGGCCGGCAGCGGCTCGGCAGCGATCTCGCATTCGAGCGCCGAATACGCAGCGGCGAGCTGGCCCTGCACACGGTCCATCCACGGCTGGTGCAGCTTCTCGGCCGGACGCAGCTTGCGCTCGTAGACGATCTGCACCGTCTTCTCGCAGGCCGCGAGCGCGAGCCCCGCGAGGCGCAGCTCGCGCAGCCGCCGCGCCGGGTCTGCCGGCAGCAGGCTGCGCCCGCTGAGCGCCTGGGCGTAGTCGATGATCAGCGTCGAGTCCATCAGCACCGAGCCGTCGTCGCAGACCAGCGTGGGCGCCTTCACCACCGGGTTGATGGCGCTGAACTGCTCGAAGGTGCTGAAGACCGAGATCGAGCGGTGCTCGAAGGGAACGCCGAGCAGGCGCAGCGAGATGGCGGTGCGCCGCACGTAGGGTGAGTCGAGCATGCCGACGAGTTGCATTGGGTGTTCTCCTGAAAGACGGGCCTCACGATAGCGGCGCCGCCACGATCGTTGAATGGCAATCCATCGAAAATCGCGCTCGCGAACCGATCAAACATCGGCCGCGCCCCTCCCCACCGACCTCTTCCATGAACATCGACAAGAAAGACCGCCTGATCCTCGAAGCGCTGCAGACCGACGCGCGCCAGAGCCTGGCCGCCATCGGCAAGCGCATCGGCAAGCGCATCGGCCTGTCGCAGCCGGCCATGAGCGAGCGGGTGCGCAAGCTCGAGGAAGCAGGCGTGATCGAGGGCTACGGCGCGCGCGTCAACCTGCGCGCGCTGGGCGTAGGGCTGCAGGCCATCATCCGCATCGACACCACGCATGCGGGCATCGCCAGGTACCTGAAGCTGTTCGAATCGATGCCCGAGGTGCTGAGCGCCGACCGCGTGACCGGCGAAGACTGCTTCTTCGTGCGCTGCGCGATCGCCGAGCCGGCCGACCTGGAGCGCGTGGTTGACGCGCTGGCGGTCGATGGTTCGGTGACGACTTCGCTGGTGCTGTCCAGTCCGGTGAACAAGCGGGTCACCGTGCACGCGGCCAGGCCGCCGAAGAAATAAGCAATAGACGGCCGCCTTCAGCGCTGCGCCTTGTCCTTCTGGTTCTGCGCCTCGATGCGTTCGCGCGCGGCCAGCCAGTCGGCGTCGCTCCACTGGCGCAGCTCGTAGAAGTTGCCGCCAGTGGCCAGCGCGTTGCCGCCGTCCATCATGATGCTCTGGCCGGTGAGCCAGTCGCACTGGCCCGGCGCCATCAGGAAGGAAGCGAGGTTCTGCAGCTCGCTCATGCGGCCGGTGCGCGCCATCGGGTTGTTCTGCTTGCTGCGCGCGCCGGGCTCCTCGCCGGGGTTCAGGCGCTTGCTCATGCCTTCCGTCGGAATCTCGCCGGGCCCGACGGCGTTCAGGCGGATGCCGTGGCGCGCCCACTCGACCGCGAGCGACTTGGTCATGACCTCGATGCCGGCCTTGCTCATGGCCGAGGGCACCACGTACGGGCTGCCGTTGTCGACCCAGGTGACGATGATGCTCATCACGCTGCGGAAAGCATCGCCCGGCTTCCATTCGCCCGACTTGGCCTGCGCCACCCAGCGCTTGCCCACCGCCTGTGTCACGTAGAAGCTGCCGTGGAACACGATGTTGGCGATGGCGTCGAAGGCGCGCGGCGAGAGGGCCTCGGTGGGCGAGACGAAATTGCCCGCCGCGTTGTTCACCAGCCCCGTGAGGCCGCCGCTCTGGAACAGGCTCTCGACCATCTCGTCGACCTGCTGGGCGATGCGGATGTCCACGCCGAAGGTGTCGATGCGCCGCTGCGGAAACTGCTTGCACCATTCGGCCGCGGTCTCCTCGCAGACCGACTGGCGCCGGCCGCAGATGGCCACGTCGGCGCCGAGGCTCAGGAAGCGCTCGGCCATTGCCCGGCCCAGGCCGGTGCCGCCGCCGGTCACCAGGATGCGCTGGCCGCTCATGAGGGAAGCTTCGAACATCATTCGTCTCCTTGGTCGATGAGAGGCGGCACGCGCCGCCACCGGCACATGCTACGCGTGCCGTGCTTTCGCGGCTTGCGTGAGGTGGCTCCGCCCCTCGGGCGAGAATGCGCGAAACGATTCTTCCGGAGACGACGACCGATGCCGAGCCCCGCCGACGATCAAGCCTTCGCACCGCTGGAGGGCGTTCGCGTCCTCAGCCTCGCGCTGAACCTGCCCGGGCCCGCCGCGCTGCTGCGCTGCCGCCGAATGGGTGCCACCTGCCTGAAGCTGGAGCCGCCGGGCGGCGATCCGATGGGGCTCTACAACCGCCCTGCCTACGCCGCGCTGCACGAGGGCATCGAGATCCGCACCCTCGACCTGAAGACCGAGGCCGGCCAGCAACTGCTGCACACCGAGCTTGCCTCCACCGACGTGCTGCTCACCTCGTTCCGCCCCTCGGCGCTCGCCAAGCTCAAGCTCGACTGGGCCACGCTGCAGGCGCACCATCCTTCGCTGTCGCAGGTGGCCATCGTCGGCGCGCCGGGCGAGCGCGCCGAGGAGCCGGGCCACGACCTGACCTACCTCGCCGAAAGCGGCCTCGTCACCGGCACTGAACTGCCGCCCACGCTCTACGCCGACATGGGCGGCGCCCTGCTCGCCAGCGAGGCGGTGCTCAAGGCCATGCTGCTGCGCTCGCGCAACGCTGCGGGCGGTGTGTACCTGGAGGTGGCGCTGAACGCCTCGGCCGACTGGCTCGCCCTGCCCCGCACCTGGGGCCTGACGCAGCCCTGCGGCACGGTCGGCGGCGCGCATGCAGGCTACCGCGTCTATCCCTGCGCCGACGGCCGCGTGGCGGTGGCGGCGCTGGAGCCGCATTTCGCCGACCGGCTCTGCGAGGCCGCGCAGATCGCCTCGCGCGACATGCTGGCGCCGGCCACGCGCGAAGCGCTGGCGGCCTGGCTGCTGACGCGCACGCGCGCCGAACTCGATGCGATGAGCCGCGAGCGCGACGTGCCGCTGCTCACGCTGGCCGACTGATCCGGCCGATCGGGCTCAGCGGGCGGCGCCGTCGCGCTGCCGGTCTTCGCGCTTGAGCGCGAGATACGTGTCCAGATCGATCTCGTGCAGCTGGCGCGGGTACTGCTCGGCACCCGCGAACCAGCGGCGCTGGCGGCGCTCGGCCTGGTCCGGCCCCGGCGCCGAGAGGTAGGCGTCGAGTGTCAGGAAGTAGCGCATCGCATTGCGCTCCACCAGCCCGCGCAGGCCGCGGATGTAGTCGGGCTGGCCTTCGGGCGTCTTGCCGACCACGGTGAAGCCCACCTTGTCGCTGCCGAAGGTCGCCAGATAGGCCATGGTGCCCAGCCGCACCATCGTGTTGTGGTCGTAGCTGTAGCTGAAGTGCAGGAAGCTCTTGCGCTCGTCGAGCGCCACGGCCT
The DNA here is from genome assembly GCF_003952165.1 of Variovorax guangxiensis. Lineage (GTDB taxonomy): Bacteria > Pseudomonadota > Gammaproteobacteria > Burkholderiales > Burkholderiaceae_C > Variovorax > Variovorax guangxiensis. Next base: position 432,797 of record NZ_RXFT01000001.1, on the reverse strand, counting down.
CGAGTGTCACGCGGTAGTTGCTGGTGCCCAGCGGGCCGCTTTCGGCGGAAAGCTCCACCAGCAGGTGATCGGGCGAATTGCCGCTGACCCGGTAGACGAAGGGCAGCTCGAAGGCCTGGTCGACAGGCTTGTCGTAGCGCCGCACCACATAGAGCGTGAGCATCTCGCTTCCCTGAGGGCCGCTGGCGACGCTGCAGCGCCGGTTGTTGACGTGCAGGGTCAGCACCTCGCACCAATGCGCGGAGCCTTTGAGTGCGGTGCTGATCTCGGCGAGCGGATGTTCGACGACGGCGTAGACGTCGCCCTGGAGGCCGTCCGCCGTCTCCATGGAATCGAGCTGCACGGGCCGGCCGAAGCTGCTGCGGTTCAGCTTGTCGCTCAGGCGCTGGTAGGTAGCGCGCAGCGCCTGGGCGGAAGAGTTCTCCGCGGGGGCCGCGAACGAAGACTGCATCGGGCAGGCCGCGAAAAGCAGCAGCGCCGCCACAGCCAGGATGCGTGTCCATGGAGCCGGCGGGTGGGGCGAACTGCTCACGGTGCTCATGGTGCTGCTCATGGGGCCACACCATACAACGGAGCGCCCCGCCCTCGCCTTCAGTCGGACTGCGCGGGCTTGCTGCGCCGCACCAGCAGCAGCATCGCGCCGGCCAGCAGCAAGGCCCCGGCCCACTGGCGCGGCGTCATCGCCTGCGAGAACAGTGCCGCCGCCAGCAAGGCTGCCACCAGCGGCTCGATCAGCGTGCCGACCACCGCCGCCGTCGGCGACAGGCGCCGCGCGCCCCAGGCGAAGGCCAGGTAGGCCACCGAGGTCGTCACCACGCCCGTGTAGCCCACGCCCAGCCATTGAGCGCCGCCGGACGGCCAGGTGATGCCCGAAGGCAGCGCCACGGCCAGCATGCAGAGCGCCGCGGCCGTCATCCCCCAGGCCGAGGCCGTGACGGCCGGCACCCGCGCCGGCATGCGAGCGTTGCCCAGCACCACCATCGCGTAGCAGAAAGCCGAGCCCAGCGACCAGGCGACGCCGGCCGCATGCCCCGGGGCCAGCGGATCCCATCCTCCGGCGGGCATCACCAGCAGCAGCACGCCGGCCAGCGCGAGCAGCAGGCCGGCGATCAGCCTGCGGCCGAGGCGCTCATAGCCGCGCAGCACCGACACCAGCGTGACGATCACCGGCGCGCAGCAGATCGAGATGACGGTTGGCAGCGCCGCCCCCAGGTGCACGATGCCGGCGAACCAGCAGCTCACGTTGAGCGCCATTGCGGCGCCCGTGGCGAGCATCTGCGACCGCTCCCGGCTGCTCAGATCGGCCCAGCCGGCACCGGCCATCGCCGGCGCCCGCCAATGCAGCCACCACAGCAACGGCAGCCCGAGGGCGAAGCGCGCCAGCGACAGGCTTTGCGGCGCGATGCCGCCATCGATCAGGAATTGCGCCACCAGCGCACCACCGCCCCAGAGGGCGCCAGCCAGCAGCACGCCGCCCCAGGCCAGGGCGGCAGACGTTCTTGCGTTCATTGATGAAAGTTCTTTCTCCATGACGCCCGCCATGGCCGGTCGCTTCAGGACCGGGGTTCAGGCAGCGGGCGTGACCATCCGAGCCGCCGGCCGGCCGAGGAGGCACGGGGCTGGCGGCAACCGCTTGGGTCTGAGCGCGAGGCGCGCTTCAGCAGCAGACGACGGACGGGGGAGAAAGATGGCGGACCATGTCGCGTATCTTATGCGTCCAAGACTTTTTCAAGGAACAGCACATGCCACTCGTGCGGATCGAGCTTTCCAGCGACAGCCCCGAAACCCTGGGCCCGGCCATCGGGGACCTCGTCTACCAGGCCATGCGGGACACCATCAACGTGCCGGAGCACGACAAGTTCCAGGTCATCACGCGGCATGCCCCGCACGAACTGGTGCATCCGGCGAGCTACCTCGGCGTGACGTATTCGCCGGGCTTCGTGCTGATCCAGATCACGCTGAACCAGGGGCGCACCACCGAGATGAAGAAGGCCTTCTACAGGCGCGTGGCCGACGACCTGCACGGCCAGCTGGGCATCCGGCGCGAGGACGTGTTCATCAACCTTGTCGAGGTGGCGAAGGAGAACTGGTCCTTCGGCAATGGGGAGATGCAGTACGCCTAGCGGCGAGAATCCCGGCGATGAAACGCCAGGGCACGCTCGTTCGATGGGAGAAGGACCGGGGCTTCGGCTTCATCCGCTGTCCCGACATCTCCGCCGATGTGTTCGTGCATCTGCGCGACTTCTCGGAACGTGGCACCTCGCCGCAGGTCGGCATGCGGCTGGACTTCGAGGAGATCCATGTGGGCGGCAAGGGGCCGCGCGCAGTGGCGGTCCGAGCAGCCGGAGCACAGCAGCAGCGCCCGCAACGACGCCAGCAGCAGCAGCAGCAACCGCAACGTCGCTCTCCCCGTTCAGCCTCGTCCTCGCTGCCGATGGCGCTGCTGCTCGTCGGGTACGCCGCGCTGCTCGGCTACGGCGTGTGGACCGGGCGAATCCCGCCGATCGCGCTCGGCGTGTTGCTGCTGCTCAGCCTGCTGACCTTCTTCGTCTACGGCTTCGACAAGAACGCGGCTCAGGCGGGCCGCTGGCGTACTGCGGAGAACACCTTGCACCTGCTATCGCTGGCCGGCGGCTGGCCGGGCGCGTGGATCGCGCAGCGGCTGTTCCGCCACAAGGTGAGCAAAACGAATTTCATGGCCATCTACTGGGCCACCGTGCTGGCGCACATGGCGGCCGTCGGAGCCTGGGTCGGCAAGCTCGTGCCGGCGCTGTAGGCGCCGCTCAGCGCGGCTTGCGGATGTTGCCGCGCACCGGGCCGGCCGATTTGCGCGTGGCTGGCCCCGAACCCGAACCGTTGTCGCGCGGCGGCAGGCCGGTGTGCTGCGTGAGGATGCGGCCCTTGGAGGGCTTCACCGGTGCCAGCTTGACCGGCGCGGCCTTGGCGGTTGCCGCAGCCGCCGTCGAGTTCTTGCGCCGCGCGCTGGTGTAGCCGCCATCGGTCAGCGGCTGCCAGGTCGGGATGAGGTGGTGCTTGCCGTTGCCGATCAGGTCGGCGCGGCCCATCGACTTCAGCGCCTCGCGCAGCAGCGGCCAGTTGTTGGCGTCGTGGTAGCGCAGGAAGGCCTTGTGCAGGCGGCGGCGCTTGTCGCCGCGCACGATGTCCACCGTCTCGCTCTCGCGCGTGATCTTGCGCAGCGGGTTGCGGTTGGAGTGGTACATCGCGGTGGCCGTGGCCATCGGGCTCGGGTAGAAGGTCTGCACCTGGTCGGCGCGGAAGCCGTTCTTCTTGAGCCAGATCGCGAGGTTCATCATGTCCTCGTCGCTCGTGCCCGGATGCGCGGCGATGAAGTACGGGATGAGGTACTGCTTCTTGCCCGCCTCGGCCGAGTACTTCTCGAACATCTGCTTGAACTTGTCGTAGCTGCCGATGCCGGGCTTCATCATCTTCGTGAGCGGGCCCTGCTCGGTGTGCTCGGGTGCGATCTTGAGATAGCCGCCGACGTGGTGCTGCACCAGCTCCTTCACGTACTCGGGCGACTGCACGGCCAGGTCGTAGCGCAGGCCGGAGCCGATCAGGATCTTCTTGATGCCCCTGAGCGCGCGCGCCCGGCGGTAGATCTTGATGAGCGGGTCGTGGTTGGTGTTGAGGTTCTGGCAGATGCCCGGGTACACGCAGCTCGGCTTGCGGCAGGCGGCCTCGATCTCGGGCGACTTGCAGCCGATGCGGTACATGTTGGCCGTGGGGCCGCCGAGGTCGGAGATGGTGCCGGTGAAGCCCTTCACCGAGTCGCGGATGGCCTCGACCTCCTTGATGATCGAGTCTTCCGAGCGGCTCTGGATGATGCGGCCCTCGTGCTCGGTGATGGAGCAGAAGGTGCAGCCGCCGAAGCAGCCGCGCATGATGTTCACGCTGAAGCGGATCATCTCCCATGCGGGGATCTTGGTCGCGCCATCATGGCTGCCGTTCTCGTCGGCGTAGCGCGGATGCGGGCTGCGCGCGTACGGCAGGTCGAACACGTGGTCCATCTCGGCCGTGGTCAGCGGAATGGGCGGCGGGTTGATCCACACGTCGCGCGCCGTGGTGCCTTCGCCGTGCGCCTGCACCAGCGCGCGGGCGTTGCCGGGGTTGGTCTCCAGGTGCAGCACGCGGTTGGCGTGCGCATAGAGCACCGGGTCGCTGCGCACCTGCTCGTACGAAGGCAGGCGGATCACCGAGCGCTCGCGCGGCGGCACCTTGGTCTTGCCCTTGCCCTGCAGCGCGGGGTTGGGCACGAAGTTCAGCGGCTTGATGGCGAGATTGACCACGGATGAGCCGGCGGCTTCGGCCGCCTTGGCCACCGCCTCGGCCTCGTCTTCCTTCACACAGGTGGCGCCGTTGGCCTTGGCCTGGTCGGACACCATCAGGTACGGATTGACATGCGCCTCGACGCGGCCGGGCTCGTCGACGCTGGTGGAGTCGATCTCGAACCAGCCCTCAGGCGTTTCGCGGCGCACGAAGGCGGTGCCGCGCACGTCGGTGATCTGCTGCACCGGCTCCTTGGCCGCCAGGCGGTGCGCGATCTCGACGATGGCGCGCTCGGCGTTGCCGTACAGCAGCAGGTCGCACTTGGCGTCGACCACGATGGAGCGGCGCACCTTGTCCGACCAGTAGTCGTAGTGGGCGATGCGGCGCAGCGAGCCTTCGATGCCGCCGAGGATGATCGGCACGTCGTTCCAGGCTTCCTTGCAGCGCTGCGAATACACGATGGCCGCACGGTCGGGGCGAGCGCCGCCGACGTCGCCGGGCGTGTAGGCATCGTCGCTGCGGATCTTCCGGTCGGCCGTGTAGCGGTTGATCATCGAATCCATGTTGCCGGCGGTGACGCCGAAGAACAGGTTCGGCTTGCCCAGCGCCTTGAAAGGCTCGGCGCTCTGCCAGTCGGGCTGCGCGATGATGCCCACGCGGAAGCCCTGCGCCTCCAGCATGCGGCCGATGACCGACATGCCGAAGCTGGGGTGGTCGACGTAGGCGTCGCCCGTGACGACGATGATGTCGCAGCTGTCCCAGCCGAGCGCTTCCATCTCCTTGCGCGAGGTCGGCAGGAATTTCGCCGTGCCGAAACGCGCCGCCCAGTACTTGCGGTAGCTGGTCAGCGGCTTGGCGGCACGCGCGAAGAAGGAGACGTCGACGGGAGCGTTCATCGGTGGGAGTTGACAGCGCCGCGGGAGCGCCGTTGTGGGCAACCCTCGATTTTAGGGTTTTCCACCATGCCTGTCGCCCCGTGTGACCTGTGACCGGACTTTCCCGAAGGACTCATGCTCCGCCAATTTGATTGCCAAAGTCAAGTAATTGAATGACAATGGCAACCATGTCCACATCTTCGCCGCCCATCGATACCACTGCCGTCAAGGCGGTCCGGCAGTTCAACCGCTTCTACACCCGCCGCATCGGCGCCTTGGACCCCTACCTTGGCAGCGCCATGTCGCTGACCGATGTGCGCGTGCTGTACGAGCTGGCGCACCGCGAAATGGCCGTCGCGAGCGAGATCGGGCGAGACCTCGGGCTGGACGCCGGCTACCTCAGCCGCATCCTGCGCCGCTTCGAGAACGAGGGCTGGCTGGTGCGCGAGCCCCATCCTCGCGACGCGCGCCAGAGCGTGCTGCGCCTGACCGACGCGGGCCATGCCGCGTTCGCGCCGCTGCAGCAGAAATCACGCGAGGAGGCTGCCGCCCTGCTCGCCACGCTCGCACCTGCGCAGCGCCAGCAGCTGGTGCACGCCATGGGCACGGTGCAATCGCTGCTCGACCCCGAGGCGCCGCCCGCGAAGCCGCAGGCCGCCATCCTGCGCGACCCCGGCCCCGGCGACATCGGCTGGGTGGTGCAGCAGCACGGCGAGATCTACGCGCGTGAATACGGCTGGAACAGCACCTTCGAGGCGCTCGTGGCGAGCATCGCAGGCGAGTTCCTGCTCAAGTTCCAGCCCGAATGGGAGCGCTGCTGGATCGCCGAGCTCAATGGCGAGCGGGTCGGCTCGATCTTCGTTGTGCGCAAGTCGGCCACGGTGGCGCAACTACGACTCTTGATCCTCACGCCCGCAGCGCGCGGGCTGGGGCTGGGCGGCAAGCTGGTGGACGAGTGCATCGCCTTCGCGCGCCTGAAGGGCTACCGCAAGATGGTGCTGTGGACCAACAGTTGCCTGACGGCCGCGCGCGGCATCTACGCCAGCCGTGGCTTCGAGCTCACAGGTTCCGAGCCGCATGAGGGATACGGCACGCCGCTGGTGGGCGAGACCTGGGAGCTGAAGCTGTAGTGCCAGGAACACCGCGGAACCGGCTTTGCCGGGCCGCCGGTGTTGCCCCCGGTAGGGGGTTGGCGAAGCGACACGAAGTGCGCGCAGCCTGGGGGCGAGCAAAAGTTATTGCATGAACCAGCCGTGGCTCACCACGAGCGACTGCCCGGTCAGCGCATTCGTCGGGAACCCTGCGAACAGCAGCGCCACGCGCGCCACGTCTTCCGTGGTCGTGAACTCGCCGTCGACCGTCTCCTTCAGCATCACGTTCTTGATGACTTCCTGCTCGGTGATGCCCAGCGTCTTCGCCTGTTCGGGAATCTGCTTCTCGACGAGCGGCGTGCGCACGAAACCCGGGCAGATCACGTTGGCGCGAACGCCGTGCTTGGCGCCCTCCTTCGCGACCGTCTTGGCCAGGCCGATGAGGCCGTGCTTGGCCGTCACGTAGGGCGCCTTCAGCAGCGAAGCCTCCTTGGAGTGCACCGAGCCCATGTAGATCACGCTGCCGCCGCGGCCCTGCGCGTACATGTGCTTCAGGCAGGCCTTGGTGGTGAGGAAGGCGCCGTCGAGGTGGATGGCGAGCATCTTCTTCCAGTCGGCGAAGCTGAACTCCTCCACCGGATGCACGATCTGGATGCCTGCGTTGCTGATGAGGATGTCGATGCCGCCGAAGGCCGCAGCGCCCTCTTCCACCGAGGCGTTGACCTGGTCTTCGTTCGTCACGTCCACGCCTACGCCGATGGCTTGCGCGCCAGTGGCCTTTAGCTCGGCCGCGGTGGCGTCGGCCGCTTCCTTGTTGAGGTCGGCGATGATGATCTTGGCGCCTTCCTGCGCGAACAGGATGGCGATTTCCTTGCCGATGCCGCTGGCCGAGCCGGTGATGTAGGCGACCTTGTCCTTGAGTTGCATGGTGATGTCCTTGAGGGTTGGGGTTGGAAAGCCGGCGACCTGAAGCCGCCAGCAAGAATCAGGCGAGGTAATCGTGTTCGACGGTGCCGAGCGCGAGCGTCATGTCGGCGATGTAGTGCACCGCCGACTCCACCTTGCGCACAGGCAGATCGGCCACCGGCGCGAGCGCATGCGGATGCAGTTCGAGCGAGCCGGGCCCGCCCCACGCGCCGTGCAGCGTCACGTCGACCATGTGATAGCGCACCAGCTCGCAGATGCGGGCCGTGCCGTCGACGTGCGGAATGATCTTGAGCAGGAAGTTCGGCTGCGCGATGCCCGCGAGGATGGGCGCGGGGTCGAGCGTGCGGTGCTTGAAGCCCATCGTGGCCTTGGCCACGCGCACCTTGCCGTAGTCGAGCGTGCCGACCACCACGTCGGTCTCGTAGTCGAGCACCGGCGAGGCGAGCTTCTTCGGAAAGCCCCAGAGCTCGCGCCCGCCGGCAATGGGCGGATGGTCGTTCAGGTACATCGCGTGCACGTACGCGCCCTTCTCCACGCCCTTGGCGGTGCGCAACTGCACCGGGATGACCTGGCCCGACTCGGTGTAGTCGCCGAAGCCGGTCGAATCGGGCATGCGGATGAATTCGTACTTGACCAGCGGCTCGACCACTTCGAGCGGCTCGGGCACCACGGCGCGCAGGGCGTCCATGTCGGTGCGGTACGTGATGATCAGGAATTCGCGCCTGATGAAGCGGTAAGGCCCTGGCGGAAAGGCCGGACTGGTCAGCGGCATCGCGAATGCCGTTCTTCGCACGTCTTCAATGTTCATGATGCAAACATTTCCTCCTGGTGAAGCTGAAGCGGTGAAATGACGGCCCAGTCTCGCGCTGGTTTCTTAGCCGGGGCTGAATCGCCGCGCGACTCGGCCCGACAAGTCAGCGCGACAACCCCGGCCGCTTGACGCGCCCCGAGCCGTGCTCGCCGAGGTCGAAGGTGGTCACGCCGTTGACCGTGGCGTCGGCGCGCAGCGTCTCCGGGTGCGCCAGCGTCACGCGCATGTCGCGCGCGCCGGCCTCCCAGTGCTCCTCCACCGCGGCGCGCGAGAACTCGTAGTCCTTCGACTCCAACTCGTAGGGCTTGTCGCGGTAGATCAGGTGGAAGATGTCGATGGGCTCGTGCGTGAGCTGCGACTGCACCTCGTGCACGCTCGGGTCGTTGCGCAGGCTGGCGGGCAGCTTGGAGATCAGGTCGGCAATCGCCTGCTGCAGGTTCATGTTGGCGGCCAGCGCGTCGGTGTTCATGCGCGTGCGGCTCGAGTAGGTGATGTCCTTCTGCCGCTCCAGCACGCCCGCCATGGTGCGGGGCATTTCGCCGCGCGCGTTGAACAGGTCGACCTGCAGCACCACCAGCGGCTCGTTGCGCGGGTGCGTGTCGAGCACGTATTGCAGCGGCGTGTTCGAGACGATGCCGCCGTCCCAGTAGTCGTCGCCGTCGATGCTCACCGGCGCGAAGCCCGGCGGCAGCGCGCCGCTGGCCATGATGTGCTCGGGCCCGATGCGCTGGCGCGTGTTGTCGAAGTACACCGAGTTGCCGGTGCGCACATTCACCGCGCCCACGCTGAAACGGGCCTCGCAGGCGTTGATGCGGTCGAAGTCGACGAGCCGCTCCAGCGTGGACTTCAGCGGCGAGGTGTCGTAGTAGCTCAGAAGCGGCGCGGCGCCGCCCATCAGGAAGGCTGGCGAATAGCGCGGTTCGAAGAAGCCAGGAATGCCCACCAGCGAGGCCATGGTGGCGCTGTACTGGTTCTGCGTGGCCCGGTCGCCCAGCCACGAAGGCAGTCGCTGCGAAGGCCCCGAAGACACGAGGTGCCAGAACTCGCGCAGCCGGTCGACCCTGTTTTCCTGCGCGTTGCCCGCGATCAGCGCTGCATTTATGGCGCCGATGGAGACGCCCGCGATCCAGTGCGGCTGCAACTCGGTCTCGCTGAGCGCCGCGTACACGCCGGCCTGGTAGGCGCCGAGCGCCCCCCCGCCCTGCAGCACCAGCGCCTTGCGGGCGGTGCGCATGTCCTCGCGGCGCGAGGCGAAGGGGTCGAGGGGCTTCCTGGAAGCGGTGGAGGCGGCACGGGTTTTCTTCTTCGGTGGTGTCGTCGTCATGCGTTCATTTGACACCACCCCCGAGACACAAACCTGACCAGGGGTTGTTGCCCCTGGAACGATTTCACATCTTCGGCAGCATCTGCCCGCGGATCTCGCCGCCCGGATTCGCGGCCGTATGGATGTTGGCGTACCACTTGCCCGCCGACAGGTCGGCCGCCTGTGCCGGCGTGAGCGTGGCCTGCCCCTCGATCGGGCTGGCCGGGTTGGCGAAAGGCAGCACCACGCCGGCATTGGCACCCGCCGCGGCCGGGCCGTGGAAGTGCGCCATGGTGGCCGGGCCGCTCAGGCCGGAGTAGGTGATCTTGTACTTGAGCACGTTGGTGTCGCGGTTGAGCCAGGCCTCGGCCATGCCGGTGCCGCGCGTCATGTTCGGCGGGACTTCGCTGGCCGCGTTCATCGCACCGCTGAAGCTCGCGACGTTCGACTTCGACATCATTCCGCAGCCGGCCAGCGCGGCGCTGGCAACGCCGGCGACGAGAGCCGCACGCAAAAGAGAGCGATATTGGGTCATGAGCTTGATCTCCTGGTTGTGAAAGCGTCCACAGCATAGGCAGCTCCCTGGGCCCTTTCCTGTCGGCCATCGCCCCGACTTGGCCCGGCGTGCACAACCTGAAAGAGAATGTGTCGATGACTTCTTCAGCCCCTGCAGTCCCTTCAGCCCGCGACGTAGTCGGTTTCTGGAGCGAAGCCGGCCCCGAGCGCTGGTTCGCCAAGAACGATGCCTTCGACGCCGACTTCATCTCCCGCTTCGCCGAAGCCCACCAGGCCGCAGCCCGCGGCGAGCTCGACCACTGGGCGGCCGATGCCCAGGGTGCGCTGGCCCTGCTGGTGCTGCTCGACCAGTTCCCGCGCAACGCCTGGCGCGGCAATCCGCACATGCTGGCCACCGATGGCCGTGGCCAAGGCCGCGATCGAGGCGGGCTTCGATCGCCAGTGCGAGCCCGTGCTGCAACGTTTCTTCTACCTGCCCTTCATGCACTCGGAAGTGCTGGCCGAGCAGGAGCGCTCGGTGGAGCTCAACGCCGCGCTCGACGACAACACCCAGCGCTTCGCCGTGCTGCACCGCGACATCGTCGCGCGCTTCGGCCGCTTTCCGCACCGCAACAGGATGCTGGGGCGCGCCAGCACCCCGGAAGAACAGAAGTTCCTGGACGAAGGCGGCTTCGCAGGCTGAGCCGCCCGCAAGGCAGCGCCGGTCAGTCGTCGTTGTGCGGCAGCGGCGCTTCGCGCGTGGGGGACGGGTTCAGCTCGGGCAGGTCCTTCATGTCCTTCATCGAGCCATAGGTGCGCGCATAGACCCAGGTGAACTCCGCGCCCAGCAGGAAGATCTGCGCCGAGTAGTACACCCACACCAGCACCACCACCAGCGAGCCCGCCGCGCCGTAGCCCGAGGCCACGCTGCTCTTGCCGATGTACAGGCCGATCAGGTGCTTGCCCACGGTGAACAGCAGCGCCGTCACCGCCGCACCCACCCACACGTCGCGCCACTGCACCTTCACGCGCGGCATGATCTTGTAGATCATCGCGAAGATCACCGTCACCATCGCGAAGCTGAAGACGAAGTTGACGACCTGCGCCGTCGTCTCCCAGGCGCCGAACATCGGCGACCACCACTTGCCCAGCGCGGCGAGCGCCGCGCTCGCCACCAGCGACACCATGAGCAGGAAGCCGATGCCCATGATCATGCTGAACGACAGCAGCCGCACGCGCAGCATGTTGAACAGCCCCTTGGTGTTGGTGCGCGCCGGCGCGCGCCAGATGCGGTCGAGCGCGTCCTGCAGTTCGCCGAAGACGGTGGTGGCGCCTACCACCAGCAGCCCGATGCCGACCACCGTGGCCACGATGCCCTCGGTCGGCTTGTTCACGGCCTTGAGCATGCCCTGCACCGCGGCCGCGCCCTGCTCGCCCATCAGGCCCGAGAGCTGCGCGAAGATCTCGCCGCGCGCGGCCTCCTGCCCGAAGACCAGGCCCGCCACAGCGATCACGATCAAGAGCAGCGGCGCGATCGAGAACACCGTGTAGTAGGCCAGCGCCGCGCCCATGCTCGGAGCGTAGTCGTTGGACCACGAATTGAAGGCCCGGCGGCAGAGATCGAAGAGCGCGCGCAGTTGCGTGACCATTTGCGTGACCATGCTGGAATGTCCTCCGTGAAACGCTTGAAGCAGCTGGATGCCCGCCTACGATAATCGCTCGACATGCAACCGTCTCCCCCCGCAGCCCATCCCCAGTCGCCGCGCGACCTTTTTGTTTCGTTCACATGGCTCGCGCTGCAGGGCTTCGGCGGGGTTCTCGCCATCGTCCAGCGCGAGATGGTCGAGAAGAAGAAATGGCTCACGCCCGAGCAGTTCCTCGAGGACTGGGCCGTGGCGCAGGTGATGCCGGGGCCCAACGTGATCAACCTCGCGCTGATGATCGGCGACCGCTACTTCGGCCTGCGCGGCGCGCTGGCGGCGGTGGCGGGCATGCTGACCATTCCGCTGGTGGTGATCCTCGCGCTGGCCGTGCTGTACGCGCACTACGCCGGCAACCCGCAGGTGGCGGCCGCGCTGCGCGGCATGGGGGCCGTGTCGGGCGGGCTCATCGCCGCCACGGGCGTCAAGCTGGTGCCCCAGCTGCGCAAGCACCCGCTGGGCTTCGCGACCTGCCTGGTCATCATGGCGCTGGTGTTCGTGGCCATCGCGGTGCTGAAGGTTCCGCTGGGCTGGGTGCTGCTGGTGGTCGGCGGCGTGGCCTGCATCTGGACCTGGAAGAGGATCGCCCCATGACCATCGCGATGCAATGGCACGACTGGCTGGCCCTCTTCGGGCAGTACATGCTGCTGTCGCTGCTGTCGATCAGCGGCGCCATCACCACGGTGCCCGACATGCACCGCTACCTCGTCACGCAGCACGGCTGGCTCACCGATGCACAGTTCAGCTCCTCGGTGGCCATCGCGCAGGCCGCCCCCGGACCCAACGTGCTGTTCGTGGCGCTGATGGGCTGGAACGCGGGGCTCAACGCGGGCGGCGGAATCGGCGCCGGGCCGCACGCCTGGGTGCTCGGCCTCTTCGGACTGCTGGTCACGATGCTGGGCATCATGCTGCCGAGCACCACCCTCACCTACTTCGCCACCCGCTGGGGCCACCGCAATCGCACGCGCCGCGAGGTTCGCGCCTTCAAGCAGGGCATGGCGCCCGTGGTGGTCGGGCTGCTGATCGCCACCGGCTGGGTGCTGGCGGCAGGAAACCATGCCGGCGATGCGCCCGCGTGGCACCTGTGGCTGCTGACCGGCGCCGCCGCGCTTATCGTCTGGCGCACGCGCGTCCACCTGCTCTGGCTGCTCGGCGCCGGGGCTGTGCTGGGCGCCGTGGGCTTCGTCTGACCGTTCTTCCTTCCCCTTTCAACAGGAACACATCGACATGTCGCAACTTCGCCCGCTCGGCCGCTCCGGCCTCCAGGTTTCTCCGCTCGCCTTCGGCGGCAACGTGTTCGGCTGGACCGTCGACGAGGCGGCCTCGTTCAAGCTGCTCGATGCCTGGCTGGACGCCGGCTTCAACTTCGTCGACACCGCGGACGTGTATTCGGCATGGGTGCCGGGCCATACCGGCGGCGAGTCGGAGACCATCATCGGCAAGTGGCTCAGGCAAAGCGGCAAGCGCAACCGCGTGGTGCTGGCCACCAAGGTCGGCAAGCCGATGGGCGAAGGCAAGGTGGGCCTCGCGCCCAAGTACATCCGCGAAGCCGTCGAGGCCTCGCTCAAGCGCCTGCAGACGGACTACATCGACCTGTATCAGTCGCACGACGACGACGCCAGCACCCCGCTGGAAGAAACGCTCGGCGCCTTCGACAAGCTGATCAAGGAAGGCAAGGTGCGCGCGATCGGCGCGTCGAACTACACGGCACCGCGCCTGGCCGAGGCGCTCGACGTGTCGGAGCGCCTGGGCATCGCCCGCTACGAGAGCCTGCAGCCGCTGTACAACCTGTACGACCGCGCCGTGTTCGAGGACGAGTTGGAGCCACTGTGCATCAAGCGCGAAGTGGGCGTGATCAACTTCTACGCGCTGGCCGCCGGCTTCCTCACCGGCAAGTACCGCACCGAGGCCGATGCGGCCAAGAGCGCGCGCGGTGCCAACACCACGAAGAAGTACCTCAACGAGCGCGGCCTGCGCATCCTCGACGCGCTCGACAAGGTGGCCCAGCAGTACAACGCCAAGCCGGGCCAGGTCGCCATCGCGTGGCAGATCGCGCGCCCGGGCGTGACGGCGCCCATTGCCAGCGCGACCTCCGTCGCGCAGCTCGAGGAACTCGTGGTCGCGACGCAGCTGAAGCTGGACGCAGGCACCATCGAGATGCTCGACCGCGCCAGCGCCGAGATCGCGAAGCCCGCAGCCTGATGAGCGCGTTCGATTCCATCGCCGCCCCCACGCTGGAGCATTTCGCCGACCTGCGCATCGAGGTGGGCGTGCCACAGGTGCTGGGCAACAGCCCGCGCGGATTGCGCCGCGTGGTGCCGATCACCGGCGGCGAAGCCATGGGCCACGGGTGGCGGGCACGCGTGCTGCCGGGCGGCAGCGACTTCCAGCTGATCGTGAGCGACACGCTCTCGGTACTCGACGCGCGCTACGGTCTGGAGACCGATGCGGGCGACCTGGTCTACGTGCACAACAGCGCAATGCGCAGCGCCCCGCCCCAGGTGATGGGCAGGCTGCTGCGCGGCGAGCCGGTCGACCCGTCGCAGGTGTACTTCCGCTGCAGCCCGCGCTTCGAAACTGCCTCGGCTTCGCTGAAATGGATCAACGAGCGCATGTTCACCGGAGCCGGCGTGCGCCATCCGGCCGAGGTGGTGATGCGCTTCTTCGCGTTGAACTAGCCGTCGACGGGGTTCAGCGGCGTCGAGAGGATGCGCTGATAGAAGGCCACGTCGAGCCAGCGCCCGAACTTGAAGCCCGCCTGGCGCACCGTGCCCGAGTGTTCGAAGCCCAGGCTCTGGTGCAGCGCGATGCTGCCCGCGTTGGCCGCGTCGATGGCGCCGACCATCACGTGCACGTCGCGCGCCACCGCCTCGGCGATGACCGCCTCCATCAGCGTGCGGCCCAGTCCCTTGCCGCGGTACGCGCTGTCGACGTAGACCGAGTGCTCCACCGTGTACTTGTAGGCGGGAAAGGCGCGGAAGCTGCCGTAGCTCGCAAAGCCCAGCAGCTTGCCGCTCTCGTCCTCGGCCCCAATCACCGGGAAGCCGTTGGCGCGCTTGGTGGCGAACCACGTGACCATGTTCTCGGGCGTGCGAGGCTTGTAGTCGTACAGCGCGGTGGAGGTGACGATGGCCTCGTTGAGGATGGCCAGGATGGCGGCGGCGTGGGCTTCTTCGGTGCAGGAGATGAGACGCATGGTGCTGGCCTTCGTTGAAATTTCGTTCAATATAGGAGAATAATAATCTCATATGAGAAACGATTCATCTCCTGATCCATCTCCTGAACCATCTCCCGCCGAAGTTTCCGGCCAGAACATCGACCTGCTCATCGCCAACCGCCTGCTGGCGCTGCGCCAGTCGCAGGGCTTGAGCCTCGCGGACCTGGCCGAACGCTCGCGCGTGAGCAAGGCCATGATTTCCAAGGTGGAGCGCGCCCAGAGCAGCCCCACGGCCGTGCTGCTGGGCAAGCTGGCCGCCGGGCTCGGCGTGCCATTGGCGCAGTTGCTGACCGAGGAGAAAGGGCAACCGAAGCGGCTGCGCACGCGCGCCGAGCAGGAGGTGTGGCGCGACCCGCAGGCCGGCTACCTGCGGCGGCAGGTAGCCGAGCGCCAGGCGGGCAGCGGCGTGGAGATGGTCGAGATCGAGTTGCCGCGCTCGGTGCAGGTCGACTACCCACGCTGGAGCGGCAAGCCATACCGGCAATGCCTGTGGATGCTCGAAGGCGAGCTGCGGGTGGACTACGGCGACGAGCGCTTCGAACTCGCGCCGGGCGACTGCCTGGACTTCGGCGTGGACCGGCCGCTGGTCTTCAAGGCGCTGGGGCGCGGCGCCTGCCGCTATCTGCTGGTGGCAAGCCCGGAATAGCCGACGACGCGCGGAATCGGCGTACCCACGCGGTAGGCAGGCTCCCACATGCACATCCGGCGCGCGCCGGTGCTGCGGACGGCCTCGTCCTGAATACTGCAAGGCATCCAGACTTTCGGAGGAACGACGATGTCTTTCGCGCTCTACATGATCGGTTTCCTGATCTTCCTGGCCGGCGTCGCATGGGGCGCCTCCGTGGCCGGCGTGCCCACGCTCTACATCGGGATCGGTGCGGTGATCCTGCTGGGCATCGGCATCTTCAGCGCGGTGGGCCGCACGCGCGGCAAGGACCCGTCCTGAGCGTCCTGAGTTCACGCGGGCTTCACGCCGCCCGCACAGAGGGCCGCTAACTTCGCAGCGCGCCGCGGCAAGCGGTGCGCATTGCTTCAAGTCAGCGGCCCCATGCATACATCACCAAGCCTCTTCGCTCCGCTTCTTCCCTCCGCCGCTTCGACGGCGCCCGCACCGGCCTCTTCCGCCGGCAGCGGCACGGGCAACATCAAGGCCGACCTGCTCGTCGTCGGCGCGAGCTTCGCGGGCCTTGCCTGCGCCAGGGCCGCGGCACTCGCAGGCTTGAGCGTGGTAGTGCTGGAGAAGAAGACCGCCGCGGGCACCAAGCTTCACACCACCGGCATCATCGTCAAGGACGCGGTCGACAGCGTGCCCTGGCTGGCCGATGTGCCGCCCGAGCTGGTGCGGCGCATCGAGGGCGTGCGGCTCTATGCCCCGGACATGCATCACGTCGACCTGCATGCGCCGGGTTACTGGTTCTGGGCCACCGATGCGCCCGCCCTGCTCGACTGGATGGTCGACTCGGCCCGGGCCTGCGGCGTCGACGTGCAACTCGGCACGCTGTTCGAGCAGGCGCTGTGGCTCAATGGCCGCTGGGAAGTGCCGCTGACGCGCGGTCCCTGCATCACGGCCACATATCTTGTCGGCGCCGACGGCCCGCATTCGCGCGTCGCGAAGGCACTGGGCCTGTCGCGCAACACGCGCTTTCTCTATGGCGTGGAGCACGAATACCAGGGCGCGAGGATGGCGCCCGACCTGCTGCACTGCTTCATCGACCGCAAGCTGGCACCCGGCTACATCGGCTGGGCGCTCGAAGGCGTGGGCGTGAGCCAGATCGGGCTTGCGCGCCGCGTGGGGCACGGAGACCCGGGCGCGCTGAAGCTCGATCCGCTGCTTCGCAAGATCGCCCCGGCAGTCACGCCCGGCGATGCGCCGCCGGTCGCGGTGCGCGCGGGAATGATCCCCTGCGGCGGCGTGCTGCCCGTGGTGGCGCGCGAACGTGCGCTGCTGGTGGGCGATGCGGCGGGCATGGTGTCGCCGGTGACCGCAGGCGGCATCCACACCGCCCTGCTGCACGGGCAGCGCGCAGGCGAGGCGGTGGCGCGTTTCATCCGGAGGGAAGCGGGCGATCCGGCCACGTGGTTCGTGCGCGGGTATCCGGGCTTCAGGCTCAAGCGCGCACTGCGCTGGGCCTTCGATCACTTCCAGAACGACTGGATGTTCAACCACCTGCTCGGCACGCCGCAGATGCGGCGGGTGGCGGAACTGATCTATTTCCACCGCAAGGGTGGATCGCCGGGGAGCTAGGCGCTGCGCTGGCGCAGCGCCTCGTACAGGCACACGCCGCTGGCCACCGAGACGTTGAGGCTCTCGACCGCACCCGCCATCGGAATGCTCACGAGCTCGTCGCAGGTCTTGCGCGTGAGCTGCCGCATGCCCTCGCCTTCGGCGCCCAGCACCAGCGCCATCGGGCGCTTGAAGTCGCTCTGGTAGATGGTGCCCGGCGCGTCGTCGCTGGTGCCCACGCACCAGATGCTGCGCTCCTTGAGCTCGTTCAGCGTGCGCGCGAGGTTGGTGACCATGAAGTACGGCACCGTCTCTGCCGCGCCGCTGGCCACCTTGGCGACGGTGGCGTTGATGCCGGCCGCGTGGTCCTTCGGCGCGATGACCGCGTGCGCGCCGGCACCGTCGGCCACGCGCAGGCAGGCGCCGAGGTTGTGCGGATCGGTCACGCCGTCGAGCACCAGCAGCAGAGGCACGGTGCCGGCCTCTTCGAGGCCTTCGAGCAGTTCGTCGAGGGAGCGGACCTGGGCCACGGGCTCGACCCGCGCCACCACGCCCTGGTGGCCGTGGCTGCCGCTGAGCTTGGAAAGCCGCGCGCCGTCGGCCTCGATCAGCCGAACGCCTGTTTCCTGCGCGCGGGCCAGGAACTGTTTCATGCGCGCATCGCGCCGGCTGGCGTCGAACAGCACTTCGAGCACCGACTTGGGCGCGGTCTTGAGGCGCACGCCCACGGCATGGAAGCCGAAGATCACTTTGGGGGAAGACATCCGTGGATTATCCCTGCCCCCTCGGGGCCGGCCCCACCCGCCCGCTCAGGCCAGCGGCAGGCCGCTGAGCGCGCGGGTGCGCTCGTCGTGCAGTTCCTGCACCGCCAGCGCCCTCGGATGCACCTTCGCGGCGTTGCCCACGCTCTCCAGGTACTGGCAGGCGGCGTGCCCCTCGGCGGCCTTCTCGTAGCGCGCGATCCAGGCATCGCGCGCGGGCAGCTTGTCGGGCGACACCGGCCACACGCCCGGCCGGGGCCGCATGTGGTCGCCGATGCCGACGCGCCAGGGCTTGGCGCTCACCCGGGCGCGAAAGCAGTTCTGGTTGCGGCACATGCGCGCGTAGACCTTGTCGACGCCCAGCGCGTGGAAGCAGTCGGCCACCGCCATGTCGGACGGGTTGAACACGTCGTGCATCGCCAGCAGCCGGAAGCCCGCCGGCGTGCGGTAGATGCGCAGGTTCCAGTCGGGATGCTGCTGCATGAAGCGCGCGATGCGCTCGGCGGCCCGCTTCTCGGGTGCCGGGTTGCCGCTGTGCTCGCCGCGCTTCTTGCGCTGGCCGATGACCCAGGCCACGGCGAAGACCACGATGCCCGCAATCAACCCGCCCAGCCAGGTCCTGGCGGCCCAGCCGCCGACCACGCCCGCGATCAGTGCAGGCACCAGCGCGAAGCCGAACACGCTGCCGCGCAGAGGCTCCTCGAAGTCGATGTCGACGAAGAGCACGTCGGGCGTGTTGAGGCAGCGCGCGCCGTAGCCGTTGCGGGTGACGACGGTATCGCCGTGCCGCTCGACGATTTCCTCGCGGATCGGCACGCCCTCGGCACCGTTGTAGGCAAGCTTGCGTTCGCGGCGCTCGAGCTTCTCGCCCTTGTGGGCGATGCGGTCGAAGGCGTCGCGGGTGCGCTGGTCGGCGTGCGCCTGTGCCGCCACGGGGCTCTCGTCGGACCAGCCGTAGCGCCGCACGGTGATCTGCCTGCCGGCCACGCGCTCCTGGATGCGGCCTTCGGCCCAGTACTGGGGAACGATCATCGACTTGTTTTTTCTTGGCTCAAGCCTTCTGTCCGAACAGCAGCCAGACCATGACCGCCGCCAGCAGGATGATGAGCACCGGCAGCCATTTGTAGCCGCCGCCGTACACACGGCCCGGCTCGTCCATGGGACGGCGGGGCATGTGCTGGGTCAGGGGCCCGAAGCCGCCCAGTGTGGGGTCGTCATGGTTGTCGACCAGCCGCTTGGCCGCAGCCAGGCTCAGCCCGGTGGCCTCGCGCGTGAGGCGTATGGCCTCGATCTTGTTGCCCTGCGCAAGCGCCGTGAGCGCGGTGGAGGGCATCGATGCGAAGCCGCGGTCCTGCCTGGCCGCCGTGGGCACGCAGCGCCCGCCCATGGCGCTGCTGTCGTCGTCTCCCGCTTCCTGCCGATCGGCGAAACGATCGACGGCTTCCTTGGCCGACTTGAGGTCCATGCCCGTGCGGGCGCGCACGATCTTGATGGCCTCGATCATCCTGCCGCGCTGCAGCGCCAGGACGGCGTCGGGCGGAAGTTCCTCCATGAACATCTCCTTGAATGTGGCTTGCTATTTATTTAATAGCTTATTGCTCTTGTCAGGCAGGCGCCAGAGCCACTTTTTCATTAAGCGCGACGCGACCGGCCTCGATCGTGATACGTCGTTCGCAACGCGCGGCGATGCCACGGTCATGGGTGACGAGCACGAGCGTGGTGCCCAGCTCGCGGTTGAGGTCGAACATCAGCTGCATGACCTGCTCGCCGGTGGCGAAGTCCAGGCTGCCGGTGGGTTCGTCCGCCAGCAGCAGCGCGGGCTGCACGACGAAGGCACGGGCCAGCGCCACGCGCTGCTGTTCGCCGCCGGAGAGCACCTTCGGGTAGTGGCCCAGGCGCTGGCCCAGGCCGACACGGCCGAGCATTTCTGTGGCAGCCTTGCGGGCGTCCTTGCGGTTGGCCAGCTCCAGCGGGAGCATCACGTTTTCCAGAGCACTCAGGTTGCCCAGCAGCTGGAAACTCTGGAACACGAAGCCCACGCGCTGCGCGCGCACTGCGGCGCGCTCGTCCTCGTCGATGGCGAAGATGTCCTGCCCCGCCAGCTTCACCGTGCCGCGCGTGGGCGTATCCAGCCCGGCGATGATCGACAGCAGCGTGCTCTTGCCGGAGCCCGAGGCGCCGACGATGGCGGCGGTTTCCCGCGCGCCGAGGGTGAAATCGATGTCCTGCAGAATGTCCAGCGTGCCTGCCGAATCGGTGACGGACTTGAACACATGCTCGACGGCGACAATGGCATCAGACGGGGGTTGGGACATGGAAAGGCTCTGGTTTTGAATCGACGTGACTTTATCTTGACCACCACCGCGCTCGGCAGCGCGGGGATATGGACGACGACGGCGCAGGCCCAGGCCTCGTCTTCCACGGCGGCCTCTTCGGGCAAGCCGGTGATCCTGGTGCTGGGCGATTCGCTGAGCGCAGAGTACGGCCTCAAGCGCGGCGAAGGCTGGGTACCCTTGCTCGAGAAAAGGCTTGCGCAGCAGAAGATTTCTGCAACCGTGGTCAACGCCAGCATCAGCGGCGACACCAGTTCCGGCGGCCGTGCCCGCTTCGCGCCGCTGCTCGCGCAGCACAAGCCCAGTCTGGTGGTGCTCGAACTCGGGGCCAACGACGCGCTGCGAGGCCTGCCGCTGTCCGACACCGAAAGCAACCTGATGCAGATCACCAAGGCCGCGCAGGCCGCGGGCGCGAAGGTGCTGATCGTCGGCATCCAGGTGCCGCCCAACTATGGCGCCGACTACACGCGGCGCTTCGAGGCGGTGTTCTCCAAGGTGGCGAGCGCGACCAAGTCGGCGCTCGTGCCATTCCTGCTCAAGGGCGTGGCGGATGCGCCCGACGCGCTCTCGCTGTTCCAGGCCGACCGCATCCACCCGACGGCGGCCGCCCAGCCGCAACTGCTGGACAACGTCTGGGCCGAGTTGCGCAAGCTGTTGCCCAAGCAATGAAAAAGCCGCCGCGGGCAAGTGCCTGCGGCGGCTTTTCTTGATGGATCGGCAAGTCTGGACGGGAATTCAGCCGTTCTTGGTGGGCAGGTCCGGCACCGTGGGCGGATCGCGTTCGAGCGAGGCAACGTCGGTTTCGGGATCTCCGGGCGCCAGCCCGTCACTGCTGGGATTGAGCTTGCGGTTCGCCTTTTCGCGGAGCTTGTCTTCCTTCTTCTTCTTCTTGGCCAGCTCTTTCTGACGCTTTTCGTAGCCGTAGTTGGGTGTTGCCACTGGATCTCCTTGAGGCGAGGCAGTCGGGTTGACTGCCGTGGCCTACTGTAAGCGATAAAGGTGCAGTCTCGAGGAGGTACCCCATGACGCGCTCGAGGCGACAGGAGCGACGGCAGGATGCGATTTCTTACATCCGAGCCAGCGCCTGCTGAAGATCGGCGCGCAGGTCTTCCACGTCTTCGAGGCCGATGGAAAAACGCACGAGCGTGCCCTTGTACGGCCAGCGCGCCACGCTGGCATCGCGCATCAGGCCGATGTCGTAGGGCACCACGAGGCTGATCGGTCCGCCCCACGAATAGCCGAGGCGGAACAACTGCAGGCTGTCGCAGAAGCGGTCGACCTGCTCGGTGCTGTAGCGCTCGTCGAACACCACCGAGAACAGGCCGGCGGCCAGGTTGGTTTCGCCGCACAGCGCGCGCCAGTGGGTATGGCCCGGGGAATCCTCGAGCGCGGGATGCAGCACCTGCGCGATCTCCTCGCAGCCGTTGAGCCAGCCGGCCAGCTCGCGCGCGGCGCGGTCGTGCGCGGCATAGCGCAGCGCGATGCTGGGCAGCGAGCGCAGCAGCGTCTCGACGTCGCCCACGCCGATGCCGAAGCCCATGCGCATGTGCGTGAGCTTGAGCGCGCGGTGCAGGCGCTCGTCGCGCGTGGTCACGCTGCCCATGAGCACGTCGCCGCCGCCGCTGGGGTACTTGGTGAGCGCGTGCACGGAAATGTCGACGCCCTGCCCGCTGCCGTTGAAATCGAAGGGCGCGAAGGCCAGGCCTGCGCCCCAGGTGTTGTCGAGCACGGTCATCAC
Organism: Variovorax guangxiensis; assembly: GCF_003952165.1. Classification (GTDB taxonomy): domain Bacteria; phylum Pseudomonadota; class Gammaproteobacteria; order Burkholderiales; family Burkholderiaceae_C; genus Variovorax; species Variovorax guangxiensis. The sequence continues at coordinate 411,035 of NZ_RXFT01000001.1, read as the reverse complement.
GCCGCGCGCACGGCAGATGCTGGCCAGCGCCGGCAGGTCGGGGAACTCCATGGTCACCGAGCCCGCCGCTTCCAGCCATACCAGCCGGGTGCGCTCCGAGAGCTTGGCCGCGAGGTCGGCCGGGTTCATCGCGTCGTACATGCGGTGCGTGATGCCGAAGTTCGCCAGCTCGCCGGTGGCCAGCGCCTTGTTCGGGCCGTAGGCGTTGTCGGGAATCAGCACTTCGTCGCCGGTCTTCAGGAAGGCGAACGAGACCAGCGAGATGGCCGCCAGACCGCTGGGCACGAGCAGGCACTCGGTACCGCCTTCGAGCGTGGCCAGGCGCTCTTCCAGCGTGAAGGTGGTGGGCGTGCCGTGCAGGCCGTAGGTGTAGCCGGCCTTGGTGCGCCAGTCTCGCGCGCGCATGGCGGCGACGTCGGCGAAGAACACGGTCGATGCCTTGAACACGCCGGGCTGCGGCGCGGCGAAGGTGGCGGGCGGAACGTAGGGGTGGTGGATCAGGTTCGTGGAAGGCTTGCTCATGGGTGCATGCTAGCGCGACCCGCATTCGGGGCCTTGCGCGGAGCTTCCGTCGCACAATGCGCGGACCGGCCCTCCCCTTCATCCCGTTTCATGGAAGAAGCCCGAGACAGTGCAGCTGACACGCCTCGCCCCTCCCCACCTGCGGCCCTTCGTGCGGCTGATGTGGGCCTCGTCGCCCGACGGCACGCCCGTCGAGCAGCCGGGCGCACGCGAGCATGTGCTGCCCACCGGCGGCATGCATCTGGTCTTCAGGCTTTCGGGGCCGTCGTTGCGCCTCTTCCACGACGGCGCCGACGTGCAGGGATTCACGGTGGGCTACGCGATGGTGGGCGGAACCCGCTCAGCCTTCTTCGTGCGCGACGTGTCGGTGACGACGCGCTCGGTCGGCGTCATGCTGCAGCCGGGGGCGGCCCGGGCCCTTCTCGGCGCTCCCGAAGACGCTCTGGCCGAGCGGCATACCCCGCTCGAAGCGCTCTGGGGCGCGGACGCGAACTTCGCGCTCGAACAGCTGCACGGCACCGACTCGCTGCCGCGGCAGCTTGCCATCGTCGTCGCGCTGCTCGAAGCACGCCTTGCCTCGTCCGCGATGCATGGCCTGCACCCCGCGGTGGCGCAGGCATTGGCGCGCATGTCCGGCGCGAGCGCCAACGACGACGACGGACAGACCGGCGCCATCGGCCAGCTCGTGAAGCAAAGCGGCCACAGCCACCGGCGCTTCATCGCTCTCTTTCGCGGCATGACCGGGCTGGCGCCCAAGCAGTACGCGCGCATGCTGCGCTTCGACCATGTGCTCGGGCAATTCGCCATCCAGCCAGCCCGACCCTGGGTCGAGCTGGCGCTGGAGGCCGGCTACAGTGACCAGGCGCATTTCAACCGCGACTTCCTGGCCATTGCCGGCATGTCGCCGCAGGCCTACCGGCGGGCGGCACCGGTTTCTTCACGGCACGTGCGCATCTGAGCCGAGCGCCGGAGCAGGCGCCGCGCAGCAGGTCAAATTTGTTCAAGACGACGCGGAGCGCGAGCACCAGAATCGCGCCCATCACAACCCGAAGGGACAACGACGCCATGGCCATCCACGAACTGTTTCCGTACCTCTGCGTCAACGACGCCAACGCAGCCATCGAGTTCTACTGCAAGGTCTTCGAGGTGAAGGAGATCTTCCGCCTGACCGAGCCCAGCGGCCGCATCGGCCACGCCGAGCTGGACTTCCACAACGGCGCGATCCTCATGATCTCGGAGGAATTCCCCGAGTTCGACATCCTCAGCGCGAAGACGCTGGGAGGCAGCGCAGTCTCGCTGCATCTGCACGTGGACGACGCCGACGCGGTGGTGGCGCGCGCGGTCGCCGCGGGCGCCACGCTGGACATGGCGCCGCAGGACCAGTTCTATGGGGAACGCTCCGGCGTCTTCCATGACCCCTTCGGCCATCGCTGGAACGTGGGGCACAGCATCGAGAAGCTGACGCCGCAGGAGATGCAGCGGCGCTACACCGCCATGTTCACCGACGCCGGGTGATCCGGCGCCGGCATTGCCGGATCAGACCGACCACTTCTCGATCAGCTTCTCGGCGCCGAGCGAGTCGTAGCCCTCGAAGGGCTGGTGGATCCAGGGGTTGGTGGCCAGGTACTCGACCGAGTAGTCGGGCGTGAAGGTCGACAGCGCCTTGGTCCAGATCACGGCGCTGCGCAGCTCGGTGATGGGCTTGTAGTTGTTGCGCAGCATGTCCATCACCGCGTGCAGCGTGTGGCCCGAGTCGGCCAGGTCGTCCACCAGCAGCACCTTGCCGGCGATCTCGCCCTTGGGCGTGGTGATGTAGCGGGCGATGTCGAGATGGCCCTGCACCGTGCCGGCATCGGCGCGGTACGAGCTGGTCGACATGATCGCCAGCGGCTTGTCGAAGATGCGCGAGAGCACGTCGCCCGGGCGCATGCCGCCGCGCGCCAGGCAAAGGATGGTGTCGAACTGCCAGCCCGACTGGTGCACCTTGATCGCGAGCTTCTCGATCAGGTTGTGGTACTCGTCGTAGCTGACGTAGAGATGCTTGCCGTCTTCAGTCAACATAGCGTGGTTTTTCCTTCAATGTCTCTTCTTCTGGGGAGCACCGCGGAACCGGCTTCGCCGGGCCGCTGGTGTTGCCCCTGCAAGGGGGTTGGCGGCCACGCGAAGTGGGCAAGCCTGGGGGTTTGGCAGATCAGTCGGCCAGGTAGGGGTGGCGCATCATGATCGTGTGGTCGCGATCGGGGCTGGTGGACACCATGTGGATCGGCACGCCCGTGACCTGCTCGATGCGCTGCAGGTACAGCCGCGCATTGATCGGCAGCTTGTCGTATTGCGTGACGCCCACGGTGCTTTCGCTCCAGCCTTCCAGCGTTTCGTAGATCGGCGTGCAGCGCTCGATCTCGTCCGCGCCCATGGGCAGGATGTCGGTGGTTTCGCCGTCGAGCTCGTAGCCGGTGCACAGCTCCAGCTTCTCCAAGCCGTCCAGCACGTCGAGCTTGGTGATGCACAGGCCCGACAGGCCGTTGACCTGTGCCGAGCGCTTGAGCAGCGCGGCGTCGAACCAGCCGCAGCGGCGGCTGCGGCCGGTGGTCACGCCCTTCTCGGCGCCCACGGTGCTCATGTGGTAGCCGGGGGTGCCGGGCGTGGCCCAGTCGAGTTCGGTGGGGAACGGACCGCCGCCCACGCGGGTGCAGTAGGCCTTGGTGATGCCCAGGATGTAGTGCAGCATGCCCGGGCCCACGCCCGAACCGGCGGCGGCGTTGCCGGCCACGCAGTTGCTGGAGGTGACGTACGGATAGGTGCCGTGGTCCACGTCCAGCAGCGTGCCCTGCGCACCTTCGAACAGCAGGTTGGCGCCGTCGCGGTTGGCATCGTTCAGCTCGCGCGAAACGTCGGCCATCATGGGCTTGAGCAGCTCGGCGTGCTTCATCGCTTCGTTGAAGACTTCGTCGAAGTCGATGGCGGGCGCGCCCAGCACCTGGGTCAGCACGTGGTTGTGCAACTCGAGCAGCACGCGCAGCTTGGCGGCGAAGCGATCGGGGTGCTTCAGATCCTGCACGCGCAGCGCGCGGCGGGCAATCTTGTCTTCATAGGCCGGGCCGATGCCGCGGCCGGTGGTGCCGATCTTCTCGATGCCGCCCTTTTCGCGGTAGGCCTCGCGCGCGATGTCCAGGGCAGCGTGGAACGGCAGGATCAGCGGGCAGGCCTCGCTGATGCGCAGGCGCGAGCGCACTTCGACACCAGCCTTTTCAAGCCCCTCGATTTCCTCGAACAGCTTTGCGGCCGAAAGCACCACGCCGTTGCCGATGTAGCACTTGACGCCGGGCCGCATGATGCCGCTCGGGATCAGGTGCAACGCGGTCTTCACCCCGTTGATGACCAGCGTGTGGCCCGCGTTGTGGCCGCCCTGGAAGCGGACCACGCCCTGGGCGCTCTCCGTCAGCCAGTCGACCAGCTTGCCCTTGCCCTCGTCGCCCCACTGGGTGCCGACGACGACCACGTTTCTTCCGGTGGTTACGCTCATGCTCGTTCCATTACTTCAAAAAATCAGATCGCTCGGACACTCCACTGGCCGCCCTGCTCGACGAGCTCGCGGTCGCAGTGGAATTCATCGATTTCGCTGCCATGGCCCGGCAGCACGCAGACTACCGTTTCACCGGCCTTGCGCAATTGGGCAATGGCCTGACTCAGGCCGGCCGCGTCGCTCCAGGGCGCGCGGATGGCGGCGCGCAGCGGGCGGGCCGGCAGCACGCCGACCAGTTCGCGCACGTCGAGGCTGAAGCCGACGGCCGGGCGGTTGCGGCCGAACACGGCCCCCACCTCGTCGTAGCGGCCGCCGCGCACCAGCGAATCGGCCGCGCCGGGCACGTAGATGCCGAAGCGCATGCCGCTGTAGTACGCATAGCCGCGCAGGTCGGCCAGGTCGAAGCTGATCTGGCGGCCGGCCACGCCCTGCAGGCCGGCGGCAAGCTGCTTCAGGTCGGCCAGCGCCGCACCGACCGCGGGCGTGCCCTTCAGGGCCTCGGCGGCCTCGTCGAGCACGGCCTCGTCGCCGTAGAGCCGGATCAACGCGCGCAGCCCCTCGCGCGAGGCGGCGGGGAAGTTCCTGGTGAGCGACTCGAGCTCGCTCGCGTCCTTGGCCGCCAGTGCTGCATGCACCTGCGCCAGGGTGGCGCCGTCGACCGGCACGCCGGCGAACAGGGCACGCACGATGCGGGCATCGGCCAGGTCGACGATCACGCCCTCGCGCAAGCCGGCGGCATCGAGGCAGTCGAGCGCCAGCAGCAGGGTTTCGGTGTCGGCCTCGAGGCCGGCGTGGCCGTAGATCTCGGCGCCGAACTGCAGGGGCTCGCGGGTGGCATGCGGGCGGTCAGGCCGGGTGTGGAGCACCGGGCCGCAGTAGCACAGGCGGGCCACGCCGTCGCGGTTCAGCAGGTGGGCATCGATGCGCGCCACCTGGGGGGTGGTGTCCGCGCGAAGGCCCATGCTGCGGCCGGAAAGCTGGTCGACGAGCTTGAAAGTCTGGAGGTCGAGCGCCTCGCCGGTACCGGAGAGCAGCGATTCGAGATGCTCGAGCAGCGGCGGCATCACCAGCTCGTAGCCATAGCCACGGGCGGTATCGAGCAGCTGGCGTCGAAGTTCTTCGATGTGGCGGGCCTCGGAGGGCAGCACATCGGCAATGTGATCCGGAAGGACCCAGGCGGACATGGGGATCGGGGGCGTGGTTAAAACGGGATTCTACCGGCACCGGGCACCCGGTCCGGCACGGGCGTCAATCGGCGGGCCGGATCAGCCCAGGATCCAGAGCAGGACCAGGCCCAGAACGATGCTGCAGAGCCCGAAAAAACGCAGCTGGCCGTCGCGCAGCTGCATGAGCTGCCCGAAGCCGCGCCGCCACCCTCCCGGCGACACGAAAGGCAGGATGCCCTCGATCACCAGGACGAGCGCCAGCGCGCTCCAGAAAGTGTCGGCGCTCACGGCTCCTGAAGTCGGCTGCGGCCGTAAGTGATCAACGGCGAGGCGCGCTGGTGGTCGAGCCCGAGCCCTGCATGGCGCGGAAGAAGTCCGACGACGGGTCGAGCACCATCACGTCGCTCTTCTTGTTGAAGCTCTGCTTGTAGGCCTCGAGGCTGCGGTAGAACTGCGCGAACTGCGGGTCGCGGCCGAAGGCCTCGCTGTAGGTGGCGGCAGCCTGGGCATCCCCTTCGCCCTTGATCTTCTGGGCATCGCGGTAGGCGTTCGCCACGATCACTTCGCGCTGGCGGTCGGCGTCTGCGCGAATCTTCTCGCCCTCGGCCGTGCCGGTGGAACGCAGTTCATTGGCCACGCGCTTGCGCTCGGCTTCCATGCGGCGGTAGACCGACTCGGTGATGGCTTCCACGTAGTCGACGCGCGTGATGCGCACATCCACCACGTCCACGCCCCAGGGCTTGCTGCCCTTCACCACCGAGAGCACCTCGCGCTGCACATCGGCCATCAGGGCCTCGCGGCGCACCGAGATCAGGTCGCGCACCGTACGCTTGTTGATGTTTTCCTGGAAGGCGTTGCGGACCACGCGGTTGAGCTGCATGGCACCGGCGTTCTCGTCGAGGCCGACGTTGCGGATGTAGGCCTGCGGGTCGCTGATGCGCCAGCGCACGTACCAGTCGATCACCACGCGCTGCTTCTCGGCCGTGAGCATGGGCTCGGTGTCGACGCTGGAGAGCGTCAGCAGGCGCTTGTCGATGTACGACACGTTCTGGAACGGCGGCGGCAGCTTGAAGTTGAGGCCGGGCTCGGTGATGACCTGCTTGATCTGGCCGAGGGCATAGACCACGCCGAACTGGCGCTGGTCGACCACGAAGAGCGTCGAGCTTGCCAGTACCAGCAGCACGAGGATCGAGGTTGCGATGAATCCGATTCTGTTCATGTTCTTGCGGGCCTTTCTCAACGCACGTCGCGGTCACGCGAGCGGCCGTCGCGGCCGCGCACGTCGTTCGTGGCAGGGGCCACCGGGATGACCGAGGACTGTGCCGGCGCCGTGCCGGCGACGCTGGGGCTGGCCGCATCGACCGGCGTTGCCGCGTTGCCGCCGCTCATCTGCATCAGCTTGTCGAGCGGGAGGTACAGCAGGTTCGAGCCCTGCTTGCTGTCGACCAGAACCTTGGTGGTACTGGCGTAGATCTGCTGCATGGCGTCGGTGTACATGCGGTCGCGCGTCACCTGCGGGGCCTTCTGGTACTCCGACAGCACGGCGCTGAAGCGGCCCGCATCACCCTGCGCCTGAGCCACGATCCGCGCCTTGTAGGCCTCGGACTCTTCCTTCAGGCGCGAGGCCGTACCGGTGGCCAGGGGCACCACGTTGTTGGCGTAGGCCTGCGCATCGTTCTTGGTGCGCTCGCGCTCCTGGCCGGCCTTGAGCACATCGTCGAACGCGGCCTGCACCTGCTCGGGCGGACGCACACCGCCTTGCTGCAGGTTGATGCCGACGACTTCGACGCCGATCTTGTAGCGGTCGAGAATGGTCTGCATCAGCGCGCGCACGCGCGGCGCGATCTGGTCGCGCTCCTCGGCGAGCGCGGCGTCCATCTTCATCTTGCCAACCACCTCGCGCACGGAAGTCTCGGCCACCTGCACGACGGTGTCGGCGGGCGACTTGCTCTCGTACAGCCAGGCGCGCGGGTCGCTCAGGCGGTACTGAACGGCGAACTTGATCTCGACGATGTTCTCGTCTTCGGTCAGCATGGCCGATTCGCGCAGGCCGGTGGAACGCACGATGGCGTCGCGGCCCACGTCGGCCGAACGGATCTGCGTGGTCACCACGACTTCGTGGCGCTGGATGGGATAAGGCAGGCGCCAGTTGAAGCCTGCGCCCACGGTGCTCTTGTACTTGCCGAACTGGGTGATGACGGCCTGCTGGCCTTCGTTCACGATGAAGAAGCCGGTGCCGAGCCAGATCAGCACGGCCACCGCCGCCACGAGGCCGATGCCGAAGCCTGCGTTCTTCATGTCGGGCTTGTAGCCGTTGCCGCCGCCGCCATTGGGACGGTTGCCGCCGCCCTTGCCGCCGAAGAAGCCGCCGAGCTTGCGGTTGAGGTCGCGCCAGAGTTCATCGAGGTCCGGCGGGCCCTGGTTGGGGCCCTGGCCGCGGGGACGGTTGTCGTTGCCGTTGTTGCCTTGGGGCGGAGGCGTGGGGCCGCCGGGGGGATTGGCATCGGGGGGCCGGTTGCCGGCCGGGCGGTCGCCGTTGGAGGAGGACGGCTCGTCGCCGCGCCCCCATCGGCCGTCGTTCAGGTTGAACATGCCCAGAAACCCTCTCCGCGCTGGCTTTGAATTCATTCGCTTCGTTCTCTTGTCAGTGGCGGGATTGTGCCCAATCCATCGGTTGCATCGTGCAATTCAGCGTCCGCAGCAGGGGTCATCGTATCGGGTGCGGAGCCTGACTGCCGGGCAAGCTCGGCTCGGAGTAGCGGCACGCCCTCGCCGGTCCTGGCGCTGAGGAAGATGCGGGGGACCTGCACGCCGTCGATTTCCATCTCGTCCTGAAGATGCAGCGGATGCTGCGTGCTTTCAAGGGCGTCGAGCTTGTTGAAGACCAGAAGCTGCGGCACGGTGTCCGCGCCGATCTCGCGCAGCACCGACTGCACCTCGGCCATCTGCTCGGGGTAGTGCGGGTTGGAGGCATCGACCACGTGCAGCAGCAGGTCGGCATCGACCGCCTCCTGCAGCGTGGCCTTGAAGGCATCGACCAGCCCGTGCGGCAGGTCGCGAATGAAGCCCACCGTATCGGAGATCGACACCTGCCTGCGCGCATCGCCCAGGTAGAGATGGCGCGTGGTGGTATCGAGCGTTGCGAACAGCTGGTCGGCCGCATAGGCGCGCGCCTTGACCATCGCATTGAAAAGCGACGACTTGCCCGCGTTGGTGTAGCCCACCAGCGAGATGTTGAAGGCGTCGCGGCGCTCGCGCTGGCGGCGCTGCGTGCCGCGCTGCTTCTGCACCTTGGAAAGGCGCTCGCGCGTGCGCTTGATCGACTCGCCGATCATCCGGCGGTCGAGTTCGATCTGCTTCTCGCCCGGGCCGCCGCGCACGCCCGCGCCGCCGGTCTGGCGCTCGAGGTGCGACCAGCGACGAACCAGCCTCGTGCTGAGGTACTGCAGGCGGGCGAGCTCCACCTGCAGCTTGCCTTCGTGCGAACGCGCGCGCTGGGCGAAGATTTCGAGGATGAGGAAGGTCCGGTCGTAGACAGCGACGTCGAGCTGGCGCTCGAGGTTGCGCTGCTGCGCAGGGCTCAGGGCCTGGTCGAAGATGACCTCGCTCGCCCCGTGCAGGGCAGCCAGCTCCTTGATTTCTTCGGCCTTGCCGCTGCCAACGAACAATGCCGCGTCGGGCGCCTTGCGCTTGCACGCGAGGCGGGCGACGGGCGTGAGGCCCGCGGTCTGCGCAAGCAGGCCGAGTTCCTCGAGTTCGCTGTCGAAATGGGGCAGCCCGAAATCGACGCCGACGAGAACGGCGGCGCCTTCCTGGCGGGAAGTCAGTTCAGACAAGCGGGATCAGAAATAGGGAAAAGCGCGGCAGCGGTGCCGCCGCGCTCCGCGCGATCAGGCGGCGTTGTCGTCGTTCTCGGTAGCCGAGAAGTTGACGGCACGACCTGGCACGATGGTGGAAATGGCGTGCTTATAGACCATCTGCGTCACCGTGTTGCGAAGCAGCACGACGTACTGGTCGAAAGACTCGATCTGACCCTGCAGCTTGATACCGTTCACCAGGTAAATGGAGACCGGCACATGCTCGCGACGCAAGGTGTTCAGAAACGGGTCTTGTAGAAGTTGCCCTTTATTGCTCACGATATTCTCCGTGTTCAAGAGTAGTTGTTGGAGGAGAAGACCTTAACACAGGGTTTCCGCGCCGCAGCAATCGCACCCAAAAGCCTTTGAAAAATAACGTCTCTCAAAAGCCGGAACTTCCACCCCGGTCAGAACTCAACGGCGGCCATCCGCCGCCAAATTCAGTCAGTCGTCCTTGTCGACGAAGGGATTGTGGGAGCTCTTGAACTCGATGCGCAAGGGGGTACCCACGAGATCGAACTCCTTGCGGAAGCGTCCCTCGAGGAAGCGCTTGTAAGCATCGGTCACATGTTCGAGCGAATTCCCGTGGATCACGATCACCGGCGGGTTCATGCCCCCCTGGTGCGCATATCGCAGCTTGGGACGGAACATCCCGCTTCGCTTGGGCGCCTGGAACTGCACCGCCTCCAGCAACAACCTTGTCAGCACCGGCGTCGACATCTTGCGCGTGGCCGACTTGTGGGCCTGCGCGATGGCCTGCCAAACCGGGCCCAGGCCCTGGCGCTTGATGGCCGAGATGAAATGCAGCGCCGCGAACTTCAGGAACGCGAGGCGGGTCTCGATCTGCCGCTGGATCTGCTCGCGCTGGTAGCTGTCGACCGCGTCCCACTTGTTGATGGCGATCACCACCGCGCGGCCGCTTTCGAGGATGTAGCCCGCGATGTGCGCGTCCTGGTCGGTCACGCCCTGCGTGGCATCGAGCAGCAGCAGCACCACGTTGGCCGACTCGATGGCCTGCAGCGTCTTGACCACCGAGAACTTCTCGATCGCCTCGAACACCCTGCCCTTGCGGCGCAGGCCTGCCGTATCGATCAGCTCGAAGCGCTGGCCGTTGCGCTCGAAGGGTACGGAGATTGCGTCGCGCGTGGTGCCCGGCATGTCGAAGGCCACGAGGCGCTCTTCGCCCAGCCAGGTGTTGATCAGCGTCGACTTGCCCACGTTGGGACGACCTGCCACAGCCAGCTTGATCGGCTTGTTGACGTCGTCCTCTTCCTCCTCGTCATCGGGGTCGGGAAGGTTCAGCGGCGCCAGCGCCAGCTCGACCAGGCCGCGCATGCCCTGCCCGTGCGCCGCGGACACGCCGTGCACCTCGCCCAGCCCGAGTTCGTAGAAGTCCACCAGCTTGGTGCCGTCGTGCATGCCCTCGGCCTTGTTGGCCACCAGCACGCAGGGCTTGCCGATACGGCGCAGCTCGTTGGCGATGTCATGGTCCTGCGCGGAGAGTCCTTCTCGTGCATCGACCACGAAGATCACGACGTCGGCCTCGGCGACGGCCTGTCGCGTCTGCTTGGCCATCTCCTTGTATATGCCGCTGCCGGCGTCAGGCTCGAAACCGCCGGTATCGATGACGATGAATTCGCGCTTGCCCAGGCGGCCGTTGCCGTAGTGGCGGTCGCGCGTGAGGCCGGCGAAGTCGGCGACGATGGCGTCGCGCGTCTGCGTGAGCCTGTTGAAGAGGGTCGACTTGCCGACGTTCGGCCGCCCGACCAGGGCCACGACCGGCGTCATGGCCGGCCTTTCGAGGGCGCGGTTTTCATGGTCGGGCCTTGGAAAGAGAGAAGGAAAGAAGAAAGAGGGTTACTCGGGGCGATAGCCAAACACGCCACCCTTGGCGGTCACCACGACCACCGTGTTGCCGGCCAGTGCCGGCGCAACGGTGATGGCCGAGCCGTCCGGCGTGATGCGGTTGAGCAGCGCGCCGTCTTCACGCGAGACGAAATGCAGGGTGCCGGTGTCCTCGCCGATGATCAACGAGCGGCCCACGGCCAGCGGCGAAGTCAGCACGCGGTTCTTGAGGCGCGACATCTGCCAGGCGCGCTCGCCGTCGGCACGGCGCCAGGCCACGACGCTGCCGTCGGATTCGGTGCCGTAGATGAAGCTCTCGTTGCCGCTGACGCCGTCGGCGCCGGAGGCGGGCTTGCTCCAGACCAGCGAGCCGCGCACCGTTTCGACGCAGCCGACGCTCGCGTAGTACGCACGCGCGCAGATCGTGTCGCCGAAGCGGCTCACGCTGCCGGTCAGGTCGACCAGGCGCTCCACATCGTTGGTGCCGCGCGGCGCCGCAATGGGCGATTCCCAGCGCGAGGTACCGTTGGCGGGGTTGATGCCCACCAGCCGGCCACCGATGCCGGCCACCAGCGTATCGCCCACGGCGAGCAGCACGCCCGACTTGCGCAGCACCAGGTTCTCGCCCGCGCGCTGCTGGATCCACAGGCGGCGGCCGCTCTGACCGTCCCAGGCGCTGATGCTGCGGTCGGCGGTCTGCACGAACACGCGGCGGCCCGCCACCAGCGGCGCGGTGAAGGCCTGCGCCGAAAGCTTCTGCTTCCAGAGCACCTTGCCGTTCTCGATGGCGACCAGCTCGTTGCCGGTGGTGACGACTGCCGCCACCGATCCGTCGCTGCCCACACCGGCCGCCAGCGGAGCGCCAGCGCTGGCGCGCCAGACTTCACGGCCGGCGCGCGCGTCGATGGCGACCACCGTGCCGTCGCTGCCGGCCACGGTGACCGTGTCGCCGCTGACGTCGGTGGTCAGGGGGAACTTCACCTCGGGGATGCGCACCGTCCACGCCTGGCGCACGCCCATCAGGGCCGGGTTGGCGGGAAGCTCGTCCGGCTTCGGCTTGGACGAACCCGAGCAGGCAGCCAGGAGCGCTACCAAAACGAGAGCTGATCCCGCACGCAGGGCGGACGATTCAGGCATGAGGCGCTTGAAATTCATGATGCGGTCAGGGAGTCTTGGGAGCTGCGGGAGTGACGGTGACTACAGGAGCCAAGCTCTTGGGGTCGACGCCGACCGCGTTGAGCTTGATCTCCACCAGGCGGCGGTAGTCGGAAGCGGCGCCGAGGCCAGTCCAGGCCTTGCGGTATTCGGTCTGAGCCTCTGCGCGCTTGCCCTGGGCCAGGTAGATGTCGCCCTTGCGGTCGGCCACCAGGGGTTCGAATTCCTTCGGCACGCCGCCGTCGAGCTGCTTCAGGGCCTCGTCGTAGGACTTGCCGTCGAGCAGTTCGGCCGCCAGCCGCAGCCGGGCAACGGCCTTGTAGCCGGGGTCGATGGCGTTCTGGGCCACCCATTCGAGCTCGGCGCGCGAACCCGCGGCATTGCCCTTCTCGTACAGCGTCTTGGCGACCAGCAGGCCGGCCTGCTGCGCGTAGGTGGTGCCCGCGAAGCGCTTCTTCATGTCGTCGAGCACGAGCGCGATGCGCGCCGGGTCGCCCGCCTGCGCGGTCTTCTCGATCTCGTCGTAGAGCGACGAGGCCTGCGCCGCCTTGTTGCGGCCATACCATTGCCAGCCGTTCCAGGCCACGAAGGCGCCGGCAACGAGCAGCACGACCGAGGTGATCAGGGTGCCGTAGGTATTCCAGAAATGCTTGAGCTGGTCGAGCTGTTCCTGTTCTTCGAGGTCGAGATGGGTTGCCATGCGTGTCAGGTATTGGGAGCCGGCGATTGTAGGGTGGCGGCCCAGGCGGCCACTTCCGAAAGAGACCGGGCGACTTGGACGCCGCCTGCGTCGCGCAACGACTTGACGGTGACCTCGCCGCGCGCCAGTTCGTCGTCGCCGAAGATCAGCGCGTAGCGCGCACCGCTCGCGTCGGCCTTCCTGAACTGCGCCTTCATGTTGCCGCCGCCCGCGTGCTGCAGCACGCTGACGCCCGCGGCGCGCAGTTGCTCGAGCACCACCATGACCTGCGGCAGCACCGCGGCCGAGGGAACGACGGCATAGGCCGCGGGCGCCGCGGACGGCACCGGCAGGCCCAGTTCCTGGATCAGCAGCAGCAGCCGCTCGATGCCGAGGCCGAAGCCCACGGCCGGCGCCGGCTTGCCACCCATCTGCCCGATGAGCCCGTCGTAGCGCCCGCCTCCGCAGACGGTGCCCTGCGAGCCCAGTTGGTCGGTGACCCACTCGAAGACGGTGAGGTTGTAGTAGTCCATGCCGCGCACCAGGCGCGGATTCACGCGATAGGCCAGGCCCGCGGCATCGAGCACGGAGCGAACGGCGTCGAAGTGCGCGCGCGATTCCTCGCCGAGGAAGTCCATCAGCTGGGGCGCGGCCTCGACGATGGCCTGCATCGCCGGGTTCTTCGTGTCGAGGATGCGCAGCGGGTTGCTGTGCAGGCGCCGCTTCGCATCGGCGTCGAGCACGTCGGCATGCGCCTCGAAATGGCGGATCAGCGCATCACGGTGCGCCTGGCGCTCCGCCGGCTGGCCGAGGCTGTTGATCTCGAGGCGCACATGCTCGCCCTCGACCAGGCCGAGTTCGCGCCAGAGCGCGCGCACCATGAGGATCAGTTCGGCGTCCACGTCGGGGCCCGGGAAGCCGAGCGCTTCGACGTCGAGCTGGTGGAACTGGCGGTAGCGCCCCTTCTGCGGCCTCTCGTGGCGGAACATCGCCCCCATGGTCCACAGGCGCAGCGGGCCGTTGTAGAGCGCGTTGTGCTCGACCATCGCGCGCACGATGCCGGCCGTGGCCTCCGGGCGCAGCGTGAGCTTGTCGCCGTTCATCGAGTCGGTGAAGGAGTACATCTCCTTTTCGACGATGTCGGTGACCTCGCCGAGACCGCGCACGAACAGTGCGGTAGGTTCGACCACGGGCGTCACGATGTAGTGGTAGCCGTAGCGGGCCAGCAGTTGCCGCACCTTCTGTTCGAACCACGACCACAGCGCCGAATCGGGCAGGCGGTCGGTGCGCGGCACGCTCGCCGGCAATATGTCGTTCATGCCTTTGACGGCATTGATCTTGTCAGCCATAGGAGAAAGCGGTCAGGCGACGTCGGCAGCCAGCGGCTGGCCGAAGCGCTTTTCAATGTAGTTTTCGACGAGCTGATGGAACTCGTTGGCGATATTGTCGCCGCGCAGCGTGAGGGCCTTTTCGCCGTCGATGAAGACCGGTGCCGCAGGCGCCTCGCCCGTGCCGGGCAGGCTGATGCCGATGTCGGCGTGCTTGCTCTCGCCGGGGCCGTTGACGATGCAGCCCATGACGGCCACCTTCAGCGTCTCCACGCCCGGATATTTCTTGCGCCAGACCGGCATCTGCATGCGCAGGTAGTCGTCGATCTGCTTGGCCAGCTCCTGGAAGGTGGTGCTGGTGGTACGGCCGCAGCCCGGGCAGGCGGTGACGCTCGGCACGAACACGCGCAGGCCGAGCGCCTGCAGGATCTCGGAGGCAATCACCACCTCCTGCGTGCGCGGCTCGCCCGGCTGCGGCGTGAGCGACACGCGGATCGTGTCGCCGATGCCCTCCTGCAGCAGGATCGACAGCGCCGCGGCCGACGCCACGGTGCCCTTGGTGCCCATGCCGGCCTCGGTGAGGCCCAGGTGCAGCGGATAGTCGCAGCGGCGGGCCAGTTCACGGTAGACCGAGATCAGGTCCTGCACACCGCTCACCTTGCACGAAAGAATGATCTGGTTGCCGGCCATGCCCATCGACTCGGCCAGCCTGGCGGACTCGATGGCAGAGGTGATCAGCGCCTCGTACATCACCTGCTTGGCGTCCCAGGGCTCGGCGCGCCGGCTGTTGGCGTCCATCAGGCTGGCGAGCAGTTCCTGGTCGAGGCTGCCCCAGTTGACGCCGATGCGCACGGGCTTGTTCCAGCGCATGGCGGCGTCGATCATCTGGCCGAACTGCCTGTCCTTTTTGTCGCCCTTGCCCACGTTGCCCGGGTTGATGCGGTACTTGCTCAGCGCCTCGGCGCAGGCCGGATAGTCGGTCAGCAGGCGGTGGCCGTTGTAATGGAAGTCGCCCACCAGCGGCACGTCGATGCCCATACGGTCGAGCTGCTCGCGGATGTAAGGGACCTGCGCGGCGGCCTCGGGCGTGTTGACCGTGATGCGGACCATCTCGGAGCCGGCCTGGGCCAGCTCCTTCACCTGGATCGCCGTGCCGATGGCATCGACGGTGTCGGTGTTGGTCATGGACTGCACGCGCACCGGGGCGTCGCCGCCCACGGTGACCACGCGCGGCCCCCAGACCACGCTGGCCTGGCGCGAGCGGCGGGCCTTGGGAGCCGCGGCCTCGATCGGAACGGGAAGGCAATTGCCAGTGGAGGTCACGACTTCACCTCGAAACGCGCCACGCCACCACCCTTGGTGAAGGGCTTCAGGTCAAAGGGCTGGCCACGGACCTGCACGTCGACGCTCGAAGCGCGGCCGACCACGACCGACAGCGGCAGCGTGCCCGACAGCCCCACCGTTTCGCCTGCCTGCAGGCTGCGGCGCAGCAACTGCTTGCCGCCGGCTTCGGTCACGGTGATCCAGCATTCCTCGCGAGCCACGAAGACCAGCTGCTGGCTGCTCGAGGCTGCAGCCACGGGCGTGGCCGCAGGTGCAGCAGCAGCCGTGGCAGCCGGCGCGGCAGCGGTAGCCGCGGGCGCACCGGAAGCAGGCGCCGCGGCCGGAGCCTCGCTGGCCACCGGACCACTGGGCGCCACGGCCTGTGTGGGCACGGTTTCGGCCACGGATCCGCCGGCCGAGGCCGGACCGTTGGCGGAAGGCGATTCCGCACCGGAATCGCCGCGCGCCGCAAGGCGCGACACGGAAGCGCCGAGCTGATCGAACACCGACTGCGGCAGCCAGAACAGCGCACCCGCGCCGATCAGCAGCAGCAGCACGACGATCAGAAGCGGCCGCGAAGGCAGCCCGCTGGAGCGGCCGTTGCCGTTCCAGCGCGGCGTGCCCGAATTGATGTTCGAGCGGAGGGTGCGGTCGGTTTCGGCGAGCGACACCTTCTGCGTGCTGGGCAGCTTCGCGAGCACGGGGGCCGGGTCGATGCGCAGGGCGCGGCAGACGCTGCTGGCCAGTGCGCGGGCGAAGACCGGGTCGGGCAACGAGGCGATGTCGTCCGCCTCGAGCGCCATGAGCTTCTGCGGCGGAACCTTCAGGGCCGCGGCCACCATCTCGATGTGCAGGCCGTGGGCCTCGCGCGCCTCGCGCAGCAGGTCACCGGCCGTCTTGTTCGCGATATCGCCAGCTTCCAGTGGCAATGCTGCGGAAGTGCCGAACTCCGAAACCCGATCAGTCATTGAAATTCCCGCGCTCGTACGCTGTTGCCTCCCGCGACTGGGGGAAGCGTCGTTGCAGTTGGCCTCCCAACTGCGCGACTGCCTCGCGGTTGTTCAGCTTACGTTCGATCTTGATGCCCAGCCAGAGCGTCTCTGCGCTGGCCGCGGCGCTGTTGTTGACGCGGCGGATGTAGAACTGCGCGCGCGACCATTCCTCGCGCTGCGCCAGCACGGAAGCCAGGTTGAAGGCGACCACCGGGTTGCTGGCGTCGATCTCGTAGGCCTGCATGAGGGTGCGCTCGGCCTTGTCGCGCTGGCCGGCCTTGAGCTCGCACACGCCCTGTGTCATGAGCGTCTTGGCGCGCTCGGTGTAGGTCGGTACGGCCAGGGCCTCGCCGAACTGGGCGGCCGCGTCGCCATAGCGGTTCTGCTGGCACAGCAGCCAGCCATAGTTGTGGCGCGTGTTCGGGTCGCGCGGATTGATCGCGATGGCACGGCGGAAGCTGTCTTCGGCCAGGGCGGCGTCGTCGAGCCGCATGTAGACCAGGCCGCGCAGGTTGTAGGCGTCGGCGTTGTTCGGGTCGGCGGCCAGCGCCTGCTTGATTTCGTCGAGCGCGACGGTGGTCTGGCCGTGCTCGAAGTAGCCGGCGGCCAGTTCCATGCGCAGGCGCGCGCGGCGCTGGCGGCTGGACTCGTCGGACTCGGTGACGATCTCGGTGCCCTTGGACGAGTTGCTGCTGTCGGCCAGGCTGGTGGTGGTGGTGCGCGTGCTCACGCAGCCCCCAAGCAGCAGCGACACGGCGACGCCCGCGAAACCCACCGTCAGCATCCGCTGCACGTTCGCGGTCGTCATCGAAATGGCCATGCTCATCGGTTCAATGCTCCTGGGAGGCGGTCTTGCGGACCGGATGCAAAACAACGGGGCGCTGCTCGGCCGCACGGCGCTGCGCCATGCGCTCGGCCGCGCGGGTACGGTCCTTGACGTCGCCGGCGAGCTGACCGCAGGCGGCATCGATGTCGTCGCCGCGCGTCTTGCGCACGGTGGTCACGAGACCGGCCTCGCTCAGCGCCTTGGCGAACGCCAGGACGCGCGGCTGCGGCGAACGCAGCAGGCCCGAGGCCGGAAACGGGTTGAACGGGATCAGGTTGAACTTGCACGAGATGCCGTGCCTGCGCACCAGTTCGACCAGTTGGCGTGCATGCTCTGGCTGGTCGTTCACGCCGTCGAGCATGCAGTACTCGAAGGTGATGAAGTCGCGCGGGGCATGGGCCAGGTAGCGCTTGCAGGCCTCGATGAGTTCGTCGATCGGGTACTTGCGATTCAGCGGAACGAGGTCGTCGCGCAGCGGATCGTTGGGCGCGTGCAGCGAAACCGCGAGCGCCACGGCGCAATCGGCGCCGAGGCGGTCGATCATCGGCACCACGCCGGAGGTCGACACCGTCACGCGGCGGCGCGACAGCCCGTAGGCGTTGTCGTCGAGCATGGTGCGCAGCGCTGGCACGAGCGCCGAGTAGTTCTGCAGCGGCTCGCCCATGCCCATCATCACCACGTTGGAAATGACGCGCTCGTCGCGCTTGAGGTGCTTGCGAAGGAAGTGTTCGGCAAACCAGAGCTGGGCGACGATCTCGCCCGTGCTGAGGTTGCGGCTGAAGCCCTGATGCCCCGTCGAGCAAAAGCGGCAGCCAACCGCACAGCCGGCCTGGGACGACACGCAAAGAGTGCCGCGGTCGTCCTCGGGAATGAATACGGCTTCGACGGCATTGCCGTCACCGACGTCGAACAGCCACTTGATCGTGCCGTCCCTGGATTCGTGCTGCGTGATGACCGGCAGGGCCTCGACGCGAGCGGTGGTCGCGAGCTTCTCGCGCAGCGACTTCGCCAGATCTGTCATCTGGGTGAAGTCGCTGGCGCCACGCTGGTGGATCCAGCGGAACAGCTGCGTGGCGCGGAATTTCTTCTCGCCGAGTTTTTCGCAGAACGCAGCCAACCCCTCGAGATCGAAATCGAGCAGATTGGCCGTGGTCATGGAATCGGGGCGAGATCCGGGTTTCAGCGTGCGTAGACGTTGAGGCCGGCGAAGAAGAAGGCCACTTCGTTCGCGGCGGTTTCGGGAGCGTCCGAACCGTGAACGGCGTTGGCGTCGATGCTGTCGGCGAAGTCGGCGCGGATGGTGCCGGCGGCTGCCTTCTTGGGGTCCGTGGCGCCCATCAGGTCGCGGTTCTTGGCGATGGCGTTCTCGCCTTCGAGCACTTGCACGAACACGGGGCCCGAGATCATGAACTCGACGAGGTCCTTGAAGAAGGGACGCTCCTTGTGCACGGCGTAGAACTGCTCGGCTTCGTTGCGCGACAGGTGCACCAGCTTGGCGGCGACGATCTTCAGGCCAGCGGCCTCGAAGCGGGAAACGATCTTGCCGATGACGTTCTTGGCAACTGCGTCGGGCTTGATGATGGAAAGGGTACGTTCGATAGCCATTGAAATGCTTCCTGGAGCTTTGATTTTGAAGTGTTTTGTCACAACTGCAACGAGTTTGTTGCGTCACATGTCGACAAAGCCTCTGATTTTAACCGGCACAGCCTTGCGGATTGGTGAAAACCCCGCGAAAGGCCGCGCTGCGACGGCAGACTTTCAGCGCCCGCGGCGGCGTCCGCCGCCCTGGCCTGCGAAGCCGCCACCGCCCCCGCCGCCTCCGCGGCGCTGACCTCCTCCGCGCTGCTCCTTGCGCTGGCGCGAGAAGCTGTCGGCGCCGATGTAGCCCAGCGAGGTCTTCATCGGATCGGGCTGATTGCCACCGCCACCCTGCTGCTGGCGATCGCCGCCCTGGCGGTTGCCGTTGCCGCGGCGTCCCTGCCCTTGGGGCTGCCCGCCGCCACGGTTGGAACGCCCTCCCCGCTCGCCGCGCGGCGGACGTCCGTCGCCAAGCGGATTCGGGATCGGCGCCTCGCGCCCGCCGTCGTCACGCGCTTCGCGCATGTCGCGCGGCTGCTGCTGGCCGCCGCCGTTGCGATTGCCACGGCGCTTCTTGTTGCGGCCGCCGCGGCCGTTGCCGCCACCGCCCTCCTGCCCCGGGCCACGCTGCTGCTGGCCCGGACGGGCGACCGCGCCACCCGAGGCCTGGAACAGCGCGCGGATATCGCGGTCGTCGAGTTCCATCCAGGCGCCGCGCTTCAGGCCGCGCGGCAGCACCATCGCGCCGTAGCGGATGCGGATCAGCCGGCTGACCGCGTGGCCCACCGACTCGAACAGCCGGCGCACCTCGCGGTTGCGGCCTTCGGAGATCGTCACGCGATACCAGCAGTTGGAGCCTTCGCCGCCACCGTCCTCGATGGCACCGAACTGCGCCATGCCATCGTCGAGGCGCACGCCGTCCAGCAGCTTCTGCTTCTCTTCGGCGGTGAGCGCACCCAGCACGCGCACCGCGTACTCGCGCTCCAGGCCGAAGCGAGGGTGCATGAGCTGGTTGGCCAGGTCGCCGGAGCTGCTGAACAGCAGCAGGCCCTCGGTATTCAGGTCGAGACGGCCCACCGACTGCCACTTGCCCTGCTGCAGGCGCGGCAGCTTGCGGAACACGGTCGGGCGGTTCTGCGGATCGTCGTGCGTGACCACCTCGCCCACGGGC
Organism: Variovorax guangxiensis; assembly: GCF_003952165.1. Lineage (GTDB taxonomy): Bacteria > Pseudomonadota > Gammaproteobacteria > Burkholderiales > Burkholderiaceae_C > Variovorax > Variovorax guangxiensis. The sequence goes on along the minus strand of NZ_RXFT01000001.1, from coordinate 391,070 downwards.
TTGTGGTACGCGATCACGCGCGGCGGCGGTGGCGCGATGCGATAGCGGATAGGCTTGCCGTTGATCTTGACCTGGTCGCCGTACTGGATGCGCTGGCCGATGTGGGCCGGCTCGTTGTTGACGGAAATGCGGCCCTGCAGGATCAGCTGTTCCATTTCGAGCCGCGAGCCCAGGCCGGCCTGCGCCAACACCTTGTGCAGCTTGGGCGAATCGGCCTCAGGGAGCAGCACGCGCTTGAGCGGCGGGACTTCGGGGCTTTCCTCGTCGGCGTCGAACTGGCCGGAGATGACGTCCGCGAAGCGGATCGGCTCCGGCGGCGGCGCGTTGCGCTGCTCGCGCTCGGCGGCGCGGCGGGCGCGGTCGAGGTCGTCTTCTTCCTCGTCCGGCTCTTCGTCTTCCTCGTCTTCGTCACGGGAGTCATCATCGCGGTCATCGAGGCGCTCGGCCCGATGCGCCTCGACAGGCTCCGGATCACGCGCCACCTCCGCGACGACTGCAACAGGCGCCTCTTCGACGACGGCCGCGACAACTTCCGGCTCGCCCACTTGCCGGGGCGCCTCCGCCACGGGCACGGTCTCGGCCTCGGTTTCGGGCGCAACCTGCTCGACCACCTTCTTCTTGCGTGGTGCACGCGGCTTCTTCGGTGCCTCGACTTCTGCCTCGGCCGGCGCTACCGCCTCGACTGCATCGACCGCCTTCCTGGCCGGGGTCGCCCTTTTCTTCTTCTTGACTTCGGGCTCGACCGGCAGCATCGCTGCGTCTTCGGTGTCGGTTGTGCTCATGAGGTTTTTCCGGGGGAGGGAGCGTCAGGGTCGGTCTCGTCCTCGGACGGGGCATCGGGCTCTGACGCGGGTTCTTGTTCTGGCTCGGCGGGGGCAGATTCGGCGCCCGCTTCGTTCTCGGCGAACTGTGCCTGGGCGGCCTCGATCGCTTCGGCAGCTTCGGCTGCCTTGACTGCTTCCACGACTTCGGGCGCGGTGTCGACGACCGCGGGCTCCCGGGCAGGCATCTCCAGCGCTTCAGCCGTCTCGGCAACGGCTTCTTCGCCTTGTTGCGCAGCAGCAATCTCGGCGTCCGCCGCCGGCACGCCGGCCAAGGAGAGTTCCAGCTCCGCCGATCCGGACGCATCTGCATCGCCCTCCGGCGCCGCATCGATCGGCAGCCCCTGCTGCTCGCCCGAGGCCTGCTCGAGCGCGTCGACCAGCGCCGCCTGCTGCGCGGGCGTCTCGATCAGCGGCAACTGGTCGAGCGAGGCCAGGCCCAGGTCGTCGAGGAACTGGCGCGTGGTCGCGTAGAGCGCCGGGCGGCCGACCGTTTCGCGATGGCCGATGACCTCGACCCAGCCGCGATCTTCCAGCTGCTTAAGGATCAGCGAGTTGATCGTCACGCCGCGGATGTCTTCCATGTCGCCGCGCGTGGCGGGCTGTCGGTAGGCGATGATGGCCAGCGTCTCGAGCGCCGCGCGCGTGTAGCGCGGCGGCTTTTCGGGGTGCAGGCGATCGAGGTGGTCGCGCATTTCCGGCCGGCTCTGGAAGCGCCAGCCGCTGCCGACGCTCACCAGCTCCAGGCCACGCTGCGCCCAGTCTTCCTGCAGTTCGAGCAGCAGCGCCTTGATGGTGTCCGCACCCAGCTCGTCGTCGAACAGCACGCGCATATCGCGCACCGGCAACGGCTGGCTCGAACAGATCAAGGCGGTTTCGAGAATGCGCTTGGCATCCGCCGTATTCATGGTTCGCGTTATCCGGGAAAAGGCGCCTGGGGGCGCTTGTTCAGAAGGATGGAAGGAGTAGGCGCTGCAGGCACGCGGCGAATGCAACGCAAGGCCGGTCTCGGGCGACCGGCGCGGCCCTCGGGCCGTCAGGCGCGATTGTAATCCAGCCCCCAGGCCTGCAAAGCCTGGACGAGGTCCCCCGGCAACGGCGAGCGGAACTCCAGCGCCGCTTGCGTGACGGGATGCACGAAGGCCAGCCTGAATGCATGCAGCGCCTGCCGCGACAGCCCCGCGGCCGGCGCGCCACCGTAGAGCGCGTCGCCCACCAGCGGATGGCCGATGGAGGCCATGTGCACGCGGATCTGGTGGGTGCGCCCGGTTTCGAGCGTGCAGCGCACGGCACAGCCTTCGGCGCTGCTGTCGAGCCGCTCGATCAGCGTGCGGGCGGTCTTGCCCGCATGGCGCTCCAGATCGACCACCGCCATGCGCAGCCGGTTGCGCGGATCGCGCCCGATGGGGGCGTCCACATGCCGTGCAGGGGCGCCTTCCCACTGCCTGTGGCCGATGGCCAGGTACTGCCGCTTGACCTCGCGCGCGGCGATCAGCGCCACCATCGCATCCATGGCGGGGCGCGTGCGCGCCACCACCATCAGGCCGCTTGTATCGCGGTCGAGCCGGTGCACGATGCCGGCGCGCGGCAGCAGCACCGCCTTGGGGTCGAGCGCCAGCAGGCCGTTCAGCAGCGTGCCGCTCCAGTGCCCCGGTGCCGGGTGCACCACGAGGCCGGCGGGCTTGTCGACGATGCGCAGATGCTCGTCCTCGTACACGGTGACGATGTCCATCGCCTCCGGCCGGAAGGCCTGGCTCTGGGGCGTGGGGCGCAATTCGATGCGCCCGGACTGCCCCGCCTTCACCGGCGCCGAGGCCTTGGTGACGGTGCGCCCCTGCAACTCGACGACGCCTGCCTCGATCAGCTGCTGCAGATAGCTGCGGGAAAACTCGGGCACCAGCGCCGCCAGGGCCCGATCGAGCCGCTGGCCGTGCTGGGCCGGGTCGATGACGAAGGGCCGCTGCTCGCTGGCCTCGGCCGGGTCGGCGCCCTCTTCGTGCTCGGCCACCTCCGGGCTGTCGGGGATATTGCCCAGAGGGTCGGTCGATATAATTGAGGGCAACTGTTTCACGAAAGCCGTATGTGATGATTCGCGCCAAATTATCGGTCCCCGCCTGGATCGCGCTCAGCGCGGCGGCTCTGCTGGCAGCTGGCTGCTCGTCGACCCCGACCGCCGACAAGACCGCCACCTGGAGCCCCAACCGCATCTATTCGGAAGCCAAGGACGAGGCCGGATCGGGCGCCTACGACAAGGCCATTCCGCTCTACGAGAAGCTCGAAGGCCGCGCAGCCGGCACCCCGCTGGCCCAGCAGGCACAGCTGGAAAAGGCCTACGCCCAGTACAAGTCCGGAGAGAAGGCGGCCGCCATCGCCACCGTCGACCGCTTCATGAAGCTGCACCCGGCGAGCCCGGCCATGGACTACGCGCTCTACCTCAAGGGCGTGATCAACTTCAACGACGACCTCGGCATGTTCGCGTTCCTGACGCGCCAGGACCTGTCGGAGCGCGACCAGAAGGCCGCCAAGGAATCGTTCGAGGCGTTCAAGGACCTGGCCACGCGCTTCCCCGACTCGCGCTATGCCCCCGACGCACGCCAGCGCATGAACTACATCGTGAACTCGCTCGCGCAGTACGAGGTTCACGTGGCGCGCTACTACTACACGCGCGGCGCCTACCTCGCGGCCATCAACCGCGCCCAGGTCGCGCTGGCCGACTACCGCGAAGTGCCGGCGCTCGAGGAAGCCCTGTACATCATGGTCAAGTCGTACGACGCACTCGGCATGAAGGATCTGCGCGACGACGCCCAGCGCGTGCTGACCACCAACTACCCGCAGAGCACCTTCCTCGCCAACGGCTTCAAGGGCAAGGACGACCCGTGGTGGAAGGTCTGGTAAGCCAGTCGACCTTCCTGAACCGGTAGGGCCGCAAGCGCTCTGCCGAAGCCTCCCGCTCAGTTCCTGAGCGCCTCCAGCGCGGCATCGAAATCGGCTTCGTTCTCGAGCCGCCGCATCGGAGGCAAGGCTGCCAGCAGACGGCGGCCATAGCCCATCGCCACCAGCCGTGTATCGCAGATCGCCAGCACGCCGCTGTCGGTCTCGCGCCTGATCAGGCGCCCCGCACCCTGCTTGAGCGCCACCGCCGCCTCGGGCAGCGAATAGTCGGCGAACGAACTCCGCCCCTGCGCCTCCAGCCGCTGCGAGCGCGCCTCGACCAGCGGATCGTTGGGCGGCGGAAACGGCAGCTTGTCGATCACCACCAGCTGAAGCACGTCTCCCGGTGCATCGAACCCCTCCCAGAACGACGCCGACGCCACCAGCACGCAGCCCGCGCGCCCGGCGCTCGAGCCTTCGCGGAAGCGGTCCATCAGCACGCGCTTGGGCAGTTCGCCCTGCACGAGCACTTCGGGCCGAACTTGTGCGTCGAGCAGTTCGAACTGCTGCCTCATCTCGTCGCCGATGGTGCGCAATGCGCGCAGCGTGGTCGTCAGCACCAGCGTGCGGCCGCCAAGCTCCGCCGCCCCGCGCGCCGCGAGCTGCGCGACGCGCTGGCTGTGCGACGGATCGTTGGGCTTGGGAAAGGCGCGCGGCACGTAGATCGCGGCCTGGGAGGCGTAGTCGAAGGGGCTCTGCACGCGCAGCACTTCGGCGTCCTGCAGGCCGCAGGGCTCGGTGAACCAGCGCAGCGTGGGCTCGTCGCCCAGCGTGGCCGACGTGAAGACCCAGGCGCGGCCGCCCTCTTCGTGTGCAGCGCCCGAACGCGCCAGCTGCTCGCCGTAGGCGTCCAGGCCGTCTTCCTGCTCGTCACCGTCGATCCCGGCCTCATCGGCCTCGCCGGCCTCGCCGGCGATCTTGAGCACCCGCTTGCGCATCGCATCGGCGATGTCCAGAGGCGATTCGATGAGCCGCAGTTGCGTGCCCACATCCACCCAGCGCACGGAATCGAGTTCGCACGGCAAGGCGAAGCGCGCGGTGCGTTTCGCGAGCTGGCGAGCCCGCTCGTGCAGCCGCACGAAGTCGGGCGAGATTTCGCTGACGGTGTCCAGCCCTTCCGCTGCCGCCCGGAATGCATCCAGCAGGTCGTCGAGCGCCCCCTGCCACGCCGCGGGGTCGATGCCCTCGGGCGACGGCCCCAGCCAGCGCAGCTTCGCGCCCGGCCATTGCTTGCCGACAACCAGCCGCAGATCGCGCGCGGCGCGCTCGGTGGTGGAAACCAGCTGCTGCCAGTCGACCAGGCCGCGCGCATGCTGCAGGCCCGCGGCCAGCATGTCGTGCGCGAAGTCGAGCGCCTGGCCGGTTCCGAGCTGGGCGCCCAGGAACTGCACGCCGGTCTCGTTGAGTTGATGCGCCTCATCGAACACCACCACGCTCACCGTCGGCAGCAGCTCCGCCATGCCGGTCTCGCGCACCGCGAGGTCGGCGAAGAAAAGATGGTGGTTGATGACGACGATGTCGGCCGCCAGCGCCTCGCGCCGCGCCAGGTTGACGTGGCAGGGCTTGAACTGCGGGCATTGGGCGCCCAGGCAGTTCTCGCGCGTGGAGGTGATCAGCGGAATGAGCGGCGAGCGCTCGTCGAGCCCCGGCAGCTCGGCCAGGTCGCCGGTGCGCGTGGCCTTGGACCATTGCTCGATCTTGGCGAGCGTGCGCAGGCTGCCGCGCTCTGGCAGGGAAGCATCGTGGCGCGCCATGTCGAGCCGGTGCAGGCACAGGTAGCTGGCGCGGCCCTTGAGCAGCGCCGTACGCACCGGCAGGCCGAAGGCTTCGACGAGACGCGGCAGGTCGCGGCCGAAGAGCTGGTCCTGCAGGGTCTTGGTGGCGGTGGAAAGCAGCACGCGCTCGCCGCTCAGGAGCGCCGGCACGAGGTAGGAAAAGGTCTTGCCGACGCCGGTGCCGGCCTCGACCACCAGCACACCGCCCTTGTCGATGGTGCGGGCCACGGCCATCGCCATCTCGGTCTGCCCCGAGCGTTCGCGGAACTGCTCCGCGGCGCGCGAAAGGCCACCGTCCTGCGCGAAGGCGTCGCGCACCTTGTCTTCGAGCGACCCCGTCACGCCGGCTCTTTCGGATCGAGGATGTTTTCCAGGCGGGCGATCTGGTCGCGCAGCGCGAGGCGGCGCTTCTTGAGGCGCCGAAGCAGCAGCTCGTCCTGCGGCGAGCCTTCGGCCAGACGGTCGATGGTGGCGTCGAGGTCTGCGTGCTCGATGCGCAGTTCGATCAGCTGGCGGGAAAGGGAGTGAAGATTGGAGTCCAACGGTGGGGAGCGCACGCCTGGTTTTCGCGCCGCATGTTCATTCGATAATACGTCCTGACACGAATCTCCGAGAAGACAGGAACCCGCGCCTCAGGCGCCCATTGCTTCATGACCCAAGGCTTTCGACTCGCAGCGGCCACCGGACTCCACAAGGGAGACCGCCCGTACCAGCAGGACCAGGTCCTGCTGATGAGCCACCCGCGCGTGCCCGGCTGCGTGCTGGGCGTTGTGGCCGATGGCATGGGTGGGCGCAGCGGCGGGCGCAAGGCCTCCGACCAGGTGCTCATGACGGCGCGCCAGCTCTTCACGCGCTACCAGCCCGGCAAGGAAGACCCGGAAGCCTTGCTCAAGCAGATCCTCGAGGACTCGCACACAGTCATCAAGCTCACCGCCGTTTCCGCCGAGCAGGAACCGCACAGCACGATCGCGGCCTTCCTCATGAACCCGAAGGGCGACTGCGCCTGGATCCACGCCGGCGATTCGCGCATCTACCACTTCCACGACGGAGAGCTGCTCAAGCGCACGCGCGACCACTCGTACGTGCAGGTGCTGATCGACCGGGGCCAGATCACCGAAGCCGAGGCCAACATCCATCCGCAGGGCAACATCCTGCTGGGCTGCCTGGGCATGACGACCACGCCGCCGCCCATCGACCCCTACTACATCCCGAAGATGGCACCGGGCGACCTGCTGATGGCCTGCAGCGACGGGCTCTGGCACTACTTCAGCCCCGAGGAACTGGCGAGCGTGCTCTATGCGCAGCCGCCGCGCGACGCGGTGGAAATCCTGGTGGGCGAAGCGCGCCGCCGGGCCCGGGGCACGGGCGACAACATCTCGATCGCGGTCCTGAAGCTCGATCCGCTCCCCGCTGCCGCCGCCTGAGCGCGGGCAGCGGGCGCCACCCTCTCTCTTTCCCTGTCAGGGCTTGGCCGGTCCCGGCTCGGCAGGCGGCGGGGGCAACGGCGCCCCACGCGGCTTGTCGCGCTGCTGGGCGTTGCGCCGCTCGCGATCGGCCCTGTGTTCCGCTGCACGGCGCTGCTTCTCCTCGAAGCGCCGAACGGCCTCTGGCGCTTCGGCGCGACGCTGGGCTGCCTTGGCCTGCTCGTCGGCGTGCGACTGCTGCTTGGACTGGAACTGGCGCTCGCGCTCGGCAGCTTCGGCTGCCGTGGAGGCGCGGCCGGCCGCGTGATCGGCAGCGCGCTGCTCGCGGTCCTTCTGGTTCTGGATGGATTGCTGCTGCTTCTCGGGCGTGTCCACCGAACGCTGCGTGCCCGCCTTTTCGTCGAGCTTCCTCAGCTCGGCCGCACCGCTGCGCTGGCGCTGGATGTCGTTGATCGCGGTTTCCTGCCGCTTGATGTTGTCCGTTTCGGCGCGGCGACGGGTGCGGCTCTCGCGCAGGCAGTCTTCTACCGCGAACTTCTTGTAGCAAGCGGCCCGCTCCTCGACGTAGCGCTTCTCTATGGCCTCTCGCTCGGCCGACAGCCGGCGCTTCTCGGCGTCGAGGTCGGCGCTGCCCGCCGTGGCGTTGGACTGCGCCCACAGCGGCAGGCTGGCCAACGCCATGAACAGAGCAAGAACGATTTTTTTCATGTAAGTCGGGTATCGACGACGCGGCGTTCCAGGGCAAGGAACTCGCTCGATTGCATCTCGGTGAGCCGGGAGACCGTGCGCGGAAACTCATGCGACAACGGGCCCTCGGTGTACAACGCCTCGGGCGGAACCTCAGCCGACATGATGAGCTTGCATCGCCGGTCGTACAAGACGTCGACCAGCCATGTGAAACGGCGTGCTTCGGAAGCCATGCGCACCGGCATGTGCGGCACGTCGGACAGCAGGATGGTGTGGAACTGGCTCGCGATCTCCAGATAGTCATTCTGCGAGCGCGGACCACCGCACAGCGTCTTGAAGTCGAACCAGACCACGCCGCCGGCCTTTCGCCGCGCGCGGATCTCGCGCTGCTCGATGTGCAGGATCGGGTTCTCGTCCGCCGTCTCGGCGAGCTTCTCGAAGGCCTTGCGCATCTCCTTCTCGGCCGCCGCATCGTTGGGCGTGAGGTACATGCGCAGCTGCTCCAGCGTGCGGCGCCGGTAGTCGGTGCCGTTGTCCACGCTCAGCACTTCCAGCTTTTCGTTCAGCAGCTCGATGGCAGGCAGGATGCGGTCGCGGTGCAGGCCGCCCGGGTACAGGTCGTCGGGCTTGAAGTTCGAGGTGGTGACGAACCCCACGCCGTTGTCGAAGAGCGACACCAGCAGGCGATGGAGAATCATCGCGTCGGTGATGTCCGCCACGTGGAACTCGTCGAAGCAGATCAGCTTGTAGCGCTTCGAGATGCGCAGCCCCAGTTCGTCGAGCGGGTTCACCGTGCCCTGCAGCTCGCGCAGCTCGCGGTGCACCTCGCGCATGAACTCGTGGAAGTGCAGGCGCGTCTTGCGCCGCAGCGGCACGGCGTTGAAGAACAGGTCCATCAGGAAGCTCTTGCCCCGCCCGACGCCACCGTACATGTAGACGCCGCGCGGAAGCTCCGGCCGGTTGATGAACTTCTTCAGCGCATTCGAGCGCTGGGCCTTGTACTCGGCCCATTCGCTGGCGCAGCGATCCAGCGCCTCCACGGCGCGCAGCTGCGCGGGATCGCTCTTGAACCCGCGCGCAGCGAGTTCCGCCTCGTAGGCCTGTTTGACGCTGGTCAAAAGATCGGCGGGATCAGAAGTTCAGCGTGCGCTTGTCCACGGCGAGTGCCGCTTCTTTCGTGGCTTCCGACAGCGACGGGTGCGCGTGGCAGATGCGCGCGATGTCCTCGGCGCTGGCCTTGAACTCCATCGCCACAACGGCTTCGGAGATCAGCTCGCTGGCCTGCGGGCCCACGATGTGCACGCCCAGGATCTCGTCGGTCGCGGCGTCGGCCAGAAACTTGACCATGCCGGTCGTGTCGCCCAGCGCGCGTGCGCGGCCGTTCGCCAGGAACGGGAAGGTGCCGGCCTTGTAGGCGCGGCCCGAGGCCTTGAGCTGCTGCTCGGTCTGGCCGACCCACGCGATCTCGGGGCTGGTGTAGATCACCCACGGGATCGTGTTGAAGTTGACGTGACCATGCTGGCCGGCAATGCGCTCGGCCACGGCAACGCCCTCTTCCTCGGCCTTGTGCGCCAGCATCGGGCCACGCACCACGTCGCCGATGGCCCACACGTTGGGCAGGCTGGTCTTGCACTCGTCGTCCACCGCGATGGCGCCGCGCTCGTCGAGCTTCAGGCCCACGGCTTCGGCGTTCAGGCCGATGGTGTTGGGCACGCGGCCGATCGACACGATCAGCTTGTCGACTTCCAGCGTCTGGGCTTCGCCCTTGGCGTCGGTCCAGGCCACGCTCACGCCCTTCTTCGACGACTTGATCTCGCCGACCTTCACGCCGAGCTCGATCTTGAGCTTCTGCTTGTCGAAGGCCTTCTTGGCTTCCTTGGCGATCTGCTCGTCCACCGCGCCGAGGAAGGTCGGCAGTGCCTCGAGCACCGTGACTTCCGCACCGAGGCGACGCCACACCGAGCCCATTTCCAGGCCGATGACGCCCGAGCCGATCAGGCCCAGCTTCTTCGGCACCGCGCCGATGCGCAGCGCGCCATCGTTCGAGAGGATGTTCTCCTCGTCGAACGGCGTGCCCGGCAGCGCGCGGGCGTTGGAGCCCGTGGCCACGATGATGTGCTTGCCGACGATCGACTCTTCGGCGGCGCCGGCCACCTTGATCTCGTAGCCGCCGGCGTCCGCCTTCACGAACGAGCCGCGGCCATGGAAGAACGAAATCTTGTTCTTCTTGAACAGGTACAGGATGCCGTCGTTGTTCTGCTTCACGACCTGGTCCTTGCGGGCCAGCATCTTGTCGATGTCCAGGCCCAGGCCTTCGACCTTGATGCCGTGGTCGGCGAAGTGGTGGCCGGCCTGCTCGAAGTGCTCAGACGACTGCAGCAGCGCCTTCGAGGGAATGCAGCCCACGTTGGTGCAGGTGCCGCCCGGTGCGGGGCCGCCCTTGCCGTTCTTCCACTCGTCGATGCAGGCGACGTTGAAGCCGAGTTGCGCGGCGCGGATGGCAGCGATGTAGCCGCCAGGGCCGCCGCCGATGACGATCACGTCAAATTGTTTGGACATAGGTTCTTTCGTAATTCGGTGTACCGCCTTCCGCCACGGCCGCGCGAAGCGCAGGCCATCTCCGAGGCACCCGCGGAACCGGCTTTGCCGGGCCGCCGGGTGCGCCCCCTCGAGGGGGGAGGCGGCTACACGAAGTGAGCAAGCAACGGGGGTGGATCAGATATCAAACAGCAGGCGCGACGGGTCTTCCAGCGCCTCCTTCATGGCGACCAGGCCCAGCACGGCTTCGCGGCCGTCGATGATGCGGTGGTCATAGCTCATGGCCAGGTAGTTCATCGGACGGACCACGATCTGGCCGTTCTCGACCACGGCGCGGTCCTTGGTGGCGTGCACGCCGAGGATGGCCGACTGGGGCGGGTTGATGATCGGGGTCGAGAGCATCGAGCCGAAGGTGCCGCCGTTCGAGATGGAGAACGTGCCGCCGGTCATCTCTTCGATGCCCAGCTTGCCGTCCTGTGCCTTCTTGCCGTATTCGGCGATCTTCTTCTCGATGTCGGCGAAGCTCATCTGGTCGGCATTGCGCAGGATCGGCACCACCAGGCCGCGCGGCGAACCGACGGCGATGCCGATGTCGAAGTAGCCGTGGTACAGGATGTCGTTGCCGTCCACCGAGGCGTTGAGCACCGGGTACTTCTTGAGGGCATGCACGGCGGCCTTCACGAAGAAGGACATGAAGCCGAGCTTCACGCCGTGTTCCTTGGTGAAGCTGTCCTGGAAGCGCTTGCGCAGTTCCATGACGGGCGCCATGTTGACTTCGTTGAAGGTCGTCAGGATGGCGTTGGTCGACTGCGACTGGATCAGGCGCTCGGCGATGCGGGCGCGCAGGCGGCTCATCGGCACGCGCTGCTCGGGGCGCTCGCCCAGGTCGGGGGCGCTGGCGGGAGCGGCGACCTGCGGCAGCGCGGGCTTGGCAGCCGGCACGGCGATGGTGGCGGCAGGTGCGGCAGGCTTGGCGCCCGAGGCGACTGCGGCGAGCACGTCGCCCTTGGTCACGCGGCCGTCCTTGCCCGAGCCGGCGACGTCGCCAGTCTTCAGGTTGTTGTCGGCCAGCAACTTGGCGGCGGCGGGCATGGCCACATCGGCCTTCGAGCCGCCGGTGGCGGCAGCTGCAGCTGCCGGAGCGGCTGCGGGCGCCGGGGCCGCCGCGGCGGCGGGTGCCGCTGCGGGAGCGGCAGCGCCGGCCTTGCCTTCGGTGTCGATCTTGGCGATCAGCTGGTCGGCGACCACGGTGGCGCCGTCGGGCTGGATGATTTCGGCCAGCACGCCGGCCGAGGGAGCGGGCACTTCGAGCACGACCTTGTCGGTCTCGATCTCGATCAGGATTTCATCGACGGCGACGGCTTCGCCGGCCTTCTTCTTCCAAGTGAGCATGGTGGCTTCGGCCACGGATTCGGAAAGCTGGGGGACTTTGACTTCAACGATAGACATTTGGAGTGGGCTCCGATTTGTTCTTCAGGGTGTTCGTGTGAAAGAGGACAGGTTTACTTGGTCAGCACGAAGCCCTTGAGCTTGGCGAACGCGCCGTCGACCAGCGCCTTCTGCTGTTCCTGGTGCAGGTGCGAGTAGCCCACCGCCGGCGATGCCGATGCGGCACGGCCGGAGTAGCCGAGCTTCTGGCCTTCCTGCATGTTTTCATGGATGTAGTGCTGCACGAAGAACCAGGCGCCCTGGTTCTGCGGCTCGTCCTGGCACCACACCACGTCGACGAGATTCGGGTACTTCTTGATCTCGGCCGCGAATGCCTTGTGCGGGAACGGATAGAGCTGCTCGACGCGGATGATCGCCACGTCGTCGGCTTCCTTCTCCTCGCGCTTCTTGGCCAGGTCGTAGTAGACCTTGCCCGAGCAGGCGATCAGGCGCTTGACCTTCTCGGCCTTCAGGTCGCGGCTGTCGGGGATCACGGTCTGGAAGCCGCCCTTGACGAACTCGGACAGCGGCGAGGTCGCGTCCTTGTTACGCAGCAGCGACTTCGGCGTCATGATGATCAGCGGCTTGCGCAGGCTGCGCACCATCTGGCGGCGCAGAACGTGGAAGATCTGGCTGGCCGTGGTGGGCTGCACGATCTGCATGTTGGCGTCGGCGGCCAGCTGCATGAAGCGCTCCAGGCGGGCCGAGCTGTGCTCGGGGCCCTGGCCTTCGTAGCCGTGCGGCAGCATCATGGTGATGCCGTTGACGCGGCCCCACTTCACTTCGCCCGAGGCGATGAACTGGTCGATCACCACTTGCGCGCCGTTGACGAAATCGCCGAACTGCGCCTCCCAGATCACCAGGGTGTTGGGGTCGTTCGAGGCGTAGCCGTATTCGAAGGCCAGCACCGCTTCTTCCGAGAGGATGGAGTCGATGACGACGAACGGAGCCTGGTTGTCGGCCACGTTCTGCAGCGGCACGTAGGTGCCTTCGTCGAACTTCTCGCGGTTCTGGTCGTGCAGCACCGCGTGACGGTGCGTGAAGGTGCCGCGGCCGGAGTCTTCACCCGACAGGCGCACCGGGTAGCCGCTGGCCACCAGCGAGGCGAAGGCCATGTGCTCGCCCATGCCCCAGTCGACGTTCACGTCGCCGCGGCCCATGGCAGCGCGGTCGTCCAGCACCTTCTTCACCAGCGGGTGCACGGTGAAGCCTTGCGGCACGGTGGTGATCTTCTCGGCCAGCCGCTTCCACTCGGTGGTGGGGATGGCGGTGTCGCCGGCGTCGGTCCACTTCTTGTTGAGGAAGGGGCTCCAGTCGACCGCGTACTTGCTCTTGAAGTTGGTCAGCACCGGGTCGATGGTGTGCTTGCCGGCATCCATGGCGGCGCGGTAGGCCTTGACCATGTCGTCGCCGAGCGTCTCGCCCAGGCCTTGCGCGGCCAGCTTGTCGGCGTACAGGCGGCGGGTGCCGGGGTGCTGGGCGATCTTCTTGTACATCAGCGGCTGGGTGAGCGAGGGGGTGTCCTGCTCGTTGTGGCCCAGCTTGCGATAGCAGACGATGTCGACCACCACGTCCTTGTTGAATTCCTGGCGGAACTCCAGCGCGAGCTGCGTGCACAGCACCACGGCTTCGGGATCGTCGCCGTTCACGTGCAGCACGGGCGCCTCGATCATCTTCACGATGTCCGAGCAGTACAGCGTCGAGCGGCTGTCGCGCGGGTCGCTGGTGGTGAAGCCGATCTGGTTGTTGATGACGATGTGGACCGTGCCGCCGGTGTAGTAGCCGCGGGTTTCGGCCAGCGCCAGCGTTTCCATGACCACGCCCTGGCCGGCGAAGGCGGCGTCGCCGTGCACGAGCACCGGCAGCACCGAGTCGCCTTCCTTGTCGCCGCGGCGGTCCATGCGGGCGCGCACCGAGCCTTCGACGACCGGGTTGACGATCTCGAGGTGGGAGGGGTTGAAGGCCAGCGACAGGTGCACCGGGCCGCCAGGGGTGCTGACGTCGGAGCTGAAGCCCTGGTGGTACTTCACGTCGCCGCTGGGCAGCTCTTCGGGAGCGGTGTGGTCGAACTCGGCGAACAGGTCGGCAGGCATCTTGCCCAGCGAGTTCACCAGCACGTTCAGGCGGCCGCGGTGGGCCATGCCGATCACGATTTCCTGCACGCCCTTCTCGCCGGCGCGGTTGATGAGTTCGTCCATCGCGACGATGAAGCTCTCGCCGCCTTCGAGCGAGAAGCGCTTCTGGCCGACGTACTTGGTGTGGAGGAAGCGCTCCAGCCCTTCGGCCGCGGTCAGGCGGTCGAGAACGCGCTTCTTCTGGTCGGCGTTCAGCTTGGGATTGGTGCGGGCGCTCTCGAGCTTCTGCTGCCACCAGCGCTTGTGGTTCTGGTCGGTGGTGTACATGTACTCGGCGCCGATGGTGCCGCAGTACGTTTCGCGCAGTGCGTTGAGCAGTTCGCGCAAGGACATGGTGTCCTTGCCGAAGAAAGTGTTGCTGGTGTTGAACACCGTCTCGAGGTCGGCGTCGGCGAAGCCGTAGAACGAGGGCTCGAGTTCAGGAATGGAGGGACGCTCGGCGCGCTTGAGCGGATCGAGATCGGCCCAGCGGGCACCGACGTTGCGGTAGGCGGCGATCAGTTGCTGGACCGCGGTGCGCTTGCGGCCGAGTTCGGAGTCGGCGCCGCTGGCCTGCACGACCTTGGTCGTGCCCTGCTTCGCGAGTTCGGCGAAGGCGTTGATGACCGGCTGGTGGGGGACGTCGCGGGTGTTCGTGCCGTCGGCGGCCGGAACGTTCTGCAGCGCGTCGAAGTACGAACGCCAGTTGTCGGGAACGCTGCCTGGGTTGGCGAGGTAGTTTTCGTACATTTCCTCGACGTACGGCGCATTGCCGCCGAAGAGGTACGTGTTGCCTTGATAGGCGGTGTACGCCGTGGGCGTAGAAGAATCGCTCATGATCCGCTGACCTTCGCTTCCCTGAGGGAAGCACTAGCTGGTTTAAGAAACCTTCCGCGACACGGCTGAACCGATTGGCGGATGCGACTGTGGCTGGGGAAGGGCCTGAGTACCTTGGCATTGTGCCACGTCAACCATATGACGGTCCAACCCGGCTTCGCAACCCCCGCCGTTGCTCATTCCCCGCTCATTCGGCTCAAGAAAGTAACTGTTTGATCTGCTGCAGCGTGGCGGGGTCGTCGATGGTGGTCAGGTCGCCGGGGTCGCGCTGCTCGCAGACGGCCTGGATGGCCCGGCGCAGCAGCTTGCCACTGCGCGTCTTCGGCAGGCCGGAGACGAAGCGCACCCGGGCCGGCCGGGCCAGGGCACCGAGCTGGTCGGCCACCAGCTTCATGATCTCGCCTTCGAGCTTCAGCGCCACGTCGGCATCGGTCACGGCCTTGCCGTCCCTGGGCACGACGAAGGCCATTGCGACCTGTCCCTTCAGCGCATCGGCCACGCCGACCACCGCCACTTCGGCGACGTTGGAATGGCCCGAGATGCTTTCCTCGATCTCGCGCGTGCCCAGCCGGTGGCCCGCCACGTTGATCACGTCGTCGGTGCGCCCGAGGATGTAGAAATAGCCGTCCTCGTCGCGGATGCCCCAGTCGAAGGTCGAATAGACCATCTTGCCGGGCACGCTCTTCCAGTAGGTGTTGACGAAGCGCGCGTCGTCCTTCCACACGGTCTGCATGAAGCCCGGCGGGGTCGGCCCCTCGACCACGACCACGCCCTTCTCGTTCGCGCCGGTCAACTCCTCGCCGGTGGACTCGTGCACGATCCTGATGCGGTAGCCGTACATCGGCACCCCGGGGCTGCCGAACTTGCTGGGCTTGGGCTCGACGCCGTTGGCGATGGTGATCATCGGCCAGCCCGATTCGGTCTGCCAGTAGTTGTCGATGATCGGCACGCCCAGGCCCTCGCTGATCCATCGGGCGGTGGGCTCGTCCAGCGGCTCGCCGGCCAGGAACAGCGCGCGCAGGGCCGAGAGGTCGTATTTCTTCAGCAGCGCCGGGTCCTGCTTCTTGAGCACGCGCACCGCCGTGGGCGCGCTGAACATCACCGTGACCTTGTACTTTTCGACGAGGCGCCACCAGATGCCGCCGTCGGGCTGCCGGTCGATGCCCTGCGTGGGCAGGCCCTCGTACATGATCGTCGCCATGCCGGCGATCAGCGGGCCGTAGACGATGTAGCTGTGCCCCACCACCCAGCCGATGTCGCTGGTCGAGAAGTAGGTTTCGCCGGGCCGGCCGTCGAAGATGTGCTTCATGCTCGCAGCCAGCGCGACCGCGTACCCGCCCACGTCGCGCTGCACGCCCTTGGGCTTGCCGGTGGTGCCGCTCGTGTAGATGGTGTAGCTGATGTCGGTAGAGGCCAGCCAGGTGCAGGGCACCTTGGCGTCGAGGTGCTTGCGGCGCAACTCGGCGGCCAGGTGGTCGCGCCCCGCCGTCAGGTCCATCGGCGCCAGCCCCCGGTCGGTGAGCAGCACGGCCGATGGCTTGTGCTTCGACAGCCGGATCGCCTCGTCGAGCAGCGGCTTGTACGCGATGACCTTGTTGCCGCGCGATCCCGCGTCGGCGCTCACGATCACCTTGGGCTCGGCGTCCTCGATGCGCGTGGCGAGCGACCCGCTGGCGAAGCCGCCGAACACCACGCAATGGATGGCGCCGATGCGCGCGCAGGCCAGCATCGCAAAGGCGGCCTCCGGGATCATCGGCATGTAGATGAGCACGCGATCGCCCTTGCCCACCCCCAGCTCAAGGAGGCTGGCGGCGGTGCGCTGCACCTCGGCATGCAGCTCGGAGAAGCTGTAGCTCTTCTCAACGCCGGTCTCGGTGGACACGAAGATCAGCGCCGGCTGGTCGCCCCGCGCCGCCAGGTGCCGGTCGACGGCGTTGTGGCAGAGGTTGGTGGTGCCGCCGACGAACCAGCGCGCGAAAGGCGGCTGGCTGGCGTCGAGGATCTTTTGCGCGGGCGTCTGCCAGTCGATCAGCTTCGCCTGCTCGGCCCAGAAGGCCTCGGGCGCGTCGACGGATTGGCGATAGAACTCTTCGTAGCGGCTCATCTCGGTTGTCTCCTGTTATTCGTCCAGTCCTGGCAGGCGCCAAAACTGAATTCATAATTATGGAGACCGATCTTGCAGCAAGCTGACAGCCGCGGCAAGCCAACGGCCCGGCCGCGCCGCCGCCAGCCGCTTTTCCATCTATCTATCTATCCAACTAGCTATCCAACTAGCGGATGAGCGAGAGCACCTCGGGGAACGCAGGATGCTCCGCCGTACGCAGCCACTCGAAGCCGACCATCTCGGTCGTCACCAGCTCGGCGCCGGCACCGGCCAGCCGGTCGAAGGCGGCATCGCGGTTGCGCTCGGTGCGCGAGCTGCAGGCGTCGGTGACGACCCAGACCTCGAACTCGTCTTCCAGCAGGTCGAGCGCCGTCTGCAGCAGGCAGACATGGGCTTCGCAGCCAGCGATCACGATGCTGTTGCGCTCCTCGGCGGGCGCCGCGGGCTTCTGCAGGTGCTTGGGCAGGCTGCGCGCATTGCCCTGCGGTGCCTTGGCCGGCACGCGCAGCCACTCGCCCAGGCCCTCTTCCACGCCACTGAAATGCATCTTCGACATGGTGCGCTGGCACTGCGCGCGGATGTCGGGCAGGTTCTGGCCCAGCTTGGAGGGGTTGTGCTCGGTGCCGAACACCGGCACCTGGAACAGCTTGGCCATCCTGCCGAGCCGCACAGCGTTCTGCGCGACCGCTTCCCCCTCGAAGATCGCCGGCATCAGGCGCGCCTGGTAATCGACCAGGACGAGTTGGGATTGCGAGGCGTCGAGCAGCATGAACGAGTTCTTTCTTTTTCAGGAATCGGTTGAATCGGGCTGAACCGTACCACCGAAAAGACCCGGTTGGCGCGCGCCGCCGGCAACGCGCTCCACGAGCTGCGCCACGTAGGCCTTGAACAGCGCGTCGGCCGACTGCCTGAACATGCGGATGCGCCCCGTGTGCTGCATCAGCAGCAGGCCGACGCCGTGCGCGAAGAGCGCGGTGTTCTCGCGCAGGGCTGCGTCGGCGTCGAGCCCCATGTCCTGCAGCGCCTCTTCGCAGGGCCGCAGGGCCCGGTAGAGATGGTCGTTCAACTCGTGGTCGAGCTCGCTGGTCAGCCCGCGCGGGCGCATGCCCTGCACCAGGTAGAAGCCCAGGTCGAGCTCGCGTGGGTTCGCGGCATAGAAGTCGAACCAGGCCTGGGCCCTCGCGGCGAGCGCCTGGCCGGGGCCGTCCTGCTGCGCGGAGGCCTCGGCCACCGCGGCCTGCAGCCGCTGGATGGACTCGTTCAGCAGGGCCGCGTAGATCGCCTCCTTGCTCTCGAAGTACGAGTAAATGGCGCCCGGCGTATAGCCGGCCTTCCTGGCGATCTCGCGCACGCTCGCGCCTTCGATGCCGGCTTCCAGAAAGACCGCGCGGGCAGCATCGAGCACGAGGGTGCGGCGGGCGTCGCTGAGCGCCTGGCGGCGCTGGGTCTTGGCTTCCATGGACGGGACTATATCCCTCGATTGATCGCACGCCCAATTTTTTGATCGTTGATTGAAAAATTGAACAGTGTTTAAATCTCGATAAAACCCACCCGATCAGGAGACAGACACGATGAACGCCCCGCTCCCCGGCACCTCCCTCATGTCCGGCGCCGACTACCGCGAATCGCTGCGCCGCTACAAGCCCACCGTGTTCGTCGACGGCCGCCGCGTCGACAGCGTCGCCGACGAAGCCGCCTTCCAGCCCGGCATCAATGCCATCGCCCTCACCTACGACTACGCCCTCAGGAGCGAGCACGAGCCGCTGATGACCGCCGTGCAGCACACCAGCGGCAAGCGGGTCAACCGGCTGTCCCACATCAACACGAGCGCGGGCGACCTGCTCAACAAGCTCGAAGCCGTGCGGCTGGTCTGCCAGGAAACAGGCTGCGCCCAGCGCTACCTGACGCACGACGCGCTCAACGCCATCGCCCAGGTATCGGCCCGCATCGACGACGCGCGTGGCAGTACCGAGCACGCCGCGCGCTTCCACGAGTACCTCCACCGCGTGCAGGACCAGGACCTGACCCTGGGCGTGGCCATGACCGATGCCAAGGGCGACCGCAGCCGCCGGCCGCACGAGCAGGCGAACGTCGACAGCTACCTGCACGTGGTGGAACGCAACGCGCGCGGCATCGTCATCTCGGGCACCAAGGCCATCGTGACCGGCGCGCCCTACGTGCACGAGTTGCTGGTCATGCCCTGCCGCAACATGGGCAAGGAAGACGCCGACTTCGCCGTCTGCTGCGCCGTGCCGCTGGATGCGCCCGGCCTCACCATCGTCGCGCGACCGGCGGGCCGGCCCGGCGAGAAACTGGAGCACGGCGACGCCCTCTTCAGCCGCAAGTACGGCCAGAGCACCGGCGTGTGCATGTTCGACCGCGTCTTCGTGCCCTGGGAGCGCGTGTTCTACGCGGGCGAGTGGGAGCATTCCGGCCACCTGACCTACAGCTATGCCACGCACCACCGCCACAGCTGCATCGGCGCGCGCGCCGGCTTCGGCGACCTGCTGATCGGCGCGGGGGCGCTGATGTGCGAGGCCAACGGCTTCGACCCGGGCAAGGAAAGCCACCTGCGTGAGCAGATGGTGGAGCTCATCACCATCACCGAGAGCTTCTTCGCCTGCGGCGTGGCGGCCAGCGTCTATGGCAAGGCCGATGAGCACTGCGAAGTGTTCATGCCCGACCCGGTGTTCAGCAACATCGGCAAGCTGCTGCTGGCCACGAAGATCTACGACATGCACCGCATCGCGCACTACGTGAGCGGCGGCCTGATCGTCACCCTGCCCGGCCCCGACGAAGACCACAACCCCGAGACCGCGGCCCGCCTGTCCGACGTGCTGCGGGCCAACCCGGCCATTCCCTACGAGCAGCGCATCGAGACGGCCCGATTCATCGAGGACCTGACGGCCGGCTACCAGGGCGGCTGGTACAGCGTGATCAGCCTGCACGGCGGCGGCTCGCCCGCTGCGATGAAGCAGGAGATCTGGCGCAACTACCCGGTCGGCTCCAAGGTCGAGCTGGTCGAACGCATCCTGGAGCGCGGCATCGCGGCCGACGGCTCGCCCGCCGCCGCGCCGCACGACCCGGCCCGCGCCATCACCCGCAACCGCCAGCCCGGCAAGTGCTGCGACACCGGCTGCACCACGCCCGGCCAGGCCGTGATGGTCGAGCTGCCCGTCTCGCGGCGCGCCTAGACTCCGGCGGATGAAGAAGCTCTTCTCGAAACGGTTCTGCCTCGCCGCGCTGGGAATCGGCGCCGCCCTCCTCGTCACGGCCTGCGGTGCGGTGCGCAAGACCACGGTGCCGATGGCGACCTCGCTCGAAAAGAGCAGTTGCGCGCGCGGGAAGGTCGACACGCTGCTGGTCATGCTGCCGGGCGCCTATTCGACGCCAGACGAGTTCGAGCGCGAGGGCTTCGTCCGCGCGGTCGCCGAAAACCGCATCGCGGCGGACGTGATGCTGGTCGACGCCCATCTCGGCTACTTCAACGACAAGACCATCCTCGACCGCCTGGACGCCGACGTGGTGGCGCCCGCGCGCAGCCAGGGCTACCGCCACATCTGGTTCGTCGGCATTTCCCTCGGCGGCTTCGGCGGCATGCTCTATGCGCAGACGCACCCCGGCGACCTCGTAGGGCTGGTGACGCTGGCCCCCTACCTCGGCGAGCGCGCGCTCGGCACGGACATCGCCAACGCCGGCGGGCTCGCCAAATGGAAGGGGCCGCTGACCGACCCGGCCGCCGAGCCTCCCCGGACACCCAACGAAACGCAGCTCTGGCAATGGCTGCGCGGCTATGCGGGCTTCACGGACACGGCGGGCGCACGGCCGCCGCTGTATCTGGGCTATGGCGTGGACGACCGTTTTGCCTTCAGCAACCGGCTGCTGGCGGGCGTACTGCCGCCCGAACGCGTCTTCACGACCGAAGGCGGCCACGACTGGCCCGAATGGAACCGGCTCTGGCGCCGGATGCTGCCGACATTGCCGCTGCCAGGCTGCCCCGGCTGAATCAGTTCGGCCACAGGCGCAGCAGCTTGCCGTCGGCCTCGTCGGTGAGCACGTAGAGCAACCCGTCCGGCCCCTGCTTCACGTCGCGGATGCGGGCCCGGCCCTCGGCCAGCAGCTTGTGCTCGGCCGCCACCTTGCCGCCCTTGAGTTCGATGCGATCCAGGTAGCCGAACTTCAGCGAACCTACGAACAGGTTGCCCTTCCAGGCCGCGCCGTAGCGATCGCTGGTCAGGAAGGCCATGCCCGATGGCGCAATCGACGGCACCCAGTAGTGCAGCGGCTGCTCCATGCCCTCCTTGGCCGTGATGCCGTCGCCGATCTTTCCGCCGCCGTAGTTCTCGCCGTAGGTGATCACGGGCCAGCCGTAGTTGCGGCCGGCCTGCGGAATATTGATTTCGTCGCCGCCTTGCGGGCCGTGCTCCGTCATCCAGAGGCGGCCGTCGGGCGCGAGCGTGGCGCCCTGCCCGTTGCGGTGGCCGTAGCTCCAGATCTCGGGCAGCGCGCCCGGCTTGCCGACGAAGGGGTTGTCCTTGGGCACCGAGCCATCCTTGCCGATGCGCACGATCTTGCCGAGGTGGTTGTCGAGCTTCTGCGCGTCTTCCTTGCGGCTGAAGCGGTCGCCGAGCGTGAGAAAGAGCGTTCCGTCGCGCGCCTCGACGATGCGGCAGCCGAAGTGGGCGCGGCTCGCCACCTTGGGCTGCTGGCTGAAGATGATCTTCAGCTCCTCCAGCCTCGTACCGTCGGCCGACAGGTTGGCGCGCGCCAGCGCGGTGCTGTTGGCAGAGCCGCCCGCATCGGGTTCGGAGAAGCAGAAATACAGCGTGCGGTTCCTTTCGAAGCCGGAGTCGGCCAGCACGTCGAGCAGGCCGCCCTGCCCACCCGCCGCGATGGGCGGCAGGCCTGCGATGGGTGCACCGATCTTGCCGTCGGCACCGACCAGCCGCATGCGGCCCGGCCGCTCGGTCACCACGAAACGGCCGCCCGAAAGGAAGGTGACGCCCCATGGGTTTTCGAGCCCTGTCGCCACGGTTTCGGGTCGCGGCTGCGCGGCGGCGAGTCCGCAGAAGCCGATTACTGTGACAAATGCCCAACGACAAAGGGATGAGGGAAGAGGCAAGCGCGGCAAGTTCATGGCTTTTCCGTGAAGTTGAGGCGATCTTGACGAGAAATAGCGACCGAATCCAGCGTGAGCACCGATCCACCCGAGGTTCGAAGGCCTTTCGGCCGTCAACCGTTTATGGACCATAAACGTTCGCCGTTACATTTTTTCTTTGACCGGATCGGAATTTTCTATGTAAATCAATGACTTACAGAGGGATCCGCTAATTCTGTTTAAATTGACATAACCGCGCGTCATCAATATCCTACGCGCCATGCGTTTTTTCGTCCTACCCGCATCCCTCCTCTTTGCCGTTGCAGTCCATGCAGCCCCCCAACAGGAAAAAACCGATGACGAGCTGGCACGAATGCTTGCCGACAAAGGCCTGATCGGACAACTCAAGCAGGTTCGCCAAACCGTCACCGAACGCACCTCCGATCTGGTCGTCACCGCCATCGGATTTCTCGGCGTCCCCTACCGCCGTGGCGGCAACACCGCCGAATCGGGTTTCGACTGCAGCGGCTTCGTCCGCGCCATGTACAACGAGACGGTCGGCCACATGCTCCCCCGCCGCGCCGAAGAGCAAGCTGCAGCCACCGAGAAGATCGACCGCAGCCAGCTCAAGCCCGGCGACCTCGTGTTCTTCAACACCATGCGCCGCGCCTTCAGCCATGTCGGCATCTACGTCGGTGAAGGCAAGTTCATCCATTCCCCCCGCTCGGGCGCCCAGGTTCGTGTCGAAGACATGAACGGCAGCTACTGGCAGCGCCGCTTCGACGGCGCGCGCCGCGTGATGGGCGGATCGGCGGACGAAGTGAAGGCTGCGGCCGTCGCGAACACCGGCAACTGAGCCTCGCTTCCTGATCAAGGACGAAAAAATCCCGCCCAGGCGGGATTTTTTATGGGCGCCCGATCGACGGGCGCTTTTTTCGGTTTCTCAGCCCTTCTTCTGCGGCGGCAGGTCCGTGCAGGTGCCGTGCGCCACTTCCGCCGCCATGCCGATGCTCTCGCCCAGCGTCGGGTGCGGGTGGATGGTCTTGCCGATGTCGATTTCGTCCGCACCCATCTCGATGGCCAGCGCAATCTCGCCCAGCATGTCGCCCGCATGCGTGCCGACGATGCCGCCACCCAGGATGCGGTGTGTCTCGGCGTCGAACAGCAGCTTGGTGAAGCCTTCGTCGCGGCCGTTGGCGATGGCGCGGCCCGAAGCCGTCCACGGGAAATGGCCCTTCTTGACCTTGATGCCTTCGGCCTTCGCCTGGTCTTCGGTCAGGCCGACCCACGCCACTTCGGGGTCGGTGTAGGCCACGCTCGGGATCACGCGGGCGTTGAAGGCCGCGCTCGAAAGCTCCTTGTCGCCCTTGAGTTCGCCGGCAATGACTTCGGCCGCCACGTGGGCCTCGTGCACCGCCTTGTGCGCCAGCATGGGCTGGCCCACGATGTCGCCGATGGCGAAGATGTGCGGCACGTTGGTGCGCATCTGGATGTCGACCGGGATGAAGCCGCGGTCGCTCACCGTCACGCCGGCCTTCTCGGCGCTGATCTTCTTGCCGTTGGGGCTGCGGCCCACGGCCTGCAGCACCAGGTCGTACACCTGCGGTTCCTTCGGCGCGTTCTCGCCCTCGAAAGTGACCTTGATGCCTTCCTTCGTGGCCTCGGCGCCGACCGTCTTGGTCTTGAGCATGATGTTGTCGAAGCGCGGCGCGTTCATCTTCTGCCAGACCTTCACCAGGTCGCGATCCGCGCCCTGCATCAGGCCGTCGAGCATTTCGACCACGTCCAGGCGGGCGCCCAGCGTGGAATACACCGTGCCCATTTCGAGGCCGATAATGCCGCCGCCCAGGATCAGCATGCGCTTGGGGTCGGTGCCCATTTCCAGCGCGCCGGTCGAGTCGACCACGCGCGGGTCCTTCGGCATGAAGGGCAGGCTCACGGCCTGCGAGCCGGCCGCGATGATCGCGCTGCGGAACTTGACGGTCTGCTTGCTGCCCGTGGTGTCCCAGCTGGTGCCCGACGTTTCTTCGACCTCGATGTGGTGCGGGTCGATGAAGTTGCCGACGCCGCGCAGCACCGTCACCTTGCGCATCTTGGCCATGGCCGTGAGGCCGCCGGTGAGCTTGCCCACCACCTTGTTCTTGTGGCCGAGCAGCTTGGCGCGGTCGACCGTGGGCGCGCCGAAGCTCACGCCGAGGTCGGCGAAGTGCTTGACCTCGTCCATGACCGAAGCCACGTGCAGCAGCGCCTTCGACGGGATGCAGCCGACGTTCAGGCACACGCCGCCGAGGGTGGCGTAGCGTTCGATCAGCACGACCTTCAGGCCGAGGTCGGCGGCACGGAAGGCGGCCGAGTAGCCGCCGGGGCCGGCGCCGAGCACGATCACGTCGCACTCGACGTCGACCTTGCCGCCGTAGCTGGACACGGCCACGGCCGGCGCGGCAGGGGCCGGTGCGGGTGCTGCAGCCTTAGCCGCGGGAGCGGCAGCCGCCGGGGCAGGCGCAGCCGCGGCGGGCGCGGGTGCCGCGGCACCGTCGACTTCCAGCGTCAGCACCACCGAACCTTCGCTGACCTTGTCGCCCACCTTCACCGCGAGCGACTTCACCACGCCGGCGGCGGACGACGGAATCTCCATCGAGGCCTTGTCCGATTCGACCGTGATCAGCGACTGCTCGGCCTTGACCGTGTCTCCGACGTTGACCAGCACCTCGATGACCGCGACTTCGTCGAAGTCGCCGATGTCGGGCACCTTGATTTGTTGTTCGCTCATTTGGACACTTTCAGTTTGAGTGTGAGAACGTCGACCGGTGGGGCCGAATTGCGATCGAATTCGCAGGCGGCGGCGATCCCCGCCTCCGCCACTTCGCGCGAAGTGCGCGACTTGATGTCATAGGCCGCGTGCATGGCGCCGAGCGCAAAGCTGCGTCCCGAGCCGATGGCCCAGAACTCCTTGAACTCGAACACCTCGCGGTAGCTGTAGATGCCGTAGATGCCGCTCTGGTTGGCCATCAGCATCGTGAACTGGCTCGACTCGTAGGGCTCGTGGTCGTCTTCCTTGGTCTGCATGAAGAACGAGTCCTTGAGCACCGGATGCAGCATCGTGAAGGTGCGGAAGATCTCGTGCTTGCTGCCGAACAGCAACTGCTCGCGCGGCTGCGCGGCCAGCGCGTGCTGCAGCACCAGGAAGTGCGCGGCGGCGCCGGCCAGCGCGAACAGGCTGGTGCCCGCCGCGTCCTCGACGGTGAAGATCTTCTGGTTCGTCTCGGCGCGGTGCGAGAGCCGCGTGTCGCCGAAGGTCACCAGAGAATCCGCTGCCATCGTGACCTGGCCGCCCTTGCGGACGGCCACTACCGTGGTCATAGGAGGATTCGACGGTAGTCCGCGAGCACCTGGCCCAGGTAGGCGTTGAAACGCGCAGCCAGGGCGCCGTCGATCACGCGGTGGTCGTACGACAGCGACAGCGGCAGCGTCAGGCGCGGCACGAACTGCTTGCCGTCCCACACCGGCTTCATCGCGCTCTTCGACAGGCCGAGGATGGCCACCTCGGGCGCGTTGATGATCGGCGTGAAGTGCGTGCCGCCGATGCCGCCGAGCGAGCTGATCGAGAAGCAGCCGCCCTGCATGTCGGCCGAGCCGAGCTTGCCGTCGCGCGCCTTCTTGGCGAGCTCGCCCATCTCGGCGCTGATCTGCAGGATGCCCTTCTTGTCGGCGTCCTTCAGCACGGGCACCACCAGGCCGTTGGGCGTGTCGGCCGCGAAGCCGATGTGGTAG
Organism: Variovorax guangxiensis; assembly: GCF_003952165.1. GTDB lineage: Bacteria > Pseudomonadota > Gammaproteobacteria > Burkholderiales > Burkholderiaceae_C > Variovorax > Variovorax guangxiensis. Next base: position 365,542 of record NZ_RXFT01000001.1, on the reverse strand, counting down.
TACTGCTTGTAGACGAGCTGGTCGCCGTCCAGGCTGGTGTTGAACTCGGGGAATTTCTTCAGGGCCGCGACCACCGCCTTGATGACGAAGGCCAGCATCGTCACCTTCACGCCCGACTTCTCGTTCTCCTTGTTGGTGGAGACGCGGAAGGCTTCGAGCTCGGTGATGTCGGCCTCGTCATTGTTGGTGACGTGCGGGATCATCACCCAGTTGCGGTGCAGGTTCGCGCCGCTGAGCTTCTTGATGCGCGACAGCTCCTTGCGCTCGACCGTGCCGAACTTGGTGAAGTCGACCTTGGGCCACGGGATGAGGCCCAGCGCCGCGCCGTCGCCACCGCCGCCACCGGCCGGCGCCTTGGCCGCCGAGGCCTTGGTGCTGGCCTGGCCGCTCATCACGGCCTTGGTGAAGTTCTGGATGTCTTCCTGCGTGATGCGGCCCTTGGGACCGGAGCCCTTGACCTCCTCGAGCGGCACGCCAAGCTCGCGGGCGAACTTGCGCACCGAGGGAGAGGCATGCGGCAGGTTGCCGCTGGGAGCGGCCGTCGGGTTGTGGGCCGGGGCTGCTGCTGCGGGCGCCGGTGACGGGGCTGCCGGGGCAGGAGCGCTCGCCGTGGCGGCTGCAGGAGCTGCGGCTGCCGCTGCCTGCGCAGGCGCCGGTGCGGCCGCACCGGCTGCGCCTTCCAGCACGGCGATCAGGTCGCCGATGTTGACCGTGTCGCCGACCTTGACCTTGAGTTCCTTGAGCACGCCGGCGGCCGACGATGGGATCTCCATCGAGGCCTTGTCCGACTCGACCGTGATCAGCGACTGCTCGGCCTTGATCGTGTCGCCCGGCTTCACCAGCACTTCGATGACGGCGACGTCCTTGAAGTCGCCGATGTCGGGCACCTTGACCTCGACCGGGCTCGAAGCCGCCGGAGCTGCCGGCGCAGGGGCCGCAGCAGCGGGTGCAGGAGCCGGTGCCGCTGCTGCCGGTGCCGCGGCGGGCGCCGGTGCCGCCGTGGCATCCGCTCCCTCGGCTTCGAGCACGAGCACCACCGAGCCTTCCTTGACCTTGCTGCCGACTTCGACCTTCAGTTCCTTGACCACACCGGCGGCCGACGACGGGATCTCCATCGACGCCTTGTCCGATTCGACCGTGATGAGCGACTGCTCGGCCTTCACCGTGTCGCCCACCTTCACGAGCACCTCGATCACCGCGACTTCATCGAAATCGCCGATGTCCGGCACCTTCACTTCCACTGCTGCCATATCGTTGTCTCCCGCCGTCAGGCGCCGTTCGTTCGTTGATTGGTTGTTGATTGGGGATCAGGCGTAGAGCGGGTTGACCTTGTCGACATTGATGCCGTACTTCTTGATCGCTTCCACCACCTTGGCCACCGGCACGGTGCCATCTTCGCTCAGCGCCTTGAGCGCCGCCACCACGATGTAGTGGCGGTTGACCTCGAAGTGCTCGCGCAGCTTGTTGCGGAAGTCGCTGCGGCCGAAGCCGTCGGTGCCCAGCACCTTGTAGTTGCGGCCCTTCGGCACGAAGGGGCGGATCTGCTCGGCATAGGCCTTCATGTAGTCGGTCGATGCGACCACCGGGCCGGTCGTGGCGCCCAGCTGCTCGGCCACGAAGGGAACGCGCGGGGTCTGGTCGGGGTGCAGCAGGTTCCAGCGGTCGGCATCCTGGCCGTCGCGGGTCAGCTCATTGAAGCTCGGGCAGCTCCACACCGAAGCCGACACGCCCCAGTCCTTCTCGAGCAGTTCCTGCGCGGCAAAGCTCTCGCGCAGGATCGTGCCGCTGCCCAGCAGTTGCACCGTGGGTGCCTTGGCCTTCAGCGCGGGGCCCTGCTTCGACAGGTACATGCCCTTGATGATCTGCTCTTCGGTGCCGGGCTGGAGGCCGGGCATCGCGTAGTTCTCGTTGAGCAGCGTGAGGTAGTAGTAGACGTTGTCCTGCTTCTCGACCATGCGCTTGAGGCCATGGTGCAGGATCACGCCGACTTCATGCGCGAAGGTCGGGTCGTAGCTCACGCAGTTCGGGATGGTGTTGGCCAGGATGTGGCTGTGGCCGTCTTCGTGCTGCAGGCCTTCGCCGTTCAGCGTGGTGCGCCCCGAGGTGCCGCCCAGCAGGAAGCCGCGCGCCTGCATGTCGCCGGCAGCCCATGCCAGGTCGCCGATGCGCTGGAAGCCGAACATCGAGTAGTACACGTAGAACGGCACCATGATGCGGTTGTTCGTGCTGTACGAGGTCGCGGCAGCGATCCAGCTCGACATGCCGCCGGCTTCGTTGATGCCTTCCTGCAGGATCTGGCCGGCCTTGTCTTCCTTGTAGTACATGACCTGGTCCTTGTCGACCGGGGTGTACTGCTGACCGTGCGGGTTGTAGATGCCGACCTGGCGGAACAGGCCTTCCATGCCGAAGGTGCGGGCCTCATCCACCAGGATGGGCACGACGCGCGGGCCGAGCGCCTTGTCGCGCAGCAGCTGCGTGAGGAAGCGCACGTAGGCCTGCGTGGTCGAGATCTCGCGGCCTTCGGCCGTGGGTTCGAGCACCGCCTTGAAGGTGTCGAGGGCGGGCACGGTGAAGCTCTCGTCGCTCTTCACGCGGCGGTGCGGCAGGTAGCCGCCCAGGGCCTTGCGGCGCTCGTGCAGGTACTTCATTTCCGGCGTGTCGTCGGCCGGCTTGTAGAACGGCAGCTCGGCGATCTGGCTGTCGGGAATCGGGATGTTGAAGCGGTCGCGGAAGGCCTTGATGTCCTCGTCGCCGAGCTTCTTGGTCTGGTGGACCGTGTTCTTGCCCTCGCCGATCTTGCCCATGCCGAAGCCCTTGACGGTTTTCACGAGCAGCACGGTGGGCTGGCCCTTGTGGTTCTGGGCGGCGTGGAAGGCGGCATACACCTTCTGCGAGTCGTGGCCGCCGCGCTGCAGGTTCCAGATCTCGTCGTCGGTCATGTGCTCGACCATCTTCAGCGTGCGCGGATCGCGGCCGAAGAAGTTCTTGCGGACGTAGGCGCCGTCGTTGGCCTTGAACGACTGGTAGTCGCCGTCGTTGCACTCCATCATGATCTTGCGCAGCGCGCCGTCGTGGTCCTTCTCGAGCAGGGCGTCCCAGCCCTTGCCCCAGACGAGCTTGACGACGTTCCAGTTGGCGCCGCGGAACTCGCCTTCGAGCTCCTGGATGATCTTGCCGTTGCCGCGCACCGGGCCGTCCAGGCGCTGCAGATTGCAGTTGATGACGAAGATCAGGTTGTCGAGGTTCTCGCGCGCCGCCAGGCCGATGGCGCCCAGCGATTCGACCTCGTCCATTTCACCGTCGCCGCAGAAAACCCAGACCTTGCGGTTCTCGGTGTTGGCGATGCCGCGTGCGTGCAGGTACTTGAGGAAGCGCGCCTGGTAGATCGCCATCAGCGGGCCCAGGCCCATCGACACGGTGGGGAACTGCCAGAACTCCGGCATCAGCTTGGGGTGGGGGTAGCTGGAGAGGCCCTTGCCGTCGACTTCCTGGCGGAAATTGAGCAGCTGCTCTTCGGAGAGGCGGCCTTCGAGGTAGGCGCGGGCATAGATGCCGGGAGAAACGTGGCCCTGGATGTAGAGCAGGTCGCCGCCGTGGTTCTCGCTCTCGGCGTGCCAGAAGTGGTTGAAGCCGGCTCCGAACATGCTGGCCAGCGAAGCGAAGGAGCCGATGTGGCCGCCCAGGTCGCCGCCTTCTGCCGGATGGTGGCGGTTGGCCTTGACCACCATGGCCATCGCGTTCCAGCGCATGTAGGCGCGCAGGCGCTGTTCGATCTCGAGGTTGCCGGGGCTTCGGGCTTCCTGCGAGGGTTCGATGGTGTTGACGTAGCCGGTGTTGGCCGAGAACGGCATGTCGACCGTGTTCTGGCGGGCATGTTCGAGCAGCTGCTCGAGAAGGAAGTGAGCCCGCTCAGGCCCCTCGCTCTGGATGACGGAAGACAGTGCATCCATCCATTCACGGGTCTCCTGGGCGTCCGCGTCGTTAGCGGCCGAGCCGAACAGGTTCTCGGGATTTGCCGACATGCTTGTGTCTCCTTTTAGGGCTGTGGCAGTAATTTAAGTGCGCTGTGCAGCGAACGCGGCGGAGTTTCTCATAGAAACATCGCAATTTCAAATAGTGCTCATTGATTTTTCAATGTGAAATTCAAAAGAAATCAGAGCAGGAACGGATGTCCGCACGGGACATGGCAAGCCGAGGGGGCAAGCCTAGAATCCGCCCCATGCCTCTCTCCTCCCCGCTGGCGGTTGCCCGCAGTGCCGTGAACGCCTCGCCGCTGTCCTGGTGGCGCAGGTGGTGGCGACGCCAGACTCCGGTGCTGCAGGACGCGGTCGCCATGCTCGCGCCGATGGCGGCCGTGCTGCTGTTCCTTGCCGCCATCGTTTCCGCCTTCTGGTACCTGCGCACCGAGGAGGTCGAGCGCGAGCAGGAGTCGGTGCGCCGCGACGTCGAATACGCGCAGCAGCGCATGCGCCTGCGGCTGCTGGAGCGGCAGGAGCAGCTGATGCGCATCGCGCGCGACGCCTCCAACCGCGAGATCGACCCGATCGAATTCACCAGCCGCGCCGAATCGCTGGTGAGCCAGTTCCCAGAGCTGCAGACCATCACCTGGATCGACGACCGCCGCCGCTTCAAGGCCGGCTACGCAGCGCCCAGCGTGCACCCGGCGCAGCAGCACCTGATCGGCGACGTGCTGCGCCCTGGCGACATCGAAAGCAACTATGCGCTGGCCCGCGAGCTGCGCCAGCCCGTCTTCTCGCAGCCCGTGGCCGGCGGAGACCCGCCGGCGATGCTGCAGTTGCACATTCCCCTTTTCGACCAGGGCCTGTTCGCCGGCGTGGTGCTGGGCGAGTTCTCGGTCGACGGCCTGCTGCGCTACGGCATGCCCTCCGAGGTGCAGGCGCGCTACGCGGTGTCGCTGCTCGACGCCAAGGGGCATGTGATCGCCGGCAACACCGCCAACCTGAAGGAAAGCGGCACGCGCCTGCTGCCCTGGTCGGAGCGGACCAACGAATATGAAGTGCCGGTGTCGCCCGTCGGCAATGCGCTGGTGCTGCGGGCTCAGGCCTACCGCACTTCGCAGGGCGTGGTCGGCAACGGGCTCTTCTGGCTGGTCTGCGCGCTGAGCGTGCTCACCAGCTGGATGCTGATCGGCACCTGGCGCCACACGCGCCGGCGGCTGCAGGCGCAGCAGCGGCTGGTGGCCGAGACCAACTTCCGCCGGGCGATGGAGAACTCCATGCTCACCGGCATGCGCGTGCTCGACCTGCAGGGCCGCATCACCTACGTCAACGCCGCCTTCTGCGCGATGACAGGCTGGAGCGAGGAAGAACTGGTCGGCCAGTCGCCGCCCTTCCCTTACTGGCTCGAGTCCGACCGCGAGGTGATGAACGAGCGGCTCGAAGAAGAACTGCACGGCCGCGCCCTGCCCGGCGGCTTCCAGGTGCGGGTGAAGCGCAAGAACGGCAGCGTGTTCAACGCCCGCCTCTATGTGTCGCCGCTGATCGACGCGCGCGGCCACCAGACCGGCTGGATGACGTCGATGACCGACATCACCGAGCCCACGCGCATCCGCGAGCAGCTCTCGGCCTCCTACGAGCGCTTCACCACCGTGCTGGAAGCGCTCGACGCGGCCGTGTCGGTGGCCCCCATCGGCAGCGAGGAACTGCTCTTCGCCAACAAGCTGTACCGGCTCTGGTTCGGTTCGGACACCGTGGGCCACCTCGGCATGGTCGCGCAGGCCGGCGTGCCGGCGTCGAACGCGCACGACGAGGGCCTGGACGACGTCGACCCGTACGCCGGCCTGCCGATCGACACCCTCACCGCCGCGCAGACCGCCAACAACGAGATCTTCGTGCCCCACCTGGGCAAGTGGCTCGAAGTGCGCTCGCGCTACCTGACCTGGGTGGACGGCCGCCTCGCGCAGCTGGTGATCGCCACCGACATCACGCCGCGCCGCGACGCCGAGGAGCAGGCCGCCGCGCAGGCCGACAAGGCCCAGGCCGCCAGCCGCCTCATCACCATGGGCGAGATGGCCTCCAGCGTTGCACACGAACTCAACCAGCCGCTGACCGCCATCACCAACTACTGCAACGGGATGATGTCGCGCATCAAGGGCCAGTCGATCGACAACGACGCCCTGCTCGCCGCGCTCGAGAAGACGTCGAAGCAGGCCCAGCGCGCGGGCCAGATCATCCAGCGCATCCGCTCCTTCGTGAAGCGCAGCGAGCCCAACCGCACGCCGGCCGACGTGGCCACCATGGTGAGCGAGGCGGTCGAGCTCGCCGGCATCGAGCTGCGCCGGCGCAACGTGCGCCTTAACCACTACGTGGCGGCGCGGCTGCCGGTGGTGCGGGTCGACCCGATCCTCATCGAGCAGGTGATGGTCAACCTGCTCAAGAATGCCGCCGAATCCATCGACCTCGCCGACCGCCCGCTGGCGCGCCGCAGCGTGGAACTGCGCGTGCTGCCCAAGGTGATCGAGGGCCACAACGCCATCGAGTTCTCGGTGCAGGACACCGGCAAGGGCCTGGCCCCGGAAGTGATGGACCGGCTCTACGAGGCCTTCTTCTCCACCAAGCCCGAGGGCATGGGCATCGGGCTCAATTTGTGCCGCACCATCGTCGAGTCGCACCGCGGCCGGATGCAGGCGGAGAACATCTACAATGGCCCGGATGTGATCGGATGCCGTTTTTCCTTCTGGATTCCGGTGTTGGACGCTATCAGTTCCGTAGCTAGCGACGAGGCAAAGGTACCTGCATGAGTTTGATTCCGAAGAAGGGCACGGTCTATGTCGTCGACGACGACGAAGCCGTACGCGATTCGCTGCAATGGCTGCTCGAAGGCAAGGACTACAGAGTCCGCTGTTTCGATTCCGCCGAATCCTTTCTCTCCCGATACGACCCGCGCGAAGTCGCCTGTCTGATCGTCGACATCCGCATGGCGGGCATGACCGGCCTTGAACTGCAGGACCGGCTCATCGAGCGACGCTCCCCGCTGCCGATCGTGGTCATCACCGGCCACGGCGACGTGCCGATGGCCGTCGACAGCATGAAGAAGGGCGCGATGGATTTCATCCAGAAGCCCTTCAACGACGAGGAACTCGTCACGCTGGTCGAGCGCATGCTCGAACATGCGCGCGGCGCCTTCACGCAGCACCAGCAGTCGGCCAGCCGCGACGCGCTGCTGTCCAAGCTCACGGGCCGCGAGGCGCAGGTGCTCGAACGCATCGTCGCCGGCCGCCTGAACAAGCAGATCGCCGACGACCTGGGCATCAGCATCAAGACGGTCGAGGCGCATCGCGCCAACATCATGGAAAAGCTCAACGCCAACACCGTGGCCGATCTGCTCAAGATCGCGCTGGGGCAGGCGGCGCCAGCAGCCAAGGCCTAGAAACAGCTATCCGCCCGATAGCGACGAATGAACCCCACGCCTGCGAAAGCGGGCGTTTTTACTTGGAAAATCGAAACCGATGACCGCCCAACTGATCGACGGCAACGCCCTCGCCAAAACCATCCGCGCCGAGGTGTCCGGCCGCACCGCGGCGCTCAAGGCCCGCGGCGTGAACCCCGCCCTTTCCATCATCCTCGTGGGCGAGGACCCGGCCAGCCAGGTCTATACCAAGCACAAGGTCAACGACAGCGCGCAGACCGGCCTCGACGCCACGCTGGAGACCTACCCCGCCGACATGAGCGAGGCCGACTTGCTGGCCCGCATCCGCACCCTCAACGACGACCCGAAGGTGCACGGCATCCTGGTGCAGCTGCCGCTGCCCAGGCACATGGACAGCCAGAAAGTCATCGAGACCATCTCGCCCGCCAAGGACGTCGACGGCTTCCACGTCGCCAGCGCCGGCGCGCTGATGACCGGCGCTCCCGGTTTCTGGCCCTGCACGCCGCACGGCTGCATGAAGATGCTCGAATCGATCGGCTACGACCTGCGCGGCAAGCATGCGGTGGTCATCGGCCGCAGCAACATCGTCGGCAAGCCGATGGCCATGATGCTGCTCGCCAAGAGCGCCACCGTGACCATCTGCCACAGCGCCACCAAGGACCTGGGCGCCATCACGCGCCAGGCCGACGTGATCGTGGCCGCGGTGGGCAAGCTCGACCTGCTGACCGCCGACATGGTGAAGCCTGGCGCGGTCGTCATCGACGTGGGCATGAACCGCCGGCCCGACGGCAAGCTCGCCGGCGATGTCGACTTCGACGGCGTGAAGGAAGTGGCCGGCTGGATCACGCCCGTGCCCGGCGGCGTCGGCCCGATGACGCGCGCCATGCTGCTGGTCAACACCCTTGAAGCGGCCGAGCGCGCCGCAACATGAGAACCACCCCGTTGCTTGCTCACTTCGTGTAGCCGCCTCCCCCTCGAGGGGCGCCACCGGCGGCCCGGCAGAGCCGGTTCCGCGGTGGCCCCCGAAAAATGGTCTCGCCACGTTCGAACAGGATCCCCCATATGACCAACCCGCTTCTCGATTTCACCGATCTCCCGCTGTTCGACCGAGTCAAGCCCGAGCACGTCGCTCCTGCCGTCGATGCACTGCTGGCCGATGCCGAGGCCGCGCTGCAGACCGTCACCGCGCCCGACTTTCCCGCTGACTGGAACGCGATCTCCAAGGTGCTCGACGTGGCTTCGGAGCGCTTCAGCCGCGCCTGGGGTGCCGTCGGCCACCTCAACGCCGTGGCCGACACGCCCGAGCTGCGCGCCGCCTACAACGAGGCCATGCCGCGCGTTACCGCCTTCTGGACCCGCCTGGGCTCCGACGAGCGCCTGTACGCCAAGTACAAGGCCATCGACGCCACGACGCTCAATGCCGAGCAGCGCCAGGCCCACAGCAATGCGGTGCGCAACTTCGTGCTGGGCGGGGCCGAGCTGCAGGGCGAGGCCAAGAAGCGCTTCGCCGACATCCAGGAACGCCTGGCCGAGCTGAGCCAGAAGTTCAGCGAGAACGCACTCGACGCGACCGACGCCTTCGCCTACTACGCCGCTCTCGGTGAGCTCGAAGGCGTGCCCGAGGATGTGGTGAGCGCCGCGCGCGCGGCCGCCGAGGCCGATGGCAAGGAAGGCTACAAGCTCACGCTGAAGATGCCCTGCTACCTGCCGGTGATGCAGTTCGCCAAAAGCAGCGCGCTGCGCGAGAAGCTCTATCGCGCCTACGTCACGCGAGCCAGCGAGTTCGGCGATACGGCCTTCGACAACACTTCCCTCATCACCGAGATCCTCGCGCTGCGCGAGGAAGAAGCCGGGCTGCTGGGCTACAGGAACTACGGCGAGCTGTCGGTCGTGCCGAAGATGGCCGAGTCGCCCGAGCAGGTCGTGAAGTTCCTGCGCGACCTCGCTGCCAAGGCCAAGCCCTACGGCGAGCGCGACCTTGCCGACTTGCGCGTCTTCGCGGCCGAGCAGCTGAGCATCACCGATCCGCAGCCCTGGGACTGGAGCTACATCGGCGAGAAGCTCAAGGAGGCGCGCTATGCCTTCAGCGAGCAGGAGGTGAAGCAGTATTTCCCGGCGCCGAAGGTCATGGCCGGCCTGTTCAAGATCGTCGAGACGCTGTTCGAGGTGTCGATCCGCCGCGACTCGGCGCCCACCTGGCACCCGAGCGTGGAGTTCTATCGCATCGAGCGCGCCGGCCAGAAGGTCGGCCAGTTCTACCTCGACCCCTCCGCCCGTGCAGCCAAGCGCGGCGGTGCCTGGATGGACGACGTGCGCGCCCGCTGGCTGCGCCCCGACAACGGCGTGCTGCAGACGCCCGTCGCTCAGCTGGTGTGCAACTTCGCCAGCGGCGTCGATGGCAAGCCGCCGCTGCTCACGCATGACGACGTGACCACCCTCTTCCACGAGTTCGGCCACGGCCTGCACCACATGCTCACGCAGGTGAACGAGCGCGACGTCTCGGGCATCAGCGGCGTCGAGTGGGATGCGGTCGAGCTGCCGAGCCAGTTCATGGAGAACTTCTGCTGGGAGTGGGATGTGCTCAAGCACATGACGGCCCACGTCGACACCGGCGAGCCGCTGCCGCGCGCCCTCTTCGACAAGATGACCGCCGCGAAGAACTTCCAGAGCGGCCTGCAGACGCTGCGCCAGATCGAGTTCTCGCTGTTCGACATGCTGCTGCACACCGAGTACCACGCCGCCACCGCCAGGCCCGGCGAAGTGATGGCCCTGCTGGGCCGCGTGCGTGCCGAAGTCGCGGTGATGCCGTCGCCGCCCTTCAGCCGTACACCGAACACGTTCAGCCACATCTTCGCGGGCGGCTATGCGGCCGGCTACTACAGCTACAAGTGGGCCGAGGTGCTGAGCGCCGACGCCTACGCGGCCTTCGAGGAAACCGTGGGCGCCGACGGCGAGCCGAACATCGAGACCGGCCGCAAGTACCGCCAGGCCATCCTGGAGGCTGGCGGCAGCCGCAGCGCGATGGACTCGTTCAAGGCGTTCCGCGGCCGCGAGCCCCAGCTTGATGCGCTGCTGCGACACCAGGGCATGGCGCAGGCCCAGCCCGCTTGATGCGGCGCTGAAGCTTGCGATACTCGGGCGATGCATACGATTTACAAAATCTCACCATTGCATCGCCTGACCGGCCTTGCCCTCGTGCTCGTCGCCGCGGGCGCGATGGCGCAACCCATCTACCGCCAGGTGGACAAGAACGGCAAGGTCACCTTCTCCGACCGCGCCCCGAGCGCGAGCACCGAGCCGGCGTCGGCCGGCCAGCAAGGCGCGACGGCCCCTTCCGGCGCCAACACCGCCGGCCTGCCCTATGAACTGCGCCAGGTGGCGCAGCGCTATCCCGTCACCCTCTACAGCGGGGACGAATGCGGCCCGTGCGGCGCGGCGCGCACCCTGCTCACGACGCGCGGCATTCCTTTCGAGGAGCACACCGTCAAGAGCAACGCGGACATCGAAGCCCTGCAGCGCCTGAGCAACCAGAATGCGTTGCCGCTGCTGACGATCGGTTCGCAGCAGCTCAAGGGCTTCTCGGACGTGGAATGGTCGCAGTACCTCGACGCGGCCGGCTATCCCAAGAGCAACAGCCTGCCCGCGGGCTATCGCAATGGCCCGGTCCGGCCGCTGGTGGCCCAGCAAGCGACGCCGGCGCCCCGGGGGGCCGAAGCGCCCGCCCCGGCCACGCAACCCGCACCACCGCCTCCGGCCTCGAGCGAGCCGACGCCGAGCAACCCGGCCGGCATCAAGTTCTAGGCACCCACGGCCTGGGCTTCAACCTCAGGCCGCGAACTCCATCGTCTTCACGCCGGCCGCAGTGCCCAGCAGGCACACGTCGGCCTTCTGGTGCGCGAAGACGCCGACCGTCACCACGCCCGGCCATTGGCTCACGGTCGACTCGAACGCCAGCGGATCGGTGATGCGCAGCCCCGTCACGTCGACGATGTGCTGGCCGTTGTCGGTCACCAGCGGCAGGCCGTCCTTCTCGCGCACCTGGGCGATACCGCCCATGGCCGCGAACTGGCGCATCACGCGTCGCGCGGCCATCGGGATCACCTCCACCGGCAGCGGGAACGCGCCCAGCACCTGCACCAGCTTCGACTCATCTGCAATGCAGACGAACTTGCGCGATTGCGCCGCGACGATCTTCTCGCGCGTGAGCGCGGCGCCGCCGCCCTTGACCATGAAACCGCGGTGATCGATCTCGTCGGCGCCGTCGATGTAGACCGACAGTTCCTCCACCTCGTTGCTGTCGAACACTGGAATGCCCAGCGCGCGCAGGCGTTCGGTCGAGGCGACCGAGCTGGAGACGGCGCCCTTGATCTCGTCCTTGATCGTGGCCAGCGCGTCGATGAACTTGTTCACCGTCGATCCGGTACCGACACCGACGATTTCGCCCTTGACCACGTAGGCCAGAGCGGCACGGCCGACCTGGGCCTTGAGTTCGTCCTGGGAAAGCGGTTTGGAGGGGGTTGGGGAGGCGGGTGTGGTCATCACGGACAATCCTTGGCTCATTGAAGCCCCGAATTATCCGATGCCCCTGCTGATGCCCTCCTCGCTCTACGGCCTGGCCCGCCCCTTCCTGTTCGGCTTCGACCCCGAACACGCCCATGAAATCACGCTGGACGGGCTGGCGCGCACCCAGAACACTCCCCTGGCCTGCGCCTATTCGGCACCGCGCGTCGACGATCCCGTCGAGCTCGCCGGCCTGACCTTTCCCAACCGCGTGGGCCTGGCAGCAGGGCTGGACAAGAACGCCCGCTGCATCGACGCCTTCTCCGCCATGGGCTTCGGCTTCGTCGAGGTCGGTACGGTGACGCCGAAGGCCCAGCCGGGCAACCCGAAGCCGCGCATGTTCCGCCTGCCCCAGCGCGACGCGCTGATCAACCGGCTGGGCTTCAACAACGAGGGGCTGGACGCCTTCCTGGCCAACGTGCAGAAGGCACGCTTCCGCAAGAACGGCAGCGGCGCGAAGTCGCCGATGCTGCTGGGCCTCAATATCGGCAAGAACGCCGCCACGCCCATCGAGCGCGCGGTGGACGACTACCTGGCCTGCCTCGACGGCGTGTACCCGCATGCCGACTACGTGACGATCAACATCTCCAGCCCCAACACCGCCAACCTGCGCTCGCTGCAGAGCGACGAAGCGCTCGATGCCCTGCTTGGCGCAGTGGCCGATCGGCGCGAAACCCTGACCACGCGCCATGGCGGCAAGCGCTCGCCGCTCTTCGTGAAGATCGCGCCCGACCTCGACGAAGCACAGGTCTCGGTGATCGCAGCCACGCTCAAGCGCCACGGCATGGACGGCGTGATCGCCACCAACACCACGCTGGCGCGCGATGCGGTAAAGGGATTGCCGCACGCGGAGGAAGCGGGAGGCCTGTCGGGCGCGCCGGTGCGCGAGGCGAGCAACCGCGTAGTCGCGCAGCTGCGTGCGGCGCTGGGCAAGGACTTTCCGATCATCGGCGTGGGGGGCATCCTCAGCGGCGCCGATGCCAAGGCGAAGATCGCCGCAGGCGCGGACGTGGTGCAGATCTACACCGGCCTGATCTATCGCGGCCCGGCGCTGGTCCGCGAAGCGGCCCAGGCGCTGCTGCGCGATCGCGGCAGCAAGGCCTGAGCGCCTTTTCTCTTCAGTCTCTCAGCGCATGCGCCAGAGCACTGGCGCAATGACCGCAGCCCAGCGCAGCAGCCGCTTCGGCCGGATCACCACCACGGCAGCCGCCGCGACGACGCCGGTGGCCACCGGGTGCGCACGCGCGATGCGCAGCGCGGCAGCGGCGGCCGACTCGTTGGGCGGAGGGGCATCCGCCTCGGGCGCGGGCTGAGTCTCGCGCCCGCCCTGCATCGTCGCGATGCGCTGGCGCTGGATCTCCATGCGAGCAAGCAGTTCTTCGCGCGTGGCCGGACGGCGGACGCGGCGCGGTGCTTCCTCGTCCTCCCCTGGGTCCTTGCCGAGGCCGAAACGCTCCTGGGCCCAGGCCCAGTCACGCTCGAACTCCCGGCGAGCAGGCACGAAACTGTTGGCCGCATTGCGCAGGGTCAGCAGCAGCCCGATGACGGCCGCCAGCCAGAGCGCGATCCATACGCCAGCCACCGACCACGCGGCGGTGACGCGGTGAGGCGTGTCCCAGAAGTTCACCACCACCGCCACGGACAGCAGAGCCACCGTGACCGTGGTAAGCCCCAGCACGGCCAGGCCGAGGACGAGCATCAGCTTTAGCCGCTGCTTCTCGTCTTCCCAGGCCATGCGCAGCAGTTGCACCCGGTCCTCGGCCGCCAAGGCGCCCTCGGCCGCGGCGATGCGCAGCCGGCGGATGCGGGCGTTCAGTCCGAACAGGGAGAGCAGCCTCATCGGCTGGCCCCAGTCATGCCCGGGTGAACGGAAACGCCGCTGCTGCCGTGCACTACCTGGTCAGCGGCGGCCAAGCAGCAGGCCCACCAGCACGCCGACGGCCAATGCGGCACCGGCGATCTGCCATGGTTCGTCGTGGGCGTAGGCGTTGGCGGAGCTGGCCGCTTCGCGGGCCTTCTTGGCGGCGAGCTTGCTCTTCTCCGCCGCGAGTTCGCGTGCGATGGCCAGCTTGGTGTCGATGCGCTGGCGCAGCGCCTTGATGTGGGGAACCGAATCCAGGTCCTTGCTCGCCAGCACGCCGCGCACGTCGCTTGCAATGTCTTCGGCTGCCGCTTCAAGATTTTGGGATGCACTCATTGGAAACTTTCCTCCGTGATGACACCGGCACCGCGCCGGCGGCTTCGCGCCAGCAAGTGGCGTGCTGTCATGTTACAGGCTCGAAAGGCCCTCAGGCGCTACAGATGTGCAGACTTTGTCGCACGATGGGTATCGGCTGACGCCTGCTCCCCTCCGCAGTCATGCTTCGGCCAGCAGCCGGGCGACGTACAGCCCGATGGCCAGACTGCTCGTGAGGCCGGGCGACTCGATGCCGAACAGGTTCACCAGCCCCGGCACGCCGTGCGATGCGGGCCCGTCGATCATGAAGTCGGCGGCCGGCTCGCCGGGCCCCGAAATCTTGGGCCGCATGCCCGCATAGCCCGGAATCAGCGCGCCATCCGGCAGCGCGGGCCAGTACTTGCGGACTTCGGAGTAGAAACCCTCGCCGCGCGAGGGATCCACAACCAGTTCGCCGGGAGATGAAACCCATTGCACGTCCGGCCCGAACTTGGCCTGGCCGCCCAGGTCGATCGTGAGATGCACGCCCAGCCCGCCCGGCTCGGGCACGGGGTAGACGAGCCGGCCGAACGGCGCACGCCCCGACAGGGTGAAGTAGTTGCCCTTGGCGAAGTACTCCTTCGGCACCGACGACGGCGGCAGGCCCTCGAAGCGCCGGGCCAATGCCGGCGCCCCGAGGCCCGCCGCATTGACCACGCTGCGGCAGCGCAGCACGGTGCCGTCTTCGGCCGCCAGCACGATGGCGCCATCACCGCACTCCGCGCGCGTGATCGGCGACTTCAGCGCCAGCATCCCGCCGGCGTTCTCCAGATCGCCCAGCAAGCTCAGCATGAGGGCATGACTGTCGACGATGCCGGTGCTGGGCGAATGCAGCGCAGCCACGCAGTGCAACTGCGGCTCCATCGCAATGGCCTGCCGTGCCGTGAGCAGGACAAGGTCATCGACGCCGTTCGCAGCCGCCTTCTGCTGGATGGCTTCGAGCTGATCGGCCTGCTCGGGCGAGGTGGCGACGATCAGCTTGCCGCAGCGCTGGTGTGGCACACCGCGCTCGGCAGCGTAGGCGTAAAGCAACTGCTTGCCCTCGACGCACAGGTTCGCCTTGAGCGAGCCCTGCGGGTAGTAGATGCCGGCATGAATGACCTCGCTGTTGCGCGAACTCGTTCCTGTGCCAATGGCCCCTTCGGATTCGAGCACCAGCACCTCCCGGCCCGCGAGCGCCAAGGCGCGTGCCACTGCCAAGCCCACCACACCACCGCCGATGACGGCGCAATCAATTTCGTCCATCGCGCGAGCTTAGCGCGGCTTGCGCGGGAGCTTCGCTATCTCAGTGCGCGGACGGGGGCGGCTCGGGATCGGTGGGCTCGTCGGGCGGCGTCTCGGGTCCTTCGTCGGGCTCGACGGGCAGGTCGGGCGCGACGGGCGGCGGAATGTCGGGATGAGTGGCCATGGCTGCGCTCCTTTCCTTCTGGTTCTAGGTCATCGGTGCGAGAAATTCGACAGCTGCGGGCTGCATTTGCCGTCGGTGCGGGCCGACAACGGGCGACAAGAGCTTCGTGACACGGTAATGACGACTGTTGCAGGATCGTCGCCCGGAGGTCGCGTTACTACTTCCTGCGACTTGGGCATCGACGGTGGATGTGTTGTACTGGCCCGTGCTGCCGGAGCCCGGCAGGCAACCGTCATCGCGTCACTTTCTTCAGGGAGAGAAATGTCCACCATCGATGCAAACGGGATGCTGATCGACCCCAAGGTGATCCTGCGACGATCACCGGGAATCGAACACGGCACCCTCCCCAGCGTGCTCGCCATCGTCGTTCACCAGACCGACTCGGGCACCGCCGAATCCAGCCTCAACGGCTATCAGGTGGGCGGCAACGGCGCCCATTTCCTCATCGACAAGAACGGCCAGATCTACCAGACGGCGAGCGTTCTCGCGCGTTGCTATCACGTCGGCAAGCTGATCAAGTCGAAGTGCCTGACCATCAACAAGAGCAGCTGCGACACGGGTGCAATGGCAAAGATGCTGGCGATGTCGTGGGTCAACCAGATCAACGCCATCGACGCGCACGAGCGCGCGAAGCCGTATCCGGAACGCTATCCGGTGAACAGCGACTCGATCGGCATCGAGCTGGTCGGCATGCACATCGACGACAAGAACTACGAGGCCGTGACCGCTGCGCAGAACAGCTCGCTGCAGTGGCTCATCGAGGTGCTGTATGCGCAGTTCAATCTCAAGCCGGAAGATGTCTACCGGCATCCGACGGTGTCGTACAAGAACCCCGGCGAAGCGAGTTCGGCGATATGGAAGTGAGACTCCGCGCGGTGGGTCTCGCAATCGGGGCCGTGCTGCTTTCCTCTTGCGCGACGACTCGCGACACCGCCTTCAGCAATATCTACGTTGCGGACTTCCACTCCGACTCGCCGGCCACCTGCCGCAGCTCCGACGTGCCACGCAGCCATGGACAGGCGCGCGAGTTCTTCTCGAAGGCACGCGAGGTCGACTACAAGACGCTGCACGACAACTACGAACTGGCGCCCTGCTACGCCGAAGGCACGCTTGTGAGGCAGGGCAAATCGTGCGACTGGCAGATCCGCGCCGGTGCGACGGGTTCGGTGCAGTGCGCAGAGCAGAAGCTGTACTTCGCGTGCGACAACTGCGGCGACCTCTTCGGCGCCACGAAGTAGTCAACGGATAGAGAAGCAGAGAGAGGCGAACCGAAACCCCTCTCGACGCACAAAACAAAAAAGCGACCTGGAAATCCAGGTCGCTTTTTGATTGGTGGGCGGTGGAGGCTTCGAACCTCCGACCCCAGCAGTGTGAATGCTGTGCTCTACCCCTGAGCTAACCGCCCTCGGCACCGCTGCTTTTTGCCTCGGTGCCTAGAAAACGTATCGCGTTCTGCGAAGCCTCAGATTATGCCATAGCTTTTCAGCTGCTTTCAAGAAACTCAGACGTTTTCTCGAAACAGCGTCCGGCCGCCACTCGATTTGTCGAGCTGGACCAGCACGGCCTCATGTGCGGTGAGCTCATGCTCGGCCGCCATGATCACCGGCAACTCGAACTGGCTCAGGTCGACGGCCACCACGGTGGTGCCCTGCACAGGCTCCGCTGCGGCCACGTCGATGAGCAGCGCGTCCTGCCCGCGCGTGAGGTTGATGTAGACGTCGGCCAGCAGCTGCGCGTCGAGCTTGGCGCCGTGGAAGGTACGGTTCGAGCGGTCGACGCCAAAACGGTCGCACAGCGCGTCGAGCGAGTTGCGCTTGCCCGGATACACCTGCTTGGCCATGGCCAGCGTGTCGGTCACTTCGCCGACGAAGGTGCGCAGCGGCGGCAGGCCCGCGCGCTCGAACTCCTTGTTGAGGAAGCCGACGTCGAAGGCCGCGTTGTGAATGATGATCTCGGCGTCGCGCAGGTACTCGACGATGTCGTTGGCCAGCGTGCCGAACTTGGGCTTGTCGCGCAGGAAGTCGGTCGTCAGGCCGTGGACCTTGAGCGCGTCCTCGTGGCTCTCGCGCTCGGGGTTGAAGTAGATGTGCAGGTCGTTGCCGGTGAGCTTGCGGTTGAACAGCTCCACGCAGCCGAGCTCGATGATGCGGTCGCCGTTCTCGGCCGAGAGACCGGTGGTTTCGGTGTCGAGGACGATCTGGCGGCTCATCGAAGCACCTCCGTGCTTCGCACTGCGGTACAAGCTTGCTTGGGGCGGCCCGGCGCTGCGCTCATCAGTGGTTTTCCTTGGCGTGGTTGATCGAGTACTTTGGAATCTCGATCGTCACATTCTCCTGCGCCAGGATCGCCTGGCAACTCAAGCGCGACTGCGGCTCCAGGCCCCAGGCGCGGTCGAGCAGGTCTTCCTCGCCCTCTTCCGCCTCGTTCAGCGAGTTGAAGCCTTCGCGCACGATCACGTGGCAGGTGGTGCAGGCGCAGCTCATCTCGCAGGCGTGCTCGATGTCGATGTGGTTGTCGAGCAGCGCCTCGCAGATCGAGGTGCCGGCGGGCGCGGTGATTTCTGCGCCTTCGGGGCAGTACTCGGGATGCGGGTAGATCTTGATCGTGGGCATGCTGTTGTTCTAGAGGGATTCGACCTTGCGCCCGGCAAGCGCGCGCGCGATGCCCGCGTTCATGCGTTGTGCGGCGAAGGCTTCGGTGTCGTCGGCCAGCTTCTTGGTGGCGGCCTCGATGGTCGCGGCTTCGTTACTGCCCTTGGCGGCTTCGCGCAGCTGCGCCATCGATGCGTCGATGGCCGCGCGCTCTTCGTCGTTCAGCAGGTCGCCATCGGCATCGAGCGCGCTCTGCGTGGCCAGCAGCATGCGATCGGCATCGACGCGCGCCTCGACCAGCGCGCGGGCTTGCATGTCCTGTTGCGCGGTGGAGAAGCTTTCCTGCAGCATGGTCGCGATCTGGTCGTCCGACAGGCCATACGAGGGCTTGACCGCCACGCTGGCCTCGACGCCGCTGCCCTGCTCCTTCGCGCTCACGCTCAGCAGGCCGTCTGCGTCGACCGTGAAGGTCACGCGGATGCGCGCCGCGCCGGCCGCCATTGGCGGGATGCCGCGCAGCGTGAAGCGCGCGAGGCTGCGGCAGTCGGAGACGAGGTCGCGCTCGCCCTGCACCACGTGCAGCGCCAGTGCGGTCTGGCCGTCCTGGTAGGTCGTGAAGTCCTGCGCCATCGCCGTCGGGATGGTCTGGTTGCGCGGCACGATGCGCTCGACGAGGCCGCCCATGGTCTCGATGCCAAGCGACAGCGGGATCACGTCGAGCAGCAGCAGTTCGCCCGCACCGTTGTTGCCGGCCAGTTGATTGGCCTGGATGGCGGCGCCCAGCGCCACGACTTCGTCGGGATTCAGGTTGACCAGTGGCTCGCGGCCGAAGAAATCGGCCACCGCGCGGCGGACCTGCGGCATGCGCGTGGAGCCACCCACCAGAACGATGCCCTTGAGCTCTTCGGCCTTGAGCTTCGCGTCGCGCAGTGCCTTGCGCACGGCGGCGATGGTGCGGTCGGTCAGCGGCTGGGTGGCGGCGTAGAACTGCTCGCGCGTCAGGTCGAGCGAAACGGTCTTGCCTGCGACCTCTGCCTTGAACACGACCGTCGCCGAATCGGTCAGGGCTTCCTTCGCCGCACGGGCTGCCACGAGCAACGCAGCCTTGTCGGCATCGCTGCCGGCCTGCAGGCCAGTCTGCGCGAGCACGAAGTCGGCCAGCGCATGGTCGTAGTCGTCGCCGCCGAGGGCCGAGTCGCCGCCGGTCGCAATGACTTCGAAAACGCCCTGCGTGAGCCGCAGGATCGAGATGTCGAAGGTGCCGCCGCCCAGGTCGTAGACCGCGTAGACGCCTTCGCTCGCGTTGTCGAGGCCGTAGGCGATGGCAGCAGCCGTGGGCTCGCTGATCAGGCGCAGCACGTTGAGGCCGGCGAGTTGCGCGGCGTCCTTGGTCGCCTGGCGCTGGCCTTCGTCGAAATACGCGGGCACGGTGATGACGGCGCCGTAGAGTTCGTCGTCGAAGGTGTCTTCAGCGCGGAAACGCAGCGTGGCGAGGATCTCGGCGCTGATCTCGACCGGCGACTTCTCGCCCGCCAGCGTCTGCACCTTGACCATGCCGCCGTCGCCGCTGCCGATGCGGTACGACATCGACTCGCGGTTCGCGATGTCGGCCAGGCCGCGGCCCATGAGGCGCTTCACCGAAGTGATGGTGTTGGCCGGGTCCTGCGCACGAGCGGCCAGCGCGTCGAAGCCGATCTGGCGGCGGTCGCCCTCGAGGTAGCGTACGGCCGAAGGCAGCAGCAGGCGGCCCTGGTCGTCGGGCAGGCATTCGGCCACGCCGTTGCGCACCGAGGCCACCAGCGAATGCGTGGTGCCGAGGTCGATGCCCACGGCGATGCGGCGCTGATGCGGGTCGGGCGCCTGGCCGGGTTCGGAAATCTGGAGAAGAGCCATGCCGTTATTGTCCCAACTGATCGAACTTGGCTTCGACGTCCTGCGCGAAGCGCTCAATGAACATGAGGGCTCTCACCTGCCTGGCCGCCGCCGGGTAGTCGCCCTTCTCGTCGATGAGCCAGTCGAGCGACGACAGCGCGCGCGCGCGGCCGGCCTCGACCTCCGCCTGCAGCTTCTCGAGCGAAGCGATGTCCGTCACCTCGTCGAGGGATTCGCGCCACTCCATCTGCTGCATCAGGAAATCGGACGGCATCGCCGTGTTGTTCTCGGCATCGAGCGGCGCGCCGTTCAGCTCGCAGATGTAGCTGGCGCGGCGGATCGGGTCCTTCAGGCGCTGGTAAGCCTCGTTGATGCGCACCGACCACTGCATGGCCACGCGCTGCGCCGCGGCGCCTTGCGCGGCGAAGCGGTCCGGGTGGGCCTCGCGCTGCAGCTCTTTCCAGCGCGCGTCGAGCACTGTGCGGTCCTGCGCGAAGGTCGCCGGGACGGCGAACAGTTGAAAGTCGGTGTCGTTCAGGTTCATGGCAAGAAAAAACCGCCAGCACATGACATGTTGGCGGCTGTGGTCGCAGTCAGCGACGGCGCATCAGTTCAGATGCGGAAGCTTTCCCCGCAACCGCAGCGGTCACGCTCGTTGGGGTTGTTGAACTTGAAGCCCTCGTTCAGGCCCTCGCGCACGAAGTCGAGCTGCGTGCCGTCGATGTAGGCGAGGCTCTTCGGATCGACCAGCACCTTCACGCCGTGGTCTTCGAAGACCACGTCTTCGGGCGCCAGTTCGTCCACGTACTCGAGCTTGTAGGCCAGGCCAGAGCAACCCGTGGTCTTCACGCCCAGCCGCACACCCACCCCCTTGCCCCTCTTGCCGAGGTAGCGGGTGACATGTCGGGCAGCGGCTTCTGTCAGCGTGACGGCCATGTCAGTGGACAGCTTCGGCAGCGGCACCGGTTTCGGTCTTGACGCCGTGCTTGGCCTTGTAGTCGTTCACGGCTGCCTTGATGGCGTCTTCCGCCAGGATGGAGCAGTGGATCTTCACCGGCGGCAGCGCCAGTTCCTCGGCGATCTGCGCGTTCTTGAGCGCGGCCGCTTCGTCGAGCGTCTTGCCCTTGACCCATTCGGTCACGAGCGACGACGAGGCGATGGCCGAGCCGCAGCCGTAGGTCTTGAAGCGAGCGTCTTCGATCACGCCGGTTTCGGGGTTGACCTTGATCTGCAGCTTCATCACGTCGCCGCAGGCCGGGGCGCCGACCATGCCGGTGCCGACGGAGTCGTCGCCCTTTTCGAAGGAGCCGACGTTGCGCGGGTTTTCGTAGTGGTCGATGACCTTGGAAGAATATGCCATGGTGTACCTCTCAAACTTTGTTCAATCGTGGTGCCTGGTGCGGGTCTGACCTGCGTCAGTGGGCCGACCACTGGATCGTGCTGATGTCCACGCCGTCCTGGAACATCTCCCACAGGGGGCTCAGCTCGCGCAGCTTGGCAACGTTGTGCTTGATGGTCGAAATGGCGTAGTCGATCTCTTCTTCGGTCGTGAAGCGGCCGATGGTCATGCGAAGGCTGCTGTGGGCCAGTTCGTCGCTGCGGCCCAGGGCGCGCAGCACGTAGCTGGGCTCCAGGCTGGCCGAGGTGCAGGCCGAACCCGACGACACCGCCAGGCCCTTGATGCCCATGATCAGCGACTCGCCCTCGACGTAGTTGAAGCTCATGTTCAGGTTGTGCGGCACGCGGTGTTCGAGGTCGCCGTTGATGAACACCTGCTCGACATCCTTCAGGCCGTCGAGCAGACGCTTCTGCAGACGGCGCGCGTGTTCGATGTCCTTGTGCATCTCCAGCTTGGCGATGCGGTAGGCCTCGCCCATGCCGACGATCTGGTGCGTGGGCAGCGTGCCCGAACGCATGCCGCGCTCATGGCCACCACCGTGCATCTGCGCCTCGAGGCGCACGCGCGGCTTGCGGCGCACGTACAGGGCGCCGATACCCTTGGGGCCATAGGTCTTGTGCGAGGCCAGGCTCATCAGGTCGATGGGCAGCTTCGTGATGTCGATGTCGATCTTGCCGGTGGCCTGGGCAGCGTCGACGTGGAAGACGATCCCCTTTTCGCGGCAGATGTTGCCGATGGAGACCACGTCCTGGATCACGCCGATCTCGTTGTTCACGAAGAGCACGCTGACCAGGATGGTGTCGGGGCGGATCGCTGCCTTGAACTTTTCGAGGTCGACGAGGCCGTTTTCCTCGACGTCGAGGTAGGTGACCTCGAAGCCCTGGCGCTCCAGTTCGCGCATGGTGTCGAGCACGGCCTTGTGCTCGGTCTTCAGGGTGATGAGGTGCTTGCCCTTGCCCTTGTAGAAATTGGCTGCGCCCTTGAGCGCGAGGTTGATCGACTCCGTGGCGCCCGAGGTCCAGACGATCTCGCGCGGGTCGGCGTTGATCAGTTCGGCCACCTGGCCGCGTGCCTTCTCGACCGCCTCCTCAGCCTCCCAGCCCCATGCGTGGCTGCGCGACGCCGGGTTGCCGAAGTGCTCGCGCAACCAGGGAATCATGGCGTCGACCACGCGCGGGTCGACCGGCGTGGTGGCGCCGTAATCGAGATAGATCGGAAAATGAGGAGTTACGTCCATGGCTGGCTCGTGCTGGCGTGGGGGTTGTTCTTTGATCTGGGCTGCTCAGGCTGGGCGCCCGAAGGCGCCGCCGGGACTCTGACTCGGCGCTATCAGGACTTCGCGAATGCGTTCCCGAGCGCGAACACCGAATTCGGCGCGTTCACACGAATCGGCTTGACCACCGGCTGCGCGGAGATGGCGCGCTTGACGACCGGCTTGTTCTCGATCTGCACGCCCTTGGCGATCTGGTCGTCGACCAGCTTCTGCAGGGTGACGGAGTCGAGGAACTCGACCATGCGCTGGTTCAGAGAGGCCCAGAGCTCGTGAGTCATGCAGCGGCCGGCTTCGCCGAGGCAGTTTTCCTTGCCGCCGCACTGGGTAGCGTCGATGGGCTCATCAACGGAGACGATGATGTCGGCCACTGTGATGTCCGCTGCCTTGCGGCCGAGGCTGTAGCCGCCCCCGGGGCCGCGGGTCGACTCGACCAGCTCGTGACGGCGCAGCTTGCCGAATAGCTGTTCGAGGTACGACAGCGAGATCTGCTGCCGCTGGCTGATCGCGGCCAGCGTGACCGGACCGGTGTTCTGACGCAACGCCAGATCGATCATGGCTGTGACCGCAAAACGGCCTTTGGTAGTGAGACGCATCGCAAGCTCCTTCAAGTGCTTACCGTTGAAACGACACCTTGGTCCAGGACCGCGGTGACCTCGTCTCCGCCCTGCCCGACCCCTGACGCTGGTGAACCAGCCGGTAGGAGTCGGTCCTTCATCGCGAAGTTCTTCTCTTTGTTGTTGAGTATTTCGCTCAAGTATAACAGAAGCCCCCGAGGTCTGCTCGGGTAAACCCCAGCGCGGGTTCGCAGGGAGATGCGAACGTCCGGCTTACTGCGCCAGACCGGCGATGTTGTCGCCGCCCGAGGCCCCGAACGCCTGTTCCCGCAGCAGCGCCAGCTGGTCGCGAACCCGGGCTGCCTTCTCGAATTCGAGGTTGCGTGCGTGCTCCAGCATCTGCTTCTCGAGCCGCTTGATTTCGCGGGCAATGTCCTTCTCGCTCATGTCCTCGACCTTGGCGCGCTCCAGGTCGAGCTTGGCCGCTTCCTTGCCGCTCTTTTCGCTGTAGACGCCGTCGATCAGGTCGCGCACCTGCTTGACGATGCTGCGCGGCGTGATGCCGTTGGCTTCGTTGTAGGCGATCTGCCGGGCGCGGCGGCGCTCGGTTTCGCCGATGGCCTTCTTCATCGAGTCGGTCATCCTGTCGGCGTACAGGATGGCCTTGCCGTTCAGGTTCCGCGCGGCGCGGCCGATGGTCTGGATCAGCGAGCGCTCCGCGCGCAGGAAGCCTTCCTTGTCGGCGTCGAGGATCGCCACCAGCGACACCTCCGGAATGTCCAGCCCCTCGCGCAGCAGGTTGATGCCCACCAGCACGTCGAAAGTGCCCAGGCGCAGGTCGCGCAGGATCTCCACCCGCTCCACCGTGTCGACGTCGCTGTGCAGGTAGCGCACCTTCACGCCGTTGTCGCCCAGGTAGTCGGTCAGTTGCTCGGCCATGCGCTTGGTCAGCGTGGTGATCAGCACGCGCTCGTTCTTCTCGACCCGGGTGCGGATTTCGCCCAGCACATCGTCCACCTGGTGCGTGGCGGGGCGCACTTCGACCTCGGGGTCGATCAGCCCGGTGGGCCGCACCAGCTGCTCGACCACGTTGCCGGCATGGTCCTTCTCGTACTGCGCCGGCGTGGCCGAGACGAAGATGCACTGGCGCACCCGGGCCTCGAACTCCTCCAGCTTGAGCGGCCGGTTGTCCAGCGCGCTCGGCAGGCGAAATCCGTACTCGACCAGCGTGACCTTGCGCGCCCTGTCGCCGTTGTACATGCCGCCGAGCTGGCCGACCATCTGGTGGCTCTCGTCGAGGAACATCAGCGCGTCCTTCGGCAGGTAGTCGGTCAGCGTGGGCGGCGGATCGCCCGGCGCGGCGCCCGAGAGGTGGCGCGTGTAGTTCTCGATGCCCTTGCAGTGGCCGATTTCCGAAAGCATCTCGAGGTCGAAGCGCGTGCGCTGCTCCAGCCGCTGCGCCTCCACCAGCTTGCCGACGCCCAGCAGTTCCTTGAGCCGGTCGGCCAGCTCGAGCTTGATGGTTTCCACCGCCGCCAGCACCTTGTCGCGCGGCGTCACGTAGTGGCTCGACGGGTACACCGTGAAGCGCGGCACCTTCTGCCGGACGCGCCCGGTCAGCGGGTCGAAGAGCTGCAGCGACTCGATCTCGTCGTCGAACAGCTCGAAGCGGATCGCCAGTTCGCTGTGCTCGGCCGGGAAGACGTCGATGGTGTCGCCGCGCACCCGGAACGTGCCGCGGGCGAAGTCCTGCTCGTTGCGCGTGTACTGCATGCGGATCAGCTGCGAGATCAGGTCGCGCTGGCCGACCTTGTCGCCGACGCGGGCAATCAGCCGCATCTCCATGTAGTCCTCGGGCGTGCCGATGCCGTAGATAGCGCTCACCGTGGCCACGATGACCGTGTCGCGCCGCTCCAGCACGCTCTTGGTGGCCGACAGGCGCATCTGCTCGATGTGCTCGTTGATCGACGAGTCCTTCTCGATGAACAGGTCGCGCTGGGGCACGTAGGCCTCTGGCTGGTAGTAGTCGTAGTAGCTGACGAAGTATTCGACGGCGTTCTTGGGGAAGAACTCGCGGAATTCGCTGTAGAGCTGCGCCGCCAGCGTCTTGTTGGGGGCGAACACGATGGCCGGGCGGCCCAGGCGGGCGATCACGTTGGCCATGGTGAAGGTCTTGCCGGAGCCGGTGACGCCCAGCAGGGTCTGGAACGACTCGCCGTCCTTCACGCCTTCCACCAGCCCCTCGATGGCCGTGGGCTGGTCGCCAGCCGGCGGATAGGGCTGGTAGAGCTCGAAGGGTGAACCCGGGAACTTGACGAACTCGCCCTGCTTCGCCGGCCCGATCGGGTCGAGTTTCTTCAGGTCTGCTATGGCTTCGTTGTTGTCTGGCATGGCTGTTCCCGACAGGTGGCGCTCGCGCCGGTAAAATTCAAGGCAACCGGAAAGCATAAAGCCACATCCGGTTGCAGCGCAGCTTTCATCCCAAAGGACCTTTCCATGTCTATGTTCACCGCGGTCGAAATGGCACCGCGCGACCCGATCCTCGGCCTCAACGAACAATTCGCAGCCGACACCAACCCCAACAAGGTCAATCTCGGCGTCGGCGTCTATTACGACGACAACGGCAAGCTGCCCCTGCTGCAGTGCGTGCAGGCGGCCGAGCAGAACATGATGAAGGCGCCCACCGCGCGCGGCTACCTCCCCATCGACGGCATCGCCGCCTACGACAACGCCGTCAAGGCACTGGTCTTCGGTGCCGACAGCGAACCCGTCACCTCCGGCCGCGTGGCCACCATCCAGGCCATCGGCGGCACTGGCGGCCTGAAGGTCGGCGCCGACTTCCTGAAGAAGCTCAACCCCAACGCCAAGGTGCTGATCAGCGACCCGAGCTGGGAAAACCACCGCGCGCTCTTCACCAACGCCGGCTTCGAAGTCGAGAGCTACCCCTACTATGACGCCGCAAAGCGCGGCATCAACTTCGACGGCATGCTGGCCGCCCTCAACGCAGCCCCCGCCGGCACCATCGTCGTGCTGCACGCCTGCTGCCACAACCCGACCGGGTACGACATCACCCCGGCCCAGTGGGACCAGGTGGTCGCCGCCGTCAAGGCCAAGGGCCTGGTGCCCTTCCTCGACATGGCCTACCAGGGTTTCGGCTACGGCCTGAAGGAAGACGGCGCCGCCGTCGCCAAGTTCGTCGAAGCCGGCCTGACCTTCTTCGTCTCGACCTCCTTCTCCAAGAGCTTCAGCCTGTACGGCGAGCGCGTGGGCGCCCTGTCGGTGCTGTGCGAGAACAAGGAAGAAGCCGGCCGCGTGCTGTCGCAGCTCAAGATCGCCATCCGCACCAACTACAGCAACCCGCCCACGCACGGCGGCGCCGTGGTGGCCGCGGTGCTCGGCAACCCCGAGCTGCGCGCCCTGTGGGAGAAAGAACTGGGCGAGATGCGCGTGCGCATCAAGGCCATGCGCCAGGCGCTGGTCGACGGCCTGAAGGCCGCCGGCGTGAAGGAAGACATGAGCTTCATCACCACCCAGATCGGCATGTTCAGCTACTCGGGCCTCACCAAGGACCAGATGGTCCGCCTGCGCAACGAGTTCGGCGTGTACGGCACCGACACCGGCCGCATGTGCGTGGCAGCGCTCAACAGCAAGAACATCGGGCACGTCTGCGCTTCGATCGCCAAAGTCATCTAGGTGACAGCAATGTGTGAGGGAATCCGCCCAGGGCGACGATTCCTTCGCACTCCCTCCGAGAAGAGCCCCGGCGGCGGGTGAATGTAGGGGTTAGGCCTCCTGCAATGCAGCGGATGCGCTGATATATTGCGCCGCAACATTCCACTCCAAGACTCCGATGCTCTATCAACTCTACGAAGCCCAGCGTTCCCTGATGGAGCCCTTCGCGGACTTCGCACAGGCGGCCTCCAAGCTCTACAGCCCCGGTGCCGTGTGGGGCCAGCTTCCGATCTCCCAGCGCATGGCCGCGAGCTACGACCTGCTCTACCGGCTGGGCAAGGACTACGAGAAGCCCGAGTTCAACATCAAGTCCGTCAAGGTCGACGGCGCGGAGGTCGTGATCCAGGAAGCCGTCGAGCTCGACAAGCCCTTCTGCGAGCTGCGCCGCTTCAAGCGTTTCACCGACGAGCCGCACATCCTCAAGACGCTCAAGAGCCAGCCCGTGGTGCTGGTCGTGGCGCCCCTGTCGGGCCACTACGCCACGCTGCTGCGCGATACGGTGCGCACCATGCTGCAGGACCACAAGGTCTACATCACCGACTGGAAGAACGCGCGCATGGTGCCGCTGGCCGAGGGCGAGTTCCACCTCGACGACTACATCAACTACGTACAGGAGTTCATCCGCCGGCTGCAGGCCGAGTACGGCAACTGCCACGTGGTGAGCGTGTGCCAGCCGACGGTGCCGGTGCTCGCTGCCGTGTCGCTCATGGCCAGCCGCGGCGAACCGCTGCCGCTCACCATGACCATGATGGGCGGCCCCATCGACGCTCGCAAGTCTCCCACGGCGGTGAACAACCTCGCGATGAACAAGAGCTTCGAGTGGTTCGAGAACAACGTGATCTATCGCGTGCCGCAGGGCTTCCCCGGCGCGGGCCGCAAGGTCTACCCCGGCTTCCTGCAGCACACCGGCTTCGTGGCGATGAACCCCGACCGCCACGCCAGCAGCCACTACGACTACTTCAAGGACCTCATCAAGGGCGACGACGCCAGCGCCGAGGCCCACCGCAAGTTCTACGACGAGTACAACGCCGTGCTCGACATGGACGCCGATTACTACCTCGAGACCATCCGCACGGTGTTCCAGGAGTTCGACCTGGTCAACGGCACCTGGGACGTCCGCAACCCCAAGGGCCAGGTGGAGCGCGTGCGGCCGCAGGACATCCACGCCACCGCCTTGCTGACGGTCGAAGGCGAGCTCGACGACATCTCCGGCTCGGGCCAGACCGAGGCCGCGCACAGCCTGTGCACCGGCATCGCCGACGACAAGCGCGAGCACTACGAGGTCAAGGGCGCCGGCCACTACGGCATCTTCAGCGGCCGCCGCTGGCGCGAACTGGTCTATCCGAAGGTGCTGAAGTTCATCGCGGCCAACGACCAGCCGCAAAGCCGTGCCAGCAGCCGCGGCGGCCTGGGCGCCGAAGACACCGTCAAACCCGGCCGCAGGATCCCCGCCTCCGTGGCCGCCAAGAAGGCGCCGGTGAAGAAGGCCGCGACCGTGGCGGCGAAGAAGCGCACCGCCCGCTGAAACGGCAGCGCATCGACAACGCAAAGTGAACGGGCTCGCCGCACGGATCAACGACGCACTGCCTCAGACGCAGTGCACACGTTGCGGCTACCCGGATTGCGCAGGCTACGCGCAGGCCGTGGCCGACGGCGAGGCCGGCATCAACCAGTGCCCGCCCGGCGGCGCGGAAGGCATAGAGCGGCTCGCCCGCATCACCGGCCGCCCCGCCCTGCCCCTCGATCCCCGGTTCGGCACCGAAGGCCCGCGCGCCATGGCCGTCATCGACGAGGCCTGGTGCATCGGCTGCACGCTGTGCCTCGACGCCTGCCCCACCGACGCCATCGTCGGCATCAACAAACGCATGCACACGGTGATCGAAGCCCATTGCACGGGCTGCGAGCTGTGCATTCCGGTCTGTCCGGTCGACTGCATCTCGCTCGAAGTCGAGACGCCGGGCCTCAGCGGCTGGCAGGCCTGGTCGGCCGAGCAGGCCCGCAGCGCGCGCAGCCGCTACGAGGTGCACGGCAGGCACCGCAACACCGACGCCCGGCTGGCCGAAACCGCCCCCGAGCCCGAGAATGCGCCGCAAGACGCCGACGCCCGCAAGCGCTCCGTCGTCGAAGCCGCCCTGGCGCGCGCCCGCGCCGCCTCCCAACAACGACGACCACCGGCTGCCAAACCATGACGCTCGACACCCTGCTCATCTACGTGATCGCTTCGCTCGCGCTGGCCCTGATTCCGGGGCCGACGATGCTGCTGGCGCTGTCCAACGGCATCGAAGGCGGCATGCGCCGCGCGAGCTGGGGCATTGCCGGGGCATCGCTTGGCAGCATCACGCTGATCGCGGTCGTGGCGTTCGGACTGGGTTCGCTGCTGGCGGCTTCCGAATGGCTCTTCAATGCCATCCGCGTGGCCGGTGTCGCCTACCTCGTGTGGCTGGGCATCAAGCTCTGGCGCAGCGAGGCGACCGACCTGCGCACCGCGCTGGCCAAGTCGCCGCTCGAGATGCGGCCGCAGGGGCGCATCGCCCTCGTGCGCAGCCTCGCGGTGGCGCTGTCGAACCCGAAAACGGTGCTGTTCTTCGCGGCCTTCCTGCCGCAGTTCGTCGACATCGCGAAGCCGCAGGGCCCGCAATACCTGCTGCTCGGCGCCGTCTTCGTCGTGCTCGACACCTGCGTGATGCTGGCCTACGCGGGCGCCGGCACGCAGGCCGTGCGCTTCCTCTCGCAGCGGGGCATCAGGCTGATGAACCGCGGCTGCGCAGCCGGCATGTGGCTGCTCGCGGCTACTTTGGCCGTGTGGCGCCGCCCCGGCGCATAGCAAGGCTCTCCCCCAGGCTTCGCGCACTTCGTGTCGCTGCGCGCCCCCCTTCCGGGGGCAACACCTGCGGCCCGGCGGAGCCGGTTCCGCGGTGTTCCTGACCAGCCCGGTTCAACCTCTGCGCTTGAAGAGCATCAGCAGCACGCCGGCCAGCACCACGGCCACGGCGTACCACTCGAAGCGGGTCACGGCCTCGTTGGCGATCCACACGCCCAGCAGCATCGCGATCACCGGGTTGACGAAGGTGTAGCTCGCGGCGAGCGCGGCCGGAGCCCTGGCCAGCAGCACCATGTAGGCGTTGAAGGCGATCAGCGAGCCGAACACCACCAGGTAGACCCAGGCGGCGAGCGCTTCGGGCTGAGGCGGCCAGCTCATGGTTTCGCCGGACACGGCCGCGAGCACCATCAGCACCACGCCGCCGCAGAGCATCTCGCTCGCGAAGCCCATCGCGCCGGGCGCCAGCGGCAGGCTGCGCTGGCTCAGCACGCTGCCCAGAGACCAGCAGGCCGTGGCGATGCAGATGGCCACAAGGCCTTCTGGCGACGAGCGGAATCCGCTGCCCTGCGTGAGCATCAGCACGCCGACGAGGCCGAGCGCGATGCCGGCGGCCTCCAGCTTCGATGGCTTCACGCCCCAGATCAGGTTGAGCAACGCGATCAGCAGCGGGATCACCGCGATGAACGCCACCACCAGACCGGAGCCGATAGACACCTCCGCGTAGGCCGTGCCGCCCATGCCGCCGCCCAGCATCAGCGCGCCGACGATCAGCGCATTGCGCCACTGCACGAGCGAGGGCCACGGCGCCCCGCGCCAGCGCATCCAGGCCGCGAGGAGCACACCTGCGACCAGGAAGCGCGAGCCCATCTGCAGGAAAGGCGGAAAGCTGATCAGCGCGTACTTGATCGCGAGATAGGTGGAGCCCCACACCACCCATGTGGCGGCGAGGCAAAGCCACAGCAGCGGCGGCAGCCCGGGCCGAGTGGTGCCCGGTGCGGCTTGTGCGGGAGAAGCGAGGGTCGGCATGTCGATGGCGTCTCTTGTTGGTATCGAGTGCCGGTCATGGTATGAAAGCCATCCTCCCGCAGCCATGCAGTTTTCATGGTTCTGCCGCCGCTTCACCGTCGATTTGAAGGACTTGCATGGACTTTTCCTTGAACCCCGCCCTGGACGCCCACGACACCCGCATCCTCGCCGAGCTGCAGGCCGACGCACGCCTGACCATGGCCGAACTGGGCCGCCGCGTGCACCTGAGCCAGCCGGCCGTGACCGAGCGCGTGAAGAAGCTGGAGGCGGCCGGCGTCATCAGCGGCTACCGCGCCACCGTCAACCTCGGCAAGCTGGGCTACGGTATCCGCGCCATCATTCGCGTCGGCCGCGCCGATTACGACCTCGTCGTCAAGCTGGTGCAGGAGACGCCCGAGTGCGTCAATGCCTACAACGTGACTGGCGAGGACAGCTGGATCCTGGAGATCGCGGTGATCGACGTGAGCCACCTCGACGCGGTGGTCACCAAGTTCTGCATCCTCACCGAGACGGCGACCTCGATCATCCTGAACCCGGCGCGCGAGCACCAGCCGATGCTGCCGCCGCGCAGTTCGGACGTGAAGCCGCCCATCAAGAAGATCGTCAACGCGTAGCGGCCAGCGCTCCGAAGGCGGCCACCACCTCGGGCGGCGCCTGCACCATCTCGATGAGCACGCCCTCGCCAGCGACCGGGAACTCGTCGTTCGCCTTCGGGTGGAGGAAGCAGATGTCGAAGCCCGCCGCGCCCTTGCGGATGCCGCCCGGCGCAAAGCGCACGCCCTGAGCCGTGAGCCACTCGACGGCCTTGGGCAGATCGTCGATCCACAGGCCGACATGGTTCAGCGGCGTCGTGTGAACGGCGGGTTTCTTCTCGGGGTCCAGCGGCTGCATCAGGTCGACCTCGACCTTGAAGGGCCCCGCGCCCATCGCGCAGATGTCTTCGTCGACGTTCTCGCGCTCGCTTTTGAAGGTGCCGGTGACTTCGAGCCCCAGCATGTCGACCCACAGCTTCTGCAGCCGCAGCTTGTCGGGCCCGCCGATGGCGATCTGCTGGATGCCCAGCACCTTGAAGGGGCGCTCGGTAGCGGCGGTCATGCTGCGCACCCTTCCGCCTGCTCCTGCACCTGGCGCGAGTTCAGCCCCAGCTTGCGCAGCAGCACCGTGTCGGCCTCGACGTCGGGGTTGCCGGTGACCAGCAGCTTGTCGCCATAGAAGATCGAGTTCGCGCCCGCCATGAAGCACAGCGCCTGCACCGCGTCGCCCATCTGCTGGCGGCCGGCCGACAGCCGCACGCGCGCGGTCGGCATGGTGATGCGGGCCACCGCGATCATGCGCACGAAATCGAACGGGTCGACCGGCTCCGAGTCGGCCAGCGGCGTGCCGGGCACGCGCACCAGGCTGTTGATGGGCACCGATTCCGGATACGGATTCAGGTTGGCCAGCTGCGCGATCAGCCCCGCGCGGTGCACCGGCTGCTCGCCCATGCCGACGATGCCGCCGCAGCACACGCTGATGCCGGCGCTGCGCACGTTGGCCAGCGTGTCGAGCCGATCTTGATAAGTGCGCGTGTCGACCACGTCGGTGTAGTACTCGGGCGCGGTGTCGAGGTTGTGGTTGTAGTAGTCGAGGCCGGCGGCCTTCAGCTGGTGCGCGTGATGCGGCTCCAGCATGCCGAGCGTGGCGCAGGTCTGCATGCCCAGGCCCTTCACGGCCTCGACCAGCACCGCCACCTTCTCGACGTCGCGGTCCTTGGGCGCGCGCCATGCGGCGCCCATGCAGAAGCGCGTGGCGCCGGCGTCCTTGGCGGCCTGCGCGGCGCGCACCACCTCGTCGACCTCCATGAGCTTCTGCGCCTTCACGCCGGTGTCGAACTCGGCCGACTGCGGGCAGTAGCCGCAGTTCTCGGGACAGCCGCCGGTCTTCACCGACAGCAGCGTCGCCAGCTCGATGTCGCCTTCGGGGAAATGCTGGCGGTGCACGGTCTGCGCCTCGAAGAGCAGGTCCATCAGCGGCTTGTCGAGCAGCGCCTGGATCGCCTCGACGGACCACGGGCCCTGCGGCGTCGCGATCTTGGCCGGGCGATGCAGCGTGACTGCCTGTTGAAAGTCGTTGGCACCCATCAGTTGAACTCCAGAATGATCTGATCGACGGCGAGCGACTCGCCCTTGTTCGCCGAAATCTTGCCCACCACGCCGTCCTGCGCGGCGAACAGCACGTTTTCCATCTTCATCGCCTCGATGACGGCCAGCTTCTCGCCGGCGCGCACCTGCTGCCCCGGCTGCACCGACACCTCCACCAGCAGCCCCGGCATCGGCGACATCAGGAACTTGCTGAGGTCCGGCGGCGCCTTGTAGGGCATGAGTTCGAGCAGGCGCGCGCCCAGCGGCGAGAGCACCATCGCCTCGATCTGCGTGCCGTCGTGCGACACACGAAGCGCCAGCGGGTTCTTGCCCGCGCCACGCTCCACCTGCGCGGTGAAGGGCCTGTCGTTGACGATGCCCTGCACCCGGATCGAACCCAGCGCCAGGCTGCTGTCGATCTTGTAGGTCTTGCCGTTCACGGTCACCGAGCTCGCGCCAGTCTTGCCGTGGAAGTCGGTGACGGACACCGGGTGGTGCACATGCTTGCCCTCGTGCCCCAACTCGACCACGACGAACTGCTCGCCCACCTTCACGCCATGCCCTTCGAGCTGCCCGCTGATGCCGGAAGCCCTTGCACGGTAGCGGCGATGCACGTACGCCGCCAGCGCGACCAGGAACGAGGGATCGGCGTGCGGCACGTCCTCCGCGTGGAAGCCCTTGCCATAGTGCTCGGCGATGAAGCCGGTGTTGAAGTCGCCCGCCACGAACTTCGGATGGGCCAGCAGCGCCGCCTGGAACGGGATGTTGCTGCTGATGCCGCGGATCACGAAGCCGTTGAGCGCCTCGCGCATGCGGGCGATCGCGTGCTGGCGATCCTTGCCGTGCACGATGAGCTTGGCGATCATCGAGTCGTAGTACATCGGGATCTCGCCGCCCTCGTACACGCCGGTGTCCACGCGCACGCCGTTCAGGCGCTGCGTGTCGCTCGCGAACATGGTCTCGCCCGGCGGCTGGAACTTCACCAGCCGGCCGGTGGAAGGCAGGAAGTTGCGGAACGGGTCTTCGGCGTTGATGCGGCACTCGATGGCCCAGCCCTCGCGCTTCACCTGCTCCTGCGTCAGCGGCAGCTTCTCGCCGGCGGCCACGCGGATCATCAGTTCCACCAGGTCGAGGCCGGTGATGCACTCCGTCACCGGGTGCTCCACCTGCAGGCGGGTGTTCATTTCGAGGAAGTAGAAGCTCTGGTCCTTGCCGACCACGAACTCCACCGTGCCCGCGCTCTGGTACTTCACCGCCTTGGCCAGCGCCACGGCCTGCTCGCCCATCGCCTTGCGCGTGGCGTCGGAGATGAAGGGCGACGGCGCCTCCTCGATCACCTTCTGGTGGCGGCGCTGGATGGAGCACTCGCGCTCGTTCAGGTAGATGACGTTGCCGTGCGAGTCACCCAGCACCTGGATTTCGATGTGGCGAGGCTCCTCGACGAACTTCTCGATGAACACGCGGTCGTCGCCGAAGCTGTTGCGCGCCTCGTTGCGGCACGAAGTGAAGCCCTCGAAGGCCTCCTTGTCGTTGAAGGCCACGCGCAGGCCCTTGCCCCCGCCGCCGGCCGAGGCCTTGATCATCACCGGATAGCCGATGTCCCTGGCGATCTCGACCGCGCGCTCCGCCGTCTCGATGGCGTCGTTCCAGCCCGGAATGGTGTTGACCTTGGCTTCGTTCGCGAGCTTCTTCGAGGCGATCTTGTCGCCCATCGCCGCGATCGAATAGTGCTTGGGCCCGATGAAGGCGATGCCCTCTTCCTCGACCTGCCGGGCGAAGGCCTCGTTCTCCGACAGGAAGCCATAGCCCGGGTGCACCGCTTCGGCCCCGGTCTTCTTGCAGGCCGCGATGATGCGGTCGGCCTGCAGGTAGCTCTCGCGGCTGGGCGCGGCGCCGATGTGCACGGCCTCGTCGGCGAGTTCGACATGGCGGGCTTCCTTGTCGGCGTCGGAATAGACGGCGACGGTGAGGATGCCCATCTTCTTGGCCGTTTGAATGACGCGGCAGGCGATTTCGCCACGGTTTGCGATCAGGATCTTCTTGAACATGTTCTTCTTCTCCGTTTCGCTCACAGCGGAATGTTGCCGTGCTTGCGCCACGGGTTCTCGAGCTTCTTCTCGCGCAGCATCACCAGCGAGCGGCAGATGCGCTTGCGGGTCTCGTGCGGCAGGATCACGTCGTCGATGTAGCCGCGCGCGCCCGCCACGTACGGGTTGGCGAAGCGGGCCTTGTACTCGGCCTCGCGGGCGGCGAGCTTCTCGGGGTCGTTCTTGTCCTCGCGGAAGATGATTTCCACCGCGCCCTTGGCGCCCATCACCGCGATCTCGGCGCGCGGCCAGGCGAGGTTGACGTCGCCGCGCAGGTGCTTGGAGGCCATCACGTCGTAGGCGCCGCCATAGGCCTTGCGCGTGATGACGGTGATCTTCGGCACCGTGCACTCGGCGTACGCGTACAGCAGCTTGGCGCCGTGCTTGATGATGCCGCCGTACTCCTGGCCGGTGCCGGGCATGAAGCCGGGCACGTCGACGAAGGTGACCACCGGGATGTTGAAGGCGTCGCAGAAGCGCACGAAGCGCGCGGCCTTGATGCTGCTCTTGATGTCCAGGCAGCCCGCCAGCACCAGCGGCTGGTTGGCGACGATGCCGATGGTCTGGCCTTCCATGCGGGCGAAGCCGATCACGATGTTCTTCGCGTAGTCGGGCTGCAGCTCGAAGAAATCGCCGTCGTCCACCACCTTCAGGATGAGTTCCTTGATGTCGTAGGGCTTGTTCGGGTTGTCGGGCACCAGCGTGTCGAGCGAATAGTCGAGCCGGTCGGCCGGGTCGCCCAGGCCGTTGTTGCCCAGGCGCACGGGCGGCTTCTCGCGGTTGTTCAGCGGCAGGTAGTTGTAGAGGCGGCGCAGCATCATCAGCGCCTCGACGTCGTTCTCGAAGGCCATGTCGGCCACGCCGCTGCGGGTGGTGTGGGTAATGGCGCCGCCCAGTTCCTCGGCGGTCACGCTTTCATGCGTGACGGTCTTCACCACCTCGGGGCCGGTGACGAACATGTAGCTGGAGTCCTTCACCATGAAGATGAAGTCGGTCATGGCCGGCGAATACACGGCACCGCCGGCGCAGGGGCCCATGATCATGCTGATCTGCGGCACCACGCCCGAGGCCATCACGTTGCGCTGGAACACGTCGGCATAGCCGCCGAGCGAGGCCACGCCTTCCTGGATGCGCGCGCCGCCGGAGTCGTTCAGGCCGATGACCGGTGCGCCGACCTTCATGGCCTGGTCCATCACCTTGCAGATCTTCTCGGCATGCGCCTCGCTGAGCGCGCCGCCGAAGACGGTGAAGTCCTGGCTGAACACGAACACCAGGCGGCCGTTGATCATGCCGTAGCCGGTGACCACGCCGTCGCCCGGCACCTTCTGCTCGGCCATGCCGAAATCGACCGAGCGGTGCTCGACGAACATGTCCCACTCTTCGAAGGTGTTGTCATCGAGCAGCAGCTCGATGCGCTCGCGCGCCGTGAGCTTGCCCTTGGCGTGCTGCGCGTCGATGCGCTTCTGCCCGCCGCCGAGACGCGCCTGGGCGCGGCGCTTTTCGAGTTGTTCGATCAGTTCTTGCATGGTGTGCTTTCGAAGCTGTGGTCCTGGATTCCGTGTCTTGTCTTCATGGCCTGGCCGCGATGGCGGCCGCGGCGAGCAGGTTGCGCGCGGCCGTGGAGGCCGGCAGGGTGCCCTGCGCCACCTGCTGCGTGAGCTGCGGCAGCAACTCGCGCACCTGGGGGTGATGCCTGAATGCCTGCTTGAGGCCGGCGTCGATGCGCTCCCACATCCACGCGGTGGCCTGCTTCTCGCGGCGCTTCGCGAGGCGGCCGTTGGCGGTCTGCAGTTGCCTGAACTGCGTAACGGCCTCCCAGAAGGCGTCGACGCCGGTGTTGGCCAGCGCGCTGAGCTGCAGCACCTTGGGCAGCCAGAAGCGCACTTCGGCGCCGCTGTGGGCGTCATGCGCGGCATGCGCGTGCTCGGGGTTGCCCTGGTGGCCGAAGAGCCGCAGCGCCGAAGTGATCTGCGCCTGCGCTCGTGTGGCGGCGTCCTTGTCGATGTCGGCCTTGTTGATGACGACGAGGTCGGCCAGCTCCATCACGCCCTTCTTGATGGCCTGCAGGTCGTCGCCCGCGTTGGGCAGCTGCAGCAGCACGAACATGTCGGTCATGCCGGCGACAGCCGTTTCGCTCTGGCCCACGCCGACGGTCT
Organism: Variovorax guangxiensis; assembly: GCF_003952165.1. Taxonomy (GTDB): domain Bacteria; phylum Pseudomonadota; class Gammaproteobacteria; order Burkholderiales; family Burkholderiaceae_C; genus Variovorax; species Variovorax guangxiensis. The sequence goes on along the minus strand of NZ_RXFT01000001.1, from coordinate 328,339 downwards.
CGACGATCACGATGTCGTAGCCGGCGGCCTCGCAGACCAGCATGGCCTCGCGCGTCTTCTCCGCCACGCCGCCCAGCGTGCCGCTCGACGGACTGGGCCGGATGTAGGCGCGCTCGTTGACCGAGAGACGCTCCATGCGGGTCTTGTCGCCGAGGATGGAGCCGCCCGAAACGGTAGATGACGGGTCGATGGTAAGCACCGCCACGCGATGCCCCTTGCCGATCAGCAGCAGGCCCAGCGTCTCGATGAAGGTCGACTTGCCGACGCCCGGCACGCCCGAGATGCCGAGGCGGAACGAATTGCCCGTGCGTGGCAGCAGCGCCGTGAGCAGCTCGTCCGCCTGCGCGCGGTGGTCGTCGCGCGTCGATTCGAGCAGCGTGATGGCCTTGGCGATGGCGCGCCGCTGCGGCATGCCTTCGGTGCCGGCGATCGCGTTCTCCAAAGCCTTCGCCTTGTCGCTCAGCACGCAGCCTCCGACGCCACGCGCCAGCGGTAGTGCAGGTCGACGCCCTCGCCGCCTTCGAGCACGAAGCCGTGGCGCAGGTAGAAGCGGTTGGCGTCGCTCTTCACGAGCGCGGTGAGCTTGATGTCCAGCCGCTGCTCGCGCGCCTGCGACTTGGCCCATTCGAGCACCCATTCGCCGATGCCCAGGCCCTGGAAGCCGGTGCGCAGGTAGAGATGGTCGAGGCGCAGCGCGTCGCTGTCCTCGGGCTTGAGCGTGACGAAGCCGATGCGCTGGTCGCCGTCGAGCACTATGTGATGCATGTAGGGCACCACGAAGCCCGCGCTCAGGCGCTCGCGCGAGCGGGCAACGTCGAAGCGGCCCACGCGCTCCAGGCTAGGGCGCATCGCGTCGATGCGCAGGGCCAGCATGGCCTCGAAATCGCTGGAATCCACCGGCTGCAGCGACAGCCGCGACAAGAGATCGCTCACGACGGCGTGCCTCAGGCCGTGACCGCCGCGCGAATCTGCTCCAGCACGTCCTTGGCGCTGGCGGGAATGGGCGTGCCCGGCCCGTAGATGCCCTTGACGCCGGCGTCGTAGAGGAACTCGTAGTCCTGCCGCGGGATGACGCCGCCGACGAACACGATGATGTCGTCGGCGCCCTGCTTGCGCAGCTCGTCGATGATGGCGGGCACGAGCGTCTTGTGGCCGGCCGCGAGCGTGCTCACGCCGACGGCATGCACGTCGTTCTCGATGGCCTGGCGCGCGCATTCTTCCGGCGTCTGGAAGAGCGGGCCCATGTCGACGTCGAAGCCCAGGTCGGCGAAGGCGGTGGCGACAACCTTCGCGCCGCGGTCGTGGCCGTCCTGGCCGAGCTTGGAGATCATCACGCGCGGGCGGCGGCCCTGCTCTTCGGCGAAGGCGTTGATCTCGGTCTTGAGCGTTTCCCAGCCCTCGGCGGAGTCGTAGGCGGCGGCATACACGCCGGTGACCTTCTGCGTGTCGGCACGGTGGCGGCCGAAGGCCTTCTCGAGCGCATCGGAAATTTCGCCCACCGTGGCGCGCAGGCGCACCGCGTCGATGCTCAGCGCCAGCAGGTTGCCGGTGTTGTTCTCGGCGGCTTCGGTGAGCGCATCGAGCGCGGCCTGCACCTTGGCGCCGTCGCGCGAGGCGCGGATCTTCTGCAGGCGCGCGACCTGCTGCTCGCGCACCTTCACGTTGTCGATGGAGAGGATCTCCACCGGGTCTTCGTTCTTGAGCTTGTACTTGTTGACGCCGACGATCACGTCCTTGCCGGAATCGATGCGCGCCTGCTTCTCGGCGGCGGCCGCCTCGATCTTGAGCTTGGCCCAGCCGCTGTCGACCGCCTTGGTCATGCCGCCCATGGCCTCGACCTCTTCGATGATGGCCCAGGCCGCATCGGCCATGTCCTGGGTGAGCTTCTCCATCATGTAGCTGCCGGCCCAGGGGTCGATCACGTTGGTGATATGGGTCTCTTCCTGGATGATGAGCTGCGTGTTGCGCGCGATGCGCGCGCTGAACTCGGTGGGCAGCGCGATGGCCTCGTCGAGCGCGTTGGTGTGCAGGCTCTGCGTGCCGCCGAACACCGCGGCCATCGCCTCGATGGTGGTGCGCACCACGTTGTTGTACGGGTCCTGCTCGGTAAGGCTCCAGCCAGAGGTCTGGCAGTGGGTGCGCAGCATCAGGCTCTTGGGATTCTTGGGCTCGAACTCCTTCATGATGCGGCACCACAGCAGGCGCGCCGCGCGCATCTTGGCGACTTCGAGATAGAAGTTCATGCCGATGGCCCAGAAGAAGCTCAGGCGGCCGGCGAAGCCGTCCACATCGAGGCCTTTGGCCAGCGCGGTCTTCACGTACTCCTTGCCGTCGGCCAGCGTGAAGGCAAGCTCCAGCGCCTGGTTGGCACCGGCTTCCTGCATGTGGTAGCCGCTGATCGAGATCGAGTTGAACTTGGGCATCTTCTGCGCCGTGTACTCGATGATGTCGCCGATGATCCGCATGCTCGGCGCGGGCGGGAAGATGTAGGTGTTGCGGACCATGAACTCCTTGAGGATGTCGTTCTGGATGGTTCCGCTGAGCTGGTCCTGCGCCACGCCCTGCTCTTCCGCCGCAACAACATAGCCCGCCAGCACCGGCAGCACGGCGCCGTTCATCGTCATGGACACGCTCACCTTGTCGAGCGGGATCTGGTCGAACAGGATCTTCATGTCCTCGACCGAGTCGATGGCCACGCCGGCCTTGCCGACGTCGCCGGTCACGCGCGGATGGTCGCTGTCGTAGCCGCGGTGGGTGGCGAGGTCGAAGGCCACGCTCACGCCCTGCCCGCCGGCGGCCAGCGCCTTGCGGTAGAAGGCGTTCGATTCCTCCGCGGTGGAGAAGCCGGCGTACTGGCGGATGGTCCAGGGGCGCACCGCGTACATGGTGGCCTGCGGGCCGCGCAGGTAGGGTTCGAAGCCGGGCAGCGTGTCGGTGTACTTCAGCCCCTGCAGGTCGGCGGCGGTGTACAGCGGCTTCACGGCAATGCCGTCGGGCGTGATCCAGTTCAGCGCGCCCAGGTCGCCGCCGGGTGCGGACTTGGCTGCGGCCTTGGCCCAGGCTTCGAGGTCGGCTTGCTTGAAAGAAGGTTCGGGTTTGCTGCTCATGAAGGGGCCGTTCGCAGAGTCTTGCAGGGTGTTCGCAAATTCGCCTGCAGGGATCTGCAAGCCGGCCGCGAGTCTAACCGATCCATAATTATTAATTCAAACGCCTTTTTTGAAGTACAGTCCGGCCCATGTCCGCCGTCACCCTCACCCCCCGCGCCCTCTACGAAGAGGTCGCCGAACTGCTGCGCCAGCGGATCTTTCGCCGCGAGCTGGAGCCCGGCAGCTGGATCGACGAACTCAAGCTGGCCGAGGAATACGGCATCAGCCGCACCCCGTTGCGCGAGGCGCTGAAGGTGCTGGCGGCCGAGGGCCTGGTGACGATGAAGGTGCGGCGCGGCGCGTACGTGACCGAGGTGTCGGAGCAGGACCTGGCTGACGTCTACCACCTGCTCTCGCTGCTGGAGAGCGACGCCGCCGGCGTGGTGGCCGAGCGTGCCACCGACGCCCAGCGCGCCGAGCTGAAGGCGCTGCACGCCGAGCTGGAGGCGGCGGCCTCGCCCGAAGACCGAGAGCACTTCTTCGCCGTGAACGAGCGCTTCCACATGCAGTTGCTGGCCATCGCCAACAACAAGTGGCGCGACCAGATGGTGGCCGACCTGCGCAAGGTAATGAAGCTCAACCGGCACAACTCGCTGCTGAAGGCCGGCCGCATCGGTGAGTCGCTGGCCGAGCACCGTTCGGTGATGGCAGCCATCGAGGCGCGCGACGCGGAAGCGGCCATGGCCCGGATGCGGGAGCACTTCCAGAACGGGCTGGAAGCGGCGAACTAGGTCCGCCCCCAGGCTTGCGCACTTCGTGTCGCTTCGCCACCCCCTCACGGGGCGATACCTGCGGCCCGGCGAAGCCGGTTCCGCGGTATCCCGCGAATTCTCGGGTCGCTTCGCATCCCCCGGAAAGGAAGCCAGACCTGCGGCCGGGCAAAGCCGGCTCCGCGGTATTTCGCGAATCCTCGGGCGCGTTGTCTCCCTGCGGGAATAAGGTCAATCCAGGCTGAGGGTGCCGGTTTCGTTGGCCAGGCGCTGGGCGGTTTCGAGCAGCAGCGGAGCTATGCGCCCCACCATGGTTTCCTTGGGCAGCAGGTAGGCGGGGCCTCCGCAGCTCACGGAATAACGCTCGCCGCGTGGGCCTTCCAGGGCGAAGCCGATGGCGTGGATGTGCGGATTCCATTCGCCAAAGGAGCCGCAGTAGCCCAGCGCGCCGTACTCGTCCAGGCTCGAGATCAGGCCCGGCTCGATGACGCCCCAGCTTTCTCCGCTCTCGATCCGGATCTGCGCCAGCAGCTCGGACTGCTCCGCCTCGGGCAGCGCCGCCAGGTAGGCGCGCCCGGCGGCCGAGGTCGCGATGGTCATGCGCGTGCCCACCTCGATGCGGGAGCTGATGACCACCGAGCGCGGCCGCAGCGAATCGATGACCAGCATGTCGAGCTCGTCGCGCACGCCAAGGTGCACGCTCACGCCCGCCGCCTCCGAAAGCGCCGCCAGATGCGGCCGCGCCACTGTGCGCAGGTCGAAATGGCGCAGGTAGCGGCTGCTCATGTCGAGCAGCGCGGGGCCGAGGCTGAAGCGCTCGCTGTCCTGAGACTGTCGTAAATACCCCGCACTCACCAGCGTTGCGGTGAGCCTGGACACCGTGGCCTTGGGGATGCCGGTGGTGTCTGCCAGTTCGCGATTGCCTATCGGTGCCGATGCCATGCCGATGACTCTCAGGAGAGCCAGTCCTCTGGCGAGCGCGCTCACTTCTTCTTTGCCGCCAATCGCGTCACTCATGTATCCAAACCTTTTTATGTCCCTGATGTCCTCATTTTTCAGCAAAAAACGGTTGACGCGCCACTTATCGTGAAGTAGCGATTTCGGAACATCGTTTCAGGAAAGGCCTGGAGGCCGATTTCGCCCCCCGATGCCGTGCCGGCGGAAGCGCGCGCGGCGCTACGGATTCAGGCTGCCTGCGCCGCGGCAGGCTCACGCGCCAGCGCCATGACTTCGTGCGCGGGCAGTGTCTTGAGCCGATGGTCGCTCCAGACCTGCCGCCAGCGGCGCGCACCCGGAAGACCGTTGCGCAAACCCAGCATGTGCCGCGCGATCGGCCACCAGTGCGTGCCGTGCTCGGCCGCCTCGCGGGCCATGTAGTCGCACATCAGCGACTCGACTTCCTCGCGCGTCAGCGTCTGCTCGCCGGCGCCGAAGAACTCGGCGTCCCATCCGGCCAGCCACCAGGGGTTGTGATACGCCTCGCGCCCCACCATCACGCCGTCGAGCAGCCGCAGATGCTCGTGCACCTGCGCGTCGACCGTGATGCCGCCGTTGATGGCGATGTGCAGATCGGGAAACTCGTGCTTCAGCCGGTGCACCAGCTCGTAGCGCAGCGGCGGGATCTCGCGGTTCTGCTTCGGGCTCAGCCCCTGCAGCCAGGCGTTGCGCGCATGCACGATGAAGGTGTTGCAGCCGGCCTCGCTCACCTTGCCGACGAAGTCGCGCACGAACTCGTAGCTTTCGATCCTGTCGATGCCGATGCGATGCTTGACAGTCACCGGAATGCCGACCACGTCGACCATCGCCTTCACGCAATCGGCCACCAACTGCGGCTCGTTCATGAGGCAGGCGCCGAAGGCACCGCGCTGCACCCGCTCGCTGGGGCAGCCGCAGTTCAGGTTGATCTCGTCGTAGCCCCACTCCTCCCCGAGCTTCGCGCAGTGCGCGAGGTCGGCCGGCTCGCTGCCGCCGAGTTGCAGTGCAACGGGGTGTTCCTCGGCGTTGAAGCGCAGATGGCGCGGCACGTCGCCATGCATCAGCGCCCCGGTCGTCACCATCTCGGTGTAGAGCAGCGCGTGGCGCGAGAGCAGGCGATGGAGGTAACGACAGTGCCTGTCGGTCCAGTCCATCATTGGTGCAACGGAGACGACCTTCTCTTCCAAAACGCGGGATTCCTGTGGTTGGCAGCGGTGCCCTGACCTCGATCGGGCCGGGCTGGCAAGCCCGCTAGTTTCTCACGCGCGCCTTTCCGTCCGCTCCCGCCCGGCCATGTAGTTGCCCGGCGTCACGCCGAAGCAGCGGCGGAACCAGCGCGAGAAGTGCGCCTGGTCGGTGAAGCCGCATTGCGCAGCAACCTCGGCCGCCGCGTGGCCCTCGCGCAGCAGCGCCCTGGCTCGGCCGATGCGCGCTAGCCGAGCGTAGTGGGCCGGCGTCATGCCCACGGCCAGTCGGAACAGACGATGGAAATGCTCTCGCGACACGCCCAGTCGCTGCGCCAGCCCGGCCGGATCGATGCGGCAGGCATCTTCCGTCGCCAGCGCCTCGCAGACGGCTTCCACGCGCGCATCGCCCATGTGGCGCTCGACCGGCACGAGTTCGCCATCGGCCTGCGCGCGAAGAATCTCTTCCAGCAAGCGGCCGACCTGCGCACCGTCTTGCGCCTGCGCAGCGGATGCCAGCTCGCCTGCCATGACCTCGTCGCGCCACACGCCCTGCCTCAGCGTGCCTCGCAGGCCCGGCGGCCACGCGAGGCGCCTGCTCGCCCAGGCGTGCGGCACGTAGAGCATCACCATGCGAAAGCCCTGCGCACTGACGCCGGCCGTATGCAGCATGAAGGGCGCCATCAGCACGATGTCGCCCGACTGCGCAACCTGCCGCTCGCCGGCGCAGGTGAATTCGCAGCGGCCTTCGAGGATGGCGCCAACGCTCCACTCCGCATGCCAGTGCAGCTCGAAGCGCGCCTTGGGGTCGGCCGCGAACAAGGCCTCGATCTGCGCGCCGCCGTCCATCGGCAGGCCGATCACGTGCGAAGCCGGCGGGTTCGAGGGCGGGTTGCGGGTCATCCCGCGAAGGGTAGCGCGGCCGGCCGCGTCACACGGCGATCGCACCGCGCACGGTGATGCCCATCCAGCCGGCGCTGGCGACGTTGGCCTCCACGGGGCCGAGCGATGCCAGTTCCTCGACCGGATGTTCGTGGAACTTCAGCGTAGCGCTGCCGGCGGTCCAGCCGGGCTCGACGCGGTCGATGATGTCGGCGCGCAGGTAGCGCGGCACCGCCGCGATGCCTGGCTGTGTCAGGTCGGGCCAGCCGACGGCGCCCACGGTCGGCGCGGAAAGAAAACCCAGCCGCCCGGTCTGCTCGCCCGACAGTGTGACTGTCGCGTCCACCAGGCGCCGCTCCTTCACGCTGAGACTCGCACCGAGCCGGCTTCCCGCCGCGAGCGGCGCGGCCGCCGGGTGGATCAACGGCATGCTGCGCGTGAGCCAGGTCTGCCCGATCTTCTTGGGCCAGCCCTGCAGCCAGCCGCGCAGAAGCGAGACGTCCTGATCGACGTAGATCAGCGGGCAATAGAAGGAGCGCGGCGCATCGCCGCCACCGCGCTTCTTCTGCTCGATTTCGAGCACCACGATGGTCTCGCGGTACTGCGCATACACCGGGTCGAGCAGCTCGCGGCCGTCGTCGCCGCAGAACTGCCAGTCCGCGAAATGGACGCAGCCCTTGCCGGTGGCCGTGCCCAGTCCGGCCGGCACCAGCACGGCGCCGTTCGCGGCATCGAACTCGAAGGCCACGTTGACGAGCCATCCCGCGTAGTGCCAGGGCGGCGCCTGCACCAGCGCGCTGCGGCCGGAGGATGTGAAAGGAGGCGTAAAAGATTGCGGCGTGGCCATGCGTACCGTGCGGGCGGTTGTTGATGAAGACCCCACGATATGGCTGCGCATGCCGACGCGTCTTGTACGCCAGTGATCCTCCAGCGCAGGGTTCTACGGCAGATGAAGGCATTGTCCGACTCGACACGCCGCCCCGGCAGGGACAATGCCCGCATCGGCCCGAGACAAGCCGACGACGACGAGAACGAACGAAGACCGCTCAGAACGAGAAGCCCCGACTGCGAACAATGACCCGCATCTACCTGATAGAAGACAACCCCCTGATCGCCACCACGCTGACCGACGGCCTGCAGGAGTTTTCCGATTGCGACGTGATCGGCACCGCCACCACATCGGTCGACGCCATCGACTGGCTCAGGAAGAACCCGCAGGAATGGGACGCGGCGGTCATCGACATCTTCCTGGCCGAAGGCAACGGCCTCACCGTTGCGCAGTATCTGCAGGAGCACAAGTCGCCGGCGCAGCGCACGGTGGTGCTGATGAACCACGCCACCTCCGAGGTGCGCGAAGGTGCGCTTTCCGCAGGGGTGGACGCGGTGTTCGACAAGTCGCTGCAGCTCGAAGCCTTCTACGACTTCTGCAGGACGTTGAACATCTCGCCGCGCCGCAAGCTGAACGCCGCAGGGTAAGTCAGTCGCCCAGCACGCCCGTCACCCGCTGCTCGACCAGGTCGCTGGCGCGGCTGAGGTGCCGGCGCATGTGCCCGGCGGCGGCTTCGAGGTCGCCACGCTCCACCGAGTCGAGGATTTCCAGGTGCTCGTGGCAGGACTTGTGCAGCAGGTCGATGTTCACCAGCGGGTAGTCCGAGAGGTCGGACATGCGCCGCAGCCGGTTCTGCTGCTGCACGGCATCGAGAAAGAAGCGGTTGCCCGAGGCGCTGGCCAGCAGTTCGTGGAACTGCGCGTTGGCCTCGAAGAAATCCATCCACGAATAGCGTGAAGCCTGCGCGAGCAGCCCCTGCTGGCGCTCGCGGCAGGCGCGCAGCCGTTGCAGGTCGACCTTGAAGCCGGGCTCGCGCAGCCCGGCGCATTCGACGGTCAGGCGAAACCGGTAGCTCTCGCGCTCGCTTTCCACCGAATCCAGCGTCTCGGTGAACTCCCAGCGCTGGTAGTGGCGCCCGCGCAGCACGCCGTCCTGCAGCAGCGTGGTGAGCACGGTGCGCAGCAGCGGGCGCGGCACGGCGTAGGCCTGCGCCAGTTCCAGTTCGTTGACGCGCGTGGGCAGCTTGCCGGCCAGGCGATCGCGCAGCAGGCGGTAGTAGAGCGTCTTCTCCTCGTCTTCGGGCATCTCGCGCCGGGCCTTGGCGAGTGCCTGGCGGTCGGCCACCAGCGTGTAGCCGCGGTTCGGCGTGTGGGCCAGCAAGGCCCGCTCGTGCAGGACGCGCAGCGCCGCGCGCACCGGCGTGCGCGAGATGCCGAGCCGGCTCGCGAGCTCGGCCTCGGTGAGGTGGCTGCCGCTCTCGTAGCCGCCGGCCAGCGCCTGGTCGAGCACGTAGCGGCTCACGCGCTGGACGAGCGGAGCGACCGGCGCAAGGGGCGATGCAAGGGGTTTGTCGTCCGTCTGGGATGCAGCCATCCAGGGGTTCTCCGGAATCGCGGGGCTTGGGCGCCGATCATCGCCCGGGTTTTGTATTTTTGGCCCGAAAAAACCATGTACATCTCGCGCCAAAAATACAATTCGAGTTTCAAGATCGGCCCCACGACGACCCGAGAGCCGGGTCGCTTCCCAACGGAGAACCATCTCGTGGCCCTTGCCGACACCCCCGCCTCCCCCGCGTCGCTCGACGCGTTCTGGATGCCCTTCACCCCCAACCGCAAGTTCAAGCAGTCGCCGCGCCTCATCGTCGGCAGCGAAGGCCTTTATTACGACCTGGCCGACGGCCGCCGCGTGCTCGACGCCATCGCCGGCCTGTGGTGCGTGAACGCGGGGCACCGCCACCCGCGCATCAGCGCCGCGATGAAGGCGCAGATCGACGTGCTCGACTACGCCTCCAGCTTCCAGATCGGCCACCCGGCTGCCTTCGTGCTCGCGCAGCGGCTGGCCGAAATGGCGCCCGCGGGCATGAACCACGTGTTCTTCACCAACTCGGGCTCCGAGTCGGTCGACACCGCGCTGAAGATCGCGCTGGCCTACCACCGCGCACGCGGCGACGCGGGCCGCTACCGCCTCATCGGCCGCGAGCGCGCCTATCACGGCGTGGGCTTCGGCGGCATCTCGGTGGGCGGCATCGGCCGCCAGCGCAGCACCTTCGGGCCGCTGCTCAACGGCGTGGACCACCTGCCGCACACGCTCGACCTGGCGCGCAACGCCTTCTCGCGCGGTGAGCCGGCGCACGGCATCGAGAAGGCCGACGCGCTGGAGGCGCTGCTCGCGCTGCACGACCCGTCGACCGTGGCCGCCGTCATCGTCGAGCCCGTGGCCGGCTCCACCGGCGTGCTGCCGCCGCCGCGCGGCTACCTCAGGCGCCTGCGCGAGATCTGCGACAAGCACGGCGTGCTGCTGATCTTCGACGAGGTCATCACCGGCTTCGGCCGCCTGGGCACCAACTTCGCGGCCGACCTGTTCGGCGTGACGCCCGACCTCATCACCACCGCCAAGGGCCTGACCAACGGCGCGGTGCCCATGGGTGCGGTGCTGATGCGCGACGAGGTGCACGACGCCTTCATGCAGGGCAGCGTGAGCGGCATCGAGCTCTCGCACGGCTACACCTACTCGGGCCACCCGCTGGCCTGCGCGGCGGCGATGGCCACGCTCGACGCCTACACGCAGGACGGCCTGATCGCCCAGGCGGCGGCCACCGCGCCCTACTTCGAGGAATGCCTGCACACGCTGCGCGGCCTGCCGGGCGTGATCGACGTGCGCAACGTCGGCCTGCTCGCCGGCATCGAGCTGCAGCCCTGGGCCGAGGGCGCGGGCACGCATGCACAGGCGGTGGCCCAGCACTGCGTGGACCAGGGCGGCGTGCTGGTGCGCTCCGTGGGCGACACCATCGCGCTGTCGCCGCCCTTCACGCTGGAGCGCCGGCACGTCGACCAGATCGTCGACAGCCTGCGCGCCGCCATCGCGCAGACCGCCCGGCCGACCGACGCCGCAGCCTGAAGCACACACGCATCACACACCGAACAAGGAAAGCACCGGACCGACATGGACATCGAATCGTTCCCCCTCTACGACATCGAAGGCGACGCCCGCCAGTGCGGCCAGCAGTACGGCCGCGCGGCAGGCGAGCGCATCGACCTGAGCCTGCGCACCTACCGCGCCGCCTTCGAGCGCGTGGGCCTCAGCTGGGACCGCACCCGCGCGCTGGCGCGCCGCTTCATGCCGGTGATCGAGGCCTTCGACGCCGGCATGCTGCGCGAGATCGAGGGCGTTGCCGAAGGCGCGGGCGTGCCGCCGGAAGACATCGTGGCGCTGAACGCGCGCAGCGAGATGCTCTACGCCTTCCAGCAGCTCGAAGCCACCGAGCCGCCCGACGGCTGCACCGGCGTGGTGGTGATGCCCTCGGCCTCGCGCGAGGGCCGGCTCATCCACGCACAGAACTGGGACTGGCGCGTGGAGAGCCTGGAGCTGGGCATCGTGCTGCGCATCCAGCCCGCCAAGGGACCGTCGATGCTGACCTTCGCCGAAGCAGGCACGCTCGCGCGGGCCGGCCTCAACAGCGCAGGCATCGCCGTCACCGGAAACTTCATCAAGGCCGACAGCGACGGCAGGCAGCAGGGCGTGCCGCTGGCGCTGATCCGCCGCGGGATCCTGCAGTCGGAGCTGTACGCCAACGCGCTTGGCGTGGTGTGCCGCACCGCACGTTCCATCTCCAACAACATGATCGTCACGCACGCCGAGGGCGAGGCCGTGAGCCTGGAGACCTGCCCCGAGCAGGTGTTCTGGCAGCAGCCAGAGGGCGGCATCCTGGTGCATGCCAACCACTTCAAGACGCCGGCCGCTCTGGCGCGCGTGGTGGACCGCAGCCTGGAGACCACGCCCGACTCGCTCTACCGCGACCGCCGCGTGACCGAGGCGCTGCACAACCGGCGCGCCGAAGGCCTGCTCGGCGAGCAGGACGTGCTCGACGCGCTGCAGGACCGCTTCGGCGCGCCGCGCGCCGTGTGCCGCAGCCCGAGCGCGGGGCCTGGCGGCGCCTCGTCGGCCACGGTGGCGACCATCGTGATGGACCCGGCGGCACGGAAGATGCGCATCGCCCCGGCGCCCTTCAGGGCCCATCGCTTCACCGAATATTCCCTCTGACCCCGAACGCCCTACCGCTGCCGAGCCCGCCCACGCCAGGAGTGTTGCCATGAAGAAAGTCCCCGTTCCTCCGTCTCGCCCACCCTCCAAGTCGCCAGCATCGCTGGTCGCCGCCCTGGCGTTCGGCCTGGCAGCCGCCGTGCCTGCTCTCGCCCAGCCGGCCGCAGGCGCAGGCCAGACGCTGCGCATCCAGATCAACTCCGACATCCGCAGCACCGACCCCGGCGGCAACCGCGACGACAACACCGACAACGTGCTGCTGCACGTGGCAGAGGGGCTGGTCGCGCTGCGTGAGGACACCTCGGTGGGCCCGATGCTGGCGAGCAAGGTCGACACCTCGGCCGACGGCCTGACCTACACCTTCACGCTGCGCGACGGCGTGAAGTTCCAGAACGGCGCCACGCTCACGGCCGACGACGTGGTCTGGAACTGGCAGCGCTATCTGAAGCCCGCCAGCGGCTGGCGCTGCCTGCCCGAGTTCGACGGCAAGGGCATGACCAAGGTGCTCTCGGTGGAGGCGCCCAACCCGAAGACGGTGGTGTTCAAGCTGGAGCGCGCGAGCGCCCTCTTCCTCACGATGATGGCCCGGCCCGACTGCGGCGGCGCCGCCATCCTGCATCGCAGCTCGGTCGGCCCCGACGGCCAGTGGAAGGAGCCCGTGGGCACGGGGCCCTACAAGCTCAAGGAGTGGAAGCGCGGGCAGTACGTGGAACTCACGCGCTTTGACGGCTACACCTCGCGCGCCGAGCCGCGCGACGGGCTGGCTGGCGGCAAGAAGGCCGAGATCGAGAACCTGCGCTTCGTCGTCATTCCCGACTCGGCCGCCGCCAAGGCCGCGCTCTACAGCGGCGGCATCGACGCCTTCGTCAACCCCAGCCCGGCCGACGTGGTCGAGATGCGCAAGCGCTCCGACGTGCTGGTCGACACAACGCCGGTGATGTCGATGGTCGCGCTGCTTCTGCAGACCAGCGACCCGCTGCTCAAGGACGTGCGCATCCGCCGCGCGCTGGCGCTGTCGCTCGACACGCCCGAGATCGCGCGCTCCGTCACCGAGGGCCTATCGCCGGTCAACAACTCGGTGGTGCCTTCGTCCAGCCCCTACTACGACGCAGTGCAGGCCGGCGGCTTCAGGCGCGACATCGCCGCCGCGAAGAAGCTGCTGGCCGAAGCGGGCTACCGCAACCAGCCGATCCGCATGATCGCCAACAAGCGCTACGAGGCCCTGTACTCGGCCGCCGTGCTGGTGCAGGCCATGGCCTCCGAGGCGGGCATCAACATCGAGCTGGAGGTGCTCGACTGGGCCACGCAGCTCGACCGCTACACCAAGGGCCAGTACCAGAGCATGGCCTTCATCTACTCGGCGCGCATCGATCCTTCGCTCAACTTCGAGATGGTGTCCGGCGACAAGGCCGCGCAGCCGCGCAAGGTCTGGGACAGCGCCTACGCCCAGCCCCGGCTGGCGGAGTCGATGGTCACGCGCGACAAGGCGCGCCGCCAGGTGCTGTTCGACGAGATGCACAAGCAGATGCTGCAGGACGTGCCGATGATCGTGCTCTTCAACGCCAGCGACGCCACCGCCATGCGCAAGAACGTGGTCGGCTTCAAGGGCTGGGCGCCGGCCAAGCCGAGGTTCTGGAACGTGCGGCTGGCCGCTGCCGGCTGAACGGAGCCGCGCGAGCAATGCCCGCCTATCTCCTGCGCCGGATCGCGATGACGATCCCGACGCTGCTGCTGGTTTCCATCGCGGTGTTCACTCTGATGCGGCTGATTCCGGGCGACCCGGTGCTGCTCATGCTGGGCGAAGGCGCCGACCCCGCGCAGCTGGCGCTCATGCGCCACCAGATGGGGCTGGACCAGCCCCTGCCCGTGCAGTACCTCGTGTGGCTGAAGCACGCGCTGGCCGGCGACCTGGGCACATCGACCACCAACGGCCTGCCGGTGCTGCCGCTGATCTGGGAGCGCTTTCACGTCAGCGCGGTCATCGTGCTCGTCGCGGTGGCGCTGGCCTCGCTGATCGCCGTGCCCGCCGGCCTCGTCGCCGCCTGGCGCAAGGACAAGCCCACCGACCTCGCCATCATCGGCGCCGCGACGCTGATGCTTTCGATGCCCAGCTTCTGGCTGGGCCTGCTGCTGCTGATGTTCTTCGGCCAGTACCTGGGCTGGCTGCCGGTGGTGGGCTACGTGCCGATGTCGGAGAACTTCTCGCAGGGCGTGCTCTACGTGATTCTTCCGATCGCGACGCTGCTGCTGGTGGAGACCGGCGTGCTCACGCGCATGTCGCGCGCCAGCACCATCGAGATCCTGCGGCTCGAATACGTGACGCATGCGCGCGCCAAGGGCGTGCCCGAATCGCAGGTGCTGCGCCGCCATGTGCTGCCCAACGCCTTCAACCCGACCCTCACCATGATCGGGCTGATCCTCGGGCACCTGCTCAGCGGCATCGCGGTGCTGGAGACGGTGTTCACCCTGCCCGGCCTGGGGCGGCTGATGATCGATTCGATCTTCGCGCGCGACTACCCGGTGCTGCAGGGCTGCCTGCTTTTCACCGCCTGCATCTACGTCGTGATCAACCTGATCGTCGACATGTGCTACCCCCTCTTCGACCCGCGGGTGACTGTGCAGTGAAGACGAAGTTCAAGACCCATACCCTCATCGGCGGCGCGCTCGTCGCGGTACTGCTGGCCGTCGCCGTGGCCGCCGCGCTGTGGACGCCCTACAACCCGCTGGGCATCGACCTGCGCTCCAAGCTGCAGCCGCCTTCGATGGCGCACTGGCTGGGCACCGACGAATTCGGCCGCGACGTAGCCAGCCGCGCGATGCAGGGCGCGGCCACCAGCTGCCTGGTGGCGCTGCTCACCGTGACGCTGGCTACTGCCATGGGCCTGGTGGTCGGCGTGGTCGCGGGCTTCGTGCGCGGCTGGACCGACCGCGTGCTGATGGCCTTCAACGACACGCTGCTGGCCTTCCCGGGGCTGCTGCTGGCGCTGGGCGTGATGGTGATCGTCGGCGCCAACAAGTGGGGCATCGTGCTGGCGCTGAGCATGGCCTATGCGCCTTCGGTGGTGCGCGTGGTGCGCGGCACGGTGCTGTCGCTGCGCGAGCGAGAGTACGTGGAGGCCTCGCGCATGATCGGCAACGGCGAGCTCTACACCATGTGGCGCCACGTGCTGCCCAACTGCATGGCGCCGGTGGCGGTGCTGGCCACCAGCATGTTCGGCTGGGTGCTGCTGTCGGAAAGCGCACTGAGCTTCCTCGGCCTGGGCGTGCCGCCGCCCGCGCCCACCTGGGGCAACATGCTCGCGAGCGCGCGGCCCTACATGGCCTCGGCCGTGTGGCTGTGCGTGGTGCCGGGCCTGTGCATCGCGCTCACGCTGCTGGGCATCAACCTGCTGGGCGAATCGCTGCGCGACCGGCTCGATCCGCGGACGGAGAAGCCATGAACACCGCATCGAACCCCACCGTGCTGTCGGTGGAGCACCTGAAGATCGAACTGCGCAACGGCGCCCAGCCGCTGGTGCACGACCTGTCCTTCGAAGTGAAGGCGGGCGAGTTCCTCGCGGTGGTGGGCGAATCGGGCAGCGGCAAGACGATGGCCGCGCGTGCCATCCTGCAGCTGCTGCCGCCTGGCATTGCGCAGACCGGCGGGCGCATCGTGTTCGACGGGCAGGACCTGGCCACGCACGACGCGAAGGCCATGCGCCCCATCCGCGGGCCGGGCATCGGCATGGTGTTCCAGGAGCCGATGGTCTCGCTCAACCCGGTGCACCGCATCGGCGAGCAGATGGCCGAAGGGCTGCGCATGCACACGCAGCTGCCGGCGCAGGAGATTCGCGCGCGCATCGTCGACATGCTGCGCCGCGTGCAGATCGCAGACCCCGAACGCTGCATGCACGCCTATCCGCACGAGTTCTCGGGCGGCATGCGCCAGCGCATCATGCTGGCCAGCGTGATGCTGCTGAAGCCGCGCCTGCTGATCGCCGACGAGCCGACCACCGCGCTGGACACGCTGAGCCAGCGCGAGGTGCTCGACCTGATGGTGGGCCTGGCGCGCGACAACGGCACGGCCGTGCTGCTCATCACGCACAACCTCGGGCTGGTGGGGCGCTATGCGCAGCGCGCCATCGTGCTGGAGAAGGGCCGGCTGGTCGAGACCGGCGAGGTGCCGGGCATCCTGCTGGCACCGAGGCAGCCCTACACCTGCAAGCTGGTCGACGCGCTGCCGCGCCGGCAGGCGGCCAAGGCCGAACCCGCCGAGCAGCGGCAGCCGCTGGTGCAGGTGCGCGGCCTGTGCGTGAGCTACGCCGGCGCACGCGCCGGCTTCTTCAAACGCCACGCGCCGGTTCGCGTGATCGACTCGCTCGACCTCGACATCCATCCGGGCGAGATGGTCGCGCTGGTGGGCGGCAGCGGCTCGGGCAAGACCACGCTGGGCCGCGCCATCCTGCGGCTCGCGCCCTCGCAGGCCGGGCAGATCCTGTTTCGCGGCGAGGACGTTCGCAGCGCCGGCCGCGCCGCACTGCATCGCTTCAGGCTGGCTTGCCAACTGGTGTTCCAGGACCCGTTCTCCTCGCTGGACCCGCGCATGCGCGTGCAGGAGATCGTGGCCGAGCCGCTGCGCCACCTGCCCGAGCTCGATGCGACGGCCCGCACCCGGCGCGTGAAGGAAACGCTGGACGAGGTCGGCCTCGACGGCCTCGGCGCGCGCTACCCGCACGAGCTTTCGGGCGGCCAGCGCCAGCGCGTGGCGATCGCCCGCGCGCTGGTGCGGCGCCCAGCCTTCGTGGTGGCCGACGAGCCGGTGTCGGCGCTCGACATGACGATCCAGGCGCAGGTGCTCAAGCTGTTCCAGAGCCTGCAACAGCACCACGGATTCGCATGCCTGTTCATCAGCCACGACCTCGCGGCCGTGGAGCAGATCGCCGACCGCGTGATCGTGATGGAGCGCGGGCGCATCGTGGAGCAAGGCGCGCGCGACGCGGTGTTCGACGATCCGCGCCATGCGTACACGCAGGCGCTGCTCGCAGCCACGCCGCGGCCGCTGGCGGCGCTGGATGCGCTGGACACGGCACAGGCAATGCCCGAAGCGGGTCGGGCCTTCGCGTGATGACGGGCGGCACGGCGGCACAATCGGCCGCGTGCCGCTCATCCGACATCACCTGCCCGCCGCCCTCCTCGCACTGACGCTCGCTTCCGCTGTGCCCATGGCGCAAGCGGCGGAGCCGGTGCTGCTCGTCACCTCGCCCGCCGCGCTGCAGGCTGCCGAGAAATCCGGCGCCGGCTTCGCGCGCTGGATGTACGGCGAATCGGCGCAGTCCACCGATGGCGTCACCGCCAACGAGGCGCTGATGCGCACTCCGGCCTGGCGCTCCATCACCGAACCGCTGGGCGCCAGCCTTTCCGGTATCCAGCGGCGCGACAGGCAGGCGGGCGTGGGCATCTCGCGCTATCCGCACCGGCTGTTCGACGCGCGCTGGCTCGCGAGCCCCGATGCCTTCTTCGAGCTGGTCGGCGTCGCCAACCGCATGGACCGCCGGCCCTTCCAGAGCGGCGCCTGCGGCGAAACGCGGCTGGTGTACCGGCTGGCCTATCGCACGGCCGCGATGCAGTCTCGCCTGCCGATGACTGTCAACGTCGAACTGCGCGGCGACGCGCCCGATGCAGACGGGAGCTGCGCCGCCGCCGCGAAGCGATGGCAGCCGCCGCAGGCCGCGATGGCCGACGAGGCGCTGGGCCGCTGGCTGACCTCGGCCGATGGCCCGCTCGCGCCGAAGCGGCTGGAGCACGCGCGCATCGCGCAGCTCACCACCAACCTGCAGAGCGTGCGCTGGCCCTCGGCGGTGCGGCCCGACCTGGGCGGCCACGCTGAATACATGCTGCGCGCCTTCCGCTGGAACGCGGGCGCCAGGCGCTTCGAGATCGCACCGCTGGAGAACACGCCCGACGTCGCCAGGCTCAAGGCCAATGCCCCGCTGCGCAAGGAACTGCAGCAGTGGCTTCGGCAACCCGCCAACCTGCGCGCGCTGGACGAGGCCACGCTGCAGATTCCCGACAGGTTCCTCGCGACCGAAGCCATCTCGGTCGCGCCGCGCGGACTCGAACGGCTGGCCAACCGGCCCTTCGCGCAGATCTTCGCGCCCGGCGAATGGCAGGCCGTGCCCGGCAGCCGCACGCTTCAGTCGCCGCAGGCGGTGCTGCGCCGCCTCGACGACCTGAGCTGCATGGGCTGCCACCAGAGCCGCGCGGTCGCGGGCTTCCACCTGCTGGGTGTCGACCGGCGCGGCGCCTCTCGGACCTTCACCACCGGCAACGCGCTGGCGGTGCCGCACTCGCCGCACGTGCAGGACGAGCTCGCGCGGCGCGAAAGCTACGTGCGGGCCGCGCTCTCCACGCCGCGGCCCGATCCGTTCCGGCCCCTGGCCGAGCCGATGGAAGCGGATGCCGCCGCCGGACGCGCGACGGTCGGCGCGCGCTGCGAGCCCACGCGCATCACGCAGTCGGCCAACGCGTGGACCGATCGCGCCGAGAAGCTGCCGCCCGTTGCCTGCGAAGGCGCGGCCTCGGTGTGCGAGAAAACGTCGGTCGGCTTTCCGGGCGGCATGTGCTCCGGCCCCTGCGACCCCAGGGACCCGAACGGCACCTGCGGCGGCATCGCGATCCTCAGCGACTTCAGCAGCTGCCTGGCCGCGAAGAAGCCCTTCGGCGAATGCCTGGCCAAGCACACGCGCCCCGGCAACCTGCGCAGCTGTTCGGCGCAGCAGTCCTGCCGAGACGACTACATCTGCGCGCAGGCCAATGGCAAGCCCGAGGGGCAAGGCGCCTGCATTCCGCCCTACTTCCTCTTCCAGATGCGGGTGGACGGGCACTCCTGAGGGCGGCCGGTCATTCGTTCGCGACAGGGCGCATCAGCCAGGCCGACCCCGCGGCCACCACGCCCAGCACCGCGACGTAGACGCCCACCGGCACGATGCTCGAATAGTTCGCCACCAGCGTCGCCGCGATGATCGGCGCCAGCCCGCCGCCGATGGCCGCCGCGAACTGGATGCCGATGGAGATGCCCGAGTAGCGCAGCTCGGGCGGAAACTGCGCCGCATAGAGGCTGGACTGCGGCGCGAACATCAGCGGGTAGTTGAGCGACAGCGCCAGCACCATCGCCACCGTATAGGCCGTGAGCGATCCGCTGCCGATGGCCTGGAAGAGCGGCACCGCCATGAGCGCCAGCAGCAGTCCGCCGAAGACGTAGAGCCGCCGCGCGCCCACCTTGTCCGCGAGCCAGCCACTGGCCGGAATGGTGAAGACCATCGCCGCCGAACCGGCGATCAGCGCGTGCAGCGCATCGGAGCGCGAGAAGCCGAGCCGGCTGGTCGCGTAGGAGATCGAGAACACCAGCACGGTGTAGATCAGCGTCACCTCGGCCAGCTTGCCGCCGATGGTCAGCAGCAAGGGCCTGAGGTGCGCCACCACCACCTCGCGCGCCGGCAGCACCGCCGTCCTGCGGTGGACCTTGACCTGCATGAACTCGGGCGACTCGTCCACCTTCATGCGGATGAAGACGCCCAGCACGATCAGCACCGCGCTCGCAAGGAAGGGTAGCCGCCAGCCCCAGCTCATGAAGCTGGACTCGGGCAGCTGCGTGACCAGCGCGAAGGCGCCCGAGGACAGCAGCACGCCGATGGGAGCGCCCATCTGCGGCATGCTGCCGACCAGCGAGCGCCAGCGCGGCGGCGCGTGCTCCACCGCCATGAGCATCGCCCCACCGAGCTCGCCGCCGAACGAAAGGCCCTGCCCGATGCGCAGCAGCACCAGCAGCACGGCCGCCCACAGCCCGATGGACTCGTAGGTCGGCAGCAGGCCGATCAGCACCGTGCAGATGCCCATCATCAGCAGGCTCAGCGTGAGCATCGACTTGCGGCCCAGGCGGTCGCCGTAGTGCCCGAAGATGATGCCGCCCAGCGGCCTGGCGAGCATGCCGCTGGCGAAGGTGCCGAAAGCCGCCAGCGTGCCGACGGTGGGGTCGAAGTTGGGGAAGAAAAGCTTGTTGAACACCAGCGCAGCGGCGGTGCCGTAGGCGAGGAAGTCGAAGGCCTCGATGGCCGTGCCGACCATGGTGGCGGCGCCGATCTTCCAGACGCTCTGGTGCTTTTTCTTCTCCACGGTGCCCTGCAACGGGGTGGCGATGCTGTTCATGGGCGCTCCCCGGTGATCTGCCGCGCGAACATCGCGAAGCTGGCGTTGACGATGCTCCGCTGCAGCAGGAAGTCGTGCGACTCCCTGGCCAGTGCCGGGTCCACCAGCTTGAGGCGACCGTAGGCCGACTGCGCGATCAGCTGGTTGCGCGCCGCGCGCTCGATGAGCACCGACATGTAC
This sequence comes from Variovorax guangxiensis, assembly GCF_003952165.1. Lineage (GTDB taxonomy): Bacteria > Pseudomonadota > Gammaproteobacteria > Burkholderiales > Burkholderiaceae_C > Variovorax > Variovorax guangxiensis. Next base: position 307,989 of record NZ_RXFT01000001.1, on the reverse strand, counting down.
AGCGACTCCTCGATGGTCGGCGTGGCGGCCAGGAAACCGTGGTTGGCAAGCAGCACGCAGCGCTTGGTGCCGAGCGCGGCCGAGATGATCTCGCCCTCGACGTCGGCGATCGGCAGGCCGGGCCACTCGGGCAGGAAGGCGCAATCGTCGAAGAACGGGGTGGCGTCCATGTGCGCAATCTGCAGCGGCTCGCCGGTCATCGACAGCGCGGAGACGTATGGCGGATGCGTGTGGATCACGCAGTTCACGTCCGGCCTGCGCCTGTAGACCCACAGGTGGAAGCGCACGGCCGGATTGGGCACGCCGCGGCCTTCGAGCACGCGCAGCGAATCGTCGATGCGCATGACCGAGTCGGGGCGGATCTCGCTGAAGGCGTGCGCGAGCGGCGTGGTCAGGAAGCTGCCGTCGGGCTGCCGCACGGTGATCTGGCCGGCCAGGGTTTCGCAATGACCTTCCTTCGCGAGGATGCGGCAGCTCAGCGCGAGCTTCTCGGCCTCGGTCCAATTGCCGTAGCTGAGGCCGTCGAGGGACGGCGCGGGGCTTTCGTGGGTTGTGGTGCGGGTGTCGTCGCTCACGCGTTGGCTCCTGTGTGCATTCGTGGGGGGTGCGGCCAATGTATGAAGCAGCCCCCGCTTTGCTCTTGCGCGTGGGTGCACGCGCATTGATCCGGCGTGCCAACTAGTGGAAAGCCTCAGCCCCGGATCGGATGTCGGCCGCCTAGACTGCCCCTGCCGACGCTGCCTGGCACGAAGCATGCGCATCGGCGGCAGGAAACACAGCCATGCACCACGACACAGCAGCAGCCTCCGACCTGAGCTTCGCGCCATGCTTCCGTCCGTTCTACATGGGCGACGTGCAGGGCTACTCGAATGCGCTCGACTCGCTGGTGTACCCCGGCGAGCTCAGCGTGCGGGACAGCAACCCGCGCATGAGCCTGGAGGCCTGCCGGCTCGTGGGCGGCGGGCTGGCGATCAGCTTCGCCTCCACGCCGCTGGCGGTTCGCCATGACACGGCGCTGGCTTCCATCGGCGGCGCGGGCGATGTGCTCGCGATGATCGCGGTCGAGGGCGAAGGCACCATCGAGCAGGGCGGGCGCTGCATGCCTTTCCGCAAGGGCGACATCACCTTCCGCACCACGCGGCTTCCTTCGGCCTGCACACTGACCACGCCCGGCAGGCTGGTGGTGCTGCGGGTGCCGTCGGACCGGTTCTTCGGCATCTACGCCGATCTGCACGACCGCTTCGTGCCTTCGATCTCGCGGGCGGATTCGCGCCTGGCCGAGGCGGCCCGTGTGCACATGGGGCATGTGTTTCCGGGCAATGCGCAGGCGTTGCCGGCACTGGCGTACTTCTCCGAGCAGTCCTTCGTCTCGCTGCTGGCTGCGGCCTATTGCGAATCGGTGGACGAAGACGCGGCCGACGGCAAGCACCGCGAGCGCGACCGCTGGCAGCGGCTGGTGGCCTTCATCGAGGCGCACCTGGGCGATCCGGAACTCTCGGTCGATGCGGTATCGAGGGAGCTCGGCATCTCGAGGCGGCTCACGCATCGGCTCTTCGAGACGCAGCGCACGCAATATGGCGCGTACCTGCGCATGCGCCGCCTGGAGCGCGCGAAAGACGATCTGCGGAACAGGCGGCTCGACCATTTGAGCGTGGCCCAGATCGCCTATCGCAACGGCTTCGGCGACGCGAGCCATTTCAGCCGAAGCTTCAGGGACCGGTTCGGCGTGCCTCCTGGAGGCCTGCGCAAGTCGCCAGCCTGAGAAATCGTCCGGCCGATAAATATTGCTTGCCATTAGATCGCATGCGATCTAATATTCGCGCCATGCCTGCCAAGCGCATCACCGCCCCATCCACCGACGCCCCGGCGAGCAATGCGCTGGCGCTGGACGAGCAGCTCTGCTTCGCCGTCTACTCGACGATGCTGAGCCTCAACAAGGTGTACCGCGGCCTGCTGCGTGATCTCGATCTCACTTACCTGCAGTACCTCGTCATGCTGGTGCTGTGGGAGAAGGACGAGATCAACGTCTCCGAGATCTGCACGCGCCTGGCGCTCGAAACCACCACCCTCACCCCCCTCCTCAAGCGGCTCGAAGCGCGTGGACTCATCCAGCGCGTGCGTTCGCCCAAGGACGAGCGGCAGGTCATCGTGTCGCTCACGGCCGATGGGCGCGCATTGCGCGCCAGGGCACAGGGGCTGCCGGGCTGCGTGGCGCAGGCCATGGAGCTCTCCCCCGAACAGATCGGCGAACTGCGCACCCGGTTGCTGGGCCTGCGCACAAGCCTCGACAGGAACGCGTGATGCACAGCAGCTTCGCCGTTCCTGCTTTTTCAAGACAAATACATCGCATGCGATATTAATTCATACGACATTTACCGCATCGCACCACTTCACCACTCGACCTGCCAGCAAAAGGAAAGCACCATGACCGAACAACGCACCCGGACCATCGACTCCACCGCTCCCACCCGCCGCAGCCTGCTGCTGGGCGGAGCCTGCGTCGCAGCCGGCGCCCTCGTGGGCACCGGCTTCTCCAGCGCGGCATCCGCCGCATCCGCCGCCGCGCCCGCATCGGGCGCGGCCAACGCCTCTTCGAAAGGAAAGCAAACCATGAGCAAGAACATCATCGTCACCAAGGACGGCACCGAGCTCTATTACAAGGACTGGGGCCCCAGCACCGGCCAGCCCGTCGTGTTCAGCCACGGCTGGCCGCTGAACTCCGACAGCTGGGAATCGCAGATGCTCTTCCTCGCATCGCAGGGCTTCCGCACCGTGGCGCACGACCGCCGCGGCCACGGCCGCTCCAGCCAGCCGTGGAACGGCAACGACATGGACACCTACGCCGACGACCTCGCCACCGTCATCGAGACGCTGGACCTGAAGAACGCGATCCTGGTCGGCTTCTCGACCGGCGGCGGCGAGGTGGCGCGCTACATCGGCCGCCACGGCACGAAGCGCGTGGCCAAGGCGGCCCTGATCTCCGCCGTGCCGCCGCAGATGCTGAAGACCGCCGCCAACCCCGGCGGCCTGCCGATCGAAGTGTTCGACGGCCTGCGCGCCGCGCAGCTGGCGAACCGCTCGCAGTTCTACAAGGACGTGCCCTCGGGCCCCTTCTTCGGCTTCAACCGCCCCGGCGCGAAGGTGTCGCAGGGCCTCATCGACTCGTGGTGGGCGCAGGGCATGATGGGCGGCCACAAGAACACCTACGACTCGATCAAGGCCTTCTCGGAAACCGACTTCACCGAAGACCTGAAGAAGTTCGACGTGCCCACGCTCATCGTGCACGGCGACGACGACCAGATCGTGCCGATCGGCGCCGCCGGCCTGGCCTCGGCCAAGCTGGTGAAGAACAACAAGCTGATCGTCTACCCCGGCGCGCCGCACGGCCTGACCGACACGCACAAGGACAAGTTCAACGCCGACCTGCTGGCGTTCGTCAAGTCCTGATGCGCTGATGCGTTGACGAGGAAGGGGCCCGCACGGGCCCCTTCTTCTTTTGCCGGGCGCGACAACCCGACCTCTTAGTATTCGGGGCAAACAACACCAAGACCGAGGCCCCGATGGACGTCTTCGAGAACGTGCTCGTCATGCTGATCGCCGCCTGCCTGCTGCTGCAGCTCTCGCGGCGCCTCGCGCTGCCCTACCCGTCGATGCTGGCGCTGGCCGGCGTATGCCTGGGCGCGATGCCCTGGGTGCCGCACGTGAGCCTGGATCCGCACCTGGCGCTCGCGCTCTTCATCGCGCCCGCCCTGCTCGACTCGGCCTTCGACACCTCGCCGCGCGAGCTGCGGCGCAACTGGATGTCGCTGGTCTCGCTGGTGCTGGTGGCGGTGCTGCTGACCACCGCAGTGGTCGCGTGGGCCGGCTGGGCTTTCGCGGGGCTGCCGCTGGCCGCGGCGATCACGCTCGGCGCCATCGTCGCGCCGCCCGACGCGGTGGCCGCGGCGGCGGTGATGCAGCAGTTCCGCATTCCGCGGCGCACGCTGTCGCTCATCAACGGCGAGAGCCTGCTCAACGACGCGGTGGCGCTGCTGGTGTTCGGCGTGGCGGTGTCGGCGGCCGGCGCCGCTCACGTGCCGATGACGAGCTCGCTGCCGATGCTGCTGGTGGCGGTGCCGGGCGGCGCGCTGGTGGGCTTCGCCTTCGCCAAGCTCAATCTGCACTTCGGCGCGCCACTCTTCGCGGGCACGCGCTCGGCCATCATCTTCCAGTTCGTGATGACTTTTGGCGCGTGGATCGTGGCCGAGCGGCTGCACCTGTCGCCCATCATCTCGGTGGTGGCCTTCGGCATGACGCTGGGCCAGTTCGCGCCGAAGCGCCATGCGCCCCGCGACCGCGTGCATTCCTACGCGGTGTGGGGCGCGGTGGTGTTCACGCTCAACGTGCTGGCCTTCTTTCTCATGGGGCTGCAGGCGCGCGGCATCATCACGCGCCTGTCGGGGCCGCAGCTGGCGCATGCGCTGGAGTTCGCAGGCCTCGTGCTGGTGCTGGTCATCGCGGTGCGGGTGGCGTGGGTGCTGATCTATGGCGCGGCGATGCGCCGGTACAAGCTGCGGCTGATCGCGCGCGGACGCAAGGTTGCGCTGCCCTCCAAGCGCATCAGCCTGCTGGTCGGCTGGTCGGGCATGCGCGGGCTGGTCACGCTGGCCACCGCCTTCGCGCTGCCAGCGAACTTTCCGGGGCGCGATCTCATCGTGCTCAGCGCGTTCGCGGTGGTGCTGGGCACGCTGGTGATCCAGGGCTTCACCATCGGGCCGCTGATCCGCGCGCTGAAGATCGAGCCCGACGACTCGCTGGACAGGGAACTCTCGCTCGCCCGCACCGCGATGATGGACGCGGCGCTCGCCGCCATCGAAGCCGAGGACGGCCGCGAAGCCGATGCGGTGCGCGACGAATACCGCGCCGCGCGCGTCCTCGCGCAGGACCAGCGCCAGCCGCAGGCCAAGACCGCGCACGACCGGCTGCGCGCCGTGGCCATCCGCGCGCAGCGGGAGGCGCTCGACTCGCTGCGCCGCGCCGGCGAGATCGAGGACGACACCTACCACCAACTGGAGGAGGAGATGGACTGGGCCGAGCTCAGCGCCATTCCGGCGAACGACGTGCGGCTGCAGAGCGTCTGACGCGCACTGCTCCCTCTCCGCTCGGGGAGAGGGTTGGGGTGAGGGCATCGGCCTCAACGCCAAGGCCGCGCCTCATCGATGGCACAGCGCCCTCACCCTGGCCCTCTCCCAGAGGGAGAGGGGACAAGACTTTCAGACCTCCTCGTACCACCGGTCCTTCGCCAGCATCACCCGGTGGTGCCCATGCCCCGAGGGCATCATCGGAAAGCAGTTTTCCTGCGCTTCGACCTGCACGTCGAGGAAGAACGGGCCCTCGCTGGCAAGGCACTCGGCCAAAGCATCCTCCAGCTCCGCCGGGTCGCTCACCCGCCGCGCACCCCAGCCGAAGGCCTTGGCCAGCGCCACGAAGTCGGGCAGCGCCTCGTTCCAGCTGTGGCTCAGGCGGTTGCCGTGGTTCAGCTCCTGCCACTGGCGCACCATGCCCATGTAGCCGTTGTTGCTCAGCACCAGCTTCACCGGCACGCGGTGCTGCACCGCTGTCGAAAGCTCCTGGATATTCATCAGCACCGAGGCGTCGCCGCTCACGCACACGGTCAGGGCGCCGGGGTGGCCGATCTGCGCGCCGATGGCGGCGGGCAGCCCGTAGCCCATGGTGCCGGCACCGCCCGAGGTGAGCCAGCGGCGCGGGCTGTCGAAGCGCAGGTATTGCGCGGCCCACATCTGGTGCTGGCCCACGTCGGTCGACACGATGGCGTCGCGCCCGGCGAGCCCGGCGATGGCGCGCTGCAGCGAAGACATCAGCTGCTGCGGCAGGATCGAGCCGGCCTTCGGCTCGAAGGCCAGGCAGTCGACGGCGCGCCAGCGTTCGATGCGCTCCCACCACGGCGCCAGGCGCTCGGGCGCAAAGCCCTCGGCGGGCAGCAGCGCGAGCAGGCTTTCCAGGATCGCGGCGCAATCGCCCACCATCGGCACGTCCACGCGCACCACCTTGTTGATGCTGCCGGGGTCGATGTCGATGTGGATCTTGCGGGCGTGCGGGCAGAACTCGTCGAGCTTGCCGGTCACGCGGTCGTCGAAGCGCGCGCCGACGCACACCACCAGGTCGGCCTCGTGCATCGCGAGGTTGGCTTCGAGCATGCCGTGCATGCCCAGCATGCCGATGAACTTCGGATCGGACGCCGGAAAGGCGCCCAGCCCCATCAGCGTGAGCGTGCACGGCGCATGCATCAGGTTCACCAGCTTCGTGAAGGCCTCGCAGGCCGCCGGCCCCGAGTTGACCAGCCCGCCGCCGCCATAGATGACGGGTCGGCGCGCGGTGGAAAGCAGGTCGGCCGCGCGCTGCACCATGGCCTTCGGCGGCAAGGCGGTACGGCTGGTGCGCAGGGCGCGCAGCGGGGCGGGCTCGGGGGCACGGCCCAGGCGTTGGAGCTGGATGTCCTTCGGCACGTCCAGCAGCACGGGTCCGGGGCGGCCGGTGGAAGCGATCTCCAGCGCGCGGCGCACGAGCGCGGGCACGTCGTCGGCGGCACGGACCTGGCGGTTCCACTTCGTCACCGGGCGCGACATGCCCAGCGCGTCGCTTTCCTGGAACGCCTGCGTACCGATGACGGCGGTGGCGACCTGCCCGCTGATGCACAGCACCGGCACCGAATCGCTCATCGCGTCCAGCAGCCCGGTGATGGTGTTGCCCACGCCCGGCCCCGAGGTGACCAGCACCACGCCCACGCGGCCGGTGCTGCGCGCATAGCCCTCGGCCGCGTGCACGGCCGCCTGCTCGTGGCGCACCAGCACGTGGCGCAGCCGGGGTTCGCCGTGCAGCGCGTCGTACAGCGGCAGCGCCGCGCCGCCGGGGTACCCGAAGATGGTGTCCACGCCGCACTCGACCAGGGTGTCGAGCAGGGCTTCGGCGCCGTTGCGGATGCGAACCGGCGTCGTGTCGGGGTGAAGGGACGGGGAGGACGTGGGGGGTAGGTCGAGCAGTCGCATGCCGTCAATTCTTCCGTTTCGGGCGCAGAATATGCATCTTTCTTTTGGCCCTTTAAGCTCGATTCATGAAAACCAATCGGCAAACACCGAGCGACAGCGAAGGATCTTTCGACAAGACCGACCTGGCGATCCTGCGGGTGCTCCTGCTCGACTCGCGCAAGACCCTGCAGGAGATCGGCAACGAGGTCGGCCTCTCGCCCACCAGTTGCTGGACGCGCATCAAGAAACTGGAGGCCACGGGCGTCATCAAGCGCTACACGGTGGACGTCGACCCGGCCAAGCTGGGCTATCACGACTCGGTGATCGTGCAGGTCACGCTCGAGAGCCACACCGACGAGACGCTCTACGACTTCGGCCGCACGCTCGCGACCATTCCGGAGATCCAGGAGGCCTACCTGGTCTCGGGCGACTACGACTACTACATCCGCATCGCCGTGCGCGACACGCGCGACTACGAGCGGCTGCTGCGAGAGAAGCTCTACAAGATCCCGGGCATCCGCCACAGCAAGTCGCACTTCGTGCTGCGGGTGCTGAAGGAAGCGAGCGTGCCCATCATCTGAGGCGCCCCGCCCGGCCGGGCTCAGAGCCGGATCAGCTCCACCCGGCGGTTCTTCGCCCGCCCCGCCTCGCTGTCGTTGGGCGCCACCGGCTCCGAGGCGCCCGCGCCGCGGGTGGTGAAGCGGCGCGGATCGACGCCGGCCTTCACCAATACAGAGATCACCGCCAGCGCGCGGCGCTTCGAAAGATCGTCGTTGTGCTTCGCCTCGCCCTGCGCGTCGGTGTGGCCGACCACCGAGAGCTTCAGCGGCGGGTTGTTGCGCATCAGCTTGGTCATCTCGTCGAGGGTGGGCTGCGACTCGGGGCGGATCACGTCCTTGTCGAGGTCGAACAGGATGCCGTAGAGATTGACACGCCCCGTCTCCGCCAGGCTCTTCTGCATGGCCGTGGCGTCGAGGAACACGATCTTGTTCTCCTCCATCGCCTTGCTCTCCACCACGCGCACGAAGGCATGGTTGCCGACCTCGGCGTTGTGCTCGGCCAGCGCGATGCTGGCGTAGACGGTGCCCGAGGGGCCGGTCTTCCGCGCGAGCAGATAGCGCCCGCTCACTGCGAAATAGTTGCGCGCATAGTCGCCCCGGCTGCCCAGGCGCGGCCATTCGGGCTGGTCGAAGGCCAGCGCGAAGTCGTAGGGCGTGGTGGTGTCCACGCTGCCGTCGCGCGGCTTGTAGCACGAGCCGTTGGCGGTGCCGCAGCTGAACACGATCTCGAAGCCCTTGGCCTTGAGGCTGGACTCGTAGTTGCGCTGCACTTCCAGCAGCGAGCGCTCCTTGGGCAGCCTGTATAGATAGAGCGTGACCTTGCCCTCCACCTTGAGCAGGTCGGGCTTGCCGCCGCCCCAGTTCTGGAACGGCTCCTTGATCAGGCCGACCTCGTCGTAGGCGGCGGCCTTGTACCCGTCGAGCACCGAGCCTTCGTAGCGGCCGACGAGGGGGTTGTCCTTGGCCGGCTCGGCGGCGAAGGAGCCGGCGGCCGCCGAGAACAGCGCACCGGCCGCCAGGCGGGCAAGCAAGACCATGAGGGCAGACTGTTTCATCGGCGGGCCTGGAAGAGAAATGAAAGCAGGAAGGAGAAGGTAGCGCGGCATGCCCATGCTAGGGACTGCCGCCGCCGCTGTGCATTCGACGGACGGCCTATGCCGCGCCGGCCTTCTTCCGCTCCCCGCGCGCACTTCGCCCGGGGTCGCCGGCGTGTTAGCAGGCGTAATCGCACGCGTATTTGCCCAAGAACATAATTGCGCGCGGCTCGCGAGGGCGAGACCCGGGCTCCATGGCATGGAGCCGAACCGCAACGGCTTCAGGCCGCTGCAAACCACAAAGAAGCGACTTCCAAGGCAAAGCGATCTATGAGGTGGGGCAGCAAGAGCTGTTGGCGAATCGGCAGGTGGATCGCAAAGCTTTTGCTGGCCGCCGCGCCGGTACTCCTGCCTTGCGCGAATGCCGCCGAGCCGGTTGCGCAGCAGTCACTCGAAGCCGACGAAGCCGTCCACATCACCCGGGCCGAGCTGCTTTCCGTGCCGGGCAGCGGCTACACCGCGCCTCCACGCAACGCGCAGGAGGCGGCACTGCCCGAAAAAGGCTGGAGGAAGGTCAGCCTCCCGCACACGGTGGGACGCGAGCTGGTGCCCGACGAAGGCAGCGGCGCACGCACCGTGACCGACTGGTACCGCATCGACCTGTCCGTCAGGGCTTCGGTGCGCGAGCCTCAGCTGCTCTATCTCCCGCGCTGGAAGACACTGGGCCACATCGCGGTGTACGGCGACGGCGCCCTGCTCTACCAGTCGCATGGCAGCCCCATCCACAACGGCTACAACCATCCGCTGCTGCTGCCGCTGAACCCGACCGCCGACACGCCGCCGCCGAAGACCGTGCTGATCCGCATCGACCGCTTGCGCAACAGCGGCAGCGGCTTCTCCACCGTCTGGGTGGGCAGCGAAGAGTCGTTGAGCTGGCGCTACCAGATCCGCCAGTTGCTGCAGGTGCAGTTGCCTTTCATGGGCAGCGCCGCCTTCCTCGCGGTCGGCGCCTTCGCTTTCGCGGTCTGGGTGGGCCGTCGGCGCGAGCTGCTCTACCTGCTGTTCTTCGCCATCTCGGCGCTCGCCTTCTTCAGGACGCTGCACTACTACGCGGGCGGCAGCTACATACCGATCTCGGACGAATGGTTCGAATGGATGACCGTCTCCAGCCTGCTCTGGCTGGTGATCCTCATCCACCTCTTCCTGCAGCGCCTGCACCAGCAGCCCTCGGTGTGGCTCACCCGCATCGCGGTCACGCTGGCCGTGGCCTGCAGCGTCTCCACGGTGCCGCACCTGTCGTCGAAGATCGTCAGCCTGTACCTGTTCACGCCGCTGCTCAACCTGGCGGTACTGCCCGTGGCGGTGCTGATCTTCACCGTCAACCTGCGCAAGTCGCTGGTCACCCAGCAGACCGAGGGGCGGCTGGTGGCGGTCTGGACGGTGTTCGCGCTCGCGCTCACTTCCTACGACGGACTGCTGCAGAACAACCTGGTGAGCCCGGAGAGCGTGTACATGTCGCCCTACGCCATCATCAGCCTGTTCTTCGTCTTCTCGTACATCATGTTCCAGCGCTACACCGGCGCCTTCGCCGAGGTGGGCCGGCTCAACCGGGGGCTGGCGCTGCGGCTGAAGGAGCGCGAGGCCGAGCTGGAGCAGAGCTACCAGCGCCTTCGCGCGAGCGAGAACCAGCACATGCTCAGCGCCGAGCGCCGCCGCCTGATGCAGGACATGCACGACGGGCTGGGCTCATCGCTGATCAGCGCGATCCGCTCGGTGGAGCGCGGCGCCATGACGGAGGCCGAGATCTCCCACGTGCTCAAGGGCTGCATGGAAGACCTGCGGCTGGTGATCGACTCCATGGAAAGCGTCGACGCCGACCTGCTGCTGCTGCTGGCGACCATGCGTTTCCGCCTCGCGCCGCGCATCGAGAGCGCCGGCATCACGCTCCAGTGGGAAGTGCAGCCCGTGCCCGCCCTCGACTGGCTGGACCCGGACGGCGCGCTGCACATCCTGCGCATCGTGCAGGAGTGCGTGGCCAACGTGCTGCGCCACACGCGCGCGACCACCATCTGCGTGAGCACCACCGTGGTGGACGAAGGCGTGTGCGTGATCGTCGAGGATAACGGCGGCGGCTTCGACGTGAGCGAAGCCCTGCGCCGCGGCGGCCGCGGCCTGCGCAACCAGCAGCGTCGCGCGCAGGAAATCGGGGGCACCGTGAGCTGGGAGGCCGGCGCCGCAGGAACTCGCTTCGTGCTCTGGCTCCCGCTGGAGCGCACGGCCGGGGCCGGCAGGGTCCTGGGCGTGGCCTGACGGCTCAGAGACTCGACGCGATCTGCTCGCGCAGCCACCGGTGCGCAGGATCGCGATGCCGGCGCTCGTGCCAGAGCATCGCCATTTCGTAGCCCGGCACCTCCAGCGGCGCCTGCACCACGCTCAGCCCGGGTGCGCTGCGCGCCAGCCGCTCGGGCAGCATCGCGACCATGTCGGTGCCGGCCACCGCCGACATCATGAAGAGAAAGTGCGGCACCGACAGCACCACGCGGCGCGCCAGGCCCCTCTCGGCCAGCGCCTCGTCGGTGGGCCCCGCGAAGCCTCCGCCGGCCAGCGACACCACCACGTGCTCCAGCGCGCAGAACTGCGCCAGCGTCGGCCGGCGCTTCAGACGCGGATGGCCGGCTCGGCCGACGAGCACATAGCGCTCGTTGAAGAGCACCCGCGCGTGCAGGCCCGGCGGCGCGCCCACGCTGGTGTGGAAGAACAGGTCGATCTCGCCGCTCTCCAGCTGGCGCGCCATGCGCGAAGGCACGGCCTCCACCACCGCCAGCCGCGTGTTCGGCGCCGCGGCGCGCAGCCCGGCCAGCGACGGCAGCAGGATGGCCGACTCGGCATAGTCGGCCGCGGCGACGCGCCAGGTGGTGCTGGCCCCGGCCGGCTCGAAGGGCCGGGTCGGCGCCACCGCGCGGCCCAGCGCCTCCAGCGCTTCGCGCAGCGGCTCGCGCAGTTCGTCGGCCCGCGCGGTGGGCCGCATGCCGCGCTGCGCGGGCAGCAGCAGCGGATCGCCGAACACCTCCCGCAGCTTGGCGAGCTGCACGCTCACCGAGGGCTGCGACAGGTTCAGCCGCTCGGCCGCGCGGGTGACGTTGCGTTCGGCCAGCAGGGTGTCGAGCGTGACCAGCAGGTTCAGGTCGAGGCGGCTGAAATTGTTCATGGCAATTCCTGGAATTCAGACTATTCATTTCCAATATATCGCCACGGCACCTAACCTGAGGGCATCTCCACTCGAACCTTCCAGAAATCATGAACGTCCTGCTCGTACTCGCCCATCCCGAAACAGCTTCGCTCAACGGCGCATTGCACCGCTTCATGGTCGACCGCCTCACGGCCGCCGGCCACACGGTGCGCGTGTCCGACCTCTATGCCATGCGCTGGAAACCCGCGCTCGACGCCGACGACTTTCCCGCGCGCGACACCGCCACGCGCTTCGACCCCGCCCTCGATTCGCAGCAGGCCTTCCAGGCCGGCACGCAGACCGCCGACATCGCCGCCGAGCAGGAAAAGCTGCTCTGGGCCGACGCGGTGGTGCTGCAGTTCCCGCTCTGGTGGTACTCGATGCCCGCCATCCTCAAGGGCTGGATCGAGCGCATCTACGCCTACGGCTTCGCATACGGCGTCGGCGAGCACTCCGACACCCACTGGGGCGACCGCTTCGGCGAAGGCGTCATGGCCGGCAAGCGCGCCATGCTGGTCGTGACCACCGGCGGCTGGGCCTCCCACTACGCGCCGCGCGGCATCAACGGGCCGATGGACGACCTGCTCTTCCCGATCCACCACGGCATCCTCTACTACCCCGGCTTCGACGTGCTGCCGCCCTACGTGGTGCACCGTACCCACAAGGTCGACGAGGCCGCGTATGCGCGCATCACGCAGGAACTGGGCGAGCGGCTCGACACGCTCTTCACCGCCGAGCCGATTCCGTTCCGTCGCCAGAATGCCGGCGACTACGAGATCCCCGCGCTCACCCTGCGCGAGCACATCGCGCCGGGCAAGACGGGCTTCGCGGCGCACACCGCCGGCTGAGCCAGCCTCAGGGCAGCACCGGATTCGCCACCGCGTTCGCGATGGCCGCATCGGCATCCACGCGCAGCATGAAGCGCTTCGCCACCAGGTCGTTGGCGGCCGCCGTCACTGCGGCCACGTAGCCGGCCTGGTCGGTGTAGCGCTCCTGCAGCGAGGGGCGCGGATCGGCGCCGCGCAGGGCGGCCGTCTTCGCGAACGGGAAGTACGAGCCGAACAGGCCCGCCTGGTCGATGCGGCCCGGCACGCTCGTGTAGTTCCAGCCGGTGTTCGTGCCCAGCGGCACGGCCACGTCGAGGCTGCGGATGCCGGCGAGGTCGTTGCCGTCGGCGTCCACCTGCGGCACCAGGATCGCGTAGTCGCGGCCCAGGTAGGCCGGCGGCACCTGGGTTGCGATGCCGCTCTCGTCCTGCGGGCGGTAGCTGGGGCCCCAGTCGAGCAGCGAGTAGTTGTTGACCAGGCCCGTGTAGCTCACGCCAGGAATGGCCGGGAACTTGACCTGCTGCGGCCGCACGAGTGTGGCTTCGGCGATCTTCGGGACCTGGCTGTCGGGCGGCGTCGTGCCCTTGACGACCCAGTCTTCCAGGTTCTGGTAAAGCGCGCGCACCACCGGGATCACGCCGGCATTGCCGTTGGTCGCGTAGAGCGCGCCGGCGCTCGGGCCCGGCAGCGAGGCCAGGCCCAGCAGATGGTGCGTGCTCGCGTAGTAGTAGACGCGGGCGTTCGCGGGCTGCACGAGGTCGGTGGTGCCCCAGGCGTCGGTCAGCAGCGGCGAGCCCTGCAGCACGTAGAACTCGGTGCCGCTGAAGCCGATGAAGAGCTTCGGGCAGGTGCCGCTGGCCTCGCAGCGCGACAGGATGCCGCCACGGCGCTGGGCCACGTCGTCCACGTAGTCCTTCGAGAGCCCGCGCGTGCCGGCCTGCCCGAAGGCCGTGTGGTCGGCACGCACGCCGCCGCCGCCGCCCGGGATCGAGAAGCGCATGTTGATGTTGGTCTGCCGCGCCGCGATCTGCGCGAACACGCCGTCGAACACCTTCTGGCCCGCGCGGTCCTCGTTGAAGCCCAGGTGCACGAAGGTCTTCATGAAGTTGCCGCACTGCGAGACGCCGGAGGCAATCGTGTTCTTGATCGCCGCGGCCACCGGGTTCGCCGTGCCGGACGAGTCGCTCGCGTCGCGGTGGAAGAAGCTGATCATGTCGCGCAGCGCCGCGAGGCCCAGGCCCATGACCTTCGGGTCCTTCGCGACGTAGACCAGCTCGTACAGGTAGGCCGGGTCCCACTTGTCCTTCAGGCACACGTTCGTCTCGTCGGGCGTGCCCGGGAATGGCGTGGCGGCGCTGCACTTGGCGAACTTCCAGTCGCTCACGGGAATGAGCTGGCGCGCATCGCCTTCGTTGATGCGGCGCGTGAGCACGTAGCCGGGCTTCGTGTTGTCCAGGCTGGCGGTCGGGTAGGCCTGCATCGCCGCGTTGAACGGACCGCCGGGCAGCGGCAGCGAATCGTTGGTGGCCGCGGTGGGCAGCAGTTCGGCGCGATAGGTGCCGGTGATGCTGCTGCCGTCGGCATTCTTCGCGACGGGCACCTTCAGCGTGAGCTTGCCGGCCGCCGCCGGCACGTCGCCCTGCCATGCGGCCGTGAGGAACACGTAGCCGCGCGAGGCGAAGTACGGATCGAGGTTCACGATGTTGCCGCGATTCGGCGCGTCGTAGCGCAGCACGCCGCTGGCCTTGCTCATGTCCTTGGGCTTGAAGAGCACGAAGTCGGAGGTGTACTCGACCTTGCCGTTGGCGTTGAGCGGCGCGAGCTGCAGATCCTGGATGATCGCGTTGCGCGCGTCCTTCGGGTCGACCTCGCCGGTGAAGGTACCGGTGATCTTCTCGTAGGCACCGACGCTGCCGAAGGTGCCCGCCACGTCTTCCGTCGCGGTGATGGCGAGCTTGTATTTCGGCGCCGTGGCGGCTGCGGGCGGCGTGGTGGCAGGCGGCGTGCCGGTGGACGGCGGCAGCAGCAGGCCGCCCCCTCCTCCGCCGCTTCCGCCGCAGGCGCTCAGAAGAAAAAGGGCGGCCGAAGCCACCGTGGCAGCCCTGAGGCTCCAGCGTTTCATGGTTTGTCTCCTTCGTTGTGGGTCTTTGTCTGCGTGCGGCGCCGATCCCCGCTACGGCGCGTGGGCCGTCAGATCACTCGGCCTCGATGCCGGCCGCCTTCACGATGCGGCCCCATTTCTGCGACTCGCCGGCCTGGAACTTCGCCAGTTCCTCGGGCGAGCTGGTGAACACCTCCGTGCCGGTCGGCTCGTAGAACGCGGTCTTCGCGGCTTCGCTCTTCGCGGCCTTCACCAGCAGCTCGTTGAGCCGCTTGACCACGGCCGGCGGCGTCTTCGCGGGCGCGTAGGCGGCGAACCAGTAGCCCATCTCGTAGCCCTTCACTCCCGCCTCGGCGATGGTGGGCACGTCGGGCGCGAGCGCCGAGCGCGTGGAGCTGGAGAAGCCCAGCGCGCGCAGCTTGCCGGCCTTGACCTGCGGCAGGCCGGTGGCGGTGTCGGTGATCATCATGTTGATCTGCCCGCCCAGCAGGTCGGTCACGGCGAGCGTGTTGCTCTTGTAAGGCACATGCAGCAGCCTGATGTCGGCCATCTGCTGCAGCAGCTCGCCCGCCATGCGGCTCGATGAACTGCCGCTGCCGAAGCTGTACTTGCCCGGCTCCTTCTTGGCGAGCGCGATGAACTCGGCCACGCTCTTCGCGGGGAAGCTGGGGTTCACCACCATGATCTGGCCGCCCTTGCCGAGCGCGGCGACGGGCGCGAAATCCTTCACCGGGTCGTAGGGCAGCTTCTTGAACAGGTGCTCGTTGGCGGCGTGCGTGGTGTTGGTGGTGATGAGCACCGTGTAGCCGTCGGCCGGCGCCTTCGCCACGCTCTGCGAGGCGATGAAGCCGCTGGCGCCCGCCTTGTTGTCGATGACCACGGCCTGCTTCGTCTCGGCGGTGATCTGGGTGCCGAGCGCCCGCGCGATCTGGTCGGTGGCGGTGCCCGCGGCGAAGGGCACGACGAAGGTGATGGGCTTCTCCGGGAAAGTCTGTGCGTGGCCAGGCAGCGATGCCACCACCATGGCGGCCGTCAGCGCGGCGAGGGGGAACAGCTTCATTGTTTTGTCTCCGTATGGGTCAGATGAAAAAAGAAAGGGGAAGGTCTTTGCTACGGCCCCGCCAGCAGCGGCTCGAATTCGCGCGGCACGCGCACCGGCATGTCGAGCAGCAGGAAGGAAAGCGCCTTGCCGTGCGCATCGAGGTTCAACGCGTCGTTGACGCCGCCGTCGAGCACCGCGTCGAGCACGAAATTCATCGCACCGAGCTTCGGCAGCAGGAAGCGCTGCACCTGCGAGGGCGAGCGGTGGTGGAACTGCGCCGCCACGCGCTCGGGCGTGAGTTGCTCGACCAGCATGGGATACAGCTGCGCATGCCAGGCGATGACGCTGATGTTGGAGCGGTCGCCCTTGTCGCCAGTGCGGCCGTGGGCGGCGCGGTACAGCGGCACTTCGATGGTGTCTGCCGCGTTCTTCATGCCAGTTCCTCCTGCGAGAGCAGCTCGAAGCGCACCGGTATCGCCTCGCGCGGCAGCAGGCACGACAGCGTATTGAGCCGCGGCGTGAGCGCGGTGCGCACGCCGCCGCCGCCCGCCGGGCCGCAGGTGTAGAGCGCCATCACCTCGCGCGCCAGCCGCTCGGCCTGCGCGCGCTCGGTGTGCGAGGCCGCGACGCGCAGGCGCACGTCGCGCAGGCCGGCATCGGGCGTGTCCGCCAGCGCGCGGCCGGCGTCGTCGCCGAAGATGCTCAGCGCGCCGATGAGGTCCACGCGCAGCGAGAGGCCGTCGAGGCGCTTTCTCAGCACTTCCGCCGCGAGCCGCGCGCGGGCCTCGGCGCGCGGGCCGGCGTAGGAGATCTCGCCCTCGGCCAGCCAGCCGCCTTCATGGCACACGTTGACCTTGTAGCGCTCAGGCCGCGCATGGCCGCGCACGCCCGAGAGCGCCACCCGGTCGGCGCCGTCGAGCGCGTGCACCTCGGCCTCGGAGATGTCAGCGACCACGTCGGGCGTCAGGTAGGCGGCCGGGTCGTGCACCTCGTAGAGCAGTTGCTCCTTCACCGTCGCCTCGCTCACGAGGCCGCCGGTGCCGTCGGCCTTGCCGATGGTGCAGCGGCCTTCGGCGTCGATCTCGGCGATGGGGAAGCCGACGGACTCCAGGCCGGGCACGTCCTTGTAGCCCGGATCGGCGAAGTAGCCGCCGCACACCTGCGCGCCGCATTCGAGCAGATGGCCCGCCATGGTCGCGCGGGCGAGCCTGTTCCAGTCGTCGGCGCGCCAGCCGAAGTGCGACATGGCCGGGCCGACCGTGAGCGACGGATCGGCCACGCGGCCGCACACCACGATCTGCGCGCCCGCGTCGAGCGCAGCGGCGATGGGCTCGGCACCGATGTACGCATTGGCGCTGACCACGCGCAGGCCTTCCATCCGTGCGCCCAGAGCTTCCTGGAACATCGCGCGATGCTCGGGCCCCGACAGGTCGTCGCCCTCCACCACCGCGATGCGCGGCGCGCTCGCGCCCAACTCGCGCGCCATGCGTGCGATGTGCCGGGCAGCGGCACGTGGATTGGCCGCGCCGAAGTTGCTGACGATGCGGATGCCGTGCGCCAGGCAGCGCGCCAGCACGGGCCGCAGCATGGGGTCGAGCAGCGGCTCGTAGCCCGCCTCGGGGTTGTCGCGCCGGCGCAGCTGGGCCAGCGCGAGCGTGCGTTCGGCCAGCGTCTCGAAGATCAGGAAGGCGCGCCGGCCTTCGGGCCCTGCGGCCAGCCGCGCGATCAGCGTGTCGACCACCGGTCCGGCGGCGTCGGTGCGGTCGCCCGAGAAGCCTGCGGCGCAGCCGATCAGCAGCGTTGGCGTGTCTATGGGATTCATCGCCGTGCACTGTAGGCAGCGTGTTCTCATCCGTAAAATCGAAAATACGGATCGATTGATCTGCTTTTCAAATAAGAAGCCAGCTACCGGCACCAGAGACAGGACAGACATGCGAAAGACGCCCGACCTCTCCACGCGCCAGTTGCGCGCCTTTCTCGCGCTGGCCGAGCACCGCAACTTCACGCGCGCGGCGCAGGGCAGCCATCTCTCGCAGCCCGCCTTCAGCGCGTTGATCCGCACGCTCGAAGACGCCGTCGGCACGCGCCTGTTCGATCGCGACACGCGCAGCGTGCAGCTCACGCCCGAAGGCCGGCTGTTCGAAAGCTCGGCTCGCCGGCTGCTCGACGACATGGGCAGCGCCATGGACGACCTTGCCGATCACGTGGAGCGCCGCAAGGGCCGTGTGCGCGTGGCCGCCCTGCCCTCGCTCGCGGCCGGCTGGCTGCCTTCGGTGTTCGCCGAGTTCATGCAGGCGTGGCCCGGCATCCGCGTCGACCTGGACGATGCGCTGTCGGACGCCTGCATCGCGCTCGTGCGCAGCGGCCAGGCCGACTTCGCGCTCGCCGCCTCGGGCGCGGGCGGCACGGCCGACAGCGACCTGCGCGCGAGCAGGCTGTGCACCGACCGCTTCCACCTCGTGTGCCGCGCCGACCACCCGCTCGCGCACGAACCGCGCCTGACGCTGAAGAAGATCGCGCCGCACCCGTTCATCCAGATGACGCGCAACAGCAGCGTGCGCCAGGCGCTCGACGCGGCGCTGCATCCGCAGCGGCTGAACTCGGTGTTCGAGGTGGAACACCTCGCCACTGTGATGGGCCTCATCGAAGCCGGCCTGGGCATCAGCGTGGTGCCCGCGCTCACGCTCTTCCACTTCCAGCGCGAAACGCTGGTGACGCGGCCGCTGCCGCTGCCTTCGCTCACGCGCACGCTCTACCTGGTGCAGCGGCGCGAGGGCAGCCTGTCGGTGGCGGCGCAGACGCTGCACGACCTCATCGTGGAGCGGCTCGGGTCGCTGCGGCTGGACTGAAGGCGGGCGAGCGCTGCTCGCCGCCTCAGGAGGAATCGAAAACGGTTCAGGCTGGTTCGGTGCCAGCCTCGGTGCCCGTCCCTGTCGCCTTGTCCGTTGCCTTCCCGGTCGCCGCCACCGCCTCCACTGCGGCTTCCACCACCGACTCCACCGCGGCCTCCGCCTGCGCCTTCATCGCGGCGAGCGCGGTCGGGTTCGGCGTGGGCTCGCCGATCTTGCGCATGGTGTTGCGGTCGGTGTGGCTGAAGGGCTCGGGCTTTCCGAGCACTTCGAGCACCGTTTCGAGCTCGTACGACCAGCTGCCGTCGTCGTGCACCGTCACCTCGATGCCGTAGCGCAGCGTCTTGAACGCATGCTGCAGAAAGGGGTTGTCCACAATGCCGTTGTTCTCGCTGCCGCGCACGGCTTCGAGCCTGAAGATGCGGTCGTCGGCCTTCGCACGGCCGGTGGCCATGGCGGTGAGGCCACGCGGAATGGTGAGCGTCTGGATCAGCGCGCCGGTGGAGGGCTCCCAGAGCCAGTAGCCGACCTGGTCATGGAAGGTCTCCACGTCGTCGGGCTTGACGATGCGCAGGTGGTAGCGCAGGCCGTAGAAGATCTGCGGGCCGTTGGTCTGCGCATCGATGGGCTGGAACTCCGCGTGCTCGATGTAGGCCTCGGCCTCGGGGCCGTCCTCCTTCGGGCTCACGTCGTGGCCGGCCGAGCCGGTCCAGATGCCGGCCAGCGCGGTGAGCGGGCCCAGGTTGGCGAGCGTGTTCGGATCGGGTTCCGGCTCTGTGTAAATGTCGCGCGGGAATTGCGTCGCGGGTTGCTGCTGTTCCATGTTCTTCTCTCCTCGATGGGGCTTGCCGTATGGGGCAGGAGTGTCGCTCATCAACCTTCGGCTTCCCTGACTCGCCTGCCGCTCACTGGTCGAGCCGGATGCCGACCTTCGCGATGATCGCGCCCCACTTGCGCCCCTCGGCATCGATGAAGGCCCTGAACTCCTCGGGCGAACCGCCGCCCGCCACCAGCCCCTGGTTGGCCAGAAGTTCGCGCACCGCGGGCTCCTGCAGCACGGCATTGACGTCGGCGTTGATGCGCTGCACCACTTCGGGCGGCGTGCCGGCAGCGGTGAAAAGGCCGTTCCAGGCCAGCGATTCGAATCCGGGGTAGCCCGACTCGGCCACGGTCGGCAGGTCTTTCATGAGCTCGGAGCGCTTCGCGCTCGTGATGGCGATGAGCTTCACGCGCTGCCCCTGGATCAGCGGCAGCAGCGCGGGCGCCACCGTGAACAGCGCCTGCGTGTCGCCGGCCGCGAGCGAGAGACCGGCCGGCGGCGAGCCAGAGTACGGCACGTGCACCGCCTCGATGTGCGTCGCGCTGCGAAACAGCTCCATCGTGAGGTGCGACGAACTGCCCGCGCCCACCGACGCGTAGCTGAACCTGTTGCCGCGCTTCTTCGCCCATTCGACGAACTCGGGCAGCGTGTTCGCGGGGTTGTCGGCCTGCACCGCGAGCACGTTGGGCTGCGAGGTGGTGAGCACGATCGGGATGAGATCGCGCGCCGGCGCATAGGGCATGCGGGCGTACATGTAGGGTCCGAAGGCGATCGGCCCGTTGAAGCCGATGCCCAGCGTGTAGCCGTCGTGCGGCGCCTTGGCCACGGTGTCCATGCCGATCAGGCCGCCGGCGCCGGCCTTGGTCTCGATCACCACGGGCTGCTTCCACATCACGCGCAGGCGGTCGGCGAGCGTGCGGGCGATCAGGTCGAGCGAGCTGCCGGCCGGCGCGGGCACGATCACGCGCACCGGCTTCGAGGGCCATGCCTGTTGCTGCTGCGCCCATGCGCCCGCGGAGAGAGCGGCGGCGAACAGAAAGACGGCAAGAAACGGGAGCGGGTTCTTCATCTTCACTTTCTCGCCTCCTCCCGCGCGGCATCGATCTGCGCATGATTGGCCTCGGCCCATCGGTCGACCGCGATCAGCGTCCTGCTCAGGGACAGGCCCAGAGGGCTCAGCCTGTAATCGACGTGCGGCGGCACGGTCTGGTGATCCTCGCGCAGCACCAGCCCGTTGAGCTCCAGGTCGCGCAGGGTCTGCGTGAGCATCTTCTGCGAGATGCCGCCCACCTTGCGCAGCAGTTCGTTGTTGCGCTGCGGCTTGCCGCGCAGCAGCGGAATCAGCAGCAGCGCCCACTTGTTGGCGATGAGTTCCAGGACGCGGCGCGAGGGGCAGTCCGCGCTCCACACGTCGGCGGAGGCTGCCTCGGCTTCTGCCTCCGCCTCTGCCACATCCAGGTTCTTCTTCGACGGCATCTTTGAATTTCCCATGGTTACCAGAAGGTGCGTACTTGTAGCTCGGTGCCCGGGCCGGAATTATCCGGTTCCTCTTTTCAGCAACCAACGACAACGAAGGAGTTTTTTCATGGGTTGGATATTTCTGCTGGCAGCGGGCCTGGTCGAGATCGCGATGGCCGCCGCGCTCAAGCAATCGGAAGACTGGTCGCGGCTCGTGCCCTCGGTGGTGGGCGTGCTGACCGCGCTGCTCAGCATCTACCTGCTGGCACGGGCGCTGCGCTACCTGCCGCTGGGGCCGGCCTACGCGATCTGGACCGGCATCGGCTCGGTGGGCGTCGTGCTCATGGGCGTGCTCTTCTTCGGCGAAGCGCTCTCCGCCGCGCGGCTTGCATGCATCTCAATGGTGATCGGCGGCACCGTGGGCCTGCGCCTGGTCAATGGGTGATGCGGAAAGGAAACACAATCGTGACCACACGCATCCTGCACATCGAGGCATCACCTTCCGGCGAGAGATCGCGCTCCGCGGATACGGCGCGTTACTTCCTTCAGCAACATCGGGCGCTGCATCCCGAGGTGGAAGTCGAGACATTGCGCCTCTGGGACCTGGACCTGCCCGCCTTCGACGCCACGATGATCGAAGCCAAGTTCGCGGTGCTGCGCTCCACCAGTGCCACCGAGGACCAGAGGCGCCGCTGGCAGAGCGCCGTGCAGTTCGCGCGCGCCTTCAATGCCGCGGACAAATACGTCTTCAGCCTTCCGATGTGGAACTTCGGCATTCCTTACATACTGAAGCACTACATCGATATCGTTACCTTGCCCGGCGAGAACTGGTTTTGGACGCCCCAGGAAGGCTATAGCGGACTGCTGCGCGGCAAGCGTGCAGCCCTCGTCTATTCGAGTGCGGGCGACTATCCGGTAGGCATGCCGTCGCACGATAAGGATTTCCAGAAACCGTATATGCGCGCCTGGCTCGGCTTCCTCGGAATCCACGACGTTGCCGAGATAGCGGCGGCACCGACGCTCGCATCGCCGCAGGCTGTCGCGGCCTCGCTGGCCCGGGCGCGAAATGAAGCCGAAAGGCTTGCAGAGCGCTTCTGACGGGCATTCGGCCTTTAACCACGTCGGGAATGGGCTGATTTTCGGGGGACTTCAAATCGACATCCGGTCGCGGCAATATGCGCATCCCCCGATTCTTGTGTCACCCGATCTGACCTGAGGACTAAGGAGCTTTCCATGTTCGCTACAGCAGAGCGCACCATCAAGACCCCCGGCCCCGACCATCCCATCACCATCACACCGAACCCGCTGCGCGTGGTGGTGTCGGTCGATGGCTGCATCGTCGCCGATACCCGCGAGGCGCTGACAGTGCGTGAAGCCCATTTCGGCACCGTGCATTACTTCCCTCGCAAGGACGTGAAGATGTCGCTGCTGGAACGCACCTCTCACGCAACCTACTGCCCGTACAAGGGCGAGTGCAACTACTACAGCATCCCGGCCGGCGGCGAGCGTTCGGTGAATGCGGTGTGGACCTACGAGTCGCCGTACGACTCGGTCTCGCAGCTCAAGGACTATGTGGCCTTCTATCCCGATCGCGTCGGGCCGATCGAAGAGCGCGTCTACTGACCATTGCACGCGAGCACGCATCTTTCAGCAAAGCAAACAAAAAGCCGGGCCCCGCTTTCGCAGGGCCCGGCTTTTTCTTTTGCGCTTCTTCCAGCGCTGGGGTCGATTACAGCGGCAGTGCGTCACCGCGGGCCGCCGCGCGGGCAGCGGCACGCACGGTGGAGCGATCGAGGCCGCTGGCCAATACCGGCGCGACGCGCGAGGTCACGCCTTCGGCATACGGGTTCTCGCTGTGGGCAGCGGCCACTGCTTCGGCACGGACGGCGGCGCGGCTGGTGGTCGATGCGATCAGTTGCACGGGGCCTTGGTTGGCGCCGTCTGCATACGGGTTGCCGCTGCGCGCGGCGACCACAGCCTGGCTGGCAACGTCGGCACGGCTGGCGGCCGAGGTCAGCTGATGCACGCCGTCATAGCTTTCGGCATGGGCGGCACCGGCAGCGGCCAGCAGGGCGAGGGAGATGGCGGAGAGGAGCTTCGAGGCGGTCATTTGGATTTCCTTCAATTCAGTTCTTTGCATACGGGATGGTTTCGAACCGGTCTTGGGTGGGGCGCCGTCCCTCTCGGGGGCAGCCACCTCGCTCGGGGCCTGTTCATCCAGACTGGCTTGTTTGTCGTGGGCTGGTCTGTGAGATGAATTGTGAGCCCGCGGATAGGTAAAAACCCGAAGCAAAAAGAACCGCGGTGTTCATGCGGTGGAAACAATCACGGCAAAGCTGAAAGCAAGGAGGAGACGCTTGGGACTCAAGGGGATTCTTGTCGATGCGCGCGTGTAGCTCAGTAGAGTGCGGCTCGGCGGAATTCCGTTTCTGTCGCTCACCACCCATGCACGCACCATCGACCATGAAGTTCGGCTACACCGTCATCTACGTTCCCGACGTCACCCACTCCCTGCAGTTCTTTGAACAGGCATTCGGCTTCGCGAGGAGGTTCCTCCACGAATCCGGCACCTACGGCGAACTGGCCACGGGGGAGACCACACTCGCCTTTGCCGCGCATGCATTTGCGGACTCGAATTTTCCGCAAGGGCATGTGGCGGCATCGGAGTCGGTCAAGCCGCTGGGCATCGAGGTCGCCTTCGTGACGGACGATGTCCAGGCGGCACACGACCGTGCCATCGAGGCCGGCGCATCCGAGCTTTCGCCGCCAGTTGCCAAGCCATGGGGCCAAGTGGTCTCCTACGTGCGCTGCCCCGACGGCACACTGGTCGAGCTGTGCTCTCCCGTCGGAGGCTGAACCGCCCGACGTGGGCCTCGTTCACTCGGCCTACTTGCCGGCGGCGCTGGCCACGTTCACCACACCCTTCATGCCCGCGTCGTAGTGCCCCGGCTGCAGGCAGCCGAAATCGACCTTCCCTGCCTTCGTGAACTGCCAGACGACTTCGCCCGTCTTGCCCGGCGCCAGCGTCACCATGTTCGGCTCGGCGTGCTCCATCTCGGGGTTCTTCATCATCGCGGCGTAGTGCGACTTCAGTTCCTGCGCAGTGCCGAGCACCAGCTCGTGCTTCAGCTTGCCCGAGTTCTTCACGACGAAGCGCACGGTCTCGCCCTTCTTGACCATGATGTCGGCGGGCGTGAAGCGCATGCTGTCCGTCATGTCGACCTCGACCGTGCGGGTCGCCTTGGCGGCCACGCCGGGTTTGCCGATGGCGTCGCTGTGCGAGCCCGAGGCCGACGCGCCGGTGGCGGACAAAGCCAGCAGCGTTGCGAAGGCGGAGGTGGCGAGGAATGCGTGTTTCATGATTCGATGCTCCTTGAAGTGACGATGGACGCGATGGACGATTGGCGAATGAATAAGAAAGAAGTCAAACCGACGCACCGGATTCTGGAAAGCCCATCCGGCCACCGCCTTTCGCGCGGATTACAAGGGCGTAATCCGCGCACCCGCCCGTAAGATGGCGCCCGCCCCCTCCCGGGGCCATCCTGGAGCGAAGAAGAAAAAGATGTCCCACCCCGTCTACCTTTCCAGCTCGAAGCTGCCACGCATGCCCGAAGGCAGCCGCAACGAGTGGCGCGGCTTCTTCGGCCACGGCGGGGAACTGGAGGCCAACGCCTTCTTCCCGCTGTTCTGGCGGGCGCTCTTCAGCGAAGGCGACATTCGCCACGCACGCTTCGTCGAGGCCTACGACATCGATGACGAAGACAGCGCCATCGAACGCGAGGAGTGCCTGCAGGACTACGGCCCCGAAGCCGCCTACCCCTATCTAGTCACGGACAAGGCCACGGCGCTGTCGCGGCTCGCTGCGCGGCGCGAAGCCATCGTCGCGGCCATCGGCGAGCGATACAGGCCTCTCTACGAAGGCTTCGAGGCCTGGACCGCGCAAGGCTTCGCGGACCACATCCTGCTGCGGACCGAAGGCCTGCCCGATGCCGCCGATGCCGAGCCGTGGCTTCGCTCCGAATTGGCCCTCGTCGACAAGCTGAACGACACCGGCGCGCTCGCCGGGCTCGTGTCCGATCTCTCGCGCCATGACACCGACCCGGTCTGGCAGCTCGCGGGCATCGGCGCCTCGCCGGACGGCCCCTGGCCCACGCCGGCGGTGAGAGCCATCTTTCCCGACCCGAGGCAGCGAGCGCCTCGCAAACAAGGAAACGCCCGGCAGGCGGAGGAACGCAAGAGCAAACCCAGGAGCTGGATCGACCCGGTGCTCGAATGGCTGGCTGTCGCGCTGTCATCGGGCGCGGCGCTGGGAACCTATGCGTTCACGCGCTCTATCTGGCTGACGCTGCTTGTCTTTCTTTGCGCGGCCATCGCACTGGGCTTCGGAGTCGCCAGACTGCGCGGGCCGAGGTCCTGATGAAGCCCGGGGAAACTATCGGAGCCGGCCACGGTCCCAGCCCGCACAAGGAGTCCATTCGCACCATGCGCACATTCGCCGCAAGCGCCCTCTTCTGTCTTCTCGCCCTCATGCATGCCGGCGGCGCATCGGCCCAGTCGCTGAGCTGCGGCGGCACGCTTTCCGGCGTGGGCGATTCCAAGTTCTCGGTGGTGCAGAAATGCGGCGAGCCGATGTCGAAGGAGTTCGTCTGCGTGCCCCGGCCGCAGGTGGCGTGGGTGCTCTCGCCCTACCCGGGCGGCCCGGCGCAGCAGGTGGTGACGCAGCAGTGCGTGCCGATGGAAGACTGGGTGTACCACCGGGGCCAGGGCAACTTCCTCGGCATCGTCCGGTTCTACAACGGCGCTGTCGAATCGGTGCGCGACGGCGAGAAGATGCGATAGCCGGCAGCCGCAAGACCACGATGAACATCACGATCAGGAACGAAGCGGCGTCCGACGCGCCAGCCATCGAGGCAGTGACGGCCGCGGCATTTCTCGATGCCGGGCACTCGAGCCGCACCGAACAATTCATCGTCAACGCGTTGCGCAGTGCCGGCCAGCTTTCCGTCTCGCTCGTTGCCGAGATTGCCGGCGGGCAAGTCGTCGGCCATGTCGCCATATCGCCGGTGCGCATCTCGGACGACTCGCCCGGCTGGTACGGGCTCGGGCCGGTTTCGGTTGCGCCCGAACATCAAGGGCAAGGCATCGGCACGCAGCTCGTGAACAAGGCGCTGGCTGCATTGCGCGATTTGGGCGCGGCCGGCTGCGTGGTGCTGGGCGAGCCGGCCTACTACGGCCGCTTCGGCTTCGCGGCAACGCCCGCGCTGGTCTACCCCGGCGTACCGCCGCAGTATTTCCAGGCGCTGCTCCTGAACGGCACGATGCCATCGGGCACAGTCGCGTATCACGCGGCCTTCGAAGCGACCGCCTGATCAGGGCGGCAGCACCAGCGGGCCGCAGTTCTCCTCGGTCACGAACACCGACACCAGCCTGGCGTGCTTCACCGGATCGGGGTTCTCCGCGAACAGGTGCAGCGTGCCGGGCGGCTCGAAGAAGGTTTCTCCCGGCCTGTAGTCGCCCGCCGGTCCGCCAGCGAGCTGCGAACGCACCGTGCCTTCGAGAATGATCGCGGTCACCGAGCCCGGGTGCCGGTGCGCCGGTGAATAGGCCATGGGCGGAAAGTCGACGATGGCGGTGGTCACCGACTTGCCGGGCACATGGGGCAGCGCCTCGCAGGAGATCACCTTCACCGAGGTGCGCGGCCGCGCGGCGGCGGCGGAGCCTTCGGGCGCGGGCGCCGACGAGAACATCGGGCGGCTCACGGTGCTGCAGATGTCGTCGATGAGCCGCGCCGTCGACTGCCTGCTCGCATGCGGCAGCAAGGCCCAGCCCGCCGCCATGAACGCCAGCGCGGCAAAGCCGATGCCCGCGCGGCGCTGCATCAACAGCGGCAGCGCATTCACGGCGTGGCTCCCGACCGCGCCTCGGCCCGCCAGCCCAGCGCCTGCTTCGCCTTCTCGCTGCTGACTTCGTTGCCGTCCTCCGCGATGTTGAAGATGCCGCCCATGGAGCGCTGCAGCGCCAGCAAGGCGGCTCGCGCGGCGGCTTCCACATGCAGCGGGCTCGGGCCCCTGGATGTCTCGGTCGAAGTGTTCGGCCCGTACAGCTGGCCGTAGCGCAGCACCGTGGCGGTCATGCCATGTGCGCCCATCACGCTCTGCTCCAGGGCGGCCACGCCGCCCACGCTGACGCGGCGCGCGCCTTCGGCCCCGATGTCCAGCGGCTGCGCTTCGGTGAAGGGCTTCGGCCCCGGCGCGTAGGCCCAGGCGATGCTCTGCGCCACCAGCCGCTTCGCGCCCGCCGCCTGCGCCGCGGCCACGAGGTTGCGCGTGCCCTCGGTGCGCACTCGCGCATTGAGCACGGCGGCATCGGCCATGCGGGCCGGGTCCAGGTCCTTGGGCAGGTCGGTGAGCTGGTGGATCACGCCCCAGGGCGCGATGCGCACCAGCGCCTCGCGCAGGGCCGCCGCGTCGAACACGTCGACGACGACCGGGTGCACGCCCATCGCCTCCAATGCGCCCACCCGGTCCGCGCGCCGGGTGCTGCCGTGAACGGTGTAGCCCGCCTCGATCAGCATCGGCACCAGCGCGACGCCCACCGCGCCGGTCGCTCCCGCCAGAAATACCTTCTCGCTCATTGCATTCTTCCTTCCAGGCTGTCCATGAGGACGAGCTTAGGTCTACGATGCCCCATCCAAAAGAGCCAAGATTCGCCAAAACGACCAGGCCATGATGACCCAGCCCCAAGCACCGAAGGACGTACCGGGAATCGACCGGGCCAGGAAGACGCCGCTGTTCCGGCAGATCTACGAGCGCTACCGCAGCGCCATCGAGCAAGGCACGCTGCGCCCCGGCGACCGCGTCGCCTCGGCGCGCAGCCTCGCGGCCGAGCTCGGCGTGGCGCGCGGCACCATCGAGGCCGCCTACAACCAGCTGACCGGCGAAGGCTATTTCTCTTCTCGCGGACAGGCGGGCACGGTGGTGTCGCCATCGCTGCCGCAGCATCGGCCGGCAAGGCGGGAGCCGCCCCGCGGCATCGACAAGCCGGCGCCCGATGCGCTCAAGCACCCGGGCGAGCCACCGCTCATGCAGCTGGGCATCCCGGCGCTCGATGCGTTTCCGCGCAAGCTGTGGTCGCGCCTCGCCGCCCGCCGCGCGCGGGCCATGAACGCGGCCGACATGTTCTACGGCGACCCCGGCGGCTACCCGCCGCTGCGCGAAGCCATCGCGGCCTACCTGCAGGTGTCGCGCGGCGTCTCGTGCCATGCCTCGCAGGTGCTGGTGACGGGCGGCTACCGCGCCTCGCTCGCGCTCGTCGCGCGCACGCTGCTGAAGAAGGACGAGCGCGTATGGATCGAGGACCCCGGTTTTCCGCCGACGCAGGAGGTGTTGCGCGCCGCCGGCCATCGCACGGTGCCGGTGCCCGTGGACGAAGACGGCCTCGTCGTCGCGCGCGGCCTGCGCAAGGCGCCCGAAGCCCGGATGGCTGTCGTGACGCCTTCACACCAGGCACCGCTGGGCGTGTCGATGACGCTCGCGCGGCGGCTCCAGCTGCTCGACTGGGCCTCGAAGGCGAACGCCTGGATCGTCGAGGACGACTACGACGGCGAGTACCGCTACGCCGGCGCACCGCTGCCCGCGCTCAAGAGCCTGGATGGCCACGACCGCGTGCTGTACGCCGGCAGCTTCTCGAAGGTGCTCTTCCCCGGGCTGGCGCTGGGCTACCTCGTCGTTCCCGAATCGCTGTGCCCGCGCTTCGAGGAAGCGGCGCGCACATGGTCGAACGGCAGCCCGCAGAGCACGCAGGCAGCGGTGGCCGACTTCATGCGCGAGGGCCACTTCCCGCGCCACCTGAAGAAGATGCGCCTGCTCTACGCGCGCCGCCGCGCGATGCTGGTGGCCGGACTGCAGAAGGCTTTCGGCGATTCGGTGCGCGTCGACCTGCGCAGCGGCGGCATGCACCTCATCGCGCGCTTCGACGGGCACGAGGAAGACGACGTGACGCTGGCCCGTCGCGCGCAGCAGGCCGGGCTCAATTGCCAGCCGCTGTCGGCACGCGGCGTCTCGGGGCCCGGCGCGCGGGGCCTGCTGATGGGCTTCACCAACATCGCGACCGCCGCCGAGGCCAACCGGCTCGCTGCCAGGCTGCGCGCGGCGCTAGGCTGAATGGCCGGCGTCAGGCGTCGTCGTCGCCAGCCGCCGCGCTTCGGTCCTTGATGCGCGTGACCTGCGACAACACAGCGTCTTCCGAGGTCATGTCCGGCCGCTGCCCCTTGTAGACCGGCTGCTCGAACTTGCCGCCGGCATAGCGGTAGAGATAGCGCACCTCCACCAGCGTGCCCACGGCCGGCAGCGCCTCGTTGGGCGGCACCGTCACGTTGCCCAGGTCGACCATCTCGCCGCCAACGTCGCGCAGTCCCACGGCCACCGAGCGCTGGGCGTTCACACGGATCACTTCGCAGGTCGCGCTCTGGTTGAACTTGAACTTCAGGCTGCTCGTGCTGCGGCCCGCGGCGAAGGGTGCGTCGAGCGACTTGAGCACATAGCCTTCGCCGTGCGCGGCCAGCAGCTCGGCGGCACGGCGGCGCTTGCCCTCGGCCGTGAGCTCGAGTTCGAGCAGGCTGATCCACGGCATCGACGGCGCGACCGTGCGCAGATGGCCGAATCGCTCGATGAAGGGCGCGCCGCGCAGGTCCTCGCCGTGCAACTCCAGGAGGTCGAAGGCCATGAAGGCATCGCCCACGTGCTCGCCCGCGATCACGGTGCGCCCAGGCTGTGCTGCAACCGCTGCGACCCATGCCTGCGGAATGTCGACGAACAGCCCGCGCCGGTTGGTGCCGCGCACCCTCTCGCCCTCGATCAGCAGGATGCGGTTTTCTCCATCGGCCTTTTCCTGCAGGCCCCAGCTCGGGTCGTCGAAGTAGCGCGCGGCCTGCTCCTCGAGGATCAGCGTGGGCAGCTGCGGCAGCTCGCCGCTCACGCGGCCGGCGAGGTCGGTGGAGGTGTAGAGCGCGCCCGACTGGTCGGTCGTGTAGCCCTTGGAAGTCTTCTCCTTGACGACCTTGTCGTAGATCTTCAGCGCGGCCTCGTAGGCGACCGGGCTGCTGGTCTTGGTGCCGGTGGATAGCGTGCCGCCGCGCCGGCCGTTGCCGTAGTCGACCACCCATCCGTCGTCCTTGGGACGCAGGTGCACCTGGTAGACCTTGTCCGAGCCTGCGCCCGTGAAGTAGAGAAAGCTCGACTGCGGAGTCTGCGCGGTGTTCGACATCTGGAGAATCGCTGCGTGGTTGCCGGAGCGCGCATGCTACACAGGCACGAGCGAAGTGATCGCCGTGAACTCCGCAAACGCCCGCTAAGATGCGCGGCGACACAAGAAAGCAGCACAAGCACCAACCGAAGGCAGGGGAGGCCTCCGCGTGAAGCGCATTCGCTCAGAGAAATTGATTCGCACGAAGCCCGGCGCGGCAGGCGCCGCCGGCTTCAGCACAGTGGAACTGTTCGCCCTGCCGGAAGCTCCCGGCCATGTGGTGCACGTGAGCACCAGCCGCGACGGGCTGCAATGGAAGGAAACGGTCTTCACCCCGTCGCCGCTGCCCTTCGAGGCAGCCAGCACCGCATTCGAGCATGCCGTTGCCGCGCAGATCGCGCAGGGCTATGTGCCCGAAGGCTCCGCCGCACCGGCTCCGGCGGCAACCCCGCCCACCGCAACCGCCATCGCGCACCCCGGCGACGCCGTGCTGCTGGCAGCCATCCGCCCCGACGCATGGCGGCTGCTGCCGCCGGTGCGCCGCACCCGAGTCGTGTGGCGCATCGGCGAACGCCGGCTCGCTACCGCCGTGCCGCAGCTCATCGACCACATCGAGACCGGGGAGCCGATGCTCGACTACTGCATCGCCTGGGCCGTCGGCCGATGCGGCGACGCTGGCGCCTTCGAGGCGATGCGCGAGCTGTCGAAGCGCGGCCGCACGCCGGTGGTCACGCGCGCCGCGCGATGGGCAGCGCTCGCACTCTGGCCCGAGGAGCAGCGCGCAGCCGAGGCGGCGCGCATCATCGACGACTGGCCCGCCCCGCTACGACGCGCCTGGGCCGCGATGGGCGAAGTGCCTGCCGCACAGGCCATGCCGCTGCTCCAGCAACACCTGGCCGACCCAGCGCTCTGGAACGGACTGAAGTACGCCGTCTGGGTCGAACAGCTCTTCGACCTGTCGCTGCTCGAAGGCCGCCGCGCCGACGGGCTCGCGCATGCCGCGCTGCTCCAGATCGCGCCGACGCTGCAGCTCGCGGCCGGCAGCTTCCGCGCATGGCGGCGCCTCTACAAGGGCGCGGAGTTCGCGGGCGACTATGACCTGCTCGGCGTGCTGCACCAGCGCCTCGAGACGCAGCGCGCGGCCTACCGCACCGGCGGGCGCTGGGCGCAGGTCAACGGCCGCTACGTGGAGATCGCCAAGGAAGTCGTGCGGCCCGACAGCCGTCTCGCCTACAGCCAGCGCACGCGCGACTACCTGCGCCGCCGCACCTGGCGCAACCTGCGCAGGCTTGCCCTGGCCGGCGCGGCCGATGAAGCCGACTGGCTCCGGCTCGCCATGGGCGTGCTGCTCGCGGCCGACGACGCCGAAGCCGGCACCGCCGGCCAACAGCGCGAGTCGCGCTGGACGCCCGAGCCGCGCAGCTGGCACACCGGCCCCTACAGCCGCTGGCTGGTGCTGATGCAGCTGCTGCATCGCCACGACCCCGAATGGGAAGCACAGCGCGGCGGCCTGCAGTGGCGCCGCGGCACGCCGCTGCCCGCGCAGCGCCTGAGCCGCACCGAAGCCTGGCCCGAACGCTGGGATCGCCATCCGCAGGCACTGCTGCAGCTGATGCAGCAGGGCCGCTGCGCCGCCGTGCACGCCTTCGCCGCGCGCGCGCTGCAGGACAACAAGCCCTTCTGCGAAGCGCTCGAAGCGCCCACCGTCTGGCGCCTGCTGGCCAGCACCTGGGAAGACACGGCGCGCTTCGCGCTGGACATCGCACGCCAGCGCATCGCGGCGGGCGAAGCCCCCCTGCCCTGGCTGCCAGCGCTGCTGGGCTCCCCGCTGGCCGAGGCGCGCACGCTCGCGCTCGAATACATCGGGCAGGACCCGGGCCTCTACAGCCAGCAGGTCGGCCTGCTGCTGATGCTGCTGACCTCGGCCGACGCCGAAGTGCGCCGCGCCTCGCGCCTGCTGCTGCAGGCCGCCGCGCCGAACCTTTCGACGCTCGATGTGCTCGCTTCCGAACTGCTCTCGTGGCTGTCGGCCTGCGATGCCGCGCAGCCGCAGCTCGACGCCATCTGCGAGAACGTGCAATGGGCGCTGCAGGGCCTGCTGCGCACGGCTGCCGCCAAGGCGCCGCTCGACAGGCTGCTGGCGCTCTTCGATCATGCGAGCCCCGACGTCGTGCGCACCGCCGCAGAGTGGCTGCTGCTGCATCCGGCCTCGGTGCAGGGCCTGCCGGTGAGCGTGCTCACGCGGCTGCTGCAGTCCGACGACGAGCGGCTGCGCGGCGCCGGCGTGAGGCTCTTCACCTCGCTGCCCGACGAGTCGCTGGTCACCCAGCCCGAACTCTTTGCCGCCTTCTGCAGCAGCCCGATGCCGGTCGTGCGTGCCGCCGTCGCACCGCGCCTTGCGCAGTTGCTGCCCGCGCACCCGGCTTTCGCCGCCGCGCTGATGCCACTGCTGCGCGACGAGCTGTTCCGCGCCGAAGCCGCCGAGGGCGTGTTCGATTCGCTGCTGCAATGGCTGTGCGGCCCGCTGGCCGAGCACACGCGCCGCGGCGAGCCCGCCGTGACGCTGCGCCTGCTCGAAGCGCGCAGCAAGGGCGCGCAGCGCCTGGGCGCATGGCTGCTGCCTCAGCAGGACGCTCTCAGCTTCAGCGTGCTGCAGACCGCGAGCTTCGGCCTTGTCGACACCGCCGCCGCGCGCCAGTGGGCCACCGAACAACTGGCCGCCAGGCCGGAACGCACGCTCGCCGAGCTCGGCGACGCGCTGCGCATCTTCGACAGCCGCTGGGACGACGCGCGCGACTGGGCGCGCCAGTGGTTCGGCGCCCAGGGCGAATCCAGCCTGTGGACGCCCGCGCTGCTCGTGCGCCTGTGCGACCACAAGGACGCGGGCGCCCAGCGCCTGGGCCGCGAGCTGCTCACCACACATTTCGACGTGACCGACGTCACCACCTACATGCTGCAGCTGAGCCAGCATCCCTCGCCGGGCATGCAGCTCTTCGTGACCAACTGGCTGGCCTCGGCCGCGAGCCGCAATGCCGACGTGCTCGCGCGGCTGGAGCCCTACTTCCTCAGCGTGCTCTCGCAGGCCAACCGGGGCCGGCTGGCCAAGGCGCGCGTCATGGAGTTCCTGGCCGCGCAGGCGATGCACTCGGAAGACATCGCGCGCATCGTCGCCCGCGTGTTCGCACGGCAGGCCGTGACCGGCGCGATCACGGAGCGCGCGCAATACGTGGCGGGGTTGCGCAGCATCCAGGAAGCCTTCCCCGGGCTGGACAACCCCTTGCAGACTGCGCCGGTGCGCAGCATCGCGCCGCGCCGCGCGCCTCCGCCCTCTTCCTCCGCCCTGACCGGAGCGCCCGCCGCATGAGATTCCAGTACCGCTACTTCGGCCATTCAGGCGCACAGCACACGGCCAACAGCACCGCGCTGCAGTTCGCGCCCGATACGCTGCGCGCGCCGGTGCACTTCGTCGCCGACATCAACCGCCACCTGCCGTTTCGCGAAGGCATGTCGGCGCTGCACGACGTGGTGGTGGGCGACCTGCGCTTCAAGCCGCGCGACAAGAGCGCGTACCTCGAATGGCTGGCCGGGCAGGAGGGCCAGCTGCTCGCGCAGTTCATGGCGCGCAGCGACGAGCTGAAGGCGCAGATGGAGCCCATCAGCAAGGAGCTGGCCGAGCTGCGCAAGCGCAAGCAGTCGGTGCTGCAGCCCTTCATGAGCGCGCAGAAGCGCTACTTCGACCACCTCTACAAGGTCAACCGCGAGGCGTGGTTCGTGCTCGACCCGGTCATCACGGTGCACCCCGACCGCGTGTTCTTCGAGTGCTTCAGCCAGGACGAGTCGAGCTACGGCATGTTCTCGTGCAGCCACGACATCTTCGACCGGGTGAGCGACCATGCGTACGGCACCACCAACGTCGACTATTCGGAGTCGCTGTACGACGAGTTCCAGAAGATCCGCGACTACAAGACGACGCGGCTGGCCATCGACCCCGGCGGCTTCCAGGTTCAGAGCGACAACGATCCGGCCTTCCACGAGCCCAAGATCGACGTGCCCGACAGCTGGGTGCGCGGCTTCCTGCAGGTGAGCAGCGCGATGCTGCTGCCCGCGCACCGGCTGCAGCTGCACCCGATGGACATCCACAACATCTGCCTGGTGCTGCGCCGCCGCAAGGAGCACGTGGGCCCGCGTTCGCTGCGCTTCGTGCTGCGGCCGGGGCAGCCGGTGCGCATCGTGTTCGAGCCCTGGGGCCACGAGCTGGTGTGCCCGCGCTCCACGCACAGCGCCACTTCCGACATCGACATCCGCGTATGGGGCCGGCGCCGCCTGCTGCAGCTCGAGCGGCTGGTGCCGGTGGCGCAGGGCTTCACCGTGCACCTGCTGGGCACGGGCATGCCCAGCTTCTGGGTCGCGCAGATGCCCGACATGGAATTCACGCTCGGCCTCTCGGGCTGGACCGCCAACGACTGGTCGCGCAACGGCCACTTCGAGCTGCTGCAGCCGCGCCAGACGGCCGACCAGGACAGCCTGCTGCGCGTATTCGCGGCGCTGGGCGAACGCTGGCGCGCCACCACCGCCGAGCTGGCGGCGGCCACGGGTCTTTCGACGCTCACGGTCGATGCCGCGCTCGGCGGCTACGTGCAGGCCGGTCGCGTGGTCTACGACATCGCGCACGGCGTGTGGCGGCTGCGCGAGCTCAGCCGCGAGCCGCTGCCCATGGACAAGCTGCGCTACGCCAGCCCCGAGGAGGAAGCCGCGGCCGAGCTGGTGCGCGCGCGCCGCATCGCGGGCGTGAAGACGCAGGCGCGCGCCGACGGCGGCGTTTCCATCAGCGGCAAGTGCAAGGGCGCGTCCGGGCAGCGCGAGTACTTCATGAGCCTGCAGCTCGACGCCGACCAGCGCATCGCCTCGGGCGAATGCCAGTGCAGCCACTTCGTGCGCCACCGCATGACCAAGGGGCCGTGCGAGCACATGCTCGCGCTGCGCCTGTCGGCCGCGCCTTCGATCACCGCGAACACGACGACAACAACAACGACAGACCAGGAAAGGACCACCGCCCACATCGGCTGATACACTGCTTTTTGCGAACGGAGCGGGAAGGCTCTTGCAATCCGGTCGGCGTATCGCCGCCCTCGCATACAGCACTTCCCAAGCGTCACTGGACGTCTCTTCACTGTGCCGGATGGCCATGGTGACGCGACAACAGTGCGGCTTCCTCGAAGCTCATCGGCGTCACCATGGCCATCCGGCGTCGAGTGGAGCCCTCCAGTCCCGAGGCTCTTCGACGAGATTCCCGCTTCGTTCGCAACCTTTCTCTTCCAGCAGTGCATCGGCCGGTGGCGCAGCGCCATGACCATGCAGTCTCCCGCCTCCTCTTCTTCCATTCCCGACTCCGCGCTCACCCGCGAGGAGCTGTACGAGCGCATCCGCAAGAGTTCCAAGCAGGAAGTCGTCCTCGAGGAAATGCAGCGCCTGGGCTTCTGGCCGCGCGACGCAGCGCAGCCGACGGTCGAGGAGCAGTTGATCCGCCGAGAGGGCGAGCTGCAGACGGCGCTCTCGAAGCTCGGCAGCGAACTGCGCGGCATCGAGGACCGCGACCGGGCCCTGAAGATCATGCGCAAGGAGCGCATGGCCCGCGCCCGCGAGCGCCGCGAGGAAACCCGCCAGCGCGCAGCACAGGGCCGCCACGCGCGCGCCGTTGCATGGCACGAGCGGCGCCAGCGCGAGCTGCTCTACGTGGGCGACGGCGTCTCCGGCGGCCTCAACGACGCGCACAGCGACAGCCAGGCACTGGCCCGCAACGCCCTGCCCGCGCTGGACCACGTGAGCGATCTCGCGCAGGCCATGGGCATCGGCCTGGGCGAGCTGCGTTTTCTCGCATGGCATCGGGAGGTGTCGAGCGTGAGCCACTACCAGCGCTTCACCATGCCCAAGAAGAGCGGCGGCGAGCGCCACATCTCCGCGCCCATGCCGCGGCTGAAGCGCGCGCAGTACTGGGTGCTCGACAACATCCTCGCGAAGATGCCGGTGCACGAGGCCGCGCACGGCTTCATGCCGGGCCGCTCGATCCTCACCAACGCCGCACCGCACGTGGGCCGCGACGTGGTCATCAACCTCGACCTGAAGGACTTCTTCCCCTCCATCGGCATGCGCCGCGTGCGCGGCGTGTTCCGCCAGCTCGGCTACTCGTCGCAGGTGGCGAGCCTGCTGGCACTGGTGTGCACCGAGGCGCCGACCGACGAGGTGCAGCTCGACGGCAACCGCTATTTCGTCGCGCGCGGTGACCGCGTGCTGCCGCAGGGCGCGCCCACCAGCCCGATGATCACCAACCTGCTGTGCCGCCGGCTCGACGCCCGCCTGTCGGCAAGTGCGGCGAAGCTGGGCTTTCGCTACACGCGCTACGCCGACGACCTGACGTTCTCGGCAGGCCCCGAGCACAGCCGCGACACGGCCAAGCTGCTGTGGCGCGCGAAGCAGATCGTGGCCAGCGAGGGCCTCACGCTGCACCCCGACAAGCAGCAGGTGATGCGAAAGCACCGCCAGCAGCATGTGACGGGCATCGTCGTCAACGACAAGCTCTCGGTCGACCGCGACACCCTGCGGCGCTTCCGCGCGGTGCTGCACCAGGCCGAGCGCAACGGCCTGCAGGGCCTGCAATGGAACGGCAACAGCGACGTGATCGGCGCGCTGCGCGGCTATGCCAACTTCATCGCGATGACCGATGCGGCGCGTGGCGAGCCGTATCTGCAGCGCGTGCGCGCGCTGGCGGCGAAGCACGAAGGCGGCGCGGCACCGAAGACGCAGGCATCGCAGCGCAGGCTCGGCGCAGGCGAGTTCCGCAAGCAGTCCGCTGCGGGCAAGGCGCCATGGCCGGCGTGGTGGCAGCCGGCGGAAGCGGCTGCACCGGTGCTGGAGAAAACCGCCGAGCAGATAGCGGAAGAGAAGAAGGCGCAGCGGGAAGCGGCACGCCCGCAACCGGTCGCGGCCAGCCCGGCGCCGGCGCGCGCGCCCGCCACGGCACAGCCCGCTGCCGCGCCGGCTGCAAAGCAAGCACCGGGCGCGCTCTCTCAGATCGGCTGGGTCGCCAGCATGATGCTGCAGGCCCTGTACGTCGTCAGCGTCTTCCTCTCGGGAACCAGCCCGCTGATATGGCTGATGACGGGCGGCGTCGCCATCGGCAACTTCGTGCAGCGCAAGTCGGGCTGGCTGCGCTTCATCGTGGCGATCTTCATATCGTCGGCGCTGGCCTCCCTCGTCCACAGCATGAAGAACTGAAGGCATGTTCAGGGCCGACGCACCGATCACGCTGCGCCGGCTCTCGCGTGCCGATTTCGCGATGCTGTCGCGCTGGCTCAGCGAGCCGCATGTGGCGCGCTGGTGGAACCACGAGACATCGCAGGAAGCCATCGAGCACGACTTCGGCCCGTCGGTGGACGGAAGCGACACGGCCGAGATCTACATCGCATCCACCGAAGGCCGGGACTTCGGCCTTGTGCAGCGCTACACCTTCGAGGACAACCCCGGCTACATCGACGAACTCTCGCCGCTGGTGGAAGTGCCGGGCCCGGCACTGAGCATCGACTACTTCGTCGGCGAGCCCGATGCGCTGCGACGCGGCCTGGGCGCGGCGATGATCCGCACGCTGGTCGATGCCACATGGCGCGACTACCCCGCTGCACCATGCATCGTGGTGCCGGTGTCGGCCGCCAACGCGGCCTCTTCTCGCGTGCTGGAGCGCGCCGGTTTCCATCGCGTGGCCGAGGGGCCGCTCACGCCCGACAACCCGATCGACGGAACCGCGCATTTCGTCTATCGAATTGGTCGGCCCGGCACCACGCGATGATCCGGCGCGTGCGTCAAAACCGCGCGGCACTTCACAGCACGCGGCAAGCCCGCTACATTCACCGCTTCGACAACCACGCAGCAAAGGAGGTACGAGATGGAAAACGCCGTAATTCATGCCCCCCATATCGTGCGGTTTGTCGGGCCTCATCTGAACTGATCGTTCAACAGCAAGCGCCGACCGCCTAGCCGGTCAGCCGTCGCGGCCACCCTCACCGGCCGCAGCGCCCACCGAACCGCCCCGATTCAAACAAGACGCCGCCGCAGGCACGCCCGTGCCTGCGGTGCCCCGTTCATTTGTCGAATCAAGGCAGCAACCATGCTTGAAAACAGTGCCGCGAACGCGCGGCATACCGTGACAACGGTGTTCGATCCCCAGCGCGCGAGCGAAGCCGACTGGGCCAGTTTCCTGACCTACTGGCGAGTGCGCGCCGCGGAAGACTTTCCCGGCGACCCCGTTGCCCCCGATGCCGATACCCGGCACAACGTGCTGCGCTTCAATCCGCTGTACGAGTTCCACCGCGTGCTGGCCGTCGGAGCGCATGGCGAATTCATCGGCAGCCTCAGCACGAGCTTCCGCCGCGAAGGCACGCCCGAGCACGAGGCCTTCGCACCCTTCCTCGAAACCTGGGGCGGAGTGCTGCGCCCGCACCGGCGCCGGGGCGTGGCGAGCGCCCTGCTTCACGCGCTGCTGCAGCTGATGGAGGCGCGCGGCAAGACCGTCGCGACCGTCAAGACCCACCTGCCCGAGGGCCACGCCTTCCTGCAGGCCATCGGCGCCGCGCAGAAGCACCGCAGCGTCGAGAACCGCATGTACTTCGCGGATCTCGACTGGCGCGAGCTTGCACGCTGGCAGGCCGAAGGCTTCGCGCCCGCCCACGGACTGCGCGCGGAGGTGCATGCGGGCCGTGTGCCGATGGAGCGCTTGGCGACGCTGATGGCGCCGCTCTCCGCGCTGCTGGGCGATGCGCCCACCACGCTGCTCGATCGCCCTCCGCTGCGCTACGAGCTGGAAGACTTCCCGCACTGGTACGCCGACATGGACCGGCGCGGCGGCGAACACTTCCTGGTGCTGCTGCTCGACGGCGACGAAGTGGTCGCGGTGTGCGAGGCCTCCTGGAACCTGCAATTCCCCGACCGCATGCACCAGCGGCTCACCGCCGTCGACAGACGATGGCGCGGCAAGGGCCTGGCCAAGGGAGTGAAGGCCGCGATGCTGCAGCTCGTGCACGAGCGCCACCCCGAAGTGACGCTGGCCTACACCCACAACGCCGAAGTCAACGCGCCGATGCTTTCCATCAACCACCGGCTCGGCTACACGGAATACAGGCGCGACGGCTTCTACCAGCTGGGCACCGAAACATTGCGGGCCTATCTCCGCAGCCGGGAGGTGCGCCCATGAAGGTACCCGAACGACTCCAGGCGCTGGTCGACGAAGGCCTGATCGACTCCGTGGTGCGCCAGCTCATGAGCGGCAAGGAAGCCATGGTCTACGTCGTGCGCTGCGGCGAGGAAACGCGCTGCGCCAAGGTCTACAAGGAAGCCGACAGGCGCAGCTTCCGCCAGGCCGTGGACTACACCGAGAACCGGCGCGTGAAGAACAGCCGCGAGACGCGCGCCATGGCCAAGGGCACGCGCTTCGGCCGGCGCGTGACCGAGGCCATCTGGCAGAGTGCCGAGGTCGACGCGCTCTACCGCCTGGCCGCTGCCGGCGTGCGCGTGCCCGCGCCGCACAACTTCCTCGAAGGCGTGCTGCTGATGGACCTGGTGACCGACGCCCACGGCGACGCCGCCCCGCGTATCGGCGACGTGGCCTTCCCGCCCCGCGACGCGCTGCGCCACCACGCCAGCCTGCTGAGGGAGGTGGTGCGCATGCTGTGCGCCGGCATCGTGCACGGCGACCTCTCGGAGTTCAACGTGCTGCTGGCAGAAGACGGGCCCGTGATCATCGATCTGCCGCAGGCCGTCGACGCTGCGGGCAACAACCACGCGCAGCGCATGCTGCTGCGCGACGTGGCCAACCTGCGCGGTTTCTTCGGCCGCTTCGCTCCCGCGCTGCTGGAGACGAACTACGGCGAGGAGATCTGGCACCTCTACGAGCGAGGCCAGCTGCGCCCCGAGACGGAGCTGACCGGCCGCTTCGCGCAGGCGAGCGGCCCGGTCGACCTGCGCGGGCTGATGCGCGAGGTGCATGACGCGCGCGCCGAGGAAGAAGCGGCCCGTCGCTTTCGCATGCGCGCGCCGCGACGACAATAGCCGGCGCGCCGACGATGCCCGTCCTGTTCCGCTCCGATGAACTCCTCCACCCTGCAGCCCTTCCCGTTCTCCCCCTCCATCGCCGCCCGGCAGGTCGCGAAGGCCGCCGCCTTCGTGGCCCTGGGCCTGGGCGCCGCGGCATCCCATGGCGCCGGCGTCCGCCTGGAGGACGACCGGGGCACCACGGTCGAGCTGCAGGCGCCGGCGAAGCGCATCGTGTCGCTGATGCCCTCGCTGACCGAGACCGTCTGCGCGCTCGACGCCTGCGACCGGCTGGTGGGCATCGACCGCCATGCCAACTGGCCGGCCTCGGTGAAGGGGCTGCCGCAGGTGGGTGGCATCGACGACGCGAACGTCGAACGCATCCTCGCGCTCAAGCCCGACCTGGTGCTGCTGCGCCCTCGCAGCCGCGCCGCCGAGCCGCTGGAGCGGCTGGGCCTGAAGGTGCTGGCGCTCGACGCCAAGACCCACGCCGACATGCGCCGGGTGATGGAAACCGTGGCCCGCGCCACCGGCCGCCCCGGCGCGGGCGAGGCCTACTGGCGCAAGCTCGACGCCGGGCTGGACGCAGCCAGGGCCCGCGTGCCGGCCGGCTGGCAGGGCCGGCGCGTGTATTTCGAAGTGCATGGCGGCATGGCCGCGGCCAGCGAGAGCTCCTTCATCGGCGAGACGCTGGCCCGCCTCGGCCTCGGCAATGCCGTGCCGGGCACGCTCGGCCCCTTCCCGAAGATGAGCCCCGAGTTCGTGGTGCGCGCCAACCCCGACGTGCTGATGGTCTCGGCCCTCGGCGAAATATCCGCCATGGCCTCGCGGCCCGGCTGGTCCGCCATGTCCGCCATCCAGCGTGGCCGGGTGTGCAGCTTCGCCTCGGCGCGCTTCGACCTGATGATGCGCCCCGGCCCACGGCTCGACGAGGCGGCCGATGCGATCGTGGGCTGCCTGGCGTCCCTTGGCGAACCCAGGCCCTGAACAGATGCCTGTCATCCGCCGGATCGAAACAGCGTTGACACTCCAGCGGCAAGACAACGCCAACAACAACGCGCCAGACGGCCCCTCCTCCCCTCCATGAAGCACCACAAGCGAACCTCGTCCACTCCCTTCGTCCGTGTCGGCCCCAGCGGCGTGCACGGCCTCGGCGCCTTCGCCACCCGCGACCTGCCGGCCGAAGCTTTTCTCGGCCTCTACGAAGGCCGCCGCTACACCAAGGCCGAGATCGCCACCAAGGTCTGGGACGACCAGCTCACCTACCTGTTCACCCTGTCGAACAACGAAACCATCGACGGAGCCAAGGGCGGCAACGCCACCCGCCACCTGAACCACTCCTGCGAGCCGAACTGCGAGGCAGTGGAGGAATACGACGAGGGCGGCGAACTGGTGCTGAAGTTCCAGACGCTGGTGGCGGTGGACGCGGGCGACGAGCTTTTCATCGACTACTCGCTCACCGCGGACGACGGCTCGCCGCCATCGAAGTACCCCTGCCATTGCGGTTCGCCGAACTGCAGGGGGACGATGCTGGCGCCGCCAGAGGAAACGCCGTCCGAAGCGGCATCGGCTGACGTGCAGCCCGCCTAGGCGCCGTCCGCCGCCAGATAGCGCGCGTCCCAGTTTTCGGCCAGTTGCCTCGCGCGGTGCAGCGGCAAGCGCGCCGCCTCGAAGTCGACCACGCACACCACATCGGCCGACCCGGGCCGCTCGGGGCTTTCGCTGCTGCGGCCATCGG
Source organism: Variovorax guangxiensis (assembly GCF_003952165.1). Lineage (GTDB taxonomy): Bacteria > Pseudomonadota > Gammaproteobacteria > Burkholderiales > Burkholderiaceae_C > Variovorax > Variovorax guangxiensis. The sequence goes on along the minus strand of NZ_RXFT01000001.1, from coordinate 265,986 downwards.
TCAGCAGCCACAGCCAGTTCTGCCGGGTTCCGCTCTTCGCAAGCAACTGGTCGGCGCGCCGCACGCCCAGCGCGAGGGGCGTGCCGCCGCCGGCCGCGATCGGGGCGATCCAGTCGTCGTTCCAGGCGCTGGCGCGGCGCGGCGGCAGGCGCAGCTCCACGACATCGCCCGCGAAGCACAGCAGCGCGACATGGTCGCGGCGCTGGTAGGCCTCCTGCATCAGCGCCAGCAGCAGGCCCTTGGCGCGGGCCAGGTTGCCGTCGTTGCGCATCGAGGCCGAGCAGTCGAGCAGGAAGCAATGGAGCACGCCACTGCGCGCTTCTTGTGGGCGATGGCGCAGATGCCCGGCGCGCAGCCGGTCGGCGCCGCGTGCCGCGAAAGTGCGCGGCCAGTCGAAGGCCGGGCCCTGCTTCGCGGGCCCGTGCCATGCGTCCCTTTGCGGGCCCTGCCTCCGGTCGCCCTGGCGTGCGCCAGCGGGCGGTGCGGCGTGCCGGAGGCTCAGGCTTTTTTTGGGGTTGGCTGCCGCTGGCGCGAGTCGATCAGCGGGCGCAGCGGCTTCACGCGCTCAATGCCGACGGGCTCGGGGGGCATGGCGCCCCAGTCACCGTCGTCCGGGCTGCCTGTGCTGTTCTTTCCGTCCGCATCGCTGCTGGCCTTGCCGCCCGCTTCGGGCGGCGCAGTCCGAGGAGCGGGAGCTTCGGCCTCCGGCTTGCGCCGGTGCAACAGCACGGCCTCGGCCACTCGTTGCACATGGTCCGACTTGACGGCCGCTGCACCTTCCCACGCCGCAAGAGCACGGGCCGAGCGCAGCATCACGAGGTCGGCACGCAGCCCATCGACGGCTGCGGCGATGCACATCTCGCTCACCGCCTCGTGCACCGCATCGGTGTACGGCAGCGCCGCCGCGTCGGCCACGAGCGCGCGTGCACGCACCAGCGCCGCCGACAGCTCGTCCTGCGCCTGCGCATGCCTGTCGCGAAAGCCCTGCGGATCGGCATCGAAGGCCAGCCGGGCGCGCACGATGGCCTGCCGCTCGGACGGGTCGTCGATGTTGCGCAGCTGGACGCACAGGCCGAAGCGGTCGAGCAGCTGCGGGCGCAGCGTGCCCTCCTCCGGGTTCATGGTGCCCACGAGCACGAAGCGCGCGGCGTGACGGTGCGAGATGCCGTCGCGCTCCACCACATTGACGCCGCTGGCGGCGGCGTCGAGCAGCGAATCGATGAGCGCGTCGGGCAGCAGGTTGATCTCGTCCACGTAGAGCACGCCGCCGTGCGCGCGCGCGAGCAGGCCGGGCGCGAACTGGAGTTCGTGGCCCGCCATCGCGCGGCCGAGGTCCAGCGTGCCGACCAGGCTCTCGAGGCTCGCGCCCAGCGGCAGCGTGACGAAGGGCGCGTCGGGCAGCAATTCGGCAAGCGCGCGCGCCGCGGTGGTCTTGGCGGTGCCGCGCGGTCCTTCGATCAGCACGCCGCCCAGGCCGGGATCGACGGCGGCCAGCAGCAGCGCCTGCCGCAGGTGCGGCTGCCCCGCGATCGCGGAAAAAGGAAAAGGCGCCGGCATGGCGGCGGCGGTGATCGTCATCGGAGGCTTCCTTCCATCCGCTGCTCGTGGTCGAGCAGCAGGTTCTCGAGCCGGGCGCGGTAGTCGCCGGGCGATTGCCAGAGGCCGCGCTGCATGGCTTCGAGCAGGCGGCTGAGCATGTCGTGCAGCGCGCGCGGGTTGTGTTCATTCACGAAGTCGCGGGTGGCGTCGTCGAGCACGTAGGCGTCGGCCACCATGGCGTACTGGTGGTCGCCGACCACGCGCGCGGTGGCATCGAAGCCGAACAGATAGTCGACCGTCGCGGCCATCTCGAAAGCGCCCTTGTAGCCGTGGCGCTTCACGCCGTCGATCCACTTCGGGTTGACGACGCGCGAGCGCACGACGCGGCCGATTTCTTCCTTCAGCGTGCGCACGCGCGGCGCCTGCGGGTTGCCATGGTCGCCGTGGTACATGGCCGGCTGGCGGCCGCTCAGGTGGCGCACGGCGGCCGCCATGCCGCCCTGGAACTGGTAGTAGTCGTTGGAGTCGAGCAGGTCGTGCTCGCGGCTGTCCTGGTTCTGCATGACGACGGTCATCGCGCGCAGCCGGCGCCTGAGCGCGTCGGCCGCCGGCACGCCGTCGCTGCCCTGTCCGTAGGCATGGGCGCTACCGCCGACGTAGGCCTTCGACAGATCGTCGTCGCTTTGCCAGTCGCCACGGTCGAAGAGCGGCTGCAAGCCGCTGCCGTAGCTGCCCGGCGCCGAGCCGAACACTCGCCAGCCGGCCTGCGTGCGGGCCGCTTCGGGCGCCATGCCCTGCGCCTGCAGCGCGGCGGTCTCGCGCAGGATGCGTGCTCGGATCGGATTGCGCTCCTCGTCCTCGTCTTCCTGCGCTGCCACGGCCTGCACCGCTGCATCGAACATCTGTACGGCATTGGGAAAGGCGTCGCGGAAGAAGCCCGAGATGCGCAGCGTGACGTCGATGCGGGGACGCCCGAGCCCTACCGTGGGCAGCACCTCGAAATCGACCACGCGCTGGCTGCCCGGCGCCCACCTCGGCCGCACACCGATCAGCGCGAAGGCCTGCGCCAGGTCGTCGCCGCCGGTGCGCATGGTGGCTGTGCCCCAGACCGACAGGCCCATCGCCGACGGGTAGTCGCCATGCTCCTGCATGTGCCGCTCGACCAACTGCGCGGCCGACTTGAGGCCCAGCATCCAGGCCGTGGGCGTCGGGATAGCACGGGTGTCGACAGCGTAGAAGTTGCGGCCGGTGGGCAGCACGTCGGGCCGGCCGCGCGAGGGAGAACCGCTCGGCCCCGGCGGCACGAAGCGGCCCTGCAGGGCGCGGGACAACTGGCGCAGCTCCTGCGCGCCGCAGGCGTCGAGCGCGGGGGCCAGGCTTTGTGCGATGCGGCTCATCACGGCTGTTGTCTTCGGCAACCCGGGCGGGTACTCGCCGGCTTCGAGCAGCCGCTGCGCCAGCAGCTCCAGCCGCTCGCGCGTGTCGCCCTGGTGCCGCCATGCCCCGGTGCTCACCGATTGCAGCAGCGCGGGGCGCGCACCCTGCCAAGGCCGGGCCGCGTCGATGTCGAGCGGGTCGAAGGCGTCGTCCGGCAGAAGGTCTTGCGAAAGCGCGCCGAGCAGCCCGGCATTCGCGCCAGCGCCGTCGGCGGCCGGATAGCGCGCCAGCGCCAGCAGCGTGTCGCGCCGCAGCCGACCGCTCGGCGAAGCGCCGAACACGTGCAGTCCGTCGCGGATCTGCGTTTCCTTCAGCTCGCAGAGATAGGCGTCCACGCGCGCGAGCACGGCGTCGTCTTCCTCCGCGCCGGGCATGCCCAGCTCCTCGACCAAATGCTGGGCGCGAACGGCCGTGAGGATCTGCGCGCGCAGCACCTTCGCGCGGCGCGCGTCGACCAACAGCGCGTCGTAGTACTCGTCGACCTGGCGCTCCAGGTCCTGCATCGGCCCGTGGTTCTCGGCGCGCGTGAGCGGCGGCATGAGGTGGTCGACGATGACCGCCTGCGTGCGCCGTTTGGCCTGAGCGCCCTCGCCCGGGTCGTTGACGATGAACGGGTACACGTTGGGCAGCGGCCCGAGGATCGCGTCGGGCCAGCAGGCCTGCGACAGCGCGATGCTCTTGCCCGGCAGCCATTCGAGGTTGCCGTGCTTGCCCACGTGCACCACCGCGTCGATGGCGAAAGCCTCGCGCAGCCAGAAATAGAAGGCCAGGTAGCTGTGCGGCGGCACCAACTCGGCGTCGTGGTAGCTCGCGTAGTCGGCGGCGCCCAGGCTGCCGAGCGCCCGCGCGGGCTGGATGCCGACGAACACGCGGCCCAGCCGCAGGCCCGCGATCATGAAGCGGCCGTTGCGCAGCATCGGGTCTTGCTCGGGCGTGCCCCAGCGTTCGTCGATGGCGGTCGCCATGCCATCGGGCAGCCGGGCCAGGCACGCCCGGTAGTCGGCCAGCGCGAAGCTCTGCCACGCCGGCCGCGAAGCCCACTGCGACGGGTCGTTGGCGATGCCTTCCTGCAGCCTGCGCATCAGCGCGTCGCCGTCTGGGGGCATCACGCCGGGGTCGCCGAGCGCATAGCCTTCGGCCGCCATCGCCTGCAGGATCGCCATCACGGAGGCCGGCGTGTCCAGTCCCACTCCGCTGCCGATGCGGCCTTCGCTGCCCGGATAGTTGGCGAGGATCAGCGCGATGCGTTTCTCTTCCGCGCGCAGGCTGCGCAGCCGGCACCAGCGCCGCGCCAGCTCGGCCACGAAGGCGATGCGGTCGGGCTCGGGCTGGTAGTTCACCACCTCGGTCTGCGTGAGCTCGCAGCGGTGCGACAGGCCCTTGAAGCTCACGGCCCGCGTGACGATGCGGCCGTCCATCTCGGGCAGCGCGATCTGCATCGCGATGTCGCGCGGGCGCAGGCCCTGGCTGTCGGCCAGCCAGTCCTCCCGGTTGCCGCCGCTCACGATGACCTGGAGCACGGGAGCGTCGCCGGCGAGCTCCACGCCCTCGCCCTGCCCCAGTGCCGCGAATGCGGTCGTGTTGAGCACGAGTTGCACGTCGTGCTCCGCGCACAGCTCGCGCAGCGTGGACAGGCACAGCGGGTCTTTGAGCGAATCGAGCGCGACGGGCAGCGGGTTCAACCCCTGCGCGGTCAACGCCGCTGCCAACGCATCGAAGGCGGCCGTATTGCCCGACAGCAGGTGCGACCGGTAGAACACCAGCGCCACCACCGGCGCGCCCGCGTGCCAGCGGGCGCGCAGATCGTCGATGCCGGCCACCGTGTGCGAAGCGCCCGCCCCGCCCGGCACATGCAGCGCCACCTGCGGCAGGCTGCGCGGCGGCAGCGGCGCCTCGCCATGGCCCAGGCCGTGGAAGGCCACCGCGCGCAGGAACTGCATCGCGTTGCCCGCCCCGCCGCTGCGCATGTACTGCCAGAGCTGGCGGCTCACGTCGCGCGACAGGGTGCCGCGCGCGAGCAGGTCTTCGTCCTCCTGCAGGTCGCCGGAGAACATCGCGAGCTGCTGGCCCTTGCGCCTGGCCAGTTTTTCGAGCTGCTGCAGCCCGTAGGCCCAGGCCGATTCGGCGCCCAGGTGGTCGACCACCACCACGCGCGCATGCTGCAGCACCTCGTCGACGTAGAGGTCGAGCGATGCCGGCTGTCGCAGGTACATGAGGTTGGCCAGCCGCAGCGACGGATAGCCTGGGTCGGTGGCCGCCAACGCAGTGCGCGCGGCGGCGAGCAGCGCGAGCGTGGTGTCGGCCGAGCTGAGCACCACGATGTCGCCCGGTGTCTGGTCGAGACGGGTGACGACGCTGTCGTCCTCGACGAAGCGTCCGGGCTGGGTGCTCAGCAGGTGCATGCGCTCGGGGCGTCAGGCGGTGGCGACGGCGCCCGCCTCTTCGAGCGCCTTGCGCAGCGCGCCTTCGTCCAGGTCTTCGCCGATGAACACCAGCCGCGTGCGCTGCGCCTCGCCGTCGCGCCAGCGGCGGTCGAAGTGGTGGTCGAAGCGCCGGCCCACGCCCTGCACCAGCAGGCGCATCGGCTTGCCCGGAACGGCGACGAAGCCCTTCACGCGGTAGATGGTGTGCTGCTCGACCAGCTTGCCGAGCACGGCCAGCAGGCTGTCGCGGTCCACGGGCGGCAGCTCGATCACGAGCGAGTCGAACTCGTCGTGGTCGTGGTCTTCCTCGTGGTCGTGGTGGCTCTCGCGCAGGTGGATGGTGGCCTCGGCCGCGCGGCCCTGGCCCAGCAGCAGCGCGAGCGGCAGCCGGCCTTCGCTGGCGGCGACGATCTTCACCTCGGGCGGAAGCTCTTCGCGCACCAGCGCCTCGACCTTGGCGCGCGCCGCGTCGTCCATCAGGTCGGTCTTGTTGAGCACCACGAGGTCGGCGGCCGAGAGCTGGTCTTCGAACAGTTCGTGCAGCGGCGATTCGTGGTCGAGGTTGGGATCGGCGCGGCGGGCTTCGTCGACGGCCTGCGGGTTCTCGGCGAACTGGCCCGAGGCGGCGGCCGGGCCGTCGACCACGGTGACGACCGAATCCACGGTGAAGATGTTGGCGATGTCCGGCCACTGGAAGGCCTGCACCAGCGGCTTGGGCAGCGCGAGGCCCGAGGTTTCGATGAGCACCGCATCGAGTTCGCCGCGCCGCTCGGCCAGCTGCAGCATCACCGGCAGGAACTCTTCCTGCACGGTGCAGCAGACGCAGCCGTTGGCCAGCTCGTAGAGCGCGCCTTCGCGCTCGTTGCCTTCGTCGTCGCAGCCGATGCCGCAGCCGCGCAGGATCTCGCCGTCGATGCCCAACTCGCCGAACTCGTTGACGATCACCGCGATGCGGCGGCCTTCGGCGTTGCCGAGGATGTGGCGCAGCAGCGTGGTCTTGCCGCTGCCGAGGAAGCCCGTGACGATGGTGACGGGGATCTTGGCGTTGCTTGCTTGTGTCATGGGAGAAGGTCTTTCAGGCGCCGCCGGCGATGGCGGCGGCGCGATGGGTGGGCGGCACACAGGCGCCCGGGCAGGCACCGCGGCGCCCGCGGGGAAAGGAAGCGCGCGAGAAGCGCGGATCAGGCGCCGCCGTACAGGCGACGCTCGACGAGGGCGGTGCCCTGCAGCCGGCGCCATGCCTTGGCAGCAGCCAGCACGCCCAGGTCGACCAGCGGCTCGACCAGCACGACGGTCATGTAGGCAGCGCCGAAGCTGGCGATCTGGCTCACGTTCTCGATGCCGGTGCCGCGTCCGTACAGCGCCCAGAAGCCGACCCACACCACGATGCCGCCCTGGTAAGCCACCGAGAGCTTGAAAGCCTCGCGGTAGCCGATGTCCACATAGGCCAGGTTCTCGGGAATGATGCGGCGCGCCAGCGCGGAAGTGGCGAACAGCGGCACCAGCAGCGTGGTGACGTTCATGCCGTATTGCGGAATGTCCTGCGGCTCGAAGAAGAGGCCCTGGATCAGCAGGCCGCCAGCCAGCCCGATGGCGGCGGGCGCGAGCCCGAACACCAGCAGCAGCGTGGTGCCCAGGATCAGGTGCACCTCCGACACGCCCACCGGGTGGTGCGGGAACACCTCGAAGAAGCAGAACACCAGCGCCACGGCGATGGCGGAACGCAGCGCCAGTGCGGCGGGCCCGTCCTTCATGAGCGTCTGGAACGCGACCTTGCCGGTGTAGGCAAGCGCGGCTGCCGCCGTAGCGTAGCTGAGGAATATCTTGGATCCGTCGACTAGACCTGGTTCGATGTGCATCGAGCACCTCCTGAAATGCACCGCGGTGCGAAAGTTGATTGTTGGTGGATGGGCAAGCTCACGCAAGCCCCGTTCATGAACGCCGCAGCGCATGCCGCGCGCCCGGTTCGGCCGCCGGCTTCGGCTTTCGCCGCAGCCGGCGCCAGCCGATCACGGCGCCGCTGGCCGAAGCCACCGCGCCGACGATGGAAAGCAGCCACACCACGAGATCCCAGGCCGGCCGGTACTGGATGAGCCAGGGAAAGTCGAGGCTGTGCGCCGCGTTGAAGAGCCAGCGGCGCAGGCGCGAGTTGCCGTCGTTGCTGCCGGCCACCTGGCCGCTGGCCGGGTCGATGTAGATCCAGCTGCGCGCCGGGTCGTCGAACTGCAGGCGCCACACGGGCACGATGCGTTCGCGGTGGTGGCCGTACCAGTGGAAGTCTTCTCGGGTCTGGAGCACGGCCTCGGTGATGTTCGAGCCGGGCCGCAGGCGGGCGGCGGCGCGCAGGATGTCTTCCCTGGCGATGGCGGCAGGCTGGCCCGAAACCGCATCGATCACTCGCGTGCGCGCCTTCGCGTCGCGCAGCTGCAGCAGCGGCTTGCCGTCGAACCACAGCAGCACGGCCTCGCGCGGGGCGTCGGCGCCCTCGCCCGCCGGCATCGTTGCTGGCGGCCACGGGAACGGCGAGGTACCGGCACCCGTGTAGCGGGCCATCGCCGCGGCATCTGCGCCTCCGCGCTGGAACCAGCCGTTGGGGTTCATCGACAGCCAGCCGCTGACGATCCAGGTCAGCACGAAGAAACCACCTATCAGCCCCGCGATGTGGTGCCAGGCCATCCAGCCCGTGTACGGCGTGACCGCGCCGTTGCGGAAGCGCCGCCGCAGCCGCACCCGCAGGATGCCGATGACGATGCCCGTCACCGCCGAGACAATGCAGGCGGCAGACAGCCACACCACCACGTCGTGCCACAGCGGCGGATCGGCGCGCAGCGGCGTGAAGTAGATCCAGTGCGGCACCGAGCCCAGCCAGTTCCAGAAGCGCTCGGAGCGCGTGGTGTCGCGCAACACCTCGCCGTTGCGCTGCGACACGTAGAGCTCGGTGCCCGCCGCGTCGCCCACTTCGATGCGGTGCAGCGGACGCAGCAGGTTCAGGGCCTGCGGCACGGTCCACTGGTCGCGCTCCAGCGTCTCGGCCCAGCGGGCGCCGGCATGGCCGGAGAAGTCGCGCGCGATGGCCTCGGCCTGCGCGGCATCGACCGGGCCGGGCACGCGGCCGTCGCGCGCCGAAACCGTGTGCCGCCCGCCGCGCGCATCGACGATGCGCCAGACGGGGCCGGCGCCGGTTCCGCCCTGCATCTCCAGCACCATGCGGCGCGGCGGCTGGGCGCGTGCCTCCTTCGGCAGCGCTTCGAGCGCGGCCGAGGGCGACACCGCCGCCTGCCCGAAGCGCAGCGGCGAGAGGCCCGCGAGGCGCTCCTCGTCCGTGAGGTTCGGATACCCCACGTACATCATCACCACGCCCGAGACGAACCACATGACGAACAGCAGGCAGCCGCCGATGCCCAGCCACCGGTGCGTCCAGTAGAGCCAGTGCCGGATGCGCGGCCAGGCGCGGCGCCATGCGGAGGTCATGCGTTCGTCCTGCCCGCGTTCGTCAGAAGTTGACCAGCGCCGACAGCTCGAAGGAGCGCGGGCGCCCCAGCAGCCACTGGTTGCCGCCGTTCGAGAACGACACCGGATAGCGCCGGTCGGCCAGGTTGTAGGCGCGCAGCGCGAGCTTGAGCGACGGGTTCGCCTGCCAGCTCACGCCCGCGTCGGCCACGGTGTAGGAGCCGATCTTTCGCGAATTGGCCGAGTCGACCTGGCGCGGGCCCACGTAGCGCAGGCCGACATCGGCTTCCCACTGCGGCAGGAAGCGCCAGGTGAGCCAGAGGTTGGCGGCCTCCTCGGGCACGCCGGTGGGCATGTTGCCCGCGCGCGAGACCAGCCTGCCGCCGACCACCTCGTTGAAGTCGTCGTAGCGCGCGCGCAGCTTGGCGACATTGGCCTCCAGCCGCAGCGTGGAGGTCAGCGCCAGGTCGAGCGTGGCCTCGATGCCTTCCGAAGACTGCTTGCCGACCTGCTGGGTGGCCGTGGGGTCGATGGCGTCGCGCGAGAGCAGCTTGTTCTTCTCGATGCGGTAGGCCGCCACGGTCCAGGCGCCGCGGTTGTCCGCGAGCTGGCGCTTGTAGCCGACCTCGACCTGCCTGCCGGTGCTGAGGTCGAAGGCTGCCTGCGAGGCCGAGGTGGTCACCAGCGAGCCCAGCGGATCGGCCGCGCGCGCCACCTGCGCGTAGAACGACTGCGAGGCGTCGGGCGCGTAGACCACGCCGAGGCGGCCGGTGGCGTACTCGAAGGTCTTGCCGAAGTTGTTGGCGGCGTTCTGAAGATCGGTGCGCGCGATCTTCGCGTGGTCCCAACGCAGGCTGGCCACCAGCGACCACTGCTGGCTGAAGGCCAGCTTGTCCTCGGCGAAGAAGGCGTAGGTGCTGGTCCTGGTCTTGTAGCGCGGCGTGTAGGCCACGGGCGAGGCGTAGTAGCCGGGGCTGAAGACGAAGGGGTCGACCACCGAACGGCCGCCGTAGGGCGAGTCGTTGATGTGCGTGAAGTCGATGCGGTTCACGTCGAAGCCCACGAGCACCTGGTTGGCCAGGCCGAAGAGGCCATGCCTGAAGGTGGCGTCGGTGCGGTTGCCGATCTGCTCCTGGTCGTGGCCGATCTCCAGGTAGTCGCCGCGCGTCACGCGCCGGGTGGTGGCGCTGTAGGTGTAGGTTTCGCTGTTGCGCCAGTGGCGCTTGCTCTCCAGCCGGTAGAGCTGGTTGCGCACCGTCACGGCGTCGTTGGGCGTCCACTGGGCGTCGAGGCGGGTCCACTTGTCGCGGTACTTGATCTCGGCGTCGTCCACGTTGAAGTTCTGGCGCAGGGTCTGGCTGCCGAGGCGGCCATCGATCAGCGGTACGCCGTAGTAGCGCTGCGGCGACTGGCGGCCCTCGTCGTGCGAGAGCGTGAACTGCAGCTGCGGCGACACGTCCAGCCGCACGGCGGCGCTCACGGCCAGGCTCTCTGCCTCGCCGCGCAGCATGAAGCCGTCGGTGTTGCGCTGGCTGATGTCGAAGCGGTACGAAAGCCGGTCGTTGATCGCCCCGCCGCTGCCGAAGGCCACCTGCCGCGTGGCGTCGGAGCCGAGCGTGACCAGCGCTTCATTGCGGATCGGCCCGCGCGTGGGCTTCTTCGGCACCACGTTGATCGCGCCGCCGATGGCGCCCTCGCCGTACATCACCGAGGCTGCGCCGCGCAGCACCTCGATGCGGTCGGCCGACCAGGTGTCGAAGGGAAAAGTGACGGTGCCGGCGCCCGCGTACAGGCGCGTGCCGTCGAAGAGCTGCATCACCGAGCCATGGCCCAGGAAGCCGCGCGCTCCCAGCGCGGTACCGCCATTGCCGGGGCCGGGCGAACCGGTGATGCCGGTGGCGCGGGTGACGGCGTCGATCACCGAGACGTCGCCACGCGCGCGGATGGTGTCGCCGGTCAGCACCTCGACGCTGGCCGGCGTCTCCAGCGGCGTGAGGCCGAGGCGGCTGCCGGTCTGCGTGGGCTCGTCGATGGCCAGCGGCGTGTGCCGCTCGGCGTCGACCTGGATGGGCTTGAGCGTCTGGCCGTCGGGCGTCTGCGCGAAGACCGCCGCACAGGGGCCCACGGCGAGCCCCCAACCCAGTGAAAGACTCGAAAGACCTGAAAACCGCGCCCAGCGTCGCAGCCGTTGTGGCGACGCTCTTCTGCGATCGCTCCCTCGCGACGCATGACCCATGAAACCTCTCCTCCAGCCTGCGTCCCCGCAGGCTCCTGACCGTTGAAGGACGTGGCGGAAGAGGCGAAAGGGCTGCGGCGGCCCGCGGCGGGCGCGGTAGGCGGCTGGCCCGGACACGCACTCCCGCAGCGTCCGAAGGCGGTTGCGAAGGCCGGTATCCGGGCTTGCGGAGTGCCACTGCGTGCTGTTGGATGCACGCAGTGGCGGAAGCCCTCGCCTTCCCACGCCCAAGCGCAGTGGCTGCCCGTGCCAATCGAGGAGGCACGAGCCGAGGGGTTCCAGATCCGCTGACCGTTGCGGGGGCAGCGCAGGAATCGGCGCGTCCATCGATCTCCAGAGAGAACGACGGCGCGGCTCACCTGCTTCCCGTTTAACCCCGTCGCCGTCGATCAGATGGATGGCGTGCGGGGCACCTTCGAACCGTGTGGTCCGGAACGGCGAGTAACCAATGAAAACTGCCGAACCGGAACGGCGGGATTATAGGTAGCGCCCCTCGGGGGCCGGCCCCGAAGCCGGCCGCCGGGCTCAGGAGGCCGGCTTGCCGTCGGGCCCGAACAGCCGCCGCATCATGGCCACGCCCGCCACCAGCGCGTTCGAATAGGTGGCGTAGGGCTCGTGGGCAGCCTCCAGGGGCACGTAGACATGGGTGGTGTCGCCGGGAGAGCCCTCCACGGCCTCCATCAGCACCCAGTAGAACTCCCCCTCCTCCAGCTCGTGGACGGTGAGTGCGATGTTTCTGGGAGAAGGCATGGAGCGAGGATGACGTTGCTTGCTGACTGCTGAATGAATTGAACAGGCCAGGAAGGCGGGCGGTTGACAGAGCTTTCGGGGTTCTCCTACAGAGGCCCCTGCGGGTGCGACCTAATGTTGTATCCAGGGACTTCCACAAGAATCAGGAGGCAGCATGAAGCACTTCACCCTTGAACCCCGCATGCGCTCAAGCATCGGTGGCGCCTTCTACCCCACCGGCTACTCGATGGTGATGTTCCCGAGCGCGGAAGATGCCGACCGCATCGGCCACCGGCTGATCGAAAAGGGCGTCAGCGGCGACGAGGTCTACCTGCTCCCCGCCGAGACCGTGCTCAGCGAGATCGTGCCCACGGTGAGGATCGCCGACGATCCGCTGCCGTCCGCCGGCACCGACGCGGCCACCGTGCGCGCCTACGCCAAGCTGGCGCGCGAGGGCCACACCGGGCTGCTGGTCAGGACCAAGGACGGCGCGGCGGCCGAGCAGATGATGGAGCTGGTACGCACGGTGCCCTACTCCATCGCCCAGCGCTACCGCACGCTGGTGATAGAAGACCTCTGAACCGGGCCGGCCTGACCGGACTTCAGGCCGGCACCGCCATCGACACCGCGCGCTGGACCACGTCCCGGGCCATGGCCTGGGCGAGTTCGTGCTCGCCGAGGAACACGGTGGCGGAGGTTTCCTGCGTGAGCAGCCGGGCCTCCTGCTCGTTGTGGCTGCGAATCACCGTCTGGATCGCCGGATTGAGCGTGTGCGCGGTTTCCATCATCTGCCGCACGTTCATGGCGTCGGGCGTGGCCACCACCAGCACGCGGGCGCGTGCGATGTGCGCCTGGATCAGCACCGCCGGGTCGGCCGCGTCGCCCCAAACGGCGGGGGTGCCGGCCTCGCGCAGCTTCTCGACCAGTTCGCGGTTCTGCTCGGCCACCACGTAGGGAATGTCGTTGGCGTCGAGCTCGGCCGCGATGCGGCGCCCGACGCGCCCGTAGCCCACCAGCACCACCTGCCGCGAGAGGTACCTGGCCTCGGTGGTCATGGGCAGCTCGGCCAGCGGGTCTTCACGCATCTCCAGCCCGCGCGCGAAGGAGGAATGGGCATGCAGCCATTTCTGCATCGGCGCGATCAGGCTGAACCACAGCGGATTGGTGGCGATGGAAATCAGCGCACCGGCAAGCACCAGGCTCTGCCCCTCCACCGGCAGCAGCCCCAGCGACACGCCCAGCCCGGCCAGGATGAACGAGAACTCGCCGATCTGCGCCAGGCTCGCGCTCACCGTGAGCGCCGTGCCCAGCGGGTAGCGGAACACCAGCACCAGCGCGCAGGCCGCCAGCGACTTGCCCAGCACGATCACCAGCACTACCGCCAGCACCTGCAGCGGCCGGTCGAGCAGCACCGAGGGGTCGAACAGCATGCCGACCGACACGAAGAACAGCACCGCGAAGGCGTCGCGCAGCGGCAGCGACTCCTGCGCCGCCCGGTGCGCGAACTGCGACTCGCGCATCACCATGCCGGCGAAGAAGGCGCCCAGCGCGAAGGACACGCCGAAGAGCGCCGCCGACGCATAGGCGATGCTCACGGCCGCCGCCACCACGCACAGCGTGAACAGCTCGCGCGAGCCGGTGCGCGTGACCTGCCAGAGGATCCACGGGAACACCCGCCGCCCCACCACCAGCATCAGCGCAACGAAGCCGCCGACCTGCAGCAGCGTGAGGCCCAGGGTCTGCCACAGCGGGTCGGCAGTGCCTGCGCCACCCGCCGCGCCCCGGTCGCCGAGCGTGCCCGCCAGCGGCGGAAGCAGCACCAGCACCAGAACCATGGCGAGGTCTTCCACCACCAGCCAGCCGACCGCGATGCGGCCGGTGAATGAATCGAGGATGCCCAGGCTCTCGAGCGCACGAAGCAGCACGACCGTGCTCGCCACCGACAGCGCCAGCCCGAACACCAGCGCCGCGCCAGGGCTCCAGCCCCACCACATGGCCAGCCCGCCGCCAAGGAGCGTGGCCACCACGATCTGCGCGAGCGCGCCTGGCAGTGCGATCTTGCGCACCGCCAGCAGGTCGTCGAGAGAGAAATGAAGGCCCACGCCGAACATCAGCAGCATCACGCCGATCTCGGCGAGCTGGGCCGCGATGCCCGCATCGGCCACGAAGCCCGGGGTGAAGGGCCCGATGATCACGCCCGCCAGCAGGTAGCCCACCAGCGCCGGCAAACGCAGCCTGGCCGCCAGGAAGCCGAGGATGAGCGCCAGCCCCAGGCCGGCGGCGATCGTGTTGATGAGGGAGACGCTGTGGGGCATCGCTGCATTTTGCAGGAACGATGCCCGGCCTTTTGTTTCAGGAGGCCATCCCGGCCGGCGATCTCAGCCGGCCATCTTGCTCGCCCGGGCCGCGTCCAGCACCTCGGGCTCCTGCGCTTCCACCCAGCTCTCGTTGTTGAGTCCGGCCTGCAGCCGGTTCTCGTCGAGCTCGTTGGTCCACTTGGCGACCACGATGGTCGCGACGCCGTTGCCGATCAGGTTGGTCAGCGCGCGGGCTTCCGACATGAAGCGGTCGATGCCCAGAATGAGCGCCAGCCCCGCCACCGGCACATGGCCCACCGCCGACAGTGTTGCCGCCAGCACGATGAAGCCGCTGCCCGTGACGCCCGCCGCCCCCTTCGAGGTCAACAGCAGCACGGCGAGCAGCGTGATCTCCTGCGTGAGCGTCATCGGCGTGTTGGTGGCCTGCGCGATGAACACCGCCGCCATCGTCAGGTAGATGGAAGTGCCGTCGAGGTTGAATGAATAACCGGTCGGGATGACGAGGCCCACGCAGGTCTTGTTGGCGCCCAGGTTCTCCATCTTCTCCATCATGCGCGGCAGCACCGATTCGCTGGACGAGGTGCCCAGCACGATCAGCAGCTCTTCCTTGATGTACTTGATGAACTTCCAGATGCTGAAGCCGTGGAATCGCGCAATGAGCCCCAACACCACGAAGATGAACAGCAGGCAGGTCAGGTAGAAGGTGCCCATCAGCTTGCCCAGCGAGAACAGGCTGCCCAGCCCGTACTTGCCAATGGTGAAGGCCATCGCGCCGAAGGCGCCGATGGGCGCCAGTTTCATGATGTAGTTGACGATGCCGAAGAGCACGTGCGAGCCCTTCTCGATCACGTCGAACACCAGCGTGCCGCGCCCCCCGAAACGGTGCAGCGCGAAGCCGAACAGCACAGCGATGAGCAGCACCTGCAGGATCTCGCCCTTCGCGAAGGCATCCACGATGGTGTTCGGGATGATGTTCATGATGAAGTCGACCGTGCCGGTCATCTTGCCCGGGCCGGTGTAGGCCGCGATGCCCTTGGTGTCGAGCGTGCTCGGGTCGATGTTCATGCCCCCGCCGGGCTTGAGCACGTTCACCAGCACCAGGCCCACGATGAGCGCGATGGTGCTCACCACCTCGAAGTACAGCAGCGCCAGGCCGCCGGTCTTGCCGACCTTCTTCATGTCCTCCATGCCGGCGATGCCCACCACCACCGTGCAGAAGATGATCGGCGCGATGATCATCTTGATCAGCTTGATGAAGCCGTCGCCCAGCGGCTTCATCGCCTCGCCGGCCGCGGGATAGAAGTGGCCGAGCAGCACGCCGATGATCACGGCGGTGATCACCTGCACGTACAGGGAGCGATAGAGCGGGAGCTTTCTGGCGGGAGTGCTTGTTGTGCTTTCCATGTTTGCCTCCGGAGGGTTGAAGACTGTAGGACGCGTATTCGTGGTTTTCTATCCGTGGAATCCGTATCGGTGAAAAAGAAAAGACCCGCCGAAGCGGGTCTTGCGAATCAGCCTCCGGTCAGCATCCAGATGCTGCCTCGGCCGTCGGGGCTTATTCCAGGAATACCGCGGAACCGGCTCCGCCGGGCCGCCGGTATTGCCCCCGGTGAGGGGGTGAGCGGAGCGACACGAAGTGCGCGAAGCCTGGGGGAGAGCCTCATTTCAATGCATGTGCAGACCGCCATTCACGGAGAAGTCGGCGCCGGTGCTGTAGCCGCCTTCGTCGGTGGCCAGCCACGAGATGATGGAGGCGATTTCGCTGGGCTCGCCCAGGCGCTTGACCGGGATCGTGGCCACGATCTTGTCGAGCACTTCCTGGCGGATGGCCTTGACCATGTCGGTGCCGATGTAGCCCGGGCTCACGGTGTTGACCGTCACGCCCTTGTTGGCCAGCTCCTGCGCCAGCGCCATGGTGAAGCCGTGCATGCCGGCCTTGGCCGCCGAGTAGTTGGTCTGGCCCGCCTGGCCCTTGGCGCCGTTGACCGAGCTGATGTTGATGATGCGGCCCCAGCCCTTTTCCACCATGTCGCCCACCACCTGCTTGGTGACGTTGAACATGCTGTTGAGGTTGGTCTCGATCACCGCGCTCCAGTCCTCGGGCGTCATCTTGAGGAACATGCGGTCCCGCGTGATGCCGGCGTTGTTGACCAGCACGTCGATGGGGCCGTGCGCGGCCTTGGCGGCGGAGAAGGCTTCGACGGTGGATTGCCAGTCGCCGACATTGCCGACCGACGCATGGAACTCGAAGCCTGCGGCTTTCTGTTCGGCCAGCCACTTGGCGTAGTCGCGCGTGGGGCCGCAACCTGCGACCACGGTGAACCCGTCCTTGTAGAGACGCTGGCAGATGGCTGTTCCGATGCCACCCATGCCCCCGGTGACATATGCAACTTTCTTGCTCATGAGATTTCCTTTGTGTAATGGCAAAAGCCTGAACGGCCGCCTTCACTCTAGCGAGTTTCAAGCCATGGGCCCTCTCAGGAAAACACTGAGCCAGGCTTGCAACCAGCTGTCACGAAGCGGCCTCCGTGCTCAGCCTCTATCCTCTCATCCGTGCGTGTCAGCACGAGCCAATCACCCAAGGAGTTCCAAAGTATGAATTTCGGGATCATCGTCTTCCCCGAGGTCGAGGAACTCGACTTCGTCGGCCCCTGGGAAATGCTCACCATGTGGAGCAAGCTCGCCGGCGGTCCGGAGCACTGCCTGATCGTGGCCGAGAAGCGCGAGCCGGTGGCCTGCGCCAAGGGCCTTTCGATCAACCCCCACGTTTCCTTCTCCGACTGCCCCCAGCTCGACTGCCTGCTCGTGCCCGGCGGCATGGGCACGCGCCGCGAGGTCGACAACGTCGTCATGACCCGCTTCCTCGCCGATCAGGCACCCGGATGTACCACGCTGATGTCCGTATGCACCGGCGCCTTCGTGCTCCACGCGGCCGGGCTGCTCTCGGGCAAGACCGCCACCACGCACTGGGGGTCGCTCGACCGCCTGCGCGCGCTGGGCGACGTGAAGGTGGTGGAGCAGCGCTTCGTGCAGGACGGCAACGTCTGGACCTCGGCCGGGGTATCGGCCGGTACCGACATGATGCTGGCCTACATCGCCCACACCGCGGGCGAGGAGGCCGCCGCCAAGGTGCAGCTGCAGGCCGAGTACTACCCCGCGGACACCGTCTACGGAAGCACCGCAAGCCACGAGCGTGCGCCGGCCTACGTGAAGCGGCCCGGTCCGCGCTTCCAGGCCAAATGACCGCGCCCTCCCTGCCCGAATCCCTGCCCGATTCCTTGCCCGTGCTTGCGGCACGCGTCGGCGAAGCGCTGCGCGCGCGGGGCCAGACCGTGGCGGTGGTCGAGTCCTCGGCCGGCGGACTGGCCTCGGCCGCCCTGCTCGCCATCGCGGGCGCCTCGGCCTACTTCAAGGGCGGCGCGGTCGTCTATTCGAGGCGCGCCGGCCGCGCGCTGCTGAACCTGACCGTCGAAGACATGGCCGGCATGCGCGGCGAAACCGAGCCCTACGCCCGACTCGTCGCGGGCCGGGTGCGCGACACCCACCACTCGACCTGGGGCATCGCCGAGAGCGGCGCGGCCGGCCCCTCGCCCAGCCCCTACGGCGACGTGCCGGGACGCGTGTGCCTGGCACTCGCCGGCCCGGTCACCGTGAGCCGCACCATCGAAACCGGCAATGCCGACCGGCCGGCGAACATGGACCTGTTCGCCCGGCACCTGCTCGCCCTGTTCGACGAGACGCTGCGGGCACAGGCCACCGACTGAAAAAGATCAGTCCGCCTGCACGCCCGCAGCTCGGATCACCTTGCCCCACTTGCCCACCTCCGCCGCGAGGTGCGTGCGCAGGCTCTCTGGCGTCTGCTTCTCCACCGGCACGATCTCGGAGCTGAGTTCGGCCAGGCGGTGCTTCACCATGTCGTCCTGCAGCGCCGCGCGCAGCGCGACGTTGAGCTTCTCGATCACCGCGGCCGGCGTGCCCTTGGGCGCATAGATGCCGTGCCACACCCGCACGTCGAAGCCCTTGAGCCCCTGCTCGTCCAGCGTCGGGATGTTCGGCATGCTCGACAGCCGCTGCGGCGTGGTCACGCCGAACACCTTCACGCGGTTGCCGTCCTTGATGACCGGCGCGGTCTGCGTGGTCTGGTCGCACAGCAGGTCGACCTGCCCGCCCATCAGGTCGTTGAGCGCCGGGCCCGCACCCTTGTAGGGCACGGTCGTGAGCTGCACACCGATCTGGTTCATGAACAGCAGCCCGCACAGCTGCGACACCGCGCCCACGCCCGCGTTGGCCAGGGTCACCTTGTCCTTGTTGGCCTTCACGTAGGCCAGCAGCTCCTGGTAGTTGCTGGCGGGAAAGTCCTTGCGCGACAGCAGCGTCATCGGCACGTCCAGCACCTGGCCTACGTACTCGAAGTCCTTCAGCGGGTCGTAGTTGAGCTTCTTGTAGAGCGCGGGCGCGGTGGCCATGCCCATGTGGTGGATGAGGATGGTGTAGCCGTTGGGCGCCGCCTTGGCCACCCGCGTGGGCGCGATGGTGCCACCCGCGCCCACGGTGTTCTCGACGATCACCGGCTGGCCCAGCGACTTGCCCATGGGAATGGCCAGCATGCGCGCCACCACGTCTGTGGGGCCGCCGGCCGAGTACGGCACGACCATCGTCACCGGCTTGTCGGGCCATGCGGCCTGCGCCGATGCCGGCGCCTGGAAGGCGAGCAGGCAGGCGCCTGCGGAAGCGGCGATCAGGGTCCTGAATTTCCAGTTCTTGGTTGCTTTCACTTTCTTTGTCTCCTTGGGTTGTTCTCTGGTCCGTTCGTCAGATGTGTTCGAGTGCGAGCAGGCGCTCGGCCAGCCGCACCACCGGCGCATCGACCATGCGCCCGTCTAGGCTCACGACGCCGCCGCCGGCCGCTCGGATGGCCTCGACCACGCGACGGGCCCACGCCAGTTCCTGCGCCGTGGGGCCGAGCCCCGCATGTACAGGCGCGACCTGGTCGGGGTGGATGCACAGCCTGGCGCCGAAGCCGCCGCGACGGGCGCGCGCGGTGTCCGCTGCCAGCCGGGCGGTATCGCGCCAGTCGGGCGTCACGCCGTCGATGGGTGCTGGCAGTCCGGCGCGGCGCGAGGCCAGCAGCAGCGCGAGGCGCACCGGCACCAGCTCGGCCTCGTCGGCGTCGCAGGCCAGGCCCAGGTCGGCCTGGAAATCCAGGTTGCCGAAGGCCAGGCGCAGCACCTGCGGGCCGGCGGCGAGTTCGTCGACGGCGGCGAGGCCGGCGGCTGTTTCGATCAGCGGCACCAGCGCGGCCGACGGGCCAGCCGCCTCGGCCAGCCGCGAGAGATCGGCTGCGCGTTCCGCCTTGGGCAGCACGATGCCGGCGATCAGTCCCTGCGCGGCGAGCGCTCCGATCTGCGCGCAATCGTCGTCATGCCAAGGCGTACCGGCCGCGTTGATGCGCACCAGCAGCCGTCGCCGGTCTTCGGTGGGCAGCGCGGCGAACGAGGCCGCGAGCTGCTCGCGGGCCTGCACCTTGCGCTCGGGCGCCACGGCGTCTTCCAGGTCGACGATCACGCCGCCCGCCCCCGTGGCCAGCGCGCGCGCATGGCGCTCGGGCCGGTCAGCGGGTACGAAGAGAAAGGCGCGCGCCAGCGCAAGCAGCGGCGCGCTCACACCGCCCTCGCCTCGCGCAGCGCCGCGATGTCCGCCTCGCTGCGCCCGAGGCTGCGCAGGATGGCGTCGGTGTGCTCGCCGACCGCAGGGATCGGGTCCATGCGGTAGTCGAACGCGCTCTGGCGCCCCGCCGGCAGCAGGGCCGGAATGTCTCCGGCGGGCGAGCCCACCTGCCGCCAGCGCTCGCGCGCCTGCAGCTGCGGATGGGCCCAGAGACCGGCCATGTCGTTCATGCGGGCGTTGGCGATCTGCGCGGTGTCCAGCCGCTCCAGCACTTGGGCCGTGCTCAGCGCGCCGAAGGTCTCCAAGATGATCGAGCGCAGCGCCTCGCGGTTCTCGTTGCGGCGCGCGTTGCTGTCGAAACGGGGGTCGGCGGCCAGCCCGGCCTGCAGCAGCACCTTCTCGCAGAAGACTCGCCACTCGCGCTCGTTTTGCAGGCCCAGCATCACGGTGCCGCCGTCGCCCGCGGGGAACGGGCCGTAGGGGTAGATGGTCGCGTGCGAGGCGGCGCTGCGCGGCGGCGGCGGTGCGCCGTCATAGGCGTAGTACATCGGGTAGCCCATCCACTCGGCCAGCGCCTCGAGCATCGACACGTCGATGTGCGAGCCCCTGCCCGTCTTTCCGCGCTGGAGCAGCGCCGCAAGGATGCCGGTGTACGCATACATGCCGGCCGCGATGTCGGCGATGGAGTTGCCCGACTTGCAGGGCTCCTCGGGCGTGCCCGTCACCGAGAGAAAGCCGGCCTCGCTCTGGATCAGCAGGTCGTAGGCCTTCTTGTCGCGGTACGGGCCGTCCTCGCCGTAGCCCGATATGTCGCAGACGATGAGCCTCGGGTGCTTTTCGTGCAGGGCCTGCGCTCCCAGCCCCATGCGCGCGGCGGCGCCGGGCGCGAGGTTCTGCACCAGCACGTCGGCATCGGCCAGCAGCTCCTGCAGCACCGCCAGCGCGGCGGGCTGCTTGAGGTCGAGCGTGAGGCTTTCCTTCGAGCGGTTCACCCACACGAAGTGCGAGGCCTCGCCGGCCACGCGGGCGTCGTAGGCGCGCGCGAAGTCGCCCGCCCCGGGGCGCTCCACCTTGATGACACGCGCGCCGAGGTCGGCGAGCTGGCGGGTGCAGAACGGCGCGGCGATGGCGTGCTCGAGCGAAATGACGGTGATGCCGTCCAGGGGTCTTGTCATGTGCTTTCCTCCTCCAGCTCAGGCCAGCACGGCCGTGGCCTGCATCGTGAGCCAGCCGTCGGCGTCCTCGCCCCACAGGTCGAAGGTCTTGCTGAATGTCTTTCCGTCGGCGCCCGGCTTGCCGTGCACGCGGAACGGCGCGATGTCGAAGGTCGGGCGCACCGCGCGGAACTCGAAGCGCGCCAGCTGCGCGCCCGGCACGTTGCGGCGCAGCAGGTCGACCAGCAGCGTCGCGATCAGCGGTCCATGCACGATCAGGCCCGGGTAGCCCTCGACCTGCGTGACGTAGCGGCGGTCGTAGTGGATGCGGTGGCCGTTGAAGGTGAGCGCCGAATAGCGGAAGAGCAGCACGTCGTCGGGCACGATGTCGCGGCTGAAGGCGGCGTCCTTCGGTGCGGGCGTGGGCGGCGGGCCGGCCTCGCCAGGTTGTGCAGCGGCGCGGTAGACGATGTCGTGCTCCTCGGTAAGCGCGAGGCCGCGTTCGTTGCGAACCTCATGGCGCACCAGTACGAACAACAGTTCGCCGGTGCGGCCCGCCTTGTGCGTGACAGAGACGATGCGCGAGGTGCGCTCCGCCCTGTCGCCCACCTGCAGCGGATTACCCGGCTCCCACGCGAGCCGACCGCCCGCCCACATGCGGCGCGGCAGCGGCACGGGCGGCAGGAAGCCGCCGCGCTTCGCGTGGCCGTCCTCGCCGATCTCGGACTGGCGGTGATGCGGCAGGAAGTAGAGCCAGTGCCACAGCTCGGGCAGGCGCGTGCCGGCTTGCGGCAGCGGGTCGTCGCGGTCGAGCGTGGCCGAAAGAGCGCGCACTGGCGCGGCAGTGATGTCGTCGGACAGCGTTTCGCTGCGGCCCTGCCAGGCCTGCAGCTTCACCAGCGCCTCGCTGTCGATCGCGGGAGATGAAGTCTGTGTGTCGTTGCTCATAGATCTATTCGTCATTCAGTCGACAGCCGCGCCGGATGCCTTGACGATCCGCGCCCACTTGCCGAGGTCGTCGTGCAGCAGCGCCGAGAACTGTTCGGGGGTGGTTGGCGCGGCGATCTCCACGCCCTGCTGGTCGAGCTTGTCGCGCAGGTCCTTCGAGGCCAGCGCCTTGCGCGTGGCGCCCTGCAGCGTGGCGAGCACGTCGGCCGGCACGCCCGCGGGGGCGAACAGGCCGATCCACAGCGTGCCGTTGTAGCCGGGCACGGCTTCGGCGATGGTGGGCACGTCGGGCAGCACGGGCGAGCGCTTTTCGCCGCTCACGGCCAGCGCGCGCAGCTTGCCGGCCTTGATATGCGGCAGCGCCGAAGGCAGGCTCGCGAACACGATGGGCAGCTGCCCGCCCAGCACGTCGTTGAGCGCCGGCGCCACGCCCTTGTACGGCACATGCTGCATCGAGATGCCTGCCATGCTGTTGAGCATTTCGCCCAGCAGGTGGTTGAGCGTGCCGTTGCCGGCCGAGGCGTACTGGTAGTTCGCGCCCTTCGCCCGCGCGAGCTTCAGGAACTCGGCGAGGTTCTTCGCCGGAAACGAGGGGTTGACCAGCAGCACGTTGGGCACCGCGCCGACGAGGCCCACGGGCTTGAAGTCCTTCTCTGGGTCGAAGCCCGGGTTCTTGTACAGCGCCGGGTTGATGGCCTGGCTGCTGCTGATGGTCATGAGCAGCGTGTAGCCGTCCTTCGGACCCTTGGCCACCAGCTGCGTGCCGATGTTGCCGCCCGCACCGGGGCGGTTGTCGACCACCACGCTGGCGTTGTTCATCACCTCGCCGAGCTTCTGGCCCACGAGGCGGCCGACGATGTCGTTGGTGCCGCCGGCGGCCTGCGGCACGACCAGCGTGACGGGGCGCGAGGGATAGCTTTGCGCGAGCGCGGGGCCCGCCGGAAGCACGAACGCGGCTGCCAGCGACAGCAGCGCCCATGCGCGGAATTTCGTGTGTCTTGTCGTCTCCATGGCCCGCATCGTCGGCCGCCCCACCCTCGCGCGCAATCTGCGATTTCGGAACCCAGCCTTCTGCAATGCCGAAGGCTGGTGGCATGCCGGCGCCTACCATCACTGCATGCTTTTCGACCTCACCGACCTCCGGCTCTTCGTCGCCACGGCCGAGCTCGGCAACCTGACGCGAGCGGCCGAGCGCCAGCACCTGTCGCTGGCGGCGGCCAGCGCGCGCATCAAGGCGCTGGAAACCCAGGCCGGCCTGCAACTGCTCCAGCGCGAGGCCCGCGGCGTGCGGCTGCTGCCGCCGGGGGAAGCCTTTCTGCACCACGCCCGACTCGTGCTGCACCAGACGGAGCAGCTTCGCGCCGACCTGCTCGAATACGGCGGCGGCCTGCGCGGCCACCTGCGCGTGTTCGCCAATACCACGGCGGTGACGGACTTCCTGCCCGAGATCCTGCCGGGCTTTCTGGCACGCAACCCGCGCATCAACGTCGACCTTCAGGAAAAACCGAATGCTCAGATCCCTCGCGGCGTGCTCGACGGCCGCGCCGACATCGGCATCGTCGCGGGCCGCGTCGACACGCTGGGGCTGGAAGCCATCCACTTCAGCACCGACCGGCTGGTGCTCGCCACCTCGCGCAAGCACCGCTTCGCCAGGCGCAAGAAGATCTCCTTCGCCGAGACGCTCGACGAAGACGCCATCGGCATGCAGCAAGGCAGCACGCTGCAGACCTTCCTCTCGCAGATCACCGACAACCTGGGCAAGCGGCAGAAGCTGCGCATCCAGCTCGGCAGCTTCGACGCCATGTGCCGGATGATCGGCAACGGCGTGGGCATCGGCGTCGTGCCCGAGTCGGCCGCCCGGCGCAACCAGGAAAGCATGCAGCTCGCGCTGATCGACCTCGACGACGCCTGGTGCGTGCGGGAGCGCTACCTGCTGGTACGCGACCGCGCGGCGCTGCCGATCTACGCGCAGGCGCTGGTCGACACGCTATGCCGGCATTACGCGGAACAGCAGGCAGCGCCTGAAAGCTGACGACGGCATCGAAAAAACAGCAACTTGCGCGCGATTGCTGAACAACTCGCTCCCGTCCCCATTTTCTGTGGGCAACTTTGGGGGTAACTCATGAGGAGCCTTGTAAAACGAATGCAAGTCGTTGTTTTACAAGGGTATTCCTTAGTTTGCTCAAATTTTGGGCGGTGAACAACCTTGGTCGCCAAAACCGCGTCGCCAAGCCCTCGAAGCGCCTCCGACTCCTGTTTTTCACGGTTTTCCGTGAACGAAAAACGCTATCGGATCAGCCACTTGCAGCTGGAATGTGGAAAAGCCAGCTTCTTCCCCACTTTCAGTGCACAACTTTGGGGATAACTGATGAGGAGCTTTGTAAAAGCAACGTAAGTTGTTGTTTTACAAGGGGATTAGTTAATCTGCCCAAAATTTGGGCGGTGAACAAGATGCCCTTCGGGACTCGCCGCGAGCCTGTCGGCGATCAGTAAGGCGGCGCCTTGCGCGCCCGCTGCGCGCGTGCCGCCTCGGTCCACCACGCGAGGTCGTCCGCAAACCGGCCGAACGAGCGCTGCAGCGATTCGCCGGCAGGCCCCGTCGGCTTGCCGGCTGCGTCCAGCGTCTGCGAGATCGGCCCTACGGCGAGCGTGCTCGACACCACGACCATGCCCATCTCCGAGAGGATCGAATGCCACACCGTGCCCGAGCGCACGCCGGAGAAGCGCCCCGCCGAATAGCTCGCGATGGCCGCGGGGCGCCAGAACCACTCTTCGAGGAAATGGTCCGTGAGGTTCTTCAGGCCGGGCTGCGGACCCCAGTTGTATTCGCCGGTGACGAAGACGAAGGCATCGGCCGAGCGGATCTTCTCGGCCAGCGCCTCCATCGCGGCGGGAGCGCTGCCCTTTGGGTACTCCTTGTACATGCGGTCGAGCATGGGCAGGTCGACCGCCTTCGCGTCGATCAGCTCCGCGTCGTCGCCGCGCTCGCGCAGGCCGGCGACGATGTAGTCCGCGAGGCGCACGCCCATGCGGTCGGAGCGGTAGGAGCCGTAGAACACCAGGATCTTGTCGCTCATCGTCTGTGCTCCTTTGCGTCGGTGTGCTGTGGCTCGCTCAGGTCGGCGCCTGCAGCTTGTCCTGCGTGCGGGTGTCGAAGTCGGTGGCGTCGTGCCGCTCGTGCAGTTGGCTCGTCGGCTGGCCCCAGGTGCGGTTGACCATGCGGCCGCGCTGCACCGCCGGTCGCTGGGCGATCTCGTCGGTCCAGCGCAGCACATTTTTGTATCCGCTCACCTGCAGGAACTCGCCCGCCTCGTAGAGCTGCCCCTTGGCCAGCGTGCCGTACCAGGGCCAGACGGCCATGTCTGCGATGGTGTATTCGTCGCCCGCGAGATAGCGGCTTTCGGCCAGGCGGCGGTCGAGCACGTCGAGCTGGCGCTTGGTCTCCATCGCGAAGCGGTCGATGGCGTATTCGATCTTCGTGGGCGCGTAAGCATAGAAATGGCCGAAACCGCCGCCCAGGTACGGCGCGCTGCCCATCTGCCAGAACAGCCACGACAGGCACTCGGCCCGCGCCGCCCGCTCGGTCGGCAGGAAGGCGTTGCCGAACTTCTCGGCCAGGTACTGCAGGATCGCGCCCGACTCGAACACGCGGATCGGCTTGTCGCCGCTGCGGTCCATGAGCGCGGGAATCTTCGAATTCGGGTTCACCGCCACGAAGCCGCTGCCGAACTGGTCGCCGTCGTTGATGCGGATCAGCCAGGCGTCGTACTCGGCGCCCGCATGGCCCAGCGCCAGCAGTTCCTCGAGCATCACCGTCACTTTCACGCCGTTGGGCGTGGCGAGCGAATAGAGTTGCAGCGGATGCTTGCCTACGGGCAGCTCCTTCTCGTGCGTCGCGCCCGCGATAGGGCGATTGATGTTCGCGAAGCGGCCGCCGCTTTCCTTGTTCCATGACCAGACGGTGGGCGGCGTGTAGGCTGTCGTGCCATTCATGCGATGAGTTCCTGGAGTTGAACCGACGATGATCATTCTCTACGACTGCGCCACCGCCCCCAGCCCGCGGCGCGCGCGCATCCTGCTTGCCGAGAAGGGCATTGCGCACGAGACCGTGCTGGTCGATCTGGTCCGTGGTGAGCAGATGAGCGAGGCCTATCGGGCCATCAATCCGCAGTGCACCGTGCCGGCGCTGCGCACCGACGAGGAAGACGGCCTGCTGCTGACCGACAACGCCGCCATTGCGGCCTGGTTGGAAGCCCGATACCCGCAGCCGCCGCTGATGGGCATCACCCCACGGGAAAAAGCTGAGATCGCCAGCTGGAACTGGCGCATCGAGTTCGAAGGCCTGCTCGCCATCGCCGAGACGCTGCGCAACAGCTCACCCGCGATGGCCGACCGCGCACTGCCCGGCCCGGTCAACTACGCGCAGATTCCCGAACTCGCCCAACGCGGGCTCGCGCGGATTCAACACTTCTTCGAGACGCTGAACGAACGGCTGGCCGGCCGCGATTTCATCGCCACCGACCGCTTCAGCATTGCCGACATCACCGCCGTGGTGGCGGTGGACTTCGCCCGCGTGGTGCGCGTCAAGCCCGGGGAGCAGCACCCCGAGCTGCTGCGCTGGCGTGCGGCTATGGCGCAGCGGCCGTCGATGGCGATGGCGCGCTGAGCCCATGACAACGGCGCACCAGGCGCCGCTGTCAGGACCAAAGGCTGTCGATCAGCGCTCGATCGTCAGCGCCACGCCCATGCCCCCTCCGATGCACAGCGAGGCGATGCCCTTCTTGGCGTTGCGGCGCTGCATTTCGTGCAGCAGCGTCACCAGGATGCGGCAGCCCGATGCGCCGATGGGGTGGCCGATGGCGATGGCGCCGCCGTTGACGTTCACCTTGTTGATGTCCCAGCCCATTTCCTTGTTCACGGCACAGGCCTGGGCAGCGAAGGCTTCGTTGATCTCGAGCAGGTCGAGGTCGGCGGCCTTCCAGCCGGCGCGCTGCAGCGCCTTGGTCGAGGCGGGCACGGGGCCCATGCCCATGATGGCCGGGTCGAGGCCGGCGGTGGCGTAGCTGGCGATGCGGCCCAGCGGCTTCAGGCCGAGGGCAGCGGCCTTCTTCGCCGTCATGACCATCACGGCCGCGGCGCCGTCGTTCAGGCCCGAGGCGTTGCCCGCCGTCACGCCGCCGGCCTTGTCGAAGGCAGGGCGCAGGCCGGCCAGGCCTTCGGCGCTGGTCTTGCGGTTGATGAACTCGTCGGTGTCGAAGACGACCGGGTCGCCCTTCTTCTGCGGAATGCTCACGCCGACGATCTCGTCCTTGAACTTGCCGGCGTCCTGCGCGGCGGCGGCCTTGGTCTGGCTGCCCAGCGCCAGCTCATCTTGAGCGGAGCGGTCGATGCCGTACTTCTTGGCCACGTTCTCGGCGGTGATGCCCATGTGGTACTGGTTGTAGACGTCCCACAGGCCGTCGACGATCATGGTGTCGACCATCTTCCAGTCGCCCATGCGCTGGCCGTTGCGCGAGTTGGGCAGCACGTGCGGCGCGGCGCTCATGTTCTCCTGGCCGCCGGCAATGACGATCTCGCTGTCGCCTGTGGCCACGGCCTGGGCCGCCAGCATCACGGCCTTCAGGCCCGAGCCGCACACGGCGTTGATGGTGAGCGCCGGCGTTTCCTTGGCGCCGCCGCTCTTCAGCCACGCCTGGCGCGCGGGGTTCTGGCCCGCGCCGGCCGCCAGCACCTGGCCCATGATGGCCTCGCCGATCTGGTCGGCCGTGAGGTTGGCGCGCGCAATCACTTCCTTGATGACGGCTGCGCCGAGCTCGGTGGCCGGAATGCCGGCGAGCGAGCCGCCGAACTTGCCGACTGCCGTGCGGGCTGCCGAAACGATGACGATGTCTTCCATGAGGTTCTCCGTTGAAGTGATTTGAAACTCTGCTGCTACGGCCTTGCCGTGCCGAACTCCGTCAGGCCTTGGCCTTGACGTAGCGTCCGGGTGCCGGCTCGATGGCCTTGTAGGCCCTGCCGTTGCCGTACGCCTTGGGCGCGGGAAACTGTTTGCCCGCGTGCCCCTTGAGCCATTGTGCCCAGTCGGTCCACCAGCTGCCCGGGTGCTCCTGCGCGCCGGCCAGCCATTCGGCCTGGGTCTTGGGAAACTTGCCGTCCTCGCGGATCCAGTGGCTGCGCTTTTTCTTGGCCGGCGGGTTGATCACCCCGGCGATGTGGCCCGAGGCGCCCATCACGAAGCGCTTCTTGCCGGGCAGCAGCTGCGTGGATGCATAGGCGCCGCCGATCGGCACGATGTGGTCCTCGCGCGAGCCGTAGATGTAGGCCGGGATGTCGATGCGGCCCAGGTCGATCTTCTCGCCGCACACCGTGAGCGCGTTGGGCTTGGCCAGCTTGTTCTCGTGGTACGTGTTGCGCAGGTACCAGGCGTAGAACGGGCCCGGCAGGTTGGTGGCGTCGCTGTTCCAGTACAGCAGGTCGAAAGGCGGCGGGGTCTCGCCCTTGAGGTAGTTGCCGACCACGTAGTTCCACACCAGGTCGTTGGGCCGCAGGAAGCTGAAGGTCGAGGCCAGGTCGCCGCCGGGCAGCAGGCCGCCGTTGCCCAGCTGCATCTCTCGGTACTGCACCATCTGCTCGTCCACGAAGATGTCGAGGATGCCGGTGTCGCTGAAGTCGAGGAAGGTGGTGAGCAGCGTGACCGAGGCGGCCGGCTTCTCGCCGCGCGCCGCGAGCACGGCCAGCGCGGTGCTCAGGATGGTGCCGCCCACGCAGAACCCCAGCGCATTGATCTGCTTGCTCCCACTGATCTCCTGCACCGTGTGGATCGCCTTGATGGCGGCGTTCTCGATGTAGTCGTCCCAGGTGGCCTTGCCCATCGACTCGTCGGGGTTGCGCCAGCTCACCACGAACACGCGGTGGCCCTGCTCGTTCGCATAGCGAATCAGCGAGTTCTCGGGCTGCAGGTCGAGGATGTAGAACTTGTTGATGCAAGGCGGCACCAGCAGGAAGGGCCGCTCGTACACCTTGGGCGTGAGGGGCTTGTATTCGAGCAGCTGGAAGAACTCGTTCTCGAACACCACGGCGCCTTCGGTGGTGGCCACGTTGCGCCCCACTTCGAAGGCGCTCTCGTCGGTCATGCTGAGGTGGCCCTGCCTGACGTCATGCAGCAGGTTCTGGATGCCCTTGGCGATGCTCTCGCCCTGCGTGTCGATCGCCTTCTTCTGCGCCTCGGCATTGAAGGCCAGCGAGTTGCTGGGCGCCGAGGCGGCCATCCATTGCTCGACCGCGAAGCGCAGCCGCGCCTTGGTCTTCTGGTCGGCATCGATGGCCTCGGCCATGCTCAGCATGGTGCGGCCGTTGAGCAGGTACACGGCCGCCGAGAAGGCCGACAGCGGATTGTGGCCCCAGGCGTCGCCCGCGAAGCGCTTGTCGCCCTCGGGCTTGGCACCGAAGCCCTGGCGCCAGAGTTCGGTGGCCTCGGCGAGGTATTGCTGCTGGATGGACTGGAGTTTTTCGGGATCGATGGAGAAACGAGGCAGCTCGGGCATCTTCATGCCCTGCGGCAGCTCCCATAGCGGCGTGCCGCCGACGTTGAAGGCCGAAGCCCCTTGCGCGGCGGACTGCTGGAACGATTCCAGCGCCTTGCTCCATCCCTCTGAAAGAGCCTGCTGAAAGGGCGCGAACGCATCGGCACCCGTTGCTTGTTGCTTCATCATCTCTCCTGGTCCTCGCCTGAAACGGTACGGATGGCTTGCGTCTTTTGAGTATGCTGCATTCAAAGAGCGCTCACAACGCTACCTCCACCACTTACCAACTGAAACTTTCCGTGTTTGTCCATCTGATCGTCATCGGTTGGTTGTATGTCGCCTTGATGATGGCCGTGGCCGAAGCCACCAACACTACCGGCACCGTGCTGGGCGCCATCTTCACATTTCTTTTGTACGGTTTGGCGCCGGTCGCACTGGTGGTTTACCTGATGGGCACTCCAGCGAGGCGACGCGCGATCAGGCAGCGCGAACTCGAGGCGCAGGAAGCCGCCCGGCGAGCGGCTGCCGAGGCTGCTGCAGGCTCAGGCCTTCCAGACCAGGGCGGCGAAACGGCCGCTGATGCCGTCGCGCCGGTGCGAAAAGAACCTTGAAGCGTTGCCGACGGTGCACCAGGGGTCGCTGCCGTCGTTGCCATGGATCGACTCGATGCCCGCCGCGCGCAACCGCTGGCGCGCCAGCCCGGGCAGGTCGGCAAGCCATTTGCCTGCAGCAGGCGCAGGCCGGAAGCAGGACGCCGCCTCTGGCGCATGCGCCTCGAACGCGGCCTTGACCTCCGGTCCCACCTCGAAGGCCTTGGGGCCGATGCACGGCCCCAGCCAGGCGATGACCTTCGAAGCGCCATCGAAAGACTTCGCCGTCTGCTCCAGCACGCCGCCTGCCAGACCGCGCCAGCCGGCATGTGCGGCGGCCACGCGGTGACCGGCTTCGTCGGTGAAGAGCACCGGCAGGCAATCGGCCACCATGATCGTGCAGGCCAGGCCGGCCTCGGTGGCGGTACAGCCGTCAGCGGCCGTGCCATCGTTCACCGCACCAGCGGCGGCATCGAGCTCGACGACGCCCGTGCCGTGCACCTGCTGGAGAAAGACCGGACGAGCCCCGACGGCAGCGCGCAAACGGTTGCGGTTCTGTGCCACGTGCACCGGCTCGTCGCCCACGTGGTCGCCGAGGTTCAGGCTCTCGTAGCGCCCGAGCGAGACCCCGCCCTCGCGCGTGGTGCACACGGCCCGCACGTTCGGCGGCGCGGGCCAGTCGGGCACGAGCCAGCTCGCATCCATCGGCTTCAGGCTTCCGCGTCGGGGGCCTGCGAAGGCTGGGCACGCTGGAAGGCGTCGAGCTCCATGCAGGCGTCGAAGGCGGCCATGGTGCGCGGCAGGCCGCTGAAGTCGCAGTCGAAGCGGCGGCCGTTGAAGATCTGGGGCACCAGGCAGCAGTCGGCCAGGGTAGGCGTGTCGCCCCAGCAGTAGGTGCCGGCGGGGTACTGCGCGAGCTGGCGCTCGAAGGCCATCAGGCCGTCGCGCACCCAGTGGCGGTACCAGGCGTTCTTGGCGTCCTCGTCGAGCTTGAGGTCCTTCACGAGGTACTTGAGCACGCGCAGGTTGTTCAGCGGATGGATCTCGCAGGCGATGGACTGGGCCAGCGCGCGCACATGGGCACGGCCCGCCGGGTCGCGCGGCAGCAGCGCGGGCTCGGGGTGGGTTTCGTCGAGGTACTCGATGATGGCCATCGATTGCGAGAAGCGCTCGCCCTCGTCTTCGAGCAGCGGCACCAGTCGGTCGGCGGAGATGGATGCGAAGGGGCCGGTGCGGTGGTCGCCGCGCGCGATGTGCACGGGAACGTAGTCGAAGTCGAGGCCCTTCAGGTTGAGGGCGATGCGCACGCGAAACGAGGCGGAGGAGCGGAAGTAGTTATGCAGCTTCATGGTTTCACAAGGATAGCGCTCCTCAGGGAGCAAGTTCAGGAACGGGGCATGGCGGCCAGCACGCAGCGGAAGTCCTGCAGAGCCGCCTTCGGCGAGGTGGCTGCGATCCCTTCGCGCCATTCGCCGAGGATGCGGCGCGCGGCCTCCTCCTCCCGCGCGGCGATTCCGATGCGCCAGGGCCCCAGCGCACCAGGCTCTTCGCCCTCGCCGTGGTTGTGCTGGCCCTCGCCGTAGGGGCGGCCCTCGGAACAGGCGCGGCAGAGCATCTGCATGCTGGTGGTCCAGTTCTCGGCGCTGGCGTCGGCGGCCTCGAAGCGCTTGACCAGCGCGTCGATGTCTTGCCTGGTCGCCTCCTCGATGGTGACTTCGTACGTCGAATAGTCCGAAGGTGCGATCAACTCCAGGGCATCGAACACCGGCACCTCGCGCTCGCCATGCAGGCGGTAGCCATTGGCCGCGCCGTCGTGCAGCACGAGGTCGCCGTAGCGGTGGCCGCAGTCGGGCGTGGGCACGTTGCGCAGGATGGCGCGCGCCGGGTCGATGCGGTCGGCCCACACCACCTCGCTGGCCTCGAAGCCATGCACGCGGATGGGCGTGAGCCCGATGAAGAGATCGACCGGCCCGTCGCCCTCGGGCACCTCGATGCCGTACTGCCGCCATGCACTGCGCGCCGTGGTCCAGTCGCCCAGGGCGGTGGCCGCGATGCCGAGATTCCAGATCGCTCCCTCGTTGCGCGGGTCGCACCGCACCGCGCGGGCGTTGGCCTGCAGCGAAGCGGCCCAGTCGCCGCGGTACTTGTGGATGAGGCCGATGTTGTACCAGGGGGCCGACCAGTTCGGCAGCACGGCGCCGGCCTGCGCATAGGCTTGCAGCGCGCCGTCCTGGTCGCCCTCCTCGTCGAGCCGGCGGCCTAGTTCGTTGAGCGCGTTGGCCTTGCCGGCCTTGCCGATTCGGATGGGCATGGTGGGATTGGAGGGGAATGGAGAGGGAATACGCCGGGCAGGCCGCCTATTGTGAGCCTGCCGCCTCTGGCACACTGCCGGTTTCCCGCTTGGCTTCCCTGAAAAAAGGACACGTCGCAATGGCTTCCGAGTTCGTCTTCGCCCCGCCCGCCGCCGTTTCGGTGCCGGTGGCCGGCCAGTCAGCCCGCTTTCCGGTGCACCGCATCTACTGCGTGGGCCGCAACTACGAAGATCACGCCAAGGAAATGGGCTTCACCGGCCGCGAGCCGCCCTTCTTCTTCATGAAGCCCGCCGATGCGCTGGTGGTGGTCGATGCGGGCCAGACCGGCACCATGGCCTACCCCTCCCTCACCAAGAACCTGCACCACGAGATCGAGCTCGTGGTCGCCATCGGCACCGGCGGCAGGAACATTGCCGCGGCCGACGCCCACAAGCACATCTACGGCTACGCGGTCGGCCTCGACATGACGCGCCGCGACCTGCAGAACGACATGAAGAAGCAGGGCCGCCCCTGGGACATCGGCAAGGGCTTCGAGCAGAGCGCGCCCATCGGCCC
The DNA here is from genome assembly GCF_003952165.1 of Variovorax guangxiensis. Classification (GTDB taxonomy): domain Bacteria; phylum Pseudomonadota; class Gammaproteobacteria; order Burkholderiales; family Burkholderiaceae_C; genus Variovorax; species Variovorax guangxiensis. Next base: position 233,105 of record NZ_RXFT01000001.1, on the reverse strand, counting down.
CATCGTGCCCGTGGCGCAGGCCGGCGACGCCGAGAAGGCCGAGATCTCGCTGCAGGTCAACGGCACCGACCGCCAGCGCAGCAACGTGAGCAAGCTGATCTGGAACGTGGCCGAGACCATCGAGCACCTGTCGGCGGCCTGGGAGTTGCAGCCCGGCGACCTGATCTACACCGGCACGCCCGAAGGCGTGGCCGCCGTGGTGGCCGGCGACACGCTCGTGGGCGAGGTCGCGGGCCTGCCGAAGCTGACCGTCAAGGTCGTCTGAAGACGGCGGCCGGTTTCATGCTCCTGCGCGTACCCATCAAGCATTGCAAGAACTGTGGCACCGCGGTGGTCTACCGCGTGCCGGACGACGGCGACACCAAGCAGCGCGCCGTCTGCCCGGCCTGCCACACCATCCACTACGAGAACCCGCTGAACGTGGTCGGCACCATCCCCGTGCTGGGCGACAAGGTGCTGCTGTGCAAGCGCAACATCGAGCCGCGCTGGGGCAAGTGGACGCTGCCGGCCGGCTTCATGGAACTCGAAGAGACCACCGCCCAGGGCGCCGCGCGCGAGACCGACGAGGAGGCCGGCGCGAACTTCGAACTCGAGGGCCTGTTCTCGGTGATCAGCGTGGTGCGCGTGGGCCAGGTGCACCTGTTCTACCGCGCCCGCCTGCTGGACGACAAATTCGACCCGGGCCACGAGACCATCGAGGCGCGCCTGTTCACCGAGGAAGAGATTCCCTGGGACGAGATCGCCTTCCGTACAGTGCGCGAGACGCTCGAGCACTACTTCGCGGACCGCAAGCGCGGCAGCTTCGACCGCGTGCACGAACTCAGCATCGTCTGACCAGATCCATGAACAAGACACTGCGCACTACCCTCTTCTGCGGCGCCAGCCTCGGCTTCGCGCTGGCGGCAGCGGCGGCCAGGGCGGAAACCGTGGGCGACGTCGACACCGCCTTCAAGCTCATCGGCCCGGACCACAAGATCGTGATCGAGGCCTACGACGACCCCAAGGTCAACGGCGTGACCTGCTACGTCTCGCGCGCCAAGACCGGCGGGCTGGCCGGCGCCTTCGGCGTGGCCGAGGACAAGGCCGAAGCCTCCATCGCCTGCCGCCAGGTCGGCCCGGTGAGCATCACGCAGCCGCTGCCCAAGCGCGAGGAGGTCTACAGCGAGCGGCTGTCGGTGCTCTTCAAGCGCCTGCGCGTGGTGCGCATGGTGGACGCCAGGCGCAACACGCTGGTCTACCTGACCTACTCCGACCTGCTGATCGACGGCTCGCCCAAGAACAGCGTGACGGCGGTGCCCATCGACCGGGGCACGCCGATCCCGCTCAAATAGCCGGCGGCCTATGTCCTCTTCACAGCCGGTTGCTCTTTCGCGCGGCGCCGGCGCGGCGGTTTGCTAGCATCGCCCGCGTGGCGCACCCCCACGGCGCGCCGGTTTGCAGGAACCCTCCGCAACGAACCCGTTCGAACAGAGCCCATGCACCTTCAGACTTTCGTTTTACGCGCCGGCGCCATGGCGCTGCTCGCCGCAGGCCTCGCAGCCTGCTCCACGGTCGACCTCAACACGCCCTGGCCGGCGCCCCCGGCGGCCAAGCCACCGGTGCAGCAGCGCCCGGCGGCCCTGTTCATCAGGCCGGCGAACGGCCCGACCATCGCCCGCTTCGACGGCGACCGCGTCAAGGGCATCGACATCGCCGGCAACCTCGGCGACCCGGTCGTCGCCTCGGCCGACGGCCGCGTGGTGTACGTGGGCGGCGAACTGCCGGCCTACGGCAACATGGTCATCGTGAAGCACAACGAAACCTTCCTCACCGCCTATGCGCACGTGCAGACCATCCTGGTGAAGGAAAACGCCGTTGTCCGCCAGGGCGACAAGATCGCCGAGATGGGCCGCAGCAACGCCGACCGCGTGAAGCTGCGCTTCGAGATCCGCAAGAACGGCAACCCGGTCGATCCCGAGCCGTATCTCAGCGGCCGGCTGATGCAGTAAGCGCTGCGGCGCTCACCAGGAAAAAGCCCCCTTTCGGGGGTTTTTTCGTTTTTACGGGCACCCGAAAGAACGGGCGCCCTCTCCCTGTCCAGTCGCGTCACTCGGACGTAGTGGTATCGCGCAGCACGATCTCGCGCCAGCTGCTGTCGTAGGTGCTGACGAACATGTTGCGGAAGGACACCGAGCCCTGCGCCGGCAGGTTGAAGGTCTTCGATGCCGCGCCGGTGGCCGAGGGCGCGACGTCGGCCCGGTCTTCCGCGCCGGCCGAGGGGCCCGCGATCAGGTTCAGGAAGAACTGCGCGGCGAAGGCCGGGTTCAGGCCGGTGGCGCTGACGGCGAAGTCGCTGCCGCCCAGGTAGGACGACAGGGCCGGCGTGGTCGAGAAGGCCGGGTAGCTCACGGCGGCGGTTTCGGCCAGCGTCAGCGGACGGCCGTGGAAGCGGTGCCTGTAGATGATGTCGAAGCCGTTGAACTTGGCCACCGTCGTGCCGTCGCTCTCGTAGGCGGTGAAGGTGTACTCGGGCGTGGCGGGAAGCGCCGCGATCGCGCTGTCGCTCAGGCCGGCGGTCGGGCGGCCGCTGCAGTTCGAGGTCAGGTAGTAGTAGTTGAAGCTCGAGCCGCCGTCGATCGGCCATGCGCCGCCGCCCGAAGGACGCACGTGGCGCAGGCCACCGGGGGGCAGGCCCGGCCCGGTGACGACCACCGAGGCGACGGTGCCGCTGTTGCTGGTGTTCGTGTCCTGGATCTCGAACTGCAGCGAGCTGCTCACGCAACCGGTCGACTTCTCCTTGGTGGCATGCATGTGCGGGTTGATGTCCAGCACGCGCCCGTCGCCGCGCAGGCGCCAGGCGCCGTCCGTGCCCTTCACGATCTGCATGCCCTGCGTGTTGCTGAAGGCGATGCCGTCCTTGTCCTTGTGGGTGAATTCGACGAAGGCACGCGGGCTCGTGTTGTTCGCGTCGATGGTGTAGTTGATGCGCTGGATCACCACGTCGGTGAAGCTGGCGCCGATGAGGCTGGTGTCGGTCGCCGTCTCGTTGGCGAACTGCATGGCCGAGAGGTCGGAGAACCTGAAGCCGTAGGTGCCGGTGACGGGATTGGTGCCGTCGGTCATCAGCGACAGCAGCTGCGAGGGCGCGGGCAGCCCGGTGGCGAACTTGCCCACGAAGTCCGAGAGCACCTTGCGGATCGCCACGATGTCGTCGGCCGCGGTGTCCATGCCGGAGCCGCTCATCGGCGTGGTGGCGGGCTCGGCCGCCGCCTTCACCGCAAGGTCGTCGGCGATCTGCTGCTGGGTGACGATGTTGGTGATGGTCGCCACGTTGGTGGCCGGATCGACGCTCACGCGCAGCACGTCCAGCGCCTTGTCGAGCGCGCTCGAAAGCGGCGTGAAGGCCGTGCGCAGCAGGTCGATGCTGGCGTCCACCCCCATGGCCTGCAGCACCGGCAGCAGCTTGGCCTTCAGCGCGTCGCTCTCGGCCTTGAGCTCGTCGGCGGAGAGCGAGGCGAACTCGCCGCCGTCGAAGTACTGCGAGGCCAGGCGGCCGGCGATGTTGGACACCACCAGGTCGGTCAGCGGCGTGATGTTGATGTTGCCGTTCGCGTCGGCCGCGGTGGCGGCCGAGTGGATCACCGTGCGCTCGCCGGCCACCGTGCCCTCCGCACGGAAGACGAAGGGCGCGGTCATGCCGCTCACGTCGATGGTGTACTTGCCATCGACCAGCGGCACGGTCTTGCTCGCGCCCTTGGCATCCTTGACGGTGACGGTACCCACCAGCGGCAGGCCGGAGGCCGCCGTGCCCGAGAACGTAACAGGCGCCGAGCTTGCCGGCGGCTCGCTGGCCGGCGGATTGCTGCTGCCACCCGCAGCCGGGAAGCCGGCGAAGCCGCCGCCTCCGCCACCCCCGCCTCCGCCGCAGGCACCGAGCGAGATCAGCAGCGCCACGGCGCATGCGCAGCGCGTCGTCTTGAAGAAGGACTGGCCGGAGGCCGCGGGGGTCGCGAAGTTTGTTTTCATGGATGGTCTTGTCAGGTGAAGGGCAAACAAAAGAATCAACTCGTAACACGAGCGATGCGATTCTTCTGGAGGCCCCTTCCGTAGACCATCCTCTGTTTTGAGGATGCGGGCCGGGCGTGCCTAAAGCAGGCTCTCCGGTACCAGCGGCGCCAGCAGTTCCAGCTTCCAGCGCGACCAGAAGTCCGTCTCCGGCTCCTGGTGCAGGATGGTGTCGGCCGCGTCGCCAGAGGCCGGGCTCACCCACTCGATGGCACCCTTCGGCCCCAGTTGCAGCTGGTAGGCGCCGTCCAGCCGTATGAAGCCGATCAGGCTGGTGAGCTGCTGGGCGATCTGCGGGCTGAAGATGAAGATGCCGACCTCGGTGTTGTGCAGCATCGAGCGCGGGTCGAAGTTCATCGAGCCGATGAAGACGATCTTGCGGTCGACCACCGCCGACTTGCCGTGCAGCCGGCCGCTGGCCGAGCCGTACATGCCGAAGCGCCTGGTCTGCTCCACCCGCTTGGGGCTCAGCTCGTAAAGCTCCACGCCCAGGCGCAGCATCTCGGCGCGGTAGCGGCGGTAGCCGATGTGCACCAGCGACTCGTCGGTGGCCGCCAGCGAATTGGTGACGATGGTGTAGCTCACGCCGTTGCCGCGCACGAGACGGATGGTTTCCATGCCGCCGCGCCCCGGGATCAGGTAGGGCGTGGTCTGCATGATCTCGTTCTCGGCGCCGCGCAGGTAGCGCCGCACGTTGTAGAGCACGCTGTCCTTCGACTCGTCGGCCGGCAGGCCGCGCGCCTCGTCGGTCTGGCCCAGCGCCTTGGCGGGCGGATCGGCATAGGCCTCGGCGCGGGCCCAGACCAGCTTCAGCTCGCCCGCGTCCAGGTCCTTGGCCAGCGGGTTGTTGCCCAGCAGGTCGGTGGAGCCGGGCACCTCGGGGTGCAGCTCCTCGGGCCCGGTCGTGAGGCGGTCGAAGCGCTCGCGCAGCTGCTGCCGCGTCTCGCCGGTGGGCGGCACCAGCGACTCGATGGGGTAGACGTAGGGGCTGTTCCAGTACATGTCGAACAGCGACGACAGCCTGGGCACCACTTCGCCGGCCACCAGCGTGTCGATGTCGATGAAGTTCGAGCCCCCGTCGCGCAGGAAGTACTCGTTGGCCATGTTGCGCCCGCCCATCACGCCGATGGTGTTGTCCACCACGTAGAGCTTGTTGTGCATGCGGCGGTGCACGCGGTCGAAGTCGAGGATCGACCATGCCCAGCGCGTGCCGAAGCGCTCGCGCCCGGCGGGAAAGGGGTTGAAGAAGCGCACCTCCACGTTCGGATGCGAGGCGAAGCTCGAGAAGAGCGGATCGGCGCCGGCCGTGTAGAGGTCGTCCACCAGCAGCCGCACGCGCACGCCCCGGTCGGCCGCATCGCGCAGGGCGCGAAGCAGGTAGCGGCCGGTCTCGTCGTTCTGCACGAGGTAGTACTGCACGTCGATGGAGCGCTGCGCGCGGCGCGCGAGCTCGACGCGCGCATGCAGCGAGAACTGCGGCATCGGCAGCAGGCGGAAGCCGCTGAGCGGTTCGCCCGGCGGCGCCGAGGCCTTCACGAGGCGGCCGAGCCTGGTGTCCGCCCCATCGGAGATGGCCGTGGAGGGCTTGCGCTGCACCTCCGACGGCAGGCCGGCGCAGCCCGCCATGAAAAGCGCCGCGATGCCCAGCAGCAGCCAGGCCAGCCATCGGACGTGCGGTTGATAGGCAGTCCGGCGGTGGAGTTTCGGCATGGATGGCGGCGCGTGGGTTGGAGCGTGAATCGTGGATCGGGGCAAGGCCCGAAAAAGCTCGCGGTTTCTACCACGAGCCCGACTCATGTGCCGCGCCGCCGCAGCAGTTTCAAGGGGCCCGCTCAGGAGTTGCGCGCAGGCCCCCACTGCCTGACGAAATGCTCGGCCCGCAGCGTGGCCCTTTCGACCGCCGCGTCCCACGAGAGCTGCTGGGTGATGACGAGCGCGCAGCGGGGAACTCCGCTGAAGCTCAGTTCGGCGATACCCGCGTAGGTACCGCTGGGCGTACGCATGAGTTCGAGCCAGCCCGTCCAGCCGTCCGGTACGCTGAGAGCAAGCCGAGCGCCGTCCATGATGGATTCACCATAACCCATTTATTAACGTACTTCCATGAATTTAAACCCTAAGCACTACCTCCGAGTGCGGGGGAGCCGAGGCTACCGGCTGCGCCTGTAAACGGCATCGCCTGAACATGGGAGGCGCCGGCGGCTTTTGGGCAAAGATCGGGGAGCATGAATCCGATGACGACGACGATGAAATCCAGGGCCGCCAGCGCGGCCACCCTCGCCCTCTTCGACGATCCGCCCCGGCCGGCGCGCGAGGCGCTGGGCACCGGCGCCTTCGTGCTGCCCGGCTTCGCCCTGCCCTTCGTCGACGAACTGCTGCCCGCGATCCGCGCCGTGGAGGCGGACGCGCCCTTCCGCCACCTCGTCACGCCCGGCGGCTTCACCATGTCGGTGGCGCTGACCAACTGCGGCGCGCTGGGCTGGACCAGCGACCGGCGCGGCTACCGCTACAGCGCGACGGATCCCGACAGCGGCAGGCCCTGGCCCGCCATGCCCGGGCCCCTCGCCCGGCTGGCGCGCGAGGCCGCATCGGCGGCCGGCTTCGACGGCTTCGCGCCCGACGCCTGCCTCGTCAACCGCTACGCGCCCGGCGCGCGCCTGTCGCTGCACCAGGACAAGGACGAGCGCGACTACGGCGCGCCCATCGTCTCGGTGTCGCTGGGCATGCCGGCCGTGTTCCTGTTCGGCGGCCATGCGCGCGGCGACAAGGCGGCGCGCATACCGCTCGCGCACGGCGACGTGGTGGTCTGGGGCGGCGAGGACCGGCTGCGCTACCACGGCGTACTGCCGCTGAAGGAAGAGCCGCATCCGCTGCTCGGCGCCATCCGCATCAACCTCACCTTCCGCAAGGCGGGCTGAGCGCATGCAGGCGAGCGAAGAAACAAGGAAGGCACGCAAGACCAGCCCCGTGGGCGCGATGCGCGAGCTGTACGCCGCGCTGTGGCACTTCGCGGCCGGCGCGCGGGCGCAGCTGCTGGCGGCCACCGCCCTGCTCGCGGGCTCGCAGCTGATACGGCTCACGGCGCCCTACCTCGCGGGCCAGGCCATCAACGCGCTGCAGCGCGGCGAGCTTGGCACCGCCGGGCGCTGGATCGGCGGACTGGCCGGCGTGTACCTGGGCGCGTGGATGCTGCACGGGCCGGGCCGCATCCTGGAACGCAACGTGGGCCTGAAGGTGCGCGAGACGCTGGCCGACCAGCTCTATGCGCGCATCGCCGCCGCGCCGCTGGCGTGGCACGACGGGCACCACTCCGGCGAACTGCAGCACCGCGTGCACCAGGCGAGCCGAGCGCTGTCGGACTTCGCGCAGAACCAGTTCATCTGGCTGACCAACGCCGTCAACTTCGTCGGGCCGCTCGTGGCGCTGGCGCTGCTGTCGCGCACCAGCGGCATGACGGCGCTCGCGGGCTATGTGCTGATCGGTCTCGTCATCGTGCGCATCGACCGCGCGCTCATGAAACTGGCGCGCGCCGAGAACGACGCCGACCGGCGCTACGTGGCCGCGCTGCTTGACTTCCTGGGCAACGCCTCGACCGTGATCGGCCTGCGCCTGCAGGGCGCCTCGCGGCTGCTGCTGCGCCGGCGCATGGCCGCCATTTCGCTGCCGCTGAAGCGCACCGTGGTACTGAACGAAGGCAAGTGGTTCGCGGTCGACCTGATGGGGCTGGCGCTGACATGGGGGCTGGTGGTGCTCTACGTGTGGCAGTCGCGCACGCCCGGGCAGGCCGTGATGCTGGGCGCGGTGTTCATGATCCACCAGTACGCGCAGCAGGCGGCCGGCGTCGTCAGCTCGGTCGCGGCCAACTTCAGTTTCTTCGCGCGCATGCACACCGACTACGGCAGCGCGGAGCCGATCTGGCGGGCGCCTTCGAGCAAGGAGGCGCTGGACACGCCGCCCGAGCAGGTGCCCGGCACGGAGCGCATCGAGGCCGATGCGCCATGGCGGCAGCTGGAAATACAGGCGCTGCAATGGCGCTATGCGCCGCGCAATGCTCCGGCGGAAATCGAATCCACCGGCCCGCCACGCAGCGGCCTGCACGACGTGGCCCTCACGCTGCGCCGCGGCGAGCGCATCGCCCTCGTCGGCCCGAGCGGCGGCGGCAAGAGCACGCTGCTGCGCGTGCTGGCCGGGCTCTATCCGCCGGACAGCGGCACGCTGCTGCTCGACGGCCAGCCCGCCGACTGGCCCCGGCTGCGCCGCTTCGCCACGCTGATCCCGCAGGAAACCGAGCTCTTCGAGGCCAGCGTGCGCGAGAACCTCGCCTTCGGCCAGCCGAGCGACGACGCGCTGCTCGAAGCCGCCCTGCACGTCAGCACTTTCGACGAAGTGCTGAAGGCCACCCACGGCGACCTCGGCACGGCCGTGTCGGAGCGCGGATTCAATCTCTCGGGCGGCCAGCGCCAGCGGCTGTGCCTCGCGCGCGGCGTGCTCGCGGCGCAGGGCAGCTCGCTGCTGCTGCTCGACGAGCCGACCAGCGCGCTCGACGCGAGCACCGAAGCCCGGGTGCTCGAACGCATCGCCGGTGCGTTCCCCGACGCCTGCCTGATCGCCTCGGTCCACCGGCTGAGCCTGCTCGATCGCTTCGACACGGTGGTGCTGATGGAAGCCGGGCATGTGCTCGACCACGGGCCATGCGAAGAGGTACTGGCGAGGCAGCCGCTGCTGCAGCGCATGGCCGTGCCGGCCGGCGCGCAGGCCTGAAGAGGACTACGGCAGGTTCTCCCTGAAGATCACCTGGCTGCGCGTCGTCTCGACGCCGCTGAGCGCCTCGCGCCGGTCGCGCAGGTTGGTGAAGATGCGCACGCAGTTCATGAGCGTGGTGTGCGGGCTCTGCGTGATCACCGCGTCCATGCTGCCGTCGATCAGCAGCGCGCGCGTATCGGGCGTGAGCCCGTGGCCGATGAAGACCACCTTCTGTTCGCGCCCCGCCTCCTTCAGCGCCCGCGCCACGCCGTCGGAGGCGCCGCCGATGTTGTAGATGCCGCCCATGTCCGGATGCTGCTCCAGCAGCGCGCGCGTCTGGCGGTGGTTCTTGTCCGCGTCGTCCTGCCCTTCGCGCAGGCCCACCACCTCCAGCCGCGGGAACATCTCGTCGATGACGTGCAGGAAGCCGGCCTCGCGCTCCTCGTGCGCCTTGTAGCTCAGGCTGCCCGCGATGAGCGCGACCTTGGCGGCCCGCGCGCCGATGAAGCGGCCGATGAGATAGCCCGCGGTGCGCCCGGCCGCGCGGTTGTCCAGCCCGACGAAGGCCGCGCGCTCCGAGTTCGACAGGTCGGAGATCAGCGTGACCACCGGCAGCCCGCGCGCCGCCAGCGCGGCCACCGCCTCGCGCACGGCCGGGTGCTCCAGCGCCATCATCGCGATGCCGTCGCAGCGCTGGCCGTGGCTGCGCAGCGCGTCGGCCAGCTCGTGGGGGTTGAAGCTCTCGATGAACACCGTGCGGCACTGCACGTTGAACGGTGCCCAGTGCTCCTGCGAGTAGCCCACCATGTCGCCCAGCATGCGGATGAAGCGGTTGGTGCCGGCCGGCAGCAGGAACACCAGCCGCAACGGCGGCGGCGTGAGCGCGGCATAGAGCGCCGGCCCCGGCAGGTAGTCGAGCTCGCCCGCCGCCTTGAGCACCCGCTGCACCGTGGCGTCGCGCACGCCGGGGCGGCGGTTCAGCACGCGGTCGACGGTGGCGGTCGACACCTGCGCCGAGCGGGCGATGTCGACCACGCGGGCGCGGCGCGCCTCACGCTGCGAATCGGGTCGAGAGTCGGGTCGAGAGTCGGGCCGCGATGTTTGTGAAGGGTTTTCCCGCATACATCAAAAACCATCAGATTGAAGTTTGACCCGAATGATGCAGGCTTTTATCTTCGCTGTGGTTCGAATCCAGCGATGCATCAGATTGCATCAACGGCGAACCCCGCTCAATCGGCTGCCCGGCCCACCTGCCGTTCAGCGCCCCTTCAGAAGATCACGGAGACAACGAGACATGACCTCAGCCACCCGCCTGACCCGCAGGGATGCCCTGCGCACTTTCTCCGCCCTGCCCGCCGCCGGCATCGTGGCGGCGGTGCCGCGCATCGCGCGCGCCGCGGAGTTCTCGTACAAGTACGGCAACAACCTGCCGCTGACGCACCCGCTGAACATCCGCGCGCAGGAGGCGGCCGACCGCATCGCCAAGGAAACGAAGGGCCGCGTCGAGATCAAGATATTTCCCAACAACCAGCTCGGCGGCGACACCGACATGCTGGCGCAGGTGCGCTCCGGCGGCATCGAGTTCTTCACGCCCTCGGCGCTCGTCATCGCCACGCTGGTGCCGGTGGCCGCCATCAACGCGGTGGGCTTCGCCTTCAACGACTACGCCCAGGTGTGGGCCGCCATGGACGGCAAGCTCGGCGCGCACGTGCGCGGCGCCATCGCCAAGTCGCGGCTCTACGCCTTCGAGAAGATGTGGGACAACGGCTTTCGCCAGACCACCAGCAGCAAGGCGGCGGTGGCCACCGCGAAGGACATGGACGGCCTGAAGATCCGCGTGCCGGTGAGCCCGCTGTCGATCTCCATGTTCAAGGGCCTGGGCGCCGCCCCGGCCAGCCTGCAGTTCAGCGAGGTGTATTCGGCGCTGCAGACGAAGATCGTCGACGCGCAGGAGAACCCGCTGCCCATCATCCAGGTGGCGAAGCTCTTCGAGGTGCAGAAGTTCTGCTCGCTCACCAACCACATCTGGGACGGCTACTGGTTCATCGCCAACGGCCGCGCCTGGGACGCCCTGCCCGATGAACTGAAGACCATCGTGGCGCGTGCCATCAACGACGCCGGCATGCAGCAGCGCGAAGACATCAGAAAACTCAACGAATCGGTCGTCGGCGACCTGCAGGCCAAGGGCCTCGCCATCAACCGGCCCGCGGCCGACAGCTTCCGCGCCAAGCTGCGCGACTCCGGCTTCTACGGCGAATGGAAGGGCCGCTTCGGCCCCGAGGCCTGGGCGCTGCTCGAAGGCGCGGTCGGCAAGCTGGCCTGAGGACCGATGGTGCACGAATCGACCTTCGAGGCGGCAGCCCTTTCGGGCTCGTCCGCCGGCTCCCCGGCCAACCCGCTCGTCCGCTTCGCCGCGCGCGCCGACCGCGTGCTCGGCGGCGCTGTCGAGGCGGTGGCCGCGCTGCTGGTGCTGGCCGAGATCTGCGTGCTGTTCGCGGGCGTGGTGTCGCGCTACGTGTTCCACGCGCCGCTGGTTTGGTCTGACGAGCTCGCGTCCATCCTCTTCCTGTGGCTGTCGATGCTTGGCGCCGTGGTGGCGCTGCGGCGCGGCGAGCACATGCGCATGACGGCGCTGGTGCAGAAGGTGCACCCGCAGGCGCGCGCCATGCTCGACGCCTTCGCCATCGCGGCCTCGGTCGCGTTCCTCGCGCTCATCATCTGGCCGTCGATCGACTACGCGCACGAGGAGTCGTTCATCGTCACGCCTGCGCTGGAGGTCAGCAACGCGTGGCGCGCCGCGGCCATTCCGGCGGGCATCGGCATCATGCTGGCGATGGCGCTGCTGCGGCTGCTGCGCGTGTGCTCGGGCCGGCAGATCGCCGTGGCCCTGCTCGGCATGGCGGCGCTGGTCGGCGCCTTCTGGCTGGCCGCGCCGCTCTTCGCCACGCTGGGCAAGTTCAACCTGGTGATCTTCTTCGTGGTGATCGTGGCGGCCACGGTGCTCTCGGGCGTGCCCATCGCCTTCTCCTTCGCGCTGGCCACCTTCGGCTACCTGGCGCTGACCACGCGCACACCGCTGCTGGTGATGGTCGGGCGGCTCGACGAGGGCATGTCGCACCTGATCCTGCTGGCGGTGCCGCTGTTCATCTTCCTCGGCGCGCTGATCGAGATGACGGGCATGGCGCGCGCCATGATCCAGTTCCTGGCCAGCCTGCTGGGCCACGTGCGCGGCGGCCTCTCGTACGTGCTCATCGGCGCCATGTACCTGGTGTCGGGCATCTCGGGCTCGAAGATCGCCGACATGGCGGCCATCGCGCCGGTGCTCTTCCCCGAGATGACCAAGCGCGGCGCCAAGCCCGGCGACCTGGTGGCGCTGCTGTCGGCCACGGGCGCGCAGACCGAGACCATCCCGCCGTCGATCGTGCTCATCACCATCGGCTCGGTCACCGGCATCTCGATCGCCGCGCTGTTCACGGGCGGGCTGCTTCCGGCCGTGGTGCTGGGCGCGGCGCTGTGCGTGGTGGTGTGGTGGCGCTACCGCCGCGAAGACCTGAGCGCGGTGCGGCGCCACAGCAGGCGCGAGATCGGCCGGCTGCTGCTGGTGGCGCTGCCCGCGGTGCTGCTGCCTTTCGTGATCCGCGCGGCGGTGGTCGAGGGCGTGGCCACGGCCACCGAGGTGTCGACCATCGGCATCGTCTACTCGGCCATCGTGGGCCTGGTGGTGTACCGGCAGTTCGACTGGAAGCGCATCAAGCCGATGCTGGTGGACACCGCCTCGCTCTCGGGCGCCATCATCTTCATCGTCGGCTGCGCCACCGCCATGGCCTGGGGGCTCACGCAGTCGGGCTTCTCGCAGGACCTGGCGCGGCTCATGGGCGCGCTGCCCGGCGGTGCCTACGGCTTCCTGGCGGTGTCGATCGTCGCCTTCATCGTGCTGGGCAGCGTGCTGGAGGGCATCCCGGCCATCGTGCTGTTCGGGCCGCTGCTCTTTCCGATCGCCAAGGCCGCCGGCGTGCACGAGGTGCACTACGCCATGGTGGTGATCTTCGCGATGGGCATCGGCCTGTTCGCGCCGCCCTTCGGCGTGGGCTACTACGGTGCCTGCGCGGTGAGCAAGGTCAATCCCGACGAAGGCATCAGGCACATCTGGGGCTACATCGCCGCGATGCTGATCGGCCTGCTGATCGTGGCCGCCTTCCCGTGGTTCTCGACGGGCTTCCTGAAGTCCTGAGGCGGCCCTGCCGCTCCACGGGCAGACCCCAAGAAACACAACACACAACAAACTCACATTCACGGAGCCACCCGCAATGAGTCGATTCCTCGGCGAGATCCGCCAGCTTGGCTATGTCGTGCACGACATCGAAGCCGCCATGGACTACTGGAGCACCACGCTCGGCGTGGGCCCCTGGTTCTACAACCCCAGGGTGCCCATCAGGAACTACCGCTACAACGGCGAGGCGCACGAGCCCCACAACTCGGTGGCGCTGGCCAATTCGGGCTACGTGCAGGTCGAGCTCATCCAGACGCGCAACGACGTGCCCTCGATGTACCGCGACTTCCTCCGCGCCGGGCGCACCGGGCTGCAGCACGTGGCCTACTGGACCGCCGACTACGACGCCGACCTCGCGCGCCTCACCGCGCAGGGCTTCAAGCCGGTCATGAGCGGTGAAGTAGGCGAGCGCGGGCGCTTCATCTACTTCGACACCGAATACCACCCCGGCACCGTCATCGAGCTGTCGGAAGTGGCCGGCCCCAAGGGCCGCATGTTCGACCTGATCCGCAGCGCATCGCAAGGCTGGGACGGCAGCGACCCGGTGCGCCCCTTCCCCGAGCTGGACAAGCTGTGAGCGCAACGGCACCTGGATTCATCCGCGCGCGCTACCTGATCGAGACGCCGCTCGAGCCGGCCGCCGTGGCCGAGGTGATGGCGGGCGAGCAGTCCTGCGGCACCTTCACGCGCGTGGAGGGCGAGACCGACGCGCTGCGCGAGCGGGCCCGCGCCACGGTCGAGGCGATCACCGAACTCGAAGCGGCCGACGCGCCCTCGCTGCCCAACGCGCTGCTCGAACGCAAGGGCGCGAAGGGGCCGTGGCGGCGCGCGCATGTCGACATCGCGTTTCCGGTGGCGAACATCGGCGCCAACCTGCCGACGCTCGCGGCCACGGTCTCGGGCAACCTCTACGACCTGGGCGAGGTGACGGGGCTGCGGCTCGAATCGCTGCAGCTGCCGGCCGACTATCGCGCGCGCTTCGAGATGCCGCGCGCGGGCATCCCCGGAACGCGGCGCGCCACCGGCGTGGAAAGCGGCGCGCTGGTCGGCACCATCATCAAGCCCAACGTCGGGCTGCGGGCCTCGGAAACCGCCGAGCTGGTGGGCCGGCTGTGCGCCGCGGGCGTCGACTTCATCAAGGACGACGAGGTCTGCGCCGATCCCGCGCATGCCCCGCTGGCCGAGCGCGTTCCTGCCGTGATGGCCGTGGTGCGCGCGCACCGGGAGCGCACCGGCAAGCACGTGATGGTGGCCTTCAACATCACCGACGAGACCGACGCGATGAAGCGCCACGCCGACCTGGTCGAGCGCGAGGGCGGCTCCTGCGTGATGGCCAGCCTGAACTGGTGCGGGCACTCGGGCGTCCAGACGCTGCGCCGGCACACCGGCCTGGCGCTGCACGGGCACCGCAACGGCTACGGCGCGCTGTCTCGGCATCCGCTGCTGGGCATCTCGTTCCAGGCCTACCAGACGCTTTGGCGGCTGGCCGGGGTAGACCACATGCACGTGCACGGGCTGCAGGGCAAGTTCTCGCAGCCCGACAGCGAGGTCGTCGAGTCGGCCCGCGACTGCTTCACCCCGCTGACCGAAGCGGCGGACGACCGCGTGATGCCGGCCTTCTCGTCGGGCCAGTGGGCCGGCACGGTGCCCGCCACCTGGGCGGCCGTCGGCAGCGACGACCTGCTCTTCATGGCCGGCGGCGGCATCCTCGCCCACCCCGACGGCGCGGCGGCGGGCGTGGCGAGCATCCGCCAGGCCTGGTTGGCCGCGCGCGCGGGCATCGCGCTGGCCGACGCCGCCAGGGAGCAGCCCGAGCTGGCGCGCGCCCTCGCCTTCTTCGGCAAGCCATGACGCCCGGCGAGGCACCGGCGCCGGCCGTCGTCTATTACGGCGACGACTTCACCGGCGCGACCGACACCCTAGGCACCGCCGCGCGCGCGGGCCTGCGCACGCTGCTCTTCCTGAAGACGCCCGACGCGGCGCAGCTCGAGCGCGTCGGGGCGCTCGACGTGCTGGGCATCGCCGGCGCGGCGCGGGCCATGACGCCCGAGGAGATGCAGGCCGAGCTGCGCCCGGTGGCGGCGCTGTTCCGCTCGGTGGGCGCGCGCGTGCTGCACTACAAGACCTGCTCGACCTTCGACAGCGCGCCGCACATCGGCTCCATCGGCGCGGCCGTGCGCCTGCTGCGCTCGGCTGTGCAGCAGCCGTGGACCGCGATCGTCGGCGGCCAGCCCGGCCTGGGCCGCTACTGTCTCTTCGGCAATCTCTTCGCCGCGGCCGGAAGCGGCGGCGAAGTGTTCCGCATCGACCGCCATCCCACCATGAGCCGGCACCCCGTGACACCCATGGACGAGGCCGACCTGCGGCTGCACCTTGCAAGGCAGGGCCTGGCCGAGGTGCACTGCGTGCCCTTCACCGCCGCCTCCCGAGGCAGCGATGCGCTCGACACCGCGCTGCGGCAGGCGCTCAACGCGCCGCCCGCGGACGCAGTGCTGTTCGATGTCGCGGATGCCGGACAGCTCGCGGCCATCGGCGAGGTGCTGTGGACTCGCGCGCGGGGTGCGACCATGCTCGCCGTCGGCCCGAGCAGCGTGGTCGATGCGCTCGCCACGGCCATGCCCTCTTCCGGCCGCGCGCCGGGCGGGCAGCCGAAGCTGGCGCCGGCGCGGGGCCCGGTGCTGGTCCTCGCGGGAAGCCTGTCGCCCGTGACCGCGTCGCAGGTCGCGGCCGCGAAGTCATTCGACGTCGTGTGGCTCGATGCGCAGCAGATGGCCCGGCGCAACGCGGGAACACTGGAAGACCAGGCGGACGCGATCGCCCGCGGCCTCGCGCAGGGGCGCAACGTGCTGGCCTGCACGCGCGCGCCGCACTCTAACGGCGCCTCCGGCATGCCTGCGGCCGCGGACCTGGACGCGCAAGCCCTTGCCCGCGCGGGCGGCGACCTGCTGGCTGCCGTGCTGGCGAAACAGCCGCTCGGGCGCATCGGCGTGGCCGGCGGCGACACATCCAGCCACGGCATACAGGCGCTGGACGTCTGGGGGCTGTCCTATGCCGCCGACATGGGCGCCGGCGCATCGCTGTGCCGGGTGCACAGCGACGACGCGTCGCTCGACGGCATGGAAGTCATGCTCAAGGGCGGACAGATGGGCACGCTGGACGTGTTCGAGCGGCTGGTGCACGGCTGATCAAGCCTGCCCCTGCGCTCCTTCGGTGCGGTCGTGCACCCATCGCATGGCCTGCTGCTCCGCATGGCGCAGCGCCTCGGCCTCGGTGCCGTAGGAAGCGTTGTCGGTATCGGCGGGCAGTTCGATGTCGTCCTCGCCCACGGAGGGCGCACGGCAGATCACGACGGGCCGGTAGGTCTGGTCGTCGAGCCGCTCGGCGCGGCACAGGAAGAGCCGGCCGCGGTAGCTGAAGGTGACGAGGCGTTCCTCGAAGGCTGGCGGTGTGGCTTGTTGCATGGCTGAGTCCTTTCTTCTTTCGATGCTTGTCTTTCCAGGAGAAAAGGGGCGCGGCGCATGCGCAGCCCGAACGTCGTTCCAGGCCTACAGACAGAACCCCCGCGCCGCGCCAAGGTGGCGCCATGACACATCCCATCGAACTCACCATCGAGGAGCCGCTGCCGGGTGCATTTGTCTGGCAGCTGCTCGAAACCGACGATCAGGGAAAGCGCCCGCGCGTGCTGCGCAAGGCCTTCGAACCCGTGGAGAGCTACGAGCTGGCTCTTTCCTCGGGCCAGCGCGCCTTGCAAAGCGAAATCCGGCATCGCGCGCCGCACGGGGCAAGCGCAACCTGAGTGCGCAGCCGCGTCCGGCTTACGCCGGAGCGGCGCTCTTTTGTTCGGTTCTGTTCTGGCCTGGCGCCCATCTGTCGGGGCGCCGGATGCCCCGGGGTACGGCCCGAGCCGCCTCGCCCTGTCTCCGAGGTGCCCGCGCGTCGGCGGAAGGCCGGCGAGGCGATTTCAGGCGTGGAGCCCGAAATCCCTGATGGTGAGCGTGATGGCGCTGCCCGGGGTCGCCCTGTAGCGCGCGATGGCTGCGGGCTCTATGGCGTAGAAGTGCTCCTGGCACGCGTCGAGCAGGTGCTCGCCCATTACGCGGACGCCGAATTCGTCGTGCAGCGTTTCCTCGGAAATCTGCGCGAGTACACGCGGGCCGCCAGGGCCGTCGGGATAGAAGGCAAAGCGCACGCTCGCACTGTCGAAGCAGTAGATGCCTTCGAAATTCGTCATCTCTGATGTCTCCTTGCTGCCGCAATTCGCGATTCCGCGATTCGCTCGCGGGTCGGCGGCGATTGAGCGCGCACCGCGCGGCGGCGGGAGGGAGAAAGAAGCGCATGCGCATGCAGGAAACGTCCTACACGGATCGAGGCGCCATCTTTCACCCGGAAACGGCCATGGCTTGGTTTTCCGCGCGCCGATGCGGCGAAGATCGGGGCCTCCCGATTCGCACCTCGCTGCATGCTCTTTTCTCTCTCCGCCGCAAGGCCTGCCCCGATGACCGCAATCCTCACGCTGCCTGCCCGGCTCCGCCCGCGCAGCGTCGCGTCCGCCCTGGCCGTTGCCGCGCTCGCCATCCAGCTGGCCGCGTGCGGCGGCCCCAGCGAGGCGCAGCGCCAGGCGGCGGTGACCACAGCGCCGCCCACCGACTGCACGGCCTGGGTCGGCACCGACCGCAACGCGATGATGGGCGGCTACCTGCTGCCGAAGAATCCGAAGGACGCCAAGGGCCCCAAGGTCTGCGTGCCGGTGCTGATGACGGCCAACCACCCGCCGGCCGGCTACGCGGGCGGCAACTACTACATCGGCGAGTTCACCGACGACAAGCTCAAGGCCCGCTGGCGCGCCTGCAAGGAAGACCCGGCCTGCTTCAGGCGCATCGACGCGCAGATGCAGCGCTGGCTGCCGCCCAACAAGGAACGCGCCGCGCGCTCGACCGGCGTGGTCGACCCGTCGGGCCGGATCGATCCGGACAGCGCCAACGTCGACCTGAAGCAGATCCGCCGGCCGGCATTCTTCGCCAGGGCGCCCTACCGCGAAGGCATCGCCGAGGCCGATGCACGCACCTACGTGGTGGAGTTCACCGCGCCGCGCGACACCTTCGAGCGCATCGACCTGAAGATGACCGGCGACATCAAGCTGCGAGGCTGGTACATCGAGGGCGCCGGCATCGACGACGGCAAGGGGAAGAAGACGCGCGCGCTGGTCGTCATGGCGCCGGGCGGCGGCGGGCAGCTCACGGCCATCCAGCATCCCGACGAGGTGGCGTACCGCGTCGACCAGAAGACCGGCAAGACCGTGCCGGTGAGCTTTCCCAACGCGACCACCGAGACCATGGGCCAGCGCTGGTGGCGCGAGAACCTGTACGCGCTCAATCAGGCCGGCTTCGACGTGCTGGCCTACGACCGGCGCGGCGAGGGCCTCTCGGGGGGCTTCAGCGACACCAACACGCTGGAGCAAGGCGAGGACGTGTTCCGCGCGCTCACGGCGCTGGAGACCGGGCGCGGCCTGCGCATCCTCACGCCCAGGGGCGAACTGCTGGAAGGCGAAGCGACGCGGGGCCGGCTGCTGGCGGGCATGCCGGCCAGCGAGATTCCGCTGGTGCTCGGCGGCTACTCGCGCGGCTCGATGTCCACCGCCTGGGCCATGACGAAGAACTACGTCGCCCAGTGCAGCTTCGACATGCCCCAGCCCAACTGCACGCCGCCCAAGGGCCTGCGCAACATCCGCGGCGCGCTGCTGCTGTCTTCGTTCGCGAGCGGCGCGGGCTACGTGGGCGACTCGCCCGACCTGGCCGACCGCAACCTGTTCCTGGGCGGCATGGCGGCGGAGCACCACATCGTGTTCTATCCCAACTCGTCCACGCTCGCGGGCATGGACCGCTGGCCCGCCGCCTTCTTCGGCAAGGGCCTGTGGGACCGCGCCGAGACGCTGGAAGGCACGGTGGCGGCCTACAACCGCATCCGCGGCCTGAAGGAGATCGTGCTCGCGCGCGGGCCGCATTCCATCGAGACCTGGCCCGAATCGGACCGCGCCTACCTGCGAGAGCGCATGGTGGTGTTCGCCAGGGGGCTGATCGTCGGCGGGCGCACCATCCCCGGGGCGCGGCCGTGGAAGGACTTCAAGTCGCTGGTGGCGACCACGCCGGACTCGTGGGAGCCGTCGTCGCGGCCGAAGGGGCCCTGAGGCCGCGGCGCCGGGTTGAAAACCGGGCGCGCACCGCCACTTCCTTCAGGTTCAGCCGACCGAAAGAAGAGGTGCTCCATGGGCGCGCGCGACGAATTCATTCTTGACTCCTACTCGGCCACCGTCACGCAGGTGGCTCACACCGCCAGCGCGGCGGTCGCCCACATCAAGGTCCGGAAACCGGCCCAGCGCGGCAATGCCGTGGCCCACGGCAGCGGCTCCGGCTTTCTCTTCACCCCAGACGGTTTCACGATCACCAACGCCCACGTGGTCGAGGGCGCGGGCGAGCTGCGAGCCGCGTTCGCCGACGGCACCGAGAGCGTGGCGCGGCTGGTGGGCACGGATGCCTCCACCGACATCGCCGTGCTGCGCATCGAGTCGCACCCCAGTGCCTTCCTGCCGCTGGGCAGCTCGGCCGCGCTTCAGCCTGGCCAGCTGGCAGTGGCGGTCGGCAACCCGCTGGGCTTCGACTTCACCGTGACCGCCGGCATCGTGAGCGCGCTGGGCCGCAGCCTGCCCTCGCGCGGCGGGCGGATGATCGAGGACGTGATCCAGACCGACGTGGCGCTCAACCCCGGCAACTCGGGCGGCCCGCTGCTGGACAGCGCGGCGCAGGTGATCGGCGTGAACACGGCCGTGATCCCGTCGGCGCAGGGCCTGAGCTTCGCGGTGGCCATCGACACCGCCCGCTGGGTGGCCGGCGAGCTGATGCGCCACGGCGCCGTTCGGCGCGGCAAGCTGGGCGTGCAGTGCGCGGCGGTGGCCCTGCCCCGGCGCTGGGTGCGCGAGAACGAATGGCCGGTGGCCACGGGCGTGCGCGTGGTCGAGGTGGTGGCCGGCTCGGCCGCCGCGCGCGACGGGCTGCGCAGCGGCGACATCCTCATCGGCTGCGACGGCGTACCGCTGGCCCAGCTGTCGGACCTGCTCAAGCGGCTGGCGGGCGAGGGCTACGGCAAGCCGCTGCTGCTGAAGCTGCTGCGGCCGGTGGCGGGCACGCTCACGCCCTTCTACCTGACGGTGACGCCGGGGGGCTGAACCCCGGCCCGGCCGGCGCAACGACAATAGGCCCCTGCACCGAACGAAGCACCGTCAGGAGAAAACCGTGTCCACCGTCACCATCACCCCCAAAGTCGCCACCAGCAACGAGGCCCCCTTCGTCCTCTTCGGCGGCGTCAACGTCCTCGAATCGAAGGACCTCGCCATGCGCAGCGCCGAGGAATACGTGCGCGTCACGCAGAAGCTGGGCATTCCCTATGTGTTCAAGGGCAGCTTCGACAAGGCCAACCGCTCCTCCATCCACTCCTATCGCGGCCCCGGCCTCGACGAGGGCCTGAAGATCCTGCAGGCCGTGAAGGACGGCTTCGGCGTCCCGGTGATCACCGACGTGCACGAAGTCGCCCAGGCCGCGCCCGTGGCCGAGGTGGTCGACGTGCTGCAGCTGCCCGCCTTCCTGGCCCGCCAGACCGACCTGGTGGTGGCGCTGGCGAAGACCGGACGGGTCATCAACATCAAGAAGCCCCAGTTCCTGAGCCCCTCGCAGATGCTCAACATCGTCGAGAAGTTCAAGGAAGCGGGCAACGACAAGCTGATCCTCTGCGACCGCGGCACCTGCTTCGGCTACGACAACCTCGTGGTCGACATGCTGGGCTTCGGCGTGATGAAGAAGGTGTCGCAGAACCTGCCCATCATCTTCGACGTGACCCACGCGCTGCAGCAGCGCGAGGCCGGCGCCGCCGCATCGGGCGGCCGCCGCGAACAGGTGGCCGACCTGGCGCGCGCCGGCATGGCCGTGGGGCTGGCGGGCCTCTTCCTCGAAGCCCATCCCGACCCGGCCCAGGCCAAGTGCGATGGCCCGAGCGCACTGCCGCTGGACAAGCTGGAGCCCTTCCTCACGCAGATCAAGGCGCTGGACGACCTGGTGAAGTCCTTCCCGCCGCTGAAGATCTGAGTGGCGGGGCCGGCAGCCGGCCGGTGCTCCCGCAAGGCTTCATCAGAAGTTTTCTAAAGTTTTCAATTGATCGGCCGATAACCAGCGTTGGAGGGCAGCCCGAGGGCTGCCCTCCTTCCTCTCATTCCTGGTTTCCGGAGTTCGATCATGTTCCTGAGCAACGTCTCAATCGGCAAGCGCCTGGCCATCGTGCTGGGCATCATCCTGGCGCTGTTTCTCGCCACCAGCGCCGCCGCGGTGTGGAAGCTGCAGCAGCTCAGCCGCGAGATAGAGACCATGATCGAGGACAACGTGAAGACCGAGCGCGCCGGCTCCGACTGGCTGCGCCACACCACCGCCGGCGTGCAGCGCGCCGCGGCCATCGCCAAGAGCAGCGACGCCAGCCTGATCGACTACTTCGCGCCGGCCACGGCGGCGTCGATCAAGAACACCAACGAGCTGCAGAAGTTCATCGAGGAGAAGCTGGTACAGCCCGACGAGCGCGCCCTGCTCGAGAAGGTCGCGGGCCTGCGCAAGGCCTACCTGGCCGCGCGCGAGGAAGTGAGCAAGCTCAAGCTCGCGGGCGACCTGCAGGGCGCCAACCGCGTGTTCGACGCGCAGTTCCAGCCCACCTCGGTCAGCTACATCGCCGGCGTGCAGCAGGTGGTGGACATGCAGCGCGAGCATCTGGACGCCGCCGCCGTCCGCGCCAACGACCTGCGCGCGCAGACCGGCACCCTGCTGATCGTGTGCTCCGCCGTGAGCCTGGTGCTGGGCACCCTGCTGGCCTGGATGCTGGCGCGCAGCATCACCCGGCCGCTGCGCAGCGCCGAGGCCATCGCGCAGGCCATCGCCGAGATGGACCTGACCGGCAATCCCCAGGCCGCATACGCCGGCGACGAGACCGGCCACCTGCTGCGCGCCCTCGACCAGATGCGCACCGCCTTGCAGGGCTCGCTGGCGCAGGTGCACGGCGTGGTGGCGAACGTGTCGACCGCCAGCACGCAGATCGCCGTGGGCAACCAGGACCTGTCCTCGCGCACCGAGGAGCAGGCCAGCTCGCTGGAGCAGACCGCCGCATCGCTGGAGGAGCTGACCTCCACCGTGAAGCAGAACGCCGACAACGCGCGACAGGCCAACCAGCTGGCCACCTCCGCTTCGGAAGTGGCGGCGCGCGGCGGCAGCGTGGTGTTCCAGGTGGTGGAGACGATGGGCTCGATCAATGCCTCCTCGCGCAAGGTGGTGGACATCATCAGCGTGATCGACGGCATCGCCTTCCAGACCAACATCCTCGCGCTGAACGCGGCCGTCGAGGCCGCGCGCGCGGGCGACCAGGGCCGCGGCTTCGCGGTGGTGGCTTCCGAAGTGCGCAGCCTCGCGCAGCGCTCGGCAGCCGCGGCCAAGGAAATCAAGTCGCTGATCGGCGATTCGGTCGAGAAGGTCGAGGAAGGCAGCCGCCAGGTGGCCGACGCGGGCCGCACCATGGAAGAGATCGTCGGCAGCGTGAAGCGGGTGACGGACATCATGGGCGAGATCAGCGCCGCGAGCCAGGAGCAGACCTCGGGCATCGAGCAGATCAACCAGGCCGTCACGCAGATGGACCAGACAACGCAGCAGAACGCGGCGCTGGTCGAGCAGGCCTCGGCGGCGGCACAGTCGCTGCAGGAACAGGCGGGCAGCCTGTCGCGCATCGTCGGCAAGTTCAGGCTGGAGCAGCAGCATCGCCAGAACCACGCTGACGAGACCCCGGGCATCGGGGCCGGCCGCCTGCAGCTGATTGCGGCACGCTGAAAAGGAAAGAAAGAGAAACAGGCGAAAAGACCGGCAAGGGCTCCACACCGGAGAAAGAGGCGAAACTAGGCGCCAGCCTTTCTCCCCCCGGAGCCCAATTTGTCGTCATCCAAAGCCGCCCGCATCGCCCTCTCCGCCTCGGCCGCCGCGATCGGGAGCATCGCCGCCTACTGGACACTGCTCGCCACGCGCCAGGGGCACATCCTCTTCAACGCCCGCAAGCTGCCGGTCGTTCCGCTGTCCGACGATTTCTCGACCTACTCCCACACCGTGCCGGGCGGCATGGTGCGCGGCTATGTCTACCACCCGCAGGGAGAGGAGGCGCTGCAGGACCTCTTCATCTACTTCGCAGGCCGCGGCGAGGACGTGCGCGCCACCGCGCAGACGCTGCACTGGCTGCCCGAGGGCTTCGGCTTCGCGGCGGTCAACTACCGCGGCGTGGCCGACTCGCAGGGGCATCCGTCCGAGATCGCCTCGGTGCAGGACGCCTGCCAGTTCGCCAGGCACCTGCGCAAGGCCTTTCCCCACGCGCGCCTGCACGTGGTGGGCCGCAGCCTGGGCACGGGCGTGGCCATCCAGCTCGTGGCGCGGCAGGAGTTCGCGAGCCTGCAGCTGGTGACGCCCTACGACTCGATGCTGGAGGTGGCGAAGAAGCGCTTTCCGCTGGTGCCGCTGTCGCTGCTGCTGCGCCACCAGTTCAACTCGCTGGAGCACTGCAAGGAAGTCGCGGCCAAGACGCAGGTGCTGCTGGCCGAGACCGACGACGTGGTGCTGCCCGAGCGCTCGCAGAAACTCATCGCGGCATGGCCCACGCCGGTCAGCGTGACGACCGTGCCGGCTTCGGACCATCACAACATCATGGGCCTGGAAGCGACCTGGCTGCACCTCGTCGACTTCGCGCTGACCTCGGTGCTGCCGGAGCTGAAGGAAGCGTAGCCGGCCGCGCGGCCGCTACCGGTAGTGGCCCGCCATGAAATCGATGAAGGCGCGCACAGAGGGCTGAACATGCCGCGTGCGCGGATACAGCGCCGCATAGGTGCGCTGCCCCAGCGTGACCTCCGGCAGCACGCGGACCAGGGCGCCCGACTGCAGGTCGGAGCGCACCGTGTGCCATGTCAGCGCGGCAATGCCAAGGCCGCATTTCGCGGCCGAGTACAGCGCGGTGATCGTGTCGCAGGCGAAGCGCCCTTCCGGCTTGCATGACTGCTGCCGGCCATCGGGCATGTGCAGCGTCCAGTGCGCGGGACTTTCGGGCCCGTTGTGGAGCAGGCACTGGTGCTTCGACAACTCGTCCGCCTCTGCGGGAACACCGTGCTCCACCAGGTAGCGCGGCGCGGCGACAAGCACCATGTCGGAGACCGCCAGCGTCCTCGCCATCATCGAAGCGTCTTCCAGCCCATCGCTGATGCGCAGCGCGACGTCGATGCCTTCGGCGACCAGCTTCGTGAAGCGGTCGGTGCAGACCACCTCCAGCCGGATGCCCGGATGGCGCGACTGGAACGCCGGCAGCCACTCGGGCAGCTCGAGCGTCGCGATCGCCAGCGGCATGCTCACCTTCAGCGTGCCCGAGGGCGCCTTGCCATCGGCCGCGACATCCGCCTGCGCGGCATCGAGCCGCGAAAGGATGTCGGCGCAGGCGGCGTAGTAGCGGCTGCCCGCCTCGGTCAGCGTGATGCCGCGCGTGTCGCGCCGCACCAGCTGCGCGCCCAGCGATTTCTCCAGCGCCTGCAGCTGGCGCGAGAGGCTGGAGTGCGTCGTGTCCAGCGACTGGGCTGCCGCCGAGAGGCTCTTCGCCTGCGCGATGCGTTGAAAGGCACGCATCGCCTTGACCTGATCCATGCGCCGCCCTCCCGCGGGTACTTCAGAAGCCGCGCATTTTCCGTCAGGCGACCGGCAGGGCCAGGATCTGCGAAGTGCTCAGCACGTCGCCGAAGGTGTCCTCGATCTCGGCCAGCGCCGCGCGGTGCAGGCTGTCGTGCGACACGGTGTCGCCGTTCTCGCGGCGGATCGCGCGGGTGGCGGTGGCATCGGAAGACACGACCACGTCGAAGCCCTGCGGCCCTGCGTCGCGGGCGGCGCCGGCCACGCAGGCATGGGTCATCAGGCCGGCGATCACCAGCGTCTGCACGCCGGCCGAGCGCAGTTGCTGCGCGATGTCGGTGCTCGCGAAGACACTGACGGTGGTCTTCTGCACGACCTTGTCGCGCGAGCGGGGCTGCATCTCGGGGTGGAAGGCGACGGTCTTGCCGTCCCTGGCGAAGGTGGCTGCGCCTTCGGGGGCGATGTGCTGGATCTGGAAGACGGGCATCGCGTGCTGGTCGGCCCAGGCCAGCAGGCGCCTGGTCTGGGCAGCGGCGCGCGCGCCGTCGGCAATGGGCATGCGGCCGGTGAAGTATTCGTTCTGGAAGTCGATCACCAGCAGCGCCGTCGCGTTGCGGCGCAGTTGCTGTATCGGCTTCGCGCCCAACATCGCGCGGATGGTGGGCGTGGGCAACGGCTGCGTTGTTGCAGCCGCTGCCGCCGAGCCGCCGACGATGCCGGCCGCACACGGCGCGACGAGCACGCCCATGAGTCCGCGGCGGGAGAGTCCTGATGAGAAAGACATGTTTGCTGTTCCTGTAGGTCCATCGAAATCGATGGGGGAAAGTCTAGGAACGGCCTTCCTTCACGCCTAGGCGGGCGCAGCGACAAGTGTTGTGCGGGATGCGCACAGCACCCCGGGGCCATCAGCATGAGGCAGTGTTCGCCGCAATTCCGTCGAGCAGCACATCGAGCGCCTGCCCGGCGCTGAGCATCAGGGTGTCGATCTGCGCATCGGGCGTGCGCATCACGCCCACGCCCAGCAATGCCGAGAGGCCATGCACCATCGCCCAGCAGGTGTGCGAAAGCTGCCGGGCATCGCCCTCGCGGAAGGTGCCATCGGCCTGACCGTCGCCCACCAGCTGGAGCAGCTGGTCGAAGAGTCGCGCGCCGGCCTGCACCAGCCCTTCGTTCGAGCGCGATTGAGCTACCGCGCCGAACATGTGGGCCAGCAGCCGCGGCGACCTCAGCCCGAAGCCGACATAGGCGCTGCCACAGGCCTTGAGCCTCGAACGGGCGCCGGCGGGAGCCGCGTCGATCGCCGACTGGCAGGCCGCCTGCATCTCCTCGAAGCCCTGCAGCGCCACGGCCTCCATCAGCGCGCGCTTGTCCTGGAAATGGCGGTACGCGGCGGTGTGCGAGACGCCCACGGCCTTGGCCATCTCGCGCATCGAAAGGCCGTCGAGGTTGTCGCGCTCCATCTGCTCGCGGGCATAGGCAAGAAGGCCCGCCTTGAGATCGCCATGGTGGTACGAAGAGGATGATGATGAAGAGGAAGACGAGTTCGTGCTCATCGGTAATGCCCTGATGTTGACAGTGGAAACTATACGCCCGCACAATGTTTCCACTGTAAACACACGTCGTCCGTCATGAGCTTTCTCTTCTTCATCTCCTCCTTCGGCGTGATCGCCTGGGCGGTGTCCCATCTGCTGAAGCGCCCGCTGGGCCTGCGCGCCGCCATGCGCTGGGGCATGGGCCTCGGCTTCCTGTTCACCGGCGTCGACCACTTCGTGAGCGCCTCCACGCGCTACGCGCCGATGATTCCCGACGCCCTCGCCGGGCACGCACTGGCCTGGGTCTACCTGACCGGCGTTGCGGAGCTTGCCGGCGGACTGGGCCTGCTGGTCCCGGTGCCGGTCTACCGGCGCCTCGGCCTGCCCAACCTGCAGCGGCAGGCGGGCATCTGGCTCTCGGTGATGCTGGTCTGCGTGGTCAGCGCGAACATCAGCGTCGCGCTCAAGGGGCAGACGGTGCAGGGGCTGGAGTTCGGCGCGTGGTACTTCTGGATCCGGCCGCTGTTCCAGCCCGTTTTTATTGCCTGGGCGCTGTATTGCTCCGGTGTCTGGCCCCGGCAGGCACCGCAGTCGCGCGTGCCGCAGCCGAAGAACGGGAAGCTCGCGGCCTGAAGCGGCAAAGCAACACAACCTGTCAACGCGGAGGCCGCCATCAAGATAATCCGCCTCCATGGACTCCCTCATCGCCGCCTCCGCCCGCGCCCTTGCCGCGGGCGATGCGCTCGGAGCGCTCAAGCGGGTCGCCCTGCGCGACGATCCGCCGGCGCTGGCGCTGCGCGGCATCGCGATGGCCCAGCTCGGCGAGCATCCGCGTGCGCGCGAGTTGCTGCGGCGCGCCGCGCGCGGCTTCGGTGCGCATGAGGAGCTTTCGCGCGCCCGCTGCATCGTCGCCGAGGCCGAAGTCGCCCTGGCTATGCGCGACCTGGGCGGATCGACACGCTCGCTGGCGCATGCCGCCACCGCGCTCGAATCGCACGAGGATCACGCCAATGCAGTGCAGGCCCGGCTGATCGCGGCGCGCCGCCTGCTGCTGCTGGGCCGGCTCGAAGACGCGGAGGCGGCCCTCGCTCATCTCAACACGCGCGGCCTGCCACCCTCGCTGACGGCGGTGGCCGAGCTTGCGACGACAGAACTGTCGCTTCGCTCATTGCGCATCACGCCTGCGCAGGCCTCGCTCGCCCGTGCGCACGAAGCAGCGGTTCGCGCGCGCGTGCCGGCCCTGCTCGCAGAAGTCGCCGAGGCCCAAGCCGCCTTCGAGCGCCCCGCCGCCCGGCAGGTCGGCTCCGGCGGCGAGCAGCCGCTGCGCCTGGGCGAAGTCGCCGCCCTCCTCGCCTCGGACACGCTGGTGGTCGACGCCTGCCGCCGTGGCCTGGGCGCCGGCGATGCGTGGCGGCCTCTGGCGCGGCGGCCGGTGCTGTTCTCGCTGGCACGCTCGCTCGCCGAGGCATGGCCGGGCGATGTCGATCGCGAGGCGCTGATCGAAAGCGCCTTCCGCACCCGCCACCCCGACGAAACGCATCGCGCGCGCCTGCGCGTGGAGATAGGCCGGCTGCGCGCGCTCGTCAAAGCGATGGCGAGCATCGAGGC
The DNA here is from genome assembly GCF_003952165.1 of Variovorax guangxiensis. Taxonomy (GTDB): domain Bacteria; phylum Pseudomonadota; class Gammaproteobacteria; order Burkholderiales; family Burkholderiaceae_C; genus Variovorax; species Variovorax guangxiensis. The sequence continues at coordinate 205,188 of NZ_RXFT01000001.1, read as the reverse complement.
CACGCCGCGCGGTTTCGTGCTCCGGCCGCAGGGCGAGCGCGGCGTCGCGGTGCTGGCACCGCCCATCGACGGCGAACAGGCCTCACTGGCGGCGCTGCTTTCCGATGGCGCCGCATGGTCCACCTCGGCCCTCGCGCTGGCGCTGGGGGCCAGCCAGCGCACGGTGCAGCGCGCGCTGGTCGAGCTGGAGGCGCAGGGCCGGGTGCGCTCCATCGGCAAGGCCCGGTCGCAGAAGTGGCTCGCGCCGCCGCTGGCCGGATTCACGACGATCTTGTTACTCCCCGCTGCGCTGCCTATTGAATAGAGTTGGCTCCAGGCGCCTGTCCGGGGCGCTTCACACAAGGAGCCAACGATGAGCAGCAAGACAGGCAAGAGCCATCCCACGGTACGCGCCGCCGAGATCGTGCGCGAATACGGCCCGTTCGGCGGTGCCGGCCAGGTCCACGGCGTGACCCACGACGGCCGCCGCGTATGGGCCGCCACCGGCGCGAAGCTGGTGGCCTTCGACCCCGCCAGCGGCGAGGCCAGCCAGACGCTGGACGTGCCCTGCGACGCCGGCACCGCCTTCGACGGCAAGTACCTCTACCAGATCGCCGAGTCGCGCATCGACAAGATCGACCCGGCCACCGGCAAGGTGCTGGCGTCGATCCCCTCGCCCGGCAACGGCTACGACTCGGGCCTGACCTGGGCCGAGGGCAGCCTGTGGGTGGGCCAGTACCGCGACCGCAAGATCCACCAGGTCAACCCCGAGACCGGCGCCGTCGTGCGCACCATCGAGTCGAACCGCTTCGTCACCGGCGTGACCTGGGTCGACGGCGAACTCTGGCACGGCACCTGGGAGGCGGAGGAAAGCGACATCCGCCGCATCGACCCGCAGACCGGCGCCGTGCTCGAGCGGCTCGAAATGCCGCGCGGCGCGGGCGTGAGCGGGCTCGAGTCCGACGGCGCCGGTCTCTTCTATGCCGGCGGCGGCGCCAGCGGCAAGGTCCGCGCGGTGCGCCGCCCCCAGTCCAGCCACTGACCCAGGAGCCATCCATCATGAACACCACGACCATCGAGAGACCCGAAACGACGAACCATCGCGTCGTCTCCAGCGAGCAGTGGCTCGCGGAACGCAAGGCATTCCTTGCACGCGAAAAGGAACTGACACATCTGCGCGACCAGATCGCCCGCGAGCGCCGCGCGCTGCCGTGGGAGCGCGTGCAGAAGAACTACGTCTTCGACACGCCCGAGGGCAAGCGCACGCTGGCCGATCTCTTCAAGGGCCGCAGCCAGCTGCTGGTGCAGCACTTCATGCTCGGCCCGGACTGGGAGCAAGGCTGCCAGAGCTGCTCCTTCATGGCCGACCACACCGACGGCATGAACGTGCACCTCGCGCACCGCGACATCACGCTGGTGGCCGTCTCGCGCGCGCCGCTCGCGAAGATCATGCAGTTCCGCGAACGCATGGGCTGGCGCTTCGACTGGGTGTCGTCGCACGGCAGCGACTTCAACCTCGACTTCCACGTCAGCTTCACGCCCGAGGAGCTGGCCACCGGCGAGGTCTACTACAACTACGGCAAGCTGCCCTTCCCGCACGACGAGGCGCCCGGCATCAGCGCGTTCTACAGGAACGAGGCCGGCGAGGTGTTCCACACCTACTCGACCTTCGGCCGCGGCGTGGAAGTGATGATGGGCGCCTACAACATGATGGACCTCATGCCCAAGGGCCGCGACGAGCGCGATGTGCCCTACAAGATGGACTGGGTGCGCCACCACGACCGCTACGAGTCGCAGACGGAGACGCCCGCCATCGGCGCGTGCTGCTGCGACAGGCAGGCCTGAGGCGCGAACGGCGGCAGCTTCGACGCGTGAAGGCGACGACATCATGGCAAGCCTCTGGCCATGGCTCGCGGTCGCGGGAGTCGGCGCGCTTCACGGGCTGAATCCCGCCACCGGCTGGGCCTTCGCCGCCGCTTCGGGCCTGCGCTCGCACGACCGTTCGCGGGTGCTTCGGGCCCTGGTGCCGATCGCCCTCGGGCATGCCGCTTCCGTAGCACTGGTGGCCGGCGCAGTCGTGTTCGCTCCATCGATGGATCGCACGGTGCTGCTGGTGCTGGCGGGCTTGCTGCTCGTCGCGGCCGTGGCGCACCACCTGCGGCGCGGCAAGACCAGTCACACGGGGCTAGCGCTCTGGTCCTTCATGATGGCCACCGCGCACGGCGCCGGGCTGATGCTGGTGCCCGCGCTGATCCCGCTGTGCATGAGCGAAGCTCCTGCGGCCCGAGAGATCACCGCGTCGGGTTCGCTGCTGCTGGCCCTCGCGGCGGTCGGCGTGCACATGGCTGCGATGCTGGCCGTCGCCGGCGCGGTCGCCGCCGGTGTGTGCCGCGGCTTCGACCTTGCCGCGGCGATGCTTCACTTCCGGCCGTTCGGCGTGCGGAAGTCCGGCGAACCGGCCACCACCTGGCGAATCTCCTCCATCAACGCCCGCGCGCCCGGCGAAGGGAAGGCACCCTGGCGCTGGCTCAGGCCGATCTCGCGGCGGGTTTCCTCCAGCGGAAAGTCCAGCACCACCAGGCTGCCGTCGCGGATCTCGTAGCGCAGCTGGTGCGCGGAGATCGCGGTGAGCATGTCGCTCTCCAGCAGCAGGCTGCGCAGCACGGCGAGGTCGCCCGTCTCCACCGCGGGCACCGGCGGCGCCTGCCGCGCTTCGGAGAAGAAGCGCTCCAGCAGCTCGCGAGACGGTGAACCGGGGCGCGAGAGCGTCCACCTCGCCTCGCGCAGCGTCCTGAAGTCGATGCGCTTCGCCCGCGCGAGTGGGTGCCCGGCGCGGGCGATCACCGAGATGCGGTCCTCGAAGAGCGGCTCCTGCTGCAGGTCCTTCGCCTCGCCAGCGGTGCGCAGGGCGCCGAGGATGAAGTCGATGTCGCCGCTGCGCAGCGAAGCGGCCAGCGCGTCGTACGGGCTCTCCACCGTCGCGACGTGCAGGCGCGGATGCCGCGCGAGCAGCGAGGCGATGGCCAGCGGCAGGATCTGCGTGCGCCCCAGCGGCAGCGCGCCCACCACCACGCGGCCCTGCAGCGTGCCCTCGCTGGCCGCGATGTCGGGGCCGATGTGCCGCAGCTCCGACAGCACGCGCCTGAAGTAGAAGGCCACGATCTCCCCGGCCGGCGTGGCCGAGAGCCCGCGCGCGTTGCGGTTGAAGAGCGTCACGCCCAGCCCGCTTTCCAGGTCCTTCAGCGCGCTGCTGATCGCCGGCTGCGTGATGCCGAACTCGCGCGCGACGGCCGGCATGTTGCGCTTTTCGGCGAGGCTCGCGATCACAGCGAGCCGCCGGCCGTTGAGGATCGACGCGAAGAGCGAGTGCACGTCGGCCGCGCCCCCTGCGCCGGCCACGCCGCCACGGGTTGCAAGCTGCGCGCGCGCCTCCTCGAACTCGCGCTCGATGCGCAGCGCGCGCGCCAGCACCAGCTCGCCATAGGCATTGAGCGCCACGCCGCGCGGGCCCCGGTCGAACAGCGGCCTGCCGAGCACGGCCTCCAGGTCGAGGATGGAGCGCGTCACCGCCGAGGCCACGCGGAACAGCGCGTCGGCCGCCGCCGCGATGCTCCCGGCCGAGGCCACCGCCGAGAACGCGCGCAGGTGGCGCAGGTTGATGCCCAGCGCCACGCTGTCCGCGTGCTCGATAACTTTGTGATTCCCGGCTAGGTGGCGCATGGCCTGCAAGGCTCCTCCAGGCCGTGCATTTTCGCCACCATGGGTAAACCCTTGTCGATAAAAAAGACTGATGGCAGCGCAACGCTAACTCACGCCACGCCGTGCCGCCGCGGCGCAGACTTCCGTCCATGCTTGAAGCACCCCCTGCACGCCACCCGGAGCCCCGCGCATGATCATCGACTGCCACGGCCACTACACGACCGCGCCCAAGTCCCTGGAGGCCTGGCGCAACCGGCAGGTCGCCGCCATCCAGGACCCGTCGGCACGGCCGAAGGTGTCGGAGCTGAAGATCAGCGACGACGAACTGCGCGAATCCATCGAGGGCAACCAGCTGCGGCTGATGAAGGAGCGCGGCAGCGACCTCACCATCTTCAGCCCGCGCGCGAGCTTCATGGCGCACCACATCGGCGACTTCGAGGTGTCGTCGACCTGGGCCGCCATCTGCAACGAGCTGTGCCATCGCGTGAGCCGGCTCTTTCCCGACCAGTTCATCGGCGCGGCCATGCTGCCGCAGTCGCCGGGCGTCGATCCGGCCAGCTGCATTCCCGAGCTGGAGCGCTGCGTGAACGAATACGGCTTCGTGGGCATCAACCTCAACCCCGACCCCTCGGGCGGCCACTGGACCAGCCCGCCGCTGTCGGACCGGCACTGGTATCCGGTCTACGAAAAGATGGTGGAGCTGGACATTCCCGCCATGGTGCACGTGAGCACGAGCTGCAACGCCTGCTTCCACACCACCGGCGCGCACTACCTGAACGCCGACACCACGGCCTTCATGCAGTGCCTCACCTCGGACCTGTTCAAGGACTTCCCGACGCTGCGCTTCGTCATCCCGCACGGCGGCGGCGCGGTGCCCTACCACTGGGGGCGCTTCCGCGGCCTGGCGCAGGAGATGAAGAAGCCGCTGCTGAAGGACCACCTGCTCAACAACATCTTCTTCGACACCTGCGTGTACCACCAGCCGGGCATCGACCTGCTCACACGCGTGATCCCGGTCGACAACGTGCTCTTCGCGAGCGAAATGATCGGCGCGGTGCGCGGCATCGACCCCGAGACCGGCTTCAACTACGACGACACGCGCCGCTACATCGACGCCACGCCGATGCTCGACGACAAGGCGCGCCGCCAGATCTACGAAGGCAACGCGCGCCGCGTGTACCCGCGCCTGGACCGCGCGCTCAAGCAAAGAGGACTCTGAAAGAACATGTCGAACACTCCCCTGCTCCAGGAACTCGGCGTCGTGCACCGGCGCATCGAGCGCGCCGACGCGGCCGCCGTCGAGAAGCTCTCGCGCTTCGGCGTCTCCACCGTGCACGAGGCGCTGGGCCGCCTCGGCCTGATGGCGCCGCGCATCCGCCCCATCCACCCCGAGGCGCGCATGTGCGGCACTGCCGTCACCGTGCTGCTGCAGCCCGGCGACAACTGGATGCTGCACGTCGCAGCCGAGCAGATCCGGCCCGGCGACGTGGTGGTGGCCGCCTGCACCGCCGACAGCACCGACGGCTTCTTCGGCGACCTGCTCGCCACCTCCTTCAAGGCGCGCGGCTGCAAGGGACTGGTGATCGACGGCGGCGTGCGCGACGTGCGCGACCTCATCGCCATGGACTTCCCGGTGTTCAGCCGTGCCATCCACTCCAAGGGGACCATCAAGGCCACGCCGGGCTCGGTCAATGTGCCGGTGGTGTGCGCCGGCGCGCTGGTGCAGCCGGGCGACGTGGTGCTGGCCGACATCGACGGCGTGGTGGTGGTGCCCGCTCAGCTGGCCGCGCGCGTGGCCGATGCCGCCGAAGCGCGCGAGGCCAACGAGGCCGGCAAGCGCGCGCGCTTCGCAGCCGGCGAGCTGGGACTGGACATGTACGGCATGCGCGAGCCGCTGGCCAAGGCCGGCCTGCGCTACGTGGACTGACCATGGCCACGATCATCGGCGCCGTCGCCTGTTCCCACACACCCACCATCGGCTTCGCCTTCGACAAGAACAAGCAGGGCGACCCGGTGTGGGCTCCCATCTTCGAAGCCTTCGCGCCGGTACAGCAGTGGCTGGCCGGGAAGAAGCCCGACGTACTCTTCTTCATCTACAACGACCACGTCAGCTCCTTCTTCTTCGACCACTACTCGGCCTTCTCGCTGGGCGTGGGCGAGCGGCACGAGGTGGCCGACGAAGGCGGCGGCGCGCGCGAGCTGCCGCCGCTGGCCGGCCATCCGGCGCTGGCGCGGCACATCGGCCGCTCGCTGGTGGCGGACGAGTTCGACATGTCCTTCTTCCAGGACCGCGCGCTGGACCACGGCGTGTTCTCACCGATGTCGCTGCTGTGCCCGCACAAGCCGGCATGGCCAGTGCCCGTGATCCCGCTGCAGGTGGGCGTGCTGCAGTCGCCCGTGCCCTCGGCGCGGCGCTGCTACCGCCTCGGGCAGGCGCTGCGGCGCGCCATCGAGAGCTACCCCGACGACATCAAGGTGGCCATCATCGCCACCGGCGGGCTCTCGCACCAGGTGCACGGCGAGCGCGCGGGCTTCAACAACACGGCGTGGGACGCGCAGTTTCTCGACCTCATCGAGAACGACCCGGTGCGGCTCACCGAGATGACGCAGGCCGAACTCGCGACGCTGGGCGGCATGGAAGGCGCCGAGGTCATCATGTGGCTGGTGATGCGCGGGGCGCTGTCGTCGAACGTGCGCAAGACGCACCAGAGCTACTACCTGCCCTCGATGACGGGCATCGCCACCGCCATCTACGAGAACCTCGCGAGCCCGCCCATCGCGGGCGAGGTGGAACGCCACCGCCGCCACGTCGCGCAGGAACTCGCCGGCGTCCAGGCGCTGCAGGGCACCTACCCCTTCACGCTGGAGACCAGCGTGCGCGCCTACCGCCTCAACAAGTTCCTGCACGGCATGACACGGCCCGCGCATCGCGCGGCCTTCCTCGCCGACGAGGAAGCCGCCTTCGAAGCCGCCGGCCTGACGGCCAGGGAGCGCGACATGGTGCGCCACCGCGACTGGCGCGGGCTGATCCAGTACGGCGTGATCTTCTTCATGCTGGAGAAGCTGGGCGCGGTGGTGGGCGTGTCGAACCTGCACATCTACGCCGCGATGCGCGGCCAGTCGCTGGAGGACTTCCAGCAGACCCGCAACGCGCCCGGCGCGCTGTATTCGGTGGCCGGCAAGGACGCCGCGCCGCAAACGTGGGACAAGGCCGCCGCGCCGAAGCCGCACTGAGCCTTCACCCGCTTTCGATTCTGGAGACAACGAAGATGATGAGAACCCTGCTTTCCCGGCGCCTTGCCCTCGGCATGGCTGCCGTGGTCGCGCTCGGCCAGTTCGGCAATGCCGTCGCGGCCGATGCCTTTCCCTCCAAGCCCCTGAAGATCCTCGTGGGCTACAGCGCCGGCGGCGCGGTCGATGCCATCGCGCGCTCGGTCGGCCTGCGGATGTCGGCCATCCTCGGCCAGCCGGTGGTGGTCGAGAACAAGCCCGGCGCGGGCACGAACATCGCGATCAAGTCGGTCGTCACCAGCCCGCCCGACGGCTACACGCTGCTGCTGGCCGCCAATGCGCTGGCGGTGAACCCGTCGCTCTTCCAGCCCGCGCCCTACGACCTGGAGCGCGAGCTGACGCCCATCGCCTCGGTCGGCCGGGTGCCGGTGGTGTTCACGGTGCGCGAGGAATCGCCTATCAAGACGCTGCCGGAGCTGGTCGCGGCGGCCAAGTCCAAGCCCGGTGGCTTGACCGTCGCCACGCCGGGCAACGGCTCGACGCCGCATCTCGCGATGGAGCTGTTCCAGCACACCGCCGGCCTGCAGCTGCGGCATGTGCCCTACAAGGGCGGCGCGCAGGCGCTCACCGACGTGCTCGGCGGCCATGTGGACGTGGTCGCGGTCAATGCGCTCGAAGCGCTGCCGCTGGCCAAGTCCGGCAAGCTGCGCGTGCTGGCGGTGATGAGCGCCGACCGTTCCGCCGTGCTGCCGGGCGTGCCCACGGTCGCGGAGTCGGGCTACCCGGGCTTCGAGGCCAGCGTCTGGTACGGCTTCGTCGGTCCGGCCGGGCTGCCCAGGCCGGTGGTCGAGAAGCTGCACGACGCGGTGCAGAAGGCCATCGATTCGCCCGAGGTGCGCAACCAGCTCGCGGCCGCGGGCGGCGTTCCGCTGCCGGGACCGACCGCGCAGTTCGACAAGCTGCTCAAGGCGGACGTGGCGCGCTACGGCAAGCTGATCCGCGAAGCCGGCATCAAGCCGGACTGAGGCGGCTACCACCATGACGAGCACAGGCATCACCCGCCGGCAGGCCCTCACCACAGCCACCGCCGCGGCCCTTCTCCCGGCGGGCCGCATCGCGATGGCGCAACAGGCGTATCCATCGAAACCGATACGCATGGTCATTCCCTTCACGCCCGGCGGCTCCACCGACGTACTCGGGCGCGCCATCGGCATCGAGCTCGGGCGCGCATGGCACCAGCCGGTGGTGGTCGACAACCTGCCCGGCGCGGGCGGCTCCATCGGCGCGGACAAGGTGGCGAAGTCGCCCGCCGACGGCTACACGCTGCTGATGGGGCACATCGGCACGCTGGCGATCAACCCGTCGCTCTACCCCAAGCTCGACTACGACCCGGTGCGCAGCTTCGCGCCCGTGGCCTGGGTGGCGCGGGTGCCGAACGTGCTGGTGGTGCACGAGTCGGTGCCTGCCCGCTCGCTTGCAGAGCTGATCGCGCTGGCGAAGTCGCGCCCGAACCAGCTGGCCTTCGGCTCCGGCGGCAACGGCAGCGCGGCGCACATCGCCACCGAGTACCTGAAGCTGCAGACGGGCGCCTCCTTCATGCACGTGCCCTACCGGGGCACGGCGCCGGCCGTCACCGACCTGCTGGCGGGCCAGCTGCAGCTGCTCTTCACCGGCGCGCCCGCGCTGCTGCCGCACATCAAGTCGGGAAGGCTGCGCGCGCTGGCGGTGTCGAGCCCCAGGCGCATCGCGCTGCTGCCCGAAGTGCCGACGGTGGCGGAAAGCGGCGTGCCCGGCACGAAGGATTTCGAGGCCGACCAGTGGTACGGCGTGGTCGCGCCGGCCGGCACCCCGGCGGAGATCGTCGCCATGCTCAACAGGCAGATCAACCAGTCGCTCAACGCGGCCGAAATGCATGCGCGGCTCGCGGCCGAAGGCGCCGAACCCACGCCCACCACGCCGCAGGCCTTCGGCGAGCTGATCGCCAGTGAGATGAAGCGCTGGAACCGCGTGATCAAGAGCGCGCGCATCACCGTCGACTGACATCGATCACAAGGAAGGACAGGCAGCATCATGGGAATCACACTGGGCCTCATCGGCCATGGCGAGGTGGGCGGCATCTTCGGACGCGGCCTGCTCGGGAAAGACGGCGTGGACGCCGTCTGGGCATGGGACCTGCGCTTCGCCGACGCCGCGACCGGCGAAGCCGCACGCGCCGCGGCGGAACGCGACGGACTGCGCGTGGCGGGCAGCATGCAGGAGCTCTGCAGCCACGCCGACCTGCTGATCTCGGCCGTCACCGCCTCCAGCACCCTCGCGGTGGCCGAGGAAGCCGCGCGCCATGCACGCGCCGGCTCGCGCTTGCTCGACCTCAACTCGGCATCGCCCGGCACCAAGCAGCGCGCCGCCGCCGCGCTCGAAGCGGTGGGCGTCGCTTACGTCGAGGCGGGCGTGATGACTTCCGTGCCGCCCTACGGCATCCGCGTGCCGATGCTGCTGGGCGGCGCGCACGCAGAAGCGCTCGCCGCGACGCTGTGCGGCTGGGGTATGGACGTGCGTGCGGTGAGCGACCGGCTCGGCGTCGCTTCGGCGATCAAGATGAGCCGCAGCATCATGATCAAGGGCCTGGAGGCGCTGGTCATCGAGAGCTACGCCACGGCGAGGCGCTACGGCGTGGAAGAACACGTGCTGCCCACGCTGAGGGAAACCTTCCCGCAGATCGACTGGGACAGGCAAGGCGCCTACTTCTTCAGCCGCGTGGTGCAGCACGGCAAGCGCCGCGCCGAGGAAATGCGCGAGGCGGCGCAGACCGTGCGCGAAGCCGGCTTCGAGCCGCTGATGGCCTCCGCCATCGCGGCCAAGCAGGACTGGGTGGCCACGCAGGCGCGCGAGGGCCTGTTCGACGGTATCGATGCGTCGAGCGACTGGCAGGCCTACGCGGACCGGCTGATCGGGCGCAGATGAGCATGGCGGGTTCGCTCAGGGGCATCAGCTCCATGGCCACGAAGGGGCTGCTGGCGGAACTCGCCGCCGCGTACACGGGCACGAGCGGCGTGCCGGTCGCCTTCGAGGCGGTGGGCGGCGTGGACGCCGCGCGGCGCGTATCGGCGGGAGAGCCCTTCGACGTGGTGGTCCTGGCATCGGATGCCATCGACAAGCTGGCGGCCGCCGGCAAGGTGGATGTGTCGCGCAAGGTCGATGTGGTGCGATCGGGCGTCGCGGTGGCGGTTGCCGCTGGAGCGGCGCAAGTCGACATCTCCACCGAGGAAGCGGTGCGGCGCGCCGTGCTGGACGCGGCCCGCATCGCCTACTCGACCGGGCCGAGCGGCGTTGCGCTGATCGCGCTGTTCGAGCGCTGGGGCATCGCCGATGCGGTCAAGGAACGGCTGGTGCAGGCGCCTCCCGGCGTGCCGGTGGGTTCGCTGCTCGCGCGCGGGGAAGCCTCACTGGGCTTCCAGCAGTTCAGCGAGCTGATCGGTGTCGAAGGCATCACGCTGCTGGGGCCGCTGCCGCCAGCGGTCCAGATCACGACGATCTTCAGTGCGGCGCCGGTGGCGAACACTCCCAAGGCAGAGGCCGCAGACGCACTGCTCGCCTACCTCGGATCTCCCGCCACCGAGGAAGCGAAGCGCCGTCACGGCATGGAGCCGGCCTAACGCGCGGCCGGCCTCCGGGCGCCATTGCCCTTCCCCGCCGTGACCAGCCCGGCGCTCTCGACGAAGCCATGGATCAGCTTCAGCCGCGGTGAAGCCCTGAGCCACAGGATGCCGAAGCGCCGCGTTTCCGAGGGCAGCGGCAGCGGGATCTTCACGATGCGCTGCCCTTCGAGCAGCGGTGAAGCGATGTCGGGCACGACCGACACGCCCAGGCCCCGGTCGACCATCATCGCGATGGCCAGCAGCGAACTCAGTTCGAAGCGCTCCTGCGGAACGATGCCCGCCGCGCGCAGGTAGCGGTCGGCCTGCTTGCCGCCGCCGAGGTTGCGGTCGTAGCGGATCAGCGGCGAGGTGCGCAGCAGCTCGTGGGGGTCGCGCCGCGCGAGGCGGCTGGGCGCGAGCAGCACCAGCGGCTCCTCGCGCAGCAGCGCCCAGTCGAATGTCTTGGCGAGCGCGAACTGCGGATACAGGCACACGGCCGCGTCGAGATCGCCCTGCTGCATCGCCTTGTAGAGCGTGGCGGTGGTGCCCGACTGCAGGAACACCTTGACGCCCGGATGCGTCTTCACGAAGCGCGCGAGGATGTCCGGCAGCAGGCTGTGGATGGCCGTGTTGATGGTGCCGATGACCAGTTCGCCGCCCGCCGACTCGCTGCCCAGCAGCGCCTTGATGTCGCTCACCTCGCGCAGCAGCGTGCGCGCCCGCTGCACCAGCCGGTGGCCGGCCTCGGTGGGCTGCACGGTGCGGCCGGCGCGCGCGAGCAGCGGCGCGTTGAGCTCGCGCTCCAGCGCACGGATCTGCTGCGCCACCGCGCCGGGCGTGAGGTCGAGCCGGCGCGCGGCCTCGGACATCGAGCCCGACTCCACCACCAGAAGAAAGCTTTGCAGGTAGGCCGTTTCCATGAAGATAGATTTTCTGCGATGTGATCGCAGTGAACAGCTGTTTTTCTCTTGTCATGAACTGCCGACACTGCCCTCATGAGAAGCAAACTCTTCGTTCCCGGCACCCGCCCCGAACTGTTCGCCAAGGCGCTCGCGGGCGAGGCGGACGCCATCAGCCTCGACCTGGAAGACGCCGTGTCCGAGCCGCGCAAGGACGAGGCGCGCGAGACGGTGCGCCAGTTCCTCGAGAGCGGCGACGCGGCTTCGTCGCGCAAGACGCTGATCGTGCGCGTCAACGCCATGGATACGCCGCATTTCGAGCGCGACATTGCGGCGGTCGCGCGCACCGGCGTGCAGCTCATCAACCTGCCCAAGCCGCAGAGCCCCGCGCATGTGCGTGCAGCCGCCGAAGCCATCGAGCGCGCGGAGCAGGCCAACGGCGTGCAGGCGCCCATCGGACTGCTGCTGAACATCGAGACGCCCGCCGCGCTGCGCATTGCCGCCGAACTCGCGCTGGCGCATCCGCGCGTGGCGGGGCTCCAGCTGGGGCTGGGCGACCTGTTCGAACCGCTGGGCATTGCCCGCCGGGAGCCTTCCGCGATCCGCCAGGCGATGTTCACGGTGCGCATCGCGGCTGGCGAGGCGGGCCTATATGCCTACGACAGCGCCTTCGCCGACATCCGCGACGCCGAAGGCTTCCGCGCCGAGGCGAAGCTGGCGCGCGACCTCGGCTTCCTGGGCAAGACCTGCATCCACCCGAGCCAGATCGCCATCGCCAACGAGGTGTTCCGCCCGACCGACGAGGAGATCGCGCACGCCCGCAAGGTGGTCGAGGCGGCGCGCGAAGCCGACGCCAAGGGCGTCGGAGCCTACGTGGTGGACGGAAAGATGATCGACATCCCCTTCGTGATCCGCGCGCGCGCCATCGTCGAGAGCGCGCGCAGCCTCGGTCTGATGCCAGGCTGATTCCAGGCTGAGCCTGCTTCCCCATCCATAAGAAAACCGGAGACAAGACAGATGCGTATTCCCTCGTTCCTTCGCCCGCGCGCGCTCGCCGCAGCCTCGACAGTCGTGCTTGCCGCGCTGGGCGGCACCGCGCTCGCGCAGGCCGCCTACCCTTCCAAGCCCATCACCATCGTCGTGCCCTACCCGGCCGGCGGCTCCAACGACACCTTCGCGCGGCAGGTGGCCAAGGAGCTGGGCGACCAGCTCAAGCAGCCGGTCATCATCGACAACCGCCCCGGCGCGAGCGGCAACACCGGCACGGGCCAGGTGGCCAAGGCGGCGCCCGACGGCTACACCCTGGTAGCCGTGTCTTCGAGCATGACGACCAACGCGGCGGTGCAGTCGAAGCTGCCCTTCGACCCGGTCAAGGGACTCGCGCCGGTGGCGATGTTCGCCAAGGGGCCGTTCATCGTCGCGGTCAACAACGAGTTCCCCGCCAGGACGCCGGCCGAACTCATCGCCGCCATCAAGGCGAAGCCGGGCCAGTACAACTACGCGTCCTCCGGCTCGGGCAGCGTCAACCAGTTCGGCACCGAGCTGCTGAAGGCCAAGGTGGGCGACCTGCAGATCGCTCACATCCCGTACAAGGGCATGGGCCCGGCGGTGACCGATCTCGTGGGCAACCAGACGCAGCTGCTGATCTCCAGCGGCCCCTCGCTGCTGCCGATGGTGCGCGCCGGCAAGCTGCGCGCGGTCGGCATCACGAGCCTGAAGCCGAGCCCCATCGCACCCGACCTCACACCCATTTCGACTGCGGTGCCCGGCTACGAGTTCGAACTCTGGTGGGGCCTGCTGGCCCCGGCCGGCACGCCGGCCGACGTGGTCGCGAAGCTGAACGGCGCGGTCAACCAGATCCTGTCGAAGCCCGAGATCGCAGCGAACTTCCTGCGCGAAGGCGCCATCGCCACGCCGCTCACGCCGGCGCAGTTCGGCACCGTCATCGCCGAGGACGTGGAGCGCTGGAAGAAGCTGGCGAAGCAACAGAACATCACCGCAGACTGAGCAAGGAAAGAGAAAGCCCATGAGCCACACCGCCCCTGAGAACACGCGCCTGCCGGAGCGCCAGGGCCCCGCCGGGCCGCTGAGCGGCCTGCGCGTGCTCGACCTGAGCGCCTACATCGCGGGCCCGTACGGCTGCTCGCTGCTGGCCGACCAGGGTGCGGAGGTCATCAAGATCGAGCCGCCCACGGGCGACAACCTGCGCAAGTACCCCTCGACGCTGGAGGCCGAGAGCCGAGCCTTCATCGGCGTGAACCGCAGCAAGCTGGGCGCGGTGCTCGACCTGAAGAACCCCGAGGACCTGGCCGCGCTGATGGAGCTGGTGCGCGGCGCCGACGTACTGGTGCACAACTTCAGGCCCAGCGTGCCGCCGCGGCTGGGCATCGCCTACGAGCAGCTGAAGGCGGTGAACCCGCGGCTCATCTACTGCGCCGTCACCGGCTACGGCGAAACCGGCCCGCTGCGCGAGAAGGCCGGCTACGACCAGGTGCTGCAGACCATGACCGGCATGTGCGCGCTGCAGGGCAAGCGCGGAGAGCCGCCCGAGATCATCTACGGCTCTGTGGTGGACTACTACGCGGCCGCGCTGGTGGCCGCGGGCGTCGCCTCGGCGCTGTACGAGCGCGAAAAGAGCGGCGAAGGCCAGTTCGTGGGCGTGTCGCTGCTGCGCTCGGCGCTCACGATGCAGTCGGCGCGCATGGTGTGGGCCGAGGGCGAGCCGAAGGACGTGGGGCGCGACATGCGCTCCGGCGGCATCACCGGCATCCACCCGACGCGCGAGGGGCACATCTACATCTCGGCCAACACGCCGCACTTCTGGCAGGCGCTGTGCGCCAAGGCCGGCCTGCCCGAGCTCGCGGCCGACGAGCGCTACGACTCGGTGCGCAAGCGCGCGCAGCACGCGGCCGAGATCGTGCCGAAGCTGCGCGCGGCGCTGGCCGGGCGCAGCGCGCTCGAATGGGAAGAGATCTTCGGCGAGGAAGTGCCCTGCTCCGCCGCCCGCACCGTGGAAGACATGTTCGACAACGAGCAGGTGCGGGCCGAGGACATGGTGGCGAACTTCCCGCACCCGACGCTGGGCTCGTACCGGGGCTTCACCCGCCCGGTGCGCTTCGGCCGCACGCCCGGCCCCGAGCCCTTTGCCGCACCGACGCTGGGGCAGCACACGGCCGCCGTACTGGCCAGGCGACGCGCGGACGACTGAGAAATGCCCGACGAGATGATCGCCGTGCCCCACAGCGCCGGCACGCGCAAGCCGGCCATCGCGGCGCCAGAGGGCGCATGCGACGCGCACATCCACGTGTACGACCGCCGCTTTCCGATGTACGGCTCGCCCGATGCCATGCTGGACAACGCCACCGCCGACGACTACCGCCTGCTGCAGCAGCGCAACGGCACGCAGCGCACGGTCGTCGTGCAGCCGCGCGTGCACGGCACCGACAACAGCGTGACGCTCGATGCCATCCGGGCGCTGGGCGCGCACCGCACGCGCGGCGTGGCGGTGGTGCGGCCCGAGGTGAGCGATGCCGAGCTGAAGCAGCTGCACGAGGGCGGCATCCGGGGCATCCGCTTCACGCTGTACACCTCGACGAACGCGGCGACGGACTTCTCCATGGTCGAGCCGCTGGCCCATCGCGTTCATGCGCTCGGCTGGCACGTGCAGCTGCACTGGAGCGCCGACCAGATCGCGGCGCATGCGGCGCTGCTCGATCGCCTGCCCTGCACGGTGGTCTTCGACCATCTCGCGCGGCTGCCGCAGCCCGATAGGCTCTCGCACCCCGCATACCGGGTGGTGAGCCGGCTGCTCGACAACGGCCGCACCTGGATCAAGCTTTCGGGCGCCTACCTCGACTCCGCAGCCGGCGCCGAAGGCGGCTATGCCGACACCATCGACGTTGCCAGGGCCTGGGCGACGCAGGCGCCCGAGCGGGTCGTATGGGGCAGCGACTGGCCCCACCCGACGGAGCGCACGGCCAAGCCCGACGACGCGCAGCTCTTCGACCTGCTGGGCCGCTGGGTGCCCGACGAGGCCGCGCGCCATCGCGTGCTCGTCGACAACCCGGCACGGCTCTACGACTTTTCCTGAACCCCAAGACCCGAGACATCGAGATGAAGAAGCGACTCCTGAAATCCATCGCCGCCCTGGCCTGCGCCGTTCCCCTGCTTGGCTGGGCCGCCTGGCCCGACAAGCCCATCCGCATGGTAGTGCCGTATGCCGCAGGCGGCGGCGCCGACAACACGGCGCGCATCGTCGCGCAGCAGATGAGCGCCGCGCTGGGCCAGCAGATCGTGATCGACAACAAGCCGGGCGCGGGCGGCGTGATCGGTGCCGACAACGTGGCCAAGGCCGCGGCAGACGGCTACACCGTGCTGTACGACGCCTCGGCGTTCTCGGTGAACCCCTCGCTGCGCAAGCTGCCCTTCGACGCGGCGAAGGACTTCATTCCGGTGTCGCTGGTGGCCACCGCGCCGCAGATCCTGGTCGTGCCCGCGACTGCGCCCTACAAGACGGTGCCGGAGTTCATCGACTACGCGCGCAAGAACCCGGGCACGCTGAGCTTCGCGTCTGCGGGCGGCGGCACCGGCTCGCACCTGGCGGGCGAGGCGCTGAACGAGCAGGCGAAGATCAACCTGATGCACGTGCCCTACAAGGGCGGCGCGCCCGCGCTGACCGACGTGATGGGCGAGCAGGTGTCGGCCTACTTCGGCAACGTGGCCTCTACGCTGAGCTACGTGAAGAGCGGCAAGCTGCGCGCGCTGGGCGTGAGCTCCAGCAAGCGCGTGCCGGGGTTGCCCGATGTGCCGACGCTGGCCGAGTCGGGCCTGCCGGGCTACAACGTGGTCGAGTGGAACGGCGTGTTCCTGCCCAAGGGCACGCCGGCCGATATCGTGCAGAAGCTGGGCAAGGCGGTGCAGGCCGCCGTCAACGCCCCCGCAGTGAACCAGAAGCTGCTGCAGCTCGGCCTGGAACCGGCCGGCACCACGCCGGAGGCCTTCGCTAAGTTCGTGAAGGACGAAACCGGCAGGGTGAGCGCGCTGGTCCGCGCGCGCAACATCAGGGTCGATTGACCCTCGCGCCCGGCGGAGTGTGAAACGGGTGTGAAACGTAGTGTGCGGGCAGCGTCCCGCAGATACAGAGGAATACGCAATCCGCTGCGCGCGCAGGCGGCCCGGCGAAGAATCGGCTCCGTTCACAGACGAACGTCCGTCACTCTTCCGAAGGAACCGCCATGCGCTTTCGCTCTTCCGCCCTCTATTTCGCAGTCGCCATCGCCGCCTCGGCGGCCGCCCTCACGCTGACCTTCGCCGCTCCATCGCCGTTCGGCGGCGACATTCCCGCCAGCGAGGCGGCGCCGGCGCCCGAATTCCAGAACATCGACAACTGGCTCAATTCGCAGCCGCTCAAGCTCAGCGAGCTGCGCGGCAAGGTGGTGCTGGTCGACTTCTGGACCTACACCTGCATCAACTGCCTGAACCACCTTCCCTACGTGAAGGACTGGAACCAGAAGTACAAGGACAAGGGCCTGGTGGTGGTCGGCGTGCACACGCCGGAGTTCGCCTTCGAGAAGTCGACGAAGAACGTGAAGGACGCCATCGAGCGCCTGCAGATCAGGCACGCGGTTGCGCAGGACAACAGCTACGGCACCTGGAAGGCCTTCAGGAACCAGTACTGGCCCGCCGTGTACCTGATCGACAAGCAGGGGAAGATCGTCTACTCGCACTTCGGCGAGGGCAGCTACGCGACCACGGAGAAGAAGATCCAGGCGCTGCTGGCCGAGCCTGCGCCCGCCGCCACCACTGCGGCTCCTTCGGGAACCTGAAGCCGCGCGGAGCAGCAGACATGAAGAAACTCTGGCTCGCCCTGCTCTTCTTCGCGGGCGGCGTCGCGCATGAAATCCGCAATCCGGTGAGCTGCCAATGCATCTCGTCCAGACGGGAAGACGGCTCGCGCAAGCCGTCGAAGTGAGGCTGAAACCGCCCTACTTCGCTGGATGATTCCGGCGGTAGAGCTCCCACTCCTCGATCTGCCTGCCATCCGGAAGCTCGCAGATGCCGTACTGCCCCTTGTCGTTCGACCTGAGGAGCGTCTTGCCCCCGAGGCTCTTGCAGTAGACCGACGCCGGGTTCGCCATGCCGACCGGCGGCGGCGCGGGCCGGGGTGGCTCGGGCTGGGCACACGCGGTGACCAGCAGAAGCGAAAGAAGCGCGCCCGCCGGGAGGAACAGTGGCTTGATCATTTCGCGAGTTTAGGCCCGCGGCTTGCGGCTCAGTCCAGCGCTTCAACGGCCGATGAGAAGACGTAGCCCTCGCTGCGCACCGTCTTGATGTAGCGCGGCTCGCGCGCATCGTCGCGCAGACGCTGGCGCAGGCGGCTCACCAGCAGGTCGATGGAGCGCTCGAAGAGTTCGGCCTCGCGGCCCTGGGTGAGGCTCAGCAGCTGGTCGCGGCTCAGCACCTTCTGGGGATGGTCGAGGAACACCATCAGCAGCCGGTACTCCGCGCCGCTGAGCGCCACCATCACGCCGCTGTCGTCGATCAGGTTGCGCGCGGTGGTATCGACCTGCCAGTCGCCGAAGGCCAGCCTCGAGGCCGACTCGGTGGAGCGCATGTTCGGCGGCAGCATGCGCGTGCGGCGCAGCACCGAGCGGATGCGCGCCAGCAGCTCGCGCGCGGAAAACGGCTTGGCCAGGTAGTCGTCGGCGCCCATCTCCAGGCCGAGGATGCGGTCGGCCTCCTCGCTTCGCGCGGTGAGCATCAGGATGGGCGTGGCCTTGTACTTGCCGGTGCGCAGGTCGCGGCACAGCGTGAGGCCGTCTTCGCCCGGCAGCATCAGGTCGAGGATGATGAGATCGAAGGGCCCCGACTCCTCCAGTGCCGCGCGCATGTGCCGCCCCGTGGGCACCGTCACCACGCGCAGGCCGTTCTTGACCAGGTAGGTGGAGAGCAGTTCGCGGATTTCCCGGTCGTCGTCGACGATGAGGATGTGGTCGGAGGTCTTGGCGATGTTCATGGCGGTGCGGCGAGGCGCCCGAGGAAAAGCGGGCAGGTGCAATGTAGCCCGGACGGGCGCCGGATCGGGCGGTTTTGTATTCCCGTGTATCCCGCGGGCGGGCCGGCCACACTATGTTGCCCGGCCGGCGCCACGGCTGCGGCCCGGGTGTGGCGGGTAATGTTGTATGTCGGGCCACGCCGCCCAACACACTGGAATACAAAGCGCCGCGCCGCGAGGCGCAAGCGGGTCTATAAACCTGCCCATGCCTACTTCCGCCGCCAGCCTTCCCGCCGACATCGCCCCGGCCTCCCCCGCCACGGGCCTGCGCCGCCTGCTGCCGCGCTCGCTGTTCTCGCGGGTGACGCTGATCATCGTCGTCGGGCTGGCCATCGCGCAGCTGCTGACCTTCATGGCCATCGGCTACGAGCGCGGCATCGCGATGCGCGAGTTGATGATGATCGGCATCGAGCGCGACATCGCCAGCTCGGTCGCCATCCTCGACCGGCTGCCCGCCGCCGAGCGCGAGGGCTGGCTGGCGCGGCTGGAGCGGCGCAACTACCACTTCGTGCTCGGCGGGAACGCACAGGGCAAGGCGCCCGACACGGCTTCGACGCAGCAGTTCGCGACCGCCATCGCCGACGCGATGCGCCCCTTCGAGATCGTGAAGATCGGCCAGGTGAGCAGCCCGCCGCAGGGTCTGCAGATCCAGGTGCGGCTGTCGGACGGCTCCTCGGTGATCGTGCATGCGCGGCGCGTGGACATGCCGGTGTCGAGCTGGGTGATGTGGCTGCTGTGGGTGCAGCTGCTGGTGCTGGCGGTGTGCGCCTGGTATGCGGTGCGGCTGGTCACGCGGCCGCTGGCGCAGCTGGCCGACGCGGCCGACGAGCTGGGCCCCGACCTGAAGGGCCTGCAGCTGGCCGAGGAAGGACCGACCGAGGTGCGGCACGCGGCCCGCGCCTTCAACGCGATGCAGAAGCGCATTGCCGGCTACATGGCCGAGCGGGTGGAGATACTCGCGGCCATCTCGCACGACCTGCAGACGCCCATCACCCGCATGCGGCTGCGCACCGACCTGATGGACGACGGCCAAGACCGCGACAAGTTCCGCCAGGACCTGGACGCCATGCACGCCCTGGTGCGCGAGGGTGTGACCTACGCGCGCACCCTGCACGGCGCCACCGAGCCGCCGCGACGCATCGACGCGGACGCGCTGTTCGAGAGCATGGTGGCCGACTACGAGGACTCGGGGCAGCAGGTGCTGCTCGAGGGCCGCGTGGGCGAGCCCATGGTGACGCGGCCGAACGCGCTGCGCCGCATCCTGACGAACCTGATCGACAACGCGCTGAAGTTCGGCACCGACGTGCGGCTGCAGGTGCATGCCAGTGCCGATGCCGGCGGCAACCGGCTCACGCTGGCCGTGATCGACAACGGCCCCGGCATTCCGCCCGACCAGCTGGAGAACGTGCTCAAGCCCTTCTACCGCGTGGAGGGCTCGCGCAACCGCAACACCGGCGGCACCGGTCTCGGCCTGGCCATCGCCCAGCAGCTGGCGACGGCAATGGGCGCGGAGCTCACGCTGCGCAACCGGGACGAAGGCGGGCTGGAAGCCCGGCTGACCATGAATACCAACGCGGCCGTGCCACCGGACTGAGCCGCCGCCCCCCCAATCACTGACCGACGAAGAAGCGGCTCGCATGGCGAGACCGCGAAGGCCCCCGCTCGCCTCCGACTTTTCTTTTCAGCCATTCATCGACAACATTCACCGACAGGAATCCGACCATGTTCCTCCTCATCGTTGCCTACCTCGGTGGCGTGCTCACCATCCTGAGCCCGTGCATCCTGCCCGTGCTCCCCTTCGTGTTCGCGCGCGCCGACCGGCCGTTCCGCTCGCACGGCCTACCGATGCTGCTGGGCATGGCGCTGGCGTTCTCGGCCGTCGCCACGCTGGCGGCCGTGGGCGGCGGCTGGGTCGTGGCGCTCAACGAGTACGGGCGCCATACGGCGATCGCGCTGCTGGCGCTGTTCGGTGTGACGCTGCTGTTTCCCTCGGTGGCCGATCGGCTGACCCGGCCGCTGGTGGCGCTGGGGCTTCGGCTGTCCGGGCCGGCGACGGACGCGAAGGCGTCGGTGTTCTCGCCGCTGCTGCTGGGCATCGGCACCGGATTCCTGTGGGCACCCTGCGCGGGGCCGATCCTGGGGCTGATCCTGACGGGTGCGGCGCTCAACGGCGCGAGCGTCGGCACCTCGCTGCTGCTGCTGGCCTATGCGGCTGGCGCGTGCACCTCGCTGGCGGCGGCGCTGCTCTTCGGCGGGCGAGTGTTCTCGGCGATGAAGGGGTCGCTGCACGCGGGCGAATGGGCTCGCCGCGTGGCCGGCGTGGCGGTGCTCGCGGGCGTGGCGGCCATCGCGTCGGGGCTGGACACGGGGCTGCTCGCGCAGCTGTCGATCGGCACGACCTCGGCGCTGGAGAAGGCCCTGGTGGAGAGGATCGGCATGCCGATGCCGTCGCAGCAGCCTGTGTCCGCGCCGCAGGCATCCGTCGACCCCGGCGGCCTGATGCTGACGTCGACGCAGCCCGAGCCCAAGAGGCCTTCGCTGACGCTGCCCGACGAGGGCATGCTCCCGTCGCTCGCAGGCGCCACCGAGTGGATCAACTCGACCCCGCTCACGCCAGAGAGCCTTCGCGGCAAGGTCGCGCTGGTCGACTTCTGGACCTACTCCTGCATCAACTGCCTGCGCACCCTGCCCTACGTTCGCGCGTGGGCCGAGAAGTACAGGGACGCCGGGCTGGTGGTGGTGGGCGTCCACACGCCGGAGTTCGCGTTCGAGAAGCAGCCGGCCAACGTGCGCCGCGCGACCAAGGACCTGGGCATCGGTTTCCCGGTGGCCGTCGACAGCAACTACGCGATCTGGCGCGCCTTCGGCAACCAGTACTGGCCGGCCTTCTATCTCGTGGACGCGCAGGGGCGCATCAGGCACCACCAGTTCGGCGAGGGGCAGTATGCGAAGTCGGAGCAGGCCATTCAGCAACTGCTGGCGGAAGGCGGCAGGCCGGTTGATTCGCGGGCACTTGTCTCGCCCGAGGGCAAGGGCACGCAAGCTGCGGCAGCCGCGGAGCCGGCTCTTTCGGGCGAGACCTACCTGGGGTACGGGCAGGCGCGCAACTTCGCGTCGCCCGGTGGCATCTCGAATGATCGCGCACGGGTCTATTCAGGGGTTTCGGCGCTGCGCATCAATCAGTGGACGCTGGCCGGCGAGTGGAAGGTGGAAGGAGAGCGTGCGGTGCTGGTGCAGCCAAACGGCCGCATCGCCTATCGCTTCCACGCGCGCGACCTGCACCTGGTGCTCGGGCCATCGGCGGACGGGAAGCCGGTGCGCTTCAGGGTACGGATCGACGGCGCGCCGCCGCTCACTGACCATGGCACGGACACCGACGCGCAAGGCAACGGCGTCATCGACGGGCAGCGGCTCTATCAGCTGGTGCGACAGACGTCGGACGTGAAGGACCGACTGTTCGAGATCGAGTTTCTGGACGCGGGCGCGCAGGCCTACGCGTTCACATTCGGCTGATGATGGACGGCGGGGCAGCGCTCATCTCCCTGCTGCCTGAAGATGCGAAGGATGCTAAAGATGCTGAGTGATGAGCACCACGGCTCCGGCGATGGAGATGGCGCCGCCGACGAGTCTTCTGAATGCTTTCATGGCGTGATCCTGGAGTGGGAGTGACGCCTGATGGTGCCGCAGGAGCGACGCTTCGTGGGTTGGGAATCCTCATCCGCGGGATAGGAAACACCAACCTCCCGACGCGGCTTCTTCAGGCGGGCCTCGCCCCCCTCTTCGACGGCGCGTCCTGCGAGACGAGCCGTTCTCTTGCGAACTGGCTGGCCCGCAACCGCACGCGCTGCAGCGCGGCTTCCAGCGTGGGCTGCTGCATGAAGACCAGCACGCCGCGCCTGAGCCCTCGCAGATTCAGTTCGGCAACGCCGGCGTAACGGCCGTTGGTGGTGCGCTTGATGTCGATGCGGCTGGACCAGCCATCGGGCAGGTCGACGAGGAGTTGCAGTTGCTGTGCGGGATTCATGTTGGGCGCGAAGGATAGGCGCGAAGGCACAGCAAACAAAGGAACTAATTCCGGGGCGTCCGCATTTCTTCGGAATCGCCGCACGAGAGCCCCGAAACAGGCGACTCGTCCTCGATGTCTCCCAGATTGGTCGCGATCATCGCCTTGCCCGCCTCCCTCCGGCGGGCTCCTCCCTCCGACCCCATGCGAGAACGGGGTCCTTCAGCTCACCCTTGGGTGAGCTTTTTTTTGGCCGCGGCGATCGGGGGGCCCAAAGAAAAACGGCTTACGCCTTTTGAGCGTAAGCCGTTGTTCCATCTACTGACTTTGGTCGGTGTGAAAGGATTCGAACCTTCGACCCCTTGCACCCCATGCAAGTGCGCTACCAGGCTGCGCCACACACCGAAGCTCTCGATTATAGCCTTGGAAATTCAGCGCCCGACGGTCAGCAGCTCACGAATTTCAAATAGTTCGCGACGAAGGTGCAGCAGCTGCGAAAGATCGGCCGTCTGCACGGCTGCGGACGCGGGCGAATCCTCGACGATGGTGGCGTCGAACTCCTCCTGGTCGATCTCGATGGCCTCCACGCCTTCGAGCGGCACTTCGCCCGCCTTGCGGCGGTCGCGCTCGCCCTGCACCAGTTCCTGCAGTTTGTTGCGCGCGCCGCTGATCGTGAAGCCCTGGTCGTAGAGCAGATCGCGGATGCGGCGGATCATGAGCACCTCGTGGTGCTGGTAGTAGCGGCGGTTGCCGCGCCGCTTCATCGGGCGCAGCTGCGTGAACTCCTGCTCCCAATAACGCAGCACGTGCGGCTTGACGCCGCACAGCTCGCCGACCTCACCGATGGTGAAGTAGCGTTTGACGGGGATCGGAGGGAGCGTTTTCTCCATTGAAATCAAGACTGTGCGCGGGAAACCTCAGAGATTACTCTACGCGGCCGCGCAGCACCAAGCACTTATTCGGAGCCGAGGCTCCACTCGACTTCGGATGTCCCGCCTTGATCGATGCTTCCGTGAATCTGCTCCTTGAGCTTGGCGCTCGCATGGAACGTCGCCACGCGGCGCTCGCCGATCGGAATGGCTTCGCCTGTGCGCGGATTGCGCCCGGGCCGGGGCGCCTTCACGCGGATCTGGAAGTTGCCGAAGCCCGAGATCTTCACGTCCGTGCCTTCGATGAGGCTGTTGGCCACGAGCTCGAAGAACGCCTCGACCATGTCCTTGGACTCACGCTTGTTCAGGCCGATCTGCTCGAACAGCAGGTCGGCGAGATGCGCCTTGGTGAGCGCAGGCGTTTCCAGAGCCTCGAGCGTGAATTCGGCAGCGTTCATTCTCATCACCCCCTCAAGCGGCCGCCGAGCTTGGCGCCCAGTTGTTCGACGATCGCGCGGACAGCGGGCTCGACCTGCTCGTCCGTCAGCGTGGCGCTGTCGCTCTGGAAGCTCAGGCGCACCGCCATGCTCTTCTCGCCCTGCGCCAGCGCGCCGGCGGCGGCCACCGCACCGTCGCGCAGCGGCTGCGGACGGTAGATGTCGAACAGCACGGCGTCGCGCAGCAGGCCCTTGGCCGCTGCGGTGGAGCGGATGGCCTGCATCAGCGCGTCGTGCGTGACCGCCTCGGCCACCACGACGGCGATGTCGCGCTCGACGGCCTGGTGCCTGGGCACCGGCTGCGCCACGGGCACGAGGCGCGCGGTGACGGCGTCGAGGTCGAGTTCGAACAGCACGGGCGCCTGCGCGAAGTCCCACTTCTGGCGCCAGCGCGGATGCAGTTCGCCGACGAAGCCGATGGCCTTGCCGTCGACCAGCACGCGTGCCGAACGGCCCGGGTGCAGGGCCGGATGCTCGGCCGCCTCGAAGACGGGCCGCAGCGGCGCGAGCAGCGCCTCGACGTCGCCTTTCACGTCGTAGAAATCGATGCGCTGCGGCTTGCCGTCCCAGCGCGCCTCGTCGGCGTCGCCCCATGCGAGGCCCGCCACGCGCATCGGCTGGCTCACGCCGCGCACGGTGCTGTCGGTGGTGACGACGCTGTCGTCGCGCATGAACACGCGCCCCAGCTCGAACACGCGCACGCGCGGCGCCTTGCGGTCGAGGTTGAACTTGAGCACCTGCAGCAGCGACCCCATCAGCGAAGAGCGCATCACGCTCATCTGGCTGGCGATGGGGTTCAGCAGCTTCACGGGGTTGGCGTTGCCGGCCAGGTCCTGCTCCCAGTGCGCTTCGACGAAGCTGAAGTTGATCGTTTCCTGGTAGCCCAGCGCGGCGATGCTGCGACGAACTGCGAAGCGGCTGCGCTGCGCCTCGGGACGCACGCGCGCGGTGATGGGCGCGAGCGGCGCGGTGGTCGGCAGGTTGTTGAAGCCGATCAGGCGCGCGACCTCCTCGATCAGGTCTTCCTCGATCAGCAGGTCGAAGCGGTGCGGCGGCGGGGTCACGGTCAGCGTGCCTTCGCCTTCGGTGATGGCGAAGCCGAGGCGGTTCAGCGCCTCGGCGCACTGGGCCTGCGTCAGCGGCATGCCGATCACGCGCGAGGCGCGCGCCACACGCAGCGTGACGGGCACGGCTTGAGGCACGCTCAGCGTCTGGTCGTCCATGCGGCCGGCCTGGCCGCCGCAGATCTCGGCGATCAGCTGCGTGATGCGCTCGATGATCTGGACCGTGCGGCTCGGATCGACGCCGCGCTCGTAGCGATGTCCCGCGTCGGTCGAGAAGTTGAAGCGGCGCGAACGCCCCTGCACGGCCTCGGGCCACCAGAAGGCGGCTTCGACGTAGATGTTGCGCGTGTCGTCCGACACCGAGGTGGCATCGCCGCCCATGATGCCGGCGAGCGACTCGACTTCGCGGTCGTCGGCGATCACGCCGACCTTGTCGTCGACGGTGATCGTGTTGCCATTGAGCAGCTTGAGCTGCTCGCCCGGCTTGCCCCAGCGCACCGTGAGGCCGCCGTGGATCTTGTCGAGGTCGAAGATGTGGCTGGGCTGGCCGTACTCGAACATCACGTAGTTGGAGATGTCGACCAGCGGCGTCACGCTGCGCTGGCCGCAGCGCGCGAGGCGCTCGACCATCCAGGCCGGCGTCGCGACCTTGGTGTTCACGCCGCGCATGATGCGGCCCGAGAAGCGGCCGCAGAGCTCGGCGGCCTCGACCTTCACCGGCAGCACGTCGGCGAACGAGGTGGCGACCGGTGCGATCTCGGGCGTCTTGAGCGGCGCGCCGGTGAGAGCGGCCAGCTCGCGTGCCACGCCGTAGACGCTGAGGCCGTGCGCCAGGTTGGGCGTGAGCTTCAGCGTGAGCAGCATGTCGTCGAGCTTGAGCACGTCGCGCACGTCGGCACCGATGGGCGCATCGGCGTCGAGCTCGAGCAGGCCGCCGTGGTCTTCGCTCAGCTGCAGTTCGCGCGCCGAGCACAGCATGCCCTGGCTTTCCACGCCGCGCAGCTTGCCGAGCTTGATGAGAAAGGGCTTGCCGTCCTCACCCGGCGGCAGTTCGGCGCCGACCAGCGCGCACGGCACCTTGATGCCGACGCGCGCATTGGGCGCGCCGCACACGATGTTCAGCAGGGCACCCTGCCCCGCGTCGACCTGGCACACGCGCAGGCGATCGGCATTCGGGTGCTGCACGGCTTCCTTGATTTCGCCGACCACGATGCGCGTGAAAGGCGGCGCCACCGGACGGCGCTCTTCCACCTCGAAGCCGCCCATGGTGAGCGTTTCGGCCAGTGCGGCGCTGTCGATGGGCGGGTTGCAGAACTCGCGCAGCCAGGATTCCGGGAATTGCATCTCTTCGATCTCGATCTGGTTTTTTCTGTGATGGGGTGCTTACTGGAACTGCGAGAGAAAACGCAGGTCGCCGTCGAAGAAGAGGCGCAGGTCGTTCACGCCGTAGCGCAGCATCGTGAGCCGGTCGGGGCCCATGCCGAAGGCGAAGCCGATGTAGCGCTCGGGGTCGAGACCCATGTTGCGCACCACGTTCGGGTGCACCTGGCCCGAGCCCGACACTTCGAGCCAGCGGCCGGCCAGCGGGCCGCTCGCGAACTGGATGTCGATCTCGGCGCTCGGCTCGGTGAACGGGAAGAAGCTCGGGCGAAAGCGCAGCACGAGGTCGTCGCGCTCGAAGAAGGTGCGGCAGAAGTCGGTGAAGACGACCTTCAGGTCCTTGAAGCTCACGTTCTCGCCAAGCCACAGGCCTTCGCACTGGTGGAACATGGGCGAGTGGGTGGCGTCGCTGTCGACGCGGTAGGTGCGGCCCGGGGCGATCACGCGGATCTCGGGCGCCTTCACGGCGCCGGTGGTGTCGGCCGCGGCCGCGGCGAACTCGGCGGCGTACTTCTTGATGTGCTGGTGGGCGTAGCGCACCTGCATCGGGCTCGTGTGCGGACGCAGGTTGTAGGGGATGCCGTCGTCGCCGTTCAGGTCGACGTAGAAGGTGTCCTGCATCGAACGCGCAGGATGGTTCGGCGGGTTGTTGAGCGAGGTGAAGCTGTGCCAGTCGCTCTCGATCTCGGGGCCGTCGGCCACGTCGAAGCCCATGCTGGAGAAGATCTCTTCGATGCGCTCCAGGGTGCGGCTCACAGGGTGGAGGCCGCCCGAAATGCGGCGGCGGCCGGGCAGGCTCACGTCGAGCGCCTCGGCACGCAGTTGCAGCGAGAGCTCCTCGTCGGCCAGCTGCTGGCGGCGGTCGGTCAGCGCGGCTTCGATGGCTTGCTTGGCGACGTTGATGGCGGCGCCGCGGGACTTCTTCTCTTCGACACTCAGCGCGGCCATGCCCTTCATCAGCTCGGTGATGCGGCCCGACTTGCCGAGGAACTGGGCCTTGGCGTTTTCAAGCTCGGCGGGTGTCTTCGCTTCGGCGAAGGCGGCACGTGCGGTGTCGACCAGGGAGTCCAACTCGTTCATAGCAACAAAAATCTTCGAGGGGAAATAAAAAAGAGCTGGAGCCTTTTCAAGCGCCAGCCCTTGAGCCGTGGGCGCAGGAAGCTGCCCGAAGGCAGCGCCCCGCTGTGCAGAATCAAGCAGCCAGCTTGGCCTTGACCTGCTCCACGATGCCGGCAAAAGCGGCCTTGTCGTGCACGGCGATGTCCGCAAGCATCTTGCGGTCGATCTCGATACCGGCCTTGCGGATGCCGTTGGCGAACTGGCTGTAGGTCAGGCCCAGTTCACGCGAGGCGGCGTTGATACGCGCAATCCACAGCTGACGGAACACGCGCTTCTTGGTACGGCGGTCACGGTAGGCGTATTGGCCTGCCTTCATCACCGCCTGTTTGGCGACGCGGAAGACATTGCCGCGGCGACCGCGGAAACCCTTGGCGAGTGCGAGAACTTTCTTGTGGCGGGCGCGAGCCGTTACACCACGTTTGACGCGAGGCATGTGTGTACTCCTTGTTCGTCTGAGTTAGATGCTACGGCCGGGCAGCATGGCGGCGACAGAAACCATGTTGGTTTCATGCACTGCGACTGCACCACGCAGGTGACGCTTGTTCTTGGTGGTCTTCTTCGTCAGGATGTGACGCTTGAAGGCTTGACCGCGCTTGACGGTGCCACCGGGACGAACGCGGAAACGTTTTTTCGCGCTGCTCTTGGTCTTCATTTTGGGCATGTGAATGCTCCTTTAGTTTGTGCTCGTGAGGCGCCATGGATGCTCCACGGACTTGTTGGCCCCGAGACACTTCTTCATCCCGCCCTCGCCTGCATTTCTTTCGAAATGCGGGCAATGACGAAATCCCTTCAAAACCTCTCTAACGCGGCTCCAGCTTTCGGCCCATCAGGCCGCAGCGGGCGTCGCTGCCGGAGCGGCGCCGGCATCGGCTGCCGGCTTCTGCTGCCCACCGCCGCCTGGCTTCTTGCGGCCCGGCGCGATCATCATGATCATCTGCCGGCCTTCGAGCTTCGGGAACTGCTCGACGATGATCGAGTCGCCCAGCTCGTCGCGGATGCGCTGCAGCAGGGCCAGGCCGAGTTCCTGGTGCGTGATCTCGCGGCCGCGGAAGCGAAGCGTGATCTTGCACTTGTCACCCTCATCAAGAAAGCGCCGGATGTTGCGCATCTTGATGTTGTAGTCGCCATCGTCGGTACCGGGCCGGAACTTGATTTCCTTGACCTCGATGACCTTCTGCTTCGACTTCGCCTCGGCCGCCTTCTTCTGCTCGTGGTACTTGAACTTGCCGTACTCGATCAGGCGGCACACGGGCGGGTTGGCCGCCGCGACGACCTCTACCAGGTCCACGTCCTGCTCACCGGCAAGGCGTAGAGCCTCTGCAAGACTCACGACACCCAATTGCTCGTTATCCGGGCCGATCAGGCGGACTTCCGGGGCCATGATTTCCCGGTTCAGGCGGTGTTGGCGTTCCTCGCGGTGGCGGCGGTCGCGGAATGCAGTAGCGATGGTCAGAATCCTTCAAAATTTGCTACAAAATCTGTAGCGAACGCCGCTCAGCCCTCGCGGACAAGCGGCACGATTTGGCAGGGAAACATGTGGGGTGTTTCGAGGACAAATCAACGCTTGTCGGCAACATCCTGAACGAGCCGCTGCACGAACGATTCGAGGGACATTGCACCGAGGTCTTGATTGCCCCGGGCGCGCACTGCGACGGCACCTGCTTCCTTTTCCTTGTCGCCCACGACAACGATGTAAGGGAGCTTTTGCAACGAATGCTTCCGTATTTTATACGTAATCTTTTCGTTGTGCAGGTCGAGCTGGACCCTAAGCCCTTGATTTTGCAGCGTTTTCGCAACTTCAGCAGCGTAATCCGCCTGCCCTTCGCTGATATTCAGCACCGCAACCTGCACCGGCGCGAGCCATGCGGGCATTGCGCCGGAGTGGTGTTCGATCAGCATGCCGATGAAGCGCTCCAGGCTGCCGACGATCGCGCGATGCAGCATCACGGGGTGCGCGCGACCGCTCGATTCCGTCACGTATTCGCCACCCAGGCGCTCGGCCGTGTTGAAGTCGACCTGCATCGTGCCGCACTGCCACTGGCGGCCGATGGCATCGCGCAGCGTGTATTCGATCTTCGGGCCGTAGAAGGCTCCATCGCCCGGCGCGATGACGAAGTCGACGCCCGACCGGCGCAGCGACTCCATCACCGCATGCTCGGCCTTGTCCCACAGCTCGTCGGAGCCGACGCGGTTCTCCGGACGCGTCGCCACCTTGTAGAGGATGTCCGTGAAGCCGAAGTCGGCATAGACCTTCTGCAGTTGGGCCGTGTAGGCAATGCATTCGTCGAGGATCTGGTCTTCCGTGCAGAAGATATGGCCGTCGTCCTGCGTGAAGCCGCGCACGCGCATGATGCCGTGCAGCGCGCCGCTGGGCTCGTTGCGGTGGCACTGGCCGAACTCGCCGTAGCGCAGCGGCAGGTCGCGGTAGCTGCGCAGGTCGCTCTTGAAGATGAGCACGTGGCCCGGGCAGTTCATCGGCTTGAGCGCGTACTCGCGCTTTTCCGACTCCGTCGTGAACATGTTGTCGCGGTAGTTCTGCCAGTGGCCCGTTTTCTCCCACAGGCTCTTGTCGAGGATCTGCGGCCCCTTCACTTCCCAGTAGCCCGTGTCGCGGTAGATGGCACGCATGTACTGCTCCACCGCCTGCCAGATCGCCCAGCCCTTCGGATGCCAGAACACCACGCCCGGCGCCACTTCGTCGATGTGGAACAGGTCGAGCTCCTTGCCAAGCCGGCGGTGGTCGCGCTTCTCGGCTTCCTCGATGCGCTGGATGTACTGGTCGAGCTGCTTCTTGTCGGCCCAGGCCGTGCCGTAGATGCGCTGCAGCTGCTCGTTCTTGGCGTCGCCGCGCCAGTAGGCGCCGGCCAGCTTCGTGAGCTTGAAGACCTTCAGGAAGCGCGTGTTCGGCACGTGCGGGCCGCGGCACATGTCGACGTATTCCTGGTGGTAGTACAGGCCCATGGCCTGCTCGTCGGGCATGTCCTCGACCAGGCGCAGCTTGTAGTCCTCGCCGCGCGACTTGAAGACATCGATGACCTCGGCGCGCGGCGTCATCTTCTTGATCACGTCGTAGTCCTGCGCGATCAGCTCGCGCATGCGCGCCTCGATGGCGGCCATGTCCTCGGGCGTGAACGGGCGCTCGTAGGCGATGTCGTAGTAGAAGCCCTCGTCGATCACGGGCCCGATCACCATCTTGGCCGTCGGGTAGAGCTGCTTCACCGCGTGGCCGACCAGGTGGGCCGTCGAGTGGCGGATGATCTCCAGGCCCTCTTCGTCCTTGGGCGTGATGATCTGCAGCTTCGCGTCATGGTCGATGACGTCGCTGGCATCGACGAGCCGGCCGTCGACCTTGCCGGCCACCGTCATCTTGGCCAGGCCGGGGCCGATGGACTGGGCGACTTCGGCCACCGAGACCGGGCCAGGGAACTCGCGGCGCGAGTTGTCGGGGAGCGTGATCTGGATCATTTTGGGAAAACCTCGGTGAGAAAAACAAAAAAGCGCGGTGGATGACCGCGCTTTGCTTGGTTGTGTAGCTGGCGAAAACCAGCGAGCGCGGGGCTACCGGCCTTTTCCTTCGGTGAAGAAAAAGCCGCCGAAACCTTGCCGGGTAGTTCGCGGTGTCATAACCAAGGTGCCTTTCTCGCTCTTGTTGGAGTGCAGAGCCGGCAATTCTAGCCGCTGCCCGCTCAGGACGAGGCCGCAGTGTTCTTCAGTCCCAACACTTCGATCGGTTCGATCGACGGCGGCGCGGCAAACAGCTCAGGGGCCTTCGCCATCAACGCCTGGGCGATCGGACCGGTCAGGTGGGCCTGGCGGGCGGCCTCGTTCTCGAAAGCATCGAACACGCCGAAGGTGGTCGGCGACAGGCGCAGCGCAAACCAGATCGGCGTGGTCTTCTCGTCACGGGCCATCCCAAGGCCGGCCTCCAGGAACTTCTCGACATCGCTTTCCTTGCCAGGCTTGGCTTCGAGGCGGGCGAACAGTGCGTACTTGATCATGGGTCAATCTCCTGAGTGTTGAACGGCGCGCGACATTGCGCGGCGTTGGCATGAACTCTAGGCAGCCGCCGCCTCTGTAGCCATTGGCGTTTTTGACATCTTTGATATCGTTATGGCCATGAAACTCGACATACTCGCCCTGGATGGCGTGTTCGACACCGGCCTGTCCACCGTGCTCGACGTTTTCACCACTGCCAACGAACTCACAGCCATGCTGCAGCTCGACGTGGCGCCCTTCGAAGTCGTTGTGAGGGGCGTCCGCAAGCGCGTGCGGACCTCGCAGGGCTTCGCCGTGCCGGTCGCCCGCGCGCTCGGCGCCGGCACGGCCGACTGGC
The DNA here is from genome assembly GCF_003952165.1 of Variovorax guangxiensis. Taxonomy (GTDB): domain Bacteria; phylum Pseudomonadota; class Gammaproteobacteria; order Burkholderiales; family Burkholderiaceae_C; genus Variovorax; species Variovorax guangxiensis. The sequence goes on along the minus strand of NZ_RXFT01000001.1, from coordinate 173,426 downwards.
TGATCGTTCCCGCGCTGGGCTGCAAGATGCCCGAAACGCTGGAGCCCGCCCTAGCCCGCCCCGACGTGCGCGACGCCTGCGCCGCACTGCGCGAACGCTCGGATCGAGGCGCCAACGTGGCCGCCGCCTGCATCGGCACCTTCGTGCTCGCCGAGTCGGGCGTGCTCGACCGGCACAAGGCGACCACGACCTGGTGGCTCGCCACGCTGTTCCGCCAGCGCTACCCCGGCGTGCAACTGGAAGACTCGCGCATGCTGGTCAGCTCGGGCCATCTGGTCACCGCCGGCGCCGCACTGAGCCATGTCGACCTGGCACTGTGGATCGTTCGCCAGGCCAGCCCCGAGCTCGCCACGCTGGTGGCGCGCTACCTGATCGTCGACTCGCGCCCGTCGCAGTCGGCCTACGTGATCTCCGACCATCTCTCGCACTCCGATCCGCTGGTCGAGCGCTTCGAGCGCTGGGCGCGCGGCCGGCTGGCCGAGGGCTTCTCGCTCGACGAGGCGGCGCTGGCCGCGGGAACAAGCAAGCGCACGCTGGCCCGCCGCATGCAGCAGGTGCTGGGCAAGAGCCCGCTCTCGTACGTGCAGGACCTGCGTGTCGAGCGCGCCGTGCACCTGCTCAAGACCAGCGACAAGAGCCTGGAGCAGATCGCCGGCATGGTCGGCTATGCCGACGGCGTCACGCTGCGCACCCTGCTGCGCCAGCGGCTGGGACGCGGCGTACGCGAAGTGCGGCTCGAGGCCTGATCTCGCTGCAGCGGAAACAAAAAAGCCCGGCACGAGGCCGGGCTGAAAGTGACAGCGAAAACTGTCCGTCGGATCAGTGGAACTGTTCTTCCTCGGTCGAACCCGACAGCGCCTTCACGCTGGACGAACCGCCCTGGATCACGGTGGTCACGTCGTCGAAGTAACCAGCGCCCACTTCCTGCTGGTGCGACACGAAGGTGTAGCCCTTGTCGCGTGCGGCGAACTCGGGTTCCTGGACCATGTTCACGTAGTGCTTCATGCCTTCGCCGCGAGCGTATGCATGGGCGAACTGGAAGGTGTTGAACCAGTTGACGTGGATGCCGGCCAGCGTGATGAACTGGTACTTGTAGCCCAGCGCCGACAGGTCTTCCTGGAACGAGGCGATCTGCTTGTCGTCGAGGTTCTTCTTCCAGTTGAAGGAAGGCGAGCAGTTGTACGACAGCAGCTTGCCCGGGCAGGCGGCGTGCACGGCTTGGGCGAATTCGCGGGCGAAGCCGATGTCGGGCACGCCGGTCTCGCACCACACCAGGTCGGCGTAGGGCGCGTAGGCCACGCCGCGGCTGATGGCTTGCTCCAGGCCGTTCTTGACGCGGAAGAAGCCTTCCTGCGTGCGCTCGCCGGTCAGGAACGGCTTGTCGTTGGCGTCATGGTCGGACGTGATCAGGTTCGCGGCTTCGGCATCGGTGCGGGCCAGGACGATGGTCGGCACGCCCAGCACGTCGGCGGCGAAGCGCGCGGCGATCAGCTTTTCGCAGGCTTCCTGCGTCGGCACCAGCACCTTGCCGCCCATGTGGCCGCACTTCTTCACGGCGGCGAGTTGGTCTTCGAAGTGCACGCCGGCGGCACCGGCGGTGATCATGTTCTTCATCAGTTCGAAAGCGTTGAGCACGCCGCCGAAACCGGCTTCCGCGTCGGCCACGATGGGCAGGAAGTAGTCGATGAATTCCTTGTCGCCCGGGTTGATGCCACGGCCCCACTGGATCTCGTCGGCACGGCGGAAGGTGTTGTTGATGCGACGGACCATCGTCGGCACCGAGTCGTAGGCATACAGCGACTGGTCGGGGTACATCGTCTCGGAGGTATTGCCGTCGGCGGCGACCTGCCAGCCCGACAGGTACACGGCCTCGAGGCCGGCCTTGGCCTGCTGCATCGCCTGGCCGGCGGAGATCGCGCCGAAAGCGTTCACATAGCCCTTCTTGGCGCCGCCGTTGATCTTGTCCCAGAGCTTCTCGGCACCGCGCTTGGCCAGCGTGTGCTCGATGGGGAACGAACCGCGCAGGCGCACGACGTCGGCCGCGCTGTAGCCGCGCTTGACGCCCTTCCAGCGGGGGTCGGTGGCCCATTCTTTCTCGAGTGCGGCGATCTGCTGTTCGCGGCTCAGTTGTTCAGTGAGGGTCTGGGGCATGGTCACTCCGTGAGGTTGATTGAAGGATTGGCGCTGCGGCCGTGGAGTTACTGTAACTCCGCTGCGGACTCTTATGTCTTATAGAAGACATATTTTTGCACCAATTAAATCAACAACTTACGGATATATTTCTCAATGCAGAATCATTTTTCCCATATCGAGAAAAAATATTGCGGCGCAGCAGGCGCACATTCCGTAATGCGCAATCAATCTTTCGGTTGTGAAAATGCGGCGTCGCTGCGTGCCGCATGGGCGATCCAGTCGCCGCTTTCGATCACTTCAAGCCCTGCGATGCGTGTCGGGTGGATCTCATAGACCAGGCAATCGAACCACTGCCCATTCGCCTCCACGCGCACCTGCCGCTTGATGTACTCGCCGGAATCGTCGTCCGCCACTTCCTCCAGCACGTCGAGCGCCGCTTCCACCGCGGGCTCGATGGCGTAGACCTCGCCCTTAACCCGCCTTTCACCACCGAGCACGATGCCCGGATAGGCGCCCAGATCGAGCAGCGTGCCGGCGATGCACGCCTGGCCGATGAACCTCGGCGCGGGCGGATAGCGCGCGATGTCGTTGCGTCCGCCGCTGCGCAGCGTGCCGTAGACAAAAACGTGGGGCATCATCGAAAGCGCACTCCTTCCTTCACAACAACACGTCGTCCAGTCTATTGAACTCCGCTGCCCCCGCATCAGGCCGCCTCGTGGCCTATGGCTGCCTGGCCCTGAGCATGTCGCTCGTCGGCGGTTACGTCGCCCTCTCCAAACCCCTCGTCGCCGCCTTTCCGGTGCTGCTGCTCGCCTGGCTGCGCTTCGGCATCGCGGCACTGGCAATGCCGCACTGGCTCAAGCGCTCGCCCGACGAACCGCCGATGACCACGCGCACGCGCTGGCTGGTGTTCCTCGAGTCCTTCCTCGGCAACTTCCTGTTCTCGATCTGCATGCTCTTCGGCGTGAGCCTGACGAGCGCAGTGTCGGCGGGCGTGATCATGGCGTCGATCCCGGCGTGCGTCGCCGTCGCGAGCTGGCTATTCCTGCGCGAGCGCATCACGGTGCGCATCGGCCTGGCCATCGCCTGCGCGGCAATCGGCATCGGACTGCTGGCGCTGTCGCCTTCGGCATCGCATGCGCCGGCTTCCACCGCGGCCGCATCTACGTCGACGTCGATGCCTTGGCTCGGCAATCTGCTCGTCTTCTGCGCGGTGCTCTGCGAGACGGCCTATGCGGTGATCGGCAAGTCGCTCACCGGGCGCCTCGGACCCAAGCGCATCGCTTCGCTCATCAACCTCTGGGGCTTCGTGCTGTCGATGCCCTTCGGCATCTGGTTCGCGCTGCAGTTCGACTTCACTGCCGTGCGCTTCGGCACCTGGGCACTGCTCGTGGCCTATGCACTGGCCGCGAGCATCTGGACGGTGTGGCTCTGGATGACCGGACTTCGCCACGTACCAGCCGCACAAGCGGGTGTTTTCGCCGTGCTGCTGCCTGTGAGCGCGGCCCTCGTAGGCGTGCTCGTGCTCGGCGAAAGCCTCTCTTCCCCACAGCTGGTTGCGTTCGTCGTTGCGCTCATCGGCGTGGTGCTTGCAACGTGGCCTGGGCGCCGAACGTGAAAAACGGGGCTTCTCCCCTCTGAAAAAACAACAACTCCCAATGAAAAAAGCGCTTTTTCCCTTGGAAACGCGTTTTTTCTCATTTAGCATCCGCAGTGCCACTGGAGACGCAAGTTTTTCATTGGTGAGTGTTCAACCAAAAAAGGAAATCAACCATGGCAACTGCAAAGAAGGCTCCGGCCAAGAAAGCTCCGGCAAAGAAGGCCGCTCCTGCAAAGAAGGCGGCTCCGGCGAAGAAGGCCGCTCCTGCGAAGAAGGCGGCTCCTGCGAAGAAGGCCGCACCGGCGAAGAAGGCTGCTCCTGCCAAGAAGGCCCCCGCGAAGAAGGCAGCTCCCGCCAAGAAGCGCACGCCCAACGCCGCGTTCATGAAGGCACTGACCCCCAGCCCGGCACTGGCCGCCGTCGTCGGCTCCACGCCGCTGCCGCGCACCGCTGTCGTGAGCAAACTGTGGGACTACATCAAGAAGAACAACCTTCAGGACAAGGCCAACAAGCGCAACATCAACGCCGACGCCAAGCTGAAGGAAATCTTCGGCAAGCCGCAAGTGTCGATGTTCGAACTGGCAGCGCTGATCGGCAAGCACGTCAAGTAAGCCTTCGGGGGCCTCGCGCTCCTGAATCAAGAAGCCCGCTTCATGCGGGCTTTTTTTTCGCCTGCGGCATCGCCCCGCCCTCTTCGAAAAAACGCGCCGGCGTGCAGCCGAAGTGCTTGCGGAATGCCTCTATGAAGGCGCTGACGGAGCTGTAACCCACCGTCAGCGCGACCGCGGTGACGCTCTCCTGCAAGCTCAGCAGTTCCACCGCCTTGAGCAGCCGCGCCTGCTGGCGCCACAGCGCGAAGCTCAGTCCCGTCTCGGCAGCGAATCGGCGGGTGAGCGTCCTTCGTGCCATGCCGATGCGATCGGCCCATCGGTCGATGCCGTCCGGCAGCGCCGGGTCGTCGGCCAGGGCTGCAGCCATGGCTGCCAGCCGGCTGTCCTGCGGCATCGGCAGATGAAGGGACGGCCTGTCGCCCGCGGCAAGCTCGTCGATCAGCACGCCCACCAGACGCCCTCGGCGGGGCTCCAGCAGGGGCTCGGATGCCTCCATGCCCGTCAGGCGGTCCACAAGCGCGCGCACCAGCGGCGTCGCCGCGAACACGTGCGGCACGCCCGGCAACGCCTGTGCCGTCGTCGCATCGATGTGCAGGCTCCAGCCCGCAGTGGCGCCGAAGGTCTGCGCCGCATGGGCACAGCGCGGCGCGATCCAGCCGATCCACCCCGGCGGCTGCACCCAGCGGCCCGACGGCGTCTCGATGACCTGCAGCCCCTCCCGCAAGGCGAACAGCTGCCCGGTCTCGTGCGAGTGATAGCCGGTGACGCGCGCCGCCTCGTAGGCGTTGATCCACAGCGTCGCGGGTGTCCGTTCAGCCATGGGTGGCCCGCGGGAGGTATCGATTGGCCCCGCCCCGCAAGCCCGAAGAGGCGGCGCTGCCTAGCATCGAAACCCTCTCGACTCCAACCAAGGAACAGCCTCCATGAAAGCCCAGGACATACTCCCCGATGGCGAAGACTTCACCACCATCAACGGCCGCACGTTGCGCAAGGGATCGGTCGCCGCCTTCCTCGCCAACGCGCGCATCCTCGAAGACGCCGGCACATCCGCCTCCGACAGGCAGGCCGCCGAACAGGATTTCGCCTCGCTGATCCCCACCCTCGACGCACTCGGCCTGTTCGACGTCTTCGAGCTGCGCTCGCCGTTCCTGCGCGAGGAGGTGGCCCGCCATCGCGCCGCGCTCAGCCCTGTGCCTGCTGCTGCTTCGCCGAACGCGTGATCGACGACAGCGTGCCGCGCGTGGTGATGACCTCGGGGTCGAGCGGAATCTCGATCAGCGTGCCGGTGTTGGCCTCCAGCGCGCGCAGCAGGGCCGCCTCGAACTGCGCCGTTTCCGTCACCCGCTCGGCCGCGTAGCCGTAGGCGCGCGCAAGTCCGCAGAAGTCGGGGTTGCGCAGCGCGGTGCCGCTGGTGCGTTCGGGGTACTCGCGCTCCTGGTGCATGCGGATCGTGCCGAACATGCCGTTGTTGAGCAGCACGATGATGCTCTTGCCTCCGTGCTGCGAAGCCGTCGCCAGCTCCTGCCCGGTCATCAGGAAATCGCCATCCCCCGCGATGGTGAAGGCCACGCGCCCCGTCGCCAGGTTGGCGGCGATGCCCGCCGGCACGCCGTAGCCCATCGCCCCGCTGGTCGGCGCCAGCTGCGTCTTCGCGCCCTTGGCGAGACCGCTGTAGCGGAAGTAGCGATGCACCCAACTCGCGAAGTTGCCCGCGCCGTTGGTGATGGCCGCATCCGCGGGCAGGTGCTTCTGCAGCAGCGCGACGACCTGCGCCATGTCGACCGGGCCGCGCGGCATTTCGGCAGGCATGCCGGCCAGCGCCTGCGGCACGAGGTTGGCTTCGTAGTCGGCATGGGCCTGCAGCGTCCATTCTTCCCAGGGCAGCGTCGGCGGCGCGCTCAGCACTTCCAGGCTGCGCGCGGCCGCGCTCATGCCGGCGTTGATCGCCAAGTCGGCCTGGTAGACGCGATTGAGCTCCTCGGCGCTCGCGTGGATATGCACCAGCGTCTGCTTCGCCTTGGGGGCCTCGAGCAGCGTGTAGCCGCTGGTGGTCATCTCGCCCAGGCGCGGGCCGATGGCGAGGATCAGGTCGGCATCCTTCACGCGCTGCGCCAGCTTCGGGTTGATGGCGATGCCGACGTCGCCCGCGTACTGCGGATGGTGGTTGTCGAAGGTGTCCTGGAAGCGGAAGGCATTCGCCACCGGCAGGCGCCAGTTCTCGGCGAAGCGCTGCAGCGCCTGCGCGGCCTGCGTCGTCCAGCCGCCGCCGCCAGCAATCACCAGCGGACGCTGCGACTTCAGCAGCAACTCGCGCAGGGTGCGCAGCGCGCCCGGGTCGCTCCATGGCTCCACCGCCTCCACCCGCGCCAGCGGACGCGCGGTGGTCTCGCTGCGCAGCATGTCTTCCGGCAGCACCAGCACCACCGGCCCCGGCCGCCCGTTCATGGCGGTGGCGAAGGCACGCGCGATGTATTCGGGGATGCGATTCGCGTCGTCGATGCGCTCGACCCGCTTGGCGAAACCCTTGGTGCTCGGCCCGAAGAAGCTCGCGTAGTCGACCTCCTGGAAGGCCTCGCGGTCGCGGAAGTCGCTGCCGACGTCGCCCACGAACAGCACCATCGGCGTCGAGTCCTGGAAGGCGTTGTGCACGCCGATCGACGCATTGGTCGCGCCCGGCCCGCGGGTGACGAAGCACACGCCCGGCCGGCCGGTGAGCTTGCCGTGCGCCTCGGCCATGAAGGCGGCGCCGCCCTCCTGCCGGTTGACGATGAAGCGCGCGCGGTCGCGGTAGGTGTGGAAGCCATCGAGCACCGCCAGGAAGCTCTCGCCCGGCACGCCGAATGCGATCTCCATGCCTTGCTCTACCAGGCACTCCACGATCAGGTGGCCTGCGGGTTGTGATGTACTCATGGGAAGTAGGAACCTCAGCTGCAAATGTCTCCGGCAATTATGTGCGCCCGCTCCAGACGCCTTGCGTTAATTCCCCAATTGGTTAAATTCGCGCCATGAAGGCCTCCAAGGACCCCACGCCCGACATCGCCATCGAGGCCATGGAACCCCGCTCGCGCGACGCGGACAGGTCGCAGCTGGCCATCCTCGCCTCGGCCCGCGACGAGTTCTCCGCGCGCGGCCTCGCGGGCGCGCGCATGGACAGCATCGCCGAGCGCGCGGGCCTCAACAAGCGCCTCATCTACTACTACTTCGGCAGCAAGGACGACCTCTTCCTTGCCGTGCTGGAGCGCGTCTACGCGGACATCCGCGAGGCGGAGCAGCGCCTGCACCTCGAAGAGATCGACCCCGTGGAGGCGATCCGCCAGCTGGTGTCGTTCACCTGGAACTACTATCTCGAGCACCCGGAGTTCATCACGCTGCTCAACAGCGAGAACCTGCATTGCGCGGCGCACCTGAAGCGCTCGGAACGCATCCAGGAGATGAACTCGCCGCTGGTGCAGCTGCTCGACACCGTGCTGGAGCGCGGCCGCCGCGGCGACCTGTTCCGCGCGGGCGTGGACCCGGTGCAGCTCTACATCTCCATCGCGTCGCTCTGCTACTTCTACCTCTCGAACAACCACACGCTATCGGCCATCTTCGGTCGCGACCTGCGTGCGCCCAAGGCGATGGCGCAACGCCTTTCGCACATGACCGACCTGGTTCTCGGCTACGTCTTGAAATAGGGTTCGCCGCCGGGCTGCGCGGCACTTCGCGTCGCTTCGCCAACCCCATCCGAGGGGGCAACTCCAGCAGCTTCCACGATGTTTCCGGCCTTGCGCCGCGCCGGCTCCAACAGCCGCGCACGACGCGATCGCATCCGAAAACCACCGAACCTCCTCCTGCGGGTATTCACTAGGGAGCGCCCGTTGACGCTCCCGCGCGGCCGTTCCTACAATCAGCAATTCACTCGATGGTGAATTGATTGATTTCAAGAATGCGGCCCGACCGCGCGGAGACATCCATGAAGTTCATTGCCAGCAGTGCCGTACGCACCACCGTCCTTGCCTCGCTGACCTGCATCGCGGCGCTGCTGCCGGGGCTGGCGGCGGCGCAGAACGGTTATCCGAACAAGCCGATCCGCGTGATCGTGCCGTTCGCGGCCGGCAGCACCACCGACATCATTGCCCGCGCGATCACCGACAAGATGAGCGCCAGCATGGGCCAGACGCTGGTGATCGACAACCGCGGCGGCGCGAGCGGCACCATCGGCCAGCAGGCGGTGGCCACGGCTGCGCCCGACGGCTACACGGTGATGATCCATTCGTCGTCGCACACGGTGAGCCCCTCCACCTTCGCCAAGCTGCCCTTCGACACGGTGCACGACTTCGCGGGCGTCACGCCGATCTCGTCGCTGCCCAACGCACTCGTGATCTCGCCGGGCAAGAACATCAAGACGCTGCCGCAGCTGCTGGCCGCCGCGCGCGCCAAGCCCGGCAGCATGAACTTCGCCTCCGCCGGCCAGGGCAGCGCCACGCACCTGAACGCAGAGAAGTTCAAGCTGGCCGCGAAGATCGACGCGACCAACATCCCCTTCAAGGGATCGGGCGAGGCCGTGACCGAGGTGCTCTCGGGCCGCGTCGACTATTACTTCTCGCCGATCGCACCGGTCATCGGCCAGATCAAGGAAGGCCAGTTGCTGGCACTGGCCGTGGGTTCGCCCAAGCGCGCGGCCGCCCTGCCCGACGTGCCCACCACCAGCGAAGCCGGCGTGCCTGGCTCGGAGTTCAACTTCTGGATCGGAATGATGGCGCCGGCCAAGACGCCGCGCGACATCGTCGAGCGCCTGAACGCCGAGGTGGCGAAGGCACTGGCCACGCCCGAGGTGAAGGAGCGCTTCGCCAAGCTGGGCGCCGACGCCTGGACGCTCAAGCCCGAGCAGTTCGACGCCTACATCAAGGAAGAGATCGCGAGCAACGCCCAACTCGTGAAGGCGGCCGGTCTCTCGGTCCAACAGTAAGCAACGCAAGCACGCTCCCCTCGCTCTCCCGAAAGCCCCGGCTCCCGCCATGTTCCGCAAGCTCCTGCTCTCCCCGGCCCTGCGCCCTTTCCTCCTGATCCTGTTGCTGCTGGTGCTGTGGGACCTGGCGATCCGCCTGTTCAGGATTCCGGCCTACCTCATTCCCCCGCCGTGGGAGGTGGTGAAGCAGCTCGTCGCCGAATGGCCGCGCCTGCTCGCCGAGAGCTGGAAGACCACGCTCGCCACGCTCGGCGGCTTCGGGCTGACGATCCTCATCGGCATTCCGATCGCGATGGTCATCGCCTACTCGCGCGTCATCGAGTCGTACGTGTATCCGCTGCTGGTGTTCTCGCAGAGCATTCCCAAGGTGGCGATCGCGCCCCTCTTCGTGGTGTGGTTCGGCTTCGGCATCTTCCCGAAGGTCATCAGCGCCTTCCTGCTGGGCTTCTTCCCGGTAGTGGTGTCCACGGTGATGGGTTTCAAGTCGGTCGAGCCCGACATGCTCGACCTCTCGCGCTCCATGGGCGCGAGCCGCCTGCAGACCTTCTTCAAGATCAGCCTGCCGCAGGCCTTGCCGCAGATCTTCAGCGGCCTGAAGGTGTCGGTCACGCTGGCGGTGGTGGGTGCCGTGGTCGGCGAGTTCGTCGGCTCCAACTCGGGCATCGGCTACGTGCTGCAGGTCGCCAACGGCAACTTCGACCTGCCGCTGATGTTCGCGGCGCTGGTGGTGCTTTCGAGCATCGGCGTCATTCTTTTCGTCGCGGTCGATCTGGTCGAGCGCGTGATGATTCCCTGGCACGCCTCGCAGCGCCACGTGCACTGAGTTCAACGAGTTCCTTCGCAAAGCCAACAACTCCCGGAGACAAGACCATGAAGAAACTGCTTCCCACGCTGCTCGCCGCGGCCGCGCTCGCCACCTTCGCCATCGCACCTGCCCATGCGCAGGGCGACAAGCCCAAGGACAAGGTCACGCTGATGCTCAACTGGTACCTGTACAGCGAGCACGCGCCCTTCTTCCTCGGCAAGGAAAAGGGCTTCTACGCAGAGGAGGGCATCGACCTCGACATCCAGGAAGGCCGCGGCTCCGCCGTCACCGCGCAGGCGGTGGCCGCCAAGTCGGCGACCTTCGGCTACATCGACGTGACGACCATGATCAAGGCCGCCGCCAAGGGCGCGCCGCTGAAGTCGACGGGCGTGCTGTTCCAGGTGAGCCCGATGTCGGTGATGGGCTTCAGCGAGAAGAACATCAAGACGCCGAAGGACATCATCGGCAAGACCGTGGCGGTGACGCCTGGCGACTCGATGTCGCAGATGTGGCCGCTCTTCCTGAAGGTCAACGACATCAAGCCCGACCAGATCAAGACCGTCTCGGGCGACGCGCAGACCAAGCTCAATGCCGTGACCAACGGCCAGGCCGACCTGCTGCTGGGCTACGTGATGGACCAGGCCATCAAGCTGCAGGACGCCACCGGCAAGCCGGTGACGCCGATCCGCTTTGCCGACTCGGGCGTGAACCAGATCAGCTCCGGGATCATCGCCAACAAGAACCTGCTGACCGAGAACCCCGACCTGGTGAAGCGCTTCATGCGCGCCTCCACCAAGGCCGCCGAAGCCGCCGAGAAGAGCCCCGAGGCCGCGGTCGACGCGATGCTCAAGGCCAACCCCAAGGCCGGCGTGCGCGACACGCTCATCGTGGGCATGAAGCAGAGCGTGGCGCTCTACCACACGAAGGAAACAGCCAACCAGCGCCCCTTCCGCGTGCAGATGAAGAACGTGAACGACTCGCTCGACCTGCTGGTGCAGTACGGCGGCATGGATGCCTCCACGCGCGGCAAGCCCGAGGACTACGTCACTCTGGATTTCCTCCCCTGACCTTCCTTCGGTCCTGAACCCCGCGCGCCTTCCGCAGTAGTCACCTCTCACGCATTCCATGTCCCAAGTCAACCTGATCGAAGCGCGCGGCGTCTCGAAGATCTACCCAAGCAAGGACGGCCCCGTCGAGTCGCTCAAGCCGCTCGACTTCGCCATCAAGGAAGGCGAGTTCGTCTCCGTCGTCGGTCCGTCGGGCTGCGGCAAGAGCACGCTGCTGAAGATGGTGGCGGGCCTGTTGCCCATCAGCGGTGGCAGCCTCACGCTGGCCGGCAAGCCGATCAAGGGCGCGCAGAAGGACGTGGGCATCGTGTTCCAGAGCGCGGTGCTGCTGCCCTGGCGCAGCGTGGAAGACAACATCCTGCTGCAGGCCGAGATGCGCCACATGCCCATGGACGCTGCCAGGGCACGCGCCCGCGAGCTGATGGAGATGGCCGGCCTCAAGGGCTTCGAGGGCAAGTACCCGTGGCAGCTCTCGGGCGGCATGCAGCAGCGCGCATCGATCTGCCGCGCCCTGCTGCACGACCCCTCTGTGCTGCTGATGGACGAGCCCTTCGGCGCGCTCGACGCGATGACGCGCGAGAAGATGAACCTGGAGCTGCAGCGCATCTGGATGACGTCGAAGAAGACGGTGATGCTCATCACCCACAGCATTCCCGAGGCCATCTTCCTGTCGGACCGCGTGATGGTGATGAGCGAGCGCCCCGGCTCCATCGCCGCCGTGTACGACATCGACCTGCCGCGCCCGCGCACGCTGGACGTCATGTCCTCGCCCGAGTTCGGCGCCTACACCAAGCTGGTGCGCGCGCATTTCTACTCGCAGGGCATCCTGGACCACTGAAGAGCGAGAGCCGGCCATGGACGCGATCCGCTTTCACGTCGAGGAGATCCGCTTCGCCGAGCGCAACGTGGCGCTGCGGCTGCCTTTCCGCTTCGGCGCCGCCACCGTCACGGCCTGCCCGCAGATCTACGTGAAGGCGCGCATCCGCTTTGCCGACGGCCGCACGGCCGAGGGCTGTGCGGCGGAGATGATGATTCCGAAGTGGTTCGACAAGAACCCGGCCCTGAACAACGAACAGAACTTCGAGCAGCTGCGCTTCGCGCTGCGCGACGCCCGCGAGGCCTACACCGCCGAGCCCGATGCGCAGACCGCCTGGACGCATTTCGCCTCCAACTACGCCGCGCTGCAATCGCGCGCCAGGGCCAAGGGCCTGCAGCCGCTGGTGGCCAGCTACGGCCCTGCGCTGATCGACCGCGCCCTGCTCGATGCGCTGTGCCTGCACAGCGGCGCCAGCTTCGCGGCGGCGATGAGCGGCAACCTCTGCGGCATCGACATTGCCGGCAGCGGCCTTGTCGATGATCTCGCGGGCTTCGACATGCCGGCCTTCCTCGCGAAGCAGTCGCCGCGTAGCAACATCGCCGCCCGCCACACAGTCGGGCTGGCGGACGCCATCGACGAGTACGACGTCTCGCCCGATGCACCCACCGACGGCCTGCCCACGACGCTGCAGGCCGCCGTGCAGCGCTACGGCCACACCCATTTCAAGCTGAAGCTGTGCGGCAACATCGCGCAGGACATCGACCGGCTCCAGCGCATCGCCCGCGTGATCGACGGCCAGGCCCAGCTCGTCACACTCGACGGCAACGAGCAGTACGCGGACGCCGACGACTTCGCCACTTTTCTCGACCGCATGCTCTCCACGCCCACGCTGTGGAAGCTCGCGCAGAAGACGGTCTTCGTCGAACAGCCGATCCGCCGCGACGCGGCGCTGCAGCGCGACGTGTCGGCGCTGGGCAAGCGCATTCCGCTGCTCATCGACGAATCGGACGCCACGCTCGACGCCTTCGTGCAGGCCCGTGCCCTGGGCTACACCGGCGTGTCGAGCAAGAGCTGCAAGAGCTTCTACAAGTCAGTGATCAACGCCGCGCGCTGCGCGCAGTGGAATGCCGAGCTGGAGAAGCCACGCTACTTTCTCTCCGGCGAAGACCTGACCATGCAGGCCGGCATCGGCGTGCAGCAAGACCTGGCACTCGTCTCCTGGCTCGGCCTCTCGCACGTCGAGCGCAACGGGCACCATTACGTCAACGGCCTCTCGGCGGCGCCCGAGGCCGAGCAGCAGGCTTTGCTGCGCGCCCACCCGGGGCTTTACGAAACCAGCGACGGCGCAGTGCGCCTCGCCATCCGCGAAGGGCAACTCGACCTGTCCTCGCTCAACGCCGCGCCCGGCTTCGCCACCGGCAAGCCAGGCGCCGGCATCTCGTGGGACGCGATGCGTTCCGTCTACTGAACCGAAGCGCGCGTCAAGCCCGCACAAATCTCTCGCACCCCAAGGAAGAAAACGATGGCCACCCAACGTCTAGGAATCATCATGCACGGCGTCACCGGGCGCATGGGCATGAACCAGCACCTGATCCGCTCGATCTGCGCCATCCGCGCCCAGGGCGGCGTCACGCTGTCGAACGGCGACAAGGTCATGCCCGACCCCATCCTCATCGGCCGCAATGCCGAGAAGATGGAAGCGCTGGCCAAGGCCCACAACATCCCGCGCTGGGGCACCGACCTCGACAAGGCGCTGGAGAACAAGGACGACACCATCTTCTTCGACGCCGGCACCACGCAGATGCGCCCCGCCCTGCTGGCCAAGGCCATCCGCGCCGGCAAGCACGTCTACTGCGAGAAGCCCATCGCCACCAACCTCAACGAGGCCGTGGAGATCGCCCGCCTGGCCGAAGAAGCTTCGAAGACCAAGGGCCTGAAGCACGGCGCCGTGCAGGACAAGCTCTTCCTGCCCGGCCTGCGCAAGCTCGACATGCTGCGCCGCGCCGGCTTCTTCGGCCGCATGCTCAGCGTGCGCCTGGAGTTCGGCTACTGGGTGTTCGAGGGCGACCTGCAGCCCATCCAGCGCCCGAGCTGGAACTACCGCAAGGAAGACGGCGGCGGGATGATCCTGGACATGATGTGCCACTGGCGGTACGTGCTGGACAACCTGTTCGGCGAAGTGAAGTCGGTGAGCTGCCTGGGCACCACCCACATCCCCAAGCGCTGGGACGAGGCCGGCAAGCCCTACGAGGCCACCGCCGACGACGCGGCCTACGCCACCTGCGAGCTCACCGGCCACAACGGCGAGCCCGTCATCGCGCAGATCAACATGAGCTGGGTCACGCGCGTGCGCCGCGACGACCTCGTGACCTTCCACGTCGACGGTACCGACGGCTCGGCCGTGGCCGGCCTGTCGAGCTGCCGTGCCCAGTCGCGCGTGGCCACGCCGCGCCCGGTATGGAACCCCGACGAGAAGCAGACCATGAACTTCTTCGACCAGTGGCAGGAGATTCCGGACTCGCAGGTCTACGACAACGGCTTCAAGATCCAGTGGGAACACTTCATCCGCCACGTGGTGGAAGACGCGCCCTACAAGTGGACGCTGCCCGAAGGCGCCAAGGGCGTACAGCTGGTCGAGGCCGCGCTCGAGTCGTGGAATGACCGCCGCTGGGTCGACGTGCCTGCGCTGAAGGTCTGACATGGCACTCTCGCTGAACCTCCCCACCGCCGGCGGCACGCTCGCGCCCTACGCGCTGCGCGGCACCGCACCGGTGAAGCCCGATGCGGGCGTCAAGTTCAACCGCATCGCCTACTCGGCCGCCCACGTGGTGGCCGACCCGATGGCCGCCATCGACCCGTGGCTGCAGTGCGCGGTCGACTGGGACACCACCATCGCCTACCGCCGCCACCTGTTCTCGCTGGGCCTGGGCGTGGCCGAGGCCATGGACACCGCGCAGCGCGGCATGGGCCTCGACTGGCCCACCTCGCTGGAGTTGATCCGCCGCTCGCTCGATGCAGCCAAGGACGTGCCCGGCGCGCTGGTCGCCTCGGGCTGCGGCACCGACCACCTGGACATCGACAGCGTGAAGAGTGTCGACGAAGTGATCCGCGGCTACGAAGAGCAGATGGCCGCCATCGAGGCACTGGGCGGCAAGCTGATCGTCATGGCCAGTCGTGCGCTGGCCCGCGTGGCGAAGAGCCCGGCCGACTACGAACGGGTGTACGACCGCATCCTGAGCCAGGCGAAGCAGCCGGTGGTGCTGCACTGGCTGGGCGACATGTTCGACCCTGCGCTGGCGGGCTACTGGGGAACGAAGGACGTCGACGCGGCCATGGACACCGCGTTGGGCATCATCGCCGCGCATCCGAGCAAGGTGGACGGCATCAAGATCTCCCTGCTCGACAAGGACAAGGAAATCGCGATGCGCCGCCGCCTGCCGCCGGGCGTGCGCATGTACACGGGCGACGACTTCAACTACGCCGAGCTGATCGCCGGCGACGGCTTCGGCAGCGAGCCCACGCACGGCAAGAGCGATGCGCTGCTGGGCATCTTCGACGCGATCGCGCCCGCCGCGAGCGCGGCCCTCGGTGCGCTGGCGCAGGGCGACGAGAAGAAGTTCCACGACATCCTCGGCCCCACGGTGCCGCTGTCTCGCCACATCTTCGCGGCCCCCACGCGCTTCTACAAGACCGGCGTGGTGTTCATGGCCTGGCTCAATGGCCACCAGAAGCACTTCACCATGGTCGGCGGCCAGCAGAGCACGCGCTCGCTGCAGCACTTCGCGGAACTGTTCAGGCTGGCCGACGCGGCCAACCTGCTGGAGCAACCCGAACTGGCGGTGCAGCGCATGAAGACCCTACTGGCTTTGCACGGCGTGGAAGGCTGAAGACGAGCATGCGCGATTTCTCGCAGAACCACGACTGGCTCTCGATCAACACCGCTACCGTGCGCAAGCAGTCGGGCGCAGAGGTGCCGCTGGACCGCATCATCGACCAGTGCGCCGAACGCGGCATCCGCGCCATCAGCCCGTGGCGCGACCAGGTGGCAGCCGTCGGGCTCGACAAGGTGGCGAAGCAGCTGAAGGCGCACGGCATCGGCCTCTCGGGCTATTGCCGCGGCGGCTTTTTCCCCGCGCCCGATGCGGCCGGCCTGAGGGCCGCGCTCGACGACAACCGCCGCGCCATCGACGAGGCCAAGACGCTCGATGCACCCTGCCTAGTGCTGGTGGTCGGCGCCCTGCCCGGCGCGCTCGAAGGCAAGGCCGCCTACAAGGACATCGGCCGCGCGCGCGCCGAGGTGCGCGATGGCATCGCCGCCTCGCTCGAATACGCCCGCGAGGTCGGCATGCCGCTGGCCATCGAGCCCCTGCACCCGATGCAGGCGGCCGACCGCGCATGCATCAACACGCTCGAACACGCGCTGGACCTGTGCGACGAACTCGACGCGGGCAGGAGCGGCATGCTCGGTGTGGCTCTGGACATCTACCACGTGTGGTGGGACCCGAAGCTGCAGCAGCAGATCACCCGCGCCGGCCGCGAGCGCCTGCTGGCGTACCACGTCTGCGACTGGCTCACGCCTACGCGCGACCTGCTGAGTGACCGCGGGATGATGGGGGATGGGGTGGTCGAGTTGAAGAAGATCCGCGGGTGGGTGGAAGACGCGGGCTTTGCGGGGTTCAGCGAGGTGGAGATTTTTTCGAATCTCGACTGGTGGCAGCGGCCTGGGGCTGAGACGCTGGACGTCTGTATCGAGCGGCATAAGCAGGCTGTCTAGGGCTGCTCTGTGCTCGCGTTGTTCGGGGCGCGTGCACAGGGCACCGGGTAAGTGTTCGGCAACGCCATCATGGCCGTGTCAGGGCGGATCGGCTAGCAGTGCGTCTTGCAGCGAATCTGCGTCGAATCGAGGTAAGCCATCGAGCACCCCCGAATCGTTGAATACACAGCTTCCCTCGTGCTTGCAGAATGCATATGCAACGGCGCCTCCGAACTTCCAGTCGCCGCGGGTGGTGACGTCGACCATGTAGCGTCGACCGGAATCTTCTGTGATCTCTATTGACGCCTCGCGGATGGAGGCCCAGCAGAAGTCGTTAGGGCCTTCTCCCTCGAACATGAGGAAAGAGGTCATCAGGCTGGCGGCTGGGATGTCATTATTTCTGCGCAGAGACAACCGCGGAGGCGCTCTCCCAAGTTCGCGGAACCCCTCGGCGACGAGCGACTCAACCTCCAAGACGTCGGCGGGCGGTTGCGAGATGGGGATGAACAGACTGTCTGCCACACGAGCGAGTGTAGTAGCTCAACCATGCGCGAAGGCTTTCCAGCGGTGCGGCAACAGCTCGTCGATGCGGCTATGCGGCTGTGTCGGAATCGCCCCTAATTCTCTTCACCCCGAAGGCTTCACGCGGGCCGCGAAACCCGCAGCCCGCAGACCGGCCGCTACTCGCCGGTCTCAGGCGCCCCACGCCGCGCCTTCTCGCTCATCTGAAACAACTCCCCAGCCTTGCGAGCCATTTCAGCCGCAAGCCAGAGCAGGTTGTTCAATTGCCGAGGCCCATCCCCGCTGCACCAGTCGATCTCTTCCCCATGGCAGACCCACAGCAGAGCTTCGAGTTGGGTAAGGGTGTTTTCAAGAAGATCCGCCGGGTCTTGTTGGGCGGTTTCTGCGGAAGCTACCGGCGTAGTTGGCCGGGCTATAGTCTTGGTAGCCATTTTTGTGCGTTCCTTCCAAGGTGTGTGCACGAACTTGGTTAGACGGCTGGGGTGCTGATAACACTCCGGCCGTCGCCTTTTGATACCTCGCATCTGCATCGCTGCTTTCGCACCGACGACCTGCCGCGAGGCAAGCAGCCTTCGAACATCTGGGTGACTTGAGTGGGTGGCGCCTTTCTGCCCCCTTGGCGGGGCGTCGAGTGATAGGGGCATTCACTCTAGAGAAGAACCCGGCGAAGTAGCCGCTGCCACAGCACGAAGTCGCGCAGACTGCCAACAAATGCAGCTTCCGCAATGCGCCATGCGTAGGCCATGAGCCAATGCCGCAGCGGCGCTGAACGCTCACGCCGATGGGGTGCCTTGCGCAGCGAAATAAAGGGGGAGCCCGAAGGGCGGAGGACATTCGCGGAGCAAGGTACCCCGTCGGCGTGAGCGCGCCCCGAACAACAGCGCCAACAAACAAACCCAGCAAAGCGAAACCGCCCCGCCTGTGCTGCAATCCGCCGATGCCTGCCCCGACCCTCGACGACCTGCGCCGCTACGCAGTGGCGCGCACCCTCTTCAAGCCAACGACCCTGCCCGCCGCAATCCGCCGGCTCGGCTTCGTGCAGGCCGACCCGATCCGAGCCCCGGCACGCGCGCAAGACCTCACGCTGCGCCACCGCGTGAAGGACTACCGCGCGGGCGATCTCGAAAGCCGCTACACGCGCCTCGCCGTCGAGGAAGACTGCCTCGTCAACTACGGCTTCCTGCCGCGCGAGCATCTGGCGCTGATGCATCCGCGCGAGGCCAGGCAGGCATGGGACGCCGACACGCGGCGCAAGGCGGCCGACGTGCTCGCCTACGTGCAGGAGCACGGCCCGGTGCATCCGCGCCAGGTCGAGCAGCATTTCGCGCACGGCCGCGTCAAGAACTATTGGGGCGGCTCCAGCAACGCGACCACGCATCTGCTCGACGGCATGCACTACCGCGGCATGCTGCGCGTGGTGCGGCGCGACAGCGGCACGCGCGTCTACGAGGCGGTGACGCACGTGCCCGCAGACGACAGCCCCGCCGGGCGCGCGCGCCGCGCGGCGGCGCTCATCGAGCTGGTGGTGCGCAAGTACGCGCCGCTGCCGGCCTCCAGCCTGACGTATCTCGTGCGGCTGCTGGGCTATGGCGCGCCGCATCTCGCGGCGCAGACGCAGGCCGCGCTGCGCATCGCGCGCGAGGAGCTCGCCAGTTGCAGCATCGACGGCACCACCTGGTTCTGGCCCGCCGACGAGAACCCGGCCTCGCGCCGCCACGCGCCCGACGATGCGGTGCGCCTGCTCGCGCCCTTCGACCCTGCCGTGTGGGACCGCCGCCGCTTCGAGCTGCTCTGGGGCTGGACCTATAAGTTCGAGGCCTACACGCCCGCGCCGAAGCGCCAGTTCGGCTATTACGCGCTGCCGATGCTGTGGCACGACCGCGTGATCGGCTGGGCCAATTTCGGCAACTCACCCGAGGGCCGGCTGAAGCCGATGTTCGGCTATGCCGACAAGAGGCCGCGCGACGCGGAGTTCCGCGCGGCGCTCGACGACGAACTGCAGCGCATGACGCTGTTTCTCGCCGGGCGCTGACATCTTTCTTCCTATAATCGCCGGCCTCAGCCAGCCGCCCGCAACGGGCGCCAGCCGTCTTCGAAGGAACGAAGACCGCAGCCGAAAAAGCTGCCCGCGACGACGCAACAAGAACCCACAAAACACACCGGCCGCCAGCCCGAAGCGAGCCGCCGGTTGCGCTCGTCCGGATCGACGGAATCACCGGATCAGAGACGAGAAGCCATGGCGCGCCCACATCCGGCGCACGCCGCAGCCACTCCCCCCAAACGCAGGACACAGGAGAAGCTGCACATGACATCGAAGAAGCATCGCCGCCCGGCTTGGCGCCTTTCTCATACCCGCCGCGCCACGCTCGCCGCAACCGCAATGGCGCTGGGCGCCGCCATACCAGCCTACGCCGAGGAAAAAGACGAATCTGCCGAGACCCGCAAGGCCCTGCCGACCATCACCGTGACCGGCGATGCGGGAGAGACCGCCACCGGCCCGGTGACCGGCTTCGTCGCCAGGCGCGGCGGCACCGCCACCAAGACCGACACGCCGCTGATCGAGACGCCGCAGGCCATCTCGGTGATCACGCGCGACCAGATGGAGGCGCAGAGCGCGCTCACGCTGCGCGAGACCACCAACTACACGGCGGGCGTGGTGTCGAGCAACTTCGACAGCCGCGTCGACCGCTTCAAGGTGCGCGGCGGGGATGCCATCGAGTACCTCGACGGGCTGCAGCGAAGCTACGGCACCTACAACACCACGCGCGCCGACCCGTACACGCTGGAACGCGTCGAACTGCTGCGCGGGCCCTCTTCGGTGCTCTACGGCCAGGGCGGCATCGGCGGCGTGCTGAACCTGGTGTCGAAGCGTCCGCAGGCCGAGCGGCAGCGCGAGGTGCAGGTGCAGCTGGGCAGCCACAGCCGCAAGCAGGTCGCGGCCGACTTCACCGGGCCGCTGGACACCGAAGGCAAGTGGCTCTACCGCCTGGTGGCCGTCAACCGCGACAGCGGCACGCAGGTCGACCACGTGCCCGACGACCGCATCCTGCTGGCGCCCTCGCTCACCTGGCGCCCGAACGCCGACACCTCGCTCACGCTGCAGGCGCTCTACCAGAAGGACAAGAGCGGCTCGCTGATCGGCTTCTTCCCTTGGCAGGGCACGCTGCTGCCCTCGCTGTACGGCCAGATTCCCACCTCGACCTTCACCGGCGAGCCGGGCTTCGACCGCTACGACACGCGCAACACCTCGCTGGGCTACCTGTTCAGCCACCGCTTCAATGACACCTGGACCTTCAGGCAGAACCTGCGCTCGACCGAGAGCAAGGTGGTCTACAACTCCTCGTACACCAGCTTCACTGCCAACCGGCTCACGGGGCGCCCGGCACGGCCGGTGTTCAATGCCGACCAGCGCACCATCGAGCGCGACCTGATCGTGCAGCTCAACGGCGGCAAGATGCTGCTGCTCGACAACCAGGCCGAGGCGCACTTCAAGACCGGCGCGGCGGAGCACACGCTGCTCGTCGGCGCGGACTTCCAGCGCAACGAGACCTCGCAGCTCACCGGCCGCGGCCGCGCGGGCGCGCTCGACGTCTACGCGCCGGTGTACGGCAACTACTCCGCGCCCACCTTCCTCACGCGGCAGCCCGCGGTGCTGCAGAAGCAGGCCGGCATCTACGTGCAGGACCAGGTCAAGTACGGCCGCTGGATCGGCCTGCTGGGCCTGCGCCACGACAAGGCCACCACCAACACCGAAGGCCGCCCTGCGGTGGCGGTGGACGACAAGGCCACCACCAAGCGCGCCGGCCTCGTCTACCTGGCCGATGGCGGCTGGGCGCCCTACCTGAGCTATGCCGAGTCGTTCCTGCCGCTGGGCGGCGCGGACGTGAACAACAAGCCATTCAAGCCGCAGCGCGGCAAGCAGTGGGAAGCTGGCGTGAAGTGGGAGCCCGAAGGCCAGCGCACCTCGTTCCTGGCGGCGGTGTACGACCTGCGCGACACCAACCGCAAGACCACCGACCCGACCAATCCGCTCAACAGCGTGCAGCTCGGCGAGGTGCACGTGAAGGGGCTGGAGCTCGAATACAAGGGCAGCATCGGGCGCGACTGGGACTGGGTCGCCTCCTACGCATACACCGACGCACGCGTGTCGCGCAGCACCGGCTCCGACCTGGGCAAGCGCATCTCGGGCGTGCCGAAGCACACCGCCTCGGCCTGGCTGATGCGGCGCTTCTCCATCGGCGGCGTGCCCGGCTTCTCGCTGGGCGGCGGCGTGCGCTACCTCGGCAAGTCGTACGACGGCATGGACGCCAACCCGGTGCCCTCGGTCACGCTGCTCGACGCGATGTTCGCCTGGGACAACGGCCCGCTGCGCCTGTCGCTCAACGTCGGCAACCTGACCGACAAGGTTCAGCTGACCACCTGCCTCGCGCGCGGCGACTGCTTCTACGGCCAGCGCCGTACCGTGACTGCGGCGGCCACGTATCGCTTCTGAGGAAAATCCTTGCCTGGGCGAAGGTCTGGCGCGGGGGCGACAGGCCGGCACCGTGGGTGCCACCTAGAATCGCCCCCGCTGCGCGGTTCGCCGCGCGGCAAGCGTTCTCAGGGCGGGGCGAAATTCCCCACCGGCGGTGATGGCGGCATGTTCCGGAAGGAAAGGCAGCACAAGCCCGCGAGCGCCTGGGGCTCGCAATGAGCTCCAGGGTCAGCAGATTTCGGTGCGATTCCGAAGCCGACGGTCACAGTCCGGATGAAAGAGAGCGCGAAATGCGGGTCGGCCCGCGCGCTGCGCTTTTTCAGGCGAACCGGCGCGCGAGCGGGCTCGCTGTTTCGTGCGCCCTGATTCAGGAAACCTGCTTTCTTCAAGAGGCACACCATGAGTCAGATCAACGACCTTCCCCTTTCCGCCGTCACCGCGTCGGGTTCGCCGCGCGGCACGCGCATCGCATTCGTCGAGGCGCAGTGGCATTCCGACATCGTCCACCAGGCGCGCGACGCCTTCCTCGAGGAGATGGAGCGCCAGGGCGTGGCGCGCGATCTCATCGACATCTTCGACGTGCCGGGCGCCTTCGAGATCCCGCTGCACGCCAAGCGGCTCGCCAACTCGGGCAAGTACGCGGCCATCATCGGCTGCGCGCTGGTGGTCGACGGCGGCATCTACCGCCACGAGTTCGTGGCGAACACGGTGGTCAGCACGCTGATGTCGCTGCAGCTGGAGACCGACGTGCCGATCTTCTCGGCCGTGCTCACGCCGCACCACTTCCACGAGCACGTGGAGCACCGCAAGTACTTCCACCGCCACTTCGCGGTGAAGGGCACTGAAGTGGCCGAGGCCTGCGTGAAGACGCTCGAAGGGCTGAAGAAGGTGGACGCGCTTCTGGCCGCCTGACCTACGTGACATCGGGGGCGGGCCTGCGTAACCTGCGCGGATGACTACGCCATCCACCTCCGCCCGCGAAGACCGCTACACCCTCTACGGCGCCCCCGGCTCGGGCGCCACGCCCGTGCACGCCGCGCTCACGCTGATCGGAGCGCAGGTCGAGACCGTCGACATCGCCCCGTGGGAGGGCGATGCCGAGCGCGAGCGGGTCGCCGGCGTCAACCCGATGCGACAGGTGCCGGCGCTCGTGCTGCCTTCGGGCGAGGTGATGACCGAGAGCGCGGCCATCCTGCTCTGGCTGGGCGACCGCTATCCCGAGGCCCAACTCTGCCCCGCGCCCGACGACCCGCTGCGTGCGCGGTACCTGCGCTGGATGGTCTACCTGCCGGCCGCCATCTATTCGATGTTCTGGGTGCGCGACGAGCCTTCGCGCCTCGTGCCCGACCCCGCCGCGCAGCCGGCGATGCTCGAACGCACCGCCGAGCGCATCGCGCATTGCTGGCAGTTGATGGATTCGCAGATCGACGAGCCCGCGCCCTACCTGCTGGGCGAGAAGATCAGCATGCTCGACCTGTACGTGACAGTGGTGTCGCGCTGGACGCCGCGCCGCCGGCGCTTCTATCGCGTGGCGCCGCGCATGGCGCAGGTGGTGCGCCGTGTCGATGCCGATCCGCGCCTGGCGGAATTCTGGGAGGCGCGGTTTCCGTTCTCGATGGACGCACAGGAAAGCTGAGCGGCGCCTGTTTTCTATCATCGGCACCATGACCGCACGCACCCCCACCACCGCCTACCCGATGACGATCTACCACAAGCCCAACTGCAGCACGTCGCGCAACGTGCTGCAGTTGATCCGCGAAAGCGGCGTGGAGCCCGAGATCGTTCTCTATCTTGAAACGCCGCCCTCGAAGAAGAAGCTGCGCGAGCTCTCCAAGGCCATGGGCATGGGCGCGCGAGACCTGCTGCGCACCAAGGAGGCTCCCTACGAAGAGCTGAACCTCGCCGATCCGAAATGGACCGACGACCAGATCTTCGACTTCATCGTGGAACACCCGATCCTGCTGCAGCGGCCCATCGTGGTGTCGCCGCGCGGCACGCTCATGTGCCGGCCATGGGAGCGGGTGCGCGAGATCCTGCCGGCCTGAGGCTCAGTCTGCGCGTTGCGCGAGGCCCCAGGCGACGTGCTCGCGCACCAGTTCGCTCGGGTGCTCTGCCCGCGTCGCCAGCGCTTCCTTCGCACCGCCCTCGCCCACCCGTGCCGCGTTGCCCAGCGCCACCGCGATGTTGCGCAGCCAGCGCTCGTGGCCGATGCGGCGGATAGGGCTGCCTTCGGTGCGGCGCAGGAAGTCCTGTTCGGTCCACGCGAAGAGATTGGCCAGCGTGCGGCTGGTGAGTTCCTCGCGCGCGTCGAAGTCGGGCAGCGTGCTCTTCTTGGCGAACTTGTTCCAGGGGCAGATCAGCTGGCAGTCGTCGCAGCCATAGATGCGGTTGGCCATCAGCGGACGCAGTTCGACCGGAATGGAACCGCCGTGCTCGATGGTGAGGTACGAGATGCAGCGGCGCGCGTCGAGCCTCTTGGGCGCCACGATGGCCTGCGTCGGGCACACGTCGATGCAGGCGCTGCAGCTGCCGCAGTGCGCGGTGACGGGCTCGCTCGGCGGCAGTTCCATGTCGACGTAGATCTCGCCCAGGAAGAACATCGAGCCCGCGTCGCGGTCGAGCACCAGCGTGTGCTTGCCGCGCCAGCCCTGGCCGCTGCGCGAGGCCAGCTCTGCCTCGAGCACGGGGGCCGAGTCGGTGAAGGCGCGATGGCCGAAGGGGCCGACCTCCTCGGCGATGCGCTCGGCCAGCCTGGCGAGCCGGTTGCGCAGCACCTTGTGATAGTCGCGGCCCCGGGCGTAGACCGACACGATGGCCTCGCCGGGGCGCTTCAGCCGGTCGAACTCGATGGCCTGCCACTCGGGCTCGGTGCTGCGCGGCAGGTAGTCCATGCGCGCGGTGATCACGCTGACCGTGCCCGGCACCAGCTCGGCAGGACGCGCGCGGCGCGTGCCGTGCGTTTCCATGTATTGCATCTCGCCATGGAACCCATGGGCCAGCCATTGCATCAGACCGGCCTCGGCGCTCGATAAATCGACGCCCGCGATTCCGATTTGGGAGAATCCGAGTTCCCTGGCCAAGGCCTGAATACGAACAACGAGTGGATGGCTGACGATCACTTGCCGATTGTAGAAACGCACAAAAGCACCCGCAGCCTGCGCTGGTGCAGCGAAGCCGACACCGAAGCCTTCGCGAAGGCTCTGGCCTCGTCACCCGCATTGCGCGACGCCTTCATCGAACTGCATGGCGACCTCGGCGCCGGCAAGACCACCTTCGTACGCCACCTGCTTCGCGCCCTGGGCATCACCGGGCGCATCAAGAGCCCCACCTACGCGGTGGTCGAGCCCCACGAGGCGCCCGACGGGCTGCAGATCTTCCATTTCGACTTCTATCGCTTCGCCGATCCGCGCGAATGGGACGACGCCGGCTTCCGCGACATCTTCGCCGGGCCGGGCCTCAAGCTGGCCGAGTGGCCGGACAACGCCGCGGGCCGTACGCCAATTGCCGACCTCGCTATTAAAATAGAAGCAATGACTGACGACACACGCAGCGTGACCCTCCTGGCGAACACCGCTCGCGGCAGCGATCTGCTGGCGCGCATCGCCGCATGAAGGCGGCCGGCCTCAAACGGCGCGTGCTGCTGCAGGGCGGCAGCATCGCGCTGATGCTCGGCGTGCACCAGATCGCGCGCGGAGCCACCATCCTCGCAGTGCGCGTGTGGCCCGCCGCCGACTACACGCGCGTGACCATCGAATCCGACGCACGCCTGAACTCGCAGCAGCTCGTGGTGGGCAGCCCGCCTCGGCTGGCCGTCGACATCGAGGGCATCGACCTCAACCCCGAACTGCGCGAGCTCGTCGGCAAGATCAAGCCCGGCGACCCGTACATCAACGGCCTGCGCGTGGGGCAGAACGCACCGAAGGTGGTGCGCATCGTGTTCGACCTGAAGCAGGCCGTGGTGCCGCAGGTGTTCTCGCTCGCGCCCGTGGCCGCCTACAAGCACCGGCTGGTGCTCGACCTGTACCCCGAGCAGGCGATCGACCCGATGGAAGCGCTGATCGCCGAGCGCCTGCGCGATGCGCCGCGCGCTTCGGGCGGCGGCTCCGCGGTCGCCGTCGCGCCGCCGCCAACCGCGCCTGCACCGGCCGCCGATCCGCTCGGCGACCTGATGGCTCAGCAGTCGATGCGACCCGGCCCGCAATCGCCGCCTACCGGCGCAACGGCCGGCGGCGAAAGGCCCGTGACGCCACCACCGCCTCCCGTGGTGGCCGCCGCGCCTGCCAGGCCCCCTGCGCCGTCCGCATCGCCCGTGCCGCCCCCACCACCGGTTTCCGCCACGGCCAATCGCACCGACCGCATCATCATCGTGGCGCTCGACCCCGGCCACGGCGGCGAAGACCCCGGCGCCATCGGCCCCAACGGCACGCGCGAGAAAGACATCGTGCTGCAGGTGGCCCACCGCCTGCGCCAGCGCATCAACGCGAGCAGCGTGAACGGCAGCCCCATGCGCGCCTTCCTCACGCGCGACGCCGACTTCTTCGTGCCGCTGGGCGTGCGCGTGCAGAAGGCGCGGCGCGTGCAGGCCGACCTGTTCGTGAGCATCCACGCCGACGCATTCACCACACCCGCCGCGCGCGGCGCCAGCGTGTTCGCGCTGAGCCAGAGCGGCGCCTCCAGCAGCGCCGCACGGTGGCTCGCCAACAAGGAGAACGACGCCGACCGCGTCGGCGGCGTGAACGTGGGCAACCACGAGGCCCAGGTGCAGCGAGCGCTGCTCGACATGAGCACCACCGCGCAGATCAACGACAGCCTCAAGCTCGGCGGCGCAATGCTCGGCGAGATCAAGGGCATCGGCGCGCGGCTGCACAAGGGCCAGGTCGAACAGGCCGGCTTCGCGGTGCTGAAGGCGCCCGACATTCCGAGCGTGCTGGTGGAAACCGCCTTCATCAGCAATCCGGAAGAAGAAGCCAACCTGCGCCGTGTCGACTACCAGGAGAACCTGGCCGACGCACTGATGCGCGGCATCCAGCGCTACTTCGCGCAGAACCCGCCGCTGGCGCGCAGCCGGCAGCTCTGATCGCGCTGCGGCCCCGCCGCTTCCGGCTGTAGGGCCAAAGCATGCACTCCTGTCCCACGCGGTGCGCCCCGCGGGGCCGCACAGGCACGTGCGGCTGGTTCCTACACGGCGCACCGGGGTGCTTTGGACATGATGAACCATCACTCATCGAAAGGTGGACATCATGAACACACGTCTCTGGATCGCTGCAGCCGCAGCCACTTCGGTCATGACCATTGCGGGTTGCGCAAGCGGTCCCAATCAGAACCTCGGGACCGGCGTAGGCGCCGTGGGCGGCGCTCTGGTGGGCAATGCCATCGGCGGCAACACCGCGAGCACCGTGGGCGGCGCGGCCATCGGCGGCCTCATCGGCAACCAAGTCGGCCGCAATGCCGATGAACGCAACTATTACAACCAGCAACGCTATCCGCGCGGCAGCGGCTACTACCCGGGCAACGGGCCGAACTACTGATGCACGGTCTGAACAACGGGCCTGCATGAAAAAGCGCGCTGCCGGCGCGCTTTTTCATTGGTTGGCGAAGTCGGATCAGGCCTGCGAGGCCTGGGCCTCGCGCGCCTTCTCGGCCTTGGAGGCGCGCCACGCGCCGTAGATCGCCAGAAGGCCCGGTACGAAGATCAGCGCCCAGATGATCTTGTCCAGATGCTGGCGCACGAAAGGCAGATTGCCGAAGAAGTAGCCGGCGGTGGCGATGCCCAGCACCCAGATCAGCCCGCCCACCACGTTGAACATCGTGAACTTCGCTCGGTTCATCTCGGCAACGCCGGCCACGAAGGGCGCGAAGGTGCGGATGAAGGGCATGAAGCGCGCGAGGATGATGGTGATGCCACCGTAGCGCTCGTAGAAGGCATGGGCCTGGTCGAAGGCCTTGCGGTTGAAGAAGCGCGAGTTCTCCCACTGGAACACCTTCGGCCCGAAGTAGCGCCCGATGGAGTAGTTGCACTGGTCGCCCAGGATCGCGGCCGCGATCAGGATGCCGCACGCCAGCGGATAGTTCATGAGCCCCGCGCCGCACAGCGCGCCGACGATGAAGAGCAGCGAGTCGCCCGGCAGGAACGGCATCACCACCGCGCCGGTTTCCACGAAGACGATGAGGAACAGCAAGGCATAGACCCAGGGGCCGTAGGCGATGACGAAGGCCTCGAGGTGCTTGTCGACGTGAAGGATGAAGTCGACGAGAAAGCTGATGATTTCCATGGGCGCGGATTATCCTTGCTCGACCTCGACGCACTCGCGAATCACCCCATGCTGCACATACGCGCCGCCACGGATGCGGACTGGCCCGCCATCTGGTCAGTCCTGGAACCCACCTTCCGCCGCGCGGACACCTACACGTATGCGCCCGACGTGACCGAGGAACAGGCGCGCCACTCGTGGATGAAGGTGCCCACGGCGATCTTCGTCGCCTGCAACGACCAGGGCGCGGTGCTCGGCACCTACGTCCTGCGCCCCAACCAGCCGGGCCAGGGCTCGCACGTAAGCAATTGCGGTTACGTCGTGTCCGACGCGGCGCGCGGCATGGGTGTCGCATCGGCCCTGTGCGAACACTCGCAGCAGGAGGCCCTGTGCATGGGTTTTCGCGCGATGCAGTTCAACTTCGTCGTGTCCACCAACGAAGGCGCGGTGCGCCTGTGGCGCAAGATGGGCTTCGAGATCGTCGGCACGCTGCCAGGCGCGTTCAGGCATCCGCGGCACGGCTTCGTGGATGCCTACGTGATGTTCAAGCAGCTGCAGCAGCCCTGAGCGGACGCCTCGCAACCCGCGCTTTTAGAATGCCCCGGTGAGCGCCCTCCCCACCACCATCTCCCCCCCACAACGCCGCCCGATCCGCGAGCTTCCCGACGAGTTGATCAGCCAGATCGCCGCCGGTGAAGTCGTCGAGCGTCCGGCCTCGGTGGTGCGCGAGCTGCTGGACAACGCGCTGGACGCAGGTGCCGGCCAGATCACGGTGCGGCTGGCCTCCGGCGGCGTGCGGCTGATCTCCGTGGAAGACGATGGCCTGGGCATTCCCCGCGAGGAACTCACGGTGGCGCTGCGCCGCCACGCGACCAGCAAGATCGCCAGCCTTGACGACCTCGAGACGGTCGGCACGATGGGCTTTCGCGGCGAGGCGCTGGCCGCCATCAATGCGATTGCCGAGCTGAGCATTCTTTCGCGCTTCGCGGGCTCCGATTCGGCCTTCGCGCTCGACGGGCGCACCGGCGAGCTGCGGCCCGTGGCGCGCTCCACCGGCACCACGGTCGAGGTGCGCGAGCTGTTCTTCGCAACCCCTGCGCGCCGCAAGTTCCTGAAGACGGACGCCACCGAGCTGGCCCATTGCATCGAGGCGGTGCGCCGCCATGCGCTGGCGCGGCCCGAGGTGGGCTTCTCGATCTGGCACGACGGCAAGCTGGTCGAGCAGTGGCGCGCAGCCGCCACGCGCGAGCAGCGGCTGGCCGATGCGCTGAGCGACGAGTTCGTGTCGCAGAGCGTGGCCGTCGCGCGCGAAGGCGGCGCGGTGCGCGTGGTCGGCCGCGCGGGCATTCCCGACGCGGCGCGTTCGCGCGGCGATCATCAGTTCTTCTACGTCAACGGACGCTTCGTGCGCGACAAGGTGCTGTCGCACGCGGTGCGCAGCGCGTATGAAGACGTGCTGCACGGCCAGCGCCAGCCGGTCTATGCGCTGTACCTCGAAATCGATCCGTCGCGCGTCGACGTGAACGTGCATCCGACCAAGATCGAAGTGCGCTTTCGCGACGGGCGCGAGGTGCACCAGGCCGTACGCCATGCCGTCGAGGACGCGCTGGCGGCTCCGCGCGCCAATGACGCGACAGCGCCGGCAGGCGCGCCGCAGCCCTTCTTCAAGCAGGCGCCGCTGCCCCCGAACGCAAGCTGGGCCCAGCCGGCCATGGATTTCACGCCGCGCGAACGCGGCACCGGCGATTTCGAGGCGATGTGGCCCCAGCGCAGCGAGCAGCCGCGGCAGGTTGCGCTGCATGCGTCGGAACCTTCCGCGCCGCCACCCTGGCCCGCTGCCAGCGCGGCGCCGGCAAGCTTCCAGGCTCCGAGCGGACTTCCCCTTGCGCCGAGCCCTGGCACGCAGTCCATCGCCAACAACGACGAGGCCTGGCCGCTGGGCCGCGCGCTGGCCCAGTTGCAGGGGGTGTACATCCTGGCCGAGAACAGCCAGGGCCTGGTGATCGTCGACATGCACGCGGCGCACGAGCGCATCGTCTACGAGCGGCTCAAGACGCAGCTCGACGGCGCTGCCATCAGCAGCCAGCCGCTGCTGATTCCGGCGACCTTCGCGGCCACGCCGCAGGAAGTGGCCACGGCGGAGGCCTGCGCCGAGGTGCTGCCGACGCTGGGGCTGGAGATCACGCCCTTCTCGGCGCGCACGCTCGCGGTGCGCGCCGTGCCCGGAACGCTGGCCGACGGCGATCCGGTGGAGCTCGCGCGCAGCGTGCTGGCCGAACTGGGCCAGCACGACGCCAGCACCGTGGTGCAGCGCGCCCAGAACGAACTGCTCTCCACCATGGCCTGCCACGGCGCGGTGCGGGCCAACCGCAAGCTCACCATCGACGAGATGAACGCGCTGCTGCGCCAGATGGAGGCCACCGAGCGTTCGGACCAGTGCAACCACGGCCGGCCGACCTGGCGCCAGCTTTCGGTGCGCGAGCTGGATTCGCTCTTCATGCGTGGCCGATAAGCAGCGACCCCCCGGCCGATCTGCGGTTTTCGGACATTTTTAAGCCTTTTTTCTAGGGTTTTCCGCAGTCGGCGAAATCCCAGGCACATCCGTTGCATGTGCTCGGTAAAGTGCCGGCGAGCACTGTTTCAGGGAGTTACCTTGCTGCCGTGTCGGCGCATCAAGGTGAAAGCAGGTGAACTTTCGAGCCGACTCCGCTGTCCCTCAAACCCATGATGAAACGCTGGACCCTCCTCGCGTCTGTCCTCTCGCTGTGTGCACTGCTCGCCGCCGGTTGCTCGACGCTCGACGAGCAGCAACGCGAATGGATCTTCCAGCCCAGCGACCGCAGCTGGGGCAACACCGCCTCCATGGCCCAGGGCATGGAGGACGTGTGGATCGACTTCCAGTCCTCCCTCACCGGCGAGCCCGCGCGCCTGCACGGCCTGTGGCTGGGCGGCGCGCCCGAGACCACCGCCACTCCTGTCCTGCTGTACCTGCACGGAGCCCGTTACAACGTGGCCGGCTCGGCACCACGCATCCAGCGCATGCATGAGCTGGGCTTCTCTGTGCTGGCCATCGACTATCGCGGCTTCGGGAAGAGCTCCAAGGGCCTGCCCTCGGAAGAATCGGCCCGCGAGGACGCCCGCGCCGCCTGGACCTGGCTGGCCGCGCGCCACCCCAGGCAGCACCGTTACATCTTCGGCCACTCGCTCGGCGGCGCCATCGGCATCGATCTCGCGGCGCACGTGAAGGACGAGAGCGGCACCATCGTCGAGAGCACCTTCACCTCCATCGCCGACGTGGTCAGCGGCTTCAAGTGGGGCTGGCTGCCCTTCGGCCCGTTCATCACGCAGCGTTTCGAGGCGATCAACGCGGTCAAGGACATCGGCTCGCCGCTGCTCGTGGTGCACGGCACGGCCGACAGCCTCATCAACCCGACGCTGGGCCGCAAGCTGTACGACGCGGCCACCGGGCCAAAGATGTTCGTGCTGGTCGAGGGCGGCTCGCACCACAACACCAATTCCATCGGCGAGGCGCAGTACCGCGCGGCGCTGACCCAGCTGTTCCGCATGAAGCCGGAGAACATGGTCGCCAGCAACGCCGCCGTGCGGCCGACACCGCGCCTCGCGCCGCCGGCTGCCTCGGCCCCGCTCACGCCGCAGGACGTGAGCGGCAAGGTGGCGCCGCCAGTGCCCGCCGCCATCTGAGGGCGGCCACCTCCCCACCTCCCCGCCTCCACCCAAGGCCCGGCACGCTGCCGGGCCCGCGCCATTTGCTACGCTCGGCGCACCATGTCTCCCAGTTCCGACGCGGCCGCGAAGGCCGCCACCCGCGCATCGCCCGATGCCGCGCCCTCCCCGACTCCACCGCGCTACATCGCGCTCGCAGGTCCCACCGCCTCGGGCAAGACGGCCGCCGCGCTGGCGCTCGCGCGCCTGCTGCCGGTGGAGATCGTCTCGGTCGATTCGGCGCTGGTCTACCGCGGCATGGACATCGGCACCGCCAAGCCCACGCCCGCCGAGCAGGCCGCCGTGCCGCACCATCTGATCGACATCCTCGATCCGCGCGAGAGCTACAGCGCCGCCGCCTTCGTGGCCGACGCCACGCGGCTCATCGGCGAGATCCGCGCGCGCGGCGCGCTGCCGCTGCTGGTGGGCGGCACCATGCTCTATTTCAAGGCGCTGTTCGACGGCATCGACGCCATGCCCGCGGCCGATGCCGCGGTGCGCGCGCGCATCGATGCCGACGCGGCCGCGCTCGGCTGGCCCGCGATGCACGCGCGGCTCGCGCAGGTCGATCCGGTCACGGCCGCACGGCTCGCGCCGCAGGACAGCCAGCGCATCCAGCGCGCGCTCGAAGTGTGGGAGAGCAGCGGCCAGCCACTGTCGAGCTTCCATGCGAGCGACAACAAGGCAGCCGGCGCGGTCGAAGGCGGCGCGCTGTTCTCGCTGGAGCCCGCCGACCGCTCGTGGCTGCATGGCCGCATCGCCGAGCGCTTCGACGCCATGCTCGCCGCAGGCTTCCTCGACGAGGTGCGTGCCCTGCGCGCACGCGGCGATCTTTCGACCGACCTGCCCTCGATGCGCTGCGTCGGCTACCGGCAAGCCTGGGAAACGCTCGATGCGGCCGGCAGCGCGGCGCCCGACGCCAGGGCCATGGCCGATCTGCGAGAGCGCGGCATCGCCGCCACGCGTCAGCTCGCCAAGCGGCAGGTCACCTGGCTGCGCAGCATGCCGCAGCGCACCGTGATCGCCTGCGACGCTCCCGACGCGGTGCAGGCCGCCGTTCAACTCATGGCCAAGGCCGTCGCTCCCAGATGACGCTGCGTATTTCCAACCTCGGCAAGCACTACGGTGATGCGCCTGTCTTCGAGAACGTGACGCTCACCGTGGAGCCCGGCGAGTTCGTCGCCATCGTGGGTGAATCGGGCGTGGGCAAGTCGACACTGCTCAACTGCATGGCCGGCCTCGACAGCTGGGACCAGGGCACGGTGACGCACGACGGCGTCGACATCGGCGCGCTCGACGGCGAAGCCTGCGCGCTCTGGCGGCGGCGGCATGTCGGCTTCGTGTTCCAGGCCTTCCACGTGCTGCCGCACCTGGACGTGACGCAGAACGTGGCGCTGCCGCTGATGCTGCTGGGGCAGCAGAAGGACAGCGAAGGCCGCATCGCGCACATGCTCGAGGCGGTGGGCCTGCCCGGCATGGGTACGCGGCTGCCGCAGACGCTGTCGGGCGGCCAGCTGCAGCGCGTGGCCATCGCACGCGCGCTGGTACACCGCCCCGCCCTGCTGCTGGCCGACGAGCCCACGGGCAACCTCGACCCCACCACCGCCGCGAAGGTGATGGAACTGCTGATCGGCCAGACCCGCGAGCACGGCGCCTCGCTGGTGCTGGTGACGCACTCGGAAAGCGCGGCCGCGCAGGCCGATCGCCTGCTGCACCTCACGGCCAGCGGAATCCGGGCCTGAACGAGGCCGAGAGTTACTGCGGTGCGATCAGCGCCGCGAAGCGCGACAGGTCGACGTTGCCACCGCTGATCAGCACGCCCACGCGCTGGCCCGCGATCGCCTTGCCCGCCGCGATCGCGCCCGCGAAGGCGAGGCAGCCGGTGGGCTCCACCACCATCTTCATGCGCTCGGCGAAGAAGCGCATCGCGTCGACGAGCTGCTCGTCGGTGACGGTGAAGATGTCGTCCACGTCGCGGCGGATGATGCCGAAGGTGTACTCGCCCAGGTGCTGCGTCTGCGCGCCGTCGGCGATGGTCTTCGGCGTCTCAATACTCACGATCTTCCCGGCGCGGAACGACTGCTGGCCGTCATTGCCCGCCTCGGGCTCAACGCCGTAGACCTTGCACTGCGGCGACAGCGCGCGTGCCGACAGCGCCGAGCCCGAGAGCAGCCCGCCGCCGCCAAGGCACACGAACAGGTGGTCGAGCGGGCCGGTTTCCTCGATCAGCTCCTTCACCGCCGTGCCCTGGCCAGCGAGCACGTCGGGGTGGTCGTAGGGCGGGATCATCGTCATGCCGCGCTCCTGTGCCAGCTTCTTCGTCAGCGCCTCGCGGTCCTCGGTGAAGCGGTCGTACATCACCACCTCGGCGCCGTAGCCCTTGGTGGCCGCGACCTTGGCGGCCGGCGCGTCCTTGGGCATCACGATCACGGCGGGCATCTGCAGCAGGCGCGCCGACAGCGCGATGGCCTGCGCGTGGTTGCCCGACGAGAAGGCGATCACGCCGCCCTTGCGCTGCGTCGCATCGAACTTCGACAGCGCGTTGAACGCGCCGCGGAACTTGAAGGCGCCCATGCGCTGGAAGTTCTCGCACTTGAAGAAGAACTCGGCCCCCCAGCGCTCGTTGGCGGTGGTGGAGCGCAGCACCGGCGTGCGGTGGGCATGGCCTTCGAGCCGCGCGGCTGCGGCGATGACGTCGTCGTAGGTGGGTAGTTGCATGGGGTCGAGCTTAGCGGCGGCTTCCGCTCTTTTGCAGCACCAATGGGTAAAAACCCGCTAGCCGCGACAGCCCTGAACTCCGTACTCTGTATACAGAGTTCGAAGAACCCGGCGCAAGGAGACAACCATGCCCGCCCAGCTCGTCAGCATCGAGGTCGCGCCCGACCTCGTCGACCAGGTCTACCGCGCCCTGCTCGGCGCCATCAGCAGCGGCACGCTCGCACCCGGCGAGCGCATCACGCAGGAAGACATCGCGCAGCGCCTCTCGGTGTCGCGCCAGCCGGTGCTGCAGGCGCTGCGGTTGCTGAAGAAGGACGGCTTCGTGCTCGACGCGCCCGGCCGTGGCGTGCTGGTAGCCCCGCTCGAAGCGGAGGCGATGCGCAAGGTCTACCAGGTGCGCGGTGCGCTCGATGCCCTGGCCGCGCGGCTGGCGGCGCGGCAGCGCTTTCGCATCGACCCGAAGCTCATCGAGCGCGGCCGGCGCGCCGCGCGCGGGCGCAACGTGGAGGCCATGATCGATGCCGACGTGGCCTTCCACCAGGCCATCTACGAGGCATCGGGCAATCCGCTGATCGCGCAGAGCGCCGATCCGCACTGGCGCCACCTGCGCCGCGCGATGGGCGCGGTGCTGCAGGCCGAGCCCCAGCGCGAGACGCTGTGGGACGAGCACGAAGCCATTGCCGACGCCATCGCGACAGGCAACGCGGACCGCGCCGCGCGCCTGAGCGAGGAACACGTCTCGCGGGCCAGCGAGGCACTGAGCGAACGGCTGCTGGCGCATGCCGCATCCACCCACACCGCCATTCCCCCCAAGCAAAAAGGAGACAAGGCATGAAGCTCAACCCCGAGCAGCGCGCACAGTTCGAGCGCGACGGCTATCTGTTCTTCCCCGGCCACTTCTCGGCCGAAGAAACCAAGGTGCTGACCGACGCGGTGCCCGATCTCTATGCGAAGCGCGAGGCCTTCAACGTGCGCGAGAAAGGCTCCGACGCCGTGCGCACGAACTTCGCCGCGCACCTCGTGAGCGAGCCCTTCGCGCGGCTCGCGCGCCACCCGCGCATGGTCGAACCGGTGACCGATCTCTTCGGCGAAGACGTGTACATGCACCAGTTCAAGATCAACGGAAAGATGGCCTTCGAAGGCGACGTGTGGCAGTGGCACCAGGACTACGGTACCTGGCTCAACGACGACCTGATGCCCACCGAGCGCGCGATGAACGTGGCGATCTTTCTCGACGAGGTGAACGAGCACAACGGCCCGCTGATGTTCATCCCAGGCAGCCATCGCAAGGGCGTGGTCGATGCGAAGCATGACCTCACCACCACCAGCTATCCCCTGTGGACCGTCGACAACGATCTGATCCGCCAGCTCGTGGACCGCGCCGGCGGAAAGCAGGGCGGCATCGTCTCGCCCAAGGGGCCGGCCGGGTCGATGATCCTGTTCCACAGCTGCCTGGTGCATGCCTCGGGCAGCAACCTCTCGCCCTTCAACCGAGTGGCCGTGTACCTGAGCCTGTGCGCCGTCAGCAACCACATCCGCCGCCACAAGCGCCCCGAATACATCGCGCACCGCGACTTCACGCCCATCGAGCTGCTGCCCGACGACTGCCTGCTGAAGCCCTACCCCGTGGATGTGCCATGGAAGAACGGCCTGCCCGAGAGCGCGCTGCGCACCTCGCCCGACGTGCTCGACACCGTGGAGGCCTGACGACATGAGCCTCCACGCCCGCCTGCAGCAGCGCGCCGCCGAAGGCCGCCCCATCCGCATCGGCCTGATCGGCGCCGGCAAGTTCGGCTCGATGTACCTGGCGCAGATCCCGCGCACGCCCGGCGTGCAGCTGGTGGCCATCGCAGACCTCTCGCCCGACGCGGCCCGCGTCAACCTCGAACGCGTGGGCTGGGAGCCCGGCCGTGCCGCCGCCGCATCGGTGCAGGAGGCGCTCAAGCAAGGCACCACCTGGATCACCGACGACTGGCAGGCCGTGACGCGCGAGCCCTCCATCGACATCGTGGTCGAGTGCACCGGCAACCCCATCGCGGCGGTGGACCACTGCCTGGATGCCTTCGCGCACGGCAAGCACGTGGTGAACGTGACGGTCGAGGCCGACGCCTTCTGCGGCCCGCTGCTCGCACGCAGGGCGCAGCAGGCCGGCGTGGTCTATTCGCTGGCCTTCGGCGACCAGCCCGCGCTGATCTGCGACCTGGTGGACTGGGCGCGCACCTGCGGCTTTCCGGTGGTGGCGGCCGGGCGCGGTCACAAGTGGCTGCCGCACTTCACCGAATCGACGCCCGAGACGGTGTGGGGCAACTACGGCCTCACGCCCGAGCAGGCGAAACGCGGCGGGCTCAATCCGAAGATGTTCAACAGCTTCCTCGACGGCTCCAAGCCTTCCATCGAAAGCTCGGCGGTGGCCAACGCCACCGGCCTCGCCGTGCCATCGGACGGCCTGCTCTACCCGCCCGCGAGCGTGGAAGACATTCCCTTCGTCACCCGGCCCAGGAGCGAAGGCGGCGTGCTGGAGCGCAAGGGCATGGTCGAGGTGGTCTCTTCACTGGAAGCCGACGGACGGAAGATCCCGTACGACATCCGCATGGGCGTGTGGGTCACGGTCGAGGCCGAGACCGAGTACATCAAGAACTGCTTCGAGGAATACAACGCCCACACCGACCCGAGCGGACGCTACTTCACGCTCTACAAGCGCTGGCACCTGATCGGGCTCGAAGTGGGCATGTCGGTGGCCAGCGTGGCGCTGCGCGGCGAGGCCACCGGTGTGGCCACCTGCTGGAACGCCGACGTGGTCGCCACCGCCAAGCGCGACCTGGCCGCCGGCGAGATGCTCGACGGAGAAGGCGGCTACACCGTCTGGGGCAAGCTGCTGCCGGCCGGGCGCTCGCTGCGCCTGGGCGGCCTGCCGCTCGGGCTGGCGCACAACATCAGGCTGGTGCGCCCGGTGAAGAAGGGCCAGAGCCTGAGCTGGGCAGACGTGGTCATCGACACCAATACCGCGGCCTACAAGCTGCGCAACGAGATGGAAGCCCTGTTCGCGCCCGCGGCGCAGGCAGAGGCCGCCTGAAGGAGGCTGGCCGAGAACTTTTCGCTTCGGTGCAGCCACCGTTGCACCGGGCGGCTTCCACGTAAAAAATATTCTGCTCGACACGAGACCCGTGTCGAAATGACCGCCGGCGGGCCGTCATTGTGGTGAGCGATCCTGCTCAGCAAGCTTTTCCACGACGGAGAGACACCATGCAGTACATGTTGATGTTCTATCAGCCCGCGGCCGAATTCGAGCAACGCGAGGACGCATCCGCGCAGGCCTACCGCGCCAGCTGGGTCGCATATGCCGACGCCGTGCGCCAGTCGGGCATCTCGCTCGGCGGCCACGGCCTCTTCCCGCCCATGACCGGCACCACGCTGCGCGTGCGCGGCGACAGGCGCCAGGTGCAGGACGGCCCCTTCGCCGACACCAAGGAGCAGCTCGGCGGCTACTTCGTGATCGACGTTCCCGACCTCGACGCCGCGCTCGAATGGGCCGCGCGTGCGCCCTGCGCGACCAGCGGCGGGGTGGAGGTGCGGCCCGTCTTCGTCGCCACGGCCCTGGCTGCTGCATGAGCGACCCGGCGGTTCACTGGGCCGCCGAGCGGGCGGCGCGCGAGTCGTACGGCCGGCTGCTGGCCATCCTCTCCGCGCGCACCCACGACATCGCCGCATCCGAAGACGCACTGGCCGACGCCTTCGCCCGCGCGCTCGAACGCTGGCCCGCCGACGGCATTCCGGCCGAGCCCGACGCCTGGCTGCTGAGCGTGGCGCGCCACCGCAAGCTCGACGCCTGGCGCCACAGCCGCGTGCAGGACCAGGCCACGCAGACCCTGCTGCTGCTCGCGGGTGAAGTCGACGACGCCACCGACGGCGCCGGCGCCATTCCCGACGAGCGGCTGCGCCTGCTCTTCGTGTGCGCGCACCCGGCCGTCGATGCCCCGGCACGTGCGCCGCTCATGCTGCAGACCGTGCTCGGCCTCGACGCGGCGCGCATGGCCGGCGCCTTCCTCACCGCGCCTTCCACCCTCGGGCAGCGGCTGGTGCGCGCCAAGGCCCGCATCCGCGCAGCCGGCATTCCCTTCGAATACCCGCAGGCGCGCGACCTGCCGCAGCGGCTGCAGGACGTGCTCGATGGCATCTACGCCGCCTACGGCACCGGCTGGGACGACATCGACGGCGCCGACGCCCTGCCGCGCGGCCTCACCACCGAGGCCATCGACCTGTGCCGCATCCTCTGCGGCCTGATGCCCACCGAACCCGAGCCGCTGGGCCTGCTGGCGCTGATGCTCTTCTGCGAAGCCCGCATGCCCGCGCGCCGCAGCGACACCGGCGCCTACGTGCCGCTCGACCAGCAGGACCCGCTGCGCTGGAACCCCGACCTGCTCGCCGAGGCCGAGCTCTGCCTGCGCCGCGCATCCGAGATGAAGTCGCTCGGCGCCTACCAGCTCGAAGCCGCGATCCAGTCGGCCCACTGCGAACGCCGCGTCGGCGCACCGGTGCCGCCCGAGGCGCTGGTGTCGCTGTACGAGGGACTGCTGGCGCTGCGGACCAGCATCGGCGCGCAGGTCAGCCTCGCCTGCGCGCTTGCGAACGCGCGCGGCCCGGAGATCGGCCTGCGGGCACTGGAAGCCATTCCCGCGCAGGACGTGGCGAACTACCAGCCGTACTGGGCTGCACGAGCGCATCTGCTCGCGGCCGGTGGTGCGCGCTCCGCCGCCCGGCAGGCGTTCGACCGGGCCATCGGGCTGAGCTCCAACGCGGCGGTGCGTGCGTACCTGCACGCGATGTCGGATCGGCTCTGAGCCGTCGCCCAGCTACTTCGTCGCGTTGAAGGTGCGCGGAAACAGCGCCGCCTGCGAGCGGTCGCGCAGCCGGTAGCTCATGGCCGGCCGCCCCAGGCTGCCGGTGACCATGCCGGCCTCTTCCATGAATCCGCCGTCGAGCATGCGCTTGCGGAAGGCGCTCTTGTCGACCGCCCTGCCCAGCACGACCTCGTAGGTGTGCTGCAGCGCCGGCAGCGTGAACGGCTCCTCCAGCAGGAAGGCCGGCAGCGAGGTGTATTCGACCTTGCCGCGCAGCCGCGCCACGGCCGCATCGAGCAGCTCGCCATGGTCGAAGGCCAGCCGCTTGCGCGAGGCGGCATCGACCTCGAACCACGCCACCTCCGTCGCGTTCGCGCCGCTGCGCAGTTGCATCGCCTGCGCGGGGATCAGCGCGTAGAAGCAATGCGTGGCCGACCAGCCCCGCGGATCGCGCTGCGCGCCGCCCCAGCTGCCCAGCTGCTCCAGGTAGGGCGTGACCACGCCCGTCTTCTCGCGCAGCTTGCGTAGCGCGCAGTCGAGCAGCGTGGCGTCTTCGTCGATGTTCACGAAGCCGCCGGGCAAGGCCCACTTGCCCGGGAAGGGCTCGTCGGTGTCGGCGGGTCGCTTCACCAGCAGCACCTGGAGGGCGTCGCCGAGTACGGTGAACATCACGATGTCGACGGTGACCAGCGGGCGCGGGAAGGTCAGTGGCGGAAATCCGGAAGATGGAGTACTCACTTGAGAACTTGACTGCGGGTTTATTAGTTGTACTATACAACTCTCATTTAGTTGCATAGAGCAACTCACACGAGATCGTAGTCAAGACAAGAACAAGGAAAACGAAATGAACACCGCTGTCACACCCCGCAGCACCCGCGACCTGCCCGCCTACTTCGCACAGGGCCATCGCCCAGAGTTCCTTCTCTTCTGGGGCCATCAGGCGCCGAAGACCGGCGTGAACAAGAGCTGCTTCAGCCAATGGTTCGAAGCCGCGTTCACCGTCGACGGCGTCCGGTACCGCACGGCCGAGCATTTCATGATGGCCGGCAAGGCGCGCCTGTTCGGCGACAACGAGATATGCGATCGCATCCTCGCCGCGCGCACGCCCGGCGAGGCCAAGAAGCTGGGCCGCGAGATACGCGGCTTCGACGAGGCCGCATGGGTGGCCGCCCGGCTGGACATCGTGACGCAGGGCAACATCGCCAAGTTCTCGCAGAACACGGAGCTCGGCGCCTTCCTGCTCGGCACGGGCCACCAGGTGCTGGTGGAGGCGAGCCCGGTCGATCCGATCTGGGGCATCGGACGTGCCGCCAACGATCCGCTCGCGCAGGACCCGCGCGAATGGAAGGGGCTCAACCTGCTGGGCTACGCGCTGATGGCCGCGCGCGAGGCGCTGAGGCAGCGGCCATGAACGTGATCGAGCGCTATCGGGGTTGCCTGCTCGGTCTGGCCTGTGGCGACGCGGTGGGCACCACGGTCGAGTTCCGCACGCGCGGGAGCTTCGCGCCGGTGACGGGCATGCACGGCGGCGGGCCCTTCGGGCTCGTCGCGGGCGAGTGGACCGACGACACCTCGATGGCCCTGTGCCTCGCCGCGAGCCTGATCCACTGCAAGGGCTTCGACGCAATCGACCAGATGAACCGCTACTGCAACTGGCGCAGCGTGGGCTACATGAGCAGCACCGGCAACTGCTTCGACATCGGCCTGACGGTGTCGGGCGCCCTCACCCGTTACCTGGCCTCGGGCGATCCTTTCGCCGGAGATCCCGATCCGCGCACTGCCGGCAACGGCGCGCTGATGCGGCTCGCGCCGGTGCCGATGTTCTACGCGGCGAGCGCCGAGGCCACCTGGAAGCAGGCCGGCGAAAGCACGCGCACGACGCACGGCGCGCTGGAGGCCATCGAATGCTCGCGGCTCTTCGCATTGCAGCTGCGTTCGGCCTTGCTTGGCAAGGGCAAGGCTGCGATCCTCTCGACCGAACCGCTGGCGCCTCTGAGCGAGAAGGTCACGGCCCTGGCGCGGAACGACCATGCCTCGAAGATCGCCAGGCAGATCAAGGGATCAGGCTACTGCGTCGAATCGCTCGAAGCGGCGCTCTGGTGTTTCGCGAACACCGGCTCCTTCGAGGAAGCCGTGCTCGCCGCCGCCAACCTCGGCGACGACGCCGACACCACTGCAGCCATCTGCGGCCAGCTGGCAGGAGCTTTCTACGGCGTCGCAGGCATCCCGCGGGACTGGCTCGACAAGCTCGTGATGCGCGCGGAAATCGAAGAGATGGCCGGGCAGCTCCTCGCGCTGGCCGGCTGACGAAGCCCGGCGACTACTCAGGCTGCACGGCCGCGTCCCCCACCCGCCGCGCATCGAGCTGGCTGCCGCCCTGCGCCAGCGACACTCCCACCACCGCATTCGCCGCATCGCGCCTGAACATGACCTGCGCGCCGATGGCAGTCACAGCAAAGCGGTCGTTGCCCGTGGGCGTGAGCGCGCTGTAGCCGCGGCCCGTCTCGCGCACCAGCAGCCTGCCGCTGCGCACGGTGAAGCTCAGCGACTTGTTCCTGGTCACGCGGTATTCGCCGCGGTACTCGTCCAGCCGCTTCGCATCGATCGGCACTTCGGCGGTCGGCACCGGATAGCGGCTCTTGCCGATGGCCAGCATCACCGATTGCATCGGCGCGCGCGCATTGCTGCTGAGCACGATCATCGCCTCGCCGGTGTCAGGCGCGAGCAGCCACAGCGTGCGGTAGCCCTCGGTGACGCCCGCGTGATAGTAGGTGCGCCGGCCGCCTTCGGGCCCGCGCACCATCACGGCATAGCCGATCTCGGCGCCCTCGTAGCGCGCCAGCGGCGTGAGCATGCGCGCGGCGGCCGGGCCCAGCGGGCCGGCGGCGCCTGCGAGGATGGCGCGGCTGAAGGTCAGCATGTCGGCGGCGGTGGAGCGCAGCGCGCTGGCCGGCGCGTAGGCCTGCATGTCGAACAGCGGCTGGCGACGGTCGCCCGCGAAGGCCGGGGCCATGCGCGAGGCCTTGTCGCCCAGCGTGATGACGGTGTCGTTCATGCCCAGCGGCTCGGTGATGCGCGCGCGCACCAGTTCGCCCCACGAGGTGTCGTAGTGCTCGGCGAGCAGCTGGCCAAGCAGCGCCATGCCGAAGTTGCTGTAAGCGCCTTCGCAAGGCGGCGCGGCGGCCGTGAGCCTGATGCGAGCGAGCGCGGCCCAGAACATGGCCTTGTCGTAGGCGTGGAACTGCTCGACGAGCGGCGCGCCGCCGGTCACGCCGTCGGCCATCACGGGCATGCAGCCGGTGTGCGTGACAAGCTGGCGCAGCGTGACCGAGGCCACCGCGGGCGAAAGGCCGGCGACCTTGCCGGCGAGCAGCCTGCCGACCGTGTCGTCGAGCTTCAGGTCGCCGCGCTGCACCGCCTGCGCGAGCAGCAGGCCGGTGAACACCTTGGTGACGGATCCGATCTCGAACATCGGCTGCTCTGCGCTGCCCGATGCGATGGCGCGTGGCTGCGACGGCGGCTCGGGGTTGTAGGCGGCGCCGTAGGCCACCTGCCCATCGTGCAGCGTGCCCACCACCATCGTGCCCCGCTCGGTGCCGAGGGCTGCTTTCGCAAGAACGGCCGGATCGCTTGCCAGCGTCAGGGGCTGTTGTTGCTGCTGCGGCGGCTGCAGTTGCGCCAGGGCATTGCCGGCCAGCAGAGGGACGAAAAGCCAGGCCGCAAGCCAGGAGCGGTACAGCAGGGCATGGGGCATGAGCCGCATCGTCGGATTCCTCAGGCGTTCGAAGAGCCGCAATCCTGCCACGTCCGGAGTCCCCCTCGCGCGCCGCGACGACAATCGGCCGATGCGCGCATTGCTCGGCACCTTCTCCTGGCAGGAACTCCGCCACCACCCCTGGCGCAACGCGGCGGCCGTGCTGGCCGTGATGCTCGGCGTCGCGCTGGC
Organism: Variovorax guangxiensis; assembly: GCF_003952165.1. Taxonomy (GTDB): domain Bacteria; phylum Pseudomonadota; class Gammaproteobacteria; order Burkholderiales; family Burkholderiaceae_C; genus Variovorax; species Variovorax guangxiensis. The sequence continues at coordinate 130,220 of NZ_RXFT01000001.1, read as the reverse complement.
CTTCTCGGTACAGCTGATCAACGCCTCGGCGCTCGACGAGTTCTCGAGCGCGGTGCGCTCGGTCAACGGCGAGCCCGACCTGGAGGTGCGCGCCGTGCAGGGCGGCTTCGACGAGGCCGTGTTCGCGCAACTCGCCCGCCATCCGCAGGTGGCGCTGGCGAGTCCGGTGGTCGAGGTGCAGGGCCTGGCGCTTGCCGGCGGGCAGCAAGTGCCGATCCGCGTGATCGGCATCGACGCGCTGGCGCTGCCGACCATCGCACCCGCGCTGATGCCGCAGGCCGCGGCGGGTGCCGACCGCTTCGCCCTCTTTGCGCCGGGCCATGTGTTCCTCAACCTCGCGGCTCGCGATGCGCTGGGGCTGCCGGCGCAGGCGCCGGCCGACGGCAGGGCCGAGAAAGTGCAGCTGCGCAGCGGCGACGCCTGGCACAGCCTCTCGGTGGCCGGCCACGTGGCCGCGGGCGGCAAGGCGCTCGCGGTGATGGACATCGCGGCAGCACAGGAGCTCTTCGGCCGCATCGGCGAGCTCAGCCGCATCGACCTGCGCCTCGCGCCCGGTACAGACCGGGCCGCGTTCATGGCCTCGCTGCAGCGCGCACCCGGCTGGCCCGCAGGCGTGCAGTTCGCCGAGCCCGGCGACGCGGCGCAGCGCGTGAGCAACCTGTCGCGCGCCTACCGCGTGAACCTCACGGTACTGGCGCTGGTGGCGCTCTTCACGGGCGCCTTCCTGGTGTTCTCGGTGCTGGCGCTGAGCGTGGCCAAGCGCGCGCAGCAGTTCGCACTGCTGGGCGTGCTCGGGCTCACGCCGCGCGAGCGGCTGCGTCTGGTGCTGGCCGAATCGCTGGTGCTGGGCCTGATCGGAAGCCTGGCCGGCCTCGCGCTGGGCACGGCGCTGGCGGCCTTCGCGCTGCGCGTGCTGGGCGGCGACCTGGGCGGCGGCTACTTCGAGGGCGTGGCGCCCACGCTGCACTGGAGCGCGGGCGCCGCCCTGCTCTACGGCGGGCTCGGCGTGCTGGCCGCGCTGGTCGGCGGCTGGTGGCCCGCGCGCGCGGCGCAGTCGCTGCCCGAGGCGCAGACGCTCAAGGGCCTGGGCGCCGCGCCCACGCGCAGCAACGGCCACTGGCTGGCGCTGGGCCTGATCGCGCTGGGCGCCGTGCTGGCCAACCTGCCGGCCATCGGCGGCATTCCGGTGGCGGCGTATCTTTCTGTGGCCTGCCTGCTGGTGGGCGGCATCACGGCCTTGCCCTGGCTGATCGCGCTGCTGTACGACCGTGTGGCGCCGCTGTTCTCGCAGCGCGTGCTGCCGATGCTGGCGGTGGAGCGCGCCAGGCGCATGCGCGGCACGGCGGCGGTGGCGGTCAGCGGCGTGGTCGCAAGCCTGAGCCTCGCCGTGGCGCTGACGGTGATGGTCGCGAGCTTCCGCGATTCGGTGACGCAATGGCTCGGCGTGGTGCTGCCCGCCGACCTGTACGTGCGCGCCACCTCAGGCGGCCGCGGCGGCAACAGCGGCGGCGGCAGCAGCACCGACACCGCCACCTTCGCGCCGGCCTTCGTCCAGTCGCTGGCGCAGTTGCCCGGCGTGGCACGCACCGGCACGCTGCGCACGCAACCGCTGCAGCTGGATGCGGCGCGGCCGGCGGTGACGCTGATCGCGCGCAGCCTCGAAGGCGGAGCCGCGCAGTCTCTGCCGCTGGTGGGCAGCGCACTGCCGGTGCCCGAGGGGCAGATCGGCATCTACGTGAGCGAGCCGATGGTGGAGCTCTACGGCGCGAAGCCGGGCACGGTGTTCGCGCCGCTGTCGGCCGCCATGGGCAAGGCGCAGGCCTCGTTCTTCGTGGCCGGCGTGTGGCGCGACTACGCGCGGCAGTTCGGCGCCATCACCATGGACGCGCGCGACTACGAACGCATCACCGGCGAGCGCAACGTGAGCGACGTTGCGCTGTGGCTCGCGCCCGGCGCGTCGGAGGGGGCCGTGCAGGTCGCTGTGCACGAACTCGCCGCGCGCCACAACGATGGCTCGGCCGGATCGGTGGAGATCGCTTCGGTGGGCCAGATCCGCACGACCTCGCTGCGCATCTTCGACCGCAGCTTCGCCGTCACCTACTGGCTGCAGGCGGTGGCCATCGCCATCGGCCTGTTCGGCATCGCCGCCAGCTTCAGCGCGCAGGTGCTCGCGCGTCGCAAGGAGTTCGGCCTGCTCGCGCACCTGGGCTTCACGCGCCGGCAGGTGCTCGCGGTGGTCGCCGGCGAAGGCGCCGCGTGGACCGCCATCGGCGCCGTGGCCGGGCTCGGCCTGGGGCTGGCGGTGTCGGTGGTGCTCGTGAAGGTGGTGAACCCGCAGAGCTTCCACTGGAGCATGGATCTGCTGGTGCCGTGGGCGCGTCTGCTGGCGCTGTGCGCGGCGGTGGTCGCCGCCGGCACCATCACGGCGTGGATGGCCGGCCGCGCCGCCGCCGGCAAGGATGTGGTGCTGGCGGTAAAGGAAGACTGGTAGGCCGCAGGCCAGCCCCACGACGTCAGCGTGCCGGCGTCAGCTGGATTCTTTCCAGCGTCTCCTTCTCCACGGTAGCCCGGCTGTAGACCAGCGGCACGTACTTGCCCTCGAGCCACAGCGGCGCAAGGTCGCGGTAGTTCGGGCTCTCGGGGTTGCCCGACTGGCCCGGCGCGTTGATGACGCGCGAGGCGTCCCAGTTGCCCACGTCCAGCACCATGCGGAACGACGCGCCGGAGGTCAGCTTGTAGTCGCTCGCGCGGTAGGTGGCGGCCATCGGCGTGAAGGAGGAACCCGACATCGGCCAGTCGCCCACGTCGAGCTTCCCGCGCAAGGAGGCATCGACCACGCCGCCCAGCGGATGGCGGAACTCGGCGCGGTGCAGCGCGCCCCACTTCCATGTCGCGGGGTCGGGGCCGAGCTTGGCGCTCAGCTCCTGCATCGCGGCCGGCAAGGTCTTGAGCAGCAGCGCGTCGCGCTGTTCGTTCGTGACCCAGCCGAAGGGGTTTTCCAGCAGCAGCACCATGCGCGTGTTGTCGCCGGGCGCGGCCAGCGCAGCGCCGGCATCGCCCGCGCCGGCCTTGAGCACGGCGGCGCGCAGCGGCTTGCTGCTCCACACCTCGTAGAGGGCCGCGGCGGCGCTGTCGCGGTCCATGGTGCCGTCCCAGCCCTGCAGCATGCGCAGCGCGGCGGCCGTCTGGGCGTCGTCGCTGCGCAGGCCCGAGAGCAGCTTCAGCACCCGCTGCGCGGGCGTGGCGACGATGTCGTTCTGCATGCGCTGCGAATCTTCGAGCGAGAAGCGCGAGCCCGCCGCCACCTTGCTGGCGAACAGCTCCTTGAGCCGGCGGGCACGCGCCGCGTCGCTCCACTCGTAGCCCACGCCCTTCTTCGCCGCAGGATGGTCGGGCGGGATGTTGTTCTCGTTGGCGGTCACCACGTAGCCGCGCGCGGGGTTGAACTCGGAGGGCAGCTCGTCGCCGTTGCGGAAGCCCGACCACTCGTAGCGGCCGTCGCCGGGCACGGGCATCAGGCCATCCCAGTTGGGGCGGATGGGCGTGAGGCCGCCGGGAATCCAGCCTACGTTGCCGCTGCTGTCGGCGTAGACCTGGTTCTCGCCCGGCGCGCCCCAGCGGTTCATGGCGGCGCGGAACTGGTCCCAGTTGCGCGCGCGCATGTAGTCCATGGAGCCGAAGTACGGCGCCATGCCGGGCTCCAGCCACGCCGCGCGCAACGCAAAGGCGCGCCGCTTGCCCGGTTCGGACAGCAGCACCGGCCCATGGCGCGTGAAGGTGTTGATCACCTCGCGCGGCGCGCTCTCGCCCTTCACCGCGATGCGCTCGGTGACGCGCACCATCGGCTCCCAGCGGCCCTGGTAGCGGTACTCGTTGGGATTGCGCGGGTTGAGCTGGTACACGTACAGGTCTTCCTGGTCCATGTAGAAGCGCGTGAGGCCGAAGGCGATGGTGCCGTTGTGGCCGATCGAGATGCCCGGCAGGAAAGGCTCGCCCGCGCCGATCACATCCATGCCCGGCGCGCTCAGGTGCGCCATGTAGCGCAGGCTGGGTGCGCCGTGCGCGCGATGCGGGTCGTTGGCGAGGATGGGCCGGCCGGTGGAGGTGAGCTTCGGCGAGATCACCCAGTTGTTGCTGCCGTAGCCGGCCGTGGGGTCGCCCTGCGATGGCTGCTGCGGATTCGGCAGGCTCGCTACGGGCGCCGCGAGCCGAGTGTTGGTCTTGCTGAACTGCGGCGCCTCGGTCGCGCGCATGTAGGCCGCGCGCAGTTCGGCTGTCGGAATGGTGCACGGGTCCAGCCCCTGCGGCACGCGCGGATTGATTGGCGGATCGAGCTCGCGCCGCAGCCAGTCGGCCTTGATGCCGGGGCCGCCCGCGCAGAAGGCGCGTGCGCGGTCGATCTCGGAAGTGAAGTTGAGCGTGAGGCCGTGGTGGCGGATGCGCACCACGTCCTCGGGCGACCACGTGGCCGGCTGATAGCCCAGGAGCGCGAACTCCGGCGGCAGCAGCGAAGGCTTCGCGCGCACCTGCGCCACGTAGGCGTTCACGCCGGCCGTGAAGGCCTCGGCCACGCGCTTGGCGTCGGAGCCATAGGCCAGCCACTCGCGGTACATGTCGCCGCGATAGAGCACGGCACGCGCGGCGCGGTCGTTCTCCACCCATGCGGGGCCGAAGTCCTTCGCCATCTCGCCCAGGCCGCGCTTGCGCCAGAGGTCCATCTGCCAGAGCCGGTCGCGCGCGGCGATGAAGCCCTGCGCGACGAAGGCGTCATAGAGCGTGCCCGCGTAGAGGTGGGGTACGCCCCATCGGTCCACGAGCACCTCGGCCGGTTTCTCGAGGCCGGGCACGGCGAATGATGAGGAAGGCCGCGTGGTGCCCGGCTGCGCATCGGGCGGCCCCGAGGCGCAGCCCGCGAGCATGAGAGCGGTGAGTGATGCGAGCGCAACTGCGCGAAAGGAATGCCTTTGACCTAACGAGCGCCGCGATGCCCGGCGCAGGTTTGTTCTTTTCATGGGCCTCGTCTCCTGCCTTGTGTTGTTCGTAGAGGGGTGGCAGCGAACAGTATCCCGATTTGCGCGGCTCGTGGGCGTTACAAGGCGCGACTTGTAGACTGGCACACCATGCAGCGAGCCCTCTCTTCCTTCCCTCTTTCGCGCCGAAACCTGCTGCTCGCCGCGCTCGCATCGGGGCCGCTGGCCGCATGGGCGCTGCCCGAGCGCCGCCTCGAGTTCCCGCGCGACTTCGGCAGCCATCCCGATCTGCACACCGAGTGGTGGTACGTCACCGGCCACGCGAAGACTTCCGCCGGACGCGAGTTCGGCTTCCAGGTCACCTTCTTCCGCTCGCGCGTGGAGGCCACGCTGGGCATGCGCTCGGCCTTCGCGGCGAAGCACCTGGTGTTCGCGCATGCGGCCGTCACCGACCTCGAAGGCCGCGTGCTGCTGCACGACCAGCGCATCGCGCGCGCGGGCTTCGGCGTTGCCGAGGCTTCCGCGAACGACACCGACGTGCGCATCCGCGACTGGTCTCTCGTGCGCGAGAACGGCATCTATGTGGCGCGCATTCCGGCGAACGAGTTCATGCTCGAACTGCGCTTCACCCCCACGCAGCCGGTGCTGCTGCAAGGCAATGCCGGGCTCTCGCGCAAGGGGCCGGAGGAATCGCAGGCCAGCTACTACTACAGCGAGCCGCAGCTCAAGGCACAGGGCAAGCTCACGCTGAAGGGCCAGGCCTTCGACGTCGCGGGCACCGCATGGCTGGACCACGAATGGAGCGAGGCGCTGATGCATCCCGAGGCCGTGGGCTGGGACTGGATCGGCATGAACCTCGACGATGGCAGCGCCCTCACCGCCTTCCACCTGCGGCGCAGCGACGGCACCGCGCTGTGGGCCGGAGGCTCGTACCGGCAGCGAGACGGCACGGCCCGGATCTTCAGGAACGGCGAGGTCCGCTTCGAGAGCCTCAAGACCTGGGACAGCCCCCGCACGCAGGCGAAGTATCCGACGCGATGGCGAGTACAGACGCCCGCCGGCAGCTTCGAGGTGCGCGCCCTGCTCGACGACCAGGAACTGGACAGCCGCGGCTCCACCGGCGGCGTGTACTGGGAGGGCGTGAGCGACCTGCTCGACGCGCAGGGCCGCCGCGTGGGGCGCGGCTATCTCGAGATGACCGGCTACGCGGCTCCGTTGAAGCTGTAACTGTTGTAGCCACGGACAGAGGCTGACAACCGAAAGCCTCCTACATGCGTTGGGAAAATTTCCCATAAATAATCATCCCGAAGCAGAGGAGCCCCAACATGAAAACCCGAATCGCAATGCTGGCCGCTGCCGGCGCGCTCTCCATCCTGGCGAGCCCCCTTGCCGCCAACGCGCAGGTCTCCGTCAACATCAACGTGCCCGGGCTGGTGATGACGGCCCCGCCACCGCCGCGCTACGAGCCGCTGCCGCCGCCGCGCGGCGGCTTCGTCTGGGTGCCGGGCCGCTGGATCTGGGACGGCCGCGCCTATGCATGGCGCGCGGGCGGATGGCAGCCGGAGCGTCCGGGCTACGTCTATGCGCCCGGCCGCTGGATCGAGGACCGCGGCGGCTGGCGCTGGACCGAAGGCGACTGGCGCCGCGAGGCCCGCCGTGAAGCGCGCCGCGAACGCGAGTGGGAAGAAGATCACGGGCGCTACGAGCGCGGCCACCGCCACGGGCCGGACCGCGGCGATTTCTGCCCACCCGGCCAGGCGAAGAAGGGCAACTGCTAAAGCGCTGTCAGTCCGCAGAGCCCCAGACAAAGAAGGGAGCCGTCGAGGCTCCCTTTTTGCTTTCCAGCGCCCTACTTCGCCCGCCGCCGGTCGATGAACGCGATGATCTCGCCCATGATCCCCTTGCGGAAGGCCAGCACGCAGATCACGAAGATCAGGCCCGTCACCATGGTCACCGACTCGCCCAGCGTGTTGAACCAGTCCACCGTGGTGATGCGCGCGAGCAGGTTGCCGAGTTCGCCGATCTTGTTCTCCAGCAGTACCACCACCGCCGAGCCCACCAGCGGACCCGAGAGCGTGCCCAGGCCACCCACCAGCGTCATCAGGATGACCTGGCCCGAGGCGGTCCAGTGCACGTCCGAAAGCGTGGCGAAACCCAGCACCAGCGTCTTGAGCGAGCCGGCCAGGCCCGACAGCGCCGCCGAGATCACGAAGGCCAGCAGCTTGAAGCGGCTCACGTCGTAGCCCAGCGAGAGAGCGCGCGGCTCGTTCTCCTTGATGCCCTTCAGCACCTGCCCGAAGGGCGAATGGATGGTGCGCACGATCAGCAGGAAGGCCACGACCACGATGACAAGCGCCACGTAGTACATGGTGAGGTCGTTCGACAGGTCGATCACGCCGAACAGCTTGCCGCGCGGCACGCCCTGCAGTCCGTCCTCGCCGCCGGTGAACTTGGCCTGAAGCGCGACGAAGAACATCATCTGCGCGAGCGCCAGCGTGATCATCGCGAAGTAGATGCCCTGGCGGCGGATGGCCAGCACGCCGAAGACCCAGCCGAGCAAGGCGCCGGTGAGCGTGCCCGCGATCAGCCCCAGCTCGGGCGTGAGGCCCCAGACCTTGATCGCGTGGCCCGCCACGTAGGCCGAGCCGCCGAGGAATGCCGCGTGCCCGAAGGAGAGCAGGCCGGTGAAGCCCAGCAGCAGGTTGAACGCGGCCGCGAAGAGCGCGAAGCACATGAGCTTCATCACGAACACCGGGTAGGCGCCGAAGAACGGTGCCAGGACCAGTGCGAGCAGCAGCAGCGCGTAGACGACGGTGGATATCTTTTTCATGTTCATGCCGTCCGCCTTATTTTTCTTTGCCGAACAGGCCGGCCGGACGGATGAGCAGCACGATGACCATGATCACGAACACGACGGTGGAGGATGCCTCCGGATAGAAAACCTTGGTGAGCCCCTCGATCACGCCGAGCCCGAGGCCGGTGAGGATCGCGCCCATGATCGAGCCCATGCCGCCGATCACGACCACGGCGAACACCACGATGATGAGGTTCTGCCCCATCAGTGGCGACACCTGGATGACGGGCGCGGCGAGCACGCCGGCGAAGGCGGCGAGCGCACAGCCGAAGGCGTAGGTCAGCGTGATCATCAGCGGCACGTTGACGCCGAAGGCCTCCACCAGGCGCGGATTCTCGGTGCCGGCGCGCAGGTAGGCGCCGATGCGGGTCTTCTCGATCACGTACCAGGTGGCGAAGCACACCACCAGCGATGCCACCACCACCCATGCGCGGTAGTTGGGCAGCACCATGAAGCCGAGGTCGGTGGCGCTCGACAGCGCGTCGGGCGCGTCGTAGGGCAGGCCCGAGACGCCGTAGATCGAACGGAACACGCCCTCGATCAGCAGCGTGAGGCCCAGAGTGAGCAGCAGGCCGTAGAGGTGATCGAGCTTGTAGATCCAGCGCAGCAGCAGCCGCTCGATGAGCACGCCGAAGATGCCGATGACGATGGGCGCGGCGATCAGCATCACCCAGTAATTGACGCCGAAATACTCCATCGCCATCCACGTCAGGACGGCGCCGAGCATGAACAGCGCGCCGTGCGCGAAGTTGATGACGTTGAGCAGGCCGAAGATCACCGCCAGCCCGAGGCTCAGGATGGCGTAGAACGAGCCGTTGACCAGCCCCAGGAGGAGCTGGCTCAACAGGGCGGGAAGGGAAATGTTCATAGAAAGTTCAGGACGCCACTGGCCGGTTCTTCTTTTTCGCGGGGGCCGCCGCGCACGGCCGCCCGAAGCGGCCGGCCCGCCCCCCTTGCAAAGGTGGGTTGGCGAAGCGACACGCAGTGCGCGCAGCTTGGGGGGTTACTTCCACAACGCGCACTTGCTTTCGGCCTTGGTCGTGAAGACCTCTTCGCCCTTGAGCTTCTGGACCACCTTGTAGTAGTCCCACGGCTGCTTCGACTCGGCCGGCGACTTCACCTGCACCAGGTACATGTCGTGCACGAAGCGGCCGTCGGCGCGGATGTTGCCCTTGGCATAGAAGTCGTCGATAGGGGTGGACTTGAGCGTCTCCATCACCTTGTCGGCATCGACCGTCTTGGCTGCCTGCACGGCCTTCAGGTAGGTCATGGTGGCCGAGTAGTCGGCGGCCTGGATGTCGGTGGGCATGCGCTTGGTCTTCTCGAAGAAGCGCTTGCCGAAGGCGCGCGTCTTGTCATCGAGGTTCCAGTCCCAGCTGGTGGTCAGCAGCAGGCCCTCGGTGTTCTTCAGGCCCAGGCTGTGCACATCGGTCACGAAGACCAGCAGGCCGACCAGCTTCATGCTCTTGGTGATGCCGAATTCCCGCGCCGCCTTGATGGCGTTCTGCGTGTCGCCGCCGGCGTTCGCGAGCGCGAGCACCTGCGCCTTGGAGTTCTGCGCCTGCAGCAGGAACGAGGAGAAGTCGGAGGTGTTCAGCGGATGCTTCACGCTGCCGAGCACCGTGCCGCCCTTCTCCTTCACGACCTTGGTCGCGTCGGCTTCGAGGGCCTGGCCGAAGGCGTAGTCGGCCGTCAGGAAGTACCAGCTCTTGTCGCCTCGCGCGATCACGGCGCTGCCCGTGCCCTTGGCCAGCGCGACGGTGTCGTAGGCGTAGTGCACGGTGTAGGGGCTGCACTGCTCGTTGGTGAGCGCCGAGCTGCCCGCGCCGTTCACGATGAACACGCGCTTCTTCTCCTGCGCCACCTTGGCCATGGCCAGGCCGGTGCCCGAGCTGGTGCCGCCGAACAGCATCGTCAGGCCTTGCGTGTCGATCCACTCGCGCGCCTTGGAAGCGGCGATGTCGGCCTTGTTCTGATGGTCGGCCTGCAGCAGCTCGATGGGCATGCCGTTGACCTTGCCGCCGAAGTCGTCGATGGCCATCTGGATCGCCAGCGCCCCGTTCTTGCCCTCCACGTCCGCGTACAGGCTCGACATGTCGGTGATGAAGCCGATCTTGACCTTGTCCTGTGCCTGAGCGGCTCCCACCGCCACGAGGCAGGTGGCGGCAAGGCAGGCGGAGGCGATGAGCGTGCGTTTCATGGCTTGATCCTCGTGATGACTTCGGTGGAAGGAAAGAGGGAAGAGAAAGGAGAAGGAGAACCCGGGCTGCCGCGTCAGGCGATCACTTCCAGGCCGCGCACTTGGTCTCGGCCTTGGTCGTGAAGACCTGGTCGCCCGGCAGCGTCTTCAGCACCTTCAGGTAGTCCCAGGGCTTCTTCGACTCGGCGGGCGACTTCACTTCCACCAGGTACATGTCGTGGATGAAGCTGCCGTCGGCGCGGATCTGGCCCTTGCCGTAGAAGTCGTCGATCTTCATGCTCTTGAGCTGCGCCATCACCTTGTCGGATTCGGTGGTCTTGGCGGCGGCCACGGCCTTCAGGTAGGTCATGGTGGCCGAGTAGTCGGCGGCCTGCACGTCGGTGGGCATGCGCTTGGTCTTCTCGAAGAAGCGGTTGGCGAACTTGCGCGACTCGTCGTTCAGGTCCCAGTACCAGCTGGTGGTGTGCAGCAGGCCTTCGGTGTTCTTCAGGCCCAGGCTGTGGATGTCGCTCAGGAAGACCAGCAGGCCGGCGGTCTTCATCGTCTTGTTGATGCCGAACTCCTTGGCGGCCTTGATCGAGTTGATGGTGTCGCCGCCCGCGTTGGCCAGGCCCAGGATCTGCGCCTTGGAGTTCTGCGCCTGCAGCAGGAACGAGGAGAAGTCCGAAGCATTCAGCGGATGGCGCACGGCGCCCACCACGGTGCCGCCCTTCTCCTTCACGACCTTGGTGGTGTCGGCTTCGAGCGCGTGGCCGAAGGCGTAGTCGGCCGTCAGGAAGAACCAGCTCTTGCCGCCTCGGTCGACCACCGCGGCGCCGGTGCCCTTGGCCAGGGCCACGGTGTCGTAGGCATAGTGAATGGTGTACGGGCTGCACTGCTCGTTGGTGAGCACCGAGCTGCCGGCGCCGTTGTTGAAGTACACGCGCTTCTTTTCTTCGGCCACCTTGGCGGTGGCCAGCGCCACGCCCGAATTGGTGCCGCCGAAGACCATGGTCACGCCGGCGGTGTCGATCCATTCGCGCGCCTTGGAGGCGGCGATGTCGGCCTTGTTCTGGTGGTCGGCGGTCAGCAGCTCGATGGGCTGGCCCAGCACCTTGCCGCCGAAGTCGTCGATGGCCATCTGGATGGCGGTGGCACCGCCCTTGCCTTCGAGGTCGGCATACAGGCTCGACAGGTCGGTGACGAAGCCGATCTTCACTTTTTCCTGCGCCTGCACGGCGCCTGCACTCATGGCGAGGATGCCGATTGCGGTTGCGATGAGGCCGAGTTTCTTGTTCATGCTGTTGTCTCCTGGAGAAATCTTTGTGGGATGGAAGGACAGGTCTTGTGGACTCGATGTGTTTTAGACGCCCAGCAGTTCGGTGAGCACGGGCATCTTGGCTTCGAGCTCGGCGGCGCCGAACTTCTCGACGATGCGGCCGTGCTCCATCACGTAGAAGCGGTCGGCCAGCGGCGCGGCGAAGCGGAAGTTCTGCTCCACCATCACGATGGTGTAGCCCTTGGCGCGCAGCGTGGTGATCATGCGCGCCAGCGCCTGCACGATGACCGGCGCGAGGCCTTCGGAAATCTCGTCGAGCAGCAGCAGCTTGGCGCCGGTGCGCAGGATGCGGGCCACGGCCAGCATCTGCTGCTCGCCGCCGGACAGGCGAGTGCCCTGGCTGTGGCGACGCTCTGCGAGGTTCGGGAACATGGCGTAGATCTCTTCGACCGACATGCCCGGCCCCGCCCCCTTCAGCTCGGGCGGCAGCATCAGGTTTTCCTCGCACGAGAGGCTGGCGAAGATGCCGCGCTCTTCCGGGCAATAGCCCACGCCGAGATGCGCGATGCGGTGCGTGGGCATGCCGACGGTCTCGCGGCCGTTGACCTCGATGCTGCCCTTGCGTGCGCCCGTCAGGCCCATGATGGCGCGCAGCGTGGTGGTGCGGCCCGCGCCGTTGCGGCCCAGCAGCGTGACGACCTCGCCCGGCTGCACGACCATGTCGACGCCGTGCAGCACATGCGATTCGCCGTACCAGGCTTGCAGGCCTTTGATTTCGAGTGCAGCCGTCATGTCAGTGGGCTCCCTGCAACTGGCCTTCGGTGGTGCCCATGTAGGCCTCCATGACCTGCGGGTTCTTCGAGACCACGGCATACGGGCCCTCGGCCAGTACCGCGCCGCGCTGCAGCACGGTGATGGTGTCGGCGATGGTCGAGACCACGCTCATGTTGTGCTCCACCATGAGGATGGTGCGGCCGGCCGACACGCGCTTGATGAGTTCGGCAACGCGGTGCACGTCTTCGTGGCCCATGCCCTGCGTGGGCTCGTCCAGCAGCATCAGCTCGGGCTCCATGGCCAGCGTGGTGGCGATCTCCAGCGCGCGCTTGCGACCGTAGGGCAGGTTCACGGTCTGTTCGTCGGCGAGCTCTTCGAGGCCGACTTCGGCCAGCAGCTCGCGGGCCCTGGCATCCAGCGGCTTGAGCGACTTCTCGCTCTTCCAGAAGTGGTACGAGGTGCCCAGGCGGCGCTGCAGGCCCAGGCGCACGTTCTCCAGCAATGTGAGGTGCGGGAACACGGCCGAGATCTGGAACGAGCGGATGATGCCGCGGCGCGCGATCTGCGCGGGGCGCTCGCGCGTGATGTCCTGGCCGTTGAAGAGGATCGTGCCGGTGGTGGGCTCGAGGAACTTGGTCAGCAGGTTGAAGCAGGTCGTCTTGCCAGCGCCGTTCGGGCCGATGAGCGCGTGGATGGAGCCGCGCACCACGGACAGGTTGACCTTGCTGACCGCGGTGAACCCCTTGAATTCCTTGGTGAGCTGGCGTGTTTCGAGGATGACGTCGCTCATCTCGCGAAGTCGCCCGGGTTCGTGTGAAGAATGTGGGTCATGCGGTCCATCTCAATGCGCCAACCATCGAGCGCGGACCGATTGTTCGTGGGTGCCTCCGGCTTGCATACTGGGGCAAATGCCTATGCTGCAGTGCAACCATTTCACGGCGCCGCGGGCTTGCTCGCCACGACTGTCATCTCGACGACAAAGCGGAATCCGGAGCACGGCAAAGATCGCACGCATGTTGCGCCGGCAGCGCCGACTTCCGTCGGGGAAATCACGGCACGCCGTCTCGCGGGTGCCAACCTAAACTGACCGGGACTCATCACGTCGAAGGCCGCACCGGCAAGCGCCGGGCATGACCGCGACCATGGAACCAACAACATCGCTGCACATGCCCGACTTCCGCTCTCCGGACTTCCTGACCGACCACATCCTGCACACGCTGGCCTTCTACGAGACGCGCAATCTCGACGCCACCGGCGGCTTCTTCCATTTCTTCAGGGACGACGGCACGGTGTACGACCGGCGCACGCGCCACCTGGTGAGCAGCACGCGCTTCGTGTTCAACCATGCGACGGCCTACCGGCGCTTCGGCAAGCCTGCCGACCTTGCGGCCGCGCGACACGGCCTCGCGTTCATCGAACATGCCCACAGGCAGCAGGACGGCGGCTATGCATGGCAGCTCGACTGGCACGAGCAGCGCGCCACCGTGCAGGACGCCACCAACCGCTGCTACGGCCTGGACTTCGTGCTGCTCGCGCAGGCGCATGCGCTCATGGCCGGCATCGAGGAGGCGTACCCGGGGCTGGATCACACCTGGCGGCTGATGGACGCGCATTTCTGGGAGCCGCGGCACCAGCTTTATGCCGACGAGGCCACGACCGACTGGCGCGTCGGTGCCTACCGGGGGCAGAACGCCAACATGCACGCCTGCGAGGCGCTGATGGCCGCCTTCGAGGCCACGCAGGAGGCGCGCTACCTCGAGCGTGCGCTGGCGGTGGCCGAATCGGTGACCGGCCGGCTGGCCTCGCTGGCCGACGGGCTGGTGTGGGAGCACTACCGGGAGGACTGGTCGGTCGACTGGGACTACAACCGCGGCAACAAGACCGACATCTTCAAGCCCTGGGGCTTCCAGACCGGCCACCTGACCGAATGGGCCAAGCTGCTGCTGCAGCTCGAAGGGCACCTCGCCACCGAAGACCGCGAGGCCGGCTGGATCGTGCCGCGCGCGCGCCACTTCTTCGACACCGCCATGTTCCGCGGCTGGGACGCCGACAACGGCGGGCTGGTCTACGGCTTCGGCCCCGACGGCAAGGTGTGCGACGGCGACAAGTACTTCTGGGTGCAGGCGGAGAGCTTCGCGGCCGCCGCCCTGCTCGCGGTGCGCACCGGCGAGGCCGGCTACTGGGACTGGTACGACAGCATCTGGGCCTACAGCTGGGAGCACTTCGTCGACCACAGGCACGGCGCCTGGTATCGCATCCTCACGCCGACGAACGGGAAGATCGGCGACGAGAAGAGTCCGGCAGGCAAGACCGACTACCACACGATGGGCGCCTGCTACGACGTGCTCAGGGCACTGCGCGCCTGAAGAAAGGCCCTTTCGCGAACACCGCGGAACCGGCTCCGCCGGGCCGCAGGTGTTGCCCCCGGTGAGGGGGTTGGCGCAGCGACACGAAGTGCGCGAAGCCTGGGGGAGAGCCCAATCAGTGCGCGCCGGCCGCGGCGTCGCCGCCTGCTCCACCCTTCTGGGGCCGTGCCAGCCACACCAGCGGAATCAGCAGCAGGAACAGGATCGCCGACGCATAGAAGATGTCGTTGGTCGCCAGCATGTAGGACTGCTGGTCGACGAGGCGATTGATCTGCCCCATCACCTGGTCGGTGCCGAAGCCGTTGGCGTTCAGCCCGGCCATCGCGCTGGTGGCCGCGTTGTTGCCCTGGTTGATCGTCTCGGCCAGCTGGGCGTGGTGCAGCGTCGCGCGGTTGTCCCAGAGCGTGGTCGTGATGGATGTGCCCATCGCGCCCGCGGTGATCCGCAGGAAGTTCGACAGGCCCGAGGCGGCCGGGATGCGGTCGGGCGTGAGGCCCGACAGCGTGATCGTCACCAGCGGGATGAAGAAGAACGCCATCGCGATGCCCTGGATGATCGTCGGGATGATGATCGTCACGAAGTCGGCCTGCGTGTTGAAGTTCGAGCGCATCCACAGCACCAGCGCGAACACCAGGAACGAGAAGGTCGCGTAGCGGCGCGGGTCGATCTTGGCCACCGTGAGGCCCACCACCGGCGAGAAGAAGATCGCCAGCAGCCCCACGGGCGCCATGATCATCCCCGCCTGCGTGGCGGTGTAGCCCATCCACTGCTGCAGCCACAGCGGCAGCAGCACCACGTTGCCGAAGAAGAGGCCGTAGGCCACCGCCGTCGCCACCGCGCCCGACCAGAAGTTGCGGCGCTTGAAGAGCGACAGGTCGACCACCGGGTGCTTGTCGGTCAGCTCCCAGACCAGGAAGAAGGCGAAGCCGACCACGGACACCACCGCCAGCGTGACGATCTGCGCGGAATGGAACCAGTCGAGTTCCTTGCCCTTGTCGAGCATGAGCTGCAGCGAGCCCACCCACAGCACCAGCAGCGCGAGGCCGATGGCGTCGATGGGCACCTTGTGCGTGGCGCTCTCGCGCTTGTGGTACAGCGCCCAGGTGATGGCGGCAGCGACGATGCCCACCGGGATGTTGATGTAGAAGATCCACGGCCACGAGATGTTGTCGGTGATCCAGCCGCCGAGCAGCGGTCCCATCACCGGCGCGACCAGCGTGGTCATGGACCACATGGCCATCGCCAGGCCTGCCTTGGCGCGCGGATAGCTCGACAGCAGCAGCGCCTGCGACAGCGGGATCATCGGCCCCGCCACGAAGCCCTGCAGCGCGCGGAAGGCGATCAGCGTCGTCATGTTCGGCGCGAGGCCGCACAGCAGCGAGCTGATCATGAACAGGATCACGCTGGCCATGAACAGGCGCACCTGTCCGAAGCGCTGCGTCATGAAGCCGGTGAGCGGCACCGCGATGGCGTTGGCCACCGCGAAGCTGGTGATGACCCAGGTGCCCTGCGTGGTGCTCACGCCCAGGTCGCCCGAGATGGCAGGCAGCGACACGTTCGCGATCGACGAATCGAGCACGTTCATGAAGGTTGCCGCAGAAAGCGCGACCGTGCCCCAGACGCGGGCTGCGCCCTCGAGCGGCGGATGCGCAACGTATGCAGGAGCAGCGGTGGCCATGGGGCGGGCTGTTTACCTGGACGGAAGAAAGGTCCGGACGAACGCTGGCGCGATCAGCCCGGCTGGCCCTGCACGGCCACGGAAGTGTTGCCGGCAGGCGCGGCTGGCGCCTTGGCGGGTGCCGCAGCCGTGGCGCCGCCCTTGCCGCCGATGTTGGCGGCGACGATGCGCTCCACTTCGGCATCGGCGCCGCGGTCGAGCTGGCTGTAGACCGTGGTCTGCGCCAGCGCGGTGGCGCGCGGCGCATCGGCGAGCATCTTGCCGCCCTTCTGCGAGATGTCGACCTCGGCGTCCATCGACAGGCCGATGCGCAGCGGGTTGGCCTTGAGCTGCTCGGGGTCGAGCGCGATGCGAACGGGCACGCGCTGCACCACCTTGATCCAGTTGCCGGTGGCGTTCTGCGCGGGCAGCAGCGCGAACGCGCTGCCGGTGCCCACGCCCAGGCCCGCGACCTTGCCGGTGTACTCGACCTTCTTGCCGTACACGTCGGCGGTGAGCTTCACGGGCTGGTCGATGCGGATGTTGCGCAGCTGCACTTCCTTGAAGTTGGCGTCGACCCACAGCTGGTTGAGCGGCACGATGGACATCATCGGCGTACCGGCGGCCACCCGCTGGCCGAGCTGCACGGTGCGCTTGGCGACGTAGCCGTCGACCGGCGCGGGCATGGCCACGCGCTGGGTGGCGAGGTAGGCCTCGCGCACCTTGGCGGCGGCGGCCAGCACGCTCGGGTGCTGGGCCACGCTGGTGCCTTCGGTCAGCGACTGGTTGCTGACCAGCGCTTCCTTCGCGGCGACGACGCCGGCCTGCGCGGCGGCGAGCTGGCTCTTGGCGGTGTCGAGCTGCGTCTCGGCATGGTTGAGTTCTTCCTTCGACACGGCACCGTTGCCCGACAGCGCGCGGCGGCGCTGCAGGTCGTCCTGGGCCTTGGCGATGTCGCTCTGCGCCTTGACGATGTCGGCCTGGCGCAGCGTGACCTGCGCGGCCAGCGAGCCGTTGTTGGCGTACAGCGTGCGCACCTGGCGCACCGCCTGCGCGAGCGCGGCCTCGGCCTGCTCGAGCGCCACCTTGGCGTCGGCCGGGTCGAGCTGCACCAGCGGCTGGCCGGCCTTCACGAAGTCGGTGTCGTCGGCGTTGATGGCCATCACCGTGCCGCCGATCTGCGGCGTGATCTGGATGACGTTGCCCGAGACGTAGGCGTTGTCGGTGTCCTCGTAGTGGCTGGCCACCAGCCATTCGTAGAGGCCCCAGCCGCCGCCGGCGACGATGACCACCGCTGCGAGCGCGGTGAGTGCGCGGCGGCGCTTGCCGTTTCCGGCGGGCGCCTCGGGGGCTGCGGAAGCTGCTGCTGCAGCGGGCGTCGGAGTGTTGTTGTCGCTCATGATGAAGTTCTTTCCGAAGACGAAGGAGTCGGGCCGGGCTGGATCTGCGCCGTGCCGATCAGTTCAGCGGGGCCGAGGGAGCCGATGCCGTGGCGGTGGCCGGCGGCTGCCAGCCGCCGCCGAGCGCGCGCGCCAGGCCCACCTGGGTGTCGAGCGCTCGGGCCGCGAGGTCGACCGCGAGCCGGCGCTGGGCCAGCACTGCCGTTTCGGCCGTCAGCACGTTGAGGTAGTTGCCGAGGCCCGCGCGGTAGCGCTGCACGGCGATGTCGTAGGCACCTTCGGCCGCGGTCTGCGCGGCGCGCTGTTCGGCCTGCTGGCGGGTGATCGACTGGGCGCTGGTGACCTGGTCGGCCGCGTCGCGCACCGCGTCGATCACGGTGGCGTTGTAGCTCTCGACGGCCGCATCGAGGTCGGCCGACTTGCCGCGCAGGTTGGCACGCAGCTTGCCGCCCTCGAAGATCGGCAGGCTGATGGCGGGGCCCACGCCCCACTGCTCGCTGCCCGACTTCAGCAGCTTGCCGAAACCCAGGCTCTGGAAGCCGACGAAGGCCGTGAGGTTCACGTTGGGATAGAAGAGCGTCCTGGCGTTGGCCACGTCGCTGGTGGCAGCTTCGACGCGCCAGCGCGCGGCGGCGATGTCGGCGCGGCGGCCGAGCAGGTCGGCCGGGATGTTCGCCTGCAGCGCCATCGGCTTCACGCCATCGAGCACCGGCGGCTTGAGCGAGGCGGTGACGTTCGGCTGGCCCACGAGCGCGTCGAGCGCGTGCTGCTGCAGCGCGATCTGCTCGTTGAGCGCTTCGATCTGCTGGCGGGCTTCAGGCAGGCCGCCTTCGCTCTGGCGCAGTTCGAGGCGGGTGTCGAGGCCGGCGGAAACGCGGTCGCGCACCAGCTTCAGCGTTTCATCGCGCTGCGCCAGCGTGCGCCTGGCAACGGTGAGCTGGTCGTTCAGGCGAGCCCACTGGAAGTAGCTGCGCGCCACGTTGCTGGCGAGCAGCACGCGGGCTGCGTCGGCGTCGGCGGCGGCGGCATTGGCGGCGCCGATGGCGGTGTCGAGCGCTGTGCGGTTCTTGCCGAAGAAGTCGAGCTCCCAGCTCGCGCCCAGCTGCAGCAGGCCGATGTTCTGGGTGGAGCCGCCCAGCGGCGCCGGGTAGATGTAGTTGGTGTTGAACTTCTGGCGGTTCAGGTCGAGCTCGCCCTTGACCTGCGGCTTGAGCGCGGCGCCGGCGATATCGGCCGATGCCTGCGCGCGCGCGAGGCGGGCCTGCGCGACCTGCAGGTTGGGGTTGCCGGCCACGGCCTGGTCGATGAGCGAGTTGAGCTGCGAGTCGCCGAAGGCGAGCCACCACTGGCTGTCGAGGCGGGACACGGGCACAGCGGCACTGTCGGGCGCGATGCCCAGCGACGAGGCGTCGCGCAGCTTTGCCTGCGAGCCGATTCCGGCCATGTCGGCGCAGCCGGCGAGTGCGACCACCAGTAGCGCGGCGGCCACGACGGGAGTGCGGCGCATGGCGCGCACGGCGAGGGAGTCAGTCATTTTTATCTCCACGGGCCGCGAGGGCCTGGGCATTGTCGAGGATGCGGCGCAGATAGCCTTTGAGCTGTTCCCATTCCTCGGTGGTGAAGCCTGCGAGGTGCTCGTTCTGCACCCTGCTGAGCACGTGCGGCACTTCCTTGGCGGCCGCGCGGCCTTCGTCGGTGAGCTCGATGTTGACCACGCGCCGGTCTTCGAGCGAGCGGACCCGGCGGCACAGGCCCTTGGCCTCGAGGCGGTCGAGCAGGCGCGTCATGGCGCCGGTGTCGAGCTCGCAGGCCCTGGCCAGTTCGGCCACCGTTGTGGCCGCGCCGACGTGCAGCTTGTAGAGAGGCACCCACTGCGGATAGGTGGGGCTGCCCGGCTCGCACATGCGGGTTTCGACCGACTGGCCGACCGCCGTGACGATGCGGCGCATGAGGTAGCCGATGCTCTCCTCGGCGCGGTAGGTTTCCGGGCTGTAGAAGGCGACGGGCTCGCGACGCTCCTCGCCGGTGGAAGCCGGCGGGTTCTGAGGGGTGTTGGCATCGCTCATGGCCGCAATATTAGTTGCCTCGGCAATTATTGTCAAGGCTACCTTTGTAGAGGCAAGGGATCGGTAGAATTGGCGCATGGCTTCCTCCCCACCGTCTTCCATGGCCAAGGGCTCGCCCCGATCGCTCTCGGGCCTGAGCCCTTTTCTTCGTCCGTACCGTGTGCAGATCGTGCTGGCGGGCGTCTTCCTGGTGATGGCGGCGGTAACGACGCTGGCTTTTCCTATCGCCTTGCGCAGCCTGATCGACAACGGCCTCATCAGCTCCGACAAGGGCGCCCAGACCATGGCGCTGCGCGAGCATTTCGGCGCCCTCTTCGCCGTGGCCGTGGCGCTGGGCGTGTTCTCGGCGGCGCGCTTCTATACGGTGAGCTGGCTGGGTGAGCGCGTGACGGCCGACATCCGCAACGCCGTCTACGGCCACGTCCTCAAGCAGAGCCCCGCCTTCTTCGAGACCACGCAGACCGGCGAGGTGCTGTCGCGCCTGACGGCCGACACCACGCTGGTGCAGACGGTCGTCGGCTCCTCGCTGAGCATGGGCCTGCGCAATGCGGTGATGGGCGTGGGCGCCCTGGCGGTGCTGATCTGGACCAACCCCTACGTGATGGTGCAGGTGCTGGGCATCCTCGTGCTGGTGGTGCTGCCCAGCATGCTGTTCGGCCGCCGCGTGCGCAAGCTGTCGCGCGCCAGCCAGGACCGCGTGGCCGATTCGAGCGCCATCGCCGCCGAGGTGCTGAACGCCATTCCGGTGGTTCAGAGCTACACGGCCGAGGGCCGCGAGGCCGCGCGATTCAGCGGCTCGACCGAGAACGCCTTCCGCACCGCCGTGCGCCGCACCCGGGCCCGATCGGTGCTGGTGGCTTTCATCATCATCGCGACCTCCGCGGCGCTGCTCTGGGGCCTCTACCAGGGCACGCAGGCCGTGCTGCGCGGCGATATCACCGCCGGACACCTGGGCCAGACGGTTGTCTACGTCGCCATCCTCGCCAGCGCGACCGCCGTGCTCGGCGAGGTCTACGGCGACCTGCTTCGTGCAGCCGGTGCGACCGAACGGCTGATGGAGCTGCTGCACGCGCCCGCGGCCATCGTGTCACCCGCGAATCCAGCGGCTGCGCCCGTCCCCGTAGCGGGCAGCGCGATCAGGTTCGACGCGGTGACCTTCCACTACCCTTCCCGCCCCGGCACACCGGCATTGCGCGACTTCAGCCTCGATGTCGCACCCGGCGAGACCGTGGCACTGGTGGGATCCAGCGGCGCCGGCAAGAGCACCGTGTTCCAGCTGCTCCTGCGCTACTACGACCCGCAAACGGGCCGCGTGCTGCTCGATGGCGCACCGCTGGCCTCGCTGGCCCTGCCCGAGTTGCGCACCCGCATCGGCCTCGTGCCGCAGGACGCGGTGATCTTCTCGGCCAGCGCCCTCGAGAACATCCGCTACGGCAACCCCGAGGCGACGGCCGAGGAAGTGCAGGCCGCCGCGCGCGCCGCCTTCGCCCACGACTTCCTGCAGGCGCTGCCCGAGGGCTACGACACCTTCCTCGGCGAGCGCGGCGTGCGGCTTTCGGGCGGCCAGCGACAGCGTATTGCGATAGCCCGCGCGATCCTCAAGAACCCGCCGCTGCTGCTGCTCGACGAAGCCACGAGCGCGCTCGATGCGGAGAGCGAACGCATGGTGCAGGCCGCGCTGGAGTCGGCGATGGAGAACCGGACCACGCTGGTGATCGCCCACCGCCTGGCGACGGTGCAGAAAGCCGACCGCATCGTGGTGCTGGACCACGGCGGGATCGTCGAGCAGGGAACGCACGCGGCGCTGGTCGCGCAGGGCGGCGTGTATGCGCGGCTGGCCGCGCTCCAGTTCACGGCCTGAACAGGCCGCGCTACTCAGCCAGTTACTGCAGGGTTTCTTTCAGTGCCGCCGGAATCGGCAGCGCCATCACCGGAATGCCCTCGTCGAGCAGCGCCTCGGTCTGCTCGGGCGTGGCCTGCCCGCGGATGCCGCGCTCGGGGGTCTCGCCGTAATGCATCTTCCGGGCTTCGTCGGCAAAGCGCTCGCCGACGTCCTCCGTCTTCGCCAGCACCTCGCGCACTGCACGCATCCAGCGGGCTTCGGGCGAGGGATCGGCGGGAACGTTGGAAGCAGCAGCGACTGGAGCAACCGCAGCAGCCTCCTTCGGCGCCCTGGCGTTGCCCAGGTTGAGGCGCGGCGCGCTCAGTAGCTTGACGATGGCGGTGTCGCCGCAAACCGGGCATTCGACCAGGCCTGATGCCAGCTGGGTCTCGAAATCCTCGCTCGAGGCGAACCAGCCTTCGAAGCCGTGGCCGTGGGTGCAGCGGAGATCGAGAACCTTCATGGCGCGGATTATCCCGCGCTGCCCTGCGCGGGCGCAGCCTGCCAGTCCAGTGCCCATGCGCCCGAAAGGACGTTCTGCAGCCAGAGCGTGCAGGTCAGCGTCTTGGCATCGGTGACCTTGCCTTCGCGACACCAGCCGGCCAGCTCGTCGGGAGTGGCCGTGAACACGTCGAGGAACTCGCCGTGGTCGAGCTGCCGCTCGCCGAGCGAGAGGCCCCGCGCAAAGTAGATATGGATGATCTCGGTCGAGTAGGCCACCGCGAGGTGCATGGCACCCGCATACGCCCACTCGCGCGCGGTGTAGCCCGTTTCCTCGATCAGCTCGCGCCGGCCGCAGTCGAACGGATCCTCGCCCGCATCGAGCTTGCCCGCTGGAAACTCGATCATCACGTGGCCGACCGGATAGCGGAACTGCCGCTCCAGCACGATGCGGCCGTCGTCAAGCAGCGGGATGACCACCACGGCGCCCGGGTGCACCACGTACTCGCGCGTGGCGCTGTGGCCATCGGGCAGGCGGATGGTGTCGCGCCGGGCCTTCAGGAACTTGCCGTTGAACAGCTCCTCGCGGCTCTGGAGCTCTTCCTTCAGGTGCGAATCGGCGGTGGAGGTGTCGGTCGGCTTGGTGGTCATGGTCGGTCGCTCGTCCTCTTCAGTGCCTGTGCTTCATCAGGTAGCGCCAGGTGAACCCTGGAAAGGCCAGCACGATGAACAGCGCGCCGGTCACCGCATAGAACTCCCAGCCCTGCGCGGCGATCTGCCCTGCTCTGCGCTCGAACAGCAGCCCGACGCCGCCGGCCAGAAAGTACAAGACCACCAGTTCGGCGAGGCGCACCGCGAGCGACTTGGGAGCAGTCGCCAGAGGCACGACGCCGAACAGGCGGTCGTTGAAGAACGGCAGGTTGGCGGCCACGAGGGCCACCAGGAGAACGACCCAGACGGACGCGGTCTGCGACACCCTAGGTCGGCCGCGTCAGTGGGCCAGCGTCGCCACGATGGCGTCGTAGCACAGCGTCATCAGGCCGCCGGGCACGATGCCCAGGATCAGGATCAGCGCGCCGTTGATCGTCAGCACGGTACGCACGTCGCGCGGTGCCGACACGGTGGTGGCCGTGACGGGCGCATCGAAGTACATGACCTTGACCACGCGCAGGTAGTAGAAGGCGCCGATCAGCGACATCATCACCGCGAACACGGCCAGGCCGATGTAGATGGGGTGGCCCGAGGCGATCAGCGCCTGCAGCACGGCCAGCTTCGCGTAGAAGCCGACCAGCGGCGGCAGGCCGGCCAGCGAGAACATCGCGATCGACATCACGCCGGCGTACAGCGGGCTGCGCTGGTTCAGGCCGGCGAGGTCGGTGATTTCCTCGCTCTCGAAGCCTTCGCGCGCCAGCAGCAGGATGATGCCGAAGCTCGCGAGCGTGGTCAGCACGTAGGTCACGATGTAGAACATCGCGGCGCTGTAGGCGTACTGGGCGTTGTAGGTGCCCTGCTGGTCCGAACCGGCGACCAGGCCGAGGAGCATGAAGCCCATCTGCGAGATCGTCGAATAGGCCAGCATGCGCTTGAGGTTGCTCTGCGCGATGGCGGCCAGGTTGCCGACCAGCAGCGAGGCGATGGCCAGCACGGCGAGCATCTGCTGCCAGTCGATGGCCAGCGGCTGCAGCGCGTCGACCAGCAGGCGGATGATGATCGCGAAGGCGGCCAGCTCGGGCGCCGCGCCGATCAGCAGCGTGATCGCCGTCGGAGCGCCCTGGTAGACGTCGGGCACCCACATGTGGAACGGGGCTGCGCCCACCTTGAAGGCCAGGCCGGCGACGATGAACACGAGGCCGAACACCAGCACCTGGTGGTTGACCTTGCCGGTTGCGATGGTCTTGAAGACCTCGTTCACGTCGAGCGAACCGGTGGCGCCGTACATCATGGACAGGCCGTAGAGCAGGAAGCCGCTGGCCATGGCGCCGAGCACGAAGTACTTCATGGCGGCTTCGCTGGCCACCGCGTTGTCGCGGCGCAGCGCCACCAGCGCGTAGCTCGACAGCGTGAGCAGTTCGAGGCCCAGGTAGATCAGCAGGAAGTTGCTGCCCGAGATCATCACGAACATGCCCAGCAGCGCGAACATGCTGATGGTGAACATCTCGCCGCCGCGCAGCATCTCGCGATCGGCCGCGTAGGGACGGCCGTAGACCAGCGTGACCATCAGGGCGACGGTGGCGAAGCACTTGAGCCAGTTGCCCATCGGGTCGCTGACTACCATGCCGCCGAAGCCGTAGATGGTCTTGGCTTCGGAAGCCTGCAGGCCCGACAGCACTGCGACCACGGCCAGCGTGAGCAGCGTCAGGACATAGGTACGGGTGCGGCGCGGGCTCGTGTCCGACAGGTCGACCAGCGCAATGATGCAGGCCATGACCAGCAACACGATTTCGGGGTAGATCGTGACCCAGCTGAGTTTGTCAATCATCTCGTTCTCTTCTTCAGCGTGGCATCAGGAGGGCAGCTTCGAGACTGCCACGTGGCGCAGCAGCTCGGTCACGGAGGCGTCCATCGCGTCGGTGAACGGCTTCGGGAACAGGCCCATCCACAGCACGGCGATGGCCAGCAGCGCCAGCATCAGGAATTCGCGCGAATTGATGTCGCTGAGTTCCTTCACGTGGTCGTTGCCGACCGGGCCCAGATACACGCGCTTGTACATCCAGAGGGTATAGGCGGCGCCGAAGATCAGCGCGGTGGCTGCTCCCAGGCCGATCCAGAAGTTGGCCTTCACGGCGCCCAGGATCACCATCCACTCGCCCACGAAACCGGCGGTGCCCGGCAGGCCGCAGTTGGCCATGGCGAACAGCAGCGCGAACGCGGCGAACTTGGGCATGGTGTTCACCACGCCGCCGTAGTCGGCGATCTGGCGCGAGTGCACGCGGTCGTACAGCACGCCGATGCCCAGGAACATGGCGCCCGAGACGAAGCCGTGGGCGATCATCTGCACGATGCCGCCGGACACGCCCAGCTCATTGAAGATGAAGAAGCCGAGCGTCACGAAACCCATGTGGGCCACCGACGAATAGGCCACCAGCTTCTTCATGTCCTGCTGCACCAGCGCCACCAGGCCGACGTAGATCACCGCGATCAGCGACAGCGCGATCATGAGCCAGGCCCATTCGTGCGAGGCGTCGGGAGCGATGGGCATCGAGAAGCGCAGGAAGCCGTAGGCGCCCAGTTTCAGCATGATCGCGGCCAGCACGGCGGAGCCGCCGGTCGGCGCCTCGACGTGCACGTCGGGCAGCCAGGTGTGCACCGGCCACATCGGCACCTTCACGGCGAAGGCCGCGAAGAAGGCGAAGAACAGGAAGGTCTGCGCGGTCGATCCCAGCGGCAGCTTGTGCCACGACAGGATGTCGAAGCTGCCGCCCGACTTGTTGTACAGGTAGATCAGCGCCACCAGCATCAGCAGCGAGCCGAGCAAGGTGTAGAGGAAGAACTTGAACGCCGCGTAGATCTTGTTCGGGCCGCCCCAGATGCCGATGATCAGGTACATCGGGATCAGCGTGGCTTCGAAGAACACGTAGAACAGCACGCCGTCGAGCGCGGCGAACACGCCGATCATGAGGCCCGACAGGATCAGGAACGCACCCATGTACTGGTTCACGCGCTCGGTGATCACTTCCCAGGCCGAGATCACCACGATGACCGTGATGAACGACGTCAGCAGCACCAGCCAGAGCGACAGGCCGTCGATCCCGAGGTGGTAGTTGACGTTGAAGCGCGAGATCCAGCCCGTCTTCTCGACGAACTGCATCGCGGCGGTGCCGTTCTGGAAACGCGTGAACAGCGGCACCGTGACCAGGAAGCTCACGATGGAACCGACGAGCGCGACCCAGCGCACGCCCCTGGCGTGCTCGTCACGGCCAAACGCCAGCAGCACGGCACCGAATGCGATCGGCACCCAGATGGCAAGGCTCAACAAACCCATTTTTCTTTTTCTCCAGCGCTAGGCTCAGCGTTTGAACCAGACGAAGTACGTCATCAGGATGAAGACGCCGAGCAGCATCGCGAAGGCGTAGTGATAGATGTAGCCCGACTGCATCCAGCGCACCACACCAGAGATACGGCCCACGACCTTCCACGAACCGTTCACCACGGCACCGTCGATCAGGGCCTGGTCGCCGCCCTTCCACAGGCCGGTACCCAGGGCGCGCGTGGCGCGGGCGATGACGTTCTCGTTGAACCAGTCCATGTAGTACTTGTTCTCGAGCAGGCGGTAGATCGGGCCGAAGGCACGCTTGATCGCCGCCGGCAGCGCCGGGTTGATCATGTACATGTACCAGGACATGACCACGCCGGCCAGCGCCAGCCAGAATGGCGGCGTCTGCAGACCGTGGATGGCCATGGCCACCGGGCCGTGGAAGGCTTCTTCCAGTTCCTTCATGGCATGGTGCTTGGTACCGTCCACGAAGATCGCGCCCTTGAAGAACTCGCCGAACAGCATCGGGTCGATCGTCATGAAGCCGATCACCACCGAGGGAATGGCCAGCAGCACCAGCGGCAGCCAGACAACCCAGGGCGACTCGTGCGGCTTGTGGTCGTGGCCATGGCCGTGATCGTCGTGGCCGTGGCCATGGTCGTCATGATGCGCGTCGGGGTTCTGGTCGTAGCGCTCCTTGCCGTGGAAGACCAGGAAGTACATGCGGAACGAGTAGAACGCCGTGATGAACACGCCCGCCAGCACCGCGTAGTAGGCGAAGTTCGCGCCCCACAGGTGGCTTTCATGCACCGCCTCGATGATGCTGTCCTTCGAATAGAAGCCCGAGAAGAACGGCGTGCCGATCAGCGCGAGCGAACCCAGCAGCGAGGTGATCCAGGTGATCGGCATGTACTTGCGCACGCCGCCCATCCAGCGGATGTCCTGGTTGTGGTGCATGCCGATGATGACCGAGCCCGCGCCGAGGAACAGCAGCGCCTTGAAGAACGCGTGCGTCATCAGATGGAACACCGCGACCGAGTAGGCCGAGGCACCGAGCGCCACCGTCATGTAGCCGAGCTGCGAGAGCGTCGAGTACGCGACCACGCGCTTGATGTCGTTCTGGATGATGCCCAGGAAGCCCATGAAGAGCGCGGTGATGGCGCCGATCACGAGGATGAAGCTCAGCGCCGTGTCGCTCAGCTCGAACAGCGGCGACATGCGCGCCACCATGAAGATGCCGGCCGTCACCATGGTCGCCGCGTGGATCAGCGCCGAGATGGGGGTCGGGCCTTCCATCGAGTCGGGCAGCCACACGTGCAGCGGGAACTGCGCGCTCTTGCCCATTGCGCCGATGAACAGGCAGATGCAGATCACCGTGATGAGCATCCACTCGGTGCCCGGGAAGGTGATGCCGGCCAGCGTGCCCGCCTTGGCGAAGGCTTCGGTGTAGTTCAGCGTGCCGGCGTAGGCCGCGATCAGGCCGATGCCGAGGATGAAGCCGAAGTCGCCCACGCGGTTGACCAGGAAGGCCTTCATGTTCGCGAAGATCGCGGTCGGCTTGTTGAACCAGAAGCCGATCAGCAGGTACGACACCAGGCCCACCGCCTCCCAGCCGAAGAACAGCTGGAGCATGTTGTTGCTCATGACGAGCATCAGCATGGAGAAGGTGAACAGCGAGATGTACGCGAAGAAACGGTTGTAGCCGTCGTCCTCTTCCATGTAGCCGATGGTGTAGATGTGGACCATCAGCGACACGAAGGTCACGACGCACATCATCATGGCGGTGAGGCCGTCGACCATGAAGCCGACTTCCATCTTCAGGCCGCCGACCACCATCCATTCGTAGATGGTCTGGTTGAAGCGGGCACCGTCGGCTATCACGCTCTTGAGCGTCATCGCCGAGATGATGAAGGCGACCAGCACGCCGAGAATGGTCAGCGAATGCGTGACCTTGCGGCCGATGTGATTGCCGCCGAACTTCGTGCCGAATACGCCGGCCAAGGCTGCGCCGACCAGGGGTGCCAGCGGAACGGCCAGCAGTGTGGATGCGGAAAGGGTTGCGCTCATGTTGCTGTCAACCCTTGAGCGAGTTGAGTTCGTCGACGTTGATGTTCGACCTGTTACGGAACAGCAGGACCAGCAGCGCCAGCCCGATGGCCGACTCGGCCGCGGCCACCGTCAGGATGAAGAACACGAAGATCTGGCCATGCATGTCGCCCAGGAAGTGCGAGAAGGCCACGAAGTTCATGTTGACCGCCAGCAGCATCAGCTCGATGGCCATCAGCAGGACGATCAGGTTCTTGCGGTTCAGGAAGATGCCGATCACGGACAGCGCGAAAAGCATCGCGCCGAGCGAAAGAAAGTGTCCGAGCGTGAGCGTCATGCCTTGTTTTCCTTTGCAGCGTCCGCAGCTTCGACCACAGGCTCCGCGGCACGCGTTGCCGGCATCTGCACGATGCGCACGCGGTCGCGTGCCTTCACGCGAACCTGGTCGGCCGGGTTGACGTACTTGCTGTCCTTGCGGGTGCGCAGCGTCAGTGCGATGGCGGCCACGATGGCCACGAGCAGGATGACCGCGGCGATTTCCAGCGGATAGAGATATTCGGAGTAGAGCAGCTTGCCGAGTTCGAGCGTATTGGAGGTGTTGGCCGCTGCCGCATTGGCCGCGGCGCGGGGTGCCTCGCCCAGACGGAAGCCGCCCATGAGCACCGCCGCCATCTCGAGCGCGATCAGCGCACCCACGCCCGCCGCCAGCGGGAAGTGCTTCCAGAAGCCCTCCCGCAAGCTGTCGACGTTGATGTCCAGCATCATCACCACGAACAGGAACAGCACCATCACGGCGCCCACGTACACGAGCACGAGCGAGATCGCGAGGAACTCGGCGCGCAGCAGCAGCCAGATGGCCGATGCCTGGAAGAAGGCCAGAACCAGGTACAGCGCGGCGTACACGGGGTTGCGGGCGGTGATGACGCGGAATGCTGCGAACAGCAGCACCACGGCAAACAGATAGAACAGACCGGTCTTGACGTCCATTGGAATTCGAATTGGTACGGGTTTCGGGCTGAACCGGGTCAGCGGTACTTGGCGTCGGCCGCCTTGTTCGCTGCGATTTCCTTCTCGTAGCGGTCGCCCACGGCCAGCAGCATGTCCTTGGTGAAGTACAGGTCGCCGCGCTTTTCGCCGTGGTATTCGAAGATGTGCGTCTCCACGATCGAGTCGACCGGGCAGCTCTCTTCGCAGAAGCCGCAGAAGATGCACTTGGTCAGGTCGATGTCGTAGCGCGTGGTGCGGCGCGAGCCGTCGTCGCGCACATCCGATTCGATGGTGATGGCCAGTGCCGGGCAGACGGCCTCGCAGAGCTTGCAGGCGATGCAGCGCTCTTCGCCGTTCTCGTAGCGGCGCAGCGCGTGCAGGCCGCGGAAGCGCGGCGACAGCGGCGTCTTCTCTTCGGGGAACTGCACCGTGATCTTGCGGGCGAAGGCGTACTTGCCGGTGATGGCCAGGCCCTTGAACAGCTCGAACAGCATGAAGCTGCTCAGGAAGTCCTTGAGCGAGAAAGGCGCGGATGGGGTTGCGGTGTGCGCAGCAGACATGATGTTGGCGCTCCCTGTTATTTCCAGATGTTGAACGGCGTCTGCATCCAGCCACCGACCACGACCAGCCACACGAGCGTGACGGGAATGAAGATCTTCCAGCCCAGACGCATGATCTGGTCATAGCGGAAGCGCGGGAACGTCGAACGCACCCACAGGAACATGGTGACCACGCAGAAGGTCTTGAGGCCCAGCCAGATCCAGCCCGGAATGAAGCTCAGGAACTCGAACGGGGGCAGCCATCCGCCGAGGAACAGCACCACGGTCAGGATCGAGACGAGCCACATGTTGGCGTATTCGGCCAGGAAGAACATCGCGAAGCTCATGCCCGAGTACTCGATCATGTGGCCGGCCACGATTTCGGATTCGCCTTCCACCACGTCGAACGGGTGGCGGTTGGTTTCAGCAAGGCCCGAGATGAAGTAGACGACGAAGATCGGCAGCAGCGGCAGCCAGTTCCACGACAGGAAGCCGACGCCCATGTTGGCGAACATGCCCTTGCCCTGAACGTTGACGATCTCCGTCATGTTCAGGCTGCCGGTGACCATCAGCACCACGACGAAGCAGAAGCCCATCGCAATCTCGTAGCTCACCATCTGTGCCGAGGCGCGCAGCGCGCCCAGGAAGGCGTACTTCGAGTTGGAAGCCCAGCCGGCGATGATCACGCCGTACACCTCGAGCGAGGTGATGGCCATCACGAACAGCAGGCCGGCGTTGATGTTGGCCAGCGCCACGTCGGGGCCGAAGGGAATCACCGCCCATGCGGCGAGCGCCGGCATGATGGTCATGATCGGGCCGAGCAAGAACAGGCCCTTGTTGGCGACCGTCGGAAGAATGATTTCCTTGGTCATCAGCTTGAGCGCGTCGGCGATCGGCTGGAGCAGGCCCAGCGGCCCGATGCGGTTCGGGCCGATGCGGATCTGCGTGAAGCCGATGGCCTTGCGCTCCCACAGCGTGAGGTACGCCACAGCTCCCATCAGCGGGAGGACGACCACGATGATCTTGATCAGCGTCCAGATCACGGGCCAGACCACGGCGGTCCACCAGCCTGCGGCGACCAGCCCCTGGCCGAAGCCATGAATTGCGTCGATCATGCCAGTGCCTCCTCGGCACGTGCCGTCAGGTTCGAGCCGGCCGATGCATTGCGCGCATCAGCGGTCAGTTGCAGCGACGGTGCGCGGCGCACGATCGAATCCAGCTGGTAGATGCTCGCGACCACGGGTGCAGCAGCCGCGCCGTCGGCAGCGACCGCAGTGGCGGACGTGGCGTTGCTCAGCGCATTCGCGGGCACGGCGCCCTTCTCACCCACGGTGGCCAGCACTTCGGCGGTCGATTCGAACGCGAAGCCGGGCAGGCCCAGCAGGTTGGCCAGCACGCGCAGCACCTTCCA
The DNA here is from genome assembly GCF_003952165.1 of Variovorax guangxiensis. Taxonomy (GTDB): domain Bacteria; phylum Pseudomonadota; class Gammaproteobacteria; order Burkholderiales; family Burkholderiaceae_C; genus Variovorax; species Variovorax guangxiensis. The sequence goes on along the minus strand of NZ_RXFT01000001.1, from coordinate 99,396 downwards.
GGCCGGACGGGTCTCACCCAGGGGCTTCACCACGGCGTGGAAGCCCTGGACGCGGCCCTCGGCGTTGACGAAGGTGCCGGGCGTTTCGCTGAACGGGGCGATCGGAAGCAGCACGTCGCTGAATTCGAGGTTGGCCTTGAAGGGGCTCAGCGTGACGACCATTTGCGCATTGCCGATGACATCGGCCGCGGCTGCGCCGGCTGCCGAGTCGAACACCGGCTCGGTGTTCAGCAGCATCACGGCCTTCAGGCCCGAGCCAGCGGCGAGCATGCGGCCGGCATCGAGGCCGCCGTTCTTCGGGAACGCGCCGACGATCTGCGCGCCCACGGTGTTGGCCGCCTCGGTCAGGTAACCGACGGTGGCGCCGGTCTGCGCGCCGATCCAGTTGGCCAGCGCCAGCAGGCTGCTGGCCTGTGCGTGGTGCGCGGCTGCATTGCCGAGCAGGATGGCCTTGCGTTCGCCGCTCAGCAGCGAGGCAGCGATCGCCTTGGCGGCGGCGTCCGGTGCGTTCTTCGGCGCCAGAGGAGCGGCCGCGCCACTGGTTTCGCCGATGGCTGCGGCCACCGCGGCCAGCGCCTCGACCCACTCGCCGGCATCGACGATGGTCGACTGCGCCACGTTGATGGCCCAGGCGTCGCGGTCGGCCATCAGGCTGGCCGAAGTGATCACCGACAGCGCGGCGCCCTTTCGCACGGCCTGGCGGATGCGCTGCGCGAACAGCGGGTGCTCCTTGCGCAGGTTCGAACCCACGACGAGCGCGCGCTGCAGCTGCGTGAGCGACGCGATGGAAGTGCCGAGCCAGCGCACGCCTTCGAAGGCGGCGAATTCGGCATTGCGCAGGCGGTAGTCGATGTTGTCGCTGCCGAGCTCACGCGTGAGCATGGCGGCGAGCTGCAGCTCTTCGAGCGTGCTGTGCGGGCTGACCAGCGTACCGATGCTCTGCGCGCCGTGGTCGGCCTTGATCTGCTTGAGGCCGTTGGCGACGTACTCGAGCGCCGTCTGCCAGTCGACCTGCTGCCACTGGCCGCCCTGCTTCAGCATGGGCTGCGTCAGGCGCTCGGGGCCGTTGAGCGCTTCGTACGAGAAGCGGTCGCGGTCGGCGATCCAGCATTCGTTGACGTCTTCGTTCTCGAGCGGCACCACGCGCATCACGCGGTTGTTCTTGACCTGGACGATCAGGTTGGCGCCGGTGGAGTCGTGCGGGCTTACCGACTTGCGGCGCGACAGTTCCCAGGTGCGGGCGCTGTAGCGGAAGGGCTTGCTCGTGAGCGCGCCGACCGGGCAGATGTCGATCATGTTGCCCGAGAGTTCGGAGTCGACCGAGTCGCCCACGAAGGTTTCGATTTCGGAGTGCTCGCCGCGGTTCGACATGCCGAGCTCCATCACGCCGGCCACTTCCTGGCCGAAGCGGACGCAGCGCGTGCAGTGGATGCAGCGGCTCATCTCTTCCATGCTGATCAGCGGGCCGACGTCCTTGTGGAAGACGACGCGCTTTTCCTCTTCGTAGCGCGAAGAGGAACCGCCATAGCCGACGGCCAGGTCCTGCAGCTGGCATTCGCCGCCCTGGTCGCAGATCGGGCAATCCAGCGGGTGGTTGATCAGGAGGAACTCCATGACCGACTGCTGCGCCTTGATGGCCTTCTCGCTCTTGGTGCGAACGATCATGCCCTGCGTGACGGGCGTGGCGCAGGCCGGCATCGGCTTGGGCGCTTTCTCCACGTCCACGAGGCACATGCGGCAGTTGGCCGCGATGCTCAGTTTCTTGTGATAGCAGAAGTGCGGGATGTACGTGCCGGCCTTGTCGGCAGCGTGCATGACCATGCTGCCTTCGGCGACTTCGACCTTCTTGCCGTCGAGTTCGATTTCAACCATATGTGTATTTCTCGCGCTCAGGCCTTGACGGGCGCTTTCGGTACGTAGCCCGGGATCAGGGCCTCGAACTCATGGCGGAAGTGCTTGATCATGGCGCGCACCGGCATTGCCGCCGCGTCGCCGAGGGCGCAGATCGTGCGGCCCTGGATGTTGTCGGCCACCGAGTTCAGCAGGTCCATGTCGGACGCCCTGCCCTGCCCGTTGTGGATGCGGTCGACCACGCGGTAGAGCCAGCCCGTGCCTTCGCGGCACGGCGTGCACTGGCCGCAGGACTCGTGCATGTAGAAGTACGACAGGCGGCGCAGCGACTCGACCATCGAACGGCTGTCGTCCATCACGATGACGGCGCCCGAGCCCAGCATCGAGCCGGCCTTGGAGATGGAGTCGTAGTCCATCGTGCATTCCATCATGATCGACGCGGGCAGCACCGGAGCGGACGAACCGCCGGGAATCACCGCCTTCAGCGTGCGGCCCTTGCGAACGCCGCCGGCCAGCTCCAGGAGCTTGGAGAACGGCGTGCCCATCGGGACTTCGTAGTTGCCGGGCAGCTCGACGTCGCCGCTCACCGAGTAGATCTTGGTGCCGCCGTTGTTCGGCTTGCCGCATTCGAGGTAGGCCTGGCCGCCGTTGCGGATGATCCAGGGCACCGCCGCGAAGGTTTCGGTGTTGTTGATGGTGGTGGGCTTGCCGTACAGGCCGAAGCTGGCGGGGAACGGCGGCTTGAAGCGCGGCTGACCCTTCTTGCCTTCCAGCGATTCGAGCAGCGCGGTTTCCTCGCCGCAGATGTAGGCACCGAAACCGTGGGCCGCGTGCAACTGGAAGTTGTACGTGCTGCCCATGATCTTGTCGCCGAGATAGCCGGCGGCACGCGCCTCTTCGAGGGCTTCCTCGAAGCGCTCGTAGGTCTGGAAGATCTCGCCGTGGATGTAGTTGTAGCCCACGCTGATGCCCATCGCGTACGCGGCGATGGCCATGCCCTCGATCACGATGTGCGGGTTGAACTGCAGGATGTCGCGGTCCTTGCACGTACCCGGCTCGCCTTCGTCGGAATTGCAGACGAGGTACTTCTGGCCCGGGAACTGGCGGGGCATGAAGCTCCACTTCAGGCCGGTCGGGAAGCCCGCGCCACCGCGGCCGCGAAGGCCCGAAGCCTTGACTTCGGCGATCACCTGGTCGGGCGTGAGACCTTCGGTCAGGATCTTGCGCAGCGCCTGGTAGCCACCGCGCGCCTCGTAGTCGGCCAGGCGCCAGTTGGTGCCGTCGAGGCCGGCATAGATCTGCGGATCGATGTGGCGGTCATGGAAACAGGTCTGGACGCCCGTTGCCTGGAACTGCTGGAGAACTTGTTCGGGCGACATCAGGAAGCCTCCCCCTTGGTGGCCGGCGCGGCGTTGCGCAGGCCGTCGACCAGCTGGTCGAGCTTCTCGTTGCTCATGAAGCTGCACATCGTGCGGTCGTTGACCAGCATCACGGGCGAATCGGCGCAGGCGCCCAGGCATTCGCTCTGCTGCAGCGTGAACAGGCCGTCGGGCGTGGTCTCGCCCATCTTGATGCCGAGCTTCTTCTCGAGATGCACGAGGGCGGTGACGCCGTCGCGCAGCTGGCAAGGCAGGTTGGTGCACACGTTGAGCTTGAACTTGCCCACCGGATGCTGGTTGTACATGTTGTAGAAGGTCGTCACCTCGTGCACGGCAATGGGCGCCATGCCGAGGTACTCGGCGATCTCGCGCTCGCGCTGCAGGCTGACGTAGCCCTCGTTCTGCTGGACGATGGACAGGCAGGCCATCACGGCCGACTGCTTGCCCGCTTCGGGGTACTTCGCCACCTCGCGCGCAAAGCGCTCGAGGATCGCAGGCTCCAGAGGGGCAGAAGGCGCCGAGGGCGCCGTGTCATGGTGGGTCGAGGAAGTCATTCGCTCTTTCTCACCTGTCGATCTCGCCGAACACGATGTCCATCGTGCCGATCACCGCGACAGCGTCGGCGATCATGTGACCGCGCGACATTTCGTCGAGGGCGGCTAGGTGCGGGAAACCAGGGGCGCGGATCTTCAGGCGGTACGGCTTGTTGGCGCCGTCGCTCACCAGATAGATGCCGAACTCGCCCTTCGGATGCTCGACGGCGGCATAGGCCTGGCCTTCGGGCACGTGGAAGCCTTCGGTGAAGAGCTTGAAATGGTGGATCAGCTCCTCCATGTTCGCCTTCATCGATTCGCGCGCAGGCGCGGCGACCTTGTGGTTGTCGGTGATGACAGGACCGGGGTTGGCGCGCAGCCAGGCCGAGCACTGCTGGATGATCCGGTTGGCCTGGCGCATCTCCTCGACGCGGACCAGGTAGCGGTCGTAGCAGTCGCCGGTCTTGCCCACGGGCACGTCGAACTGCATGCGGTCGTAGACGTCGTAGGGCTGCTTCTTGCGCAGGTCCCATTCGATGCCCGAGCCGCGCAGCATGGGGCCGGTGAAGCCGAGGTTCAGGGCGCGCTCCGGCGAAACCACGCCGATGCCGACGGTGCGCTGCTTCCAGATGCGGTTGTCGGTGAGCAGCGTCTCGTACTCGTCGACCATCTTCGGGAAGCGCTTGCAGAAGTCGTCGACGAAGTCGAGCAGCGACCCCTGGCGGTTCTCGTTGAGCTTCTCGATGGCCTTCGCGTTCTTGACCTTGCTGACCTTGTAGCGCGGCATCGCGTCGGGCAGGTCGCGGTACACGCCGCCCGGACGGAAGTACGCCGCGTGCATGCGCGCGCCGGAAACGGCCTCGTACATGTCGAACAGGTCTTCGCGCTCGCGGAAGCAGTAGATGAGCATGTTCATCGCGCCGCAGTCGAGACCGTGCGCGCCGAGCCACAGCAGGTGGTTCAGCAGGCGGGTGATCTCGGCGAACATCACGCGGATGTATTGCGCGCGCTCCGGCACCTCGAGGCCCAGCATCCGCTCGATGGCCAGGCAGTAGGCGTGCTCGTTGCTCATCATCGACACGTAGTCGAGACGGTCCATGTACGGCAGCGACTGGATGAAGGTGCGCGTTTCGGCAAGCTTCTCGGTGGCGCGGTGCAGCAGGCCGATGTGGGGGTCGGCGCGCTGGATGACCTCGCCGTCCAGCTCGAGCACCAGGCGCAGCACGCCGTGCGCTGCCGGGTGCTGGGGACCGAAGTTGAGTGTGTAGTTCTTGATTTCGGCCATATCAGTCAGTGCAAACCGCCGCCGTAGTTGTCTTCGCGGATCACGCGCGGGGTGATTTCGCGCGGCTCGATGGAAACCGGCTGGTAGACCACGCGCTTCTGCTCTTCGTCGTAGCGCATCTCGACATGGCCCGACACCGGGAAGTCCTTGCGGAACGGATGGCCGATGAAGCCGTAGTCGGTCAGAAGGCGGCGCAGGTCGTCGTGGCCTTCGAACACGATGCCATAGAGGTCGAAGGCTTCGCGCTCGAACCAGGTGGCGGAGTTCCACACGGACTGCAGCGAGTCGACCACGGGGAAGTCGTCGCTCGATGCGAGCACCGTCAGGCGCACGCGCTGGTTGAGACTCACCGACAGCAGATGGGAGACGACGCCATAGCGCCCACCCTGCCACTCGCCGTCACGGTAGTCGGAGTAGTCCATGCCGCAGAGGTCGATCAGCTGCTCGAAGCGGCAGCCGGGCGCATCGCGCAGCAGCAGTGCGGCCTCGAGGTAGTCGGCAGCGCCGACCACCACGTTCACCTCGTCGAGGGCGACGGTCACGCTCTTGGCCTTGGCGCCGAGCGTCTCGGCGACGGTGGCGCGCAGCACCTCCGGCGAAATTGCAAAGTCAGTCATCGTCGGCGGTCCCTCAGGCGCGGGCAATGGTGTTGGTGCGGCGAATCTTCTGCTGCAGCTGGATCACGCCGTAGAGCAAGGCCTCGGCGGTGGGCGGGCAACCCGGAACGTAGACATCGACCGGCACGATGCGGTCGCAGCCGCGCACGACCGAATAGCTGTAGTGGTAGTAGCCACCGCCATTCGCGCACGAACCCATGGAGAGAACCCAGCGCGGCTCCGGCATCTGGTCGTAGACCTTGCGCAGGGCGGGAGCCATCTTGTTGCACAGCGTGCCGGCCACGATCATCAGGTCGGACTGGCGCGGGCTGGGGCGGAACAGCATGCCAAAGCGGTCGATGTCATAGCGCGCGGCGCCCGCGTGCATCATCTCCACCGCACAGCATGCAAGGCCGAAGGTCATCGGCCAGAGAGAACCAGTCTTCGCCCAGTTGACGACCGAGTCGTACGTCGTGGTGACGAAGCCTTCCTTGAGAACGCCTTCAATGGCCATCGTGTTTCTTCCTTGTCATTCCCAGTCGAGCGCGCCCTTTTTCCACTCGTAGGCGAAGCCCACGACGAGGATGGCGAGAAAGATCATCATGGCCCAGAAGCCAACAGCGCCGATTTCCTTGAGCGCAATAGCCCATGGAAAGAGGAATGCAATTTCGAGGTCGAACAGGATGAAGAGAATCGCGACGAGGTAATAGCGCACGTCGAACTTCATGCGCGCATCCTCGAAGGCCTCAAAGCCACACTCGTACGGGGAGTTCTTCGCGGTGTCGGGCCTGTTGGGGCCGAGAATGTATCCGATGACCTGAGGGGCGACACCTACGCCGACTCCGACCAGAATGAACAAAAGGACGGGGAGGTAGGAGTCGAGATTCATCGAGAGTTTTTCACCGCTTGCCACCGGCAGGAAGAACCTCTGGATGAGGTTTTCCGCCGATGAGATTTGGTGCGGTCGGCGAGACTCGAACTCGCACAGCTTTCGCCACTACCCCCTCAAGATAGCGTGTCTACCAATTTCACCACGACCGCGGTTTTTGCTGTTCGGATGGCATGAGGTACCTGCAAGAGGAATTTGGCTTTCCGAACAGATTTAGAGTTTACCCTGAAATGGAGCCATTTCTCACGGGCAACTCATGAAAACGAGTTGATTACTTGCCCGGAATCTGCCCCGCACCCGAAACAGGGGCTGCAGGAGCCGAAGCAGGCGCATTCGGAGCTGCCGCACCGGGGATCTCGTTCGCAGCACCGGAGGCCGGCGCAGCAGGCGCACCCACTGCCGCACGCTCCAGAAGACTGCCGCCGCCAGCAGGACGCGCATGACTGAAGTAGGCCAGCAGCAGCGTGCAAGCGAAGAACACCGCGGCGAGCACTGCCGTGGTGCGCGACAGGAAGTTGGCACTGCCGCTGGCACCGAACAGGCTGCCGGCGCTGCCGCTGCCGAAGGCCGCGCCCATGTCGGCGCCCTTGCCGTGCTGGATCAGGATGAGGCCGATCATCGCGAGGGCTGCCAGCATCTGCACGCCGACCAGAAGGTTGAGGACCACGTTCATTCGTTCTTACTCCTAATTTGATGCAGCCGTTGCGCGTTCAGCGCGCAGCGGCGGAAATGATCTGCAGAAAGTCGGGCGCCTTGAGCGACGCGCCTCCGATCAGGCCGCCATCGATGTCGGCCTGCGCCAGCAGCTCCGCGGCATTCGCCGCATTCATGCTGCCGCCATAAAGAATGCGGATGCCTGCGGCATGTTCGCTCGCCGCGTGATGCAGTTGTGCGCGCAGCACCGCGTGCACTGCCTGCGCCTGCTCCGGCGTGGCCGTCTTGCCTGTGCCGATGGCCCAGACAGGCTCATAAGCCACCACAATCTCGCTGATGCAATGGCCGTTCACGTGAATGACGGCAGCCAGCTGGCGCTTGACCACCTCTTCGGTCTGCCCTGCTTCGCGCTGCGCAAGGGTCTCGCCCACGCAGACGATCGGCGTGATGCCGTTGGCCAGCGCAGCCGCGGTCTTGGCTGCAACCACTTCGTCGCTTTCGCCGTGGTACTGGCGACGCTCGGAGTGGCCGACGATCGCATAGCGCACGCCGAAGTCCTTCAGCATCGCGGCCGATTGCTCGCCCGTGAACGCGCCTTGCGGGTGCGCCGAGACATCCTGCGCGCCGAGCGCCAGGGCCGGCGAAGCCGCCAGCAGCGACTGCAGCTGCTCGAAATACGGAGCGGGCGCGCACAGCGCCACGTCGCACGCGGCCGGGCTCGCGGCCAGGCCCTGCTGGAGGGCCTTCACCAGCGCCTCGTTGGCAGCCAGGCCGCCGTTCATCTTCCAGTTGCCGGCGATCAGTTTCTTCTTCGTTGTCATCGCGTTCTTCTCGTCACCATGTCAGCACGATCTTGCCGATGTGCTGGTTCGATTCCATCAGCGCATGAGCCTGGGCCGCGCCGCTTGGCTCACCCGCCGCGGCAAAGGTGCTGTGGATCACGGGCTTGATCGCGCCGCTTTCCAGCAGCGGCCACACCTTCTCGCGCAACGCCCTGGCAATGGCGCCCTTGAACGCCACGGGCCGCGGACGCAGCGTCGAGCCGGTGATCGTGAGCCGCCTGCGCAGCACGAGACCCGCATTGATCTCGCTCTTCACGCCGCCCTGCACCGCGATGATGACCAGACGGCCATCTTCGGCCAGGCATTCGACCTCGCGCGCCACGTAGTCGCCGGCGACCATGTCGAGCACCACGTCCACGCCCTTGCCGTCCGTGAGCTTCTTCGCCTCTTCGACGAAGTCGCTGGTGCGGTAGTTGATGGCGTGGTCGGCGCCGAGCTTGAGGCAGGCTTCACACTTGTCGTCGCTGCCGGCCGTGACGATCACGGTCGCGCCGAGCGCCTTGGCGATCTGGATCGCCGTGACGCCGATGCCGCTCGAGCCGCCCTGAATGAGCAGCGTCTCACCCTTCTGGAGGCGGCCGCGTTCGAACACGTTGCTCCAGACAGTGAAGAAGGTCTCGGGCAGCGAAGCCGCTTCGAGATCGCTCCACCCTTTAGGCACTGGCAGGCATTGCGCCACGGGCGCCACGCACAGCTCGGCATAGCCGCCGCCGGCAATCAGCGCGCAGACGCGATCGCCGACCTTGAAGCCGGCCTCTGCCAGCGCCGCGGCATCGCCCGACACGATCTCGCCAGCCACTTCGAGGCCCGGCAGATCGGACGCGCCCGGCGGTACCGGGTAGTGCCCCTTGCGCTGCAACACGTCGGGGCGATTGACGCCACTCGCCGCAACGCGGATCAGCAGTTCGCCGGCGCCCGCGACGGGGTCGGGACGCTCGGCGACGCACAGCACCTCGGGGGCGCCGTACGAAGTGATTTCAATGGCTTTCATGGTCTTTCGGCCTCCAGCGCCCGCAGATGGGGCGCAGCTTGACGTTCAAAAGATGAAGAGGCAGCAATGGCGGCTGCATGCACAGCCGCCACCCTCGCACCCTTCTTACTCCTGAGGCTCGCGCGGAGCTTGCTGCTGCGGCTGCTCGCCGGCCGGCGCTTCGCTGCGCGGCTGTTGCTGCTGTTCGTTGAAGCGAGGCGCGCGTTCGCCGCGATCGCCGCCGCGGTCACCACCGCGCTCGCCGCGATCACCGCGATCGCCGCGTTCACGACGCTCGCCGCGGTCACCACGGTCTTCGCGCGGGGGACGCTCGCTGAACTCCATGCCGGCCGGACGCTCGGTCAGGGCCTTCATGGACAGCTTGACGCGGCCCTTGTCGTCGGTCTCGAGGACCTTGACCTTCACGATCTGGCCTTCGCTCAGGTAGTCGGTCACCTTCTCGACGCGTTCGTGCGCGATCTGGCTGATGTGCAGCAGGCCGTCCTTGCCGGGCAGCAGGTTGATGAGCGCACCGAAGTCCAGGATCTTGGTGACCGGGCCTTCGTAGACCTTGCCGATTTCGACTTCGGCCGTGATCTGCTCGATACGCTTCTTGGCCATCTCGGCCTTTTCCGGATCGGTCGAGGCGATGGTGATGGTGCCGTCTTCGTCGATGTTGATCGTCGTGCCGGTTTCTTCCTGCAGGCCGCGGATGACCGCGCCGCCCTTGCCGATCACGTCGCGGATCTTCTCGGGGTTGATCTTCAGCGTGGTCAGGCGCGGTGCGAACTGCGACACGTCGGCCTTGGCCTCGCCCATCGCTTCCTGCATCTTGCCGAGGATGTGCATGCGCGCTTCCTTGGCCTGTGCCAGCGCGACCTGCATGATTTCCTTGGTGATGCCCTGGATCTTGATGTCCATCTGCAAGGCGGTGATGCCGTTGGTCGTGCCGGCCACCTTGAAGTCCATGTCGCCCAGGTGATCCTCGTCGCCCAGGATGTCGGTCAGCACCGCGAAGCGGTTGTCTTCCTTGATAAGGCCCATGGCGATGCCAGCCACGTGCGCCTTCATGGGCACGCCAGCGTCCATCATCGAGAGGCAGCCGCCGCACACCGATGCCATCGACGACGAGCCGTTCGACTCGGTGATCTCCGACACCACGCGGACCGTGTACGGGAACTCCTCCTTGTTCGGCAGCACGGCGACCAGCGCGCGCTTGGCCAGTCGGCCGTGGCCCACTTCGCGGCGCTTGGTGGAGCCCATGCGGCCCACCTCACCGGTGGCGAAGGGAGGCATGTTGTAGTGGAACAGGAAGCGGTCTTCGTACTCGCCGGCCAGCGCGTCGATGCGCTGTGCGTCGCGCTCGGTGCCCAGCGTGGTCACGACCAGCGCCTGCGTCTCGCCGCGCGTGAACAGGGCCGAGCCGTGGGTGCGGGGCAGCACCGAGTTGCGGATTTCGATGGGACGCACGGTGCGCGTGTCGCGGCCGTCGATGCGCGGCTCGCCCGACAGGATCTGGCTGCGCACGATCTTCGATTCGATGGCGAACAGCAGGTCGGAGACCTTGCCGGAGTCGAATTCGGCGCCTTCGGCCTTCAGGGCCTCGAGCACGCTGGCGTTGGCTTCGCGCAGGGCCTGCGTACGGGCCTGCTTGCTGCGGATCTGGTAGACGGCGCGCAGCTTGTCCTCGGCCAGGCCCTTGACCTTGGCGACGAAGGCTTCGTCTTCGGCGGGAGCCTTCCAGTCCCACACCGGCTTGCCGGCGTCGCGCACGAGTTCATGGATCGCGTCGATGGCGATGTTGGCCTGTTCGTGGCCGAACACCACGCCGCCCAGCATGACTTCTTCGCTCATCTGCAGGGCTTCGGACTCGACCATCAGCACGGCAGCTTGCGTGCCGGCGACGACGAGGTCCATCTGCGAATCCTTGCGGGCGGTCTGGCCCGGGTTCAGCACGTACTGGCCGTTGATGTAGCCCACGCGAGCGGCACCGATCGGACCGTTGAACGGCACGCCGGAGATCGACAGAGCCGCGCTCACGCCGATCATGGCGGCGATGTCGGCGTCGACTTCGGGGTTCAGCGAGATCGTGTGCACGACCACGTGCACTTCGTTCAGGAAGCCTTCGGGGAACAGCGGACGGATCGGGCGGTCGATCAGGCGGCTGGTCAGCGTTTCATGCTCGCTGGGCTTGGCTTCGCGCTTGAAGAAGCTGCCGGGGATCTTGCCCGCGGCATAGGTCTTCTCGATGTAGTCGACGGTCAGCGGGAAGAAGTCCTGACCGGGCTTGGCCGACTTGGAGGCGACCACGGTCGCGAGGATGACGGTGCCCTCGATGTCGACGAGCACGGCGCCGCTGGCCTGGCGGGCGATCTCGCCCGTTTCCATGACCACGGTCTTGCCGCCCCATTGGAACGACTTGGTGACTTTGTTGAAGAGGCTCATGTTTTGCTCCTGTTTTGATAGCGAACTACACGGAGTCCGCAGGTGACGGAGGCTTCTCAGAACACGATGCCATTCCAGCGAAGCTCGGCGGGAACTTCATTGGAATGACACAGCTTCGCTCTGTTTGGGCACTCCGAAAGTGGATCGCGAAGTAAAAAACGCCTGAGCTAGCGGACTAACCCAGGCGTTTTTTCATGCGATTTGGATTACTTGCGCAGACCCAGCTTGGCGATCAGCGCGGTGTAACGGTCGGCGTCCTTGGACTTGAGGTAGTCGAGGAGCTTGCGACGGCGGCTCACCATGCGCAGCAGGCCGCGACGACCGTGGTGGTCCTTGGCGTGCGTCTTGAAGTGGGGGGTGAGCTCGTTGATGCGGGCGGTCAGCAGTGCGACTTGCACTTCGGGGCTGCCGGTGTCGTTGGCGGCGCGGGCGTTGTCCTTGACAACTTCGGCCTTGATGGAGGCTGCGATCATGTTGATTTCCTTGTTCCTGGATGTTTGACTTGCGGCCAGGACTGGAACTGCCCTCGCCGTGCGCCTTGCGGCATGCAAAGCCTTGGGATTATAGCCCGACCGCCCCGCCCGGCCCTTTTACCCCCTTGGAAGCACGGGCAGGCCTCCCGTCGAGCGACGCCAGCCCCACCGCGCCCAGCACGCAGGCCGCCCCGCCGATCTGCGCCGCGCTGATGCTCTCGCCCAGCCACAGCGCCGCCAGCACCAGCGCCGAGACCGGCAGGACGGCCGTGAACAGCGCCGCCTCTGCCCCGTTCAGCCAGGAAGACCCGGCAAACCACAGCACGAAGCCCAGCACCGTGGGCACCAGCGCGTAGTAGGCGACGCCGGCCAGCGCCTCGGCGGGCAAAGGCCGCTCCCAGGCCCGCTCGAAAAGAGCCGGAACCAGCGAAAGCAACAGCCCGAACGCCGTCATCAGCGTCGAAAGCGCCAGCGGCCGCACCGGAACCCGCAGCCGCTTGTTGAGCAGGATGAACATCGCCTCGCAGATCACCGCACCCAGCACCAGCAGGTTGCCTGCCAGCGCCGCCGGGGAGATCGATCCCGCCGCCGCACCGCCCCGGGCCAGCTGATCGCCAGCACCCCGACCATCGCCAGCACGATGCTGCCCACCAGATAGCGCCCCGGCCGCTCCCGCAGCGCGACCACCGCCACCAGCGCGGCCACCGCCGGCAAGGTGCCCGCCACCACGCCCGCGTTGGCGGCCGGCGCCCAGCGCACGCCGAGGATCAGCAGCACCGTGTAACCCACGCTCCCCAGCCCCGCCTGGCACACCAGCAGCGCCAGGTCGCGCCGATCGGGCCGAGGCCATGGCGTACGGGTCAACCGCAGCAGCACGAGAAAGACCGGCAGCGCCAGCGCGAAGCGCAGCGCCGTCGCGGTGAAAGGCGGCAGCCCCGCCGCGATGACCTTGCTGGCCACCACCGCGCTCCCGACCGTGACCATTGCCAGCGCACAAAGCGCCATGCCCTTGAACCGTTGCGACATCCCGGACCTTCCGCCTTCGTGGAGAAAAGCCCGAGCTTCGCGGCCCGGCCGCGCCGCGTATTGAACGAAATTGCAGCCGGCCGACCGGCCGTGTTGCAGCCGGTGTTACTTCTGCCGCGCCAGCCAGTCGCGCAGCCGCTCCACGCCTTTCACCAGCCGCTGCGGATCCTTCGACGCGAAGCACCAGCGCAGCCAGCCCTGCGCCTCGGGCGCGAAGGCATTGCCCGGCGCGAGCCCCAGGCCGGCCTCGGCCACCAGCCGCTTGGCCACTTCGAGCGAGTCGCCGAACCCTTCGAGCCGGAAGAAGGCGTACATGCCGCCCTTGGCCGGCGCCACCTGCACGCCCGGCAGCGCGGCGAGCAGCGGCACCAGCGTGTCGCGGCACTGCTTCAGGTGCGCCACCACGCGCGGCGTGATCTCGGCGGTGTGCTCGATGGCGGCAATGGCTGCGCGCTGCGTGAACACGCTGGCGCACGAGGTGTTGAACTCGATCAGCTTGCCGATGCCATCGACCATCGACGGCGGCAGCACCAGCCAGCCGAGGCGCCAGCCGGTCATCAGGAAGCTCTTGGAGAAGCTGTGCGTGACCACGAGCTGGTCGTCCGGCTTCGAGATGTCGAGAAAGCTCGGCGCGCAGGCGTTGGGCGTGGGCTCGAAATAGAGCCGCTCGTACACCTCGTCGGCCAGGATCCACGTGCCCGTCTGGCGGCAGTGGTCGAGCACGGCCTGCTGTTCGTCGCGGCTCATGGTCCAGCCCGTCGGGTTGTTCGGCGCGTTGACGATCAGCAGCCTGGTCTTCGAGGTGACCGCCGCGCGCAGCGCCGGCAGGTCGAGCGTCCACTGCCCGTTCACCGGCACCAGCGGCAGCGTGCGCACGTGCGCGCCCATGATCGCGGGCTGCGCCGTGAGGTTGGGCCACACCGGCGTGACGGCGACCACCTCGTCGCCCGCATCGACCAGCGCCTGCACCGCCAGCATCAGCGCGCTCACGCCGCCCGAAGTGACGGCGATGCGCGACGCCTCGACGGCGGGGTGCAGCGCACTGGTGTAGCGCGCGATGGCTTCGCGCAGCTCGGGCAGGCCGAGGTTGTGGGCGTAGAAGGTCTCGCCGCGCTGCAGCGATTCGATGGCCGCCTGGCGGACCACATCGGGGGTGACTTCGTCGCTCTCGCCGAACCAGAAGGCCAGCACGTCGTCGCGGCCCATGCCGGCATTGGCGACTTCGCGGATCTTCGATGCTTCGAGGTTGTGGATGGCTTCACGCATGTAGGCAGTTCCTGTTGTTCGTCATCAGCTTCAAGGTCTCTTCATCTTGCACGAGGTCGGCAGTTCGGCGCGCTCCGGGGCGATGGTCTTGACCACGCGGAAGCCGTAGCCCGAGCCTTCCACGTCGAACTGCACGCCCGGCCGGCCCTGCCTGTCCATCACGCCCACCACGAGCTGCTGCTGGAACTGGTGGTCCGACGCGCGCATGCGCCCGCGCTGGCCGTACATGCTCACGTCGGCCTGCTCCAGGGCGCGCGCCACGGGCAACGCATCGGCGCTGCCCGCGCGCTCGACGGCCTGCGCGAGCGCCTCGACCATGAGCTGCAGCCGCATATGCACGTAGTCGTCGGAGGGCTTCGGAAAGCGCGCGCGGAAGGCGCGGTAGAAGGCTTCCGACTGCGCCGTCTGCACATTGGGCAGCCAGTCGGCCACGGCCACCACGCGGCCGATGCCCGCGTCTGCGATGGCCGCCGGCGCGCCCAGCGCATTGCCATAGAAGGTGTAGAAGCTGCCGCCGAAGCCCGCCTCGCGAGCGGCCTTCACCAGCAGCGTGAGGTCGTTGCCCCAGTTGCCGGTGATCACGGCCTGCGCACCGCTGGCGATGATCTTCGTGGCGTAGGGCGCGAAGTCCTTCACCTTGCCCATGGGGTGCAGCTCGTCGCCGACGATCTCCACGTCGGGCCGCTGCGCGCCCAGCTGCCGGCGCGCCTCGCGCAGCACGGCCTGGCCGAAGCTGTAATCCTGCCCGATCAGGTAGACGCGCTTGAGCGCCGCGTCGTCCTTCATCACGTCCATCAGCGCGGCCATGCGCATGTCGGCATGCGCGTCGAAGCGGAAGTGCCAGAAGCTGCAGCGCTCGTTGGTGAGTGCGGGGTCCACCGCCGCATAGTTGAGGAAGATCGCGCGCCGCGAAGGGTCGCGCTCGTTGTGCTTGTCGATGGCATCGATCAGCGCCGCAGCAGTGGCCGAAGAGTTGCCCTGCAGCACGACGCGCGCGCCGTCGTCCAGCGCGGCGCGCAGCGCGGAGAGCGCTTCCTCGTTCTGCCCCTTGCTGTCGTAGCGGTCGAGTTGCAGCGGCCGCGCGCCGCCGGGAACGCCCGGCAGCTTCACACCGCCACGCGCATTCACGCGCTCCACCGCCCACAGCAGGTTGCGGAACACGGCCTCCCCGGTGTTGGCGAAAGGCCCGCTCATGCTTTCGATGAGGGCCAGGCGAATGGGTGCCGCAGGCGTCTGAGCAAGCGCAGCGAAGGGCCTCGCGCATAGCGCCAGCGCCGCGAATTTCAAGGTCTCGCGACGCAAATTAAAGGGGGGATTCATTGTCTTGAAACGCGTGCCGCTGCGCCTAGATGAGGTCTCAAGCGGCACTCACGATGGAACGGCCGCGCAGTGTAAGGGACACACATTTCTTGTCCCCATTGTGTTCATTCAGGAGTTCTTCACCATGTTTTTCGCCCCCACCCTTCGCACCGCCCGCTTCGCTCCCCGCGCCTACGACCGCGCATTCGAGCGCTTCGCCGCAGAGGCCTTCGCAGGCACCCGCCGTTCGCCCCTCGTGGAGCAGGACGACAAGAGCTGGACCCTCTCTCTCGACGTGCCGGGCTTCGCGCGTGAAGACCTCGCCATCAGCATCGAAGGCGCCGTGCTGCGCATCGAGAGCAAGGCCGAAGCCAAGCGCCAGTTCAAGGCCGCCTACGAGCTGCCGCAGGACATCGACGTGGCCGCCAGCGAGGCGAAGCTCGAGAACGGCGTGCTTACGCTGAAGCTCGGCAAGCTGGTGCCGGTGAGCCAGGCCACGCAGTTGCAAATCAACTAAACAGGCCTAAGCCCACAAGAGGAAAATGTTAGTAAGACCTCGTTTTTGACATTAAACGAGCACCTTATTCACAATAGCGCTGGATTAACGTCACATGATGTGACGTTTTTTTAGAACTTTCTTCTTCGTGGGCGTCTTGTAAACGCACTGATTTCCCGACGGTGCGGTTCGGGTGCCCCCTCAAGGCACCATGAAAACTCATCTGCAGCCCGCAAATCCCGACGAACAATCCGACACGCTCCTGGTGTTCCTGCCGGGCGCGTACCTCAAGCCCGACGAGTTCGAGCGCGAGGGCTTCATCGCCGCCGTGCGCGAACGCCACTTGGCGGCCGATGCGCTGCTGGTGGACGCGGACGTCTCCTACTACTACGAGCAGACCCTGAGCGACCGCCTGCACACCGAGGTCATCGAGCCGCAGCGCGCCAAGGGCTACAAGTCGATCTGGCTCGTGGGCATCTCCATCGGCGGCTTCGGTGCGCTGATCCACGAACTGGCGCGGCCGGGCTCGGTGGACGGCATCGTGGCGCTCGCGCCCTACCTGGGCCGGCGCGTGCTCGGCGCGGAGATCAAGAAGGCCGGCGGCCTGCGTGCCTGGCAGGCGCCTACCGGTCCGCTGCCCGACGAGGAACCCGACCGCAAGCTCTGGCCCTTCTTCCAGCAGTACCTGTCGGCAAAGCCGTCGAAGAACCTGCCGCGGCTCTACCTGGGCTTCGGGCTGGAAGACCGCTTCGCGAGCAACCACAAGCTGCTGGCAGACGCCCTGCCGCCGGAGCAGGTCTTCACGATCGAGGGCGGCCACGACTGGCCGCAATGGCGCCAGCTCTGGCGCAATGTGCTGGACGTATTGCCGCTGCCGGCCGTCGGCCGGCCGTCTAAGCAAACGATTACGCAGTCTCAGGTAGCGCCGTCTCAGGCACCGAAAGCGACGCCATGGGCCATCGCGGCCTGACGTCGAACGCATAGCGCTCGCTCGCCTGCGACAGGCCTGATTGCAGCCGCATCGCGGCGGCCATGGCGATCATGGCGCCGTTGTCGGTGCACAGGTGCAGCTCGGGGTAGTGCACGCGCACCTTGCGCCTGGCGCACGCGGCGTTCAGTTGCTCGCGCAGGCTCCTGTTGGCCCCCACGCCGCCCGCCACCACCAGCCGCTTCAGGCCGGTCTGGTCGAGCGCCGTGAGGGATTTCTTCAGCAGCACCTCGACGATGGCCGCCTGCGTGGACGCCGCCAGGTCCGCCTTGCGCGCTTCCAGTTCGTCGCCCAGCTTCCTGGCCTGCGTGAGCACGGCCGTCTTCAGGCCGGCGAAGGAAAAGTCGAGATCGCCGCTGTGCAGCAGCGGCCGCGGCAGCTTGAAGGCTGCGGCATCGCCGCCTTCCGCCAGCTTCGCGAGCCAAGGCCCGCCCGGGTACGGCAGGCCCATCAGCTTGGCGCTCTTGTCGAAGGCCTCGCCGGCCGCATCGTCGATGGTCTCGCCGAGCAGCTCGTAGCGCCCCACGCCATCCACCCGCATCAGCTGCGTGTGGCCGCCCGACACCAGCAGCGCGACGAACGGAAATTCCGGCGGATCGGCGCTCAGGAACGGCGACAGCAGATGCCCTTCGAGGTGATGCACCCCCAGCACCGGCTTGCCCAGCGCCACGCCCAGCGCGCAGGCCACGCCCGCGCCCACCAGCAGTGCGCCCGCCAGCCCCGGTCCGCGCGTGTAGGCCACCACGTCGATCTCGTCGAGCGAGCGGCCGGCTTCGGCCATGACCGTCTCGGTCAGCGGCAGCACGCGGCGGATGTGGTCGCGGCTGGCCAGCTCGGGCACCACGCCGCCGTAGGCCTGGTGCATGGCGATCTGGCTGTGCAGCGCGTGCGAACGCAGCACCGGCAGCGCGTCGCCTTGCGACTCGACCAGCGCCACGCCGGTTTCATCGCAGGATGATTCGATTCCCAACAAGAGCATGCCGCCGAGTGTAGGCGGCGCCCCCTGGCCGGCGCCCGCGAAGGGGCAAACGGCACGGATGTTGCAGTGACGCTCTCGAGAACCGCCCCACCATGAAATCCGGACTGAGCTTCCTCATCGCCGCCCGCCGCTGCGAAATCGACGAGCTGGACCGGCTCGCCCGCACCAGCGAGTTGGTGGGCGTGATCGGGCGGCTGGTCCATGCGCTGCAGCGCGAGCGCGGCATGTCGAACATGTTCCTCACCTCGCGCGGCAGCCGCTTCGCCGAGCAGCGCGGCCCGCAGATCGCCGAGTGCCTCGTGCTGGAGCAGGAAGTGCGAGCCGGCTTCGACCAGCTCGAAGCCGACAACTACCACCGTGGTGCCGACGCCGGCAACAACGCGCGCCTCTTCAGCCGCATCGCTTGGGTGCTGCCGGGCCTGGACGCCCTGCCCGCCCTGCGCCGCCGCATCGACGCGCTGGAGCTGAAGCCCGCCCAGTCCACCGCCGCCTTCGCCAAGCTGGTCGCCGGCCTGCTCTCGGTGGTGTTCGAGGCCGCCGACGGCGCCACCGACCCCGAGATCTCGCGCCTGCTGGTGGCGATGTTCAACTTCATGCAGGGCAAGGAGTTCGCCGGCCAGGAGCGCGCCTTCGGCGCCGCAGCGCTCGCGCTGGGCCGCAGCGACGAGGCGCAGCGCCTGCAGTGGCTGCACCTGATCGAATCGCAGGAACGCTGCTTCCAGGTTTTCACCGACTTCTCGGGCGAGGCGGTGCTCGCGCTCTGGCGCGACAGCCAGCCCGACGCCGAGGTGGCCGAGCTCGAACGCATCCGCCGGCGCGGCGGCATCGCGGCGCCGGCCGACGTGGCGCTGAGCCAGGCCTGGTTCGACTGCTGCACCCGCCGCATCGACGCCATGAAGACCGTCGAAGACCGCCTCGCCTGCGACCTGCGCACGCTGTGCGAGCACAAGACCGCGCAGGCCCGCAGCGAACTGCGCGAATACCGCCAGCTGCTGGACACGCTCACGCCGCAGGCCGGCGCCCTCTTCTTCGACGACGCCGACGCGCAGGCGGCCGCACCTGCCCAGTTCGGCCGACACCTGGAGCGCTCGGTGCTCGACATGGTCCGCGAGCAGTCGCAGCGCCTGCAGGCCATGAGCGACGAGCTCGAGACCGTGCGCGCCTCGCTCAACGAGCGAAAGATCGTCGAGCGCGCCAAGGGCCTCTTGATGGCGCACCGCCGCCTCAGCGAGGAAGAGGCGCACAAGATGCTGCGCCAGACCGCCATGAACCAGAAGCGCAGGCTGGTAGACGTGGCCGAGTCGATGCTCGCGATGGCCGACTACCTGCCCATGCTCGACCGCGCACCACCGCGCTGAGGCAGGCACGGCGGCCCAGCCGTTCAACTTGGTGCACTGCACAACAACCGTGCCATCCGCGCTCGCCGCCCGATCGGCCCGACAAGCCCGCCTCCCCGCAGCACCCGGCTCCTTCCAGCTACTTTCCTGATAGCGGCCTCTGCCGCCGAAGGCTGGCACACCGCTTGCAAGCGAAAGTTTCGCAGGCCCCAAAGGCCTTCAGGCAGGCGGCACCCAACGGCGGGTGCTTCCCACCGAACCCGGACAAAGGCGTCCCCATCCCGCAAGGGCTCGTTTTCGAGCAGCCCGTGCGTGGTGCGGACGCCTTTTCGTTTTTGTCTTTCTTGTCTGTTGTTTGTCTTCAACCGGAGCCCCGCCCCATGACCGACCTGCTCAAAACCCGCCTCAGCCGACGCCGCGTCCTGCAAGCCGCCGCCATCGGCGCCGTCGGCATCGACCCCGCCCTGCGCGCAGCCGTCTGGGCCCAGGGCTCGGACAAGCCCGAGAAGGCCGAGGTGAAGATCGGCTTCATCCCGCTGACCGACTGCGCCAGCGTCGTGATGGCCTCGGTGCTGGGCTTCGACAAGAAGTACGGCGTGAAGATCGTTCCCAGCAAGGAAGCAAGTTGGGCCGGCGTGCGCGACAAGCTGGTCAACGGCGAACTCGACATGGCACACGTGCTCTACGGCCTGGTCTACGGCGTGCATGTCGGCGTTGGCGGCCCCAAGAAGGACATGGCGGTGCTGATGGGCCTGAACCGGAACGGCCAGGCAATCACGCTGTCGAAGGCGCTGGCGGACAAGGGTGCGGTAGACGCGCCGTCGCTGGCCAGGCTCATGGCAAAGGAAAAGCGCGAATACACCTTTGCCGGCACCTTTCCCACCAGCACCCACACCATGTGGCTCAACTACTGGCTGGCCTCCGCCGGCATCAGCCCGGTGGCCGACGCCAAGGTGATCGTGGTGCCCCCGCCCCAGATGGTCGCCAACATGCGCGTGGGCAACATGGACGGTTTCTGCGTGGGCGAACCCTGGGGCCAGCGCGCCATCATCGACAAGATCGGCGTCACGGCCATCACCACGCAGGACATCTGGAAGGACCACCCCGAAAAGGTCCTCGGCACGCGCGCCGAGTTCGTCAAGGCCAACCCCAACACCTGCCGCGCCGTGATGATGGCCGTGCTGGAAGCCAGCAAGTGGATCGACGCGAACCTCCAGAACAAGGCAAAGATGGCCGACACGGTGGCCGAGAAGAGCTACATCAACACCAGCGCCGATGCCATCAACCAGCGCATCCTGGGCCGCTACGAGAACGGCATGGGCAAGACCTGGGACGACCCCAACCACATGAAGTTCTTCGACGATGGCGCGGTCAACTTCCCCTACCTGTCCGACGGCATGTGGTTCCTCACGCAGCACAAGCGCTGGGGCATCCTGAAGGAGCACCCTGACTACCTGGCTGTCGCCAGACAGATCAACCAGATCGATCTGTACAAGGATGTGGCCGGCGCCATGAAGGTCAGCGTACCCAAGGACCCGATGCGCACCAGCAAGCTGATGGATGGCACGGTCTGGGACGGCAAGGACCCGAAGAAGTACGCCGAATCCTTCAAGCTCCATGCATAGGGAGAACACCATGGTCAGCGCAGTCTTCCACTCGCCGCTCGATGTGGCCGCCGCGCAGGCGGCGCCCTCCGCCCCGGCCAAGCCGGCGGCCTCCAAGGCAGTCGCCCCGCAGCCGGCTCCCGCTCCCGCTCCGGCACCCGAGCCAAGGGCGCACGCGCCCATCGACCTGCGCGCCTTCTGGATGCGCGTGCTGCCGCCGCTGGCGGGCTTCGGCCTGCTGCTGCTGATCTGGGAGGTGGTGGCCATGAAGAGCACCACCGGCTTCCCGACGCCCGCGGCCACCTGGCAGCAGGCGGTGACGGTGTTCAGCGACCCGTTCTACAGCAAGGGCCCCAACGACCAGGGCGTGGGCTGGAACGTGCTCTCGTCGCTGCAGCGCGTGGCGCTGGGCTTCGGCCTCGCGGCGCTGGTGGGCATTCCGGCGGGCTTCGCCATCGGGCGCTTCGAGTTCCTCTCGCGCATGTTCAACCCGCTCATCAGCCTGCTGCGCCCGGTCTCGCCGCTGGCCTGGCTGCCCATCGGCCTGCTGGTGTTCAAGGGCGCCAACCCGGCGGCCATCTGGACCATCTTCATCTGCTCGATCTGGCCGATGGTCATCAACACCGCCGTGGGCGTGCAGCGCGTGCCCGCCGACTACATGAACGTGGCCAAGGTGCTGAACCTCAGCGAATGGAAGATCCTCACCAAGATCCTCTTTCCCGCCGTGCTGCCCTACATGCTGACCGGCGTGCGTCTGGCCGTGGGCACCGCCTGGCTGGTGATCGTGGCCGCCGAGATGCTCACCGGCGGCGTGGGCATCGGCTTCTGGGTGTGGGACGAGTGGAACAACCTCAACGTCGCCAACATCATCATCGCGATCTTCGTGATCGGCATCGTCGGCCTGGTGCTGGAGTTCGCGCTCATCAAGCTGGCGACGGCTTTCACCTTCGACGAAGTGAAAGGCTGAGCTGAAGACAGATTCGGACAGCCGAACGCAGAAATCGCAAAGGTTCCGCGAAGGTCGCAGAAGAGAAACAAAAAATCTTCGGTCTTCCTTCTGCGACTTCTGCGTAGTTTTTGACTTTCTTCTGCGTTCTGTCCCGCATCCAGGAGCACACATCATGAACGACACCAAGTACATCGAGATCCACGGCGTCGAGCAGGCCTTCAAGACGCCCAAGGGCCGCTTCGTAGCGCTGCGCGACGTGAACCTGAACGTGGCCAAGGGCGAGTTCATCACGCTCATCGGGCACTCGGGCTGCGGCAAGTCGACGCTGCTGAACCTGATCGCCGGGCTCACAACGCCCACCGAGGGCGCATTGCTGTGCGCCAACAAGGAGATCAAGGGCCCCGGCCCAGAGCGCGCGGTGGTGTTCCAGAACCACTCGCTGCTGCCCTGGCTCACCTGCTTCGAGAACGTCTACCTCGCGGTCGAGCGCGTGTTCGCGGCCACCGAGAGCAAGGCGCAGCTTCGCGCGCGCACCGACGCCGCGCTGGCGCTGGTGGGCCTCACGCCCGCCGCGCAGAAGCGCCCCGGCGAAATCTCCGGCGGCATGAAGCAGCGCGTGGGCATCGCGCGCGCGCTGTCGATGGAGCCCAAGGTGCTGCTGATGGACGAACCCTTCGGCGCGCTCGACGCCCTCACCCGCGCCAAGCTGCAGGACGAGCTGCTGGCCATCGTGCAGAAGACGCACAGCACCGTCGTCATGGTCACGCACGACGTGGACGAGGCCGTGCTGCTGAGCGACCGCATCGTGATGCTCACCAACGGCCCGGCCGCCACCATCGGCGACGTGCTGTCGGTGGACATCCCCCGCCCGCGCAACCGCGTCGAGCTGGCGGAAGACCCGGTCTACGTGCACGCGCGCAAGGCGGTGATCGACTTCCTCTACACGCGCCAGGCGCACGTGGAGAAGGTCGCGGCCTGACGCAGACCGAGCGCCGGCACCGGAGGCGTCACGACATGATGACCTGGAGGCTGTGCTCGTACGACGCCGTGAGGCGTTCGAAGGTGTCGACCAGCGCCTCGCTGGAACGCACCAGCGTGGCGCGGCCATCGGCGCTGTCCAGCGCCTGCACGCCGCCGACCAGCCGCAGCCATTCGTCGCGCGCGCTCGCCAGCGCGGCGCGGATCTCTGCGGTGCTCAGCGGCGCGCGCTCCAGTTCGAGCAGCGCGGCCTCGAACTCGGCCATGGTCGGCACCAGCCGCGCCTTGGCCGCTTCTTCCTTCAGCGCCGCCGCGAGCAGCGCGTCCTTCGCGAGCCGCTGCGCGCGCATGCGCTGCCGCCCGCAGATGTTGACGATGCGCAGCGCGCGGCGCGCGCCCGAGGTTTCCAGCGCCTCGGTCAGCGCCTCGGCAGCCTCCAGCAGCACTTCGGCACGCCGGTCGATGTCGGCCAGCCCTGTAGCAGTCGGTTTCGCCGTGAGCGCATCGGCCAGCCCGCGCCACGCGGACTGCGCCTGCGCAAGCGCATCGACGCCGGCAGCATCAAGCCCGAGGGCCGCCAGATGATCCAGGTTCTGCTGCACCCGCTCGGAAGACTGTGTGCGCAGCAGCCGGGCGCGCTGCGCGTCGATGCCGCCCAGCAGCTGCGCCGCCACGCGCACCAGCCGCTGCGAGAGCATGCGCAGCTGCCCGGCGCGGTTGATGGCGTCCGCCCACTGCGCGGCCTCTATCACCGAGCGCGACACCTCTCCGAGCCGCAGGTTCGCGTGCATCGCGGCACCGCGCAGCAGGCCGAAGGCTTCGTCCTCGCCGATGCCGCGCGCGGACATCAGCAGGCCCTTGGCGCGATCGACCCACTTGCGCTCGTCCATGCGGGTGCGCAGGTTCTCCAGTTCGGTGCGCAGCGCGGCTTCGCGCTGCCAGCGGGAGCGCGCACGCGCGATCACTGCGGCGAGCGATCCGGCATCGACGGCGCCGGCCGGCATCCAGGCATGCACGCCGAGCGCGACCAGTTCCTCGTGCTGCGCGGCGCTCAGCGGCTCGCTGACAAGGCTCAGCGCGCACGGCGGTACGCCAGCCCAGCCTCGCAAGGTGTCGAGCAATGTGGGTGTGGGCAGAGGCAGGAAGATCAGCGCCTGCCGAGGAGAAAGCGCCTCGACCTGCCGCGCGAAGCCGGCGCAATCGGCAACCGCGAGCACATCGATTCCCGCACCGGACAGGGCCTTCGCCAGCGCCTCTGGCAGCACGAGGCGGGCGGTTTCATCGGGCAGGACAACGAGAAGGGACATCGTGGAAAAGAAGCGGTGCGGGAGCGCACCGCGAGCATAGGCCACGCCCGCGCGAATCCGCAGGCACGCCTCTTGCATGAAACAGGGCGCGGTGTAACGAAGCACCGCTTTGGTGAAGAGGCTGCAGGCTCCTGCATCCGGCCCGGCAACGCACATGCCGCGCGCACCCCCACGTCGACAGCGTCCGCTGCCGGCACTCCGCTCCCAACCCCGTCCGTCGACACGGCCTCTCCAGGGCCGCGCCGCGGCTTTTTGCATCTTTGAACGCCATGTCAGGTTTCAGGAATTTCTTGCAGTCAGGCCACAGTCCGACACTGTTCGCGGCCTTCCTGTACTTCTCGTTCTCCTGCTGCATCTGGGTGCTCAACGGCGCCATGGCGCCCTTCATCGGCGAAACCTTCAGCCTCTCGCCGGCACAGAAGGGCCTGATGCTGTCGGTGCCGATCATCGCGGGCGCGCTCATGCGCTTTCCGCTGGGCATCCTGTCGCAGTACATCGGCCGCAAGAAGGCCACGCTGGTGGAGATGGCGCTGATCGCGGTGGCGATGCTCTTCGGCTTCTTCTTCGTGAAGAGCTTCAACGACCTGCTCGCCATGGGCGTGCTGTTGGGCATCGCGGGCGCGAGCTTCGGCGTGGCGCTGTCGCTGGGCTCGGGCTGGTTCCCGCCGCAGCACAAGGGCCTGGCCATGGGCCTGGTGGGCGCGGGCAACGTGGGCACGGCCGTGTCGGTGCTGGTGGCGCCGCCGCTGGCCAACTGGCTGGGCTGGCAGGCGGTGTACGGCGTGGCCGCCGTCGCCATCCTGATTCCGATGGTGGTGATGGTGCTCTTCGCCAAGGAGCCGCCGGACGTGAACGCGCATTCGAGCTTCCGCGAGCACATCGCCTGCCTGTTCGAGAAGGACGGCTGGGTGTTCAGCCTGATCTACGGCGTGACCTTCGGCGGCTTCATCGGCCTCACGACCTTCCTGCCCTCCTACTACTACGACCAGTTCGGCGTGAGCAAGGTGCAGGCCGGCCAGCTGACCATGCTCGCGGCCTTCATGGGCGCGGCGGTGCGCGTCGCGGGCGGCTGGATCTCCGACCGCTGGGGCGGCGTCAACACCCTCACGGTGGTGCTGCTGGTGGTGACCGCCAGCCTGGTGCTGGTGGGCGTCTCGTCGGCTTCGCTGGCCGTGACCACGCTGGCGCTGATCGTCTGCTTCGCCGCGCTGGGCGCGGGCAACGGCGCGCTGTTCCAGCTGGTGCCGCTGCGCTGGCCCGCGAGCACCGCGGTGGCCGGCTCCATGATCGGCGAGATCGGCGCCCTGGGCGGCGGCCTCGTGCCCAACGCCATGGGCCTGTCGAAGCAGTACCTGGGCAGCTACCTTTGGGGCTTCATCTTCTTCGCGGTGCTCTCGCTCGTGATGCTGGGCGTGATGCGCGTGATGCAGATCCGCTGGACCCGCACCTGGGCCGAAAAGGGTGGCCGTGCGCGCATCGCGCCGGCACATGCTTCGCCCGCAGTCAACAACACGCGGAAGGCTGCCCGGTCATGAACCGCCCGGCCCGCCTCCGCTCATCGTGGCAAAAAGAGCAGCCACACGATCAACAGGAGGTTGAGCAGCACCGACACGCCCAGCGCCAGCTGGTAGAGCGCGAGCGGGTCGCGGCGGATCAGCGGCGTGGCGGCGGGCGCGTTCACCGGGCGGGATGCACCGCGTTCGAGCGCGAGCAGCAGCTCCTCGGCGGTCTCGAAACGCTCGCGCGGATCGCGGGCGACGGCCTTGCGCACCAGGTGGTCGAGCCAGATGGGCACGTCGGGCCGCAACCGCGAGAGCGCAACCGGGTCGCGCCGGTAGCGCGCCACTTGGTAGGGCTCGATCTCACCGTAGGGCAGATGGCCGGTGAGCCACTGGTAGAGCGTGACGCCGAGCGCGAACAGGTCGCTGCCCGCGTCGGCCGTGCCGCCCTCCTCCCACTGCTCGGGGTTGATGTAGCTGGGCGTGCCGGCATGCAGCTCGCGCTGGGCCGCACCCTCTCTGCCCGACAGCGCCACGCCCAGGTCGAGGATGCGCCAGCGCCCGTCCTCGCCCAGGTGCAGGTTGCCGGGCTTGATGTCGCGGTGGATCACGCCCTGGCGGTGCAGCCGGCCGAGCGCGCGGCTGAGCTCGATGGCGGCGGCCACCACTTCGGGCACCGCGCCGCGCGGGTTGGCCTTGCGCAGCTGCTCGAGCGTGCGCCCGCCGTGCCAGTCGAACACGACGTACAGCGCGCTCGCGTCCGCGGCGCGCTCATGCACGCGGACGAAACCGTTGCCGCCCACGCGCAGCCCCAGCCAGGCCTCGTGGGCCAACATCGCGCGCTCCTGCGGATCGCCGGCGCGCGAGGGGTGCAGCGTCTTCAGCGCGACCAGCTCGCGCGTGGCCGGATGGCGCGCCTGGTACAGCAGATGGACACCGGTGTCGGCCACCAGCGCGGTGATGGCGTAGCCGTCGAGCACCTCGCCCACCTTCAGGGCGGGCGGCGGAGCGAGACGGCGGCCGTCGCCGAGTTCGTCGTCGAGCTGGCGGGCGTCCAAACCCACGACACGGATGACCAGCGCGGTCGCGTTGTCGCGCGTGCCGGCGTCGAGCGCCGCATGCACCAGCGCCTCGCTGGCGGCCTCGGCGTCGTCGCCCTGCAGGGCCAGCGCGGCCACCTGCTGGGGCTTGAGCACGCCGTGCACGCCGTCGGAGGTGAGCACGAAGCAGTCGCCCACGCGAACGTCGCCCTGCACATAGTCGACGCGCACCTGGTCGTCCAGGCCGATGGCGCGCGTCAGGCGGCTGCGCATGTCGGGATGGTCGAAGGCATGGTCCTGCGTGAGCGGCACGGCCGCTTCGCCGCCGGCACGCACGCGCCAGGCGCGGGTGTCGCCGACGTGCGCCAGCGTGTAGCCCTGGCCGTGCAGCACCAGCGCGGTGAGCGTGGTCAGCGCCGTGCCGCCTTCCTCGCTGCTCCTGCTCTGGCGGCGGCGGTTGTGGTCGGCCAGCCAGCCGTTCTGCGCGGCGACCAGCCGGTCGAGCGCGGCGGTCGGCTCCCAGGTCGCGGGCGTGGCGAAGTAGTCGGCCAGAAGCCCCATCACCGTGGTCTGCGCCGCCTCGCGGCCCCGGCCTCCGCTGGACACGCCGTCGGCAATGGCCGCGATGAGCCCGCGTGCCTCGTCGCCGGGCGGCGCGTGCACCGCGCCGGCGAAGTCCTCGTTCACCTCGCGCGGTCCGCGACGGCTGCTGTAGCCGATATCCACTTCGAAGCTCATGGCGCGATTCTGAACGCGCGCTGCGGGCGCAAGTCCGCTTGATTTCCCTGAAAGGTCCAGCCCCATGAAGAAAATGAAACTCGTGATGGTCGGCAACGGCATGGCCGGCGTGCGCACGCTCGAAGAGCTTCTGAAGATCGCGCCCGACCTGTACGACATCACCGTCTTCGGCGCAGAGCCGCACCCCAACTACAACCGCATCCTGCTGTCGCCGGTGCTCGCGGGCGAGCAGACGATCGACGAGATCGTGCTCAACAGCTGGGAGTGGTATGCCGAGAACAACATCACGCTGCACGCCGGCAAGAAGGTGGTGGAGGTCGACCGCGTGAAACGCATCGTGCGCGCCGAGGATGGCACCGAGGCCGCCTACGACCGCCTGCTGATGTGCACCGGCTCCAACCCCTTCATGCTGCCGGTGCCCGGCAAGGACCTGAAGGGCGTGATCGCCTACCGCGACATCGCCGACACCGACTACATGATCGAGACCGCGCGCACGCACAAGAACGCGGTGGTCATCGGCGGCGGCCTGCTGGGCCTGGAGGCCGCCAACGGCCTGATGCTGCGCGGCATGAACGTGACGGTGGTGCACGTCATGCCCTGGCTGATGGAGCGCCAGCTCGACGACGTGGCGGGCAAGCTGCTGCAGAAGTCGCTGGAAGACCGGGGCCTGAAGTTCAGGATGGGCGCGCAGACGCAGGAACTGGTCGGCGACACGGATGACGGCAAGAGCGGCCGCGTGAAGGCCATCCGCTTCAAGGACGGCACCGAGACCGCCGCCGACCTGGTGGTGATGGCCGTGGGCATCCGCCCCAACGTGGAGCTGGCCGAGAAGATGCGGCTGCACTGCAACCGCGGCATCGTCGTCACCGACACCATGCAGACCGTGACCGACGCGCGCATCTACTCGGTGGGCGAATGCGCGGCGCACCGCGGCATCGCCTACGGGCTGGTGGCCCCGCTCTTCGAGCAGGCCAAGGTGGCGGCCAACCACCTGGCGCAGTTCGGCATCGGCCGCTATCTGGGCTCGCTCACCTCCACCAAGCTGAAGGTGACGGGCATCGACCTCTTCTCGGCCGGCGAGTTCATGGGCGGCGAAGGCACGGAGGAGATCGTCATGAGCGACCCCTTCGGCGGCGTCTACAAGAAGCTGGTCATCAAGGACGACAAGCTGGTGGGCGCCTGCCTCTACGGGGACACGGTGGACGGCAGCTGGTACTTCAAGCTGCTGCGCGACGGCCGCAGCGTGCATGACATCCGCGACAAGCTGATGTTCGGCGAATCGAACATCGGCGACACCGGGCACGAGGGCCACAACAAGGCCGCCACCATGCCCGACGACGCCGAGGTGTGCGGCTGCAACGGCGTGAACAAGGGCACCATCTGCAAGGCCATCAAGGAAAAGGGCCTGTTCACGCTCGACGAGGTGAAGAAGCACACCAAGGCCAGCGCGAGCTGCGGCTCGTGCACCGGCCTGGTCGAGCAGATCCTGATGTTCACCGCCGGCGGCGACTACTCGGCCACGCCCAAGAAGAAGGCGGTGTGCGGCTGCACCGACGTGAGCCACCAGGACGTGCGCGACGCGATCCGCAAGGAGCACTACCTGACGCACGACGAGGTCTACCGCAACCTCGGCTGGCGCACGCCCAACGGCTGCTCAACCTGCCGCCCGGCCATCAACTACTACCTGATCAGCACCTGGCCCAAGGAGGCGAAGGACGATCCGCAGAGCCGCTTCATCAACGAGCGCAGCCACGCCAACATCCAGAAGGACGGTACCTACTCCGTCATTCCGCGCATGTGGGGCGGCCACACCACGCCCGACGAGCTGCGCCGCATTGCCGACGCGGCCGACAAGTACAAGATTCCGACCGTCAAGGTCACGGGCGGCCAGCGCATCGACCTGCTGGGCGTGAAGAAGGAAGACCTGGAAGGCGTGTGGAAGGACATCGGCATGCCCAGCGGCTTCGCCTACGCCAAGTCGCTGCGCACGGTGAAGACCTGCGTGGGCAGCGAGTGGTGCCGCTTCGGCACGCAGGACAGCACGCAGATGGGCAAGGACCTGGAGCGCGCGCTGTGGGCCATGTACTCGCCGCACAAGGTCAAGCTGGCCGTTTCTGGCTGCCCGCGCAACTGCGCCGAGGCCGGCATCAAGGACGTGGGCGTGATCGGCGTCGACTCCGGCTGGGAGCTCTACGTGGGCGGCAACGGCGGCATCAAGACCGAGGTGGCGCAGTTCCTGGTGAAGGTGAAGACCGCCGCCGAGGTGATGGAGTACTCGGGCGCCTTCCTGCAGCTGTACCGCGAGGAAGGCTGGTACCTGGAACGCACGGTGCACTACATCGGCCGCGTGGGCCTGGACTACGTGAAGAAGAAGATCCTCGACGACGCCGAGGGCCGCAAGGCGCTGTGGGAGCGCCTGCAGTTCGCGCTCGACGGCGAACCCGACCCGTGGTTCGAGTCGGCGCAGGCGTCAGTGGACGTGCGGCAGTTCACGCCGCTGACGGCAGCCGCCTGAACCGCAACAAGGAACGAAAGAAAGAAGAGCCCACCATGAGCGACTGGAAAGTGATCTGCCGCATCGACGACATCCCCGTGCTCGGCGCGCGCCGCGTGACGCGGCCGGCCGGGCTGGACGTGGCCGTGTTCCGCAACTCGGAGGACCAGGTGTTCGCGCTGCTCGACCGCTGCCCGCACAAGGGCGGCCCGCTGAGCCAGGGCATCGTGTTCGGCACCAGCGTGGCCTGCCCGCTGCACAACTGGGCCATCGGGCTGGACGACGGCTGCGCCAAGGCACCCGACGAGGGCTGCACGCCGAAGTTCGCGGTGAAGGTGGAAGACGGCGTGGTGCACCTCGACGCGGCCGAACTGGCTACGCACGCCATCGACCTGGAGCGCCCGGTCGCAGGCCCGAAGCCTTTCGCGGTGCTGTCGGTCCTTCCGCTGGAATAAACCCATGATGCGGGAGACCCGGTCCACCTGCCCGTATTGCGGCGTCGGCTGCGGCGTGATCATCGAGTCGACCGGCGACCAGATCACCGGCGTGCGCGGCGACCCGGCGCACCCCGCCAACTTCGGGCGGCTGTGCACCAAGGGCTCGACGCTGCACCTCACTGCCAGCGCCACGGTCACGCGCCAGACGCGGCTGCTGCAGCCCATGCAGCGCCTCGCGCGCGGCGAGGCGCCCGAGGTCGTGAGCTGGGACACCGCGCTGGACAACGCCGCCGGCAAGTTCGCGCAGGTGGTCCGCGACCACGGGCCCGACGCGGTCGGCTTCTACGTGTCGGGCCAGCTTCTGACGGAGGACTACTACGTCTTCAACAAGCTGGCCAAGGGCCTGATCGGCACCAACAACATCGACACCAACTCGCGCCTGTGCATGAGCAGCGCGGTGGCCGGCTACAAGCAGACGCTGGGCGCAGACGCCCCGCCGGCCTGCTACGACGACCTGAAGCACGCGCAGTGCCTCTTCATCGTGGGCAGCAACACGGCCTGGGCGCACCCGATTCTTTTCCGCCGCATCGAGGACGCGAAGGCGGCGAACCCGGCGCTGAAGATCGTGGTGGCAGACCCGCGCCGCACCGACACGGTCGAGATCGCCGACCTGTTCCTGCCGATCCAGCCCGGCACCGACGTGATGCTCTTCGACGGCATGCTGCACCTGATGCTGTGGGAGGGCTGGACCGACGCGAAGTACATCGCGGCGCACACCAGCGGCTTCGACGCGCTGAAGGCCACGGTGCGCGAGTGCACGCCCGACAAGGTGGCGCAGGTCTGCGGCATCCCGAAGGACGACCTGCTCGAGGCCGCGCGGCTGTTCGCCACCTCGCCGGCCACGCTGAGCCTGTACTGCCAGGGCCTGAACCAGTCGTCCAGCGGCACGGCGAAGAACGCGGCGCTCATCAACCTGCACCTGGCCACCGGCCAGATCGGCCGCGCCGGCGCGGGCCCCTTCTCGCTGACCGGCCAGCCCAATGCGATGGGCGGGCGCGAGGTGGGCGGCCTGGCCAACCTGCTGAGCGCGCACCGCGACCTGGCCAACCCCGACCATCGCGCCGAAGTGGCCGCGCTCTGGGGCGTGCCCTCGGTGCCCGAGAAGCCGGGCAAGACCGCGGTGGAGATGTTCCAGGCCGCGGCCGACGGCGAGATCCGCGCGCTGTGGATCGCCTGCACCAACCCGGCGCAGTCGATGCCCGACCAGGCGACCGTGCGCCGCGCGCTGGAGCGCGCCGAGTTCGTGGTGGTGCAGGAAGCCTTCGCCACCACCGCCACCTGCGCTTTCGCCGACCTGCTGCTGCCAGCGACCACCTGGGGCGAGAAGGAAGGCACCGTGACCAACAGCGAGCGCCGCATCTCGCGCGTGCGCCCGGCCGTTGCGGCGCCGGGCGAGGCGCGCAACGACTGGTCGATCGCGGTGGCCTTCGCGCGCCGGCTCGAAGCGCTGGCCGGCAGCGGCCTCTCGCTCTTCCCGTACGAGACGGCCGAATCGGTCTGGAACGAGCATCGCGAATCCACGCGCGGGCGCGACCTCGACATCACCGGCCTGAGCTACGCCATGCTGGAAAGCGCCGGCCCGCAGCAATGGCCGCTGAAGGAAGGCGAAAGCGCCGGCCGCACGCGCCTTTACGAAGACGGCGTGTTCCCCACGCCCGACGGCCGCGCGCGCTTCGTCGACACCGCCTACAAGCCGGTGGCCGAGGCGCGCGAGGCCCGCTACCCCTTCTCGCTGAACACCGGCCGCCTGCGCGACCAGTGGCATGGCATGAGCCGCACCGGCACGGCCGGGCGCCTGTTCGGCCACGTACCCGAGCCGGTGGTACAGATGAACGCGCAGGACATGGCCCGCCGCCAGATCGGCGAAGGCGACCTGGTGCACCTGACCTCCAAGCGCGGCTCGATCATGCTGCGCGCGCGCGCCAGCGCCGAGGTGGGGCTGAGCCAGGCCTTCGTCGCCATGCACTGGGGCGAGGAGTACCTCAGCGGCTGCTCGTCGAGCGGCACACGGCTGGCGGGCATCAACGCGCTCACCACGCCAGCCTTCTGCCCGACCTCGAAGCAGCCCGAGCTGAAGCACGCGGCGGTGAAGATCCTCAAGGCCGAGCTGCCTTGGTCGCTGCTGGCGATGGCCTGGCTGCCCGACGGCGAGGCGCTGGCGGCGCACCGCGCGCTGCAGCCGATGATGGCGCTCTTTCCTTTTGCAACCTGCGTGCCGTTTTCCGGCAACACACAGGGAGGCGAACGCAGCGGCCTGCTCTTTCGCGCCGCCGCGCACGACGCGCCCGACGACGCGCTGATCGGGAAGATCGAAGCCCTGCTCGGCCTGCAGACGCCCGACACCCTGCGCTACGCCGATCGCCGCCGCGGCCAGCGCCGCTCGGCGCGGCTGGTGCGCCGCGCCGACGGCAGCGCGGGCCTCGACGCCTTCCTGCTGGGCGGCGACACCAGCGCCGAGGCATGGATCGCCACCCTGCTGCGCGAGGAACTGCCCGCCCAGAGCTACGGCCGCCTGCTGCTGTCACCGGGCTCGAAGGCGCCGGTGGCGGTGCAGTCGCGCGGCAAGACGGTGTGCACCTGCTTCAACGTGGCGGACGTGGCCATCCAGACCGAACTGGCGCGCTGCGCCGGCACCCCGGACGAGCGGCTGGCCAGGCTGCAGGGCGCGCTGAAGTGCGGCACCAACTGCGGCTCGTGCATTCCCGAGCTCAAGCGCATGGTGCGGGCGACGCCGGCCGAGGCGGAGGCGCTGTCGTGATGCGCCGTCTGCATTGCTCCCTCTCCCCTCGGGGAGAGGGCTGGGGTGAGGGGGAGCGGTAATGACGTCCGCGCCATGTTGCAAGGCCGCTGCCCTCACCCTAACCCTCTCCCGCAAGCGGGAGAGGGGACAAGACACCCAATGCATAAGCCGACTCACATTCCGGCATAAGCGTTGCAGGACAATCCGCCTACCCATGGGAATCAGCCAATACATCAAGGAAATCGGCCGCGGCGCGCGAGGCGCCAGGCCGCTCACGCGCGAACAGGCCACCGACCTGTTCGGCCAGGTGCTGGACGGCACCGTGACCGACCTGGAGATCGGCGGCTTCTGCCTGGCCATGCGCATCAAGGGCGAGACGCCCGAGGAGATGGCCGGTTTTCTCGATGCCACCCATGCGCGGCTCCAGATGGTTCCCGCCGGCGACCGCCCGCTGATCGTGCTGCCCAGCTACAACGGCGCGCGCAAGCTGCCGGTGCTCACGCCGCTGCTGGCGCTGCTGCTGGCGCGCGAGGGCCTGCCGGTGCTGGTGCACGGCAGCGCCAGCGAAACATCGCGCGTGCTGGCCTCGAACGTGCTCGCGGCCCTGGGCCACGCGCCGATGACGGCCATCCGCGCCGTCGCCAATGGAGAAGCGGCCTTTGCCTCCACCGAGCTGCTGAACCCCGCGCTCAAGCGCCTGCTCGACGTGCGCCGCGTGGTCGGCCTGCGCAACCCCGGCCACAGCGTGGTGAAGCTGATGCAGCCCACCGCGGGTCCGAGCGTAGTGGTGGCCAGCTACACGCATCCCGAATACGCGCGCGTCATGGCCGAGACCTTCGAGCTCATGGGCATGACCGCCCTGCTCTCGCGCGGCCTCGAAGGCGAAGTGGTGTCCGACCCGCGCCGCACCGCGCAGATCGACGGCTTCGTGCGCGGCGCACGCACCGAGCTGCAGTCGCAGCAGGCCGGTACCGCCTCGGAAGTGCCGGGGCTGCCGAAGGAAATCGACGTCGCCACCACCGCCGACTACACGCGCCGCGTGCTGGGCGGCGAGCTTCCCGTGCCGGAGGCCATCGCGACGCAGGTCAGGCACATCACGCAACTGGCATTGGCATCCCACGCATGAACAACGACAACCCCACCTCCCTCATCGCCGGCCGCTGCACGCTGGTGGGCGCAGGCCCCGGCGACCCGGAACTGCTGACCATCAAGGCCGTGAAGGCGATCCAGGCGGCCACGGTGCTGCTGGTCGACGACCTCGTGAACGACCAGATCGTGCAGGCCTACGCACGGCCCGGGGCGCGAATCGTGCAAGTGGGCAAGCGCGGCGGCTGCAAGAGCACGCCGCAGGCCTTCATCGAGCGGCTGATGATCACCGCCGTGCGCGAAGGCGAGACGGTGGTGCGCCTGAAGGGCGGCGACCCGTTCATCTTCGGACGTGGCGGCGAGGAGGTGGAGCACCTGCGCGAAGCCGGCATCGAATGCACGGTGGTCAACGGCATTACCGCAGGCCTCGCGGCCGTGACGACGCTGGGCGTGCCGCTCACGCACCGCGACCATGCACAGGGCGTGGTGTTCGTCACCGGCCATGCCAAGACCGGTGCCGGCGCGGCCGAAGACCCGACCGACTGGCGCGCGCTGGCAGCGACCGCCTACAACGCGCGGCTCACGCTGGTGATCTACATGGGCGTGTCGGGCGCGGCGCATATCGAACGCGAGCTGCTGCACGGCCTGCCGGCCGAAACGCCGGTGGCGGTCATCCAGCACGCAAGCCTGCCGCACCAGAAGCACATCGCGACCACGCTGGGCAGGCTTCAGGACGGCATCGCCGAAGCCGGCCTCGCGAGCCCGGCGGTGATCGTGGTGGGCGACGTGCTGCGCGGGCTGGCAGCGGCCGAGACAGCGGTGGGCGCGACCAGGTTCGGCACCTGAACCGCACCTGACCAGGGCGGCGCCGGTGCAAGCGGCGCGAGCGCCGCGCACCACAACGTGGCATGGATCGTGCTCAGCGATGGGCAATGAATGCAGCCGCCACGCCTGAACCCGCCGCCGTCGAGATCGTCGCTCTCACCAAGCGCTACGCCCCGGGTACGCCGGCCGCCGTCGACCGGATAGACCTGCGCATCGCCAGCGGCAGCTACTGCTGCCTGCTGGGGCCTTCGGGCTGCGGCAAAAGCACCACGCTGCGCATGATCGCGGGGCACGAATCGGTCAGCAGCGGCGACATCCTGCTGGACAACCGCAACATCACGAACCTGCCCGCCGCCGCGCGCGGCACGGCGATGATGTTCCAGAGCTTCGCGCTCTTCCCGCACCTTTCGGCCACCGACAACGTCGCCTTCAGCCTCAAGATGAAGGGCGTGGGCAAGGCCGAGCGCCACAAGCGTGCGAACGACCTGCTCGAGCGCGTCGCGATGGGCCACCTTGCCGCGCGCAAGCCGGGTGAGCTTTCCGGCGGCCAGCAGCAGCGCGTGGCGCTGGCGCGCGCGCTCATCACCGAGCCGCGCGTGCTGCTGCTCGACGAACCGCTTTCCGCCCTCGACCCCTTCCTGCGCATCCAGATGCGCGCCGAACTGCGGCGCTGGCAGAAGGAACTGGGCCTGACCTTCATCCACGTCACGCACTCGCAGGAAGAGGCGATGGCGCTGGCCGACACCATGGTGGTCATGAACCACGGCGTGATCGAGCAGGTCGGCTCGCCGCACGCGGTCTACAACCATCCGGCGAGCGAGTTCGTGGCGCGCTTCATGGGCGGCCACAACGTGTTCGACACGACTGCCGGGCCGATCGCGGTGCGCAACGACCGCATGCGGATCGCAGCCGCCGCGCAGGCAGCAACGGATGGAGCCCTCGCAGCCACTGTCACCGACGTCGAGTACCAGGGCACCTACGTCCTGCTCGGGCTGGCGCTCGATGGTGTCGCCGCCGCCGGACGCCAGAACGTTTCGGTGCTGCTCAGCGAAGCCGCTTTCCTCGCGCGCCCCTACGCGCACGGCGAGGCGGTGCACCTCTCGTGGGCCGAAGCCGACGCGCGTGTGCTCGGCCCCGGCGCCAAGCCGCCGAGCGAGCGGGCACCGGCACCCGCCGGGGCCGAAGCCACCCGCCAGGACGACACCGCCGTGCTCGCCGTTCCCTTCTGAGCGCCCGCGCCACCCGCTTTTCTCCGCGTTCGTTTCCCTTCACCTTCCTTTTCTTTCTGCAATGGAGACCCTGCCCATGACCGATTCCATCGACAACAACGGCCTCAAGCGCCGCACCCTGCTGCAAGGCACCGCCGGCATTCTTGCCACGGGCATCGCACCCTTCGTGCATGCACAGGAGAAGGTCGTGCTGCGCTATCTCGGCACCGCGGTGAACCAGGACAAGGCCATTGCCGAGAAGTTCAAGGCCGACACCGGCATCGAGATCCAGTACGTGGCCGTGACCACCGACGACGTGACCAAGCGCGCAGTCACCGCGCCCAACAGCTTCGACCTGATCGACACCGAGTTCTTCTCGCTCAAGAAGATCGTGCCCACCGGCAACCTGAAGGGCATCGACACCAGGCGCGTGAAGAACGCGGACAAGATCACCTCGCTCTTCACCAAGGGCGAAGTGGCCGGCAAGAAGGTGGGCGACCAGGGCACGGCTCCGGTGAAGGTGATCTACCTCGAAGGCGAGAAGAGCAAGGCCTTCGCCAAGTCGGCCACGCAGTACATGTCGCTCATTCCGACCACCTACAACGCCGACACGCTGGGCATCCGCCCCGACCTCATCAAGCGTCCCATCGGTTCGTGGGCGGAACTGCTGAACCCGGAGTTCAAGGGCAAGGCCGCGATCCTGAACATTCCCTCTATCGGCATCATGGACGCCGCAATGGTGGTGGAGGCCAAGGGCATCCACAAGTACGCCGACAAGGGCAACATGACCAAGGCCGAGATCGACCTCACCATCAAGGCGCTGATCGAGGCCAAGAAGGCCGGCCAGTTCCGCGCGCTGTGGAAGGACTTCAACGAGTCGGTGAACCTGATGTCCTCGGGCGAGGTGGTGATCCAGTCGATGTGGTCGCCCGCGGTCACGGCCGTGCGCAGCAAGGGCATCGACTGCACCTTCCAGCCGCTCAAGGAAGGCTATCGCGCCTGGGCCTCGGGCTTCGGCCTGCCGGCCACGCTCTCGGGCAAGAAGCTCGACGGCGCCTACGAGTTCATCAACTGGTTCCTCGACGGCTGGGCCGGCGCGTATCTCAACCGCCAGGGCTACTACAGCGCCGTGCTCGACACCGCGAAGACCAAGATGGAGGCCTACGAGTGGGCCTACTGGATGGAAGGCAAGCCCGCAGCCCAGGACATCAAGAGCCCGCAGGGCGACGTGATCGCCAAGGCCGGCGCGGTGCGCGACGGCGGCAGCTACGAGCAGCGCATGGGCGGCATCGCGTGCTGGAACGCCGTGATGGATGAAAACGAATACATGGTCAGGAAGTGGAACGAGTTCGTTGCAGCCTGACCTTCGGCCTGAGCCTGTGAGCGCTCCCGCCACCCGCGCGTCCGTCGCCGCTGCCCCCGTTCACGCCGTCAAGGCCTGGTGGCAGGCGGCGCCGTTCGCGCTGGTGTTTCTCCTGTTCTTCCTGATTCCGCTGGCGCTGGTCGCAATGGTCAGCCTGTGGAATTTCAACGAGTACGAGCTGATACCTGCCGTCACGCTGCGCAACTACCTGAGCCTGTTCGAGGGCTGCTCGCGGCTGACCGACAACGGCGACCTGTGCGTCACGCTGAACACCTACCTGAGCACCTTCAAGTTCTGCCTGCTGGTGTGGGGCATCACGCTGGTGATCGGCTTCTCGGTGGCGTACTTCCTGGCCTTCCACGTGCGCTCGTCGACCATGCAGACGGTGCTGTTCGTGCTGTGCACGGTGCCCTTCTGGACTTCCAACGTGATCCGCATGATCTCGTGGGTGCCGCTGCTGGGGCGCAACGGGCTGGTCAACCAGGCGCTGATGGGCATGGGCCTCGTGAACCAGCCGGTCGAATGGCTGCTGTTCTCCGACTTCTCGGTGGTGCTGGCCTTCGTGCACCTGTACACGATGTTCATGATCGTGCCGATCTTCAACAGCATGATGCGCATCGACCGCTCGCTGCTCGAAGCGGCCAGCGACGCCGGCGCCTCGGGCTGGCAGACGCTGTGGAACGTGGTGGTGCCGCTGTCGCGCACCGGCATCCTGATCGGCTCGATCTTCGTCATCACCATCGTGATGGGCGACTTCGTCACCATCGGCGTGATGGGCGGCCAGCAGATCGCGTCCATCGGCAAGATCATCCAGGTGCAGACCTCGTACCTGCAGTTCCCGCTGGCGGCGGCCAACGCCATGATCCTGCTGGCGGTGGTGCTGATGATCATCTGGGGCCTGACCCGGATGGTCGACATCCGCAAGGAGCTCTGAGATGCAGACACCCATCGGCGCCCAGCGCGCCCCCGGCTTCTGGCCGCTGGCCACCGTGTTCGGGCTCTTCGTGCTGTTCCTGTACGGCCCGATGATCACGATCTTCGTGCTGAGCTTCCAGGGCCCCGAGGGCGGGCTGACCTTTCCGCTGCGCGGGCTGTCGCTGCACTGGTTCCACAAGCTGGCCGAAGGGCTGGGCACGGTCGACATCGGCGCGGCCTTCAGGCGCTCGCTGGCACTGGGTGCTGTGGTGATGGGGTTCACCGTGGTGCTGTCGGTGCTCGCCGGCCTCGCGTTCCGCAAGAAGCTCGCGGGCAGCAACGCCCTCTTCTTCGTGACGGTCGCGAGCCTCATCATGCCGTCGATCATCATTTCGCTGGGCATCGGCCTGCAGTTCCGGCTGATCGACACCGGCATCAAAAGCGTGCTGACGGCGATGGACGCCACCTCGCTGCTCGAAGGCTACGGCACCGCGCTGGGTCTCTTCAGTTCCGCGCTCGGCGCGCACCTGACGTGGACGCTGCCCTTCGGGCTGCTCATCATGTTCGCGGTGTTCAACCGCTTCGACCCAGCCTACGAGGAAGCCGCGCGCGACCTGGGCGCCACGCCCTGGCAGACCTTCCGCTTCGTGGTGCTGCCGCTGATCGGGCCGTCGATCGTCGGCATCGGCATGTTCGGCTTCACGCTGTCGTGGGACGAGATCGCCCGCACGTCCCAGGCCATCGGCGACGTGAACACGCTGCCGCTCGAACTGCAGGGGCTGACCTCGACGGTGACGACGCCTTCGATCTATGCGCTGGGGACGGTGACCACCGTGGTGTCGCTGCTGGTGATGGCGGTGGCGCTGGGCACGGCAGCCCTGCTGAGGCGGCGCTCCGTGCGCAGGGGGTGAGCATTTTCCCGCCGCGCCTCTAAAATCGCGCACCCACAAAAGTCAAGAAGAGAGAGAGAGGCGGGGCATGCTGGACATCGACAAGCTCAACGAATTCACCCAGAACCACGGCGAGCTGCGCCGCGGACAGGGACTGGTCACCGGCACCATCGCACTGAGCCTGGCCATCCTGTGCTTCCTGGGCGTGCTGGCCTTTCACTTCCCGCAGTACCTCACGACGCCGGAGTTGCGCAAGAGCTACAACGTCGACGTGATGCGCATGATCCTGCTGGTGGCGCTGGTCGTCTCGGGCGGGCTCTCGCTGGTCAACATCATCTTCAACCGCTCGCGCTGGCTCTCCTCGGCCGCGTTCCTGCTGGTGGCGGCCTCGGCGCTGCTGGGCGGGCACAAGGTGCCGGTGCACGACTTCGCGGACAACACGCCCTACATCGGGCTCGACTGGTTCATCCTCGACCTGCTGGGCTCATCGCTGATCTTCATCTTCATCGAAAAGCTGTTCGCGCTGCGCAAGGACCAGCCGGTGTTCCGCGAGGAGTGGCAGACCGACTTCCACCATTTCGTGGTGAACCACATGATCGTGGGCTTCGTGCTGCTGGCCACCAACCTGATGGTGCACAAGCTCTTCGGCTGGGCGGCCAACGACGGCATCCGGGGCTGGGTGAGCAACCTGCCGTTCTGGGCGGGGCTGCTGCTGATCATCCTGGTGGCCGACCTGGTGCAGTACTGGACGCACCGCGCCTACCACGAGGTGCCCGTGCTGTGGCGCCTGCACGCGGTGCACCACAGCGTGAAGAGCATGGACTGGATGGCCGGCTCGCGCCAGCACATCCTGGAGCTGCTGATCACGCGCACGCTGGTGCTGGCGCCCATCTACGTGCTGGGCTTCAGCAAGGACGTGATCGACGCCTACATCGTGGTGGTGGGCTTCCAGGCGGTGTTCAACCACTGCAACGTGAGCGTGCGGCTCGGCCCGCTGCGCTACCTGATCGTGACGCCCAACTTCCACCACTGGCACCACAGCCAGGACCAGGAGGCGCTCGACAAGAACTACGCGGCGCACTACGCCTTTCTCGACTACATCTTCGGCACCGCCGTGAAGAGCACCAAGCTCTGGCCCGAGAAGTACGGCGTGCTGGGCGACTACGTGCCCAACGGATTCTTCAAGCAGCTGAAGTTCCCGTTCGTCTGGAAGGGCTGATGCGCATCGCTTTCCGTTCCGCCGCGGCCATCGTTGCCGCGGGCGCCGCCCTGCTGCTGTCGGCCTGCGCCACACGGCTCGACCTGCCGACCAAGGACAACGGGCTGCGCCTGCGCGTGCAGAGCTCGGTCATCGCGCCGGGCAACGGCGGCGAGCTCATCGCCGCCGACGCGCTGGCGCCGGGCGACATCCTGCTGACCTCCATCGCCACAGTGAACTCCTTCGGCATCCGGCTGGGCACCTTCTCGCCGGTGAGCCACGCGGTGCTGTACCTGGGCAACGGCCAGATCGCCGAGGCCGTGGGCACGGGCGTGCGCGCGCGGCCGCTTTCGGAGGTGGTCGACGAGGAACAGATGGTCGTGGCCTTCCGCGTGCCCGGCGTGGACGACACGAGCGCCGCCCGCATGCGCGAATGGGCGCTGTCGCAGGTCGGCACCAGCTACAACACCGTGGGCGTGCTGCTGAACGCGCCCTTCGTGCTGAACCGGCGCCTGTGCGAACTGCCGCTGGTGCCCACCGCCGTCAGCCACTACTGCATGAGCGGCTTGGCCATGGTGCAGTTGGGCGCGAGCCGCGACGACCAGTTCTTCTGCTCGCAGTTCGTGCTGGAGGCCTACCGCCAGGCAGGCATGCCGATCACCAACGCCGACCCGCGCTGGGTGAGCCCGGCCGACCTGCTGCACATGCGCGAGGGCGACGTGCCCTCCATCGCCGCCACGCAGCCGCTGCGCTACGTGGGCCACCTGAAATACAACCCGCCGCCGCTGCTCGCGGCCGATGGACCTTGAGCGCGGCGGAGTTCGACGTCGTCGTGATCGGCGCCGGGGCCGCGGGCCTCTTCTGCGCCGGCGTGGCGGGCCAGCGCGGGCTGAAGGTGCTGGTGGTGGACCACAGCGAGAAGGTGGGCGAGAAGATCCGCATCTCGGGTGGCGGACGCGCCAACTTCACGAACCGCGACCTCGACGTGCGCGCGCCGCAGCGGCACTTCATCAGCGACAACCCGAATTTCTGCCGCTCGGCGCTATCGCGCTATGCGCCGCAGCAGTTCATCGAGCTGGTGCAGAAGCACGGGATCGCCTTCCACGAGAAGCACAAGGGGCAGCTTTTCTGCGACGGCTCGTCGCAGCAGATCGTCGACATGCTGCTGGCCGAATGCGAGGCGGGCGGGGTCGAGCGCTGGCAGCCGTGCAGGATCGGCGAAATTGCATTTTCCGCCGGTAATGCAGATGGGGCGGGAGCCGGCAGCTATCGAATCGAGAGCAATCGGGGGCCGGTCGATACGCCGAAGATCGTGGTCGCCACCGGCGGCCTGTCGATCCCGCAGATCGGCGCCAGCGACTTCGGCTACCGCATCGCCGAGCAATTCGGGCTGCGGATGGTCACGCCCCGGCCCGCGCTGGTGCCGCTGACCTTCGGCGGCGACGCCTGGGCGCCGTATGCCGAACTGGCTGGCCTGGCGCTGCCGGTGCGCATCGAGACCGGCGCGAAGAAGGAA
This sequence comes from Variovorax guangxiensis, assembly GCF_003952165.1. Lineage (GTDB taxonomy): Bacteria > Pseudomonadota > Gammaproteobacteria > Burkholderiales > Burkholderiaceae_C > Variovorax > Variovorax guangxiensis. Next base: position 57,241 of record NZ_RXFT01000001.1, on the reverse strand, counting down.
AAGACAGCCTTCCTCGAAGACCTGCTCTTCACCCACCGGGGCCTTTCCGGTCCGGCGGTGCTGCAGATTTCGAGCTACTGGAAGCCCGGCGCCCCGCTGACCCTCGATTTCGCCCCCGGCGTGAACGTGGCCGAGGCGCTGGGCGAGGCGAAACTGCGGTCGAAGAAACGCATCGCCAACGAGCTGGCCGCGCTGGTGCCCTCGCGGCTGGCCGATGCCTGGGTCGGGCAGGACCCTGCCCTGCAGCGGCCGGTGAACGAGGCGGCCGACAAGGCGCTGGCCGCGCTTTCGGAGCGCATCGCGCGCTGGCAGATCGTCCCCAGCGGGACAGAAGGTTACAAAAAGGCCGAAGTCACGGCCGGCGGCGTCGACACCCGCGACCTGTCGTCGCAGACCATGGAATCGAAGCAGCCGGGCCTGTATTTCATCGGCGAAGTGGTCGACGTGACGGGCTGGCTCGGCGGTTACAACTTCCAGTGGGCCTGGGCGAGCGCGCATGCATGCGCCCAGGCTCTCTGACCTTCTCGCCCCCTTCAGAGACACCGAGGAACCGGCTTTGCCGGGCCTCAGGTGTCGCCCCCGGCGAGGGGGTTGGCGAAGCGACACGAAGTGCGCGCAGCCTGGGGGAGTGCCATTTCCGCCTGGGGGAGTGCTATAATCGCTGGCTAACTCTGGCCTCCCCTCAACGGCCGCAAAAGTTTTCAGTTGAGGAACCCCGGCTTGGGGCCTCGATCTCTCCAGGCCAAATTCATTTCAACGATTCATCAATGACCACCATCCGCGTTAAAGAAAACGAGCCCTTCGACGTCGCACTGCGCCGTTTCAAGCGCACCATCGAAAAGCTCGGCCTGCTGACCGACCTGCGTGCCCGCGAGTTCTACGAAAAGCCGACCGCCGAGCGCAAGCGCAAGAAGGCAGCCGCGGTCAAGCGCCACTACAAGCGCGTGCGCAGCATGCAGCTGCCCAAGAAGCTGTACTAAGCGACACCCGGGCGGCGGGCCCCAGACGAAAGTCGGCCCGGTCGCCTCGTTGCCTCAGCCGCGCCAGGGAAACCTGCCGCGGCTTTGTTTTTTCCGAAAGGTTGCCGAATGACTCTCAAAGCACAGATCAACGAAGACATGAAGACGGCGATGCGCGCCAAGGACTCCGAGCGCCTGGCCACCATCCGCCTGCTGCTGGCCGCGATGAAGCAGAAGGAAGTCGACGAGCGCGTGGAGCTCGACGACACCATGGTGGTCGCCATCGTCGACAAGATGGTCAAGCAGCGCAAGGACTCCATCGCCGCCTTCACCACCGGCGGCCGCACCGACCTCGCCGACAAGGAAGCCGCCGAGATCAAGGTGCTGGAGGTCTACCTGCCCCAGCGCATGGGCGCCGACGAGGTCGCCGCCGAGGTGAAGGCCATCGTGGCCGAGCTGGGCGCCAAGGGCCCGGGCGACATGGGCAAGGTGATGGGCGTGGTCAAGACCCGCCTGGCCGGCAAGGCCGACATGGGCCAGGTCAGCGCAGCGGTCAAGGCCGCTCTGACGGGCGCCTGAGCATGAACGCCGGCAGCCCGAGCGTCACCATCCCCAAGGCCTGCGCCTGCCTGATCGACGCACGGGGCCGGCTGCTGGTGTTCCGCCATCCCGAGGATGGCAACATGCAGCTTCCCAAGGGCACCATCGAGCCCGGCGAATCGCCCGAAGTGGCGGTTCGCCGTGAGCTGCTCGAGGAATCCGGCATCGACTACGCCGGCGAGCTGCAGTCGCTGGGCACGCTGGAGCGCGAATGCGAAGCCGGTGTCGAAGGCAACACGCATCGCCACCCGCAGCTGTGGCACCTGTTCCTGATGCGCGCCGAGAGCGCCCTGCCCGAGAGCTTCACCCACACGGCCACGGGCAGCCCCGAGGAAGAGGGCCTGGTGTTCCTCTTCAGCTGGCTCGATGCCGGCGACGCGCTAGACGACTTCGCCCTGCCCTATCGCCAGACCATCGAGCGCGTGCGCGCCGCCCTGGTGCTCGCGGCCTGACTGGAAGAAGCGCCTCATCAGGCCGCGGCCCGCACGGCCATGTAGAGCCCCAGCAGCGCCAGCCCGATCAGGAAGCAGCGCCGGAACACCGCCACCGACAGCCGCTTGCGCAGCCAGGCCCCGAGCACCATGCCGCCGATGGCCGGCGCCAGCATCGCGATCGAGCCTCCGATCGCCGACACCGGATACCCGCCGTTCCCGGCCAGCCCGATGGCCAGCACCACCGTCGAGGTGGTGAACGAGATCCCCATCGCCTGTATCAGCGAATCGCGCTGGAACCCCAGCGCCTGCAGGTACGGCACCGCCGGCACCGCGAACACCCCCGTCACCGCCGTCACCAGCCCGGTGACCACGCCCACCAGCGGCCCGATCCAGCGCGCCTGCGAGTCGCTCACATGCAGCTGCCGCCCGGACAGCCCCCAGAGCGCATAGACGACCAGCGCCACCCCAAGCGCGAAAGAAGCCCAGGCACCCGCCGGCACGCCCAGCCATAGTGCCCCCGCCAACGTGCCGACTACCACCCCTACCTGCATGCCGCCGATGCGCCGAAGCACCGGCATGAAGGTCGCGCGGGGCCCGGTCTGCCAGATGTTGGTGACCAGCGAGGGCACGATCAGCAGCGCAGCCGCCTGCGCCGGCGACATCCACAGCGCGAGCAGCGCCATCGACACCGTCGGCAGCCCGAGGCCGACCACGCCCTTGATCACTCCGGCCAGCAGGTACACGGCCGTGGCGGCGGCCCAGAAAGCGGTTGCGTCGATCGGATGCGTCATCGGACGCCGACTCTGCCAACGAAGCCCGCCGCCGCAAATGCGGGATTCGCGAAGCAGGCCTCAGTCTCAGGCTGAGGCTCCTGGTGCACACTCCGCCCAACCATGCGATTCGACCTCACCGACCTGCGGCTCTTCATCCACGTCGTCGAGGCCGGCAGCCTCACCGCCGGCGCCGGGCGCTCGCACATGACGCTGGCCTCCGCCAGCCAGCGGGTGCGCGGCATGGAAGACGCCCTCGGCAGCCCCCTGCTCACGCGCCACGCACAGGGCGTGAAGCCCACCGAGGCCGGCCGCACGCTGCTGCACCATGCGCGCGTCGTGCTCCAGCAGATGGAGCGCCTGCGCGGCGAACTCGGCGAATACGGCCAGGGCCTCAAGGGCCACGTGCGCTTCATGTGCGGCACCTCGGCGCTGACCGAGCACCTGCCCGAGGTGCTGAGCCGCTTCCTCGCCGAGCATCCACGCATCTCGGTCGACCTGGAAGAACGCCCCAGCCCCGACACGGTGGAAGCCTTGCGCGCCGGCCTGTGCGACATCGGCATCGTCTCCGACGCCATCGACAGCGAGGGCCTCGAATGCCATCCCTTCCGCCGCGACGACCTCGTGCTCGTGATGCCGCGCGGCCACGCACTGGCCACCCGGCGCCGACTGAAGCTGGCCGAGGTGGTCGACAGCGAATTCGTCGGCCTGCCCGCCGACAGCGCGCTGCAGCAGCTGATCACCCAGCACGTGCGCGCCTTGGGCAGGCACCTGGCCTACCGCGTGCGCGTGCGCAACTTCGAGGCGGTCTGCCGGATGGTCGAGTACGGCATCGGCGTCGGCATCGTTCCGCAGACTGCCGCCGAGCGCTGCGCCCGCTCGATGAAGATCGCGCGCGCCTCGCTCGCCGACGCGTGGGCCGAGCGCACGCTGATGGCCTGCGTGCGCTCGTCGGAAGACCTGCCGCTCAACGCGCGGCGCATGCTCGATTACCTGGTCGCGCCGCCTCCCGACGAGGTCAGGAAGCTGCAGTGACCGGCCGCCCCAGCCGCGCCCGCGCCGCCACGAAGGCGTCGAAGGCTTCGCTGCTGGTCTTTCGTGGCAAGTAGCCGAAGCGCTCCTTCAGCGCGGTGTTGAGCAGCACCGGCCGGTAGCGCAGGAAGTCGAGCTGCTCCGGCCCGTAGCGGCTCACCCCCAGCGCCGAGCCCACCGCCAGCGCGGTTTTCAGCACGCCGGCCGGCCAGTCGACCGCGCTCTTGCCGAGGCGCGAAGCGATCTCGTGGATGCCCAGCGCGCCGTCGCCCGCGAGGTTGTAGCAACCGGGCGGCGCACCGCCGAGCGCATGCGCGATGGCGCCGGTCACGTCCTCGTCCCAGATGAAGACGAAGGGGCTCGCGCTGCCGCGTATCGCGATGAGCCGCTTCTTCTCGAACAGCGCCGTGATCTGGTTGTCCACCCGCTCGCCGAGGATGGTGCCGATGCGCAGCACCGTCTGCGCCAGCGACGGATGCCGCTGGCGGTAGTCGGCGAGCATCTCCTCCACCTGCCGCTTGTGGTCGGCGTACGCGAACACCGCGTTGCCGCGCAGCGGCTGCAACTCGGTGATCCACGCCGGGTTGTCCGCGTGGTAGCCGTACGCCGCACCACTGGACGACACCACGATGTGCCGCACACCGTTCGCCACGCTGGCGTCGAGCACATTGCGTGTGCCGCCCACGTCCACCGAATGCTCGAAGGCGCGGTTCGAATCCTTGCCGGGCGTGACGATGGAAGCGAGGTGCACCACCGTGTCGATGGCGTGGTCGGCGATGGTCTCGGCGATGCGCGAATCGCGTACGTCCAGCTGCCGGTAGGTGACGCCCATGAGCTGCCGGTCCGGCGGCACTTCGCGCACGTCGACCGCGACCAGCGCCTCCAGCGTGCCCTGCTGCGCCAGGGTGGCGAGCAGGCTGCGCCCCAGGAAGCCGTCGGCCCCGGTCACCAGCACGCGACGCGCCACGATGCCTTCGCCGCCGCTCATGGCTTCGCGGGCTTGCGCCCCCACCAGCTCGCCAGCGCGAGGCCCGCGATGATGTCCCAGAAGCCCCATACGCCCGCCACCACGGCCATGCCGCCGAGCCCGCCGAAGAAGCTGAAGATCAGCACCAGCCCGAGCCCCGAGTTGCGGATGCCCACCTCGATGGACACCGCGCGCCGGTCGTAGTCGCCCAACCCCGAAAGCCGCGCGCAGAGGTATCCCGTTCCGAAGGCCAGCGCGTCGTGGATCACCACCGCCAGCAGCACCAGCCCCACGTAGTCGAGGAAGAAGCGCCAGTTGCCCGCGATGGCGCCGATGATGAACACGATCAGCGCGATAAAACTCAGCACGCCCACCGGCTTCTTGATGCGCGCCGTGAGCGCCGGCAGCCTGTGCGCGCAGGCCACGCCCAGCACGAAGGGAATGCCGATGATCGCCACGATGTGCCCCAGCATGTCCAGCGGATCGAGCGCGATGGTCTTCAACAGCGCCGAGGCCGTCGGATGCAGGCCGCCCCAGAAGGCGAAGTTCAGCGGCATCACCACGATGGAGATCGCGTTCGAGATCGCCGTCATCGACACCGACAGCGCCACGTTGCCGCCCGCGCGGTGCGTGAGGATCTGCGAAATGTTCCCCGGCGGGCAGCAGGCCACCAGGATCATGCCCAGCGCGATGCTCGGACCCGGCTTGAGGATCAGCGTGAGCACGTAGGTCACCGCCGGCAGCACGATGAACTGCGCGCCGATGCCCACGGCCATCGCACCGGGCATGCGCGCCACGCGCCTGAAGTCCTCGATGCGCGTGTCCAGCGCGATGCCGAACATCAAAAAGCCCAGCACCACGTTGAGCAGCACCAGCGAGGCCGGATTGAAATGCAGGCGTATCTCGTCGACAGGCAGCATGCGGAGGGCCTCCTTCGTTTTTCTTCAGGTGGGATCGGCCAGCGCCGCGGCGGCGTTGCGCACGGCCGCGCGATAGGTGTCCTTGTGCACGTAGTACGCCATGCGCTCCAGCTGCAGGTACTTGAAGCCGCCCGACAGGTCGGGCGCCGGCCCCTGCGCAGCGGCCCGCAAGGCGGCTGCCTTCGGCGAACCGCTCGCCTGCGCGCGGAAGTAGCGCGCCACCAGCTCGGCCTGCTCGTAGCGGCCCTGCCAGCCGATGCCGCTGGCCTCGATCATCCCGAGCACCGCGATGTTCTCGAAGCGCGGCGAGAAGATGTTCAGGTACAGCCGCGGCGCCATGCCCTGCCAGTTGAGTAGTTCGCGGTCGATGAAGGGATAGTGCAGCGCGTAGCCGGTGGCAGCGAGGATCAGGTCGTAGTCGCGCGCGCCGCCGTCCTTGAAGTGCACCGTATGCCCGTCGAGCCGAGCGATGTCGCCGCGCACGCCGATGTCGCCGTGGCCCACGTGGTGCAGCACCAGCGAGTTCACGATGGGGTGCGACTCGTACATCCGGTAGTCGGGCTTCGGGAAGCCGAAGCGCACCGGATCGCCGGTGAACCACTTGAGCACCGTCGAGTCGATGCGCTGCTTGAGCCATGGCGGCAGCGGGCGCTTGCCGCCCAGCGTGTCGGCCGGCTTGCCGAAGACGTACTTGGGCACGAAGTAGTAGCCGCGCCGCACAGAGATGTCGACGCTCCTCGCGTAGTGCACGGCATCGACCGCGATGTCGCAGCCCGAGTTGCCCGCGCCGACGATCAGCACGCGCTTGTCCTTGAAGAGCTCCGGGTGCTTGTAGTCGCTGGTGTGCAGCAGCTCGCCGTCGAAGTGGCCGTCGAAGCTGGGCCGCTTGGGCTCGGCGAGCGTGCCGTTGGCGATGATCACGCCCCTGTACTCGGCCGTCTCGATGGTGCCTTCGGCATCCTCGGCGGTCACGAGCCAGCGCGTGCCGGGCGAATCGCTCACCGGCTCGACGCGCAGCACGCGCGTGTTGAAGCGGAAGTGCTCGCGCAGCCCGAAGCGGTCGGCGAAGTCGCTGAAGTAGCGGCGCAGTTCGCGGTGGCTCGGGTAGTCGGCCACCGTGTCGGCCATCGGGAACTCGCTGAACTCGGTGGTGCGCTTGCTCGAGATCAGGTGCGCGGAGTGATAGACCGTGGAGCGCGGGTTGGAGATGTCCCACAGCCCGCCCACGTCGCCATGCGCCTCGAAGCCCTGGAACGGCACGCCGTGCTTCTGCAGGTTGCGTGCGCCGGCAAGGCCGGAGGGGCCGGCGCCGATCAGCGCGATCTGTTCGTGGGTGGGTACGGCGTCGTTCGGCGTCGTCATCGGGTCGGAGGCTCCTTGGGAAGTCCGGGAATTGCAGTGGCGCCCGCCTCGCCCACGCGCGGCTTGCGCGGCTGGCCGCGCAGCAGGCGGTCGTGCAGTTTCTCCGGCAGCAGGTCGAGCGCCTTCGACAGCCAGCCGATGCGGCGCGGCAGCACGATCTTCTCGCGCCCCGCCCCCACCGCAACGAGCAGCCGGTGCGCGGCATCGTCGGCTTCGAGCAGCCCCGGCATCGCGAAGCGGTTGCCGGCGGTGAGCGCGGTGCGGATGTAGCCCGGGCTGACCGTGTGCACCGTGAGCCCCGTCTCTCGCAACTCGGCGCGCAGGCTTTCAAGGTAGCGGATCAGGCCGGCCTTGCTCGCGCAGTACGCGCCGTTGCCCGGCATGCCGCGCCAGCCGGCGATGCTGGCCATGCCGACGAGCGCGCCGCGCCGCTGCGCGCACATCGCGGCGACGAAAGGCTGGAAGGTGGTGGCCGCGCCCAGCAGGTTGATTTCGAGCATGCGGCGGAACACGGCCAGGTCGTCGGCCTGGGCGGTGTTGTAGCCGCCGGCGACGCCGGCATTGGCGATCACCAGGTCGGGCACGCCGGCCCTGGCCATCCAGTCGGCGGCCAGGGCCTGCATCTGCGGCCCGTTCGACACGTCGGGCGTGTAGACCGCGCAGCGCCCGGGTGCCAGCGCGGCCAGTGCTTCCAGTTTTCCGGCATCGAGCCCTGCCAGCGCAACCTGCGCTCCTCGTTCAATCAGCTCGCGTGCAAGCGCCTGGCCCAGGCCGCCGCAGGCGCCTGTGAGGACTACGTTGCGAAACTGCAGGGGCATCGGCTCGCGGTCTCCGGGTGGCAAAACCCGGCCACTGTAGCCGCGCATGCGTGCCGCGCCCCCCGGCATTTCCCCTTGCCCCGGCGGCTGCCGGAACGGGGCTTCAGGAATGCGTCAGGCTTCTGCGCCCTGCGGAAACTCGATCTGGATCTTCACGTCGCCCGCGCGCCCCGCCGCCGCTTCCTCGAAGGCCCGCACGCCATCGGTGAACGCGAAGGTGCGCGAGATGAAGGGCTTGACGTCGACCTGCCCCGAGGCGATCAGCGCCAGCGCGCGCGGGAAGATGTTGGCGTAGCGGAACACCGACTCGATGCGGACTTCCTTCGACTGGATCGCGACGATGTCCATCGGCACCTTGCCGCCGGGCATGCCCACCAGCACCAGGCATCCGCCGGGGCACAGCAGGTCGACGATGCCCTCGAAGGCGCGCGCGCTGCCGCTGGCCTCGAAGACCACGTTGGCGCCCCAGCCGTCGGTGAGCGACTTCACGGCCTCGGCGAGGTCGGTGCCGCGCACGTCGACGGTCGTCACCGCCGGGTTGCTGTCGAAGAGCGCCAGCTTCTCGGGCACGAGGTCCGCGAGGATCACACGCGCCGCGCCGCCCGCGAGCGCCGCCAGCGCCGTCATCGCGCCGATGGTGCCGGCGCCGACGACCACGGCCACGTCGCCCGGCTTCAGCGCCGCCTTCTTCGCGGCCTGCAGGCCGATCGACAGCGGCTCGACGATGGCGCCCTCGCCGAAGCTCACGTTGTCGGGCAGCCGGAAGGTGAAGGCCGCCGGGTGCACCACGTAGGGCGTGAGGCAGCCGTGGATGGGCGGCGTGGCCCAGAAGCGCACGGCCGGGTCGAGGTTGTAGATGCCTTCCAGCGTGGCGCGCGAATCGGCCGCCGGGATGCCGGGCTCCATGCACACGCGGTCGCCGGGCTTGAGGTTCGTGACCTCGGCGCCCACCTCGACCACCGTGCCCGAGGCTTCGTGGCCGAGGACCATCGGATCTTCCACCACGTAGGGGCCGATGCCGCCGTGCTGGTAGTAGTGCACGTCGCTGCCGCACACGCCCACGGTGTGCATGCGGATCTTCGCGTCGCGCGGTCCCACGTGAAGCGGGATGTCGAGCTCGCGCAGCTTGAGCTCGTGTGCTTTTTCCAGAACCAGTGCCTTCATGTTCTCGAGTCCTTGAATGAGTGTTGTCGGTATGGGATCAATGCAATGGGGTGTCCGCGCGCAGCAGCGAGGCACCGGACTCGATGTCGAACAGGTGCACCTGCGCCGGATCGGCCACGAAGCGCACACGCTCGCGCAGCCTGGGGCAGTCCGCCGAAGGCATGAGCGCCGCGATCTCGCCCTCGCCCTGGCCGAAGCTCACCAGCACCTCGTTGCCGAGGTACTCGATGAGTTGGACCTCCCCGGCAAAGCCTGCGTCGCGGCCGTCCTGCGCATCGGCCTGCATGTGCGCGGGCCGGATGCCCAGCGTCACGCGCTCGCGGCCCTCCAGCGCGAAACGCCGCGGGTCCACGCGCACCGTGCCCTCGCGGCCCGTCAGCTCGAAATGGCCGCCGGCATCGCGCACCTTCATCTCCACCAGATTCATCGGCGGCGTGCCGATGAAACCCGCCACGAAGGCCGAGCGCGGCCGCTCGAAGATCTCGCGCGGCGAGCCGACCTGCTCGATGCGCCCGTCTCGCAGCAGCACGATGCGGTCGGCCAGCGTCATCGCCTCGTGCTGGTCGTGGGTCACGTAGACGGTGGTGGTCTTCAGCGCCTGGTGCAGGCGGGCGATCTCGATGCGCATGTGGTTGCGCAGCTTGGCGTCGAGGTTCGACAGCGGCTCGTCGAAGAGGAACACCTTCGGCGTCTTGATCATCGCCCGCGCGATCGCCACGCGCTGCTGCTGACCGCCCGAGAGCTCGGTGGGCTTGCGCTGCAGGTAGCGCTCCAGCCCCAGCGTGTCCGACACCTCCTTGATGCGCGTGTCGATCTCGGCCTTGGGCACCTTCAGCCGCTTGAGGCCGAAGGCGATGTTGTCGCGCACGCTCATGTGCGGATAGAGCGCGTAGTTCTGGAACACCATCGCGATGCCGCGCTCCTGCGGCGGCAGGTCGTTCACCCGCTGGCCGCCGATCATGAGGTCGCCGCCGGAGATGTCTTCCAGGCCCGCGAGCATGCGCAGGATGGTCGACTTGCCGCAGCCCGAGGGGCCGAGGAACACGACGAACTCGTTGTCGGAAACGTCGAGGTCGAACTGGTGGACGACCTGCGTGTCGCCGTAGCGCTTGATGATGTTGTGACAGCTGATTGCGGACATGTCGTTCTTCAGGGAAATGGGTTGTGCGCCGTGATGCACGCCGGGGCTCATGCCGCGTCGCGCTTGCGCTTGAACGCCGCGTTGAGGAAGCCGCTGAGCACGCCGACCATGAGCAGCGGCGGCAGCGACAGCAGGATGACGGAGGCATTCAGGATGCCCCAGGGCACATCTCGCCCGAGCTGGCTCAGCTCCGAGGCCACGATGGGCAGCGTCTTCGCATCGGAGGTGGTGAGCATCAGCGCGATGAGGAACTCGTTCCACACCAGCACGAAGCCGAAGGCGATGGCGCCGATCAGCGAGCGCGCGGCGATCGGCAGCGCCACCTTGAAGAAGATCGCGTAGGGGCCGTAGCCGTCGACGCGGCCGGCCTCCTCCACTTCCTTCGGTACCGCCTTGAAGGCGGGAATGGCGAGCCAGATCACGGTGGAAAGCGTGAGCAGCGTGTAGGTGACGATGAGCGCGAAGCGCGTGTCGTACAGCTCCAGTTGCAGCCAGATCACCATCAGCGGAATGGCCACCGCCACCGGCGGCAGGAAGCGCATCGAGAGCACGAAGAACTGGATGTCGTTCGCCCAGCGCAGCGGATAGCGCGCGAGCGCGTAGGCCGCAGGCAGCCCGAGCACCGCGCCCGCGATCACCGCCGCGCCCACCACCACGACGGAGTTGAGCAGCCCTTGCGCCACCGCCTCGCGGCTCAGCACGTAGATGTAGTTCTCCAGCGTGGGCGAGAAGAAGAACCTGGGCACGGCCGAGACGATGTCGACCCGGTTCTTGAACGAGTTGAGAAAGGTCCACAGCACCGGCACCAGCGCCGAGAGCCCGGCCAGGACCAGCACCAGCCGCGCGAGCAGCGTGCCGAGGGACAGCTTCTTCGTTTTCCTGTTGGGGGATGCGCTCATTTCGGCCGCGTCCATTTCCAGATGTAGGTGAAGGCCACGGTCGAGGCGATCATCATCAGCACCGCCATGCCCGAGGCGTACGAGATGCGGCCCGACTCGATGAAGCCCTGCGAGAAGGCGTACATGTCCAGCGTCTCGGTCGAGATGCCGGGGCCGCCGCGGGTCATCACGTAGATCAGGTCGAAGGCGCGCAGCGACTCCACCATCTTCACGAAGCACAGGCTGACCAGCGGCGCCTTGAGCATCGGCAGCGCCACGTAGGCGTACACCTCCCAGGTCTTCGCGTGGTCCATGCGCGCGGCCTCGAAGGGCTGCGGCGGCAGGGTTTCGAGCAGCTTCAGCACGATGACCGCGAAGAACAGGCCCCACTGCCACACGTCGACGAAGGCCACGGTCAGCAGCGCGGTCACCGGGCTGGCGAGCAGGTCCAGCGGTTCTCCGGTGACGGCCTTGTAAGGCCAGGTCAGCAGGCCGAACAGCGGGTGGAAGGCGAACTTCCACACGAAGGCTGCCGACACGCGCGGCAGCAGCACGGGCACGATGAACAGCATCGACAGCACGTTGCGCCAGCGCGCGGTGGTGCACTGGAACATCAGCACGCCCAGCAGCACCGCGAGGCCCATGGTGGCACTGACGGTCAGCACCTCCCACACCAGCGACACGCGCACCGAATTGAGGAAGCGCCGGTCGGAAAAGAGCTGGACGTAGTTCGACAGCCAGACCCAGGCCGTGTCGGCCTGGCCCAGTTCGCGGTCCTGCAGCGAGATGCCGATCGCGAAAAGGGTGGGCACCAGCGCCAGCACTGCAAGCACCAGCAGGCCGGGCCCGATGAAGACGAGCGGCAGCCGGGTTGCCGTCGCCGTCTTCTTTTTCTTCTCCCTGAGCGTCATTACTTCTTGCGCCGCGCGACCAGTTGCTTCGCGTAGGCGTCGAGCTCGTCGAGCCCGGCCTTGATGTCGGTGCGCGAGCCGGTGATCAGCTCTTCGAGGATGATCCCCCAGCGGTCGCCGAGGTCGGGCCAGGCCGGGTCCTGCCAGAAGTTCACGGCCGTGACCTTGCCGGTGTCGGCCAGCGCCTTGCCGAGGTCGGCGCCGTAGCGCTTGGCGAACTCGGGGCTAGCCAGCACGCTGGTGCGGTTGAGTTCGCCGAACTGGCCTTCGGCGAGGCGGCGCTGCTCCTGCTTCTTCGAGGTGGCCCAGGCGACGAAGAGGCCGGCGCACTTCTTGGCCTCCTCGGTCTTGTTGGCCTTGGCGCCGATGGCCAGGCCGTGGCCGTAGCCGCCGCCGGTCAGCGGCGTGGGCGGCGGCAGGTAGGCGACCTTGCCGATCACGGTCGACATCTTCGGGTCGAGCGCGTTGCCGGCCAGCGGAGTCGACTCGATCAGCATCGCCACCTTGCCTGCGAGGAAGGCGCCGGTGGATTCGTCCCAGCCGCCGGTCTTGGTGCCGGGCGCGGAGTACTTGAAGAGATCGAGATAGGTCTGCGTGGCCTTCACGGCCGCGGGCGAGTCGAACACGGGCTTGTCGCCGTCGAACCACTGGCCGCCGTAGCCGCGGAAGAAAGGCATCCACCGCCACACATTGGCGCCGGAGCCGCGCTGGCCGCGCAGCGCCACGCCGTAGACGCCGTTGGCCGGATCGTTGAGCTTCTTCGCGGCCTCGGCGAATTCCTCCAGCGTGGTCGGGGGCTTGATGCCGGCCTTCTCCAGCAGGTCCTTGCGGTAGACCAGCAGGTCGCCGCCGCCGGTGAGCGGCGCGAACCAGACCTGGCCGTCGAAGGTCGCGACCTTCTGGCGGCCGGGGTCGAAGTCGGCGTAGTCGTAGTCGGCGGGGTAGTACTTCGCCAGCGGCACGATCCACTTCGACTGGGCGAACAGCGGCACATTGGCCTCGTCGACGTAGTACACGTTGTACTTGCCCACGGTCGAGGCGTCTGCGCGGGTCTTGGTGCGGCGGTCGTTCTCGTTGAGGTTGTCGATGCTGAACGAGGCGCCGCTCAGGGCCTTGAACTCGTCCTTGTACTTTTCGAGCAGGGTCAGCCCGTCGCGGGGCTGGGACAGGACGCGCAGGTCCTCCTTGCAGACCTGCTGGGCCTGGGCCGTGCCGCCCCATGCGGCCAGCGCCGCCAGCAGCATCGCGCAGCCCTTGAGCCGGTGCCGGTTTTCTTGAACAGCCATCGTTTTGTCTCCTTTGAACCTGTCGCGAATTGCCGGCGGATCGCGGCGGAAACAGGTGGAACGAAGCGTAGGCAGCGGCGGCGCGGCGCCGCGTACACGCGAGCCGGGGCACTGGTATTTTCATGACCAGCCTGCTTGGGGTTTTGCCGGAGTCGAGGGCTTTCGACCCCACCTGGTTGTATTTCAAAACTTCATCGATAGAATCGATTTCAGTTTTTATTTGAAACCAAATAGGGCAATCATGAGCACCACGCCGCCATGCCAGGCCACCTTCGCGCGCCCATGCGACACGCCGTTGATATCGGGCGCACTGGCGCTCCTCTTCGCCATTGCCTGCGGTCTGGCGGTGGCCAACGTCTACTACGCGCAGCCGCTGCTGGACACGCTGGCGCACACCTTCGGCATCCGGCCCGCCACTGTCGGCGTCGTCATCACCATCACGCAGATCGGCTACGGGCTGGGGCTGCTGCTGGTGGTTCCGCTGGGCGACCTCGTCGACCGCCGCCGGCTGATCGTCGGGCAGTCGCTGCTGTCGGTGGCCGCGCTGCTGGCCGTGGCGCTGGCGCCCAGCGCGTCGGTGCTGCTGCCGGCGATGGCCGCCGTGGGCGTGCTGGCCGTGGTGACGCAGGTGCTGGTCGCCTACGCCGCGAACATGGCCGCGCCGGGTGAGCGCGGCCGCGTGGTGGGTACCGTCACCAGCGGCATCATCATCGGCATCCTGCTGGCGCGGGCGGTCTCGGGCACGCTGTCGGATCTCTTCGGCTGGCGCTCGGTGTACCTGGCCTCGGCGGCGGCCACGCTGGTGGTCGCCGGGCTGCTGTGGATGGTGCTGCCCGCGCGCACGCGGCCCGCGCCGGGCATCTCGTACCCCCGGCTGATCCGCTCGGTGTTCGCGCTCTTCGCGCAGGAGCCGGTGCTGCGCATTCGCGCCGTGCTCGCGATGCTGATCTTCATGTCCGTCACCATGCTGCTGACGCCGATGGTGCTGCCGCTCACGGCACCGCCCTTCTCGTTCTCGCACACTCAGGTGGGCCTGTTCGGGCTGGCGGGCGCGGCCGGGGCGCTAGGTGCCGCGCGAGCGGGCCGCCAGTCGGACCGAGGCCGCGCGCAGCGCACCACCTGCATCGGCCTGAGCGCGATGCTGCTTTCGTGGGGGCTCATCGCGATGCTGCCGTGGTCCATCTGGGCGATGGTGATCGGCGTGATCGTCATCGACTTCGGCCTGCAGTCGGTGCACGTGGCCAACCAGAGCCTGATCTACCGCGTGCGCCCCGAGGCGCAGAGCCGGCTGACGGCCGGGTACATGATCTTCTACTCCATCGGCTCCGCCACCGGATCGATGGCTTCGACGATGGTGTACGCCCATGCGGGCTGGAACGGCGTCTGCCTGGCCGGAGCCCTCGTCAGCGGCGCGGCGCTGCTGTTCTGGGCGCTGACCCGGCACCTGACGCCGCGAGACACGGCCGCCTGAGTTCAGTCCGTGGTGGTCAGCGGCGTGTTCTGCGCGGTGCGCAGCCCGAAGCGGTCCTGCGCCTGCTGCCGGTAGACCGAGGGCGTCATGCCCTTGAGCTGCAGGAAGCGGCGGTTGAAGTTCGCAAGGTTCGCGAAGCCCACCTCGTAGCAGATGTCGCTCACCAGCCTGTCCGACTTCTGCAGCATCTCGCAGGCCTTGGCCACGCGCAGCCGCGTGACGAAGTCGGTGAAGGTGGCGCCCATGTGCCTGTGGAACCAGCGCGAGAAGCTGCTCTCGGCCATGTTGGCCACGGCGCACACGGCCGGCAGAGAGAGTTCCTCCGTCAGGTGCCGGTCGAGGTGGTCGAGCACGCGGCGCATGCGCGTGTTGACGCTCGGATCCTCGGCCACCGGCTCCGCAGTGCTGGAAATCTGCCGCCAGTCGGGCCAGCGGGCCAGCTCGTGCAGCAGTCCGATGAAGGCCGACAGCCGCGCCATGCCCTCCTGCCCCTGCACGCGCTGGAAGCGCTCGCGCACGAGATCGCCGATGCCGAAGAACTCGATGCCCAGCTTCGCCCGGTCGAGCATCGGCAGCACCGCCTTCAGCTCGGGGAACAGGTCCGTGCCCTTGCGCAGCGGCTCGTCGCGGAAGTGGATGACCATGCTGCGCTCGGCGATGCCCTCGGGCGGCACGTCGTGCGAGATCCAGGTGTGGGGCAGCCGGGCGCCCACCAGCGCCACGTAGCCAGGCTCGAAGCGCCCGATGTGGTCGCCGACGAAGGCATCGCCGCTGCTGCGGTTGATGCACTGCAGCTCGTATTCGTCGTGGTAGTGCCAGCAGTCGAATGGCCAGGGCACGCCGTGCTGCAGGCAGCGCACCGAACTGCCGCCCGCCGGCTCGAAGCCGAGCCTCGGGTCGCGCATCAGTTCGTGCTCGAGTTCGGGTTTTCGCGCTGCGTTGTGCCTCATGGTTCGACTAGCCTTCGCGCGCAGGCCGGCGGCGCAGCCTTCAGGCGCCGGCGACCTTCATGCGGTTCACCAGGACCGACCCCGTGGTCTTGGCGCCGAAAGTGTAGGCATCGGCCCCGATGGCTTCAATACCCAGCAGCATGTCCTTCAGGTTGCCGGCGATCGTGATCTCCTGCACCGGGAAGGCGATCCTGCCCTTCTCCACCCAGAAGCCGCTGGCGCCGCGCGAGTAGTCGCCGGTCACGTAGTTCACGCCCTGCCCCATCAGCTCGATCACGAAGAGGCCGGTGCCCAGCTTGGCGAGCATGGCGTCGAGGTCGTCGGTGTGCTTCGTCAGGCGCGAGCTCAGCGTCAGGTTGTGCGAGCCGCCGGCGTTGCCGGTGGTCTTCATGCCCAGCTTGCGCGCCGAGTAGGTCGAGAGGAAGTAGCCCTCGAGGCGGCCGGCATCGACCACCTTGCGCGCCCGGGTGGTCACACCTTCGTCGTCGAAGGGGGCGCTGCCCTTGCCGCGCAACAGGTGCGGGTCTTCGGCCACGTCGACGTGCGCGGGCAGCACAGGCTTGCCCAGCGAGTCGAGCAGGAATGTGCTCTTGCGATACAGCGATCCGCCGCTCACGGCCTGCACCAGCGAGCCCAACAGGCCCACGGCCAGCGGCGACTCGAAGAGCACCGGGCATTCGACGGTCTTGATCTTGCGCGACTTCAGGCGGCTCAGCGCGCGTTCGGCGGCGTAGCGGCCTACGGCCTGCGGGCTGGCCAGTTCGTCGGCCGAGCGCATGGAGCTGTACCAGGCGTCGCGCTGCATGTCGTCGCCCTTGCCGGCGATGGGCGCCACCGAGATGGAGTGCCGCGAGCTGGCGTAGCCGCCGCGAAAGCCATGCGTGTGGGCGCTGAAGAAGTGGCTCTGCTGGGCCGAGACGCCCGCGCCCTCGCTGTTGGTGATGCGCTTGTCGGTCGACAGGGCGGCCTCTTCGCATTCGAGGGCCAGCCTGGCGGCCTGCTCGCTGGTCACGTCCCAGGGGTGGAACAGGTCGAGTTCGGGATATTCCTTGGCGATGTCCGCCTCGTCCGGCAGGCCGCTCACGGGGTCTTCGGCGGTGAAGCGGGCGATGTCGTAGGCCGCCTGCACCGTCTGGGCGATGGCCGCCTCGGAGAAATCGGAGGTGCTGGCGTTGCCGCGGCGGTGGCCCACGTAGACCGTGACGCCCAGCGACTTGTCGCGGTTGCGCTCGACGTTCTCCAGCTCGCCCTTGCGCACCGAGACGCTCAGGCCGCAGCCCTCGGAGGCCTCGGCCCCGGCGTCGGTGGCACCCAGCCGCTTGGCGTGCGCCAGGGCGGTGTCGACCAGGTTTTCGAAGAAGGAGCGGCTGTAGGCGAAGCCGGAATCGGCGCGCGAGGAGGATGTCGTCATGTGGTGGCTATGATACTTGCGCCCCCCATTTCCCGTTTTCAGCAGCTTCCCACCGCGCATTGCACGCGTTGCAACGCCTCGCGGCGCGGCCCAGAATCCATCCCATGTCCCGCAAACCCAAAAAAGGCTATTACGTCCGCGGCCATTTCGTGGCCGAAGGCAGCGAGCTCGACCTCGAACTCAAGCGCGAGCTCAAGGGCTCCGACGACGCCAGCCGCACCGACCTGAAGCGCGAAAGCGAAGAGCTGCAGAAGCTGGGCGCCGAGCTGCTCACCCTGCGCGCCGGCCTGTTCGACGCGCTCCAGCTCGACGAGAAGCTGGTCGAGGCCATCGCCGAAGCCAAGCGGATCACCAATTTCGAGGGCAAGCGCCGCCAGATGCAGTACGTCGGCAAGCTCATGCGCAAGCTGGAGCCCGAGGTGCTGGAGGCCGTGAAGCGGGCCCTGGCAGAGCAGAACACCGTGCCGGCCGCCGAAGTCGCCGCCCTGCACGAGGCCGAGCGCTGGCGCGACAGGTTGATCGCCGACGACGACGCCCTCGGCGGCTGGATCGAAACCCACCCCGCCACCGACGCCCAGCAGCTTCGTGCCCTGGTGCGCCAGGCCCGCAAGGACATGAAGGCCGGCCCCGCCGGCGAGGCGCCTCGCCAGGGCAAGGCCTATCGCGAGGTGTTCCAGGTGGTGCGCGCCCAGCTGGCCGTGCACGGCGGCGCCGACCATGCCGCCGCCGCCGCCGCGCAGGACCGGGAAGAAGACGCATGAGCGAAGCTGCATTCGAGCCGGTGCGCATCGGCATCGTCTCCGTCAGCGACCGCGCCTCCAGCGGCACCTACGAGGACAAGGGCCTGCCCTCGCTGAAGGAATGGCTGGGCCGGGCGCTGAAGAACCCCATCGAGTTCGAACCCCGGCTGATTCCCGACGAGGCGGACCGCATCAGCGCCACGCTGATCGAGCTGGTCGACGCCGGCTGCTCCCTGGTGCTGACCACCGGTGGCACCGGCCCCGCCCTGCGCGACGTGACGCCCGAGGCCACGCTGGCCGTGGCGCACAAGGAAATGCCGGGCTTCGGCGAGCAGATGCGCCAGATCAGCCTGCGCTTCGTGCCCACCGCGATCCTCTCGCGTCAGGTGGCGGTGATCCGTGACAAGAGCCTGATCATCAACCTGCCCGGCCAGCCCAAGTCGATCGCGGAAACGCTCGAAGGGCTGAAGGACACCGAGGGCGTGCAGGTGGTGCCGGGCATCTTCGCGGCCGTGCCCTATTGCATCGACCTGATCGGCGGGCCGTACCTGGAAACCGACGACTCCGTCTGCAAGGCCTTCCGGCCCAAGTCGGCCATCCGCGCCCGCTGAGCTTTCCGCAGCGGTTTGCCCGCGCCCTCAGCGGGCCGCCTGGACGCTCTTCGCCTCGATGTCCTTCAGGCAGGCGTTGATGGCCGAGTTCGACGTGAGTTCGTAGCACCGTACGGCCGCAGCACGCATCGCCTTGTGCTGCTCCTGGCGCTCCTGCGCGCTGTCGATCTGGTAGCCCATGAGCCATTTCATGGCGAACGCGAGCACGACGCCGAAACCGATCGCGAAGCCGACCACGGTGGATCGCCAGGTGCTGCGCGGCGCGGCGGATGCTGCGGCAGGCGCGGCAACGGCGCCCGGGTCGAAAACCATCGGTACACGGGCCGACGATCCTCCATGGATCGCGCGACGCTGCGGCGCGCGAGCCTCGGCCTTTCTGGTCGATGCGGAAGAAGAGTTGGGGTGGCGGCTCATCGATCTGCGTATCCTGGATCGGGCAGATTGTCCGATATCCGCGGCCCCGCCGCCCCGGGGTTCAGGGCCCAGCCGGGCCGAAGCCGTGGCTGGCCGCCGCCAGTTCGCAAGGCACCCGTTCGGCCTGCACGGTCGAATGGTGGATGTCGAAGCGCTCGGCCAGCATCGCGCGCAGCCGCTGCGTGAGCGGCGCCAGGTCGCCCACCTCCGGCGTGCACACCACGTGCACGCTCAGGCTCACCTTGCCGCTGGACAGCGCCCACACGTGCAGGTCGTGCAGGCTCGCGACGCCCTCGCTGCCCAGCAGCGCGCTCTCGACCGCGGGCAGGTCCACCTCGTCGGGCACGCCTTCGAGCAGCACGTTGAGACTCTCGCGCAGCAGGCGCCAGGTGCGCGGCAGCACCCAGAGGCCGATCGCCACGGCGATCACCGAGTCGACCCAGCCCCAGCCCGTGTAGCGAATGACGATGGCGCCGACGATCACGCCGATGGAGCCCAGCATGTCGGCCCACACCTCCAGGTACGCGCCCTTCACGTTGAGGCTCCGGTCCTTGCCGGAGGCCAGCAGCCGCATGCCGATGAGGTTGACCACCAGCCCGCCGGCGGCCACCAGCAGCATCGTGGTCGACTGGATTTCGGCCGGCGCCGAGATGCGCCGGTACGCCTCGTACAGCACGTAGATCGCCACGAAGAACAGCAGCACCGCGTTGAGCACCGCCGCCAGGATCTCGAAGCGGTAGTAGCCGAAGGTGCGCCGCCGGTCGGCCGGCCGCTTGCCGATCCAGATGGCGGCCAGCGAGATCGCCAGCGCCACCGTGTCGGTGAACATGTGCGCGGCATCGGACAGCAGCGCGAGGCTGCCCGACACCAGCCCGCCCACCACCTCGGCGACGAGGTAGGCCGAGGTCAGCAGCAGCGCCCAGCGCAGTGCTTTCTCGTTGCCGCCGGTGGCGTGCGCATGCTCATGTGCCATGGGAACCTCGCAGTGAAGGGTCCGAAGGATCGGGCGGCGCGCCGATCGCCTGTTGCTGCGCCTTCTCCTCTTCCTCGTCGCGCCGGTGGGCGATGCGGTAGAGCAGCGGCAGCACCAGCAGCGTCAGCGCGGTCGACGACAGGATACCGCCGATCACCACCGTGGCCAGCGGCCGCTGCACCTCGGCGCCGGTGCCTGTGGCGATGGCCATCGGCACGAAGCCCAGCGAGGCGACCAGCGCCGTCATCAGCACCGGCCGCAGCCGAGTGAGCGCGCCTTCGCGGATGGCGGCGTCCAGCGGCAGGCCGCTCTCGCGCAGGTTGCGGATGAAGGAGATCATCACCAGCCCGTTGAGCACCGCCACGCCCGACAGCGCGATGAAGCCCACCGCCGCCGAGATCGACAGCGGAATGCCGCGCATCCACAGCGCCACGATGCCGCCCGTGAGCGCGAACGGGATGCCGGTGAACACCAGCAGGCCGTCCTTGATGTTGCCGAACATCGCGAACAGCAGCGTGAACACCAGGAGCAGCGACACCGGCACCACGATCTGCAGCCGCTGCGTGGCCGAGGCGAGGTTCTCGTACTGGCCGCCCCACACGGTCCAGTAGCCGGTGGGGATCTTCACCTTGCCCATCGCCTCCTCGGCCTCGGCCACGAAGGAGCCGAGGTCGCGCCCGCGCACGTTGGCGCTGACCACGATGCGGCGCTTGCCGTCCTCGCGGCTCACCTGGTTGGGGCCGGGCGCGATATCCAGCGTGGCCACCTCGCCCAGCGGAATGAAGCTGGTGCGCAGGCCCTCGGCGCCCGCGCCCTTGGGCAGGGCCACGGGCAGGCGCTTGATGGCCTCAAGGTCGGTGCGCAGCTCCTCGGGCAGGCGCACGATGATGTCGAAGCGCCTATCGCCGTCGAACAGCGTGCCCGCCTCGCGCCCGCCGATGGCGGCGGAGATCGCGTCCTGCACATCGCCCACGTTGAGGCCGTAGCGCGCGGTCTTGCTGCGGTCGATGTTCACCGTGAGCATCGGCAGGCCGGTGGTCTGCTCCACCTTCACCTCGGCTGCGCCGGCGATGCCGTTGAGCACGCCGGCAACCTCTGCCGCGGTCTTGTTCAGCACGTCCATGTCGTCGCCGAAGATCTTCACCGCCACGTCGCTGCGCACGCCCGAGATCAGCTCGTTGAAGCGAAGCTGGATGGGCTGCGAGAACTCGTAGTTGTTGCCCGGCAGCTTCTCCACTTCTTCCTGCACCGCCGCGAGCACCTCGGCGCGCGAGCGCTTCGGCGTGGGCCACTCGCTCTCGGGCTTGAGCATGATGTAGCCGTCGGAGATGTTCGGCGGCATCGGGTCGGACGCGATCTCGGCCGTGCCGGTGCGCGCGAACACGCGCTCGATCTCCGGAAACTTCGTCTTCAGCGTGCGCTCGAGCTGCTTCTGCATCTCGACCGACTGCGTGAGGCTGGTGCCCGGAATTCGCAGCGCCTGGATGGCGAAGTCGCCCTCGCTCAGGCTGGGCACGAACTCCGTGCCCAGGCGCGTGGCCAGCAGGCCCGACAGCACCACGGCAACGGCGGCGAAGGTGATGACCAGCGGCTTGGCCGCCATCACGCGCGCCAGCAGCGGCTCGTATGCGCGCTTGGCCCACAGCATCAGGCGGTTTTCCTTCTCGCTGACCTTGTTGCCGATGAAGAGCGCCACTGCCGCGGGAATGAAGGTGATCGACAAAACCATCGCGCCCAGCAGCGCGATCACCACGGTGAAGGCCATCGGGTGGAACAGCTTGCCCTCGACGCCGGTGAGCGCAAAGATCGGCAGGTACACGATCATGATGATCAGCTGGCCGAACAGCAGCGCGCGCCGCGCCTCCTGCGAGGCCGCGAACACCTCGTGGAAGCGCTCGCTGCGCGTGAGCGGCCTGCCCTTGTGGGCCTGCGCGTGGGCCAGCCTTCGCACGCAGTTCTCCACGATCACCACCGCTCCGTCGATGATGATGCCGAAGTCCAGTGCGCCCAGGCTCATGAGGTTGGCGCTGACCTTCTGGTTCACCATGCCGGTGAAGGTGAAGAGCATCGACAGCGGAATCACCAGCGCGGTGATGACGGCCGCACGGATGTTGCCCAGGAACAGGAACAGGATCGCGATGACCAGCACCGCGCCCTCGAACAGGTTCTTCTTCACCGTGGCGATGGCCTTGTCGACCAGCACCGTGCGGTCGTACACCGTCACAGCCTTCACGCCGGCGGGCAGCGTGCGGTTGATTTCCTGCATCTTTTTATCGACCGCCTGCGACACGGTGCGGCTGTTCTCGCCGATCAGCATGAACACCGTGCCCAGCACCACCTCGCGGCCGTTGTCGGTGGCAGCACCCGTGCGCAGTTCGCGGCCGATGCCGACCTCGGCCACGTCCTGCACGCGCAGCGGAATGCCGTTGGCGTTGCCCAGAATGACATTGCCGATGTCCTCGGCCGACTTCACCTGCCCCGGTGCGCGAATGAGGTATTGCTCGCCGCGCTTCTCGATGTAGCCCGCGCCCACGTTGGCGTTGTTGCGCTCCAGCGCGAGCACGATGTCGCCCATGGTCAGGCCGTGGGCCAGCAGCTTGGCCGGGTCGGGTGCGATCTGGAACTCCTTGGCGAAGCCGCCGATGGAGTTGATCTCGGTCACGCCCGGCACGTTGCGCAGTTGCGGCTTGATGATCCAGTCCTGTATCTCGCGCAGGTCGGTGGGCGAATACGGCTTGCCGTCGGCCTTCTTCGCGCCCTCCTCCGCCTCGACGGTCCAGAGATAGATCTCGCCCAGGCCGGTGGAAATCGGCCCTATCACCGGCGAGATGCCGCGCGGCATGCTCTCGCGCGCGGACTGTATGCGCTCGTTGACGAGCTGGCGCGCGAAGTAGATGTCGGTGCCGTCCTTGAAGATCACCGTGACCTGCGAGAGGCCGTAGCGCGATAGCGAGCGCGTCTGCTGCAGGCCCGGCAGGCCGGCCATGACGGTCTCTATCGGGTAGGTCACGCGCTGCTCGGTCTCCAGCGGCGAGTAGCCGGGCGCGGCGGTGTTGATCTGCACCTGCACGTTGGTGATGTCGGGCACGGCGTCGATGGGCAGCTTCTGGTAGCTGAAGATACCCAGCGCCGCCATGCCGAACACGGCGAGCAGCACCAGCCAGCGCTGCTCGATGGAGAAGCGGATGATTCGTTCGAACATGCGGGCTTCCTCAGTGGGTGTGCGTGGCTGAGCTCTTGCCCTGCTGCGACTTCACGACGAAGCTGCCGCTGGCCGCATACGCCGCACCGGGCTTCAGCCCGCCGACGATCTCGACGCGCTTGCCGTCGCTGCGGCCTGTCTGCACGTGCTGCGGCAGGAAGCCGCCGGGCACGCGCAGGAACACGGTGGGCTTGTCTTCCACCGTCTGCACCGCGTCGGCCGCGACCGTCACGGGCGCCTCCGTCTCGGAGGCCACCAGCTCGACATTCACGAAGAGGCCCGGGCGCCAGATGCGGTCGGGGTTGGTCAGCGTGACGCGCGCCGTGGCGGTGCGCGTCTGCGCGCCGATCAGCGAGCCCACGTACGAGACCTTGCCGGTCGCGGTCTGGTCGAAGGCGCTGGAGCGGATCTTCACCTGCTCGCCGACGCGCACCAGGTTCAGGTTGCTGGCGGCCACGCTGATCTCGGCCCACACGGTCGACAGGTCGGAGATGGTGAAGACGTTGACCGCCTCGCCCACCGATTCGCCGAGCGAGATGTGCTTCTCGACCACCATGCCGTCGAAGGGCGCGCGCAGCTCGTAGCGGCCCAGCGCCGACGAGCCGGGCGTGGCGCCCAGCGCCAGCAGCTTCTGGTTGGCGTTGGCGACCGCGATGCGCGCCTCCTGCATGGCCTGCTCGGCCTGCAGGTAGTCCTGCTGCGGCGAGATCTTCTCCTCCCACAGCTTCTTCTCGCGCTCGTAGGTGGTGCGGGCCAGCTCCAGCCGGCGCTGCGCCGACTGCAGCTCGCTGCGCTGTTCCGAGAGCCCCGGGCTCGACAGCACCGCGAGCACCTCGCCGCGCTTGACCTCCTGGCCCAGATTGGCCGGCACGCTGTCGACCACGCCCGCCACGCGCGGCACCACGTGCGCCGTGCGGTCTTCGTTGAACTTGATCTCGCCGGGCAGCTGCAGCGACAGCTTGATGCGCGCGGGGCCGGCGCTCTCGATGGCGATGTCGGCGGCCTTGATCTGCTCGTCGGTGAAGGCGATCTTTTCCTCGTCTTCCTTGTGGGCGGCGGACTTCTCTTCGCCTCTGGTTTCGCCGGAGGCTGCCTTGGCCTCGCCCTTGCCTTCCTCGGCGTGATGCTCCTTGTCGCCGTGGCCCTTGGCCTCGCCGTGGTTGTGGTCATGGTCTTCGCCCGCCTTGGCCTCCTTGTGGCCCTCTTCCTTGTGGCCGCCCTCCTCGTGGTGCTCGCCGTCGCCATGGCCGGCGGCTTCCGAATGGCCGGCCGCCTCGGGCTTGGCTGGCGCGCTGCGCAATATCAGCGCCCCGGCGCCCGCGCCCAGCACGAGCACCGCCGCGATGGCGATCAGCTGCTTCTTGCCGACACGCTCGGCGAAAGTCTTGCGTTCTTCTGTGGTCATGATCTTTGGAATTCCTTGTTTGCCTGTCAGCGCGCGACGGGCGTGGTCATCGCGGGAGTGGTCGCGTCGCCTTCATTGCCCAGCAGCCGGTCGAGCTCTCCCGCGGCGCGGTGCGCGTCGGCCAGGGCGAGCAGGTACTGCGCGCGCACCTGGAACAGCGTGCGCTGCGCATCCAGCGCTTCGAGGAAGCTGAACTTGCCCAGCTCGAAGCCCTTGGTGGCGGCCTTGTAGGCGCTCTCGGCGCCGGGCAGCGCGTCGCGCTGCAGCGTCTCGGCGGTGGCGTGCGCGGAGCGCAGGCGCTCGGTGGCCTGGGCTACGTCGGTGCCCAGCTGCAGTTCGGCGGCGGCGAGGTCGTCGCGTGCCTTTTCCTCGCGGCTCAGCGCCTCGGCGACGTTGCCCCGGTTGGTGTCGAAGATCGGCAGCGGCACCGACAGCCCCAGCACCACCTGGTTGCGCCGGCTGCTGCCGGTCTCGCCCTCGGAAGCCGGCACGCGCTTGGCGCCCAGCGAGACGGTCACGTCGGGAATGCGCCTGGCGCGCTCCAGATCGGCCAGCGCCTTGCGCCGATCGACCTCGAGCCGCGCCTGCCGCACCACCGGTGCATCGGCGAGCCTGCCGGCGATGTCCTGCGCCGAAGCTATCGCCGGCAGCTGATCGACCGCGCCATCCACCTGCGTGAAGCGGGGAGCGGGATTACCCCACAGCGCTGCGAGCTGCTGGCGTGCCGAGCGCAGCGTGCCCTCGGCCTGCATCAGCTCGACGCGGATGCCGGCCTCGGCCACGCGCGCCTTGGTTTCCTCCAGCGGCGAGACCTTGCCGGCAGCCACGCGGTTGGCGGCAGCGCGGGTGGCGGTCTGCGCGAGGCCCACCGAATCCTGCGCGAGCCTCAGGCGCTCCTGCGCGGTCAGCACGTCGAAGAAGGCTGTGACAGTGGCCGCGCGGATCTCGGCGCGGCGCCCAGCCAGCGCCGAGGCCGCCTGGTCGCGCGCCCGCTCGGCCGCCGTGACGCGGGCCGAGCGCTTGCCGCCCAGCTCGATGGGCTGGCTCAGCTGCAGCGTGGTGGTGCGGTTGTCGCGACGCATGTCTTCCAACTGCACGTCGAGCGTGGGGTTGGGCCAGGCGCCGGCCTGGACGACGGCGCCCTCGGTGGCCTCCTGCTCGCGCAATGCGGAGGACAGACCGGGGTTGGCCCGCATCGCCATGGCGACGGCGCTGCGAAGGGTCAGCGGCCCCGCGGGCTCCTGCACACGGGTGTTGGCCGCACCGGACGGCGCGGGTTGTGAATGGGGGACTCCGGCGGAGGCCTGAGCGACCTGCGAAAAAGCCGGGGGCGCCGCCATGGCCAGCACGGCCAGCGGCACGAAGAGCGTGCGCATCGAATTCTCCTGGGTTGCGAAACAACGGACGGACGAATTCGGCGAGAGCTCGGCTAGCTGATGGTGGGTATCAGAAGGGGGTGGTGTGCTCTCGCCGAATCAGGAGGCGAGAGACCAGTCGGGGCGGACCGGAACGTCGGAGACATGCGAGGCGAAACGCTCGTCGGGCGTCGCGCGCAGCGGCTGGGCCACGCGCGCCACGGAGGCTGCCGGTTCGTCCAGCGCATCGGCATGCTGGGCATGGCCGAAGTGGCAGACGGCGCAATCGCCGACCACCGCATTGGGCTGGGTGCTGGAGTTCTTCTGCGCACCTTCGCCGCTGTGGCTGCGGTCGGTGCCGCGGGTTTCGCTTTCGTGGTGGCCCCAGTGGTCGGGCCGGGTGTCGCGCTCATGCTGGCAGTACGCCGATGCCGACGCCCAGCTGAACTGGAACGGCAGCAGGGCGAGCATGAAGATGAGGAACCAGCGGCGCATGGAGGCAAAAAGTATATCGGCGGGCTGCATCGGGCATTTCGGCAATGGCCCTGCAAGGCGCAGGCCCTGAACAATGCGGGCCGGCGCAATGTACGACCGGGGGGCGAGGCTTTGTCTGTCAGCAGGATTACCGAAACGTAACCCCCGTACCGGAAGTGCTTCGATACCATCCGCAGATGCGAATCCTTGTCATCGAAGACGAGCCCAAGCTGGGCGACTACCTCAAGAAGGGGCTCGAGGAGAACGGTTACGTCGTCGACATAGCCCGCGACGGCATCGAGGGAAAGTACCTCGCCACCGAGGGTGACTACGCGCTGATCCTGCTCGACGTGATGCTCCCCGGCATCGACGGCTTTGCCGTGCTGCAGGCCATCCGCCGCACGAAGAACGTACCGGTGCTCGTGCTCACGGCGCGCGACAAGGTAGAAGACCGCGTTCAGGGGCTGCAGCAGGGCGCCGACGACTATCTGGTCAAGCCCTTCTCCTTCTCCGAGCTGCTGGCGCGCGTGCAGGCCCTGCTGCGCCGCGGCAAGCCGCAGGACTCCACGGTACTGCGACTGGCCGACCTGGAGGTCGACCTGGTCAGCCGCAAATGCATGCGCAACCGCACGCGGCTGGATCTGACGGCCAAGGAGTTCACGTTGCTGCTGGTGCTGCTGCGCCGGCGCGGCCAGATTCTTTCGCGCACCACGCTTGCCGAGCAGGTGTGGGACATGAACTTCGACAGCGACACCAATGTGGTGGAAGTGGCCATCCGCCGCCTGCGCAGCAAGCTCGACGACCCCTTCGAGGTGAAGCTGCTGCACACGGTGCGTGGCATGGGCTACGTGCTGGAAGACCGCTCCTGGACTTGAGCGCCCGGCCGCAATCCCTGCAGAGCCGGCTGTCCCTCTGGCTCGCCGCGCAGACCCTGTTCGGGCTGAGCGTGATCTGCTTCGCCATCTACCTCGTCACCGCCTGGAACTTCGGCCAGAAGCAGGAAGAGGAGCTCGCCAACAAGGCGGTGCTGGTGGAGCACCTGCTGCTGGAGGCCGAGAAAGGCGGCGACCTCGTCTTCCTGCGCCACAAGCTCGACGACTTCTTCTCGATGCAGGACGACGTGACGCTGTCGATCTCCGCCGGCGGCAGGCGGCTCTTCGAATCGAGGCCCGCCACCGGCGGCAAATGGATGCTGCGCGACCTGCAGGTGCCGTGGACGCAGGCCGGCGCCACCACGCAGCTGTCGGTGCGCCTCGGCGTGAACACCGCGCAGGAGGCCCAGCTGCTGCGCCGCCTGGCGTGGACGCTGCTGGGCGCCGTGGTGCTGGGCACCGCGCTGGTCTCGCTCACCGGCATGTGGCTGGTGCGCCGGGGCCTGAAGCCGCTCAAGACGCTGACCGAGCGCACCGCCGCGATGGCGCCCGACAAGGCCAACCAGCCCATCGACGCCAGCGACTTCGCCGAAGAGCTGCGCCCCTGGATCACCCAGTTCAACGCCCTGCTGCTGCGGGTGCAGCGGGCCTATGTACAGCTCGAATCCTTCAACGCCGATGTGGCGCACGAGTTGCGCACGCCGCTGGCCAACCTGATCGGCTCCACCGAACTCGCTCTCACCCGCCCGCGCAGCAACGAGGAGCTGCAGACCGTGCTCGCCTCCAACCTGGAAGAAGTCGGCCGGCTCTCGGGCATCGTCACCGACATGCTGTTTCTCTCGCAGGCCGAGCGCGGCGCGCCGATGCGCACGCGGGCGGTGGCGAGCCTTGCGGCGCAGGCAACCGACGTGATCGACTTCTACGACGCCATGCTGGAGGAAGCCGGCCTGCGCGCCGAGGTGCGCGGAGAGGCCATGGCCGATGTGGACGCGGCGCTGCTGCGTCGCGCGCTCTTCAACCTGCTGGGCAACGCCATACGCTTCGCGGCGCCGGCTTCGACGATACGCATCGAGATCGGCGAGGAAAGCGCCACCGAGTTCGCCCTGGCCGTGGTCAACAAGGGCGAGCCCATCGACCCCGCCGCCCTGCCCCGCCTGTTCGAGCGCTTCTATCGCGCCGCACAGGCCCGCGACGGCTCCACGCGGCACCACGGGCTGGGCCTGTCGATCGTGGAAGCCATTGCCCGCATGCACGGCGGGCGGGTGTTCGCGGCCAGCCGGGGCGGCGAGACGCGTATCGGCTTCACCGTGGCGAAGCGCTGATGGAAGTCAGGGCTTCGCGTGCGCGGCGTCCGCTGCAACCGCCTGCTTGCGGCCGATGAACAGGTTGATCAGCGGACCCGTCATCGCGGTGGTCGCGAGCGCCATCACCAGCAGCATGGTGAAGAGCTCGGGGCCGATCAGCCCCGCGTCGAGGCCGATCTTCATCACGATGAGTTCCATCAGCCCGCGCGCGTTCATCAGCGAGCCGGTGGCCAGGCTGTCGCGCCAGCCGTAGCCCGCCATGCGCGCGCCGGCCGCGCCGCCGGCGATCTTGCCCACGGTGGCAACGCCCACGATCAGCAGCATCGCGCCCAGGCTCGCGCCCGAGAAGGCGTTGGCCGTGGTGCCAAGTCCGGCAAGGGCGAAGAAGAGCGGCATCAGCACCACGATGGAGATCGGCTCGATGCGCTCGGTGAGCGACTTCAGCAGCCGGTCGTCGCGCGGCAGGCAGGCGCCGAACAGGAAGGCGCCGAACACCGCATGCAGGTGCAGCCACTCGGTGACCAGCGAAGTTGCCAGCAGACCGATCATCAGCGCCGCCATCACCGTGGTCGAGGGCTCGCCTTCGGGCGCCTTGACGCGCAGCAGCCACGCGAAGGCCGGCTTGAGCCCGAGGAACAGCGCCGCTAGCACCACCGCCATGCCCAGCGTGGTCTTCAGCAGCCCCTGGTAGCCCTCGCCCGCGCCGACCAGCGCGACCACCACGGCCAGCAGGATCCAGGCGAACACGTCGACCACGGCAGCCGCGCCCAGCGAGAGCTGGCCGAAGGGCGTGCGCGTCATGCCGCGGTCTTTCAGGATGCGCGCCATCACCGGAAAGGCGGTGATCGACAGCGCCGCCGCGATGAAAAGAGCAAAGGGCCAGAAGCCGACACCTGCCGGCGCGAGCGAGGGATGCAGCGCCGGTGCGATCGCGATGCCCAGCGCCATCGGCACGACCACGCTCAGCACGCCCACGTAGCCCGCCGAGCGCAGCTGCTCGCGCACGCCCTTCGAGGCACGCAGCTCGAGGCCGACCACGAACATGAAGAGCACCAGCCCCAGCGTGGAAAGCGAAGAGAGCCCCTGCAGCGACTCCTTCGAGAACAGCTGCGCGTGCAGCGAAGGAAAGAGCGCGCCCATCACGACCGGCCCGAGCATCAGGCCCGCGGCCATCTCGCCGACCACGCCGGGCTGGCCCACATGGCGAAGGATCCAGCCGCAAAGACGCGCAGTGACCAGGATGACGATGAGCTGCAGCAGGAGCGAAGTGACGGACATCGGGTAGCCGGGAGTTGGAGGGAGATTCCGGCCGATGTTAGTTCGAAGCCGCGTCGTCGAGCCAGCGGTTGGCCCACTGGTTCAGCGGCAGCAGGCGCCTGACCAGCTCCGCGCCGGCCTCGGTCAGCACATAGCCCGCCACGGCGAGCTCGACCACGCCGGCCGCGCGCAGCTCCTTGAGCCGGTCGTTCAGCACCGAGGGCGACATCTGGTCCGTGCTCGTGCGCAACGCCCTGAAGCTCTGCGGCTGGCCGTCGCGCAGCTCCCAGAGGATGCGCAGCGTGCCCTTGCGGCCGAGCTGCTCCAGCAGCCGCATGACGGGGCGGCGCGATGCGGCGGGTTGTGCGTCTTCCATGCGAAGCCTTCATTGATCGATTGTGCAAGTGTACGCGCTTGCGCTACGCAATTCGTAGCGATAGACTGCGATCGACCGCTACGTATTCCGTAGCGATTTCAACCCGGTTGCAACGAAGGAGACAACCTCTTGACCGACACCACCACACAGCGCACCCCGCGCATCCCCCCGCTCGAAGCCCCCTACCCCGAGCCCATCGGCGAGCTGCTCACACGCATGACGCCGCCGCAGGCACCCGAAATACTCGCGCTGTTCCGCGTGCTGGCCGTCAACCCCGCGCTTGCCGAGCGCACGATGGAACTCGGCCGCTACCTGCTGGGGCGCAAGGCGGCCATCAGCCTGCGGGAACGCGAGATCGTCATCCTGCGGGTCTGCGCCCGCTGCGGCGCCGAATACGAATGGGGCGTTCACTGGAGCGGATTCGCCGACGCCGCCGGCTTCAACGACACCGACCGCAGCGTGATGGCATCGCCCGACGGCGATCTCTCGCTACTCGCCCCACGCGACCGTCTGCTGGTGTCGATGGTCGATCAGCTCCACCACACCAGCGACGTCGACGACGCGCTGTGGGAAGCCCTGCGCGCCCACTGGAGCCATGCGCAGCTCATCGAACTGATGATGCTCGCGGGCTGGTATCACTCGGTGAGCTACGTCTGCAATGCGGCGCGCGTGCCGCTGGAGAATTGGGCCGCGCGCTGGTAAGGCTCGCTCACTTCTGCGCGCGCATCAACCGCAGCCCGTTCGCCACCACCAGCAGGCTGGCGCCCATGTCCGCGAACACCGCCATCCACATGGTCGCGCTGCCGAACACGGCGAGCACGAAGAACACGGCCTTGATACCCAGCGCCAGCGTGATGTTCTGCCAGAGCACCGAGTGGGCGCGGCGCGAGAGGCGGATGGTTTCGGGGATGCGGCGCAGGTCGTCGTTCATGATGACCACGTCGGCCGCCTCCATCGCGGTGTCGGTGCCGGCGCCGCCCATCGCGAAGCCGATGTCGGCCTGCGCGAGCGCGGGGGCGTCGTTGATGCCGTCGCCGGTCATAGCCGCCGCGCCGTAGCGCTGCTGCATGGCCTTGATGGCGTCGAGCTTCTCCTCGGGCAGCAGGTTGCCGCGCACGTCCTCGATGCCGGCGTGGGCGCCGATGGTCCTGGCGGTGGCGATGTTGTCGCCGGTGAGCATCACGGGCACCACGCCGAGCGAGCGCAGTTCGGCCACCGCCGCCTGCGACGATTCCTTGATGGTGTCGGCCACGGCGAAGAGCGCGAGCACGGCCTCGTTCGAAGCAAGCAGCGTGACGGTGCGGCCGGCCTCCTCGTGGCGCTGGAGCTCGGCTTCGAGCGACGGCGTGCAGAGCCCCCGCTCCTCGATCAAGCGATGGTTGCCCAGCACGTACGCCTGCCCCGCGTGCACGGCCTGCACGCCGCGGCCGGGCAGCGCGGTGAAGTCGGCGACTTCGCCCTGCTCGCCCTTCAACCCTTCGGCGATGGCCTTCGACACCGGGTGGTCGGAGCGGCCCGCGATGCTGGCGGCAATGGCGAACACCGCCGCCTGGTTGCCGGCCGAGGATTCGCCGACCAGCGACGACGCCACCAGCTTCGGCTTGCCTTCGGTGATGGTGCCGGTCTTGTCGAGCGCCACCGCCTTGAGCTTGCGCGCCTCTTCGAGGTACGTGCCGCCCTTGATGAGAATGCCGCGCCGCGCAGCCGAGGCCAGTGCACTCACCACCGTGACCGGGGTGGAGATGACCAGTGCGCACGGGCAGGCGATGACCAGCAGCACCAGCGCCTTGTAGATGGCCTGCGTCCAGGTCCAGTCCATGAAGAACGGCGTGAGCACCGCGACGGCCAGCGCCAGCACGAAGACGGCGGGCGTGTAGATGGCGGCGAACCGGTCGACGAAGCGCTGCGTGGGCGCGCGCGAGCCCTGCGCTTCCTCGACCGCGTGGATGATGCGCGCGAGCGTGGTGTTGGCGGCCACGGCCGTCACGCGGAATTCGAGCGCGGCTGTCTGGTTGATGGTGCCGGCGAACACCTGGTCGCCGACGGTCTTGTCGACCGGAATGCTCTCGCCGGTGACGGGCGCCTGGTCGATGGCGCTGGCGCCCTCGGTGACGATGCCGTCCAGCGGCACGCGCCCGCCGGGGCGGATGCGCGCGATGGCCTCCAGCGGCACCTCGCTCGCCATCACCGTCTTCCAGCTGCCGTCGGCCTGCTTCACCTCGGCCTGCTCGGGCGCGAGGGCCAGCAGGCTCTGGATGGCATTGCGCGCGCGGTCCACGGCACGGGCCTCGATGAGCTCGGCAATCGCGTAGAGCGCCATCACCATGGCAGCCTCCGGCCACTGTCCGATAACGAAGGCGCCGGTGACGGCCACCGCCATCAGCGCATTGATGTTCAGGCGCCCGCGCACCAGCGCCGCGAAACCCTTCTTGTAGGTGTCGAGACCCGCGAGGCCGATGGCGCCCAGCGCCAGTGCCATCTCGAACACCATGAAGCCCCGGCCCTCCAGCCCCATGAACGAAACCGACTCGGCCGCGATGGCCAGCACCAGCGCCGCGACCAGCCGCGCGAGCCCAGCGCTCATGCCTGCGATCTTCGCGGGTGCGGCCGGGGCTGCCTGCGCGCCCGGTGCATTCAGCGGCTCGGGCTTGAAACCCGCCTTGCGGATGGCGGCAAGCGCCTCGGGCAGCACGCCGTGGTCGGTGGTGATGGCCATGGTGCGCTCGCCGAGGCGGAAGCGCAGCGCCTTGACGCCCGCGATGGGCTCCAGCGCGCGGCGGATCTCGGACTCTTCCACCGCGCAGTCCATGGTGGGAATGCGAAAGAGCAAGGCGCCGGTGGGCACGTCGCTCACATCGGGCGCCAGCGGGATCGCCGAGTGGCTGCTTGCGCTGCAGCCGCAGCACGCATCGACCGCCTTCGGCTGCGTATGCTCGTGCGTGTGACCATGCCCCTCTTCATGGGCATGCGGATGAGAGTGCGCATGCGCGCGCGGCACGGGCGGGTTCAGGGCGTTCTGGTTCGTCATGGAATCGATTGGAAACCCTGAAGCAGGTGTAGAGTCAATCACTCATTCCCACTCGTTCATTTGCCGCATCATGAAAATCGGTGAACTGGCCAAGGTCGCGAACACGCCGGTCGAAACCATCCGGTACTACGAGCGCGAGCAACTGCTGCCCGAGCCCGCGCGCACCGACGGCAACTACCGCATCTACGACGAAGACCACGCCCAGCGCCTGGGCTTCATCCGCCGCTGCCGCTCGCTGGACATGACGCTGGACGAGATCCGCAGCCTGCTCAAGTTCCGCGATGCGCCGCAGGAAGACTGCGGCGAGGTCAACCAGCTGCTGGACGACCACATCGGCCACGTGGCCGCGCGCATCGCCGAGCTGAAGACGCTCGAGAAGCAATTGAAGGCGCTGCGCCAGCAGTGCTGCGGCCCCGAATCGGCGAACGCCTGCGGCATCCTGCAGGAGCTGGACACGGCCGCGCTCGCGTCCGAGACATTCGGGCAGCACGCGGGCCACGTGCACGGCGCGCTGCATGCGCCGGCCAAGCGCGGCGGCTGACGGCGCTTCTTTTTCTCTTTTCCTTCTACTTGCCGATCAGCTGCGAGAGCTTGTCGGCCTCGAAGCTCTCGTCGCGCGCCGCGTCGCCCGGCACGCAGTCCTTGCTGCCGGGTTGCGCCGAGAGCTTCTCGATGGCCTGCCACAGCAGCGCGATCTGGTGTTCCTGGCTCGATGCGTTTTCGATCAGGCTGCGCATGGCCTGGCTCAGCGGATCGTCGTCCTGCGTGATGCCGTAGGCAGAGAACTTCTGCGGCGTGGCCACGTCGGCGCTCTCGCCGGCCTTCGAGGGGATGATCCGCGCCGGGATGCCCACCGCCGTCGCGCCGGCCGGCACCGGCTTGATGACCACCGCGTTGCTGCCGATCTTGGCGCCGTCGCCCACCACGAAGCCGCCCAGCACCTTGGCCCCGGCGCTCACGACCACGTCGCGCCCCAGCGTCGGATGCCGCTTGGTGCCCTTGTAGAGCGAGGTGCCGCCCAGGGTCACGCCCTGGTAGATGGTGCAGCCGTCGCCGATCTCGGCCGTCTCGCCGACGACGACGCCCATGGCGTGGTCGAAGAACACGCGCTCGCCGATCTTGGCGGCGGGGTGGATCTCGATGCCGGTCAGCCAGCGGGCCCAGTGCGCGATGGCGCGCGCGGGCCACTTGAAGCCATGGGTCCAACAGGCGTGCGCCCAGCGATGCAACACCACGGCGTGGAAGCCGGGGTAGACCGTGATCACTTCCCAGGCGCTTCGGGCGGCCGGGTCGCGTTCGAGGATGCACCGGATGTCGGCGCGCAGTCTGGAGAACATCGCTGCCTTGTGCCTTCTGTCTGTTGTCGTTATATCGATAGGGGCCGCGCAGTCTAAGGCCGGGCGTCTTCGCGTACGAACGATAAGGTTTTAGTCGTTCCCGGGGGCCTTGCCGCCCTTGTCTGCCTTGTCTCCCCTCGGCGGCCGGGTGGCGTCGCTCATCGCCTTGGCGATGCCGCGCAGGATGTGGATCTCCTCCGGCGTGGGCTGGGCCCGGTTGAAGAGCTGCTGCAGCCTGGGCATGAGCTTCTTGGGCGCCCCGGGGTCGAGGAAGCCGATGTCCACCAGCGAGCGCTCCCAGTGGTCGAGCATGCCGGCCACGGCCTGGGCGTCTGCCGCCTGCACGGGCTGGATGGCCTCTCGCACCTCGTAGCCGCCCAGCGCCAGCCGCCATTCGTAGGCAATCACCTGGATGGCCGCGCCCAGGTTGAGCGAGCCGAACTTCGGGTCGGTGGGAATGCTCAGGGCCACGTTGCAGCGGTAGACGTCCTCGTTGCGCATGCCGAAACGCTCGGAGCCGAACAGGAAGGCCACGTGCTGGTCGCCCTTCTTGCCCTGCTTGGCGAGCGGCTCCAGGTGCTCGCGGGGCGTGCGCGTGGGCGGGCCGAAGTCGCGCGGGATCATTGCCGTGGCGCACAGGTGGGTCACGCCATCGAGGGCCTCGTCGAGCGTCTCGACGATGCGGGCGTTGGCCAGCACGTCGAGCGCGCCGCTCGCGCGCTGGATGGTTTCCTCGCGCCGCAGCACGTTGGCCCAGCGCGGGGCCACCAGCACCAGGTCGGAAAAACCCATGGTCTTCATGGCGCGGGCGGCGGCGCCCACGTTGCCGGCGTGGCTGGTCTGGATCAGGATGAAACGGGTGCGCATGGAGGGTTGGCGGACACTAACGGGCGGAGCCGGTAAAATCCCCCGATTCTCGCCGCCCGCATCGCCGGGCCGTCTCCAGGGGCCCTCCCCACCGTTCTTCCCACAATCCAATGTCGTCCCCCAACCTGCATCCCATGCTCAACGTGGCCGTCAAGGCCGCACGCGCCGCCGGCGCCATCATCAATCGCGCCGCCCTCGACGTCGAAGCCGTGCGCATCTCCCAGAAGCAGGTCAACGACTTCGTCACCGAAGTCGATCACGCCAGCGAGCAAGCGATCATCGAGACGCTGCTCGGCGCGTACCCGGGGCACGGCATCCTGGCGGAAGAATCCGGCAGCCAGTACGGCGCCAAGGACTCCGACTACGTCTGGATCATCGATCCGCTGGACGGCACCACCAATTTCATCCACGGCTTCCCGGTCTACTGCGTGTCGATCGCGCTGTCGGTGCGCGGCAAGATCGAGCAGGCCGTGGTCTACGACCCCACCCGCAACGACCTGTTCACCGCCACCAAGGGCCGCGGCGCCTACATGAACGAGCGCCGCATCCGCGTCTCGAAGCGCACCCGCCTCAACGAGTGCCTGATCTCCACCGGCTTCCCCTTCCGCACCGGCGACAACTTCAAGCAGTACCTGGCCATCATGGCGGACATGATGCCCCGCGCCGCCGGCCTGCGCCGCCCCGGCGCCGCAGCGCTCGACCTGGCCTACGTGGCCGCGGGCTTCACCGACGCCTTCTTCGAGACCGGACTGAACCCCTGGGACGTGGCGGCGGGCTCGCTGCTGGTTACCGAGGCCGGGGGCCTGATCGGCAACTTCACGGGCGAGCCCGAGTTCATGGACCAGCGCGAGTGCCTGGCCGGCGCCCCGCGCGTGTACGGCCAGCTGGTGCCGCTGCTCGCCAAGTACTCCAAGTTCGCCACCGTGGACGACAAGCTGCGCGCCAGCGACCGCGTGCGCGCCGTGTCTGCCTCCGCCAAGGCGAGCGCCGGCAACTCCAACGACTCGACCGACCTCTACGCCCGCAGTACGGTGCCGGGCTTCGCCGACGAGGCAGCCGAAGCCGAAACCCCGGCCGCGCCGGCGGCGGCTCCCGCTCCGCGCAAGCTCACGCGCGTGCGCCGCGAGGCACCCGCCAACGGCGCGCCTTCCGAAGGCAACTCCTCCGCCAAGTGACGATGCAGGGGCCCAGCAGCGCCGCGCCCCGGGTCCGTGCCGCTCTGCGCATCGCGCTGAGCCACTACGTCGCGAGCGGGCTCACCGTCGCGCTGGGCCTGCTCTTCATCTCCGGCGGGGTCCATCTCTGGCTGGGCACCATCGCGGCCTCGGCCGCCGCCACCGGCGTGATCGTCACCGCGCCGCCCGACCTGCCCGGCCCGCGCCGCGGCAAGTTCCTGCAGATGCTGCCAGCGCCGCTCATCGGGCTGCCGCTCTTCTTCGCGGTGCAGATGCTGCACAGCGCCCCCATCCGCCTCGGGCTGGTGCTGGTGCCCGCCACCTTCATGGCCTTCCTGGCCATGGCCTGGGGCAAGCGCGGCATCCCGATCGCCATCGCGGTGATGTTCTCGATGATCTTCTCCATGGCCACGCCCGCGCCTTCCGGCATGGCCGACGCCATCGAGCGCACCTGGCACTTCGGGCTGGGCGCGGGGCTGTACGTGATCTGGGCCACGCTCGCCAACCTGGCGCTCAACGGGCGCTTTCGCACCCAGTCGGTGGCCGACGTGCTGTATTCGCTGGCCGCGCTCATGCGCACCGAGGCCAGCCAGTTCCTGCCGCAGGACGAGACCCGCGACGTGCGCGACACCCCCGCGCCCCTGCTCGGCCAGCTTCTGCGCGAGCAGGCCGCGCTGGCCGACCAGCTGCAGGCCACGCGCGACATCGTCCTCGAATCGCCGCGCACCCCGCGCCGCCAGCGCCTGGCCGCCATGCTGGTGATCGTGCTCGAGATGCGCGACCAGCTGCTGGCCAGCGAGCTCGACCTGGACACCCTGCGCGCGCACCCCGCGCATGCCGACGCGCTCATCGAGATGCGCCGCGTGCTCGAAGAGCTCGCCGACGAGACCATAGCGCTGGCCGACGCCCTGCTCTTCGGCCGCCACCCCGACGCCGTGGTCGACCGCCGCCCGCGCCTGGCGGCCATCCACGTCTCGGCCGACGACAGCGCCGATGGCCCTGCCGGCCACATCGGCCCCACGGCCGCCATGCTCGCGCGCGGGCTGGCCAGCCGCATCGGCCACATAAACGACGAGGTGCTGCGCCTGTCGGCCATGGCGCGCGGCGACGTCGAGCCCAACCTGGCCGTGGTGCGCGCCAACTGGCAGCTCTTCGTGAGCCCCACCGACTGGTCGCTGCGCCCCTTCTTCACGCTGTGGAGCTGGGACCAGCCGCCGCTGCGCCACGCCATCCGCGCCGCGCTGGCCATCGCGGCCGGCTACGCCATCGCGGTGTCGATGCCCTGGGGCTCGCACGACTACTGGATCCTGCTGACCATCGTGGTGGTGCTGCGCGGCAGCCTCTCGCAGACGCTGGAGCGGCGCAACGCCCGCGTGGCCGGCACGCTGCTGGGCTGCGTGCTGGCGGTGGGGCTGCTGTCGGCGCACCCCTCGGCGCTGATGCTGCTGGTCATCGTCACGGTCGCGCAGGCCATCGCGCACAGCTTCGCGGTGCGGCGCTACCTCATCACGGCGGTGGCCGCCACCGTGCTGGGGCTGGTGCAGGCCCACATGCTGAACGTGGGCATCGCGCCGATCTTCGCGCTCTTCGAGCGCATCGCCGACACGCTCATCGGCGCCGCGCTGGCCTGGGGCTTCTGCTACGTGCTGCCCTCGTGGGAGCGCACGCAGATCCCGGCGCTGGTCTCGCGCGTGCTCACCGCGCAGGCCCGCCATGCGCGCCTCGCGCTGGGCCTGGGCCAGCTCAAGGCCATCGACAGCAGCCCCGAGCTCGAATGGCGCCTTGCGCGCCGCGAGGCCTACGACAGCCTCTCGGCGCTGGTGCAGGCCACGCAGCGTTCGCTTTCCGAGCCGCGCGCCGTGCAGCCGCCGCTGGAGCCGCTGGAGCACCTGCAGGCCCACAGCTACCAGCTGCTCGCGCAGCTGAGCGCGGTGAAGTCGATGCTGGTGCTGCGACGCGACCGCCTCACGCCGGCGGAGGTGGAAGGCCCCATCGGCCGCACCGCGCAACGAATCGAGGCGGCCATCGGAACCATTCCGACCACCGGCCCCTCCCACCCCGAGAGTTCGGGTTCGACCGCCGTCGGCGGCCCGATCCCCCTGCCCGACCCGTTCGACAACGACATCAGCCCCTGGCTGCTTCGCCGCCTCGACCTGGCCACGGCACTCGCCACGCAGCTGCGCGACGACGCGGCGCGCATTCTTCAACCTCTGAACGAGACAACAGCACAAGCGAAGACGACCACAGCCTGATGACCCAAGAGATACTCGCCCATCCCTGGTTCGGCACCTGGCTTGCCGCACTGATCGCAGTTCCCCTCTCTCTTCTCGCCCACCGCATCGTCGGCCTGGTGCTCAGGCGGATCACCCGCCCCGCGCCGGCCATCCATGCGATGGTGGTCAATTGCAGGGCTCCCGCCCGGCTCGTGTTCCCGCTGGTGGCGCTCACCATGGTCTGGCAGGGCGCGCCGGACGACCTGCGCTTCATCGGCAACGTCCGCCATCTCACCGGCCTGCTGCTCATCGCCGCCGCCACCTGGCTCACGGTGAAGGCCATCAGCGGCTTCGCCGAAGGCGTGCTGGCGCAGAACCCCTCCGACATCGCCGACAACCTGCAGGCCCGCCGCGTGCTCACGCAAACCCGTGTGCTGGCGCGCACCGCGATGTCGGTGGTCATCGTGGCCGGCGGCGCGATGATGCTCATGACCTTCCCCGGCGCGCGCCAGGTGGGCGCGAGCCTGCTGGCCTCGGCCGGCGTGATCGGCATCGTGGCCGGTCTTGCCGCCAAGCCCGTGTTCAGCAACCTCATCGCCGGCCTGCAGATCGCGCTGGCGCAGCCGATCCGCATCGACGACGTGCTGGTGGTCGAGGGCGAATGGGGCCGCGTCGAGGAAATCACCGGCACCTTCGTCGTCCTGAAGATCTGGGACGAGCGCCGCCTGATCCTGCCGCTGAGCTATTTCATCGAGAAGCCGTTCCAGAACTGGACGCGGCATTCGTCGCAACTGCTGGGCGCGGTGTTCGTCTACGTCGACTACGGCATGCCGCTCGCGCCCCTGCGCGAGGAGGTCGAGCGCATCGTGAAGGCCGCGCCCGAGTGGGACGGCCGCTTCTTCAACGTGCGCGTGACCGACGCCACGGAGCGCACCATGCAGATCCGCGTGCTGTGCACGGCCGCCACCTCGGGCCTGACCTTCGACCTGCGCTGCAGCGTGCGAGAGGGCCTCATCGACTTCATGCAGCGCGAGTACCCGCAGTTCCTGCCGAAGATGCGCATCTCGGCCGACGGGCTGCCCGAGCGCGAGCAGCTGCCGCAACAAGGACAGGTCCCGGCCTGATCCTGTCTTGAAGCCCGAGCCGGCCCCCGCCCCCGAACGCAAGTCCGCGCTCACGCGAGCGCTGCTCTACGCCTTCGCGGTGCTGTGCCTGGTGCTGGGCCTCATCGGCGTGATCGTGCCCGGCATGCCGACCACGGTGTTCATCCTGATGGCCGCATGGGCCGCCGCCCGCAGCTCGCCGAGGCTGCATGCGTGGCTGCTGAGCCACCGCCTCTTCGGCCCGCTGCTGCACAACTGGGCCAACGGCCGCACCGTGAGCCGGCGCGCCAAGTGGAGCGCGACCGTGACGATGGCGGTGTGCGCGGTGATCGTGTCGTTCACCGCGCACCGTGCGTGGCTCGCCGCACTGGCCATCGGGTGCATGGCCTGCGTGCTGGCCTGGCTGTGGTCGCGGCCACTGCCTCCAACCTAGCACCCTGGCGCCCCTAGCGGCGCGGCTGCTTTTCCATGTTCGGGGCGGTAACGGCGCGCGGCGGAATCGGCACTGACATCACGATCGACGTGCGCGTCTCGCCCAGGTGGTTGATGGCGCTCACGAAGGCTTCCAGGTGCTCGATGTCGCGCGCGGCCACCTTCAGCACGTAAGAGTCCTGCCCCGTGACGTGGAAGCACTCGAGCACCTCGTTTCGACCCTCCAGCAACTTCAGCAGCAGCGCCTTGTCGGGCTGCGGCGTGGTGATGCCGACCAGTGCCGTCACCGTATAGCCCACCTTGCGCGGAGGCACCACCGCCCGGTAGCCGGCCAGCACGCCGGCTTCTTCCAGCCGCTTCACGCGCTCGGAGGTCGACGGCACCGAAAGCCCCACCTGCCGCGCCAGCGCCGTGAGCGAGGTGCGCGCATCGGCCTGCAGCACTTCGAGGATCTGCCAGTTCTTGCTGTCGATTTCCATGGATTTCAGGCTTCGGCGGTCGATTCGTCTTGAATTTCAGGCAGGAAGCGCATTCCGCCTGAGCTTCGCCATTCTCCTCAGGCGAAGCTGTAAACACAATTTACAGCATGGACTCCACCCTCTTCCTCAAGGCCCTCGTCATCGGGCTCTCCATCGCGGCACCCGTAGGCCCCATTGGCCTTCTGTGCATCCAGCGCACCCTCGCGCATGGCCGCGGCATCGGCTTTCTCAGCGGGCTCGGCGCCGCGCTGGCCGATGCCTTCTATGGCGCCATCGGCGCACTGGGCGTGTCGGCCGTCATCGCGTCGATGGTGGCGGCCCGCGTGCCGCTTGCGCTGGGCGGCGCCGCCTTCCTCGCTTGGATGGGCGTTCAGCTGCTTCGCGCGCCGGTGGCGACCGAGGCCCGGCAGGCGGCGGACGCCACCACGCCGCTGAAGGCCACGCTCTCGATCTTCGTGCTCACGCTGGCGAACCCGATGACGATCCTGTCCTTCGTCGCGGTATTCGCGTCCATTTCGACGGGCCACGTTGCAGGCCACACCCTCGGCGCCTCCCAGGCCGCGACGATGGTGCTCGGCGTGTTCCTGGGCTCCGCGCTGTGGTGGCTGGGGCTGTCGACGATGGTGTCGTCGGTGCGGCACAAGCTCAGTGCCAAGACCATGCAGTCGATCAACCGGCTGTCGGGCGCGATCCTGCTGGGCTTCGCGGTCTATCAGCTGTCGACGCTGCTGCCGCGCTGAGCATCTGATCGCGGCCGCTGCCCCGACTCGGCGATCAAACCCTCAATAGAACTCGCCAATCTCCACCACCGGCCCTCTGAACACATCCTGCAGCGCCTCCACGAACGCCCGCGCCGGAAGTCGGTGGACCGACTCGACAAAACCCGGCAGGTCCTTGCCGAAATCGATCACCAGTCCACCTCTCCAGAAACCCAGGCACTCGGTCCAGTCGATGTTCTTACGGGCGAACCCCTCGACTTGCGCGCGTACAACAGGCGGCTTCAGGACGTAGTCCGACGAGAAACTCTCGCTGTAGATGTAGCGGTAGGGCTCCGCCTCATCCGGCGCGAGTTGCTGTCCATTCACGGCCAGCGGCGGTGAAACAAGATCGAAAAAAATGCTGTCGGAACTGTGTTGGATACGGTAGTCATTACCCAATATCAGCACGGTCTCCGTCGTGTAACGGTCGGAGGGTCTCACGCTCGCGTAGTTGGAAGGCCCCGCGAGCGCCGCCACAGGTGCCGCTTTGACGCCGCGATATCGCAGCGCGACTCCCGGCCCAGAGGCAGCGAGCGCGCCCGCCTCCTCGAAAGACACGTTCTCTCGCCGCGACAAGTCAACCGCCTCGACAAGCTCCGTACCGATTGACCATTCGGCCAGA
Organism: Variovorax guangxiensis; assembly: GCF_003952165.1. Taxonomy (GTDB): domain Bacteria; phylum Pseudomonadota; class Gammaproteobacteria; order Burkholderiales; family Burkholderiaceae_C; genus Variovorax; species Variovorax guangxiensis. Next base: position 15,170 of record NZ_RXFT01000001.1, on the reverse strand, counting down.
AGCTTCGCGACCCGCGCGGCCGTGTCGGCGCTCGGCCGCCAATTGGCATCGTCGACGACAAGAAAGTGCCTGTACTCAATACCCATGGACTCCTCCGTCATGAATGGCGGCGGCAACTCTGCGCACGCTTGGCCGAGAGGATCGCATACCCACGCCCGCTTGCCAGCGACAAAGGGCGTCAATGCTTGCGCCGCATCGGCGGAAGCTCCAGGTTCGTGAACGCACGCAGCACCCACTCGACCGGCCCGTAGACGAAGCGCCCCATCCACCACCGGCTCAGCACCAGTTGCACCGCGAAGATCGCGAAGGCGATGCCGGTGGCGGCCAGGGGGCCCATGGTGCCGATCCAGCGCAGCCCGTAGGCCAGGAAGAGCCATGCGCAGACCAGCGACTGCGTCAGGTAGTTGGTCAGCGCCATGCGGCCTGCCGGCGCGAGCATGGCTTCGAGCACCCGGCCGCGCGGCGACAGCATCAGCAGCACGAGGCCGGCCGCGTAGGCTGCCGTGAGGAATGGCGCGGTGAGCAGCGTGGCCGCGAGGCCGTAGAGCTCGCGCACCGGGTTGTCCAGCCGGATCGAAGGAAAGGCGTACACCGCCGCGCCCGGCAGCCCGATGACCAGCCCCCAGCGCAGCAGTCGCTCGAACAGCGGCCGGTACGCATCGGCATTGGCGAACAGCTCGCGCCGCCCCGCGATGAAGCCCGCGAAGAACATCGCCAGCGCCGTCGGCGCCTGCACCAGCCCGGTGATCCACCAGATCTGCGAGAGCTCGCGCAGGTGCTGCACGATCACCGTGAACGGCGTTCCGCGATACGCGGCCAGCGCCCTGGCGGCATCCGCATAGGCCGTGCGCGTGTCGTTCGGCACGCCCGCCTTCACCAGCAGGTAGCCGATGCCCGCCCACAGCAGCGAGGTGGCCAGCACCAGGAACACCGCGGCGCGCGCCATGAACAAGTCGCCGCGCCGCCGCAGCAGAAGCAGCACCGCGCCCAGCACCGCGTAGGTGGTGAGAATGTCGCCGTGGTACAGCACCACCGCATGCACCAGCCCCAGCACCCACAACCCCACCAGCCGCCGGCCCATGCGCGGCGCGAAAGACTTTCCGTTGCGCTCGGCCGACTGCATCTGCAGCGTGAAGCTGTAGCCGAAGAGGAAGGAAAACAGCAGGTAGAACTTAGTCTCGAACACCAGCGTGCGCACCAGCAGCGCCGCGCGTTCGAGCACCGACTGCGCCATCGGGTCTGGAATGCCCGCGCCGTAGTACGTGGAAGAAAAGCTCGCGATGTTCACGACGAGGATGCCCAGCAGCGCGAAGCCGCGCAGGGCGTCGACCAGCGACTGGCGCTCGCCGGGGGCGGTCTTCTCGCTGCCGCTCATGCCGGCACCCCCTCAGGCTCGCGGGGCCGTGCCGCCACGATCTCGCGGATGGCATCGACCAGCAGCCGCGCGCCCTCGCCGGGCTCGTCGCCGCGCCGCATGGTGAGCCCAACCGGCCCCTCGGTGCTGGAGGTGTCGATGGCCAGCCGCTTGAGTTCGCCGCGCTCGACCAGCCCTTCGACAGCCCCCTGCGGCGCGAACCACACCGCATCGGAGCGCCGCAGCAGCCCCAGCACGAAGCTGGTGTCGGTCGCCTCCACCATCCGCCCGGGCAGCGCCATGCCCTGCGCGATGAGAAAGGCGTCCGCCGTGTGCCGGATCAGCGTGCCCGACACCGGCAGCACCAGCGGATGGCCCGCCAGCGCGTCGAGTGGCGGCTTGCGGCGTGCCGCCAGCGGATGCCCGGGCCGCGCGACCAGCAGCAACGGCTCGCTGTAGAGCTGCTCGAAGGCCAGGTCGGCCATGGCCGAGGCCTGCGCGAGGCGGCCGAGCACGAGGTCGATCTCGCCCTGGCGCAGCTGCGTCATCAGCTGCGCGTTGGTGCCGCTCACCACGCGCACCCGCAGCGCCGGCTGCGAGGCGTGCAGCATGGCCACGGCCTCGGGCAGCAGGTTGGCCACCATGTTGGGCAGCGCGCCGACGGCCACGCGCAGCTGGTCGGCCTCGGGCTGGTCCATGGCCAGGCCCAGGCCCTCGCGCAGGCCGCGCAGCGCCGAGACGGCGTGGCGCACCAGCACCTCGGCGGCGGGCGTGAGCTCCACGCCGCGCCGGCGGCGCAGCAGCAGCTGGCGGCCGACGATCTCCTCCAGCTCGGCGACCGTCTTCGACACCGCCGGCTGCGTGAGCGACAGCGCCTTGGCCGCGCGCACCAGGTTGCGCTCCTGCGCCACCATCACGAGGCACTGCAGGTGGCGCATCTTCAGGCGCCCAAAGTTCATGGCTGACACGGTGTTTCCTTGGGAGAGTGGCCTCTTCAATATAACCAGCCGGAATAGCTGGCAGAAGAGCTTTCAGTTGTGCCGCCCCCGCCGGCCACCTAGAGTTGCCCTGGATAACGGAGACAAGACGACATGACCACCGGTTCGCCCAGCAACACCTTTCGCGGCACGCGCCGCCGCCTCGCCGCTGCCCTCGCAACCTGCGCAGCCCTCGCCTTCGGCGCCACCGCCACCACGAAGGCCCTGGCCGCCGACGCGCCCTACCCCGCCAAGGCGGTGCGGCTGCTCGTCAACTTCCCGGCGGGCGGGCCCATCGACATCCTCGCCCGCGCGCTGGCCGACGCGCTGCAGAAAGACCTGAAGCAGCCCTTCATCGTCGACAACCGCCCCGGCGCGGGCGGCAACATCGGCGCCGACCTGGTCGCCAAGAGCCCGGCCGACGGCTACACCGTGCTGCTGGGCATCGACAGCACCTTCACCATCAACCCGCACCTGTACGCCTCGATGCCCTTCGCGGCAAAAGACCTGAAGCCGCTGATGATCTTCAGCTCCTCGGGCCTGGCCTTCGGCGTGGCGCAGGGCGTGAAGGCGAAGACGCTGCCCGAGTTCATCGCCCAGGCCAAGGCCGAGCCCGCCACCTTCAGCTCGGCCGGCAACGGCAGCCCGGGCCACATCGCCGCCGAGATCTTCGCCAGCGACACGGGCGCCAAGATCACGCACGTGCCCTACAAGGGCAACGCGCCGGCCGTGCTGGCGCTGATGGGCGACGAGGTGCAGGCCGGCATCCTCGCCACGCCGGGCCTGCTGCCGCAGGTGCAGGCGGGCAAGCTGCGCGCCCTGGCCGTGACCGGCAAGCAACGCTCGCCGCTGCTGCCCCAGGGTGCCCACCGTGGGCGAACTGGGCCTGAAGGGCCTGGAATTCGAGGTGCTCTACGTCTCGATGCTGCCGGCCGGCACGCCCGAGCCTGTGGCGCAGACGCTGCGCGCCGCGCTGCAGAAGGCGATGGCGCTGCCCGAGATCAAGTCGCGCCTCGCCTCGCTCGACATGGTGCCGCTGGGAGAAACCGGCACCGTTGCCAGCGAGCACCTTGCCGCCAGCCAGGCGCGCTACGGCCGCATCGTGAAGGCCACCGGCATGAAGGTCGACTGAAACGGCAGACTGGCAAAGAGCAGCAGGAAGGGTAAGTCCGGTGAATGGTTGATTTGATCAATCGAGCGCGGCCTCTTCAGAATCGTCCGCAACTGCGGATCCCGCGGCCATACTCGATTGCCATCGATAGCCATCGCCTGAACGACGAAGACAAGGACCTGCCCACCATGCTGCCGACCCCATCCCTCTCCATCACCCGCCGCCTTGCCGGCATCCTGGCCATTGCCGGCATTGCGACGGCTTTCGCCACCAGCGCGGTGGCCGCCGAGGTCAAGTTCGACACGCCCCTGCGCATCGTCGTCGGCTACGCCCCCGGCGGCGCCACCGACCGCGTGGCGCGCATCGTGGGCGACAAGCTCACCACCCGCCTGGGCGTGCCCGTGGTGGTCGACAACAAGCCTGGCGCCGGCGGCCGCCTCGCGGCGCAGCAGGTGAAGGCCACGCCCGCCAGCCAGAACGTGCTGATGCTCGCCAACCCCGCCGTGATGATCGTGGCGCCGCTGGTCTTCAAGGACAACAACTACGACCCCGACCGCGACTTCGTGCCCGTGTCGTACGTCAACGACTACAACTTCGCGCTCGCCGTGTCGCCCACCCTGCCCGTGCGCGAGCTGAACCACCTGCTCGCCTGGATGCGCGCCAACCCCGCGCAGGCCAACGTGGGCGTGCCGGCCACCGGCAGCCTGCCGCACTTCTTCGGCCTCATGGTCGGCGAGAAGGCCAAGGTGCAGACCCAGGTGATCGGCTACCGCGGCTCGGCGCCCCTGCTGAACGACGTGATCGGCGGGCAGGTGCCCGTGGCCGTCGACACCGAAGACGTGGCCGTGCCGCAGCACACCGCGGGCAAGCTGCGCATCCTCGCCATTTCGGGCGCCAAGCGCTCGCCCTTCGTGCCCGACGTGCCCACCTTCAAGGAAGCCGGCCTCGACCTCGCGGCCACCGGCTGGAACACCTTCTTCGCGCCGGCCACCATGCCGAAGGAAAAGGTCGAGCGCCTCGCCGTCGTCATCCGCGAAGTCATGCAGGACCCGGACACCCAGCGCAAGTTCAAGGACTCGGGCATGACGCCCGTGGTGAGCACCCAGGCGCAGACCGCCGCGATGCTCAAGGCCTACCGCGCGCAGTGGGCGCCCGTGGTGCAGAAATCGGGCTACCAGCCTTGAACGACCCCCAGTCTTCGCGCACTTCGTGTCGCTTCGCCAACCCCCTTGCAGGGGGCAACACCGGCGGCCCGGCAAAGCCGGTTCCGCGGTGTTCCCCGAAAAGACCTCCTAGCCTCGAAGGCGCGATCAACTTATGACCAGACCCAACATCATCTTCATCGTCGCCGACGACCTCGGCTATGCCGACCTCGGCTGCTACGGCGGCCGCGACGCGGCGTTCGGCCCCGTCTCGCCAGTGCTCGACGGCCTGGCCGCCAACGGCCTGAAGCTCACCCAGGGCTACGCCAACTCGCCCGTGTGCTCGCCCACACGCTTCGGCATGATCACCGGCCGCTACCAGTACCGCCTGCGCGGCGCGGCCGAGGAGCCCATCAACAGCAGGAGCCGTGGCAGCACCACCCTGGGCCTGCCCACCGACCACCCCACCCTGCCTTCATTGCTGAAGGCCAGCGGCTACCAGACCGCCCTCATCGGCAAGTGGCACCTGGGCTACCCGCCCACCTTCGGCCCGCTGCGCTCGGGGTACGACGAGTTCTTCGGCCCCATGTCGGGCGGCGTCGACTACTTCACGCATTGCGACTCCACCGGCCGCCACGACCTGTGGTTCGGCGAGGAAGACAAGCAGGAAGAGGGCTACCTCACCGACGTCCTTTCGAAGCGCGCCGTCGACTACGTCGAGCGCATGGCAGCGCTTCAGAAAAAAGAGGAAGCCCCCTTCTTCCTGAGCCTGCACTACACCGCCCCCCACTGGCCGTGGGAAACCCGCGACGACGCGGCCAAGGCGCCGAACATCAAGGACAACCTGTTCGACCTGGCCGGCGGCAACATCAACGTGTACCGCCGCATGATCCATCACATGGACGAAGGCATCGGCTGGATCATGGACGCGCTGAAGAAGCACGGCATGGCCGACAACACCCTGGTCGTGTTCACCAGCGACAACGGCGGCGAACGCTTCTCCGACAACTGGCCGCTGGTCGGCGGCAAGATGGACCTGACCGAAGGCGGCATCCGCGTGCCATGGATCGCGCACTGGCCCGCCGTGATCGCCAAGGGCGGCGAGAGCACCCAGCTGTGCATGACCATGGACTGGTCGGCCACCATGCTCGACGCAGCCGGCGTGGCCGCGCACCCCGACTACCCGCTGGACGGCGTATCGCTGATGCCCGTGCTCAAGGACGCATCGAAGAGCTTCCGCCGGCCGCTGCACTGGCGCATGAACCATCGCGGACAGGAAGCGCTGCGCGATGGAGACTGGAAGTACCTGAAGGTGGACGGCAACGAGTACCTGTTCAACATTCCCGGGGATGAACGCGAGCGGGCGAATCTGGCGAAGAAGGAGCCGGAGCGGCTGGCTGCGATGCGGGCGGATTGGCAGGCCTGGAATGCGACGATGCCGGCGATTCCGGAGGATGCGACGGTGAGCCTGGGGTATTCGGTCAAGGACATGCCGCAGAGGTAAGAGAAAGCAGCGAGGGCTGGTATCGTAGAAAGCGCGCGCATACCGCCGCAAACGCAAGGCCCCAAGGCTTGCACCGGCAGACATGATCGAGCCGTCTTAAAGGGCGGATCTAAGCGCTTCAAAGTGCAATGGGTCTTGCACTTCGATGAGTGAGATCAGATCATCCACCGCAGCCTCGATGTCGCAGATTAGGTCGGTATTCGAGGCAATGCGTTCGATGTTGTTGGCGTGTGAGAAGTAGTGCAGAACCTTCAATATGCGCTTGGACTTCTCCAGGCCAAACAGCCTCTCGGCGCGTTGGTCCACCGTTCCGTTGACCGAATCAGGATATTTCGCGTAGGTGTAGAGCTCTACGAAGCGGCGTACCGCATTGGGAATGTGCATCAGCACCTTGTAGTCGGACTTGTCCGTGGCGTTCCTGAAATCATCTAACACCGAGAAGAGGAAGTGATATTCCGAGGAGTACTTGGCCATCGAATCCGGCATATTCCCGAAAGTCGATGCGGTTGGCGAGACTCGCTTGACCAAGTAATTTGAGGTCTTCTTCGCGCTCACCGGCAAATCGCGGAGAAGTCCGAAGAATTCGAAGTTGTGCGTGGAAAAAAAGACCTGCTGACACTTCGTCTTCCACTCTCCGCCCGACCCTCCTGCCTGCTCGAAAAAGATCTCACGAATGATTGCAGCAACCTGGAAGATGTGATTGCTGTCAAGGCTAGAGATCGGATCATCGATATAGACGATCGCCTTGTCGAAGTTCTTGAGTTCCTTGAGTTTGGTTAGGAAGAACGAGAAGGCAATGGCCGTCTTCTCGCCTTCGCTTAGATGCTTAGCGATGCTGCCGTCGCGTCGCACCAGTTGGAATCGCTCCTCGCCTGCAATCTTCAGCACCTTAATCTGCACGCTGTCCGATCCAAGAAGGTTCTCGATGCGCTGGTTAATTTCCTCGCGGCCTTTTTGCGATTGGCTGATCGTGGCCTCCAGATCGAGCCTCTGCTTTTCGACCGAGTCTCCACATGCTTTCAGCTTCTGCACTCGCGTGCCATATCGTTTTTGTTTCCCCGCACGTCTCTCCAGATCCTCGCGCTCATAAAAGGCTTGCGCATGATGAAGCTTGGCACGCTTGATCGCCTCGACCTTCTCCTGCTTGAAGTGCTGAGCCACTTGATTGTGTTCGCCGATCACCTTATCCAAAGCCACTCCTGCTTTGATCCAGGCATTAACTGCAGTCTCGTCAAGGGTCGCAAGCTCTCGGGCGGCGAAGGGCGCCGCGATTTTCTCTCGCACCTCTCCTTCCAACTCGGCTACGAGCTTGTCATGCGCTTCGCCCGCTGCCTGTGCAATGTCAGCTGCTGCCATATAGCGATCTCGAAACTGCGCATTCACCGTCAGCGCGCTCGCTGGAGCGAACGCCAGTTGGGCCTGGGAAACACGTGCGAGGAGCATTTCAAGCTTGTCCTTGAAGTCAGCCTGATCTTTTGAAAAGTGCTCGCGGAGTTCCTTCAACCGCTCTGCGCTCAGAGAGTTTCCGCAGAATTCGCAAATCTCCTTGTGCTTATGCAACGGAAGTCCGATCTCGATCCAACGCGCGACTGCGGTGTTTTGAGTGAGATATCCGATTACATGCAGCATCTCTGGCTTCTGCGTAAGCAGCTTACGGGCGTCGTTCCAGACGTCAGGCAACGAGCTTTCGGCGTCCAACTTGTCAATCGGCGGCAACGCGTCCTGCTCCGACGTTCGAGCAAGCTTCGTGTCAGCCTCGAGCTGCTCGTCGGTCAACTTGCAGTCCACGCCGATCGCGACGGTAGTCAGATCCCTCTCGAGCTGGGTCGCTGTGTAAATCTCGGTGAGCTGCAGGGCATCTTTGGTGGCCACCGCCGCCTTCTTCTTAAGGTCACCAAGGGCCTTCTCGGCCGCAGTCGCCTTGTTCTCCTGCTTTGCAATGGCTTGATTGATCCGTTTCCGCAGGTCGGTCAGTTCACCAATCTTCTTTTGAGCCTCCTCGGACTCAGCCCCCAGAAGCAGGATAGGACGCGCTGTGGAGCCCCCGAAGTTCAGGTTCTCATGAATGAAATCCGAGTTGAAGACACGCACAAGGTCGTCGCAGGTCTTGGCGTTGCCCTCGTTGACATACCCAGCGTCCGTGTCGACGACGAAGTTGTAGCCGCCAAGATCCGGCGGATAGTCGCCGTGCTCCAAGTGGGAAAACACGCGCGAGAGGGTCGTCTTTCCCGAGTAGTTCCAACCGTAGATGATGTTTTTGACGCCGAATTCAGCCGTCCCGGCGGGGGGAGCGTAATCGCTAAATACCCCCAGCCCCTTAATCCTCTTGATGCTCTTGAGCACTTCATGGCCTCCATGTTGGTAAGGGGCGGCACGCTTAGTAGTCTCTTGGCCCCAGGACGTTCCATTGCGCTCCCCGGCTCAACAGGAACGCCGTAGCGGCTACGCTCGTCGCGGTCTAGTGCATCTTTCGACCGTCGTACTTCTTTGCTCTTCTCTTGCAGCCTTCTGCTGACTGCAATCACACAGCATCCAGCAGCGACAAGAACTTCACCTCTGAGAGCTGTCGAAACCCCTCAGGCATGGGATGCAATTCGGTGGCCCATTGATCCTTCGCAAAGTACCCGTCGTCTTACGCTCAACTGCTTTCCCAATCCGGGCTCTACCGCCTGCACAGACTTCTTGATTAAGGGGTCAAGCGCGGTGTCGTTGGCACGCCAGAAATCGATACCCTGAATCCACGTTGGGTAAGGTTTTCGAAAGCTTTCGATAGGTTGACTTTGCTGAAAAACGGCAAGTTCTGCTTGAGCGTCGCACTGCCCTCGCCCAAGATAAGGAAAACAATCTCATAGTCGGCACTCCTGAGGGTGTCCAAGGGCACGAGATCACCTGCGGCCGGATTTACCCTGCGCAGCACCGTTCGCGCCTTTTTGCGGAACGCCTTGTCACCAAGCATGATTTCAGCGGCCACTCCGCCCTGAGCAAAGAGATGGCTCAGTCCGGCCGATCCGCCCTTGCGATGCTTTACGTGCACCAATTGCTTAGCAGGAGTAAGGAGGTCGCAGAGTTCTATGGGCGATGTGGATCGGTCGGTCTTGACGAGCTTCTTGTCCAGCAGGAAATATCCATGCGCCGCGGCCGCTCGAATGTTGTAATCGCCCTCGGATTCAATTTTCGATTTACCCCCCTCGTCCCACACTTCAACTGCTGGGAATGTAAGGGTGGATATCTGGACCAAGTTCAATATCTCGGCAATGCGGCCAATGAATGTTGCATCAACTTCGTACCATTTTCCATCGAAGATGATCTTCGTTTTGTCGCCGTCGACGATCTCGAAGTAGATGCAGCGATACACAGGGTATTCGGTAATGTTGCCATCGACGTCGTGAACAAAAAGCCGGTCGCGCTTCAAGCCCTCGATGGTTAGACGCGCCAAATCAGGAATGGTGCCGAAGTAGTCGGCAGAATCGATGACGGGACGCACACCGTCCTTATTCCGTGTAAAGCTAAAGCCGAGGATCGTGTCCCATGCGCCGATCTCCGGCAGCGTGACCATGATTCCAGGATTACGCGCAGATACAGCTTGGACCAACTTCGCGTTCAGCGCATCAATCGAGACGTCGTCCTTGACCCTGCGGACGTTGTCCACCCACGAGAAGGACGTCTTGTAGTCGTCATTGGTGTAGTAGCCTTTGACGCGGCGGGCCAATGTCGGGAAATCCGCAGCTTCCATGTCGGCACCAAAAGAGAACATCGCGTCTCCACCGGCGATGTGCGTAAGGCCAACTCCGCGCTTGGGGACACCCGTCACGGCGCGAAGAACGTCCCGTAGGATGTCGATGCCGAACACCCCTACCTCCGAATCGCGAGCAGCCTGAGATTTCTTCTGAACAGGCTGGTCTTCTAGGGTATGCAAATCGACGCTGCGCAGTGACTTGTCGTCGAGCGTGTTGAGCGCCGTGCGGAGGCCAAAGTCCTGAACAAAAAGCGACTGCTCGATTAGATACCGGCCATAGCCAAAGACAAAGGCAAAGATGTCGCCGTCCACTCGAAGCAGTAGCACCGCAGCACTCGATTGATTTGCGAGGCCCAGTATGACGCGGCCCGCTACCTCGTCGAGCACAGAACCCCAACTAGGCCTCTTCTCCGCGCTTCTCCTCACGTAAAGGGTTCCGTCGATATCCAAGGCATCTGCCATTGGGTAAGTGTCCACCGGCGCGTCAGCGAGCAGGTCCTCAAAACGTTGTCCGTCACTTAAGGGCTTTGCCATAAAAATATTCAGGCGGCGGTAGCTCTTTGCCATCTCATTTTCCTAAACTGGTGCACTGTCGACCGACAGCCAAGAATTTTCTTGGCCTAGTGAACTGCCTGCTGCGCCACCAAAGAGATAGTCACGGCAAATCATTTGAAATCTCAATGGGTCGCGCCCCTCAATCAACCGCGTAGTCACCAGGAGACGCAGCCGTCGCATTCGGTGCCAACCGAAATACGCATTCCACATACGGCCGAACCTCCATCCACTCCGCTTGACGGTCATAAAACTGCGCAAGCACTCTTCCTACGTCCACCGCGCTTGGTGCGCCGGAAGCCCAGTGAACTGAGAACGCAGCACGAACGTCCGCGGTGGAGTGCTTGTCTGCATCTTGGCGACCATAAGCGTGAAACTCTCTGATGGCGCCTGGCGCCGCATAGTCGCTAGCAGCGCCCGGGCACTTGGCCCCCTTCGTCACTTGTTCCCGCTCGACATGCGCTCGAGAGAACGAATCCTGAGTGGTATGTAGGAGGCTTCCGAACGCGACCGCACCCAGATAGGAAGGTTTGCGGATATTGGGGTTGCCGAGTGCAAACAGGTCCTGCACACTCCATCCGTTCATACCAAAGACGTCGCGAATACCCGCCACGTCTTGATTCGCAACGATGCCGTTTGCGGGGATTTTTCTGGTCGCAACCTTCCACGTGAATTCGGCCCACATCATGATTCGCCCGTAGGTGACGTCCGGCGGCTCACCATCGACCGATCCCATCGCGTGAAGGAACTGCATGTCCCCAAAGTGGGAGCGCACAAGCAATGGCGCCGTCTTGGCGTTCAGCACTTCGCCACGAGCCGCTCTTGTCTTGCCGTCGTAGAACACCCGTGCCCAGCATTCGGGCTGGACGACGAGGCGCACTGTGTCTCCGGCCTTGCATCCCCTGTACTTTCCGAACGAAGACTCGAACCGGAATGGCGGGTCATCGTTCCAGCGCACTCCGGCAAGCACATAGGCCTGTGCTGGGTCCCAGTCGGGGTCAGCGCAAATGTCAGCGTCTCCATCGCAATCCAATGATCGGTTTGCGATTTCTTCATGGACAGGGCTACCGAATTTTCGAACGCCCAAGTCCGTCAGCTTGCTGAGCAACCTGTCCCCTGTTGGTTGCCCTTTCTGCGCAAGTTTCTTTTCGAACGAAGTCCCGTCTGGAGACAGCTCGAAAGCTAAGGTCGTCCACGGCATCAACATGAACGCCACTGCGGCAGCAGTTGTCGCACTCCAATGCATCTTCTCGCCTCCGTAAGCTTTGCGCTTCTCCGTCTTGCCCGCGCTGATCTTCACCAAACGGCGTCCAGTGCTGGCAAGAACTTCCGCTCTGTCAGCCGCCGAAATCCTTCGGGAGTGGGGTGCAGTTCGTTGGCCCACTGATGCACCGTCAATGTGCCTGTCGTCTTCAGCGCGACGATCTTTCCCAAACCGGGTTCCGCCGCCAACGCGTCCTGTGCCTTGCCGAAGGCAGTCACCAAGTCTGCGAATAGATCCTTGCGCAGCGAGACAGGAACGCTGCATTTCTCCATCGGCACCTTGAGCCAGTCGGCAGGCCCAAAAACGCCCTCTCCCGTGGCGTATGCGTCGTCATAGTTGTGAAGCACGACCACGGCGGTCGGGTTGTAGGTCCTGAAGATTTTGATGAGCCTTCGGTAGTGCCCGATGATCTTTTCCAGCGCCTTCGATGGCTGGTCATCGGCGTAGCACGCTGGAACTGACTGGCAGGCCGAACAGTTGGCCTTGATCAGCTTCGGGAAGTTCGTCTGGCCCACGATGTCGTTCCCGCCACCGCTAAGCAGGAGCGCCTTCACGAGAGGGCCTCTCGCGTACATGTCGAAGGTGGTCTTGATGGAGTCGGCGTACTTGCCCTTCCATTCCGACGCCTCGGAGCCGTTGTAGCCCGCCACGACGATCGACTGCAGCGGTCGGCTCCCGGCGATCTCGCCGAGCAGGTTGTCGAACGGATACCAGAACCAGGAGTCGCCCACAGCCAACGTTGTGGGCGATGCGCCTCTCATCAGGGCATCTTGGTGCCCGTAGAACAAGTTTGGGATCGGCATAGGAACCCTCCTCAGCCCGACATTAGCGGAGAGGAAAGTTCTAGTGCATCCCGCTTTTGTGGGATGCCGGGCTGTCAGCCGATCCCGGCCTGCCCTCCCCTATCCCCACTACTCACCTCCAACAACATCTCCGCCTCCCGAGCCAGATCAGAAGCAATCCAGAGCATGTTGTCCCGATGCTTCTCCCCCGCCTCCTCGAACCACCCGTTGCCGTCGCCATAACAGCACCACAGCAGCGAGTTCAGCTGCGCCAGTTTGATTTCGAGTAGTTCCCTTGCCTCGTCGGGCGTCGGGGTGGGCGCCGTGGGCTTGGTGGTGGTGCCGCGCGTGGTGCTGTTGCTGTTGCTGCTGCCGCTGCGGCGGGAAGATTTGGGCGTGGGACGCCCGGCCATAATTCGGGTAGCCATTTGGTGTGCTCGCTTTTCGAGGTTATGCACGTCATGTGGTCAGACGGTCAGGGTGTTTGCGCGCCCTGGCCGTCGCCTTTTGTGCCTCACGTTCGCACCAGTGCACCGAGGAGCACCGGCAACCCGCCGTGAGGCAGGCGGTTCATCAGTTCACTTGGTCAGCCGTTGGGGGGAGCTCCTTTCACGATCGGTGGTCGTCGCCCACAAGGAGGGGCGTTTTGCGACAGGGGCATTCACTTTAGAGAAGCGAAGCCGCGCAAGAGAAAAGATTTCGTCGAGGATTTCTCGAATCGGCGGGATATCTGCCGGGGCGCTGCGGCGGGACACAAAGCTCTGACAGTTGGAGGCTGAAGGCAGTCTCGTTCGTTGGTCAACGCGGCCCTGAATCACTATCGTCGCGAGCATGCGCAAACTGGAATGGATTGAAGTGCCCGGCGCGTCGCTTGCGGTCGAGCACCAGGCAGACGATGGCGCCACCGGCATGCCTGTTCTTTTTCTGCACGCCAACGTCGCGGACCGGCGCACGTGGCACGGTAAATGGAGCGCGCTGACGTCGGCGCACCCGGTGGCGAGCTACGACCGACGGGGCTTCGGCGATTCGCGCACGCTGCACCCGACGCCTCATTCCAACGTGGCCGATCTCTGGGCGGTGATGGATTCGCTGGGCTACGACAAGGCTGTGCTGGTCGGCTGCTCACTGGGAGGCCGAGTTGCCATCGATGCGACGTTGGCCCGGCCCGACCGGGTAAGCGGACTCGTTGTTGTTGCGCCGGGCGTGCGCGGCGCACCCGCCCCGCAGCATGGCGAGCCGGTGAAATCGATCATGGATGCGATCAGCGCTGCCGAGGCGCTGGGCGACCTGGATGCGAAGAACGAGCTTCGGGCGCGCCTGTGGCTGGACGGCCCCTTGAGCCCGGCAGGCCGAGTGGGAGGCGACGCGCGCCAGCTCTTCCTGTCGATGAACGGCAAGGCCTTGCGAGCCGCCCACCCTGGTGCGGCAACCGAGGAGCCTTCAGCATGGGAGCGCGTAGAGGCCATCCGGGCGCCTACGCTCGTGCTGTGGGGCGATCTCGACCTGCCGCTGCTGCAGGAGCGATGCAGCGTGCTGGCGCAACGCATACCCGGGGCAGAAAGCTTCGTGCTTCAGGGCACCGCGCATCTGCCTGCGCTCGAGGCGCCGCAGCGGTTCAACTCGGTGCTGGGGCGGTATCTCGACCGCTTGTGAAAGTAGCGTGAACGCGCTCAATGGGTGCGGCTGGCTCGTCAGCCAGTGAACATTCGACACCAACACTCGAGCGCAGATAGAGGCCCCACCGCCGCTGCGCGCATTCGTTCACGAATCCGCTGAAGCATTCGGCGGCGTCGAATGAAAGACGCCGCGCACTTGGATACTCCGACGAAACACGCCGCCGATCAGAGCGGCACTGATTTCAGGGAGGATCCATGTCCATCTTCGATGGCACGCGCCGGCATGTTCGCCCGGCGCCGTGCGTCTCTGCGTCTTCGGCGGTGCGATGACGCGCCGGGTTTCCATTCAGACCCCGATGGGGGAAGCGCTGCAATTCCACCGGCTCACCGGCCGCGAGGCGCTGAGCCAGCTCCATGACTTCGATGTGGACCTGCTGGGCACCAGCAACAGCGTCGATCCGAAGATGCTGCTCGGCAAGACCGCCACCGTGGCGGTGAAAGCGGAGAGTGGTGACACGCGCCCCCTGGGCGGTGTCATCGCATCCTTCGGCCCGACCGGAGAGGACGCCCGGCACAGCTTCTACCGGATGAAGCTGCGCCCATGGCTGTGGCTTGCGACGCGGCGGAGCGACTTCCACATCTTCCAGGGCAGGACCGTTCCGGACATCGTCTCCGATGTGCTCGAAGGCTATGGCTACCCCATGGAGAGGCGACTGGCCCGCGAGTACCGCGTGTGGGACTACTGCGTGCAGTACGACGAGAGTGACTTCTCCTTCGTCTCGCGGCTGTGCGAGATGGAGAGCATCGAAGCCCACCTGACCGACTTGGCTTGAGCAAGGGAAACACCCGCATGTCCAGACTGATATCTGCAACCTACCACCCCAACATCGAAGTCGCCGAATTCATCTGCGAGGACGGCCGTCACCTGCTGCGCTCGGGCGGAACGCTGCCATGGCGCATCAACAATCCCGGCGACCTGACCGCCAGGAAAGTCGATGGCGTGCCAGCGCCCAGGAAAGCAAAGGGCTACATCGGATTCGCCACCACCCGATCGGGCAGGACCTTCCTGATCTTTCCCGACGAAGACGCGGGGCGAGAGGAACTGAAGGCGAACCTGAAGCGCCTGCATGGT